>NZ_BBYF01000001.1 GCF_001894745.1 Paenibacillus sp. NAIST15-1
AACAAGGGGGCGTCCCAAATCTTTTTAGACTTTTGGGACACCCCCTTTCCCTGTATTACATGTACTGATTATAGTTGCCTTGATGATGCTCTTGTTGTTGATGCGCATGCTGCTGATAGTGACCATATCCCGCTTGGCCCAGCTTCTGCTGCACGAACTGGTTGGATTTCATTTGAAGCTGTTGATTGTCCTTCAGTTGCTTGTCCAACTCCTGGCGCAATGCTGGTGATGCGACGGAATACATATTGTTCTTCTCCATGAGCGTGAACAGCTGTCCTTGCATCGTTAACGTACTGTGAGTCAAGTCCGTAAACATCTGCCGAACTACCGGACAAGCCGCTTCTGTTACACCTGTTGTATACTCGCGAGAAGTTCGCTTCAAATCAGCCAAGATCGTGTACAACAAGTCTTCCTCTTGCATGAATTGATTTTGTTGTGAACCATTCATGTTGTCGTTCCTCCTTCATTACTTCGATTATTGAGATTGTTGTAGACTAGTTGGTGCCATATGTGTGTGCTGCTGCAGAGTATGTAGCAATACATTCATGTGCTGCTGATGAACACCGATCATGTGCGTCAGCGCTTGCTGAACACCTGGAGTTGTCGCCATTGCTGCGGTTGCCGCACACTGCTTAATAAGCAAATCCTCATTGGAGATCGAATCCACGATGTACTCCAATTCCTTCGCCGATAACGGCTTCATATTGCCTTGATGTGACTGTTGGTTATGCTGAGCATATTGCATCTGAGCATACTCCTTTCATCCTGTCTGGAAGTTATCGTTCTCTATGTATTATGAACCCAACATTAGGGAAATATGTAACCGGAAATCTGAACGAAAGGAGATGTCGCGTGGATCTACAATTTGGGTCGCTTCCATGGAAGAGTACGCTGCCATCTAGGCATGTGCATCCCCCATTATCTGAATCCATTCGCTGCGACGTGCTAGTAGTCGGATCAGGCATTAGTGGTGCACTTTGCGCCTATGAGCTGTGCAAGCGCGGATTCGATGTCGTTGTGCTGGAGAAGAGGCATGTCGGGGGCGGCAGTACAAGCTCCAGTACAGGATTGCTTCAATACATGAATGATCGTTCATTGACCTCATGCATCGGATTATTTGGTGAGCGAAGGGGACTTCGTTTCTATACACTGTGCAAGCAAGCAGCAGAACGTCTGCTTACGATCGCTTCCGAGCTCGATGAGGATTCTGAGATGTTCCCTCGCAGCAGCCTCTATTATGCAAGCAGCGAAGAAGACGTAAGAAGTCTTCGAGTCGAATACGATACCTTGCATCGCTATGGCTTCCATACAGAATGGTGGAACAGTCAACAAATTCGTCATCGGTTTGGATTCGATAAGCCGGCGGCGATTGTCACTCATGGTGATGCTGAGGTGAATCCATACCGGTTCACACATGCACTATTACATACTGCGAAAAACAAATATAAACTGCGAGTATTCGAGCATACCAAGGGCACCCAAGTGAGGCACGAGGGTGGTTTCATTCAGATACAAACGGATGGCGGATTTGTAGCAACAGCCAAGCATGCCGTATTCGCACTTGGGTATGAAACGAATGAAATGAAGTCGAATCCAAACACAAGAATTACTAGCTCCTTCGCGATTAAAACGCAAACTATCCCTAATCTGCTTGATGTATGGCATGAACGCTTCCTCATTTGGGAGACAAGGCGTCCGTATTTATATTTGCGTACCTCGACAGATAATCGGATCTTGGCGGGCGGATTTGATGAAGGAGATATAAGTACTGAAGAGCGGAATAAGCTGCTCCCAAGCAAAACCGCACAGCTTATCAAGGAAGTGGAGGCCCTATTCCCACAGTTGGCTCCGCTCATAGCTGAAAATGCTTGGGCGGGCGCATTCGGTGTCACGCAGGATGGATATCCCTATTTTGGCGAGGCTCCTCACCGTCCAGGATGCTTCTTCATTGAGGCCTTTGGCGGAAATGGCACTGTATACAGCACCATTGCGTCTCAAATTGTTGGAGATTTAATTGAATACGGCTTCCATCCGGATGCTGAACTGTTCAGCTACACGAGGAGATAACGGTGAACCCGGACGTTTAGTTAAACCTATACGTTCTATTCGTAAAAAGACAGGAATATAAAAGGCCCTGATGACTCATCCGAGCAGCAGGGCCTTTCTTATTTTCCTATTCGCTGATTCGATACTAACGTCCGGATACTTACTGCACTGATAATAGGAAGAGCCCCCAATACAGCCAAGAAAGCAACGACAACCGGCTCTGTCGTTCTCCATTGCACAACTAGCAAATACGCTGCAACCCCTGCCATTCGCCCGATCAACAAACCAAATTCGCGCAGAACCGTCAGCTCCACGCGTTGGGCTGCTGAACGCTCATCTACCCCCATAATGTCGAAAGTAGCGGTTGTCATCGGGATCACAAACAGTGGCGAGAATAGCGAGGTGATAATCCCGAAAAGAAGCAGACTTCCATAGTCAACACCGAAAAATAGAGGAATGACTGCAAGCGCCATTGCAATCGTCCCGATGAACAAGCCCGGTGCCCGGAAGGAAGGACGCATAATCCTGCCTATCACATAGAAGCTGCCTAATGCTACAGCAGATGTGATTAGGGTGTAATTGCCCAGCTTCATCTCATTGGTCGTTGCAATGTAGACCACAAGTCCGATCAGGAAGGTAAAGACCCCATCCTTGGCGCCTTGTGCAGCAAGCGCTGGCAAAGCATGCCGCCAAGGACTGCCCGCCTTCTTCCATGCGGTAAATGGCAATGCCCAATTATAGTGACCCTCAGGGGGACGCTTGTGCAGCCAAAAGCTGAATACGATTGCCCCAATAAACACGCAAAATGATACGGTAAAGATGATGCGGTAGCCCGTTCCATCGCCAAGCTTGGTGATCAAATATCCGGATGCCCACGGCGCGGCCATCCCGCAGCATGAGCCGATAAGCCCAACCCAGCCATTAAATAAATCACGATTGTCCGGATCAGTCACTTCGAAATACACCACATTAAAGGCGAGCCAAAAGGCACCGAACGCAGCACCCAATATAAATCCGAGCAGCCATATGTAATCGACCGCACCTTTACCAAGCCAGAGTACTACTGCATAAAATGCCCCCGCCAATCCAATGCCGAGCCGCAGGCAATTCATTTTGTTACCTTCCTTCACCCATTTGCCTGCACAGTAGAAGGTCAACCCGCTGGATATTTGCTGACTGAAGGCAAACCAGCCAATCAAGCTGTAATCTGATGCAGCCTTCCATAGAAAAACATTGACGAATGCTCCCGAAAGAGCATTCGCCAACGAAAAGAGACCAAAAACGATCAACAGCAATAGCGATTGAGCGTCAAGACGCGCTGTCACGAAGGGAACCCCTCCCTGCTTAATCGGGCATATAGCCCTCTTCGTTACAGCTTATAAGTTGCCCTAAAGCAGCCGTCTTATGATAATTTATTCAGACTGCGCACGGCGGACGACTTCCATAAGCGGCTCGCGGTGCGGCTCAGCCAGTACTTTGGATACTTGGAAGCAAGAAGTGCATACATATACATCCAAGCGGAATGGCGCTGTTACAACCGGCGCCTTCAAGGCTTCCGATACATGTGGCTCGAAGTGATTGGAACCTATCGTCTCTGTGCCAGCTAGTAACATATATTCTCTGCACTGAGGACATTCTGGCACTTCGGATTGCCCATGAAGCACCTTATCCACGCCTTCTTGGTACTGCAATGAACTCTCATCGCCGAACAAGGCAGCATCTTCTGTCCAGCCGAAGTTGGACCAGCCCTTCTCCTCGGATTCTTCCTCATGATCATGATCATCATGCTGCTTATCAGGATCGTGCTCAATATCCACATTCAATGTCCGATAAGCATTCAGCTCATTGTGGCAATGCGGACACTCTTCTTCTGGACCTAGCACCTCATCCCACACAATTTCCGTATCACACCAAGGACAAATCTGACTCATGTCCGTTCAACCTGCCTTTCTTATCAGAAGGCTCTGCAAGTCGATTACAGAGCACATTCTCCCCTATCTAGATGTCAATTCATAATGATCTGCACTTGTTCGTGCTGGTATCTCTATTATAGAGCATCCATTACAGATTCGCCCAATACACGATTCCAATAATAATAAATATCGCTGCCAATGCAAACAGTGTTCCCCATAAATACTTCATGCAAGACCTCCGCTGCCATAGTAACGAACCTGCTGTTCCTACGTAAAACTACTTAATGCTAGCTCCGATAATGTAGGACATGGATACGGAGATAACCATAGACAGCAAACCAACTGCACGGTTATCCTTCTGAATTTCATCGTCCAATTTGAAATACGGCATCAGAAATCCAAACAAAAAATATGCCATTAATAGCAGTACATATCCTAGTGCTGCCCATGTCAATGACGCATACAACGTATCCCGTGCTTCGATCCCGAAGCGGAATATGTTGCAAATTCCGAAGATTTTGCCAGAGGTAGCCATCGCGACACTAATATTGCCTTTGCGGATCTCCTCCCAGCATCTGTATCTTGTCACTAATTCAAAGATGGACAAGAACACGACAAGCGCCAGTACGGTTACAGAAAAGTAAGCACACATGGATACGTATGGGTTACTAAGCCATTGCTCAATAAATCGTTCCACATTCATCCTCCCCGGTTCGTTCGCTGTTACGAAAGTTCAGCAACCGTAATCCCTGTACCGCCTTCACCGTAGTTGCCGAGACGGAACGTCTTCACATGTCTGTGTCTTCGCAAGAACTCCTGAATTCCCGTTCTCAGAATCCCAGTCCCTTTGCCGTGAATGATATATACTTGACCCAAGTTCGCGAGCAGAGCTTCATCAAGGAAGCGATCGACCTCAATAATTGCCTCTTCTAAATTCGCTCCACGCAAGTCAAGCTCGGAACGTACATTGTCTGCTCGTGTTCGCTTCACATTTGTGCCTGTCTTCACGGACTTACTGCTCTGCTTCGAAGCGGATGAAGTGACAAGCTCCAAATCATCCATTCGAACCTTCATCTTCATAATACCCAGCTGAACAACAGCTTCGTTGCCCGCCAGTTCAACCACGCTGCCCTTCTGATTCAAGCTGTATACCATAACGTCATCCCCAGCTTCAATCTTGCGTGCTTGCTTCTTCACAGTCTTCGACTTGGAGGCTAGTTTGCTAGCCGGAGCAGCTTCATCGAGCTTCTTGCGAGCCTCGGTCAACAAATGCTCCTTCACACTCACGCCTTCCTGAGCGAGCAGCTTCAGTTCTGTAATGATATCATCTGCTTCATAACGCGCCTTCCGAACAATTTCACGCGCTTCCTCAGAAGCACGCTCAATTCGCTTGTCCCGCTCCGCCTGAAGCTTCGCTTCTTCTTCAACAATCGAAGCACGAAGGAGCTCTGTTTCCTTGCGAATCTTCTCTGCTTCCACACGCTCTGCTTCTGCGCGAAGACGGTTCTCCTCGAGCGATGCGATCATCGTCTCGATACGCATGTCTTCTTCTGTTACTTCGCCACGAGCGTGCTCAATGATGGAAGTCGGAAGGCCAAGACGTTCTGCAATCGCAAATGCGTTGCTTCGGCCAGGAACACCAACAAGAAGTCTATACGTTGGGCGCAATGTCTGCACGTCAAATTCCATGCTTGCATTAATGACGCCCTTGCGTTCATATGCATATGCCTTCAGTTCACTATAGTGCGTCGTCGCAACGAGTCTGCAGCCAAGACGATGAATATGCTCCAGAATCGCGATCGCGAGTGCAGATCCTTCTGCAGGATCCGTTCCTGCCCCAAGCTCATCTAACAGCACGAGGCTCTTCGGAGTCATTTCTCCCAATATGCGAATAATGTTCGTCAGATGGCTGGAGAACGTACTCAAACTCTGTTCAATGCTCTGCTCATCGCCGATATCAGCATAAATGGCATCGTATACACATAGTTGGCTGCCATCCTGAGCCGGTATGAACAAACCAGACATGGACATGAGACTTAGCAGTCCCATCGTTTTCAAGGATACCGTCTTACCGCCTGTGTTCGGACCGGTAACGATAATAGTCGTATAATCATTGCCAAGCTCTACATCGATCGGCACCACTTGTTCCCGATCAATAAGCGGATGGCGGCCCTTAATGAGCTTCATATACCCGCGATCATTCATGCGCGGCAGCGTTGCCTTCATCTCATGCGCTAGACGAGCCTTCGCGAAGATGAAGTCCAACTGTTCAATGCAATCCGTATCGCTTAATAGCAGATCAACTTGCAAGCCAACGTGCTCGGTCAAGCGGGACAAAATACGCTCAATCTCACGCTCTTCCTTGAGCTTAATTTCCCGCAGCTTATTATTAAGTGTCACAATCGCCTCAGGCTCAATGAAGAGCGTTGCCCCTGAACTGGATTGATCATGAACAATCCCGCCGTAATGGCCGCGGTACTCTGCCTTCACCGGGATTACGTATCGATCATTGCGAATCGTGATCAGCTGCTCCTGCAGCATCTTGGACGCGCTGGATGAACGAATCATGGACTCCAGCTTCTCACGGATGCGTGTCTCCCCGATGCGCAGTTCACGACGTGCCGTTGCCAGTTCAGCACTTGCCTGATCCAGCACCTCACCCTGCTCATCGATGCAGCGTCTAATCTCTTCTTCCAATTCTTTCTGCCAGCTCAGCGAATCCGCCAGCGCCATCAGAAGCGGTACAGGATTATCTTCATGTACACTCTCAATATGACGTCTTACGCGACGGCCTGCAAAGATAAGCGCTGAAATATCCCACAATTCATTGGCACTCAGCATTGCATTAATACGTGCACGCTTCACGGCAGGACGTATATCGGTAACACCGGAGAATGGAGCCCCACCCTTCAACCGATCTATCGTCATCGCCTCATCCGTCGCCTGCAGGCGTCGTTTCACTTCCTCTAGATCCGTGCTTGGCAGCAGAGACAAGGAAGCATGTTCCCCTAACGGGGTAGCCGCATGTCGCGCGAGCGATTGCAGTATTTTATGGTAATCCATTGTTTTTAAAATTTTCGAGTCCAAAACAAGTCACGACTCCTCTCGCTGTTCATTATAGCGGTATACCGAAATAATGGCTATCCAATGTCTGAACATGCCACTCATGAATATCGCGGATAAGGTTACAATAATTGTTGCACAAACCTATACCCTTCAAACGAGTAAGGAGGAAAAGTCCATGAGTTTTCTCGGTCATGTGGTTCGATTCATTGTGGCAGCCATCGTATTGATGGTTACGGGCTGGATTGTGCCGATGTTCACCGTAGGCGGTTTCTGGAGTGCCTTAATCCTCGCCTTAGTCATAGCCTTATTCGGCTGGATTGTCGAAGGCATATTTGGAAAACGAGTTACGCCGTTCGGACGCGGGATCGTCGGCTTCATCGCCAGTGCGGTTGTCATCTACATCGCCCAGTTCTTTGTTGGCGGTGTATCCGTCACTGTACTCGGCGCTATTCTTGCAGCGCTTGTCATTGGATTGATCGACTTGTTCATTCCAGTCGCAACGCCGTTCGAAGCTGGCCACGAGTCCAGATAACGGCGTGATCATCATCCAGGGCTGCTGTGCTCATTTCCATGAGTGAGCCCCTTGTATAGCTTCCTTCTCTTCGCTCCATATAAGTAATGGAAAAAGGATAAAATTTCCGTTACACTATATGGACGAGGAGAGGAGGAAATACGAATGTTGACTCGGGGTAGCCTAAGGTCGCTCATCTCATCCCTATTGCTCGCAGCGGTCATAGTATCCGGATGCGGGGGACAATCTGGACAAAAGCAAGATGACGATGTAAAAACAGACAAAGAGCTTATCATCAAGGCCACGAATTTCAAATTCGATCAGTCTGAATACCGTGTCAAATCCGGTGAACCCATACGCATCGTATTAGATGCCGTCGGCAATCACGGGGTTGCTATTAAGGCATTGAATTTGTCCCTTGATCCAACTCATCCGAAGCAAGTTATCACTCCAGAACAACCCGGTACATATGACATGTCATGCACAATTCTGTGCGGTCCGGGACACAATGAAATGACAGCCAAATTTATTGTCGAAAAATGAGCGGCCGCCGTTGATCCCTGCCTATTGCTGGGAGGACGGCGGTCTGCTCATTCATGTATATGATGATTCATGCATGCCACGCATTTATCAGTGATTCCATTACAGCCACTGAGCCCATTTTACAGCTTCAACCATAACATCTGGCATCCACTTCCCCGTTCTATCTACCCATATCGAAGCATCAACCCAGTCGCGAAATACACCAGCCGGCCATGCCCGCAATAGTACGTAAATCATACACCACAAAAAGACAAATTGCACCAATCCGAGAACTGCCCCTGTTACCCGATCTACGGTTCGTACCGGCGGTACATCCGTGAATTTCTTCAAGGCGAACCGGATTAGCCAGAGGCCTGCCAGTATAAAAGTGAACAGAAGCAAAAAGGCCACCACAGCGTGTACGGTATCCATAAATGTTCCCGCTAAGGGCGTACCGCCGCTGGCTTTCGCCCCTGATCCGCTGCTAACTGTTGTTGTAAATACTCTCTTCCTTACCCATGGTACAAAATCTGCATAAAACCGAGCCGCGACGATAAAGGCGACAATATAGCCAAAGAGGGAGAGTGCGATAGACTTGAATCCCCGCACTGCTCCCAGAACAATACATGCGATTGCTGCTCCCACTATGGCATAATCCAAGCCGTTCCATGACGCGAATACCGCCGCGATTTCCATCCATACGTTATTAATAAACTTCCCTATATCTTGCATCATTTATTTGCTATTCCTTTGTTCGCTCCTCATGTATATCTACTCGATCATTTCCAGCCATTCGTTGAATTCACTTTGGAGCTTCGCGTACTCATCCTTGAGCTTCGTGAGCTCATCAGTAAGCTTGGTATATTCATCAGTAAGCTTCGAATAAGCCCCTTGTGTCTCATCCGCTTGTCTGCGTTCTTTCTCCCGCTCCAGTTGGGATAAGCGGAATTGATGGGAGAGAACCTCGAATTGCTCCTGAATAACCTCCATCTCAGCATGAGACCGAACCTGCTCTTCTGTATGCTTCTTCGCTTCCTCAACTTCAGCCTTCAATCTCTCGAGCTGTTGCTGCAGTTGCTCACGCTCTTCACTCCACGTAGCCGCTGTCTCTGTCCATTGCTGCTCTTGCTGTACCCATTCTTGCTCACGCTGCTTCAAGAGAGACTTGGCTTCTTCATATTGTTCAAGCTCCGTGATGTATAGCTGCTGTTCTTCCTCCAACTGGTCATAACGGGACTGAACTTCCTCCGCCTGCTGTCTCGCCTCTGCAATAGTAGCAGCAGCTTCATGCTGCGCCTGCTGGATGCTTGTGAAAGCTGCTTGCAGCTCTTCCTTCTCAGATTCAAGCTGACGGCATTTATCTTCATATTCCGCGAGCTGATCGTACAAGGCATCCTGCTCTTGTTCACCCTGTTCTTTCCAAGCATGGCGTTCTGCTTCCCATTGTTCTTGCAGTGCGTTTCGTGCTTGTTCGGCTTCACGCATCCAAGCCGCTCGTTCTTGGTCAAGTCGCTCATTCAGCTGACGCTCGAATTGAGCACGAAGCGCTTCGAGCTCTTCTTCCTTGCTCTGTTCGATCGCTTCAAGCTGCTGCTGCAGCTCAGCAGCCTCAGCCTGCACATGATCTCGCACGCGTATGAGCCGCTCCATCTCCACCTGACGCGCTCGATCAAGCTCCTCTGCGCGTCCCAGATGTCCTTCGAGCTGATGGATGCGCGCATCCTTCTTCTGCACGTTCTGTTCAGCTTCTGCACGCAGAGACTGCTCAAGATCCGTCAGTTCCTTGGCATGTACAGCCGATGCTTCCTCCTGAAGTGCAGTCCAAGCATCCACATCCCCCTCATATTGGGCGCGCAATTCCTGCAATTGCCGTTCATGCTGGACTTGCTGCTCTTCATGCCGCTTCTCATACTGAGCGCGTTCTTCTTGCAGTTGCTTCTCGCGCTGAACACGTTCTTCTTGCAGCTGCTCTTCATACTGGGCAAGCTCATCTTGCAGCTGCTCTACATGTTGAGCACGTTCTGCCTCCAACTGCTGCCCATGCTCAGCACGTTCTGCTTCTAACTGCTCCTCATACTGTGCACGTTCTACTTCCAATTGCTCTTCATACTGAGCACGTTCAGCTTCCAGCCGCTCTTCATGCTTAGTACGTTCTGTTTTCAACTGCTCTTCACGCTGAGCACGCTCCACTTGCAACTGTTCTTCATACAGAGCGCGTTCTGCCTGCAACTTCTCCTCATGCAGAGCTCCCTGCTCTAGCTGCTGCTGCTCGGATTGTGCACGCAGCTCATCCAGCTGCCGCTCATACCGAGCAATCAATTCCTGCTGCTGTTGCTCATGCTGAGTAAGCAGTTCTAGCAGCTGCTCCTCATACTGCTCCGTCGCTTGCTTCAGTGCAAGTTCACGCTCTTGCTCAGATTGCTGGAGTTGCTCTTGGTAGACAGCCTCAACCTGTTGAACAGCCTTGCTCCGTTCAGATTCAGCTTGGGCTAACTCCTGCTTCCATTTATCCTCAAGTGCAGCCATCGAAGATTGCTTATCTGCTTCTGCTTGCTCCAACTGCTCCAGATGCTCGATGATCAGTTGATCCAGCTCTTGATCATGTCGAGACTTGGCATCTGCCAGCTCTGTACGCAATTGGGCAATGTCGCTCTCATATTTGGTCTTAGCTTCGTCCAATGCCTTCTGGTTCTGCGCTTGCGCTTCACCTAGCGCAAACTCTTGATTCGCAACCAGTTGAGCGAGTTCTTCTTCATACTTCGTCTTCGCTTCATTTAAGGCCTCTTGATGAAGCACCTGCATGTTGTCCATCGCTTGTTTCTGATCAGCTAGCAGTTGAGCTATGTCGCTCTCACACTTCGCTTTCACATCATTCAATGTCTTCTGATGCAGTGCCTGTGCTTCATTCAGCGCCTGCTTCTGCTCCGCTTGCGACTTCGCCAAATTCGAGCGGTGTTCCGCCTTAACTTGCTCGATCTCCTTCGCATGCTGGTCGGACAGCTCTTTGACTTTGGCAGCATGACGTTCTTCAGCCTGCTTGCGCTGATTGTCCTGGGCAGACTTCATCTGCTCGGCAGCCTGCTCATGCTTCTGCTGCAGCTGCTTGGTATTCGCCTCATGCTGCTGCTTGAGCAGCGTCAACTGCTTGTCTCGATCTTGAACGAGCTCTGCTTCTCTCTTCGACAAGCGCGCTTCCCATTCTATAGCCTGAGCTGTCAATTGCCCTTCCCATGCAGCCGTCTGTTCAGCAAGTTGTTCTTCCCATTCTGCAGATAACTGCTCTGCCTTCTGTTTCTCAGCGTCGAGCTGCTCTCGCCACTGCTGTTCCTTGGCGTCCAGCTTCTCTGTCCATTCCAGCTCCTGGAGAGCCCGCTCTTCTTCCCAGCTCTGTTCCTTGTTCGCGAGCTTGCTGGACCAGCTCTGCTCTGCTTCATCGAACTGCTTCTGCCAGCCTTGCTCTGTATCACTTAGCTTGCTCTGCCACAATTGTTCGTTCTCCGAATACTTCGTCTGCCACCCTTGCTCGGATTCCGTCAACTGCTCCTTCAAGCTTTGCTCGGATTCCGTTAGACGCTTTTGCCAGCTCTGCTCGGATTCTTGTAGCTGCGCCTCCCAGGTTTGATTCTGCTCATTCAGCTTCGTGCTCCACAGACGCTCTGTTTCCTCCAGCTTCTGCTTAAGGGTGCGGGCATGAAGCTGCTCTGCCTTCTGCTTTTCTTCCAAAACTGCCTTCAATCGTTCTTCTACTTGCTGCAGCTTCTTCTTCTGTTCATTCTCACGGGCTGTCAACGATTGAATCCGTCGCTCTGTCTCCTTCACCTGCTCAGTCAGCTTATGCACACGCTCTTCCGATGCCTTATGCTTATCGGCCAATTGCTGATTCGCTTCCTTCAACTTAGCCGTCTCAGCACGAAGATCAGCCGCTTGCTTCTCGGCCTTCGACTTCTCGTTGCTGAGTTCCTTCTGAAGCTGCTCCAGCTTCTGTGCAGACTCATTGCGCAGCTTCTCTAGTGACTGCTCCGACTCCGTCTGTACCTGAGTAAGCTGTCTCGACAAGCTATGATTCGTCGCTTCTATTTCCTTCAACGATGAGCTTAATTGCAACTGCTCATCCTTCACCTTCTGCACTTGCTCAGCAATATGTACAGCCGACAACACCGCAATTCGCGTTGTATCCAGCCGCGAGTTCGCAGTTGCAATACTCCGCATATGCTCATCGACCATTGCAGCTACGTTGCGCATATAATCCTTGCTTGTTGATCCTACCAATTTATATTGTGTTCCGTATATTTCAACCGCTACACGATGCTTGTTATCCGGACTAGTCATTCTTTGGTCCTCCTTACCTTAACGTGCCGCATGCTAGGGCTTGCAGCCTACATGTAGCAACAAATTAATCCATGTTTGCATGTCATACGCAAACTCTATTAGTAATTCGATATATTAGTGCCCTTCTCCTCCTACGCATAGAGGAAAGTCAAGTTTCATTTCATAGAATATTTAGGGGAAAAAGATCTGATATACCCTTCTATTACAGGGTTTCCCTATTATAGGGGTAGTAGTAAAGCAATTGCAAATATAGGTCCTTGCAAGAATTCTATCTATCACATTTATTTCCATAAAAAGGATGTTCACTTCGTTCCAACCCATAAAAAAAGTTGGGAGCGGAAATATCCGTCCCAACTTCAATGAACTTCTATTATAGAAGCAGTCTCCGTAATAAGAGAATCTGCTCTGGAGCAACCTTACTTCCGCAGCTCTGCGTTGAAGCTCGTTTCGATTGCCGTCACAACCTTGCCATGCAGCTCTGTAATTTCTTCATCCGTGAATGTATGCTCTGGATGACGGTATACGAGCGAGATAGCGACGCTCTTCTTATCTGCCGCAACATGATCTCCTGTGTATACGTCGAATACATTTACCGATTCAAGAAGTTCGCCTGCCGTTTCTTTAGCAAGAGCAACTACTTGCCCTACTTCTGTACCGCGATCCAATACAACCGCAATATCGCGGTCTACAGCTGGGTAGCGCGGAAGGCTGCGGTACTCAATATCGAAGTCTGCTGCATCGATCAATGGCTGTACCAAGAACTCAGCAACATACGTGTCAGCTACATCCTTCGCATGCTGTACCTCAGGGTGCAATTGACCGATGAAGCCGATGTACTGCTCTCCGTTCTCGCCTGTCAAATAAAGCGAAGCGGAACGTCCCGGGTGCAAGCCTTGCGGACGATCTGCTGCATAGCGTACACGTCCATCCAAGCCGAAGTGCGCTACGAGGCTGTCGAGCACCCCTTTCAAATCATAGAAATCAACCGGTTCTGCCTTCACATTCCATTGTGCAGCACTGCGCTTGCCAGTCATCAATAAGGAAGCAACAAGAACCTCTTCAGGTTGTGCTGAAAGCTGCTCTTCCTTCGTCAGATGGAGTGTACCCAGTTCGAAGATGCTTACATCTTCATGCTTGCGGTTGCGATTGTACACCGCTACATCAATAAGACCAGGAACCAGGTTCGTACGGAGCACGCTGCGCTCTTCACTCATTGGCATAGCCAGACGTACAGGTACTGCACCTTCCATGAAGGAAGGGAATACCGAAGTGTCGGCCGGATTCGTAAAGGAATATGTCACAACCTCATTCACACCGTTGTCTGTCAGGACGCGGCGAATCGCACGGCGAATGCGCTGCCCCTTCGTCAAATGGCCTGGTGTTGTTGCTCCTTCAATAGCAGTTACCGGGATGTTGTCATATCCAAAAATACGTGCAACTTCCTCGATCAAGTCTACATCGCGCGTAATGTCGCCACGACGAGTAGGCACAGTGATGTCGAAGATTCCTGCGGATTTCTCAACAAGCTCGAAGCCAAGACGGCTCATAATCTTGCGAACCTCTTCAGCTGTCAACGACGTACCGAGCAGACGGTTCGTTCTATTTAAAGTCAGTTCGATAACTTTGCGCTCCGCTGATGCAGTTTGTTGTTCCACGACACCTGCATATACTTCACCATCCGCAAGTGTACGGATCAACTCAGCCGCACGGTTCAATGCTGGGATGACCGATTCTGGGTTCACTTCTTTCTCGAAGCGAAGTGATGCTTCCGAACGCAGTCCCAATTGACGGGATGTCTTGCGCACGACACTGCCTGCAAAGTGCGCGGACTCAAGAAGAATGTTCACCGTATCCGAAGATACTTCCGAATTCTCTCCGCCCATAACCCCTGCAAGTGCAACTGGCTTCACGCCGTCTGTAATGAGCAGCATATGCGGCTCCAGCTTGCGTTCTTGGCCGTCAAGCGTAACCAGTTCTTCGCCTTCATTCGCAAAGCGAACGTCGATCGTTCCGCCGCCGTTCAGCTTATCCGCGTCAAACGCATGCAGCGGCTGGCCGTATTCCAACATGACGAAGTTCGTTACGTCCACGATATTGTTAATTGGGCGAACGCCTGCTGCAAGCAAGCGATTTTGCAGCCACAATGGAGATGGCTTAATCGTTACACCCGCGATATAACGTGCTGCATAGTGCGTGCAGCCTTCTGCCGCGCTAATGCTAATCTTCACTTTGCCTGAAGCTGCTTCCGCACTTTCCTTCACTTCCTGCTCAGGCAAGTGGGCAGGACGCTCCAGCAATGCACTCACTTCATGCGCAACGCCTAACATGCTCAGACAGTCAGAGCGGTTCGGTGTAAGATCCAGCTCCAGTACATGATCGTTCAGGCCGAGCACGTCTGCAATCGGAGTTCCGAGTTCTGTCTCTGCTGGCAGTACAAGAATGCCTTCCTGCATTTCCTTCGGAAGCAGCTTGTCATTCATACCAAGCTCCTTCGCTGAGCAGATCATGCCTTGCGATTCTACGCCGCGCAGCTTCGCACGCTTAATCTTCATGCCGCCTGGCATAACTGCTCCGATTGTTGCGACAGGAACCTTTTGTCCTGCATCTACGTTTTTCGCGCCGCACACGATTTGAAGCTTCTCTTCTGCGCCTACGTCTACTTGGCAGACGTTCAGCTTATCCGCATCCGGATGCTTCTCCTTCGATACAACATAGCCCACTACGATGTGGTCAAGTCCTTGATTGCGGTTCTCCACCGAGTCGATCTCGATACCGGCACGCGTCATGCGTTCCGCGATTTCTTCAGCGGATACGCCGGTCAAGTCGATATATTGCGATAGCCATTGGTAGGATACGTTCATTTCTCGCTCTCTTCCTTTCTTCTTTTAAAGGTAACCTTCCGTTCATTACATCCGTGCGAACTGCTGCACGAATTTCATATCGTTCGTATAGAAATGGCGAATGTCGTCCACGCCATATTTCAACATGGCAATACGCTCTACACCCATACCGAATGCGAATCCAGAGTACTCTTTCGGATCGTAGCCGCCCATTTCAAGCACGCGCGGATGAACCATACCTGCACCAAGAATCTCAATCCAGCCTGTTTGCTTACAGATACGGCAGCCACTGCCGCCGCACTTCATGCAAGTCAGGTCGACCTCAACGCTTGGCTCTGTGAACGGGAAGAAGCTTGGGCGCAAGCGAATTTGTGTTTTCGAACCGAACATTTCTTGTGCGAATTGAAGAAGCGTTCCCTTCAAGTCACTCATGCGGATGTTCTTGTCGATAACAAGTCCTTCAATCTGATGGAACATGAAGGAATGTGTTGCGTCATCATCATCGCGGCGATATACGCGACCTGGGCAGATTATCTTAACAGGGCCTTTCCCTTTCATCGCTTCCATGGTACGTACTTGTACAGGCGATGTTTGTGTGCGCATCAGGATATCTTCTGTAATGTAGAACGAATCCTGCATATCGCGCGCAGGGTGATCCTTCGGCAGATTCAGTGCTTCGAAGTTATAGTAGTCCTGCTCCACTTCTGGACCTTCTGCTACCGTATACCCCATACCGATGAAAATATCTTCGATTTGTTGAATCACCTTGTTCAACGGGTGAACCGCACCGACTGTCATTGGACGCCCTGGCAGTGTCACGTCAATTGTCTCTTCCTGAAGACGACGCTCCGTCTCTTCACGGAGAAATGCCGCCTGCTTCTCCTCGATGAATGTCTCAATGGCTCCGCGTACTTCATTCGCCACTTGACCAATGAGCGGACGCTCCTCTGCCGACAAGCCGCCCATGCCGCGCAGCACCTCTGTCAGCTCACCTTTTTTACCAAGGAATTTAACACGCAGATCATTTAGATGACCTGCATCCTTTACTTGCTGCAGCTTCTCCAGCGCTTCGGCGCGCAGTGCCTGTAAACGCTCCTTCATTGTGTAAGCCCCCTTCATTTCCACTCGAAATAAAAAAAGGCCCTCTCGTCACAAGGGACGAGAAGACCGTGGTACCACCCTAATTAGATCCGATCGGAACACTCTCCTGCTAGGAGGCCGTGAACCAAAACGTATCTCACTTGTTGCAGCGATAACGTGCCGCAAACCCGGGAACCTCTACTGTAGCAGCCTCACTGTGCGTGAAGTGCTTGTTCAAGGTACCTGCTCCGGAGTGAATTTCGACAGCCCTTTCTTCAGCAGCGCTCTCAATCTGCGGCGCCGCCTCCCTGGCAAGTGGTACTGTGTACTTGTCTCCATCTAAGCATGTGTTAATCATAGTTATGAACAATCAATTAGTTATTTATTATATGTAATTTTGCGGGTTCATGCAAGGTAGATCAGGGTACAAAATACAGGATGGATGAACATCACTTGATTATTTAAAGAGATCATGTGATATAATAACTGCTACTCATGCTCGGATTCAGTTCCGGACATGATTTTATTAGGGGTTGAATTTCCTCTATTTATGCAAAGGGATGGGTGAGGGGCTACGATGGAAAGCAGGTATACGATTGGTCCGCCAAAAGAAACAAATACAATCGAAGATAGAAGCACCGTCCTTAGATGACGCTTCAGCAACTGCACGAATTCAGTGGCGGCAAGAACTGCTGGCCGGAGTCGTGTCCTTCTTCGCTATCGTCTATATTGTAATCGTTAATTCTTCGATACTCGCAGATGCAGGCATACCGCAAGAAGCTGGCATTATCGCAACTGTGCTTGCTTCGTCTGTTGGCTGCTTGTTAATGGGGATATGGGGCAAGTCCCCCATTATTCTTGTGCCCGGTATGGGCATCAATGCGATGTTTACCTACACGCTTGTTCACGGCATGGGCATGACGTGGCAGCAGGCGCTGGGAGTTGTTGTGTTGTCCGGCGTTTGCTTTACGGTAATTAGCTTCACGTCACTCGCGGGGCAGCTACGGGCAGCAATCCCAGAATCATTGCAGGAAGCCATTTCTGTAGGGATCGGGCTTATGCTCGTCTTGATTGGCCTGCAAAAGGGCGGCGTAATCGTCCCCGATCAATCTACGATGATTGCACTGCAGTCATTTGCTGATCCGGGAGTACTTGTTACGCTCGTTACATTGGCGCTTACATGCATTCTGTTCATGCGCAACGTTCCCGGCAACTTGCTTATCGCCATTATTGCAGGAACGGCTCTCGCTTATGTAGTTGGCGCAGTGCCTAACGCTGGCGCAGCAACTGGCGGGACTTTTTCATGGGCTGCATACGGTGATGCATTCGGTCAGTTCACGTTTCAAGGCGTGTCGGCTGCTACGCTTGCTGTAGCAACGTTCTCGCTGACGCTCGTCATTGTGTTCGAAAATGTAGGACTTGTAAATGCGCACCTGCAAATGAGCGGGAATCCGGAACGATTCAGTCGATCCTTACAGGCCAATGCGATTTCCGTGATTACATGCGGATTGTTCGGCACAAGCCCGAATGTCGCGACGGTTGAAACGGCTGCAGGTATTTCTGCTGGTGGTCGCACGGGACTCACGTCTATCGTGACAGGAATCCTGTTTGCATGTACATTGGTTGCATTACCGGTACTGACGTTGGTTCCTGATCAGGCCGTAGCTCCGATATTGATCTTTATCGGCGGCTTGATGATGCCAAGCGTGAAGAAGATCGAATTCGATGCGATGCACAAGGGTCTTCCCGCGTTCTTCATTATCGCGTTCATCCCGCTCATGCACAGCATCGTCGACGGGATTGCAGTCGGGTTCATCAGCTACGCGTTATTCCATCTTGCCGTTGGCAAGGGACGCGAAGTGAAGCCCTTGTTCTATGGGATCTCACTGTTGTTCGTTCTGCACTTTGTGCTGCAGACGTTGTAGAGTTAATAAGGTAACTAAGGAGAATTAAGTAGGAAGCCTGAGTTCAAGGATTACTCGACGTCCTGCAACCTTTGAAGTTAGTCGGAGCAGAATAATAACTATGTATATAATTATCCAGTTATCCTTTACGATGAAATAGAAAAAAACAAGAAGAGTGTGAAAGGGCCGGCAAAATGTTGGCCCTTTTCATTTTAGTGCGAGGAATAGGTTGCGTAGTGGATATTACGTGGAATAAGTCTCACCCGTAATTTCTTTGAACTGTTCAGGCGTAATTTTGCCGAACTCACAAAACTTGCCCACGTATAATGGATCATTTGAATCCTTCTTATAAATCCCCATATCATAGTAACGTTTCACCGTAGTATACCAATCCATCTTAGATCACTCCTTTTTCGGCTAATTGTAGTAATAGTGTTGCATGATCCTGCGTAAGCGCTGCGTTATGAGATTGCAGTTCGTTCGTAGCTTCTATGTGTTTATCACTCTTCGCTTCCAGTTCGGCTACATGAAGCAACAGCTTTGCATTTTCGATCCGGAGCTGATCCAGTTCAGTAGGAACTGGCTTTGGCTGCAAGGCTTCAATTTCTTCCTCTGTCAGGCCGTTGCTCCAATAAGATGAAGAGTCTACTGGTGTAGGACGCTGCGGCGCAAGTTTTCCGCTTGCCGGATCATGCTTTGCAAGAGCCCCGAGATATTCGACGTAGGCGAGATCGTAGTCTGCTTTCGCTTTGCGATAACCGGGTACGTCGAAGGTTGGCTCGTAGAGTCCGTCAGGAAGTGGAATGGCTACTGTGTATCCGACTAGTTTCGTTTTAGGTTCAGTTGGTAGATTGTCGTCATTCTTCTGCGAAGCTATTAATTCTGCATCAACATCACTGGCGCCAGCCTGAACCGGCTCCATTCTATCAAAAACGCCCGTCACGGACTCCGCAACGAGCGTTGGTTCAATGTATCGACCGTTAAGGTCAGTTATAATTGCTTCTTTCAATGAAAGGCCTCCTTATTGTTCTGCTAGGAATGGAGAAATTGTATCTAACGCGATAAAATAATTGTCTCCTGTGATAATATACACTCCTCCATCTGCTGCAATATCTACTGCTGCATTGGACGACAAAGTGGTTATTGCAATTTTTGAAAGCAGTCTCTTTGGTCGGTATCCTACTGGCAAGAAGAAAGCAGGTTTACCAGTTACCCCAACTGTGCCTCCCGTGATAACCCCTTTAAGATATACAAATCCATCTCGATCCTTACAATAACCTGCCTCTGGTCTGCCTGATTCCCCGAACAGCTTCCAGTCATTTAAGAGTGTTGGTTTAATAAAATGTAGTTTTGTGTCATTCTCTGCCTTCTTCGTCTCCACAACACTCAATCTTCGCTCTGCATCGCCTGCCCACTGCACTACGTCAGTTACCGCGCTCCGCAAATTTGTCGATATACTGCCGTTAATAGGAGCCGCGAGCGTTGGGTCTAGAATCGTGTATGAGACGTGATAGACCGCAGTTGGATCATAATATTCCTTGACAATAGTTGCTCTATACTTGCCATACGGCAAAAATATATTTTTTTCCCAGTGGGCATAAGTCTTCTGATTTTTAAAGATACTTAAAATGTCCTCAGTGCGATAACGGAATGGTGTAGGAGCATCACCCGATCCTTCAGTCGTGTTCACACAATAGTGTGTATTAGCGGCATTTATGGCGAAATCCGCCTTTTCACGCAACACAACACCGCTACCGAGCTCGACCATGTTCCAGCCTTTTGATAGCATCAGACCAGTCTCGTAATTGCTGACGGGTTCGACCGTTGGCCTTGCTTTGAGATATTGGAGACGGTATGGTGTGTAACCTCCTTGCGTATTTAATTCAGTTGGAGTTGTCGTTGTTCCCGTTCCTGAAATAAGAGCCCCTTTCCCATCTATGCGTCCCCAAGCTTTTTCACCGGAACCATTATACGGTTTTGACCAATCGTTAGGCGATCCCATGCGCCAACCCAAGAAATACGCCTTGATTTCGTCGACTGTCGGCGTGTAGCTGTCGCCCCATCCACTATCTGTGTTGGATACGGATACATATACGTTAGATGTGAATAGACGAACTAGGTCACTACTTTCCCAGTCAACAACACCACTATCATCTACTGACAACAACTTCCCATCATATTTAAACGAGAATATCTTCCCCGCATCATCCCAATCACCGGGGGTAGCATTGTTTGGAGCAGCATTTGCCGCAAAGAGGATTTTAAAGCCGCTCTTTCTTGCCTCGACCACCACCTCCCACGGCAACGATCCGTCCAACGCAACCTTCGACCATTTTTCCAACACATACGGCAATCCTTCGTCTCCCACTTTAAGCACATCTGCATCGCTGCCGTCCACCGGATTCGCTGCAAGTTGGCAATCGGCCACCCACATACTGCGGCTTTGAGGTGCGAATGGCTGAGGCATAGCTGTCGGAGATAGAACAGGATTCTCAAATGAGATTTCACCGACTGTGTCATGATTTCCGAAATAAACGCCAATTACGTTTGTGTCGCTTTTAGTAGTAAAAGTTCCACCCTGTATCGGGTCAAATGTATGCTGCTTGGTATGTGGAATGCCAACAGAAGGCTGCTCGTTTACATACATTTTCGCAATGGCAGAGGCCTTTTCCGCTCTAATCGAATATGTTGAATTTGGTTTGACGCTTATATTAGCCCAGCCTAAGAATTGTGCAGTTTTTTCGGTTACCACCCTGCCTTTGTAAACCCCTTGTAAATCGGCTTGTGCTCCGTTGAGTGATGCTGAGTCATATCCATACAGCAACGGCAGTAGATTCCCTGATGTGCTAATAGCATACGGATTTTTCACATTTGTCATTGCATCTACGTATGGATATGCTGCAGCAACCTGCTCTGATGTCATTGCATTAATCTTCTCTACTTCAGACGTTGGAATCTCATAAACTCGAATCGCATCAAATAGACCGTACGATTCATTCATTTTGCCGAGGACAGCAAGATGAACTGCAAAGCGCGTTGCTTGATCCGATAATGTGAAAGCCATATGGACGGGGTGAAACTTGTCACCAGAATCCACATCCCGAGTCATATGGAAATGTAAAGACTTGTCACCATTATACTCAAGTGCCTCTATTCGAACCGTACCGGATCCTGAACTGTTCTTTATATAACCCATCAACACATACGACTTACCCGATGTTGTGTTTTCAATAAATCGAAAAGCATTTCCAGCCTCATAAATATTACCTAAAGTAACTTTTAAGCTCGATTCACCTTGAACTTTTTCAGATGTAAATTTTTCAGCAGTGACGGAATTTGTTTTCCATAGACTTGTATTTTCACAAGCTCCTGCATAACCAAGTAAATTAATCAACGTCCGCCCGCGAATCTCCCCCATGCGGAAGGGGGTATCCTCAGGAACATCCACAATCTGCACACCTGGCTTCAGCGTAATATCCTTATACTCCGCCACATGGGCGTCCTTTAGGCCTTGCTCGATGCGGTTTAGATCCTTTTCCGTGACGGTGTCGTCGTACTTCCAGTTTGTCTTCGCCTCGTATGGCATTAGGCCACCTCCTTCACTGTAATCGGCTGCTTGATGATCGTATCAGACGTGAGCGGGATGTAGACGTCATTCGACGTCAGTACCGTGCCGTCTGCAGCCCGAAGCTCGATCAGCGATACGCTGTCCACAGATCCCAGCGGAATCATATATTCCAGATTGACGACGCTCTTCGATACTTGCTTCACCGTAAACTCTGTAATCTCATACGTTTTATTCAGCACGACCTTGGCAATTCGTGTGTTGACATGGTTCGCCAGTTCTTTCAGCAACGTTGATTCGATCATTTGATCTGCACCTCCAGCCCGCGCTCGGCAAATGGCGAACGTCCCAGCTTCCACGTTGTCGAAAGCCTTGTCGTCCGCTTCAAATCCAAGCGGTATATGTTCTCATTTACTCCTACATTGGATAGCAGTGCCGTCTCCTGTTGATAGACCAAGTTGGCAGGCTTCACTGCGTATACCGTGTGCCCGACCTCCTTGAATACGGCGGCGTCCGTAATGTTGGCAACGATGCGAAGCAGGAAGGCGTCCGCATCTATAACAGCCCGAGCCTTGTCCTTGCCGAGCAAAAAATCCAGCTTCTCCTGCAAATACCGGATCGTAAACGGCGGCTTCGTCGTGTAGCGGTTGATAATCCGTCTGCGCCGGAAATCGATCGATTCCGCATCCCGATCCGGGAGAATATTCAGCATCCGCTCCCGCCTTGCAATCGCATCCTCGCTTGCTGTCATGACGAATTGATCGTCAAACAGCCTTTGCATGGCGGCCAGCAGCTTCTCCTTCTCTCCATCCTGCGTCTCCATAAGCAGAACCATTTCCTTCACGTCATGGTAAAAGTCTGGCAAACGCTTCAGTAACGGTTCAGCCATTCAAGGTCACCGTCCCCATGACCGGAAGCTCTTCCGTGTCCAGCTCCACATTGGCTCCCTTGCCGTTCAGCTTCGTATCCGCAATATCCGCGATACCCTTTACATTCAGAATACGCGCTTCCAGCTGACTTACACGCACGACGGTTCGGTCTTCCTCTTTCCAACTCATGCGCAACGTCCGCAGGTAATCGGCGATCACTTTTTCAACATCCTCCTTCACCTGTGACACGGATATTCCCGCTTCAAGTGTAAGCGTCGTCGATACATGAATGCTTACGGACTCTGCGCCCTTAATGGTGACGGTATGGCCGATAGGCGCGAAGCCCATCCCCTTCCCTTGATTCACCTCTGGGTCGATGATCGTCTGCACATCCTTCACCAGCTCAGCAGATGGAGATTCGAAGCTGCTCGAAATGATGGTGCACTTTACCGTGCCCCCGCCTTTCCATACCGGGAATATTTTCACGCCGCCAACGCCTAAAAGAGAGGTCACCTTCTTCTTGTAGTCGGCTGCATTGCCCCCGAATGGCTGTTCATTCACGGCCTCGAAGAAACGACGGCGCAGTGATTCATCCGACTCCGAATCCGCGCCTGGCGCAATCACCTCCGCTAATTCGGCTCGGGCAAGACCATCCACGTAATCCACCGGCATCAAGGAGCCGTAGTATTCATTACCTTTGGCGCCCTTCTCTTCACATTCGAGCACGAACACACCTGCCGATAATCGTTCGATGACTACATAATGAAGCTCAATCGTTGCAAAACGAGACCGCAATGGCACATCGAATGGCTTGCCTGCCGCATCATAAAACAGCCCCTTGCGTTTGGCTGTTTTAGCCGGCTTGCGCTTCACGCCATATTCAGCCGTGCGCCGCTCCAAATATTCGCCGCTTGATGTATCTGCATACGACAGCTCATTTTGAAAATGCAAGTCCGTATAAGCCTGTACCAATTCCAGAGCAATCGGGGCAAGCGCATCGTAAATGATACTGCCTTCCCGCTTGTCCACGTCATACGGAACGCGTTCCAGCATCCGCTCCATAATGTCCTCCAATCGAGGCACGTTCCAAGCACCTTGTTCCCATTCAGCCATCCAACTTCACCTCCTTCGTCATTGCTAACTGCCCTAGAACCGTCTCTACCTTAAAATGAACTTGTAAAGCGTCTCCCGTTTGTTCAAAGGCAAACTCGCCTACGCGCAAAATTCGATCATCCTGAAGCAGTGCTTCGGATATCGTGCGCTCCAGCTCCGACTTTATGAAGTCCAAACTGTAACCAATCTGCGCGCGAAGCTCAGAGCCATAATCTGGGCTATATATCAAATATTCAAATCGTTCGGTCAACAATATCTTAAGCACGGCTTGACGCATCGCTTCCAAGCCATCTGTCATTCCCAAAATGCGCCCTGCTTCCATATCCAGCCGATAGGTGCGCGTAGGCTGTTCCGTATACTCCAACATTACGGGTATATCTTCATTCTCCAACTCGAACCTTGACTTCGGGATCATGCCCCCACCACCCTATCAAGGGCAACATAGCTTTGTCCTCCCTGCATACGGACTAACAGCAGTTTGTCTCCTACGTACAATCCCTCACGAATCGTAATCTCTTCCCCACCGACACGCACCTTGTGCTCGGTAAGCTGTTCCGTAATGACGAGAGCGGACTCCGGCAAGGTGAAGCGCTGTTCTACCTGCACCTCCAAGGGTGACACACTGAGCACCACACCATACAACAGTGCAACCGGACTAGATGCCTCTACCGCTCCGACACCCGCTTTTTTAATAATGTCCAGCATCATCCTCATTGCTAAATCTCCTTCAACGTTAATGACATCGTATGCCCTGAACCGCTCCACTCCTGGGAGCACTCTTCAATGAGCTTGTTTCGCAGATCCACATTCTGTTCAGGCGCAAAAATAGGGATGTTCATTCCGGCTCGAATGCGCACATCCCCTACAGCGTTCACTTTTAATGTTTTCTTCTCATGGTTATGGAGCTTCAGCAAGTTATCTCCAAGCTGTTGGATTTGAGCCTGATTCATCTTGTCATCTATCTTTTTGTACAGCTGCAGATGTCCCCATTTCGCCATATTGTTACTATCTTTTGATATAAAAGTTTCACGTACACCTTTTTCCGGATTGTCCCGATACATTTTGATATAGTTATACGTCCCATCATCTATGCTGGCCTTATAGGATATGCTCGTCATCTGACTCTCTTCGCCAATCCCGTAATCCGGCATCCAACTTTTCGCTTCCCGCAGCGTAAGTTTGCCGAAGTCGTCATACAGCACATAGATGATTTTGGTAGAGTTTAGGGTGAAATCAAGCGCACGGAACATCATATCCAAGAGCTTCTTGTTGTCCTCCATAAAAGTTGGGATCTTATACTTCGTATCTGCTAACTCTCCAAGCTTGATATCGAATTTTTTGGCAATATATCGAATGATTTCAGTAGCGGTCACGTTTTTAAGCATGCACCAGTCGTTCACCATCAAATAGCGCATCTGATCATAAGCAGTCAGCTTTACAGTATTGCTCTCATCCGTTTCTATGCTGAACACATAGCCGTAAAATACAGGCACCCCATCTTCTTGCACTCGGATAATATCACCATTATTGATGGTAAAGCTGCGATCCTGAAATATGGCTCCCTTACTAAAGGAAATCGATATGCTGGCAGGCTTGCCAACACGGGAGGTCGACCACGTCATGCTCGAGATAAGCTGTGACATGTCCCACGCATTGCCATTACGATTATCGACCAACACTTCCAACCTGTTCATTTCAAATATTCACCTCCTACGTCGCTGTGTCTCATTGCTTTCGAGGAAGTCGCAGAATACGATTCGGTTCCAGTTCATGCAGAGCCTCATCTGCTGAGATGCCGTTCAGTCTTTGAATGTCGATTGCCTTTCTGGTATCGTTGAAAAACTTTTGGGCAAGCAAACTCAGCTTATCCCCCGGCTGCGTCATATACTCGCTTGTTCCTTTACGCTCATCCGGACGCGGCTGCGACGTTTTTGGCACATTAGTCGCACTTGTCAGCTTCCCATCCAGCTTCACCTTTTTGGCTGCATAAAATTTATACAGCTTCAAGGAAATGTCGTACTCCAAATCCCCAACACTGCCAGCAACTTCACGCCAAGTGAATTTATCAATGGCCATAGCTAGATTCATATGGAAGGTCGGCGTCGTAAGCACGAAACGAATCGGACGCTTCGTCTCCATCCATTCACGCAGTTGAATGATATAATCACTAGGCGGCAGCAGCTTCTCTGGCGAAATATGGACGTAGGGCCCATGATGAAGCGGAAAAATGCTGCTGAATTGAATATCAGCCAGCTTCGGCGTATGGATGCTCACAACTTCCCCGATACCGACAATATCGAAGGACTGCAAGTTCCCCGCTTCGCTGATTTCCAGCTGAGACGGATTTACAGGCAGCTCGATAACCTTCTCTTGATTGTTAAAACTCAAATAGATATGGTATCCGCTCATCCGTACACCCCTTCCGCCGTCGA
This sequence comes from Paenibacillus sp. NAIST15-1, assembly GCF_001894745.1. Lineage (GTDB taxonomy): Bacteria > Bacillota > Bacilli > Paenibacillales > Paenibacillaceae > Paenibacillus_B > Paenibacillus_B suaedae. Next base: position 26,191 of record NZ_BBYF01000001.1, read on the forward strand.
CACGAATTCTTCCTCCAACTTTTTCTCGATGCGATTGATTAATGTGTCCATATCGAAGCCTTGATGGATGTCACCAGTGTTCACCTGAACCGTCGGGGTCAAAGATACGAAGTTCTGGATGGCATCCATTTCCGCCAAGTCGCGCATCATTTCAATGCTTTCGTCCGTAATTTCGACTTTATTATCGATAGCGCCTACTTTGCCGACTTCGCCTACTTTCGGGATGTTCATTGTAGCGCCAGGATTTAATCCCGGCATGACTCCTCCGGTGGTGCCAGGCATTGTTTCCGGTGCCTTCGGCAATTCAGGCAGTTTTTCAGGTTTGTAAGAGTTATTCGACTTCGTAAGTTTAGTTAAGTTGTCAATTCCGAATTTCTTTTTGAAGTTATCGACAGAGAAATTTTCAACACCATCAGCAGCAGCATTAAAGCCCCCTTCAATCGTGGCACTAATGTCTGATTGAAACTCATCAGTTTTAATGTGCTCCAGCTTTATATCCAGCTTTTCTTTAATTCCAAGAATGCTGCCGATGGCATTAGCGACCCTGTTAACGCCTTCTAAGAGGAAATTAATCATGTCAAATGCCTTATTTACAAGCCAAGTAAAGGCTTGTATTGCTCCAGCAACAAATCCAGCTACCATTTGGCCCATAGACCGAAGTGCATTAGCAAACCCTTCGCGTACTGGTTCCATAACAGCAATTAATGCTAGAAAAGCTCCGATCAAAGCAACTAAAGCCAAGATAACGATCGTAACCGGATTTAGTGCCATAATGGCGTTCCACAGAGTCTGCATTGCTGCAGATATTTGTGTCACCACTACAATAATCGTCATTATCGTATAGTACATCATCAAAGCGCCAATAATGGCACCCAGTATCGGTAAGATTAACGGCAAATTATTATTAAATACATCGACCAACCATAAGAATCCCTCAACTACCCAAGAGGCCAATTGTGCAATAATAGCTAACCCTCCGCTCAGTATGGCAAAGAAGTTATCAAATTGCCCTGTCTGGAATGCTTGATTCAACAGATCCAGCATTGGGGTAAACATTTGCACAGCATTCTCTCCAGCTGCGCCCAACAATCCATTGAACCGATTAACTGTTTCTTCCCACTTACGAGCAGGACTATCCATCAACATTTCAAGAGAAGCCTTGCTCATGTTGGCTTTTGCCATTAGCGCATCAAAGGTTTGCAGAAATCCATTTAAATCCCCGCTTTTTGAAAAAGACTGTAATTTTTCTTGTTCTGTTTCGCTCACAGGAATTTTCAATTGTTCTATCAAACCTTCACTCTTTCCAAAATATGCCTCTTGCATTAACTTGGCTGTTTCTGTAGGGTCACCATTTACTTGAAAAGCTGATAAACGCTGTACCATTTCATTCATACGAGTTAAGTCCTGTGTGTTTTTGGAAACAGAAGTTAGTGTAAGACCCGACTCTAAAGATTTTGATACATCCTTGCCACTCAACAGTGCCTGAGCTCTGAGAGCCTCGTATACTTGCGTTCCTTCCTGGCGGTTTCCGTACTTAGCATTATATCGGGATCTGATATCTTCTGATTCAGTTGCCCCCTTAATCGCATCCACGCCCATATTCTGACCGAAGCCCAGCATCTTGGAACCTAGGCCACCAAACCATTTCCCAATATTCTCACGGACAGCAGCGTGAACGGCCGCTCCCTTTTTAATTCTGTCAGCCTTTTTACTTTCTTTTGTGGGTTTATTATCCTCACGAGCATCTTCCGTAGATGATTCAGTTGGAGATGCTCCATTAGAAGATCCTTGCCTTGTTTTCTGCTGCTGAATTCGATTGTATCCAGAGGTAGCACGATTCCATCCTTTATGGATGCCATTGTTAGCTTGCTGCCACGCTCTATTGATGTTGTTCCCTGCCTGCTTCCATCCGCGGTTTATACCTGAATTTGCACGCTGCCATATCTGATTCATGCTGGAACCCGTTTTCTGCCATGACTTATTGATGCCGTTACTGGTTCGCTGCCATGATTGTGAGATTTGATTCGCCGTCTTTTGCCATGCTTGAGATATCCCATTAGCTGCTTTTTGCCATGCCTGTACAATCGTATTTGATGCCTTTTTTAAAGACTGATTTATGGCATTCATCGCTTTTTGCCAAGACTGATTAATCGCAGTTGCAGTTTTCTGCCACGTCTTAGTGATGGCTTCCACCGATTTCTTCATAGCTTGATTCATCGTTGTACTCACTTTGGCAAAAGCACTAGCAAAAGTCTGAACTGACTTTGCCGCTATCTTTAAAGCCTGCAACGACTTTTCATCCATCGACTCTTCCCTCCCCCTGTCCGCAAGATGAAGAGAGCGATTCCCCATCTGCACCCAAGCTGCCCCAGCGGAGCTGCCATTGCCATGCCGACTGTGAAATCGCTGCTCTAATGTCCGCGGTTGTTCCAAAGCCTACATTACCGCTTCTTGCGCATACTGCGCTGTGCCTTGCGCTCCTCCTCCACACGAATGTCGATCATCGCGTAGACGGCTGCGCGTTCGCGAACCGGGAGCGCAAGCAGCTCATGCGGCAGGATGCGAAGCTTATGGAGGGCGTAATAGGCATAGTTCGCTTCGCCATCGCCCTCGCGAATTAGTTTTTTACGTCATTGACAAGCTCGTTCATGTCCTGATTGAAGCCGTTCAGCGTCTGCACCTGCTGCAGCAGCCCGGTATATTCGCCAGGCAGGAGCATCTTCCGCAAGAGCGCCTCCGCCCCCATAACGCCATAAGATTGCTGAAGCTCTGCATTTTTCAAGTCTGGATACACAACGCTTGCCACAATCAGCTTTGCCGTATATTCATTGAAGTCGATTTCCGGCGTAACAACTCCGCCCTTGCCCTTCACCTGCTTCGTTGCAGACTTGCGGCACTGTTCGTTTTCCACTTCGCTCATACTGCGAAGCGTCCAAGCAACCGGCTCCCCCTTGTCATCTTTGAAGCGTGGGGACACAATGAATGGCATCTCCGTATTTGGTTCCGCATTTTGGGCAAAGAAATAGCTTAATGTAGTCATCTTCAATCGCTCTCCTCATCTTGAATGGTAGTTAGGTTATTTTAAATTACACTATAGGCGCATTAAAGTTGCTTAAAATATCAACATCGTCAAATGTAAACTCCAATTCTTCTTCCAAAACATCGCTCTCTGTATCCAGCTTCGCCATAACGACACTGTTCAGATTCACGTTCTTCAACATGATCGTCTGCGTGCCTACTGAAGAAGTAGGATCTGAGTTTGTCACATTAATCGTAAAGTTCGTATCCTTGCCAGTCTTAATATAATCAAGCATCATCTTGCGGAATAATGGCGTCATATAGTAAATCGTCATGCTGCCTGTTCCCGACCAGCCGGAGGTTTTATGCTGTGTGGCACGGCTGCCGAGTGTTTTAATTTCTGCTTTTTGTTTTTCTATTTTCGCTTCCAGCGTTTTAATATAGAACATCTCTTCATTTTGACCATTAATTTGTGCAAAAGCTGTACCTTCACGTCCCGAAATCGTATCCTTCGCTTGTAAGAAACCCATCTTACTTCACCTTCACTTTCATGTAAATTTTCTCTACTGCATCGACCGGCTGCACATTCAACTGAATGACGATACTGTCCGAAGCCTCGCCCTTTGCAACAAGCACATCCGTCTGGGCATCGAACGGCTGAATTGCATTCAAGCGCTCAAGCTGATCCAAATACGCAATACACTCTGCACGGAACAATTGACGTCCTTCTTCATTGTTGTTCGTTTTGCCGACATACGTCGTTTCGAAAATACGCTTCATATCGTTGGCGATGCCGTCCAACACGCGAATAACGCGGTTTTTGGAGAACGGCTGCCCCTTGTCCGGCGTATAGGCCGTCAATGTATTGATATCCTGCTCTACCACTGCATGGCCAAGATGATGCACGAATACGAATTCACCTTTGCGCAGAGCTTCTTCAACCTGCGTATTCGTCATTCGAATATCAGCATCGACCGCATCTTCATAAGCAGAATACGTCAACGACTCATTCATCGCTGCCGCTGCTGTTGCCGCGGCCACCCATACTGTTGCTTGAGCCGCATTCAACACCGTGCCGTCTGCGAGCTTCACACCATTTTTAACGGAAATGACGCCTTCGTTATTCGCAGTTGGGTATTGAGCCATAACAGCCTGAATCTTCTTGCCTTCTTCTTCACGCATACGCTTCACGAACATCGCATAAACGGAACATAGCGCTGCATCAGTGGAAGGAAGCGCAACCGTATGGAAATCATGAACGGCAATTGCTTCGTGGAAAGATACATGATCCGCATTCACTACATTGCCGTCATCTCCACCAGTAAGCGGCAGACCAGCATTTGCTTCAATCGCTCCTGTACCTTCAAATTCAACCCACGCATTTGCGATCAGCTGTTCAGCCAGATTCACCGTCTGGTTGTCCACGGTACGTCCGCCAACCTTCGTAATTACATCTACCTTCGTATTGTCATTCACATTCGTCTGTACGACGAGCTGAATATCATTGCCGCGAACACCGCCAAAACGTGCTTTCACCTTCAATTGTTTGTGAGTTGCAGCCGCCTTCGCACCTTCATTCAATCGATACAACAGCACCTTCTTCGCGCGCTTGAATGCCTCGCGCACCAGCAGCAGTGCCTCATCCGTCAGCTCGTAGCCTAGCTTCTCGAATACCGGCTCCCCTGCATGCAATTCCAGCACCTTTTTCGCTGGTCCCCAGCTCAGCTTCAGCGGCAGTGCCACAATCCCCCGCTCGCCAACCGCTCCCGATGGAGCAGCCTCTCCTTGAAAGCGTACATATACGCCTGGTCTTACCTTGTTCTGCGTCGTCCATGTTCCTCCAGCCATTACTTTACCTCCTGAATTTGAAATTGGTGTAGCAGCGCATCGATCTGCGCCTTCGTGTACTGCTCATTGCCCGCCAGAAGCGCATGCAGCATGTCTCGCTCGCCTGCACTCCAGCATTTCGCTTCCAGCCACTGCTCCTTCGCAAAAGCGAATTCGCCCGCAGCCTCGGCATGTTCCACATTACGCTTGTCCTGCTTGTTTGCATTAGACATCTCGAATGCGTCCCTCCTGCTTCATGGCATTCATCTTGCTCATTTCCTCTCGAGAACGTGTCAGCATGTACTCATACTGCACTTGGAACCGCAGCTTGCGTTCCACGATCTCATGCTTCCAGCCTGTCCCCCTGCATAAGCTGCCGCCTGCTTCAATCAGTTCCAGCGCATCATACAGCGCATCCGCAACATCATGAACGGAAGCAGCCTTTGCCTCGGGATAATACTCGACCTCGATGGCTGCTCGCGCTTGATAACGGCCTTCGCCTGCACGAGTCCGTTCCCCTCGAACGAGCTTTACGACCAAGCAGGGCGCTAACTCATTCGTTCGTTCTTCTGACTCCAACACCGGGATGTCTGGGTAACGTTCCCGCACCCGACTCAGCACCCCCTGCCGAATCTCGCTGCTTCGCAAGCCTTCACCTCCTGTCCTGCGGTACAAAAAAACCGTTATACAGCTTCGCCGCAAACGGTTCTCCCTTCCTCCCTGCAAGGTTGTCCTGCCCCCATGCCCACAACCTCACACTATCATCTTAGCACCTTGTCCCGTCCACCAGTGTGCCAGCATCCGGCCAGCGGGAGGTCACTGCGATCTCATCATGCAATACATCTGAGTCCTTGTCCTTGCTCGATACGAGCATTCTGTTTCTGACTTACTCAGTATTCTTGATTAACGCGCAGAGCAAAGAATTATGAACCACGACTTACATCAATCTTCGAACACTTCGATTCCAAGCATAAATGCCAGCTCGGTAATTGCCCGTGCTTTGATTCTGCGAAATGTACGCTCACTTACATTCAAGTCAAAGCAGAGCAGATAATCTGGCTTCTGTACATGTGGATTGAGATAACAGTTCTCTATTAGTTCGCGCTCCATGTCGCCTAGATGTGCGACCGCCTTCATGACATTGTCGTGCACCATTTTCATATATGCTTCCTTATCCACATTGTGCAGGGCAATCTCTTCTACTGGCTTGCCTACCTGATTCGTCGCACCGTGGAATCTTGGTTCATAGGAAGTCGTCATTTTCATCTCTCTTCGTACGATGCCTGTTCTTTTGTATAAACGAGCCATAGATAAATACTGCTCCACCATTTTTCGCGTAGCCGACCGATTCACCGTTGCCAACATCCTCATCGCTCCTCATGTGAAAGTTATTAGTAATAACACAATTATGAAATATAGTTGTTTAAAATAACGTAAAATAAAAAAAGAAATGTCCTGATAAACTTGGCCTTGTGTTGTGTAAAACAACATTATAGAATGATGCTGTTCATTCTAAACAACTCACCGATAATTATTGCGAACACCTGTTCCTGTGTGATACACTGCAAGCATACCATGCTCATAAAATGAACGTCAATCTTGAATTTATGAACATATGTAAAATAAGGGTGGTAGCCATGTCCGTAACGAACAAAGAACTTGTAGGTTCCCGTATTAAGGAGCTGCGGCTCAAGCAAGGCTTATCGCAAGACGATGTTGCCTACGCGCTCGATATGAAGCGTGCCAATGTAGCCAATTATGAAGCGGGACGCACGACGCCGCCGAGCGATATCATTGGCAGACTAGCCGATCTGCTGCATACATCAAGCGATTACTTGCTAGGTCGTATCGACAATCCGATGCCGCTGGCCTTAACTTCTTCATCTGATTCTATTCCTGAGTGGGCCACATGGAAAGACAAGAAGGATTTCCGGCAGTTGCTGGAGGAAGATTCAGAAATTATGTTCGATGGCGTTCCCATCGAGGAGGAAGACCGTGAACGGGTGCTTCAAGTGTTGGAGGCCTTGTTCTGGGATGCGAAGAAGCGCAATAAGCGCAAGCCCCGGGGCTGAACATAGCTCAATGACTAACCTATCCGCGAGGTGCATCTCATGGATGTAGAGAAGATTGTACGATCATTAATTCGAAAATATAAAACGAACTGCCCTTTTCAGCTTGCGCAATATTTGAACATTCAAGTTAGAACAGCTGATCTTGGGAAGTCAACGCGCGGCCTCTATTTCCATAAGCTCCGGCGCCGCTATATTGTCATTAATTCGGAATTGCCGTTCGAATGGCAGCGATTCGTGTGTGCTCACGAGCTCGCCCATGACAGACTACATAAAGGCATCGGGCATTTCTTTACCGAACAGCATACGTTGTTCCATGTTGGCAAGTTCGAGCGCCAAGCCAATCAGTTCGCTCTTCTTCTGCTGCTGCATGATCAAGAGTGCTTACTTGGGGAAACCCGGGAAATGTACTGTGCGCGCAATGATATCCCAGCTGAACTAGCTAGGTTCCTTCCTACAGAGTCGGAGCAAGAATAAATCGGTACGAATGCCGTCACCATTTTCAGCCTACTCCACATAGTATAGGGTAATGCCGAACTATGGGTGTATGTTATCAACCTGAGAGGTGAGATCAGTTACATGAAGGCACTTGTCACCGGGATCTCCGGATTCGTAGGAAGTCATATGGCGGAATTTTTGCTGGACAAAAATGTAGAGGTAATCGGCACGATTCGCAATCGCAGCCGCCTAGAACACATTCGCCACATTCTGCCCGATATTCATCTGGCAGAATGTGAGCTCCGCGATGCATTCTCTGTAGAAACGCTCATTACAAATGAGAAGCCGGACCTTATTTTTCATTTGGCCGCTCAGAGCTTCGTCCCTACCTCCTGGAACTCGCCAGCAGATACAATCTACAACAACGTTGCGGGTCAATTGAATATCTTCGAAGCGGTAAGACGCGTTGATCTGGATTGTAAAATTCAAATTGCCTGCTCCAGTGAGGAATACGGTCATGTAGAACCGCACGAAACTCCGATACGTGAAGAAAACCCCCTCCGTCCGTTAAGTCCATATGCAGTGAGCAAAGCAGCTCAAGACTACCTTGGGTATCAATATCATAAGAGCTACGGCCTCCATGTCATCCGGACGAGAACCTTCAACCATACGGGTCCACGCCGTGGTGAACAGTTCGTTACGTCCAACTTCGCGAAGCAGATTGCCGAAATTGAGAAGGGCGTTCGTCCGCCTACTGTCCATGTCGGCAATTTGGAAGCGAAGCGCGATTTTACCGACGTGCGCGATATTGTCCGCGCTTATTGGCTCGCGCTGGAGCGGGCCGAAGCTGGAGACTGCTATAATATTGCATCCGGCTCCTGCGTAACAATTCGAGAAATGCTCGATATGCTGCTGGCTAAATCGGATATTACGATCGACATTGTGCCAGATCCAAGCCGCATGCGTCCATCCGACGTCGAAATTCTGCTTGGCGATCATTCGAAATTCACAGAACATACAGGCTGGAAGCCAGAAATCCCTCTTGATCATACCCTCGAAGACTTGCTGAACTACTGGCGCGAGCGCGTATAGACTAGCTGCAAGCCCCCGCCTAAGCCGATGCGACCGCTTCTTCCGTCCACTGAGGTCGGTCGCATATTCTTTCTCTTCGATCCATATGGAACGGATGAATATGGTAGAATAGAGGATAAGGAAAGGAATCATCTATTTATTTATGCAGAGGAGGACAAGCATCATGAAGAATGTTTGGAAGAAGCTAATGAAGAAAGGCTTTTCGGTTGAGCTCGACCAACTTCCACAAAACAAGCAGCAGTTTTTAGATGAAATTGAGCGTTATTGCGTACAAGAGAAGGTTAACTACAAGTTTATTGAATATGATCGACCTGCCGTTATTTCAATTGATGATGTCGTGTATAAATGCCATGTCGAGAATGCCGGAAGACCCGGTTTCGTCCTTCATTTCAAAGAAGTATAAATACAAGAAATACGTACATAGAGCGTTGAAATTGCGGCGAGCCTCTTTTTATCCGAGATCGCCGCTTTTGGTTAGTAATTACAATTAGTAAAAAAAGAAAAAGAGCCTCTAACAGACTCTTTTCATATAGTAAAATATGGTATAATCACTAGGACAACGAAAACGGTTTAAGGGCAGGAGGCGCCATCTTCAGAGAAAGAAGGTCCATCATTTTCTTTCGAGGAGGTGAGTGCCGTGACAATGTATGAGGCATTGACATTAATGCTGTCATTCGGAACATTTGTTATCCTGATGCTGTCCTTCCATAAAAAGAAGTAACCCGTCCGCCTCTTTCCAAGCCGCAGGTTACTTCCTACCTAAACGCCCCCGCTCTTATAGCGGTAGTTGTCACGGGGATCGTGTTCCAGCACGATCCCCTGTTATATTAGCATATTACAATTTATTCCTCAAGCGCTCTTATGATGCTCCTTTCACTCCAGAGCAAATAAAGTGCCTTTTGTCACAATTCTTTTGTATTGTAGCGGGCGATGGGAATACTCCGGTCGCTTCTGCCACACTTCCGAGGTAACTCTCGGTTGTCTGTCGAACACTCGCACCCTTTTGTTCGTTTCACTTACAAAACTCAATTGGATTACAATCAAAAATTTCATCTTTGTCACGAGCTACCGAAACAGATTCATTTTGATTTTGGTCATAAAAGACGAAAAAAAGCTTTCTACGTGGACTATTATTAATAATTAACTCAACTTCTTTTTGTTGAATTTTATCGCTATTATTTTTTCTCAAAATAATTACAATAACACCATCTGTTGTTTGTTTTTCACTTTCTCTCGAACCTAATGTATATGGTAAATCGTTTTCTTGAATAATTTTTTGAATCTCATTCTGTATAGACATCTGCGTTCTGTGAGTGGGTGTTACAAAGAAATCATGTATGTCCCCAGAGTATGTAATAATTACTGGGGTTACAATAAATGAGAATAAGAAACTGCAGAGAGCAGTCATAACTAGATAATAGTTCTTCTTGTTCCTGTTTAAAAGAAACAAATATACACTATATGCACTGATAATAATCAATAATAAAAAACATTGTACTCCTCTGGGGCCTGGATTATAGACTACAAATGGGCGCTTTCCGAAACTAATTAAAATATTTATGACTAAAGCACAGCTAATCGGTCCAAGACCAATACTAACAAGCACCGAGAATATCGCTAAAGCAATTCTCAACTTTTTATCCCCTCCTTCCATAGTGTTTATTCGGATAAAATAAATTAAAAATGAATAGACACTATACGTTTCTTAAATTTCCAATCATATTAGAATTCAGTGACATTGAAAAGGGGTACCCCAAATGAGTCTTATAGTTGGACAACGTTCGCTCGCGCATCCTTTCAGATTACTTTTCCGTTCCAAATAAAAAAAGCGCCTTGCGGCGCACTTTTTTCATTTGGAGCGGGTGATGGGAATACTCCGGCTACTTCCGCCACACTTATTTGTGGCTCTCGTTTATGCCGGACGCTCGCGCTGACTCGTATTTCACAGTAGCATTGCAGCGCGGTACTCAACATGTCTGATTGAAAAATGGAGCCTTCCGGCTCCAGTGGTTTATTGTTCATGTTGACGCTCGTCCTACTCATGTATCTCCTCGATGTCTTTACGGACGGTCGAACCCTGGGGTTCGCTCCCCATCCAACTTTCCGGTCCAAATAAAAAAGCGCCTCTCGGCGCACTTTTTTTAATTTGGAGCGGGTGATGGGAATACTCCGGCTACTTCTGCCACACTTCCGTGGTGGCTCTCGTTTATGCCGGACGCTCGCGCTGATTCGTATTTCACAGTAGCATTGCAGCGCGGTACTCAACATGTCTGATTGAAAAATGGAGCCTTCCGGCTCCAATGGTTTATTGTTCATGTTGACGCTCGTCCTACTCCTGTATTTCCTCGATGTCTTTACGGACGGTCGAACCCTTGGGGTTCGCTTCCCATCCTTTCTACGCTCCATAACAAAAAAAGCGCCCTTCGGCGCATTTCATTTGTTATGGAGCGGGTGATGGGAATCGAACCCACGCCGGCGGCTTGGGAAGCCGCTGTTCTACCATTGAACTACACCCGCATATAAAAAAACACTCGTTCCAGAATACCTGATAGGAGTGTAATAAGATGGTCGGGACGACACGATTTGAACATGCGACCCCCTGGTCCCAAACCAGGTGCTCTACCAAGCTGAGCTACGTCCCGACATATATTGCACGTCACATCAAGTGACAAGAATTAATATAGCACAGCCCATTCTGTTGCGCAATACGTTTTCACCTTCGGAATCATAATTATTTTCGATCAATGATCCATCATCATAGGGTTCTAATTATCTACAATGCCGTGCTTCAATGCATATCGCGTAAGCTGCACACGATTCTCCAAATGCAGCTTCTGCATAATGTTTTTTAGATGATTCTTCACGGTATGCTCAGATAGGGACAACTGTCCCGCAATGACCCGGTTCGATTCCCCCTTCGCTACACGCTCCAAAATTTCACGCTCACGAGTCGTTAACGGGGTCGATGACGGAATCTTGCTCTCGCCCTTCACAGAAAATTCCTGCAATAAGCGAAACGCCAGTTCCTTCGACATCGGCGCCTCATCAATGGCAATCGCACGCAAATACTCATGCCATGCGGAAGGCTGTAAATTTTTGAGCAAATAGCCCTGCGCCCCTTTTTTCAATGCCTCGAACAAGTGAGTAATATCATCCGATACCGTCACCATCACGATTTTCACATAGGGGAACTGCTCTTTGATCCGCTTGGTAGCTTCCAATCCGTCCATAACAGGCATGGAAATATCCATCAATATCAAGTCCGGCATGACTTGATCCGTCATACGAAGTGCATCTTCTCCATTCACAGCCTCACCTACAACGACGAATGCAGGATCAATCGCTAAAATATCCCGCATCCCCTCACGCGCATGGGCATTATCGTCGGCGATTAACACCCGAAAACAATGCTGCTTCTCCATCCCATGTTCCGCATTCACGCTAGTTCCCTCTCCTTCCGCCAACTTCATTAACTTGCAATACGCACTACCGTCACGTCACCATCTCGTTCCAAAGACAAGCTCCACCCCATATCGGTCGTGCGGTCGCGTACCATCTTCAATCCATACTTCCCCTTCTGTGCAAAAGGCTCTCCTGCAAATCCGATCCCATCGTCCCGAATGTCGCAGACAAATCCTTCAGCCACAGGCTGCGCTATGATCCATACTCGTTTCGCCTCTGCATGCTTGCGCACATTCAGCAGCGCCTCGCGGACAGCCGACAACAGTGCGATTTTCTCTTTCAATGACAATTGATCTTCAGGCAGCTCCCACTTCACGTCCAGTGTCCAATCCGTATCCTTTCGAATATCCTCGATCATCGTAACGAGTTGATCCGACCAGCATACATTCATCTCTTCAGGGACAGTTTGCAAATTAGCGATGGACAGGCGCACATCATCATATACATGACGAACCGTCTGTCGGAGCTTGTCCAGCTGCTCTGGCTGCTGTTCGGTTGAAGCTGTCTCCAGCCGATCAATCTTCACCGACAGCATGAACAATGATTGTGAAATTCCATCATGCAGCTCTTGTGCCAATTTGCTCCGCTCCTCCAAGGCCGCCTTCGTCTGCTGCTCACGCTGCAGCTTCTTATTCGTATCATCCAGCAGCTTGAATAAGCGAGTCAGCAGTGTGGCCGACACGATAAAAACAATGGCAGGGGCGAGCCAATTCCCAACCTCCATGGAAACGTAAGGGAGCAGGAACGAGTGGCGCATATATTCCCATAGTCCAATTGTAATCGTAGGAATCCATAGAATCAGATGTTTAATCGTACGATCCTTCAAGATAGTTTTCGCTCCATTCTATGTTCGGTATCATCCATGCGCATCTATTCCTATTGTAATGAAAAAAGCATGCGGTCACCAGTTCATAACCGCACGCCTATCTGTCTTACCTATTCATCATATTACGATTGCAATAATTTCGGTGCGCTCGTTGATTCTCGAATCACGATCTCCGACTCTAGACGAGCACTGATACTGCGCTTATTCGTTCCATTAATCTGCTTTATAAGCAAATCAACAGCAACTTTGCCGATTTGGTGAGCTGGCTGTCGCATCGTTGTCAACTGCGGACGCAGTTGGGAGGCGATGACTTGATCATCATAGCCGATTACAGACATATCATCTGGCACCTTGTAACCAGCCTGCCAGAGTGCATTGATGGCGCCAATCGCCGTGAAATCATCAGCCGCGAACAGCGCCGTCGGCATACAACCTGCATGCAGCCATCGCTGTACAGCATCATAGCCGGATTGAATGCAGAACTTGCCATCCTCAATTGCAAAAGGTTCGAGGCCTGCGTCACTCATTGCATCCCTGAAACCCCTTTCACGTTCAAGTGCACTTAAGAAGAACCGCGGCCCACGAATATGAGCGATCGATCGATGTCCCAAATCAATAAGATGCTTCGTTGCATCATATCCACCTTTATAATTATCCACATTCACGTTGGTCACAGAAGGCTGGATTGTCTGATTGTCAATAAGTACGAACGGGATTTTACGTTTTTTTAGTTCTACCACGTAAGGTTCCTCATGTACCGCAGATAGAATCAGCATTCCATCCACGCGATCCTCTTGGATTAAGTCCGTACCCACCCCTTGTTCCATCGGCTCTGATGCAACCGATAGTGCTAAGTAATAACCATGATCCTTTAACAGTGAGTACACCGATTGCACGATACTATCCAGAAATGAATCCTGCAAGGTAGTGACAATCATCCCTATGACACCTGTTTTCCCCTTCGCAAGGCTTCGAGCTGCTGCGTTCGGGTGGTAATCCAGCTCCTTCATCGCTTGAAGAACCTTGACCCGATTCTTCTCTCGAACCGTCTTCGCGTTATTTAGGACACGGGATACCGTCACTACAGATAAACCTGATTTCTTAGCCACATCAAATATACTGACCTTCATATCCTTCTCCCCTCATGATCGATCATTAGATATGGAAAGGCACAAATCTCTATGTAACCATCATAACTAACTTTAAAGCGTTATTCCATTAAAACTCCTGTGATATCCGCCATTTCACGCCTTTTTTAGTAAATCTTTAGCTAGGAACGGCCCTTCTTCTTACGGATTGAACTTCTTTATGAAACGAATAAAGAAAATCCCCGTATGAATAATACTAAAAGGGATTGATAATCCCCTTCAACTCTAGATAAGTGTTCAAAAGGAGCTGGCATTCATGATCGTAGTAACGACCGAACGCATTGCAAATTATGAGGTATCCGAAGTATTGGGAACGGCATTTGGCGTAGTTGTTCGAGCACGCGGTATCGGCGGGGACATTATGGCATCTTTGAAAGGTCTCGTGGGCGGTGAAGTCAAGCAGTACACTCAAATGATCGAGGATGCTCGCCGACAAGCAATGGATCGCATGATCGAGAATGCGCACGCAATGGGTGGAGACGGAATCATCATGATGCGCTTCGATAGCGGCGATGTCGGCCAGAATATGAGTGAAATTGTAGCTTACGGAACGGTTGTTAAGTTGAGAGCGGTGCATTCCTAATGGATGAGGTTGTACATTTCTTCAAAATCGCTCTTGTGGTGTACGGCCTGCCCTTGATCGGCCTTGTCATCCTGATCGTGATCGGCAAAAAATATTTCGACAAACGCTATAAGCAGTACGATAATCCATTGGATGCCATTGGGGTCTCAGGCGATTTTACGCCGACGAAAGAGATCTTTATCGATCCGAGGGATGGCTTGAAATATCAAGTGTATTACAACCCGAAGACAGGCGAACGCAAGTACGTTCGCATGCAGTAGTAGCCTATTCATATTTTATTTCTAACCTAAGAAAGACCGCTCAGCCATAGCTGGAGCGGTCTTTGTATGTTCTTATCGTGAAGGAGCTTTCACATTCCTTTACGAATTTTTCTTATGAATCGATACTTCAGGTGTCGTCATTTGATCATAGAAGTCCAAGTATTTGTCCCGATCATCAGAAGCAAGCAGCGCCATGGCGGAACGAGGATGTTCATCAAGCGTACCTGTAATCAAGTATGGAATCAGGTAACCCCATTCCCACTTATCACGCATCGGAATCATGTATTTCTCAAGGAAGCCAAGCACAGATCGAAGCTGGTATTTGCTGTTCTTCAAATGAGTCAGTAGAGCTTCTGTCGGACAGTTGCCCGCTCCACGCCCCATCCCGTATATGGAAGCATCCAGCATTTCAACCCCAAGCTCTGCAGCAACAAGCGTATTCGAGAAAGCAAGCTGCATATTATTATGGGTATGAACACCGATTCGCTTGTTCGGCAAATGCTCTTTAAATTTATTCACGAGGAAATGAATATCATTATGATCAAGGCTGCCGTAGGAATCTACGACGTATACCACATCAACGACACTCTCTTTGATCATCGAAAATGCTTCGATAAGATCATTCTCCATCACATTTGACAGCGCCATAATATTGATCGTTGTTTCATATCCGCGATCATGGAACGTACGTACCAAATCCAGCGCCTTGTCCACATCCTTGATGTAGCAAGCAACCCGGATCAAGTCCAACATACTCTCATTGCGCGGTAGAATGTCGTTCTCATCCACACGGCCGATATCTACAAGTGCGGATAGCTTCGTAGTACCCTTCTGCGGAATGACAGTACGTAAAAAATCGTCATTCAAAAATCGCCATGGGCCTGCTTCGTCAGCGCCTTTGAGCAGTTTAGGCGAATTTTTGTAGCCGATTTCCATATAGTCGACGCCAGCATCATTCAATGATGCGTATAAGCTTTGCACGAACTCGACGCTGAAGTCCCAATTGTTTACTAGACCACCATCGCGAATTGTGCAGTCGACAATTTTGCAGTGATTCGTTTTCATTCCGCTATCTCCTTTGCCAAATGTTTTCTCTCCATTCTAATGGAAACAAACTCATAAAGCAAAGCAAAAAAGCTTCATTTTCGTGTCGTTTTCATAGATTTCGATAAATTATCTACAATTTAATCCTTTTTCTATGAAAAAAATCACATGTAATTTTTCTTCCATTGTGCTACATTCAATGTAAATCCAATTGATACCGATTATCATTATAAATAAGAACATAACGAGTTAATCATAGATTGATATTGATATGTTGAAGAAAGAAGGATTAACATGCGCCCAACTAATTGTGAGATGCTCGGACAAAATGCCTCCTTATGCGAATTGAAGCCTGGCCAGCGTGCATGTATTTGTGATTTGTCCAAAGTCCATGCATCGGTCTGCCATCGCCTGCGTGATCTGGGCATTACAGAAGGAACCCATGTAGAGCTGAAGCGTACCAGCTTGTTCGGCGGCCCGCTTACCCTAGAAGCTAACGGCCAATTGTTCGGCATTCGCCAAAACGAGGCTCGCTCTATCGGGGTGAATGGCGCATGAGTACTTGTACCACCGCACTCGTAGGCAATCCGAATACAGGTAAGACTTCCTTATTCAATGCTCTCACCCGCTCTTACGAATATGTAGGCAACTGGACTGGCGTAACGGTAGAGAAGAAGGTCGGCCACCTGCATCGCAATTCAGGCACGCTCATCGACCTTCCCGGCATCTACTCGCTGCAGCCGATGTCGCGTGACGAGAGCGTCGCTGTAAGCTACCTGCTCCACGAACGGCCAGATACGATCTTGAATGTTGTCGATGCTTCACAGCTCGAACGCAACTTATATTTAACCATACAACTACTGGAATATGGACTTCCCGTGCACATTGCGCTGAATATGAACGACGTGGCACAGGGCCGCGGCATTCACATTCATACGCAGAAGCTGTCCAAGGCACTTCATGCCCCCTTGATTCCCGTCAACGCTAGACGAAAGCAAGGAATTCACGATATTTTGCAGCATATCAATCACCCCGCCCAAGATACAGCGAGGGAAGACGGAGATCCGTTCCAACTCGACTATGGGGAAATTACGGAACTCGCTATTCAGCGTATGTCGGAGTACTTACCACCTAAAGATGGGGTACCTTCAAGATGGATTGCGCTGCAGTATCTGGAACAGAACAATACCGTTCGTGAATGGGTTCACAGCGGATTAAATCAGGAGATGAATGATAAGCTCCTGCATATATGCAATGCAGCAGAACAGCAGCTACAACAGCAGGGCATCGCGCTGCACATGGCACAGCATATTCGTGCGGTGCGCACTGCCTTTATTCGTGAGGTCTGTGCAGAAGCGATTGACAGTACGAAGGAGAAATCCGTAACCTTGACGGAGCGCATCGATGCCATTGTTACAAATCGCTGGCTAGGCATTCCGATCTTTCTCGGCATTATGTTCCTCATGTTCAAGGCGACATTCGAATGGATTGGAACTCCAACGTCGGATGCATTGGATGCCTTCTTCTCCGGACCCGTAACGGACAGCGCAGCATCCATATTGAATGCGATTGGCGTGTCACCATTTACCCATGCGCTGATCGAAGAAGGGATTATTGCTGGTGTTGGCGGCGTACTCGTATTCGTCCCGCAAATCTTCATCCTGTTCTTATTCATTTCCTTTATTGAGGATTCGGGATATATGGCTCGTGTGACCATCGTCATGGACCGGCTTATGGAAGCCGTTGGTCTGAACGGCAAGGCATTCATTCCATTTGTCATCGGCTTCGGGTGCAACGTTCCTGGCATCATGGCCGCTCGTACGATTGAGCAGCCGCGCGAACGGCTTGTCACTACTTTGCTCGTTCCACTGATGTCATGCTCTGCCCGCTTGTCCGTTTATGCCTTGTTTGCCGGTGTCTTTTTTAAGAGTCATCAAGCACTTGTCGTGCTGTCCCTCTATGTGATGGGAATTGCACTCTCCCTGCTGCTGGCCAAGCTGTTCACCAAGCGGATGATGAAGGAGGAGCAGAGCATTTTCGTTATTGAGCTGCCACCTTATCGGCTGCCACAATGGCAGACTTTGTTCCGCAGCACATGGGAGAAAGGGAAAGGATTCGTACGCAAAGCAGGTACCTTCATTCTTGGAGGCTCCGTGCTCATCTGGCTCATGACATATGCAGGACCAGGCGGATTCGGAGTTGAGATGGACGACTCCTTCCTGGCGATGATTGGCGGCGTGCTTGCCCCATTGTTCGCTCCGCTCGGCTTCGCCACATGGCAAGCGGGGGCTTCTTTAATTACCGGGTTTCTTGCCAAGGAAGTCGTTGTGTCCACGATGAATATCATTTATCACGCACCAGACACGGCTATGCTTGAATCCCAGATCGCAGGGGCATTCACCCCGTTGTCCGCGTATGCCTTTTGTGCCTTCGTGCTGCTGTATGTTCCTTGTCTTGCAACAGTGGGCATTATTAAGAAAGAAACCGCATCATGGCGCTGGACATGGTTCTCCATCGGCTATGCCCTACTTATCGCCTATGTTGTCGCACTCATCATTACGGGAGTCGGTAGACTTCTCGGATTTTCATAGAACAGGTGGTGAATCGCATGTCGTGGCCGGAAATTGGCATTGTGATGATCATATTTGCGTATGCACTGTGGATGGTTGTACGCCACGTGCGTAAATCGAAGCAAGGAGCTTGTGCTTCATGCGCATTGAACCGCTCCTGCTCATCCGGATGCTCCACACAACCACATCCAAATGCAGCTGACGCTGACTAATAGCTGTAATGACAAGAACAGTAGCCGAGATGAACCTCGTGCTACTGTTCTTTGTTGTTTACCTCTATAATTGCTGCATGCTCCTCGCTCCATGCCCAGTCCCTAATTAGGCAGCATACACCTCATGCGAAGATAGCTGTTACCATTCCTTACTCTCTACCACAACAAAAACTCCATTACTCGTACAAGCTTATCAATTCATCAACAAGCTCGCCTACATACGATACAGCTTCTCGGATCGTATTCGTATCGGACATATCCACACCGGCCAGCTTCATCAGCTCCAATGGAGGCAAGGAACCGCCTGCCTTCAGCGCCGTCAGCCAACGTTCTACTGCCGGCTGTCCTTCCTCGCGGATGCGCTTGGCTGCTGCCGTCGATGCTGTTAAACCTGCTGAATACGTATATGGATATAAAGACATGTAATAATGCGGCTGACGCATCCAAGTCAGTTCCGAACCTGGATCCATCACAACGGCATCGCCCCAGAAATCGCTCTGGACCTGCCCCTTCAGCTGCGACAGCAGATCAGCCGTAAGCGGCTCTCCCTGTGAAGCAAGCTCATATACCCTGCGCTGCATCTCACCTTCGAGCAAATGCGTTACAAAATTATGATAATACGTATTCAGCAGCTGCGTAATAATCCAGCGTCTCATCCGAGGATCATTCGACGACTGACGGAACAAGTAGTCAGCCAGCAGCATCTCGTTCATGGTGGACGGAGCCTCGATAAAATAAAGCGATGGACGTGTATTGGATATCCGCTGATGTTTATGTGCCAGCATGAAGTGCCCCGCATGGCCCAACTCATGAGCCAGAGTGAATGCTCCTCGCATGCTTCCTGTCCATGTCATCAATATGTAGGAATGGGAATCATAAATTGATGAGCAGAATGCCCCTGTTGACTTGCCTACATTATCCGCATAGTCAATCCAGCGATTTTGGATGGCATCCTGCATAATTGCCATGTACTCCGGCCCCATGACCTGCAGCGCCTCTACTACCTGCTGCGCTGCTGTCTCGAACGAAACTTCCGGATCGTATTCAGGGTCGAATGGCGCCTTCAGATCACTAAAGCGGAGTTCCTCAAGACCGAGAACACGTTTCTTGAGCTTTGCCCATTTCCGCATGT
This sequence comes from Paenibacillus sp. NAIST15-1, assembly GCF_001894745.1. Taxonomy (GTDB): domain Bacteria; phylum Bacillota; class Bacilli; order Paenibacillales; family Paenibacillaceae; genus Paenibacillus_B; species Paenibacillus_B suaedae. The sequence goes on from NZ_BBYF01000001.1 coordinate 45,872, forward strand.
GCGGAGCCAGCTCGGCTTGAATCGTATCTAAAATAGCGTGATACATCTGCTGTGTCACTTGTTGTTTATGCAACAGCATATCGGTTACATGATCATAGCCGCGAAGCTTCGCCAGCACGACTTGCTTCTTCACTTCTGTTGCATATGAAGCTGCAACCCCGTTGCGATATGAATGCAGCGTTTCGGAAAATGACCGGAATGCTTCTCTGCGCAAGTATGTATTCGGAGACTCCACATATCGATTCTCAAATAATGCAAAAGATAGCGGGTACGTCGTACCCTCCTGATCGGTAATTGATTCGAACGACATGTCCGAAAGCTTGATCTGATTATAAATTTTGTACGGAGCTCCTAAGACGTTGTCAAGCGCTGCGAGCGTCAATTCCGTCTCGCTGCTCAGCCGATATGGCTTCTTGCTTGCAATCTGATCCAAATAGGGCTTGAATTCCAGAAGCTTAGGCTCTTCTTCATAATATGCAGGCAATGCATCGTCGCTCATGTCACTAAATTCAGACTCGAAGAAGGATAGAGCAACGGACACTTCAGCCATCATATCCTGCGCACGGCTGTTATTTCCCTGATTCACTGGATTCGTGCTGTCTTCCGTCAACCGCAAATGTGCATAACTGCCGCATAACTGTGCACGGCTCCAAATGACATCCATTGCTTCCAGACAAGCCAGCAATGTACCAGCACCCTCATGCAATTTGCCTGTGAAGCGGGTGACTGAACTCAAATCAGCTGTAATCGCTTGCAATTCCTCAAGCCATTTTGCTTCGGATTCGAATAAATCCTCCAATCTCCATGTCGCTTCCAGAGGGACTTCTGATCGTTTCATACGCGTTGCTTGCGTCGCCATTCGTCCATCGCTCCTTTTCCCAAAAGTGGTAGTTGTGCATACTGTTATTCTACTACGATTCCTCCCTCCTTGCGAATCGAGATTGATTATAAAGGGCGCCTGTTGGAGGTTCGAATTCCCTCCATTGAAAGCCCTCCACACCAGCTAATTTGCAACCTAGGGTGAAGGGCTCCTTTTCAATTCCACATCATGAAACGGTTCGGGAAGGAATCGATCCTAACTCATTCCCTATTACTAACGATTGATATATGCGGATTGCTGCAGCAGTCTCTTCAGCAAAACGACGCCTTCAGCGCGCGTAGCAGTTCCATTCGGGACAAAAGAGTTTGTATTGCGCCCTTCCATAAGTCCTTTGCTCACGACCGCAGCTACAGCATCCTTAGACCATGCGGCAATCTCATTCTGATCCTTAAAGGATTGGAGAATTGCCTCCGTATTCACATCGGTATCCTTTACCCCAGAAATCTCAGCAGCTCGTAGTATGAGCACACTCATCTGCTCACGCGTGAGCAGCGCATTCGGGCTGAAGTGGTTGCTGTCCGTGCCTTGAATCAGTCCCTGCTCTACCGCTGCTCCTATTGCACCTGCATACCAATCTTGCGACTGGACATCAACGAATGGCATCACACCTGCCTTCTCCTTCATGCCGAGCGCTCGCACAAGCATCGCTGTAAATTGGGCACGCGTCAACGGCTCTCCCGGCGAGAAGCGGGTATCACTCGTTCCCTTCACGACCAGCTTGGATGCCAGCAATAAGATATCTTGCTCAGCCCAGTGTCCCTGTATGTCCGTGAACATTGGCGGCTGCACTTCTGCAGTGCCGTATATCCCCGTCCCCGATAGCTTAAGCAGCACTTCCAAATCCCCTTCACGAGATTCAAATAAGGCAGGGACGAACGCGTAACTTCGTGATTTCCCATCATAATCAATTGCCGTCATTCGATTTCGATCGACTGCAGTCGCTGGAAGCTTGAATCGATATTCCGCCCGTTCCCCCTTGAACGCAATCGCCTGCACTTCTTCCCCTTCCTTCAAGACTAATCCAATTTCGATCGCAGTCCCTATCTTCTTGGAACCATCCTGCATTAATCGTTGCTGGAGTGCTCTATCCTGTTCTTGCAATAACGTCCCGATACGAATCTGAATCTCCCCAGATTTCTGATTACTGATGCCTGTCAGCGCGGACTTCATCGCGGGAAGCGGCAGCTTCAGGACACCTCGCGGCGATTCGATGAGCAAGCTGGATTGTGGAAGCTCCTCCGCCGCTTGCACCACGCCTAGCACGGGAATGCTAATTTCAAGCACATCCTGCACATTCGCAATCGAATATTTCAGAATAGGGTCAGACAATGAAGAAGCTTGTTTCTTGAACTGTTCGATCTCTTCCTGCATCGGAGCAAGATTTACCTTCGCTGCGGTCACTTGACGACCATCCCGATCTTGTCGATAAGCAATGGACAGCCTCTCTAGTTTGTTCGGTGTCGCAGGCTGCTGCGAGACAGCTCCCGAACCGCTAGATGGATTCGAACCCGTGCCGCCTGAATCGGTGCGGATGATGTCAATCGTCCGACTGTTCGTCTTATATTTATCTACAAACACAGTAATCGTTACGCTGTTCCGGCCAACTGATAGCGGGATGTTGGATTTGAAGCCGCCGCTTGCGTCAATAATCGCGGGCTTACCATTCAAAAACACCTCAGCCTTCCCTGTGCCCAGCACCTCAACCTGACCCTCCACCACTATCTCGCGGTTCGAAGTCTGCCGCCCTTCATCGTCTTGCCATCCACTAAGTACAGCTGCCCGTATCGAGTTACCCACGTCGTACGCGTTCGCCACAAGCTGGCGCAGCGTTCGCGTCCCAGAAGGATCGACGGTTGTAATGACGAATCCTCCCTGCGGAATGACACTGTTGTTCTGCTCCGGTACAGCCCAGTTCCATTGGATCGCTTGTTTACGATTAACTACATTCGTCACTTTACCGCCGGCATCTACAACAACCTCGACCCCGAATTGATTCGTGCCCGTTGAATAACCGAACGCGTCAGTCAGCACATTCACATTGCCCTCGACTCGGTTCACATTATAATAGCTCCCTTCCATGAATGAATCCGGGCTGCCTGGCAAGCTGATGCCGAGCTGATAATTCTTCACATATTCCTCATCCCGGAGGGCCGCCGAAGCAATGGGCCAGTTGATCTGGGAGGCATCGAACAACATTAGGCCATTCGTTGTAGCCAATCCTGCCTGAAATACCTCCCGCTGCACAGACGGAGTCTGCACATTGACAAGGGATATCCCCGCATACAGCGGAATCTCTCCATTGGTCACGATATTGCCAAGCGTGATGTATTTCTTCACTTCCTTACTGGTCGTCTGGTAGGCGCCGATCATTAAGAAGTCTAAGTATTCAATATAGCCCGTATCATAATATTCCGGTGTATAGACGGATTGATCAGGCAGCCCTAAGCGTGCGTCATAGCGGAAATTACGGCTCCCCCAATTGACACCGTTCAAATAATACGTTTCATACCAAGAGCCTACATAGGAGGACACTTGGATCGTCCGTCCCGTTGAGACTTCATAGGAATCAACGAGTGCCTTCACTTCGGCAAAGAAGCTCTTGATCGTCCCGGAACGGAATTCCCACCAGTCTTGAATCAATGACCCGTATACCCGGACGTTCTGCTCATATCGGTAAATATCGGCCGGCCAGTTCTGCAACTGCTTGCCCCTTGCTTGCAGGAACTGCTCGAATTTGATCCGAGTGACGTCACTGAAATCAGCCGTTTCGTTATCATATCTCCCTCGATCATGGACGACTCCATCGACATCGTAGTTTTTGATCACCTCTTCGAACGTTTTTAATTGATACGCTCTCACCTCATCGTCTGAAGGATTGACGAATGCAACGAGCCCCTTTTTCGCGCTCTCCCGAAGACGTTTGATCTCCCCGTTGTTTTCTGGAACGTATATACGCTCCTCCCAATTCAAGTGCTGATCGAGCACTGCGTATTCGTTATGGGCGGTCGAACCTTCCGCGAATACATTCAGAGATGCGTGCACCTTTAACCCAAGCGCATGGCCATGCGTAATAAATTCCTGCAGCAGGTCGAGATTCGGATTCGAGCCCGCCTTCTCCGGCGCTTTTATCTCGCTGACGTACGGTCTTCCGGTCAGATCGTTCTTCTTATAGGATACGAACCCCTCTACCCCTTTCACATCGAAGACGACTGTCGTCACGCCTAAGTCCTTTGCCTTCTTCAGGAAGGCCAGCACTTGCTCGCTGGATTGGAACTTCCGAGCATTCGCTGCCTGATCGACCCATAGAATGATGTCCTTCTCAGGTGCAAATCCCGGTCTGCTGAACACGACCATATTTCGCTTATCCTGTTCCTTTCCGTTTTTCATAACCACAATATCCACATAGTTCGTACCCCTGCCCAGCGTAACGGGAACTGAGAAGGTACCATCCGCAGCGAAAGTCTCCTGCTTCCCATGGATCAATAATGCCGTTGACTCCGGATGATCGATATTTACAATCCGCCCAGTAACCACCGTCTGGTTGTCTGTTACGGTATACATCAGCTCATTATCCAGCATCAGTCTTGCAATCGCTCCATTGCCGCTTCTCACATCCTTAACAGAGACTACCTCTCCGTTTTTGCGAAGCTTAATCTGATCCCCCGCCTTGAAATGAACCGCTAGATACCGTTTGATGAAGTTCGTCGTATAGCTGTCGTCCTGTGCCATTAATACATAACCGCCATCTGGGATTTCCAGAGTAGTTGGCCCCGTCCAGACAGGAGGCTTGCCATTAATAGAAGGATTGACGACACGAAGCACACGATTATGTTCGTCTACTTGAACAGCAACATTGTATTGAGGAACGACAAGCGAGGAGCCATAATCACGTGTAAATAAGGCAACTACATTTCCGTGTGCGGCGATGTCTTCGTCTACAGCATCAATTTTATGCCGAGGCCCTTGAATTTCGATTGTGACATCGATTGGAGCAGCCTCAACCTCGATATAGTCTGAGCCCTGCCCGGAGCGTTCATAGGTTGCGGTGATGTTGGACACTGCCAGCTCTGTATCGCCTTGCAACAAGCGCACCGTGATAAGGTTAGCACCTAAGGTCAGATACACTTGCTGCAGAAAGCTACCGTTCGCGGTAATACTCGCCTGCTTCCCACCGATGACAACCTGAATATTCTGGTTCTCTCGATAATTCGCAACATAGCCTTTGACCGCAATCATGGGTACCGTTACCGTTGGATCCGAAGGGGTAACGAGATGCAGTTCAGGCTTCAGTTCAGGCTCAGGCTTCTGATTGCGGAAATCAGCTGCCGTCACTTCCTTGCCGCCTCTCATTAATCGAATGTGATCTCCAACGCCGTAATGATGGAATAGTGGTTTTTGATAAATCGAAGAGTCCCAAGTGGTTCCACCAGAGAGCACGATATAGCCCTCCTCTGGAATAGCAATACTTATGTCGTCATCCCATGACACCGGAGGATCAGCATCAGGGCCATATACAGCTTCTACAACACTGTGACGATTGACCACGAGGGCCACATCATATTTTTTGACGAACACTTCATTGCCGTACACCGTATTCGTCACACCGGCTCCACTCGTATATAAGGCCAAGTAATCGGTTTTGTTCGCTAATGAATCCCCGGGGGAATTAATATCGCTAATTACAAGCGACTGCGTTGCATCCTGCGAGACGATGGTGACAGGGTCTGCCTCACCCGATGGAAGAAGCAGTTGTTCGATTGGGGGCAGATCCGCCTCAGCCTGCGCATAATTAGGCACGGCCTGCAGCAGCGTGGAGAAAAGGAGAATGGCAACAAGCCAGATGGACAACGGTCTCAGCAAGATGTATCTCATTACGATTACCACCTTTCAGGAGAACAATTTAGGATCTATGCGCTGATACACGCATAGCAATCACGTGTGTATGTTCACCCCCTTTTGACCTTCTCGTTACAGTAATGATTGCCTCCACATTGTAGTGGTAAAACGCTTACATCATAAGCGGTTTCGCATTACCTTTTCTGGTAAAATCATGTTCATTTTTGTAGTCTTCCTATATTTGAAACCTTCTACTCGATGCGAATCCCGAACGCCCCTACGGAATAGTCAGAGAATAAACTTCTTAATTCATTTTTTATCTTGCAGCTGCCATTATTTAGTGTATGATAGAAATTATTTCATTCGACGCTTCTTCCTTCGCATGACGTAGAAGCCTCATGTCGTTCACAGATTGGAGGTCATCTTATGTCCCAGAACACATCCATATCAATGACTTGGCTGCTTCGGTATCTATATCCGGTAAGGGGCCGGCTGCTGCTGCTGCTGATTATGCTGCTCGTATCCACTGCATGTCAGCTCATTAATCCTCAGCTTGTGCAGCAATTCATCGATACTGCCGCAGCTCAAGGTGCAATATCCACCCTTCTCACACTTGCAGGCATTTATCTGCTCATTGCTGTTTTCACCCAGTTTATTACGGTTGCGATAAGCTATGTTGGCAATGATATCTCATGGCGCGCAACCAATACATTGCGCGGTGATCTCTTGCGGCATTGCCTCGGATTGGATATGCATTTCCATAACCGCAAGACGCCTGGCGAGATGATCGAGCGAATAGACGGCGATGTAACCGGCATGTCCAACTTCTTTGCCATGTTCATTGCGCAAGTCATCGGCAGCTTCATCCTGCTCATCGGTATTCTAGGCTACATGTTCACCGTTAATTGGCCGATTGCAGCTGTCATGACTATATTTACGCTTCTCTCCATCGGCTCTATGGTATTTATTCGCAACATGGGCGTGAATAGCTCCAAGGACGAACGTTCTGCAAGCGCCGCCTTATTCGGCTTGATTGAGGAACGAATCGCGGGTATTGAGGATGTGCAAGCGAATGGGGCTGTGCCCTATGTCATGAATCGATTCCATGGTGCGATGCGGAAGGTGTTCTTATCCGGCCGCAAAGCTTGGATGCTGCGGGTTATTCCATGGAATAGCACAGTCGTACTCTTTTCGATCGCTGTGACGGTTGTACTGTTATTGGGCGTCCATTACTATTTGATCGGTCAAATATCGCTCGGAATGCTGTTTCTCATATTCCAATATACGCAAATGTTGAATACGCCTATTGAGCAGCTGGGAGATCAAATTCAGGAATTCCAAAAAGCCAAATCCGGCATGCTTCGCGCTCGCGAGCTCCTCTCCCTTCGCAGTGAGATTGAAGATGGAACGAAGACGCAGCTGCCAGATGGAGCACTCGGTCTGGAATTCAAGCAGGTTACCTTCGGCTATAACGAAGATAAGGTCGTGCTTCACGACATCACTTTCAACGTTCAGCCAGGCCAGCGACTGGGCATCATTGGCCGTACGGGAAGCGGCAAGTCCAGCATTAGCCGTCTGCTGCTTCGTCTATACAACATCAACAGCGGAACCATTCGAATTGGCGGCGAGGATATTCGCAGCTTGAAGCTGGAGACGCTGTACCGCCGCGTAGGAATGGTGACGCAAGACGTGCAGCTCTTTGACGGAACGCTGCGCGACAATCTAACCTTATTCGATCCGAATGTATCGGACGAGAGCATCTTGGAGACAACCGCGAGGCTCAGTCTGCGGCAATGGATTGATGGACTGTCTAATGGACTCGATACCCATTTGTCCTCGGGGGGTACTTCGCTATCCGCAGGTGAGGCTCAATTGTTCGCCTTGACCCGTGTATTTCTGACGAATCCAAGTATTATTGTGCTTGATGAGCCTTCATCACGGCTGGATGCCGCAACAGAAGCAATGCTGCAAGTTGCAGTCGATCAGCTGATGGAACAGTGTACGGGCATTGTCATCGCCCATCGCTTGGCAACGCTCGAACAGGTCGATACAATCATGGTGTTACAGCATGGACGAATTGTCGAGTTCGGCTCACGCGAGGAGCTTGCGAGCACTCCATCCTCGCACTATGCGAGACTGCTTCGAACGGGAATGGAGGAGGAATTGGCATGACCGTAACGCGCTTTATCACTCGCTTGTTCCAGTTCCGACCGATGCTCTTTCTTGTAAACGGAATCATGTGGGGCATGTTTCACGCAATCCCCCTGCTCGTCGGGCTCGGCATGCAGTGGTTTTTTGATCGCGCCACTTCACAATCTCATGATTATATGTGGCTTGCGGTTCCGTTAATTGTTATCGCACTTGTACGCATACTGCGGGTTGGCGTGTTTTTTGCAGCATTCTACCAGTGGGTCACTTATATCTATCATATCCAAGCAGTACTGCGCACCAACATGCTGGCAGGCATTATGCGTTGGCCGGGACGCCATCTTCCGGCTTCCCCCGGAGATGCTGCCAGCCGCTTCCGCGACGATGTGAATGAAGTCGTGGATTACGTGGAATCATGGGTCGACTTCTGGGGGCGATTGGCCTTCACCATCGTATCCATCATCATTATGGCCAACATCAATTGGCAAATTACCGTAGTTGCAATCCTGCCACTGCTTGCTGTTACCGTGCTGAACAACCTGTCGGGCAATCGTGCACGGCGCTATAGTCAGCAGAATCGAGAAGCAACATCGAAGATTACGGGCTTCATCGCAGAGATATTCGGGGCAGTGCAAGCACTGAAGCTTGGGCAGGCTGAACGTCATGTGCACCAGCGCTTCGTCAAGTTGAACGAGGATCGTCGTCAAGCTGCCCTTAAGGATACGCTATTTACGCAATGGATGAAGTCGTTGAATCAGCATGTACTTACCATCAGCACGGGCGGAATTCTGTTGATGTGCGCAACAGAAATGCAGGCAGGACGGTTCTCTGTAGGAGACTTCGCCCTATTTACCTCCTACCTGACGAACTTTGCCTTTAGCATATCCTTGTTCGGCTTTATGGTTTTTCAACATAAGCGCCTGCAAGTATCTCTCGATCGAATGCGCATCTTGTTCCAGCCGGGAGAAGAGGATCGTGTCGTGGAGCACAGCCAGATTTATCTGGATGAAGATCCCCCGGCACCACCCGTTCGCACCCTTAATGATTCAGAACGGCTGCAATCCTTGGAGGTCGATCAGGTATCATTCACCTATCCGGATTCTGAACATGGCATTCACGATATTCAATTTCGCGTGAATCGAGGCGAGTTCCTCGTCATTACCGGTAGGATCGGTTCGGGGAAATCCACGCTGATGCGTACATTGCTTGGTCTGCTGAAAAAATCAGAAGGAACGATACGCTGGAACGGGAAGGAGATTGATCCTGCATCATTTCTCACCCCGCCCAAAGCAGCCTATACGCCGCAGGTGCCTCGCTTATTCAGCGACCCGCTGCGGGAAAATATCATTATGGGCAGTCATGATCGAGAGAAAGATGCATTGGAGCACGCCATTCGTCTAGCAGTCATGGAGCGGGATATGGAACAGCTTGAAAATGGTCTTGATACGTATGTAGGGCCTCGCGGGGTAATGCTCTCCGGCGGACAAATTCAACGGGCGGCAACGGCAAGGATGATGATGACACAATCTGATCTGTATTTGTTTGACGATCTGTCCAGCGCCCTTGATGTGGAGACCGAGCAGCTGCTCTGGGAGCGATTATTCACCGAGCGTGACGTCACCTGCATTGCCGTGTCGCACCGCCGCGCTGCCTTAAGCAGGGCTGATCATATTATCGTAATGAAGGATGGCCGCATCGAGGCAGAAGGGACACTGCATGAGTTGCTCGCAACATGTGCAGAAATGCAGCTGCTCTGGCAAGGCGAGCAGTCCTCTAAGGAGGAAGTGCCGAAGGAGGAACTGATCAGTTCCTAGTGGATTGATCATTAGTTACAACTTACTACGTAGTGCTTACTAATGGCTCTACCACAACTCATGCTTCATCTGCATAAAGAAACCTAGCAAGAATCCCATGTGAAAAGGAGGATGGCATCTCCATGTCTTGGTTCTCTCCACAGGCAGCAGACACGTTCAAGGCATTCTCTTCAGCACATATGGGGGCACTGTTTCTATTTATCGTGACAGTGCTCCTCTTATATCGATGGCGTCATTGGTTTCGACAGGAGAGACATAACCGATACGGCAGATGCATCCTAATAAGTTTGCTCGTCCTATCAGAAGTAACCTTGAATATATGGTATGTGGCAACAGGGATATTCCGTGCGGCGGATACACTCCCGTTCGAGCTATGCAGCATCTCCTTATACATGTGTGTGCTCATGCTCCTGTTCCGAAGCAAGAAGATATTCCATATTGTTTATTTTACCGGTATCGGGGGAGCACTCCAGGCTCTGCTAACACCAGCTCTGGACTATCCGTTCCCGCATTTCCGATTCGTCCAGTTCTTCATCGCCCATATCGCAATCATCCTCGCGGTGCTGTATATGGTCTGGGTAGAAAATGTGCGGCCTACGTGGAAATCAATCGGTTATGCAATGCTGTTCCTTAATGTTCTGCTCGTTGTAGTTGGGGGTGTCAACTATATAACAGGCGGGAACTACATGTTCTTGGCTCACAAGCCGGAAACTGCTTCCTTAATGGATGTGCTGGGGCCTTACCCGTGGTATCTTCTGTCACTCGAGGGCGTTGCACTAGGAATGTTCATTGTCTTGTATCTTCCATTTCTTATCGCAGGGCGACTGCGTACAAGCAGCAGTACGGATAAAAATCTGCGAGGCTGATTCAGAGTGCCTATTGGAGCAGCAGCCGTTGCGAAATGATCATGCATATCAAAAAAAGGACTGTGCCTCCGCACAATCCTTTCTCTTATTTTCATCGTAATCATCATATTCATCGCTATGATAGATTACAATTTATTCCTCTAGCTTGTATAATAGAAATGTACAACACACCTTGAGTGGTTGGCTCCCTCCGGAAAGGAGGTGAGTCTATGAACTTCTCCTTCTCCAATGTTATCATGTTCGCTACGTTTCTCGTCGCGCTACTGACGTACATGGATAGAAAAAAGAAGTAACCACTCATGGTTAGCCGCCGTGGGTTACTTCTCTATAGCTTTATGAAATTTATGGAGGGGAAAATCCACTCAAGATGTTTGTACTGGGAACGGATGGCAGTCCGTTCCTTATTTATTGTATCGCTCTTATTACATATTATACCTGATTGCCGCCACTAATCAATTGAAATAAACTACTAATTTCAAGTTTCCAGCTACTCTTATACAGACATATGCTCCTGTATCCGACGCTTCTCGCGTACTTCCTCCATCGTCTCCATAAAGCGGCGTTCCGCTTCCCCCATATACGTATCACTGCGGCGAATATAGACAACGGATACCATATTGAACGGTTTCGGTATGGTGAAAACTTGCAGCTCGCCTTCTTTCTCTAGACGTCTTACTGCGGCCCGAGGGACAACTGTTATGCCGAGCCCAGCTACAACCGTTCCGATAATCGTCTCTAGTGTCCCGAATTCCATCACCTTCGTTGGCGAAATTCCCTCGAGCTGCATCCACTGCTCCAGCTTCGCTCGATATCCGCAGCCTTTGCGGAAGACAAGCAGCGGGCGGTGCAGCAATTCCCGCACATGGAATAACGGCTGCTTCCCGTCTACGGCACTTTTGCCGCATACGAGCACCAATTCCTCATCGAACACTGGGTACTGTTCTACGTTCGATACCGTTACCGGACCGGATACGAATGCCCCATCCAGCTTGTATTCCAGCACTTCTTCCGTCAGCTTGTCCGTTACCCCCGCCATAAGCGACAGGTCAACCTTCGAATATTTCTGATAGAACAGACTTAATATATCAGGCAGTCCGACGACCGTCTCTACTGAACCGATCAGCAGGCTGCCAACAGGATCTTCACTGTCTTGGAACGCCTTCCTCATTTCACTCATGAGCATGGACATCCGCTCTGCATAATAGAGCAGCTTGCGGCCTTCCGCATTCAAGGTCATGCCCCTGCGATGGCGATGAAACAGCGGATGCCCAACCTCCTGCTCCAATGCACGGATGCGGGCCGTTACGTTCGACTGCACATACCCCATCTCTTCAGCCGCACGGCTGACACTTCCATGCTCGACGACGGACATGAAAATATGAATGTCACTCAAGTCCATCCTAATTTCTCCTTCACACTCTATGTTAGATATCATTATTAGTGATATCTTAAATCACTTTCAATTATTTTACAAGATATCAGAAAAGTCATAATATGAATTTCAGTTGTTATCGAACGTTACTATAAACGGAATTGTTAAGCAATCTCTATTACAGATACAGATAACGCTTGGCATCGTGTGGAGTGGGAGTGAGTGGCATCATGAGTAAGAAACATTTTTGGCAGGGAGCTATGTTTTGCCTCTTTGCAGCAGTAGCATGGGGAGCAATGTTCCCGATTGCCGAGAGCGCGCTGCATCATATCGATCCGTTCTGGTTCTCCGGAATTCGATACAGTATCGTCGGCCTATTACTAGCTGCACTGTTATTGTTCAAGGAAGGCAAGGCAGCATTCAATACAAAGGGACAAACCTTCAAAATATGGCTGCTAGGTCTGTTCGGGTTCACTATTTATAACTTCGGCGTATTCTGGGGACAACAGCAGCTCGGCAAATCAGGAGTTCTGCTCGCCTCCATCATGGAATCGTTCATGCCGATGCTGGCTGTACTGTTCGTATGGCTCGTAACGCGCAAAATGCCAAAGATGTCAACACTTGCTTGTGTGATCACCGCATTTATTGGAGTTGTCTTCGTCGTGACGAAAGGAGATCTACACTCCCTTGCAAATGGGGGACTGAAGCTGCTTCCACTCTTGTCTGTATTTGCAGGGATTACAGGGTGGGTCATATACACCGTTAGCAGCGGACAGTTCGCTGGATGGTCTGCACTTCGTTTCTCTACCTTGAGCTCGCTGTACGGCGGATTTACAACACTGGCCATCGTTCTCATCATGACTGCTCTAGGCATCGTCGATGCTCCATCTGTGAGCACGGTTGTATCGATTGCTCCGGAGATGAGCTTCATGATTCTCGTAGCCGGACTGCTCGCCTTGCTGAGCTGGATTCAAGGGGTTCAATTGTTGAAGCCGATTAATGGCATGCTGTTCATTAACTTCGTGCCTGCAACGACGTTCATTATCTCCGTCATACAGGGTTATGAGGTATCTTCTGCAGAGTGGTTCGGCACACTGCTTATCGTCAGCGCTCTAATCGTGAATAATCTGTTGAGCCGCCGTGCATCGGAAGAGGCGGAGACTAAGACAGCCAAATCAACAGCCGAAGTGCGAAGCCGTCTTCCGAAGAAGCGTTCCCATGCACCAACTGGTTAATCCATTCATTTGCACGAACTAACGTAGGCCCCGAACGAATAAAAAGGTGTACCGCGCAAGCGGTACACCTTCAAATAACAGTAATTGTAAATTACGACAGAATTGTCTCTGCAATTGTCCGAACCATAACTCCAGTTCCGCCCTTCGGATCAACGCCACGGCTGGATGCGAGGAATGCAGTCCCTGCAATATCCAAGTGAATCCAAGGCAATTCGTCAGCGAATGTTCCGACGAACAAGCCAGCTGTAATCGTTCCTGCTCCACCTGGAATAGCATTGCGCAGATCCGCAACGTCGCTCTTCAGCATATCCCAATACTCTTGATTGGAAGGAAGCTGCCATACGAGTTCATTTGTACGGGATGCAGCCGCTTTGAACGTATCGTAGAAGGCATCATCATTCGTTACAACACCTGTTGTAATCGAACCGAGCGCGACCCCGACAGCACCAGTCAACGTTGCTGCATCGATCAGCCTGCTTGCGCCAAGCTCCTTCGCATACGTCATGCCGTCAGCCAATACAAGGCGTCCTTCCGCATCTGTGTTGAGCACTTCAATGGTACGTCCGCTGTAGGATGTAATCACATCACCTGGCTTCAACGCATTGCCAGCAGGCATATTTTCTGCCGAAGCAATCACGCAGATCACGTTCTTCTGTGGACGAAGGCGTCCAATTACGGACATCGTGCCGAGCATTGCAGCTGCGCCGCCCATATCACAGATCATTTCATCCATTTTCGCAGAAGGCTTCAAGGAAATACCGCCTGTATCGAACGTAATTCCCTTGCCGACGATGCCATATACATCTGTCCACTCGTCCGTGCCTTGGTATTTCAGAACAATCATGCGTGGAGGATTCACGCTGCCCTTGCCAACGCCGAGCAGACCTCCCATGCCCTTCTCTTCGATCTGCTTCTCATCGAGCACGTGTGCTTCGAAGCCGAACTGTTCAGCCAGTTCTAACGCTTGTTCTGCGAGTGTGCTAGGAACAAGCACGTTCCCTGGCAAGTTCGTCAGGTCACGCGCATACGTTGTACCGAGCGCATAAGCTTGTCCCGTCTTAATGCCTTCGTTCCATGCTTCTGTCGCCAGTTCCGCTGCGTACAGGTTCAGGGATGCAAAGGTATGAGCTGGCTTCGCATCTTTCTTATAGGTAACGCGCTGATAAGCTCCCAAGAGGAAGCCTTCCACCATCATATGTGCGAACGATTGCGCTGCTGCCGCATCAGCCTGTACAAGCTGTTCCGGTACGATAACCGCTACACGGCTCAGGCGATGCTTCACCGCTACACGAGCAGCCTCAGCAAGGCTAAGACGTACTTGCTTCTCTGTCAGCGCTTCTTCCTTGCGTCCTACTGCAATCAGAACAGGAGTCTTCTCTTCTCCTGTAGCTACTACATAAGTCTTGCAGCAATCTGCCTCGAACAATCCGCTACGAACCGCTGCCGCACAGGCTTCGGCCCCTGGGAATCCAGATGCATTCTCGAATTCAGCTTTTGTACCAATGACTACAACAGCGTCTGCCTCAATCTGAGCAGATGCAAGTGCTTGAGCTTGAATTTGTACATCATTCATCCATGTTGCATTTGCTAGTTTCATAATGTGATCATTCCTTTGTATTAAAAAATGATGAATGCCAATGTCTCCCTTATTGTACCACAACCCTGATCGTTGTGGCTTCATAACGGCAGACATCGGCTGCGTTGGTGAGGCTTCTTGCCCTTACAAGTATTTATGCGAGCGGCAATCGAATCGTAAACAGCGTCCATTCTCCCTCTTGGCTGTCTACCTCAATTAACCCGCCGTGATTTTTAATAATTCGATAACTGACAGACAACCCGAGTCCAGTACCATCGGCCTTCGTTGTGAAGAATGGATCGAATAAGCGCTCCATCGTCTTCAGGGACATCCCTCTTCCGTTGTCCCGAATATGTATCTTCGCGAACCGATCGTCCCGCTCCGTCACGATGCGGATATGCCCTTTCCGTACAGCGGCCACATCATCAATCGCGTCAATCGCATTGCGTATCATATTCAATATAACCTGCTTAATCTGCTTCACATCAATGGATACAAATAATGAGCCCGAAGCGGAGTTGTCGACTAATTCAATCTCGCAGCCTTTCATAACAGCATCGCTTTCGGTCAGGAGAACAACCTCTCGTAGAAGGGATGAGACAGGAACTTCTGAGGTCATAGGAGCTGATGGTTTGGAGGAATTCAGAAATTCAAAGATGATATCATTGGCACGATCAATTTCTGCAAGAATAATCTTCGCGTACTCTTCCTTGCCAAGCTGCATCAGATGCGGCCTGAGCAATTGAATGAAGCCGCGAATCGAGGTTAATGGGTTGCGTATTTCATGCGCAATAGCTGCGGCGATTTTACCAAGAATAGCGAGCTTGTCATTTTGATATGCCGTTTGTTCGATGCGCTTGAAGTCAGATACATCTTTAATGCTAAATAAATAATCGCCATCCATCTGATCCCCGTAGGTGACGGTGACAAGATAATGTCGGTCCAGACGATCGGAGAATTCGTGATAGCGCTTTCTTTGGAGGATAGTATCTTTATAGAGACGGAGGAGCATTTTGCGCTTGTCCCTTTTGAGTAAAGGATGAAAAAGCATTTCACGCAAGGAACAACCTACAAGTGCTTTGCGTGGTACATCCAACAGCTTGGCGGTCTCCACATTAATGAAAGACAGTACGCCGCTGCAGTCAAATAATACGATTCCGCTATCCATATGCTGAAGCACGTTCTCGTATTTGTCACGAACGCTCTTGGTGGAAAATAAAGCTTGTGCGGACTGAATCCAAGGCTCACGTATCGGGTTCAGCGCCACTGCAATCCCCTCCTTGCCTCTCTCTTCTGTCTTTATAGCTATCATCCACTCTAAGAAATATAGGAACGAACGATGAAATGCCTTAACCCCATCATTCCAGTCAACATGGGCCAGAACAGTAAACATTGCATCCTCGTGCAAGCTAAGAAGATCCTGCTGCAGCTCCAGTGAATGTAGCTCCATGGCTAATTCCCTCGCCACATGCAGTTCCTTCTCGTCCCCGTTCATGATATAATTCCACAGCCCTCTACAATATCTTTGAATCCACTCATTCTCACTTCGCACTTGATGCTTGCAGTCCGTGGTCAATGTGGCTCACCTCATTTGTACGGTAACCGTATCCAGGTTCGTCCCAACAGCTTCATCATAGTAAACTTTTGGCAAAATCGTCAACACTAGATAATGTCGAAAATGGACAAATAAGCTCATTTCCCTTAAAAGTAAGCTAAAAGCCCATCTCATTGCACGACAAAGAGGCGCCATGCGCCTATCGCCCTACGATGAACGCGCCTCGGAGCACGCTGTTTGACGATCGGCTGCCGCCTCTTCCTCTTATCCTATATGACAGACAGCTTCTATTTTTGCTTCAGCAGCTTCGCTCTGCGACGACTCATTAGGGCTAATCGACGCTTCAGCTCCGCTTCCCATTGTGTATCTTTCCACTGCTTGGCCAATGCAAGTAAATCAAGCGCATTATCGATTTGTGTCTTCACTAGCTCTAGCGGATCATCATGCTCTTGATTAATACAGTTCTCGAACATACCTTCATCATCTGTGTGTACATAGTCACGGAAGTCAATTTCTTCCGCACCGTCATCTGATGAATATTCCGCCAGTATTTCGTATTCGCTTTCAACTAAGTAATGGACTTCAATGCGATGACAGACCGGACACAGCAGCAGGGGAACATTATGAATGCGTGTTCGATAATGCTGCAGGGTACCCGTTGTCCCGATCATGCTTGCTCCACAACAAAAGCTCATGTTCTCCCTCCTCGCTCTGCGGTAAGCTAAGATTATTGTAGTGTATTCGATAGCCCCTCTAATAATTCCTTTAATTCTGATAAAACTTCCTTCAAACGTCCTACCTTAAGCTCCCCGCGTATAACTGTGTGCCCATGGGCATATAGATGTAAATAATACAAAGAAGCGGGAGGCATACTTATGAAATCAAATGTACTGTTCATCGCCTCGAAGCAAATTCAATACGTACATTATGACGAATCAAATCTCAAATTAGTTGTGCACTATGCAGATGGGAAGCAAGACGCATTTTCATCCATATCGTCAAGCTGGTTCGAGCAGTTAATGCATTCTGACAATCAATACGACGATGTCATGAAACTTTCGGAAGGTCTGTTACATTCAAGCTTGAAGAAGCGTCATGAACATGTGTGAGCGTCAATATTGCCAAGTTTGAAATCAAATGTAAAAGCATTTTCATTTTCAAAGGTTCCAATCCTTTTTTCAAATATTCATAAAAGGAACAGACATGAAACACCGATTGCATGGATAGTATAGGTTGAAGCATGAAGTGATTTCCAGGAAAGGAGGAGCGCTTATTCCTGCTGCCGATGCACGGACGCCATCATCCTATCGTCAACATTCTGCCTTGCAATTGTTACTTAAAGACCCCTTTACCCTATTCGCCTATTGGTTCATCACAGCACGCACACAAGTAGCCGTAGAGCGACACTATCGAATGGGCTGGAACGAAATGACCAAAGCGATACAGCTGTATGAAGTACCGCGTGCCGATTTTCCTCACTGCAAGCTAGGCGCATCTAACCAAGTATTACTGCATCCCGTGGAATCGCATGAGAGCTCCGTATATCTGCATCCTGTTAAGCCGAATCGTTCATACATAGCTGATTATGGGATCATTCCGGTATCGCAATCCTTTGTACCACTTGCACGTTCAACATTCGTTCATACCCCCTACTTGCAATCATATGGCGAATTCCCTGAGCAGATGGGTGCCTTACAAGCCATACATTTGGAGCAAACAGAAGCTGGATCGCCATTTCCATCATTCTCATCTTATACGTTATATGAAAATCGAGAAGGAGTTTGTGAATGAACGCATTTGTCCCAGTAAGCTCTCATCCCAGCATGCACACGCAAGGATTAGTATCCCTCGTTCTGCATGCACATTTGCCTTATGTGCGCCACCCGCATGTACAGCGCACATTGGAAGAACGCTGGTTTTTCGAAGCCATGTTGGAGACGTACCTCCCACTGCTTCATACCTTCGGCCAGCTTGAGCGAGACAACATCCCGTTTCGCCTGACGATGACGTTAACCCCGACTTTGCTGTCCATGATGGACGATGCGGAGATGAAAGTGCGGTTTGAATCCCACTTGCAGCGTTCGATTGACTTGGCTGAATCCGAAGTAAAGAGATTGGCAGGCCACAATGGCCTGCAGGACGTCGCTGCAATGTATGTGGAGCGGTGGCATCAGTTGAAGTCCATCTACGCTCGGCTCGAAGGCAATGTCATTAATGGATATCGGCATTATGTCCAAAAAGGGAACTTGGAATGCATGACATGTGCTGCAACTCATGCCTTCCTCCCTCTAATTAAGCAGCCATCCCTAGCTTACCTGCAAATTGAGGTGGGGATGCGGGAACACGAGCGGCTGCTCGGCAGACGGCCTAACGGAATCTGGCTGCCAGAGTGCGCCTACGCACCAGAACTTAGCCCGCTTCTTCAGGAATGCGGGATTCAATATTTTATTGTTGATCACCACGGATTCGTCAATGCAATGCCGCAGCCAACAGCCATGCATTATGCTCCTATCGATACAGGAGGAGGGGTATTCGCCTTCGCACGCGATCCAGATTCCTCAAGACAAGTATGGAGCACGCACGAAGGGTATCCGGGTGACCATGATTATCGAGAATACTATCGCGACATCGGCTACGATCTTGGCTGGAACAGTGCAGATGAATGGGATTATATTCGTCCTCACCTGCTGGATAATGAAGCACGAATCAATACAGGACTCAAATATTATCGAATTACCGGAGTACATGACGTTCCTAAAGAACCATACCGACCAGAACGGGCCCTGCACAAAGCTAGGGAACACGCACGTCACTTCTTGACCAACAGAGAACTTCAACTTGAAGCGGCTCAAGTAGATGGGGATCGCCTTCCGATCGCCATCAGCCCCTATGATGCGGAACTATTCGGACATTGGTGGTTCGAAGGCCCGCTATGGATAGAAGCATTATTCCGAGAGCAGTCGGAACGAACCCGCCATCATACACAACGCATTGAGTTCGTAACACCAAGTGATTACCTATCGCGATACCCCAATCAAGAAAAGGCTCAATTATCGTTCTGTAGTTGGGGACGCGGCGGATATGCGGATGTCTGGCTGCAGCAGGGAAATGACTGGATGTATCCACGTCTTCATGAGACGGAAGATCGAATCCTGCACACTGTATCCCATGTCGATAAGGAGGCAGCTTCAAGCTTCCATGACATGCAAGAGCGCATTATCAATCAAGCTATCAACGAATGGATGCTCGCAGCGAGCAGCGATTGGGCTTTCATCGTAGATGCGGGGACGGTGACCGAGTATGCTGGGATGCGAACGACTCAGCATCTGGAGCGATGCCACAACCTGCTGGACATGATTGAGCGGGGCGTATACGACCAAGTACTTGTCGAGCGGATGGAGGGAGAATACCCTTGCTTCCCTACAGTTGATTATCGGCTTTTATCCAGCAGAGCTAGGCATTCAATCGAGCGAATGTACCATTTCAATGCAGCCTATCCCCCTACCAAACGAACTATACCATTCAACTGTCCCCAACCTATCTTGGCACATCATCCACAATATCGTTCCAACAAACGCATCTTAATGATAGCTTGGGAGTTCCCGCCGCTCGTTGTAGGCGGGCTGTCACGAGCCGTATATGATCTCTCCCGCCATTTAAGCAAGAAGCAATGCGAAATTCATGTAGTCACTCGCGAAGTGCCAGGCGCACCTGACTATGAGCTAATGGATGGGGTTCACGTCTATCGTGTCCCACTTATACAGACAGCTTCACCACTAGAGTTCATGGATTGGGTGTTCCATATGAACGCTGCCATTTCATCACTCGTTGATGATCTCGTAGATGCCGGTCTGACCTTCGACCTCATGCACGCTCATGATTGGCTCGTCTACCCTGCCGCAGCAGACTTGAAGCAGACTTACCATTGGCCGCTGGTTGCTACCATTCATGCCACCGAGCATGGCCGCAATCATGGCCGGCTGCACGGCGAGCTTCAGCAGCGAATCCATGACTTGGAAGCAAGCTTGACAGCAGAGGCCGACCATACCATTGTGTGCAGCCATGCCATGATTCAGGAGGTCGCATCTCTGTTCGATCTTACACGGCAGCGCGTTACCATGATACCAAATGGGGTTGACGCGATTGACACAGCTATACCAGCTGGTTCGATCAACAACCTAGAACATCGCACTGATCTAGTAGATTCCCAACTTCTCTTCTATGTTGGCCGCCTTGTCTATGAGAAGGGCATCCATATTCTCATTGAGGCAATGCCACTTATTATACAGTCTATTCCACAAGCGAAGCTGATTATCGCCGGTACTGGACCCATGAGACAGCAATTAGAGGCTCAGGCCGCACAGTTAGGACTGCAAGAACATATCCTTTTCGCTGGATTTGTACAGGATGAGGCACGGGATGCGTGGATTGCAGCCTCATCGGTATGTGTATTCCCCAGTCTATATGAACCCTTCGGAATCGTTGCGCTTGAAGCAATGCGGTTCGGAACACCTGTTGTCGTATCAGACACGGGTGGACTCGCTGAAATCATTGATCATGCTGTAGATGGATACAAAGCACTCCCAGGTCATATTGAATCATTAGCATGGCATGTAACGGATCTCCTCCTCCATCCTGAGCGAGCTGCTCAAATGGCTGTAAAAGCACAACAGAAGGTTCGAGCGCACTACGACTGGAATACGATAGCTGTGTCAACGAGACAAGTATATGAAGGAGTGATCGCTCGATGAAGGCAGTGATTATGGCAGGCGGCAAAGGTACACGGCTTCGACCGTTGACACTAGGCACACCAAAGCCAATGGTTCCCCTATTGAATCGTCCGTGCATGGAATACATTATTGAATTGTTGAAGAGGTACGACATTCATCAAATCGCCGTTACCGTACAATATTTGCCCGATGTGATTCGCAACCATTTCGGTGACGGCTCCAAATATGGCGTGCAGCTGCATTATTTCGAGGAGGACGCTCCTCTCGGTACGGCAGGCAGCATTAAGAATGCTGAGTCCTTCCTTAACGAATCGTTCATCGTCATCAGCGGCGATGCCTTGACCGACTTCAATCTGCGCCAGGCCATCCACTATCATAAGGAGAAGCAGGCAATCGCTACGATGGTACTGACGCAAGTAAGCTTGCCTCTCGAATATGGGGTGGTCATGACCGATGAAGAGGGCCGGGTCTCCCGCTTCCTTGAGAAGCCTAGTTACGGAGAAATATTCAGCGACACCGTCAATACTGGCATCTATATATTGGAGCCAGAAATATTAGATTGGATTCCGGAGCGGGAAAGCTATGACTTCAGTCTGCATCTCTTCCCAAGACTGCTTCAAGAACAGCAGCGACTATACGGATATACTGCTTCCGGATACTGGTCAGATATTGGAAACTTACAGCAATATCGGCAGACTCAATTCGATATGCTCGATCGCCGCGTAGATGTGCACATTCAAGCAGCAGAACCGATGCCAGGTCTATTCGTAGAGTCAGGCGTGAGGCTCCCTTCCCGTATTAGGCTAAGCGGACCTGCCTATATCGGATCAGATTCGATCCTCCACCCATCCTGCTCGATCGGACCATATACCATTCTCGGCTCCGGCAATATTGTGTTCCCGCACAGCTCACTTACACGCTCCATCTTGTGGAACGGAAACCGCGTTGCCAAGCACTGCGACATTGAAGATGCAATCCTGCTCCACCGCACGAACATCGGCAGTGATGTACACATTCAAGAAGGCGCTGTTATTGGAAGCGGCTGTACGATCGGCGATAAATCCCATATCCGTTCTCAAGTTAAACTGTGGCCGAACAAAGAGGTTGAAGCGCATAGCATCGTAAATGCTACGCTCATCTGGGGCAATGCAGCTGCCTCGCTGTTCAAGGGCAGCAAAATATGCGGAAGTCCGAATAGCGAGCTGACCCCAGAATTTATCGGCAAGCTGGCCTGTGCTTATGGATCGATCCTCAATCGGGAATCATCTATTGTTCTGGCTGCATCTTCGCATCCTTTTGACACCATAATGAAGAATGCCTGTGCAGCAGGACTTCAATCACAGGGCATTCATATCATTGATATCGGAGACGCTCCGCTGGAATGCTTGCGGCATGCTGTTACCACAATGAAGGCCGATGGCGGCATTCATTTCAAGGTACTGTCCGCTAGCGAGGATGCCAAGTTCGAACAAATGGTAATGAGCTGGATGGATGCAAGAGGAATGCCATTCGCGAAAAGTTTGGAGCGTAAGATCGAAAATGCCTACTTCCAAGAAGACTTTGCACGAACACCAATCGAATATATGGGGCGCAGAAGAAGCGAAGAACACGCGATAACCTCCTATTTTACAACACTATCCAAGGCCATTGACTTCAATCTAATTCAATCTGCAAGCTTCAAGCTCATCGTTCAGAGCTCAGGTGCAGAAGCAGCACTCGTTCAACAATGGTCTTCCCTGACCGGAGGCATCCTGCTGCATACCCAATCTGATGTGCCGTCCCCAGCTGCCGTTATTGAGCATATTCGAAATGTTCAGGCTGACATGGGCATCATGCTGACCGAAGATGAAGGGTTCCGCATCTATATGAGTGACGGCACAAGCATGCATCATAATCATCTGCTTCCGCTGCTGCTGCAGGCGCTTGTCCAAACGGGCGTTAACGCGAGCATCGGGGTGCCGATCAGCGCTCCTGTTACAGCAGAGCAGATTGTCAGTCGCAGCGGGGTAAGGATCGTACGGACGCAGGAGCCGCTTCGCTCCCAGATGGAAGCCACGAGCGGCATCGCCTTGTTGCCTGCGGCACATCGCTTATATGCGATTAGTCTGATTTTGCAGCTCATGGCAGACACCGGACAGCCGCTGCACGAACTTGTTGCGGATATTCCAACCCTGCATACCGCCATTGAAGAAGTGACCTGCCCCCGTTCTGACAAAGGCAGTGTCATGCGCGAGATGACCGAGTGGGTTCGCCAGTCCTCCTATCGCGCGGAATTTCTGGATGGAATTAAGATTGAGACGCCTGAGGGCTCCATTCTTATTCAGCCGGATCAAGAAGAGCCTTTGTTCCGCGTTATTTCACAAGCAGACAGTATGACCAAAGCGCGAATTCTAGCTCATGAATATGCAGGACGGTTAATCCAGACGCAGTCCCCGTTAAGGAAGTGATGACGTGCCGCGCCATCTAGTCGTCGGAAATGGCAAATTTCTCGTGAACCTTGACGAGCACGCCTATGTAAGGGATGTCTATTATCCGTATGTTGGTCAACTGAATCATACAGCAGGCTATCCCAGCCGTCTCGGGGTATGGGTGGAAGGTCAATTCAGCTGGCTAGGCGATCCAGAGTGGAACATTCGCCTGGCTTATCAAGAAGATTCGCTTGTTACCGATGTAACTGCCGAACACGAAGGGCTTGGTATTGTACTTCATATGAATGATGCCGTTCACCAGCGGGATTCGATCTACTTGAAGCGGATTGTCATCTCGAATGGTAATCCAAACCCACGTGAAGTACGCTTATTTTTCCACCAGGATCTGTCCATCAATGAAACGGAAGTTGGCGATACAGCAGGATATTACCCTGACAATGGCACGTTATTTCATTACAAAAAAGATCGCTACTTCATGTTCAATGGCTGCATCACCCAGCATCATGGTGAAATAGCAGGCATACACCAATACACGACAGGCATCAAGCGATTTCATCAGGCAGAGGGAACGTGGAAGGACGCAGAGGATGGGCATCTTATGGGAAATCCTATCGCCCAAGGCTCTGTTGACAGCACGATCTGCTTGCGCACGATCGTCCCCGGCTCAGACAGCCGGGAGAGCTATTATTGGCTCAGTGTTGGTAATCGACTTGATGAGGTGAAACAACTTGATCGATATGTACGAGACAGCGGCCCTGCACAACTGATCCAGCGTGTCAGCACCTACTGGAAGCGTTGGTCGAATCAGCGCCAGCTTGATTTCGCCGATCTGGAGCCCGAGCTGATACGCCTATTTAAGCTCAGCCTGCTTATCATTCGCACGCAGACAGACGTGAACGGGGCAATCATTGCAGCAAATGATACGGACATTATGCAATTCAATCGGGATCATTACAGCTACATGTGGCCTCGGGATGGCGCACTTGTCGCGGAAGCGATGTCCGCTGCGGGATACCACGGGATGACAGCCCCCTTCTTCCGCTTCTGTGCTGATGCGCTGACTGCGGAAGGATACTTGCTGCACAAGTATAATCCTGACGGCACCGTCGGTTCCAGCTGGCATCCCTATCTGCGCGACGGCAAATCGCAACTGCCGATCCAAGAGGACGAGACTGGACTTGTGCTGTGGGCACTGTGGAGATATTACGAACATCACCGGGACATTGAGCTCCCTCAATCACTCTATCAATCCTTAATCCGCAAGGCTGCCAAATTCATGATTCACTACCGCGATCCCGAATTGAGGCTCCCCCTGCCCAGCTATGATCTATGGGAGGAGCGGTATGGAATATTCACTTTCACCGCTTCAGCTGTTTACAGCGGCTTAGTGGCTGCTTCCAACTTCGCATCTCTGTTCGGGGATGAGGAACGAGCTGACCGCTTCCGCAGCGCCGCAGAGGAAATCAAGGCAGCGATGCTGGCCCATCTATGGAATGAAGAAGCCGGATGCTTCGTACGCGGACTGTACCGGAAGGAAGGGAAATGGGCTCAGGATTGTACGCCCGAGAGCAGCATTCTAGCCATTTATATGTTCGGTGTACTTCCTGCTGACGATGAGCGGGTACTGTCAACCGTTCGCGTATTGAAGAGCAAGCTGTCCATTCGCAGCCAGACTGGGGGGATTGCGCGCTACTGGCGAGATTACTACTTCCAGCGCAGCAATGATCCGAGCCTTGCTCCCGGCAATCCGTGGATCATATGTACCCTCTGGTTCGCAGCCCATGACATCGATACCGCCTCCAACCTGAAGGAACTGCAAGCCGCACATGATACCTTGCGCTGGGTGGAAGCACACAGTCTGGCAAGCGGATTGCTTCCTGAGCAGTTGGATCCATTTGATGGTTCTCCACTGTCCGTTGCACCCTTAACTTGGTCACATGCAACATACATTCATACCGTTCTGAAGTATATTGAGAAATACAAGCAATTGGAGGCAGCCTGTTTATCTTGAAATTGAATAAGCCCCGCAGATTTCTGCGGGGCTTTCCTTTCAGTTGCCTTGCTATATACCAATTGGCAGACCGTCTAGGCGTTCAAGTTCTTATCTCCAGGCTTCCAATTGATTGGGCACAATCCGCCGGACTGCAACGCCTGCAGCACACGAAGCGTCTCCTCTACGCTGCGCCCTACATTGTTATGGTTCACGACTTGATATTTCAGTTCGCCCTCTGGGTCAATAATGAACAAGCCACGCAGTGCAATGCCATCCTCTTCTATTAAGACGCCATAGTCGCGTGCAACATTCTTCGTAATATCGGAGGCGAGCGGGAAGTTGATTTTGCCAAGACCATTCAGCTCTCTTGGTGTATTGATCCATGCTTTGTGGCTGTGGATGGAATCAACGGATACCCCTAGGATTTCCGTGTTCAATGCTTTGAACTCTTCCGCAGCTTCGCTCAATGCCGTTATCTCGGTCGGGCATACAAATGTGAAATCGAGCGGGTAAAAGAAAAATACGAGCCATTTCTCCCGGTAATCCGACAAAGATGCTGCTCCAAATCCTTGTCCGTCACCTTTTGCAGTTTCCATATTGAATTCTGGAGCAGGTCTGCCTACCAAACGTTCTGCCAAGCTAAATTCCTCCTAAGTACTAACTGAATTGGTGTCATTTATTATATCATTCTACCCGTTCGATTCAAAAATGACACGCCCCAAACCAACCTGCATGCAATCAACGGCTTACTGGAGCTATTGTCATCATATAGAGCTGATCATTCCCAGGAATGTCTGTCCAAAATGACTGGCAACAAAGCAAAGGCCAACTCATCCTTCTAAGAGTTGGCCTTATCATCATCCCATTATTTTGTCATAGCTGCCACAATCAGATCGCCCATTGCTTCCGTTCCGATCGCCATAGACTTATCTGTAGCGATATCGCCTGTCCGATGTCCGCTATCCAGCACTTCCTTCACTGCATCTTCAATGGATTGTGCCGCATCTTCATAGCCGAATGTCAATCGGAACATGAGAGCAACCGATAGAATGGTCGCAATTGGATTCGCAATTCCTTGCCCTGCAATATCCGGCGCCGAACCATGTACGGGCTCATACAGACCGAAGCTGCCTTCCCCTAAGGAAGCAGAGGATAGCATGCCGATAGAACCGGTGAGCATGGCTGCTTCATCACTTAAGATATCACCGAACATATTCTCGGTGACGATAACGTCGAAGCTAGCCGGACGACGCAGCAGCTGCATCGCGCAGTTATCCACCAATACATGCTCCAGCTCCACATCTGGATATTCAGGTGCAACGCGGTTCACCGTCTCTCTCCACAAGCGCGAAGTCTCAAGCACGTTCGCCTTATCTACCGAAGCCAGCTTCTTGCGGCGCTTCTGAGCAACCTCGAATGCTTGGCGTACAATGCGCTCGACTTCCTGTACATTGTAGACACAAGTATCAACGGCTTCCTGTCCATGTTCGCCCTCGCGGCGGAACTTCTCTCCGAAGTAAATCCCGCCTGTCAGTTCACGTACGACAATTAGATCCGTACCTTCAAGCACTTCAGGCTTCAATGTGGATGCATCCTTCAAACAGTCAAATACGACTGCAGGACGAATATTAGAGAATAAACCAAGCGCCTTGCGAATGCCAAGCAATCCTGTCTCAGGACGAAGCTCCTTCGGATTGTTGTCCCACTTCGGCCCTCCAACTGCTCCTAACAGAACCGCATCTGCATCCTTGCATAGAGCCAGCGTCTCCTCAGGCAGCGGCGTTCCCTTCTCGTCTATCGCGACTCCCCCGAACAGTCCATGACTCGTCTCGAACGAATATCCGAAAAGTTCCTCCGTACGCTTCAATACCTTCTCCGCTTCTCTTACGACTTCCGGTCCGATTCCATCGCCAGCAACAATCGCTATCTTCTTCACTTCTGCCATGTCTGCCACTCCTCGTTCAAGTAATGTTATTCTTGTTGTATCACAAATGAACGAGTCTGACTAAGATATAAAAGCTATTGTTTTTATAGGTAAAAACTATTAAAGGATCTTCCATGTCGTTCTTTGCATTATTTGACTTTAAGCAAATAGCCCTTCGGATTGAAGGTCAGGAAAAATTTATGCTGGTTGCTATCAATGATAAATTGATCATTTTCCAACAGGAATTTTTGAACCGCCTCCATCGGCCCTGGCCCGAATGCAGGCATTATCGGATGGCCGTTAACCAGAGTATCCTCGACGATTAGATAACTGCCTTTGGTTACTAACTGGTTATATAAAGAGAGTTCTTGAAATACATGCTCTTCCGTATGCTCTGAATCTAGTATGACTAACACTACATCTTCAGGAGAAATTTGTTGTTTCACTTGATTGATGATCTCTGGCGAGATCGTATCCCCTAATAGATACGTAATTCTCTCATGTTGCGGGCGTGCTATTTCCACAATATCAATCGTAATTACCTTTCCCGATCCTAGCAAATCACACATATGTGCTAAAAACAGAGCACTTCCGCCAAGGTTGGTTCCACATTCAACGATAACATCTGGCTTAACCCGAAATAATATTTCTTGATATAGAAATAAATCCAACGGGCATTTATAAATGTGTTGTCCCATCCAATATGTGTTCATCCATACAAGACTATCATAATAATGAGAGGTAAAATCAGCAACGGTAGAGTTCAAATCATCATCTCCTTATGTGCAGCCATGTAGATGTACGATTTCAATATATGAATACGGAAAAGGAAATGTGATAGGAATACGAATCTAATCTAGGATTCTTATATAAACTCCGCAGAATTGTACTTTTCCATGTCATGATCTGCCGTCTCTTCTCATTCGAGAGAGCCATAGAATGAAATAACTAGCAAGAAACAAGTCTTTCATAGGGAGGGAAGATGAGATGTACACCATCCCCGATCAATACTATGGCCGAACCAAAGAGTGGGCGATTTCCTATGCGAATGAACACCGAATTCCAATCGAAGGGATTTACAAAGTGATTCACCCGCAAGAGACGCTCGCACTACGACCAACAAAGGGATTCGATCCTATGAGATGGCCGATAACATGCAACTATGAGGAAGCCTTCGTAGCTACCGTGCCGTACGGCCGTCTTGCTACGGGGAACTGCTATGTCATCACACCGGATAACAAACGCTTGCTCGATGTCGAATATTTTTACCCCTATGACATGTTATCACTTTCACCACCCGTCTACCAATCAGGTACGGTGGGCACTGTCGTATGGGGGTGGAATATTCCTGAGCTGGTGTTCACACAAGCCATTTTCGGACATTGGTTTTTTGACATATTGCCGCGATTTCACTTGCTCCAGCAGAGCGGAATACCAATTGACAAATATGTCATCGGCAAACTAACGCATTCCTTCCAATATGAATCGTTGGACATGCTGGGTATCCCGCTTGAGCGGCTTATTCAGGCCGATCGAAATGAATTCCATATCATGGCCGAGAGACTTCTTGTCCCTGCAGTACCGTGGATGACAGGCAAAGGTCCTCGCTGGGCATATGAGTATATACGGAGACAACTGAAAGACAACCATCCGGTTCAGCCTATCAGCGGGTATGAACGAATTTACGTCAGTAGACAGGATGCTTTCGCTCGCTACGTGATCAATGAAGATGAGGTGCTAGAACTGTTGCATTCCAAAGGATTTACCAAAATTGTGCTTACTCCGCTAACAACTGCTGAGAAGATCGCGATATACTCTTCTGCTCAAGCAGTCGTCGCCCCCTTCGGGAGCGGGAATATTAACTTTGCCTTCTGCAATCCCGGAACGAAGGTCATTGAACTGACGCCGCATACTGTTACGGACGATTACTTTTGGAAAATAAGCAATCATGCAGGGCTTGACTACTATGAAATCATCTGCGACATTGAGTACCCTGCAAAGCCGGTCGGAGGTGCCGATAACTTGTATGTGGATGTGAATAAGCTGCGGCACGTGCTTCATCTGGCTGGAATCGAATAGGAGATGTTAATATGAGCCAGCTTAAACAGACTCTTGAATTAGCCGGGATATAAACCCCCGGCTTTCTTTATTTTGCAGGGATAGCCTTCTATCGAATGCGGCCAGACTCTCCAACCTCTCTTTTGGCACGAACGTCTGCATTTCACCCATTTTAGACGCAATCATTTGTTATGCCTAAGTCGTCCCCCTCACAATCATCATAATGTATCAGTACAGACTCTGTGGTCAGGAGGAAATGCTTCGTGTCAAGCAAGCAAAAGACTGTAATTATTGGTGCAGGCGGACATGCAAAAGTGATTATCGATATTTTGCAGCATGATTCATCGATAGAGATCATTGGATGTACGGACAAATCGGAGAAGCCACAGATTATGGGAATTCCCTTATTAGGCGATGATTCTATCTTGCCTACTTTATTCGCGGATGACATACGCCATGCCTTTGTAGCAATCGGAGACAACAAGTTGCGTTACAAAATAGCAGTTCAAGTAGAGAAGCTGGGCTTTACCCTGATCAATGCCATCAGCCCGTTCGCTTATGTTGCCCCCTCTTCACAGTTAGGATCAGGAATTGCGATCATGCACAACGCGGTCATAAATTCAGAAGCTCAAGTCCATCACTACGCAGTCATTAACACAGGTGCCACAATCGATCATGAATCCGTGATAGAGCGAGCGTGTCATATTGCTCCTGGCACCACACTCTCTGGGAATGTACATGTTAAAGAAGGAAGCTTTCTCGGCACAGGCTCCAAAGTAATCGACGGGGTTACCATTGGAGCATGGTCTATTTTGGGGGCTGGTTCTGTTGCCATTCGCAATATTCCAGAATCCTGTGTTGCTGTTGGGGTTCCAGCTCGCGTCATTAAGCAGATTCACATTTAAATCGAGCTAATTGCAGACATGAATGTTGGAGGGAAATAACATGAACAAATACTACCCTATAGCAACCCCTGTCTTGAATGGAAATGAAACGAAATATGTGCTGGATTGTTTGAATACGACCTGGATCTCTTCCAACGGCCCCTATCTGGATCAATTCGAGCAGCAATTCGCTGCCTTCTGCCAATCGAAGCATGCAATCGCCTGCAGCAATGGAACAACAGCACTGCATCTTGCCCTGCTTGCTCATGATGTCGGGCCAGGTGACGAAGTCATCGTACCTACACTTACGTTCGTTGCGACAGCAAATGCGGTGACGTATTGCGGCGCACTACCTGTATTCGTTGACGTTGAAGCCGATACGTGGAACATGGACATTCGAGCAATCGAGCAAAAAATCACTTCCCGTACGAAGGGCATTATCGCGGTACATCTATATGGGCATCCCGCCGACATGGATCCAATCATGGAGATTGCTCATAAATATGATCTGTTTGTCATTGAAGATGCTGCTGAAGCGATTGGGGCGCAGTACAAAGGGAGAATGGCAGGAGCGCTGGGACATACAGCGACATTCAGCCTATTCGGCAATAAAGTCATTACAACTGGGGAAGGCGGTGTTGTCACCACAGACAACGAAGCCATTGCGGAGAAAATAAGATTGCTGCGAGGCCAAGGGATAGATAAGAACAAAAAGTATTGGCATCCGGTCATCGGTTACAACTATCGGATGACGAATATTCAAGCCGCTATCGGATGCGCCCAACTGGAGAAGGTTGAGTGGCATATTCGAGAGCGAATTCGGGTAGCAATGCATTATTATGATTACTTGCAGCATGACAGCAGACTGACACTGCCTGTACAACGAATATGGGCCAAAAATGTATTCTGGATGTTCAGTATTGTGTTGAACGGCCGTTCCGAGCAGCAGCGAGATCATGTCATGCAGCAACTGAAGGACAAAGGAATTGAAACCCGGCCATTCTTCTATCCGATGCACATCCTTCCTCCCTATCGCGATGGTCAGCTGTATGAAGAATATCCGATCGCCAACCGAATTGCATCGCAAGGCATGAATCTTCCCAGCCACGGCGAATTAACCAAACAGGATATTCAGTATATCTGCCAATCCCTGCAAGACATACTGTGACGAACAAATGAGCTGTTAGGAGGAGACATTATTGGATCTGCAATATCGACTCATCCATTTCATACAAGCAATCTGGAGGCAGGATGGTCAACATTTCATCACCGAGCTGTTTCGACAGTTCCTTAACCGCGAACCAGGAGCGGTAGAGAGTCAGCACTATATGAGACTGTTGACTTCTCGGCAGACCAAACTAGGTATTATCGAGCGAGTCATGTGCAGTGAGGAGGCAGAGCAGAACTACCTTAGGCCCCCTACAAGTTTTATTCCTACTCAAGCTGTTTCCGCTGCTGGTCTTATTCGGCGATTTTACGCAGCAGAGCCCTTTTTTTTCGTCCATTCTTTATATGATGAACTGTTGTGCCGCAATCCAGACTCACAGGGCTTGCGAGGCCATTTGAAGGGATTAATGGCCAAACATAGTAAGAAACTAATGCTTCGGCAATTTTTGAATACCACAGAATTTCAACAATTGCTTGCACATCCGCATCCACCGTTGAAATCGGATCCCAACGCTTCTTCTAGTCTAACAGCATTCCCGCGAACTGTTCAGCATATTGGGATTTTCTTAGCTTATCCGCACCCGCTAGCCATGGATGGTGAAGGAATTGGCCGCTTCCTCTATCGGCTTACGAGAGGAATGTTGTCCAACTTTCCACACGTGCACATTCATATTGCTGCTACTGGCTATAATTACGCCGATGCAGAACAGTCTTTCTCACCGTTAAGACCAATGTTTCCGGGCAGAGTTCATATCCACCATTCCAATAATGTAGAGCATTTCAATACGAATGTACCCGCTGAGATATGGATCGTCCCCATTATCTCGCTCGATTTGGCCATGTTTTTAAAAAAGCCGTATATTTTATGTCTGCATGATCTCGTTCATCATCAGTTTAAAGAGCTTTATTTCTCTACCTACCCAGAATTTTGTCACCGTGTGGATCGAAATGGCTATTATATTTTGCATAAAGCCGCGGCGGTTGTATCGAACTCGAATTATGTACGAACTCACCATGCAATTGGCATTGCTGGGCTGCCTGCACACAAAACGCATGTCATCCGACTTGCTCCACCTAGTGACGAGTATCAAACCTTTTCATTTATGGATCAGCAGCATTTTAGAGCGAAATATCAGCTTCATCATGAATATATCGTATTTCCAACCGTACTTCGCCTTCACAAAAATTTCGAGCGGCTTCTTGCTGCATTTATTCAATTCCGATTAACGATAGACGGATACCATTCGCGTCTGCGACTCGTCTTCACTGATCAATTGTCCAGCAGTCCAAAAGAAGCCGATGTCATGCGCATGCTGCATCATGTTCAAGATCCTGAAATTTTAAATAGTCTCATGTTCATCGGCAGAATTCCGACCTCCGACATGCCTTCTCTCTACAAATATGCAATCGGCACAATCGTGCCTACCTTGTTTGAAGGCAGCTGTCCTTTCCCTATTCTTGAATCCTTAACAGTAGGAACACCTGTCGCTGCGGCCAATCTAGAGGTGACGAACGAAATTATTCCCAATATGAGCGCCTTCCTGGCCTTCAATCCATACTCCGTAGACGAGATCGAAGCCAGTCTTCGCGCTCTATGGGTATATCGCCATACCTTAGTGCCAGGACAACAGGCAGTGATTCAAGGAGCAATGCAGCGAAGCTGGTCGGATGTTGCGAACGAATACTACGCCCTTCTCCAACATGTTATATCGAACCCGGTCTAAATCATGCCGTAATATTTCAAATAGGCAACACGGAAGACATGAATATATTGGCTTGCAATATAATCCCACGTGTCTGTTGGATCATTCATGCCTTGCACAGCAGACGATTTGTAATGACTGGAATGTTCAAAAAATAAATTCAGTGCTTGTGCGATGGAATCAGGGGATTCCGGATCGAACCAGATGATCTCCGCGCTATGTCTTGCCATATGCTCTCTCATCACAGGAATATCCGAGCACAGCACCGGTACACCAAGACGCAGCGCTTCTTCTACGGGGTAGCTTCCTCCCCCCTCCGACATGCTCGGCATAATAAGTGCTTGCGCGTTGCGAACTAGAGGAATCACGTTAGAGTCATGAATGAACCCCAGCGGATAGATGTCTGCATCCAAGCGAAGCCCTGTCCTTGATAATAAAGAAATCAGCGTAGGCACATACATTTGTTCCGGCCATTGTGGAGGGACAACTCGCAGCAATTCTGTATGATGTCCAAACAGTACGAGCGGGACTTTGTTAACTGCGGTGCACCTGGAATATCCCAACAGCAGATTATAGTGATTTTTGTGCGGAGATATATTACTTGGGTAGACCACATATTGCGGCGGGAGACGGACGGCCACATCAGGGCTCACGTTATCGCTGACGAGATGACTTATCGGATCTGCTGGCAGTATGGCGTGCGGAATAATGGTCGCGCTGTTGCCTACCTCTCCGAAATGATGGAGCAGCCTAGTCTGTACATGGCGTGAGGATACGACAATTGAGGTCATGTTACTAAGCCATTCCTTCGCTTCCCGCCAAGCCTGCTCAATAACGGCGCCTGACACATAGGGTGGTACAAAGTCAAAGACAGTTGCATCATGAAAGGTGCATATCGTCGGAAGATCTACCTTCACATAAGCAGGCCCATGCGGCCAGAAGAAATACACAACATGGCAATCTGCTAACAGCACCCTCGCTTCTGGCGATTGAATGCTTCCGTTAAAATACACAATGTCGATATTCGGGTAGCTGACCGTATCGGTTCTCTCTTTGAACTTCGTGTCAGGTGCAATGACTAATCGTACGAGATCAATATCAACCTGCCGAGCCATCGCAGGCAGCATATTCGATAGCAATCTTGCTCCGCCGCCTGCCGATATCATATTCGCGCACCATATCATAATTCTCATTATCCACACTCCCTCGGAAGCGATATCTTGTTGAACGCAGCAATCAG
This sequence comes from Paenibacillus sp. NAIST15-1, assembly GCF_001894745.1. GTDB lineage: Bacteria > Bacillota > Bacilli > Paenibacillales > Paenibacillaceae > Paenibacillus_B > Paenibacillus_B suaedae. Next base: position 80,282 of record NZ_BBYF01000001.1, read on the forward strand.
TTAATCCTTATGCTGCATTCTGCACTAAGATTCGTGGGAGTAGCCGTGACGCATGAAGCATGCTTCCGAGTACAATAACGATAGCTAGATTGGAGGGAATATTAGGATGGCGCAAGTTATATGGCATGGCACAGTATTCGATTCCACTGGATATGCTAAGGCAACCAGAGAATATGTACTCGCATTGCATGCTGCCGGCGTAGATGTGAGCCTTGAAACCTATCAAGGACTACCGCAAGTAGGACTTCCCCCAGATCAACGTTCTGTACTGGAGCACTTGCTGAGAAAGCGACGCAGCGCTGGTCGCCGCGTTAGTGTATATCATTATATTCCGGATCTCTGGCGGAGAAAGCTTCGGGCTTCATTCGGATTTACCTACTGGGAAACGTCGAAGATACCAGATAATTGGATTAAACAAGCAAATCAAATGAGCGGCATCCTGCTGCCTAGCATTCATAATATCAATGTTTTTCGCCAATCCGGCGTTAATGTACCGCTGCATTACGTTCGGCCCTGTCTCTCCGAACCCTATCATCCACCTTCTCCTGAGCATACACCGCAGTACGTGAATCATTTACCGCCATTCCGATTTTTGTCCGTATGTTCTTGGATTGATCGCAAAGGAATAGACATCTTGCTCAAAGCCTTCTGGAGTGAATTTACGGCGGCTGATCCGGTATGTCTCATTATTAAGACAGCAGGTACCGCAGAGGTATATCACATGATGGAGCATTGGAAGAGAGAACTGCAGCTGACACATCATCCTGCTCAGGTCTATATCGATTTAGAACTGCGCAGCGAGATGGAGATGGATGCCTTATATCGAAGCAGTCATGCATTTGTGCTGCCGAGCCGTGGAGAAGGTGTCGGCTATCCCGTATTGGAAGCCGCTATGAGGGGAGTGCCTATCATTGTAACCGGCTGGGGTGGTCATCTTGATTTCTTGAATGAATATAACAGTTACTTAATCCCCTACCACCTCGTACCCGTAAGGCCTCAGCCTTATTACCAAGGATACCAGAGTGATCAGCTGTGGGCTGAGGCTTCAGTAGACGCCCTGCGCAGCCAGATGCGGCATGTCGTTACCAATTATGCGGAAGCATCTACCAAAGGCCAAATTGCTATGCACCATACGCTCACTCATTTTTCACCTGATAAGGCAGCTCAGGATCTCATTACTGCCCTATCACGTACAACGGGCTTCACCTTTACCTAGAAGGTGAAGCCCGTATTTATTGCCTTTATTACTCCGGTCTTCCGAGATGTGCCCTAATCTGCTTCAATGCGTCTTCCAGATGTTCAGCTTTAATGGAATAGATCTGGCCTTCATAGCCCATCGAAGCATGATCATACCTGGAATCATAGTAATGCTCCAGCATGAGCGACACCGCTTCTCCATAGTTCTCCAGGCGAAGTGCTTCTGCAATTGCGTTAGCATGCGGGGTATGCATGCGCCGCTGAATGCGGGCGAATGCTTCACGGATTGCAGTCGGGTGCTTGGACGGCTCATATTCCTTCACAATATTTCTAACCCGTACCTGTATCGGCAGCTGGATATCAAGCACCGTTCCCGCCTTCTTCGCATCCATCAGAAATTCTGGCAGTATGACCTTCCCGATTCGACGACTCTCCGCCTCCAATAGGAGGCAAGGTACTCTTGCTGACTTTAACTCCTCCAGCTTCTCAAATAGCATCGCATCAAACATCTTCTGATTGTTCGGGACTTGTCCAATATGCCCAAATACAGAGCCTCGATGTCCTGCCATCTCCTCAAGATCAAGGACGGGATACCCTTCCGCTTGAAGCTGCCGAAGCATATCTGTCTTCCCTGTCCCCGTATGTCCGGACAGGACAATGCACGGTATTCGCCAGTCATAGTTCACCAGCGACTCTTGTATCCATTGTCGGTAGGTGCGTATTCCCCCTGACAATCGGTATGGCTTCAATCCCATTAGAGACATCACAGTAGCCATCGTACGGCTTCGCATGCCGCCCCGCCAGCAGTAGATGATGGTCGTCCCTCGAAGCTCCTTGAACTGCTTATATAATGATGGAAGCTTGGCTGACGCGATCTCTAACCCACGTTCCTTGGCCGCTTCTACACTTACTTGCTTGTATATCGTTCCGATCTCCGCCCGTTCTTCATTCGTGAACAAAGGAATATTGATGCTTCCCGGTATTCGGAATTCCTCGAATTCTCCTGGCGAACGCACATCAACAAGCGTTGCCTCCTTGTCCCGCAATGCCATACACTGCTCTAATGAAATATCGTGCATATCTCTCACCTCTTGTTGTCTCTTACAATCTCGTGATATCGAACTATTGTTAAGACTATAGCATTCCGCCCAAGAAATCCACTCTGACAATCGCCGTGCCCTTTTTTACGTTAGGTACATATGTAGTAATAACCCATGATTGCCATCATTGTCTGTTTCCCAGGAGGTGTTTCACATCACGACCGTTAAGGCAGTTATATTAGCTGGCGGAACTGGAACTCGTTTCTGGCCTTTCAGCCGCGCAGATTACCCAAAGCAATTTTTGCCGATTCTTCATCAACAATCGATGCTTGCTGACACGGTGCAGCGAATGCTTCAATATTTACCGCTGGAACATATATATATCGTATCCCTTGAAGAATACATCCCTATTATCCGAAAGCAGCTTCCTGCCTTCCCGCTGCAGAACATTATTGTGGAGCCTATGGCGAGAGATACCGCTGCATGCATCGGTCTTTCCGCGCTTCAATTAAGTGCAGATGACGAAGATCCCATTCTGATTACCTTACCTTCCGATCACTATATTTCGGATCCTGATGCTTTTCACGAAGCACTGCGCACCGCCGTCTATCGTGCAGATCAGGAACGATGTGTTGTTACTTTGGGGGTGAAGCCAACACGCCCTGAGACGGGATACGGATATATCCGTATCCAACAGAACAGCCCTACCCCTACTAACGGAAATGAAGCAACCGATATATCCACTCCACTTACCCCAGTTGAGAAATTCATCGAGAAGCCAGAACTGTCTGTTGCAAACAATATTTTTGCTGATGGCTGCCACTATTGGAATACAGGGACGTTCATTTGGAAAGCTTCAACCATCATGCATCTGATCCATCTGCACCTACCTGACCTGTATCGTTCCTTGTTTGATATGAAGACACTCTTAAACGATTCACATAACGGTCAACAACAGCTCGCAGCCGCATACAGTAGTCTCAAGAAGCAATCCATTGATTATGGCGTTATCGAAAAATGTGAATCCATCTACATGATTCCTGTCCATTACGGCTGGGACGATCTCGGCAATTGGAATGCACTTGAGCGCATACACCAGACCGATGAGCTCCTGAATATTGTTCATGGGCGTCATGAGGGGATCGATACGGAGCGAAGTATTATCTACGGTGCAACAAAGCAGTTAATCGCGACGGTAGGCATTGAAGACATCGTGATCGTCGCCACGGATGATGTGGTTCTCGTCTGTCCGAAAGAACGAACACAGGATATAAAAAAGATGGTGAAGCACTTGAAGCAGCGCGGATACGACACGTTCTTATAGAAAGGTGGATACGACTCGATGTTTCTTCATAATATCGGTACCATCTACGAACCAACAGGATATGCAAAGGCCAATCGGCATGTCGTGCTTGAATTGATGAAGCTGGGGGTGCAGTTTCACTATACGCCAGTTCATTCCGAAACAGTCAGGGTTCCTATGACCCCCGATATCGAGGCGGCCTTGCAGGCGATATCGCACACTCCATTGCCAGAGCCCCATATCGTATTTACGCATTACCCTGCGATCCAATTTGTGAAGGACATTCGCCATTACTCAATCGGAATGACGATGTACGAATGCAGCCGTCTCCCGTTCATGTGGTCTCGAAGATGCAGCAATATGGATGAAGTATGGGTACCGTCCACCTTCAATCGAGATACCTTCCACCGGTCTGGAGTCCCGCTGCACAAGATTCACGTCATGCCTTACGGAATCGATTCGAACTTGTTTGCTCCCGGTCACCCCCCATTCCCTATTCCGGGCCAACGAAGCTATACCTTCTTATCCGTCTGTTCCTTCGATGACCGCAAAGGCATTGATATCTTACTTACCGCCTTCCTTGAAGAGTTCGCAGAGTCCGAGGATGTATGTCTCATTATCAAAACGCGTGCAACCACTGAAGAGGAGATCGGCAGACAGCAAGCCTATATTGACGCTATCGCCTTCAAGACAGCCGGAAAGTCTCGCTCATCTGTCATTCTCATCTCAGCGATTCACAGTTGGAGCGAGCAGCAGTTAGCTATGCTCTATAACAGTGCAGACAGCTATGTGCTTCCTACACGTGGAGAAGGATGGAGCTTAACCGTAATGGAGGCAATGGCCTCGGGTCTCCCTGTCATTACAACGCGTTGGTCAGCTCATCTTGATTTCGTCAACGATGCGAACGGATACCTCATCTCCGTACAGAAGTTCGCTCCCGCCCACCCTACGAATTCCAGAATGCTGTGGGCAGTTCCAGATGCTATGCATCTAAGACAGCTGATGAGGCATGTATATATGAACCGGGAAGAAGCAGCAGCTAAGGCTGCCCTCGGCCGAAATACGGTAAAGGAGCAATTCACATGGCAAGCAAGCGCAGCCCGCATGCTTCATCGCTTGGCGGAAATAGCCGCGCGTTAAAAAGGGAGATGGCAACGCTATGATCAGCGTCATTGTTCCTACGATCCATCACACCGATCTCGTTAAACATTGTGTGCACAGCTTCATCCATACCGTACATGAGCTGCCCTACGAGATCATCGTTGTCGATGATGGCAGTCCTGCCGCGATTCAAGAAGAACTGGCACGATGGGCTGCTCCGCTCCAGGTGCAATTCATTGCAAAGCCTCATAATCATGGATTCAGCCATACTGTCAACGCTGGCATCCAGCATGCCAAGGGACAATATATTCTGCTCGTCAACAATGACGTGTTCTTCCACGAGCCCGGGTGGCTCCATCATATGGTTGCAACCATGAACAGTGATGCAGCAATCGGCATCGTAGGAGCGAGGCTCCTCTATCCTGATATGACCATACAGCATGGCGGTGTTATCCCGACAGCGAAGGGGCATTTTGACCACCGCTACCGCCGACAGTCAGCTGATTATGAGCCTGCATTAGCCGTAGAAGATATGAATGCCGTAACCGGTGCATTAATGCTAATACGCAAGCAGCTCCTCGACCAGATTGGGCTATTGTCCGAGGAATTCTTCATCGCCTTCGAGGATGTTGACCTCTGTTATCGCGCTAAGGTGCACGGCTCCCGTGTCGTGTATTGCGGAACGGCTAGTGCCATCCATGCGGAAGGGTATACCCGCGGTACGACAAAAGCGAACAAGAATCTATATTGGAGACAAAAAGAAATGGAAGCTCGAAAAAAATTCTGGATGAAATGGGGAGGGAAAATCATCCGATGACAGCTCCTCTGGAAGTCGTATATGTGCTTGAACTGACCGGATTGTCTGGCGGCATCCGCAACGTATTCGAGCAGGTCAACCGCCTGCATGATATGGGGGTCAACGTACAATTATTCGCACTCGATAAGCAGCCTACTTGGTTCCCGCTCAAGGTGCCCGTACGGCGCTTCGGCAATTATCCATCCATGATGCGTGCGCTGACGCCAATGAATTGTATTAAGGTAGCCACCTGGTGGAAGACGCTTGCTGCCGTATGGCATAGCTGCGATCGCAAGCGCGGCGGCAACGGTGTGCCGGTATATCTGGTGCAAGATATTGAGGAGAGTTATTACCCGAACTGGAATGATATGCAGGAGCGAGTTCGCAATACGTACCGTGTGCCCGTGCATATGCTGACGATAGCGGATTGGACGACCAGACAATTGCTGGAGCGGTTCCAGAAGCATGCAAACAACATTTCCATTGCAGTTGATTTCGACCTGTATAAGCCGAATCGCACTCATGACTATGATCCATTCCGTATTCTTGCCTGCAGCCGCCGCAGCCAACACTTGAAGGGATTCGACATTACGGTTCAAGCTGCGAAGGATGTGTGCTCCAGACTGCCACAAGCATCTATGGTCACCTTTGGCGTAGAACCTCCCCATCTGCACGGCATTCCTCATGGCCATTTCTCTCATCCGGATGACCACCATGTTGCCTACTTATATGCCAACTGCGGAGTATTTGTCCAAACCTCCTATCACGAAGGCTTCGGGCTTCCAATATTGGAGGCTATGGCTTGTGGCGCCCCTGTCGTGACCACGAAGGCGGAAGGAAATGAAGAATTCTGCCATAATGAATGGAATTGCATCCTTGTAGACAAAGGAGATGTTGCCGGGGTTGCACAAGGGATCCTGCGCATATTAACCGATCCACAATTCGCCGCACATCTCACAACGAATGCCATGACAACGGTACAACACTATAATTGGCCGCGTGTGATGCATAATCTGCTTACGGTATTTCACGCCGTGACACCTCAATTGCAGCAGTGAATGCATATGAAATAAGCCCCCTCCGAACCTCGGAGCGGGGCTTACTTTATGTGCAGCATATCCTAATTCCTTATTCCCACTTGATAGTGAATGCCGGCAAATACCTCATTCCATACTTGATCACAAGCAGCATCCCATCCGATGGGCAGCTCTAATCCGCATGTATTCGCAAGCGGCCATTCCTTGTCGATGATCCGATGCTCATTTCCGGGATTGACAACCAGCAATCTGAATTGATGCTTCACAAGAGATGCCAATGCTGCTTCCAGTTCCGCTGCCTCGTCATATGATGCATTAAATCGGAAGTAGAAGATACGCTTGCTATGCTCCGCCTTATCTAGAAATCGATGAATTCTCCGCTGAATCGTCTCAATAAATTTCGGATATTTCAACGCGATCCCTCTCCGACGTTCTGTGTACAAAAAATCATGAACTGATTGTACACCATACACCCGGTCTAATATACAATAATTATGACGTTTAAAAATGATGCTCTCCACCACTAAATGATCCGGATGCATGAACTTGGCAAAGCGATTTCGAAGCAATAAGCTTACACCAGGTGTCCAATTGGAGTACATCCAATCCACGACACCACTGTACGGCCGCAAGCCATAGCGTTCCAGCCGTTGAGCCGTATAGCAGTTCGACCCCAAACTGTACACGGCATCGTATACGCCTTTTACATCAGACAATCGCAAGGCAATCTCCTCCACTACGTAAGGTTGAACGGTGTCCTATAGGTTTCCTCGGCCATTTTGCCGCCCCACTTCAACTCATAATACCGCTCGTACAAGGGCCAAGTCGTATCAATGATAAAATTGTAATGAGCATCCGATTTCCTCGTTGAGCTTCCATGATGATCGACAGGCAAGCCCGTGAACACTTCATCATATCCTGCCAACCTAAGCCTGCGATGATAGTCTATATCGGCGAAATAACTGCTGAATACCGTGTCCCATGATCCCGCTGCTCTAACTGCCTCCATATTGTAAGCAGCAAGCGCATCGAAGTTCGTTAAGGCAAGCCCCCACTTCCGCCCACTGTTCTTCAACTCCTCAAGCACTCCTAGAAATGCTTCTGGCGTACCCGAATGAGCCTCCGCATCGTTATGCATATAGAACACAGAATCGGCCCCCTGATCGAGAGCCACCCTCTGAAACCAATTCATAGATTGGGTAAACGTCAGCGATACAGGGGGCTCATATACGGTTACGCGCCGAGATAATTCAGAATCATATCTCAAATCGTGCGCGGGAGAGTTATCCAATACGTAAGTATGCTTCCAATACAGTTCGATACTGTCCAAAGCCCGATACAGCAGATCCTTACGGTTCACGTACGGAATTCCCACAACGTAACGCAATGCTGATCACTCCTCATATACAAATTCATTAAGCTTTCCTTATACCTTTATAGATAGCGAATCCGCTCCGCTATTTTCTTCGCCGAGTTCTCCCACGTCCAGTGCGACAGCACAAGCTGGGATACGGCCAGACTTCGCTCTTTCACCACTTCTTGATTCTCGTACACAAAACGCATGACATGAGCTAGATGCTCAAAATCCGGCTCCGCCCATTGAAATCCTGTATAATACGGACATTTCGCCACGGCCGGAATCAATCGCTTCACTTGAATGGGGAAGCCCGTTTGGATGTTCAAAAAGTCCCGCTGCGCACTCCAATCCGTCGCGATAACAGGAATGCCGCAAGCCATCGATTCCAGTATTGGCATTCCCCAGCCTTCTCCCCTTGTAGGCAGCACGAAGCAATCCGCTGAACGATACAAGCTGCCAAGCAAATAAGAAGGAATGGTCTGATTTTCGATAATAATGATTTTGGACTCTGCATGCTTTAGATTCAGCTTGCGAATCTCGGCACGCACGTTTACTTCCGGGTCTTTGTTCGTAATTTTGCAGACAAGCACCACATCATCGAAGGCGAATTCATTGGCGAACGTTCGCAGCATTTCTTCCGGTGCTTTGCGTTCCCCCCACTCGAATACACTTAAGAATGTAAACTTCTCAGAGAACCGGAAAGCACGAATATCCGGGTTGAAATAGTTAGGATCAACCCCTAATGGGATAACATGAATCGGAACATGCACGCCGCTGTTGCGGAAGGTTTCTACATTGAAGCTGGATGGAACCCACACTTCATTCATGCGGTTGCACTGACGCACCCACTCTTCAGGCAGGCCGTCTACTTCCAGCATCGTATAGCCGATCTTGTACCTGCCTTCATTTTTGAAGAACACATCTCCCTGCCCGTACACTACTTCAGGTGCTGATTCATTCCTCTTTCGCATGCTAAATAGATTCACACGATAATCATCGCTCATATTCGGTTCCTTCGTATGGAACGGTGTTCCAGGGCCGTATACATAGCGATAATGCATCTTCACACGCTGTTCGTCGAGAGCAATCATGAGGTTGCGGGAGGAATTCGCATAACCGCTTGGCAGGTTCACAATCGAATGCCAATTCAGCTGTGTATGATACTCTCCTGCAAGCTGGTGGCCCCACTTGCCATGGAAGATGCCCTGCGACTGCAAGAATAATTGGTTGAAATCGATGTTGTTTACCTTCGTAGAGGTGTTCTGCGCATGAACGAGCGTTACTCTTCCATCATAGACAACCCGGAAACCAGCGGCTAATGCCCGCAAGCAATAATCGGTGTCCTCGAAATATGCAAAATAAGCGGTATCCAATGAACCGATTAGATTAATCAGCTCACGCTTTATATAGGCACACGCAAATACAACCCCTTGCACATCACGTACACCTTCATATTGACGAATATCTGTCTGTTGTCCACCAATCTGTTGTCCCCAACATGTATCCTCGAAAATATATGTCCCTGCATGCTGAAGCTTCCCGTCTTCACCACGCAATCTGCAGCCTACAACACCGATATTGGGAGCTTGAAAGGCCGTCTCCTGCAAGCGCTCCAGCCAATCTGCCTGTGTAATCAGAATGTCGTTATTCAGCAGCAGAATATCACTGTCTAGATCACAATGAGCAATTGCCAAATTGTTTCCAGCCGTAAACCCTATATTTTGTGGACTCTCAATTAACGTAACCCACTTCAAACCTCGAAGATAGTCCACACTTCCATCCGTGCTTCCATTGTCCAGCACCACAACATCCACCAATTCATGCGCAGCCAATGGGGAAAGCGAAGCGATGCATTGCTTCGTATGTTCCAGTCCATTCCATGTCAGGATGACAATTGATACTTTGCGCCGCAGCGGCGGAGCCGGAGCACGATTGCCGATCGTCTTGGCAGGAGGGTATTCCATAATTTCGAATCGTTCAAAATCAACCGGACCATTATGTCTTGGGGCCTGTGGGGCATGGAGCAGCATCTGACATTCCGGCGATACCAGAATCCCCATTAAGATTGACATTCGCGGCTTCCCCTGTCTCAGCATGAAGTAATAGTGCCGGAAGGCACCGTCCTCCACCTCTCTACACAGCATCTCTCGGTACAGCTCATGCGGAAATTCGTTTGGATCGATTGTCAATAAGGTATAAATTCGATGAAAGATACGAAACGGAGTGCCGACCATGTCGACGGCAACTTCACCAGCGAATGTCTGTTTCAACTCTTTGCTTTTCAGGAAATGGGTAACAATGGTCATCTTCGTGTGCCCTGCGCGAAGCAGTGCAGTAAAATGGCTCAATCCTGGATAATCCGGCTCTCTATTTAACACCTGTCTATATAGCTCCGACACAAATGCTTCTTCTTCCAAGCGGAACATCTGGTGTAACGTCTGGATGATATTCAAACTCGATCCCTCCATACACATTACGGATGATACGGTCATTTACATTAGTGTATTAGCACAGGTTCCAATTTGCCTGTGTATTTGACAGAAACGGGCGCGAAATAACAATTGGATGTACGCCTAATCAACATCTCCATCATCGCTGAATACAGTGAGTACTAGATTTAGGTGATGGTACATGAATAAGGAGTGAAGAAATGAGACAAATCGTTAAAAATTTGGTGAAAATATGTTCGGACATTCTTCCATATGAAGTGCCAGTATATGAATTTGGAGCGTATCAAGTGCAAGGTCAGGAAGGATTCGCTGATTTGCGCCCCTTCTTCCCTGACAAACCTTATGTCGGCTGTGATATGCGGCCAGGTGTGGGTGTAGATGCGATTTTGGATCTTCATCATATCGACCTCCCTGCGGAGACGGCAGGGCTTGTAATCTCCTTGGATACGCTTGAGCATGTGGAAGATCCCCGTCTTGCCATGCAAGAGGTTCATCGCATCTTAAAACCAAATGGCATTGCCATTATTACCTCGGTCATGAATTTCCCAATTCATGATTATCCAGCCGATTATTGGCGCTTCACACCCCAAGCATTCGCCAGCATCTTGAAGCCATTCGATACGGTAATAACCGACTATGCCGGGGAAGAACTATTCCCTCACACCGTCATCGGTATCGGCATTAAGGGCAATGCCGTACCTGCCGAGACGATTAACTCGCTCCAGCAATACTTGGACATGTGGAGAGCTGCAAGCTATCACCAGCATTAACAGCTCGGGGGAGGGGAAGTTCAATGAGCTACTTTTTGAACCAAAATCCAGCTTATCAACAATACCAAATCGGCGATTGGTCCTACGGCTACCCTAACGTACTCACATGGGGTGAGAAAGCAACATTAACGATTGGAAAATTCTGTTCCTTCGCTTCGAATACGACGATCATGCTGGGCGGAGAACATAATGTGGACTGGGTTACTACCTACCCCTTCAACCCAATATTCCCCAATGCAGCAGGCTTCCTTGGACATCCCAAAACAAAGGGTGATGTTACGATTGGCCACGATGTATGGATTGGCTTCGACTCGCTGATTCTCTCTGGAGTATCAATTGGAAATGGTGCAGTCATTGCAGCAAGGAGCATCGTTACGAAGAGCATTCCTGCTTATGCGATTGCCGGCGGCAACCCGGCTCGTGTGATTCGTTATCGCTTCCCACCTTCCATCATTGACGATTTGCAGCGTATCGCATGGTGGGATTGGCCACTAGAGTACATCACAGTCGCTTGGCCCCTCCTTCTCTCCAATAGAATCGAGGATTTCATTCGCACGTACAAAACGTGGTGATCATGGGAGGCAACAGAAGTGATTTATTTCTGGAATCAGGTCGTACATCCTATTCTTCAGCTGACAAGGCCGAAAGTGATCGTAGAAATAGGATGTGCCCAAGGATATAACACCGTTAATTTGCTCGAATATGTAAAGCCGATGGAGAACGGTCAGCTAGTGGCAATCGATCCCTCTCCCCTGTTCGATATTGAACGAATGAAGCAGTTATATGGCCATAAATTCCTTCTCGTGCAAGATTACAGCCTGAAAGTCCTACCGCACATTCACACATGCGATGCCGCGTTTATTGACGGGGATCATAATTGGTATACCGTGTACAACGAACTGAAGCAATTCGAGCGCATCAAGAAGTTCCCGATCATCTTCCTTCATGATCTGGAATGGCCTTATGGCAGGCGAGATATGTATTATTTCCCTGAATCAATTCCGGCGGAGTTCCGCAAGCCGAGCGCTAAGAAGGGAATCTTGCCAGGAATCAATGAGCTTGTAGACAATGGACATAATGATTCTGTCCACAACGCGGCATATGAAAATGGAGATCGTAACGGAGTATTGACTGCAGTAGAAGATTTTATGAAGGGAGCCCAAATCCCGCTCCAGCTGCATCGCGTACGCAGCCAGTTCGGACTAGGCATCATTGTGCCAGACATTACAGAAACACATCATTACTTCAATCGCGAAATACGCCGAATAATTGAACAATCCGGTCTGTAATGCAACCGTTCTATGTATCTCTAGCCACAGATTCTCCTTTTATCTGCGGCTAGAATACACCCTATGCTATTATAATCCCGAAGCTGCAAGAATCGTTTGGACATGTATATCGATCGATGGGTGCTTCGGTGCAATAATACCTAGCCCGCTATTGGACAAGGCTTGATGATAGCTGACGTACCAAGGCGTCTGCTGCAGGAAGTCCTCAACAGCAGTCAACACGCCATTGCGAGCTCCTCCTTCATAGAGTGCATTATTCAGTAAATTGTTTGCCCCTGCGCCATGAACGAGCTGCGATTGACCTGATACCATCCCCATCTTCGCATAAGGGTGCACAAAACCTGCGGGAATCGATTCCGGGAAATAATACATATCTCTTCTACCATACGGCCATTGTGTGTCATGCAGAAAAACTAGCGGGAACCGTTCCTGCTGCTGAGCCATTATCTCAACTAACTTCAGTTCATGATATACGGTATACCAATTATGATCCCCATCAATTAGGATACAATCAAATTGCTTCAGGTGCGGAAGAATCTCTAAACTATAGTCCAGCAGCATATGAAATTCCTTGTGGAAATGCATCTTAAACTGCTGAATATCAAATCTCGGTGCTGGATCTATAACAAATAATTCACCATTCACCGCACGACAATACTGCAATAAGTTGCTCGTATTTAAACCATGCTCCGCACCAATCTCTACGATTCTCTTCACACCAAATGATTGCAAAAGTGGAAGTATAATTTTTTCCCAAAATGCAAGCACCTTACTCACCTCCGTATATCACTATATGCGATTCAACGAACTTGGTATAAACATTCTTCCCTAGACGATCAAAATGGGACTCGCTATGTTCGAGCGAGAATTTCAATCCTAGATGTGAAGATGATTGAATACATTGAAATGAAGAGCTTGTGCGAACCTAGGGGGTGTAATCCGATGACGCGTATGTTGTTATCGAACCGATATCATTTCTCCTCGTTGCAGATGAGAGATGGCAGCTTAGTATTCGAACCACAGGAGCATTGTCTCCTTGAATGCCCTAAGCCGGTGATATACCACGATGCGGCCGGTCCGTTTGGCGTGTGTCAGGATGACGCACATTATGTTCATCTCGTGTATGTGAATAGGGATGACCAGCTCATTCATGTCTCAATCAATCCCTATTCACTTCAGACGCACAAGCGCGAAATAGCAGGCCTGTTCAAGCACGTCCTGCATATTCAACTGACGAATTGCCACAATCAGCTTCATGCTGTGATTCAATACCGTTCCCGTATTGAGTATGTATCGTTATCTGGCATTCATTGGTCAACCGCAGACGTCCTATATGATGGCGAAGAGATCCATTCCCTCCGTCTATTCGCACATCAAGATCATATCTGGCTGTGCACTGCATTAATAACGGCGGCGCCTCCCCATCAGCAACTACGTCTGCTCTTGCAATCGTTCCATACAGCATCCAGTCGATGGCTGCCTTCGACTTCATTGCCTGTTGTCCCACTGGAATCGAGGGAAGATTTCTTAGCCTATGATCTCTACTCTGTACAAGGGCGACTTGGAATGTTCCAGTTTCAGCGCATTGGGAACAAGCTCTTATTTGCAGCATATGAATGGAATAAGCAAAAGGAATGGACAATGACGGCTCATAGCCAAACAATCATCCCTCCCACTCTAGCAGCACAAGTCATATGTGCATACGATCATGGTTTGTACCGCTTAAGCTGGGTAACAGAAGACTTGCTGTTCCGCATTCATTACAGCATCCATCAAGAAGAATGGAGCGACTTATATACAACAGCAATTCCGTGTCCTGCAATCTCGACATGTATCTATGACAAGCAGCCAGGTCGCGATGGCCCTACCGTATGGATTGCTTCTGACCAGCAAACAACGCCCGACTTCACCGGATTTGCAGCACCCGCAGTCATGCAGGGATACCGAGCAACACGCGACCTCACTCACAGTATCGATTCAGCCGAAGCAGTCATCGCTTCTATCGTACACATGAGAGAATGTTGCAGAATAAGAAAGAGGGAACTTGTCCAATTGAAGCAAATCCAGAAGGAGCAGCAAGCCACAGCGGACCGACTGACAGAACGAATCGCTGCCTTGCAGGAGGAAGTTCAAGTGCGCCTTGCCATTCAGGAGCTTAGTGAGAAGAATACATTATTAATGAAGAAAGAAGATAAGATAGTCGCTCGAAGCGGCATGAAAGAACAATTATCACGCATTGTATTCAAACTATCGAACCCCCGCTAAGGAGGAGCTTGTGATGATGAATAATCCGGAAACTTCCATTGATGTGATCCTGCAAACTGCAGCCGATGTTGATCTGGAGACGCGCAGAATCTGCTTGATTACCCATATCAAATTTCGCAATATTTCAGCTCAGCCTGTGTCGTTGTCTCATATTTTGCTAACGCTATCTCCAAGCCGATTCTCAGTGGTGAGCGGGAAAATTGTACCCCCGCAGCATGCTCTGGTGTTTGGTCTCCATAAGAAAGGCAATCAGCAAACGGGCTGGAAATTCGATCGGGATGATTGGTTCTCGAACGGACGCAAAAACGGGGAGTACCGGATTGAGCCTGTCCAGCCTCTTCTGCTCCCCCCACGAATCTGGTCAGACATAAGAGATATTCATATAGAATGCGATATCGATCACCTCATCACCCCGCTCCACATACACGCTTATGTATGTGCAGGAGGCAAGCAGTTCCCTGCCGCGAATCCAAGCAGTATCAGCTTCCGAGCTGCTGTTCATCCATAATTGGTCTATTCTAAACTACATGAATGACGAGTATCTTGACATAAGTTTGTACGAATGAATCTAGTAATTCATCCAATCTTATGACGAGTCCCTTTCATACATTAACAGTGTAGAAAGAATTCTAGCAGGTTCTTTCGCTCATATGATGAAGGGGAGGTTTACTAATATGGTTCTTATTCCCATTCAACGGATCGTAAGCAGCACAACTAACGTAGTTACTGCTCCTACAAGCGCAACTGCTGCGACTCTAGCACTCGCAGGTGCAGCACCGAATGTAGTGAACGTAGGGAATGCACCGCGTATTTGGCCTCAGATAACAAAATTCGACAATGATAACGGTCCATTTGCAGCAGTTCCGAATCCGGAATTCATCTGGTCACAACCCACATTCGTTCCGGGTGAAACGCACGGTTTTGCTACTGCTTCAGTAGCAATTCCACTTACTATTGGAGTTGCCGCTGACTTTGTCATTGCGATGGCTGTATTTGCCGACAATGCTGTGGTTGCAACGATTCAAGCTTTCAGCCCATTGCAAATCAGCTTGTTCCCAGTTCCTGGACTGAATGTACCATTAATTGGAGGCTCCTTGGATCCAACTACTGGCTTAACTACAGATGTTGCGAATCCATATAACTGGCAAAATGTGCGCTTCTATACGATTCCAGCATCACTTGGACTCATCTCACTTGCGCTTAGCGTACGGTTTGTATTCCAATTCCAAGTGACAAACTACTTCACAACTGGCGCTGTCAACACAGCTGGCTTATCTTTCATTGCTGACATTTATCAGTCCTTGCTGTAATTGCTGCTGCTTGCCTCTAGCAAACCAGTTGAATAGCTGAAACGAATGAAACAACATGAAGCATGATGCGATTCCTTAGAGCGCATCATGCTTCGTGCCTTGTGTTACGATTCTTATTGATTCTGGCTGTGCTTGACGCCCCTCAATCCGATAACTGCGTACGCGGGGACGAAGCCGTGACAAAGATACAATGATGTACGAGCACGGATATACGGCATGCTCAATGTCGAAGATGGACGGGTATGGAACAGAGGCAGGATGAGAGTGAAATACGGCGATGAGCTGTTCTCCACTACGCTCCATTTGCTTCAGTGCATGATCCAGTTGCTCCATATCCATCGTAAATGATACTGGACTGCGGTCAATATTATCGATGATCCAGCAGCGGCTGGCAATCCCAGCGTTTCCTGACAGCAGTCCACAAGCTTCCAATGGCTTCTCTTGCAGACAATGCCCTACCATCTCTCGATATGTGTTCTCCGTTAGCTGTAGTCCCACAGCATTATGATTTGTCGGTAGAGGATTGTTCACGTTTTGCCCGCTCCCTCTGCATGAGCAATAGATCTTGAGCTGGATCTTTCGGTATGCGAGTATGGCTCGTTAATGATTGTTGATTCAAATAACTAAGCAGTGAGCCGGAATGCTTGCTTGCTCCGTCTGCACGATTTACCGTATTGGCATGAAGCCATGTAAACGTCGAATATGCGGGAGCTTGCCGCTTCCTGTCCTCCACCTGTTCCTGCTCTCCGACATTCAACTCCTCCGACTCAGTTTGCAGTTCACGGTTTGCCCCTTTCTCATGGAGAGGATTGGACATCTCGCCAGCCTTCTGATTGTGTCTCCATCTGCCACCTAGTGATATCCCTGACCCTTGCTCCTTACCCCCGATCGACCGGCTATCTGATTGCTCTCCCTTATACAGTTCATCGGCTTCATCCACCGTAGGAGAGTCGTGACTTTTCTCTTTATCCTCCCATTCATATTCCGCGACCAACACGCTTCTGTTCACGAACATATCGTCATCATAACCGGTGTCATTAAGGCTCTCCTCAACGATATCTACAGCTTCTTCAACATCCTCTTCCTGCCAATCGTCTCCTGCGGGTTCCTCATTATCCTTATACTTTTGCCAATACACTTGCTCATTCAACTCATCCCCATGCTCAAGCTCATGCACACTTACTCGTTCTTCACTGTGCTCAATGGTATCTGTCCCTGAACCCTCATAAGCGGAACGCACTTCTTGAGCAAGCCGCGACTCTTTATCCCCCCGCTGCTGCGAATGTTCGTGCGGTTCCAGTTCATCCCTGCGTGAAGTTTCTACAGACTGATGCAAATTGGAGGCATCCATGAATGAAGTCTGCACATGCGGAGCCGTCGCCTCTTCCTCCCGCGATGCAACGTCTTCAGCGTGCCGCACCTCAGTAGTAACGGGACTTATTTCCTTCTTCCTATCCAATTCAGCTCCTTCGCCATTATCCATCGCTCGAAGCTTCTCAATGACATCTAGAATCGGAAGATACGAGAAGTAGGAGGCAGCTGCACGAGTGATTCCATTGCCGAGCTGCACGAGCTGTTCCGTAGACAATCGCAGGAATCCGCCGTATGTGAGCGCCACTGAAGTCCAAGATTGCCCTGTCAGCGATAACTGATAATTCGACCGATCCTTCCAATTCAAGCTCGCTCCACGGATAGGCAGCTCACCGTGCTTCAACATATTCATAATAAGTAATTGGGCCAACTGTTTGCTCTGTTTGCGATGATGGAAATAATAATGAACACTTACCTCCATTGCATCATCCGGTACTGCTGATATCCATATCCCCTGCCGCTGATGATTCGATTCGCTTAACAGCTGCTTGCGCGTATCCTCTGAATCCACAATCGTGACTCTCAATCCGGCTTGGGACAGCGTGGACTGTATCGGGTACCACAACCGATCCACAATCTCCGTCATCTTGCTCTCTAGTACAACTCGGCACCCTTCAAGCGGGTTCATAATATCGAGCATGCCTTGTCGTTTGTCCAGATGAAATGTGAACGAGTACTTGCCCAGCAGCTGGTATACATCAACTAACCGCGTCTCCGCAATCTTGCATAATGGCTTGCCATTCAATCGAATGTGCATTCCATGCCCCTCCCTCCTGTATGTACTGACTAACGTCATTGTATGAGGCGAATTCCGAATGGTGCCAAATTGGAACCAACGGCATGCAACTGCTCCAATACGCGAACCTGCTCCCGCTCCATCTCTTCGATAAATGATTCCAATCGCTGCATCTCATGCTCCTCTTGCAGCAGACGTTCTTCAAGCAGCATCATCTCTTCTTGCCATGCAGCAATTCGCCCAGATGCAAATTCATGCAGTACGCCTAACTGCAGCTTGGCATAATGCAGCAATACATCATCCTGTATAGAAGGACCCATTGTATTCATGGTCAAGAATGGATGGAACAAATCAATGAGTTCGATCGGTCGGAAGCATGGGTACCCGATGCCAAGAAGCGGGACAGGCACATGAGCCTGTTCAGAACAACGAACCCCTTGGATGATGCGAAGCCTCGATTCCCGGACGAACGGTACTTCCATAAAGGATCCCCAGTCCCTGCCTCCGTTGCTTGAATATGCACAGGCTAACCATGAGGAACCTGTAATCGAGAGAAACAGACCATGTTCTCCTGCAATAGTAAGTCGAGGAACGGAGGATTGATTCTGAAAAAACACTTTCAATGGGGTACAGGAATTCGTAACTTGTATGCCTCGCGCACAATATACCGTAGCTGTGACTCCGTTGTGTACGACCCACGCGAGATATGGATCTCCTTCCCTCGCCGCGGATATTGTAATGCTCCAATTCTGCCCTGCTTGCGCAGAAGAGAAGACGTGTTGCCATTTTGCCTCCTCTGATTCCATATCGAGCTCGAGCAGCATCAGCTGCTGTCGATTCGTATCTCCATGTCGAATCAGGAACAGCCCATAAAGAGTCCCTGATTCACTTATATCGCAGCTTGCTTGTTCAATATGTACATTGACGCCATAATCTTCGTGAACATAGGAAAAAGCCCTCTCTCGCCACCTCCCCTGCTCAACCTGTCGAAGCACATACGTAAACTTCTTGTTCAGTATTGTAGTGAAGCCGAAATAGAGGGTTCTGCCAAGGTTAAAGAGATACGGATTCGATGAGCTGGGATGCCTGCTTATTCGCAATTCTTGCTTTTCATCTGCACGCGCATTCACGCTGCAACGTGCATAATAGATACCCGATTCATAGGCCATCAACATATGTAAATGGCCATGAAGCAGAATGGCGCTGAACTGCTTCACGGTACTGCTGAACCTCCATAGGTGCTGCTTCACCTGTTCAACTCCGCGGTATAAGGAATGAAGCAGCGACCCATCGGATTGAAGTTCTACCCAATGCACGCCTTCTGAGGAATATAAGCAAACTTCTTGCCTCACTGCGATCCCCTCCAAATTATTTTATGGGGGTGTCACCTTTTCTAGATCGCCCCCATAGACTGTATTGAATTTGAATTCAGATTCTATAAAGGAGGCAGGAAACATTCATGGAGAGCAAGTTAGTTCAAGGGCAAACAACGCCCCCCGAATATTTGCCACTACCCTCTTTGGAATGTATAGAGGTTCCTAAAGTATTCGATTGGGTGTTGTTAACGACGCAAATTGTTGATGAAGCATGCATTGATCCAGCTCTGTGCTTGCCATTGCCGGCTACATTCAGCGCTCAAGCAACGTTACTGACAGTAAGCTGCGGAGAGAAAGTCGGTTCTATTAGAGAAAATGTAGTGGTTACTGTTGGTGGCACACCAGTTACTCTACAACGTGTTGTCATTAAGAAAACAGGAACGTTTGAAGTCACGATCATTGATACTACAGTCGTCCCTAACGTAGTACATTGCACATTTACAAAAACCTTTGTACGCTTCGAGAAAGTTCTGTTGTGTGCGCCTCCGGGAACTACAATTGATTGCGAAATCGTTCCGAACACATCAACGATTGAAGTTCTCGATATTGTCGACAACTCTTGTGTCAACGTGGACATCGTGATTTGCCAAAGCATTCAGGTAAAAGCGAATGTCAAGTTAGTTGTTGAAGCTGAGCTGTGCCAACCGCGTGCAGTGATTCCAGTCCCTGAAAACGCTTGTGTTGTCACATTCCCGAAACAATGTCCTACTATCTTCCCTGGTGCACCTTATCCGTTCCCATCATAATCAAAATGCTGATCGGCTTGGGGTGGTGGCTAAAACCATCCCCTTTTTTATTCTCTCGATGACAGGAACGAGGAGGGGCTAATGCGGCTATACTATATCGCTTCCGGTTATCGGAGGCCAATTGATATCCTCGATAATGCGCTCATGAAGGCTCTGTACGGCCAGTGTCATGAGAGCAAAATATTTCTGTTGAATCGTGCACCAATTCAGCAGCTTCTTCCCGATATCCGCGAATTCAGGCCTGATTTCGTCTTGACCATTTGCGGTCCGCGCTCTTTTCTGCCTGTTGATCTGGTTCGCAGCATACGGAGGATGGGCATTCCGATTGGCGTATGGTTCGTTGATGATCCCTATGCCATCGACAATGCGCTGCAAGTAGCGGCCGAATACGATATCATCTTTACCATTGATTCTGGTTGTGTCCCTTACTATGAGCGCCACGGCTGCAAGCGAGTTCACCACTTGCCGCTCGGAACAGACATTGATATCTTCCGTCCCTTCAACGCTCATCCTTCTTATGAGAGCGACGTCTGTTTCATCGGCACTGGGTACGATAACCGACTGCGTATGATGCAGCAAATGCTGAAGGAGCTTGATCCTGGCTTACATGTGAAGCTTGTCGGACATTTCTGGGACACCGTCAATTGGTCGGGTGGTTGTATCCCTCACCTGCGAACCAAGTGGGTCAACTTCTCTGAGACGCCTCGTTATTACAACGGTGCCAAGTTTGTGCTGAATATTCACCGCAGTGAGGATGATACGTTAATTGATAAAAATAAGACAGGTGCTCCCGGTCACACCATTAACAATCGCACCTTCGATATTGCGGCATGCCGGCGTGCACAGATCATTGATTATCGCCCAGATCTTCATATGTTCTATGAACCAGGCGAGGAATTGCTATGCTTCGAGTCGCCGAAGGAATGTGCTGAGCTTATTCACACGTACCTCTACGAAGATGCCAAGCGGAGCTCCATCGCCTCTCAAGGCTATGAACGAACTCGGGCAGAGCATACGTTTGCGAAGCGTCTAGAGCATTTGTTGAGTAGAGTGCGGGAGCTATAGATAACTAGTTCTCCACTTCGATTCGCAAGTTCTGAACTTCCTATCAGCTCTGCTATATCTTATGATGCGTCTTCCGAAATCTTGAGAGACAACAGCCTGATAGACGAGGAAATGTGCAACAAGCCCGTGGATAGAAACCTAGCATATAGAAGAGGGTGCGATTACCCTTTGACAAATGACTCCATAATCCCGGCCGCACCTGCAATAGCAAGCAGAAGGATAACCGGAAATGCATAGGTGGGGATGAGAAGGTAACAAGCCGTGATAAATGCGGCAGACCATACTCCCGTGCACCAATAACAGGTGAGCAGTTTGCGCATAAAGGCATGAAAACGGCCGCCTTTTTCTTCGATCACTGCAAATATAGCTCCATTCTCATCCGTATGATACCGCTCCTCTACAAAAGGTTTGCGAATGAAAGAAGTAATTTCATCGAATACGATGAGTCTAGTTAGGCGATAGCTCGCCAAAATAAGCAACGTCAATGACAACCAGGTTATGTTATGCATAGCAGTCCCCCTTAGCCGCTTGTATCACTCATTCGATCAGTTTCATTGTATGGACTTCTTGACAAGGATAGAACTGTTCCCTACTACTGCCTTGGACATTACATAGCGCCACCCTTCCTTGCAGCGGGAACAAAAATCAGAAGGAGGAAGAAGATATATGCAGGCACTCCCCATCATCGCTACCGAGGATCATCTTATCAGCTTGATTCAACAGACAGATGAACGACCGTTGTGGCTCTATAAACACAATACAAACTGCGGCTCGAGCAGAGTAGCTCACCTCGCGCTGAACCAATTTATGAACCGTTATCCGCATTTATCTTCCCGCTTCTCCTATGCTGTCGTTCGTGTCCTCGAAGAGAAGGCTCTCTCAGGCAAAGTAGCCGAATTATTGCAGACTCCTCATAAATCCCCGCAAATTCTGCTTGTTTACAAGCAGAAAGTCGTATGGAATTCGTCTCATCAGCAGATTAACTCTGTACAGCTGTCACAGCTTGCACAGCACTTTCTACAGCAGAATCCTTCGCTCTAAAGTAAGTTGCCATTTCCGTTGGCGCCTTGCCGAATTCACTTGCTTACATCAAAATACCGCCAGGAATGGAGGATAACCTCTCCTCTTCTCCTGGCGGTATTTGGTACACGTATTCTCTATTTAACTCTGATTGTTGTTATCTACCGACGAAGCTGCCCACTACATGAATCTTACCTGGATGCGCGGCCACCACTTCACCGATGCACACCGCTTCTACACCACGAGCTTGCATCTCATGAATCATCGCTTCCGCATCGCTAGCTGCAACAGACAAGAGCAGTCCACCTGATGTGACTGCATCACACAGCATCCACTGTGCAATCTCATCAAGTCGCTCGTCGAATACAACTTGATCCTTCACATGATTATAGTTATTCTTCGTTCCGCCCGGTACAGCACCGTTCTCAGCCAGTTCACGAACGCGTGGCAAGAATGGTACGTTCTCCGCGTGAATAACAAGTCCTGCCTCGCTGCCTGCTGCCATCTCTGTACTATGGCCGAGCAAGCCGAATCCCGTAACATCGGTACATGCGTGGATCTCGTATCCGGCCATTACTTCAGCTGCCGTCTTATTGAGTGTCGTCATCGTCCGTGTTACCAGCTCAATTTCTTCTGGCTGAAGCAGCTCACGCTTCAAGGAAGTTGTCATGATGCCGACACCAATCGGCTTCGTCAACACCAGCTTGTCGCCAGGTTTAGCCCCCGCATTCGTCAGAACCTTGTCCGGATGAATGATGCCCGTTACGGCCATGCCGAACTTCGGTTCCGCGTCATCAATGGAATGACCGCCAACGAGTGTTGCTCCCGCTTCCTTCACTTTATCTCCCGCTCCGCGCAAAATGTCTGCCAAGATGGACTTGTCCAGCTTCGAAATCGGGAAGGCCACAATATTCAATACCGTGAGCGGCTTGCCTCCCATTGCGTAAATATCGCTAAGTGCATTCGCAGCGGCAACTTGACCGAACGAATAAGCATCATCGACAATCGGCGTAAAGAAATCAACCGTTTGCACTAATGCCATGTCGTCATTCAGCCGATACACACCCGCATCATCGCTTGTATCCAATCCTACGAGTAAATCCGGATGCTTCTCTGTCTGCGGTAACATGCGCAATACTTGAGACAGATCGGACGGCCCTATTTTGCAGCCGCATCCTCCTTTGCTTGACAAGGTTGTTAATCGAACCGTTGATTGTTGTTGATCCATCACTTTATCCTCCCATCGCATAAGGCGAATTTCTTCCATTTCGTGCGTATCATACATAACTCTTTTATTGTAACATATCCGCACAATGCGATCGTCCATACGGACGCAAAAGCTGGTTCTGTAAATTCGTCCATTCGCTAGCAAAGCAAAAGCTGTCCATTTGGCCAATGATGAATGAGATGTGCAACCAAAATATATTAATTTGTTGGGAGGAGCGCTGATATTACAGGCAGCAGCGATCATAAAAATAATCGGAGAACTCATCCAAGACACTAGATGTGCATCGATTATAATAATTACGTCATTCTCGAAATTATCAGACATTAACAAAAGTACGATATCGAGAATAGTAAGCAGTGAAATAAAACGACCCGAGTTCTCAACTTTAGAACCATTGGCAACAGCATTGGATATCACCTATAAAATATTGGCTTGATTATAATAAAAATAACTTTGGCCTGTTAAGCGCCAAAGCTATAATTCCATGGTCATTTAAATTACCTTGTGTTATCTATCGACTGCTTACGAAGAAAATGAACTTGTACTGTTGACATATGTAACTATACCAATAACAACCGAAATGACAACAATAGCTATTATGGCACCGATGATAACTTTCTTCCTTGATTTTTTTTTGTTATCGTTCTGCTCATTCATAAGGACACCTCCTACATTAAATATATTAAATAACGGACAACATTATGAGTTGCCCGTTATTTAATTTACAGTAATAACCAGATATTCAAGATATTTTAGATTTAGAAGCTCATGTAGCACTCAAGCTCTTTGGTTGCCACTCTTCCAATGCCGTCAATAATGATGTACAAAGATAACTCTCCGACAATTGTAGCACTTCCACCAGTTCGCTGACTGTTGACGTTAACACTTGATCTCGAACTTTTATGCTCCCATGAATTTCCAGGATGGAATCCGTACAAACCACTATCAGTAGTTGGAGTGCCAATAATTTTTCTGTCTTTATTATATGTTGCAATAACATATGCTTTCATCCATGAAATCTTGTTGTCATTCCACGTTTTCTCATGTTTAATTGTGTAATCGCCGTCAGCCATGGTAGCAAATTCGCTTGAAATACTTGTTGTGGCAGTATTTTTTGCAGAAGAGAATTCATTGTAATAATTTAACAGAGCAGCATATTCATCGACCGTATTGATTTTGACATAATTTGCGACTGTGTCAGAAAGCACTCCTTGCCTTGTCTGCGATACCTGGCTTACCGCAAATCCTGCTGCGTTTGCTGCTTCTTCGTAAGACTTGTACTTTCCAGCGTATTTAGCAAAATACTCAGACGGCACAACATCATGCACAGACACTTGTGACGACAAAGAAATGGCAGCATTAGGAGCTGCTTCTGCACCTGCCGAAAGTGCAAATACATTAAATACCATAGCACAAGCAAGAACAATTTTCCATGTACGAATTTGTTTCATGTTTTAGAAACTCCCTTCATATTTGGATTATTCTTATGTAATATACATGATGTTGTTATTAATGTAACATATTTACATCAAGTAATCTACGATAAAATCTATTTTTACGAAAATAAAAGAGAGCGCCCTTCAATCAGGCACTCTCTCTGTTCTACAATAACAAAAACACTTTTGTCTTTTGTCGCTTCACGGGAAAGTATAGCTAACTAATCGCATACTTTATACCACTTGTTTTAACCGTCGTGGAAGCTTTGCTTATTAGCTGTCGTCCATTATACGAGGCCGATCTTGTCGCGACGACTGGCTGTACCTTGCTTGCGCTTCTCAATCAGTCGATTGAGCGCATCGACATAAGCACGTGCGCTCGCTTCGAGTATATCTGTACTTACACCACGGCCAAGCACAGATATTTCATTTTGTGCGAGAACGACATGCACTTCACCGAGTGCATCCTTGCCGTGCGTGACCGACTTAATGGAATAGTCAACGAGCTCAACATCTTCCTGCGTAGCCTTGTCGATTGCCTTATAAATCGCATCAACAGAGCCATTGCCTTCCGACTCTTCCTCAAGCACACTGCCTTCCCATGTTACGATACGCACTTTCGCAGCCGGAATTGCTTGGTTCCCGTAAGCGACGTATATCGTCTCGAGCGAGTACACCTCAGGCGTATCGATCAGTTTCTCCTCGAGAATGGCCCGGATGTCCTCATCCGATACTTCTTTCTTCTTATCTGCCAATTCCTTGAACTTGGCGAAAGCTCCGTTCAGCTGTTCTTCATCCAAGTCATAGCCAAGATCAATCAACTTCTCACGGAAGGCATGACGGCCGGAATGCTTGCCAAGCACGAGTTTGCTTTCCTTAAGTCCGATCGTCTCTGGCGTAATAATCTCATACGTTGACCGTTCCTTCAGCATGCCGTCTTGATGAATGCCGGATTCATGCGCGAAGGCATTGGCGCCCACGATCGCCTTGTTGCCTGGGATCGGCATGCCTGTCAGCTTGCTGACGAGTCGGCTCGTACGCGCAATCTCAGACAAGACGAGCGAAGTCTTAGCCTCATAGAAGCTCGATCTCGTATCAAGCGCCATCGCAACCTCTTCAATTGCAGTATTGCCTGCACGCTCCCCAATACCGTTGATCGTCCCTTCGATCTGATCTGCACCGTTCAAGATTGCAGCGAGCGCATTGGCAGTCGCCATTCCCAAATCGTCATGGCAATGTGCACTAAGCTGAATCGTCTCAATTCCCGGTACATTCTCCTTCAGCGTCTTGAATATATTTCCGTACTCATACGGCGACAAGTATCCAACCGTATCCGGAATGTTCACAACGGTAGCGCCTGCTTTAATCGCCATCTCTGTCATTTGGCATAAGAAGTCGATCTCCGTACGGCCCGCGTCCTCTGGAGAGAACTCAACTTTGCTGAAGTACTTCTTCGCATAGCGAATAGCTGCTTCAGCTGTCTCAAGTACCTGCTCCTTCTCCATGCGGAGCTTATGCTTGCGATGAATTGGCGAAGAAGCAAGGAAGAGATGCAAGCAAGCATCCTCTGCACCCTTCAGCGCTTCATAAGCTGCATCAATATCCGGAATACGGGAACGGGACAGGCCGACAATCGTAGATTGCTTCACCGCTTTCGCCACTGCATTCACGGCCGCCAAGTCACCAGGAGATGCCGCAGGGAATCCCGCTTCGATGCGGTCGACGCCTAGGCGCTCCAATTGAAGCGCGATTTCAAGCTTCTCCTTCGTATTCAGGTTCACGCCAGGGGACTGCTCTCCATCCCGAAGCGTCGTGTCAAAAATATAAATTTTGCGCACCGGCTGCACCTCCTTCTGTAGTCTGTGGAGCTTTACAAGTATCAGTTTATGTTCAAAAAGCCCATGAATAGCACCGAAAAGGCTGCAGTATGGACTTTTTGAACTATATATATGAGATTAAAGCTTACTTTTTACTTCTTATTTTTTGATCCAGTGCATCAATTCACGCAATTGACCGCCAACCACTTCGATCGGATGGTTTGCTTCGTTGCGGCGAGTTGCTGTCAGGAACGCACGGTTCGCTTGGTTCTCCAAGATGAAGTCGCGTGCGAACTTGCCTTGTTGGATGTCGGACAATACTTCCTTCATCGCCTTCTTCGTCTCTTCGGTTACGATGCGAGGACCTGTAACATAGTCGCCGTATTCAGCCGTGTTGCTGATGGAGTCGCGCATTGTAGCCAGGCCTCCTTCATAGATGAGGTCAACGATCAGCTTCAGCTCATGCAAGCACTCGAAGTAAGCCATTTCAGGAGCGTAGCCTGCTTCTACCAATGTTTCGAAGCCTGCTTTGATCAGTGCGCTTACACCGCCGCACAATACTGCCTGCTCACCGAACAAGTCTGTCTCTGTTTCTTCCTTGAAGGAAGTCTCGATAACGCCTGCACGTGTACAGCCGATGCCCTTCGCGTATGCAAGACCGATTGCCTTTGCATTGCCAGTTGCATCTTGCTCGATTGCGATAAGACCTGGAACGCCGAAGCCTTCTGCATACGTACGGCGTACAAGATGTCCTGGAGATTTAGGAGCTACGAGCAATACATCGTTGTCTTTCGGTGCTACGATTTGACCGAAATGTACGTTGAAGCCGTGAGAGAACATCAAGGCTGCGCCTTTTTTCAAGTTCGGCTCGATTTCATTTTTGTATACAGATGCTTGCGTTTCGTCCGGCATCAAGATTTGAACCACATCAGCACGGGAAGTAGCTTCGCCAACGGACAACACTTCGAAGCCGTCTTGACGAGCTTTGTCTGCAGATTTGCCTTCACGAAGACCGATTACCACTTGAAGACCGCTGTCACGCAGGTTTTGCGCTTGAGCATGTCCTTGGCTTCCATAACCGATAACGGCGATCGTTTTTCCTTGCAGTACGTTAAATTCAGCGTCATTTTCATAGTACATTGTAACTGGCATAAGTATGAGTCCTCCTCTTTCTTCCTATATAAATAGTGTGTAGTAATCTCCCCCGAATGAGGCGGGTATATCAAGTGACAATCATGGGCCTCTTACAGCTTCCGCTTGTCCCCTGAGATACCCCCTCATTCGAAGGCCGTTATTCGATTCAATCCATACGTGTAGCAAAAATTCCAAACGATTCCTTACTTATCTGTTACTTGACCGCGAATCAAGGCTGTAACACCTGTGCGGCTAACCTCACGAATTCCGTATGGCTCCAGCAATTGAACCATCGCTTCGATCTTCTGCGATTCGCCGACAACCTGCACCATAAGCGTGCTTGGCCCAATGTCGACGATGGAAGCGCGGAACGTCTCCACGACGCCAAGAATCTCTGGACGTACGTGTGGCTCAGCCTTCACCTTAATGAGTGCAAGTTCACGAGCAACCATTGGCTGGGAGCTTAAGTTGAGTACCTTGATCACGTCAACGATCTTGTACAGCTGCTTCTCGATCTGCTCCAGCATATGGTCATCTCCCGTGGTCACAATGACCATGCGGGAGAGACCTTGCTCCTCAGAAGCACCTACAGTAATACTCTCAATGTTGAATCCTCTGCGGCCAAATAGACCGGAGACACGCTGCAGAACACCTGGCTGATCGTTCACGATGACGGCAATGGTATGTTTGGTTATGTTCATCATTCACAATCCCCCATTATCATTTGGTCAATCGTGCAGCCCTGCGTTACCATCGGGTACACATTCTCGTGCTTGCGAACAACGAATTCCACAACCGCTGGCCCCGGTGTATTCAGTGCTTCCTGCCATGCCTGTTCTGCTTCCTCTTTGTTCGTCGCGCGGAATCCTCTTACCCCGTAAGCTTCCGCGAGCTTCACGAAGTCTGGGCTTCCAGCAAGGTCAATATGGCTGTAGCGATTGTCATAAATAATTTCTTGCCACTGGCGAACCATCCCCAGCACGCGGTTATTGATGATCGCTACCTTGACCGGTATATTGTTAATCGCACAGATTGCAAGTTCCTGCGCACACATTTGCATGCCGCCATCGCCATTGATCGATACAACGGTACGATCCGGGAAGGCCATTTGTGCTCCGATTGCGGATGGGAATCCGAATCCCATCGTTCCAAGGCCGCCAGAAGTAATCCAGGAGCGCGGATGATTGAAGCGATAATATTGCGCTGACCACATCTGGTGTTGTCCGACATCTGTCGTAACGATGGCTTCCCCTTTGGTCGTATCATTGATCAGCTGGATGACCCATTGCGGCTTCAGTTCTTCATCCGAATCGATGAATCGAAGCGGTTTATCCGCCTTCATCTGCATGATGCGAGCGCGCCATTCATCCGCATGGTTTGCACGTGCTGCTGTCTTATTGGCTAGTTCCAATGTAGTACGAATATCGCCTACAATCGGAATGTCCGTTGGGACATTTTTGCCGATTTCTGCCGGATCGATATCGATATGGACGATTTTCGCATGTGGCGCGAAACCTTCAAGCTTCATCGTCACTCGGTCATCGAAGCGAGCCCCGATGTTAATGAGCAAATCCGCCTGCTGAATCGCATTGTTCGCTGTATAGGTTCCATGCATGCCAGGCATGCCCATCCACAGATCATGACCGCTTGGGAATCCGCCAAGTCCCAGCAGCGTTGTCGTTACTGGAATTTGTGTCTTGCTCACGAATTCATACAGTTCTTCATGCGCTCCAGAATGGATAACTCCAGCTCCCGCGAGAATCACAGGTGACTTCGACTCTTCGATCGCTTTCAGCATTTTATCGACTTGATATTTGTTCGGCTGAACGTTAGGGTTATAGCCGCGAATATTTACAGTTGATACCGGTTCGAACAGCGTCTTCGCCGCCGATACATCCTTCGGAATATCGATGAGAACCGGCCCCTTGCGTCCTGTGTTCGCAATGTGGAATGCCTCGTGAATGACACGCGGCAGATCCTTCACATCGCGTACCAGATAGCTATGCTTCGTAATCGGCATGGTGATGCCTGTAATGTCTGCTTCCTGGAATGCATCGGTGCCAATCAAGGTCGTCGCTACGTTGCCTGTAATAACAACGAGCGGAACCGAATCCATATAGGCAGTAGCAATTCCTGTAACCAGGTTTGTCGCGCCTGGTCCCGATGTTGCGATACATACACCGACCTTGCCGCTTGCACGGGCATATCCGTCCGCTGCATGAATCGCTCCTTGCTCGTGCCGGGTCAGAACGTGGTGGAAATCCTCACAGCCGTGCATGGCGTCATAAATATAGAGCACCGCGCCGCCTGGATATCCGAACACACACTCCACACCTTCCAACAACAAGCTGCGAAGCAAAATATCCGAGCCTGTAATGACTTCAGGCTGCATCCATTTCTGTCTTAATTCTTCTTTTGACCTCATTGCCGTACGATGTGAGCTCATTCGACATCCTCCTTACGCATATTTACTCATTTCCATACTCGGGCTCTAGGTTACATTTGTGAAGATATGTCTTGCCTGGCCAGGCACATACTATGCCAACTCATCACATGAAGATGAGAAATGAGAGAGTCGGCAAATACAAAAAAACCTTCCATCCCCACGCAGCAAACTGCTGCATTAGGGACGAAAGGTTGTGCTTCCGTGGTACCACCCGCATTCATTTCATATCTCGCGATATGAAATCTCAGCAAGTATCCGCATGCAAATAAGATATACGAATACTTATAGCGTCTAACGCGCGCCCTACGATTCTCCCTACTCGCATGATAGAACGATATAGCGTCCTAATCATCTGTTCAGGAGAACAGCTCCGAGGTGAGCTCGCATATAAGGGGTTAAGGCGTCGGTTTCAGCAGAACCTCCGACCGCTCTCTGTTCATAAGAGCCCTTACTACTTCGTCCTCTTCATTGCCGTTGGTATTATGTGACATGTTTCAAATGTTTAGAAACATTATATGCCTCCACCTACCAGGAGTCAATAGGGCATTCTTTATTTTTTTGTTTTGTGAATCATTATGGATTACTGCTTATTTTTGCATGAATGTTCCTGTTTTCGCTCAGTGGACAATTAATATCCGAACCTTATACTTACAAAACAATAGTAATATACGCCTTTTCACTTCCCTACTAAAGCGTTTTCAATACCCCGGAACAATACAACGGAACGATGCGCTAACGCAGTAAAATCAATAGGATGGAACCCTTCGACATCCGCATATAAAGTATCGTTCAATGGCTGCACGAAATGTGCGGGAAGTTGCTGATGTCCCATAGAAGCTCCTAAAATGGAACCTACTGTCGCTCCATTGCAATCCGTATCGAATCCACCCAGCACGGACGTTGTTACACCGCGCGCGAAATCCCCTTTAGAAAAAATCAACGAAGCGGCAACGAGCGCAGCATTATTATTGGTGTGTACCCACGAGTAATGACCGAACGAATTCCAAACTCGCTCTGCTACTTCCTCTTCACTCCTCGACGTCTTGCCAATCTCAATGGCTTGGGCGATATCAGCAGCCAGGCGTGACGTGTCTGGAATCTGAGCAAGTCCCGCCTTAACGATGCGTTCAGGATCCGGTTCATAGAAAGCCGCAGCGATCATTGCTGCTACGAACATGGAACCATAAATACCATTCTTCACATGAGATAGGGAGGCATCGTGCCAAGCCAGCTCTGCTGCTAACTCCGGTCGCCCAGGAGCAGAATAGCCGTATACATCCGCGCGTATCTGGGCGCCAATCCATTCCCGGTAGGGATTCAGGTGCATACGCACTCGTTCCCAGTCTACTTCCCGCTTATTACTCGAAGCTGACATCTTGCAGTCCTGCACGGCGGCCAGCTCCTGCTCTAAATTCACGAAGGTCATGCATTCAGCAGTGAATACCTGCTTTAGACTGAGCCGTTCCAGCCATACCGCTGCGACATGCTCCGTCTTCAGTTTCAATCCATGGCGTTCCATTAAGAGCTGACTAAGAACCGCGTAACGCATATCGTCATCCGTCTCCATGAAGCGAATCTGCTCGAGCTGGCTGTCTGGAAAGAAGATCCTCAATTTCTCACCTGGACGAAACTCAATCGATGATGCACGCGAATATCCCGGCACGTAATTCCGAAATGGCCAAGCATCGGCATCTTGAAGCCATGTTCGAATCCACTTCCAACCCGGAATTCCACCCGCTCCGTCGACAAATGGAGGCACCTCTAACGGTTTGCCGAGCGCACAGCCGATTGCGCGCCCAACCCATGCCCCATGGAAACGATCATGCCAGAACTCGTCATCCCGCAGTGCCGATTCCCGTTTGAGCTCCTCTTCTGAGCGAAATGGAGCGTTCGTAGGTCTCAGCTCCCGGATGCTCTCCAAGTCAGATGGCTCAGTAAAGGGGAAATCGCTGCGAATGCGGCGATTGGACATGTCGCAATACAGCTTTGCGGCAGCCTCCTCATCATGCGAATGATGATGGATCCAGTCCTCTAAGGCTTCCGCAATGCCCTGTGTCTCCTTGCCTTCTTCGATCATCTGCTTCCATTCCGCCTGCAGCAGCTCGCTCCAGCTTCCATGCGCCCAATTGTGCTGGATTTCCTCAGCCTGCATATGCATATTCCCTTTGCACATAACTCCATCTCCTCTTCTTCTAAGGCAGTAATCCCATTATATAGTAAACACCCCATCATTTCTCGTGCATGCACATTACTCGTGCTGCGGAAAAGGTATGGTTTGTAATACTATCCGACAAGCCCCGTACGCTCAACACTCTCAACAAAATACTTCTGGGCAAATACATACAAAATGATCATTGGCATCATGACAAGCAGTGCTCCTGTATTCATAAGCTGCGAAATATAGGAAGGATCTGTCGTAATCCGCCCTAATGCCCCTGGCATGCTGGCAAGCGTCGAGGACAGCACCTGCGTATAATTCATATATAGAGAGACATAGTAGTTGTCATTCCACTGCCAGACGATAGAGAACAGCAGCACCGTTACGATTGCCGGCACGGTATTCGGAATAATGACTCTCCAGAACGTACCGAGAACCCCTGTTCCATCCACATAAGCGGCTTCCTCTAACTCCTTCGGCAGGCCGCGGAAAAATTGACGGAAAATAAAAATGAACAGCCCGTTTTTCATCCCCATTGCTAATGTAGAGGAAATAAAGAACGGCCAATAGCTTTCCAGCAAGTTAACCCCTTTCTTGCCTGTGAACAGCTCATAGAGACCAAATATATCGAAGAATCGATAATTCAAATACGTCGGGATCATAATGGTCTGCGGCGGGATGACAATCGTGAACACTACTAACGTGAACAGAATCCCCCTTCCCCTAAATTTCAGCCGCGCGAAGCCGTATCCGGCTAAGGCGCAGGAGACCATTTGCAGAACGGAAGTCCCTAGACTCAGCATCGCGGAATTCCAGAACGCGGCGGGATATTCCAGCATATCAAATGCCGTCTTGAAATTGTCCCATGTAAAATGACGCGGAATCCATACGATCGTCGTATCAAACAAATCCATCCGATCCCGAATCGCCATGGACAGCTTCGTAATGAGCGGGTACAGGATGATGTAGCAGATCCCAACGATAAGCAAGGTTCGCGCACAAATCCACAGCCACTTCTTCAACTGGTCAAGGGGACGAACTTCCGCATTCCATCGTTCCATACGTCGACCTATTGCGTCTGCCTTTTGTCTTGCGGTAGATGACATGCTTCTCTCCCCTTTCTCAGTCATAATAGAAGACACGTTTGGAAATAAAGTAGACACACGCTCCGAGCATAATAGATACGATAAAGAAATATGCCCAAGACATTGCTGAGCTTAAGCCAAAGTTATTCTCCCTAAACGCCATCCGATGAATATAACCTGTAACTCCATTATTCGTGAACGAATCTACGACCGTATAGACCGTATTTGTCAAAATAAGCGGCGACATCATCGGGAATGTAATCTTCCAAAATGCTTCATAGCCCGTTGCTCCTTCAATCTTGGAAGCCTCATACAAGGAAGGCGATATGGACTGCAGCCCAGCTAAAAATATCAATATCTGCACACCCGACGCCGCTACAATGTAATAGATGCGATCAACAGCGCTAGTCAGATAAAATACAATATCGCCGCTCATCCCCATCTCTATCAGCAAAGAACGCAGTCCCATACTGCGAAGTCCTGAGAAATTGCCCTCTACGCCTGATACAACATCCCCTAGCATCTGGGCAAGATAGTTCGAGCTGTCTATGCCCTGAATAACACCGGATGCAAGTACGACCGGCAGGAAGAAGATTGCACGGGCAAGCATTCTCCCGCGGAACTTCTGAGAGAGCAGCACTGCTGAAAATAAGCTAAAAAAGATAATTAGCGGCACATTCGCAAGCATGTTCATTGTCGCTTCAATCAAGAGCCGATTGAAGTTGGGATCAACGGTGAATGCTTTTGTATAATTCTCAAATCCAACAGATGACAGCTTGTAGCCCGTCTCTGTCAGACTCAAATGGCTTATGCTGAAGAGCAGCGATCGTACGAGCGGGACAGCCATGAGAAGCAAAAATCCGATCAACCATGGTGCGATAAAAAGCCAGCCAAACATCGCCTTCTTTCGTTCAAGCGAGGGTCTTCTTCGTTTTCTAATCGACAGCTTCACTTGCTCCCCTCCTCTATGCGATAGTTGGCCGCTTCCACTGCCGCCCCGCCTACCTGAACAGGCGCATTGCTGTAGTTGACGATGACGCGCACACCATTGCTGTAAGTTGTCTGCACTACCTCATCCGCCAGGCGCTCATGCTTGATCATGAATGCATCTCCAGCCTTATGGTGCAGCTCATTCAGCTGCCGGTACGCAGAAGCTGCTTCGTCGAGCCATTGCGAATACTCTGCGGCGAAGAAGTCATCCCACATCGTATCGCGGAGCTGTTCTGTACTCGCTGCAAGCCAGCTGAAGAATACGTTAGAACCTGTCTCTACCGCTTGCAGCATCCGCCTGTTCACATCCTGATTCTCCACTCCGTTAAATGCTTCACCTGCATAAGGAATCAAGCCATGCATAACCATCGAATAGAAAGGAATCATCTCGTCCGTTATCTGAAATCTGTTGCTCTGCATCGGTGCGCGGATAATCTGGCTCGCATAAGGAAGCACATACGCATTGCCGCCTTGCAGCATGACCTTGCCCCGATCCGCCGCTTGCTTCAGCGCCTTGCTGACGAAGGCAATCGACTTCTGACGCAATATGGGTTCATTCAGATTGAAGTTGGAATAGATCTCGCTTCCTGAATCCTGAATAGAGACACCATCATCCGCTGGCAGCTCTGCATGCTCCAAGTAACGGCTCATGACGGTTGGATACAACGCTGGCGACAATAATGAATGGGAGAATGCTTCGTAATTTTTCTTGAAATTAGCTGCATTGAATCGGAAAAACTTCAGCGAGATTCGACCAAGCGATTGTACGCTGTCCTTGGTTGCGTTCCACCCATCATCATTGTATACGCGTCCAAGCGAGAACTCCGGATACAGGGTTCCCCCTCGGGCCTGCAGCTGTTCACGCAGCCGGTTCAGTCCATCTCTTCCACCCAGCTCACGAACCGCCTTCACGTTGTTCGGCAGCTTATGCTGAATGCCTCCGTTCATCCATCCGGCATAATTCATCTGAACATTGGAGACTCCCCTAGTTGCAAGCTCCTCCACCATCTGACCGGCTTCATCGAATGTGGTGAGCGGCACTGGCGAATCATAAGAAACGCCCAAGAAGGTCTTTACTTTAGAAATCGAACCGATCGCCTCTACGTAAAATGGCGCATCCGCTGGCTTAACAGCCTTAT
Organism: Paenibacillus sp. NAIST15-1; assembly: GCF_001894745.1. Lineage (GTDB taxonomy): Bacteria > Bacillota > Bacilli > Paenibacillales > Paenibacillaceae > Paenibacillus_B > Paenibacillus_B suaedae. Next base: position 115,944 of record NZ_BBYF01000001.1, read on the forward strand.
CAGCCTGTTCGCGCAGCGGCTTCAGCTGGTATTTGCGCATTAAATAATCCCGGTATGCATTCGCCATCCCCGAATATCCTGCCTCTTCGCGATTCTGGAACATGTAGCGAATTTGCAGCTGTCCTGCGTATGGCTCTGCAGGCGTCTTAATAAGCTCCTCCCTGGCATTCAGCATCACTTTGTCCTTCGGCAATACGGTGAACTGGGGGCCAATCCAGTTATATTCATGCTGCCTTCCACTGACATCTGCATAAAGGGTCGACATCGCATCTCCGTCCTCGATGACCGCTAGAAAAGAGCTCGTGTCCCGCTTCATGCCGTAAATAGGCATACGAACCGTCTCATACGTATTCAACTGCTCTGTCTTGAAGAAGCTTGGATCCTCGCCATATACAGGAAGGACTAATCCTTGCGCGTAGTTCTTGCCATTATTGAAATGAATAAGTGAGCCCGAACCATCCGGCACGAACAAATAGCCATTCTCCTTCTTACCTGCCGCACCGAAGGAGGATAGAACATCGAGGGTATGCAGCCGGTATGGGGGCTGCGCCTTGATTGCCGAGGCATCCACACTCACCAGCAGGTGCTCCTCATCAAGCTTGTAGCGAAGCGGCACCGTAAAGGATGCACTGCCTCCGCCCTCTCCTTCAATTACACCGTTCTGCTCATTGTCGGACTTCAGATCCTCTTCGGTATATCCAGCCTTCTCAATCAGATCAAGCACTTTCTTGAGCGCTGACTTCGGAATCTCTCTACGTTCATAGATCCCCGTATCCTCATTGAGACGGAAGCGGGTCAACATCTGATTCCGATCCTTCTGGTCGAGCTTATTCAATATTTTCTCTTCCAGCCGCTGCTTGCTAATCTTGAGTGGAATCGCTTCTGCGCCGCGTTCCGGATTACCAAATTCATAGACGACGGTCATGCCGTCCGACTCCGATTGGATGGTGAAGGTCTTATGGACAACACTGTCATTGAAGCTGTCATAATCCTTCGTCTGTCCATTCGGCATTAAGTAGGTAAGTGACAGTTGGGCGCCAAGCTTGCCCTTGATTAACGGGCTGGCCATTCCGTCTTGTTCTCGATCCTGTGGATTCGTCCACCACACCGCAGCACTTCGAAGATCAATGACAGCAGCTTCTGCCGTGCTTTTGTTCACGTACAATTCCAGGACATCTGTTGCTGCCACTCGTTCCATGGTAGCTACCTGTTGTCGGGCTGCAGATAACTGGGTACTTGATGCCAGCGCAACCGTTCCCTTGATCGCTCCTAGCGATATGGATACACCGAAGTCCGGCATCGCTGCATCTCCCGTGCGCGGCAGGCTTCTCGGTTGGAACAGAACGAACAGGAGCAGCAGCACAGCCATAATCGCCCCAGCTATGCCTATGGTTCTCCATTTCCACTTCCGTCGCCGTGTGGGTGCGACAGTTCCAGAATCACGAGACTTGCGTAATGAGATTTTCAAGTCGTCACCCCTCTCCGATCCGGAATGAGATTTCTTGATATACGGTGGATACGAACATTATCATTTGCTGCCCCAAGCTGAATGCTAACAGACCGAGGAACAGGATGATCCCGATAACGACGAAGGTCAGGCCCATCGTGACAACTGTCTTCGATGCCGTATATTGATGCACTGTCAGCATGCCGACGAACAAGAGCAGGGCGCACCATATATAGCTGATCGATTCTAGCAAGTAGTAGAACGAGGTTTCCTCTTGCGTCATGATGTTGGATAGAATCAATAGTGGAATTTGCATGACAATTAACGGCATAAGCGCGTAGCCCGTTGCTGTTACAATCTCCTTGAACTTGCCCTCTCCATCCATTAACGTAGTCAATGACCAATTCGCAATACACCAGAGGAAGAATGGAATGACGGCAACCTGGACTTCCATCCATATACTGAACTGTGTCTCCAAGCTCTGAAAAATAATAAACCCGGTAAATTGCCGCTTAATAACCGATAAAATGATGAAGATGAGAAGCAAGAGCAGGGAAAAGCCCCAATGACCTGCCTGTTCATATTTCAATTCCCAGAAGGACTTGAATGGCCTAAACATCAGCTTCCAAGCAAATCGAATCTTACCTGGTTCAGAAGCAAGTCTGCCCTTCAACATCTGATTTCCCATAATCAGGCCAACAACGAGCACAATGCACAAGGTTGCGATGAGTCCGAATTGATCCCAGATCAACTGCTTGCGATAACTCTTGAATGCACGCGAGTAATAGTCTGGGCGCATCCCCTGGCGAAATTCATGGATGGCCTCCTCAGATTCGCCAGCCCGCAGCTTCGCCTTGCCAAGGCCAACATGCGCCATATCCAAGTTATTGTTCAGCTTCAATGCTTCTTCCCACGCGGCCTCGGCTTCTTCCTCATTGCCAACCTCCGTCAATTCAACCGCCTTGCGCAGTACGCGTCCATAACGAGTTGGCTCGAACACAATAATCTGATTCGATCCTTTATCAAGAATAAGCACCTTATCCCCTGACATCTCCAAGTCAATTGGAGCCTTGAATTGGCCAAACTTATCGCCATTCTGCCCGAAGATGTACAGCAGCTTGCCTTCCTTGTCATACGTAAAAATGCGGCCGCGCTTATTATCGAGCACACTATACATGCCAAACTTATCAGCAGTAACCGCAATTAAAGTGGAGAATCCGCCCATTGTGGCGCTGTTGCTGAAGTACAGATCCCCCATCGGCTTTTCGTAGCCCTTGCGCTTCAATACATCCACCCCAGAAGGGTTCAGGCGGCGAACGGGCTCGGTAGACATCTCATCGGCAGTGGTTACGTACATGAAGCCTTCATCATCCAGTGATATATTATTGAACTCGACTGGGATGAACAGTGCCATCTGCTTGCGCTGCTCCTTCGTCGCAAACTGCTTCCAGAACAGCTCGATCGGGTTATACAGAACTGGGTTCACGCCAATAAACCCATTGAATTCCCCTTCAGGCGACAATTCCATAATGCCGTCAAATACGCCCTTGCTCACGACATAAAATCGTTTCGTTCGGTCAACGACCAGCTTAATCGGAACATATTGCAGATCCGCCCGTATCATGTCCGACTTCGGCGTTCCCAGCGCACGTACGAAATTCCCCTCTGGTGTCAGCTCCACGATTCTCGCCTTGCCGGTATCCGCCACATAGATGCGATTGTCTTCCGTCACGAATAGGCCTTGCGGGCGTTCGAACGTATCCGTTGTCCCCTGGTTTGTAAACTTGCTTACAACCCACTTGGGCTTCAGCTTATCGCTCAACGCGATCAATCGGTTATTCCCTGTATCGAGAACATACATCGTCCCATCAGGGCCAATAGTCATATCCTCCGGCGAATTCAATGCGCCAACGCCAAGCGCTTCACCCGTCCAGCTCCGCGACGGTTCATATGGAAGCGGCGCCTTGATCGGCTTGCCGTCATATCCATAGTTATAGCCTTCATAGGGAGCCGCAGATGCTATGGCATCGAACAGAGAAATTCCCAGCATGGCGCAGATGACGAAGGCAAGCACGATTCGATATCCCGCCTGAGCAAGGCGGAACGGCAATGTTTGGTTGGGTTGATATAATAACATACGCTCCCTCCTTGGCTTACTCTTTCATGCCGGACGTCGACATCGTCTGCAGTACATTGCTCTGTGTAATGATGAAGATCGAGATTGGAACAGAGATGAGAATGAGCGTTGCTGCCATTGATGGCCCTGTACGGATAATGCCTCCCGCTAAGATTTGGCTGAATGCATAATCCAATGTCTTGAGCGTCTCACTGTACAGGAACAGTGAACCGGCCCCGCCGGCTCCCCCTACATTCCACAATCCTTGGAATGAGAAAATAATCAAAGTCAGCCATGCCGGCTTCACGATTGGCATGACAATGCTCCAGAAGATTCTCCACTCCGAGCATCCGTCCAGCTGAGCTGCTTCCAGCAGCGCATCCGGCACCTGCTCCATGAACTGCTTCATTAAGTACAAGCCGAGCGAGGAGCCAACCGCCGGCAAAATAATGGCCCAATACGTATCAACCAAACCAAGCCATGACATCGTCATGTAGTTCGTAATTTGCGTTACGGTCGCAGAGAACATCAAGGACAAGACGACAACCGTGAACAGAATCCCCTTTCCGGGGAACTTCTTCTTCGCAAGCGGGTATGCCGCCAGTGAGGCAATAATGACATGAAGCGCAGTACCGACAAATGCGATGAACAGCGTATTGAAAATGTATCTGGAAAAGGGCACCCATGTGCCCGACATGAGATGAAATAAATCCGCGAAGTTATTGAACGTAGGGTTGCGAACAAAGAAGTTAGGTGGAAATTGCAAAATTTCATTGATTGGCTTGAACGCATTATTGATGACGAACACAAGCGGCATCGCCATAAAAACACCGATGCAGCTCAAGAATAAGAACAGAAACACATCACCGGTACGAGAACGATTCACCTTGCGTCCGATACGCAGTCTCCATCGAAATATACGTCCCATCTTAATCCCCCACCTTCCGCAGCAGCTTCTGCACAATCAAGTTCGAGCCAAGCATAATCCCGAACAGCACCGTGGCAATGGAGGAGGCATAGCCCATCTCATAGCGCAGCGATCCGAAGTCCATTAAGTGAGTTACAATCGTATGCCCTGCATACTGCACGCTTGGGAATCCGGCGAGCGTCGTCGCCACTTCTGCCACAGCGAATGATGAAGTAATCTGGATGACTGCACCGAACAGCAGCTGAGGTCTCATGGAAGGCAGTGTAATGTACCATAGCTCCTGCCATCGATTCTTCACCCCATCGATAGCTCCCGCTTCATATAAGCTCTTATCCATACCCTGCAAGCCTGCAATGAAGGCTAGGAAGCTGGTGCCTAAGCTTAACCATAGCTGTACGATAATAATGATCGGCATAATATACTTCGTATCCTTCAGCCAGAGAATCGGCTCCAGAATGATGCGCCACTTCATGAGGAAAGCGTTGATATACCCGTAAGCATCGCCGCTGAACAACAGTGTCCAGACGATGAACGCATTGCCGGATAGCGCTGGAGCATAGAACACGAGGGTCGCGAATGTACGCACCTTCGGCGACAATTCATTGATAATCCAAGCCAGTACAAAGCAGGCAATATAACTGACTGGGCCAGTGATTACTGCGAACATCAGCGTATTTTTCAGGGCAATGAGGAACACATCATCCTGTACGAACAACCGAGCATAGTTTTGCCAGCCTACCCATTTCGGAAGTTCCAGCATGTTGAAATTGGTAAAGCTAATAATGAGCGACAACACTACCGGCAAGACCGTAAAAGTAAAGAAAATGAGGAAATACGGCGCGATCATTGCATATAATGTTCGATTGCGCCGCACCTCTGCCAATTTATGATTCAGGCGCATTCGCAGTTTAGAGGCAGGCTGCACCGACTTCGCAGATGCTGGAACAGGTCGATTCACTTCCATCGGCTATTGCTCCCCCTCTCGGATTGGCAAATTGAATTCTTTGCGCTTAATGGTCAATTCCTGATTAATAATGCGTACATATTCTTCTAGCGTCTCACGTACATCCGTTCCGTTATTGAATACCTCGAAGAATGCATTCTGCAAGTGGCGATCGAAGGAGTAAGAACCCGGAACCGCAGGCTTCCCAACAATCCATTTCCACTGCTCATTCAGTGTCGCCACTTCCTTCGCAGACCATGGCAGCCGCTTCAACGCCTCAACATTAGCCGCCGTATATCTGCCAGATTCGCCGAGTATAGACTCCATCTCTCTTCCGAAGGAGGATTGCGTATCCGCATTCGTCCACCAGCTCATGAACTTCCAAGCCGCTTCTTTATTCTTGGCTTTCTTGAACATGACAGAGCCCGTTGCTGACGACAGACTTTCCCGATGTACAACGTCGTCTGTTCCCTTCACACCCGGAATTGGAGCGAACCCCCATTCCCCACGAATCTCGGGAGCAAATACAGCTAAGGTATTGAATGTCGTGTAGTCTGCAATGCCAAGCGGTATCTCGCCCGTTCGGAAGCGATTCACAAACTCGAATTCGCGCGGCAGCTTGTAATGGGTATACAGCTCTGTCCAGCGACGGAATGCCTCCATTCCTTCCGGCCTGCCAATCGCAGTTGCAATGCCATCACCTTCGTAATAGCTGCCGCCCAATTGATAGAGGAGTGTATCGAAGGTCGGATTCGGCATTAGCCCGATTTGCATATTTCGCTTCTGCAGCTCCGGCACGAACGACATCATTTCTTCCCACGTATCCGGCACCTTCATGCCTAGCTCGCTAAGTACATCCTTGCGATAGAACAGCATTGGGAACAACTGCGTTTCAGGGATAGCAAATATGCCGTCCTTGAACTTGAAGCTCGCAAATGCACTGTCATGGAATCGCCCATATACCTCTTGGAAATTTGGATATTGGCTCAAATCCTCTAGCGCATTTCGCATCGCGAAGTCGATCACGTTGGCCGTTGCAATCGCTACGTCCGGCCCTTTGCCCGCAAGTGTTGCAGGAAGCAGCACATTCTCCCCGACAAGCTGCAGGTCAACTTGAATGCCGGTCTCCGGCGTGAAATAACTGTCAATTAAGGTTCGGATCAACTGTGCCTGATCGCGTCCGCCAGCTACCCATACCGTAATGTCCGTCTTCTTCCCGCCGCCTCCCAGATTGTAATCATCGGTGAAGGAATACCAGAACGACGATAATTCATGCTTCACGGATGCCCACAATCCCGCTCCCGCTTCAGGCAATGCCGTCTTCGGCGAGCTTACAAACAGATAATCAAGCGTTAACGGTTGCGTGTTCACACTAAGCATCCACGTTCCTAGTGACATAATGCCATCTTTGAAGCTGGTCAGCCGGGATGTAATCGTTTCTGGATGCTCGCCAAGATCCTGCAAGCGATAGCTTGTCGTTCGAAGTACTGTTGCATTTACACTAGCTCCCCCTGCTAGACGATCCATCTCATCCGCAACAAGCGACAATTGCTTGCTCTGCGCAAGGAACGTATCCGCCATCGTCGGGATCAAATCCTCAAGCGGGTAATCGCGAAATTGATCTGGAGCAGTGCCCGTAATCATAATCATTTTGCGATACAATCCGTTCAGCTCTTGAATGCTATCCTTCACGATGCGAACCATATCTGCGAGATCGCCCATCGTTACTTCCAGCCGCAGCTCATGCTGACCCTTCGTCAGATAGAATAAATAAGGCTTCCCCGTGCGCTCATCGCCTGCTGCCTTCACATCCCATGAAGTGCTCGGTGGAAACGTAATCTTTGCCGCTTCGGCAAATGGAAGCTCGCCATCGACCATCAGCTTACGTGTCACCTTAAGGCCGCGAGCTAAATCCTGTTTGTATTTGAAACCGATCTCATATAGTCCATCCGCAGGCACCTCTACCTTCCATGCGATCCATTGCCCGGGTGCCTTCCAATGGTCGCCTCCAATGGCATTCATGCGAATGCGGGATGCATCATAGGGCTCCACATCCGGGCCAGAGCGATCGTTAATCGGATATAGCGATGGGCTTGACTTATGGTAAGCCGACTCTCCTTGTACTTTAATCAGTGCATCGTTTGCCGGTTGATAGCCTTTCTCTGCATACTCCTTCTCTATGTCTGCATAAGACTTGGCTACACGCGGTTCCAATGTCACGCGCTCTACCATCATCGGTTCTCTTATCCCAATAAATTGGAGCGAATGCTCCCCCTCCGCCAAATAAATGCCAAGTGTGTCGGCATAGTATCCCTCTGCATCATTCAAGCTTCGTTCCGTCCAACCAGGCTGTTCGACTTGACGCGGTCTTATATCGTTATCGTTGCTGTCACGTTCGACGTCCTCTCTCTCATTGCCCCAAATTCGCGGATACAGCATCCGTTCCGCTTCTGCAAATGGAATATTTCCGTCCACCCGCAGCTCTCTCTCGATTGGGGAACCTGTTCCACTCTCAGGAAAATAACGAAGCTTCACATCGTACCATCCTTCTTCCTCCACATGAAACGTCCAGCCGAACGTCCCCATCTCCCCACTACGAATCACTTGTCCTGTTGAGCCCTCGTACGACGACTCTATAGGACTTCCCTCGCTTAGCGAATGATCCAATTCGCTCGCTAAGAGTTGAATCGGCTGCGATGCGATTGCAGATGGATTCCCCACTTTCTTCTGGTACGACTCATAACGAAGCAGCCCTTTCGGATTGGAGTCCGAAGAAGCACTTAGCCGCTTTACTGCACCGCTTGCTAACGCTGGTTCAATTGTTGAGCTCCGCGAGTCATTCGAGAACAGGGCTGCTCCTGTCCAAATGGCCCCTGCGGCAACTGCGACTCCCAACATCATGCTGATTCGCCGCTTCCATGTTGAGTCCATGTGTTTGCCCACGACGGTCTCTCCTTTCTCTCTCCAATCTTCTAACGCTACCAACATAAAACCCCCGCTGTGAGGCAGCGGGGGATGAATAACCGCACAACTATTTTTTGTTCATTATGGTATCAATCTGCTCTTGGGACGATTTCTTTATCTTCTCAATAGCGGATTCCGGTGTATCCTTTCCTTTGACAAAAGCTAGAACCGCTTCGGTGTATTTCTTGCCAAGGTCGCCGATATTGTCGTAATAGAGTGGTTGAACCTTCTCTGCCAGCGCCTGAGCAATCTCCACATCCTCTGGGCTTTGCAGCGAACTCTCGAAGCCCTCCATCCGGAATTCTTCTAATTGATCCCATGGCACCATGTCTTCAAAGATTTGCGCCTTCTCTTTGGCCTTCTTCACGTTAGCCGGCATGAACCACATCGTGAAGTTTGTAATCGGGTTTGCATAATCGGTTGCCTTCGGCCCTTTCGGATAATATACAAATCCATATTCATCCGTCATATCTTGGCGTGTAGAACCTTCCCAGATCTCTCCCGGCACGAATAGCGCTTTCCCGCTGTTGAACACTTTCTGCGATTCGTTGTAATCTTCGAAGTTGCCATTGCGGTTCGGCATTGCCACCTTGTGTGTCGTGTATAAATCGCCTAGGAATCGGAGCGCTTCCATTGCGTTCGGCTCACCGAGTGTAAATTGCAGCTTGCCGTCCTTGTAATCAATAATGCTTCCTGCATTCGAGTACACCGCTTGACGGGCTTGCACCGGCGCGTAGGATACAATTCCCCATTGATCGGTTGCACCGTCTCCATTCGTATCCTTCGTTGCTTTCTTGGCCATTTCCAAATATTTATCCCATGTCCACTCGCCCTTCTTCGCGAGCTCTTGCGGATCTTCCAGACCTTCGCGCTTCAGCATGGAGCGATTGAAGAATATGCCTGCTCCTGCTCCCGAATCTTCTAAGATCCCGTAGGATTTTCCTGCAAACGAGGAGAACTCCTTAATTCGCTTCGGCCATTTCGGATCGTTATAATCGAATAAATCGTCTACCGGCAGCAAATAGCCTTTGTTCGGCAAGTTAGGAAATGCCAAATATAAATCGAGGATAACAAAGTCCGCCGGCGCTTCTCCCGATAGTGCGCCTTGTGCAATCTTCTCTGCTCCTTCGCCCCACGGCACGGTAATCCATTCAATTTTCGTATTGTATTTCTTCTCTATTTCTTTCATCCGCTTATAGCGAATATCTTCAGCATTTGATTTGCCTTCCTCTAGCCCTTTGCCCCATGTCAGGAATCGTACTGGCTCTCCACCCATATCAAACGCGGGCAGCTCCTTTTTCTCTGACTTGGGTTCTTCCTTTGGTTCCTCTTTTTTTGGTTCTTCCTTCGGAACCTCTGTTTTGGGCTGTTCCTGCGGCGATTGAGCTGTATTCCCCCCAGAGCCCGAGCATGCAGTGACGAGTAGCATCGTTAGTGCAACAAGCATAATTGCGAACGCTTTCATTTTAGGTTTCATTGGTATCCCCCCTGCTTATTATGAACCCTATTCATCTGCTAGATAGCGATAGACAATAACCGCTAGCCTCGATTCATCCCCAACAGCTTCTCTCTATTTAGAATGATCATCCATAATGTCTATAAATTTTGGATGTATCCCCCTTAAGGTTATTCACATTATATGCTTTTATCTCTGGAAGCATTTTGACTATAGTTCACAGTAGTCGGCTTTTTTTCCGAAATCTCATGAAAAAATAATCGATGATCACCGCTCGATCATGAAAGTCATAAACTAAGAAAAACAAACGGAACAGAGGGAATGCCTATGATCCGACTTCGACGGCCTGCACTGGACGATGAAGCAATTATACAGCTTGTGAAGCGGGAGCTGCTCCCACACTCCCATCTGATTGCGAGCCATGAGCAATTATTGAAGGAAATTCCTGAACGGTTGAAGGTAGGGCCAACGTATGTCGCCGTTGATCGTCATAATCGAGCGATAGGATTTGTTCATGTATATGTAAGAGAAGGTACACTCATTATCGATATGCTGGCCGTTGCTCAAGATTCGCAGCATCGAGGCATCGGAAGGCAACTAATGAGAAAGGCTGAGCAATACGGGAAATACAAGCGCTGTACCCAAGCACGCATGATGGTCGATTACGGTAATGTCCAGGCAGAACGATTCTATGAACGCAGAGGGTATCGGTTCATTCGCTTTGTTCCCGCCGTGGTGTGCCATGAGATGGGAAAGAAATTGTAAGAGCGAGTAGCCCGGGCATTTGCCCGGGCTCACTGTCGACTCTTCTCTGCTTAGCAGGTAACTACGCTCTTCTATTTGCAGATCTTCCTTATGTCCGCATGTTATCTATAGTATCCATATCCTCCATAAAATCCGCCATATGACCCTGGTCCTCCGTACCCGGAATATCCGTAGCCGCCACTATACGGATATCCGCCTCCATAGCCACCATAGCCGCCAAATGCAAAAGGCGCCGTGCCGATTGCCAGCAAGTCAAATAAAACAAGCGGGATAATCGCTTTCGTCTTTACTTTTTTCCCTTTGCCTTGTTCCAGCACAAGCCGGTTGCCCTTCACCTCAAGCAGCTTGCCGCTTACGACGCTCCCGTCTTTATGCTTCACATAGATTTTCTGGCCGATTAAGCTTCTAGCCTGTTCTTTCGTCACACCACGCATAATACTCCCTCCTTCACCGGTGTACCCTACATGGTATGTCCGTTACGAACATACGGATTGGATATTGGCCTTGAATCTATGAATCTGTGCCACTTTACTTTGTATTTACCACGGAATCAATAATATTTTGCGCAGGCTTTTTCATTTTCTCCACTGCCGATTCAGGCGTATCTTTCCCTTTCGTAAATGACACGATGGCTTCATTGTACATTTTCCCTACATCACCAATGCCATCATGATAGAGTGTAATATTTTTCGTAGGGATATCCATAGCAACATCCACATCCTCAGGTGTCTGGAACACCGACTCGTTACTTTCTCTTTGGTTGTCCTTCAATTTATCCCACAAAATCCAATCCTCATAAATTTGCGCTTTCTCCTTCGCCTTCTTCACATTCGCCGGCATGAACCACATCGCCATGCCCGGGTTTGGACTTGTGTAATCAGTTCCTTTTGGACCTTTCGGGAAATATACATAGCCAAATTCATCGGCCATTTCTTTGCGGCCCCATGCCTCCCAAATTTCTCCGGTCACGAATAGCGCCTTGCCTGTATTGAACATCGCCTGGGTATCCTCATAGTCTGCCATGCTGCCGTTTTTGTTGGGCATAATAACCTTGTCTGTTGCAAATAAATCATAAACGAAACGCAGCGCTTCCATCGCATTTGGCTCACCCATTGTAAAAGTAAGCTTGTCGTCCTTCGTCTCCACGATGCTGCCGTTATTCGAATAGATGGCCTGACGGGCGAAAATTGGCGCATATGATACGATTCCCCATTGATCGATTTTTCCGTCGCCATTTAAATCCTGTGTCGCCTTTTTGGCCATTTCCTTAAAATGATCCCAGTTCCATTCATCCTTCTTCACGAGTTCATGAGGATCGGTCAGACCAAGCTTTTTCAGCATCGTTCGGTTATAATACATCCCGGCACCGGAATCAATGTTCTCGACAACTCCATATACTTTATCCTTATAAGCGCCAGAGCTGCGCAGCGAGGACGGCCACTTCGGATCATCGAAGTTGAATACATCATCGACTGTACGCAAGTACCCTTTTTCCGCTAAGCTTGGGAAGGCCAAGTACATGTTCATCAGCACAAAATCTGCCGGAGCCTCACCAGACAATGCGCCAGCAGCAATTTTGCTCTGACCCTCGCCCCAAGGGACAACGATCCACTCAATCTTCGTGTTGTATTTCTGCTCAATCTCCTTCATTCGCTTCAGACGCTCATCGCCCGCATTGGATTCGCCTTCCTTCGGCAAGCCACCCCAAGCCATAAACTTGACGGGTTCACCGCCCATATCAAATGCAGGGAGCTCTTTCTTATCTGGCTCTTGAACGCCTGGTGTCTCTTCCTTCTTTGTCTCCCCTTTCTTCTCCTCATTCCCTTGGCTCTGCGCTTCCTGCTTCTCCGGCTGCTTCGCTCCTTCTGTTGTTCCTCCCGCTCCGCCGCACGCAGATAAGAGCAGCATCGATAGCGTGACCAGCATAATTGACAGCGTTTTCAATTTTCTCATAAACTCAAGCCCTCCTCTTATTCTTTCCCTTCCTGTCTTCCCACTTCAAGGAAAAAATCATCGATGACATGACTTGATACTACATTCGTACCTATTGTTTTGAATTGCGATTTCTGCTGCTTCCTAGAGTTACATTATATTCAATCTGTGAAATTAACATTTTAAATATATTGCAATAAATTCGGCTTTTTGTTCTAAAACTACAAATATCCATGCAATCAAACAAAAATCCATACCAATTCTGGTATGGATGTAGTGGAATGAATCATACTCACTCTATTCTTCTTCGTTAAAGAATACTTTGTAATAGTGCATGCCACGCTCTTCATCATAACCCTTTTCAATGAAAGGAAAGCTCTCTGGCTTGAGCTTCATATCGATCCCCGTGTCTGTACGGATATTGTTCTTATGAGAGCGCTTGGCCTTCTTCAATGCAGGCTGCGAAATTGGAATTTCCGTAATCGGAGGCAGCTCATTGGCCTCCTCAAATGTTTCCTTATATGCCTTGAACAACGGTACAAGCTCAGGTTGCCCGATAACCTCTTCCGCGAATGCTTCCTCTTCGAATTGCTCATGCTTCGCAAAGTACTCCATCGTACTATTAATGAACATCAGCTTGTCCTTCTTCTCAGGGCGCTCTTCCGCAGCCGGAACGATGACATCTTCATAGAATTGCGTGCACATATCGATTGCCTTGTCCGTTAAATAATGCTCATCCTCAAGCAGCTTCACATTGAGGAAGTCCTCCATCCAATATTGTGCTGCCTCTCCGCCTTTGCCCGCTGACGTGTCAACGATGCCCAATACGTAACCAGAGTCCGCATACACGTTCAAAATAATGCAGCCCTTGTCGAGTTTGCGAATATTAATGCCCTGCTCCACCTGGAGTCCCAAGTCATCGGATGCTAGCTCATCAATTCGCATATATACATCCTTATTTTCGGACTTAAAGATCCCGATCGCATCAATACTGAAATTGTTGTACAAAATATTGTTCAGGTGCACAACGTACAGCTCGCCAGCCTTTATTTGCGGATGCGAGGATTGCTCATACAAATGATTCAGCATATGAACCGACTGTTCATGGAACGAGCCCGCCTGCTGGAATGTGCGGCTCGCATAGGTATACATTTCATTTAAAGGTAACTCAGCTTCATGATGGAACGTATAATGCATGTCAAACTTAAAGCTGGAGATAAAATATTTAAGCAGCGTCTCGCGTACGTCGTCATTCGGTATATGGTACAGTTCGTTCGATACACGAACTCCTTCATCTTTGGATTGGTTGCCCACCTTATGAATCACCATCTGGTGAATGTCTACCTTGGATAGATCGATCATGTAATTCCCACTCCTCTTCTCGAAGTCACATTCCTCTATTGTAACGAAAAAGGATAGGATTCGGAAACTACAAAATGATAGAAACTTCTCCTAGATGTATAAAAAGAGGTGCCCGCTGGCGAAGTTAGTAAGGAGAGGAGGTGAATAACGATGGCTAAGGACGTACTATGTGAAGTAAACTCCTGCAAGTACTGGGCAGCAGGCAACAAATGCGCTGCAACTTCTATTTATGTGGTGAACAATCGTGGCAAGCAAGCTGGCGATTCCGGTGACACGGACTGCAAAACATTCGAACCAAAGCTGTAAGGAGAATGGGGCGGCCGACACGCCGCCCTTGCTTACGCACGAATCACTCACAGTGATAATTATTCTCAACTATGGATGCGTTTATACACATCTATACACAATCCCCCTATTCCCTACGTTGTTCATCAATCATGAATACATCGTCATACATAAGGCGCTTTCAATGAATAGTTTGTTTCTTTTTCCCGCGTAATTGTTATTCTGCTGTAAAGTCTTCGATCTCACAAAGGTCTATACTAATAGAGCAGTCATCACAGAAGATCGTACACACGAAGGGATTGAAACATCAATGAACACGAAAAAGACAGTTGTTACACTTGCACTCTCCTGCACAATGATCGCAAACATGGGCACAGCAGCTTACGCGGCCCCCGTTGCAAGCAAAGCAGTCACTCCTACTCAAACAACAGCGACTCCATTAAACAATACATATACAACAAACAAAGTTGGGCTTGGTCTTACCTTGAAACAATTGCAGCAAAGCAAAGGCAAAGGCAAAATCGAATATACAGGCAAAAAAGCTACGATGATCGAGTACAAAGAAAAATGGTTCAACTTGAAACAGCCGATTACTGCTCAGTACATGCTGGACGATAACCAAAAAGTGTTCCAAGTTACGCTCGTATTTGACAATGAGATGGCAAAACAATTGACTCCGCAAATTTCCAAAGAGCTGGGCAAAGCATCTGAGCCAGTTTTGGATAAATCGGTACCTTCCGATTATGCGGCAAATTGGAAAATGAACGGCGTACTCTTTGATCTGCAAGGCTTTGGCAAATTGTCCGAAATGTACATATCCGCAATTCCAACACCAAAGGCAGCGAAGCAACCGATTAAAGCCACAAATAAATTTGTGCATGTCAATATGAGTGTACCTGTTCTATCAGGCTTGAAAGACAGCAAATACGAGGAGCAGCTAAATGATATTTTGATGCGTCATGCGATGAAGGAAAAAGCTGAAGTCTATGAAGCTTCCAAAAAAGTCGCTGAAGTGGCGAAAAAACAAAAAGCTTCCTTCGAACCGGCCGTGTTGAATTCTGAATTCCGCTTCGTGAAGAGCGGCAATGTCATGTCCCTGATTACCGACACGTACAAAATCACGAGCGCAGAGGCTAACGGCACCAGCCGTACGGACACGTATACCTTCCTGAATGAAGAGAATGCGCACGCCCTGCAGCTTGGCGATCTGTTCAACAAGGATACCGATTATAAAGCCTTGCTTGGCAATGTCGTTCGCAATCAAATTGCTCTGAAGAAGAACAAAGCTGATTTTAATTTCGAACAAATTAAAGAAACACAAAACTTCTATGTATCGAACGGGTGCCTCGTGCTGACGTTCGACCGTTATGAAATTGCTCCTGGAGCAGATGGCCCACAAAACTTCAAAATCCAGCTTGCTTCGATTCAGTCGAAGCTGTCTGACTCTTTCAAGCAGGCACTGAAGGCTTAATGAGAGCTTAGGAAGGCATAACCGGCCTCATTAGCCAATTGAGCACACGAGCAAACAGCAATAAGCATACTCTAACCGCAAATTTTGTTGGACTGGCATTCATTGTGTCAGTCCTTTTCTTTTTATGCTGAATTTGAATATGAGCTCAACTGTATATCAAGGTTATATCTATTGTATCTTGCGCCTGGCTCATTCTCTGCTCCAATCAAGACCTGCCTGAATGTCATTTTTTTCTTCCGCATGAATGAGACTGAACCCTTTATAATATACCTATGACTTCTTAGAAAGGGCGTAATGAAGGCTATGTCAGAACAACAATCAACAACTTCTTCACTTCCTGCACCCAAACACTGCAAGGAATCCCGCGTCTTCAAGACCGGTCGTGTATTCCCTAACGACGTCAACAACCATCAGACGCTGTTCGGCGGTAAACTGATGAGTCTGATTGACGAGACAGCATCCATCTCCGCGATGCGTCACTGCCGTCATAATGTCGTGACTGCATCCACGGATTCCGTAGATTTTCTACGGCCGATTCGTCCCACAGATTCCGTCTGCCTAGAGTCCTTCGTCACTCGGACAGGCAAGACTAGCATTGAAGTATTCGTCAAGGTCATTGCAGAGCAGCTATATACCGGCGAGCGTGTTGTTGCCGCTACCTCCTTCCTGACCTTCGTAGCACGTCATGAGGACGGCTCAGCTGCGTTTGTGCCCCCTGTTATCCCTGATACAGAGGAAGAGAAGCTGCTTCATGAATCGGCCACAGAGCGAGCAGAGCTTCGCAAAGTAAGACGTATAGCGAGTAAACAGTTAGCGGATAAGCTAACAACGAGCAAGTACTGGGAGTAAACAACACAACACTTTACTCCTTTCAATAACGAGAAAAGGAAGCATACGATCTGCAAATGATGCTTTCTTATCCCTATATGAAAAAAAGCAGCGTTTCGAATTAGTTTCGAAATCGCTGCTTTTCTTATATCAACGCACTCTTACGCGTTAACTTTTTCTTTTGCAACTGTAGCCAAGGAGTTGAACGCGTTGATATCGTTCACTGCCAAGTCAGCCAACATTTTGCGGTTCACTTCAACACCAGCCAATTTCAGGCCGTGCATGAATTTGCTGTAGGACAAGCCGTTCATGCGAGCCGCTGCGTTGATACGAGCGATCCACAATTTGCGGAAGTCACGCTTCTTAACGCGACGATCGCGGTAAGCGTACAGCAAGGATTTCATCACTTGCTCGTTAGCTGTTTTGAACAATCTGTGTTTGGAACCGAAGTACCCTTTTGCCAATTTTAATACTTTTTTATGACGACGACGTGTCGTAAATCCGCCTTTTACTCGAGCCATTTCGTATTAACCTCCCAATCGATTCGATGTTTCCGTATAATTGCTTATTTCAAGTTAGCCAATTGTTGCTTCATACGACGAACGTCGCCTGCTGCCATTACTGGGCTAGTAGCAAGAACGCGCTTCGTGCGGTTCGATTTGTGGGAAAGCAAGTGATTGCGGTACGCTTTGTAGCGGCGCACTTTACCTGTTCCCGTAATTTTGAAGCGGCCTTTCAAGCTGCTGTGCGTTTTCATTTTAGGCATTATCGTTTCCTCCTCAAGTTCGGTATTCTTATCCGCCGCCTTCTTCTGCGCGGCGGGCCGAATTAGCTGTTCGTCTTCGGCGCCAAAATCATAATCATGCTGCGGCCTTCCAGCTTCGGTGTACGTTCAACGATGCAAAGCTCAGTTGCTTCTTTCAGAACGCGCTCCAACACTTTCTTCCCGATATCAGCATGCGTGATTTCACGTCCGCGGAAACGAACAGAGCATTTCACTTTATCTCCGTCACGCAAAAACTTCAAGACATTGCGGAGCTTCGTATTGAAGTCGTGCTCCTCGATATTGGCGCGGAACCATACTTCTTTTACATCGACGATCTTCTGGTTCTTGCGCGCTTCCTTCTCTTTCTTCTGTTGCTCATAACGGAACTTTCCGTAGTCCATAATACGACATACAGGCGGTTTTGCCTGCGGAGCCACGTTTACCAAGTCCAAGTTAGCGTCGTAAGCCATTTGCAGTGCTTCGCGGAACGGCGTAATGCCAATCTGCTCCCCAGCTGCACCAACTAAGCGAACCTCTCTTGCACGAATGTCCTCGTTAATCAAATGATCCTTGCTAATGGTGTGCCACCTCCATAATCGAATTTCCTGCATCTAACTGGTTATCGCATAAAAAAGGGATGCAAGCTCATCGAGCCCACATCCCTCACATAGACATTCTAATCTAGTGAGCACTGCCTAGGCAGTGCGAGTCATAACCAGCCAACAACATGTCGGTCAGGTGAGAAGCGTGGGCTTCTTCTTTCCAATTGCAATATGTGTTTCAAATACTTGAATAATATATCACAGTGAACTGAACCAAGTCAAGCCACTGTTATTATTTTTTTCACGCCTTACACTTGCTTGCCTTGCATCTCTTCCAAGCGCACAACTCGTGTATGCTCAGTATGGCTCCATACCTTGTTGTTCTGAGTGAAGAATGCGTAGAACGTAATCGGCCACCAGGACAGCAAGAATACTGGGAATGTAATCAGAGATGCATAGATGCGCCAAGACTTGACGCCTTCCAAAATCAATGCAAGTACGAATACAGCACAGGACAGCACAAGTGACACAACCGGGACCCACTCAGGCAGGTACTGGAAGAACGTTGCCACATTCGGCCCATTGAAGAATGCTGCATCTACCCACATGAACGCCGTCATGAGGAAGGTAACCAACACGGTATACACCGTAATTGTGTACAGCGCCATATCGAACTTCGCCAAGTTGCGCTCTTTGATGCTCTGCCACAGCAGCGGGAAGAAATAACGACGCGCTACGGTAAAGTGACCTTGCATCCAGCGCAAACGCTGACGAGCCGATGCCTTGAATGTAAGCGGCTTTTCATCAAACACGCGCGCATTATAGTTCAACACTGGGTTGATGCCGTTTTTAACACAGCGGGCAGTGAACTCCAAGTCCTCAACCAAGCTCGTTGCACCCCAGCCCATTTCTTTCAGCAGTTTGCTCTCGAAGCACATTCCTGTACCGCCGAGGAAGTTAGCCATGTTCAAGTTCTTACGGGACAACTGCCATAGACGGTTGCAGTACCAGTATGTTACGCCATAAGCGGCTGTAATCCAAGAATCCTCCGGATTCTTCGTATCGATGTATCCTTGAATAACGCGTGCCCCCGAGCACAGATCGTTGTTCATTTCAGTCAAAAAGTCTTTGCTTACCAAGTTGTCAGCGTCGAGCATAACAACTGCATCGTATTGACGCGGCATTTCCCACAGATTCTTCAACATCCATTCGATGGCATGACCCTTGCCTCGTTGATGCGGATTATGACGCTCGCAAGCGTAAACGCCATGTTCTCTTACGATATCAGCTGTACCGTCCGTGCAGTTGTCACAGATGACAAACACGTCGTACATTTCTCTTGGATAATCCAGCGCCTTCAGATTTTCAACCAATGCTCCAATAACGGCTTCTTCATTGTGCGCTGCTACGAGCACAGCGAAGGATTTTTGCGGTTCGTATACTTTTTTCTCTTTTTTGCGGTAAATACCGAACAGCGACAAGGTAAACTGGTACACCCCAATCGCGGCCAGCAGAACCTGCAAGACGATAAATAACGTATCCACCATGCTTGGTGTCCCCCTTTTAAATAACCCCTACTTCAATTTCATTGTTGCGTCAACGAACATGGCGCTCTCTTTTTATGTATGAACGCATGCTCATCAACTCTATATATGGTTTACCCCGCTGAAAACGGTCGATCACGATTTTCTAATGTTTGCTTTCATTTGTCAAAACCTTTTATTGGCTTTCAACGCTTGAATATGAACATTATCGCCGAAGTTACTGTGCGAAGTCGCATCGAATCATGCTTTCCCGCAAGGTTATGTTATATTTTCATCCAAATGCTAAGAAATTATGGCTTTTGACCCCCTTTTCGTCAAAATTTGCTGTTCTTTCAAAGCTGATCCAGGATCCGAAAGACAATGAGAATGGAACAATTTACTTTTTTTGTGTTAGGGATATGCCGCCCTCTCTTTATTATGGACGTATTACAACGGAAGAAAGTTTCAGGTAATGTTTATTACCCGTTTGGAATATATGGAAAACATGTCTCTGGCATTATCTTCATACAGCATTGCCAAAGATGCTGATGAATAGAACCCTTACCATTCATAACCTCTGTCATAGCGGATTCACCACATAATCCTACCGTACATGCTACACCTTTCATTACAGGGCACTACAGCAAGATAATCGGAGAAATAGGCATTCTACGTGCGTAATTCGCGATTTTGCAGGCAGTATCACTTCAAGGTAAAATAGGAATAACTTGTTGAAATGCTCGGCATTTGAAAATATGATTAAAGATGCTCTTTGAACTTGTAGCGACTTCAGATAAAATTCACAAACCCATCATCTTCTGTTAATGTTACGCTGTTACGATCATATTATTAAATACCGGATAACGGAGGAACCGACATGACCCGTGTTATCGCGTGGCTGGGTAATCGTGAGCGTCAATTATTCTTTTGGATTAATCACCGGCTGCATCACCGGAGCATGAATATTATATTATATACATTGACCCATCTGGGCGGGGCAACCTTTACGATTGCCTTTACCTTGCTGCTTGCCTGGCTGGCGCCTAATCCATGGAATATCGTTGGCTGGCAATGTGTTGCTGCGCTTGCCGTAAGCCACCTGCCTGTCGCCTTAATTAAGAAGTGGTATCCGCGTGTGCGTCCACACTTAGCATTGCCTAATATACGCACATTCCGCAAGCCGCTTGTTGACCATTCATTTCCTTCTGGACATACGACAGCCATATTCTCAGTCGTTGTCCCGCTCATAATAGCTAACCCGACTCTGTCATGGGGACTTCTGCCGATTGCATGTATCGTCGCACTGTCCCGTATGTACTTAGGACTTCACTATCCATCCGACTGTCTTGCTGGCGCATTCATCGGTACAGGCGCTGCCGTAAGTACTGTCGCTTTATGGCCTATTGTGTAATTACGGACATCAGGTATAGTAGGGTATAGAAATTATGAGAACCATTATATACCTAGAAGATCGAATAAAAGGGTGAAATACCGTGCATCAAGCAATGACATTTACACTTCCCTCCGGTACCATCACACTTGGTGCCGAGCACGAAGGAAAGAAGCGTATACTGCTGCTGTCAGAGCGTTTCGGAGCTGGTCACACCCAAGCTGCCCATGCACTTGCTGTCAGCCTTCGCAAGCTGTCTCCGCATGTGCAAACTCGTGTGATGGAGCTTGGGAGCTTCCTTAACCCAAAGACAGCTCCGCTCATTATAGAAGCATATCGCAAGACTGTGCTTGTACAGCCGAAGCTGGTAGGCTTTATGTATAAGACACAGTACAATAGATCGCTAAATCGACTGACTACAATGGCGCTGCACCGGGTATTCTACACTCATGCTATGTCCGTTATGCGTCAGCTTAAGCCTGATATGATCGTATGCACTCATCCGATCCCAAGCGCTGTCATTTCCCGATTGCGCAGGCTTGGACTTAATGTCCCGCTCTGTACGGTCATTACCGATTATGACGCGCATGCAGCCTGGGTGAGTCCGGCTGTGAATCGCTATTTCGTCTCAACGCCAGAGGTGAAGGAGAAGCTAGAACTGCATGGCGTAAGCAGCGATTCCATACAAGTGACAGGGATTCCTGTCCATCCGAATTTCTGGGAGCCGCATGATGGAATGGGCAAATCATCCATCCGCGCCCGCTTCGGGCTGAAAGACATGCCGACTGTGCTCGTCATGGGCGGCGGTTGGGGAATGATGGATTCGACACAATCCACAGAGCTGCTCACCCGCTGGCGCAAAGATGTACAGTTTATTTTTTGTATCGGGAATAATGAGAAACTTCGCCGTCGTATGCTGGAGAATCCTCGCTTCCAGTATGAGAATATTCATCTGATGGGTTACACCAAGGAAGTTGACCAATTGATGGATGTGTCCGACCTGCTCGTTACCAAGCCAGGCGGGATGACTTGTACCGAGGCGCTGGCCAAGGGAATTCCGATGCTCTTCTATCAGCCGCTTCCCGGCCAAGAGGAAGAGAATGCCCACTACTTCACGGAGAAGGGATATGGCGAGTCGATCGAGTCTGCACATACGATTACGAAATGGATGAATCTTCTTGTACATCATTATGATGAGGTCTCCGCACGCCGCTTAGAGCATGAGCAGAAGGCATCTCGTTATCATCCTAAGGTATGTGCGGAAGCAATTCTTCAAATGATGAATGTGCCATTTACTTCAATCGAATAACAGTAAAGCCGCTATCAAGCATGCGGATGATGAAGCACTGTCATCCATCATTCATGCAGAATAGCGGCTTTTTTGATCGTCCATATATGATTTCGACCCGGAATTAACGGGATGCGTAAGGCTCATTGTGAGGCAAGGAAGAGCGGTACTGCTTGTATGCCTGATCCCCAACGAGCACCTCGACACGATGAATATTCATGCCTTTGCCCATAAATTTCTCTTCGTACTCTGTCATAACATGCTCTTCATTGATGCCATCACGATGCAGGTTCAAGGAGATATTCCGCATTTGAAGCCCCATCTCTGCGAAGGAGTTCAAGGAAAACTCGAATAAGGTCTCTGAATCCGTTTTGAAATGAATCTCACCTGTATTGCTCAATGCATAACGATACTTCTCAACAAGACGCGAATGGGTCAAGCGACGGCGTGCGTGCTTCTTCTTCGGCCACGGATCACTGAAGTTCAAGTATACGCGCTCAAGTTCGCCTTCTGCAAAAATTTGCTCCAAAAATTCGACATTCGCGCGCACCAGCCTCAGGTTGGACGCTTCCTGCATTCCTGCTTCTTCGCGAAATAATCGAGCCTTCTCACATCCGCGAGCGATCAACTCATCGTACATATCCACGCCGATGAAGTTGATGTCTGGGTACTTCAAGCTCATCTTACTGATGAACTGCCCTTTTCCCATTCCCAGCTCAACATATATGGGGCGGTCATTTCCGAACGCCTCACTCCATTTGCCCTTCAACTGCTCCGGCTCAAGCACGACCAAGTCGGTTTGCTCTGCAAGCAGCTCTTTTGCTCCTCTTTTGCCACGTAAGCGCATGTGTGCTTTCCTCCATACTGATTATGCTCCAAGCCCTTATTGTGCATGACAAGCGATAAAAAGTAAAGACGGCGATGCAGGCAAATAAGAACAACAGAGCTTGCCCGCTGTCTTCGCTTTTACGGCTAAATCTGCTACAATAATACAATGGGATTGTTATCGATAAGCTTTCGTTTATTGACAGCGCACGTTTCGCATAACAATCAACTTATACTGCAATTGAAAGGGCTTGTATGCCATTGGACGGCTTCATACACACACAATCGACTTCCCCCCTCTTGTGGGGAGACAAGCGGTTTCATACATGGAATTATGAGATGCGCGAGCAATTCGGAGAAAAGGTATTCAAAGTGATGCTCGACGCTGGGTTTACCTGTCCGAATCGGGACGGAAGCATCGCGATTGGCGGCTGTACGTTCTGCAGCTCGCGTGGTTCCGGAGATTTCGCCGGTCGTCGGCGCGACGATCTGGTCACTCAATTCAACACCATTCGAGACAGACAACATGCGAAATGGCCAAACGCCAAATATATCGGCTATTTTCAAGCTTATACGAATACGTATGCACCAGTGGACGTATTGCGAGATTACTTCGAAGTCATTCTTGAGCAGCCTGGTGTCGTCGGCTTGTCCATTGCGACACGGCCTGACTGTTTGCCGGATGATGTTGTCGAATACTTGGCAGAGCTTAATAAGCGCACGTATTTATGGATCGAGATGGGACTGCAGACAATTCATGAATCGACATCTCAGCTTATTAACCGCGCGCATGACACGGCATGCTACATCGAAGCCGTAGAGAAGCTGCGCAAGCATAATATTCGCGTCTGCACTCACATCATCTACGGACTACCGCAAGAGACGCATAGTATGATGCTCGAGACGGCCCAAGCTGTCGCTCAGATGGATGTGCAAGGCATTAAGCTTCATCTACTTCATCTCATGCGCAAGACCCCGATGGTGAAGCAATATGAAGCTGGATTGCTGCGCTTCCTGGAGATGGATGAGTATATCAAGCTTATCGTCGATTCGCTTGAAATGCTTCCTCCGGAGATGATCGTCCACCGCGTTACAGGTGACGCACCGCGGGACTTAATTATTGGACCGATGTGGAGCATGAGAAAATGGGAAGTGCTCAATGGCATTGATGCGGAGCTGAAACGGCGCAATACGTGGCAGGGCAAGTATTGGAGGGAGTCATAAGATGGGATTTCTATCTGTACTTGGCTATGCTCAGCAAGTGGTGAAGGAGCGCGTGCAGCCCGGTGAACGCGTAATTGATGCAACGATGGGAACAGGAGTAGATACCCTATTCCTCGCCCGCCTTACTGGATCGCGCGGCTCAGTAGCCGCCTTCGATGTCCAGGATGAAGCGCTCGAGTTGACTCGCAAGCGGCTTCATCGTGAGCTAGGCGAAGACGAATGCGCAAATGTCAGCCTGCTTCAAGCCAGCCATCATGCCATGAATAAATTGCTGGGCGAAGAATGGTTCGGTACGACCGCTGCCATTATGTTCAATCTTGGGTATTTGCCTACGAATGAAGCAGATAAGCGCATTATGACCGTCCCTGAGACGACACTTACAGCACTCGACAACGGTTTATCCATGCTGCGGCCCGGCGGAGTGCTTAGTATTGTACTCTATCCCGGACACAGTGGCGGCGATGATGAGGCCGATCAAGTGCGAGCTTGGGCGGAGTCTCTTCCAGCTCGTCTTGGGCAAGCCGTTATTTATCGAATGCTGCAGCGTCCAGATGCACCTTATGTCATTGCGGTAGAGAAACGAAAATAACATCTGATCGCGTGTAGAGCCTTTCCCACTTGGATTGGCAATTGCAGCTTCCGCTTCGATATCTGTCCCACCATCCTGTTCACCATGTTGAAGGAGTTGTTGTCAAATGGCAGTTCGCAAAATGGAGCACGTTGGGATCATGGTTCGCAATATAGAACAATCCATTCGATTCTATGAGGAAGTCATCGGCTTGAAGCTGAAAGGAACCCTTCTTCATACGAATGGTGTCATTCGCCTCGCCTTTCTCGGATGGGACGGTGCTGACGAAACGGAAGTTGAACTTGTAGAAGGTTATCCTGGAAGCTTAACGGAAGAAGGCAGGGTTCACCATATCGCCTTCACTGTTGACGATATAGAGGCTGAGTTGGCTCGAATGAAGAGCCTGCCTCATGTTGAGCTTATTGATGAAGAACTGGTTACCTTGCCGAACGGCAGCCGCTATTTTTTCTTTAAGGGTCCGGACGGCGAGAGACTTGAGTTTTTCCAATCAACTAGATACTAGACAACTCGGGAGTGAGAGAACATGACAAGACCTTATCCATTGAAGTTTCAACCAGAATTTAAAGAACGCGTATGGGGCGGCCGTGCTCTGACGCAATTCGGATTGGATTTGCCAGAAGGACATATTGGTGAAGGTTGGATGATCGGCGATCATCCGAATGGTACGACGAAGGTCGTTAACGGTGAACTGGCTGGACTTGGCTTGGACGAAGTACGTGAACAATACGGCAAGGAATGGTTCGGCTCCAAGGGCTTCTCTGAGAAGAACGGCCGATTCCCACTGCTTATCAAGCTGTTGGACTGCAATGATGATCTCTCAGTTCAGGTACACCCTACTGACACGTATGAAGGTCTGCCGCAAGGCGAACTGGGCAAGACAGAGATGTGGTATGTGCTGGACGCGAAGCCAGGCGCGAAAATCATTTACGGCTTGAAGGAAGGCATTGATCGCGCAGCAATGGCAGAGGCGATCGAAGATGGCCGCATTATGGAGGTTCTCCAAGAAGTATCCGTACAGGCCGGAGATACCTTCTACATTCCAGCTGGTACGGTTCACGCACTATGTGCGGGCGTCGTAGTCGCTGAGATCCAACAGAACTCCGATACCACTTACCGCCTGTACGACTACAATCGTCCAGGTCTCGACGGCAAGCCGCGCGAGCTGCATATTGAGGATTCCTTGAATGTCATCGCATACGAAGGCGCTGGCGCAACTCGCATGTCTACAAATGGCGCTGTCGCTAACGAGTGGCTGGTGCTTGCGGAGTCTCCGTACTTCCGTGTAGAAAAAGGCATCGTTGAGAAGCCATGGGCACTCGCAACAACAGAAGAGAGCTTCGTCATTCTTGTTGTATGCGAAGGAACAGGCACACTTACAACTGCTAACGAGCAAATCGCTTTCAAAGCAGGCGAATGCTTCCTGCTTCCTGCCAACCTTGGTGAATATACGCTTGATGGCAACTGCACTGTATTGCGCTCTGTTGCTCCTTAATGCACGCATAATTGACTCGGCATCCGATTCCTTACGGGGAGACCGGGTGCCATTTTATTAGCAAGCGGCCTACACTTGCACTTACACTTGCACTTACACTTGCACTTACACTTGCACTTACACGTTCACTTGCATTTACACGAGCTCTTTTTCTTTTGAATGGAGGAACATAGATGAATGCGAATAAGGAATATCTAGAAAATCCGGAACCACCACAGTCAACAGATGAATATGATAACAAGCTTATTTCCTATCTCCGCGCGAATCAAATGGCTGCGGAACATCTGCGTCTACATACACTGTGCCATTCCGTTGAGGATGCTGCTCAAGCGGTGCAAGCCGATAAAGCTGATTTTGTTAAAAATGTCTGCATGATCGATGGTGAAGGTCACTTACTTGTAGCCATCGTCAAGGGCGAAGACCGCGCAAGCACCAGCAGAGTTGGCAAGGCACTGCTTATTCCCCCTCCACGCTTGGCGCTCGAGCAAGAAATGCTTCAGCTAGCCGGATATCCTGCCGGCGGGATTCCTTCCTTTGGCTTCACAGCCACATTTCTTATCGATCCGAAAGTTCTGGAACAGGAATTCGTATATACAGGCGGGGGCTCCCCCTATTCACTGACGCGAATCTCCGTTCAAGAAATGGTGCGTGTCAATCAAGCTATTGTAGCACGAGTACGAAAATAACTGTCCAAATATACAAATAAGCGCCTAGTGACTTCACTAAGCGCTTTCTCTCATTTTATACAAGACGTGCTTGCCGTGCTGCATTCGCGGCGGACATCCGATCGTTTACTCCCATCTTGGCATATAGGCTTGAGATATGATTGCGGATCGTTCCTTCGGACAAATAGAGAATCTGAGCAATTTCACGGTATTTCTTTCCTTGCGCCAAATAATAGAGCACCTGCTTCTCACGTTCAGTTAAGCCGAATGGATCTTCACTGCTTTCTATGCATGGCCCCACACTCCCTGCCGCTTCACTTCGATCCTCAGCGTGATCCATTTGCAATAATTGATCGGTCATCAATCGTGCGATCGGCTGCGATAGGAGCGTTCCCCCTTGATGTACAAGACGGACGCTGGCAAGCAGCTCCTTCGGATGCATGGACTTTAGCAGATACGCTTCCGCTCCCGCATCAATCGCTTGTACGGCATAATCTGATTCCTCAATCGTTGTCAGCAGAATGATCTTCACATCCGGCCATCGCTCCTTCATCACACGAACAGCAGCCAAGCCATCCATTCGCGGCATTCGAATATCCATGAGCACGACATCAGGATGCTCGCACTCCATATATTCAATCGCTTCCTTCCCATCCACCGCTGCACCTATGACATAGACATCATCTTCTTGGCTGAATAAATAGCACAAACTCTCACAAAAGAGCTGCTCATCATCAGCAATGAGCAAGCGGATTGGCTGATCTCCCTCTATTGGTAACTTACGCGGAACCTTGCATACAATCTCCATGCCGTTCCCCAATGAAGTACGCACCATTAAGCGCCCACCATAAGCATGCAAGCGATCCTGCATGGATGACAGGCCATAGCCAAAGGTTAGCTTCTCTTTGCCTATTCCATTGTCCCGAATCGATAAGCATACTTCTGTCTCGTCATAGATAAGGTTAACCTCGATCGCTGATGCTCTGCCATGACGCACTGCATTTGTAGCGGCTTCCTGCACACAACGCTCTAATACCATACGGTGTGCATAAGGAACAGAATAGATGATGCCTTCTGTTTTTATATAACATTTAATTCCAGTTTGATTGCGAAGCGTGTCCAGCAAGTGCTTCAATACCTCATCCAATGTTCGCTCCCCTTCTTCAGAAGGAGCGATATCATGAATGTGATGTCGTATTTTTTCAAAGCTGCTCCGTGCGTGTACAATCACACTCTCAAGCCTACTTTTTGCTTGTTCAGGGTCGTCCCCCATAAGAACCTTGACCGATTCCAACCCCATAACAATCGATGCATGTGAATGACCTAATGTATCATGCAATTCGCCAGCTACGCGATTGCGCTCCTCCTGAACTGTAAGCCGCTCCACTTGCTCCGCATATTGACGAATAATATTGAATTGATGCTCATTCTCTTGAAGCAGCTGCTTCATTCTTCGTTGCGAATGCAGAAACACATGAAAGCCAACACCGATCCCGAACAATATGAAATGATTAACAGACGAGTCCAAAGCCTGAAGCCAAGATAACTTACCACTCCATACACCAATGAAAGGAAAAAGTCCTACAATCGAACCTCCCCACCATACATTCTTCCTTGACGTCATAAATCCAATGAGAAGTGCGGGCAGCACCATATTGTCGAGATACACAGGCATCGACAAATGCATGGAAATGTTAATGCCTCCCGACAAAATTATTTCCGAGGCAATAAATTTCGACGGGTGAATGCTGCCAGGTCTCCAGAACCACAAAGGCAGCGCAGAACACAATATAAACGGTACGATTGTACGTCCGCTATGAACCATATTAAAGTTCGGTGATATGACAATATAAACTGCCCCTGATACAATCCAGAGAATGTATAAGCCCATTAGTGCTGTGTCGATCCAATGCCATTGTCGTTGCTCCATTCACTTGCCTCTTTCCACGTAATTAACATACTTCTCTAATCACTCAGCCAGATATATTTACGGCATTTTCTACATCCAAGATAGATAGGATATTCATATGACAGCATTTCAGATGTTCCTCACTGGGAGCACCATCCTTATTGTAATATGATAGGCCCATGAAAAAAAGCGAAACCGGAGGAATGCAGCATGTTTTCTAATTTACACAGCCATACAAAAGCACTGATTTACACAGCAATCGTCTTCATTCTAGCTATAGGCGTCAGTATCGTTCCGAACACCAATTCCTTACTGTATATGCTGACTCCAACAGCGGCTGCCTTAATTATGCTCCTAATAGTTACGAGGGATGGGCGATCGCGTTCCGGTTGGGCCGCGCTTGGATTACGAAAATGCGGGTTCAAATGGTGGCTCCTATGCACCATGGTTCCAGCTGTTATTGTAGCCCTAAGCTATGGATTCGCCTGGGGAGTTGGTGCCCTAGTCATTGATGTCCCCCCCACCTATGCAGGCTATGATTGGACGGCCTTCCCGATCGTTGTCGCGATACAATTTGTCAGCGCCGTACTTACGAGCTCACTTGGTGAAGAACTTGGCTGGAGAGGTTATTTGCTTCCGCTTCTTGTAAACAGCTTGGGAGAGAGAAAGGCGTTATTCGCCACGGGCCTGATTCACGGACTATGGCATATCCCAATTATATTGCTATCTCCCATCTACCACCAAGATCAAAATCCGTTTCTCGCATGCTTATTCATCGTCGTATCCTGCCTGTTCCTAGGCCCTGTCATCGGATATATTCGATTGCGTTCATCCAGCGTATGGACAGCTTCTATATTCCATTCGGCACATAATGTAATGTGGAGTGTTCTGCGCGGCATGGCAGTTCCGACTTCAGGCATTGCTCTATATGTAGCAGGTGACAACAGCATCGTTGTCATTCTCTGTTATATGCTGCTTACGGTATGGGGCATGAAGCGATTGAGCCACCAAGATGCCGATGTTCGATCCATAAACACATAATAAACTGAACATTGATGTTCCAAGAGAGTAGTAACAAGAGAGTTCGTCTGACAGATAAATAAAGACGCCTCCAAAACCACTGTACTTGTGGGTTGGAAGCGTCTTTGTTCATGCATGTTCATACCCATGACGAGCTCCGTTCTTCAACTTTGGCCTTTACGAGACCTTTCCTCTGTCTGCCGAACTACGACGTCATATCCTTGGCTTGGGTCAGGATTACTTGCATTAAACCAGGAAAGCGTGCTTCGAGCTCATCCTTGCGCAAACAGATGAATCGCTGTGTTCCCTCCATTCTAGTTCGAATAATGCCTGCTTCGCGCAGTACTTTGAAATGATGGGACATGGTAGACTTGGACAGTGATAAATCGAATCCCCCGCAAGTTTGCTCCGGAATGCTCATCAATTGCAGCACGATACTCATTCGAATCGGCTCGCTGAGCGCATAGAACACTTGCGAAAGTTCAATATGTTCGATATCGGGATGAAATAATGTTCTCATGTCATTATTGTACCGAAATGATTGACATCATTCAATAGTTCGATTACACTCGAACTATTGAACAAAGGTGCGCACCTTCATATTCAGTGAATCTTACCTATATTCACTATCATTTGTAACCTATGAATCATCTCGATTAAGAACGATCCCTTGTGTCCATCATTGCCGCATGAGATCGTGTATTCATTACAGGAGGCCAGTTACAATGAGCAACACGATGAATCAACCGCATGCCGCATCATCATTCCGTCCTATTATGTCTTTATTCTTTGCCACGATGTTCATCATCGGTACAGATACCTTTATCGTATCTCCTATGCTGCCAACACTACGAGAAGTTCTGCATATCTCTGTCGAACAATCAGGATGGCTTATTTCTGCTTATGCACTCGGATACGCCCTTTTCGCCCTAATCGCCGGACCGCTATCCGACAGACTGGATCGCAAGTCTTGTCTCCTCGGAGGGATGCTGGGATTCTCCCTGTTCACAGCACTGTGCGGTTCAACAACAAGCTTCACCCTCTTATTCGCCTACCGCGCCTTGGCGGGAATAAGCGCGGCAATCGCCTCGCCGCAAATATGGGCATCCATCCCTCAATTAGTAGCACCGCACAAGATCGTCAAAGCGATGGGCGCCGCAACTGCTGGCTTAGCCGTCTCGCAATGTCTCGGCGTACCTCTTGGCAGCCTGCTTGCCGCGAGCAGTTGGAGACTGCCCTTCTATGCCATCGGAGTAACTGCGCTGCTCATTACCATCATATTGGCGCTAAAGCTCCCTTCTATCCCACCAGCGACGAAACAACGAAGTTCGCTGAGCTCTCTTGGACGACAATATCGCGCTCTTTTCTCGCGCCGCAGCACCACCTTTGCTTTTCTCGGATATTTTTTATATCAGCTAGGTACTTTTTCTACCTTCTCCTATCTGGGGAATTGGCTCGCTGATGACTTTTCTCTTACTGTACAGCAAACGGGACTATTCATCCTTGGCTTTGGGATCGGAAATTTATTCGGCAGTCTTCTCGTCTCGAGGGTGGAACGCACGCTCGGCATTCGGCGAACTGTTACATATTCACTCCTTGGCATGATTGCGATGTATGTGATCGTCATGACCAGCCATCTTATTGCATTCATTAGTATCGCTTATGCGCTGATCGCCTTGTGCGGCGGCATGCTGTTCCCTCTCTTAATGGGAACTCTTCAGAAGGATCAGCCGAATGCACGTGGCACCGTATCCGCGCTGGCGAACAGCACGATGTATTTCGCAACGATGCTTGGATCCGTTCTGGCTGGTGTTCTCTATGCACGCGTCGCGGGGTTTGCTTCCATCGTAGTTGTTACGATGCTGTGCTATACAGCTTCCCTGTTTATCTTCCGCAGCCTGCTGCACAGCCCGCAACCGATCAATAATCAGGCGGCGATGCAGTAGAAGTAGATTCGGCCTGCCTCCTATTCGGTACTAGTAGCGAGGGCTGATGTAATCTAGGATGAACTACACGGCTATCGTCCAACTATTGCATTCTTTCTCTATCTCTGGTTTCATTTGAGCTATAATGTTCAATGACACGAAGACACGATAGGGAGAGATCGTTCATAATGAGTCAACGGCTATTATACATAGAAGATGACAAAGAAATCGGAACATGGACCAGCAGTTATTTGCAAGATAAAGGCTATCAGGTAATGTGGCTGCTGTCCGGCGAACATGCACTGGTGCATGCACCTGATAGCGATCTGATCATACTTGATGTGATGCTTCCCGGATTGGACGGCTTTACGGTGGGACAGCGTCTGAAACGCGAATATCCGAGTACGCCCATCTTGCTGCTGTCAGCCCGCACGTCTATTGACGACAAGCTGCAAGGGCTGCAATTCGCCGATGACTACGTAACGAAGCCCTTCCATCCGGATGAGCTCGCTGCAAGAGTGGAAGTACTGCTGCGGCGCTTCGAGAAGCAGTCCCCTGCTTCCATCGAATTGAAGCATCTACGTATTTCGCTGCACGATAATCACATTGTGCATGCCTTGACCGGTGAAGAAATCACACTTACCGGCAAGCAGCACCATATATTTGCCTTCATGCTGCGTCATGCCAATCAGATCTTAACAAAGGAACAAATTTATGAGAGCGTCTGGGGTGAACCCTACATGGAGGGCGATAAGACACTCATGGTTCATATTCGACATCTGCGGGAGAAAATCGAGAACGATCCAGGCCAGCCGGAAATTATTGAAACGATTCGCGGCATCGGATATCGGGTGAAGCTATGAATTCCCGTATTCCACTGCGCAAATCACTGCTGATCCGGTATTTGACGCTAGTATTTGTCGCGCTCATGATATGGCCGATTATTTTTCCATTAACCTCTACGATTCTCTATTATGTATCTCTCTTGCAGAATGGAGGGGAACCCGTCGAGAATCGTTATGCGGTAGCGGCTAAGTTGGAGGAGCGGTGGCACCAAGAAGCTGCTCAATTCAAGCAAGCCGACCGTGCCGCGATTGAACTAAGACTGCATGAACTGAAGAAGGAGTTCCCGGAGGCCAAATTATTCTGGGTTGATAATAGCGGTACTACACGACTTCAGCTTCCTGTACAGCCCAGCTTGCCAGCACAATGGAATGCTGGGGACGCCATTACCTTTATGAAGAAGAGCTACGATGGAGATCCGTTCACTGTCGTAGCTTTTATCGGGCAGGATCCGAAGCAGGGATTCATGGTTATGCAAATTGCTCGAAATTTGATGGTATCAGATAGACAGGGATACAGCACAACACACGCTCTTATCATCATCGCCCTCGTGTTTTTTCTATTTACAATTGCCTCTTGGTGGTTCTTCTACAGGCTTCGGGGCCGGCTTGTGCGGTTAGGCAAGGCGATGGTTCCCGATAACGCCAATGGCTTGCCTTCGCCGATTGAGATAACGAAGTGGGATGAAATTGGTCAATTGGAGCATACCTTCAACCAAATGATCAAGCAGCTTACCTCCAGCCGTCAACGGGAACAAGAGGAAGAAACGCTGCGCAAGGAACTGATCGCTAATTTGTCCCATGATCTTCGAACACCGCTAACTACGATTCGGGGACATGCCCATTCGCTCCAACGAGAGCCACTGTCTGAGCAAGGTCAACAGTCGCTTGTTCTTATCGATAAGAAGGTCAGTGATTTGGGACAGCTTGTTGATAATTTATTGGCGTACACGCTGCTGTCTGCTCACAAGTATTCGCTGAAGATGGAAGCAACGGATATGCTGCGGCTTGTCCGAACTTCTGCGGCGAGCTGGTACCCGATTTGGGAGAAAGAAGGCTTTGAGATTCATATTGAGCTCGCGGAGCAGCCCGTTACTTGGAGGATCGATTCACAGTGGATGACGCGCATCCTCGATAATTTATTTCAAAATATTGTGCGCCATGCCGCAGAAGGCCGGTATATTGGAATTGCGATTCATGCGCATGGAGAGAAGACTGCAATTGTGATTGAGGATCACGGACCTGGTATGAGCGCTGCGTCCGCAAGTAGAGGCGTTGGCCTTGGGCTGACAATTGTCGAGTTGATGACCGCAGAAATGCAGCTGCAATGGGAAGTAACGAGCAGTCCAGAAGGAACAAGGATGAGGATAGAGCCTATGAAGGCAACTAGCGTCCCAAACTAAAGGACAAACTAAAGGGAACTCAATGAAATTATGAAATCCAATGAATTCATTGAAATCAATATACTATAAATTCTATAAACTCAATAAACCTTATGTAACATAAGAATCAATTGAACCCAACTGAATCCAGACCAATATAAATTACTTCCACTGCGGAAAGCCGAACTAACCGAAAGTATCCTTATGAATAAATGTACATCCCCTACTACGCCCATGGACGTGATCATATTCATGGGCTTCTTTCTCTCCTTTTTTAAACAGATCCTTTCTTAAACAGAATTTAAACAAACAGCCGCCTTTGTTTTAACCTTCGACCTGTATCGTTAACTGACGAGGTGATATACATTGAGTGAAACAATCATTCAAACCGAAGGGTTGACGAAAACATATGGCGACCGCCGAGCAGTCGATCAGCTTCGGCTTACGATTAAACGCGGCGATATATACGGCTTCCTTGGCCCGAACGGCGCAGGCAAGACAACGACGATCCGCATGCTGCTTGGACTCATTCGCCCTACGAAGGGCAACATTCAAATATTCAACAAGAACTTGCACTCCCATCGGCTGGAAATCTTGCGCAAGGTCGGATCTCTGGTTGAATATCCATCGTACTATGCTCATCTGACTGGACGGGACAACCTAGAGGCCATACGCAGAATTATCGATGTGCCGAAGTCGCGGATCGATGAAGTGCTTGGCATCGTTCGTCTCACAAACGATGCCAATCGCCCAGTTAAGGGGTATTCGCTTGGCATGAAGCAGCGGCTTGGCATCGCCGCAGCTATGCTGGGCAGTCCAGAGCTGCTCATCTTGGATGAGCCGACCAATGGCCTTGATCCTTCTGGTATTCTGGAAATTAGAGAGCTGATTAAGAGCCTTCCCCATCAGCACGGCATTACGGTTCTTGTATCCAGCCATCTATTGAGTGAGATTGAACAGATGGCTACGCGCGTAGGCATTATTCAGCATGGACGTATGGTCTTTCAGGATTCCATCAGCGTATTGCAGGATCAGGCGCAGCATCGTATTCGATTCGCGGTCTCGAATCCTGTCAAGGCAGCGAATCTGCTCGCTGCATCTGGATGTGCTGTAGAGCAGCAGGAAGGAAGCGTCTTGATGAACTACATGCCAGACAGTCAGGTCGCCTCCCTCGTTGATCTGCTCGTCCATAACCAACTGTCCGTGTATCGAGTAGAAGAACAGCGGCAGTCGCTGGAAGAGATCTTCCTCTCAATGACTGGAGAGGGGAACAATCGATGATCGGGAAGCTGCTGTCATCTGACTTTGTGAAAATACGCCATACATGGATATGGCTGCTCATTGTCCTAGGGCCTGTCGGCGTCATCAGCCTTCAAGCGATCAATTACAGCTTGCGCTACGACTACCTCGTATCGAAGCTGAAGGATCAAGTATGGATCGGCCTACTCAGCGACATTAAAATACTGGCGGTTCTCGCCCTATTATTTGGCATTACACTCGTGACATCCTTGATCGCAAGTATCGAGCATCGCCAGCGATCATGGAAGCAGCTGCTTGCCCTTCCCGTGTCTCGATTCAGTGTATTCTCATCCAAATATATTCTGAGCTTGTTCATGATGTTCACTGCATCGCTGCTGCTTGCTGTCGGATCAGTTCTGCTCGGTCTGCTTCTCGGCTTCGGTGCGGACATCCCTTGGTCTCTGCTGCTCAAGAACAGCTTCTATCCATTCTTAGCGGCTATGCCCATACTCGCACTGCAGCTATGGTTATCTACCGTTATCAGCAACCAAGCCATTCCACTTACTTGCGGAATTCTAGGCACGATCGTATCCGTGTATTCGATTAGAATGCCGGATTGGATGCCGTACAAGTGGCCGCTGCTTGTAAATGAAGCCAATATTCCAGAGTACTCCGTCATCGCAGGTATCTTGATCGGCTTCGTCGTCTTTCTGTTCAGCCTTGTTCACTTCATTAGAAGGGATGTGGATTGATGTGGCAACATGGCTGCGATTATTTCAATCTGAACGTTTAAAGTTGGGCAAGTCCCATATTGGACTGCTTACTCTGATCAGTCCTCTGCTGGCCATGCTCGTCGGCCTATTCATTTCTGAGCAGCAGCCGCCCGAAATCCAGTGGCTCTATTTATGGTCGACGATGTCAATCGCGCACGCGATGTTGTTCTTACCGCTGTTGGCTGGTGTGTTCTCTGCATTTATATGCCGGTACGAGCACGCGGGAGGCGGTTGGAAACAAATGCTTTCCTTGCCTGTGTCCCGCTCCAGCCTATACTTGGCGAAATTCGCCCATGTTACACTGCTGCTGGGACTAACACAAGTACTGTTCCTGCTAGGTGCAATTGCTGTCGGCTTATTAAAAGGATATACAGCACCTATCCCTTGGACTGAACTTCTGAGAGCCTTCTCCAATGGCTGGCTGGCTACATTGCCTGTTGCCGCGCTTCAGCTGTTCGTGTCCGTATCATGGTCAAGCTTCGCGGCTCCGCTTGCTATTAACGTGATGCTGACACTGCCGAATATGCTCATCGTCAATTCGGAAAAGTACGGCCCCTGGTATCCTTGGGCACAGCCTGCACTCGCGATGAACGGCGTGGAGAAATACGGGGCATTCAATGTCTCGCTCGGCACTCTTTTGTTCGTCATTGTCGGTGGATTCCTGCTCTTTCTACTTTGTGGTCTTATTTATTTCAACCGCAGAGACATGTAGCTTTATGAGGATATCCTGCTTCTTGTAAAGACGTAGAAAAAAGAGGCAGATAGACATCATTGTCTAGTCTGCCTCTTTCCATATAGGATACGATCCTGTTCATTTTGAATTTATGACATTGGCGGCTGTTGAGATGGAGGCTGCTGCGAGGACTGCTGAGTAGCCGATTGTTCATCACCTGCGGCAGATTGCACGTCCTCTTCTTCCTGCTCCTTGTTGCGCTTCTTGCCTGTTAAGAGCTTCCACAAGCCTGCAATGACAGCCACAATAACGATCCAGAACTTTTTGAACAAGCCGAGCGCCAATGCGATTAATCCAACTTTTTTGGCAACGGCAACACCCGCTCCGCCAAGGATAAGTCCAGCCAAGCCGTACTCCGCCACCTTGTCCGTCGATTCATTGAAATCCTCATAGCGCTTGCCTTCTTTGATTTTTAGTGTAGACAAGACCAAATCATTCATTTCCTTGCGCGATGCTTCTACTTTTTTGGGATCACAAACCAAGATCGCCGACACATAACCCTCTCGCGTCAATATACGCTCGTTATAATTGACCATTGAAGCATTGTCTTTGTCATGCAGTAATAGCGACCATACAACTCTACGTGCCGTTTCATCATATTTAGGCGCTACGTCCCAACCATCCACGAATAGATGATTTTCAGGGGTCATTTCTTTGTTTGCTTCTTCTTGACCGTCTTTGTAACTTTGCAGCAGTTCATCTGCATCGATCTCATTTTTATCGCTATCTTTGATATGTCCGGAATCGGTGTACTCAAAATACAAAAACCAGCGCCCGTCTTCTGGTATAACCGTACCGATTTCGGAGCCGGAAGGTTTGCCGCCATTTCTCGTAATCATGGCTTTCGTTTCCGTGCCATTTATGTATTCCATTCCTTTTTTCAAAGTCACGGTCGCAATGCCTTGATCAAGCTCTACCGCCTGTCCCGCCCCGACAGTGTAGTTCGCAGTACCCTCAGCATGTGCAGGCATCGATCCTGTCATAAGAAGTGCAGCACACCCCATTATGACGGCTGTTTTTTTGAACCATTTCATCACAATCTTTTACCTCCTAGAATATCTCTCTATTTTTCTCTCGACAAACTATACCGGAAGAAGGAATGTATGAAAATAAGTACATATGCCCACATTTTGATTATACAAAGTGACAAACCGTAATTTTCTTGAGACTTTTGGTATGTTTTTCATTTCCAGATCCTACCCCATCCTATTTTATTTTTGCTGATAGGACTAGACGAGAAGAGATAAAAAAAGCAATCTTAGGTCTAATACCTAAGATTGCTACTAAAGTCCTATTCAACAATAACCATCATGGATTGGTTCACCGTAAACAGCAACGGTTTTTCATCATCTGTCTGCTGATACAAGAAAATGCCGTACACTTCATCTGCTAACCCCTCGTCGGTTGTCTCGAAACCATGTTCCGTATGTTGGGACATTCCGAGTGAACGGCTGCGAACAACTGCCTCTAGCGGGATCATCTCTACAACAGCGTGCTTATGCAGCTCCTTCTCCGAAAGACCTAGAGCTGCGAATTGCTCAGACACAAGCTCAGCCTGTACTGCCGCCCATTGCAGAACGCGCGAAGCCTCCTCTTTCTGAAGCTGTCTGTTCCACCATACTTTGCGCGGCTTATACTTATGGTTCATGAAGTAGTCGAGCTTCATTAACCCCAATGCCACATGCGGCTTTTTGAGTCCGTGCGCGGTTAAAAAGGCATGCAATCTTACGAACAAATCCTCTAATTGATGTCCAATCTTCTGCCAGCCATTTGCTTCCCAGAAGTCGCCGAATGCTTGGAAGAAATCAAACGGTGAGTCGAATTCGATATGCATCAAATACTCCATCGTCCGATCCATGCGATGTGCGTTCCAGTACTTTTCCAGTACGTCTTCCAAACGTTTCAATCGCACGACATCACGGAACGGAAGCGCATCATTCGACAGCATTTCGTATGGTGCATGATCCATGAAGACATAGCCGTACTTCTCAGCATCCAGACGAAGTCCTGTACCACGCAGCATCTTCAAGAATCCGAGCTGCAATTCCTCCGGACGCAGTGCAAATACATCGTTGAATGTCTTGCGGAATGTATCGTAATCCTCAAGCGGCAGCCCTGCAATCAGATCCAAGTGCTGATCGATCTTGCCGCTGTCCTTCACCTTCATTACGGTTCGGGTCAGCTTCGTGAAGTTCTGGCGCCGCTTCACAAGCTCATTCGTTGGATCGTTCGTCGATTGGACGCCGATCTCAAAGCGGAATACGCCGGGTGGTGCATGCTCAGCCAAGTAATCAAGCACCTCTGGGCGCATAATGTCCGCCGTGATCTCAAATTGGAATACACAGCCGCGATGGTTCTCAATGAGGAACTGGAACATCTCCATTGCGTAATCACGCTTGATGTTGAACGTCCGATCGACGAACTTAATGAGCTTCGCCCCATTGTCGATCAAGTACAAGATGTCCGCCTTCGTGCGTTCAATATCGAAATAGCGAACGCCAACCTCGATACTGGATAAGCAAAATTGGCAGCTGAACGGACAGCCGCGGCTTGTCTCGAAATAGACAACACGCTTGCCGAGGCTCGGAATATCCTCCGCAAAGCGGTGGGGGGATGGAATTTCATTCAAGTCCAGCTTCGGGCGGGGCGGATTGATAACAACCTCGCCC
The DNA here is from genome assembly GCF_001894745.1 of Paenibacillus sp. NAIST15-1. Lineage (GTDB taxonomy): Bacteria > Bacillota > Bacilli > Paenibacillales > Paenibacillaceae > Paenibacillus_B > Paenibacillus_B suaedae. The sequence continues at coordinate 155,237 of NZ_BBYF01000001.1, forward strand.
TGCTTGTTCCGATACGCCACCCCGAATACGAAATGATATTTCCCTTCGCCTTCGATCTCCCGCAGCAAATGAAGCAGCGTCTCTTCTCCCTCACCCATGACGATGAAGTCAACATCCGACAGCCGCTCCATCCATTCCTTCGTGTCATAGGACACCTCGGGGCCGCCAAGTACGATGCGAATCTCCGGCCGCACCTTGCGCAGCATGTTGACGACCTTAATCGTTTCCTCAATGTTCCATATATAACAGGAGAACCCGATCACATCCGGCTCTCGCTGATACAGATCCGAGACGATATTCATCACCGGATCCTTAATTGTATATTCGGCAATGTCGACATCGAACTCGCCTTCACAATGCGCCTTCAAGCAGCGTATCGCCAGCGAGGTATGAATATATTTAGCATTTAATGTTGCAAGTACGACTTTCATCTAAACCTTCCTCTCATCAGACACTACCTTAAAGTGACCAAGCTGCTCGATCAGCCTCTACCATTATAACCAAAGTAAAGGCAGATCTCGACATGCATCCAAGAAACCACCTTGAACAGAAAAGCAAGCTGCGGGCAGCTTGCTTTATTCTGTGTCAATGCAATCGAAAACGGATTATTGAATCATGCCGCCACTATAGCGCAGCTCGTAAACGCTATGATCTCCCTTGAAGATAAGCTCCTTGCCAGAAAACTCACGCAGTGATCCTGCAAACTCATTCTGGTATTGATAAGGTTCACGCTTATATAGACTAGGGCCACGGAATAACGATGCAGCATCCACCAATCGTAACGCTTCCCGCAGAAACTCATAAATCGATCGAGTATCATCTGTATCTGCATCAGAAACGACAGTACCACCTGAATATACCATCGACCATATCGGACGATTCTTGTATTCGACGATCTCTTGCCCTGCGAAAAAGGCTGAGCCAAAGTAAATATCCCGATATACGTAGTCTCCACTGCGGTATTCCAACTGCACGGAGCCAGGTAATATCGGTTGGACAGATGTGTTATTGTCCGCTGCAGCATACGTGCGTTGCTTCGCATCTACTAAAAAGTTCGCAAGCTCTTGATCATTACTCAACATCGTGTACCTCTTCTCTGTTTTTCAAATCAACCTAAGCAAGATTAAGGCTCCGCTACATTACAAGAGATACTCCTTATCGTAGTGATACGGATCTATCCATTTATGCAATCGGTGTACCGTTCGGAATGATTTCGTCAGTATTTAGTAAAACAACATCGCCTTCTCCAGGCACACCACCCAATACAAGCACTTCAGAGTCGAAGCCAGCGATACGGCGCGGCGGGAAATTCACGATAGCAACAACCTGTCTTCCTACCAGCTTGTCCGGCGTATACCGAGCTGTGATCTGTGCACTTGATCGCTTCGTGCCGAGCGGCCCGAAATCGATTGACAGCTTAATCGCGGGCCTGCGTGCCTTCTCGAACGGTTCTGCCTCCACAATCGTTCCAACACGTATATCGAGTTTCATAAAGTCCTGAATGCTTGCTTCATCTTTGATTCGTTCCAGATTCAATTCGTGCATCATGCCTCAGCTCCTTATACACGCTATTCATCGCATCAATGTTTGTGTCCGTTCTTCAAGACTTCCTATCTTCCTAATCTATCTTCATATCTGCTCTTGTATTTGTCCTCGCATGTCCATATACGCCACTCGTTACATCGCTTCTTACCATTCATCTTCATTAGCCCCAAGATCTATTCCATATCGTAGCGACCTGCTTCTTCTTCCCGCTGCTGGAAAAATTCAAGGAACGGCATGCCGAACTGCTTCAGCTTCGCTTCCCCGACCCCTTTAATACGGAGCATGCCCGCTTCGGTCGTCGGCTGCAACTCCGCCAATTCCCGCAGCGTGCTGTCATTAAACACAATGTAAGGCGGTACTCCAGCCTGGCTTGCCAATTCGCGCCGAATGAGACGCAGCTGCTCAAATATCGTCTCATCAATGGCAGTGCCCGCCTTCGGTTTCAACGACTTCGCAACCCGCTGTTCAACGGTTCGCTTGCCCTTCAATACATCCGCTGCCAGCGGCAACAGCCGCACGACCGGATACTGCCCTTCGCTAAGCTGCAAGTACCCCTCGGCAATAAGAACATAGATGAGATCCGAAATTTCCTTCTCCGCCAAATGCCGCATTTCGCCATGCGTAGACAACTTCTCAAATCCGTACTGCATGACCTTCTTGTTGCGCGATCCCTTCAGTACGGAAGCGACCATAGATACGCCGAATCGCTCACGCATCCGGTAAATGCAGGAGAAGATTTTCTGCGCTTCAATCGTGATATCAATCGACTCACGCTCGTCCTTGCAATTTCCGCATACGCCGCATGGCTGCTCTCCATCTTCTCCAAAATAACGAACCATATAATTTTGCAGACAGCCGGTCGTATAGCAATAATCGATCATGACTTGCAGCTTCTTATATTCATGCGCCTTCCGTTCTGGAGTCGCCTCGCTTTGTTCGATGAAGAACTTCTGCGTCAATATATCCTGCGGATGGAACAATAGCACGCATTCGCTCGGCTCACTATCGCGTCCCGCGCGTCCTGCCTCCTGCACATAGGCTTCCATATGCTTCGGCATGTTGTAATGCAGCACATACCGCACGTTGGACTTGTCGATGCCCATGCCGAACGCGTTCGTCGCTGCAATGACACGCACATCATCATAGAGGAAGGCTTCCTGCATTTTCGCCCGCTCCTCATCTTCGAGTCCAGCATGATAGCGGCCAGCAGCTATTCCTGCACGTCTCAGCATGTCATAGATGTCCTCGACTTCCTTCCGTGTCGACGCATAAATAATGCCCGATTCGCTCGACCGCTGCCGGACATAATCAAGCGTGAACGCCTTCCGCTCCTCGCCGCGCAGCACCGTAAACGACAAGTTATCCCGCTTGAATCCCGTAACGACAAGTTCGGGTTCCAGCAGTTCCAAGGAATGAATAAGATCCTCCGTTACTTCCGGCGTCGCGGTTGCGGTAAATGCCGCCACAATCGGACGCTCGCGGCCACTCTGCACAAGTTCCTGAATGAAAGGTGCGATTGTCCGATAGCTTGGACGAAAATCATGTCCCCATTGTGAGACGCAGTGGGCTTCGTCTACCGCAACCATCGATATCGGAATGGATTTCGCGCGTTCCCGGAACCATTCTGTATCTAACCGCTCCGGCGCTACATAGAGCAGCTTAATGCGTCCTTCCTGCGCCTGCCACATGAGACGGCCCGCTTCCCCCATCTCAAGCGTGCTATTGATGAATCCAGCCTTGACCCCCAAGCTGTGCAGCGCATCCACCTGATCCTTCATTAATGAAATAAGCGGCGAAATCACCAGCGTTACCCCAGGCAGCAGCATCGCTGGAATCTGATAACAAATTGACTTTCCCCCGCCGGTAGGCATAATCCCCACCGTGTCCTTGCCTTTGGCAAGATGTTCAATAATTTTCCGTTGTCCATCGCGGAAGCCATCGTAGCCATATACTCGCTGCAATGCGCTTCGCGCTTGGTCCATTGTAAACATGTGCGTAGACTCCTTTTCCCCGTTCCCTTGCGGCAACCCGTTGTTCCTGTCCTTCATTATAACATGGGCTTTTCCTATGAGGTAATAGCTTCCACTTCACGGTTACCTGCCCATATGTACGCCGTTTCGCCTATTCTGAATAGAATCTGCCCGAACTTTCTGCTATAGTGATAGCATTCCATAGAACATGTCCTACAGCGCGCCATCAGCGCCATCTATGAAGCGCACTGTTCTGTATAGAGTTGTCACTCAATCAAGGAGGTCTTACGAATGCGTAAGCGAGAGAACCATAAACCGAGAAAAGGCCCGCAGAAGAATCAACCGGCGAAAGCTTACCAATCCGCCAAACCAGTCAAACCAACTAAGCCAACTAAACCGACCCATCATACACCACCGAAGGCTCGCGAATATACGGTTCAGGAACCGGCCGAATTGCTCAGCTTCTTATTAAATACGGTGGAAAATATGGGGCGAAACTCCATCAAATCCGCACTTGCCCGCGGTCAAATTTCTGTCAACGGACAAGCCGTAACAGCCTACAATTATCCGCTTCAGCCTGGACAAGTTGTAACCTTGTCGAAGGAGAAAATCGTTGAAGCTCCTCCATTTGTAGGTTTGTCGATACTGCATGAGGATGAAGATATCATCGTCATCAACAAGGAAGCCGGTCTGTTGTCTATTGCCTCCGAGCAAGAGAAGGAATTGACTGCCTACCACCAGCTGACGACGCATGTCCGCTTGCAGCATCCGAGCAACCGGATATTTGTCGTACATCGTCTCGATCGGGATACGTCCGGCGTCATGATGTTCGCTAAGAAGGAAGACATCAAGCAGCAACTGCAAAATAATTGGAAAGAAATCGTACAGGAACGATCCTATGTTGCGCTAGTTGAAGGCAAGGTTCGCCAGCCTCAAGGTACAATTTCCTCCTGGCTGAAGGAAATGAAAACATTAAAAATGTATTCCAGTCCGTATCAGAACGATGGCCAGCATGCGGTTACGCACTATAAAACACTGGAAGCCAACAGCGCTTACTCCCTGCTGGAGGTTCATCTTGAAACAGGGCGCAAAAATCAGATTCGCGTTCACATGGAGGATCTCGGTCATCCGATCGTAGGTGACAAGAAGTACGGCGCCAAATCAAGAGGATTGGGACGACTAGGTCTGCATGCACGCATCCTGGCATTCACTCATCCAACTTCAGGCAAGCCAATGCGATTCGATACAGGCATTCCGAAGCCATTTACCCGCTTATTGCAGCAAGACGGATCTGCTCCAATCAGAAAAGATCGCCGCTAATTTTCTCAAATTAGTTTACGAAACGATATCGTAGACGAAACAAATACAAATAGCCGATCTCCTTACATATAAGGGATCGGCTATTTTTTCACCTATTTAGTTGGAGCCCCCAATCTCTAACCCATCAGCAGCGCGTCTCATACCTCACCATGCCTTTTGCCTGCCCTTAGCTGCCTCTTCCATAACACTTATGAGCGACATAAGACCAGTCAGAAGATTGGGTATCGGGCCTCCTTCTCTTCTGTTGACCTGATTTACAACCGCTTGCTCATCTTGTAATTCAGCAAGTCTACTCCTCTGCGCTGCACCGTCTGAGCTTGAAGGATGCAGAACCCGTGCCGCTCGAAGAAGGGGACGGCCGTAATACTTGCATCTGTTCTCATTTCGGACAGCCCCAGCCTCCTCGCTTCCTGCTCCAGCTTGGACAACAATGCCGTTGCAACACCTTGCTTCTGAACATCCTTATGAACATAGAGCCGATCCAAATACCCGCCAGCATCCATATCGCTAAATCCGACCAATTCGCCGTCCCGAATCGCTACATACGTCATGTGCTGGCTTAACGACGCTGTCCAGCGAACCAGCTTCTCTTCCTGTTCATCGGCCGGCGCCCAGGCTTGTAATTGTGCAGCAGTATAATCTTGTGCGTTAACGGTGTGTACCGTATCGAAGAATAAGGCGACAATCTGCGCGATATCTTCTAATTCAAATGATCGTATATGCATGATATTCCATCCTCCTTCCGTTTCTACCTTACCAAAAATAAACGCACCCATTCATTCATCTATTCTATTATAAAATCATTTTTTATTTTCTCGTGAACCTCCTCACCATTTCGAGCTATCTAATGGGTACATCAACCAAAACCAATCTATTCAGGAGGATTCAATATGAAATCTTATAAACTCATGCTCGCTGCTATCACTGTAAGCTTGCTCACCACAAGCCTGCCAGCTAACTTCACGCTTTATACCGCATATGCGGCGGAACAACAAACCAACGAAGCTGCAAAAAAAGCGGCAATCGAAGCATCGGCAATGGACAAGCTTGATCCCGCAATGCTCGAAAAAGCAAAGAAGGCTCTGCAGGAGCTAGCTCCTAAAAGAACGATGGAACTAACTACTTTGCACAGTGGTGCCGAGGCAGGCTATGAATATCTCGGAGAGGATCGGCTGTTAATCGAAGACAAAGACAATCGGGCGCGCGTTATGATCGGCAAGGCAAAGGGCGATATTTTAGCATGCGAAATCAACTTCACATGGCAAGAGCTCGATACTTCGCTTCAGTCCGTGATCCAAAAAGCAATGAAAAGTTTGGATGCACAACAGAAATTCAAGATTACGCAAATTACTCGTGTTAAAACCGATACAGACATGAACCATTGGACATTCAACGGCAGCAATATTTCAGGCGTGATTGATGCAGTCACAGGCAAAGCAACATACGTGTCAACAGATTACGCCTTGGCGAAAATCGATTCAAAGTGGAGCGCGCTAGCCAAGAAAACAATTCAATCCCTATCAGGAGACAAAAGCAAGCAGCTCCGCAATTTCGTCCAAGTGTACATAAACATGCAAGCAGAAAACCAAAAAACAGCCTCTTTCTCCGATGAAAGCGGCCGCTATCTTATCAAAATCAATGCTGTTACAGGCAAGCTGATGTCCTTTGCCAACTCTGAGGAAATTACCCGTTATGCATCGGAAGAAGCACGCAAGAAGGCATTCGCCAAGCCTTTTTATACGAGTGACAAAGCCATTGCAGCGGCTGCTCCAACGGTCAAGCAATATTTCGACCTAGACTTGAAAGGCTATCAGGTTCACGTCAAGCAAGAACAGTATACATTCACAAAACAAGGAAAACCAAGCGTCTATGGTAAGATCAATGAGAAAGGAAAGTTCTGGAGCATGTCCCTTACTGCTCCAACAGCATCCTGAACAAATGAATCAAGCATATAGGGATTGCGTCTCGGCCTCTATCGCACACCATGATACGGGTCTTGGCGCCCACTACAAATAAAGGAGATCACCACTGTGCAGCAGCCAGAACAACTCGCAGCACGAGCTTGCAAGGGGGACAAGGAAGCATTTGGCACACTCATTCGCGCCTATGAAGCCCCCCTATACAGAGTGGCCAAGTCAATTGTACATTCCGATGAAGATTGTGCAGATGCCATACAAGAAGCCGTGCTCAAAGCATATCGATCCATCCATTCGCTGCGCGAGCCGAAATATTTTAAAACCTGGCTCGTTCGCATCCTTGTGAATGAATGCCGAACATTGCTGCGAAAGAAAAAACAAACCATACCCTTCGTTGAGCTCCAGCATTCGAAAGCCGAAGCTAGCGAGTATGAACATATCGAAACACTGGAAATCGTCAATGCGCTAGAAGAAGACCTTCGAATCGTTGTAACACTGTTCTATATTGAGGATTTGCCGCTTAAGGAGGTAGCCGATATGCTGGATCAGCCTGTCGGCACCGTGAAGTCTCGCCTGTTCCGCGCCAGAAACAAGCTCGCGGACATGCTTCATATCTCACGTGAGAATGGAAAGGAGCTAATGATTTAATGAATTCGAATATCGACGAACAAATCCGTACGCACCTAACCGGAAATCTCAGCTCCGAAATCCCAGAGCTCGTACGATCACGTTTGGAGCAAACGCTGCAATTGCTGGAGACAGAATCCATGCCGATGCAGCATCGGACTCATTCCCGCCATCGGAAATCTTGGTTCGTTGCGGCCGCAGTCGTGCTCGCAATAGGGGGAACATTAGCTTCCGGATTCATTTCACCCGCTATGGCTGAGACGCTCAGAAAGGTGCCGTTCATCGGTCAAATCTTTGAGGCACTCGGCGATAACGCCTTGAAGGATGCGAATCGGAAAGGATTGTCTCTTCCCGTTAATCTGAGCGCAACGGATCAAGGCATTACGCTGACCATTACCGAGGTGTTGTATGACGGTGTGGAAATTAAGCTTGGCATACAGGAAAGCTCGATGAGCAAGCTTCCTATTATTTTGGATCGGTCGAACAGATATGAAATTGTGAAGAGCAGAACTCAGGAGGATCCAGCACATGCCCTGGATATTTGGTCCCATGCTTGGTCAAATGTGCGCTCGGAAACCTCCACGCAAAACATCGGAATATTATCGTTTGAGTCGATGCTCGGCACGGAACCGGATCGAGACGCCAAAATATCGAAAGAATTCCCACTGCCGATCACGATTAAGAAGGTCGGAGATGTGGAAGGAAACTGGAAATTCGAAATTCCCGTCAAATGGAATGCGTCCCTGACGAAAAAAATCCCTATTAATAAGACCAATAAGGCGCCTGACGGCATTGGCTCCATCACGCTTCAGTCCGTTGTTACTTCGCCGCTAGGAACCGAGATTCGATTCAAGACCGCAGAAGCCTACCCTTCGACTTCTTCTAGCTGGAGCGGATTCAACAGCGACTATATGGTTGTGGATGAGAACGGATATATTATTTCATCTGCAGGCGGTTCAGGCGGGCCAGGCAATCAAATGCAAACGAATATTGCAGAGATGATACATACGAAAAAGTATGATCCAATACCCGAGCGCTCCAAGACGCTCATATTCAAGCCCTATAAATCGGGAAGACGGTATGGCGATGCAGCGATCACGCTGAATCCAAGTGCGCTTCCACTGACGCTGCAGCAGGGAGAGGTTGGCTCCGTTACGGTGAACAGCATGGCATTCGAAGAGGACAGAGTCATTATTCAATATGATGTGAACGGCAACGACCCTGTAGGCCAGAAACTTGCCATGGAGTTCATCCAAGACGGAAAACGAGTATTTAGCGACAATTCCAAGCTGCTGCGTGTGAACAACAGCGTATATTCGTACGTTGGCGAGTATCCGTTCCAAAAAGACATGCCCATTAAGCTGTATTCAAGCAAGCTGCGTAAAGCGACCTTTTATAAGGAGCTTGAATTCCAAGTCCCGTTACGGTAAAATCCGATAAAGTACAATTGAGAAGTAAGTTTCGACAACTCCTACTGTTCATTTCAGCAAGAATCGTTCATAATGGGGATGAGATGGAGTCAACATCTTACCGATCTATTTGCCGCACGGGGGTGATACGATGACTGAGCACATGGAGAACCAGGGTAATGCTGAAGCAACGGAGAGCAAGAAAGTAAGCTTGGCGGATGCCGCGAAGCGCATGCTGCAGCAGAAGAAACAGGCCCAAGGGAAATCGCAAGGCGTGCACAAGCATCAGGAATCTGGCCAACCAACAATGAAGAGCCAGAATACGAAGAAGATTAACAATCAACGCAAGCGTATGGGTGTGTAAGCCTATAGAGGGGGGGGATTTCAGAATTCATGTTCTGAGGTTCAGCCCCTTTTTCATGCTACAGCCGACATGCTATTGCACCAGAAACTTTGCTGCACCCCCTCCAATAATGGTATATTGAGAACATACTGAGGAATGACTTCAGATTTATGAATTCAAGGAACAGAGGTGGCTACCCATGGTAAATTTCGAGCAACAATTAGAAAAATATGCTGAACTTATCGTAAAGGTCGGCGTCAACGTACAAAAGGATCAAGATGTATTCGTTAACAGTTCTATCGAAGTCGCTCCACTTGCCCGCCTCGTTGCCAGCAAGGCATATGAAGCAGGCGCACGCAACGTACATATCGATTGGTCGGATGAGGCTACAACTCGCTTGAAATTCGAGAAGGCATCAGACGACGTGTTCACTCAATTCCCGGAATGGGAAGCATTGAAGCGCAATACCTTCGTGGATAAGGGTGCTGCATTCATCTCTATCGTCTCCTCCAGTCCAGACTTGCTGAAGGGTGTGGATCCACAGCGGATCGGTAATAACCAAAAGGCATCTGGACAAGCACTGGAGCACTTCCGTCGCTGCGTACAAGCGAACAAAGTTAGCTGGACAGTTGTTGCAGCTTCTTCCCGCGATTGGGCAGCCAAAGTATTCCCTGGCATAGCTGTAGAAGAAGCAGTTGAGAAATTGTGGGAAGCGATCTTCCAATCCATCCGCCTGAATTCCGACAACCCGGTTCAAGCCTGGACGGAACATAACGAAACATTGCATAAGAAAGTTGAAGTATTGAACAGCAAGCACTTCCACAAGCTGCACTACACAGCTCCTGGAACGGACTTGACGATCGAATTGCCTGAGAAGCATCTATGGGTAGGCGCAGGCAGCGTCAACGAGAAGGACGTGCCGTTCATGGCGAATATGCCAACAGAAGAAGTATTCACGGTGCCTCATAAGCTGGGCGTAAACGGCTATGTATCAAGCACGAAGCCCCTTAGCTATGGCGGCAACCTGATCGACAACTTCAAGATCACGTTCGAAAATGGCCGCATCGTGAAGGTAGAAGCTGAACAAGGCCAAGAGATCCTGCAGCAGCTCGTCGACACAGACGAAGGCTCGCACTTCTTGGGTGAAGTGGCGCTTGTGCCGCATCAGTCCCCAATCTCGGAATCGAACATCTTGTTCTACAACACGTTGTTCGATGAGAATGCATCCAACCACTTGGCTATCGGAAGCGGCTATGCATTCAACGTAGAAGGCGGAACGAAGATGTCTCAGGAAGAGCTGGAAGAGAGCGGTGTAAACCGCAGTATTACGCACGTGGACTTCATGATCGGCTCTGCGGATATGGACATTGACGGCATTCTTAAGGATGGCACAACAGAGCCAATCTTCCGCAAGGGCAACTGGGCAATCTAATATTGGGCAAGCAAAGCAGTAGAAGCATAACGCTTCTACTGCTCTTTTTTATCGCAATCACGTATTGCTCTCCCCGTTCTACTGCCGCATAATGGGAGAATAAGACAGAAGCAAGAGCGGAAGCTCACAAGATTCCTCCTCTCTCGCTCTAAATCTATTTCAGAATCCGAGGTGTCCTCCTCCATGCGCATATGGCACGATTTCAAGCTATTTCTGCGAATAAAAGGCGCTCTGCATCTCGTCCTTACCTTGTTCCTGTACGGCATCGGCATGGGGATTCTAGCCCCCATGAACGCGATTTATTTGCGGGAATCATTAGGGCTTGGCAAGGTAGAGATTGCATCTATTTTTGCAATTTCCCTATTTCTGAACATGGTGCTTACGATTGGTGTCGGCATTGTTAGCGATTCCATGAAACGCAAGAAGACGATTCCTCTGCTCGCGTCTATCGTCTGTATGATTGGCCTCGTCATCTATATGAATGCAGACAGCTATGCGCAGGCGCTGATCGGGATGGCTCTCGCCACTGCTCCTTCCGGCATGATTATGGGACAGCTGTTCGCGATGGCGCGGAATCATGTCACACGGCTTGCTCCTGATATTGTAGAAATGGCGCAAATCTGGATGCGCGCCACGTACAGCGTCGGATTCTTTACCGGGCTGCTCGTCGGAGCCAACCTGTACTTGCTGGCGACCTTCCACGGTGTACTGTGGGGCAATCTTGCAGGATACGCCTCCTTGTTCCTGCTGCTCTTGTTCTATAAGGAGATTACGCTCGATTCGTCAATTGCATCCGCCAAAGCAGGCGAGCCCTTCTCCCTCATCATGCTCATTGCCATTCTGCTCCTATCGTGTGCGGATGCCATACGCGGCTTGTATTTGCCGCTTGTGGTGAACGAGCAATTCGGCGATCCGCGGTTAATGTCCTTTATTTGGAGCATACAAGCTGTATTCGAGCTCCTGTTCATGACCATGGCAGGCTATTGGGCAGCCAAGTATGGCAGCAAACCCATTATCATGCTCGGGGGCTTATTTGCACTCATTACCTATATTGCTTACAGCACGAGCGATTCCTTGACGGTGTTTTTCCTCATGCAGCCTTTATACTCTTTCTTCGTTTCGGTTCTATACGGCGTAGCAATGGGCTACGTACAGCGCATGTTTATACATAAAGCAGGCTTCGGCGCTAGTTTGTACGTGTTCATTTCGCAAACAGCATCCTTAATTGGCTACTTTCTGCCGCTCTTCATAGATGGTGTCACGCCGCAAATCTTCTGGATTCCGGCTGCGCTTATCGTTGCTTCCATGGGGTTGATGACAAGAGCGCTATACGTGGGGAGGCAGCAACAGCTGTCTGCGTAAGGCATTATGTCAGTTGATGTTCTTCGTTGCGGCATTCCTGCCATTTCGATTTCATACGCCCCTGGATCGATATTGCACGGACTATGTTGTATATGGACGAGAAAAAGACTGCCCGCAGGCAGTCTTCACTTTGTTCCTTCCCAACTCAATATATATGAATTATTTATCATTACAGGCCGAGCTTCTGTCCGCGTTCCCAGCGCTGAATCTGCTTCTCGCCGTTGTCCGCAAGCTCCCGGAACTGGTCGATTGTATCCCGCATCTTAGGTAGGGCTTCCTGCTTGTAGGAGCTAATCGAATCCAAAGCAGATAGGACATCCGTAAACGCCTGCTTCAAGGTTTCCGCAGAAACATTCGTTTGCAGGGACTGCTTATGAATTTGAACACCTTGGTCTTTAAGCATCCGCGAAGTACCCGCAATCAGCTCATTCGTCGTTTGATTTAGCATTTCAATTTTTTGAAGCACAATCTTCTGATTATATAAGGCACTGGCTACGGTTACCGCAATCTTCAGGGCAGAGATCGTAACGTTCTTCGCACGGTCGACACCGCGAATCAGCTCTTTATTGTTGCGAATGACAACCTCCATCGCCATAATCCCCTGTTGGTTGACGACCATCATCTGCTGCATATCCATGACACGCTGACGAAGCGGGAACAGCACTTCTTCCGTAATGAACCGAATTTTCTCCGGATCTTCATTGCGGGATTGCGCTGCTTCAATCTGTGATTGAATCGAGTCATCCATCAAGGAGCCCAGCTCGATTTCTTTCTTCAGCTTCTTAGTCAAGTCACGCAAGGCAAGCTGTTCAATTTCGAGGGTCGTGTTGTCATTTTTCAAGGTAACTTTCCCTTTATCCAATGAAGTTACGATTTCCGCAATCATGGTATCTGCCTTCTGGTACTTCAAGAAATACGTACGAAGCGGATTGAACAGCTTCCCTAGAAACCCCGTTTTCGTAAAGTCAATGACGCTCGGATCGAGATCCTTCAGCTGCTGATGCAGCTCGACCAATCCCTTCGCAACAGGGCCTCCTTCGTCCCCTTTTTTCGATAAATCGCCTACGGAAACCTGTAAGGCATTGTTCTTCGTCGAAGAGGAACGCATAGTGTTCATGCCGAAGCTATCTATCGATTGCAGAATATCCTTTCGATTCTCTAAGGAATCCAGATCTAAATTCATAATTGCTGCCACATTCGAATCCGCTTGTGCTTGAAGCTTCGCAACTTCCTCAGGAACTGGTTTTACCTCTTGCTCAATTTCCTTTTGAATTTCTTCCGGACTTGCAACTTCCATCGTAAATGACATTGGAATCCCCCTTTAGACTCATGCTACATTTGCACGTTGAACAGGTTTGCAATTTTATAGACTACATCATCGGTATCTGCATTGATGCTCGCTGCCTCGTTAATGCTGGAGATGCTCTGCAGTGCTTGAATATCCGCATTATAGCCGATAGTGTAAATCGGAACTTTAAACGTTTCGATAAGCTCCTTAATGTCCTTAAGCGAGTGACCGCGATTCGTCTCGCCATCACTCAGCACGAAGATCATCGGCTTGATATTCGGATTGACAGCCTTCTCTTCTTGCAGCATTTTCAAGGCAACAATAATCCCGTCGAAGGTAGCCGTGCCGCCATCTGCTTGAAGGCTGTTGACCGCACCAACGAACAAGGAGCGCTGTGTGGTGTCATACTTCTTGATCGGCAAATTAATCGTGACATCATTCGAATAGGATACGAGACCGATACTGTTGTCTTTCCCTAAATTCTTTTGTCCTTTAAGCAGTGATTCCTTCAGTCGATTCAGCGGTTCTCCCGCCATGCTTCCCGATACGTCAGTAACAAAGACAGCCGCGATTGGCTTGCCGCCATTTTTCTTGTCTTTCCACAATTTCTGTGCGGAGGCCAACAAGCCGCCTTTCACAACGGGCATTTCCGATTTATAATTATCGAGCTCATTGAAACCTTTTGCTTGCGCCTTTTTCTGATATTTCTCCTGCAACGCGAATTCTGCGAACTTCTTGACGATGTCTAATTTCCCTTTCGGAAGATTCCCAATCGCATACAACGGGTTGTCATGTCTAATTCCGAATGGTGTGAACACGTACTCATTTTTCAGTTCATCCGTATTGATGTACGTTTGATACTCCAGTACAAACCCATCCAGCACACCTGACTTCGCTGCATCACGCATTTGTGTCGTTGTCGAAGCGAGAAACGGGATATTTTCTTGGAATTTCTCAAATCCTTGAACTGCTTTATCACTCAACAAATTCGACTTGTCGAATGTACTGAGTGCCGTAACTAGAAAATTAATTCCTGTAGAACTGGAGAAAGGATCCGTATACCCCATACTGAACTCATTGTTCGAGATGGCTTCCGTCACGGTTTTAACATTTACCGCCCCGTATGAGGAGATAAGCGCATCATGTTTGGATTTGGAAATGACAATGCCGGGAACATTGCCCACGAGTCGCTTGCTCACAAGCTCCGTCTTTACCCCGCTAGCTTTGACCATCTCGCCAAGCAGCTCATTCGAAGGTGTATAGGCATCAGGCACATATTTGCCGGATCGGATATAATCCGCAGCTGTACCGGAAGCAATATTGCGAATCTTCACAGAGACAGGCTTCCCGTTCACTTGGATCTTCGCATTATTGAACTCGGTTGCCACATCCGCCAGCCAGCTGTCCATGCCTGTGCCGCCTTTTTCCGTTGACGTGAAGATCTCAACAAATTGACTCGTCGTATTCTTCACCGTAATCGGGAACTTCGATATATCCGGCAGGGTATCGCCCACATCGGCTGGACTAATATCGATCTGTCCCTTTACTGGAGCTTCGGTCGACACAGATACGTTCGCATAGAGTTTATTCAACTGTTTGGCCGCATCTTCTGTCGTAACCTGTGATTTGCTTTTTCCTAGGTTGGAGGTCAACGTTACCCCTACATAAATGAGAATAAATACGAAAATTAAAGCAAAGACAGATATCACTAACTTCTTCTTTCCCGCCATTCGCTGCACCTCTCACGCTTTATAGTATTTGGTTTGCTTGATTAATGCGTCCAATTCCTGCATGCATGTTAATTGTTCAATATCCTCAGGCTCCACATTGTCCAAGCTGGATATCTCAAGCAGAAGGCGATCCAACTTGACTAAGATCTCTTCATTATTCGTAAGAGCGTTTTTCATAGATGTGAGGTAATCGTTATATACTTTTGCTTTCTTCTGGGATAGTTCAATAGATAGGCCTGACATCTTGTGATTGGCGACCCGATCGAATTCAGTCTCGTCAAATACACTAAGGATGTTCAGGATATTTCGAATATTTTGGTAGAATAAGTTCTCCACATCAAGTGCAACGGACGCGAACTTAGAGAAGCTTATTTCTGACTCGTTAAATCTCTGCTTCAGTACTTGGAAAAACGTACTCTTCCGCTTCTGCATCCGTTCCATCTGTTCCAGCCCAATGCGGATCTCTTCTTCAATACCCTTGGTTTCTCGATATTGGGACAGGCGGTCTACATACTCTTCATGCGTTCTAATTTCTTTCACAGGTATGACAACAGGCTTCTTGAACAAGAACTGATAGATTCCATTAATGAGAATCCCTGCACTGGCTACAAGCAAGGTAATCCCCGTTGCTGTGGAGAGAGCGCTCGCTCCGATCTGCACGCCTAAAAAGCCTGGTGAGAGTACGAGGATATTTACAGCAGCTACCACTAGCATTAGACCTAATAGCTTGATCACATTTGTGTTGGACAACATTCCATCCTCCTCTGCAAATCGTATAGGAACAAGTTACGTGTACGCTGGTGTATTAGATTTCAAATGCCTTACGATGGCGCCGTGCAATAGTCGATAAGGAGTTGTGATGTGTGTCATGAATGTCATCAGATTGTTCTAGAATGATTCCTTCTTGAACGAAATACGTATGGATTTCCATCCACTGGTTTTTCATCACTGCATTGTATCTACGTTGCATTCCAGAAAAAGTAACAAGCAAAATGCCATCCGATTTGCGAATCTCGTGTGGATAGAACTCGCCGCGCTCCAAGGCTTTGCGAATGGTCGCTCCCCCGCCATCAATCCCCCACAGCCGAGCTGCTTCCGATAATCCGAATACTTCATTGACACTGATCCCATTCGGCGAGTAAGAAGAAAGAGGTCCTTGAATCATCGCAAGTCCGGCTGCATCAAAACGCTGCTTATGCCTATGCAGGCATTCCCCATGATCATCATATGCCGTTACGGAAATGACTACTTCCCCATCATGTTCTAAGAATCTGCGAACCATGTGCAATTCCGTTAATGCTGTGTGCTGATCTCCAGCAGGAAATATGGATGCAGGCCACAGTCTTTCTCCATTCGGCAAAATGACCTGAAAACATGTTAGTTGCCCCATACATTCCTCCACGAATGTTCCAAGTTATGGTTCAATATTAAGAAAATAATACCATCGTCACGAAGTCGTGACAATGCAAATATTGGATGCCATTGGCCTATAAGGAAGAAGAGAATAGGAAGTGCTTACCTATTTAATAAATGAATCTAAGACTAAAGTCAGCATATCTTACTCAAGAAAGAACAAAACCCTCTACGAATAATAATCGTAGAAGGTTCGCTATTTGAAACAATAATCGTATTTGACATGGTAAACTATAATGTAAATTTCAGTATAGTGATGGTGATGTAATTGTCTATCATTTTACAAGCTACACAGGGTTTGTTACTGTCCACAAATCAAAAAAAATGCGAAAGCAAATGGCGAAATGACTGTTCTTATAAGCTTATCTATTCTATAAAAGGATCTATGTATTACCAGACCGAGAGAAGCGACATTTTCTTATCTAACAATGAATTTATTCTTTTTAACCCAAATGAGTTGCATAGACAAATTTCAGTGGATAATCATAAATTTGTAATAGAACTTGATCCAACATTTTTAAATCAACTGACGGCTGATATTTCATGTATTAAAGATAATATTTCTTTTGCTCTTACTGTTCAAAAACATCCATTAATCCAGCAATGGGTCCATTTTATAAATGATTATGTACAAATAGAAGAAGGTAACGAAAGTCATTCAGTAGAGTTATTTTTAGACCATAGCTTCACTCAGTTAGCATTAATGATATGTAAAGTTATGGTTGGTACACATTCGTCTGACATTAACATACAGCCATTTAAAGAAATTCACCCTGCACTATACAAAACAATGAACGTTATAAAAGAAGACTTCCAGCATGCCTGGAGCCTAGATGAAATGGCAGGGGTTTTAAATATAAGCAAATTTCAGTTTGCCCATCTTTTTAAGGAGTACATTGGAATTTCGCCCTTTTCGTGGCTTCAGCTATATCGCATGATCAGAAGTCAATACATGCTTATCCATACCAAGAAATCGATTGTAGATATTTCATATAGTTGTGGATTTTCTTCCATCTCTGTTTATAATCAGCTATTTAAACGTCTCTACGGAATCACGCCTAGTGTTTTTCGAAAGAAATATGCGAAATAAATAGACAAACGAGCCGATAACCATCATACTTCCACAAAAAACAAAAATATACCGAATTTCCACAAGAGAGGATAGTGCGCCAAACAAGCTCAACGAGAGCACATTAGAACCATATAAGAGAACTGCATTGAAACTAAAGGCTCTGCCTAATTTATTGACTGGTATCCATGTTTGAATAAGATAAACCCGTGCTAAACCAGAAATAGGAAGTCCAATGGCTGCGATTAGTATACCAATAAAATAGGTTGATAGATGAGTTGCAAATCCTAATACAAGTATACCAACACCCCATACAATAGAACCGATTAGATAAGTCGTGAGGGTCAGTTTTTTCCAAAGAAAAGGGATGACGATATTGACTGTAATCACACCAGCACCATACCACCCCATTAGAAGACTGTAAAGTTGCTCACCATTACTTTTGGTTTCTATTAGTTGTAACAATAATCCGACCTGCCATACCCAAGTATGAAAGAACACAATCAAAAAAGTTACAAACAACAATGTTCTGATCGTATATTCGCCTTTAACCCAGTTAAGAAAATCTTTTATAGAGCTAAAAATACTGTCAGTTGTTTTCAACAGGTTATCCGTAGCATCGTTATTTTCTTTCCAATGAAGTTTTAAGATGAAAAATGCACTGATTAAATACGTTAAGGCATCAATTGTGAAGAAATGAATGATTTGTCCTGAATGTAACAGACCAATACTAAATATTGGTCCAAGCATTTGTACACCTCTTGTCACAATATCAAATAAGCTATTTGTAGCTGTTCGATCTTCTACAGAAGTAATGAGAGGCAACACAGCTCTGTAAGCTGGATTATAAAAGCATCCTAGACTTTGAATTAGGAAACTCACAACGATTAAATGCCAAAAACCTAAGAGATTCATTTGATAAATAAAGACCAATGAAAGAATAATAGGTACTCGTATAATGTCTATCCACAGTAATAAACGTTTTTTGTTTACGGAGTCAGCAATTACTCCGCCAGCTAGTCCGAATAAAAGGTATGGAGCAGCTTGTGTAATAGCCATAACTGTGGTCAGAATGCTGGATTGTGTTCGTTCATAAGATAGAAAAAGGAAAGCAAGTCCTGTAATCACATTTCCTAATTGGGAAATCCCTGCTCCCGCCAAATAGAACAAAATCATTCGATTCTTCAGTACACTGCTATACACTGTCATCACCTCATCTAAAAAATTACAGTGTATCCTTCTCTTCTTCTATCTTCATCTTGCTGCGTTTTCTTTCAATATTTACTTACCTCAGCAATAAAATATAGTCCGAGCAGATACGTTCTACCCCGGATGCTAGATATAAAAAAACAGATAAAAAAGGTCAACCAGAAATATCTGGCTGACCTTATTATAAGCTACATAAATCAATTCGCCTTGGCATGTGCAATGATTTGATCTTGATTATTCCACAAGAGATGACGCAAATTGGATTTGGATCCCTCGATGAAATAGAACGGAATCTGGTTCTGCTTCGCGATCTCCACACAGTCCCAGTATGCTTGATGCGATGTTGCCGTAAGCAATAAGAACAGTGCGGACGAACGCTTCAGATCATGGAATATCCGCTTTGGATTTTTCCCATTCTCATGTACGAGAGTAGCCCCCGTCTCCGCCACTACCTCTTCAAACCATTTCTTCAATCCACCGACAATCGTAATTTGGTGGCCTTCTAGGAATGGCTCTGGCTTCTCATATTCCTTCTTCGCTTGTGCCTTCGCAGCACGTGCGACACTCTGAACTGCTGCGCCGCTGCTCGCTGTACGCTTCGCTTCCAGTTCGGAGATGGGCTGCGCCCGATATAAGCGGGACAGGCGCGCTACTTGCTTCCCAATCTCTACGTTAAATGAGCAAGGATCCCCATCCTTCGGTGTACGAATGGCCACATCCCGTTCATGCAGCGGGAAGCGGTGCTGCGGGTCATTCAGATCGACGCAATACCAGGTAAAATGCTCTCCAAGGTGCACATAGCCATCATATTGAACAATGGAGCTGTTACTGTCATCCCCTTGAAGCAGCAGTTCAATCTCGTATTGCGTTGGATCATGCTGCTTCGGACGGCACAATACTCCTGCTTCGTGCTGCAATTGATGCTGCAGGACAAGACTTTCGGTAATATTAAACGTCTGTCCCGTCTCCAATACAATATACCCGCCATGATCACGGCGGAAGAACGTCCCATTCAGCCCGCTCTCGTCAGTTACAGACAAGCCATCAGGGTAGGAGCCTCCTTCCAATGCCGCAAAGGGTTCTGCATACCCGCTGCCTTCACTTCGCTCCAGAACCGCAGTGCCGCTGCTTTCTAATGCGCAAGCCGATTCTGCGTACGGCATTGAATCATGGCGCTGCCGTGCATGTATACTTGCAGAACGCTCCTCGCATTCTTCCTGCTGAGCCAATTCCGAATGCTCACGAATAGAACCGCTTCGTTCAGCAGGATGCTCATTCCGTCTCTCGATGAATTGCTCAAGCTCATCAATGAGCGCAAGAGACTCTCGTATCTTCTGTCTCCCATCCTTGCCGGATTGGACGACCGTATTGCGAGCCGCATGAACGGTGTCTTCCACATCGGTATACAGCAATTGAATGATATCCCGAATAGAGGAAGTTAACGACTTGGGACGAAGTACCTCAACTGTCGCAGCAGCAGCGGATTTCTTGGCTTGTGCAACCTGCCTGTTCAATTCATCGTTGTCCGCCCTTAGCGCGTTCACCTGTCTGCGCAGTTGGTTCAGCTTCTCCTCATGTCCAAGCAGCTCACTGCGTACGGACTGCATCTGTTCTTCTCTCGCGGCTAGCTCCTGCTGCATCAGCTCGGATTCCTTCTGCAGCTTGCTGCGCTCCTGTCGAATCACTCGCAGCTCTTCGTTGCGCTGCGCAAGAATTGATTCCAGCTCTTGAATATGTAAGTCCTTATCCTGCTGTACTTGTCCGCTCTCCTGCTGAACAAGCTGAAGCTGAGCATCGATATCAGTCAATTGGCGATTCAGCCGATGAATCTGCTTCTCCGTCTTCCCCAGCGACAGTTCAGCCTGCTTGCGCAAATGCGTCTCATGGTTCAATTTCTTCTTCAATTCAATGATTCGCTGCTCCAATTCAAGTGAAGGTTCTGTGGATTCCACAGACGGCTCCACTTCTGCAGGCAATGAGGTGGACTCATCTGTCAAATGCAGGACGGTATTGCTGGAGCCTTCCGAGCTTCCACCCTCGCTCTCCAGTTCCTCCATGGACTGCTTCCACAACGCTTCCTGCTCGGTTCGGCCTGGATGGAAGTAAAGCGACCAATAATAATGCCAAAATCCATGTTCAGCAATAATTGCTTCACGACGTGCAAGGAACGATTCAAGAGTATTCTCATCTTCCTCTTCTAGAACGATCATAAGCTGCTTTATCAACGAGGTAATCAATGTATATTTACGATTAAAATGATCTTGTCTGGATTTTACGTATTTGCGTATCTCTTTAATAAATAAAATAGTGGGCATGCTTTTTGAGGTGCGAACCGAGGGTAAATGCAAATCTACCGCCATTTCTCGCCTTGCCGCACCCGACATTTCCTTAAACAGAGCTACTAACTTATCCATTGATATAGTCTGTGTCAGCTCTTCTTCTATAAAGTCTTTGTACTTTTGTACTTCTTCTGCTATTTCAGTTCGCATTGAAAACCCTCCCATGGATAAAAATCAAGATGTCTATCATCTGCCGTTCATTGAACTCGATGCAGTCCCTAAGAAGAGTTGTCATTTAAATTAGGATCTTTTAGAATACAGGTACTATTACTATAATTTATATCATAGAGAACATAGATTTCAACTGCTCTTACAAGAAAAGTAATCGCCCTTTTCCGCACTGCAACCGCCTTTTTCATCTAATGCTGTCGATTTGTATTCCTTGACGTCAGTTGAATGATTTTTTCGTCGAAATATAGAACCCCTTCCGCATGCTCGTCCATTTGATATAATGAATTCAAGAACGACTAAGGGAATAGGAGAGGAGTATCCAACATGGCTTATTTTGCAGCAATCTTGGAAATGCAGGATGAGAGTAAAAACTTGACGTATCGTCCACATCACTTGGAGTACTTGGAACAGCTCGGCAAAGAGGGAAAGGTATTCGCCAAGGGACCGTTCGGAGATGGCTCAGGGGGTATGGTCATTTATATTGCTGACAATGTGGAAGAAGCTAAGCAATTGGCTGTGAATGATCCCTATGTGCAGGAAGGCGTACGCAAGCTGGATTTGCGCGAATGGAAGCTGCAGCTCGTTCAGGCATAAACCGCTTCAGGATTCGCTTGCTGTACGAATCGCAATCATGCCCCACTGGGTTGTCCCGGTGCGGGCATGTTTTTTCTATAGAAGAAGGAGATGAACCCAAATGAAGCAGCATTGGAATGTAGGAATTGTCTTATTTGATGATGTTGAGGTGCTGGACTTCGCAGGCCCTTTCGAGGTGCTGTCAGTTACAACCTATCCCGATCAAAATCCTGATACGACTGCGTTGAAGCCATTTCAAGTACGCACGGTATCGGAGCATGGCACTATGATTACCGCACGCAACGGACTGAAGGTCATTCCTGACTTCAGCTTCTCCAATGCGCCGCATTTTGATATTGTCATCGTCCCCGGAGGGCTGGGAGCAAGAAAACGGGAACTCCATAATCCCCATATGATCAAATGGATTCAGGATCGAATGCAGGCTGTCGATTTTATGACCTCGGTATGCACAGGATCGCTGCTGCTTGCAGAGGCAGGTCTTCTGGATGGCAAGCGAGCTACGACGCACTGGGCCAGTTATGATTGGTTAGCGGATCAGTATCCAGCGGTTGAAGTCGTGCGAGAAGTGAAGTATGTTGCAGATGGCTCCATCGTGTCATCCGGCGGGATTTCCGCTGGCATCCATATGGCGTTCTACCTTGTCCAGCAGCTTCTTGGAGTAGAAGTCGCCCGAACAACTGCCAAAGTTATGGAATACGACATTCAGTTCGAGCCAAGCAGCGCAACATGAAGATCGACCGCTTACTATCTATTGTCATTCTCCTCATCAACCGCAAGATGGTACAGGCCAAGGAGTTGGCTGACCGCTTCGAGGTATCGGTGAGGACGATCTATCGAGACATCGATACCATCAATCAGGCCGGCATTCCAGTCGTCACCTATCAGGGAGCAGGAGGAGGCATCGGCCTAGCAGAAGGCTACCGCCTAGATCGGAACCTGTTGACCAACGATGAGCTTGTCGCCATTGTTACTGCGCTCCAGAGCATCTCCTCCACCCATCCAAGCAGCGACAATGAGCTGCTGGTGGAGAAGCTGAGCAGTATCATACCGCCTGCCGATTCGGCACAGTTCCAATTGAGGACGCAGCAATTCATCGTCGACTTCTCCAATTGGGGCAGCAACGGTGTTCAGGAGCAGAAGCTGATGGTGCTGAAGGATGCGATTGAGCAGCAGCAGGCGGTTACCTTCACGTATTGCAATGCAGGCGGGAAGGTATCCTGCCGAACGGTAGAGCCCTATACACTGGTGCTGAAGCACAAGCGTTGGTACCTGTATGCGTACTGTACGCTGCGTGCCCAATTTCGCTTGTTCAAGCTGTTCCGAATGAAGGATTTGCTGGTTGAAGACAAGTTTTTCGTCCGCCAAGAGGTCTCGATTCACGATCTCCCATGGGAGCAGGAATGGCATGCGCCGGAACGAACCGAGAGAATCGTCCTGCGCTTCGATCCAGAGGTACGCCATTTGGCAGAAGAATGGTTTGGCGTAGAGGATCTGCAAGAGGATGAAGCAGGGGCGCTTGTCGCATCCGTTCCATTTCCCGTAGATAATTGGCTGTATGGCTTTATTTTAAGCTTTGGACAGCATGTGGAAGTGCTTGAACCGCTTCACATTCGTAACCAGATTGAACAGATTGCTTCTCGTATTGTTGAAAAATATAAAAAGTAAACCGGGAACCTGACAGAGAGTTGTCAGGTTCTCCTCTTTATAATGAGGCTATCAACGATACAGGAGTGATCGATTATGAATCAATTGATATGCCAAAGCTGCGGGATGCCGCTGGCGCAAGAGAACCAGTTCGGAACAGATAAGGATAATAAGCTTGTACAGGAATATTGTATTCATTGCTATAAGGACGGGGCGTTCACGAATCCCGATCTCACCCTCGAAGAGATGATCGACATCTGCGTACCATTTATGGTACAGGACGGAATGGAAGAAGCCGCTGCCCGCAATATGATGCAGCAATTCCTGCCGAACTTGAAGCGCTGGAGCATCGCGAACGGGGATGAAGCAGCCTCTTACCAGCCGATCCGAATCGTAGAGCTGGATGCGATGAAGCTCGCCGGTATTGCAACGCGCACGACGAATGCTAATGAAATGAGTGGCAATGGCAAGCTGGGTCCACTGTGGGGACAGTTCTGGTCAGAGCAGATTGCTGCACGAATTCCGAATTCTACAGATCCTGGAACAATATACGGCTGCTACAGTGACTATGAGAATGGGGCTATGGGTGAGTATACGACGCTGATCGGTGCTGCAATCGATCGGGATGCTGAGGTTCCTGGCGGATTGGAAGTTGTTGAAGTACCAGCAGCCAAATATGCCGTATTCACGACAGAACGCGGCCCTGTTACTGAGGTTGTTGCCCGTGCTTGGCAGTCTATCTGGAAATGGTCACTTACCTCTGGCGAGGAGCGCACCTTTACTGGAGATTTCGAGCGCTACGATGAGCGAAGCGCCAATCCAGAGGATGCACAGGTTGATATCTATATTGCGATTCGTTAAAGTTCGGCAAAATTCAGTTCGCAGCAGGGCGACCTCTTACGGGCCCCTGCTCGTAATTGGTTACTTTACTCAAAAGTGTCACTACATACTTCGACTGTTTACCTATCAATTTGATAACTGGAGGCTTTGATTATGATCACGTTAAATGAACAAACGCTTCTACGATATAAGCAATTTACAGATTGGACAGATACCCTACATCACATCAACGAGCACATCTGGTCACAACCGATCGCAGAAGGAAAAGCAACCGTTGCAGAAATCATTTCACATCTGATGAATTGGGATAAGCACTTGCTCTTTACCGTCATCCCTTCGATCCAGAATGGAGAAGGAATGGTCTTTCCTGATTTTGACCCGTTTAATAAGATTGCTTATGATTATGCCAATTCGGGAGTTTCCCAAGAACAGCTTCTCGACGAATTCAAGCAAACTCGCCATCAGCTTGTTGAAGCTCTATTAGCTGATCCTGACCTGACTGCCAAGCAGGTTACCGCGAACGGCGCAGCAACCTGCCCATATACAGGCATCCCTTACTCTTTGCTGTATGTCATTCATGAATTCAACGATCACGACAACCATCATAGGAAACAAATTGAATCGGTAATATAACGCGCTACAATGACTCAATCAACAATCGTAATACTATGACAAAACGCCCGTTCAATGGGCGTTTTGTCGTTTGATTAAATAGCAGATCTAGGGTTGATCTTTGCTCGGCAAATAGGTAGGCATCTTCACTTGCTTGATCATCAGCACGCCATCGAAATGTCGTCGCAGCTCTAGTGGCATCGGCATCATCACCTGATAAGATGCAATGGACCTCTCGAACATCCATGAATTTCCCCGCTCATTTTCCCGATATCGCAGATCCATGAACACATAGGGCTGTTCGGCAGCTGTAAGAATATCCTCCATCGATCCAGGAATAATCGGTGCCAAGTGAATAGGCTCCCTCGTATTCTCTGCCGCTTCACCTTCACCCATGAAGAGAGCGATGACGTAGCTTTCCCGCCGCAGTGCTTCAGGCATAAGCTCACCCATACTCTTCGGCATCGAATAGATAAGAGACTGGGCCTTGCTGATATGACCGTTATGTCCCCATACGATGATTTTTTCTTCTGGATATATGTCAGTAGCCAACCATGCCAAATTGCTGGCCATGGCCCGATCCCGCCATTCCATAATGGCCTGTGTTCCGCTATAATCGCCTTGTTCCGTTAATCGATTAGACTCGATGCTCAGTTCATTGAACTCCTGAATAACCCGAATGCGATCCTGCAGTGCGCGCTGCATCAGCTTGACGATATGCGGCTCATTGGGATACTCCCGCTTCAAGGCGTCAGCATTGTTCGGTACAGCTTGCAGCAGTTCTTCGTACACCTTCATTAACACCGGCTTCGCCTTGCGGTAGCCGTTCAGATCCGTACTCTTTCTCCATTTCTGAATCTCTTGCTCCGCTTGTATCGCTCTATTCTTCAGCGATTTGTTCGATATCCAATCTGCATCCTGGAATAACGAAGACTGCACCTGAATATCGAAGCCCGCAAGCCGCAGCGGAGCGTCGCTCGCGTGTGTTGCCTTCATATAGTCGAACAGCGGCTTTGTCTCTTCTGCCCACCATACGCCAAATATAGATCGCTTCATCGTCTGCTGTGCCGCATTCTTGTTCACTTGTCCTTGCGCGATCGCAGCATCGCCCAATCCACTCTCAAAGGCAACGACATTGTACCCAAGCGTCTGATGCAAATATTGAATCATGCGCGTTTTGGCCAAACTGAACTCAGCAACCCCATGCGAATTTTCGCCCAAGTAAACGATGCGCTTGTCAGCCAGCAGCGGAATTAGCATATCTAGATCACTCATGTTGTCTTGCACAATCGCTCCACCGTTCGGAGACCATTGTTCCGGTTGTATGTGGTTCCAAGCATAAGCATGATCTGCTGCCCAGCGCTTCCATTCAGATAGTGCGGCTTGATAAGTTCTTGCCGTCTCTTCTTGCTGTTTATGCACCGTCTCCACCGCAGTCCCTTTTATCGATAGGGAAGTATGTTTCTCCGTTTTCTCCGCCTCTCCATGTACAGGCCCCTCCGCCATCACAACCGAAGTGTATGCAGACGAGAGCACCGTTAGGGTGATCAGTAGAACGAGGATGCGTCGATGCTCCAAGTTATATCCATGTATCTTCACGAACTTCAGATCCTTCCTATCCCCATGAAATCTCTTCTTGTGTAATCATACTGAATCTGTTCCCTGTCTTCTTGACAATTTGTGCTCTCCTTTCAATATTTCGATAGGATAGCAGGAGAATTTAGATCGGATTAGCACAAAAAATATGCGTAATGTCCCGGCAGAGTGGTTCGTTTTCATTGACGAAATCGAAGTATACGCTCTCGACGGGAAAACAGCGGACGCAGTAAAACTGCCACAAGAGGCGATATGAAGAAATAAGAAAAAATAATGCAGAAGGAAGAGCCGCCTCCAGACAACTGTCTGCGAAGCGGCTCACTGTGTGCTTCTATGAACTTGTTAAGACTGCAGTACATATTGGGCGAACTTCTGATAATCGCTCTGCTTACATTCCAGTACAAGCTTCGTGCCCTGCTCCTCATATTCAGTAGCAAGAACATGCGCATGCTCGTTCAAGTAAGAGACATGCTGTCCTTCGTGATAGGGAATGAGCATCTCACACTTCACGTAATTTCGGAACACCTTGCCGCGAATCGCCGCGACCAGCTCATCCAGCCCCTGCTTGCCCTTGGCGAAATATACAAGGAATTGTCCTGCGATTCCGGTATTTCGCCATCCTTCAAATCGATCTTGTTATAAGCATAAATCATCGGAATCTCCTCGATCCCAATGGCCTTCAGCGTCTCATTCGTAATGCTGATGTTCTCTAGCGGAATTTGGCTATGAGCTACGTGTGAGCATCTTGCACCCAATTGGTTATTTTCATAACAAACTTATTTTCTTCTGCATAGCGACAAAATATCAACAACTTAAACCGGTAGCATTAGTACAAGAATAGAACAAAGAAAATATAGAGAAACTCTGAACATTATTTGTTATCAATTTTCTCTTAATATTTCAAGCATCTTCACGAATATTTATCTTAATAGTAGTATGTGGTAAATTATTGAACACAAAAACTAGCGACAGGACTTGACATCCTCAATATAGTTTATTGTCCTATTATTTGGAATAACTTAATTATTTTCTCACCCTAGACTCCAATAGAATTCAAAAAGGAGATGTATAGGATGAACAAGAAGTTAGTTACCGTATTGACCTCAGTATTTTGTTTTTCACTGATGTCAGTGACTGCATTTGCAGACACAACAACTCAAAGCTCTCTCGGAAAGTACACTGTAAAGGGTGAATTGAACGTTTCAAATCCAATTTACGCAAATCCATCAGCTTATGCAAAAACCTGGGTGCATGAAGGAGTCTCCTTGTACTCCCTTGAAGCAAAAGTCACCGTAGTTAATAGCGATAAGACCAGCGTTTCTAAATCAAAAAGTGGAGAATCAACAGATAAAGTCCAGACTGATAGTCAATATGCAAATACCTTTTCATCAAGTGATGTAAAATTTTACGGCAGCCATAAGGTTCAAGATAAGAATGTAGGCACTTGGCAGGATGGTACTGATTACAAGTTCTAATATACGCTGCAACTCTCAGGAGAATATACACTCCTGAGAGTTGGTTTATACGGAGGAATTATGAATTATAAAGTCCGACTCATAAAATTCATTTTTCTAGTAGTTATGCTAACTTCCTGTTCCCGCATCACAGATATGGATGTTCAATATTCCAAAGTAACCGACAACCAACTCGGATATGGTATTCAGATATTAAACACAAATAATGAAATAATAAAAGAATTTAAACATGAAGTTAGTGAAAACTTCGACTTTAAGGTCAGATTTTACAATAGATCCGGTCATCCAAATCAATTCAAATTGATTATGTTACTAAATTATTTAGAAATAGATTATACTTCTACTGATAAACTATTTAACAATAATGAGTATTTTTTTCTTGAAAATGATGCAGACATTGTAATTCCTTTGTCAATCCCTGTTACTTACAAAAACCATTCATTCGCTCCATTAATAGTGTCAGTGGTTGCTGGACCACAAAAACATGCTGGTGACCTAGGTGATACTTCTGATTTTTATGGAGTTAGCCAAAGAATTGATTTAACTCCACAAGATAATATGTTGAAACCGTTCGAATCGAAATCTATAAAATATTCAAGTAATACACGTATCCTTATCTCTAAAGACCCTTCCAATGTATATGAAGGTATATTAATCAATCAAGACAATTACTCTGAAAATGAGTTTTTTAGACTCCCTCCAAATGAACTAAAAACAAAACCAAATGAAAATGTCAAACTGAATGTAAGGGTAAATGGTCTCGCAAAAGATTATCTAGCTTTTTTCTTATTAAATTGGAAACAAATCGAAGTTAACGAGAATGAAAATTGGTGGTATTTTAGAAATCCAGAGGTAGATACAGCTTATAAAGAAATAACGATTAAAGCACCAGAGCAACCAGGGAAATATGAAATTAGTGCATACTTGGTATCTAACCCTTGGCTTATTAGAGACGACGATAACAATGTTTCTTTCACTATAGACACTTCTTTTAGATTTACAATACATGTGGAGTGATTTATATGATCAATAGGTATCTAAAAAATATTATTTACAATAAAGGTCCTGTTTCTTTGATGATGTTAGGCTTTATTATTAGCGCCACCGTAATTATTACTGGATTAAATATAAAAGATGGAATCAAAAACAAACTTTTAGAAACATCATATGGTCCAATTGAAAATATAAATTATACACATGTTAATTTTTCAAAAATGAAATATGAATTTATTAAACCAACTCTATTAAAATTATCAACTATCGGCGCAGAGTTTGCAGAAATACACGTAGGCCTAGATAATGGATTAATTGGGACTGAACAGAATAAACATGTTCTAATCGCTGTGAACTACAAGGAATATCCTGAATGGAAGCTTCCTTTGCTTTCAGGAAAAATTATTAGTCCAAGCGATATTCGCGACCAAAAAAAGTACATAATGATCGGACGTAATATATATAACAAATTTTCCAAACAAATAACCAACAACTCCCTCCTTATAAATGGATTGGAGTATAAAATAATCGGTGTTATTGGCAAAAAAGACAAGCAAACTGCATGGGATGATAGTATTTATTTACCAATTTCAAGCTTGCCAGACAATCTTCTATTCACTCAACCAACTTATAATGTTTTGATAAAAACCAATGGCACTTCTCCATCAAAAGTAACTGAACTGATTCAGCAATATGCCTCGAAGAATCCTAATATAACTATTAATGTTTCAAACATAGCTGTAAATTCTCAATATCAAAATAGTATTTATGGAGTATTAATTGTTGGCGGAACAATACTTTTAGTAGCTATACTAAACCTCATTAATCTATCTTCTTTTTGGTTGTACGAACGACATCGTGAGTTTTCCCTGAAGATGATTTTAGGAGCCACAAAAGGTAAAATTATCTTGGAAGTTATATGTGAATTATTTATTATGACAGTTGCCTCTGTATCAATTGCTTTACTTCCTGGATTGGCTTTCAGCAAAGCATTGGTATATATTTTTGATATTGAATCTATTATTTTGTCTCTCTCGAACATCTTATCAACTTTCCTTCTTCTTTTTCTTAGTACTGTAATTAGTGTAATATGGCCGTTAAAAACAATTATAACCCCTGATTTTTCTAGAATCACCCGAATGAGATGACGTAAGAAGGTGAATAATTCATGAACCTAAAATATCTATATAAATACAATATACAATATAAAGGTCGATGGTTTTTCGTAATGTTGCAACTCATTATAAGCATCACATTTATTAATTGGGGGGTACATTCGTATATAAGCAGTTATAAATTATATAAGAATGTGCTCTCTATTTCTCAACACAATGATGTTCGAATTTTTGTGAATAATGAAAATGAATCTAAATTACGCTCATTCTATGACTTTATTCAAGACCTGCCGGAAGTAACTTCTATTGCCACATATCTCAATAGAACAAATTATATTCCTGAACTTAAAACTGACACTGAGCTCTTTTTTGTTAGTAATGAACTTTTATCCAAATACCACTTAGAGCCTTTTCAAAGTTCAACAGACATATACATTAGTGAAAATCTTAATAATACAAACTTACAAAAATTGAATCTCCCTATCGCTGATGATAAAAAACAAACTGTAATACATCGTGAATTCAATATCAAAAAAAACCTTTCTTCAAACATAATTCTATGGAACGGAGGAACAACTTCACTTCAAGGAGCGATTTATGACAAGCAAAACTTCATAATTGCTCCAATCCAAAACGAACAGCTTAATGGAAAAAAATATATCGAAAGAATGTCCTATAACTCAATTATTACCTTACAAAAAAACTCTTCATTCGAACAATTC
Source organism: Paenibacillus sp. NAIST15-1 (assembly GCF_001894745.1). Classification (GTDB taxonomy): domain Bacteria; phylum Bacillota; class Bacilli; order Paenibacillales; family Paenibacillaceae; genus Paenibacillus_B; species Paenibacillus_B suaedae. Next base: position 185,971 of record NZ_BBYF01000001.1, read on the forward strand.
AATTCAAAAGTCAACGAATATCTTTCATTAAATAATATTTCAGCTAAAGTTTATACTATAGAGCAAATGATTGACCAAATAAAAAAACAAAACTCAACACTTATTTTTATTTCTATCTCATTAGGAATTATATTAACATGTCTTTCCATGATCGGATTTATCGGAATCATTTTTATGTCAATAAAAAAAAGGCTAACTGATTTAGCTATTTTGTATATACATGGCTCAAGTATTTCAATATTATTACTTTCTTTATTTTTTGAGTTCACATGTCAGCTCATTATTGCTTCATCTATTTCCTATTTTATTTCTTATTTGTTAACTCATCTGATAAACGATACACCAATATCTCTTTTAACGTTTGGGATTTCATCCTCTTTGTTCTTCATTATTGGAATAATCATTACATTTTTTATTAGAAACAAATTATCTCGTACAGAATTAATTCGCAGCATTAAAGAGGTGTATTAATGTGGAGAAACTAATAATCGATAGTATTTCAAAAAGTTTCAATAAAAGAGAAAAAAGAAATATACTGGATGGAATAGATTTCAAAATCACAAAAGGGGAAATGATTGCAATTACCGGACCGTCGGGTTCAGGAAAATCTACATTACTTAATATAATTGGTTGCATAGATTTCCCTGATGAAGGCTCTATTTACGTAGATAATATTGATGTCAAAAGCCTGACAATGAAAGAAATAGCTCTACTACGAAATCAAACATTCGGATATGTATTTCAAAATTTCTTACTACTGCCTCAATATACCGTATACGAAAACATTGAATTGCCTCTTTATTACCGAAAAACGAACAAAAAAACAAAAAAGAAGGATATAATGGAAACAATACAATATCTGGGTTTATCTGAATTTTATAATAAGTATCCTTCCGAGTTATCTGGAGGACAACAACAAAGAGTTGCTATTGGTCGTGCCTTAGTTGGAAAACCCGATATCATACTTGCGGATGAACCTACGGGCTCACTTGATCAGGAAAACGGTAAAATGGTGCTTAATTACCTAAAAGACTTAAATTCAAAAGGCAGTTCTATCATTATTGTAACACATGATCACTTTATCGCTAATCAATGTAATCGTATCATAAATCTTGTAGACGGAAAAATCAAAGACATATAGAAAGTGAGTGAGGAAAATAAGAAAAATAGTTATCATTTCACTTTTGATAAGTACTTTGATATTAGGATGTAGTCAAAATATAGAAGTTAAAAATGACGAAAAATTAATCATTGGGCTAGTTTTTGGAGACACAAATAATGAAGAATTCCAACGTAGATTTGTAGAACCATTTTTAATTTTACACCCAAATGTCGATATAAAAGTCGTATCTGCGATAACAGAAGATCCAGCGACTCATAACCCTAATGGCCCTTATCAAAATGTCTTAAATTTACTAACAGGTACTGAGCCGGTTGATTTATTATTTATGGATTCCTCATTATATCAAATACTGTCTCAACAAAATCAACTTAAGGAGTTATCTCCCTTTATCAATAAGGATAAATTTGATATTAATTCTGCTAAAACTTCAGTTATTGATTACTTGAAACAACTTGGAAACGGAAATTTATATGGCCTATCTCCTTCCTTTCAAACAAAGGTTGTTTTTTATAACAAAATGTTGTTCCAAAAAGCTAATCTTGAACCTCCTCATGATTTAATGACTTTGGAGCAATTATTTCAAAAAGCAGAACTATTATCTTTACAACTAAAAGAGGATAATATTTATGGAATAAGCTTTGACAGATACAACGACTCTAACTATTTCAATATTATAAACAACTATTTATCCAGTTTAAATGTGAGAATGTATGATATAGACCAAAAGAAAATGACAGTTGCAACTGATACTTGGAAGGAAAGCTTCCAGCTAATTGATTCATTATTCCAAAAGAACATTACACCAATAAAATCTGAAGGAGAAGACCTATTTCTTAACAATAAAGTTGGAATAATCATAGAAAACTATAATTATTTTAATTCACTAAAAAAACAAATGCCCAGCAATTTTGACATAGTTACTTATCCAATTCATACCGGATCTCCTCATGTAGGAAGTGAAATTACTTTTAGCAACATTATCGCCATTAATGCCTATTCTAACAATACTGAAATAGCATGGGAATATCTCAAGTTTATTCACAGCCAAAAATGGGCAAAATCAAATAAAGACATACCTAGTGAATTATTTACATTTTATAATCACAAGGAAGATACCGTATATAATATCGATGCTTTCTATAAGTTGCAATCTTCTATATCAGCAAATTATCAGTTGGACTTATACAATAATTTCAAAATAATTAATGATATTAGAATGATAATCACCGAAGGGAACAAACAAATAGAATCTGCAAGGAATAAAGAAAAATCAATCACAGAAGCACTTAACGAATGGGAAGATTCGGGAAATGAATTATTGAATAGAAATACTAACTAATTTTTTCTATTCTAAATAGTTTTGATCTTCTTGCAAAGTCACTTCGTCTCCTATTCGAAGTGACTTTGCATTTAATCACTACTTTTTCACATATTGAGCGAACTTCTGATAATCGCTCTGCTTGCATTCCAGAACAAGCTTCGTGCCCTGCTCCTCATATTCAGTAGCAAGTACATGCGCATGCTCATTCAAGTAAGAGACATACTGTCCTTCGTGATAGGGAATGAGCATCTCACACTTCACGTAATTGCGGAACACCTTGCCGCGAATCGCCGTGACAAGCTCATCTAGCCCCTGCTTGCCCTTGGCCGAAATATACAAGGAATTGTCCTGCGATTCCGGTATTTCTCCATCCTTCATGTCGATCTTGTTGAAAGCATAAATCATCGGAATATCCTCGATTCCAATTGCCTTCAGCGTCTCATTCGTAATGTGAATGTGCTGCTCATACTCCGGATTGGAGAAGTCCACAACATGCACGAGCAGGTCGGCTTCTCTCACTTCCTCCAGCGTAGAGCGAAATGCCTTCACAAGATGATGCGGCAGTCTGCTGACGAAGCCAACCGTGTCGGTCAGGAGGAATTCCTTCTTATCCTCCAGCTCAATGTTGCGGACAGACGTTTCCAATGTTGCGAACAGCATATCCTTTTCAAATACGAATTTGTCCTGTGATCCCGTAAACTTTCCAACCAGTGCGTTCATTACCGTGGATTTGCCCGCATTCGTGTAGCCGACGAGCGAGACGACAGGGATCTCTGTCTTCTTCCGCTTCTTACGTTGAATTTGGCGATGCGCTACGAGCGTTTCCAATTCCCTGCTCATGGCTGTAATTTTCTCTTCAATCCGGCGACGATCCAGCTCAAGCTTTGTTTCACCCACGCCCTTGTTCTTCGTGCCGATACCGCCGCTCTGGCGGCCAAGTGATTCACGCAAGCCAACAAGACGCGGCAGCATATACTGCAGCTCTGCCACCTCGACCTGAAGCTGCGCCTCACGAGTCTTCGCGCGCTGTCCGAAGATGTCCAGAATGAGCAGCGTCCGATCCACGACCTTGCAGTCTAGATCGGCTTCCAGATTGCGCAGCTGCGAAGGCGACAGCTCATCATTGAAAATAACAAGATTGGCTTCTTGCTGCTTCAGCATGATCGTAATTTCCTGTATCTTGCCTGTGCCGATGTAATGCGACGTATTGATGCGGCTCAGATTCTGCGTCACTGTCCCGACTACTTCGACATCACATGCGCTCGCCAGGTTCGCCAGTTCCTCCATCGAATATGCAAAGTCTGGCTGATGATTCATATTCACGCCGACCAGTACGGCCTTTTGCGGTTCGATTGTTAGTTGTTCCATAAAGTTATTCCTCCATGTTTCTATTTATTTTGTTCCTATCATGCCTGGTTCTCATACAACTTGATGCACAAAAAAACACAGGCATCCCGCCTGCGCTTGGAGTAATCGTATTAATTCTGGATCGCAACCTTCTGTATCCTATTACACATAGGATCCTTGCGGCTAATTAGATCGAACTCCCACCTTGATAGGGGCGATTCAATCCAATTGGAACAACCCAATGGCCAACTGTACAGTCTACAGCTATTACCGCTGTTCGCAGTTAACGCTGCCAGCATCCACTGATGCACACAGCTGTATTCGCATTATCAGACACATGCACCCCAATTGCCCCGAACCAGATAACACGATCAGGAACAAGCAATACATGCGACGACAATGCTCAAAGAGACATACTTCTCTCCTTCAATAGCGGCAGACACGTGCAATGGGCACAACAAAAGAAGGTAGGCACGATCCCTCCCTCTTCTGTCGCCAACCATTTTATTAGGTTCCGTAGCAACAAGGCAGACCAATCCCGATTACTCTGCACACAAGCAGAGCTAATGAGCACTATTCAGTTAGTGACACATGCGTTCAATCGGATTCTTCCTAGGCGGAAGATGGTTGCCTTATTTACCACTGTGAACCCTCCGTTCTGTCAAAGTTATCCTCATCCTAACACAGCCAAAGTATTGAAGCAAGTAGTTATCTGCATAAATCTTATTCTCCTAGATTCATACAACTAACTAGAGCTAAGGACAAAGGCATCGAAATCGATAGGGAAATCGGATTTATTCTCGTAATACATGCTGTATGTACCAGGCGATAACGTAATGGACGGAGTGCTAAAAGTTCCGTTGACACTAACTGGGACAAAGCTGCCGTTATTAGCTCCAAGTAATTTGCTGAAGCAAAAGTTATTATATGTACAAAATAATCGTCAGTGCTTCGACGCACCTGCTACATTTCCGTACATCACAATGGTCAGCACCATATCGAAAACTTCGGAAAACCGGTAGCGGCTTTCAGCCAGGTAATCTGTATCAGTCAACGATTCGATCGCTGCAAAGATGATATGTGCCACAACCCCTTGATCGATATTCTTCCGAAAATAACCTTGCTCAGCACCGTCCTCTAATACCTTCACCAAATGATTAATAATGACGTGCTTGCGCAAATTCTGAAATTTCTCATTTAAAACGGGCACGCTGTGCTTTATATCCTCGATCGCGGATCGCTCAATACCGTTCAATCGCTCTACCATCAAGGCCATAAAGGTACGCAGCTTCACTTCAGGCTCCTGCTTGCTCGCAAGCAGCTCATGAATGTCTGCCTCAATTTCTTGAAATAGCTTCTCGATCACGATTTCCAGCAAATCGTATTTCGAATCGAAGTAGCGGTACAGCGTAGCCTTGCTCATCCCAATCCCCTGCACGAGATCGTCCACGGATAGATTGGAGTAACCGTGCCGAAAAAACTGGGATGCAGCATGCGTTAACAGTCTCGCTTCCGTCTTTTTGCTCATGTCAGGTTCCTCTTCCGTAATGATAATGATATGAAGTAATTTCATTTTAAACAAGGGCAGCAATTAACGCAATCGGAAGCAGGACGACATAAGGAATGATCAGGAGTAGGGTTACCTTCCAGTCCCCCGTCAATCTTCGCAGCAGAAGCGGTCCAAGGAGCCAATATAACTGAGCGGTGTATAAGCCCGGAAAATATTCGCCGAAATAAAGGCTCCAAGTGGTGTGTGCGATGGCATTGCCGAGCGCTCCATAAGCTGTAAAGAACAAAACGGGAATAAGAAGAACGGGCTTACGCCGGACAAAGGCAAAGATAGCGGCAAGAGCGAAGCAAGAATAGGAGATCATGTTCAACACAACAAAAAATTGCGCGGTATAGGGTTCTCCACCATAAATAAGAGGAAAGCGGGTTGAAAATCCGGTAGAGAATTCTTCGGAAAAATGAATGAACTGCCAGGCTAGAACACCGAAGTAGAACGGCAGAACTTGCAATGGTTCACTCGGTTCAACTTTCCTCCTATACAACGTAATAAAAATCGAGTATGCAAACACGATCCCAAGGGCAAATGTGACGATTAGCTCATACCCTGAACTTAGATAGCAGAAGAGCACAAACAGGATAGCAGACAGAAATGTAGCGACTACGAAGTCTTTTTTCTGAATCCAAACCATGCAAATCCCTCCCTATTTCGAAACTATTTATACTAATTTAGTTTCATGTTATCAATTTATCTCCCCACAAATTGGATGTCAACCTATTTTGTTCTTAATCACATTCATTTTTTATGAAGTCATTTCAACTTAAGGACATCTGCCATTCTTTTTTACCTTGAAAATAACAGAAAAACAGCTCGATCAGCCACGAGCTGTTTTTCTTATAGGAGTTTATTTTTTCAGAGCAAGTAATGTCGTAATTAAATAGTTCTTGATAATCTTAGATGGATCATCACTACACCAGCTCCCTCAGCCAATAAGACAAGAACTCCCGAATACGTTCATCCCTCTCAGACTGCAGTACTCGACGGAACATCCAGCGTACCCGCTCTCTTACCGTCCTATCCCGCTTCGCACACAATCCTAGAAGATCAATACAATGCAGCCGCTCGGCCGCGCGCCCATTCTCAAGCAGGTGGGCATATACAGCAGTTCCTCGGGCAACTTCCCGCTTGCAAGCATCTGCCAGACGCGGATTTCCGTACTCCAACTCAAGATCTGCCGGCTCGCCGGACGCAATGAGAACAAGCAGCTCCAGCATGTAAGGACGCGCCGTATCCGTCGTATTCTGAATCATGCTTAGCAAGCAAATGGATGTCGGTACAGCCACTTCATACAAGGCGCCCTGCACAACCACAATTGCTTCTATTGATTCACTGGCCAGCTCCGCTTCTGCTGTTGTCGAAGCATCCTTCAACTGAAGGAGAGCCTCAGGCAGCCGTTCCGCTGCTTCTGCCCCCCGATATGTCGTCCAAGGTATGCGAATGATATCCCATGTCATCGTTCAGCCCTCCTTCTAGGATGCCATCTCTTCTATGATTAACATATTAGAGATGCCTCCGAATCAGAAGCATATCTGCGTAATCGAAGGATGCCCCTAAGCGATAACAGATACCCTATTGTACTTCCCACTTTCCATCGCGCATGAGAATTCGATACTCCCGTGAGTAAACCATCATTATATCTGAGCGCAAGTGCAAGTTGCCGCCGACTCTCGAATATATTTAGTTGCATAAACACGAATCGATTCATGCGGATCGATCAATCACACATGGAGGCGAAGGCCATGAACGTCATGAGAGCTTTGGGGTATGAGGAAACCGATCGTCTGCTCATCATTAATGCCGACGACTTCGGTATGTGTCATGCAACGAACATGGGGATTATGCAGCTGCTTGAGGAGGGATCGATTTGCTCCACCTCCATCATGATGCCATGCGGCTGGGCCAAGGAAGCAGCGAAGTGGAGCGCCGCTCATCCAGAGCTGGACATCGGGGTACACCTCACCTTCACGAGCGAGTGGGAAGGGTATAAATGGTCGGCGATGAACCGTTCACGAGACATCTCCACCCTGCTCACCGAGGAGGGCTACTTCCCTGAGGATTGTCTAACCGTCGAACATCTCGCCGATCCTGAGCAAATTCGCTGTGAAATGATTAGTCAAATTGAAGCGGCAAGACGTTTTGGCATCAATATTACGCATGCGGATAACCACATGGGCAGCTTGTACGGACTCGCGTCGGGACGGGATTTCCTTGACGTAGTATTTGATGTATGTGCAGCGTATGGACTGCCGTTCCGCATGCCAAGACGTATTGGCGGCATGAAGCTGAATCCAGAACTCGAGAAGATGGCGAAGAGGCGGATCGATCTGGCAGATGCCAAAGGGGTTGTCATTCTTGATACACTGCTCGGGCTCCCTTATGAACGGATTCCAGGAGAGACATATGCTCAGGTCAAAGCCAAGGCGGAAGCACTCCTACGCGGTCTTCTTCCCGGTATTACCGAGATGTACCTCCACCCCTCCATCGTATCTGATGAATTAAAGGCCATTACTCCACATTGGGAGAAGCGCGGCATGGAATGGAGATTATTCCGCGATTCAGACATCAGGCGTGTCATTGCAGAAGAAGGTATTCAACTCATTCGTTGGCGGGATTTGCGGGATGTACAGCGCGGCCAGCTCCCACCGCTTATGTAGGAACAAGGAGGAGGGTCATACCATGAGCATTGCGATATCCCCTGCACGCAAAGCTGCCTTCGCTTCAGGAAATATATCTGCCAACTTATTGGCCCAAATGTTCGCAGCCTATATTGTCTATTATTACGTTGACATCCTTGGCGTCCGTCCAGGACTCATCGGCATTGCGATGGTGATCCACGGACTCGTCGGCGCCTTTCTCAATCCATTGTTCGGCTATATGTCCGATCAGTTTCGTACGAGGTGGGGCCGGCGCATTCCCTACATGGCATTTGGAACGATACCGCTTGCGGCTGTATTTACCCTCATCTGGTTCCCACTTGCTTCCGGTAACGGGCTGTTCTGGTACTTCCTTGTGTTCGTGCTGCTGTACGATATTCTGTATGTACTCGTCATCCTCAATTATTCAGCCTTGTTCCCGGAAATGTTCGTTACGATGAAGGAGCGAGCATCTGCCTCTTCGTGGAAGCAAATGTTCGGCATACTGGGGATGATTGGAGGGGTAGCAGCACCACCGCTAGTCTATACCGAATACGGATGGGGGGCTATGGGGCTTACCTTCGGAATCATATCCGCTATATTTCTGGCAGTGATGATCTGGGGCTCGAAGGAGAATGAGCAGGCATCTGCTCGCTCAATCGGGTTATGGAAAGCTATTGTGTATACGTTCTCTAACCGTTCTTTTGTCGCCTATGTACTGGGCGGTTTCTTCGTGCAATTGACCTTTGCTCTTCTGACCGCGGCGATTCCGTTCTTCACCAAATATGCACTGCACGCAAATGAAAGCGCCAACACAATTATGCTTGGGCTGGTCTTCGTTACTGCGATCCCGTTCGTGTACGTATGGGCGCATTGGACGAAACGCTACGGACCGCGCAAAACGATGATTGCTGCCATCGTATGCTATATGTTTTCCTTAGCTCCACTTCTGTTCGTCTCATCGGAACTCGGTGCCTATATAGCAGGCGCATTCATCGGGTTCAGCCTTGCTGGACTTATCATCCTACTCGACATTCTCCTCTCTGAGGTCATTGACGAGGACGAGCGCACGACAGGGGCACGACGCGAAGGTATGTATTTCGGGATGAATGGATTTATTATTCGGTTCGGCGTCTCCCTGCAAGCCATTATTATGAGCACCGTACTCGAATCCAGCGGCTATGTTGCCAATAGCGCGCAGCAGCCTGACGCAGCCATATTGGGGATTAGACTGATGCTGGCAGGCATCCCAATCGTTGCACTCGTATTCGCCATCATTTGCTTTGTTATCTATCCGATTCGCAGCTCGCCGCAAAGGAATGGATCTTAGCAATTTACACTTTAGACTCTTAGCTTTGCTTTTGCTCTTACTCTTGCTCTTACCTTGCCGATAGTTCTCCCTGGTGTTTCCTTACCGAATCAACCGCCGAAACGCTTCGTCAGCTTGTCCATATGGGCTTGTGCAATCTCACTCAAGTCGATGTCATACTTCTCCGACAGCACAATGACATTCGCCAGCACATCACCGAGCTCTTCCACCAGTTCTTGACGCAGTTCATCGCGGCTGCGCTCCCCTTCATCTGGACGGTCACGGCCAATTTCCAGCGCCCGAACAACACGTGCAACCTCTCCCACTTCCTCCATGAGGAAGCCGACGCGAATAAAGGAATTATATTGCGACCATTCCCGCTTCTGATAAAATTGCTGCACCCACTGTTGAAATGGTTTCATCTCCATTGTAAATTAACTTCCTTTCCTAACCAATGATGTCTATACTTAATGAAGTATACCAGATGAGGAGGCATTACTCGTGAAAAGATTATGTGTGTATTCCGGATCCAACTTGGGGACGCACCCCAACTTCGCCTCTAGCGCGCAAGCTCTAGGCCGTGTACTTGCTGAGAAGAACATTGAACTTGTATACGGCGGCTCCAAAGTCGGTCTCATGGGCGAAGTAGCCAATGAAGTGCTGCGCCTTGGCGGCAAGGTAACAGGCGTTATGCCGCGCGGATTGTTCCGAGGTGAAGTTGTACATACCAACTTGACTGAGCTCATTGAAGTAAAAGATATGCATGAACGCAAAAAAACGATGATCGATCTGTCTGACGGATTTATCTCGCTGCCAGGCGGATTCGGAACATTTGAAGAGCTGTTCGAGGTCATTAGCTGGGCACAAATCGGCATTCATCAGAAGCCAATCGGCGTACTGAATGTGGAAGGCTATTTCACACCTATGCTGGAAATGGTTCGGCACTCCATCCAAGCAGGATTTGTGAAGCAAGAGCATGAATTGCTCATCCTTGCTTCCGCTGACCCTGCAGAGCTCGTTGAGAAGCTGCTTCAATATACACCGCCGGTATTCGGCAACAAATGGAGCCAGCTGGATTCTGAATCCGATAAATAGCTTCTGACTTTTCAACCTTGTCTAACATGATATACGCGAAAAATAGGTAACGCATCAACTCGTACAACTCATCATCCATGTTCATCTGTGGAAGCTCCAACGCGAGCTCCTCCACAGATCGGATGTGGTTCCCCCGTTTTCTTCCTGATGCATGCTCGAAGTCAACTAATTACTGTATCCGCCTATCCGCCCAATCACCCCATCCTAACTTTCAGTATTTTTATTTCTCTATTTTTGCTTATTTCTTCTCACTTCTAACTTTCTAACTTCCTCCTTTCCCATCTAAATTTCATTCCTACCTGCTTATTTCAATGACATCTTCATCTTGGGAACTCCATTCATTTGCGTTATACTCAGGTAAGAGTGTAAAAACACGGTTTTCGGTTGGTAGTCCGAACGTTCCGGCATGAAAATGTTTGGGATCAGTAACCTTCCCCCCTTGGGATGTCCCTCACTCTTTATGACAAAGGGGGAATAGAGTGTGAAGTTAACCGTATTTTTTGAAGGTCCGTTCTGGATCGGAGTCGTCGAGGACACTGTCCATGGGCGTCTGAAGGCTTGCCGCCATGTATTTGGAGCAGAGCCAAAGGATGCAGAAGTGCTTGAATTCGTGGAAGTATTCATGATGCCGCTAATGGAACGGATCACGCAAACTGCTGTGAGCGCCCAAGAACCGCTGCGCCGCATCAATCCGAAGCGGCTGGCAAGACGTGCCGCAATGGAAATGAAGCAGCGCGGCATATCGACGCAATCCCAGGAAGCACTGCGTCTTGACTGCGAGAGCAGGAAGAAGGAGCGCGTATGCCGCTCTCGGGAAGAACGCGAAGCCTTGCAGGAGAAAAAACGGAGCATTCGCATTCACAAGCGGAAAGAAAAGCATAGAGGCAGATAATCTGCTGCTATGACGCAATCGCCCCGCGCAGCACTACTGTGTCGGGGCGATTGTTGTTCATGAACGCAACGTGTCAGAAGAAAATAAAATTAATGAGGGAGGACTCCGGTTCTCCTTTTTTTCGTGAACTTCGCAAAAAATCTTTCTTGCTACGATGAGAAGTTGCAAGTGAGAGCCTCGTCTATATCTATGAACAGACAACGACGAAGGAGGAGAGCCATGGGCTGCACCGAGTCAGACAAAGACATCATCGAGCAAATTCTTGCAGGCAAGCTGGATTTATACGCGATTCTAGTCAACAAGTACAAGCAGCGAATATACGGCCTGCTACGAGGGATGGGAGCAACTCATGAAGATGCCCAGGATATTTCGCAGGAGGCATTTATTAAGGCATACCGCAAGCTGGCGGATCATGATCGAAGCAGAAGCTTTGCGTCATGGTTGTATACCATTGTTGTTCGTACCTATCAGGATCGATTTAAACGCAAGCAGCTTGCACTGGTCGAATGGGAACAAGAAAAAACAACCTATTTTTTCATTCAATATCTTCAAGCATAAAAAAATCGGGTCAGGCATACACCGTGTCGTATTGCATGGTGTTGCCTAACCCGATTTTACATTTCCGATTACAATATATGTTCATTTATTCATTAGTTATATACAACGTAATTCCACCCGCGAGAATCCAGCCGCATCCCCGTTCAGTACCTCTTCATCTTATACTTACGAGACAATCCAAACCGAAATCCGCTTACATCTCACCCTTGCGATTAGGCATGCTGTTTTGCAGGGCGACGCTCCAGCTGAGTTCTCAGATCATCCAACTGTGCCAACAGCTGCTGCGAGATCTCATTCATTCGCCGATAGGATACTGTCGCTGCATCGCGGTTGCCATCATCCATCTGACGAGCAGCTTCACCTGCCAAGCGATGAAGCATCTCATGCTGCCCCACCATATCCTTGAACAGCGGAAGATGGGCCACTGGCGAATCGCTTCGCTGCTGCTCTGTTGCAATCCATTTGCCAAGCCGGCATTGATGGAAGTCCTCCATGACAGCAGGATCACTCTCATCGAAGCCGAGAAGCCGATTATACGTGCACCATTTCCATAGTAGATGATCGGTCTTCATAATTCGAATCCATTGTGCATCATCGATATGACGGAACCATTCAAGCGATTGCTTGCGCAATGTCTCAACCGATTGGCTGGTTGTATAGAGATGCTGACCGGTAGCATTGGCCATAGACATCATTTCTTCTGTATTCTTCACAATGCCAGTCATGCTGGCGGTAATTTCTTGTGTAGCATCCGCTTGTTGTTCGACAATAGAAGCGATGGCATCCTCCGAAGAACCTACCTCTTCGACCGACTGCATCATACGATCCAACTGCTCGAAAGCGCTTTTATTTTTATGATGCTGGATATCCATTTGCTCCGACATATCCCGAGTCCGCGCTTGCACCGCTGTAGCCATGCCTTGAATGCTCTCAATGACATCATACACATCATGAACGGCCTGCTTCGTTTGATCAGACAGTTTGCGAACTTCCCCAGCCACGACAGCGAAGCCGCGTCCTTCTTCCCCAGCACGTGCTGCTTCGATCGAAGCGTTCAACGCGAGCAGTTGTGTCTCTCCAGCGACCGTGTCGATTAACTGTACGACGTCCGTTAACTTCTGCATGGAACGCTGTAATTGGTCAAAGCGAGTGCGTGTATCTAAGAACAAATCATTCATCTTCTCGAAGCCTTCGATCGTCTCTTCAACAATCTTCCGATTCTCCTGTAGCGCCGCAATCATATTCACCGTATTCGTAGCAGAATCTGCCGTCTGCACGGACACCTCTTCGATGGAAGCTGTCAATTGCTCGGTAGCAGCCTGAATGTCCAAAACATCTTGAAGGGATCGCTCAGCAGCGATCAACAGTGTGTGCAGTCCATCAGACTGAATTAACATTTCCATAATGTCGCTATTGTTGTCCATCAGGCGATATTCCGTTGCAGACTGATAGGATTCCAATACAATTTGGGCATCCAGCATCACAATCCGGTGAAGCGCCATTAAGATCGCAGATGCATCATTTGAACGGAAATCATTCACGATGATGGGAACCAAGTACTCATATACGCGCAAGAACGAGGCAATGAACCATTCCGGCTCTAATTGTATGCGGCTGTGCACCTGCCCAATTCGCTCTCTCATTCGCACGTATTCTGCATCGAATGCAACCTGAGGGATCGATTGCAAATAGGCGATAAACGTTCCCTTGAGCCTTGCCCTAGTACTGTGCTGATCAATCATTCGCTTCATTTCTGGCAATCCGAACAGTAAATCATAGTGGCGGTCTGTGATCGCTTCTGCGTACTTTTCCATGTAGGGAGCCAAACGACGCAGACATTCGGCATCTTTCGATGTGATTTGTAAGAAATTCATCTTTGTTCGTAGGGAATCCAATACAACATTATCGGATTCGGTTATCGAGTGAGGTAACATCGGTTTTCGGAGAATCACCGAATTCATCCCTTTCTCTCTCTAGTGGTTGTTGATGTTTCCATAATTAATAGAATGCATATCCCCCTAAGTAATAGTACCATATCATTGATCATGACAAAACTGTAAGCTAACGTAAGTCAAATCAATAGATATGCTCCCTATAAATCTACTACAATGGAGTTAACATACAATTATGAACAACCTTACCTATTTATCGGCGGAAGGAGGGCCACCTATGAGCAACACATCGCGATTCCAACCGCGTCCAACACGATGGAAACTAGCTGTTACCTTGCTTGTCATCTGCCTGATGGCGCAGCTGCTAGCTGGGTGTGCGTTGGGCGGCAAGAGTGAGGGCAAGGCGAAGAAGGAGAATGCCTCCACCTCACCGATTCAGTATCAGATAAATGCCAATTGGAATGAGCAGACTCGAACGATACAATCGCAGGCCGTCGTTACGATTCGCAACGTATTCAATCGCAACCTTAAAGAGCTAGTCTTCCATTGGTTCGCCGACAGCTACCGCAAGCCAGAGACGATGCCTGTTCAGTTCAAGCAGCGCAACGAACAAATTCGCAATCAATCTCCTCAGGATGATGCCCATAACAGCCATAGCATCGATGATCGGTTCTTCGGGGGAATAACGACGAAGAAAGTAACGACTTTAGAGGGCAAAGCACTGCAATTTAAGCATGCAAACCAATCGATGACGGTCACGCTTAACAAGGGGCTTGCTCCTAATGAGACCGTATCGATTCGCATTCATTATGAAGTCCAAGTCCCGTATGGCGCACAGCGGTTATCCTATACAGATGATTATGTTGGCGGTACTTACTGGACGCCGCAGCTAGCCGTCTTCGATTCGATTCAAGGAGGTTGGAACCGGGTTCCGAACAATCCGAAATATAAGAGTGATTTCTTCTATGCTGCGGATTACGATGTAAGCTTGAATATGCCTGCCTCATGGAATGTGGCGATGACGGGCAGCTTGATTGACCAGCGTGTGGAGAATGAGAGGAAGATTGTTCATTCAAACGTGCAAAATGTCCGTCATTTCGGCTTCTACGCAAGCCCGAAATATATAGAGACGAAGGTCGATCTGCCTAGTGGCGGACAACTGTCTGTATTCACCTTCGAGCAGCCGGACGAGGAACAGATGAAGAAATATACAGCAGCGCTGCAGGATGCAATCGGATTCTATTCCGATAAGATTGGACTGCTGCCAATCAAGCATTGGAAATTCGCCGAAGCCCCATTCCCCGAAATGACGGACAGCTTGAACGAAGTAATCTTGTTCAACCGTCTCGGTGCAGCGGGTAATGAGCAAGGTGTGCTGTCACAGGATGTGCTGCGATCGATTGCCAAGCAATGGTTCTCACTTGCGATCGGACATAATGCGCTTACTGAAGGATTTTTGGAAGAAGGATTATCTGAATTCGCAGCGCAATACTATCGTCACGAACAGGAGGGAGCACCTTGGGCGATGTCGATATGGAACGGACAGTATCCAAATCTATCATCGCTGGATACATGGAAGGATCCAGATGCTGGAGCCCTCGTCATCCCATCCGAGCAATGGCCAGCCGTACTGTTCCAGAAGCAGGTAACGACTCCCGCGTTCCATGTTGGCCAATATTCTGAGCTGCTCTACCGCGTCAAGGGCGCTGCCCTAATGGTGCAATGGGTACAGAAGGCAGGCACCGAGGCGCTGGACATCGTCTGGCATAAATATTTCCAACGCTACAACGGACGGATGGCTACCATAGACGGATTTACGAATCTGATTGGCAGCACACTTGGAGATGCAAGAAAGTCAAACATGCAGGAACTGCTGTCGATGACAAATCCGAAGCCGCTTGCGTAAGTGTTTATCGAAGAATGATGGTAGAACACTCTGAAATCATCCTTATCCTATCAATGAATTAAGGGGCAGCATTTGCTGCCCCTTTTGCATGCTTATTGGTCGTCTGGGACTTGGACTCAACTGCTTGGACTGCCCCTCCGTCATCCTGCATTCATAAGCGGATATTCTGTTCTATCTCCGAAGCTGGGCCTCTTGTCCAAGCTCTACATGACCGCTTGCGAGCCACTCTTGCTCAAGTCTGTACAATTCCGTGCACATCCGATGAACGACCTGACCATCCACACGACCGCTTTGTACAGCCATTAAGAACACGTTCTTCAACTTATCCGCCCTGCGGGCAATGTCTCGCAGCTGCCGTACCCAAGAATGTTCACTTGACACCAAGGTCTCTGCGAAGCAGGAGTAAGCATAACGGGAACCTGCTAGAAATTTGAACGCATGAGAATGACAGTCGTACAGCTCCGTCCATTCTGGGAAGAATTCCGGCTCCGGCTGATTCACCGTCCGGCAGATCATGTCATAGAACGTTGCATCGTCATGAAGCCCTCGCTGCCGCTCTAGGAAACGCTCCATGATCTGCCCCTTATCCGCTGAGTCATTCCGCTCGGGCCGACGTACAAGAAATACCTGTCTATCTTCTAGATGTACATACGGACTATCTACCATTCGACGGAAATCAGTCTCAGATACGAATCCTTCGAATTCGGGATAAGTATCACGCACCCAGTAACCTGCCCCGGCTGTGCAATCGGCCAGCTCAGAGTCTAGGCTAGACGTGCTGGATAGACCCTGAACCCACACCGAATGCACCGATTCTGGATGCCCGTAGAATCCTGGCTTCACATAGGGCGACTCACCGCATACGATCCAGAGAAAGGCCGCTTGTTCTGAATAGTCGACGTCTTGTAAAATGGTATCAGCATCTTCATATGTCGCATACTGCACTTCCTCATAGGCAACTCCGATTAGCCCCAGTTCAGACGGAACAAGGCACGGGGATTCATACAGCCATGGAAGCTTCTTATTTACATATAAGTGCTCATAAACCGAGCGCGTGCTCTCCCACGCATTGTAATACAACAGCTCAACAGGAACTCCCCACTCCTGAAGCGCAATCGATACTTGAACATTCCGACAATCGAGAAAGCCTTGTTCATAGCGCTGTCTTTCTTTCACTTGCCTCTGTGCCCGTTCTTGTTCTTGTTCTTGTTCTTGTTCAGCCATTCAAATTCACCGTCCTTCAGTACTTCCGTCCCTTATGTCCTCCCTACCCTCCATATAATTCCTTTCCTCATCTAGCTTCCAGCGCTGCTATATCCAACTACAGCCCGCTTCCAGCACCATCTCGTTATGAGAAGCAGCAGGAGCGGTGCTGCAATAGCCCACACAATATCCCATGCGGCCAGCTCATGAAGCACAAACTTCGGAGCATAGTTGCTAATTAGAAAAATCGGGATCACGTACACGCCGATACGCTGCAGCCACCGCGGAAAAATATCTAAAGGCATATTGTTCGCGTCCCAAATCGAATGGGCAATCTCGGTCACTGCACCAGTCTGAACGAAACGAAACGCAAGCAGCGCAGGCAGCAGCATGATGCCATACGTGACAAACAGCGCAGATAACAGCAAGATGAAGAAGCCGAAGATATTGCCATCCAGCGGCAGATTCGCGCGATGCCAGCCGATGCCGATCATAACCGCACCGGCGATGACATTCGGGATAGGCAGACCAATATCGACATAGCGCAGCGACACAAGAAATTGCAGCGATATCGGCTTCGTCAACATCAGATCAAGCGTCCCGTCACGCACATATTGCTGCAGTCGAATGAAATTCACGTAGAACAGTCCCATGTAGAGCCCTGTCATCATCGTATAAGTGCCAATGAATAGAAGAATATGATCTGGCGTCAAGTTTCCGATATGCAGATCGGTCTGATACACAATTAGGATATATAAGGCCTTGGCACAGAGGAAGGCGATCTCCACGGCAATGCCCATCCAGAAGTTGAACCGATATTCCATGCTTGCAGCGAGGCAATTCTTTACGAACACGCCGTATAAACGCAAGTAACTTCTCATACCGTCAGCCCAAGAACGACACCAAGATAACGAATACCAGCTTGTTCTCATCCCCTCTTCAACCTCCCAGCCCGATGTACCGCTTAAGCCCAGCTCGCCAAGCGAGATGTGCTGCTCCTGCAAGCAGAGCGATCCAGCCGCACTGGATAAGCAGTCCCGTTAACGCTTCTCCCTCGCTCAATCGACCGTTCAGCACATTGACCGGGAAGTAAATGGTGTACTTGAATGGGAGCAAGTTGAACCATCCATTAAGCGTATCGCCGAATACCTCAAGCGGTACGATGCCGCCACTTAGAATTTGTACAAGTAGACCCGTGATCACGAAGAAGTACGAGATCTCTGCAAGACGAAACGCTAAGGCGCATATGGCGTAGGAGAGTAGAAACTGTACGGCTGCCGCAAGCAAAAGCGCAGCAGCAAATAAGGCGATGCGGCTTGAAGACAGCACAGCATGACCATAACGGGAAGCGGCGAACAGTACGGCTGCAACTAAGCCGAGCAGGATACTGTCCGTCACGACGCGGCTCCCGGCATAAGCTGATACCCGATACCAGAAGTAACTAATGGGACGTATTAAATAAGTGTTCAGCCCGCCGCTCTTAATGTCTTCGGCGATTGTGTGTTCCAGCTGTGTCATGACGAACTTCGCAATAAGACCGGATAGAATCGTGTACATGATCATTTGTCCGTAGTCATATCCGTAAAGTGTGTGCTGCTCCGAATTGCGGTACACCGCGCTCCATATCAGGGACTGAATGCCGATCGGAAAGAAGAGACTGATGAGTCCAATGAGGAACTGGAACCTATATTCGAGCGAAGATTGAAATCCGATCCCGAAGGCGGCAGCATACTTGCCGTATTTCCTCCGATTGGATGTAGATTCCGCCCTATCCTCGCTCCGTTGATTAGGATCGCCCTCATTAGGTTTATCCTGGCTATGCTCATTCTGACTATGTTCTTCCTGTCTGCACTCATCCTGATTACGGCTATCCTTCTGCTGCATGTCGTTCTGCTCCGGAAGCTTCCCCATTTGTCTCTTCCCCTTCTCGTTCTGCACATTTTGCTTCATATAGTTGTTCGATGACTTCCTCGATTGGAACGTCCTCGACCGTCCAATCCTCAACGAGATCATGATCCAGCAGCAATCGTGCCAGCGGCTTCACCTCATCCGCTGCCACTTCCAATTCAGCCGACATTCCTTGATGCTCCCGCACCTCGGCAAGAAGACGAACAAGGTCTTGCAGCTGCTCAGGCGGAACGAATGCAGTAAATCGTACTTTCATTCGCTTGCGCCGTCCGAATGATCCGCTCATCCGCGCAAGCGCCCCGTCATAGGCAATTTCTCCGCTATGAATCACGAGCGCCCTGCTGCATACATGCTCGATGTCACGCATGTAATGACTTGTTAAGAGGATTGTCGCTTTCTTCTCCTCCTTGTAGGCCTTTAGGAACTGGCGAACATTTTGTTGTGCGGCAAAATCGAGGCCGAGCGTAGGTTCGTCAAGAAACAGCAATTGGGGGCGATGAATCAGCGCTGCAATCATCTCCATTTTCATCCGTTCACCTAGCGATAATCGCCGCACCTGCACACCCAGCAAATGCGCAACGTCCAGCATTTCCGCAAGCTCATCCAACGTTTTGCGGTACTCCAGATCGTCCACGCCATAGATGCATTTGTTCAAATAAATCGATTCATTCGCCGGCAAATCCCACCATAGCTGACTCTTCTGCCCCATGACAATCGCGAAGCGGCGCTTGAACGCTTGCTGGCGCTCCCACGGGACGTAGCCGAGTACACGTGCTTCCCCATCCGTTGGGTGCAAGATACCAGTCAACATCTTCAACGTAGTGGTCTTTCCCGCCCCATTCGGACCAATGAATCCGACCGCTTCTCCCTGCTCAATCTCAAATGAAATAGAAGAAACAGCATGACGGTACAACTGTTCCCGATGAAATAGATTCCGAATGGAATGTGTTAGGCCACTCTGCTTGCGGTAATAGGCGAATGTCTTGCTTAGTCCTCTGACCGTAATCGCACTCATGGGAGACCTTCCCCTTCCCGTCAGCGTTTAAGCGCCATTATTATACAGGAGCACGCACTTCGAACATACCGGCGTTAATCCGCAGGACAATACTTCGCGCTGCTTGTTGTAGCTCTCTCCGTGGAAGACTTCTTTCAAACTGGAATCACGCAAATCCGCAATTGTGAATTCCGGGAAGAACTTGCATGGATTCACCTTGCCGTTAGGCAGCACATCCATGCGCGTAGATAAGGCCAGACACTCCTTCCGGCGCATGCCCGGACGATCGGTGCCGAGAATGAACTCTCGCACCTCATCCGCTTCTAATGCAGGTTGAAAACGAATGCGATTATTCCAGACGCGTGAACGCAATTTCTCCATCTCCGCAAGCAGCGGCTCTAAGTTCTCCGGCGACAAATGATACGTGAACGAATGCCAGCTCTTCTTCATCGGATCGTGGGCCGCTTCCAGCCAACCGAAATGCTCGGCAAAGTACGTATCCATTCGCTCTGCAACAGCCTCCGGGATATACCATGGGAAAACAAAATAGACAGAATTGACCCCCACTTCTTCGAAATATTCCATGAACTCATATAGTCGAGTTACCATCGCGTCATTGATCGTCAGGCTGATCGATACATCCCCCTTGAACTCACCAGAGCGCTTCTTATCCAGCAACAGCTGTATAGCCGCCGTTACCTTCTGGAAGATCCCTCGTCCGCGAATCGCATCATTCTCCTCCTCGAATCCTTCCAGACTAGCCAGCAGTGTGACACCCTCCGGCAGCTTGAGCAGCGAATCCAACTTCTGCTCGACCAGCACCGCATTTGTGCAGATCGTCGCAATTCGAGGATCTGCCGCCAGCAGCTCGCACAGTTCATCCAGCTTCGAGTACATGAGCGGCTCGCCGCCCCACAGGAACATGCGCGAGAGGTAAGGTCTCGTTTCTTCAAATATTTTCTCGACTAACGAGAATTCGATTTCTCTCCGTGCTTCCCGACGCTCGAATTCATGATGGTAACCGTCGGGATTCCACTCGAAGCAGTGCTTGCAGCGCAAGTTGCAGCCATTGTTCAATTTAATGCCGATATCCCTTGGCAGATCGAAGGCAAAGGATGGATCCTCCTTCAGACCTCGGCTTCCCGTGCTCATATTATGAAGCGTCTGCTTCAAGGAACGGAACTCTGTCCGCGTTAACGTCGCACTTGTCTTCGGTTGCGTCATGTATATATCCCTCCGAAATCAGATAGTGAAAGCGTTTGGCTTTTTAAATTACAGTGCAGCTCATACAGCATTTCCCAAGCACAATCCGCCTCTAGCCAGCGGTCATAGGAAATGCCGAAGCCGAGCTGTTCCCATAGCTCTGCATTTGCCCGTTCGTGTTCACCGAATGGCTCAAGGTAAATCAGCGGGGTGGCGGATGACAGCGAATCAATGAGTGTTCCGCCACCAGGCTTGCTGACGATGGCCAAGCTGTTTCGAATCACCTCATACAGCAGCGGCCCGTTCGTTCCCCGTTCGTAGGTTAGCGGTTCATTCCGTTTCCATTCAGCCATTGGCGGATAAGCTGTATCAATTTGATTGAATAGATTGGTTAGAGTGGTTTGAGCAGTTCGAGTGGCTTGAGCAGCCTGCATAGTCCGATCATACGACAGTGATTCCTCCAGCCACGGATGCCAATTCGGATCGGTCATATAGATTCGGTCGCACGGCAGCGCATCTTGCACTTCCTCTGAATGGTATGCCACGATGGCAAGTGAGTAATGTTGCTGGATATTCGTAATCTTGCTCCGATAAGTACCGATCCCCCAGCCACCTCCGTGAACGACAATCCGTCTCTCGCGCTCTGGATAGGGAACGAAATCTGCATCCGACATGGTCAACTTGGCATGAAGTTCGCTTGTACCCTCTCTCCCCAGTCTGTACAGCCAATGATGGCGATAGCGGGGGTATACATCTTCATATGGACGGTAGGACGGCGTATCGACTGCATCCAGTCGTAAGAACTCTGCGCGTATTGGCTCAGGATGCATCATCTTCTCATATCGCTGCAGAACAGGTATCCAGAACCCTGTCACAGCAAGGAAGACCGACCTTCCCTCACCTCTCCATCGCTGAAGCAGATTGGCTACGACCGCTTCATCCAGCGTCAGACCAATATCTCGCGCCATTCGGGTTCCCATCTTAGCTGCCTCGAAGCTATTGTGAAAAAGCTGCTTCGTGCGAATCATGTTGCGGCGTGTCTCCTCAGGGAAGAGGCGCTCCAGCACTTCAGCTTCTGCTGGAATCCCGCGCCGTCTAAGTTGCTCTACAAGTCGAATCCCCGGTACATAAGCACCGAGTGAATTTCCCGAGGTCAGAATGGTAATGGGTGAAGTATTTAGCAGTGTGAACACCTACTTTGCGATCGATGCTGTTCCATCTTATCTATGAATAAATCCGGTAGCCGAATGCCAAAAGCGCTTGATGAAGCTGATTGCCTAACGCTTCACTCCCGGCAGCGTTATCCGCAACAAGTGACACATACCAGCGTCCTGAGCGGTTATGAACAGTTGGTGAGAAGAGAGTGTTCGCAGACAACGGCATCACGCCCGTGCGACGTTCCGGTGTGTATAACAGTTCAATTTCATCCAATTGCATCAACAATTGCTCGAATTGAGTGCTGGAGCTAGACAAATCTTGATCGGCGGTTCCTGCGGTTCTTGCGTCTTCTTCTGCCATGCTTGCAGGCCGCATTGTCGATTGCTGCTCCCGTTCAGGGAGCCCAAGCTGAAGACATGTCAAGAAGCTGCGCTTCCCCCAGCGTTCCAAGTAGGCATCTAAGCAATGGTTCAGCATTCCCATGGAATGTCGAGCGTTAATCTCCACTACTGGATACACTTCACCGTTTTCCAGCAGCATAGAGTCAATGCATACGGGCCCGAAATAGCCGTCAATATACATCTGAGCGGCCAAACGTTCCATATGTTCGAAGTAACCCGCTTCTGCCAATCGATTCACTAGATGTGTATCCGCTGCATATGAACCGCCATAATTCAGCTGTCTATTCACCATTCGCTGTACGCCGAGCAGTTCCGTCCATCCGTTCGATGCGATATGCAATTGGCAGGAGAAGTCCGCCTGCTTATTCAGCCAAGGCTCAACGATCAACTGTACCTGCTTGCCTGCCCTCTCCTGAGCACGTAGATAATCAGTTAGGCGAGTAAGAAGTGCCGAAGCGTCGACGACTAGATTCCCGCTGCCTGATACTCCGTACGGATCCTTCAAGATGAGCTTGCCGTGACGGTTAAGCAATTCAGCGCCGATTTGCTGCACGGCATCCACTCCCTCTGCAAGTCTGCCTGGAGGGTTCAAATCTAACTGCTGTGCAAGACGAAGCGAATACGCCTTCGAGTTCACCTGTTTAACGGCTTCCGCATCAGGAATTGCGCCGTCCAGGCCATACTTTTGAACAAACGCCTCCGCAGAGGGAATAACCGCGTAAGCAGCAAGCGGGAGTTCCCGCATCAATCTCTTCCATTTCGGCTCTGTGCATTGCTCCGATACGAGTTGGAATACATCCTTATTTCTCTGCTCGTTCCCGTTCGTCTGAGCGTTGCTGCATGTCAACGAGCGGAAGTAAAATCCTGCATCATGCAAATAGGCAGCTTGCGCCGCATTCCGTGGATGACGGGTCACGGCGAGGCCATCCTCTCCGCACAATGGGAACAGCAGCTCGTCCATATAATCGGCAGCAGCGTGCTCTTGTACTGGCCGAAGCGATGGCAGCTTCGCCAGCTCAGAAGGGCGCCAATAGGCTTCCGCATCGAACATGCCCATGACAAGACGCGGCCCATCATAGAGTGGCATAGATCTTAGCAGCAGTTCCTCCGGCAGAGGACTACGCATGCAGCTGCACCTCGGCGCCGAGTGATTCGAGTAACCCTAAGAACGCTCGAGTCGTCTGCAAATGCTCGTAATCGAATCGTTCAAAGTCCATTTGCACGTTGAACTGCTCCTCCACCTTCAACATAAGCTGAATCAGTTGAAGAGAATCGAGGCCAACCTCATCGATCAGGTTCGTCTCAGGAGTAAGCTTTATCTCCCAAGAAGCATCTTCTTTCACTTCGCCCACCATGCGTGCCAACTTGTCGATCGCGTGCACATTACCACTCCTATTCTCTGTACAAAATATCGAACTACCCTTCTTACCTTATGTAAAAGCACACATGAAATATGTCAGTCTATTTTTATGACATCGCTTTCATTTCATATTTTTACAGACTACCTTCCCTATAAACGAAAGATCGCCCCATGATAGACAAAAGAAAAAAGAGACAGAAGCCGCATAACTTGCGACATCTGTCCCTTCTGAAACTCAAACTATTATCTATAACGCTTAATGAAATCCACAGCCTTGCGGATGTCTACTTCAGGTGTTTCGCCTGCTTCACGCTCAATCGTCAAATAGCCTTTGTAGCCGATATCAACGAGTGCTTGGAAGTAAGCGTCGAAGTCAACCTTGCCTTCGCCAAGCGGCAGCTCTTCAAATGGGCCGCTCGTTGCCATTTCCGCAATCTTCTCATGCGACATTGGCTCGAAGCCCAGCATGCCGTATACGGTACGCGGGTCAACCTCACGCAATCTCACGCCATCCTTCACGTGTGTGTGGACGATGTAATCCTTCAGCGTATGTACGCCTTGAACCGGATCATCCCCTGTAACCATGACCATATTCGCAGGGTCGAAGTTGACAGCTACTCCTTTGCCGGACAATGTATCGAGGAAAGACTTCAAGTGTGCAGCAGGCTCTGGGCCTGTCTCAATAGCGAAGTGTGCGCCAAGGCTGTTCGCATATTGGCTCAACTCCTCACAAGACTGCTGCATCGCTTCGAAAATATAATTCTGCTCATGCGGCACGATACCGATATGCGTCGTTACCACATTGGTTCCCAGATCAAGAGCCAAGTCCAGAATACGCTTGGACTTCTCCACCTTATCCGGATTCGCCTCCTTGTCTTGGAAGCCGTGTCCGCCCAAGTCACCGCACAGTGCAGATACGTGCAGACCGAGTGATTCGATATAACTGCGCATTTCTTTGCGCGCTTGAGGCGATAGGTTTGCCGGATCCATTTCTCCGCTAACCGCATAGATTTGGACACCGTCTGCGCCCACTTCCTTAGCTTTCACCAACGCTTCCCGCACAGGAATGCGGAAGCTGTCTGTAATGACTCCGATAGGGTTCGTAATTATCGTCATGAAATTTCACTCCTTCAATTATAGTGGTAGTGCATTTTGTCTTTCCGTGACATCTATGATTCAGGTTCATACTTGAACTTGGTTCAGACATAAATCATGCATTGCCTAACACGGATAGCCTCAACTGAGAACTAACGCAACACCAAGCTCTGGATCCATTCATGCATCGATAGAAGCTTCAATTAGGAATAAACAACTTCTGTCCCTTTTGTGCTGGACTCGTAAATGCCGCACAAAATCTTCATCATTTCTACGCCATCTTCTGCAGGGCAGATCGTCTCTGTGCGACCTTGCACGCAGTCGATGAAGTGATCGACCTCGCCTTGGAATCCATTGTTAAAGTCAAATGTCAGATGATCGATTTGCGGCGTCATGTTCAAGATCGTGTTATGCTTTTCGCCAATGATCTTCAGCTCAGGCTCTACTTCAGCGCCACCCTTGTCGCCAAATAATTTCACATACATATCATCCTTCTGCACATGAAGCGAGAAGCTGCAATCAACCGCGAGCGATGCGCCGTTCTCGAAGCGGATAAGCGCATTCGCCATATCCTCAACCGTATTCACTTTGCCACCATCATAATCCGCTGCCTTATAGAAGTCCAGGTGCTCGATATGGTTGCGATTTCCAAGCTTATAATACGCATTGCCGCTTACCGATTTCACCTTCGGCTTGCCCATCAAGTACCAGCACAGGTCGATTACGTGAACGCCGATATCGATCAATGGGCCGCCGCCGGAACGTTCCTTATCGCTGAACCAGCCGCCTGGGTTGCCAAGACGGCGAATGCAGGATGCCTTCGCATAATAAATCTCGCCAAGCTCGCCTTCGTCAATGAATTTTTTCAATACACGTGTATTCGTGCCATAACGGCGCACATAACCGATTTGCAGCGTCTTGCCGCTCTTCTTCTGTGCTTCTTGTACCGCAAGCGCTTCCTCAACTGTCATGCAAAGCGGCTTCTCTACAAGTACATGCTTGCCTGCTTCGAGCGCTGCAATCGCAATTGGTGCGTGGGAATTATTCCATGTACAGATGCTTACTGCATCAATATCTGGATTCTGAAGCAATTCATGATAATCCGTATATACGATCGCATCTGGAGCTTCGTACTTGACTGCCTTCTCCTTCGCGCGTTCCGCATTCAAATCGCACACAGCGATAATTTCCGCTTCACTATTGTTCTTATAGCCATTAAAGTGCATTTCCGAGATCGAACCTGTACCAATAACCGCAACTTTTATTTTACTCATCGATTAGTCCTCCTAATTTTGAACTGTATGTTTCATCCAGAATGATCTGTCGAATTTATACTTCTTCCCAAATGCGGCGGGCATTGTCCATCGCAATTTTCGTGCCTTTGAGGCAGTCTTCCATCCCTTCGAATTCAATGCTGACATAGCCGTCAAATCCAGATGCCTTCACCGCGCGAACGATATCGTAGATTGGCAAGTCTCCTTGACCCACGATTGCACCGCGCAAATAATTGCCATGCAGAGAGCGGAACCAGCCTTGACCAGGATTGCGATCGGCTGGACGAATATAGAAGTCCTTGAAGTGAACCATCGACGCCAATTCAAGGTTGTTCTTCACGGCAATGAGTGGATTCTCGTCTACACATACGAAGTTGCCTACATCAATGGTCGTTCTGTAGTTGTCGCGATCTACGGCAAGCACGAGACGCTTCACACGCTCGCTAGCTTGCGTATAGAACCCGTGATTCTCCACGCTTGTAACGATGCCATACTGGGCGGCATAATCTGCAATTTCCCGGCATGCTTCTACAAGCTGAGGGAAATCCTGCTCGAAATAAGCTGCACCTGTCTGTTCAAGCGGACGCGATGCCACATCATGACGCATAAACTTCACACCAAGGCGATTCGCAACATCAACATGCGACTTCACACGCTCGATTTCACGCTTCAATCCCTCTTCGTCATGACCTGCAAAGTTCGCGCCAATGCAGTAATTGGACAACTCAAGCCCAATTCGTTCTGCTGTTGTACGAATCTCTTCTACACGCTCTGGATGGTTGACCAGATCCAAATCCAAATCCACGATTTCTGCGTGATCTGCGCCATTCTCCTTCATCCATTCCAATGCTCCGGATATACTTAGACGTTTGTCCTGCAATGCAGCATACAAACTATAAATGCTAACTCCTAATTTCACAGCAGCCCACTCCATTTCATCGTTGTCTTCGGTTAATTTTTTCAATTCTCTACTTATTTGCAAGCGGTTACAACGAATACTAACTGTCTCCACTACATTATAAAAAAGTTTGTACGCCGCACATTGCACTATAGTCCACAAATATTGGACTTTCTTTCACAGATGCAGTTGAGGATGTGAGATACTCCCATTTGTTTCTCTAATACAGGAATATACAGGGAAAAGGAGACAAAGATGCGCATCCCCTTTGATATCAATGGAGCATTTGTTGTTCAATCTTCTCGTTCGCAAATTGGAACAAAAAATGATCGAAAGCATATATCCCCGCATTCTTGGCAAGCAATTGCTTCTGCCCAGGACGTTTGTCTCATTTTACAGAATATTTTTGTTTATGTCGGATCCACCACGAGCAGAGGCCCTCTAATAAAATAGAAGGCCTCTTCACATGGCGTTTTCTCATTATTCAGATGGATACTCAATCGTGATGCCCTCGACATGCTTGCGGGACATGATCTTCTTTTTCTTGCGATTCTCCTTCGACTCGAACACAATGTCCATGTCATAGTCCTCCGGGTACAAATCCCGCTTCTCAATGTACAGCGTCAGGCGTTTCTTGTTAATTTTCACCTTCTGGCGCTGAATAAGTACCCCTACATTGCCGCGTAAGTCTTCTTCTTCATACACGATGCCCGTACGCTTCAAATATGCAATGTGGACGCAGTCCCCTTTTTGCAGCTTAGCGGGAGGGTTCTTGCTGTTATCGGAATCCTTAGAATCCTTAGATCTCATAGACTCCTTAGCACCCTTTGCATGTGTTGCATGTCTTTCCTCTTCCCTGCCCACAGGAAGATTTGCACAGCCATCCCTCTTGACGAGGTTTGCTGTCTCAACAGCCCTAGCTTCATCCTCATCTCCAGCATCATCTCGGTCTGAACCCTGTTCTCCTCTGGAAATGGAGATATCTCCGTTGGGAGCTTCAGCCTCAGAAATTGCAGACTTCCCATCTGATGCAGCAGCAGCATTCTCAGCTCGGAAGGTTCCTGCACTAAGTGATTCTGTAACATGCTGTGAACGGCTAATAATATCGGCTGACAGACCCAGCTTCGCAGCAATGAGGAAGGCATAGCTGCTTCCAGCTTCCCCAATGCGCAGCTGATATCGCGGCTGCAGAGTGTCTGCATCGAATTCCATCCTTGCATTTTCAAAGCCCGCCGTAGCAGATGCGAAATGCTTGATTTCATTGAAGTGCGTTGTGGCAAGTACAATTGCTCCTCTTCTCCGCAGCTCCTCCAATATGGCGATCGACAGACCCACCCCTTCACCAGGATCGGTGCCGGACGCCATTTCGTCAAATAATACAAGCGTGGACGCATCGGCTTCCTCAAGAATATGAATCACATTCGTAACATGGGCCGAAAATGTACTTAACGACTGTTCCATGCTCTGGCCGTCTCCGATATCTACACATACGTTGCGAAATACGGAGAACAGACTGTTCTCTTGGGCCGGCACCAGCAATCCAGATTGCGCCATAAGCGTAAGCAGTCCCACTGTTTTCAAGGCAACCGTCTTGCCGCCCGTATTCGGCCCCGTAATAATCAGGCAAGAGTAGCCACGCCCGATTCGAAATGTAAGAGGCACCGTATGCGCGCCTAGCAGTGGATGCTTCGCATTACGGATGTCAATGATGCCGCAATCATTCAACTGTACCGGTCGACCATCTATCGCACGGCTGTATTTCGCTCGCGCGAATAGGTAGTCATATACCCCGACGGTATCCACATTTATCTTAATCTCAGGTGTCGATCTTTCCAGCAATTCGGTTAAATGGCTCAACACCTTCATTTCCTCTTGCGACTCTGCAATCCGCCACTGGGCGAGATCATGCTGAAGATGGGCAATTTCTGTCGGCTCCATATACACGGTTTGACCGCTTGCTGATTCATCCAACACGGTGCCGTGGAACTGCTTGCGCAGCTCCTTCTTAATGGGCAGCACATATCTGCCCCCGCGCATCCCTACCAGATGCTCCTGCATTAGTGTTCTATGCTTATTCATCAGACCGTCAAGTCTTTGCTTAATGCGACTCTCCACCTGCATAACCTTCCGCCGGACTCTGCTTAGCTCCCTGCTCGCCTCATCTGTAATTCGACCATGTCGAATGCAGCGCTCAATCTCTTCCCTTATGCTCTCCAGTTCATACATCGACGCAGCATATTGACTTACTGTAGGGGCAACCGCATACTTCGCGCGCATATACTTCTTCAATTGGGCGCAGCTGCGCAGAAAGACAGCCACATTCGTGAAATCATCTTCCGAGAATACGTAACCTGTATTCACGAGCGAGATAATATGCTCAATCCCTTGTAAGGTCGGCAGCGGTACACTCGCCCCCTGCTTCAGCATATCACTTGCCTCTGTCACTTCTGCCATCGCTCTTCGTACCTCATCGGTATTCGTGAGCGGACACATCTTCTCGACGTGGCTTTTTCCCGCATAAGAAACCGCATATTCCGATACTTTTTCTTTAACCTTATGATAATCCAGTCTTTGCAGCATTGTTTCGTTCATGCCTCTTGATTCTCCTTTGATTGTTGTAGGAGAGCAGCCGCATATTATACCTCACGGAAAGAGGGATTCTGTTCACGGAAAACAACAGCATGTATCGTTCATGCCGGGTATCATCTGTATAACGCAAAAAAGGCAGAGCATGCGTATGTGCATACTCTGCCTATATATTCCTTGTTCTCATCAGTAACTGTCCCAGGCCATGTTTGAGTGCCCCTATGGTGGAGTGCACACAATTCACGATAATTACAAAAAAACGTGCTGCATACAGCACGGATCCGGGCAGCAAGAGAATGGAATGCTGGCGTAGATTTGCTTATCCGCTGTTCTTAACTCGTTTCCGGAGGACTAATAACAGCATGCTCAAATAAACGTCACGCTGGACGTTTGTTCTCAGGGTTGTTCCTATGACGAAATTCGAACATACACCTGCAGCAAAACCGTTGCCTCACTATGGAATTGACTAGTTAAGAACGCTCACCAACATTAAAATCTCCCCTTGCTTCGTAATATCTCTTAGTATACAGAATCTTCAAATGCATCGTCAAGCAGCACGCTTATGACAATGGACTCGCAAGCGCCTGCTTCTTATATTTCGAAGGCGACATGCCGGTATGACGCTTGAACATGCGTGAGAAATAGGCCAAATCATTGAATCCAGTGCCGAAGCAGATTTCAGTGACAGACTTATCCGTCGCAACGAGCCAATGCGCTGCCTTGCTCACACGCAAGTCGATCAGATAGTCGTTGAATGTTTTGCCTGTAAATCGTTTGAATAAGTAACAGAAATACGTTTTAGAAATATTGAATTGCCTGCACAGACGCTCAAGCCTAAGCTCCTCGGCAAAATGCTCATGAATATAGTCCATCACAGCCTTCATCATCTCTCGGTACTTCTCAACACGCTCGTCCTCTTCACTCGGCTTATCTGCCAGCTTGGAATATTCACGAATGATGACAGAGAGAAGCTTCAATAAATTTGCTTTGAGCACCAGCTCGTAAAATCGCTTTGCCCCCCGGTACTCTTCCAACATTTCCGTAAGCAATCGACCGACTTCCATATCGGTCTCTCCGGTCAAGGCTACCTTTGGCGTCACGTGCTTCTCATCGATCAGAAACTGCTCCAAATAAGAAAAATCGAAGCACTCTCCGCTCCATTCCGATTGCTCAAATCGTTCGTTGATAAAATGAGGCAGGAACTCACATCCGATCACTTCCATTCCTTGATCAGGAATCATATCGACCCGATGTACGGCATAGGGCGGAATGACGAATATATTCCCCTTCACCATGTTATAAGTCCGATGATTAATGGAATGCTTGAACTCCCCTCGAACAACATACCAAATCTGTATATAGTCATGGGTATGGTCCCAGATACTCCCTGACGTATGATCCAGCTTATACATTTTGCAAGGCAAATGAGCTTTCATCTGCTGCTCGGAATGAAAGACAATGACATCACTCGGCAAGTCAACGCCGACACCCGCCAGCTTCTTATTCTTATCCCCCATGTGCATCACCTATCACATCATAAAATGTGCTGACATGTACATTCCCAATTCATATCGATGGAGCATTTTCGCAATATGTATTTCAATAAAAAGCATGATATTCTCTATCATTTGGTCTTAAATAGTTTCGTCAGTCAAAAGCAAAAAACCTCTTCTCTTAGATAAGGTTTTTTGCTTTTGTATGTTATTACATTTTGATATGTTTATTGAGTTTTTGAATTAATTTTTTTGTCTTTTCCTCAATAAATGCTTCTGCTTTATTACTGTCATTATCAAACAAATCCACAGCTTTTTTAATAATTTTATCAACTTGATTTTCATTCACTAGATGTATCGCACTCTTCCCCATCTTAGAAGCCGAAATCAATGATAAATAAGCCATTAAGTCCATTACTTCTCGTTTTGTCATTTTGACCATTCAACATCCCTTATTAAATATCTTTTTTAATTTGAGCTTAGATTCATCTCAATAGCAGGTATTTTGCGGAGTTGTTCATATGTAATCTCCTTAGTTCTTACTTTAGGACATATTTCTATAACTGCCTTAGCAATGGCTTTTGTTGCAGGGTAATAAATTTTATCATTGGTTTCAATAATTTCATTAACACTCGATGTCAGAACAACGTCTTTGGATCCCGAATTAAGAATGGCAATAAACCATTCATCACGGTAATTAGCGTCAATGATTCCTGATAGGACTGATAAGGAACAACTCGAGGCATTATTATTTTCTTTCAATACAAGTCTATACTTATTTAATAAAGAAGATGCGATTCCTGTAGGCAAAAATACGACTTCGTTCGGCTGAATGCTTACAGGATCTTCAACTGATTTTCCTTTTGGATTCAACACTGCATTTTTAATATCTACATAAATATCATAGCTCGCATCGGCATTCATGGAACTGGGCAAGACTGCCGTTTCTCTTACCTTGGCAAACAATACTGTATCACATGGCTTCTTATTACGAGTTGTCCGCTTATCCTTATCAACATCCCATACGTTTACGCACATTGTTTTGTATTCATTGTTTATTTTTTCTTCAATCACTAGCTCATATTTCTTTGCAGAAGGATTAATATTAAGTTCTTTCACAACCCCGAATCTTTTTTCTTTTTTCATCCACACAGTCTCACCAATTTTGTAATAGCGCTTTTTATCATACTCCACAATATTCACCTCTGTACTTTTTATAGTTTTTGATGATTAATAATCACTTCTTCTTTGATTATACGGAGAGAAGCGTCGTTCTTCTTGTCCATCTATCATTACTGAACCCAAA
Organism: Paenibacillus sp. NAIST15-1; assembly: GCF_001894745.1. Classification (GTDB taxonomy): domain Bacteria; phylum Bacillota; class Bacilli; order Paenibacillales; family Paenibacillaceae; genus Paenibacillus_B; species Paenibacillus_B suaedae. The sequence continues at coordinate 218,493 of NZ_BBYF01000001.1, forward strand.
AATAACTCTTTAGGTTGTACCCAATGTCTGCCTTGAGCATCAACATAAAGGGCAAGTGATTCATTCGAATCCACATGAAAGGCGCCTTTATAAAGAAATACATTTACATGTTTCCCTGATTCAGTATGTATGGCCTCAAAGTATTTTTCCGCTTGCTTGTGGCTAATACCCGATTTCACAATGCCGAGCAAATAACATTCATAACCTTCATAATGTCGATAAAACATAACATAGCCCTCCCTTTTCCTAATAAGTGTTTATGCCTTTGCTGAAGACGTAACATACTCATTCATTCGTCGTTTAATAATTCGTGCATGTACATCATTAAAAATGACCGCAATTAGAACCTTTACGTTGTGATCATCATCCTTCAAGAATAAGTTAAAACTATTTATACCTTCTTCCAATTCATATTTGATCATGTTCGTCACCTCCATCCTTCAAATTACACATAGATAATAAAGTACTTTATTTTGTTTTTGATTGTAAATAGATTATATTCCCTACTAGATTTTCCGTCAATAGCTTTTTGTATCGGTTTTGATCCGATACATTTACGTCGTATTTTTATCCATCATCGATTTGCCTCTCATTTAATTTTTTTTAGTCTTATATAATCGCTCTTTTCATTTGATCTTTATAATCCTTATTTATATGTAATTGCTCAATTATAGTCACAATCTCTTTTACATTAAAGTCATTTCTATATGTAACAACTGCATCGTACAGTTGTTTTAAATTTATTTTCTGGTTATCAATCCAGTGAAGAACCTGTTCTATTTCCTTATTATTTTCTATATTAGCAAATAATCTGTTTATCAATGTAATTTTTTCTATTTTTAACTTACATTCTTTATATAGTTTTTCAAATTCGTGATATTCTTTATAGGATAATTTTTCTTTTATATATATAATGAATTTATGAACAATCATTGGTTTTGTCATATCACTACCGGATAGGAATATAAAATTATAAAATTGCTGTAATGTTGCTTCATCGACAATGACTAACTTTAGGTCGTCTAACATTTTTCCTTTAAATCCCATACCGAATTCTAACTCACGCAAAATATTGCTGTCATAGTTATCCACTATTTCTCCCCCATTACAATGATGTTTACAGTAAAATAAGAACATATGTTTGTATTTTTATATTCCAATTATATCCCATTCAATACTTACCGTCAAATTTTTGTAGGAAATTATAGCTTCTCATTTAGCAGGTTTTTCATCTATGTTTAAGAAATAGACGCACTAAAAAACGCAATGGGATAACTTACTCCATTGCGTTCTTTATCTCGTCTATTTCGTGAGGATATAACGACCTAATCATTTCTATATTCAAAAAATCTCGAAGAGACCATTTATACTTCATATTATAAAAATCGCATATTTCTTCGAGCTGCTTCCTTTCCAGTCTTCCATCTCTTTTTAAAACTTGTAATGCCAAGTATATCATACCACTCCGTACAATATTTTTAGTAGTAAGAGCCTCGCTGTATTCCTCTAATCCATCTACTTTTCTAATCGTTTCCAGTCTATTGTAAATCGTATAGAACTTGACTTTATCCCGATTCTCATCATTATTATTTATTGCACCTTTTAGTATATAGGTTGAGCTCGGTAGTGGGATAGAGTCTCTGACTTTACTTGAAAAATCAATTCCCCCATTCGATTTATAATATAACTGCTCCTGATTCGTCAGTATCGCCATTCTAAAAATAAATGGATCAATTGGAGAAATGATTCGAGCTATATTCCCCTTCTCATCTCTTATATAAATTTTATTCTTATCAAAGTCAAAGTCTGAAATTTGTAAATTTGTTAATTCCTTAACCTGGGTGCCTTGAATACCGTTCCATAATGCTTCAATGATAAAACTATCTTGTTTATTCACTAAGGAATGGATAATTGCCTGTTTTTCATCATAACTTATATATTGTTTATACTCTTTTACGAAGGAATAAAAATATTCTTGTCTTCGTTTTAATGGATTCGTAAAATTTCTTGAGTAACTATGATCCATCGCCCATTGTATGTAGGAAGATAGAACATTACAATACGTCCGAGCACTCTCTTTTGTTTTTGGTTTAAGCATATTTGCGATAAAATTTTCAATTTCATCATCACGAAAATCATATATATCCCGTTGGAGCTCTATTTCTGTATCCACTGCTTTTTTAAATAATCTTGAGTAAACTTCTCTTGTATCTAAATTATCGAATTGCTCAAGATATTTCATTTTAATTTCTGCGTTATAAAAATCCATCTCTAACCTCCTTTATACATTTTATGCAATGGACTTTAACTAAATAAAGTACTACCTATTTTTATTATATATGACACTTCAATAAAAAGAAAGGGTACTGAGCACCACCCCAATACCCTCCCATGTCAACTTTTTTCTACACTAAATATCAAACGAAATCTATCTCTCACATTCTAATCCATTTCTACATTTTGTCAATAATCATATGCGAAGTGACCTGTCCAATTGTACGATTGCTTCCTCTACTTCCAAATTAGATTGAACAATAGATATAAATCGTTCTAAAGCTACTGACATTTCCGTAATTCTCTTCAGTACGTTTTCCTTTTTAGGTGCCCCTGCTTGACACGACTTCCCATATTCACTCTCTACGCGATAACATGTAACCAAAAAACTCCGAATAAACTCACCGTATAACTCCGGCTGCAATAGCTGATTCATTGCTACCTCTGCACACCAAAAAATAATCGGTATGTGAGTCTTTTTCAGTGCTTTTTTTCTTTCATTTGAATCGAACGAAGCAAAAGCATCCGTAAGATACATTGAGATTTTCTGTATTTTCTCAACAATGTTTTGATCCAAAACCTTCTCTGTTTTCTTTAAGTCAAGAACATATTCTTCTATATTTTTTGCACCAAAGCCCTTTATTTTATCTATCCCATCTTCAAACAACATCAGGATTTGAAGTATCATTTCTTGATCTACAAACCGTACTCTGGCACGTTTGGATAAGCCTACATCTTCTTTGAAGAAGTGTAGGTTTGACATATCATTAATAGACTTGATTAAATCGCTATGCTTCGCTCTTGTTAACTCTATTCTGGACAGTGGTGTGCCGCTATTTTGCTTTACGAACATCTTATCGCGTTCTTCATCCGTCATATTTTCTATTTTGACGATAGTGATGGATTCATCTAATATTTCATCTTGCATCTCTTGAGGCAGATCTTTGAATTTACATCCTGCAATTTGATGGCCATATACATCCTCTGTATTTTTATGCAATTTCCATGCGCCGTCAATAAAACTCATTATCGTTGTTATCCGTTGTTTCCCATCCAAAAACCACTTTTTCCCGTCATCTGAATCCTGAATAAGCACGGGTGGAATATAATACCCATAAATCAACGAATGGATTAAGTCGCTCCGCTGATGATCATTCCAGGTTGCATTCCTTTGGATTGCCAGATCAAACCGAAGAACAATCTCATCCTGTTGATTCTGACTGATCCATGTCCGATCTCTTCTCCATTCTTTATAGAGACTTCTGATCGTATAATTCCTTGTAGATTTTTCGATTCGCGTTTTTCTATAAAACCGCTCTGTATTCTGATAAGGTTGTTTACCTAGTTCATTATTGTTGGTATCAGCTTGATTCATAACCTAACTATACTCCTTTTTTTCAGAGTTAGACATGTTCAAAGTAATAAGAGGCATAATGACCATGCAATATAGAGTATAAATCTACTGTATTGCTTAGTACTCATCACATTTTTCTAGAGCAACATTATATCATCATAAACCTCATTCATGTATTACTTCTTATTTAGAATCAACAGATATCAACTTCATATTGAATATTGATGCTTATTTATTTCTTTTGGTCACATACAACTCACCGGACAACTGGATGGTAAGGCTCACAATTTCAGCTACAATTTTGGAATTTGTTCTTTCTTTGAAAAATGGCGGGAGCCGATTATATATCGTGCATACAATCTCTGGCTCCTTATTTTGAATTGTTTTAACAATTGATATGATAATGAATTCGATGATTCTATTGTATAGCTTATTTGGTTTTATAAGAATGATTGTAATAAACGCAATTGTGAGTAAGAATGCAACTATAATATACTCCATTTTATCACCCTCTTTATACTATTATTTGATTTTGCGATATTCCATAATCATATACGCCCATACAGGGAGACTTTCTTCCACACGAGCTTTCCAATAGTCAGGACTAGAAAGAATTCCTTCCTTTGCTAGTCGGTCAATAGCTTTATGTGCTTCTGCTACTGCAAGTTTGTCCAATTTCTTCACACCTTTCGATTCTTCATCTGATTTATTCATTTGAGTGCATGACTTCAGTTCATTTTGAACATCTTGAATGAAATGTTCTTTACTAATTCCCATGAGCTTTAAAGCATTTTTAAAAGGATCCACTTTGCGTTCTGGATCCAGTTCATCATGTCCTGCTATATGTTTACTAGGATCGAGTTTGAATGTATGGCACAAATAGGCGTGATACCATACATACCGTTTGTAAGCTTCTAGATTATTAACGGCGCCTCGCTTATGCGAATAGCATAATTCAACTCCTATCGCAATATCGTTCGCGTCACCCCCGTATAATTCGTTGTCCTTCTTTACGTTATATCTTACATGCCAAGCTTTTTCAGGCTTAGCCGTTGTAGCTGGAATACATTCGATAATTTGTTTATCGTCGATGAATGTATGGGCCGATGCGGACATTTCATTATGTGAGTTTTCATAATATCTTACATTGGCTGAAGCAGAACTGCCATCATTTCCGGTATCATGGCTTACGATAAATCCAACATAGGGCATCGATAATCCTGGCCGTCTTTGTGTCTTAGGTGTAATGTATTGCTTAACAATTTCGTATTTCATTTTGAACATCATTCTTTCCCCCAATACTATCTACTTCTTATGGCAAGTTTTCTGTCTCCGTTTCAGAGAAGCTACTTTTTGATTTTTTTTTGCCGGGCGCGAACGCAAACGATTCCACACATTTAATGCCTGTAAACGCCCCCAGCTCATAAGCGAGCAGCATCAGCATATTGTCCGATATGTCCCCGATTTGCCACGCTTGGTACAAAGCCATACTTAGTGTGCAAAAAAATCCGATAATAAGTGCTGAAACTTTGGTTTCATCCAACGATAATCCATCTTTAATCCATTTCATGTTGACCACCTCGAAAGGATTGTAGCTCTACACGCAAATCATCGACTTTTACTTGCAGTCTTTTATTTTCTAAAGTCAGTTCGAGATTTGTTTTGTGAAGCTGAGCGACTTCCTCGCTAAGTACTCGAATCTCTTCCCTTGCTTCCTCCAGATCGGTTTTATAGCTATTTATAATCTCTTTCAGCTCTAATCTAAATGCTTTCTCATCTTCGCTTAGTGCCTTTCGGTCGCTAATCGTAACATCCTTGCGATTGGTACTCCTTGTTGCAACGAATGTAAATATAGCTGTTACTAATGCTGTAATAACCGGAATCAGTATTTGCAATGCCTCCACACATAACCACCCTCTTGCTTAATGCATCGTTTATCTTTCTAATTTATAAAGTGATAAGGACCCTAGAAATTCATCAAGAGAACATAAAAAAGAGGAGGTTCGAAACCTCCTCTTTATCGTTTTAAGTTACTACTTCTTCATTTTAGATAATGAAATAATAGGCCCCACCTGTTTGAGATCTAATGCCAAACCTTGCATGCAAATCATTAACATCCCTTTGACGACAAGTAGTCTGAGACACAAGATCTTCGTCCGCTTGATATCTTCTAAATAGGTACCCGAACAGCTCTGGTCTGCTGCTCGTCATCTCAGCCTCAACTTCATGGATTGCTTTGATATCGATTGTGGCATCTATATCCTTGTACACATTTACTGTAAGGACTGAATCGATTATGGAATGACCTCTAACATCAATGCTGGAATTAAGATTAGTCACGATTTGAGCTAATACGGTTGCAACCAATTCAGGGCTGCTTGAAGCTATGCTTGTCTCGATATCCTCATGCTCATAAACTTCCATATAACTCTCTAAATCACTATCGCCCTTAATATAGATAAGCATCTCTGAATGAAGCTCTGGTCTGTTGCTCCACATTACGGAAGATTTATCGTCATATTGTTCCGGCGTCGGTACACTTATAAATGCTGAAACATCATCATTCACTAAAGGTTTTGCCTGAATGATTCCTTCAAATGAGTCGTTGTAGCTAAACACTTCCATTACTGAACCAAGTTCAGGTTTGTTGGACTCCATTTGCGATTCTATATTTGCCCGTGGATCATCCTCAACAAAGGCTCTGGTCTGTAATGTCGCTTGGAGAAATGCATTTTTATCGACAATCATTTCAGATTGGAGCTCAGGTCTAGTCGCATCTATTTGAGTCTTTACGTCAGAAGATTGCAGTAACGATCTTACCGTTAAGCTTGCATCTCGATAGCTTTTAGCCGTCTTATATACAAACATAGAAGAATGGAGCTCCGGTCTTGATACATAGATATCAGCGTCATAGTCCATAAGCATCGGTACATCCGCCCGGTGTACATATAGGGAAGAATCCATCCAACTAAAACCGATATTGCTATTAACGTTGATCCTAGCATCCAGGTCGGCAAAACCACGTCCAATGACAAACATCTCAGCATCAAGCAAGTATCTAGTTGCCGTATAAGATTTAGATAAATCAATATATTGGACAAATAGTTTCGGCTGCTTATACCCTAACTCCCTAGTGAAAAATGTTACATACGAGTTTGCTTGCGATCTGATGCCTATACCATAATTCGGTTGTTCGTCGCGATACCATTTTAGTACAATATCAGTCATGTCTACTTCGATGTATCGCTCTTGTTTATTGTAAAGGAACTTGTTTGTTATCAGACCCAGGGGCATTGGAGCATTTGCTGCTGTGATACCGATTTCATTCCAGAACTCTTTATTTGTCGTAAATTCGAGATCCATGCCTTCCACTTTATCATCAGCACAATATAATCTTAACGTAGCCTTTTCAATTAGTTTTTCTTTACCTAAAGCATGCAAATCAAATTCAATAAAGGATTCGAAGTTTTCAATATTTGCATAGTCCCTCGTATCCCTACCAACAAACATTTGTTTTTCAGTGCCCCAGTTCTGCGACTGATACCTTACACTATCTCTCGTAAAAGCATCTTTTACAGGTGCTATCTCTTGAATAATTCTAGGCGCCTCAAACAGTTCATAATCTCCATACATTCGATTGTTGGGCGCTACTTCGATGACACTTTCCACGAAACTTCCGGCAATCGCCTCAATTGTGGATTCCTTATCACTGATCCCCTTATACATGATCATCGCAAATGAATCTAACTCTGACTTGTTTTGTACGCGGACTATGAGAGAAGAGTTCAAATCACTATAGGCTTTCTTATATACAAACATATAGGAATCTATATCTGAGCTCTTGCCTGTATACAGTACATATTTGCCGGCCATTGTATTGATTGGTTCATCGTAATGTCTAACATACATGCTTGATTCTACATCATCATGCGCATAACCTACCCAAAGGTTCGCATTAAAATCATAAACTTCCTCCTGCACCTACCATCACTCCATTGTATTGGACTAGATTTTTTGAGCCCGCGCTCTAATTTCAAATTTTCCGCTCGGAACCGAATTAGCTGTCAGCTCAGTGGCCAATCTGGCAAAGAACTCCACGGATTGATTGTAGTCTAGTATTGTATTCCAATTCAGCACTTCTTCTGGCGTGAATGGGAATTGCTCCTTCGATAATTCGATTCTAACTCCGTTAGGTAAATCAGCATTAATTCCCTTCACCTCAATATTCGTAACCTTGTGGCCATACATGTTCGTTAGTGTAATCTTATTTTCATAAGAGATCTGTCCTGCAACGAGCGTGCCCGCATTCCAGTATTTCAGGATTTCTCCGATATCTGTTGTGTAGTACTTTCCTAAGTTGTCGCTAAACATCAATCCTGCATAGGTTCCGATAAAGTGAGTCGTCCATGAGTCTACACTGCCCCAATAATCCTTAAACTCTACAATAAGCGTGTTCTTTTCACCAATTTTGACTTCCGTGTTTTTAATATTCAGGGCAATTCCCTCTGGAGAACCATGTAGATTCGTAAACTCGCCTGAGAGCGGATAATAGGGTTTATCATTGAGGAATACACGATATTGAACAAGTCCCAAATCGTAGTCACTCAATGTGCCTGATAGCTTGTTTCCGATAAATGAAAGGTTAATGGTTGAAGTTGTATTTAAGATATACAGGGCTAAGTCGCTAACACGCGCACCTTTCATGTAAGTGTTTATGCTGGCTTTAATGCTATCTATATCCACAGATCCTTTTTCGTTAAGCTTAGTATCGAACATGAACCCAATTTTAATAAACCCATAAATAGCCTTAGCTTTGAAATCCTCAGTTCTTAGAGATTCAAAATCCCAAGTTCGCATGCCATTTCTCTTCATATCATTCTCATCTGTGATATCGAGATTCTTCCATTCACCTTGATTAAAGGACTCCCATTTCATGCCGTTGTCGAATGATACAAATAATCGAATGTTGTCTTTGTAATCTTTAGTTAGCTCTATTGAGAACTTTTCAACATCTTCGTTTATTGATATGTTACCTAAAGGAATAGAAATTTGACTCAGTGGTGTGAATTGAGATCTCACAACACTTCTTGACGCATTCTTTGCAACATAAAGCTTGTTGTTGTCTTCGGACATATCGGAAAGTAAATCGTGCGTATATCTCAGCAGTTTAACCTTCGGGTTAATGGCAGAGAGCAAACTCCAATCTCCCTTCTTAATCTGGTTTAGATCACTTATTCCATGTTTATATACATACTCAGTATTAGTTGGCTTTGAAAGTTCGATCCACCCACTGTCGCTTAGATGGAAGAGGTTAATTTTCCTTAAAGCGACTCCAAGCACAGCCCCATTGTTCTCATAAAATCTCCATCTGATTTTTTTATATTGGTTCGTATTTGGAAAATGATAGGTTCGAACTTCGTCTTTATTCCAATTCACTTCGTTTCTGCGTTTATCCAGCGTTATCCATCTCGAACCATTCCAAGCCTCCAGATCCCATGCTCTTGGTGACTCGCCTACGTTCTCTTCTCTGGATTTCAATGCGTAGGTATTAAATAAAGTTGGGCTAATAAATTCATAAGACAACCATGACCTTACCTGAGTTTTTGCCGTAACCCATGCTGTATTGTCTAATCCGTCAAATACGCGAAATGCTTCATATGCACCCTCATGGGGACTTGATGCTGCAATGCCATTAGAGTTGTTTGTTGTCATGACAGGTACTAAACTTGTAAGTTTTTTCGTTTTTTCGAACAAGTCAAATGTTTTATACTTGTTGTCATGATGGATTAGAAATCTCTCGTTGCTTGCCTCTTTCCCAACTACCTTTTCTAAATCTAAATATGCTATATTAGCATTATCTTTTGTGAATAACATGTAAGAGCCAATCGAACAACAACCTAAAATAACTGATTCATAATTGTAAAAAGTAAATTTCAATTTGGAGAACTCTTCAGCCCCAAAATTCTCATAGTCCGGTATTTTGGCATAATAAATATGTGCCGGAGAACTTCCCCTGTATACAGAAACAATAAAAAATTCATTTGTTATTGTAACTCCTAATGGATTACCATCTGTAGCTAATGTAACAACAGCTAATTGCTTACCTGTTGTTGCATCGAAACAATAGATGCTTTTTTTATAGTCTGCCATATATAATAGGTTGCGTTTTTCATCAATATGAAATGAAGATGCTCCATTATCCAGAATGTTGACTCCTGGCTTCACTAGTGCATTTAGTGTTTCGCCTGTGTGGATATCAACTTCTTTTATCATGTATGGATCATCAGACAATCTGACAAAAAGCTTCCTACCATCCGTGCCAAGACCGCTTCCCCATAGAGGATTCATCAGTTGGAGCTTTCTTTTTATAGTCAAGGAATAAAAGTCCAACACATACACGTAATTTTTCTTATCGTTAGGAGAAATAAACACCTCGTCCTTTATTCTCGTAATACCGCGACATTTTTCGGGCATTACGGTCCTAATATTCCCTTTAATCCCATCAAAGCTGTATGCATATAATCCTTTTCCCATCTTTAATCACACCCCTATGTGTTTACCTAAATAACTCCCTTGTATTCTTCAAATCTATTTCTAAGCTGTCTATATGCAAACTATCCACCTTTTCAGAGGTGTCATTTGCGAACTGCTTTTCTTCTATTTTTTCTGCAATAGGGTTAACATCACTATACTCAAGCACTTCAATGTCATTCCCTTGATAATCATCTATTGGGGAGTACTCTGTACCCAACTCAACTTCTGGCTTCCCATCCTCAGAATAGATACTTAATTCAACATTATTTTCAAAATAATCAGCTAATGATTTCTTTTCATTATCCTCAACAATGAACTCAACCTCTTCCGCTAAAGGACTTTCTGTGTACTTCAAGATTTCAAATTCATCACCAACAAGATTTGAAAGATATTTTCCTTTTTCCATCTCTTTGATTAAGACTGGCTGACTTTGAGGAATCTCAGTGAATATTTTCACTTCAAAGTCACCATCTAACTGACTTAATTCCGCTGCTGTCAGGGCTTCTACTTCACTTTTAGACATTCCATATGTTATGAAGTCCTTGTCTGTTATATCCCTCCTGATTGTCTCCCAACCTTCTTCGACAAATTTCATCAACCCAATTCGTTTAACACCAACTGAATATTCATATGGTGCTGCTTTATGATAGCCATCACCAAACTCAATTTTGTAGAATTGAAATGTTGGTTTTACTTTTTTGAAATCTACATATCTAATGTGACTACCATTTGAATAATTGTATCCATCTCGATTTACATCCACTGAGTTGTCATCACATTTGTAAATCTGTGTCCAGTTGTTGTTATCGTTTGAGCCAAGAATCGTCCAATACTGGATTCCAAAATTGACACTATCCGCAATTCGTAACGCTTCAAGCTCAAGTCTATCTATGGTTGTAGGTACTCCAAAATCATATGTAATGAATCGCATTTGGTTTTGACCATTTACACTCACCCAACCAGAATCGACCTCATTGTTAAAAACTTTCCACAAAGAATTAGGGTGATTTATATGTGTGTCACTACAATAAATATGTTTGCTATTTTTTTCAGCTTTAGTTAGATCAATATATTTTGGTAATTGGTATCTTTTATATTCACCCGATTCATCCATGAATAAAATTTTTTCGGCTTTTGTTTCGTATGTTTCAATTTCGAATTCAATCGGGTAGTGCATTTCCCATGTTGCATTAGCTGGATAATTATAAATATCAATAACACTACCATCCGCGATTGTTTCATAATTTACTTTGAGGCATCTTGAGTACACCCAAGGAACATAAGTTCTATACCAACCGCCTTCAGCTGGAACTTTAGTGTTTTGATCGAAGATGATTGCTAGAAACGTTTCTTTAGGACAGGTAATATCAATGCCCTCAAAATAATAAATGTCATCCCCATATTTGCCGTCATTAATCAGCTCTCTAGCTAAGAGAGTTTTATATTCTCTGTACCTATTTGTCTCTTGCAGGATAGCAATTTTCATTTTTGTTTGGATGTTTGGTAATCCTCTAAATTTAATTGATTTCAATCTGCATAAAGACAACTCATTAATTGGGACTTGGAGAAAGTACATTTCTGTCTCAGTGGTGGTTGTGTATACTTTTACAGGGTGATTGAATCCATGCGAATAAACTTCTTGCTTCATTTATTCCACCTCATCTAACTTGATTTTTTGTATATTTTCTGTTGCTTTAAACGGATAACTAAAAGCTCTTCCTTCTCCCAACGCTTCATCTTTTTTACTCCAAACAAACTCTTTGATATAGGGCTTGTCGAATTCTATTTTTTGCCCTTTTTGCATACCATATAGCATGTAATCATTAACGGATACTTTTTCGGGAAGTACTGCTATAACATTTTCATATTCCATTTTGGAAACGATATTCTTAAACCCTCTAGGCATAAATTTTGCCTCTGTAAGAAGCTTATTAGACGTAGCCCCGCCACAAAAAATTGGTATAACCGGTTTTGGCAACTCTCTTACTTTTACTTTCCCCATACTCTTCCCATCGACAATAACTTCGAAAATGTTGTTATCTAAATCCATTGCTATTCCAACTCTTCGAACACCATATACTGAGTTAGGTGCAATCATAGTTTTCTCACCAATTCTCTCTGCTCCGTAAACGTATAGATCCTTGCCATAAAAATTAAATAGTATATTATTTATTCCCGTTGCAACATAATTTTCAGCATGTTTAGCAACTAATCCAACATTGAAATCATAATCTCCATCTTTGATGAACTCCATGTATAACTTTCCACCATAATAATCATCACCAAATAAGATAGCCCCTCCATTTCGTAAATAAAGATGGAAGATCCCATATATAGATAACGAACCACGACTACTAGGTACAAGCTTGAATCGATTTCGTTTCTCATTAATATCGTCGAAACTGAAACCCACGAATGGAGTTTTAATTCGTTTTGTAATACCTACATGCTTACCATCGACTTTCCGCTTAATTAGACTCCGTTCATTTTCTATGTATTCATAGCACTGAAATTCTGCAATTGAATATTCTGATTTGCCATTCCAGTCGCCCTGCTTTTCATACATATAAAAGATGAGAGCTTTAAACTTTTTGTCATTTTTAAAAGTCCACTCTTTTCTTTCTTGTTCTCTCCATGTTTCATTTTTTACATCTAGCAATAAAGTACAACCAATCCACGATGGCTCTTCATCCACTTGTTTCAAGCCAAACGTATTCATGAGATTCAGTGTATCGTCAGGAACCCCATAGAGCCTAAAGCTCTTGGGAGACTTTGACGCATCAGAAGAGGAGGTCATTGATATCTTTCGGGGGATATATTCTTCTGGAAATTGGAATTTAGCATGTACTTTTTTAAAAGTGCTATTTGCCCATGCGGTATGCATGTCTCCATCACACATGTTATATTCGCTGTATTCATATTTTGGAGTATAAAAATAGTCACTAGTAGCAATTTGAAAACCTAATTTAGAATAATATTTTTCATTAAATAACGGCAGTATTGGTACAAACATATTCACACCTCATCAAAAAGAGCATCACAATCAAATTGTGATGCTCTTTATTTCTTTATTTTTATTGTCAAACAAGTTGGAAAATATATTTCCACTACCATATCTCGTTTTATCTTTTTGAACAACCTTCTTAAGCACATTACTTGTGCAATAGTATTCAGCACTTTTCATTCCGTATCTTTTATAATCTTCTGGCGCAGAAATAGATACCTCCTTAAGAAACGACTGATATTCAATCAGTTTAATATCGTTTATCAGTACATATTCGCTATATAGATCTACAAATGTGATCCTATATGAGAAATAAAATTCGGAATTATCAAATTCCAATCGAATTTTGCTGAAATTACATAAAAGTTCTGCTTTGTATTCAGCTAGTTGGTTCCATTCTTTATAAATCTCGTCATATCCTTCAATTCTGATATGTGCATTTTTCTTTACCCCTGATGACTGTATTTCAACAGCGTTAATTAATCTAGGTTCTTTAAAGTCAACCTTAATGCTTGGGTGTGCAAACAGCGTATGGCTCCTATCAGCTGATTGATAAGCACAGGCAAAGTCGTCTATTTTATTGTTTTTAAAAACATGTTCTATTGGGTATTCTGCTGAATACTCTTTATATGCATCAATACTGTTAATTTCTTCATCAAATTCTTTATCAAAGAATAATGGAATTGCACTAATTTCCTTCTTTTCTATAGTAAAACTTTTTGCCACTCCATTCGCTTTTTTTTCGCTTAAAATGAAATACCTTTGTTCGACCGCCAATTCTGGTGTTGGAATGGTAGTCAATCGAAGAGACCCTTTGTTGCTAAATTCATAGTCACTCAGATTTATAATGTAAGTTTTCACCAGTTCATTCTTTATATTGTAAAATTCAGCTTTAATATTGGTATGAATAAGCCATAACGAGGCTGTATCCAATTCAAATTTACTTATAGCTTGAGGTTCTTTAAACAGGATTTGAAAGTTGCTTCTAGTGTCATGTTTCGCTACATCCATTCGAAAATACCCATCATGTAATGCGTCATAAATTGACCCATCATAGCGTCCCATTGAATCTAAATATGCAAATTCAGTCTCAAACCTTGTATGACTACTATTTGTAATGACTTTTCCAAAATTAATTTTTACTCCTTCTTTATTGTAGAACTTTATTCTTTGCAAGCTTACTACACTTGAACTTTTAGTTGATAAATTACTGAACTTAACTCTTTTTATAAGCACTATCAGACACCTACCTTATTGCAAATTCAATTTATACATTCTCTGTAATCTAGAGAAGTCTAATTCCAACTTATATATACTTCCAGAACCAAGATTATTGCTGAACGTTGCGTCCATTTTATTAATCTTGTTTTTTCTATCTAATATCGACATATCAGATATGCCCTCACTTTTAATAATCTTTTGTGAAGGCATTGTTGTAGATAACGATTTCCAAAATGGGTTTACTTTTTTATATTTTGTCGGATGAAGATTGAGGTATTGTATAGCAATATTTTTAATATCACTATTATTTGAGATGAATACAAATTTGAACAATCTGTACTTAACATCTTTCCCTAACGTAAATGTCTTTTCTTCGTTTTGTTTCCAATAAACTCCGCGCCGCTTTTCGATTAAAGTCCAATCATCACCTTTCAAAGAACCGTAAACATCCCAATCTCTTGGAGACGAATATATGTCTTGTTTAACAGTTGCATTGGCTGCTGGAAGTGTGTTTTCACCAAAATTGTATTTCATCACATATCCACCAATAGACTTTTCAGTCCCTTCTCCAAAATCAATTGTAATTTCTACTCCTGTCTCACCATCAGATGACACCCAAGAATCAGAAGTGCTATTAAATAGTTTCCAGACATTTGTTCCATTGCTGGCAGTGACCTTTATTTGGTGCTGTGTACTTGCCATCGTAGAACCATCATCTATGAATTCATCAATTAGTCCCGTAGGCTCAAGAACTTGTTCACTTCCTAAATCGTATGTTTTATATTGCCCATTCACATTGAAGAAATAACGTTTTTCGCCTCTTTTACTCTTTGCCTTAAGAATTAGCTTAGGTCTAAATCCTGCACCAGTTGCTACATCATTCTCATATCTTTTTTTAGCGTCAACCACTCCGAATACGCTTGCATCTCCGTTACCTCCACCTCTTATAACCACACCTACTGATGCTCCATGTGCAGGTGTGTTAGTGAAGGATGGGTACTTCAAATTCCAAACTGAATTGTCTCCTATCTTGTCCATTACGCCATTCAAATCTGAATTGATATACTTATCCCACTCATTGTATTCTATAAATCCCTCATCTTTTTTGGCATTAGAAGTAATTGACGTTATTATCGGATTAAAGTCTTTGAGCTTGTCATTGGTTTTACGTGTTGCGATTTCGCACATTTCCAAGTAATTTAATTTAAGTGGATCTTTGGTCAGATTAGTATTAGCGAGTCCAAATCGCATTCTCCAAAATTGATGCTTATATGGGTGTTCATGATTGAAGTTCAATACATGCCAAATGTTGGCGGCATTAGTCCCGATTTTTATATCTAGCTCCTTAGCTAATCCCCAGTCGTTCCCATCATCCGAGTATTCTAAATATAACTTTTTTAAATTATATACTTCTGTCCAGTATCTATTTTCGAATACTATATTTACTCTTTGAATTGACACTGGATCTTTAAATTGATACCCTATCCATTCTTTATCAAAGTTTGCATCTCCAAAGCATAGTCCTGTAGCCCAATATGTACCTTTTACGGCTGTTTCACCAAAAGCCTTTTGGCCTCCGTACTGATCAATATTACCATTCAGACAAGACGACCAGATGGGTGTTCCGCCAACACACATATTTTCGTATAAAATAGTCTCATGCTCATAATAGGATGTGCCGACTTGCATTAACCCTCCTTTATCCCCCCTTGCGTCATAATTTATCCAAGGTGTTCGATAAGAAATGTTTCTATCAGCTATACAGATAATATCTCCATTATTCTTTATATCAACAACAATAAATCTAAAATATCCGTTAGCCGCAGCAGTCCAATCCTTGTTAATCTGCTTAGTTTCTACTTCGTAATCTGTTTTTACAGCTAAATTACTTAACACCCATCTATACTTTATCTCGTTTTTATAATGGTTGTTTCCGTCTGGAACCGTAATCTCGTCAGCAATACTATCGAATCTAACATCTGTAGTATAAGAATTACACCAAAAATAATCCCCCACTTTAAGCGTCTGTAAATTATTATTCAAAGATAAAGACATATTAATTCACCTCGTAAAGATGTCTAAAATCAAAAACTGGTCTGAATCCATTTCTATTGTTCCCAGTTGATGCTCTTCTACTTACATCTTGAAGCTCAAACCCTGCCCCATTGTTATTCCCACCTCTTGCAACACATTGTGCAGGATCTAAATAATGTGTACTCTGCGTAATTGTTTTATATTTAAAATGATGCCATACATCATCATCACACGCCTCAATTTTTCCATTTAAATTGGAAGTAACAATATACTTGTCATACTCATTATCATGCGGGTAAGCGCCTAATATTGCCTTATTCGTATCATTCTCTAACATCCCTTTGTCATTTATTTGACTAACTCCTCCTGTTAGGCATCTCATATATCCGTATACTCCATTTATAGTCATGGCTTTGCCTTGGATGTAATTGTTATCTTTTTTTTCCTTTAATTCATTGTAGGAAATGATTGTTTTAATCACTCTATCCGCAATAAGAAGACCTTCATCTGCCTTAATAAAATAAAAAATCCCTCGTGCGTTATTTATTTCTGCACCGCTATAATCAATCTCTGGAAGCGTCAAGTAGTCACTTCCAGCACCTCCCCATGGACTTACCCCGCCAGTGAACTCGAATGGATTGTTTGAATACTCATAAATTCTCATGGGAATGTAATCCCCTACCTCCATTTCTAGAATGAAGTCTCGCTCTACACCGGACGTTTTAGGCTTGGCCATCCACCTTCACCTCTCAATTGAATTGTAATTTTATTTATCTTGGATACACTCTTATTCGATCTAACCTCTTTATATTTTTCGCATATATCTTTGTTGACACTATATATCCCTTGTCCTTATAGCTATCATCTAAAGTCAAATCGTGCTGTTCCGTATAATCTACCGTTAGAAGCCCCTTGTTTATTTTTACGTATTCCGTATTGTCGTAATCTATCATACCGTTAAATCCTTCAACCTCCGTAACCTTTCGGCTGCTGTTATCTGCTTGAATGATGACTTTAACTCTGACATATCTTGCTTTTGGACTAGCAATCGTACTGTTTCCACTAAGCTTTACATATGGACTCCACATTCGATTGTCATTTGAAGTCTTTGTGAGAATAGTAACCTTAGCTCCATCTACAATTTCTTGTATACTTACTAGCTTTTTAAATGCAGTATAGTTATCGACCAAATCAATCACTTCTGACTCCCATTCGCCATTTTTGGCTAATGCATGAGTAAGTTTTTCAAAGCCATTAAGCTTTGGAATCATACCGTTTGTAATAGACCAAACGCTTTCATCCCAATCTTTGAATACAGTTACATCTTTCAATTCTTTTTCGGTTTTTGCAGTGCCAGCGAAAGACGATCCATTGATTATTGGGTGATTGTATATATTGTAATCCGTGTTGTAATAAACACTTGTTTTACCGCCATAACTGTATCCGGCGACCGCTGCTATTGTGTCACTTTTTCTATTTCCTACTAAAGTCCCTTCGATGATTATGTTATTTAATGAACCCTCTCGAAACAATCCTGTAAGGATACCTATACATCTCCCACTCTGGTTTTCAGTTATATCAACATTTACATTGATATACATATTTGTCGCTGTTCCCCCTGCAATATTTCCAAATACCCCACAAAAGATATTTTCATTGCTTGTTTGCTTTGATTTTAAATTCCCTGTTACTACTACTCGATCTACAATACCTTTATTAAATATAGGAGTAATTATTCCTTGTCCAACAATATAGGCATCAATATCTACATTTTCAATGTATAAATTCTTCACAACACATTTATCGTTAAGGGAGGTAAATAATCCTGTAGAAACCCTATCTATCTTTTGTGTAAAGTTAAGTAATTTATATCCATTTCCGTCCAGAACACCATAAAAATCAAAGCCGTAATATCTCCCTTCCTTGAAGGGACCTATGTTAAAGTCAATATTTTTTGTTAACTTGTAACAAGCAAACGGATTCTTCCGCATATAAAAAAAATCAAACGCATCTCGAATCAAATAAGGATCTGCTTCTGTTCCTTGTCCTTTATAATCGGCAGCATCTGACTCTTTAATTTCATAAAGCCTTTTCAACTGTAATTTACCCTCATCAGCAAAAGTGTTTTTAAACACACCTTTTTCGAGGTTGATAGGCATGCCGATCTCTTCGACCTTCTGCCCTGACTGTAAAGCAATCTCACCATCAACAAATCGAACATTGCCAACTGACTTCCCATTGTTTTTAGACTTTGAGTAGTCCTTTACTTCGTCATTTTGAATGCTGCTCTTTTCAAATCTCCAGTAACCGACTAACCCTGTTTCAGAACCTGTCAACACTTGAAAACGATCTGCACGAATTTGGGCCTCTAATCTCGCGAAGTTCCACAGTCTTACTTCGTCCAACTTCCCTTTGTAGTCAACTCCAAATCTAAACTGAGTAGATGTTGTTTCAAGGGGAGTCGTATTTCCATAGCCAACGACTGGTTCAAGCTCTTGTTTCATGCCGTTTACATAAAGCGTAATTCCCTTTGTCAAACCACCGCCAGTATAAGTAAGAGCAATATGATACCAATCGTTCCAGGTTTGAATGACTTCATTTTTGGTTGCAATCATCTCACCGCCAACACCAACTGCCATCTTACCTCTCGTAGTCGGATCGTTATTAAGCGGATTGATAATGATCTCTACCTTCTTCCTGTTCGGGCTGTCATCACCATATCGAACAGGAACCATCAATTTAGAACCGTTATCTTCTGGTTTCATCCAAAAATCAATCGATCTTGGCTTATCGCCTGTTGGAAGTCCAGCAGCGCCCATCTCTACATACTCGCCAGACATTCCGCTAAAATGGATTGCGCCATCATTTTGAGTAGCCATGTATATTCACCTCAATTAATTAAAAATCAAGTTCCTCATTGTCCCTCCAAAGTTGTCAATTACTCCACCGCTCTTATGTTCAAAGACCACATAATTTACTTTCCCATCGTCATTTAACGCTCCACCTAGCATCACTTCGATAGGAATAGTTTGTTGCACAACTTTTTCCTTCAAAGCTTCAACAAGCGCCGAGGAATGTTTTTCGCGAAGGGTATGATATACGCCCTCGTCCAAAGTAACAGAATAAGAGTTGCCGTCTACATCAAAGGTTAATGTATCGTTTGCGCCTTTCGTGATTTTTACATCGCCTCTAATGTCTTTTGTCCCCCACACTAGTTCTGCCATATCTCTCATCTCCCTATTTCAATGTCCAAGTAATATTCGTGCTATGTCCCTTTTGCAAAGGTGATTCAATCTCGTCCACAACTATGCCTCTGCGTTGAATTACAATCTTGCCGTCAAGTTCCTGATCAGAAGCAATTTTAAGAGACATATACGCTTTATCCTGATAAGGAATGGATACAATCGCTTGAAAGTTGAATGTAATCCCATCCAAATCCAACTTCTTCTTATATCCGAAGTTATATTGCGTAATCCGGTTCGTAAACATTCCACAATCCGTTTGTTTTTGAAATGGATTCGCCTCACTAACCGCATCCTTATAAGAAATAATGTCATTATAGAACAGTGATCTTCCATTCAAGAGAAACTCTTTGTCATTCTCCACATAGGAAATTCTAAATTCTTCGCCGTTAATATTAAAAACTCCGTTTGCCGCTTCGAAGAATAATTTGGAGCTATGGCCAATCAAGCCGAAACGAAGAAGTTTCATTCTATCAATTCTATAGAAGCGATACGGATCCGATTCTTTGGTTTCTAGATCGTATTCACATAAATGTGTCCCATCATAGTAGTCCGCCACCCAGATAAAATCCTGACTTAAAATCGGATGCGTACCATTACTAGTTGTAAAAATCATTACATATACCTCCACAATAATTTGCCTGCCAGATAAAGAAAAAAGGACAGGCTCTTACGAGCCCGTCCTAAATAATCTTTATACAAATCGATAGGAAACGCGGATTTTAAAGTTCTGTTTGCCTGCACTTGCAGCCAGCGGAACCTGTGCCCTCAAAGTTACAGTTACAAAGTTACCGCCTGAATCAACTTGATTGCCGTTATTATTTATTCCGAGAATCTCTTTGGCACTAGGTATTACTGGTGTAATTGTCGCACCTGCGTTATTCTTAACGGTAGGCTCCGTAGTACCGATCGGCTTGTTTCCTGAGCGGCCAATTTTGGATGTGTCTGCTTGGAGATCCGACTCTGCCAATGTATCAACTTGTGCATGGAACCAATCATCTCTTACAACCTCTACTATTTTCCCTTGTTTGTCACCTGTACCGCCATCCATATCCCGTGTCGTGATATGGCAGTCTTCCATCTTGGATACATCTGTAGCCCCGCCTCGGTTATTCCAAATATTGAACGTAAATGCTGGACCCCAATCCCCTGCATCAACCACTCCAAAGTCGAAGGGTGCCACAATTTCACTTGCATGATTAACATCATACCATTTAATAATCGGTGCTGTTGCCATTTGAATCAAACTCCCTTATTGTGTAATTTTTACAATAACCTCAATTGTAATGTCTTGGACATCTCCGCCTAGCTGGAGAATTTCCAAGCGAAAAATATCGTCTTTCGCCACGTTTGCGACGTCAACTTTCCTCAATCCATCGTCGAAGTGTTCTCCCTTGCGAAATACAATATTTCTGGAGAGTACATCCGACCAATTGAGCATATCTCTGCTCTTCTGTAGCGTGATCTCGGTGCTCACCTTCGAATCTACACTGCCAATCATTCCTCGAACATTGACAATCTCCCCTTTAAAGGGAAATCTAGCATGAATATGCTGGACGCCGATATCCGGGAACTGAGGAATCACGAAAGTAATGACTCTCTCTTTAAGTCGATCGTCATAGGAATGTAGCTTCGCCCAATCCTCCTTGGACATGAGACCATTAACCCCTTTATTGGCTAACGGAATATTGCCCCCTAGCAAATCGATTGGAACCCAAGACTTTCCGTCCCAGCGGTAGCGAATCCCGGAGTCGTATACTTGAACCGTCCAACCAATTTTCGGATGCGGATAATTGCTAAAAATTTGTTGATACGTTTTTACATATGGCAAAAAGACGAGTCGTGTTGTCTCGTATGCGTCATTTGCCATGTCTGTTGCCGATTTTGATTCTTCAGTACTTTTTTTAGCGTTTGTAGTGGCCACTTCAGATTTAATGATCGTCTGCAGCAATTCATCTCTGAGCTCTTCATAATCCTCTGTTTTGGCACTGACATCCTTAATTTTCACATTAGCGCGATCGATGATCGTTGCAAGGGACTCGACAACATCATTCATCTCGTCTTGGTGATAAACCCGGCTAGACGGATATTGGATGAATCCTCTTCCCTTGTAGGATACATTGACGGCATTCGATTCTTGGGATGGATGAAATTCGATAACGCCCGTTGAATAATTGACACTGAATTCATTCGGCTTAATCGCCTTTTTCGGTGTTCCTTCATAGTTGATCTCCATCAATCCAGCTATTTTCACCCGCGTAAAACGATCCGGAATTTCAGAAAGTATGACCTTGTGATTCAGCACTTTCAAATATTCGGCCCTATCGATATAAGGATCTTCATTCGTCCCCTTTCTCCATACGATATGTATCGGATCCAGGTACCCATAATGACTGTACGGCATATTTTTTCACCTCCTTCAATTGATATGAACATTGCTGCTGCCTTCTGCGATGGACGTCGTTGTCCCCGCATGAGTGTCCACAGACGAACCGGCCGAAGCTGCTTGTCTTCCATTGACGAAGACGTTGCTTGAGCCGCTTGTTACATAGCCCGTTCCTCCGCCATCAGAGGACTTCCAATACCAACCGCTTGGAATTGAGTATGATTCCGTCTCCGTAACAGGATCCCCATTACATGCAGCTTGTCGTCCATTTACATATACATTCGAGGAACCGCCATTTAGAGTACCCTCGATCGTAGCGCTTGTTGTGCCATCATGATAATGATCGTCATGCCGTTCTTCGATTTCGACGTGATCACTTGCAACTGATGAATTCGTCCTTGACCCTTTATAAGCCATGCCAGCCATCTTATCACCCCACACAAAAAAACCACTAGGCAAGTCTAGTGGTTTTTCACGCATTTTTGAAGATTGTAAATACAATCATCATTTACTTTACAAGGAAAGAACCACCGAAAAAATCCAGTGGCTCCTAATATCCTATGTATATTGACAATTTTGAGTCAGAAAATTATTTGTCGTAATCTCTCGTATAGAGAAGTGTTCCATCCTTCGCATAGAAGTAACCCGTTCCTACATTTCTGCTATTTTGCAGTTTTACGATCATGTAATCTGCTTTGGATATATGTCCTTCTTCAATATAATAGATGAACCATCCTTCCTTTTCTCCATCTTTATATCGTCCTGTTTCTCCATCCTTCGTATAAGGCTCCGCCGTCACGACACCATTCTTGTATTCTTTTCCTTTTCCGTCTTGGACGAAAACAGAAAATTTATCCGTGTATCCTTCACCTAAGTAGTATTCTGTTGAATTATGCATTTTTTTCCTTATCATTCTTCCGTCGATTTGAATAATGTTTGCATGGGTAAATCTTTTATTTGCTTTTAACTGCGTTCCTTTTTTATTTAAGTAATTGATCGGTACATAGGCAACGCCATTTTCCACAATGGACGCATCTGCTTTTTGCGTAACTCCATTAATGGTAACCGATGGTTTTCCTATAATGAATTTCATGTTCAACAGTTCGTTCTCGCCGGATACTTCTTTCGTATTCTGATCGTAGGTTACTTTCATATTTAATTCATCAAATAGATCCTTGAATGGTACATAGGTTACTCCACCTTCAATGAACGCCTTATTTGACAGTTTCAAGTCTATTCCGTCGATAGTAATTTCGGCGGACTCTCGGCTTGAAGATTGCGCAAATAATTGATTTGGTATTATACATGCTGATAATAATGCCACAAACAACAGTTTTGATAGTCTCTTCTTCATGTCTCATCACCTGTGTTCAAATAAATGTATTTATGTTCATAGTATCATTATGGTGCTATCTCGGTTATTTACCTATGCGCATTTTACTTTACAAAAGTAAGAACCACTAGACGATTTCCAGTGGATCTTACTGTTAATATGAAAATATCACGTTTATTCCTTTGTATACAACAAATCTCCATTTTCATTATAGTAGTAGGCTATCTTAATATTACCGTCAATAAATTCTCCTAATCTATAATCAGCGCCTGATATATGCCCTTTTGGAATATATTCAATGAACCATCCCTGATATTTTCCATCTTTGTAATATCCTGTTTTTCCATCTTTATTGTATGGCTCTTTTCTTACATTTCCATTTTTATATTCTTTCCCCTGTCCGTCTGGGACAAATCTTCCATACTTCTTGATGAAACCTTCTCCATAATAGTACTCAGTAGAATTTCTGATGAACTTTCTAATCATTCGCCCTTCTACTGTTATTTCGTTAACAGCAGAATGCTTCCACGCGGAAAGTTTAGTCCCTTCTTTGTTGAGATAACTAATTGGTATATATGCTACACCGTTTTCAACTATTAAAGGATCCGCCTTTTGCGTAACTCCATTAATCGTTACAGATGGTTTTCCTATGGTAAATTTCATAATAAGCAATTCATTCTCAGCAGAAACTTCCTTTGTTGTAGGTTCGTAGACTACTTTCATATTCAATTCATTGAATAGGTCTTTAAACGGCATATATGTCCTACCATTTTTTATAAAAGCCTCACTTGATAGTTTAAGTTCTCTCCCATCCAAATACACCTCTGCACGCTCTCGTTCGGCTTGTGCAGGGTATATCTTTCCAGACATGACTGAGGCAGATAATATTGCCGCTAACAACAATGAAACGAATACTTTTTTCATGTTATCACCTGTTTTCTAGTTGTATTTATGTTCATACTATCATTATAGTGCACTCTCGATTATTTTTTCTGTATGCCTTTTACTTTACAAAAGTAAGAACCACTAGACGATTCCAGTGGTTCTTACTGTTAATATGCATAGATTTTGTTATTAATATCACACTTAGTCCTTAGTAAATAACAAATCTCCATTATCATTATAGTAGTAGCCTATCTTAATATTACCGTCGATATATTCTCCTATTCTATAATCTGCACCTGATATATGCCCCTTCGGGATATAATCAATGAACCATCCTACATATTTTCCATCTTTGTAAGAGCCAGTTTTCCCGTCTTTATTGTACGGCTCTTTGCTTACATTTCCATTTTTATATTCTTTCCCTTGTCCATCTGGGACG
Source organism: Paenibacillus sp. NAIST15-1 (assembly GCF_001894745.1). Lineage (GTDB taxonomy): Bacteria > Bacillota > Bacilli > Paenibacillales > Paenibacillaceae > Paenibacillus_B > Paenibacillus_B suaedae. The sequence goes on from NZ_BBYF01000001.1 coordinate 243,199, forward strand.
AATTCGGAAAAGTTATCCGTGTATCCTTCACCTAAGTAATATTCTGTTGAATTATGGATTTTTTTTCTTATCATTCTTCCTTCGATCTTCATAATATTGGAGTGTGCATACTTTTGACCTACTTTTAACTGTGTTCCTTTTTTATTTAAGTAATTAATAGGTACATAGGCAACGCCATTTTCTACAATGGATGCATCTGCTTTTTGCATTACTCCGTTAATGGTGACCGATGGTTTCCCTATAGTAAATTTCATGCTAAACAATTTGTTCTCGCCAGCTACTTCTTTCGAATTCTGATCGTAGGTTACTTTCATATTTAATTCATCAAATAGATCTTTGAATGGCACATAGGTTACTCCGTCTTCAATGAACGCCTTATTTGATAGTTTTAAGTTTATTCCATCTACATTTATTTCGGCATACTCTCGGCTTGAGGATTGCGCAAATAATTGATTTGGTATTATACATGCTGATAGTATTGCCACAAGCAACAGTTTTGATAGTCTCTTCTTCATGTCTCATCACCTGTGTTTAATTTATATTTATTTATGTTCATTTTATTATTATAGTGCACTCTCGATTATCTTTTCTGTGTGCCTTTTACTTTACAAAAGTAAGAACCACTAGACGATTCCAGTGGTTCTTGCTGTTAATATGCAACAGTTATTAATCATGATTATCCTTAGTATACAACAAATCTCCATTTTCATTATAGTAGTAGGCTATCTTAATATTACCGTCAATAAATTCGCCTAATCTATAATCAGCGCCTGATGTATGCCCTTTTGGAATATATTCAATGAACCATCCTTCATATTTTCCATCTTTGTAGTATCCTGTTTTTCCATCTTTGTTGTATGGCTCTTTTCTTACATTTCCATTTTTATATTCTTTCCCTTGTCCATCTGGAACAAATTCGGAAAATTTATCTGTGTATCCTTCACCGAAGTAATATTCTGTAAAATTACGGATTTTTTTTCTAATCATTCTTCCTTCAATTGTGATGATATTTACCGTGGGATGCTTTTCACTAGACAATTTTGTTCCCTTTTTATTCAAGTAATTGATCGGTACATAAACAACCCCATTTTCCACAATTGAAGCATCCGCTTGTTGCGTTACTCCGTTAATGGATACCGATGGTTTCCCTATCGTAAATTTCATGCTCAATAATTCGTTCTTACCGGCTACTTCCTTCGTGCTCGGATCGTAGGTTACTTTCATATTTAACTCATTAAATAAATCTTTAAAAGGAATATATGTTATTCCTTTCTCTATGAACGCTTTATTGGTCAAATTTATCTCTTTTTTATCTATTTCTATTACTGCGTACTCTCGACTTGATGACTGAGCAAATAAATGATTTGGTATTATACATGCTGATAATATTGCCACAAACAACAGTTTTGATAGTCTCTTCTTCATGTCTCATCACCTGTGTTTAAATTATATTTATTTATGTTCATACTATCATATAGTTTGTATTGAGACAATATTAGGTCTCATTAGTTTAAATCTATTCTACCAGCGCTTAATTGAATTTTATCTGGTTTTATAGATATGAAACTCTTTCCACATATTAACTTAATCTCCATATCTGATTCAATTCTTATTTGCCCTTTCTCCGCTTGAACGACAATGGCATCAAGTTGTTGATTCAATAGCTGGATCATGCGTTTATCACCAATATCTGTCGAACCCTCAAAAAAGAATCCGTCTGCCGTTTTCTTTATGATCCCTTGATTTCCTTTTCCGCTTCCCTGCCCCCAGATCATTTCAGGATAACTGTCATTTTCATCTGTATTCAAGTGCAATTTGAATTTTTGAACATCTTTATTTGAGGTGTCGCCCGTAAGGAGCTTAATGAACTTATCTTTAATAAACACATAGTCCTGATCTCCCTCCGGTTTCTCGGCCGTCTTCAAGCTATTGACCATGAGATTCGAAATGTATCCGGAGGTTTCCTTGTCCAGTACCAGCTCTTTCCCTTCATCCGATTCAATAATCAGCTTTCTGGCGCGCAACGTACCGTCCTTATGAATCCAGAACCGCTTCTTATCTTTTACATCGATTGCAATGCCTTCGTTAGCATTTAAGCGGATCACTTCCCCGTTGGCGCCATTGATCGTAATGCCCTTCTCCGCATCCAGAATGATTTTCTCGCCAAGCTCGCCGTCCAGGATTTTTAAAGCTTTTGTCTTTAATTCGACAGCCAATAGCTTGCCGTCTGTGTCCACATAGAATCGCTTATCCCAATTCGGACTCGATCCCGTGCCGATATTTTTCTCAATCTTGATGCCATCCGTGGCGTTCAAGATGGTTCGATACATATTATCGCCACGAGTTACAACAATACCGTTTTCCGCATCAATAAGCGTATTATTGTAGTCTCTCCCTAGCTGCAAGGAGCTCTTCTCTAGGAAGTCTGCCAGCACGACTCTGCCGTATTCATATTCTTGATAGAAGTTTTCCCACTTCTCATGAAACTCCGTGCGCGTTGAACCGAGATCATGGATGAGATGCGTCGTCGTGTTCATGTTTGCAAAAATCGGCTGCATATAACTTTTTAATCGATTATAGCTATCCTCCAGCTCGTTGCCGGCTGCTACGAGCTTACTTTGCGCCTCATCCAGTTCCGCATAGGAAGATTCCCTGTCATTATATATAGTCATTGCATACCGATTAATTTGCGATTTTAGTTCATTATATTGCTTCGTCACGATTTTGAACTGGTTGGCGAGCGTAATTTTCTCGGTCGATACAATCACATCATCCAATATGATGGAATCCAGTACGGTAAAATCAAGATTCAAGGCATCCGCATCCAGCAGCACATTGCCGACCTTCGTCTCGATCCGCAGCCGCTTCGCCACTAAATCCTCCGCAATCAAAGTACCATCCGTATACTCCGAGCTCCCTACCGCCGCGTATACTTTATTGATCCATTTGTTCTTCTCCCATTTTTGCAGGGCCAATCCATTGGTCGCATTCAGGACGGCCCGGTACTTGCCGTCATTCCGGAGCGCAATGAATCCATATTCTCCAATCACAACATTGTTGTAGAATTTACCCATATTCAATCCGGAGTAGAACTGCGCATCTTCAATTTTATTTCTCAGATTTTTTTCCTCGTCATAATACGTCTTGAAAGCAAGAATAAATTCCGAACGATCTGCGATTTCGCTCGTTTTTTCGGTCAATGGATCGTGAATAGCGATGTTCAGCGGCTCTATGGAAGTAATTTTAATATATTGAGACATATATGCGATAAGCTTCCGGTAAGCTTGCGTCAGCGGCTCCGTTGAGTACAGATCCGTAGTGCTTGGCACCTTCGTGAAAAATTGGGCATCCATATCAAAATCGTCATCGCGCTGGGAACGCTTATACTTCTCTGCTTGCTCCAGCATGCGATGATATCCCGCTTCCAGCTTGTACAATTCCGTAATGATCTGCATCTTTTCAAGAGAAGTCAGCTTATTATCCATAACGATCGTCTTAAAATCGCCGATATCGAAATAGTTCGATTCCGCATCCATGATCGTCTTCCCGATGTCATTGACCACTTTGATGTTCTCGGCAACCAGGCCATGGGTGTATAGCGTGCCGTCGCGTTGATCGGCCCACATCACCTTCTCCCATCCATCAGGCCGCTTGCTGTTCGCTTTGTCGATGACGAAGCCTTCCTTGTCCGTTACCTTGACGCGCGTAATATCGTTGAAAGACATAAGACCGAAAGCATCCGGATTCTCTTCGACGAGCCCCAGCTTCATGACCAGCTTGCCGTTCCGATCGAATATTTCTCCCTTGGAGCCCTGGAACTTCAGAACCCCGCTCTCATCCTCAATGGCCAAGTTAACGCCCATGATGACTTTCCCGTATATCCGCTCGCCAACGATACCATCAGCCGTCAGAGCATGCTTCCACGTGTTGCCGCCATCATTCGTAATAGCGATCATCGAATTCAATCCAACCAAATAATGAAGCGGGTTCTTCGGATCCCGAATAATCAAGCCCCTGTCCGACAGCTCTACCACCTGGTCTTTGGCCCCGATAATCGCGTTTTTGTTCGCATCCCAACTGTTGTTAATAATCTCGTTGATTGCGCCGTTATTTTGCATGGACAAATCCCATTTCCACGAGTCGATCGATACTTGGGTAGACGTATTATAGGACTTGTACAGCATTTCAATAAATTTATCTTTGTTGGCATACATGTCCTTCATGTTGCTGATCGTAAGATTGATGCCTTTATCTTCGAAATTGTATTCAATCTCGGTAATCTTCGCTTTGTAGCGAAGGCTGATCCGCTCATGCTCGATACCGATCGTATCTCCGAGCCCTAATTTGTCCCAATTCCGTTGCTCCGTCACCATCGACAGGAAATTGACCAGATCAACCTTTAGCGTAATCTTTTGCTGCTTCAGCTCGTCAAAAGCCTTCATTCCTTCTTTTAATAAATCGTTCGGATCCTCGATATTGGAATTTTGCCACTCTTTTTCAATGACATACTGATTTCGTTCGTTCAGTAGCTCTTTCGTAAAGTTGTTGCGAATATCGAGCCGCAGCTTCAAAGCATTAATATGGTTCATGATTTCTTGATGCTGTTGTTCGATTTGGATTACTTCCGCTTCTTTGCGGCTGATTTCGGATTCCTTGGCCTTGATTTCAATAAGCTTCGCATCCAATTCATTTTGGAGAGAATCCAGATCGCTCAGCAGCAAGGTGTAATCTTGGAACGTATTATCCGCATGATCGATCTCATCACTCAGTTTCGCGATCCGCGTGTTCAATGTATCCCGCTCGTCTAACAGCATTTTCAATTGCGTGTTCAGTTGGTGCAATTCCTCATTTTTAATGTGTAGAATGGAATTGTTCGCTTCGCGCTTGGCGACCAACTCGGCAAAAGCATCCCGGTTCCCCTGCAGCAAATCCTCATATTCCAACAGGCCATGACAAAGCGCGTCCGTCATATAATCACTATGGGACAACACCGTATGCTCTTTGGACTTGAACTCTACGTACTCTACTTCGAAGGGCTGATTCATGCTGATCAAGCCATAGGCGCCTTGCGAATATGCCGAATCATGGCCTGATAAGACAAGTCTGTCATCGATCCAAACTTTAATCGCTTCGTTATAGACCTCTACTGCCATATGATAGTGAACATCCGTGCTCCAGCCATCAATCGCATCCGTTAAGGCAAGCAGAATATCGTTCCCGTTCTCCCGTTTATAGAGCCGCAGCTTTTCCTTGCCCCATCCAACACCGCCTTGAATTTTGCCGGACTCCCAACCGATCCAGTAATAATTGCGATCATCCTGGTATCTGACAACGAAGCCCATGACATTGTCACCGCCGGTCGCTTTCAATGTGGCAGATAGTTTGTAATTTTGGCTTCCGAATGCACTGGAATTCACGATCATAGAAAGCTGCTGGAGATTAGAGGTGGAAATAAGCTTACCATTAAGGACGCTCCATTCCGCATCATGATGATTCCAGTTCGCTTTCATGTCAGGGCCGTAATAAAATTGTTGGCTATAGTTTCGGTCTTCCTTATACGGATAAATGAAATAATGAAAGTCTTCTACAAAAGACGTGCCTGTTGGATTGATTTCGCGAATCGTTATGTCTTCTTTGCCGTACATCTTCAACCGCGTTACAATCTCTTCGGCATTATCCTCCTGGTTGATGGACTCTAAGTATTTGCCGTATTTAATCGAGAATCCTTTATCAAGCCCAATAAGATCCGGCTTTTTCAAGCTTACGGTTCTATGCAGCGTATCCCATACGACTACAGCGTTAAAGGTCTTGGCAATATCAAATATGACCTCCAGCACGGTATTGGACGATACTTCAAGCCCTCTTCGCTTCAGCTCGAATTCGGAATCGACGTAACCAACTTGCCATATGGATTCGATCAGCACATCCTTCATCAGCTCCGTGGCGGTCTTCGACACGGCCTTATAATCCCGAATGATTTTATCGTTCAACTCATATCCCAATGATAAGGTCGATACCGACACGCTCTCTCCGTCGTCGCCGGCCCGCTTCCCGATCTGGTTCACAATAAAATATTCTTCGTAGGAGCCCAGAACGAGCTTTATCAGATATCTTCCTTTAATCAGCTCAAAGTTCTTGTTGCGCGCCACGATATGGTGCTTGTCCAAATAAGCAGGGAAATCGAATGTAAGCTCATTAAGCGCGCCGAGCTTCAAATTAAACACGATATTATGCGCTTCCGCCAATTTGGATATGGCCTCTTTATTCGGCTTGCACAGAAACAGTTGGGGCGCAACAGGCTTTTTGGCAAAATCGATATCTCCTAAACGTAACATCCGTCGTTCACCTCCCGAATTATCCTTGCAAGGTTTTATATTCATGTCTGATCGTCAGTTCAAATCCGCCTTCGCCAGTCAGCAGATTTTCCCCGACTTCCAGCTCGAGAAATACGTTATTATGCTTATCATAGCGGTATACGAGCGGCAAGTCGGACACAATATCTTCATTCTCGCAATCGATATATACCTGCTCATTTTCGTTCAAATCCGCCAATAGTAATGTCTGGCCGTTCGTTTCGTTCGTAAGCTTAATCGTGCCGGCTCCATTGCGCTTCGTAATCCACAGTTCCGGTTTGCAGGAGACGTCTCCCGTATTATTTAACAAGTATGAGCCGAGCAGGGAGAACGAGATACCGCGAAATTCGGGGCTCTTCGTACCTTCTTTTCGCAGCACGACTTTGTATTGTAGGGAACATTGTTCCATATCATAGTAACTGTCTCTGAACAAATCCCGCTCATTGAAAGCAGCCTCGTTCAGTTTGATCCACTCCGTCCAGTTTGTAGAATCATAGGACAGTCTTATAAATACATCGACCGTCCCGTCATGACGTTCATATTGAACCTTCAAATCTTGAATATACGTTTCGTAATGAGAACCGACATCGAACACTCGCGAAACATAAACCCCCTTCGGTATATATAAATCAAGCCAGCTTGGCATACCCTAACCTCCTTAGATAGTAAAAATAAGCTGCCCGAAGGCAGCTTATGCTTATTTAACCAATGACGGTAACTCGGTATTGGTTGACGGCAGGTACGGATGGAAATGTTAAAATAACACTATTCTCATCTATCATATTCATTTGGGCCTCTATCGCCGCAAACGGAGATTCCGCCTCCCGTACCATGACAACTACATCCCGAGTATTTAATGAATGCTTGATCGTGTAGGTCGTAGAAAGACCGTCCCCGATCGTTTTCGAATATTTCCCGGTTGCGCCCAAGCTTCGTCTTGCTCCGTCTGCATCTGTAGCTCCGGTACCTCCATAAGCCAGCTCAATGGTATCCGCTTTCCATTTTCCCATTTGAATGGTGCCTACTGTCTCAATCGTTGCTTCACCCTTGTAATTGCCGATTGTGCCGAACGGCACGAATTCGCAGCTAGACCCCATCTCTTTCCATTGAACGGTCTTATACACATACCAGTGTACGCTGCCGTCGACAATCGTGGAGCCGCTAATATTGGTCCAGGCAGGTTCGACGGAGTCCGAAGCCCCTTCAATGATGCATTTATAGTAATAGCTCATATCGCCATTCGTAGCGACGACGATTTCATCTAGCTTATAATGGTAAGATGGCTTCCATGCCGTATGTCCGTACAGATCATATACCAGACTTCCTGATGTAGTCGGGAATGTTGGCTGCTTCATTCCGCTTGTACCGCCAATGATGCATTCATAATAATGACCATTATCCGGAGAGGCTTTCACCTTGTTGCCTGCCGCATAGGAATACTGCTTCTGCCATGAGGGCGCAAATACGCCTTCCCGCACATTTACCCAACCTGCGAAATCGCCGCGCGATGCATTCTTATTCCAAAACTTCTTCCCTGCATGAAAAAACTCACCCATCTCGGGGTGAGTTGCTGCGTCGGATATTAGCTCTTCAAAATGATTATCGATCACTTGGAAATTATCGGCCAACCATGCGATAGTTTGATCGACCTGATCCGATACTTGCGGCTTTTTTAACCCCATCTTCTTTGTCTGTATCATCATAGATCACTCCATTTCATTCCTGTATATTGTAGCCATGTCGTGCTTCCGCTCTTTACCTGCAAAGCTCCGTTGACGATTTCGATATTTTGCTGTGTACCCATCCCATTAGTAAAAGTGTTTTCCTGAATCGTTTTTGTCAGTTTTGTGCCGTCGAACATCATCTTTTCCTTCAAAGTCTTGGGCGTATAGGAGTATGGACCATCGCATCTCATCTTCAAGTTAATGTAGCCTTGCTTCAATCCATTATGAATGAGATTCACGTCTCCATCCGGCATGCAATAAAATACCCGGTTTGGATTATCGACGGTATAGAAAGGTTTATAGTAAGGCTGTGACAGCCAACGGGCAACTTCTCGGATACGCCGTTCGTCATAATGAAATTCAAAGGCAAATGTGAGATTAAATTCGAGCGGGCTTAATTCGATTGCCTGAAAATACGGTTTATGTCTGCCGCTTACTTTTTTCTCGATAATGCTTCTTGACGGCAGCAAGCTCTCCTCGAACATACCTCCGTCTAGTTTGCAATTCAATAACCCCATATCGACGGAATAGATGCCGTCATAATAAAAATGAACGCCTTCCAGCATTAAAATCTCCCCCCTCTAGTACGCTTGAGTTTGTTCACAATCTCCGTAGCCACGATATCGGCCGTATTCCGGTCTGCATTTCCATTCACATTCACTTCAATGTGGTATTCATGCTGCTCATTGGCTGGAACTGGCACGACAGTCGGAATGGATGCCGGCATGAAATTAGCAATAGGGAAGCTAGGCACAGCCGATCGAATTTGTTCCACGATACGAGCCGTGTCCAAAATGTGCTTTGTCTGCTCGGCGTTTAATACGAGTTCTTTTTTATCCAACAGCGCTAATTTACCTGAATTCCCGTTCCAATCCCCCGTATAGCCGCCTGTATCGAATTGGTGCAGAGGCTTTCCGTCCTTATACCATGTCCCATACTTGTATACTGCACCTATTTCTTTTCCTAGCTTTCTGTTCTCTTCCTCTAATCTTTTTCTTTCCTTTTCATCAGTGGTCAGTTTCCACTTCTTACTGTTGGATATCATTTCAGTGATTTTGTCTTTCGTGGATAGTAAGCTGTTGTCTGGGAGGCCTGCGGTAGGTTTATTACTTCCGTCGAGGTTATGGGGATTCGCATCGTTGACGATTGAACCCATGGAACCAAGCTTTGAGTCATTTAATTTGTTGAGTTCACGAATTGCTTCCTTTACTTTATCGGTGAAATTCTCCGTAACCGTTTGTCCAAGTTCATTGAATTTGGAATCGACTTCTCCAGACCAAGTGTTGACGGTTTCAAGCATTTCATTGAAGTTGCCTTCATATACTTGCTTGCGCATATCGGCAAATTTTTGTTCGTTGTTCAGTTCATTTTCCCAGAACTTTTGCCGTTCCTCCGCCTTCTGTTCCAACAATTTGACCGTGTTGTTGTATTCCTCTTCCATCTTTTCTTTTTTGCTGTCCAGCTTTTCTTGCTCCGAGTTCAGTTCGTCCTCCAGGTTATTCTTGCGGAGCTCGATTTCCCGATTATGCTGATATTCGGACAACTCCTGTTCTTTCTCGGTCAATTGCTTGATTAAGTCGGCTTTTTGACTTTTCGCTTCATAGGAATCATCCATGGATAACAAGTCGATTTGTTTTTTGAGATCCGTTATTTCGTCTTGTTTTTTGGACAAATCATTTTCATAGGTCCGCGTGGATTCCGTGCGATCAAGCATCTTCATTTGTTGATCGTAGGCATCCTGCAAAGCCTTGAGCTCTTTATCGATTTGCTTCATCCGATTCTCATGAGCCTGTTTTTCTTGTTCAAGCTTTATTCGATAATGTTCCTCGTCCGCTTTTTTCAAGAGTTCGAGTTTTTCTTTGTACAGCTCTACATATTGATCAGCTGCTTTTTCGTAAATGTCTTTTACGCTGCCATTCAGATCCTTAACCGACCGTTCTGTATCCTGCAGCTTATCCTCTTGTTTCTCGATTTCATCGGTCAAACGCTCCACGATATCTTTGTTGTTTTTATTTAACTCCAACTGCGACTTGAGGAATTTAATATTGTTTTTAATATCATTGGCCTCACCCTTGCGCAAGCCAGCGATTTGTTGTAAATATCCGATATGCTTCGCATAATCCCCATCTTCTTTATCCACGTCATAGCGAATATTATCCTCTAGTTGCTGAATGCTTTTGGCATATTTTTTGCTCTCGTCGTTCATGCGGTACAGATGCTTGTCGATGACGGAGTTGGCAATATCAGTATTGATTTGGTTTATTTCCGCATCTTTTTGCAAAATATCATTTTTGCTCTTTCGGATGTTTTCCTCTATATCTTTCTTGTCTATCGGGTTTAAATCTTTGTTTTGCAGTTGTTTTTGATAGTATGCCAATTCTTCCTCATGAAGCTTTTTCTGAACTCCCAATAGTCTGGCTTTTTCAGCGGCATGATCCCGGTATCCTTGCGTGGTTCGATCGTAGAGATTCATTGCATAGTCTTGATATGCAATGTCATCGGTCAATTCTTCTCTTTTGATGTTATATAGGGAAGCCGTTGCGTCGACTAACTTGCGACTTAAATTGTTGATATTTGATTCCATTTCCGACGATTGAGATTTCAAATCATTGAGCCTATCTTTCGCTTGGGCCACCTCTTGCTCAATTTCCGCTGCAATCGCTTGTTTCGTTTTATTTGCATTTTTATCTTTATCGACGGTCATATAGCCGGTTTTCTTAATTTGTTTTTGCTTGATTTGTTCGTTTAAAGAGCTAATTTCATCATCAATCGTTTTTTTCTTTTCTCCAGACAATCTAATTTCATCGCTAAGCGCCTTTCGGTGCTCGTAAGACCACGTACTATACTTTTCCTGAATTCTTTGTTGTTCTTCAATAGAACGGTTGAGTTTATCAATGCTTTCCTTATATTTATCTACCACATAGATGGCATCTTGAAGTTCGGGTTTCGGGTCAGCAGTTCCAGTTCCTTTGCCTCCCCCCCCTACACCAGAAGACCGTGTTTTATTGATTTCGGCATCTAAACGATCAAGATTATTAAGGCTCTGTGCAAAGCCTGCTTCGGCTGCTTTTATTGCTTCTTCCTTGTCTTTAATCCCCAAATCCTTTTCATCATCTATGGCTTTTACAGCTTTGGCGTAATTAATATTAATTCTAGTTTCTTCTTCTACGGATACCTTTTCCCTGTTCTTTTTCCTATTTTTCAGGTTATCAAAATCGCGTTTTGCATCATCGTAGTTTTTTTTATTTAAGTTCGAGAAAATTTTCAATGCATTAATTTCCTCTTGCATAGTTTTAATAGCTACCCGTGCCCTATTAATAGATGCAATTTCTTGTTTCTTTTTGTTTTCCAGATCACTTTTAAATTCTTTCTCTCGCTCTTTAGAAAGCTGTTTAATATTTTCTTTTGTTAAATCTATCTGGCCATTTTCAGTTTTCATTTTTTCAATAAAGTCAGGATATTTTAGAGTTAATGCTTCTATAGTATCTGACGACAATTTTTGGCCGTCTGCTAACTGTCGATAGGCAGCGTCCAATTCTTGCATATCATTGGTGTATTGGGTAATAGCTGAATCAATAACTTCTTTGCTTATTGGTTCAATTTTCTTACTGTTAATTGTCTCTACAGCTTCCGCATGCTTTATTTTTAACTGATCAAGTACTCCAAGAAGAGGACTTTCATTATCCGCAGAGAAGATTTGTTTTTTTATTTCATCAATAATCCCCAACATTGACTCTGATTGTTGTCCATCAAAGTTCATTAACTTATCGACGGTAATTTTCTTAGCTTTGACTTTATCTAGCGCACTATTAAAATACTCAGGCAGTTTTTGTACTGCCTCTTCAGTTGAACTCCCAAAATACGAAATGTCATTTAAAAAACTTTCTTTCAGTTGATCAAGAAATAAAAATTTATTAGAATCAACCGGGATCTGATTGGATTGTATATAATTGGTAAAAGCTAGACCGACAGCTTCATTTAAATCAGCAGATCCATTTTTGATGCTTTCCTTTAAGACATTTTTTTCTTTTTCATAGTTTTCTTTGGCATCTTTTAATCGCTCTATTATTTGGATATCAATATATCCAAGGGCAGATTCTTTTGTCCAAGAATTAGCCAAAGTATCATTTAATTCACGATAAGTTTCATCAGTCTGTGGAACTTCCCATCCATACGTATCTTTTAATTTTTTGTCAAATGCTTTTTTAAGTTCTTCCTTATTATTAAAATCTGAGTCCTTGACATCGTTCTGTACGAAGTCACGTGTTACTTTCGCATAGTCCAACCCCAATGATTTCCTGAAAATCTGGTCTTTCTTAGCTTTGATTTGTGTTAACTGTTTATCTAGCTCTCCAAAATCCCCATCTTTTAACTTCAAGTCGAGTTTCTCTTTGTTATCTTTTAATTCTCTACTCTCTTCTTCCTGACGCAATCTCTTTATTGCATCCGCACTTTTTATCACGGCATTTCCGTATTGGTCATAATGGGAAATAAGTTGAGGCATCTTTGTTTTGATTTGATCAATGGTTTTTAGATATAGCGCTTCTTCGTCTCCGGTTCTGTATTTCCCCTTCCCTTGCAGGGATTCCAGAGTGTCTACATCCATATTTTCGCCGTCAAAAATACTGTCATAATTCTCTTTAAACTTTTTAATTCTTTCGATATCCTCATCGAGGAATTTTAATCTTTCTTTTCGATCTTTCTCTGGTTTGTTGATAATGTTAAACAGACCTTGTACTGCTCCCCCAATCGTTAGAAGGACAGCCGCATAAGGGACAAATCTCGCTATACCTTTTCCTACTTTGAGGAATAAAGCCAATAGCCCTCCCCCGTCTGCCAAGAGCCCTTTTAAGGGACCAGCAAACCCAGCAAAAACGGTTGCAATAGGAAGAGAGCCCAATGTTTCTGTTACTTTTGTAAGAAATTCTACTACTGTTGTTAACCCAGAAACAATGCCTTTAATGGCTTCTGAATTGCTGAACGTATTCCAAAATTCAGAAAGAGAGGTCTGCAACTTCCCGATACGCGCCTCGAAGCTATCCGAATGTTTATTGAATGCTTGAGCCGCCGATCCGGCTGAGCTCATAGCTGTTTCGGTTGCTCCCTTGGCCTTGCTCCAATTCTCCATGATGGAGGATACGACCTCGTTCTGATCCCCGCCAATTTTGCTGGAAACGTCCACTTTCTCTTCCTTCGACAATTTGTCCCAGACCTGAGAGAGACTTTGGAAGATCTCATAGGTAGACTTAAAGGTCGTTTGATCCTCTTTCATTAGATTCAGAGCGCCGCTGCCCATCAACTTGTATTTCTCATTGAGGGACGCAAATGATTTTTCGATTTGCGGAACGACACCCCTTACTTTTTCGCCGCTCTCAGAGAGCCCCTGCAATCTTGATGCAATGGTTTTTAGTCCCTCTCCGGCTTTTTCCGGATCTTTTAGATCAATATTCGCCGCCGTAATCATTCCAATGGATTGCTGAACCGTATTGCCGGCCTTTTTCAGATCAGAAGACGAATCTTTCAACGCGCTGCCCAAGCCTTCTGACGTGATGGAGTAATTATTCTTAACCGCCGTAAACATATCAACGACGCTGCGAACATTGTTTCCGTATTTATCGACTTCAATGTCGAAGCCGCGCAATACGGCTATGATGCTCGCGCTCGCGTCTCCAATGCCCATGCCGCCTACCTTGGACAGCAGCATACTATCTTCACTTAACGCCGTTGACTGTTCCAAACTGTAGCCTAGCTTTTGGAACTCTGCCGTTGCTCTTACTACGGAAGCTGAAGCAACACCCATTTCTTTGCTGATTCCAAAGGCACGGTCTTTAAACGCATCCAGTTCTTGCGAGCTTGCCCCGGACGTGCTCTTCAGGTCGATCATGGCCCTATCAAGTTCAACGACTTGCTCAAGTCCCTTCTTCATCTGATCGCCGAACTTGAACGAAAATTCAAATGACTCGGACGCGCGTTGCCATGACGGAATGCCATTCATTGCAGCAGCTAGCTTATCTGGAATTGATTCTTCCTTTTTTGCTTTACTATCCTTCGAAGAAGATGCCTTTGTCCCCGTACCTTGCACACTAGCTTCATTTTTCTCGTTAACCACCATAGCGGGTTGGTTTTGAGCAGCTATTGATTGCATTTTCAGCAATTGAGCATATGCCCCCACTAACTCATCCGTTTGGCGCTTGGCTTCTTTTTGCTGTCTTACAAATTCCTTTCCTACTTTCGCAACATCGATTTTCGACAGTTCCTTGATCGATCTTTTTAACTTATTGATTTCTTCACCGGCCTTGCCAAGCCCGTAGTCGATATCGATCTTGCCAATCGAGGCGATTAATTTTTGTATGCTATTTACTTCGCGAATAACACTATCTTTGTTCTGGATAATAAGCTCCAGCTTAAATTTATACTTTTTGCTTATGTTCGCGATCAGTTTTTTTATATCTTTTTCAGCATTTTTCATATCTACGCCTAATAAAATTGTCTGATCATTCGTCATCATCTAACACCCCTTTTCAGTACATAAAAGAAAAAGGAGTGCTCTTCGCACCCCTCACCCATATCACTCATACGTAATCATCTCCGCAATATCGCACCATCTGTCATATTCCAAGGCCTCGCTACCTTTAAAAGTCTTATCGCACTCTAAAATTAATTCTTTTATAAAGAGCAGCATTTCTTTACGCTCTGTATTTTGCTCAATAACAAAATTTTCATTTAACAATAGAAAATACTCATCCTGGAAGCCTTCGCGATCAGGCACATCATACATTTGCTGACCGTTCGATTCGATGATGACTGGTTCCCCGTTGCTGTCCAGCTTAGCGAACTCGCGAATCAATTCCGCATGCTCTTCTTGAATTAGCTTATGGCGCTCCATTAATACTTTCACGAATCTAGTTCGCATTCGCGATTTCTGTCCTGTTAATTCGAAGCCCATCAAAAAGGTAATTAGGGGCTCAATCTCGGCATTCTTTAGTTTCATTTGGATCTACTCCTTTTATTTAGTTTGACGTTCAATATAATCAAGCGGATTAGAACGAATTTTTCGCTCCTTCAACAAATACAAGAAGAAGGACGACATCGAACTTAATCTTCGTTGAATTCTTCGCTCATTATTTCCTAGCTCCATAATGCAAAACGAAATAAAATCCTCAATTAGTGATATCATTCTGTCGATCCCATTCTCGGCATTCAAACATTTCAATATATCCTCTTCCGACATTATTCCTTTTTCAACTCTGTCATGTAAAAAAACCAACCATTGATTAAAATCAGATAAGTAACTTAATTGGGAGGATTCACTAAGACTTTTATATGTAAAATAACAACTCACATAATGTTTATTTTCGTTCGCTACCTTTTCTAACTTCTCTTTTGTTACGTACCGTATATATTTTCTGCTAGACAACTGACTATCCCCTGTTCTTTATTCCATTAGGCTTTTATCCACTAACTGTGTTTTCATTTTCTCTTTCAGTTCTTCAAATTCTTTAGCATTTGCATGGAAATTATCGATTGCACTTCGTAGGGTACCAGACAATCTTTCGAGTTCTTTCTCCTCAAAATTCATATAAATCTGAAAAAGAGTCCCTGTATTAATCATGGTTTCAATGGCTTGAAGCTGCTCGCTAAATGTAGAAGGAAGCTCTAATGTCGTAAAATGCTTCACCGTTAAAAACATCAAATACGGAACGATAATTTGTTCATACTTCTCCTTATCTTGCAATTTAGCTTGGTCAAGCTTATCGATCAGTTCTGTAATGCAGGAATCCATTTTGGCGGGACTAAAATATTTACAAATTTCTAAGCCAAACTGCTGAGCCTTTTCCCCAATGTCAATCGTAACGACAACCTTTTTCGTTTCGTTGAACTTCTCATTCATTTGTGTAATCAGCTCATAATTTAAGTTTTTTACTCGCTTTGCCATTTGTGCTCACTCCTGAATCATCAATTTATAAATAAAATGTTCATTTTATTAAAATTCGAAAAAAAAGGCGAGAAGGAGAACCCTTCTCGCCTTCGATTGATACTTTATTTAGTTTTTGTTATAACGAACAATCTTAACCATGTCTGTGCTTGCTGGATCTTTAAATACATCCAATTTCATATCGAATACGGATGGATCTCCATCAGGCTGCATAGTCAATGTAAACTCGGAACCGATTTTCGCTTTCGGAATGACGATTTGAACTTTCTCATCCTTACCTGTCGTTTCAGAACGCCATACCGTTTTACCAACGATACGATAGTAGCCGCTGAACTTATCGGACTTAATCGTAAGAACTTCTGCGTCACTCGTTGTTTGGTAAGTAAAGTATACAATAACCTTTTGACCAACTGGCAGGTCACTGGATGGAACCGTAATTTCCTTGTCCGTTACTGTGATTGATGCCGTTGGCACTTCTTTTCCTTGGCTATAGCCATCTTCAGAGAAGCAGATTTGAACAGAATCTTTATCTGCCTTTTCTTCAAGAACAATTTTCGAAATATTCGAACCGCCGTCAGTTGCCACTGCTACCACACGCTCATAAATCATCTCCGTGCGTTTCTCCAGCTCAGTGCCTGTTTGCATCGCAATGGATTTTGGATTCAACAGTGCGTCCTGGATATTAAATGTAGCTGTACGACCGAAATCCCAACCTACAAGACGGCTTCCGCCTTTACCGCCAGTGGCAAAGCTGCTTTCTGCCGTATTTTCCAGATTAGATAGCTTCAATGTATCCAAGTACAATTCTGCCTTATTCGTCAACAAATTGTAGAACATTACATCTGCTACCTCTTTAACTCCAAATCGTGCCATAATAAATCCTCTCCTTAATAAGTTATGTTTGAGTTGCTTACATTCTTAATAGTCACATTTGCTAAGTGATTTATTGTTTTTTGGTTATTCTATTCTCCAATCCTATTTTCCCCTTAATTATCTCTACTTGACCAATGACGAAGCTGAACATTCTGGGCCCCTGCCAGCATCGATTGAATACTAATATCATACTGATCGATAATCTCAAGCCGCTTGAACTTCCTATACACTTGGAACACCGTTAAGTCCAGCATGTTAATTTCATTGATACTATATGATTTAGAGGTAATGGCTGCGAGGATATCAAAGAAATCTAAATCGGCGTTATCTTCATCATCTAGTCTATTTTTCCGCCGCTTTAGTTCATCTCGTTGTTTTGCCAGCTTATCCATTTGTTCTTTTAAATTTTTAGTTTCTTCATCTGCCGGATCGAACTCTTTTCCCTTTTTGTCATCAAAATGATTGATGTAATTTTGCCATTTAATTATTTCCTGAATCTCTTTATAATTCATTTTATTAATTTGACGTGTCTCTCCATCAGTCATTGTAACGATTAAGCCTACGTTTTCCTTATCCGGGTACACTTCAGCTCTGAGAAAGAAGGAAACTGACTGCAAGAGAAGATCAACAATCTCATCCCCACCTCCCAATAACAATAGCTCAAGCGTATCCATATGTTCCGGTGCCTCCTTCAGGAGATTGCTATTATCTAACGCAATCATGTTTAAATATTTCATGTATTCTGAATATCCTACATCAATAATGTCTCTTATTTTCAACGGATAGATGTCACCAAAATTCTTTGCATAAATCGGCCTTCCTCCTAATAATTTCAGTTTTAAATCAAGACTCTCCATTGTTCTTCATCTCGCTCCTATTCATATACGCAGACAATAAAATAATTAATAAGAAATAATTCTTCACAGAAATCACCATACTCCTCATATAATATAGTACTTTATTTTGCTTTTGTAGTATGACATGACTCTCTATATTTGGATTTACGACATTGTTTACAAATCGAACGAAGTCCTGATTTCGAGTTTTTCATAGGACTGAAGTATTTTGTACTCGCAATATAGCTCTGCCTGCAACAGTTGCATGTCTTATATTTTCCACGCAATATATATGTATATAGCCAATCTTCTTTACTTTGTTTATATGTTTCTACGAGCATAGATGGAATCGTATCCCTTGTCATTTTACTAAGTGCAGGTTTGGTCATTTTTAATTGATATTTTTGATTTAACCGCTCAATCATGATGTCATGTGTGCAACCTTCGATTTTCCACATGAATACATCCTTCATGTAGTTCTTCATTACGGTATGATCCATTAATTCTTCAAAATTAAGCATCACTAGCTTTAAATATCCGTGAGTATCTTCGTATGACTTCTCTTTCAACTCCGTATAGCATTCAAACAGTGTTCGAACAATCTCAATATCGTCAAATCGAATATAGGAAAGTTGGTTGTTATCTTTTTCTATTTTGCTGATTTTATTGAATCTAATGTATTGCTTAAGTTCATTTTTTACTGCAATTTCGTCCTTTTGAATGTCTGTCCGAATCCATTTTAGTTTTTTGATCTCTGTTGCTGGCATTTGCAGCCCCTTCGAATCTGTTCTCGTTTTTATGAGCTTATCAATCTGCTCAATGGTTTTACCCGTTTCTTTTAGCTCTGCATATACTAATCGATCCTCCTTAAGAACCTTTAGTTTTGAAATTTTGATAATGGAACGACTCGATTCTTTTTTTGACTCCTCGACCACAATTATTTTTTCGATGGCAGACTCACGAATTTGGTTTCGCTTTTTTCGATATGCCGTAATTGTATCGGAGGCAGCATCACTATCTTGAGTATAAAGCAAATAATTTGCTAACGATTCTAAGTCCTTCGCTACCCTGCTGCTGTCACTTAACATCCCATGTTGACCGATATGCGGGTTATATACTTCGTCAAAATAACGCACGATATCTTCATCATAATTTGAAATGATTTCTTGTACCGATTTTAAGCGAGATTTACTATCTGTTATTTCATAATCCAAATGCTCCGACATTTTCCCCATCGTCATCCACCCCTTTTTATATCATCATAATAATACTTTCTTTAGCTTTAGTAAACTATCATTTCGTACTTCTTTATAAAAAAGCAGAGCCTACTCATTTCAGTTGGCTCTGCTATCATTCTATTATTCAATTATTATGATAGATTTTAGTTTCCCTCAAAAACTGGTTTTTCCGGAGCAACTTTCCCCTGCGTCTTCCCAAGCCAATAGACGAATGGCAAGCCGATCAAGGTCATGACCATGCTGATCATGTTCACCTCATTGATACTCATCGTGAATGCTGTATTTTTCAGCAATGTCGCGTCGGCGATCACGCCATGCAGATCCCCTGCATGATGAAGCGCGCGTACAGCCAGCAAGGACGTAAACAGGCCGATAGACAAACTTGCCATCCCTTGACGCAGCCAGCTGTTGATCGAAGATCCGTACCCAGACAGCTCCCGCGGAATTGCAGACATGCCTGCATTCAAAATCGGAGTATTGGCAAGAGCAATCCCTACGTTGCGAACTGCCATCCACAGCGTAATGTAGCTGTGAGGCGTATCTACCTGCAATCGTCCCAGCTCGTACGTACCAATCACCATCAGCAGCAGACCGGTAGTGATCAGTTTCACTGGACCGAACCGTTCATACCAGCGTCCTGTGAACGGCATCACGAAAGCCATAAGCGCTGATGCAGGAAGGAGAACTAAACCTGATACAAGCGTCGAGGAACCCTGTACCCGCTGCAGAAATAACGGCGTTAATAACGCGCCCGCATACAAGCTAATGGTAATGATCGTAACGAGGATCATGCTGAAGGCAAATCGTTTATACCGGAACACTCGGAAATTCAGCAACGGATGCTCAATGCGAAGTGAGCGGCGAACGAATGCAATTAAGATAACTGTGCCGACAATGATGCAGCCAATTGTCTTCCAGGAGCCCCATCCCCAATTGGACAAATTGCCGAAGGCAAGCAGCAGTAACAGACTGCCCATTGCGACGGAGAAGAAACCAAGTTTATCGAACGTTTCTCCACTCGAAATACGATACATCGGAATGTAGCGCAGCACTGACACAATCGCAATCAATCCAATCGGCACATTCATCCAGAACAGCCAATGCCAATCCCCAACATGGACAATCAATCCGGCGAGTGTCGGCCCTACTGCGGGTGCGAGCATAGCAGACAAGCCCCACAGGCTTATCGCCATCGCTTGCCGTTCACGGGGAATCACTTGATAGACGACCGACATCGTCGTTGGCATAATAATGCCGCTGAACATCCCTTGCAGGACTCGGAAGACGATTAGGCTCCATTCGCTCCAAGAGATTGCACACAATATCGAGCAAATCACAAACCCACTAAGGGCAAATACATACAACCGCTTCGTACTGAATCGGTTGCCCAAATATCCAACAGCAGGAGCAATAATCCCTGTTGCCAGCATAAATCCCGTCAATACCCATTGGATAGTCGTCAGATCGGTATTGAAATGATTCATCATGACAGGCAGCGCAATATTGACAGTATTCGTACTTAATACAGCCAAGAAGTTGCCGAAAAATATAGCGAAAATAATACTCCAAAACATACGGTTGGTCATCATAGGTTGACCTTGTTCTTCCATAGACATACATCACAGCTTTCTATAATCAATTTCTAATACGCCCGTTCATCCATGTCAAAGCTTTTAGACGACATGGCTCTCTTTCTAGTGTAATCCTCAACTCTACATTGTGTCAACATTGACATATGAAATTGAAAAAAATGTGTTATTATTTCGGCATATATAAAAAAAGAGCCGCAGCTTATATTCCCCTAAAAGCGCGACTCTGCGTCAATAATTCAATTTTTCGATGCCACCGTATGTCCAATTATATGTGCAAAATAGGCGTTATTCCGATCCATTGTTTCACGATCGATTCTCGGCAATTGCTGCAGCATTTGATGAATATCCTTACTAAATGTTCGCATATCCATCAGGTTCGCTTTATCAAATCGGCTATCTAGTTTTATAGGCAAGGCCTCTTTCTTAGCAGCATCCATTTCCTCTCGATACTTCTTCATCCATTCCTTATTTTGCGGGATTTGCTGTGCAAACTTCATCAGAACACCAAACCAGTCACCACCATTGATGATAGCTTCCTCCATCTGTTGGTGGCTTTCAGGCGCAAAACGTTTCATCAAATCCGTAATATTGACATAGTCGTCAGGGGCTCCAACTGGTTTTGGCGTGGGTTCCCTGTATGGATTTGCCCCAACTGCCGTTCCATCTGACGAATTTCGGGACAGCACAGCTATGTTATTGAGCGTGCTCAGCAATTCGGAACCCTCTTCATCGCCAAAATAATGCCGTGCAACATACTTGGCTTGGGTCAGCCCAAGTTCCTGCAAGGCGGAACGATCAACTTCATCAGGCACAGATCCGCCAGGAGCAAGATTGGATTCTATAATCGTATAGACGGCTTTCCTAACTTCGGGGGATTTCCCTTCCAATATGCGCTGCAAGGATTCATGGATATCCGCATTGCCATAGTAAGAACCAACGTGATGTTCAATAGCTCCGACAGCTAGCTGCCGTCCGGTCGGGCTGATTTCAACGGAGTCGTGCTTGACGTCATTCATTATGCCGGTAACTGTTCTCGTCTGCTTGCTCATTTGTCCGTTGCTGTCATACAGCTTCGGCGAAATTTGTACACTGTTTATTTTCATGACCTGCCTCCTGCATGATGGAATCATCGTATAACATATCGTGAATCAGAGATGGATATTTCAGGATTCTACACCCTATATCGACCTATGTCAGGCAACAATTTACACCTACTTCCAAAGTCAGTAAGAAACCATAAGCCCAAACGA
Source organism: Paenibacillus sp. NAIST15-1 (assembly GCF_001894745.1). GTDB lineage: Bacteria > Bacillota > Bacilli > Paenibacillales > Paenibacillaceae > Paenibacillus_B > Paenibacillus_B suaedae. The sequence continues at coordinate 265,001 of NZ_BBYF01000001.1, forward strand.
TACAGCAAAGCCCCCAATACGCTTGCAGGCGAGATTGGAGGCTTTGTGCTGCTTACTTATATTAAAGATTAAGACAAACCGGTAATCATTGCGCTTACCCTCGTCGTAAAGAACTAACTTCTTCCTCCGTATAAGCTATATGCGAAGTGATAGATGATGTCAGTTGCATTTACGTTCGGACGTTCGGAGACTTGGACGTTCACACCACTTAAATCATAGTAATGCGTAAAATTAATCGGCCCTGATAAGAATTCAGCAATACTTCCTGTTGAAGCCGGTAGTCCGAGTGTAGCCGTAAAGTTCCCATTCACATCTGTATAGACGGAAGCAGTACGAGTACGATTGCCGCTTCCCTCTGTCCAATTCTCATTCAACCACAGAACATCCACCTTCGCATTAGCTACCGCATAATTATCAGAGGTGCTCACCCTGCCGTATACTGTGAGCGTATCTTTGGCACGGAAATGCTTGCCGTAGCGGTAAGTAGGATAATCATTCGGGCCTTCCTTCGAATTAAATCCGGTAATGACAATTTTATCTGCACGCAGCACCGGTCTCACCGTCAACGTATAATTGCTATTGTCGTATTGGCCAGTCGTGTAGACGCGAACATAGAACGATCCGGTTCCGATTCGTACATTTTGATCTGCCGGAGACGACAATAGCTTCATCTGATTGCCTTCATAAGCACCATACACCTCAACCTTATATCCTTTGCTTGTTGAGGCGGCATCCAGCGTGAGATTCAAAGCGTCATAATTGCGATTTTCCGGTACAGTGATAGCGAACCAATCATTATCAATAGGTGAGCTGATAGAGCGTGTGTTCAATGATGACCCAGATGTGTTTACCGTAAATCCGTAGGCGTGAAATGCATTTTCATCCGTCTCATAGGCGTCGTATTCTGAGCTGATGGCAAGTGTGACGTTAAACGGATCATTAATGCTTCCGCCCTGCTTGGCATGAACCTCGATGAGATACGCTTTATCTCCAGACGTCGTGTTTTTGGTGCCGACGTTTTCTGATAACGTGCGTGTTCCGTTGGCGTAATTATTCATATATGTTCCGTAAATCGAGTAATCGATTGGTGTCGTATTGAGATTGCCTGTCGTCATATCGAATTCATATAAATACAAATCGTAGTTCAACTGAGGAGACAATGGTGGATCCAGCTGTACCTGAAGTACGTCGCCAGGCTTCACATATATCGGATATAAATGAACCGCTTCTCCTTCCTTCGGGATAACCCCGCTATATGTGGCGGTCGTCACCGTGTTGGATGGCTCTGCCAATGTGCGCAAGGCGCTTGATTGAGGCAATATTGCCTCGGCATCATTCAAATTTATGGGAGTTATAATCGTATGTTCCAAAGTGCCGTCTAAGCCTTCCGCAGGAGCGGCTTTCATGAGTTGTGTAACAGGCTCCGCATGATCCATTGTGGCTTGCAGAGATAATTCATTCTCTTGCATGGTTGCCGGCAGCGTCTCTGAGAGTTTGTCTTCGGCTGCAGACACTACACTCATTTGAAAGACAAGCAGCAGGACGAGGCTTAGCACCGTTACGATTGAAAACTTTTTCTTCATCGTGGACTTACCCCTTTCTCGTCATTGTATGAGACCTTGTAATTGGGAGGAACGGAAGGTCTTATTACTAAAGACGCATCCACGATGATTTTTCTAACGAAAAATATCATGACATCCCGAATGCAACCTTACGACCATTTCTTTGAAAATTGCTGTCGCAGCTTATTCCGCGCTCTGGCCAGACGTTGGCTGATCACTTGCTCGGATAAGTGCAACTCCTTGGACATCTCCTTATACGATTTATTTTCAAAATAGTGCATATGAAGCAGGCCTCGGTAGTGAGACTTCAATTCCCATATCGCCTGATGCAGCAAGGAATCTCGCATTTTATTCTCTACTTCAATCGATATATCTGGTTCCGTAGAAAGTGAGGTTGGGTTCGCCATGTGAATCATGGACTCAGTTGGTTGGATATAGTGGCTTTTATTTTTGCGAAGAACATCTAACGCAGCATGGCGCGCGACTTGTTTGACCCATGATCGTATAGCGGCAGGATGCTGCACACGATGGACATTAGCCAGCACCTTCATCGAGGCTTCTTGAATGACATCCTCCGTTAAAGAGTGATCTTGAACGATGGCATAAATGTCTGCATATACAAGCTTGCGAAATTGATAATAAACATCTTCCTGCATCTCTAAATTCGCATTCTGTACATTGGAGTACAATTGAAGCAATGCTTGTCCCATTTTTGCTTTCCCCCGATCAAGTCATTGATATGGGGCGTTCTTGCTTCCGGTTGATCTGACTCGCTGCTGCTTACAAGCTCGCCCGTAAAAGCAACCCTGTTCATTTTGAGTATAACGCAAATATTCCAAAATGTAACAATAATACAAAGATATTCATGTTTTGTTCACATCCTAACTCTTCGTGCCACATCGTCCTGTCAGTTGGATCAGTCCATAAAAAGAAGCACCGATTCCCGGTGCTTCCTTCTCGATTATGCCTCGCAGCATGTAGCGTATAAATTTACTTTTCGTGCGTGTGCCTTACTTCGAAGACGCGGCACCTTGCTTGGATCCTGAATTCGAAGTCCGATGAGCGAAATTAAGCTTGCGCTGCAGCACACCGAATATGATATCAGCAACAATAGCGAGCAACGCCGCAGGGATCGCACCTGCGTACAGTCGGAGCGGGTTCTGTCCGTTCAAGCCGGAATAGATCTCTCTTCCTAGTCCGTCGCCACCAACAAGTGGAGCAATGGTGGCAACCCCGATTGCAATGACAGCCGCGATGCGAAGCCCAGAAATAACATAGGGCAGCGCAAGTGGAAATCTTACCTTGAACAGCAACTGCAAAGAGCTCATCCCGAGCCCTCGTCCGGCTTCCACGTAGCTGCCGTTCACCTGCTTCAAGCCGACATACGTATTGCGTACGATCGGGTTCAAGGAATACAATAACAAGCCAACGACCACGGTCGTCGTTCCAAGTCCAAATACGAGCATTAACAGCACAAGCAGCGCCAGACTCGGTACGACCTGCAGCATGCTTGTCACGGCCAGAATGAACTTGGCCAGCTTCTCATTCTTGGAGCAGAGCACACCGAGAGGGATACCAATCGCGAGCGCCAGAACAATGCCGCCTATCACCATCATCACGTGCGTCACAAAATACTCCCACAGCATGCCGCTGTTCCTTCCCATGTAAGACAGTAAATCTGCAATTGACCATTCGTAGTTACTCATCCATATCCCCCTTTCATTCGCCCTGCAATAGGCCGACTTGTTTCAAATAATCAACCGCAACTTCCCGTTCGCTCTTCTTCTCAATATCCACCTGATAATTGAGGTCAATCATCGTCTTCTCATCGAGCGTTCCCAGAAGCAGTCCGATCACGTCATTCAGCTCCGGATGCTTCTCCAGCACATCCTTGCGAATCACTGGCGATGCATCATAAGGCGGGAAGAACTGTTTGTCATCCTGAATTGTTGTCAGGTTGTATGCTTTCAACCGCGAATCCGTCGAATACGCAAGCACGATATCTACCTGATTGTTCGCCACCGCCTCATACACAAGGCTCATTTCCATCGGGAACTCCTTGCCGAAGGCGAAGCCGTAGGTTCGTTGAAATCCCTTGTATCCATCCGCATCGCGTTCCAGCCATGTCGTATCGACACCAAGCCGCAGCTTGTCAGCATCCTTCGCTACATCCGAAATCGCCTTATACCCCTTCTCATCCGCGAGCTTCTTCTGGATCGTGAATGCATACGTATTTTCAAAGCCAAGCGGTTCATACCATTTGAAATCAAAATATTTATCAAAGCCCTCTTGGGCCTGCTTCAACACTTCCCCGCGATCTTTCGTTTCCTTCACAGGGAAGTGGTTGTTGAAAATCTCACCCGAATACAAGGTCGCCATCTGCACCTCGTTCTTCTTCATCGCATTAATGACAACGGGACTTGCCGCCAGATCCGGCAGCACTTTAACTTTAATATTTGTACGATCCTCAATAAGCGCCTTATACATTTCTGCAATAATCTTTGTTTCTGAAAATGTCTGGGTGCCGATGACTATCCGGTTATCGGCTCCGCACGCGGACAACAATAATGTCATCACCAGCATAAGTGCACTACCGCCAGCAGCCCATTTGTATCGCATTTTCATATGCGTGTCCTCCCTTATTCAGACGTTAGCACAGCTGTACATGAAAATTTGACAACCATCTCCCGGAAGGTCGTCAGTCTACCATTTACAGCTAACTCCAAACTATCGGTAACTCTCATCTGTCTGACCGCGATTAGCAGCAGACAAACAATTAAACCAATTTCCCTAGTACATTTATCCGACTGTCCACCCCGTTCACGTACGGCAATTTATGCGGCCATGCTGCTCGTCCGTCCGAAACGGCGTGTCAGTGCTCGTTCAAGCCAGCCCAGCAATGCGTCAATGACGAATGCAAGTACGATGGCTCCAACAGCTCCCGCAACGATCAATTCCGGCTTATTCACGCCAAGACCGGATACGATAAGCTGTCCAAGACCACCTGCACCGATCAGTGCTGCAAGCGTGGCCCAACTGATAATATATACCGTCGTAATTCGTATCCCCGACATGATATAAGGAAGTGCCAAAGGGAGCTGTATGCGAAGAATGCGCTGCATCGTGTCGTACCCCATACCTCGAGCAGATTCCAGCACACCGCGGTCAACCGACTCGAAGCCATCGTACGTATTGCGCAGAATCGGCATAATGGAGTACAAGAACAAAGCAATAATCGCAGGCTTCATCCCGATCCCCATCAGCGGGATCAGAATAGCAAGCAATGCCAAGCTCGGAATCGTCTGCAACAAGTTCGCGCCGAAGAACACGATGCTGTTCACCCATTTCACGCGATTGTAGACGAGCAGGATTCCTAATGGAATTGCAACCAAGCAGCCAAGCAGCACGGAAGCTGCTGTAATCGTCAAATGTTCACGGAGTGCCGTAACGATGTCGGCACCGCGCTCCTGAAAGAATGCCCACCATTCATTCATCATCCGTTACGCCTCCTCCGCATATGCTTTGGCCAGCTTATCGACGACAGCTGGATATACCTCGGACAAGTGCTTGACGACGCTCCCCCGCGTAATGAGTCCTACAAGGGTTCCCGCATTGTCGATCACCGCTAAATTCGTCAAGCGATGATCATTCATGATGTTCAAGGCATCTGGCAGCGGCGTTCCCGCTGGTACCGAATAGCCAATTGGTTTCATGACATCCTTGACCGTCTTGCCTTCCTCGCCGTATTGATCGAGTACGTTGTAGATCGACACGATGCCTTGAAGCTTTTTGGCACGATCTACGATGAACAAGGAGTCTACCTTGCGATGCTCCATCATTTTAATCGCTTCAGCAAGACCGCGGTTCGGGAATGCCGTCGCTGGTGTTGTCACCATTACCTCATCTACAGTAGGAATCTCAATTGGTGACTCGCTCTCGAGACGCTTCTGTCCAATGAAGGTACGAACGAAATCATTCGCCGGATGCCGGAGAATCGCTTCCGGAGAGCCTGTTTGCACGACCACTCCATCTTTCATGAGTACGATGGTATCCGCGATTTTGATCGCTTCATCCATATCATGTGTAACGAAAATAATGGTCTTGTTGAAATCCTGCTGCAACCGAATCAATTCATCCTGCAATTGCTCACGACTGATCGGGTCAAGCGCACTGAACGGTTCATCCATCAGGATAACATCTGGATCTGCTGCAAAAGCGCGCGCCACACCTATACGCTGCTGCTGGCCGCCGCTCAACTCAGAAGGATACCGGTTGCGGTAAATTTCCGGATCTAGATTAACAAGACGCATCAGTTCGTCGACTCTAGGGTCGATCTTCTCTTTCTCCCACTTATTCAACCGTGGGACAACTGCAATGTTGTTCCCAATCGTCATATGGGGAAATAAACCGATATTTTGAATAACATAGCCAATGTTGCGGCGGAGTTCTACGGGGTTCTGCGACGACACGTCTTTGCCGTCAATGAGAATGGTGCCGCTGGAAGGAGTCATGAGACGATTAATCATCTTCATTGTGGTCGACTTCCCGCAGCCACTCGGTCCAATAAGAACGGTTAGCTCTCCCTTCTTGAACTCAAGATTGATGTCCTTCAACGCCTGAAAGCCATCCTCATACACCTTATTCACATGCTGGAATTGAATCATGCATCGCTCACCTCTTTTATAAGATTAGATAATATATTTCATGGTTATGAAAACGATGAAAACAACTATGTTTATTATTACATATATATTTTTTCATGTAAACTTTCATGCATTTTCCTGTTATGTAGACCTATGAAAAATCTATATATAAGTTAGACTTATAAGTATACATTAACCACTGCCACATAAGTAAAAACAACAAAAAAACCGCCCTCGCAAAAAGGACGGTTTTATTATCTTCATTAGTGTTAAGCGATATACCCAATATAGCCAATAAACAGCACTGTTAATACGTACCCAAGAAAAAAAGACAAAGGCACACTGCGACTTAACGCCGGGTCACCTTTGTCCAGAAGCCGCCATGCAGCTGTGATGGTTCAGATGTAATAATAAAAGCCTTCGGCTCCATATCGAGGATTGAAGCCTGGAGCTTATTCCGATTTTTGCGCCGTGACAGCACTTCGAGCATTAAGCGTTCGCCGTCTCGGCCGCTGCCGATCCATGTCGTTACTCCATAGCCGTGATCGCGCAAATGATTCGGAAGCTCACTGTGCGGGTTGTTGACAATTACCTTCAGTACGACATACCCAAGCGCAATTTTATCCTCGATCCATGACCCAACGAGGACACCAATTCCGTAACCAGCGGCATACACAATCAGACTAATTGGCTCGTTCAAGTACTTCAGCACCATATTCAAGCCGAGCACGTAAATAATAATTTCTACCGTACTGATCGTTGCAGCCAAGTAGCGCTGCCCCTTCAACGTCAGAATCATCCGCAGCGTAAAAAAGGAGACATATACGATTTGGATCGTGAAAATGGCAATCAGTATCGTAAGCATACACGCAAATCCTCTCTCGCCTGCTAAGCAGTTGTACAGCAGCAATGGATCATGCTTCCGATGTCCATCAGCAGTGCATCAAGCAATGCAGCACCTGTACAGTACTTATAAAGCGCATCGTAATAAATTCAGTACCCTATCAAGGAAGCTTCGAAACGCCCTTCCCATGAATTGCTCCGTACAATGTCTCGAATCATTGTATGAACAAATCAACAGCCATCGTAGCCTTATGCAAAAAAAGAAGGACCTCGTAACCATGTCCCGAACTCCCTTGATTGTAATGTCTTTAGTACGTCGAGGCAAGAGCAGAAGGCGATAGGGAAATCATTTCAAATTCGTGCTTTCCCATCCTTCTCCTGCTGCTGTGTCCGATTGCTCCTTCGAATCCCTCAGCTATACACTATCCTCTGGTTTATCTACTTGAAGAATACGATACAGCACATCCATCTGCAAGTTGCTCCGCACCAAGTCAGCCAGCCGATCAAATGCATCCTCACGCTTCGCATTATAATTCAGTATCGTCGGGATAGGGTTGAGCCCTTGCTTGAGACGCAGCCCGTTCAACCAGCCCCTGCGAAAGGCATCATTATGAAAAACACCGTGCATATACGTTCCAAATAGACGTCCTGATTCCGTTACACAGCCATCTGTTCCCCCATCGCCATCAAGCCTGAATAGGGGCTCAGCTTCAATGCCGGTGCATGTATGTGTCGTGATCGTAGAACGCCCCATATGAATCTCATATCCTTCAACGGGAACTTGGTGCATGGGTGTTCCAACGAGCTGCGATGCGCTCACGACACCTGATACCCGCTCAGTTCGCTTCTCGGCGGCAAATTCCGTAGCCAGTGGGAGTAAGCCTAATCCCTCCATGGTCGCTCCTGCCTCCGCCTCAGCTCCTGCTGGATCAGATAAATGCTGGCCAAGCATCTGATAACCGCCGCAGATACCTGCGACTGCCCCTAGATGTTGTGCTGCGTAGTGCTGAACAGCTTCCGCCAATCCCGTGCTGCGCAGCCACTCTAGATCAGCCATTGTACTTTTGGTCCCCGGAATGACGATTGCATCGGGATTGCCCAGCTCCTCCGGCTTTCTCACATATCGAACGCGAACATCAGGCTCAGCCATTAATGGATCAATATCGGTAAAGTTTGAGATATGGGGCAACGCCATTATGGCAATATCCAGATCATTTTCCGGTTCTGCCTTGCCTTTCCACTGTTCGAGAGCAACAGAGTCCTCTGCCTCAATATCGAGATCATTGGCGTAAGGAAGCACACCAAGTACCGGGATGCCTGTCCGTTCCTCCAGCCATTCGATTCCCGGCTGCAGAAGCGACACATCACCACGGAATTTATTAATGATGATGCCGTGTACCCTTTCTCGTTCATGCGGCTCCAGCAGCTCCAATGTCCCGACGATGAACGCGAATACGCCGCCGCGGTCAATATCCGCGACGAGGATAACTGGAGCATCTGCCCAGGCAGCCATGTTCATGTTCACAATATCATTATGCTTGAGATTAATTTCCGCTGGGCTTCCTGCCCCCTCCATGACAACAATATCATACTCATCGCGAAGCCTATTGACCGCGTCAACGACGATGCGCTTCGCCTCGGGTAGGAAGCTAGAACGATAATCGCGAGCGCTCAAATTTTGATAAGGCTTGCCGTGAACGACGACTTGGGAGCTCATCTCCTGCATGGGCTTCAGCAGCACTGGATTCATATCCGTCGTTGCCATTACCCCGCATGCTTCGGCTTGCACACCTTGTGCGCGCCCGATCTCCTTGCCATCAGGCGTAACGTAAGAATTCAACGCCATATTTTGCGACTTGAACGGCGCCACCTTATATCCGTCCTGCTTCAAGATACGGCACAGCGCCGTGGTCACAACACTTTTGCCCACATCAGAAGCCGTGCCCTGCAGCATAATTGTCCGTCCGCGTCTGGGCTTGCTTCGTTCATGCTCTACCTTCCCGACTTCCCTCTGTCCGGCTTCTTCTTGAGCCGAAACAGAGGCCAGCGCTGTCAAGGACATCTTATCTCCTTGAGCAGGAACGTTGTTATTTAACTGTTCATCCATATCACGTTCACCCTTTCATTCCACACAAGAGCACCAGCAGCAGCATGAACACTATTTCTGTACACTCATTCAACGCGCCATAGGTATCACCTGTCAGGCCACCGAGTTTCTTCGACAGGTATCGAGATACTCCCCATGCCGCTGCAACTCCTAACAGCAGCGAAGCAATGAGCAGCCACCAAGGCCAACCCGAGATGATCCCCGCTGGCATCGTCATCAGATAGCTGATTCTAATCGGAAGCGCCATAGCTCCAACAGCCACTGCGGTCAGCAGCCAAGCACAGCCATATGCTGCAGCCACATGATTCCGGTTGAGCCCTTGAAAATAACTGCCCAACCCAGACTCAGCCCGTGCATACGGTTCATTGGTCATCGCCCATACCATAGCGGCACGCGACCAGATGAACGGAATGACGATCCAGACATTCCAGGCATTCGCGTCAAATAATGCGGTTAGCAACGACCATTTCAGAAGCAGCATCAGGACGCATGCAATAACCCCCATCGCCCCAACACGGCTGTCCTTCATAATCTCCAGCATACGCTCACGGGATCGGCTGCTGAATATGCCGTCCGCTGTATCCATCAGTCCGTCCATATGCAGTCCACCTGTAAGCAGAAGCATAAGCGCCAACGTTACTGCCGCTGCTGGCCCTGTCGGAAGCAGCAATGTCAACCCAGCTCCTGCTCCCCACACAATCAATCCAATTATTCCGCCCGCGACGGGAAAGAACAAGGTGCTGCGCTTCAGCACCTCATTCGTGAACGGTACTTCCTTCGGGATTGGAATGCGGGTCAGGAACTGCATGGCAGCAATACACGCATGTACATATTGCTTCATAGCTCAACCATCCTGCTCTTGAGCTCTATCGGAATCCCAACCGTAACCAAATACACTTCGTCTGCAAGTGCAGCTATTCGCTGATTTAGCCGGCCCGCTGCATCACGGAATACTCGTCCAAGCTTGTAGGCTGGTACAACGCCGCTGCCAACCTCATTCGTAACCATGACGACGACACCATCGCGCTGCTGAATACCTTGAAGCGCATGCAGAATGTCGCGAATACGGCACTCCAACTGTGCCTCCATCCGTTCCTCATCCTCCTGCTCTGCACGCAGAAGCTCATTGGACAGCCAGATCGTTAAGCAATCAACGAGCACTGTCGGCTGTTCCTCTCCACTCAGCCAACCCGGGAGATCCAGCGACTGGTTCACTGTGCTCCACGCGTATCCAGATGCCTCACGACTCGCCTGATGCAGCCGGATGCGCTCCTTCATCTCCTCGTCATGAGCTTCAGCGGTCGCAACATAGGTACCGCCCTGCGGGGACAACTTCATAAATAGTCGCTCAGCGAACGTACTCTTCCCGCTGCGTGCTCCGCCTGTTACGAGTACAATTTTCCCCATGCTCACTCATCCTTGCTTCAAGATACTTGCATTGATTATCCTTGTGTTAACATCATACCTAAGCTGATCACACTCGTGTGACACCATACATACATGCAATCGTCATGCTTGTTTACGTTTCTTATTCTTTTGGAACCATAATCTTGGCATTCCAATCTGCGATTACTCCTTATTGGTTACACCTGCCTCTGCGAATGTTGCCATCTCTCGCATAATTCGCACTGCAGCATCAATAAGCTGGAACATCAGCACACCGCCAGTCCCTTCGCCAAGACGCATCTGCACATGCAAGCAAGGATTCAGCTTGAGCTCAGACAACAGCGCTGTATGCCCCCGCTCCTCTGACAAGTGCGAGCCAATAAGATAAGGCTGTACCGCCGGAGCTAATCGTACAGCAGCCAGAGCAGCCGCACTGGAGATAAACCCGTCTATCACAACCGGAACCTGATTCGCCGCCGCTGCTAGAATAACACCCGTAAGACCGGCAATTTCCAGCCCTCCTACCTTCGCCAATACATCCAATGCATCCTCACGATTCGGTGCATTGATTTCAAGCGCTTGCCGTACCACATTGCATTTATGCTTCCACTGCGCGTCGCCAATGCCTGTCCCATGGCCTACTGCCTCTTCAGGCTCCATTCCAGTAAATGCACACAGCATCGCAGCGCTCGCCGTTGTATTTCCAATGCCCATCTCCCCTGTCGAGAACAGGCGATATCCTTCGCGAACGTACTGCTCCACAATATCAACACCTACTAGAATCGCAGAGATTGCTTCCTCTCGCGACATAGCAGGCCCCTTCGCCATATTCGCCGTTCCTTTGCGCACCTTGCGCGATACAAGCTTCGGATCGTCCAAGTCCGCATTGACACCGATGTCGACACATACCACGTCTGCACCTGCTTCGCGCGACAGAACATTGACCGCAGCTCCGCCACGGAGGAAGTTATACACCATCTGCGGCGTCACTTCGGATGGGAATGCGCTAACACCTTCCTCACATACCCCATGATCGCCAGCCATGACAATAACGGCCTTCTTCTCGAATTGCGGTTTAACTTCTCCTGTAATACCTGCAACTTGAATCGCAACCTGCTCGAGTACTCCCAAGCTTCCCGGCGGCTTCGTCAATTGATTTTGATGTTCGATAGCAGATTGGATTGCCTGCTCATCCAAGGGCTTAATTTGTGCGATCAGTTGATTCAATCGTTCATTCATGCTGCTCATCTCCGTTGTCAAATTGATTTACATGTGTACAAGCTGTGTTCATAGATGTGCACAAAGTTGTATTCAGTTCGTAGTTCTGTTCTTAAATGTGCAAATGATTGTTTTCAGTTCTTAGTTGTAATCTTAGATCCGTGCACAGATTGTGGTTCTTTCTGACTATGACTCATATCTACTCTTGTTCCATGCAGCATTCACTATATTCATCGTTATCGATTTTCAAGCGGAATGCTATAAATTGCGTTATTGCAAAATGACAGCAATTTATGCTGTCCAGGGCCGTCTATAACCCTAGCTTCGGTCGAATAAGAATCTGAGGGCGGCCCGTATCGGGATGCGGAACAACCGTCGTCTCTGTGGCAAAAATACGTGACAGCAGCTCCGTAGTCATGATCTGCTCAGGTGTGCCTTGAGCAGCAATGCCGCCGCCATGAATGACAACAAGCCTATCGCAATATAAAGAAGCCAAATTCAAATCATGGAGCACGGATACGACCGTCAACCCGCAATCCTGCTGCCACTCCCGAACAATATCCATAAATTGCACCTGATAATGAATGTCCAAATACGTCGTCGGCTCATCCAGCAGTACAACAGAGGGGGATTGCACCATTAGCTTGGCCAATGCCGTCCGTTGGCGCTGCCCGCCGCTAATCCGATCAAGTGGATGGTCAGCCAGCTCCGTCAGTTGCAGCTTCTCCATAATCCGGTCTACAATCTCTCCACTATCCTCAGATTCTGATCCAAGCCAGGATTGAAATGGAAAACGTCCCATCTCAACCACTTCGCGCACCGTAAATCCAAGTGGTGGAAGCGCTTCCTGCTGCAGCACTGCCATCATCTGAGACAGTGCTCTGCGCTTATAGGTACCCAGCATTTGACCAGCAAGCTGTATAGAACCAGAAGTAGGTCGATCCACTCCTGACAACAAAGACAGAAGCGTGGACTTGCCACTGCCGTTCGGACCAATGATGCCAACCCACTCTCCAGACTTCACAGCGAAATCCACATCTTGCAATACATGCTTCTCCCCATAATGCTTGCTCAGTCCTTGAACCTCAATGATGTTGCCCTTCTCGATATGAATGGCAAGCTTGCTGCTCTCTGCATGATCCAGATATGCTTCCGGAAAATGTTCTCTTCGCTGTGTCATGACCATTTCCCCCGTTTCGCTCGCTTATTGCGCATAAGCAAGTAGGCGAAGAATGGCGCACCTAGAAACGCGGTTACAACCCCGAGCGGGATTTCCGTCGGTGCGAATGCCGTACGGGCAATCGTATCTGCCCACATCACATATATCGCCCCACCAATTGCTGAGAGCGGTATCAAATATCGATAATCAGGGCCCACAATTAAGCGCAGCAGATGCGGAACGACTAATCCGACAAAGCCGATGACGCCGGATACAGATACGGCAGCTGCAGTAATCATCGTTGCCGTCAGCAGCACTACCCATTTCGTCCGCTCTACATGAAGTCCGAGATGCGAGGCCTGTCGCTCACCTAATGCAAGCAAATTAAGCGGTCTTGCATATGCAATAAGAATAACAATGCCAATTGCCAAATAAGGAGCGAGCACCACTGTATAAGACCAGCCTCGCATCGCCAAACTGCCCATCACCCAAAACAAAATCTCATTGATCGTCTGATTTGTCATGGCTACAAGAAAGGAGACGATGGAGCCGAGAAAAGCTTGCATCACGACTCCAGATAAGATCAGTGTCTCGATTGGAATCTTCCCCTGCTCACTGGCCAGCTTAATGACGAACATTAGGGTCGCTACCCCTGTAGCGAATGCAACGACAGGAATCGTCCATTCGCCGAACAGCGAATACTGCAAACCGAAGTAAATAAGGAATGCGGCTCCAACAGAAGCCCCTGAAGATACCCCTAATGTATACGGATCTGCCAACGGGTTGCGCAGCACTCCTTGAAATGCAGTACCTGCGACCCCAAGCGCCGCCCCTACGAGCATTGCCAATAGAACTCGTGGGAAGCGTACCTTCATCATAATTTGCGCGGAAGCGTCATCCCATGTCACCGGTATGAACTGATCCAGCCCTGGAATATGATGAAGCAGAATTTGAGCAATTTCCCCCATTGGCATTTGTACAGAGCCTACAGCGAGGCATCCTACAACGGACAAAAGGAGAAGCGCAATACCCGCTCCTCCATACCAACCCATTTTATTCATCGATTTCTCCACGACGATTATTTTACCAAGTCCGGATGAATCGCCTTCGCAACTGCCTTCAATCCTTCAGCTACACGAGGTCCCGGACGGCTGATCAGGTTCTGATCCACACCGATTACTTGATTGTTCTTAATTGCATTAATGTTGTTCCAACCGCTGCGTCCACGAATAATTTCTTCCAAGGATTTGTTCGTCTCTTTGTCCACTACACCTTGCGTGAACATGATTACATCCGGATTGGATTTAATAATATTCTCTTCGTTAATTTGAATCCAGCCAGCTGAATCAGCCGCAACGTTCGTGCCGCCTGCCACTTCAATCAGTTCGTTCATGAACTCGCCGCTGCCTACTGTCCAGCCTGGGGAGAATTCAATATACACCTTTTTCTTCTCCGCACTTTGAACGGCCGACTTCACATCTTCACGCACTTGTTTCATGTTGTCAACAATCGTCTTCGCCTTAGCTTGCTGATCCGTAATTTGACCATACAATTCAATGTTCTTAATCACATCATCGTACGTTTTTGGCTCAACCTTGAATATTTTAATGCCCAGTTCACGGAACTTCTTCACGACGGGCTCCTTCATGGAGATACCTGTGAATACGATGTCCGGCTTAGCTTTAATGATTGCCTCTTCATTCGGCTTCGTAATGCCGCCCATTTTCTCTTTGGACTTCGCTGCCTCTGGATAGTCGTCAAAATCAGACACCCCAACGATTTGTGCATCCAATCCAAGCGCGAACAAGGACTCTGTCTCAGCTGGGGACACGGATATAATACGTTCTGGCGCTTTGTCGAATGTGAACTCCTCACCCGTCGCATCCTTAACAGTCAGTGGATACGTCGTTTTTAGATCATCCTGCTTCGGTTGTTCTGTAGCCCCATTGCCATTGGACTCTTGCTGTGCAGTATTATTCTCAGCAGGCTTAGCCGCATCTTTATTGCCGCAAGCCGCCAGTCCTACTGTAAGCATAAGCGCCAATAGCGCCGCTACCGATTTGTTCAGCCATTTGTTCATGTCAGAATCTCTCCCTCGCGTCATTCTTCCTAGTCTCTAACCATGTACTACCCGTGCAGGTGTAAAGCGGTTCCATCCTTCGCCATGCGAACGATAATGCACTGCAAGCTGTACTTGCCGTAAGAATGTATGTACATCCCCATTCGGTATCAGTTGTCAATGAGCACTTGCATATACCTGAGCTGTAAATCCTACTGTGACTGAATTTGTGATATACATTCGTGCTGTGCAATTGCATTGAACTGCAGTTTACCTTGTACAAACGAAGTGCTTGATGGGATGTGAAATCATTTCCAAATACAGCAAAAACCCCCGATCCTTCGATCCGGGGGAACACAAAGTCATCTATCGCAATATTCAACAGACACCTAGAAGCAGGAAGCAAGCAGCTGCGCTGCCATGTTGCCTGATGCATTACGCCAATGACGTGATCCTCTCCGCGAAGGATACAGCTCGTCCATCTTCAGGCAGGTTTCCTGACTTAGGAGAATACGTTGCAGCTCGCCTTCCCATCCATAGCGGTACATACAGCACACACTAATGAATCCGACAGTGGCATCATGAGCGCAACACTCCATTCACAGTGGCGGGACCGCGCCGGGTTCACACCGGCTTCCCTATTAACCTCGAATATGCATCGGCCATACAATACAACGGTGTCTCTTACCGAACAACGCGTATGGATCCGTACCGCATACATATCCAAGGACCTGAAGTATCACGATTATTCAATATGGAATACATTTCGTCATCCAAGTGCTAAACTCGATAATTGATTATAGGGGAAAAGCCCCTGCGTTGCAATAGATTACATCATTGCGTGCATCCAATGAACCTGCTTTGACACACAAACGTCATCATCTGCTGGGAAGCCGTTCTGCTCGCAAGAACTTCCATTTGCGGGCACATCGCTTCGCCGTAATCATAACACCGCCACCAATTGGCGCAGCGGCTTCCCAGAATGACTTCCTTGGGAAAGCCAGCGTGTATAAGCGACGAACGACACCACCGTGTGTAACGATGACAACATCTGGCCGCGGACTAAGCCCGCTTCCATATGACTGTCTCTGCATCCGGCTTGTCTTGCTCCGCAGCACACGTCCACGTGGCAGCGGCGAAGAATGGTACGGCCGACGACGGATAGCGCTCTCTTGCCGTTCCATGTGATTTCCACTGCTGATGAAGGAATCACGCGCATTGCGCAGCACTTCCCACCATACATGCGCCGTTCGCGTACAGAAGGTCTGCCACGGTTCCCCGCGCGGCGGCTGGATGGCTGATGAATCGTCAAGCCATCTTCGATACTGTGGATCTTCCTTCAAGTCATTGTAGGTTAACCCTTCCCACATACCGAAGTCATATTCTCGCAGCCTTGTGTCCTCCACAGCTTGGATGCTGTCACGCGGACGCAAATAAGCGAGCGTGTCGCGACAGCGGCGCATATCGCTCGTGTATAGCAGCGGTGATGGATGCGCCAATGTTCGGCGAAGAGCTCGGAGCTCTTCTGTTGAATCCGGCAATAGCGGTACATCCGAATAGCTAATATATCGCCGCTCCGTATTCTCTTGCGTCAAGCCATGACGAACAAGTGCGAAGCGCACAATTTTGCCGCTTGCTTGACTCTTTTTTCGTAACATATGTCTTGTCATTAATAATCGTTTCCTGTTGTTTTTCGATGCTCCTGAACGACGCCGGTTCCGATGAATAACGGGAGCATTCCATTTAGTTGTCCGTGTCATCCCATTTGTACTCCTTCATCCGCCATTCGTCTACAGAAGCCATCCTCCGCGCACATATAGGAGCAGGCCTGCCAGAATAACAAAGACTGTCGAGCTGCTTACGAGCAGCCTGCATACCGCAGGCACATGCTCTGCTTGCAGAGGCTGCTTCATATCCCCCATATAAGCGCGGAACGAACGTATTCCTTTATACACATTATAACCACCAAGCCTGATGCCAAGCGCACCTGCTGCTGCTGCCTCAGCCCACCCGCTATTCGGGCTTGGATGCTTGCTTGCATCTCGAAGCGCCATTGACCAAGCCCTGCGTGCATCATACCGATGAATCCAAGCGCTCAGCGTGATGAGCACAGCAGTGATCCGTGCTGGTATCCAGTTGGCGATATCATCGAGGCGGGCAGATGCCCAGCCCAAATTCTGATATTTCTCATTTTTATAGCCGACCATAGAATCGAGCGTATTCACCGCACGATATGCCATAGCCAGCGGAGCGCCTCCGATAAGTGCGAAGAATAGCGGCGAAATGACCGCATCAACAATGTTCTCCGCTACCGTCTCGACGGTAGCTCGCACGACTTCCGGTTCATCCAATTGCTCTGTATCGCGGCCGACAATCATGCCGACTTCTCGCCTTGCACCCTCTAAGTCCTGCTCCTTCAGCCTCCGATACACAGCCATCCCTGCATCCTTCAGTCCTTTTGCCGCAATTGTCGTTCCAATGAGCAATGCCTCGGCAATCCATCCTACATATTCATGAACATGATATAGTCCTGTTAATATAAGCCAAGTCGACGCATACGCTCCTCCTACCATGATCATCGGCAGCAGGATGCCTAGCGGCTTGAGTGCCTGCTCGGAAGGACTTATCCTGCGTATAACACGTTCTACTCTGCTTATTCCTTTGCCAATCCCAACGACTGGATGCGGGATAGCCCGAGGATCGCCTACAATCCGATCCCATATGTATGCTGCTATTATGATGAGCGCTGCTGTCATATGTCTACCACCCTAGTAGATTGTTCTTCTCTGTTAGCGGTCATGCTTCATGCTGAGTCTTGACGGACTCATATACGGTAGTATACACGAGTTGTCCGACCGCATGACCCAATGTGGTCGCTGTCCCTGCATAGCAATGCACAGGTTCATATCGACCAGTATCTATCACGGCAAATGCAATTGCATCTGTCGTCGTCCCCGTGGCAATGCGCCCCGTCTCTGAATCCAAGATGCCCAGATCAGACAGAGCCGCACATTTGGCCTCCGTTGCCGTCATGAACACATTCCATACCGCGGCATCAGACAATTTGCCATCCATAATAAGAATGGAATTAATCGTCCCTGGCTTCAATGGTTCATAAGCTGAGAATACGCGCCGCGGCATCCCTGCGCGAGCCGCATTAGACGTTCCGGCAGTCGTCACGCACAGAAGCGAGCATTCATCCGCATCCTGCTCAGCAACAGATGCATGGCTCACCTTAGCAGCGGTCATAAGCCCAACTGTCTGCTCCGGAGCGTACCCCTTCTCTACACATGTCAAACGAAGGTACTCTATCGGATCTGCACAATTGAACTGATAATGAACCATCTGATTCAAGATGCGATTGCCCGTCCATTGCCCTCCATGATATACAGCACTGCTCCATATCGGCGCTGCCTGTGGCAGCTCAACAGCGATGAGAGCATCCTCCCAGCGAATATCTACTCCTGCAATATGTCCAGATGTAAAGGTACAGTTGCCCTCTCGATATGGCTGCATCCCACTTCTCCTTCATTCTGTGTTTGTCTACTGTAACACAGCTGCAAGGGCTGACGCTACAATTGCATTCGCAGCGCGATCCTTGACTGCCAATCGGAAGTCTCTCTCCGTCAGTCCAACATACATATCGCAATTGCGAATGAGAATGCCAGATCGGCATAATTCGGCCTGAAGCGACTTCGCCGTCCACCCTTCTGGAGCTCTGCATAATAGGAAATTCGCTACGCTTGGCCATGTTCGAATGCCTAACCTATGCAGCTGCTGACGTAGAGCAGCCCGTTCTTCAACGATGAGAGCTCGTGTTGAAGCCGCGTATTGATCCGCTTGCTCGTCCGTCAGGAGGGCCTCCCCTGCCGCTAGTGCCAAGCCATTGACACTCCATGCCACCTGCATAGCCGACATCGCCGCAATATGCTGCGGCTGGGCGATTGCGTACCCGAGACGTAATCCAGGAATCGCATAGAACTTCGTAAGTGAACGAAGTACAATAAGATTCGGACATCGATGAACGAATGGAATCAAGGAATGCTCCTCTTCATTCGCAAAGTCAATAAAAGCTTCATCGATTACGAGAATCGTAGAAGCAGCTTCTGCTGTGGCTGCAAGTCTTCCCAGCAGCATACGATCATATAATGCACCATTCGGGTTGTTCGGGTGGCCGATAAATACGACATCCGCCTGCTCAATAAGCTCTGTCAGCTGAGACTCGGTAGCACGGAAGTCGTTATCCTCACCGCCAACCCTATGCATCACTTCTGCTCCGAACTTGCGCGACAGCGTCTCATATTCAGAGAAACAAGGGGCAATAACGCCAACCCGTTTAGGCCGAATCGCCAGCAACAGCAGCGCCATGCATTCTGCAGCCCCGTTGCCAATGCTAATCAGTGCCTCGTCGACCCCTAACCTCGCAGCTAAGAGCTTCTTCATCTGCCGATGTCCAGGATCCGGATAATGAACGATTGACGGCATCATCTCGCTCCTCAGACGATCTATAACAGCCGAAGGCGGACCAAGCGGATTAATATTCGCACTGAAGTCCAGCAGTGCCTTACGATCGACGCCGAACGCGTCCGCAGCCGTCCACACATCCCCACCATGCCCGAATCGTTCAATTGTGCCCATTGCTGTCTGCCTCCCAATGATGTCAATTGGATTTGTCCAAAGGTTGAAAATATCTATGTACTGCTAGCTCCACGAACCGGAGCTTTCCAATATGGAATCGTTTCTACTCGTCCATTATGCGTAACAGAGCAATGTTCGTCAAACGAATTTTCCTGTAAATATGTGCAGTTCTTCCGTTCACTACGGGCGTTGCGGTGCGATTCGCAAGCAATTATAGTGGAATTGCAAAGGTTTTATTACGAAATGCCAAAAAACATTGGTCAATCGCACACTGTAACACTTCTGTTAATTGCTGTATAATCTTGTTGCACCACACATCTTAACAGGTGTGATATGTCATGGATGAGGAGGGATGATTATGTCGGTGCATCACAAGACATCATGGGCTACTCTCAGCGCCGCCATCATTGTCACCATCTATTACGCTGCAATTCTATTTCGACTCAAGGGAGACATTGGATTATACAGCACGGAAATGATGGCCCTTGCCCGGAACGTGTTCGGAATTGCCGTCGTCGTTCAAGTCGTTATGCACTTTATCAATTTTATGTCCAAGGATGAGGCCGAGGACAAGGAGCTTGCTCGTTCGGTATCCATGCAGGCCAATCAGTTCAGCCTACTCTTTCTCGTCCTTGCTGTAGCTTGCTGTGCGGCCTATTTAATATATGTATCGGATACACGCACCCTATTGCTGTCTCCGCTCGTATGCGCTCATTTGCTTGTCTGTGTGCTGCTGGCTGCGTGGGTGATCAAGCACTCCTTGGAATTAATGCTGTACCATCGTTTTATCAAGGCGGATCCATTAGATCATCCTTGATCATGTAACCGTTTACTTCGTGAATATTACTATCCGTGATACAAAAGATAAGGAGTGCCCGATCAGCATACGCTGCGAGGCACTCCTTATTGTTAGGACAGAGCCAGTTGCACTGGCCATCCTCCTTTATTGATCGATTACAGTGAAGAGTTGCTCCGCACTCTTACGCGGGCGAGCCTTCGGCGCATCGTCAAAGTAGCCGATGCGGATTACCCCGACAAGCTTCTCGCCTGGTTGTACGCCAACCATCTCACGATATTGCTTGTTGTAGATATAGTCGCCTGTATGCCACAGCATGCCAAGACCCTGTTCCCATCCAAGCAGCTGGAAGTTCTGAATCAGAGCGCTCACCGCTTCCAAATCCTCTTGCCAAATATTCGGACGAGGGTCTTCAGGCATAACCACATGCAAATAAGCAGGGACATGCATCAAATGCTCCTCGAACTTCTGGCGTTGCTCTGGCGTTGCATCTCTTAGCTTAGTCTTATCTAGAATGGTAAGAAGTCCGTTCATAATACGCGCCTTTCCTTCTCCTTCCGCATATATGAAGCGCCAAGGCTCACGCAGTCCGTGGTTCGGTGCCCATACTGCGTCATTCAACAGCTGCAGCACTAGGCTGCGATCAACAGGCTTGTCGTTGAATTCATGTATACTTCTACGTTCTCGAATAATTGAAGCAATTGACATTCTAAAGTCCCCCTCAATAGGTTGCATTGTAACCGTCTTTGTTACTTCACATCATATCACCTGTGATAACGATTATCAATATCAAATCTATTTTGTATTCTCTTGCAAATCGTATACAATAGAACTATATGCACCAACAGCTTCTACATGAAGGAGACGGACAAGCTATGAAGTTTATTGATAATCAAGGCATAACAGACCCGCGGATCAATCTTGCAATCGAGGAATTCGTATTGAAGCATTTGCCGCTTGAGGAAGACAGCTATCTTCTATTCTATATCAATGAGCCATCGATCATTATAGGTAGAAACCAAAATACAATCGAAGAAATCAATGCCGAGTACGTGAAAGATAACAACATTCATGTTGTGCGTCGCCTTTCTGGCGGTGGAGCTGTATATCATGATACAGGCAACCTGAACTTCAGCTTCATTACTAAGGATGACGGTGAGTCCTTCCATAACTTCCGCAAATTCACCCAGCCTGTTATCGACACCTTGCACGCTCTCGGCGTGAATGCCGAGCTAACTGGACGCAATGATATCCAAGTTGGGGAACGCAAAATTTCAGGAAATGCCCAGTTCGCTACCCGTGGCCGCATGTTCAGCCATGGAACGCTGCTGTTCAATTCGGAAATGGAACATGTCGCATCTGCACTTAAAGTGCGCCAAATCAAAATCGAATCCAAGGGCACGAAATCTGTGCGCTCCCGTGTTGCCAATATAGCGGAGTACTTGAAGGAGCCAATGACCATTGAAGAATTCAAGGCTTCGATTCTGCACCACATCTTCGGTATCGAAGCGAATCAAGTTCCGCAGTATGTGTTGACTGAGCAGGATTGGGAGATTATTCATCGAATCTCCGAGGAACGCTACCAGAACTGGGATTGGAACTATGGCCACTCTCCGAAGTTCAATGTGGAGCATACGAAGAAATTCCCTGCCGGAATCGTCGATGTACGATTGGATGTAGCGGATGGTGTGATTCAATCAATGAAGATATACGGGGACTTCTTCGGAATCGGCGAGGTAAGTGATATTGAGGAACGGCTCCAAGGTGTTCGCTATGAGGAACAAGCCGTCTCCGAGGCAATTGGAGATATGGACATTAATCATTACCTCGGCAACATTAGCAAGGATGACTTTGTCGGGCTGCTTATGCTGCAGGAATAGTCCGTGAAGCAGATAGAGGCGTCCTCTCTTGATGAGAACGCCTCTTCGTTATGTAACGCGAAATATACCGGGCGTCGCCCGATCCAATTCAGACTACTTGTATGTCTTATCATAGTCATAAAGCACTGAAGCTCATAAGCTTAGTATAGCTTGTCCAATACGGACTTGGCCGTTTGTTGAATTGCCTTGTATGCCTTCTCCTTATCTTGTAAGGCAACAGCCGTCGACAGAATATCGAGGACATGGATTTGTGCAATTTTCGATGAAAAGGCCCCACCCTCAAGAGGTGTCTCCTTGGATTTGATCAGCAGAATGGAGTCTGCATATTTCGTAATAGGGGACTTTGCATGACTCGTCAAGCAAATGAAAAATACGCCATTCTCCTTCGCCAATCGAATCGTGTCCACCAAATCCTTCGTACTGCCTGATGTTGATATGCCGAATACGACATCTTGTTCAGTCATAAGTACCGCATTCATCGCCATCACGTGTGGATCTGTTATCGCTTCCCCAGTGTAGCCAAGCCGCATAAAGCGATACTGTGCATCCATCGCTGTCATAGCAGACGAGCCTACCCCCATGAAGAATAGGCGCTTCGCATTCACGATGGCTTCGACAGCCTTATTCAGTTCCTCCATATTCAGCAAGGACAGCGTATGCTCAAGCGACGCGACATTCTCCATTGTCATTTTCTTCGCTACAACAGCCAGGTCATCACTCTCATCAATCTCACTATCTTCATGTTTCAGTGGTGATACCAGATCTTTAGCCAAGGATAGCTTGAAATCTTGGTAGCTTTTAAAGCCCAGATTACGACAAAAACGCAGAACAGAAGTCTCGCCCGCACTTGCTCGCTCCGCTAAATCCGTAACTGTCGCATATAGCACCGATTCGGCATTTTTCAATACATAGTCTGCTATTTTCTTCTCCGTCTTCGTCAGTGACGGATAGAGACTTCTAATCAGCAGCAGTGTATTGGTATGTTCACCTGCGACCATCTCATGATTCCCCCTAACTTCTTTATGTATTTCAATCCGTATGATGCGGCACTCTATAGCGTATCTTGTGCCGGATTTGTTTATTTCCATGCCAGCTCACAACTACTGACACAATCCTAGTGTTCGGACTTCCCTCACTCATAGTTCATCGGTTCAATCGATGTATTGATCGTACTAGGCAAGATTCCACATGCCTCATTCACCATCCGATTAACAGCCATCCACGACGTCAGTGGTCGGTGCTTACACCAAAGTCATCATGCACAACCCATTCACAGGGAAATTCGAACTAACCTTATCATCTAATGGAACGATTAAAAAATCAACATGTTGATAACAAAATAATGAAAGCGCTCTTACTTAGTGATAGCTCAAGCAGGGTCACTATACCATACAGTCCCCGACGTGAACTGCTTCGATTCATTGGTAAGAACACGATAAAAAAGCGGCAAACAGACAGTTCACGTCCTGCTATTGCCGCTTATTACGATCGATTTATTATGCAAGTTATAAGTAGACTAGATTACAGAAAAATGGTCGGAAGGTTGGGTCGAATGAAGCTCCGTCCAAATACAGTTGGCAGCTCCGACTACCCCAGCATGCTCACCCATTTCAGCAGCATGGAGTTCCACACCATCTCCCCAATATGCAGGCATGCACATCTTGCGCATCTCTTCCTTAATTGCTTCAAGCAGCCATGCCCCTTGTCCGATAACAGCTCCACCTAATACAAATCGACGACTATTGAGCACATGCTGCAGCGTCACAAGCCCAACCGCGATGTTTCGAATATATTGGGTAATGACCTCATTTGCTGCCAGATTGCCACTACGTGCCGCTGCGAACCAAGCCTCTGGCTTCTCCTCACATTGAGGCAATATTGATGCCGCAGAAGAGCTGCCTTCAAGAGAAGTAATCTTCTCTCTCATCATCCGCTTCAAGGCATTTACAGAAGCATACTGCTCCCAACAACCGATCAAGCCACAAGTACAAGGCTCGCCATCCATCTGCACGATGAAGTGCCCGAATCCACCCGCATGGCCATCAGCCCCGCCATAGAGTGCACCCTCTTCAATAATCGCACCTCCAATTCCTGTACCGAGCGCGACGCAGACGAATTGATCCATGCCTCTGCCTGCGCCCTTCCAGCTCTCCCCGAGGGCGATTGCATGCACATCGTTAATGACGCGAACCGGCACCCCCGTCGCTTCATGAAGCAATTCTTGAACAGGAGTCCCGCTCCAACCCGGCAAATTATCCGTCGCATAAGCCACATGCCCATCGCGATGAATATAGCCTGCGGAACCTATACCAATGCCTTCTACTGCCCACTGGTTCTGTGCCGCCTCACTCCGATAATAATGAATAAGCTGCTTCAGCTTGTTCAGCAGTTCGTCTCGTCCAAGCATAGCCTCTGTAGGAATGGTACGGGAATGAAGTACATTTCCCTGTTTATCTACAATGCCGCTCTTTATATTCGTTCCACCAATATCAATAGCGATGACGACAGATTCATGACTGTTCACTGCGTCTGTCATGATAACGCCTCTCCTTTGCTGGCAGGTTCATTCCCATCCTGGTTCTGAGCAATCACAGGAATGACCGAGCCCGACATCGCCGCTTGGACGGGGACTTGCCCCCCTTTTATCTTGGAAACAAATGAACTGGTAAGCGTATGCGGACGTGTAATGGCCGTGCCCACTACAACGGAGAATGCGCCATTTCTCAAGGCTTCCTCCGCCTGCTCCGGTGTATGGATGCGTCCTTCCGCGATGATCGGCGTTGACACTGCTGCGGCCAGCCGCTTGATCAGCTCCATATCCGGCTCCTTCTGCTGCACGCTATAGGGCGTATAACCTGATAATGTCGTAGAAATAAAATCAAAACCCAACTCCGCCGCTCGAATCCCTTCCTCATAAGTTGAAATATCCGCCATCAAGGGGATGTCATATTTTGTTTTGATAACGTTTACAATGTATTCAAGCGTTTCACCCGATGGACGCGGCTGCATCGTGGCATCAAGCGCGACCATGTCAGCGCCGGCAGCAATCATCACTTCAACATCCGCAAGAGTCGGAGTTATATATACGTTAGAACCCGGATATTCCTTCTTCCATATTCCGATAACCGGAATGCGAATCGCTTCCTTAATCGCTGCAACATCTTGCGGCGAATTACTGCGAATTCCGGAAGCACCGCCATTCACGGCTGCTAAAGCCATGCGCACCATCATATCGCTTCCATACAACGCTTCCCCTGGATACGCCTGACACGATACAATCAAATTTCCTTGTAGTTGTTCAGCAAGCTTCTCTACTCTTTTGTTCGTTTCCTCTACCTTCATCGTTTCCAACTCCCATAGGTTAGAAATAATCATCCAATATTTCGACCACATTTCGGATTCTTACTCCAATTTAGCATGGAAAATGAAGGATGTAAAGGATAGATCATCGAAAACTGTGCTTTACAGCATGCACTCTTTCTTACATGATAAGAGTAAAATATTTGAAAGTGGGAAGGGAGTCTAGTTTACTCATCATGAAACGCACATGGTTGGCCGATGTATGTCTCTTGCTCGTTGCATTGATTTGGGGCAGTACGTTTCTTGTTGTTCAGCATGCTGTCCATACTTTGCCCCCTCTTGCCTTTAATGCAATTCGCTTTGCATGCGCTGGACTGCTGTTTACAGTCGTTCTACTTCTTACAAGACGAACCTTGACTATCTTCCTGAACAAGCGACTGCTTCTTCACGGCGGGATACTTGGCTTATGGTTATTTTCCGCATATGCGTTTCAGACCATTGGACTGTTATACACAACGACAACCAACACCGGATTTCTAACGGGTCTATCGGTTGTGCTGGTTCCTTTCATTACCTTATGGCTGTCGAAGCAGCGGCTGACGCTCCCAACTTGGATCTCCGCACTGCTTGCTCTTTGCGGGCTGTATTTGCTCGCCTTCAACGGTGGAGCGGCTGAGTGGAATAAGGGAGACGGACTCGTGCTGCTCTGCGCTGTCGGCTTCGCCATGCATATCGCCCTGACAGGCCGTTTCGCATCGCAGCACGATACACTGCCGCTTGTTACCGTACAGCTTATGACTGTCGGCATTCTATCTGGTATTAGTTCGGCCATCTTCGAACCGCAGCTAACAATGAGATTGCTCGGGCAAGCCTTATCGGAACCGAAGGTGCTGTTCGCACTTGCTATATCCATTGGGCTTTCGACCGCGTTTGCCTTCTGGGCGCAGACTTGGTGTCAGAAATATACCTCCGCGACACGCGTTGCGATTTTATTTGCGATGGAACCGGTATTTGCCGCCATTACGGGCGTAACCTTTGCCGGAGAAGCGCTGGGAGGATGGTCGCTTGCGGGATGTGGGCTTATTTTTATTGGAATGATCGTT
Source organism: Paenibacillus sp. NAIST15-1 (assembly GCF_001894745.1). Lineage (GTDB taxonomy): Bacteria > Bacillota > Bacilli > Paenibacillales > Paenibacillaceae > Paenibacillus_B > Paenibacillus_B suaedae. The sequence goes on from NZ_BBYF01000001.1 coordinate 291,695, forward strand.
GCCGAATTGAAATGGAGCGGACATGCTGTACAATAGAAGTAGAGAGAAATACGGGTGTTCGTGGATAAAAATGTGACGAGCCCCTATTACCAGTACATGAATATGTGCTGCATAGATAGGAGAGAAACTCATAACCCATGTATAAACTTATCGCAATTGATGTAGACGACACGTTGATTAATGATGACAAGCAGGTAACTCCCGGCACGAAGCGTGCATTGGAGCTCGCCGTTCAACAAGGCGTTACCGTTACACTTGCAACAGGACGCATGTATGCTTCTGCTCATAACATTGCCTTGCAGACAGGTCTAAATGTGCCTCTCATTACGTATCAAGGCTCTCTGGTGAAGAACGTAATGGACGGTGAAGTACTCTACGAGCGTGCAGTGCCGCACAATGCTGCGCTTAAGCTGCTTCGCTACTGTGACGAGCACAATATCCATCTGCAGTTGTACATTGATGACAAGCTGTACGCTCGCGAAGAAAATCAAAAGCTGATTGACTACGCGAACTTGAGCCGCATTCCTTATTTCATAGAACCTGACTTTGATCGTCTGCTCGCTTCCCCTTCCACGAAGATGCTCATGATCGACGAACCGGATCGACTGGATCGTGTTGCGGAAGAACTGAAGGAACTGCTTGGATCAGAGGTTCATATTACGAAGTCAAAGCCTCATTTCTTAGAGGTTACCCATTATGAGGGCACGAAGGGAAGCGCATTGCGCCATTTGGCGGAACACTTCGGCTGCAGCTTGGAAGAGACGATCGGTATCGGAGATTCATGGAATGACCATGATCTGATCGAGACGGCTGGACTCGGTGTTGCGATGGGCAATGCCGTTGATTCACTTAAGACGATTGCAGATTATGTAACAGAGAGCAACAATGATGAAGGAGTACGTCATGTCATAGAGAAGTTCATCCTGAATCGTGACAGCGCGAACTAATCACACCTAAACGAAGCACCGCTTTCGACCAGACAAAACCGTCTGGGAAAGCGGTTCTTTTTTAATCAACCGCACAGGTATTACTCCACTGGGTTCTCCTCTAGTCGTTTATAGTGCTCAATTTTGGATTCAATCTTCAGTAGATGCTCATGCAACTCCTTAACTTGTGCCATAACCTGCTCTTGATGTTCCTCCAATAACGCACGTCGTGCACGTATCGTGGAATCCCCTCTGCTTCGCAAATGAGAAAACTGCTGCATCTCCCTGATTGGCATGCCTGTCGCACGCAATCGGAGCAGGAAATGAATCCACGCTATGTCCGATTCCGTATATTGCCGGTAGCCATTTGCATCACGCTGCACTTCTGTCAGCAACTCAATCTTTTCGTAGTAGCGCAACGTATGTACGGACAGTCCTGTCTTATCTGCAATTTGTTGGATCGTAAAATAGGTTTTCATAATGGAACATTATATCACGCCACCCAACACCGAAAAAAAGGCTTGCTATAGAGCGCACTCTAATGTGTAGCATGTCATTCATGCAGTGCATTCCAATACGATTGGATTATCTATCTTAAAGGAGGACTTCCCGATGATGAATGTGGATAATGAAGAAAAAGTGGCAACTGAGCGTTATCAACGAGGCTGGGACAGGTTGAAGGAAGTAGATGGCGAGGCAGGCGAGCATGTGATTGAATCCTTGAGCGGGATTGCCCCTGAGCTTGGTCAATATATTATTGAATTTGCTTTTGGAGACATTTATTCTCGTGAAGGACTGGATTTGAAGCAGCGTCAGCTCGTCACACTTGCGTCTCTCACTACTCAAGGCGGATGCGAACCGCAGTTACATGTCCATATTCGAGCAGCACTACATGTCGGTCTAGCTCCTAACGAAATTATTGAAGCGATGATTCATTGTGTTCCATACACCGGATTCCCCCGCGTCCTCAATGCCATATTTACAGCTAAGCGAATATTTGAAGAACAGCAGATAAGCGTCGTACCTCTCTAGCAAAAAAAGGGTAACCTCGGTTACCCTTCCACTCGCATCCCTGTCCGCGCAAGTGCCACATTTGATGGCAGCTCATAGCTTGTACGAAAATCAATGTCATGGGACATATGCGTAAATATGGCCCGCTTCGGACAGATATCCTGAAGCAATTCCACAGCCTCGACCATGTCGTATACGGAACGGGTCTCATAGGCTGCCTGTTCATGATAAAAATTCGTTCCCAATATAAGAAGATCAAGATCGTGGAAAAATTGGCGTTCCTCAGCGCCCAGTCCAATTGCATCCGATGCATACAACCAGCTATTCAACGCAGTGGATTCCGCATTCGCGGAGTCTTCATTCCCTTCTAATTCCTGCCTCCTCGCTTCCGAATACGGTTCCTCCGTTCCCGAGACGGCTTGAAGCCGATCAAAGCGATACGCGTAGGAATAGCCATTCTTGCCATGATTGACCCGGATCGGTTGAATGGACCAGTCCCGCCACTGCCATGTCTGCTCGATATCTTCGAATTGGATGAACCGCTCAAGCCATGGATACATCGTTCGAATCAATTGATTCACCTCTGCGGGAGCAATAACATGCCCTTGTCGATCCACCCAGCGGCATGCATCCGCATATGCGGGGAGCCCTGCGATATGATCCTGATGCGCATGGGTGATGAGGATATCATCTATCCAGAACAAGCCTGCACGTTCCATCTGGCCTGTCCAATCCGGCCCGCAGTCGATGAGAAGCCGTTCGTCAGCTCGTTCAATCACAACAGAGGAACGATAACGGCGGTTCTGTCCTTCCTCACGCGCCTCTCTGCACACCTCACAGTCGCAATATACTCGTGGAACCCCCATGGAGTCTCCTGTCCCCCAAAAAGAAATTGACCAACTCTTTTCCTCATAATTCATGTCCATTTTTCTCCTTCAGCTGCGTATATATTTACAAGAACAACACGTAACCGTTATAAAATCTCCATTGTTCTTCCATCATGTATCAAGTATAATCGGAGTCAATTCCGCATGCACACATACTTACATACGGATCCTATGATACATGATAACGCAGTTATCATCACATTCGCTATCATGTTCGTTATAATGAGGAGGATTATCATGAGTTCCAACGCACTGTTCAATGATGTTGAAATTGTCGCTCACCGTGGCTATGCAGCGGTGCATCCCGAGAATACGATGGCGGCATTCCGCCGTTCCATCCAAATGGGCGCCGATACGTTAGAAATCGACGTACATCATTCGAAAGACGGCATTCCCGTCGTCATCCACGACGATACACTGGATCGAACAACAACGGGCACAGGACGAATCCGAGAGAAGACGGTTGCTGAGCTTCAGCAGGTAGATGCCGGCAAGAAGTTCAGCCCAGAGTTCGCTGGATGCGGTGTTCCACTGCTGGAAGAAGTGCTTGAATTATGCGGGGGAAAAGTTGGCCTTCAGCTGGAATTGAAAGAACATAATACAGAAGAGGAACTTCGCGCCATCCTTCATCTGTTGAATCAATATGATATGACAGAACGCACGATGTTTATCTCTTTTTACCCAGACAATCTGCATATATTACGCAGCCTAAACAACGAGATTGAGCTTGCGCTCCTGTCAAGCGAGCTTGTCGATTTGAAGGCAGTAGCCGAGCTTGGCAACGCCACACTTCTAATTCAGTTGTCGACAGTTTTGGAGTATCCGCAGCTCGTCGCTGAGACGCAAGCAGCCGGTGTAGGACTTGGCGTCTGGACCGTTCGCAGTCTAGAAGATGCGTATAAGCTCGTTGAGATTGGTGTTCGCAGACTGACAACGGACATTCCATTGTATCGCGAAGCTTAGTTACACTTGCTCTGCAAGAAACCATATGACTCTTACTTACTACGAAACCATACATAAGCGCAGACCTCTCGAATAATCGGGCAGTCTGCGCTTCATTTATTATTTCATTCTATTCCTGCTAACACCTGATACCAAACTCCCCGATTGCTGTACAATTTCTCCCTAACCTCATCCCATCCGCCCATATCATCAATATGAAACAAGCCATCTGGAACGGGATAGGCCTTGATGGTCTCTTTAGCAACCTGCTCATTCACAGGACGGAAGCCTGCTTCCGCGAACATTCGCTGCGCCTTCGGCTCACGCAAATAATCGACGAGCGCTTCCGCAGCTTCCTCAACTTGGTGCTTCCTCGCATATTTCCTCACAACAACAACTGGATTCTCGATTAGAATCGTATGCTTAGGAAGAACCATCTCATAAGCTACGCCTTCACGTTTGCGGGACAGGATCTCATTTTCATAGGTCACAATTGCATCCCCAACACCATACTCAAATGCCGCCATCGATGCTCGGCCACTCTTATCCATGGACAGTACGTTATGATGGATGCGCATCAGCAGCTGCTTGGCGAAAGGCGGCCCATCATTCCCTTGCTCAGCTGCCATCTTCAACCCTGCTCCGTATATGGCATTAATATCCCACTGTGCACCACCTGATGTCTTCGGGTTCGGGTATAAGACATTTACCCCTTCGCGAGTCAAATCCGTCCAATCCCGAATGCCGAGAGGATTGCCTTTCCGTGTACCTATGACAGCAACAGAACGAGTAACCATGCCCTGATAAGCATCCTGCTGCTTCCAATCTGAGTTAATCAGCTTCGCACGTTCGAGCTTATCTATATCTCCTTCCATGGCGAGAAGGGCTACATCCGCTTCCATACCGCCAGCTATCGCTCTAGCCTGAGTACCAGAGGCTTCATAAGACTCCTGAAAGACAACCTTCTTCCCCGTCTTCGCCTCCCAGTCGGCAGCGAATTGTGGGAGTATGCGCCCTAGCGCGTCCTTCACAACTGAGTAGGCACCGATTACGATGGTCACCGTATCCTTGTCAGAAGCAGAGATCTGCTTCATGGCTAAGGCTCTCTCCGTCCCATTTCCGTCTTGACCGCCTGACTCACTGCTGCAGCCCGGCAGTACCACAAGGAGTGAGAGTATGAACACTGCCATCATTGCCGTAAGCCTATCTCTGGTCTTAATCCGACTCATGGACGTCCTCACCCCTCGACCACGATCCGTGTTCAAATATGAACCGGCATTGGGTCTTCTTTTAACGCATTTTCCACTACCCAACTCCGACCCCCCTCAAACACATAGACGCGATGGACGAGCACCTGCACCCAATCCCCCGTCTGCAGCATTGGCTTCTCCAATGAACGATATGTTTTCAATATCATGTCGCCAACTTCAATGACCACCATCCATTCACTCCCACGGAATTGAAGTGACTTCACGGTACCGTGTATGCAGGCAGATGCCATTTTCAATTCACCAGGCAAACCTACCTCAATATATTCAGGGCGAATCAATGCCTTGAATTCGGCTCCTTCCTGAAGCGCCTCCCGAACATACGGAGTCTCAAGTACAGCTTCTATAGGATTAGTTGAGGAAGGAATAGCCGTCTGAAGTGACGACGAGAGAGTCTCGAATCCCCGAAGGGAGTCCAGATCCGAAATAATCGTCGATTCTCCAATAAATTCAGCTACGAATGGAGTGTTCGGAGACTGATAAATATCCCACGGTGTCCCTTTTTGCTCCACACTTCCCTGATTAATAATCATGATCTCATCAGCAACTTCAATCGCTTCATCCTGATCATGGGTAACGAAGATGGAGGTAATGCCAACCCGTTCAATCAGTTCCCTCAGCCAGCTGCGCAGCTCCTTCCGAATCTTGGCATCGATAGCAGCGAATGGCTCATCCAACAGCAGCAGCTGGGGCTCAGGAGCCAATGCACGTGCAAACGCAACACGCTGACGCTGGCCTCCTGACAGCTGGTGCGGATATCTGCGCTCTATCCCAGACAACCCGGTTAGCTCGAGCAGCTCTGTAACCCGCTCACGGATGCGATCCTTGGGCCATTTCTGAATCGTCAGCCCAAAGGCAATGTTGTCATAGACAGTCATATGCTTGAACAACGCATATTGCTGGAATACGAAGCCGATGCCGCGCTGCTGGGGCGGGATTTCATTGACCCGATTCCCTTGGAATCGAATTTCACCGCTGTCTGGCTGCTCTAGGCCAGCTAGCATGCGCAGTACAGAAGTCTTCCCGCCACCGCTCGGTCCGAGCAAGCCGATAAGCTGACCCGCTTCAATGGAGAAGCTGACGTCACGCACTGCATGATAGGAACCGAACCATTTGTTGAGCTGATTTACCTCAATATGCATCGTCAATGCACTCCTTTGCGTCCTGCGTGACGCTTCGCCCATTCCATGAAGAGCAGCAGGATGATCGAACTGAATACAAGTACTAGGGCCAAGCTGCTGGCCGCCGTAATGTTGAAGTTCTCCACGTCTTGGTATACAAGTGTCGTTGCGGTCTGCGTCTTGTTCATAATATTGCCGGATACGACAAGAATGGCGCCAAATTCACCAAGGGAACGAGCTATGGTTAGAACGACTCCATAGAGCACCCCCCATCGTATAGATGGCCATGTTACCTTCCAGAAGGTAGTCCAATCATAAGCGCCAAGCATCGACGCAGCTTCTTCCTGCTGTGTCCCAATTTCCTGCAGGACAGGCACAACTTCTCGGATAAGCAGCGGGAATGTCACAAATAAGGTGGCAAGCACCATACCCGGGAACGCATATACGATTTGAACGCCCATGTTCGCAAATAACGTCCCCATAATCGTCTGCGGGCCTAACAAGAGTACAATCATAAATCCGCCTATAATCGGGGATACCGCAAAAGGGAGATCGATAATCGCATTGAGTAATCGTCGAACAAAACCATTTAACCAGCCCCCTCTTACGAGGACGATCGATAACCATACACCAAACACAACATTAAGCAGCGTCACAACGCCTACGACTGCTGCTGTAACTCCAAGTGCATGAAGCGACTCAGGCCGAAGCAGGGAGGCGAGGGCTGAACCCCAACCACCTTGGAAAGCTCCCAGCAGCATTTGCAATAATGGGGCAATAAGTAATGTAATAAATACAGCGTAAGTCAGAATGATAAGCAGCAACTGCAGCTTAGAGCGTGAGTGTGAATGTGGATCATGTAAAGCTGCTGAGGATTGCGAGGCAGCTAACACTTGATGCGGTTCTTCTGAAGAATTGGGACGTTGATCAGGAGTATGCTTCATAACGATTTCCTCCGGTTCTGTATCCAATGAATCGCCCACAAGACCATGAATGATAAGGTCAACAATAAGACCGAAACGACTGCTGCCGATTGAGGGTGGTCACTTTCAATTTCACCGAAAATGTATACAGATGCAACGAGCGTCTTCCCCGGTATGTTCCCAGCGACGAGCACTACTGCTCCGAATTCAGCCATTGCCCGGGAGAAGGCAAGCATTGCACCACTCACAATGCCTGGCCTCATACGCGGCAGCGTAACACGAGTGAACGTGTACATACGGGACGCGCCAAGCGTATAAGAGGCTTCTTCTTCAGACAAGTCGGCCTCTTCCAAGAGCGGCTGAACTGCCCGAATGACGAAGGGAAAAGTGACGAAGACCATGGCAGCTACAATAGCGGGCTCTGCGAAAACGATTCTCCACCCCATAGATTCTGCCAATCTCCCAACGAAGCTTCCTGGCCCGAGCAGAAGCAGGATCATCAACCCGCCTACCGCGGTGGGCAGAGCGAATGGCAAGTCTACCAAGCTATTCAGCCAAGTTCGCCCGACGAAACGATAGCGGTGGAGCACCCAAGCCGACAATGTTCCGATGACAACGTTGATCGCCGTTGCAATGATCGCCAGACGGAACGTCAGCGCCACTGATTGCCATGCAAGAGGTTCCATGAGACTGTCTACAAATGTGCTCCAACCGCCATAGAACGATTGAGCATATATGCCGCCAAGTGGTACCACAACCAGCAAAAATACGTATAGAAGCAGCGTGGTTCGAAACCCCCACAACGCTCCACGATAGCGCAGTACTGCGTTCACCTTCGTCCCTCCATCTACGTAAACTCAACTCTTTATGTCCATTATTCCAACTTCTTTACTTGGTAATGGTTTTCACCACTTTACCAAAAAATAGATGACACCGTCAATACAAAGATTGATTTATAACGCCCAATCTGTAAGTGAACCTTATGCAACTTATTCGAAACCCTTATGATAGGTGATAACCCAATTTCATGTGATATGGACGATGGAGCCGCCGTTTCGATTCGCCAGATGGAAGCACAAAAAAATCCGCCGATTGCATTTCCTGCATCAGACGGACTTTGCTTACATGTATTTCCACTTTTTGAATAAGGTTACTTTCTGTTGTTCGACATGCATCTGAATCCAATACCGCATCCCGCTATCTGAATCTTGAAATAGAAAGACTCCACGATCCTGGCCCTTCTCCGAAAGGATTCGAAGTGTTCGTTCATTCGCTTGCAATCGGTCTACAATAAAAGCTCGCGCCTTCACCTGAAGCTCCCCTGTATCGTCACCCCGTACATTCCCTTCTGCAGACGGCCTCAGAATGCCGAGCTTGTATAGCTCTCCCGTCTTCAGGTTCACTTCCCCATAGAAACCGCTTATGCCGCCCCGCCGCTGCTCCATTCCATTGATCGTGCCAATAAAGGCAACATGTCCTTCATCCGACTTGGTATCCTCTTGGTTCGGAAAATATTTTGAAAACCCACATATCAGGTTCCATTCCTGATCATTGATCTGAACATCATACAGCTTGTACAGTTCTTCTTTCACAATAAGAAGGACCTTCTCTTTATTAATCGATTTCTCTTTGCCATAATCGGTTACGACTTGATTCACCTTGTCGTATGTATGCTGAACGGCTTGTCCGCATCCTGCCAACAGCCAGCTGATCGCCACGACCGCCAGCAGCAGTGCTGCCTTCTTCATCCTTCATCTACCCCGCTTCATCCCATCGGTATGGTTGGATTCTACCTCTCTATTCCCCATACCTACTACTTTACATGAAGTTTGTAGAATGAGCATCTGAATCTGGTCACAATTCAGCTTACAATATTGTCATCTTCACCGTCTATTGGCAAGAGGAAGGGCGCCCAACACATTGGACACCCTGTCATCGAGCAGGCCATTCAACTGCTCGTCACTTCTCTGCCTTGCAATTGCGCGACTTCCCGCTGAAGGCGGCGAACTTGTTGTTCAAGAATCGTAACACGCTGTTCCAAATTGATCCCTCCTGGAAAAGGAGGAAATGGTTGCGGTGGCGGGAGAGGCGGTGGCGGCGGAAATGGAAATGTCCCCCCTCCACCCACAGGGAATCGAAGCACTTGCCCCACATATACAACATCCGTATTCGTTAATTGATTCGCTTGAATGAGGGAAGACACCGGAACCCCATACCGATTTGCAATCGTGAACAAGGAATCTCCAGGCTGTACTATATACTCAATCATGAAGACACACTCCTATCGAAGTATTGGCATGAGTGTACACCATAAGATGGAGATGTTTTATCCTGATGACCTGTGCATGTAAGTACAAGTCACTGTATTGCTTTAACATAAAAAAGCCCCCTTACGTCTAATTGCCTTTCACACACATGCCGATAACCCGAAGCTGGGCTATCGTCACTATATGTGCAGGAGAACAGAAACGTGAGAAGAGCTTTTTTATATCGATTTATCATTGAAATAAGAATGCAAGTGACTATGCCGTCTGTGCTGACTCCAGCGTTCTGCGGCATAAGAAGCGAACGTGAGCTAGCGCCGCCGGCTTCACCTCATCAAAGGTGACTTGATCTTGAATGTAAAAGGAGATGAATCCATGCATGGCAAGAAAAATGCTTCGTGGGATATTATGTCGTTCCTGCTCGGTATGAATGCTGCTCACGAGCGTCTGTCTCACAATCGTCGAGAACAATTCCAAGCAACGACCTTGTTCTGAGCGGGCATACGCGAGCAATTCTTCATCCCGCGTCATAAACATAATTTCATAGTGGTGCGGCTGCTCGAGACCGAAGCGGATGAATTCTAGCATCACCTGCTCCATCTTGGACAACCCATCGGAAGGAGCCTGAACCATAACACGTTCGAACAGCCGTCCCAAACGCTTGAAATCTTCCTGTACGAGCGCGTAGAACAGTTCCGCTTTGTCTTTGAAATGATAATAAAGCGATCCGTGGCTATACCCTAATTGTTGGCCGATACTTCGCATGGAGATAGCGCGGTATCCTTTCGTGACAAACAAGTGGCGCGCCACTTCCAAGATTCGCTCTCGCGATAGCTCTTGATCCACTGCTTTTCTTGGCATAGAGGTTGTTCTCCTTATTCCCCTTCGATATAGTAAATAGAATCTCCCTTCCGAATAACGGCTTGACCTTGCGTCAAATCCGTAATCCACGCCATAAACCGCTCTGTTTCCGACACAACGGGCAAACACGTCAATGTCACTCTGTCGGTAAATTGCGTTTCTCCCATCCTCGTCTCTCTATTTCGCAATTCATTCTCAAGCTTGCCAAGCCAAGTATAATCGATTTCTACAAAAACCTCTTGATGCAGCACCTTCACAATCGCATCTGCCGCTTCAATCGCTGCAACAGCTCCATCTGTATAGGCCCGAATCAAGCCGCCTGCCCCAAGCAGAATACCCCCGAAATAGCGTGTAACGACAATGGCGGTATTTTTCAGACCTTGATTCTTCATCACTTCCAGAATGGGTTTGCCTGCCGTGCCGCTTGGCTCTCCGTCGTCGGATGCCTTCTGAATCTCATCCCGCTCGCCAATGACGTAGGCGGAACAATTGTGTGTGGCGTTCCAGTGCTGTTTCTTGATTTCTTCTATAAAAGCAATCGCTTCTTCCTCGTTGGCAACTGGCTTGCCATAACCGATAAAGCGCGACTTCTTGATGACGATCTCCTTGCTGCCAAATTGGCGCAACGTCTTATATTGTTCTAGCATGAAGATTCACCTTCCGAGATTGCCAAGAAAGCAGCCCCCCATGTTGGAGAACTGCTTTCACGGCTTGTTGCCTATCTAAGCTGTTAACTCTTGCCGCCCGCTTATTCGGACAATCTTGCTTCCAATTCCGCTTTTTGGACTTCGAATCCTGGTTTGCCGAGCAAGGCGAACATATTTTTCTTGTATGCTTCCACACCAGGCTGATCGAACGGATTCACTCCGAGCAGATAGCCGCTGATGCCGCATGCTTTTTCAAAGAAGTATACCAAATATCCGAACGAATATGGCGTCATGTCTGGAATCGTCACTACCAAGTTCGGTACATTACCGTCTGTATGTGCCAGCAAAGTGCCTTGGAATGCCTTCTTATTCACGAAGTCGACTGTCTTGCCTGCGAGGAAATTCAAGCCGTCCAAATCATCAGCATCTTCTTCAATCGTGATGTGATGCTTCACTTCTTCTACTTGAATAACCGTCTCGAACAGGTTGCGAGTTCCTTCTTGAATGAACTGCCCCATCGAGTGAAGGTCAGTCGAGAAGTCAACGGAGGATGGATAGATCCCTTTGTTGTCTTTCCCTTCGCTCTCGCCGAACAACTGCTTCCACCATTCCGACACATAGTGAAGGGATGGCTCGTAGTTCACGAGAATTTCTGTTGTCTTGCCCTTGCGATACAGCGCATTGCGTGCTGCTGCGTATTGATAGCTGAGGTTCTCTTCGACGTTCGGATTGCTGAACTCTTCCGAAGCATCACGAGCACCCTGCATCATCTCGTCAATATCAATGCCAGCGACTGCGATTGGCAATAGACCAACCGGCGTCAATACGGAGTAGCGGCCGCCTACATCATCTGGAATGATGAATGTCTCGTAGCCTTCTGCCGTTGCCAGCGTCTTCAGTGCGCCCTTCTCACGATCCGTAGTAGCGAAGATACGATTCTTCGCTTCTTCCTTGCCGTACTTCTTCTCGAGCAGGTCTTTGAAGATACGGAATGCGATTGCTGGCTCCGTTGTTGTACCCGACTTGGAGATAACATTGATTGAGAAGTCCTTGCCTTCAATCAATTGCATTAGATGCGTCATATAAGTCGAGCTGATGTTGTTGCCTGCGAAGTAAATCTCGGGCGTGTTGCGCTTGTCCTTCGGAAGCATGTTGTAGAAGGAATGGCTCAACATTTCAATCGCTGCACGAGCGCCCAAATAGGAGCCGCCAATCCCGATAACAATAAGCACTTCAGAATTCGATTGAATGCGCTTAGCTGCTGCTTGAATGCGCGCAAATTCTTCTTTATCGTAAGCGGAAGGTAGATCAATCCAGCCTAGGTAATCGGAACCTGCTCCTGACTTATTATGTAATTGCTCATGCGCTAAGCGAATGGGCTCTTTAAAATAATCAATTTCATGCTGACTTACGAACGTCAACGCCTTGCTGTAATCAAAGTGCACTTTTTTTGCCATCGTACACCCTCCTCGAGTATTGGTTGACTTTGCCACTTTAACCCACGAAAATCAATATAGTCATAGGATACTGGATTTTGGACGGAAACACAAGGGAACGCGTTTCATTGAACCGGATTCCACGATAAAATAAATTTATAACATTGCATAAATTTGCATATGAATACGCTCTCACCATCTTTCTCTGCTGCTTTGTTTGCTTGATTCCTTGTCTCCGCCACTGACAAATATGGTACACTAACATCATCGAAATCATGCGAATCATTCACAGTGCGAGAGGATGAGAGACAATGAAGGCAGCAGTACTTGGATTAGGCACGATGGGCGCGCCAATGGCAGCCAATCTGCTTAGCAAAGGATTCGAAGTAGCCGTATACAATCGTTCCACAGATAAAACCGTTCCATTAGTTGAGCAAGGTGCGACTGCCGTACATCTACCGCGTGAGGCCGCAGCACAATCCGATGTCGTAATTACCATGGTTAGTGATGATTCCTCCATAGAAGCGATCTATTACGGAGAAGACGGGGTGCTCGCAGGCGTTCGCTCTGGTCATATCGTAATTGACTGCAGCACCATATCTCCTTCTCTGGTTCAACAGCTCGCAGCAGCTTGCGCCGAGCGGGGAGCCCAGTTCCTTGATGCTCCTGTAACGGGCAGCAAGCCTGCAGCCGTCGATGGAACACTTGTCTTTATGGTCGGCGGTGAAGAAACCGCCCTGCAACAAGCTATGCCCGTGTTGGAAGCAATGGGACGAATGATCGTTCATATGGGTCCTAATGGCAGCGGCTCCATCACGAAGCTGGCCCACAACACAATTGTCGGCATTAACAATGCCGCTCTGGCAGAAGGGTTTGCAATGGTATCCAAGGCAGGCGTAAATCCCGAGGCATTCCTTCAGGTTGTGCGCAACGGCAGTGCAGGCAGTAAGGCAGCTGAACTGAAAGGTGAGAAGATTATTGCAGGCAACTTCGACAATCAATTCTCCCTGCAGTTAATGTTGAAGGACTTGAAGCTCGCTTCCGTGCTGACTGACACGATGCAGTCTCCGACACCTATGCTGGAGGTTGCCAAGAGTTTGTTCCAAATGGGCCAAACGGCAGGCTTTGGGGAAGAGGATTTATGTTCACTTGTGAAAATCTACGAGCAATGGATTGGTCACCCGATCGGACAAAGCAAGAACAACGAGTAGGATAAGCCTAATTCTAAGATGATTTATATACCAAGGGAGTGCACGGAATACACCGGCACTCCCTATTCAACATAAATGATGCAGCCCCATAAAATAATCATCAGAAATGAACTCTCATCTTCACTTCTGCATTTTCATACTTGAGACGTGTCTCTGCTCTGCGAAACCCAACAGTCACTCTTATGACAAGTCTCTTCTCTACAAACCTACACCTTTCTTCCCTCTACGAAGCTGTATATGAGCTGTCCGAAGGATTCTGAGCTTGGGAAGCTTGCTTGGACACTTTGGTATTCCTTACGATTCGAGAGAGCGAAAATACAGCTAATGCAATCCATATCAGGGCGAATGCAAGAAACTGTGGAGTCGTAAATTCTTCCCCGAACACAAACAAGCCAAGCAGCAACATGATCGTAGGTGCAATATATTGCAGGAAGCCTACAAGGGTAAATGATATTCGCTTCGCACCTGTAGCGAATAATAGCAGTGGAATTGCCGTTACAATTCCCGCTCCCATTAGCAGCATGATAATAGACGCTTCTTTATCCCACAGCGGGATCCCATTAGGATTGAAGAAGAAAAGAAATACAAGCGCAAACGGCGTCATGATCAAAGTTTCCACCGTTAACCCTGTCCATGGGCCTACAGATACCTTCTTCTTAATGAGTCCATAACAACTGAATGTTGTCGCGAGCGTCAACGCTGCCCAAGGAAAGCTGCCGTAATATACGGTCAGGCATATAACCCCTGCTGCTGCGATGCCAACTGCTGACCACTCCGTCTTCGTCAACCGCTCCTTCAGGAAAAATGTCGCGAGAAAGACATTAAGCAAAGGGTTGATATAATATCCAAGGCTTGCTTCCACTACATGCGCACTTTCCACAGCAAAAATATAAACGAGCCAGTTGATGCTAATTACAACGGAAGCCACAATGATACTTATAGCTTGTTTCTTATGGGTGAGCAGCTGCTTGATTTCTGCCATAGTGGACTTCCACTTCCCCAGCAATGCCAACAGGACAATCATGAATACTAATGACCAAATAATCCGATGAGCCAATACCTCTGCTGCTGGCACAGAGCCGAGCAGCTTCCAATAGATCGGAAGGAAGCCCCAAATAATATAGGACAACCCGGCGGCTGCGATACCGGTCGCATAATGATTTTGCTTCTGTTTCACTCGTTTACTCCTCGCCCTATCCTTAATGATTTAATATATAAATTTTATTATATCAGGTCAGACCCAATATTAGGATGATATTTACAGATAAAATAGACCACAACGCGAACAAGGCCGCTACAACAGGGGACTTCCATCTCTGGTACCCGTTAAGCGGCCTTGTTCATTGCCGAGCCCCCTCGCCTAAATCGGCTAGAGAACGCACTTATTCTTATTTGCACCTAAATAGGAGTGAATCGAATCTTCCCCTATCCAGTGATTTGCTTCATTCGTTTCGTGTATTACAGCAATGCCTTTACACGACTCACTACGTTTTCAACAGTGAAGCCGTACTCGCTGATAACGCGGTCTCCAGGAGCGGAAGCGCCAAATGTGGAGATACCAATGATGTCGCCTTGGTCTCCTACATAACGTTCCCAACCAAATGGTGAAGCCATTTCGATTGCAAGACGAGCCTTCACATCTGGAAGCAATACGGAGTCTTTATACTCCTTCGATTGCTTCTCGAACAGATCCCAGCTTGGCATGCTGACAACACGTACTTGAATGCCCTCTTCAGCCAATGCTTCTTGAGCGCGAATCGCCAATTGAACTTCAGAGCCTGTCGCAATGATTTGCGCTTGAGGCTTGCCGTCTTTCGCATCGGACACAACATAAGCTCCGCGTGCAACACCTTCGCGGGAAGCAGCTACGCCGCCTTCCAAGATAGGTAGGTTCTGACGAGTAAGCACAAGCACGACTGGGTTAGATTGGTTCTGTAATGTGTATGCCCATGCAGCGGATGTCTCATTCGCATCTGCTGGACGGATTACTGTTACGTTCGGGATGATTCGTACAGACGCAAGCTGTTCGATAGGCTCATGAGTAGGGCCGTCTTCCCCAACTGCAATACTGTCATGCGTCAATACATATGTGACTGGCAATCCCATCAATGCAGACAAACGAACAGCAGGACGCAGGTAATCCGTAAATACGAAGAACGTACCACCGAACACCTTCACACCACTATGCAATGCCATACCGTTCATTGCCGCCGCCATTGCAAATTCACGCACACCGAAGTAAATGTTGCGGCCGTCGTATTGACCCGGACGGAACGCAGTCAGATCATTCAGGTGTGTCATTGTGGAGCTTTCCAAGTCAGCAGAACCGCCTGTCAAGTTCGGAACGTTCTTCGCAAGACCGTTCAAGGCATTTCCAGATGCGACGCGGGTGGACAATGCTTTGTCTCCTGCCGCATATGCCGGAAGATCCTTATCCCATCCCTCAGGAAGCTGTCCGCTAATTGCAGTTTCGAATTGCTTCGCAAGCTCAGGGTAAGCAGCTTGATAAGCTTGGAACATCTTATTCCACTCTTCGTTCGCCTGAATGCCCTTCTGCTTCACATTTGTATCGAAGTGGTTGTATACCTCTTCAGGCACGAAGAAGTCCTCGTGTCCCCATTGATAGAATTCCTTCGTCAGCTTCGCTTCATCAGCGCCGAGTGGAGAACCGTGTGTACCTCCATGTCCGCCCTTGCCTTGCTTGTTCGGGCTTCCGTATCCGATTACGGTCTTCACTTCGATCAATGTTGGCTTGCTGGAATCCTGCTTCGACTTCTCAACCGCTTGCGCAATTGCAGCAAGATCGTTGCCGTCTTCAACAAGCAGCGTGTTCCAGCCATAAGCCTCGTAGCGCTGACGCACGTTCTCGCTGAAGGACAGACCGGATTCGCCATCCAACGTAATATCGTTCGAATCGTATAATACGACTAATTTACCTAATTTCAAGTGACCTGCAAGCGATGCTGCTTCACTAGCAACACCTTCCATCATATCTCCATCACCACAAATAACAAACGTATGATGATCGACAACGGAATAGCCGTCACGATTATATGTTGCACCCAGTTGTGCTTCTGCCATAGCCATACCTACAGCCATTGCAATCCCTTGTCCGAGTGGACCTGTCGTTGCATCTACACCAGCCGTATGTCCGAACTCCGGATGACCTGGAGTTTTGCTTCCCCATTGGCGGAAATTCTTGATTTCTTCCATAGGAAGGTCATATCCGCTGAGGTGAAGAAGGCTGTACAGCAGCATGGAACCATGTCCAGCGGAAAGAACGAAACGGTCGCGGTTAATCCATGTTGGATTGGTCGGATTGTGCGTCATCGCCTTCGCAAACAGATGGTATCCCATTGGAGCAGCACCCATTGGCATGCCCGGGTGACCGGATTTCGCTTTTTCAATCGCATCAATGGCAAGTGTTCGAATCGCTGCCACCGATAGCGCGTCAATATTCATTTGGTTTGCAGTCATTGCTGATTTCCTCCTTGTCCCTACTCATCACAAGCTGAAAGCTATACAGAACAAATGAAATTGCGTAACTACCAAGCTTGTACGCTGTGCTCTATTTTGCATTCATTGTACCATTACTAGCCCATTCGATGCTACTTTAACGTGTGAAAAGCTATGGATATCAAGATCTAGTATAACCGAACTTCATGCTCAACTTAACAGTGGGATTATATAGTGGTGTTCAATCCCTAACCAGAGCAATTAAATAAAGCTGTTCCAGCCGCAGATTCAACTGCAAGCCGGAGACAGCCAGTATACCATCATTTTAATTAAACACAACCGTTTTGTTCTGATAAACGAGGATTCGATCCTCAATATGCCAATGCACAGCACGAGCAAGGACGACACGCTCAATCGTTCTGCCGATACGCTTCAGTTCATCCACATCCGCACGATGCGTTACGCGCTGAACGTCTTGTTCGATGATCGGCCCGCCATCAAGCTCCTCCGTTACATAATGGCCTGTTGCTCCAATCAGCTTCACGCCGCGGGTGTAAGCCTGTTGATACGGCTTGCCGCCAACAAATGCCGGTAGGAACGAATGATGAATATTAATAATTCGATTCGGATATTTCTCAATAAACTTCGGCGAAATAATTTGCATATAGCGCGCTAATACGATCAGGTCAGCCTTGCCTTCAACTGCTTCAAGCTGTTGGCGTTCAGCCTCTGGCTTGTTGCCTGATGTTACTGGAATATGAACATACGGAATTCCGAAGGACTCTACATATTCACGCATATCCGGGTGATTGCTCACCACCATCGCGATTTCAGCATCGAGATCGCCTGCTTGCCATTGCCACAGCAACTCTACTAGACAATGATCCTCTTTCGAGACAAAGATTGCAATTCGCTTTTTCTTGCTCACGCAAGCAATTCTCCACTGCATCTTGAATTCCGAGCCAATAGACTCGAATTCAGCCTGCAATTGAGGCAGCTTATCATCAAGCTGCTCCATATCGAATTCAATGCGCATGAAGAACATGCCGCCCTCTGGATCCATTGTATATTGATCGGACTGGACAATATTCGCTCCATGTTCATATAGAAATTTAGATACAGCAGAGACGATACCAGCTCGGTCCGGGCAAGAAATTAACATCCGTGCGCGATTGCGGGCTTGTTCCCCAGCCTGCTGAAGGGCATGAACCATCGTGTGTTGGTGCGTCATCTTTGTTTCTCCTCCATGAATTAGCGTTGCTTTCTGCAAATCTTACATAGATTCCCCATCATGATTTTTCTACTGCATCCCATGCTATCTTCATGCTTCACTCGTTCCTAAATTCCCCGTACAACCTACTTGTATCCTTCGGGATGCTCTGCTTCTGCTGCGACTTAATCACACACACAAGCTATAGCAGCTTATTTCCAGGCAGCTTGTCCAGCCAAGCAAACAGTCAGACGCTGATTAATTTCTTCCTCATTCAATTCAGGGAACAGGTTGGCTTCAGCAACCATATCATAGAGACGTTCCATCGGCTCGCGCGGATCTGCCTTTCTTGCTTTTGCATCCTTCTTGATAACATCCCATGTCGTCAATACGTAATCACGAGGGGATACATCCTGCTCTTTGAAGAAATGCTCAAGGCGCTCCACATCAGGGATAAAGCTTGCACCGAAACGCTTGTCTACATCACCGCGTAGAAGGGCGATTTCCGCTTCATACATCGGACGCTGCTTCTTCGCGTCCTTCCCGATCCACGGTGTCTCCAGAATAAATGGACGGCCAGCAAGCCCTTCATGATGCACGAGGCGTTGAATCGCTTCAAAGCCAAGCATTCCTGCACCGATTGGTGCGTGGCGGTCTTTACCGGCTCCAAGTGGATTTTTGCTATCATTAATATGAACAACGGCGATTCGATTCAGTCCCACAGTACGATCGAATTGCTCCAATACGCCATCAAGATCATTGACGATATCATAACCAGCATCATGAATATGGCATGTGTCCATACATACTGTTAGGCGATGGTTGTCCTCAACCTTCTCAATAATCGAGGCAATTTCCTCGAAGCTCCGGCCAACCTCTGTTCCTTTGCCAGCCATCGTTTCCAGTGCGATATTGACGTCCGTATCTTTCGTATTGCTCAGTACCTCATTCAAGCCCTCAGCGATCCGGTTGACCCCGAACTCAGCATCTTTGTCGGTATAAGCACCTGGATGAAGAACGATATTTTTCACACCGATGCAGTCTGTGCGGCGAATTTCTTCTTGGAGGAAATTAACGGCCAGCTCAAACGTATCCGGCTTGTACGATCCAAGGTTAATAATGTACGGCGCATGCACCACAATTTCACCGATGCCGTGCTTCTCCATCAATTCCTTGCCCTCTTCAATATATAGCGATTCAATCGGCTTACGACGCGTATTCTGCGGCGCCCCAGTATATATCATGAATGAGCTTGACCCGTAAGACAAAGCTTCCTTTGTAGCAGTCAACAGCCCTTTATCGGAAAACGAAACGTGTGATCCAATTTTCAACATGTAATTGCTCCTTTCAAAATCATTTCCCCTTATTCTACAAGGATTATCGAAATAATGCTAGGAATGGGGTATAATTCGATGTAAGCATCTTAGTAAAAAGTACCAAAACACATGAGGTGAGAAATTATGCTTAGCTCGTCCACCCTGTTTCCAATGGCTGTCGATGGCCCAGGCCGTTGGTTTATGAATTCCATCGCATTTTGGACATTCGTCCTCTTAGGCTTCATGGCGATTGGCGGCTACTTCATGTTCCGCAAGTTTATGAAAGTGCTTCCGATGAATGACGGGAAATCGAAGCTCGATTGGCAAAATTACTGGGTAGAGCAGAGCCGAAACCTATGGACTGACGACTCCAAAGCATTTCTGGAGAAGCTTGTTGAGCCAGTTCCATCCGCCTTCCGTGATAT
Organism: Paenibacillus sp. NAIST15-1; assembly: GCF_001894745.1. GTDB lineage: Bacteria > Bacillota > Bacilli > Paenibacillales > Paenibacillaceae > Paenibacillus_B > Paenibacillus_B suaedae. The sequence continues at coordinate 311,599 of NZ_BBYF01000001.1, forward strand.
TGCACGTCATTCGATCGCAGCCAAGATCGGGCAGGTAGCCTGTGAGAGCGGTGCGACGGAAGTAACGCAGGATCATTGCATTCAAGGCTACATCATGGCCACACCCAAGCGAGACTATCGAAGCCTCGTTAAATTTCTCGACAATAATGGAATCGATTATACGCCATATAAGCATTTGCTTAACAAATGATCCAAGCCCTTCCCATGCAGTAGAAATGAATGCGCCTACACAAAAAACATAATCGAGTACAATCACATCTTAGTTCTATCCATTCCATTATCGTGTTAGGAGGGATAAGACGTGAAAGTGATGATTTGCGGCGGGACAGGATTAATCGGCAGAGCTCTGGTTGACTTCTGGCTTCAAGAAGGACACGAGCTCATCGTCGTTACCCGCTCCCCAGCGAAGTTACATGCCTATAAGGGACGAAGTTCCATTCACGCTATTAGCTGGTCGGAGCTTGCCCATTGCCCTGAGCATTGCCATAGCGTGGACGCCGTTGTCAATCTGGCGGGCGAGACGATTAATCAGCGATGGACAAATATCGCAAGGAATCGTATTCTCTCGTCACGGATCGTTCCTGCAAGAAGAATTGCGGGATGGGCAGGCAAGCTGTCCCGCAAGCTGCCCCTCTATATTAGCGCTTCAGGCATATCCATTTATGGGCCTTCCGAGACAGGGACATTCGATGAGATGAGCAATGCGGGTGGAGATGACTTCTTGACCGATGTCATCTACCAATGGGAAGATGCAGCAGATCGCGTTCCGGCAGCGCGCTGCGTCAAGTTGCGGATTGCGCCAGTGCTCGCCAATGAAGGTGGGGCATATCCAATGATGAAGCTGCCGTATTTACTGGGCGTTGGAGGACGAATAGGCTCTGGGAAGCAGCCTTTATCTTGGATACATATTGCGGACATGGTTCGACTGATTGATTTTGTCCTGCAAGACTCGATTGAGGGAGTTGTCAACGCCTCTTCCCCCGAATCCGTAACGAACGACGACTTCGGCAGAACGCTTGCGCGAGTATACCATCGCCGCCATTGGATGCCCGTTCCTGCTATAGCCTTCAAATTTCTATTCGGGGAAATGTCCTCACTATTGCTGGAAGGGCAGCGTGTCTATCCCGCTAAAGCTCTGGAGCATGGCTTCACCTTCCATTATGGAACGCTGGAGAAGGCGCTAACCGAGCTGCGTAATTCGGGGAGAAATCGCACTACATCCCGATGATCAGAAAGCATCTGATTATCATTTCGAATGGGAGTGCGACTGTACTTACATGAAACGCAATGTTGTAGATGTAAATCTTAGATTTAACTGATGTATATATTAGAATCCTTCACTTGATTGACCTTAGTTACTCAGTAAGAACGGCATGACATAACAAAGAGGGTCAGACACACTATCTGACCCTTCTAACCAGCTCGGAAGATATACTGCGAACGAGCAACTGCGAGCTTATCCCCATCCTTCAACGGGTACAGCTTGTAGGGAATCAACAGTTCACCCTGCAGCTCCGTTCCATTTCTCGATCCCAAATCCCGAAGCTCTAAGTTGCCCTCTGACGTGCGAATCAATTCACAATGGTGCTTGGATACCCCCATGCTGTCATTTCGATGACTCACCCCTTGCTCAGCACGCCCTATTATGAATGGAAATCCACGGAGTGGATGAGTTCCCACCACAGTTATTCCCGCTTCATCGAGCTGCTGCAGATATGGTTCCTGCTGCGAACCTTCCCCTTGCTCTTCCGTTTCTCCAAGCATTACCGTTGCATCAATGCTCGAAGGGTTTAGCATTACCGTATGTTCGGTTAAAGCAGCATAATAGCGATCAGCCGTTGACATAATCGGTGCTTGATTCGTCCCATCTACCGACTGTGATCGCAGCTTATTGTCGAAGGATTGTGGCCCCAATTGAGAAGCACTAGCCGGCATGCCAATTCTCTGTTGCTGCCCTATTCCTGCGATATCGGAACTTGAGACTGTTGCTTGAGGGGCTATTTGCCCATTCATATAACCTCCTGATGACTCCCTAGTCCATGTAGGGGAAGAGGGAACGAATTCCTTATGCTGCTGGTCCCCTTTTGCATGACTGCTGTGTGCATCCCTCGCATCTGCAGGATGAGGGAGATGTGACAACTCCATAGACAAAAAGTCGGGAAGCCTATTCGGATTATTCCACCCATGGCTGGAGCTTGGTTGGAAATCCTGTTCATCAGCACTAACTCGGCTGTCCTTCTTCCGAGAGAATCGTTTGCTCCACCACATGCTGGGAATCCCCGTTAAATACATCGCTCCCAGTGCTATGACAGCAATGTTCCAAATGACAGTGTAAGTGAATACCTCCGATGTAGGTTGAGACATATATCCGAACTTCCAACCTATTCCGGCTGCTGCAATTACGACAACCGAGGTTACCAAGGTATACTTCTTGGGTATCGGTGTTATTGCTTCGTTAGCCGTATCTGTTTCCGAATGGATGCTATGCTCTCGATCATATCTCTCCATGGCAGGATTCGAAATTGATGCAGCAGATGTAACAGGTATTTGCTCTTGCCCATCTGCAAAAGGCTTCGCCGTCGAATTCCAACTGTTCTTCCCCTGCTCATTGTGCAAGCCAGCTTGTCCATAAGCAACCTGCTGCTTAGGTTCACGCTCATCCCTTTCACCGCTCCCCGGGAAAAACTGCCCTCGTCCAGATTGATTGGGGTTCGTAGAAGTGCCGCTTGCTGTGCCCACAATTAAGGATTGCAGCAAGCCTCGTACATCTGCAAGAGTCGTCCCCTCCTGTGACAACAACTGGACAAGACGCTGAAAGCCGTCACCATCCCAATGGCTCACATGGGAAGAGAGCAAAATGCCTAATCTCTTCAATCCCTCTAGCCCCGCTTGGGGGTGCAAAGGTTCTTCTGTTGGGATGTACGCTGTATAAAGACTGCTATTCCAGGAGTGCCCATCTACATAAATAAAACGCTCATGAAGCAGAATCTGATTCGGATGCAGCATATATGCACGGCATCCTTCCAACACGTTGACCAGTTGGATCATCCATTCAAAATATTGAATTGCAGTAATCTGTAATGAACGCAGAACCTGCTCCAGCATTTTTTTACCACTAATATCGTACAAAAACGTGACCTCAAAATCGATTTCCCTAATTTCTATTGGAAGCAACTGAGGAACTTCGTTAAACCGCAGCATATTCACTTGATAGGTATCCAAGTCATTGGAATGAACCGCTGGTTCTCTCGTAAGGAGCATCCTCATTTTACCCTCGTGGATGAAATCCGACCGGTAACCATACATCGCCATCACCCCCTATATCCATAATTGAGTCCAATAAACGGTTGCCGCTGCAGGCAGTACCGCCCACATAAATGGAAAGGTCGCTTGGTTCAAGGTTAGCTGTTTCAAGGGTGTTACGGAGCGAAGCCAAAAAAATTGAATGATTGCGATCCCGATGCGCCTCCACCTTCTCCCATGCCCGAACAGCATAATCCCTGATGCAATCAGTCCCCCATAGATAATGGCATAGATAAACGTCTCCCATGCAAAATTAGCTCCCATGCTGGCGCCAATCGCTGCAAACAACTTCACATCCCCTGCCCCGACCGCACGCAGCAAGAATAGAACAAGCATGATCCCAAACCCACAGCCCGCTCCGAATAGACTGAACAGCAAACCGTCCCATCCACTTACAGCGCAATATCCAGTTAGAGCAGCAAGTACTATTGAGACCGTTAAATAATTTGGTATTTTACGAGTACGCAAATCCGTGGTGAACGCAGCCACTAGCAATATCCCACATAGCCAACTCGACCACATCATTTGGCAGCCCCCTTCTCCCATGCGGTATGACTCCAGATCACTTTACGATAAATTGCCTTTCCGCACTTCTTCCGTCTCCCGTATTCATAACTAATCTCCACGTACCTGAGGTTGTATTGCCTGAGACATGCCATAGCCAGCTTATATTCCCATCGGCATCCGCTTCTGCCCAACCGATGTGCCTCGCTTGGCTCTTGCCGCTCTTATAGAAGATTACGAGTTCGACTTTTTCATGCGGCTTAGCCTTCGCTGTTAACTTGGCCTTGCGGCCTGGCAATAGCGGTTCCGGTTCCAAACTAACAAAAGCGGGTGGCGCACCTTTCTCTTCCGTGCCTGACTCTTTATTGGCTGAACCGGGCTGCGGACCATCCCCAATCCAAACTCTCTCAGATGCTCTTGCAGCGATCGTGATCGTCTTATATAAGAACGGCACACGCATCGGCAGATCATATTCCACTTCAATTGCGATATATGGGTCTTCCTTCTCTACAATATCCGGCAGCTTCACATGTGTGATCCGGATCCGATCTTCTCTAAGTGTCCCTCGAATCCCGTAACGGACGAACAAAGGCTTTATCAAGGCTTCTCCGACTCGCGCTTGGCCCCATTCCCCCGCCGCTTCCGCTCGCTTCTCCGCCCAGTCCACCACATGTTCGGATGCCCATTGATTCAATGGAGGTGGCAAAGCATTGCTGAAGCGCTCGGCGAAATGACGTGCCGTCATTTTCAGAGCGATTGCCGGCGGCTTGCGGAGCCAAGGACTGTTGTTGTCCCCTGCTTCCGCTCCAACCTTCTTCGTCATCAGTTCGATGGGATACATATGAGCGGCAATCTGCTTCACCGTATTCGTCGCAGCAGATTGCAAGGATGTCGTAATGACAGAAGCGTAAATCATATATACAAAAAACAAAAACAAAAGCAGCACCATAGGCAGCATTAGCGCAGCTTCGACTGTGATGCTGGCTCTACCGTCCCCCATATAGCGACGGAGCCAATTGCCGCATCGTATGAACCAGCCCCTTGCCCGAGCTAGTAACTTGCCACTAGTAGGAGAACACGGATGTCTTTGTTGCATAGTATCTTCCATTCTCGACTTCACCGCCCAATATGCCGGTTTGTCCAATCCACTTCATAACCCCGGGTAGAAACCACAACGGTGTGCTTATTCGCAGCTCCGTCTCGCCATAGGTACCTCTTGTCGTGGGGTCGACACCTGTATTTTGATGAATGAGTGCGAGCATTCGCTTCAACATTCCTTCCCGACTGCCATGGACGAGCATAAATAATCGCAAGTGATCCGAGTAGGACAAAGTGACGGAAGGCAAGTATTTCGAAATTGTCACTTTGTCTTGCGTAGCAAGAAGGATCATATCTTGAACTGCCTGTTCAATCCCATAAATAATAGCTGCAACTAATATAAGTAGCGGATGTCTCAAGTTCGCACATTCGATAAAGCCCTCCATTGTACGAATGGCAAGCCGCATAGCAAAGATCTCCCCCAACGCTGCAGCCACATTGCCTGCTGGATTATGAAGACCATACAATAGGTACTCCACTTCTTGATTATGTATGGATAAGGACTTTATCAATTCTTCAGCAGGCTGCTCTGAAGTAAGTATCGATTTCAATTTCGTAGGGTCATAGGTGTTGAAGTAGAGAAACGCATACTCATCACGGTATAAACGATCTCTTAACATGCTAAATCCGTTAGCAATGCTATCATAGATAGAGGTAACAGCGTCCATAGACTCCTTCCCCTCTTCTACCGCATCGTCACGTTCTTGGTCAACTGCCGACTCCTCACTGGATTCATGTTCATTAAATGCAGCGATTGCATTAGCCTTCTCTTTCACTTCTTGAAACAGCTGTTCATGCTCCTTCAATTGATCATTCAGCTTCTTCAATGAGGACAATAAGTCTGCCGCTTTCCCGAGCTTTCTATTCGCTTCCTTCTCTTTCTGCTTGCGTTCCTTCTCTGTAGATCGGCCCTGTTCAAATCGCTGTTCTCTAGCATCTATCACATTCGAGCTGCCAATATAATCTTTAGCATATTGCTCCAACTGCCTCCACAGACTGAGGATCGAAGTTTTCAAGTTATAAGCGGAAATGCTTCTCCCGACGATTTGACTGACCATCGATTGAACACGGTTTGCTGCATCATTTACTTGTTCCATACTCCGATGCTGTTCTTCCATTTCCTGCTTCCATTCGGTAAGGAAGTCATCTGGCAGCACTAGGTCATCAGCAGCTTCATTAATACGCTTAATCGAATCTGACATCTGGTCCGATTCATCCATTGTCCCTTCACTCTGCTCGCTAGATTGTCCAACTCGGTCATAACCGTTATAGTTCGAGCTTGCGCGTACCTCTTGAATGACACGCTTCATGTCCTCATTATATTGACGGGCTTTCTCTATATGCGACAGAGCTGTGTTCAATCCGATGCGATGTTGATCCAGCAAACTAGATGTTGTAGATGTCAGCCTACGCGATATATCCCATGAATCGGATTCATAGTCATCCGTTTCATTCTCATACTGCTTGTCCTCATCCTTACCGCGATTCGAATCCAGACGAATCTTATGTACATAGTCTGCATATTGAGCTCCCACATCCGCTGCACTTCCAATTGAACCAAGCGAGCTGTCGCGCATAATATCACTTTCTCCCGTTGCAATCCGACTAGAAAGATCAGAACGCGCCGCATAATTGCGAAGCGACTTCTGGAGCTTGAAGGCAGAGGCTATTTCCTTATCGCGCTTATCAACTAGCTTCTGCAGCTTGGATAACAGTTCTGTCGTCTGCGCTGCCTCCTTCATCACTTTGGACATCGGCTTCAACTTGCTGGACAAATCGAAGGCAAATTGAACAGGAGCTTTATACTTCATCTCCTCTAAGATTTGCCGCTCGAGTTCGTCATATCGACCAATTTCCCTAGTGATCGAGGTAGTATGACTATCAAGCAGCACAGGCACCCAGGGAAAGACCCCCGTCGCCTTAAGCTCAGCCTGATCCCGCATCACTTCATCCATTATGAAAGCAGGATCGCTCTTCCCATAAGCAAACAATTGATACCGCTGCTGCAGTGCCGGTTCATAGGCGGACATGACGGAGCGAACTCCAGTCTGAGCGAGTACCTCTGCCCTCCATTCAGCAGCAGCAATTCGTGCGTAGTCAATCAGTACACTTGTAAATAAAAAGATTGCAGCTACTATGAAAATGAGCAGGACGGACACGGAACCTCGAATTTCTTTCCACAAATTCCGCCGTATTCGGGCATTACTCTCGTCCCCCATCATTTCCAGCACCTCCGCATGTATGAGACATCGCTACATCATTGGCTTTGCTATTTCGCCGCACGCTTGATTGTATCTGCAGCTTGTTCATTCGATATCCCCTTCTTATTCCATTGAGCCAGCTTCGTTGACATGTACCTCGCAAATTCTACGGAACGAATAAATTCTACAGGCTCTACGACTGCAGCAGATGCTCCTCCTTCTCCAGATACACGTCGTCTAGTTAAACGTTCGAATGCCGTTTGATACAATGGCCGTTCGAGAGAGACGGTCACCTTCCGCTCAATTGCAATATTGTCGAATTTCATCTCTCCATGGAATACCGGAGGCAGCAGTCTTCCTGCACGTATCAGCTTCTTCTCCGGCAGAGACTCAGAGTCACTACTGACCGGCAGTGATACTTCGTTGGTCACACTGCCGGTAACAACACCAAGCAAACGATCCAGCATATAATCATCCAGCATCCGCCAATACAGACCATCATGTTTTCCTACAGGGTAAGATCCCCTGGTTGCATCTTTATAGCTGTTGTCCCAGAACGCCGCCCCCCGTTCCGCCGCTAACGTAGCAGCATGTGATGACATAACATGCTGGAACATTAACATGGCGAAGAAGAGCATTGCTAAGCAGCAATAGAAAACAACCGGAAAGATTATACTCGCTTCAACGGTGTAGGCCCCATCTTCGGAGGCAAGCCGTTTCCACCATTTACGTAGCTTTTTATGCAGCTTGTACCCCTCCTCTATTACCTCCAATTATTACTTACAATTACTAAATTACTATTTAAAAATTTCATCCGTCTGTTTATCTACTTTCGTGAACAGCCTTGTCAGAAATCCTTTGATTTGCTCCCTAAAAGCAATCGCTAAAACTACAATAACTGCAATGATAATGACCAGTTCCACCATGCCAAGCCCATCTTCTTCCGTCCATAACCGTTTCCAAAGTGAATTCATATCTTGATCCTCCTTCAATTGAATTACATCATAAGTGAAATTGCTTATTCCTCACCCTTGCATCATTAACAATGCAGGAGCTCCTACGACAACTAGTACAACGAGGAACATGAGCATCATCGGAAACACCAGCTTGGTAGATACCTCTTCGCCTCGCTTGCGAGCCACCGCCTTGCGCTTATCCCACAGCTGTCGGCTCAAATCCGCCATCGCAAGCACAAATGTCTCACCTCCACGCCGCTGATTAATCAGCACCGTCGTGACGAACATCGAAACTTCCTGCATCGTGCAGCGCTTCGCCAGCAGCTCCATGGCCTGAGCAAAAGAATAACCATTCTGTACATCTGACATCATTCGGAATAGCTCGATGTATAATGGGTGCTCGTTCTCCGACTTCTTCCGCTCAATGCAAGTTGCAAGAGCCTTGGGAACTGTCTCTCCCGCTTGTACGAGCAGATTCAGCTTATTAATCAATTCGGGGAGTTCCAGCTGAATATCCTGACGTCTGCGTTCCACCTTACCGACAACCTCCTTCCCGCGTACTAGCGGCAGAACGATACCGAGCATCATCCCTCCAGCCATGTTGGCGAAACTTCCGTCCGTCACAGCAGGGAGAATACATCCAGCTACGACGCCCGCAAATACATACAATCCCATCTCCGCCAGAAGTGCGCGATACATCGTATGGGACAGGGCTGGACCGTGCATTTGCATAAGCGACTGCCTCAACTGAACCAGTGCAGGATGTGTATCAAGCGTTGGTTGTAATCGTTCCAGCCACATCATAGGTGCTGGAAGCCATTTCGCTGTCTTTACTTCCGACTGGATCGAGGCAAGTAATTCCGTATAGCGGGCCTTTCCTACATGATTCATCACAGCATAAATCCCTATTACAAGCAGGCATGCCAATCCCCACATCCATGAGGGCAGCATCTACCAACCTCCTCCCTGCTATATGGCATAAACGATATTACTACACTCTAATATCCATTAATTTGCGAATTAGCAAGATCCCAATGGACAACACAATCAATGCAGCTGTTGCAATCACTCTGCCGACTCCTTCATATAACGGCGTCATAAAATCAGGCGAGGTCATATTGAGAAAAGCTAGAAACAAAAATGGAGCAGCCATCATCGCTTTCATCTCCAGCTTCTTCTGTGCGACTAATACTTCTATCTCCTGCATAATATCCATCTTCTCTCCAATAACGGAGGAAGTTCTGCGCACCACTTCAATGAAATCCCCGCCTGTCCGCTTGCAAGTAACAAATACATCTGCAAAATTCGCGATATCGTCCTGCTGGGCCCGCTCACTGAAGTCCATCATGGCTCGTTCCACTGGCTCGCCATTCTCCATTCGCAACGACAAAATACGAAGCTCCCGAATCATATCCACATCAGTTCCGGGATAGAGCAGCCTCAAATCCTGTGCAGCCTCACGGAAAGCATTCTCCATTGATCGCCCTGCACCTAGTGCAGAAGACAAAGAATACAAGGTCTGCTTGAACTGCTGGGTCAATTGTGACCGCTTTCGTTCCAGCAATGTCCGCTGCCGAATCTGGGTAAATCGAACCCCAATGACTGAAAGCAGGATCATCCCGATCCAATGCTGGTAGAACAGATATCCGATTCCAGCCATTACAGAACATCCAACAAAGATCGCCAGTAGCTGCTCCTTGCGGTTCAAATGATATACATCGTAGCGAGGCAGTCCAGCTTCAGTCTTGATCTTCGATCCCTTCATCGTCCGCGCCCCCTTCTGCTTGAGGCAGAGTCAGCCCCGCCATTCGCAGTTTGTCCACATGCTGCAGCGTATCGCGCTTAACAAGGCCTCCTAGAATTTTTCCGCCTTCCTGCCCGTGTTCCACGAATTGATACAGGCTCGACAGCTTCACTTCACCTTCTGCAAATCCAATTACTTCTGCAATCTCCTGCACTTTGCGGGATCCATCTCGCATCCTTGCCAAATGAACAATGACATCAATTGCGGAGGCAATCTGCTGTCTAACGACGACAACCGGCAGCGAAGCCCCACTCAATACCATCGTTTCCAAGCGACTCACCATATCTTTGGGCCCATTGGAATGACCCGTAGATAAAGAACCATCATGGCCCGTATTCATTGCCTGAAGCATATCCAAAGCCTCAGCACCGCGCACCTCTCCCACTATAATGCGGTTTGGCCGCATCCGAAGCGAAGCTCGAATAAGGTCACGCATGGCTATGGCTCCCTTTCCTTCCGAATTCGCATTGCGCGTTTCCAATGACACCAGATTCGGCACTGAATGAATTTGCAGCTCTGCTGCATCCTCAATTGTAATCACCCGTTCATCAGATGGAATGAACTGAGACAAAGCGTTCAAGAACGTCGTCTTGCCCGATCCAGTTCCACCACTGATGAATAAATTGTACTTCGCCCTTACCAGCGTCTGCAGAATTTGTGCCGCCTCTTCACTCATCGCGCCGTATCGTATGAGATCCTCCATATGAAGCGGCTTAGAAGGAAACTTCCGAATCGTTACCGTGGGTCCCTTAAGCGCAATTGGGGGCAGAACAACATGAACCCTTGATCCATCTCGCAATCTCGCATCGACGATTGGTGAAGACTCATTCACCGTGCGATTTACTTGAGAGACAATCGCCTGAATAATGTCCTCCAGCTTCTCCTCGCTTTCGAAGGTATGATTTAATTTCTCCATATGTCCTTGACGTTCAACGAACAATTCCCGATGACTGTTCACCATAATCTCCGTAATTTCCGGATCATCAACAAGCGGCTGAAGCGCATCAAGACCACGGAAAGAATAAAAGACTCTGCGTACTACCATTCGAAGATCTGCCGAGGTCAAATTCATCGCCTTCGAAAACGCAAACAACGCTTGTTCGATCCTCTCTGTTAATGCTTCATCAGATAACGGTTCCCCCCATTCCATACTCTCGCGCACCTGCTGCCGAATTGTAAGATACAATTCATCAAGCGACACCAGATTAGACTCTGTCCCAGAAGGCTTCAGCTGAAACTGGTACCCCTCGTCCCCATGTACCATCGACTCACCCCTTACCGCGCTCCGCTGAATAATCTCAACTCTGAACCTGCCCATTCCTCCAAGGTTGAGCGGAATACACTCGATTGAAGCCATTGATCAAATCGATAAATTTGCTTCCAAGCCGGTATGTAAGGCAGATATCCTGAGATCGGAGCATCACGCTGCTGCCATGAATTGAGCATCGTCCCCATATAACGATTCACACCCATCCGAATGAGCTTGCTTCGATGACGCACAACAGACTCTTCCGCAAGCGCCCACTGCTGCAGTAACAGCTTCGTCTTCTGTATATAGGCCATATCATCTAGGAGAAGCCACATTACCTGATCTGCCACATCCCATACCGCTTCGAATGGAGAGTGGAAATGCGCGCCCTCCACAATAATCAAGTCGTACTGCCCGCTGCTCCGAAGCGTATTCAACAATAATCGCAGCATACTGGCATCCATCCACTTCCATTCCTCTGCTAACTGCTTCGGATGGAGCATTCGCGCTCCTATTGCAGGAACACTCAGCATATATGGCTCTAAGGACAGCAGCTCACTCCCCGGCCCTCCCTGAGCCTTCTTCAAGTAGTAAAATAATTGTGCTAAGTTGCTCTGATTTTCGTTCTGTTCGATCGCTTCTTGTAGCAGCAAACTGTATTCTTGGATCGGATCTACATTCAGAAGGAAGGGTCGAAGACCTGATTGAGCAGCCACAGCTGATAAATGAAATGCCGTTGTTGACTTCCCTGCTCCGCCTGAGGTTGAAGTAATGCCAACGATACGGCACGCTGTGTTGCTCCGCTTGTCCCCTTCAGAGGCATTGTCCGATTCACAATATTCAATGATGGATTGGAACAGTTGCGGAATGGGCTGATATGGATTCTCTATCCTACAAGGGAAGTCGGCCCCTGTCAGTTGTTCAGACTTCTCTGCGGATAATGCGATCACGATTATTCCTCTCACATCGGATGAAGAGAGTGTCCCAAGCAGCTCAGGTGCCGCGACTAGAACATGTATGCCTGGCTTCAAGCGCAAATAGTGACCAAGCGTATCCGCCTGAGTAAATACACGAAGGTGAAGCTTCTCAGCATAGGTCGATTGCTTCCAATAATCTGTGTATCCGTCTAAAATGCGCTTCTGCGGATGTGCCACTACAATATCCCATCTGTTAATACCACTCCCCCCCTTTCTACTTCACGGATTAGAACGCCCCGCAATTCAATATGGACATAAAAAAACACCGCCATTAAACGGGCATCAATATTGATGCTTCGTTTCATGACGGTGCTTCCGTACATTATTGTGTGAAGTTATTTCAACAGTATCATAATGCCATCCAATTTTCAACATATTTTTCCTAAATCAATCGTTACACCCAATCTCCGGATCAATGTCAAATATGTCGATCCAAGTCCTCTCCATCCTAGACATAAGTCTAGGACGTGAACAGACCGAAGTACGTTACCAAATGTTCCTTAATCAGGTAACATGAAGCATGTCTTGTTTGCATAGTTCCCACTTGTAATTACACTACTATTTGAAAGGAAGACGAACAATGAGATACACCAAATTTGCATGTATTCTCTTATCCACAGCAAGTATAAGTTTGGCAGGGTGTGCTTCGGATCATGCAACCACAGCAGCATCGAATACAAGCGTCACAGAAGTATCTTCTTCAGCTATATCTGAAAAAGGTTCAACTGCATTGAGCAAAATATCAACTAGCAATCCAAAGAAAAAACAATTTGATGTTAACCAAATACATACGATCCGTATTCTAAGTACAGCTGCCCACATTACCGTTATCGGAGATCATCAATTAAGTCAAGCACAATATGAGCTTATAGATGGAACATCCAGTTCAATGGAGACAGATGTGAGCGGCACAATAAACGATAATACGCTGACGATTAAATTGCATTCTAAACAAAAAAGTTTCATAAATACAGATTCTCCGCCATCACTAATTGTCCGAGTTCCAGTCAAGGATTACGACACTTTAGAGATTAACAATGATTTTGGAAAACTCTCACTTGAATCCGAGTCTGGGCTGTATCCTAGCCATCTAGTTGTCAACGGCAGTGCGAGCGATATTTCATCCTCCAATGTAATGGGAATGGAGAGCACTAAGCTTCATACTGAGTTTGGCAAGATAACATTTGATTTGCCGGAGAAGCTGGAATCACTGGCTGTAGAGCTATCCACTAATATGGGAAGTATCACTAATAATGTCGAGTTGGACGGGGCAAGTACATCCAATATGATCGTATCGAAGAAAGTTAAAGGCCATATTGGGGCAGCCAATACGAAGAGCCCATCTTTATTGATTTCTACTCAGGTAGGCGAGATCAAATTAAATCATTAAATCAGAAAATCAAGAAAAATAGCTGCTGCCATTCTACTATATAGATGCTTTAAAGTCGCCGATCATACAGGAGCCCGTATCTCTCGTTGGAGATACGGGCTTTCTCTATCGGTACTAATATTTGAATTGAGATAAGGTTTCCTTCAGATTCGAGGATACATCTTCAAGCTGCTGAGACAGCTCGACTAAGCGGTTCGATACATTCAACTGTTCCGTGCTTAACGATGCAACCTCTTCGGAAGTAGCAGATGCCTCTTCCGCAACCGCACTTACATTGCTCATCGCTTCTACCAGAATGGACTGTGCCTCATTTAGACGCCCAATGGAGCCTGTCACATTTCCAAGCTGCTGAATCATGCCATCCATTTGCTGCTGTACCGTTGAGAAGATGACATCTGTCTCCTGTACAGCTTCCGCTTGTTTCTGGAAGAGTGGGAAAGCTTCTGACAACGCTGTTACGGTCTCCGTAATCTCTAGCTGAATCTTCTCCGTAATTTGCCCAACGATATCGATGGACTGCCTTGATTGATCAGCAAGGTTCCGAATTTCATCAGCAACGACCATGAACCCCTTGCCTGCTGTTCCTGCACGCGCAGCCTCAATGGTTGCATTCAGGGACAGAATGTTCGTTTGCTTCGTCATGTTATGGAGGACATCCAAAATTTTGCGAATCGATTGTGTACTGTCACTCAGTGTATTGACCTTCGTCGCAAGCGAGCGCATCATATCCCCGGTGGAAGTCGTACGGCTCATTAAGGAAGTCATATTCGATGCACCAAGCGTGCTCGATTCGGCAACCGCCTGAACCGAATGATCCATTTGCCCGTTGGCATCAATAACATTCGACATTTGCGAAGCAATACTATGCGTGAGATCATGGCCTCGCTCAGCCTCTACCGCCAGTGAAGTAGCTCCCTTCGCAATTTCCTCTGTGGCAATCGCAATTTCCTTCGCGGAGATCGCGGTGCTGCGTGATGCTTCAGACAAGTAAGAAGCTGTATCTAAGACGGCACGAGCGCTTGCATCTGTGCTCTTCACGAGATTCGTAATCTGCTCCATCATCGTATTAAACCCATTCGCAAGCTGGCCAATCTCATCCTTAGACTTAGGAACTGCGCGTACTGCCAGATTGCCCTGTGCACCCTCATTCATGAGATTCCGCAGCTTCACGAGTGGTGTCGCTACCCATTGAATTACCAACCAGCCGATTACGACTGCGATGACAGCGGCAGCCAGCATAGAGATGAATGTAAGTGTCAAGATGGACTTGGCTTCCTTCACCAGCTCAGCTACAGGGACCGCTCCAACTAGCAGCCAGCGACTCGACGGCATCTGATCATAGACCAGGAGCATCTCGCCATCGGAATCAGAGCTTATCTTCCTGCTTCCGCTAATCGCACTAGTATTGCCCTCCTCAACCTCCGGCAGAAGCCACTTCGGAGCTTCCTTGGTCAACTTCCCATCTTCCTCGGTATAAATAAAATGACCCGCACGATTCACCACTTGAACGGTAGATCCCTCGCCTAGATTAATCCCATCGAGCGACTTCTGGAAAGTAGCCAGTCTAATTTCCATTAGAACGATGTATTCAGCCATCCCGGAATTCAAATCACGCATTGGTCTTGCAATTCCGAATGTAGGCTCCGGCGCCTTATCAACACCTTTCGGCATTGTATCTACCCAAATGGATTGTCCATTGCTCTTCGTTGCTTCTTCAAACCATGGTTGCTTGCGCAAATCGTCCAGCTTACTCCGAATGCCAAGTGCAGCCATCGTATTGCGCTTTGGATCAATTGGGATCAAATAAATGTTCTCGATTAATGGATTGCCAACACTGTAGGTTTGAAGCGTTTTCGTAATCGCTTCCGTAGATTGAATCTTTTCATAAGCGCTAAGCTGATTGTCCTTCAAGGTTTTGAGCGAAGCAGTCAGGTTTGGATCGAACATAATCTGCATCGTCATATTGTTGAACTGGGTCAGCTGAAGATCAATTTTTTGCGCTGCTTGGATCATAGTCTGATAATTGGACTTGGATGCTTGATCTTCAATTGCATTCTTGGAGAATAGATACGAAATCATGCCAACACTAAAAACGAACACAATAATGCTGATTACAAATACAAGAAATAACTTCGTTCCCACGGAACGGGATGGATTCTGAAATACGGATGAAACGAGTGATTTCCAATCCACTTTCCGTGATGTCGTCCCCTGTACTCTCTTAAGCCCCTTGAACAACCGATTCATCTCCTTATCGCTATAGGTACCTGTGCTGCTATTTAGAAAGCTCGTCCCCTTACGTGCGGCATCGTACCCGTTGCATAAAAACACACCTAAGGGGAGAACTTAGCATCCAAATTCACAAACGCTGCTTCCTTCTCGTTTCTACTACAGTTCTAGATCAAAGCACTTCACTACATCCAATTTCGCCACCTGTACCTCACGGAAAAACTGGAAATCTGGATGCTCTTCCATCAACTTCGCGCGTGCCTCTTCCTTCAACTGTTCTTCAGTCATTGGTTCTTCTGACCCAATTACTAATTGATCGAGACGTTCTTTCTCACGGTGATCAAAATCAACTGCTTCTGTCGTTACATCCACAATATGAACATAACGGTACGGACTGTAGCCAACATGCTTAAACTCTTCATTCAATTTCTCATACTTCATCTATTTGCCTTCACCTTTCTTCTCTTAACCTCGCTGTACTTTTACGCACTACTACTAATATCGGTTAATTAGTCCTATTTCACAATAGTATTATGAAACATTTTCCTCATTTTTTTATTATTCAAACTGTATGCTCTGCAGCAAAGCCTCTAGAAAGAACAAAACGCACCCGCTCGCAAGCAGATGCGTAAATGGCGCAAAGTGTCCCGCCCTACCTGGAGTTGGGGGGCAGATGGACGGGCACATTGCATGACGTATACGCCAATGCATAGACGCCATACCTGA
Organism: Paenibacillus sp. NAIST15-1; assembly: GCF_001894745.1. Lineage (GTDB taxonomy): Bacteria > Bacillota > Bacilli > Paenibacillales > Paenibacillaceae > Paenibacillus_B > Paenibacillus_B suaedae. The sequence continues at coordinate 328,036 of NZ_BBYF01000001.1, forward strand.
ATCTATTGTGCAGCATTGCTCATACCAATAAAAGGAGATAAATCACATCAGTCACTTCTTTTTTCGTCTCCTACGACATCACTTTTTGCTACTTATCTGCTACGAATTTCACAACCGCCTCACAGACTTGCTTCGAATGCTCAGACAACGAAAATACATGATCAGAACCATCTATCCACGTAATGTTAGCACGCCCATCCATCGCAGCTGCCAATCGATAAGAAATATAAGGAGGAACAGCGCCGTCAGCCGTCCCATGAACGAACAACGTTGGACAGTGGATACGAGATGCAGCAGCATACATATCATGCTGTGCCGTATCATCCAGCAATCCTTGGCCTACGATGAAGCCATTCATGTCCATACGCCCTTCTTCCAACAGCTGCTTGAATCGTGAACCGGCCGCCTCTCTAGCTACAATATCAAAGATATTGGCAGCAGGGCAAAGCCCCACTAAGCGATGCACCTCTTCTCCCAGCTGTGAAGCTGCCAGAAGCGATACCGCTCCACCCATACTGAAGCCCAGTAAGCTGACACGGTTCGAATCAATGCCTTCCATACAACGCACGGCTTGAAATACAGTTAATGCATCCGCCAGCTCAGTTGACAGCGTCATTTCTTCAAACGTTCCATCACTCTCACCGCTGCCTGCGAAGTCAAAGCGAATCGCGGCGACACCAGCCTGTGCCAACTGTTCACTAAGCCGTCGAAAGAAGCCTCTGCCCTCCAGCATATGCCCTGTAAATCCATGACTCATTACAACTGCTGCTACTGGTTGTTCCGTAACAGGCAGAGTAATCAAGCCACGCAACGTCTTATCATCCCGCTTCCATTCCGTCGCAATTTTGCGAATTCGGTATGTGTGCTTCTCCAATCCTAGCATACGATTCCACTTCCCCCTTGAAAGTCATTGTATCGTACTAACTCATCATGGTGTGTTCATCATGGTGCCTTCCCCTGCATGAATACATTAGTCTTTTCCTTGCCACTTATTCTCCACAACCGTATGTTCTGTCGAGCTCACTATCGGTTGATTCTCTGTGTCTGATTGGGTGTCTACAGTTGTCTGGTCTCGATCCGCGGCACTGCCACTTGTCACCGTACATTGACTATCTTGGATCTGCTCGGTAAACAATCTTCTTATTTCATCCCTTTGATTTTTGGCAACGAGTACATAAGCCACATCTCCTGCCAATAACTGCGTGGTTCCTTTGGGCGCAATCATCTCTTCCCCACGAATTATAGCTGTAATCAAGGTGTCATCCGGCAACCTTAATTGATGCAAGTAGCTGTTCTCTATACAAGCACCAGGCTCAATCGTTTTCTTCACCAAGTCCATGTTCGTCTTCCCGACCGACACCAGCTCAAGCGCATGTACCTGCTGCCCGCCTGGTTCGCCAGCCAATCCAAGCCGCTTCGCAAGCGGAGAAATGGTAGCCCCTTGAATAAGGGCAGACGTCAGAACAATAAAGAATACAATATTGAAGAACAATTGTCCATGTTCTAAGCCTGCAATCATAGGATATGTCGCCATAACAATAGGCACCGCACCTTTTAACCCTGCCCAAGCAATAAGCGTCTTCTCCTTGCCTGTAAACTTACTATACATCAAGCTAATGAATACACCGAGCGGTCTTGCGACGAACATGAGAAGAATTGACAGCACCAGACCTTGCCATGTAATCTCCAGCAGTTGAAGCGGGAACACGAGAAGTCCAAGAAGGATGAACATCATGATCTGCATCAGCCAGGCGAAGCCCTCATTGAATCTTACAATTGTAAAACGATACTGCAAATCGGAATTGCCGATGACAAGTGCCATCACGTATACAGCTAAGAAGCCGCTGCCCTTCAGCAGACCAACACCGCTATAAGTAAGAATCGCGAATCCGATTGCAAGTATAGGGTACATACCAGATGTATCAAGGGCAATTCGATTCAATACTTGAACGATGAACCAGCCTGCGAGCAGTCCTAAGCCAAGTCCAAGTCCCATTTGCCATACAAATGAGAACAGCATTTCCCATACGGAAAGATCCGGAATCTGAATCCATTCAATGAATGATATCGTCAAGAAGACGGCCATCGGGTCATTCGTTCCTGATTCCGCCTCCAAGGTGGAGGTCAACCGCTTCTTCACATTCTGGCTTCCGAGAACTGCGAACACGGCTGCGGCATCCGTAGAGCCGACAATCGCACCGATCAGCATGCCCTCTTTCCAATCAATTCCTAAGATAAATACCGAACACACACCAAAAACCGTAGCAGTAATCAATACACCGATGGTTGCAAGCGATACAGATCCGCCAATGACAGGCCGAATGTCACGCCAGCTTGTCTGCATTCCTCCATCGAACAATATAATGATCAGAGCCAAAATCCCGAATAGTTGCGTTAACTTCGCATTATCGTAATAAATGAGGGGATTCAATGCCATCCCTACAATAATAAACAATACAAGTGAAGGCACATTGAATCGATTCGAGAATTTGGCACTAATCACTCCCGCTAGAAGTAAAGAACCAAATAAGAAAATAATCATATCCGTCGTCCACAAATTCGCATCATCCCTTTTCATCACTATATCGCATACAGTATCGTCCAGCACAATCAAGATGGAATATGGAGGATTGCGTTTACATACTGTACCTCCATTATACTGTATACCTACCGAATAAATAAGAATAACTTATGAACAGGCTGCGAAATATACAACCGGCAACAAGAACGTGTCGCCGGTTCCTGTATATGAATCATAAGTATTCGTTATATTTAGCGGCTCTTCTTGCGATAATGAGAAGGAGGGATTCCCGTCCACCGTTTGAACATCCTTGAAAAATGCGTTAAATCGCGAAATCCGACTGCCCGACATACCTCTGCTACTGTAGTATCTCTTGTCAGCAGCATCTCGCTTGCCTGACGCATGCGGAAATCATTCAAATATTCGTTAAATGACTTGCCTGTGTAGGATTTAAATACATCACAGAAATAGGTCTTGGATAGTGATGCAAGCCGGCAAATCTGCTCCAGACGAATATCCTCATGAAAATGCTTATGCACATAATCAAGAGAGACTTGAACAGCCTCTCGGTGCTTATTTATACGATCTTCCTCCTTCTTTACCTGCACGACTGTTCTCGTGTCATTGTCTTCACTTCCCCGGCTCAACAGAACGAGAAGCTTCAGCAAATTCGCCTTTAAAACAAGCCCGTAATGAGCTGTCTTCATCCGGAACTCCCTCTGCATCTCCTCCAGAATCGTCCTCACATGTCGTTCTTCTTGACCGGAGAGGGACATTAAAGTTGGCTTCCTTCCCCCTTCACTTAGCACAGGATGCAAATACTGATAGTCCATGAAATTACTCTGGAGCTCAGGCTGGGTAAAGCGCTCATTGATATAATAAGGTAAGAACTCGCAGCCAATGACTTCCGTCTGTCGTCCCGGAATCCATTCCACACCGTGTACCGCGAACGGAGGCACGATGCATACACTTCCCGCGAGCATTTTGTGACGTCTCCCGAGATAAGAATGCATGATCCCTCCCTTCACGACATACCAAATTTGAAAGTAATCATGGGTATGTTCATGCAAATTGCCGTGAGTATGGTCGATCCGATACAATTTGCAAGGGAGAGCCTCTGGAAATTCAAACTTTGAGTGAAAAAATACGACACCCTTTGATGAGAACTCCTCAATGCTTCTGCCAATCCACATGTTTTTCATTGCGGGCTGACTACCTATTACAGACATCAATTCCCCTCCTATTCGCTAGAAATATCGAATTTGGAAAGCTCTCAATGTAAGCGTTTGCACGAACAGCGGTTTATCCCTCTTCTCAACAAGCATGTTTAACAATGTGGAAGTTTAAAGACTGTCTATGAGGGAAAATGCGACAGGAAGGCCCAGTGATCTTACCTGAAGAATCATGTAGGCTTCCTGTTCCCATGAGGATTACTCCGCAAAACATGCCTGATACAGAGCTTTGGCTAGAGCCATATGTCCAACCGCGCTCGGATGAACGCGATCCCATGCCAGTGTAGCCGGATAGAAATGCTCCAGCAGCTTATCCATGACCTGCTGTGTATCTACAAATAATGTACCATGCTCATTCGCGATCTCCTTAACAATTCGACCGTATTCATTCATCGTTCGGCGCATCGCATCTTCTTGGTTCGGTTCAATATAATAGGGTGTCATTAACGCAATCCAGCGTACATTCGGCTTGGATCGTTCAACGAGACGATTCAAGGTGTCATAATATTGATCCGAACCTACATGCTGCTCCGACACGAAGGGCATATCGTATTGACGCCAGACATCATTAATTCCAATACAAATAACAAGTCCGTCCGGCTCCAATTGTTCGACATCTGTCTCCCATCTACGCTCTAAATCAACCACTGTATTCCCACTAATGCCCATATTCACAATGCGAATTCCCATCTCAGGATGCTCCGTCTGAACTAGTGCATCGAACATGGATACGTATCCTTTGCCATTGGCTCCGAATAATCCTTCCCCATACGGTCTAGCCCGCTCACAATCCGTTATGGAATCTCCAATGATAACGATCTTATCCCCATGCTGCAGCATAATACAATGACCTCCCTACACATTATGGAAACAACATCCAAAACATAACCTCGCTTAGGAGTTTTTTTCCACATACCTAATTCAATAGGGAGATCATCAATTCCTGCCCACTTGGGCAACCATTCAAATTTTTATGTTAGGATCGCAGTAGCCGAAGCCCATTCAGGATGACAAGAATCGTACTCCCCTCGTGTCCGACGACTCCAAGCGGGAGAGGAATCCCGAGTATGAAGTTAGTTGCAATTAACCCCGTAATGACCGCTACAGCGAATATGATGTTCTGCTTTACAATCGACTGTGTTCTTCTCCCCAGCACGATCGCATGCGCGATGTTGGCCAGATCATCGTTCATCAAGACAACATCGGCGGTCTCCAAAGCTGCGTCACTGCCTGCCGCCCCCATAGCAATCCCGACAGTTGCACTGGCCAGTGCAGGCGCATCATTGACGCCATCGCCTACCATCGCCACCTGACCATATTGCTCCTTAAGCTTCTTAATAATGTTGAGCTTATCTTCCGGCAGCAGTTCGGAGAACACCAAGTCAATTCCTGCTTGAGAAGCAATAGAACTTGCCGTCTGCTTCTGATCGCCTGTCAACATCGCTACCTCTATGCCCTGCCGCTTCAGTTGCTTCACCATTTCAATCGCCTCTGGGCGAATGCGATCCTGGAGCGCGATCACACCGACAACACGCTCGGATCTCTCCACCACAATCACCGTCTTGCCTTTGCATTGCAAAGATTCGATCTGAGTGCGAATCATCTCATCCATCCCTTGCTCAGAGCAAATATATGACGGCTTGCCGATTCTCCATTGCTTCCCTTCCCATTCAGCTTCAATGCCCTGCCCGGCATGTGCTTGGAATTGAGTAGGGCGCAGCAAACGCTCAGTGGCTTCTGTATGCTCTTGGTTACGCTCTGCTTCAGCAACAATTGCCTTAGCGATCGGATGTGTGGACAGCTTCTCCAACGCTCCGGCAGCAGATAGAAGCTCCCGTTTATCCATTGATTCATACGGAATGACATCCGTAACCTCCAGCTTGCCGGAGGTGAGCGTTCCAGTCTTGTCAAAGGCAATTGCCTTTACGTGCGAGATAAGATCCAAATATGCGCCTCCCTTGAACAATACGCCTTTTCGTGCGCTGTTCGAGATAGCAGACAGTGTTGCTGGCATGATAGAGGCAACCAATGCGCATGGTGAGGCAACAACGAGAAATACCATTGCCCGATAAAAGGCATCCGACCATGCTTCTTGCAGCAGCAGTGGGGGAAGAACTGCAAGCGCCAAGGTTGCAGCAATAATCACTCTTGCGTATATATGTTCAAATTTCTCAATCATCCGCTGCGACTTGGGCATCTCACTCTGAGCTTCTTGAACGAGGCGAATGATCTTCGCGAAGAGAGACGAGTCACTTGATCTCGATACAGTAACATACAAAGCCCCTTGCCCATTCACCGTTCCTGCGTATACGTCATCCCCCTTGGCCTTATCTACAGGAATGCTCTCTCCTGTAATCGAGGATTGGTTGACAGAGGATTGGCCATCCTGAACCATTCCATCTGCTGGTATACGCTCACCTGGCTTTACAAGCACAAGATCCCCTATTATCAACTGCTCTACAGGCAGTAACAATTCAATCCCATTTCGAATGACGAGCGCTTGCTCCGGCTTCAAATCCATCAGCGCAGAGATATCCCGCGAGCTGCGGTTCATCGTAAAGGTTTCAAGTGCGCCACTCAATGCAAAAATGAAAATAAGCACTGCGCCTTCTGACCAGTATCCAATCGAAGCAGCGCCAAGTGCGGCAGCAATCATGAGTAGATTAACATCCAAATCCCTGTCGCGAAGCAGCGTAACAAGGCCTTCCTTCAACTTAAGCCATCCTCCACACACGTAAGACAGTACATAGCACGCTACCGCCCATTGTTCAGCAAGCTGATTGCTGAACATGGCTAGCAGCAGAAACAGCAGGCTTCCAGCTGCTGCGCAGGATTCTTTATGTTCGCCAAGCCATTGCTTCCATGATGTTGTCATCGAAATTGTATTGTTCATTTCATTTCATCCTCTCTTCAAATGAAAATGACTATCGTTGTTAATCCCCTAAAAATGCATCATGCTGCTTCCGTGTTGGAAGCAGCATGTGTATTGAGAATGAGATTAATTTTCACTATGGTCATTTTTTTTGAATTGAGGCAACATTACTGTATTTATTATAATCAACAGTTCAAGAAATGTGAATAGAAATGTGAATATCTGCAAGCAGAAAAATAAACATTGAAATGAGGCGCACCTATATCTGTCAGGCTCTTGTCTCCCGAAGCTCGATATCGCCACTTACTGATGCAATCCGAACTACAGGTCCATCCACTCCAATACTTCCGCGGTAGTAATCCCTACGTTCCGTCTCTGTCCGTACTTGCGGAAGCTTCACGGACAAGTCTCCGTGATCTGCCATCGCCTCAAGCTGAACATTCGCCGCCCACGATGAAATTCGAACGTCGATATCCCCGGATTTACTTTCAATCACCGAAGGGCCAATATCACGACCAAATGTGCACTCTACGTCCCCGCTACTCGACTTCAACAAGAGTGCTCCGTTCAATTCGTCGATTTCAACTTCTCCAGAGTGGCTAACGATATCCATATTAGCTCGAATTCGCTCTGCTTCAATATCTCCTGAAGAAGAGGACAAGTACCAATTAAGTCCGACACCGTCGCTGAGACTAAGATCACCTGACGTGACTTCTGCACGCAGCTCTTCAGCATGAAGCTGCTCAATATCTACATCTCCGGATGATGTCCTAACTGCCATTGTATGCGTGTTAATGCGGCTGACGTCCACGTCACCTGAAGATGCCTCCATACTTATCCGTTCGGCCGAGCTATATTCCATACGGATATCTCCGGATTTGCTTGTTATTCGTACATCCTGAAATGCCCCTTGCCGAATCACTCCATCTCCTGATGACAATTCCATTTGTAATTGGTCTGCACGAACATGCTGCATGTCAATATCTCCTGATTCAGACACCACTTGAATGTCTCCTTGGTAGCTGCTAGGCACACGGATATATAACTTCTGGTCGCCATACCGTAAATTGATAAAGGAGAAAAAGCGCTTCGCATTGTATCTCATTCGAGCCGATATTGTATACGTATCTCCGTCTATATAATCACGAATATCGAACTTCTCTGGCTCATCCGATTCGATGCGATAGCCGATCCGGTCTCCTTCATATGATTCAATGGCGACATCCACCTCACTAGTATGTATGCGGAGTGTGTGAATACACAAATTCGATTGACTGCGATCTTCTTGACTAAAGGAAGAAGCAGAGAATGTGCGAGACGATTCCTCAGCATGCGTTTCTTCACTTACTGAATATCCATCACTGCGTTCTCCTTCACCATTAGAGCGTGTATCCCCCTCAGTCTGTCCCTCTAGTGAAGCCTGCTGACGATGCTGTTCAAGAATTTCGCTTGCAATGGTCTGTACACTGCCCAGTGCATTTAGAATATCCTCTTCGGTCTTGCCAGTCTGCATCGCATCTTGGAAGTGAGCCTCAAAGTCCGTCATGATCTCCGCACGCTCCGCCGAAGGAATCTCCCCCAGCTCCCGTTCCAATCTTACGAGAAATTCTAACTTCTGCATGCTCATTTTGACATTACCTCCTCAATCATCTCATCTACACCTTTGGAGAATAGACTCCATTCCTTCAGCATTTCATGCATGTAGGTCTTGCCTGTATCCGTCAGCTTGTAATACTTGCGCGGAGGCCCCTCCGGAGACTCCTTCAGATAAGTTGAAAAATACCCTTCCTGTGTCAATCTGCGAAGCAGTGGATACATCGTTCCCTCTGCGACCTGGAACTTCTCTGAGATGCGATGAACAAGCTCATACCCGTATCGATCTTGTTCATAGGTAAGTACAAGTACACACAGCTCCAGAACTCCCTTTTTAAATTGAACATTCACGACATCTCCACCACCTTCCCTTGTCATTGGTAATTTTCTACATTGTATCACTCACTACTGTGTATTGCAAGATACCTTTCCATACACAATCTATTAATAATTAAAGCGATTTAGCTTTAATAGAAATTTACGAAATCATGAGTTTCTATAGTAATGATTGAAAACGCATTCACATAAGATGAGATAAGCTTTTTCCACAAGGTTCCCATAAACAAGCAATGAAATTATTTACAATTCCTTATCTTCTGCTTAACGCTATGTTTAATATTGGCATTTACAATGAGGCATGTGCACAGATTCGACGAATTTCGCTAAAGATTTGGATTGGTTAGCTAACAAGATGTATCACTATGGGAACCTGTTATTTTAATTCTACTAAGGAGTGTAATTATGAAAGCAAAACGCTGGTTTACCCTGCTCACTGTCATCTCTCTACTATTTATATCCGTTATTGGTTGTTCGAGCGGTTCATCTTCTGGAGAAGGCCAAAGCAGTGAATCAGGTGCAAGCGCGCCTGCTGTGAAGGAGGAAGATAAGACACCTGTTAAAATTCAATATTGGCACTCCCATGCAGAAGCTCAGACTGAGGGCTTGAACTATATGATCGGGGAGTTCCAGAAGAAATATCCTTACATTACTGTTGAGCCTGTATACCAGGGCGGATATGAAGACCTACATAAGAAGCTGCTTGCGGCTGTAGCTGCCGGCGATGTTCCAGCGGTAACGAACGTTGAAGTATCTTCCTTGCCTATCTTCTCTCGTGATGGTATTTTCGAAGATTTGACACCTTATGTAGAGCGCGACAAGGTTGATACTTCCGACTTCTCAGAAGGCATGCTTAAGGCATATGCGTATGAAGGCCGTCAATTTGGATTCCCGCTAATCGTAAGTACGAGTGTTATGGTCTACAACAAAACATTGCTTGATAAGCTCGGCGTTCAGCCTCCGCAAACTTGGGCAGAAATCGAAGACTACAATAAGAAAGTTACAGAGAAGAAAGACGGAAAAACAGTTCGCTATGCATTTTCCGTTCCAGGCTGGGATAACTGGTACTACGATCCTTGGATGATTAACGGCGGCGGTTCTGTTCTGAACGAAGACATGACAAAAGCAGCAATCGATACACCTGAAAGCCTGCGCTACATCGAGAACTTCAAGCGTTGGGTTGATGAAGGCAACATGCACATCGGTTACGGCAAAGGCGCTTCTGGCACAATGCGTCAAATGTTCCTGGAAGGCAAAATTGGTATGGTTGAGCACACTTCCGCAATGATCAAAACATACGTGGAAAATGCGAAATTCGAAGTTGGCGTTTCCTTCTTGCCGGGTGACAAAACACGCATCTCCAACATCGGCGGCGCTGGCATCGTCATGATGAAAGGTGCTAAGGACAATCAAAAAGAAGCAGCTTGGAAGTTCATTCAATTCATGACAGGCAAAGAGAACAACTTGAAGTGGGCGGAAAAAGTAGGCTACCTCCCTACACACAAGTCGGCCATCGATACAGAAGAAGGCAAAGCGTACATGCAGCGTTGGCCACAATACAAAGCCGTACTTGACAACTTCGACCAAGTGCAAGCGCGCATGCAGCATCCATTGTACCCTGAGTTCAGCAACCTCTACATCGAAGCAATGGGCAAGATGGTTCTTGAAAAAGGCGACCCAGTGAAATTGATGAAGGAAGCAGCTGTGGAAATTAACAAAGTACTCGAAGATAGCAACTAGATAGCAACTAACAATTGCGTGTGTACATCTGTGGTCAAGCAAGGTCGTCTCCCCTATATACCACACGGGAACAGGGCATGCGGCTTTGGCTTGACCTTTCTTTATCATTGTTCTAAAGGAGAGGGCGATTAAACAGATGAATGGTAATTCCGGAATTTCGAATGATACGCCGGCAGAAGCTGTGAAGTACAAGCGGCCTTGGTCATGGTACCGCTTCTCCGAGAAGTTGAAGGATTTCAGCTTCGCGCTGCCGGCACTGTTGTTCCTGCTTATTTTTACGTATGTTCCACTGGTATTCTCGATCTTCATTAGTACAACGAACTGGAATATGTCGCGGCCAGTGATGAAATTTATCGGGGCGGATAACTATACGAAGCTGTTATCCAGTGAAGACTTCTGGAAGGTACTTACGATTACGTTCAAATACACGATTTTCGACGTGTTCTTTACGATTGTTATTGGGCTTCTACTCGCACTTTTGTTCAACTCTAAATCCAAGTTTTATAATTTCTTGCGTTCGATCATCTTCATGCCATACTACATCTCTATGGTCGTCGCAGCCATGATCTTCTTGTGGATATTTAACGGTGAATACGGCCTTGCCAACTACCTATTGGACTTGGCAGGATTCGATAAGATCAACTGGATGACGAATCCGAACACGGCGCTCGGCGCTCTTATTACAGTATCCCTATGGAAAGGCGTCGGCTTCGCAATGCTGCTGTTCATTGCCGGCTTGCGCAGCATCCCAGTTGAATACTATGAGGCTTCTAGCATCGATGGCGCTTCTCGCTGGAACCAATTCTGCAATATTACGATCCCATTGCTGTCTCCAATGACGTTGTTCCTTGTTATTACAAACTTCATCGGATCGATGCAAGTATTCCAGTCGATCAATATTATGACGAACGGCGGACCGCTGAATGCAACGAAGGCGATGGTGTTCTGGATCTATCAGATGGCCTTCTCCGAGTTCCGGACAGGCCGCGCATCTGCACTGGTCGTTATTTTCTTCATCATTATTATCGCCTTAACCGTAATCCAGCTGTGGATATCGAAAAAAAGAGTTCATTACGAAGGGTAGGCTTAGCGGATGTCAAAATCCTTATTTTCATCCATCCGGTTGGCAGCAGCCATCCTCATTACATTAGTGATGTTCTTTCCAACCTATTGGCTCGTTGTCACTTCTTTAAAAACACCGTTCGAGCTGCGGCTCGCGATTCCATCCTTCTGGCCAGAATCGTTCCGCTTCCAGAACTATATTGATGCATTCCAGGCTTCACCGTTCGGCCGTTATTTCTTCAATACTGCCGTGCAAACGCTTGGGATTATGATTCTGCAGATTAATGTTGCCATCTGGGCTGCCTTCGCCTTCGCGAAGGGAAATTTCTGGGGACGCGATAAATGGTTCGTTCTCGTGCTTGCTGCGTTGATCGTTCCAGAACAAGTAACCTTCGTTCCTGTATATGTGATGATGTCCAAGATTGGCTGGCTCAACACTTTCTTGGCATTGATCGTTCCGCATGGTGCGTCTGCTTACGGCATCTTCCTGCTTCGTCAAGCTTTCAAGTCGCTTAACAATGATGTGCTGGAGGCTGCTCGAGTCGACGGTGCTGGCCGGTTCCATCAGCTGTATCGCATTCTCGTTCCGATGGCGATGCCGACGATTGCGACACTGATCGTGCTCACCTTTATCGGCAGCTGGAACTCGTACTTCTGGCCGCTTATTATGACGAATTCGGACAGCATGCGTGTGCTGACAGTTGCGGTTGCGATGATGCGAGATGCAGTAGCAGGCGACGAAGCACTTACCTTCCATTTGCTTAGCGCTGCAAGTGTGATGGTTATTCTGCCGATTGTCATTGTGTTTGCTTTTGCACAAAAGCATATCGTCTCAGCACTCGCGAATTCAACATTTAAATAATAAGACAACTGCATGCAGCTTCTCTTATAATGCACCATCTCATCTATCTTAAGGAGGCTATGTAATGAATTCTCAGTCTACTTCTTCACGTTGCCGAAAAAGTGTTCAAGCAGTGCTGCTCTCCTCTATTCTCTTGTCATCTGCCGTTGCCTGTGCCAATGGTGAGGAAGAGCCGGCAGGCTTGAGTCAGGCTGCTGCACCAGTCACACAAGTATCCAACACAACTCCAAGTGCGGCTGCGGCAGTGGCTGCTGGCAAACTGACGCAACAAGAGGTGAATCCGAAGCTTCGCATTGACAAGAACGAGTTCAAGCCGCTGCTCAACATTGCACAGGATGGACCTATTATTCCTGGTCTGCACGAGCTTGTTATCCCGCAGGGTCTTGCCTACTCCGCAGAACAGGGATGGCTTGTTATGTCAGGCTACCGTGACGTCGGCGTCAGCGTCATCGCGATTATGGATGCCAAAACTGGTCAGCTGCTGAAGTCCTTCGAGCTGTATGATGCTGTAGGAGATCCATATACGGGTCACGCCGGCGGCGTTGCCATCACAAATGGTTATGTGTTCGTTGCTTCCGGCAGCAAGGCCAGATATGTATCCATCGATAAGATGAAGCAGACGGAAGATGGCGGACAGCTTATTTTCGACGGACAATTCAAGGTCAATACGAACGCATCCTTCATTGCCTTCGAGAACGGAAAACTATGGGTTGGCGAATTTGCGCACGGCACAAGCTATCCAACAGATACCTCCCATCATAAGACCAACCGTGATGGCGACCAATATCGTGCTTGGATTGAGGGATTCTCGGTAAATCCGAATACAGGATTGCCTATGCAACTGAAAAATTCCGGCGACAAGCTGGTACCTGAGCAGCTCCTCTCGATTCCGAATCGAATTCAAGGCGTATCGTTCTGGAATGGCCACTGGGTATTGAGCGATTCCTATGGTCGTAACAGCAATAGCACGATGCTGTTCTTCACCGATCCTCGTGGGCAAGCGCCTCACCAGAAGGTAACGATTAGCAACAAGGAAGTTCCGCTATGGTTCTTGGATAACGCTGAGCTTAAGCTGAAGCTTGACGGACCTCCAATGGCTGAAGAAATAACTGTTGCTGATGATTCCTTATATATCAATTATGAGTCTGCCTCTGAAGGGATTGCGATGACAGGAAGTTATGCAATGGATCGCATGCACATCCTGGATATGAAGCAAGTCGAGCAAATGTGGAAAAACAAATAAGCGCCATCCCGCAGAGCCGTCATGTGACGGCTCTTTCTTTTTGCCTTATAATGAGTAGATAGGAAATGTACGCTATGGAATAGGAGTCATATGATGATGAATGAACAGCAATGGCAGGATTTGCAGCATAGAGCTGCAGCACTTATTGAAGCCCATAACAAGGACTGCTCACCTTTAATCAAAGAGATGGTTGAAAAAATTAAGGAACTTCAAGCAGAGAATGAGCGCCTGCGCAAAGCACTGAGTTCCGCAAGAAAACAAAATGGTGGTCACAGCCAGATGTCTACCAAATTAAGGGATGCGCTATACGAATAAAATCCGTGTCGGATGGATAATTTACGGCCTTCCTTCGAACCCTATGTACAATACTTAATTTGATGAGCATCGGTTCAGGAGGTTCCGCCAATGATTACACGACCAATTCTGCTCGGATTATGTACCATGCTAAGCATATATGCATCGGGTTGCAGCACGACAAACACGTCCCCTCAGTCCCCTTCCGCCCAAAAATCGCATGAAGGATATTCGATTCAACAACGGCAAGCACGTGTCGCAACGAAGGAAGCTCCTTCCTTCGTCGGCGGCAATGAGAGCGATGTCCGGAGCCCTAAGCCGCTCACCTTATCCGAACTGCGCAGGAAGTACCGCTCCCACTTCATTATGCAGGGCCCGTCTGACCAACGGAGGGTTGCCCTGACATTCGATGATGGTCCCGACAACCACTTTACCCCTCAAGTTCTTGATGTGTTGCGTAACTATGGGGTTAAGGCAACATTCTTCGTTGTCGGCAATCGGGCGGAGAAATATCCAGAGATCATGATGCGCATCCTAGAAGAAGGCCATATCGTCGGCAATCATTCCTATGATCATGCGAATCTGCCGAAGCTCACTAATGAGGCCTTCCATAATGAGATTCTTCGCACACAGAATATTCTGCGAGCTGCTACGGGACGTACGATCAACTTCATTCGACCGCCATACGGCAATATAAGTGAAGAGCAAATTAAATGGCTTGCCTCACAACACATGCTGATCGTGAACTGGAATGTTGATTCCCTAGATTGGAAAGGGCTCACCGCAGAGCAAATTGAAGCCAACATTATGTCTCACCTGACCCCTGGTGCTATCGTGCTCCAGCATGCTGCCGGCGGTAAAGATCATGACTTAAACGGTACCGTCAAGGCGCTCCCTCACATCATTGAGGAGCTAAATCGACAAGGCATTGAGATGGTAACGTTAGATAAGCTGCTAGGCAAGCCGGCATATCGGGAATAGCCCGTAAAGACGTCTAGCGGGCCGATATAGAAATCCCTGGTTGCGTAATTCGTCGTATTACGGATAAGGACAAGAATAGATTTCAGTGGTGCGAAGACTCATCACAGGAATAACGCAAAAAGAGCCGTGAGATCCCGTCCTCAACAGCTCTTTTTGTAGTCAGATTGCATACCGATTACCGCTCCATTTCTAGTTTCATTTCTAGCCTAAGTGAATGATGGTTAGAGCCGCACCAGCAGCATTGTTAATAAGCGTAGCTGTTCCTAGAAGTCCGAACAATTGAAGCGATATTGTCGTGTTCGCAGCCAATGTTAGAATGACGTCATTGTTAAAGGTAGATAACGTGAGAACAGGTGTTATCGTAGAGGCTATGTTCGCAGCACCGTTGATAAGCAGTCTTGAGCCCAGCAACAAACCCGCGGTTAAGTTGAGCTGATACGAGATGTAATATCTTCCCGCCGTAGATACGGTAAAAGTATCGTTCGAGCCATTCACGCTTATTCCAGATCCAATGTTCTGGGCGCTTGGGAGTGGAACGAGTGTACCTAGCAAGACGACCGCGATCGATGCGCCGGTAGTATTGGCAGCATACGAGGATGTCGCGGTAGTACTCGTCCCCGTTGCTCCAGTTGCCCCGGTGGCTCCGGTAGAGCCAGTAATCCCCGTAGAACCCGTTACACCTGTCGATCCCGTTACGCCAGTTACACCTGTCGATCCGATTATACCTGTCGTTCCTGTAGCTCCCATCACACCCGTTGCACCCGTAGCACCTGTTAAACCAGTAGTTCCCGTTAGCCCTGTGACTCCGGTAGAGCCTATGCTCCCTGTGGCGCCGTTCTGACCTTTTGATCCAGTCGCTCCAGTCGCTCCTGTAGCACCTGTTTCTCCTTTAGGGAACAAAGGCACAATGATCCCAGATGCCTTTGCAAGCCATGATGAAAATGGATGACCGTTTAGAAAACGATAATGATTATCCATAAACAAACTCCTTTTTCGAACCGCCATCAGCTTATCATTTTTCAAGAGAGTTACTCTATTTATTCGTATCATATTCCATAGTATTTAAGTTTCTCTCAATATGACTTGGCTTATATCCAAAACAAATAGATTTACACTCTCATTACTAATAGTACGTCCATCCTTCCTCGTCACAACCAGTTAGCTTACTATTCTATCAACCTTGGCATTTTCAATGATCAGATCGTCTATCGTTGCCCCAACATAAATAAGAGCCGTGAGATTCTAGATTCTCAACGACTCTTATGGTAAACAGATTTATTTGCTTATATACACATCTAGTAGTTTTGAGCATTTATCACGGCTCTCGTCCCTAAACCAAAAAAATAATCGTATGTAATGAAACGTCAGCCGAACATGATTGAAAGCACTAAAAAACTCCTTGCTGCGCAAGGAGTTGTCATTAGTTAATTTGGTGCGGTAGAGAGGACTCGAACCTCCACGGGCGTACGCCCACTACCCCCTCAAGATAGCGTGTCTGCCATTCCACCACTACCGCACGTATTTTGGGAAGGATGTCTATTGACATCTCAACCGAGGAATAAAACTGGTGAGCCATGAAGGACTCGAACCTTCGACACCCTGATTAAAAGTCAGGTGCTCTACCAACTGAGCTAATGGCTCATGGTGCAAGAACATTGCTGTTCGCCATGTCACTCCAACAAGGATTGAAGTGGTGACCCGTAGGGGATTCGAACCCCTGTTACCTCCGTGAAAGGGAGGTGTCTTAACCCCTTGACCAACGGGCCATATCGTTGTCGTTTCTTACTTTTTTCTCATCACCTCTCGGCGACAATTAAGAGTATATCAAACGATACGACCGTTGACAAGCCTTTTTTTAAAAAAACTTTTTTACCATATTTATGAACCGTTTTTACCTTGTCCGACGGCTATTCTCTGCACCAATTTTGGCATGGTTAATTGCTCTTATAATATGCCCGCAGCCTCAAATTAAATACGACAGGAACAAGGTGGCTGTACCGAAGTAAACCGTCAGCGAGAAGATATCATTCAATGTTGTAATAAGTGGCCCTGATGCTACAGCTGGGTCGGCGTTAAGCTTATACAGCAAGATAGGAATTGCTGTACCCGCCATTGTACCGATGATAACCGTCAGGAATAGAGAGCAGCCCACTACGAGCCCCAGCGCTAAGCTTCCCTGCCATATCCCCGCTACAAAGGCAACCGCGGTGCCGCACACCGTACCGATGATCAGACCTACGAACAATTCTCGCCACAGGAGCCTCGTAACTGTTCCCTTGTCTAAATGCTCTGACGCAAGTCCTCGTATTACTACAGCAAGTGACTGCGTGCCTGTGTTTCCTGTCATCCCTGCAATCATGGGCATGAAGAAGGTCAGCGCAACAACCTGCTGCAGCGTCCCCTCAAACCTACTAATAATGCTTCCCGACACAAGCCCAAGGAACAGAAGCATAATCAACCATGGCAAACGTCTGCGGGCGGCTGTGAAAGGGTTCGTTCGAAAGTCAATCGTCTTGTCCGTTGCCGACAACTTATTAATGTCCTCATGCGCTTCTTCCCGCAAGACGTCAATGACATCATCAACGGTTACGATCCCTAGAAGCTTGTCATCTGGATCAACAACAGGCATGGACAAGAAATCGTATTGTTCAAATAGGCGTGCCACTTCCTCCTGATCCGTATCGACGGTGACGGAAATGACCTTCTCATTCATAAGCGATTGGATGGTATCCGTCTCCGGAGCCAGCACCAATTCACGGTAAGTCAACGTACCGACCAGCCGCTTCTGTTCATTGACTACATACAGATAGTGGACGTTCTTCGTCATCTCAGCGAACGCCTTCACCTTCTCAACTGCTTCCCGCACGGTGTAACGCTCATAGAACCAGACATAGCGGTTTGTCATCAATCCGCCCGCGGTCTCCGGTTCATAAGTCATTAGGCGGCGTACTGTGTCGCTCTCCTCCCGCTCCATGAGCGAAAGCAAGAACTCCTTCTCTTCCACACTAACCGCTGCCATCATATCAGCCAAGTCGTCATTGTCCATCCGGTTCAATACTTCTGCCGCACGATTGCGGCCAAGCATCTGGAACGATTCCAATTGAAGATCCGGATTCAACTCACGGATCATCTCCGTTAGCTGACCTACTTCCAGCACCTCAAGCAGCCGAGAGCGCTGCGACAAATTCACATGCCGATATACGACCGCTAAATCATAAGGATGCCAATAGCGGAGCGCATACTTCACTTCATCAACAGAACCCTGCAAAATGAGTTCTGCCTCATCTATGATCTCATCAGTATCGTACGGTACTGTATCCTTATCCTTGCTCGAATCTGCTTTGGTTATCTTTTTCTCGTTCCATGCTTGCTTCTGCTTATCACGTTTACTTCCCATTACCTCACCCCCCACGGATAACAATCCGTATATGGTGTACTCCGCTGCTACTTCAAGCCGGTATTTGAAACCCACCATTACACTCATTAAACGCACTGAACAATTGGCGAAACAGAATGACCATCATCTGTTCACACAGAATGCCTTCATAGTGTATGAAAAAAAGCAAGGAATAACCGCGATCTCTCACAGTTACCCTTGCTTTATCCATTTGGGCGATGATGCAATTTGCAATATGTATATAACAAAAAAATCCCTTGCGGGATCTTATCTGTACCATTGTGGCGGAGAGAGAGGGATTCGAACCCTCGCGGCTGTTACACCCTAACGCTTTAGCAAAGCGCCCCCTTCGGCCTCTTGGGTACCTCTCCATAAATGGCTCCCCGAACAGGACTCGAACCTGTGACAACTCGATTAACAGTCGAGTGCTCTACCAACTGAGCTATCAGGGAATGACAAGTACTAATTTATCATGAATCCGATAGAGTGTCAACACTTTTCAAAAAATAAATGTACAATAGCAGACAAGCAGTCAATCAGTTCGCTTCAAACCAGCGTGACAAGGCAACGATTAACGCCCCCATTCGCTCCTCATCTGGAACTAACATCCGCTCTATCCCTTCATCTATCGCCGCTGCAGCTGTAACTTTGCCCACCGCCGCAAGCAGTGTTCGCTCTTGGAAGATCTGGAGCAGCTTATCCGCCATCCCTCTTTCCTTCGCATAGGCAAATAGGAACCGAAGCTGTGGAGCAGCCGTTACGGCAACTGCATCTATCTGTCCCGACAACAGCTCTGAAGTGAACTGCTCCAGTACGGCTTCATCGGGCGGAGTATGCCGGTAAGGCATCAGCTCTATAGATTGCGCACCTGCATCAGCAAGAAATGCGTTCAGGGTTGGGGCTGGATCCCCATGCAATTGCAGCGCTACTAATGAGCCGCGCCATTGTTCAGCATCATAAGAAGCCATAGCCCTTATCAGACCAAGCGTTGAGCCGTCATCATCTCGAATATCCGGGACGATGCCAAGCCGCTTCAATGCATTAACGGTTTTGTAGCCTCGTGCTGCATGCCGTATCTGCTTCAGCTTCACGAGCAGTGCCTCTTCTCTCCCCGCTTCACGCGCCGCCTCCAGCAGCTTCTCAAGCCCGATTCCTGTCGTCCAGACAGCCCACTGCACAGGTTTATCTATTACCTTGTCCACTTCTGCAGCCAGATGGTCAAAATGCTCGAACATCGTCCCTTGAGTTGGCCTTACAAGCGGTATTCCTCCCTGCTTCGCAACAAGCAATGACATCTCCTCAGCTTTGCGTGGACCTGTAATTGCAATAACCTTTCCCTCACATTTCGGCATGACAAGACCTCCCTCAGCTATCGTTTAATTGGTTCACAACGAGTACGAGTAATGCTGTATGATGAACATTATTGCTGTACGTACGGCAGTTCATTAGTTCTCCACCTGCTCGGTCATTAGCAGCATCTTCAATTTTCCGTGACAACGACCACATACATACTTACGAACATCCACCTTGCGTTTGCGCATATATGCTTGTCCGCATTGTACACATACCAAGCGGTATCGATAAGGCATTTGACGGGTGCGGGCAGCATCCGGCAGCGATTTGCAATATCTAGCCCCTCCAACTGCTTGCAGCAGCTGTCTGAAGTCTGCATCCCGATGCTTGTACCCTTTCCCTTCCAAGTGCAGATGGTAATGACAGAGCTCATGCTTAATAATACGTTCGACTTCTTCCAGGCCATTCTGCTCCAGCTGCTTCGGATTGATTTCAATATCATGCGAGCGCAGCAAGTAGCGTCCTCCTGTTGACTTCAGCCGCGAATTATAACGTGCCTTATGCCGAAAAGACTTCCCGAAATCACGGAGCGAAACATGTTCGATCCATGCTTGCAGCTGTTCATCTGACATCTTCATCCCCCTTTTGCCTCATCGTCTCAGTCTGCTATTTCTAATCCTGTTCGAGATAAGTTGCTTTCAGGGTATGCCTACATTGTAGCGGGAAAGGTTGTTCCCTACAACAACAAGAATGAAGCATAAATTCCTTTGAGATACTTGCAGAGATACTTGCAGAAATGCTTGCAAAGATACCTGCAGAGACGATTGCGGACCTGCACCAAATGCGGCCAACGCCCATATGATAGCGTTACAACGACGATTCTCTCGTCCCCGCCGAAGGAGGGATACTCATGCCGCAATGGTTATGCAATCAGCTAATGCGCGCCTTCAATAAGAAGGATCGCCGTCAAATTAAGCTATTAAATGAGTGTTGGTTTTTTTACCGTTCGAAGCCGCGTGCGCATACGTAAATGGCTCCGTACGCTGCGCAACATGCACAAGCAGAAAGTCAGGCCGTAGATCATCATCGCATATAGGCAAAAACCCCCGATTGAACGAACGGCGTCTCCTAACAAGGTGTGAGACCGTCCGACTTCCTCATCGGGGGACTTTCGTCATGCTGCAATATGCTACCGTCATGTTTCATATTTTACGATTGCATGTATTACATATATGGTTTTAATGCTTTCGTTCTATCGCTTTATCCCTCTTTACTTCGGAGCCTTCATGGTAAGACCGACCCGGCCCTTCTTCATATCCACTTGCAGTACCCATACCGTTACATTATCACCAACAGAGACAACATCAAGCGGATGCTTCACAAAACGGTCGCTAAGCTGAGAAATATGCACGAGGCCGTCATTCTTAATGCCGATATCAACAAATGCACCGAAGTCAATTACGTTGCGAACCGTTCCCTTCAGCTCCATACCAGGTTTCAAGTCCTCGATTTGGAGGACATCTGTACGGAAAATAGGCGGCGCCAACTCCTCGCGCGGGTCGCGACCCGGACGCAGCAAGCTGTCGATAATATCCTTCAGTGTAGGTGTACCTACCTCTAACTTCTCAGCCAGCTCATTTATATTCGCCCCGCTAAGTGCCTGTGTTAACGCAGCTGTCCCAATATCCTCCGTACGAAGTCCCATGAGCGCGAACAGCCGATCAACAACTCCATACGACTCTGGGTGAATCGGCGTCTTATCAAGTGGAAGATCTCCATCTGGAATACGGAGAAATCCTACACATTGCTCAAATGCCTTCGGCCCCAGACGCGGCACCTTCTGCAGCTGTTTGCGAACCGTAAATTTCCCGTTCTCTTCCCTGTACTTCACGATGTTCTTAGCCAAGGTTGCATTGATGCCTGATACATAAGACAACAAGGACGGAGAAGCCGTGTTCAAATCTACACCAACATGGTTAACTGCCGATTCCACAACGGCGCCCAAGCTCTCCTCCAGCCGCTTAGGAGCCACATCATGCTGATACTGGCCAACTCCAATAGCCTTAGGTTCAATTTTAACCAACTCCGCTAATGGATCTTGCATCCGACGAGCAATCGATACTGCACTGCGCTCTGCAACATCCAGAGAAGGAAACTCCTCTTGGGCTAGCTTAGAAGCCGAATAGACACTAGCGCCAGCCTCATTGACGATTACATATTGGATGCCAGCTCCACCGCCTGGACGGGACTTCAACCAATCTGCAACAAATTGCTCGGTCTCGCGAGAAGCGGTTCCGTTGCCGATTACGACCAACTCAACCCCATACTTGTCTGCGAGTCTGCTGAACGTCTGCTCAGCCTCTGCCACCTTATGGTGAGGGGCTGTTGGATACGTTACTGCTACCTCCAGCAGCTTGCCTGTATCATCGACCACGCACAGCTTGCAGCCTGTCCGGAAAGCGGGGTCGACACCTAATACGGTCTTCCCCTTTACTGGCGGCTGTAATAGAAGACTTCGCAAGTTCTGTGCGAATACTTGGATTGCTTGCTCCTCAGCCTTGTCAGTTAGCTCATTGCGTACATCCCGCTCAATCGACGGTGCAATTAATCGCTTATATGCATCTTCAATCGTCGCCTTCAATAAGGAAGTGACGACAGAGTCGCGTTGGATCACTTTCCGCTCCATATAAGCATGTACCTGTTCTACAGGCACATCTAACGCAACTTTCAGAATGTCCTCACGCTCACCGCGGTTAATCGCCAATATCCGATGAGAAGGCAGCCTGCGAACCGGTTCCGTGTACGCATAGTACATCTCATATACCGATTCCTGCTCTTTATCCTTCGCTTCGGTACGAATTATGCCCTGATCAAATGTAAACTTACGAACCCAGGCACGTATAGCAGGCTCATCGCCCACCATCTCCGCTATAATATCAAGCGCACCCTGCACCGCATCCTCAGCGGTTGCAACGCCCACTTCTTCATTTACGTATGAAGCGGCTTCCGCTAACGCGCTGCCTTGCTTCGGGAACGTCAGGATCCAGTTCGCCAGCGGCTCAAGCCCCCGTTCCTTCGCCACGCTTGCCCGCGTCTTCCGCTTCTGGCGATAAGGACGGTACAAATCCTCTACCTCTTGCAGCTTCGAAGCTTCTACAACTGCTTGCTGCAGACCCGCTGTCAGCTTGCCCTGCTCTGCAATCAGACGAAGCACCTCACGCTTGCGATCCTCCAGCCCACGTACATAAGAGAGCCGCTCTTCGAGTGCGCGCAACTGGTTCTCATCCAGCTCTCCAGTCATTTCCTTACGATATCGCGCAATAAATGGAATCGTATTGCCCTCATCCAATAAGCTGATAGTTGCATCTACCTGCTTCGGATTCAGTGATAATTCGCTTATAAGCTGCTTGCGCAGTCGTTTTGGCTGTTCCGCAGCCATCTGTTCTAGCAAGGGTTCCAATGCTGTCATATCGATAACGGATTCTTGTCCTGCCATTCGTTACATCCTCTCTGCAACCCGAACCCTCATCGAAGAATTCGAGATATTAGGTATCGCCGGCACTTGTCCGACATTTACGGTTTCTTAGATTGATGCCTGATCATTATGCTCTCTCTATTTTCGCAAAATTGAGCCTTATTTTCCAGCGCAAAGGTCACAAATCGTTATGATCCGATTCACAGAGGGATATAGCTGTATCCCTATTTCTGCTCATAGCAAAAAAGAACGAGGCAATCCCCGTTCTTCTCATTCTCAATATCGTATCTAGAAGTCGATCAAGCCCACACTAATTTGCAAGCCTTCATCAACCTTGCGCATCGTTTCCTCATCCAAGTGCGTTATCTTATCCGTCAAACGCTGCTTATCGATCGTACGAATCTGTTCCAGCAATATGACCGAATCACGATCAAAGCCGTGGGTTTCCGCATCGATTTCGACATGGGTCGGCAATTTCGCCTTCTGGATCTGGGCTGTAATCGCCGCAACGATCACCGTTGGACTGAATCGGTTGCCAATATCGTTCTGTATGACGAGGACAGGTCGAACCCCTCCCTGTTCCGAACCAACGACGGGCGATAAATCCGCAAAAAATACGTCGCCGCGCTTCACAATCAATGTTTACACCCCGCTAACCAAACGGCCGAGAGTGCCATCCGCATCTTCTTCCGCATAAAAAGCCTCCGATGCCATTGTGAGATTGATTTTAGCCATTTCCATATAGCCACGCTGCATCGATTCACGAATGTGCCGTTTCTTGCGCTCGTTCAAATATAATTTCATCGCTTGTCGGATAAATTCACTCCGATTGGATTTCTCCATAGCGACGATGCCGTCCACTTCTTGTAATAATTGGTCGGGCAAGCTGATCATGATCCGTTTGGTGTTCTGAATATTTGCCACCTGTCCTCGCACCCCCAAAACCTTTCCTGCCTAGTTACCATTATGTCGATTCCGTAGAAAATTTATACAAAAGAATATATATGCCCAATGCAGACGAAGTATGTTGCATCACCAACAAGTTCGTCTCAACAACATCCCCACTGAGCCTCTCCATTTCATTCGCCCTTGGGACACCAAAATCCTTCAAGTTCCGCAAAAAGTTTCGCGGTAAATGGTTCCATATGCCGAATCATCAGATGCGCGGCACTGCAACCTGCAGTATTTATCCCAGAAGGAGCGGATTCGACACCTTCACGACTTGCCCGTTGTCGATATATACGCGCGGTACACGATTCGCGATCATGCATGTGACCTCATAATGTATCGTGCCTAACCATTCTGCTACCTCGGCTGCCGTTATGCATTCCTCGCCTTGACGGCCAATGAGCACAACTTCCTCACCTGGTCCAATAGTGCTGGCAGCCTCGCCTAATGGCAGCAAAGACAGCATGCACTGATCCATACAAATAGTCCCTACTACCGGTACACGTTGCCCTCGAATGAGCATCGAGGCTTTACGCTGCAGCAAGCGTGAATAGCCGTCTGCGTAGCCTACCGGCATCGTAGCTATCCATTCACCATCTCCTGTATGGTAATTGACCCCATAGCTAACGCCCTCATTTGCAGGAAGCGGCTTGCTGTGGCTAACCGCACTCTTTAAGCTAAGAACTGGCTCTAGTGCAATGCTCTGCTGATTGACTTCAGCGGATGGATACAGTCCATACAGACTGATACCAACACGCACCATTTGATCGCTCCAACTCGGCATGTCGATCGTGGCCGCACTGTTGCTGGTATGGACGATCGGGATCGTAATCCCGTGTTCCTTCAGGACATCAACAACCGTTAGGAAACGATCACGCTGCACTTGCGCATACGACTTATCCGCCTCATCAGCTGTCGCGAAGTGAGTGAACAGCCCCTCTACCTCGACTCCTTGAATCGATCTTAACCGGTTAATCGTACGCACCGCATCCTCTGGACTGCGAATCCCAAGGCGTCCCATACCCGAATCAATCTTGACATGAACCTTCAATATGCGACCGGCGTGATTGGCAGACCATTGAGAAGCCTGCTGCTCTAAGGCCTGCACACATTCTTCTGAAAATATATTCAATGTTATATCATATCGAAATGCCGCTTCTATTGCTTCTGGCGGCGTATATCCAAGTATCAATATTGGCGTATGGATGCCTGCCTTGCGAAGCTGGATCGCTTCCTCCAAGAACGCTACATTCAAATAATCAACACCAAATTGTTCTGCGGCGCGAGACACTTCTATCGCACCATGTCCATATGCATTCGCCTTTACACATACACTTAGCTTCGTCGAAGCTGACATTGAGCTGCGAAATGCTTGCAAGTTCCGGCGCAATGCATCTAAAGAAATCTCTGCGCGCGTCGGGCGAAAATACGTATCCAAGTCAACCACCTTCACCGTCTCCTCGTCTCTCCCGTTCAATCGTCAATATCCTATGTTACTTGCCGTCAGGAAGACTGTCAACCAACGGAGACCGTGTTTACCACCCTTTTCTAAGGAAATAACCACATAGCTAGTCAGAATCTCCCGTTTCCTCTCTTGAGATACGCATAAACGCGGCCCGAATTTCATGTACATGAATACGGACCGCGTAAGTTAGATACTCTATCTTATTTTCCTGGCTGGTCGACTAATGATTGTGCAATCTTCACCATCTCAGCGGTCGGGAGATCTGAGCTGACGATGCGATATTTGACACCATCATACATCCAGGTGAGCGCCTTTTGCTCCTCGCCCGACAACTGTCCGACCGTAAAGCCAAGATTCAAGCCTTCCCCAATCGGCAGCCCTGTCTCCATATCTTTCGGACGGGATTCCATAAGGGTGAAGTTATACGTTCCTGTATATCGAATCACTACAGCATGCTCCTTGCTGTCTGGAATTGCTGGCTCATCCTTCTTCGCTACCCCCTCTGGCAAGTAGGATGGCTCAATAATTCCAAATGGCCCAAGCTCAGCCTCATCATTGCTGCGATCATTTGCTCCAGCATCAGAGCCTGTTGTCTCCGAACCTGTTCCTTCTGTCGTACCCGATGATGGCTCGGTGCTGTCTGGATGCTCCGAATTGTCAACTTGAGCATTCGTTTCCTTCGTTTCGCCTGTTGGAAGCTTATTTACCTCGACAGTCGTGTTTGGAAGCGCGGCGTTCTTCATGCTCGTCATATTGCGCTGCATATCGAAGGAATCCTGCTCGAACTTCTTGCCGAAGTCGAATTGATTGAACTTCATTTCCACAATGACCTTGGAATCTGAATCACTCACTTGTACTTGCTTCGGTGCATAGCTATCCTTGTTCAACCATATTTTCTGACGAACCAAAGAGTCAGTCTGATAATTAGCCGCCACTTCAAATACATAGTCTTCACCATCTGCTGTGAACTGGCGAGCATTGTCAGACAGGATGCTGCGTACTAACGTTTGATACAAGTACACTTGGCCTTGGTTCTCTGGCCAATCACTCTGGAAGCGGAAGATTTTATTCAAGCTTGGTGTCAGGACGAAGACGCCTTCCTTGTTGCGAAGCACAATTTGCGTAATATCCTTCTTCTCATTCTTCAGCTCAATCCGGTAGTACGACGGGTTCTGATACCATACCTCAACCCGGTATTCAAGCGGCTGCTGACCCGAGTGCAGCGTCATCGTGCCGATGCCTGCGTAGCTTTCCAATTTACTCATTACCTTGTCCAGATCTTGAACCACCGCGGTCGCATCCTTTTTGCCGCATCCAGCTACTAGGATTGCTACGCTCATCACGATGGCCAACACCCATGTGATCCGACGCATGAGATCATCCCCTCTGACATCAATATTCTTCGATTCGGTGTACTCCTCATCACTGATAACATGTCTATGTAGGAACTTGGACGATTATGCAGACTAGCATGACAAGCGTGACAAGTTATCTTTGTGAAATTTACACCCTCCGGTTCAAGGAATACACAAATTAGCGTCGAATATCATGAGAGGGAATCAAGATAAGAATATCATTGGATCGATTGCAGATTCAGGGAGTAGTGATTGACATACGATCTTGGACAAAAGTTATCTTATTTATTGTAGCTACCGCTTGCTTGACGCGGTTCATCCCGTTCTCGAGCTTCTTCCGCAATGTGGACACGTTAATTCACGAGCTGTCTCATGCCCTTATGACCCTTGTACTCTCAGGCAAAGTGATGTACATTCATTTATTCAGTAATCAGAGCGGCGTTACTTATTCTGCCTATACGTCGACGTGGAAGGCCATTCCGATCTCTCTTGCTGGATACATCGGCGCTTCGTTATTTGCTGTATTGCTGTTCTATTTGCATGCTCGCAAGCAAGAAGCCGCTGGACTGATCGCTATCGCGTCCTTAGCGCTCATCAGCTTAATTCTATTTGTCCGCAATGGGTACGGCATGATGTGGTGTGCTGGCTTCGTCATACTGACATGCCTCATCTGGAAGTTCGCACCTCCGTGGCTTCGGAGCGGCTACTATTTACTAATTGCGTTCATTTGTCTCGTGGAATCGGTCATAAGTTCCGCATACCTTGTCTACTTGTCAATGAAAATGCCTAATGGAGCAGGAGATGCTGCCAATCTTAGTCATGTTACCTATATACCATCCATCGTGTGGGCGCTACTGTTTACCGCCGTGTCACTATGGTGTGCAAGAATATCAATGGGCATCTTATTCCATGGCACTCGTAGAGGGAATCGGTAAACTTCCCAATAAGAAAGGAGCTGTCCAGCATGATGGGTATCATCCATGTCGGACAGCTCCTTCGTTTATGTAACCGCTGAGTTTTTTGTTCGTCTGAATGTAATATCTTTTGCACCGGGTTCTGTATTGAGCGGAGCACTTAGCAGAATTATATTCCCTTCCTCGTCGGCAGCAAATTTTATATTCGCTGTTACCCCTAATATTTCTGAATGTATCGTGAATACATGCTTCCCAGTCTTACTCATTCGAAAACAACCGACATGAGAAACAGCCTGAAGTCCATTCTCAACGACTTGAACCTTTACGATTCCATATCCCGGATGCTCATAGTGTCCTTCATACCTCTGGAGTGTGGTTGAAGAAACCAACACGGCCTCTCCTCTTGATGCAGCGCTTTCGGCTGCCATTTGTTTTCGTTGTGCTTCCCATTTCTGAATATCCCCACGGAGTTGTTCGCACCATTCAATAGGATCAAGATTCAAAAGCCTATCATAGACAGTCAATGCTAAAGATGTAGGAAGCATGGTACCTTGTCTGTTCGTCAGCAGAACAATGCCGATCCTTTCATCGGGTAGGAAAGAGATGTGCGAAGTAAATCCGTCGATGCCACCCCCATGCTGAAGCATGCGGTATCCACGATATGATTCGAATCCCCAACCCAATCCATAACAGCTTAATGGAAACTCCTTCTTTCCGAGCAACATGGGTGGGCAAGACATTTGTGGAGAATGTAAGGTCACAAGATTCTTCTCTGAAATAATACGCTTCCCTTTGAAAGCTCCATTTTCAAGATTAGCAATCAACCAATTACTCATGTCCATGACTGTACTATTAATAGAACCAGCAGGTCCAATCGCATCGAAATTGCGATACTCAACTTCTCGAAGCTGCCCCTCCTGTTCGATGTAGGGAACTCCCGCATTATCATGCAACTTCAACTCATTCACGGAAAAGCCGCTCTCCTTCATTTCCAGCGGTTCGAATATTCGCTCTTGAACAAGCTGTTCCCAAGTACACTCCGCTACATGCCCTGCTATATATCCAGCAGCCGTATACATAATATTGTTATACTGCCAAGTTGACCTGAAATCGACATTAGGTTCGAGGTATTTGATTCGCTTGATTATCTCCTCGCGAGTCAAGAAAGAGCCGTACCACATATTATCATGCCGCGGCAAACCGGTACGATGACACAACATGTCTCGCATCGTAATTCGCTCCGATGCCATCGAATCGTACATATCAAAGTCAGGGAGATACGTGCGCACAGGTGTATCCCATTCAAGCTTCTCATCATCTACAAGCTGAGCGGCTACCATTGCAGTAAATGCTTTCGAACAAGAGCCAATGGCAAACATCGTATTTGGTGTAACAGGTAGCTTGCGTTCCACATCCCGATAACTGAATCCTTCCGCCAAGATTATCTCTCCGTCCTTCACAATGGCGAGCGATAGACCGGGTACTTTCCATATCTCCAATTGCTCTACAATTAGTGTATCTAAGCCTAACAAGAGCTCTGTTGCCTTCTTTGTGTGAACCATGGATGTACACTCCTCTTTAGCATCAATGCAGCCTTGTCCTACTTGCTGCCACTCATGATGTTGAACAGGCTTATCCTTATTACATATTGTACTGGGTTCCACCCATTGCCGCAGTTATTATATTCCAAACTCTCCGACGATCGCTTCCTAGTAATCAAGGCACCAATTCCGGAAATGACAGCGAGCACCCCTGTGAAGATACCCCAATTAGCACGCGTATCTCCCCTGTGTTCAACCAATCCATTCGTTATGATTGATACAACAGTTTCTTATTTCTTACGTAAACATTACTTTCTTGCCAAAATAAAAATCGCGGCCGACTCGTATCTGCTCTTCATAGAAGATACGATCCACCGCGATCTTGAAAATTGATTACATATGTTTTTCTAATAAGCTCACCCTCCTAGGAGCAGGCTGCAAGCTTAGCTAATGCCATGATGACTGCGCCATGCGCAGCATCTTTCTTCGGTGTAATGCAGTCCATATTGGGATAGTGTTCTTTGAGCATGGCTATGAAGGCATCCCGCACATTGCTGTTCTTCAGCAGCACGCTTCCTGCCATAGCAACCGTTCCTGACTGCAGAGACAGCTTCTCTACAACCGGGATAACAAGTTCACAGAGAGAACTTGCCGCCTTGTGAGCAATCTCCAGAGCCGCAGAATCGCCAAGCTCACATGCCCGCGATAATATCGGAGCAAGAGCTGCAATATCCTTCTTATTCGTCTGCTTGTCGTATACGAATCGAATCAATTGCTGCGTAGACTCAATCCCCAGCTGTTCCATAACCATATCTGTAATTGGCGTTGCCGGCATGCGTCCATCATGTGCCCGTACAACGATGGACAACAAGTCACGCCCAATGCTATAACCACTGCCCTCATCATCGATGAGATGGCCGTAGCCGCCTGCGCGATGGGACTGGCCTACTTCATTTCTCCCATAGCAAATGGATCCCGTACCTGCAATAAGAATAATGCCATATTCACGATCATGGGCGCCGTACAAGGCTGTCTCTTGATCACCGGTAATGATTAGCCCACCTTCATATCCGCAATCGCGAACAATGGCTTCCAGCCGTGTTACGACTGTCGGGTTGCTGACTCCGGCTGCACCAATGCACACCTGCGCACAGTTGCCCAGCCCGCCGCATACGCTGGCGATCGTCTCAACTATTTCTTGCAAGCTTGCGCGCACACTCGCTTCATCCTGACCATTGATATTAATGGCTCCAGATGTGAAGGTATGCACGGCTGCTCCATGTTCGTCCGCTATATTTACTGCCGTCTTCGTACCGCCGCCGTCTAAGCCCGCTACGTATGTCAACGTAAGCTCACATCCTTCATCTTCCTTGTAAAGGCAGTTCTCTATTTATACAAATGATACTGCTGCTTCATGGCACTGAATTCTCTGCTCTCTTCACGGAATTGCTCCAGCATCGCTTCTACATCAAGAGATTCCTCACGATACAACTTGTCTCCGCAGAGCAAATCGATGAACGGTCTGGAATTCTCCTTCACTGGCGGCAAGAAGGTGAACTGCTCATAATTGCGCTTAATAGTGAACATAAGCTTAACTCCCGCTTCAAACGGCTGCACCGCGCGATTGTCGAGCACATGGATCTGCACCCCGCCGCATTGCTCTCCTTCGAACTTCGAGAAGGATGGCTTGAAGTATACTGGACGGAATATAATGCCCGGCAGCTTCTGACGATTCATCTCGTCTGCCAGCTTCTCTGCCTCAATGAACGGTGCACCGATCATTTCGAATGGTGCTGTCGTTCCTCTGCCTTCTGATATATTCGTTCCCTCGAATACACAAGTCCCCGGGTACAACAGTGCTGAATCATAACGTGGTAATCCCAGAGACGGCATAACCCAAGGACGCCCCGTATCCGTGAACTGCATCGACCGCTCCCAACCGTCACAACGAACGACATGAAGCTTGCAGTTCCAACCCATTTGTTCGTTCGCCATAAGAGCGACCTCTCCTGCGGTCAAACCATACCGTACCGCTAATGGATAGTTGCCGACGAAGGATTGATAGCCTGGTTTTAAGATATTCCCTTCAACCGTCGTGCCATCAAGTGGATTAATCCGATCCAGAACAACGAATTCCTTGCCTGCCTTCGCGCAATCTTCCAGCGCGTACAGCATTGTATAAATAAACGTATAATAGCGTGCACCTACATCCTGGATGTCGTATACAACCATGTCCACTTCATCCAGCATTTCTTGACTGAGTCGCTTGGAATCCTTGCGATACAAGCTGTATACCGGAACGCCTGTAAATGGATCGGTGTAAGTCTCAACCTGTGCCCCTGCAGCTAAGTCGCCACGAACGCCATGCTCCGGCGAGAACATCGCTACAAGATTGAAGTTGTCATGCATAATTTGAATCGTCGATTCGAATTGATTGTTCAATCCAGTCGGCGATGTAATGAGACCAATTCGCTTGCCTTTGAATAGCTCTGTATATTCTCCAATACAATCAATACCGTTGCGGATCATAGGTGCCTCCCTCTAAGTGCACGTTCACTTGCCAATTTTACAATTCTGATTTTCGAACACACATCGTCTCTGCCGGAACCATGAATGTTTCCGCATATTGCTTCCGTGCCTCAATACCGCGGACCCGAGCCAGGTGCTTGTAGTATTCGAGATATGGGAATGACTTGCTGCCCGTTACGAACCAATGCAAGGACACTGCCTTCACCCACAGATCGTAAGCTTCTTGCGAGAAGTCCACGTACACGTAAGGCTTATAGTCGACTGCATCCTCCCAATTTTCCGCATAATAGAGAGTAGAAGCGAAGAATGCAGGGAGCTCCCGCTCGAACGATGCCAGCCCTGCGAAGAAGCGTGCATCATTGACAATGCGATGGGTCGTCATATGATCCTTGTGCATGCTGTTTTTGAAATGCGTAATAATGATGTTCGGACGCACCTGACGAATGACATCGCAAACTCTCAAGCGCATTTCTTCATTATCCTTCAGTTCACCGTCTGGAATTTCGAATACGATCGCTTCACCGTCGAGCATTTCCGCGAATGCCTTCGCTTCGTT
The DNA here is from genome assembly GCF_001894745.1 of Paenibacillus sp. NAIST15-1. GTDB lineage: Bacteria > Bacillota > Bacilli > Paenibacillales > Paenibacillaceae > Paenibacillus_B > Paenibacillus_B suaedae. Next base: position 360,245 of record NZ_BBYF01000001.1, read on the forward strand.
CACCTTCTGCTCGCGATATTCCGCCATATCTTGTCCGGCTGGAACCCCACGTTCTCCTGCTGTCAAAGCCAAAGTGACAATACGGTCGCCCTTGAGTGCGTGGCTTGCCAATACACCGCCTGCCGTCAGCTCCATATCCCCCACATGTCCACCAATTGCTAGAATCGTTCGACGCTGCTCGCTCATACCTACAACTCCTTCCTCATGATTGAAAATGATTTGACTGTCTGGAAACCTGCCTTCTCGTAAATGCGAAGCGCAGGGTTGGTACTGCCTGTGAACAACGACATATATTCCGTTCCCATGCTGCGAAATGCTTCGCAAAGCTTGAAAAACAAAATGGTTCCAAGTCCATGTCCCTCATGTCGCGGGCTTACGCCAATGCCTGCAAAATATCCCCTACCACTCTGCTGGCGAATGACCGGCCCTGCGAAGCCAACTGCTTCTCCTTGATAGGCTGCAATCACTACGGGAACACCGTTAGCAGCTGCTTGCTTAATCTCCCTGGTCCAAAATGGGTTGTGTAGTTCCTCTAGCATCGACTCGATCCCACGATGACGATTAAGGTCGACCAATTCCACCGCGTAGCCATCTGCTGCCGCTGCTAATTCTTTGCTCGTGATCTGCTCCGGAACTTCGAAGCTAGCCAATGGCAGATACATCGCTTGTTGAACCGCCCGCTCGAGGTAGCCCTCCTGCAGCAGGTAATGATAGAGTTCACTTCCGACAGGCACTCCAGGCGCATTGTTATGCTCATGCTGCGGTGTATTCGGAATATACCAAGGGAGCATCATTGGATTGAAGAACAGGATATCTGCCTGCTTCTTCCCAAGCTCACGGAAACGCCCCTCAACTGCATCCAGCATTTGTGTATAGTACTCGTCTGTACGGTAATTCCGAGACAAGATAATGCACGTAATATAGCCAGCATCGTGACCTAGCGGCAGATCATTTCCTGTACAGCCGCAAGCGAAGCCCTGCACACCGCCTTCATCATCAAGTAGAACGAATGTGTTCTCCGAATCGAAGTATGGGTTAGATTGAAATATGTCATGGAAGCTCTCTACGGTAAGCTCTTTATATCCATCGCGAACTGCCTCTTCATTCCATAATGCGATAACGTCTTCTCGATATTTGTTGTCCCATGTGATAAGCATCGCAGGACCTCCAATTAAACATTAAACCTTCATCGCAGCGATGAAGGTTCAGGATTAGATTGCAGGACTATTAGCCTTTCACCGCACCTACAGTTACACCTTGCAAGAAGTACTTCTGCAAGCTGAAGAAGAGAATAAACATAGGCAACGCTGAGATTGTAGCCCCTGCCATCATCGGCGCAAAGTAAGTCGTGTTGGCAAATCTGAAGTTTTTGAGGCCTACCTGAATCGTCTGCATATCCATTGTATTGGTAACCAAGAATGGCCAGAAGAACGTATTCCAGCTATCCATAAACGTCAGGATCGCCATTACCGCGAGTACTGTTTTAGACAAAGGCAAAATGATCTTGAAATACACTTGGAACTGGTTGCAGCCTTCAATCTTTGCACATTCCAGTACCTCATTCGGAATACTGCTCATGAACTGCTTCGAAAGGAAGATATTATATACAGTAACGAGACCAGGTAAAATCAAAGCGCTGTACGTATTTTGAATTTGGAAAATGTTAACGATTAAGATGTACAACGGCACTTGTGTTACCTGATACGGAATCATCATCGCAACGAGAAGCAATGTAAACAATGCTGTTCTGCCTTTGAACTTAATTTTGGAGAAGGCATAGCCAGCCATACTTGCAAAGAACACGTTTGATACCGTAACAACAGCCGCCACAAATAATGAGTTCAATAACCAACGCAGTGAGTATTCACTGTAATCAAAGAAGAACTTATACGATTCAAAAGATATTTTGGATGGGAAGAGCGAATAGCTCATCGCCCCAGCTTCGACGGGATCCCCAAAGGAAGAAATAAGCATAAAATAAATAGGGAAGATCGTTGCCAAAGCAAATAGTAAAAGTATGAATATGATGGCAGCGTTTCTCGTATGTTTAGCCGCCGGATTTCCATTATGCGGATTGTAAAGTGACATCGTTGGCTTCTCCCCTTTCCTTAGTACTCCACGTCTTTACCCATAAATTTGAACTGAGCGAACGATATAATAGCGATAATTCCAGCCAACACGAGAGATTGCGCTGCAGCTTTACCGAATTCAAAGTATTTGAATGCGTTGTCAAAGATGAGCAATCCGACCATTGTTGTCGAGTTGTCTGGGCCGCCGCCTGTCATCAGATAAGCGTTCTGGAATACTTGGAAAGAGCCGATAACACCGGTTACCAACAAGAACAACGTTGTTGGCTTTAAGCAAGGAATGACAATGTACCACAGCTTCTTCAGGAAAGAAGCGCCATCCAATTCTGCTGCCTCATAATAACTATCATCAATACCGAGCAATGCTGCCAAATAAATAATGATGCTTGTACCATGGCTTGCCAGCCAGGACATCAGAACCAAGGAGAACATTGAAGTCGCGCTTGAGCCGAGCCAGTTCAGATTGCTGATGCCGAACAGGCCTAACAGCTGGTTCATAATCCCGGATTCCATTGGATCGAAGATCCACAGCCACACAACGGACATCGCAACACCTGATGCAACAGCTGGCAAATAGTATACGGCCTTGAACGTCGTCTGCAGCTTCTTGCTGAGCGGCAAGATGAGAATAGCAACCGCAAACGAGATCATCAATGCAACAGGAACCGTGAGTACCGTATACACAACCGTATTCTTAATTGACTTCCAAAAGAGCGGATCTTTAAAGGAAGAAATATAGTTATCGAATCCTACCCATGTAGATCCTAGCGGTTTATAATCCTGAAAACTGATTATAAAGGCACTTACGACCGGATATGCGGTAAAGATTGCAAATACCACTAATGCAACCGCGATAAACGCATATCCCCAACCAGAATCTCCTCTAATTTTCCGTTTCTTCAACGGCTTAGCTAATTGGGCCATAATGTGAAACCCCTTTCAATACGCAATGTCATAAACATTTCCGGATAGCCGTACGTCGAATCATACGGCTATCCGAAGCTGACTTCTTCTTAGTCCTTCACAATGCCGTCTTCACCGAATGTCGAGATCGCTGCCTCTTTCACAGCATCGAACATTTTCTCCGGCGTAATTTCATTGGCAATCAAAGCTTGAAGTTTAGGGACAATGACTTCTGTTTCCATTTTGATTGCTTTTGCACCCAGATCTGATGGGATGTCTGGACGTGCAGGCGCTGCATGGCTGAGCAATGTTTGTACAGCCTTTTCATTGAACTCGTCTCTTTGAATTGGCATTTTTTCAGCTTCTTTCTTAGCTGATGCCGTGATATGTGCTGCAAAGAGATCATTGTTCGTCGTTGCTGCAACTTTACCGCTTGCAAGGAAGTACGCAGCTTTTACTACGTTCGCTTTATGCTCAGGCGTTGGTTCATTTTTACCACGGAACGTTACATAACCATCTACTGCAACAGTAGATTTCTGTTCTTGCCCCAAGAAGGTTGGAACTGGAAGAACCGTATATTGAACCGGGATGCTGCCTTTCACTTCGCTGCCATCTTTTTTCGCGATTTTTTCGTTGTTTTCGTTCGCGTTATTTTCGAAAGTTGCAAGGCCTTTACCTGTAATCATCGTTTGCCCTGTCAAGAACATGTTCCAACGCTTACCAGCGTCAACAGAGCTGAGTTCTTTCGGCATGGAGCCATCATCAATAAGTGTGCGAATATCCTTCAGTACTTCCAAGAAGTTTTTGCTTGTGTACGCATATTTCAAATCCTTATCGAATGGATCAGGCATGCCAGCATTCTTAACCAGAATACCCAAGTAATCCTTGGAAGCTACACCTGCTGTTGCAAATACGAATCCATAACGGGAAGTTTTGTCGCCTTCCTTCACGACGCCCTTCTTCACAGCTTCGCGGAATTCGTCAAATGTCCAGCCTTCTTGCTGAACTTTCTTCCAGTCGATTCCTGCCTTCTCCAAGAACTCTCTGTTACCGCCCAACGCATGTACTTCCATGTATGCCGGGAAGCCGTAAAGTCCGTTGCCGTTCTTCATGTATTCAAGTGGAATTTTGTCATAGTCAGCAATCATCTCTGGTGTAGCTGTATCCGAGATATCCATCAACATACCTTGTTGAATGTATTTTGGAATACCTGTGGAACCGATGAATGCAATATCTGGCGGGCTGCCCGCGTTAACTTGTGTATCAAGCTTCTGCGTCACATCTTCCCAGCTTGCTGGCTCAATCTTCAGCGTCAGGTCAGGGTACAACTCGCTAAATTCCTTCTCCATTTGCTTGAAGTTATCTTGGAACTTACCGGATACTGGTGGCAACAAAGCTGTAATTGTATCTTTTCCACCTTTGCCTCCGTTCGCCTGTTCTCCGGATTTTGCATCATTGGAACTTCCGCAAGCCGACAGCAAGGAAATTGCCAAGGTAAAAGCACAGATGGACGCCAATACACGCATTTTTTTTCTCATTGATAAAGCCCCCCTCAAGGATATCGAATGATTTCTATACCGCTTTTGTAAACGTGCCAATTGCTTTTTTCAAACTACCTTCACTTTGCTCTAATGCCCGTTCCGCTTCAGCTGCGTCAAGTCCTGTCTTGATCATCATGATGGCTAGCTTGCAGTTCATGGAAGCGCTTTCTAAATAGCTAGTCGCAGTCTTCGCATCAACGCCTGTAACCGCCTGGATAATCCGAACTGAACGGTCGCGCAACTTGATATTACTCGCTTTCAAGTCAACCATCAAGTTATTATAGGTCTTCCCAAGTTTAACCATCGTGCAAGTTGTCAGCATATTCAGTACCAACTTCTGGGCTGTACCCGCTTTCAATCTTGTCGATCCCATAATGACTTCCGGTCCTACAACAGGTGAGATGCATACATCGCAGACGCTCTCTATTTTGGATTGCTTGTTATTCACTACGCCGATGGTTGCCGCTCCAATTTCCCGCGCCTTTCTCAAGGCACCGATTACGAATTGTGCGCTTCCGCTCGCTGTAATGCCAACAACCGCATCCTTGTCCGTCACGCCGCATCTCTCGATTAATGCCATCCCCTCCTCTGCATCATCCTCGCAGCCTTCAACGGCCCATCTCAGTGCAGTGTCTCCCCCAGCGATATGTCCTTGCACTAGCGAAGGGTCAGTTCCGAAAGTGGGTGGACATTCTGAAGCGTCGAGGACGCCGAGTCTGCCGGAAGATCCAGCCCCGACATAGAACATTCTACCGCCATTTTTGAGCGCATTGTGCAGGGTGTCGACCGCTTTTGCAATTTGCGGAATCTCTGCTGCAACCGCTTGCGGAACTTTCGAATCTTGCTCATTCATGAGGCGCAGCATCTGATCGGTTGTGCACTCGTCTATCACTAATGTCTCTGGATTGATTTCTTCTGTCGTTAGACCCGCCAGATACTCATCCATAGCCATCCTCCTATCCTGTTTTGTATAACTTGCTTATATATCCATCTTAGACCTAAATGTTATCATGGTCAACAGTTTTTGAAATAAAATTTTATTATAAAATAAATTATTGGTGTTTTATTTTTGTTTTTCAACAAAAAAAGACACCGGCGTTCACGTGCCCTGCCGATGTCTGCCATGTTGATCTGTCCTTCGTATCAACGATGCTTGCTGGCCAAAATATTATGTGTTTTCGTCAAATACTTCTTCACATTCTTATATTCCGCACTCGCGACACCTGCAAAAAGAATATCGATAACCGTTAGCATAGCGATACGAGAACCCATCGCACCGCTGCGAATCGTAACCTCAGGCGTGGATATGCTCAGCACGATATCGGCATTATCCGCCAGCTCGCTTTTTGTATACTTCGTTATCGCAATAATACAGGCGCCATTTTTCTTGGCGATTTCCAACGAATCCAGAATATCAATCGTGTCGCCTGAATTCGAGACAAAGATCGCCACATCGCCCTTATCGAGCAGTGTAGCCGCCGTTAACTGACTATGCCCGTCCGTATACGCATGGCACATTTTGTTGATGCGCGAGAACTTCTGCTCCCCATCAATCGCAACGAGCCCTGATGCGCCAATACCGAAGAACACAACCCGATTGCTCTCGCGCAGCACCTGCACGGCACGGCCGATTTCTTTCCGGTCAATGACACAGAGCGTATCCTCGATGGATTTACTATTGTTGCGCGAAATATTAGAGATGATCGTATCTAAATCATCCCCTGGTTGAATGTCTGTATACTGATCCTTCTGCTCGTCATCCATCGATCCGATTGATGCGGAGATGCTGACGATAAAGCTGCGGTAGCCTGAATAGCCCATCGTCTTGCAGAAGCGAAGCACGGATGCATCACTGGTTTTCGTCAGCTGCGCCAAGTTCTTGATCGACAAGTGCGGTATCTCCTCTAGGTTGGCAAGTACATACTCAGCAACGATGCGTTCTACTGGCGTGAGACTATCCTTCATATCACGGATTTTGATTAAAATATTATCATGTATCGACATATGTCTATCCCTACTCGCCAAGAAATTTTATTTCGAAATAAAACAATCATTTTGGTATTATATTTTATTCTAGCTTGCATCTTGTCGGAATGCAATGACTTTCATCGCACAATTGTAAAATTTCCAAAAATTATACAGGAAATAATTACAGAACAAGGCAACAGCTTTACAGCCATTGCCTTGTTCACGATCTATATTATTTCACGTAATAATGGAGCGGATAGGTGCGATATTGTGCCGGAGGCATTTTCTCGGTCGTGTAAAAGCCCGCTGGTGACTGCAGCAGATCCGGAATGCGATTGACCACCGTTGCACAGGTAAGCTCTACGGTAGCCGGGCACGCGATCTTAACCTCTGTCTTCGGTTCACCCTTGATGATCCAGTCATTATGATCCACTTCGTCCTCCGCATATACTTTGCCGATGCATTCTGTCACGATGACCGATCCTTGATGGGTTACCGTAGTGACAACCGCGGACATACCCGTCGCGTCGCCGGCCGGAATCGTTCTGCCGAGCGTCGTCGAGTACAGATCTTTGTCATGCGTCATCGGAATCAACTGCTGATCCATCGACTTGATCGTCCAGCCGAACTGCGAGCACAGCCACTCATTGGCATTGCGCATGAAGGAAGGCAAGTCATTGTTGCTTGCAATCTTCTCTTCAAATTCCGCAAGCGTAAATCCCGCACCATGAACCTCTGCCAGTGCAATGCCGTACTCTTCCACGTTGTAGCTGGACATGCCTTCGATTCTCGTAATCTGATGCGTTGCCCCTGCCAATGTCGTGATCAAGCTGCCCCAGAATACATCCTGATACCCGGATCCCGTCAACGTGCAGTTGTTGTCCTTCGCCAGCCGATCCAACCGGCTCGTCAGCGCCGGAGAAGTCGTCCATGGATAGAAGGCCTCTTCGCATGTACTGATGGCGTTCACCCCATAACGCGCAGCAAGTTCGAATGCAGCATACGTATCTCTTAGCAAGCTCGTCGTCGCAATAATGCACACCTGCGCGTCACACTCTTTGAAAACTTCCTCTGCATCCGAGCGAACCGGTACGTTCAGCTTCACGCCGAGTCCCGCTACTTCGCCAACGTCCTTGCCGACGACGTTCGGATTCAGATCGATTGCACCAACGATTTCAGCCCCTTTTTCATACAAATATCTCAAAAAGTAAATTCCCATTTTCCCGCAGCCATATTGAATCACTCTGATTTTTTCTCGCATGTGGACAGCCTCCTTAATGGATTGTTATTAATTTCACAATCTAATGTATCTGAAATACTTGGAGCTCCTATGTCCTCATCATAAACTCTATAGCAACTATAGAGTCAATCCCTTTTGTACGGGAATCTGCAATTTCATGAACATGTTGCGCTCCTCATGATGAAATACCGGCAGTTCAACTACGACTTCGCAAATGTAATCGCCTATGATGTCGTAATCAAGCTCGCGAACGTAGGCGAGCAGCTTATTAGCGCACTCCTGCTCATCGAAGAAACTGCTGCAATAGATGCACAAATAGTCGTGCTCGGGAATCCATTCAACCCCCTCTTGCATAGCAAAGTCATCATCGACAAATAGAAATATTTCCGTGGATACGAACTCACCTCGCTTCAACCTGTCCTTGCGTATCATTGAACCGACATTGCAGAAGTATGCCATCGGCAGGTGATTCACAATTGCCTGTGTTCGCAGCTCTCGCAATATATACTCATAGGATTCCAACGTGTTCTCATAGATATTGATGCCGCTGTCATAGCAAAAGATTTTGCGTGCAGGAATGTGCTCCAGCACAATATATCCGTCTTTTGGCGCTTGGATATACGTTTCATAATTGTTGATGCTTACGTTAACTGCTCTCCTCATCTGCTCCAGTTCATTCATTTTCTGCTCAATTAGCGCCACCTGCTTCCGCAGCATTGCAGGAATCGATTCGACCTCTTCATGATCGAGCCATGCCTTGATGCTGTCCAAGGACATTCCCAGATACTTCATATAGTTGATCATGTCCAATCTTGCGCACTGCTTGATTGCATAATACCGATAACCTGTGCTTTCTTCAATAAACTCAGGCTTCAAGAGACCGAGCTTGTCATAATACCGAAGTGTTTGTACAGAGGTATGATTCAGCTCGGCCATGCGGCCGATGGATAGTTTCGTCATGACGATGCACCTCAACTAGTAAGCTATTAAACGTATCTCTATCCTCTTCGCTTCATCATGTTGATTATCCTTCTACGATCCCCACCGTTACAGCATTGGTTGTTAGCGTAAGACATTCCGTTTCTTTATCCTCCTCATGCCCACGCCTTAATCAATTTGCCCGAACTTCCATGCCTTGTTTTTATCCAGTGTAAAATTTGCGGTGTAATTTTTTTGTAAATTCCGCTCTATCCTTATCAGCCCACGCCTGTAACTTATGCAAGAATAATTGGACGATAGTAGGAGCAGCTGCAAGTGCCTCTACATGCAGTTTCCACCTTTCTAATTCGCTAATTCATAAGAAAAGATTATATAAAAAAGGCGCTTTCCGCTTGGAAAGACGCCTGACTGAAATGACTGTATATAAAGATGAATGCTAATTTTATTGCTCCACGAACAATGGCACCTGAACAAAACCTTGTTCCGTCGTTTTGATGAGACCGATATCCGACAGACGGAGCTCGGGAACGACAACAAGCGCAAGCAGCGATAAGGTCATGAACGCATAGTTCATCGTGCAGCCTGCCTTGTTCAAGGCTTCGCTAACTGCCTTTGACTGTTCCGCCACTTGCTCGAACGGCGCATTCGACATAAGGCCAGCAACGGGCAACGGCAAAGTTACGATTTCCGTCTCGGTAACGAGCGCGATACCGCCCTGCATATCGGCAACGACATTCGCTGCTTTCGCCATAAGCTCGTCGGAGTTGCCGATGACCATGACGTTATGACAATCATGTGCCACCGTCGAAGCCAACGCAGCCGGTTCCTGGAACCCTACACCGGATACGAAGCCTACTGCCTGCTTGCCCGTACCACGGTGGCGCTCGATCACGGCTAATTTACATAAATCCGCTTGATCTCGTAATGATGCGATTCCGTCTTCAACCTGCACAGACACAAGCACTTCCTTCGTGTCCACATGATTCTCCCTCACTTGAATCGAACGAGCAGTTGCAACACCGCCCGTAATCGGCGCTTGAATCACGAAGTCTTCTGCCTTTACCGGACGAGCCAAGTGTACGGATCGAATCGCTGATTCGGGATAATGGAACTCTGGAAGTTCGACGACCATTTGACCATGCTCGGCGACTACTTGTCCGGCAGCAATCGTCATGATTACATTCACGTCGGAAATATGACCGTCCAGCATAATCATGTCCGCGAACGAACCCGGTGTAATCGAACCTACATCCCGCGCCACTCCAAATCGTTCTGCCGTATTAATGGTTGCCATCTGGAATGCCGTCACAGGACGCACTCCCTGCGCAATCGCATGGCGTACAACGAAATCCATATGTCCTTCATCTACTAGCGACTCTGGACTCCGATCGTCGGTGACGAGTATCATGCGGCGCGTGTCGATATTGTGCTCAGTATGGGCCTTGATTGATTCCGCAACGTCATGCCATGCGGAACCGCGTCTCATTTTCGCATACATGCCTAGCCGCACGCGTGCGATGACATCCTCCGCATTCACGCTTTCATGGCAACCGGTAATCCCGCTGGCGGCATATGCTGGCAATCGCCAGTCTTGAACAGGCCATGTATAGTGTCCATCAGCTACTCTGCCTGCGCGCAAGGCAGCTTGAATTTCCCCAATCATTTTGTCATCGCCGAATACGACGCCCGGGAAGTTCATGACTTCGCCAAGGGCAATCATGTCCGGGCCCCACGTAAAGGCTTCCGCTACCTCGGCCGGTCCAATCGAAGCGCCTGCCGTCTCCAGCTCTGGGCCGGTAGAAGGCACGCAGGAAGCGACCTGCATGTAAGCGGCGAGTGGAGTCGTTCTCGCTTCATCGAGCATAAGCTTCAATCCCGGAAGTCCAAGAACGTTCGTAATCTCATGCGCGTCGAAAAAGCCGCCTGTCGTCCCTTTGGGCAATACAGCTCTTGCAAATTGCGTTGGCGTAATCTGGCTGCTCTCAATATGGCAATGCCCGTCAAGCAGTCCGGGCGATACATAACGGCCCTGTGCATCAATAACTTTCGTCGTGTCTCCTATAAGATGACTTGCATCCTTGCCTACAAATGCAATCCTTGAACCTTGTACACCGATGGACATATCGTCCAATATTTCTCCAGAAGTCACATTGACCAGCTTGGCATGCTGAATGACAAGCGTCGCTTTCTTATCTCCTCTTGCCGTTGCTACGAGGTCAGGCACGCATTCTGCTAGATGCGGTCTTGCAAAGAGTGATGCAAATCCCATTATGTCGATGTCTCCTTTGTAAGAAAAATATGGTTATACATGATGCCATCCTCCCATTATAGGTGATTGGGAAAATATTCTCTACAAGAAAAGACCGCAGCTAAGCTGCGGTCTACTTCCATTTACTATGATTAGCTTGTTAATCAGGCTTCACTATAATCACATCTGCCTAACTTTACTTCACAGACTGTTGTCCTGCAATACGGCCGAATGTAATGGCGTCCGCAACCGCGTTGCCGCCGAGACGGTTCTTGCCGTGGATGACACCTGTTACTTCACCTGCTGCGAACAAGCCTGGGATCGGTTGTCCCTTCTCATTCAATACTTGAGTCGTCTTGTTGATCACCACGCCACCCATCGTATGGTGAACGGATGGAACTGCTTTTTCAATATAATAAGGGCCCTTGCTCATGTCCTTCAGGCCAGCACGATGATGGAAGTCCTTATCATCTCCTGCTTTTGCGAAGCCGTTGACCCGCTCAATTGTTGCCTTCAATGCAGCCGGATCGATGTTGAAGAACTTTGCAGCGTCTTCAAGCGTGTCCGCTTTATACAGCATGCCCTCTTTCACGAGTGCGTCGTATTCGTCCTTGTGCACCTCGTGCGTTTTGCTAATATTCGCAATATCTTCGTTCCACAGTTGGTAAGCGTATTTTCCCTCTTGTGCCAAAATTGCCTTTGAAATTACGTCGCGGCGTTCAAGCTCTTCAACAAACCGCTTACCGCTTTGGTTTACAAGGATTGCGCCATCGAAACGGCTGTCCGCTACGAGCGAAATAACACCTGTTACTGGATCGCAGACCGGATACGTTTGAATGCTCTCCATGTTCGTTAATGCTGCCCCTACATCCTGAGCCATCACGATACCGTCACCTGTAGAGCCAGGAGCATCTGTTGTCATGTATTTCTCGTCATACTCTGGATTATATTTCTTACGCATTTCTACATTGGAGCCAAAGCCGCCGGATGCAATGATAACGCCCTTATTCGCATGGAATGTCAGCTTGCTTCCTTTAGCGCCTGTTGCTTCTACGCCGATTACTTTGCCAGAGTTGTCTGTGAGCAGCTTTTCCACTTTCGTATCTGTCTTCAGCGGAATGCCAGCCCCATCCAAATGCTTCTTCAGCTTCGTAATCAGCTCTGCCCCTGTATGTCCCTGTGGAATAAGCGCGCGCTTCACGGAGTGTCCACCGAACTGGAAAAGATGATCCGGCAAAAATTCAACCTTGATCTCATCCTTCAGCCATTCTGCTGCTTGGGTCGCATTCTCAGCCATCGTGCGCACCATCTCTGGATCACCGACGTTGTCGCCGCCCTTCAGCGTATCCTTAATAAATAATTCGACATCATCTTTAATGCCAAGTTTCTGTTGAACCCATGTGTTCGCTGCGTTCATTTCCCCACCGGAAATCAATGTGTTACCGCCAACGGTTGGCATCTTCTCCAACAGAACGACAGTAGCCCCTGCCTTCTTCGCTTCAATTGCCGCACTGAATCCCGCTCCGCCTGCACCAACCACAACGATGTCATAGGTTTGTTCCGCAGGCTCCTCAGATTTATTGGAGGAATCGGCCTTCTTCGCGATGAGCGTAATTCCTGCTTTAGATACAGCATCTTGGACTGCATCAATGAAGCCATGGCTCGTCATGCTGGAGCCGCTGATTGCATCTACTTCAGCCGTATTGGTGCTGATCATATTTTCTTTCAGCTGTTTATATACAGGCTCGGCCAGAACTTCGTTCTCCTTCTGTTCGAGTACCTTAATATCCGTAATTTCATTATTGTCGAATGTAACCTCTACCTTGATCGCACCGTGCTTGCCATCACCTTCCCCGACAGATGTAATGGTCTTGCCTTGTTCCTGCTGTGCGGCTCCTTGCGATTCCTTGCCACTTCCATTGCCACAAGCTGCTACCATTACAATAAGACATAAAATGAGCAGCCAAGTTCCAGCCTTACGAATGCTCTTCATGTTGTTATACCCCTCGTCTGTATATACTGGTTGTCCGCTGCGCATGCGGAAGATGTACCGTACATAGATAAGAGTAGCATATATTTGTAATGTTAAAAGTGAAAGTTATCACTTTCACCTAGTATATCTTTTATTTTCATATTTTCGCTATAGACTTTACTTCATGTACTCGGATTGCAGCAGTCCCATCTGGATAATATCGTGCCAAGCTCCATTGCGGAATAAGGCCTCTTTTATAACCCCCTCTTGCTTGAAGCCTATTTTCGAGTACAGCCTAATCGCTCTCTCGTTAAAATCGAACACCCGTAAGGACAATCGATGCAAATTCAACTCATTGAAGGCATAGTGCAGCAAAATCTGCAATGCTTCCTGACCGTACCCTTTCCCCCAATAATCCGGTTCGCCGATATCTATAATCAGCTCCGCATTGCGATTTTTGTAATCGATTGAAATGAGCGACATGATTCCGATGGGCGTATCCGTGTCTGCGTCACCAATGATATACGATTTCGAACTCGAAGATCCAAGTATAACAGTGCGAACAAAAGCATCAGTATCCTCAGGAGCATATACATCCATATGCGGATTCGTTGTCTCCATCACCCTTGCATCGTTTCTCCAGCTATGATACACCTGTGCATCCTTCTCCGTCATTTTGCGCAATCGGATTCTTTGTGTTGTGAACATAGGAATACCTCCCTGCTTCTCTCTTGTTTAGAAAACTAATAATAATTGCTTTATCCCTATTATCAGCCTTGCAAAAAGAGGAAAAAAGGGTATAATCCTTGCTTACATGTCCCCTTTTAGTGAGGTGAGTCAATTGCTTCAACTGGATTATTTATCATTGCGCGCCTATCTATACGAGCGTGAACATGAGCATACCGCAATGCTGCGGCTGCAAGAACTGGAGAATGTATGGCATTGCAGCCGGAAAAATGCTAGACGAAAGCTACTTAAGCTGGTATCTGAGTATGATTGTACTTACATTCCCGGACGCGGCAGAGGAAATCAATCCGAGATTTGCTTCGTTACGGATTTTTATGAGGATCTGCTTGATTTCATTCAGCTCTGTCTTCAGCAGCAGGACATGGAGCAGCTGCTTCAAGTGCTTCAGCTTCCTTTTCCAAGGCAGTGGATCGGTGATTTGCAAAAGCCTATTCAAGAGCAGTTTGGGCTGCAGTCTACAACAGTAGGTAAGGATGTGTTACATGCCATTACGACCTATCCGGTAACGAATCTTGATCCTGCGTTCGTATCGATCACCTATGATTCAATGCTTGCCTCGTTGATCGGGGATACACTGCTCCGTTATGATGCCGATCAGAATGAGCTTGTGCCTCATTTAGCTATTGGGTGGGAGGTCGATGAACAGGGGCTAACATGGACGATATATTTGCGCAAGCAGGTATGGTTCCATCACCATCGCGCTTTGACAAGTCGGGACGTCAAGTTCAGCATGGAGAGGCTCATGCATTCAGCCTGTCCCAATCGCTGGCTAGCCCGAGATATCGCATCTATAGATTGTCCTTCGCCACTCGTGGCTCGGATTATACTACATCGCTCGAATCCTTTGTTTGGGCGCTATCTAGCATCAACACCGATGATCATCCTCCCCGAAGATGGTGAGAATACGGACAGCTTCTTTATCGGCACAGGGCCATATCGGATTGTATCCTGCCAGCAGAATCGAGTTGTACTGCATGCATTTGATTCGTATTTTCGCGAGCGCGCTTATATGGATGAAATTCATTGTTGGCAAATGCCCCCGGAACGGGCACATCTTATCCAATATGACATTCCTAGCACTGGAACAGTTCCTTTCAATGCGGCATATGATCGTCCCACGGAACTTGGATATCGGTTTGCTATGTATAATACAAAGCACTCTTCTACCATGCAGAATCGCATGCTGCGGAAAGCGTTGAACGAATTGCTGGACATGGAAACCATGTGGAAGGAGTTAGGCAGAATTGGGCTTATCCCAGCCTCTCATTTTTTCCCATGGAGAAGCACTCTGATCAGGAAAAGTCTAACTGAGGCAAAAAGATGGCTAGCCGCCAGCTCCTATAGCGGCGAAAAGCTGCGGCTATATATGCTGGATATCCCAGAGGCATGGGAGGAAGCAGAATGGATTCAACAAAGGGCGCTCAGTATCGGGATCCATATCGAACTTCATCCCTACTCCTTTAACGATGTCCATGATTCGACGAACGATCCGCACATGGATATCATCCTGTCCGGTGAGGTATCATCACTGGATCCGCATCTGTCAGTGCTTGCTGCTTTCCGTAGCGATGCATTGGCTTTCCGTCGTTATTTGAGCGATGAACAGCTCGAATGGATTGATTCCCAATTCGTTTTGTTCCAGCATGAAAATGCGGAGGAGAGAGAAAGTCGAATTGATCGCATCGTCCAATACGTAGTTGATGAAGCCTGCATTGGTTTCATGCATCATCCGCAGCACGTGCGCCCCATTCATCCGATGCTGCAGCATGTTCAATATGATTCATTTGGATTTGCTGACCTGTATAAATTATGGACTCCACTGTTGAAAAATTAATATATAACCAACAGGAGCGCAGTATGCTTTGTCTTATTTTGTGCATATTGGCTCCTGTTTTTTATTTGCTTGCGTACTGCCTCAAAAATGACAAAGATTGCTCCAATGCCTTCATTCCAGACTCGGTATCTAACTTAAATTGAAACTCATGCTCGGTAATCGCCTCATTCTGCTCGAAAAAGAGCGAATGAACCGGGACATTCACTGCCTCCAGCCTTGCAGCCAGCTCTCTTCCGTGCTCCTCAAATGAATTTTTGTTGCCATCGGTAATAAAGGTTGGTGGATAATCCTTCGTCACAAAGTTCACAACCGAAGCTAACTTCACCTTCTCCACTTCATGCCAATTCTTCTCTCCGATGTAGCTCCAAGCTACTTGATTCAAGAAAAATTGCACAGGCAGTGAATACTTCGTACTGTGGAACAGTTGAAGATCGAATGGGCCGCAATACAGCAGCATTCCCTTTATCGTGTCTCGTGGCACTGCTTGCTCCATACCCATTTGACGTGCCAAATCTGAGTTCGTCTGAATAGCTGTATAGTTGCTGGCAATCTGTGCTCCTGCTGAATCTCCAGCAAAGAATAGCCGATTTGTATCAATCGGGAAGCGATCTGGATTTGCCTTCACATATTGATAACATTCATCCAGTTGCAAAAGAGGCGTAGGATATTTGGCTTCTGGTGCGCGCTCATAATTCATCGCCAATACCACATAACCTTGACTTGCTAACATGGTGGAAAAAATCGCAAGATCCTTCTTATCCCCTCCAACATACGCGCCTCCATGCACCCAGATAATAGTCGGGTATGATTTCGCTCCTTCGGCGCTTGATGATTGTGGCAAGTATATATCGAATCGGTTGTCCTTATACCTTGATGGATAGGTCAAATCATGCTGAACCTGCACTTGGCTGCTATACGAAGCATACCCTGCTGGCTGGGTCGCGATTGGAGTCTCAAATAGTTTTCTTACAAACAGCGCCGTTAATGCAGGTGTGCTGTTCACCAATATGTAGGGAACCAAAATAATGAGAACAAGGAAGATCAGAAGCCCGATTCTGCGTTTTCGCGGTTTTTTCGTACGTCGCATGACCAGCCCCCCTTTGACTATTTATCCATTATAACGCATAAATCATTCCACTCAAAAATCACAAAGAGCGCATAGCCTAGCTATCTAGACTATCACGCTCTTGGTTATAAGCTAATGCTATATTGACGTGTATAACGGCAACGATATCATTAGGATTGAGTTTTTATCCATTTCGCCATGTCAGTAATAACATCAAGCGGTACGTTGCCCGGCAGCATATATTCTTCTCCGGTCGATGGTTTATCATACGGTACAAAAACATGGTTCAGCTTCGGATACAGCTTGTATGCGACATTGGTACGAGCCGACAGCGCCTTCTTCCAGCCGTCTAAATGCTCCTTGCCCACTTGGACATCATTGTCCCCTTGGATGAGGAACATCGGAACTTGCTGAGTCTTCGCAATGTCTCCGCCATAATAATCGCGGAAATCAAACCACCAAGAAGGTGTGCCGATTGGCAAATTTGCCGGGTAGTTGTCGACTGTATATTCTTTATTTTTTATGATTTGAAGGGACTGCTTCCATGCTGCTACTTGTGCTTCCAATTGAGCAATTGCCT
This sequence comes from Paenibacillus sp. NAIST15-1, assembly GCF_001894745.1. Lineage (GTDB taxonomy): Bacteria > Bacillota > Bacilli > Paenibacillales > Paenibacillaceae > Paenibacillus_B > Paenibacillus_B suaedae. Next base: position 377,370 of record NZ_BBYF01000001.1, read on the forward strand.
GCTCTGGAAGCTTCGACTCCTTTGCACGAGCCAATTGGCCTTCGAATTGCGTCAGCATGAGATCCTCAAGCGGGCCAGATGGCCCTGCTGCAACTACAGCTCCCCGAATTGCCTTAGCAGTATCCTGAGCAAGAATTCTAGGCACGAGCATTCCGCCTTGACTGTGGCCAAGCACAAAGATCTGCTGCTTGTTCAGCCGCTTGTCTTGGGCCGCCCAAGCAACCGCATGAAGGGCATCATCTATCGTCTCTTCCTTCACCGTAAAGCGTGGAACTGCGGTGGACTGATACGAATATTCACGCGTCCGCTTCTCATAACGAATCGTTGCAATCCCTTGCTTGGCAAGGCCGACGGACAGGTCACGGAACATCTTGCTGCTGCCGATCGATTCATCTCGATCATTCGCACCCGATCCATGTACAAGCACCAGAACCGGATAATTCCCGTCTCCTGACGCTGGCACTGTCAGTGTGCCCGGCAGCTTGAATTCCCCTTCTCCGATTACGATCGACTCTTCTCTATAAGCATCCTTATCATCATAGGATGGGGCTTGATATTGACCTTGGGGTACGAAATTGAAATACATATCATCCACCAAGCCGTCCTTAGCATAACGGAGTACCACGGATAATACCGAGCCTTTATCAGTCTTAAATGAGACGGCAGCATTACGATGCACATCATTTTCAGTTTGCGTGACTTGGATCAATTGGGTTGGATGTCCGAACATCGTCGTAATTTGCTTGGCAAACATGCCGATCGGGTACACGTGACCCGCTTTCTTGAGTGCCGGAGTCAGAGAAGATTGGATCTGCTCCACCGCTTCCGGACGGTCAGCGGCTGCTGCGAATTGCATGACAAATTGAGACGCACGCGTCTTCCAGTCCGACGTCTCTGCTTCCACTTTCCCATTTACCCACTTCGCTTGAATGTGCAGGGCTTCACACAGATCGTTCCAAGGTACAACCAGAATTCCTTGCTCCACTCTAGGTGCCGCAGTCAGCTTCAACGGTTGGCCGCTAATCGTCGATTCAACAGACCCGCTGCGTACGATCCATACACGATCCCCATAAGTAACCGTTGCTTCTTTCGTACTCTGATCCCACTTTACATAAGCTCCAATTGCGTTCGCCGCTTGCCGCAGTTGCACCATGCTAGCAGTTTCCTTCTTTTCTGATGCCGCTTCCTGCTTCGTCTCCTCCGCAAATGCAGTTGGGACTGCGCTCCCGAGCAGCAAACATGCTGCCATCATCCATTTCCAAGCTGATTTATTCAATTGGAATCCCCCCGGCCACAGAATTAGAACCCATTAGACATTTAGATAAATGTCTAAATAAAAGATATCACAACACCCAATTCCATGTCAAAAGAATCCATAACCCCTCTCCCCCTAACATTGGCGGGGATAGTCGCTATGAATCCAGCTCATATTAACAACACATTCGGTTCACAATTGAACCGAGTGCAGCACGGCTAGACAGATGCTTGCATCTATCCAGCCGCAAACTTACTATGCCTTATTGGGCTCATTTCAAGAGGAGGCTATCATCCATGTCCATTCCAAAACATCGCCGGGAAAACGCCGATAAAATCCGCAAGCAAACACCGCATGCGCATGGCAAGGTGAAATCATTCAAGGAGCTTGTTGAGGAGTAACATGCATGATAAGGGGCGACTTGAGCATTTCGCTTATCTTGTAATGATGCAGCGAAGCTTAGTCCCCCTCCTTCTCCCTAATGGTATGAAAATTGTATCGTATCACAAAGAATGAATTGATTTGAAGGCTGATTTTCCTTCTAGGTGCATAAGCTTGCATGGAGAGGTATTCATTGTACGCAGATCGCAGATACATCGTACGCAAAGTCTGAAGATTGGAAACTTACTTCTCTGGATTGTTCTCTGATTGTTCTTTCATACGTGCGAATACGAATTCATAGCTGTGGTTGCCATGATTCAAGGATCGCTTAACGCGGGAAATGGTAGCCGTGCTTGCATTCGCCTCAGCTTCAATCTCACTGTATGTGTTATGGTTGTGCAGCATCTTCGCAACCTGAAAACGCTGAACCATCGTCTTAATTTCATTTACTGTGCACAAATCATCAAAGAAAGCATAGCACTCTTCAATCGTCTCCAAAGATAAAATCCCTTGGAAAAATTCATCTAACGCTTTCCCCTGCAGCTCTTCTATTAACATATGTTTACCTCCTTGAGTACTGACTGGCTGATTTCCAATCTCATCATGTTGAAGGTGGGATTAGAAGGTCATTCATATGACATATCCAGTTATGTGATTTTTTTCTCCAAGTATCTGAAATAGGTATAACATATTATAGCATTATTTTTCATTAGTAATTAATACCACATATTTCATAAGAAGAGCAGCACCTTCCATAGAAAAAAAGCTGGCTCTATGCACCAACTTTTCTTCTTATCGTTTGCGATTATGCTGCTTTGGAAGCTTTGGAAGCTTTCGTAGATTTTCCCAAGAAACCGTACAAAATGTTGAGAAGCGGTGCAACAATACAGAAAATCGCGAACGGCAAATATTCAAGTGTCGATACGCCGAGTGTCCCTGTAATAAATACCCCACTGACGCCCCAAGGAATGAGCGCATTAAAAGCTGCTCCGCCATTGGCGAGTATTCTCGTCATTTCCTTGCGTCCCACATCAATCGCATCATACTGAGACTTGAACGCTTCTCCCGGTAAAATAATGGACAAGTACTGCTCTCCAAGGAGAAGGTTAATCCCCATCGAGCTAAGCGCCGTCATCAGAATCAGCTTTCCTTTTGTGCTAACAAATGAAGAGATGCGAGAAATAATCGTTTTGATGATGTTCAATTCTACCAACAGCCCGCCTAATGATAATGCAAGCAAAATAAGGGAAACAGACCACATCATGCTCTGGATACCGCCGCGAGACAACAGCTTGTCCACGCTCTCAACGCCTGTGTGCGCAACATAACCATCCTGCATCAGCTTAGATAGGCTTGCCAAGCTTGTTTCTGGGTGATAAATAAACAGAACTCCGATGGTAAAGACAATGCTTAGCAGCAAAGTCGGGATGGCCGGAATCTTGCGCCATGCACATAAGAAGAGTACCAATACCGGAATCAAGGTCCATGCAGATACGGTAAATGACGAATTCAAAGTCTGAACAAGTTCATTGATTTGTTCGCCTGTCGTCAGCACCTTCGCGTGACCTACAATTCCAAAGAACAAAAGCGAAATCAGGAAGGCGGGAATAACAACTCGCAGCATATAACGGATATGTTCGAACAAGTCAACCTCACCAATGGCTGAGGACAGGTTCGTTGTATCCGATAAAGGCGAGACGTTGTTTCCTAAGAATGCACCTGAAATGATTGCCCCGGTCGTAATGGCGGGATGGTATCCCATAATCTGTCCCATTCCGAAGAAGGCAATACCTACAGTTGAGATCGTAGTGAATGAGCTCCCTACTGTAATACCAACGACTGCACAAATGATAAAAACAGAAGGCAAAAAATATTTAGCGGACAAGATGCCAAAGCCATAAACCATAATCGTCGGAATTGTTCCTGCTGCAATCCACACGCTGATTAAGGCTCCAATTAGCATAAAGATGAGAATAGGGATTAATCCGGGTGTAATGCCGTTCGATATTCCTTTGTGAACGCGATCCCAAGATATGCCCTTTATTTTAGCGAAGACGATAATAATCCCCAAGGAGAATAGTATCGGAATTTGTGGATCCATGCTTAAGCCGATAATACAAGCTCCTATAATGGCTAATAAAACAACTAAAAGAAATAGGCTTTCTTTCAGTGTAACCTCTTCTTTCTTCATATAAGCCGAACTCCTTCATGACCAACTATTGCAATGCTGCGCTCGCAAATGGGGTCTATAGATTGGACATATACCTGCTGTGTTTAGCCATTCATGCGTTGTTCAGCCTTATTGTACGCACCATGCCATACAGGTCCTACAAATTGATTAAGCGCGAATCCGCCTCCAATGCCTGCTGTAACGAATTGCTTCGCTGTAGCTACTGCATCCCTGACCGACATCCCCTTCGCAAGACCAGCAGCGATAGCCGCCGCAAATGTACACCCTGCACCATGATTATGGTTCGTATCCAGCTTCTCTGCTTCGAACAATGTGAATGATTGACCATCGAACAGCAGATCAATAGCCTTCTGATCTTCCAATGTCTTGCCACCCTTAATGACTACGTGCTGTGCTCCAAGCTCATGAATCTTGGTTGCAGCTTCCTTCATATCCTCTAGCGTGCTAACTTTGCGAATTCCCGCAAGCTGTCCCGCTTCGAATAAATTGGGCGTCACAACCGTTGCTCTAGGAAGCAGAAGCTCTCGAATGGCTTCACCGTTTTCCGGTTGAACAACTTCATCCTCGCCTTTGCACACCATAACAGGGTCGATGACGACATTCGTGATGTCGTGCTGGTCAATAACCTCTCTAAGCAGTTCGATCACAGGAATGGAACCGAGCATGCCTGTCTTCATCGCATCTAGTTTGCCCCCAGATAATACGGTTTTAATCTGATTGCGAACAAGTTCAGGATCAATCGGATATACGGCATGATGCCAGTTGTTATCCGGATCCATCGTAACGATGGAAGTTATGGAAGAGAAGCCAAATGTTCCGTATTCTTCAAACGTTTTCAGATCCGCTTGTAGTCCAGCGCCGCCGCTAGAGTCCGAACCTGCAACCGTTAATACCTTTTTGATGTTTGTCATATCCAGCACTCCTTGGATAAAGAGGAATGCGCAACAACCGAAGATTGTTACGCATTCCATTTTATTAATTTGAAACTTACATTTCGTACAAGTAGATTTTTTCCAGCTTGTCTTGAATAGCTTTCTCAATCTTAAGCGCATATTCTTCGAATACGTCTTTGTCATGAGCATATGGAGACAAGGCACAAGCACGAAGGATTGTAACTTTTTCAACACGATCCCATTCTGGTCTGCTGAATCCAAGGCTGTTGACGAATTCCAATGGGCTGTTGCCATAGTCAGGAATTGCAAAGTCTGTATGAGAAGTGATGAATTCGTTGTTATACAATCCGCCCTTCACATAGGAAGCGTAATTGAAGAATTCATGGTTCAATTTGTTCATTTTTTCCAAGTCTGTGTTGCCTTCTTCGTTAAATACATAGTCAACCATGTTGAAGTCTGGTTTAGTCAATGGATGAAGTTTAATCACTTTGCCATTAACGTTGAATGTTCTTTCCTTCAAGAAGTTGTAGAAGCGATAAGCACCTTCGATGCTTGCGCCCATCAATTTACCAAAGCCTGTAACGTTAAGCGGCAATACTTTGTGTGCTGTCCATACAGCTGCTGCTGTTGCACCTGCTTTGGAACCTTCGAGAATGTACGCGCCGAGCAATGCTGGGATATCTGCACCCTTCTCGAATACGTATGTTGCGAAATAAGAGATCGCGTCGCGCATTCTGATATCTTGAATAACGATTGCACCTGCAGAGTAAGGGATATAGCCCATTTTGTGCGGGTCAATTGTAATGGATTCAACTTGGCTCATTGCTTTGAAGGCTTCATAAACATCTTCAGTAAGCCATTCGTCCTTCAAGCTCATATCTGTGAAGACATTGTGTTTCTTGAATACTTCATTGATTTTGTTATATTCGATGAATTGATCGTTTTCATCCAAGAAGATGGAACGTGCATATCCGCCGTAAGCTGCATCGACATGGATATAGAAGTAAATGCCTTCCTTCGCCAATTTTTCACGAAGAGCAACCATTTTATGAATATGGTCGATTTGACCTTCTTCTGTACTGCCGACTACGCCAACAACCCCAAGGACTGGCGTATTTTCTGCTGCCAGTTCACGAATGCGTGTTTCCAGCTTCTCAATATCCATGTGATAGCTGCTGTCTACATCGATTGCTTCAACAGCATCCAAGCCGATACCGATAATGTCGGCTGCTTTCAACCAGGAATAGTGTTTTGTTTGTGGAATCAACCATTTACCAAGCTTGTCTAAATAACGGCCGCTGCGTGCGGATTTTGCTTTAATATCATCCAATTTGTCTTGAACTTTGTCCAAAATGTCCATAATTTCATTCGTAGGCATGTTGAGCAATTCCCATTCGGATTTGCCTTCTACATGCTCAGGTGCAACTTCTTTAATCGCAAGCGGCAAGGATTTGATGTTACGTGCATACCAGAGACCTTCCAAGTTCGCGATGGAACCATCGGCACAGATGTGACCCCAGCTATGTCCTTCGCGATAGCTCATCATTTTGCACAATTCATGTCCAACTTCTTCTTCCATTTGGGATGTACCCGGAGAAGATTCATAAGCTACGTTGTTACCGTTCCATAGCATTGCTGCTGTATAAGCGATAATCGCAGGCATCAATGTTTCAGAGTTCATATGACCCCAGAAGCGTCCTGCTGTATGCCAAGGCAAGGATTCGGAACGAAGCTTGGAAGACAATTGATCGAATACGCTGCGCATATGGTCTGCAGTATTTTGGAAGCTCTCAGAGCTCTTATCGAAAGGAGAGATGACTGGCAAATCTTGCGGTTGATAGTTTTGTCTCCAGCCAACATGCTCGTCCACAATTTTATTCAATACTTCTTTGAAGAGATTAACGTTTTCGCCTTTAGAACCAAGGAATAATGCTTTCAGGTTAATTTCCGGAATTTGATAGTTCATGTTCTATTCCTCCCGTGATGTATAAATGAATTGAATGTGATGAAACGAATTGATGAAGCACTTAATTTGTGAAACTATTCACTCTTTTTCCAGCTTGGCTTCTTGAATTTATATATGATAAGGGCGATGCCCACCATAACAATTGTTGCGCCTACTTGATAAATGATATAACCCGTTGTTTGGCTTGGTTCGAGAATAGATGGTGGAATCAAGCTAACAACCAATGTAATGCCTACGCTCAACAAGGCCAGCAAAGCTACGAACCACATCAAGCCATTGCCTTTGCTGCCAAGTCGGAATGGTCTCTCGACTTCAGGCATTTTGTAACGAAGACGAATTGCTGAAATTGCGATAAAAGCATATACGAGACAATAGAGAATTGTCGTTGTAATTGTGATAATCAAGAACGCACTGTTTACGTCAGGTACTACGATATAAAGAACGGAAACTAACGAGATAACAATCGCTTGGATCAATACGAACGAAATTGGAATACCTTTTCCATTTCTCTTTTGGAAGAATGGCGGCAAGTTACCATCTTCTGCGACCTTGATCATCGATTTACTTGGTCCAAGTACCCATGCACTAAGCTGAACAAGTACACCGATCAAAATCATTGCCGATATAATATTAACGAAAATTGATGGAATGCCTAAGTCTTCACAGAAGATCAGGTAAGGCTGCGTAATGTTCGCAAGTTCCATTTTCCCCATTGGAACACCGTTTGCTACAGTAAGACCTGCAATCAGGTTGAAAATAACCAGCAGGATAACGGAAGCGATAACTGCAATCGGATAGTTGCGTTTCGGATTTTCGATGTTATTCGCATGTACAGAGGAGATCTCTACACCAGCGAAGATAAAGATGATACCGGACAAGAATGCCAAGCTTCCCAAATCGCTTAGATTCGGCAGCAAGTTGCTTGCTTTGAAGTCAGCCAAGTAACCTTGTGGGTTAATGCCATTTTTGAACATATACATAAGACCCAGGATTACGAGAATAACGAATGGGATATATACCCCGATAATTGCGCCCCAGTTACCTGCAATTTTGACCATATCGAACTTCAAGTTCAATAATGTAACGCCCCAATATGAAATCAGGATAACTGCGAATATGAAGTAATTGTTTGATGATAAATCGGGAACATTAATGACGTATCCGAATAGAACCCCTACTGTGGATGCGACCATTACCATCCCGAAGAACATTTGTACCCATAAGAGCCATGAGGTAACGAAGCCCCATTTCTCGCCTAAAGCGTTTTTAACCCATACTTGCGGTCCGCCCTCTTCAGGGAACCCTGTTGACAGCTCGGCTGACATCAACGCGATTGGCAAGGCGAACAATACGGCTGCAACCAACATATAAAAGATTTGAGTCCAGCCGGTGGCGGCAAGTGTCGGCACACTACGAACAGTACCGAAGAACGCCATCGTAATCCCAATTAACCCGAATAGCGTCAACTTTTTTGAATTGGCCATTGATCTATCCTTCTTTCTCTCAGTTGTCTAACCTTTTCAATCTTCCTAAATTATTCAAATCAATGAATAAGGTATGAATTGAAACTATAGGAATGCAATTGAAACGCTTCGAGCTCACCCCTTGATCATATGAAATTATTTATATAGTTTTGTTAATCGATTAACTTGCACCGTCAGTATACGCCTCATTTTTTTGTTCTGTCAATTCGATTCAACACCTTGTCACATAAGGTTTTTTCGTCATTTTCCAGAATCTTGTTAGCAAATACTTTAAAGCTTTTTCCAACAATTCGATGAAGGCTTTAAAGGTTTTTCGCTTCTATAGGTAAAAGCATTTCCAGGGTGAAATAGTGAATATAAATGCGGTAAATAGTATTTTTATATATACATCAATTCATCTTCTCTATCATTTATTTATTGATATTGAACACACATCCTTTCAATCATGAAATAAAAGCACACATGGGGATTGGTTGCCTACTAGACGATATCACTATCATGCGTTGGGGAAGTTGTTCTTATTCCCTAAGGTTGAACGTAATTGAGGGCAAAACTGGATTGGGGAACAAAGAGTGAAGAAAATACAAAAGGGAATACTTATACATGCTGGGGAATATGTTTACCGGCTTGCTGGAGTAAGGGAAACCTCTCAGAAATAGATAATACCCTCTCTATTTCTATTTTTTATCAAATTCCACTCAAATGCTTGAAGTACGCAGACACAAATGCAGAGGATTAATTTGGTAAGTAATTATGTTGAAATCGGCTATTTCTTATATCAAAACATGTACCCTTTCTTATTTTCCTATGATAATCCTCATATTTTAGTTGTGAAATATATCATAGCCAAACATTTCAATTTTTGATCTTTTAATTGCCTTTATAGATTAATGCGCTCAATCTGCATCAGATAGTGTATAATTTCTCTTCAACTCCCACTTTTTTGAACCAAGCAGTATTCATTGGTGACGTTCCGTACAAAGAAAGGACTGGATTTTGTCTCAATCCAGTCCTTCAAACTTCTATCATCTATATAAATTAAATGATGACTCTATTTCTTAGGATGATGATCTATTTGAGCCGTATCCCAGGATACCAATCGAGCATGATTTCGAATGCAGCGTTCGCTACGACATCTTCTGTTCGGTACTCGCTCAAATCATATACAGGAGCAGGCTTCAACTTCTCCATATATTCCTTCATCACTCTGCTGTATCCGATTAATCTGCGAGAAGGGAGTAGGGTACTTGGCTCACTACTCTCCAACCTTCGTTGTCCCCTATTCACTACAAGCTTGTCTAAGCCTTCGTCCATCTTTTGAACAGTCGCCTGCTGATCGCCCTTTGGGTTCACAACCTTCACGTTCACGGTCACATGGTCTACAGATTCTTTATCCAAAGCTCTGCACCATAGAGACAACCACGACTCTGCCTTAATATAATACCTGCCTTGAAAATAACTCTTAATTGTTGGAAGCAGAATATGTAGCTTAGGCTGGCAACTCTCTTCATTTCGTATAATATCCAACATTCGAAAGCAGCCTAGCGATATCTGCTTTACCTGTTTATACTTGCATAATCGATTGAACGCAATCAGCATACGGTCAAGTTCTTCATTCAGTTGATCGAGAGCCACTTCGGCAATCCCGAGATCGAGCATAAGCCAATTGACTTGCATGTCCTGATTGATAGCCGATATAATGCGATGATTCAGTAGAGCACTTTGCAGCGATTTTTTCCACGATTCTGGCATTTGGTTATCCTGCCCCCTAACTAAAGGAGATAAAGGAAAGAGAATAGCTGTAGCAGCTATTCTCCAAATTTCATGAGCAGCTATTCTCCCAATTTCACGAGGCTGTAGCTCTTTTTCCCTTTACGGATAATAATGAAGCGGCCATCGAAGGAATTGTCCACAGTAACTGTCATTTCCAGATCCGTTACTTTTTCTCCATTCATCGAAATTGCACCGTTCGCAATATCTTCACGCGCTTGACGCTTGGATGGTTCGATACCAAGATCAACGAGCCAGTCTACAATGTTTTTCTCTTCCTTAGAAGCATGGAATGTAGGCATATCTTTGAAGCCTTGCTCGATTTCATCTGCAGTCAGCGCTTTGATGTCTCCGCTGAACAAGGCAGCTGTAATTTTCTGAGCTTGTACCAATGCTTCTTCGCTATGAACGAATTTGGTCATTTCTTCAGCAAGTACACGTTGAGCTTCACGTTTATGCGGCTCAGTTTGTACTTTCTCTTCCAACGTCTTGATTTGCTCTTGCGTTAAGAATGTGAAGAATTTCAGGTATCTAATTACGTCACGATCATCTGTGTTTGCCCAGAACTGGTAGAACTCGAATGGAGTCGTTTTGTTCGGATCGAGCCAGATTGCACCGCCAGCAGTTTTACCGAATTTCGTTCCATCTGCTTTGAGCATCAATGGAATTGTCAAACCAAATGCTTTAGCTTCTGATCCTTCTTTTTTGCGAATCAAGTCAAGGCCGCTTGTAATGTTACCCCATTGATCCGCGCCGCCGATTTGCAGTTGTACGTCTTCATTAACGAACAAGTGATGGAAGTCCATCGACTGAAGAATCTGGTACGAGAACTCAGTGAAGGAGATCCCCGTATCGAGACGGCTTGCTACGATATCTTTCGCCAGCATCGTGTTGACGCTGAAGTTCTTCCCGTAGTCGCGAAGGAAATCAAGAATGGTTACGTTATGAGTCCAATCGTAGTTGTTCACCATGCGCAGGCCAGTGTCGCCTTCGTTCAAGAACAGCTTCTTCATTTGCGCAGTCAATGCATCTACGTTATTTTGGACTTGATCCATCGTTTGCAGCGTACGCTCTGTTGTACGGCCACTTGGATCGCCGATTGTCCCTGTTGCTCCACCAATCAGGATCACCGGACGGTGTCCTGCAAGCTGGAATCTCTTCAGCATCATGAATGGAATCAAGTGTCCGATATGCATGCTGTCCCCAGTAGGGTCAACACCACAGTATAATGATATCGATTTCTCGCTTGTTAATTTACGCAAACCTTCAGCATCTGTCTGTTGATTAATGGCACCGCGCCATTCCAATTCATCGATAATGTTCATCATTGTGATTCAGCTCCTTGGTGTGATTTTATATTTGATAATTGAGAATGTAAGTTCAAAACGCTACCTTATAGGTTTAGAAAAACAAAAAAATCGTCTCCTTGTCTATTGTAGACATAGGGACGATTAATTAACCGTGTTACCACCCAGCTTGCATGAACAGTGCTGCAGCCACTATTCATACCACTCTCGGCAATGATATCGATTGCCAATCCGCTTAGCGTTACCTAAGAACCTCCAGAGTGTAATTCGCAATTCATTGTGTGTACCAGGTCGCATCAACCCCTGGCTTTCTGAGAACAGTGACAACATTGCTACTTCGCTCTTTCATCGGGTTATTCAATATTAGATTACTGACAATCTTAGAACTTATTAAACCGTCTGTCAACACCATTTTTTTGAAATTTTAAAAATTGAAGAAGTTCAGAATCAGGGATCTTTTACGCCTCTGCTACTGTCCAGTCCCGATTAGTATGACTTAAACCGTATGTTCTATACAGCTGGATCAACGTTCAAATCTTCCATTAAGCCCACAACAAGGTCTTGATCCAGCGTCCATCTTGAAGCTGATACTTCAGCCTCGTATGCTTGCATTTGAACTTCCAGCTCATGAAAAGACCGTCAGGATGATCCCTGACGGTCTTTTGGGTTCTGCGCGTATTCGTTACTTATTCAACATTATATACAGCATCTTCGAGATTTCCGCTCTCGTTACTGAGCCGCGCGGATCGAAACGGTTGTTGTCTTTGCCGTTAATGATACCCGCTGCTTGCAGCTTCGTCACCGCATCCTTCGCCCAGCCGGCAATGCTGCCCAAGTCAGCAAATGCTGGCACGGAGGACGATCCCGAAATTGGCTTCTTCATGTATTCTGCCATTTTGTTCAGAATCACCGCCGCTTCTTGGCGCGTAATCGGCTCCGTCGGACGGAATTTGCCGTTGCTGCCCTGTACTAATCCCAGTTCAGCCGCTTTGCTCACATAGCCTGCATAGTAACGGTCTGCCGCTACATCCGCGAATGGCGTCTGTCCTTCTGCTGCTTGGATACCCAGAGCACGGATGACGAGCGTCGCGAAATCCGCTCTCGATACATGCAAGTTCGGGCGAAATTGGTTATTCTCCATCCCACTAATGATATTCTTCGCAGCCAGCTTGAGGATGTACTCATCAGCCCAACCGCCGATTAAGTCAGCGAACTGCTTGTGAACCTCGAGCACTGCGAATTGCCCCAATTGATCAGTCGTGAAGCTAATTGTGCTGCCATCGAACGTACCATCTATCAGCTCTGCTTTGCCGCCCACCAGACGATACATATTCGCGTATTCTTTTTGCAGCTGCTTCTGTTGCTCTGCCGTTAGCGTACGCTTCACGGTAATCGAACCGCTGAATTGCTGAACCGCCGTCTCTGTCTTTCCTTTGAACGTAACGAGCTTAATCGTAAAGACTACGCCTGTCGACTTCAGTTCACCGTTCGAGCTGATTGCCTCGTTGATTGCCGTCTGGATTGAGGAATTCATCGTCGGATCAATATGAAGTACGATGCGATCCGCATCTGCAATGCCATTCGGCAAGGAAGCTGCCGGAATCGTCACGGTAAATCCAGATCCCACAATTTCAATACTCAATTTGCGCTCTTTCGCTTTCTGCACACCAGCCGCATCCAATACGAGCTGAGCCGCTTGTTCCGAAGACGCTGCCTCGAGCTTAATCGCCACTTTACCGTGCTCTGCTTGATTGACTGCTTTTTCAAGCGCAGCGCGATCTACCGCATAAGCGCCATCCGCGCCCGGTTTAATGCTCATAACCCCTTTGTCCGAAGAAGTCTCCGGCTTATGCTGAGGTTTTGGATCAGACTTTTGTTCTGGCTTTGGATCTGGTTTCGTAGTACCAGGGCCTGGATCAGGATTACTCACCTTACCTGTATAGAAGCCCCAAATATCCGATAACACTTGACCGCTGTTGCCGTCTTCTGCCTTCGTATACCATTGATAGTAGCTATCGCCTTGGAGACCGTTCCAAGTAAAAGCTGCCTGCTGGCCGCTCTTCACGTTATTCACTTTGCCGATCGGTAATTCACTATAGACCTTCACGCCAATGTAGTCGGTTGCGACGCGTTTGATCTTCGGCTGTAAATCCAAATCCAGCGAGAACTCGTCTTTGCCAGGATAGAATTCAGGATCATAATAGTTATAATCGTCCAAATATGGCGAATACGTCTTGATGTGAAACTTGTTGTTCTTCATGTCGAACTGCATCAGACGGATATAGCCGAGACCGCCTTCCGGCGCGCCTTGATAGTCCGCGAGCATCTGATAGACTTTGCGCTTCTCGCCGTTGTCGTCCTCCAGCTCATCGATCTTCAGCTGCGCATCGTGATAGTGTCCGGACAATGCCGCGATGACGTTCTTGTTCGGCTTAATGACCTTCTCGAAAATCTTATCGGCAATCGGGGCACGGTTATTGGATACGAGCATGTATTCATGCAAGCACAAGATTGCCTTACGCTCTGGATATTTCGCCACGACCTCATTCATCCAGTCGATTTCCTTGTCACCCAGGCCCCAGCCCATATAGACGATGATAAAATCATTGCCTCCGGCCGAAACGAGATCGTAGTGTCCGCGATTGTTCTGATAGGACTCGCCGTACGTTGGCATATCCTTGAATCTCTGTTCTCCGAAATACTGCCAGTACTTCGTATAGTCGTTGTCTTGGTGACCAACATCATGGTTACCAGCAAGCACGCCGTAAGGAATGTTGGCATCTTCCAACACCTTCATATCCTCGTCCGCTTCCTGCCATTGATACTCTTGATAGGATTTATCGACGATGTCTCCCGTATGGATGACATATTTAATATTGTTGCTCTCTTTGTTATCCTTCACCCAATTCACGATTTTCTTGTAAATCTGAGGATAACTCTGCGAGTAGTACTGCGTATCCGACATCCATACGAAGGAGAAATCATACGTATCTTGGGCCGTATCAGACTTGAGTTCCTTCATCTCCGCGATCTCATCTTGCACGATGATCTGGATTGTCTGTCCCATTGCATAGTCTTCAACTTTAACCGTGGACTTCAATTCGAAATCCTCTGTGCCTGCAATGCGGGTAACGAGCTGCACCCATTTCTTCGCGCTCTCGTTCCAAGCATACAAGCTGACTTTACGTCCTTCGATCGATTTGCCCTTCCAGACGATATCGACGCGGTCTGTCTTCTGAACCGCTGGGTCAAGCTTAATCTGATAACGTTGGTATGGGAATTGCTCCACTGCGTCATTGACTAAGTAATCGCCGTCTTCTGCGCTGATCTTACGGTAATCCTCCGCCGTTAATGTCTGCTCTCCTTCCGGAATCATGACTTTCGGCGGTTCGGTATCGGATGCGTTCATGAAGCCTGTGAATCCTTCTGCAGTGCGGTTGCCATCATATTGGAAGCCTCTGTAGAACGTGACGTTCATCGGATCATTCGTCGGATCCTGCACTTTCACCTTCAGACCCACGCTGCCGCCCAATTCGGATTGACCTTGCGTTGGCGCGATCAATTCCGGCTTCAGCGGATTTTCCTCCGGCGTCGTGAATGTGACCGTACGCTCCGCTTGATTGCCCACCTTATCGGATGCCGTAATCGTCAGCGTGTGCTTGCCCGCCTTCATGCTGCCGGAAGATAAAACATAGGGAAGCTTAATATCTTGGTTATCCAGCTTCACGATCACTTGGTCTACGCCGGCAATCTGGTCTTTTATCTCCGCATCCAGATTGAAGCTGCCGCGGTACTGCTTGCCTTCTTCAACATTCGGCTTGATCGAAGGCGGCGTATTGTCTACCGTGACATTCGCTGTCACGTCAACGTTGTTGCTATCGGTCACTTTCACCTGATGCGCACCGTCCGCCACTTTGGTCGTATCCCAAGCATAGGCGCGCGACTGGAAGTACTTCGCATCCAGATTGAAGTTGAAACCGATTCCTTCCATTTTTCCCGGGCTGTCGCCGATCTTGATTTCTTTACCCTTCACGTAGAGTGGATCCCAAATCTCGGTACCATCCGCTAGCATTAAGCGTACGTTTCGTACTTCGAAATCGTCTTTATTCTCTTCCTTGCGGTCATCGAATGGACTTGTCTTCGAACCTGCACGAATATAGATCACGTTATCCGCACCAATATGGAAGCGGCTCGCATCGATTTTAAAAGTCAATGTCGTATACGTCGGAATCGGATCCATGAATGTATAGAGGATCGTCTTATCCTTCTCGCTCTCCGGCCCCATCGTGACGGCATTCTTGAAATAATAGTCCACGTTCTTCGCTTCGAAGACGAAGTATGCATCATGCTCTAATGCATCGAACGAACCTTGTGTAATCGCTTGGCCGTCTACGCTTAACTTCAACGTATTCGCAGGCGTTGTCTCCGACGTCCCTTTCAACGTCTTCGTGCCGTTCACGATATCCCCGTTCTTCACGTTGAGACGGAGCGGATCATGACCCGGCTTGCCGGTGATGTCCACCTTGGCCTTTACCGTCTCCACCTCATTTGTACCGTCAGATACCATGAAATAATATTCAATATACTTGCTGCCGATCAGCGTAGCTGCAGGCACGAGATAATGATACAACGAATCAGTGAAATTCTGCGTCAGTGCATAACCGGTATAATCCGCTTCTTTGTCCGTGCGGATATAGACTTTTACTGTCGCCACTTGCCTCTCATCATCCGCAAAAGCTTTCAGATCAAGGTTCTGCGATTGCTCTACCGACGTTATGCCAGAGCGGTCTTCTGCCTTTGGCGGCGTCGTGTCTTGCTCGACATGTACAGGCACAGCCGGAACGAGCGCCGGATCGATCACGCCAGGAGTAGGCGCCGCGAGCCCGGAACTTGTCTTGATCATCGTGATGCTGCCGTCCATTGGATATTTGAATAGAATCGCTTTGTCTTCCTTGGTCTCGTCACTCACGCCGCCTTCATATACGGTCGTTGCGTCATAATTGGCATAAGAAATTTCTTTGCCCGTGTTCGTCTTAATGACGATACCACGGCGACCCGAATTCGCCATGCCGTCACTCATGATTACGAACAGGTTCGCATCCTCAACCAAGTTTGTCTTGTGGAAGTTGTTGAAATCCGCAGCCGTATAGCTATTGTTCGCGCCGTTCTTAATCCAGAACACGACCGACTGCTGGGACGGAATCATGAAGTCCTCTTTGGTCGTAGGCCATTTCAAATCAGCTTCCGGCCCATCATCAGGATATCGATAGTTGACCTTATAGTTCTTAAAATCGATCGGTGCATCGGTATTGTTGTACACTTCAATCATTTCGAATGCGTCCGAAGACGTGTTCGGTACGTTCGTCGTGTTCGGGACGATCTTCGTCACGAGCAATGACGGCACCTTCGCCGCGTTAAATGGCGGAATATTGACATCCACGGTGTAGCTCTTCTCGACGTCTTTCACACGAATGGTGTAATCGAGCGTGGATTCGACGAACGCCTTCGCCGGAATGGTGACGCTATAATCATTGCCATCAGGTTGCAGCTGCTTCATTGTCAGCAGGGTGTACTTCGCCTGCGATGGCGACTTGTACAGCAGCTCTACTTTGTCAATTTTGACTTTATCCGGATTGTTCAGCTTCGCAGTAATGAGCAGATCCTTCGCATCGACTTGTTTCGCTGAAGTATGCTCGATTTGAAGCTTGTCCCCTTGTACCGGCGGCAAAGATTCGACCTCGACCGCATATGTACCCGTACGCTCCGGCTGCAGATTGCCGTCCGCCGCTTCAATATAGTATTGAAGCAAATTGCCATCATTGACCGCTTGGCCCGGAATCGTAGCCGTATGCTTCACGCCGTCTGCCGACGCCATCACTAGCGGCGTATAAGCCGTCTGAACGTCTGTCTTATAGTATACGGAAGCGGTAACTGAAGTCAGGTTGCCTGTGATGGACGCATCGATCGGCACATCTTGATTCACGAGCGTCTTGCTTGCCGGCACGTGATCGAAATTCAGAGTCGTAGCAGCAGGCGGTTCCCCGATATCCGAAGGGAATGCCGGCACTTGAATCGCCTCAACGGTTCCCGGGGAAGCCGGTTGCGATTCCGCTGCGCCTACCATCGCCATATTCTTACTTGCATCTATTGGATAATTATAGTGAATGCCGTAATTTTCTTTGGACTTGGTTACCGAATAAGCCGCTTTGGCAATCTCGACACCGCCTAGCGTATGAATTGCTACGCTGCGGTCTCCCGTATTCGCCATGCCTCCGCCGGCATCAATCCGGAACAGATTCGTGTTTTCAATCAAATTGGACGTATATCCGTTAATTGTATAATTGGTATTAAATGCATCAGCCGTCTCGTTCGAATTACTACCGTTCATGATCCAGAGCACGATCGTCTGATGCGGCTTGATGATCACGGGAACTTTCTTATCCGTAAGCGGCCAGTCATTGTTGCTGCCGTTGTTATACACGATTTTGTAATCTCTGAAGTTGATGTCTCGGTTCGTATTATTGTAAATCTCAATGCTCTCATAACCGTCAGCCGAATTCACATTCTTCGTATCCGGCACCAGCTCTGTAATTAATAGCTTCGGTACCTTGGTATAATCGAATCCAGGTGAAGCTTGCGCCAATGCGGGCTGCAGCACGCCAAGCAGCATGCTCCCCAGCAATGCCAGAGACAACCATTTTCTGCGTATTCGCATGTGATCTTTTCTCTCTCCTTTGTTATCTGTTACAGAATGGTAGATGTATTGCTACTGAATTCTACCCCCAAATTGTAATATCCAGGTCATCCCCATATGGAGTGTCTGTAAAAGAAAGTGAAAGCAAAAAAAAGGAATCACGCGATCTAGCCAGGGGGATGCACCATTTATTTAGAACAGAGTATTATAATAAATATAGTACCTTGACTGTCAGTGTAATATATTTTATTATGCAGTTGTGGAGGTGATTGTATGAGCGAGAACAAGATCACATCCGACCTACTGCGCGGACATACGGATACGATGATGCTTATATGTTTGCAATAAGGGTGTATAAAAAGAGGGTATAAAAAGAGGGTATAAAAATTTTAACCGCCGAATGCTCGACACAGGCATCTCCCTAAACAAGGCGGTAGAGTAGAAACTGATTCAGAAGGAAAGTATTGAACAAAGAAAGATGATCGTATACAAAGCTGTAGAACAAAATGAGTGCCCCAGCAAATAGAGCTGAGGCACTCATCTTATAGAGTCGCTCATTGCGACATTTGAGGTTGTTGATCAGTAGAATTAGTGATGCTACTCTCTTGCGCAATATGCTTCTTCCAAAGATAGATCGCATAAAACAATAAAAGTGCTACCTGCACGGGTAGTATAATAATTCCAGTTTCGATACTGCCTTCTGTCAGAAGTGAGATAAAGTCATGTGCGGCATGCCATACAATTACGAACCACAAGCTCTTCGTAATCGATACAATCTCCGCGAATACAATACCAACCAGAAAAGCATAAACAACCTGCAGTAAGCTGTAGCCAATATTTTGGCCACCAAATGCATTCGCCATATGTAATACCCCAAATATTACCGACGACCATATGATCGCCGCTTTAATTCCTTTTTCCCCTATGTACCTTAGAGCCAACCCCCTAAAATAGATTTCCTCATTGAAACCAATCGAAATCGTAAATAACAGGGTAAACACATATTGTACCGGACGTATTTCACCACTGAAGCCATACGCTACAATAGAAAGCACTTCAATTACGAGCAGCGGAATGTAAAACATAACCTTACTACTGCTCTTAGCCTCGCTATAACGGAATCCGTAATCATATAACGAAAACCGTGACTTCTTCATAATCATAAACCCAATAATGGCTGATACAGCGAGAAAAGCTGCCAATACTAACAAGCTATGATCATCGTCTAACCCGATAGCCTTCGTTACAGCGAAGCCGGTTGCTGTCATCAAAGTGCAAAGCAATCCTACAAGTATTGCCGCCCAGTATGGGTGTCTTATCGAAAATTCTGTCTTCATCAATACTCCTCATTTCGCTCATTAGTATTGTTAAGGAAATAACGCATACCTACCTTGGTATGAATGATGCAGCATTTCTCTGCTCTCCGCGGCGTGTCTCTGTAAGTTGATCCGGGATGGAGCTTCGGATTCGATTGAGCACTTGCTCGTATAGTGGTTTGCTTAAATCCAACGTGATTCACATTCCGCAACAATCATGTCATTCAATGAGCTCCTTCCTTTGGTGTATCATTTGTATGTAGTGTATTATATCACTTGATACACTACATACAATAGGTAAATGAAAAAAATGTTAAAAATAATTCCTCAAACTGGATATATCAAGATAACTTCAGCTCCGTGTACAGGAATTCGATCACTGAGTTCAACAAAAAGAACAGCTATCCAGCGCTTGTGCGCGAATAGCTGCTTTGTCGATAACGGATAGGTTCACTTATTAACTGATTAAAACTGATCGCCTTGTCCACGAAGACGGGCCATTTGCTGCCAGACTGTACCAACAGCCTCTTCATCAGAACGGATGCGCTCAATCGCCATCTAGAATATGGCTGAGGAACATCTATATGCAGTAAAAGAAACCAATAAAAAAAGAAGCCACTCAAACGTTCAGAGAACGAATGAGAAGCTTCTCATAATCAATGTAGATAATTTAGGCGCGGTCGACCATCTTCGAATTGCTTCGAAAATGATTCTATTACATCATGCCGCCCATTCCGCCCATGCCACCCATGCCGCCCATATCAGGCATGCCGGCTTTTTCTTTCTCTGGCTTGTCAGCGATAACCGCTTCAGTTGTCAAGAACATAGCTGCAACGGAAGCTGCGTTTTGCAACGCGGAGCGTGTTACTTTTGCAGGGTCAACGATACCTTGAACGATCATGTCAACCCACTCGCCAGTAGCAGCGTTGTAGCCTACGCCAACTTTTTCATTTTTCAAGCGCTCAACGATAACGGAGCCTTCTTGACCAGCGTTGTCAGCGATTGTACGAACCGGGGACTCAAGAGCTTTCAGGACGATGTTCACGCCTGTTTGCTCATCGTCGGATGCAGTAACAGCTGCAACTGCATTATATACGTTCAGAAGCGCAGTACCGCCACCTGCAACGATACCTTCTTCAACTGCTGCACGAGTCGCGTTCAAAGCATCCTCAATGCGCAATTTGCGCTCTTTCAATTCTGTTTCAGTAGCCGCACCAACTTTGATAACTGCTACGCCGCCTGCCAATTTAGCAAGACGCTCTTGCAGCTTCTCTTTGTCGAATTCGGAAGTTGTTTCTTCCAATTGCGTACGGATTTGGTTCACACGCGCATCGATGTCCGCTTTGTTGCCAGCGCCATCTACAACGATTGTGTTTTCTTTTGTTACGCGAACTTGGCGAGCAGTACCCAATTGATCGATCGTAGTCGATTTCAATTCGAGACCGAGCTCTTCTGTGATGACTTGGCCGCCAGTCAATGCGCCGATATCTTGCAGCATTGCTTTACGACGGTCGCCGAAGCCTGGTGCTTTAACAGCTACGCAAGTGAATGTACCGCGCAATTTGTTCAGAACCAATGTAGGAAGTGCTTCGCCGTCTACATCTTCAGCGATGATAACGAGCTGCTTGCCTTGTTGAACGACTTTCTCCAATACTGGCAAGATTTCTTGGATTGTCGAGATCTTCTTATCTGTGATCAAGATGTACGGATTGTCCAGAACAGCTTCCATCTTGTCTGTGTCTGTAATCATGTATGGAGAGATGTATCCACGGTCGAATTGCATACCTTCAACCACTTCAAGTTCTGTGTTGAACCCTTTGGATTCTTCGACTGTGATTACGCCATCTTTGCCAACCTTCTCCATCGCTTCAGCGATCAACGTACCTACTTCATCGTCAGCTGCAGAGATCGCTGCAACTTGAGCAATGTTTTGCTTGCCTTCGATCGGCTTCGCAATGTTGTGCAATTCTTCAACTGCTGCACGAACAGCCTTCTCGATACCTTTGCGAACTACCATTGGGTTCGCGCCAGCTGTAACGTTCTTCAAGCCTTCGCGAATCATCGCTTGAGCCAGAACCGTAGCTGTAGTTGTACCGTCACCAGCAACGTCGTTTGTTTTCGTAGCTACTTCTTTAACGAGTTGTGCACCCATGTTTTCGAATGCATCTTCCAACTCGATTTCTTTCGCGATTGTTACACCGTCATTCGTAATAAGCGGAGAACCGAATTTCTTCTCCAATACAACGTTGCGACCTTTTGGTCCAAGTGTCACTTTAACCGCATTTGCCAAAGCATCTACACCACGAAGCATCGCACGACGTGCTTCTTCAGAGAACAAAATATCCTTAGCCATTAGTGAAACCCTCCTCAATTCGTATCAATATGTTCATTCATTCATCTTCATGTATGTGATTCAGCGGTTCCCTCTCTGGAACGTGATCATGTGATTGCAAAATGAGCGCATACGCTCTCCGGCTCTATTCGCCGATTACTGCGTGGATGTCGCTTTCTTTCATAATCAAGTATTCTTTGCCTTCGAATTTAATTTCAGTTCCAGCGTATTTGGAGAACAGCACGCGGTCGCCTTCTTTTACTTCCAAAGCCACACGTTGGCCGTCTTTCCACACTCCGTTACCTACTGCCACAACTTTACCTTCTTGCGGCTTTTCTTTGGCAGTGTCCGGCAATACGATTCCGAAAGCTGTAGTTTCCTCCTTCGCAATTGCCTCGATCAATACGCGTTCACCTAAAGGTCTGATCATGAAAAATAGCCTCCTTTTAAACAAGAGTTATAAAGTGAAGAATCCGCTGCCCGACAGTACGGACAAAGGCTCCACAACAAAATTAGTAATGTGTTAGCACTCGATAGTGGTTAGTGCTAATAACAATTCTTATGATACTGATTTTAAGATTCGATTGCAAGGGGGTATTCGCTTAAAAATTTTTAACTTTTTATAACCCTTATGTCTCCAAAGCTTATAAAGACGGGCTGATTTAAACAAAAAATGCAGGTAAGGAAAAGTGCAAATCGAATCACACTCTCTCTACCTGCATTTATAACTTAAGCGATTGTCGCATCTGCTGATTCATCGAACTCTTTCTCCCAAGCAAGCTGTTCTGCTATCTGTTTGCGATAAACAATTGAAGACAAGAACACACTTAACTCATAAAGGATGAGCAGCGGAATCGACACCAAGATGTCTGAAATGACATCCGGCGGCGACAGCATCGTACCTAACACAATTAAGATAAAATACGCTAAACGGCGCATTTTGCGCAGCCGAAGCGGATTTAACAACCGTATTCGTGTCAGGAACATGATCACAACTGGCAGCTCAAACAGCAGCGATATCGGGAGCAATATATTGAACATGAACGAGAAATATTGCGTAATCCCATACGTTGCTTGCAGATCCATATGCTTATTAATACTAGAAGTGAACTCGAAAGCCATCGGAAAGACAACAAAATACGCAAATGACAGCCCTAACAAAAATAATACGAACACAAAGGGCACATAACGAAGAGCCGCTCGCCGTTCTATCACTCTCAAGCCCGGACTAACGAAAGCCCACAGTTGATACAGCGTAATCGGCAGCGTAATCGCCAAGGCAAAAATAAAGGCGAACTTCATATAAATATTGATGCCATCCCAGAGCGAAAATCCATGTAGGGGGATATTTTTGGCCGGCTCGACACTGCGCAAATAGGTATAGATCGGATCAGCTATAATAAGTCCGCCTACAAGCCCAATAACAAGCGCCACCAGAATGAGAACAATCCGTTTGCGCAGTTCGACAATGTGCTCGACCATTGTCATTTGGTCTTCCTTTTCTATCGACATTGCTACACCAGCCTGTTCATCACATTGTTGCAATCTTCGCTAGGTCACAGCCAGTAGGTTGTGACACCAATGAAGCATTATTCCGGCAAACGCCGCTGTGATTCGGAATGAGTCGCCGAAGCCGTAGGAGAAGGCTGTTCAGACTTCTCTACATCTACATGCTGCACTTCCTTGCGAACAGGCTTAGATTCTTCGTCATCGCCCATAATATCGCGAGCACCTGCTTTGAACTCCCGTAAAGTGCGGCCAAATGCGCGGCCAAGCTCAGGAAGTTTATTCGGTCCGAACAATAACAAGGCAATAATCAACAGCAACAGAACACCAGAAACCCCGATTCCGTTAAACACCTTGTAATTCCACCTTTCATTGCCTCTATAAAATGAAATGCTATGATATACATCATAACATACTAGATATGTAGAAAATACCAATGAACTGTAACAAATTTATGAAAATCATTCCAAATTCGGCACACTACTCGAATTCGTCCGCACTGCTCAAATTCCCGCTAACCGCGTACAAAGCATGCGGCAACTGGTCGATAATCGCCAGCAAATGATCGTGTACACCCTTTGGACTTGCAGGCAAGTTGATAATGAGTGATTTGCCTCTTATTCCACAGACTGCACGAGACAGCATTGCCTTTCGGGTTCGCTGCATAGCTGCGTACCGCATTGCTTCTGCCAATCCAGGAACTTCCTTATCAATCACCTTCATCGTCGCTTCAGGCGTCACATCACGCGGAGCTAATCCATTTCCTCCGGTGGTAATAATTAAGTCCGCTTGGAAGTAGTCAGCCATCTCAATTAATGATGCTGAAATATCATTGACCTCATCCGGCACAATCCGGTATTCTACAACCTCACCATGCAATTCTTCCTCGACTAGCTCACGGATAACCTGTGCGCTCGTATCCTCCCGTTCGCCACGTGAACCTTTATCACTTGCTGTTAATATCGCCACTTTCCAAAGCATGTCCATTCCTCCTTCCGCCATTCGCCAATTCATCATAATAATCTCTTGTTCCATGCTAAGCTCGTTTATATTTTCTCAGTTGTGTCTGTCTAGTCCAATATAAAAAGTGGCAGTCTAATCAGTACCATGAGTCTGCTACTGCAATCCAAGTTCGAGCTCTTCCTGCGAAATCCTTCCTTGCTCGCAAAAAATTATGCCTTCTTCGGAAATAAGCAGATCCACCCCAATGTCATGGGGCTCCATTGGAACATCATCAGTAATCTGCCAAGAATAGACACAGCTTATCCGCACGACCGAGAGATCCCCTTCGATATCTTGATTGTTCGTGAAGCTCTCCATATAAGACTGCCAGAAGCGATCATAATATCCAGCCCCTAATCCGAGTCTGCCGCCTTCGGTATCAAACGCAATACCAGGTACAATAATCACGTCTAAACTTGTCCATTCTTCGCTCGGCAGCAAGTCCGTATGTGCTTCAGGTTCACGGAGTCCGAAGCAGCCATCCGTAAACGTCGTCTGGTCATCCCATCGATGCAGTGTCATTGTTCGTGTAGCAGGGATCGTTCGCGGCAAGTAAATCTGATCTCCAACTGCTAAACATGCAGCAAGCAAGGGTTTGATGTCCAATTCTCTTCCAAATGGCCAATAGCCAAATATCCGAAGAGGGCGTTTCAAATGTTCCCGCAGCTGCGCGAAATAGGCAGAAGCATGATTGCATACTTCTGCACTGGATACAGTGTACTCCTTCTCCATTACCGCCTTTCGGCGCTGTTTGAATCGTTCTCGTAGTGTGCCTTTATCTGCCGCTTGCTCCAACTGTACCCCTCCTCGGCTGCGTTACATTCTTCCATTCGGCTTAAATCTCTTATGTATGTTCATTTGCTCTTATTTTCACTCATTTTCACCATTTTCAACCTTAGTTTACCATCCTTACTTCATTTCCGCTAGCTATGCGCAAGCATTCTCCATTTTCGATACCGACTGCTTTCAATATTATCATCTCATACATGGAAAGACTTCGCACTTTTCCGCATTTTCATGTAAACTTAAGGGGACATGTTCAATTCTGATTGCTCTTGTAGCACGGATTGGACAACCTCTTAAGACATGGTAGTTTGCCCAAAACGGAGGAGATACCGATGCTGCTTCAAGCGAACGGCATATGCAAAAGTTACGGGATTACCCCCGTGTTATCCAACATTACTTTTCAAATTTTAGAACGTGAGCGGATTGGCTTAGTTGGGGTCAACGGCGCCGGCAAGTCTACGCTCCTGCAAATGATTGCCGGAGAGCTCACACCTGATGATGGCATCATATACAAGTCGAAGGAAACTCGAATCGGCTATCTTGCCCAACATACCGGCCTTCATTCGGAACGGACGATTTGGGAAGAGATGATGTCCGTATTCTCTCACCTCATTGAGGCTGAGCAGGAGCTTCGAGAATTAGAGCGTCTTATTGCTGACCCTGCAACTGCGGAGAATGAATCTCGATATGAAGAGATCTTGCGTCGATATGCGGAGCAACAAGATTGGTTCCGCCAGCATGGCGGCTATGAGATGGAGACGCGTGTGCGCAGCATCTTGCACGGCATGGGGTTCGGCCAGATGGATCCGAACACGATTCATATTCACACGCTGAGCGGTGGACAGAAGACGAGATTGGCACTTGCCCGAATTTTGCTGCAACAGCCTGATTTGCTCCTGCTTGACGAACCTACGAACCATCTAGACATCCATACCCTTACATGGCTCGAAGGTTACTTACGCTCCTACCCTGGCGCTGTCCTTGTTGTATCGCATGACCGGTACTTCCTAGATGCGATGGTGACGACGATAATCGAGATCGAACGCCATCAGGCCAAGCGGTATACAGGCAATTATTCGAAATATATCGAGTTGAAGGCAGCCGAATATGAGCAGCAAATGAAACTCTATGAGAAGCAGCAGGTTGAAATCTCAAAGCTTGAAGATTTTGTACAGCGCAATATCGTACGCGCCTCAACAACCAAGCGTGCACAAAGCCGTCGTAAAGCACTCGAAAAAATGGAACGAATCGATAAGCCATTAGGGGATCTGAAGCGTGCAAGCTTCAGCTTCGAGATTACACGTCAAAGCGGGAAAGATGTGCTTAAAGTAGAAGAAGCATCTGCATCCTATGACCATAAGCCTCCATTATTCCGCCATGTAAGCTTCGAATTGAAGCGTGGAGAAATGGTCGCTCTCATTGGCCCGAATGGTATCGGCAAGTCCACCTTGTTGAAAGCATTGACTGGCAAGCACGATCTATTAGCTGGACAGATCCAATGGGGCACGAATGTTTCGATTGGTTACTATGATCAGGAACAGACGAATCTGAACCCGAATGTAACCGTCATAGAGGAAGTATGGTCTGCCTATCCGCATATGGAAGAAGTTCGAATTCGAACCGTACTCGGAAGCTTCTTATTCAGCGGAGACGATGTACAGAAGAAGATCGCTTCCCTCAGTGGTGGGGAAAAAGCTAGAGTAGCACTAGCCAAGCTGATGCTCCTTCAAGCAAATGTGCTCATACTCGATGAGCCGACCAACCATTTGGATCTATTCAGCAAGGAAGTGCTCGAATCCGCTCTGATTGACTATGAAGGCACACTGCTCTTTATTTCACATGACCGTTACTTCCTGAACAAGATGGCTGAGCGCATCGTGGAAATGAGTGCAGAAGGAACGTGTCATTTCCTAGGAAATTATGACGACTATGTAGAGAAGAAGCAGCAGCTGGAAGAAGATAAGGATCTGCTCTCCACAAATCCATCTCAGCCGAGCAAACCTGCTTCATTCCAGAGCAGTACGGCGGAAGGCAAATCAGAAGCAGCACCTAGCGGATTGTCTACGTATGAAGCAGATAAGCAGTCGAAGCGAGAAGAACGCGCACGACAACGTAAGCTGGAGCAAATCGAGAAGCAAATTGCCGAGTTGGAAGCAGAGATTGCTGCTCGTGAGCTAGAACTTACCGAACCCGAAGTGTTCAATGATTATGTACGCGTCCAGTCGATTCAAGAACAATTAGATGCGTCCAAAGCCGCACTTGATGAAGTATATGCCGAGTGGGAGCTGCTTATGGAGGCATAAGAAAGTTTATCCTCAATACGTGTTGAAAAGGGATCTCCATTGGGATCCCTTTTTTGTATACACTTCAGGCACCATACAACTTATCCATATGAACTATGTGATAGAAACTACCTTTCCGTTCGTTAATTCCACTAACTGCTCAGGCGTTAATTGAAAGACAGCTTTGGGATGTCCTGCTGCGGCCCATATCACTTCATATTTCATCAGTTCTTCGTCGATCAGCGTCTCAATCGATTCCTTATGGGCAAACGGCGGAACACCTCCGATCACATAGCCTGTATGTTCTCGGACAAAATCAGCATCTGCCTTGCCAATCTTTTCGTTCAATAGATAACTGATCGCTCTCTCATTTACGCGATTCGTCCCACTTGCCACAATCAGCAAAGGGAGGTCTGCAGCCTTTCTGCGAAATATAATTGACTTTGCGATTTGCGATATTTCACACCCGATTGTGTTTGCGGCTTCTTGCGCGGTTCTCGTGCTATCCGGCAGCTCAACAACCTGATTAGGCAGACCCCTAGCTGCAAGCTTGTCCTGCACAATCTGAGCACTGTTCTTAAGCTCATCCATTCCAACACCTCCATCACAGCTCGGTGAATCAATTTTACTCTGAATGGCTACTTACAAGATGGATGGTCAGTGCTGAATAGCATCAGCACCGAACCATTATTTATCGGGAGAAAGATAAGTCATCCCGCAGCATCCATGCCCCGCATCCCACTCCACCATTTGGAATTTTCATAAAGAAATGCAGACCTTAAGACCACATCCACGTAAATCACAGGTTATTCACAAGATTCATCTTTATGAAACAGAATTCAAGTTTTCATTTCCACTCATTTTTTATTGGTAGAGCAGTGTTTTGATTTTGTAAACCAAGATTATCCACTGTTTTATCCACATTATCCACAATTCCAGTGTATTCCATTGCAAATGTTATTCTTTTTTTCACCAAAACTAGATCCTTAGTCCTGCATGGCCGAAAGCGTTCTATCCACGTTTTCAACGGAATATGTGGATAACTTTGTCCACACTCCGTTAGGATACCTCCACAATCCCCGACTGGGCAATAGGGTCTGACTCAGCCACTTGGCCTCGAACGGCTTGATTGCATGCAGCAACATAGGCTTGTGCAGCCGCCATTACAATATCTTGGTGCATCGCACTTCCTTGGTATCGGCATTCATTGCACGACACGGTAACTATGGCCTCGCCCGCAGCATTCTCCCCGGAAGACAACGAATGAAGCTCTAAGTCTTCAAATTGAATCGGTTCAGAGAAGGACTGCGTAATTGCCCGTATCACGGCTTCAATTGGCCCGCTGCCCACACCGGCATAAGTATGCTCCATTCCAGTATCCTGCTTCTTAACTACCACGGAGGCAACACGACTGCGAGAGCTCCCCGCTATTACTTGAACATCAAGCAGTTCAACAGCCTCCAGCTGTTCATTCAACGTCTCCCCGATGCAATGAAGCAGTTGTTCATCCGTCACAACCTTCTGCTGATCAGCCATCTGCTTGAAGTTCGCATATACCTCTTCCAACTGATTCGTATCCAATGAGACTCCATATTGGGCAGCTCTATGCTTGAGTGCATGGCGTCCCGAATGCTTGCCCAGAATAATCATATGATGAGGAATGCCCAGCTCAACAGGATCCATGATCTCGTAAGTGCTGCGGTTTTTGAGCAATCCATCCTGATGAATACCAGACTCATGCTGGAAAGCGTTGCGGCCCACAATCGGCTTGTTGAATGCAATCGGGAAATGCATCATGCGGCTAACCATGCGAGACGTTTCGTATAAGTGCTCTGGCTTGATCTGCGTGCCCGCCCGCAATACATCATTCCGCGTATTCAGTGCCATCACGAGCTCTTCCAACGCGCAATTGCCTGTGCGTTCCCCAACCCCATTTACCGTTACTTCAATCTGAGTAGCTCCTGCCTTAATCGCAGCGATGCTGTTCGCAACAGCAAGACCCAGATCATTATGGCAATGGGCACTGAATTGAACTTGGTCTGCCCCCCGCGCGCCTTGTCTCACCTTGCGGAATAATGCTCCGTACTCCTCAGGAAGAGCATAACCAACTGTATCCGGCAAGTTAATAATTGTGGCTCCTTCTTGAATAGCAGTCTCTACAAGTTCAATTACATAATCAGCGTCTGCGCGTGTCGCATCCATAGCCGTGAACTCAATCTGATCTACAAATTGCTTGGCGTAGGACACCATTTCCCGTGCCATTTGCTTCACTTCTTCCCGAGTCTTGCGCAGCTGATATTGCAGATGAATATCCGAAGCGGAAATAAAGAGATGGATACGTCTCTTCGCTGCATCTTCGGTTGCGCGAACCGCAGCATCGATATCCTCTTTTACCGCACGTGCAAAACCACAGATTTCAACCTCAGGGAACATTCTTGAAATGCGCTGTACGGCCTCAAATTCCCCTGGGCTGGATACCGGAAATCCCGGCTCCATGACATCTACACCCAATGCAGCGAGTCTCCCCGCCAGCTCCAACTTCTGATCCAACGTGAGAGCTGCACCTGGTGCTTGCTCTCCATCCCGCAGCGTAGTATCGAAAATTCGAACCATATTGCTATTGTTCGTTGACATAGAAAGTCCTCCTTCATATGGAAAGGCTATAGGGAATCAGCATAGAAACTCGTTATTCATCTTCAAACGGAAATTATTTTTCTGTCGTCCAGAGACATACTCCAAAAGGAGAAATGAATACAAAAAAACCTATCGTCTCCACGTATCAGGAGACGACAGGTTGTATGCCGCGGTACCACTCCGATTGAAGGCCATATAAGATGCAGGCGCAGCCAGCTCCTATTCGAGACCTTCCTCTCATGCCTGATAACGGCAGGTACCGTAACTGCTTATCGAATATAATCGGAATATCGTCATATCCAATCATGCTCGTTCAGCTGTTCCACTCCCAGGCGAGTTCAGACTTTACTGTCACTGCGTCGCATCACCCCGCAGCTTGCTGTGAGACAGTTCAACTCTTACTACTCCTGTTCGTTGTGTATGAATACTATGTTATTGTCGTGTCGTTCGATTAAGTTGGGTGACAATAAAAAAACCTGTCGCCTCGTTAGAGACGACAGGTGTTCTGCCGTGGTACCACTCTAGTTGATGAACTCCATCTTCGCGATAGATGAAGCCTCATCCGCTTCATGCACATGTCGATACACGCAGGCCACAGCCTAGAAATATATCGTCATGTACGCCCGATGACGGGGGCTACCGTATCTGCGTACTTCATTCCGCCGATCCGCTCACAGGCGAGTTCAGGCTTGCTGCCACTGCGTTGCACCATCCCGCAGCTCTCTTCATTTGAACAGCAATTTCCCTACTACTCCTGATCTTAGCGTTATACCGTATTTCCCATTCCATGGAAGGATTTAGGTTTGATGACTATTATATTGCCCTCATCTGAAATCGTCAATACCTAATTATCGACGCTTGAAAGAAGCTGCATTCTGCAATGGATTACACGGACCACGCTTCTAAGGAGAACGATGGCTCTGCCTTGAAGTCAAGCGGCGTAGACTGACCATGCTTCCACTTCAAGTAAGCAGCAGCTCCAATCATTGCCGCATTGTCCGTACAATATTCGAATGGCGGGATGAGCAGCGGAATCCCCTCAGCAGCACAGCGTTCTGCCAATGCTGCCCGCAGGCCCCGGTTGGCGGCAACCCCTCCGCACAGCAGAAGCTGCTTCGCACCGTATTGTTGAACAGCCCGCATCGCTTTGCCAATCAGCACGTCGATGACAGAGAGCTGGAATCCACGGGCAATTCCTGCGTAATTCGGCTCGTCCCCCTTCATCTTTGCCTGGTTGACCGCATTCAGCACGGCAGATTTCAATCCACTGAAGCTGAAGTCGTACGATTCGGGATCAAGCCAAGCTCGGGGCATCTCGACCTCCTCGATTGATTCAACTGCCAGCCGGTCGATATGCGGACCCCCCGGATATGGGAAGCCGACTGCCCGTGCTACCTTGTCATAAGCCTCGCCTACTGCGTCGTCTCTTGTACGCCCGATTAACTGGAATTTTCCTTCTTCCTCCAAGAGCACAAGTTCTGTATGACCCCCAGACACTACGAGCGCCATGCATGGGTACTCAATCTCTTCCACTAGTCGATTCGCATAAATATGACCCGCAATATGATGAGTTCCAATGAGCGGAATATCAAGAGCCATAGACAGTGATTTGGCAGCGACAACGCCAACAAGCAGCGATCCGACTAGACCCGGCCCTTGTGTTACCGCAATTGCATCTACATCTGCCATCGTAACGTCTGCTTCCTGAAGCGCCTGCTCCAGCATCACCGTAATCGTCTCGACATGCTTGCGAGAGGCAATCTCCGGAACAACTCCGCCGAAGCGGCGATGAACGTCGATTTGACTGGACACCATATTGGACAGTACCTCTCGTCCATCGCGGACGAGAGCTACTGAGGTCTCATCGCAGCTCGTTTCAATAGACATAATGAGGCAAGAATTATCTTTAATAGATTGGTTCGTCAATGATTTCACCTGCTTTAATCAGTTAGCGCCTTAGGGTCTTGCATAGGGAGCCGTAGGATCCAAGTCTGACCACATAATAAGCGCGTCTTCTTGGTTATCGGAGTAATAGCCTTTGCGCACGCCTTGCGAAGTGAAGCCGAACTTGGCATACAATCGCTGTGCGACATGATTCGAGACACGCACTTCAAGTGTCATTCGCAGCATTTCAAGTGAGTGCGCCAGCTGAACTAGCTCTTGCAGCAGCATTTCTCCGAGCCGCTGCCCTCGATATTCTGGATGTACAGCAATATTCGTAATATGCGCCTCATCCAGGACGGTCCACATTCCTGCATAACCGATAATACGCTCACCCGCTGTCATCACGATATATTTTGCAAATAAATTGTTCGTCATCTCATTACGGAAAGCATCTTGTGTCCATGGCAACGTAAATGAAGCATGCTCAACCGCGAGCACACCCGAGATATCATCAATCGTCATACGGCGAAATTGAACATGTTGAGCTTGTTTCAGCTGAGAAGAGTGATTAACATTCGCCTCGTCCTGACCTGCATGTCGCGGCTGTGACACAATTCCAGCCTTCTGTTCTTCAGCTTGTCCCATTCGAAGTACGCTCCTTTACGATTGTTGTACAGCCTTGGCTGCCGCCTGCTCCTTCGCAAGCAGCTTCGATTCCGCTTCCGTCAATTGTGTGTAATTCGGCTCCAGTCGGTGTGTGTCACCAATCTCACCTTGATGGAAGGCCTTGCTTCCAATTCGGCCGATCCAATGGGCCTTCATCATACAAGGAACCGCCTGTATCCGATCTCCGAATTGTTCTTGAAGTGCTGCAATTCGTTCCATATGCGGCTCAATCTCTCCGACGAACCATACATGTTCGGGAATATCAACCGGCTCTAAATCAGTGGATTGCAATAGGTGTGCCACCTCTTCAGCCACCTGACTGAACAATCGAATGCCATCCTCTTGCACGCGATATCCGAGTTGTGCATCCCATTCCGGTTCTTGTCTAGAAGTCTTATCTTCTACTTCGACAGCGCCTGTATCTGTCCCTGTGCGGAACCGAGCCGTATATACTTGGCCTCTCCGAGCGTCCACTAACGGATAAACCCAGTCTCTGCCTATCTTTAGGGCCCCATCTGAGACTTTTCCCTCGCGAACAGCTTCTAGTCCGCTTAGCGCTAATGCATGCAAGCTTGACACACCGACAACCGGTTTGCCCCATGCCCAGGCCATGGTCTTCGCAGCTGTAACGGAAATTCGCACACCTGTATAAGAGCCTGGTCCAATCCCCACGGCGAGGAGAGACAGATCAACCCCCTTCCAATCCAGATCCTTCAGCATGGATTGCATCGCTGGAACCAGCTTCAAGGAATGATTGCGTTCAGCTTGGGATTCAAGCTGAGCTGCTGTTCTCTTATCATGAAGAAGCGCTAGAGCCATAGTAGAAGTAGAGGTATCTAACGCTAACACCTTGACTTGCTCCTGTTGTACTGCCATGATTCATACTCCCATCCGTTTCAATTCATTCACCCATGACACGTACGGCTCCCCGTATCCAGTCAATCGAATGATGCGTTCTGTCTCTCCCTCATTCTGAATGAACAAGTGCAAATGCTGCGGAGGCAAGATCGGGGTAATAATGCTGGACCATTCCACCAAGGACACGCCTTCTCCATAGAAGTACTCATCCAGCCCCAGCTCGTCCGCTTCCGCCATCGATATCCGATATACGTCCATATGATATAAAGGCAACGCATCGCCTTCGTATTCCTTAATAATCGTAAAGGTTGGGCTGTTCACGACACCCGTAATGCCCAGCGCCTTCGCTACAGCCTGTGAGAACCTCGTCTTGCCTGCGCCTAAGTCCCCATCAAGCGCGATTACAGTTCCCGCATGGAACCGTTCAGCCAGCCGGGAAGCCAGTCGTTCCGTATCCGCTTCGCTGCTTGAGCGGAAGGCAAATTCCGCAATTTGATTCATATTTGTCCTCCATCACGATACGTATAGTAACTAAGTTATCATTATAGCATAAATTCTACATCTCCAAACCGAGATCTGCCCTAGAAACATGCGAAGTCATCGTACAAATGTACCATTGGAAAATAGATTTCTAAGACCCTACATGCAATCCATGTCACGCTCCCATCACCATCCAAGAACCATCTTCACCTACCAAAAAGAAAGGCTTACCATCAAATGTCCAATATACAAAAAGACACCTGCATGCCGCAGGCGCCTTCTCCCTTCTCTTGATACATCATTCTATAAAGAGGCGTTAATGCTTCTTCTCCTCAATTAAACGGTCAACCGCTACCGTCTGCGTGTTCAATGGATTCGTTCCCACTTGAACGGTTGCCATACTATTCGCTACATCCACACTTTCAATCCATACAGACTGTTCACCGTCCAAGCGAACAGGCACCGTATCCTTCATCTCCAATATTTGCTTCGCACGATTGGCGTCCATCATCTTGTCCCATCCTCCTTCAATTTCCATGCCGCATTCGCCAGATCCAGCCTGCAGCTACCTTCTGTTAAGATGGCTCAGCGCTTCCTATTTCATGCATGATTCTGAATGGGTAACCCCTGTGCATCTGTCACATACTGAGATCAGGCAATCATTTTACATTTGTCATGCTTACTAATGTGATCATCAAGTATCGATAAGCAAAGGAGGCACAGCATGCATACGGTTTGGAAAGGCGCCATAAGCTTCGGCCTTGTACACGTCCCTGTCAAAATGCATACCGCAACCGAGGATAAGGATATATCCATGCGCATGATTCATAAAGAGTGCGGCAGCCCGTTATCCTACGTTCGATCCTGTCCGGTATGCGACAAAGAGGTGGCCTGGGACGAGATCATCAAGGGATATGAGTATGAGAAAGGGCGTTTCGTCTTATTCGACAAAGAGGAATTGGAGCAGCTGCAAGAAGAGGCCAACCGTGCTATCTCCATCATTGATTTTGTCGACTTGCAGGAAATTGACCCAATTTATTACCAGAAAACGTATTACCTCTCCCCAGACCAAGCAGGGGCGAATGCGTATCAACTTCTGAGGGAAGCCCTCAATGAGACTGGCAAGATTGGAATTGCTAAGGTTACCCTTCGTGCAAAGAGCAGTCTTGCTGCAATCCGTGTTTTGAACAATTGCCTCGTAATGGAGACGATGCATTACCCCGATGAGATCCGGGCTTCGACTCAAGTACCGAATGTTCCGGAACAGGTACAGGTGAACCCTAAAGAACTCGAGATGGCCAAGCTGCTTATTAGCCAGTTATCAACTACCTTCGAGCCTGAAAAATATACGGACGAGTACCGAGCACGCCTATTGGAACGTATCGAACGGAAAATTGCAGGACAAGAGGTTCGAACCGCTCCTGCTGCTCAGCCTACCGCCAATGTCGTTGATTTGATGGCTGCATTGCAAGCCAGCATCGAGGCAATGAAATCACCTGCACCGATTAGCACGGATACAGGCGTAAGTCAGCCGGTAACAGCAAGCAATGCAACAGCTACAGAAGGCGCATCGTCACGGAAACGAAGAACAACTAAACGAAAATCTGAAACGGCAGCACAGGAAACAAGTACCGTGCAAACCGATGCAAATGCAGCTGTGAACGATTCAGCCCTGTCCGAAGAAGCTCCTCGAAGCAGGCGCAAGGCTCGCAGCACTTCCACACGTGTTCCAGCTAAGCAAGCAGCTAGCGGAGAAGCTGCAGAACCAGCCCCTCCTGCACGTCGGCGCAGAAGTACTAAGAAATCGAAGGAAGGCTTGAGCTCCTAATGAGAGAGGATGGGCCGCGTAATCTGACTGCAACGTCGATTGCCAATTCTAACGTTCCCTCACAATCAGACTTACTTTCTATACCTTCTAATCAAGGTACAGAACAGACGAAGGAATCTCTTTCTGCTGCGTATCGACTGCCTGCCCCTCCCATGTCCCCGCTGCTGTCCTCCCATATCCCTACAGGAGCAGGCTGGACGCATCAACTAAAGTGGGATGGGGTACGCATATTAGCTTTATGCTCTCCTGGGAGCGTACAGCTGTACTCGAAGAAATTGCTTAACAAGACCAGTATCTACCCAGAAGTAACCGGGATACTCAATCAATGGTCGAGAACGCTTCAGCACCCTGTGCTCTTGGATGGAGAAGTCGTTGTAATGGATCCTAAGACGCTGCGCCCGTCATTCCCGCTTGTGCTTCAGCGGGAGCGGACAAGAGCGCAAGGAGCAGGTAAAGCGTTGCAAGCCATCTACGTACTCTTCGACCTGCTCGCATGCAATGGGAAGGATGTCCGGGCATGTCCCTACTCTGAGCGTTATGAACGCCTTATTAGCCTGCCAATACCATCAACAGAACGTTGCTTCGTAACGGATTGCTTCGATGATGGCGACGCCTTATGGCAGTGGGTCAACGAGCGTGGGTGGGAAGGAATCGTCAGCAAGCGATTGGATTCGCCCTATGTAGAAGGGAAACAGCATCGAGATTGGATAAAGAAGAAGAAGGATATGCAGCTTGAGTCTTTCGCAATTGGCTATGTGCGTAAAGACAATCGTCCTTCAAGCATTGTCTTGGCGGATTCTGCAGGGCAATATATAGGCAAGGCCTCTATCGGATTGGACGAGCTCCGCAGACAGCTGCTTACGGCATGGGCAATCAAGCATCCAGCAGACCGTCCAACAACACAAGGGCTGCCTGCTTCCTTATCGAAGGAGCAGATTATCTGGTATCGACATCCTATCCCTTGTCTCATCGGTGCTCTAGAATACACAGACGCTGGCTTGCTTCGCCATCCGCGCATCTTAACGCTGCCACTGCTTAATACCTGAAATTCCAAAACATTTTCAAACACGGTGCCTGATAAATTCGGCTATAGCGCGTTGAAGAGTGGCCATAGAGCGGCCATCATCAATGTGCGTGAAGGAGGTTTCATATATTGGGAACTTCAAAGGGGACTATCAGCCAGGCACAGACTTCTGCCACGACATTGAACATCGGCGGGAATCATGTGCAGATTACCAATCCTGACAAGATGCTGTTCCCTGAAATGGGGATTACTAAAGGACGGTTCATGCAGGAGCTTGTACGGCTTAGTCCTTATTTGCTGCCTGCATGTGAAGGAAGATACTTAACGACAATACGTTATCCAGATGGCGTAAGCGGGAAATTCTTCTATCAGAAAAATGCCCCTGAGCCCACTCCACCTTATGTTCAAACGGCTGTATCGGAAGGCATTTCTTATGTGGTGCTCAATGATATTACGACATTGCTCTGGCTTGGGAATCTGGCTTGCATCGAATACCACCCCTCCCTGCATAAGGTTCATGACCCGCTTCCGACGGAGTGGATTATTGACCTTGATCCATCTGTCGAGGAGGAGCCTCGGATCATGGAGGCAGCTGCGCTCGTCGGTGATATGCTGGAGCAGCTGGGGCTCCGCTCCGTGCCGAAGACCTCCGGTGCAACAGGCGTACAGATTGTAGTCCCCATTGAGCAAGGCCCTTCCTTCACTCAGTTAAAAGAACTGGGACATGTGGTTGCGGCTTATTTATGTGAACGTCACCCGAAGCTGTTCACGATTGAACGATTCAAAAAAAATCGCGGCACTAAGATTTATATCGATTACATGCAGCATGACAAAGGACGAACCATCGCGGCTCCCTATACACCACGAGCAACGCGATATGCATCCGTCTCCATGCCGCTTACTTGGGATGAAGTCAGACGGAATCCGATGCCTCGGGATTTCCATCTGCTTAATGCTGCTGATCGCCTGCAGCTAACAGGCGATCTCATTCAGCTTGAGCCGAAGCAGCACATTGAGCCAGTATTGGAAGCACTAGCAAGCCACATTGCTGCATTACAGAAGCGGCGATAGCAGCCGAGCCAACGCCTCGGCTGCCCGTTGCCAGCGGGAGCGATGAACGAACTTCGTATAATCAATTTCAACACTGTCATCAAAATCCTTATAGAAATCCTGCTCCAATCGTTCAATTGCCTGCTTGTCGAACAACACCGCATTGATCTCAAAATTACTAAAAAAGCTGCGCATATCCAAATTCGCAGTTCCGACTGAACCCAGCGCGTTATCCATAATAAATGCTTTTGCATGGGCGAAGCCTTTCTGATATTGATAAAAGCGAACCCCGGACTGCATGAGCTCTTCCACATAGGATAAGGAGCCCCAATCTACGATGCGTGAATCCGACTTCCCCGGAATAATAACCCGCACATCAATTCCGCTTACCGCTGCCGTCTTCAATGCAAGCCGGATGCTTAAATCAGGAATGAAGTATGGCGTTATTATCCACATCCGTTCCTGCGCCGAGCTTAATGCTCCGAAGAACAGCTCTTGAATGGCATCCCAGCTTGCGTCTGGCCCGCTTGAAATCATCTTCACCTGCTCACAGCCTTGACAGGTATGTTCAGGAAATAGATCCTGCCGATCATTCGGCGGCTCCTTCACAAAGGACCAGTCGTGCAGAAATACGGCCTGAAGCGCGTAGACACCATCCCCTACTACCCGCAAATGTGTATCTCTCCAAAACCCCAGCTTGTGGTTCAACCCTAAATAATCGTCACCGATATTAATACCGCCAACAAATCCAATCGTCCCGTCAATCACGACAATCTTGCGATGGTTCCGGTAGTTGAGCCTGCGCCGAAAGAAAGATACCCACACAGGAAGGAACCAATGAAATTCCACGCCTGCCTGCTGGAGCTTGCGCACATATTTGCGCCGCAGCTCAATGCTTCCTACCCCATCCGCAATGATGCGCACCTTGACGCCTTCCTTCGCCTTCGCAATCAGTGCTTCTTGAAACATCGTGCCAATACCATCATCTCGAATAATATAAAATTCCATATGTATATGACGCTTCGCCCCGCGGATAGCGTCCAGCATCGATTCAAACGCAGCCTGTCCATTCGTTAATACCTCAGTTGAGTTGCAGCTGGTTATCGGGCTGGGCGACAAAGTAGAAATTAAAGAAAACAAACGTTCATGCTTAAGCATATCGCTGTTGTTCAATTCCTCAACTTGATCAATAATACTCAACTTGGACAGCTCGCTTTTATTAACGTATTCTCCCCACAATTCATGCTTGCGCACACGTCTACGAGCCGTATATTCCTGAGCCAGAAAGTAATACATGACAAAGCCAATGAGAGGAAAGCAGAAAAGAATCAATAACCAGGCAACTGCTTTAGATGGATGCTTGTATTCTGAGAGCACAATCGTCACGATTTGGAAGAAGTACACAAGCAATATTACGATGACCCATATCATGAATTCGTGCAACCTCCGTAATGTGACGTCTTCTATTTATACCATATTCCTATCCATTCCAGATCATTTGATGGTTCACACGAACAGTACTGCGTTTTTTCCATTGTATCCTCTTGTACAATAACCACACTCCATGTACAGTAAATATTACTACCCCAACACTTTCCATGGAGGATCAGTCGATCATGAACCGCAGAATTCGATTGCGCGTATTTGCACTAGGTATGATCATGGTATTTGTTTTTCTCGTCTTAATCATACGCACGTTCTGGATTCAAGTCATCAGTTATGATTTCTACATGGAACACAATGTAAAGACCTGGGCGCGCAGCGAGGTTCTTCTGGCCAAAAGAGGCACAATATATGATCGAAACCAGAAGCCGCTTGCTCTCGAAGCCTCAGCATATAATCTGGTGGTTTTCCCGCAGGAGATCGAGCATCTGAAGCAGCAAAGTCGAGTTGCCGATGGGCTTCATCAAATAACGGGCAAACCTCTTCCCGAGCTCAATGATCTCATTAGCCGAACGAAGCAGCGCCAAGTCGAAGTGCGCACAGAAGGCTGGCTCATGGACTATTCGAAGCTCGATGATTTCCGCACCCTCTTCGGCAAAGAATTGGATTATGGAGAGTGGCTGCATTTCCCTGATTATGGGGTTGGATTAATGAAGTCCTCCAAGCGTTATTACCCCTATAATCAATTAGCCGCTCACGTACTCGGATATATCAATAAAGAAGGACAAGCTGTATCCGGCATTGAAGGCAAATTCAATGAACAGCTGCAAGGTGTGAATGGCAAGGCAGCATTTCTGAGGGATAATCGCGGCAACCCCATTGCACTGGCAAGCCGTTCGACAACACCGCCCATTGACGGTCAGTCCGTAACGCTTACGATTGATATCGAGGTTCAGCGGTTCGTAGACGAGGCCATGACTCGTGTCATGAAGCAATGGCAGCCTGCCAGAGCCATGGCCGTTGTTATGGATCCGTATTCGATGGAAGTGCTAGCTATGTCCTCGAAACCGGATTTCAATCCGAACCGATACTGGGATATATCGAATATTGGCGCCTTGACGAACGATACCATACATTTCGGATACGAGCCTGGATCAACGTTCAAGATCGTTACACTTGCAGCTGCCATTGAGGAGAACGTATTCCGACCGGACGATACATTTGTCTCTGGCTCGATCAAGGTTCCCGGCAACCTCATTCACGATGTGAAGAAGGATGGCTGGGGAACGATCAGCTACCAGCAAGGATTGGAGAAGTCAAGTAATGTCGCCTTCGTCAAATTGGGCTTGGAGAAGCTCGGTAAGGAGAAGCTGTACGACTATATTGACCGCTTCGGATTTACATATCCAACAGGCATCGAATTAAGTGGGGAGGCAGCGCCTCTTATTCGATTTGAGCGTCCTTCCGAGATTGCAACCGCAACATACGGGCAAGGCAGTGTGCGCGTAAACACACTCCAGCTTGCAGCCGCTTATGCCAGCATCGCGAACGGTGGGAAATGGATGCCGACAAGCATCCTGAAGAATGACTTCACTCCTTCCACTCAGACTGAGCATCAGGTCGTCTCCCCTGCCACTGCGAGAGAGGTCACAGAGCGCTTAGAGCAAGTTATTCTAAAAGGCACGGGCAAGCCTGCCATCATCGATGGCTATCGAGTAGCCGGCAAGACCGGTACTGCACAGAAACCGACCAAACGAGGAGGATATAAGGAGAAAAATTGGCTTATTTCATTTGTCGGCTACGCACCGGCCGATAACCCGAAGGCTGTCGTCGCGGTTGTAGTGGACGAACCCGATCTTGGAGGCGACTCCTCCTTGGGTGGTCAGGTCGCTATGCCCGCCTTCCGCTCCATCATGCTCAGTACGCTTCAATATATGGGGATTAAGCCCGATCCAAGTCTACTCCCTACTAACGATGAAGGTTCTGAACCACCGGTAAAGATCAACAGCAAAGTGGAAGCGAAGAATACAGCTGTCGTAGGAAATTATAAATCAAAACCGGTAAAGGACTCCGTGCAGGCTATCAAAGATAGACGCATGCATGCCGTTGTGCTTGGAAAAGGTACGCAAGTGCTTGAACAATATCCGCAGCAGGGTGAAGAGCTGTATGAACAGCAGCCAGTCTATTTACTAACAAGCAAGGAGAAGGACGTTCCCCTCCCTACGCTTGCCGGATTGTCGCTGAGAGACGCACTTACCATCTGCCAGTTGCTTGATCGCAAAGCCACCATCATCGGGGAGGGGTATGTCGTCAAGCAAGAAGAGAGTATGGCCGGAGAACAACAATCTGTAACACTCTATTTGCAAGCCGGAAGCTATCGAAATCCACAACAAGGCTCTACTTCTTCTGAAACTTTGGTGCCAACCAAGACAGAGAACAAGTGACGCCTCCACGAAAAAAGGTATGTTTTGAGGAATCGTTGAATAGAGATCAATAGACAACTTTCTTACGAGCATGCGAATCGTGCGCGAGCAGCAAGCTAACCCGGGAAGGGGAATGCTTGATGACGCGTCTAAAGTTGAGGTGATAGGATGAAACGGCATTGGTGGAATGGATCGATGACACTGCTTGTCATTCGTGATGCAGATCAAGCAGTGAAGCAGGTCAGTGTATCGAAAATGCTAGTTGTCTCCGTCCCGATTGCGGCAGTCATATCGATATCTGGGCTCTTTCTGGCTATGCAATGGAAATCTACCGCACATATTCAAGAGCTTCAGGGACAAGTGACTTCCCAGACTATGGCCTTGGACGTCACCGTGAAGGACAAGGACGAGGCTATTCGTCTTCTGAAAAATGAAGTCATCCGCTTGTCTTCCCAAGCAGAATCCGTCAAGGATCAAATGGAGCAGATGAGTTCCCTGGAGAAGCAGCTTCAGCAATTCGTCGAAGGATACATCGCTCCTTCGGATGCATCCAAACATTCAGCTATGCTATCTGCCCCCTCACAATCCTCTGTTTGGAATGAACGCATTCAGGTTGGCGGCGAAGACATCGAGGCGAGCACGGATCAAATTCTGAATTTGGCAAACCGCTCTCGCATCGATCTCAAGCAAGTAAGTGACATGTTGAATACAATGCAGCGTTCTGTTCCGACTACCTTGAAGCAAGCACAGAACAGACAATCGACGATCGCAGGAACGCCGTCCATCTGGCCGACGAAGTCACGCCGCATCACATCCAGCTTCGGCTATCGCCAAGATCCAATGCATGGCCGAGCCGCCTTCCATGCGGGACTCGACATCGGCGGCGAGCTGGGCGACCCCGTCTATGCCGCAGCTGACGGCAAGGTCATTGAGGCCGGATTTCAGCCAGCTCGCGGCAACTATATCGTCATCCGCCATGTCAATCAGCTAGACACCTGGTATATGCATCTACAGTCGATCCTCATCGACGTAAATGACACAGTGGCGAAAGGCGACCATATTGCCAAGCTTGGGAATACCGGAAGAAGTACAGGGCCTCATCTTCATTTTCAAATTGTACAGCGCGGCGAACCGATCGATCCGTTTCCTTATGTACGCAACGCTCTGTATGAGACTACAAGTTCCAAGAAATCTATCCCTACTCCTCTTATTCGCAACAGACGTTCAAGCGAACCATTAACGTCTCTCAGCACTCGTGCCGACTCGTATCCGATTTATCAATCCTAGCTTCGTCATCCCGATCCATTTCAAGGAGGTTATGCGAGCATGCTCCGTCGCTCAACACAACAACCGAAGCACAGTGACACGTATATCGCACCTGGGACTCAATTAGAAGGCGCAATCCGCTGCGAGGCAAACATCCGCATTGACGGCAAGTTCACAGGAGAAGTGACTTGCAGTGGTACGATTACAATTGGTGAACATGGAGAGGCACACTCTACCCTTACCGCCAATCATATTATTGTAGCAGGCAGCGTAGTTGGCGATATTCACGCAAGCGGCAAATTAGTAATTTCCTCAACGGGGCAAGTCTGCGGCAATTGTCTATCGGAAGTGCTGTTAATCCAGGAAGGCGGATTACTGAATGGAACAAGCCTCATGGAACGTTCATCCGAGGCTAGCT
Organism: Paenibacillus sp. NAIST15-1; assembly: GCF_001894745.1. Classification (GTDB taxonomy): domain Bacteria; phylum Bacillota; class Bacilli; order Paenibacillales; family Paenibacillaceae; genus Paenibacillus_B; species Paenibacillus_B suaedae. Next base: position 420,449 of record NZ_BBYF01000001.1, read on the forward strand.
CATCCAAAAAAGGCGGCAAGGGGAACAAACAAGAGACGGCCAATGCATCTAGTCATAAAGAAAACGAGAAGCAAGCGGGATAACCGCTTGCTTCTTCTATTATATAGAGGAGAAGGTGTTAACATGGGAATTCTCGCTCATTTTTTATGTATTTATATGTTTACCCCTTCAATTGGTTGCGTATCGATTCGGCTATTTTCTGCAATTGTTCTTCATCAGGGAGGAAGTAGTAGATCCCATTGATCATCTTCCCCTTCCCCTGCAGCACCTGCTGCTCCACTTTCGTCAACTGTGGCCGATAATGAAGCATCAGCTGCTTCCAATCGTCAAATTGCAGGTTTGTACGGATATTCTCCTTTACCTGTGCGAGCAAATCCATCCAATGTCCTGCTGAGTCAAGTTGGGCCGACTTGTTCAGTATCGCCTGCAGCACTTGGCGCTGTCGCTGCATGCGGCCAAAGTCGCCATCTGGATCCTGCTTGCGCATCCGAACATATACGAGTGCTTCTCTCCCTTGCAACGCCACCTTGCCCTTCGGGAAAGTTATACCGTCGTCCGTGAATGATAAGCGATTCTCTATTTCTATGCCGTTTAAGGCATCTATCATCGACACAAACCCATTCATATTCGTCTTCACATAATAATGAACAGGCACCTTAAAGAGTTGTTCCACCGTGGCAACTGTCATTGGAACTCCGCCAAATGCATAGGCATGATTGATTTTATCAACCGTATGGTGGCCTACGATTGACGTCCTCGTATCACGAGGAATGCTGAGCAAGGACAAGGTACCACTCTGCGGGTGAACCAGAACCAGGGCGAGCGAATCAGATCTCCCCTTATCGCCAGGCCGCTCATCCGTTCCGATCAGGAGCAGCGTAAAGGGGCTCTGCTCGGATAAATTCGGCAGACCAGTAGCTGCCTTTGTCGATGCTGGCACTGTCTCGTTCCTATCTCGCACAGCATGCTTCGTCAAATCAGATGTCGGCTGCTCCAGTAATGGCCCTCTCGTTCCTTCCGGGAGCGGTTCATACATCGCATCAGCCGTTCCCTTCAACGTATTCCATACGATAAGAAGAACGGTAGATACAATTAATATCATAGCTCCAAGCAGGATAAGAACGACCTTGTGCCATCTTCGCAATGAGTTCCTTCGTACTATCAAACAATCTCCCCTCCCCTTGCTCCCCTCTATTCACCTTGATCGTTCGTGCAAATTTGAACCGACCGGCCAGATCGCGCAAGCAAACAACGAATAACGAGATCCATCTTATTCACTTGTGCGATCTGCCCTTTCACCCTATTACCACTCTATTTCTCGGGAGGAGCATCCTTCTGCAAGAAATGCCGTATTGCCTCATTCCAATGTCGAAGCAGCGAGAAGTCATTAAGCCTCAACGCTAGTGGCTCCAACACTGAATATTCAGGTCTGCGAGCAGGCCTTGGAAAATGAGAGGTGGGCACCGCGCGTACGATCGTAGACAAGCCTGCCTCCTTGATAATTGCTGTAGCGAATTCATGCCACGAGCAGCTTCCGCTGTTCGTAATATGATAGGTTCCATATTTGGTAGTGTAGAGCAATTCGACTATCTTCTCCGCCAAATCAAGCGTATACGTAGGCGAACCAACTTGGTCATTAACGACTTGCAGCACTTGTTCCGTCTGTGCCTTCCTTAGAATCGCTTTGACGAAGTTGTCCCCATACAAGCCGAAAACCCAAGAGGTGCGTACAATAAATGCACCAGGATGATGATTTCGTACAAATCTCTCGCCTTCCCACTTCGAACGCCCATAGATATTGATGGGACGAACGGAATGGAACTCATTGTATGGGCAGTCACTCTTCCCATCAAATACATAATCCGTGCTGATATATACAAGTGCTGCACCAATACGGTTAGCCGCTACGGCCACGTTGCGCGTCCCGTAGCTGTTAATTCGATACGCTGTGTCAGAATCCGACTCAGCCAAGTCTACCTTCGTATACGCCCCAGCGTGGATAACATGTGTAGGACGCTCCTTCTCCATCACCGTCCGCACTCGCTCCGCATCCGCCACATCCATATCGTGATGCCCGTAGCCAACTGCCGATATGCCGTGGCGATGCAGCACAATCAGCATCTCCATTCCAAGTTGCCCACCTGCTCCTGTAACCAGCACCTTCATCTCTTCCTTGTTCACTCGGCAGCACCATCCTTATTGCAAGAATTGGGGGCTGCCTTCCAAGCAGGAAGCTCGGCATCTTCTAACATCGGATGCTTGGCATCCTTCTCTGACAAGATTGGCTTGCTTACAGGCCAGTCAATATGAAGCGCTGGATCGTTCCATGCAATCCCTCGGTCGGATGCCGCATGATAGGGAGCATCCACCTTATATAGAACCTCTGTATTCGGAACGAGCGTGCAGAAGCCATGTGCAAAGCCTTGCGGGACGAGAAGCTGCCGACGATTTGATCCGCTTAAGATAGCACCAACCCATTGTCCGAACGTCGAAGAGCCTTGGCGAATATCAACCGCAACATCATAGACGGCTCCGACTGCAACCCGTACCAGCTTCGTCTGCGCATAAGGATCCAACTGATAATGAAGACCTCGCAGTGTGCCAGCACGCACGGATAAGGAATGGTTATCCTGCATGAACGAATAATTTATACCAAGCTCTTCCCACTTATGTGCGTGATAGCTCTCCATAAAAAATCCGCGTTCATCCTCGAACACATTCGGCTCGAGAAGAAATACTTCGGGTAATTTTGTCTGACTGACCTTCATCCTGACAACTCCCTTTTCGAGAGATAATTCGTGACTGATTGAAGAGGCTTTTCGCCCACTCATTACTATTCTATGCCGTTCACCCTCTTATTGACATTCAATGTGGGGAAAGTGCGACATATATCCATCAATCACATATTCGGGATGATTCCAGTTCTACGGTCAGCCGAACCATTGGACTTGCGCCCAAGCAGGATCGGGGTTATACAAAAAACATTGATTATACGTATTCATCATTTTGGAATAATGCGGACATGCCTTCGTAAGTTGAATGTTTAGTCGTGAGGTAAGCATTGCTTTCTGCTGAGGGGTTAATATAAATTTGACGGTGTATTGATATTCAACCTGTTCTTGTTCATGCTTCCGTTCTTTGCACACAACGTTTCCGCGAATGGACATACGGTCGTCGTCAAATTCACATGTAAATGCTAAGGAGTAATGGTTCGATATTGGCAAGCTCAAATGAGTAATCATCGTTAAGCAGTTCGGGCTAAGCCCGACAAGCATAACTTCACAGCTTCGCGCGTGATGAACAGGCTCCTGATGCACGCGATCTATTGTCATCAGAACGGGTACCGGCTTGGGCAAGATAATGAATAGTTGCGACGGATACGCAGTTGGCCAATTATTCGTCATGATATTCCTCTTGTACAATCTGAACAACAGAATGACTCGCAGCACATTCCCACCTTGCACGCAAAATGCCTAATTGCAGCATGATGTCCGTAATATCAACCGTCCGTTTCTCTGTCAAGGACTCTCTTTCAAGTTGCTCAACTGTCATGTCATGCCTCACTCCTATCACCTCGTTCATTCACTGTCGTATCGGTTCCACCTGTTGCAGCGGAATTCATCCACTCTTCCTTACGCTTCCTTATGCCGATAGCGCTCATTCGATAAATAATCAAATAGAATACGCCCAATATGACGGCTTGCAAGATGGCTGCCGCCAGCGGGGACAATTGCAGCCATACGACGATTAGCAAACCTAGCGCCAATGACAGAAAACGAGTAACCGTCCACCAAAAATTCCAATGCTGCAGGCGAAGGGATTCTAGAATGACGGATACCGGAGAAAACAAAATATTTACACCGTACAATAGCGCGTAGACCGGCACATATTTGGCAGCAGGTTCCCATGCAGTACCGAACAGCCATACAAATAACGGCGGGCCTACAACCGCGATTACAAGAATAGGTACTACTCCAATCCGACATAGCTTGCGAAACGTATCCCGGAATAGTTGCTCGAGCATCTGCGGATTCTCGCGTGCATGCTTCATCGATTCCGCGTAGAACACTTGCGAGATAGACATGCTCAGCAGCAGTATCGGCCCTCCCAGCACCTTATCAACGAGAGCGATGGAGCCCGCTTCCTTCAACCCGTAATATCCCGCCATGAAGAGCGGCAGCATTTGGAGTGTCATCGAGGTGAATACTCCTGATCCAGTCACATACAGCGCAATTTTGCGATATCGGCTGACCATCTTCTTCATAATGCTCCAATTCGCTTGACGGGCCCATTGGCCAGGCCGGAATTGCTTATGAAATAACGTGTACAGTGTTCCCGTTCCTGCTACGCGTCCAAATACTTCGCCCAATACGAGACCGACTCTACCCAATCCGACAAACGGAGCAGCCAACTGGATAAGGATTCCCCCCATCCCCTGCACCCATTTCGTTCTGGCTAGCGGTCCATAGCTTCTCGTTCGGAGCGCCCAATAATTTAACGTATTATAGAGGCCGTAACCGAAGAAAGATATAGGAAGCAGGTACACGATCATTCCAATTCTGAACGAATCAGATATCATCGGTGCAAACAAAATAATCGCTGCCAAGAACACACCGGTGAGAAGAATGAGAAGCAAAAAACAAAAGGATACGATATAGGGGATATGCTCTTCGTCCTCCTCCATCGGTATCGCTCGTTCAAACCCCAAGCTTCCGAACAAAACAGAAATCGCCAGTATAGACATATAAACAGCCAGCTCACCGTATTGCTCAGGTGTATACAAATGTGCCAAGAGGGGGGATAGAACAATCCCTATTCCTTGGGCGGCAGCCGTCCCGCTAAGCATAATAATAACGTTCTTAACAAAGGATCCCTGGCCGGTGAGCACGCGCCAGCGCTTGATCGCAGTATGGATAATATTCATTCTCGTAACCTTCCTTTGTCATTCCGCTAAAATTGGCGTACTTGCGATAGAGGGATAACAAACGACTGCCCTGCCTGAACATCGTAGATGAATCTATCGCCAATCTGTTGTTGAATAAAGGTCGTATTGCCAAGGCTAACGACCACATGACTGCCTTCCTGCTTGATTACACTCTTAATCGTATAAGCCGCATTCCGTACAGCTGCAGAGTTCGATGAAGTCACCGAATGATTGTCAACATACACCGTAGCACCAACTAGTTTCTTCACATCGAACGATGCCATATTTTCAAATTGGAGTTCCAAACGATTATCAAGGCTCCACCCTGTTGTAAAGCCAGCAACTTTCCCCACTAAGCGCTCTGCTTCCGATTTGGACTCCTGCTTGCCGCCATCGTTCTGCAGCCACGTTCCATCGTGTGCATACTGAACCTTCGCCCCCTTAGACGACATACTTGTCAGTCCAAAAAAGCCCTTGAATGACAGTCCGTTCTCCAATTGGTATTCCCGATTCGATTCCAGACTGCAAATAATCGTATCTTTCCGACCATTTTGGAGGGCAACCTCAATGGCCATCGCTTCCCATTCAGGAACAGCCGCACCTTCATGGGTTACGCTAAGCCTTCGAATTGTTTTGATCGTTCGTTCCTTCGCGAATGGCTCCAGAATCGAAGTGAACAAGCTCTCCCCGCCAGGACGCCGTGTTAATAAATAATCGAGTCGCCGAGGATTCCCCGGCTTATTTTGGGGTGGATCTCCCTGGGCAACTGCTGCATCTGTATACGAACCAAGCATCGTAACCCGCAAATTCGGCTTCACCTGCGCGCGGTTATATGACACAGACTTCGCCGACTTCCACTCTGCATAAAACTGGCCGATCGGATCCTTGTCCTTACGGACATTGTACAAATAGTTATATCCGCTCTTGCTCTGCTCCGAATAGGCGGGATCTGCAAGAGGAATCTGTTCGCCAGCATACGTGCCTGACTTCTGCTCCACTAATTTCAGCCCACCAGTCTCGACCGTTCCTTCCATGCCGTGAAAGCTTGACACTTGTTCACCCGCCCCCTTGACGCGGAAGAAATCAACGGCATAGGCAAGTCGATCATCAATGGGAATAAGAGCGAACGTCCTTCGATACACGTCAGCCCCCTCGTATGCATAGGGCGCCTCCACATCGATTAATTTGGCGTATTTGCCGTCATCATAATGACGTGGAATGCCAACCCATGAATTTGGCTGCTGTCCTTCCTTATTGAACACAACTGTATTATGCGATATGGTGTTCGATTCCCAGCGTCTGCGCAAAATGTTATCGTCAGCGAAGGTCACGTAACCAAGATCCGGGGCCATATCTAGACCGAACCCATATAACCCGATATTCAGCGCATCCCGATGAGCGTGGGATGTGCCATTTCGCCCATAGTACAGCCAAGCCTCAATATCCCCATGCCTCAAAGCTGTGTATCCATATCCCGTTAAATTGATACTTTTGAACTTATAGCTGCCCTGAGATTGTACGACTTTCCGGAACTGAGCTAGCAGCGCTTCCATCTTCGGCTGAAACAAATCATTTGTAATCCCTTCCGTTCGGTTTCCATTCAATAGAAATGCTGCCTGGGCAAATAAAGGATCGCGATATTTAACAAATGCCCTCCATACCAAGTCCCGCTTCGCCCAAATATTATCTTTGCCTATCGAGCCGGAATCCCCGATATTGGGTGTGTCCTTGCCTTGCATCACAAGATCAAGAAAGGCATAGAACATCTTCTTCACCTTCGGATGCTTATACAAATCCGCGCTTGGGACGCGCTCATAGCTGTCCAAAATATCCGCCAAACTGTTCATTCGTTCCAACCAGGTCACATTGTATTCAGGTGAAGCTTCATCACCATAGCCATCGCGATCAATACGATTCGCCAGAACGTCATAGACGCCTCCGCCACTTATTCTCCATCCGCCGCCCGCTACACGCTCCAACTGCCCTGACTGCAGCGCAAATTGAATCCACTCCGCAGATTCAGGAAGCTGATCCAAGGTAATAGCCGCTAGTGCGATCACATTCTGATGAGATCCGAAGTTGCCTGAAATTTGCGCTTTCTTGACAGCAGGCACAATTTGACGAATGATACGATTCTCAAAGTTTTGCTTTATACTGTCGGCTGTTCCCTTCGATGAGGGAAGGCTGTAACGAGCGGCTTTCTTTTGCAAAAAGGACAAGTATGGAGCAGTCTTCTTCTGGAGTACGGGTAAAAAGGCATCGTAACTGAGGAGCAGCTGCTCCGTCAGTGTAACTTCAGCAATTGATCCCAATACTTTGCCTTGTCCCGTCCCGCCGTGCGCATTTTTGAACCCATCCTCCCACCGATACACGGAGACGTCCATATCAGGATACACATCGGCTACACGATCTAATAGAACCAGACCGCTATATGCATACTTCTCATTTCCCGTATATAAGTAGGCTTCACGCAGCGAACGCAATGCATCAGTTAACCACTGACTCCATACCCAATGATTGTAGAACGCGATGAACGTATACTTGTTGCCTTTTTCATCAACATATCCACTGCCGTCATCGACGCCAAATGCCGTGCCTTTGTCCGGATACAGCGTATTCACCAAATATTTGCGGTCGGCGCGCTTCGGATCAAATCCTCCCTTATCATCTAAGCCGCTCCGGTAGTATGAAGCGAAATCATTCGTTGGGAACATCATTCCATTCGATTTATCCGTTACTTTCCACGGCTTCGCCACAGGATCAATTTCGTAGCTTGAACGGTCATCACGAGGCCCCTTCTGACCACCTATCACACTTCCCATCTCTTCATTCACATCATAGCTTCTCGGCAAGGCCTGCGTGGTAATCATCGACCATAGCTCTTCGTAGCTCAAATCTATATATTTTTGCGCCCTTCTTATGCTTGCATCCCTTTCATCCCGCGCCCATTTATACATTTTCACATTGTCCTGAACAGCTTGACGTTTCTCTGCTGTATAGTAATTGCTCCTGGACTGGCCTGCTGCATGCGGACTGTTCATAAGCACGAAATCGATACAAAAATATAGTACAGCAATAATGAAAGAAACGATAATTAACTTCCATTTCCAATCAATTCTATAAGTTGTCATATATGTAATCTCCTTACTCATATATCGTGACATTTGCTGTCATCACTTTCTAGTAGGGCGTTTCATATTGTATAAAAAACAAGCTACTATTCCGATAGAAGAGGATGTGTTGCCTATGATTAATCCGAACTTTGTTACGCCGCAGAACTTCGGAGCTTTGTACGATGGAGCAGCAGACGATACCACTCCCGTCAATAAAGCGCTGCAATTCGCTGCGGTCAATCAGATGAGCGTCTACTTTCCTCCCGGCAAAGGTGCTGTAGTCTCCCAAGCAATCACCGTGCCATCCGGCGTCAGACTTATTATGGATGCCCCGCTTATTTATAAGGGAGACAACACTCAACCTTGTCTGCTGATCGGCAATGCCATCGAATCTACCACCATGATGGATTACAAATTGAATGTCCGAAATGCGCAAGTATCCGACTGGAGCAGCGAAGGGAACATCGGCATCATTCTGACCAACTTCATCTCATGTAATATCGATATTGTGGGAATCGATGGCTTCACAATCGGTCTGCAAGCTAAGGGAAATAGTAAAGGATTCTCCTTCAACAAGCTGACACTTGGACAAATCATAAATAATAAGATTGCGCTGGATTTGTCGGCAGTTCGTTCTGGCTGGGTCAATGAAAATTTATTTGAGAATGGAAGGTTTGGATGCTGGAGTCAGGTCAATACGAATGCAAGCCGTTACGGAATTCGCATTGTATCGCCTGATAATTCGTACTTTTACAATAACAACAATGTCTTTATCAAACCTAGCTTCGAGCTTGGCCAATCCTACCTTACGGGCAATGCCGAAGCAGTCCCGCTTCTGATCTATCACGGTGAGCAAAATAAATTCCAAGATATGCGCAACGAGGACAATAATACGACCTTTGTACGGGTGTTCAACTCGTCTTCGAATAACGTGTTCAATGTCGGTTATGGAGAACTGAACGGAAGCAATATCGATGATCGAAGCCGTTATCCTGTATCCGTGTACTCCTCACGCAAATCCAAATTAATCAATACAAAAGGAAACATGATCTTCCTATCCGGTTCCCTGAATAAAATAGCCTGCTACTATAATGGGAACAGCTTAGTCAATATTCCACGCGTTAATGTCGCCACTTCTCGCACGTCCACAGTTCTGAAGTCCGGAGCAATGACGCTCGCCAATGAATATGTAGAGCTTATTCAGCCAGCAATCGGCGTATTCATCAACACCTCCAAAGCCAAGCGATTTATTGTACAAAAAGATACGATCACTGGATATGGGGGACGCGTCATTGTCATCTGCTACGATGCAAACGGCAACATTCTAGGAAGCACTATTCAAAATGAAGCAACAGTCAAAGGCTCCTCCAACGCAGAGCCCTACTTCAACACAACCGCACCCGGGGGTGGAGCAATAGGCGGTTATATTACCGGCTCTGACTCCAACAAAGACTTCTATTTCCGTGTTCATTCTGATGTCACTATGATACGCGTCTTGTTATCAGGAGGAACACAGCCGCTGCGCATCAAGAGTTTCTGCATTTACAGCATCGACTGCACGGCAGCGGTCTGGTCTGGCTACGAAGAGATCATACCTGGTGTGAATCTTGGCACGCAGCCGCCTACTGCAGGACAATGGGATAAAGGGCGAATGATCTTGAACGATAATCTCTCGCTGCTCGGCACCGAAGGCAGCAAATATGTCGTAGAAGGCTGGCAATGCATTCAAGCGCCCAATCAGTGGATAGAAAAAAGATCCTATACAGGCTTATAGAGGTTGTTCAAAAAGTCCGCTTTTGATCACGAAGTAAATCATGAAGTGGGCTCGGCATCGAATCTTGAATTCAGCCGGGCCTTCCGGTGCTCATGTACCCAAAACGTACGCTCCGCTCCTCATGCCCTAGCTTCATCCAACTTTCTCGGTGCTGAAAACCAGCCTTTTTGAACACGCACTTATAAAAAAAATGGTACGGGCAGCCGGGTGATTCCTTCTTCACTCGGCTTCTATGCTTCTTCCTGTTCTACACACTTTGCCGATAAATCGCATTCTGCTGTAAATGTTCCAAAACGACATCGACCACCCGATCCTGTTCAGCACTCGTCAGATTCGAGCCGGATGGCAAGCATAGCCCTTGTGCAAACAATTGCTCGGACACACTAAGATGCGACTCGTGAGGGAAATATAAGCTGGAGTGGAACATCGGCTGCAGATGCATCGGCTTCCATACGAGACGCGACTCGATGCCGTTCTGCTGCAGAGCAGTTTTGATCGAGAGCGGATACGTCCCCGTACGCTTGCAGTCAACCAAGATAACCGTAAGCCAGCAAGTCGATCTTCCGTAGGTAGGTTCTGATATCAGTCGAATACCATCATAAGCTTCCAATACACTCCGATACCGCTGATATACAGCCCTTCTTGCGGCAATTCGCCCTTCAATCACGGTGAGCTGACCACGTCCAATTCCTGCCAGCACATTGCTCATCCGGTAATTGTACCCCATCTCATAATGCTCATAGTACGGCAGATCTTCTTTAGCCTGTGTCGCCCAATGTCTGGCCTTTCTAAGTGCCACGGGGTCGCTGCTCACCAGCATTCCCCCTCCGGATGTGGTAATGAGCTTATTGCCGTTGAACGAATAGATGCCGAAATGACCGATTGTCCCACAATGTCTGCCACGATAGGTCGTACCTAGTGACTCTGCTGCATCTTCCACCACAATAATGCCATAACGATTGCAGATAGCCATAATTGCATCCATATCTGCGCTCTGCCCATAGAGATGAACGATGACAGCAGCTTTCGGCGTCTTCCCCTCTTGCGCAAGCTGCTCACATGCCCGTTCCAGCGCCTCTGGCGACATATTCCAGGAGTTCGGCTCCGAATCAACAAATACAGGAATCCCGTTCAAGTACAGGATAGGATTCACACTAGCTATAAAGGTAAACGTGGAACATAGCACATAATCGCCCGCTTCTACCCCGGCCAGCCGTAAAGCCAAATGGATGGCCGCCGTCCCTGAGCTTAGCGCAACTGCTCCTTGCGCCCCTACATAATGGGCCACTTCTTCTTCAAATGCCTGAATATGCGGACCGACGGAGGACAGCCAATTACTAGCAAATGCCTCATCGATTTTAATCCGTTCTTCATCTCCCATATGCGGAGGAGACAGATATATATAAGGCTTAGACATACTGGGTCACCTCTGCTGAGTCAATCCCAACCGCCATAAGTGAAGGGTCGCGATAAAATGGGAAATACTCGCTCTCCGTAATACCATTAAATTTGCTTTTCAATAATTTGTATAGGTAGGGATCTCGTACTTTCCTTCCAACATAGAAGTCCAATGGTTCATGATTATTGAACCCTTTCTTGAAGCGATACAAGGAATCATTGCCTGTATAACCGCCGCCTAAATGAATCTTCTTGAATCCTCGTTCCTTGAAGTGCTGTATGGCGAAGTACAGCAAAAAATTATTGGGCGCGCAAGAAAAATATCGCTCATTGGAAGCGAGCAGATGATAGTGCACATGTTCACCTTCATGCAAAAATATCGATGCACAAACCAACTCGTCTTCCGCGTATATTCCCAGCATGGTGAGCTGATCGGATAGGCGATCCAGCATGTCATAAAAGTATTGTTCGGTAAAGTAATAGCTGGCCTGAGCCTTCACACGATCCATCGTGTGATAATACATATCAATGAAAGATTGAAGCCGTTCTAACGTCATCGTTTCCTGCCGTCCAAAAAGTCCAGATTTCAAAGATACACGAATTCGATTCCGGTTCTTGGAGCTGAACTTGGCGAAAATATCGTCCACCGCCGGTTCTAAATCCACACTGATCGTATTGCGCACGAAGCACGGATCCACGTCCATGTAATCCTGATGATTGCGATAAAGAGGATGAAATCTGACAAACTCCGTTATAATTTTTTGATCCTTACAATAGCTGGAGAAGGCTTGCTGAAATCGCCCAAGCAATCCATTACGATCTTCATTATGTAAGGAAGTGCATATAGGTCCTCCATAACCGTATGGGGTAATAATGTCGTACATTTCCGGAGCGTCTTCCCATAAGCGCTTAATATGCGGTAGAGTATTGACTTGCCTGAGAACAAATGGATACATGACAGTTCCGGTATCTTCTTTGTAAATAAATAGACGTGCCGATTCTTCCTGTCCGCTCTCGTATAAGGAGCAATAGCCTGATAACCAATATATGTCCGGATTCACTATACTCATGGCAAGTTCATCCCATTGCTTCCTATCGTCAGGCGACAGTATTTGAACATTACCCAATTGGACACCCTCCTTGAATGACGAACGAATGATAGTAATTCGCATACGGCTTCCAGAACGAGTTGCGAATGTTGGAGTTGTGCCACAATAAAACGAACTGTCCGCGATATCGATGCACGACTCCTAGAAGGTTATTCATCTGCTCAAACATCTGAGCGGGTTCAAGTCCTTGATAACCGCCAAGGCTTACCTCCATTGCGGTTAGAGGGAGCTCCTGTAGAGATAAAGGCTGTCTGGCATGAATATCAAAGACACGGTATGAATGGCAGATTCCGCTGCGAAACCCGATTTCATCGGCATACCCAATCGTACTGTCTATCTTCATCCCAGCTCGCTCCCATATGCCCCATGTATCCGGAACACGGAAGCGCAAATAATGATGCCTTCCCTCTGTCACCACGCATCCCGCCGCCTCTTGAAGCCGCTCCTTCTCTTGCAAGAACAACTCTTCATTGCAGTATGCATCATAGCTGGGGTGGAATCCGACGATATGACCGCGCTCACGTACACGCTTGAGCACCGAACGAGCGAGTTCTCCCCGGACATCATATCGATTGTCGTAAAAGGTCGTGCCCCCCGCCATAAAATAGAACCTGGATTGAACTCCTGCCTGCTCAGACAGGTCCATCAGCCAATCAAATGTATCGTACGGGTCGGCACATCTACCTGACTTTACTTGTATGTATTCCTGCATGCTTCGAATGGGAGCCAATGGACTCAAGTTGGCCAAGCCTCTTGCCATACTCCGAATAAGACGCTTCATACCGTCCCAATATCGCAAATCATCCACATCATGCGTCACAATCAATTCAGAGGGACGATTTGTTCGTTCTGCCTCCAACCCTACTTCAATGAGCATATTCCAGAGCATCTCAGCCATCTCATTCACAACAGGACGCTGCCAGAAGCGGCTCCGAACAGCCAAACTGCCGGATGAGGGGAACCGTTCATGACGGTCTCTTATGTTCGCGCACTCTTCCCATCGAGTGAGCATAAAAAAGCAAGCAGCCAGCAGATCTGCTTCGCAATACAAGTCCCCTCCATCCACTCGCCATTCCCCTCTCCCGAACCATACGGGCAAATCCCCTTCGGGAGCAAATCTGGAGTTGGCATAGGACACACGTAGTTGGCTCGTATCCGCGGACAAGTAAGACAATCCATCCTCATATTGAGCAAAGAAGGCATCTCTGATATACAGGCTGCTCCCGTTCGACAGTGCGAACCGGATATAGGGCGACTGATCCTTATCATTGTCCACGACGAGCTGATACGGTAATCCAAGCATATCGCCGACCAATTGTTGAATGATATATGTTCGTTCGGGTACGAACAATGCAGGTATTGTAATAATCATGGCCCTTAACCCTTTCCTGTCCTCATCTTATCAAGACAATGGCTTCACCATGCGAAACGCTACAGCCAACTGTTCCATGCCGGAGTGAGGCGGCTCTTCCCCTCCGTCTGACACAAGCACCCTTCGATGCGGGGCAAGACGTGCAAGCAGAGCAAGCACATCCTTATTCATTGCAGCTTTCAAGCGCATACGGAAATAATTCTCCTTCATAAGCACAATTCGTTCTTCTTGATGATCGAAGCTCACGCGAAAGAATCCATATCCATACACTTCGAGGCTGGCTACCGCTTGCGGCCAGTCTTGAATCATATAATCCAAGCTGCCCTCTTCCGCTTCTACGTCCATCCATTGATGCAGCGGAGCACTTGCATACCAATAATAAGCATGCTGGCGAACGAATCCGTTCCGCTCATATAGCCGAATGGCAGATTCGTTCGTGTCGAATGCATCAAGCTGCACGGAAGAGAAGCCCTCCTTCGCGGCGTGAATGCTTGCCTGTCGAATCACATGGGAGCCGATGCCTCTTCCTCTGAACAGAGCAGATACGTAGAAATTATTCAGAAATAAGATGTCATCGAACAGTCTCCATTCTGCGAAGCCAATCAGGGAATTCGCATTCGTATATATCCCTATAAAATGCGAAGTGAAACGAGACGGAGGGATAGCAAGCGAAGCACGCAAAAAATCAGCATATCCATGGGCCGAAAAAAGCGTCGCTTCATAGAGCCCCGCAGTCATCCATGTCTCGCTCATGCGGGAGATTTCCTCATAATGTTCCGGTTCCAACGTTCGGACATGAACAGATTCGCCTCGTGACTCGATGCGGCAGTCAGGAAATAATCGTTTCCACATGTCCCCATCACCCCTCGCGGCTGTGATATCGTTCCTTATCGAGGTCAGAAGCCCCACGACTTCCAGGAAGTGCAACTCCCTCCCGCTTGACCACGGTAATGATTGTTAAGAACAAAATTTTGATATCCAGCCAGAAGGACCAGTTCTCCACATACTGGACGTCAAGCTCCAAACGTTCATTCCAGGATAGATGGTTCCTTCCCTTCACCTGGGCTAATCCAGTAATGCCCGGACGAACATGGAATCGTTTCTGTTCCCGCTTCGTGAAGTACGGCAAGTGCTTCACGAGCAAAGGACGTGGTCCTACCAGGCTCATGTCTCCGCGCAACACGTTCCACAATTGGGGCAGCTCATCCAAGCTCGTTGAGCGCAGGAACGTACCGAAAGGGGTAATGCGGTGGGCATCTGGAAGCAGTTGCCCTGCACTGTCTCTGGCGTCTGACATCGTGCGAAATTTATAAACCTGGAATACGCGTTTATCCTTGCCCGGCCTCTCCTGCTTGAAAATGGCCGGCGAACCTAATGCAACGCGAACGCAAATATAGGTAATAAGGAGGATTGGGCTGATTACGAGCAGTAAAATGGACGAAACTGCAATATCGAATATACGCTTCATTACTGATGCTGCAGCAATTGTTCCTCGGCCACTTGACGGAGAACGCGTGCAGGAATCCCCATGACCAATTGCTGTCCTTCCACATCTTTAGTAACAACACTTCCAGCCGCGACAACGGCTTCTTCTTCAATGACAACCCCCGGCAGCGTTACGACTCCAGCCCCAAGACGTCCGCCCTTCTTCACAGTTATTCCCTTCATCCACTTAAATCGTTCCTTCGTTCGGCCAATGAAATTGTCATTGCTCGTGATAACACCCGGCGCAACAAATACATCATCACCAATAGTGGAATAAGCCGTAATGTAACAATTCGTTTCCAGCTTGCAGCGTGCGCCTACCGTACAATCGTTCTCTACCGAAGCTCCGCGTCCGATAATCGTACCAGCACCTACACGTACACGTTCACGCACAGTAGCTAGGTCGGCGACGAATACATCCTGCTCCAGAACAGCGCCCGCATATACGATGCTAGCTGTTCCAATCGTACAGCCTTCCTCGATGATGCACGGATCCTGGCTTCCTCTATCTTGAAGTACAGATCGTTTCGCACGAAATGGCTGCTTGCCGATGACGGCTTGATCCATAATCGTTACCCCATCGCACAAAACCGTCTTCTCTTCGATGATGACATGACGGCCAATAACCGCTCCCTTGCCAATGACCGCACCTGCTCCAATGATGCTCCCATCGCCAATGCAGACTCCATCTTCGATTGTCACTCCATCACCAATTACACAGAAATATCCCAGCCTCACCTGTTCTCCCATTCGAATATCCTGTCCCAACACTTGCAATTCTGCTGCTGCATGCTTGTCATCCTTTATCCCCATCTTCGAATCATCCCCTCTACACATCGTAGGACGCAGCCGTATTGCGCTTGCTAACTCGCTTCTCGTTACGCCCAACGTCCTCCGCTATTGCCGCGGAGAGCTTATAGGACATGCGTTCCCAATCATGCTCTCGTTCCACATACGCTCTTGCTCTATGGCCCATTTCCTCCCGATCCTTCAACTGCCTCGCCAGTTTGGACAGAGCTTCACTTAATTCCTCTGGATCTTGCAGGACAAGACCGATTCGTTCCTTTGCAATGACTGAGTCGTCAATCTTGCCAACGAGAAGAGTCGGCAATGAAGAAGCCATATAGTCGTACATTTTGTTGAAGCTCATGCCCCATTTGTAGACAGAAGCATCACGCAGCGCAATTAAGCCTACATGAGCCCGCGCCAAAAGTGTGGGCACGGCTTCCTTCTTCACAAGTGGGAGGAAGGCTACATTAGTCAATCCCGCTTGTTCCGCCTGCTGCACTAGAGCTTCCTTCTCCGGTCCGTCCCCAACAAAGACGAATTGAATGTTACTGTCGGTTCCCTTACTAAGTGCTGCTGCTTCCAAAAGGTGATGTATGCCGTCAGAAATACCGTGCGATCCGGTATAAATCGCAATGAACTTCCCTTGCCATTGTTCAAATTGGCGCTCCACCTCAGAAGGGAGTTCGGCCAGCGGAAGAGCGAAGCGCTCCATATCGACACCATTAGGCAGAACCAGTACCTTCGATCCCAGCCCGCTCTGCTTCTCCACATAATCAGCAGCTTTATCGAACAGCACGATGATGCGGGACGCCTTCCGATATAAATGAGATTCCAGCCAATAGAGCGCCTTGACGATCGGATGGTTCGGCGACATCTTGCCGAAGTCTATGAGTGTCTGCGGCCATAAGTCTCGTTCCTCGAAGTAGAATACCGCATTATGATGAGCAGCAAGGCGGGAACCGATCCATGCAGCCGCAGGATGCATAAGAGAGCCGATGATGAGATCGGGGCTCTCTTTGCGCCGCCGCCCCTCCCAATAACAGCGCCATGTATAATCCAGCATATTCTTAACGCGCCGCCAATCATTGCGCTTATAAGCCGTTGTGCGGAGCCAGACGAACCGCACTCCATCATATGTCACTTCCCGAACCGCATTGCGCGAGCCTTCCAAATGATTAATCCAATTCTGATGCCCGTAGGCGGAAGCAAATATCGTGACACTCGCTCCTTGCCTCACAAGCTGCTTCGCCAAATCAAAATGACGAGTCCCTCCGCCTGTGCCAGGGGCGACTCCGTAATGATTCACGATCCATATGTTCATTCCAGCTACACTCATACTGCCGCCTCCTTCCAATGCAAAGTTTCCACTTGCATCGCATAATCCAGCGAGCTTAACCCGCCCGTAAACCCTTCCTTGGCATGTCTTTGCGGATAAGAAAACGGTGTGAATTCGTGATATTCCACCCGGATTCCATATTTGTGAAATATGGATTCATCTAAATACTCCCTGCCGCTGGGGCCTGATAAATAAACATCGCCGCCTGCCTCATGAACGAGCTGAGCAAGCAGCTCCGATTTACTCCCATCTGCCAACATGGAACTGGAACGGATGAGCGGAGTGCGAATGTCCAGCCAGTTCATGAGCAGCTCGATGCTCGGTATAGCAAAATCGACAAGGCGCTCATATTTCGCACCGTAGAGATCGTGCAGTTCATTTTTCCGCTGAAGATACCCAGGGCATTTGCCATAGCTGGCCTCGAGCTGGCGCATGTGCTCCGCCTGCCAGTCGCGGTTGTTCGCAATTCGCACATCGATCGTCCTCGTTCCGAACAAGCCTTCCTTCGCTACGGGAATAGTCAGCCATTTCGGACCGCCTTGCGTGTCGATCATTGTGCGATTTTGATAGCCATTTTTCGTGAATTGAACGGTATCGAGCAAGATGAACAAATCCGAGCAGGCCATCTTATGAAAAAAACCAAGCCACGGCAGGACATTCGGCTGATGAATGCTGACAATCATATTCTCACCCTTAGGGGTTCAAAGGCTTCGGCATACTCTTCACCGATTTGAACGCCTCGAATTTTGGCCAATCCAAATACCATCTCTCTCGTAAAATAGCTCCGGTTCAGATGCAGCTGAGAACGATATTGCTGCAAAGCCTCCCATTTCCGCTCCATATATTTCCGGTCAAGCGGGGCAAATATTCGTGAATTGGTGCTCAGTTGATTCCAAGGGAGCTCGTAACCGTAAAGGGATTGTTCCTTGAATGCGCGCTGGCTCTCACTACAGATGACCTGATGATCTTGGTGTATATCGGACGAGGATGGCACTAGGACCAAATCCGGTTTCATGTCTCGCTTCATTCCAACGAGAACTTCCAGCAATTCTTGGCGATGGGTGGGAAATTGGCGGACAGGGAATCGATAGATGATGCGATTGTCATGTGGAATTTCCAATACGTCCATGGATGCATGAAATTCATGCGCCAGCGTGTCTTTGGCGAAATCGCCTGGCAATGATTGCTCAGCTACCGAAAACGCCGCGACAACAACATTAGCTCCAGACTCGATCTGCTTCGCAATAAACGCGCCGCAGCCTAGTTCCGCATCATCCGTATGAGGAGCCAGCACCAAAATGTTACGAGCGCTAACTTGTGTTGGTAGTACCATGCTACTTTACAACCTTCCTTTCACGTTCCCTATTCATCATGCCAAAGGCAGTTTGCTGTACTTCTTCCTTCCTGATGCGACCCGTGACGTCGGCATAAACATGCAGCAGCTTTTCTTTTTCTACATTCCAATGATAGAGAGACTGAACTGCTTCTTGCCCGCAGCGCCCCATTTCTTCCGCTTCTTCATGATGCGTAATGAGCCAATCGATTCGTTGCGATATGCCTTCAAGATCGAAGGGGTCGACGCAAAATCCGCAGCCTGCTTGCTCAATAATCTGCCTCCACTTCGGGAAGTCAGAGGCGATGACGGGAATGCCTGCCGCCATATATTCGAACAGCTTGATCGGGAGCGCGTCTATGTAATTGATCGTCGGGTGCAAAATAACGAGCCCTGCTCTCGAACGAGCCATCGTTTCATATACCTGCTTACGGTTCAACTGCCCGAGGTAATCAACTTTGGCCCAGCCGGAACGTCCCATAGCAACATGCTTCTCCTCGGCAGAAGCGAAGGAACCCGCCAGCAAAAGCTTTTTATCCGGTATTCCGAACTCCATGGCGCCAACTATCTGCTGAAGTCCGCGAATATTCCCGATGGAGCCAACATAACAGACGGCGTCCTCCTTACCTGCATGTTGGGAAATGCCAATGAATTCCCCGGATTGTACAGATTGTACGGATTGTGGTGACTCGGCAGTGTGTACGAATTCGTCCAGAATTGGATAATTGCACACTGTCTTGGTGTAACACTTCGGGTGTCTAGCGAACCGTTCTTCAATATGAGTCGTTGCCGTTACAATCGCATCGAAGCGAAGACTAGCCCAGAGCTCTATCCGCTCCACCAATCGAGATACGCCGCCTCTTAGCCACTTCGGAATCCACCCTTTGCTCAAAATCTGGCGCGGGACATCTTCATGCACATCGTATATGACTCTGTATCCCTTTTTCTTCAGCCACAACCCTATCGGAATCAATTCTGGATCATGAAAATGGTATACGTCTGCATCTATTTGCCTCGCCGCCCGATAGAGTCGCCATGTTGTCGTCCACATTCTCTCAGACCGAGAACGTGGAATCGGCAGAGGGACAATGCGCACCCCTTCAATAACTTCCTCTCCATGGTGCGGTACAATGAACAGTGTGTTATATCCAGCCTTGGCCAGCGAGACGGCTTCTTTGTACGTTATGCGGGAATCGTTGGCATCGTGGGCCGTACTAAGCATGCATACCGTGAACAAATGATTACGCTCATGTTGATCCTCCATCAATCCGCTGCTGCCATATTTAACGGTGTGCAATAGAATGCTCCTCCTCTCGCGCTGCTAATAATCCTGCTTTAGTTATGACTGGAAGCAGGCCGATTACGGCAAAGAACGCTCGATTGTCGGGAATATCGCCACTGACCGTTACATTGAACAGCATGGCTATAAATATCATGACCAGCACGATCCAGCGCTCGGATTGAGCAGATTTCAAGATCAATATCGCATATCGAATCGTAATGCCAATCAATAAAGCTAAGAGCAGCAAGCCAATACCACCGAGTTCTACCATCACTTCGATGAACAGATTATGCGGATAATCGCGGAAATCGTCCATCTGAGACAGCACAGGCCATGATCCAATCCCATTGCCCCGCAATGGGGATCTCAGCCAGTAATCTCCCGCTTCGCCTGCATACGACACCCTTGCGGAGGCCGAACCCCCAATTCCATCACTTCCCGGCATCAGCAGAGATAGCCGGAGCAATGTCTGTGGTGGATTCGGAGATGCAGACCATATTACCGCTGTAGAGATCGCCCCCGCTATCATGGCAAGCAACAATAAGCTGTAACGCCTTACGTACATCCGATTGTGCTCCAATCGAATCGAATACAGCATCGGCAAGAGCAAGGACAGAAATGTTGCTAGCAGAGGACCTCTACCCCCGCCAACAAATAAGTGAAACATACAAATACCGAATGAGAACAATGAGAACAATTTATACAGGGCTTCTCTCTGTCCGAACAGAAGCTGCCACATGAATACAATTGCACCTAAGCTCGAAATTTGGCCTGCTCCTAAATACGTGCCACCCATAACGTTGACAAATCCCTTCCCCCCGGACGCTGCGTAGGTGAGGATCCCTTCCCCTGCAATCCATAAGGAGAATATGCCGAGCGCCATTATGAATCGCTGTACCCGCTTCGGTTCCGAAGCAATGATCCATGAGCTGCCGATGATTGACCACAACACGAGTGTAAGCATCTTGGACACTTTATCAGTGGCATAGATCTGGCTTGGGGACCAGATTAGCGACAGCATCGCATAGGCTGCGAGCAGAAGATAAATGGCTGTCACCATGTAGCTGTCCCATAGAACGATGAATTTCCTCTTCATCAGTACAAAAATCGATACCAGCACACCGAGTCCCAACGTCAGCATCGTGATGTCCATCGGTATCCAACTGAATCTTGGATCGGATTTGAATACACCTGCGAACAGAAAGATCACAAATAACATTTCAAAGGAAAAAAGGGTGTGAAGGAGACTCATCAGAAGGTGATCAATCCGAATTGTGCTGGCACGCCGATGGTGATTAAAGTCGATAATATTTGGCTGAACCATACTCGCCCTTAACCGCATTGCGCGTATCGTATACAACTTGGGAGTGTTCACAGATGAACTGATAATCGAAAGCGGAATGATCGGTTGTAATGACCGTAATATCCGCTCCTCCCAGTAGCTCTCCCGTTAATTCTGACGCTTCCATACACTGTCCACGATGGATGCAGTGAACGACATGCGGATCGCTAAATACGACATCTGCCCCCTTCGACTTTAAGGCATCCATAATGGTAAGCACGGGAGATTCCCGCCAATCGTCCACATCCTTTTTGTAAGCCATGCCGAGCAGGACGATGCGCGAATTTTTTATTGTTTTCCCTTCTTCATTCAGGATCGAACCAATACGAGTCACTACATATTCCGGCATTGTTCGGTTGATTTCACCGGCCGTTTCAATGAGCCGCATATGGCAATTGTATTCACGAGCCTTCCAGCTTAAATAGAACGGATCGATCGGAATGCAGTGCCCGCCGAGGCCAGGCCCTGGATAGAACGCCATAAACCCATACGGCTTCGTCTTCGCGGCATCAATGACTTCCCAAATGTTAATCCCCATTCGATTGCACAGAAGGGTCAGCTCATTTACAAGGGCGATATTGATGTTGCGGAACGTGTTCTCGAACACCTTCTCCATCTCCGCAACTGCGGGAGAACTTACTTCAACCACATCTCCCTCCAAAACGGACCGATAGAGCTGAGCAGCCACTCGGGTGCATGACGATGTTATACCGCCAACTACTTTTGGTGTATTTTTTGTGTTATAGCTTTTGTTGCCTGGATCTACGCGTTCAGGAGAATACGCCAGGAAAAAGTCAACGCCACAGGTAAGGCCCGAAGTTTCTAGAATAGGCTTCACCAACTCATCCGTCGTCCCGGGATACGTCGTACTTTCCAAGATCACTAGCATTCCGGGACGCAAGTGCTTGGCAATTTCCTCTGTTGATTGCTTGACATAGCTCGTATCCGGTTGATGATAGCTGTCTAACGGAGTCGGCACGCAGATCGTTACGACATCCACTTCATTTATGAACACAAAATCTGTAGTTGCCATTAATTTATTCGCCTGCACCATCATGCTCAATTCTTCGTCGACGACATCGCCGATATAGTTAATTCCTTGATTAATCAGGCTCACCTTCGTGTCCTGTACGTCGAAACCGATGACTTGGAAGCCGGATTTCGCCTTCTCCACCGCCAACGGCAGTCCCACGTATCCCAAGCCTACTACGCCGATCACAGCTGACTTATCAAGCAGCTTTTCCATTAGCACATCGGCCGCACTGATCGTTAAAGAGCTGGCAACTACACTCATCTATTTATCACGTCCTTTAAAAAACTGTGTCACGGCGTCTATAATATATTGCTGATCCTGCTGAGTCAGTTCTGGGAACAACGGCAGCGCCATACAGCGGGCGGAGGCCTGCTCTGCATGCGGCAGATCGCCTTCGCTATATTCAAGCGGGCGATATACCTCTTGAAGATGCAGCGGAACCGGATAATATACACCGGAATCAATTCCCTGCTCCTTGAGATGCGCCATTAACTGTTCACGCTGATCAGTCTCAATAATGTACAAATGATAAGCATGCTTTCCGTAATCCAGCTCTGTTGGAAGCGTAATAGGCAATTGTGACAGCCCTTCTTCGTACTGCTTCACCTTCTGCCGGCGCATGTCTGTCCATTCATTCAATCTGCGCAATTTGACACGGAGCAAGCTCGCTTGAAGCTCATCCAGCCGGCTGTTATAGCCTACTCTGGCATGATAATATTTCGGATTCGAACCATGAACACGCAGCATGCGAATGGTGCGGGCAAGTTCTGCGTCGTGCGTAACGACGATGCCGCCATCTCCGAATCCCCCTAAATTTTTGGTAGGGAAGAACGAAAAGCATCCCGCAGTGCCAAGGCTTCCTGCCTGCTTCCCGTTATAATCTGCGCCCAGCGCCTGACAAGCATCTTCCACAACATGAAGTCCATGCCTCATGGCAATGTCATTCACGGCATCCATATCTGCCATCTGTCCGAAAATATGTACCGGAATAATTGCTTTCGTGCGCGGCGTTATCGCTTTCTCGATACAATTTGTATCAATCAAATACGTTTCTGGATTCACATCAACAAACACAGGAGTTGCCCCAACGCGCGAGATCACTTCCGCACTGGCAAAGAAGGTAAAGGGAGAGGTAATTACCTCATCTCCAGGACCGACGCCGAGCGCATCTAAGGTCAGCATGAGCGCATCTGTTCCATTCGCTACTCCAACGGCATACGGAACATTCAAATATTGCGCCAACTCTTCTTCGAACGCTTGAACTTGCGGGCCGTTAATATAATGGCCGCTAGATAGTACTTCTTCTGCAGCCCGCAGCAGCTCTTCTGAAATCGACGCATAGGAAGCTTGCAAATCAATAAGAGGGATGCTGCGTTTTGTTTGCACGAGAATATTAGACAACCGAATCTCCACCTTCACCTATTAGTCCATTCATTCCGATTACAGGGAAATGAGCTGCTCTTCGCTGCTCCGTTGATTCACGCTTGCATCGTAGATGTCCAACACCATCTGCAGCGCTCTCTTGCCATCTTCGCCTGATACATGCGGATCACGATCATCGCGAATCGCTTCGACCATATCCCGAATCATATGGGTATGTCCGGGTTCGCCAAAAGGATTTAAATGCGTATGCTCAACAAATGCCAACGCTTCTTGCTTATCAAGGGATGCAAAGTTCCAATATTTAATCCAGTGCGCGGTTGGACCGCCAATCACCGCTGAACCATGTTCTCCGAACAATGCAATCTCTTCCTCTAAGTTGTTCGGATAGACGGTCGAAGCAACTTCTACCGAGCCAAGTGCGCCATCGGCAAATTGCATAACAGCCAATGCCACGTCCTCCATTTCGATATTTCTCAGCCGCGTTGCCGACATGGCTCGCACTTTAACTGCCGGCCCCATCAGCCAAGCTAGCAAATCCATTGAATGGATGCCTTGATTCATCAGGACACCGCCATCCATCGCTCTCGTTCCCCGCCAAGGAGATTGATTGTAATAGTCCTGGTTCCGATTCCAGCGAAGCTTGACGCTCGCATGGCTCAGCTTGCCGAATCTCCCCTCATCCAGCATTTTCTTCAATTGCACAATTGCCGGACGATAGCGGTTCGGATGTACGACTGCCAGCTTCACCTTATGCTTGCTGCATGCTGCTATCACCCGCTCTGCATCAAGAAGCGTCAAGGCGAGCGGCTTCTCCACGACAACATGCTTGCCAGCCTGAGCCGCTTGAACGGCCATATCCGCATGCAGCCCGCTCGGCGTACAAATAATGACCACATCTACACGTGGATCCTGCAGTATGTCCCTGTACTGCAAATACGCCGCAATCCCGTCTTCTGCCCATGGTCTCATCCGCTCCGCGTCCGAGTCGCACAACGCTTGCAGTACTGCTCCTTGTACGTTCTGAATAGCTTCCACATGCTTTGCTGCAATATGGCCGCAGCCTACAATCCCGAATCGTATCATCGTGCCATCTTCACTCCTTCATCCGAACTCGAAATAGTTTCCATTAAAAAACGCTTCAAATGTAGGGGATTATCAAGAAGAAGCTCATTGAGCTGCTTATTCCAGTGCTCAAATGCGCGCTCCTCTATCAGAAGTGGATTGCCGACAAAAATGCGCTGATGTTCCGTTCTCCGCAATCCCTCCTCCTCCGTTGACAATTCCTCATGCAGCTTTTCCCCAGGTCGTATTCCCGTTACTTCAATTTCAATATCTTTGTAAGGCTCAAAGCCGGACAAACGGATTAAATCTGTTGCTAAATCCAAAATTTTAACAGGCTTGCCCATATCCAAGATGAATACCTCTCCGCCAACGGCATAGGCTCCAGCTTGAATTACTAAGGCAACAGCTTCTGGAATCGTCATGAAAAAGCGCGTCATATCCGGGTGTGTGATCGTGATGGGCCCGCCCTGCTGGATCTGCTCCTTGAAGCGCGGAATTACGCTGCCGCGGCTGCCAAGCACATTGCCGAACCGAACCGAAGTAAAGTTCGTACTGCTGCGCTCGTTCAGATGCTGGATGACCATCTCAGCCATTCGCTTCGTTGCCCCCATGACACTCGAAGGATGCACAGCCTTATCTGAAGAAATAAGGACGAAACGCTCACTGCCAAATCGATGGGCACATTCCGCTACATTCCTCGTTCCGTGCACATTATTTCGAATAGCCTCGGAAGGGTTCAGCTCCATGAGCGGGACATGCTTATGCGCCGCCGCATGAAACACGACATTCGGAGCATATTCGTGGAACAGTTGTTCAAGTCTTGGCTTATTTTGAATATCCGCAATGATTGGCATAATTTCCAACCCAGGATGAAGCCGGCGAAGCTCCGACTCAATGGCATAAATACTGTTCTCTCCATGACCAAGCAGGAGCAATAATTGCGGACTAAGGGCAGCGATCTGACGACATAACTCGGAACCAATAGAACCCCCAGCCCCTGTAACAAGAACCGTTCTACCCCGAATATAATTGCAGTTGTCTTGCAAATGCAGGCGAACAGGCTCTCTCCCAAGCAAATCCTCGACGTCTACATGACGAATATCGTTCACCGTGAGCTTGCCCTGCATCAGGTCATCCAGACTAGGCATCGTATAAATATTGCAGCCCGTTGTCTTACAGCAATCGATAAATTCGGCAATTTGCTTGCGCGGCAAGGAAGGCAGGGCGATAATAATGTCCTGAATCTGATATTGCTGTACAGCTTGCATAATCGAATCACGGCCACCAACGACCGGAATGCCCACGATTTTTTTGTTCCACTTATTTGAATCATCATCGATGAACGCTGCAGGCAGGGAGTCTGAATGCTCATTGTCCAATATCTTTTTGGCCACTAGCGACCCACAATCACCCGCTCCGATAATGAGAATGTGACGCTTCACCCGCTGATGGCTCACCGTACGTCTCTGCCTGTACCTTTGCAGCATTCGGATTCCTCCGACGGACAGAAGAACCGTCTCATAGGTCATGATCATAAACCCCCATGGCACCTCATTTCCCCATAGGAGAATAGATATTATCGAAGACATACCACAGCCAGCCGTAACGGCAGACGCAATTAACAACACATGTCTACTATCTGCATAACGCCATACTTGTTCATATAAATTGAACACCTGGAAGCCGATCAGACAGCAGACGATGGTAAGCACGCTGAACCCGAGCACGAACGAATTTCCAATCTGTCCTTCGTTAGCATGGATCGTAAGCAAATAGGACAGCCCGACACTTACAGCAATACATCCTGCATCCAGAACTGCAAAACTTCCTTTCTTGAGCCACCACAATTTCAACTCCATCACTCCATTAGTTCAGTTGTCTCTATCCCGAGCAGCTATTTCATCGCAATTACCTGTGAATTCAACGAATTGCGCCGTTCGACTTGATTGAGTACAGTGCCGATAATCGTACCGCTCACGCACTCTATGGCCTCTTTCACTTTCATGAGCGTAGCAGCTTTTACTTTTCCAGATTTAACAACGATCAGTACCGCATCGCACAAACCTGACAATATTAGTCCATCCGTGACTTTCGTTATGGGGGGCGAATCGATAAGAATCAGATCGAATTGTTCTGCAAGATGACTTAAGAGGTATTCCATTTGAGAGCTGCCCAACAGCTCGGAAGGATCACTGTTCGTCGGATTCCCAGGGAGTATGAATAAATTAGGTATGGAGCTTTCTTGTATCATTTCTTCCGACCATTGCGCAGATTCCAAATAATCGCCTAATCCGCTGCGCTTCGAGAGGGAGAATACATGGTGAAGTGTTGGCAGGCGCAGATTCGCATCGATGATTACGACTTTCTTTCCTTCCAGCGCGAAGGCAATTCCCAAATTGCTAGCTACCGTCGTCTTGCCTTCCCCATGCACGGATGAAGTCACCAAAAGAGTTCGATCATTTCGCTTGGCTAGCATATAATTCAACTTCGTTCGCAATGCGCGGTACGTTTGGGAAATGTTAGACGTCTTCTTCATATGCACTAATAGCTGAATTTTACGTCGATATCGGAACATTCTTTTTATCACCCGCCAATTTGGTATTCGCTGTCTTTTGCGTCAACATATCTCCTCTTTTGCAAGGTTCGATGGACACGAGAGGTGAAAGTTCCAGTTCCCTCAGTCGTGCTTCATTTCGCACAACATCTCCCGTCATATCTTTCATGCTGACAAACAGCATGAGTAAAATAAAGCAAGCAGCCCCAACGATCACTGTGTTGCGCAATACATGGGATTCGACTTCTGGAATCATGCGCTGTTGGTGATTCGGGTCATCGAGAATGAGAATGTTGTCCATTTTGTAGATGAATGCTACTTGTCTTTTTAGCGTGCTTGTTACATCATTCATAATGTCAATCACTCTCGATTCTGAGACGTCTCGAACGGTTATAGACATTACTGGGGTTTGCTCCACCGTGCTTACCGATATGCGATCCGCGAGTTGACTGATTGACAGGCCCCAGCTTGGATTATCACGTATAACCGCCCCAAGAATAGTAGGTGTCTTAATTAATTCCTTAAAGGTGTTCATCAAGGATATATTCAAATTCATTCTTTCCATCGTCATTTCTGCATCTGAACCGCTATTACTCATAATCATCTTTACTGTAGAGCGATAGGTCGGTTTTTGAGTTACTTGCATGAACAATGCCGCAAGCAATGTTACAATAAGGGTAGTGATGATTAGAAACCATTTTCTACGGTTGATAACTTCAAGCAAGGTTAGAAGTTCGATGGTCGTTCACTCCTTTTTGATGGATTATAATGCTTCTCTACTTGAGGAAACGTAATCGATTTATCTTCAATTGACCATCATATGGGGGGGACACTATAATAGAAAAAGAGGTTCTAAAGTCATAGTTTTGATACATTTTGTAACCTTGAACTACTTTTAGATTAAGATACATTTTGTATCGTGTCAATTCATTTCTGTATAATTTATAATTTTTTTGCGACATATTGTTTCAAAAAGGGTGTATCGTCTTAGCAAGGGAGGAATTGTTGGCATGAGTACCGGAAATCGCATATCATATCTTCGAGATCAGAAGGGATGGACACAAGAGGGACTCGCTGAGCTGCTGGGTATTACCCGAGCCGCGCTTTCTCACTATGAAAAAAATCGCCGCAAGCCTGATTTTGAAACGTTGACCAAATTAGCGGATTTATTTGGAGTATCTATAGATTATTTGGTGGGACGCATCTCCAATCCAACAACAACCTTGACACATGAGGTTCGTGAGTTTGCAGACGCTTTGGAGTTGTCTGACGAAGACTTGATGAAGAGGTTCCGTCTTACGGTAGATGGACGTGAGCTGTCTGAGGACGAATCGCGACGCTTCATCGCATTTGTGCGCGCCGAGCGTTCCATGCAGCCAACTTCCAGAATTAAGAAATAACCATAAGAAAACAATACATCCTCCATTGATCAAATGGAGGATGCTCATCTACATACTATTCAATTGCAGGTATAGCCTCCGGTCGATGGTATACATCGGGCCATCGTTCAAGATCAATTTGCAATTGAGTCAAAATGTCAAAAATATCTAGTTTAGTCTGTTTATTGTCTAGACTTGTTTCATTTTGACTTTTCAGATTATGATTCTCCCCTATTCCTCCCATAACCCGTACCTCACTTATCTTGTAATGACCACTGCTATAGCTCTTTATTTAGTTCCAAATTGCCATATTTCAATCTTTATTATAACCCATAAGATGCAGGTACACTGTCGTATCATGGGGAGAGGAGCGTACCTATTCAGTTCTACTTTTGTCGAATTTTATACGTATTCTTCAAAAATTACGAAGATGAAGGAAAAGAGCGCGGACGAACCGGGACTTTGCCTTGACGTTGAAGCCATGCATGAATGATAAAACTAATAATCGATAATACCGCAATCGCGATTGAGATGACTGCTACGCCAGCAAGCCCGCTATGATCGTACGTAACGCCCAGCAAATATGGCCCTATCATCCTTCCAATAGAGCTGATTCCACCTGCAACCCCCATATAGAATGGGGCCTCACGACCAGCCCGAGCGGATAGGAATGCTGGGACAGCCGGGGATACAAGCATTTCTCCTAGTGTTGCCAATGCCATTCCAAGCACGAAACCTGCATAGTTCGGCACAATCCAAATGACGAGATATGCCGCTCCATAAAAAATGCCGCTCCATGTCAGCTGATCCGTTACACGCTTCGCTATGGTTCTCTTCATCCATGTTGTAATCGGCTGAGCTGCAAAGATAAGTACGCCGTTCAATGTCCACAGCAGACTGTACATTGAGAGGACCATACCCTGATCTGCAATATGCGGGGCAATCCCGCTTCCCCACAAGGAATTCGCCAGCCATATGAACATGGCCCCTAAGGACATGAACAAATATATGCGATAAGCGGCTAGCTTATTCCATAGTGTCTGTTCCGGCAGCACTCCAGCTGAGGGCTGTTGTCTATCGCCAGAATTTACTGCCACTCCAGTACCTTGACTCTCAAGAGCTTGTCCGTTATTTGTCAAACTATTCTCTTGCACGGCTCCCTCTTCCTGCATGCCTTGCAGGAAGCGATAGAAGAAGAAGGCAAACCCGGCTGAGGTGACTCCGTTCAGCATGAAGGTTAAATTAAACGAAATGTCTGCGAGCACACCGCTCAATGCTGTTCCCAGCGCGACCCCGATGTTGTTCGCCACATAGATCACATTGAATAATTCGTCCCGACGGTCAGACCAGCGAAAGCCAATAAAAGATTGAATCGCCGGCATCGATACGGAATTGGCTAGGCCAATCGCCCCCATCGTAATGATATATCCCCACCAGCTGGCATATGCCGTGAACACAAGCGAGAATTGCAGCACAGAGGTAATCGCCAGTGCCCATACAAGCAGGCGTCGCACTCCTACCCGATAATACAATCCCCCTCCAAGGAACTGTCCAAATACGCCGCCGAGCATTTGTATCAGAATGACGAATCCGGCATCAGCCAAGGAGCGATTTAATTGCATGTGAACAAACAACGTCGTGAGCGGCCACATGAGAGCACCGCCTGTTGAATTAATCATGCTTGCCCAGATAAATACGTTCATCTCCCGCGTATAATTGCGGAACGCCCCCATCGGCGAAAACTTCATGGTATCACCAACGATTTCTAGTAGAAGTAGGTTGAAAAAAGCGATGGCCTGCGCCCGGATAGTTCCGAACTGCAGGCCATAGCTATCATACCATAATTTAGTTTCCGCTAGCACGTGATAAATCGCGCATATTCGCTTCAAATGCGGCAAGCAGCGCCGCTTCTCCGGTCATCCCCTGCGCCTCTACCTTCGCAATTTGCTCCATCATGCGCTTATAATCCTTCGGAATGACACGGACGAATTGCTCGCTTGCTCCATTGTCCCATTGCTGCAAGATTCGTTCCCCAATGGTGCTGCCCGTTGCTTGCACATGACGCTCAATCATGCCTCGCACCTGCTGCCCTTCTTCCGCTCCTTCAAGCAGCTCCAGCAGCACCATTTCTAGATTGCAGCGGTTCACGAATGTACGATCCTCATCCCATACATATGCGATCCCCCCGGACATCCCTGCCGCGAAGTTGCGCCCCGTCTTGCCGAGCACGACGACACGTCCGCCAGTCATATATTCACAGCCATGATCGCCTACGCCTTCGACGACCACATGTACACCTGAATTGCGAACCGCGAAGCGTTCGCCAGCGATTCCGCGAATGTAGGCTTCACCGCTTGTAGCCCCGTAGAATGCCGTATTGCCGATAATGACATTGTCCTCTGCTGCAAAAGTAGCCTGCGGAGACGGCTTCACGATAATTTTACCGCCCGATAACCCCTTGCCGACATAGTCGTTGCAGTCGCCTTCAACCGTCAACGTCATGCCGCGTGGAACAAATGCGCCGAAGCTCTGTCCAGCAGACCCGATAAATGAGTAACGGATCGTATCCTCAGGCAGTCCTGCCGCGCCGTATCTCCTCGTTACCTCGCTGCCCAATATTGTGCCTGTCGCACGATTCACATTGCATATCGGGAATGTCCCTTCCACTGGCATTCCTGATTCCAGCGCAGACTGCGCTTCGGGAACGAGCCTTGTCATATCGAGCGTCTCTTCCAAGCCATGGTTCTGAGCGCGTACTTGAATGCGCGAGGAACCTTCTGGCATCTCAGGCTGATACAGCACCGAGGACAAGTCGAGATGCTTCGCCTTCCAATGATCCAGTGCATCCTTCATGCCCAAGCATTCTGTACGCCCAATCATCTCATCCAGCGCACGGAATCCAAGCTCCGCCATCCATTCACGAAGCTCCTCTGCAATGAAGAGCATAAAGTTCACGACATGCTGCGGATCGCCTGCAAAGTTCTTGCGCAGCTCTGGATTTTGTGTCGCCACTCCGACAGGGCATGTGTCCAGCTGGCATACTCGCATCATAATACAGCCGACCGCAACAAGCGGTGCTGTGGAGAAGCCATATTCCTCAGCTCCCAGCAGGGCAGCGATAGCAAGGTCGCGTCCTGTCATCATCTTCCCGTCCGTTTCCAATACAATACGATCGCGCAAGTTGTTCAGGATCAAGGTCTGATGCGTCTCCGCCAATCCAAGCTCCCACGGCAAGCCTGCGTGACGGATCGAGCCCTGCGGTGAAGCGCCAGTGCCACCGTCATAGCCACTGACGAGAATTACATCTGCACGCCCCTTGGCTACTCCGGCAGCAATCGTCCCAACACCGACTTCCGAGACGAGCTTCACATTGATGCGCGCCTGCGGATTGGCATTCTTCAAATCATAGATCAGCTCAGCTAAATCCTCGATCGAGTAAATGTCATGGTGCGGCGGCGGAGAAATCAAGCCTACTCCTGGTGTCGAGCCGCGCACTTCCGCAACCCATGGATATACCTTGCGGCCTGGCAGCTGACCGCCTTCTCCCGGCTTGGCTCCCTGTGCCATCTTAATCTGGATCTCATCTGCGTTAACGAGATAATGAGATGTTACACCGAACCGTCCAGATGCCACCTGCTTGATCGCGCTTCTTCGGGAATCGCCATTCGCATCCTTCACATAGCGGGCTGGATTCTCTCCGCCTTCACCGGAGTTCGACTTGCCTCCGATTCGGTTCATGGCGATAGCCAAGCTCTCGTGCGCTTCCTTCGAGATCGAGCCGAACGACATTGCTCCCGTCTTGAACCGCTTCACGATCGATTCGACGGATTCCACTTCATCCACTGGAATCGCTGGGCCAATTGGCTTCAAGGTGAACAACGAACGAAGGGTTCGGCTGCTGTTGTACTCTCCTTGCACCAGCTTCGAATACTTCTTGAACAGACGGTAATCGTTCGTACGTACAGCTTGCTGCAAGGTATGAATGGTTTGCGGGTTGAACAGATGCTCCTCCCCGTCCTTGCGCCACTGATACTCGCCCCCGGAATCCAATTCCGTATCTCTTCCCGGCTGTGAGGCGAAAGCACGATAGTGATGAGACAACGCCTCCTGCGCTACTTCCTCCAAGCCAATGCCGCCGATTCGGGATGGCGTCCAAGTAAAGTATTGATCGACAAAGTCCTGCTTCAATCCAATTGCTTCAAAAATTTGTGCGCCGCGATAAGACTGTACCGTCGAGATTCCCATCTTGGACAAGATCTTCACGACGCCCTTCGTCGCGGCCTTCATATAATTCTTAACTGCCTTCTCATGCGTAATGCCGTGCATGATGCCTTGGCGAATCATATCATCCAGCGTCTCGAACACCAAGTATGGGTTCACCACACTGACGCCATAGCCAAGCAGCAGTGCATAGTGGTGTACCTCACGCGGCTCGCCCGATTCCAGCAATAGGCTTACCTTCGTACGCGTCCCTTGGCGAATGAGATGGTGATGAAGGCTGGATACTGCAAGAAGCGCCGGAATAGCCGCTTGTTCCTCCTCCACGCCACGATCAGACAGGATGATTAAATTATGTCCCTTGCCGATAACCCGATCAGCTGCCTCGCACATCGTCTTCAAAGCCGCTTCAAGCCCCGCCGCTCCTTCTGATGCTGTGAATAAGATCGGAATGGTGATCGACTTGAAGCCTGGTCTGCGAATATGGCGAAGCTTCGCAAATTCTTCATTGGAGAGCACGGGAGAATCGAGCTTAATCTGGCGGCAGCTCTCCGGCTCTGGAAGCAACAGATTCCGCTCAGGCCCGATCGTCGTGCCCGTCGCTGTGACAATCTCCTCGCGAATGGCATCGATAGGCGGGTTCGTCACCTGTGCAAACAATTGCTTAAAGTAATTGTACAGCCGCTGCGGACGTTCAGATAATATCGCAAGCGGTGCATCATATCCCATCGATCCAAGCGGCTCTACACCAGTAGCCGCCATCGGCTCGATAATCTTGCGCAGTTCCTCATAGGTGTAACCAAATGCCTGCTGGCGCTGCTGCACATTCTCATGCTTCGGCTCAGGCACTTCCGGCGCGTCCGGCAAGTCCTCAAGACTGACCAGATGCTCCTCCAGCCAAGCTTGGTACGGATTCTCCGCCGCAATCTGCGCCTTCACTTCTTCATCGGAAATGATGCAGCCTTGCTCGGTATCTACAACGAGCATGCGCCCAGGACGAAGGCGATCCTTGTAGGCAATCTGCTCTGGCGCAATATCCAGCACGCCCGCTTCCGAGCTAAGCACAATCATATCGTCCTTCGTCACATAGTAACGAGATGGGCGCAATCCATTGCGATCCAAGGTGGCTACAATTTGCACGCCGTCTGTAAACGCCATTGCCGCAGGGCCATCCCAAGGCTCCATCAGACAGCTGTGATACTCGTAGAAGGCCTTCTTCGCCGGATCCATGCTGTCATGATTGTTCCATGGCTCAGGCACCATCATCATCGCAACATGCGATAGCGGACGTCCCGCCAAATACAGAAATTCAAACGTATTGTCGAACATACCCGTATCTGAACCATCGTCATTAATGACTGGCTTCACCTTCTCCAGATCAGCGCCGAAGGCGCCTGATGCGAACAATGTCTGACGCGCATGCATCCAGTTCACATTGCCGCGAAGCGTGTTGATTTCACCATTATGAATCATATAGCGATACGGATGGGCACGCTCCCAACTCGGGAACGTGTTCGTGCTGAAGCGTGAATGAATAAGTGCAATCGCAGATTCGAGCAAATCATGCTGCAGATCGAGATAGAACTGCCCAACTTGCTCGGTGGTCAGCATTCCTTTATATACAATTTTCCGGCAAGACATGCTCGAAATATAGAACGTGCTCGCTTCCTCTTCACCGGTATAGCGAATTTCCCGCTCCATCCGCTTGCGAATCATGTACAGCTTGCGTTCGAAGGCCAGTTCACTCTCACTATCCGCATTCCGTGCGATAAACACTTGGCGCACATAAGGCTGAACTGCCTGTGCGGATTGACCAAGACCTTCCCCATTCGTCGGTACAGTACGGAATCCGATTAATTGATGCCCTTCTTCCTCAACGATGCGGCGAAGACGCGTTTCATGCTCTTCCCGCGCTTGCTCATTCTGCGTCAGGAACAGCATACCTACGCCGTATTGACCTGATTCCGGAAGTGCAATTCCTTGCTGGTCCAACTCGCGAGCAAAGAAGCGATGCGGAATTTGCAGCATAATTCCTGCTCCATCGCCTGTATTCGGTTCGCTTCCTTGACCGCCGCGATGCTCCATATTCACCAGCATCTGTAGCGCCTGACGTACGATATCATGGGATTTCTGCCCTTTAATATGAGCAACGAAGCCCATTCCGCACGCATCTTTTTCAAATCGTGGATCATATAAGCCTTGCTTGGGAGGTAATCCGTTCAGTTTCATACGAAGCAACCTTTCTATTTAAAAGTGATCGACATACGTTGCATAGGATCGACAGCAATCAACACGTTCTCTTTAAGAATTTATAATTATTCATTTGTATTGTTTCATTATTTTATCACCACGCTAATATGATGGCAATTTAATATTTTTATGTCCTTGATAAGTTATTATAGTTGATAATTCCTTTATATAGAGCCAAGATGATCAATCCCCCTCTATGCATAGATCACCATTTTCGTTTATAAATTCTCGTTCTTTTTTTGCATTTTTCGACATATATGAACCATTATTTTCTTTGAAGAGGATAAATAATATAATTTTATTTGTATTTATATTCATTTGTGTGTATATTAAATTTACCTGCTATCGGAGCATCTACAGATCATTCACCAATTATTGTATTTACAAATCTGTAATTATAGATATAATGAGACGTATGGAACCTTTACTCATTTGCAAAGCTTTGTCTAATGACACACGCGCCCAAATTCTTCAATGGTTGAAGAATCCTGAAGAACATTTCAATGAAGAGAAGTACATTCAGTATGGAATATCATTTGCAACAGGCATATGCGTAGGCGATATTCAGAAAAAGACAGGGCTTGCGCAATCGGTCATCTCCAGCTACCTGCTCACAATGCAGCAAGCTGGACTATTAGAGTCTGAACGAATCGGCAAATGGACGTACTATCGCCGCAATGAACGCACGATACGAGAATATGCCGATTACGTCACCCATCACTTGTAGAGGAGGAGGAATATCTCTTTTTTTGTTAGAATACATCTATATTTTTAGATATGTATTTATGTATATCAAATGGAATGGCATAAATGGGTTGAAGTGTATTGAAGTGAAGCTCATTGAAGTGAAATTATTTGAATGAAGTACATCGTAGTACTCATGACCATTAAAATGTAAATTCTGATGAATAGAAATGGAGTTATCGTTGAAATGAGAAAAACAAACCCCTTGCTGCTTCTTCTGCTGTCCCTTGGCGTATTCGGCATTATTACGACAGAAATGGGTATTGTGGGCGTGCTGCCTCAAATATCGCAGAAATACAACATTACAGCTTCCCAAGCAGGCTGGCTGGTCGGTATATTTGCACTCATCGTGGCCGTTAGCGGTCCGTTTCTTACCCTGATCGCATCCCGCTTTAACCGCAAAAGTGTCCTATTGACGGCCATTTCCATGTTTGTTCTGTCCAATCTCGTCTATGCGTTCACCTCGCATTTTGAGGTAATGCTTATATTCCGGATCTTGCCTGCGATGTTCCATCCGATTTTCTTCTCCATCGCACTCGTAGCTGCCGCCAGTCTGGTACCTCCCGAGCAGAGCAGTCAGGCTGTCGTTCGCGTATTTGCAGGTATTACAGTAGGCTTCGCATTTGGTGTCCCGATTACGTCTTACCTTGCTGAACGTATTTCGTTATCCACCTCCTTCTTATTTGGGGCCATCGTGAATGCAATCGCCTTGATAGGTTTGCTTATTTGGCTGCCTTCCATGCCTGTGAAGGAGAAGATGTCTTACGGCAAACAGCTGAGTATTTTACGTAAGCCCGGACTTTGGCTCAACATAGCGGCTGTCATCTTTATTTTTGCAGCGATGTTCTCTGTGTACGGTTACTTTGCCGAATACACAAGCCAAATCACTCGAATGAATGGCTCACTCATCAGTCTCATGCTCATGGTATTTGGGCTTGTTATGATTGCTGGCAACTTTCTGTTCGGAACTTTGCTTCAGAAAAATACTACAAAAACGATACTGCTTTTCCCGCTTCTCTACGCGTTCATCTATGTACTTGTCTATTATGCAGGGTCGTATCTTTCTCTCATGATTGGGATGATATTCATTTGGGGAACTGTGCACTCAGGAGGACTGATTGTCAGTCAAACTTGGCTGACTGCTGAAACAAAGGAAGCACCTGAATTCGGCAACAGTCTGTTCGTTTCTTTCTCCAACTTAGGAATTACGATGGGTACTGCTGTTGCGGGATTTATCATCGCTCACCTCGGCATGCACCAGCTTATCTGGTGTGGAATAGGATTTTCCATGCTTTCGTTTGCCGCAATTACGATCAAAATGAAGCTCTTCGGTGATGCCATGCAAGGAAAAGAACAAGCAGGTCAGTCAGTCGGGGCATAGCAACATTACGGAGATGTATAGTGATTTCGGCTGTTTACTCTAGCTCTGTTCGCTCCAACTCTTGCTTGCACCAGCTTCTTCCTTGCAGCACATAATTGTAATAACAAAACAGGGACTGCACGCGCAGTCCCTGTTCTGTATTTCAATAAACTCAACCGGTTCAATGGTTGCCCTTATTTCACCGTTACACGCAGTGATGTGCTCTTGCCGTCCAATGTCAACTTCAAACTCCCACTGCCCTTAGATACACCTTGCACCGAACCACGCGACGCCTTAATCTTCACATTGGAAGGAACGAATGTCACGGAGGACGTCACATCCACAACTTCACCTGTATCATAAATCGCCTGAACCTTCCACGATGCAGACTGACCGATGCCCAGCTTCACAGTTGTCGGATTTGCTTCCAGCTTCAGCAAGCGAGGCTTCACATGCACTGTAACCTCCAGTTTTCTTCCTTGATACTCACCGACCAGCTTCGTGCTGCCAATAGCCACACCCTTGACAGTAGCTCCGCGAACCGTCGCTACCTTTTCATTTTCAATAGTCCACTTAATACGTGAAGCAAGCGCAATCGTCTTTCCGTTCTTGTAGGTTCCTGTTACCTTAACCGATTGGGACTTGTTCACGTTCGTACGAATTTCAGAAGGAACGATATCATACTTCACAATCTCTTCTTCGATCGTTGCTTTCACAGTCACTTTCACATTGGCAAATGTACCTGTCAACGTCGCACGACCTGCAATGAGGCCCTTCATGTTCCCCTCGCGAACGAGCAAGTTCGGAGAACTTGATTCCCATTTCACTTGAGTCGTTACATTTTCCTCTGTACCATCAGCATAAATAACATTTACTTCTGGCAATGGCTGCTCACGACCCGTTACGATACTGATATCCGCATTGTTCGCCTGCAATACGAGTGCCTTGCGCTGAACATTTACTTCCAAAGGAAGCGTTTGATTGCGAATGCTCGCAGTCAGGAAAGTCGTTCCCGGTGCTGCTGCCTTCATCTTGCCATCTTTAACGGAGACAACACTTTCATTAGAAGATGTCCACTGCACCAGTTCCGATACATCAAGCGTATTGCCGCTCAAGGATACCCCATTGATCTTAGGCAAAGGCTTCACATCTTCCAAGATTAGCTCCTGCTTGCGAACGTCTCCAGGTTTTGCATTCTTATCTTCTTCCGTCCATTTCAACTTCTCGATCGTCGGGTATACCGTAATCTCAACCGACTTCGTCAGCCCTTTGTAAGAAGCTGTTACCGTTGCAGTTCCTTCGCTCTTCGCGTAGACCTTGCCGTGTTCTACCGTTACAGCCATCAGGTTGCTTGATGTCCACTCTGCAAGATCACTAACATCCTGCTGATTATCAGCCGAATTGAGCACGAAGGTCTGCACTTGCAGCGGCCCGTCTCCCAGCATCATGTGCTGTTTCTGATCCGGTGTGATGCGCATCGCTTGGTAAGAAGCACGTACGACCACTGTAATGGATTGCGAAGCCCCAAGATAGTTCGCCGTTACCGTTGCCGAACCTACGTTGATAGGCTTGACTTCTCCGTTCTTCACTTCGACGATATTCGCATCGCTTGTTGTCCAATCTGCCTTACCTGTTACATCTTCGAGCTTGCCGTCAGCAGTCTTCGCCTTGGCGGTTACGGTCTTGGAAGCTGCACCGTATTCGAATTCAACCAGCTTTTCTGGCGACAGCTCCAATTTGTCGTAAGGCTGCTCAACCTTCAGCTCGATCTTCGTGCTTAATCCTTTATGCTTAATGGTAATGTCCGTTTTACCCTTGGACTTCAGTGTAATGACCCCTTTATTCACATCCGCTACATCTGTATTGGAGGAAGTCCAGGAGGCTTCAGCCGTAACGTCATTGTTCGTACTCGTCGATTTGTCCAAGGCGAATGCCTTCCAGGCAAGCTTGTCTCCAAGATTCGCCTTCACTTCATTGGCAACCTCTTGATCCGTATCTCCTGTACGAATAACGATCTTGTCATACAAGTATTCGGATACAACCGTTTTCTTCAATGTATATCCTTGATATTTCACTGTAATTTCCGAAGTACCTTTTCCAGCGCCGCTTACCCAACCAGCGTCTACTTTGACAGCACTCGGATTCGAGGACGTCCACGTAGCCAAGCTCGTAACATCTTTCTTATCTGTCTTTCCGCTGATTGTACCAAGCACCTTCAATTGTACAGAGGAACCTTCAACTGTGACGTGTACTGGAGACACATCTGATTCAAAAGCAATACCTGTAAACGAATCTTCTGCATGAACGATACCTTGGATTGGCAGCATACCGAATAGCAACGTGCATACGAGCGCTATGCTAAGCCATGTCGATTTTTTCCTTGATGGGTACACCTTATCTTCTCCCTTCCCGTTTTGCTCCTGTGAGTAGTTCCAATGGAACAAAAAAGTACATATCTACTATAACGGTAAAAAGGAGGGGAATTATTATCTTATGCAGGCAACTTCTTGCGAGCGGCGGCTATTTTGATACTATAGTCCTACTTTCTTACGAGATTGAAAGAGTGCTGTCATCTAAACCAATGGAAACAAGATGATCCCTCCTGTATCGTTAACGGTGTAAGAATCAATACTGGTAATTGAGGTGGATGACGAATGAAAAAGAAACTTGGCATAGTAGCTACCATGATACTTGTACTTGTAATGGCGACAGGCTGCAGCCTATTCGGCCCTAAGGCAAATGGACTGATTATGTATGGAACGGATGCTCAAATTAAAGATGCATTGGAGAGCACGAAGAATGATGTGTCGAAGACAGATGATTTCGCATTGAAATATGATGCAAAGCAAGCGGATGGCCGTGTCATTGCGATCAGCAAATCAACCGCTCAAGGCTTGTTCAATAAAGGATTGCTTCAGCAAGTGAAGGACAAAGACACAACAGAAGAGATTGCGAAGCTGCCTGAAGTAACAGGCGACAATGCGGTGATCTTCGCGAAGACAGATACAACGGTGACAGAACTGAAAGGTGTGAAGCTCGCTGGTCAGTACGGTGGCGATATTGTAATTGGGGAGTCACGCGGATTTGCCCAAACGATTGTGCTGCTCGATGATGCAGCTTGGGAGAAGCTGAACGCAGACAAGCTTGGCTTAACGGTTGCTCATTTCAAGAAGGATCCGAAGAATGCACTAGTTGACTTGTCTAAAAAATTAGAGAAAGCTCAGATGGTCGTCATTAAAAAGTAAATAACTATATTATAGTCTCCACACAAAAGCACCCTTCTGCAGGTTCGACCACGCGTTCCTATTTGAAGGGTGCTTCTCTTTTGTATATCAACATCCGTCCTGACTTCCTTATGGCTGGCGAATCATTAACCCTTCCATAAAATGAAGGCGATAATAATCCTTAATCGCTTCCTTATCGAGCGGAGCATTCAGCTTGTTCCATTCGGTCGTAAGCGCTTTGTACAATTGAAGCATGACGAAGCTGACGACCTTCGGGTCACCTTGCTTCACTTCTCCACGCTCCATAGCCACACGCACTTCTCGCTCTATGTACTCAAGCAGTTCCTGTTCCATCTTAGCCAGCGCTTCCTTCGCCATCGGCGTCCCGAAGTCGCGCAGCTCCTGGGACAGCTTCAATGCCAGCTCATGGCGGCTTCTATATTCCAGCACACGATCCAACACACGATACAGCTTATCAATAAACGGTCTATCCTCTGTGATTTCCCGATCCGCGATCTCTTTCATCTCGTGGATGAGCTGCTGCAAAATCTCATCGAACAGCTCCTCTTTGTTCGTAAAGAACGTATAAATCGTTCCTTTGCCTACCTTGGCAATCTTCGCTACTTGATCCATCGTCGTCGCTTTGTACCCGAACAGAGCAAAGGATTGCGCTGCCGCTTCCACGATTTGTTTTCGGCGGTCTACGGTCACATCCCCCGCCTCCTTTCTCCTGGCGCACATTTGACTGAATGACCAATTAGAAATTATGGTCATATGCCGTTACCTGAACCTTATCATACCTGCCTGTGAATTTCAACTAAACCAAGGAAAATGACCGCTCAGTTTCGCCGTAATTGGCTGATGCTTCCTTTCAACTTTCAGGTTATAATGGAATATGGGTGAGAACATGCGAAAAAAGAGAATCATCCTTCTATCTGAAGGATTCGGTACAGGCCATACGCAAGCAGCCTATGCCCTATCAGTCGGACTGCGCCAGCTGGAGCCCGATGTCCAAACACGCGTCATCGAGCTGGGCAAGTTCTTGAATCCGACGGTCGGGCCGCTAATCTTCGCTGCTTATCGGAAGACGGTAAGCTCACAGCCGAAGCTGGTTGGACTCTTGTATCGAAAAAAATATAAAAAATCGCTGAACCGCGTCACACAGCTCGCATTGCATCGCATTTTCTACACACAAGCTTCTCATGTGCTCGATCAATTGCGTCCTGATGCGATTGTGTGCACTCATCCATTTCCGAATATCATCGTATCGCGCCTGAAGCGCTCTGGTCTTTATCTTCCATTATATACATTGATTACGGACTACGATGCGCATGGTACGTGGATGAACCCAGAAGTTACAAAATACCTCGTCTCCGCACCAGAAGTACGGAACAAGCTCCTGGAACGCGGGATTGATGATAGCCGCATTGTTGTCACTGGCATTCCTGTTCATCCGAAGTTCTGGGAGCGCTGTCCTCAATCGGAAGCGCAGCAGGAGCTTGGATTGCGTCCGCTTCCGACCGTCATGATTATGGGCGGCGGCTGGGGATTGTCGCTGAATGAGGATTTGCTCCAGTACATGACGACATGGCGCGAACATGTCCAGCTTCTGTTCTGCATGGGCAGCAATCAGAAGGCAATCGCTCGGATGGAACAGGATCCATTGTTCCAGCATCCGAACATACATATATTCGGCTACACGCAAGAGGTGTCGCGTCTGATGGATGCTTCCGATTTACTGGTAACGAAGCCTGGGGGAATGACTTGTACAGAAGGAATGATGAAGGGCATCCCTATGCTCTTCTATGATCCAATCCCTGGACAAGAGGAAGAGAACTGTGAATATTTCATGGAGCATGGTATGGGTGAGAAGATTGAATCCTCGGATACCATTGCACGTTGGTTCAACGAATTACAGCACCACTATGACCGGCTGCGCGAGAAGCGGCAGCTTGGCGCTCTTGCTATGACGGATCCTGAGGCCTGTGCCCGAACCGTGTTGCAATTGCTGCAATAATCATCTACGATTAGGATCTTAGCCAAGGAGTTGATTGCAACATGCTGTTTACTGGAGTAGGCTTCGTCGGATACGCCCTTATCACGCTTGCTCTTCTCATGAGAGCACTCGGCTGGATTACAGGAGCGTTCCTATTCGCTGCCATCATTATTGCCGGTTTCTTCTGTTTCGGTATCGTTGAGAACCGCTTAGGCCTCAGACATCGGATGGTGCGGTATGTCGATTACGCCCCACTCATGGTGCTTGTCATTGCCTATGTTCTCTATCAGGATAATATTGTACGCTACACAACTACTGCTCTACTGCTTCCAATAAGCTTGCTTAGCTCATGGGCTGCAGTTGCCATGGCGAAGACGAAGAAATATCGCACAAGACCGAAGATCGATGAACAACAAGGGCCTCCAAAATATCAATAACTAGGAACCGCCGTGTTCCATTTTAATGGATGTGGGACGGAACATGCATCAGCACGCTTGAATTCCTCTTCCTACGAACAAGTAAGGGCTATCTACCAACAGCTTTCCCTGTTGAATAGATAGCCCTTTTTGATGCGTGCATATGCAGTATGCTCGATGAACGCTTCTATTTTACTACGCTTCCTCCATACAGGAAACGATGTTCCCAGCTAGTGTTGCTCACCGTGTCGATCCGTACGCCGCCTGAAGCTTTGGAATATGTATGAATGATTTTGCCATTGCCCAAGTAAATGCCGACATGTGTAATTCGCTCTTTTGATTTATTCACATTTTTATAACTGGATGCACTGGATCCCTTATAGGACATGAAGAACATCAAGTCTCCACGCTGCAGTTGGCTGATACTCTTCTTCACGCCGCCTTTATCCTTAATATAAGTACCTTGCTTGCGGGAATCTGTCGGCAGTACGATGCCTAATGCTTCCTTATAGACTTGGCGTACAAAGTCGGAGCAATCGAATGTTTTAGTTGTATTCCGATCCGATCCAAATTCATATGGCGTGCCCATGTATTTCTTCGCTACTTTCTCCACTTTGTCCATCTTCGCAGCCTTACTTGATGGAGCAGAAGTCGTAGGTTTATTATTTGAACTTCCTGAAGAGTTAGATCCAGATGCATTCCCTACTCGTATGTATTTACTCTGTGAGCTTACATAGCCCGTGTTGCCTTTGGTATCCTTCACTTTGTACCAACTGCTGTTGGGCTTGTCCAAAATTGTAACGGATTCGCCTGTCTTCACCAATCGAATGATTGAGGATGAAGTACTCGGCTTCGTTCTCAAATTGACGGACTGAACAATCTCTCCGCGATTCTGGTTGGAGCTCGTTACAGATGCAGCTTGTACATTGCTAGTTGCTGCAGGTGCCGCATGCAATGACGGCAATATCATCTGCCCTGCCATTGTGAACATCATTATGCCTAACAGTAATTTCTTCTTCATAGAAATCCTCCTCTAAGTTGTTGTTACATTACTGTAATCGTGAACCGAATGTGAGTTGATGTTCATATGAACAAGATGTCAATTGTTTCTATAATTAAGTGGTTATTCTATTTCTGTAATGACATCCCA
Source organism: Paenibacillus sp. NAIST15-1 (assembly GCF_001894745.1). Taxonomy (GTDB): domain Bacteria; phylum Bacillota; class Bacilli; order Paenibacillales; family Paenibacillaceae; genus Paenibacillus_B; species Paenibacillus_B suaedae. Next base: position 464,475 of record NZ_BBYF01000001.1, read on the forward strand.
TTTCCCCTACGCCTAATTATATAGAGTCTTCTTCGTCGGTTTCTATCGGCCTATCCTCTTAAAAAAGACAAAGTTGTAACTTTTTCTATAGGCCTTTGTGCCTAATAATTGGTAGATTAATGGGCTATTTACCATATTCAATCAGTTTTTCCATCTCTATTACTACTCTTTCGAAGCTTATTTATGTGATCTGCTCCGTCTGTCCGTTTTACTAGAAACACAAAAAAACGTGCCCTGAGGACGGATGATACCGTCACTCGCGGGCACGCTGGTCGCGTTCTATGATCATACATTACACCAATTGCTGATGAATTGTTTTGCTTGTATCTGTATCCATTGGCTCCACATGCACATGTACATGAGTAATATTATGCTTGCGCTTCATACGCTGCTCAATATCGTCACAAATATGATGTCCTTCAATGAGGCTTAGCTTCGGATCAACCTGTACGACCACATCAACGAGAACCAGACTTCCATGCAGGCGCGCCTTCACTTCCTTAATCTTGCGCACGCCTTCTGTACTCTCTACCGTCTTGCGCAGGCGATCCAGCTGCGCTTCATCGAATCCGTCCGTCAATGTATGAGTTGCTTCTCGGAAAATATCCCATGCTGTCTTGCATATAATGAAGCCTACCGTTAAGGCGGCAAGCGGATCGAGCCAGCTAATGCCGAGCTGAGCACCGAAAATACCAACTGCTGCGCCAATACTTACAAATGCATCTGACCGGTTATCCTGTGCTGCCGCCATAAGCGCCTGATTACGAATGCGCTCTGCCAGCCGCTTATTATATGAGTACACCGCGTACATCACGATCGCACAGCCAAGCGCTACCCAACCCGTAAGCGGGTTCGGGGTTGTCGACTCGCCATGGAACAATGCTTGTACCGTGGATATGATCACTTGAATCCCGACTGTCGCCATAATAAAGGAAGCAATTAGAGCAGCGATTGTCTCCGCCCGCAAATGACCGTAAGGATGGTCATGATCCGGCGGCTTCTGCGAAATTCGCAGTCCGACAAGTACAGCAAGCGATGCGACGATATCGGTCAAGTTATTCCATCCATCTGCTTGCAGCGCCTTCGATTGGTAGAATAAGCCGATAGCTAGCTTGAATGCGGATAGGGCGATATAGGCAGCAATGCTGATCCATGCTCCTTTTTCCCCTTGTTTCATATCTGCATATATGTCCGCGCTCACGCTGACCCCTCCCTGACTCCTTATTACCAGGCATATTTTGGAATATGCCGTTCCAACCCGGAATCCTATCTTACCTCACCGATCCCGTGTGGGTCTACAGAAACAGTGTTGCCCCTTCTTACAACAATTGAACCGGCAACAACCTGTTGGAACCGGCAAGAAAAGTTGAGTCCACTAAGGAAAGTTGTTCGGCGGCAACAATGTCACATTATGTTAGATTGTGCAGTCAGGAGGGGAAATATTCTTGATTGTGAGAAGAGCGTGAACAGGGGATAAAGTTTTGAGGGGTACGGTGTCTGTATGCTGCACAAACACAACAAGTTTCGCATCCCCCATTCTGAAAATTGAATCGAGCTTGGCCACGAATCGGTTATACAGCCATTATCGGCTACTTTACTTTCTATTTTGCCCGAACGACAACTTGCCTCTTCACCGCTTCCCATTGCACGCTCATTCCACTACGTTCCACAGCCTCGCGCACTGGGATATAAACCTTATTGTCGATCAAGTACCCTTGCGAACTTCCTTCGGGTGCACCTTCCCAGATGACCTTCACTCGCTCGGCACGCAGCTGCTGTTCGGTAGTCGGATTGGGCGATGGCGGCTTCGTACCACTAGTGTCGCCTGACATCGCTTCCTTAGCCTGCACCACCATGTCCATAAATTGTTGCCAATGGGGCAGCAGTCGGGACGGACAAGCCTTCCCGCTCCAATGTTTGTGCGGCATAATGCGTTCCAGTGCAATGCCATACTTGCTAGACAAGATGGCAAGCAGTTCAGCAGCATTGCGCCATGCGGCCTGCTCGTCGAGCCCTGCGTACATACATACTTCGATGCCAATGGACAACGCATTGCCAGGGCCTGTCCCATCCCCAGCATGCCATCCCTGCTCATGATCTCGCAAATGCTGATACACACTCTTATCATCCACCGTATAGTGCCAGCTCTTTTTCGCCCCACCACTACCGTTCAACAAATATCTCGAATGCGCTTCTGCTGTCGCCCCCGCATCCGTATTGTCCGTATTGTGCACGGTAAGATACATCGGCTTCATGGCAAGGTTCGGTTTATTCGCCCTTCCGTCTGGAATCAGGCGCTGCTTAATGTCGATGCTCATCATGAATTCCCCCTTTTCCCTTCAACACTTCCACCGCCTGCTTAATAACCGGCGGCAGCGGTACGCCTAGACGTCCGCCATTTTCAATAATCGACAACAGTTCATTTGCCATATAAAAAAAGACCGTCGCATCTCTGAGTAGATGCTGCCCTCCAAGCACCACATCCACCTGATGCGCGATCGATACGATTACGAAAATAAACACCTTGCGTGCAATGCCTATAAGTCCTACACTGCTACGCAGCTTTCCTTCAGTTCCAGCAGCCATAATGCCAGTGACGTAATCCGCCACGGTCATGATAAGCAGCACTTGCAGCAGCATCGGCCAGCCGCCAAATAGCAGTGCCGTCAATCCTCCACTGGCCGCAATGCTTGATTTTAGCAGTACGTCCCATCTTTCCATGTCAATCCCCCTCTCAAATTGAAATAGCCCTCATGTAAACATGAGAGCTATTATCGAAAAGTAACTCTTAATAATACACCAATGTTCCGATTGCAGACGCCTTTAATGTAGCGCTATATGAGTACTTATACGGCTTTCGAAAAGAAAACTCAGCCACAATTGAGACAGGGCCATTTATGTCAAACGTACTTTTAAAATCTAGCCACTTTCCCTTAGGCCATTCTGAATTAGGATCATTATAAATATATTCTGTCGCCTTGTACGATCTTCCAATAATAATAGGGTGATCATTACTTTCGTACCGTCGTGTCCTAGAATAGGCCGCACTAATAATTTGTTCCTCTACTCCATGTTGATCCTTAAACAATATACGAACGCCCGCTTGATTGTAGTCAGCATTAAGATCTGGTTCATTTTCGACGTGTAACCCCCCAGAAAAAGCCAGGAAAGACTTCATATTCACCGTAGCTATTGTGGTTTGCCAAGTATCTACTTGCCAATCTTCTTGTACTGTACGAGAGTTAGAACGCTGAAAATCTATAGGTTGTATGATCGGTGGAGTCTCAGTTTTAATCTGTCCAATTTTAGTTGCAAGCGTTGCAAAATCATCATTTGCGGATGCCGGTACTCCCTTGGCGTTGAGGGCACCCGCGATGTTATTTTTCGCGTCAACGCCAGATTGAAAAAGGTCTAGTGACCAAGCTCCCCATGAGCCGTTTCTCTTAGCTCTCGTATAATAGCTATTTCTATTAAAACAATATGCATTTTGTACGCACCAAAGTTCATTGTGGCGAATATGTTCAACATAGTGCCATTCATTAGTTGGTGCCCCAACCATATCGGCCCCCATATACCACCCCGTAGGTAAATCTGTATTCAAGTCTGTTACAACCTTAGCATTAACCCCTTCGGTAACTTGATGTTTTTGCCAAGGCCTGCTGTCCGTATATGCTTTTACATTCGACTCAGCCTGATTCGCCTTAGCTTGAGCACCTTCTGGCGTCTCCTTTGCATTCCATGCATTACGTTCGGCTGCAGTGATATGCATTGTAACATCACCCGCATGTGTACCTAATCCCCCTACTGTTTGATCTGTGTAATCCTTTGCATCCTTCAGTATCTTAGTTACATCTGTCTTTTCCGCTGCCTTCTCCTGCACTTCCTTCAACGCTTCGTATGTCTTATTCATTTGCCAGTTCAACCAAGCAGCGGGAGGCTTGTCTTGGACTTTCCAGCCTTCGTCCAGTTTACTTTGCGGGGGCTTGACCCCTTTTTCCTTCCATTCTGGAAGCTCTTTTTCGAACGTCATAATATCGTCACCTCATTTATCATTCGTAATCCTTCTACTCTATCGAACCATCACTCTACACTGGTAGCACATAGTCATTCCCCGGGACATAAAGATCGCCCAGCGTGCCGCCTACGGTCATGGCGTCATCGGCAAGACCGTGCTCGGATTGTTCTAGCTCATCGTAGGCAGATGCCAGCTCGAAGGAGCCCGTTAGGCCTACCTGTGTCACGCGGACGCCAGCGGCGACGAGGCTCTCGACAAGAGAAACGAATTGCGAAGGGCTTAGCCCAACGCCATTCAGCTTCTCGTACGGCACCTCGGTAACTTGAATCGCCGCGGGCTCCGGTTGAATCGGGTCGTCGTACTGCTCGGCGATGCGGAACTCATCCGGTGCTGCTCGAAGAGCTAGAGCGAGCACCTCAATGACGGAATCCAAGCTGCCGCTTGAATTCATGCGGGCCAGCTTGGAGCGCAGGAGCAGTCGATATACCTCGTCGGTCGCTTGACCACGCGCTTGTCCCAGATTGCCGCCGATTTCATCCAGTGCTGCTCCTTCTGCCTTTTCAATGCTTTTCCATTCCGATATTCGCTGAATCGTACTGCTTAACTCGTTCATCTGCTTCAGCCATACATTCACAAGCTGAGCGAAGCAGCTGCCTTCTTTCGCGATGACATCCGGCAGCAGCTCCATTACCTCTGGCAGCTTAAACATAGGTCACCGCCACCTTTATCCGCTCAGGTGCCACACGAGCCACTTCATATAGCGGAATGTTCACGTTGCCGCTGACGAATTCGCCATCGCCGAGCTTCACCTTCAGCTCGAGCACTTCCTCGACGCCAGCCACATTCTGAATGGACGCCAGCAGACGACTGTACACGATACGAGATCCCTGCGGAAGCCCTGTGTAATCCTGCTGATCCGCGCCAACGCCGCCGATATACTGTGCAATCGCCGTGACGATGTCCTCCTTCCCACGAGAAGAAAATGACGAAGTTGCCTTGATTTCGGCCTCAATATGGGCATCGAGCAGCTTCATGCGGCTGAAGCGCACATCATGCTCACCACCGCTGACATCGTGCACTTTTACAGTTTTCGTTCCGTCTGTGCCGATACCCGCTGCTTTTTTCTCAAAAATGGTCTGCGCGATCCGCTCATCCTGACCCCCATACACGTACGTACGAATCGACTTCGCTGGAATGCCTTCTTCGTTCGTCTGCATTGTATCGTTCACTCGTACAGCCGCTGATTTTACATCTGGAATTTGCAGCAGGGCAGATACAATTGCGTCCACGGTTGCCGCATGACTGCCATCTCGCGCAGTACGCAAACGGTCGCGGAACTCGACGTCATTTTCCCGTTCACGCCCCTCAGCCATACTGGCTGGGTTCGTAATGCTCGTAATTTCCTTCACGGAAGTAAGTATTTCTGTAATGGAATCAGCAGGTACGTTACCGATAATGCCTGGTACAGTCGCCACCACAGCCACTTCTCCCTTGCCCGAATCGTCCAATACGCAATCATCCACCGTCATGAACCACACACCTGATTTCGTACCCACTTGTAGTCCTGCTGGAACGATAAACTTCGGAACGCCTGTCAGCTTGATATTCCCATAAGCCGCCTGCTCCAGCTTGCGGCGCAGCCCATAGAATACCGCCAATGCATCAAGCTGCACTCCTGTTGCATATTGAATGTATGACTCGTGGTATACCTGCTCGACATCTTCCCACAGCACAGACAAATGCCATGCAAAGAGCTGCATCATCATGCCTAGCGGAGATGTCTCCGATGTGTTGATGTCTTGTCCGAGCTGCTTGCCTAAATCCTCAACCATTTCTTCATAAATTTCGTGATAGGTTTTACGCTTCAATCCCGCTGCCGTCAGCATAGATAAGCTCAACCTCCTCTCCTTCAGAGCTTGTCATGACTAGGCGTACTTGATCTGTACGCGAGTGCTTGTCTCTTGTCACTTCTACATCCTCGACCGATTGAATGCGCGGTTCATCCATGAGGCAGCGCATAATCGCCTCGCGAATGGTATCCTCATCTACCTGCTTGCCAACCATTCGCTCATGATCCAAGCCCATATCCGGCGCAAAAAAATACTCGCCCAAGCGAGTACCCAACCGAATGCGAACCGCTTGCGTTAATTCCTCACGCCCATCGATCCAAGCAATTTGTCCATCTGATAATTGAAGATCTCCGTCTTGAAGCGCCCACGTCCTCATCCTTCAGCCACCTTTCCGACAATGACGCCGCCACCTTTGCTGGCCTCTGTAAATACAACCAGTACACGGCTCCCACTTTCGATCACGATGTCTTGTGCCTGTTCTAAAATCGGAAGCTGATATCGAATAAGTCCAGCCTCGCCTTCCAGCTCCACATCAGCCGTGCCCGATCCCATGCTCACAATCGTACCCAGCTGCGCTCCTGCTGTTCCCGAGATTCGATGATCCATCCAGGCTTCCAGTGCACTGACCGCTCGATTCGCGCCCATAGCGTCACCTCCTTGTCGCTTAATCGCATCATCATTGCATTTCATTTCTGGGCACACTCACGCTAATCTCCGTTATTCCTTTTGCAAATGCAATGAAAGGTTAAATCTTAACCAAATCCACTTCCGTCACGAATTGATCCATTGAAATGGTGTGTTTGCCCCGCTTCACCCGATATACACCGTCAAAATCCTCACTAACGAGCCGAAGCTGTGCATCTGCATGCAGCCGATAATTCAAGAGGGACGTCACACGCACACCCTTAACCTTGTCCTCTTCATACGATTGCGGACTGTCAATTAACCCGCTGTCAGCGGATAAGCGAACGATTCCTGTTACCTCTAATCCTGCTCCTGCAAGAGGCTTGAAATACAACTTGCCTTGCCGCGTAAATACTTCCGTATTGCATTCACGAGCTGCCCGGCGTATCGACGCAACTGGATCGCCTTTCGCAACGAATCCCTTCATATAAGCATGATTAGAACCGAGCTGCACGGCTCCATGCGGAATTTGCGCCCGACTTAACAGATCATGAATAATTTCGCTAGCCTTCGTGCCCGGCCGATACGTATGTGCCATTTCATATAAGGAAACTGTCAAATCGTCCTTCACTTGAATCGTCGTCACCCGATCCATCTGCTCCCGCTTCGTTCGCACCTCTACAATGTTGCCCTGAAGCACAGTGCCGAGATCCTTGCCGTAACCCGCATTGACAATGACTCGCATCCCCGTGCGAATGTTCGCCAGCGTATGCTTGGACAAATTGTACAGCTCTACGGTGGATTCATTCGGTTCATTGTTATCATCAAAATCTACGTGAACATTCATTGTCAGATCACCGTAGCTGAATCGATAACCACCAATCAAAATCTCGCACCCGCGATTAAATAAGTATTCCATCGTCATCCCCCAAATGCAGGTGAACAGACTGTCCAAGTGTATCCCACGTAATCTGTTCTTCCGGATTATCCCCATACGGGACGATGAGCTCAAGCGGGAACTCCCGCGTCTCCATGCTGACGAACAGCGGCATTCCCCATACCAACTTTACGCCTAGCGCCAATGGAGTATCCCCTTCCGATAAATCCACGGTAAAATAATCATGGGTAAAGTTGTAGCGTATTTCGAACGTATAGGTTCGATCGCCCAAATCCATATCAAATGAGTAAGGAACAAGATCTTTGTCGATCCCGATGATCGCCATCCTTCTCCTCCTTTCTGAAGCTTCCTTGCCTTACCGATCCTGCATGTATTGTTTTCCACCCCCGCCCCCACCTGAGGGCATGGTTTTTTTCTTTTTCTTTTTGGAAAGGCCAAGCAGAAGTTTCGCTCCCTCTACAAATGGCTTGGCGGTACGCTCAATGACATTATTAGCTATCCGAATCATGCTTTCAGGAATCCCGAAGTACCTAGCGATATCCATTAGCGACTGGCCAGGGCGCGCTGTATGCGTCTCCGGCACCGGACGATAGGAAGTATTTCGCTTACCTGAGCGACTCTTCGGCTTCACAGCTGCCTTCTTCTTCGGTGGCAGTTTGCTGTACGCTGGCTGGACAATGTTGACCTGCTTCAATGACATGGTGAAAGTCATGCCATTAGCAATCGAGTTGTTATGAGCGGTTCGCAAGCTAGTGATGACACAATTCAGCATCATATTGCGCCCTGTGTATTGGAGCAGCTTCCCCTCGTTCATTGCCTTTACCAAACGCTGCTTATAATTGGAGGCCTGGGGGCCTATTAGCAATCCTTGCAGAACTAAGCTTGTTGTTTCCTTCCGGATGTGATCCGTAATGGTACCGCCCTTTTCCACATTGTGACTGCTCACCTGCACTGAATACTCAGGTTCCTCTGAAATGACGAACAGTTCCACGCCGCCTAATTTGCTTTTTCGCGTATTAATGGGACATCATTCCTCCTTCCGCCACCTGAGGCCTTGGGATAGGCTTAGGCTTCGGCAGTTTGTCCGCAATGCCCCGCTCTAATGCTCGGAATGAGGCGTCGTACTGCTCGCGGGCGATCCGCTTGATCTCTTCAATCATGCGGTTGTCAATATAGCCGTTCACGTTCAGGTTCATCGTGACATTGCTGTTCGTGCTGACTTCCATGCTGCCACTAGCAGTAGGCCCAGGCATATTGGGTGTCTGATGTTGAGGCATAGATGCAATTGAGGATATCGCTCCAGTCGGTGAACCCTCAACTATCGGTTGCATGCCCTCACCATTAGGGGAATACGATTGTATATTTGATTGTCCCGTCGAGGCTGCAAGCGCATGGTTTTTAGCCATATAGGATCTCACCATCATCTTTGCAGCTGATTTTGACTTGTCATCCTCTTCTGATTCCTTGTCTGGGTTCTCCTCGTCATTCGGGAGTAGGAACTTCTCCGCTGCCCATAAGCCTGCATCTACGGCTAATCCGCCTAGAAATCCAACGGGATTAAAGCGCAGAAACCTTGTTGCCTTGCTGACTGTACGAGCTCCCTTCAACAACTTGCCCAACCAGCCGACCTTCTTCGTTGCAGAGGCAGCCTTACTCACATCTGACGCGGTCGAAGCCGCTTTAGCAGCATCCGCCATTGGCCCAACTGTTGATTGAACAGATTGAACCGTTTCAGCTGTTGCCTGAACGACGTTCGAGGAATCATCCGCAGTGGACTCAGACTTTTCCCCACCTCCATCTTCATCCTTCTTGCCGCCAAAAAGACCCATAGCAAGACCAGCTCCCCCAGCTAAGAAACCTCCCCATTTGCCGAGTTTTTTCGCCCTCCCTAATATACCTGCCCCTCGCCTATTTTTTGGCGTTGGGCTTGGTTTAGTATTATCAACCTTTGTATCCTTTGGCGAAGGAGCTTGACCTTCCCCATTCGATCCGGCAGCTGCATTCGCTAAATCCCGCCGGGCATTTGAGGTAGGTTTCGGTGAGGATTTCTGGTCTGCATCCGTACCCGTATTCGTTGGAGGACTCTTGCTATCATTGGGCTTGGCATTATTAGGGGGAGAATTTTTATCCTTATTCGAGCCACTTGCCGCAGACTTCAAAGAATCAGCTGTATTCTCTTTTTCTTTGCCCTTATTGGATGGATTGCCCTTGTCTTTGGCTTCCCCTTCATTTTTAGTACCGTTAGCAGCTTTTCCAAGATCTTTCTGCGGATCATCTTTTCCTCCGCTAGAACTTTCAGACTCCCCATCAGATTTGGAGCCGCCCCGTTTCTTCTTAATTTTCTCGTACATTTCTTTGCCAAACTTTATATTGTCTGAAAAATCTCTAAGATTTGTAAACTCACTATTTACATCCTTAAATAATTTGTAAGCATCGCCTATATAATCAAGCCAAGTCTTGGGTTTTTCCTCCTTCTTGTCAGAACTGCAATTACACAGAGCAAAAGCAAGAGCAACAGCTGGCTTCTGCGAGAGCGAAGCGGGTAACTGCTGGGCAATAGACGAAGCAAGCTCATTCGTATTCTCAATCACAACCCTGTTTGAAGATGATGAGTTTCCATTTGTTGCTATCGTTATCAATGGTGAAACACCGAGTGAAGCTACCTGCCTCTGTAAGGAAACGAACATCGTGTTCAATTTGGAAAACGTAATGCTATCAGACGTAGCAGTAGGAAAGGTAAGTCCTCCTATCTTCGGCGTCTTCTGTCTTGCATTCCGCTTCATCTCCGCGGTCTGTTCCTTAATGCTGTCCGTCAATATGCGGGAGACGACGCCCATCTCATCGAGCTTCCCGTTCATGGTGCGCAGTTCGCGGTGAATATTTTTGGAGATCCGATCATCCATTGGGTTAACCCCCTCCTTTCCCGTACATCCATTCCACAGCGGCGGCGGCTTCGCATAATTCCTCAATGCTCATGCCGCTCGCTTCTGCATACGTAATGCCGCCCCGGCTGTTCAGGACGACACGCCAGAACAATTGCCGGAGCGGATTGCGGGAGATGGATTGCTTATACGTCGGATGATTCGGATTCCAAGGGTGTATCGACCATGCCCAAGAAGCGCGCACACTCCAGCCAGAGCGGCGTCATCAGATCGGTCTTCTCTTCAAGACCCTCCCAGCTTAGGCGTGGAGACACGATGACATGTTGGAGGAAAAAGTCCATCGACGCTTCCAGCTTCCATCCCCCGTCTGCCTTCAATGCTGCGTCATACAATCGCATGAGCGCCCGCGCGCCCGGATGCTGCAGCACATATTCCTCAGTTTCAATCGTTACTGTCTTTTGCTTACTCACAAGTAGCCACCCTTTCCGAATCCGTTTTATTGAAATTTAGCTCCTAAATTTTTAACTTCACTATTCTGTTTGATGCATATAATCGAGAACTTGGATTTCAAATTCACGATCCTCAAGCTCTGAGCCGTACGAAGCAGCCGGCAGCTTCTTGATGATAGCCTGATTACCGCTAATTGTTTCTCCTGGCTTGTTATTGGACTTTACCATAATTTTGAATAATTTCTTCTCGTTCCCTAATCGATATAAGAGCGGCAATTGCGGCGACGTTGACATCACCGTCAGCTTAATCGTGCCGAGCGGATTGTTCTTATAGGCAATCGCTACCTCGCCGCGCGCGCCAACATGCGTTACCGTCTGCTCCTCATCCTTTTCACAAGTGACGAAAGTATTCTCGCCAAATCCCGTAATGTGTTCTTCGTTAATAATTACAGATACTTGCTTTGCATCATAAATACCGATACTCATAGATAAGCACCATCCTTTAATAGAAAATGTTGTGTATGATGTTCGTAATCAATTGTGATTCATTAGAAGCGGATAACACCGTTCACCTTCACCTGATGTACCGCGCCCGCGATCTCGAACCAGAACGAGCCGCCGCGATATTCGCGGTTCGCGCGATCGCTAGGATTTACCTCACTGCGAGACAGGAAGGACGTACCGAACAACGGCTCGCCGCTGTCGGCTGTCGCGATGATGCCCATACGGGAAGATTCCAACAGCACGTTAATCACTGCACTCTCGATTTGGACAATCCCTGCATCGGTGTACGGAATTTTGCTCGATTGATTGAGCAAATTCTGAATTTGCATTTCCATGCGGGCACGCACATAATCACGCGCCATAATGACATCGATATATTCACCGGACAGCGTCTTGCCTTCCGAAGTTCGAGCCTCGCCCTGCTTGTTCACGTACGTAATTGCGCCGCTGTCGTGAATTTCCATCAATTCGCCAGCTGTTACCTTCATCGCGTCGATGCCTGTGCACTTCTTGAACTTCCACGTCACAGAGCCCACTTCCGCAGAACCAACCGAACCTACGAGCGCGGCTTCTGGATATACCGCGGCATCCGTGTGATAGAACACGACCGTACGCGTATAAGCCTTGGACTTCAGCGCTTGAAGCTTCGTCTTATCAGCAGTACGTGTAAAGAACAGACGGTAATCTTCCTTCTCAATCTCTGCCGCCAACGCCTCAACTACAGCATCGCTATTATCAGAGGAGAGCAGGTAGTACCAGCCGTTATCGACTACAGAACGAAGGCGAGCTGCCGGTTCCTCCTTCTCATCGCAAGCTGTAATCGCAATGCGAGCTGGCGAGCGGTCGCCTTGTCCAAAGAGCGCCTCCGCCATTTTGTATTCCGCTGTCGTATCCGCGAAATCATCCTTGACCGCCTTGAGATCCCCGTATTCTTTATAGGCAGAGCCTCCGGCTTTTTTCCCGATAATAAGCGGCATTCCGAAGGACAACCGACCTGTAGGCTTTTGTAAATCAATCGTTACTTGCACGTCTTGAATTGACATGAACAATCACTCCTTCTTTTCGTTTCGTTGTAATTCCACTTTTTCGATGAATGTAAAGTTTCGCTCGAAGCGATCCTTCATCCGAAGCCTAATGCGGAGACCTAGTCCGGCAGTCGGCTCCGTCTTCCACTGCGCTGGCCCCATATGCACCTGCACGGCTGGGATTGTCGTCAAGCACTCCAATCCTTCCGTCCACTGCCAGCCGAGCAAATCCCGGCAGCGTTCCACCATATCCATGCGATCCTTGGAGCGAATGAGAAGAAGCCATTCCATCTCAACAACCTTCTCAATCATCCCCTGTGACTCCGCATGATGCGGCGAGCAATCGATGTAGGGCTCAGCCACGTCGTACGCGATAAGCGGCTCGGTCTGATCCGCCTTCAGGCCGTCCAAGGGAACAACCGGCATGTTCAATGCCTTCCCCATGGGCACGAGCCATCGTTCTACAATGTCGCGATATACAATCAATCCACATCACCTCCCTTCATCTACTGGGAAAATTGCTAATCTTGCATCCTGCTCATTTGCTAATCGGCCATCCTAATAGAGCGTCATGCTGCTTGCTTTAAAATAGCGAAGGCAGCTTCCTTTCTGCTCACGATGTCCACGTTAATAGTATAAAATGGCGAACACCTGTTTGGTTTAAACTCGTTTTATAGTTTCTTTTTGATTTGTTTTTAATTATTTATAGGAACAAATGTTCTTGTTTTTGTGGTATAATGGGAATACCTGCCCACGGTGTTCCATTTCGATGCTGGACCCAATAGATAAATAGGAAGTACACAACCTCGAGTATGAATGGAAACAAAGGAGGCCTTGCCTAATGGTAATGGGATTCATGGACATGCCAGAGCATGAAGCGATGGATGCGAAGCAAGCAAAAGCACGAATTGATGAGGTATTTGCCAAATACAGAATGTGCAAGGTTATGAAGTTCGCAGTTCGCGAGGCGCGGATTACAACGAATTATGAAGCGAGAGAAAATGGCGCGACGAACCGGGTCGGCGATCCGACTGCCGCAGTAGCGGTCTATAATACAGATAAAGCGAGCGAATGTCTGGCGTTTTGCGAGCTGATTGAGTCCATCGTGCACGAATTGGAGCCGGACGAGCAGCTGCTCATCCGCGAGCGATATATGAAGGAAGCTCGTATGACGGATACGAAGGTGTATAATTTCCGATTCGATCCCCCGATCAGCGCCGTAACCTACGGACATATCCGCAAGCGCGCATTCGCCAAGCTGCTGAATGCCTTCCAGTACGCCTTTCGTTCGACCAAGACATCATAATGCATAGAGATATACTGAACGTAAACAAGCCGACCAGGATGCCATCATCTTAGGTCGGCTTGTTCGCATCTTGCTAGAGTGAATGGATACGACATCTGACAGGCAGGAATACTTTTCTGTTGCACATTCGCATTTAGGTTACTATAATGGTAGTAACTTTTTATTCAATCAGAAAGGAATGTCTCTCTTGAACTTTCGTGTATATATTTTGGCAGTAGCCGCATTCGTTGTCGGCACGGTAGAGCTTATTATCGGGGGAATTCTCGATCAGATAGCCGCGGACTTGAACATTTCCGTCAGTGCAGCCGGGCAGCTGATTACGATCTTCTCGATTGCCTTCGCGATATCGGCACCAATATTAATGAATCTCACAGCCAAATTTGAGCGCAAAAAACTGTATATTGTCTTTTTGTTCATCTTCCTAATCTCGAATCTTATCGTGGCTTTCAGCTCGAATTATGCAACATTGCTCGCAGCCAGAGCCTTGTCTGCATCCAGCGGTTCGCTGCTTATTGTTTTGTCCATCACGATTGCCTCGAAGCTCGTCCAGCCGGAATATAAAGGGCGCGCCATTGGCGTCATCTACATGGGCATCAGCGGATCACTCGTCTTAGGCGTTCCTATTGGGATGGTTATCGGAAATGCATACGGATGGCGAGCGCCGTTCCTGCTAGTTGTGGGACTGACTGCAATTGCAATCCTAGGGATTTATGCCTTCTTATTGAAGGTTCCCCCTTCCGAGGTTACGACCCTGCGTGCACAGTTCGCTTCATTGAAGAATGCGAAGCTCGTCAGCGGTCATCTTATTTCGTACTTGATGCTGACAGGGCATTTGACCCTCTATGCATATCTGACTCCTTATTTACAGGAGACGTTCCAGCTCAGTCCAGGCATGACCAGCATTGTGTACTTCTTGTTCGGTTTGGCAGCCGTATCTGGCGGAGGGCTTGGCGGCTTGATGGCGGATAAATGGGGAACAAAACGCTCCATTTTGTTGATTGTATCAAGCTTCGCGGTGATCATGTTTGTCCTGCCGCTGACGGCACAAGTATCGTTCTACGTCTTCTTGATTGCGATGGTGATTTGGAGTGCGCTTAGCTGGGCATTGTCCCCGGCGCAGCAAAGCTATCTCATGCAGACTGCTCCCGATACAGCTGACATCCAGCTCAGCCTGAACTCATCGGTGCTTCATCTTGGTATTGCGAGTGGTTCTGTCGTTGGCGGACTTGTCATTGAACAGAGCTCTGTAGCCAATAATGCATGGGTCGGCTGCCTGTTCGTCCTGCTGGCGCTGGGAAGTGCCATGTTCTCCCTGACTCGTTCTTCCCGAGTTAAGGCCAATACAGCCGCTGCAGCTGAATAAATGAAGCAAGCCGAAGGCAGTTGATATGATACAAATTCCACGCTCTGGAATTGTAAATCCATGGGGTTCAAATTTGGTGAATCACTTGGTTAATTGCATGCGAATTTATATTCATTGCAGGCGGATATTAACCCCAAAAAACGACACTCTACTCCGAAAATTGGTATAGAGTGTCGTTTTTTATTTTTCATTTTAGGAAATTTGATTTCAGTTACATTTCATTAACATGAAAACGTTGACACGATACAAATTGTATCATATATTCTAAGTGAACCGCCATCATTTTCAGAATATGTAAGGAGGTGTAAATAACCCGAGAAATGCTATCTATCATTTTGAGAAAAGGAGTGCACAGCCGATTGAAAAATTTACGTTTATTTGTAAGTCGTTTGCTAGTAGTCGTATTGACGCTATTTTCCCTACTCTTTCCGATTTCCGCATACGCATTTGATTCACAAGCACAATTGACAGGCCAGACACTGAGTCCTGAAGTGCGTGCAAAAATGCAGCAGATTGTTGATCAGAATAAATTTACAGAAGGTCAAGAGCCTGTACTCCATCCCGATTTGCAAAACCTTACTGACGACAAGGAAATTTCAGTTATCGTCCAATTATCCGAAGCCCCAGTAGCTCTAGCGAAGGGTATGAGTATGCTTGAGGGCAAATCATTTACTGCAGCCTCAGAACAGAACACGAAACAAAAGATCAATAAACAGCAACAAAGCTTTGTCAGCCAATTAAGTAGCAAGAGTATCAACGCTAACGTGGGCTTTACATACAATTATGCATTTAATGGGGTCTCCCTTAAAGTAAAAGCAAGTCAAGTGGAACAGTTACTTAAGATGAAAGGTGTACAAATGGTAGAGCCTGACGTGGAAGTTCACGCTCTGGGGGTAGAGTCCTCAAAACTGCCGGATAGTGAAATCCATCCGAACATGAACACGAGTAATCCATTCCTTGAAGTTCCATCTGTATGGGCCTTAGGCTATACAGGCCAAGGAGTTAAAGTAGGCGTTATAGACACCGGAATTGATTATACTCATCCAGATTTAAAAGACGTTTATAAAGGCGGACATAACTTTATTACGCAAGTAGTAGACGGTTCCGATACGGGATACGCTCGCACTAGAGGAGACGATCCGTATGAAACTACGCCGTTGGATCACCCTGATAATAGACCGTGGATTCACCCTACTACTGGGAATCCATTTAATACCTCACATGGCACCCATGTTGCCGGGACGATTGCAGCTCAAGGCCAAAATCCTTTTGGCATAAAGGGACTTGCCCCTTCCGTTGAATTGTATGCTTATCGCGTGCTGGGCGCGTATGGAAGCGGCTCGAATTCAGGGGTTATCGCAGGTATTGATAAAGCCGTCGAAGAGAAAATGGACATTATCAATCTATCTTTGGGCGGATCTACCAATAGCCAAGTTGCTTCTGACGCGATCGCCATCAACAATGCAGTTCTAGCAGGTACGACAGCAGTCCTTTCTACAGGGAACTCAGGTCCAAATAGAGGGACGATCGGCAGTCCGGGCACGGCAGCCTTCGCGATATCGGTGGGCAACTCTACTGTTCCGGAAAAAACGATGGCCGGAAAGGCTACTGTAACTCTAGACAAAGCGGGAACGGTCACACCATATATCATGAATTTGATGGCATGGAAATTCGGCACAGACCCGAAAACCATTTTGACCGGAACGTATAATGTCGTCGCAATCCCTGGCCTTGGTAAAGTGACGGATTACGCGGGTCTGAATGTTGCAGGTAAAGTCGCTCTCGTTGCCCGCGGTGATATTGCCTTCGTGGATAAAATAGCGGCAGCAAAAAGTGCAGGTGCCGTAGCGGTTATTGTTCACAACTCTGCGGGCGGAACGAATACTCCAGGACCGTCAGGCGCCTTTGTGGGAGATTCCTTCGCGTCCATCCCAACGTTTGATATGTCCTACACGGACGGCAGCGCACTGCGAACAGCTCTTGCGGGCGACTCAGGTACCGTCACCTTCGGAGAATTCTCCACCGGTACGACTTTAAGTGACGATATCAATAATTCAAGTTCGCGCGGACCTGCCAATCCGGTCTTTGATATTAAACCGGACGTGGTGGCTCCAGGAACTAACATCATGTCATCGGTTCCTGCCTATGGCAAAGATCATCTCGATAATCAAGGACAGCCTCTGCCTGACTACCCTGACTATTCCGAATCCTACGACCGTTATACAGGAACGAGTATGGCGGCTCCGCACGTAGCGGGGGTTGCGGCTTTGCTTAAATCGCAGCATCCGGATTGGACTCCGTTCGATATTAAAGTCGCGATTTCGAATACAGCCAAGCAACTGGATGTAACGAAATACGACGTCTTCTCTCAAGGTCCGGGACGTATTCAGCCGCTTAAAGCAGCGACGACTGAAGCGCTTGCGTATGAATTGGATAAAACCACTTTCTCCAATAAGACTTATGACTACTCCAAGGGCACAATCACCTTCGGCAATGTATCTCCGAATACGAACAATCCAACAACGGTATCACGGTCTATTCTTGTTAAAAATGTAACGGGAAGCCCAAGCGACTATACGGTATCCGTCCAAACGACGAAAGCGGCGACAGGTACGCTTGCGAGCTCAAACGTGACAGTCGACAAGTCCAGCTTTACGTTAAACGATGAACAAAATTTGACCGTGACGCTAAATGTTCCGAAAGGGACTGGAGCAAACGGTAACGAAATGCTGGGTTACTTAAAGATTACAAACGGTAAGACAAATCTAATTCTTCCCTTCGCGGCGAATTTCGCCCCACCGACGGGATTGAAGACCTTTACGATCGACAGCAACCATATCTCTCCGAACGGGGATGGTAAGCTGGACAGCACAACTGTGAGATATGAATTCCACGATAGGCAAGGAACTTCATACATTCAACTTTATGATCTGAACAATATGAGCGGCGGATATTACGGAGACGGTACTATCGGATGGATTATGAACGGCAGCGTGACAACGGGAGCAAAGGCGTTAACCTTTAACGGTAAGTATCATCAATGGGGTCAGCCGGGAACGACGCTGAACACAGCTGTTCCGGAAGGCGCCTATGCCATGGAGATTGTAGGGCAATCCTCTTCAACAGGAGCAGTGACAGGGGATTGGATTCCCGTGTATGTCAAGACGAGCACGCCAAAATTCGTTTCTCCCGACAGTTTACATGTTACGGGTTCGAATGTGCAGTTCTCCGGCTCGATCGACGATTCATACGTGAAATTCGGACCAGTCGTTGAAGAAGAATTGGGCTTGGCCTACAACGTTAACGACAACTTGCATGTGAAATACGAACTATTGGACAGCGACGACAACTTGATTTCCTCGCAACCTGTAAAGCTCGATCAAAATGGCAAGTTCGATATCACGTTAAGCGGTTTAACGACCGGAGCGAATAAGCTGAAATTGCTCGTAGACGACGCGGCAGGTAATCATGCGGAGAAAGTCGTTACGATTACTAGCGCAGATCCTGTGTTAAGCGGAATTAAAGTACAGCCAGAGGCTTTAACCTTAGCTGTCGGTTCCACTGCGGATCTTACAGTAACGGCTCAATATGTTGACGCGGACGGCAAGCCATTCCCGGTAAGTGTTAGTGACGTTACGTATGGGGCCACCTATACCGATTACGATCTGAGTGTTATAGACGTTGTCTATGGTAAAGTAACGGCGCTAGGAGAAGGCAGTACGACGATAACGGTAGCTTATGAAGGGAAATCGGCTTCAGTACCCGTCACTGTCACTACGACCCCAGTCGATCCTGTATTAACGTCGATTTCGGTATCGCCGGACAGCGCAGCTCTAAAAGTTGGGAAGGATGCTCAACTTGCGGTCACCGCGATGTATAGCGACGGAAGCAAGAAAGACGTTACAAGCGAGGCAGATTATCGTACAGCAAACCCAAGCATTGCTGCGGTAAGCGATACCGGCAAGGTGACAGCCGTTGGAAAAGGTGAAACGACAGTAACCGTAGCTTACGAAGGTAAAACCTACGCGGTACCTGTTACCGTTACAGAAGAAACGACAACCCCAGTCAAAGTAACGTCGATTTCGGTATCGTCGGACAGCGTAGATCTTAAAGTTGGGAAGGATGCTCAGCTTACGGTCACCGCGGCGTATACCGATGGAAGCAAGAAAGACGTAACAAAGGATGCAAAGTATAGCGTTCCTGGTACGAACATTGTTACAGTAAGCAATACCGGCAAGGTGACAGCCGTTGGAGCAGGGAAAACGACGATCACTGTATCTTACGAAGGCAAATCTCATGAGGTATCAGTCACCGTAACCAAGGATTCTAGCACAACGACACCGACTTCTCCAAGCTCGCCATCGACTTACACACCAAGCCCACCATCGACTCCAGCACCAATAGGCAAGAAAGTAAAAGCAGGCACGCTCACTACGACGAAAAACGTTAAGGGTGCGACTATCGCAACGATAAGCGTATCGAGTGAGGCCTTGATCGCTCAGCTGAAAGATTCGAAAGCGACTGACGCCACGCTGGACCTTACCGATATTGGCTTCAACGACTACAGCAGTGCGAATGTAATCTTTAATAAAGCAACGGCTGACAAACTACTGGCATCCGGCAAAGGATTGATCCTTACCGGCAATGGATTTACCATCCGAATTCCTGCGGATGCATTGGCTGATTTTATTGGTACAAATGGATTTAAAGGAAGCTTATCGGCAAAAGATTCTGACAATGGTGAAGTTAACATCCATTCGGCAAATCAAACAACCGTCGTATCGCAGATCGTCACGATCGGCAACGATACAGGAAAATTGAGTCATCCGATTAAGATCGAGCTTAAGCCGGCTAACAAAGTAATTGATTTGCAAAAAGTTGGCGTTTACCAGCAAGATGAAAACGGTAAATGGGTATATGTGGGTTACAATGCCGTGCATCAGCCGGGGAATATTCAACTTACAACCTCTACGCTCGGCACCTTCGAGCTGATGGAGATTCACATTTCATTCGACGATATTCAGACCCATTGGGCAAAACATGAAATCGAAGTTATTGCGGCTCAACACGTAACCAAAGGGAAAAGCGAATCCAAATTCGTTCCGAACGATACGATAACGCGTGCAGAATTCGTGGCGCACTTGGATCGTATTCTTGGCCAAGAGAAAGAATGGAGTCATTACGTTGCGATGGCAGGGGCAAATGATATTCTAGGTCGCGAAGAAATGGTCGTACGAATGGTCAATGCGATGAATGTCGATCTGAAGGGTGAGAAAGCGCAATTAAACTTCAAAGATAAGGATCGGATTTCGGCGAGCGCCCAAGCCGCTGTAGCTTATGCTGTGGATAAAGGGTTGATCAATGGCATGTCTAACAACACGTTCGCTCCTGATCAAAGCTCTACTCGCGCACAAGTGGCTTCTATTCTCTATCGTTTGATGAAACTCTCGGGCAAAATTTAATTTCAATAAGTAATCAGTTCCATAGGATGAAAAAAAGCAGACCTCTTCGGAGGCCTGCTTTTTACTTCCTTTCACTTGAGGCTCTTCATGCAACAGTTTAACCCTCTTTAATAACGAAGCCGCATCAGCAGTGACTTCATTTCCTCGTCCGCCATGAGCTCTGCATTATATTTTTGTGAAATTCTCGCCAAGGCAACATCATGGTAAAAGAACTCAATAAAGAATTTTACGAATGGCTGCGCCCCGGTGCGCATTGCCTGCCATTCCCCTTGCTCCATCCCCGCGAACATAATTTGGGATGAGTCGGCTGCAACCAGCATGAATCTCTCCAGCGTATGATGCTCTTCCGTCGGCGATAACGTATTCAGCTTCGACACTCGGGCTTTCGGCACATCTGTCCCCGTTACAAATGCCTCCACTCGTACGCCTTCCCGCTCCTTCTTCTCCAGCAGCGGCACATATTTCCGAAATTCATCGCTCCACATCGAGACGATAATCGTGTCCTGCGCCTCTTCAATCAGATGCTGGCAATACGCCATGATCGAAGCTTCCGATTTCAAGCTCCACACATGATTGTCCGCTGCGATTTTGCGCTCATTCATTTGCTTCAACTGTTCAATGCTCTGTTCGAATTCCTTGGACAGCTTCTCGATAACAACCTGAAGCGGCAGCGCCAAATAGGTCTTTTTCTTTTCGGATATGGAATCCGATATTAATCCCTTATCAATAAGACGCGACAGCACCTCATATATTTTCGCCTTCGGCACGCCTGAGTGCTTGACCACACTCGTTGCATCCATAGGGCCGTCTCCTGCCACCAACGTCTCGTATACTTTGCTCTCATATTGTGAAAAACCGAATTTCTGAAGCATAGCTCCTCCTTCTCTATCCTGCAGCCGTATCGGAACTTGTCCGCATCATGATGATGTTAGGATTATCTTACTCCAGCCGATTCAAAATGAAAAGTCGAGCATGAAGCGAAGCCGAAGCACACTTGCATTATTTTGTAATATTTTTCAAGAAACTATCGCAACCGTTGCTGCATCTAATAAGTGTACAAGTCTGCCTTTTCTCATATGGAGTCTGAATTGGATGATTAAAAGAGCTTGTAACTATATGAATATATGATCAATTTTAATAAAATCGAGGTGTACTTGTATCAAAGGAATGACGAACCTGGTAAACGGAATATGATACGCAGATGCAGAAAGGAAATAGTGCTTTGAATCTATCTAAGGAAACTCACGCAAACAAACACAAATCAGACAATGAACGCAAATTTTCTGTCCGTTTGACTGGATTTTTCTTTATTATATTCGCCTTATTCGCCATACTTATTATACGCTTGGCGTTGCTGCAATTCGTAGATGGCCCTGCCCTCAAGCAAAAAGAAACTTCATTGGGCTACCGGACTACAGCTATCGCACCGATTCGCGGGATCATCTATGATGCTAGCAATCACAAGATCGCTTATTCCACATCGACACAATCACTTTACTTTAACGTGAACAAAAACTACAAGAATAAAGAAAACATGGCGGAAGCCAAGAAGCTCGCTGAAAAGCTCGCCGAGAGATTTAAAAGCAATACCAAGACGGGAGAGGAACAATCGGTCGAGGACATAGTGAAGCGTATGGATTTGAATGCCAATGTTAATCCCGTATATGTCCCCCGCTTGATCAAAACGGATTTATCCTCGAAGGATATTGCTTACTTTTTGGAGCATAAGTCCGAATATAAAGATCTTGAGATTATAGAAGACAGCGTCAGGAACTATGATCAGGATACAGTCGCGGTGCAAACAATCGGCTATCTGAAAAAGTTCAGAGGGGTCAGAGAGTCCTACGATTATTATAAGGAGATATACGAAAATAGAAATTCCCGGCACGAGGAGCTCAGATACCTCGATTATGAGGATGTCGGTGTTGACGGGCTGGAGTTCATGTACCAGGAAGGGCTCCGCGGCAAAAACGGACTCAAGAAATTCCCGGTTAACGTAGCGGGACGAATTATGGGCCCCATGGAATTGACCAAGCCTGAGCGGGGCAACAATCTTCACCTGACCATTCATAAAAGCATTCAGATGAAAACAGAAGCTGCGATTATGCAGACGCTGCAGAAAATACGAAACTCCTCCAATCCCGTAGAGCAAGCGCCTAACGCACGTACGGGCTATGCCGTCGCCATGGAAGTGAAGACGGGCAATGTCGTCGCCATGGCCAGTATGCCGGACTATGACAGCAACGTATGGAAGAACGGCTCCATCAGCGTTGAGGATTACGAAAAAAATAAATCCTTTATGAATAACGGCACGATAAAAGCAGCCTACGGCCCATACGACGAAAAAGAAATGAACAAGCACCCGAACTCTATCGTGTACCTTGGCTCTACAATCAAGCCGTTGTCCGTCCTTATCGGTTTGAAGGAAAAGCTGTTCGGCGTGTACGATGATTATCCTGACATCGGCTATGCCGAAATCGGACTCGAAAAAAGGAAAATCCGGAATGCGAACAACAAGTCGCATGGTCGCATCGATGCCGCAAAAGCGCTGGAATTCTCCTCCAATGCCTTTATGATCGATTTGATCGGCAAACGTTTATATTCCCGAACGGATGTGAACGGACTGAAGACATGGGACAAATATATGGAAATGTTCGGACTTGGTGTAAAGACCGGCAGCGGACTGCCTGGAGAGATAGCCGGCCTAAAGGACTACATGAGCGAAGCCGTGCGCGCCAGCGCGCAATCCGCTCTTGCATACGCCTCGTTCGGCCAGCAGGGCAAGTATACAACGCTTCAGCTCGCCCAGTATGCGGCTACGCTGGCTTCGCATGGCAAGCGAATGAAGCCGCAGTTCGTCAGCAAAATTACGGATCCGGACGGAAAGGTAGTAAAAGAGTTTAAGCCGGAGATGCTGAACGAAGCAAAGTTCGATAAAGCCTATTGGGACTTGATTGAGCTTGGCATGAGCCGAGTGAAGGTACAGGGATTTGAAGGGTTCAATTACGACTATTATCGGAAAACGGGAACATCCGAACAGGAAGTCGCAAAAGGCATCATAGTAGAAAATGGAGTGTTCATTGCGTACGCTCCCGCGCAAAATCCGACCTTGGCAGTCGCGGTGGTCGTTCCGGAAGGCAATTACGGGGCTTATAGCGCAGCGCCAATCGCGCGAGCGATATTCGATGCGTACGACGAGGCTGTTGGGCTTACGGGCACGCCGCGCCACACTTCTACAGATCAGCAATTTAAAAATTAAATGACAAGCGATGGCCTTCGATTAAATGGGGGTCATCGCTTTTTTGATTAGGCTAAGACTCACTAGCTGAATAACCTTGCCTATTTTTCGTGAATTTATATAACCAAAATTAGCTTTATTTGTTATGATAAAGTCCATACTGATGAATGGTATCACATCAGAGAGCAAGTTGCGCCTTATTGAAGCTTGTTCTAAAGCTCGCATGTGACCTTCTGAACAAACTATATCCAAACACATATCAAGTGGAGGCAGAGACTGAAATGAATACGGCGAAAACGTTGGATAAGCCGAAGCAGCGCAAGCTGCTATGGAGTGCCGGAATGAGCTGGATGTTCGACGCGATGGATATCGGCATCATCTCCTTTATCGCGGCGGCACTCGCAGCCGAATGGAGCTTAACCCCGCAGCAGACGGGACTCTTTACAAGCATTAATTCGATTGGCATGGCAGTAGGCGCGCTGCTCGCAGGAGCATTAGCGGACAAATACGGCCGTAAGTCGGTTCTGCTCTGGACGCTGGTCATCTTCTCGATTGCCAGCGGATTATCCGCAGCAGCAACGAGCTTCACGATGCTGTGCATATTGCGCTTCATCGCCGGAGCGGGTCTAGGTGGCGAACTGCCCGTCGCGTCAACCCTTGTCTCTGAATCCGTTCCTGCCAAGGAACGTGGACGTGCCGTTGTCCTGTTGGAAAGCTTCTGGGCAGCGGGCTGGATTGCTTCTGCACTGATTGCTTACTTCGTGATTCCTACATACGGATGGCAAGCGGCATTTCTAATCTGTGCCGTTCCAGCACTATACGCACTTTACTTGAGAAAGGCAATTCAAGATCCGCCGCGCTTTACTCAGCAGGCGAAGCAATCAGAACAGCAGAAGCTGTCGTTCCGCGAGCGCTTTGTCGCAGTATGGTCTGGGCCGCACCGCCGCTCTACGATTATGCTGTGGGTATTGTGGTTTACCGTGGTCTTCTCCTATTATGGCATGTTCCTCTGGCTGCCTTCTGTTATGATGCTGAAGGGCTTCAGCTTGGTCAAAAGCTTCGAATACGTGCTCATCATGACACTCGCACAGCTGCCCGGATACTTCACCGCCGCTTACCTCATCGAGAAGTTCGGGCGCAAGTTCGTCCTCGTCTTGTACTTGCTGCTTACCGCAGGCAGTGCAGCTTGGTTCGGCAGTGCGACAACGGAAGGCATGCTGATTGCAGCCGGAATTTGCTTATCGTTCTTCAACCTTGGAGCATGGGGAGGCATGTACGCGTATACGCCCGAACTGTACCCGACCAGAGTTCGCTCAACTGGCGTTGGTCTTGCCGCATCCTTCGGCAGAGTTGGCGGCATTATCGCTCCGTACCTAGTCGGCATGCTCGTCGCTCGCCAAGTTGCGATTAGTGCGATCTTCTGGCTGTTCTTCGTCACCATTGTAATCGGTGCGGTTGCCGTCCTCTGGCTTGGTACGGAAACGAAGGGTAAGGAGCTGGAAGAGTAAGATAGCAAACTTATTACACGCAATAAAATAGCGACAGCACCAGTCCTCTCCTGATCGTAGAGAGACGCTGGTGCTGTTTTTTTCATAGCAGCTTCTTAACCCAATACCCGTCATTTATCAACCTCAAATTTATATCCAACCCGCACGACCGTTGTAATATGCTTAGCTTTATCCCCCAGCTTGTATCGGAGGTTGCGAATATGTGTGTTCAGCGCCTTGTCGCCTCCGCCTTGCTCATATCCCCATATCGTTGTAATGAGCGTGTCTCGAGTAATTACTTGCTCCTTATGTTCCATAAGACTCAACAAGATCGTATATTCCGTATGAGTTAAATTGATTGGCTTCCCTTCAATTGACACCTTGTGGGCAGACTTATTCATATGAATGCCGCACAAGATAATATCGTCTTGCTGCTCGTCCTGACTCGCAGACTTCAGCAATCTCCTAGCTCGTGCCATGAGAACCGCAGGCTTGAAGGGTTTCGTTACATAGTCGTCAGCGCCCAAGTCAAAGCCAAGGAGTGTATCCTCCTCATCACTACTTGCCGTAACTAAAATAATAGGAACCTTGGACACATCACGGATACGGCGGCATACATCCCAACTATCCAGTTCCGGAAGCATGACATCCAGTATCACAAGGTCGATATCCTGCTCTGCAAATAGTTCCAACCCTTGCCGTCCATCCTCTGCTGTGTAAGCAATGTATCTATCCTGCTTGAAATCATGAGCCATTGATTCCCGCAGGAGCTCATCACCTTCGATAATTAATACCTTTTTCATCGCGTGATTCCCGTCCTATTACCCATCTTATCCGCTCTAATCCCTGCATCCATCATGCCCAAGGCAATTCCCGCATATACGCCAAGTGCTGCCAATACGTCTATTCTGACCCCTGTTTGCGTTACTCGCTCTCTTTTCATCATACCCTGCACGGCCATTTTATTGCCCGCCCCTTGTAAACGCTCACTGTCGTGATTTCGGAATGACAGCTGCAAATTGTACGCCCTGCTCGATGTTGTGCATGGAGTACGAGATGCCCAGAGCATCAAAAATTTGCTTAACAATATATAATCCCAGTCCACTGCCCCCTGTGTTGCGATTTCTCGACTTTTCAACTCGATAGAAAGGTTCGAAAATCTGCTGCATGTCCTCTTCCTTAATGTTCACGCCCGTATTGATGACTTGAAATTGAGTGCTGCCTTCCTGCACATCCTGGGTTAGCTGAATGCATACTTTTTCTCCCTGCGGAGAATACATAATCGCATTATGGATGATATTTTTGCACGCTTTTTCCAGCATTAAACGATCCGTCTGGATCGTTACATTGGAAGCAATATGCTTCATAAGCTGAATCTCCCGCTGAGCCGCAAAATATTCAAGATCCGCAGTTATTTTATCCACGAGCTGCGAAAGATTGACTTCTTCCAGCTGCAGCTTGAATGTATCGCGCTCCAACTTCGACATGCTTAAAATCTCACGAACCAACTGCTCCATTCCCTCGACAATCTGATGATTTTTCTGCAAATATTGATCGCGATCACGATATGGACCGATATGATAAATCATTCCTTCCAGATACCCTTTCATCACAGTAAGAGGGGTTTTTAGTTCATGCGCTGCAATCGCGAAAAATTCCCTCCGTTTTGTTTCCGCTTCTCTTTCTTTTTCGATATCGCTTTTTAACTGCCGGTTCGCATTGTGCAATTCTTGCATCGTTTGCTGCAGATTCACGGACAGTTCATTTAGGCTGGTGGATAACTCCCCTAATTCATCCGTAGAACGAACCTCGATTGGTTCGGAGAAATCCAAGTTCGCCATCTTCTGCGCACCTTGATTAATGTACAGAAGCGGCTTCGTAATAAACCTCGAATACAAGTAAGCACTGCCTATGCCAATCACAATAACGATAACGCTTAAATAAGGGAGAAAAAGCGCCAACACCTGTGAGGCCTCATCTATTGGTTGAAAGGTAGCGGACACGACGAGCGTTAGATTCGCATCCAAAAACCGAATGGGCACGGCGACATCAAAGGAGTTTGAATTCACGATTGGTTTTGCTCTTTCGACTCTCACTTCCGTCGATAGTGAATATGAATAACCTTTGCGAACCGCAGAAAAAAAAGGAGAGTAAATGATGGCTCCTTCTTTATTTTGAAGATAGACGATTGCGTTATTTTTTTTGGAGAAGTCATCAAGAAGAAGCACGCCATATTGCAAATCAAGATCCTTCGATTTCGTTATGATTTCTTCGATTCCTGTCTGAAGCTGATTCGTCTTGTATTGCTCATAAAAGGTAGGGAGAAAGAAGTACAGCGATACATAAATTAGGACGGCAAAGGCTAACAGAATAAGGGACGTAGTCACGAAAAGCTTATAGGTAATGCGCTTCATCTTCAGCATGTCCAACCATTTACTCATCAATTTTGTAACCGATCCCCTTTACCGTTTTAATGTAAGGTATATCTAACTTCTTTCTAATATTTTTGATATGCGTATCGATGACCCTCGTCTCTCCATAATAATCGTACCCCCATACTTTCTCGACGATGCTTTCTCGGGTAAGCACTTTTTTCTCATTTTGAACAAGCAGCTGTACGATTTCAAATTCTTTGGTCGTTAATGGGATTTCAACTTCGTTGACGTATACTTTATAGGCATCGCAATCTACTTGAACCTCCTTGAACACCAGTCTATTATTCGTTCCTTGATCCTTGCTTCTTCTTAGTACGGCTTCGACTCTCCGTATCAATACATGAAAGGAAAAAGGCTTCGTAATATAATCGTCGATTCCAAGATCGAAGCCTTTTAATTGATCCTGTTCTTCCTCTAAAGCAGTTAGCAAAATGATGGGAACATTGGACTCACTCCTAATCATCTTGGCAACTTCGAATCCATTCAGGTTAGGCATCATGACATCCAATAGAATTAAATCGAAGGATTGTTTATTGAATTGTTTCATGCCCTCTATTCCATCGGATGCTACTTCAACGCTATAGTGTTGGGTCATCAAAAACTGTTTGATTAGCTCCCGAATCTCTTGATCATCTTCTACCACAAGAATCTGATAGTTCATTATGATATCACCTCTTGAATTAGTATAGCCGTGCTATCTGGAGTTTATATGGAGAGACCGAAAAATCCCCACCAAAACTCTACATGATCTTCATAGCAACTCCAGATAAGGGTCCTACAATGAGGTCGTAAACAAAAATACATTCACGAAGGAGATTGACAATTATGAAAAAGACACTCGCTACAACTGCTTTAGGAGCTGTACTCACACTCACCTCTTTGGGATCCGCATTCGCTGCCGAGGTTCCTGCACAATCTATCGGGAATGGACAACTGACAACGGCTGTTACGGTAACGGCAGCAAGTAATCTCGATGAAGCAACTCAAAGCAAGGTGAAAGCTATTTTCGATCAAATGCAGAAAGGAACGCTTACGAAAGAACAAGCCAAATCTCAGCTGAAAGAACTTGGTGTCGATGTGGATTTTGATTTCAACGCGGCTCATGACGGCATCAAGTTCAAGGGCAAAGTGACTTCCGTTAGCTTCGATGAAGCTACCAACGAAAAAGCAAAAGCCATTCTTGACCAAGCTCAAGCTGGTACACTCACGAAAGAGCAAGCTAAATCTCAGCTGCAAGAGCTCGGCATCGACTTGGATGTGGATTTCAGCAAAACAACTCATCGCGTTACGGTAAAGATGGATGAGTCAAAATTCGGTAACCTTGACGATGCTGCCAAGGAAAAGGCAAAAGCTATTCTTGAGCAAGCCCAAGCCGGCTCCCTTACAAAAGAACAGGTGAAAGCTCAGCTGCAAGAGCTTGGCATTGACATGGATGTGAATTTCAGTAAAGCAGCTCATGGCGTTATGGTAAAGATGGATGAGTCAAAATTCGGTAACCTTGACGATGCTGCCAAGGAAAAGGCAAAAGCTATTCTTGAGCAAGTGAGAACAGGAGAGCTTAGCAAAGAGCAGGCTAGATCACAGCTGCAAGAACTTGGCATCGAATTAAATATGGATTTCAGCCCGGCTCACAACATGAAGAAAGAAACAAAAGCAATTCACTTCGATGATGCTACCCAACAAAAGGTAAAAGCCCTCTTTGATCAATCAAAAGCAGGTACAATCACGAAGGAGCAAATGAAAAAACAACTCGATGAAGTTCTTGGTGTCCAAACCCTTGATATCCATGTAGAAAAATAATCAAAAAAAATCCTGGTTCTCAAGCTACGTAGAGATGTCCAAAAGATAAACACGACCCGTGAGATTGCTATTCGGCAGCCTCACGGGTTTTGTATGTTAACATTAAACTCTTTTCCAGATAAGACCTCCACGATCTCTAGATAAAATCCTTGCTGGCTCCATCTAGACTCCAGATGAGTCCTTTACATTAAAAATATGAAAAAGGAGGTTACCATTTATGAATTTTATCAAACGTGCATGTTTAAGTGTACAAGCAAGAAAGGGTAAGTCCTTGATCTTATTCGCCGTTTTTTTAGTGCTTACTAATTTAGTATTAGCGGGATTCGCCATACAGAATGTCACAAAGACAGCGAATGATCTAGCCAGGAAAAAGTTAGGAGTGGATGTGACACTAGGATTAGATGGAGAAAAGTTTCAAAAGTACGTACAAAAACAGAGACTTGAGAATCCAAATGAAAGAATACATCGTCCGGAAATCTCTACAGAGGAAGCAGATAAGTTAGCCGAATCTCCATATGTAAAAGAGTTCAACTATGTAAAAGACAGTCAAGGCGTAGCCGATGGCTATACCCCCATTAATGCCGATCAAGGAGATAACGCGGTAGGCGGTTCCGTAGGCGGAAGCCAAGGGAACATTAAAATGCCAAACACGCTCATTCAAGGCGTTCGAATTTCTGATTTGCTAAAAGAATTTGCGGACGAAACGAATAAAATTATCGATGGCCGTTCCATAACACCGGAGGACAAGGATCAGAAAGTAGCCCTCGTCGAAAAACAATTAGCTGAACAAAACAATCTGCAAGTTGGCGATCAGTTAAAGATTCAAGCACAAGATGAAACATCGACAATAGATTTAGAGATTATCGGAATTTACGAAATGTCCACGATAGACAGTAACATGGAATCGGCACCGCCGCTGTTTCATCCGTCGAACAAAGTATATGTCTCGTACGGATCGTTAAAAGAATTTTCAGAAAATAAGGAAACGAAAGGGAGCCCCATTGATCAAGCCATATATTACTTGAATGATCCGAACCATATTGGGGATTTCAAAGCAGAAGGCAAGAAAACAGGCATTGACTTCGATCTATTTAAGCTCGATGCCCATGATGCATTATATCGCAAAATGGTGGGCCCGATTGAAAACGTAGCATCCACTTCGAAATGGATCATATACCTGGTCTCTTTTGCAGGAGCCATTATCTTAGGTCTTATTATTACGTTGGCCATAAAGGAGCGAAGGAAGGAATTGGGGATTCTGCTCGCGATTGGCGAGAAAAAAGGGAAATTAATCGGACAACTATTAGTAGAAGTATTGTGTATCGCTGCCCTAGCATTCAGCCTCTCTGTCTTTACAGGCGGGACCGTGTCTCAAAAAATGGGGGATAGTCTATTGCAGAATGAAGTTGCTTCTTATGAAGGGGATCAGCAGGCAGAAAATAATCCCGGATTCTCGTTTGGAATGATTCCTGACCAAGGTCAGGATGTGGAGCCAATTCATGATATTGATGTGCGAGTAACCTCCGAAGATATGTTGAAGTTAGGTGTGTTGGGTCTAGTCATCGCAATCTTATCAACCATTCTCCCAGCATTATCGATTCTTCAATTGAACCCAAAAGATATTTTATTAAAACATGAATAGAGGGGGATCTATATGGACGCTATATTGCAGTTCCAAAATCTAAACTACCATTATAAAAGCAATAATAAAAAATACACGATTTTAGATAACGTCAATTTTTCGTTTCAAGCCGGTCACTTTTATACGATTTTAGGACCATCGGGATCAGGAAAAACAACGACTCTTAGTTTAGCAAGCGGATTAGATATTCCTAGGAGCGGGTCTGTCTTATTCAAAGGAACAGATATACGGAAGATAGGGCTTGATTCCTATCGAAACAAACATGTCTCGATTATCTTTCAATCCTACAACCTTATTACGTATATGACAGCGCTTCAAAATGTAGTAACAGCCATGGAGATAACGGGAATCGATGTGGAAGACAAAAAGGAAAGAGCGCTTGAATTATTAAAAAAGGTAGGGTTAACAGAAATAGAAGCCAAAAGAAAGGTATTGCAGCTTAGCGGTGGACAACAGCAGCGCGTGGCGATTGCCCGTGCCCTATCTTGCAACGTGGATTTATTGATTGCCGATGAGCCTACCGGAAATCTAGATCAAGCAACTGCCTTTGACATTATCGAGTTATTCAAAGAGCTTGCCCATAAAGAAAATAAATGCATCATAGTCGTCACCCACTCTCCAGACGTGGCTAGACAATCAGATACAGCGGTATTTCTTGAACAAAAAGATTTAATAATCAAACATATGTAGTGATACATTTTGAAAACGAAAGGAATGAGAAAGATGTGGAAAAGAGTAATTTAATTTCGACTAGTGAAAACGAATGTTTCTTATTGATTAGGGTTTGTCAAAACGTAAAGATGAACTTCCTATATGGGGAGTTCATTTTTACACAAACAATTTTACATAGCCCAACATTATTATTTTCATAGAAAAAGCCTATTCCTTCTCTTCTTTGTTCGAGTTGGAATAAGCTTTTGAAAGTTTATCAAATGGTTGTCAGTTTTTAAATGTTTAGTTTATATTATACAATCTTAATTGTTAAGACAACACTATCTATTATTAATCCTCGTAATCATCTTCAATTCTAGGTATGAATGGGGATAGGAAGGGATCGCTATGCTCCATTACTTCTCCTCGAATTAATGTGTAGACCTTGAACTCATTGAAAAATTCTGCATCATCACTATCTCTTATATACAAAACTCCATAAGAGCCTGGAGCCAACACTCCCAACTTTCTTAATACGTCAATTGGACTATGTTTTATCACAGGTTTGTGATTATTAAGACCAGCTATCCAAACTTGAAAATCACCATTTACCCCTCTTATATCTAAAACACCAGAAGGCCACTCTAACTCATCGAAATACTTCTGAATTTCTTGAATTATTAACAAGTACTTTTCATCATCATCCTCAAATGAGGAACTCTCTCTGATGGTTGCCCATCCGTGATATTCGTACATGCCTATTCATCCTCTCATGGTTTTAAGGGCTTTGTATCAATAATTATTTCCACTCCGTATCTTGCAGCATACTCATTGAGTTGCCGCAGTACTCTATTATCGGGTTCTCCTTCAAAATGAAAATACGCTTTCCTGCCTGTCTCGTTAGCAGCTTCTATTGTGGCTTTTGCCTGTTTTCTGAATTGCTTATCTAAACTTTTCAATGGTGGCTTGGTTTGCGCAACATACTGATCGCTAATTGTATCAAATTCGCGTCCATTAGGATCATTCTTGAATTTAACTCTGGACTCACCATCTAGTTTTTTAGCCAACATATCGGCTGCTTCATCTTCTTTAGGAACCTTTACTAGTTCTCCTGAATATTGCCCATTAGCTTTTGGTGTCCCCTCATCGGCTGAATTCTTATTTTTTCCCGATGCAGATCCCGACGCTGAATTCTCCGGCTCGGTCCCAGGATAGTATTTCCGAACCTCGATCTGATTCTTCGTCGGCTCAAGAGGCTTCTGCGTAGACGATTTATAGTTTACATTTGGCCCATCATACGCCAGCTTATTCTTAGGCAATTGCCCAACAGACTTTTGTAAGGCTTCAAATCTTTCATTGATAAACGTCGTTGCTTGACCCCAGTTTACCTTAATTCCCTTAATATTGCTTCCTTTCGATATTCCTTGCGGCTTGATTGGCGGTTGTGGATTACGACTGCGGACAGCTCTAGCGCCAATAGCACCAGCTAATGCGTCAACCCCTTCACTCGTATGCTCCACGACAAAGAAGTAGTTCTGAGTCGCTATATCTGTGTCATCCTTGAATCTTTCATATATGAGCTTTGCGATATCATTTTTCTGCTCTGGTGTTAAATGCTGATCTTCCCATGCATTATATTGTTTTATATCAATTATTTGATGGTCAAATAAGACAGGATCAATATCTTGAACTCGAAAACGATTAGGCTCCCATCTATCGATGGAACTGTAGAAATCCAGCGCCTTCGATAAATTACGATTTGCTACTCGGACATCTTGCGGGATCTTGCTCGCCGCCATCTCCATCCCTTTGTTGAGAGCAGTCAGCAAGAATTGGACTAATATTTCTTTGGTCTCTGGGTTTCTCCAGCCCCTCTCATCGGTGAATACTTTGCCAAGCAGTATCTGTGCGGAATCAATAATATTTTTATAAAAAAAGCCTATTCCTTCTCTTCTTTGTTCGAGTTGGAATAAGCCTTCTAAGATTATTAAGTATGTTTGTCTATAATGGTGGTTTGTTGGTTGTAATGTAAAATTTCACAACAAATTTGCAAACCTAATATTTAACAGTTATTTTATTAAGCAGTTGAACTACTCACTCTTAATAGCGCTTCTCCCAGATCCAAAATACTCTTGAAAAAAACCGAAGTCAAACAATTTCCCCTGAAATTTCATTTGTTCATAATCTACTTTTTTTAACTTAGCTTGTTCTATGCTGCTGCTATTCATGAAATCAAATGGAACAGTCTCTGCTATATCAAATTTTAATGTTATTTTAGGCTTACATTCAGTTACAATCATTAAGGATATGTAACAATTATCAAGAAAAGACAGCTTCCCACCGCATTTACATACAATATCACCTTTATCAATTGTATATGGCCAACTATGATACTGCTCACGACCCTCGAGGAGATTACCTTCAATTATTTTGAAATCTGCACCCTTCACCCCTTCAATTTCAACCCTCATTTTCCCAAACACAAAAAGTGAATCATCTTCTATATTAAGGCCCTGATTTTGTATTTGATCTTTAAAATCATAAATATTAATAACAGTATTAATAAGCTCAAATTCATATATTCCTCTGATATCACTCGGAAAATTCAAAAAAATTGTCGGTGTAAATTCTCCATCACCATCCACAATTGCATCAAATTCTTCATTACTTATGTCTAGAGTAAGAACCATTCACTATAACCTCACTTTTTTATAAAGGTATACTGATCTAACATTGGCGATTTAATATTTTCACCATCTGTAGTTAAATAACTACCATCATTGGGTATTTCCCGTCTTTCGCCCTTTATTTTCAACCCTTTATCGTCTAATGTTCGCACCAGTTTATTCATATTAGAGCGCGACCCAGTAATAATAATTTCCCCATTTCTTGATAAAACCCTTGTTACTTCAGTATTCAATGGATCATAGCCATATGGGTTCTCTATAATGATTTTACTCTGGCTCCCTGTCTTAATATTAGTTAATTTTGTTGCATCTCCGTAATGCACACCAGAAGCCTTAGGGTCTATATCAATATTGTATGCACCTTCTGTAGGTTTGCCTCGTGCCCCAATATTTAGTGTTCCATTTTCATCAGCGGGTTTTTGCAAATATTGGTTTGAGCTTTTACTCGTCCCCTCACCGCTTGAATTCTTATTTTTGCCCGACGCAGATCCCGACGCTGAATTCTCCGGTTCGGTTCCAGAATAATATTTCCGCACTTCGATCTGATTCTTCGTCGGCTCAAGAGGTTTCTGCGTAGACGATTTATAGTTCACATTTGGCCCATCATACGCCAGCTTATTCTTAGGCAATTGTCCAACAGACCTTTGTAAAGCTTCAAGTCTATCATTGATAAACGTCGTCGCTTGACCCCAGTTTACCTTAATTCCCTTAATATTGCTTCCTTTCGATATTCCTTGCGGCTTGATTGGCGGTTGTGAATTACGACTGCGGACAGCTCTAGCGCCAATAGCACCAGCTAGTGCGTCAACCCCTTCACTGGTATGCTCCACGACATAGAAATAGTTCTGAGTCGCTAAATCTGTGTCATCCTTGAATCTTTCATATATGAGCTTCGCGATTTCATTTTTCTGCTCTGGTGTTAAATGCTGATCTTCCCATGCATTATATTGTTTTATAAATTTACACAAAAAAATCCTATTCCATCTCTTCTTCAAGCTGGAATAGGATTTTGACAGTTTTTTAAGTATTTTGTCAAGATGTTTTGTGATTTGTTATATTGGACGATCTTGTTATTAGGGCTCTAAATTAAAGAAATTATCCATTACAATTCCGGGTCTAGTATATATCTCTTTTTCAATTTGTTTTGTTCATCAAAAACATAAATAGTTTCACAATTTGGACAACGCCATACACTGTTTCTTGGGTTAGGTAAATCTATAATATCTTTAATATCAGTTGTGATTTCATCCCATTCACGATCCGTGTAAGCCCAAATAGTTACATCATCTGGTGATTGGCTATTTGAAAGTACATATCCACACTTACATTGAAAAGATGCCATTTTAGCTTATCCCCTTTTATTTATTTTTAATATCAGATCCGTCATTTAACCAAATCTCTACATTTCCTTTTCCCCCTGTCTTTCTATTAATTATTTCTATAATCTGTTTTGCATCTTCAGTTGTGTATCCAATCTTCCTACCATCTATAACAACATTTTCTCCTTGTCTATTTATTGCCTCCACAGCCTTTTTAGATGTGGTATTTATATTTTTGCTATTAGCTGTCTTGGCCTCTACAATCAATCCATTCACATTGAAGTCAGCACCTGGAATTAAGTTTCCATCTGTCCCTTTAACATCTGCTAACTTTTCTACATTTTTACCCCCTTGCAGCCATTTATCGGCAATCTTAAATTCGTCAGCGTTCTTAAATTCTTTTACACCCGAGATATTTCCTTTCCATTTCTCAGGACTAATAACTCCTTCACGTGCTCTTTGCATTAATGTATTTTTTTCAAACTCACTTAGATGATTAAAAGACTTTATTATTTCCTTTTGTCTTTGGGAAAGGCTTGCTGAAGCATCTTTCCCCGTCCCATTGCCGCTTGAGTTCTTATTTTTTCCCGATGTAGATTCTGTTGCTGTATTCTCCGGGTTGCTCCCCTGATAATATTTCCGAACCTCGATCTGATTCTTCGTCGGCTCAAGAGGCTTCTGCGTAGACGATTTATAGTTCACATCTGGTCCATCGTACGCCAGCTTATTCTTAGGCAATTGCCCAACAGACCTTTGTAAAGCTTCAAGTCTATCATTGATAAACGTCGTCGCTTGACCCCAGTTTACCTTAATTCCCTTAATATTGCTTCCTTTCGATATTCCTTGCGGCTTGATTGGCAGTTGTGGATTACGACTGCGGGCAGCTCTAGCGCCAATAGCACCAGCTAGTGCATCAACCCCTTCACTGGTACGCTCCACGACAAAGAAGTAGTTCTGAGTCGCTATATCTGTGTCATCCTTGAATCTTTCATATATGAGCTTCGCGATATCATTTTTCTGCTGTGGTGTTAAATGCTGATCTTCCCATGCATTATATTGTTTTATATCAATTATTTGATGGTCGAATAAGACAGGATCAATATCTTGAACTCGAAAACGATTAGGCAAATCCCATCTATCGATGGAACTGTAGAAATCCAGCGCCTTCGATAAATTACGATTTGCTACTCGGACATCTTGCGGGATCTTGCTCGCCGCCATCTCCATCCCTTTGTTGAGAGTCAGCAAGAATCGTACTAATGATTCTTTGGTCTCCGGGTTTCTCCAGCCTCTCGCATCGGTGAATACTTTGCCAAGCAGTATCGCAAACTCCCTTTGCATTTCCAGCTGAACCATTTCTTCCTCACTGAGCAGGCCTGTTGCCGTCCCCCCGCCTCCGCCTGACGGCAACCCGATCCGGAAGCCGCTGGAAGAGGACATCATGCCGAGAACACTTAGTGTCGAGCCTACTAGCGAGCCAACCACTCCCGCTACCGGAATCATGCCCAGCAGACTGAGCGCCGCACCTGCCAGCAACCCGATTTGAGCCCCAGTAACGCCTTGCGATTCGGCTGCCGCCATCTTCGCAGCTTGCCCGGCCTCATAGACTTCCACCGTCATCAGCGGTGGCTCCGGCACTGGTGTAAGCGGGGTCACATGCACCGGCGACCTCGCAGTGCCTTCCTGATGCAGAAGATCTGAGCGAATATCCGAATCGCCGTCCAAAATAAGACTGCTCTCGCCTCCGCGCAAATAGAGCGAATGCCCTGCTTTCATGCTTACTTGCTGGCCTGCCTTGACCATAATGTCCCGGCCGCTTATTGCAAGACTATTCGTGCTATGAATATGTACGCCGTTGCCTTCATTCAAGCGGATATTCAAGCCGCCGCCCGCTTCCAGCTTCAATTCAGTACTTCCCATGCTGATCCGCTTGCCACGCTTGCTGCTCCATACTTTCTCATCGGGTTTATCAACGTCAGCATGCTGACGCAGTGAGCCCCGTACTACGGCTTCTGCCTCATGTGCCGAAGGCAAATATAACTGCGCTCGATCTCCCGGCTCCGGCATCCAATACAAGCCGCTGTTTCCCTCAGCTGCGTAGCTTGTTACATACGGGAACCAACAGCCTTCCGAAACAGCATCCTTGCCATCCATATCCAACCGCAGCCTTACCCGATCCCGCTGCACCCCGATAACAATCCCGCTGAGCACAGCGCCTGTCGCCTGCCAATTCTCTGTACGCTGACAGATAACATCTTCCTCGGCACAAAGTTGATAGGTGTGCAATAGAAGCCCGCTCTTCATCTCGCTTACGATTTCGGTTACAACCGTCTTTAGGCCGCTTGGCAGGCTAACGCGATCACCCAGAACGAAGCATCTTCCGCTCTCTAGCGAATACACGGTTGAGGACGACGAACCGAACCCATTCCCGAATAGCAACTTCTGCTCTTCATGCCCCAGCAAAGAACGAAAGCTCTTTCGAACCCGATACGGCTCTTGTTCATCCAGCCTCCAATGCTTTCCGGACGGTAAGCCGAAGAACAGCTTCGGAGATTCTGCGGTAATTTCCGGCACTAACACCGTGCCAAGCCGTGAGGCCATCCGCTTCAAAAACGACCAGTCCGTCTCCTCATATTGTAAGGTAAAAGATCCCAACGTGCTACCTTCGCTTGCTGTATCGATTGAATCCGAACGCGCATAGTCCTTCAGTACTCGTTCCAGGACATCCTCATAAGTCGTATGCTCCGGCTGGAATGAACGGCTCTTAGGTCGTACATCCAGCTCATAGCTCCAGGAAATCGCTTCTAAAGTCAAGACATATACACTGCGCTCCGCCTGTATGGTACGAGTCATCACCTGACCACAAAACAACGTTCGGACTACGGAACCGTCATCTCCTAGCTGTTCTACCTTTACGGACTTGCCATAATCATACGCCTCAATATCCCGATCGCCACGCTCCTCCGCCAGCAGGGCGCGCATATGCAGCCGGGCATGCTCATTCACTCGCTTCTCGATTCGCAGCTCATGGATTCGCTGTATATCATGCGCCCACACCACACGGATATGACCGTAGCCTGCCGCATTTTCTGCGCTTAGCATACTCTTCTCCAACTTCTCCCCTCCTTGCATGATTTGATTACTGGAAACGGGAATGTATTGTTCTATCGTCTATGCGCGTATTCCCCATCAATCCAGTTCCTGTCCGTCGTCCTCAATGCGAATGACACCGCCATAAAGGCATTGGTGCGTACAACCACTAAGCAAAGCTGGTTGTCCCGCCACATGAACATCATGTTTGCCGTTCAACCAAGGAATGGTCATAACCGGAATGCAGGGAGCTTTCTTCACCCCATAAATATCAACCAAATTACTGCTCTGTACGGCCGGATTCATCGAACAAGAACAATTGCCAAAAGAAGAGATGTTCACGCCCGGCACGAAATCCCCAACGTTCATCTGAGCCTTGCCCTTCACGTATGTACCGTGGCATTCCGGCATTGTGAGCCGGGTCGGCTGAGTGCCGAAGCTGCAGCTAAGAATAGCACCGGCGACAACATAGCTACCTTTGCGCCCTTTTCCCGGTTGAACGCGGATATCCTTCTGTTGCTTCCCCAATCGCTCTAATCCCCTTTCTTTCATTCTGAGATCATGCTCAAGCAGAGTCGTTTCCTACACCGCTTAAACGAACTCTCACTCTTGATCCATTTCAACCTCAGCAAAATGAACCCCATATACATCCCGCCGAAGCAGACTCTCGGCAAGCGCCAGATTGGCGATCCATACTCTCTCGCGAATTCCATCCACCTGGAACAGTGGCCGATAGTTGTGCTTTCCTTCCAACACAAGCCGCTTCAAGCCCCCATCCTTGTGGAATTCGCTATCAGGCGAGAGGCAGCATAGGCGAGGCAGCGACGTCATCCAATAGACTTCCTGCCGTTCCCTTTTCATATCAGTCAAAATAACAGGACGCCAACGCAATTCAGGCATGTACAGCTCTATCAACCGCTTAACGCAATCCGATAACAAGGGCATGGACCGATCCAAATAATCGACATATTCGACGGCATTCCGTTCCCGTATCGGGAAGACAAGCGGCTGCTCTTCCACGCCGGCTTCTTCCTCTAGTCGGCTCACGATTCCGGGCGTCATCATATTCGGCTCTGCCCGATTCGCAATCCGTTCATCCGCAACAAGTCTGAATAACCGATTCATGGCCGTCCTCCCATTTCCCGCGATAGCAGGCGGTGATCCTCATCATCCCAATGTGCATCATTCCAGTTGACCTCCGTTACATCCGCGTCTTGAAAATCAGCTCCCGTCAAATCCGCCTTATCGAAGCGCGCCCCCTTGAGATTTGCTCCGCGGAAGACGGCATTCTTCAGCGTGGCTCCAGTGAACACTGCGCCAGGGAGGTTGGCTCGGGTAAAATCAGCACCCGTCAAGTTGGCCTTAGCGAATTGAACCCCTTCAAATATGGGTGAAAATCCGTCGAATGGCAGCACGCCCCGCTTGCCCTGGACGCCCCGGAACACCGCCAACGGCATGGAGCACCCGCTATAGTTCGCACCGCTAATAAGACTATAGGCAAAGTTGGCGCCATCCAACCGGCATTCCTGCCACAGCGTACCGATCAGAACGCCATCAAGAAAACGGCTGTTCGACAAGCAGCAGTCTCGAAATGCGCTGTACCGAAGATCAATCCCCGCCCAATCTCCCTCCGACAAATCCATAGCGTGAAAAGCTTCATATGCGTAATCCTCTTCATTTCCCTCTCGCAGCCATGACCGCACTTCCTCTGCAGCGCGCTTGCTCAAGTCCAGCCGGAACACGCCCTCGCTTTGATCCAAATATTCTCCTACCCGAACCTCGAATACTTCTGCCTTCTCCACAGCTTGGAACTCCGGCGATTGGGAAGCTTCCTGCATCGCCAGCCGAATCAGGCTGACCACGACGCGGTGTATGTGAACGGCCTCGCGCAGACGAATGCGCTCCAGATGTGCGGAATGAACGGCCCCCTTATATTCGCGGCTGGCCAGCTTCAATCTGTCTGCCAGCAAATCCAAGTAGCGATAAGCCCACAAGCCGCCATAGTAGCCTTCAACCGGTTCGGCGTCGAACAGCCACGAGCTGTCGGACGCTTGTACGAGATAGCGAGCTCGTCCCTGCGCAATGTCCGTTCTCAGCATAGAGTAGGTGATGAATCCAAGGCTTCCTTTTTTCCCGGAGAGCTGCTGTTCACGAATGACCTTGCACCATTGCCGGAAGCCATCGACAAATTCTTGCACCCATTCTTGCTTGGCTTCATCCCATTCTTGTCCGATTGCAGCGAGCATCTCGCTCCTCTCGCGAGGTACTGCTTCCTGAATGAAATGGGCTAACGCTGCTTCGCTGTTCATGACAACCTCCTCTTCCGCATGCTTAGTTCGACTTCACTTTGCTGCCCGTTAAGCGCGCCTGACGTCCCAAATGAAGCTGGCTGCCCTTGCAGCTCATATTCATTTCACTGCCTGCAGACAACACCATCTTGCGTCCGGCATTCATGGAGATATCCCCATCCGCAGTGATGCTGACTCCTTTGCTGCTGGCAATGTGAATGCCCTCATCATCGTTCAGTTGAATATAAATGGCGCCATCCTTCCCGGTAATGACGATTTCATCCGGAGCAAGCCTGATTTCTTTGCCGGATGGTGTACGGAATATTTTCACATCGGGATTGCTTAGCTTATTGCGTCCGCTCGGTTCAGCATTCTGGCGTACCGCACCGCCAGCGATGCCCTCCTCTTCCTTCTTTCCAGGGAAATAAACGGCTACTGGATCGCCTATCTCCGGCATGACGTACCATCCGGTGCTGCCTTCCGCCGAATAAGCGGTCGAATATCGGAACCAGCGCGCTTCCTCTTTCTTTTGCTCATGATCACATTCAAAGTGAACTTTCACCTTGTCCCCTGCCACATCAATCACTTTTCCGCGAATGGATGCACCGATCAAGCGCTCATGGCTATACTCCCTCTGCCGCAATCCTTTGTGAGAGCAGAGCACATACCGATGCTTCAGCATGCCGCCTTGCATCGTCGTCTGCGCTTCACGCACAAAGAGACTTTCTCCTTGAAATTGAATATGACTGCCTAAGTCGAATACCTCATCCGTTTCGATGTCATAGGTAATAAAATCGTTTTCTCCGACAGACGCGGCTTCATTTTCTACGAAATATCGGAACGGCGCCATTCGCTTGCTAACGGTATAATTCATTTGCTCCAACCGAATCACTCTTGAACCATCTGGAATACCGAAATAGAATTTGGGTTCATGGAATTGAGCTGCCGGAACTAGACTGGTATGGTATCGAGAGGCCATTCTCCGTAAAAACGCCCAATCCGTCTCCTCATACTGCAAAGCTATTCGCTGCAGCTTAGCCCCAGCAGTTGCTTCATCCATCACGTCAAGTCCCGGGTATTCCTTGCCTATCTGTTCAAGAAGTTGAGGAATCGTCATCTTTACATTCTGGAAAGATCTCGTCTTGGTCTTCACATCCATGACGTAGGTATGGGATATCGCCTCCACTTCCAAATAGTGAACGCCCTGCACGACTTGGATTTCGATAGAAAGTGCGATTCCCCGGAACAGTGGTTTGCTCCCACCGTCCGTATCCATTTGATTCAATTCAATAGAGGTGTCCGTATCGGTCATATCCACATAAAGCTTGCTCTTTTCCTCGGACACAATCCCCGTGAAGCGCAGCCGCGCATGCTCGTTGAGCTGCTTCGTCAGGGTCAGTTCCTGCAGGTGGACTAATTGGTATGGATGAATGCTCAAATTCTCATAAGTAAGACTCACTTCGTTTCTCCCCTTTCTCACTGCCGAGGGTTTGTATCGCCCGCATCATCGCATGGGCCACTGGCTTCCAGTTCCGCATGTCCATTGCACTGCATGAGAAAGAAACGAGTAGCGCGCTTCCTTCCAGCTCCTTGAACATCATGTAATAGTACAGCGTCCCGTCTAATACGGAAGCGGTGAATTCACAGTACCCTGCGCGCTCCCCTTCATCAGAATCCATCATGCCTTCATCGATCCAGGAACGGATAGGCTGTACCAAGCGAATCATGCGAGCCATCGTCTCCGTATAAACAGCAAGCCCCTCTTCTTCAAGCGGATCTTCTGTGAGGTTGATCGTTAAGTTCACGGTACCTTCATTGTTCGTATAAATTAGGAATGGACGATATACCGAAGGATATTTGATCGCAGCCTCCTGCTGAGTCATGAGGCGCCAAGTTTTCGGCATCCTTACGTGAAGCTTGCCCGCCAGCAAAGTCCGATCCGTTAGCGGAATCATTTGTCCGTTGAC
Organism: Paenibacillus sp. NAIST15-1; assembly: GCF_001894745.1. Lineage (GTDB taxonomy): Bacteria > Bacillota > Bacilli > Paenibacillales > Paenibacillaceae > Paenibacillus_B > Paenibacillus_B suaedae. The sequence continues at coordinate 507,457 of NZ_BBYF01000001.1, forward strand.
GCTTATTAGCGGATGATTGAGATCGATAGACTCTCGCTTAACGTTACCCCCTCTTTTGCTGCCTTCTCCCCCATCTTCTTCCCTCATCTCGCCGTCACGTTCCTGTCGTTCTTCCTCCAGTTCCATTCTCATAGCCAAAATTTTTTCATCCAAATGCTGCACCAAGCCTACCCCCTTTATCCCTATACTCCGAGTTCTTTCTGAAGTCCTAGGCTTTAGCATCAGAATAGGCGGAACAACCCACCTTATTTAGATATATTTTCCTATTATATTATAACGGCAAGAATACAATCTGATTTGATAGAAATGGAAAAAATAGATGTTAATATTTCTAAAGATGCAAATAAGAGAGGATGTCTGATTGTACAGGTACAACAATATTTAGGGGGAAAACGGGGCAAAGCGAGGAAAACGAGTGCTGCACATTTGGGCAACTTCAAGCCTGATTCGTGCACATCCAGTAGAAAGGATCGAATTCGGGAACGAACCAACGCTCCTTGCTCTATCCTGCTTTCAAGAAAGAGGCAGTTTATCGCTAAAGCAAAAAACTAATCCATGGGACAGCCTTTAAACATACAAAAAGAGGTTTGAACAGCCATTTGGCTACTCAAACCTCTTGCTTCTATTCAGATGCTATTAGCTCTCTTCTGGATACAGCTTCTTGCGCAGCTCTTTCACTTCTTCATTCTCGAGATATTCATCGTACGTGCATACACGATCGATGATGCCATTCGGCGTAATCTCGATAATGCGGTTCGCAATCGTCTCAATGAACTGATGGTCATGGGACGTGAACAGCATTGTGCCGTCGAAGTCAGTCAAGCCGTTGTTGAGCGCTGTGATGGACTCGAGATCCAAGTGGTTCGTCGGTTCATCAAGCAACAGCACGTTCGCGCCGCTCATCATCATCTTGGAGAGCATGCAGCGAACCTTCTCTCCCCCGGACAATACGCTTGCCTTCTTCAATGCTTCTTCCCCGGAGAAGAGCATGCGGCCCAAGAAGCCGCGAAGGAATGTCTCGTCTTGATCCTTGGAGTATTGGCGCAGCCAGTCAACCAAGGTATCCTCAACCCCATCGAAGTATGCGGAGTTGTCTTTCGGGAAGTAAGCTTGTGTCGTCGTAACGCCCCAGCTGAATGTTCCTGCATCAGGCTCAATCTCACCCATCAGAACTTGCATCAACGTTGTCTTCGCCAATCCATTCGGACCAACGAGTGCGATCTTGTCGCCTTTATTCACAACAAGGTGTAGATTTTCGAATACTTTTTCGCCTTCCACTGTCTTCGTCAAGCCTTCGATCGTCAGCAATTGCTTGCCCGCTTCACGCTCAGGCTTGAAGTTGATGAACGGATATTTACGGTTCGATGGACGAATGTCGTCGAGCGTAATCTTATCGAGCATCTTCTTACGTGAAGTCGCCTGCTTCGACTTGGACGCGTTCGCGCTGAAGCGCTGAATGAAGGCTTGAAGTTCCTTGATCTTCTCTTCCTTCTTCTTGTTCTGATCGCGCATCATCGTTTGCGCCAATTGGCTGGACTGGTACCAGAAATCATAGTTACCTGAGTACAGCTGAATTTTTCCGAAGTCGATATCTGCAATGTGCGTACATACCTTGTTCAGGAAGTGACGATCGTGAGATACGACGATAACTGTGCCTTCATAATCCATCAGGAAGCTCTCGAGCCAGTTGATCGATTCGAGATCCAAGTGGTTGGTAGGCTCATCGAGCAGCAAGATGTTCGGTCTGCCGAACAATGCTTGTGCAAGCAATACGCGTACCTTCTGGTTGCCGTCAAGCTCAGACATCAGCTTATCATGAAGATCTCTAGTGATTCCAAGACCGATAAGCATCTCGCCTGCGCTCGATTCAGCTTCCCAGCCGTCGAGCTCAGCGAATTCGCCTTCCAGCTCGCCTGCGCGCATGCCGTCTTCTTCCGTGAAGTCTGCCTTCGCATAGAGGGCATCCTTCTCTTTCATAATGGAATACAAGCGCTCATGACCCATAATTACTGTATCGAGAACCTTGAATTCTTCATATGCATAATGATCCTGCTTCAAGACCGATAGACGGTCTCCAGGAGTAATGTTTACTTGACCATTTGTCTGTTCAACTTCACCAGACAATATTTTAAGAAATGTCGATTTGCCCGCACCGTTCGCGCCAATCAAGCCGTAGCAGTTCCCTGGTGTAAACTTAATGTTCACGTCCTCGAAAAGCGCTCGTTTCCCGTAGCGGAGCGTAACGCCGGTTGTACTAATCATGGCATTCCCGTCCTTTGCCTATTATTGGTTTCAAACTGTTATTATAGCATAAGGATCAGTATAATGCGACGATTGAACATTTTTACCATGATCTTTGGAGAGTTACACATATCCAATCCGGCATTTTATGTATATAATATTTCCATCTTTATCAAAATGAAGGTGTCCCCTATTCCTTGCGAATGACGGAGACACCCCATTATTAAAGTGGTTCACAAGGGCTTCGTGATAAGAAAAACTCTTATCGAAGAAATTCCAAGAGGTGCGACCGCGGTCTAAGGTATGTTTTTTTCCATTCCAGAAAGCCGCTTTGCTTAACTCAGCACGCATGCCTCTGGAATGATCAAAAGCGCCCGTTTTGAACTACCTCAAGTCGATTTTCAGCACCGAGAAGGTTGCTTGAAATCGAAGAAGGAAGCGCGGAGTGTAGGCGGGACTACATGAGCACTGGACTTCGAGATTGAATGCAAGATTCGAAGCCGAGATGCTCCCTGTACAGCTTCGTGATAAGAAAACTCTTATCGAAGAAATTCCAAGAGGTGCGACCGCGGCATAAGGTATGTTTTTTCCATTCCAGAAAGCCGCCTTGCTTAACACAGCATGCAAGCCTCTGGAATGATCAAAATCGACCGTAAGAAGAAAGCGAGGGATGTTATATGGTAAACAGCATTGTATATAACGTTCGGGAGGAACATTTCAGCGCCTAGCGCATCGTACAATTCATGAAATACCAGTAAGCTGTTAACGACGCTAGTGTCGACTGAAACGTCTGTCTCTCCCGAACTTGACCGTGCCGCAATGTCGTTCATGCGCAGGTAAGACCAAGTTCACTATGAAGCGGCTGCACGCCGCATAACAAGGGAGAATTCAGATTTGACTACAAATAATCAAAATTCAAGCAACCATAATGAAGGTAAGCATGATTCACATCTATTATCAGATACTTGCGCCGTGCAAGAAACCATAATTGAAAGCAACACATTGAGCATGGAAGAACAATTGGATCGTACTGAGCAAGATTTGCAGGATCTTGGCTTCGATGAAGCGTGGTCAAGCACTTGGGAGTCTTGGATGCAAGAGCTTCAAGAGTCTACCGCACGCCGATACGCAAGCCAGCTAGTTCCTGCACGCGTAGCGCTGGCACATAAGCATCTGTATCGCGTCGTTAGCGCGGAGGGAGAATGGCTGGCCGAGCTGTCTGGACAGGCACGGGCCGGAATGGCACTGCTCAGTGATTGGCCGACAGTCGGCGATTGGGTGGCCGTGGCACCTAGACAAGCAGAAGGACGAGCTACGATTGTGGGCGTACTGCCTCGCCGCAGCACCTTCGGACGCAAGGTAGCGGGAGGTCGCCGCGACACTCAAATCGTCGCAGCGAACGCAGACATTGCGCTGCTCGTTACGTCGATGTCACGCGACTTCGAGCCGCGTCGCTTAGAGCGATATGCCGCCCTTGCATGGGATAGCGGCGCCATGCCGGCCGTTGTGCTGACAAAGGCTGATGAGGCGGACGACCCAGAGCTGTTCGAGGCACAAGCGATGCAAGCCGTTCCTGGCGTCGACGTGTACCGGGTATCCGCAATGACCGGTGAAGGCATGGACGAATTGCGCGCACGCATTGCCCCGGGCATGACCGTCGTGCTCGTCGGCTCTTCTGGCGTTGGCAAGTCCACGCTGGCGAATGCACTTACGGGTACCGAGCAAATGCTGACACAAGCTGCTCGCTCAGATGATGACCGCGGCCGCCACACTACGACGCATCGCGAGCTTCTCCGTCTGCAGGGCGGGGCATGGCTCATTGATACGCCGGGCATGAGAGAAGTCGGCATGACCGCTATTGATAGTGAAGGCTTGTCGAATACCTTCGAGGATATTGAAAGCCTTGCAGAGCAATGCCGATTTAGCGACTGCAAGCATGAGCGAGAACCTGGATGTGCTGTACGTGAGGCTATTCATACAGGCGAGCTGGATTCCAGCAGACTACGCGGCTATCAAAAGCTCCAACGTGAAATTGCATACATGCGTCGTTCGGAGAATGCGCAGCTTGCCCGGCAACACGTACAGAACAACAAAAAACTGTCGAAGTTGAGCAGCCGACCGAACAAGCGTAAATAAATGCGAGCCTATACCATCCGATATCTCTAACACGAACGGGGGCTATCCCAGACGCTACTATTAAATTCGGGTGCCCCACATTCGTATGAGACATCTTTAAGAAAGACGCCTCCATCCCCACTTCTTCCGTGGAGTTGGAGGCGTCTTTGCATTTCTTATGAGTCTGACCCATTAGTTTCTAACTTTTTGGGACAGCCCTTATATACGTTATTCCGCTTTTACTTTTTCATGTGTATCTTTGTGTATGCCTCGCATGGAGCTTATTGCGACTTCATTCGTGCCTTAGGTGACGCAGCTTGAGCATGTTGAATGGATTGACCAAATGCTTCTGCATAGCTCCACAATTCACCGTGCGCTAAAATATGAATTCGCTCGCGCGCAATTCCCCGCTTCACCCGATCCGCTTCCAGCCGATCAAGTGCCTCCCGCGGTGTATCGTCAGCCAGCTTAAACGCTCCATAATGCATCGGGATCATCACTTTTGCCTTCACATCTTCAAATGCCTGCAATGCTTCCTCTGGGGTAACATGCTGCTGCGACATGAACCATTCCGGCTCGTATGCGCCAATCGGCAATAGGGCTACATCAATGTGAAAGCGCTGGCCGATAAGCTCAAACCCTCGGAAATATCCGCTATCGCCCGCAAAGTATATCGTCTCACCTATGGTCTCCTGACTCGATTGATTCGCTGGAGAGCCTTCGCCTGTTGGCGTGCCGGCTGAATCCGAACCTCCGGATGTCTTTTTCGCTTGTGCAACGTGCTCAATAACATAGCCGCCCCAATGGGAACGATTCATATCTATCAACGTCCGACGCGTCCAGTGCTGTGCCGGTACAAACGTAATTTTCACCCGATCCGCCACGGTTATATGCTCCCACCAGGCTAGTTCATGTATAATGGAAAATCCTTTGCGTCTAAGCTTACTAAGCAGCCCGTCAGGTACAATCAGCATCGTGTTCGGCCCTACCAATCGCCGTAATGACCGTATATGCAGATGATCGTAATGAGAATGCGAGATGAGAACAACATCGACTGGGGGCATTTCCTCAATCGGAATACCTGGCGGAGCAAGCCTAGCTTGTGTCGCCATTCTTGCAGCCCATACCGGATCTGTGACAATGTTTAATCCACCTATTTGTAACAGGAAGGTCGAATGACCGATCCACGTTATCGTTGTCTCTGTTCGATTAGCGTTCAAACGAGCAATATCCGGCTTTACATTTGGTACGACATAGGAATAATCCTTCGTCTTTAATCGTTCTTTGCGCTCTGCTTGCCAACGCCGAAATTGATTCCATGCTTTAACCGTTGTCACATCGTCCATATTGACGTAATAGCGCTTCATAAGCACCACCTCATTTGCGAAAAATTCGGATCGAATGACAAGGGCTGCCCTGCTCCCTTGCAAAACGGGACGAATGACAAATACTGTCTCCTAATCTTTAGCATACCAGAACCTTGTCTCCATCACCAATTCGACTTCAGCTTCCTAACTGCGCGCCATCTGATGGCTGCCATCTTTAACACCTATCTCAATTCTTAATATCTTTCCATTTGAATGACGCCATTCACAGCTGCTGACGTCCTTCCATCCTATGCATGCTTTTCTGCTTTGGTCGAATCCCTCATTACTATGTATTACACAAAATGAGATGATCCAACCACCTTGCAGACTGCAGCCTAATCCCCTTCACCGAGCAATAATGAAATGCCTGACAGCTGCAAGCATGTTGCCTTCATTGTTCCCCACTCTCCGATAAGATACAATAGAAGCAAACCACACGCCAACGGAGGTGTATGTCAATGAACTTAATCACAATTGAACCGACGCCAAGTCCGAATTCCATGAAGCTCCACTTGGACGAAACATTGCCTGCCGGCATTCGCCGTACCTATTCAGAAGACAATCGACGCTCTGCTCCCCCGCTGATCGCTAGCTTGCTCGACATCGAGGGCGTGAAGAGCGTATTCCATACCGCTGATTTTATCGCGCTAGACCGCTTCCCGAACGCAGACTGGGCTCGTATCCTTGATGAGGTTCGCGGCCTGTTCGGACAATCGCAAGCAGAGAGCACCCAAGAGGAGGATCTGGCTTCTTGGACATCATTCGGTGAGGCACAGGTATATGTGCAATACTTCCGCAGCATCCCGATGCAAATTCGAGTGCAGGCAAATGGACAAGAAGAGCGCGTCGGTCTCTCCGATCGCTTTGTTCGTGCAGTAACGGAAGTAGCGAGCGCCACCCTAATCAAGGAACGCAAGCTCAGCGACTACGGAATTCGTTACGGAGAGCTTGCGGACATTGCACGCGAGGTTGAGCAGGAACTGGAGGCTGCCTACACCGAAGAACGTGTAGCTTCCCTTGTGCAGCAAGCCATCGCGAAGGGCCGCACAGACGAGCCATTTATTGAAGAGCGCCGGGAATGGTCAGAAGAAGAACTGAAGCAGCATCTGAATAATCCAGATTGGCGTGTTCGTTACGCAGCTCTGGATCGAATGGAACCGACGCCAGAACGGCTGGAACTCATTGCGAAGGCGCTTCATGATGAGCAGAGCCAGATGCGCCGCCTTGCTGTCGTGTATTTAGGAGAAATCAAAACCGATGAATGTATGCCGCTTCTCATTGAAGCGCTCAAGGACACTTCCGTTAGTGTTCGCCGTACAGCCGGAGATACGCTATCCGATATCGGTGATCCGATTGCGATCGAGCCGATGATCGAAGCTCTCCAAGATAAGAATAAGCTCGTGCGCTGGCGCGCAGCCCGCTTCCTCTATGAAGCTGGCGATGACCGTGCGCTGACAGCACTTGAGCACGCCGCTCAAGATCCCGAATTCGAGGTTGCCTTGCAAGCACGCATGGCAATTGAACGCATCCGTTCCGGTGAAGAAGCTGTCGGAACAGTCTGGCAGCAAATGGCCCGTCTGCGCGGGCAAGGCGATCAATCGTAAAAGGAAAACCAATAGAAAGAGCAGCAGTCCATGCGCAAGCAATGGGACGCTGCTCTTTTTTACGATCCTTTTTCATTTTGTAGAACTATCCATTTGATGCGCACCTATCTAAATTGCATGACACCATCTGTGTTTTTCGTGTCTATTCAACGTTCCCCACTATCATCAGAGCCGCCCTCGACGCAAGAAATCATCAGATCATAAATTTATTTCTATTTTTTTCATTTTTCCTATTGTATTAAGTGTATCAAGTGATATAATACACTGTATACAAATGATACACCAAAGGAGGGAGCTCATTGAATGACGTGATGGTTGGCGGAATGCGATTCACGTTGGACTTAAGCAAACCACTCTACGAACAAGTACTTAATCAAATCCGAAGCTCCATCGCGAAAGGAGAAATCGCATTGGGTGAGAAAATTCCTTCGGTAAGGGAACTTGCGCAATCGCTCAAAATCACACCGAATACGGTCATGCGCGCTTACCAAGAGCTCGAACGGGATCAGCTCACAGAGACACGCCGAGGACAAGGAACGTTTATTACGTCGAACGCCGAGGCTGTGGTGAGTATACGAACCTCTTTGGCGGAAGAGGCGATACAGGAGTTTTTAACGAAAATGTACAGCATAGGATATACACTGGACGATATTCAACACCTATTAAATCATGAGGGAGGAAAGGAAGTATGAGTCAGTCCACAGCGATACGAGTCGAGAATATTACGAAACGCTACGGGAAGAAGCTCGCCCTCCACGACTTTTCTCTTGAAGTCCCAACAGGTAAGGTTGTCGGAATTCTAGGAGCGAATGGTGCAGGCAAGTCCACCTTGTTCCGTATGATCGCAGGCATGGTTCAACCAGAGCAAGGAACGGTTGAGGTGCTCGGGCGCAAGCCAAGCTGGGAGACGAACAAGGACATCGCTTATTTGCCTGACCGGGCGCGCTGGTTCGAAAAACATTCGGTCAAACAAGCACTGGATTGGGCAGAGCACCTATGGCCTGGCTTCGACCGGAAGCGGGCAGAGGAACTCATCTCCTTCATGAAATTACAGTCCGATATGCCTGTGCAGGGCATGTCCAAGGGACAAGAAGCAAGGCTTATGCTAAGCATGTGTATGGCACGGAATGTTCCTCTCCTCGTGCTGGATGAACCGTTCTCCGGTATCGATCTCATATCGCGAGAACGCATTATTTCAGCGATCATCGATAACTTGGCAGAACGTGAGCAGACCGTGTTAATCAGTACACATGAAATACACGAGGCGGAAAGCTTGTTCGACTATGTGGTTTTCATGGATAACGGTCAAGTGGTGCTGGAGGGCGACGTCGAGCAACTGCGCAGTGAACAAGGCTCGATGGAATCCGTCTACCGCACCCTATACCGCTAAGAGAGGAGAATACGGATGAATACAAGCACCTTTTTATTTTTAGTGAAAGATGAATTCCGCCGCAGAAACTCGGCCAAACACTCGAACAAATGGTGGATGTTCTATGTTGCAGCAGGCATCCTCATCGGACTCATTTTTGCAGCTGTATTTGCCGACAATCTTGATCCATATTCGATCATGTTTATGTCCTTCGGCTTCCCGTACATTACATTCATCATTGCATTTGGCATCGTTATACGGGAATGGAAAAACGGTACTGCCGGATGGTGGCTGACACTCCCTTATCCAAGGCGATCGCTTATCCTATCAAAGTATGCAGCTAGCATTTGTACAGCAGTTATCATGCATATTATCTTCTGGGTCGGCGCCCAGCTGTTCGTTGCCTATGCGTTAATCTTAAAAGGAAACTTCGATTTTCACAGTCTCGCCGCCTTCATGCAGACATCAGCGATCTGGTACGGCGTAATCATGATGGTCATTCCGTTCATGGCAGCTTTCGGTACGCTTACAGGAGTGGTCAGTCGTTCTCGCTTGAAGCCGTTAACGCCGATGCTGTGGATCATATACGGTCTTTCGGGGAATTCCCTGTTCTGGATCTTGGAATCACCACATATCAACAAGCTCCAACTTGCGCAGAATCCGAATGAGATATTTACCGTTCAGTCTCATGAATTCGGGTGGATTGCGCTCGGCATTATTCTCTTGTCTGGAATTCTCATAAGCGCAGCAACCGTTCTGATGAACAAACAAGTGGAGGGTTAACTCAAGGAGGTTCAATGAAGATGGCATTGGCTATTGATGTATCGAATTTGCATAAAAAGTATGGAAATCACACCGCACTGAACAGTATTTCATTCCAAGTCCGTCCGGGAATATGCTTCGGCCTGCTTGGCCCGAACGGAGCTGGCAAATCGACGACGATGAAGATCATCTCCGGCATTCTCCAACCGAATAGTGGTGCGCTACGTGTATTTGGGATAGATGCCGTTAAAGAAGCCGCCAAGGTGCGGAACATAATCGGCTATGTCCCCCAAGGCATCACCTTGTATGAGAAGCTCAGTGCGTACGATAATTTGAAGTTTTTTGGAGAAATGTATGGCTTAAGAGGAAGCCAGTTGAAGGAACGCATCTCAACCGTACTAACACAGGTCGGGCTTCTGGATCGCGCTAAGGATGCCGTTGGCACCTTCTCTGGCGGCATGATGCGCCGCGTGAACATCGCTGCTGCACTCCTCCACCGTCCGAAACTGCTTGTGCTGGATGAACCTACAGTCGGCATTGACCCACAATCGCGCAATCATATCTTCGAGATGATTCGCAAGCTGAAGCAAGAAGGGGTATCCATCATCTACTCGACTCACTATATGGAAGAAGTCGAAACACTCTGCGAGGAACTCGCCATCATCGACCACGGCTCGGTCATTGCCCAAGGCGTCCTGCATGAACTGCTCATGCAGCATGGCACGAATTCCGTATATGTCGAAACGGATAAGCAGACTGCAATTTCCTTCGATTCGATTCCTGGCAAAGTGACTGCCCATGAAGAGGGCTGGATTATTGATACCGACGATACGCTGACAACGATGAACCGCGTATCTGAACTTTGCCTGCAGCAGCAAGTGAAGGTTACTCGTCTCGAAATCGTGCAGCCTTCATTAGAAACGGTGTTCTTGAACTTAACCGGTACATCCCTGCGGGATGCGTAATAGGCGCTTTGGAGCGCTAAGAATTCGCAAGAGTACGATTCAAGGAGGAGAATTCGAATGATTACCAGCTTCACACGCAAGGAAATCCAATTGCTGCTTAAGGAAAAGGGTACCTTCTTCTGGCTCATCCTTATGCCTATCATCTTCATCGTGGTGTTTGCCTCTGTGTTCGGCAATATGGGGAATTCCAGCATCACGTTAAATTATGTCGATCAGGATCAGTCTCCTGCTTCGAAAGCGATTGTTTCATCGTTAGCCAAGGTGCAAGGTTTTCAACTGAAGGAAGACACAGAGCGCACACTTGATCAACAAATTACAAGTATACGTGATGGCAAGCAATCTTCCCTCCTGCTCATTCCGCAAGGATTTGAAGCAAGCATAAAGTCAGGCAAAAGCCCTGCTGAAATGACACTCTATCGCGACGAGAACGACAACACCTCAACGGCTCCAATCAAAGCCGTGCTTGGACGAATCGTCGATGAGCAGCGTCAGGTAAGCGCTGCGGAGCAGCTTGCAGCCAAAGGAATTCAGGGCGAAGAGATGAAGCAAATCTTCACCCCGCCATTCGTAGTTAAGGAGCAGATGGAGAACGTTGTTCCTGTTGATATGGTTAGTCAAGTCGTTCCTGGTTATACCGTTATGTTCGTGTTCTTCATTATTATCTCGATGGTTCGCCGCTTCATTCGGGACAAAGAAAGCGGGATGACGGCGCGCCTGTGCAGCACACCAATGAAGCCGCTCAACTATTTAGTCGGCATGTGGGTTCCTTATATTATCGTTGTTCTCTTCCAAAGCGCGGTACTGCTGGCGTTCGGACACTTCGTTTATGGCATGCAGCTCGGTGATGTGCTCGCTATCGCATTAGTCGTCGCAGCACTTGGTATCTGTGTAACGGGTCTTGGCCTCTTCATCTCCCTTATCGCTAAGGGCGAGAATCAAGGGCTTGCCATTACCCAATTGATCGCGCTTGGCGGTGCGATGATTGGCGGACTGTGGTTCCCGCATGAAATGATGCCGAAGTTCATGCAGACGATCGGCCAATTGCTTCCTCAATATTGGGCGCAGGATGCACTGAAGCGCATCATTTCCCACGGCGCTCATGTACAGGATGTGTGGCTGAATGCAGTCATTCTGCTCGGTATCGGAATCGCTGCACTTGTACTCGCATGGGTACAATACCCACGCTTTATGAAGCAGTCGATCGGTTAAGTTTAGGTCAAATCGCGGGACAATCCTGAATTACTCGTAATAGCTTTTCCACTTATACAACAGCCCTATAAAGGCTGATTCTGTTAGGTACAGAGTACAGAGTCAGCCTTTTTATTGCCTCGAATACATCGGCATTACTGTCCATTATGGTATAATATATTCCATATGATAGGAGGTGCATTCATATTCTGACTCGAATAACACTCCTTCCCCTTGCCCTTCTCATTTAACAACAATGAAAGGTAGGTCTGTCATGATACATCTACGACGAAGATTCATTTCCATTATGCTACTCGGATGCATACTCCCTGCACTAGTCGGATGCACGAAAGAGACCACCATTTATAAGGCAGCAAGCCTGGATTGGGACGTGCAGCTTTCTCAACCAACAGATACGGAATCATTTACGCTGGATATGAAGTATCATGGACCAGAACAGCATATACAGGATTTATCATTCCGTCTCACAAATCCGGATTTTGAACGTTCTGATTCTATATCTGATCTTAACTCTTCACATTATGCCGCACATTACGAATACCGGATTAAAGGGTTAAAACAACTTCAAGAACCTATTCGTATTCGACTAGAATGGGATCATCAACAAGAAACTCTTACATTAGAAAAAGCTCTCCGTGAGTAACCCGGAGAGCTTCTGACATTTACAAATAGAATTAGTTCATTGCAGGCTCTGCTTCGCTTGCCAATTGCTCACGGACGAACTCTTCAATAGAGATAGTACGCTTCTCTATGCGCGCCTTCTCCGCCGCAAATGACATCATATGGCTTTGAACAGATATATCAGCGGATGTACGTCCTTGCAATGCACCGTCCGCTTCTACCAGCCTCAGGAAGTCCTTCACGAGACCTTGGTCACCGCCGCCATGTCCAACATGTCCGCCTGGTGCTTGCAGGCTGAGCAGCTCTCTAAAGCCATTTTTGAAATGAATGATTTCAATCTCATTCTTCTCCATGTGAGCACGAATTTCCCCAGTCGTTCCCATCAACTTCAACGTACGACCGGAGTCGTAAGTGAACGCCGTCATAGTGAATACCGCGGTTACCTCGTTCGCGAATTCCATGTTCACCACTTGATGGTCAACCACATCATTGTCGCAGTGGTATACGCAGCGGCCATATGGGCCTACCTTCAAGGCCTGAAGGCGAGATTCATAGCTCATATCATCCGCAATAACCGATGTCGGCCAGCCTATATCATCCGTCAAATACCACTTCGGCGCATAGTATGGGCACTCATCAGCGACAGGGCACCCATCCAAACAGCGCTTCGTTGCGCCTTCCGGCGCACCTTCTGGGCGGAAGTGCGACAATGTGCCGAAGGAAGAAATATGGGTACACTCGGCACCAGCAAGCCACAACAGGATGTCCATATCATGACAGGACTTTTGCAGAATCATTGGAGAGGACTGTGCCGAATTGCTCCAATTGCCGCGCACGAAGCTGTGCGCCTGATGCCAGTAAGCAACATTTTCATTATGCTGTATGGACATAAGGCGGCCGATTCTTCCCTCTTCCAACATCTGCTTGAGTGTAGCGAAGAAATTCGTGTAACGCAGTACATGACAGATTGAGAAGACAAGGCCTCTCTTCTTCGCTTCCTGCCCCATCTTAATACACTCTACTGGCTCTGGAGACATGGGCTTCTCCAGCATCACATGATAGCCTGCTCCTAGCGCTGCCATCGTAGGTTCATAGTGCATCTTATCTTGTGTACAAATAAACACAGCGTCAGCAAGCTTCGGCTGAGAGAATAATTCTTCCCAAGAGGAAAATTGGCGTTCTGCAGGAATGCCGTGCTTATCGGCAATACGCTGACGGCGGGCTGCACTCGGATCTGCCACAGCGACAACTTCCATCTCATACGAACGGCCAATCGCATAATCCGTATAGATTTCCCCGCGTTGACCGGCTCCAAGCAATGCTACAGTAACCTTCTTCATTTCCCATGCCTCCCTAAATGTCTGTCTCTATTGGTTCGTATTTGCTTCGTATAGATGTTTCCCAACTTGCACTCTCTTTTCATCCATCTTATACCATGCAAGAAACCGCTTGCAAGGAGTAAAATTCCTTTTTTAAAAATATTTTTGGATGATTCAGCTCAAATGTTTAAATTCGTACACAAACTTCATGGATCAGATTTCTACTTTTTAACATTGAACTTACCGCTTCGTTTCATTTATACTTAGCAAATATAAGTAACAATGATGGCTTGGCCATCTTCATAGTGCAACAAATCCTCATCCTATTCCACGATGAGGTAGAGGTTGCGGTTGTTAAGAGTACATTCGCGGAGGCTGGAAGAAGCCAATGATTCGAATGGGAAGGAATAACCGCCGAAGTTCGCGTAACCCGCTTCCGGGACGCGTGCTGGGGTCGCTGTCGAATAGGCACGACACTGTCATACGCAGATTACCCGTCTACGCATGATGCGCTATCTTTAAGGAAGGGTATGATGGGGACGGTCAAACCGTTTGAACGTATACGCTTCAGCGGTTTTTTTATGTTCTCCGCTCCTTTCCGGCAATACTAAGATTAGAACAGGAGTGAGCAACATGAGTAAGCAACACAACGAGCAAGGGCTTCGCAGAAGCCTGAAGACACGCCATCTCACCATGATTGCGCTTGGCGGCTCCATTGGTACTGGATTGTTCCTTGCCAGCGGCGGCGCTATTGCACAGGCTGGTCCTGGAGGTGCGCTTCTCGCTTATGCTGCAGTCGGCATCATGGTATATTTCTTAATGACAAGTCTTGGCGAGCTGGCGACCTACATGCCGGATTCCGGCTCATTCAGCACATATGCTTCGCGATTTGTAGATCCTGCATTCGGATTTGCGCTTGGCTGGAACTTCTGGTTCAACTGGGCAATCACGATCGCATCGGAGTTAGTCGCAGCTACGCTTATCATTAAATATTGGTTCCCGAACAGCAACTCTTTCATATGGAGCTTCCTGTTCTTAAGCATCATCTTCTTATTGAATTTCATCTCCGTTAAAGGGTATGGAGAGTCTGAATATTGGTTCGCAATAATTAAAATCTCGACCGTCATCATCTTCCTAGTTACTGGCGTATTGATGATATTCGGCATCATCGGCGGAGAACGTATCGGATTCGAGAACTTCCATATCGGAGATGCGCCATTCCATGGCGGATTCTTTGCGATTCTTGGTGTATTTATGGTTGCTGGGTACTCGTTCCAAGGTACGGAGCTTGTCGGTGTTGCCGCCGGCGAAAGCGAAAATCCAAGCGAGAGTGTACCGCGAGCGATTCGCCAAGTATTCTGGCGCATTTTGCTTTTCTATGTTCTGGCGATATTCGTTATCGCAATGATCATTCCATATACACATCCAAGCTTGCTATCGAGCGAGGTTAATAATATTAATGCGAGCCCATTCACGCTCGTATTCGAAAAGGCCGGCTTCGCATTCGCCGCTTCAGTTATGAATGCAGTCATCTTGTCCTCCGTGCTGTCCGCGGGTAACTCTGGCATGTACGCCTCAACACGCGTGCTCTGGGTGCTTGCGAAGGAAGGCAAGGCGCCGAAGTTCCTTGGCAAGCTGAACAAGCGCGGCGTACCGGTCAATGCGCTTATTATGACCAGCATCATCGGCATGATGGCATTCCTAGCCAGCTTTTTCGGAGATGGGATTGTCTATACGTGGCTGCTGAGTGCATCCGGCATGTGTGGATTCATTGCTTGGCTAGGCATTGCAGTCAGTCATTACCGATTCCGACGAGCATTCAACAAGCAAGGCCATGACCTGAAGGAGCTGCCTTATCGTGCCCGCTTCTTCCCGTTCGGCCCGATATTCGCCTTCGTGCTCTGTATGTTCGTCGTGCTTGGCCAGAATTATCAAGCCTTCCTCGGAGAAGCGATCGACTGGCAAGGGCTGTTGATGACCTACATTGGTCTTCCGCTCTTCCTGATCATATGGTTCGGCTACAAGTTCAAGCATCGGACGAAGGTCATTCCACTTGAAGAATGCAAGTTCGATCATAAATAATCAATCTCTATATTGTCTATGAAGTAAATAAAATAAGGCCCTGCTTCACGCATTTAGTTGCGTAAAGCAGGGCCTTTGTTACGTGGTTCCATCGCTTTTTCCGGGTAGTGGAACTCCTGTATTCATTCCTCTGGATTCATTCGTGATGTGAATTCCTAATGTGAGTTCCGAATTCCCACACCAGCTCTTATGCTGATGTTCTGTCCCCTTATTTCTGAAGCTGAATATCGACAAGTAGGTCATCACTGTTATTCAACGTCGATACTCTGTATTCGAACGGAGTAGACAATCCTAGCTTGTCCATCATATCATGCAGGTCAGCACGCAGCTCCAGCTCGTTGCCTATATAGCGAATCTGGAACTGCACCCGGTTCGCCTTCTGTGCAGACCGATAGCGTTCTACTAGTCCCTTCACGTCCTTGACCTGCCGTTCTGGAAGCAGTACATCCGGACTCCAACCGTGCTCCAACTCAGTAACGAATGAGCGCAGGCTCTTATCCGTCCCTTGGCGCATCTGATTCAAGACATGCTCATAAGGGTCGTTCGCCTTCGGAAGCTCCGTACTTTCCTCCCAATCATGATCGGTTCTCATCTCCGCATCGGTGCGCATATAGTACGTGTAGCGCACTTGCTTGCCTCGATCCGGAAGCGGGTCGTCCCATGTCGCATCAACATGATACCATTTTCCATCCAGTTCAATCAGGTTCCAAGCATGGAGCAATCCGCCCGCCTTACCCTCGACAACCTTGGATGGAATGTTCGCCTCTTCCAGCATAGCCTGCATGAGCAGCGCATATCCTTGGCATACGGTTGTACCTTCCGTTAGCGCCTCATAGGCAGTAAATTTCGTCATACCCTCGTCATAGGTCACGTGACTGACAATATAATCATGAATTGCTTTTACTTTGAGATGAGGGGATTGTCCTAGACTCGTTATATTTCTTACGATTTCCTTGGCTTGCTCCCTTACATATTGTGACTGTTCGTACGTCTCACGGTAGTCCACATACACATTGACGACTGCAGAATCCGTACTACCTTTCCATTGATAGGAGTACTTGCTGATGTTATACCGAATGAACGGATCCGAGTATAATGCTGCCGACAAGGACTTTCCTGCCATCTCTGTTAAGGATTTCGTGTCACCTTCGTATCGAAATGAAATGGCCGCTTCTCTGCGAGTGAATTGCTCGCTCAGCCATTGTTTCATCTCTGATTGACTATGCAGCGTTATCATAGATGAGCGCGCCTCTACCGTAGGCCATAAAGCGAAGCCAACCATGATTCCTAACAGAACACTTCCCAACATCAGCATTCGGAATATAGAGACTCTAGGGAATCGAATCCATCTCCTCGCTCGCCTCTGCCTCGCTCGTTGTAGGCGCGATGGAGTCTGTGAATCGATGTACATGCCTTCACCACCTTCGCAACAGCGGAGAACATCCGCCTATGTGTGCTAGGTAGCGTAACATAGCGCTATCGCAAATACTGTCTAGTTATAGCATGCCCATCGCAAGTGTGGATTCGCTGCCTTTCTGTCGTGCTCGACATGCTGCGGCAGCAAGAGCCGGGAATTGCATCGTATTCCGAAGGATTGTAGCGATTCGAACATGAGGAATATGACGAGGGGTAGCGAACCGATGCAGCATTTGCCTATAAAAAATATAAAAAAGTTATTCTCAGTAACGAAAACATACAAGCCCACCTCTCCCCAGAAGGTCAAGCCTTAGAGGGAAGAGATGGGCTTGCTTATCCCGATATATCCAATTGACGCCTGAAGAATGAGATCACTTCCGCCCAGAAGCGCGAATCGGTCTCCGAACAGCTATGCCCATTCGTATCAACAAAGAGATGCGATTGCTCATACGGTAAGCGTTCAACAAGCTGCTCAAGCTCACTAGGGGGAATAAATCCATCTAGTCGAGAATGAACCATATAAACGGGGATCCTACCTGCCGTCCGCACATGATGGTCGGCTAAGATTTGACCTACATCCAAGCCGTCGTATACTGCAACCGGAATGCGGGAGCGATAAAGCCATATACGCGGTATGACCACCGCTAGCGGGAATGAAGGCAGCTTGCGCCGTTTAAGCTCAGCTTCCACCAGGGACAGCGGGCGGGACGGCATGGAATCCGTTACAATTGCCCTTACGTTCAGCCCTTCCTCAAGAGCCAATACCGCTCCGAAGCCGCCTAAGGAGTGACCGAGGACTGCAATCCGATCCGGATCTACATCCTGCCGTTGACGTACGTAGCGGACTGCGGCCAGCATATCATCACGGAATAACAACGCCGATGGTGCCTTTACGGCCCCGCTCTCTCCGTGACTTGTCACGTCATAGACCAATACATTGAAACCTGCATCAACCAGCGGGATCGCATACCTCATCACCCTCGCTCGGTTCGATCCCCATCCGTGCGAGATAACGATAACCGGCGCCCGCTTCGCAGGGGAGTTCCCTTTGCCCCATATGAACCACCCTTGCAGGGATGCAGTCCCTTCGAACACCACTCGTTCGAAGGGGCGTTCCGGTTCCTTATGTATCGGAATCGGACGCGGGGACTGACTCTTCACCGCAAGCATCCAAGTACCGCTTGCGGCACTGCCGGCAAGCACGAGTGTGCCTATTCCATAGGTCCACAGCATAGCCATAGGATTCGCCTCTCTTTACACCACTACCGTAGAATTGATTCTAATTAAGATCTATGTATATCATTCACGCAATTGCATGATTTCACACCCGTTCCACGCTCTATGGATTTCTGGTCATCGCCGAACGGGATCAAGCTTGCGAACCGCCTCAACGAACTGTATTGCATTTGCAGTGAGGGCTTCATCATTGCCCGAATTCATATATTCCTTGGGAAGAAGCTTGGAACCAAGTCCGAATGCGGACGCTCCTGCAGTTCCGTATGCGGATATCGTATGCAAGTCAACTCCTCCCGCTGCAATGATCGGAATGTGATTAAGAGGACCTCGGATCTCTCGGATATATTCGGGTCCCAATGTACCAAGCGGGAACAGCTTGACGGCTTTCGCCCCTGCCTTCCACGCCCGTACAATCTCAGTTGGCGTCAGAACTCCAGGCCATACATCGATTCCACGCTCAGCTGCATATGCGATGACTTCCTCATCCAAATTCGGAGAGATGAGGAACTGCGCTCCGCATTCCAATGCTTCACGAGCCGAGGCCAAATCAATCACTGTGCCTGCACCGATATAGGCCCGTCCTGCAAATCTCTCACGCCAATGGGAGATAATCGCTGTGGCTTGCTCTGTATTCATCGTCACTTCCATGAATCGAATGCCCCCTGCCACCAACGCCTCTGCCGCTCTATTAGCATGTTCTCCTGTATAGCCGCGGAATATTGCGACAATGCGCTCTTGAAGCATTCGCTCGGTGATATCAGCACCGTAGGGGAAATTCTGAATATCTCGATCCGACATCGTCACTCGTTCCTCCCGATTCTCTTCTCTCTCTTCTCTTTCTAGTTGATCTTATACCGACACGTGTCCGAGCTTCTCTGCACGGCTTTTCGCAAAGGCTGCACTTCCAATAACGCCTCCGTCATCAATCAGCTCGCCCTGGCGTATCGTCAAACGCTCCAAATAACCGTGATATACATAACGCTTCAAGGTGTCTCGTACAGGCTTCATAATACGTTCGCCCGCGAGTGCACCGCCGCCGCCGATTACAATCATATCCGGGCTGAGCAGTGAGATGGAATACGCCAAGCCCTTGCCCAGCACCTGTCCTGTATGCGTCATTATCTCGATTGCGAGCTCATCGCCCTTATCGTAAGCTTGCGAGACGTGAGTTGCGGTCAGTTCACCGCGCTCATATGGTGTGCGCAGCAAGCTCTCGCGCCCCTGCTCAAGCGCTTCCTTCGCTTGTCGCGCAATGCCCGTGGCGGATACAACCGTCTCTAGGCAGCCCGTCAAGCCGCAACCGCATGGCGTCGTCTCGCCATCAATCGCTACATGCCCCAATTCGCCTGCCATGAAGCCACTACCATAGTGAAGCTCTCCATTGACAACCGTCGCAGCCGCAAGCCCCGTACCAATCGTTATCCCGTGTACAACTCCTGCACCGCGTCCTGCACCGCTCATCGCCTCACCAAATACATACATACGCACATCATTATCAATAAAGACTGGTACGCCTACCTTAGCGCCAAGTCGACCAGATACATCTACGTTGTCCCACTTCAAGTTGGATGCAAACACACATACGCCGCGCACTGGATCAATGAAGCCCGGAATGCCAGCTCCAACCGCTATAAGAAGACTGCGATCCACCCCTGCCGTGACGAACAGTTCATCAACCATATCAGACATTTTATTCAATACATGCTCTACACCAAGATCAACCTCTGTCGGCCGCTTTACCTTGGCTATCAGCTCATATTGCTCATTGACCAACCCACATACAATGTTCGTCCCGCCCAGATCAATCCCAACCATATACTGCACCATTGATTGCTCTCCTCGCCTTCCCATTCTTTCTATTTGTTATTTTGTAACTGCTTACATCACTAAATATACTCATATGTCGTATTTCGATTATAGCATGATGCCTTCCATCATTTGTGTGAAGATATCCTTTCATTTAATCATGGTTCACACGTATATGATCACATCGTACAATCCGTGATTCAAACCTGTCAATGCTCGCTTGCATCTCCTTCCATCGTCATAATTTTGCCTTAAAATCGCCTTAATATTGGAAACGAAATGACAGACGAGCGGCTGTGAAATCGATATAATAGAAACTGTGATCCTTATCACACTGCCAGGTAGGAAGACCAATGATTCAGGTTAGACGATCGATAACTGTCTTGCTTGATGGCAACGCTTATAAAGAGGTGTATATCCATGACGTATGTAGATATCAGTTCAATCTCGCCACAATTGTTCGTAACGATCCTATTTTTCCTGCTCATCGTCTGTCCGCTGCTTAGTCTTGGCGTTGTGCGCTTATTCCAGCAGCGAATCAAGGTAGGGATAACGTATATTGCATCGGCGCTTGTCTCTTACGTTATCTTTCTCATTGTGGCAGACTTCGTACACCGAACATGGAGCTAGAGACAGAGCTCATTCCATGTGTTTACCTGTTCGAATTCGGCGCTCTTACACCATACAAAAAGACCGTTCCAAAGCAGTCTACCTGCTTCGGAACGGTCTTTTCTTTTTTACTATTCGGATGATTCTCCTATAACGTTAGCCCGCTTCTTGCTGACACGGTATGTCCGGCTCACTTCGTATAACTTACGAATTCGCGCCTTCGCCTTCTTTCTTCTCTGTGCCAGTTACTTGCATTCCTGCCTCTTTGTAGAATTCAGACTTCTTCGTATTGAACGATTTCGTATAGTCATTGAACTGGATCTTCAACTGCTCAACCTGGCGATAAGCCTCATTGCGATCAGATACAGCCTTCGTTATTGTCTTCAGCTTCGTATCCTTCTGCTTCAGCTCGTTATACAAGGCTTGCTCTTGCTGAATCCATTTCCCATACTTCTCGTACATGGAAGTGAAGGTTTCGTAGCGCTTCACATAAGCGTTATATGCCTCTGTTGCTTGCTTCTTCAAGCCTTCTTCCTTCAAATTGCTGATTGCGCCGTCGAGCTCGCCCATCTTCTTGCGAGCGTCGTCCAGCATGCTCTTCAGTTGATCCATTGCCTGTGTCCGCTCTTCAAGCGACTTGCTCGAATTGTCGATCAGCGTCTGTACATTGCGATTGTCCTGCTTGCCCTGAGACAGGATGTTGTTGTATTGCTTGCTGTCCTTCGCTTCCAGCGTGCTTAGCGTCTTCACCGCTTCAGCAACGTCCACTTCCGCTGCGGATGCTTTCTCGAAGCCTTCAAATATTTGTGTCGTCGGTGCAGCGCCGCATCCAGTCAAGCCAATAAGCAGAACGGATGCCAACGCGACAGCGGCGGTTAGCTTTTTCCAACTAGCCAATGTGTTAACCTCCTATCCCTATGCTACAATCGTTTGTCGTGATGGAAATTGCATACGAAATGCGCATTCGGGTCGTACACTTCGAACTCGTAGCCCTTGCTTTGAATGTAATCAATAATGGCTGGCAATGCATCTAAGGTCTGCTGACGATCATGAAGCAAAATAACTTCAACATCTTCCGTCAGACCTGCCTTTACTTGCTCTAGTACTCGATTTGGTTGACCGATATATTTCCAATCCCAGGAATCGAGCGTCCAATCCCACATTTTAAACCCTGCATCTGCGATATCCTTACGGAATGACTCACCAATTTGCGGAGCACTGCCATATGGGGCACGAATCATCGTAGGCTTGAAGCCTGTCAATTCTTCAACGATTCCCTGCGCTTCCTTGAATTCATTAATGAAGTTCTGGGAGCCGCCGCTCTTGTACAACTTCGCATAATCATGTGTCATACTGTGAAGTCCTGGGTAATGTCCATCTTTCATCATGCGCTTCACGGCATCCGGGTATTGTCTCATGTTATCGCCAAGCATAAAATAAGTAGCTTTAATATTATGCTTATCCAATAAGTCCATCATATCATTGGAATATTTGCTCGGCCCGTCGTCAAATGTCAAGTAAGCGACCTTGCGCGTTAAGCCGTTATACTCCTTCGGTGATTCCTTCTCTTGCGATACTTGTGCTGCTGTTCCAAATGGAACGACTTCTGTCACGATCAATTCGCTGCCAGATGCTGAGTCTGATCCGAGCAAGCTCTTCGCTCCAGCGTATATTCCGACGCCGACGGCGACAAGAAGCATGAGCAATACGGTGCGTCCAATTAACTTTTTGCGTTTTTTACGGCGACGGTTGCCGGCCGACACCACACCTCGATCCATCATTATCCTTATCCACTTCCTTCTAGCGACTTGTTTCGACAACTACTATAATATAAATCTACCATTAGGGCATTACAGAAACATTACAACTCACTATATTTTATCAAAAAATAGAGACAATGTTGTTACCATTTCAAGAAAATGGTTACAAGACTATGAAAAAGTTAACAAAAAGGCCCTCTGACCACGAAGAATCGGTACAGAGGGCCTATCTATGACAATGAAGCATATGCTCATATAGGCCATACGACCCTCCTAAGCCGCTTCATTTTACAAGTATGATGTCGCTGTTTACGGTTCAACACCATTTGCTATTGTTTGACTCAATTCGAAGTCCCACAGTAAGCACAATGATCTCTATTATCTATTTACTGCTCTTGATGCTCTTGCAGCTTTACTTCTCCTCCTGCTTCGCCATCGCTGCCTTCAGCAGATCACCTAGACTGTTTCCAATTGGCTCCTGCTTCTCGTATTTCTTAATCAAATTCCTTGTCTCATGCTTGCGCGCCTTGCCCCCGCCCTCTTCCAGCTTCTCTGTAATGTTGCATGCGAGACATTGTACATACTTGCCTGCCTTGCCGATCTTGAACTCCATCTTCTTATGACACTGCGGACAACGGCGATTCGATAGCTGCTTCTCGTCAGAGCGCTTATATTCGCAAGACTTGCTGGAACAGATAAGACGTGTTCCACGTTTCGACTTCCGTTCCATCAGACGCGAGCCGCATTCCGGACAATGACGGTTCGTCAAATTATGCGGTTTGTACTCGGCGCTGCTCGTCTTCACTTCCTTGACCAACTGCTCGGTCATATCCCGAATCTGATTCATGAACGATGATGTGCGCGCTTCGCCGCGGGCAATGCGCTCCAATTCCCGTTCCCAACGTGCAGTAAGCTCCGGTGAACGCAGCTGTTCAGAGGTAAGGCGAATCAACTGCTCTCCCTTGCCAGTCGGTTGAAGTGAAGCTCCTTGGCGCTCAATTGTATCCGAAGATACCAGCTTCTCAATAATATCCGCACGAGTTGCTGGCGTACCAAGACCGTGCTTCTCCATCTGTGTCAGCAATGTCGCTTCCGTATAGCGTGCCGGCGGCTTGGTGCGGTCTCTGCGCGTCATGACCCGCTTGACTGCAAGCTTCTCCCCTTGCGTCAAGCTCGGGAGACGCTGATCCTTATTCCACGCCGATTGATTGTCGTGCTCTTGCTCCTCATTCGAGGACGCATCGTCCCAATCGCCTTCATAGGCTTGGCGCCAGCCGCTGTCCAGCATCGTGCGGCCCTTTGCATATAGTCGTTCGCCGCCAATCTCGATGGTAACTGCAACTTGCTCGTACTTCGCTGCAGGCAGGAACAGTGCCAGATAACGCCGCGCGATCAGGTCGTACAGCTTGCGCTCATCTGTAGACAACGCTGACAACCGCAGCGGCTCATCAGTTGGAATGATCGCATGGTGATCCGTTACCTTGCTGTCGTCCACAATACGCTTCGTAACAGACAGACTGCCGCGCATGAGTGACTTCGCAACCGCAGCATATGGACCGATCGCCATCGCGCTCAATCGCTCCTTCAATGTACCGACCATATCTGAGGACAAGTACCGGCTGTCCGTTCGCGGATACGTGACGAGTTTATGCTGCTCATACAGACGCTGCAGTACATTCGAGGTTTGCTTGGCTGAGAATCCATAACGGCGGTTCGCATCCCGCTGCAGTTCCGTTAGGTCATAAGCAAGCGGGTGCGGCTCACTCTTCGTAGACTTCTTCAGTTCCGTCACGACCGCTTGCCGACCATTCTGCAGCTTAGCTGCTGTTGCCTGCGCCGACTGTTCGTTGAAGATGCGGCCATCTCCATTCGCACCGCGCCATACCGCTTCGAAACCGCCGCAATCGACGTGAATGGTGTCATACTCTTCAGAGCGGAAATTCTTGATCTCCTGTTCGCGCGACATCATCATCGCAAGCGTTGGCGTCTGTACACGCCCTGCGGATAATGGAGTCTCGAACTTGCAGGTTAAGGCGCGAGTCACATTCAAGCCGATCAGCCAATCCGCCTCTGCACGGCAGCGAGCAGACTCATACAGCCGATCGAATTGATTGCCTGGCTTCAGCTGGCGGAATCCTTCCTTAATCGCCTTATCCGTCTGCGACGAGATCCATAGGCGGCGGAACGGCTTGTTCCACTTCACCATTTCCATGACCCAGCGCGCCAAGAGTTCTCCTTCCCGGGCGGCATCTGTCGCAACGATCAGTTCCTTAATATCCTGTCGCTTACACAGCTGCTGAACAACCTTAAATTGATGAGACGACTCCCGCAGCACCTTTAGCTTCATCTTCTGCGGGATCATCGGTAAGTCTTCTAGATTCCATGTCTGATACTTCTTATCATAGTCTTCTGGCTCCGCCAATCCAACCAAATGGCCTAATGCCCATGTGACAACATAGTCAGGCCCTTCAAAATATTGTTTATGAGACGTGCGGCATCCAAGCACTCGGGCAATCTCACGACCGACCGACGGCTTCTCTGCAAGTACGAGTGATTTCATACATCCATTCCTTCCCTTCATTCTGCTGCCCCTATTATAGCATGACCTTCAACCGACTTCTGGCTTCTGATATGATAAGGGTGTTGTGTTTAGCAATTTGCATGGCATATGTAGAGAAAGGAGAAACTAAAGTTATGTCGTTCAACGCCTTTCAGCTGAAGCTGCTTGCAGCCATGCTCATGACATTGGATCATATACAGGCATACTTTCCGAACTCCGTACCTCTCGCTTTTCATTGGCTCGGCCGCATATCAGCCCCCATCTTTTTCTTCCTGCTTATCGAAGGCTATACATACACCCGCAATCGGAAGCGTTATATGCTCCGTCTTGCTGCTGGAGCTGCCAGCATGGCTATCGGAAGCACATTGCTCCTCCAGTTGCTGCCCGGCGGCTCGATCCCGAACAATATTTTTCTATCAATGCTCGGGGCGCTAGTCCTACTGGCATCCTATGAATGGTCGCTGCGTTCCGAATCCGGTGCTGCAGGATGGATGCTCTGTTGTGCGGTAGCCGCTGCTATGGTTGTTGGCGTCGAATTCAGCTGGCTAGCCGTATCCATGACCCTCGTGTTCTATTTGTTCCGTGGATGCAAGCGTGCGATGGCAATTGCATATATCGCCTCGTCTCTCGTGTTCACAGTTGGGCTCGATTTGTTCGATATGTTCATTTACGGTGGGACAGCGATGTGGGTCAATGAATATAACTTGTGGACCTATTCACAGTGGATGATGGTATTCGCCATTATTCCCATTGGGCTATACAATCAGCGCCGCGGGTATCAGTCCATGTGGGCCAAATATGGATTCTATTTGTATTACCCGCTCCATATCTGGATCCTGTATGCAGGCAGTATTATGTTTGAATGAAGGAAATCTATGAGCCAACGCTGACTAGCTCCCATTCTACAGCGAATTAAGCTGGCATCTACGAACAACAACATCAGAATAGAATTGGAGGATTCAATGTGCGTTTGGATGGTTTCAAATTAAAACTCCTCGGCATGACGCTTATGCTACTTGACCATATGAAGCAGTTTCTGCCGGATATGCCTATATGGTTCGGATGGCTTGGCCGCATTGTCGCTCCGATCTTCTTCTACTTCATTGTAGAAGGCTTCTTCCACACACGGAACCGAGGCAAATACATGCTCCGCTTATTTACATGGGCGGTCATTACCAAGCTTGGCAGCACACTGCTTACGCTCTCCCTGCCAAGTGAGTCTGTCAGCATCATGAACAATATCTTCTTATCCCTACTGCTGGCGCTTCTTCTTCTAACTGCTATCGAATGGACGAAACAGTCTCGCAACTATGCGCTAGGAACCTTGTACATCATTCTTGCTATTATGGGCGGATCAATTACAGAAGCATCCATACTTGGTGTGGCCATGACAATGATCTTCTACCTGTTCCGCGAGCGCAAGAGACTGATGGCATTCGCATACGTAGTCGTAATGCTGCTTATCTCCCTAGAGCTCGGATCGCTCGGCGTCCCAACTGAAGAAGTATTCTCCTATGACAATTTATTTGTCCTGAACTACCAGTGGATGATGATATTCGCAATTATCCCGATACTGCTCTACAACGGAGCACGTGGTTATCATGCCAAGTGGTCCAAGTATATGTTCTATGTATTCTATCCAGCGCATATTTGGATTCTATATACAATCGGAATGCTCATTCGAGGATAAAGGGAGTGGGCTATCTCCTCCATAGTTATTGAACAGCATGGAGCGGGACTGCCCTGTTTCTGTTGAACGCTATTGGATGGGATAGAACGGACAGGTAACGTTAAGATCTTTCACCTAAATACGACAGCAACCTTCCATTTGGATCGCCTTTGAAAGCACAGCTATCTTGTGTGCAGTTGTTGCGGATGTACAATCAGAGGTACCACCACCCTTATTAGATTGCACACAATTTAATTTTGCAAAATACAATTGCATCTATTCGTGTTCCATGCTATAACTATTACAACAACTATGCCACATCCCTTCCCTCACAGCTGTCACATGTTTGGCGTGACCGATTTGAAGGAATGAAGCGTGTATGTACGTGTAAACTGCCATTCATCATTTCATCTCAATGATGACAACAAAGGAGAGAACGAATAATGACTACGGTATATGATTATTCCGTTAAGAAGCCTAATGGAGAAGTAACATCGTTGGATAGCTATGAAGGTCATGTGATCCTTATCGTCAATACTGCCAGCAAATGCGGCTTCACCCCTCAATTTACTGAGCTTCAGCAATTGTATGATCAGTATAAGGACAAAGGGTTGGTCGTTCTCGGGTTCCCTTGTGACCAGTTCGGCAATCAAGAGTTTGGAGACATGAAGGAGACGATGGAGTTCTGCCAATTGAATTATGGCGTCAACTTCCCTATGTTTGCGAAGGTAGATGTGAAGGGCGACAATGCAGAACCACTGTTCCAACACTTGGTGACAGAGAAAAAGGGGCTGCTGGGAAGCACTGACATTAAGTGGAACTTCACGAAGTTTCTCATCGACCGCAAGGGCATTGTCGTGAAGCGATATGCACCGCAGACGTCCCCATCTAAGCTGAAGGAAGATATAGAAGCCTTGCTGTAAGGCACAACAGGAGATGAAACCATGACTTCAAAGCCGGACAACACCATGCAGCCTAGCGACATGCTCAAGCTGGATCAACAGCTCTGCTTCGCCATCTACGCAGCATCCAAGGAAGTAACGAAGCTCTATCGGCCTATGCTGGAGAAGCTGGAGCTAACTTATCCACAATACATTACACTGCTCGCACTTTGGGAACAGGACAATGTCACCGTTAAGGAGCTTGGTCAGCGACTGTTCCTCGACTCAGGAACATTGACACCTATGCTCAAGCGGATGGAGCAGCAGCAGTTGATTGAGCGGAAGCGGGGCGCACAGGACGAGCGGCAAGTATTCATTACCTTAACGAATAAGGGACGTGACTTGAAGTCAGCTGCCAGCTGCATTCCAGTGGAGCTCGTCAGCAAGGCGGCTGGCGCCGATATTCCAGCTGACAGCTTGATGCGCAATCTTCAGGAGCTTACCGCTTATCTGCAAGCTATCAACCATACGGGCGAATAGTGCGTTGACTTTTGGGAAAGATGCTATATAATGATATCAACAAATTAGATACGGTTATTCGCCAATGAAGAGCATCCAACTCGGAGGCGTTCTCGTCAAGGCGTCGGCTTGCCCGGAGTGCCCTAAGTGAACCGGTACCGCCCGTTACCGCGGAACCAAGAGGATCCTCAGCATGCTTCCGGTGTGCTGTCTGCTTACTTGCAGCGCTGAAGATCAAGTTGGGTGGCACCGCGAGCTAGCGCTCCTCGTCCCAATCGGATGAGGAGCGCTATTTGTATTTCTATTCGTACCACATCACTCGCGGTAAAGGAGACGGTTCACATGCTAGATATGAAATGGGTTCGCAATCATCCAGAAGAGGTGCAGCTGGCAGCTCG
The DNA here is from genome assembly GCF_001894745.1 of Paenibacillus sp. NAIST15-1. Taxonomy (GTDB): domain Bacteria; phylum Bacillota; class Bacilli; order Paenibacillales; family Paenibacillaceae; genus Paenibacillus_B; species Paenibacillus_B suaedae. The sequence continues at coordinate 535,965 of NZ_BBYF01000001.1, forward strand.
GCAAAAAGGAATAGACTTCAATGTTCAGGAACTGCTTGCAGGCGATCAGCTTCGCCGAGAGCTGCTGCAGAACACGGATGCCTTGCGACAGGAGCGCAATACCCTGACCTCTCGGATCGCAGCAGCGATGCGTCTAGGAGAACAGCAGAACGAAGTTGACACATGGAAGGCGCAAGTACGCCAATGCAACGACAAGCTCGCACAATTCGAAGCGAAGCTAACTGAGACTGAGCAGCAGTTCAATCGCCTACAGCTTCTGGTGCCGAACATCACATCTGCGGATACCCCGGTCGGCGCTTCGGATGAGGATAATATAGAGGTGCGACAGGTCGGGGAAATCCCCAGCTTCGAATTCCCACTGCTTGATCATGTCGAGCTTGGCGAGCAGCTAGGTCTTATCGATCTTCGCCGTGGGGTTAAGGTGGCAGGCTCTCGCGGCTACTATCTGAAAAATGCTGGACTGCTTCTTCATCGTGCTGTACAGCAGCTCGCACTCGACCTGCTCATGGATCATGGGTTCACTGTGATGGATGTTCCACTTATGGTTCGTCAGGACGCGCTCGTCGGTACCGGATTCTTCCCGCTTGGCGAGGATCAATGCTATGCCCTGCCGGAGGATGGCCTGTGGCTTGTCGGCACATCGGAAGTAAGCCTCGTCTCCTATTATAGCAACGAAATTGTAGACGTCACCGAGCCGATTCGCATGGCTGGCGTATCTGCCTGCTTCCGGCGCGAAGTAGGCTCCGCGGGCCGAGATGTTCGCGGCCTATACCGCGTCCATCAATTTGCAAAGGTTGAGCAAGTCATCATAGCACCGAATGATGCCGAGATGTCGAATCAGCTGTTGGAGGAAATGGTAGGCTACTCGGAAGCCATCCTGCAAGCGTTGGAGCTTCCTTACCGTGTAATGGCGGTATGTACCGGGGATATGTCGCAGAAGACGCATAAGCAATATGATATCGAGACATGGATGCCGTCACGTCATCAATTTGGAGAGACACATTCTGCTTCGAACTTGCTTGATTTCCAAGCTCGCCGCTGCAACATTCGCTATCGCGACGAAGCGGGAGATCTCCAATATTGCCATACGCTGAACAATACAGCGGTAGCCAGCCCACGCATTCTTATCCCACTACTGGAGAATCACCAGCAGGCTGATGGAACCATTCGCATTCCAAAAGCCCTGCAGCCGTATATGCGTGGTATGGAAGTAATCAAGCCGCAATAAATTACAAGAAGGCCGCTGGAGATCATACCTCCAGCGGCCATGCTTCCTTGCCTTATGGGAAATGCAGTCCTCTTCCCTTCCCCTTGCGGCGGCTGAACAAGCCTGCGATGAGGAACAATAAGACGACGAGCACAACCCCAATCGAGTCTACCGCGACGTCAATCGCATGTCCGGTTCGATTCGGGACGAAGCTCTGATGCCACTCATCGGATGCTGCATATGCAACAGAAATGACGGCGCCAATGACAATAGCCATCCAACGTTCCCATCTCATAGCGAGCAATGTTCGAATGACAAGAAAAGCTAATATCGCATATTCCGCTACATGTGCTCCCTTGCGAATGAAAAACTCCACAAAATCATAAGGCTGCTTCCATGTCACCAAACCGCCATCATACGTAAACTCAATATGCGGCAGCCACTGCTCCAGTATCGACAGCGGCAGCCAGGCCGCGAGTGTCGGCCGTAGATCCTGATCCGCATACGTCTGGGAAGACTTATAGAAAATAAAAGCCATCCATGCTACTGTGGTAAGCAGCCACCATACCATTTGCTTATTCCGTACCTTCATGTGTACTCCTTCCTTACATGCGCTCCTCCAAGAGAGGTCGCACATCCGTCCGCTTCTCTCCTCGAATAGACATTACTGCGTCGGCATTTGATCGCAGCTTCATCTTCACCTCGAACTTGCCAAGCTCCGTCGAACGGCCTTGCGCGTCTATTTTACCATACGTAACGAAATCCTCTACGGGGAAGGAATGACGGAAGTATACCATCGCTGAGCCGAAGTCTGGCTTGCTTCCGATTTCTTCAATAACCTTATCCGCAGTCGTACCCGTTCTCCCCTGCCATATGACCTCGGCCAATCCATCCTCTGAAATCGTAATGATGCTTGTAACATCCTTAATATGATAGCGGTAGCGAAGCGCCTCCCCTTCTGGGAACACAATATTCGCCTCGAAACCTTCTGACCGCGGCTTGATCTCCCGGTTCGGATAGACAAGCGGCAGACGCAGCGCTTCCTGTCGGGCTGTTTCCAGGTCTCCCGCCCGTATCAACTCGTCACGCTTCACCCGCTCCGGTGTGCGAATGATGGCGGCCCTCTTCTTCACATCCCATTTGACCTTGCCACCGAGCGCTTCACTAATGAATCGCAGCGGCACATAAGTATGGCCCTCTATTATTCGAACAGGGGCATCAAGCGCCACCTTTTTCCCATTTACCCAAGCGATAGGCTGTTCTGCAACCAGCTTAATCGTACGTGATTTATCGGCAGAGTATACCCATACCGTTTTGGCAGCTGAATCCCATTTGTAGGTGATATCCTGCATGCCTTTATTGCCATCCTGAATGAAATAGCTATAATCATCAAATGCAAACAGCGGAACGACGATATGCTGCTGATCCCATCGCCACTCCGTTATATCGTATCCATTGAAGTACACCTTCGTCTGCTGCTTAGCGGATGGTGCTGCTTGTTCGGCCTGTGCCTGCATTGAGGAACCGAACCATACCAACATGCTTATCATGATGAGCAGCCACTTTCTCATATTCGTTCCGCTCCTTTCACAATCTTTACTTTCCTTAGGGATTCTACTTCTTTAGACATATCCCTGCTAGAAAAAGTTTCAAATTTCGACGAAAGACGAGTATAATGAGGCTCCAATCATTACTATGTTAGCAATATTTAATGTCTTGCAAGGAAACATGCAAATGAACAATCACTGTTCAATTTCTTCTGATGACCTAGCAATGATAGTATGCTCATGTCCTTCGAACGAAATCTGCATAGCACATCGCCAAAAAAGCTCTGTCATTCGACAGAGCTAGTTCGAACATAATTTGTTATTCATACCACTATCGTTCATGTGCCATGCTTGCTATTTCTTCATTGCACATCGCAGCATCCATTTGCGTTCCTTGCGCTTCATATATCGAGGCAGTCCCCGGTAAATATGGATGCCCTCTTCCCATGCCTTCTTCGCATCTTCCTTCTGCCCCATCTGCTCATACAACACACCAAGCCGATAGTAAGCTTCGCAAGAGGAAGCGTGAATATCTTGAAAAGACTGCAAGTAAGCTACAGCCTTCGCCTTATCCGAATTGGAATATATCGCAGCGAGCCGCAAATAGGGCTGCCCGTATTTGACTCGGGGATTCAATTCTAATGCGCGAACAATAGCTGCTTCTCCCAACTCATTGTCCCCTGTATGTAAATAGCAGGTTCCTAGATCATCCCAATACTCTGCTGATTGCTCCATTCGCTCCTGCAATGGTTCGAGATATTCGCGCGCTTCACGATAGCGTTTGCGTTCCATCAGCAGCCTTGCTAGTTCATGCTTGGATGACACATCATGGGGATTCGCCACCAGCTGCTGCCGGAGCTTCGAAGTCCGACTCCATCTCTTAAGCGGTTGGAAGATACTCGGGGATAATCCAATGAACTGCCGATCAACGAAGTATACAATCATTAGCAATACGATGATCGCAAGAAATGGATTGCCAAGCAGCCAAGTAAGCATTCCGAAGGCTAGTAATTTACTCAACGTTGTTTCACACCCTCTACTAAGGATGCAACTATCATACCATATTTTGGGGTACCAAAAATAGAATAGATTCTCTTCCTTGCAAATGATGCTGTCTCCATCGATAATAACGGTATTACACAACACCCCCTGCTTATTACAGGGATATGGAGAGGAGCTACACATGATGACCATACGTACAGAGAAAGAAAAAATGATAGCAGGCGACATGTATATGGCCGCAGATGAAGAGCTAGTTAGAGATCGTGAACAAGCGAGACGCCTAACCCGCATGTACAACCAAACGATCGAAACAGACTATAGCGAACGAACAGAAATACTTCAAAAGTTATTCGGTGCCGTTGGTGAAGGCGCATACATTGAACCTACCTTCCGCTGCGATTATGGCTATAACATTTATCTTGGCAAAGGATTCTATGCGAACTTCGACTGTGTAATGCTGGATGTATGCGAGATTCACATTGGGGACAACTGCTTCCTCGCACCAGGCGTTCATATCTATACTGCGACTCACCCATTGGATCCCATGGAGCGAATCTCTGGCGTTGAATTCGGCAAGCCAGTTACAATTGGAGATCGCGTATGGATTGGCGGTCGCGCGGTCATTAATCCAGGCGTCAATATCGGCAATAATGTTGTTGTAGCATCCGGTGCAGTGGTTACGAAGGATGTACCGGACAACGTTGTCGTTGCTGGCAACCCTGCACGAATTATTAAGCATATTGAAGTCTAGCATGATGATAGAACAGGTCCCGAACCAGTAAAGGTCGAGGCCTTCATTGCTTTGTAATAGGACATACGGACGCTCCGATAAAAGATATATCCACCTTACCAGCAACCCATTTGCTAAAATCGCAAAAAGAGCCTCTCCTGAACGGAAAGGCTCTCTGTCATCATGTATGAATTATCTTATACCTGAAGCAGCGTCAAAATAATGGACGTTAATCCGAAGCACAGATTAACTAAGCACAACACGGCCACAACCTGCTTCTGATTCAGACCGCCTGCCAGCAGCCGGTAATGAGCTTGTGTAGCATCGGCTTTGTAAACAGGCTGGCCATTCAGCATCCGACGAATGACAACGAATACGTTATCAAGAATCGGAACCCCTAAAGCCAAAATCGGAATGAACAAGGACAATACGGTCGCCTGCTTGAAGGCACCATCCAAGGCAATTACGCCGAGAATAAAACCTAAGAACGTCGCACCTGCATCCCCCATAAACACCTTCGCCGGCGGCTTGTTAAATCGTAAATAGCCAATAGATGCTCCCACGAGAATAATGGCCATCATCGCAGATACATTCTGTCCTTGCGCAAGTGCTACTGCGAACAAAGTTCCACCTGATATCGCCGTTAATCCACCTGCCAGACCATCCATTCCATCCGTGAAGTTAATCACGGTTGTCACACCGAAGATCCACATAACGGTCAAAATGCACTGCAGCCATGCTGGCAAGTTTACAAATTCATGCGTGAATGGGTTCGTAAAGCCTTCGAAGGTGATCCCTGATAGATACACGATAACTGCCGCGCATATTTGTACGAGCAGCTTCGGCAGTGCTGGGAACTCCTTGCCATGCGTCTTGTACCAGTCATCAACGGTGCCGATTGCCAGAATCAACAACCCGCCGCTAATAATCGCGATGGACTCGATCGCAGAATTCCGGACAAAAATAACATAGGATACAATAAATGCGATAAATATGGCAATGCTCGCCGTAAGCGGGATCGGCTCCCGATGAATTTTCCGTTCATTGTCCGGCATGGGCTTGTCCACAAAATCAATGCGGAATGCAAGCTTGCGCAGTGGAGGTATCAAAAACATCACGATACATGAAGAGATCAGAAAAGCTAATAAATAATACATACCTTCCTCCTGTAATCATGCGTTAATCAGACATAATCAGTAATCTTACTGAATCAAACTTTGCAACTATAACTCATATTATCATGAATAATAGCGGATATTGAAATTAAATTTTTTTTATCTAGGTCCTGTCACACCGAAGCCTCCCGTTTATAGGCTTGGCACAGCTTCCTATGCTATCATTACGGTAAGCAGCATACACATCAACCATAAAGTCAATAGGTGAACAATATAGAAAGGTGTGAGTCTTCTATGCAATATCGCAAACTGGGCAAGACAGGAATGAAGGTGTCGGTGATTGGCGTAGGTACTTGGCAATTCGGCGGGGAATGGGGACATGATTATACCCAATCAGAAGTTGATCGTATCCTACATAAAGCGAAAGATCTTGGCATTAACTTCATTGACACGGCTGAATGCTACGGAGACCACTTGTCTGAATCATTCATTGGGGATTACTTGAGCCGGGACAACCGCGAGGATTGGGTCGTGGCAACGAAGTTCGGCCATCATTTCCATTCCCACATGAACCGGACGAATCAGTATGGCGCGCCAGAGGTGCTGAAGCAGCTTGATGATTCCTTGCGTGCACTCAAGACCGAGTACATCGATTTATACCAATTCCATTCGGGCGATGACGAGGCGTTCAACAATGACGCGCTCTGGACCATGCTGGACAAGCAGAAGGAAGCGGGTAAAATTCGCCATATCGGTCTATCCTTGAACAAAAGCAACAGTATGCATCAGACTACCAATGCAGCCGATATAGGCGCAAGCGTCATTCAAGTCGTCTATAACCGACTTGATCGAGGCCCCGAGCAGGATGTGTTCCCTTCCTGCACTCAGCAGAACCTGGGCGTTCTTGCACGTGTTCCACTCGCTAGCGGCTTGTTAAGCGGCAAATACAAGCCAGGCACATCCTTCGCCGACAATGATGTGCGGCATCGCCATGAGCAGCAGTTCATTGATGACCGTCTGCAGCAAGCCGAGCACATTCGCCAGTCCGAGGTACCTGAAGGAGTAAGCTTAGCAGAGTGGGCGCTCGCTTGGTGCTTGCGTCATGATGCGGTTACAAGCGTCATTCCAGGCTGCAAGAACGAAGCCCAAGTCGAGGCCAATGCGAGAGCTGCACGACTCGTATCTGCGGATCATCCGCAGCTCTGGCAGAACTAATATTGTCAATATCCTGTACCATCCGCATCTGGGAACCGTGCAGCATCAGCGACGAGGGGCATGCATGCCTCTCGTTTTTTTATGCATTAAAATGTGCCTCTCTTCGCTTTTTACAGCTTGCCGATTTTCAGGCAGTTCGTCAGTTCAACAAAATGTGTGATCATTTTAATATTTTTTCGTAAATTACTTACTTTATTATAGTTAATGTGATATGATCTTTTCACTACCAATTAAAACGGATGATAAATAGACCAGGAGATGATACATATGCACGATGTAGAAACGATCGTTAAACAAAGACGTTCCGCGAACAAGTTCTTGAAGGATGTCGAAATCTCGGAAAAGGAACTTACCGAAATGTTCTCGCTCACGAAGTTCGCTCCATCCGCCTTCAATCTGCAACATACACATTATGTGGCAGTTACGGATAAAGACAAAATGAATATGCTGTACGAGGCTGCATTCAAACAATATAAAGTGTTGACCGCATCGGCTGTCATAGTTGTACTCGGTGATTTGGATGCCTATAAGCATGTTGCCGCCATGAATGAGGGGCTGCTCAATCTTGGTGTCATCAGCCAACAGGAATACGATCAAATCGTAAGCAGTACGACGGACTTCTATCTTAATCGCGGGGAGTCCTTCCGTCACGAAGATGCCGTACGCAATGCCAGCCTCTCTGCCATGCAGTTCATGCTGATTGCCAAGGAAAAGGGCTGGGACACTTGCCCGATGATTGGCTATGATCCGGATAAGGTTCGCAGTGCGCTCAACGTCCCTGATCATCTCGTCCCCGTTATGATGCTCACCATTGGCAAGGAGGATACGTCCAGCCAGCGTCCACGCGGATATCGCAAGCCTGTTCACGAATTCGTTACGTTCCAATCTTTCTAAGCTCCTTAATCCATAATGAAGAAAGCTTCCCGAAACAAGCCGTCTCGGGAAGCTTTTTTAGGTTTGCGATTGTTGTGGACGACCAGCACGATAACAATCCCATGCAGGAGAGCCTATTGGCTCTTCCACATGGGATGATGAATGGACTTACTTTTTCAATTTGCGATTATTGAACCAGAGTGGAATGCGGAACACGAGATTGATGAATAAAACGACGAAGACGAGCACCGCTGCTGCCTTATCGGCAATCTGACTAGCATCCTCTACAATTGCCTCGGATTGTACATACCAGAGATGAACGGCAAGTGTTTCGCCCGGGGAGAACAGATTGAAGTCCCACATCTCTCCGGAAGTACTCAAGCCCGCCGTAAGAATAATAACCGCTGATTCACCGAATGCACGACCTGCTACCAAGCATATGCCCGTAATAATCGCTTGAAGTGCTACGGGTAGAACGACTGTACGAATCGTCTGGAACTTCGTTGTGCCAAGTGCATAGGCTGCATTGCGCAGCTCAGCCGGCACATCGCGAATCGCTTCTTCCGTAACGCGGCACAGCATAGGCAGGTTAAGGAATGCCAAGCTTACTGCCCCGCCTAGTATCGTGAGTCCAACCTGGAAGTACTCTGCAAAGATAGCAAGTCCGAGCAAGCCGAACACGATCGAAGGAACGGATGATAAGGATTCCACGCACATGCGAAGCCCTTCTGTAAAGCGATTTGCAGGCGCATACTCCGCCATATAGATACCCGCCCCAACTCCAATTGGCACAGAGATTAGCAAGGACAAGATCAAGATGTAGAACGAGTTGAACAATACTGTGCCGATCCCGCCCCCCGCATCCATCTCTTCCGGAACCTTCATTAAGAATTCCAAGGTGATGCCAGGCAGCCCCTTGCTCAATATGGTGAACAGCAGCCAGAAGATCAGCATCAGCACCGCTATTCCTAACGCATAGAACAGCCCTGTAGCCGCCTGATTGTACAGCTTGGCGCGATTGTTTTGGCCGCTTGCTGTGAACGAACTCATGCGCGAGCGCCCCCTCTCTTGCTAATGAAACGAATAACGACAATCAGCAGGAAGGAGATGAGCAGAAGCAGGAATGCCATCATATGAAGCGCGTAGTTCCATGTAGAATCGAACTCCACGTTCGAGATTTGCATGACGATGTTGCTCGTAAGAACCGCTGTTGGCGTGAATAACGAATCGGCAAGCTGTGCCGTATTCCCGATAACCATAACAACGGCCATCGTTTCTCCAATTGCACGGGTCATACCCAGAATAATTGCTGCAACAATCCCCCGCTTCGCAGCCGGGAGTACAACTCTCATAATGACCTGCAAGCGGGTGGAGCCTAACGCATAAGCCGCTTCCCGATATTTCTTCGGTACGGCTGCAATCGCTTCGTCACTGACCCGGCATATTGTCGGTAATATCATAAGAGATAGAACGAGCGCGGCTGCCAGCAAGCCGTCTCCCAAGTTCTCCCCTGTCCATTCACGAATAAGTGGTATTAAAACTGTCAACCCAAGATAACCATATACAATGGAAGGAATCCCAACCAGCAAGTCGAGCACTGGTCGTACGAACCTTTTGAACCACATTGGAGAGATCTCCACAAGCAGAACGGCCATGCCAACAGAAATCGGAACGGCAATCACCAGGGTTAGCCCTGTTAATAGTAGTGTGTTAATGATAAATGCACCGGCCCCGAATTTCCCATCTTCCGGCGTCCAATCAAGTGATAAGAAGAAATCTGACAGCGAAATGTCGCGGAAGGTCAAAATTCCCGTCTTGCCAATGAAGAAAATGACCAGTCCGAGCACAACACATAAAGCTAAAATGCACAGCAGGAATAAGTACTGGAACAGGCGGTTCGTAAATCGTACCCGTGCATAACGATCGAACCGGCTTTTCTTGGATGTAGTTAGGATATTGGCTCCGGCTACCGGCGCCAGCTCTTGAACAGGCGTGCTCATTCTCGTTCCCCCATAGAACAACCAGCCCCCGACTTCCTGAGGGCTGGCCGTGAATGAAATCTCTTACAGCGAATCGTTCAACTTACTTCATTGCGGAAATTGGAATGAATTTCAATTTTTTCAACGAACCTTGTTGGAACTTCGCACTTTGAATGTATTCGATGAATTCTTTCGTAGCGCCTGTTGGTTGGCCTTTTGTCATGTAGTAGCCATATGCCCATACAGGGTACTTGCCATTGATTACGTTGTCTGAGGAAGCTTCTACGCCGTTGAATTTAACAGCTTTCACATCGCTGTTCACGTATACAAGGTCGATGTAGCCGATTGCGTTAGGCGTTGTTGCAACAGCTGTCTTCATGTCGCCGCTGGAACCAACTTCTTTGTAGTTGTCCTTCTTCTTCGTAATGTCGCCGCCATCCAATGCTTTCAATTGGTAGTTAACGCGCGTACCGGAACCGAAGGAACGAGTGATAACTACGATATCCGCGTTATCGCCGCCAACATCTTTCCAGTTCGTAATTTTGCCGGAGTATATGCCTTTCAACTGTTCAGTTGTCAGGTTGTCTACCTTTACGTTTTTGTTCACGATTGTCGCGAATGGAATTACCGCTACTTTGTGAGCCACTTGACCTTCGAATGCTTTGAATCCTGGAACGTCCATGCTTGCATCCCAGTCGCATGCGCCGATTTCAGCGATGCCTTTCTTAACAGCTTGTGGACCAGTGATAGAGCCTTTACCGGAAGCTGCAACTTTCACTTTTGGATGCAGCTTCTGGAACTCCTTCGCTGCTTGCAATGTCATTGGCAGCAATGCCGTTGAACCATTAATTGTTACTTTGCCTTTCAATTCGTCCTTAGCCAGAGCTGTAGACGCTCCTCCAAAAGCTGAAGATACAAGGAATAAAGATGCGAGAATTGCCAAAGATGCGATTTTTAATTTTCTCATTGTTAATGCTCTCCCTTCGGAACTGTTTATTTCGTTAACGTAACCGCTTGATTATTAGCTACCAATTTCACTTGTCCATCCTCGATAACCGCAACTTGAGAACCGTCTGCGGAAGGGAATACTTCAGTAATCGAACCTTCAGTTGTATACAGCTTCGACTTGGAGCCATCTGCCTTCACCACATAGATGCTCGACTTGCCGTCTTTCTCTGTTGCAGCGATAATCAATTGGCCCTTCGCAGAAATAACAGCAACGGATACATCTACATCAGCTACGAGATCCGATACCTTCTTCTCCTTCGCTTGAACAACCTTCAATACGCTGTTCTCAACCTTACCCTCTGTATCACCGCTCACATAGACAGCTCTTCCGTCTGTCAGCAGGTTCGGATACAGCTTGTTGTCCGACGTAGTTGTCAACTGAACCGGCTTCGCATCCTTCGCAGTCAGATCCAGTGTGAACAACTGGGAGCCTGCTCCGGAGAAGTCGATGGATAAGGAGTCTTCTGTGCTATCCTTGTCATTTTTCGCTACGCCTGTAATGTTAACTGCGTACAGAACCGTCTTGTCATCAGCCGACAGGCGGATGTCCGACTTATTTTCTACTTTATCAGCCAACACGCTTGTAATCTTGCCGCTGTCTACGTTCACGTAAGCGATTTTCTCTTGCTTGTCCCCTTGTACAAAGTACACTTTTTTACCGTCTGCGGACCATGTCAGATCGGTCTTTACGGAAGTATCTTTACCAATTGCTTGTGCAGTTCCAAGGCTCAGATCCATCAAGTACAATTGACTGGACTCATTCGTAAATACGCCCCACTTCAGGTCAGGCGATACTGCTGTGTTTGCTGCGTTCTCGTTAGAAGTCAAAGCATCGTATATCCGGTATGTAGAATTCCATTTATACAATTGAACCGTTCCATCAGATTCGCGAGCAGCTATCACTTCACCGTTGCTGTTCATGCGCGGGGAGCTGAAATCTCCCTCGAGAGGCTTCACACTAACAACATCCAGCTTGCTGCCGGAACCAGATACTTCTCCGCCAAGTGCTTCAACAAGTGCGTTAAGCTCCACGTAGATCACACCTTTTTGCTCTAACGGTGCAACTGAGAAGTTCTTCGTAGCGCCATCAACTTCATAAGCGCCCGAGTTCACTCGAACCGTAATCGTCTGCGCTGGGTTGCCACCAACGAGTGTAATTCCGCTCTTGCTTTCTTGGATATCTGCGCCAAAAATATTGGCGATGTCGCGAACGGAGTACAATACCGTTCCTTTGACATTCAGTGTGCGAATATTGCTGCTTACACCATCAATCCCGATTGACAGATTGGATGCTTTTGCTGCTTCCTTCGTCACTGCTGCGATGCTTACTTGCCCTTTGTTTGCTTCCGCTGCGCTAACAGCACTAGTAGAAATGATCGTAGATAGTGCGAGCGACGTTGCGATGACCGTTAACATGTTACGATTCATGTCTTCACCCTTTTCTCATGGCAATAGGTATTGCAATAGGCTTCTGGAAGTATTTTCACATACGAATGTTAACGGGAATCGTGAGTAATATTTCGGAATTGTAAATTTTCGGATTTACGCAAACAAAAAAAAGCAGCCCTGATTACCCAAGGCCGCCTGCTCCGAATTCTCACGTTTTTCGTTCACTCTACATACATTGCCTGCAGTTCGCTTACTCTGCCAGATTTACACCTAATCCCTTATTCATTAATCCATTGATAGAACCATATCTCGAGTTCATCGTGTCACTACTTCTTCTTGATGTACAGCATTGTATTGCCGCCGCGCATGAATTCATAAGGAACCGTACGTTCCTGTACCTCACAGCCAAGATTCTTGGTCTGCTCGATCACGATGTCTACTTGAGGTGGCCGCTTCCCTGCCAAGTCAATCAACGGGAAAATTCGTACTTCCTCCTTCGCTACACGAAGCAGCTCAACGAGCGTATTGCGGTGAAACGCTTCATCCAGCCGATCTCCGTACATGAAGAGGAAATGTGCGGAGAGAACCACATCAAACTCTCCGTCCTCGAAAGGGAGAGACGGAAGAGTCGCATGAACATACCGATGCGGTTCTTCCCGTCGATGTACTGAGCAGTCCCGCAATGCTTGCAGTCGATGGGCTCGCAAGCCATCGATATCACCGAAGAACCCCCACTCGTATTGTTCAGCAGCATGCGCCATCTGCTCCATCGCATGCGCTACATCCTGTATTCCCTTCCGCTGCAAATCATCAGCAGCATATTCATATGCGATGTCGCATGCCATAACATCAATCCCCTGACGAACTGCCGCTGCGGTGAAGGAACAAGCCCCTGATGGGCAGTCTAATATGCGCTTCCCTTGCAGATCTTCGATGTTCAAATCGAACATGCTGATATATTCATCGTAGGTTCGCCCGATAAATACGATACGCTCCAAATCAAGCTTCATAGCTCTGTCACTCTGTTCAATCCCTGGCATCTTCATCTCTCCCACCTTTTATTCATTTACATCTGCTTGGAATAGGGGCCTAATTGTTTGCCCGTAAAGCGATATGGGGAGTTCGGATTCTTGAGCCACATATTCCCCTTAACGATCAAGACATATACGGCAGCAAGGAAGTAAACCGTCCCAATGATCCAATCAGATGTATGGACAATTCCTGTCGTTGTAATATGAAAAACATACCAGCACCCGACAGGGATGTGCAAGACTAACACAGAGAAGAGTCCGGGATTGTAGAGAGATCCTGCCTTACTATTTGCGAAAATACCATGCCAGATTAATTGAAAGAACCCCATGAACATGGGAGCGAGACCAAGCCATATCACTTCAGGGAACAAGACGGGCAGCAAATAAAACCCATAGGCAATAATCAGGTTAATAATCATAGCCGAATGCGGGTTCAGCGGATAATTGTGAGGATGCTTGCTCTTGAATAGAACTGCATTGAACAAGCCCCCGAAGTATCCGGGCCACCGATATTCTTCGAATTGGTGAACCAGAATTGCCACGAAGCTCAACCACAGCATCACCGTGATGTCAGGAATCGCAGTTCCTCTTACCAACAAATAGATACACACCATGACAGCAACAACCATTCCAAGATCCTGCCAATACTTTCTGAGAACATCCATCTCGATTGCCTCCTATTCGCAGGGACACAGCCTCTGCATGTGTAATGGACTTCATCATCATTGCAAGGTTGCTAGGTTCAAGAACGAGTTACTTCAGGAATGGCATCATTCGAGCAAATGCAAAAAATTCATGATTGTAATCTTGAATCTCGATGGAAATAGCGTGCAAACAACAAGTCAATCTGTGCTTCGACAGACGCAACTGCCACTCCCGTACCGGATTCAAGCAGAGGCTTCATTAAAACAGGGAGAAACACGGCACCGAATAGCTGCATCATCATCATTGTTAATCCTTCATGATTGTCCTCGCGCGTAATCTCTTGAATTGTACGCTGAACTTTGTCAAAGCCGACAGCTTGCAGAAATTGTCCATACTCTTGCTGAGAGGCAAACATGGCAGAGCCAGCAGTAATTGTACGTGAGATAATCGCTGGATATTGTTGAATGACCTGTACATATTGAATCAGGAACAAGCGCAGTCGTTGCAGAGGCTCTATGCTGCGATCATCAAGAATGTTGAACGAGCTGCGGAAGCCCGATAACAATATTTTAATCGCCTCATTGATCAGAGCATCCTTCGATCCGAAGTAGTAGTTGATTAGTGCGATGTTCGTGTTGGAGCGCGACGCTACTTTGCGAATCGTAATCTGCTCAAATTCTTCCTCCTTGATCATATCCAGGGTCGCATTCAAGATCTTCTCCTTCGTCTCTAGCGACTTATCAGGTTGCTTCATTCCTAATCCCTCCCGCACATAATTTAAACAGTGATTTAAACAATGTTTAAATCATCGTTTAACCATATACTACCACTCCTGTTTTATCCAATCAACCCTAATTTGATCCAGTTCCACATTCGCGTCTTCAGATGCGTGTCCCCGTTGCATATCTACGTTTTTCACATAAAATAGCGCGAAATACTTACATGTACTTGAAATATCACTTACATATACTTAAAATCAGAAGTATGAGGTGGAGAATATGTACCAAGAAGAGCGCCTTCTGCGCATATTAACGCATTTAGAAGAGCAAGACACGATGACTGTCGGAGAAATCTGCGCGATGTTCGACATTTCCAGAGATACGGCAAGGCGTGACATCGTGAAGCTGACAGAAAGCGGTGCCGTAACACGTACCCATGGAGGAATTACGCTCCCCCGGCTGGAACAGAAGATTGAAGCCTACGCTGCTCGACTGCATAATGAACCAGACGGCAAGATGCGCATCGGACGCCATGCCGCTAAGCTTGTTCAAGATCACGACATGATCTTTCTGGACGTATCGACCACAGTGCAGTGCATCATACCGCATCTAAAGCCTGCTCACGCAACCGCCGTGACCCATTCGATTGATAATGCTTGTATTTTGGCTGAGCAAGCCACGATACAGACCCATCTATTAGGAGGCATCGTGCAGCCGAAGACAAGACATTTATCTGGCTACTCGACACTAGGCAAGCTGCGTGATTTTCAATTCGATAAGGCGTTCTTAGGCGCAGCAGGCATCTCGGAAGCAGGCATTTATTATCATTATGAAGAAGACATATATATGAAGAGAGAAATTGTTAGCCGTTCAAGACAGACAATCGTACTTGCGGATTATACGAAGCTCGGACATACCCATTACTATCGGGGGCTATCCTTGTCCGACATCGATATTCTCATTACGAACCAGCCACTGTCGCCTGAGCTAGCCAATGCGATGAAGGCCAATCATGTGCAAGTGATCATAATCTCTTAACCCATCAAGGAGGATGAATGCAATGATACGAGCCGTTTTGTTTGACTTTGACGGGACACTAGCTGATACCCTTCCATTAACACTTCATGTGTTTCAAGAAATATTCAAACGATATGACAATCGAATGGTATCGAAGGAGCAAATTATTGCGATGTTCGGCCCGACGGAAGAAGGCATATTGACTGCAAATATGAAATATAGAGGTCTATTGCCTTCCGCCATCGAAGAATATTTTGAAATGTACCGCAATTGGCATCCCAGCCTTGTACATGCTTCACCAGCAATTATTCAGATGCTGCAGCATTTGAAGGAGCATGGCATATCGATCGGCATTATTACAGGCAAAGGGCGGCGAGCGTATGAGATTTCCAGTGAAGCGCTCGGCTTGACTAAGTATGTGGATATCGCCATCACAGGCGATGAAGTAACGAGGCCGAAGCCCGATCCTGAAGGCATTCACGCGGCGCTGGACGCATTACATATTCGCGCCGACGAAGCGATTTGGATCGGTGACAGCAACGCTGATATTCAAGCCGGCCTTGCCGCTAACGTGCATACGATAGGAGCTAAATGGTTCGATACTGTTCAGTCGGCCACATTCGAGACAGCTCCACATGACATCTACTCGAAGCCGGCAGAGCTTATCGAACTGATCGAACAGTCGGTAGAAAACCCAGCTCTCGATTGGAGACAGCTGCATTGGGCCAAGCGGATACAAGCTCTCGCACAGATCGGCTTAACGTACACAGAAAACGCTTACGACCGCGAGCGGTATGAAGAATTGCGCGACATTAGTATCGATATGATGGCTAACTGCACTGAAGCAGATAAGGAACAAATCCGGCTATCCTTCGCAAGCGATACAGGTTACGCAACGCCGAAGGTAGATGTCCGGGGTGTCATCTTCCGTGATGGAGAGCTTCTGCTCGTCAAGGAAAAGGCCGATGGAGCATGGTCTCTTCCCGGCGGATGGGCAGATATCGGCTTCTCTCCATCTGAGGTTGTTGTGAAGGAAATCCAAGAGGAATCCGGCTTCCAAGCAAGAGCCATCCGACTGCTTGCCGTGCTAGATAAGCGGTTCCACCAGCACCCGCCTGAACCGTTTCATGTGTATAAATTATTCATCCTGTGTGACATTATCGGAGGGGAGGCTGCCAGCGGCACAGAAACGAGCGAGGTAGGCTTCTTCCCCGAACATGCGCTGCCGACATTGTCGGCTGAACGCAATACGGAAGCGCAGCTGCGCTTAATGTTCCAGTTGTACCATCATCCCGAACAATCCGTAATCCTGGACTAAGCAGCATATCCATTCTCTGTTCCTGTACCTGAGACGCTTCCTATGCTATTCTATAATCTCATCAACAAAGAATGGAACGGAGTGGCGAAGTTGGCTCAGTTATATTTTCGATACGGCGCAATGAATAGTGGGAAATCCATTGAAATATTGAAGGTTGCCCATAATTATGAAGAGCAGGAGAAGTCCGTATTGATCTTCACCCCTGCTGTAGATGATCGGGACGAGAGCGGTTATATATCTTCTCGCATTGGTCTGCGCCGCAAGGCAATTTCGATCCATGAAGACACTGATTTATTTGAGATCGTACAGCATCATGAAGGACCCATTTCCTGCGTGCTGATTGATGAAGTCCAATTTTTGGATCATGCTCAAATTATGCAGCTTACCCGCATCGTCGATGAACTCGATATTCCTGTTATGGGCTTCGGATTGAAGAATGACTTCCGAAATGAGCTATTTGAGGGCAGCCGTTATATGCTGCTGTATGCGGATAAAATAGAGGAAATGAAAACGATATGCTGGTTCTGTGAACGCAAAGCAACGATGAATCTGCGTGTTGACGCCAATAACCGTCCTCTCTATACGGGAGAGCAAATCGTAATCGGCGGTAACGATACGTACTATCCGGTATGCCGGAAGTGCCATAAAAATCCGCCATTGCAATCCTAGAAACTTATAACGCCCTTGAAGCCACATGCTTCAGGGGCGTTCTCGTGCTATACATAAAAAACCTTCCATGTCGCTTGATTAGTCCCGCGAGCCTTGAGCTTGCTTGGATACGTGCACCTCATACAACAATCCGCTATCGAACAGCAATTCACGTATCTCTTCCTTCGTCATTGCCCCCTCTGCAGATGTGTATTCCCCCACAGCCATAGAAGGATACGACGCATAATGCTCATGCAGTCTCGGCAAGCCTAATAGAGGAAGAACGATCAAATAAGAATCATCCGCCTTCACGGTATGTCGGCTCTCACTTTCCGAGATGAGAATATCATGAATCTTCCCTTTGCCACTCGACGCTGAACCTGTAAAAATAAGCCGTACATCTCCCCCGCCACACATTTCTATAAATACCTCAGCCATATGCACTAGAGCGCATGACGGTATCTTCGTCGTGTACAGCTCGCCGCCAATTCCAGATTGCAGCGCCTTCAGCAATAAGGCGACGGCCTGCTCCATCGGCGTGAAGAAACAGGTCTTCCCCCGATCCATCATACTAACAAGCTTCTTATTCTTGATCTGATCCAGCAGTACATGAGGTACACTCCCGTGTGTTCCTAGAACATTGCTGCTGCGAACAGCGATAAATCTCGTGGATTCGCTCACGATGTTGGCGTTTATTATTACATTCTCACCCATCGCCTTCGTCATTCCATAGCAGCTCGTAGGCTCCACGGCTTGATCCGTCGATGCAAATATAACTGCCTTAACCTGATTCGCAATAGCGGCCTCAATCACATATTGTGTGCCAACCACATTCGTCTTCAACGCTTCTTGCGGGTGCTCCTCACAAAAGGATACATGTGTGAGCGCAGCGAGATGGAAGATATAATCGACCCCTTGGCATGCCTGATGGAGGGAGTCTTGATCGCGCACATCGCCAATCCAGAACGCCAGTCTTGCATCCTCAAACTTGCGGCTCATAATGAACTGGCTCGTCTCATTGCGCGAATATACGATAATTCGAGCAGGACGATGCAGCAATAATTGTTCAACGAGGGCGTAGCCCAATGAACCGGTTCCGCCTGTTACTAGAATCGTAGCATTAGCTAACACGCCGTTCCCTCCTATAGATATAGGTTGCTGGTGCAAAATGAAGATTATACTACTTATAAAATGCACCCATAGATAGAAGGGTTTGGACAAACGATAGGTAGGCATCGAAAATAGGCCGCCTTACCCCTCGCACCGATTGAACACTGTTCTTATCCCACTGCTTCACTTGACGCACAATAGTCGACATGTGATCGATCCATTCCATATAACGGTTCGCCGCCTCTACCTCTATCCCTTAAAGTGAGAGATAAATCGAGCGGATCTTGCGTGATATCTGTACAAACAGCAGCGCTACTGGTTGAGCTGAACGATAGTCTGGAAGGACGGCTGGACTTCGATATTCGCCCATCCACCACAGAGCCCTCAGCACCTATATAAACACCCGTGAACATATTCTGGGGGATACTGCACCCTACAATCTCTGCGATTCGCCAGCTCCCTGTATGTTGTTACTGGACTTCACCTGTTATAATTATGCCAAGGCGGCAATCATATGTTCATGGATGAGCGTCGCATATACACGACCACTATTAACACATGTTCAATTTTCAATACAAAAGGAGTGCGGCTTGATGAACTGGATGGAAGAAGTATTAAAGCGCAAGGACGATCTGCTGCAGGATCTGAAGGGATTGCTCAGCATCGAAAGTGTGAAGGATGCCAGCACGAGCGAACCTGGCAAGCCTATGGGGCAAAATGTAGCTCGCGCGCTTGATTATGTGCTGGACATGTCCCGTCGCGACGGATACCGTGTAACGAACCTGGACGGATATGTAGGCTACGCCGAATATGGCGAATCGACGAGTGGCGAATATGTCGCAGCACTATGCCATGTTGACGTCGTCCCTGCAACCGGACATTGGACAACCCCGCCATTCTCCCCTGACATTCGTGAGGGCAAGCTGTTCGCGCGTGGCGCCATTGATGATAAAGGGCCTACACTTGCAGCTTATTACGGCTTAAAGATTGTGAAAGAACTCGGCTTGCCATTGAAGCACAATGTGCGCGTTATCTTCGGTGCAGATGAAGAGAGCGGGATGGAATGCATGAAGACCTATACGAAGCGTGAGAAAATGCCGCTATACGGCTTCGCTCCAGATGCCGACTTCCCCATTACACATGCGGAGAAGGGTCAAATCAATACCCGCTTCCTGCTGAAGCCAGACGATTCTGCTTCCGGGCGTCAAGAGGGGCAGCTAGAGCTCGTATCCTTCCATGGCGGCGGTGTTGAGAATATGGTGCCGGAATCTGCAACAGCAACGATCTCTGGCGAATCAACTGCTCTTACAGAATTGGCAGCCAAGTTCGAGAGCTATTACACAGAGCAGCAATTGAAAGGTTCATCCGAAGTGAATGGCAATCAAATGACGCTCAGCCTCAAAGGGAAATCCGCCCATGGCATGGAGCCTCATCAAGGCATCAATGCTGCACTGAAGCTGTTCGGATTTTTGCGTTCGTACTCCTTCCAAGCCGATGCTGACCGCTACATTCGCTGCGTCGATGCTTATTTGACGGACGATCACTTGGGCAGCAAGCTGGGCATTGCGTATGAGGATGACATTACAGGGCCATTAACCGTCAATGCAGGTATTTTCGAATTCGGAGCGGACAAGCAGCCATTCTTCCATCTGAACATTCGCTTCCCAGTCACACAGGATCTACCGACGATTCTGGATACATTGGCAGCGAAGATGGATGCATTCGGCTTCCTCGTAGAGGAGCCTGACTTGAAGGAGCCGCATCATGTCGATGCAGAGCATCCAATGATCAAGGTGCTGCAGAAGATTTATGCGGAGGAAACACAGCTTGAGCCTACCTTGCTGACAACAGGCGGCGGTACATACGCTGCATTCATGGAATATGGAGTCGCATTCGGCGCCTTATTCCCAGGAAGAGAAGAGATGGCTCACCGCGTAGACGAATACATCGAGATCGAGGATTTGTTGAAAGCAACTGCGATTTATGCCCGCGCCATTTATGAATTGGCGAACTTGGACGCATAACAATAACAGAGGTGTCATCCTGCTGAATACCATCAGCGGATGACACCTTTTCTACGTAAAAGACATTCTTATTTCAGTGCACTCAAATGTTCATGCACAAGCTTCCATTCGCCACTGGTTTGCTTGAACACATTGGTCGCTCTTCCGCTCCCTGCTGCCTGCTTCCCTTGATAAAGGCCGCTCCACTGATACGTGTACAAACAGACAGCCGTCTGTCCGTCCACGGCGATCCACTCCACATCTGTCGCACAATAGACTTCATCCTGAATCACGTCCCACGCATGTTCGAAATACGCCCTAATCTCAGCCATCGTTGAGCAGGTACGATCCGAGAACCAGTACACTGCACCATCATCCAAACATGCTTGCACATTTGTGAATTGATGCGTATTTGTCGCTTCGATGTAACGTTCCAATGCTTGCTTATAGCCCATTGAACTGTTCCCCTCCCCATTCATCTTATCCCATTATTTTCAACAACCAACTCGCTGGAATCAATCCAAAATTCTTCATGGAAGGGGTTCACCACCGTATACGAATGGAACGAAATAGTCAGATAAGCTGAGCTGTTACACAGCGTCTTCCCCATCCTTGACTTGGACAAGCGGTAATCGAATGATGAATGTGGTTCCTACACCAATCACACTATCCACCTCAATGGAGCCGCCATGCTTATCAATAATATTGTAGCTCACCATCAGTCCTAGCCCTGTCCCCGTATCCTTCGTCGTATAGAAAGGCTGACCCAGTCTGCTCACTTTATCTGCTGGAATCCCACAGCCTTCATCCTGTATGGATATAGCCGCATAGTCGCCCTCCAGCTTGGCTCGTACATAAATGCTGCCTCCCCCTGACATCGCTTCGATTGCGTTTTTGATCAAATTAATGAACACCTGCTTAATCTGATTCGGTTCACAATCCACCCAAAGCGCCTCTTCCGATAAATCGGTTACAATATTGCTGTTCTTCAAAGTGGATTGCACACTCATAAAGGCGATGATTTGTTCCATGAGATGGATCAGATCTGTCCTTCGACTATTGACCACATTTGGCTTCGCGAGAATGAGCAGCTCATTGGCAATTACTTCGATGCTCTTCAGCTCGGATTCCACGATATCGAAATACTGCTCCTTATCTGTCTTCATCGTACGCATCAGCTTCAGGAAGCCGTTAATCGACGTCAGTGGATTCCGAATTTCATGCGCAATGCCGGCAGCAAGCTGCCCCACGATGGACAACTTCTCGGACTGCAGCATTCGCTCCTCTTCCTTGCTCCGATCGGTTATATCTTGATAGACCCCTATAGTCGCCTTCTCCCCATGAAATGTCGTGGGCAGCGAGAAACCTTCAACCCGCTTCATCTCTCCGTTTGCACATCGGATATCATATTTTACTGGCCCGAGCTTAATACCCTCCCGATACTTGCGTCTTCGCTCATACACAAGGTTGTGATTCGTAGGCTCAACAATATCAAGCACTGGCTTGCCAAGAATGCCGACTGCTTCATCCGCACAAATTAAATTAATCGAGGCACGGTTCATATAATGTATAATTCCATTATGCGTCACGATGACAGCGAGGGGCAGCATTTCCAATAACGATTGGAAGGAATCCTCCTTCTCCCTCAGGATCGCTTCCGTCTGCAGATGCACTCGTTCTGTCTGTTTGCATACCGTAATATTTTGAAATTGAGAAAAAAAGAAAAGCGGCTTGCCGCTCTTATCCAGGACAAGCGATACGGTAAGCAGCATCCATATCACTTCTCCTAACTTGCCTATGTAACGTTTCTCAATATGAAAAGACGAAATCTGTCTGTCCAGCAGCTGCTGAATATGTAGGATACTCTCTTCCAGATCGTCTGGATGGGTAATATGCTGATAGTCCAGAGAGAGCAATTCACTTTCTGTATAGCCGATCATATCGCATAAGGCTTGATTTGCATTCATAAATCGTCCTTCCAGCGAGACGATCGCCATCCCGATCGATGCATTGTTAAAAGCTAAATCGAACATATCAATTTGCTCCAAATGCATGTAAATCTCCCCTCCAATTCATCACAAACCCACATTTACCCATTTATCATTATAAATCGCTCTTCCTATCATCATCAATTAAAATCTTGCCAAATTCCCACAATCGGCGCAAAGAGGTACCGGCTCACCTGCATCAATATAAACTGGTACCCATAAAGCGAGTGGATCAGTGCGCAGATTGTTGGAAGATAGCCTACGAGAAGGACGGAATCAAGGGACTAGCGACTTGCGCAAGAACCAAAGGCGTAAAAAAGGATGACCCCTGAACGATACAGGAATCATCCCTTAAGTGTGGCTTAACTTTTGTTACGGCTCCAACAGGTCGTATTTCGTTTTGAGTGCAACAATTAAAAAGGCTCATGTCAGTTTCGTGTAAAATGGGAGTTATCATACACCCATTCATACAGAAGAACAAACATGAGCTACACCCATCTTAGCATAATTGAACGTAGTAAATTAGAAGCTCTGCACAAGAAGTCGAGTGCGGCAGCTTAGAACAGAGATGCGAAGCACAGTCAGCTCAACAAGCTTATCGTTACAGCAGGGCATCCTGTGTTCCCGTCAGCAAATATACTCCTGAGCTTGCAAGCGATAAACCTTCGGTCACTGGGAGTTGGACACCGTTGTCTCCAGCCGTGGCAAAAATAAGGCCTGTGTAGACGCTTTCATTTAGCGCAAGACTCGTCACTTCATGGCCTTGAAAATACCTGATCGCACCGCCTAGATGGTGGCAGCCAAGTCAATATCCTCAGGCTGCCTTTCAAACTGTTACTGTGGATCGTAGGGAAGGGTTTCTTGTTATGCCAAGCTTGAGACCGTTCATCCCTAAAAGTTTACTTTGCAGATCCATGGCTTCAATGAGAACGGCAATCGCCCTTGTAAATGTCTAGGTTGGATACCTGCTAACGAAGCTTTCATGAATGAGCTGTCGCACATTGCTTGACAATCCCGTCTAACTAATAAACCGCAATTGGCCCATAGGGACCATCAATAATTTCTATTTTCGTTTCAAAAATATCTGTCAAAACCTCTGGATCCATAACCTCTTCTACTGTTCCAAAAGCGGCAATTTGTCCATCCTTCATTGCACAAATTCGATCAGAATATTTGGCTGCAAAATTAATATCATGCATAACAGTCAGAATTGTTCTTCCAAATTCATTAGCAGCAAGCCTCAAATGCTCCATCATTTGAACAGAACGAGCAACATCAAGATTGTTCAGCGGCTCGTCCAAAAGTACATATTCAGTCTCTTGGCACAGAACCATTGCTACATATGCCCGCTGCCTTTGACCACCAGAAAGCTCATCTAAATATCTATTTTCTAGATCAGTCAATCCTAAAAAATCGATATATTTAGAAATAATAGCCTCATCCTCTTTCGTTAATCTTCCCTTGGAATAAGGAAAACGTCCAAATCCAACTAGTTGTCTAATCGTAAGCCTCGTTACAAAATGATTTTCTTGACGCAAAATCGTTAAAATCTTTGCTAAGTCTTTTGATTTAGATTCAGTAACATCCATATTTGCTACCTTAATTTGGCCTTCATCCAAATCCAAAAGTCTTCCAATCATCAACAGTGTCGTAGACTTTCCAGCACCATTTGGTCCAATTAATGAAGTGAGACCCGCTTTTGGTATTTCAATATTCAAAGGCCCTATTTTCACCTTGTCCGAATACAATTTTCTAACATTATCAATCTTTATCATAGAGCCCTCTTCCTTAAAACTGCAATTAAGAATATGATTCCACCAAATAATTCAATAATAACGGAAACGACGCCTTGGGCATTGAATACATGATACATTAAGAAGTATGCACCGGTTATTATCAAAAACCCTATAGCAAGAGACATTGGAAAAACATATCTATGATCATAGGTTGGCGCTGCTTGATAAGTCAAAGTTGCAACTAAAAATCCATAGAAAGTAAGTGGTCCAATCAAAGCCGTTGAAATTGACATCAAAATAGAAACTAATATAAGGGTATAAATGATACTCGATTGATGCTTAACTCCAAAAGAAGTAGAGACATCCTTTCCAAGTGACAATACATTTAGATTCTTAGAATGAGCAAGAATTAACATTGCTACAATGATTACTATAGGAATTACAATAGGAAAATAGGCAGCGTCTGCATGATTAACAGAACCAAACAATCTAGCCTGTAAAATATCAAACTCAGAAGGCGAAAGAAGTCTTCTCATAAAAGAAGACACAGATCTTAGCCCAGTCCCGATAATAATTCCAACCAAAAGCATAAGCTGCAAGTTCCCGTACTTTCCAGACAGCAACCACCCATAAAGGATCAAACTCATCATGACCATAACAATAACTTGAATGATAAAAGGTACAATACCAGTAAAATTCACCAATGCACCAACACCAAAGAAAAATATGGTGCTCGTATGTATGGTTGAGTATAGTGATTCAAAGCCTAAAAGTGAAGGGGTAATAATTCTATTATTCGTAATCGATTGAAAAGCAACAGTGGATAAACTCTGACAAATGGCAGCAATAATCATGGCAACAAGAGCTACCATCCTTCTTTTAGCAACTGGGATAAAAGAAGGTGAATCTATCGGAACTGGATTGTTATAAACTAAAAGTCCATATGAAGAAAGGAGGCCCAAAACAAGTAATGTTATGAGCAATATCCAATAACGTTTTTCTTCTTGCTTAGAACGAAAAGCTCTAGCTGATCTATTTTTATTATGAAGGCTAGAATCGATAACGACATTGTCGTTATTTCTATATTCCAATGCGTTCATCTTAGCCTCCTTGGTTTTCTTTGTCTCAACAAAATAGCAATAAATACGACTGCACCCATTATTCCGAGTATTAAAGATACAGGTACTTCAAAAGGCATGATAATTGTTCGAGAAATGATGTCACAAACCGTTATTGTACCCATTCCTATCACACATACCCAAGGCAAATTACTTCTAAGATCGTCTCCCCTAAACATGGAAACAATATTGGGGACAATTAATCCTAAAAAAGGTAAGTTTCCGATAACTGCTGCAACAATTCCAACTGCTAAAGAAATAAGACCCGTACCCAAAAGAACGACTCTATTGTAATTGACTCCAAGACTTGTTGCAACATCTTCCCCTAGTCCAGCTAAAGTCAGTCTATTCGCATACATAAAAATAAGAAACGTAACGACAACAATGATCCATAAATATTCATATCTTCCAATTTGGACTGCCGCAAAAGAGCCTACAAACCAAGATTCAATACTTTGCGTACTTTGAAAAAGGAGTCCAATAAAAGTGGAAACTGCAGAAATGACAGCTCCAAGCATCAACCCAATAATTGGGACAATTAAAGACGAACGAAGTTTCACTCTTCTTAAAAATAAAAAGAAAATCATAGTTCCTATAAAAGAAAAAACAATTGCACCAGTCATTCTTAGAACTAACGTTGGTGCAGGAAATAATAAGTAGACAACAAGAAGTCCCAAACCCGCCCATTCAATAGTTCCTGTTGTGGTAGGCTCAACTAAACGATTCTGTGTAATAAGTTGCATAACGAGTCCTGCCATGGCCATGGCAGCCCCAGTAAGCATTAATGCCGCTGTTCTTGGAACACGAGTAATGAAAAACATCTCCATTCCATCCTCTTGTCCGCGTATATCATAAACTCCGGTAAATAGAGATATAATTCCTAAAATAATAACAACGATAATCGCAAATATAAAGGGTTTTGTCCATAACTTGTTATGGTTATAAAGCCGGGGTTGAGAATTATTCTCAACCCCAGAAATTTTTTGTATTGTCTTTTTCAGCACGATGTTATGCTCCTTTAGACTACTTAGCTAAAGTACTTGCCATGTTTTTAAAGATCTCAATGAAAGTTTGGATTGATTCATTTGTATAAGTGTCATTTGGTGCAAATATAATCTGTCCTTTAGAAACAGCAGTTACTTTTTGAAGAGCAGGTGAATTATTAATCACATCTTTTGCGGGAACAGCTTCACTTTCAGAAGATATTGCAGCATCACGATCTAGTACGAAAATCCAATCCGGATTACTTTTTGCAATAGCTTCAACAGAAATCTCATCACCTTTATGACCTGATGTAGCATTTGCAATTTCTAAAGCTGGTTTCCATCCAAACATTTCAAACATAGGTCCCCAAACACGTCCAAAACGTGGAGCTGAAAAGCCAATATTCCCACCAGAAACTTCAACACCCATAACTGTAGCCGTTCCGTTATAGGCAGACTTAGCGTCTTCGATAGATTTATCAAAATCAGCTACCAATTGTTTAGCTTCTTCATTTTTATCAAAAATTTGTCCTAAAATAATTGTGGAATCCTTAAGTCCTTTTACTAAGTTATCCCCAGGCTTATCAGCTTTCTCAGAAACATCAAAATTCAGATCAATAACGACTGCATTCGGCACTAATTTTTTAATCGATTCATAATGGTTAGCAAATCGTTGACCGACAATGACAAGTTCAGGGTTTGCAGCAGCGATAATTTCAAGATTTGGTTCACGGTGATTCCCAATGTTTTGAACTGCTTCATCTTTTACATACGGTGATTCCTTAGGCATTACATCCTTTGGAGCAGCTGCTAATTTAATGTTCCAATCAGCCAAAGTTTCAAAAGTTCTGCTATCCAGAGCAATTACATTTTTAGGGTTTACAGGAACAGTAACCTTTCCATGAGCATCAGTAATTTCAACCGTTGAAGCTTTAGCAGCTTGGTTTTCTTGCCCAGTTGTTTCCGTTTTTCCATTTCCATTACTTGAAGTTGAGCAAGCTGCCAACATTACAACAAAAATTGCTAAAAAAACAGTTACTTTAAATTTTCCCATTTTCCATACTCTCCCCTTATATAATCTTAATAGTCAAACGGATTATTGAATTGATGAAATTATTATCTATGTATGTTTTTATGCGTGACTTAAATTATGATTATCTCTATTTCACTATGGTGCACAGCGACAATATAAAAACAGTATCGATAATGATTATCAATTGCAACACTATACTTAGTATATCAATTCAAAATATATTGTCAATTATTTATTGCCAGCTTACATAAATTTATGGAACACCAGGCTATATAAGCCCAGTTAATCACAGAAGATTGTCCCACGAAAAAGCTATGACCAATAAGGGACAAATCATAACACTGCCAAGGGAATTTCTTATATGATTATAGAAGCTGTTATTAATCTAGCGATAACGATTGCTGCCGCCTGCCTGTGTGTTATATTCGTTTTTGCAAAAGTAATTTATCAAAGAGTCGTCATGATTGGCGTAATTAAGGGGTGAGATCATGTCCACATCGCAGATTGCGTTGTCGGTCATGTCGTACAACATACGACATGGTGAAGGAATGGATCACATGTATGCTGCGAACCGCATCGTGGAAGTGATTCGTGCGTCTGGAGCAGACATCATCGGTTTGCAAGAGGTCGACCGTTATTATTCAGCTCGAAGTAATTACGAGGATACCATCGCGGTGCTCGCTGAACAGATCCTTTCACATCAGCATTACCCACTCAGCAGCGATGAGAGTGAACAGCGCGGTCTGCTTGCAGCTGTTCTTGATGTAGACGGAATAAATCTACATTTCTACACTACACATTTGGGATTAGCACAATCGGAACGGGTCGAACAAGTGAAGGAGATAATCAACATCGTCGCGAGCCATACAATGGAACCGTGCATCATTACGGGAGATTTCAATGCACATCCAGACTCTGTTGAAGTTGCTAGCATGTCTCCAGCATTCTGCAGCGCTTTCGCAGATCAGCATGATGCCTTCGCCTTCCCTGCAGGCAATGCTGTCGAGACGCTCGATTACATATTCGTCAATCATCAATCGGGAAATATCGAAGATAGAACGGTTATTCATTCTTCACTTGCATCGGATCATTATCCGATTGCAGCCAAGCTGCTGCTATAGCACCGAACCTTTATATGATTCATATCGCTCATCCACCGAACAACAAGAGGCTGCTCCAGAGATAGAATCTCATTGAGAGCAGCCCCATTTAACGATAGGCCCGATGAGTGACAATCCCGGGGCTCCATAGGAATGGAAATATCCCTGCGTTCTCTTAAAGCGTTTGTTGCAAAGATCCAGTTCGCCGCCAAGCCTAATGTATCCATTACCTCTATTGCGTACAAGACATCACTTGGAATGCTTCGATTAGAAATACCTGTTCTTCCTCTGTAAATGGAATGAGGATGTTTGATTGATCCGTTGGTGCATCTGCCTGCGCCACCGATGCAGGGCTTATTTTCGCAACGGTATACTCGTACAGCTCCATAAATCGCTTCATGAAACGCTGTGCTTCCCCCGAATCTGGACTTACCTGGCTTGCAACCAGCTGTTTCAATTCCGTGAGCAATGCAAAATACTTTCGATCCAGTTCTGCCCGTTCTTCATTGCGAAAATTATAGATCAGATTGCCCTCTAGGTTGTGCGACTCTATGTGCTCTTCTTCCCATAGAATCGAATGCACGATGAAGCAGAACAACCGCAAATCAATGATAGGATGATTCGAAATGATCGTCCCCATATGATCCAATTGATCTATCATGAGCTGAATCCGCTCCTGCTCCGCTATAAGCTCCTTTTTCTTGAACGCAATCACGCTGCGAATATGCGCTTGTTCTGCCTGCTGCATGTCCAATAAATCGGCAATGTCTTTAAGGGAAAAACCGATGAACTTCAGCGCCTGAATTTGCTGCAAGCGGCTGAGATCATCTGCATTGTACAGTCTATGTCCACCTTCTTTGTAATCACTCGGTGTTAACAGCCCAAGCTTGTCATAATATCTAAGCGTTCGATCGGAAACTCCGGTACGAGCAGCCAGCTGCCCAATTGTCAGCATGTCGGTTGTCATGAGTAGGCCTCGTTTCTGACTAAGGTTTGATGTATGGAATGGCAGGATAACGATATGATTTTTTTCTAGCAATCCTTATCATCGCATATAAAATGATCACCGTTTCAACAAGTAAGACTATGTACTTGAACCATGGCGGCAGTGCATAGCTCACAATAAAGAACGGCAAAATGGTTAAATGAAAATTCAATGCTGTGCGGCTAGCATCACGATAATACGATTCTGTCCTTATTGTCACGAGGAACATTACAAGAGGTGGCAGGACGCCAAGAATTAATGAGATGGCCAGCATGAATTGGACGATTGCAATTTCTTTGCGTGTTGGTTTGTTCATCGATTGTCACCTTTCTACTTGAATTTCTCAAGTACTAGCATAAAAGGTGACGCGAGTAGAGGTTCAACCCCTTGCCTATAAGCGGTATGACAAAGCAACATTACGGTCATTGAGTCCTTCTGGACTCATGGAATTAATTTATCTATAACTGATAGGCTCATATTAAAAACGCCGACTGGGGGGAAAAGCATAAAGAGAGAGTTCTTGATGCTAGAACGATGGAAGACGAAAAGCTCTAAATAAAACAAAGAGTTACGCAAAAAGAGGGAGGGATACAAGAAAAACTGTACAGACCGAACAAAGAAAAATTCAGAGGAAGCTTCGGAGATAGATTGATAAGGGGGAAACTGAATCGAAAACGGAAATGCGAATCGAGCGAGTACCTAGAGATTCGAAATAGTCGCGAAAGAATGGGGAAGCGGATCAAAATAAAATATCCGCTGAAGAAGCTGCCAGCGGATACGATATGACATCGGTAAAGTCGACCAAGCTGCTGCTGTTCCGGTCTGCTATACCTGCTTCTGCAAGGTTCGCTGAGCCTTGCTTACAATTCGCGCTGTTGCCTTTGAGTCAGACTCATTCGTCCAGCGCTCGCACAGCTCCCTTACCCAGTCCGGATTCGTCTTGCTCGCATCATTCAGCCAGTTGCCAACCGAATCCTGCACATACTTCGCCGGATCAGATCTGAGAGGCTCTAGCAGCGGAAGCGCCTGCCAAGGGCTCTGCTTCAATGCCTCAATATGCTTCGTCCACACGCCTCGTGGACGCGTCGCTTCCGTAGCGAATCTCCGTACATTGGCATCCGTATCAGATGTCCAAGTGGATAAGATGGATATGGCCCCCGACAAATTCGACTCGATATGAGCGCGCACAGCCATCCATGCAATCTCCCTAACGCCGAAATGAGAGTCAGCCGCAAATCGGTGAATACGTGACAATGCTTCGTCGATAGACATGGAGTCATCACCGCCTGCCATGTAAGCCCCCCAGCATCGAACGGAATCCGAGCGATGTTCGGCGATCGCCATAAACGGCTTGGAATCTGTAACGGGCGGATCCTCGGTGCTGCAAAATTCATAGAGTCGCTGCCCAATAAGCCGTATCGCCTTCATGCCGCGTATACTATCCATTTCCTTTAATTCTAGAAGCAAATCGGGAAGCTTCTTCTCTAATCCGACTTCGGGCAATACATGTTCCAGCAAAGTTATATGATCTACAGCCAGCCACTCTGTTAAATTCACACTTTCTAACCTTCCTGAATGTAATAGCTGCTGGACTTCAACCGGAATATTCGCTTCTTTCGTTGCACCTTTTCGCTGCATAATCGTATCTGGGATAGAACAATCCATTTCAATTTCCTCCTTTACATCAAGACGAGGTAAATCTGGCTCATCATCATAGAGAACATATCCCTTACGTATTCTACAAATGGAAATGGGTCCCTCTATCCTGTTCCCTTCCCTCTGCTCTCTAACCTCCTCCAATAAAAAACGACCGTTTCCCATCAGGGAAACAGCCGTTGTATAACAGATGAAATCATCTGCTTCATATAGGATGACATCAATTACTTGCTAAGCGTATCTGTCAGTACAGGCACGATTTGCTTCTTACGGGAAACAACGCCCTTCAGCAATGCCGTATTGTTTTCCAACGTAACATTGTACGCTTTCTCAACTGCTTCTGTCTTGGAACCAAGTGCCAGCGCCACAGAGTCACTGTTCAAGATATCTGTTACCACGAATACGAAGAGGTCAAGACCTTTCGTTGCAATAATGTCGTTCAAAGCCGCTTCCACTTCAGCTTGACGGGACAGTACATCGTTCACGTCTACTGCGTTTACTTGTGCAATTTCAACCTTGGAGCTGCCCATGGAGAATTCTTTCGCATCAAGAGAAATCAACTCAGCAATTGTTTTCTGGCTCAAGTCAGCACCAGCTTTGAGCATGTCCAATCCGTACTTCTCAACGTCTACACCAGCGATTTCAGCCAACTCGCGAGCAGCTGCTACATCTTGCTCCGTGCAAGTTGGGGATTTGAACAGCAAGGAATCCGAGATGATTGCAGAAAGCATCAAGCCAGCGATGTTTTTGCTGATCGTTTTGCCGTTTTCTTTGTACATTTTGTTCAAGATCGTCGCTGTGCAGCCTACAGGCTCAGCACGGTAGTACAATGGACCGCTTGTCTCAAAGTTCGCAATGCGGTGGTGGTCGATAACTTCAAGCACTTCCACTTGTTCGATATCGTTTGCACTTTGCTGACGCTCGTTATGGTCAACAAGAATAACCCCTTTTACTTCATTCGCTACCGTCTCTACCAGACGAGGCGCTTCTGCTTGGAAGGTATCCAAAGCAAATTGTGTTTCTCCGTTCACACTGCCAAGACGAACGGGTTCAACGTTGAAGCCCAATTGTGTTTTCAAGTCTGCATATGCGATTGCGGAGCAAATCGTATCGGTGTCTGGATTTTTATGTCCGAAAATAAGTACCTTTTCCATTTCGCTAACTCCCTTTTTACACGAGATTTGTAGTGAGAAGAGTATAACGTAGATCGTCTTCCTCATTCAAGATTATACCGCAAATGTTGGTAAAATCCCATTCCATTAGTAGGAATATTATTGTGAAATAAACGGTGTTGAGCGCAGAAAAGCAGTGTCTTGCACTTGATCTACGAGAAACCGTGCAACATGGGTATTTGATATTTTCGTACCCGGCATATCATATCGGTCAACCTTTACTGGCTTCATGACATCGCGTTCATGCACAAACGGCAATCGCACAAGCGTCCAATCTAGATCGCTATCCCGAAGCACGCCGAGCTCCCGCTGCCTGTCCCGAATAAAGTCCCCATAAAGTAAGCGAAATAAGCGTGCACCCATTCGGTTCATCCAGGACTTGCGATCCCCTTCAATATCAAGCGATCCTCCTGCAACCCCAATGTACCTTCGAATACCTGCTTCCTTCATGGTTTTCAACAAGCGCAGCGTCACTTCACTATAGATTGGCTTGTCCCGCATTGGCTGACCAAATGCATTAACTACAGCATTACTGCCTGCCAGGAGAGAACGAATTGCAGTTTCGTCCGATACGTTTCCTTCTATTATAATGGCGTGCGGTGACTTCAATTGGACTCGCTCTGGACGACGAGCTAGAATGCGAACCGTATATCCTTGTTCAATTGCTGTCGCAGCCACATGCTTCCCTACTGTACCTGTTCCTCCTACGATCGCAATCGTTTGCCTAGACAATATCCTTCTCCCCCATTCTTAGAAATGCCAATATTCTTTGATACGTGTCCACCCATAAAACGATCCATATTTTTCATATAAGTGCATACTTCCCCCACCATGTCATTCTGACGCCGAGAACTTGTTTCGGTTCTGCCTTTACAATACCTTATCACCCGCTTGATGTTGGTTTAACTTTGTTTGTTTATGATTAGAGACGTAAACAGAAGGAAAACAAAACGAAAACTAAATGAAAAAGGAGTCATGAACTCATGCGAACTCATCGTTTCATGAAATGGACAGCAACCGTACTTGCTTCCGCATTTTTGCTTGCAGGCTGCTCATCTGGACAAGCTGCGAACGAAGCAGTCGACGCTTCCAAGCTGACCTTGGATCAAATTGTGGAAAAGGCCAAACAAGAAGGGCAAGTCAACTCGGTCGGCATGCCTGACACTTGGGCGAACTGGGTGCAAACGTGGAACGATTTAGGAACGAAATATAGCTTGAAACATACGGATACAGATATGTCCAGTGCTGAAGAACTGGCGAAGTTCGAGTCGGAGAAAGACGACGCAACCGCTGATATCGGCGACGTCGGTATCGCATTCGGACCGCTTGCGAAGCAAAAAGGTCTAACACTGCCATACAAAACATCTTACTGGAACGACATTCCGGACTGGGCTAAAGATGATGAAGGACACTGGCTGCTGGGCTACACGGGTACATTGTCCATCATTACAGATAAGAACAAAGTGGCAAACCCGCCGAAATCTTGGGCAGACATTAAAAATGGAACATTCAAAGTCGCTGTTGGCGACGTGATGAAGGCAAACCAGGCGCAATTCGCAGTTCTTGCTGCTGCTTACGCATTCGGCGGTGACGAGAAGAACATTCAACCGGGCATCGACTTCTTCGCAGAGCTGGCGAAACAAGGCCGTCTCGCTTCCAATGATGCAGGTCTTGCGAACTTGGAAAAGGGCGAAGTCGAAGTTGGATTCCTGTGGGACTTCAACGCACTAGGCTACCGTGACAAAATCGACAAGAACCGCTTCGAAGTTGTCATCCCGCAGGAAGCTTCTGCAACAAGCGGCTATGCAACGGTTATTAACAAGTACTCGAAGCATCCGCATGCAGCGATGCTGGCACGTGAATACATTTTGTCCGATGAAGGACAATCCAACTTGGCTCGTGGCTATGCTCGTCCAATCCGCTCCAACGCGAAGCTGGCTGTCGATGCAAAGGCATTGCTTCTCCCGGATGAAATGTACAAAAACGCACAGCCTGTGAAAGATTTGAAGGCATGGGAAGAAACAACGAAGCAGCTTCCACAGCTGTGGCAGGAGCAGGTACTCATTCATGTCAAATAACATCACGAACCGCTCGCCCAATCACAATAAGCTCATCTTCATCATGTTGGATGGCCTGCGCTATGACACCGCCGTCACGCAGATGGGGTATATACATCACTTGGTGGAATACGGCAAGGCAGCGCGCTACAAAGTGCGCTCCGAGCTGCCAAGCCTGTCTCGCCCGCTCTATGAGGTGCTGATGACCGGAACTCCGGTATGGCGCCACGAGATTGCAACGAACCAGACTGTGCGGTTATCGCACGAGCGCAGTCTGTTCCACTTAACTCGGGAACAAGGACTTACGAACGCGACTGCTTCTTACTATTGGGTAAGCGAGCTGTATAACTCAGCTCCATTCCACCCAGCTGTTGATCGCATTCAGCTCGATACAGACAAGCCGATTCAGCATGGCATCTTCTACTTCGAAGATCACTATCCTGACTCGCACTTGTTCGCTGATGCGAACTTCTTGCTCACGCAATATGCTCCAGACTTCTTGTACGTCCATTCGATGAACATTGATGATGACGGACATAAGTTCAGTGGGGATTCGGCGCAATACCGCAACCGGGCACTGGCGGCGGACATTATTCTTGCAAGCGTGCTGCCAGCTTGGATGGAGGCAGGCTATCAGATTATTGTTACGGCTGACCATGGCATGAACAATGATGGCAATCACGGCGGAACGACAGACGCCGAACGCCATGTTCCACTGTTTGTCATTAGCAATCTGGTGACCCCTGGCGTCTATGAACAGGAAGTACCTCAATTGCAGTTGGCGCCGCTCGCCTGCCGCTTGCTCGGCATTGCCCCATCAGAAGCGATGCAGCCGCTATCTATGTTGGAGTTCAGGCTGGCGTCTCCGTAAGGGGACGCCTTTTGTTCGCCGGTTCGCTTTTGATCACGAAGTAAATCAGGAGGTAACTCGACATCGAATCTTGCACTCACTCTCGAACTCCGCTGCTCATGTAGTCTCGCCTACACTCCGCTGCTCGTTCTTCGAGTTTATGCAACCTTCTCGGTGCTGAAAAGCGAACTTTTGATCATTCTAGAAAGATTACGTGCAGTGTGGCACGAAGGCTTTCTAGAATGGAAAAAAACATACCTTTAGACGCGGTCGCTCATCATGAGTTACCTCGATAGGAGTTTTTTATCACGAAGCAAATCAGGATGTAACATTACAGGAAAGGAGTACGCGCATGAAACGGATTAACAGCATGCTGTACATCACGATTATCCCGCTGCTTATCTTTGTGGCGCTATTCATGTTCGTCCCGCTCTTCACGATGATTTCGGGAAGCTTTCAAGAGGATGGCGGCGGGGCATTTACATTCAATCGATACAAAGAAATTTTTACGAACCCCTATTACTGGAAGGCATTTGAGAACAGTATTCTCATCTCCCTGCTGTCCAGCCTTATAGGTATCATTGCCGCCGTATTTGCAACGTATGCCATTACCCGCTTTCCGAAGCGCGTACAAGAGCGGCTGCTTGTCATTACGAACCTGACATCGAACTTCGCAGGCATCCCGCTCGCCTTCGCCTTCATCGTCCTGCTTGGCAACAGCGGACTGTTCACGCTGCTGTTCCGCCAATTCGGCATTGACATGACGGCATCATTCAATCTGTATTCATGGTCGGGATTGACCGTTATTTATGTGTATTTCCAGCTTCCGCTGGCCATTATGCTGCTCTATCCGATGTACCATGCGATTCAAGACAACTGGAAGGAAGCCGCTTCCCTGCTGGGCGCATCGCCCTTTCAATTTTGGAAGCGTATCGGTCTGGCTGTACTTCTGCCGGGGATCGCGGGCACATTCAGTATTTTGTTCGCGAATGCCATGGGTGCATATGCCTCAGCTTATGCCTTGACAGGAAGCAACTATAACCTTGTCCCCGTACGTATTGGCGCACTCGTATCTGGGGACATCTTCGCTCGTCCCGAGCTCGGCAGCGCCTTGGGCGTACTGCTCGGCTTGACGCTGCTTGCAGCCATGCTCGTCAATGAATGGCTGACGCGCAGAGTTCGGAGGGATCTGCTATGAAACGATTGGCTCATTCTCTGCCAATGCTCGCCTTTGCAGCGGTATTGCTCTATTTGTTCATTCCGGTCATCGCTACCATGCTCTATTCCTTGGCGACATCATGGAATCAAACCATTCTACCCGAAGGCTTAACATTGAAATGGTTCGGCGAGCTGTTCCAGGATACACGCTTCATGCAGGCATTCGGTCGTTCCCTGCTGCTCAGCAGCGTCGCTACCGTAACAGCGGTCATCGTCATTGTGCCGGCTACGTTCGCGATTTCCTTGTACGCACCGAAGCTAGAGCGCTGGGTTCAGACGCTCGTCATGCTTACCTATGCCGTTCCTGGCGTTATTATGGCTGTCGGCTTGATTCGCGCCTACTCTGGCAAAGGCTTCTCCATGATTATCATCGTCTTCGGTGCTTATGTCATCGGCATGCTGCCGTTCATGTATCAAGGGACGCGCAACAGCTTGCGCGCTGTTCAGGCAGGATCATTGATGGAAGCTGCTGAGTTACTAGGAGCCAGCCGCATGAAGGCATTCCTGCGCGTGATTGTTCCGAACATTATGCCGGGCATTCTTGTATCCGCACTCCTCTCCTTCTCGATTCTATTCGGAGAGTTCGTGCTCATTAATATTCTCGTCGGAGGACGCTTCGAGACCATGCAGCTCTTCCTGTACGCACAGCTGAACAAGAGCGGCCATATCGCGAGCGCCATTACCGTAACCTACTTCATTCTGATGGCCATATTGAGCGCGTGGATCGTGAAGCTGACGGGCCGTACTTCCAAGCCAGTCGCAGAGCCTGAAGAAGACATCGTGAGCAGCAGCATTCCGACTACCCAAGCAGCAATGAGCAGGGAGGCTTCTTAAATGAGCTACGTACAGATGAATCAAGTAATCAAGACGTTCCATAAACAAAAGGTGCTGAACAGCATTGATCTTCATATTCAAAAAGGCGAACTGGTGACACTCCTCGGCCCAAGCGGCTGCGGCAAAAGCACATTGCTTCGCATCCTGTCTGGACTGACTCCGCTCGATGGAGGGACGATTCACATTGATGGTAAAGATGTGACAGGGATCGAACCGAAGGATCGGGAGATCGGCATGGTGTTCCAGTCCTATGCGCTGTTCCCCAATATGACGGTAACCGACAACATTGCCTTCGGCTTGACGATGAAGAAGATGCCGCGTGATGCGATTCGCCAGGCAGTTGGCGAAATGATTGAGCTCACCGGGCTTCAAGGCAAGGAGAAGTCTTTCCCCCGTGAGCTCTCTGGTGGGCAGCAGCAGCGTGTCGCACTTGCCCGCTCGCTTGTTACGAAGCCAAAGGTATTGCTGCTGGACGAGCCGCTTAGTGCGCTTGACGCGCAAATTCGTAAAAACCTGCAGCAGCAGCTGCGCTCCATTCAACGTGAATTGAACATGACAACAGTACTTGTCACGCATGACCAAGAAGAAGCGATGGCCGTTAGCGACCATATATACATCATGAATGCAGGCAATATCGCGCAGCATGGCTCTCCGCAGGAGATTTATACGCAGCCAAGCAGCGAGTTCGTCGCAAGATTCATTGGCAGCTATAACGTATGGAATGCCGAAGCCTTGGGGCAAATTGTACCGGACTACTCGCTTGCAGACAGCAAGCTGTATGCCATTCGACCAGAGACGTTCTGCGAGCAGCCGCTCGTTGGCGGCATGGCCGTAACAGGAACGGTACGCAATGTGACCATGCTTGGCAATATTACGCGGATGGAACTAACGGTTCAGGGTCAGCATGTCGTCGTCGATCAGATTCATCGCAATTCCGATTGGGTGAGCGTCGGCTCTACCACGACGGTATACCTCCATCCGAAGGACGTGATTCCGCTTCATGATGCTACTGCCTGAAGAACGTAGACAGCATATTTTAGAACAGCTGAATCGACATGGCAAAATTCAAGTTGCTTCCCTCGCCAGCGTGTTAACGGTTACGCCCGAGACCATTCGCAGGGATCTCGACGAGTTGGAAGCAAAGCAGATGCTTAAGCGCGTGTACGGAGGCGCGGTTGCGTATTCGCATGTGAAGATTGAACCTCATTTTGATAAAAAACGAAGCATCGAGCAGTCGGCAAAGAAAGCAATCGGGGAAGCTGCAGCCGCGCTCATTCAAGACGGAGATACGATCGTGGTCGATGTAGGCACGACGACTGTTGAGCTTGTTCGCGCTATACGCGGTGTCGTCGGCGTTACGATCGTGACGAATTCTATTCCTGCTGCCGAACTGCTCATGGAACGGCTGGAAGCCAAACGATTTGACGGCAAAGTCATCGTACTCGGGGGAGTTACGCATCCAGAGCAGAAATCGATTGCAGGCGCCTTAACCTGTGAACTGCTTACACGCTTCCACTTCGATAAGGCATTCATCTCCTGCGCAGGAATGACACCAGCGGGAATCAGTGATTACGACATGGAGGAATCGATCTGCTCCACCTTAATGATTGAGCAATCCGAGCAGGCATATGTGCTTGGAGATTGTACCAAGCTCGGGGAGACACAGCTGTGCCGCATCTGTGACATGAGCAAGGTCACCGCCATCATATGCGATGCACCAATGCCGGATAAATGGAAGCGCAGCGGATTGCAAGTAGGTTGGATTACGACGGCTTGCGAGCCATAAGAACATAGCGAAGTTATATGTCGAAGTAACACATCACTTCATACATCACGAATGAGCCACTATGACATAGGATGGGATGCGATCATTATGCTGTATTATGTAGACTACCATATGCATTTGGAGGAAGGCCCTTATTCGTTCCGCTGGCTTGATCGTACGAATCAAGCATTCGATCACTTCCATCCAATTGCTGAACCACTCCATTCCCGTGCATGGCTCGAAGCGAGTTATGCGCGTATGCATACAAGACTGCAGCGAGGAGCTTATGACGAATCATGGCTCGATCTCTATTTGCAAGAAGCGCTGCGCAAAGGACTGCGGGAGGTCGGAATCGTAGATCATCTCTATCGGTTTCGAGAGACGCTCCCCTACTTCGAACGTCACCTCGATATCGGAGACTCCCCGCTTGGTCGCCTTCAGCATACATGGCTGCATCAAGTATGCACCGAGCGGATGGAGGATTTCGCAGCTGCCATTCAGGCTGCGAAGTCGAGATGGGCCGCACAGGGTGTCGAGCTCCGTCTCGGATTAGAGGCGGATTATTTTGCAGGTGGAGAGAAGGACCTAGAATCATTCATTGCGATGGCGGATTGGGACTACGTGATCGGGTCGATTCACTATGTGGATGGATGGGGATTCGATAATCCCGAGACTCAGTTCCGCTTCGATCAGGTTGATCTGCGTGAACTGTACGGACGCTTTTTCGATGATGTCGAACGAATGATTAACAGCGGTCTGTTCGATATTGCCGCCCATTTGGACAATTTGAAAGTATTTAATTATCGCCCATCAGAAGAGCTGCTTCTCCCATACTACGAGCGAATCGCGCAAGCATTGAAACGGACAAATACAGCTACAGAGGTAAATGCAGGACTGTTCTACCGCTACCCGGTCAAGGAGGTGTGTCCGAGTTCCTCCTTTATTGATGTACTGCTTCGACATGATGTCCCCTTTACCCTGTCATCGGATTCTCACTTTCCAGACGACGTCGGCAAATACGTGGCGGACAATACCCTTATGCTTCAGCAGCGCGGTCTAGCCGAAATTGCCACATTCCATCAACGCAAACGCATCATGCGACCGCTCGCAACTTCGACTTCTTAATAAAGAAAACGCAAAGCGAGCTGCCCTCTCTCCTATCCCATGAAAATACACAATCCCCGGCGCAACGACTGCACCGGGGATTTCATGTTTATTATTTTATTTTCTTTCGAACCGGCTCGAATAGCTGCAGCCAATAAGCATTGCTGCTTCCCGCAGGGTTGTCATTTCGTATGTGCTCCTCCAGGCAGAATCTTACCTTCAAATCAGGTTCATAGTCTGGATGCTCGTTCAATTTCTCCATCAATAATTGCCACGATCCCGTAATATCATCCGTACTCACCATCATGGCATATACCCCGCCGGAGAACCTTACCTCCGCCAAATGACTTGGTATATCGATATTTTCGGGAAGGGAGGCATATGCACCATAACCGTAAACGTTCGATTCAACGTCAGGGAGTGGTTCTTCATTTTTTCCAAATAGCCGTGCCGTACCTTGCAGCTCAGCTTGCACGAGCCAGTCCGCTAATGATTCGATCGCTTCTTCTTCTGGAGATGCGCTGACGACAACATGGCTGACCATTCTCATTGATGGAAGGGTTACGAATTTGATTGATGCTGGAGAA
This sequence comes from Paenibacillus sp. NAIST15-1, assembly GCF_001894745.1. Lineage (GTDB taxonomy): Bacteria > Bacillota > Bacilli > Paenibacillales > Paenibacillaceae > Paenibacillus_B > Paenibacillus_B suaedae. Next base: position 576,707 of record NZ_BBYF01000001.1, read on the forward strand.
TAACTCCACTGATTACCCATCGGCATTGCCACCTCATGCTTCATATTTAAATGTAGGGACGGTACATGACTTAATTGCAACAGCAATCGAGCAGTAATCGGTTCATTGATGTACTTGTACGACTGCTCCAACCATTTCTTCAATGTTATTTCCTTCGATATGCACTCATTTTTGTGCTCAATCATCTCGTGTGCATACTGAGTCATTACCTGATGTGCGGTTCGGAACGTCATATCCGCCAACACCACTTTAATCTCTCTAATCCCAATATCGAACCCTCTTAACCAGGCTGTAATACGGATTGCAAGCACAGTCTGTTCATCATACATCCTCCAGCCAGAACAGGTATCGCGCTGACTTGCAAACAACCCCTGCGACTCCCAATGGCGCAGGGTACGGCTCGTCACACCGATTTCCTGCGATAATTTATCGATTCCTATCATGTTGCTCATCACTATCATCAACCTCTGTCACTTGACGTATCATAAGGCGCCTTATGAGGTTATTGTATCAGTTGTCGCAGCGTCAATTGCAATACGAAACTTCGCTCCAATCACTAACAAATTATCGTTTTGACCGAATGGTTCAGAAAACTTACGTTTTACAATTATCTCCATCAATGCTAAAGTAGTTCGTAAGATGAATATGACGTGAAATCCACTAGGGGAGCCGCATAGGCGGCTGAGACAAGAATTCTTGGACCCTTTGAACCTGATCCGGGTAATACCGGCGGAGGGAAGTGGAGCCGGCCTCATGGTCTTTTTGTATGGACATGATGAAGCCGCTCCATTTCGGGGCGGCTTTTTTTGGCTGCCGCGAAGTGCTCCTTGACCAGATTTCAGCATGCATTCATCCCCTATCCAATTATGCGGAGGTGCTGTTCATGCTTACATTTACGGAGGAACTGAGACACGAAGCGGAGCCGATATACGATGCCATTATGGAGCATCCGTTCGTTCGGGGAATTGCTAAGGGTACTGTCAAGAAAGAACAGTTGATTCACTACGTAAAGCAGGATTTTGAATATTTGAATGCCTTTATTCGGATTTATGGCATTGCGATTTCCAAATGCGACAACCGAGAGACAATGGCTCTTTTCAACGAGCAAATCTCATTCGTACTGAATAGCGAGACACACCCCCATCATAATTTTTGTAACGTGGCAGGCGTGACGTTCGAAGAACTGCAAGGCTACCCGCTCGCCCCTTCTGCGAGCCATTATGTGTCCCATATGCTTACCGTGGCCCATGAAGGTACCCTGGAAGATATTATTGCGGCTTTGCTGCCTTGCCCATGGACATATACGGAGATCGGACAACGTTTGCTAAAAGAAGTGAATCCAGATGAGACCCATCCGTTCTATGAGTGGATTCATTTCTATGGAGACCTCGGCGGCGGAGTTACGGACAAAATGCGCCGAATGCTGGATGAATGGGCAGAATCGCTGTCGCAAGCACGCAAGCAGCAGCTGAAGAAGCATTTTCTGACCAGCTGCCAGCTGGAATATATGTTTTGGGACATGGCTTATCAAGTAGAAGACTGGCCGGTAAGCTTGACGGAGAAGACAGAGGTGAAACAAGGATGAATGATATGCCTCTCTTCCCCCAACGTATTAAGGAACGGCGCCCCCTCATACACAATATGACGAATATCGTCGTCGCCAACTTTACCGCTAACGGTCTGCTAGCCATTGGAGCCTCCCCTGTGATGGCTTCAGCCAAGGAAGAGGTAGCGGACATGGCCAAGGCAGCAGATGCGCTCGTATTGAACCTTGGCACGCTCGATACTGACATGATAGAAGCTATGCTAATCGCAGGGCGGTCGGCGAATGTACATGGCATTCCCGTTATTCTCGATCCAGTAGGCGCAGGCGCAACGCCGTATCGGACGAAGGTATCTGTGAAGATGCTTAAGGAATTGCGCGTCTCGATCGTGCGCGGCAACGCCGCTGAAATTGCCCAGCTTATGGGGGAAGCAGGCGAGATCAAGGGCGTGGATTGCGTGGAGTCTGAAAGCTCCCTCCGCTCCCCTGAAGCGTTGTTCGATCTTGCTGCGCGGGCAGCCGATCGATTCGGCACCATCGTTGCCATTTCGGGAAAAGAAGATGTCATTACGGACGGCACAACCGGCTATATCATTGAGGGCGGTCATCCGATGTTAACGAACATTACAGGAAGCGGGTGCCTGCTGACATCGGTAATCGGCGCATTTGCTGCGATTGAATCTGATTTATTGCTGGCAGGAGCCGCAGCGATGTCTTATTATGGGTGCTCAGCCGTCCATGCCTATCGAACAGCGGGCCACCGAGGGCCTGGCAGCTTCCAAACCGCATTTCTTGATGCCTTGGCTGAGATCGACCAATTCGATACAGCAGCATCAACGATCACCCCTCGCCAAGCCTCCGTTAGAAGGAAGGTATGGCTATGACGGTTGCACGAGCATTGACGATTGCCGGTTCCGATAGCGGTGGCGGCGCCGGCATTCAAGCCGATATCAAGACATACCAAGAGCTGAACGTATTCGGCATGTCAGCGATTACGGCCGTGACTGTACAGAACACGCTTGGCGTTCATGGCGTTTACCCGCTATCTCCTGAAGCCGTTGCTGAACAGATAAATGCCGTCGTAGAAGATATTGGGGTTGATGCTGTCAAAACAGGGATGCTGTTCAGTGCAGGCATTATTGAGACAGTAGCGAATCGCCTTGAAGCATTCGGTTTGAACAACGTTGTCGTCGACCCAGTCATGATAGCCAAGGGAGGCGCAGAGCTGCTGCAGCAAGATGCCATAGAGGCCATGAAGAATCGCCTGCTGCCGCTTGCGCTGATTGTCACGCCGAACATCCCAGAGGCAGAAGCGCTTGCAGGAATGAAGATTGTCACCCTGCAAGATCGGTGCAAGGCTGCGATAAGAATTGCTGATTACGGCGCCAAAATGGTCATCATCAAGGGAGGCCACGACATGACGACCGAGCTTGCTGTTGACCTACTCTATGATGGGACTCGCTTCACACTGCTGGAAGACCGCAGAATCATGACCAAGCATACTCATGGCACGGGCTGCACTTACTCGGCAGCGATTACGGCAGAACTTGCGAAGGGCACTGCTCCCAATGAAGCGGTTCGTACTGCGCGGCATTATATTCAGGCAGCAATTGAGGAGACACTCGGGCTTGGCGGAGGCAACGGCCCGACAAACCACTGGGCATATCGGCAGCGGCAGATGGATGAGGTGATCAGATGATAAGTATAGATAGTCGCATTGAAGATGCCCGCATGCGTTCCTATTTGCAGCTGTACCTCGTGCTCGGCAGCGTCAATTGCAAGGCTGACCCTGCATCTGTTGTCGAAGAGGCCATTCGTGGAGGGGCGACGATGATACAATTTAGGGAAAAGGGCGCAAACGCGCTGAAGACTGCAGCTAAGAAAGAACTTGCAATGCGCATTCAGTCGGTGTGCAGAAGACACGACATCCCCTTCCTCGTGAACGATGATGTAGAGCTGGCGCTTGCCTTGAATGCGGACGGGGTTCATGTCGGCCAGAACGACGAGCCTGCGGCGCAAGTCAGGGATCGCATCGGCAATAAAATACTCGGCGTGTCCGTTCATTCGGCAGCTGAGGCTCTGCTGGCTGAGGAACAAGGAGCCGATTATCTCGGCGTTGGGCCGATATATTCGACTGCTTCCAAAGAGGATGCTCTAGAGCCGCAAGGCACTGCAATCATTCAACGGCTAACAGAGATAACATCACTGCCGATCGTAGGCATTGGCGGCATTACGGCAGAGCGTGCGCCACATGTGATTCGAGCTGGTGCAGACGGGATCGCTGTTATCTCTGCAATTACCCATGCGGAAGATAGGTATCAAGCTGCGAAAATGCTCGTTTCCCGTGTAACTGACTCGATTACGCGTAACTTTGCCTAAGTGTCGCACTCTCTCTCATCATATACTTACAACAAAACGAAATTGTACACTTTTACTAGAAATTTATGCGATGAACATGAAAAACAAGAGAAACCCTGTGTCTTTTAACAAAGACAGGGTTTCTCAACAATCTGAGAATCCGCTGAATAAGCGGATTCTTTATGCGTTTCTACTACTTGTTACCAAGCTGCTTCGCGGAAATATCGAAAGAGGCCTTACCCTGTTCACATTCACAAAATCTAGTGATAATACCGCACTTCATCCCATCCCCCCTCTACACCGCATGCTCCAGCTTCATCAGCTCATCCGTCCGCACACATTTCAATCCGCGCCGATGCGTCTCGGACAGTACGTCTCTCAGCACCATTATCATCTGCTTCGGAGCCTCTCGGTCAGCGCCGAACGTATCTCCGCTGTCATGCAGTACTATAACTGATCCGGGCTCGATTCGCTCTGACAACAGCTTGCGCAAGTTGCATTCTCCCGTATCCAGCTTCCAATCCCGCGCAATAATCGACCATAATACGAGCCGATACGATTTGCGCAGCAGGAACAGATCTCCCATATTCAATATCCCCCATGGAGGACGATAGAAGGTTGGCCGCTCCCCTGTAATGCGTTCAATAATGTCCGCAGAACGTTCCACATGCTCGCGCCTGATGTTCCGAGGCGTCATGACCCAATTCGGCATATGCGTATAATTGTGAATGCCAATCTGATGGCCCTCCTCATGCATGCGTTTCACAAGCTCAGGATACTTCTCAGCCTTGCTGCCCAGAACAAAAAAGGTAGCCTTTACGCCCCGCTCGCGCAATAAATCAAGCAGCTCAGGCGTGTAATCAGGATCCGGTCCATCATCGAACGTAAACGCAACATGACGATATGCCCGCTTCCGTCTCGCCTTGCGAAACACGCCCCATCCGCAGATTCGGGTCAATAAGAAAGGAAGCCCCATATAAATAGCGATCAGTACAATTAATATTCCTGCGATAATATTGTCCATGTTATCTCTCCTACTCCTTCACCCTATTCACATATCGATCCATTAACGTGGCACGAGACATCATCAGCATCTTCGGTACCAGCTTCGATCGCTGCTGCTTCAAGCGCTTGGCTCCCTCCGGATTCAGCATGCGGAGCAGCAAACGCAGATATATGGTAGATACTCGCTGCATCCACTTCGTCTCCAGAGGGTGCAGCTCGAAGCCTAATCCATAAGTGATGCCGCGATGAAGCAGTGTTATCCCAGTCAGCGCCTTCACCTTAGCCAATTCCGGATTCGTATTCACAGCATGGCCGACCAGCTTCAATGCATCACGCAGCCTGCGCGCCGTAACAAGTGCAGCCCGATCCGCACCAACGGAGCGAGACAGCTCCAGCACTTCCCGATTATCAAGGTGAATCTCGCATACATAGTCGCCTTTATGAATATAGCTTCCATCCTCACAGCGAATGGAGGTGCCTCGATGCGTCCGTACGACAACTTTACATATTCCGAACTGTGACTGATATACACTTCGAAGAGGCGTGATCAATTCAAATATAGCCTCCCACGTCATCCACAGTGATTGCAGCATTTTGTTGCCCAAGGTGGAGATCATGTACAATCAAATCCTTCCTGTATGAAAATCGTGATCTGCTTGACTTACTTTCATCGTACAGCCTGGAGTTCTCTTTTTTCTTACTCCATTCTTACGAGTTTCTTAAGTAATTGAGGTAAGCAGAGTCCTTTATATCCAGACCTTTCCTTTAGACAACAAAAAAGCAGTACAGCACTTCAAACTCTGTGCTGCACTGCTTATGCTAATTAACGAATCTCTTCGCTCTAACTTATCTAATGCTTCATTACGCTTCGGTTCCAGCGACTATTAGACCACAATATTGTCGGAAGCAGCTTGTTCCACTCTATCCGACGCTAGCTCTAGTACGTAATAGTCATTTATATTGCGCACGTGGAACCCACATGACGTGTATAACCCTAGTGCCCGCTCATTCTCAACTGCAACTTCTAATTCAATCTTGGCAGTTGGCTGCTGCTCCTTCATGCGCTCAATAATACTGCGAAGAATCCAGCGTCCGTATCCTCTGCCTCTGTGCTCAGGTTGAACACTGAAGCCGAATAGAAATGCACTGCCTTCTTCTCGCATAGCATGAATCTTCCCGATAGGCAGCCAATCTCCATTCTCCTGCTGGCAGTCTGCAATAAAAATATAATCCTGCTGCGAGAGCATCGCCGTCTCTACATACCCTCTTGCATCTTCCTCATTCATATCGAATCCGTCCATGTTCAATCGCGTGAGAAGAGCCACATCGCTGGTCTCTGCCTGACGTAATTCGATTTTCGCAGGGGGTTCACTAGCATCTTGCACATGCTCTCCAGTAAGTGTCATCCAATATTCGGAGAAGCTGCACTTCGAACCGATGCTCTCCAAATATTCCTTGCCGGATAAGGAAGGTCGAGCGCAAATGAAGATAAGTTTCTCCACCTGACGTCTCCCACACTCCTGCTGAGCTTCCTTAACAAGCTGACTGAATATGCCTTGACGCCGATAGTCGGGATGCACCATCCCGCTTATCTCTACCTCCGATGCACAGAACTGATAGATACCGAGAAATCCAACAATCTCACCATCTACAACATACACATAGTCGTTAGCGACATCACCCGTGCGTGCACGAAGTGAATCCCAGTTCAACTTCAAAATGATTTGATCGTGTTCATTGCAAATGTCTTCCAACCTGTGCAGTGCTTCAAGCTGGTCAGCATCCAATTGTGTATAGGTTCGCAAGCCTGTATTATTCATGGCTACTCATCTCCTTCGCTTTCAAATGCGAATTCATGAGATTGTATTCTACGCCTTGGCTATTATTTCCTTTGCAATCAGTTCAGCAAGTTGTTGAATTGGCTGCATTCCCAGATCACCCTCGCCCCGCTTGCGGACGGACACGCTTCCGCTCGCCTGCTCCTGCTCTCCTACAATGAGCATGTAAGGAACTTTGCTCTGCTGCGCTTCGCGTATTTTGAAGCCTAGACGCTCATTGCGCACATCCACTTGTACCCGAATGCCCGCCTGTTCCAGCGATTCCTTCACTTCATACGCGTAGTCGGCGAAGAGATCCGATACAGGCAGTACCGCCACCTGAACGGGCGCAAGCCATGTCGGGAATGCTCCTGCATAGTGCTCTGTCAAAATGCCAATGAACCGATCAATCGAACCGTACACCGCACGGTGAATAACAACAGGCCGATGCTTCAGGCTATCTTCTCCGATATAGGACAGGTCGAATTTCTCCGGCATCTGGAAGTCCAGCTGAATCGTGCCGCACTGCCAGCTCCGCTTAAGTGCATCCAGGATGTGAAAGTCAATCTTCGGCCCATAGAAGGCCCCGTCCCCTTCATTAACACGATATTCGACGCCGCGCTTATCCAACACGTGCTGCAATGCCTGCTCCGCCTCATTCCACAGCTCCTCTGAGCCCATCGAATCCTCCGGCCGCGTAGATAACTCGATCTTATACTCGAAGCCGAACACCTTATAGATGTGATCGATTAAGGCCATAACCTTGCCGATCTCCTCTTCGATCTGATCCGGACGGACGAACAGATGAGCATCATCCTGACAGAACGTACGAACCCGAAGCATACCGTTCAAGGCGCCGGACATTTCATGCCGATGTACTTGACCGAACTCGCCAAGTCGAATTGGAAGCTCACGATAGGAGTGCTGCCCATTTTTGTAAATGAGCATATGCCCTGGGCAGTTCATCGGCTTCAGTGCAAACGTCGTATCATCTACTTTCGTAAAATACATATTGTCCTTGTAGTGATCCCAGTGACCCGACTGCTCCCACAATCGGTTGTTCATCATAAGCGGTGTGCGCACCTCGTCATAGCCGCGTCTTCGTTGAAGTCCGCGCGCGAAATCCTCAAGCTCTGTGCGAATCGTCATCCCGTTCGGCAAGTAGAAAGGCATACCAGGCGCTTCCTCGGAGAACATGAACAGTCCAAGCTCTGTTCCAAGCTTGCGATGATCGCGCTTCTTCGCTTCTTCAAGCATATGCAAATATTCTTCCAGTTGATCCTTCTTCGCAAAGGCAGTTCCGTATACGCGCTGCAACATTTTGTTATTCGAATCCCCACGCCAATACGCGCCGGATACCTTCATCAGCTTGAAGGCCTTAATGCGGCCTGTGGACGGAACATGTGGGCCTCGGCATAAATCTACGAATTCGCCCTGCTTGTAAATGCTGATAACCGCGTCCTTCGCCAGGTCATGAATCAACTCCAGCTTCAATGGCTCATCCCGCTCGGTAAATAAGCGAATAGCCTCTTCCCGGCTGACAACCTCGCGCGTAATCGGCAGATTTTCTTGGATGACACGCGACATCTCTTGTTCAATCGCTGTCAGATCCTCTGTCGACAATGGCTTCGCGATATCAATGTCGTAATAGAATCCATCTTCAATGACTGGGCCGATTCCCAGCTTGACTGCATCGGCTCCATATATGCGTTGAATGGCTTGCGCCATTACATGTGCTGTACTGTGGCGAATGATGGAGAGACCATCCTTGCTGTCTGCTGTGACAATCTCGACGAGGCTGTCATGCTCGATCGCAGTGTCGACATCCACGAGCGTCCCGTCCATTTTCCCGGCAAGTGCTTGCTTCTTCAAGCTTGTGCTTATCGATGCTGCAACTTCTTCGATGGTCGTGCCTTGCAAATACCCCCTGTTCGATTCGTCTGGAAATGTTACCTTGATCTCCATGCTTCAGCCTCCCTTTCCTCATAGTCGCAAGTGAATGATGAACGCCATGAGAGAACGCAAAAAAACGCATCTCTCCCGAAAGGGACGAGTGCGTTCTGTCTCGTGGTTCCACCCTAATTCAATCCTGCATTGCGTGTTGGAACGGGATAAGCCGCCATTCGCTGCAATTGCAAGATCCTTCATTGGACATCCGGTAACGAGGATGGGTCGGTGATGCTTACTGCTGAGAAGCGGATTGTAATGGTACCAGTACCATTTCCAAATGCTCACCCTCAGGTTCAACATCACGGCTGCAAAGGGGTAATTCCACAACCGTAACTGAAGAAGCTTGCACCAATCGCTTCTCTCTCTGGACAGCTCGTACTGGAAATCATGTCTTTGGTCATCGCCTGATGAATATGGGAATAATGTTACACACATTCAGGAAGAAAAGTCAAGTTCAATTTTTCCAAAAATAAATTTCCCCTGCTTCGCTACAGGAACCATATTGATCTGCATATAGGGCTGTGCTAGCATGACGTCGTAGGTAATTTTTTCATGTTTTTACACTTTAAGAAGAGGAGGCATCCCGCCTTCATGAACTACGTACAGAAGGGAATACACGCCTTATTTTCCATCCTGATTGCAGCTCTTTTTACCCACACGATTACCCCCGCATCTTCCGCTCAAGCCTCTTTTCAATCCCATTGCGGTACTCTATGCAGCCACTACGATATTGTCGTTATCGGCAGCGAAATTCAAGGCATTCTGCTTGCCAAGGCAGCCCATGATCTTGGCTTGAATGTACTCATCCTGGATCCCCGCAGCAAGCCAGGCGGAGAGCTCATCGAAGGGGAAATGTGGTTCCTCGACGAACCCTTCGACAAGCATGGTCACAGCCTTGTACAAGGCAGCATTAAGACTCTCTTCGACGGGTACGATAAGGGCACGATTCGCAAGCCCGTGGAGTTCGAGAATTATTACGAACACCTCATCCAAGGCATCCCTCTCCGAAGCAGTATTGCGATTCAATCTGTACAATTTGAGCTGGAAAAAAAGGAAAAATCAATCCACTCCCTCACCTATGCTGCTGCAGACGGAAAAATCTATACGGTTCAGTCTAAATATTGGGTGGAGAACACCGACTTCAGTGCCCTCACCAGCAAGCTTGACGAGAAGCGAATTCCAGGCATGGAGAGCCTGTACGACGGCAAGAACAATAAGCCAGACTACATGGCCGCTACGCTGATGCTCAAGTTCAAGCACGTGAATTGGAGTATGCTTCACCAAGCCGTCCTTGCCAGTTACCCTCTCCAGAACCTCATCAAAAAGTACGGTCCCAACACCTATGTGGATGGGAGCGAAGCTACCGGATTCAGCAATATTATGCGTACCTACAAGCCGCACGACAATGGACTTATGCTCCGTGGGATGAACACGGTCTATCAGCGTAATGGCGAGGCCATTATGAACGCGCTGCTCGTATATAACGTTGATCCTGCCAATCCGGCATCTGTGCAAGCCGCCTTATACAGGGCGAAGACCGAAGCACCGTATATTTTGAATTTTCTGCGTCAACATATCTGGGGTTTCTCGAAGGCAGAGCTGAACGGCTTCCCTGATTATTTATACATTCGGGATTACAATCGATTCGAGACTAAATATGTGCTGAATGAACACGACGTCTTGAATGGCAACATGTTCTGGGACAATGTGAGCATCGGCGGGTACTCGCTTGACTTGCAAGGTACAACGCGCATTCGGGAAGGAATCGGATTCGGCCAACCTGATCGCTATGGCATCCCGCTTCGTTCCTTTCTGCTCAAGTCCTACGACAACGTCATCGTCGCGGGCAAAAATATTGGAGCCACCATTAAAGCTTATGGCAGCGCACGCATCATGCCCAACACCGCCCTTGCAGCTGAAGCGATTGGCATCATATTGGGCAAGGAACGGAGTAAACCACTGGCTGAGCTAACGCCTGATGATTTCAAGCGAATCCACTATTATTTACAGACAAAATATCACATTGTACTCGATAAATGAACCGGCTGAATATATGTAGATACTACGTTACGAGTTAACAAGAGACTATCACTTCTATGTGAACGGAAGGGCGAGCTACTAAAGGGATCTTACCTATAGGTTCGTCCTTCTTCGATTGCTTGTTAATACACACTTGACAAATAAACCCTCATGCATTAATTTATTGATTAATAAATAACAAAAATCTGACAAGGTGTTGAACCAACATGTCACCAAAAGACCCATCTCTATCTCGCAAGGATCAAATCATTGATGCTGCTGTCGCCTCCTTTGCGGAACATGGCTTTTACAAGACGACAACCGCCAAAATAGCCAAATCGGCTGGTGTAACGCAGCCATACGTGTTTCACTTTTTTAAATCCAAAGAGGAATTGTTCATCGCAGTTCTCGACCGCGCCACAGAGAAGATTGAAGAGGCCTTCTCCAGCGTGGATGCTCCTCCCGAACAGTTTGTAGAGACAATGGGACGCGCCTTCGGGAAGCTTATTGAGACCCATCGAGATGAGATGCTCGTGACGATGCAGGCATTTACAACTTCAGAGCCAGCAATTCGCAATTCGGTGCGCGACCATTTCACTGCGATACACCAGACGGTCATACGGCGCTTTGAACAAGCCGGGATTCCGAATGCCAAATTCGCAGCCAGCATGTTCATCGGCTCAGGTCTAATTATTACGATGTCAGAAGTGCTTGAAGCGCCTAACTTATCTCCGTGGCCATCTAAATAAAACATAGTGAAATCACTTTCATCTGCTGCCTTTTTGAGGTCGCACTTTTTTTGACATTGTATTTATTGATTAATAAATAAATATTAAAAATGAGGTGTGTTGATTCATGAACAAAATGTCTGTAAAATCCACTTTTCTTCACCTGTTACAGTCGTCGTCGGTCATTATCGGCCTTATTACTGCGCTTACTTTTCAAGTACTGTTCAGCCTGATCTGGCTGACCGGGTACGATCATTTGACAGACAATGTGAATCGGTTAGCCATTGCCGTAGTGAATGAGGATCAAGTGGTTGGCAAGCAAGCGGTGCAATCGATTATGGGGAAGCTGCCATTTCACATGAAAGAGGAATCGAGTCTTAACCAGGCGATGACACAGCTTGAAGAACGGAAGGTGCAAATGGTGATGCATATTCCAGGAAATTTCTCTAAGCAGCTGACGGATCCGACACAGAAAGCTATCATCACGTACGCTGTGAACGAATCCAATCCAAGCATGGTCAAAAGTATAATGCAATCTGTCTCCAGCCAAATTACGACTTCAATCAATGAACATGCGGTTCGTACGGGCATGACTCAAGTACTGGAGCAGGTACATGTTCCACAGTCGCAGGCAAGCATCCTATCCGAATCCATGTCTGCACGCGTCGTAGCCGAAATGAATAACGTTCATCCCATCTCGAACTTCTCGTGGACGATGGTTCCCATGATGATGCTGCTGGCTTCCTTCGTTGGCTGCATGCAGTTCACCATGGAAATGAATAAGGCTGCCAAAGCTATCAAACAAAAATGTGGCCAATGGACACTCCTGACAGTTCGCTCCCTGCTCAATATTGTCGCCTCCCTGATCATTACAACGGTTGGCACGGGAATGGTGGCGCTGATGGGGGTTCATTCCGAACAAGGCTTCGGTATGATGTGGCTGTTCCAACTCGCTTACGTCATTACGTTTCTATTTGTCGCTCAGCTGTCCTTTTACATCTTCAGCGATGCTGGTGCATGGGTCAATATTGCGCTGCTGTCGATCCAATTGATCACATCGGGAGCTCTGCTTCCGCGCGAGCTGCTGCCATCTTTCTATCAGAAAATCAGTGAATTCTCCCCTGGCACCTATGCCGTAACTGGCATTATGAACCTAGTGAACGGGGGCCCAGCCATATCGGATTCAATCCATGCGCTCTTGCTTATCTTGACTGTGGTCATCCTGCTGACGACTGTTATTGTTGGAGGGGTACAGTTATTGCCGCGCAAACCGAAAGAACATGGACAGCTAGCTTCGTAAGCAAACTTATTTATGATGCGTAGACACAACGAGATACCGCGTATTCGCATTACATGGCAATGAAGCGCCATCCGCCGCATTTTTACGGACAGATGGCGCTTTATTCCTTCCTCACGATACAATTTTCTCCAGCTTCACGATTGCCTCATATACCTCGTCCGAAGTTACGCCTTCTGGCCTCATCAGCTGTATGGATTCCTGTGGGAGAGTCGCTTGCCGCGCAATGCTCTCCAACGTTGGACGGTCTTCCGCAGATAATCCAAGGTCACCTAGTCGATAAGGTAAGCCCAAATCTTCGTAGAACGGCAGCAAATTCTTCACTTCCGCAACATTATCCTCCAGCACCAATTGAACGAGGATGCCGTACGCGACCTTGTCGCCGTGCAGCAAATGATGTGTCGCTGGCGCAGCAGTGAGACCATTATGAACCGAGTGTGCTCCAGCTATTCGACCAAGATGATCGCCGAAGCCGCCAACAAGGCCGCCTGTCATAATGATCGTCTCCGCTACCTCTACGAACGCATCGGATAGCTGCTTCTGCTCTGCGTCGTGAATGCTCTGCCGTCCATGCTCCAGAAGTGCAGTCTGGCATAGACGAGCCGTAAGATGCGCAACCTGCACAGCGGCTGAACGATGCTTCAAACCACGAATGAGTACATCCGCCTCATACCATTTCGCTAATGTATCGGCAATCCCTGCGCGCAGATAATCAACAGGTGCATGCAAGGCTATGCGTGGTTCAAGCAGCACCATAAGTGTGCTTTTCGGAAATACGGTATAGCGTGTGAATTGTCCTTCTTCGTTATAGAACACGCTGAGCGGCGTCCATGCTGCGCAATTCGAGGCGAGCGTCGGCACGAGAATCGTATCCAGCCCCGATGTATTGCCTGCTGCCTTGACCAAGTCCATTACCTTGCCGCCGCCGAGTCCAAGAATGGCATCCGCTCTTTCGGCCTGTGCATAGCATGCAATCCGATGCGCTTCCTGCAATGTGCATTCCCCTTGATAACGGAGATATAACAGCGTTGTGTTCGTCTCCTTCGGCCAATAGGGCTGCGCCGCCTTCAAGGAGCGATCGCCATGCACGACGATCACCCGTTTGTATTGATACGGTGCCAATAATGTATCTAGCTTGTCCAAGATGCCCGCTTTACAATGATAGATTGCCGGTGTGCCTCTAACGACGATAGATTGCTCTTCTTTCGTCATCGATGTCACTTCCTTTTCAGCATCCACTCTGGTTTGCCGAAGCCTTTGAACTGTTCATCTATTGTTTTCTCGAATTCGGCGGATTCAACAGCTTCCTTCAAGTCCTTTGCGAATTGCTTGTCCAAATCAGCTGTATTCACAACGACACGATTGCGGTAATCATCCGGCATATTTTCGAGCTTCAGAGCATCGAGCAGGTTCATTTTCGCAGCAAGTGCGAAGTTGCCCGGAACAAGAGACAGGTCAGCGCTGTCTACTGCGCGCGGAAGCTGAGCAGCCTCGATTGGCTGTAGAACAAGATGCTTCGGATTGTCCTTCACGTCCTTCTCCGATACACGCAGTGGATCGATGTCCTTGTTCACGGTAATGAGTCCTGCGTCTTGCAGCAAGCCCAATGTACGCGCCAGGTTCGTCGGATCGTTCGCAATCGCTATTGTACTTCCGTCAGCAACTTCATCCAAAGATTTGAACTTGGACGAGTAGATGCCCATTGGAGCCGTCGGTACGGAAATAAGCTCGGACAACTCAATTTTATTTTCTTTCGCGAAGTTCTCCATGTAGATTTTGTGCTGGAACAGGTTCGCATTCAAATCTCCATTCGACAATGCCAAGTTCGGCTGCACATAATCTCCGAATTCAACCAACTCAATGGAATAGCCTTTCTTCTCCAATATCGGCTTAATCGCCTTCGTTATCATATCGCTATAAGGGCCTGCTGTTGCGCCGATCTTGATTGCTTTGCTTTCTTCCTGCTTTGCGTCTCCTGAACCCGTTGATGCGTCTTTGCTGCCGCATCCAGCGAGCAAGCCAATTGCTAGAATAAGAGATAGGACGAGAGCTGCTTTCTTCATAAATGATGACCTCCGTATGGATAATATTTTTGTATCATTTCGGTGCATTAAGACTGGTTTTCAGCACCAAGTAGGTTGCAGGAACTCGAACCATGCTTTCGAAGTAAGTGCAAGATTCGATGCCGCGTTGCTTCCTAGGTATGACTTTTTGAACAAAAGCGAATGCATTATCGCTTGTCTACTTTCTTTGCAATAAAGTCTCCTCCGTACTGAATGATCTGCACCAAGCAGATTAGAATGATTACCGTGGTAAACATTACAGTGTTGTCGTAGCGATAGTAGCCGAACCGAATCGCCAAATCGCCGATTCCGCCTCCACCGACTGTACCAGCCATTGCCGAATAAGCGACAAGACTGATTGCCGTAATGTTCACGCCTTGAATGATGCCTGGCTTCGCTTCAGGGAGAAGTACATCCTTAATGATCATCCACGGTGTTGCACCAATGGAGATTGCCGCTTCGATGACACCTTTGTCAATCTCGCGCAGCGCCGTCTCTACCAAGCGGGCGAAGAACGGAATTGCCGCAATCGAGAGCGATACCGAAGCAGCCGTCGGGCCTATCGTTGAACCGACAATGAGCTTCGTCAGCGGCAGCAGTGTCACCAGCAAGATGATGAACGGAATTGAGCGAATCATGTTGACGATGAAGCCTAGCACATTTTTCGTAAACGCATTTTCGAGGAATAGCCCCTTATCGGTTACAAATAATAGAATTCCAATGGGAAGACCCAGAATTATGGCAGCAAACAGCGAAATTCCAACCATATAGAGCGTCTGGACAAATGCTTTGCCCAAGTCCGGCAGCAGTTGGATGATCGAATCACTCAGCATGATGGATGACCTCCAATCGATAGATTCGTTCTTTGATGTAGTCGAGTGCTTGCCGCAGCTCTGATACTTCTCCATTCAGCTCCAAGATCAGAATGCCTAGCGGGTTGTCATGGATGTATTCAATTTTGCCATGCAAAATATTTGCTCTAACCTTGAAGTTCGTCATTACATCAGTAATGATTGCTTCCTCCGCTTGCGGCGCCACGAAGTGAATCTTCACGATCATTCCTTTGCAATGCTGAATCAATCGTTCTGGAAGATTGAATTGGAACAGACTGCTGATGAACGAGCGCGTCATCGGATGCTGTGGATCAGAGAAAATGTTATATACCGGCCCCTCTTCTACCACATTGCCGTTCTGCATCACCGCCATCCGGTCACAGACGTCCTTCACCACTTCCATTTCGTGCGTAATCAATACAATCGTCAGGTTAAGCTCGCGATTGATTTTCTTCAGCAGCTCCAAGATTGACTGAGTCGTCTCAGGATCCAGCGCAGACGTTGCTTCATCACACAGCAGCACATGCGGTTCATTGGCCAGCGCTCTGGCGATACCTACTCTCTGCTTCTGCCCGCCGCTGAGCTGAGCAGGATATACATCTCGCTTGTCAGCCAAGCCGACCATTTCAAGCAATTCAAGGACACGCGGTTCAATCTCTGCCTTCGACTTGTTGTTGGCCTTCAGAGCAAATGCAATATTCTCAAATACCGTCTTGGAGCGGATAAGATGAAAGTGCTGAAAGATCATGCCGATCTTCA
The DNA here is from genome assembly GCF_001894745.1 of Paenibacillus sp. NAIST15-1. Taxonomy (GTDB): domain Bacteria; phylum Bacillota; class Bacilli; order Paenibacillales; family Paenibacillaceae; genus Paenibacillus_B; species Paenibacillus_B suaedae. The sequence goes on from NZ_BBYF01000001.1 coordinate 593,079, forward strand.
GTCTTGCCTGTCGCAAGCTCTCTCCTTGCAGCTTCGTCAAATCAACGCCATCGACGAGTATACTCCCAGATGTAGGTTCCTCCAGCAAGTTGATGCAGCGCAGCAACGAGCTTTTCCCAGCACCGCTTCGTCCGATAATCCCGTAAATTTCTCCCCTATTGATTCGAAGAGAGACGTTATTTACGCCGATGACGGTCGATGTCTTGCTTCGATACTCCTTAACCAAACTCCGAATTTCAATCATTTCACACACCCCGCCATTCTGTTGCTATCACCTGGATGAAAACTAAAAAAACTAAAAAGCCTCTTTCCCTAAGAGAGAAAGAGGCTGAATTGGCAGTATCGCCACACTTATCTCTCAGAATGGAATCATTCCGTAGGATTTAGCACCGTTTACTCACAGGTAAGGTTGCCGGACGTCATAGGGCCTAGTCCCTCAGTCGCTCTTGATAAGGTAGTATGAAGTTGTCGTTTGTTGTTGAAGATAATACATCTGAAAATATGAGTTGTCAACAATATTTTCATTTCATTTTCAAAAAAGGTAATGAAGCATGATCCATCATACTGCCTTACCTCACATTACAGCCTTTACTTCGTATCATCGAATATTTCCTTATTTTTCGCATACGACCTTCTCAAACTAAAGTAGTTGCCCGCGGCGAGAATAATCAAGAACAATACAGAAGGGCCAATGACGTCCATCCAAGGCTTGTCCGGTCTAAATAACAACTTCTGTCCAATCGTTACAATGAAAAAGATGCCGAATGCACTGAGTGAGATCATCAACACTTCTCGCCGCTTTTTGCGATACCCTCTATCTGTTGTTACATCCCGGTACTCCAATCCAGTGAATATATAGCGGAGCATAAAATAGATTGCATAGAAAAAGACAATTCCTAAACTCATCAGCACATTCTCTGAATAATCCCCCATGAGGATGCCACGAATCCCATTCAGAAGTAGCAAGCCGATAATCAGATAGAGCGCTTCAATTTTGAACTTATTTTTCTTCTGAATCACATACTCATCATTGCTCTGGTTGCTGGATGTAAACCATTTGTTGATTTTCATGCTGTTACCCCTCCCAGAAAAGTTCATCTAAAGTCTTGCCTAACGCCTTCGCAATCGCAATGCACAGCTGGAGAGATGGATTGAATTCCCCCTTCTCAATCAGACCAATCGTCTGCCGGCTCGCGTTGACTGCGTTCGCTAATTCCTGCTGTGTCATGTCTTTCTCCACACGCGCCATCTTTAACTTCTGATTCATGCTCGACCCTCGTCCTTCATCAATCTCGCCAATACAATGTAATATATATATGTCATTATGTAATGTATATTTTACAATTTAATTAATTTCTGTGCAACCTATTCGCAGATACATAATTCCCACCTCATGGAACCATTCTAAATGAGACTGCACTTGCTACGAACAATGATATAGCGCTTACAATTTCCACTTTACAGATAGGCAAGAAGACAGTAAGATAAGATCACACTAAGTTGTATACAAGTATACTTGTTGTACTTTACAGCATGATCACAGGAGTGAATACAGCATGAAATTAGGCATGATTGGCCTTGGAAAAATGGGTTTCAACCTCGTAGATAACATATTGCAGCACAAGCATCAGGTAGTCGCTTTTGATGTAAATGCTGAACAACGTCAAAAAGCAGCTGACCTAGGAGCAATTCCTACAGATACAATTGAAGAACTCGTATCGAAGCTGGATGCTCCAAAGATCATCTGGATGATGGTTCCAGCTGGAGAAATCGTGGATCAAGTGGTAGACACTCTGCTTCCTCTTCTCTCTCCAGGAGACATTGTCATTGACGGAGGAAATTCACATTATAAACAGTCCATCACTAGAGGCGAGAAAGTGCATGCACTGGGTGCCCATTACTTCGATATCGGAACATCCGGCGGAGTATCTGGCGCAGCTGAAGGCGGCTGCTTCATGATTGGCGGCAACCAAGAAGTATTCGCTACACTTGAGCCACTGTTCAAGGACATTGCGGTAGATCAAGGATATTTGTATGCAGGCAAGAGCGGAAGTGGACATTTCCTGAAAATGGTTCACAACGGTATTGAATATGGAATGATGCAGGCGATCGCGGAAGGCTTTGAAGTATTGGACAAGAGCGACTTCGATTTCGATTACGAACAAGTTGCACGCGTATGGTCCAACGGATCGGTAATCCGCAGCTGGTTGATGGATCTGACGCAAAATGCTTTCTCCAAAGATCCGAAGCTGGACAGCATTCGCGGCGTTATGCAAAGCTCTGGCGAAGGCAAATGGACAGTGGAAACTGCACTGGAGCTGCAAGCAAGCGCACCCGTTATCGCGATGTCCCTCTTCATGAGATATCGTTCGCTTGAGTCCGATTCCTTCCATGGTAAGGTAGTTGCTGCACTGCGTAATGAGTTCGGCGGACATCAAGTGGTAACGAAGGAATAGTCAGTTCCTATTTCGATAGCGAAGATAGAATCACCACAAGCCCGATGGTCGCGCCATGCAGCACTGTGGTACAATCAGAACCAAATCTCTAAAGTGAGATATGGGTTCAGGAAACCAATCATGAGGAGAGTTCACGCATGATACACTATCCGAAACAGTGGCTGCAGGGCGCATCCCTTGGGGAATCCATCGCCTGTGAGCTGCGATTGCAAATTATTAACGGCTCCATCAAGCCGGGCGAAATTATATCGGAGAATCGAGTGGCTGCCGACTTCGGCACCAGCCGCTCTCCCGTTCGCGAAGCATTGAAAACGCTCTCTAACGAAGGGCTTATCCGCTTGGAGCGCATGGGTGCTGTTGTCTTAGGGCTTAGTCTTATCGATGTCGAAGAGCTGTACGATGTTCGCTATCTCATTGAGAGCTTTGTCCAGCAGCGGCTCGCCATCGTGAACACAGATGGTCTGATTCTGACGCTTCTGCAGATTATCGACAAGATGGAACTCGCGGTTAAGTACAATGATGCCGTTGAATTCGCTTATCAGGATTTATCGTTCCATGAAGCGATCATTGCTGCAGCGGAGCATAAACGCATCATGCATCTGTGGACGAGCATTCGACTGATCGTGAAGACCGTCATGCTGATGACAACGGAAGAAATATTCTCTGAGGGAGAAGCGAAGCTGTTCACTGTAATTGAGAAGCACCGTACGATCGTAAGAGGACTCCAGTCGAAGGATACTCATACGATCCAGCAGGTTGTCTCAGCCTACTTCGCCGACTCGAACCGTACCTTGCATGTCAGCTTGCCGCATTCGTAACGGCAAGCTGCAAGGATACAAAGCTTTTTTAATTTTAAGTTGTCGACAAGTATTCAAGTTTGTTTTGGAAACGCTATATTTGGAATCATCCATAACAATCGGCACTTTTCAAAAGGAGGCTCGTACATCATGAGCACACTATTCGGAATGAGTCACAATGTGACATTACTATTTTGGACACTGCTTACCATCGTATTTCTCATTGTGTTCATTGCCAAGCTAAAATGGAATCCTTTCGTTACGTTGCTTATATCAGCATTAATGCTCGGTCTGTTAACAGGCATGAAACCGCAGGATGTTGTGCAATCGATTACACAAGGCCTTGGCGGCACGCTTGGCACGATAGCCATCGTCATTGCGCTCGGTACCATGCTGGGCAAGATGATGGCGGAATCCGGCGGTGCAGAGCAAATCGCCACTACCCTTATTGATAAATTCGGAGAATCACGCGTTCACTGGGCAATGCTCCTTGTTGGTTTTATTGTAGGTATCCCAGTATTTTTTGAAGTTGGCGTAATTTTATTAATTCCAATTGTGTTCACTGTAGCACGCAAAACAAACAAATCATTGCTGCAGATCGGCATTCCAATCTTGGCGGGGCTATCTACCGTACATGGACTCGTACCACCGCATCCGGCACCGATGATTGCCATCGACGCTTATCAAGCGGATCTCGGTCGTACGATTCTCTACTCTCTGCTCGTCGGAATACCAACAGCAATTATCGCAGGGCCGCTATTCGGCAAGTTCATTGGCAAGCGCATTCAATTACAGCCGCCAGCAAAGCTCGCTGAACAATTCGCGCAAAAGAGCGATCGGCCGCTCCCAAGCTTCGGCATTACGCTGTTCACCATTTTGCTGCCTGTCATTCTTATGCTGATTGGCTCCGTCGCAGACATTGTCGATCCTCAGGGCTTAAGCAGCTTAGCCGTACTGTGCAAATTCATCGGCCATGAAATTATCGCGCTTCTGATTGCAGTCGTCTTCTCCTTCTTCTCGCTCGGTTATGCGCGCGGCTTCAAGAAGGAAGAGATATCCCGCTTCACCAGCGAATGTCTCGCTCCTACCGCAACGATCATTCTTATCATTGGCGGTGGCGGTGCGTTCAAGCAAGTACTCATTAACAGTGGTGTTGGCGGTGCGATCGCAGAGCTTGCCACTCAAGCGAACATTAACGTCATACTATTCGCCTGGTTCGTCGCAGCATTGATTCGTGTCGCAACTGGTTCTGCAACCGTTGCCATGACGACCGCTGCTGGTATTGTTGCTCCAGTACTGGCGATGACTCCAGGTGTTCCTGTAGAATTGGTTGTACTGGCAACTGGCGCAGGCTCGATCGTTCTGTCCCACGTCAATGATGCAGGGTTCTGGATGGTGAAGGAATTTTTCAACATGTCCGTCCCAGAGACACTTAAGTCATGGACAGTGATGGAGACGATTCTATCTGTCGTCGGATTAGCATTGATTCTACTGTTGAGCACAGTAGTGTAACATATATGGCAATGAAAGAAAGAAGGTTAACCCTATGAATCATCCCAACTACATGATCGGAATCGATATGGGAACGACGAGCACGAAGGCAGTCGTATTCGAAGAGAATGGCAAAGTCATATCCACCGGCAGCCAAGGCTATCCACTGCATACACCGAACGCAACGATAGCCGAGCAGGATCCAGAACGGATATTCCAAGCCGTTGTCTCTTCTGTCAAGCAAGCGATGAGCGCTGCGCAAGCCCAGCCTGAGGATGTACTGTTCCTGTCCTTCAGTTCGGCGATGCATAGCCTCATCGCCGTCGATGCAGAAGGCCATCCGCTCACCCCTTGCATCACGTGGGCAGACAATCGGAGCAGCAAGTATGCAGCCCAGCTCAAGAAGGATCCGCAGGGACATGCCTTATATTTGCGGACAGGCACTCCCATCCATCCGATGTCCCCGCTTACGAAGTTGATGTGGATGCGGCATGAAGCTCCGGAATTGTTAAATAAGGCGGCTAAATTCATTTCTATTAAGGAATACGTACTCTTCAAGCTGTTCCATACGTATGTTGTCGATTACTCGATTGCGTCTGCTACCGGGATGATGAATTTGCAGCAGCTCGCTTGGGATGAAGAAGCGCTTGAACTTGCGGGCATATCGACTGACAAGCTATCCGAGCTCGTTCCTACTACGCATCAGCTAACAGGAATGGATGAAGTCTACGCGCGGGAGATGGGACTCTCCCGTGCTACCCCAACGATTGTGGGAGCCAGTGATGGTGTGCTCTCCAATCTTGGTGTAAATGCGATCGAGCCTGGTGTTGTTGCAGCAACAATTGGAACGAGCGGCGCAATCCGTACCGTTGTGGAGCAACCGCTTACCGATCCGAAGGGCAGAATCTTCTGCTATGCCCTGACAGACAAGCACTGGGTCATCGGCGGACCTGTGAACAATGGCGGCATGCTGTTCCGCTGGGTACGCGATGAACTGGCTGCTTCCGAGGTTGAAGCAGCGAAGCGGCTTGGCATTGATGTCTATGATCTGCTTACTCGCATTGCCGAGCAGGTTCAGCCGGGGGCAGATGGACTGCTCTTCCATCCTTATCTAACTGGCGAACGAGCTCCGCTCTGGAATGCAGACGCGCGCGGCTCCTTCTTCGGCCTCACTATGCATCACAAGAAGGAACATATGATTCGTGCCGTGCTGGAAGGCGTCATCTTCAATATGTACACGGTGTTGCTTGCAATGGAAGAGCAGATGGGACGCCCTAGCAAGATTCACGCTACTGGCGGATTCGCTCGTTCACCGCTCTGGCGGCAGATGATGGCCGATATCTTCGATCAAGAAGTTGTCGTCCCTGAGAGCTATGAGAGCTCCTGCCTTGGTGCTGTCGTGCTTGGTCTATACGCAACTGGAAGAGCCGATTCACTCCGTATCGTATCTGATATGGTAGGCGCTACGCACAAGCATGAACCTAATCCAGAGCATGCAGCGATTTATCATGAGCTGCTTCCGATCTATATCTCGATATTCCGCAAGCTGGATGAAGAATACGAAGCGATTGCCCGCTTCCAACGTAAGCGTCTTGAATCCTAAGCCTGCTGATAAACGCCAAGCCCCTGAATTTGCGGATATGCCGCAAGTCAGGGGCTATTTTGTACCGAACCGATTATGCGTCTCAATCACTCATACTTCTTCAACACGATCACGGCATTATGACCGCCAAAGCCGAAAGAATTAGATAGTCCCACCTTCACATTGGCCTTGCGTGCTTCATTCGGCACATAATCCAGATCACAGTGCGGGTCAGGGTTCTCAAGGTTAATCGTCGGCGGAATCATTCCCTCCTGTAAGCTCTTCACGAGCGAAATGGCCTCTACTCCCCCAGCAGCACCTAGCATGTGACCCGTAATGGACTTATTTGCTGTTATCGGAATCCGATAAGCATGCTCGCCGAACATTCTTTTAATCGCCGTTGTCTCTGCCAGATCGCCAACCTCCGTACTCGTTGCATGCGCGTTAATGACATCTACATCCTCGGTAGACACAGATGCATCCTGCAGAGCCGTTCTCATCGCAAGATAGGCACCTCGCCCTTCAGGATGGGTCGCAACAATATGGTAAGCATCCGAGCTTATCCCATATCCAATAACCTCCGCATAGATTCGTGCCTTTCTACGCAAGGCATGCGACAATGATTCCAGAATGAGTATGCCCGCGCCCTCAGACATGACAAATCCATCCCGCTCAGCATCGAAGGGCCGACTGGCCTTCGTCGGATCATCATTCCTTGTTGATAATGCCGTTGCATTACCGAAGCTGGCTAGCGATAAGTCGGTAATAGCAGCTTCCGTTCCGCCTGCAAATACAATGTCTGCTCCTCCCGAGCGAATGAGCCGGAACGCCTCGCCAATCGCAGTATTGCCGATCGCACAAGCAGAGACATGGGACATCGTAGGGCCCAGCGCTCCCCATTTGATACTGATCTGTGCAGACGCTGCATTAGCCATCATGGCTGGCACCAAGGTCGGACTGACCCTCCCTGGACCCCTGCTTCGCAAAATATCGACATTTTCAATCAAGGATTCAATACCGCCAATGCCTGACCCCACGTAGACCCCTAAGCGCTCAGGGTCAATCTGATCCAGCACCAGCCCAGAATCCGTCCATGCCTGCTCTGCGGCAGCAAGTGCAAATTGAGTAAAGCGATCCAGCCGTCTTGCCTCTTTGCGTCCAAGAAGTCCATCTGCATCGAACTCGCGCACAAGACCGGCAATTTTCGTTTTATGACCACTCACGTCAAATGTATCAATAGAGGATATTCCTGATTGTCCAGCAACTAAGTTCCTCCAAAACGTCTCTACATCATTTCCTATCGGGGAGATAACCCCCATTCCTGTAATCACTACGGGTTCCAACTCTAATTCCTCCTCACAGATCGTGATCGCACAAGCCTCTATAACGACACTGTCTTCATTGTGAAATATGAATCTACCTAGCTAATTGGATCATCCATGAGTCGCCTCATGCTTATTCATTGGTTTACGATATTGTCACACAGGATTTATCCTATTACAAGTTGTTGGTTATACTAGTATAATTACTACCTGACTCCAGCAGTACACAATAAATATCAGCCATATCGAGCACTCCTCTGCCGCTCTCTTGCATCATTCGTTTACATAATTAAGAATCCTTTTCTATAATAAAGAAAACAAATGTTCGTAATATACTAGCAAAAAGGAGCAGATTTCATGTCCAACTTCAAAGCTGCACTAGCCCAATCGTATGATCAGGATGCCCAGAGGAGATCCAGCAGATCCTTGTCTTCTTGGAAAATAGACGAAAGAAAGAAATTTCGTGAGCTGATAAGCCGTGAGGGGAAAACAACTATACTAGAAATCGGTGCGGGAACAGGGATCGACGGCGTTTATTTTCAACAAAGCGGAATGCAGACAACCTGCATCGATCTATCCAGTGAATCGGTGAAGAAGTGCATCGAAAGAGGCTTGAATGCGAAAGTAATGGATTTTTATCAGTTGGACTTTGCCGATCATAGCTTTCAAGCTGTCTATGCGCTAAATTGCTTGCTGCACGCGCCGAAGAAGGATCTGGATCAGGTCTTGCAAGAAATGCATCGAGTGCTCGCTCCGAATGGACTACTTTTTATTGGATTATATGGTGGATACGACTCAGAAGGAGTATGGGAGGCGGATTGGTGCAAACCGCAGCGATTCTTTTCCTTTCACGCGGACAGTTCCATTCAGAAGACCTTATCCCGCTGGTTCCAAATCGTAGATTTCCACACTGTCCCATTGGATGATGACAACTTGCACTTCCAATCGATTACGCTGCGGAAATGATATACTAGATAAGGCAATGGACCCATGCTTCGGCATGCAAGTTGGGAATCACAAACAACCATGTAACCTTTCACAATTATTCCTGATCCGTTGTGAATCCTCTGCTGATCTGGTTATTCACTCTACATAGTCGATATAAACAAAACTAAATGTACAACTGGCTTGCAGATAGGAGGAATAGCCATGTCCAACCAGACGAGATTAGAAGCCCTGTCCACCTTCCTAAAGTCCAAGCGCTCAAGCATTCAACCGCAGTCCGTAGGGCTGCCTGCCGGTACTAGACGTCGAACACCTGGCCTGCGCCGAGAAGAGGTAGCGCAATTGGCAGGAGTCAGTACGACTTGGTATACCTGGTTGGAGCAAGGGCGTGACATCACCGTGTCTCCATCTGTTCTGGACGCGGTAGCTGCCGCTCTGCAACTGAATCAGGATGAACGGAAATATGTGTACGACCTTGCACTTGAGAAGCATATTAGTCCACCACAGCAGGAAATGAGCATTGCGAAAATTCCGCCATCGCTTGGGAAAATATTGAATGAGCTAACGCATTGCCCAACCATCATTACAGATAGGCACTTCCACATTGTTGGCTGGAATGCCGCTGCGGCATATGTATTTCTCGATTTCGATCAGGTTCCATTAGAGCAGCGGAACTTGATTCGACTTGTCTTCGTCAGAAAAGAGCTGCGCTCATTAGCCGTCAATTGGGAACACTTCGTCAGAGGCTTCCTCGCGATGTTCCGCGCCTACTATGGTCAGTACGTGGGAGATGAATGGTATACAGACTTCGTAGTCGAAATGTCAGCGCTTCATCCCGAATTCCATGCACTATGGGAAGCAAGCCAAGTCAGCATTGCCCCCGACGTTACGATCGAATTCCGTCACGCGAAGGCAGGCAAGATGCTGTTCAACCTTACCTCGCTTCTCTTGCAGGGGAACATGGACTTGCGGTGCAGTGTATTCACCCCAATTGAACACTCCTCTACCGAGGAGAAGCTAGTCCGTTTTATGAGAAGAGATGAACTACTGAATGAAACTGAATAAATAGCCCTGCCGTAACTAAATTCCAGCAACGAAAGCAACAATAAACCGAATAAATATCGAACGAAAGACCCCAAGCAGATTTCTGCCGCTGCTCAGGGTCTTGCCTCATCCGAATATCGGAACTTTATTTTTCAGGTAGAGATCTGGCAGTAGTTATTATACATAACGTATAAGGGACAGCAATTAATGCTGTCTTTTTTTACGTAGAACTAGTCATTTTACCACTAGAAACAGTAATGATACTCCCCTGTTTATTTGATTTGTTTATAGCTACAATAAACTCAACTTCAATAGTTCACTTCAAACTTATTGACTCAAATAACATTAAATTAGGAGGAACAGTTAATGAAAAAGTCATTAATTCTTATGACTGCGGCTGCTACGCTCTTGATGGCTATCCCAGCATATGCACAACCATCTATTTCAAATGTGGCTCATGCTAAAAGCTCTGTTACCCCCGTAAATTACACGTGGGGTTTTGAAGTCAGAGTACGTAAAACACAGTCTTCTGGCTCATTCTATCCAACTGGTGACAGATTAACTTTAAAGGCGACGCAATCCAGTGACGGAAACACAAAAATTGAATATACGCTTTATGAAGAAACAAATCGTAATAATGATACTGAAATAGCCAGTAAGACAGTGCGGGGAGACCATGATGAGAAACTTGTATTTGATGATGTTCCAGTTAATAAAAATAAGAAACACTATGTAGTGGCTCACAACTTAGGTGATGAAACAACAAAAGGAGTAGCATACATCTCCCGCTCAAATTAATTCTATTGAAGCCCGTTATCCCCTTTTGTGGGAAGTGGGCTTTTTATTGGTTCATTATGCAATAAGGGGTGTTCAATGTAATGACATAGCCAATTGGGAGTAGCGAGTGTAAGATAAAAGCATTTGTTCACGAACCGCGTGTAGTGCAGTAGTTGTACAGAGAAAATAAAGTACTATATTTTCTCTGTATCAAATTTATTTTTCAGTCGAGTACTTTATTTCTTTTAACATTAAGAGCCTTACAAATCAATCGATAATCCTACACCATGCCGCTCCCCTGTATGATGGTCTCCGTCGGCAGCAGGGTCGCTTCATAAATAGATACATGGTTCCTCTTCAAGAAGGACTGTACAACATGATAGCCAACCGCATACCCGGCCCCCGCAGGTAATCCGACTGCCGGATAACCATCACGCGCAGCAGCTTCATCGCCGAACATATAGCTGCTCACCTCAGCGAATCCCTTCGTATCCAATGCTCCTCGGATTACCTCCAAGCAATAATCCAGCTCCTTGCCCTGTATATTCGCCACCCATGGACCAAGCAGCTTCTCTCCATACATCTCAGTTGCAAAAGAATCTGCCAAGCCCTCAATGATAATATAGTCGCCCAGTGTTACATTTCCATGGTTCCAATCGAAATAGGAGAAGCGAACGTTATGGTGGAACTCATGAGCGATCAGCGCCGGCAGTCGCGGAATATTGTAGCTGTTCGGATCCAGGATAATGAGGATATATCCTGGAATACCGCCAAATCCGGTATAACCCTGATAACTGCTTAACTTGTCAGGATCAGCAAGATACGCGCCAAATATCAATTCCTCTGCCTTGACTGCCAGCCCCGCTGAGTCTATTCGGTGGATACATCCCAACAAAGTCTCCTTCGCGAGTTCCAGAATGCGAATATCCTGCAGACGCTTCCCCGCCTTCTCGATTCCTTCCTGATGTTGAAGCGGAAGGAAGCCCATCATTTGAGTGGCCATTACCACATCATAGCCGTTCGGCTGCTGCGCTGTTATAGGTACATGAATGGTCTCCCACATCGATCGAAACGGCTTCATCATTGTATGCCTGAAATAGTCATTTCTCTGCTCATTTGGCATGGTCAACAATGCTTCATACTGACGTAACGTGTCTTCCATGTGAATGTTCATTAGGTTCACCTGCATTTCTTCATGGTAAGTTCCTCTCCGACAAAGTCGGAATACCATTAGGCTACACGATCACGTTACGTGAGAGTCAACCGGTCAACGTATATTAACTCACACAAAATTGTGAGTCCGATTACTCAATTGTACCTGTTCGGACAATGTTCACCTCGACCTGAGATTGAATGCTTGCCTCAGGGAACATCTTCTTCCACTTGTCAGCTGTCAGTTTGGAGTGCCTTACCGAGCTGCGGTAGACCTCGCCGAAGCCAATCGGATCCGAACCGAGGTGCTGGAGCTTTTTAATAAGCGCTTCGGTTTCCTTTGTTAATGTCTCCCCTATTTTCTGTTGAAGCAGCTTACTGGACTGCGGTTGGCTGAAATCATATTCATCTGTAATTTCCTGCAGCTCCACATTGATATGTAAATTGGTTTGGAATTTCAGTGGAGATGCCGAGAGGAGACGGATATGCTTCTTGCTTCCAAGGGTCGAGATGACCACCCGCACACGACCATCTGCCTTTCGATTCTCATGCAAATAAGGACGAAGCTCCTCACGATCGATTATAAGCTCTTTTAAAGTTGCTAGTTTCCCAAGAAGCAGCTTGAGCAAATAACTCTCCCCCGCCCCGATCGTTCCGACTACCCTATCTTCCTGAAATAAGGCCAGACTATAAATTTCAACTCCATTAGACAGCTTGCGCAGCATTGGCAGCACCGGATCTCTACCGGCACTATAAAAGGCGCTTCGATAATCATGAACTGTACAAGAAGGCACCCAATCATCCTGAATATGCTGCTGCAGCATTTGATACAAATACGTTCCGATATTCGGAATTTGCTCATAATTGTGATGCAGCAGTTCATGAGACGGCCCTTCACTTACAGCCAGAAAAATCATATCTCCGAAGAACGGATCCCGAGTCAAGTTCTCGACGACATCTGTTATTCCTTGCTTGCCCAGCTTATCATCAAAAACAACGACGCGAACCTGCCCGTTTACAAGTGTATGGGACAATTGGCGGTTATTATTAATCCGAGCCCCCTTGCTGCTGCTCGCGATACAAGATACTATCTTGGTTTTCTTCTTCGCCTCAGGCTCAGGGTTTGTAAGAACTGAAGTTACTTTTAGCTTGCCTTCAGGCAATGCATCGTACCCGATCGCCACGCTTAGCCCCAGCTTCTCCAGTACGCTAGTCTGTACACAGCTAGTAAGAAGCACCAGCATGGTGAGCGCACACACCGCCTTGAACAAGTATTGAAATAACAGCTTCACTGAGCATCACTCCCCTTCCCTCGTTTTCGCCACTGTACAACATACGTCATGACGTACAAGAGGAGAGGATAACAATACGAGACAAGAACAGAGTACAGTCCAATATAATCGTTCAGCTGATTTACTTCACCCCGATTATGCAAGAGGTTGGATACCGCTATGACAATGGCGGCCGTGGCATACAACGTCAGCTTCTCATTCCAGCCGAATAGCTGGACAGTGCCGCGAAGTATATTCCAAGCCAGCTGCATAATGCCAGGCAGTACAACCAGCATCCAGAAGGGAATGGCGATGAACTCAATCCGCTCCAAGAAGGGATATTTAATAATTTTCAACAGATTAATGGAGCCCCAGATCGTGCGAAGCATCTGATTCTCACTGAAGTAGATAATCGACACGACCATAATAAACAAGTACAGTATGTTAGTGAAAAGCACACTCGCTTGAGCGTAGCGCATCACATTGTCTTTATCCTTCACATGACGGTAGAGCATATAAATAACCTCGAACCCAGTAATCGAAAAGCCCATTTTAATAGCCCCTACCGCAATATGCTGAACAGTTGTATCATAAATCGGCAGTATCCGGCTCCACTCGACATATCGGATTGGATAATTGAACAAGAGTGAGGTAGCAATAATCAAGAAAAAGCTGATAAAGCTCATCTGCAAAATAATCCGAATCCCCCCCAAGCTGCCATACACCATAAGCACAAGCAATATGAGCGAGAGCAGCCATGTCGGAAAGTCAGGGAAAATCCAAGACTGAATGGCTTCAATATACGTCCTGACAATTGTTATCATATTAGTAAGAAAATAGAGCATCATGCAAATACCCAATACTCCGCCAATCCACTTGCCAAACAACATCTGCTGGATGCCGTACAGGTCGAGTGTTTGATGCATATCCAAGGTTTTGACCATAATCCAAACAATCAAGTGAGTGGCGATCCCTACAAGCAGAACAGACATCCAGGCATCATGTCCAGCCTCCTTATATATGTACCGTTGAAATCCGAATATCCCTACACCAATCTGCACGTTGCATACGAGGAACAGCAGCATGTAGGCCTTGAATTGATATTTGTGGGGTGTTCCGCTATTCATCTTATCACCTCCAAATGACTAATCATCGATTTTCCCCGTCCACAACGAACGGATGGAGATGGATCGGATATATTTGCGAAGCTTGTGCCCTGTTGAAGTCAAGCCATCCGGTTCAGGAAGCAGTACCTCATCATAGGCTAAGTCAGAATGCTTAATAGGGTGAACTGGTGAGAAATAAGGTCTTCCTAAGCTCGTCTGACGGATCAAGTGTATCATTACCAAAGCTGTTACAAACACAATGCCTATGCTGCCCCAAATGCCTGCAAAGAGAACCATCGGGTATCGGACAAGCCGTAAGCCGCTGCTCATCAAATAATCTGGAGTTGCAAAAGAGCCCAGTGCCGCAAGTGCTACCAGCATAATTAGTATATTGCTCGTAAATCCAGCTTGAACTGCTGCTTGCCCAATGACGATACCGCCAACAATCCCCATCGTCTGTCCAACCTTAGTCGGCAGCCGGGCACCGGCTTCCCGCAGCAGCTCCATCGTCACTTCCAGGATCAACGTTTCAAATAAAGGAGGAAACGGGACTCTGGATCGTGATTCAATCAAGGACACGAGCAAGGAGGAAGGAATCATTTCATAATGAAAAGTGAGTGCTGCAACATAGGCCGGTGTCAAAAATACAGAGAGGATTAACGCAACCATTCGCAGTGCACGAATAAATGTCCCGATTCCCCATCCTAAATAGCGATCTTCCATCGACAAAAAGAAATCAATGAATTCGCTCGGACCTACGATTACCAGCGGACTCCCGTCCAACAGAATGATGATTTTGCCTTCAAGCAGAGAATGGCTCGCTAAATCAATACGTTCTGTCAGCATCAATTGCGGAAAGACACTCAAATCATTATCTTGGATCATATGCAAAAGCTCTGAGCTGCCCGTCACATCATTGAGGCGAAGCCGCTTAATGCGATGACGTACCAGTTCAAGCCGCGCCTGGCTCACTCGATCTGCCATGAACATGAGATTGACCTGTGTATTGCGCTTGTTGCCAATTTTAAATTCCTCGCTGCACAGATCTGTGTCCGGAATGGAATTCCTCAGTAGAGTCGTATTCGTTCCAATTGACTCTGTAAAGGCAAGCATTGGTCCTAATATGGTCGTTTCATTCTCTGGTGAGGTAAGAGAACGCTTGGGTAGGTTCGCCACATTCGCCATAATGCCAGCCTGAGGCGTCGCAATATAGACCCATCCCTTCACAATCAGAGGTGCGCAATCCGGGATAGACGAAATATCCTTGATTTCTCCGATAGGAAGCGAACTGCGAAGATCCTCGATCGTCGGTGTCTGCCCCAACTGCTGCAGCGGAGATAGAATAGAGGTGTGAAGCTGCTTCGTATCGACATGCTGGGGCATATAGCATATGGCAACTGACGGCGAAATACTTCTTACCACAAGATGGACGCGATGATGAAACAATGCCGATATTTGTTCTTGCAGGGAAGCTGCGAAATCAAAGTCCGCCATAAGTCAACCCCTCCTGTAATCACTTTGAAGATGACAAACATGTTGGATGATCAGACAAATTATTCCCTGCTGCACGCAAATTCATGCGAGAATCGCCATGACATAAAAAAACCGATACCTAAGTCAGGTATCGGTTCAAGTACGGTATAATCTAGTTGTTAAAATAAATTTTAAAATTTAAATTTCGTCAATGAATCCTGCAATCCCATTGCCATGCGCTTAAATTCCTCGGCTGAGCTTGCCAGCTCTTCCATAACCGCATTCTGCTCTTCAGTAGCAGCGGCAATCGATTGTACACTTGAGGCGGATTCCTCCGAAATGGCCACAACCCCCTGAACACGCTCAAGCATGTCTTGAGAGCTAATATTGACCTCCTGGACGATCGCCTCGACCATGCTGGCTAGATTGGATATTTCCTGCATCATCGCCACAATGGCATGGAAGACGTCCCCCGTATCATTTACACTTTGAATGCCGGATTGGACGAAATGATGGCTCTTCTCCATTGTCTCGACTGCATTGCCCGTCTCGGATTGAACTTCTGCAATAATCTGCTGAATTTCGAGAGCGGCCTGATTCGATTGATCAGCCAGCTTGCGAACTTCATTCGCCACAACCGCGAAGCCTCTGCCATGTTCCCCTGCCCGAGCAGCTTCAATCGCGGCATTCAGTGCAAGCAGATTTGTTTGCCCCGCAATATCCGTAATAATCGCTAGAATTTCGCCGACCTTATCGGATTTTTGCTGCAGGCTGCTCATCATGCCAGCACTTGCTTCCACATTATCAGATAGCTGTCTCATATGGGTGATCGTTTTATTGACGATTTCATTGCCATGCACAACCTTATCATTGGCCTTCGTGAATTCGCCTGTAATCGTCTTCACCGTTTGATCCACTTCGCCAATTGCCATCGTCACATCCTCGATCATTTGACCAACTTCAGCAAGCTTCTTGGCCTGCTCGTCCACGCCCATTGATATATCCTGCAGCGAGATTGTAATCTGTTCCGATGATTTACTTGTTTCCTGCGAGCTGATTGCAAAGTCATTCGAAGTTGTATTAATGTTCTCGCTCGTATCGACAACTTGATCGACCAATTCCTTCAGATTGCTATGCATGCTCGAAAAGCTGCGGGCTACATTTCCCCAAATATCCTTGCGCTGCTCAGCTATTCCAACACGATGGGTAAAGTCCCCAGACCCTATATGCTCAACGGTACGTGAAACCTTGTGGATTGGTTTGACAAACAGACGATTCACAAGCATCCAAGTCACACTCGTGATAATGAGCAAGGATCCAATGGTAACCGCCCACATCAGCCAATTGTAAGAATCAAGACTGCTGTCAAAATCATCAAATCGCGAGATTACTACTGCGGTATAATCTCCAGACTTCGCTGCGTATGCGTATCCACCGAGTCCAATGTCCAACTTCATTTCATTCTGCTCGCCAGTGTAAAGTGCATGCAGACTATCTTCGATCTCACTGGACAGCTCCTTACCAAATCGGGCTATCACCTTGCCATCTTTCACAAGCAATGAAGTGCTGTTATCCTTGTATGCAACCATATTCAATACAGCCTTTGGATCGTCCTTGCCGTGCTGCACTACGAATTTCCCAATTTGCCGAACTGCCGTCTGTGTGTCTTCGATCATCATGTCAGTAACGACACTTCGAATAAAGCTGGCATTCACCATGCTGGTCGTTATAATGACAAGCAGAGTAATAAGACTGATAGGCAATAATATCCGCGCTAACAGTGATTGAAAACAGTGATTCCATAACGCCCGTATTCGTTCGTTGATAGATTGAGATTTCATTCCTGTCACACCTTTTATGTAATAGGGTATCTTCCGATACCACGCGTTGTCCTTCATTGCACTTGCTCAAGCTTGCTCGTCACAAAAAAAAGACCTGCCCGTCCGGGAACGGGCAGGTCATATCATTCAGTATCCTTCAATAAGATGAAAAGATAAGAACTATAAGACTACAAGCTGTCCAAGTAGCGATCTGCTTCTTCGTAGCTTTGAGCTACGCCGTATGCACCGCCGAGATCTTTAACCAAGCGAGACAATTGCAGCTTCGTCAGAGCGGAGCTTACGATCATAGAAGATCCCTTTGTTTTTTTGTTTGCCATGTAGTCGCGCAATCCTGACAAATAATCGTTCACATCAGCTGGTGCTGGTTGCGCCTTCGCCATATCGATGCAGAATGTGTAGCCTTCCTTCGCTTTATCAACTTCACGACGAACAGCTTGATCGTATTCTTTGGCCTCTTCAATTGTCATCATACCTTCAAGCTTAACATACACACGGTTTTTAGATGCTTCGTATTTCGTTTCGAACATGGAAAATCTCCTCCTAGATGTAATAAATTCATAAGTATGGTGTTACTGATTGTCTACTTCACATACTGAATATTACCCAATATGTCGTTTCATGCCAATGCTTTTTGGTCTTTTTGCTGATTGACGTATGCCTATCAAGTTATGATAGGGCGCTCTTCGAGCTGCATATAAACCGCAATCAACCCTCTTCTGCCATTCTCGATGCCATCCCCCCTGCACATAATATCGCTCAGAATTGCTGGCCTACTTGTTCGTAAGAGTTAGGAAGCCAACTTCGAACCCGTGTCGCAGCATATTCGTGACTTGAGCTTCACCAGGTACAGTCCAGGAAAAGCCTAATGCAGCAAGCGTAGATACCGTCCGTTCTGCAGTTAGCTCGAACGCTGTCAGCGCAGCGCCTTCATCCATCCACCCGTTATGCAGCATCACATTCTCGACTGCCTCAAGCTTCGCCCCCTGTTCATACTGCTCGAACAGATAGGATAGGAACTTCTCCATTGGCAGCTTCGCAACCTGAACATCATTCCGCCCAGCCAGCATTTCGGACATGCTGATCAGATGAGGATTATAGATATGGTAGATCTCATCATGCAGGGCAGGCTTGTCATGCAGTGTAATAATCGCACGGCTCACCTGATCTACGAAGGATAAGTCTGTATCCTGACCGGAATCAGGAACGGCCCCCAATTGGATGAAGGACTTCATCGTCTTGTAGAACGCATTGTCCTGGATATTCTCCTGGAACTGACCGCTCTCTGAGTGACATACAATGTTACCAACTCGGTAAATGTTCGTATGCAGCCCCTGCAGACGCGCCTGTTCTACCAACTGCTCCGCTTGGAATTTCGTCTTTACATAATAGTTGTCATGCACTTGTCCGATGTCCAAGTCATCCTCCGTGAAGAGAACGGCTTCCTTGCCTTCAATCGTTCCCATCCCGACCGACATTGTAGAGACGTGGTGGAATCCCTTCTTCGTGCCGGTTGCTGCCAATTCCAACAAGCGCTCCGTCGCCGTAACATTGTTCAGTACGAATTCAGAATAGTGGCCATAATGCTTCACATTGGCCGCAGCATGGATGATGCATTCCACTTCATCTGCCAGCTTAGCATATTCGTGTTCAGCGAGTCCGAGATGTTCGTCACTCAAGTTCGCGTTAACGACTTCGATTCGATGTCCGTGCGTGTCTGTCAGTGCTGCACCGAAATAATAGGCCAGCTTCTCGTACAATCTGTGTCGAGCCTGCTCCGGAGATGTCCCGCGAACAATAGCAACCACCTTGCTGTCAGTGCAATGCAGAAGATCGCGAAGCAGGTAAGCACCCAAGTATCCTGTTGCACCTGTAAGGAGAACCTTAGCATAGTTCAACTGCTGCGATAGCTCTCGATTGTGATAAGCTTCGTTGCGGCTGCGATACTGCTTCCAAGCTTCCGTTACAGCCTTATCCTCCACGACCGCTACTTCCTCTGCATACATGGCACGAATCCGCTCCAGCTTATCCTTCATATGGTTCGGACGATACTTCATCCGCAATGCCAATTCTCGAATTGTCGGATATGCGAATACATCGCTGACGTCGACCTCGTATTCCTGCTTCAACTGCGCAACAAGTGTAATTGCCTTCAAGGAATGGCCGCCTAGCTCGAAGAAGTTGTCGCACACGCCGACCGTTGTTAGGCCAAGCAGCTCCTGCCATAGCTCGGCAAGCTTCATCTCCGTCTCACTGTCAGGCGCTACATAACCGGCTCCTGTCCACTCTTGCTTCGATGGCGCAGGGAGCTTCGCGCGATCGATCTTGCCGTTCGTTGTCAGCGGCATCTGATCGAGGAACGCATAGTAAGTCGGGATCATATAATCCGGCAAATGATCAAGCAGATGCTGACGAATATCTGCAGCTGTCACCGTACCTTCCGTTACAATGTACGCACAGAGCGCCTTTTGTCCTGGCGATTCCTCAATATCGGTAACGAGTGTTTCCTTCACGAGCTCATGAGTTCGGATTTGCGCTTCAATTTCACCAAGCTCCATGCGATATCCGCGAATTTTCACTTGATGGTCTTTGCGTCCTAAGAACTCAACTGTTCCGTCCGGCAGCCAGCGAACAAGGTCGCCTGTCTTATACAGCTTCTCTCCAGCCTTGAACGGACTGTCGATGAACTTCTCGTTCGTCAAGTCCTCGCGATTCAAGTAACCACGCGCCACGCCATCGCCACCGACCCACAGCTCGCCCGCTACGCCAATCGGCTGCAGCTTGCCATAGTTGTTCACGACATAGGCTGTCGAGTTCGCAATCGGCGCCCCGATTGGGATCGATCCGTCCTGCTCCGCTGCAATATGGTGGCAGCAGGAGAAGGTCGTATTCTCTGTCGGTCCATATCCGTTCACGATTTGAATTGGCGCACAGGCATGAAGCACCCGGTAGATATGCTTCGGAGACAATACATCTCCGCCAACGAGCAATGTTCGCACAGGTTCGAATAAGCGCTCATTTTTCTCAACTAGCTGTGTGAATAACGGTGAAGTCAACCACATCATAGTGATGCCATGCCGCATAATCGCTTGTTCTAACTGCTCAGCATCCAAAATTGTCGGCTTGTCAACGAGTACAAGTCGAAGTCCGTTCAGAAGGGCTCCCCATATTTCAAATGTCGAAGCATCGAATACGAGAGAACCAGTCTGCAAAATGCGATCATCCTCTTGGAATGATACGAAATTCGTATTCTTCACAAGGCGAATCACGTTGCGATGGGTGACCATAACTCCCTTCGGCTTCCCTGTCGATCCCGATGTGTACATTAAGTACGCGATATGCTCAGGATTATTGAGATCATCTATGTTTTCCGTTGAATGTACAGCTAGTTCCGAATCCGTGAAACTGATGCTGCTCAGTCCTTCAGGCAATCGTTCAGCCAAATGGTCGCTTGCGAGTACGATATTAACACGGCTGTCCTCCAGCATATATTGAATCCGTTCCTGCGGATAATCTGGATCGATCGGCACGTAAGCACCGCCAGCCTTCAAGATTGCGAGTACACCGATAATCATTTCTGGTGTGCGCTCTGTGAACAGACCAACCGGCTGTTCAGCCTTCGTCCCATGCTTCTGCAAATAATGCGCCAAACGATTGGCCTCCGCATTCAGCTCCGCATAGGTAATTTCACGTTCACCAGACACAAGCGCAACGCGATCAGGCGTTACACGCACCTGTTCCTCGAACAGACTGTGTACAGTCGCATGGCGAGGATAGTCGGCAACCGTATTATTGAAGTGGTGCACGATTTCTTCCCGTTCCCGATCCGTAATCAGTTCAAGTTCTCCAATGCTGCATGACGGCTGCTGTGCCGCCTGCATAGCAAGCTGCTCGAAATGCCCTGCCATTCGTTCAACAGTTGCCCGTTTGAACAGCTTCGAACAGAATTCAAAGTTGCATTCGAGTTCCTCTTCACGCTCGATTGCCTCCAGCGTCAGGTCGAACTTCGATGTGCCGTTATGATAAGGCAGCTGTGTGAAGCTGGCATCTCCTGCTTGAAGCGAAAGATCCCCCATATTCTGCATGACGAATACGGTATCGAACAATGGATTGCGGCTTACATCCCGCTTCAGCTGCAAGCGTTCAACCAGGCTGTCGAGCGGGTAATCCTGATGCTCATAGGCAAGCAGAAGCGTATCCTTCATCTCATTCAAATAAGCAGCAAAGGCCTTGCCGCCCTCAGGGAAGCTGCGAATCGGCAAGGTGTTGACGAACATGCCCATCATTCGATCTACATCAGTATGTGTTCGAGCAGCAATCGCACAGCCGACAATCATATCCTCCTTGTCCACATATTTGGACAAGAGCACATTATATACCGACAACAGCACCATATAGAGTGTAGTTCCTTGACGGAGAGCCAGTTGCTTCAAGCCTTCCACCGTCTTGGCAGACAATGCTATACGCACCATATCGCCTTCAAATGACTGCACATTCGGACGAATATAATCGTACGGAAGATCCAGCAGTGGGATGTCCCCTTCAAGCACACTCAGCCAATACTGTTCATGTGCTTGTTCATCTTGTACACGCGTGGACTGCCATTCCGCATAGTCCTTATATTGCAGCTTGATTGGAGCCAGCTCCTCGCCCTTATAGAGTGCAGCCAGTTCTTCAGCAAACACACTGAGCGAGGTTCCGTCGAAGACGATATGGTGAATATCCAGCATCAGTATGTAGCTGTCTGCTGCCACTTTCGCAATCGCAGCACGTAGAAGCGATTGCTCCTCCAACTGGAATGGACGGACGAATTCATTCGCCAGTTCAGCAGCAGTACGGCCCTCGGCCTCTATAATCGGCACATCGAATGCAACTGTCTCATGCACCTTCTGTACGATCTGTTCCTCTTCCCAATGGAATGAAGTACGGAATGCTTCATGGCGCTCTACGATTTGGTGTAGAGCCTTCTTCAGGCGGCCGGTATCCAATTGGCCATTCACTTCGTACACGAGTGGAATGTTGTAGGCCATGCCAACTCCGCCCCGCTGTTGCAGCGCGAACATACGCGTCTGTGCTGGCGCGAGATGATAATGCGCCTTCTTCTCGGCTGGCGTTATCGATTCGTATTGTTCTTGCGCTCCTTCGTCGATAATTGCAGCAAGCTTGCCGACATATGGATTCGAGAACAATTCCTTGAAGGACAACGAGATATGGAAGTCAGCTGCGATGCGTGCTTGCAGCTGTGCCAGCTTCAACGAATGCCCGCCAATCTCGAAGAAGTGATCCGCTGTGCCAATTGGAGAGATGCCAAGCAGTTCCTCCCAAATCGCCGCAAGCTTTTTCTCCGTATCCGTTACTGGAGCTTGATATTCGGTAGATATGCGCTCCTGCTTCTCCGGCTGAGGCAGCTTGGCCCGATCAATCTTGCCGTTGATCGTAAGCGGCATGCGCTCCAAGAACATGAAGTATGCCGGCACCATGAACTCAGGCAAATGCGAAGACAAGTACTCGCGCATTGCACTCGCTGTCATGCCTTCTTCCGCTACTATATAAGCACAAAGGGCCTTCTGGCCAGGAGACTCTTCAAAAGCTGCAACCAGCGCTTCCGTTACTTGCTCGTGCGTATGAATCTGCGCTTCAATCTCACCGAGCTCCATGCGATAGCCGCGAATCTTCACTTGATGATCTTTGCGTCCGACGAATTCCAAGTTGCCATCTGGCAGCATGCGCACAAGGTCACCTGTTTTATAGATTCGTTCGCCAGCTACGAATGGACTATCCGCGAACTTCTCACGCGTCATCTCATCCTTATTCAAGTATCCGCGTGCTACGCCTTCACCGCCGACCCACAGCTCTCCTACAGCGCCAATCGGCTGCAGCATGCCGTAATCATTGACAACATAAGCGGTTGAGTTCGTAATTGGCGTACCGATAGGAATTGTCCCGTCTCCCTCTTCCTTCATCAGATAAGAAGTAGAGAAGGTTGTATTTTCAGTAGGACCATAAATATTCGAAATCTCAATCGGTGCACAGTCCTTAGCCGCTCGATAGAAGTGCTTTGGCGACATCAGCTCTCCACCGACGAGCAATTGGCGAAGCGGCGCAAATATGCGCGGATTGCGATCAACCAATTGAATGAACAGCGCCGTCGTCAAGAACATAATCGTTACCTGATGGCGGATGAGCGCTTGCTCCAGCTGCTCAGCGTCTAGTATCGTCGTCTTATCGATGAGCACGAGCCCTAAGCCATTCAACAAGGAGCCCCAGATTTCAAAGGTTGAGGCATCGAAGACAAGCGATCCCGTCTGCAAAATACGGTCGCCTTCGCCAAACTTCACATAATTCGTGCGCTTTACTAGGCGAATGACATTGCGATGAGTAACCATGACGCCCTTAGGTCTTCCTGTCGAACCGGACGTGTAAATGATATATATAAGATCTTCTGGCTGATTCACAGATACCAGATTATCGCTAGATTCATCAGCAAGGCTCGGGTCATCCATATGAACCTGCTCGATGGTATTCGGCAAATCTATATCTGACGATCTGCTAGTCAGTACCAGCTTCGTACGACTGTCTTCCAGGACATATTGAATGCGATCCTGAGGGTGATCGGGATCAAGTGGAACATAAGCTCCTCCCGCCTTGAGAATCGCTAAGATACCGACAACCATCTCTGCACTTCGCTCTGCCATAATACCAACAGACTGTTCCCGATTGATGCCAAGCTTCCGCAGCCTGCGCGCCAATTGATTCGCACGAGCATTCAACTCGCAATAGGTCAACTCGCGATCATCTTCGATAACAGCTACTCGATCCGGATGCAGCTGAGCCTGTTCCTCGAACAGCGCCTGAACCGTGAATGTATGAGGATATTCAGCTCGCGTCTGATTCATCCCCTCAATTAACTGGCGCTTGTCCTGCTCTGTCAGCATTTCCAGCTCGCCAATACGCTTCTGAGGATGCTTCACAGCTTCATCCAGCAGCTGCAAGAAGTACTCACCCAGCTTTTCTACTGTCGATAACTGGAACTGATTTTCCTTGTAATACATTGTGAACATCGGTAATGCGCCCGTTCCAGCAGCATGCTGAATGCAGCCGTGCAGGTCACATACCTGCTCTCCCTCTGGAAGCACGGGCCGAACATCTTCTCCGTACCAGCAATACGTTGCCACATCACTGTCAGAAGCTATTTCAGAGCAAGTCAGGTTACGTCCTTCTGCGCAAGCCGACAAGCTGTTATGAATGCTCATAATTCCTTGCAAGGTTACGTCATCCTGACTGACTACGGTATGGTTTGCATTGCCGTGTCCCGCTTGAACGGCATGAAGAGTTACTTGCTGCGAGTTGTAGAACCGGGACAACAGCGTTGCCCACGCACTGAACATGACGGATTCCAACTTGACCGAATGCTCGGCCGAATGCTTCTTCAGAAGACGCATTGTCTCCTCAGGCAGCTCGATAGAATGTACGTCATAGCCTGCCAATCGTTCTACTGTTAATTCCATGAAAGCCAATTCTCGTCCTCTCCTTTATACGATCCAACCCATTTCGTAAACCTATGAGTCAACTGCTCCCATGTGATGTACTCTATTTGCTTGGCAAATTCCATATGCTGTGCGCACACAGTCATACTATAGCCTGTTACAGGAACGACATATTGCTTTACATAATTATGATCAACATTCCATAATTGATTATCCTGTATAGGTACAGCTGTCTCCTGCACAATCTCGAATGTGCTAGGAGGCAGGCTGAGACCTGTTCCTAATGCCTTCAGAACACTTTCCTTAGCCGTCCATATGTAAAAAAACAATTCCTGCCGCGCACGACTGTCGTTCGTATTTGCAAGCAATTCCAACTCACGCGGCGAGCATATCAGCCTAGCCACGTCCATGTTCCATTCTCCTGCTTGCTCTATATCAATCCCGATTGGCGCTTCATCCAATGCCACTGCTATGAACGCACCGGCGTGAGAGATGTTGAAAAATACTGGATCACCCTCCACATATGGCTTGCCGAAGGGATGAGTGTGAATAACAAGTTCGTTATTCGAACATTTCAAGGTTCGACATAGCAGCATGCGGGCCAATATGTCAGCCGCAACCGTGCAATAAAGATCTTCACGGTTCCGAAGTCTATCTAACCTTTTGTATTTTTCAGGTGTAACGAACGGGATAAATCGATCCATCAATGAATCTATGTCTTCGTAGGAAGTACACTCGTCCCATTTTAGCAACACAATTTCCATCATTTACCCCAGCTTCTGTGCGCAAAAAAAAGGCCATTCTGCATAGCCTTGTCACCGAATAACCGTTGTGTAGTTACCGCAACATTAATGGCAACCCGGCCGCCGTAATCCGTGAAGATGTTAGGCCCGCGGCTTTGCGTCCTCATCTTTCGAAGAGTTTGCCTTTCAATCCTGATGTTGTTCTTCTTGATGTATCCATTGCGTGTTGCAGATCGATTATCAGGCAAGAATGTCATAGCAATGTTACGCACTAGTTCTTGTGACATGTATCGCGTGAATAGGTCTAAAGTACATATTACATATCAGCATGTTGGACGGTCGCATCCCCTATCCAACTCAAGACCCATATTTTATATCGGTTGCTCGAATGAAAAGATTAATACTTTTTCATAACACTTTTCAATTTTTCGACACGAAAAATCATTTTTTGTCATTTTATAGTCATCTTCAAGGTTGTTTCACCCTATTTCCGACAAAAACATCCCTATCCTCTCCATCCTTGCTCCCATAGATTCGTGCAATCCCCTCCAACTGCTCGACACATTTGTCGATTTTCCTATAGAGCCACTACTGCTTAGCCCCCCCTCTCCCCTACCAATTACCTAATAGACAGCACTGAAGTCATTTCTTACTCATTACACAACTCTCTTGTACTCTTGGTGATACATAAAAAGCCTCGGAAATCATTCCGAGGCTCTTATTGAATGCCATCTATCTATCTATCTATCTATCTATCTATCTATCTATCTATCTATCTTCTCTATTTCACATCATGGGGATTAATATCCGTCACCAACTGTCATTTCATTGGATGCGGTGGACAGTGCATTCACTGTTGCATTGCGCCCATCCGCTACGGACATAACGAATACTTTATAGGCAACGCCGCTGCGAATTGGATTTCCATATGCATCATTATCTGACAGCGAGAACATTCTAGATTCTTCGCCAATTACGCTTACTCCTCTTAAACGATTCGCCTGATCCAGGTTGAAGGAGTTCGCTGAGCTAGAAGGAACGACCATCAATGCATAATAGGCAATCCCGCTGTCGTTGCTTGGCTTCGAGAAGGAGGCCTTGAAGTTATTCCCCCCTTCTCTTGTCAAAAACACATTCGTAGGTGCCTGCACGAATTGATCTACCAAGGCAAATTCACCAGAAGGCGAAGACAAGGCATTTGAGGAGCCGCTTCTATTGTCAGCTACCGTAAGCACAAATACCCGGTAAGCAACACCTTTTTGAATGTCGTTGCCTTGAACATCCCGCAAGCCGCTTGTTAGCGATTGTCTTACATAGCCACTCTGATTCCCAACCCGAATGTAGCTGGATGATCTCACCTGTCCCGCACTATATGCGTCGAATGCATAGGACTGATCTGCGCGGACAACCATAATACGGTATTCATTTACGTACGAATTACTGGATGGTGCATTAAAGCCTACTTCAATGTCGCTGGCATTACCGTTTTTGCCAATAATCTTCGCTTCTACATTCGTCACGACATCAACCGAGGCATTGCCTTTAAGCGTCACCTCTGGAGATGGAGCAGACAACGCATTGTTCGCTTGACTATTGGAGCTTACAGACAGAACAAATACCCGGTAGCTGTTGCCGTTGCGAATCGGTGCTCCATCTACATCTCTTGCATCCGCATCGAATACATACGACAAGCTGCTGCCACTCCGATACACGACAGATGAGTTCCAATTGTTAACTCGATTGGCCTCTGTTAGATTAAAACGGCTTGCATTGGAAGACTTCACAACCATGACGCGATAATGGTTCACGTTCGATTCATCTGCAGCACGGTTGAATGTTACACTCAGGTTCCGTCCATCATTGTAGTTTCCACCCAAACTGCTTGCCGATACGTTCGTTGCAGGGTACACCGTCGAATTGTTAGACAACGTAATCGTATCTGAGGAGCTGGACAGGGAATTCACATAACTACCGCGTCCAACAGAAAGCACATATACTTGGTAGCTGGTTCCGTTACGGATTAGGTCCCCATCTACGTCTCTCGCAGTAGAGCTCAGCTTGAGGCTAACGTCTCTGCCATTCGGGTTCATCGACGTATAATTGTAGCTGGATACGTTGTTCGCTTCGGATATATCAAAGCGGTACGATCTGCTCGTCTTCACAACCATTATTCGATACTGGCTAATATTCGATTCGTCCGATGCCCGGTTGAAGGTAACCATCATATCGCGGCCGTCATTATAATCTCCGACATCGCTTACTCTTACATTGGAAGCACTGTACACCGTTGAGTTATTCGAAATATTGATGGAATCAGATGCGCCCGACAATGCATTGTAATCAGAGTTGCTATTCGAAACTGACATGACGAACAGACGGTACGTTTCCCCTCTGCGGATTAGTGAGCCATTCACATCACGCATATTAGATGGCAATGTTGAAGTAATGCTATAGCCATTCTTCGAGACATCATAATAATTGCTAGATGAAACCCGGTTTGCTTCAGTCAAATCAAAGCGATAAGCATCCGAATATTTCACTGCAAAAATCCGGTAGTAGCTTACGCGCGATTCATCGGAGGAGCGATTAAAGCTGATCTGAATATCGCGTCCATCTCCATAATTGCCCACTTGGCTAACCTTCGTAATCACTGGAACACCAGCTGATTGTCCAAGCGTGATCGAAGATGAGCTGGAGGATAGCTTATTAGCATACGAGCTCGTATTGCTGACAGCTACGACAAATACGGTATAAGGTACGCCATTGCGAATTAAGTCACCCGCTGTATCTCTAGTTGTCGAACTCAAGGTTGTCGTCAACGTCGAGTTGCTGGACTTCGGTACGGTCGTATAATTATTGCTGGATACGCGGTCTGCTTCATAAGCATCGAAACGAGATGCATCCTTCGTTTTGACGACCATAATCCGATAATTTTGAATTGGGCTGTCGTTAGAAGGACGGGAGAAGCTGACCTGCATATCACGGCCGTCGTTATAATTCGCCACATTGCGCACTTGCACATTCGTTGCCGCTGCAACCGCGTTGTCGCCTAACGTAAAGGTTGAAGATGGGTTCGAGAGCACCTGTTGGTTGCTCGTTCTGCCCACTGACAATACATAAGCTTCATACTTCACATTCGTACGGATGTAGTCTCCATCTACGTCACGTGCTCGGGAATCCAATCTGACTACAGGATCGTCACCGCTCTTGTTCACTACGGTATAATTGTTGGAAGATACCGAACGAGCCTTGTTCAAATTAAAGGAGTTCGACGCTTTAACAATCATGACGCGATATTGATCAAGGTTATTTTCATACTGTTCCTTGGAGAAGCTGACACGAATATCGCTTGCATCTCCGGATTGGCCTGAGATCTGTGTTGTCACATAATTGACGCCTCTAAGATCGCCGGAGTAGTCGGGCTCATCTGGATATGTCGGACGATCCGGATATGTTGGTGTGTTGCCTGAAGTCACACGCACGACTTTTGCATTATTATCATAGTTAATTGTTGCGCCCAACGATTCACTAACGAAGCGTACCGGAACCATCGTTCTGCCCTGCATTGTATTGGCTGGAACATCCATATAGACAGTTTTGCCATTGACCGTTGCCGCTGAGGAGCCTAGTTTCAGAATTACTGAGGTGCTCCCTTTGTAAGCTGATACCTTCTTCGTTTTGTAATCGTAGCTTACACTGGCGCCAAGCGACTGGAAAATAACTGCCATCGGCAACAACACACGACCCTGCGTGTATACCGGTGGCTGATCGGTACTAATTTTGCTTCCGTTCACATATACGGTGTAAGTTGCAGGCGCTGCTTGCACAGCTGTGGGCGTTACCACCGTAAAGCCAAGTGCCGCAGCAACAAAACCTGATACTAGTTTCTTCACTTTTTCATCCTCCTAAGTTGCATTCATATCCAAGTATAAAATTACCACCTTCAACTTAGATGCATCAAATGAGGAAAATGTTTCATACTCCTTTATAAAATTTATTGGATTGTGACAAAATTGTGTCAGATCATCATTTACCGATTCCACATCAATGAAAAAAGCCGTTGGAACAACGGCTAATTATGGCCTTCTTTCCAACGGCTTCATTACTTTGCTCAATCATGTGTATTCCTTCGGATCATTTATCCATTCCTTGCTATAATCAGCCAATCGCTGCAGCTCGCCAACTAATAAGCCTGCATGATACCCGCCGCACACCGCATGATGCAGCTGCAAGGATACGGGCAGCAGGACTCGACCCGTTTGCCCGAAATACTGTCCAAATGTGATGATCGGCAAATACGTTCCCTCATTGAACACATTCAAATTGAATGTACATCAAGATATAGATCAGTCCAACTGCTGCGAGCTGCGCGTCATCGCCACACTAGAATCCCTAACAATGAGACGAGGCTCAAACTGCACTCGTTCATATACACCGCGCTTCTGTTCGATGATCCGATTAAGCAGCAGTTCGGTCGCTACTCTGGCAACCTCTGCTCCCATGATCGACACAGAGCTAAGCCGCGGCGTCGTAATTGTTCCCCACAAAATATTATCAATGCCAACAATCGCAATGTCTTCGGGCACGCGGATCCCCAATTCCTTGAATCGGTTCAGCAGTCCCATCGCAATCATGTCATTGCCCGCATAGATCGCATCCGGCATTTTCGTTAGACCTGCGAAATAATCGGCTGCCTTCAATCCCGTTTGCATCGAGAAATCATCTCCGAGATAGACCAGAGAGCTGTCTACTTGCGGGAGGGCATCCTCGTAGGCAAAGAAACGCTCCTCAATGATATGCTTCGGCGCACCTGCGTACGCAATCCGCGTGCGGCCTATGTTCATGAAATGCTCCATGACAAGTTTGCCCTCTTGCGTAGATAGACTGACGATATCCGCCTTCACATCGTCACCGAGCTTCTTCCCATAGTTAATAACGGAGATCGGAATGCTCGATTTATTAATCAAGTCAGGCAGCGTTGCAGGGTAAGCTAGCGGCAGGACAATCAGACCGTCTACATGAAGCTTCTTCACTTCCCTAAGTATTTCTAGCTCTGCTCGTGCATTCCCTAATGTATTGATCTGCACGACACGGTAGTCGTAATTTTTGGCCGCCTGCTCGACGGAATAGGCAATCTCCGGAACGAAGGCATTCCGAATATCGGGAACGGCTAGCGCAATTTGCTTCGTCTGCCGTACCTTAAGGCTGCGCGCGAAGGAGTTCGGTACGAAGCCCAGCTCTTCAATCGCCTGCATCACCTTGGCCTTCGTCTTCGGACTAATGCCATCTGCGTCATTGATTGCACGCGATACGGTGGCCAATCCGACCCCTGCACGCTGTGCAACGTCCTCGATTGTGACTTTTCTCTGAACCAATGGTACATCTTCCTCTCGTTACAAGTGGAATTGCTTCCACCATTCCAACCAAGCCTTATTTCTGTATCATACCATCTGCATTCATATTATTCACCTGATCTTCCTACAATAGAAGACTGTGATTGACATCACGCTAATAGTGTGACATATTTAATATCGGAAACGTTTCCGAAAATATTTTCCCGTTTCCATTTCATACAGTATTTCATTTCTATACTTCTGGGGAGATGAGCACATGAAAGCATTAAGATGGCATGGCGTCAAAGATTTGCGCGTGGAGAACATTGCAGAACCAGCAGTCGGTAAAGGTAAAGTAAAAATTAAAGTTGAATGCTGCGGCATCTGCGGCAGCGACTTGCATGAATATACGGCAGGACCGATCTTCATTTCAGACAGCACTCCCCATCCTCTAACTGGAGAGAAAGCTCCAATCGTTATGGGACATGAATTCTCTGGACAGATCGTCGAGATCGGAGAAGGTGTAACCAAATTCCAGAAGGGCGATCGCGTTGTTGTAGAGCCGATCTTCGCATGCGGTGAATGTGAAGCCTGCAAACAAGGCTTGTATAACCTCTGCGACAAGATGGGATTCCTTGGTCTCGCTGGCGGCGGTGGAGGCTTCTCCGAATATGTAGCAGCAGACGAACACATGGTGCATAAGATTCCAGACAGCGTTTCTTACGAGCAAGGAGCGCTTGTTGAACCTTCCGCAGTAGCTCTCTATGCAGTTCGACAAAGCAAGCTTCAAGTTGGGGATCGAGCAGCCGTATTCGGTACAGGCCCAATTGGACTGCTTGTTATCGAAGCATTAAAGGCTGCCGGCGCATCGGAGATCTATGCAATTGAACTGTCCGAGCAGCGTAAGCAAAAAGCAGCAGAACTCGGAGCCATTGTACTTGATCCTTCGCAAGTCAATGTCGTGAATGAGCTTCGCGAACGGACAGGCGGCGGCGTGGATGTCGCTTATGAAGTAACGGGAGTTCCTGCTGTACTGAACAATGCCATTGATGCAGCCAAGCTCGGCGGTGAAGTGATGATCGTCAGCATTTTCGAGCGAGAAGCTACTATTAAACCGAATGCAATTGTAACGAAGGAACGCACAATGAAAGGCATCATCGGTTACCGCAACGTATTCCCTGCGGTTATCAAATTGATGGAGCAAGGCTACTTCCCAGCAGAGAAGCTGGTAACGAAGCGCATCCAATTGGATGAAGTCGTTGATCATGGCTTCGAGGCGCTCTTGAAAGAGAAAAACCAAGTAAAGATTATGGTGAAGCCGCAATAATCCGTAAACAAAAACACGAAGCCTTAGGGTGCTTCAAAGTCATACTGAAATAAAACAAAAGATCGAGTCAGGGGTTAATCAGCTCCCCCTTGCTCGATCTTTTCTCCATCATAATGCCGTTCTCAACAGCAAGACGGTAAAACATACGATCATTGATACCACTGCAAGATGCCACCATCTGTACATCATAATGATACCGATATACTCGCGGATGAACGCACTTGGCATGTAATATCTTGCTGTCTTCGCGCCAACACCCTCACACTTCTTCAATCCCGCGAGCCGCGCATAAATGCTTGCCCGAAATACATGATAGTTGTTCGTGACGAAGATGCTTTTATGATTGGGTTTCATCTCGTCCATAATGGCCTTCGAGAACAGCATATTTTGCATCGTGTTGCGAGATTTGTCCTCCATAAGCACGTCCTGCTCTGGAACTCCCTTCGCCACGATATATTTCTTCATTGCCTCTGCTTCACTAAGCAATTCATCCGGCCCTTGGCCGCCCGACACGATAATTTTAGGCACTTGATGATACTTCATATATTGTTCAATGCTTTTATCCAAACGTGACGCTAGAAGCGGCGGGACTCGTTCCCCTCCGATTAGACCAGAGCCAAGCGCGATGATGAAATCGGGCTTGTACCATATTTTCCAGTAATGATAGAAGATCGCATACGCCAGAAAGCTGACGAATACAAAGGAAAAGTACATGAAGATGAGCAGCGTCCCGAGATAAAAAACAGCAAATTTATCATTATACGAAATAAAGAAAATGTAGAAAAACATGCCGATCATCGCAAAGATCAGGAGACTTAATAATAATGACAACATATTCGCAAGCTTCTTGCTTTCCTTCTTCAGCATAATTCGTCCGTTAAGCAGCAAATATATACTCACAAACAGTACGCTCAAAGGAATAGAGGCAAGGATAACCGCGGCTATAATTAAGTTCACCCACGGAATCTGGTTAGAAAAGGCCACCACATCCAAGAATAAATTTGCTACAGCCGCCATGAACAGGAATGAAAGACTGATCCGTCTTTTTTCCCTGATAAATAAAAAAACAAAAAGCCCAAATAGAATCAAACTAAAAAAGCTCATCATACACTCCCTTTCCAACCTTACTATTGTAAGCAATTCATTCCTTTTTGCAACCCTTTTCCCCCGTTCATTATTGAAATGGATCACGATGAGACATTCATGGCTTTGCCAACGATAGGATGCAGGTAGTCCCAAACAATCCTCCGGCCAAAAATAAAACAAGCCAATTCCTTCACAATAGAGGAATCGGCTTGCATAAACTCATTTTGTATAGAATTCGTTTACTTTATCTAGTATTTCTTTGAAGTATGGAATATTAAATCGATTTATTAAGCCTTTAGATCCCATGTAAAAGCTGAATCGCCCTTTTTCGCCTAGAAGTTCCTTGAACTTATCAACTGTCTGGTCATACCTTTCTCTTTTCCCTGTATCGGTAAAATACCCTGAATCAATCTCCATTTGAATTCCGATTTTCGTTTTATCTAAATGGTTCTTAGCAATCAGTCTACCGCCGTCCCCATATACTCTTCCTTCTCTTACGCTATCGTAAATCGGCTGCAAATTTATTTTGTAGTCTTTGTCAAAATAATAGTGGGGTTGAATATACACATCATCAAAGATCATTGTCTCGTCCACGATGTATGCAATTGTTTCCACTATTTTTTCCCTATGAGGGCCAAATCCATAATATGGAGCCCATGCAAAAGAAGTAGCTCCGTCTACGTCGTCACTGTTCTTTATATACTCCGAAAGTTTTTCCAACAACTGAATTTGCGATTGATTTTCAAGTTGCGAGTAGCTGTAATTTTGAGTCCCGTAGAAGTATATGGCTTCGTTTGGATAATAAAATCCCGTTACCGAGTCCCAATTTGGACCAAGCTTTCGTTTTAACTCCTTTATATAGCTTACATATTCATCGAATAACTGATCAACATTTAACTTGCTCGAGACATCGTGTGCTGGCAGAGAAACAAGCACTTTATATTCGCTGTTCGTGTCCACGATTGTCTGAACCGTTTCATTTATATCATCAATCATATTTCTCTCTTTATAATTGTCAATTTTGTTTGTCTTATTATCTATCGCAATAACAAATTGCCTCACCGTATCCAAACGTTCAAGCTCTGCCGATTCATATGGAATGTACCGTTGACCGTCTCCAAAATGACCGCTGTATAAAAACACCATATTTCTTTCTGACAGGTCACTTCGAGCCATCGCAATGCTATCCATTTCATTCTCTTCAACATCTTTTGCCGCTCTAATCACTGGTGTCGAGAACAAATTGACGAATAAACTTAAGGCAAACGTAATCGTCAGCACCCCTGCAAACCAAGCCTTTCTTTTCTTTGCTGGCTTCGTGTTCATATCATCGACTCCTTCGTTTAGTAGTTTCACAACAATTCACTTAATCCCCTTTATGAACCATTTAATTGTTTCTACAGAAGCATACAAGGAGTTACGAGACTCTGGAACTAGACAATGATGACAATATTCGGTTGAAAAATGACATTCAGCCTATTCACTAGAGTAATAATTTATTTCTTTACACTGCTTGGCGTTACGCCCCAGTATTTACGGAATATTTTAGTAAAGTAGCTGACGTCTCGATATCCGATCATGGCGGCAGCATCATACACTCTCGCCCCATTCATCAACGCCGTCCTCGCCCGTTCCATCTTGCGTTCCAGAACATATGAGGTAAATGACATTCCTATTTCTTGCTTGAATAAGCGACTTAAATAGGAGGCGTTCACATAAAAACGATCAGCGATCGTATGCAAGGTAAATTCCTGATCCTGTTCCGCCTCAAGCAGCTCGATAATCGCTTGAACAGTGGTATGGGTAACCTTCCTGTCATGGCTCTCTGCATATGTGATTATGCTTCTTACAGCACGATGCAATACATCGTACATATGCTCTGGCGTCGTAAGTGATTGTACATTCGAGAGAAAATCGAAATCCGCTCCTGTCACATCCTGTACAGACCATCCGCGTTTGCGGATAAAGAGCGTCAACACGCCAACGATGTACATTAACTGCTCCATCATGATTTCATACGAAGCAGAGTTGTTCTTCGCCGCCTCGCACATGTTCGAAATCATTCGCATGGCAAGTTCTTGATCCATCGTCTCCAATGCCATCTCTAGCTGCTTGTCCTCGTGCTCGTAATCCGGACGATTATTGAACTCAGCTTGGAGCGGCTCATCATATGGAATTGCGATTCCTGTTCCATAAACGACCCGATTTTGCAGCGCCTTTTTGGCTTGAATATATAATGGCAGCAGTTCGTCTATCTTTCCGCTTCCTCCACTAATTCCCGCGCTTACGACAATGCCAAGACATTGCTTGATGTTGCGAATCAGCTTCTCCATCGCCACGTGAATCCCGAGCATCTGCTGTGGAGTATGTTCCAGCGCTCCCGTATTCCCTATCA
The DNA here is from genome assembly GCF_001894745.1 of Paenibacillus sp. NAIST15-1. Taxonomy (GTDB): domain Bacteria; phylum Bacillota; class Bacilli; order Paenibacillales; family Paenibacillaceae; genus Paenibacillus_B; species Paenibacillus_B suaedae. The sequence goes on from NZ_BBYF01000001.1 coordinate 628,704, forward strand.
CAATAATGGTTTTATCCTCTTCCGTGCATACATAAAAATCAGGAGTCGGCAGTATATCTCGAATAACATGCACGAGATTATCCAGGGTCATGCCATCTTCATTGCTGGAACAGACATATTCGTCCACGTCCAGAACGATTACCGCATAACGAGATTCCATGTCTATATGAAGCCCTAATGAAACACAGGAAGCTTCCAGCTCTTCTATCTGATACCGCCCATATGCTAGATTACGAATCGTATGCTGATGCAGGACGGGGAGGTACTGCGTCCATTGCTCCTGCATCATTAGTTGACGCGTTCGCTCCATCAACTCTGCTTGAATGCATCGGGCTGCGTCCGTTACAGCCTGGAGAATGTCCATTTCAGCAGCAGGCTTGAGCAAATACTTGTATACGCCAAGCTCCACCGCCGTCTGCGCATAGGAAAAATTGTCATGACCGCTTAAAATGATGATTTTCGTGTTCGAATAAGCCCGAGCCACTTGACTCGCCAAGGAAAGACCGTCCATTTCGGGCATTTGAATATCCATTAAAATAATATCGGGCTGCTTCATTTGTATCTGAGCGAGAGCTTCAGCACCGTTATTCGCCGACCCTACTACTTCGATATCGTGTTCTTCCCAGGGCATGTGAAGCAGATTTTGCAAAAATCTAATTTCATCTTCTACAATAAGAAGATTCAAGCGATCCTCTCCTTATTTCATTATTCATCTGTCGTACTTGATAAAGGCAGCTCTAGAGTTACTGTTGTACCTACTCCTAACTGGCTTTCGAATCGGATGCACGCTTCAGGGCCGTAGAACATCCTCATCCTAGAACAAACGTTGCGCAAGCCATATAGCTCCGTTTCTGGTGATTCCAAAAAAGATAAAGGAACCGACTTGCCGTCGATTTCCTGAATCACTTGATGAATGGATTGCAGGCGCTGCTCACTTATTCCGCTTCCGTTATCTTGCACCGTTATCATCAATTTCCCCTGCTGCAGGAAGCTCGAAATGACTAACAATCCGTTGCTCTTCATCTGCTCTAGTCCATGAATAACCGCATTTTCAACCAAGGGCTGCAAAAGCAGCTTTAATACGGGTATCGTTTTCGTTTCTTCGTGTATCTCAAACACGACCTGAAAGCCATGTAAAAAACGAATCTGCTGGACGCGTAAGTAGTAGTTTAGATGGGTAATCGTTTCCTCTACCGTGAATGTATCCTGCCCTTTATGAAGACTTAATCGAAAAAAGTGGGACAGGTTCAGCACCATCTCGCTTATTTCCTCTGCCTCGTAGTTTTGAGCCGTCCAGTATATAGAGTTCAGCGTATTATATAAGAAATGCGGATTAATCTGAGATTGCAAAAATGTAAGTTCCGTACGGGCAATGCGAAGCTGCTGCTCATAGTGATCCTGAATCAAATGCCTCTGATGCTCGGCCATTCGATTATATGAGTCCATCAAATAACCGAATTCATCCTTCCGCCTTGTGTGTAACCGGATATCATAATCTCCTCCGATTAACCCCTTCATCGCATTCTTTAATTGGCCTAAAGGGGAAGCTATGCGGTTGTAAACACCCCAAGATATAAGCATGGAAAGCACAAAACTGCACGCTATGATTAAATAGGTAAATTGCCTCATCGTTTTCGTTTCTTGATAAATTTCTTCGATTGGCCGAAAAACTTCCAACCGGATTGGGTAACTAGACGACTCCGCGCTCACTTGGAGCATATCCCTATCTCGGTTTCCTCCTGAATCGGTAGTAGGAATGGACAGAATCGTTTCTCCTTCTCTATTCTTGATCTGCAAGCTGGTTAGTTCGGAATTCAACAGCGGGCTTATGAGGATCCGGAGCGTATTTTTATGTAAAGTCACAATTAGTAAACTTGCTTTGTCCTCATCAGGGAAGGCATTCATCCTTCTGACAAGAGATATGGAATTGGCCTCCACTAAATCTGTAATTACTGGCTCTACTCCCTCTGTCGGTTGGGGGATCAAGAACGTACCCGCTTGATCCGCAAGCTGATTTAAATAGGCGAAACTGTCCCGCTCGGTCGCAGATTCGATCCTTTTCCCTCCATATTTCGTAGATATCATCGTATGGGTCTCCATCTGATAAATCGTGATCTGGGAAGCCACCAGGCTCACCGCCGAAATATTCCACAGCTCTTGCAGCAGCTCCGAGTACTGGACAATTGTGCGAGGCGACATCCCCGTTCCTTGCACCTTCAGCTTCTCATTAATTTTATGGTTCGCCGCAATTAGATTGGTTAATGTCTCAAAATGATGCAACGATAATTCAAGGTTATTCATGACAGACTCCACCTTATCTTGAGTCTGTTCTGTCGTCTTTTGCATAATAATTTGGTTTGCTCTGTTATTTACGTATAAACTAATGATCACTAGCGGCAGAAGCACGATGAAGAAATAGATGCTGAGCCGTAATTGCGAGGTTTGCAGAAACTTATGATATGCATGTTGGAATAGTTTCATGGCTACATCCTTATTTTTTATGCGATTCATGCCAATCGTTTACTTCCTTCGTAACTTGTGCGCCTCCACTCTCATACCATCGTTTCACGTAGTCGTCGAAAGAATTCGTGGATTCTAGGCCGAGAATGATTTTTACGAAAACTTCCTGCAATGAATAAAGTTCATTCCATTTTCTTACCAAGGTAGGTGGGGGCGGGCCGCCATATGCATCTTGTACGATATGCTTTTCCAATTTTTCAATGTTCTCGTTGAGACGAAATTTTTTGTCGTAGGAATCCATGCGTGCACGCAACAACCACCGTTCGTCCACATTCACCAGTGCAGAATATATGCCTCTGTACAGGTGCTTGTCATGTTCATTAAATTCACTGACAATTTTCCCATCTTTCCAATCCCACACTTGATTTTGAAATCCTAGAACTAATGAGGTTCTGCCTCTACCTGCAATGAAATTTAAAAATTGAATGACTTCGCGAGCATGACTGCTCCCTTTTGGAACCACTTGATGCCCGAAAACTGGATTCAATGCACCTACTCCCTGCTTCCCTTTCTTGCCAATCGGATAGTCAATGGTTATCCAATTCGCTTGCGGATCTTTCTTTAGGCTTTGAGCAATTACCCCGCGCGTATCATACCAAGCTCCGGAAAACATTCCGATCTTTCCTTCTATTATTTTTTCGTTCATAACATTACTGCGGTAGATAGGGAAATCCGGATCAATCCATCCATGCCGATATAGCTCGGCAAAGAATGATAGCGCTTCCTTCATTTCCGGCAAAACGTTGGCATAGACGAGCTTCCCTTCACGTTCCGTCCATTGATTCAATTGAACTCCGAACGCGCCAAAAAGCGGTGAAGAATGATACAGATCCTTCATCATCGTATAGCCGTATGTATCTCTCTTTCCGTTTCCGTTGGGATCGCCTTCCGAAAATGCTTTTATTACTGCCTTATAATCTTCAAGCGTTACTGGTATCGGTAGGTTCAGTTTATCCAGCCAGTCTTTCCGGATGTAGATGATTTCTTTCCCCTTCACCAGCTGGCTACTCGGAATTGCATAAATCGAGCCGTTATACCGAACTCGGTTCCATAATTCCTCCGGTATGACACGCTTTAAATCTGCTCCGTATGCGTCTATCCAATGATCGAGAGGTTGGAGCTTGTTTTGCGTTACGAATTTGGCAAATTGGATCGGGGAATTGATAGTGATCATATCAGGGAGATCCTGTTCCGTCGAAATGATGGTGTCGATCGTTTTTTCATAACTGGGTACGGGCGGCAGTTCGACACGGACATTCAATCCGACATGTTTTTTAATGTAATCCAAATAAGGATTTTGATTTTCATCCAAACCTGCCGGGAACGGAAAACTCAAACTATTGATCACAATGGCTATGCTGTCTCCATCCCGCAATTCTTTATTCTCAGAACTGATTGAAGTTGGGTTGAACTTGGGTATAAAAAATAGGCCTAACACAAGAAGGGTTAGCATGTAAATTATCAGCATGAATCTATTTACAAATTTACCGCTGCTCAACACTACAAAAATCATCCTTTCGATTTTTTTTATTTCCCCATGTAATTGAGAAGCTTCTACGATCCCTCCTACAGAACCATTTCGATTGCGACACAAGTCCTAATTCAAATTATAGTATAGAATTTGAACTTCAAACAATATTTCTCAGCAACATTTATATTATGTATGATACAAATACAAAAAAAACTCTTCCCGGCCTAATTGAAATAGATACCGAAAAGAGGTTTTGCGGTCGTACAATATGCTCTTCTCCTGATTACAGCCACCATCGAGTCCTACAACTTCCAATCCAGATACTCTGCCCAGGTTGAACGTAAAAGAGTTTTTATTTTAGCAGTAGGGATATGAATAATAACTACATTAGAAATGCTATTCGCATACATATTGGTTAATAGATACTTTCCATCAGGAGATGGTTTATATGGCAGCACACCTTGCGTATCAACCCGTATCGTAGAATGATCATTACCTGATATGGAATCAATATGGACAACGTTCGTTTCGTTACTCTGCTGGTATGCAATATATTTTTTATTGTAGGAAAGTGAGGGATTAGAAGCATTCGATTTATACTCATCTAGTTGATGATTCGTAAGATTGAACGACATAATGTGCGGAGACTTTTGTTCATCTTGTGCGGTAAAAAGAACCCGATTGGAATCAAGCCAATCATAGTATAGATATCCACTATCAAGCGAGGCTATGGAAGTTAATGCCCCCGTGTCTCTATCATATACCTTCAACTCGCCTTCTTCTATAAAGCTAATGGCATGACGGTCAGGAATTGACTTTGGAAATTGAATGTTCTTTCCCGCTATTATTTTCTCTCTTTTCGAGTAACTAGCATTATCATCTTCAATTTCATAAATATCTTGCTCATCCCCGTTTTGAATGACAGCAAGAAGCTTATTCCCATTATTAACACTATAATGCGGTTCGAAAAAATTATTATGAAACGGTAAAAGATCATCTGTCTGCAGATTAAACTTGTACATAGGTGTTTCAGTCGGATTCATTTGCTGCATGATCATGATCTCTCCCTCCATTGATGAGAAATCATTTGATTCTGAATAACTCTGCCATATCAGAAAAGTAACGAAAAACACACATATTGTTGCTACAAGTAGGATCAGCCTTCTTTTCAATTCGTGCACCTTCCTCCTTTTATAGTATGGGGTTACAAACCCAATGATATCAGAGGAGTTACTCTTCCCCCTTCACTGGGTCTATTACTATGCGTTCATATCGTTCGATTTATTCGTAGAATTATGGCATTCATCATCTAATTTATGGTCTTCGTAGACATCGAAAAGGCAAAAAATATTCCCGCTTTGGCTCTGCAGATTTCTCAGATCCTAAACGGAAATTCCTCTTCCAATCTGGATATTCCACCTCACTCTTCAGTAACTTCTATTTTTTTATGATCGGTTTCTATTGTGTAAGACTTACTACTCCCGTCTTTATTTACCGTAAACTCAGCGACCGCCGAGATTTCATATATACCCGGCTTTTTAATCCTATATTTATAATTCTCTGAAATAACCGTCTCACCTGAAAGATCGCGAATCACTCCTCCATCCGTGACCGCATAGGAGTTAATCTGTTTTCCACTGCTGTCCTTAATCAAATAAACGAACAATTGATTTCTACTCGTAATCGAGAATTTCTGCTCAGTTTCTTTCTTAAAATCAGCTTTAACCGTAAATTCCTCATTGATTCCAACTTTTTTCGGAAGCGAGATTTGCACCGAAAAAAGCCCCTTTTCAATACTTGTCATCGTCGACAAAGCTCCTCCTGTACTCGACGCCATAGATTGATCCGGCTTCAACGACTGACAGCCGAGCAACATCAAAACAATTATGGCAACCATGATTTTTTTCAAATTTTTTACACCTCCCATTAAACAAACGTAAAAAAAACACTTTTTGTTTCATACGGTAATAATTCTTTTCTTCACTTGATCTTAGTTAAATAACAGATCTAAAATTACTCATTTATTTTCTTGAATTTTTCGTCAGAAAATGGAAAGTTACAACGTTTAATAGTATAGCTCCTCTTTCTAGTATCCTTTCAGAAGAAGGATGCAAACAATTTAATCGAAGAGTACTACAAAAAATCATAGGGAAGGATGAAAACAATGAGAGTTAAAAGGTTATTAGGCTCAATTGCACTGGCTAGTTTCCTACTCTTCAGTTCAAGCATTAGCGCTGCAGAAAGCACAGATAACGGATATCAATGGATAACAATTAAGGGAACCATTTCAGAAATCGCAGAAATCACTCAAAAAAACAGCCTGAATGAAACCCCCTATCCATTACTACTGACCGAATCTTCCGATAATCTGAGCAACACGGCGCTTTTGGACAATTATATTGAAAAGCAAAGAATCAAACAGGACATTCCCACTATTAAAAAGATAATCGAAAGTGCACCTACTATGTATTCAGGCCATTACTATGATGCGGATAAAGGAAAAGTAGTCGTCCAAATTACAGAGGATTCATCATCACTAAAAACAAGAGTTCAAGATTCAATTCAAAACAATGATAAAGTTGAATTTGAAATCACAAAATTTTCCTGGGCTGATATAGAGAATGCAAAGGAAATAATTAGAGAAAATATTAATCCTGGAACGGTCCGTGCCCTCATTCCCGATGTGAAAAATAACAGACTAATCATCGCATTCGACGAAGAAAAGCTTGCAAAAAAAGAATCCGTTTCATCACTTATCCCCCAATCGGAAATGCTTGTGTTTACTACATTTCCAGACTCAGCACTTACTGTTGAGACAGATGACACACAATACGGCTCTCAATTACCAATTGGATCTAAAATAGGAGGAAATTACCGAAAAGTAGAAGAAAATAAATATAACTACAGTGTATGTACGGCAGGTTACTTCGGAATAAATCAAAATGAACAGGAAGTGTTAGTTACATCTGGTCATTGCCAACCCCCAAACACAGTTAGCGAATGGTATCAACCTACATGGGACAATACTACCATCGGCAATTATACTTTTAGAACCACATCTTCTGGTGATGGTTCGAATGCATTCTCTGATTCCGGATATATAACATTAAACTCAAGCTATATCGGACGCCCAAGAACCCCTTATCCTTCTACTTCAAATATGGCTATGATCACGGGAGTCTACACTAGTGATACTCCTGGTGATACCATTTATTTAAGGGGCTCAAACAGTGGAACTACTACATCAGGTACAATTGCATATTCCAATGTTGATATTTATTGGGGTGGTGACGGCTATGGCTATAAACGTGACGAAGTGCTCGCTAAAGGATATTCTTCCATAACAGGTGACAGCGGGGGTCCAATTCTAACAAATTATACTTATGATAATACTCTTCAAGGGTGGACTTTTGATTTGGCTGGAATTCATACAGGATCCGTGACTCTCAACAGTACAGAAAGTCCGATCCCACCTGGAACCTATAAAGTATATGAACCTGTTTGGACAACTTTCACCGATTTAAACCTTGCAGGAATCAAAGTAATTTCAAAAAAATGATGATTGTACAAGAAATACAAGCGCCGCAAAGTCTGGAAATAGGCTACGCGGCGTTTGCATTTGTCGAATTTCCGAGCACACCTATTGCTTTATTCTAATTCTATCTACCTACTCGAAATCCCCCCCCATAATAATACATAGAATCTTAAATCATCAAAATTTTATTTTATTTCCTCCTCATTCCCCATATTTGATGTATACTTATAAAAATATAGTTTCCATTATTTACTTTATTAACAAAATAGAGGAGAGTATTATGGAACAATGGTTTTATTTCCTACAAAAACCATTTGGTAATCTTGATACTACGATTCAAAAACTAATTTACAATTCCTATTATCAATTCGTCTATAAGGATATCTATTGCATGGTTTATGATCATTCGCTTACAGAGGATATTATTCAAGATTCCTTTTTAAAAGTTATATCGAATGGCCCCAAAATGCTGTCGGAAACGAATATTCGAGCTTGGATTAAACAACTTACTCGAAATACAGCCTTAGATCATCTAAGAAGGCTAAAGCGAGACCGTCAAGTTTTAGTAGAACCATACGTTAATATAAGTGATACAGTCCTGAATAAGATCAGTGTAGCTAGCGAAGTAGAAATCAAAGAAAGAGATAATTTACTCCATCGGGCAATTGCTGAATTAAAGCTGGAATACCAAACAATTTTACTTCTGTTCTATATAGAGGGAAAATCATACCGGGAAATCTGCCAAGAGTTGCACTTAACCGAACAGGTACTTACCCAACGTTTGGCAAGAGCACGAAAAAAATTGCGTCAACATTTTTTAAGAAAATGGACTGATGAATGAATGTAATAATCTAAAATCATAGTGTAGTATCTTTTTAATTCTTATCTGAAAATCTTGTTAAAAAATGAACGTATCGATTCTGCAACCAGCCCAGGCTGCTCCAGCGCAACAAAATGCCCCCCTGCATTCAGTTCTTGCCATTGCAGGATGTTCGGGAACAATCGCTCCACATATTCTCGCGGCGGACGCTCATGAGGCTGCGTCTTCGTTAGCGATACGCCATGCGGTACAGGGCATGTCTCTCCTTCGCCCGGCCACTTGATATGCCTGCCTTCATAATAATAGCGGTTCGCTGCATTGATCGTCTGGGTAAACCAGTAGATCGAGACATTCGCCAGCAAGTCATCCTTGCTGAAATGGTTCAACGGCTCACCCTTTTCGGTTACCGTCCAGTAATACCACTTTTCCAGAATAAAGGCTGCCAGACCTACAGGCGAATCATGCAGTCCATACGCCGCAGTCTGAGGCTTCGTCCCCAATAGATGCGCATATCCGCCCTCTTCGCGATACCACTGATCTCCACATGTAAGAAAAGCACGCTCCGCCTCAGTCATCTCCATGCCCTTCCCTATAAAAGGACTCGGATTCCCCGGTGAGGTCGTATGATACCCAATGACCTTCTCCGGATGATCCAGGCATAGCAAGCCAAGCACGCTCGCTCCCAAATCATAGCCATATCCCCCGAACTGCTCATAGCCCAGCCCCTCCATCAACTTGACCAACACATTCGCGACCTGTCTATCCTCATAACCCGGCTCCAATGGTATACTCGAGAACCCATGCCCCGGAATCGAAGGAATTATGACATCGAAGGAGATGGAATCATTGCCTCCATCGTTATCCGGCTGTGTCAAAAACGGAACCAGATCCAGCATCTCATAAAATGTGCTCGGCCAGCCGTGGGGAATTAGAATCGGTAATGAGCGACTTCCCTTCCCTTTTTCGTACACAAAGTGAATGTCTGTCCCGTCAATCGTCGCTTTGTAATTAGAGAAGGAATTGATACGCCGTTCCACCATGCGCCAATCGAAATCGTGCAGCCAATAATGAACTATATCCTTCATATACGATATCGGAATCCCGTAATCCCATTCTGCTCCTGGGATTTCATCCGGCCATCTCGTCATTTGTAGTCTTTGCTTCAATTGTTCAATCTCTTCGTCAGGAATACACACTGTGAGAGGATGCATGTTCATCGTTATCTTCGCTCCTTGGCAGAATAAATACGAGAATAGATAGAAAGGACTTGGGGAAGCTAGGCCGCGAGTTCATCAATCTATAATTTAGAACGACCTAGTGATACACTGATAATGAAATCATGAAGCACGAATAAGACATCGCCCACAAACATAACCGTTAAAGTAGTTTAAACGGTTAGATAACTGGTAAATAAATCTTAATGGTTAGCATGCGATGTGTCAATAGGAGCGGTTGAGCAGATGACGAGTGGATATGATCAGCTTGAAATGATTGCTGATTTCTTCAATACACATGATAGACGAACGCGGTACGAGGGAGATCCCGGGATCGAGCATTTAACAGAGCCTAGCCGTTTGGTCGAGTGGCTCTTGCAGCACCAGCTTATCACAGAATCAGATAATGCTGCTTCAGAGGAAGAATTGCAATTGGCGCGCGAGCTTCGCAATGAACTTCGCAAAACAATAGTGAACAACGAGCACGATGGAATTGTAGAACAGGCTAAGATGGAGCAGCTTACGAAGATTTTCCAGTTCGGGCTCGTGTTCCAGGAGAATGGAGAGCAGCTTGTGCCTCTGCAAGTAAATGCAGCTAAAGGATTAGCTCAACTACTCATTATTGTGTACGAACTGAGACGAACGAAAATGTGGCATCGCATACGTGTATGTACAGCGGAGGATTGCCAGTGGGTATTTGTGGATCGATCCAGACCCGGAACGGGAAGATGGTGTTCGATGAAGGCATGCGGAAATCGAGCGAAGAATAAGACTTTCCGCCATAAACATAAAAACGAATCGTCGCTGTAATGGAGTAGAGTAAAGTAAAGGGCTGGCTTCCCAGCCCTTCGCATCAGACCGGACGTGAGGTTTCCGCTTACCGGCCTTCCTGCAATGAAGCAATTTACATGCTATCTAACGAATGAAGTCCTTCATATAAAGGAAACTGAGACGTCATTTCACGTACACTTTCTAGTATTTGATTTTTAATCGTCGAACTCTTGGGATTCTTAAAGGCCAGTCCAATAAGCCGGGCAATTTCTTTCATCTCCTCGGATCCTAATCCTCTTGAAGTCATTGCAGGAGTTCCGAAGCGAATGCCACTCGTTACTAACGGGCCAGCCGTATCATGAGGAATTGCGTTTTTATTCGCCGTAATCCACACTTCATCGAGTATGGATTCTGCTTCTTTGCCCGTAAGTCCAATTGTGCGCAAATCAACCAAAACAATATGATTGTCTGTCCCCCCCGATACAACGGTTAACCCTTCATTCATTAGTGCTTCCGCCAATACGTTAGCATTTTCAAGCGTTTTTGCTATATACGTTTTGAAATCCGGTTGCAATGCCTCGCCTAGCGCAACCGCTTTTGCCGCGATAACATGCATAAGCGGGCCGCCTTGCGATCCAGGGAATATCGCTTTATCTATTGCTTGCGCCCACGGTTTACGGCACATGATGACACCGCCTCTTGGCCCTCTTAACGTTTTATGCGTGGTCGTCGTAACAAAGTGTGCGTGTGGCAGCGGGTTTGGGTGCAATCCTGCTGCAACGATTCCTGCAATATGTGCCATATCTACAAAGAAAAGAGCCCCAACTTCGGCCGCGATTTGGGCGAACAACTCAAATTCAATCGTTCGTGGATAGGCGCTGGCACCAGCCACGATGATGCGTGGAAGGTGCTTATGGGCGAGTTTTCGCACCTGGTCATAGTCAATGCGCCCTGTTTGTTCATCGACACCATAAGAAACAAAATTATAGAATCTTCCAGAAAAATTCACCGGACTCCCGTGTGTAAGATGGCCGCCATGGGATAAACTCATGCCCAATATCGTGTCACCAGGCTTTACTGATGCAAAATATACCGCCATATTCGCCTGTGCACCGGAGTGAGGCTGCACATTGGCATGCTCGGCACCGAAAAGCTCTTTAACTCGGTGAATGGCAAGTTCCTCGATCCTATCGACATGCTCACATCCGCCATAATATCTTCTTCCCGGATACCCTTCAGCATATTTGTTGGTCAGTACTGTGCCCGTCGCTTCCATGACAGCTCGGCTTACAAAATTCTCCGATGCAATCAGTTCTATTTTATCCCGCTGCCGTGTAAGCTCTTGCCGAATTGCATTAGTCACCGCTTTATCTTGCTGCTCCAAATAATTCATGATCATCTTCCTCTCTGCCTGTCTATTTCACTATTGAAATCTGATATTTCCGCCATAAGAAGAGAATTAAGTTGTGTTGCACAATCAACAATTGTCGTGCTAGTATACCAATCAATGGAGTGTTGATTAATATCCATAGTTGAGTAATTATAGTAATCCATAATCATGCCAAAAACGCGGGAGTTGTCTGAATGTTACAAGTCAATCGAAATGATAAACGTCCCATCTGGCAGCAGCTTCTGGATCAAGCGATACATAATATTACATCCGGAAAATGGCCTCCCGGGGAATTACTGCTTCCAACCCGTGAACTCGCTCCATTGATTGGTGTTTCACGCTCAACCATCCAGATTGTTTACGAGGAATTATTCAGCCGCGGGTATACCGTAACCTCTCGTCGCGGCGGAACAAGAGTTAGCGATTGGACATATGCAACTCGTCCTTCTGAAGATGCTGCCACACAAGGGCCGATCCCTCCTGAATTGCCATCATTAAATACCGGAATCGGCCATTTACACAATTGGTTTGGAAACAAAGATCATCGTCAAGTAGAGATCGATTTCACCCCTCATGAGCCATACCTAGACGAGCATTTCCGAAAAAATTGGAGACACTCCTTTTTGCACGCCTCTACAGAAACAGACCTGGACAATTGGGCTTACGGAAATGCATATGGATTTCTACCGCTGCGAGAGCAGATTCAACGTTATTTGTCGCTTGAACGGGGAGTTCATGTGGATGTCGATCAAATCATCTTGACCTCAGGTGCACAGCATAGCATTGATTTGATTGCCCAAGCTCTGTTACAGGAAGGAGAAACGGTTTCGGTTGAGGATCCCGGCTTCCCTGCTGCCTGGATGGTGATGAAGTATCGGCGCATGCAAGTTGAATCCGTTCCGGTTGACGAACACGGACTATGCGTTGACCGCATTCATCCTGAGTCCAAACTTGTATATGTTACGCCATCGCACCAGTGTGCGGTTGGAGCAATTATGTCGGAGCCGCGCAGGCAGCAATTGTTACATATGGCTGCTGAGCAGAGGTTCTGGATTGTTGAGGATGATTACGATAGTGAATTTCGATATCGCGGTGACCCGCTCCCAACGCTGTTCAGTCAGCGACCTCAGAACACGCTATATATGATGAGTTACTCCAAAATGGTCGCTCCTGGCATTCGATTATCGGCAATTGTCGGACCCAAAGAGGCCATTCGTCAAATTGCCCAAGTCCATGAATTAACCTATCGGCATCTGCCGATTATGGAGCAATTAACACTAACGCATTTTATCGAGCATGGTCATTTTATGCGCCATATGAGACGAGTTCGGAATGTATATCGTCGTAGACATGAAGCCATGACGAAGGCTATTATCGCAACAGGTCTGAGCGACCACTTCACACTAAGCGGCGTAGAAACGGGATTGCATATGCTTCTCGAGGCTGATAAATCGTTTGACGAGGAAGCCGTGACAAAGTTAGCGTTCGAAAATGGAATCCGCGTGTATCCGCTTAGCACGTATTGCTTGGAAAGTAATCGAAAAGGTTGGGTACTCGGTTTTGCTAAAGTAGATGAAGCAGCTATTGAAGAAGGAATTTATCGTCTTGCGGGGATGCTTTTATAAGCCAAGCATCCCCGTCACGACCCTCGCTTGCTCACAACAACCATGTTGTGTTCGTAATCGCTCTCCTGTCTCTCTCCTAATCGTCCTGGCGCGCATTTTCGTTCCAGTAATAGCTGTCCGGCAAGTAACGCTGCCCGAATACGCTTGTCCCTACGCGGATGATAGTAGCCCCTTCCTCGATAGCCACCTTGAAATCACCAGACATGCCCATCGAGAGGATATCCATTTCTACACGCGGAAACTTTTTCTCCCTAACTTGGGTTTGAATCGATTTTAATAATCGGAAGCAGTGCCGGGTCTCGTCGTTTGTCGCATTTAGTTTTCCAATCGTCATTAAGCCCTTCACGTTCAACGTGTCGAACTGGGACAATTGTTCCACCAACTCCAGTGCCGTTTCCGGAGAAGCACCAAATTTACTTTCTTCGTAGGAGGTGTTGATTTGCACCAGAATATCCATAGTCTTGTTCTCTTTGGCGAGTTGATGGTTCAGGGCCTGCCCCAATTTCAGACGGTCTACAGAATGAATGAGCGTAACATATTTAACAACGTCCTTCACTTTATTCGTTTGCAAATGTCCGATAAAATGCCATTCCACCTGATTAGATTGCTGCATAAGCGGAAATTTGTTCCGAAGTTCCTGCGCTTTGTTTTCCCCAAATAGAGTCTCCCCCGCCTGTATGGCTATTTGCAATTTTTCAAGCGGTACGGTTTTGGTCGCCAACAACAATTTCACGTCCTCTACCTTGCGCCCTGATGCTTGGCAAGCCAATTCCATCTGCTGCCTCACGGTATTGAGATTCTCTTCAACTAAATGTCCCATGTCTCTTCCCTCTTTACACCGTTTTTCCAGGCTCAAACATTTTCCCTTCTTCAATCGGATTTTCTTTGGCGGTAATATGATGTGGATCTATTCGATACACCTGAACCGGGCCACCGAATACAGCTGATCGGTATTTATCCACGTGCTGCTTGGGTAATGGACGATTATAGTAATCTGGCACATACTTATCAATCATTTCCTGCAGCATATGTGTAGCTTCATCGAGATCGACGATAGGCTGTACCTTGCCAAAAATCATTACGCTCATATACGCTGTGTCCGTCTTGGCTGGCACCGGATTTGTAATCGTCCCGTACTCTTCACAAACCGTAAAGCAGACCTCCGGGTTTTCACCTATAACCTGATTTCTTCTCCCGCCAGTGGCTCCATGGAAATAAAGCTTGCCATCTGTCCAAACGAAATTAAGAGGAACAACATACGGCAGATGACCATCGACCATTCCAAGATGTCCAATTCGAGCTTGCCGCAGAAAGGTCTCAATCCTGCTCTTATCCAACACTTCTCTTATTTTGTAACGTACTCCATTCATGGCTTCACCTCTATTGAATTGAATGATTATGATGTGAGTTTATCAGCCATTGGAATGAGGTTAAATGTCCATAAACATATAATTAATGCAATCCATATTAGACAGTAAGCAATCCCTCTTCGTCAAACCTGATAAGGAGCTCATCCGTGTTTAGTTCTATTCCGCTTAGCATAAGCTAGGCGCACTCCATAAAAAAACCGGAATGAAAGTCATTCATTCCGGTTCTCTCTGGCTCCACATGAACTGCCAGCTTATTCTATTCGATCCCGCCCCAAGCTGATCTGTGCGTTCTTCATCATTCCGAGTGCCAAGCCAAGCATCAGGCCAATACCTGTGACGATAAAGAACAACACGCCTATCCCCTCCTTCAGGACGACCATTTGCAGAATAACGCCAACAAGAGCACCAAGTGCCAAGCCAATGAACATGAACGCGCCGTAGTAGAGGCCTATCGCCTCCGCAACAGCAGGCTCCCCATAATGCAGCCATTTCGCTTCACTGTGCAGCAGCGGATTATCTGGATTCTCCACAGAGAACGCGGCCTTCGCGCGCTCGAATGCATCCGCTTCCGATATTCCCTCTTCGGCCACAAGATCTTGAATGTAATCAGACATATAACCCATCAGATCTTCTTGCGCTTCCCGATTTTTCTGTGATGTCCATTTGAATTTGGCTGCCTGCTTCTTCGCTTCTCCTAACGTAGCGTTCGCTTTTTGAACCAGTTTCTCAAAGTATGTTAGTTCATCGCTACCCGCCATGTTTAATTGTGTATTTTGCTTAATGAATTGCTTCATTTTATGTTCTGTATCTTTGCTCATCGTCATAATCATTCCACTCCTTCTAAAAATTGATCCATTAATTTCCTCATGAAGAGCCATTCTGTCTTCTTATGACTCAGATAGGCTCTGCCCGATTCCGTGAGGTGATAGTACTTTCTCCGAGCTGCCGCACTTCCCTCTTGCCAATAGCTTGTCACGTATCCATTGTTCTCAAGACGCTTGAAGGAGAGATACAGCGTGCCTTCCTTCAGCTCGAAGGAACCCTGGCTCTGCTTCTTCACTTCCTTACTTAAATCATATCCGTACAAATCCTGATGATACAGCAGACTCAGGATGATCGTATCAATGTAACCGCGCAATATTTCCTTATCGACGTTCAACAAAGTCACTCCTCGCTTATACCTTTCTTTATTAGGTACAGAAACAGTATAAACGATCTATACCTTATAAAGCAATGTATAATTTAAAGTAAGGTATCATTCATCATTCTCCCAATCAAAAAACCTCCACGAATGCCGCACCTTATAAGGGTCAACATCCAGTGAAGGTTAATTGGGTTTATTGTGGATTATCCATATATTTATCGGGTTATTTTATAAAACAATAGCCGATGCTTCTGCTGAAAACCTGCCTTCTGATAGAGGGAAATTGCCTTCCCATTCTCTTCCTCCACACATAAGGAGATTTCGTCAATCTTCCTGTCTAGGAGCAGGAAGCGCAGTGCCTCTTGTATCAGTGAAGTACCGAGACCTTGTCCTTGCGCATGCGGTGATACAGCGATGAATTCGATATTTCCTTCCTGCGCGTCGCAGTCTGCTTCCACATATACGTAGCCAAGCAAGCTCTGCTGGTGATCGACAGCAATAAATATCCGATGATCGTCCTGAAGGCGGCTCATAATTTCTTGTCCGCTGTAATATGTGTTCGGGAACGAAGCATCATGCAGTGCAATGAAGGCATTAACATAGTCTGGTGTGATCTCCTGTAGGGTATGGGCCGGCGCATAGGCAAATGCAGAGCGGGTACATACCAATACCAAATGGGCATGCAAATATGTTGACGACGATATGCCATCCATAAATTGCAGAGCATGCTTGTTCTCCTCATTATAAAAGCTGTGCAGTGTCGTTACCTTGTCACCGAGTTGGTTAATTCCCGCTCTCCACAGCTCATGTGCAAGGTCGTTCCATCTCGCTCCCTCATCGATGAACGGCCCCCATACCTCTGCCACACCGCGTTCCAGGTCGACATCAAAGCCAAGGGCTCCTATGATTCGTTCATGTTCATAGGCAACCACGAAGGATGTATCTAACTCAAGATCAGAGAACTCCTCGGAAAGCGTGCCCGCAATTTCGTCTTCCTGATCCCCACAAAATCCAACATGATGCTGCTTCTCTTGATTCAATCGAGCGATAAAGGCAGCTAGTTCTTTGATACGTTCATATGAAATGGTATGAATTATGATCGACATGAAGTAATATTCTCCTTATCATCTATCGTAATGCTCCAGCACCGTGCCCATTCCCTACGCGACATAATATCGGTCGGTAAGGTCTGTATTCAAAAGCCCAGTAGTGAAATGAAACTGCGATCTCCTGAACCTCTTATATGTAATGCGATTCTAGTCTCGTTGCCGTTCATTCGAAAATAGCAACCGGGCGCGCCCAGCCTGCACTCGCCTTTTCAACTTTTACCGGGAAGCAGCACACCTTAAAACCGAACGGCTTCGGCAACTGCTCCAGATTCGCCAGCTTCTCAATCTGGCAATATTCATGCTCTTGGCCGACAAAGTGAGCCGCCCATAACACTCCATCCTTCGGTTCACGCTTATACGCCTCAGCTTGAAGGTTCAATGGAATATCCCAGCCCCAGCCATCTGTACCTACTACCTTAATGCCCTGCTCAATCAGCCAACGAGTCGCTTCTGCAGATACCCCAGCGTGCAGAAAGGCATAATGCTCCTCATAGAGGCGCTTGTCCGCATCGGTACGAATGAGCACAATGTCATAAGGTTTCAACGTGTAGCCGATCCGTGCCAGCTCAGCAACCAAATCATCCGTCGTAATCTCATAGCCGGTCGGCTTCTTGCTGAAATCAAACAGCACGCCATCCGAGAAGAACCATTCTAGCGGGAGCTCATCGATCGTCCTTGCCGGCTTGCCCTCCGAGGTTGGCCAGTAGTGCCACGGCGCGTCAACATGTGTACCGGCATGCGTGTTCAAGGTCACCGTTTCGGTAGCCCAGGCTTGGCTCTCTGGAAAATCATCTGGCTTAAGACCAAGAATGGCGGCTGCCTGCTGAGCGCCTTCCTTGTGACTGGAATATTCAATCTTAGCCGGGAGCAGCTCGCAAATGCGCGGACTAATCGATACGCTTAAGTCTATTATCTTCATCTTCATTCCATCTCCTTCGAATGATCGGATATATCGAATGTTAGATGCAGCACGACTCGCAACGAGACGAGGCTCTATAACCAACAACTCTTGTCCTTACATTCAACAGAAAGGGAATAGTATCCTCCATATATCAAAAAGGTTCATATTTCATGGAGATGAATAGCTTCCTTGATTCAGGTTTTTATTGAGAATGTGCATCCAAATTGCTACACTGATTCCAAAAAGGTTAATCCAAATTCCTGTATAAGTTGAGGTGAAATCGAGAAGATGAACCAGCTTACAGTAGAACTGCAATTTTACAAGCCTGCATATTTGGAGGCACTCCAATCCTATCAACTCCCTGCGGAGCAAAAACAGTTTGCTGCAATGCCGAATCAACGATTGGATACCTCTGATGGTCAGCACCCTATCGTCATAACAGCTGGCAATCAGCCGGTAGGGTTTTTTGTATTGAATAGGAATGCAAGAGTTCAGGAATATTCCGAGAATCCACATGCGCTGCTGCTTACGTCCTTCTCTATCGATTATGCGAAGCAGGGGCAGGGATATGCTTCAACAGGGTTAGAGCTTTTAAAGAGCTTTATACCTGAACATTTTCCGGATTGCAACGAAATTGTACTGGCTGTGAATCATAAAAATATCCCTGCACAACGGTTGTACATCAAAACCGGATTCACCGACACTGGACAAAGATGCGAGGTCACCATTGACGAGCAATACATTTTCTGTTTATCAATATAATCTCCTCCTTCCCTAGCAAATAAAAAAGCACGCGTTCCGCGGCATGCAGTATGCTCGAACGCGTGCAGTTACTTTCATGTGGCATCTTCTTCTAATCTCCGAATATAACGATAAGTTTGCTAAGCAAAAAAGAGGTAAACAGGATAATTCCCGTTCACCTCTCGATTCATTAAAAAGGGAAACTATTCTTGACTACTCGTTACTACACCGTCATCCAGATAAATATACTTAAAACCATTATAGACCCACTGTTCATGAATATAATAAAAAGAACCGAGGATGCTCAGGAAATACTCCTGATACCGCTCGGCTCTACACCGTTATGATGTTAAAGCTAATCGATAATATACTCCTCAAGTATGCTCTCTACAGAGGATGCGAAATCGTCCGCAGCACCCCAATCGAAATTGAAGATCAAACCCTCGGAGCTGCCTGTCGCAACTACACGTACATTGGTTACTCCGCGTAAATTATCGATCATGACAATGAGAGCTGCCCGGTTTTTGGAACGGAAATAGTATTTCTCGTATACCTGCGTACCTATCTCTTTCCCTTCCCCCAGCGGGTGATATTCCTCATGCACTAAGTCCGCATTTTGCTGATTCATGACGAGCTCCAGAGCTCGATAAGGCGTAATGCTGACATTGAAGCTGCGCTTGCTCATGGGTAACATCCTCCTATAGCCCTTAATTGTAACGCCAGCTGCACAGGCAGTGTATTGGTATTTGGATTGGCATTACAGCTACATTCAATGTTACCAATGATTCAAAGAATGTGTAAATACCTCACAAAGCCAAAGAGATCACGATTCATACTCCCCATCCAGCACCCACGATTCGCTCCGACTCTTGGCGATCACGAATAAGAAGCAGTCTGTTGTCTTATCGATATTGCCAGATGAGAAGGGAATCGTTAACATGAGATATAAATGAATCACAAGGAGGCGCAGCCGATACCGTGCAGCTCCATTGGTTGGAACATACCAAACCATTCATCGGGCGCAGCAAAGAAATGAGTCACGTCATCGACTGGCTCGACGATCCCCAAGCCCCTTCCCGTATTCTATACATATCTGGCATGGGCGGCATAGGCAAGAGCTCGCTCATGACGGAGATGATGCTTGCCGTTCAGCAACGACATTGGACGAGCATCTGGCTGGACGGACGCTCATGCTTGACAACGCCCGTAGGATTTTTCGAATACTTAGCGTCCGCCATTCAATTAGAACGATATAATCGTCAGCCTGTCGATCCGCTCGAAGTACTTATTTCTGCTCACGCTTCCCATCGCATCGCTATCTTTATTGACAATTCCGAGCATATATCACTGCTGGAAGGCTGGATTATGAATGCATTTTGGCCAAAGATGTCGTCACAGGGTGTCCTCCTCGTATTCGCCTCACGCTCCCCTATCCCACTTGTATGGAAAACGAATCCGCACAGGGGAAGACACATTACCGAATTGCCGCTGGCCCATTTTTCGTTTGCGGAGACGATGGACTATATTTCACACACAGGTGCATTCTCGAAGGAGATAAGCGGGGAAATTGCTCGGAGCTCAGATGGCCACCCGCTCGGTCTGGCACTTGCCGTAGAAGCTGTTCAAAAGAAACAAGTGCTGTCGAACAAGGATACGAGTATTGTCTCCCAGACGATCAGCGCCCATTTACTGCGTGAACTCACAACCGATGAAGTTCAGCCATGCGTCGATGCATTGATCGTGCTGCAGCAAGCCAACCAAGAGATGCTCTCGAAGTTCCTGGGGCGCCCTGTCACGATTCAGCAATATCGGCTGCTGCAGAGCATGTCTTTTATTCGAACCGTGCCTGATGGCATTGCTCTGCATGATATTGCCCGTATGCATCTGCATCGGGATTTCCGAGCAAGAGAGCCCGAGCGATTGGAAGAGCTTCGAACGAAGGCAGCCAAGCT
Organism: Paenibacillus sp. NAIST15-1; assembly: GCF_001894745.1. Lineage (GTDB taxonomy): Bacteria > Bacillota > Bacilli > Paenibacillales > Paenibacillaceae > Paenibacillus_B > Paenibacillus_B suaedae. Next base: position 649,267 of record NZ_BBYF01000001.1, read on the forward strand.
TCTCTATCAGCAATTTCGCCATGTAGATCTTCATCATAGGCGCGAAATAGCGGCTAAGCTGCTCTATTTGTGCAAGGATACCCTCCAATCTGATCGCCTGTATGCGGACTGGACGGTAGATTCGCCAGACTCGCCGCTCGAAATTGTGACCGAAGCCGATCTGCCTGTGCTGCATGAGCTGCTGGATCAGTGGTGCGACTACAGCATCGATCCATGGCAGCGTAGCATCTACCATCAATTTATGGATGAACTCGTTGAACAATTTCCAGAGAGTATTGTGGTTCTGCGCGAAGCGGATGGCAAGCCTATCGGCATGTTCATGTTGCTGCTTATGCATCGGGATACAAGCCGACTGATGGAACAATACATACCTTCCGAACTTCATGAATGCTTCACGCAAGAGGAACTAGCCTGCAGCGCGGATCAGGCGGATACGTACTACGCTGTCTTAGCAGCAGCAACAGACAAGCATCCCATGTTCACTCGAGAAGAGATTGTCGGCCTGCTTACCCGAGATCGGCTCTCCTTACTCGGTCAAGGCTCCCGCGCAGTGCTTGTTGCCACCAATCCGAATTTGAAGACATTCCTGCAGCAGGTTGGGTTCCAGCTTCGTCCCACACGTACAAGGAATTGTGATACTTCATACGCAAGAGCGGATATTTTGGAGCTTGATCTCAGACAAGAACGATTCGGGGAATGGATCATGTCCTTCTTCACGGAGCAGACAAGCGAGTCCAGCGAACAAGGAAGCACGATCACCATACAAGATGTTCGGAAAATGCTATCCTGCCTGCACGAGCCCGGCAAACTGAATCACTATACCCGCTTCTTTCCTGCAATTGCGAACGGAGTCGCTCTGCAAGCACGCTTGCTATCTATCTTGGAACACAACACATACCGCCTTCAAGAGCAGGATCTGCTTCTCCTAAATACGGCCTACAACTTGCATCCTCATAATCACATCGCTGCTTCGCTTGCCTGCAATATGAGCCGCGCTACCTATTATCGCTATTTAAACAAGGCTGTTCAAAATATGACCGAGATGATGAAAAGCAAGGGACTTCATTAACAGCACAGCAGGGCCTTGGGCTGATGATTCAATACATCTCAGCCTTAAGGCCCTCCTTATGTATCTTGACCTCTTCCCGCAATTCCTCCAGAACGGCTTCCTCATCTAACCCTAACTGCTCGATAATGTCCTCGACACGAACGACCACTTGTTTTATCGACATTGAACTCATATCTACTCCTCCATCTCCCATATCTGTTCCATCTTTTCCTCTCATCTTCAACCTCGTACATTCGAGAGCACTTCCTTGTTGCCTTTACTATAATTCAGAAGCCCGGTTCCTTCGTCTCAACTTTTTCTCATCTTTCTTACATACACCGTCATTTAAGGTTGGCGTAAGGTAAATTTCAGCCTTATGAAAGGTTCGGGACTTACATTTGAAGCATGAAATCATAATTTGAATGATACGAAATGGAGTTGAAGATACTCGATGAATACCCAACCCGTCGTTGCTACTTGCGGCCTTTCGAAATTTTATAACCATGTATGTCGGGTGAACAAAATTGATCTTGAGGTTCCTGAAGGCGAAATATACGGCTTCCTCGGCCCGAATGGGGCGGGGAAATCCACAACCTTGAAGATGCTGCTTGGTCTAGCCAAGCCCACCGATGGCCGCATCACCCTATTCGGTCAGGAGCTCGGCAAACACCGGCGTTCTATCCTTAATCAGATCGGTTCCTTGATTGAATCTCCTTCTTATTACGGTCATTTGACTGGACTTGAAAATATGAGGGTCATGCAGACATTACGCGGGGTTCCGAGAAAAAATATAGATGAGGCACTGAGAATTGTCCGACTTGAAAACCAAAAAAACAAAAAAGTAGAGCATTACTCACTCGGCATGAAGCAACGGCTGGGCATAGCTATGGCTCTTATCTCCTACCCCAAACTGCTCATATTGGATGAGCCTACGAACGGGTTAGACCCGGCAGGCATCGGGGAGATTCGCGAGCTGATCAAATCAATGCCGCGGCAGTACGGAATTACCGTGCTTCTTTCCAGCCACCTGCTCTCTGAAATTGAGCAGATCGCCACCTCCGTTGGCATTATTAATGATGGCAATCTACTCTTCCAAGGGAAAATGGAGACACTGCAGGAGCGAAATAGATCGTCCCTCGCAATTCGAACGGGCAATAATGCCGCAGCCGCAGCATGGATGCAAACTCAGGGCTATATGTCCAATCTGCAGGACGAATGCTTATTTATCGAGCATATGAGCGATCAACAAGTGGCGAGGCTGAATAAGGAACTCGTGCTGAACGGCATTGATGTCCTTCGTATCGAAGAACGCAAAAGAACACTGGAGGATATATTCTTGGAGCTTACCGGAAGGGAGAAGAGCTTATGATTAGAGCTTTGTCCCTAGAATATTTCAAGCTTCGCCGCAAGCGTATCTTCGCAATGACAGCCTTATTTCTGGGCGCCGAAATGCTATGGGCGTTGGTATCGACAACGATGTCGATCGCTCGTAATCCCAGCAGCGCGGACTGGAAAACGATAATTGCAACAACAGCTTCCATGAACGGCTTATTTCTCCCGATTATCTCGGCTATCGTCGTATCGCGCTTGTGCGACATGGAGCACAAAGGAAACACATGGAAGCTGCTAATGGCAACGAGTATGAATCGGAACAGCATCTATGCTGCCAAATTCATATGCGCTGCATCAATTCTCTTCCTTTACCTCGTCCTGCAGGCTGGCATCATTTTCGCATTCGGCATGATGAACGGTTTCGATTCAATCCCGTTGCGGCTGCTCATTTTGCATATTGGAGGAGCACTTCTGACAAGCATAGCCATCATTGCCTTGCAGCAATGGATTTCCCTTATCGTAAAGAATCAATCCTTTGCCCTGTGCCTAGGCATGATTGGCGGTTTTATTGGCATGACAGCGGATCTATTTCCTGCATTCGTGCGCCGGATATTTATATGGTCTTACTATTCCGGACTGTCTCCTGTCTCCTATCTATATACAGAGAACACCGCAACATACGTGATGCAGCCGCCAAGTCCCGTTCTGATAGCTGCGGTGCTGCTCATCGCTGCCGCATGTTACGCGGCAGGTAATATACATGTCTCTCGCAGGGAACTATAGGAGGTTAATCGATATGTTACGAAGCGTTTCCGCCGAAGTTCTGAAGCTGCGGCATTCTCGAATTTGGATCATTCTTGTTGTTCTTCCCGTTATTAGTCTCGTAATTGGCTGTGCGAATTATTATTTCAATCGAGAGGTTCTGCAGCAGGAATGGTACAGCTTGTGGACGCAAGCTGCTCTCTTTTATGGCATGTTCTTCCTCCCTGTGCTAATCGCTATCTGTTGTGCCTATGCATGCAGATTAGAGCATATGAACCGGAACTGGAATGCTGTACTGACGGCCCCTGTATCCATTGCCAGCGTCATCATAGCCAAGCTGATTGTCGTTGGAGCGCTCCTGTTTATTGTTCAGTTGATATTTTTCACTCTATATTTCGGTACGGGGTATTTGCTTGGTATCTCCTCGGCCTTTCCTTCCGATGCGATAGGATGGATATTTCGAGGATGGATATCCTCTCTCGCGATAGCTGCCATCCAGCTTGTGCTCTCACTGCGAATCCGCAGCTTTGCGGCACCGATCGGCATCTGCTTATGCGCTGTTTTCCTTGGGTTGGGGCTGTATGTCGCGAAGTTCGGCATGCTGCTGCCGTATTCCATGCTGACGATTGGTATGGGTGTAATCAGTCAGGAAAGTCTAAATGGTGCAGAGCTTATCCAATTCTATGTGATCAGTGGCATTTATATTGTTCTATTCATTAGTCTCGCCATTCGCAGCCTGCAGAGGAATGATGTCATACAAGCCTAATTCGCTCCAGAAAGGGAATCTGAAATGAAAAAAATAATTCTTATCGCCGCGCTGTTGTTCGCAGCCGTCGTAGCATTCGGTATATTCTTCCTTGCTCCGGAAAGACTAGCGCCGGACAACCCGGAAGGGAAGACGATATATTATGTACAAATCAACAGTAACGAAGCGATGAAAAACAAGAACGGCAGATATGAATACAGCCTCCTTGCTTTTGATAGCCAAGGAAGCCAAAAACAACTGGACTTTACCACCAGCAAGCAATTACGCGAGGGAGCTTATCTGGAGCTGTATACGACAAGGCTTCGAGGTGCTACCTATTGGCATGAAGTTCCGTATGACACTCTTCCCGAGAACATAAGGAGAATTTATAAGCCATAGAAGTATTATGCCAAACAAAGGGAAGCTCTCTAGATCATACGCTGATCAGAGAACGGCCCTTTTCGTGATTGCTTAACTGAGGAGTATTAGCATATTCATTGATCAAGAACGTTGAACGTCATGATGTATATTCCATAAATACTAGAACACCATTATACAATTCTACTAACTGTCTATGTTCGTCTTTATGTTAGCTTAGATTAGCTACTAGCTGCTTTATCCGAACAGCTTGGCAGCTCAATTGTAGCGCACATGCCCTGCCCCGTGTCACTCTCCAGCAACAGCTGTCCGTGATGTGCCTCGGCAATTCTAGCCACCATAGGAAGTCCCAAGCCATGTCCGTTCTGACGCAAGTGTTGCCTCTCCGCGGAGTATGGCAGTTTCAACAGATCCTCCAGCGATTCACGCTGAATCCCTACTCCGTTATCCAACACTGTAAATTGACAAGCCGAACCATCGGCCGATTGATTGACAAGGAGCGAAATGTCGCAGCCATCGGGATTATGGTCGATGCAATTCTGAACCAGATTCGTGATGGCACGAGTCATCAGCTTGCGATCAACTTCAGCCTGAATATGCTCTTCCTTGATCTGCAATTCAATCGCATACTGCTTATCCAGCCCTTGATTCAGAAAGTCCGCAGCAACCTGTCTGGCTAGAGCCGCCAATCGCATAGACGCCATGTTCAAGGGCTGCATCTCATACTCCAGCTTGGAGACAAGATTCAAGTCACTAACGAGGGAGCGCAGCTTCTCTCCCTGCTTGCGAATAATTGCCGCCTGCCGCCTCTGCTCCTCAGGCACCTCTGCATGTTCCTCCAGAGCACTGGCGTAGCCAAGAATCATGGACAGAGGCGTGCGAATGTCATGGGAAATTCCCGCAATCCAATTCGACCGCGCCTCATTGCGAGTACGAAGAGCCGCCTGCCTTTCTCGAAGCATTTCAGAGGTGTCATTGATGCTTCGTGCGAGCTTGCCGAATATCCCCTTCTCTTCTGCACGGACGGCCTCTTCCTTGCCTAGCGCGTTAACAACGCCTGTGAGCGGCTTCAAGGATCGGGCAAGCCGAGTACCGATTATGATAGCCAGCACGCAGCCGAGCACGATGTTGCCCAGCAGCAGGATTAAGGCCCTCTGCGGTAAAGAACGTATCCATGGCACGAGAAAGTCAAAATGATACTTCGCATAGCTATCCTTCGGATAACCAAGCACGACCAATCCATCTGTATGTTCCCATACGTATACCGGATGCTCCTGCAGATAATGACGGGTGAACTTGGCAACCTCGGTTAAGGAATATGCACGCTGGACGTCTTCAGGCAGCTTGTAATCCCATATAACCTGGCCGCCCTTATCAAGCAGCATCGCCCATGCTTCGGTACCCTCCAGCATCTGCCGGGAGGAGGCGTCTAATACATGTGTCTGTCCCGTCCGCTGCAAATGATTCGCTACAAACTCCACGACATGCTGTGGGGATTGTCCGGCGTTAATCTCCTTGAACACGAAGAAACCGAGCATGGCCAAATTCAAAGCAATGATCCCGGCAAAAATGGCAAACGTGATGCCCGTAAAACGACGAATAAGGCGGATAATGCTATCCATCGTTCTTATGCTCCTTCACCACAAGCTTGTATCCGAGCCCTCTAACCGTTAGAAGACTACAAGGCTTGGAAGGATCCACCTCGATCTTCTCCCGAATTCGCCGGATATGCACCATTAACGTATTTTCATAACTGGCGCCATCATCGCCCCAACCGGCCTGGAACAATGCATCAGTCGTCACAATACGTCCTCTATTCTCATATAGCTTCATAAGAATGGCATGCTCCTTGGCCGTAAGCGGCTGCTCGCGTTCTCTATCCCCATCAGTCTCTCGATACACTACCGCGCTCTCTAAATCCACTGTACATCCTTCCAAGTGGAAGGTCGGCAACCTCTCCTCCTGATGCGTCTGGTACACTCGCTTCAAAATGCCGTTCAGACGAAGAATCAGCTCCCTTGGCAAAAAAGGCTTCACAATATAATCATCGGCTCCTAGACCTAATCCGAGCAGCCGATCCTCATCCTCACCCCTCGCAGATAAGAACAGCGCCGGCATGCTGGAGAATTGGCGGATGGCCGTCAGCAGCGCAAAGCCGTCCTGATCCGGAAGCATTACATCCAATATGGCGATGTCAGGCTTGTCCCTGCGGCACGCGGCTAATGCAGATTGGCTGTCGGATGCCGTATAAATTCGATAATAGCCCTCTTTGCGCAGCAGCATATCGATCATGGTGCGCATGTCAGGCTCATCGTCCACAATAAGTATTTTTTTGCTTTTTAGATTGTCCACACTGCTCCCCTGCCTTTTCTTACGATAAGTAGTTCGTTAAGCATATCATTGGGTTGGAATCGACCGAGGGAAAATAATATCTTCGACAAGAAGATGTATATAACCTGCATAACAGAGATTCCAAGGCCCTGAAAGGAAGCTTAAGAACACTAGAATGTGGAATAACGGGCAGGATAGTTCAAAAGTTTCGCGAATACCCCACATATGGAGTTATTTACGGAATTCGTAAATAAGACGTTGTGCGTAATTACAGTAAAACAATATAGTGAGGATGATTATTCGAAAATGAAAAAAACAGGTGTTTTACTATTTCCTCTATTCAGTGAGTATGAGCTAACCGTTGCATTGTCCATTTTGAAACAAGGAAATAAACCTATTACAACAATAGGGATAACTGCAGAACCGATCTTTGGAGAATCCGATTTGAAGTGTCTGTCCGATTATACTATTTATGATGTAGATATAGAGACATTGGATAGCATTTTGATTCCTGGGTGTATGGATATTACAACGCTATTCGATAATGATGATTTAATAGAATTTATTAGAAGATGCGTTGAGTTTAATAGCGAAGTGATTATTGGTTCAATTTCAAGCTCACCCTATTTATTAGCTAAAGCAGGGATATTAGAAAATCGGAAGTATACAATCGGTATGCATGAAGCAGGCCGAAGTCAAACAGGAGTTTTTAATGAAGAGAATTATTGTGATGATTTAGTAGTACAAGATGGGGGCATATTAACAGCTAGAGGAAGGGCATTTATAGAGTTTGGAATTAGATTCGGACAACTATTAAATTTAGATTTTGATTCCAGTTGGTATAAAGGGAATCATAAATAACATATAGTATTTCGAAGAGGACTGTAACTACGCATAACACAGTGTTCACGCTGCGGGGGACAAACCTCTTTGATCTCCGGCAGCCCTAATTTAACTATTCTCTTCTGAACACAAGTTATATAAAAAGAGCCCTGCCCGGTATTTGTCATAACCGGAGCAAGACTCTATTCATACTCCCTATTTCATCGTAATCGAAATTTTATCTTCCTTTTGCACCCATTCTGCCTTCGCTCCCAGCTTCTCGCTAATGAAGCGAAGCGGCAAATAAGAGGTTCCTTTAATCGCGAAAGGCTTGTTGTCCAACTGAACTTCCTTGCCGTTCAACGTCATTGTCCCCGACTTATAGTTGACATCAATGGTCAATTCCGCGCTGCCAGTACCCGCATTGGAGCGGCTGACCGTGACAACCTTGCTTAGTATATCAAACTTGATCGTGGCACCCAGCTTCTCGAATATCGAACGAATCGGCACGAAGGCTTGACCGTTGCGAATAACAACGCCGTTGTTCATCTTAACAGTCTCTCCATTCAACACAAGCGATATCGCACGGTGTACCGGCACGGCCTGCGCATGCATAAACTCATAGTCCCCGTTTCCCAAATCCGCATCATTGTTAACGCCCCAGCCCCATAGAGAGCCGTCTGCCTTCTGCATGATGATATGTCTCCAGCCAGCCTTTACCGAGCTGATATTCGAAGCAATAAGTTCAAACTTGGCGCCGCTTGACATCGATTCGGTTTCAATAGACGCTTGATATACGTTTCCGCCATTCGTGAGCGCAATGATTGAACGTTCCACAACATACGCTTCTTTCACATCAGAGATATTCTTCAACTGAATCGGCTTCGGATTGTCATGAACCGTCGTTACGTCGGACACCCCCGTCCACGTACCACCCCAAAACCAGAGGCGAGATGCAGCGTCGATTGCCAGATTCGCTTCTCTATTTGAATAGATGGATTGGATCGCAGCCAATCCATCAACTTGCGAAGGAGCTGGGGTGCTTCCCGCCGGAAATTGAAGCAGCCAGCTCCACACCGTGCCGTCCTTTTTAAGCACCAGCCTGCTCGCCACGGACTTCACCTGAGGTAAGGAAGCAACCTTCTCAAACGAAGTTAATTTATTCGTTCCCTCCCATACAGTACCGTCCTTCTTCAGGAAAAACCATCGTTCCGGGTTCGGATGTTCAGGGGAGTACGCAGCTATTTTTTCAACCTGCTCGATGCCGGACAGCTCCTTGAATTGGGCATTGTCTTCGTCTGCAACAATATAAACTTTGCCATCTGCATCAATAGCTAAATCGCCATTCCAGAAAACCATATCATTTATGCCGGCCACAGGGTGAATTTTAATTTCTGGCGATACCGCGCTATCTTTCAAATACCATACCTTCTTGTCATCCGTCACCACATAAGGGCCAACGATCCGTGTTACTGAACCAATTCCATGCAATTGAGTCGGCACAGCCTGGAAATTTCCCCATACCCAGTAGGTTTTGTCTTTCTTAATTAACGAGTTCGATCCATATTCTTGAATTGCGTTGCTTGATTTCTGCTCTGCCGATACGACGGATGCATTGGATACTCCAATTATCCCTAAGCTCAACACCGCTGCCAGCATCCATTTTCCCGCATGTACTATTCTTTTCATTGCAACATTTCCTGTCTCTATGAAATTGAAAGTTTTCTATCCATTTATATACCATATTCTACCATTTATTCAGCATGATTTTCCACAGATTTTATGGCACAATTTCATGAAGCTCAGCCTGCTATATCTGTAAAAGAGCCAATGTATCCTGGCATTCTTACATTTTGCCTCTCTCTCGATCGCCACATGGCATGGTTAAAGGTCAGTTACAATATTATTCTCTGCTGGGATCACCTCTCGCGGATTGGCCAGCTGGAATAGCTCCCCCCACTCTTGCAATTGATCGATAATCGGCTTTAATTTCAACCCAAGCTCAGTTAATTCATACTCTACCTTAGGCGGAACTACAGGATAGGCATGACGGAGAATGATTCCCGCAGCCTCTAACTCCTTAAGCTGTTCTGCGAGCATTTTATGATTAATGCCTACAATCCCTTTCTTCAGTTCCCCATAACGATGCTTGCCTGCAAACAGTTTACAAATAATAGTCGGCTTCCAGCGCCCCGAAATGATAGAGACTGCCAACTCGATTGCACACTGGTACCGCTTCCCATTGATTTCATACATAGACGGACTTGTCATCTCATACTCTCCTTACGGTAAGTATTTCACCAAAAAGTGCGTACTTACATTATTTATGTTCATCAATTATGATTAGCATCGAAAAGATAAGCACCAATCAAAATGATCAGTCGACAGCCTCAATATATCATATGGTGGTGGATACAATGGATAAAATTGTGAAGAAGGATTCTGTAGAGGTGTTATATTCCGTTGAAGGCAGCGGATCAGGCTTATTGCTCATCCATGGGACAGGAGCAACCCATCAATTGTGGGAAGAATTAAGTCATACCCTGTCCTCCCACTTCACCGTCATGTCACCCAACTACGGTCAGTTGGGAACAAACTCACGCCTGGAGCTGGACGATGTGGTCGAGCAGCATCTTGCCGTCGTTTCCCAGGAAGGATTCGAGCAATTTCATGTCATTGGCTACTCGCTAGGAGCAGAGATTGCCGCAGCTCTGGCAGCCAAATACCCAAGGCGTGTACAGTCGCTTACGCTGGTTGCAGGATGGGTAGAGTCAGACGTGTCGGTACATTTCCAATTCGATTTATGGCACAAGCTGCTCAAGTCCGATCGTACCGCATTCGCCCAATTCCTAATGCATACCGGCTATAGCTCCGATTATTTGAATCGGTATTCTATTCATGAGCTGCTGGCGATGGCAGATGATCTCGCTCAAAATCTTGCGCCGGAGATGAACCATCACATTGAACTTGATACCCGCATCAATCTGCGTCCGCTCCTAGGCAGCATTACCGCTCCAACTCTCATTATTGGATTGACCCATGACCGCATGGTGCCTGTCGAACAGACGAAGGAGCTTGCGGCCCTGATCTCCGGTTCACAGTACCGTGAAATTGCTTCTGGACATTTGATCGTTACCGAGAATGGTGTCGCTTTGCTAGAAGAACTGCTGCTTTTCCTCGTTCAAGTAGATGAGCGGCTTAGATCAGTGCTTGACGGTATTGTGCATTAATACAACCCACTTCGAACAAAAACGATAATGGAATGAAAAAAGATGACTTCTGAGTAAATTCAGAAGTCATCTCTGTTTTGAGTATGATTAATATTCTTCTCCCGGATTAGAGTGGTTCTCATCTCCACTATTACTAGTAGAGCCACCATCCGCATCATATCCATTCACTTCGAAGGTAATGATTTTATCAAAGAATACATATTCCCTACGGTTCTTGAATGGCCCTTTATTATTATTATGCTTGTCAAACGCAAACATCACGGAGCCATTTCCAGAAGCTCGACCTTCATACCATGCAATAAATGCATTTACTTCCTTCATGGAAAGATCGAATTCTTTTGAAATCCCGTTATTTAATACAATATTTAATAGAGCGCGATTCCCATACTCTCCCTCATCAGTCCCCGGTGGTGTAACTTCATCTGAGTTCGGAGTAGCAGATGCTTCATTGGACTGCCCAATCTCACCACCTTGTGGACTTACAGCGGTTACTACATAATAGTATTTAGTGCCGTTGGTCACTAGTGAATCGACGTAGTCATAAGTGCTCCCTGTAACAGTTGCAATTGTCTTATATGAGCCCCCTGCAACATTGCTCCGCTTGATGTTATAACTGGCTGCACTATTTGTGCTATTCCAATGTAGTGATACTTTTTTATTACCGCCTGTCGCAGTTAATTGAATGGAAGCAGAATTTGGTTGTTCTGTTGATTCTCCAAACACATTCCATTCCATAATCCTAAGGGACTTCAACACTACTGTTGAAACATTTTCATATTTTTTAGGAAGTGTTTCTACTTTATCTTTCTCTAAAGGTTTATAGGAATACAACAAATTATTATCTGCATCATAAAATTCCATAGTTCCTAGGTCACTTGCATTTAAAATAACAGCCGAGACTTCTACCGGTGAAGAAAAGGTGTACCATGCCATTTCCCCAGCAGCAGCAGAGAGCTGCCTTGCACTAGAAGGATTATTATCCGTCATCCTGCGTTCAGTTGATGTAGGTTTATCCAGTTCCTTCCCCAAGCTGATCGGTACACCATCCAACAATCCGCCCGTATACTTCGTTGCATTCGGCGTGACTCTACTATTATTGGTGGTCATGGAATTGGTGCTTTCCCCCGCTTCGTTTACAGATGACACGGCATAATAATAAGTAGTTCCGTTGTTGACCGATTTATCTGTGTAAAAAGTATCTGTAACATTAGAAGCAATTACCTCAAAGGGGCCATTTGTAGACTCGGAACGTTTAACAGTGTATGTCTTTGCTCCAGTAGAATCCCACTCCAAGTATACAAATTTATCACCGCCCTGAATCCAAGTGATCGTAGTAGGTGAAGGTGCGGCAGAAGGCTTAGTAAATACATTCAATTCCCTTATCAAGCTGCCTTTTTCCGGTTTCACTACGACAGTGGATACTTTATCATCGATTGGTGGAAGAGACTGAATTCCATTAGTGTTTACAGCGTGATATGTAAGTAATAATTTTTTGCGGGAATCGTAAAATTCCATAGTAATATTTTTGTCGCCGTGGACGATAACGGCCGAAATTTCTTGTGGCGTGGTAAAAGTATACCAAGCAATGCTCTCTGTTCTAAAATATTCAACTGTTGAGGTATTATCATCTGTCATATTTTTTGTGCTTCCTGAAGCTTCTCCAACAGTCTTACCGATTTGAATAGGTACATCGTCCAATAATCCGCCCTTATACGGGCTTGATGCAGCATTCGCCGGACTCATTGCAATCATGCCCAACATAAGCATAAGCATCATAAAAGATAGACCTAATTTTTTCACTTTTTAGTTCCCCCTAGAAAATATTCTTTACTTTTCGAGCTGCTCTAGAGGTTAAATTATCATCAAATTTCATTTATGTCTAAACATAAAATTGAAAATAATGTAAGTATACACATTTAATTTAATTTATTCTTATGTACCAAACTAAACTGGCAAATAGGCAAACCGTCCAGTTCCTCCAATGAGACTGAACGGCGATCACCTAATTAAATATGCGACTTACAGTCTTGGATCAAGCTCCTTCTCTCTGCCTACTTCGAATAATAGGTTTGCAACCAGTTCCTTATACTCCGCATGCTGAGGTGTTATCTCATCAAGCCTTACAGCCAGCATTCGCTGTCCCAGACGATACTCATTGAGCGATGTCTTCAGCTTCTGGCGCACGTTTTTCTGCTTGATCAGCTTATCGTACTTATGCGGAAATTGATAATCATAGCCGTAAACAAGAGACAAATAATCTGCATTTCTGACCTTCATATAAGGTACGGCATTGTTTACCGTACACTCTGGTTTCATGACTACGCCCTCCATATGTTTCTCCGTTGTCAGCTTAGAGAAATAGCGCTCTGCTTGCTCAACATAATCAGGCTGTGTTAGATCCACGATTACGTATTCATCATCGGACAAGAAGCTAAAGAGCACAGATGTATTCTCCGTTGGAATACGTTCCTCGCCCGACTCATCAATCACTTTAAGCAGGCCAAACGGTTTATATTCCAACTCCCCGTCCTCCGCGTACAGTTCCAGTTGCTTCTGATAGGTCTTGTATGCTTCCTCATGCTCGCTCAGCAGGACATGCGTCTTGAGCGCATCGTGAACATACTTATAGCTTTGATAGATATGACTGCCGTACTTTTCACTAAGGACCGCTTTCGACATATGGTACTGGTCTTTTTCAAATTCCGTTCTCCGATACGTCTCCGTGAGGGTTTCCCACGCACTTTCAAATCCATGCTCCTGTAGAAATTCAAGTTCACTTCCTAAAGCTGCCGCAATCGGCTTGAACTGCCGTTCGATCAGCCCTTCCCCCATCGCTCTCCAAGGCAGCAATTCACCGTCCAACAGAAGCATCGCGATCTGGTTCTCCTCCATAAAAGCCCGGAATCTGTAAAGCAGCTGCTCGTATACGTCTGTTAGATCCACTTGCTTGACTCTATATCCGTTCCGACTCACTGCGAAACACTGCTCAACGTCACGATACAGATAAATATTGCATCTCGAGCCCATATACTTCGGCTGCAACACTACCTTCTCCACTTGATGTTCTGCAAAGTAATCCAATCCCCGCTTCAACGATTCCAGCTCATGCGCATCTACATCTTTATCCGAAGGCGACATCGTTCCAGATATGAAATTGATCTGATTCCGTGTACAGTAATGCAGTCTCCGCACTTCCTCATCGCTTAGCTCCTGCAGGGATACCTTCCGCTGAACTTCAAACAGTGTCGGCAGCTCATCTTTAATAACCGCTTGCTTGGCAGGATGCGATTTGTAGAATGGCTTGTAGGAGATACTTACAGCGGTCAATCGATTGCCATGCACACTGCCCGTGTCTACGTGAATTTTGTTCTTGATACGAAAAGCTGTCTTAGCCGCCACATGGCCGAATATATGATATGGTTGATTGCTAACCGATTCTTCTTGAATAAAGCGCAGCTGCTCTTCGAGCGGCGCATCCCGATCAATGCGGAAATTGCGCTGACGACGAACAGCCTTCACATCCAGCTTCCCAATATACTTATTCCTACAAGGCGCGTGGGTCACATAGAATGATGGCGCATTAGGCGAACGAAATTGATAGAACGGCTGCGATAGAGACACCAAGTGATTAAATCTATCCAACAGTTCTCGATCCCCCATTAACACCTGAATCGAATCAAAATACGTGCGTACCAGCTCCTGGTCGACACCACTAACCTCTCCCTGCAAGTACTTGTATACGAAGTTCTCATGGTTGCCGAGCACGAACCGGAAGTGCTCCCGATTGTTATATAAAAAGTCGATGGTTTCTTTAGTCGCCTTGCCTTTATCAATCCAATCCCCTACCAAAATAATGTCCGTATCCTGCACCCGCTCCGTGGCGCTGAGCTTGCCGTCCTCGATTCGGTAGCCGCAGCTGCGCAGCAGCCCTTGCAGGTCATGAATACATTCATGCACATCGCCCACAATCGTATAATTGCGTTCATTCGGCAGGAATGTAGCTGCATATTCGCTTCGATTGTGAACAATGACGCGGTATTCCGGATTGGCAGCCCCCTGTTCAAGCCAGTAAAAATCCTTACTGCGCACCCGATGGATATTGGCATACCCTTCCCGCGCAAGAGAACCGAGCACATCCTTTTTCAACCGATTCATATGGTTCGTGATCAGTCTCTTCGAACGCTCTGATGCATAATAGTCCTCGCGCTTGCGGTAGTCGAAGAGGATGACCTCTACGTGGTAGTGATTGCGGTCAGCAATCTCTCGAACCTTGGCCCTGAAATCCTCGGCTAGTCCGGTCGTATCCAGGATCACGAACTCCGCATTCACCGGAAAAGAAGTGATCATGTCCAGCTTCGTATATAGCAGATTGAAAGCTTGGGCGCTGGCCTCCAGCATAACCTGATCATATTTATCATAGTCGTGACCGAGTATTTCTTGCCGCATGCTGTCCGAGGACAAATATTGCACATTCATTTGCATGGCCCCTGATGCATCTCCACTTAACTGCGGCATCAGCACTTCCTTGGCAAACGTCGTCTTGCCGCACTCCGTCGGCCCAATCATCATATAGATGGTATGAACGTTAGTGACAAGCTCCACATTCTTCCCCTCCCTTCCTGATAACGACGCCTTGCGTCGTCGATATTCCATTCACGCGATCCCCGATCGCTACGAACTCGTATGTGTATGCCGCTCCATAAGCGCTCATCGCTTCCGCAAACCAAGCTTCGAACTCCTCTTTTCCCATTTCCCATCGGTGGTCGAGGTGCCGGAACGCCGTCAGTTCGTAGAAGACGTTAAAGTCTGCATTCGGTGTCGTAATGACGAAATGTTCAAAATCAATATTCGTGCAAATCGACTGGATCAGATGTTTCGCTTCATCCTTACTCATATGCTCAATCACTTCTGTCAACATCACGTCGACCTGCTCCCCGTTGTAATGCTCCATGAAGTGTTCAAGCGACGGATAGGTTACAATGTTATCCCGCTCCTTGGACTCGGCCTTCCGTTGTACAACCGCAAGCAGATCTTCATTAATATCTATTGCATAGTAGCTGCTGTTTTCTACTTTCGAAGCATAAGGGATTGCATAGAATCCCTCGCCGCAGCCAACATCGAGAATCGATTTGTTGAAAGGCAGTATGCCTGCAATGAAATTTCTGCGCTGCATCGCTGTTCCGCCGTATTCGAACTGGATCGTATAACGATCGGTGCGTTCCAATTCCATCTTATGTTTGCGGAAATCCTGCTTCGAGGACAAGAAGATGCGTGCGAACAGGCTGCGAATATAGTACGGGGCATCGATAATGTTCATGCTCTTCACATATTTCACGATCATACTGTCCGAAATATCAAGACTCTCATTGCCGAACATAGACAAGAATAAGCACAGCACACTCACAACATGAAGCAGCTCATGCAAGCTTCTCTGTGTCGTTATCTTGATAGAATAGCTCTTATCCGTCCGGTGATGGAGGTCGAAGGTATATGCCGTTACATGTTTTTGAAAAAAATGAATGTACTGCATGCGATCCACATGAATCATGTTGATGGTAAAGGAATGCTCATAACCCGCGACATCCTCTTCGCTCTGCGCCTTGAAGGGTGCCGAGAAAAATTCGCCAATCGCATGCAGCGGGAAAATCGGCGTATTATAGCGAGATACGTTCAAATATTCAAAAACTTCATCCTTATGCTGCTTATAGGAAACCTCATTGTCCGCATCCTTGAAATATACGTTATACTTCGCTGCATCGCTGTACCACCCGTATGCCATCCCCTTGCGAATCTGTCTCAAGATCATTCCGTTATGCGGGTTTTTCCGAATGAGAAATGAAAACTGTGGATGCGTTGACGATAATTGCACGATTGCCATTATGCTTCTTCTCTCCTTACATCTGCGGTTGTAATCGACCTGCGGAATAATTCATCAAGCCTTGCAACATATCCGCCTGCTGCAACAGGCTGCTGTGCGGCAATCCGTTCATAGTACCCGATGGATTGTTCGATAAAGGCATTGATGACTTCGATTCTCGGCTCCATATTCAACTCTTCTCCCGCAATCTTGCGCGCAAGCAATTGTTGAATAACGGCATGAAGATCACTGTTCGCCGGCACAAGCCGTTCTACCAGCACCGGGAATTCAATAGGCGGCATCTCGTGATAACGCTCAATCCACTGGCAGGCCAGCAGCGGGCGCAGCACGTAAAAGTACTTTTTGATCTTCACGGACTCCCTCTGCAAATACTCTCTGTAGTTTCCTGTGGCCATGTGCAAATAGTGATACATACAAGCTCTCGGCGAAAAGGTATGGGAGGATAGGGCACGTATCTGCTCCACCACATCCGATTCTTCCGCATATACAATCGGAGATTGCAGCCATTCAAGCAAAGGCGGATTTGACTTGCGGAATAAGGACAATGCTTTCTTCATATCCCAACCGTTGATGTCCAGCATATTGCTGATCGGCCGCTCAATCACGTCTCGTTTTTCGAATAAGGATAGATAGCTGTCCACAGGCCTTACATAGATGAATCGAACATCATAATCACTATCCCTCGATGGAAATCCCCAAGCCCTGCTGCCTGATTCGCAAGCATATACTATTCGTACCTGTTCTTCTATCTCGATATTTCGTAACGCATCTATAATTTGCTGCCGTATATTTTCCATATAGGTTTGACTCCTTCCCTATCAAAGCTATCCCATTGCAAGCTGCTCGTTTCGGTGTATCACTGCTTCGATTGATTTCCATCAACGCGTGTACTCAGGCGTTCCAGCACTTTAGCCATTCCCTAACCGTTGAACCGATGCGCATTGCTTTGTGCATTCATCATCTCTTATTTCCGGTTTTGCGAACATGGCGAAAGTATTACGACCTGCCGAGATTATTTCGTGCTTCCGCAAATGTTTACCTGATACAATAAAAGAGAACTGCATGGGTTACTTGGGAGAAGGAAGGAGATTCGACGTGGCTAAGGAGAGTTTCGATAAGGAGATTCAGTATTTGCGCACGCTCATGCTGATGAGAGGTGCGTTCAATAGACAACAGCTTGCAGATAGGCTGGGCATTTCCGTACATACATTGGACAAAACGGCTCGACGCTTGAAGGAAGTTGCCGCTGCCTCAGAGGTACAATCTAAGCATGCGTCAGAAATGGAACTGGCAGAAGCTGTTCATCAACGCAATGACGATTCATCCGATCCTGCCCTATTGTTCTTGTTTCGAGCCAAGTCATTGAAGGAATCCGAGTCGGTTCGGATATCGATTATTTTAGAGGCGCTGCAGGAGCAATCTATGACTGCTATGGAGCTTATGGATGAATGCTGCGGAAGAACGCCGGAAGAGCTGTCGCTGCCCGATGAGAAGACAATTCGAAGCGACCTGAAATATCTAGAATCGGTTGGCGTCATACGCAAAGCGAATGTATCCCGTCCATATCGCTACCGCTTGAACGATGAGCTCATACAGCAACTATCGGATGAGGAGCTGCTTGATTTATACGATTTCGTGGATGTAATGGCGAACACGCAGGTGCCTTCTGTCCATGGCTATTTGCTGCGGGACAGCTTGAAGAAGCAATTGCTGCTTGATCATGAGGGGCAATATCTTACCGACACCTTTTTATATAAGTATCACTATCATTTTCGCATATTGGATGAGGCCCATCTGTTTACCTTATTAGGCGCGATCAACAAGCGATGCAGAGTGCAATTCCAATACTTCACGCCCAAGGCAGAGAAGAGCTATGCCGCGCAGCAGACGAATCCGCGCTTCGAGAGGGATGGCGAAGGAACTTGGCATAAGGCTCTGCCCTTAAAGATCGTATATGACCATCAATATGGAAGATGGTATATGCTGAGCAGCGATAGAGAGGGTGTCCGCAAGTTCCGCATGGAGGGCATGACCCACATTGAAGAAGTGGAGGATGTATCCGAGGACGTGTTCCAGATGAAGACAGCGGCGCTCATGGAGAAGCTCCAGTACAGCTGGCTCATTGATACCGGACGGCCCGTGAAGGTGCGTGCCCGCTTCTTTAGTCCTCGCCCAGGAGAACCGGACTTCATTAAGCAGCGTGTACTGCTGCAAGGGCAGTGGGGGGAAATTGTTGAGGAGGATGATCAATCCTTCCTATACGAAATTACGGTAAATGGAATTACGGAGATTAAGCCTTGGCTGCGCAGCTTCGGATCGAGCTGCGAAGTGCTTGAGCCCAGACATCTACGCCGCGAGCTGATAGAGGAATGGAAGGAGATTGCTGCTTACTATGAACCCATTTGAGAAAATCTTTGGCTATCAAATTCTATCCCGTCTCGAAGATGCGGGTACATTTGTGGTTACCTCTCATGAACGGGCATGGTTGAAGACGATGCTTGCGCATCCAGCAGCGAACGATGCCTTTTCCGAAGATACGATAACCAAATTAAATGGAATCCTGTCCTCAGAGATGCTCATGGATACCTCCCATAATCTTATTGAGAAGGCCAAGAGCAAGGAAAAGCATGTCTATCATCCGATGCTAAAGCCGCTCCGGAGGTACATCTCTTCCGGAACAGGAATACGCATCAGCTACGCAATCAAGGGCGGTCGTATCAACGAGGAGCATGAGGGCTTTCCATATAAATTAGAGTATTCCATTATTAAGCGAGAATGGTACCTGCTCTGGTACCATCGTCAGCACCGTGGTCTCATGAACACCAAGCTGCGCAATATTACCTCATTAACAGCAGAATCGCTCCCGCCTGCGGAAGCGGAGTACATTCTAGCGAAGCTTGCCAGCTTGCGCGATCGTCGCAAATCTGAGGTTGTGATTGAGGTCATCCGTGAATATAACCGCGAGCTGTCGCGCATCTTGTATGCCTTCTCCTGCTTCGAGACGGAGGTGATGTACGATGAGGAACAGCGCAGCTACCAGATTCGAATCCGGCTGCCGTGGAATGAGCATGAGTTCCTCTTATCCAAGATACGCTTTCTCGGCAAGCGCGTCCGTGTGAAGGATAATACATACCTGCAGAAGCGCATGCGCGAGACGGCCGCCATGGCACTGGCAAGGTATGAAGAAAACAGTGTATAGACCTAAGATGGTGTGGGGCGGGCTCTCGCCAATCCTACACCAGAAGGTGTTCGTTTGTATAAATAAGCTTTCAGGGCTGTCACGTATAATCTCTCAACGAAAATAAATAGTAGATACACGCTAAAGTATAAACGTCCACTTCATCGTCTAAAAGCTCGATCGTAATCGTCCGAGGAGGTATAACCTTATTGTAAGTAATCAAAGCTATGTCTCTGTCAGATTCAGATGAGCATGTTAACTTAGTGGTTCGATCCATGAAGTCCTTTTTTAATAAGTAAACCTTATTATCAATCACGAACTCCATACTAGGATTTGGTTTGACCCTCGTTTTATCTTTCAGCACAAATCTTCCGAAATGTTTAGAATCCACGTTCCATTCCGACCTAATCATTGTCTGGAGCGACCAAACTTCAACCGCCTTACTCATTGACCTTCCTTCGTTATCAAAAACTTCAGCATTGATCAAGTAATCACTAAAAATAGTATCAACAACATAATGGAGCGTACTATTATAGTGCCTTTGAATTTCCCCTACTCGATTCCCGTTTGCATCTATTAATGCGAATTTTTTTCTGCTTTTGCGATAGATAGGGGATACATATTGATAACGGGGCATTGGATCACCACTTTGCAGATTATAATCAACATTCAATGTCAAGAAAATATTTCCTTTTATTTACTATCCCCCAGTATGAATGACCTTGTCAATACGCTGCCAACCATTCTATTTCGCGTTTCCCCAACAATCTCCATTCAGCCTAACTGGCAGGTTTAAGGCCGTCCTAATAAAAAACGGCGGCAGCCGAATCCATAAGGATCAGCGTACCGCCGCGTAACATCACAATGATAGCTTATATTTTAAATTTCTTCACTAGCAATTCCAATTCGCTGCTGGACCGGCTTAAATCTTCAGCCGACTGCGAGACCGTATCAATTGCTTTCAACTGATCCTGCGTCGAAGCGCTGACTTCTTCCGCGGCGGCTGCGGATTCCTCCGAGATCGCGGACAGATTTACGATGGACTGAACCACGTTTTCTTTCAGCTCGGACGCCGTCTGTATTTTATCCGACATTTCCTTAATCGCCTCGATCACTTGCTGCATCAAGCTTTGAATGCTTGTAAATGCAATCTCTGTCGACTGCACGGCCACATTTTGTTCCGAGGTGATTTCCTTGGTCCGGCTCATCGCACGGGTGGCATTCGCAGCCTCTTCTATAATGCCCTGAATGGTGCTGCTAATTTGCTCTGTCGAATTAGCGGATTGTTCTGCTAGTTTACGCACTTCTGTGGCGACGACTGAAAATCCCTTGCCAGCCTCTCCCGCTCTTGCCGCTTCGATCGACGCATTTAAAGCAAGCAGATTGGTTTGAGCTGATATCGCTTTGATCATTTCGGCCACAGCCTGAATGTCGTTGATTTTGGTTACGAGCAGGTTCAATACTTGTTCGATCGATTGAATTTCACGGAACGATTCATCGGAACGCACTTGCAGCACAGCCAACGTCTCTCTTCCATCGATGCTTGCCTGCTGCGTCTGGTTTGACTTCGCCTGCATGGAGGACATCGTTTCTTCCACCGATCTAAACTGCGAGTCCAGCTTGCTTGTGACCTCCTGCATAAGATCCAGATTTGCTGCGCTTTCGGCCGAACCTTGCGCGACATCTGACATGGCGTGGGCAATTTCTTCGCTTGCCGCTTTTGTTTCTTCTGATACGGCACTCAGATTTTCAGCCGACTCCGTGAGCTGTTCAGAGGAACCAATCACACGGGATAAGACTTCCCGCACGCTTTGTACCATATGATTAAAGTGGCCTGTTAATTGGCCAATCTCGTCCTTCGAACTTACCTTCCCTTCCACGGTCAAGTCTCCATCAGCCATTAGCTGCACCTGCTTCGTCAATTGAACGATCGGCTTCGTAAAGAAACGGGCGACAAAGTAGATGATGACATTTGATACAACAATGGCACACAAGGTTATGATGATGTTCATGTATTTAATATGGTTCGTGAGCTTTAACAGTTCGTCTTCTTGATAGACAGCACCGATTTTCCACCCTGTAAGACCGGACGTCGTATAATACAGAACTTCCGCTTCGCCTTTATCCGTGTAGTTGACCTTTCCTGCACTCTCATTTGAAGTGTAAATTTTGTCGACATATGGTCTTTCCCGTTGATTTTTCCCGGCTGCATCTTCTGTATCCGGCAGTACTATCGAGTTTCCTTCTGCATCCAAAATAAATCCAAACCCATTATATCCCACATTCGTTTCACTGATTTGCTTTGTCAATTGATCCAGGTTCACATCAAGCGAAATAACTCCGAGGATCGTGTTGTTTTCCACAATGGCCTTAGAAATCGCTATTTTCATTTTCTGACTGACACTATCCTTATACGGAGGGGTGAATTTCACTTTATCCTTGTCATCATTAGCCAATTTATACCATGGGCGAATACGAGGATCATAATCTTTTTTGAATACATTAGCTTCGGGATCAAACATCTGCTTCGATGAATTTCCCATATAAATAGCAGATATTTCAGGATTGATTTTTGTATAAGATTTCATCACTTGAATCATGTTAGGAGTTAGCTTGTCTCTATTTTTTACAATGTCTTTGATTTCTGGATTTTCACTAAAATGCAAAATATCATTTGCATAATTATGTAGACGCAAATCCGTAACTTGCAATAAGGCCTTCGCTTCTTCGCTTCCTAACTCATCCAGCTCTTCTTTAAAGCTGTTAGTCATCTGCAGGTTAGTTGTCAATTGCAGAATGACCAAGGAAGAAACCAGCAATACTGCAAAAATTAACATAAGCTTGTTCTGTAACTTTTTAAACATGATGTCGACCCCCTATGAATTGTAAACGTTACAAAACTCATACTGGGATCGGAATGAAAACCCCAGATTAGACGTTATAACGTCTTTAACGTGGAAATTTTAGCACATGTTTAATATGTATAAAGTGATATAATTCCGAACGATTATGCGGAATTATACAAAATTATTGATAATTTTACGGCGTATTTACTAGAAGTAGATACGGATCTCCCAGCTCCAATAGTATCGAGAATTATTCCTGTATATTAATATTTCGGTTCGTTTCATTTAAACTATAAGCACTTCATGAAATTCTACTAATTTTTTATTAATTCCAGAAACTCCGATAATTTATAACACAAGAACAAAAGCATAAAATTTCATGTACTAGAGTACGAGTTTCAATTTCTCAGTTGACAAATTGGATTACTCAAATTTATTATTAATTTATCATGTTACATATTTTGGATGTCTGTCAAAAGTTTCATCATTCCGCTGACCGTACCGACGGAGGCCCCTATTATCATCGCTGCATGTGCAGAAAGGGGAGCGTACCGTGTCATTCAGTTATATCTCTCATTTGCATTGCCCGAAATGCAGAACAAGTTATTCCCCGCACAAGCAGGCGCATCTATGTGCTTGCGGTTCCCCATTACTTGTAGTCTATCGGTTGGATGAACTGAAGGAAACCGTCCAACGCTCCGAACTGGCTGCAAGAGAACCAAGCTTGTGGCGCTATCATGAGCTGCTCCCCATCGAGCTGGAGCAGAATGTGATTTCTTTAGGAGAAGGCCTTACTCCTCTCCTCCCCCTGACCAAGCTTGGACACCGAATTGGTATTTCCCAGTTGTATATGAAGGATGATGGGCTTCAGCCGACTGGCTCTTTCAAAGCCCGCGGCGCGGCTGTTGGTGTATCCAAAGCCAAGGAGCTTGGCGTTCAGGAATTAGCATTGCCGACGAATGGCAATGCAGGAGCGGCCTGGGCACTCTATGCAGCTCGTGCGGGCATACGCTCCACGGTTGTCATGCCTGTGGATGCGCCGGCCATTACACGCAGCGAATGCGCGATTGCAGGAGCCCAGCTCCATCTGGTCAATGGCTTAATTAGTGATGCTGGCAAAATTGTCTCCCAAGCGATCAGCGACGATGACAGCCTATATGATGCCTCTACACTAAAAGAGCCTTACCGGATCGAGGGCAAGAAGACGATTGGCTTCGAAATAGCCGAGCAATTAGGCTGGAAGCTGCCCGATGTCATCCTGTATCCAACAGGAGGCGGTGTCGGCCTCATCGGCATTTATAAGGCATTGACAGAGTTGCTGGCACTAGGCTGGGTTCAAGGCAAGCTCCCTCGGTTCGTCGCTGTTCAATCTGCTGGATGTGCCCCCATCGTCGAGGCATGGAAGAACAAGCAATCCGAGTCGATACCTTGGCCAAATGCTTCTACCCTTGCGTTCGGCATCAATGTACCGAAGGCACTAGGAGACTTTCTAATATTGGATGCCATCTATCAAACTGAGGGCTGCGCGATTGCGGTGGATGATCGCGCTCTGTTGGGCGAGCAGCGCCTTATTGCTGAGCTCGAAGGAGCCTTCATCTGCCCGGAAGGCGCATCTACATTCGTCGCCGCACGCCGATTGCGGGATAGCGGCTGGATTCAGGACAGCGATACCGTCGTTGCGATCAATACCGGGCTCGGCTTGAAATACCCGCATGTCGTCCAGACCAGCATCCCTGTCTTGGAGCCTGGTGATTACCTAAACAGAAGGAGCACTATCTCCGGCAGGCAGTCCACTTCAAGGGAGGAAACTGGCTAACATGACACTCGATACCTCCTTCATGCTGGAGCATGTGCCCGACTTCGTACACGCAGCCCTTGTCACGATCGGAATTGCTGGTGCGGCCATCGCTGCTTCTCTGCTCGTTGCCGTGTTCAACTCGATTCTCTTGTATTTCCGAGTACTGATATTAACTGCCATTGTACGTGCCTACATCGAAGTAGCTCGCAATACACCCTTGTTGATTCAATTGTTTTTCCTGTACTTTGCACTGCCGAGTATCGGAATTCGAATGTCCAGCTACACCACTGCCTTATTAGCGATGACGTTTCTCGGCGGCGGATATTTGACTGAAGTGTTCCGCGCTGGAATCGAAGCCGTCCCCAAGTCTCAGTTGGAGTCAGGATTGGCACTCGGGCTGTCTCGTTGGCAGTTGTTTCGTGACATCGTCCTACCGCAAGCGCTGCGAATTGCTACGCCGTCCTTATTTGCCAACTTTATTTTTCTACTGAAAGAGACGACGGTTGTATCTGCAGTTGCCGTGCCGGAAATTTTGTACACGACTACGAACTACATTGCTCTTTACTACAAAACTTATGAAATGCTGCTCATGATGACGGTCTTATACTTGCTGTTGTTCCTGCCATTATCCTTTGTGCTTTCTTGGCTGGAAAGGAGGTTCCAGCATGGCCAGTTCGGGACTTGATTTGCTTGTCGTATCACTTCCCCAGCTTGCTAAGGGGTTGTATCAGACAGGGCTTATCGCCATCTGGAGCATCGCGCTAAGCACGATTGGCGGCCTTCTATTCGGTGCCCTGCGCACCTCTTCTAGTCCGTGGCTGCGGTTGATTACCCGTACTTATCTGGAATTGTTTCGCTCTATCCCGATTTTGGTATGGCTGTTCTTTTTCTTCTTCGGGCTTCCAATCTTCTTCGGTCTGAATGTCCCAAGCTCTGTATGTGCGGTGCTGGTGCTGACACTATGGGGCATTACGGAGATCGGCGAGGTCGTGCGAGGTGCCTTGATCTCTCTTCCGAGGGGGCAATTGGAGGCGGGCAAGGCGATCGGACTCAGCACGGTTCAACTGTTCCAATACATTCTGTTCCCACTAGCGCTGCGACGCATGATCCCACCTACGATTAATGTGTACACGCGCATCATCAAGACGACATCATTGACCGTTCTAATCGGCGTAACGGAGGTGATTAAGACGGGGCAGCAAATCATAGAGCGTACAGGAGAGGCCGTCCTTATTTACGGTGCATTATTCCTACTTTATTTTATACTGTGCTTTCCGTTATCGGCCTTATCAAGAAGGCTGGAGCACAAGCTGCTTTCCTAATATCCAATGCTAATATCCTACTGATTGAATAGAAAGGAGGAAGCATTCATGCCCGACGCATTGCTTGAACTATCCAATGTCGGCAAGTCGTTCGGCAAGCATTGGGTACTGCGGGATATCAACCTGCAAATTGCTCAAGGGGAAGTGACCGTTATACTCGGACCAAGCGGCTGCGGCAAGAGCACGCTGCTTCGGTGCCTGAATGGACTCGAGACAACGCAGAGCGGCAGCATTCAGTTCCACGGTCAAGAATTGACCAGTCCAGCAACGCGCTGGCAGCACATTCGCCAACAGATTGGAATGGTGTTTCAAAGCTATCACCTATTCCCCCATCTGACGGTACTCGATAATATCCTCCTCGGGCCAATCAAAGCCCAGCGGCGCCCCCGTGTAGAAGTGATCGTCCAAGCCGAGAAACTGCTGGAGCGCGTCGGCTTGCTAGACAAGAAGGATGCATATCCCCGCCAACTGTCGGGCGGCCAGCAGCAGCGAATCGCGATCGTGCGGGCACTATGCATGAATCCCGAGGTCATCCTCTTCGACGAGGTGACAGCCGCACTTGATCCCGAGATGGTGCGCGAGGTGCTGGAAGTCATGCTTGCATTGGCGGAACAAGGCATGACGATGGTCATCGTGACCCATGAGATGGGGTTCGCCCGTGCTGTGGCAGATCGGATTGTGTTTATGGATGAAGGCCGAATATGCGAGACAGGAGCGCCGGATACTTTTTTTGCAGATCCTAAAACCGAACGAGCCCGGCGTTTTTTGGATAAATTTTTGGACATTGAAACATGGAAAAGGAGAGAGATTGGATGAAGAACAAATTGGGGCTCACATTATTAATGGTACTGCTCATGGTCGGGTTGTTGTCCGCATGCGGTTCAAGCAGCAGTGGAAACGATGCCAGCAGTGGAGCGAAGGAACAACCAACCACGGCAAAGCAACAAGAGAGCGGAAAATCATCGAGTGCCGATACCGGTGCCCTTAGCAAAATTAAAGAACGCGGCAAAATTCTCGTAGGTGTGTTCTCCGACAAGCCTCCATTCGGGTTCACGAATGAGAAAGGCGAGTTGGTTGGCTTCGATAATGACCTGGCAAGACGCTTCGCGAAGGATTTGCTTGGAGACGAGAGCAAAATTGAGTTCGTCGTCGTGGAGCCAGCAGGCCGTATCCCGTATTTGCAAAGCGACAAGGTAGATCTGATTGTTGCCAACATGACCGTGACCGATGAGCGCAAGGAAATTGTTGATTTTACAAACCCAAATTTGAAGGTGACCACACAGGTACTCGTAAATGATAAGAGCGGCATTAAGACGGTGGCTGATTTGAAAGGAAAGAAAGTCATCGTAACGAAGGGAACGACAGCGGATATTTTCTTCACCAAAAACTATCCCGACGTTGAACTGGTCAAATTCGAGAAAAACACCGAATCCCTGCAAGCGCTGAAAGACGGACGCGGCGACGGATACGCACAGGATAATTTCATCCTGCTCGCTTGGGCACGAAAAAATCCTGGCTTCTCCCTTATTCCAGAGAAGCTGGAGAAGGAAGCGCCGATCGCGCCAGCTGTCAAGAAAGGCAATAACGAGCTGCGCGATTGGGTGAATCAAGAGCTGGAGACGCTGGGAAAAGAGAAATTCCTGCTGCAGCTGTACGATAAATACGTGAAAGAAGAACTCGGCCCAGATGTCTCTCCAGACGATATTATCGTGGAAGGTGGACACTGGAAGTAACACAAGCACCGTACAATAGCATCCGAACATAGAACGAGGCTGCCTTGCCGTCATGATTAACATGACCGTAAGACAGCCTCGTTTTTTATTATTCCACAGCGAATAAATATGCCTGGAGACTATCTGCAACACACTCCATAATCAATTGAATAAAAGGCTCCAATTGACCTTGGACGCTTGCTTCCTCCAACGTCTCATAATATAGCATTCTGACAGCATCCGCCGCCTTCACAATGGCAGGAGGATATCCGTGCTTCATCAGAATTAGATTCATAAGGAGTCTTGCAGTTCGGCCGTTTCCATCTGAGAAAGGATGAATACATACAAATCTAAAATGGAATTCCGCAGCCAGCATCACTGGATGCATCAATCCTTGTTGATTCTCGTACCATTTCATGAGCTCTTCCATCTTCTCAGGAACAACCGTATAATGGGGCGGAACATGCTGTGAACCTGATATACGAACATTGACCATTCGATATCGTCCTGCGTCGTCCGCAATATTTTTAAGAACAAGATGATGAATTGATTTCACCACATACCCAGTTAGCTCCTGATCCTGACGAATGATCTCTTGAATGTAGGCAATCGCTTCAGCGTGGTTAATAACTTCAAAGTGCTCCCGAAGCTTTTTTCCACCGATCGTTAACCCCTGTTCGAGCACAAGCTTCGTTTCAAGCAGCGTCAGTGTATTTCCTTCAATCGCATTCGAGTTATACGTCCATTCAACACGGTATACTTCCTCTAAATTCCGAACGGCTTCGGCAGGTAGTGGTCGCAGCGAATCCAATCTATTCTTTAACTCATCTATCAAAGTAAGATCCACACCTATCACCTACCTTTTCCCTCTCTATTACTAGTATTATAACAAGTCTATTGCGTTTCTAGACATTCATTTATTCCAATACCCTCACTTCACCCCCAATATCTGATACAGCTCCTGAAGCGTACGAATTTCATAGGTTGGAACAATATCTGTTTCATTTGCTTTCCCTTCGGGATTGAACCAACAGGTATCCAGACCCGCCAGCTGCCCGCCCTTCATATCCGAGCTTAACGAATCCCCGATAATCAATGCCTGCTGCGGGTCAAAATGTGGAATGCGTGCGAACACAAAATCAAAAAATTCCTTCATCGGCTTCTGGTACCCTGTATCCTCCGATACGAAAATGCTCGTAAACATCGGATGCAGACCAGAATCACGCAGCCTTCGATCCTGTGTCTTAGACACACCATTCGTCACAATGTGCAGATCATACGCGCCGTGCAGTTTCGTAATTACTTCCATAGCCCCGTCAATGAGCTGATGTCCCTGTTCCAAATAGCCTCGATATTTTTGCTCCAACAGAACACCGTCCACTTCATGCCCATATTCCTTCAAAAGTAGAGAGAATCGAGTGTTCACCACCTCGTCGCGATTGATCTTTCCCTCTTCATACGCCCTCCACAATCCCTGATTCATCTGTTTATAATGGGCTTCCATTTCTTCTGTCAGCTCGATCTGCTGTCCTTCGGACAACAAACGCAGCGCCAGCTTCTCCGCTGCCTTGAAATCAAGCAATGTATCATCAACGTCAAATAATAATGTTCGATATATGCGCATCTTATCTCCACCTATCTATGTAATAGCCTGCTCTACAGGCTATACTTTCTATTTTATTTTCATATCCATCAACACTGCAAGCTGCTCTACATCTGCACGACTTGTGTGATATTCCCTCTATTTTCACGTGCGTGCATCTGTTGTACTGGATATAGGCTACACTCCTAAATGCTCCCATCCAGCCCTGCTGGCTGCACTTTTCCTAGCTGCTCGTCCTTCGTACTTCTCCAACTCACCATGACAATCCCTGTAAGAAAAGTTCTTTTCCCGCTTCCGACTGCACCTTATACTGGTATCAAACGTAATACGTAATAGGAAATAGGCACCAATAACATAACACACGACTGGAAACGGAGGATCACCGTGAAGAATGCAATACGATGGCTGTCCGCCATCATGATGATTGTCATGTTGCTTCATCCGGGAATTGTTCAGGCAGACGCTATTCCGAGCAAATCAGGCATAGTGCGCGATATAGCCAAGATGATTCCTAAAGAATCGATTCCCTATATCGAGCGAGCTGCCAAGGGGAAGCCCTATACGTTCTATCTCCTGACTATCAATCGTTTGGATGGCCAGGATGCAGCAGAATATGCAACCGAAGTATATCACAAATGGAAGTTGACAGCGGATGACATCCTCATCCTATTGTCTAAGGAAGATCGGCGCGTAGAGATGAACTTCAACAATCCGGCTTTGCAAGAGAAGATCGACGCACTGCCCAATGATGACTCGTCTCGCTCTAAGCTCAGCGCATTCGTTGACAAACATTTTATTCCAAAGGCGAAAGAGGGCAATTTCGCTAGGGCTGCTATAACGCTTATGGAAGCGACCAAACAATTGAAGCCTGTGCCGATTGTACCAACGCCTGAGAAGCCTGCTAAAGATCTCCCATCCGGCAACAAACCATCGAAGCCCGCATCGGAGAACGAAAGTCAGCCCGTAACTGTGCCGAAGGAACCGGAAGGTCCAAGTGCGCTCGTCCTTTTCTGGAACAGCATTCCGTGGCCTAGGGTCGGTATCGCAGCAGGCTTAGCTGCATTGTGCATCTTGCTCGTTGCATGGATGTGGCAGGTTCAGCGGCTGCGCAAAATTCGTACCCAAATTCCTGCCGTTATGGCCACGGTCAGTCAAGCGCTCGAGCGTGTGCACCACTACACTGAGCTGTATCAAGGCGCGACGCAGCAGCAAGCTGCGGCTATCGAGCAGCAATTAACGGCATCCATCATTGCGCTGGAGTCCAGCTTGAAGGAAATGAAGCAGATCAGCTTCGCCCACACGCTGCTGCCGAAATTCAAAAGCCAACTCGATGCGGCAGACAACGTGCGGCAAACGCGAGAAAAAGAAGCAGCAGAGCTAACGAAGCAAATTGATCAAATCGAGGTCACGGAGCGACAGCTCGTAGACAGCATTCGTGAAGCGCGAGCGCGCCTTCAGCAGCTCGAATACGAATATCGCCAAGAAATCAGTACACGCGGTTGGACGCTTGAAGCAATCGACCAACGCTACCATACGCTCGTCAGCCGTGTGCAAACCGTGGATGATATGGATACCTTCGATCCGATGGGCGCCAATGCCATCATGGATACCTCCAAGGCAGAAATCGAGCAATTGGCGCAGGATATCGCGTCCATCGCTCATTACGCCAATCTGTACCAGCAATTTCCGAATGAGGTAGCCAGCAGTCGCGCCCGCTTCGAAAGCATCGTACAAGAACATAGACTCAAGCTAATCCGCATCGATCCTTACGGTTGTCTGGAGCAAGCTAGAGACACGAATGAACGGATGCTGGAACAACTGCGAAGCGGCAAGATTTCGGAAGCTGTGCAATTGGCAGAACGCAGAGGCCAGCACCTGACGGATGCTGTACATATGACACAGCGGCTGGCAGATTTGAAGCTGAAAAATGCGGAGGACATCCAAGCGATCGCGAATAGATTTTCCAACCTGCCAGAAGAAGAGCGGCACATGAATGGGCTGCACCAGAGAATTAGCCATACCTACCGTTCCAACTACTGGAATCATGCTTGGGAACTGTATCATAACGGGCTTTCCGTCATTGCCAACATGCGTTCCAGACTGGACAATGTGCGTTCCCTCTCTTCGGAAGAAGTGCAGGAATACGAGATGGCTCGTCAGGAACTTGATGGCATACTGCAAGCTTGGCAGGATCAGGATCGCAATCAAAGGCAATATGAAGAACTTGTCATGAAATTGGATCAGGCGCTCGAACTAATCAACAGACAGATGAAGAGCGGTGAACAAGCTTACACCCGCGCCCAAGATGTTATTAAGCGCAATCGTCTCGTGCAAGCATGGCGATATGCGGAAGATTCTTTGATGAAGCTGGACTCCGGACTGAAGCAGTTGCTCGCCCAGCCTCCTTATGACATTGACTTACAATCAGAGCTAAGCTCACAATATGCACGCGAAGCGGAAGCCTACTTGCAAGATGTCGAGCGAACTGCCATTGTGAAGCGCGATGCAGAACGTACGATGAACGACATGGAAGCACGGTATCGTTCCACGTATCATCGTACAAACCGAAAAGTAAGATTATCTCACTTTGACTCCCAATATTCGCAGATCATGTCCTCTGCGAATGACTATATGTACCGCGGCGAATACGAACGCGCCAGTCAGGAAGCTGCTGCGGTGGCAGGCATTATTAGCGCTATGAATGCCGCCTATGATGCTGTGATAGCAGAGGAACGGCGCCGGGAAGAAGCCCGCCGGGCGGAGGAGCGAAGACGCCAAGAGGCTCGCCGAGCAGAGGAACGCAGACGCGATGAGGAACGACGCCGAGAGCAAGCCAGTCGATCGAGCAGCTATCGTTCCAACTCGAATAGCAACAGCTCAGGTGGTTCCAGCTCGAACAACTCCAATAGCTCGGGCGGGTCTAGCTGGGGAGGCGACAATAAGAATTCTTCCGGCGGATCGAATTGGTAGTAGCGGAAGTGAAGGTGCTCCTAACTTCAATTTTCAGTCTTTAATCTTCAACCTGCAATCTGCAATAACCTTTCACGCATACAAGGGCCACAACATCCACGGCAAAGTGGATGTTGTGGCCCTTCCTTCCTTTTCAACAAAAATCCAGAACGAACACTAAGCCAGCCCCTTCATCACCCCAGAGAAACCATCAACCCGCTACTTCAACACAACAAGCGATTCAGTGACCGTTGCCATCACATGTCCGTCTATCTTCTTATAGAAATCATTCCACTGGTATCCATCCTCTACATCCAGCATCGTATCCAGCGCGTATACCGTCAACGTATAGACATGATTCCGATCTGGTGGGGTTGGCCCTACGTAGCTCATCAACGCATCCCGACATTTCACAACTATAGCCCGACAACGAAGTCCTATCTAAAAAACCGCAGCAGATAGAGAATCTACAGCGGTTTTACTCTTCTCCCCATCTTAAATACAACAATACCGCCAACAATGATTAATACCCCAATCGCTTGTTTCCCCGTAAAAGGAACCTTATCGAGTCCAAGCAATCCCAAGGAATCGAACAACAGGGCAAAACTGATCTGGGACGCCATCACAATCGAGATCGCAAACGTCGGACCAAGCCGCTTCACGCCCTGTACCACACTAAGAACAACTCCAACCCCGATGATGCCGCTGAACCAGTACCATATCTTCATATTAGGCAAATCGAATAGCTGCTTGCCTTCCACGGCCAAGCCAATCGTAAATGAAGCCAGAAACCCCATGCCCAGTACAATGACCGTAGTCGTCCACGTTCCGATGCCCTCGTTTGCTCTGCTGTTGAATATATTTTGGATGCCCACAAGCGAGCCGGCTATGAGCGCCAATACTAAGCCTGTAATCATATGCGTCCTCCTCTCACTTTTCGTATATATTATGGCCTGCTAATGCGCGCAATTGTTCCCTGTCCTTTATCGAAATGAATCCTCGATTGCGCTCGACCAAACCTTCTTCGCAAAACTTGTGAATGACCCGATTTAGATGCCTATAGCTGGTGCCGATGAAATTGGCCACATCCCGCAAGCTTACGGCACGAAGCTGACCATTAAATCGCGAATCCGATTCATCATATGTGATGGACAAAAGATAACTCGCCAAGCGCGCTTCCACCGGATACATCAAATTAAAGCTCAAAGAATCGGATTTCATGCAAAACTTCGTCGTAATGAGCTTCAACAAAAATTGAAGCAGCTTTGCGTCTTCTTTCGCATACTGATGCAGCCAGCGGTAATGGACGACAATCATATGAACCGTTGACACCGCCTCAACCGTATTCATGAAGTCGATGCCTTGCACATATTCAATGTCCCCGACTGCTTCTAGTGCGGTTTTGAACGACACGATCAGTGCTTTGCCCTCTGTCGAGGTGTTATACACCTTAACCTTTCCCTTTACAAGCACGGATAAATACTCGGCTGGATCACCCTGCGAACAGATGAGTTCACCTTGATCATAAGTGTACAATGTCAAATGCGGCATTATCTGTGCATTAAAAATTGATGTTATCTGATGTATCTCCAAATAATGAGCCAGTTGTTCACGATCCTTGATCTCTTTCATAGCGCACCTTCACCCCTGCCGCAAAAAATTACAGCTTCAATATAATTACTCCAGCGATCATCATCCCGATGCCGATGAACTGTGCCAGCTTCATCTTCTGCTTCGCTACGCCGAACCATCCTTTGCTATCGATGATAAAGGTTACGCTGAGCTGAGCAATCAACACAACAGCGATCGTCAAGGTAACACCGACGTGATGAATGGACGTAATATTGCTGGAAATGATGATGGCCGCCAAGGCTCCACTCGTCAAATAGAGCGGCTTCACTTGCTTAATCTTTCGCCATTGACCGTCGCGAACAAGCAGGAGAAGAACGAAGGCCAATACGAATCCGGTAAACTGGGTAATCGTTGCTGCTTGCCACGTGCCAATATCTTGACTGATTCGGGAGTTCGCCACGCCTTGCAGCGTAATGAACGCTCCGCCTAACCATGCAAATAGGATTCCTGCCATTTTTCCCGCTCCCCTAAACTCGGATTTCGATTTCCTTATTATTTAAAATCAGACCCATGCCTCCGGGGAAGGACATATGTCCCAAGTGTATCAAAAAAGTAAAAAACAGCGTAGAGGCGGACTATTGCATCAGCATCCGCGTTCACGCTGATTAGGTAAACAAACCGCTATTGTATGTATGTCTTTCTACTACCTACTGATGGACGGCGCGCAGAAGTATTTTGCTTTAGAGCTAATCCTAGTAACGCAACATGTGTCTCAATTCCTCTATTTCTAATTTCTCTTTTCCTGAATCATAGTATCTTATATCCAAAATGGAATGATTGACCAATTTTGTGACTCATGTTAATATAAACACACTAAACTGTAAATTATAATTTACCGGTAAATTGTAGTGAGGTGTTTCGATGACTGTGACTAGTGTCTATAAAATTCAGACTCATGAGCAGCTAAAGGCAATTGCTGATCCTCTTCGGACGAAGATGCTTATGAACCTTGTCAAGCAAGAGTATACCGGGCAGCAGCTTGCTGAAATGCTGGGTATAACACGAAATAATATTTATTTTCACCTAAAGGAGCTGGAGAAGCATCAGGTGATTCATGTTGTCCGCAAAGAGGAGAAGAACGGTATCGTTCAAAAATATTACCGTGCAGTTGCGAGCCGCTTCATTCCAGAAGATCATTTGCTGCCGAGCATGGATCTGATCGAGACATCGCGACAAGTGTTCATGGAGACCGTCGAGGTCACCCGCACTAAGATTGAGAGCGCACCGGCTGCATCATTCGCTCTGAACAGCAGCAATATGGATATGCGTAAGAACATCGCATCCACCTATCAAGTGATGGCAACGGAAGAGAACTTCCACGCCTTCGTCGAAGAATTCAAGCAGCTGCTGGACAAGCATTTTACGAAGCATGAGAAGTATGGGAAGCAAGAGACTAATGAGACTAATGGGATGAATGAAGGAAATAAGGATCAGAATCGAGAGCAGGATGAGCGTAAACAATATGTCCCGCTGACAGAGAAAACAAAAGATCAAAAAAGCTACTATATTTCCTTGATCGCATTCCAAGATGACAGCGAAGAGATCGCCATTCAATGATTACATTCTTCACTTCCTGGAGGGATACCGCATGCAATCTAACACAGCAAATCGTGAGCAGCACGCAACAAAATATCCTATCGTTATAGACGATCCTTGGTTCACCGTCTCGAAGCTTGACGACTCCACGTTTGCAATCAGCGAATACGGGCATTGGGAGAGAGTTCATTCTTATCTGCTCATCGGCAGTGAACGAGCCGCTCTCATCGACACCGGACTCGGTATCGATGATATTACGCGAGTGACTAGTCAGCTAACCAGCCTGCCCATCACGGTGCTTACCACCCATGTTCACTGGGATCATATTGGCAGCCATGGCCAGTTCGAGCGGATTTACGTCCACGAACTGGAAGAAGATTGGCTCATTAATGGCATTAAGGGGTTGCCGATTGAGCAGATTCGCAAAGATGTGTCGCGTGATATTACGAGACCCTTACCGCCTACCTTCGATCCTGCTGCCTATACTCCCTATCAAGGCAAGCCAACTGGTCTGCTGCTAGATGGAGATACCATCGATTTAGGGAATCGTAAACTCTTCGTTTATCACACGCCCGGCCATTCCCCCGGACATATCGTCGTGCACGATACAAGCAGAGGCTACTTATTTACTGGCGATCTGCTGTACGATGAAACACCGATCTATGCATTCTATCCTACGACGAGTCCAGAAGACCTTGTGGCCTCCTGGCAGAAAATTTCGGGGATTGAGGGTATTGTACAAGTATTCGGCTCCCATAATCGGCTTGGGCTGGAGCCCGAATTATTAGGTGCGTTGAAAGAAGCGGCTGCAGAGCTGCGAGGGAAGGATCTTGTCCGCTTCGGAACCGGCGTTCACCAATTCCGTGGTTTTTCGGTTCAGTTCTAAGGGGCTGGGCGACTTTCTTATGCAAAAAAACGCTTGGGCAGATGCCCAAGCGTTTACTTAGCCTCTATTTCCTTCTGATTCCCAGCCTGCATGCGATAATTCCGGAATATCATCCCGTTCGCCTTCATCATGCCGAAATGTTCATAATAGGGAATCAGATCATCGTCGCAGCATAAATCAATCATATAGATGTCATCCAACGCTTTCAGCATTTGACTGACTAATTCTTTGCCGATCCCCTTGCCTTTATATGCTGGCAGCACTTCAAGCAGTGGAATATAGGCAGACAGTACACCGTCACTTATCGCCGTGATAAATCCTACGACCTGACCCGTTTGTTCATCCATCGCTAGAACCACTTTGCTGCTGTTCTTCAATAACCGCAGGTGAGTTTCCGGGCTTGGCGGATTCGGCCAATCTACAAAAAAGCCTTCCAGCATTTTATCTGTAATTCCGTCGACTGAGTGTTTGTATATCATATTCGATCATCTCCTCATGTAATTGGTCTGAGGTAGATCGACAATATCAATAGTAAAGTAACAAACCAATACCCTCCGTATCATCATAAGAAGCACTATACACCATAATACGGACGATTCATACATTCCGCAACCATAATTTTCTTCTCTAGCCTGCCTTCTGCTGGCTATGCTGTCCAATGGGCCGGCCGAGACAGCCTTCCCGGCAGTTGAGTATGCAAATCTCCCTTCGCTGCGTTAATCTGTACCTGAGTCAGAAAAATACTGTCTCTCAAATCCGCGCCGCGAAGATTTGCATCGCGCAAGTCCGCTCCGATGAGATCGGCTACACTCAAATTCGCATGCTGCAAGTCAGCCGCGATCAGATAGGCTCCTCTTAAATCTGCCCCTCTGAGATCAGCTGCTTTTAATTTCGCACCCATGAGATCGGCTCCGCGGTAATTTTTCCGTCTCTCCTTCGAATTACCCTTCAGAATGCGATGCACGTCCATCCAGACCAGCTCACTCGTTTGCAATAACAGCCTATTTACATTTGCGCGATGTGCGTGAACATCCACCTTCAGAATTTCATCTGCACGGAGCTCTGTCAGACGTATTGTCTCCTCCACCATCATATTAAGCTCTTGACGAATGGAACGCGCTGCCTCTAGCACAAGTGCTTCATGTAAATACCACAGCATTTCGTGGAGCTGATGCATAATCGGAAAGACGTTATACATGGTTTTCGCTCTCTCCGAGCTTTCTCGCCAATCAATGCCTTCAAACGTAATCTGCGACACTTTCTGTCCTGCGCCGAAGCACTCGAACACGGTGCACCCTTTACATCCTCGTTCCCGCAAATTCGCGTGAATTCCGCACCGATAGTCAGCTTGCAAGTTCGAGCAGGGTACTCCCGCATCCTTGCTCATCGCAAAATCAGCCGAAACAGCAAATGGGAGCGCAACACAACAAAGCCCGAAGCAATTCTCGCAATTCGCCCGCAGGTCGTCCCAATGTATATTCTTAAGTGCATAATAGTAATCTCGGTTTTCCTCTAGCAAGTAGAGCACCTCCGATGTGCTAATAATCTGAGACGATTATAACGGATGTGCTTGGTACTTTCTAGCAAAATGTTAATAGCGTCATTTTCTACATTACCGTCAAGTTCGTTCATACTCCACTGCCCTCAATATTGCATGATGGCTACGCCCGCGGCTTGAGACAAACTGTCTTGTGTAATGTCCAGCTCTTTATAGCTTCTAATCTGCTGACCGGATGCTGCGAGAAATTTATCTACCTTATCAAAAATCAGAAATCCTAGTGGACGGAGCGCCTTCGTACGGTAATGCATCGGGATAGTTATCGTTGCCTGCAATTGGCGCATTAACTGAGCAGCTTCCTCTCCGTTAATGGTCATTCTTCCGCCTACCGGAGCCATAAGAACGTCTACCTTGCCGATTGCTTGGCTTTGCTCTTCAGACAATAGATGACCCAGATCCCCACAATGACAGATAGTCAGGCCATCGACTTGAATGCGGAATACAATATTATCACCCTTTTTCGCGCCGTTCACTTTATCATGAAAGGTCTTAAAGCCGCTGATCAGCACCTCACCGTCACCATAGGAGTATTCCTTCGGCTCATTCACAAGCAAGTAATCGCCAACCGCTACCTGAATCTGATTATGATCGCGATGTTCATGCGTAACCAGAACAATATCCGCTTCTACCTCAGGCATTCGATAACGAAGCAGACGTCCGTATGGATCAATCAAAATCCTTGTTCCTGCCTGCGAAGTCAATAAAAAAGCCGATTGCCCGAACCATTTGATTCGCATAAACATACCACCTTTCATTTATAGAAGCCGCTTCCGTCCTTATTGATCTGTTATATTCTTAAGATATTTCCCTACCCTGTCGAAGTCAACTGGACTCTCTCGTTTGCAATCCCTTCCATGCCGTGATTGCCCGATAGCAATATATATGCGCGTCTCCCCTTCGGCAAAAACCGATCGGACACCTTCCATTTGCTGCTAGGTGTGATAAGCTGAATACCGAATACATAGTACAAAATGTTATCTTAGAGTCAAGTGAATCGCACTCCAACTCTTCCAATGTGTCTGAGGCTGCGAAACAGGGTTGCTAGGCTCTATGCAAGTACATGATCCAATATAGTTAGCAATAAAAAAGTAACTTCCTCGCAAGCACTGCTCTACAAAAGAGAGCTATCAACTAGTAGATAAGGGATCAACGTACAGGGAGGATCAACATGACCAAGCAAAGCAAAATTCGCATGGCATCACTTTTTGCAATACTCGTTCTGATCTTAACAGCTTTATTTATGTATGGGTCTACACAGCAGGAAGAACCAGCCGCCACTTCAAGTGCTGCTCAAGACGATATAAAAGAGGCAGCTTCTGTACCACCAGCCAAGACATTAGAAGATTGGGCGCAACAATATAAAGATATAAAACTAATAGACGCTCACAATCATAGCGCATCAAATCGGGCATACGATTGGAAGCTAGATATGATGTGGGATAAATACGGTGTGGATCGTATCGTACTATTTGGAAACGTATCCGAACCAAGTGCTGTCGGAACAGATAAAATCACATGGAAGGCCTATCAGCAAACCTGAATAATGCTATAACAATAGAGTCGAGGGAATCCGCAATTGATTCAGCAAAGAGAAAAATAAATGCCCTTCGCTCTTGCGTAACCGCTTTATTAAATGGAACGGATGTGCCTTGTCCATTATGTTCTGTCAATACGGTAGCGTTTTGTAAAACTTGTGGAGGCAATAAGTATATTCCGACAGTCCACTCTGTGCTACGCAATTTAGTTCATTCAGAACAAACTTGATAGCAATCTATATTGGAGAAATTCAAATCTCATGGATGTAGACAAAATAATTAGTTAGGTTTAATAAAATCAAGGAAGTAGTTTCCCTATTCGTCGATTTTGACGAGTAGGGAACATAATTATATTATGATTGAATTTAACTCTGGTTTAACAAACATCTACGAGCTCACCCGCTCCAATCTTCTTGAGTTAATCGATAATAATGAAATTTTATCGTCTCGATCACATTGTAGGAAATTTATACAGCACTTTGAACTTTGGCCACATGAAAAGCAAAACTACTATATTGCCGTTGAAGTAATGAGATGGATTCCAAACTCTCCCGACATAGGCTACTTCGCTACTCAGGATAAGTTCGTGAGCATGCATTCCTTTAAACCTAGTGAATGTATCTTTTCAGCATTTAGTGTTTATGAGCATATCCTTATAGAGAACAGAACCTCACTAATCCCTTGTACAAATAAGGGGGGGAGATGTTGGGCATTAAAATTTGATGATTTAGTCATTGAGACTAGCAAAACAGCTGAAATGGCTATCTGTAAATCCTCAATCATCATAAATTACATTCTTCGGACAAAGTGTGCATAGAACAGTTAAACATAAATGTAGGATAAACTTGAAGTAAAGGCGAGGTAACAAGAAGAACGCATAGAATTAACAAAGCGGTCTTTTCGTTTATACTTGGCATATCTGGTTACATCCAAATAGTTCGACACGTACGTCAGCATATGCATGGGTAGTCTATGGCTTCAAAACCTTGTTGAATATTCTAGAGGAATTGACATACTCTTGCCTTAACCTTAACCTAGAAACAGACATCAAGTTGACCTAAGTAAAGATAAGATGATCGGGTGGCGATTTTGATGAACTTAGAAGTAAACTATCACAGTTCTCTTGGAGTTACAAAAGACAAGCTGGATCCTATTCTCGCAAAAATGAGAGAATAGGATGAGGGGCGATGGAGAGTTATTGCCTGGACAAGCTCCCTTTCAGAAGCTTCCTAGCATTATTAGGCCGGCAAGCGCATTAAGTAAAATATCACTACCTACATTACCGATTATTGGGCCTGTTGTGTCTGTGGTATTGGGTTGGCCTGTGTGGATTACTGTTTCCATTGGTATAGCCTTCGTATTTATAGTGTATTTCATATTGGTACAACAATACATAAATAAAATGATCTCAATTGCTAGTCCAGAATTTCATATAGGAGCTCTAAGGGCTAAGCGCCCAAATGAATATGAACTATGGAAACCAATAATCAACTTCAATACTTCATTTAGTTCGTTATATGATTTCATCAACGCAACGATGAATTCAAAAGATGGTCAAGCAATAAAAAAAGCTATAGATTTCGTCAAAGGTCAAACCGATATATTGCAAGACACTAAAGATTCACAGGATTTATCGATAAAATATTTAGAAGAGGAGATTGAGAAGCACGAGATAGCAATCAGCTATCTCGTCGGACTTATTAAAGACACGAATAAATCTCTGTTCCGACTTGTAAATGGATGTATGAACTATCATGAACTTGATTTTGTTTGTTCATATACAATTTACGAGATTCGTAATGGTACGCTTGTCAAAATAGTTGACAAAGGTACAACTGGCAGCAGCCCAAAGGAGCTTGAAATCACAAAGGATAATGCAGAAGTTTACTCTGTAGTAGATGTTGCAATGAACCCTGTGAAGTAAAATATAATAACCCGTATCCAGGACGTACTGTTCTTTCTACCTATATGAAAATGGAGAGCGGGAGGGACTGGATATATAATTTCCACTTTGATGAGAGTAATGTTAAAGCATTGTATCTCGCACTTGGTGGTGATATTATAGAAATAAAAGAAGTCTACCGATTAATTCACGCATTCTGTCTCATACTACAGAGGACTTCTTTATCTGGAAAGGAGGGTACTCTCAATGTTGATGCAGTATCAGATGGAAGTCAAACCGCAGAAGGTTGAGATACACTCACAAAGAGAGCTATTACATCTTAACCGACAAAAAAGAGCACAGGTTCTTAAAGCAATCCAAGAGATCACTTTGGCCCAAAGAGAAATTGCTACCGCAGTAGAGTTTAAATCAACTACTTCAAAAAAATAAATCCCGTGTTTGATAGCACCTTTGCCTAGGCAAAGGTGTTTTATTTTTGGAGCTGATAAGTATACATTTACTATGAAAAACCGACAATGCTACTAATTAAACCTCAGATTATATAGGAGGGCTAGGGCATTGGATAATAAATCAAAAATTATTTCGTACAACAAAAAACCTAAGAAAATACATTTAAAAGAACAAGCTCAAATTCTAAAAGAGAATCGAATTAAAAGAAAAACTGTTTTAAATAAACTGAATAAACGATCGTAGTTACTAATATATTTTCTTCCTGATAAACGCTCGCCCGCTCTACGCAGCTGTCAGAAGGAAGT
The DNA here is from genome assembly GCF_001894745.1 of Paenibacillus sp. NAIST15-1. Lineage (GTDB taxonomy): Bacteria > Bacillota > Bacilli > Paenibacillales > Paenibacillaceae > Paenibacillus_B > Paenibacillus_B suaedae. Next base: position 691,006 of record NZ_BBYF01000001.1, read on the forward strand.
AATCTGTGGGATGCTGATTTCTGCAGCTGCTCCACACATTCCCCAACGGGGTACGGGCAGCACTACGACGCGGGTCCGGCCGACTTCCTCTGCAGCCGGAGCCTCTCCGTACTGGTGCTCTAGGCCGGGTGAATCTGACGAAAGAAAATAAAGTTATAGACTGAAAAATAGAGTATTAGACTAAGAAAGTATAGTTGTATACTAGAAAAGTATTATAGGGACGGCATACCGGTGACAGCGATGGCCGGTTTTACCCTGCTCGCGCTCCTGATCCTTCCGGATGCGGCCATGCTGCCGGGCGACAAGCCGGTAACGGCGATGGTCAAACATGACTGCAGCACTCAGTCTAATGTAGTGTAGTGCTTATGAAAAGTAAATAAGCCCATAACCGTATTTGGAAGCAAATTAATTTTCCTATTTATAAGGGTATGGGCTCTCTTTGATCCTAAATAAGGCAGTGTAGGTTCTTATCACTTATAAAACATCATCGTCTGCTAGTTGATCAGCCTGGAGTTCGAAATCTTCTAAATTAGCCGGAATCTTTAATCTTACTTTATTGCCTTCTAAAGTCACTCCCATTTTACTAGCATGTTTGACAGGATCGTACGTTTCATTGTTTTTAAGGCAAGAGTATAGTACATGGGCTATTTTGCCACAAACATGACCAATTGCTTTTCTCTTTGCCATTCCTCTTTCAACTAATCGCTTATAGTAAACACGAAAACTATTTTCGCTTATCTTCGGAGATAATAACAGAAGGGGCATTAAAAATAGTACTCTTCGAGTATCTCTAACGCCTTCGTATGTCTGCCTACTCTTAAAAACTGATGTGCCCGAGACTTTATTTTCAGCGGCAACACCAAGATATTTTTTGCACACTATGCCCAATAGCGGCCCATCTTTTGCCTAATGTCCCTCCCATATTCCCAGAACCAATTGAAGCGATTTTCATTTTATTTCTGCCCCCTTTTCTAATATCTCATTGTAGAAATCCAATTTCTCTCGCGTCCGCCCGATTATGCTTGCCAGCGCTAAGTACTGAGCCTCCATTTTGGCAAGATGCTCCGAGAGAATTTGCGTTCGGCTAGAGATAACTTCCTTTTCTTCAGCGGTTAACGGGAAAGGCCCAGATCATCAGTTGACTGGCAAGCTGAACTATTCGTTCCTGAGCGTCATCCAATATATCGGCATCGAAGGCTCGTTCGAGCGGCTGGAAGCGATCGCCGTCGCGCTGTGGGTCAGGGGCAATTTCGTTAAAGTGTCGGTATCGCTCTTCATTCTGTGTCTAAGCGTCAGCCTACTGTTCTGCATTCAGAACTACCGCGAGCTCATCGCCCCGCTCACGCTGCTATCAGCGATCGGCTCGGTCTGGATCTTCCATAACAGCGGCGAACTCCACGCGTATCTCGTCTTGATCTACCCGACCCTCGGGCTGATCATGCAGAGCCTCATTCCGCTGTAGCTTCTCCTGATCGACTGGGTCAGAAGCAAGGCGGGCGGCATGCAGCGGCGATAGCACAAGGCAACGGCTTGTCGCGCTTCATCGCGAAGCCGGCCATAGGGAAGAGCCGGATCGCTGCGAACAGCTTCCGGCTCTTGGCTTGCAGTGTACCCCGCTGCGGTTCGTCATGGATCGGTCACGTTGGACGTACCGTTGGCGTATACGGCGGCAGAATGGTCGTCAAGCAGTGCGCCTTTGTTGGTTGGGGCTTCATTCATGACATGGCCGTGAAGAAGGCCGCGTTCTTCATGAACAGGCTTTCCAGCTTCGCCACGAGCGGTCCGTCAAGCTCCGATACCTGTCTGATCGCCAACCACTCCGGATCGTTGCGGAAGCGGTCGTAGTTCAGGTTGCGCGCGTCCATGTCTTCATGCTCGACGAGATAGTACAGCCGATTCGCGCCTTCGTCCCAGTCTTCCCAGAACTGCGTCACGTTCATGCCGTGCTTCGCGAACAAAGCAACGACATGGTCCCGGAACCGGTCCTGGATCGCCTTCATCTTGCCCGGGTGAATATGATAAACCCGCAATTCATATAACAAAGTTCTCGCCTCCTCATTCAAATTCGCAAGCATAACGGTCGCGGGTTCCATTTGATTGTCCACGCAAGCGATATCGATTATTACCTACTAATAGGTAGACAACCGACCTCGAAACCGCTCTTTGACATCAACCGTGCGTCCTTCATTGAGGAACAACTGGATAAACATCATGTCCTCCGTTCGCTGTATGTTCAGCTACGTGGGATCGTACACCATGCCATAGGAGTCGTGTTCCGTAATGACCTGGAACGGTCGTTCGCCGGTACATTGAGCGTGTCGATCATCGCCTGATACACGATATCCCCTACTTTCTTTTGATACTCCGCCGATTTGACCTTCATCAATGCGATGCGTACGAATGGCATGCCGCATTCCTCCTTATCGTTTTCCCTTAGTCTTTTCCTCACGCTTAACCGGCGTGTTCGGTATGATTGAATCTTAGCACGATGAGGTCTATGCTAAGAATGCAGGCGAGTTCGTTCGAAGAGTTCGTGTAAGTTCGTGTTATCGGGAGGAGAACTAATGGCGGGTAATCAAACGGATCGGGTATGGCCGGAAGAGATGATTCGCAAACTACGGCAGAGACCGGGCCCAACTGGAAGGGCGAAGCTGCGGCAGATTGATCTGTCCAAGCGGATCGGGGTGGAGACAAGGACGATACAGCAGTGGGAAAATGGCGAACGGCTTCCGAGCGCCCATAATCTGCAACTGCTGATTCAACTCTTTGTAGTTGAACAAAAATTTCTTCGCGGTTCCGAGAGCGCGGAGGCTCAGTTACTTTGGGAGACGGTTCGTCGATTCCATGACGACAGGTCAGGAAATAACCGGATGTATCCCCTCTTTGACGAACAATGGTTCGAGGCGATTCTCGCGGATGCTTCTGCAGGTAGCGATTCTAACGTTCACTCCGGAATCCGATCGGAAGGTTCGCCGGTTCACAGGACCGATGAATCGCCGCGAAATGCAACCGCGCCATACGGGACAACGAATCTACCCAGCAGAATGTCCTCGTTTATCGGCCGCCTCGAACAGGTCGGGGAGATTCGGCAACAACTTGCTGACTACCCCCTCGTCACGCTTGCAGGTGCCGGGGGAAGCGGCAAGACGCGCCTGGCGTATAAGGTCGCCTCGGACGCCTGCCTCTCTTATCCCGACGGCGTGTGGCTGTTCGAGCTCGCTTCGGCGATGGATATGCTCTCGGCGCTGAGAATCATTGCATCGGTGTTGGACATCAAGGAACAGAAGGAACGGCCGCTTATCGAATCCTTGCTGGACCATATCCGGAACAAATGCATGCTTCTCGTATTCGACAATTGCGAGCACTTGATCGATTTCTGCTCTTCTCTCATCGAGCGGTTGTTGTCGGCATCCCCTAAGGTCGCCATTTTGGCCACCAGCCAGGAGCCGTTGAACATCGGCATGGAGCGCGTATGGAGGATTCCGCCGCTCACGTTCCCCACGGAGAATGAGCTGCGGAATCATGCAGCAGATGACGCCATTCTGTCCTGCGAGTCCGTTCAGCTGTTTATCGAGCGCGCGACCGCTGTATCTCCCTCCTTCCGCGTGACGGAAGCGGACGTGAAGATCGTCGGACGGATCTGCGAACGCCTGGAGGGCATCCCGCTGTCCATAGAACTGGCTGCCGCCCGGACGAACGTGCTCAGTATCGAGCAAATCGACGAACGGCTGTCCGATTTGTTCGCCGTCCTTACAGCCGGGAGGCGAACGGCTGCCCCCCGTCATCAATCGCTTCGAGCCACCCTGGAGTGGAGCTTCGCCCTGCTCACTGAGCAAGAGCGGCAGCTGCTGCGGAAGCTGAGTGCTTTTAACGGGGGATTCGAGCTGGACGCGGTCGAACAGATATGCGCGGATGAAGAATCGAACCCGTCGCTCGGACGGTTCGATCGTCAGGAAGCCTTAAACTTGGTTGCTAGCCTATTCAATAAATCGTTTCTTTCTGTTGATTTGGCAAGTAGCGGACCTAGACGCAGATATTCGATGCTCGAGACCATTAAACAATTTGGAATTGAACAACGGGAAAAGCACTGCACGGACGAGGATCGCGAACGGATGATCAGTCGCTTCGTCGAGCACTACTGTCGGTTCGTAAATAGAGCGGAACGGGGATTCCGCAGTCGAGACCGGGATGCCGCATTCGTGGCGATTCGGCGGGAATACGCCAACATTCGCTCCGCGCTGAGATTAGCCTGCGATCATCCGCGGGAGGCGGGAGCTGCAATACGAATGGCAGCCTGCCTCTATTATTATTGGCTGCATGAAGGGACCTTGCAGGAAGGATCCGCGCTGCTTCGAACGGCTCTGGCGACGCACGGTCAAGCTTCCGTTCAAGAACACGCGGTCAAAGCGAAGCATGGTCTTAGCGTGTTGCTATGGGTTATGGGAGAAGTCGAGGAAGCCGAAGATTTGGCCAGACAAAGCGCGGATGAAGCTCGCAAGCTCGGACATCCGGCGCTCCTGGCATCTCAGCTTCGCATGCTGACTCAGCTGGCATCGAGTTCGGGCTTAGGGGACGAAGCGATCCGGTTAGCGGAAGAGAGCGTGCTTCATGCCAGGAATTCAGGCGACGATTGGAGCCTCGCGTCATCCTTAGGTTCTCTGGGCAACATTCTGGTGGTGCAACAGCATTGGGAACGAGCCGAACCCTTGCTCGTCGAAAGCGCCTCTCTATTCGAGAAAGCAAAAGACGATTTGGAGTTGTCGGGACCTTTGCGGACATTGGGATATATCGCGTTAAACCGGCGGAAGCCCAAAGAAGCGTTCGCACTCTTCAAGAGAGGCATCGCCATCTGCCAAACGTATCAGAGAACGTGGTTCCTCGCGCGAGGAGTCGAGGGACTTGCAAGCTCGTTGTGCGGGCTGGGAGAATACCGGGCGGCCGCTACGCTTATCGGAGTCTCCGAGAAATTAAGAGCGAAGCTTGGCTCCGCGGCTCAGCCTCAGTTTCAATTGATTTATGAGCAAGCGAAACGAACCTGCAGGCTAGAATGCGGCGATGAGCCGTTTAACGAGGCCATTACGATCGGAAGAGGAATGACGAGAGAGCAGGCCGTTTCTTATGCGTTAGAAGTATAGGGGCACTCCCGAATGGAATGCACAAATGACGCCTTGCCTTACCGATGGCTTCATGCTTCCACCAGCCTCCTTGAACGCTTGAACGGCAAAATTAAAGGACTATTTTTCGAGGGTATCTGATTCTGCAATGACAAGCAGGAGGCCATCCCGCAAGGAATGGCCTCTTCGTTAGGGACGGATTTCGGATGTTTTCTTAAAAATTTCGTTTTTATTACAGCTCCTAGGCGAGCAGAAACTCTATATTTTGTAACCATTCATCAAAAGTTAGCAAGCCGGGGTGTAACTTCCGGACTTCAGCAATATCAATTCTTAGCTCCTCATTATTAATAAAGTCAAACGTTCTTGCTCCGCTTGGACTTATTTAACGTATAGTTTCGACGGGAATTTCCACATAGGGAATACTTTTTCCAATAGCAACCGATATTGCGTGCGATATAGCCCTGGGGGTCAACGAATCCCCGGCGATTTCAACGGTTTTGCCTAAAGTTGTACACAGTGAAATAAGAGTTAATGATAGAATGAATGCATGGGAACGAAGCCCAATTTTCCTTAGAGCGCATGCTGCAAGTGAAGGAGCATGCGCTACTTTTTAATCTTCAGGGATCTTCGGCTCAGGCCATATGAAGTTGTCCAAGGGGTACTGTGACATCACAACATACCCTCGTCTGCGCCCCGCTGGGCTTCCGAAGTCATAGGCGTTCAGGCCTTCGCTTGGGCTACGCTCCCCTCCATTATAATCCTTACCAAATATTAATTAAAGAACATACGCGGGTAGCATGTAGTGCTTTTAAAGGAGCCTTATCTTAATCTAAGCACTAAGAAAACACTTTATTTTCTGGATTAAGTCTCTTTGACGACTCCTCGATGGTACAGTCTATACTTTTTAAAGGCTGACGCTTTTCTTAGCCGAAAATCTCAACAAATCAAAGTTGCCAGTCTAATACTCTATTTTCTCCATCCAGAATCAATCGACCTTATCAGTGGCACGTAAACCGTTTCTTCCTTTTGATAGCAAGAATAAACAGACTATAATTAACTCCTACAATGAAGGAGGTATCCTAGATAATGCATTCCATCTGTGCAATACACCCAATGCTAGAGAGAACATTAAGCAAATTCCTTATTACTCCAACATCGAGAAGAAAAACAAACTGAATTAACCAGTTTAGTCGAATCAAACGATGATTTACATTCGGTAGGAGTAATACCGGAGGTAAAAGGAAGACTCTAAATCCCGAATGGATTTAGACCATAGATTTCACATCGGTCAGGCGGTGACGGATCACATTTCCCCCCGCCTGAAGCGGGGGAACCTATGGAGGTAATAGATAATGGTGGAACAGCTTTCATTTTATCTTTTTGATTACTTTCCTTCTTTACAACAGGCTACAATTTCTAGGCCTGTTACTGTAAATCCCAGCGTGGATCATAGAATCGGTACGCTCAATACAGGTACAGGAAAGAAATATGCATATGACTGTGGGGAAGAATTGCACGGCGCCAGAAAGCATTTAGTTGCAATGGCAAGATTTTCAGCAGAATGGCAGAAAGCTATCGAAGAGGACCCTACCCTAGCATATAAAATGGTGTGCAAAAACGAGCTGTTAGACGATTTTAAAGCCGAGCAGCTCCGTGAGGAGGGATTTACATCTCAAGCAGCCTATGCCATTAAGTTGCTCTGGGACAGGGTATGTCAGCGTCCTGAGGATGACCCTTTGGAGCGGGAATATTTTATTCAAGCCGTTGGAGAATTACGAATACGGCTTTCAACAGCCACGAATGAACAACTGGTTCGAGAAGCTATTAACCAGCTTCGAGAGGACTTCTATAAGGCGCGTTATTCGACATATCGTCTCAAATTAGAGGCTGAACCTGAACTGATGAATTTTCGTTTCTGGTTAGCCCTGGGCAACCGCTTTAAATCCTTATTTGTAAATTCATCTCGTCGAAGTACGACAATTGGTTACCGCAGTCTATTATCAAAAGCTTTTTCTTCGGAAGAGGGAAGAGACTGGAATTGGACGCTTTCAAAGAAAATAGAGAGCGACAAAGCTAGAGTAGAAAATGCTGAGCGCTGGAAACGTAGGGTTCCGGAAAATGTGATTAGACACTCTCAGGAACCATCTGGCGTAAGCCGTCCTGATCATTTAATTGAATTGTATGGTTTTCGTGGAATCCAATTTGGTAACTGGGTTGAGGATGAAGCTGGCAGGTATCATGTACTCTGCTGCGGAAATGCACTATCTGACTTGGCTGCATTGCGATCGCATCTACATACTCGGAAGCACTCGCACATTCCATATGGAAGACAGAGCATCCAATGGATGGTATTTTGCCTGACCTCTATGCATTATGTGCCGAGTACAAGGCCCCTATATTGATGCATATTGATCCTCCTCAAGGCATCCCGATGCTGAAACTGGAGGAAGCGGCCAAGAAATACCCAGATACTATATTTATCTTTGGGCATGCAAATGCCTACAATTCTCCCGAAAATATACGCTCACTGCTAAGCGAACACCCGAATGTCTACGTGGATTTTTTCGCAGGCTTTACGGCATTTAATCCATCCAGTGCCTATAAGCTGGAGGATTTCGTCCCTATCATCAAGGAGTTTCCGGATCGCTTTTTGCTAAGCACGGATTCAGGTTACGGCCTCACGAGCGAAGAAAACGCAATTCAAGCCATGTACATGCTGCTTGACGCATTAGACGATCCAGAATTAATCAACAAAATTGCATTCGGCAATATCGAACGGCTCATCAGTGAACAGCCGGCTACACATTCTCAGCTTGCCGCAATTCGGCAACTGGAAAACAAGACAGGCAAGAAATACGACATTACGAATCTATCCAAAGAAGATGCCAGCAAGCTATTGCTCCAAGCAGGTCAACCGTTACCAGGCACTGCAGATGAGTAGTCGATTTTGAGCATTCCTTTGCTCCCGTACCCCCGTGACGTCAGGTAAGGGAGCATCCATTATTCTCAGATAAATCAAACTTTAGCCATGAATCATAGTCTGATATAGTACCACAATAAAAAACTGCATCCCCTTCGATGGATACCATCTAAAAAGGGGAGATGCAGTTTTTTTACAATAGTATTTAGAAATGAGTATTCATACTCTTTTCTATCTATGCCCCGAAATCCGTACGATTTGTCTGCTGCTCGGTTGCCTGCCGTTGCTGTAGTAAGAACATAGCAAGTCCAATCAAAATGAGTGCAATGCCAATTCCTTGCTGAACCGTGATAATCTCATCCAAAATGAAATAAGCAAGGATGCACGTCCCGACCGTCTCTCCAAGAATACTCATAGAAATGACTGACGTACTGAGCCATTTCAACAGCCAATTGAATAACGTCTGACCTAAAATCGTGGCGATGAAGGCGAGTCCGATAAAGGACCACCAGGTGTTAGCAGAATAATCGAAGAAGGATGTTTGCTGACTGAAGGAAAAGAGACTTAACAAGAGCGCACTGCTTGCATAGCCAATGATGGAATATGGAACGAGCGACAACTGTTTGCGAACATGCTGGCCAACAAAGAAGTAAGCCGTAATGACTCCTGCCGCAATAAAGGCAAGAATATCGCCGAACAGCGCCTGCCCGCTAATCTGGAAGTCCTGCCACCCGATGACGAAGCTTCCTGCAATCGCTACGATACAACCGAGTATGGCCCCTATACGGAAGCGTTCTTTAAACAAAAAGTAGCCTCCCGCCATGGAAAAGAGCGGCTGCAAGGTCACGATCACCGTTGAGCTTGCGACTGACGTGTAATTCAATGACTCAAACCAGAGCACATAGTGCGTGGCTAGAAATAAGCCTGACAGCAGTCCATACCCCCATTGCTTCTTCGACAATGAACATATTTCTCGCATTCTCTCTTTGTCCGCGAGAAGAAACGGCAGCAGCATAACCGCTGCAAAAAACATCCGATAAAACGCCGTAATGCCAGCCGGCGCATCTGCTAACTTCACGAAGATAGCTGAAGTCGATAATGCCAACACCCCGAGAAATAAAGTCGCATAAGACATAAGCGGTGATTTCAATACTGCTCCCCCTAAACAATGTGTTAATCAACTATACAGCGTTCGTTACCATGTACACATGTAAGTATAATTAGAAAGGCACACAAAAAATAGTAGGGAATGCAAGCCTATTGAAGGCCGCTCATTCGGTAAAATGTTACGCTCCAAAGATTTTTATATTTTATAAATAAATATTTATATATAATACTTTACTCATAAAGTGATATCATTTACAATGACTACACCAACATTAACCAAAAAGGTGGTCATTATATGCTGCTGCGTCACAAAGCCTTCAGGCAATTATTTGCCGGAAGAGTCCTGAGCGTTTTTGCGGACTCCATACTCTTTTTCTCGCTACTCAAATGGATTGAAATCAAGTCGAGCGGAACAGAATCCTTTACGTTTTTCTATGTGGCATACTATCTCCCTATTGTGCTGCTAGCCCTGCCTGCCGGAGCCTGGATATCCGGAAAAACGCTGCAGCATGTGATGGTATGGTCAAATGTCGTCCGCATGAGCGGTATGATCCTGTTCTTTTTACTCTCAAATATGATCCCGATGCCGTGGGTATATGCGCTCCTAATTTCAGAAAGCATTGTCGGTTTATTTTTCATGCCAGCCAGTCAGTCTCTCCTCCCTCAAATCGTTAGCGAAAAAGAACGTCCATCAGCGAATAGCTGGCTTCAGATGGGCTATACGGTCGTCAAAATAACAGGTCAGATCTTTACCGCCTTTATGCTCAAAAACGGGTCCTCGCCTGCTTCGTTGCTGTTGTTTTCAGCCTTTCTTCTCCTATGTTCGCTGATGTGCATTATGCGCATGAAGCCAAAGGTGAAACAGGAAATGCCGGAACGCCGTGGCCAATGGACTTTGATGAAAGAAGGTGTCCTTTATATTGCTCGTCACCGCCAGCTCGGCACGTTGTTTGTTTTTTTGACGATTGCCATGTTCATTGCTTCCTCAGTGGATTTGATTCTGCTCTCCTTTTTAAGGGATGTGCTTGGTTCAGGCGTTGAAAATCTAAGTTTTATCGGAACAGCTTCCCTTTCCGGCATGATCGTGGGTGCGGCTCTCGTTCCAAAATGGTATAAAAAGATAGAGAGAAAATGGCTGATAGTCCCTCCATTTTTCACCCTTTGTATCAGCATCGGCAGCTTATATGCAATCCAAAATTGGCTGGTGATATTGCCCCTCTTTTTCGTGCAGGGAATTGCACTAGGATGCTTTAACATTACATTTGTGACCTACGTTCAGGATATTGTGGAGAAGGATAACTACACTCGCGTTTTCAGCATGTACCATATGATTTCAACCAGTGCGGCTCTGCCAGGTATATTGCTGACCGGAGTGTTGCTTTCGACATGGGGAGTAACAACGACGGTTCTCGTGATCAGCGGAATGTTGCTTATACTCGGAATTGCCGGAATTTTGGCTATACCATCTCTTGGTAAAGGAAACTCCGCAGAGCAAACGAATAATGAAACAGTGGCGGTTTAATATATGAAAATGACAGAAAGGAAGTAGAAACGATGTCGTTGAAGTTTGGAATTTTGGGCTTTCTTAGTAAATGGGAAGCGACTGGTTATGATCTCAAAAAGGAATTTGATGATTTTATGAGCATCTTTTGGCATTCACATTTATCACAAATCTATCCGGAACTTGGACGTTTAGAACAGGAGGATTACATTACAAGCCGCATGCAGCCGCAGACGGGCAAACCCGACAAAAAGATCTACGCCATCACGGAAAAAGGCAAGCAGGAGCTGATCTCCTGGCTGCTTTCGCCTCCGGAAACGCCGAAGCTTAAGGACTCCTTTCTGATGCAGGTCTTCTTTATGGACAACATTCCCGCAGAGGAGGTTATTTTCCAGCTAAAGGCCTATCAAAAGGAGCGGGAACAGCGGTTAGCCAAGATGAAACGCATTCTTCATGAGCGCTGGGAAAGCATCCGAGAGCGTAATGTCATGAATTCACGGATTTTAATGAGCTCAGCGGTCATAAGAAGAGGTTTGGAACAAGAAATCCATTATATAAGCTGGTGTAAAGACACGATCGAACTAGTGGAGTCCTGTTCCGCACTTTGGTCGCAGGATATCGACAAATCAGATTTGCCTGATGAAGTGTATATTCGATTTTCGGACGTCGAACCTTTATTCAAGAAGTATTATGGCAATTTAATGAAAGATTAACACATATATAATCATTTTCCGTTATCTGATTAATCAATGGGCGTGACCTAAAAGAAAAATCCCGATGAATAAATCATTCATCGGGAAAACGAGTCGACATTTTGATGTTGCGATCAGTTTCTTTTATAAACTTCTAAAATATAATCATAAAATCTGCTGGAATTGTTCTCTACTCGAATAAAATATTCCTGATCCTTTATCAACTTCTCAGAAAATTTCAATTCGTTGCGCGAGTCCACTGCTCCGCTCGTGATTTTCTTTCTATTGGCATCATACAGGGTCACTTCGGCTCCCTCAACAGGAAGCTCAATGTTAGCAGCGCCAAAGTCAAATGTATAGAATGTAGTCTCAGGAGCCTTAAACTTAAAATAGTCGTAATCGTCATCGCGGGATGCTTTACCATTGATCATGGTATGTGTTTTTAGAGGAAACTCATTAGCACGCTTAAACGTATCGTTATTTTCAATCTCATTAAAAAAATCAATTGCTGCAAACGCTGGCGTGGATAGGCCAGCTACCATAGTAAGCCCCAAAATACCTGCTATGATCTGTTTTTTCATCAATTAATGACCTCCTAAAATAGTTTGAAGCGCAAGGAGTCTGAGGTGTCGTTCTATCTATCATTTTACGATTCAAATATGCTGCCCACTAGGGTAGCGTCATGACATGATTCAATGAATAAATTTACTTTTTTATGAAATGAGTAGACTCAAACAAAACAAAGAATATGTAAGCCCGAAGCTCGTCATGAGACAAAATCGACCGGCAAATGCCGAGCTCCGGATCCATCAAGTTATATCAATGCAATAGCGAGTAATGTGAATAAGCTTAGGGTTATGATATCGTTATTAACGAAAGGAAAAAAGCCTGACGTTCTTACAGCTCCATAATTCGCTTCGGGACGCAAATAGACATTTTGATAATCTACCTTAACAACTGTCCCTCGGTACTCTTTCCGATCCATCGTCAGGATACGAACTTTTTTGTTCATACAGTACAAGCAATTATGATAGGCTTCCATTGTTGTTCCCCTCCTCCCTATTCACCATATGACACAAATCCAATTGGGACACGGCGAATACACTTCCTAGCGAGGGGATATTGTCTGCCTAGCAGCATCTCCTTACCATTTTCAATCTATGAACAAAGTTATTGTCCCTTCATTTTCTTCTTAAAGCTCATCACCGCGATAGCAAAAATGAAGACCGCATAGCCTGCTACCCAAATAAAAGGGACAACTAGCTTGCTGTATTCGCCAGCCAACGCATATCGTGCAGCATCTACTGCATGAGCGAACGGCAATACATAGGCGATTGACTGGAATGCACCCCCGATCATATCCAGTGCAAACCATGTTCCGCTAAGCCATGCGGATAGATTAACGAAAATCGCAAATATCCCTCCAACTTGCTTGTCTGTGAAATATGTCCCCAGCAGCAGTCCAAACCCAATATACAGAAGCGCCATCATCAAGAGCAGAATAATAGCTACCAGCACATTCAAATGTATGGAAAGTCCTAAGAAAAAGGCTGTAATCAAGCACACAGCAATTTGCAGAGCCGCAATTGGCAATAAGGGAAGCGCATATCCGATGATATAATCGGATGCCGACATGGGCGAAGCGAAGATCCGCATCAGAAATGAGCTGCTTCTATCCTTCCCGACCAGCATTCCTGAGAATAACGTAATGAATGAAAAGCTAAAAACGATCACACCTGGCGTTATATTCTCGATTTGAAATAGAGCAACGGGCATGTTCTTCTGCATGAGTGAAAAAAGACAGATCATGATAACCGGAAGCCCCATTCCAAATAGAAGGGTCAATGGATCTCGTAAAACTTCCTTACGATTGCGTGAAGCAAATGCGAAGTATTTCATAATCAGGCCTCCTCTTCTGTTAATGCGAGGAATATTTCTTCTAGCGAAGATTTCCCGGTTTTTCTTTTTAACTCCTCGACTGTTCCGAGCGCATGCAAGGTACCGCCGTGCATAATACCAACTCGATCCGCAAGCGCCTCTACCTCTTCTAAATAGTGCGTCGTTACGATAATCGTGATCTTGCCTTTCAACTCCAGTAAAATCCCCCATAAATCACGTCTAGCTCGAATATCGAGCCCTAACGTCGGCTCATCCAAGAAGATGATTTTCGGATTGGAAATGAGTGCCATCGCAATGCTTAGTCGGCGCTGAAGCCCGCCTGATAGTGTCTTGGCTTTGCTTCTCGCCCGCTCTGTAAGCCCGAACCTATCCATCAAATCCATCGATTTATGCTTGGCCTCTCGCTGGTTATATCCATAAATGCTCGCAATGAATTCTAGATTCTCCTTCACCGTAAGATTCGGGGCGACTGCCGTTTCCTGCGGCGAAAGGTTTATGTTCTGCTTTACTGCCGTCGGATTGGTGACAATACTATCGCCTGCCATCCATGCATCGCCGCTCGTAGGGGGAAGCAGGCAGCTTAGCATTTTAATCGTGGTCGTCTTTCCGGCACCATTTTGACCAAGCAATGCAAAGAATTCTCCCTGTTCAATCGTCAGCGATAGATTGTCGACAGCCTTGCGCCCTGTATAAGTTTGGGATAGCTTCTTGACTACAATGCTCATCTATTCCTCGCCTCCCTCTTCGAATCGCTTCAACTGAATCGCAGCATTAATCTGTTTGATGTCATTCTTCGATATGACGTATTGCGTTACCCAAGTAATGATATAGGTGCCTAGAAAGCTGAGCAGGAACATAAGCACATTACGGGACGTCTGCGGCATCCACAGCAGAATAACGACCGGAATCCATACAGCTGCCGTGATGCAAAAATGAATGAAATACTGCTTCAATAGTCCCCACTTCGCCACATCGAACACGAGTGAGCTAGTTGCGAAGGTAATCCCTATTAATCCGGTCAGCAGATTCTGCACGATAACGGCTATCGTCCCATTATGGAAATAAGATCGAAATTGTTCGACAACCGGCATATATTCCCCCTGACCTACAGAGAACGAAATAATGATCTGGACGATTTGTCCAATGATTACGCCGATAATGAAGCCACCGGCAACTCGATTAAGTAGATTTTTCACGATGATTCACCTCATATACCGAACAGTTTCTTGATTTTTGCAACATAACGCCTAGAAGCATAAGTTTTCACATTTCCAGCGAGCGACACGCCAATCGTTCCCGTCATGCTTATATCCATGTTCCGAATCATCTTGATGTTCACGATCTCCGAATTCGAAATGCGGACGAAGCATTCGCTATCGAGCTTTTCTTCCAATTCATACAGCCTAGAACGAACAGTGTAGATACCGGCGATCGTTTGAAGGAACACCTTCTGTTTCTCTGCGTAAATTCGGACAATATGCTTGCAATCGACGATTTCTACACCGCGATCTGAAAATACAGGCAAGGCATCTATATAAGTCTCTGACAGCCGCTTCATGATTTCTGATATTTCATCCGTCATTTTGTCGGTTAGGATGATGATCTTCGGCTCTGTACAAGATGGATCGATCGATACTTCGAATTTCACGTCATCTCATCCCCTTCTCTCGGTTCTAACTATAGGAAGATTCCCCACTGCTGTAAATGAATTCGCGATAGACGGTCGTTTTCGGATGATAACTGGTTGCAATTTAACTGCACTCTTTGTACGGCAGCACTTTCGCCAAACAAAAAACACACGGAGAAAGAGCCTCCGTGTGCCGATTCTATATCTATTCTCTTGTATGGTCGGAAATGAGGGCGCAATTTGAAAGTCTGTCATTTCACCAAGTGAACATTCCCTAGTATTTCAGCATAACTAATGCTATAATTTAGGTGTTTTATGTCAAATAATTCGCTTTTAAATGGGAAGGAGTGAATACCTGATGAAAAAGAGATCTTTGAGAAGCCTATCCTCCGGTATCGGGTATTCTACTGCTGTTTTCTTCTAGAATTCAATGTGACGGGATAAGTCTGTCCATTTTGAAGGAAATAACCGAAACCATTTAAAAGGAGATATTACTTATGACACAAATCAATCCTATCGTTTCCAGATATAATCCTGAATCGATTGCAAAGCCGGTTGGAGAATACAGTCATGTAACCAAAATTGGCAGAGATGCGGAGCTGTATGTTTTTTCTGGTCAAATTGGAATCGATCAAAACAATCACATTCCCACTGACTTCAACGAACAGGTAACGAACACGATGAGCAACATTGTTGCCCTCCTTGCTTCTCAGAAGCTAACTCCTGATCATGTCGTGAAAGTAAATATTTGGGCGACGGAAGAAATCAACTGGGCTCATTTCGATGCGGAGTGGAATAACGTATTCGGTGCTACACCTCCTTCCATGACGATTGCCTATGTTGCTGGATTAGGTCTTCCTGAATTGAAAATTGAACTGGATGTATGGGCTGCAGGCTGATAAACGGCTCACATCATGTTGATATGTAACTCCCCCTCAGTGAGGGGGAGTTCTTTATGGTAAGGCTGGATAGCTCTCGTACAGATGGACTTCCTTATCATTAACCGCGCTGAGGAATAATAGAGAGTGCGATCTTCTAAAGAATTGCGTTCTGTATCCACCATTCTACTGGGTTCGATTTATTAGCAAACCGGATCGTAGCCCTTTACGAGGGCACCAATGCGCGTCTTAACTCCAAGCATATCAATAATTGATGCAATGTGATATTCAACGGTTCTCTTGCTCATCGCAAGAATAACAGCGATTTCTTAATTGCTCTTTTCTTGAGCAATTAGTTTAAGCATAAGCATGGACTCCAATATCGTACGCTTTTTGGTAGAACTCCTATAAGAGTAGCCGGACAACATAATAATTTTCATAGCTAGCCCGAATTTCTCTTTACATAGCTTCGCCACTTCGAAGCCATCCATATGCGGCATTGAAAAATCTATCACGAATACATTTGGCTTTACATGGTTCAGCTCTTGAATACCCTCGCGTGGATCCGTGAAAGTTCCGACTACATGAAGATCATTCTCCTCGTTTATTCGGTTCTTTAATCCTTCCATGACTAAATGGTGGGTTGAGGAATGAATATTCATTGGACCACCCAAATAATAGACCTGATGATAAATGGATGCCAAACGGAAGTGACGTGATAGCTTTCAAGCGCAATCCCATATAAGCGCTTGAATGCATGGCCAAACCCATCATGGCTAACGCCTTGATGTTTTTCTACTGCACGCCGTCCTTGATGACGCCGAATGTATGATTGATTCCGAAATGATATGGCAAGTAAGGCCAAGATGCCCGAAAATGGCACACCAGAGCACTTGATGGCAAGCTCCTGCTCGCGCGAACCGCATGAACAAAATGTGCGGATTGACCTATCCTGGGTCACGATGCGCCACCGATGCCGTTTGCAAGAATGCCTTCTGCTTCTCTGCATAGATTCTGACAATATGTTTTCATTCGTTGATTTCAACGCCACGATTGGTAAATGCGGAATAACTGGTTCCAGCTCATAGTTCACTTCAGTGTCCGGGTTGTACTGACTGTTACTGCTTACAAAAAACACACGGAGAATAGGCTCCGTGTGCCTCATATCAAAAAATTCGATTTTATCGTTTGAGAATTGTACATTTAACAGCACGAATTAAGACTAAAGTTCAGTAATTGGAATGAATCTCTTCATGTATTTTCTTGTTATTTTGCAAGTAATATTTGTTTATCCACTAAATCTTGTATAAAACTTTCAAACTCTTCAATTGAATATTTACTATTATATAATTCTTCAAAGGTTGCATTTCCATCAATTGTCGTGCTAATGATTTTAAAAGCTTCTTCGTGTACGAAGAAAGATTCATTAGTTACAACATTTTTCAAAACTCTTCCATTTTTATAGATTGAATTCGAAAAGATATCATTATAACAGTAAGTGCACTTTTCTACTGTAATCACCTTCTTAAACGGTAAATTGTAAAGCTGCAACTGATAAATCATTTACCTTCATCTACTTATAATTTTAGGTGTGTGTACTAGAATGGTCAGAAAGAAAAATATGATAAATATCTTGTTTTTTCAATCACTATTCAATTACATTTTCGAAACAACATTATCTTTTCCAAGAGGGATTACCTTCAATTCCATGTTCTCACCTCCTTTTGCCTAGTACACACACCTAATACTATATAAGTGAGATCATGGCATTATGAAATGAATATTGAATTCTTCGAGCACCTCTAGTTATCCGTGTGTTCCTAGGGTGGCCAGAAAAGGAAATATTGAGAGTGTTTTGTCTCAATCACTCTTCATTTAACTTCTTTTATCAGGGAGGACGCTAGCTCCCAAAGGAATTACTTTCAATTCCATGTTCTTACCTCCTTTTTGCCTAGTACACACACCTAAAACTATAAATATGAGATCATGGCATCGTGAAACGAATATTCGAGTTCTTCGAGCACCTCTATACTATCCTTAAAATGTAAAGGTTCATCAGTAGAATGTGCCTTATATAAATCCAGACATAATCTTTCCCATTTTCTGTTTGCCTTTTCCAATAGTTCTATAAGGAGTGGATTATTTATGTACTCACTTTTAATCAAATAATTTTTTGAAGAGATTGGTCCATCCACGGACTTAATGGATCTCATTAATTCGTAAAATGATAACGAGCGATAAAATGCATCTGAATTATTCATTTGCTCGAGCAGTGCTTTTAATTTTCCGAATTCTTTTGTGCAATTCGATACATTTTTTTCTGCATTCTTATTTAGAATGATAGGAATGTTGCCTCTGATCTTTTGTACATCTGGTCTCTCATCATAAAGCAAATTAATTAATTCAACATCCGTATTATTATTACTTGTTAAAGCAACGACGAGATCATTAAGCGTAATGTGCTCTTGCGTATATCTTTGATCGCTAGCGATGAATGATTTCGTATGTTCATCATATTTTTCGATTATGATAATGTGGCTTCCGTTATTTTTCTTATAATTAACGGCATCAAAAGATAAATAGTAGCTATTAACTATTCCAAGTTGATTCTTCTTTAAAGACACTTTATCAATAATGAAATTTGTAGCTTTATCGGTATCATTAAAATTTAAAATATCCAATTTAATGTTTGTAAATGAAGAAAAATGCTCTGTATCTATTATGTTTCCTTTTATTGAAACGTTTTCATAAAACTCATTTTCATTCCTCTGTACACTAAAATCATAACCACCAAAATAAAGGAAAATTTCAGGTTCGCTCATATTAGTGTCAAAAATATTATTTATATGTTGCATTATTGCATAATAAAAACAGTGTTTAATGATTCTCACCTTCCCAGTAGAATTGGTGAATACCGTTCTTCTCCTCATGCATATGCTTCTGAAATCCTAACACTTTCAAAAGCCTAGCAAAGCCAACTTTCGACCATGTTTTTATTACTAGTTCTCAATTATCATATGGAAAACGATATAGGGGTTATTTGAAATTAACTATTCCTATTCTCGAGAGGAAGAAAATGAATATTCTTGAAGTAGGAGAACAAGTAGAATAGATTTCTTGTCATTCATCAGAGGCTAATTAAAAAGTTTACATAAGTTTACATAAGATTGTATAATTTAGGTTATCACAATCCATTCCAAATCTCAACTTTTTTCTTCACATTTAATTCTACGCTTGAAATAATCAAACAATAAATGAGGCTGCCTAAGGCAGCCTCAGATTAGGTCGTATGATAACTGTCGATTCTTTACAAGAAAATCTTACGCTTGTGCCGTTATGGCACGGTTCCATACAACCTGCATGCCGTTCTTGATGACGCCGAATGTATGATTGATGCCGAAATGATACGGCAAGTAGGCTAGATTAGGAGCATCGAAGATGGTCAAGTCTGCCCGCTTGCCGACTTCGATAGAGCCGATGTCTGCTGCACGTCCGATCGCAGCAGCTGCATTCAACGTGCATGCTGTCAGAATCTCTTCAGGCTGCATTTTCAAATTCAAGGATGCCAGCATGATGATGAGCTGGATCGATTCCGTCGGGCATGATCCCGGATTGTAGTCGGTCGAGAGAGCGACAGGCAGCCGGAACTTGTCGATCATATCGCGGGCGCGGGCATGCTGGGATAGACCAAGGTTGAAGGTCGTTCCCGGAAGCAGAACCGGAACAACCTTCCCTGCGGCCAGACTAGCTAATCCTTGATCGGTTGTCATTACCAGATGCTCAGCTGAGATCGCTCCCACCTCTTGCGCCAGTTCAGAGCCGCCTAGTGCAACAATTTCATCTGCATGGATTTTCGGAATAAGTCCATGGTGTCTGCCCTCCATCAAGATAACACGGGATTGCTCCACGTCAAATACGCCTTCTTCGCAAAAGATGTCGCAAAATTCCGCTAATCCTTCTGCTGCAATGGCCGGGAGCATTTCCTCAATGATTACGGCCACGAATTCCTCTGTCCGCCCCTTATACTCTTCCGGTACAGCGTGTGCTCCCATAAAGGTAGAGGCAATGTCCACCGGATGCGTATCATGAAGTCGACGCGAGACGCGCAACTGCTTCAGTTCTGTCTCCAAGTTCAGGCCATAGCCGCTCTTCGCCTCGATCGTGGTCACCCCCTGAAGCAGCATTTCATTCAGGCTTCGATAAGCCTTGTTGTACAGTTCTTGCTCGCTCCATTGCCGAGTCGATTTGACCGTGCTTAGAATTCCGCCGCCCTTCGCCAGAATATCAAGGTAGGGCACTCCTGAGCGCTTCATCGCTAGCTCGTGCTCACGGGAGCCGCCATGAACGAGATGCGTATGCGGATCGACTAACCCAGGCGTCACGATGCGGCCTCCGACATCAATCGTCTCGCGAATAGCTGCTCCTGCCAAGGCAGCCATCACTTCATCCTTATGTCCGACCAATACGATCTTTCCCTTATCAATGGCGACTGCTGCATTCGCAATTTCCTGAATTCGCCCCATCTCTTCCCCATATCTGGGTCCATTACCTTCGGGGGTGTATAAACATCCGATACCTGTTAGAAGCAAATCAATCTGTTCCAATGAAAGCAACCTCCCTCGCTGTGTATTAAGGTTAGGAAATATTCCGTTGGTACTTCGCCGTTAGTACCTTTAGTGAGCAAGTAGTTAGTAGTTTATTTATTCGCAGTTAGTAGTTAGAAAATTTCAGTCGTCAACTCGCAGTCAGCAACTTTTAATCCACTACTATCGGCAATTTCCCGTGCTGTCATGACTGCTGCGCATTGGAATACAGATTCCATGCTGCTCCGCGGTTGCAACCGCTTCGTCATATCCTGCGTCTACGTGGCGGATGACCCCCATCCCTGGATCGGTCGTCAAGACGCAGCGCAGCCGTTCCGCAGCTTCATCCGTGCCGTCGGCAACGACGACCATACCGGCGTGCAAGGAATATCCCATGCCAACGCCGCCGCCATGATGGACGGATACCCAAGAGGCCCCTGCCGATGTATTAATAAGTGCATTCAAGATTGCCCAGTCTCCTACAGCGTCAGAGCCGTCCTTCATCCCCTCCGTCTCGCGGTTCGGGGAAGCAACGGAGCCGCAGTCGAGATGATCGCGGCCAATAACGATCGGAGCGCTAAGCTCGCCTGACTTCACCATCTCATTAATCGCCAAGCCGAACTTGGCGCGATCTCCATATCCGAGCCAGCAAATACGGGCCGGCAGGCCTTGGAAGGACACCCTCTCTTGGGCCATCGCAATCCAGCGGCGCAAATGATCATTATCCGGGAACAGCTTCAATACGAGTTCATCTGTCTTGCGAATATCTTCTGGATCGCCCGATAAGGCGGCCCAGCGGAACGGCCCTTTGCCCTCGCAGAAGAGCGGACGAATATAAGCCGGAACAAAGCCTGGAAATGCGAACGCGTCTTGCACACCTTGATCGAATGCCACTTGGCGAATGTTGTTGCCGTAATCGAACACAACAGACCCGAGCTTCTGCAAGTCCAGCATCGCCTGCACGTGAACCGCCATACTGGCCTTCGCCAGCTCGATATAATGCTTCGGATCACGGACGCGAAGAGCAGCAGCATCCTCCAAGCTGTAACCAGCTGGGATGTAACCGTTGAGCGGATCATGAGCAGAAGTCTGGTCGGTTACGAAGTCGGGCTTGATGCCGCGGCGTACAAATTCAGGGAATAGCTCGGCCGCATTGCCAAGCAATCCGATCGATAACGGCCTCTGCTCATTGATTGCTTGAATTGCGAGTTCCAATGCTTCATCCAGGGTCTCGGCCAATACATCACAGTAACGCGTTTCAATGCGGCGTTCAATCCGAGAACGATCTGCCTCGACTGCAATCACGACGCCATCATTCATCGTCACAGCAAGAGGCTGGGCACCACCCATGCCGCCAAGACCAGCCGTTAATGTAAGCGTGCCGCGAAGCGTTCCTCCCGCATGCTGGCGGGCAGCTTCCGCGAACGTTTCATATGTGCCTTGGAGAATGCCTTGCGTCCCAATATAAATCCAGCTTCCCGCAGTCATCTGACCATACATCATCAGCCCTTTGCGTTCGAGCTCGCGGAAGTGATCCCAGTTCGCCCAATTCGGTACGAGCACAGAGTTCGACAAGAGTACGCGGGGTGCCCGCTCATGTGTGCGGAATACACCGACCGGCTTGCCGGATTGAATAAGCAGCGTCTCATCGCTCTCCAGCCGCTGCAGTTCACGGACAATGGCCTCGTAGGAAGGCCAGTTGCGTGCCGCCTTGCCAATCCCGCCATAGACCACCAAGTCTTCCGGTCGTTCCGCCACTTCTGGATCCAAATTGTTCATCAGCATGCGCATGGCTGCTTCCTGAACCCACCCCTTGCATGTTATTTCGTTACCGCGCGGTGCACGAATGCTTCTCTTTACCTGATTCATCTTGTTACGCCTCCTTTTCATATGAAACATGATGTACTCTTCTTGAAGTCGACTTAATATAATCGGCCTGCTACTTCCTCTACGGCATGAAGGAACTCCCCTCTGCTAAGCGCAGATGCTACTTCTTCAATCTCCTTGCTTAGAGAGCGATCCGTCGTTACTGGCGGTACAAGCTTGCGCACTAAGTCGAAGAGTGCACGCGTCGAAGGAGCCAGCTTCTCTGCGCCTCGGAACTCGGCGGCTTCTGCCGCGCAGATCAGCTCAATGGCCAGCACCTTGGACACATTGTCTACCACTTGTGCCGCATGGCGGGCAGCCGTCGTCCCCATCGATACATGATCCTCCTGATTGGCGGAGGAAGGGATCGAGTCGACGCTCGCCGGATGAGCCAACACTTTGTTCTCCGAGACGAGCGATGCGCTCACGTACTGCGGGATCATCATGCCAGACGCCATACCCGGCTGATGGCTAAGGAAAGCAGGCAGCCCACCAGACAATGCTGGATTGACAAGCCGCTCCGTGCGCCGCTCCGCGATGTTGGCCAGCTCGCTCATCCCAATTTTCAAGAAATCCATCGCAAACGCCATCGGCTGTCCATGAAAATTCCCGCCCGAGATGACTGTGCCCTGTTCCAAAAACAAGAGCGGATTATCGGTCGCTGCATTCATCTCCACATTCAACTTATCCTCTACATAAGCAAGTACCTGTCGTGATGCGCCATGAACCTGAGGCAAGCAGCGCAGGGAATAGGCATCCTGCACACGAATATCGCCTTGCTTCGTCGTCAACCGGCTGCCGCTCAGCAGTGTTCTCAGATTGGCAGCGACGCCAATCTGCTCTGGATACGGCCGGACGCGCTGAAGCTCATCCGCGAACGCATCCGTAATCCCATGCAAGCACTCCACCGTCAGAGCTGCGATCGCATCCGCCGTCTTGGCAAGCCGTAGTGCATGCACATAAGTCAGTGCACCGATTGCTGTCATAATCTGTGTGCCATTGATTAGCGACAGCCCTTCCTTGGCCTGCAGCTGTACGGGCTTCAGACCTGCCGATGCCAATGCATCATGACCGGACAAGCGCGTTCCATGATAGACAGCTTCCCCTTCACCCATTAGAACCAGCGCCAAGTGCGACAATGGGGCCAAATCTCCGCTCGCGCCAAGCGATCCCTGCTCAGGGATCACCGGATGAACGCCCCGATTCAGACAGTCAATAAGCAATTGAAGCGTTTCCAGACGAATGCCGGAGAAGCCCTTTGCGAGGGCGTTCGCCCGCAGCAACATGATCGTGCGCACCGCTGCCTCTGGCAAGGAAGAACCAACGGCACAGGCATGGCTCCGAATTAAGTTGGCTTGCAATTCTGCCGAATCCTCTGGTGAAATCATGACATCGCTGAACTTGCCGAATCCGGTGGTCACCCCATATACCACTTTATTCGCATCCACGAATTCCTCGACCATCTCACGGCATCGCGTGACGCGCTGCACAGCGTCTGATGCGAGAACAACTGGGGCGTAATCATAGGCAATCGTAGCCAGTTGACCTAGTGTCAATTGTCCTCCGTCCAGCGTGATTGGCCCCGTATGCTCTTCTTGATGCAAATGTTTAACTGCCACAACCATCCCTCTCCTTTCTTGCTTTACCAAAAGAAAGAGGCTGTGCGGAAGTTGTTAGCTTCCACACAGCCTCTTGTTCAAAAGGGCCGACCTATGAAATTGCTCATCCCAGTAACAATGATGAACGCGCATCACTATGCATCGCCCTTTCATTTGAATTAGATAGGCAAATATATCCATTTCATCTACTATTACATGTGTATTCATTTCTGTCAAGTATGGTGCATTCACAGACGTAGGGATTAAGCGCCCTTGCCATCACATCCAACATCTGTGATGCAGCCGCTGCCAACACAATTGCAAGTGAAGATGCCGCATAGTCCTCGCGATTGAGTGAGGTGATAAGCAACCCGATTCATAATGCTGAGTCTGTAGATTATAGGACTGCAGCTTACCTTCATGCAGCAGCCCCAACGCGTCTGGTCATTGCCCAAAAAAGGAGAGCTGCTGCACTGACTGAGGCTCCAAGCAAGCATACGCCGCCCCAGCCATAATGTGCATAGACATGGGTTGAAGCAATTGAGCCGCTTGCGCTGCCGATCGAATAAAACACCATGTATCCGGCAGTTAGTCGACTGCGCGCCTCCGCGCGCAAAGGAAGGGTCATCGTCTGATTCGTGACGTGTACGGCTTGCACCGCCAAGTCCAGCAGAACTATGCCAATCATTAATGCGAATAAGGACTGCTCCGTATAGCGGATGAACAACCATGAGAGCAGCAGTAGAACCAGAGAAAAGCCAGTCGTTCTCTGTCCATAGCCTCGATCAGCCAGCTTCCCCGCCCGAGCTGCCGCTAACGCTCCGGCAACACCTGCCAGTCCAAACGCCCCGATAGCACTGTATGAAAGCGATAGCGGCGGGGCACTAAGCGGCAGTACGAGTGAAGTCCACAAAATGCTGAAATCAGCAAAAATCAGCAGCGCCAGGACAGAGCGGATACGCAGCATCCGTTCTTGTACAAACAACGTAATCACGGATCCGAGCAGCTGAGCATAGGACAGTGACCTGACCTCACGCTCATAATGGGGCAGCACTCTAGCAAACATACAAACGATAAGCAGCAGCATCACGGCGGAGACCAGATATACGGCACGCCAACCTGCAAGATCCGTTACAATACCGGCAATGGACCTTGCAAGCAGAATGCCGATGACAATTCCGCTTGTGACCATGCCAACGACGCGTCCTCGTTCAGCGGGGGCAGCCATCGTTGCCGCTAGCGCCACAAGCGTCTGCGTCACTACGGCAAGCAGCCCCACCAATGCCATGCCAACAAATAGAACGGTGCTGGTAGGAGCCGTTCCCACGATAACGAGAGCAATCATGGACAATAGCATCTGTCCAATAATTAACCGACGTTGGTTCAACATATCTCCAAGTGGTACCAGCAGAAGCAAACCCACCCCATAAAAGATCTGAGTGATCGTAATCACGATGCCAATGAGCGAATGCTCAATACCAAACTCAATCGACAGCTGATCGAGCAGTGGCTGAGCGAAGTAGATATTGGCGACAGACATGCCGCAAGCTGCTGCAAACAACAGAATCACATAACGAGACATCGTCGTTCGCTGATCAGAATCAGACGTAAGCTGTGAATCCTGTGCGGAATTTCCCTTGGTATGGGCATGAATCTCTGCCTTTTCTAGAACCTCCTTCATGTTGGACACACTTTACCTCCATTCGCTTAACTTAGTGATTATTATACTGTACCGATCGATATGTTATAATTCCCAGTAAATATAGCTCACGCCAACTCTTATTGTCAACAAGTATATTTGACCTCATTAGCGTTTGTTGAAATGTCCATCCTCTCTCAATTAGGATAGTCCGACCTATATTTGACAAAAAGAACAGCAAATCATAAAATAATAGCATACTGGTCAGTACGTAAAAAGAGAGGTATGTATTGTGGCAAGAACTCGTGAATTTGACGAAGGTAAAGTATTAGATGCGGCTATGCAGCTATTTTGGGAGAAGGGATATGAGGCTACCTCGTTAAGCGATTTAACCTCCAGAATGGGTATTCAGCGCCCTAGCATATACGCTGCCTTTGGAGACAAAAAAGAATTGTTCGAAACTGCGCTACGCAAATACATGATGTCCCGGGCTTCTGAGACACGTGACAAGCTTCAAAGCCACTCTTCTGTCAAAGAAGCATTTGCTGCGTTTTTTGCAGATGTGGTTGCTGAGGAATACGCAGGTGATTGCAGTCGGGGTTGTTTTTGCATTAATACCATGGTCGAACTTGCGCCTCATGATGAGAAATTCGAAATTCTAACAAGAGAACATCAAATGTACTTGTCTGTCATTTTTCAAGAAACGATAGAACGCGGGATTCAATCAGGCGAGCTCGATGCCCATATAGAAGCGAAGGCTTTGTCACAAGCGCTCATCATCTCGCTAATTGGACTGACTGTTATGTTGAAGTCTCGTCCACAGCAATCATTTATTGATAATGCGATCAGAGCGACGCTTGCGTTGCTGAAGTAATGTAATGTAGGTCGTCTAGGAAATGAAAAAGCAGCAGTCTAGCACCCGAATAAAGTACTAGACTGCTGCTTTCTATTTTCAACTGCTGATATATCTCTCTGTTCTAATCCTCGCCTGTCTGTATCCAGACCTGATAGACGTATTGCAATTTATAAATTCGGCTCCTGCTGTGAGAACTGTTGAAGCATTCCTCTTATCTGTTCTACCAATGGGGCCGGCGCTTTATGGGGCGAACCTGCATCAAACGGAGGCTGAGGATCATATTCCAAGATCAACTGCACTCCTTTGCTTATCTCTTCACCCATTTCCCAGGCTACCAATTGGAGTGCCATATCGATACCGGAAGAGATGCCGGCCGCTGTGACGATTTTGCCATGGCGAACCACTCTCTCATTTGTTGGAATGGCTCCAAGCGAACGAAGCAGTTCGAAGGATCCCCAATGACTTGTCGCCTTGGCACCATTCAACAAGCCAGAAGCACTCAAAATCAAGGAACCGTTGCACACCGATGTCGTCCAAGTCGTGGTCTCATGCAATTGGCGTATCCAATTCAACGTCGCTTCATCATTCATCGGAGCTTTATAGTTTGGCGGGCTGCAGCCAGGCACGACAAGAATATCAGCTGAAGTAATCTCCGAGAAGCAGTAATCGGCATGCATATAGCCCATTTTTGAATCTAATTTAATCAACCCTTTTTCTTTGGCGACAAACTTCACTTTGCATTTCATTGTAGCCGCAAATACTTCATAGGGCCCAATTGCGTCTAAGGCTGTGATTCCATCGTATAGCATGATTGCGATTTCCATCCAAGACCTCTCCCTCGCGCAGATGTTTGATGCGTATCAACACAGAGTATACCATACCCCCCTATAGTATATAGGTGTCAATACTGTGAAACCACTGCCGGGTATAATGGTCTTTCAAGTAGCCGGATGGAATTTCTCGCCCTACACGAAGCACACCTAAATCAGCTCAACATCTTCACAACTGGAAAATAACGTGTACATTCACTACGCACCACCTGCGGCTCGATCAGCAATGTTATCCCCAATAATGCGCTCGCCCCTGACAGCTCTTACCTAAATCTGCAGCATTCGATCCAGCGCCTTAACAGCATCGGCCTTGATCGATTTTGGCACCGTAATGATGCCTACCGGCTTGCCTTGGTCAATCTGCTCCAATGACCAGAGCAAATGAGGCAGGTCGATCCGATTCATCGTTAAGCACGGGCACATATTCGGATTGAGCGATTCAATCTGCTTATCCGGGTGAGTATGGATGATGCGGTTCACGAGATTCATTTCCGTTCCGATGGCCCACTTCGTTCCGGGTTCCGCAGCATTGATCGTATCAATGATATACTTCGTGGATCCTGCATAATCCGATAACGCAACGACTTCACGCGAGCATTCAGGGTGAACGATAATGTGAATCTCTGGATCTCGCTCCCGAACACTGCGAATATTGTCTACCGTGAACTTCTCATGTACTGAACAATGCCCCTTCCATAAGATAACCTGAATGGCTTGCACATCCTCACGATCTGTCACCAGCTCGCCCAGCTCCGGATCCCACAACGCCATGTCGTGCAGCGAAATGCCCAGATCATAAGCCGTATTCCGCCCTAGATGCTGATCCGGCAGGAAGAGGATTCGCTCCTTCTGCTTGAACGCCCATGCCAATACTTCCTTCGCGTTAGATGAAGTTACTGTCGCGCCTCCATGTCGGCCAACGAAGGCTTTAATCTCAGCCGATGAATTGACATAGGTTAACGGAATAATGGTGTCTCCATACACTGCCTGCAGACGTTCCCACGCCACCTCGGTCTGCTGCATATTGGCCATATCCGCCATCGAACAGCCAGCACGCATATCTGGGAGCACAACGACTTGACTCGGAGATGACAGCATGTCAGCTGTCTCCGCCATGAAGTGAACACCGCAAAAGACAATAAACTCCGCATCTGTAATTCGCTGAGCAAGCTGCAGCGAATCCCCAGTAATGTCGGCAAACTGAATGACCTCATCTTTCTGATAATGGTGGCCGGGAATCAACAATCTCGAGCCGAACCGCTGCTTGATATCACGCACCCGCTGCTCCATCTCTTCCACACTCAGCCGCTTATAGTGCTCAGGCATCATGCCATGTTCGCCTCTCA
This sequence comes from Paenibacillus sp. NAIST15-1, assembly GCF_001894745.1. Classification (GTDB taxonomy): domain Bacteria; phylum Bacillota; class Bacilli; order Paenibacillales; family Paenibacillaceae; genus Paenibacillus_B; species Paenibacillus_B suaedae. The sequence continues at coordinate 719,462 of NZ_BBYF01000001.1, forward strand.
TCGCTTCCAATATGGACATCGTCTCTCTCCCCCTCTTTTCCTTAACGAAGTTCTACATCCATGCTAATGTCTAGACTGTGTACCGAATGAGTCAAAAATCCGAGCGATATATAATCTACACCTGTTCCCCGATACTGGTGAAGCGTGTTGAACGTAATGCCGCCTGATGCCTCAGTTATGATGCTTTCTGGTGTTAATGATGCGAAGTGCTTCACTTCTTCCGGTGAGCGGTTATCGAACATAATGACATCTGCCTGCGCTGCAATGGCCTCCAACAGCTGTGCCTCCGATTCAATCTCTACCTCAATCCGAATCATGTGGCCGGCATAAGATCTCGCTCGTCTAACCGCCTCTGTGATCGAGCCGCAAGCCGCAATATGATTGTCCTTGATCATAATGCCGTCATATAGACCGAAGCGATGATTATAGCCGCCGCCTACACGCACCGCATACTTGTCGAGCATGCGCAGACCCGGCATCGTCTTGCGCGTATCACAAATTCGGGTATGCTCGTTATCGAGCAGCCGAATCGCTTGTCGCGTCTGAGTCGCAATCGCAGACATGCGCTGCAGCAAGTTCAGGACAACGCGCTCTCCAGTCAGCATTGCTCCCGCAGATCCTTGTAAGACTGCTATTGGTTCTCCCTTAGATAGAGAGTCCCCATCTCGCTTCTGCAAGGAAATCTGAATCCCCTCTGACATTAGCCGAAAGCCCTCTGTAATGACATCCGTCCCTGCAAGCAATCCGTCCGCTTTACTTTTAATAACCGCTTCGCACTGTTCGCCGTCAAATAGAAATGACGATGTCTGATCCCCGCTTCCGATATCCTCCGCATAGAAGGATTCCAGCAGCCGTCTTAACTGAAAACGTTCCATGATGGCACAATCCTTTCGTTACGCACAATTTGAGTTCCTGTCAGGGAATGGACAATTTGTCTACTTCCCCAATTATGATAATCACGATTCGGACAATCGCTCCGGTAATGAGCCCCGCGGCTCTCCTCCCGCAGCAAAGCAGACTCGGTAACAAGTTGTGCCAGCTGCCACAAGTTCGCAAGCTCCAACTGGTCCCTTGTGATTTTTTGCACTTTTAAGGCCTGTGTCGGCATCTCCATTAACCACTGCTTCATGCCCTGCAATTGTTCCCGATTCCGTTCAATTGCTGCTGCCGCCGTCATTCTACGCTGAAGCTCAGCAAGCGACGTCTGCGGAACCTGTATCGAAATGGAGTGCTGCACATTACCATCAACTATTTCAGCCTCGACTTCTTTAGCCATGCCTACTTCGCCAGTAATTGCTGCTTCACCCGTGAATGCTCCAGTCGCTCTGGTTCCTCTGACAACGTTTGCCTCTACCTCGTCGGCCCGTGATCCCAGTTTCCCGAGTTCACTCGCACGAATTCGCATTGCCGCCCTGCGCCCTGTAACTAGTGCTTCCAGCAATGAATTGCTTGCTAGACGATTAGCTCCATGGAGTCCGTTGCAGCCGGCTTCCCCAATCGCAAATAATCCGTGAATACTGCTCTCTGCCCATTCATTAACTTGAATGCCCCCCATGAGGAAGTGCATGCCCGGGGCTACTGGAATCCGTCCCTTCTCCAGATCTACACCAGCTTCTTCACAAAGTCGCGTAATACTCGGGAAGCGACTTCGAAACTCTAGACATGCTTGAATATCTATATACACCGCATGCCCTTGCCGCATCTCTTCATGAATCACTCGAGCTACGACATCACGTGGAGCCAAATCCTTAAGTTCATGTCTGCCTTCCATAATCCGGCGGCCATGCTCGTCAATTAACACACCGCCTTCCCCGCGCACCGCTTCCGACACTAGTCCATAGCTGCGGTCGTCCTTCACAAGCAATGTCGGATGAAACTGCATGAATTCAAGATCCGTTAGATGCGCTCCTGCACGATAGGCCAGCATTAGCCCATCGCCGGTTGCAATCTGATGATTGCTGTGATGGCGATACAGGCTGCCACATCCTCCTGTGGCTAACACGACATGATCAGCATGAAGCGTCTCGATCTGCCCTTCCTTGCTTCGGAGAACAACACCATTGCAGTGCCCTTTCTCCACAAGAAGATCAATTACAGTAACATATTCACGGATTTGAACATGACTCGGGATCTGCTGCAGCAAATACTCCACCAGCATCCTGCCAGAGGCGTCACCGCCAGCATGAAAGATCCGATTCGCACGATGAGCACCTTCACGTCCAAGCATTAGCCTGCCATCGCGATCACGGTCAAAAGGAAACTGAGCCTCTACAAGCTCAAGCATAATCTCCTTGCCCTCCCGAATGACCGTCTGCACCATGTTCAGGTCGTTATGCCCCGCTCCGGCTTCAAGTGTATCTGCGATATGACTAAGCATCGTATCATCTGGCAAGTAGGAGGTAGCAATCCCCCCTTGTGCCAGAATCGAGTTGCTGTCTGACACCGTTCCCTTGGTTAATACAGTTGCGTGTATATGTGGAGGCAGCGAGGATAGTAACGACAGTGCCGCGACTCCAGAACCCACAACAATAACGGAGTGTTCTCCCTTTTCCATATCTCTTCACTTCTTTATTTCGAAAATAAGTGCATGAACTTTACAAACAAATAATCATATAATATACATGTGTCTTTACACCTGTATTGACAGTAAATCTGATACAACATTACAATAAGCTCAGTCACTTTGCAAGCAAGGATTTTGATAAAGGCAACTCATTCCTGGATAGACATGGGAAAAGTGACTGCATGATGAGTAACAAATAACAAGAATATAAAGGGGACTTTCACCGTTGATATATTTGGATTACGCCGCTGCTGCACCTATGGATGAACGTGCGCTGCACCTACTAACCGAATTAAGCCGCGAAGCATACGGCAATAGTCACAGCCTTCATGACACAGGCGGCCGTGCAGCAAATGTGCTGGAATACTGCCGAGAGAAGCTGGCAAGTATGATAGGCGGAGTTAAGGAAGGCATATATTTTACGAGCGGAGGATCGGAGTCGAATCTATTGACGATTCAATCCATTCTCAAAGGGTTGCCAGAGGGGAGAAAGCATCTTGTCACAACAGTAATGGAGCACGCCTCCATCCGTAATGCCCTTTCCTATCTGGAACGGCTAGGGTACCGGGTGACGCTCATTGAGCCGAATGCGGGAGGCATCATTACGAAGGAAATTCTTGAACAAGCACTTGAACCGGACACAGGCTTAGTATCCATTCAGCATGCCAATTCCGAGACAGGAATTGTGCAGCCGTTGGCTGATCTGTCGCCTCTACTCAGAGCACGAGGCATTTTCCTGCATAGTGATATGGTTCAGACATTTGGCAAGCTCCCGATTGATATCCGCCAGTTGGGGGTCGATGCCTGCTCGCTGTCCAGCCACAAAGTGTATGGCCCCAAAGGGGTGGGAGCTTCCTACCTTCATCCACGAGTCCCTTGGCAGCCTGTCCTGCCAGGAACCAACCATGAACGAGGCTTTCGCGCGGGCACAGTCAATGTTCCCGGTATTGGCGCCTTCGTGACTGCTGCCGAGCATTGCGTGGAGCATCAAGCTAAGCTGTTCTCACACTTCCGGCAGCTTTATACTTATTTGTTCACCCAAGCTGGGCGGCTTGGAATTCCACTCACCCCTGCTGTTAACGAACAATACGCCGAAGTTGCTCCACATATTGCCGGGTGCCTCTTTGACGGGATGGAGGGCCAATATGTTATGCTAGAATGTAATCGCAACGGAATCTGCATTTCGACCGGAACGGCCTGTGCAGCAGGCCATCAGGAGCCTTCCCCCTCTCTTGCGGCTATTGGACTTCGCAAGGAGGAAGCGCTTCGGTTTATCCGCATTTCCTTCGGCAGATCCACAACAACTGAGCATCTGGACCGCCTGTTAACATTGCTGGCGTCCTTGAAAGGAGCAAATCCAATTGGCGACTAACATCAAGCTGACAGGCGAAGAGCGCCGAACGAAGCTGCTGGATTGGCTGAAGTCCTCCTCTCCACTCACAGGAACCGAGTTGGCCCAACGAGCCAATGTATCACGCCAAGTAATCGTGCAAGATATGACCTTGCTAAAGGCGCGCAATGAACCCATTCTCGCGACTAGCCAAGGATACGTATACATGGATCAAAGCACAAAAGAAAACGCCTCGTTGTTCGAGCGAGTAATTGCTGTTCAGCACGCACCCGAGCAAAGTGAGGAAGAACTGCTGCTTATCGTCGATTATGGCGTAGGCGTCAAGGATGTTATCGTGGAACACCCCATATACGGGCAAATCTCGGCACAAATCCGCGTTAATACCCGCAAAGAGGTATATGATTTCATGAACAATATCCGCAGCAGCGGAGCAGCCTTCATCTCAGAGCTTACGAATGGAATTCATCTCCATACCTTGACCTCCCCAAGCAAAGAGCGATTGGATGAAGTATGCGAAGCGCTCAAAAAGGTCGGGTTCCTTATTACGGACTAAGCACAGGCACATTCTTACGGATAGAGGTCTAATTGACGTCTACATAGTTGCTGTGAGACAAAGAGATTCTCGATAATGGTAAATGAAAAGCGGCAGTATCAGGAATGTCGAATCCTGAGCTGCCGCTTTCCGATATATACATCTTCATGACGCTAACATCACGAGCAACACGAACATCATGCTTTACTTCTACAGGTCATCAACCTGTGCAGGCCTTGTATAGAACTAGAACTCAAGATCATCCTACTCTACTGTGATGCGCAGAGATACTTGTTTGCCGCCATATGAAAAGGTAAGGACTGCCTTCCCTTTACTTACTGCAGTAATCATCCCTTGATTGGCAGTCGCCTTGCCGTTCGACTTCGACTTGGCAAGTGACGTGACATCAGACGTGTTACCGCTGCTGTATACTGCCTGTACTCGATAGCTCGTCGACTGATGAGGCGCAAGCTTCGCCGTCGATGCCACAACGGTCAGCTTTTTCAACTTTGGTGTGACTTGAACCGGGATTTCAAACGTACGATCACCGTACACGCCCACAATTCTCGTCGTTCCCTCCGTAAGTCCTTTTACGCCGGAAACGGTTACTTTGGCAATTTGATCATTGCCGGACTTCCATGCTATCTTGCCAGCAAGAGACACCTTTTTGCCGCTCGATAAAGTGCCGATTACTTTAATGGGCTTTGCAGCTCCCGCTTCCACCACGAGAGATGTAGGCTGAACATCAATACTCACCAAGTTTTCCTGTAGTACAACGGGAAGAGTTACACCTTTCCCTCCATAATACAGTTTTACGCTGACGCTTCCCTTTGGCTGCCCCACCGCCGTAACGACACCGCTGCCAACATCGATGCCCTGACCTGACGCTTTCGCCGTCACCTGTGAAGTTACATCTCTTGTGCTCCCGCCCGCATAGACCGCTTGAACGGAAAAAGCCGCAGACTTCCCGGGAGACAGTACCACCTTCGTAGGAGTTACAATTAGTTTTTTAATCGTAGCAGTAACGTGTACGGAAATATCGAACCTTTGTTGACCATATACGCCTGTAACGATCGTACTTCCTTCCGCCACTCCTTTAATCGTTGCCCCGCTCATTTTCACAACTTGCTCATTGCCTGACTGCCACTGCACCTTCGATCCAAGCGATACTTTTTTGCCATTAGATTCATATCCGTATACTTTAATCGACTTTGAGGAACCCGCACCTAATGTGACAGAATTAGATGGACTCACGTCATATTTCACAAACTCCTTAACGGAACCTGGCTGATTGCCGTATGTCACTGACACCGCATCGCTCTGGGCATGTAAACTTGTTGGGCATGATAAGGCTAGGATAAGCATCGAACAAACGATGAGCCACCCAATGCCAATGCGGCCTTTTCTAACTTCCAATACTGACTTCATAATTTCTCCTCTCTCAACAATTAGGTTCTCTTTGTATAGCTAACGATTAGACTATGGTGGAATCAAAAAAGTTCACCTGTCCAATTATTTACTATATTATTTATTAACGGCTTATCGTGAGAAAAAGTGAACATCTCGCACGCGGTATAAGGTTTCCTTCTCAATCCTCCAGCTAGGTTATGTAAGAAACTACTGCAAAGAAAATCAATCTTGATGAAGATTACTCATTGGCACAAAAAAAAGAATCCATTTTGAATAATGACAAATCAAAATGGATTCTTTGTATTGAATGTTCCGTTTACATAGTACTTAATTATTTATGAAACTTTACACGCTCTTCTAACGGTTTGAATTGCTTTTCACCTGGTGCAGCTGTTGGATTACCAAATGGCATTTGCGCAATAAGTTTCCAATTAGCAGGGATATTCCATTCTTTTTTCACTTCATCATCAATCAGTGGATTGTAATGCTGCAAAGATGCTCCCAATCCTTCTGCTTCCAATCCTGTCCATACCACTAATTGGTGCATACCTGATGCTTGGTTTGACCAAATTGGGAAGTTGTCAGCATATGCAGTAAATTGTTCTTGAAGTGATTTCACTACAGCCTCATCTTCAAAGAATAATACAGTACCATAACCTGCTTTGAAGGAATCCATTTTTTGTTGTGTTCCTGAAAAGTCTCCATTACCAACTACTTTTCTCAATGTTTCCGTTGTAATGTCCCATAATTTATTATGGGCCTCACCAGACAATACTACCAAACGTGAAGATTGTGAATTGAACGCTGACGGAGTGTGTTTCACAGCAAATTCGACGATTTCTTTGATTCTTTCATCTGATACTTTGACCTCTTTATTGATTCCGTAATAAGTACGTCTTTCTTTAAGTGCAGTGTAGAAATCTTTAGTCATCGTTTTCTTCCTCCTAAATTCGATTATCCTTTAAATCGATATATGTTGTGGAAACATGTGTAAATAAATTAATTGCATCATTTTCAATACTTTTTCATCCATCCTCAATTAATGTATCCTGCGTGTTTCGCATTTATACAAATATGAACAACAGCTATTTGGGATGGCACTACTTTATCTTGGACTAAAGTATCTCTAATTCGAGATAATTATATAAAATAAAATGAATATAGTCAACAAGAAAGAAAAATGACTTTTGAATTTTAGGGTCTAACGTCTTGCAAAAGCGGGATACAAAAAGACATCTCTAGAACGAGATGCCTTTTTGATAAAAGAATCTATTCGCCTACCCAGTCGAGTTTCACTTTGCCGTTGGTGATTTTACCACCTGGAGCACCGTTATACCACAATTGAACTCGGTAAGTACCCGCTTTAAGTTTAGTGTACGTGTGTGCCTTAATATTGTCGGTGAAAATGTCCTCTTTAACCATATCCCATGAGCTTCCATTCTTTTTTTGAAGCTGCATGTAGAGTAAAGTGTCTTTTGGATATGTTGCGTAAGCTGTCACAGCTACATACTTACCCTCATCAACAATCATATTTTTTTTGACGAGGAGATTAGTAGATATTGAATCAAATGTTCCTTCGTAATGCATGTTTGTTGATGCTGAAATCGTTGGATTGTTACTAGGTGTTGAAGCATATGATGCGTTTACTTGAGACGATACTTGTTCTGCATTTGCAGCAGGCACAATAGATATAACCGAGAGAGCCGCCAATAAAGCCAAGAAAGGAATTTTCTTCATAACAATCGCTCCATTTATAATTTTTGGCGATGCTGTCTGGACAAAGATGGAACTATTTTATAGAAATAATAGAATATACTGTATTCTTTGGCAAGTGAAATTAATAATAAATATAAATAATTCATTATACTATAAATGGATTTGAGGCATAAAAACAGCCCGTGAATTTCACGGACTTATTTGGAGAAGTTGATTATTGCCACTAATCTATCAAAGCTCTCTCTTCTAACTAATCAACCCTTCTTCCTTCGCCTTGTCAACTGCATCTTGCCTGTTATTTACGCCTAGCTTGGAATAGAGGATAGATATATAATTGCGGATCGTTCCTTCCGAAAGATTCATGCTAGCGGCGATAGCTTTGTAACGTGATCCACGGTGCAGTAGATCCAACAACTCGAACTCGCGTTTAATTAATCCATATGAATTATCCCAAATGATATTCCCACGTTCCTTGAGCTGCACCCGCTGCTGCTTCATCTCTTCGAATACTTGCTCCGCGATCTCCTGGGTGATGGACATGCCTCCAGCATGAATGAGGCGAATCGTGTCGATTAACTCCTTGGGCTGTATGGATTTCAACAAATATCCCACTGCCCCGTACTGAAGTGCGGTCACCGCTTGTTCTACATCACTGAAGGTACTCATTACGATCACTTGTAGATCAGGCCACTTTTCCTTAATCACTTGTAAAGCTTCGATTCCATCCATTTCAGGCATACGGACATCCATCAAGATAACATCTGGATGAACCTGCTCGCACAACTCAACGGCTAATTTTCCATTTCCGGCCGTTCCTACTACCTGCAGATCCTGTTGATTATCAAGTATCATGCTAAGACTATCGACAATCAACTGCTGATCGTCGACGATAACAAGCCGTATCTTGCTATGCACAATATCATTTCTAGGCACTGTACAGAGCACGACCGTCCCTTCATCACGATGAGAGTGGACGGATAAGTGGCCTGACAACTCTAGCAAGCGCTCCTTCATCGTCGAAAGCCCAAAGCCTGGCTGCAACTGCTCATTACCTACCCCATTATCTTGAATTTGCAAACGCAATTGATTCGCTTCGAAATGCAAATGAACCTCGATGGCCGTTGCTTGTCCGTGACGAGCCGCATTCGTCAATGCCTCCTGTAGACAACGGTACAATGTTAATTTGATCGGATTAGGCACGGCATACTCTTCACCTAATGTTCGATACTTAACTTCAATCCTTGTTGTATCCTTGAATTTGCTAACCAGCTTTTGTAGAGAAATCGTAAAAGATGCAGGTAGGGTAGATGACGACATTTGATGCAAGTGAGTTCGAACTTCTTCTAGTCCACTGCGGGCAGAGCGCAGAAGAGCATCAATGCGTTCAGTTTGATCGCCTGTTGCCGCCTGACGCAGCGACTCCATTCCCATAATGAGTGAAGTCAACGTATGGCCGATCGTATCGTGCAGCTCCTTAGATAGTCGATTTCGCTCCTCGACTAACGTCATCTGTTCAACCTGAGTCACATGTTGTTCCAAAATCCGATTTTGCTCCTTGATCACTTGCCCCTGTCTATGCGTAAGTACCGCTAATTGAAAGGCATATCCCAAGGCAAATACAATCCCATAATGCAAAATGACGTCTACAATAATATCAATCCAACTTATTTTACTTACCCAGCCGAGAATAAACGGGATGACACCAGAAGATAGAATCGCTGTCCATCGGTAAGTAGGATTACTGCTTAGAAAGCCAATGACAAATACAATCGGGGCATATTGCCATACATTCGATATCCCATACAGATTTAGGAAAATAACAAAACTCCCCGACAACACAATTTCAGCAATCAAATACCACTGCAAATGATACTGTTGAAGCCAAAGCGGGATGAATAATGGAACAAAGGAGAGCCCCATAGCTGCCCAAAGTGGTATCGGCAATCCTCGCTCATGCAATATGCATAGACTAATCACGAGCGTGATCCACCATGAGATCCGTATACATAACATGACCCAATCTGACCACAACCATCGCTTCATCCATTCTTTCATAGGAATACCTCAATCCTTCATCAGATATCTACAAGTTACACCACATACAACCTAATTGAGAACCATTAATTTCTGAAATAAATGATTGAACCTTCGTGCGGAATGAGGTCTAGTATAAGAAGAAAGAGCAACCGTATCCCGATTGCTCCAGAAATGATTTCCTACTTTTGTACTTGTATGATATGGGATGGGCTTGTGTTACGAATATGGACAAGAATGTCAAACCGCTCCCGCAGGGGCACATTGAAAAATAGCGGCAGGCCCGGTACAAATCGCGCCCCTATGCTGAGGAACGGCTGCTCTTCCTTCACCCATCGACCTGCCTCTCCCTTCAGTTGGCGTGCATCCAGTAGGAACTTCTCGTATGATACTTTCCCGAATATAGCGTTCGTACTATTCTTTTGCTGCGGTATCACATCCGTTGTAATCTTCCCGCCGCTGGCATCCGGATCGATCTCGCCGAACAGCGTCAAGCGCCCTTCCGTCGTTGAGGTTCCAATGGTGACGTACTGATTACCTACAAGTTCTTTCAGGAACTCACCGGCTGGTTTCGGATACCATTCCTTATCAATAGCACGCTTAGTTAAGTGATTATTATGGCCCCACACCATTGTCTTCCCACCGAATGTTTCATTTGCCCATATAGCCTGTTCCGCCAGATATTGCTCGTGAAGAGTGACCAAGGACGTATAATCCTCCGGAATCAACATGGTTGTAAAATTCTTTATTGCTTTTGCCGTCCCTTTCACCCATTCAAGCTCGTATGAATCCGATTGTTTTTTGTTGTCTACAGTCACTTTCTCAAGCAATTGGACAACTCTCTCTGCATTTGCCTGTAACCGCGCCTTCTTCTCAGGAGTCAGCTTCATATAATCCACCACATTGGCAGTTGCCGACGACAGATCCTTATAGCTTTTCTCAACTTCAGACAATATATGGGGATGATGTTTCTTCACATAGTTAATGACTTTATTGTAGGCGTTCTTGTCAAGCGACTTCAGATCGAGTCCGATAAATTGAATCTTATTCTTGTTCTTTGAATTGGCATTAAAGTCCTTCATCCACTCCACCATAGCGATAATCTCGTCGGTTGGATATAACATCTTCAAAAATTGCTTAGGATCTCCTTTCCCTGTATGGATATATTCATTCAGTTGTAAGCCATTCCCCCAATCTTCCTCCAGCCCGAAGTTCGTAAATCCCATCTCCGTAACCAAATATTTCACGAGGCGAAATTTCATCGTAAAAAGTTCAGAACTCCCATGAGTTGACTCCCCTAATCCTACATAGTGGGCTTTCCCGATCATCTTCTTAAGCGGCTTTAAATCTGCAAACGATTGAGTCGGATCAATTGTCTTCAATGGAAAAACCTGTGATTCAAAGGACTTCACAATACTATTTTGCGACGTCTGCACGGAACGAGTCACTTCTGTTGACTGAGCACCAGCATTCGAAGCTCCCCCAGCAACCAACAGCGCTGTGCTAACTACTGCAGCCATGCCACTAACCATCATTTTCTTCTTCATGTTATTCCACCTCAATTGAGTAATTTGATGAGCGCAATGAACCGCAAGCAAGGCTATGCGTCAATCGCTCAACCCGATTGTCATTCATTCCATATCACTTTTCCTAGTTACTCTCTGTCACCATTTTTGATGACACATACCTCATGTCATTTCGTTACAAGCCTCACTATGAATAATGACGCCCCATTGGCCATACTGAGTTTGCGAAAGATTGAGGGCATCAATATAAAAAATTTCTATGAGTCGAAAGGAAGGATGTAATTTTGAAATCGCGTGGAAACAAAAACACTTCGGATTTTGGGGAGGTGAAAGTACAACATGCCAGAAAAGGACTCAATCTATTTCTGGGCCTCTTATTCGTAATGTCACTGATCATGAATACGGCTGTCATCATGTCGGGAAATATTATGCTTATTGTTGTATACATGTTCGTACCGGCAATCGCTTCGATTCTAACCCGTCTCCTCTTGCGGGAAGGTTTTGCAGATGTATCCTTTCAGTTGGGCAGTGTAAAAGTATGGAGAGGGATCGGACTGGGCCTGCTCATTCCTATGCTCATCTGCGGAATCACCTATTCCACCGCCTGGATGAGTGGTATAGCCTCGTTCCAGCTTCCTGTGGGAGGTACCTTCGAAACGTACTATCATGCTCTTGGTCTGCAGTACTTGCCTACGCCGCTGAGCTTCGTGCTTATGGTCGTAGTGGCTGGCATTGCAGGAAGTATCATCAACCTCATTCCCGTTATGGGGGAAGAAGTCGGCTGGCGGGGATATATGTTGACACGTTTAGTTGAGGCCAAGGCTCCGCGTCCTATTTTGCTTAGCGGATTGATCTGGGCAACTTGGCATATTCCGATTGTCATATCTGGTATGTATGTGGCTGGATCATCTGTCCTTCTCTCTGTCCTAGGCATCTACCTGTGTATCATTCCGTTCAGTTATATTACCGCCCAATTGCGATTAGCCACTGGCAGCGTCTGGCCTTCTGTCATTATCCATACCTCATGGAATTCTGTAATCCAAGGCCCTTTCACTCGTGCAACAACAGGGGAGTTTTCTGAGGTCTGGATCGGTGAGTCGGGTCTCCTTACGGCATTTATCATTATCATTGCAGCAATTATAGTGTCACGAACAGTAAAAGTCCGAGAGTTGACGTGACTAGAAATGAAGCTTTCTACTCATTCTCATTGACGAAAAAGAGAGTAACGAATTGGATTGATCATAAATCCTCCTTAGCACTAAGGGGGATTTTATGTTGTGTCCAGCCGACATTTAGTATTTTTGTGAAAAAAAGAACAAGTTAGCTATTGACTTGTGAATTTCTGACCTCTGTATGAAATGAAACAAGGAGGCTATTGATTCTCTATCAATAGTTTCTCCTATATGCATCACTCCTCTTATTAAACAAACACTTCGGTTAGTATCCTTTTGAGAATAGCGATAGTTTTGCGACTCTCCCCCTCTTTGCCAGCTCTTCTTGAGCCCAACCTTTTTTCGCTCAACAAACTACATTTTTATTACGTAACAACAGCAACACATCTGGATAGGAACGTAATGGCATTTTTAATCGTAAGGATTTTTTACAATTTTTTTTGCAAGACAGATTATCACGCCAATGTAAAAGTACTCCGATATATAATAGAAGAATCAACCGAACAAGTAAATTGATGGAACCACCAAGAGAATGTGCATTACAATAGAGGGAGCTTTTGGGTAATAAGCAAGAGCTTCAGGTCATGATCGAAATCAACAAGAGGAACGAGGCCATGGGAGTATGGAGAGAAAAGTGAAAATTATCGGTACGGGGGTATATTTACCGAAGCAGCGCGTTACTTCGGATGAAATGGATCGGAAGCTTGGCGTACCCGCCGGGTGGTCCTTGAAAAAGTCGGAGGTTCGCGTACGATATTTTGTTGAAAACGAAACAGCCGCCGAGATGGGGGCGTTCGCTGCGCAAGCCGCGCTGCAGGATGCGGGACTTACCTTCGCTGACATCGACTGCATCGTATGCGCGAGCGGTACAATGCAGCAGCCGATTCCATGCACAGCGGCTTTGATACAGCAAGCAATGGGGAAAGGAAACTCCGGGGTGCCGTCTTTTGACATTAATTCGACCTGCCTTAGCTTCCTAGCCGCGCTCGACGTCATGTCGTATCTGATTGCCGCTGGACGCTATCAGCGTATCCTCATCGTCTCGACAGAGGTAGCCTCAGTCGGCCTGAACTGGGAGCATAAAGAAAGCGCGGTTCTATTCGGCGATGGCGCCGCTGCCGTTATCGTAGGCCAAGCGACAGCATACGAGCAATCTCGTATCGCAGCCTCATTAATAGAAACCTATAGTACCGGAGCCTCATACTCCGAGATACGTGGTGGAGGTACGGGGCTGCACGCAAAATATTACGATGATGCTCGAATGAGCGACTATATGTTCCATATGGATGGTCAGCCGATTTATAAAATGGCGTCCAAGCTGCTGCCTGACTTCCTTGAACGGCTGCTCGGATCGGGAAATACGACAATGTCGCAATTCCCGCTTATCATACCGCACCAAGGCAGCGCTATGGCGATGCGCCTGATTAGCCGCAAGCTGGGCATTGCTCCAGAGCAGCTCATGAACATTACATCGGATCACGGCAATACGATTGCCGCTTCGATTCCGATGGGATTGCATGAGGCCATTCACCAAGGGCGGGTGCAGCGGGGAGACCGTATTCTGCTGCTTGGAACTTCTGCCGGGCTGTCATTGGGAGGGCTGGTGCTTGAATATTAGCAGTTCTAGCAGTCCGTCCAAGGATATACCGCCGGATGGGAGGCGAACTGTCCTAATTACCGGCAGCCGCTCCCCCGTCTCCTTGGAACTGGCGCGGCTATTGGGTGGTGCTGGGCACCGGATCATCATGGCTGATAGCTTGCTCGTCACAATAGGCTCGGCCTCCCGCTTTGTCACCCGCCATTACTGTTATCCGCCTCCCCGCCATGAACAAGAGCGGTTCCTAGCTATGATAGAGCGTATCGTGATAGACGAGCAGGTGGATTGCGTAATTCCGACCTGCGAGGAAGTGTTCTATCTAGCACAGAGACAGCGGGCATGGCCCAATGGATGCGAGCTATTTGCTCCTCCGTGGGAGATGCTTAAGCAGCTTCATCATAAGGGACAATTCATCGAAATGATCCGGCAAGCTGGCTTACACGCACCTTCGACACAGCTGCTGACATCACAAGCGGAAGCATGCGGCTACATACAGGCGCTTGGGGAAGATGCTGCCGTGCTGAAGCCGGCCTACTCGCGCTTCGCGAGCCGTGTATTATTCGTACGGGCTGGCTATGCCCTGCCGGACGACATCCTAATCACCCCGGACTATCCTTGGGTTGGACAGCAATATATTCACGGGACATTGTATTGCACGTACAGCATTGTCCGCGATGGCTCTGTACGTGCTCATGCCTGCTACCCCTCCAAATTCACGGCGGGTGCAGGGGCAAGCATCGCCTTCAAGCATGAGCCGCAGGCCGATCTGCTGGCATGGGTGCAACGATTTGTCGCCCCGCTTCGATATACGGGACAGATTGCGTTTGACTTTATCGTCACGCCGGAACGGAACATCTACCCTATCGAGTGCAATCCCCGCGCTACAAGCGGCGTCCACTGCTTTACCGCATCCGATCAGTTGGACAAAGCGTTCTTCGAGATGAATGGTGGGATAAATGGCGACACAGAGGTCGGCATGGACGGCTGCACAAATCACACTGCTAATCAAAATACATGTCTTAATGCAAATTTTGATGCAAATCTTGGCGAGCATCATGCGAGAGCCTACCCCATCGAGCCAACATCCACCCGCCCTGCCATGTTGACGCTCGCCATGCTGGCGTACGGCTGGAGGAGTCCTCGGCGGGGCTATTGGTTGAGGGAGCTATGGAAGGGGCAAGATGTCATCTTCCGCTGGCAGGATCCGAAGCCGTTTGTCGCGCAGGCCGTTATGCTATACCGCTTCTGGCGAGAGAGCATACAGCGCTCCATCTCACTGATAGAGGCCACTACATCAGATATAGAATGGAATGGTGAATCATCATGCGCCGACGAGCATTAGTGACGGGGGGAACCGGATTTCTAGGGCAGCGGCTAGCATTAAGATTGGTCGAAGAGGGCTATACCGTCAGCGCCATTGGCCGCAATACGCATGTAGGCCATGAGCTGGAACGAATGGGTGTCCGATTTATTCCGCTTGAGTTAGGCGATGCCGAGCGGATTAAGGAGATATGCCACGGTCAAGATACCGTCTTCCACTGCGCGGCACTGTCTGCTCCATGGGGCGCATATGCCGACTTCTACGCCAGCAACGTCATAGGTACGCGCCATGTCGTGGAAGGATGCGTAAGCGGCGGGGCCCGTCTTGTGCATGTATCAACGCCGAGCATTTACTGGAGTTGGCGTGACCGATTGAATATTAAGGAGACGGATCCACTGCCTTCTAAACAGGCTACGGCCTATTCTGCCACGAAGCTGCTAGCCGAGCGGGAGGTGGATCAGGCCGTAGAAGAGGCTGGGCTGCACGCCATTACGCTGCGGCCGCGCGCGATCTACGGTCCAGGTGACCGCGCCATCCTCCCACGGCTCATAGAGGCGAACCGAGGCGGCTATATGCCGCTCATTCGCGGCGGCCGGTCGATGCTCGACGTTACGTATGTCGACAACGTGGTCGATGCGCTGCTGCTAGCCGCCGAAGCTTACCCGGCTGCGCTTGGCGGCAAGTACAATATTACGAACGGCGAGCCCAGCCTGCTGAATGATTTGCTGGCTAAGCTTTTCGCCCTGCTCGAAATGCCGTTCCGCCCCATCCCGCTCGCTTACCCGATCGCTTCGGCGGCGGCCGGGATGCTGGAGCTTAACGCCCGCTGGTTTGCCAGAGGCAAGGAGCCGAAGCTTACCCGGTATACGGTTGGACTAATCGGACGGAGTCAGACGCTCGACATTACGGCTGCCCGCGAGATGTTGGGTTATAAGCCTAGGATCTGTATCGAGGAAGGCATGAAGCGATTTGCTGAAGCATGGGTACAAGAAGGAGGCTCGTCAGCTGCATGGACGTGAACAAAGGAGCCATAAAAGAAGTTTCCGTGAACTTGATGACCGCAGGGTACTGCACGCACCGGGAATGGCTTACGATTCAAGGCGGGAGCGGCGCTTCCGTGCGCTTTCCGGCCATGTTCGCCTATATCGAGCACCCGCGGCTCGGATCAATCCTGTTCGACACCGGCTATTCCACACGCTTCTTTCAGGCTACATCAGCCTTTCCCGCGAGGCTGTATCGGTGGACGACGCCGGTCTATATCGGCGAAGATGAGAGTGCAGCCAATCAACTGCGCAATCTTGGCGTAATGCCGGAGGACGTGCGGACGATTATTTTGTCGCACTTTCACGCAGATCATATCGGCGGTGTGTGCGATTTCGCGAATGCCGAGTTTTATTATTTGCGCGAGGCTTATCGTCCCCTGCAGGACATGTCTCCTTTCCAAGCTACGAAAGCCGGCTTTCTGCCTGGGCTATTGCCGGATCGATTCGGTGATCGATCCCGTCTTATTGAGGAGACATGCAGCCAAATAAACTTGGACGAGGGATATGCGCCCTTCACAGAGGGATACGATCTGTTCGGGGACGGTAGCATCATCGGCATCAACCTATCGGGGCATGCGCTGGGTCAGCTTGGCCTGCTTCTGCGCTCTGCAGGGCATGAATACTTCCTCTGCGCCGACGCTGCTTGGTCAACGGCAGCCTATGCATCGCATCGGCGTCCGAAGTCCATCGTCAAGTTGATCAAAGCGGATTGGCAGCAATATAAGGACAACCTTCACCGATTACATATCCTGCATCGTAGGCGACCGGATCTTCGCATCATCCCAACGCACTGCCGGGAAGCCGAACAGTGGTACGTAACAAGCCCTAAGGTTCAAGGAGGTGCTCAGCGTGGATAAAGGAACGATGATCGCTGCCCGGGAATATATCCGTACGAAGTACGGACGAAGCTGGAGCAGCAGGGAAGCACTGGAGCGGTGGCAGCATCGTCAAGTGATGAAGCATCTGGGGCGAATCAGGCAGTGCTCCCCCTTCTTCCGCGAGCGCATGGGCGAGCTCCCCGACGATCAGTGGCGCGGCATGCCAGTCATGGACAAGTTGCTGATGATGGAGCATTTCGATGCCCTTAATACCGCTGGCGTACGAAAGGAGGAAGCGTTCGCCATGGCACTGGCAGCTGAGGAGAGCCGCGACTTCACTCCTGAATGGAATGGCATTACCGTTGGTATGTCCTCGGGGACGTCAGGCAATCGCGGCCTCTTCCTCGTCAGCCCACAGGAGAGTATGGCATGGGCCGGAGCGATGCTCGCTAAGGCTCTGCCTGGTTCCGTATTGGCTCGGGAGCGCATCGCGCTCTTCCTGCGCGCCAACAGCAACTTGTACGGGAGCGTGAGCAAGCGGCGGCTGCAGTTCGCCTACTTCGACCTGCTCGACCCGTTGGAGGAGCAGGTTATGCGACTGAACACTTACGCCCCTACCCTGCTCGTCGCGCCGCCGTCTATGCTCCGCATGCTTGCAGAGCAGCTGGAGCAGGGCCTGCTCGCGATACGTCCACGCAAGCTTTTTGCCGTAGCTGAAGTCCTTGATCCGCTCGATGAAGCGATAATTAGCGCGGCGTTCCAGCAACCCGTGCACCAAATCTATCAATGCACGGAAGGCTTTCTCGGCATTACGTGTGGACATGGGACGCTTCACTTGAACGAAGACCTCGTCTTCGTAGAGAAAGAGTGGCTAGACAAGCGCGAAAGAAAATTCACACCGATTATTACTGACTTCCGGCGTATGACTCAGCCGATCGTTCGTTATCGGCTGGACGATGTCTTGACAGAGAGAAACGAGCCTTGTCCGTGCGGATCTCCCTTCACTGCACTGGAGCGCATCGAAGGGCGTCACGATGATATGTTTTATATGCCTTCACTAAGAGACGGCACTCTTACGACTGTATTTCCCGATTTTATTCGCCGTGCAATTCTGTCCGCCTCATCGAAGATTGAACACTATGCGGCGGTGCAGCATTCGCCAACGCACATCACGGTGGCGCTGCAAGTGCCTACGCAATATCGGACAGCATGTGAACGGGACATTATGCTCGAACTACATAAGCTGTGTGCAATCGTTCAGTGTGCAGCGCCTGACATTCAATTTACCGAGTGGAAGCCGCAGCCTGCCGGGCACAAGCTGCGCCGGATCGAGAGGAAGTTTACAGTATGAGTATCGCAGTTCTATATGATGCAGCGAATATCGATCGGCTGCCTTGGCCGAACGATGAGGAGGGGCATGCGGCTAAGGCATGGATAGAGCCATGGATACGACATGGGCCGGAACGCGACGTGGATAATATTCAGACCCGGATGTTGGCGATCCTCATCGACGACCAATTTGTGCTGCCGATTACCGTTAATGAACGAGAGTACGACAACGCATATGTATGCTCGCCGTATACGCACTATGTTACTTATGCGAAGCAAGAGCTCGGCATGCTGAAGCAGCCGCTGCTGGAACGGCCGCTTGCGTGGCTGTTAAGTGGAATCGGATTAGGAATGAAGTTTGCGCAGTGCAATCGCGTCGTGCATGTGAACAATTGGCTGCTGTCTACGAATCTGTATCCACGTATGACGGCAGAGCACGTATTAGCCATCATCCCCCTGCTGCAAGCTCGGTTCCCCGATCACTCGATCGTGTTCCGTTCGTTGAATCGCCACTACTACCCGGAGCTGTGTCGCAGTTTGGAGGAAACCGGATGTGCGCTTGTGCCTAGCCGCCAAATCTATTGCTTGGATACCCGCGATTCCAGATCTCAGAATGCCAAGGAGAGATGGTTAATTAAGCGCGATGAGGGGCTGCTGACGAAGCACGGATACGAGATCGTTCGGCATGAAGAGCTTGTACCGGCCGATATTCCCCGCATGGTTCAACTGTACAACTTGCTCTATATCGATAAATATTCACCGTGCAATCCGCAGTTTAATGAGCGCTTCTTCGCACATGCACTGGCGACGAAGACACTGCGCTTCCTCGCTCTGCGCACATCGAAGGGGCGAATAGACGGCATCATGGGTTACTTCTGCCGCAACGGTATACTGACGACGCCAATCTTCGGTTACGATACCGCCCTTCCGCTGGAAACAGGCCTGTACCGCATGCTCTCCGCTGTCCTGTTCCGTGAGGCGCAGCGACTTGGCATGCAATGGAACGAGAGCTCGGGCGCAGCGCAGTTCAAACGCAACCGGGGAGCTACTGGGCATTGGGAATATTCAGCCATCATGGATCGGCATCTGCCTGTGTACCGCCGTAGCTGCTGGTCGTTCATCTCCTTGGCCGCCAATCGAATCGGCGTTCCACTAATGGAACGACATAAATTATGAGGTTACAGACGAGAAAGGAGGATTCCTTTTGGCAAGACCACAGACGAAGTTGCAGCATTCTGCAGCTTCCCCTTCGCGGCCAATCGCTGTCGTGACCGGTACGTCCAGCGGCTTCGGGCTCTACACGAGTGTCGCGCTGGCGAGCGCAGGATATGATGTCGTGGCGACGATGCGTAATACGGCCAAGCATGGGAAGCTGCTTGCTGAAGCACAAACATGCGGCGTCTCCGCATACATCCATGTGCTGCCTCTTGATGTCACGAATCAGGAGAGTATTGAAGCAGCATTCGTGTATATTCTCCAGCATTACGGCAGGGTCGATTTGCTCGTGAACAATGCGGGCTACGCTGCAGGTGGATACGTCGAGGAGGTGGACATGGACGCTTGGCGCGCCCAACTGGAGACCAATTTTTTCGGCACGGTCGCCGTTACGCGCGCAGTGTTACCTATCATGCGGGAACAAGGCAGTGGAACCATTGTGAATGTGAGCAGCATTAGCGGCCGATATGCTTTTCCAGGCTACGCCCCATATGCCGCCTCCAAGTTCGCCGTCGAAGGCTTTACAGAGGCGCTGCGGCTTGAGATGCTGCCATTTGGCGTATATGCCGTACTGGTTGAACCAGGCTCCTACAAAACGGATATATGGGAAAAGGGATTCTCCTCTATCCAATTACGCGAGAATTCGCCGTACAGCAAGCTGCTTCAAGCGGTTCTGCAATTCTCGAAGCGCAGCTCTGAAACGGCTCCTCCTCCGCAGGAGGTGGCGCGTCACATCGTCAAGATTGCGCGCACGCCAAGACCGAATCTACGCTATTTCATGGGTCGAGGGGCGATGCCCCTGCGCCTTATCCGTCTATTGCCATGGAAGTGCTATGAGAAGCTCGTACTGTGGGCTTTACGACGATAGACAAAGAGGCTGTGCCCAGTGTACATGTTGGGCCAGCCTCCTTTTTAACAGGTAATTGATGAACCGTCAATTCTTACTCTTTGTATTTATTTCTTTATAACCGGAATCCATACCTCGCTGCGATAGTCCTCTGCCCACGGATCCCCTGGAGGATACAGCTCGAAATCAGGACCTTCGGCTTGCTCGTAGTCTGTAGCTGGGAACCATTCCTGATAGATGCGGTTCCATACTTCTTGAATGGAACCAGGCATTGGACCCGTTGAGGTGAATATAGCCCACGTCGCAGCTGGAATTTGAATCAATTCATACTCGCCTTCTGATTCTGTCCGATCCGTCTCTACTGCAATCGCGTAGTTAAAGACCTCCCCACCCGGCTGCGCGCCATAGCAAATGCCTAGGGTATCTTGATTTTTGCCCAGCGCAGCAATTTTAGCGACGCTTCCATCCGCGTGACTATCTTGCCAAAACTTCGGAATCTCGATCGAATTTTCTCCCTCTTTCGTGGTCGTCTGGATCGACTTTCCTACTACGGTAAACGCCTCTCTCTGTACAATTCTATAATCCATTTCTTTGTCTCCCTTCAATGATAGGTGGAAGGAAATGCGAGGAAAGGCCTTCAGCTGGACACCCGAATTTCGAGCCTCGGAGGGCGAGATGCCGTGCAGCTTGCGGAACGCCTTAGAGAACGATTCTGGCGAATCGTAGCAATACTTCATCGCGACATCGATCACTTTAGAGCCACTCATTGCTAACTCTTGAGCCGCCAAGGTTAAGCGCCGTTTCCGTATATACTCAGCCACTGTCATACCAGTCACCATATAGAACATCCGCTGAAAGTGGTAGGGAGAAGAATACGCTGCCTTCGCAAGCTCCGCCATATCCAAAGGCTCCAGCATCTTCGCTTCGATTAAATCAAGCGCCGACATCATTCGATTCAGCCATTCCATTCGCAATTGCTCCTCTCTGAGTACATCTTATCAAGGCTACCTCTTGCCATCCTGTCATTCTGTGCGATCGTGTGACAGACCTATCATCTGTTCGTATCATTTCCCCTACTTATCCTCATCTATAATCAACCCGTACAATGCCTAAATCATCGAATTAGCATCAGCTATGAACTAAGGTTCGACTTTAGCCCTACAATCCATCATTTTGCGAACGAGTCCACCATCCATTGCGAGAACTTTTCTTTTTCTTCAAATTGCGGATAATGAGCGGATTGATCGTATGTGATAAATTCCTTTTTAGCTGCATTGATTTGATCAAAATATGTTTTGGCTGCTTTCGCAGATGTCATGTAATCGTACTGCCCCATAATGAAATAGACCGGTACATCCAGCTTGGTAACAAATGTAGGCAATGGCTTCTTCAATGCCTGCCCTATCAATACTTCTTGTGCATTCGAGACACTGCGATAAAAACGGATGCGATCCAGCAAGTTATACTCCGGTCCGAACAAGCCTCTATCCATGTCTGCATTCACATCAATCAATCTTGCCGTACCGCCATATTTGCGCACATAATTGCGTGGAGTTAATTGTTCTCCGCTTTGCACTTTTTCCGTTAATCCTTGCAAGAACTCCACATCGGTTGTGTCGCCACTCATTTTTGCTTGATCAAGCGTGAACTGCAATGCATCCTTTTCACTTTCTGTAACATTAGACATCTGTCCGATGCCAATATAGGCTTTATATTTCTCAGGTGCTTGCTGTGCAGCTTGTATGCCAATATAAGTACCGAAGGAATGGCCCGCTAATATGACCTTCTCTTGATGGAAACGAGCCGATATGTAATCTGTCAAAGCCAGTACATCTTTCACTAATAGATCCGTAGACAGATTGGAATAATCCTCTCCAAAATGATACGACTTTCCTCCGGCTCTCTGGTCATAACGAACAACTGTGAAATGCTTCTCCAATATGTCTTGGTATTTGGTTACATAGGGGATTTCCGATACAGCCGGTCCACCGTGCAAGAAAATGACAACCGGATTATTCTTATCCTGTCCCCGTATCATCAATTCATGGCCCGTTCCATTAATTTCGACTTCCTCAAGCACGCTTATACTGTTTGCGCCCTCTATACTAGGAGTCCATGTGGGAAAAACCAATGCTATCCCAACCAATAAAAGAATGGCTACTCCGATGTAAATGAATGCTTTTCTAACTTTTTTCACAGTTTCAGCTCCCTAGTCCTGATAGACACCCTCGTCTTATCATCCGATGATCCATACGAATGATGCTCTTCCATCATTGTAGTCGAGGAAAAATTTGAGAGAGTCGTACAAACGTCGGGAATTATACTGGACTAGGGTCGGGGAAAAGGGATAGCACAGTGCCCGCTTCCCCATTCCGTATATATTCCACTTCAATAGTGCCCATAGGTTAGTCCAGTATTTCGTTGAAAAGGAGTCCTTCTCCTTTTATTTTTATGATTTTTAGACGCTTCGTGTTTTTAATAAATGTTCCCCCTTTCATTCTAACAATAAGCGCTTCCCATAATCTAGATTCAGTCTTAGAAAATCCTATAGCCATGTTCACCATTCATGAGTCGCTATCTGTAATCGAATCATAGATGGATGGGAATGCGGATGGGCGGGCAAGATTGAAATGAGCGACTGGCCGAGGATAACAAGCACCACAAACGGGACAGCTTTTTGTTGTTCTTTTAAACTAACTATAGTTATGTTACTATACATTATAAAGCAATATCTAAATAAAGGAGGCGAACACGATGACCGATAAACCGGTTGTTGATCTGGAAATTGGAATTAGTACGTTTTTGGAGGCATCGACGGATCCGGTGACAGGTGAGCGCATTAGCCATACCGAGCGAATTCGTCGGTCGGTAGAAGAGATTGTTCTTGCCGATCAGGTCGGACTTGACGTCTACGGCATCGGCGAGCACCACCGGTATGAGTATGCTTCTTCGGCCCCAGCGGTCATCCTGGCGGCAGCGGCGGCACAAACGAAACATATTCGGCTGACCAGCGCCGTGACCGTCCTGTCCTCCGATGATCCGGTACGCGTCTATCAACAGTTTGCGACGCTGGATGCCATCTCGAACGGACGCGCCGAGATTATGGCCGGCCGCGGCTCGTTCATTGAATCCTTCCCGCTGTTCGGCTACAACTTGAATGATTACGATCAATTGTATGAAGAGAATCTGGAGCTTCTGCTCGCTATCCGGGAGTCAGAGAAGGTAAGCTGGCGAGGCAGCCGTCATCGTGCGGCTATTGACAATCTTGGCGTGTACCCACGGGCCGTTCAGGAACCGCTTCCCGTCTGGATTGCCACCGGCGGTAACGCAGAATCTTCCGTCCGAGCCGGCAGACTCGGCTTGCCGGTTGCTTATGCGATCATTGGCGGCATGCCGGAGCGCTTTGCGCCGCTTGTCGAGCTCTATAAGAGATCCGCGGCTAAGGCTGGACACGATGTGAACAAGCTGCAAATTGCAACCCACTCACATGGCATTGTAGCTGATACCGCCGAGAAGGCGGCAGATCTTCTGTTCCCAGGGACACAAGCGATGATGAACAAGCTCGGACGTGAGCGTGGCTGGGGAGCTCAGTACACACGCGCAACCTTCGATGAGGACAGCAAGTTGCGAGGCTGCCTCTATGTCGGCGATCCAGAGCACGTCGCTGAGAAAATCGTATTGCTCCACCGCAACTTGGGCGTGACGCGCTTCTTCCTGCACTGTGACATTGGTTCAATTCCGCACCATGATATCATGCGCTCGATTGAACTGCTCGGCACCAAGGTCGCCCCGCTCGTACGGAAGGAGCTTGCACGTGCCGAGGGCAAAGCGTAAGAATTAATGGCATAAGGAATGATTCCCGCAGAAGGTAGCGCGTCAAATCGTCAAGATTTCACGAGACCAAGCCCGAAGCTTCGGTATTTCACGGGTCGGGGGGCGACGCCACTTCACCTTCACCCAGGATTTCTCAACAATCTAAAGGCGTGCCCAGCAGGGCACGCCTTTAGACGAATTCTCATTTTTCATTGTTCTGAAACCACGTTTCAAAATCAACCTCATCGCTTTCATTCGTGCGTATTCCTCTAGCGGAAGCGGCTTGATCACTACGGTTAGGATTTCCTGCATGAGAAGATGAGTTCAAATGCAAGTTCCACCCTAATGTAATTAGGATAACGGCAAAAATCATATATTGTGCACAGCTTGTCATAAAGAAGTTTACAATTTCGTATCTATTTTCGCTGGCCACCATCTGATCCATCGCTATCATTTCGGAAATATAACCATAACTCTGGGACGCTGACCAGGCCGTATATAGCATCAGCAACCCAGCGAGAGCATATAGAACCATGCTCAAAATGGGAATCTTCTTTTTTCTCATGTTTTTCTTCTCTTTTCGCTATATTTTATAAAAAGTGCAGATAACTGAATGCCTGCTGTCAATGTTCAATTCTCACGGTCATGACTTATTGAGTTTCTCCAACTACAAACAGTCTTCCCGCATGTATCCCCAAAACCTCATCCGCAATCGATGTAACCTTCTTAGAGTGGGTAACGATAATGACACATTTACCTTCATCATGGGCAAGCGAAGTGAAAATCTTTAAAATCTCAGCTTCCGTATCTTTGTCCAAATTTCCGGTTGGCTCATCGGCTATGATAATATCTGGATGATGCGACAGTGCACGTGCGATTCCAATGCGCTGCTGTTCGCCACCCGACAACTTCAGTACCGGACGATCGGCTGTTTCACGGTCAATTCCAACTTTATCAAGAATTCCATAGGCAAACGCTTTCTTATCCTTTTCAGGGCTCTTGCTGATGTTCATCGAAAGCACAATATTTTGAACCGCCGTAGCGTTTGTCAGCAGGTTATATGCCTGAAAGATCACTCCGATGCTCTTAGCCCTGTATTCGTCGCGGTCAATTGTTTTCAGATCATCGTCTCGATATAAAATCGCGCCTTCCTTACAAGTATCAAGACCCGCCATCAGCGACAACAGCGTGGATTTGCCAGAACCCGACTTGCCAATAATCGTATATACCTTGCCTGGTTCGAACGCTGTGCTTACCTCTTTCAGAACGTGATTTTTGGCGCCATCATATTTGTAGGAGACGTTTTGTAATGTCAATACACTCATATTTATCACTTAATTCCTTTCCATAAGAATTTTGATCGGTTCGTATTTAGTAATTCGACTGATAGATATGAGACTGGCTGCGGATACAAGCAATAACGCGATTCCTATAATTTGAAGAGCCGAGTCCACATTTAAGGAAAGATCGATGCTGCTGAGCGGCTCCACGTCTGCACTTGGAAAGGAACTCTTCGGACCCATCATCATCATATTGCCCCCGCTTGGCTGCTGATTGGCTGCCTCTTCTGCCAATTCAATCTGGTTGGCAAGTAGGGCGTTGGTGACAGGCTGCGCCGTCAGACTGCCCATGCCAAGTCCGACCGCCAAACATGTACAGGTAATCATCATGATTTCAGACCACAATCCAAAAGCGACCTTCCTTTTTTTCATCCCCATCGCCCGCAGGACGCCGATTTCATACTTGCGCTCTCGGATAGACATCGAGGAAAGAAGGGTGATAATGATGCCTCCGAGAATTAACACGACCGCCATGAACGTCACGGCAATGCCTCTCAGTCCTTCCACGGGACCGATGATTTTATTATAGGAAGCCTCATCGGTAGTAACGTTAAAGGTTTTCTCCAACCCTTTATCATATACTTCCTCAGCGAACGCATCCAACATGTCGGGCTGCTTCAAATAATAGGTCGCTTCAACCTTGATACCGGACATATCTGGCTGAATTTCCTGAACGACTGTTTCATAAGTCGTAAGTATTTCATTGCGACGGTTGGCAAAAGCATTTTTCATTGAGCCTTCCGAGTATTCATCCGTCGCATCATTGTAGGTTCCCACCACGGTCAATTCATAGGATATATCCGTGCGTTTCCCCTCCATCATATTGTTCAATTCACTAAATAACGATAGCTTATCCCCAATTTGAATCCCGTTCTTCTCCGCCAAATCCGTACTAATGATAGCCTCGTTACGTTCTTCCGGCATCCTTCCTTCCGCAAGCTCCCGCGTTCCATCCTCAAATTGAGTAAATGTATTCCCCAAAAGATTCAGCATGAACTGCATGGCTTCATCCTGGGGCATATCTGGACCGCCCCTCTTCATCACACCGCCTCCAGGGCCAAGCTCCGCGTCAATCGCGGTGACTTGGTCGCTATTTACTCCTGTTTTGGCCGTATATACGCTATTTTGCAAATATTCCGATTTACCGAAGTCGATATATTGGTCAGCAGGAACCGAAGGAATGCTTACCCTAATTCGCCCATCTGTACTGTTTGCCATAGCCTCCTCTCGTATTTTCTGCATGTCAGGTTCAAGACGCACTTCCGATCCAAAACGGCCTTTATAGTCGTCTATAATGCCATTTGCGGTGTTGCGGATCATGATCGCAATGACGGTAGTCACGACAACACCCAGAACGATTGCGCCGATCAGAATGTTTCTGCCCCTATTTTGCCTAACATTATGAAGCGCATTTTTTAAAATATACATGTTCTCTCCTCCTGAAAATCCTTTTGCGACGAGCCCCGATTTCTCATCTGAACCAGCATACTGTCCCAATCTAACTTGAATCTAACTTTTGATTTCAACCTAAAAAAACCGGCAGGTTCATCTGCCGGTTTATCGGTTAAACATCATTCTATTCGTGAGGTAGATCCATATGAAATAACACGCCATTATCCACATTTTCAAGCGCAAAGGAGATTCCCATTAAATCGAGCGCTTTTTTCACAATGGTTAGGCCCAGGCCGCTGCGCCCCTGACTCCGGCTTCTGGCTTTATCCTCACGGTAAAAGGGCTCAAAGAGCTTAGCTAGCATTTCCTCCTGAATCCTCACGCCGTTGTTGAAGACACAAAGACGAACGCATTTTTTCATGTCCTGCGTATAGATATGGATTCGTCCACCTTCCGGCGTATTTTGGATCGCGTTCATGACAATGTTGGACAACGCTTTGCGGAACAGCTTCGGATCCAATGTGCAGCATAGGTTCTCCGAAATGTTCACATCGATGCTCTGCTCTCTTACATCTGCTAACGTGCGGTAGGAAGAAAGAATCCCGGTTACTAACTTATTTAGATGGATGCTCTCACGTTCCTGTCCCGCCATATCATTGCTCAGTGTCACAATATCTAAAATTTCCGAGACCAGTTTATTTTGTTCATTCATCATTTTCAAGCATTCTCGTACATATTTTGGATGTTCCGCCGGCGGTATAACATTTTCCAACATCCCCTCCAGCAATGCACTGGTGGCGGCGATGGGCGTCTTTAACTCATGCGAAGCGGCAGAGAAAAAATATCGCTGATTCTCTTCCATCTCTTTTTCCCGTTCAATTTCAATTTCCAATTGCTGAATCGTTGCTAGTAATGTTCTATACATTTTATAGACATCTCCAGCAAGCTGACCAATCTCGTCTTTGCGGGAACCAGGAGCAGTAACTGGCTCCAAATCAGACATTTTCTTGGTGTCCTGCGCGATTTTTTCGATTGGCTTTGCGATTTGTCTGGCAAATAGAGCTGCGGCAAGGAGACTTACCATGAGTATCATCAAAAAAGCAAAAATCATTTTTTCGATAAACTCGTGATATACAGAAGTTCCAGATATCGTACCGGTAACATATAAGGCTACGCCCCCGGAAGCCTTCATTAGGAATTGAAACCGACCGCTGGCATCGGCGGTTATAAAATGAAATTTACGCTCCGTGAATGGATTCCCTTTCACGATTGCATTGCCTGATGGCAGTAATCCGATATCATTTCTCGTCAGGGTAAAATTTTCGGTCTGATATAGAATTTGTCCATCGGAAGCCTCCAAGCGAAATTCAAAGGAGGTGTTTTTTTCGTGGAAATCTTTAGCCATAATCATAATCTCATCATCAGATTTTCCATGCAGATGATTGAGAAGGGGCTGAAATACATTTGATATTTGCTGTCGCTGTGTTGACTCAACGACAGATTTGATTTGGTCGGAGAAAAATATGAACATAAAAAAGATAATAAAGAGCAATATCAACGCAGTATAGAAAAACACTTTTCCATAAATCCCGAAAAATCTACGCTTGATGATCCTCGACCTCCAAACAATAGCCAATCCCCTTGACGGTTTTAATGAGATTTTTAGGCAATTTATCCCTTAGCTTTTTGATGCTTGCATGAATAATGCCCTCATTTCCATCAAAATCATATCCCCAAATCTTAATTAATAACGTTCCATGTGGCACAATTTTATGGCTGTTTTGTGTAAGCAGCATTAAAATCTCGAATTCCTTGGGCGATAACTGAATTTTTTCACCGCTATATTCCACGCCGTAGGTTTCGGGGAATAATGTCAGCTTACCCGCTGTAATTTCTTTTTTAATAGCCCCGCTGCGTCGTAGAAGCGCTTCAACACGTTTGACAAGAATCGGCATAGAGAACGGCTTGGTTACGTAATCGTCCACTTCATTGGTAAAAGCGGTCAGTTGATTCTGATCATCGCTCAATGCAGTCATCATCAATACCGGGGTGTCGCTTATTTTACGAAACTCTTTCAGAAGCTCCTGCCCGTCCATGCCGGGCAGCATAATGTCCAGTATGATGAGGTGATACTGTGTGTTATAAAATTGCTCTAGCGCGTCATCGCCATCCGAACACGTATCGATTCGATACCCCGCATTTTGCAAAAATTTTTGAACCATCGTTCTGATATGCTCATCATCCTCGACCACCAAAATTCTAATCTCCATAATCTCACCCGACACCACTTTAGCATGATCATCTAACATTTATCTAACCAGGATACAATATCATTATCTTGAGTCATTTTTCATAATTGCAACCACTAAGTGTTTTTAACCTCTTCTGCTACGATCCATATAATAAAATCGCTACAACCGCAAATCGTTCATTTCGATTTCAAATCAGTATCATAAAAAATTCAAAGCTCTCTCCCAACCACGTACTGCCAATAAATATTTGGAATTTTATAGTATTTTAGAATCCAGCCTTGACACTCTTTATTAGTTGTAACTATAATAGTTACATCTCGAGAACACACTAATGCAAATAAGCAGTAGAATTTCCATTGCGGTTCAAAATGATTTATAAAAAGTGAGCCCATTTTTTTTGGAACAGTTGTAACTATAACAGTTACAACTTTAGATCTCGAAATACGTTAGAAAGGAGAATGTTGATTACGATCTGCTGGATATGCTGATTGCCAAATACGCAAACAATCAAGATAAAGCTGAATGCTTATGAACTGTGACGGGCATACTTTACCTACTTTTAGGAAACCACGAATTGGTGGTTGGATCGTGGTAAATCACTCAAATGATATAAGAGTGAGCAGCTTGAGCTGCGTATCGTTACACGTTTCTGTTTAAAATTGTTATCAACATAAGGAAGAGGGAGATTTTTGATGTTTAGAAAGAAATCATCGATCGGAGTTATTTTATTGCTTGCTTTTACCCTATTGCTGAGTGCATGCGCCGGTAAAGCGAACACGACAAACAACGAGAACAAAGAAGAACCTAAGAAGCAGGCAGCTGAACTGAAGATCACGCCATTCAACCCTGGAGAAAACGGCCTCTTCTCTGTCAGTTCGAGCCTAATCGAAGGGCCGAAAGAGGTCGTGCTTGTCGATGCACAGTTCGAAAAGAGCAACGCCGAAAAGCTGGTCAAAATGATCCAAGACACTGGAAAGAAGCTGACTACGGTCTATGTAAGCCATAAGGATCCAGATTTCTACTTCGGTCTGTCGGCAATCCGCAAGGCATTTCCAGACGTAAAAATCGTTGCTACTCCGGCAACCGTGGAAGGAATTAAGGCAACCATCAAGATTAAGAATGACTTCTGGAGCCCAATCCTGAAAGAAAACGCTCCGACAGAGCTGATTGTCCCTGATGTCCTAGACGGTGATAAGCTGACAGTCGATGGTGAAACCGTGCAGATAGTCGGTCTCAATGGTTCTGATCCGTCCCATACTGTGCTTTGGGTTCCATCGAAAAAAACAATCTTGGGCGGCGTACCTATCTACGAGAACCTGCATGTCTGGATGGCAGACAACCAGACTCCAGAGAGCCGTGACCACTGGCGGGAAATTTTGAAGCAGATTCTTGATCTGAAGCCGGAACGGGTTATCCCTGGCCATTACCTAGGCAAGAGCTCCGAGAATACGTCCAGCGTCACCTTCACTCGTGACTATATTGCAAAATTTGAAGAAGCGGCTAAACAGTCCAAAAATTCAACTGAGCTGATTGCAGCGATGAAGAAAGACTATCCGAACTTCAAGAATACAAGTGATCTGGAAATGGGCGCACAAGTAATGAAAGGCGAGCGTTCATGGCCTTGATTTAACGTTTGTTTCATATAATATAAGGCCGTCATGCCGTCTTCATTCGGAGTACTCCACACCATCAGGTTAGCTCCATTGCAGCGGTATGGCGGCCCTTTTTTATGTAGTCTATTCACGATTCTGTCAGTTCAAAATACCACTCGAGGAAGGAATTAAAGCTTTTCCATTGCGAATCCAGTTTACCAGCATAAAAATCCTCCATTTGCTGACCCAATCCTAAGCCTATCACTTCGTCTGTGTTCTTATTATAAAAAAAACCGTATTCCCCTTCAAAGCTATCTAACGGAATATATTCTTCAGGCAGTTTTAAAACGGCATGAGCATTCTCCATTGCTAACATATAATCCGAAGAATTGATCATAAACCAACAAATCTGATAGATTTCATATCGTCTATTATAGAAAGTCGGCCCTTCCTCTGCATGCAAATAAAAAGCAGCAAAATCAGAACCCAGATCAATGCCTAACTTTACTAATGCGTTTTTATACTCCTCATCAATGTCTTCAAACCACCAGTTTTTGCTTCTGCAATAATTGACCACTTTTTCCGACAGCATCTCGATTGCTCCTCCGATATATTTATAAACTATCTAAATTATTCCCCTGAGTATATCACATCTCCTTTCGTTATCGTTGTTCGCGGCTTACCTAATTGTGCTTCAAAAGCAAGGCAGGTATGGTCGATAAAATGTTAACTGTTAAAAAGTTTATCGGAATGGGATATTTTCGAGCTCCCGATCGTGTTGTATATAGGAGGCGAAAAAATGGAAAGCAATTCTTTATTGCGTACGGATAAGGAATTGGCCGAACTCTATCAACGGCATGTAGATGTAGTTTACAGGCTGAGCTATATCTATTTGAAAAATCCCGCTGATGCAGAAGACGCTGTTCAATCTGTATTTATAAAACTTATTCAATCTCAGGTGGTATTCAATGACCATGAGCACGAAAAAGCTTGGTTTTTGGTAACCACCCGAAATTACTGTAAAGACGTATTAAAGCATTGGTGGAAATCCCGGCGCGTCGATGCAAAGTCCCTACCGGAGATTTCCTCTTGGAATGGTCAGGAGGCATCTGGCAAAATGCTCGCAAGGCTGCTGTCACTTCCCGAAAAGTATAAAACCGTGCTGTACCTTTATTATTACGAGACGTACTCGATAAAGGAAATATCAGAGATGATAGGATACAAGGAAAGCACGATTCAAACACAGCTAGCCAGAGGCCGGCAGCTCCTTAAAGCGGACTTGGGAGGGAATTATCTTGAGCGACAAACAGATTAATCGGCTATTTGAGGCTCTTACGCCTACATCGGAGCAAAAAGAAAAAATGTTTCATAACATTGTCGTACATAGCCAGAACGAAGCGAAAAGACAGAGCAGGGTTACTCCCGCGAGACGTTTAAGACCCGCGCTGCTGTTTGCCATCCTGTTAGGCTGCTTGACGACAACAGCTTTGGCAGCGGCCTATATCGGGTTAGATGAAGCATTTATAAAATTTCTGAAGCCCGCAAACCAGGAGCAG
This sequence comes from Paenibacillus sp. NAIST15-1, assembly GCF_001894745.1. Lineage (GTDB taxonomy): Bacteria > Bacillota > Bacilli > Paenibacillales > Paenibacillaceae > Paenibacillus_B > Paenibacillus_B suaedae. Next base: position 751,881 of record NZ_BBYF01000001.1, read on the forward strand.
GCACAATTTTTATCAAATGGCGCCTATATCATCGATAAGCAAATAAAAAATGAAAATGGTACGCTTACGATGAAGCAAGTCGTCGGCGACAGTAATCGAACCTATATCCTCATGAACTTTACTGCTCCAAATGGGACTGTGTTAGATGCAGATGAATACCGTTTTGAAAGTACCTATCTTCGCTATGATAGGGCGGGGAAAGATAGGTTCGGATATAGTTGGGGGTTCGATGTGCTAGATGATGGACATCCGAATGACAATAACATCAGCTTGATCATGAAGATTACGACTAAACATTCATTAGCCGGACGTACATTTGATTTTGAATTCGAGAACTTGCAAATCAGAAATCCCGTTACAAAAGATTTTGAAACGATCATACCAGGAACTTGGAAAACCACTGTTCAGCTAGATTTCAAAGAATACTCTAGCGTGTATCAGATCAACCAAGACATCGACATGTATGGTTATAAGGCCGTGTTAAAAACGATCTCCATCTCGCCAATTTCAATTACGTTAAAGCTTGAGAGCAATTCGCTACGTGAGATTTCCAATACCGCTGACAGAGGGAAAATTGACGGTAAGTCATTGGATAACTTCCCTATCACAATAAACTATAAAGATGGATCCTCAGAGACGACAAACTTTTTTAGTGGATCAGATAATATGGATCTTATAACTGGGCAAATGTTTACGAACAAAACTTTTAAAAATGTTATAAATGATAAGGAAATCAAATCTATTGTATTCTTTAATAAAGAATTTCCAATCAACGACTAAAATTCCCTATTGGTTCAGTTCATAAAATTAACCCCCTTGACATTCAAGGGGGTCATTTTTTAATGATATGAATTTCGCAATATTGCAATCAATCCGACTTTGCATGTGTATTTGGCTAAGACCTAATTAGGAAGTGACGCTTGATACTGTGACCAAAGCGTCTGCACGTCTGTTCCGGTAATCAATTTAATTTGACGTTCCTTCCACAATCTTTTTTCATTTTCTCCTCCAATGTTGTAAGGGATCTGGGTCGCATTTAATTCACGAATGAAGCCTCGTTTTTTCGTATCCTCTATCCAGCGAAGGAAATTCGCTGTCCCCTGCTTCTCCCAGCTTCCTCCCTTTCTCGCGCTATAACGGTCATGGTAGCCCGCTCTATAGCGCAAGCTATCGGCTATTGCCTCTACATCAAAATTGCTATATTGATAAACATGACCGATTTCATGATAAAGGATTCCAATTATTTCGTCGCGCAGCGATTTGGCAGGGCTCTCTACAAACTTTTGCAGATACTGCGCACTGAAGCCTACTGTCTTCAGCGTGGCATCTCCCGATGTCCAAGCCACCCCAGGAGCGTCTACTATCGTAACTAATATTTTTTTGACATCTACAGGCGCATCGGCCGGACTCATGTATAACATCTCATGTACTTTACGTGCGACCGCCAATATTTCTTTCTCTGCATTGGGAAGAGCTTTCTTAAATAATTTACCTTTACTCGTTGAATCAAGGATCTGTACTTCGATTTTTGGGTTGATGGCATGCCCGACATCATTCGTACGCGAGAATTCGACTTCACCCAATTGCATGGAGTTTCCGCTGTGATTTTTCATATTGCTGAGTCTATAGTATTGATACGCTGCGGTATTGTTATCTAAAAGATAATACATGCGCTGATGTCGGACCTTGAAAACCTCATTGCTTTTCTTGTCTATACTAGTCCAGTTCTTATTATCGTTCGATCCTTGAAGAACCCAACTTTTAGGGTCGCGTTCAGGTCTATCATCAGCTGCCGTAAGCGAGTAACCATCAATCGTTACCGGTTCGCCGAAGTCGAATGTGAGCCATGCCGTATTATCTTTTGTAAACCATTTCGTAACGCTAGTCCCGTCCACCAGATTCTCTTTGGTTTGGTTAGGCTTTTTTTCTCCACTGGCCGCAACCTCGGGCTTGGTCGTACTCCATTTCTTTGAGCTGCCATCATATAGCTTGATTTCGGAGACCTGCAGCATTCCGCTTCCATTTTGATTATGAAAGTTATCGAATTTCACAAATTTATACGCTGTGTTATTGGAAAATGAATAGGTTTTCGTTTGATGCCGAGAGGTGAAGCTTTGATTCTGCTGTACGTCCAGTTGAGTCCAGCTAGAGCCGTCATTAGAACCTTTTAACACCCAGCTTTTCGGGTCTCGATATGGCTCGTCCTCCGCAGAAGTAATCGAGTATGAGGTTACGACTTTCGCGTCAGGAAACTCGTATTGCAGCCATGCCGGGCTGTTAAACGTCAACCATTTTGAAAAAATATCTTGATCGAATGCCTTATCCTTCCCTTGATCCGGCGCGAACTCCCCGCTTGCCGTTGCCTTCCCACCTGTAGCTAAATTCGTTGGGATTTTGATTGAAGTTTGTTCCGCTGCCGCTGCCTGAATATGTACGCTGTTGCTGAAGCCTGCTCCTAAGGTAGCAGCTAAAATAAGAATGCCAAATCTCTTCATGCTTCGCCATCTCCTCTTTACTTTGCATTGGGATTGGACCGAATTTAGATGGTTATAATTGCTAATTATACATCAAAAACACATACTGGTAAAATATACAATTCAGCCATTTACATAACCACACCTATTACATTTCACATGACGCAACTATCATGAACAAAATAAAAGAGAGCATAAAATAACCCCCTTAGCATTTAAGGGGGCTCCATCATACATGATATTATTTTCGCCAAAAGGTTGAGCAGTTTGCCTTATCCAAAATATTGAACGCAATCATTTCCTCAAGTAATGAGAAATGAACCGGACTACTCCACGGAATACGAAACAGCTGCTTCGTCTGTTCATAGCCAGCCTGCTCAATTTCATCAGAAAAATGAATAATCCCAGCTCTTTCGGGGCCAACAGCCAAATGATTTTTGGATACACTAAAGCCAATAATAAATGTGCCATGATCGGTAAACATAGGCTGATTCCACGCGATTTTAGGCATTAAGTTCGGAAATTTCTGAATGATCCAAGCCAAAACCTCTTCTGTTCGATCCCGATGCTGTGGGTGCTCAATTTTTTCTAAATATTCTGAAAAAACTTCCATGTCGCTCTCTCCTAAAATGAAAACTTATTTTTACATAACATTATTGTCAGTACACCAATTCCTATCCTTCAGTGCTTTGGTGACGTCCATTTATCAACTGTAGGGATTATTGTTCTATTACACTAGAAACGCTTTGCTGGATAATCATATCCAACAAGTTTTGATGTTGCAAATGTATGTCAAAATGCTTTCAGGGGATCTTTTCCATTCGACTGGTTGTATAGTATTCTAGCCATAGAAAGGAGTGAGGAAAAATCCATGGTAAAACAATTAATCGTCGGAGATGCCTTGCAAGAACTGGCCATTACACGCCGCATACTGGAGCGCTTACCCGAAGAGCATTTGACGTGGAAGCCGCATGTGAAATCGATGTCGTTAGGCGGGCTAGCCACGCACCTGATTAACCTGCTGAATTGGCAAATCGCAATTTTTCGTTACCCGGAATTCGATCTTTCAACCGTGCCGAATCGGCGAGAAGCTTTGGAAAGACGTGAAGACGTGCTGAAAGAATTCGATGCGAACGTCGTGGAGCTTGAAAGGTTGTTAGCTGAATGTGACGAGAACGCCCTTAGCGAGGAATGGACTTTGCGAAACGGTGACCATATCATCCTGCGCCAGCCGCGGGCGATCGCGCTTCGCACATTCGGAATAAGCCACATGATCCATCATCGAGCACAGCTCGGGGTTTATTTGCGGTTACTCGATATTCCGCTGCCAGGCCTCTATGGTCCCTCGGCAGATGAGGAAGGAAAATAAACGAAAATGTACCGAAAAGTCGCAGAGCATCGGCAAACCGCCGGGTAGCTCTGCGACTTTTTTTTGAGAATAGAGTTTTTGCCGGGCAGGTGTAAATAAAAAATATTTTTTCAGCCCAAAGCCGCATCCCTATTAGGATTGACCTTTAATTCTGGAAAATTTTCTTAAAAAAGGGGCTTTTCATTTTTAAAAGCTCTGTTATAATACAGATCAACGAATGACAAATCTGTATTATAACAGATAACCTAAATGACTCAGGAGGCGTTTGGAATGGACTGCTACTACTGTCATGGCAATGGAGAAATGGAATGTTTGGAATGCGAAGGACACGGAAAACAGGAGAGCGGCCACCAATGTGGCTCATGCCAAGGGCATGGCATCACGCCTTGCCTGCGCTGCAACGGAAGCGGCAGCCTGGATTACGAATTCAATGAACAAGACTCGATCACGAATATTTTGCAAGCCGCCTATTTGAGTCCGGCTTTCAGCAGAGGGAGGTAATTAGTCATGTCCAAAATGCCCGCTAACAATTGCAAGGAAATTGTTGTACTCGGTCACATGCCTGAACCGTACGCCGAGATTTTGACGCCTGGGGCACTCGAGTTCCTCGGAAAGCTCCATGAACGGTTCAGTGCCCGCAGATTAGAGCTTCTCTCTGACCGTGCCGAGCGCCAACGCCGACTGGATGCCGGCGAACTCCCCGACTTCCTGCCGGAAACGAGGCACATTCGGGACGGTGAGTGGAGCGTCGCCCCAGTGCCTTCCGATCTCCAAGACCGACGGGTGGAAATAACTGGCCCCTCCGGGGATGCAAAAATGGTCATCAATGCGCTCAATTCCGGCGCCAAAGGCTTCATGGCCGACTTCGAAGATGCCAATTCCCCGACATGGGACAATTCGATCCGCGGCCAAATCAATATGCGCGATGCCATTCGTCGTACAATCACCTTTACGAGCCCAGAGGGCAAAGCCTACCGCCTGAACGAACAAACCGCTTACCTGTTAATTCGCCCTCGTGGCTGGCATTTGGAGGAGAAACACATTCGCATAGGCGAAGAAAACGCCTCAGGCAGCCTTGTCGACTTCGGACTCTATTTCTACCACAATGCCCGTACCCTCATCGAGAATCAATCCGGACCTTATTTCTATCTTCCCAAGCTGGAGTCCCACCAAGAAGCAAAACTATGGAACGATGTATTCGTGTTCGCCCAACAGGAGCTGGGCATCCCTCAAGGAACGATTAAAGCAACCGTGCTCATCGAGACGATTCTGGCCACATTTGAGGCAGATGAAATTTTATACGAGCTGCGGGAGCATAGCGCTGGCTTGAACTGCGGTCGCTGGGACTATATCTTCAGCTTCATTAAGCGGCTGAACCGTCATAGACATGCGCTGCTCCCCGATCGTTCACAGGTCACGATGACCGTGCCGTTCATGCGGGCGTACACGCAGTACGTCATCCGTACCTGTCACAAACGCGATGCGCATGCCATGGGCGGCATGGCAGCCCAGATTCCAATTCGGCATGACGCCGAGGCTAACGCGAAGGCAATGGAGCAAGTGCGCGCCGATAAGCAACGCGAAGCAAATGACGGCCATGATGGAACTTGGGTCGCCCATCCTGGACTCGTTCCGATCGCAATGGAAATATTCAATGAACAGATGAAGGGGCCGAACCAGCTTCAGAAAAAACGCGAAGATGTCCGTGTCACGGCAAGCGACCTGCTCGCTATACCAGAAGGCACAATTACCGAGCAGGGACTGCGGACGAATATCAGTGTCGGTCTGCAATATATCGAAGCATGGCTGAGGGGATTCGGCGCCGTACCGATCTTCAATCTTATGGAGGATGCGGCGACGGCCGAGATATCGCGCACTCAGGTGTGGCAATGGATTCGTCATCCGGAAGGCCGGCTTACGAATGGAAACGACATCACGCTTGAGCTTGTGTTGAAGCTGACGGAAGAAGAAATGTCCAAGATTGAAGAGTCAATCGGCCAAGATGACTTCGCGGGCCGCAGATTCACTGAGGCGAAGCAATTGTTCGTAAATTTGATTAGCGAAGAAACTTGCAGCGAGTTTTTGACGGTGATGGGCTATGAATTGCTGGGATGAAATCATTGAATATGAGGAGATGGCTGCCGTGAAGGATAAGCATACGATTCAACAATTGGAGACGAAATGGAAAGGAGAACGGTGGGAAGGCGTAACGCGTACCTATTCTGCCGATGAAGTGATCCGGCTTCGCGGTTCTGTCCAGGTGGAGCATACGTTAGCCCAGATGGGAGCCGAACGGCTCTGGCATCTGCTGCATACCGAAGAATTCGTGCCCGCGCTTGGAGCATTGACGGGGAATCAAGCCGTGCAGCAGGTAAAAGCCGGCTTGCCCGCCATATACTTAAGCGGATGGCAGGTAGCCGCAGACGCCAACCTGTCGGGTCATATGTATCCCGATCAGAGCTTATATCCGGCCAACAGTGTGCCGCAGGTCGTAAAGCGGATTAATCAAGCCCTGCAGCGGGCCGATCAAATCCAACATGCGGAAGGTAAAAATGAAACCTACTTTTTTGCCCCGATCGTAGCAGATGCCGAAGCTGGATTCGGAGGGTCGCTCAATGTATTCGAACTAATGAAGGCGATGATTGAAGCAGGAGCCGCAGGCGTACACTTCGAAGATCAACTATCTTCGGAGAAAAAGTGCGGGCATCTCGGCGGCAAGGTGCTCCTCCCTACGCAGCAAGCCATTCGTCATTTGATCGCCGCTCGATTGGCTGCCGACGTTATGGGTACGGACACCTTGATTATCGCACGTACGGACGCCAATGCGGCCCAACTGCTGACGAGCGACGTCGATCCGTACGATCGGCCATTCCTGACGGGGCAACGTTCTCCGGAGGGCTTCTATTATACCCGTGCTGGGATTGAACAAGCGATTGCGCGCGGTCTCGCCTATGCGCCTTATGCAGATCTCGTCTGGTGCGAGACGTCCGAGCCGAACATCGATGAAGCACGGCAATTCGCCGAGGCGATCCATGCCAAATATCCAGGCAAGCTGCTCGCTTATAATTGCTCGCCTTCCTTCAACTGGAAGAAGAAGCTGGACGATAAGGCAATCGCGGGCTTCCAGCGCGAGCTTGGACGTATGGGATACAAGTTCCAGTTCGTGACACTAGCCGGTTTCCACGCGCTCAATTACAGCATGTTCGAGCTGGCGCAAGGCTACAAGGAGCGCGGCATGGCCGCCTACTCCGACCTGCAGCAGGCTGAATTCGCCTTGGAACAGCTCGGCTATGAAGCGGTTAAGCATCAGCGCGAGGTCGGCACAGGCTACTTCGACGAGGTGGCACAAGCGATTTCGGGCGGAATTTCATCTACAACCGCCTACACAGACTCGACGGAGGCAGAGCAGTTCACGTAAGGGGAACCGTTTCAAACCCATTTTTGAACATAGAGCTAAATTAACTAAACGCCCCGGTTTGCAATCACTCCCCTTTGCTGCCCGCTGCTCTGCAACCTCACCTTCGCTGCTATAAGCAGCTTTCGTAACACGAAGCTCGCTACGGAAGCGCAAAACCTCAGTTCCACCGCAACCTCCCCGGGGCATACAAGGATGGAGCCGTCTCACAGGTCATTGAACAATGACGCAGAGACGGCTCCATTTTTTCATTCAGCAGCCCCTTTCCCAAACGCATTTGTACCGTTTCCCTATCGTTGCTAGTGGATTCAGCCCATTCTTTACTCCCTTTTATATCTGCTTCTTTCGCACTCCTCGCTAATCAACTCTCCAAAACTATCACTGGATGACAAATGCTTCAAAAAGCTACTTACTAGCAAATATTTAATTTACATAGTTGTAAATAATAGGTTTATATGGTAAATGTAAAAGTATAACATCTTGCTAGCTGTCCCCCTCAACACGCCATTCCGTCAACACACCACAAAAATCTCCTTTTGTATCTTCATGAATTCAGCAATGCTAGAACAGAAAGAATAGCGGAATTTTGAGAGCAACTGTATTTGAAAGCGATTACAAAATTAGATAGGAGGCATTTTATGATCCGTAAACTGTCAAGCTGCATTTTGCTACTCTTTATTCTTTTTTACTCTATTCTTCCTAACAACTTGCCGTCTGTTCACGCGCAGGCCGACGATGCCATTGTCAACAATGCCATTGCTAACAATGACTTCCCTATCGTGCTGGTTCATGGATTTGGAGGCTGGGGAAGAGACGAAATGTTTTCGTTTAAATACTGGGGCGGATTGGGCGATATTCAAGAACAATTAAGGAAACACGGTCATTCCGTATATACAGCTGCGATAGGGACGGTATCGAGCAATTGGGATCGTGCCTGTGAGTTGTATGCACAAATTAAAGGGGGAACCGTAGATTACGGTCAAGCCCACTCGGAACTGTACGGTCACGAGCGATATGGCAGATCGTATAAAGGGATGTATCCATCATGGGGAGAGATCGACCCGAATACGGGGCGTCCGAAGCAAATTCATGTAATTGGACACAGCATGGGAGGACAAACTGCACGCATGCTGATTCATCTATTGGAAAAAGGAGATGCTGCTGAACGTGCTGTCACCGATGCATCTGATCTATCCCCGTTGTTCAGTGATCAACCACTTCCGTATGTTAGCAGCCTCGTTTCCCTCGCCGCGCCGCATGATGGCACCAGCTTTACGCATTTTGTAGAGGGAGTCATACCCTTCATCCACCAGCTGATTGGCTTGATTGCCGCAGCTTCTGGCAATGCCGAGCACCCCCTATATGATTTCAAATTGGATCAATGGGGATTGAAGCGAATGCCCGATGATTCCTTTTTCGATTATTTCCAACGGGTAATAAACAGTAAATTTTGGAGAATATCAAAAGACAGCTCACTGTGGGATTTAAGTCCTGACGGGGCCAAACAGTTCAACGAGCAAATACAGGCAAATCCGAGCGTCTATTATTTCTCGATCGCCACCAACAAATCATATCGTATCCCGCTATCGGGATGGCATGCGCCAAAGCTGCTCATGAATCCGTTATTGCTGCCGCCGAGCTATTTTGTCGGTTCCTTCTCGTACGAATCCCCAGGGCATGTAGTCATCGATGAGGAATGGTGGCCAAATGATGGGCTGGTAAATACGATTTCCATGGACGGCCCAAAAAACGGATCAAACGATCAAATCATTACTTACCAAGGAAAGCCGCAGATTGGAAAATGGAACTACTTAGGACTCATGGATTCCTGGGATCATCTCGATATCGTTGGATTGGGCCTAAAAAATACGGGAGATTTTTTTCTCGACTTAGCGGATATGCTGACCGAGCTGCCTCCGGCAGGCTGATGAAACAGATGTCTATAGGAAATAAAGTGTTACCTTGACTTCAATATAAAACCAGCGGCAGTCTCCAACTGAAAAATACAGTCTTAGGCTGCCGCTATTGCTTTTTAACACTTATCTTCCCCACAACCGCCAACGATCTCAGCTGGCTCCCTTGGAGTCGTAAAGCCCCCAAGCAATTCTGGACATACTGTTATCACTTGGTCTGCTTCTAACAATTGGAGTATCTTTGAATCTAAACAATGTGTACCATTATATCTCACCTCTAAGCCTGCTAAGCAAGAGCTCACTAATATCATTTATATCACCTCTATATATCGCGGAAAATAAGATTTCTGCATCCACGATTACTCCAACGATGTGTGGTTCGAAATTGCTTGAATAATCGTATCCCAATCGTCGAAGTGTATTTCGTGCCCCGTTCCATCAAGCGTTAATAAGGATGCATTCGGTATTTCCTCAGCAAGTGCAACACCATGTTCTAATGGAAGAATCGTGTCATCCGTACCGTGAATAACCAAAGCAGGCACAATGATTTCTTTTAACTTCCCTTCGTAGGCGTCATCACCTGTAAGCAGTGCGTGATTAAACATACTGAGCAGATTATTAGCTCGTTTGATCTCGCGCATTACTTGCTTATTCACTCTATTCTCATCGAAGTCATGCTTGGAACCACAAAGCAGGCTAGAGCCTTTGACCAGGTATTTTGCAACCGCCTCTTCATCCGACCAATCCAGTGCTGCTCCATCCGCATGATAAGCAAGTATCTTTTCATCCAACGGAGGCAAGCCCCTGTCGTTGTCATCAGATCCAAAAATAGATGAGGCAATCAAAGTCATGCTTAGAACTCTTTGAGGATATTTGACAGCGATTATCTGTGCAATCATGCCACCCAGTGACAATCCGACGAGATGCGCTCGGTCAATTCCGTATGAATCAAGCACCCCAACTGCATCATCAGCCATGTCTACCACGGAATATTGGGATCTCCCTGGCGGATAGGTCGTTGTACGTCCCACATCTCGGTTATCAAATCGAATCACATAACGGCCCGAGTCTGCCAAACCTTGGCAGAACTCATCATCCCAATAAACCATAGAACACATGGCTCCCATAATCAACAGGACGGGTGGATGAGTTGGATTGCCAAAACTTTCTGTGCATATCTCAATTCCATTGATTTTTCTTATCTTTTCACTCATGAGATACTCCTCATTTCATTCGAATAATTTAAAAAGATACACTCAAATAAACCCATACATTTTTCAATAAAATGATGAGAGTAGTTGAACTGTGCTTCAAATTAACGCAAACGAATGAACTCGATAATCATGAGAAGCTCTCTCCTTTATAAAAATTGGTTTTTGATACCAGTTTCGATTTTACCATATCCGCTGCAATATTTTCAGTATTTTTATCAAATAAGCACATGGACAATACCGATTATCATTTATAAAGAAGAACCTTCTGCCATAGGATACGCCTTATATGGATTGCTGAGTGTCGGCTTCGCAGTAGTGAGCTCAACCCGAACAATAGTTACGAACTATGGAACAATCTCAAACACAGTTCCTTGGTGACGATCAGCCACTTTTACAGAGCCATAAACCCCTAAATACAGTCTGGATTGACTCAGACTCGTTCCCAAACTAACATAATAAGCGGATTGAGACCCAAAATCATAATCGGTTTCAATCACACTAAAATCACTTTGTTTACAATCCGTTCTTACCCTGGTATAAGCTAAAACTCCTCTAACTGGAGGGGGAGATCCTTCATTTCTGGCGAGATCCGTAAACACAACACTTCCCGTTAAACCGGGGATTGCATTTCCCATATAGGTCTGAACCCCAGTCAGGGCAGTTCCTCCAAACTTATCGGCTCGGGGATCTTTATGAAAATAACTAATGAGAGGCGGAAGACGCCGCACTGAAGTCGTGATCGCTTCATCGTAATAAGAAATTGTCTTCTCAGCCAAAGCCGGATCTGCAGAACAGCCTGTAATGAACGAAGTAGGAAAAACGCCTTCCCACCCTCGCCAGCCAAAGTTAATAAATCCTTCTTGGTCAAGGACAGAATTCGTCAAAGTCGAAGAAGCTTGAACAAGCTGAGTAACCGGTATGGGTTTATAATGAATGAATGCAAAAATCGACTCTACGAGATCCTGTCCGACACTTCCTACGTATTTGATGTACTGATTATAAGATAACCTTTGAAATGCAATGCCTGGCAGATTGCGGCCCCCTTTGGCCATTACCGCAAGTGTTTCCTGAATAGACACAGGCAGCTCATTAAAACGTGTAACTACGGGCGGATTATCGATAAATGTAGGTTTGGAAATATTAATTTCAATGATTTTACCCGCGATTTCCATATCCGTTTGGCTTAAATTAAATGGATCATAGCCTGATCCGCCATCTCCGGTTGTCAAAATAAGTTTTCCTGTTTCAGGTGAGAAGTTTAAGCTATTGACGCCATTATGATTTAAAAATGGTCTTCTTATATTCAGTAATGTCCGCCGTTTTTGAGGTTGTCCATTCGCATGTAGAATCCATTCCTCAACGGTATCAATATGATCATAATACGTTTCTCGATTTAACCACTTCAAGTTTAAGGTTTTAGGATCACACGGGCTCGGCTTAAAAGATTCAAATTCACCTGGAAGAGAACCAGGGCCTTGGGTTCCAGCCACTGAATAATGGAGATAAAACAGACCATTAAAATAAAAATCAGGATGAAAGGCTAGCCCTATCAATCCCCGTTCATCATACCCACCATTAGAGGCACCTAGTGTTATGATTCTTGAGCGAATATCTAAAAAGGTTCTTATATCCCCGTCCCCTATGTAAAAGATCTCACCTACTTGAGTTGCAATAAATAATCTTTCAATTGATTCACCCGGAAGGATCGCTGTTTTCAAAACAGTGGGCATATTTAACTTGCTTACAATGGGCCGTAAGCCAACTTTAACTTTCATCAAATAGCTGTGCGCCCCCTTTTTATTGTTTTACTTTTGATATGAATATGTTTCGATCTGTTCTATTAGTACCGACTTAGGGCCTGGCATCTGACAAGGCATTGCACCACTTTCCGAGCCTGGCCGCGGCGTATACAAAAAGGGCTCTGCCTCCATTACGGAAAGCAAAGCCCTTCTCACTATCTGTGCTTACACATATGCCCTCTACTTAACCAAACTCCGGATATCCCCTTACTTAAGCTGTTCATTCAACACACTATCTTCTAAAACAGCAAACTTATCTCCATATACTCTCGTTAAATGCTTTTCACCCCATGCACATAGTGCACTTAGAATCCCTTCTAAGCTCTGTCCATATTCACTAAGCTCGTATTCCACTCTTGGTGGAACTTGATTGTACACGATGCGATTGATAACCCCATCCTCTTCTAGCTCGCGCAGCTGTTGGGTAAGCATTTTTTGTGTGATATTTGGCATGAGGCGCTTTAATTCGCTTGTCCGTTTTTTCCCGTGAGTCAGATGGCATAGAATCACACATTTCCACTTGCCACCTAAGACTTCTAATGTCGCTTCAACAGAGATATTGTATTTCTTTTTTTGCATCTTGGTTCTCCTCCTTCTTTATAGGCACTAAAAAGTACCTATATTACTTTTAGGTTTCTATATAACTTAAAAGTGCGTACTTTTCTTTATGGACGATATATCTCATAATAACATTTGCCGGCCGATGAATACCATACTTTCTTAAAAATCAATATAACATTTTGAGACGGATGCACTTCAAAATTTATTATTCGCTGGAAAGAAAGTTCCCATTTATATAACAGAAAAAAGGAGGAGATAATATGGAACTAAGTAAAAAGCAAAGCATGTTAGCATTGCTTGCCTTGGCTGTAAGTGCTTTTGCCATCGGAACAACTGAATTCATCAGTGTCGGGTTGCTGCCGCTTATTGCAAATGATTTACGTATTCCCGTAACAACGGCCGGATTAACGGTGTCCTTATATGCGTTAGGAGCAACGTTTGGAGCTCCGATTTTGACAGCTTTGACATCAAGTATGTCACGTAAGAAGTTATTACTTTGGATCATGATTGTCTTTATTATCGGCAATACTGTTGCTGCACTCTCCACGACAATCGGGATATTGCTAGTAGCACGTGTGATCTCAGCATTCTCTCATGGGGTCTTCATGTCAATTGGATCGACAATTGCAGCCGATTTAGTTCCAGAAGACCGCAGAGCTAGTGCGATTTCCATTATGTTTACCGGTCTTACTGTCGCTACGGTAACTGGTGTTCCATTTGGGACATTTATTGGACAGCAGCTAGGTTGGAGAACCGCCTTTATTACTATTGTTATCATTGGTGTTATTGCCATAATTGCAAATAGCATTCTTGTTCCATCTAATTTGCGTCAAGGAGTAAAAACTTCTTTTCGTGATCAGCTTAAACTAGTGACAAATGGTCGGTTATTGCTTTTGTTCATCATTACAGCATTAGGATATGGCGGAACATTTGTCGTCTTTACCTACTTATCACCTTTGCTTCAAGACATCACTGGGTTTAAAGAAGGAACGGTAGCTGTCATTTTGTTAGCTTACGGTATCGCGATTGCGATTGGGAATATGATTGGAGGTAAGTTATCGAATCAAAACCCAATTGGTGCATTGTTCTATATGTTTATCGTACAAGCAGTCGTCTTATTTATTTTGATGTTTACAGCACCATTTAAAGTGGCTGGATTGATAACGATTCTGTTGATGGGGCTGTTAGCATTTATGAATGTGCCGGGCTTGCAAGTCTATGTTGTGATACTGGCTGAGCGCTTTGTTCCTAGTGCAGTTGATGTGGCATCGGCAATTAATATTGCTGCATTTAATGCCGGGATTGCGATAGGTTCCTTTGTTGGCGGAATTGTTACAGACTCGATAGGACTTATTCATACAACTTGGATTGGTGCACTTATGGTATTAGCAGCTACAGTCTTAACTGGGTTTAGCAGAGCTATGGAACGAAAAGATCAAACAAGCAAAATCTAATAAAAATTTTTGGAGGTTTTCATTATGGTGGCAAAAAATTTGCAAGATACAACAACTTTGAATAACGGTGTGAAAATGCCTTGGTTTGGACTTGGAGTTTTCAAAGTCGAAGAAGGCCCTGAATTGGTTAACGCAGTAAAAACAGCGATTAAACATGGATACCGCAGTGTAGATACAGCAGCGATTTATGGCAATGAAGAAGGCGTTGGCCAAGGGATCCAAGATGGCTTAAAAGAAGCAGGCATTTCAAGAGAAGAGCTATTTGTCACTTCCAAGGTTTGGAACGCAGATTTGGGATACGAATCTACGATTGCTGCTTATGAAACAAGCTTGAAGAAACTCGGTTTAGAGTATTTGGATTTATATTTGATTCATTGGCCAGTTGAAGGAAAATATAAAGATGCTTGGAGAGCTTTGGAGACTCTTTATAAAGAAGGCCGCGTAAATGCAATTGGCGTAAGTAATTTCCAAATTCATCATTTGGAAGACTTGATGAAGGATGCTGAGATTAAGCCGATGATCAACCAAGTAGAATACCATCCGCGCTTAACTCAAAAAGAGCTTCAAGCATTTTGCCAAGCCAACGATATTCAGTTCGAAGCATGGTCACCTCTCATGCAAGGTCAGTTGCTGGACAACGAAGTTATTCAGGAAATTGCGAACAAGCATAATAAATCTATTGCCCAAGTTATTTTGCGTTGGGACTTGCAAAACGGGGTTGTTACTATTCCAAAATCAACAAAAGAGCATCGTATTGTTGAAAATGCAAATGTGTTTGACTTTGAACTGACGAAAGAGGAAATGGAGATCATTGATGGATTAAATCAGAACCATCGTGTAGGTCCAGACCCAGATAATTTTGATTTTTAATGAATAAGAACTCGGAGTCTGAGTTCTCAGAGTGTAGAGAAAGAGGTATTCTTTCTCTACACTTTTTTATGTTGATCAATGAAACAGCGACAGTCTAATACTTTATTTTCTGCTGACAGTAGCGCTCCCGCTTAAGGCGTAAGAGAAAAGGAATAAAATTCCCCTTCCTTATTGATCTTGCCCACGATTGTAGGCTGTTTGTCTTTCTTGAATGTATATTCATTAAATTTAACGGTAACTTTATATCCGGCCAAATTGACATTGAATATAGATTTAACTTTACCGCTTGCTGCAGAAATCGCTTGTTTTGGAGTATATTTGGGTTTGGCAAAGGATTTGGCAAAATCTTTGTCGCTCGTCCAATCCCTATAAATCGTATCGACTTCCAACACTTGATTTGTTATTGCGTCAATCTTGACTCTATGATGATCGTAGTAATCTTCAAAATGCCAAAAATAGCTGCTGGCGACTTCATCCTTTACCCGCTCCGCGTGAACAAGATTTACTTTTTCTCTACTTAATTGGTTAATTGCGTTAGCAGCTTTATTCAACAATTTTTTATCTACTTGGGCTGAGGAATAGCTTTGTCTGGCGATGATTTTGTTCCCTTTGTCGAGATCGATATCCAGCGATGCTGTCCCCCAGAATACCCAGTAATTTCGCGGCTCATTATCTCGATATGGCGATTTTACTCTCCATAATGCGTTGAACGTTAATGGATATTTCTTATCCTCGAACTTCGCGATGAAGGAATTCACCTTCTTAAGAACGGCTGGCTCCAACGCAAGATCCTTATCTTTGATTTGATAATAGATGGTTGTACTATACACTCGTTGTTTTTCCTTGTCGTAACCAACATTGAACCTTGCAGCAGGCTGGGACAACTCTCCTTCTAGATGAATATTGTCACTAGCATTCGCCATTACTTTGAGATCCGATTTCATCTCATTGCCTTTTGCAATATCCCCTAGAGCTGCTTTGACCTTCTATCTCCTTATTCAACAAAAAACAGGCGTCTTTGCACCGCTTATCTGTGCGAAAGACACCTGTTTAATTTTCTAACACTCTTTCAGTGACCTTTCCTATCAATCTGAGGTTCCACTGCGTTTATCCCACATTGTAACGCGGTTTTAGCACTTCTTGGTTCACTACTGGTTTCACTTCTTGGTTCTTCTTCGACTGATTACGTTGACTAGGTACGGAGATAAAGATCGCAATCAGGAACGAGAGCATACACAAGACTGCAATGACGGTAAAGGTAATATGGAAACCACCGAACAAAGCACTAAGGAACGAACCAGCCAAGGCACCTAACCCGAATCCTTGATAAATGATTCCATAGTTTTTGCTCTGGTTCTTCAAGCCGAAATAGTCAGCCACAATCGCCGGGAAGACCGTGATATTGCCGCCAAAACAGAATGCGATCACCGCGACACAGGTGAAGAAGATGCCCAGGTTCAAAGGTACGAAGTTTAAAGCCATGACTGACAATGCCGTCGCAAAAAGCGCTCCCGCTACAACTTTCATACGTCCTACTTTATCGGACAATGCACCGAGAATGATCCGGCCGGCCGTATTGAAAATCGCTACCATAGCTACCGCATTCGCTGCTGTGCTGACATCAAGACCGGCAAGCTGCACCCCGATGTCTTTGACGATACCAATCAGGTACAATCCACTCATACAAGCTGTGAATAAAATAAGGAAGAGCATATACGCTTCTTTCGTACGCAGCATTTCTTTCACTGTATAATTCCGTCCACTCTGCGACCCCGTATTTGCGTTCGCAGGTGCTTCCGTAATTACGGCTTCTTTGATTAAGAACGAACCGGCAATTACCATCACCATCACGATCAATCCCCAGACCAGAAATGCATAGGAGACACCCATCGTATTGATGAAATTCGCATTGATATATTTAAAAACCAAGCTGCCTGTCCCAAAAGCTCCTACCGAGATTCCCGATATTAATCCTTTGCGTTCAGGAAACCATTTAATTAAATTCGATAGTGATGTGATATATGCTGTGCCATCCGCAAAACCAACAACCACACCAGCAAGTAAGTATAACATCCACAACGATGAAACCTGAGAGCTAGCGATTAGCCCTGCACCGAGAACAGCACCTGCAATCATTGTCATACGCCGAATTCCGATACGATCCTGAATTTTACCGGCAAACAATGTCGAGAAAGCCAGTGCAAAACTAGTGATGGAAAATGTAATTGATACGGAGCTAAGCTCCCATCCAAACTTGTCAGCTAACGGCTGATTGAATAAACTCCACGTATATATGGTTCCTAATCCCATTTGTACAATGATTGTTCCAAGGACGATCATCCATCGATTTACTTGTGACCCAGTTGCTTGATGCGTTCTCATGATAGATCCCCTCTTTCCATTCTGCTATGATCAAGAGTTGTGTTTTATCTGCAGGGAAGTGAAAGCTCTTACGCTTTGCTTTTTACACCCTTATCTTACAAGATAAAACGCTTTCTCGAGCTATAAGCGACATGAAATGACGGGATTGCGGAATGAACTGCATTTATATATGCATCAACTGCCTAAATTCTTTAACTTTACTTCTGCTGACGGGCACTTTGGCATCCATATCACGTAGACGCAGCAGGTAGGTATTGTTGAACCATGGAACGATTTCATGAATTTGAGACAAATTGACGGTATAGGAACGATGACAACGATAGAATCGATCTTGAGGCAGCATGGCATGAAAGTCTGAAATACTCATCGGCATCGTGTAGGTACCGCTCTTCGTGAATACGTTCGTCACTTTCTCTTGTGCTTCCGCGTAGTAAATGTCATCGCTATCCGTTACGATATACTTATCATTTTTCAACAGATTAATGCGTTTCTCCTCAGATCTCTGCCTGCTGTCCGGAGGGTTTGAACTTCCACCTTGCTGCACATCCCGTTCGAAGGCGGTCTCCAGCTTACGCAGCATCGCGGCAATCCGGTTCTCGTCGTAGGGTTTCAAGATATAATCAAAAGCTTCCAGTTCAAAAGCTTGGGCTGCATGTTCCTTATACGCTGTTGTAAAAATAACATACGGTTTATGCGCGAACTTACTGATATTCGTCGCGAGCAGCATCCCATCCAGGGATGGAATGTTAATATCGAGAAAAATCGCATCGACTTCCTTCTCCTGCAGAAATTTGAGCACATCAAGGCCATCTTCGAATCGCTCCACGATTTCAATGCGGCTATGTTTGGTAATCAAATACTCCAGCTCTTCACTGGCCAAAACTTCATCTTCCACAATTATTGCTCTCATCGTGTCTCCTTCTGTATGTCAAAAAAGATATTCGTTCCTTGATCTAGCCGCTCCATTGTAACACCATGCCCGAAAATGAGCTTCACACGCTTATACACATTGAACAGACCAATATGATTCGGTGGAACGCGCTCCTCTATCACCTGATTGATGATATCTTCACGGATACCCACGCCAGTATCCCGCACGCCAATCCGAATGTACTCTTCTGTATCTTTGACATAGATAGTGACCGTTCCAGGTCCTCTCTCCTTCAATATGCCGTGGACAATCGCATTCTCCACTAACGGTTGAATGATGAGACTCGGAATCTTCACGGCGACTTCATCCACATCATAAACGACATGCAGCCGATTTCCGAAGCGTGCTTTTTCAATCTCTACGTAATTCCGAACCTGCTCTAGCTCCTTATGGATATCGATCAATTCATCCGTTAGCTCCAAATTATAACGTAAGTATCCTGATAAATTGACGATCAGTTCCCTCGCTTGATCCGGTCTAGTTCGGATCGAGGATCCAATCGCATTTAGCGCATTGAACAAAAAGTGAGGCTGAATCGTTGTCTGCAGCGCCTTGAGCTCCGCTTTATTCGCCATCTCCTTAATCTCTTCCACACGAGAAACTTCCATTAATGTCGAGATGATCTGGGACAAACCGACGGCCATAGTCTGCAGCGGATAGGTAATTTTATGCGCTTTCCGATAATAAATCTTCAAGGTCCCCGTCACTTCTTCCCGCTCTTTCAGCGGAATAATAAGCAAGGATTGAATGCCGGGCATCGCATCGTCCAACGCATGGTTGCTTATCATGAACTCCCCGCTCCGTATCGTCTGTTTGGTCATATCACTGATGATTTCATGCCGGAATTGATAGCGGTCTTCCCCAAAACCGACATAAGCGAGCACGCTCGAGGCATCCGTAATCGCCACTGCATCAGCTTGAATGTCTTCTTTAATAATGGAGCAGATCTTGTGCAAGGATTCGGTATTGATGGAACGGAAATAGGGTAAGGTCTTATTTGCAATGTCCAACGCCAACTTCGCTTGCTGCGCAGCGATTCCTTCCCGCTCACTTTCTACATTCTGAATCAACAAAATGATCAATCCCACATTCAATTGCCCGAGAATCATCGGTGTTGCAATTCTGGATACAATCTCGATCCCTAATGCTGCAGGCTGCGCCATGAAGATGATCAACAGCATCGTTAAAGCTTCGCAAGCCATTCCGGCAACAATCCCGATAAACCAACGCTTCGCTCTCGGTGTTCGAAGATGAATATACCCTGATACCAGACCCGCAATAATACTCGTAATAAGACATGGAATCGAGGTGACCCCGCCGATATCGATCAAATAACGATGGATTCCGGACACCACGCCCACAACAAGACCGACCCAAGGCCCGAACAAGATGCCCCCTGCCGTAATCACGATGATCCGTACGTTGACAAGCGATCCTTCCACATCAATGCCTGAGTAGGTACCGAATAATGCAAAGGTGCAGAACAGAAGCGTTACAACGGCGAACTCCTTCGTTGTCAGCGATTCTTTTTGCAAAATCTGCTTAAAGCTCGGAATACGAGTTAAGAAAAACAAAATAATGAGCAATAATGCTGCCCGCTCAAAGAGCTGAAGCAGCATTGTGAAATCTCCGTTTATTGGAAACTACCTCCCGTTATCTCAAGCTGTTGTTTGTTTATTTTATCAAAGTTTGCTCTGTTTTCACGTTCCAAATCCATACATCAAACAATCTACATACCCCATTAATCTTAATAACCTTAACCACAAAGAAAGAGCGTGTTTTGAAAAAGATTGATCAAAACACGCTCTTAACATACTCTATTGAATTATTCTTTTATTTAAGGTTTAAAGGATTACTACACAATATTAAATCACTTATTGTTCGTTATTTTCCATCCACTGAAAGTGAAAGCTTCCCTTTTGATCAAGCCGCTCGAACGTATGCGCCCCAAAATAATCCCTCTGTGCCTGCAGCAAATTAGCTGGCAGTCTCTCTGTCCGATAGCTGTCATAATAAGCTAAAGCGGAAGCGAAAGCAGGAACCGGAATCCCTCTGGTTACGGCGATCGATACGACTTTTCTCCAGGCTTCCTGATAGTTAGCAATAATCCCACTGAAGTATTCGTCCAACAACAGGTTTTTCAAATCCGGGTTCCGGTCATATGCATCCTTAATATTTTGTAGAAACCTTGCGCGGATAATACATCCTCCGCGGAAGATCATCGCAATGCCGCCATAGTTCAAATTCCAATTATACGCGTCGGAAGCAGCTCTCATTTGCGCAAAGCCTTGCGCATACGAAGCGATTTTGCTGGCATACAAAGCTTTGCGAACGGCTTCGATGAATTCATTGGGATCGCCGTCGTAGCTTGACGCCGCGGGGCCTTTCAGCTGCTTGCTTGCTGCCACGCGTTCTTCTTTCATAGCGGAGATAAATCGTGCAAAGACAGATTCAGTAATAATGGACAATGGAACTCCTAAATCCAATGCACTTTGGCTCGTCCATTTCCCCGTTCCTTTCTGTCCTGCCGAATCGAGGATGACATCCACCATTGGCTTGCCGGTCTCCGGATCAGTCTTCGAGAAAATATCGGCTGTTATTTCAATCAAATAACTATCCAGTTCGCCTTTGTTCCATTCGGAGAAAATGTCATGCAGCTGCTCGGTATTTACGTTCAATACATCTTTGAGCAGATGATACGCTTCGCCGATGAGCTGCATATCGCCGTATTCAATGCCGTTGTGCACCATTTTGACATAATGGCCGGCACCGTCTTCTCCGATATAAGTCGAGCAGGGATCGCCGTTCACTTTGGCCGAAATGGCGGTCAGAATTGGCTCTACCAGTTCATACGCCTCTTTTTGCCCGCCCGGCATAATCGCGGGGCCGTTTAGCGCTCCCTCTTCGCCGCCCGAGACACCTGCGCCAATAAAACGGAACCCCTTGGCTTGCAGCTCTTTATTTCTTCTTTGCGTATCAGGGAAATAGGCGTTCCCGCCGTCGATAAGAATATCCCCTTGACTCAGGTAAGGAACTAGCTGATTGATGGTATCGTCTGTCGGTTGTCCCGCTTTGACCATAATTAGAATTTTCCGCGGCGTCTCGAGCGATTGGACGAATTCTTCGACACTGTACGTGCCGACGAAATTCTTTCCTTGCGCCTCCTCCAGAAGCTCATTCGTTTTCTCTGGCGAACGATTGTATACCGCAACCGAGAACCCTTTGTTTTCTATATTTAAGGCCAGGTTTTTCCCCATAACGGCCAAGCCGACCACGCCGATTTGCTGTTTTTTCATTGCAATTCCCTCCCTGTCATTTCTCTCTCTTTGTAGATAAACGTTTGATGAGCCCGGCTTTCTGCGCTTCGAAACCAGGCTTACCCAGCAGCGCAAACATATTGATCTTGTTTATTTTAAGCGTAACTTAAAGCTTAGCTGTTTTTTTTCCAATCGGCAGCGAATTTATCCATACCTTGATCCGTCAACGGATGCTTGGAAATTTGTTCGATCACCGCAAATGGAATCGTGGCAATATGCGCGCCTGCCATTGCTACGCGAGTCACATGATCCGGATGGCGGACAGATGCCGCGATAATTTGCGTATCCAGGTTATGCACTCGGAACAATTCAGCGACTTTCGTGACGAGTTGGACGCCGTCTTCCGATATATCATCCAAGCGGCCAAGGAATGGCGAGACATAGGTCGCACCTGCACGAGCGGCCAGCAAAGCTTGATTCACAGTGAAAATCAGCGTCACGTTCGTTTTCACGCCTTTGTCGCTCAAGTAGCGGCAAGCTTCAAGTCCAGCGAGCGTCATCGGAAGCTTGATCGTGATGTTTTTGTCATTATTGTTGATTTTGATTAGTTCGTTCGCTTGCGCGATCATCTCTTCAGCTGTCATCGCATCAGGCGTTACTTCAGCGGAAACCGATTCAACTCCGGGTACTTCCCGCAGAATCTCGGCGATTCGATCTTCAAATTTCACACCTTCCTTGGCGACCAACGACGGATTCGTCGTAACACCGGATAAGATGCCGATTTTATATGCTTTTTTGATGTCTTCCACATTTGCAGTATCGATAAAGAATTTCATAGGTAAGTACCTCCTCCATTATTTTGTTGCTAATTTATTATTAATTCATTAATTCCTTCGCAAGGCGAACCACTTGATTGACGGAGAAACCAAAGTATTCCATAACATCCGTACCAGATCCGGATGCGCCAAATGTATCGATCGACAGTACTTTTCCGCCTTGCCCCGTGTAACGATCCCAGCCTAACGAAATGCCCGCTTCAATGGCCACCCGCTTCGTAACGGAATTAGGAAGAACACTCTGCTTGTACTCATCGGGTTGACGATCGAACAGCTCTCTGCTCGGCATGGCAACGACGCGTACGGAAATATTGCCCCGCTCCAACTCCGCCTTGGCGTTCATGGCCAGAGAAACCTCGGAGCCGGTTCCGATTAGGAGGACATCCGGCTGACCGCCCGTTTCGCTCAAGACATAAGCGCCTTTGGCTACCCCTTCAACATTGGCCTTGGTCGCTTCATATACAGGCAGATTTTGTCTGCTTAGCACCAAGGCTACCGGGCCTTCATTTTGCTGTAGAGCATACGCCCATGCGCTTGCCGTTTCATTGGCATCGGTCGGACGAATGACCGTAAGTCCTGGAATGGTGCGCAGCGCAGCCAAGTGCTCGACGGGTTCATGCGTAGGTCCATCTTCCCCAACAGCAATGGAATCATGGGTAAACACATAAATCACAGGCAGTTTTTGCAGTGCAGCCAAACGAATAGACGGGCGCAAATAATCGCTGAATACGAAGAAGGTGCTTACGAATGGTTTTACACCTCCATGCAGGGCCATGCCATTGCCGGCTGCACCCATAGCGTGCTCACGGACGCCAAAGTAGATATTGCGTCCCGAGTAAGACTCCACCGCAAACTTTTGCTCTCCTTTGATGTCCGTCATCGTCGAATGCGATAAATCCGCACTTCCTCCAAAAATCGAAGGAACGGTTTTTACGTAATGATTTATCGCTTCGCCACTTGCTACACGGGTAGAAATCGATTTGGAAGTGTCGAACGTAAGGATATCCGCGGCCTCAATCGACACGGAGCCGTCGATGACTTGCTCAAGCTCCTTACCCTCCGCAGGATATTGCGCTTTATAGGCAGTGACCAATTTGTTCCACGCTTCTTCTTTGGCCTCGCCCTTGCGTTTCAACTGCTCGAAATGCGCTTTGACTTCTTCCGGAACAGCGAACTCTTCCTCATACTTCCAGCCGTAAGCTTCCTTGGTCGCCTTCGCCTCTTCTTTGCCCAGTGGATTGCCGTGTACTTTGTTCGTTCCCGCTACCTTGCTGCCGTAACCGATAATCGTCCGAATTTCGATAAGCGTCGGCTGGGCATCATTTTGCTTAGCTGCCGCGATCGCTTCGGTAATCTGGGAAATATCATTGCCGTCCTCGACCCGGATATATTCCCAACTGGCCGATTCCGCTCTTTTTTGCATATTTTCGCCGAAGGAGAGATTAAGCTCTCCGTCCAACGAGATGTCGTTGGAATCATACAATACGACTAACTTTCCAAGCTTCATATGTCCTGCCATGGACATCGCCTCGTAAGAGATTCCTTCCATCAAGCAGCCGTCTCCCACAAGCGCATACGTATAATGATCGATTACTGGGAATCCGTCTTGATTGAATTTCGAGGCCAAATGTGCTTCAGCCATCGCCATCCCCACTGCCATCGCCAACCCTTGTCCCAGAGGTCCAGTTGTCGCTTCTACGCCATCTGTATGCCCATATTCGGGATGCCCTGGCGTTTTGCTGTTCAGCTTGCGAAACTGTTTTAAATCGTCAAGCGACACCTGATATCCCGACAAATGCAGCAGGCTGTAGAGTAAGGCAGATCCGTGACCCGCAGAAAGAACGAAGCGGTCGCGGTTAAACCATTTGGCATGGCTGGGATTGTGATTTAACAGTCTGGACCAAAGGGCGTATGCCATCGGCGCCGCTCCCATCGGCAGCCCCGGATGACCGGAATTGGCACGGTTGATAGCATCGATAGACAATGTTCGGATCGTATCGATGGATAATTGATCAATGGTTTCCTTGGTAAGCATATTGTTCTCCTTCTTCCGCTTTAATATTTCCTTCTGATTTGTCATCGAACCACCAATGATAGCCGTCCTGCGCCAACAACGCATCGGATTCGGCAGGTCCATAAGTACCCGCTTCATACCGATGAAGTGGAACCAGATTCTCTTCGAATGCTTCCAGGATCGGTTGAACCCATTGCCACGACAATTCGACTTCATCCCAATGTGCGAAGAACGTAGGATCTCCTTGCAATGCATCGTAAATCAAATTTTCGTAAGCCTCGGGAACATCGCCCTTGCTCTCATGAAAGTTCATCTGAAGGGGCTTGAACTCCCCTTTATGCAAAGGATCTCTTGTATTTAATTGCAGCGTAATGCCCTCGTTAGGACTAATTTCAAATACCAGAAGGTTAGGCGATTTTCCTTCTGTATTTGCCTGTGAGGACTTCGTCAACAGATCCTTGAACTCAATTACAATCCGCGTTGATTTCTCTTTCATTCGTTTGCCTGTACGGATATAAAAAGGAACGCCGCGCCAAAAGAAATCATTGATCTCCAATTTAGCGGCTATAAACGTATCGTTCATAGAAGTAGATGCGATACCTGGTTCGGAGATATAGCCAATTACCGGCTTACCTTGAATGGTTCCTGCTTTGTACTGCCCGCGGATAATGCTCGCGCTCACTTCCTCTTTTCGCAACGGCTCGACAGCTTCCATCACCTTTTTCTTCTTATAGGCCACCATTTCCGAGTCGCTGTTGATTGGAAGATGACTTGTCAGCATCATCAGTAATTGCAGCATATGGTTTTGGAACATGTCTCTTACGGCACCTACATGATCGTAATAACCCGCTCTTTCTTCTACGCCGACGGTCTCGTTTGCCGTAATTTGCACGTTGGCAATATAACGATTCGTCCATAAGGCATTAAGAACCGGATTTTGCTGCAAAATCTCAAGCTTCTGGATTAGCGGCTTGCCGAGATAATGATCGATTCGGAAAATTTCATGATCCGAAAAAGATTTGCTCAGTTGCTGATTTAATTCGCGAGCAGATTTCAAATCATGGCCGAAAGGCTTCTCGATCACGAGACGCTTCCAGCCATTCGCGGAACCAAGCCCGCTTTCCTTAATGCTCGCTGTGATCGTTTCAAAAAATTCAGGTCCGACAGATAAATAAAACAGGCGATTCGGTGGAATCTGCAGCTCTTCTTCCCTCTGTTCAATCAGTTGCAGCAGCTTCCTATAATCTTCTTTGCGATCTATATGAAGAACGCTGTAACGGAATAAGCTCACAAATTCTTTGATTAGCGCAGAATTGTTCGCTTCGCGTCTGGAAAAAGTACGGATAGACTGCTCGACATTTGCCTGAAACGATTCATCAGACAGTTCTCTTCTCCCAAGACCAAATAAGGAGAATGATTGTGGCAGCTTCCGATCGATATACAAGTTGTAAAGGGCAGGGTATATTTTTCTTTTGGCTAAATCCCCTGTCGCTCCAAACAAAACAAAAGTGGTCGGCTCCATGTTTCTCTCTCCTTCAAGCAGCGCTCTCTTAATCAAGCTCTGGTTTCTATTTCGTAGTTCCACTATAATACGAATATCATCTATACAAGTAATAAATATATTTCACAGGAGCTATAGACCACATCTATGAGTATAAATTACGAATTGTACAAGGTTTTTTATTGGGCTGCGAAGACAGGCAGCTTGACTCAGGCTGCCAAAGCCTTATACCTAACCCAACCTAGCGTCAGCCACGCCATCAAACAGCTTGAAAACAGCTTCGGCGTCACTTTGTTTTACCGGAATTCCAAGGGCGTTGGGCTGACGAGAGAGGGCACCATCCTGTATTCCTATATTGAGCAGTCACAGATCTTAATATCGCTGGCCGAAGAAAAAATGGAAGCACTTAAAAATCTGGACAGCGGCGAGCTGCGGATTGGCGGAAGCGATTCGCTGTTCAAGCATTATTTGCTCCCGTACTTGGAGGACTTTCATGAGAAGCATCCCGGGATCAGACTTCACCTGAATCATGGAACTACGCCGGAAATCATCTCCTTCTTAAAAGAAGGGAAAATTGATTTAGGCGTCATCCGTATGCCTATCGTCGATACCCAACTTGAAGTGAGGGAGACTTTCCAGTTGCAGGAATGCTTCGTAGCGGGGACACGTTATGCCGAGCTCAAGGATGCGGTTTTAACGCTGGATATGCTGCTCCAGTACCCAATTATCCTGTTCTCGCGCAATAGCAGGGCACGAATGACCATTACGGAATTATTTCAAAGCTACGGCTATAAGCTCGCACCTAAAATTGAGGTCGGAAGCGTGGATCTTCTCATCGAGTTTGCTCGAAAAGGACTCGGAATTTCATACGTGACGAGAGAATTTGTGTCGAAAGAGCTGGAGGAGGGTACCCTCTTCGAGATTCAATTGGACGTGCGGCTGCCGCCATCTCACGTGGGGATTATGATTATGCGCAACATGCCGCTTTCCATGGCAGCATGCGGGTTTATTGAGATGATTCAAACGTGTCCGCTATCAAAATAGGCACATTCAGATGCTGCTTTGCTTTGCAAGGTCTTCATCATCTGGCCCATGGCATGAACCAACGGTCTCTACCACTTTTAAAGAAAGAATAGAGAGTAAGGGAGAAGGAAAAATGAAAATATGTATATTGGGATCAACTGGGAGAGTTGGATCAGAGCTGCTGAAACTAGCATTACACGATTCGCATGATATTACGGTCTTAGTGCGTGATCAGAATAAGCTTGCAGTTTCGCATAGGAATCTACAGATCATCGAGGGAAATGTATTAGATGAACATGATGTGAAGAAGGCGTTAAAGGAAGTTGATATCGTTATAAGTGCTCTTGGAACAGATGGGAATGGCACGTTGTCGAAAAGTATGCAAACCATTATTACACATATGAAAAAAGAGGGGATAAGCCGAATCGTTACAATTGGAACAGCGGGTATTTTACAAGCTCGCACTAATCCGAAGATCTATCGGTTCCAATCGGAAGAATCAAAAAGAAGAAGTACCACAGCTGCCGAAGATCATTTAGCTGCTTATCTAGCCTTAAAAAATAGTGGGCTATGCTGGACGATTATTTGTCCTACCCATTTAATCAATGGCGAAAGAACGGGCATGTACCGAACAGAGGTAGATGTGCTGCCATTGAACGGATCGAAAATTACAGTGGGGGATACTGCTCATTTTGCCTGGTCTTTGATAAATAAAGAAGGATATGAGAATAGCCGTGTCGGCATCGCTTATTAAATACCGTCCCAAAGCCGTTGACTAGTTTTTTTATGGTAGTAATAGGTTTCCACAAGAAAAAAATTGTGCCGATCTGTAATTTTATTTGGTCGGCACAATTATATGGTTCCACTCTTTTTTACCAATGTTAATTTTGTCTCCGTATTCACTTTAGTTCCAGATCCATAAACACATCCGCTCTTACATAGGGCATGGGTCCGATCTGCTCGACAGGAACGCGCTTGAACCCAACCGATTCGTAAAGATGAATGGCGTCCGGCAGCTTGGTGCTGCTGCCCAAAAAGATCGATGTTGCGCCAAGTACGCGAGCACGGTTAATGGCGGCATGGATGATTCTCCGTCCGTATCCACGTCCTCGTAACTCGGGTATAACGCTCATCTTTGAGAGCTCGAACACCCCAGCACCAGTCGGCACAAGTGCAACGCATCCGACGATCGAATCGCTATCGCGTGCGATGAGCACGTCTCCTCCTCTATTCACGATGTTCTCCACCGGGTTATCGAGGATTGCCCGATCCGCCTCTTCGATGGTGAAGATTCGGGCAATCCATTCTTCGTTAAGTGTTTTGAAGGCCCGAGCTTCTTCGGGAGTCTGCATTGAAGTAAGCGTGAGCACTGTTTCAAGCATGCTAAGTTCCCTCCTCTTGTAAAGGTTCGTCGCCTACTGCACCTATCCTGTCATCAGATACACAGCGAGTCATTAAAGCCATCGCTTCTCATTTCATGGGCATGTCTTGTGGCCTACCTGCCTTGCGCCTTATCGCCCCTTAACGTCATACAAGTGCTTGAGGCATGAGCGATAAGTTTACCGTTCTCGTCAGTAATATCGCAGTGGATAAACCCGATGGTCTGTCCTCGCTTATACAGCGTAGCATGAGCCTTTATTTTGGATTTCCATACAGGTTTAAAAAAGTTTACTTTCATCTCGATCGTGGTAAAGGTTTCGTCTTCTTGCAAGGTAGAGCCGTAGGCAATCCCCATGGCCATGTCGGCAAGAATGCCGATGATGCCGCCGTTGCATGTGCCTTGCGGATTCGCGTGTTGTTTCGAAGCCTGCATTTCATACGTGGCCTCGCCCTCTTCTACGCTAATTAACTTCAGTCCCATAAGGCTCTCAACGGGAGACTGCTCCAATTCTCCGTTCAGCACTCTCCGATAATGCTCAAGAATGGTCATTTTGCATATTCACCCGCTTCTTTCCTCTGTCTCTGGAACAAATTATTCATCACTAGAGCGATGATCACGATGAATATCCCTGCCAACTGCAATCTTCCGACTTCAACTCCCTGGAGGGCACTGATCGTGACTGTCGTAACAGGGACGATATTCATAAATAACATGCCGTTCTCCGGCTTCAACATTTTATTGCCGACGTTCCATGTGAGCACGGCAAGTACGCCTGCGATCAGGATCATATACAGCAGTTCCGCCCCTGCGCTTCCGATCATCTTCGCGCTTGGCATCGTCAAGGCTCCGAAAACCGTTGCCGACAGCACGATTAAAATATTCATCAAGGCTCCGAAGCATGTTGTCATAGCAGTGTAACGAAGCGGCGACCAGCCTACAAATTTACTGCCACCCAACGTATAAATGACCCAGCATAGAGCACCGAGCATAATCAGCAGACTGGCGCCAATGTGCTCTTTGGTCTGTACGATTAGGGAGGAATCTCCATTCGTTATGACCAGCAGCGCGCCTGAAAGCGCAATGATAATTGAAACAAAAGTAGATAGCTTGGGTTTGCTTTTATGCACAGCCCAATTTACGCATGTCGTCATTAGTGGCATTAACGCCATGATAACGGAGGCAATGATTGCGCCTGACGATCCGCTGAGCTGTTGTCCGACAAAGGTAAGAAAGCCGAATCCTGAAAACCCTACAGCGCCAAAAAATAATAATTTCCACGATTGTCCCTCCAATCGGAGCACGTCCTTCCCTTCGAAAACGATCAGCATTCCCAAAAGAATGAGGCCAGCCCAAATGTAGCGAATCGTCGTGAAATAGAACGGATCGAGAACCTTCAAGGCAACTTGCATGACGGGAAACATGCCTCCCCACGCCAGCACAGGAATCAAACAATAGGTGATACCCGTTAATATAGTGTTTCTGTTCATTCCTAGAACCTTCTTTCATGAGCGTCGTGGTTTTTCCAGCAGAATTGATTAGTCTCCTCTTTTTTCATCATAAACGAAGGTGAACAGAACAGATCGATAAGACCAGAACAGAAGGAAGGAATTCCCTGTATAATAGAGACACACGCGCAAGTGCGAATTTCGGGTTAATGGGCCTGGGGGCAAAACATATGGGAAAAAAAGTTCTTTCAAGCGGATATGCAGGCAAACTGTTTGAACAAATCTATGACTATATTCTGGATCGAATCCGTCGCGGAGAATGGAAGCCGCATGAGAAACTCCCCTCCATCCGCTCGCTGGCGATGGAATTCAATGTACATCGACTGACAGTCTATAAAGCCTATCAGCTATTAAAGGAAAATCGGATCGTTGAAGCGAAGGACAAATCCGGCTATTATGTGAGACTGAACGGCAGTCTTCCTACGGATTCGCTGCATAATCCGATCATATCCGCTTACGTGCATGAGAGCCATCTTTCTGAAATTCATCAGGTGCAAGCCGAATATGTACTGTCAAAATCGCTGCTCGATCCGAACCTGCTCCCTAATCTTTATTTTTCGGAATATGTGAAGCAAGTGTTCGATTTGTATCCCAAAATGCTCGGCACCTACTTTACCGTGCAAGGAGACCAGGAGCTGCGGGTTGCATTGTGCCGTTACTTTACCGATTGCCACCGGTTTCACTTGTCAGCAGACGAATTGTTGATCACTTGTGGATCGCAGGAGGCCATGGATTTGGTTGCCCGAGCACTGGTCAAGCCGAGAGATGCCGTTATGTTGGAGCGTCCTACCTACAGCACGGCAATTGATATTTTCAGAAGACAAGGCGCAGCTATCGTTCCGGTTGAGATTCACCCGTACGGCTACGATTTGGAGCAGGTAGAGAAACTGATGCAAGCCTACAAGCCGCGGCTGTTTTATCTGAATCCCACTTTTCAAAGTCCAACAGGCTATGTCGTACCCGCCGAACAAAGGAAAAGGCTCGTTGAGCTTGCCGAGCGGTATCAATGTTTGCTACTAGAGGACGATCCTTACCGCGACATTTATTTTGGCGAAGAACCTCCACGGCCTCTTTTTGCTTACGATACGGCAGGATGGGTCATCTATCTTCGCAGCTTCAGCAAATATATCGCTCCGGGCCTCGGCATCGCCATCGTTGCGTGCCGCCCTTCCATCATGAACTACCTGATAAAAGCCAAATTGTTGTCGGACAGCGGGACGCCTTTGGTGAATCAGAAAATTTTCCTGCATTATTTTTTCTCCGAGCGGCTGCAGCAGCATATGGAGAAGCTTCGCATTGCGCTTGCGGTTCGCAAGGATATCGTAGAACAGGAGTTGTCCGCTACCGACTGGCAATGGAACTCCCCTGCAGGCGGATTCAACTTATGGGTGAAGCTTCCGGAAACGGTGGAGATTGAACGTTTACTCCGTACATGCATAAACCAATCAATCACCTTTGTACCCGGAGCGATTTGCGATCCGCTCAAGGAGTACAAATCATGGATACGCCTCAGCTATTCCTATCTGAATGAGCAGCTATTGAGAGAAGGCATCCAGAAGATTGTCGAATTATCACACGGGGATAGCCGTTCATCTAAGAAACAATAACAAAATAATTACCTTAATCATTATTTAACAACAAAGCAAAAACTCCATTTTGAAAAAGATTGATCAAAATGGAGTTGCTCTTTTTAGTTAACGATGAGATTTTTCCACACTATATCCAGTTTATCATTTAAAACTACTCAAATTATCTCCTAAAGCTACAACATGCCATTCGACCTTAGGACAAATGAGAGACGTTCAACTGATTAATATTATGCATAATTGCACTGTATAGAAAATCTGCTAAATCCTCATTGCTATATTGATTAATGTAGTTTTTGAATCGTGTATCGAATTTGTATGTATTGGCAATGCAAGCCAGTAACTCCGAATCACATGTCATGACTTGCATTAGACTTTTCTTCCACTCTTCGATTAATCGTTGCACCTCAACGGAGGAAGGAGACTGATTGATACAAGACGCAATTTTTTTGAATATTTCTTCCATGGATTGTTCAAATTCATAAGACCATTTCTCTTTTTCATCTAGTGATAATTTTTCCAACTTTTCATTAAACACTTTGTATGCCTCTGTTTCACCATAAATGAATCTCGCCTCATTTGCGTATTGTTCTTTCAATGGCAAAACGGAAGAATTGTTGAAAATATGCAAATTACTAACATCATTCCCCGAAACGTATTCTTCGAGAGCATCCATGATTGTTTCTAGTCTTTGTTTTCTCGATAATAAGATTTGTCTCTGTTTCTTTAGTAACTGTTTCTGTTCTTCCTTGGTCAGCTTTAAAATATCCGCTATTTCTTTCAAAGATAAATCCATTTCCTTTAAGAACAAAATGGTTTGAAGTTTTTCTAAACTGCTTCGATCATATAGGCGATACCCGTTTTCCGTCAGGTGTGACGGTTTAAATAAATGGATTCTATCGTAATAATGCAGAGTCCGAGCTGTAATGCCTGTAATCTGAACAATATCTTTAACAGCTAATAATGGTTTCTTCATCCCAAAATCCTTTTATTTCGTCTAGTATTTGAGCAGCTGGCGTTATTGTTGCCTCAAAGATCGTTTTTCCTGTTTCTCTTAAATAATATTGGATTAGATAATATCCGCAAGCGTAGCCAGCGCTATAAGGCATATTGACCGGTTTAAAGTTTTGAAGCTTTGCGATCTCGTCACCATAAAGATACGGAGCAAATTGATCAAACCCAGTTAATTGCAATTGCTCTCTAAGCACAGGCTTTATACGCCTGTTAAGTGTTTCTGCGTTTGTTTTCGTTACCCAAGGGCCGAGCAATTCTTCTCCAAACAAGAACGTAGCATAGTTTTCAGCCAATCCTTCACTTACAATTAGTTCGCCCAAATTAATGGTGTGATCCCACTGAATAAATTGATATCGCACATTATGGTTGCATTCGTGCGCCAGCGCAGCCTTCATTCGAGGAATCGTGTACTCATTTGGCACAAGTGTACACATGATAAAACCAGGAATCCCCCCATCGCCGCTATATCCTTCGCTTAACATTAAGGAACGACTTCCCGGATTCCCTAGCTGAATGGTAAACAAATAATCGGATACGGGGAGGCTTATTTCATGTTCTATAAATAGACGAAGGCTTTTCTTAACAGCGTGCTCACACTCTAACCAAAAAGAATCTGACGAAATCAACTCTATCTCAGGTAAAATCTGATGAGTAATCTGATCTGGGGATCGATTCATCATACTATTCAACATAATAACATCAAACCCATGCGGTTCATCAGCTTTAAAAGGAATCTGTTGGATTTCCCATTTTCTCATAAAGGGAGCCATCATTTCGTTTCTGAATAATTCAAGCTTTTCCTCGGGCGATGCTTGAGCAACTTTTTGATAAATATAATCTGAACGCATTGATTTTATGTTCATATCTCTCACCCCTAGTTATTTATAGTGAGAATTATGCACTATGACGTAACGTCATAGTCAAGTATTTTGGATCAAATATATTTATCAAACTATCCTGGTATTGCTTAGTGAGGCCAAGGCAGTCTAACACTTTATTTTTTCAGTTCCTTCGGACACCATTAATATTAATAACCTTGATAAAAGAACAACAAAAAAAGAGCGTGTTTTGAAAAAAGATTGTTCAAAACACGCTCTTAACATATTCTATTGAAAACTCACTTAGAAATTCCTTCAATCAAATGACCAGACTTGCATTGACGGCACTTCGTGGTGCGCTCGACGCGTAAGGTACGCAGATTTAGGAGATCGGGTCGGTTTCCACGATCACCTTGACATTTTGGATGTACCGATCTTCCGGCCCTTTCACCGGAAGCCCCACATCCACATGATCGACAATGTAATCGATGTTGTCCTGGGAGATCACTTCGCCCGGCAGCAGGATTGGAATACCCGGCGGATAGACATATATGAACTCGGCAATGATTCGACCGGCTGATTCCTTGAACGGAATGACTTCGGTATCTCCGTAAAATGCATCCCTTGGAATCAGGGAGAGATGAGGAATTTCCGGGATCTTCACGATTAGCTCATTTGCAGTGTTCACGTTGTAATACGTTCCAGCTAGCTCACGGAGAGCTGTAAGCAGTACCGACACCGTTTCCTCATTGTCGCCCGGGGTTACCAGGCAGAGGATGTTGTACATATCGCTGAGCTCGACCTCAATGTTATAATGCTCACGCAGCCAGTTTTCCGTTTCAAAGCCTGTAATGCCCAGATGGCGGACATGGATGGTGAGTTTGGTCGGATCATAATCAAAGGTGGCCTCGTCCCCAAGGATTTCTTCCCCGAAGCAGTACAGACCTTCCATTTCATTAATGCTGCGGCGGGCTTTTTGGGCAAGATCAATCGTTCTTTGCGCCATGTCATGGCCGTTAATCGCTAGATTGCGTCTGGATGTATCCAATGATGCAAGCAGCACGTATGAAGTAGAAGTTGTTGTCAGCATACTGATGATTGTCTGCACGCGCTGAGGATTCACATAGCCGTTTTTTGTATTCAGGTTGAGAACCGAGCTTTGTGTCATAGAACCCCCAAGCTTATGCACACTAGTTGCGGCCATATCCGCACCGGCTTCCATAGCGGACATCGGCAGATCCTCATGGAAATGGATAAGTACCCCATGCGCTTCGTCTACGAGCACTGGAACATGGCGGCTGTGGGCAAGATCGACGATTTCCTTCAGATTGGCGCATACGCCGAAGTATGTCGGGTTAATAACCAGAACCGCTTTAGCATCCGGATGGCGATCCAGTGCACGCTGTACGGATTTGGTTGTAATGCCGTGATCGATTCCAAGATTCTCGTCGCGAACCGGAGATATGAATACTGGCTTCGCGCCGGAGAAAATGATGGCGGACATGATCGATTTGTGCACATTGCGTGGTACGATAATTTTGTCCCCAGGCGAGCATGTAGACAAAATCATGGTCATTATGGCACCACTCGTCCCCTGTACGCTGAAATAAGTATAATCTGAGCCAAATGCGTCGGCTGCAAGCTTCTGCGCTTCTTCAATAACACCGGTAGGCTGATGGAGATCATCCAGCGGCGCAATGTTAATCAAATCTATGGATAGGGCACTATCGCCTATAAACTCTCTGAACTCACTGTCAGTTCCTACGCCCTTTTTATGACCGGGAATATGAAATTGTACGGGATTGCTCGCCGCATGTTCTTTCAGAGCTGTAAATAGCGGCGTGTTACGGTGGTCCATTTTATGCTGTCACAACCTTTCTAAGCAGTTCCGGCTCGAAATCTTTCCATTTTACGCCGAATAGCAGATACATGTCCTTTTGACCGACTTCAGCCAAGTTATATTCACGCTTAATTCCCGTTATTCATTAAGCTAGTCTCATCTTAAAATCCTGATAACCGAACTCGCGCACGACGCGGCAATTCCCATCCTTCTCCTGCACGGCGATGGCCGGCAGCGGCATGCCGTTGAAGGTATTGGTTTTGACCATGGAGTAGATCGCCATATCTTCAAAAACTAATCTGTCGCCGCTCTTGAGAGGCTGATCGAAGGAATAGTCTCCGATGACATCGCCCGTAAGGCAGGTCGGACCACCGAGTCGGTAAGCGTATGGCTTCTCCCCGAATTCGCCCGAACCGACCAGAGGTGGACGATAAGGCATTTCCAGAACATCCGGCATATGACAGGTAGCCGACGTGTCCACGATTGCAATCTCGATGCCGTTGCGATGGATATCCAACACGGAAGTGACCATATAGCCCGCGTTAAGCGCGATGGCTTCTCCGGGTTCGAGGTATACTTCCAAGCCGTATTTATTTTGCATTCGCGTTATGCAAGCTTCGAGCTTCCGGATATCGTAGTCTTCTCTCGTGATATGGTGACCGCCGCCGAAATTGATCCATTCCATTTGCGGCAGCCAAGGTCCGAACTTGTCTTCAACCGCATTCAGCGTGGTCTCCAAATCGTCCGAGTTCTGTTGGCAAAGGGTATGAAAGTGCAACCCCGAAACGCCTTCCAGCAGTTCCGGCTGGAAATCCTCCCGTTTGACGCCAAATCTTGATCCCGGCGAACAAGGATCATAGATCTCATGCCCCACTTGCGTTGAACATTCCGGATTGATACGAAGGCCAATTTTTCTGCCAGCAGCAAGAGCCTTCGCTTTATACTTTTCCAACTGGGAGAAGGAATTGAAGATGATGTGGTCGCAAATGGAAATAATCTCATCGATCTCATCTTCACGGTAAGCAGGGGCAAAGACATGATTTTCTTTGCCCATTTCTTCGTGACCCAGTCGTGCTTCGAATAATCCGCTCGCGGTCGTACCGCTTAAGTATTTTCCGATGAGCGGATACATCGCAGTCATGGAGAAAGCCTTTTGCGCCAGTACAATTTTGGCTCCCGTACGCTGCATAACGCCGTTCAATATTTTCAGGTTTTTCTCGATGAGTGCTTCATCGACTACAAAACAGGGTGTCGGTAATTCCTCGAACCGCATCTTAACGAACGAGCTCCGGCTCTTTAGCTTCCTCAGGCAAGGCGTCAACCAGCACAGGGTTGAAGTCTTCTACCCATGGAAGTCCCCATTTGTTCAGCTCCTCCATGAATGGATCCGGATTGAACTCTTCGACATTGTATACGCCCGGTTTGTTCCATTTGCCGGTGAGGATCATCGCCGCGCCGATCATGGCAGGAACGCCCGTTGTATAGGAGATGGCTTGGGAGCCCACTTCCTTATAGCACTCTTGGTGGTCGCAAACATTGTAGACATAGTACGTCTTGTCTTGGCCGTCTTTCTTCCCTTTGAAGATACAGCCGATGTTCGTTTTGCCTACTGTACGAGGTCCAAGGGAGGACGGATCCGGAAGTACAGCCTTCAGGAATTGAAGCGGAATGATTTGTTTTCCTTCGTATTCGATTGGTTCGATGGAGGTCATTCCTACGTTTTCAAGCGCCTTCAAATGCATGAGATAACTTTGGCCGAAAGTCATGAAGAAACGGATGCGTTTCAGACCAGGGATGTTTTGCGCAAGAGACTCGAGCTCTTCATGGTACAGCAGATACATGTCCTTTTGGCCGACTTCTGCAAAGTTATATTCACGCTTAATTTCCATCGGTTTTGTTTCGATCCATTCCCCGTTTTCCCAGTAGCGGCCATTGGCAGACACTTCTCGGATATTGATTTCCGGGTTGAAGTTGGTTGCGAAAGGATAACCGTGATCCCCGCCATTGCAATCCAGAATGTCGATATATTCGATTTCGTCAAAGTAGTGTTTCAACGCATAAGCCGAGAATACGCCGGTTACGCCAGGGTCGAATCCGCTGCCGAGCAGTGCTGTAATTCCTGCTTTTTCGAAGCGTTCCCGATATTCCCACTGCCATTTGTATTCGAATTTCGCCGTATCTTCCGGCTCATAGTTTGCCGTATCCATATAATGTGTTCTGGTAGCCAGGCAGGCATCCATGATCGTCAAATCCTGGTAAGGCAGAGCCAAGTTCATCACGATATCCGGTTTGACTTCGTTAATCAGAGCGATCAGCTCTTCAACGTTATTGGCATCAACCTGTGCGGTTGTAATTTTCGTTTTGCCGCCGTCCAGTTTGGCTTTCAGATCATCGCATTTGGACTTCGTACGGCTGGCGATGCAGATTTCTTCGAAGACCTCGCTGTTTTGAACGCATTTATGAACTGCTACAGATGCTACGCCACCGGCGCCAATGATTAGTGCTTTTCCCATTTTTCAATCTCCTCACCGAATTCAATTTTTTTCACTGTAAAAACGGCAACAAAAAAAGCAAGTGAAACACGCACCATGCGCATCACACTTGCTTGATATATTTAAAAAATAAGATATTCCCAATAAACATGACAGAACAAACTCCTAGCGTGCTTATCAGTCACCCCTAGGACTCATCGTTTCATGGAAGAGCTCTTATATTCAAATATATTTTGTTAGGATCAGAGTCTATATAGCAAATAATGCCTTTACCACTCTTATTGACCGTTTCACAAGTTGTGTGCGTATTGCACTGGTTGTAAAGTAACCAACTTATAAAATTTGAGCTTTTAACTCAATCAATAAGGCAACGAAAAGTTGCCAGTCGGCATTTGACCCGGCTGTCCGTATGGCCTTAACTTCCAGAGAGGAAGTGGTCAAAGTTTATCTGCTTGGAAAGATCCTACATATATATTGAATATTCGCTTTCCAAAATTAATGCTTCTTCATAATAGCAGGATCGGAATTAATGATCAAGAAGAAATTTCAAAAAAATCAAAGCGTCTTTCCTGCATACGTTGACAACTAATCATGGACATATGTGCATAAATTTGACTAAATCTATGTTTTGAATATCTTGCTTCCCGGTGCCAAGTGAAAAGACAGTGGTACTTGGCAGCCAGCTTCACCAATCCACACTGCACTTTATGACAGTTACGCTGGTATAAATTTCCCATGTAAAAATCCCCCCCATTAACCTATATTTTTCGTAAATAAAAAGAATCCATTTTAATAAAACATTGATCAAAACGGATTCATGCTTCGACCACGCTCATTGAAGAATAAGCGGTTATTAGGCAGCTTTCAGGTGAAAAATGTTTACCCTAATAAGGATGAATCCGGATTCCGTGGGATTCAGGCTTACTAAGGAAGAAGCTAGAAAGATTGCTACCCAGTTATTAATAGCAACTGAGGTATCCGATGAAATCTTTTACAAGAATCACGCAAGACCAATCGAGTTTGGTTGCTCGATATACTCGATATAATGGAGGTAAAAAGAATAATGAAGATGTTCAAGCATAGGATCACCGGGCAGTCTGAAGATATATAACATTTATTTCCTTAATAAATAAACAAATTAAGTAGAATATAAATATCAGGAGGTGACAAAACATGAACAATGAAAAGCAAAGAGATCCCCACCACCACACTGACCCGGCAGAGGGAAAATATTGTACAAATGAGGGAGAAAGAGTTTGTACTACTGGTGACTATTATTTAGTATGTGAAAATAATCATTGGAAAGCTGTACATGGATATTGTGAAAGCGATAAGGCCTGAGAAATCAGGTCTTTTTTACGGGCTATTGTTCTATAATTCTATTAGCTAATTCTACTGTTTTTGGATCACGCTTAGACTTTGCCCTTATAAACTCCCCAATCCGTATATTCATATTTTTACAATAAAAAAACTAAACTAAGAAGTCGGAACCGTACGCTCTAGCTGGATATTCATCATTGTATACTGGTAGGGATACTATTTCCGTAGCAAGTGTTAATGTCGAATCGGTCACATATTGAAACACTTGATTAATATAAATCATCCGTATTTCACCTTCTCTAAATTACCTTCATCAATACACTTAATATCAATTGTTTGCTCTAAATCAATCTTGCAAGTAAGTGATAAAATAGTGTAACGCCACTTCCAAAGGTAAGTGTGTATCTGTATCAAACTCATTAGTAATTTCACGGATACTTCGTGAATTATTCAATAGGCGATTCATAAGAGACATGGATAAATCCTCAATATTTTGGTCACCCATTTCTTGATATACATCATAGCTGCGGGTATCAAAAAAATCATAGATACAATTTAATATTTCTAACCATTATCTTATGAATTTCCTCCTCTATTACAGTTGCCCAATTAATGCTTCTTCGCTTCCAATATTCCCGTTCAATTTCAAACTTCTCTAACACACGTTCTTCTAACAGCTTATCTTTCATTTATATAGTATGAGCGACTTCAAATACACCTTGCCCCTTATCAACTGTTAATAAAAAGTCCATTGTCTGCCAGTTTTTATACCTTTTAATCTTGTTGACCGACCTAATGAGGAAACATCTTGAATTTTAAGCCAAGGCTGATATTCTGCCCCACTGCCAGTTCCTCGACCCTCTTTAATCCACTTATCAATTTTAGATGTTCTTTTTCTTTTCGACACAAAAACACCCCTTTAGATAATCATATCCAAAGGGGCAAAGCTTCGCAGTTTTTTTATAAACGTCGCGACTTTATTTTAAATCCACAAAATAATGTAGCTTTTGAACAAAGTTCGATTAAAAGTAAGTTGCAAATGCTGATTTTATATACGAAAGAAACCAACTGTTTTGAAACAAAGTTTGATCAAACAGTTGGTTCTTTATTTATCTAGTTTGATTTTTATAAAAAAGATTGATTATTTCTGGATTCGAATCTTCAATTAAAGCACCCGTTAGTTGAAGAAACGTATCTACTTAAATTCATTTGCAAATGCACCATTTTCGTTATGCAATAAATATCTTTTATCATTAACAACATTATGGTAATCAATCTCTAAAAAATATGTTGCTTTACTTAGAACGTCATAAAAGAAAGGAACAAACTCCAAATCTTTAAAAACATAAATTTCTATTTGTTCATCATTATTTCTATATGCTTCAAATATACGATGGTTTCCATTGATACAATAAGGTTTGTTGTTGGTTAAATATCGACTCTGAAGTACCATTACAGGATTTTTATGATTGGGTTTTATTCGGTTTGGGTCTTTATTTATGTTACCTTGGTCAACAGCTTCAATTATATTCGATGGAGAAGTCTTTATGGGTTTAATGTTTTTTTCTTTTATAAATGTAGTAGCCCCGTCTATGTCTAAGGTATACTCAAATACCCCAGTCGTGAACTCTGCATATAACGAGAATGTCTCCTGACCAATGGGATGTATCACTGGGTAAGTTTCATCTAGAAGAGTTTGGTTTAAAATATCAGTCCATTTTGAGGCAACTTCAGCCCCATAGCTGGATTCTTTCCGCATTACTTGAATGCGTGAAATAAAGTGTTTAAAAGGTTTGAATTCCTGAGACTCTTTTTCGAATAATTCTATTTCACTTACCATTTAATATCCCCTTTGCTATTTTATATCCTCATGCTTCCATACTTATTAGAAGGATGTGGAATATTAAAATCAGGAGAATAAGTTTGTTTTTCGAAAAGAATTCTTGCTACATTTCTATGTTGAACAGTCCAAAACTTTAAATCGATCTCTCCTCTGTGGCGTAATAATTAAAGTGCAGTTGGCAACACATCGTAGGGGGAAAGATTACCCCCAATGTTCGTTCATCAAAACTACTTTAGTTAATTTAAAAACCTCCTGAAAAGTAATATCACTCCACAAACTTAATCGCTTAAGTTAATGGTAAAATTATACTACACCAAACCTATTCGAACTTACAACCATTTTATTTATATTTTGATATAAAAACACTTCATTCGTTAAGTGACACTCTTCTACAGTCATATTGACATATTTGTTTATAAAATGTTAACCTTTGAGAAAATAATTACAATAAGGTGAGAAATCAAATGAAAAAGCCTACTATGAAAGATATTGCTCAAAGGGCTAATGTTTCAGTTGCGACAGTAAGCTATGTATTAAATAATGTCGATAATCAAACCATCCCTGAATCCACAAGATGTAAAATTACTCAAATCGCCAAAGAACTCGATTATACTCCTAACTTGACAGCACGTTCGCTTGCAAGAAAAAAACAGGTTTGGTAGGTATTCTTATCAATAAAGACTCTTACATGCCTTATTGGAAAAGGGCGAACCACTATTCAATTGTGAACAGCTTAGAGGGCTTGATCACAAATGCTGGATATCACACTCTGCTAGTTTCTTTGGATTTGTCGAATCCCTCACTAGATGTCATCATAGAGAGAAGCTTGGATGCTGTCTTTCTTATTAATGTTAAAGACGACATGTTCTATAGCATATCTTCCAAATTCGTTGAAGGAATTCCATTAATCGTTATTGATAGCCTTATCGAGGATAAACTCTTTAAGCAGGTCACATACGATTATCAATCAGCATTACAATTGGCCGCTAGTACGATCCAAACCCCGTATTGTTTAATAATGGAGAGTTATAATAACAATTCTTTGGTCAGTTATATTCAGAAAAGCTTAAACATAGCGGTTGAAGCCATTTTCACTGTAAACACTCTTCCAGATTTAAAAACTCTATTGAAACAGAATATGTATGAACATGCAATTGTTATAAACGAATTTATCGGTAACCATGTCGAAAAATTAAATCATTTTACTAGTTTGACAGTTATTTGTACCTGTAGTTGCCCAGAAATATTATCAAACAAGACACGAAAGATTACATTCCAAGAGGATAAATCCTCCGTATCATTTCGTAAGATGGAAGATATACTAAAAAATGTTGCATACAACACACAGAACGAAAATAAATATTTTCTTAAAGTAAATAATTAATTTTTTTAATCACTTAAACGTTTAAGTTCAGGGGGGGGGGGGTAATCTACGTGCATACACAAATTTCTGTAAGAGAGTCCGAACAAGCTGCTGTCAATTCGTTCCCTACTCTTTGGAAAAACAGACAATACAACTTATTGCTTATGGCCTTTACGCTTTCTTTATTCGGCAATTCTTTTCACAATATCGCACTAAACCTATGGATATTAACTAAGACTGGTAGTGCGAAGATGATGACTGTTGTTCTTGTGACTAACCTCGTTATAAGTTCGCTACTCGGTCCAATTGCAGGTACAGTCGCTGACAGATTTAATCGTCGGAAAATTATGCTAATCTCGAATCTAAATAGATGCGGGTTTGTATTAATCGCCGCCTTTTGCATATCCGTCCCAAATATCCCTATTTTCATTATTGTTATTCTAACTGGGCTTGTAACAGCTATAGGTTTATTTCACTCTCCAGCTTTTCATGCATCACTTGTCAATATCGTTGGCAAAGAACATATTCAGAGAGCTGTTGGATTGATGAATATTTCTGAAAACATTTCAAGAATAGTGGGGTTTGCAGTTGGAGGCATTTTCGTTACAGCCTTCGGTGGGGTTTGGGCTATCATCTTCGATGGTTTAACATTTCTTATTTCATTCGCTTTAATTTTTATTGCTGGTTCATTTCCAACTCCAACTTACAAAGAGTCTGAAAAAAAGAAATTTAATGAGGACCTAATCACTGGATTCCGTTATATTTGGAAGGATCCTTTTGCAAAAGCGGTTACTATACTTTCACCTGTACTCGCGCTGTTCTTTATGTCTTCGCTTATGTTAACTCAAGTCATGGCTGTTAAAGTATGGAATGCAGATCCTTTTCAATTTGGTTTAATTGAATCCTCGATTCCTATGGGATATATGTTAGGGGCGGGGATAATCGTAGTTTTTGGATCAAAATTAATAAAAAGAGGTAAGTTCGTAATAATAAATCTATTGCTGATGGGACCCGGTTACATATTTCTCTCTTTTTCTTCCTCAGTTTTGGTCGCTATTCCCATTATCTTATTAATAGGATTCATGTTTTCGTTTTGCACGATGTTAATAAATATAATCTTAAGGCTCGAAGTATCTGAAGAACTCCAAGGTAGAGTTTTTGGAATATTAGGTTCGTTAATGAGTGTCGCTCCTTCCTTAGGCTTAGGCTTAGCTTCTTATTTCGCTGATCTCTATGGTTCCGATTCAGTGATGTTTGTAATTGGATGTATGCTTCTGGTATTCGGTGGCATTTCTTCTATATGGTTAAAAAATATCAGAGAATATAATTAAACTTTAAAGAGCATTTTGCATAAACAGTGCTCCTTTCTAGACTAAGGATTTCTGAACAAAAGGGACTCCTCCTAGAATTAGAGTAATTATAAAGTTATGGAACTAGAAGACCGCGAGAGGAACACTATATAATCCAAAACGTCCATTTTCCTTTAAAGTGCTTTAAAAACTTGAATCCAAAGAAAGATTGCCTATCTTTGTTAACTCCATTGACTTACACCCCTATACCAAAGTATTGAGAAAAACTCGCTTCGAGATACCTGTGGTCATTGTAGGCAACTTTATGTGCTGCTTGCTGCACCGCTAGAGAACATGTTACATTCACTGTTCTGCGTTACCTTTTTGACATGGATCTTCGCTTTCGTTACCAGTGCAGACTTTGACTGATCGAAAGGCTCCATCCATAGCAACCTTAAGCCTTATATTTAACGATTTGACGAACAAATGGTTGGCCAAGCGTCTATTAGAAGAGCTGATCGTTAAGTCTGGGTGAGGAAACTGAATCATATCGAGGAGGCTTAATTGAGTACCGTCAGTCTCATTCTTTATTATCTCAGTCTACATTTTTATTTTTTTACTAGTCTACAACATAATTATTAAGTATAAAGCTTTATTTTCTTTGGACAGCTATCATCAAAGTTTCTTCAAGTGGGGGGAGTGAAAATTGCTCTCGAATATCCGATACCCCTTCTGAATAATCCAGAAGGGGTATCGGAAAAAAGCTCGTGTCGTCGGCCAGTAGTCCAACCTATGCCGCGAGTCGCTCTCCCTTGCGAGGGAACATCTTGAACACTAAGCCATGGAAGATAGTCCTTTCCATTACCTTGACCTGTTCCTTCTTTAAGAAATCGCTCTATCTTAGCTTGTGTAATCTCACGTTTCCGCTTAGCCATTCATTCCACTCCCAATCTATAAAAAAATGAGGCTACCTAAAGGTAGCCCCACAAAAAGAGG
Organism: Paenibacillus sp. NAIST15-1; assembly: GCF_001894745.1. GTDB lineage: Bacteria > Bacillota > Bacilli > Paenibacillales > Paenibacillaceae > Paenibacillus_B > Paenibacillus_B suaedae. The sequence continues at coordinate 796,341 of NZ_BBYF01000001.1, forward strand.
AGTCGTGTTGTTATTCTAGATGTCGAATCTAAGACTGTAGAAGAGCTACTAGTAGCAGTATGTCCGTATCTGTGAGTCTAATACTTTATTTTCTCAGTCTACAACTTTTTTTCCTAGTCTAATACTTTATTTTTCAGTCTAACACTTTATTTTCTTCTGACAAATAACTGTAGCTTTAAAATAATGTTTGATAATTTCATACTTAAAAACCCTTGATTCCCCATTAAACTAATCAAGGGTTTTAACAATTATGATTGATAAAAAATGCAGAAAACGCTTGATACTTAAGTAGTTTTTTAGAACAAAGTTTGATAAAATTAAAACTCAATTTTAAATTATAACAAAGCCTGATCAACTTATTACAAAAAAATCACTTTAATTCATCACTTTATAAAACTACGAGTCTACACTCTTTCTATCATTATTTTATTGAATGATTCAACTTTGGTTATTGCATTAGAGAAAAGTAACTCTCTTTCTTTTCGTTTGTTTTGAGCTGAGTACTGTAAAGAATATTGATACTGAGGAACATCTTTATAAATATCAATAATTGCTTGATGATGGTCATAAGTTGTTATCCAATGATATTCTCTTAACTCTATAATTGAGTTATATAAATCCACATGATCTTGATGCTCAAATGAATTTGTGTATAATTTATTTCCTTGCATATAATAAGGCGGATCAAAAAAAATAAACGTATTTTGAGGATCAAGATTTTTAATATTTTGATCAATTAATATATTTGCATCCTGATTGAATAACATTATTTGATCTTTCTTCGAAACAATATTCTGAATTTTCTGTATTAAATTCGGCTTATTGTATCGACAATCAATTTTGTATTTCCCAACTTGACTTCTCCCGCCTATTACTCCCCCCGAAATAATACCACTTCTATTAGTCCGATTCAAAAAAAATGTTGAAAAACCGTTTTCTATAGAATAAGGATCATTTTTGTAAATTTCGTTTATCTTCTTTTGTTTGTTCCAACTTTCTATCGTAACATCCGTATTCTCTATTAATGATATAAATAACTCGTGATAATTTAAAATGGAGTACCAAAAAGCATGAATTGAAGGGTCAATATCGTTGATAATAATTTTATCTACAATTCCCTTTAATAATAATGATATAGAAATTCCAGCTCCACCGGAAAATGGTTCAACATAAATTGTGTTATTTACATTGTTGATCAATAACAGATTAGTGACGAACTTTGATAATTGTGTCTTCCCCCCTGGGTATCTTAATGGTGTATCAGTTACCGGCATATTGTTCACTTATAAACAAACTCTTTTTATTCTTCCATGCTGAAGAGGGGATATTATATGCTACATATGTTTTTCGAAAAACAGCATGCAAATTATTATAAAAACCTTGAAGTTCATTTCTATTATCTTCATCTTGAACCCATTCGAGGAAAATCTTTTCAAAAATATTCTTGTGTCTACGATATAGCTTCTTGTTTTCTTGTCTTCTCATACCTTTGACAGAATCACCTCTCTCTTCCTTACTTGAAATGGTTTCTAACATAGTATCAATTTCATTATATATTTCTTTTGCAACATCAATTGTAAACCCATCATCCTTTACATGCGCTCTCTCTACACTCCAAAATTTCTCGTGTTTCGGGTCATTAATTAGTTTGCATAAATATGAAAATATAAGTTCTTCAGGATTCTTACCACCTGGCAAAATAACTATATTTTTACTCAAATCGTTTTGTGAATCTCCATCAAGAATACAGATAGCTTTCAGTACATTATCAGTAAGAAGAGAATCATTAAAGATACTTTTAAGATTATCACACCCCATGTTACCTTCTATCAAATGGAAATAATCTCGTATTTTAGTGAACTCTCTATCTAAATCTGAGTAACACATGAATAATATTTCAAGAAGATCTCTTGCTTCCTTATCTTCTGTAAAGATGGGAATTTTATTATTATCCATTTGTCCCTTTGTAATTTGTCTCAAATACATATTTATCGAAAACATATCTATATCATTAACAACGCTTACCTTATTTTGTTCATTTAATAAATAAATAACTTTTGCTTTTTGTTTTATTCCATAATCAATCAAAGTCAAGCTATGTGTTGTGAAAACTATCTGTATTCCGTAATCTGAGGAATACTTCTCCAATATTTTAAATAATTTTATTTGATAAGAAGGATGCAAGGTTGCATCAAGTTCATCAATTAAAAGTAAACTCTGAATTTCAGAGCTCTCATATATACTGTGTTTATGGAGTTCATCATAATAATATTGCAGCGATACTAATGCAGTAATTATAATGTATAAATTATCTTCTCCTGCTGATATCGTATTAGAATCAATACCAGTAATACTAGTAGAGAATTCTGCACGTTTCTTAAGATCTCCAATATTATTATAAGATTGATGACTAACTTTTACACTTGTAAAATCCTCATACAAATCATTAATGGTTTGTATGTATTTATCCGGCAATCTTTTATTTATTTCACTGATATAATTATTTTTTAATTCTCTTCTTAAAATTGATTTAACGCTTTTCAACGAAGCTTCATCTAACTTTTTACTGAGTTTTTCAATAATAGAATCTAAGTTAAGCTCATGATATTCACCATAGGAAATTAATCGAGATAGCCCTAAATAAATTACAGGTAATACAGGTAATGACTCCTTCTTATTTTTACCATAAGGGGGTTTAATAGCGTATCTTGAGTTTATAGATGAATTATGTTTTCTAAACTCTAATTTACTACCATTAAAATATTCAACTTCTAGTATTGCTCCCTTTGTATTATTAGTCGGGTCATTATACTCTTTGTCTCCTCTACTTAACGATTCAATTTTGGGATTCATTTTGTTATTTATTTTGTTTATAACATCTATGCAATCTTTGAGATTATGTGATCCTTTTAATTCTTGATATGAATTTGATAACAAATACAATATTGAGCTTTTACAAGTGCCATTAGTGCCAGAAATAATGTTAATTTTCGGTGAAAGTTCAAATTCAACATCAATTAGTTTTCTGTAGCTTTTGACATATAAATTCTTACTCATTCTCCTAGCTCCTTTATGATATTGCATTTCCTAAATTAGTTGCTATATTCGTAAATCATTTTCTAATCTCAAAATAACTTAATCGATATTTTTTCTCCCTAACCAATACATCTAGTAGTTCTACCACTCTATATTACCACGATATCGATTATAAGATAGTCCAAATTCACTATATAGCTTCAAGTCTTATGTAATAAGCATGATATGCTTAATAATTGTGTTCGATCTATTCTCCGGTTTATTTAAACCGTGCTTTAGTTTGGATATTTGTATTCCCATATCTCGAATAGAATCCAAAGACTTAGACAACCAACTTCCTTGATCATGAATGAGATTAGCTAATATCTTCTGAATTACACTTTTATATTCAGAAATGTTCTCAGAGTGAATGAACAAAGTTGATAAAGAATATAGTTCTCTTTCTATTTCCAACACATTTATAATCTTGCCATCCTGCAAAACAACTTCTGCCCATACATATCGCCTTCTAGTAACACCATCATTTAAATATTTAAATTTTCTTTCACCTCCAGTATCGGGCAAGATATCTACATGTGCACGTATGGACTTAATATTTTGAGCTTTTTCTAACAATTGTAGGGTTTGTATGAACTCGTCTAATTCGCCTTGTACTTTTATCTCATGAAGCGGTTTGTGCTCTAGAGCACGCGCTATCTGATAACCACCAATATCTGCAGTAGAACGTTTACCTTCATCGTCTAAGTAATACACTTTGGTATTCTCATCTTCAAATGAGCGTTGCTTATCGACATTTTTACGGATTCTCGTAATTTTAGGCTGTAAAGTGTACTCATGACTTTGGCTCTCCATATCTACAATATCAAAATCACTTGTTGTCCCATCGAATTCTTCACTGAGTTCAACTTCCTCGTTTTCAGCATATTTACTTTTATTTTTCAGAATGTACTTTTTAGGCTCATTTGAACGTTGATGATTATTTAATTTCGGATGTGTGAATGTAATTTCCTTAAACGGCATTTGCTTATTCATTACACCTAGTACGCGCAGAATGGTATATCCATAGGAGTTAGGCTTTACTAATGCTTTCACGGTTATAGATTGTTGAAATGCCCAGTCAAACATCAACTTACCGTTGTTCATATAACAGTGCTTAATACTCTCGAACACTTGCATAATATCAGGATTCGAAACTAACCAAGCAAGATGTAGTAAAAATTCTGGTCGTGTGTATTTGAATTCATAGAGTGAAGTAAATTGGAAATGGATTTTCTGGTCTTCAACATTGTGATGAAAATATAGCGGAAAGGAATTTGGGTCAAAGGTCTGATACAACAAAAATCGATTAGGTGCCAAAATACTTCGGATTACCTCAATTAAAGGGAGTGTATACTTTTCCCCCTCACATGTAACGGTAAAAGATTGTGAAACATCTTCATCTCTAGCCCCTTGGATTCTCCATTCTTTCTCTGAATAACGCACCGATTGAGGGTTTATCGTAACTTCAATAATTTCGGAATCATCAGGTGAGAATGCCTTCATTAGATTTCCATCTTGATAATAATGCTGTATAGCTAATAAAGGAAGAGTTCCCCAGTCAACTTCTATACACTTGGTAACTCCGTTAGCTCTAAAGTATGCTCTTATCATCTGCTTGCCATTTCTCTGAATTGGAGAACGAATCCAAATTAATTGCGCCAATTCCCCTTTGAAGAAAGGCCAGTTACCTTGCTTAACTGTTCTATAGCTCATCGGTGCACCATCCTTGTCTTATGTGTGTATATCTTTCAAGAAGTGGTTTTATTTGATGAAAATGATGGGTTTTTATGCCTCCAATTCTTTGAATTTTCCAAAGTAGAACCGGTTCCTGTTGAAGGATCATTTGATCAATAATCCTTTTACATCTTCTAATTTGAAACTGTTGAACACTTTCCGTAATTTCAGCGAGTAATTGTTTCGTCCGTGGCAGGTTATCTAATTTAAGGTTAAGCATTGTTGATTTACCGAGATTCCTTGCTAGAATGGATTTGGATATTCGAATAGAATGGTGATGCTGAAGCAAATAGTTATACAACTCTGTTATCCTTTCAAAATACTCTTCATCCCGCAAATTCCAATTGACTCGATAAGTCTTTTGTGAGTTTATTCTATTCTTCTTATCAGATCCCGCCGGGCTGGATCGGTCTGGTTCTGTATTAATAATTTCTTTATCCTTGTTGAAAAATACTTTCTCTTGAGATACATATTTCAATACAGTTTTACTATCTACACCTAACGTTCGCGCAATTGCTCTAATACTCATGGTGGTCGCTCTTAACTGCTGCAACTTATCCATCCATACTGATCCAAAATTTTTAACTCGTCCAATTCGATATCGATTTTGTTCGTTATGGTCAGGACCTTTGCGGGAATATACAAACCCACACGAACATGAGAATGTACCGATGGGATCGCCCGTTTTGTAATCTCTTGAAATTTGAATCTGCGTTATGACGTTGTCACTATAATGAGCTGCTGCCTTATTTAAACAGGGCCAGGGTTCCTGACCAAATATACCCTCTAAACTTCTAATATTCAGTAAACCCTCTATATCCTGACTAAGAAAAGACAACATGAGTAAATGTCGTAAAGGATGGACATGACGCTCACCTTTTCTTGTAAGGACCCGAAGCCAATTGTATTCATAATCCATGTCAATTTCAGACTCAAGCTTCTTTAGCAATGTTAATGGCATCTTTGAAATAAACATATGATGTAACTTATTCTGTCTGATTGACATAGATGCTGTTACTAAATTTCGCTCCCTTAATAAAAGCAAAAATTTAGTACGTATTTTATCCCGATCCAGCACATCAATTGGTACTTTCATTAGCTGGTCTGCCATTCGCGCAAGCTCAAGTTCGGCCTTAATATCAAGTTCAGAATTATCTGTTGGGCTATTGCTCAAATCCATTACAGTATGATTAAATCGAATGAGCGCAATTCGACTACCAATAGACCATGAAAGAGGGTACTTTCGTAACGCAAATGAATGTTTAGCACAATAGGAAATTCCCTCAAGCTGATGTTGTCGATGGATATACGTTTCTCCATACACTGCAACGTCATCTTGCACACATGCTGGACAATAAAACAAACCTTCCTTTTTACAAATGCCGCCTGCAACAACTCCTAGCCTTGTATACAGTCCTTGACCTTGACCAGCAACATCACATACAATAAGCTGCTGCTTTTCTCTAGATAAAAAAGGTGCATAGTACGGGTATATTGTATGCTTCTGTAATATCTCTCCAATTGTATAACTATTTCCAATTCGATTTATAAATCCTTCTAAATGAGTGCTTATTCCGACACTCGGAATAACATTTCTTGATCCGAATACTTCCTCCAACGTATCTTTCAAATCTAGATTTCCAATATAGTAATGATATCTAGCTACTGCTGAGTATAATAATTCATCGGGATAAGGATTGGTAAAGAAAGTAAGCAACCTGAACACTCCTAGCAACTTTAGATTTATTACCATTTTTTCTAAAGTTGCTAGGTTTTAATCGATCTTCAACATCAACTTCCTACTTGATGAAAAAATTCAACTAATGGATCTTTTATATAATACTTTGCCTTAAGTACTTCATACGGGTGCTCCTTCTTTTTTAATGCCTGTTCATATATATTGAGTAAGGGGAGAAGAGGTACTTTCACTTTTACTTTGTGTTGCATTTCTTTACAACACTTTGATAGCTCTTCTAAGCATTCCATCTTAAGAAGATCGTAGTTCGTATCAATCGGGTTACGTTCAACTATTTTCTTAACAATGATTTGAATTTCACTTGACTTAAGCGATGAAAACAAGCCTGCTGCAGCTAACTCAACAGCAATACGTTCACTAATATCCTTCTGTTTATATTCAACAGTGTTAATTCTCTCTTTAAGGGCGTTTCTTACTTTTCCTTCATATTCAATTCCTTGTTTATGCTGGAGCATAAGATCATCCAAATTAACCATTATGTCTTCATATCGAATCATATCCCTAACGTTATTTGTACGAATTGCCTTGATCATCGGCTGAATAATTTTCATATCAACTTTCGCTGTAGTACGTATGTCCAACGGAGTGATCACTTCATTCGGATTATTTTCGTCAAACAACACTCTTTCCTGAGTAAGAATGAACAAGTTAACAGCTATAGCGGTAATCCCTTGGCATTCGTAGTAAATTGTTTTCTTAATTTCATCTGTCAACTCCGTACGCGACTTCAAACATTGAAGCTCCCAAAGTGTCTCAATGAAAAACTCCCATTCTGCACTTTCTTCACTCATTCGATCCCAAACAATAGACCCATCACTTCCTGCGCGACGAGCTTGTCTAAAATTCCCCTTAAATAATTGTTGCGCTTTAGAAGTACCTATTAGTACCGTTGGGATTCCGACAGTATTAGACAGTGTAACAAAAAAGTTTAACATCTCTTCTTGATCATTCTTAGAATTCAATAAGTGCTGAATTTCATCAATAACAAGTACTCCAATGCCATACAAACTCGCTAAAGACGTCATGTGCAATAGCATCGAGGATGTAACTCTCGTCAAATACCCAAACTTATCTAGATATCTAGTACCTAAGATACGATCAATCTCTTCAAAAAAGCTTTTGCATAAAGTTGATAGGTTCCCATCATAAGGACAATCGATTTTCAGCCAAACAATCTGTGTTCGATTCAGAGGTATATCACGATAAAATTCATGCTTTATAACCTGTGGGTACATCTGTAATAATCGTTCTATTGCCGTTGTTTTACCTATTCCAGATATTCCAATAATCGATAAACTATCTGCTGTTGAGCCTATGTAAGTTAATCGATCTTTCATATACAAATGTCCTTGATCTTTCTCATCACGCATCTCTGCAAGAACTCTTAATCGTTCGAGAAAATTAATGTTTAAAGGATTTCTAGCCAAGTATCCTCTACGTATTAACGTAGACAATCTCCGTTCGACTAAAAAGTGAATAGGCAATGGCTGAATAAAACTCTTTACTCGCTTTAGTACATGATAGCGAAGGTTTTCTGGTGATGATCGATCAGAATCAGAAATAATCGGAGTATACATAAAGTGCTCTAACACATCATCTTCACTAAATATAGGTGGCATTGCCTCGAGGAATGGATTATTTGCATAGTCCTCTAATTCTTGCTCCTTGTACACAGCACGTTCCGCTACAATTTGATAAAGATAGTTATCGTTTTCCAAATTGTTCATCTCGCTTTTTCTTTAGTTTTTCCATTAAACGTGCATTATTAGAACGAGGTACCGATTGTTCGTCCGCTTGTACCCGTTTGCTTAATTTAATAACTTCAGCAGGCTTTTCCCTTATTGAATTTTTTGGTAGTAAATCAAACTTTTCACGGGATCTTTGAAGTTCCTTTTCGGCTTTACGGTTAACTCTAATACCTTTTAGCTTAGAAGCCTTGCTCAATAATCCATTATCATCCTGCTTTTTTTCTGATTCTGCTTGTCTGATAATAGTGGAAATTGCAATGTCCGTATTAATTGTCACTTCACTCTGCTTCGCTTGATCTGCTAACTTTGCCTCCTGAAGCAACTCTCGATAGAACTCTACTTCTTCTAATGCATCTCCTTTATACTCCTCATTTTTCGCCAGTAAATAGCACATATCATATGTTCGACCATTCTGATGAAGAATATATATTTGAGATACATCTCTAGGATCGTAAGCAATTTCTATACTTTTATTTTTTACTTTTAAGTACCACTGCTCCTGAATAGCCTTGTCAGAACTATAGGACAAACCTTTGAACTTAATGCCTGCTCGTGTAATACGAGCATTTCCCTTAGGCAGTAGATTAAGTCGATACACGTTTGGATCGGTAACTATTTGTAATCGGCCTTTTTTGTTTTCTTTTCCCCAGTTCCATAAGTGAATAGGAGTTGCAGTCAATCCACTTGTAATCATCCCTTTTTCAAGTGGATATTTCTCAATGATAGTTTGATTATGCTCCAACACTATGTGAATCACTATCTTAGTGAATTCCTTTAAATTAAGCGTAGCGTCTAAACGATAATCTCGATCGCCTCTTTGTCTAAACTCTTTCTGGATAGTCCCAGGAGAAGTTCGTTTAATTCTCCCATTCATTGTGCGAAAATGACGTTCAATGATTCCTTTAAGGTCACCTCGATAAGCAGAAGTATTTTCAATTTTAATTCTTAAATTATTTATCAACCCTTCAACTGCGTAGCCCTCAAACTCACCTCGATCAGCTAGTATAATATCTGGCAAGTGTTTTGCTGGCCATTGTGTTTCGTTAATAGGAATCTCATACTTTGAACAATACTCAACTTTATCTGTTATCATATTATCCAGGGCCATCATCGCTCCAACCCATGAAGGGCCCTCTAGTCCTACATAAATTCCTGTTACCATTCGTGAGTATACATCAATGACACCGTAAACCACTGGTCGACCAATGATTAATGAGCGATCAAACGAACTAACCAAATAGATATCAGCAATTGTCGCATCAACCTGATAACGAGCTCCAGGGCCATCAACTTCACTTAAGGAGTTACTCAGTAAAGGTCTTTTATTTGATTCAAAGTATTTTGTACTTTCTCGAAATAAAATATCTGCTTTATCGTCCTTATTTTTGTTATACCAATAATAAAACTGATGGTATGTAGGTATTCTTGTTCTATCCCATACCTTAAACTTTTTAACACTATTCTCGTAATAAACATCAGAATAAAAATCTCTCAAAAGAAGGTCATAGGTGTCTGCTAATGATTGTTTTTCCTTTTGTCTGTAATATTTCTTTATAACATGGAAAAACTGAAGTTTAACCTCTTCAGTAATATTGATACCTTGATTACCATCTTGAGATCCGTATTTCCTTGGCCTGCCAACTTTAACATCAGTCAGAACCCTTGTTTTTCCTTTACCGCCAGAGTAAATATAATCTGGTAACAAAGCATTTTTCACTAGACCTCTTTGCCAAAAACGTGTAAAGATACGCTTGATCTTTAACTTATTTGTGTTATGTTGAGCAGCTAATTGTTCGATTATTGCTTCTCTTTTCTGCTTTGTTAACAACTCAGATCTATAAGTATTCCAGCCATAACTAACAATATCCCATTCTGAATCACGCTTCTTAACGATAGTGAAGGATAAATTTCGGTCATCATAGTTCCTTGCATAAGGATCTGGAATAGGCAGCAAAGTTTCAGCCATAATTTCAATATCTAGAACAGATATCTCAACTTGTTTTGGCATAGAAGTATCACTGTCCAGATCTACAATATATGCATACGGCGAATTAAGCTCCACAACACGAAATCGATTATTTTTCTCAATATTTATGTACTGGTATACATGATTGAAATAAATCACATCGTGTCCTCCTTACTTGAGTAGTCTCGAACAACAGCAAGAATAGAAACAATCTTTCTGATATCAATAGCTTCTTTTAAATCTACCTGAATACATTTTCGAATTAATAGATGCTTGTACAATGAGAATGCCATTCCGATCCTTAATCCAAAGTCTTCTTCAACTTGGTTAAATACTTCCTTTAGTGATAGTGTCTCTCTAAGTAAAAGGTTGATCATATGAATGCTCATATCTATGATTTCAATTTCCTCAAGTTCTTGAAACCCTTCTATGTCTTTTAATTCATAGTAACAATGAATCAATGCGATATTTTGAGCTAAATTCTTAGGAATTTCCTCTTCCGTAACGATTCCCCAGTCAATACCTTGACGTTCCCAATACCGTCGCTCAATCTCAAACTTCTCTAAAACACGCTTATCAGCTAAGTCATTCTTATACTTTAAGGTTCTTGCAGTATGAAGTATTTGATCATTTCTTTGTGTGGTCACAATAAAGTCAGTCGTCATAATTATTGGTTCCTGTGTCTTAGGGTGTTTAGGATGGTCAAGGCTAAGTTCCTCTGCAATTATTAATGTATCCTCACCATTCAACGGGTACTGTTCTCGAATATCGACAACATAATCAGAAAACTCTAATATATAAAAATAGTTCCTTTCTAAATCTGAAAGAAACTCATATTGCCGTGGGACTTTGATACCTTTCAAGCGTGTAGAACGACCAAGTGATGATACATCTTGAATCTTTAGCCATGGTTTATAATCGATTCCCTGACCTTGACCCCGACCATCCTTAATCTTCTTTTCAATCGACTCTGTTCTTTTTCGCTTAGCCATTGTAATCACCCCACAAAACAAAATAAAAAAATAGCTCTCAAGGATAATATATCCTCAAGAGCTATTATTATCAAACATTATTATAAATAATCAAACTTTGTTCTAAATTATCAATTCTTAATATAAATTATCAAACATTATTTTAAAGCTACAATAACTTCACTCAATGCCGATCCCTTATTCCACCGTCACGCTCTTCGCCAAGTTTCTTGGCTTATCCACATCATTGCCTCGTGCCAAGCTTGCATAGTAAGCAACAAGCTGCAATGGCACTACAGACAAGGCAGGAGACAAGCGAGACAGCGTAGCTGGCAGTACGAACATGCCATCTACCGCCTTCTCTACAGCAGCAGCATTCGCTTCGTCAGTAATCGCATAAACGACACCGCCGCGCGCCTTCACTTCCTTAATGTTGCTCACTGTCTTCTCAACAAGCGCAGTCTGTGTAGCCAGTGCGATGACAGGTACTCCTTCTTCGATCAAGGCAAGTGTACCGTGCTTCAATTCACCCGCTGCATACGCCTCGGAATGAATATATGAGATCTCTTTCAGCTTCAGCGATCCTTCCAATGCTACCGCATAATCCAGACCACGTCCGATAAAGAACATATTGTCGTGCTTCGCAATGTCCTCTGCAACCCGCTTCAGCTCGTCAGATTGCTCCAGAATGCGCTCCACTTGCTCCGGCAATGCCTGCATCGCAGCAATCTGCTCACGAATCCAAGCCTGATCGTGAAGGCCAAGCTTCTCTGCCCAGTACAGGCTGAATATCATGAAGGCAACAAGTTGTGATGTGTACGCCTTAGTAGAGGCAACCGCAATCTCAGGACCTGCCCATGTAACAATGGTATCGTCTGCTTCACGGGCAACCGAGCTGCCTACGACGTTCGTAATCGCCAGAACCGTCGCACCGCAGCGTTTTGCTTCACGGAGTGCTGCGAGTGTGTCTGCTGTCTCACCAGACTGGCTGACAACAATAACAAGCGTCTGTGGTGTAATAATTGGCGAACGGTAGCGATACTCCGAAGCGACATCTGTCTCCACGGGAACGCCAGCACATTGCTCAATCAGCGTACGTCCGACAAGACCTGCATGATAAGCAGTACCGCATGCGACAATATGCACGTTGCGAATTTCTTGTAATTTCTCTGCAGTCAAATGCTTCAACTCAGGAAGCTTGATTCCACTGCGATCTTCTTGCATTCTACCGCGCATCGTGTCGCGATATGCCTTGGGCTGCTCATGAATTTCTTTGAGCATGAAATGGTCGTAACCGCCTTTTTCCGCAGTCAACACGTCCCAATCGACAACAATCATTTCCCGAGAAATAAAATTCCCCTCTAACGTCATCAATTCGACAGCGTCCTTAGTCAGTACGGCCATTTCGTTGTCGTTCAAAATATACACTCGACGCGTATATTGCAAAATCGCCGGAATATCCGAACCGATGAAATTCTCGCCTTCTCCAATACCGATAACTAGCGGACTTGCGAAGCGAACAGCAACCAGCTTATCCGGTTCATGCTCTGTCAGGACAGCCAATGCATAAGCACCGCGCATACGCGCTGTAGCCTTCTGCACAGCCTTCACAATATCTCCCTCATACTCTTGAGCAATCAGATGAGAAATGACCTCTGTATCCGTCTCTGAACGGAATACAACTCCGGATGCGATCAGCTCTTCCTTCAGCTCCATATAGTTCTCGATAATACCATTATGAACAACAGAGAACTTCATCGATGCATCCGTATGTGGATGCGAATTCTCATTCGAAGGCTTGCCATGTGTCGCCCAGCGAGTATGGCCAATGCCTACCGAACCTTGCAGCGGCTCATCCTCCAATTGAGAAGCAAGGACAGCTAATCTACCTTGTGCCTTGCGCACTTGCAAGCCTTCCGGTGTGAATACAGCAATGCCAGCAGAATCATATCCACGATACTCCAGCTTGCCCAATCCTTCCAACAACACCGCTTGAGAATTTCTAGCTCCAATATATCCGACAATACCACACATAATATAGACCTCCGATTATTCGCGGCCTCTCCAGTTGGCGACGTCGCACACAGAAGTCCATGCCTCATAAGCGTGAGTGCATAGCATTATTGGATGACTTATAAAGTTCAATAAGCTCATGGATAACGAGGGAAGCAGCCTAATTTGTAATAGCCTACTTCGCCAAGCAGCACAACAAGCAAGCTTGTTAGCCAGCTTGGACTCTGTGTGCTCTGTCCATCCACGAGACAGCCCGATTCTTAGTAGTTAATTGAGTTAAATCTTAATGGCAGCGATAATCAGCTGCATTGTATCTCCAAATGGATACGCCTTGACTATGCAAGTGTATCTCCATCTCATTATCAAACATACCTGCGTAAGCATGCGTTGTCAGGAAAGTCGCCTCTCCTGCATTCCGCTAATGCTCTTACGGTGCCGGTAACACACCGGGAGGTCCCCGCCGAACATTTCGAACACCTCCACCTCGTCCACTCGCTGCAATGGCCGATTCAGCAGCAAGCGCTGGCGCTTCTTGAACGGTTGCCCGTTACATTGCCAACCTCACAATCCTCACTTTCTATATGTGAATCATCTTCTATTTTTCTATTTCCTATCTTCCTTACGAAGAGGACTGGCTCATCCTCTAGCATAAGCTGTTCCTGCATCATACACCGGCTTCTTGGCTGAGCTTCCAGGCATCGGCTTCGCCTTATCCACTCTGTATTTGCGGAACATGTTCTTACATTATATTCACTTTAGCCATTTTCCGCAACAATGCTACAGAAAATAGGAAGAAAGCCGCTTACCTGACCAACGTCAAGCAAACGGCTCTGAACAAGTCCTATTAAGCTAGTTCTTTCTGTACAACCTCTACAATGCGGTTTACATATCCCTCTACAATATCCGCCTCAGGGCCTTCGGCCATAACACGTATCAGGGATTCTGTCCCGGATGGACGAACGAGCACGCGACCATTGTCACCCAACTCCTGCTCAACTTCCGCAATCGCCTTCTCGATAGCTGCATTGCCTTGGTATTTCGATTTATCCCCAACACGCACGTTCACCAGCACTTGCGGGTATTTGCGCATAAGCGACTTCGCTTCACTTAAGGATTGGCCATTTGCCTTCAAGTTAGCAACCAATTGGATACCAGACAGCATGCCGTCCCCTGTCGTATTGTAATCCAAGAAGATAACATGTCCGGATTGCTCACCGCCTAAGTTATAATTACCGCGGCGCATTTCTTCCATAACGTAGCGATCGCCAACTGCCGTCTTGGCTGTATTCAACCCGTGCTTCTCAGCACCCTTAAAGAAGCCAATGTTGCTCATGACTGTTGTTACAATCGTATCACTATTCAAACGACCAGCCCGCTTCATTGCATCGCCGCAAATGAGCAGAATGAAGTCGCCGTCAACTTCCTCGCCATGTTCATCAATGGCAATCAAGCGATCCGCATCGCCGTCAAAAGCCAGACCCAAATGAGCCTTGTGGCGCAGCACTTCTTCCTTCAACATTTCCGGATGCGTTGAACCGCAATGATCGTTGATGTTCAGACCTGTTGGCTCAGCGCCAATAGCGATTACTTCTGCACCAAGTTCACGGAACAAGCGTGGTGCCAACTCATAAGCAGCACCGTGTGCGCAATCGAGCACAATACGCATTCCATCGAAGCGTTGATCAACGGTTGACTCCAAATACTCTACATAGCGCCACTTCGCATCCGTATCCACTGTAACCGTACCGAGACCTTCGCCAATTGGACGAGGAAGCTCATCTTCAGCAGCATCCATTAGCTGCTCAATTTCAAGTTCTGTCTCATCAAGCAACTTGTAGCCGTCGCTGCCGAAGAACTTAATCCCGTTGTCCTGTACAGGGTTATGGGAGGCAGAGATCATAACCCCTGCGTCAGCACCCAATACACGTGTCAAATATGCAACAGCTGGTGTGGACAACACCCCAAGCTGGATGACATCTGCGCCAATTGACAGCAAACCTGCTGTCAATGAAGCCTCAAGCATACGGCCAGATACACGCGTATCCATACCGATAACCACCTTCGGTTTGCCTGATGCCTGCTTCGTCAGTACATAGCCTCCACAGCGTCCAATTTTAAAAGCAAGTTCTGCTGTCAATTCCTGATTCGCTACACCGCGTACACCATCAGTACCAAAATATTTCCCCATCGTTCGCTTCTCCTTCATGCTGCCATCAATCAATATGATCTGCTGTAGTTAGCACCTTCGATCATAAATCCATCCTGTGCAGCATCTATTCTCACGTCGTAAATTTGATTTTTCATTATTCTATTCGTCAATTCATAGATGTCACACATCTCTAGTTGGAATGTTCCACTGATCCGTTCACCGCATCGGACGGTGTTCCTTCCGCTTCATTCGAGGAAGGCGGATTCTCATGAGTGTCGGTCGATGGATTGCTTGGATGCCCCGTCTCATTCTGGGTTCCTGATGTCGAGCCGTTGCCTACTTCTTCTGGGATCGAAGTAGGAGGCTTCGGATCAGGCAATGTCGTTACGGGCGCTTCCGTATCCTTAATCACGACCTTGATCGTTAGTGGAGTTGAATCCACTCGTCGAACGAACCGAGGTAAATTTACCTGCAAGTTCACTGTATGCTCACCAGGAGGCAAGTCATTCACATTCGCAATCAGCTGAATGTCACTTACCTTCAGCGCATCAATCAGATTCGGTGCGCCAACAACAATAACGTCCATCTTGCGGGAAGCCGGTTCCGCAATTGTCGTCTCCAATCGGTCATTGTCGCCCGTTAGTGTAATAGGAACGTCCGTTATCGTACGCTGTTTTACACCCGAAATTTGCAATTCGACAGTAATCTCACTCGGTTCTATTTTCTCAATGTTCGCAGGCGGCGTCAATTGTACCTTTATCTTATACGTCCCAGCAGCTTCAAATTGGCGCAAATCGACTTGTACATTATCCAAGTATTCGATCTTATCCAACGCTTCCTGAGGGCCGTACAGGGTCACCTGATTGACATCTGGAGACAAGGCTGACACAGCAAGTCCTTCCGCTAATTGTCCAGTCAAATTCACTTGGAGCGGTACGGTCTTGAATGGCTTCGTGATCGGTACTTCGACCTCGACAAAAGATGGTGTCAGGACTGCTCCCTCCACTTCATCGCCTCTCGCATTATACGCCGTCAACTTCACCCGCTTCGTGATAACTGACTCATTCGCCTTATCGACACTTACTGTACCTACTATCGATTTTACTTCAGCCATACGAGACGCGGGAAGTGTTACATGAACCCGGTTCGAAGGGCGCACAATTGGAGTGCCTGCCTTATATCCTTTGGCAGGGGTTCCTTCTGTTTGTACCTGTACTTCGTACTCCTTCGTCTGCACATCCTCCAGCTCAATCGTTGCACTGCTCGGCTCCATCGACATCAAGTCGATTCCAGTTGGCAACTCATGACGGAGCTGTACCACATGCTTCCCCTTCCCATAGCCTGTTAAATCAAGTGTTACTTTATAATCCTCTGGCAATGCAGAAGCAATTGCTGTCCGCTTGCCTCGAACCTGTATACGAACCTTATCCGGCCGTATGGACTTAATCACCTGCTGCTTCGTATCCAATCCGACAATCCGTACTTGCACGTCATCAATCCAGCGAGATTCCATGAGCGGCTGCGGAGAAGTCGGTGTTGTATCGTCTTTATGTACGACAGCGAATAGAAGCACACCTAATACTAACGCAATAATCTTCGCTGCATTATTATTCATTAACCACTTATCCATGATGCTCACCTTTTCGTTTCCAGAACATTTTTAGTTCTTTCTTCGCCTTCGGCTTTAACTCATCGAACAGCTTGGATATGAGTGATTCTTCCTTAATATCACGCACAACTTGTCCATTGATAGCAAGGGACACTTGTCCCGTCTCCTCGGAGACGACAACAGAAATCGCATCACATACTTCACTGATTCCAATAGCTGCCCGATGTCTTGTCCCCAATTCCTTACTGATAAATGGATTCTCGGACAACGGCAAATAACAAGCTGCTGCCGCTATTTGGCTGCCTTGTATAATAACTGCTCCGTCGTGCAGTGGTGTATTCGGGATAAATAGGTTAATGAGCAACTCTGAGCTAATACGGGAGTTCATGGCAATGCCTGACTCCGTGTATTCATTCAACCCTGTCACACGTTCGAAGACGATGAGTGCACCGATCTTACGTCGTGACATATAATTAACTGCTTTAATAAGCTCGCTAATAACACGAGCCGTCTCATCTTCCTCTGCTACCGCGCGTCCACCGAACATTTTCCCTCGACCCAACTGCTCCAATGCTCGTCGCAGCTCTGGTTGGAAAATAATTACGATCGCAAGAACCCCGAACGTAAACATTTGATTCATAAGCCATTTCAGCGTATACAAATCAAACCACGTACTGATCGCCCAAGTCACAACGAGGATAAAGATCCCCTTCAGCAACTGGACAGCACGCGTTCCGCGGATGAGCACAAGTAGCTTATAAATTACATAACTAACGATTAAAATATCGATGATATTCTTGATCGTGTCTTTCCACGACATGTCCGCAAAATAATTCATGCAGGTACCCCCGGCGTTCGTTTCCCCTGATAAGATCCTGATGAGAAGATGAAGCACCTCTCTATGTATAACTATAACCTTTTCGTCTTGATGAAGCAAAATTTATATCCCATTCTTATCCATCCTTACAAAAAAGCCCTCCTGCAATAGCTGCAGGAGAGCCTCGGTACAACAGATACGGATACTGTCATTCGTTATGGCAACGACGGCCCCGTGCCGAACAAGTTCGTAAGCTGGTACCACATCCAGCTTAGTGCTTCGTCGATTTGGTGAACCGATCCCGAAATATTTGCCGTAGATGCTTGATACAGCTTCCCGTCAATGACGGTTACATCGCCCTTCACTTTGCCGTACACTTCTGCGACTCCGTTATGAATCGTTAAGTTACCTGATATTACTTTATCCGAAGGCACGATGACCTTATTATTCTCTACGACAACTCCATTCAGATCAGCGCCCTTGACCATAAGCTGCTTATCCGCATTCCACATACTTAGCGCACTTGTCATCATAACCAACACAAAGACGGCTGCGACGGTAATGGCTGGGTGACGTTTGACCCATAGCATGAACGCACTTTGCTGCTTCGGCTTCGGTATAACGCTCATGACCCGTGCCGTCAAATCATCCGATACAGGCTGCACTCGGTGATTGAAGCTGTACAGCAGAGTATCCATCTCCTCTAACTGACGAAATCGTTCGCGGCAATCCGGGCATGCAAGCATATGTTCTTTCAATTCGAGTGCATATTCCGGTGTCAAATCGTCATCTAGTAAATCATGCATTAATGAGACGGCTTGTTTGCAATCCATTTGAGCCAATCCTTTCATGGAGTCTCCAATCAGATACGATGGCGCATCCTACATTAAGAAGGATGACCCTATCTGGGACGTATCGTCATGCACCGAAGTCTTTCCCAACATTCTATACATTTTCGTTAGGGCTCATTCGGCTTGTTATACGATACGACTTGAATGCAAAATAGTTTCACTCTTTAGCCTGCTATTTTTTATCAGATTTTACGTTCCAGCTTCTTGCGGAGAAATTCTCGTCCCCGGTGCACCCTGGTTTTGATCGTGGTCACAGGCATATCCAGTACATCGCTAATTTCCTGCAGCGACATATCCTTTAAGTAACGAAGCACCATCACGGTCTTATATTTTGCAGGGAGACTCTCAATAGCCTCATGGACCATTTTCTGAGTCTCGCTTACAAGCAAGTATGTCTCAGGTGTACGATTATCGCTAGGGATCATCGCATACCCGTCAATGCCCTCCTGGTCATTCATCTCTGCATCAAGGGAATAATTCGGCTTCCGTTTGCGCAAGCGATCAATGCATAGGTTCGTTCCGATACGATAGATCCAAGTCGAGAACTTCTGAGTCTCATCGTAACGATCCAAATTGCGATATACACGCAGAAATGTATCTTGTACCACATCCTCTGCTTCATGCCGATTGCTCAGCATGCGATAGGCAAGATGGAATATTTTATCCTTATATAAATCGACAATCTCGGCAAACGCTCGCGTATCCCCTTTTCGAGCTAATCTCACGAGCCGTTGTTCTAGCGTATCCAAGCGGTCTCCCTCCATCCTCACTGCTCTTATGCCGATGTCTTCTCAATCATTGCACCTCAATGACAATGCCGGACATCGTAAGCAGGAATGCGAACCTTGGGAGCAACGTATCTTACTGTGCTCACGATCATTCACCGAATTCAGTGAATGAACAATGGCTCATTCGGGAAGCCTTGTTCCCTGCCTGTCGCTGCCCTAGGGGTGCGAGTGTGTCGATGCAGAAGCAATGCTGCTCTTCTTTGCCGACGCACTCTTTCCTATGTATAAACACAGGAAAAGTCGAGCCTCGATCGCTCAAGACTCGACTGCATCGTCGCTACTTCGTGCTGTTTACGTATCGACGTAGCCTGCGGAAATCGATCATTCCGACATTATCAACCTGTATTTCGAAGCCCTGCTGCAATACCGTTAATCGTAAGCAATACTTCCCGCAGCAATACCGCATCATCCTCTTCGTTCTCACGAAGCTCACGCAGTTCTGCCAGCAGGTCCACCTGCATATAGCTGAGCGGATCCACGTATGGATTGCGCAAGCGAATCGATTCCTGGATGACAGGAACATTGTCGAGAATATCCTCTTGTCCGGTAATTTGCAGGATTAACGAAGAGGTTAATTTGAATTCTTCCTCAATTTGCGTAAAAATACGCTCGCGAATGGCTTCGTCCTTAATCATGCCTGCATATTCCTTGGCAATGACAAGATCCGCCTTCGCAAGTGCCATTTGCAAGCTGTCGATCATAGACTGGAAGAAGGAATAATTCTGATACATATGGCGCATTGTTTCCATATTCTCTTCCTTGCCTTGATAGAAGCTCTGCAATCCTGTTCCTGCTGCATACCACGCAGGGAGCAAGTACCGGCTCTGCGTCCATGCGAATACCCAAGGGATCGCACGCAAGTCTTCGAAGCGGTCACTGTTCTTCCGCTTCGACGGACGTGAACCGATGTTCAGTTCACCGATCTCTGGAAGCGGCGTAGACTCCTTGAAGAACGTCATGAAGTCTGGATCACGGAAGATCAGATCCTGATACTTCTTCAGCGAAGCCTGGGAGATGCTCTCCATGAGCTCCTTCCACTTCGATTCATACAGATCCGTATGCGGCGTACGAGCCAGCGTAGCCGCTTGTATAAGTGCCGAAGTAGCTTGTTCCAAGCTTCGGTAAGCAATACCTTGTACGGAATAGCGGGAAGACAATACTTCACCCTGCTCCGTAATCTTGATGCCGCCACCAATCGTGTGTGGAGGCTGAGCCATAATACTGCGATTCAATGGCATACCACCACGACCAAGTGCACCGCCACGACCATGGAAGAACTTCAATTTCACATCGTACTTCTTCGCAGACGCCGTCAGTTCCTTCAGAGCCATACGAAGCTCCCAGTTCGCTGTAAATGCACCGCCGTCTTTGTTGCTGTCTGAGTAGCCAAGCATGATCTCCTGCAGATCATTCATTGCTTCAACAGCACTGCGGTATATCGGCAAATCAAACAACGTCTTCATGATCGCAGGTGCGGCATGAAGGTCGTCGACAGTCTCGAAAAGCGGCACAGCCTGCAATGTGCAGTGTACTTTGCCTTTCTCTTTGCGGAACAAGCCTACTTCCTTCGCCAGCAGCATGACTTCAAGCACATCGCTCGCTGCCTCCGCCATACTGATCAAGTAGCTTGTAATACATTTCTCACCGAATTCCTTCTGTGCATCATAGACGATACGATACACATTCAGTACTTCAGTTGTAGATTCACTATATTGAATATATTCCGATATCAATGGACGAGGATCATTCAGCAGGCGATTAAGAAGCTCAATCTTCTCCTCTTCGCTCAAGCTGCTGTAATCGTCCACGATGTTCATGTTAGCCAAAATTTCAGTCATCGCATTTTCATGCTCTTTACTATGCTGACGAATATCAAGTGTCGCCATGTGGAAGCCGAACAGTTCTACTTGACGAATCAGTTTCTTCACATACGTGTCTGATACATAATCTGCGAAGTGGTGGCGCAAGCTCCGGTCAATAATTCTCAGATCTTCCAAGAACTCAAGCGGATTGTTGTAACGCTGTGCTGTCCCCTTCGTCGACTCATCCAGTATATTATTCAACTTCTCGAACATGTAGATTAACTTGATACGATACGGTTCCTTCTCATTGTTCCAGTATCCCGCATGCGTCAATGTCACATTGCGGCTGTCCTCTGCAATCGAGGATAGCAGTTCCTCAGATACAGATACAATTGTAGTACTGAAGCTAAGCGTACGGAACAAGGACTTCAATCGCTCCTCGTATTTGCGAATCGCAAGAGTACGCTGCATCTTCAATGTTTCCCATGTTACATCATGGGTAACCGAAGGATTGCCGTCACGGTCGCCACCGATCCAAGAACCAAATCGAAGGTAAGTAGGCACATGCCATCCTCCGGATGGATAGTACTTATCCAGGCAGCGTTCCAATTCATGATATACATCTGGCAGAACATCGAACAGTGTCTCGTTGAAATAGAATAAGCCGTTGCGCACTTCATCGAGTACAGTTGGCTTACGATCACGCAGCTCATCCGTTTGCCACAGTGTTATCACTTCGTTCAGCAGCTTATCTCGCAATTGTTCACGCTCACGGTGTGTCAGAGTTGGATTATCCAACATTGTGACATCATCAGCAATGCGCTTATGAATATCGAGAATGGCCCGACGCATCGCCTCAGTCGGGTGCGCCGTTATGACAAGTTCCAAAGAAATGCTTTCAATAATTTCTTGCAATTCTTCTTCGGAAACTTTACGCTCCTTCAACTCCATGATCACACTTTCGATTGATCCTGGTTGAATGCTTTCACCTGCAGAGCGCTCATAATCGCGTTTGCGACGGATCCGATGATTCTGTTCTGCAATGTTCACTAACTGGAAGTAGATAGCGAATGCACGAATCACTTGATGTCGGATTTCGGGGTTCAACGTATTGATGAGTTGCTTAAACTCCTCATACAACTCGGGTAAAAATACGGCACGCAACGATTTGCTAAGCTCGCGGATCTTCTCCACAATGTTAAGCAATTCATTACCACCTTGATGGACGAGCACTTCGCCGAGTATATTACCCAGAAAACGAACGTCCCGCCGCAACATATTGTTGGAATTCGTCTTGTTTGCGGTTAACGTTAGATCAGTCATTCGTCTCCCCCTATCTCACAATTCAGTACAGTCTCTAAAAGACTTTCTTAACATCATACTACAAATTGAGACGAAAATCTTTAGTTTTCATTGAAAAAATCGCACGTTTCAATTGTATCCCCTTACATTGGTTCGGGTTTACAATGGATCGTTATCTTGATATCGCTAACCTGTATTTTTAGCCTTAAACAGCCTGAAATGTATGTTCATCATCCTACTCATTATGTTTCATGTAGAGCCTATAATTCATACATGATCGTCTAAATATGAACTGCGAACGCAGCTACCTCAACAAAATAAAAAACGCCTTTCGGCGTCGATTTCATGCTGGTTAATGAAACGGGAATACTCCCCTCGCTTATCGTGCCTATTTTCGGCACCACACGTCCCTCTCCCGGACGCGCGCGCTGAACCTTATTTCAAGAAGCATTGCAGCGCGGTACTCAACATGTCTGATTTGAAAAATGGAGCCTCTCGGCTCCATTCGGTTATTGTTCATATTGACGCTCGTCCTACTTGAGTATTTCCACGATGTCTTTACGGACGGTCGAACCCTTGGTTTCTCATCACATCTATACATACAAAAAAACGCCCTACGGCGTTGGTTTTCTTAATGGAGCGGGTGATGGGAATCGAACCCACGCTACCAGCTTGGAAGGCTGGAGTTCTACCATTGAACTACACCCGCATATTTAGATGGTCGGGATGACACGATTTGAACATGCGACCCCCTGGTCCCAAACCAGGTGCTCTACCAAGCTGAGCTACATCCCGATACTGTATTGAAAATGGCGCGCCCTGAGAGATTCGAACTCCCGGCCTTTTGATTCGTAGTCAAACGCTCTATCCAGCTGAGCTAAGGGCGCAAACATAATGGAGCGGACAACGAGATTCGAACTCGCGACCCTCGCCTTGGCAAGGCGATACTCTACCACTGAGCTATGTCCGCATATGGAGTGGGTGATGGGTATACTCAACATAATCTGATTCAAAATGCCTTCGGCATTAAGATGGTACATGTTGACGCTCATCCTACCCTGATTACTCATCGATGCCTTCACGGATGGTCGAACCTGAGGTTCGCTTCCCTAGCAAGGATGTTGTTGGAGCGGGTGATGGGAATCGAACCCACGCTACCAGCTTGGAAGGCTGGAGTTCTACCATTGAACTACACCCGCATATTTAGATGGTCGGGATGACACGATTTGAACATGCGACCCCCTGGTCCCAAACCAGGTGCTCTACCAAGCTGAGCTACATCCCGATACTGTATTGAAGAAATGGCGCGCCCTGAGAGATTCGAACTCCCGGCCTTTTGATTCGTAGTCAAACGCTCTATCCAGCTGAGCTAAGGGCGCAAATTATATGGAGCGGACAACGAGATTCGAACTCGCGACCCTCGCCTTGGCAAGGCGATACTCTACCACTGAGCTATGTCCGCAATTTGTCGTTCAAAACGATATATCAGAAGCGACAAGTAATAATATATCATAAGGTATTAAGTAATGCAACCCTTATTTCAAAAAAAATAATAAATAGCTGAAAAACCTTGCTGTTGAGCCACTGGAGACTTCAAGGTGCCTGTTCTAGGACATCTCATCACAACGCTTAACAGCTATTATCGCCCACAAGCTCCAACGGTTCTCTACGTTCCCCCACCCCTCAGAGCATTTCATCAGGTCGCCATAGTGGAATGCAATCGTTATTCCAGTCGTACGTCCCCTTATTTGCTCTAGATGGGTTTGAGACGCTTTACGTATCCAAATCCCCCCTTTAAGGGTTTAAAAGGGCTCTTACAGGCTTCTAAGCTTATCCCTAAGATTAATTCCTTCTATTCTCCAACATAATATTGAGACCTACAAGAACACGTATCTACCTAAATAAACAGCAAAACGGTAAAAGGCTAATTCGAATAATGAATCAATCGCTTCATCTAAAAGGAATTGTCCCATCAAAGGTGGGACTTTATTTATAAAAGATGTACCTAATTAGTGTGTACAAGTAAAGCCTCGAATAGTTCGGGTCTTTGTCACAGATAGGACTCATCTACAGCACAAGCTAATGGTTATATGTGGTATATTGGAAATGTATAACATTAATATACATTTCCAAGGAGGTTACTATGAAAAAATCGTTAGTCATCATTTCAACAGTGCTAATGTTATCAACATTTACTGGATTCGCTTCTGCTGCGCCTGACTCAACTAGAATTGCACCAACTCAATCAGAAACCTCAACAGATTCAAGAGAAATTTCACTTTTTGATGTTAGTCACGTTGGGTACCATTCCTTCCAGAGCTCATTTCATGCAAACATCCATGCCGGAAAGAGCTTAGACGTTCATGTAAAGAATGACGGTCCAGGAACAGTGTACATGACGTTAGTACGCGATGGAAAAAACTATGCGGTAGACATTCCAATATCTTCAGGCCAACAAAAAACAGAAACAATTAAAGTCTTTGGTGGCTTTATCTCTGAAAAATGGAAAGTATTCATTACTAATAAAGACGGCCATAATATGGACATCCAAGTTAAGGCAAAACAATACTAAAAGCATTTAAGCAAATGATCATAACAAAGCCTCGGACTAACCCGGGGCTTTACTTTTTTGGTGCCGGCCTCATATTGCCGCCAGACAAACTACTCCAAAATGGGTTAAAGTAACATTCCCTGTCAATCCAAAAAATTGTCTTAGATCTTTCATTACCTCTCTTTGCATATCTCTCTCCTCTTATCTTTAAACAGCATTATCCATGTTATGTTACAACACCACTATCCTGCCCGACAGTTCAACAAAAGGACGCTCCCCATCCTTCGCTTGGGTTACAATCACAAACTAAAGAACGTACGCAGGTAGCATGTATTGCTTAAAAAGAAGCCCTGGCTTAATCTAAGCACTAAGATAATACTTTGGTGCTTATGACATTTTCGTTTTCGGAAATGATGATGCTCGGGATGTGTTTATCCTCGCGTTGCTCACATACCGGAATAAACGAAAATATTTTATATCTTATCGTGCAGCATATCCCATCCATCAATTATCACTACAAATAAGCAAAATTGGATTCCAGATAAATAGAATGAATCGCTCTCAATCTTATTGTCTGCATTTTGGTGATCAATAGCATCCACTTCACTAGCGTCTCCATCGATCCTAATGTCGCGTGCTCCCTCACCCACCAGGTACACTACATTCTTGTTGGCATCCAATGCTTCGTTGCGAGTACCTTCCGGTTCCTTTTGTCTGTGTAGTCATTGTGGAAGCGGTACTCTTTCCGTCCAGTATCCCACTCTACTTCACATCCGCTAATATCGACACCTTTCACCTTGGGCCAGCTAAATAGAAGCTCATTCCCATCGACATTATGAAGAAGCTTGATCCACCACGTTTGGCCAAAAAGGAACTCTCACGTGGACGTTGGGGTAATGTCAGACATTTCTTAAGGCAGCATCTGTGAGTCGCTTCTACACGGCCTATTTAACGGCCATAAACACAGGGTTCGGCGTGGTGAGGTTCTAGGTGTCCAGGTGAGCGATTTCTCTTATGGAGGCAAATACATCGACGTTACGCAGTCACTTACGTATCATAAAGAATTCGGCTTCATTGTTCAGGCACTAAAAACAAAGAAGTCCGAAAGTACACACCTATCATAGATAGGTATACTTGAAAAGCTGAAAGAGAAGATCGATCAAAATCATTTCAACGCTCAAAATAACGAAGTGTATCAGCAACAATGGGGTTTGATTAATTGCCACTCAGACTGTGAGCCAATACGTCCATCTCAATTACGACATGATTATGAAAAGATAGTAAAAAAGAGCGGACTGCCATACATTCAAAAAAAAAGAACCTCATTGCCAAATATTCAGAAGCAATAAATTCATCAAAAGAAGAGCCTGTTATTGTGGATAATTAGTATTCGGTTAGCAAGGCTGTTAGCATGGGTGGGGAGTATAATGCTCCTCACTTCCCTATAAACAGCAAAAAACCCTTGTCCGACAAGGGTTTGATGATATGGTGCGCGTAGAGGGACTTGAACCCCCACGCCAAAGGCGCTAGATCCTAAGTCTAGTGCGTCTGCCAATTCCGCCATACGCGCACGATATTTAACTGGTGAGCCATGAAGGACTCGAACCTTCGACACCCTGATTAAAAGTCAGGTGCTCTACCAACTGAGCTAATGGCTCTTACAATGGCTGGGGATATAGGATTCGAACCTATGCGTGACGGAGTCAAAGTCCGTTGCCTTACCGCTTGGCTAATCCCCAATAAGGTAACAATGGTGCCGGCGAAAGGAGTCGAACCCTCGACCTACTGATTACAAGTCAGCCGCTCTACCAACTGAGCTACACCGGCATATTATGGTGGACGCTGACGGGATCGAACCGCCGACCCTCTGCTTGTAAGGCAGATGCTCTCCCAGCTGAGCTAAGCGTCCATGTTGTATGTTTGTTTCACCAGCAACTCTTATATCATATCAAAATCAATTAACTTGTTCAACCCTCAGTTTTTACCAGTTGAGAAGTTGTAATGGTGACCCGTAGGGGATTCGAACCCCTGTTACCTCCGTGAAAGGGAGGTGTCTTAACCCCTTGACCAACGGGCCATGCAATAGAAGTCTATATAAACTACTTCGATCTCTTCTGTGGAGCTCTCAACCGGGATCGAACCGGTGACCTCATCCTTACCATGGATGCACTCTACCGACTGAGCTATGAGAGCAAATGGCTCCCCGAACAGGACTCGAACCTGTGACAACTCGATTAACAGTCGAGTGCTCTACCAACTGAGCTATCAGGGAATATTACTGGACTCTCACAGGACCCTTCCTGTATGGAGTCCTTACAAAGGACTGCTTGGCGACGTCCTACTCTCCCGGGACCCTGCGGTCCAAGTACCATCGGCGCTGGAGGGCTTAACGGTCGTGTTCGGGATGGGTACGCGTGGAACCCCTCCGCCATCGCCACCAAACAGCATTGGCTAAAGCCAATATGAAGTTCAAGGTTTGAACCTTGAAAACTGAATGCGAAAGTTAGTGCTAGTTGTTCATCCGGGGCCCCCAGAAAGTATTCGGTGTTGCTACAAAGCTTCACGTCACTTTTTGGGGTTTAATCTTTTAGGATAAGCCCTCGACCGATTAGTATTGGTCAGCTCCACACATTGCTGTGCTTCCACCTCCAACCTATCTACCTCGTCGTCTTCAAGGGGTCTTACTTAATTGGGAAATCTCATCTTGAGGGGGGCTTCACGCTTAGATGCTTTCA
>NZ_BBYF01000002.1 GCF_001894745.1 Paenibacillus sp. NAIST15-1
GGTTGTTTCTATTGATCAAATTCATGAAACCGTCAGCGAGAAAATGCAAATACGCTTTCTCACGCCTGTTACTATGTACAGTACATTTCAGCTTGACGATAAGAAAAAGACATATTTTTATTCGCCTTTGGAAGAGGAATTCAGTCAGCTAATCCAAGCAAACGCGCTCAAAAAATACGAAGCTTTCCATGGAAAGCCTTTGGCGGTCGAAAAACCGCTTTTGCTGACTCCTCTTCATCGGGAACGAATTAAGCCAATAACATCTAAGTTTAAGTCAACATTGATTAAAGGATGGACAGGAGATTTCTTATTGGAAGGCGATTTAGATTTGATTCAATTAACCTATGATGTGGGACTTGGCGCTAAAAATTCTAACGGGCATGGGCTTTATGAGGTAGTCCGAAACCTCAGGGATGGATTGTAAACTTGCTGTATGTTGGTGAAGGGATTACCCTATATTCGGTAAGAATTATTGTTTGCAATATTGTCGTCGACCCCCAATAGCGTAAAAAAACCGGGGGATCGACGACAATTGAATTTTACTGAGAAGCCTATCACGTCAAGGAAAAGTGTGGTACATTGGTGTTGGCTTCTTTCTTATTAGGGTTATTTTGGTTTCAACAAAAGCTATAACAGTGGGCTTTTAACGGGTTTGTAACGTACCTATAAGGAATTGAAACCCGCACATCTCGCAGACACCTTTCGATCTATCTTTCGTTTGTAACGTACCTATAAGGAATTGAAACTATTCAACTCATTACGACATGATACCGACTCTATCGGCGTTTGTAACGTACCTATAAGGAATTGAAATTATATCATGCCAATTTCTTTGGTGCTTATCGGAAGTTATTTGTAAAGTACCTATATGGAATGAAATAAAAGAAATGGTTCAATTATATGCTTCATGGTTACGTTTGAAAATACTTATGAGGATTGAATTCAGGGGATGAAATAAAAACGTGTAGCGGTTGCGAGATTTTGAACGTGATAGAGGAAAATGAAACTTAACATAAAATATTCAATTCAGGTTGTTAATTTTACCAAGACTAACGGTTTGTATAAATTGTCAGAAATTATACGCCTAAGAATTTTGTGAAGTGATTGATCCCTCAGGGATTGGTAATGAACTTGCTGTAAATTGATTAATATAAAGGAAACTTTTCAATTTACTATACCGGACGATCTTTATTTTTAAATGTTGTCGTCGACCCCGAATAGCGTAAAAAACCCGGGGGATCGACGACAACGAATTTTGTCGCGAAACCTATGACATCAAGGGAAAGTATGGTACATTGATGTTGTTTCTTTTCAATTAAGATTTATAATAATTTCAGAAAAACGCTGTAACAGCAGGCTTTTCACGGGTTTGTAACGTACCTATTAGGAATTGAAACTCGATAGATCAGGACACATTTTTCGCTTTCTTTTTTAGTTTGTAACGTACCTATGAGGAATTGAAATCTAGATTTTTGGGGGATACCTTGGCTGTTAATCTCCAGTTTGTAATGTACCTATGAGGAATTGAAACTCATGTCAGAGATTCGCGCCTGATCAAGCTCCGTTATGTTTGTAACGAACCTATAAGGAATTGAAACTCCCCTGCTAGAACGTTGCTCCGAACCTAGCGCCGTTTGTAACGTACCTATAAGGAATGAAATAAGAGAAATGCTTCAAATATAAGCTCTCATGGTTACGTTTGAAAATATTCATGAGGATTGGATTAAGGACATGGGAATGAGAAGCGTGTGTCGGTTACAAGATTATTAATGTGATAGAGGAAAATGAAGCTTAACAAATGTCAATTCGGGATGTTAATTTTACCGAGACTAACGGTTTGTATAAATTGTTAGAAATTATACGGCTTTTGAATTTTATGAATTGATCCCTCAGGGATTGGTAATGAACTTGCTATAAATTGATGAATAGAAGAAAACTTTTCTATTTACTATACCGGGAACTATCTTTATTTTTAAATGTTGCCGTCGACCCCCAATAGCGTAAAAATCCCGGGGGATCGACGACAACTGAATTTTGTCGCGAAACCTATGAACATCAAGGGAAAGTATGGTGCATTGATGTTGTTTCTTTTTAATTGAGATTTATATTAATTTCAGAAAACGCTGTAACAGCAGGCTTTTCACGGGTTTATAACGTACCTATGAGGAATTGAAACTCGTTTTTTTGTACGAGCAGTAGACAAATTCGGGAGTGTTTGTAACGTACCTATGAGGAATTGAAACCCACTTGTAGCAGGGGCTACTATCCAGTTTGAGCTTGAGTTTGTAACGTACCTATGAGGAATAGAAATACGACCTGATTTCATCACGTCCATGTTTCGGCTTGAATGTTGTATTGTACCTTTGATAGTATCGATATTTACCCAAAGGGGGACAAGATATTGAGAATCAAAATTACATTAACCTTTGACGGAAAACTTACCGTACCTATAAATCATCAAGAATGGCTTCATGGCCTTATTTATCATAGTATCAGAGATGATGAATACCGGGAGAGGAAAACGTCAGTTCCGCATGTTTACTTTTTCCAGACTGAATGGATCATACAAGCTAGATAGAGACTCTTCTACTTTAGAATTTGAATCACCAAATGTTTCATTTATATTTTCAGCATATGATAAAAAATTGATTCAGGAATTGGTATCATCTTTAATAATAAGAGATGATCTTCGTTTGGGCAGCAGTCAAGTTAAGGTTGTTTCTATTGATCAAATTCATGAAACCGTCAGCGAGAAAATGCAAATACGTTTTCTCACGCCTGTTACTATGTACAGTACATTTCAGCTTGACGATAAGAAAAAGACATATTTTTATTCGCCATTGGAAGAGGAATTTAGTCAGCTAATCCAAGCAAACGCGCTCAAAAAATACGAAGCTTTCCATGGTAAACCTTTGGCTGTCGAAAAACCGCTTTTGCTGACTCCTCTTCATCGGGAACGAATTAAGCCAATAACATCTAAGTTTAAGTCAACATTGATTAAAGGATGGACAGGAGATTTCTTATTGGAAGGCGATTTAGATTTGATTCAATTAACCTATGATGTGGGACTCGGCGCTAAGAATTCTAACGGACATGGACTTTATGAGATAGTCCGAAACCTCAGGAATTGATTGTAAACTTGCTGTATGTTGGTGAAGGGATTACCCTATACTTGGCAAGAATTATTGTTTGCAATGTTGTCGTCGACCCCCAATAGCGTAAAAACCCCGGGGGATCGACGACAATTGAATTTTACTGAGAAGCCTATCACGTCAAGGAAAAGTGTGGTACATTGGTGTTGGCTTCTTTCTTATTAGGGTTATTTTGGTTTCAACAAAAGCTATAACAGTGGGCTTTTAACGGGTTTGTAACGTACCTATAAGGAATTGAAACCTCCTAAGAAGTATAGAAATAGATAAGCATCTAGGGGGCGTTTGTAACGTACCTATAAGGAATTGAAACTTGAGAATGGATACAATTCTGACGGTTTGACCAAAGTTTGTAACGTACCTATAAGGAATTGAAACCCGATTACTCCCGCTTCCTTTAGGCCGTCAAATATGGTTTGTAACGTACCTATAAGGAATTGAAACACGGAATCTGTGAAGGCATTCATATCAATACCGGACATTGTTTGTAACGTACCTATGAGGAATGATTTCAAAGGCAAGTTATTTTTACCAATCGTTGATATTGAACGTGATCGAGGAAATGAAATGTAACGGATCAGCTTTCGGTACTTAGAGATTTTAGGCTAGTAGCAATTCAAACGTAAATGGAAAATTAAAAAATATCGATAGTATCGATATTCACCCAAAGGGGGACAAGATATTGAGAATCAAAATTACATTAACCTTTGACGGAAAACTTACCGTACCTATAAATCATCAAGAATGGCTTCATGGCCTTATTTATCATAGTATAAGGGATGATGAATACCGGGACTTTTTGCATAATACGGGCTATCAACGAGGAAAACGCCAATTTCGCATGTTTACTTTTTCCAGATTGAATGGATCATACAAGCTAGACAGAGACTCTTCTACTTTAGAATTTGAATCACCAAATGTTTCATTTATATTTTCAGCATATGATAAAAAATTGATTCAGGAATTGGTATCATCTTTAATAATAAGAGACGATTTACGTTTGGGCAGCAGTCAAGTTAAGGTTGTTTCTATTGATCAAATTCATGAAACCGTCAGCGAGAAAATGCAAATACGCTTTCTCACGCCTGTTACTATGTACAGTACATTTCAGCTTGACGATAAGAAAAAGACATATTTTTATTCGCCTTTGGAAGAGGAATTCAGTCAGCTAATCCAAGCAAACGCGCTCAAAAAATACGAAGCTTTCCATGGAAAGCCTTTGGCGGTCGAAAAACCGCTTTTGCTGACTCCTCTTCATCGGGAACGAATTAAGCCAATAACATCTAAGTTTAAGTCAACATTGATTAAAGGATGGACAGGAGATTTCTTATTAGAAGGCGATTTAGATTTGATTCAATTAACCTATGATGTGGGACTCGGCGCTAAGAATTCTAACGGGCATGGGCTTTATGAGATTGTCCGAAACCTCAGGGATGGATTGTAAACTTGCTGTATGTTGGTGAAGGGATTACCCTATACTCGGCAAGATTACTGTTTGGAATGTTGTCGTCGACCCCCAATAGCGTAAAAACCCCGGGGGATCGACGATAATTGAATTTTACTGAGAAGCCTATCACGTCAAGGAAAAGTGTGGTACATTGGTGTTGGCTTCTTTCTTATTAGGGTTATTTTGGTTTCAAAAAATGCAATAACAGTGGGCTTTTAACGGGTTTGTAACGTACCTATAAGGAATTGAAACTGGCATTCTTCAATTCTGTTACTTAAATATGTTCTATCCGTTTGTAACGTACCTATGAGGAATTGAAATCATCGACGAATTGTTCATCGATGCTGTACGGCTCTAGGTTTGTAACGTACCTATGAGGAATTGAAATGAATCTGTTGCACAAGTGTACAGAGCGAGGTATCCTTCGTTTGTAACGTACCTATGAGGAATTGAAATTTGCAGTTAGGGTGATATGAAGGGGATTTTATGCCAGTTTGTAACGTACCTATGAGGAATTGAAATTCCTCGTCAGATGGTTCCATAGCTATGTAATCTGGGTTTGTAATGTACCTATGAGGAATTGAAATCCGAAATCGAAGCGATCCGCCATAGAAATGGCGTCCGTTTGTATGTACCTATGAGGAATGATTTCAAAGGTAAGTTTTTACCAATCGTTGATATTGAACGTGATCGAGGAAATGAAATGTAACGGATCAGCTTTCGGTATTTAGAGATTTTAGGCTAGTAGCAATTCAAACGGAAAATTTAAAAAAATCGATCAATAGTATCGATATTCACCCAAAGGGGGACAAGATATAGAGAATCAAAATTACATTAACCTTTGACGGAAAACTTACCGTACCTATAAATCATCAAGAATGGCCTTATTTATCATAGTATTAGGGATGATGGATACTGGGACTTTTTGCATAATACGGGCTATCAACGAGGAAAGCGCCAGTTCCGCATGTTTACTTTTTCCAGACTGAATGGATCATACAAGCTAGACAGAGACTCTTCTACTTTAGAATTTGAATCACCGTATGTTTCATTTATATTTTCAGCACATGATAAAAAAATGATTCAGGGGATCGACGACAATTGAATTTTACTGAGGAGCCTATCACGTCAAGGAAAAGTGTGGTACATTGGTGTTGGATTCTTTCTGTTCAGGTTTATTTTGATTTTAAGGATTGCTGTAACAGTGGGCTTTTAACGGGTTTGTAACGTACCTATAAGGAATTGAAATTATTTAGGGTGACTCTTAAAACTATCCGGGTTTATTGCGTTTGTAGCGTACCTATATGGAATGAAATAAAAGAAATGGTTCAAATATATGCTTCATGATTACGATTGAAAATACTTGTGAGGATTGAATTCAGGGGATGAAATAAAAAGCGTGTAGCGGTTGCGAGATTTTGAACGTGATAAGGGAAAATGAAATTTAACATAAAATATCAATTCCGAATGTTAATTTTTCCAAGACGAACGCTTTTATAAACTTATCAATTGACTATACCGGGAACGATTTTTATTTTTGAATGTTGTCGTCGACCTCCAATAGCACAAAAACCCCGGGGGATCGACGACAAATGATTTTTACTATAAAGCCTATGACAACAAGGAAAAGTGTGGTACATTGGTGTTGGATTCTTTCTGTTCAGGTTTATTTTGTTTTTAAGAATTGCTATAAGAGCGGGCTTTTAACGGGGTTTGTAATGTACCTATGAGGAATTGAAATTCTGCTACAACCTCCGTCACGAAAACCTTCTTGCCTTCGTTTGTAATGTACCTATGAGGAATTGAAATTTGCAAAAAAGACCCCGATCGCTGCGCCTATGCCGGTTTGTAATGTACCTATGAGGAATTGAAATTCATCTCCGCTGTGTGTGCATTCTTCATGGCCGTAGTTTTGAGGAATTGAAATCTTCCCGTATGTCTACCATCTGGGATTACAACGTCTGAAGTTTGTAATGTACCTATGAGGAATTGAAATTTTCTATCCGGCTGATCGTTGTGGTTGTACCAGAGGAGTTTCTAACGTACCTATGAGGAATTGAAATTAGGATGGCTAAATGGGGAGCGGTAATGTAGCGCAATTAGGAGTGGTTCGACTTGTAGAAAGGGTTGAGAAACAGGTTTCTGTTTATTTCTCGATGCTTCAGCCGTCTAAAAACAAAGGAGCGAGATAATTCTTGCTCCTTTTCATGTGTTTCCTCGTAATATCATTAAATTTACAATATATATACGACATGGTAAAATGTAGGTGGTTATTTGATGAGAAGGAGGGATGATATTGGACGCAACGATCATTACAACAATCGGTGAACTAATCCAAGATACAAGGCGCTCATTAAATATGACGATCACTCAATTGTCAGAACTATCAGGTGTTTCAAGAGGTACGATTTCAAGAATTGAGAATGGCGAAGTAAAGCGTCCAGAGTTTTCGAGTGTACGTCCATTGGCAATGACATTGAATATTCCTTTTGAAACATTGGTTGATTATTATGCTGAAATCGAAAAAAGAGCTGAAACATTGCTAAGTAGCTACAGTACGACAATGCGAAGACATTGACCTTATTCGGAAAGTTGCAACAAAATACCTTGAATCTCTGAATGAAGACAGCTTAGATTTAACCGAAAAGCTGTATCAACAAATCAACTCCATAGAAGATAACTCCATTAAATTGTCATTGTATAACCTCATCATCGACTACTCACGCTCACACGGAATTATGCCCTATATAGCAAAAGGATTATATAAACAGTACTTGATTGAACGTTACGACTTAAGCAGGCTGAAGGAAACCTATTACAACGGAAAATATATTCTTAATTATGCTGATTTCTTATCCCAACAAGAGCGGATCGAGCTATACTATAAATTAGGAATTCAGGCGTATAATCTGAAATTGTATCATGAGGGTATCGAACACTGTAAGAAGCTACTGGCGTTAAATAGTGCTGAAAGCCCCTATAAAATAAACGCACTTTGGGTTCTTAGGGATGCGAATTTTGCTCTTGGCAAATATGAAGAATCAGAACTTTACTCGTTACAGTATAAGCAATTTAATTACCCGAACTCACAAGAGCATACTGTGTTTATGGAAGCTCTGTACAATGCCGTAAAAGGGAATACAGATAAAGCTATTAAAGAGCTTCGAGCATTCCGTGAGACATGCAGCGACACTTTTATCCTTGGCGCAACAAGGCATCTTTTACAATTGTACTTAGAACAAAAGAATTTTGACGAAGCTAAAGCTTTAATAGAAAGCAGCAGAATAAATTCATCTATCTTAGATAAAGAGAATCCATTAACTTATTATGGGTATGGGGAATATCAACGGATTCTTGGGGAGTATTTTTCGGCTATAGGCGACATCGACAACAGTATTAACCATTTGATGGAAGGTCTAATGTGCTTTTCGAAGATCAAAGATATCAACAAAGAGAAGGAATGTTTAAACACAATTATTCATATACATATAAAAAATAATATTCCTATGATGGGACAAACACTTGAAAATCTCAGAAATTACTTGATGGAGGATGAATGAGTATGAAAAATTTAATTACAAAAATCTGTCTTCAAGGTTTCCTATACACTACTCTAATAGTAACGGTAGTTGCATTGACAGGTGACACTGGGTCTATTATTCCTTATTAATAAAATAACACCCTTAAAACTGTTATAGATACGTCGATTGCCTCGGTTTAAAACAGCTATTCTATATGGAGCTTCTAGTAGCCTATCCAGTAAACATACTTTTGACAACTAACAACAGTAGCGGCACTCCCTGGCGATCAGGTAGCATATATCCGTGGTAATGTTGGGAGCATCCTTTGATGCTCTTTTTCATTTTTCGACAAAGTGAAACAGTGGTATTTTCTCACATTTCTTACTGGAACGTGCATTATACTCAGGGAGAGATAGTGTACGTGAGGTGAGCGTTATAGATTCATTGGAGCATAAAATAAATTAGCTTAGGAAGAAGCTTACAGAGATTGTTCAGATTAAAGGTGGCTTTGCAGACGAAGAAGTAATACGAATCAGCCAACAACTTGATACATACATTGTGCAAATGCAATCACGTCAGGAAAAAAGAAAGAATCAATAATTTTTAGTAACCCCGATAGTAAGCTTAACATATTGGGGTTATTTTAATTGAAATGGCAATAACAGATTCATATAGAGGAGGATTGATGCAATGGCTTCAAGAAGTGTGGGAACTGCAAAGTCAAGTAGATATGAGGGTTTCCTTTAAACGGTGCACTTTACACAAAGACCCCGGTCTTTCCAGTCGGAAATACCGAGGTCTCAAAAGATTAACCCGAATAAACTCTATCTAGAACGGCGATGGTTTTATTTTTGCTTTCTTGTTCCTCTGCTGCTATTGCATTTATTCTCTGACAAAGGATCATGGACAATACGAATGCTGGCAATTTGGTTCGTTCGATAAAGAATTTGAACGGGACCTGCACACTTAAAACATTTCCACAGTGTAATCCAACCTCTCCCTTGTCTGACGACTACCTCTTGTACAAAGGAAGGAAACCCTTTATTTTGGCCCTTAATACGTACGAACACATATTTACCGACAAACTTTTTTAGCCTGGCTGCTGACATGGTACCACTCCCTTTATCATTAGTCCCATTTTTTTATATTCTGTTCAGTCCTTCGTTGTGTGGGTTGTAGCCCTATAATCAGCAGGATTGCCAGCGAAAAACAAACATTCATAACCATTCTAGGTTGCAGGCCTAATGACATTCCGAAAAAAGCCAAGCTAGGCGTTTTGCAGGGCTTAGTGCATATTTTGGGTGCAGCATAAAGGAGTTATTGATATTGGAGGGGGACAAAAAGGAAAGAGCCCATGTCTTAACAAGGGCTCGGGATGCTTCTATTAGATTAAGTGTATGTTTGGGAATACATTGAAGATGGGTAAGACAAGGTACTGTGGGATACAACATGTTGTATTCTTGCAGAACTATTTTAGCGTGGAGCTAATGTATAGGTTTCACCCAGAGCTGTAATGTTGCTGAGCGTATCTTTCCAGCCTGATTTTTCTACAAGAGTTTTAACGCCTTTTGCGATTTCCTCATAAAACTGCTCTTGTTTTTTGTTGTATTTGGGATTGTCGTGAGGATTCGGGGTTATTTTGTAAGTATGCTGGCCTGGATTGAATGTAATCCCTCGATTTTTTCCGAAAGATTCTTCGATATATTTATAGGTCTCTTTGTTGATCGTGATTGAGCCACTTACCCCTTTAGCATCTACATTAGTGCCGGAGAAAGGAAGCACGATTAAAGCAATGGCCAAAAACAGGGACAATGATACGGCAAGAAATCCTTTTTTCAATTTAAACACTCCTTCTTTCAAACTGAGAGGTGGCCACCTCCTTATTTTATATATTCCATTTTGCGTGATTAATACCTTAAATTTACTTTTTTGTTGTGCGAATGACGTGTTGGTGCTGCCCCATAAAAATAAAGCCTCGGATTGCCCGAGGCTTGTTTGTTACTTCAGTGGCTCAGTTTTGAACTTGGAACGCATCTCATCATAATTTTTCTTCATACTCTCACTTTTGCTATCAGACTCGAAGCCGAATCCTATTTTCCCATCCATCGTTAACACGATCATTTCTTTATCTTTCCCGTCTACAGTTCCTGACAGCAATACGATAGTGGCTTTCTCTCCATCCTTTTCATACTCCGCTGATTCAATAACTTTCGGGTTTTTGTACATATTCTTTTCAGGAATTTCTAGGCTTATCCCCATAGCGAACAGCGGCATAGCTTCTGGATGTACCTTCTCTTCAACGAACTTTTTCTTAGCCTCTTTGTCGGTGCCGTTTAGGTATGTATTGACATAATCGAGTGCTAGAGCTTCATCTTTGGATGCTTGTCCACCTCCGCAGCCTACCAATACTAATACGCAAATCAAGAATATTGCACTAAATTTCTTCAAATAAATAACCTCCTTTTTTCTACATTATATGACTAATTGCTCATATACGCACGAAAAACATCATAGACGAAACTGATTCGTTTGAACGTACCTATTAGGATTGAACGAATTGATAGGAAAAAGGAGTTAGGAGGTGAAAAAAAACGGCAACCCAATAGGTCGAGTTAGGGCTTGCAAGTGCCTCCATACTCGACTTTTTGGTTTACCTGTACATATGGATTATCCATAATTGCAGCGGAGCGTCCTTACTCTGAACCGTTATTTTCCTCGGATTTGGATACTTCAATGGCTGCGGCATCGACAGCCTGTTGGCCTTTTTCATCGATTTGAATTAATGCTTCTTCAATGGTTAGTTTATTCGCAATGACGTCCTCCACGATTTGGTTCCCGACGCTTTTGAAAGCGTTGATGATATCGTAATGAACGGAATCATAAGGATTGTGATTGGATGGGGTAGCCTTAAGCATCGTCAATGGGGATAGGTCATGACCCTTCACGGTAGCAATAAGTTCGGTTCGCGCCGGAAGTCCGTGGTTGATTTCCGTGGAAGTCACGGCTCCTCCTTGCATCATCCACTTCAGCAACTCCCAAGCTGCTTCCTGCCGCTCCGAAGCTGCTGAGATTCCGTAAATTTCCTCAATGCGATAGTAATCGCTGAATTCCGGCTTGCGCGGATCTACAGGAACAGTTACCATGTCCCAATTAATAGCCTTTCCGCCCTCGAAATTACGATTAATGTCAAAATTATAAGCGGCGACCTGGGATTGCAGCACCATAGCGGCATTGCCTGTGTAGATGGGGTCGAGTGACATCGTACCTTCGGTTTGCTGCGTTTGCTTATAGATGCGTCCAGAGCGCAGCGCGTCAATCGTTCTACTCCATATTGCCTTCCATGCGGGTGTGTTCATCTGGATTTGTAAGGTTTCGGGATCGATGAATCGCAATCCTTCCGTTTGTCCCCAACGCATAATGAGCGAGATTCCTACATTTTCATAGTAATTGGGCTTAAATCCGTATAACGGTTCTCCATCATCGGTCTGCAAGGGAAAGCGGGTCGCCAAGTCAAAGATATCTTTCCAAGTGGATTGATTCTTCGGAAGCGGGATTTTGTATGTAGCAAACAGATCTTTATTGTAGTAAATGGCGTAGCTTGAAAAGGTAGGCGCCAAACCGTAAAGCCGATCTCCAGAAATCCTTTTTAAGGAATCGAACATGATCGGAGATATATTCTTCCATGCATCAGGATCTTGCTTGATAAACGGTTCAAGATTAAGCAGATCGCCTGAGTCGCTAAGCTTCTTATAAGCGGATAAATTGTCCATATAACGTAGATCAGCCGGTGATGACTGATTCGCCTCGGGGATAACTTGAATGCTGATAAGAGGGGATTTTTGCTCAAAGGCATGACCATATCTTTTGTAGAACTCGGTTGGTGAAGGGTACTCCACCGTGATCGTTATCGGCTTCTCAACGTTGCTTTGGCAAGCTGATAATAATAGCATCGAGAGTATAATACAGAGTATTGCAACTTTGTTCTTCCCCATGATGATACCTCCAACGAATATAAACTGGAAAAAAGGGTGGGGGGCCCACCCTTTTTAGCTATTACCAAGAATCGCTTGCTGATGATTGATCGCTTTCTGTTCCATCCTTGTAGTATGTACGCGACAATGCATTCAACTTGTAGGAACCTGTTGCACTGTATTCACCTGTGTACCATGCTGTTTCATCGCCGCTGGTAGTCGTAGAATTGGTTCCTTGTTCCTTTTGGGTTGATCCCTCGTAGAAGGTGCCGAACACATTGATTTTTTTCATGTTTGAATTGGTTGTCCGGGCATAGGCTTTGCCTTTCACTTTCTTTTGGTTTCCGATTACATAGCCAATGTAAGCATCCGTGGATGCTTTCGGATCTTTATCGGCAGCAGATACGGATACTGCACTTACGAGACACAAGGCAGTTACCAGGCACAACACAGTAATTTTCTTTTTCATTCTTCACATCTCCTTCATTTATTGTTGCAAATCCATTCTGCAGTTCTGCGGTGCAACAATGAATCACCCCCAGCAAGACGTTGTAACGACTCACTTGTACATTCTGGATGATGTGATATATGTAAACGGAATGATCCGCATACATCGGAATTACTTTGGAATCTGCTGAGCCTCGTTCTGCAATTGTTGCAGAGCTTCTTCCAGCGACTGACCGCCATCCAGTATGTTTTTGATTGCAGCATTCGCCTTATCTACAAGTTCAAACGGTACTTCTCCTATGGGATGATAGGATTGCCGCGACGCATACATGGCAGATAGTCGTTCACGTTCCTCTTGATTCGTGCTCAATTCATGTTGTAAGGTGGAAAAGCCATATAAAGAGCGGTAATTCCATTTCGCAACGGTGCGAGAATTAAGAAACTTTACCAGTTCCCAAGCTGCTTCTTTCTCTGTAGATTGAGCGGATACTGCATACAATCCGTCGATTAGCAATGTATCGTTGTTGTCCGACTGGTTGGGGTTAACAGGAAATGGAGCTAGCGCCCATTGAAATGTAGTTTTTTTCTGGGCGGCCAACTGCTTGTACTCTTCATACGTAACCACAGCCATTGCTTGCTTGCCAGCATGAAAGGCCTCCATATACGTATTGAGATCGGAGCTATTTATTAATTGTCCACTCTTCAATAAGGGAAGCGTAAGCTGCCAAATTTGCTTCCAGGAGTCGCTTGAGACTGTCGCTTGGGGTGGATTGCCCTGCATCATGGTTAGGCCTTGCCCGAAGCCGACCTTCAGCATGAATTCAAAGGAAGAAGAATCATTGGTTCCAAGACCGATAAGCGTGTTGCCAAGCCCGTCATCCTTGGGAAATTTACCGGACAAGCGGAGCAAGTCCTCCCAAGTCATTCCTTCTTGCGGATATTCGATATGGTACGTATCGAAAAGGTCTTTATTGTATGCGATAGCTTGTCCGTAGAAGGTAGGAGGTAACCCATATAGTTTCCCATTTCCGATCGAGCGGGCATATTCGATGACTTGCGGAATGTACTCTTCCAGCGGGAAGGAATCTCGTTTTATCCATAAGTCCAAATCTTGCAAATCGTTGCGTTCTGCCATTTCTTTTACTAGATCAGGCGGCAAATAGATAATATCGAATTTGTTCTGCTGAACCCAATTCTCCACAGATAACTTCTTAGTCACGAGAGGAATCGTGGAAACGATAGAAAGCCTTATATTAGGGTACTCTTGATTAAATAGATTGCCGTAGCGCTTTAGAAAAGCATTTTCATTCGTATACGCAATCGTAAGCTCTGCCTTTTTATCTTTAGAGAATGGAGGGGCCTCGTTTTTCTGACACCCCGTTAATATACTAGCTAAGCATAGTATGGAAGCGAGAAGCGTTGGAAAGAGTCTTCTTTTCAATAGAAACACCTCGATGTGGAAATTAGACTTCTAAAATATACCAATTAGTCTGTAAGTCATTTATACTATATATTGGTATAAATGTAAATAGGGAGTGGGGAAGTTATATTGAGGTGTTAGAAGAACATCTATATAAGTCGCAGTTGTTCGGTTGGTCGACGAGCTTTCACGGAACAATAATGATGTGTATGACTAAACAGTATGTTTAATTGAATTTAGCCCATTGCTTTGCATGTTCATATAGTTAAGATTAAAATAGAAAAATAGAAAGAAAGTGCGATTCTACATAAAAGGTGAACAAGCTAGCTGGAATCTACGTGTATGATTTCAACAAATCGTCGTCGACCTCCAATAGCGTAAAATCTCCGGGGGATCGACGACAATTTGAAAATTGAAGATATCGTCAGTAAGAAGTAGATATTTTGAGATAGTTTATTGTATTTAGATAAATAGAAATTAGTGAAGCTGACTTGTAGGGGCAATTGCTGTTTGGTATTATTAGCGTAGTGGCGCCACTTTTTGGGGTTTTGAAAGTACCTATAAGGAATTGAAACAACGTATCCGCTGATTGAGCCAAAGCTCGGTGAATTTGTTTTGAAAGTACCTATAAGGAATTGAAACTCTATTTCATCCCGGACGATCTTCTCCACTTGTCTCCGTTTTGAAAGTACCTATAAGGTATTGAAACTGGTTCTCCGGCGTGTTGATAAATTCGACCACGTCAAGTTTCGAAAGTACCTATAAGGAATAGCAACCTTGAAAAAACATAGGAGAATCAGGGGACGAAGCATCTGCAATCAAGGTCAAAGAAAAGTAACTTGCTGAATACGATACAATGATCGCAGAAAATATTAAGGAGATTTGTCTTGTCGAGGAAGCTTTTACGACAAAAGAATAAGTCAATATCACTAACATTTAGGTCTCGCTTACGCGAGGCCTTTTTTGATTGAGAGGAGGCAAAGGATGTGAACAACGAATAAGGGAGTTTGCGAGGGAAGAACTAGCTGCCCTTCAATCGGGGCAGCTAGAGAAATAATCATTGAAATCGATTAAGCAGAGTTGGGAAAGAACTGTTGCGGAGGCTTTGAAAAGCATAGAAGAAAAATCCTAGTCTGAATCGATAAGTTCGAGGCGCTCAAGAATTTTAATTGTCGTCAGAGCTGATAAGCGAACAGTCAATTCAACATTACCTGTTAAGACAGAATCATCTTCCAGGGCGTCTTTATTTTTGGCGAAAACCTCTTCGGTAACTTCGTTAACTAGTTTAAGAATTATAGACTTATCCATAAAAATAACCTCCTTTCCGTCGATAGTTCTACATACTTCGACAAATGTGGAGGTTTTTCCTACGTCTCTCAGAATTATTTTATGGAATACTCATTTACTTCGAACGTTAGTATTTTATCGAAAATTACATAGTCTTTGCGGTTGCTGAACGGGCCCTTGTTATTGTTATGCTTGTTTATGGCATAGGATGCCGTGCCTGAACCGGCTTGTTTATTTTCATACTAGTTGATAAAGGCGTTCACTTCTCCCATGCTCAGGTCAAATTCCTTTTCTACCCCCGTTATCATGGCAACGACTAGAATTGCTCTTTCGCCTTGTTCGGGTTCCGGTTCTGGTTTAGGCTCGGGCTTTGGCTCTGGTTTAGGTTCCGGTGTTTTCGGATCGAACGGTTGTAATGTGCTGCCGTCAGGCAAATCCAGAGCAACGATATATAAGTATTCTTTCGTGTTGTTCACGATTTCAACGGAGTGTTCTTTGGACGCCAAACTAGGGCTTTCGTACGTGATTCTCGAAGTGCTGTCATTATTGCCGTATAGTGAGAAATTGTCTGTTTTTACTCCATCAATATAAACATCGATGTCCTTTGAGCCAGTGCTGAAGTAGTAGGAAATGAATCTAAATTGTTCTCCGACGAAATTAAATTTCATCTTCGCGCCGCCCGTTTGCCATACGTTTTTGGTACAGCGTGACACTTCGCAGACAGCCCATTGTCCCTCATACGTTATGTTGAACTCGTCATACAGAAAGCT
The DNA here is from genome assembly GCF_001894745.1 of Paenibacillus sp. NAIST15-1. Taxonomy (GTDB): domain Bacteria; phylum Bacillota; class Bacilli; order Paenibacillales; family Paenibacillaceae; genus Paenibacillus_B; species Paenibacillus_B suaedae. Next base: position 16,013 of record NZ_BBYF01000002.1, read on the forward strand.
TTTCCAACCGTTCTCGGGATTGCTGGATGCTTGCCCAATTTTTGAAGCATATACACTTGAAGAAAATGATAATACAAGAAAGATGGATAATAAAACAGGCAACAAGTATTTTTTCATAAGATCGAATCTCCTTAAATGATTAATATATGGACATATTACCGGGTATAAATAGGGATTGTCTAAACAAAAACCACTATTAATTGATAGAAATAGAAAAAAATGATAAATTATTATGTTGCGGAGTGTAAAGATATTGTTTGTCGGAGCATTAAAAATAACTAAGAGGAGTTTATATAACCTGAGATGATCTAAAGCTTGTATCGTTTATGCTGCAAGGGCTCGAAATAAACAAATAAAAAAGAACTGTTAGGAAAGAATCCCACAGCTCTTTTGCAAGAAGTAAATTTAAATTGTTTTTTTGAACTCGAACTTGTATTTCGAATTAGGATCGAAATCGTTCGGCCCAACTGGCATTACGCGATAAAAAGCTTTTTCTCGCGGCTTAACGGTTCCACTATGAAACTCTTGTAAGCCCGGGCCGTTTTGGTTTATATATTGAATCGAGATAATATTGTTATCATAATCCGTTCGAACGTATTGGAGTTGCAAATTCAAACCAAATGGAGGAGTCAACAATACATAGTAATTTTGTTCCCATTGTCCGTAGGAATTATCATAGACATACCAATCTTCGTCAGTCAAGCTTTCGAGAGGTACCCAAGACTGGTAATAAGAACCGTCTGACATGTCGTTAGCTGTTCTCATTGTATCTCCCCAACCATGGAGTGCAAACGACGAACTTGATCCAAAGACCATTAAACAAGCGACCAGCGCGATCGATGCTGATAGTTTCTTTAATCTCTGCATATTTCATGCCTCCCATTATTTCAGAATCTGAATGTAGATCCTAGTAGCGTGTATGAAATACTAAGGTGTAAAAGAACTCAGTTTCTGGCTGGCCAACCATGATTAATCTTAACATACATTATTGTCCAAGTATATAGTATTTATGGATATTATTGGATTATTTTTTTGTATTGAAATATAGTTGGTTATTCCGGATATTGGTTCCATTTGACAGTTTTGATATAATGATGATACAGATCTTTACAGCAACTGGAGGTGGATGTAATGGGATGGGTAAATTGGCCGGAGCTATTATTGTTTGTTGCTGGCGTGATATTAGTTCTATTTGGAATTTATTATTGCATTCGCAAATTGATAAGTATTCCTCGTAGAGTTAAACGATTAGAGGATGTTGTTTATAGAAGTGAGAAGCAAAAGTAACCTGTCATTGTGACAGGTTACTTTTTTTGAACGACACTACATTCATATTTTAGCAGGGATCTCCTTGTTAAAGATCGAAATATGTTCAAGGAGAGAATTGGGGTTGGGTATTTTCACATTCACAACATGCATCATACCTTATGGTTCGTTTTTTAGTTCAATGAACAAAGCATATATGTCAACTTGACAAGGAGAGGTGCTGAATGCCAGTAAACGTAATCTTAGGTGATTTATTAAATGCGAAGGAACCGATTATTGGACATCAGGTAAACTGCCAAGGGGTCATGGGCTCAGGCATTGCGAAGGCACTGCGGGACAAATACAGTATGTTGTATCCAAGCTATAAGCAGTATTGTTCCCAGCATAACAGTCCAGATGAGTTGCTGGGCCAGTGTCATATCGTCCAGGAAGGTTCCAGACATATAGCGAATCTGTTCGGTCAATTAGAATATGGCCGACAAAAGAGTAGAGTATATACGAACTATGAGGCGCTTCGAGCCTCCCTGACTACGTTACGAGAATATGCAGTACAGAACCAATTATCTGTTGCTTTGCCATATGGTATCGGTTGTGGCTTGGCGAATGGAGATTGGGATGTTGTCAGTGAGATGATTGAACATGTATTCGGCGATTATGATGTTAAGTTGTACAAGCTATAACTGTATCGTTTCGATATTCCAATCAATACATCTTCCCGCTACTTATCGATGTTGGTACTGATCTCGGAGCTGATTGACAGGTACTGAGGAGATTGTGGCTCGATCAACTCAGGCAGGTGAATGAGGAAGACTACTTCTATCTTGTATTTGCCTCTAGGTACCGGCTTGTCTTCATGGTCTAGAAAAGACCATCGTTCCTCATAGCTCATCTTCTCATCATTGTTCAAGGTTCGTTCGAATACTTCTGCGGTAAAAAATTTATTCAACGACCAACGGTACACTTCCTTGCCAACTTCATTCGTGACGATAAATTCGTACGGTTGCGAGCCGTAGGAAATGACCAGATCTTCTCCTGCCACATTGTGTATCCCGAATTGCAGTGTTACGTAGTCCTTATGCTGCTCTGTTGAGAGAAACGTTGTAACCATATGACTCGCCCCTTATCCATCCATATGATAAAAAAACAGAAACGACCTCATCCTTCATATCGTGAATCTGCTGCGAAAGATTCCACCCGAGAGTTACTATTCCCGAAGTCGGTTTCTCTTACAAATTCTCTACCCGTCTCTATCCGAACCTGAGTGAGATGTAACAAAACCGCTGCGCCTGACTTCGATACAACGGCAGGAAATAAGTATTCGACCTCTGCTGCTCCCCCTGTAAACGACTCTACCAATGTTACATCCAAAATGTCTCATAGAATAACATTACAATTAAGCTCGCAAGTACACCAACCACCATCCAACCCCATATGTTTGTGAACAGGCTGTTTTTATACTCGCCCATATACTTCTTGTTGTTCGTTAGAATCATGATAAAGATAAGAACCGGCACCATCAGCATGCCGCCTATTGCTTGTGTGAGTACGGCGATGAAGTTGAACGGCAAATCCGGGATCAAAATAAGCAGTGCAGCTAAAACAAGACTGCCGATATAGACGAGATAGAACTTCGGCGCTTCTTTTATCTTATTGTTTAAGCTATGTTTCCAATTGAATGCTTCTGCAAATGTCCATGAGGAGGATAGGGAAATCGTGATTGCTGCGAGGAAGCCTGCGTTGAATAGGCCGAATCCGAACAGGCTGCTTGCCCATGGGCCGAACAGATCGTGCAGAGCCATAATGATTGTCGACGGATTATCCTCATTCAAGATTTCTGCCTGACCGAATAATGAGGCTCCGATTAGAATACAGCAGATCGCTATGAACACTTGGCATACGCTGCCGATAATGGTGTCAATGCGGGCGAGACGCAGGTCTTTGGCGGTAATGCCTTTGTCAATTATGGCGCTGCCCTGAAAGAAGATCATCCACGGTGCGACAGCATTGCCGATCGTGGCGACAATATACCAGATAAGACTGCCCTGAAGTAATTCAGGAACATTCCAGCTGGCAAATGCGCGACCGATATCGGAAATGCTCGGACGAGTAATGAAGGTGACGACCACAAATACCAAGTTCAATGCGCCAACGAACAGTGCCAGACGTTCCTTCGTCCAATATCCTGTGAAGATCGCAACCGAAATGACCAGCAATAAGCTGAGCAGTGTACTCAGCCATAATGGGATGCCAAGCAGCACTAAGCCTGCGGTCATACCAATGAATTCGGTCATGAGCGTGAACAGATTCTCGAAAAATAGGGAGAATATGTGATAGAATCCCCAGCCCCGTCCGAAGTGCTCGAAAATAAGCTTCGTGAATCCTTTCTGCGTAACCGCACACATGCGAAGGGTCAGTTCCTGAACGGTAAAGGTGATCAACGCAAGGCAAGCCACTAAAGGAATAAACAGCCCAATTCCGAAATGAGCCCCTGTAATGACATACTCCAGCACTCCGCCAGCATCATTATCGCCGATCATTGTGAGAAGCCCTGGCCCCATTAAGGCCCAGAATAGTAAAGCGTGGCGTCTAAATCCTTTTTTTCGCTTCGAAATTAAATGTTGAAAGGTGGATAATCCCGTCTCAGCACTTCCTGCATTCTGCTCTTGCTCCTGCATGCCAAGCTCCTCCTCGTTGTGAGATGAGAATATCCTATGAGTCATGTTGCAAAAAGTGCATGGGCACCTAAAATTTTGTTGTGATTTTGCAACAGAGCGGCTGGGAACAAGCAGTACGTTGAGAAATTCTCAACATTATTTCAGTTGGACAAGCACATTTTACTCAACAGGAGAAGTAGAATATAGAAAAATTTAACAGCAAGAGGGGGAGAATATGAGTACAGGAGCATTTATTCTAATGGTGGTTTCGACAATCGTATCGTATTCACTCGGAATATATGTGTTGAATAAATTTCATGGGCGGAGAAAGTAAAGGAACATTGGTGATTCACGTATTTTTGAAAAAAGAATGAAACAATGTCGAAAAATATTCGAATATAATATAAATTCTGTATTTTATAGGTAATATTGTTTAGACAGATTCATGTTTCTTCCCTAAAATGGTTGAGGAATATAAATCAATGGGGGTAAGAGAGATGAAAGCATCTAAGAAGTACCTGGCATTTCTAGCTTTTATGCTAATTTTGCTGGTGGTACCACAGAAAGGTTATGCAGCAGTGGATTACCGTGGAGGGATATTAGACGGAGCTAGTTTGTATCTCAATTCGAGCGAAAATGTAGGCGGTTCGCTATTTAATGAAGCTACAGATAATAATGAAGAAACAAAAATCGCGATGACAGGCCGTAATGTAGGCGGTGACCGGGATCATATCGTAAAACCGTTTACGGAACCTGTAACCGTTAGTGCTATAAGAGTGAAGGCCAATAAATCCATTAATGTCGGGTTCTACGATAAAAATGGAAGATATATTACGGTCAACGGAAAAACGTTGAATAAAATTTCGGCTGAGGAAGCAGATGGAAGATTGATTTCGATTCCTCAAACTAGCGGTATATATAAGGCTATTTTGTTTAACGATTTAAGTGTACCCGTAGATATTTACGAGTTCAATCTCTATAACGACAATGGGTATGTGACAGAAGAGTCCGAACTGACTGCCAGCGGGGCTGTTAACAGTGTTAACTTGAAATGGGATTCAGTAAAAAATGCAACTGGATATACAATCGAGCGTTCCAAGACGCATGGCGGCCCATATGAGAAAATCGCCACTGCTAGCGTAACAGAGACTACCTACACGGATTTGAACGTGGTGAACGGCACAACGTACTACTACATTGTTACTCCATTCAACAGCTTAGGGAATGGGCCAAGAACGAATGAAGCTTCGGCTATGCCACAGGCTTCAGGAGTGACCCTGGATATTGAGTCTGCGAAGGACAAAGTATTTCTGAATGAGACCTTTACTGTACAAGCTGTACTGAACAATGCAACGAACATTTACGCAGAAGATTTTAACGTGAAATATGATAAAACGCGTTTCCAGCTTGTAAAGGTAGAAGCGGCAGACCATATGGGGTTATTCCATAATGGAACAGTAGCCGATGATACAGTAAGATTGATTACTGCAAGTTTGGGTAAAGATTATGGCATCAACGGAAAAGGTACATTGGTTCACTTTACGTTCAAAGCAATCGGTCTTGGAAAAGGTAAAATTGACGCAACAAAAGGGAAAATCGCGGATAACGGAACCACTGAGGTTACATTGACCGAAGAAAATTGCGGTGAAAAAGAGATTGAGGTTATTGGTGGGGAGTTAACGAATTTTACACTGAAGCACCTTGGTTTTTTGGGATTTAACTATTCAGAGGACAAAAATAAATTGACCGATGAGTTGAAAAACTTGTTGGGCTCCACAGGCAATGTTGCGGATGTCGATCTCGTTCAGTTGACGAATGCAATTTTGGCTAATCCGAACTACGATTTCAATAAATAATAGGTTTGCCGCTCCTTATGGGGGCGGCTTTCTTTGTTTGATCAAGCAAACAGAAGATTCTCAACACCAAAATCGTCTTGAATAATTTGGAAAATGGATCTATAGTAAGTATGACGTTAACATACTAACCGGTCAGTATGTTGAGTGAAGGGAGGCTATGCCAATGAATTTCGATTATTCCAAGAAGGTTGAATCTTTGCGGAAAACGTTGCTGGAATTCATGAATGAAGTGGTGTATCCGCAAGAACGAACGTACGAGGAACAGCTTGGTCAGGCCGGAAGCAGATGGGAGATCCCTCCGATCATGGAGCAGATGAAGGAGCAGGCTAAGCAGGCTGGTCTCTGGAATCTGTTCCTGCCGGACAGCGAATACGGTGCAGGCCTCAGCAACCTAGAATATGCACCCCTGTGCGAAATTATGGGACGTTCCCTTATTGGCCCAGAGGTATTCAATTGTTCGGCGCCGGATACGGGCAACATGGAGGTGCTTGTGCGGTATGGAACGCGGGAGCAGAAGGAGAAATGGCTTGTTCCTCTGCTTGAAGGGAATATCCGTTCGTGCTTTTCGATGACGGAACCGGATGTCGCGTCCTCGGATGCAACGAACATTGAAGCGACCATCGAACGGCAAGGCGGCGAATATGTCGTGACCGGACGCAAATGGTGGTCTTCCGGTGCCGGAGATCCGCGCTGCAAGGTGGCGATCGTGATGGGGAAGACGAATCCGAACGCGCCGGCTTATGAGCAGCAGTCTATGATTCTCGTGCCGATGGATGCACCTGGTGTGAGGGTCAAGCGCATGCTGCCCGTGTTCGGCTACGATCACGCGCCGCACGGACATGCGGAAATTGAGTATGATCGCGTACGTATACCGCTCGATTCCATGCTGTGGGAACCGGGCAAGGGATTTGCCATTGCGCAGGGAAGGCTTGGTCCAGGACGCATTCATCATTGCATGCGCCTGATCGGTGCGGCAGAACGCGCGCTCGAAGTACTGTGCAAGCGCGTACGACAGCGTACGGCATTCGGCAAGACGCTAGACCGTCAGGGCGTCGTGCAGGATTGGATTGCCTCCTCGCGTATTGAAATCGAGCAGGCGCGCCTGCTGACGCTGAAGGCGGCTTACATGATGGACACAGTCGGAAATAAAACGGCAAAAGCGGAAATTGCCATGATTAAAGCGGTCGCTCCCAATATGGCGCTGCAGGTGATTGACCGGGCCATTCAGGCGCTAGGGGCCGCAGGCGTTTGCGAAGACTTCCCGCTTGCCTCGCATTGGGCCAATGCAAGAACGCTGCGCTTAGCGGACGGGCCGGATGAAGTGCACAAGGCCGCCATCGCCAAAATGGAGCTTCGCAAGTACGAAGAGATGAAAGCGATTACGATGTGAAAAGGGTAGAAAAGATTAGAACAGATTTGAAGGTACAAACGAGACTTTAGCCTTTTCATGAATGGGGGATGGAAGGTGAACGTCAAGCAATTATTTGACTTATCGGGTAAAACGGCGATTGTAACTGGCGGCGGGCGAGGGCTCGGCGAGCAGATTGCTCATGGCTTGGCTGAAGCGGGTGCGAATCTCGTTCTATGTTCGCGCAGGGTTGACGCATGTTTGGAGACGGCGGCCCGAATCCAACAGGATACAGGCTCCTCATGTCATGGGATGGCTTGTGACGTTAGAAATCCGGAGGACGTGCGGCGTGTGGTGGAACAGACGGCAGAAAAGTTCGGTCGTCTCGACATTTTAGTGAACAACAGCGGAGCCTCTTGGGGCGCGCCAGCTGTTGATATGCCGCTCGAAGCTTGGAATAAGGTAATGGACATCAATGCGACAGGTACGTTCTTGATGTCGCAGGCGGCAGGGAAGATCATGATTGAGCAGCGCGGCGGCAAAATCATTAACATCGCTTCTGTGGCAGGTCTGGGCGGGTCGGATCCGGCATGGCTTGATGCCATTGGGTACAGCGCGAGCAAGGGCGCGGTCATTGCATTCACGAAGGATCTTGCGGTCAAATGGGGCAAGCACAACATTCATGTCAATGCGATTGCTCCGGGATTTTTTCCAACCAAGATGACCCGTGATGTTCTTCAACACGGAGGCGAACAAATAGTAAGCCTCACCCCGTTGAGACGGCTCGGATCTGATCGCGATCTGAAGGGGAGCGTCGTATTTTTGGCATCCGAGGCTTCCGATTACATCACCGGTGCGGTGCTGACTGTGGATGGCGGCATGACAGCCATGTAACTGTCCCTGAATCGTGATCCATGGCAAGTGTCTCGTCTTTTTTATCCAGTAAAGCTATTTTGAAACAATAAGGAGGTCTAATTACCATGACGTCCAGGCAAGAGACATTACAGCAGGATACGATTCCCGTTCGCAAGGGCGAGGAGTTGAATGTTGCTGCGCTAGAAGAGCATTTACGTGAGCATCTCGATATTCCGGAAGCCCCATTGGAAGTGGAGCAGTTCGGGGCGGGACATTCCAATTTAACATACGCGATAAGGAGCGGGGATTGGCAGGCAGTAGTGCGCCGTCCTCCACTGGGGCCAGTCGCTCCTAAAGCACACGATATGCAGCGCGAATATACGATTCTCTCAAGACTGCATCCATTTTTTTCGCTTGCCCCTCGTCCGTATTTGTACTGCGGCGACACCTCAATCATTGGCAGTCCTTTCTTCGTGATGGAGCGTCGGAACGGAATCGTGTTGGATCGAAGCTTTCCTTCGGATGTGGAATATACGCCTCAACTGGGCAGGGATATTTCCGAGACGATGGTCTCGACATTGGCCAGGCTGCATGAAGTTCCTTATCGGGAAACGAATCTAAGGGCGATTAGCCAGCCAGACGGCTTTATGCGTCGGCAAGTGCATGGCTGGATAGAACGTTATGAGCGAGCCAAGACGGATGAGATCCCAGGAGAAGAGAAACTCAAAAAATGGCTGGCTGATTTCTTGCCGAATTCGCAGACACCGACCGTCATCCATTACGATTATAAGCTGAACAATATCATGTTCGCAGGCGACAATCTTACAGAGATCGTCGGCGTATTTGACTGGGAGATGGCTACGGTGGGCGATCCAATGGCGGATGTTGGAGCAGCGCTCAGCTACTGGTTCGAACCGAATGATCCGTCGGAGCTGCTGCACGGCTTGGGGCATGTTCCGCTTACGGTTCGCTCGGGCTTCATGTCGCGTGCCGAATTCCTAGAGGCATATGCGTCAAAAAGCGGGCGAGATGTATCGGAGGCCCATTACTACTTGACCTTCGCTTACTTCAAGCTGGCGGTCATCTGTCAGCAAATTTACTACCGTTGGAAAAAAGGGCAGACGAGCGATGAGCGCTTCGGCCGTTTCAACGATACCGTACAGACGCTGATTGCACACGCTTGGCAGCAAGCAGAACGTGGCAAGCTGTAAACTAGATTACGATTATTGCGCAAGATAGAGTTGCGGTTCATCACAATAGGGAGGTTCTTTGAGATATGGGCAATGAGCATTTACTTGTACAAAAGATAGGGCATGTTCTGTCGTTGAAGCTGAATCGTCCAGAGAAGCTGAATGCGTTCAGTCCTTCGATGATTCGGGGGATTATCGATGCGCTGGAGGAGGCGCAGAGAAATACAGACATTCGAGTCATCTGCTTGTCGGGGGCAGGACGCGCCTTCAGTGCAGGCGGAGACGTGACGACAATGAGCGGCGCAAAGCCGAATAACGTCTATGATCATATTGGAATGATGAATGAACTGGTTCATTCCATTAAAGAAATCGAGAAGCCTGTGATAGCGGTCGTGCATGGATTCGCGGCAGGGGCAGGCTTCAATCTCGCATTAGCTTGCGATTTGATTGTTGCAGCCAATGACGCCAAATTTGCGATGAGCTTTGCCCAAGTCGGTCTCATCTCCGATGGAGGGGGATTGTTCTTCTTGCCGCGCCTCATTGGCATACATCGAGCTAAGGAACTGCTATTCAATGCCGAGCCGATCGATGCGGAATATGCCCACCGCTTGGGTATCGTAAATAAGCTGTATCCTTTGGAGCAATTGGAATCCGGTGCGCTGGAATACGCCTCCCGCTTGGCGAAGGGTCCCATTAAGGCGTATGGGATGCTTAAGAAAATCGCGGACCAGTCGTTGACTTCCTCGTTGGATGACATATTAGAACGGGAGAGAGTTACGCAAGCCATGATGGTCACGACCGAGGATCACCAGGAAGGTGTTCGGGCGTTCGTCGAGAAGAGACAGCCTTCATTCAACGGTCTGTAGCACTTGTCGGTTTTTATTCGTTCTGAATGACAAAATGGTTAGCAATGAGGAGGCGATTTTTGATGACGCAATCCCATTATGCGTATTGGCCCGCACGATTGCCTGTTTCCATTTCAGTTCCGGACACGACGCTTACTGACAACTTGGAGGTTTCTGCTCGCCGTTATCCGGATAAGACGGCAATCATTTATTATAACAACTTTATTTCCTATCGAACCTTATGGAAAGAAGTCAATTTGATGGCTGCTTATTTGCTCCATCTCGGCGTAGAGCAAGGCGATCGCGTGCTGTTATATATGCAGAATAGTCCTCAGTATATTATCTCCTATTACGCGATTATGCGATCCGGCGCTATCGTTGTACCTATCAATCCTATGAATCTCACCGAAGAGCTTTCCTACCTTATTGAAGACAGCAATGCAAGAGTTGGCTTTGTGAGCCAAGAGCTGTATCCGCGTATCGAACCGTTATTATCAGTTCGTCGCCTCGAACGCATCATTGTTGCTACCTATTCGGATTACTGCAGCAATGTGGGTGAAGAAGTGCCTGACATCGTCCGGGCATCACGTCTTGAATCAATATCCCCCCAAGCTGTGTCCTGGACGGAGGCCATGAAAGTAGCGACTGTTCATCGGGGTTCCTTCCCGACGACGAAGGGAAGTGATCTGGCAGTTCTCCCGTATACATCGGGCACGACCGGCAAGCCAAAGGGGTGTATGCACACTCATAAATCTGTACAAGCGAACGTGATTTCATCTGCCTACTGGGGGGGATTGACACCGGAGGCACGGGGATTGGCGACACTTCCCTTCTTCCATGTCATCGGCATGATTCATGGCATGCACGCTCCCATTTTTGTCGGTGCAGCCATGGTCATCATGACGCGTTGGGATCGCAGCACGGCTGCTCTGTTAATGGAACGCCACAAATGTACGTATTGGACAGGAATCAGCACGATGATTATTGACTTTTTAGCCAACCCTGAACTATCTCAGTATGATTTGAGCTCGCTTATGCTGATTAACGGTGGCGGAACTGGGCTGCCGGAGGTCGTGGGCGAGAAGCTCTACCAGGTTACGGGACTGCGATTCGTAGAAGGGTATGGCTTATCCGAAACGATGGCGCAGACGCACTGCAATCCGCTTGACCGTCCGAAGCTGCAATGTCTTGGCATTCCAGCCTTTGGCGTAGACTCGCGGGTCATTGACCCGATGACACTTGAAATAAAAGGGCCGGGGGAAGAAGGAGAAATTATTATAGACGGACCGCAGTTATTTCAAGGCTACTGGAATGATTCAGAGGCTACGCGGGCCGCTTTTGTAAAGGTGGAGGGCAAATTATTCTTCCGCACGGGAGACATTGGGCGGTACGACGAAGATGGATACTTCTTCATCGTCGATCGAATGAAGCGAATGATTAACGCTTCGGGATTCAAAGTATGGCCAACGGAAGTAGAATCGATTCTATATCGGCATCCGGCGATCCAAGAAGTATGCGTCATTGGCATTCCGGATGAGCGTAAGGGAGAGGAAATCAAGGCTTATATCGTCCTGCGTGAAGGGGAGCGCGGCAACGTGTCGGAAGGCGATATGATAAGCTGGGCGCAGGAGCACATGGCAGCTTATAAATACCCTCGAATTATCGAATTTGTCGCTTCGCTTCCGGTTACTGGCAGCGGCAAAATTTTGTGGCGCAAATTGCAGGACGAGGCATGGAAGAAAGCCGGGGAAAAATCGAGCTCCAGATAGAAGAATCGTATCAACGAATTTGAAATGCAAAATATCCACTTGTTCCCTTTACATGTCTCTATTGTTCAAGCTAACATAGAAACATATTATTCGACATGAGGGGAGAATCACGCTTGGAGCTGTCCATGAAGGATAAAATCATCAGACACAGTATTGCGCTGTTCGAATCGAAAGGGTTCAGCGAAACCTCGATTCAAGATATTGTCGACACGCTCGGCGTGACAAAGGGCACCTTTTATTATTATTTTACGAGCAAAGAACAGCTGTTAACGCATATTCATCTGCAATATATTGACTATTTACTAGCAGAACAGCAAACCATTTTTGAACGCCCGGATAGATCATGTCAGGAAAAGCTGGCTGGCGTAATCAACATGATGATTCGGGAAATCGCGGAAAAGGGTGCCAGCGCACGGATATTTTTTCGCGAGCTTATTCATATATCGGGCGAGGATCTGAATGTAATCAAGGGGAAGCGGGATCAGTTCCGGTTCAATTTACAATCCGTCATCGAGCAGGGAATGGAGAATGGAGAATTCCGCAATGATATCCCGGCGGATATGATGACATTCGGTATCCTTGGTGCCTGTAACTGGTGTTACACTTGGTTCAATCCGGAAGGCGCAGTTTCCGATGTCGAGGTTGCTTCGATCTATACGAAGATGTTTTTGAATGGTTTGAATAAGCAATAGCACGTATTCTTAATTGACAATACGCTTCAGGCTGTGGAGGTTCGTGAATCACGGCAATTCCATCGTATTTATTGGCCACTATAGAGACGAGACCTCCCGTTTCGAATCTATCCCCGGCAAGGAGCAGACCAAGCAATCCGTGGTCTGCTTTTTGCGTGTGCAAGACAATCATCGCGTAATCGCAAGTTTCGTACACCCAACTGTTTCGAAAGGTTCTACCTGAAATCGTTCATTTCCTTGTTTCCTGCTGGAACTTTAATAGATGATGATCCAGCTCTTGGCTTAAGACAATTACCTTCTCGTCGGTAAGGCTTTTTCTCTCTGTTGCCACTTTAAGCAATTGCTGGCGAATTCGCTCGATTTTATCTTTCAAATCTTTTTTTTGCTGATCATCAGAATTAGACGGGGCAATAGCCACTCACCCTCTCTACTTTGATAAATGTTTCTGGCTCATTCTGGCTCCTATAATGGAAAATATACCACATCAACTTTTTTTTGAATCTAAAACTTGCCGAATGTGTTCCATTGGCATGATAAATGTAATTATCGTTGGGAGATATTATGATGTTTATCGGAGATTTGGGAGAGTTTGTGAAGGGTTTTTCTATAAAATGGGACAAAAGTACAAGCTCCAATCCGCATCGCGAGATAACCAAATCGAGTAAAATGAGTTATTGCAGATCCGAATTATAGATAAAAGAAGTAACCTATGATAACATGATACAATGCGGATCAAGATAGGATAGGCATCCAGTAACTTGTGTCCGCATGTTTTGCAAGTAGCGGGAATGATTAATGACGCACAAGAGGCATAGGTGATGAATGATGGTATCTATTAAAGATGTGGCAAAGCGTGCGAACGTGTCCGTAACCGTCGTATCCAAGGCATTAAACGGATATACGGACGTAAGCGAACAAACGCGGAAAAAGGTGCTGCGGGTTGCAGAAGAGTTGAAGTATTCGCCCAATATGCTCGCCAAAAATTTAAAGCAAAAGGTCGCGAAGTCGATCGCGCTCATTATCTCCAACTTCGATCGTACCGATGGGAGAGACGGGTTGCTGGTGCAGATTATGAGCGGTGCGTTCGAGGCTGCTACCACGAACAAATATGAAATCGTGATATATACGAGCAGCTTATCGGAGCAGCAGGACAAGTCGTATTGGCAGTTTTGCAAGGAGCATAAAATTTCTGGCGCTATTATCGCCGGGTTAAAAACGACCGATCCATATTTCCAGGAAATTATTAAAAGTGACTTCCCATGCGTCGTTATCGATACGATGCTGACAGGCCCTCATACGGGATCTGTATCGACGGATAATGTACTGGCTGCCAAGACCGCCATCGAGTATTTAATTGAACGTGGGCATAGATCGATTGCGATGCTGAACGGTCATGAATTTGCTGTAGTCAGCAAGCAGCGGCTCGAAGGCTATCAACAAGCGCTTGCGGAGAATGGGATAGAAGTCGATCCGAATCTGGTCATCAACGCCGACTTTTCCGAGGAGATCGCATATGAGGTGACGGAACGATTGCTGCAGGAGCAACCGCATGTTACGGCTGTGTTTGCTGCCAGCGATTTGATGGCGATTGGCTTTATGAGACGTTGCCGCGAGCTTGGTGTACGCATTCCGGATGACGTATCCGTCATAGGGTTTGATGATATTGTCCTTTCCAGCTATATGACGCCCCAATTGTCGACAGTGAGACAAAATTTCCATAGTATTTCCTATCAAGCGTTCGAACAACTTATCGATATTTTGGAGAATAATTGTCCGGGAACCCACATTAATACTCCATTCCGCATTATTGACAGAGAAACGATCAAGGTGATACAATGACCCTGAAAACGTTTTCTGGCAAGTTTTTTTATTTTTAATCATTTCGAAATCGTTTTCGATTTTTTTATCTCTGTTTCGAAAACGATTTCGGTAAAACGAAAGGCTGGGAATCTGCCATGCTTAATTACAACGCAATTATACCGGATGTAGGCGAGAACTGGGCTTTCACGGAGGAAAAATTCGATCCGCTCCGTCTCGGCAAATGCGAATCCATCATGTCACTGGGGAATGGGTACATGGGGCTTCGAGCTGTTACCGAGGAGCCTTATTTGGGGGAGACGCGCAACTTGTTCGTCAACGGAACCTTCAACAAGTTCGATGAACGGGAAGTTTCCGAGCTGCCTAACGCGGCGGATGTGACGCGGCTTGATATGTGCATTGACGGCCGCAGATTTTCCTTAGAATCTGGAAAGGTGGAGGACTACTCGCGCACACTCAATCTTCGTCATGCAGAGCTCGTGCGAACCTTCATATGGGAGAATGACGTAGGCAAGAGGATGCGATTTGCATTCCACCGTTTCGTATCGCTCGATCAGCTGCACCTGATCGGCATGAAGGTGGAAGTTACACCGCTGAACGAAGCGGTGCGTTTGCAAGTGACTTCAGGCATCAATGCGCAGCTTACCAATACGGGAAGCCAGCATTTTCATGAGGGAGAGAAGCGGATTTTCGATAAGCAATACATTCAATTATTGCAGACGACGACGCAATCTCAGATTGATTTCGTCCTCCATGCCAGTCATCGCTTCAAGTTAAATGGAGAGGCATTGGATCTGGTTCCTAAGATGGACATTCATCGCCGCAAGGCAGCGCTGAGCTATGAGATAGATATTCCTGCGGGATCAACGCTAACGCTGGAGAAACTGAGCACGATCTATACGAGCCGGGATAGTGAGTTCGAAGCGAATTATGAACTGGACTTAATGAAAGCGTTTGCTCTCGATCGAATAAAGCTCGCGGACGCTCAAGGATACGATGCTTTGTTCGAGCAGCATAAACGGGAATGGGCAGAGGTATGGGCGAAATACGATATCCGCATTGATTCCGATCAATCGTTCGATGTGCTGGCACTGAGGTTTGCCATTTATCATCTCGTCGCGATGACTCCAGCTCATGATCACCGTATGGGGATCGGCGCCAAAGGTCTCAGCGGTGAAGGGTATAAGGGTCATTCATTCTGGGATACAGAGATTTTCATCCTTCCGTTCTACATATACAGTAGTCCAGAGATTGCTCGTTCTTTGCTTGAATATCGTTATCTCGGCTTGGAGGGAGCCCGCCGCAAAGCGAAGGAGAACGGCTTCGAAGGCGCCATGTATCCATGGGAGCAAGCTTGGCCATCCGATGGCGAGGTTACGCCGGTATGGGGGGATGTCGATGTCGTGACCGGCTTGCAGACGAAGATATGGTCAGGATTCATCGAACAGCATATTACTTCCGACATTACCTACGCCGTCTGGCATTATTATCAGGCGACAGGCGACCAGGATTTTATGGATCGCTTCGGATACGAGATGATTTTCGACACGGCCGTATTTTGGGCGAGCCGCCTGGAATGGGACGACAACAAAGGGCGCTACCACATTAACGAAGTCATTGGGCCTGACGAGTACAAGGAGCATGTAAACAATAATGCGTTTACCAATTACATGGCTCATTTCAATATGGAGCTCGCCATTCAGTATTATGATGTGCTTCAAGCGAAGCAGCCAAGATTACTGCAGCAGCTTGACGACAAGCTGGGATTGCAGGCCGCCTATGCCAATTGGATCAGCAAAATCGATAACATTTATCTGCCACAGCCGAATGCGGAGCAAATCGTGCCACAGGATGATACCTATTTGAGCAAATCGCTGATCGACTTGAGCAAATATAAGCGGCAGGAAAAGGTTGGCAGCATATTCCTGGATTACAGCTTGGATCAAATCAACCAGCTCCAGGTATCGAAGCAGGCTGATATTATGATGCTGTTCTTCTTGCTGGAAAATAAGTTTTCTCCGGAAGTGAAGAAGGCCAATTATGAGTATTACGAGCCGAAGACACTTCATGACTCTTCACTGTCGCTATCCACGCATAGCATTTTGGCAGGAGATTTCGGCGACGAGGAGTTGGCATACAGCCTGTTCAGGAAGGCAACGGAGATTGATTTAGGGCCGAATATGATTTCTTCAGATGCAGGCATTCATTCGGCCTCGATCGGAGGAATCTGGAAGTGTGTTGTAATGGGTTTTGCCGGATTGCGGATGCTGGACGGCAAGCTCCACCTGAATCCTAGTCTGCCGAAAGCGTGGAGCAGGCTGGAATTCCCTATCTATTGGCATGGCAGTAGGCTATTGATCCAAATCACACGAGATGCGGTTCGAATCAAGTCTTCCGGAGCTGAGGAGATTGCCCTGACGATTTGTGGGAGGGAAGTTCTTATCACGCGTGAGCTAAATCTATCTCTACATTCCGATATTGCCGATATTGGGGCAGGCTCCATATAAGGTATTATTTCTATTTTTCTCGAATTAACGAATCATAGCCTTGCGAGGCTGCTGATAATGAAGTTGATCCATGCATGAACACAGTGCACATCTAAAGGGAGGGTTATGAAATGAAAAAATGGGCTTGTCTATTGGTTGTGACGATGATGGTTCCGCTGATTTTGTCTGCTTGTGGCAGTGGAAAGACAGATGGCTCGGCCAAGGGAGACGGATCCAAGGAAGTCGTCGAGCTGAAGTTTACGGCATGGGGAGACGTGAACAGCGGTCAGTCCGAGGTGAAGCTGGCTGAGGAATTCAACAAAACGCACGACAATATTAAGGTGAAGTTCGAACCCGTCCCCGGTGATGGGTACGGCACGAAGCTGACGACTTCTCTGGCAGCGGGTAATGCGCCGGACGTATTCCTGATCGGTGAGGGAGACTTCTACAAATATGTTGATAAGGGCGTAATTGAGCCGTTGGATAGTTATCTGGCAGAGGATAAATCCTTTGATACAGGCTTATTCCAGCAGGATCTGCTGAATATGGGCCGTATTCACGACAAGCTGTATTATTTGCCCAAAGATTTCAACCCGCTGTCCTTATGGTACAACAAAGCGATGTTCGATGAAGCGAAGATGGAATATCCAAATGAGAACTGGACATGGAATGACCTGATGGCCACAGCACAGAAGCTGACCGCGAAGGACGGAAACGGCAAATACGTAAAATTCGGCTTTAACGCAACGAAGTGGGAATATCCAATATACACCTATCTGTGGTCCAATGGCGCAGACATCAGCAATGAGGACGGGACAAAAGCCGAAGGCTACATGAACAGCGATAAGACGATTGCTGTGCTTGAAAAATACATCGCCATGTCCAAAGGGGCTAACAAAGTGTCGCCGACACCTCAAGATGCAGAAACGCTGGGCGGAGACAGCTCGATGTTCATGACGAACAAGCTGGCGATGATGGTAACAGGCCGCTGGGTGAAGTCGGATTTGGACAAATCGGATGTGAATTATGGAACGGCGCTTATTCCGAAGGGGGAAGGCGGCAACCGCGCCGGTATCATTGCGGCAGCGGGCTGGGCGATGAACGCGAACGGGAAGCATAAGAAGGAAGCTTATGAATTCATGAAATGGCTTTCTGGCACGGAGGCCCAAAAATTGCGTTCGGAAAATGGATTCGTGCTTCCAGCAACCGTCAAGGAACTAGAGGAAGTAAAAAGCAAGGAAATTGCAGACAAACCGGTTATTGAAATGATGCAGTATGCGAAAAAGCCGGTTACACTCATATCCGGCAATGGGCCGATCTTCGTTGAGGAGTTCGGCAAAGCGTTAGAGAAAATTTTGCTGGATCGATCCTCCATCAAGGATGCCTTGGATGAAGCCGCAAAAGCGATTGACAGCAAGATCAAGTAAATTGGGGTATGGTGGAGCCGACTCGCTCTGCTCCACCCTCCATTCTTCAAGGAGGTTCCTATGGGCAAATTTCGTTCGGAAAAAACCGGGTATTGGTTTATCCTTCCATGGTTTCTGGGCCTGCTGTTGTTCACGATCGGGCCGATGATTTTCTCGTTCGTGCTTTCTTTCAGCAAATGGGACATTATTACGGGAATTGATTCGATTCAGTTTGTAGGCTTTGAGAATTTTATTCAAATCTTTCAGGATGAGCTGTTCTACCAGTCATTGAAGGTCACCTTCATCTTTGCACTCGTATCCGTTCCTCTGTACCAAATGATTGCGCTGTTTGCGGCCATGCTGCTCAATATGCGCAGCCGCGGCATGAAATTCTTTCGCTTAATCTTCTTCATGCCCTCCGTCATTCCGGCGGTGGCCGTATCGATGATGTGGATCATGATATTGAATCCGGAATACGGCATTCTGAACAAAGCGCTCGCTTGGTTCGGAATCCAGGGCCCTGCTTGGCTGCAAGATCCGTCTTACGCACTCGGTGCGTTAATCGTGATGGGAATATGGGGCATAGGCAATACGATCATTATTTACCTGTCAGGACTGCAAGGCGTACCTGAAGAGTTGTATGAAGCCGCGCAGTTGGATGGAGCCGGCATGCTGCGCCGTTTCATAAACGTAACCGTTCCAATGATTTCTCCTACCATTTTCTTCAATCTCATTATGGGGATCATCGGTGGTTTCCAATATTTCACGCAAGCGTTCGTCATGACCAACGGCGGACCGTTGAATTCCACTCTGTTCTATAACTTGTATTTGTATAATAAAGCATTTTTGACCTACGAAATGGGATATGCATCGGCGCTATCCTGGATTTTGTTCGCCATTATCTTGATTTTAACGCTGCTTGTCATTCGCAGTTCCTCCATGTGGGTGTATTACAACGGCGATGACGACAGAGATTGAGAGGTGTCCATCAATGAGTACAAGTGCGATCAACACGAGGAAGCTGGCTAATGTTCTATCACTTGTTCTATTAACGGCAGGCTCGCTTATTATTTTGGTGCCGTTATTATGGACGATTTCGACCTCGTTGAAATCGCCCGGTGAAGTATTTGGTGATCAATTCTTTCCAAATATCTGGAAATGGGATAACTATGCAAAAGCAGTAACCGCAATACCGTTCTTCACGTTTTTGGCGAATACACTGATCATCTTGATTCCGGTCTTAATCGGTACCGTATTCTCTGCCGCACTGTGTGCATATGGCTTTGCGAGATTCAAGTTCAGAGGCAAGCGCATTCTATTTCTCGTACTGCTGGCGACAATGATGCTGCCTGGCCAGGTGACGATGATACCGATGTTCATTATGTTCAAAGAGATCGGATGGGTCGATACGTTCCTGCCGCTGATCATTCCGTCCTTTTTTGGGGGCGGGGCCTTTAATATTTTCTTGATCCGGCAATTTATGCGTGGAATACCGAAGGATTTGGATGAGGCTGCGTTCGTGGACGGGGCGACCCGATGGACGATTTTCACGAAGGTCATGCTGCCGCTGAGCAAGCCTCCGCTCATTGCCGTGGCGATTTTTACATTCATGGGCGTGTGGAATGATTTCCAGGGTCCGCTGATTTATTTAAATACGACGGATAAATATACGCTTGCGTTAGGATTGTCGATGTTTAAAGGTCTATACAATGTCGAATGGAACATGCTGATGGCGGCCACCATTCTCATTATGCTCCCTGCGCTCATCGTATTTTTTGCGGCACAAAAATACTTTATCGAAGGGATATCCTTATCGTCTGCCATGAAGGGGTAAGAGTGGGGAATAGGCGGCAAGTACCGGAGAGGCTTCGAAAGAATGAGCTGGGAAAGGAATCAAGTGGAATCACATCGATAAGGGAGAGGGCACTATGGTAAGCAAGATGAGCAGACACCCCTTCAACGTGTACTTGAATGCGGGGGAGTACGTTAAAGTAAACGGTACGCAGGACGGTTATTTCCCTGATTTTGGGCATCATGTTGCGAATGAAATGGGCGGAGTATGGCTGCACCCGGTTAAGTTGCTGGACGGCTTCTGGCTAAAAGTCACGGATACCGAGCGGCATATTTCCGTATGGTCGAAATCAGATTCTTTTGAAAATTTGCCATGGGGAAGCCGATTCAAATACGACCATGGCTTGGGACATATACCGGTAGAAATCACGCGAACACAGTTCGCGCCGGAGCTGGAAAAAGGATTCGTCGTTCATTATGAAATCCATAATGATGCGGATTGCGATACGCACTTGAGCTTGGAACTGCTCGCACGGACGGATCTTCGTCCCGTGTGGTTCTCGGAGGAAATCGGCATACAGGACGGAGAGGAGGATACGGCCCAGATCTTGACGCCTCGCACGGTGTTGGCAAAGGATTGTGACCATGAATGGTATGTGCTGGTCGGTACCGATCTTTCTGGGGAGCGGGTGGAAACAGGCCGGCATTTATTCGGACCCGAATTCACGAGCGGTAATGGAACGGGTATCAAGTTTGCCACTGATGTCACTTTGGCTGCCGGCGAACGATTGTCTTTTCACGTTGTAATCGCCGGTTCTTATATGTCCCGTGAGGAATGCGAGCAAACGTATCGGACACTAACGACTTCTCATTCTCATTTGCTGAAGGAGAAGCAGGCTCTGTATGAACAAATTGCACAGCGCGCCGAGCTGGAGATCGAAGGGGAGAGCACAATCAATGAAGTGTTTGCGTGGGTGAAGTGGAATAACCAGTGGCTTGTTCAAACCGTGGACGGGATCGGCAGAGGATTGACCGCCGGGTCTCCGCACTATCCGTGGTGGTTCGGCTGCGACAATACGTATGCGCTGCAGGGCGTACTGGCGATCGGTGATCAGCAGCTCGTGCGGGACACGATGGGGCTGCTGCGGGAGAAGTCGAAGGAAGTGAACGGCAATGGCCGCATTGTGCATGAGATTACGACGATGGGCGTCGTCGCCAATCCGGGCAATACGCAGGAAACCGCGCATTTCATCGCTTTTGTCTGGGAAATGTTTTGCTGGATTGGCGATGTGGAGCTGCTGCGCGAATACTATCCCGATTGTGTGCACGGCTTACAGTGGCTGCTTGAAGAGATGGATCCAGATGGAGACCTGCTGCCTTCCGGTTATGGAATTATTGAAATTGCCGGCTTGAATATGGAGCTGATCGATTCGGCGGTGTACACCGTGAAGGCTGTGGAAGCTTTGATGCACATGAGCGCAGTGCTGGAAGAACGCGAGAACCACGAGCGGTACAACATGCTGTATGAACGCATCCGTGAAGCTGTTGAAGCGCTGTATTGGTGCGAAGAGGAATCGCTGTATGCGGACGCAGTGGCGGCGAAGAAAGATATCGCTCCCAAGGTTAGCGTTATGGCAGCACTGGCTGAGAAGCATGGGATTGCTGACTATCGCGAGTATATCGAGGATTTGCTCGCCGGCCAGTCTGAAGAGGAGCAAGAGCGAGGCTGGCTGCTCAACAAGAACTGGGTGATCGTAACGCCGATGGAAGCGGGAATTGCTCAGGCTGATCGCGCGCAGCGAGCGCTGGCAAGTATGCGGAACGAGGAGTTCATCGGCGAGTATGGAACTTATCTGGCTGCTCTGTATAAGCAGGGCATGATGACGATCTCGACGGGAGCGCATGCTGTAGCTGAGGCTACCTATGGCAATGCTGATGCGGCCTTGGATTTGTTGAACCGGATGCTGCGCTCCTACTCCATGGCGCTGCCGGGCTCGATGAGCGAAATGTCGCCTGATTATGGCTGCGTGGTTCAAGCGTGGACGACTTATGCGCTGGCTGTTCCCGTCATCCGCCATTTCTTCGGCATAAAGCCGGAAGCTTATCACAGCCATGTTCGGCTGGAACCAGTCATTCCGACCGCTTGGGCAGGGAAGCGAATGCGGCTGCGGCAGGTTCGAATCGGGGAGGCGTTGTTCGATATATCGTTGACGATGTCCGCCGTTTCCAAGCTGCATGTTGAGATTGACAATCCCGACGCATGGAGCTTCGCATTCTTATGGAATGGACAAACCGTAGAGAGCAGCGAGAAGCACATTCATTTGCACATATAAAGGCATATCCGTTTGCTTGAAGATGTGAAATGTGAAATGTGAAATGTGAAACAGGCAATGAGCAATGGAAAATGGAACGATGGAACGCAAGGACAATCACGAGCTGCATACATGCGAGGGGGAGAATCGGATGAAGGTGAGAGCCGTCTTATTTGATCTGGATGGCGTCATTACAGATACTGCGGAATATCACTATATGGCTTGGAAGCAGTTGGCGACCGAATTGAATATTATCATCGACCGCGAGTTCAACGAGCAGCTCAAGGGCGTAAGCCGTATGGAATCGCTTGAGCGCATATTGCGCCATGGAGGATGCGAGCATAACTTTACGGATGCGGACAAAATCGGGCTTGCGACGAAGAAAAACAAGCAATATGTGGAGCTGCTCAAGCAGGTAAAGCCGCAGGATGTGTTTCCAGGAATTCGCGAATTGCTGCTGGAGCTGCAGGATAACGGTGTGCATGCGGTCGTTGCTTCGGCAAGCAAAAATGCGCCGCAAATTTTGCAATCCTTAGAGTTGACCTCGTTGTTCGATTATATTGTCAATCCGGACGAAGTTGCACAAGGCAAGCCGGCGCCTGATATATTCCTGCGCGGTGCTGAAGCCGTAGGCGTGCCAACAGACCATTGTATCGGAATCGAAGATGCGCAGGCTGGCATTGCCGCGATTAAATCTGCCCATATGGCAGCGGTCGGCATCGGCAACGAGAACCTGCTGAAGGCCTCGGGGGCGGATGTCGTACTGCCGACGACGGAGGCACTGACGCTCTCTTTCCTGCAATCGGTAGGCAAAGCGGAAGCAGCAAATCAATAAGGAGCCGATCCTCAATCGGCTTCTTTGCTTTTAGCAACGGATAGGCGAAGGGGGAACTTGACATGAAACAAGGAAGCATCATTTATCCGAATGAGCCCTGGACAATAACAGAAGAAACGCCAGCCCTAGTGAATAATCAGCGCAGTGAAACGGTGTTCGCCGTCGCGAATGGCTACATCGGCATGCGCGGCAGCTTCGAGGAGGGCTTTAGCGGTTCGGAAGGCTTGTCGCTGAACGGAACTTATTTGAACGGATTCTACGAATCTACTCCGATTCAATATGGGGAGGAAGCCTTCGGTTACGCTAAAAACAGGCAAACGATGTTGAACGTTACCGACAGTAAGGGCATTGAGCTGTGGGTGGACGGAGAAAGGTTCGATGTATGGAAGTCAACGGTACAAGAGTATCGTCGCCAATTGCACATGCGCCAAGGCACCATGACACGCAGCTTGCGCTGGAAGACTGGACAAGGTAAGCTGCTTGACCTGCATATCGAGCGCTTTGCGTCTTTTGCTGAGAAGCATCTTGCCTTGATTCGTTATCGGGTTACACCGCTCAATTTCTCGGGGCCACTGCGAATCGTCTCCACCATGAACGGGGAAGTGACCAATCAAGTGACGATGGGCGATCCTCGGACAGGCTCAGGCTTTGCAGGACAAGTGCTGTTGACGAAGGAGTTGAAGGAGAACGGAACGTATGGCGGCATGCTGCATCGCACGAAAAATACCGGATTTACGCTGGTGTCGGGTATGGAGCATGACTTGAATACAGCGTACACAGCCACAACGGTTATGCAGGATCAACGAATGGAGATGACATTCACGGTGGAGGCTGTTCAAGGAGAAGCCGTCATGTTTGATAAATTTATATCCTATCATAGCTGTAAGGAGGAGACGCAAGCCGACTTATGGTTCCGTTCGATTGCCCTGCTAACCTCTGCCAAAACGAAAGCCTATGAATGGTATCAGTCGCAGCAGGCGGACATTCTCGCCGAGTTCTGGAGTACTGCAGATATTTCCGTAGAAGGCGATCCGGCACTGCAGCAGGGGCTTCGGTTCAATGCTTATCATTTATTTCAATCGGTCGGCAGGGACGGCGAAACGAATATGGGGGCGAAGGGCATTACGGGAGAAGGCTATGAGGGCCACTATTTCTGGGATACGGAGACGTATGTTCTTCCCTTCTTCTTATATACAAACCCCTCTATTGCCCGCCAATTGCTGAAGTATCGCCACCGAATTCTGCCTAAGGCAAAGGCGCGCGCGGCGGAGCTGGGCTATGCAGGGGCATTGTATGCGTGGCGGACGATCGACGGAGAAGAGACGTCTCCCTATTATCCAGCAGGCTCGGCCCAACTGCACATTAACGCGGATATCGCTTATGCTGTGAAAAAGTATGTTGAGGCGACGAATGATGACGCCTACCTGCTGGAGGAAGGCTTGGATATTTTAATCGAGACGTGCCGATTTTTTGCCGATGCGGGCGATTGGATCGAAGGGAAAGGGTTTTGCCTGAATGGGGTGACGGGGCCTGACGAGTATACGGCCATGGTCAACAATAATACGTACACGAATGTGATGGTGAAAGATCAGCTCGAATTTACAGTACATTCGCTGCGGCGAATGAAGAACGACATAAATGCATGGAACCGGCTCATCTTGTGTCATCAGGTAAGTGATCAAGAATTGGATGAATGGTCAAGAATGGCTGAGCAAATGTATGTTCACCGTGCAAAAGGCTTGATCGGACAAGACGATAGCTTCTTGGACAAGGCCGTATGGGATTTTGAGGGAACACCCAAGGATAAATATCCGCTTCTGTTACACTACCATCCGATGGTTATCTATAAATACCAGGTGCTCAAGCAGGCGGATTTGGTGCTTGCCTTTTATTTGCAGGGACATCGTTTTACGAAAGAAGAGAAGCTAGCCAATTATTGGTACTACGAGCCGCTGACGACGCATGATTCTTCCCTGTCGGCCTGCATTTATGCCATTGTCGCGGCAGAGCTTGGCGAGATCGAGAAAGCGTACGACTATTTCATGCAATCGGCGCGGATGGATTTGGACGATTTCCATGGCAATGTCAAGGATGGCATTCATTCCGCCTCCATGGCCGGCAGCTGGCTGACAATCGTGAACGGCTTTGCGGGCATGCGCCATGACGAGCACGAACTAACCTTCTGTCCGACCATTCCAGCAGCTTGGAGCAGCTACGCGTTCCGAGTGCAGTATCATGGCAGTATCGTTGAAGTAACGGTAACCAAGGACGCTGCGACATATACGTTAGCTGTGGGTGAGCCGGTTCGGCTGAAACATGGAAATAAACCGTTCGTGCTGGAAGACAGTATGACAATAGAATTACAATAAAATAGGAAAATCGTTCCGCACGACACGAAAATATTTACACAAATAGACCGTTCCCAGCAAGGAAACGGTCTATTTTTCTTTCTATTCGGTTTTGAATTTCGAGGAAGCCTCTCTTAACTGCTTAGTCAATGAGTCGATCTCTTCAATCATCGAGGACAATTGCTGCACCATAGCCGATTGTACTTGAATCGTAGAGGTTACCTGCTCAACGGAAGCAGACACTTCTTCGCCAGAAGCGGACAAGTTCTGAGCCAGCTCCATAACGTCCTCTTTGCCTCGCTTCATGTTGTCCATTTCGTAGGCCATGCCCTTGATTTGTTCTGTAATGTCAACAACGTTGTTCAAAATGGCTTCAAACGCCAGCTTTGTATCATCTACGTATTGATTTTGCTTGGCAGACACATGTTGAAGGCTTCTTACTGATCCATTTGCCTCCTGCGCCAAGCTTAGGTTGTCTGTGATGATTTCCTCGATCTCGCTTGATTGCTTTGCACATAGCTCCGCCAATTGTCTTACTTCGGAAGCAACAACGGCGAATCCTTTGCCGTGCTCCCCAGCCCGTGCTGCTTCTATCGATGCGTTAAGGGCGAGCAAGTTCGTTTGCTTTGCAATCTTGCCGATGGTTTCCGTAATGGAGGCAATGCGCAAGGAGCTTTCCTCCAGCTTGGTCGTGATGGCTGCGATTGAAGCAACTTCCTGTTCACTGTCACCATGAGTATGAATAAGCTGATTCACGACTTCATTTCCGCTATGGAAGACTTCAATAATGGAATCCGTCCGATCCTTCACAGCGGATGACAATTGATTGACAACTGCAATTTTATCCCCAAGATCACCGAACTTATTTACGATTTGCTCGGTATCAAGCGCTTGGGACTCTATCGCTTTGGCGATTTCCATGGTCGTAATCGATGTTTCCTGAATGGATATCGTCGTCTGCTTGGAGGCGGTATCCAATTCATTTGTGCTTGTGTTCAAGTGCTCGATGGAGTGATTCATTTGGGAAATCAAGCTCTTATTTTGTTCGACCATGACGGTGAAGCTGTCCGCCAAGTCTTTGAATTCACTCTTGTAGTTGCCTGTTGCGGCAACGGTAAGGTCGCCGGACGCCAATGTCTTGAACAAGTCGGTTAGTCTTGCGATTGGCCGCGTAATCGTACGTGAGATGAGGATACCCACCGTCAAGGATATCAATAGGGCAACAAGTGTAATGATCGATATTTTGGCGAATAGATCATTAAGAGGTTTCTTAATATTCTTATAGCTGTCTTGCACCACAATTGTCCAATCTGCTTTCGGAATTTTGGAATAACGGATAAAGTATTCCGGATCCTCAATACCACCTCGGGAAATTTGCCCCTTAACCGGAGTCTGAACGACTGAATTAAACTTATCGGATTCTACCATCTGCCCAATTGCGGAGTTATTGCTTGAGTGGAAGATGGTTCGGCCTTCGCGATCCAAGATTATGGTGCTTCCTTGCCCATTTTCGTCCGCATGCTTCAGTTGGTCTACAAAAAACGAGGTGTTCACGGTCATAATAAACACACCTTCAACATTCGAGCCATCTCCCAGGATAGGCTGAGCGAACACAACCACCTGACTGCCGGTACTTTTGGATACAATCGACTCGCTGATGAACGATTGTCCTTTCATTGCCGCTTGGAAATAGGCTCGATCCGTGCGGCTGCTTCCAATGTTGTCTCGGTTCGAACTCGCAATGATGATGCCGTTCTTATCGATGAGACTGCCCGAGCTCGTTTTGAGACTATCAGCCATCAGCTTATTTGCCTTCGTGAAAAGCGGATTGCGTTCAGAGAAAAAATCGTCATCCTTTAAGGAATGCTCCGCCCGAAGCTGCAGCAAGGAAAGGTATGTCTGATTAATAGACGCCAAATAAATGGACTGCTCCTCCAGCTGCACGGACGACCATAACCCTTCACCGATGCGGTTGGCATTCAAAATCATGTTGTTCTTGCTTTCCTTCAAAAGCATGTCGGACCCGTACCAGTACAAAATAGAACTCGTTCCAATCAACATGCATACCGCCAAGGTGCTGATTAACAACGGAAGTTTTACTTGCAGTGACATATTCCCGATGCGAATGCCCCACTTCTTATGTGTTACCATTTTCGTCTCACCCCTGATGTACAAAATATGTTCCTATGACTCCTATGTAAATCCGATTTTCCATCTCTGTATATGCCTCCTTCCAACTATTTGGAAAAATATGATCAGAAGTCTGTTAATCTATTCAACGGAAATATTTACGTGTTTTTATATAGGTAAATTACGGTAAATGGGCACGGTGAACACTTGAGTCATGAAGAAATAAAGAAAGGGGCGTCCCAAGCCATTTCAAATGACTTTTGGGAGCCCCATTTTGCATGCTATTCGGTTTTGAATTTCGAAGAAGCTTCCTTCAACTGCTTGGTAAGGCTGTCAATTTCCTCAATCATCGAGGACAATTGCTGCACCATAGCTGATTGTACTTGAATGGTCGAAGTAACCTCCTCAACGGAAGCCGATACTTCTTCGCCAGAGGCGGATAAGTTCTGTGCGAGCTCCATAACGTCATCTTTGTTCTGTTTCATAATATCGATCTCATGGGCCATGTCTTTAATCTGTTTGGTGATATCCATAACATTATTCAGGATCACTTCGAATGCCTGTTTTGTCTGGTCGACATATTGATCTTGCTGAGTGGATACGTTTTGGAGACTGCGTACGGAATCGTTCGCCTCCTTGGTCAAGCTTAGATTATTCGTAATGATTTCCTCAATGTCGCTAGACTGCTGCGCACACAGTTCTGCGAGCTGTCTGACTTCGGAAGCAACGACACCGAATCCTCGTCCATGCTCGCCGGCACGAGCGGCTTCAATCGATGCGTTTAGTGCTAGTAGGTTCGTTTGCTTGGCGATTTTGCCGATCGCTTCCGTAATCGAAGCAATGCTGATCGAGCTTGCCTCTAGCTTGGTGGTTATGGTCGCAATGGAGCTGACCTCTTTCTCGCTGTCGTCATGAGCCCGGATGAGCTGGTTGATAACTTCATTTCCGGTATGGAAGACGTCAATAATAGAGTCCGTACGCTCCTTAACTGCCGACGACAATTGGTTAACGACTGCGATTTTGTCACCGAGATCACTGAATTGATTAACAATATGTTCCGTATCGAATGATTGAGATTCCATCGCTTTCGCGATTTCCATCGTGGTGATCGAAGTTTCCTGAATGGATATATTCGTTTGTTTGGAAGCAGCGTCCAATTCGTCTGTATTTGTATTCAACTGTGCAATGGAGCGGTTCATGTGGCCAATCAAGTTTTTGTTTTGTTCTACCATGACCGTGAAGCTGTCTGCCAGGTCTTTAAATTCACTCTTATAGCTTCCTGTAGCAGCGACGGTGAGATCGCCGGAAGCCAGCTTCTTGAACGATTCTGTTAATCTGCCTATTGGTCGGGTTATGGAAAGCGAGATTAGTAAGCCAGCAGCTACGGACAGCAGCAGAGCGCCAAGCGTTATAATTGATATGTTCATAAATAAATGATCGAGTGGGCGCTTAATGTTCGCATAACTGTCGAACGAGAATACAGTCCAGTCTGCTCCTGGTATCTTCGAATACAGAACATATTGATCGGCATCGTCAAGATTACCGCGAACAATATCCTTGTTTCCGGAAGCTTGGAAAATCGCTTTTAGCTTATTGGACTGGATCTGTTTTCCAGTCGCAGTCTTATCTTGTGAATGGAAGAGCGTATGGCCTAAGCGATCCGTAATAATAATAGTGCCTACTTTATCGCCGGCCATTTGCTTCAACTGCTCCACGAAGAACGAGGTGTTGACTGTCGAAATAAAGACACCGGCTACCTTCGAGTCGGGCGCTGATATCGGTTGAGCGAATACGACGATTTGGCTTCCGGTGCTCTTCGAAGTTAAAGCGTCACTTATGGTCGGCGTTCCCTTCATGGCAGCCTGGAAATAGGCGCGATCTGCGCGGCTTTGCCCGATGGCTTCCGGAGTGGAGCTTGCAATGACGATGCCGTTCTTATCAATGAGCTGATAGGATTCCGTGCCCGTACTGCCTTGGAAACTTTGGGTCAGCAGCCTATTTGCTTCGTTGAACAAGGAATTGTCCTTCGAAAAAAAATGAGCATCATCCATAGACGACGCTGCTCGAAGATCCAGCAATGAGCGGTATGTACCATGTATAGAGGCCAAATATACGGACTGTTCTTCCAGCTTTACGGAAGACCATAATCCTTCGCCGATGCGGTTGGCGTTCATAGTCAAACTATTTTTGCTTTCCTTCAAGAGAATGTCAGAACTGAACCAGTACAGTATTGTACTCGTTCCAATCAACATAGCTACTACCATCGTGCTGATTAACAGTGGGAGCTTTACCCGCAGCGACATATTGACGATGCGTGAAATCCACTTCTTCTGTGTTACCATGCTAGTCCACCCCTGCTGTTCTATTTTGCGATGCTATGGTCTGCTTCTACGCGGTTGAACGTCTAATCACCTCCTTTCTGAATAGGTTGGAAAAATATGATGTAATGCTCATTCAATCTATTAAACATTTAATTTTAAGTAAATTTCTATAGGTAAATTACGGTAAATGGGGTGAGTGAGGGAGGGGATCTCGTTCAAGTGAAAAAGGCTGCCTCGTCTTGGATGAAGATGAAGGCAGCCCGCGAGGGCATTTACAGATTGGTGAGCATTTGAAAATCATATAAGTAGACGCCGGAGGAGAGTTTCGAAGCCAGGTTAGGGATAGGGAGTTTTTTCAGCAATTTGCCATCCGACAATTGGTATTGTTCAATCTTATGTACTTGGTCGGACTCATCATAGCGGAACAGGTAATATAAAGTGTCATATACGTAGCCCATCGCATCGTTTACATTGGATGACCGCTGGAACTTGGCAAGGGTGTTGGACTTCACAGAAGCCTTCGTATCCAGTGAGAACGAGAAGATTGTACCGTAGCCGTCTACATAATAGAGCATCTTATCCACGATGCCGATACTATTGGCGCTAAGCGAGAAATATGCATTGTCTGGCTCTTCTCCGTATGTATGAAGCGAATAGGTTGTTGCCGTATGTGTGGACTTATTAATTTCCATAAGCTGAAGATGGATACGATTGTGCTCATCTCGGGTTGAGAAGATCACGTACATATTGTTTTGTGTGGAAACCATCTTCGATTGCACGATAAGAGAGCCTGTATAGATGTCCAATAGAGGATATTTCGTTTGTTGAAGCTTGCTCCCCTCTAGCTCCATCACAACAAGGTTTAGGCCTTGCAGAGAGGCATGATCAGAGGTCAATACATAAATATGATTCTCATCGCTGCCCTGCGCCTCAACAAACTCTGGAATATCCGCGCAATTATGGTGCTGCGCATCTCCCCAGCGGATGGTAGATATATAGTTGTCATGGATGTCAATCCCTTTGTTGAACAAAGCGTAATACAACTTGCTCGAGGTTAAGTAGCCCGACATCTGCCTATACCCTGCACTTACTCTACAACGTGAAGAATATGTATCCTCAGTTCCGTTGCCTTGCTGCACATGAACCTTCTCTCTTGCTTGGATGACAATGCGATTCGAGTCCTGAAGCTGGACAGGAGCATTCCATTCCAAACCATCTCCGTTCCGAGTCTGAATGCTCCCGTCCTTGCCGATAGACAAGAAGTAAGAGTTCCCGCCGCCGATGATTTCCTGAGATAAGGAAGTAGAGTAGTAGACAAGGGCGACGGGAGGGTTATTCAGCTTGGTATTATTGTCTTGTGGAGATGATTGAGAACAAGAGATGAGAAGAGAGGAAATGACTAGGAAGACAGTATAGATAAGGATGCGTAACATAGCATGATACGAGGTCTTCAAGCTTCTCATCTCCGTTCCGAACAAATTAGTAGCTTCTTACTGTTGTGAACATGGATGAGTCGCGAATATCGACAGGATATACACCGAGTCCGCCATCTCTATCAATATCGATGTTGGCTTTCTCTTTGAAGGCGCACCATACTAACTTGGAGCAGTTCTTGTCGCCGGAGCATGAGGTAAGACGGTTCGTAGCAAAATTGTAGGAGTACTTTTCACCGATGCGGCCATTTGCCCAGTCAGCAGCTTGGGACCGCGCAGTTGCGCCTGCATATTCGTTCTTGAGGGTGAGAATCTTGGAGCCGCTATCTACTCGCTTATCAATAAGCTTTACTTTGCGGACTCCTGTGCTAGGGACAGACTCGACGATATAATCTGGTGTGTAGTAGATGCCTACATGGCCATGAGGGATGCCGATCGTCGAAGCGGTCTCGAAGAACACATCGCCTTTGCTGGAAGAGGCAAGCTGATAAGCTCCTTGACCTTTGTCCCCTGAGGCGATGCTCATTTGCGGAGACAGCCTTTTGGAGCTGAGCTCCTTGTACAACTGTTGGATGATGACGTTGCGTGGCTGATTTGTAACACGGGAAGCGTAATCAATTTCGGACAAGAGCTGTTCCTTCGTCACATCAGGGTATACCCCTAACACGCGATCCAGCTGTGCTTCTTCGTCTTGACCCAACGCGCCAACGGTAGTAGGAACGAATAACGTCAACAGAAGCATAACAAGCAAAATCTTTTTCATTCAAATCCTCCCATCTATCAATTGGTATACTTTCACTTCTATCATACAATCAACTTGGGAAAATATTCAATAAATTTACTAATTATTAATTTTATTGTATTGTGTTGAAATTTGAGTTTCTGTCTGATTTCCCTTTTAAGGAACTGCATTGAGCCATTGTTCGATGACATTAACGGATTGCGGAGCCCAGGCCAGCTTTAAGTGATTGAGCTTCAAGGTAACATTTCCTGCGACAGTTCCAATTCCATCTGTTGCGGAAGCACTATTCACGAATACCACTCCATCGCTAGGCCCTGTATGCTCATTGTGCACGTTCGGAATGTTGTTTTCATTGCCAGACAGCAGGTAAGTGGCAATTGTACCTGGTATGCCGGAGCCTATAAGTTTGTTGACGAGCGAGCCCTGCTGGATTGCAGCATCAATCCCATCTCCCTTCGTGAAGAATCCCGTACCTCCATAATAGGTTGTATACCAATCTTGCTCCGTCGTCGGAAGCGGGTACGTAGTATCCCATTTCGCCAACATTTGCTTTTGCCCGGGAAAATAGTTGCCTTGAGATGTGCTGTATATGGACAGCTCGGGATGATTGCGCCAGGTGCCATAACAGATCATTTGTGTGTGGGGAGAAGGGGCATTGACATTGCCGCCGCATTCCGGAATGATTCCATAATTGAAGGTCCATCCGTGCCTGAATATAAAGTCCGTTCCTTTATTCGGATTACCAATGAGAATAAGCTTTCGAATATCATTGGCATACGGAGTTCCGCCGCCTTTCGCCACAGAGGAAGCATACATCCGCGAGGCGAAGGCCCCTTTGCTCCAAGCGACAACATCAACTTTGCTGGCACCCGTTATTTGCTTAATAATGTGGATGGCATTCTGAATGTGTTCGGCGGCATAGTAATTGTCTCCATGCTTGTGGCCGAATCCGATTGCAAATACTTTATATCCTTGGCTGACAAGCTGCTGCATCAGGCCTGTGCTCGGGCATGAGGAAGCTCCACATGTATTCGGCCCGAACTCATTTGGGTTAGCCCAAGCCCGGTCGGCATTGTCGTTAGCACCATGGACAAGCAGAACGGGTGTGGATTTTGCATTGGCGTCATATTGAGGTGCATAGTACAGCAAGAAGCGGCTTGAATGGGGCTGGCCAACGCCTCCGAAGAAGGTGAGCCGCTGTCCATTCTGATCTCCCCGGCCATCTGGGGGATATTGTTCCGATGTGAACATGGGATTACTGTCCTTCCAGCGTTCTACCTTAGCCCAGCCATTGGCGACATTTGGAAATGATTGCTCCATGGTCAGCGTTGATCCGCCAGCCTGGGCTTGCGAGAAGGGAATGAGCAGCGTGCACATGAGAAGAACGATGAGGGCCACCTCGATCTTCTTGCCATGCTTAAAACGGGACATAGCATCCTCCCTTTCCTGGACTGCTTCGAGGCAGTCATTCATGAGTTATTGGGAGTTCTCGAAGGAACTCCTAATCTTCATTATAAAGAAAGCGGTTACAATTAAGTTGCTGAATTGCCTGCTTTCAACCAAAAGATCGCTTTGACGAGGATTTTTATATTCAATTATTCAGGCAAACGGAGACTCATGTATAAGTTTCCTGAACTGGAATTAGTTTTTTGTTCGGAGGAAGAAGAAGTCTCCTTGAATTTCCTGGGCGCTCAATCACATAATAAAGTATGGAAAGGGGGAGCTTGATTATCCGTTACTTATACGAGTTTATACAGCACCAAGACGATTTGCCTATCAAGTTATTCGTAAACAGCGTGAAGCATATCCATTTCCATTGGCATAAAGAGATTGAAATTATCTATGTTCTTCAAGGCACGGTGGTCATGTATACGGATCAGCGCCAATATACCCTTCGTCAGGACGATATTATTGTCATCAATAGCATGTCTGTGCACAAGATTGAGCGCATGAACGAGGATAACGTGCTGCTGACGCTGCAATTCGGCCCGGAGTGGCTCGATACGAGCACGTTTATTCATTGCAATTCCAGTACACAGACGGAGGAGAATCGCAAGAGCTATGATGTCATCCGCCATTATTTGGCGAAGATGGTCTATGAGATCAATAAGAAGGCAAGCGGCTTTCGCAGCTATACCCTGGGGTGTCTACAGATGCTGTGCGGCCATCTGCTGCGCTATTTCGCATCTGGAACCAACGAGGCGGCCCTGGAAGATGCGAAGTCGTATGACTACAAGCGGCTGAATCGGGTGCTCGAGTACATTGATCAGCATTTTAACCAGAAAATTACGCTTCAGACGATGGCAGATCAGGAGCATTTAAGCCTGCATTATTTTTCCCATTTCTTCAGTGACAAGATCGGTATACCCTTTCAAAAGTATTTGACGCTTGTCCGTCTCGAGAAAGCACAGGTAGAGCTGGCTAATACGGCGAAGAGCATCACGGAAATTGCGCTCGACTGCGGCTTTGCCAATGTAAAGCTGTTCAATAAATATTTCAAGGAAAAATACAACAGTACGCCGAGCGCATATCGGGAAGCTTTCGCCCTGTCCGATTTGCCGGATCCAGATCGAAAGCCGCTCACCTATGATGAGTCATCCAGCGGAGACTATTATGAAACCGATACGATTCAGGCAATGTCTTCACTATATCGCTACCTTCATCTCCATACGGACGATGGAACAGAGTTCAGACCCGTTTCCCAGTTACCGGGTACTTTATCAGCCGCCGGTTCAACGTCAGTAAACGTAATGGTTCGCGCGAATGAGCAAGGTACGCCTTTCGATAAGCACTGGAATGTCGTCACGACGGCAGGGCGGGCGATCGAGGGATTAAGAGAGGACTGGCGATGCCAGTTCAGCGGGATGCAGCGCCGATTCCCTTTTCAATATATTCGCTTCCACGGCATTTTTAATGATGAAATGATGGTATACAGCGAGGAGGCTGACGGTACGCCGATCTACAATTGGTCCTACGTGGACAAGCTGTATGATTATTTGCTTCAGCAGGGCGTAAGGCCGTTTGTCGAGCTTGGGTTTATGCCGAGCCTGTTGAGAAGGTCGAATGAAACCGTTTTTTGGTGGAAAGGCAGCATTTCCCCGCCTAAGGAGCAGGCCAAGTGGGATGCTCTGATTCAGGCATTCGTACGCCACTGTATGAACCGCTATGGCTGGGACGAGGTGATCCGCTGGTACTTTGAGGTCTGGAACGAGCCTGACTTGTCCGGCGTGTGTTGGGCAGGGACGAAGGAGGAATACTTTGCATTCTATGAATCGACGGTGCAGGCGATTAAGTCCATCTCACCGGAGCTTAAGGTAGGCGGACCTGCTCTTGGCTACGGTTCGTTATGGAACGATACTTGGGCGGAGGAGTTTTTGGCGCATTGCAGCGATCGTCAGGTGCCGCTCGACTTTTTCTCCTTCCATGTGTATTCGGAGTACCCCTTCCAGAAGGAGGAGAATGATCGCCTGACCACGATCATGCCGCCGTCCTTTTATATGGAGAGCATTGAACGATTGAAAGCCAAGCTCTCAGTTACGCCTTATCGCGATGTGGAACTGTTCATGACCGAGTGGAACTTCTCGCTGTATGACCGCAATCTGGTGCATGATACGGCCTTTATGGCCCCGTTCGTCATTTATCATGCGCTCACAACGCTTGGCACTATGAAGGGATTGGCCTTCTGGTCTTTTACAGACGTATTCGAGGAAAGCATCGTTCCGACATCCCACTTCTACGGGGGATTCGGGCTTATGAATCGGGATGGGCTAAGAAAGCCAAGCTACTATGCTTTTGAGCTGCTGCACAGGCTTGGGGATCAGATTATCGCTCGCGGGGACGGTTATTTCGCGACAAGGCGCAGCGATGGCAGTGTACAGCTGCTTCTGTATCATTACGTGCATGTCGATCAGTTATTCGCGAGCGGAGATTGGTCGGAGCTGTCCGATACGAATCGATATGCCGTATTTGAGGAGAAGGGGGATAAAAGATTCCATATCCGCCTCGAAGGGCTTGTTGGGAGCTATAAAATGACAAGCTACCTGCTGGATCGCGAACACGGATCTGTGTTCGATGAATGGGTTCGACTTGGCACCCCTCAATTTCTCACCGAGGAGGAGCTTCATTATTTGGACGCCAGAAGCGGGCCGGTGATGAATACCCAGATGATTAATGCTGTACAAGGCTGGCAGCAAGAAGTGACCCTTTCGCCTCATGGCGTGATGCTGCTTACGTTTGCAAGGCAATACTAGTTGGCCTCAGTTACAGCAGGAGGCTTCAGTTTCTTATTTGCCGGTCCATGAAACACAAAGCGCACCCCTTCTCGGAGGGGTGTTTTTTGTTGTGTAAACGGTTTCCATTCTGCAAATGCTAATCTGGTTGGGCCTAGGAGAACTAGAAACGTCCCTAATTGCAGCAAAGAAGAACAAGAAAGCGCTCTCAATCAATTCTATACTTAAGACATGACATAACCAATCATTAATATGCTGCGAAGGGGGAATATACATGGATCGTCTCATGAAGTGGATGAACGAAAAATTTGCGCCGCGTTTGGAGGCGTTTACAAACAACGTATGGGTATCTTCCATTCAGGAAGCCATTATGGTTACCCTACCTATGATTTTTATTGGATCGTTTGTTACCTTGATCTCGATTCTGAAAGACTTTATTCCGGGAATGCCGGACTTAACGCCTATAACCACATTCAGCTTCGGCTTGCTGGGGATCTTTATCGCTTTCCTCACGCCCTACACGGTGATGCAGAAGAAAGGGCGCGACAAAATCAAGCTCATTGCCGGAGCGACAGGCATCTCCTTATTCCTGATGCTGCTGAAGCCCGTCACGAATGAAGACGGAACAATTCAGTTCATTATGGAACGTTTCGGCCCTTCTGGAATGATTACCGCGCTGCTTGTCGGAGTTGCGGTGGCTGTAGTACTCAATGTGTTCAACAATTTCTCATTTTTCAAAGAGGATTCGACTTTGCCGGAGTTCATCATGGAATGGTTCGACTTCCTCGTTCCGATTGCGATTATTCTTACGCTAGGTTGGGTGCTCGTCTATCAGCTAAACTTCGATATCTTTAATTTGATTGTAAGCGTATTCGAGCCAGTTAACGCGTTAGGCCAAACGCTATGGGGCTTCCTGCTCTTTAACATGATTGGCGTCGCGCTGTACTCCTTCGGGGTCAGTCCGTGGGTGATCATCCCAATCTTCTATGCAATCTGGATTCCAGCGATTGAGCAGAATGCAGCCCTGGTGGCGCAAGGACTTGAACCAGTCAACATTAATACGTTTGAGACATTCTTCTCCGGTTGGCTCGGAGTAGGCGGACTTGGTGCGACCCTGCCGCTTATCATCTTGTTCCTGTTTGCGAAGTCGCAGAAGCTGAAATCGATTGGCAGGGCGACGCTCGTTCCATCTTTATTTAACATCAACGAGCCTGTGATATACGGAGCACCGATAGCATTTAATCCGATTTTGATGATTCCGATGTGGATCAACGGTATCATTACGCCGATTATCGTATACTTGGCGCTAGACCTTGGGTTCGCTCAGATTCCAAGCAAGGTGTTCCAGCTGTGGTATACGCCGATTGGATTGTCCACATACCTCATGTCCGGTTTTAATGGGCTTATCCTGCTGGCAGTCGTGCTGGCCATCATCTTTGCCGTATGGTATCCGTTCTATAAGATTTATGACGCGCAAGAGCTGAAGAAGGAGCAGGAAGAGGCGAAACAGCAATAAAACGTAGAAAGTGGGGATATATTATGAATCAAAAGATAAACGATTGGATGAAGGAATTAACGCTAGAGGAGAAGGCTTCGCTATGTGCAGGACTGAATATGTGGATGACGAAGGGGATCGACCGCCTGAATATCCCGCCGCTCCACATGTATGACGGTACGAATGGCATCCGTAAGACGAATAGCGATGAAGAGATGGGGATTGCTACGACAGGAAATATTCCAGCAACGTGTTATCCAACCGGCTCTGCAATCGGTTCTTCTTGGAATACGGAGTTATTGCACGAGGTTGGTGTAGCGCTTGGCGTTGAAGGGAAGGAAATGGGCGTCGAGCTTCTGCTTGGGCCTGGCATTAATATGAAGCGCACGCCGTTAGGCGGCCGCAACTTCGAATATTATTCCGAAGACCCTTGTCTGTCCGGTGAGCTCGGCGCAGCCTTCGTGAATGGGCTTCAAAGTCAAGGCGTTGGGGCTTCCGTCAAGCACTTTGCTTGCAACAATCAGGAGTTTGAGAAGATGGTGACCAGCTCGGAGGTTGATGAGCGTACCTTGCGTGAGATTTACCTGAGTGCGTTCGAGCGGATTATTAAGAAGGCCGATCCGTGGACAATTATGTGCTCCTACAACCTGCTTAACGGCTCCTATACGAGCGAGAATGAGCATCTGCTAGATGACATTTTGCGCAAAGAATGGGGCTATGAAGGTGTCGTGCTGTCGGACTGGACGGCAGTCAACGATCGTATTCGCGGTCTCAAGGCAGGACTTGATGTTGAAATGCCTGGACCTGCTCATTACAATACGACTGCGATTGTAGAGGCGGTTCAGAATGGCACCTTGCCGGAAGAGCAGCTCGATAAGAGCGTACGGCGCATTCTTACACTGGTAGAACAGGTAACGGCCAATGAAGAGGAGTCGAATACAGCTGCAATTGATTATCATGAGCTGGCGAGAAAAGCAGCGGCTGAGAGCATCGTACTGCTCAAAAATGACAATGGCATTCTGCCGATCGACACTGCGAAGACTAAATCGATTGCCGTGATCGGTACATTCGCGAAGAAACCGAGAATTCAAGGCGCCGGAAGTGCCGAAGTGACGCCAACGCGTGTCGACATCCCATGGGAAGAGGTGCAGAAGATTGCTGGCGAGTCTGTACAATTTAGCTATGCGGAAGGCTATCCGAAGGATGAACGTATCGATGAGGCCATGATCGAAGAGAGCGCAGCGCTTGCAGCGAAGTCTGATCTCGCGATTCTGTTCGTCGGACAACCCGAATATGCGGAGTCCGAAATGCATGACCTTGAGAGCATCGATCTTCCCGAGCATCAGGTGAAGCTAATTCAGGCGGTAGCGGCTGCACAGCCGCGATGCATTGTCGTAACGAGCAGCGGTACTGCAATGGCGATGCGCCCTTGGGTGCAGCATGTACCGGGTGTGCTCCACTCCTGGCTGACTGGGCAAGGCTCAGGCCGTGCGATTGCGGAGATTCTGTTCGGCTTGACGAATCCATCCGGCAAGCTGTCCGAGACATTCCCTGTGAAGCTGTCCGACAATCCATCCCATATGCGAATCCGCGGCGAGAACGGCAAGCTGTATTACCGTGAGGGACTATTTGTTGGGTACCGCTACTATGACCGCAAGGAGCTTGCACCGCAATTCCCGTTCGGCCATGGATTGTCCTATACGACCTTTGCTTACTCAGACATGAAGGTTATGCAGCATGATCGCCGCGTAACCGTGTCTCTGCAAGTAGAAAACACGGGAGCCGTAGCAGGGAAAGAGGTTGTCCAACTGTATATTCACGACGAGGAGTGCAAGTGGACGCGTCCAGAGAAGGAGCTCAAGGCCTTTGCCAAGATCGAGCTTCAGCCGCATGAGAAGAAGGAAGTCGTGTTCGAGCTGGAAGAGCGGGACTTCGCTTACTACAATACAAAATACAATCGTTGGGTCGCCGAAACGGGCTATTTCAAGCTTGTTGCAGGCAGCTCTTCCCGGGATATTCGCCTGACGGAGCGCGTATTCTGTGACTTTGGCAAGGAAGAGGTGTCTTTCCACAAGTTCAGCCTGTTAAATGACTGGATCGCTGATCCGCTTGCCAAATCGGTATTGGAAAAGTGCTTCAATGAGATGAATAAGCATGTTATCGACCAGGTGGTTTTGAATGAAGGGTTTGTCGGGTTCTGGGGAGACTTCCCTGCGATTAAGGTTCTGCAAATGTTCGGCCAGAATTGGCTCGTTCACCGCTCCCCGGATCAAGTAATGGAAGAGCTGATTGCCGAAGTGGATCGCGAGCGCCGTCAAGCGGTTCAATAAAGGCAAAATACACTGCGGTTATTCAGTTAACTTCATAGATAGGAAAGAGGAATCCCCCCCATGCTTGCCATCGGGGGATTCCTCTTTGTTTGCGGAATATCTATAATTTGCTTGCCGCTGTGATTGATTTCAAAAAAACGTTCGTTGAAAAGGATAATAGGGAGGAAATCCATTTGCTGAATAAGCAGGGTGTTGATACTGGGAGTAAGGGGAGTGTGGATGTGAGGACGTGTTAGAGGAATAGTTGTATGCTGAATGCGTCACATCATCGACTTCCTGTTCACATGCTTGGCAATCTGCTGGTGGCCCGATGACAACGGTCTTTGTAATTGGAGCCAATGTATCTTTTACTTTCGCCTCATCAAGGCAATACGAATGCGCCCAGGCTGCTGGAGGGGTCAATCGGAGTATGTCTGAGCCGAAGATGACTTCTGGAGTAGGTGCATCGAAGATCGCAATCAGATGTGTATTGTCTTGGTTCGCAACCTCATAATGCCACCAGCCTTGGGGGACATTGGCGACCTGTCCTGGCTTGATTTGATAGTTTAATAATTGATTCGTGAACGGATTAATGAGGCTGACAAGTGCTTCTCCTGCTACACAATAGACCAATTCACTCGCGTTCTGATGAATATGGGGTTCTACGGTATTGCCGCTGCTTAAATAGATATCCAGTAGCGAGACGTTGCCTAGCGTATTTAATTGGCTTACGCCCAATACGTTAATGTAGTTGTTTGCATCTTTGCG
This sequence comes from Paenibacillus sp. NAIST15-1, assembly GCF_001894745.1. GTDB lineage: Bacteria > Bacillota > Bacilli > Paenibacillales > Paenibacillaceae > Paenibacillus_B > Paenibacillus_B suaedae. The sequence continues at coordinate 56,911 of NZ_BBYF01000002.1, forward strand.
AAAGAATAAGGACTGATTCACATCATAAGCAAAATGAGCATCCGGTGAAGCGAAATCAATGGAGTTATTGGTAGCCATTGCTCGTAACCTGCCTTTATAAGAATTTATATGCCATATCATATGTATTCGCCTACAAGACGTGAGCCCAAATTCTCTAGTTGGAGTGCAAACCTCAGGTAAGGTAGAATGAAGTGGTAATCTATGGATAGGTGCTAGACGCAATACGGAAGGACAAGGAAGTTGCGACAACATGGAAAAGGGAGGCATCATGATGACATATGATGTTATATGGAAACGGCTTGAAGGCGAAGGCCTTGAATACTGTACAGTTACTTTGCAGCCTGCAACGGTAATTCAAGGCAAAGTAATCTGTGCCGATGCGGATCGCTGTTTCGTTGAATATGAAGTGAAGTGCGATGCAGAGGGGGGAACTGAGGAAGTCGTGGTGCGTTACCACGAAGAACAGAAGTTAAGAACGCTCAGGCTGGAGCGGGATCATCAAGATCGCTGGACAGTAAATGGGGTAGTTCGAGAAGAACTAACAGGCGCCAAGGATATTGATATTGGTGTAACGCCATCGACCAATGTGCTGCCTATTCGGCGTCTGCAGCTCGAGATTGGTCAATGTGCCGAGGTTATGGCGGCATGGATCTGTTTCCCCGAATTCAAGGTGCAGCCATTGCTGCAATCCTATGAGAAGACAGGCGACAACACCTATATCTATCGCTCCATCGATAGCGGATATACTGCTCGTCTACAGGTGGATGCGAATGGGGTTGCTATGAATTATGAAGATCAGTGGAAGGCATTATAGGCATTCTGCAGGTAGAGGCAGGGTGCTGAAGCTGGAACAAGAAGATCAGGATTAACAAGCTTCCTTAGTTTGCCTTGCTTATCGCGAAAATAGAGCAGACCCCATGTCGCTGTATGTGGCGGCAATGAGGTCTGCATACTCTCATTCATTCACTTTACTTGTTCAAGTGCTTCGTTAAATAATTGACGATTCCATCCTTCGCATCTTGCGAATATTCCCAGACCATTGCACCGCCCAGTTCATGTTCCTTAATGTATGCAATCTTAGCCTTCAAGGCCTCCTCATCTTCATAGGAGATGAAGGTATCCCCATTGAACAAGTAAGCGGCCTTAGCGGTCTCATCGAAATAACGCTTGAATCCCTTCTGATTCAAGTATTTCTTTACGATCGTGCTATAGCTCAGATCGATCTTGTCAATGTCGATAGGCTTGCCGATGGAGAAGGCGCCATTGCTGCCCGGCTCGCTCTTGACCTTCTCCCATCCATAAGAATAGGCGGGGATGCCCAGCAGCAGCTTCTTGCTGTCTACCTCATGAGCCTTGTAGCGCTGAATAATGTCATGGACGCTCTCTTTGGCCTTGCCCTTCGCATCCTTGTACAGATTCGCATTATAGTCGGTCGTATCCGACCATCTTCCTGTCAAGTCATAGCTCATGACATTGATGTAGGAGACGTATTTCTCTATTTCCTTGACGTCGACCTTCTCGAAATACCAGTCCTGCGTGCCCGCGGCAAAGGTTAACAAGTACTTCTTATGCACATGCGGAAGTCGGTTCAACTGTTCCCTCAATTCCTTCATCAGCGCTGTAAAGTTGACTGAATCCTCAGGACGTGCCTTAATCGCACCCCAGGCATCGAAGGCGGGATACTCCCAGTCGATATCGACACCGTCCAAATCCAGTTCCTTCACCATGCTAATAATGCTTTCCGTGAACGAATAGCGATTTCCATCCATCGCAGCGTCAGAGAAGCCATCGGCATTATATCCGCCAACGGCGAGCACGAATCGAGTCTGAGGGTGCTTCTCCTTCAACTTCGTGATTTGCTGCTTAATCCGCTCATTTTCGTCCTTGTTCTCGTGGAAATAGATGTTGTTCTTATCAATTCGGGCAAATGCAATAAAGGCGATATCAATCGCTTGATCCTTCCAGTTCATTTGACTGATATCTTTCCAGATTGGAATATACACCGAAGTGATCTTCTGTTCGGCCTGACTGCTCACATTGTAAGCATAGAGAGACATTCCAACCAGCAGAGCAGCAATAAATAATTTCGTATAGAGACTGACCTTCATTCGCGCTTACCCCTTTCCACCGAACAGAACGGTAGTCATGACCTTGCTGAGATTCAACATTTTCACAAGCAGATAGCTGACAGTGAATACGGCGATAACATTGAACACGAGATTGGATGATGTCTGGAGTAGGGACGCTTCTGTTTCGGCCCTTCTCGATACGAGCAGCTCAATCAATAAATGAATGAGATAAATACTGAAGCTTGCTTTCGAAATCGAGCCAATCATTTTTTGCAGCTTGTAATTGACTCGCTCATGCAGGGTTGGTTCCTTCTCCTTAAACCAAATAAACATGGCCACAGCCATGAAAAAGGTCGTAATGGAATAGTTCCCGTAGAAGGTCTCATCCAATATCCCAAGATGTCTAGAAGCGAAGTAGGTGGCCACTGGTGTTAGGAAGAAGGAGACGATGCCTAAATTGAACAATACCTGCTTCCATTTGTCCGGCAAGCCATATGTAAATAAATAATGTCCCAAAATGAAGTAGCCGAGAAACCCTGTGAACAGCGGAATGTTCAATAGCGGAATATTGATATACTGTCCCGTCAGCTTGACGATAATGTCTGAAATAAATCGGTAACCGATGCTAATGGCAGCCCACCAGGATAAGTAATAGCGCAAATCCTTCTCACTGCATGTCTTAACAAGCTTGCTAATTAAGGGAATCGTCATATAAATGGCGATGATCGCATACAGGAACCAGAGATGGACGTAGTTGCCGTCCGTCAGCAGCTTATAGCCGAAATCCTGCAGAAACGCAAGTGCATTCATCTTGCTGTTAACGATAACGTATTGATTGTAAAGCGCATAAATCAGTGACCAGCTGACTAGTGCGATGACGAGTGGAAGTACTCGTTTTATATAAAAATCCCTGTATGTCGTAATGTTCACCCGCAGCATCATGGCGCCGCTTATCATGAAAAACACAGGAACTGCAAATCTCGATACGGAGTTGAAAATATTGCTGACCCACCAAGACGATGTGTCGAAATCATTCGTTCTCGTCAGCAAATCTGCAGTAATATGCAGCACGATGACGGCAAGAATTGACAGAATGCGTAGTATATCTACATAAATGATCCGATTGCTCTTCCAAATACTCTCCATATTCTCCCTCCCAAAATGAAGATGCGGCATTCTATTTGTTATATGGCCGCAATGCTGGTTGCGCAGATACAGGTATTAACTAATGGTGGCTACGCCTTTGCGTTCTACGAAGCCCCAGCCCTCATCATTATCAAAGTACTTAATGGTGCCGACAATATTTAAGTACAGCAGTAGATTACGGTAAGTGAGCAGCTCGTACTGACTGAACAAGAACATATAGATATAATCTCGGAGCGAGTAGCTGCTGTCGTACTTCTTGCATAAATACAATGAGGTGATGATTTGAGCGGCATTTACGAGAACAATGATGGAGAACAGGATGAGCATTTGTGTGATACTGCCGCCGAATAGAAGCATGTTAATCAGATAGATAATCGTCGTGAACGCCGTAAGGGTTCCCAGCACAAAGCCATCGATAGCAAAAAATAGACTGACGCCTAGGCTGAATTTCTGCGATAGCTGGGACCAATAGATCAAGATGCAGTCTACGAAAGCCTTCTGCCAGCGTATCCGCTGTTTATTGAAGTTCTTCAGATTTTCAGGGCATTCCGTATAGCATACGGCTTCAGGTGCGTAGACCAGCTTCTTCTTCAGTTGATTGGCCTTCATGTATTCATGAATCTTCAAAGTAATGTCGATGTCCTCGCCAACGGTGCTGCGGAAGCCATTCACTTGAACCAGCACATCTTTGTAAAAGGCGCCAAACGCTCCGGAAATGACGACGATCGAATTGAATACGGATTGGGTTAGCTTCCGTACATAAAATCCGTGAATGTAATTAAGAATTTGGCTCTTGATTAGGCCTTTCCCCATGAATTTCTCTACGATGACGCCATTTTGCTTCTCAGCGCCCTGCACAATCTTGACCGTACCGCCAAGTGCGATAATATCCTCATTGTGGAAATATTGATTGACATACTTCAATGAATTGAATTCCAGCATACTGTCTGCGTCAAGTGTAATGACGATATCCGATTGTGCGCAGTCAATGCCGGCATTGAGCGAATCAGCCTTGCCGCCATTAAGTTTGTCGATCACGAAAATATGCTTATATGTAGTAGAGCCATAGATGCCCTTGATCGCTTGATACGCTAGCTTGCCGTCGCCCGTACGCTGAACTGGCTTCAAATCAAGGAGCTCATTTAAACGCTGCATGGTATTATCCTTCGAGCCATCATTAATAATAATGACCTCGAAGTTGTAGTAATTGACACTGTTCATTGCCTCGATGCAATTTTTGATCGTGAGCTCTTCGTTGTAGGCAGGGACGAGTACGCTGATTGACTTTTCGCTCAGGTCATTATTCAATTGCTTCACCTTGCTGAACAATAAGGGAACGATCGTATACAAGAGCTGAAATCCTAAGAAGATGAACGTTGTCACATAGAAAAAATACTGCATGTAGTTTCACTCCTTCTCTCTCTAATTCGAACGAAACATGAAAAATCTTCCTTGCTTTGTGGTGATAAAGCGAAAAAGTGTGTAGGTGTATGTATGCGCGAGATGAATAAATTTGATGCTGCTTCAACAAAGTAGGGTATCGTGCCGTGATGATGTGGTCTAGGTGGAAAAGCATTGCGGTGTGGGAAATATTGACCAAGCGTTTATTCGTGTTTCCATTATCCTCCAATCTGTTAATTAGGCCATATTCTACCTAATCACAAACTATCCTAATGATTACCATATGTAAAACCGCTTTAACTTTCAAGAAAACGAATACATCACTTTCAATCGTGAGCAGACGAGCATTTTTGTCATTTTTCGTGGAACAGTGAAATTTAGGAAGTCTTTAACATTGTGAAACATAAATGACATATCAAAAAGAGCCGAGTGCTTAACGCACCGGCCCTTCGCCATGAGATGAGAGTTGCTATAAAGCAGCTGTTATTCTGTCTTCACAGGTTCTTGCCTCACGCTAACCTCAAGCAGATCCAAGAAGAACATGAATATCGGTACTCCGAGAATCAATCCCCATACGCCGAGGAAATGCTCTGCAATAATAAGAACGGCAAACGTATAGAAAATTGGCAAGTGAACCTTCGCTGACATCAGTTTCGGATTTAAGATATACGCCTCGATCGCATGGATGACGATGACCATAATGACGACGTATAAGACCTTAATCAAGCCGCCGATGGTGAAAGCAATCGCACACAACGGAATGAGTGAAATCACAACGCCCATTACCGGGATCAGCCCGAGCAGGAAGATCATGATAGCTAAGCCGAACAACTGCGGGAAGCCGAGCAACCACAAGCAGATTGTGGACAAGATGGTATTCACGATGGCGATAAGGAACTGTGCTTCAATGACCTTGCCAAATGAATACAAGAACTTATTTCCGAAATACTCCAACTCCGAATAGATGAATCCAATCTTGCTCGTTCTGAACTTCTCCGTAAATTCCATGACACGCTTCTTCTCCAGTACGAAGAACAAGCTGAGGACGAAGGAAATGATAGCTCTCGTACCCCATTGTCCAATATCAGAGACTGATTTCACGATAAAGTCGAAGCCCTTACTCACATAGCTCGCTAGGTCGATCTTCTGCAGCGAGTCTGTAATGTATTGCATGAACTCGAAATCAAAATCGTAATTCATGAAAGCCTTTGAATTATAGAACTGAATAATATTGTTCACGAGCTGCTCAATCTGTGTAATCACTTTCGGGAAGACGCTGTATGCTCCACCGATGATGGCAAGCAGCAGTACTGCATAGAGAAGCAGTACGGTTACTTTATAATTCACCTTTATGATCTTGTTGATCCTCCGATGGAGGAATGTGTGCAGCCTGTCCACTAAGTACGTTAAGATGAACGTTATAAGGATGAGGTGGATCATGCTTCGCATTGCAAAGAGCAAGGCGATAAGTACAAGAAGAATAAAGATGCGTTTGACACCAGGACCTTTGAAAAATTCTTTCACTGTTTCCATCGTAAATCTGGGGCTCCTTTGATTGTCACTTGTGAGAGCAGTTCGGTCCCTTGCCACATCTGTTAGAAGAGAACGCTCTTCCTTTCACTGTATTCAAGCATATGACATTCCATACGCGATAGCAAATGTAAGGATTCAATCTTTTACTGAAAAAAGTAAATAACTTTCTTACTTTTTTCTTAAGTAGGCGACATCACTCGGAAATATGGTGAAATTGTAAACTGACAAATGGAATATATTGCGCTAAGATGTGAAGGAGACGAGGCGATTGACATAAGAAGGAGAGGCATAAATGAGTATCCGGTGGAAAAACAGAATAGGGTTTTCGATTATTGTCATCTGCATGTTTGCAATCTTTACGTATCAATATAATGCGTCGAGCAATCAACTGAGCACAATGAAAGAGATAAAGGAACGAACACTTCAATCAACATTGCTCGCAGATAATATGAAGCTGTCGGTCGTTCAAGTTCAGCAGTGGCTTACCGATATTGGGGTTACGAGAGCGCAGGATGGTATGGACGATGGATTCAACCAAGCCGCTAAGTATGTCTCACAGTTCCAAGCGGATGTTCAGCACTTCAAGCAGCTTCATCCAGAGCTGTCCAGCAAATTAGATGAGATTGAGGGATCGTTTAGGAATTTCTATGAGATGGGCCAACAGATGGCACATGATTATATTGATAAAGGAACGGAAGCGGGGAACCAGACGATGGGCTCCTTCGACCAAGCTTCTGAACAAATTAACAAGCAGATGGACGACATACGGTCGCAGCAATTGGACCGTATTCAGCAGGAGATGAATGCCGTGGAGCAGGCGAATCGTTCTCATCAGTCGGTCTTATTCATTTTGCTGCTTGCAACCGTTCTCATTGCGATTACGACAGCGGTGGTGTTGACCAGATCCATCGCTCGATCTATGAAGCAGTTGAATGAATCTGCCCGTGTAATCGCAGACGGCGATTTGCGTCACCCTATTATTCGGACTACAAACGATGAGATGGGGCAATTGGCGAAATCATTTGAGAAGATGCGTGTTGATTTATCCCAATTGATTAGTTATGTTCAATCCGTAACAGATATGGTGGCGGATTCGTCAGAGCAGCTTCAGCAGTCGGTATTGCAGACCACGGACGCGACCAATCAATATTCGGAGTCGATGCATCGAATTGCTGAAGGCGCCGAAATACAAATGCGTGCATCTGCCGAGAGTGCAAGAGCAGTAGAAGAAATGGCACAAGGAATTGCGAGAATCGCTGCAACATCGGCTGAGGTTGCTGATTCCGCCCTCCATACAGAAAAATCGGCCTCAGGTGGGGATGAGCTCATTCGTCAAGCGGAACAGCAAATCGTGGCAGTTCATGAGGCGAACCGCAATGCCTCATACACGGTCGAGCAATTAAGCAAGCAATCTGCTGAAATTCAACAGATGGTAAACGTGATGACGACTATTGCTGCGCAGATTCAATTGCTTGCTCTAAATGCCTCTATTGAAGCGGCACAAGCCGGGGAGCATGGCAAGGGATTTGCTGTTGTTGCATCAGAAGTAAGGAAACTGGCAGATCAGTCTAAGCATGCGGCAGGGCAAATCGCAAGCCTTGTAGGTCAAGTGAATGAGAAGATGGATGCAGCGGTTGAAGCGATGGAAGAGAGCACACGAGAAGTTCTCCTCGGGCAAAAGGCAGTGCTGCATGCTAGGCAATCCTTCCATAGTATCACCCAATCGACGGAACAGGTTGCGTTGCAAATTCAAGACGTGTCCGCATCTACGGAAGAGTTGTCGGCAGGATCAGAGGAGGTTGCAGCTGCATTGTCGCAGTTGAGCGATCTTGCACAGCATGCATTTCATGAAAGTGAGCTGTTATCTTCCGCATCACAGGTTACATCGACGGCTATGGAAGATATGAATCGATCAGTTACGCGATTAAACGATCTTGCTGGTGAGCTGCAAGCTTCTGTACGTCATTTCAAGCTAAGCTAAGTGACTGGCATCGAATCGGATTTTTACCTATAATGATAGAGATTGAAGGATGAAGTGAGGGATAATACATGAGTGTAACGATAACGAAGGCATCGATGCGTCAGAATGAAGACAAGACTTATATCGGACAAGTAGTTTTCCAGTTGGAGCAATTGAAATCACCGTATGAAGTTAGCTTCTTCAGCAAGAACGGGAAGGATTGGGATTACAACCTGCACTTCACTGCCCAGTCTGGTGACGAAGAAGAATTCTACGAGTTGGATGCGAAGCTCGAAGGAGACGACGATTTGTTCGATGAATTGTTGACTGCAGCATGGGATACGCTTGAAGAAGCACCTGCAACCGACGTATAGCATATTTGGATGAAGGCAGGACATAAGTTGAAGTGGGTAAAGGATGTGAAGCAGCAGCTTCATATCCTTTTATTATTTTGAATGGAAGGAAGACATTTTATGAGATGGAATGGTATAATACGGAAACGTAAATGGATTCCAAGACATCACAGAAGCAGGCAGGAAGGTAATCATTGTGTGGAGGTGTAGCCTTGAGAAGGATTTGTTGCCTTGGCTTATTTCTATGGCTGACTATATCCTTCGTAATCCCTGTTCAAGCCGCAGATGTACTACACCGATTGACTCACAACGACCAAGATACGCTGCTTATTGGGCAAGTGATACGAAATGAGAAGGCAGGGGTAGCGATTCAAGTCATCTATATCGTGTCAGGTGAGCAGACGAAGCAAGACATTACAGTTACCTGTGCTCAGCAAGCGAATGTGTGCTATGCATGGAATGTTGGGGATATGGCGTTATTCTCACTCGATAGGACGGATACAACAGATAGGAACTATAAGATGAAGTGGGGAAGTTATCCGCTTAAGATTGCAGAAGGTAAGGCGCTTTTGAAGGATGCACAGGTAGAGCCGGACATTGCAGCCTTGCAATACTATGTGAATAGCGGCGGAAAGTCATTATCGTTTGTAATTGATGGAGAACGGGTTCTAGGCAGGTACGACAATGGTGAGATTGTTCGAATTGCGCCTAAGATGGATCATGCGGCCCAGAAGCATACGGAGGATGGGATTGGGCAGCTGATACGCCCTCATGAATATAATCATCAAGTTACACAGCTGAAAGACATGGATCATGTGGAAAATCGGTATACTCGCGTTATTTGGATTGTTGCAGAAATTCTCGGTTTTTTGATTGCGGGTGCCCTATTACTTGGGAAGAGATAACGAAAAGCCATCAATAATGTTACCGGTAACCCTGTGCATCCAGATGGTTCTTTATCATAAAGAAGCCAGCAAGCTGTCCCTGTAACAGAGGAGGCCTGCCGGCTAATCTCGATCGTAGGATAAGTGCAGCTAATCTTAGTAAATTATATCATTGAAGTGAATTGGAGATTACCACTTCTCTGATACAAGCTTCGCTTGTGTGAAGAGGAGCAGGTAGTCTCTTCCTCCTGCCTTCGAGTCGGTTCCTGACATATTGAATCCGCCAAATGGATGTACGCCTACTAGTGCGCCTGTACATTTACGGTTGAAATACAGGTTGCCGCAGTGCATATGATGGCGCGCATATTCCAGATGCTCGCGGTTCATGCTGTACACTGCACCGGTCAAGCCATAATCGGTATTGTTGAAAATATCGATCGCTTGCTCGAAGTTCGAAGCCTTGCTGATCGCCAGTACGGGACCGAATATTTCTTCCTTCATGATGGTTGCTTCTGCATCAACATCTACGTACACTGTCGGTTGGATATAGTATCCGTTGCCATCGGCAATACTGCCTCCAGCTACGAGTCTGCCTTCGCCTTTGCCAACCTCAATATATTTCATAATGCTGTCGTACGCATGCTTATCGATGACTGGACCAATTGGGGCGTTCTCCTCAGCCAGACCTACACGCAAAGCTTGCGTTTTCTCGGTGACGAGTCGAACAACTTCGTCGTATACCGCCTCATGGACAATGGCGCGCGAACCGGCGGAACACTTCTGTCCTTGGAAGCCGAAGGCAGATTGTACGATCGCAGTTGCTGCTTCTTCCACATCTCCGGTTTGATCCACGACGATGCCATCCTTACCGCCCATTTCTGCGATGAAGCGCTTGATCCACAGCTGGCCTGGCTGTGTCTTAGCAACACGCTCATTGATGCGAAGTCCTACGTCGCGTGATCCCGTGAAGGATACGAAGCGAGTACGCGGATGATCAACTAAGAAGTCGCCAATCTCTGAGCCAGAACCAGGAACGTAGTTTACTACACCTGCTGGAAGGCCAACCTCCTCCAATAACTCAACGAATTTCGCTGCAATGACAGGAGAGGCGGAAGAAGGCTTCAGCACGACAGTATTCCCAGATACGATAGCTGCACAGGTCATGCCAGCCATAATGGCAAGCGGGAAGTTCCACGGTGGAATGACGATTCCGATGCCTAGTGGAATGTAAGTGAGACGATTGTCTTCACCAGCAATTGTTGTAATCGGCTGTGGACCACTAAGACGAATCATTTCCCGCGCATAGAATTCTAAGAAATCAATTGCTTCCGCCACGTCCGCATCTGCTTCTGCCCAGTTCTTGCCGACCTCGTATACAAGCCAAGCAGCATAGTCGAACTTGCGGCGGCGCATGACGGCAGCTGCCTTGAACAAATACCCTGCACGCACATCTGGGGCAACGTGCTGCCACTTGGAGAATGCTGCATCCGCTGCTGCAATTGCTGATTCTGCGAGCTCGACGCCAGCTTGAGCAACATGGCCCACAATTTGATCAAGGTCGCCTGGGTTCGAAGAGGTGCTTCGCTTCTCTGTCAAGATTCGCTCGCCGCCGATGACCAATGGGTAGGTATTACCCAGCTGCTCACGCACTCTGAGCAATGCGCCTTGCATTGCCGTGCGATTGCCCTCTGCTGTGAAATCCGTAAATGGCTCATTCCGATAATCGATTACTGTCATCTAGATGACCTCCTTAACGAATGGATACTTAGTAATATGGAGTTGAGTGCTGTCAATTTGTATGAGATGGATCTGCTATAGCATGCAGGATGCTATGCCTATGCCCCTATGCCTTAAACATCGATTTGAGAACGAACCCGACGTTCGCAGGACGTTCTGCAAGTCGGCGCATGAAATATCCATACCAGTCATTTCCGTATGGGACATATACGCGCATGGTGTAACCTTCGTCAGCAAGCTGCTGCTGTGCTTGAGTCCGAATGCCGTATAACATTTGAAATTCGAATTGTGTGCGTGGAATATTGTGAGTTTGTGCGATTTGTTTGACGTGATCGATGATGTGGTCGTCGTGTGTGGCGATCGCGGCATAATTGCCGTTGGCTAGATGCTGTTCAATGATGTGGATGAAATTGCGGTCGACATCAACCTTGTTCGGGTATGCAACCTGTGGTGATTCTTTGTATGCTCCCTTAACCAGCCGCAGATTGGGTTTGTAGCGGTTAAGATGTTCGATATCCTCGCTGCTCTTGTACAGATAAGCCTGAATGACAAGGCCAACCGTGCTGCCGAACTCTTCGCGAAGCTGATTGAAGATGTCGATGGAAGCTTCGTTGCGAGCGTAGTCTTCCATGTCGATGCGCACGAAGTTATTATGACGGCGAGCAGTATCTAGGATGGCGCGCATATGATCCATGCAGAGCTGTGGCGAGATGTCCAAGCCGAGCTGAGTTAGCTTGACTGAGAGATTGGACGTAACTTGATGCGCTGCTATTTCATTTAAGGTGCGGATACAATACTGTGCTGATTCTGCTGCTTCCTCTTTGGTGGAAATAAACTCGCCAAGATGGTCGAGCGTGGCTACGATTCCACGATCATTTAATTGCTTAACCGTTGTAATCGCTTCCGAAATTTGCTCTCCCGCGACGAATCGTTTAGCGCCAAATCGCAGTCCGTATTTCTTCGCTGTGCGATTGGCCAGCCGATTCTTCGAGAGAAAGAGAAATGCATTGCGCATGATTGCCTCCATGGCGTGCAGCTTCCTCTCTTTACTGTAATGGTATTTTTACATTCTTCTCATTCGCAATACGTTCATTAGCACTGGAATAAGTGTTCAAAAATTATACACAAATACAATTTATGATTAATTATAATCACATCAAGCGCATAAAGTAAATCATTATTTTAGCATCATATGGAAAATGGGTTGGGCTCTACATGTGCACGGAACAGGTGTCTATTTGTGTTTTCGTTGCTTTTTCCCACTCTTTTTGCCATAATTTAAGAAAAAATAGAGAAGAATCGGTGATAGAATGCTAGAGTCGCAACAAATACAATCATGGCTCGAAGGCGTGTTGAAAGCGACGAATGATGCAGTGACGATTGTTGATCCTGAGGGTACGGTTATCTATTGGAATGGTGCCGCTGAGCGTACGTATGGCATTGAGCGGACTGTCATCGTAGGGCGGAAGATCGGAGACTACTTCCAACGGGAATCGATTATGCTGCTGCAAGTGATGGAGAGCGGACAGGAAGTTCGCGAGGTCTATCATGAACCGCGTCCGGGGATGCACGTGATGATCAATGCCATTCCTGTATTCGATCAGAATCAGGAGCTTATGGGCGCCATTTCGATTGAACGGAATGTAACACAATATGTGAAATTGAGCGCAGAGATGGTCAGCCGTTCAAGTGAAGAGGGAGTGACGACATCCTTACTGCCGCTGACCGCGGAGAAGCAGAGCAGTCTAGGGGCATTGGCTCGGATGAAGTGTCCGCTGCTGCTAACCGGATCTGCAGGAGCAGGGAAGAAGTCGGTTGCGAAGTGGATGCACGCTCACTGTGGTCGTGAAGGACAGTTCGTCTATGTAAGCTGTAGTGGGATTCCAGCAGGCCTGCTGGAGGCTGAATTGTTCGGCTATGAAGGAGAGCACCCACGAATAGGCAAGCTTGAGCTGGCGCAGAATGGAACCTTGTATTTGAAGGATGTGCATATGCTTCCGGCTTCGGTGCAGGAGAGGTTAATAGAAGCACTGCAAGAAGGTCAATATGTTCGGTCGGGAGAGATGGAATCGAAGGAAGCCGTCACGCTCGATGCGCATGTGATAGCCTCGATTCCAGAAGAGAACGGTGAGTGGGCTGGATTTGAGCGGGAACAATCTGCTCAATTGTTGAAGGAGATGTACTATGTGTTCCAGATCGAGCATATTCCTTCTCTCATGGAGCGCCAGCAGGAGCTTCCTGAATTGTCACGCTTCTACTTAAGTGAAGCTGCGGAGAAGGTTGGCGCGGCTATACCGAGTCTAGGTGCGGATGCAATGGCGGCGATAACGTCTTATCGTTGGCCCGGCAACATGGCGCAATTGGCCAATGCGATGCAATATGCGCTAGCGTCTCATCTAGGGCGCGGCGGAGACGGGGTCATTGCTGCTCAGGATCTGCCCGACTATGCCCGGCTTACGACACTGAATGAGTTGACGCAGCCCGAACTCCCGCTGAGCGTTCATTCGGAAGAGATGGAACGAGCGCTTATCTCGGAGACGCTGCAGCGAACGAAGGGCAACAAGGCCAAGGCAGCTAGACAGCTCGGCATATCGCGCGGAGCGTTGTATTATAAGATTAGGCAGTATGGACTGGAAGGTTCATAGCATTACAACTGCATCATAGAATAGACAACTTAGATAGAGATAGGAACAGGTGAGACATCATGAAATTAGGATTGGCCTCATTCCAATGGCTCGTATTTATTTTGGCGGGAAGCCTCGTTGCTCCGCTGGCTGTTGGACATGCGTTTGGATTTTCACCGCAGGATATTGCGGAATTTATGCAGCGCACGTTTTTGATTATCGGGATATCAGGTATATTGCAGACGATGTTCGGTCATCGGCTGCCGATTATGGAGAATCCGGCTGGTTTATGGTGGGGCGTCTTCGCAGTCTACGGCGGCCTCATCGCGGCAGGAACAATATCGCTCGAAGGCGGACTGCGGCAGCTGGAGATGGGGATGCTGATTGCAGGCGCGCTCTTCATTATCATTGCTGTGCTGCGCTTAACGTCGGCAATTGGCAAGCTGTTCACACCGCTTGTCGTAGGGACGTATCTGCTTCTGCTTGTTGCACAGCTTAGCGGCTCCTTCATGAAGGGAATGCTCGGAGTTGGCTATCGTGCCTCTACACATGTAGAGCTTCAGGTTGCGATTCCCGCAATTATTACATTATTGTGTGCCATGCTGCTGCCGCGGAGTTCGAAGGCCTTTTTGCGCAACTATTCTGTGCTCATTAGCTTGTGTATTGGTTGGCTGTTGTTCTATCTGCTCGGCATCACAGAGCCTATACAGCCTTCTGCTTCATGGGTATCAGCGCCTATGCCATTCGCTTGGGGCCTGCCTGAATTGGATTCTGGCATCTTGATGACGTCCTTGTTCGTCAGTCTTCTTCTCATTGCCAATATGATGACGAGCATTCGCGTCATGGAGGGCGTTATGGATAATTCAGGAAAGACATCCGAACCTGTCAATTATGATCGTACAATGCTGATGATGGGTGCGAATACAGGCTTAGGAGGCATTTTCTCCGCAATGGGATGTGTTCCGATTTCAGGGACAGCGGGCTTCATCATGACGACTCGAATTTATGAGCGTCTGCCATTCGTTATTGCCTGTGTGCTCATTGCAGGGATTAGCTTCTTTCCGCCTGCAACGGCCTTTTTTGCATCGATTCCCATGCCGGTAGGGTATGCAACGATATTCATCCCATTCGCTTCGATGGTTGGATTGGGATTGAAGGAGCTCCAATCGATTCCTATGAATGAGCGCAATCGCTTTATCCTCGGCGTATCTATTATGATGGGGATTGGCTGTATGTTCATCCCGGCTGAAGCAGTTGGGCAATTGCCAGGGCTGCTGAAGACTATGGCGAACAACGGATTGATCGTAGGCATGATCCTATGCATGGCGATGGAGCAGGGAAGCCGCTTGCTGGATCGTGGAGCGGGCAGAACACAGAAGGAAGAATCGTAGGAAGCTGAATGTTGTATATAATCTTGCGATGGAACGAAGAGAAGAACAACTAAATATATCGAAAAGAAAGGCGTCAAATTGGATTTGTCGCCTTTTTCGTATTATAATAGATTGGCAAAATAGGGAAATGGTAGATTAGTTCACTTCATCGTTTTTCATGGTTAGAAAAATGAGAACACCCATCATGAATGTAGTCAGTCGATCCGCAGGGAACAAGCCATTCCACTCTGAGGACATCCACATGCCGAACCATTCGCCACCGATTACCTGAAAACCTAGGAACCACACGCACAAGCCAAGAATAAGACCCGCGATCGACAAGTTCTTCGCTTTGTGGAAGGATTCTGCGTCTGCATGCAAGTGGGAGAACAGGCGAAGTGATCCCCAGATGCAAATGAATGCGACAGCTGCCTCTGTGATGATAATCGCAATATAACCAATATGATGAATCGTCGTTCCTGTTATGGCGCGGTACATAATGTTGTTATCGGGAAATGTGGTGTCCATACTAAGCACATGCTTCACGAATTGGAAGTTCGTATTATAATCTGTAATATTGCCGAAGGCGACGAGGAACACATACAGCCCGAAGAACATCACGGCTAATGCTTTGGTAAAGCGGATTAACACACCTGTTGAGAGATTCATAGCTGTTACCCCTTTTCTATGTTTTTCTATGTA
Source organism: Paenibacillus sp. NAIST15-1 (assembly GCF_001894745.1). Taxonomy (GTDB): domain Bacteria; phylum Bacillota; class Bacilli; order Paenibacillales; family Paenibacillaceae; genus Paenibacillus_B; species Paenibacillus_B suaedae. Next base: position 72,690 of record NZ_BBYF01000002.1, read on the forward strand.
ATGATTTAACAATACTACTATAGCACCCATGAATATGTTGTCAAACGTTCATATTGGTGTGCGAAAATATCAAATTGCGAGACATACATCATTGACACAGGGAGAGGTTTCAATCGACATGGAAGCTCATAAACAATCACTTATTCATCAATTGAATCTTGCTGTACAATCAATTCGTTGCATCTTGGAACAGGTAACAGAGCAGCAGTTGGATTTGCAGCCCATGGCTCATAAACGTTCTTTACGAGACATGCTCGCTCATTTGACTCTCATTTGCGCGGCCGATCTGCATATTATGAACGAAGCAACTCAGACCGATATGGATCGTTTCTATGAAGAACATACACCACATACAATCGAAGAAATGAAGGAAACGTTGGCAGACGCTCACCAATCATTAGTTGAAGCGATGCGTTCGTGGTCGGAAGAGCACTGGCTTGAAATCAAAACCGCGTATTGGGGAGTTGCATATTCGCGCTTTGAGTGGATGCTGGAAATCATCCTTCATTTGGCGCATCACCGGGGTCAGTTGTTCACCTTGCTGTGTGAGCATGCGGCGGAGCCTAAGATTGTAATGTTTGAATAGATGGGATTGGAGGCATTACACCATGGGTGGGACTGAGAAGACGATAGAGCTGAGATCGCTCAAGCTTACAGATGGTTATGATATTTACGAGATGCTGCAGGGGATCGGCCCAGGTGAGAATGGCTTCGTCAATAGTGCGTACGGCATAAGAAGAGGCCAATTCCGAAGCTACCTGAGACAGCATTGGAATATATCGCAAGGGATAAATCTAATGCCGCAATATGTGCAGCAGACGATATATTGGCTTTATGTGGACGGTCGACCGATTGGATATGGGAAGCTTCGGCACAGATTGAATGAAGCGCTGCTTGAACGAGGAGGTCATATTGGCTACGTCATCCGGCTAGATGAGCGTGGCAAAGGATATGGAACGCTCTTACTCCGTGAACTTGTTCGTGAAGCAGCGGGACTTGGGTTGACAGAAGTGCTGCTGACAGTCGATGAAGATAATCTTCGCTCACGAAGAGTGATTGAAGGCAACGAGGGCGTATTAAGCGACACCAAGGATGGAATTTGCAAGTATTGGATTACGATCAAGACGGGGTAAGTTATCAGCCTTATCAGCCGGGGTTATACTCAGAGTCAACAAATAAAGGAGCAGGGTACTGCATGGGCGTAGGAGGATTCAATGAGCCAGCATCAATGTTCAATCTGATGTCTACGATCTTCCCAATTTTCATTGTTCTGTTTATAGCTGTCTTCATCTTTGTGATTATTAAGGGTATTATGCAATGGAACTACAACAATCAACAGCCAGTTCTAACTGTGGAAGCGATAGTGACGGATAAGCGAACAGAAGTGTCCAATAGTCATCACGCGGATCATCACAGCCATTATTCAACCCATTATTACGCGACGTTCGAAGTGGAGAGCGGGGATCGGATGGAGTTCCATGTGAAGAAATCGGACTACGGATTGCTGGCCGCAGGAGATCGCGGAAAGTTGACATTTCAAGGGACGAGGTTTTATGAGTTCGAGCGGTATCACGTTCGTTGAGAGAAGGATGGTATCATACGCGCAGCTAGACGATACAGTGGGCATGGAACTGGCGAAATGATGTTGGAGCAGCTATCATATAGAGAGACAGACAGAATAGGAACTTTGCAAAGGATGATTGTACATGTGGTGGATTGGAGCGGCTGCGTTCATTCTTATCCTGATTATTGTGATTTCAACGATTGCAGTGAGCCGGTATGCTTTCCGTCAGGTAACAATGTGGGAGAGAAGCACGCTGGACAAAGCGTTTGACGCGGTTGAAGGGTTCGGCTTGATGAGCAGGCAGGAATTCGCTGAAATGGCCAAGGAAGATGTATTCATCACTTCGGAGGACGGTCTGACGCTGCGCGGGTACTATATCGAGCCCTATCCAGAGCGCAAGAAAGTCATGATTATCGTCCACGGCTATACGGCAAATCATATTATTGGCTCGCAGTTTATCAATCTATTTACCGAGGAAGGCTATAATGTGCTCCTTGTGGATCAGCGGAGCCATGGGCGAAGCGAAGGGACGTATGCAACGTATGGCTACTATGAGCGTCAAGACCTCGATCGCTGGGTTGCATGGGTACGTGAACGAGTTGGTCATGATGCCTTCATCGGTCTTCATGGGCAATCGATGGGTGGAGGCACAGTACTGATGTATGCAGGCATTAATAAGCATGCCAAATTCATCATTGCGGATTGCCCCTATTCGGACATGGAAGAATTAATGAAATATCAAATGAAGGAACTGAACCATGTTCCGCATTTTCCATTTATTGCGCTGTTGGAACGGAGCTTGAATCGGATAGCGCAGTTCTCGATGAAGCAGGTGAAGCCGATTCTAGAGGTTGCGAACAAGGACATCCCTCTACTGCTGATACACGGCAAGGCAGACACATTCGTGCCAACGCGGATGAGCGAACAGATCTATCAAGAGAAGACAGAGGGCTTAACGAAGCTGGTTATTATCGACGATGCTGTGCATGCGAATGCATACCCAACCGATCGTCAGAAGTACGAGTCTGCTGTGCATGATTTCCTGAAGGAAGTTCAGGATCAATATGACGAGGCGGGAGTCAATGTGTGGACAGGAAGCAATGCGAATGGAGCATGAGGCGCTGGGATTTACGCCATGTGAATTTATAAATAGCTCCAATTCATATCGATGAAATGGATGAAGGATGACTGTATGATGCAGTCATCCTTTTTTTTGTCTTCAATTGACAAAAAACGATGGTAAACATGTTCATAGAATGGAGGATATTGGCAATAAAAACCAATATCTATGTGACAGCAGCTGAAGTGAAAACCGATGTCGAATCTTTGAAAAAAATAACACTAGTAAGCATATAATTATAGTATAATATAGGCTACCACATGACAAAAAATAGCAGATTTCGATCTCCGCAATCGGGACTCCTTAAGGAAACTCACCATAGAAACGAACCCCCGAACGGTATCTTTCCTATTATTTCATCCTGCTGCATTCCTGACATTATTCCATGCAATCCTTGAATTTCACAGTTTTGAGAGAGAATGATGTCCCTTGAGTTAGGAGCTTACTTCTTAATTAGGTAGGAGAGTTATCTCTTCATCTCTTCCTATTCTTATCACTTGCCATTCGCATATTGGAATTGGCTTATATTTTGCCAAGGAGGGATGCCTGCATAACGATGAACACAGGTAAGAAGAGTAATTAGGCAAGAGGGGGGATATCACCGCAGCGAAACAGACAAAAAACAACAAGAATCAATAATAAACAATATTATTCGTTGCGATTCCACAATGTAGGTGTTAGTATGAAGTCAATTACAGGAAAATCAAACCAATTTTAGTGCAGGGCATTCATCATTTTCATATGATATCGAGGAGTGTGTTCTATGAAAAGAAACATGTTCAAAGTACTGATCCTATCATTAATGGCTGTCGTTCTTGTTGCAACAGGCTGTTCAACAAGCGGCAAGTCATCCTCAGGCAAGGCCGCCGTAGACAAGGGGGCAATTGCTGACCTTCCACAATCGATTAAAGACAAAGACATAAAAATTATGGTTATTCGCAAAATCGGCGGTGATGACCATACCGCACAGTATCTAGCTGGAGCCAAACAAGAGGGTGAATCGCTGGGCTTCGTAGTAGATACCTTCTCCGCGAATAACGATTCTGCCAAATTTCATGATGCGATCGCTCAAGCGATGGATAAAAAATATGACGGCGTTATCATCTCGCACGGTGATGATGCGGCAACGGTTGAAGATGTGAAGAAGCTGACGGAAAAAGGAATCCCGGTCGTTACATTTGACTCTGTTCCAGAAGTGTCTTCGGTGAATGGGGTAACCATGACATCACAGGATGATGGCCAATTGGCAAGTCTAGCGCTAGACAGTTTGAATAAGCAGCTGAACGGCAAAGGGAATATTGTATACCTCTGGGTAGATGGATTTCCGCCAATGGTAGCTCGTAACGGAATCTATCAGCAATTTTTGAAAGATAATCCTGGTATTAAGGAAGTGGAGCGTTTCGGTGTGGCTGCAACAGACACATCTGTTCAGACACAGAATGCTGTTGCAGCGATGCTGACGAAGCACGGCAAAGGGGAAATCGATGCGATCTTCGCAACATGGGACGCGTTCGCAATTGGAGCAGCACGGGCGTTGAAGGAAGCGGGTCGTGAAGAGGTTAAAATCTACGGTATCGATGTATCCAATGCTGATCTGCAGCTCATGCAAGAGAACAACAGTCCTTGGGCTTCCACGGCGGCAGTAGATCCGAAGGTAATTGGGGCAGTCAATTTGCGCTTGCTGGCGAAGAAGATTGCTGGTGAAGATACACCTCCGAAATATGATTTGAAGCCGACTTTGATTACTCAAGTTCAATTGAACTCCATAGGTGATGCTGTCAACATGGAGAGCCTGAACAAGATTATTCCGGGCTGGGGTGTAAGCACGGACTTCGAAGAAGACTGGATGAAGGCGCTTAAGAAGGCTAACAAGGCGCAATAACAGGTCGAAGCTAGTCTCGCACAGTGACAGCGAACAGGCAAGCGCCGGATCAGACAACTGGTTAGGCGCGCGAAGCGCTTGCCTGCTCATCGTGAACAGGGGGTCAGGGAGATGGGGAAGACGAGCAAGATACTCCTGGAAATGAAGGATATCTCGATAGAGTTTCCCGGTGTACAAGCGCTTAAGAACGTTCATTTTACAACAGAGACGGGGAATGCGCATGCGCTGATTGGCGCTAATGGGGCAGGGAAGTCTACTTTAATGAAGGCATTGTCCGGTGCGTATAGTCACTATACCGGGGAAATCTGGATTAATGGTGAAGCGGTGACGATCCGTTCGCCGCGTCAGGCGAAAAACCTAGGGATCCAGATTGTCTATCAGGAAGTTGATACTGCGCTGATTCCTTACTTGACAGTAGGCGAGAATATCATGTTGGAAGATATGGTTCATGATATGGGGCCGAAGCAATGGATCAGATGGAGGAGACTTCATGATTCCGCTGGGCACATATTGAAGCGAATGAATGTTCAGGTACCAACCAAGAAACTCGTCAGTGAATTAACACTGGCGGAGAAGCAGATGGTGTTAATCGCGAGAGCAATCTCTACGAAATGCCGCTTTCTTATCTTGGACGAGCCAACAGCGCCGCTAAGTCATGCAGAGACGACTGAACTGTTCCGCATTGTACGCGATCTGAAGGCGAACAATGTAGGGGTTATCTTTATTTCTCACCGCTTGCCGGAACTGTTCGAGATCTGCGATGATATCACGATCATGCGCGACGGGGAACTCGTGACGAAGATGAGGATTGCGGATACCACCCCTGTTGAGACGATTGAATACATGCTGGGCAAGAAGCTTGGCGAGCAGTTCCCAGGGCGCGCATCTTCCATTGGAGGCATGCATTTTGAAGTTAGCAATCTATCTGACTTTCATAAGATTGCAGATATTCATATGCATGTGCGCAAAGGGGAAATTGTCGGCGTCGCAGGATTGGTTGGAGCGGGCAAGACGGAATTATGCAAAGCTCTGTTCGGGGCTTCCGAGATCCAGTCGGGACAGCATAAGCTCGATGAACTACCGATAACCATTCGCAATTCACATGATGCCGTGAAGGCAGGAATTGCGCTTGTTCCCGAAGAGCGGCGCAAGGAAGGGATATTGATATTTGAATCTGTCGTGCATAACATCTCGGCAGCGAATCTATCGAGGTACTGCAAGTGGGGGCCGTTCCTTCAATTTCGCAAAGAAAGAGAAGAGGCAAGAAGGCTTATTGAGGAACTCGGCATTAAGACGCCTAGCGAACATACGAAAGTGCAGAATTTATCGGGCGGCAATCAGCAGAAGGTTGCGATTGGAAAGTGGCTGCTGGCTGATGCGGAAGTATACATATTTGACGAGCCAACCAAGGGTGTGGACGTCGGGGCGAAGAAGGACATCTTCGAGCTAATTACGAGGCTGGCGGAGCAAGGGAAGAGTGTAATCTACGCCTCCTGTGAATTGTCGGAAATCGTAGGCATTACGGATCGTGTGTATGTGCTGTACGACGGACAGATTGTGAAGGAACTGCACACGAACGATACGAATGAAGAGGAATTATTGTTCTATTCAACAGGAGGTAAATAGGTATGAGCATAATTCGGCGTAGTCAAGCTCAAGGACAGACACCCAAGTCGTTTGACTTTTTCGATTTTTTATATAAATACGGAACCATCATTACAATCTTGCTATTGATCGCTGTGTTCGGAACGCTGTCAAGCAGCTTTTTGCTGCCGTCCAATATTATTAATATTTTGCGTTCGATCTCGATCGTAACCATTATTTCTATCGGGATTACGATCTCGCTTGCGGTAGGCGGTTTTGACCTGTCCGTTGGTTCCGTCGCTTCGCTTGCAAATGCGATTGTTATTTCTATGTTTGTATGGCATTCGCAAAATACATTCATCTCGATCATTGCTGCGATCCTGGTATGTCTGATTGCAGGTGTAGTGAACTCGTTCATGATTGTGAAGGTGAAAATACCGGACATGCTTATGACGCTGGCAACGATGTTCATTATACAAGGCTTGGCGCTTACCTATACAAGAGGGGCGACTGTCTCGCAAAATATGGTTATGCCGGATGGCTCGTTCGCAACGGGGAAGATAAGTGCTTTATTTGCTAAGATCGGGCAAGTTCCTTGGATTATTGTCATAATGCTCATTGTAGTCACTGTTGTGCACATATTCTTGAACTACACGAAGCATGGCAGATATATGTATGTAATTGGGGGCAATATCGAGGCGGCGAAACTGTCAGGAATCGCTGTCAATAAGTACCGAGTGCTTGCTTATATTCTATCAGCGGGGTTCGCAGCGATTGGCGGCATTATACTCGCTTCGCGTGTTATGACTGCAGAGGTGAATGCTGGTGCGCCGTATTTGATGGATGCAGTAGCGGCAGCCTTCATCGGCTTCTCTGTAGCAGGTGCTGGGAAACCGAATGCATTCGGTACATTCATTGGAGCAATCCTGATTGGGATCTTGCAAAATGGTCTTGTCATGATGTCGGTTCCATACTATGCGATGGACATCGTGAAGGGGACGGTGCTCGCATTTGCACTGGCATTAACGTATTACAAGAAAAAATAAGGCTTACAGGAGGGGAAAGGAATGAAGTATACAACGTACTTTACAATGCAAGAAGCAGATGTAATCGACTATGCGTTAACGAAGTTGGATGTATTCTCCGAGGATGCGAGCTTGACCTGCAAGGAGATTGGGGACGGCAACTTAAATTACGTGTTCCGGCTCGTCGATGAGCAGTCGAAGCGTTCTATTATCATTAAGCAAGCAGGCCCTGTAGCGCGGATTTCGGATGAATTCAAAGTATCTCCTGACCGCAATCGCATCGAAAGCGAGATTCTGAAAATCCAAAATGAGCTTGCACCTGGACTTGTCCCGGAAGTATACAACTATGATCCGATCATGAACTGCTGTGTAATGGAGGACTTGTCCGATCATGTCATTATGCGCACCGCGTTATTGAACCGGGAGCAGTTCCCTCTGTTCGTGGAGCATATTACGACATTTATGGCGAACACATTGCTGTTGACATCTGATGTTGTCATGAATCATAAGGAAAAGAAAGAACGAGTTAAAACATTTATTAATCCTGACTTGTGTGAGATTACCGAAGATCTTGTATATACGGAGCCTTTCTACAATTGTGCGAGAAACGATGTCTACGAGCCGATTCGTGAATTCGCAGCTAAGCATTTGTGGGAAGATGAAGCGTTGCTGCTGGAAACGGCGAAGATGAAGTTTGAATTTATGACGCATACTCAATCTCTGATTCACGGCGATTTACATACAGGATCAATCTTCGTGAAGCAGGATTCGACCAAAGTGATTGATCCAGAATTCGCTTTCTACGGGCCAGCAGGATACGATGTGGGCAATATTATTGCAAACTTAATCTTTGCCTATGTGAATGCAGAATGCACAATGGAAGCGGGCGACTTGAAGGAACGTCATTTGGAATGGATCATTGAAACGATTCAAGACGTTGTTGACCAATTCCAAACGAAATTCTTATCCTTATGGTCAACATCTGTTCTAGATAAGTCAGCTTCGTATCCCGGATTCGATCGATATTATCTTGATCTGATTATGAAGGATGCAGCGGGTGTTGCGGGGCTTGAATTGTGCCGTCGCACACTCGGCATCGCGCATGTGAGAGAGATTGCATCCATTGCTGATGCTGATGCAAGAGAACGTGCTGAGCGGATGTGTCTCATCATGGGCAAGCAGCTCATTATGGATCGTTCTGACATGAAGCGAGGCAGTGACTATTTCCGTATCATCAGTTCAAGCAGCGAGATGTACAGCCGATAGAATGGGAGGGTGGAAGGATGAGTCAAGTGAACAGCAGTCAAACAGTCAGCATGATATCATCAGTTCGGTTAGAGGATGAGAAGAATACGCTAGTCATTCTAGATCAGACACGTCTTCCGAATGAAACCGTATATCTCGAGCTACAGAAGCTCGAAGATATTTGGGATGCTATCTATCATTTGAAGGTGCGTGGTGCGCCTGCTATCGGCATTGCGGCGGCATTCGGGGTATATTTGGGTGTGAAGGGATCCTCAGCGGACACGTATGAGGAATTCTTCGCAGACTTCGGCAATGCGAAGCAATATTTGGGTTCGTCGCGACCAACGGCAGTGAATCTGTTCTGGGCGCTGAATCGTATGGAAGCAAGGCTGGAACAGGTGCAAGATCGCTCTGTTGCTGAGATTAAGGCGGCGTTGAAAGAGGAAGCAGAAGCGATTCGCGCAGAGGATGAACAGGTATGCGAGAGCATTGGACGCTATGCCTTGTCTCTATTGCAGCCGAACTGGGGCATCTTGACACATTGCAATGCGGGGGCCATTGCAACAGCGAAGTATGGAACAGCTCTTGCACCTATCCATCTTGGCCAAGAGCAGGGCTATCAGTTCAAGGTATACGCAGATGAGACGCGTCCATTGCTGCAAGGGGCTCGCTTAACGGCCTGGGAGCTTAAGGAAGCAGGCGTGGATGTAACGTTGATCTGTGACAATATGGCATCTATCGTTATGAAGGAAGGCAAGATACAAGCTGTATTGGTCGGCTGCGACCGAGTGGCGGCGAACGGTGATGCAGCGAACAAGATTGGCACTTCTGGTGTGGCCATCCTGGCAAAGCATTATGGCGTCCCGTTCTATGTATGCGCGCCATTATCTACGGTGGATTTGGAGTGCCAGACAGGCGACGATATTCATATCGAGCTGCGTCCTGACAGTGAAGTAACGAGCAAGTGGTATGAGCAGCCAATGGCGCCAGAAGGGGTTAAGGTATACAATCCTAGCTTCGATGTGACCGATCATTCTCTCATCACAGCAATCATCACGCAGCATGGCATTGCTTATCCGCCGTTTGCAGATTCTCTGCCAGAGATGTTCCACAAGGAAGCTGCGTCTAAGAAGGGTTGATCGACTGCTTAAAGTAATCGAGTTTATATAATGAGACGAATCCGTTTCTAAACAAAAATCCCCTGCATGCAAATCGACAACGAACAAGGCGATTTGTCTGTCAGGGTTTTTCTTATTGTACAAGTATTTATTCGCATTCGTATAAGGAGATCCCCTTCGTGCTAGTGACCTCATGCCATGTTTCATCCAAACGCTGATCAGTAACAATGGTGTGGATTTGATCCAAATCACAAATACTTGCGAAAGAAGTTCGGTCGAATTTCGTATAGTCCGCAGCTAAATATACCTTGTTTGCCCGTTCTGCGGCAATGCGCCGAACCTCAGCTTGTTGTTCATTGGAGTCTGTCAGTCCATGCTGGATGCTGACTGATCGGCAGGAGATGAATGCCATATCGAAGAAATAACTCTTCATATTCACTTCCGCATTTCTACCCAGAGCCGACATGGAGCTGGAGGATATGCCGCCGCCAATGACAACGAGATGCACTTGTGGACTGTCCATCAATACATTAATAATTTTAATTGAATTGGTTACGACCGTCAGACGCTGCTCCTGAATTTGTTGTGCGATGTACAGTGAGGTGGTAGAGGCATCTAAGAAAATGGAGTCTCCGTTTGAAATAAATTGAGCGCATTGCGCTGCAATTCGCTTCTTGCCATCAACATGGATATGTTCTCGGAGCTGGATATTGATATCATTTTGAACACCATCAGGTATGTACGCACCTCCATAAGTTCGAGTCAATACGCCTTCCTCCTCTAGTTGTTTCAAATCTCGACGAATGGTCTCCTCCGTGACTTGAAATAGTGAAGTAAGCTTGGCGACCGTAACGCTCTTCTCCTCTTGGATGATATCTTTAATTTTCGCTTTTCTCGTAATAGGCAGCATATTGTCCGTTCTCTCCGCTTATGTTTGATTTTAACTCCATTATATCATATCTCCTCTCTATAGCTTGCCAACTTCATACATAAACAATCCACACAAAACAACACAATGCATTGACAAAACGGATATAAAGTACGAATATTAAATATGTGGCATACGAGGATTCAAACTTTAGATATAAGCCTCTTTATGTTTGATGTGGAGACAAGCCAGAGACACAGGGGGGGTGAAGGATTGAATAAGCTGCAAGCTAACTCAGATACGGAAATGAAAGAACTCATCTGTGACATCGGCAGAAGGATGTATGCACGGAATTATGTGGCTGCAAATGATGGGAATATTACGATGAAGACCGAAGCGGGTACCATTTGGGCTACACCGACAGGGGTAAGCAAGGGCTATATGACACCTGACATGCTGGTGGAGATGGATATGCAGGGTAATGTTTTGTCGGGTACATACAAGCCTTCTTCTGAAATTAAGATGCATTTGCGAGTATATCAGGAGAACTCGGAGGTACGTGCTGTTGTTCATGCGCACCCTCCAGTGGCAACGGCATTTGCTATTGCGGGGATTGATCTGGATCAAGCTATTTCTCCCGAGGCAATTGTTAATCTGGGACGAGTAGCCGTTGCGCCCTATGCGACACCAGGTACGCAGGAGGTTCCCGATTCGATTGCCCCATATTGCAAAGGATATCATGCTGTGCTCCTAGCGAATCATGGTGCATTAACGTGGGGGAGGGATATGACAGAAGCCTATTTCCGAATGGAATCGCTAGAGCATTATGCACTGATGTACATGTATGCGAGCAGGTTGCTTGGCCGCACGAATGAATTGTCAAGTGAGCAGGTCGCGGAACTCGTAGACATACGAAGCCGGATGGGCGTTACAAGCGGTGGAAATCCATCGTTAAGGCGGCGGGAGGAAGACACCCTCTTCGATCAACTTGCGGATAAGATAGTAGAACGAGTGTTATCCAAATTAAATTCGTAGATATGCGCTTCATCGAGACAGATCCCGAAGTCGGCAGGGTGAAGGGATTACTAGAAATTCAGGATGGATTTTGATTCTAATTTCAGACACATACAGCCCCAAAGAATAGTCACAATCCATGCAGCTGCATCGGATGCGACATCTTTGGGGCTGTTACTTTTTCTAAAGGGAGATATTTATTGTTTTCGCTGACTCATTCCATTCCACAGTGCCCGGCAATGCATCACGAAGCAACTGAAGTGGAACCATGAACTTGCCTTTGTATACAATCATGGGAGTCGTAAGTTTATTAATCGTTCCGTCAATGGAGAAGGTGTAATGGTTATGCTTAATTGGGACAATCACTTGCCGTTTCGATGAAGATATGTAGATTTTGTTGTCTTTAACCGAATAGTTTGCTTGTAGTGCCTTTAAGGTATCGATAAGTGGAAGCATAAGCTGGCTGTCATGGCGTACAGCCTGAATAGGCAGTTTAGTTGCTTCCTTGTTAAGAGTGATGGCAGCAGCTACTTCCGTGACGACAGGTTTGTTTTCTTTTGCCTGTTTATTAGTTGTGTTACCAGGTTTAGCGTTGTTTTTGTTTTTTGTTGTTGATTTACTAGATGATGAAGATTTGGAAGAGTTGGATGATTTGGATGACGAACTCTTCTTAGAAGAAGACTTAGATCCACCATTGTGATAGTGGTATTCCCCATACTCCAGTCCCCATTTTTCGCAATTCGTTCTACACGTATGACCCCCGTTGCTATCTGTTCGGCCAGGGTGTGCGATTGAGATCGATGAGAATGTCGTCATCGCAACGATACAAGCAGTACTTACGGCTATCAGCTTACTCCATCTTACACGTTTCATCGTGGTAACCCCTTTCTATTCGCATAGGTATTATGGATCAATTCTATTATAGTTCCACTACCTCTTAAGAACTAGGAAATATTTGAGAAATGACGAGATAGGTCAATGATTATCGTGTTTTTTGCCATTATGCAATTTCGAATGGCTGTGAGATAATGAGATGTAGAAGCATCTGCAGCAGGGGAATCCTGCACGGATAGCGTAAGGATGACGAAGGGGAATGACGTTCATGGCGGGCATAAATGAAAGATTAATGAGGCAACTTGAATTTGTGAAGGAATTGGATAAATTAAAGAAGGTGTTTCGTCGTTCGTATTTGCTTGATGGAAGCCGCCATGAGAATGATGCTGAGCACACATGGCATTTGACAGCGATGGCAATGCTGCTGCACGAATATACAAGTGAACGCAATATGAATTTGCTCCGTGTGCTCAAAATGTTAATTATTCATGATGTGGTCGAGATTGATGCAGGGGATACCTTTGCATATGACGCTGAAGGCAATGCAAGCAAGTTCGAGCGCGAGTCAAAGGCGGCCAAGCGGTTGTTTGGCATCTTGCCAGAGGATCAGAAACTGGCGCTAACACAATTATGGACGGAATATGAGCAGCGTCAGACACCGGAAGCGCAATTTGCCGTTGCACTTGATCGTTTGCAGCCGCTGCTTCACAACTATGTGACAGAAGGCAAGTCGTGGAAAGAGCATAAGGTAACGAGTGAGCAAGTGTTGGCGCGGATTCAAGCAATCCGAGATGGGGCTCCGGAACTGGGGAAGCTAGCAGAAGAACTCATCCGCAGTTCAGTGGAGAAGGGATACTTGGCTAACAGCTAACTAAGGCTGTCTAGCATCAAACCATGAATAAAGGGGGAAGGAGCGAGCGAGTATGCATCCTTCCCTCTTTCCTCCTTGTTCATCTAGACGTAGAGAACCCAACGATTGCGGGTTGCACTCGAACCTTCCAGCTTCCATCCATTATGCTCATAGTATCCATTGAAGCTGGACTGAATAGGGCAGGCTGATTCTATCGGATGAGGAGCTAAGGTATCCAGCATTTGTCGCAATAGATGCTGCCCCCTGAACGGTTCCGCTACAGCAAATTGATAGAGAGAGATGCGCTCACTCCCTTTGCGAGGGTAGAACCGCAATGCTCCAGCCAAGCGCAGGCCGATGACGGCGACAAGCAGCTGCTTGCGTCTTATTGCAGCAGCAACCCCATCTGGACAGCGAAGCTCTCCGCTTGTCAACCCATCATGGTGCAGATCTATTCTTTCATTGAAGAAATGCGTAATTGCGCTCGTTTCTTCCCATTTTGCCAGTCGTATGTACACCGCAATCCCATCCTCAATATTCTTCACTATTTGCCAACTAGAACGAACACGTTGTGATCTGGAGCTTCCATGACGGCAACGTGTCCAGATTCGGTAGGGAACGGTTCTCGAATCCAATGAATATCAGTCCGTTCTTGCAGTTTCGCATACGTCTCTCGTACATCATCAACGAGAAGTTCGATATCGATTTCTTTCAACTCAGGGTTGTTCTGCAGCACAAGCTCTGAGCTGCGTTCATCTGGGAAAGACAACCCCACAATTGTCCATGGTTCCCCATTTGGAAGCGGGCGTGTGATCGTCCAACTCTCTTTTAACCCGATTGCGGTGTAGACAGCAACGGATTCCTCTATGTTGGCAGTATATAATGCGGCACATTCCATTTTACGTATCATTCTATTTCCTCCTTGTATCTCGTACTGCTCATACTGTACTATCTAACCATGACAAATCATGTCATAGTTATGAAATCGTTTTACGATAGGGGGAGGGGGGGAGTCTTGGGCATGAACAAATCCCAGCGACTCATTGAGTTGATGATGATCGTGAACAAGAAGCAGCAGTTTACCGCGCGTGAGCTGGCGGAAGAAAGTGGTGTATCCGTACGGACAATATTGCGGGATTTGCGCCAATTAGAAGAGCTTGGTGTTCCTCTATATACGGAGTATGGACCCAGGGGCGGGTTTCGTTTGTTGAAGGAGAAGCTGCTTCCGCCGCTGACATTTCTGGAGCAGGAGGCGTTTGCTGTCTTTTTCGCCGTTCAGCTGCTGCAAGAATATAAGACAATCCCATTTGGCAAGGATGCCACGAGAGCGTTATCGAAGTTCTATCAGGTGCTGTCTCCACATACACAACAGCAAATCGACGCGATGAAGCTCTGTGTACGATTTTGGGTTCCTCCTCGTGAACAGGATATACCGCATTTGCAGCAATTGCTGCATGCTTCGCTCGACAATAAGGTGATCCAGATCCGTTATGCTTCCATCAGAGGAGAGGAATTGCGCGATATCGTCCCAATCGGCATATATGCCCATAATGGCTATTGGTATTGCCCAGCCTACTGTATGGAGCGGAAAGGGTATCGGTTGTTCCGTGCGGATTGCATGCTTGAGGTGAACGAGGTTGAGCAGCATACGGTACCTATGTTAGAGCTAATGAGCTTGGAAGAGTGGTTCGAGCCTCCCCAACTGAAGGACGATGTTGTTGCCATTTATGTGGAATTGACGAAGCTTGGGGTTCGGAAATGTCAAACCGATCCATGGTTGGATAAGTCGCTGACTGTGCGCGAAGATGGAACGGGTGTGATCAATCACGTGATCGCGGCGACTGAAGTAGGCTATTTGGCGGACATTCTGTTTGGAATGGGGACAGATGCGCATGTCATCGAACCTCCAGAGATTATAGAGTTGATTCAGCAGAAGGCGAAGCAGTTAATTGCACAATATCAACACTAAGAGAGGTACACTATGAATCTCTAATACCAGTCTATTTGAGGGATATTCTGGGGTTAAACCCCGTCTTTGGGCTTATTGTAATTGTGTGATCCCAATATATACTAAACAGAGAAGTAATAGATTTGGAGTAAATTTGGTAGGAATAACGAATTAATAGAGTGTGATTTCACATAAATTGACAATAATAGTCAAATGGTGCTAGAGTTGACTTATCACTACGTGCTGGTGTGAAAGGTGCCTTAGCTTATGATACTTACCGTCTCTTTTGGAAGACAAGGCCGTGAGTGGTTCGATATTGATGTAGCGGATGATTGTACAGTAGTTCAGTTGAAGGCAATACTTGGACTGAAGCTATTCGGAGAACCACCGAAGAATCATATGCAATATATTTTGGAAGTCAAGCAGCCAGAAGGATTATGGAGTACTGTTCCTGAGCAGCAGCGTTTGCTGGAGGCAGGTGTCCGTGAAGGGGCATACATTCGCGTACAGCGAGCGTTCTCCACGACTACAGATTCAGCACCATCGTTTGGTCGCCGAGCATTGTTCCAACTCGATGAGGCTGATGAACATACTGAGTAGTCGTGACAAGAGGAACGAGACGAGGAGTTGTTCAATGTGAACGTGATGTATCAGAGATCGCCTCGCATTAAGCCGGAATTACCAGAGGAGAAGCTTGAGATATTACGGCCTCCTGCTGAACCGTCGCGTCCGACGTTCTCTATCGTTACACTGATTATTCCGATTGTGATGACCTTGGTCAGTATCGGATTCTACATATATATGTCCATGTCAGGGAAGATGGGCAATAGTAACTATATGATGTTTCAAATGATTACCATCTCGATGATGCTTATGTCCTATACGCTTCCATTTTTCTTGTATTTGAGCAACAAAAGACAGTACGTGCGCAAGCAGGCGGAACGAAGTCAGATGTATCTGGCTCAATTGGAGAAGCATCGCCTGGAGATTATCGAGAAGCAACATGAGCAGCGAGCAGCGATGTATGCGATTCATGGTGATCCAGATGTGTGCCATCAAATTGTGAAAAATCGCAACAGCAGCCTGTGGGAACGCGGGCCTTTTGATGTTGATTTTATGGATGTTCGCATTGGCACCGGAGAAGTGCCTTTTTATATGCCAATCATTACTCCGCGAACCGATGGCTACGAGAAGGATCCACTTATCGAGGCGGCTCATAAGCTCGAACAGGATTCTCGGACAGTAGATGAGGTTCCAATTACATTGCCGTTGTATGAGTCGAAGGTAGTCGGAATCGTTGGAGACAAAGCTTCCGTTATGGAAGCAGTACGGATTGTGATTGCTCAGCTGACGACAAGGCATTCGCCTGATGAGGTGAAGCTAGCTGCGCTCTACGATGAGCAGGAAGCAGAGAATTGGGGCTGGCTGCGATGGCTTCCGCATACATGGAATGATGATCGCACACAGCGTTATTTGGCTGATCGGCGTAGTACGGCACATCAATTGGCTGATCAATTGTATGGAATTCTAAATCGTCGCAAGAGTTTCCAGACGACCGGCGAGAAGAAGAAGCAGCTTCCCATTTATGTTGTTCTGCTGCAGGATAGCCAAATGATCGAGGAAGAGCCGCTATATCCTCTTCTATTAGAAGAAGCGAGCCGAGTGGACAGCTGTACCCTAGTGCTGTCTGATCGCAAGGAGCGGCTTCCGATGCAATGCCGCCTTATTGTAGAAGTCGGTGCAGATACTGCTGTATCTACGCAAAAAACGGATCAGGAGGGGATCGTTCAGCATTCCTTCCAAATGGATCATTTATCTGCTGACAAGATCGATACGCTGGCAAGATATATGGCGCCGATTCGCTTGAAGCGTTCTGCTGCTTCAGATCTTCCACCCGTTCTAACGTTGTTCGATATGTTCGGTGTAGAACAAGTTGAGCAATTGAAGTTGGTGGAACGCTGGAATCGAAATCGATATCCAGATACATTGCCAGTGCCCGTAGGTGTGCGTGCTGGTGGCAAGCTGGTGTCCTTGAATCTCCATGACAAGATTGAACGCAAGGGACATGGTCCACATGGACTTCTCGCAGGAACAACAGGCTCAGGCAAAAGTGAGGTTATT
Organism: Paenibacillus sp. NAIST15-1; assembly: GCF_001894745.1. Classification (GTDB taxonomy): domain Bacteria; phylum Bacillota; class Bacilli; order Paenibacillales; family Paenibacillaceae; genus Paenibacillus_B; species Paenibacillus_B suaedae. Next base: position 89,863 of record NZ_BBYF01000002.1, read on the forward strand.
CAGTCGCTAATTGCTTCACTGGCAGCTGAATACCACCCTCATGATGTGGCCTTCATGCTGATCGACTACAAGGGCGGAGGAATGTCTAATACGTTCGAGAAACTTCCTCATGTCGTAGGAACCATTACGAATCTAGACGAGAGCCTGATCGAACGTGCACAGGTATCGCTTCGTGCTGAGCTGATTCGCAGACAACACATTTTGAATGATGCGGGAAACATGCAGCATATTGACGAGTATTACAAGTCGCCGCTTCGCTATCAGAATCCGCTGCCTCACTTGATCATCATCATTGATGAATTTGCTCAGCTTAAGAAGGAACAGCCAGAATTCATGGATGAGTTGATCAGTATAGCAGCTATTGGACGTACATTAGGTGTTCACTTGCTGCTGGCGACTCAGAAGCCTGCCGGGGTAGTGGATGAGAAGATATGGAGCAATACACGATTCCGCATCTGCCTTCGTGTTCAGAGTGAAGGCGATAGTCGGGATATGCTCAAAATTCCGAATGCAGCTTGGATTACGCATCCGGGGCGCGGGTATTTTCAGGTGGGCAGTGACGAAGTGTTCGAGGAGATGCAATTCGCATGGAGCGGTGCACCTTATCTGGTAAAGCGTCAGGAAGGTCAGCCGCTGCGAATTGAAGTGAGCGAGGTTCGCCTGAACGGGAAGATGGAGGCTTTGCTGCCTAGTGATACACTATTGTCGGCCTATGATGAGCAAGATCAGCTGAAGCAGCTTCAAGTATTCATTGATGCTGTTGCCGAGGCGGCATGTTGTGAGGAAATTAATCGATTGCAAGGGCCATGGCTCGCCCCGCTGCCACAAGAGCTAGGTCGCAGTGAATTATTCAAGCGTACACGGACGTTGTCAGGTGTTCCCGGTGATTTTAAGGGAATACAACCAATTGTAGGCTTGCTGGATGACGTCATGAACCAACGGCAGGAGCCGCTTGGCATCGAAATGGATCATGAACATTGGGCAGTATACGGAATGCCGGGAACGGGAAAGACAACATTTGTACAGACACTTCTCATGTCTCTCGCTGAGCAGTATGAACCTGATGTCTGGCACGGCTATGTTGTGGATATGGGGCGTATGCTGAAGGATTATGCTGACTTGCCTCATGTGGGCGCGGTAATTGCAGGTGAGGATGAAGATAGACTCAAGCGGCTGTTCCGCTATCTTCTTGCGAAGGTGAAGGAACGAACAGAGATGTTGTCCGAAGCCGGCGTCAAGACGATTGCTTCTTATCGGCAGGTAACACAGCTATCGGTGCCGAATATTGTTGTTATCATTGACGGGTATTTGAATTTCCGAACTTCCTATCCGGATGAGAATGAATGTTTGGAATATTTGCTTCGAGAAGGCGGCAGCTTGGCCATTTCATTCGTGATTACAGCCAATCGCGTAACCGATATTTTTGACAAATTCCGTAGCAATATATCGAATGCGATTTCGTATGAATTAGCTGATCCAAGCGACTATTACTTTGCTGTGGGCAGACCGGCTAGAACGCCGGCGCGGCTGCAGGCAGGTCGCGGACTCATTAAGCATAACGGGGTACCGATCGAATTCCAGACTGCTTATCCTGCGGATGGGAACAATGATGTAGAACGTGTTCTTCAGTTGCGTTCACAGATTCGATTGATGCACAATTCCTGGCAAGGGGCTGCAGCCCCACTCATTCGCAGCTTGCCTGAGCGTGTGCGTCTTAGTGAACTGCTGAAGCTGCACGACGATTCATACGAGGAAAGCGAGATCATAGAAGCGGAGCAGCTGCAATGCTCGGAACGGTTGCAACCCGTGCCTGTTGGCGTGCGCACAGATGATTTGGAGCCATATCTGGTCAATTTGAAGGAAGGTCCTCACTTCGTCGTCGCAAGTCCTATGGAGAGCGGCAAGACCTCATTCCTTACGAGCTGGATGCTGTCTTTGGCTTATCATATGTCTCCAGAACGTTTGCATATCTATGCGATTGATGTTCGATATGGGGACAATGGCGTTGCTTCGCTAAGAGACTTGCCTCATGTAAGGGAGATTGTAACAGAGGAAGAGCGAATTCCTGGATTCATTCAGCAAGTATATGATCAGGTCTCGTCCCGGAGTAAGGATGGAGGGGATCCAATCCTACTGCTGGTTATGGATGATGCAGATATGCTGTGCAAGCAGCTCACAGATTACACGGTCAAAGATCAACTGTCTGCGATCGTACGCCAAGGTCGGGATAAAGGGGTACATCTCGTATTGGCAGGGGTTCCGTCTGATTTTCCAACCTTCGGGGTGGACTGGTTTAACGATGTCAAAGCATCGCAAGCTGGATTTTTATTTGGGACGATTGATGCGAATGATCTGTCCTTCTTCCGAATCCCGATCTCAGAGTCGCAGTCTTCTGGTCCTAGTGGGTCGAAGGTGCTTCCTCCTGGTCAAGGATATTTTGTTAGACGTAAATTTACAAAAATAAAGACAGCAATACCCTACGATGAAATATGGACTCCGGCCGCATGGACAACACTTATACATAAACGTTGGAAAGTGCGGGTCTGATGGGGGGTGGACACATTGGTGACGAGTAACGAACCATATCTACAAGCGCAAGATGGCAGAAGTGGTATTGAGCTTCACGTAAAAGAATTGTATTTTCTTGCTGGAATCATTGGATCTGATCGCTTGCTTGGGATTGAGGATCCATTTCGGGGCTATCTAACTGAGGAAATTGCAGAAGAATGGAATAAGGTCAAAGCTGCGCTGCTGCGCAAGGGATACTTAACGGAAGAGCCTGGAGGCAGAGAGCTGGCTATGCCATCTCACGTCTATTCAACGGTAGCGGTAACGGGATTGGCAAATCGCTCCTGCTGGGTTCGGATTTCAAATGCAGCAGATGAGGGGCCTAATCGCGAAGTATACGAAGGCTATTTTCATTTTACGAATGAATTAGTCATCGAACGAGCACAGAAGCGGCTCCAACCAGAAATTTGCTCCTTTCGAGAATATGACTCGACGAATGAGGCGTGTTCCGTCATTGTGAACCGCATGAACTGGGCTGATCAGCAGGAAAGCGAGATAGCTGCTGTTATGTTGTCCAAGAGGCATTTCCATAAACTCTATGAGCATGCGGCTGAGCTTACCGTAGAGCAAATGACTAGTCAGCTAATGACCTTCGATGGAGAGGAAGCGGGAGCAATGGCCCTGGCGCATTCGCTGAAGCATCGTACCGCAGAAGGGGAGCTCTTGTTTCTTGTGTGGAATGAGAAAAGCTGGGATGTGCAGGGAGCAGCTTTTCTCGTCGGAGGTTCCCGCAATTGGCTTATTCGGCAAAGCTCCAAAGGTGATGAGGATTGGCTGACTGCCACATTAACAACAAAGGAACAACTTGAAGGCCTGTTAATCGAGTGGGAACGCCAGCATTCTATAGAAGAAGGAAGGTGACATCGTGCGCATTATCGTAACGCCGGATGCGCTTCGTCAGGGGAGCCGTCAGTTGCAGGCAACAGCGGAGCAATTAAATGCGATTCAATCGTCATTGGAACGTTCTCTGCAGACGCTGGAGTGGGAGGTTTCTATTAAGGCTGCGATCGGAGAAAAATGGCAGCAAGCTTCTCGGTTATCGGCTCAAATACATACGCTTTTGTTTGATTTAAGCCAGCAGCTTCAGTCCAAGGCGGATCAGTTTCAATCAGCTGATCAGCAAGCGCACCCGATTCTAGGCCATGCCTATCAAATCGGTTCGGCGGCGTCATTATATTCAACGATAGGGATTGGGGGGGCATCACTGATTATCCCTGCTCTAGGGACACAGGTAGGCGCCATATCGAACCCAAATGCGGTTGTTCGGGCGATTGGCACACAAGAGGATAAAGGTTCAGGCGGTTGGAATTGGAAGCCAACGACTCCTGAAATGTATGGCTATGGCAAAGACGGATACCGCATGATCAATATGGCGAAGAGCGGGTTCAATGTGAATGTTCGTGGAGACGGCTACGTGACAATCAGTGGTGCAAGATCGAAATTCGCACTGTCTGAGGGGATTCAAGGAACGAGATATGCGGCATCGAATGCAGCGAATCATGCAAATGTGTGGAAATTCGTTGATCCAGTAGTTGCAGCAAAGGAATCGCTCTCTATCAAGGGATGGAGTGCCAAGCTTGGATATGCGGGGCTTGCATACGATACAGGTACCGCAGTCATGACGGATTACGAGAAGGGTGGCCCTAGTCGTGCAGCTGCCAGTACTGTTGTGAATGGATCAATCGGAGTAGGTACCATGGCAGCGAGTGCTGCCGTGGGAGCCTGGGTAGGTTCAGTCGTTCCTGTTGCCGGCACTATTGTAGGGGCAGGAGTAGGGTTAGCAACAGGAGCTGCTATCTCTATGGTTACGGAGGTAACCATTAATGGCAAGTCTATCAAGACCCATGCGGTTGATGCCGTTGACACTGTGGTGGATACCGTGACTGATACCGTTGCGAGCGGAACGAAAGTGGCAACTGATGCTGTTCAAGATGGCGTTAAAGCGGTGAAGAGCGGTGCAACGAAGGCTGCTGGCAAAGTCGTGAATAAGGTTTCAGATATGTTCGGTTCAGTAGGTAAACTACTGCCTAGTTGAAGCTATTAAAACGGGGCTAATAGACTAACCTAATTTATGACATAGGAACTATATTATGATATTTATTTATCGCTCTGTAGGATCAGAATACTGCTCATGTTATTTGTATATTGGTTAATATGATCAGCTCGTCGCATCGCGTGTGCAGCTTCGATAAGAATTGTAGGATGCAAGAGTAGAAAGGGAAGGATGAATTATGGGGAATCAGACTGAACAACAACATGTTGGGAATGGAGAGGATGCATTGCTTCCACTCGGCTCTATCGTACTGCTGCATGAAGGAAGCAAAAAATTAATGATATATGGCCGCAAGCAGCTGCAGATCACTACGAACCGTTTGTTCGACTATTTGGGAGTCATATATCCTGAAGGGTATATTGATGAGAACTACTCCTATTTGTTCAATCAGGAAGACATTGAAATGATTGTCCACGTTGGCTATACCGATGTGGAAGAAGAGCAGTTCCAACTCGTACTTCAGAGCGTTCCTCAGGCTCAGGAGTCCACATTTTAGAATTAGGACTGCAGACTCTTTTAAATTTGTAATAGATTTCATGTACAATTATTAATAGAAATATTTGCATAATTTATTTGTCGTTCAAATGTCTATGTCTACCAAAAGGAGGAACAAACATGGCAGGTCGCATTTTAATTACACCGGAACAGGTTGATCAAGTGTCGAATCAATTCAAGCAGGGTGGAGATCAGAGTCAACAGATCGTAGCTACCCTGACACAAGCTATTCAAGGAATGGAAGGTCAATGGGAAGGGATGACGAAACAGCGCTTCTTCCAAGAATTCCAAGAAGCAAGCAAGCAGATGCAATCCTTCGTTCAAACCTTGAACACAATTAGCGAAGAATTGAAGGCTATTGCGCAGAAGTTCCGCTCTGTGGATGAACAGCGCTAATCGTTCAATTCTTACTTGAATACGAAGAGGAAGCCGGGCGTAAGACACTCCCGGTTTTTCTTACATCATACAGATGCATCATCTCGGGAGGATAGGAATTATGTCATTTCAGCCACAATCAGGAGATACGATCATTATTCAAGATATCGAATATCGGTTCGGCGAACATCCGGCAGCTCCTGGCCTCGTATATGCGCAGGCTGGCAGACAGGGTGTCATCTATCAGCTGCTTCCAACCCGAGGAGATGCTGTAGAGGCAAAGGCGCTCAAAGTGTTCCATCCGAAGTATCGTATCCCTGCGATGGTATATCAATCTGAGCTGCTCGATACCTATAGTGAGCTTCCAGGACTAAGCGTGTGCAGTCGGAACGTATTGACCCCTGAGAAAAACGGAGGACTTATCCAGAAGAGCACGGATTTGCTCTATGCAGTGGTAATGCCGTGGATACATGGCCCGACGTGGCTGGATATCGTTGCAGAACATAATCGGCTGACACGCCAAGACAGCCTGCAGATTGCCAAATCGCTCGCACGAGTATGCTCCGGTATGGAGCAGCGAGGTCTGGCACATTGCGATTTGTCTGCGCCGAATGTCATGCTTCCGTTTTTCTCGGAAGTTAAGCAGAGTTCGAAGGCATCATCGATTGAACTGGTAGATGTGGAGCAGCTCTATAGTCCTAAGATGGATCGACCGGATGTGCTGTTCAGTGGCTCTCCAGGATATGCTGCACATCGTGCGCTGCTGACAGGGATGTGGAGTGCATATGCAGATCGATTCGCAGGCAGCATTCTTCTTGCAGAGATGCTTGGTTGGTCATCTCAGCAGATCGTGGATAAGGCATGGGGCGAGAGCTATTTCGACCAACGTGAAATGCAAACCTCCTGCGAGCGCTATGAGGGATTGAAGCATGTATTAACAGAACGATATGGCAGCAAAGTATCGGATCTGTTCTCACGCGCTTGGGAAAGCCAGGATTTGAGCAGTTGTCCGACCTTTGGTGAATGGTTGATTGTGCTTAATGGCGTAGACGAGGAAGAACAGATCGTTATGGACGTTAAGCAGCAGAATGCGCCAGAAGGAACGCAAGCGATTCATGAGCAGCGTTCAGAGGATAAAGCGATAGATAAAGAGGCGGAAGGGTGCACAAAGAATTCTGCTGTACAACCCGATGCAGTATCCGCCCCCCTTATTCCTGCTCGGGCTGATGTTGATCCGGATGTGGTCAATCGCCTGTTCCGGCAGGCAAGAGAACTAGAAGAGCAAAATCAACTGCAAAGTGCCTTGGAAGTGTACCGATCGGCTCATCATTTTGTTGAGAAGGAAAGTCCGATGCATATTGAGCTGGCTGCGGCGATTCAAGACTTGGAGCAGAAGCTTGCAAGGGAAGCAGATCAAATGCCACGGTCTAAGGTCAAGCTAGGGAAGCGAGCGATTGCGATCATTAGTGTAGCGTCAGCACTCCTATTGCTTGGCTGTGGAGCTTTTGTGATGAATCAGATGAACGAAGATGCGGTTAAGAAGGCTGCGGAAGAACAAGCGCTGCTTGACGCAAAGACTCAACAGTTGAAGGCGGAAGAGGAACGGAAGCAGGAAGAAGCAAAACGGCTTCGTGAGGAAGAACAGCGCAAGGAGGAAGCGCGCAAGCAAGAGGAACAGCAACGCAAGGAAGATGAGCAGAAGCGCATAGAGGAACAGCAGCGCATCAAGAAGCTGGAGGAACAGAAGAAGAAGGGTGCGGAGCGGAAACGCCTGCAGGCCCAGTATGATCAACAAGAGCAATATGAGAAGTATGTGGAGTGGAAGAAGAAGCGGGATGAACAGACAAGAATGGAACAGGCTCGCGAGCAGGAGCGCAAACGGCTGGAAGCGGCACAGGCCGCACAGGCTGCGGAGAAAGCTGCTCAATTAAAGAAGATTCGCAGTCGTGATGTGGTACTGCTGATTGCCTCTTACAATAAGGCGTATAATGCACTATCAAGAAATAATGTGAATAATGCTTCAAAGTATGCATTAGAGTTTACAGAACGGTATGAAAAGGATCCAGACTACTTCAAAAATGTAGGCAAGGTGGGGACGAGGGCCGGACATATTTATAAGTTCTTGAATGATACGTCCTATATGCTGCCAGACATTTAGCGCGGATCAGGCACGATTGAAATAACATGCTATGAGGTGAATTGGACGGATGAACTACACGATACAGGCTTCACAGCGCACGCCTGCACTTCTCATCTATTTAATTGATATCAGTGCTTCCATGAATATGACGATGGCCGGAAGACGGCGAATCGATGTAGTATATGACGCATTATCCCAAGCGATTCGACAGATGGTATTCCGTTCTACGAAGGGAAATCGTCTGACACCGCGCTATCGCATTGCAATATTGGCCTACAGTGACGATGTCTATGATGTGCTGAATGGCATCAAGGGAATTGACGAGATTGCAAGCATGGGGGCATTACCTGATTTGACGCCGGTTCGCTTCTCTGATGCAGCCAAGGCGTTCCTTCAGGCAGAGAGACTGCTGGAGGCCGAGCTGCCTCATATGCAGGACTGTCCTGCTCCGCTTATTTGCCATATGACGGACGGAGTTGCTACCGGGGATGATCCAGCGCCAATTGCTAGGCGGATTATGCAAATGAGTGTGCCGGACGGCAATGTGCTTATCGAGAATATATTTATTACGGATCACATGTTGGATACACCAATTGAAGAACCCCGCAGGTGGAAGGGAATCGTGCAGGATACCGTTCTTACCGATGAACATGCACAGAAGCTGCGAAGCATGTCTTCGATCTTGCCGGAAAGCTATCGTGAGATGTTGGTGGAGGCGGATTATCACCTCTCATCAGGAGCCTACATGATGCTGCCCGGAAATTGTCCAGAGCTGGTCTCGATCGGATTCCAAATGTCTGCCGCTACTCCTGTGCGTTAATTGATTCCTAACGAAGGGATTTCACAATGAGGAGAGATTGCAGGAAGCTATTCAATCTCCGTATGCCTATTGTACAACGATACAGCTTGGATTACGTAAGAAAGGCAGGGTGAATCCGATTGAGTCTGACATCCTTTCACTACCGTTGTTCCCAACAGGTGGATCAGCCGTTAATGACGATCGAGCAATCCTCTTTTCGCTGTAGATTTGCTTACGCACGAGCGGGAGAGACGGCGCAATATAAGGATAACAATCAAGATTATTTGGCCTTTCGCATAGATGGTGGTTCGCTCAGCTTTGTATTATGCGATGGGGTTAGTTTGAGCTACCAAGGAGATTTTGCTGCGAGGTTTCTAGGTGCCCATCTATTGGACTGGATTGCTGTTCAGTCTGAATTGAATGCCGAGTCTTTGCATGCTTATCTGGATTCTCTACGTGATGCAGCAGCTGAGCAAATGTCTGGACTGCCGATTCCCTCGGGACTCCCTCCACTTGTGAAGGAAGTATTGGAAGACAAGAAACGAATCGGCAGCGAGGCGATGTTCACCTGCGGGCGAATCGATGGCACTGATGGAACGGATGAAGCAGAGCCGTATAGTCGAATATGGCTTGCATGGCATGGGGACGGGCGACGTCGGTTATGGCAGCATGGACAAGAAAGCTGCAATCTGTTCGAGACTTCCAGCTCAAGTGGAGAACGGTGGTCAGTCTATCGTGGTCTCATCGGCGGAAGAGCTCATACCTTGCACCACCATATTGAAGGCAATGCACCCTTTCGGCTGATGGTGTATACCGACGGGTTATCCGAATTGGACAGCCTGCCGTATCCGCCTGCAGACGAACTGCTTCGCCACAAGCTGGAGCATCGAAATGGAGAAATGCTGGAGGATGATGTGTCTCTGCTCGACATAAGCTGGTCATCTCGCGGAAAATAAGGAGATATGACAATATATCACATGCCGAACGCTTGCGAGTAAGGTATAATCGTAGCAAAGGAAATTTGAAGCTGGGCCTCTCTTGTCTGTCTGCAGATACAGGTGACGAACTGCAGTGCTCGACAAATGGGAAATAAAGAGACGGCATCCGAGCTGAGGAAGGTTGCCACATGAAGAGAAAACACGCAGATCGCTACGATTGGAAACGGATTTTGTCCAAGCAGTTCGCGCTAACTGAAGTAGATTCTCCCGAATTTACAGGCTACATCTCTCTGATTAAATTCAATGCGGTGCGGCAGCCGTTAACAGTGACAATGGACGGGAAGAGAATAAAGCTCGTAGATACAGGATATTGCTGGATGCAATATTTCCCCCTGCATAAGCATTATTCCATTACGACTGTATTTGATGAACAGGGGGAGGTCATGCAGTGGTACGTGGATGTTTGTGAACCGGTCGGAACGGATGATCGGGGCATCCCCTATTTCGACGACTTATACTTAGATGTTGTGCTGCTGCCATCGGGCCATATCTTCCTCTTGGATGAAGATGAGCTGGAAGAAGCTCTGGAGTGGGGACGCATTACCCATGATCAATACAGCACAGCTGTGAAAGAAGCTTCCCGACTCGTTCATGAAGTGAAGGAACACCCATTAGTTAGACGAAGTAAAGAGGACTTTATAATGATGCAGCAATTGCTTGTGCCATGAGAGAAGACTGATATCAGTCTTCTCTATTTCTTTATAGCACTTGTTCGCAAACCGCATTACTTGACCCCATCTAAAGTCCCTACTTAAAAGTTGAAATGTTTCCGTACTGGTATGCAGTATTATAGTCTGCCGCAAGCCAATTCCATCTCTCATTTGACCAAGGGCTGGGTGTGCGCTGAAACTTTTTCCATGCCTGCTGCGTCTAAGATATGTACCTGGCAATTTGGTTGATGTTACCTTTTCGTATGGAGGATTCTTATTGCGATCTTATGGTGAGTGGCGGATAGGATCCAACAGCAATTTGTTATGTATGCGCTCACACTTTTCCTGCTCCTTATCGCTGCTGTACTCACATTGCGCAATTTGAAAAGGGAACGTAAAAAGAGATCATGTCAGTCAGACATGAAAAGGATGGGGTCAAATTGTATTTTCCAGTTGTATATTCTACATTATGCGAGCAAGCACTTAGGGGATGGATAGAAGAGAATTATGCTGTAGGCAAGGTTCAGCGGGTTGAATTTTTGCTGCGCGGAATGAACGATACCTATAAGGTGCATGGCGATGACGCCCTGTATATTTTCCGTGTATATCGTGGAGATTGGAGAAGACACCAGGCAGCGGTTGAATTTGAGATGGATTTCCTTCTACATCTACAAGCTGAGGGGATATCCGTATCCTCACCGATTACGGCATTGAATGGGGAACGTGTTCATCCGCTCCAAGCACCTGAAGGTATTCGATTTGGCGTCCTGTTCACCTATGCTGTGGGAGAAGAACGCTCAATCGACAATGCCGAAATTAGCCGATTGTTCGGACAAGCAGTAGCGCAGCTGCACAGTGCAGCAGATACGTTTACAAGTTCATATGAGCGTCCTGTAATGGATCAGAATTATCTAATCGATAAGCCGCTGCAGGTGATTGCTGACCGAATTCAGCATAGGCCCGAAGATGTTCAGAAGTTGATGGCCGTTGGCAGCGCATTGAAGGAGCAAATTACACAGTTCTCAGCGCTGGATTGGGGAGTGTGCCACGGGGATTTGCATGGAAATACCAATATTAGTTACATCGACGATCAGACGTATACTCATTATGACTTTGACTTGTGCGGTTATGGCTACCGCGCTTATGATATAGCAGAATTTCGCTTGGCTCGAGAGGTGCGTTTAGGCAATGATCCTGGAAAGCTGTCAGAGTTGTGGGATGCATTCCTAGAGGGCTATCAGTCTGTACGTCAACTTAACGAAGACGATATTCGAGCAGTTCCCGTATTCGTTGCTGCACGTCAGTTGTGGTTAATGGGACTATGTCTCCATGATTTGCATATTGTCGGAAGCGTCGATTCGGGCGATGATTTTATTGATGAGAAAATGGAGTATTTCAACTCGCTGTCTGTTGAATTCGCAGGTCGTCTATAATAAGTTCATCGATATAAGGAAGTAAACAAGCGACTTAGCAACTTAGGAGGGACATCATGAATGTAAAGACGCTGCCTAGAGAGCAGAAGGAAAAATGGATAGAGGATTTGAAGCAGTATTTTGAGACAGAGCGTGGAGAATCCCTGGGCATGTTCGAGGCAGAGGAGCTAGTTGACTATCTACTGAAGATGTTCGAGCCCTACCTATATAATCAGGCCATCGAGGATGCGCGTGCGATGTTGGAGCAGCGTATGGCTGGCATTGAAGAGGATCTATATGCAATGAAGAAATCGGAGAAGGGCAGCAGATAATCATGCCTTTTACCTTCGCACATCCACTGTATGCTACACCTGTTCAGCGTCTTGCGCCGCAATACTTAAGTGTGACCGGGCTAGTTCTTGGAAGCATGGCACCTGACTTTGAATATTTTATCATGCTTGAACCGTACCAATTGATGGGCCATACGTGGAAGGGATTGCTGTTGGAGGCAATCCCTCTGTGTCCATTGTAATGGATGCAGCATTTCTTATCCAAGGTAGGACTTTCTGTTGAAGTGTATTGAATATATCGATGATGAACTCACCTGTAGAGGAGGGTGTCAATTGCAAATTCGAAAAGCGATGGCTGGCGATGCGCCTGGTATTGCGCGTGTTCATGTCGACAGCTGGCGCACTACCTATCAAGGGATTGTATCAGATACTTATTTGTCTGGATTATCTGTACAAGCTAGACAAAATATGTGGGAACATGCGATCGGACATTTGACAGATGACAAGTGTATTTATGTCGCAGTACAGGATACTGGGGAAATCGCAGGCTTTGTGATGGGCGGTCCAAGCCGGAGCGAACAATTTCCTGATCGAGCAGAATTATATGCACTCTACTTGCTGTCGACCGTTCAAGGACAAGGGCTCGGCAGCAAGCTGGTTTCACACGTGATGGAGCATTCGAAGTCATTCGGACATACGAATATGTTGGTATGGGTTTTGAAAGGGAATCGTGCTCTTCAATTTTATCGTTGTACCGGTGCATTAATCGTCGGCGAGAAAGAAATTGAGATTGGCGGAGAACCGCATACGGAAATCGCTATGGAATGGGGACAACTGTCGATATAACAGGTAGGATCCGACTACTCCGTTGTGAACAATTGCTCACCACACACGGGAAGCGGGACAGATACTACATTATACATAAGTAGGTGATTTGCAATGGCTTCAACGATACATTATCAATTAAAGCAGTTGGAAGGTTCCACGGCATTATACGCTTACGCTACGGAGGCAGGCGAGAAGAAAGGGTTGTTCGAAGTCGACTTTGTAGAGTATGAACGGATGTGTCAGAAAGGGCAAGTACCTTCGATAGAGGATACAGTTTATTTAATACGCAAGAGTGAGCATGACACTAACTTTTATGGGGGAATACGTGTGTTTTTCCACCTATACAAGCATTATTTACAGCATGGTGCGTATGCCCAGGAATATGGTCAGATGGCGTAAGTTGCATGCTCATGAATCCACACACAAACTCTGTCATTCACTTGATTCAACCATGCAGGTGAGAAGTGAGAGACAGCTTAGAGGAGGATAATCATCTTGGAAGCACTCATTATTCCTACGGAAACTCGTAACATCCCACTAGATTTGCTGCTGCTTGCTGATCCGGAAGAAGCTGCCGTGAATCAATACTTGCATCGCAGTATCGGTTATACATTGAATGTGAATGGAGAGACGATTGGAGCTGTACTTCTGCTTCCGACGCGCCCCCACACCCTTGAGCTTGTGAATGTGGCTGTTGCAGAAGAGTGGCAGGGCAAGGGCTATGGCAAGCAGCTTGTACAGTATGCCATTCAGTGCGCTCGTGAGCTTGGTTATCAAGTGCTGGAGGTAGGCACTGGGAACTCCAGTCTGTCACAGCTCGGTTTATATCAGAAATGCGGCTTCCGTATTTGCGGAATCGATACCGATTTCTTCGTCATTCACTATGATGAACCGATCGAAGAGAATGGAATTCCTTGCGTAGATATGATTCGTCTCCGCCTTATCTTGTAAACGTGTACTATAATGGATAAATAGATAGATTTGCATTTATCCATACGTTGATAAGAGTGGGAGCGTGTTACCGATGAATCATTTTACCGATGAAGAAATTCGCATCATTCGAGATCAGGCATTGTCCATTGAGCGAGAGGGGAAGCTTCCGCAGCAGCTGCTGCAATGGATTTATGAGCGTGGATTGTTCAAGCTGTTCGTACCAGTTGAATTACAGGGGAATATGACAGAACTTCCCGAAGCGTTGAAATGGTTCGAGCATACGTCCTGGATTAATGGTAGCTTCGGCTGGCTCGTAACGATTGGCTCTGGAGGCGGCTTCTTTGCACCATTTATGACGCCAGAAGTGGCGAAGGATGCTTATACGAGGAAGGAAGCGGTTGTAGCAGGATCGGGGCATCCAAGCGGAACGGCTGTGAAGGTTGAGGGCGGATACCGGGTGAATGGGCGCTGGAAGTTCTGCAGCGGCTCCACATATGCGACTGTGTTCACCGCCAATTGTGTGGTTCAAAAGCATGGCGAATCGGATACTGGAGTGGAATCTGAAGAGATGTCTACAGAGGAATCTACAAATGTACCTGAAGCGGAAGCAGACATTCGTTCGTTCGTGTTCTGGCCAGATGATGTTGAGATCGTAAAGGATTGGAATGCTTTTGGACTAAAAGCTACGGAAAGTCATTCCATTGTCGTACATGATGTATTTGTACCTGATGAACGAACCTTTAGCATTATGGAGCCAAATGGTCTTTACGATAACCCGATATACAGCTATCCGTTCCTGCCATTTGCAGAAGCCTCGTTCGCTGCTGTAAGCATAGGGCTGGCAATGCACTTCCTGGAAGAGGCACGAAATATTGCGGAGCGGAATCGAACTGCATGGGAGAATGCTTCGGTGGACCGTTATGATTCTATATCGAATAAAATCATCATTCAGAACGAATTGCTGACGGAAGCGGTAAGAGCGTTCTATCACGCTATCGAGCAATCGTGGAACGAACATACACAAGGCAAGGTACTCACGGACACGGATGTACAGGAAGTATCACTTCGGTGTAAGGAAGCTGGACAATCAGCCTTATCATCGGCCAATGCGCTTTTCCCGTACTTGGGCATCCATGCAGTTATGGAGGATGCGCCAATCAATCAAATATATCGGGACTTGCAGACTGTGTGTCATCACTCATTGTTAGTGAAGTTTGATTAAGTAAGAGGCATACGTCACTTCCAAGATAGCTTGGAAACGACATGAAAAAGGCAGAGTAGAGATAGGAGGAACGTCTCCTGGTTCTCTTCTCTGCCTTTATTGCTAGGTCTGAAATAATTGGATACATCCTAAACGAGATGGCAGGCTACATAATGACCAGGCTTAGCTTCACGGAATTCCGGAGCAGCAGCCGCACACCGCTCAGTTGCCGCGGGGCATCTCGTACGGAAATGACAACCACTCGGTGGATTGATTGGACTTGGGAGTTCACCGCTTAACACAATTCGCTCCTTCTGCGCCTCGATATCTGGATCGGGCACGGGAATGGCGGACATGAGCGCTTGCGTATAAGGATGAAGCGGCTCATTGTAGAGCGTGTCACTATCAGTCAGTTCAACCATTTTGCCCAGGTACATGACGGCCACGCGATCGCTAATATGCCTGACCATGGACAAATCATGGGCGATGAACAAATAGGTGAGTCCAAGTCGAACCTGAAGATCCTTCAGCAAGTTAACGACTTGTGCTTGGATGGATACATCAAGCGCGGAGATCGGCTCGTCACAAATAATGAGCTTCGGATCTACGGCAAGCGCGCGAGCGATGCCGATACGCTGTCGTTGGCCGCCTGAGAATTCATGCGGATAGCGAGTAGCGTGATCTGGATTCAAGCCAACAAGATCAAGGAGATCTTCGATCTGCTTCTTCTTTTCTGCGCGGCTCGCAGCTAGCTTGTGAATATCGATAGCTTCTCCAATAATATCAGAGATAGTGAGCCGCGGATTAAGCGAAGCGTACGGATCTTGGAAGATCATCTGCATTTCACGGCGCATCGCTGCCATCTGCTTGCGCTTCAGGCTGTAAATATTCGTTCCATTGTAGATTGTCTTGCCGCCTGTCGGCTCGTAAAGGCGCAGGACAGTTCGTCCTACAGTGGACTTTCCGCAGCCGGATTCACCAACCATACCGAGGGTCTCACCCTTATGGATGGTGAAGCTGACATCGTTAACCGCTTTTAATATATTGCCGTGGCCTAGATTGAAATACTTCTTCAATCCCTGTACTTCAAGCAATGCCTCTCTGCTCATCGAGCCACCTCCTGCGCCAACGGATGGAGAAGCCAGCATTTCGCTTGATGCGAATCGCCTACCTTCGTCACTTCCGGATCGTAGGACATGCAGACTTCCATCGCTTCATTGCAGCGAGCGCAGAACCCGCACCCTGCTGGCGGCTTAATCAGATCTGGCGGTGTGCCGTAAATCGGAATAAGCGGCTCATCCTTCTTCTGATCCAGACGAGGCAAGGAACGGAGCAAGCCCTTCGTATAAGGATGCTGTGGATTTTTGAATATATCCCATTTCGTGCCGGTCTCAACGATTTTACCAGCATACATAACAATGACTCGGTCGCATAGATCAGCGACAATTCCGAGATCATGTGTAATTAATATAATGGATGTGCCCATCTCTTGCTGCAGCTGCTTCATAACGCGCAAGATTTGAGCTTGTATAGTTACGTCAAGCGCTGTAGTCGGTTCATCTGCGATTAGCAGGGATGGTTTGCAGGCAAGTGCGATGGCAATCATCGCGCGCTGGCGCATTCCGCCCGAGAATTCATGCGGGTATTGCTGGAAGCGGGAAGCTGGATTCGGAATGCCAACTATAGACAGCATCTCGATAGCCCGCGCCTTCGCTTGTGCAGCAGTCATCTGTTGATGCTTCATTAATACCTCAGTAATCTGTCGACCTATCGTCATCGTCGGATTTAATGAAGTCATTGGATCTTGGAAGATCATGCCGATGTCCTTGCCGCGAATCGATTGCATGTCACGTTCTTTCAGCTTCAGCAGATCATTTCCCTTGAAGCGTATCTCGCCTTGCTTCACCTTGCTAGGTGGGCTTGGCAGCAGCCGCAAAATCGATTGTGCCGTTACACTCTTGCCACATCCGGATTCACCTACGATTGCCACAGCTTCGCCTTGATTCACATGAAAATTAATGCCGCGTACTGCCTTCACCTCGCCGCCACGGACGTGGAAAGAGACGTGAAGGTCGTTGATTTCCAGTAAAGGCTTCATATTCGTCATCCTCCTCGTCTACTTTTTCATCTTCGGATCGAGTGCATCACGCAGCCCGTCGCCGAACATGTTGAATGCAAGCATCGTCAAGCTGATAAAGAATGCAGGGAATGCGATACGCCATGGATAGACGGTCATCGCCTTCAATGCATCGCTAATCATCGTTCCCCAAGAAGCAGCAGGGGATTGTACACCAAGCCCGAGGAAGCTAAGAACCGCTTCGCCGAAGATCGATACAGGAATTGCTAAGGTAAGCGTAACGATAATCGGGCCGAGTGAATTGGGAATCAGATGCCGGAACAAGATCCGTGCTCCCGATGCGCCGAGAGAACGGGAGGCAAGGACGAACTCTTGATTTTTGAGCTGCATCATTTGCCCGCGTACGATCCAGGCCATATTAATCCAGCCAGTGAAACAGAGTGCCAATATAATAACGCCAAGACTTGGTTCTAGTACTACTACCAGTAGAATGGCTACAAGAAGGTCGGGAAGTGTGAATATAATTTCAGATGCCTTGTTCATGATTTCATCGAGTTTCCCTCCCACATACCCCATAATGCCGCCATATATGACGCCGACAATCAGGTTAATGAGGGCTGCGGAGAAGCCGACGATAAGTGAAATACGAGCGCCCATCCAGGTACGGGCGAACATGTCGCGGCCGAGATCGTCCGTGCCGAACCAATGCTCTGAGGAAGGTGGCAAATTCGTCTTGTCCAAATAATTGGTTTCGTAGTCATAAGAAGTTAACATTGGTCCGATGATGGCCATAATAATGAGCAGAACAAGAATAACGAGGCCTGTCATTGCTGCCCAATTGCTGCGCAATCGAAGCCATGAATCGCGCCAAGCGGATATACTCTCGCGTTCGATCGCCTCCGCCGCATGTTCGTCGATGTTCGCTTTTTTGAATTGCTCAGGCTTGATAGGGGGCTGCTGCAATGGATTCTGTTTGTTGTAGGTAATCATGCCGCTTTCTCCTTTCCTTTGGCAAGCTTAATACGAGGATCGATAGCACCATAAGCCAAATCAGTAAGGAAGCGAGCCACCATCAATATAACGCCATAGAACATGGTGATGCCCATGATGAGTGAATAGTCGCGGTTCGTAATACTCATTACGAATATTTTGCCAAGACCACCGATTCCGAAAATATGCTCCACAATGAATGAACCGGTAACAATACCTGCAGTAAGTGGGCCAATATACGTAACAACAGGCAAGATTCCGTTGCGTAAAATATGTCTGCGCACAATAACGCCGGCAGACAGACCTTTGGACTTGGCTGTCTTAATATAATCAGAATGCAGAACCTCCAGCATACTGGAGCGAGTTAATCTGGCGATGAAAGCAATCGGTAGAGCTGATAGCGCAATGGTGGGCATGACATAGGTGAGGGGGCCTGCTAGTCCAAAGACAGGCAGTAGCTTCAGTTTCACTCCAAGCACGTATTGCATAAATGAGGCAAGAACAAAGCTTGGGACAGACACGCCAACGACAGCGAGTACCATGGAAGACGTATCAATCAGCTTGCGATGCCGCATTGCTGCAGCAATACCGAGTCCTATCCCGATCGTGACGGCTACAATTAATGCACAGATACCGAGCTTGAGCGAATAGGGGAAGGATTCGCGGATGGCCTGAACGACTTCACGATCCTGCATTTTCATGGAAATACCAAGATCACCTTGAACGAGCTTGTTCAAATAAACGACATACTGTTCATATAATGGCTTGTCGAGTCCATATTGCTCCATGAGCCTTGCGCGTATTTCTGGAGGAACGGCTTTCTCTGACAGAAATGGGTCGCCTGGGACAGCCTTCATCAATAGAAAGGTAAGTGTAGCCAGAACCCATAAGGAAATGATGAGATACATTAGCTTGGTAAGGACATAGCGAATCACATTCCACCAGCCTCCTGAAGGATAAATTTCAACCTATAATGCTAAAGTCGGGATACATATGAACATTGCCTGCATATGTACCCCGACTATTTACATGCTCAATGTCACGATCGATCGATTAGTGTTCTGCAATATAACCGCGAGTGAAGTTTATTTGTCCTTGGTAGTCGATAAATACATTTTTGACGTACGGCTTCTGTAAATGAACATTTGTATGATAGAAAATTGGTATGATCGCCATATCGTCTGCAATCAGCTTCTTCTCAGCTTGCTTAATCAAGTCCATACGTGCATTTGGATCCACAGAAATCTTCGCATCTTTCACCAGTTTATCGAATTCAGGATTGTTGTACCCAATATCATTATTGCCGCTGCCAGTCGTATACAGATCGATGAATGACATTGGATCATTATAGTCTGTCGTCCAGCCGGCGCGAGCGACTTGATAGTTCAATGCCGTCCGGTTCTTTAGGAAGACACCCCACTCCTGATTTTCAACCTTTACTTTCAGTCCAAGCGTATTTTTCCACATATTCGCGACGGCTACAGCAACTTTCTTATGCATTTCATTGGTATTGTGAGCGAGTGTAAATTCAGGCATTTCTGTCAATCCGGATTCCTTCAAGCCTTTTTCGAGAAGAGCCTTTGCTTCAGCGGCATCTTCCTTGAAATAGGCGGTATCGTCGGTTTCATTGCGATACTCATCATTTAATCCTGCGATACCTTTCGCAACAATACCAAATGCAGGTGTTTGACCACCAAGCGTGACTTTTTCAACAATTTGCTTACGATCAATAGCCATTGCCAGTGCCTTGCGAATATTGACATTGTCGAATGGCTTCTGCTTATTGTTGAACAGGTAGTAATACGAGGCAGCAATACCTTTGATATGAAGCTCATCTGGCTTCGACTCCTTCAGCATCGCAATTTGGTCGACCGGAATTTCACCAGTCGGCTGACCTGCGAATTCAAGTGCTCCCGTTTCATACATGCTTACTTCGGTACCAGGATCCTCGACAATTGTAATTTGTACTTTCGTAAATTTGATTTCATCTTTTGCATAGTAGTGTTCGTTTGGAACCAGTTCAAGTGAGTTTTGATGCTTCCAGTCTGCCATTTTGAATGGGCCGTTCGATATGATAGTACTTGCCTCAGAAGCCCATTTTGAATCGCGGGCATCCGTGTGTACAGGGTAGTAGGATTGGAAGGAAAGTAAACTTAAGAAGTAAGCAGTTGGAGTCGTGAGTTCGACTTCCAACGTGTAATCGTCAGTGGCTTTTACTGCTACGGAATTTGGATCTGTGGATTTCTTCGTGTTGTAATCTTCAGCACCTTTGATGTAGTACAGCTGATAGGCATATGGTGGAGCTGGCAACATCTTAGGATCGAGAACACGTTTCCAAGCGTTCTCGTAATCTTTTGCTTTTACAGGATCGCCGTTCGACCATTTGGCATCTTTGCGGAGATGGAAGACATACTTCGTCTTAGTAGCATCTTCTTCCCAGCTCTCTGCGGTACCTGGAATAACTTTTCCGTGCTCATCCAATCGTGTGAGCCCTTCAAAGATATGGCTCAATACTTGGAAGGAAGTCGTATCCTGAGATGTACCAGGATCAAGGGAAGGAGGATCACTCTTCATGTTGAAGCGGAAGGTCTGATCTGAGGCGAGTGCCACGTCCTTGTTCTCTTCTTTTTTCTCACCTGTCCCGCTGTCGCCAGGTTTCTGAGTCTCGCTCGGCTTGGACTCAGGGGCAGGCGTGCTGCTGCTTCCGCAAGCGCTTACAAACGCACTTATTGCCAGTAAAAGCGTCAACATAAGCATCATGGATCTACGTTTCATACGTGTACAGTTCCCCTCTCAATGGAATAATCGTTTACACCATACGCCAACCTTACTAGATGCAGGTCAGAGGAGATAATTGACACCTGGTTTGTACCATATACTACCATAATGTTAGGGGTTCGTCTTTATATTTTTCGATGATTTTATAAAAAATTTATCAAATTCGTAACGATTACCGCATTGACAGCATGCCAATTAAGGTACAATTAACTGTTAGAATACTTTTATCAAGGGAGGGAAGAAACATGAAGCCCATACGAAATTCAGCGAAGGCAATCATATTAAAAGACGGGAATGTACTGCTTACGAAAAATAAGGATCATGAAGGCTTTTTCTATCTGTTCCCCGGAGGTGGCCAGGAACATGGAGAGCAGCTAAGTGAAGCGTTGAAGCGGGAATGTATGGAAGAAATAGGTTGTCATATCCGAGTACGCAACCTGGCGTACGTTCGTGAGTACATCGGTAAAAATCATCAGTTTGCACAATGGGATGCCGATATCCATCAGGTTGAGTTTTATTTTGTTGCTGAACTTGATGAGCGTATTTCTCCGACAGAGCAAGAGGCTCAGATCTTTGCAGGAACGAATCCTGACGAGTATCAGGTTGGTGTAGAGTGGGTTGCCTTATCAGCGCTAGATCACATTCGAGTCTATCCTGCACAATTGATACCCAAGCTGCAAGGTAAAGGGGAAAAAGACGTCTACATGGGAGACACGAATTAATTAATACGCAAACATTTAACTTTCAGTAATTATGAATAGTGTGGAAGGCTAGATCTGGGATGAGGAGCTCGATAGAGCTGCCTTATCCTTTTTTAATTGGCAGAAGATTGCTGCTTGCGAAATGCAACGACTCCCACTATAATGATAATGATTATCAATATCATATTATGTACATAAATAAGTTGGAGGTTATATACATGAGCACATTGTTAATTTATGCGAGTATGACGGGGAATACAGAAGAAATGGCGGAAGCTGTAGCCGAAGGCGTCAAAGGAACTGATGAGGAGCTTACGATGAAGGAAGTCATGGATGCCTATGCATCGGAGATGGCAGATTACGATGGAATTCTGCTTGGCGCGTACACATGGGGGGATGGTGAACTGCCCGATGAATTCCTTGATTTTTTCGATGAGATGGATGATGTGGATCTGACGGGCAAGAAGGCGGCCGTGTTTGGTTCTTGTGATTCTTCGTACGCACAATATGGTGCAGCAGTGGACATTCTCATTGAGAAGCTGCGTCAGCGCGGCTGCGAGGTTGTGTTGGATGGCTTGAAGGTAGAATTGACGCCTAAGGCTGACGAGAAGGAACTGTGTAGACAATTCGGGAATGCTTTCGTTGGCAAGCTTCGTTCATAATCAGGTCTAGTTCTGCCTCTGTTATTTCGTAATCATCCAAAGAGATAATTCTAATAACAGCATCTAAAACAGACATCAGCTCGTGTCCTTATTGAAGGTAACGGGCTGTTTGTCTTTGTCACGTTGAAGATAGAGATAGAGATAGGGTGTGGTTAGACAATAGCGGGCGGTTATGGCATGATCTTGTGTAGATGAATAAGGTGAACCCCAGATTCATAAGGAGGGAAATCATGATGCGCAAGACCGAACTGTTCTTTCCCGTTCCAGTCCTAGAGACAGCCCGTACACGTATGAAGGGAATGACGCTTCAGGATGCTGAAGATATGTTTGAATATGCCTCTGACGAAGAGATTTCGCGGTTTGCAACATGGCCTGCTCACCAGACGATTGCTGATTCGCAGCGTATTCTGAACTGGATTATCCAGCGTTATAGTCGCGGAGAGATTGCTCCGTGGGGAATTTACTGCAAGCAGTCGGAGCGGCTTATCGGCACATGCGGCTTTGGGAATTGGAATCAGCAGCATGCACGTGCCGAGATCGGCTATGCGTTGTCCAGATCCTGCTGGGGACATGGCCTCATGACAGAGGTTGTGAACGAGGTGATTCGTTATGGATTTACTTCGATGAAGCTTGTACGGATTGAAGCTAGATGCTATCCAGATAATACTGCCTCGATTCGCGTGTTGGAGAAGTGCGGTTTTCAGCAGGAGGGAGTGCTTCGTAAGCATATTTTTGCAAAAGGGCGCTACGAGGATGTTCATTTGTTCTCCATTATTAATGATGACTTATTGGATGGGCAGCAAGCATAAAAAAGAGCAGTACAGGTAAGAACAGCCCGTATTGCTCTTTCAGATTTCAGATCTATTCGCTCTATGGAATTATTGCTGCGTACATTATCCAACCTTCTACCAATTGTTGAGCAGGGTAACGGTTTTCGTTTTGCTATCCCAGTCAAATTGATAAGTAAATACATTCTGCAGAAGACGAAGCGGGATAAAGGTTTTATTGTTAATAATTTGAGGGAATGTCGTGAGCACCGTATCCTTGCCATTCACCTTCATCTTGCCAGTTAGTGAACTCCACGTAATATCTGATTTGTCCCCTTCAATATATACAGTATGGCTGTATGATTCCCATCGTACCTTCAAATTCAAATGCGTGCTTAGATCCTTAATAGGGATATATGTCAGCCCATTCTCAATCATGGCGTCATGGGATAAAATATTCCCATCCGTATCTACCACACGGACGACCGGAATCGGAGCCGGTTGCATTTGAACCTTATGCGCGGCACCATCACCAGCATAGGCTAAACTTGAACCAAGCAGTGTTATAAGTAGACAGCCTACTAGAATGGATAGGCTGTATTTCAATGTACGAGTAACATCTTTCATGTAAGCCCGAAACCCCCTTTAACAATAATAACGATGATAGAATGAAAAAGTTGCAACATTTAGAAGTCTTTTTTAATCTGGACAAGTACGGAAACGACGTGAGAAAATAAAAAACATGATTCAAAGCTGTAATTGGTATAACAACGATTTCCTATGGGGGAGTTCACGTTGGATAAAATTATCATCATCTCCTTACTAACTATGCTTATCCATTTATTTGAGACATTGTCCTATGCGGTTCGCTACGCGGGCGTACGTACAGGTAGACTTGCAGTTGCTCTATCATTAACTGGCATAATTGTCCTTGTATCTCGAACTTCGAATTTGCTTCAGGGCCCAATGACGGGGAAAATTATCGATTATGCAAAGCAGCATCCGGAATTCGATTTGGAAGGCCAGTTCCGTATTGTAATCGGCTCATCAACGGTAGGAACGCTGCTGGCAATGCTCTTTTTTCCAACGGCTGTCTTGATTGCAACTAGAGTGATACGTCATATGGAAGTGTCGGGCTCTATTCCGAAATTGATTTCATCCGTATCCCTCGATCAGATTCGGCATGTGAAGCATCATCTGCGAACGCCAACATGGAACATGCTCCGCTCGCTGCGGATCATGGGAATTCCGAAGCGCTTGCTGCTATTGAATTGTCTGGTCACCAGCATCTATACGATCGGGGTTCTGGCAGCGCTGTACGCATCTGCTTTGAATCCAGAGTATAGTACGGCCGCCTCGCAATCATCTGGACTAATTAACGGACTAGCTACGATCATACTCACGATCTTCGTCGATCCGCAAATGGCAATGCTTACCGATCGCGCAATGGGCGATGCTACAGAACGGAATCGCTTAGGTAAAATATTTGCGCTCTTGATGTTCTCAAGAGCGGTAGGTACGATTATCGCTCAGTTGCTGTTCTATCCAGCTGCTGCATGGATTGCTTGGGTCGTTCAAGTCATCTAGGTGATGAACTCGCGTTCGACAAATTGTCATTACCCATATTTATGAAAAATGAACCGTTCTTCTCCGTGAATCCCAACGAAATACATGCCTGCTCAATGAATCAAAGGGCAGGTTTTTTGTTGTTGATTTCTTGCAAATAGGTCAAATAGGTTCCAAATCTATGATGAAAAATGGTAGAAAGAGGCACGTTTCTAACTTACATTCTGTTTTTCTTGTAGATCTGCGTTGAGAGGTGTTGTAATCCGTCGATTTATAGTAATATGAAACTAGTTTATTTTTCCAATGATAATAACGGAATAGGAGTGCTCAATTGTTTATGGTGGGGAAAGATCGCCCAAGTGTGATCGTGCTAGGCGGTGGTATCGCCGGCATGAGTGCAGCGCACGAACTAATGGAGCGTGGATTTCGCGTCTCTGTGTATGAATGGAGAACCATTCCAGGAGGCAAGGCACGAAGTATGCCGGTTCCCAATTCGGGGACGAATGGTCGACCAGATTTGCCAGGAGAACACGGATTCCGGTTCTTCCCAAAATTCTATAAGCACGTTACGGACACCATGAAGCGTATTCCCTATCAACGGCCGAACAGCACCGAGAGGTTAACCGTATTTGATAATCTAATCGAAGGAACGAACTTGGGACTTGCCTTCTTCAATCGTCCTATGCTTCCTTTTCTTACTGAATTCCCGCAAACGATACGCGGCTGGCGCACACTGCTTAAATCACTATTCGATAATAAACTTGGTTTAAGTGAGAAGGACGTCGACCGTTATGTGAACTGTCTGTGGCAGGTTCTGACCAGCTGTGATGAACGCCGGCTGCTGGATTATCAGCGTGTAGCATGGTGGGATTTTCTACAGGCGGAGAAGCAGTCAGCGGAATTCAGACACATCTTCACTGGCCTAACACGCATATTGGTCGCAGCACGGGCGAAGGATGCGAATGCCTGCACAGTAGGCACGGTAGCTGCAACCGTAATGCTGGATATGGTGCTGCCAGGAGGTAGTGCGGATCGCTTGCTGAACGGCCCTACGAATGATGTGTGGATCAATCCTTGGCTGACTTACTTGAGACAAGGGGGAGTCGACTATCGCTTAAGAGCGAAAGTTGAACATATTCATTGCAAGAATGGCCGGATTCAAGGCGTGACCATTCAAGAAGAAGGTCGCTCCCACATTGTAACCGCAGATTACTATATCGCAGCACTGCCCGTTGAGGTGATGGCGGAACTGATTACAGAGGATCTAATCGAGGGTGATCCATTGCTGGGCAGACTGCCCGAGCTGGCGAAGAACGTAGAATGGATGAACGGCGTCCAATTTTATTTGAAAGAAGATGTCCCTATCATCCATGGTCATGTCATCTATATGGATAGCCCTTGGGCATTGACTTCCGTATCCCAAGCTCAGTTCTGGCCGCATTTCAAGATGAGTGATTTCGGCAATGGGGATGTGGCAGGTATCATCTCGATCGATGTATCGGATTGGAAGACGCCTGGTATTGTATTCGGGAAGCCGGCAATGCACTGCACTAGCGAGCAAATTAAGATAGAAGTGTGGGAGCAGCTGAAGCGGAGCTTGAATCAAGGTGAGACCATACTAAACGATGATATGATTGTGCATTGGTATCTCGATGAAGATATTCAATTCCCGAACCCGCATGAAGTGATCAACATGGAGCCGCTGCTCGTGAATCATGTCCACACGTGGAACTTGCGGCCGAATGCATATACAGCAATTCCGAATCTGTTCCTTGCGTCGGATTATGTTCGAACGAATACAGATTTGGCTACGATGGAAGGGGCGAATGAGGCTGCGCGAAGAGCGGTCAATTGCATCATCGAACGATCGTCGATCGATGCCCCACCCTGCAAAATATGGGATATGTATGATTATCCATTGCTATCGGCATGGCGTTCCAATGACCGCTCCCGATTCCATAAAGGGCTTCCATGGAACGGGAAAATCATTGGCTGACTCGAATGCTCAACGTTCAAGGCATTGAATCGATAGGGAAAGGAATAATGATGTTGATCCATTCCATATTAGCGCATGAATTCAAAGGGCTGCTCTATATTATGAGCGCAAGTCTTATGTTTCTCATCATCACGCCGAAATTCATGTTCGCTCATTACCGTCGCAAGCTGTTATTTATCTTTATCTTATTTTTGCTGACTTGTTTCTATATTGGGTATGAGGATATCGATCCATTACTGTACGGGCTGCATTTAACTCCTGTGTCTCTTGCGCTAGCTGCTCTGTTCGAGGGTTTGCTTCCAGGGATATGTACATGGTTGGCATTCAATCTGTGCACATTGCTATACTTGCAGATTTACTCGGTACCGACAATCATTGGTTCCACGATGATGCTCGCAGCTGGACTTATCCTGCACTATAAGCAGGTGCTGCAAAGTACCTATTTGAAGATTTTCCTCATGTCGCTGCTGCTGATTACGGTATATTTAGCTGGCTATCTGTTCTTCTTCGATCAATGGGATCAAGTGCAGGGAGTAGAGGTGGTGATTGCTGTCATTGGAACCTATTTGTCCTCGATGTATGTAAGCTACATCTATCATCATGTCAAAAATCAGGAACGGATGCGGGAAGAGCTTTTTCGTGCTGAAAAATATCAAGTTATCGGTCAGCTAGCCGCTTCCATTTCTCATGAAATTCGCAATCCACTGACAACTGCACAAGGCTTTCTACAGCTTATGAACCGTAAAAACTTGACCCCGGAACAAATTCAGACCTATCGGAATTACGCAGCTTCCGGCATTGAACAGGCGAATTCGATCATTACAGATTATTTGAATTACGCCAAACCAACGGTCGAGGTGGCTCGTCCACTCTATGTTCAGGAAGAAATAGACACCGTCGTGCCCATGGTATCTCCACTTTGTTTACTGGCGAAGGTGGAGGTAGTTGTCCAGCATCTATCTCAAAAACCGATGTACATAATGGGAGAGTCGAAGAAATTTCAGCAGTCGCTGCTAAACATAATGAAAAATGCAGTCGAGTCCATGCCGGATGGAGGCACGTTGAAGGTTACCACCTGGTCGGATAATGAGGGAGTGCATATTCATATTAAGGATACTGGGGTTGGCATGAGCGATTATCAAATTAAACGAATTGGCATGCCATTCTATACGACGAAGGAGAAGGGAACAGGGCTCGGTCTAATGGTCGTTATTAGTCTGGTGAAATCGATGAATGGCACGATATCGTACTACAGCCGCCCAGACGAGGGCACTACCTGTGTGCTACAGTATAAGCAAGTTCACTTGTAAGGGCGGAATATGGTTTTGCAAGTTCATATAATGGCGAAACATACAACAAAGGACATTCATCTAGATATTACTGCTGCTAGAGAATGTCCCTTTGTTTGAACAAGCTGATAGGTTTAGTGATCAAATCGGTTAAGACATCAATTCGACCGTATCTTCATCATCTGTGCACACGAGCGGCGATAGCTGATTCGCAGGTTCGTGAACAATCCACAGCTCGTGCAGCGCACGAGTACAGCCGACATACAACAGCTTCGCATCAAGCAAGCTGCATGGATATCGATGCTCATCGACGTCAAGAACAAGAACCGCATCAAATTCCAAGCCTTTGGACAAGTATACCGGAAGAACAGATATTCCGCCTTCGTATTGCTGCTCGTTGCCATCAATCAGGTGGATGCTGTGCTTCAGTTCTCCATCGATATTTGCATGGAGTGCTGCGTGCAGTTCCCTGGCTTCATCCGCTGTTCGAGTCAATAAGGCAATCGTATTATGCCCATTGTCTTGGAAATCAGTGATAATCTGCTTCAGCTGTCCGGGTCTCTCGTTCGCCTTGCTGCTGACAATACGAACCTTCTGACCGCTGCGGAATACCGGAACGGCCAACATGTCTGTTCCTACACCTCGTTCTAGGATGACGTTTGCGAACCGGATGATTTCCATCGTCGAACGGTAACTGCGTGTTAAGGCGAAGTAATCCGTTGCCTCCTCTTCGAACAGTTCTCGCATCTCTGACCAGTCGTGAATACCGGCATACGCATGAATCCCTTGTGAGAGGTCTCCTAAGATGGTAAAGGAGTGGTTTTTGGCAAAGTGGTCGAGTACAGCAATTTGTAATGGCGAGAAGTCTTGCGCCTCATCGATGACGATATGGTCGTATCGGTACTCAGATGGAATCCCGTGCAAGCGGGAATGCAAATAGAGCAGTGCTGCCAGATCCTCGTGACGAACCACTTTTTTCTTCAAATACGCTAAGGTTTCTTTGCGCACGGGCTCTGGAATGGCGATACTGCTGTCGCTATCCGTGTCGCCCTGTTTCCTCGGTTCGAACAGGGAGCGATACATTTGCCATGTATCGAGGACAGGCCATTTCTTCATATAGGCTTTGAGACGCTGCGTTGACAGCTTCTTCTTATCCTTCAGCACAGTCTTGGAGTGTACTCGCTTCAGTTCCATCTGAATCCAGCGCTGAATGCGGGCCATAACGCGCTCCTTGCGCTTGGCTGGCTCGTAAGAGCGGTACTCTTCATGGAACCAGCTGTATATGGTTGCATATGGGAGAACGGTTCCGTCCCAAGGAGAGAAGTCGCCGCTTGGCACCGCGTTCTGCTCGTACTCCTTCATAAGCTGATCCATATGAGACAGCAAGGATAGGGAACCTTTGAATCGTCCAGAGACTTGGTCGTCAAGAACTGGACGCGAATCCAAGGAACCGTACCATTTCTCCACTTGCTCCATCGGAGATGCGAGTGTTACGGACAACTCCATATCCATTACCGCTAAAGCCCACTCAGGGAACGTCTGCTGCTGGATGTTGCCGACACCCAGTTCAGGCAAGACATCGGATATATAGTTCAGGAACATGCGGTTGGGCGCAAAAATCATCATCTTCTCGGCACGAATCTGCTCCTGATATTGATAAAGCAAGTAAGCAAGTCGGTGCAGAGCAACGGTTGTCTTACCGCTACCAGCGACCCCTTGTATGAACAAGGCAGTATTCTTCGGAGCTCGAATGATGCGATCCTGCTCCGCTTGAATCGTAGATACGATATCGCGCAGTCGATTGTCCTTGTTCTCTCCTAATCGGTAGACGAGAAATTCGTCTGTGACATGGCTGTCGCCTTCCGAGCGATTGTAGGTATCGACGACTCTTTGCAATTGTTGGCTGCGTATCGCCAGATTGCGCTTGAGATGTACGATGCCCTCGATAGGGCCGTCTAATGAATCATAAGATACCGGAGCGGTGCCGCCGGAGAAGGAATAGAATAAGCTCGCAATCGGGGCTCTCCAGTCAATCACTAGCGGGTACGCTTCATTCTCGACTTCTGCACTGCGATGAACGCCTCGTTTGCCGACATACAGCTTGAGTGCTTCATCTTTTCCGTTTTCTTCGAAATCGATTCTTCCGAAATAAGGCTCTTTCCGGGCTTGAGCCAAGCGTTCTTCCTGCTGCTTGCGGTTGTCCTCTAATACTTGCAGCGTAAAGTCGTGCCCAGTATAAGGGGCTACATTATGAACTTTGTCGTATTGCTGCTCGATGATGTCGAGCGTGTCTTTCAGACGGTGCTGCTCTTCTTGAAAGGCACTTTGAAACGTGTCGCTCACCTTCAGTTACCTCCTAAGAAAGGATTGTGTGATCTCTCCCACTTCTTTGTTGAAACACATCAAAATATGGAAAGAGAAGAACTAATATATCATATTGACCCTGAAAAAGCAATGAAATTTCAATGTGTCATTGCGACTATATCATGACGAGCAGTATTTAAATGGTGAATGGAGATGTACGGTTCCTTCAAATTTACAAACTTAATTGTATGAGGAGGAACAATGGATTCAGCAAGAGCCACGGGGAGGCTATGTTCGTCATAATGTACTGTACCGAGCCATATATAATGAGACAGGAGAGTGCTGCGAAGACGAGCCTATAGGTGAGAACGAAGCGATTATGATGTATGCGATGCGCCATTGTTGAGAAATGGTCAAGGGGACATCGCTGTTAATGTATCATCTGAACAGTAGCGTAATTTCAATATAGGAGGGATGACATTTTAATGAAGAATTCCAAGCGATTTATTCTCTTATGTGTAGTGTTTATCACCATGACGATTCTGCTAAGCGGCTGTATGCCTGGAGACGGTTCGTACACGGATCAATCACCAGCAGGTTTCTTCTGGGGGATCTGGCATGGCTGGATTGCGCCGATCTCGCTGATTTTTGGGCTTTTCAAGGATGGAATCCGTGTATACGAGATCAATAATACAGGCTGGTGGTATGATCTCGGATTTTATATAGCGATTATAGGCGGTTTTGGAGGCATCGCATTCGGACGAAGAAAAGGGGATCATCATTGAATTGTTGCTGAGATGTCAAAGATAAGTATCGAAGGCGAAAGTGGACGCGATTTAGTTTTGGTTAATTTAGAAGCAATTCAATTATCTCAAAATCTATCAAAATAATACAATAATTTTATTTACATAATATGGTCAATAAGGTACAATAAAGGTGGTTGATCAGCCAAATTATGGATTATGGAGGGTTGTTGAGATGAAGAAATTTATTTCTACGGTCTTGGTTTCTGCAGCTGTTTTGATCGTTTCTTCAGTTACTGCATTTGGAAATGAAGAAACTCTTTCAAAAGCAGGAAGCTTGTCTGGCGGCTGGAGCGAGGAGCGCGGTTATTACATTAATGCTAGTAGCAATTTTGCTGCATTATCTTCCTCAGAACCAGATGATCACAAAGCAACAAGGAAATACAGGCAAGCAGGTGGGTCAAATGTGGAAACTAAGTTGATTGGGGAAACTTGGTGGAAAGGGGTGCGGCATTATACACGAGCTAGATTTGAGTACATTTGGCCTCTTTCCGGATATTTGGGTGATACAGATCGGGTTTGGGGAAGTGATAAAACCACAGCAGAAACGGATTATCTAATTGCCGATCTTACAACCGCTCACACCTACTGGGGAAATGAGTAATTTACTAGGGAGATAGCAACAGATTATCCTGGATTACATAACAACTTGCGATGAATTCTTCCAGGATAATCTTGCTGTTGTATATAATGATCAATTTGATGTTAAGGAAAAGTGCAAGATTCTATGTCCTATTCATTTCTATTTGTTTCATCGTATTATCTCTTTTATACACGGTTTCTCGGCTTGATTATATCAACATGATGAACAACGGATTTGTTCATAAGGATGCTATTACCTTTACTCTCGATAAGCTGGACAAGCCATTTCGCAGGACATCGGAGGCATTTCTCTTATTTCAGTACGAATATCATTTGCCTAGAAATAAAACGGTCTGGATGAATGGAAATCATTCTCTACCGGCAATAACATTCAATCAAAAAAATCGTATATCAGATATAACGAACCATTCGAGAAATATAGCAATCGCTGGGAAAGATGCGGCAACGAGAGACTTTCCGTCTGATTATGAACTTATCGGCCATTTCGAGCCCACTACGTCATACAAGTTGAATTCAGAAGTATGGCTCTTGCCAGCGGCGTTTCAGATCGATTTGGCGCAAGGCCATTATTTCGTGTTCAATACGACAGCCCACAACAAATTGGATGCGCTGAATAACATCATCAATGGCAATTCTATTGAACTCATTGACGCGGAACAGCATGGAACATACGCTTTGAATTCGAATCGCTTTCTGCTTATGGGGATGCGATTATTTTTTGTGTTGCTCATCGCAATATTTCTCTTCATCTGCGTTGTTTGGATGAATCGGGAAAAACACATCATAAATATCATGTATACAAGCGGATATACACCGCTTTATATATATGGCGTACTTGTACGATATAAAGTAGTCCCTTGCGTTGGCGGTGGTATTATTGCTCTAGTGTTGGCTGAAACGCTACAGAACCATCTATATCCGACGTGGGGCAGTGGGTGGATCGAGTACTCTACTATTACGATAAGCAGCTTTGTTTTATTTTTGATCGTTCAATGTCTTGTTATGGTATTGATCTACTCCATAAGAAAAGGCGGCAGAAAATATTGAAGATAATCAGGTTATTATTTAAACAAAGTAAAATTCTAAATTTACTGAATAGCGCGATTGCTTTAACCTTATTTTTATTTCTAGTGGCTCTTGCTGTTAATATGCAACAAGCAAGTCTTGAAGTTGATGCAATGAAGCACTTTAAAGATAAAAATATATATCAAATATCTGATAACTTAGTCAATGAAATCGAAGGGGAGTTTTTTAAGAAAAAATATAATTATGACAAACTAAATGAATTTGCGAGTATGCTGGAACAATCTACTGCTTTTCAATACTATAAAGCAAATTGGCAACCAATTGATGTACTGGATTTTAAAGGGGACAAAATATTCGGTGCTTACTATGAATCTGGGGATACGGAACATTTTAAAAAAGATGATAGGGGATATCATTTTGTTAAATCTATTCAAATTAGTAAAAGTGTGATTCCGATCAATAATGTACAACTAATCCAAGGCAGATTTTTTGATGAGAATGAATATGTGCTTCAGGAAAACAGTATTCCTATCATTTTAGGAGCAGAATATAGTTCCATCTATAAGCTTGGTGATGAAATTAAGATAGAATATTATTTCAAACAATTCACTGGAACTGTAGTAGGCATCTTACAGCCTTCACAAAAAATTGTAACAACCAATCGACCTGAGCTTATTTTGGATCGATACATGATCATCCCAGCATTGTCACTACCCGACGCGCCGTCCCGACTCTTGAAAAATGCAACAAAATATCCAGTCTTTTTTAAAGCATCGTTACTTAGCAGAGCGAATGGAGTAATTTTATCCGAACTCGATCCGTTAGCAATCAGAAAGGTCGTTGGAGAAATTGCGGATAAAGCGGGATTTGACCAATTTGCCATCATAGGTGCTGACGGCCCAATAATCAATACATTAGCTCAAATGACGGAAACGAATCGAACGACACTAATCATACTTTCCACTTTATTATTACTCCTTGTAATATGCGCACTGTTTATTACGCTTTTCATGAATACCAAAAAAAATGTGGAGACCTATAAGGTACTGCTTATAAGCGGTGCCTCACTTGAACACGTATGCAAAATGCTGGGCTTCCAATTTGTCATGACTTATTTCATCGGAAGTATACTCCCTTTACTTATCATCCTTTTATTAACGAACTTTTCGATTTCCATACTGTCTGTTTACATATTGCTTGTCATATTGTTCTTGATAATTATTTTTACGGTCTCTTATGTATTTTCCAAAAAATTACTCACAAAAATGGATCTTGTTCGAGAATTGAAAGGGTGAATGCTCCTTGGTGGTTCGATTGAAAAAGATAACGAAACAGTATAACAATAAAGTTATTTTAAATGGTATCGATTTTCAATGTGGGGAAGGGCAGATTATTGCGATAAAAGGGAAAAGTGGTATTGGAAAGAGTACGCTGCTGAATATTGTGGCGGGATTGGAACGGGCTACTTCTGGAGATTATTTCTATCAGGACACGCAAATGAACAATAAAAGCATTTCTTTCTTAACGAATTTCCGCCGAATGCATATTGGCTATATATCGCAGCACAGTCCGATGATTCCCGAATTAACCGTAATGGACAATATATGCGTGCCGCTTTGGTTCGAAAAAAATGAAGATCACAAGAAACAAGCAATGAACCATGTGAAAGAGTTAGGCCATCTTTTTGAGATCGACCATCTGCTGAACGAAAATGTAAAGACATTATCTGGCGGGGAACTGCAGCGAGCTGGTATCATTCGAGCACTAATCAACAAGCCGACGCTCATTATCGCGGATGAACCTACCGGTGCATTGGATGATGAGACGGCATCGATTATATTGACTCATTTTCATGCTTTAAAATCGGAAGGGGTTACGACGATATTAGCCACCCATAGCGAGGCTATATCAAGTCAATGCGATAAAATTTATACGTTGAACCAAGATGGATTATCCCTTGAGCGTTAAGAAGTTCGTTACGTTTGTTTCATTTCACTAACTTATTTCCAAAATAATAGAGGATCGTTTTCATGCATAGCATGATGCGATCCTTTTTCATTACAACCCAAAAAACTTTACATGACAAAAATGAAAGGAAAATGTAAGGCATAACAATGGTTACATTTCTTCATACCCAGTAAAGTATGTGGTACATAACAGGTAAGCGAAGGAGTGTAATTAGCATCTATGTTGGAAGTCAGAAATGTATCCAAAATATATGAAGGCAAAGTGTCTTACAAAGCACTTTCCGATTTGAATTTATCGATAGGCAAGGGCGAATTCGTCGGCATCATGGGGCCATCTGGAAGTGGTAAGACTACTTTCTTGAACGTGGTGTCCACGATCGATAAGCCATCATCAGGAGAAGTATTGATTGGCGGCAGCAACGCACACGCTCTTAGTAAGCGTAAGCTAGCCTTGTTCCGTCGCAGAGAGCTTGGCTTTGTGTTTCAGGATTTCAATTTACTGCAGACCTTGACCGTGAAGGAAAATATTATTTTTCCATTGACGCTGGAGAATGTCAGCATTAAGGAGCAGGAGCAGCGCGTAAAGGTAATCGCAGATAAGCTCGGGATTGGACATATACTGGACAAGCGCACATTTGAAATTTCTGGTGGTCAGTGTCAACGTACTGCGATTGCGCGGGCAATCATCCATCAGCCGAAGCTGCTGCTTGCGGACGAGCCGACTGGTAATCTGGATTCCAAGTCAGCCAAGGACGTGCTTGAGATGATGGAGAAGATCAACAAGGAAGACGGAACCACGACGATGATGGTTACTCATGATGCATTTGCTGCAAGTTACTGTGACCGCGTCATCTTCATCAAGGACGGTTCGCTGTATCAAGAGCTGCACAAGCATAATGAGCGGCAAGTATTCTTCCAAGAAATTATGAATGTCTTGTCAGCATTGGGGGGAGCGGAAGATGAACTTTCGTCAGTTCGCGTTTAAGAACGTATTTCGGAACAAGCGATTGTATGCCGGATATTTCATAAGCTGCGCCTTCTCAGTCATGATCTTCTTCGTGTATTCGATGCTGGCCTTCCACCCGGAATTGAACATGGCCGGCAGCGGCAAGTACGGCAAGGGTGCACAGGCGGGGATGGAGGTTGCGCAGTACATTATTTATGTGTTCTCCTTCTTCTTCATCCTGTATTCGATGAGCGTCTTCTTGAAGACACGGAAGAAAGAATTCGGCGTGTGTATTATGCAAGGGATGTCTGACATGCAGTTGAAGCGCCTTGTATTTGTAGAAAATATCATTATCGGATTTGCTTCAACGGTTGCAGGGATAGTTACTGGATTAGCAATGTCAAAGGGAATGCTCATGTTAGGCTCATCCTTGTTGTATTTGGATGACCCATTGTCATTCTATTTCCCAACGACAGCGTTGTGGTTCACGTTCGCAGCCTTCATGGCGCTGTTTATTGCGATTTCATTATTTACGGCTACCATATTGCGTACAAGTTCCTTGATCGACCTGCTAAAAGCTTCAACGAAGCCGAAGCCAGAGCCCAAGGCTAATGCGGGGCTCGCGATATTTGCAGCACTGTGCATCTTGGGCGGCTATGGAACCGCGTTCGTAGTCCGTGGGGAACAGGTCTTATTCGCCATGCTGCCTGTAGTCGTTCTTGTCTCGGTTGGCACTTATTTCTTATTTACGCAGCTAAGCGTGTTCATCATTACTAGGCTGAAAAAGAAGCAGAAGCTGTACCGCAGAAATACAAATATGCTGACATTGTCAGACTTGGCCTATCGGATGAAGGACAATGCACGGATGTTCTTCCTCGTCGCCATTATTTCCACTGTAGCATTTACGGCTATTGGTACACTCGTTGGCTTCAAGGCAATGCTGACAAATAGTGTGGCAGATTTGATGCCGCCTATGTCATATGAATCGAATACAATGAGCAATAAGCAAGAGCAGAAACATGTAGATTCGATTGAGTCAGCACTTAAGAAAGAAAACATCAAGTATGATGCCTACATCATTCATAGCAAAACAGCAGAATTCAAAGATGGATCGATTATGAAGGTGATGGGAGCAACGGAATACAATTCATTCGCCAAAGAGCGCATTCAGCTACATCAGGGTGAAGGATTCATACTGGAAACGACAAGCAATGATTTTGGCAATAGGAGCACAGCTTCGAATTGGTCGAAGGGGCAGATCTTGACATTGAAGCATACAGGCAAGTTGAAGCTTGTTGACTCATTAGAGATGACCGACGATGTGAGACAATATGTATCGGGCGGAGAAGTGCTGGTATTGTCAGATGA
This sequence comes from Paenibacillus sp. NAIST15-1, assembly GCF_001894745.1. Lineage (GTDB taxonomy): Bacteria > Bacillota > Bacilli > Paenibacillales > Paenibacillaceae > Paenibacillus_B > Paenibacillus_B suaedae. The sequence continues at coordinate 126,448 of NZ_BBYF01000002.1, forward strand.
GGACTTTAAGGCAATCCCGCTTACGAAGTTCGACGAGACAAATTATATCTTCAACATGGACAACTGGCAGGCGACAAAGACATTGTCAGCAGACCTGGAAAAGCAGTTCCAAAAAGAAAAGCAGCAAGACTTCCGCTTCCAATCCAGAGCGACATCCATGTCAGAACTCAATCAAGGGATGGGACAAATCTTGCTGACGGGCTTATTTGTCGGAGTCGTGTTCTTCGTGTCAGCAGGCAGCTTCCTGTACTTCCGCCTCTTCTCAGATTTGGATAATGATCTTGTCCAGTATCGGGCAATTTCGAAGCTGGGACTGACAGAAGGGGAACTATCCAAGGTTGTTACTACGCAAATCGGACTGCTGTTCTTTGTTCCGATCATTGTAGCTATCGTTCATGGAGCGGTTGCACTGAATACGTTGCAGAATTTGTTCCCGAACGTATCGATTTTGAAAGAAATCATACTCGTATTAGGCACGTTCTTCATCATACAGGTCGTATATTTCTTACTCATTCGTGCGAACTATGTAAGAAAGCTGAAAAAAGTATTGTAATAATACAGTTATATCCTTATCAGAGAGTAAGCCGTATCGTGGCTTGCTCTCTTTCTATTTGAATCGCAGCTACTAGGAATGAACGTGACAATTTTGAAAGGAAAATGTAAGCAATAACAATGGTTGTATTTGCTAATCGGGAGTAAAGTGAAGGTACCGAAAACAACAAGGAGCGTGTAATTCTACTATGCTAGAGGTTAAAAATGTATCCAAAGTATACGAGGGTAAAGTCTCTTATCAAGCATTATCGAATTTAAACCTAACCATTGGCGAAGGTGAGTTCGTTGGGATTATGGGGCCGTCCGGAAGCGGGAAAACGACATTTTTAAACGTGGTATCGACAATCGACAAGCCCACATCAGGAGAAGTATTGATTGGTGGGAGCAATGCGCACGCCTTAAATAAACGCAAGTTGGCACTGTTCCGCCGCCGTCAGCTTGGCTTCGTGTTCCAAGATTTCAACCTGCTGCAAACCTTAACGGTGAAGGAAAACATCGTATTTCCATTAACATTGGAAAATGTGAGCATTAAGGAGCAGGAGCAGCGTGTGCAAGCGATAGCGGAGAAGCTGGGCATCAAGCAAATTTTGGACAAGCGCACGTACGAAATCTCTGGGGGACAATGCCAGCGGACTGCAATTGCGCGTGCTATGATCCACAATCCGAAGCTGCTTCTAGCGGATGAACCGACGGGGAATCTGGATTCGAAGTCTGCGAAGGATGTTCTCGAAATGATGCAGAAAATCAATAAGGAAGACGGCACGACGATGATGATGGTAACCCACGACGCATTTGCTGCTAGTTACTGTGATCGTGTCATCTTCATCAAGGACGGCTCGCTGTACCGAGAACTGCACAAGCATGATCAACGACAAGTGTTCTTCCAGGAAATTATGAATGTGTTGTCGGCAATAGGAGGCGCGGAAGATGAACTTTCGTCAGTTCGCGTTTAAAAACGTTATTCGCAACGCGCGGCTGTATGCCGGTTATTTTATAAGCAGTGCTTTCTCTGTTATGATCTTTTTCGTATATTCGATGCTGGCCTTCCATCCAGAATTGAATTTGGCGGAGAGTGGGGGATTCGGAAAAGGCGCACAAACTGGAATGCAGGTTGCCCAGTATATCATTTACGTCTTTACGTTTTTCTTCATTCTTTATTCGATGAGCGTCTTCTTGAAGACTCGGAAGAAAGAATTCGGTGTCTGCATCATGCAGGGGATGTCCAATATGCAGCTGAAGCGTCTCGTATTTCTTGAAAATACGATCATTGGATTCGCTTCGACTGTAACTGGTATAGTAGCAGGACTGATTTTGTCCAAAGGGATGCTTATGCTCGGTTCATCCATGTTGTATTTGGAGCATTCGTTATCGTTCTATTTCCCAACAAAGGCGCTTTGGTTTACATTCGTGGCTTTTATGCTGTTGTTCCTTGCAATCTCATTCTTTACGGCGACAATCTTGCGAACAAGTTCACTGATTGACCTATTGAAAGCCTCGACGAAGCCAAAACCCGAGCCGAAGGCGTCGGTATGGCTGGCTATTCTGGCTGCCATGCTGCTGCTGATCGGTTATGCGATAGCTTTTATCGTACGCGGAACCCTTGTTATGTTTGCACTGCTGCCTGTCGTTATTCTTGTGTCGATCGGTACATACTTCTTATTCACACAGCTAAGTGTGTACATCATTCATAAATTGAAGAAGAACAAGAAGTTGTATCGCCGGAATACAAACATGTTGACACTGTCCGATTTGGCATATCGGATGAAGGATAATGCGCGCATGTTTTTCCTTGTCGCGATTATTTCAACCGTTGCGTTTACAGCCATCGGCACGCTTGTTGGGTTCAAAGCGATGCTGACTGAAGGCGTTGCAGGATCGATGCCGCCGATGTCTTATGAGTCCTATGCCGACAATAAGCAGGAGCAAAAACATCTTGCATACATTGAGACAGGGTTGAAGGAAGAAAACGTTAACTATGACAGCTTCGTTATTCATAATAAAGATGCGGAGCTTAAGGATAAATACTCATTCAATGCAATTTCCGTAACGGATTATAACCTGATCTCGGAGGATAAGATTCGTGTAGATGCAGGAAGTGCGGTATTGATGCAATTCAAGATGGATGACTTCGGATATAACAGAGGAAAGAAGGACTGGTCGAAGGGGCAGACTTTGACTCTGAGCAGTGGAAGCAAGCTTCAATTGACAGATGTACCGGACATGAGCAAAGATGTCCGCCAATACATCACTGGAAATCATGTGCTTGTGATGTCGGATTCAGATTTCAACGCACTTCCAAAATCGAAAACCGATATGGATATGCATGTATTTGCGATGGATGACTGGCAGGGAACGAAGGCAGTAGCGGAGAAGTTGACTACACAGTTGAATGCTGATAGTACCAATCCCCACTATCGTTTTCAGGCGCGAGCGCTTGCGATGCAGGAAGTGAATCAGGGTATGGGCCAAATTCTGCTGACAGGCTTGTTCGTAGGAATTGTTTTCTTCGTGGCAGCAGGCAGCTTCCTTTATTTCCGACTATTCTCGGATTTGGATTCCGATATCGTGCAGTATCGAGCTATCTCCAAGCTGGGTCTGACTGAAGGGGAACTGTCAAAGGTTGTATCCACTCAAATCGGACTGCTGTTCTTTGTACCGATTGTCGTAGCTATCATTCATGGTGCCGTTGCATTGAACACACTGCAAAATTTGTTCTCGCAAATCTCTATTTTAAAAGAAATCATTCTAGTATTAGGTACATTCTTCGTTATTCAGGTTGTCTATTTCTTATTCATTCGAGCAAATTATGTGAAAAAACTGAAGAAGGTACTGTAATCAAGCAGTCCAAAAAAGATAGAGGAGCAGGTCGCCGTTGCGATCTGCTCCTTATTATTTATTTGCAACATTATGAGGTGAACCAATGCTTAGGATATTGATTTCCCTGTGTGCGATGATATGTCCACGCCGCCAGTACTAAGACAACGGCTCCAATTCCGACCGGAAACAACAGGTAAGTCCAAGGGGCGCCTGTCATCATAATAAGCAGAGGATCGGCGCCCGCAGGTGGATGAATGGTTCTGGTCCATTGCATGAAGGCGATGGACAGACCGACGGCTAGCGCGAGGCTCCAGACATGCACGCCAACACATGAGCTAATGGTCAGCCCGACCAGTGAACTGATGAGATGGCCCCCTATTACATTGCGCGGCTGTGCCAATGGACTGTCTGGCAGAGCAAACAAAATAACACATGACGCTCCAAAAGGAGCCATCAAAAAAGGGGACGACAACCAGCCTTCAAGGAGTGCTAGTACCAGGATAGCAAGTCCCCCTCCTGTACCTGCGAGTAGCGATGTTTTTACATATTGAAGTGATGGACGTTTTCGGCCAATTTCAAGCATTTTCTCTGTTACGTTAGAATTGTTCATCCTATAGTTTCCTTTCTAAGTAATGAGTTCGTGTCTCGGATTGATTGCACCGGTGCTTGAAATATATTGTATAATGTGATTTGGTATTTGTAATACGAATAATTATGATATCTCACATTTCATTTTCCGATATCAAATTCTTATCGATGCGAGATGTATTGTTCTCGTTACGGTATGAGGGATGTATTATGTGGTATCGATCACGGGATGAGAGAGTATCATTCACGCTTAGATAAGTGCATGAATTGTATGAAGCTGTTTCATGAAAGGGGAAGAGGGATGTTTGAACTATTAGATGGGAAGCAAGTCGAAACCGTACGGGTGGTCGCCCACACGAAGAGCATTAGCCGTGCGGCCGAGCAATTAGGATACGTACAATCAACAATTACCTCACATGTAAAGATGGTGGAGAAGACGGTTGGACAAACATTGTTCCATCGCTTGCCGCGTGGTGTAGAACTGACCGAGGCCGGGGCTATCTTCCTGCGTTATAGTGAGAAATGGAGTCTGCTGGGCAGAGAGCTGACCCAAGAGCTTCCGGCGGGCCAATCGATAGAGGGAACAGTTACATTAAGTGTGTTGGAATCCTTTTGCACGACGCGAATGACGGACTTGTTAACAGCAATTTTCCTTAAGTATCCACGAATCAAGCTTCACCTGCTTCCGGGATTTATGGAGGATACATGCCAGCGAATACTTCAAGGGGAATGCGAGCTTGGAATTGTGGCCGGTCGGCCGCAAATGGGCGGTGTTGACTTCCTGCCGCTTGTTAATGTGCGGATGGTGTGGGTCGTTCCTATGTCGATGCAGCTCCGCTGGGAAGAGGAAGGCTGGGAAGCACTGGATGATGTTCGAGTCATTGGATTTGGCTCGCAATGCGTCTATCAAGCAGTAGCATCTCAACTTCTCCAAGAGAGCGGGATCAAGCCTAGTCAATATAGTACCTTTCATAGCTTAGAGATGATGAAGCAGACAATCAAGGTGGGAATGGGCATGGCGTTATTGCCTTATCGAACGGTAAAGGAGGAGATCGAGCAGGAAGCGCTTGGCTATCTTCCGCTACAAGTACCAACTCTAATCCATGGGCTTGTATGGAAGCAGGGGGATGAATTATCCCCCGCGGCAATTACGATACGCGATATTTTGGTAGAAAAGTTCAAGAACGAGCAGGAAGCGGATTGATGAGGTCTCCAATTAGGGAGTAATCATCAATCATTGTTTTCATTTAACTGTTCATACTGCATCGAGCCGTCGCGGCATATTGCTTATTTGGATCGCACTGATCATCGAGAATAATGGATTGTGCCGCCAGTCCCTCTCTCCATTGCAATGGCAGCGGACAATTGGTAACCAGCGTATGGAAGCTGGACAATTCAGCAATTTTGACAAGCCCTATTTTCTCGCACTTCGTTATATCTGCGACTAATATACTCTGCTTCGCATGATGCAGCATAATCTTGCGTATTTCAGCTTCTTCTTCATTGGCGTCAGTTACGCCGTGTGTAAGATCGATACCGGAGCACGAGAGGAAGGCTTTGTCGGCAGTATATCGGGCGAGGGCGTTGGCAGCAGCATGTCCAGAATAGGACAGTGATCGGCGGCGAAGAGTACCACCGGTACAAATTAATTTAATATGTTCAGCATCTGATAGTTCCATGATGACATTTAGTGAATTTGTGATTACAGTCAATTGCTTGCGCGCTTTTATTATTTTGGCGATATGGAGTGAAGTTGTACTCGAATCAAGCATAATCGTATCCCCATGTTGGATAAGCCTAGCGCACTTTGTTCCGATCCATTTCTTTTCAGACAAATAGCAGTCCTCGCGCACCCATACAGGGACGTCAGAGCTTACGGATGTCTCTGCTAAAAATGCTCCCCCATGTGTTCTTAGCAGGAGACCTTCTTTCTCCATACGATCCAAGTCTCTTCGCACTGTTTCTTCCGTCACTCGAAACTGCTTGCTAAGCTCTGCGACGAGAACTCTGCCGTCCTGGAACAGGTGCTGCATGATGCGTTTTCGGCGTTCAATGGCTAACAAGGCATTTACACATCCTCACGATAAGGTGGACAATGGTGGCATCTTGCTTCATGTAGACCTCTATTATAGCGAAATATGGTATTTTTGACGAGTTAAGAAAGCATAACTATTTCACAACACGAATTAAGTAAATATTCTACTCTGGTCATCTCTAGAAAAAGGTTATAGACTAGAGGTGAATTAATCCATGCTTCATGCATTGCAGATCGAATAGAATGAACAGGACAAGGGAGATGAACGATCGATGTCAACACATATGCAGCCTACACTCGTCTTTCCGGTAATCAGTGACATACATATTGATCCTTCGGGTGAAGGTAGTGTCGCCAAGTTCGAACGAGCGATGCTGCAGTTGAATGCAAGGGCGCCTCATCAGGATGCGTTTGTTATTGTAGGGGATTTAACAAACAATGGACTTGAGGAGGAATACGATCGCAATTTGGAAGTATTCCGCAAGCATAAGCTGCCAGGAGCGACACCGCTTATCACGATCGGCAATCACGACTATTGGAACGGACTTCCGATTGAAGAAGCGCAGGCTCGCTTTCTTGCAAAAACGGAGATGCCATCCTTATATTTTCATCAGGTCATTAAGGGTTACCATTTCATTGTCATGGCGACAGAGGATAAGGTTACATCAGGGTACTTCTCATTGGATCAGATTGCATGGCTTCGCGAACAACTGCAGGTGGCTGCAGCAGATTCAGCAGAGCGTCCTATATTCGTCTTCCTGCATCAGCACTTGAAGGACACCGTGTACGGCAGCGAGGACTGGGGCATTCAGGACAATATTGAACCGCTTATGGAGGCATTGCGGCCATATCCGCAGGTTATTACGTTCTCCGGGCACTCCCACTATCCGCTTCAGGATCCGCGCAGTATTCATCAGGAGGACTTTACTTCTGTTGGAACGGCTTCGCTTAGCTATATGGAAGTGGAACATGGCAAGCTGCAAGGGAATTTGCCGTTAGGGTTCGAGAAGTTCAGCCAAGGCTTGCTTGTCGAGGTATATGAGGATCGCGTTGCGATTCATAGGCTTGATTTCGAATATGATCGTCAGATTGGAGACGCTTGGATTGTGTCGCTGCCGGCGTCAACTTCAACCTTTACATATACCATTCATCGTGACACAGAGGAGCCATGCTTCCCAGATCACGCACAATTGCATGTAGAAGAGGAGTGTACAACTTCACATTCTATCGTTATCGTCTTCGATCAGGCGTCCGATAATGAGCTTGTGCATGCCTATAACGTTACGGTTGAGAATCGTAGTGATGTAGAAGAGATTGTACATTACGCTGCATTTTCCGAATCTTATAAATATCCGGTTCCAGAGCAGCTTCGTCTGGAGATACCAGGGCTGAAGCCAGATTGTGAATACTCCATCGCGGTACAGGCAATAGATGCATTCGGCAATGGGAGCAAGCGTGTGCTGCAGGGAAGCTGTCGTACTCGTCCTGTTGAAGTGCTGAAGGTGGAAAATTAATTTATCCTAATTAGTATTCGAATATTGTATAATCCAAGTGCCCAAAGCAAACCAATGCTTTGGGCACTTTTCGTATTTCACCCTAGTTTCATATTCGTATTTTTATGCATTATGATGAAAAAACTTGTAAAAGTATCAATAATCGTTGTTTTGTCATATTTCAACATTTCGTTGCAAGACATATACTTCAATGTAACTAGAGTGGTGAAACTAAAGAACTAGGATCGTGCGAGCTAGCAAACATCTGACTATGACGCTGTACTATTTTTGAATGAAGAGGGGGAACATATGGGACTTGAAGCAGCATTGAGTATTTTTCTGTGTACAATTCTTGTGTACTCTTCAATTGCGAAGCTAGTAAGTTATCGTGATTTTAAAAAAACCGTACAACAGCTCAACTTTCCTTCTTTTACGGCTTGGGGTGTAATAGTGTTCGAACTGCTAGTTACAGTTTTACTAGTGTTTGATACAACTCATTTTGCTGGGGCGGTAGGTTCGCTTCTCCTATTTGGTTCATTCTATTTCGTAGCCGGCAAAGCACTATGGGACAAGAAGAAGATTACATGCAATTGCTTCGGGAAAACGACAGAAGAGCAACTAGGTTGGGGGACAATGTTAAGAAACACTCCATTCTTCGCAGCCTCTCTATTATGCATCTGGCTGCATAGTCCTGCTTCCATGAGCGGAATAGCAGCTATCGAATGGATCAGTGTTGCTGGTATCACTATCGGGCTCATTAATGTCTATACGCTATGGAATAATCGCAGCCTATTAAGTTAGGAGGACATGAATGGAACAGGTTTTTAACATTTCTTATTTTGCACTATGGATTATTGTCACATTGCAAACCTATTATATTGTCCAAATTGGAAAAAAACGAAATGTCCAACAAGCCAATACGAATCAAGGTCCAGTGTTGGTGCATGAGCATCATGGAGTGCCTGCGGGTGAACTGTTTCCTCAGCTCCAATTTGACTCGATTAATCAAGGATCAATTGATTTGAAGAGCATGACAAAAACAGGATTCCTCATAGCTTTTACCTCTGTAAGTTGTGATCAATGCAAACTCGTATACCCAATACTTAAACGCTTCTATCAATTAAGGCCAGACATAGAAATTATTTTATTGATGCAGGGCAATGATTTTGACGTTGAGAAAATAATTGATCAATATCAACTGACGATGCCGATTGTATCCATCATTCCTTCAGATATGGCCAGACTCCAGACAGGATACTATCCGTTCATCTATTACTTATCCCCTGCCGCAGAAGTACGAACAAAGAGCATTATCAATTTCGAAGAGCAGTTAAATTTGTTAGTTGAAAAAGGACAGGTGAAAGTTGCTGCTTAAATCAATTGAAAAAGGTAGTAAAGGCTAAGCCTTTGACTATAAATATGACGATTTAGAAAGGAGGCAAGACATATGAGTTCAGGATGCTTCACGACTGGAGGCTGCACTTCCGAGAAATGTGCACACTATCCACAAGAGAAATTTGTTTATGAAAGCGTTTATGTATGCGCAGGTTCTTCTACTACTACTTATTACTGTACTTGCTAGTAGCTAGCCGGAGAAGAGAGGGACTCCCTCTCTTCTCTTTTTCATTGTATTGATTCAAGTAGTGTAGAGAATTCTAAAGATCGTATAAACGGGAGAATAAACGATGGAAATTTCAAGTGATGGGAAACGTAATTTTAAAGAAAAAAGAAGACTTGTTATCAGTGTACTATTTCAGTTTTTCCCCACGATGATGAAGGTCATTCCTGGAATGACTCTGATTATTGTTGTGTGCAATATAATAAGTTCGTTAATCCCTGTCGTTCAAATTTATCTAGTAAAGGAACTCATTGATGAGATAACCGCACTATTCGAAAGCCACTCCAGTTCCCTACTGACGATCTATCTGCTGTTAGGGATTCAGGGTACACTGCTGCTTCTCGATAAACTAATTCAATTTGGTGAGAAGATTGTAGGGTTTCGTGCGCAGCAGCACTTAAAGTTTTATTTTGAACACTTATTAGTCCACAAGTCATCTAAGCTTCCGCTTCGTTATTTTGACCGTCCCGAGTACTTTGATCAGCTTGAGCGAGCAGCTCTCGGCATGGATATTAGAGGATTTTCGATATTTGTATTATTTATGAACGCGCTGCGGAACTCCATATCTATAATCGGAATGTTGTCTGTCTTACTATCCTTTCATTGGATACTCGCACTTGTTGTGCTGCTTATGCTGATTCCTAGTTTGTGGGTCAATTTATACTTCGGCCAGCGCAAATACATGCAAATGATTAATCAAACCCCAACACAAAGAAAAACACACTATCTGCTCCAACTTTTGCATAGCCGGCATGCAGCTAAAGAATTTAGAATCTATCAACATACAGATTATATAATAGGAAAATGGACTGAGTTATTTTGGAAAACAACAGATGAACGATATCAATTGGAAAAAACAGCGAGTTGGAGAGCCTTATTAGTTGGTTCTGTACAATCATTTTTGAACATAGGTACTTTCGGTATATTAGTATGGTTTGGTTATCAGGGGTTATTGACAATAGGCCATTATGTTTCACTGACGCAGGCTTTGGTGCAAATAGAGGGGTTCATATCAGGATTGGGACGCAATATAGCTGGGATTTATGAAGAATCCTTATTTGTCAGTGAAGTATTGCAATATTTACATATAGAAACAGAAGAAGACAAGGAAAGTAAAGAGGACACAGTTATGTTTCCAAGTCAGCTGCATGATTGTATTGAGGTGCGCGATCTTACTTTCTCATATTCGAATCAATCCAAGCCTATATTGAAAAATATTACTTTCCGTGTTGCGGCTGGAGAAAAAATTGCAATCGTAGGAGAGAATGGGGCAGGCAAGAGTACGCTTGTGAAATGTTTATTAGGACTCTATTTCCCGAACGAAGGCTCAATCACATATGATGGGATAGAAATTCGTGCAATAAATACAGCAAGCCTGCGGGAGAATGTGTCTGCTGTGTTCCAAGATTACGTCAATTACCAGCTAACTGCACGTGAGAACATTGCCATGGGAAAGTTGGGCCATATTCATGACGATGCAATGATTATGGAAGCGGCAGACAATGCCGGGGCAGGGGAGATACTGCGCAAACTGCCGCAAGGCATGGATACGGCGCTTGGGGCTATGTTCGAAGGCGGACATGAATTGTCTGGAGGACAATGGCAGAAAATTGCATTAAGTCGGGCGTTTATGAAGCAGGCACAATTCATGATATTGGACGAGCCAACGGCAGCTCTGGATCCTAAGTCTGAAGCGGAGGTATATGATCATTTTATGAAATTATGCGAGGGGAAGACAACCATTATGATCTCCCATCGATTGAGCAGCTGCCGGCATGCTGATCGAATTATTGTACTTCATGATGGTGAAATCATCGAAGAAGGCAGTCATGAGGAGTTAATTCATAAACAGGGCAACTATGCAGAAATGTTCGCTTCGCAAGCCGGAAGATATAGTGCTTAAATAGGAGTATTAAAGAAACAATACCGGAAGTCTCTGTCATGTTGAGATGAAAGGTATTGTTTTTTTTATAAAAGAACGTGTCAAAGTATCAATAATCGTTGGTTTGTCATATATCCGTGAAAGCGCTTTGCTTTTACAATGAAGAAGACAACATCTGGAAGGAGTTAAGATTTATTCAGCAAGAGTTATTTTGAATCAAGGAGGGATTTTCATATGGCGAAGGCAACCACGGGAGCAGAGATAGAACCGGGCCTGAACCTGGATAAGCATAAGAAAAGCGCATTAAAACGATTTTTTATGCAAATAGACATACAGCTCATGGTGCTGCCCGCACTTGCTCTAATCTTTATATTTTCTTATATCCCTATGTATGGCATTCTTATTGCTTTTCAAGATTATAAGCTTAAGGCAGGCTTCAATCTGTTTAGCAATGAATGGGTAGGATTAAAGCACTTTATTGATTTTTTTAATTCACCAGAATTTGTACCTGTTATGCGCAATACGATTATTATCAGTTTTATGAAATTTATCTTCGGGTTTCCAGCGCCAATTGTGTTAGCGCTTATGCTTAATGAAGTGCGTAAGATGGCCTTTAAACGGGTCATTCAAACCGTTACGTACTTGCCTCACTTCTTATCATGGGTAGTTATCGGATCCATGGTTACATCCTTACTGTCCGTAGACAATGGCAGCATAAATATGCTGTTAGAGAAGCTCAGGATTATCGATGAGCCGATTAACTTCATGTCATTGGCAGAATATTTCTGGTCGATTCTCGTTGCAACCAATGTATGGAAGGAAATAGGGTTTGCCTCCATTGTATATTTGGCAGCGATTGCAGGGATCGATCCTCATTTGTATGAAGCAGCATCGATAGATGGTGCGAGTCGATTCAAGCAGATGACGCTCATTACACTGCCTTGCATTATGCCAGTTGTGATCATCTTTATGATTCTTGCAATCGGCAACCTGCTCAATGCAGGCTTCGAGGACATTCTCATTCTCGCTTCGAATCCAGCCTTGAGAGAAGTATCAGACTCGCTTGATGTATATGTAGTTCGTGTCGGTATTGATAATTACAGGTACTCCTATGCAACGGCAATCGGCCTGTTCAAGGCTGTTGTCAGCGTCACGTTGCTTACATTTGCGAACTTCATTGCCAGAAAGACGGGCAATAGCTTATGGTAATGAATCATTCCATAACTAGGAGGACTGAATAATGATACGTGATAGTATAGGAGATCGCATCTTTACGGTTTTTATCTATGTAGTGTTAACCTTATTGGCCTTTTCGACCTTTTATCCATTCTGGAATTCACTTGTCATATCGTTTAATGAAGGATTGGATACGTCTAAGGGCGGCATTACTTTCTGGCCGCGCGAGTTTACATTGGAGAACTATAAAATTGTATTCGAAGATTCGCGATTAATGAATGGGTTTGTGATTGCCCTCTTGCGAACGGTCATTGGAACGGTAGCATCCATCTTAGCGACGGCCATTTTTGCATACGGGATGTCGAAGCGAGGGCTTATGGGCCGCAAGTATTATATGATTATGTGTATCGTTACCATGTATTTTGGAGGCGGTCTCATTCCGAGCTATATGCTCATTCGTGGACTTGGTTTGTTCAACTCTTTCTGGGTGTTCATTATTCCGGCACTTATTAGTGTATGGAATATGATTATATTCCGAACCTTCTTCCAAGGCTTGCCGCAAGGCTTGGAAGAGTCAGCGAAGATTGACGGCTGCGGTAACTGGGGTACATTCTTCCGTATTGTCTTCCCGTTATCTGGCCCTGTTATTGCTACCTTGTCTCTGTTCACAGCGGTTGCGCACTGGAATGAATGGTTCGTAGCCAGTATCTATATTACGAACGAGAATCTGCTTCCTATTCAGACGATACTAAGACAGATACTATTCTCCAACATCGCATCTGAACAGTTGTCCAATGTAGATACGAGTGCGCTTGTGCACATCAATGCTGCGAAGAAAATAACCTCTAAGGCATTGACGATGGCGACGATTATGGTAGCAACGCTTCCAATTGTATGTGTGTACCCGTTCTTGCAGCGTTTCTTTGTAAAAGGTGTATTGATTGGCTCGTTGAAAGAGTAGCGATTGTTTAATCTGCTGGACATTTGGATGCGTTTAGAGCAACCTTGCTTTAAACATAGATTACAAAATTGAAAGGGGAAAAAGCCGTGAAGAACAAAAAAAATCTTCTGCTGAGTGTGTTGTCTGTTTTTATGGTATTCACTCTGTTAGTAGGATGCGGCAGTGGGAAGACAAGTGCTCCACCTGAGAATGAACCTGTGAAGCAAGGCGATACGGGCAAAGAATCAAGTGAAACTCCGAAGAGTGACCTGTACGAATTGGGCAAGGAACCACTTGAAGTATCGTTCTATGGCAACTATGGTTGGTACCAGCTGCCGAAATGGGGTAAGGACCCTGCTTCGAAGTGGATACAGGACAACTTGAAAATTACGGTCAATGGAATCAGTTCAGGTGGCAACAATGCACAGAAGCTGCAAACGATGATTGCGGGCAATGAGCTTCCTGATATTATCTGGACTGACAGAGGGCCCGATATAGAACGTCTTCGTGAGGCTGGTATGCTCGTACCATTGGATGAGTATATTGACAAGTACCCGAATTTCAAGAAGTATTTGACTGAAAATCACAAAGCATTGCTCCGTTCGCCTGACGGCAAGATCTATCAGGTACCGAACTATTATACACAGCAGCCAAACGGAAACGCGGGCTATGCAATCAACAAAAAAATCTATAAAGAGCTCGGCTCTCCAAAATTGGAAACGACTGACGACTTGTATGCATACTTGCAAGCTGTTCATAAGAAGTACCCTGACGTCACTCCATTTGAAACGGGATTGGCGAAAGACGGTCACGGTATTGACCAAATCTTCTCTTCCTTTAAAGAAAACAACTTGTCCCTTACTCGTTTCTTTGCTGTACCAGATGGTGATAAAATGGTCTCCATCTATAAGGATCCAGGCTTCCGTGAATCCGTTGTATATACAGCGAAGCTGATGCGTGAGAAGTTGATGACACAAGATGCGAATACGCAGACAGAAGATCAAGTAAGAGAAAAAGCGATGAACGGCAAGTTTGCTGTTATTGCAACTTTCGATCCGATGAAGATGCTAGCTGTAGCAGATGAGGAATTGAAGAAGAAGGATCCGGAAGACGGCTATATGTTTATTAAACCGATTGTAAAACAAGGTCTGGATGCTAGCAAAATCTATCCAGGAACATATAACCAACTTGGATGGAACGTAGCTGCCATTACGACAAATGCGAAAAATCCAGAGGCCATATTCGCGATGCTTGACTGGATGACTGGCCCTGAAGGCAGCATGGTGCTGAACTGGGGGCCTCCAGGAGCGGATGGTTATTGGGATGGATTTGAAGCTGATGGTCTGACACCGAAATTTAATAAGGATAAATACATGAATGATCCGAAAACGCTTTCTGAAATAAATGGTAAAGCTGGCGACTTGGTATGGGTGGGCAATACAATGTTCATGGATAATACGAAAAAGCAAATGTTGTCTACTGTACCAGCAGATAAGATTGATTTCAGCAACCGCTGGCAAATGGAAGTAACATGGGCTTCGCAAGGTGACTTCACGGAGTTCCTCGGCTGGGAGCCGACTCCAGATAGTGAAGAGGGGATTGCTAGACAAAGTGTTAGAGATATTTGGTTGACAGCTAGAGCAAAATCCATGTACGCGAAATCCGATGAAGAAGCACTGCAAATTCTGGATAAAGCACATGATGATTCCATGAAGGTTGGTTATCAGAAGTTCCTTGACCATGTTACAAAAGTTTGGACGGAGAATAAGAAAGCAATGGGTAAATAATCTTCGGAACGAAGGCTCGCTGTCTGCCAGCGGGTCTTCGTTCTTTTGATCAAATCTTTTATTTTGAAATCATCTGACTGTTCAAATGATAGTTGAACTTGTTATACTTTGTTTAGGGAAATGCTGGAATGAGAATTGTATGACTGCATCGTTTGGGGGGCCTCATTCATGTATAACGTGTTGTTAGTTGATGACGAGATGCTTGATCTGGAAGGAATGAAGCAATTCATTCCTTGGGAAGAGCTTGGGTTAGAAGTTGCAGCAGCGGTAAATAACGCCTTTGAGGCTTGTCATATTATTGATAGTACGCCTATCGATATTATCGTCAGTGACGTTAATATGCCGAATATGTCCGGGTTGGAGCTGGCCCGCAGGGCGATTGAGATAAATTCCAATATCCGAATTATTTTTGTAAGCGGTCACCAAGATTTCAGTTATGTGAAACAGGCATTATCTTTGAAGGCCTACAGCTATGTACTCAAGCCGATGAATGATGATGAGCTTATCGCTGCACTCGAGAAGGTGAAGCAGGATCTTGATGATGACCGGAAGCGTCGCGATGTGGAGGAAGCTTATCAGCATATGATTCCGATGGCGAAGAATGACTTGCTGCTGCGGTTGGTTGACGGGCAGTGGAGAAGTGAGCAGCAGGATGGAATGATGAAGCTAGTTGCCTCTTATGGGCTTGACAAACTGAATTGGCCTGTCCGAGTTGCTGTTATGGAGCTTGACTATATGACTTGGACGCAAGAGCATACGAGCTTGTCACACGAGGTTACAACGAAGGAATTCCTGTATGCGGTCAATGAGGTTGGATTGAAGCATCATATGCCACATTGCTGCAAGTTGACGCCTCATCGGATGATGGTGCTGATTCATGATCAGTATTTAGACCCTTTTATTGATGATTTATATAAGGTGATTGAGACTCAGTTCTCCGTGACGATGACAGTTGGGGTAGGGGAACCAGTAAACGGATTGGAACAGCTCTATCTCTCGTTCCAACAGGCAACCAAAGCGGTTGATGGTAAAATGTTTATTGGCAAAGGGAGGCTTATCCGCTACGAAGCGGTAAGTTTGAAGCCCGAAATGATGGATGCGCGTACATTGGAACAACGTATGGAGGCACTATTTCACGCCTTGATGGAATATGAGCTGGTTTGTATTTACGATGAGATAGAGAGGCTCTTCGAATCTGTGAGCATGCTCCGTTCTAAGTTTACCGTTCATAATCTCGCGATGTTCATCATATGGAAGCTGGATGAGCAATTGAAGACAAAGGATGAGAATCTGTTCGATATATTGGGTATGGAGCTGCATAACTTGGATATTCTGCTGCAATTTGATACGGTGAGCGATATTCGCTCCTGGCTCGTCAGGAAGACATTTGAAATATCTGAATATTTGCGCAGCAAATCTACCTCCAAGAATAATCGGCTCATTCGAGAAATGATTCAAGTGATGAAGGATAAAATGAGCGAGAACATTACACTGAAGGACGTGGCGAATCAATTCTCATTCTCACCGAACTACTTGGGGTACATGTTCAGGGAGGAGACTGGGAAATCGTTCAGTGAAGTCCTTATACAGCTTCGTATGGAGCGGGCACGCGAGCTGCTCCATGAGAGCTCCATCAAAATCTATGAAATTGCGAATCAGGTAGGCTATCGATACCTTCCCTATTTTAGCAGACAATTCAAGGAAGCATACGGCATGACTCCGATGGAATATCGCAAGCGGGAAACATGATAGGGGAGAAGTCAATGAACGAACAGCGACCGAAGTTCCGCTATTTGCCGATTGGCTACAAACTCATGCTGACTTATATGGTGTTCATCATTGTTCCGGTATTAGTCATAGGACTTGTCTCCCATTCCATGTATGATCAATCGATTCGCAAGCATACACGGAACAATATACAAGGAACACTGCTGCAGATTCGCGATAATATTGAATATAAGATGCAGGATATAATTCGCATATCTTCTATATTGTACGGCGACTATGAGCTGTATCGATATTTGCGTAGCTACGAGGAAGGCTGGGAAAATTATGATCGCATTACGAAGTATGTTATTCCTAAGATAGAAGCGGCATCTTCGGCAACTGGAATGAAGCTGTGGATTTCTGTTTTTTTTCGTAATGAATCCATAAATGAGATCCATCACAGTACATTTGGGAAAGAGAATCCTACGGATTATAACTGGCCGTATGAAATTTATCATTTGAATCGAATTACAGATAAGGATTGGTATAAGAGCTTTCCACCCGAGAAGTACAGCATCACAATGAAGTGGAGCCAAATTGAGCGTGATGCGGAGAATAGTCGAATTTCCCTGCTTCGTCGGCTTGTGGACACCAATAATCCTCTGAAGCTTCAAGAAGTTGGATTTTTGCGCATTAATGTTGCGATCTCGGAGCTGTTCGATAGTATTAATTATTCGAAGATTGGAAATGACAGCGTAATCTACCTAGTGGATGAACAGGGGAGAAGCATCTATCAGTCTGGCAAGTTGCCTGCTAATGAAGCGGATACGCAGAGCAACTATTTGACGATCCAGGAGACGGTAGGGAAGCAATCTTGGCAGCTGGTCGCACATGTGCCTCTCTCCATCATCCAAGAAGATTCGATGAAGGTTCGGTTGTTTGTTATTTTTATTTGCTTGATTTGCTTTATTGTGTTGTCATTCGCAGGAGTGTTCATATCAAGATATTTCTCGATTCGGATTACGAAGTTCGTGTCAGTGCTCAATGCTTTTCGGGAAGGCGATCTGCACAAACGAATTTCCTATCGGGGCAAGGATGAATTTTCTCAAATTGCCACCGCATTGAATAGCATGGGCGAAAATGTTGAAGCGCTAATTAAGGAAGTGTATTTGACACAGCTGCAGAAGAAGGAAGCGGAATTGGAGATGCTGCAATCGCAAATCAATCCGCATTTCCTGTATAACACGTTGTCCTCTATTAATCGGCTAGCGAAGTTCGGGGATAATGAGAAGCTGCAGCAGATGGTATTAGGCCTGGCTAAGTTCTACCGACTTGCGCTTAACAACGGCAAACTGATGATACCGGTACATAATGAGTTGGAGCAGGCACAGGCTTACGTAGATATACAGAAGATTAAATACGGTGATCGCATTAGTGTTATGTTCGATATTGACCCAGCAGTATGGCCGTATCGTACGGTAAAGCTGATTGTACAGCCATTTATTGAAAATGTGTTGGAACATGCTTGGTGTGGAGATCGAATTTTCATTCGAATTGTAGCAAAGAAGGATGTGGATGACCTGCTGTTCCGGATCATCGATGATGGGGTAGGTATGACCGCTCAGCGAATCCATGATATTTTTGATGGAAGAGACCATGTGAATACAGGCTACGGCATTCGAAATGTAGATCAACGTATTAAACTGCACTACGGTGCAGAGTATGGAGTTACAATTGTGAGCGGGCTTGGCATTGGCACATCTGTATCCATACGTATACCAGCTGAGGCATCAGAGCAAATAACTTCCCAATAAGCGCCAGACATCCTGTATAATAGATGATTATGAATCCATGCTCAGAAATGGAGGAAAATCAATTGAATGCTCGATCATTGGCCTTCTTGGCTGTTCGGCTCGGCGCTCTCTATTGGATCGTGACCGCCTTCCTAGAGTTGGCGAAGATTGCGGCTGCGCTGGTAAATATGATCTCCTCGATGATTCATATGGGGGTTGGAAGTGAAAATATGGTATACACCAATTTCGTCATACTGCTCCTCCCTGTCCTTGTTCCGCTTATAGGAGGAATCATCCTATGGTGCACGGCAGGATCATTATCGAAGGCGCTAGCACCGTCTAAACTACGTGATGTGACTCTAGTGAAGACACAAGATGCAGACGTATCGAGTAGCGGCGAGAAAAGTGTCCTTCCGATGCGCAGCCAGACGCATTCTGCGAACCCGGTGCTTCGCACCACCCTTCAAATCGGACTAGGTATTGCTGGTATTATGCTTCTCGTGAACAGCATCCCGGAATTTATCAAGCTATTGATTATGCTCTCGAATCAAGAAGTGGCTTTATTTGCAGAGCGGGCTTGGACGGATGACAGCGCCAAGTTCATAGAAGTGATTGTACAGATGCTTCTTGGGATCTGCCTTGCAGTTGGGGCGGGGGGGATTGCTCGTTTTTTTACTCGCACAACGGAATAAAATACGGTTAGTTCTCTACATAAATACAGCGGCTGCACCTTGCTCTATTGGCGAGGTCAGCCGCTGTATATTTATTTGCGCGCGTATACGATTCCAATTGTGTTTGGTCCACAGTGGCTGGAGATGACGCAACCACAATCCGACAGGATCACATGTTTTGCGCCCGTCTTCTCTTGCAATTCGGCCTGAATCATATTGGCATCTTCAGGCGATAAGGAATGAGTGACAAATACGATATCCTTGTCCATCTCATCCACATGATCCAGCGCATTTTGCTTCAACTGCTCAAGTGCTTTCTCGCGTTTGCCGCGAATTTTATTAGCCGCAATCATTTTTCCATCGACAACTTTAATGACAGGACGAATGCGAAGCAGGCTGCCGATCAAGTTCTGCAGACTATTGCAGCGTCCGCCCTTATATAGATAATCTAATGTATCTATAATGAACTCGGTTTCCATTTTGCCGCGAACGTCCTCAACAAGCTCTACAGTTTCCTCCAGAGATGAACCAGATTCCAGTGCCATCGCTGCCTTGAGAACTTGAATCCCGATACCGGTAGACAAATTTAAGGAGTCAATGACAGTTACAGTACCTTCACCGAGCATATCCCCGGCAATAATGGCATTCTGAATGGTGGACGATAAGTGGGAAGACAACCCGATATACAGAATTTTGCGGCCTTCGTTCACAAATGGCTCAAATGCCTTTACAAAATCAGCTGGAGATGGCGAAGATGTCTTCGGCAGCTTGCCGCATGCATCTACATGCTTGTACAATTCCGGAGGGGTCATATCCACTCCATCACGATAAGCGTCGTCACCGAAAGTAACATATAAAGGGATAATGCCAATGTCATAACGTTCAAGTAGTGATTTCGGCAAATCGCATGTGCTGTCCGAAAATATTTTAATGTGATTCATTATGCTTCCTCCTGAAAGGTATGTAGCTACTATTAGGCTATAAAGAAATGTTACTCAACTAGACATTTAACCATTATACTGCAAAAGGAATGGACTTACATAATCCGAATTGAGCGAATAGGCTGAAAAAATATTCCAAATAGGCCGCGAGATTGCGTTCGCTTAAGACGTCACGTTATACTGAAGCAAGATAACAGCATGCTGAACTGTTTCATGATTGGGTACAGCTTGCTTGTGGAAGTACATACGGAAAGGACATGCAGACAACAAAGATGAACAAGATGAATATGGAAGCAAAGGCATTTAGACGAATTCAATGGGGTTTGTTATTTTTTATTGATTATGCGCCGAGGGGCGTTGATCTGCTGCCGGACATCGTAGGCTTTGCCTTGGTATTTAGCGGTGTAACACAATTGATATCCGTATCTGATCGCTTCTTGCTAGCGAAGCGATTATGTATCCCGCTGATCGTTCTAGCGGTGTATGAGCTGCTGCAGCCGATGCTGTTAGGCGGAGTCAGTGCGGAAGCGAGAGCATGGATTGGAGTGTTTCGCAGTATAGCAGAGACGGGGTTGAACATTACACTAGTAACCTTCATGTGCAGTGGTTTGCGGGAATATGCACTGCGCCGTGACTGGGGCTACATCGCACATATGGCCCGTAGACGATCCATCTATTTTACAGTTGCACTCGCTTGTTCATTAAGTATGCTCGGATTCGCGTTTGCATCACCGATGGTATTCTCCGCTATGGCGGCGCCGATGTTCTTGCTATATATTATCGTTGTGTTCATGCTAATGGGATTGTTCGGCCAAGCTGCGAAGATGGTGCAGAAGTCAGGTAGCTGAGCGTAAGAACAATTGAAGGGGGAATAGCAGTGATTCGAATTCATTGTGATGCAGCAACGAGACAGGGGCAGGGCAGACGAAATGAAGACCGGATGATTGCACTTCCCGAACAGCAGCTATATGCGGTCATCGATGGTGTATCTGGATTAGAGCCGATTACAGATGAGGAAGGGCATACAGCGGGAGAGATGGCTGCCTTAAGTATTGCTCGTGGTCTGGAAACTATCACTACTACAGCAGCTATCGATTCTCCACTTGATGTGATGCGTGCTCGACTCATGGATGCTAATCGCAAATTGGATAATACGATGCGCCAATACGGCATCGCTCCACAGGATACAGGACGAAGGTTCGGTGCGGTTCATGCCGCTGTGTGGCTTGATGAGCATTATGCATATTGGACGCAGACGGGCGATTGCATGATATACGCGCTATATGAATCCGGGGAGGTTCGAGCTGTAACTTATGACCGAGTTGCTCCCTTCGATGAGCGAGCCTTGTCAGCGTGGATGGAGCATGAGGAGGATTGGAGAGAGCATAGGCAGCCAGAAGAGATTCGGCAGCGGCTGAAGCAGAATCGTTCCCGTGCGAATACAGAGTTCGGTTACAGCGTCCTTAATGGAGATGAGGCCGTGCAGCATCGCATGGAATATGGAGCCCTCCCACTCCAGGGAGTTACGCATATTCTGCTTGTATCGGATGGCATTTATCCTTGGCGTGTTGACGAGGAACAGAGCAGTATGGAGCGGTGGTTCCAATACATCATTACTACTGGGATGGAGCAATGTGCCGCCGCCTTGGAGGCACGTGAACGGATGGATGCCTACTGCAATCAAATACCCCGATTCAAAATATGCGACGACAAGAGCGGTATTTTGTTAACAATTGAGCGAATCTAAATATAGGCCCAAATGAGAACGGTTAGGTCGTTCCTCATTTGGGCCTTCGTACTAGAGAATCCTATTTGTGCGGTTCAAAAAGGCCGGTTTTCAGCTCCGAGAAAGTTGGATGAAGCTAGGGCCTGAGGAGCGGAGCGTACGATTTGGGTACATGAGCACCGGAAGGCCTGGCTGAATTCAAGATTCGATGCCGAGTCCACTTCATGATTTACTTCGTGATCAAAAGCGGACTTTTTGAACAACCTCTATTTGGAGGAGAAAATGGATGCGAATTCCCCATAACCTTCTTGCTCCAGCTTCTCCTTCGGAATGAACCGCAGGGCTGCAGAGTTAATGCAATAACGAAGTCCAGTTGAGGTAGGGCCATCATCGAATACATGACCCAAATGGGAGTCTGCCAGTTTGCTTCTTACTTCCACACGAACCATGCCGTGAGAAGTGTCAAGCTTATTCTCCACATGACTGGAACGAAGCGGCTTCGAGAAGCTTGGCCAGCCGCAGCCTGCATCGAACTTATCCAACGAACTAAAGAGCGGCTCACCAGATACGATATCCACATAGATTCCTTCTGCTTCATGGTTCCAGTATTCATTGGAAAAAGGGGGCTCTGTGCCATTCTGCTGGGTTACCCGATACTGGATTGGCGTCAGCTTCCCTTGAAGGGCTGTACGCTCTTCATCGGAGATTCCCCAATGGTTCACGATGAAGGCATCTCTGCCCGATGCAGAGCGATAGCGCTTGTAATGGGCCGGATTCTTCTGATGATAGTTTTGATGATGCTCTTCTGCTGGGTAGAACGTGCCAGCGGGAACGATCTCAGTAGCAATTGGTTTATCGAATCTACCGCTCTGCTCCAATTCTTGCTTGGATTGCAGTGCAAGCTGATGTTGTTCCTCATTGTGATAGAAGACAGCTGTTCGATAAGACGAACCGCGATCATGGAATTGTCCGCCTTCATCTGTAGGATCAATTTGCTGCCAGAATAGCTCGAGCAGCTTCTTATAAGGGAATAGGGCAGGGTCGAATGTAATTTGAACGGCTTCGGCATGCCCGGTTGTCTCTGAGCATACTTCTTCGTATGTAGGACTGTCAGTGTGTCCTCCTGTATAGCCAGACACAATCGAATGGATGCCAGGAAGCTCCTCGAACGGCGTGACCATACACCAGAAGCAGCCACCGGCAAAGGTTGCTTTTTCAAGTGAAGGATGATGATTGGATAGTTCTTTGCTCACGATGGGGAAGCCTCCTTATGATTAAATACGTATATCTTCATCATACCCAATTGTTATCATTCGAACAACGCCAGATCTGTAATAGAGCGAGAAAATAGAGAGAAATGATGGTTGAACAATTCGATTGCCGGTGTTATGATTAGTTCACTGAAAAAACGAATACTCCAAAGGGGAGTAGCTAGCACAGTAACCGTCGTCATTACGGGATACGCCACAACGCGCATCCTCGGCGCTACTGGCAACGTATAACGTTGTTTGCGAGACCTTTGCCACGATGGTTGCGTTGGTGAAGGTCTCTTTCTGATCGGAACGCCGTTACCACGAACGTGGTAGCGGCGTTCATGTTTTTTACAGTATTTATACATACTAACGTCAAGGGGGAACTATCAATGGAGCTATTTTCATTAGAGTTCTGGACCACGCTGCTGTCCATTGTCGTCATTGACTTGGTGTTAGCAGGAGATAACGCGATTGTTATCGGTCTAGCGGCTCGCAACCTACCGAAGCAAGATCAGAAGAAGGTCATCATCTTCGGTACGATCGGAGCAGTAATCATTCGAGCGCTGGCCACTTTAGGGGTTGTATGGCTGCTCAAAATTCCGTTCTTGCTCGTGATTGGCGGAGCCGTGCTCATATGGATTGCGATCAAGCTCATGGTCGAAGAGAAAGAGCATAATGTGCAGGCGGGAGGCAGCTTCTGGGCGGCAGTTCGAACGATTATTATTGCGGATGCAGCGATGGGGCTCGATAATGTGCTAGCTGTAGCGGGTGCGGCGAATGGACATGGATTGCTAGTCGTACTGGGACTTGCAATTTCCGTCCCTATTGTCGTGTGGGGAAGCACAATTGTACTGAAATTCATCGAGCGCTACCCGATCATTATT
The DNA here is from genome assembly GCF_001894745.1 of Paenibacillus sp. NAIST15-1. Lineage (GTDB taxonomy): Bacteria > Bacillota > Bacilli > Paenibacillales > Paenibacillaceae > Paenibacillus_B > Paenibacillus_B suaedae. The sequence continues at coordinate 150,311 of NZ_BBYF01000002.1, forward strand.
ATCATCGGATCAGCGGTGCTAGCGTGGACCGCAGCAAAAATGTTCGTCGGTGAGTTCATGAAGTTCGATTCGCTAGCCGGTCTCTTCTCGAATCCATTCATCAAGTATGGATTTGAGATCGCACTGGTGATCGTTGTCGTGGCAGCTGGACTGTCCATTAAACGAAGCCAGCAGGCCAAGAAAGCAGCGCAGGCATCACAAGTGCATAAACGCGCACAAGGGGAATGATGTACGGTCATCAAGATATAGCAGTAGAAAAAGCGGTACAGTTGTCGATCAACTGTACCGCTTTTGCATGAGTTCTTCCCTATACGAACTTCGGAAGCCAATCTCCGTGAGCCTCGATCAGATCATCGCATAAGGAGACGATATCATCTAGACTAAGCTCTGCTGCCGTATGCGGATCGAGCATGGCCGCGTGGTAGATATGCTCCTTCTTCCCTGTAATTGCAGCTTCTATCGTAAGAAGCTGAGTATTGATATTCGTGAGGTTCAACGCTGCAAGCTGTGGCGGCAGATCGCCAACATAGGTAGGTGTAACTCCGTTGCGATCAACGAAGCATGGAACCTCAACACATGCATTGCGCGGCAAATTGGTGATAAGTCCCGTATTCATAACGTTACCACCTAGTTTGAATGGTGTTCCTGTTTCCATAGCATCGAAAATATATGAGGCATATTCATGGGTACGGTGGTGTTCGATATGCTGGTTATTGACGAGCTGTTCACGCATATTTTTCCAACCTTCAATTTGGTTGATGCAGCGTCGAGGGTATTCATCAAGAGGAATGTTATACTTCTCGATCAGTTCTGGATACTGTTTCTTAATGAAGTATGGATGGTATTCAGCGTTATGCTCGGAGGATTCCGTCACGTAATAGCCGAATTTGAACATAAGTTCGTAACGTACCATGTCGGTGTGCTTTGTCTTTTGTTTCTCCAAGGCAAGGCGTTTAATTTCTGGATATAAGTCCTCGCCGTTGCGAGTTACCTCAAGCAGCCACGCCATGTGATTAATGCCTGCAATCTTCGCACTTACACCTTCACTGTCGATGCCAAGATCATGGAACAGCCAAGGTACGCATACTTGAACACTATGACAGAGTCCTACTGTTTTGATCCCGCCGTATGTATTCATCACATTGGTCAACACGGCCATTGGATTTGTATAGTTCAGGAACCAAGCATCTGGGCATACTTCCTGCATATCTTTGGCGAAATCAAGCATGACAGGGATCGTTCTCAGATTGCGGAAGATACCCCCAATTCCGAGCGTATCTGCAATGGTTTGGCGAAGGCCATACTTCTTCGGAATTTCGAAGTCTGTAATTGTACATGGATCGTACCCGCCAACTTGAATCGCATTCACTACATATTTAGCGCCGCGCAGTGCCTCTTTGCGGTCTCTGTAGGCAACAACTCGGCAGGTGCTGCCAGTCGTTCCAAGCATGTTGGTCAACATGCTCTCGGAATCACGAAGACGCTCGTGGTCAATATCGAACAAGGCAAGCTCAAATCCTTGCAGTGATGGAGTGAGCATGCAGTCACCTAATACGTTTTTGGCAAATACGGTGCTTCCTGCTCCGAGAAATGTAATTTTACTCATACATCTTGTCTCCTTTCGTTCCGAGCTGCTGTCATGAAATGTAAGGGAACATCGGCATGGTGTGATGCAACTTGGAAATGATTGTTGTACAATTAATGTATCTGAATCGATTAAGGCTTGGTATGGGGAAAACGAATGTGAATATGGAGGATTGTTGTCAGTTAGGAGGGAACCGGATGGGTGAACGAGCAAATCTCGCAATTAATGAAGCACCTTCCAGGGGAGAACTGTCCGTATTGTTCTGCGGCCAATCAATCACGGAACCTCTGCACCACGTAGGTCCTAGCGTTCATGATTACGGGATCGTGCATTGTGTACAGTCTGGCAGAGGGAAATTTACGATTAGAGGGGTTGCCTATGAAGTTGGGGCAGGAGAGAGCTTCTTCATCTTCCCGGGGGAGCTTCATCATTATGTAGCTGATGAAGCAGATCCTTGGCAGTACCGCTGGATAGGATATCGCGGCAGCGGTGTCGAACAGCTGTTGGCGATAATCGGTATTGGGCCGCATGCACCAGTTGTTCAAGGCTATCGCATACATCGAGTAGAAGCGTTGTTCCGGAATGTATATAAAGCACTTCAAATAGGAGGCAGTGCTGGGGACATGGAAGCTGAGGGCTATATGCGTGTTGTTCTTGCTGAATATGCACGTACTACTGACAAAGGTTCTGATGCGAATAACGATGATAAACGCTCCGATATCGAACGTCAGGTAGAACAAGCAGCTCGCTGGCTGTCGCTGCAGTTTGATAAATCCATATCCATAGACGAACTTGCACATACGCTAGGCTATCACCGCACCTATTTATCGAAGATGTTCCGCAAACAAATGGGGGAATCGCCTATGCAGTTTTTGCTGCGCATCCGGATGGAGCGCGCCAAAACATTGCTGATGACGACAAGGTTAACAATCGAGCAAATTGCTGCGGCTGTCGGCTACGAAGATGCTCTTTATTTCTCGAAATTGTATAAAAAATGGTATTCACACTCTCCTTCCTCACATCGAACTGAGATGCAGAGTGGAAAGCCGTCAGGATGTCTATATTTTTGAATGCGCTTTCGCGATATGATCCATAAAAAAGCATCCCACAAAGCCTCTGCTGAATGGGATGCTTGTAGTTCGTTCGTTACATGAGAAAATAAAGTGCGGTAATGACTACCGCTGACAGGATAATAAACCATATCATATGCTTCAAATCCCGATTAAGAACCTGTATATCTGTTTTCAATGCTTGCTCTTTGCCGGAAGGCCCGCTCTCTTGCTTCATTTGTTTCTCCGTGTTCGTGTTCGTTGTCGTCATTGTTATTCTCCTCGTCTGTAAGTGATTGTTGAGTTGTACAGGCGAGGGGACGAGCCACGAACCTAGAAGTGAATTTGAGAGGCCTCAAGAATTGACTGCGCAGTAAAATCATATACGGCGTATCAAATCTGTAACTGGGCAGCCGGCTCCTCAAGAGGGCGATCGCGATATAGAGAATGAATAAGATGAACCATAAAGGCATGGAAAAATGCTTAATAGACTGAACCTGATGAATGCCTACTACAGAGCTTACATGCTCGGGATACGTAAATGCGGATTCATCAGGATGCATGAACATCGTTTCATTCGAAGCAAGAGGGGTAAGTGCTGTACATACGATAGCAAGCACACTAAGTACAAGCAATATATACCTTGGCATACGGGCATGTATAAGGCGCATCTTATCCCCTCCTTCCTGTCTATAATCCATGACTAGTTAAGAAGACAGTATCATAACTGGATTGGAAGAAGCAATAGGGTCTTCTGTATCCTACCGCTTAGTCATCATCTCGTTGCGACTGATGACCTGCAATGAAGTTGCTATTGTGAATTACCGAGTGTCACACGTTTTAACCCGGGCAATAGTGCAAAAGCAAATGTAACCAGTGGGGATACCCACAGGAAGAAAGCATATGGCATGTAATCCAGTACGGTAAGACCAAGAGCGCTTGTCATCATTGCACCGCTGACCCCCCAAGGAATAAGTGGATTCACTAATGTTCCGCAATCCTCCAATGTACGAGATAAGGTGAGTCGTGGAATGCCGCGCTTATCATATTCGGATTCGAACAATTGGCCCGGAATCAGAATCGACATGTATTGTTCCCCTGTAATCATGTTCACCCCGATTGAACTAAGTCCGCTTGTGACAACAAGTCCTTCCTTGGTCTTTACAGGTGCAATCAGACGATTGAACATCGTTTCAATGATGCCTGCATGCTGCAGCAATCCTCCCAGAGCGAAGGCAATCGCAATGAGCGATATTGCCCAAGTCATAGACTGAAGGCCACCTCGGTTCACGATGCGGCTTACTTCCTCCATCTGGAATGACCCTTGGAATCCTCCCTGCATCACTTCCATCCATTGTGGGACATTTACGTCTCCTTGAATGAGCGCAGTAACTAGCAGACCCGATCCAATACCGAACAGCATCGTAATGATGATTGGCAATCGCTTAAATGCAGCGATAAGCACGACAGCAAGCGGCAGTAAGGTTAGCGGATGAATATGAAATACACTGCGGATATCCTGCTGCATCGCCAGCAATTGATCCATATTGGATTGAGCGGAAGAACCGAAAAATAAAAAGGCGATGCAGGTAATAAGGAAAGCAGGTACGGTTGTCTTCGTCATATTGCGAATATGATCAGGCATACTGACACGTGCAACGGCAGAGGCGAAATTCGTCGTATCAGAGAGCGGAGACATCTTATCCCCGAAGCAGGCACCAGACACGACAGCCCCTGCTACGATTGCGGGATGGACGCCCATGGAATCCGACATGCCTATCAAGGCTACGCCGAATGTTCCGACTGTCGTCACTGAGCTGCCGACGAACATGGAGACGATAACCGTAAGCAGCAGAGCGCTAATCGTGAACCATTGAGGCTGAAACCAGGAGGTTCCATATACGAGTAGCGTAGGAACTGTCCCGCTCATCATCCATACTGCAATCAGGATTCCGATAAGAGATAGGAGCAAGGCAGGCATAACAGAAGCTTGAAGTCCCTTAATCAATGCTCGTTCTACTAGATTCCACGATTGTCCGAATAGCAAGAGCAGACAGCCTGCGGCAACAGTTGCTGTTAGCAGTGGGATGTGCGGCTGTGCACCCCAGCCAAGTATCGTAAGCAGTAAAATGGCGATGATGACTGCAAAGATGGTAACACTCTGCACGAAGCGGAGTGGCTGCTTTACCGATTGTTCATCATTCGTATTCATAGTTATTCAACTCCTTGATGGATAACGTTCTAGTATGTAAAGATCGGATAGATACTTTTATACATACACGCTTTTATGCATAAAAGCAAAAGAAGCGTCAATGTTTTCATTCTAGTACGCTTGATCTAATAGGTCTACAGGTAAGAAAATACATTCGAGTCGGAGAATGAGGCAAGGAACATGATTGGGGCAGCTGCGTGGTATTCACTGGACAAAAAAGAACGGCCTGTTCTGAACAGGGATGAAATCCCGTTCGAATAGGCCGTGAACGTGCTCGAGCTTATTATGGTTCTATAGCTGTCGTACAGATTGCCGCATGTGGACTTGGCAGGGTAAAATAATTCGGCGGGAGGCTTGATCCCGATCCTTGATTCGCTCAAGCAGCAGCTGCATTCCGGTCTCTCCAAATTGATATGCAGGCTGTGAAGCAACAGAAAAGAACGGATTCGCTTCTTCTACCCACCCAAAATCGTCAAAGCAAGCGATCGAGATATCATCCGGAACTCGCAGTCCGACATGATTCAGCGCAGTAAAGATAGAGAGCGCAAGCATGTTGTTGGCAGCAAAGATAGCCGTAGGGCGAGATTGCGGCTCCAATTCCGTCCAATGAGATAAATCGAGCGCATCCCGATCATGTAAATAGCCCATTTGCATGCATAGTTGTTCGTCAAATGGGATGCCGGCTTCCTGCAAGGCGGCGATATAGCCTGCTTTGCGCTCCCTGGCGGTCGATACTTCTTCAGACCCGTTCAATAGGGCAATCCGTCGATGTCCATACCGAATTAATTCACTGACCATCTGTTTGGCACCGCCACGGCTATCCCCGAGTACTGCATCACAATCGATCCCTGGAACCTCACGATCAAGCAGCACGAACGGGACATTTTGTCTTGTCAGCCATTCCAGATGTTCTTTGGATTGGTCTCCACTGGGCGCGAATAGGACACCATCCACCCGCATGGACAGTATCATTTGAACATAGTCTTTTTCCTTCATTAAGCTCTCATCACTATTGCCGAACATAAGACGATATCCATGCTGCATGGCGGCATCTTCCGCTCCGCGGGCCATTGTTGTGAAGAATGGGTTTGTGATATCTGTAATTAGTAGAGATAATATTTTGCTCTCTTGGGTGACGAGACAGCGAGCAACTGAATTTGGTATGTACTGCATCTCTTCCATCACTTGCTTAACTTTGGTTCGGGTCTTTTCGCTGACCCTGCCTGTATTATTAATGACGCGTGATACGGTCATTGCAGAGACGTTGGCTTGTCTCGCAATATCATAAATGGTAGCCATATGAAAATGCTCCTATTATACAAATTAAAAGAAGGCTGCATCGGGATGTGGGTATTTGGAAGTTTAAGGGGTAGTCATTTCTAGGATTCACCTTCTGATTATATCCTACTACTTTTGTTCATTGTATGCGAAAATTCAGGTTCACATCAAGAGGAAAGCTTGAGGAAAGGCGAAACAGTGTGGAACTTTGTATACTTCAAAAGTAAAAGCGCACTAATTTTAGTGCGCTTTGAAGCAGTACTACTGCGATAGAAGAAATGATGATGAGAACATTAAGTTATACGTAAAAAAGTCCGATCGTATAAGGAAGTGGTATTGTGATCTTCAATTGCTCGGCAGAAGGCCATTCAGGCGGGAGAATGTCAGTTGCTTTCGGATCGAATAGCAGGGAGAACAATTGACTCTCAGTAAGCTCAACTGACGCTGCATCTGGATACTCAAGGCGAACGGTGCCGCCTTCAAGCTCTGTGACCTGAATATGCACGGCCAGCGCCCCTTGATCACTCCACCAGTTCTGCATATAGCGGAATAGTCGCTCCATGCTTGGAACATACAACGTCCCTTGGTTTGGCTCCTCTTCCGAAGAATAGCCGCGCAGACAAGTGCTGACTTCCGTATCCTGCCATGGTACATTCACTTTGGAAGCAGTGATTTGCTTCTGTTTCATTACAAGCTGCAGCAAGTATACAACCTCTTCAGCGGCGCCGCCATACTCATATACACGAGGTGCAGCATCCTGCTGTTTGGCAGAAGGGAATAGGATATAGATGTATGCAGTAATGTGACCGTTGCGTTCCAGTACGTATACCTTAGGCTTCATCATGACGCAGGAAGCGAATGCACCGCCATGCTCAAGTCCGTGCATATCCCATAAGCTTAAGTCAAAAGCAGCTTCTCGTTCCTGCGCAAGTTCATACCAAGCAAAACAGTCATTCTCAGTAAGAACGCGAGCTGTAACACCCGCTTCTTCAGCAACATTTGCATCTGCGGTAACCGTATAAATCTGTGTTTGACCGAAAGGATAACAACGATTGCGAGTATAGAGCGATCGTCCTCCAGACACGAACATCATCACTCCGCCTGTAGAAGCAACATGATCTTGAACCTTGTGCAGCAGATCCGTACCGAATCCTTTGCCGCGAGCAGCCTCGGATGTGCATACCGAGCCGAGTGAGAATACAGGTAGTCGAGATCGTCCGATACGGACAACCGATGGAAGCAATCCCATATGTGCGAGCAGTTCCCCGTCCTCAAACGCACCAAATGAGTGAGCGGTAATAGGGGAGAACAAGTACGAAAAACTATGTGCCATCGACATCTGCTTTTCATTGCGAAACACTTCATCAGACAATCTGGCTGCAGCATCATAATCAAGTGCCTGCAGCATGCGAATCGTTGCCATATATTGCTTCCTCCTTATAAATGGGCTATTACTCTTGGTGCTGCGCGATCCAATGCGTCAATTGCTCTCGAGTCGGCATTCCTCCCTGCGCGCCGAATACGGTTACAGACAATGCCCCTGCGGCTGTCGCGAACGGAATTGCTTCCTCCATAGAGCGGCCTTCCGCAAGCATTACGGCCAGAGCGCCGTTGAATGTGTCACCAGCTCCCGTAGTATCAACAACGTCGACCCGGTGGCTTGGACTATGGTGAAGTTGTCCCTTGGCGTCTGACCAATAGGCTCCATCAGCCCCTTTGGTTAACACGATTTTACCTGGCATCGCTTGCAGAGCAGATTGCCAATCGAAGGCGCCTGCCTGATCCGCTTGCCCGAGAAGCTCGGCAAGCTCATACTCGTTCGGCGTGAGCACAGTGACTTGGCTGAGCAATTGATGATCCAGTTCCATTGCTGGCGCTGGATTAAGGATGACAGGGATTGCTGACTCAGCCGCGATCTCGATGGCAGCTCGTACCGAAGGAAGAGGAATCTCAAGCTGCAGAACGATGATGTCCGATTGGCGAATGACATCGGCGTGTTTGCGAACTCGTTCAGCTGTTACCTGTGCATTTGCACCCGGTACAACAATAATGCGATTATCTCCATCCTTCACAATAATGGAAGCGGTTCCTGAAGATACATCACGAAGTACTTCAACAGCTTCAGTATGTATGCCTTCACGATTCAAGTTATCTAACATCATTGTGCCGAATGTGTCATTACCGACACATCCGATGAAGCTGACATCAGCCCCTAGACGTGCGCAGGCTACCGCTTGGTTGGCGCCCTTCCCTCCGTACATGGTCGCGAACGATTGACCAGTTACCGTTTCACCTTGTGCTGGCACTGTGGAGGTGACCGTTACGAGATCCATGTTCAAGCTTCCGATGATTGTTATTTTTGGCTGTGTCACATTACATCTTCCTTCCTCTTGCTTGCTGTGTATGCTGCGGCATTATGCCTTACATACAATAAGACGCGAATCCTGCGTACAGGTTCGCGTCTTATGACCGAGATGTCGGCATATCTAGCATGGTTAGCGTGTTGGCGGAGCAGTTGCGCGCCCATTTGCCTTCACTGCATCCCGTACCTGTTTGCCGTCCATTTTAACATCAAACGAGATGGATTCCAAATACTTTAATTGCTTTCGATCATAAGCCTCATCTTTCTTAATTATTTGGTCTTTATAGATGAAGTAAGGGGTGAAGTGCATTGAGATATCTCCTTGATTCAGCGTTAGATTCAACAGCCCTGTATCCGCTTTGTCTCCTCGCACATAATCTGGAAATAAGAAGTTGCCGATCGAATAAGCAATTGGCTTGCCCTTATAAAATTCGAATCCCTGCAGAACATGGACATGACTGCCGATGATGGCATCTGCACCGGCATCAATGATTTCACGCGCATAGGTACGCTGCCATGGTTCTGGACGATGACTTTTCTCAACCCCCCAATGGAGATACACAAGCAAGTAATCACAGTCTTTACGTTCTTTTTTGATAACAGGGAGAACACTTGATTTATTATACGCTTCCGCAATTCCTGGCCGCTTCTCTCCGGCGAACCAATACGTTTGAGGGATAAATCGGGAGAAGGCGAGGATCTTAATTGTTTGACCCTTAATCTTCACCGTATGCGCCCGATACGCTTCTTCTTTATTTCTTCCGCCGCCTACATAGGGGATGTCATATTGCTCCAAGTATGATAGTGTGTCGAGAAATCCCTTCTGTTTAAAATCGAGGGTATGATTGTTAGCGATCGTAACCAGATCAAACCCGGTATTTTTAATTCCTTGCAAGGATTCCGGATCGGACTTGAAATTATACAGTTGATTCGTATCCTTCTCGGTATGGTGTGTGATAGCTGTCTCCAGATTTACAACTGCAAAATCGGCGCTGCTGACCTCGTCCTTGACGTATTCAAATGGATAATCAGGTCCTTTTTTGCGAATGGTTTCCTTGACGGACCAATCCATGAGTGCATCTCCTGCAAAGACAATTCGGATGGGATCATGCGAAGGAGGCAACACAAATTTACTTGATTCGTCCTTTGCTGCAATGTTCTTCTTTTTTTGCTCGTGATTTGGCTCCAGTGGGGACGTAGGAGTCACACTTTCATTAGGTGGAGAAACCAAATCAGGCTGGTTCTCTACAGTGCGCATGGCCACTGTCAGCGCGAGCATGCAGCCAAGGCCGATAATTACCAGCAATCCCACCCCGGCTAATTGCTTCAGTTTGCGCGCCCTCTGCTTCTTTATGCGGGCATGCCGCTCTTTCCTGCTCTCGCGATATGAATTCAATGGAAGCCTCCTCAGCTCTGCAAGTACCCGATATTTTCGGATTAAATAAATAATGGATTGTAAGTTTTCACCATACTATTATAATGATCGTACGTACCAAAAAAGTTGCAGATTCTTTGCAAGTCCATTAAATTTTGTAATAAATGATGTCAGTCGCGTTTTCTTTTCGAATCAGCTATGGTAAAATAAATATGCTTACATTTTGTAAGTATAGAAGGAGGGATGAACGGATGCAATCAGATCAGTTGGGAATGTGTCCCCGATTCGAAGCGGCATTCTGCATTTTGGGAAAGCGTTGGAACGGGCTGCTTATTCAGGTGCTATTGAGCGGGCCGAAGCGCTTTAAGGATATCTCCGCACTCATTCCTACCATGAGCGACAAAATGTTGAGTGAACGCATGAAAGACATGGAAGCGGCAGGGATTGTAGTTCGTAATGTGTATCCAGAGACGCCTGTACGCATTGAATATACGCTTACGGACAAAGGATTGGCTCTTCAGCCAGTAATGGAAGCCATAGGGCAGTGGGCGGAGCAGTGGGTGAACGAATCAATCGGATGCTGCGATGAGACTAGCTCTACCTTACAGCATTCGGATCAAGAATAATGCGCAGTGGACAGCTCATCGGATGCCGAGCCTAACTTGACAGCAGGTTAGTGCTCGGCATTTTTGCTGTGTCCACAAGATTGCCTACTTTTTGACGTTGTAAACGTATGGACAAGCTCGTATAATTAAGCGGAATGAGCGATACTAACTTACTTTTACTTTAGGACAGGAGAATGACATGACCATTCACATCATTACGGACGGAAGTTCAGACTTGACTCCAGAGATCGTCCAGCAGTTCGGCATCCATGTAGTACCTCTATATGTACGTTTCGGACAAGAGGTGCTGACCTCTGATATGGATACCGCTCAATTCTATGGGCGTATGCGAGAGGAGGAGGATCTGCCGAAGACATCCAGTCCGTCGCCAGCTGATTTCTACCATATGTATCAATCGCTTGGCACTGATAAAGATATATTGGTCCTTTCCTTGACCTCTAGCTTAAGCAGCACTTACAATCATGCATTAATGGCAAAGACGATGTACGAGGAAGAAGGTCATCCGAACCGGATTGAAGTTATAGATACGAAGACAGCATCTGCTGGCCTTGGCTTGCTTGCCGTGCGTGCGGCACAGCTGGCTGGAGCGGGGAAGACACTTGATGAGGTTGCTTATACCGTGAGCCACCAAGTGAAGCACACTCGCACGTACTTCACCCTGGATACCCTCGATAATGTCATTCGTGGCGGACGCTTGGGCAAGTTCAAGGGCACGGTCGCTTCTATGTTGAACATCAAGCTGCTCATGGAGGCAAGCGAAGAGGGTTCCATAGAGGTGATGGAGAAGATACGAGGCACACAGAAAACGCTCCGCCGACTGATTGAGAAGGTTGGGGACGCATGGAACCATGTTGACAAAGAGTGGATTGCCTTTGCACATTCCAATTGTGAAGAGCGGGCCAAGGCCTTTATGAAGGAATTGCTCGACAAATATCACTTCGATCAAGTTCTGTTCGTGAATATGGGCCCAGTCATCGGCACCTATGCAGGTGAAGGCGGGGTACTCATCACGTATCAAGAACTGCCACAGACAACGTAAATATTTCCAACATATGATTTATTGAAGGAACACATCGATAAGCTCCCGTCTTAAGAAGCGGGAGCTTTGTTCTGTTGTGTTCATTGTATGGAGAGATTCAGCTCTACTGAATCTGCGTACATAGGCATTCAGGTGGATAGTTCGTTTCTAGATTAAAAGAAGTTTATGTTATGATGGAAACAAGAAAGCAACAAAATAGATAGAAGTACGTTCGCGAACTGGGGGTATTGTTATGTATACAATTATGATCGTGGAAGATGATGATAAGATTGCATCGATCTTGCAGTCTTCTCTTGAAAAATACAATTACAATGTAGCTCGTGCGACAAAATTCAGCCAATTAAAGGATGAAATGCTGGAAATCAATCCAGATTTAATTTTGCTTGATATCCATTTGCCGGCCTTCGATGGTTTCTATTGGTGTCGACAATTCCGCAGTGAGACGAATGTACCCATCATATTCGTCTCAGCACGTACGGGAGAAATGGATCAAGTAATGGCGATTGAAAATGGCGGCGATGACTTTATTACGAAGCCATTCCATCTCGACGTCCTTCTAGCCAAAGTAAAAGGAGTTCTGCGCCGAACCTATGGGGAATACGCAGCTAATGGTGGGGGCAATGGTGAAGAGCTGATTGTCCAAGGCTTAACACTGCACCGGGCGAAGAACACCCTTGAATGGTCAGGCAAGCGTGTGGACTTGACGAAGAATGAGGCTCTTCTCGTTGCTTGCCTTATGGAACGGATTGGCTATATCGTATCTCGAGAGACATTGCTGGAGACGTTATGGGATGATGTGGACTTCGTCGATGACAATACGCTAACCGTGAATGTTACCCGCGTTCGCAAGAAGATGGAGGAGATTGGAATTGCGAAGGCAATAGAGACAGTGCGAGGCCAAGGGTATCGCATGTCAGCTACATGGGTGAATGAATGAAGCCGGGAATGACCTTTCTCCAATATGTAAGAGACCGAACTGTAATTATCTTAACGTGCTTCTTAGCGATAGCGATTGCATTGCTTGTTGTGTGGCTAGATCTTAGCATTGGGCAGCGATTTGCTGCGAAGGAAAGTCTCATCTATATCTTCATACTTGCTGTGTTCATTCTTATGATTGGTTTAGTCTATGATTATACGAATCAACGGCGCTGGTACAAGGAAATGTACAATGCAGAGACGAATGCAAGTGATAGTGACTTCACGCTTTGTTTGCAGCATCCAAGCACATTAGAGCAGAGACGAATGCATGCGCTTCTATCACGTCAATATCGCTCATTTATGAACGAACTGCTTACGATGCGGAAAGACCGAGAGAAGCATGTTCACTTCACGAACCAATGGGTTCATCATATGAAGACTCCGGTGTCTGTTATTCATTTGCTTACACAGCAGCCAGTATATGAGCTTGATCAGTCTCAGATTGAGTCGCTGCTGCGGAGTGTGAGTGAAGAGGCTGATCGTCTTACGAGAGGTCTGGACATGATGCTGAGTACGGCACGACTGGACAAGTTCGAGCTGGATCTTCATGTTGGGGGATTGAATCTAAAGCAGGTCATCCGGCAGGTTGTGAATGAGAATAAAAAATCGCTGATTAAGCATAAAATTTTCCCGAAGATTGAAGCCGATGATGTGATTGTCGATAGTGATGAGAAATGGTTGAACTTCGTCTTAACACAGCTTGTAACGAATTCGATTAAATATATGAGGGACAAAGAGGGCTCCAAATCGTTAATGTTTAAGGTGGAGCGGGAAGGTGACTCAATACTCCTGCATGTTCAAGACGAAGGAATTGGTATTGCTCCTGAGGATTTGCCGCGTGTATTTGATGCATTCTTCACCGGTCAGAATGGCCGTAAGGAAGGGGATGCAACCGGTATGGGACTCTACTTGGTTAGACAAGTTTGCGCCAAGCTGGGACACACAATCAGTATTGCATCGAAGCTGAATGAAGGCACGACAGTAACGATAAAGTTCGAGTCTAGAGCTATGCACCATCAGTTGCTGGAGCGATTGCACTAAGTACATGACCCGATGAACAAACGCTTACCCTGAAGCCCTTTTCCATGAGGAAGAGGGCTATTGTTATAGGATCAGGCGAATGTGACAACTTTGTAAGGTGGTAGAGGGGATTGAAAGCCAATTCGATGTTGGCAGGAAGAAGGGAAAGGGTATACTGTGTGTATACATGAGGATTCTGGAGCGTAAGCAAGGAGGAAGGGGCGGACACCTATGCCTGTATTAGAAGCTAAGCAATTATCCAAAGTATATGGAACACGAGGAAACATGACCTATACGGCTCTTCAAGATATCAATCTAACGATCGATGAAGGGGAATTTGTTGGGATTATGGGGCCATCAGGCAGTGGCAAGACGACACTGTTGAACATATTAGCTACGATAGACAAGCAAACTTCTGGAGATGTGTTTATTAACGGGACGGATCCGGCGAAGCTGAGCAATCGGAAGTTGGCCTATTTTCGTAGAAGAGAACTCGGTTATGTCTTCCAAGACTTCAATCTGCTGGATACGTTAAGTATTCGGGAGAATATTATATTGCCGCTTGCTCTTGACGGCATCTCGGCTAGAGAGATTGAGCGCAGACTGTTGGAAACGGCGAGCTGGCTTGGCATTGATCATATATTGGATAAGCGTACTTATGAAATTTCAGGTGGTCAGAAGCAGCGGACGGCGATTGCACGAGCAGTCATTCATCAGCCATCTCTGCTTCTCGCGGATGAGCTGACAGGAAACTTAGATTCCAAGGCTGCGAAGGATGTTATGACTGCGCTCGAAGATTTGAATGAGCGATCGAATCGGACCATATTGATGGTCACGCATGATGCTTTTGCGGCGAGTTATTGCAAACGAATCTTATTCATTAAGGACGGCAGATTGTTCTCCGAACTGCGACGTGGTGCCAATCGACAGATTTTCTTCCAGCACATCTTAGACTCGCTAAGCTTGCTAGGAGGGAACTTCGATGACATTCCGACAGCTCGCTACAAGTAATATCAAGGGGAATTGGCATCGATACAGCGCTTATTTTTTGAGCAGTGTTTTCGCGGTAATGATTTTCTTTATGTATGCAGCATTTATTTACCATCCTGACGTAGTTAATGGACAAGTGCCTGGTGGACATCGAATTCGAGAAGTAATGATGATGTGCGAGTATTTGATCATCATCTTCTCTTTTTTCTTTACGTTATACTCAAGCTCTGCATTTTTGAAATCCAGACAGCAGGAATTCGGTTTACTCACTCTGTTCGGAATGACCAAGCTGCAGTTACGAAGACTCGTATTTTATGAGAACATGATTATTTCCATCCTAGCCATTGCAGTAGGAATGGGAATCGGCGCCTTTATGACGAAGCTGTTTTTGATGGCTTTATCCCACATACTGGCTGTCGATACCCCGATTACTTTTTATATTGTTCCGAAAGCGATTCTACTGACATCGGCAGGTTACTTGATTTTGTTTACGTGTATTACCGTGTATTCATTGAGAAAAGTAGGGCGCAGTCAAATTGTTGAGCTCATACGGGCGCACAAAGAGCCGAAATCACCGCCTAAATTCTCATGGGTGCTCGTCATTCTCTCTGTATTTTCGCTAGCGCTGGGATATAGTCTGGCTTATGTTACAACTATACAGTTGTTCGGCCTAACCGCGTTACCGATATTAGGATTCACGGTGCTGGGCACCTATTTCTTCTACACGCAGTTCAGTGTAGCCATTATCCGCATACTGCAGCGAAATAAGCGCGTCTATTATCGAAGAACCAATTTGTTGAATATCTCACAAGCAGCATTCAAGCTGAAGGATAATGCCCGTGTGCTGTTCAATGTATCCATTTTGTGTGCAGTAGTGTTGACAGCTACCGCAAGCTTTTATGCGTTCGATCAGACAATGAAGCGGCAGCAGTTGAATGATATGCCGCAAAGCTACGTCATTACCTGGACGAAGGACAGACAGCAACCGATCAAACCAGAAATGATAAAGGCTTGGGGGGACAGCACAAAGAACGAGATAGAACAAGATGCTGACTTCAGGTATGTTGAAGTGTATTATACGCAAGAGTTGTCTGAGAACTATGGAGCTATGGTTAGTGTGTCTGATTATAATCGGATCATTGCAATGGATGGGGGACAACCCCTTTCCCTTATGAACAATGAGATGGTTCTTGTTCTTCGTAAGCCCCTGAATGTGGATGAACCAAGTGATTCGAAACTATATTTGGGATATCCAGGGCCTGTAACGATCATGATTCGTGAAACGTCTGCAAAGGTATCGGGGCATATTCGTGATACGTATACAAAGGTATCCGGGCATATTCGGGAAAAGACCACAAGAAATGTAATCAATTCAGGCGTAGGCGTTTACAATGTGTTAGTCGTTAGCGATGATTTGTTTGCCCCATTTTTCGATAAGGCGCCGGCTGACCGAGCTCGATATGGACATGCATTCAATTGGTCGGATTGGGAGTATTCCTTGGCCTTAGACAAAAAGATCCGGGAGCACGTGTCGTTTAACGAAGAGGAAGATGACAGTATCAGAATCTCAAGCAGGGTGTATGATTGGAGCAGCACGAACCAAGTGTCCTCTCTAGGGATGTTCATCGGATTGTTTATTAGTTTGTTATTTTTTATCGCGAGCGGAAGTGTCATCTACTTCAAATTGTTCACCGAACTGCAGGATGATCAGGCATACTTCAAGGGGTTAACGCGAATTGGTTTGTCGATTGCGGAAATCCGTCGTGTTGTTACGTTCCAAGTAGGACTTATCTTCTTCGCACCATGCATGGTAGGGAGCGTTCATACATTGTTCGCCTTGAAGACACTGAGCAACCTGGTTAATTCGAACATGATGGGGTATGCATTGACAGTCGTGAGCATGTTCGTTGTGATGCAGGCGCTCTTCTTCTTCGCTGCACGAAAAACCTATATGAGGAAAATATTGGAGGAAGTAGTTGTATAAATAAGGGCCAACTCTCGTATTTATGTCGAACGAGTTGTAAATCCGACGGATTTTGTTACGGGATTGATACGATTTCTTGCTCATCTTATTGCATAATAGACTAAGAAACCTGTATGTTTATAGGTAGAGAAGGCAAGAAAGTGAGTTGACGTAATGAAAAGACGATGGCTACGCATTCGCAACTACGCCGAACACTCCAAAGTTCTTGTTGTACTGATGTTGTTGATATGCATAATCACTGCTTGCTCCAAGACAACTGAGCAGGAGCAGCAGGCAGAAGAGCAATCTAGTCCGGCTTCGAAGGTGACAGTTACTATCGAGGGCGGTTCCTATATACCGAACTTGTCAGAACGCATTGAAATTGATTGGAAGTCAGGCATGACCGTTACCGATTCCTTGAAGCAGACAGGAATTGTAAAGATCTCTGAAGAGGATGGTGTGATCATGTCCGTCGGAGATGTTGCCCTGGATACGAAGATGGGATGGGGCATCGTGGTCAATGATGAAGAACTTAGGCAACCTGCAGCGATGGAGAAGATCGTTGGCCCCGGTGATACAGTTGTTGTGTTTGTGAAGCGAATGGATGTCAAGACGAATTCCCTGCCTGCTGCAGGACTGACATTGAGTATCGACGGAGGCACTACGATCCCAGAAATGACCAATACCTATGTGGTCAGCTGGAAAGAGAATATGAATGTAAACGATTTAATTGATGAGTTTGCACAAATCTCCTTGTCAGATGACGGCAAGCAAGTGCTGCACATCGGTCAGCGGAAAATGGAAAAAACGATAGACTTTGCCTTAAAGGTAAATGGGAAGAAGATGACGGTGGTCGAGGGACGGAAGCTTGTTCTGAAGCCAGAGGACCAGATTGAATTCATCATCACTCCATAAATGATGCATATCCATACAGTCCTCAATGTGAGCGCGGGACGCGCGTCTCATGTTGGGGGCTTTTTTGCGTTGAGATGCATGATGTGCACGATCCTTGACAAAGACATCATTTATAGAATTTTCCGCTCGTTTATTCATTTTCCCCGCAAATTTCTTGTGTCCTTGTTTTTGTATTGCAGATTGAGAGCGGTTTCTGGTTAACTAGAAATAGATATTTTTGTTAGTACAATGGTTCGATTTCATCAATGAACAGACAGAGGAGGATAAGCGAGATGAGTGAAACCATTCAGCAACAGGCAGAACAACGTGAGGATGAGCAGATCGTTCAGCAAGGGGTACATAACTTCAGTGCGGAGGACGAATGGGTGAAGCCAGATCGCCCTGAGTTGCTTGAACAGCTGGAATGGTTCAAGGATCAGAAGCTGGGCTTAATGATGCATTGGGGAACCTATTCCCAGCTCGGTATCGTAGAGTCGTGGGCGCTTAGTGATGTCGATGAAGAGTGGTCGCGAGATAGTGTGGATTGGGATTATGATGCCGAAGAGCTGAAGCAGCAATACTTCGATCTAAATAAGACATTTAATCCGCTGCGCTTTCAGCCTGAATTATGGGCGGATCTTGCTGTTGAAGGCGGCTTCAAGTATTTGATTTTTACGACGAAGCATCATGATGGTTTTTGCATGTGGGACACAAAAACAACAGACTATCGGATAACGGGTGCACAGACGCCATTCCATACCCATAAGTACGCAGATGTATGTAGGCATCTTTTTGATGCATTCCGTGACAGAGGATTGGCGATTGCAGCCTATTTCTCTAAGGCAGATTGGCATACACCTACCTATTGGGCACCAGGGATGGAGCGAAGCAACCCAACGTGGCGGGGCCCGTCCTATAATCCACAGGAGTATCCTGAATTGTGGGAGCAGTTCGTTCAGTTTACTCATGAACAGATCATGGAGCTGTTAACAGACTACGGGCGTATCGATGTATTGTGGTTGGATGCTGGCTGGGTATGCAAGGAGAGCCGTGTATCTCAGGATATCCGTCTCGGAGAAGTCGTGGAGAAGGCTAGAGAGAAGCAGCCATGGCTGCTATCTGCCGACCGTACGGTTGGAGGACCATATGAGAACATTATTACGCCGGAACAGACGATTCCAAGTGAAGCGATGAATGTACCATGGGAAAGCTGCATTACGATGGGAACATCCTTCTCCTTCCGTTTTGAGGACAAGTACAAGACAACCCGACAGCTTGTTCATATTCTGATGGAGGTAGTCGCCAAGGGAGGAAATCTGGCTCTAAATGTTGGGCCACAGCCTGATGGTCGGATTCCTGAGGGTGCGATTGCTCGCATCAAGGAACTTGGCGCGTGGATGGGCACCTATGGGGAAGCCGTCTATGGAACGCGCATCTGCGCTCCTTACTTTACACAGCGCTGCGCCTTTACACGCAAGGACGATACGGTATATTGCACGTATTTATATCCGTCTGAGGATACTAATGTTAACGATAACATCATTCTTCCGTATACAGACAAGGTAACGGCAATTCATTTGGTAGGGACAGAGGAGAAGCTTCCGTTCCATTCTGACGAAGCAGGATTGCATGTAAAGCTGCCCGCACATGAAGTAGGGGGCAAGGCACCAATTGCACATGTTTTCCGTCTCACAGCCAATTAAGTGTATTAGAAGATCAGTGAGGTAAGTACAGTGGGTAGGGAGTAGAATGGAATGGACATGTTCCTTATTCATACCGGGAAACCGTTAGCAGTACCCTATCTGTAGAGGTAAACAGAAGTAAGGCCCTCATGCCATGAACTTGCATGAGGGCGTTTTGTATTAGATGCGGCAAATTTCATTCGGGCACATTTCACAATGACATACTTCCCGCAGGTGTTCTAATTCGCGAATGACAATCATACCATTC
Source organism: Paenibacillus sp. NAIST15-1 (assembly GCF_001894745.1). Classification (GTDB taxonomy): domain Bacteria; phylum Bacillota; class Bacilli; order Paenibacillales; family Paenibacillaceae; genus Paenibacillus_B; species Paenibacillus_B suaedae. Next base: position 169,632 of record NZ_BBYF01000002.1, read on the forward strand.
TCATATTCAATAACATCGCGTTTGCGAAGATCGCTTAACATACGATTGACGCTCTCACGAGTAGCGCCGATCATATTCGATAGATCGGTATGTGTAATTTTTTTGTTGATCAGGAGACCGCCGTCTTCTAATTCTTCACCGTAAGTATTGGACAATCTGATGAGAGTGGAGCATAGCGCGCCAGGTTTACCATACATCATTAGATCGCGGAACTTGGTCTGAGTCAGTCGGTGATGGATACCCATCCACTTCATGAAATCAATTGAGAAGTCGCAGTGCTGGCATATGAGAATCTCAATATCCTTCTGCTCAATAAGCAATACCTCAGCTTCTTCAAGGACTTCCGCTGTGAAAGTGTGCTTTGTACTATGGAATGGATCAACTTGGCCGACCAAATCCCCAGCTTGATACATGTACAGGATTAGCTCTTTGCCTTCATCCGTAGACTTTGTGATTTTTACACGTCCGCTCTTCAGGAGGAACAGCTTATCAGATAGATCTCCTTCCCAGAAGAGATGAGAGCTGTCAGGATAGGTACGTTCTTTACCGATATTGATTAATCGTTCTACATTCTGTTCTGAGAAACAAGAGGTATTGCAGGGCTCTCCAAATTTGTCGGTGATGTTAGTCACTCTGTTCCCCTCCAATTTACATATTTCAAATTTTAGTAATTTTGACCCAAAGAATTCCATGTGACAAGTTTCACTATATGAATACGTATTACTATCATGGATGTTCCGCACGCAGTTGTCAATTTATTTACGATTAAAATTATTTACAGTTTGGTTAAATCGAGTGATTAATATCACGCCAATCAAATAAAATCGGGGAGAAATAAAAAAATAAGCAAAATCAATCAATGTTGTGAAAATAATCACATACCAATACGAAAAAGATGGGTACAATGAAAGTGTGAAATGATTCACAAACAATTGTGTCCAACACGAACCTCAGAAAAGGACCGTAACAGAACAGCAGACACACCGTATAGAGAACCCCTTTCTTAGGTTCATTGCAAGGTATCCATGAATGGAGGCGGAGAGAATGGCGACAAAACAAGAAACGAAACCAACTGTAGAGAAAAAAACGGAGCAAGTCGATGTTACGAAGCACATTCAGCAACTGATTGACCGCGCGAATAAGGCGCAGGAAGCATTTATGGACATGAACCAAGAGCAGATCGACAAGGTCGTACAGCAAATGGCACTCGCTGGCTTGGATAAGCATATGATGCTTGCCAAGATGGCTGTTGAAGAAACGGGCCGCGGTGTGTATGAAGATAAAATTACGAAAAACATTTTCGCAACTGAATATATCCACAACTATATCAAGTATGACAAAACGGTAGGTGTCATCGAGGACAATCCGCAGGGCGCTTATATGAAGATTGCGGAACCGGTTGGAATTGTCATGGGGATTACGCCGGTAACGAACCCAACTTCAACAACCATGTTCAAGGCGCTCATCGCGATAAAGACACGCAACCCGATTATTTTCGGCTTCCATCCATCCGCTCAGAAATGCAGTGCGGAAGCAGCTCGCATCCTGCATGAGGCAGCTGTGAAATATGGTGCTCCTGAGCATTGTATCCAATGGATTGAGTATCCGTCGATGGATGCGACTAACGGCTTGATGAACCACCCTGATGTGGCGCTAATCCTGGCGACAGGCGGTGCTGGTATGGTTCGCTCCGCTTATAGCTGCGGCAAGCCTGCCTTAGGCGTTGGCCCAGGCAACGTTCCATGCTTCATCGAGAAGACGGCAGATCTGAATCAAGCGGTAACAGATTTGATTCTGTCCAAGACGTTCGATAATGGCATGATCTGCGCATCCGAGCAAGCTGTCATCATTGAAGAGCCGATTTACGCGCAAACGAAGAAAATGATGACCGCTCAGGGCTGCTACTTCTTGAACAAGGAAGAGACCGGCAAGCTCCAAGCGATGGCAATGAAGACAGACACCTGTGCGGTGAATCCGAACATCGTGGGCCAATCTGCAAAGAAAATTGCTGAGATGGCCGGACTTCAAGTACCAGATACAACGAAAATACTTGTAGCTGAGCTGGATGGTGTGGGGCCGAAGTTCCCACTGTCTGCAGAGAAGCTGAGCCCCGTGCTTGCTTGCTACAAGGTGAAGACCGCAGAAGAAGGCGTTGACCGCGCGGCTGAAATCGTGGCCTTTGGCGGCATGGGTCACTCTTCGGTCATCCACTCGAATGATGACGAGGTAATTCGTAAGTTCGCCGACCGTCTGCAAACAGGCCGCATTCTGGTCAACTCTCCTTCTACTCATGGCGCGATTGGAGACTTGTACAACACCAATATTCCTTCGTTGACACTTGGCTGCGGATCGTATGGCCGCAACTCAACTTCTTCGAACGTAACAGCGGTCAATTTGCTGAATATTAAACGGGTGGCGAAGCGTACAGTGAATATGCAATGGTTCAAGGTGCCAAATAAGATTTACTTCGAGAAGGGTGCAACGCAATACTTAGCGAAGATGCCGGATATTAGCCGTGTCATGATTGTTACCGACCCAATGATGGTGAAGTTGGGCTACGTGGAGAAGCTGGAATACTATTTGCGTCAACGCCGCAACCCAGTCGTCATTGAAGTGTTCTCGGATGTCGAGCCAGATCCTTCGACGAAGACAGTGGAACGCGGTACAGAAATGATGCTCAGCTTCGAGCCAGACTGCATTATCGCCTTGGGCGGCGGATCGCCGATGGATGCAGCGAAGGGCATGTGGCTGTTCTACGAACATCCAGATGCTGAATTCGATAACCTGAAGCAGAAGTTCTTAGACATCCGCAAGCGTACATTCAAGTATCCACGTCTTGGCCAGAAGGCGAAGTTCGTCGCAATTCCAACGACTTCGGGTACTGGTTCGGAAGTAACCTCGTTCGCGGTTATTACGGATAAGGAAAAAGGCAATACGAAATATCCGCTAGCTGATTATGAGCTGACGCCGGACGTAGCGATTATTGACCCAGAGTTCGTGTACAGCTTGCCGAAGACGGCAGTTGCTGATACGGGAATGGACGTTTTGACGCACGCGATTGAAGCGTATGTATCGGTAATGGCAAGCGACTATACTGATGGTCTGGCAATTAAGGCCATTCAGCTCGTGTTCGAGAACTTGGTGAAATCTCATCATGAAGCATGTCCGAAAGCGCGCGAGAAAATGCACAACGCATCGACACTTGCTGGTATGGCATTCGCGAATGCGTTCCTAGGCATCAACCACAGCTTGGCGCATAAATGGGGGGCGCAATACCATACTGCACATGGTCGCACGAATGCGATTCTCATGCCTCATGTCATTCGCTACAATGCGAAGAAACCAACGAAGTACGCTTCGTTCCCGAAATACGACCACTTCGTAGCAGATGAGCGCTACGCGGAAATTGCACGCATCCTCGGTCTTCCATGCCGTACAACGGAAGAGGGCGTGAACAGCCTTATCAACGCAATTCGGGAATTGAACCGCGAACTGGGTATTCCAGAATCGTTCCAAGCAATTGGCTTCGATGCCAAGGACTTCGAATCCAATGTTGATTACTTGGCAGACCGCGCCTTTGAAGACCAATGTACAACAGCGAATCCGAAGCTTCCACTCGTAACAGAGTTGGCTGATGTATATCGGAACGCATTCTATGGACGATTTGAATAAGCAAGAATGATACGATAGCAGGGCAGTGGGGGAGATCTTCCCCGCTGTCTTTGCTGTTTATCAACAACTGAACTCATTGCTTATAAAGCGGTAAACGAGTGCTAAGCACTTGCAAAAAGCAGGGCAGCAGTGGAGATTACAACATTTTGAATTATATGATGTGAAAAAAATCATTTGTCTAGCTTATATTGTGATAAATATCACATAATTGAAAGTGTGAAAAGAGGTACAATGAAGGCGTAGCAAGGGAGGAACGAAAAAGGTTCAGAATTCGCCTCTAAAAAACTTGCTGCATAGCCTCACTCGGCATTACGAAAAGGCAGCTATCGAACGAATGCGAAAGATAAGATAACCGCCTTGCAGCCTTTTTCGTGAAAATCATCACAAGCAATGTGAAATGGGAACGAGAACATCTTGCTGGGTGTGTGCTTTCAATTCGATTACAACACATACAGAAAAACAAACATGTATGGAGGGATTACGATGTCGGTGATGGAAAAGAACATGACAGAAACAAATGAAATGAATTCTTGGCGTGGATTCAAAGCAGGCAAATGGCAAACTCACGTGGATGTCCCGAACTTCTTGGACGGACACATCAAGCCTTACTTGGGCGATGAAGCATTCTTGGCAGGTCCAACGCAAAACACGAAGGATCTATGGGATATCGTGAGCCAGCTCTCCAAAGAAGAACGTGAACGCGGTGGTGTATGGGATGTTGATGTTAACACGCCTTCAACGATCGTATCGCACAAACCGGGATATTTAGATAAAGAAAAAGAAAAAGTAGTAGGTGTACAAACGGATGCTCCGTTCCGCCGCTCCATTCAACCATTTGGCGGTATTAAGATGATGATCGATGCTTGTAAAGCATACGGCTTCGAAATGCCGGAAGATGTTATCAAAATTTTCACAGACATTCGCAAAACACACAACCAAGGCGTATTCGATGCTTATACATCCGACATGCGCATGGCGCGTAAAGCTGGTATTATCACAGGCTTGCCAGATGCTTACGGCCGCGGCCGCATCATCGGTGACTACCGCCGTGTAGCGCTGTACGGTATAGACTTCTTGATTAAACAAAAGAAAAACGATCTGAATAATCTTGAGCTGGATGCAATGGATGAAGTTACTATCCGTGACCGTGAAGAAATTTCAGAACAAATTCGCGCACTCGCTGAATTGAAAGAAATGGCTGCAATGCACGGTATGGACATTTCGAAACCAGCTGTCAACGCACAAGAGGCGTTCCAATGGGTATACTTCGGTTACTTGGCAGCCATCAAAGAACAGAACGGTGCAGCAATGTCCCTTGGTCGTGTATCCTCGTTCCTCGATGTGTATGTGGAACGCGATATTCAAGAAGGTACTTTGACAGAGCAAGAAGCTCAAGAATTGGTTGACCATTTCATTATGAAATTGCGTATCGTTAAATTCTTGCGCACACCTGCTTACAACGACCTGTTCAGCGGTGACCCAACTTGGGTAACAGAATCGATCGGTGGTATGGCTTCTGACGGTACAACACGTGTAACGAAGAACAGCTTCCGCTTCTTGCATTCCTTGTACAACTTGGGACCTGCTCCAGAGCCTAACTTGACTGTATTGTGGTCGACAAAGCTTCCTGAAGCGTTCAAGAAGTATTGTGCGAAAGTATCGATTGAAACAAGCTCCATTCAATATGAAAATGACGACCTGATGCGTCCAATCTACGGCGACGACTACGGTATCGCATGTTGCGTATCCGCAATGCGCATCGGTAAGCAAATGCAGTTCTTCGGCGCTCGCGCCAACTTGGCGAAATGCTTGCTGTACGCCATCAACGGCGGTAAAGATGAGAAGCTTGGCTTGCAAGTAGGTCCAGAGCTTCCTCCAATCACTAGCGATGTATTGAACTACGACGAAGTCGTGAAACGCTTCAAGCAGATGATGGAATGGCTCGCGAAGTTGTACATGAACACACTGAACGTGATTCACTTCATGCACGATAAATATTGCTATGAGCGCATTGAGATGGCGCTGCATGATAAAGAAATCTTGCGCACAATGGCTTGCGGTATTGCCGGCTTGTCGGTAGCAGCTGACTCCCTGAGTGCAATCAAATATGCTAAAGTAACACCGATTCGCAACGAAGAAGGCATCGCAGTTGACTTCCAAATCGAAGGCGAATATCCTTGCTACGGTAACAACGATGATCGCGTAGACAGCATCGCTGTAGAGCTGGTTGAATCGTTCATGAACATGATTCGCAAGCATAAAGCTTATCGTAATGCATTGCCAACACAATCGGTACTGACAATTACGTCGAACGTTGTGTACGGTAAGAAGACAGGTACAACTCCTGACGGACGTAAAGCTGGCGAACCATTCGCTCCAGGCGCGAACCCAATGCATGGCCGCGATAAGAAGGGTGCGCTCGCATCGCTTAGCTCGGTAGCGAAGCTTCCATATGAGCACAGCTTGGATGGAATCTCGAATACATTCTCTATCGTGCCTAAGGCGCTTGGTAAAGAACTTGATGTTCGCAAATCCAATCTCGTATCGATGATGGATGGATACTTCGGCAGCAATGCGCACCATTTGAACGTTAACGTGTTCGACCGTGAACAGCTGATGGACGCGATGGAACATCCAGAGAACTACCCTCAATTGACAATTCGCGTATCGGGTTATGCAGTTAACTTCATCAAACTGACTCGCGAGCAGCAATTGGATGTAATCAACCGCACATTCCATGGTTCGATGTAAGAACCTTCTGTACGGTTGAAATCGAAGTAAGTTGAGCAATGTAAAGGATATACTCGATATTTGATAAGTAAAGGGGCGCAACTACACCACATGCCTAGTACCTTTCGGTCAATGGCAGGGAGGGAGCGCCCCTCTTGTCATGTAAGCAGGTTGTAATGGGCTGGAGAGGAAAGTGATAGAGATGATCGGACGTATTCACTCGTTAGAAACATTCGGTACCGTTGATGGGCCTGGCATACGATTTATTTTATTCATGCAGGGGTGCGCGCTCAAATGCCAATATTGCCATAACCGCGATACATGGAGCTTAGGTGACGGCAAAGAAATGACGCTTGAGGAAGTACTTGCTGAAATTGAACCTTACTTGCCTTATTACCGCAGCTCTGGCGGCGGTTTGACCGTATCGGGCGGGGAGCCAACGCTGCAAGCTGCATTCGTTAGAGAGCTATTCCGTGAAGTGAAGCAGCGCTGGGATCTGCATACAACCCTGGATTCGAACGGTTTCAACGAAGTAGCGAAGCTGGAAGAATTGATGAATGTTACGGATCTAGTATTGCTGGATATTAAGCATATTAACAACGAGAAGCATATTGCCCTTACAGGTGTGCCGAATGCACGTACGCTGGATACGGCGCGTTGGTTATCTGAGCATGGCAAGAAAATGTGGATTCGACACGTATTCGTACCGACGATTAACGACAATGAAGAGGACTTGCTTGAACTGGGTCGTTTTATCGGTACACTGCAAGGTGTTGAGAAATTCGAAATCCTGCCGTACCATCAAATGGGCGTATACAAGTGGGAACAGCTAGGTGAGAAGTATCCGCTTGAAGGGATTCCTTCCCCGACTGCAGAAGAGGTGGAGCGTGCTTATGCGCTTATTGAGAAGGGCCGCGGGCAGACGAGCGTATAGTGTATTTCATATCTATTTATATAGGAAGAGAGATGACTTGCCTAGCAGGGAAGAGGTCATCTCTTTTTTTTGTTGCAATAGATGAAAGAGTGTTCACTTAGAACGTGTATTCAATAATATTGTGTATAAAATGATCGGAAAGAACTATTTCTAAAATGGAAGGAAAAAACTATAATGCGCTTTAAGGATGAAAAAAAAGGAAATCACACAACTTAAAATGGAAGCGCTATCATCGAGGGATCTTTTTTTTGCAGGAATATATGCTGTAGAAATGCATTTTCTTATCCTCATAACTGGTAGGTGAAGAGACGCTTCTAGCTACTGGTTCAACATAGAAAGGGCATCAGGCATCATGAGGGAACAGCTTTCTTGGATAAATTTTTGCATAGAGGAGGTATGATTGCAGCTTAATCATTAGATGATTCGGGCCGTATTCTTCGAAAATGAACGTATATAGGAGGGATATTGATTATGAAGATAAAGATGACAGCACTTGTCCTTAGTATGATGCTGATATTGTCGATTATTCCGAACATGCCGAATGCCCAAGCGGCACCACAGCTCCGCAATCTTGCACCGAGCTCTACCTACACTTGGTCGGAAGCGCCGGAATCGAATTATCCGGATACAGGCAACAAGCTAACTAATGGCGTTAAGGGTGCTGCGAATGTGACGGATCCAGCGTGGGTCGGGCACATTAAGAAGAAGGCGCGGGAAGTCACGTTTGACTTTGGTCAACGGAAATCGATAGCAAGTGTTAGGGCGCACTTCCTTCAAGATTGGCCGGGTTCTGCGATCTTGTTTCCATTGAGCGTATCTATATATGTATCAGATGATAATATGAATTGGGGAATTGTCGGGCACAAAGCAACGGAACGTGGCTGGACGAATGGCCCTCCGATTGATCAAACCTATGTATGGGATGGCAGCAAGGATGGGGTTGCAGGCGGAGGACAAGGTGCTACGATGGCCTATGCACGCTATGTTAAGGTCGTGTTCTCTATGCATCCGAAAGCCTGGACATTTATTGATGAGATTGAAATTATGGGGACTGACGGCAAGGCTGACGGAGCAGTTGTCGTGAATATGAAACCGTTCGAATTCCAGTACCCGGGCGTCGACACTGCTGGAATTCGTAATTTATCGCTTGTCTACAATGGATATTACCCTGACGTTCCGGCGTGGACAAAAGACAGTCTGATTCCGGAAATTGGTTATGTGAATCAAGCCGGACAGGTTCAGGATTGGTTCTTTGATGGTGTGTTGATGCTGGGTCTCCAATCTCCGGCAGGTCGTGATTTCGGATCGAATTCCCTCTTGTCGGATTGGCAATGGTACCTCGATAAAACATTTGGCGCTCAAGGTGACTTGAAGCAATTGAATGAGGCAACGAAGGAAGTAGGAATCCAACTCGGACAGCCGAATCACAAAACGAAGGTTGTCATGATGCTCCCAAATCCGGGAGAAAACACGACGAATTTCGGTGATATTGACGGTGACGGCATTACCGAGAATTTTAGTGAAGCCAGCGTGGGCATAGAGAAAGCCTTGGCGACACGCCAGAAGGCAGTCAGATGGTGGCTGCAAGAGGTACAAAACCGCTGGAATGCGAACAACTACTCCAACCTTGAACTGGTTGGCATGTACTGGGTGGATGAAGAGATTAGCTGGTCCAAGTCAGCCCCAGACTTCCTGCGGATGATGAACTCTGATGTTCATGCAAGAGGGCTAAAATCGTTCTGGATCCCTCATTCCTTGACCTATAAGAGTTTTATATGGAAGGACGCAGGATTCGATGCAGCGACGTACCAGCCGAACTACTTTTTTGAAGATTTATCAATTGATCGTCTTGTAGATGGGATTCAAACCGCCAAACGATATGGCATGGGTGTTGAAGTCGAGTTCGACAATCGTATGCTAACGGATAATACGTTCCGGAGCCGATTCAATGAATATATGAACGCAGGCTATCAATATGGATTCGCAGGGAAAGGCTTTACTGCGTATTATAAAGGAAGCGGGCCGGTTCTGCGCGATGCAGCGAGCAGCACGAATCCGAGCATACGTGAACTGTATGATAGGCTGTACAATTTCACAAGAGGGAATTAAATAGAGGATGCAAATGCAATAGCTCATATTCATTCACCTGCTTTACAAAAATTGTATTGCGTGAGTAAAATTGGGAAGTTACTAGACAAGCAGATATGCTAGGTGTTTCATAAATTGGCGGTCAAATCCTCAAACCGAGGTTTTGATCGCTGTTTTATTTTATCCCTCATTCGTTAGAGGATTTTATCCCCCAATAGTTAAAATGTCGTCCTTACAGGAAGGACATTGTCGAATTATAATAAAAGCGTACTAAACAACATCAAGATCTTACCAACAGACAAAAACATACGGGAGGGTCCTTACATGAAAAAAGGATTGGTAATGATTCTGACACTTCTGTTCATCGCAACGACAGCGCTTACAGGATGCGGATCGAAGTCAGAGAGTGGTTCTGAGAAGCCAGCGAACCAAGCTGGTGAAGATAAAAAGGTTGAACCATTTGAGCTTACACTTCGTCATACGCAGCTAGGCGATTCGAAGAAAAACCGCTTCGCTATCTTGCAAGATGTTGTGAAGAAGACAGAATCCGAAGTTCCAGGTCTAACAATTAAGCTTGACGGTGTTGACTCTGAGGTTAACCGCAAAGAGAAGCTTCGTGCAGAAATGGGAAGCGGATCTCCTCCAGATATCTTTGATGCCTTCGGTAACCCAGACGTGAAATTGTACGCGGAGAATGGACTTATACTTGATGTAGCTCCGATTCTGGATGAGCTTGGATTGAAGGACAAGTTCCAATCTCTTGCACAATGGACAGTAGAAGACAAGATCTACGGTTTACCAATCGGTGCTTCTATTGAAGGTTACTTCTATAACAAAGACTATTTCGCTGAAAAAGGAATTCAAATTCCAAAAACATTGGCTGAGCTTGAAGCAATCGCTGAAAAAGTAAAGGCTGACGGCAAAATTCCATTCGCAATTGGTTCCAAGGATGCTTGGGTGCCATTGATGACAACAAACACGTTGTGGTCCTACTTCGGCGGTGCGGATATTACTTCCGGATTTGCGAAAGGAACAACGAAGTGGAACGATCCAAAAATGGTAGAAGCATTTGCGAAGCACTCAGATTGGATCAAGAAAGGCTACTTCAAAAAAGGCGAGCTTGGTCTTGATTATGCAACACAACGTACACAGTTGGTAAATGGTGAAGCAGTTATGATGTTCGATGGATCTTGGGCATCTTCCGTATTCGCTGATGCAACACAATCCGGTAAATTGCATAACAAAGCTGGTTTCTTCCTGATGCCTCCAGCTAAAGAAGGCGACGGGTACAGCGTAATGTTCGACTCCAACAACGGATATGCATTCTCTTCCAAGATTGCTGAAGATCCACGCAAGATGGAAGCGGTAAAAGCGTTCATCAAGAACTTGTATAACGAAGACATGCAAGTACGCGGCTTGAAGGAAGATGGCGTTATCCCTGCAATGAAGGTTGACCAAGCGAAGCTGGACGAAGCTTCCCAAGGAAACGACTTGCTGCAAGCGATCATGGCTCAAATGAAAGACGTGAAATTCACATGGCCTGCATTTGATGCACTCGTTCAAGCGGATGTGAATACGGCACTCGGTCAACAGCTCCAAAAAATGATTAGCGGCGAAGCTGAACCGCAAGCGGCTCTGGATGCCGTGCAAAAAGTACAAGAAGAAGCGAACGCAGCATCGAAATAAGATAAATAAAAAGCAAGCTTGACCACAAGGAGCACCACCTGTCCGTATCGGGGGGTGGTGCTCATTTATCATCCTGAGCAGCAGTCAACCAGTATGATTACGATGTGGGACGGACGGAGGGAAATCATATGAACAAAGCATTAAGAAACCCCTTAACATATGTGTTATTTTTGCTTCCTACGCTCGTTTTGTTCATCGCATTCTTTATATACCCGGTAATCAATGCGATTTACTACAGCTTTACGAGTTGGAACGGAATATCGAAGGACGTTACATTTATTGGCTTTGACAACTATCTCAATGTGATGAGTAAGCCAGACTTTTGGGAATCAGTGAAGAACAATGGATACTTTATTTTGTTCTCCTTGTTAGTCCAAGTCCCGTTAATCATTTTCTTCTCACTGCTCATCTCCAATGTCAAGCGTTTGAAAGGATTGTACAAGACAGCAGTATTCATGCCGTCTGTTATGTCCACGGCCGTCATCGGTATTTTGTGGGGCTTCATTTACGATCCGGACACAGGGCTTCTTAACAAGCTGTTAGGTTTGTTCGGTATCGATCCGCTTATGTGGCTGGCAGACAAGAAAACGGCAATGATTTCGATCTTGATTACGAACGCTTGGCAGTGGACCGGTTTCTACATTGTTATGGTGTTGGCTGCAATTCTAGCGATTCCGAAAGATCTTGACGAAGCAGCTATGATTGATGGCGCAACTGGCGTTCAACGTGCGATGCGCATTACGATTCCGCTTATTATGCCGATCATCTCCGTGGTTATTATGCTATCGATCGCAGGTGCAATGAAGGCGGCAGATATCGTCATCGTTATGACCAAGGGCGGCCCGGCAGGGGCAACCGATGTTATGGCAACTTATATGATCAAGCACTCGATTACAAGCTTCAAATATGGCTATGGGAACAGCATCGCAGTCCTTATCTTCGTGTTCACGCTCATCGTTACTGTGCTTTACCAAGTACTTATTGCGCGTAGAACGGAAAGGATTGAATACTAATGATGAAACAGCTGAAAAAGGGCACCCCTCATATTTTCCTACTGTTGTATTTGGCGGTTATTCTATTCCCATTCCTGTTCGTCTTGTTCTCATCGGTAAAGACAGACAACGGAGCCATTGCAGCGAATCCATTCGGTTTGCCGACAGAATTTGCTTGGGATAACTATGTGAAAGCTTGGGTCAATGCCAAAATTAGCACTTATTTCGTAAATAGCTTGTACATTTCACTTGCAGCATCCGTGTCTACGATTCTCATCGCGTCTCTTGCATCCTTTGCGATTACACGTATGCGCTATAAGAAGATGAGTGCAGCAGTGTTCCAGTTTATTTTGCTAGGCTTGCTCATTCCGGGCAATGCATTGCTGCTTCCGATTTACGGCATCTTGAAGAACTTGAACATGCTCGATAAGCACTGGGCCCTATATGTTCCTTACACGGCAGGGGCAATACCATTTACGATTATTATCTTGGCGGCATTTATGCGAAGTCTCCCGTCTGAGATTGAGGAAGCAGCTGTAATTGACGGCTTGAAGGCACCAGGCATTTTCTTCAAAGTCATCTTGCCGTTGACGGTACCAGCGCTCGTGACCGTATTCATTGTCAACTTCCTCGGCAACTGGAATGAATTCTTGCTCGCAAACTTCTTTATCTCAACAGACAACTTGCGTACACTTCCGGTCGGTATGGTCGGCTTCCGTGATACGTATAACACGAACTACGCGCAGATGGCGGCTGGTATCGTATACAGTGTCGTACCTGTTATGGTCATCTACGCAATCCTGCAAGAGAAAATTATTGAGGGTCTCACAGCAGGCGGGGTTAAGGGCTAATCTTTTCATAGTTTCTGCATGAAATGTAAGCTCTTACGTGTTAATATATTCATAGATGACTAGAGAGAGAGTAAAGGGGTAATGTGCACAATGAATTTACGATTTAAGATGTTTAGTGGATTTATTTTGCTTATCATTATCCCTTTGCTTTTACTTGGAACGATTACATTTGTGATTACATTTAATTTGCTAGAGAAGAAATATAGTGAGCAAGCGCAATTCTCGATGCGGGCCATGAGCCACAGCATCGGCTACATATTCGATGAAATCAATAAAGTATCCGACACAGGCATTGCGAATAACGTCTTCCAGAAGGCGTTGGTATCGCCTAATCCTTACGAACACGATATGGTAAGCTCAAGCGTCGTCAGATATGACGATAATGGAAAGCTTTACTTCGTGGATGAACAGGGGCGGCCAGTCGGAAAGCAAGTTGATGATACGCTAAAAGGCACGGACTATATCCGGATGAACGAACGCCAGCAAAATTTCCGCAAGCTGCTGTTCAACCATCCTGCGATTAGTTATGCCTTTTTGTACAATTTCAGCCCATATGCACAAAGAGAAGGGATTATCCCAATATTTTCTAAAGACAACTTCAAGGAAATGCCTTTTCATGAATTCAAAAAGCATCCTGTATTTAAGAAAGTCATGGACTTGAACGGGGTTCCGTTATGGGTCGGGCCAAATGAATTTCCAGAACTGACGGGCTCCGAGCAGGTCTTTACCCAGATTCGAGTTGTGAAGGATCTATCGACGATGAGGCCAATTGGAATATCGATCATCCAGATTAAGAACTGGGATCTCGACACGTTCTTTAACAAGTTTTATACGGCTGATCAGATGGAGAATACGAAGTTCTTTATCGTCAATCGTGATGGACAGATTCTATACGACAACTCGAAGCAGCTCGCTGGCCATATGATCGCTGATTATGCTTCGAAGCCGATCAAGTTCGAAAATACATATGTAAGCTACAAGGACAAATTCGGGGAACGCGAAAGTGTGATCACGTACCACCCCATGAGTGATTACGGCTGGTATTTGATTTCCGTGCGCGACTGGAGCTCTCTCTCGAAGGAGATGGTCGTATTTCTGAAATGGGTGTCTACCATCTTATTCCTCTGCATCCTTGGAGCGCTGCTGTTCAACCTGTTGTTTACGAACCGAATAACGCGCAACATTACGCGCATCGTTCGATTTATGCGCAGGGTTGAGGATGGAGATCTGAACGCCCGTGTTGATGAAGAGGGCAGAGATGAGTTAAGGATGCTCTCACACGGATTCAATAGTCTCATGGAGCGTGTGTCTGGCCTTATTGATCAAGTGAAGAATGAGCAGCAGCAGAAGAATAAGGCGGAAATGAGAGTGCTGGAAGCTCAAATTAAGCCTCACTTTTTATTTAATACACTTGAATCGATTAATGTGCTGGCTATTCAAAATGAAGGGCGAAAAGTTAGCCAGATGGTTTATCGCCTCGGCAATATTTTACGCATTAGCATTCAGGATAAAGAGGAAATTACGCTTCGCGAAGAACTTGAATATTTGAAGAGCTATCTTGAAATTCAAAAGTTTCGATTTGAGGAGCTGTTCAACTTCGAAATTGACGTGCCGGAGCACATCATGCACTGCAAGGTGATGAAGCTGACCCTGCAGCCGCTTGTTGAGAACTCAATCCAACACGGATTTGATGGAATTGAGCACACAGGATGGATCCGCATTACCGCATTTGAGGATGAAGATCGCATTCTCATTCGGGTAGAGGATAATGGGATGGGCATGTCGAATGAACAATTAAGAAAGTTCCAATATATGCTCTCTGATGAGCAAAAATCGGTTCTGCCGCAGGAAGAAGAGTCGTACAATACGGAACGTAGGGGACTCGGAGTTCGCAGTGTAGCAGATCGCTTGCGCATTCGATATGGTCCTGGTTATGGATTGTTCATCTGTTCCGCTTCACAGATGGGAACGATGATTCAGTGTGTGATACCGAAATACGAACAGGGTGATACGTTATGAGTGTGAAGGCATTGCTCATTGATGATGAGGTACCGATTTTGAACAACTTGAAGCTGGTCATCCCGTGGGATGAGCTGAATGTTGAATTGGTAGGCACAGCTCGCAATGGTGTGGAAGGGCTGGAAATGGTGCGGCAGCACGAGCCAGACATCATTTTGTGTGATATTCGTATGCCCGTTATGGACGGTATGGACTTTCTGCGAGAAATTCGTAAAATGGGTTGTGAAGCTGAGGTTATGATGCTGACCGGCTATCAGGAATTCGAATATGCTCGAATAGCAATGCAGCACGGTGTTCGTGATTATGTATTGAAGCCGATTAACTACGATGAGCTGGAATTGACCGTGAAGAAGCTTGCTGATCTTGTACGCACCCGTCAACTAGAGAAGAAGCTGACGGAAAGGCGCTGGGGGCGCATGATTAGTCTCGCTTACGAGAAGATGATGTTCGATGTTCTTATGGGATTCTCCACTGGCGCACTTGCGGCCTTCATGGTCGATGAAGAGCAGCCGATTGACAAGCTGGCTTACTCGCTGCTGCTCGTTGACTTGGATGGCTATGCACAGCAAAGCGCCTCTTGGAGTGACAATGAGCGCAAGCTGTGGAATTTCGCAGTTCGCAACGTGCTGCAGGATGCCATTGTGGATGATTGGAATAAATATGCCGTATTGCAAATGCGTGAAGGGGAGTGGTGTGTACTTCTTCAATGCTATCGTGACCAGCATGAGGTTACTTCGGTCGATATGGCACGCTGGGCACAGGAAATTCAGCAGGCGGTTCGAGGCCATGTGAAGATGACCGTAAGCCTTGCATGGGATAATGGGCCGATCCCTCTCATGAGCTTGGCACATACGTACAAACGCCTGCAGCGTACTCTTATTTTGCATACCGATGATGAACAGCTCGTATCTGTCGATGAAGGCTCAGTAGCAAGACAGGCGGCCTCTGTCTCACAGTGGCAGTTAGTCGAAGATATCGTGGCGGGGATGAAGCAGAATGATCGCTCTAAGGTCGATGACGGAATGCATGCCTTGCAATCCAGCCTGATGTATATGTCTGAGCAGTCCATCGTTCGTGCGGAGACGTTCCTTCATTATGTCATCATTCACTTGATTCGTGAGATGAGAGAGTGGGAACTAGTTACACCACAAGAAGAAGAAGCGGTGTGGAATAAGCTTCAGCATATGATGGGCGTCAAGGACTTAATGTGTGCGATTATGGAGTTAGTCGATCATACGAAGGAACACGCGATGAACAAGAAGTCGAGCGAGCTCCTGATGATATCAGCCAAAGACTATATTCACCGCAATTTAGGCTCAGATATCGGCGTCGAGGAAATGGCTGATTACTTAGGAATCAGCTGCAGTTATTTCAGTTTGTTGTTTAAGAATCATTTCGGGGAAACGTTTGTTGAATACGTGACGCGTCAGCGAATGGAGCTGGCGATGTCATTGCTCCGCACAACAGACAAGAGCATTACACAGATTGGTGCGCTTGTTGGATATTCAGAAAGACGGTACTTCTCCAAGGTATTCCAGAAGTACACAGGCAAGAAGCCGACGGAATATCGCGAGGATGCCGTTCAGACGGGAAAATGATAACGCTTAAATGAATCACATCAAGAATTCACGATATGAAGAGGATGGGATGAGTGAGATGAGTAAACTTCAACTGACGCTTGAGCAAAAAATTGGCCAAATGGTGATGTGTGGATTCGCAACGACAGAGGTAAACGATAATATCCGTTCCTTGATTAAGGAGCACCACGTTGGAGGCATTATTTATTTCAAACGCAACGTGGTGAGCAAAGAGCAAGTAAGTGCGTTATCTCATCATTTGCAAGAGATTTCCGGAGAACAGACGAATATCCCGCTCTTCATTAGTATTGACCAAGAAGGCGGTATGGTGGCACGGATCGACTGGGAGGATATTACGCTGATCCCAGGCAATATGACAATTGGAGCTACGCGCAGTGCTGAGCATGCTTATGAGGCTGCACGTATTTGCGGAGAAGAGATGCTCCGTCTTGGCATTAACATGAACTTTGCACCGAGCTTGGATGTGAACAACAATCCGGAGAATCCTGTAATCGGAGTTCGTTCATACAGTGAACGTCCTGATCTGGTAGCTGAACTTGGAACTGCACAAATTCGCGGCCTGCAAGAGGCGAATGTGGCTGCAACAGCGAAGCATTTCCCAGGACATGGCGACACGGCTGTCGACTCTCATCACGGCCTAGCCACTGTACCGCATGATGAGGAACGATTGGTTGCAGTTGAGCTTGCTCCATTTGCGCGTGCGATTCAAGAGGGCGTGGATTGCATTATGACGGCGCATGTCATTTTCCCTGCATTTGAGCCGGATTCCATCCCAGCTACGTTGTCCCATAATGTGCTTACGAAGCTGCTCCGCCACCGTATGGGCTATGATGGCTTGATCGTAACAGATTGCTTGGAAATGCATGCAATTTCGAAGGAAGTTGGTGTGGCTGAAGGTGCGGTGCGCGCAGTTGAAGCCGGTGCTGATATTTTGCTAGTCAGCCATACGTATGAAGAGCAAGTTGCATCGATTCAAGCGCTGTGCGAAGCTGTTCGTACCGGTCGCATCGCTGAATCGCGCATCGACGAATCCATCGATCGTATCATTACCTTGAAAAATAAGCGTCATATGGGCGAAGAGACAGAAGTTCCAGAGGATTTCACTTCATATTTCGCTACGCCTGAATCTAAGGCATTGGTTGATCGTATGTTCGAGGACAGTACGACGCTTGTTAAGGATGAGGCTGGTGCACTTCCGCTTGATCGCAGCGCGAAAACGCTTGTGATCTGGCCTCAAGTGCGTACTCGTTCAGAGGTCGATGATCTCATCGTACAGGAATATACGTTGGCATCTGCACTGCAACCACATATGAACGATGTGGAGCTGCTCCGGATTAACAATGATCCAGATTCCGTTGAAGTGGAAGAAATTTTGGCAAGCACAGAAGGATATATTCAGATTGTGATCCTGACTTACAATCCAGTATCGAAGCTGCATCAAGGACAGGTTGATGTGGTGAATGCATTGTTAGCACGCAGCAATACACGCGTCATTGTTGCATCGACTCGCAATCCATATGATCTGAATCAATTCTCTGATGCACCTACGTACTTGTGTTGCTATGAGAACCGCCCTGCTGCAATGAAAGCTCTGGGGAATGTGCTGCTCGGCCTGCAGGAGCCGAAGGGCAAACTGCCGGTTACGATTTCGGAGCAATACCCATTTGGGCACAGTGCTTCTTACGCGAAACAGCAATAGAACTCATCTCGAGACCTGTACCGAGCGATCGGTGCAGGTCTTTTTTTGGATATGAAGAAAATGTAAAATCACAATGATTTCAGAAAATGAAATGTAAATATTGACTTTCATTTAATATTCCTTAAAAAAAGAATGAAAAAATAGAAACTTTTTACCTAGTAATGCGTCTATAACTATGTTCAATCTACACATTGTATTAACATTTCGAAATATAAACGATGGATGAGGAGTAGGACATTTACTATGAAATCTTGGAAAAAGCTTTTCGTTGCCTGTGTAGCCGCAGTGCAATTGTTCACAGTAGTACCTGTGTTCGCTGCAGAGGGGACGACGAATACTGAGGTAAGTGGTACAGTCGAAACGGATAAGTCTTCAAATACTGCGGAAGACAGCAGCAATCAGGAAGAGAAGCAGCAAGACAACAAGCAAGTTTCGCAGGCACGTGTTCAATCCGTTCTACCTGGGGAATATGACAAGAATGTTGTTGTCCTAATTGCAGACAGCAATAAGATCTATCAAGATGGGATTGAATACACATCTCCACAGCCGATTACGGTCAAGAAGGGCGTTTCCTATATCGCAATTCGTTCACTGATAGATCGCTTTGGATTCAAGCTGGACTTTGATAACAAGACGAAGGAAACGATCATCAAGAACGGTGACAAAGAACTTCGTTACAAAATGGGAAGTACAGACTATCGGGTAAACGGTGTCTCTACAAAAATGAAGGGCGCTTCTTATATTTCAAATAGCGTATTCATGGTTCCAGTTACATCCGCGATGGATGCAATGGCAATTCCATATAAGTGGGAACAAGCGTCGAAGCGCATCATCATTCAGCTTAGTGCTAAGCCAATTGCGAAGTTTAAAGTTGATCAGAAAGACATTATTGCAGGAGAGACTCGTGTTACATTCACAGATCAATCCACGCATCCACGTGGCCGTCAGATTGTTGAAGTAGATTGGGACGGGAATCAAGAAATCTATGACGAGCCAGGCACATATACGATTACACTGCGCGTACGTGATGAGGATGGGGAGTGGAGTGATCCGTATTCCCAGACAATTACGGTTACAAGACCGCATACACCGCCAGTAGCAAGCTTCCGTACGGATAAAACGACATATAAAATGGGTGAACCGATTAAATATGACGATTTGAGTACGGATGAAGAAGATACGGAATTGAAACGCGAGTGGGTGAACAAGCAACCGGCATTCTTCGAGCCGGGCGAGAAGACAATTACGCTCAAAGTGAAGAACAAGTACGGCCTTACGGCTGAAGTAAGCCAAACGATCTCCGTAACGGATGAAGTGCTGTACACGTTCGATGATTTTAATAAATTGTTCACACCACAAGGGGATAAATATCAAGTAGACGCTGGGTCTATTCTTGGTTATAAGGAAATCAAACCAAAAGTGACCGAAGAACGCCGTGCATTGTACCGCGCGAACAGTCCAGAAGAAGTATTGAAAGATGGGATCCTATATCAAGATCGTGTTGCAGGCGGAGCGCGGATTTTTGCACACCATTTGAATTCGACCAATTATAATATGAAGTTTTACATTTTGGTCACGAACGTATCCGATGATCCGGCTACCTTGACTATACAGCATCAAGGCTTTGCAGGGCCTAGTCCCAGTCCGCAAGATACAGGGATGAAGGCGACAGTTCGTTATTTCCAATCATTTGAGGATGGCAAAGCAACGGAAACAAAGTTGAAGCCGAATGAAACGAAAATTGTAGTACCAGAATTGAGCAATCCAACATTCAAACCAAGAGATGTGTTTACGTTATATTCGGATTTCTACGGAGATAGTACGCTTGAATATACGATCGTTGCACTGGATGCAAAGAAGGATGTGTTAAAAGAATTCGCGAATTTGCCTCAGTTGCCGATTGACGGGAAGCATATTCGTGGTACATTCGAAAATGCCGATCGTGTGTTCACGGTGGACGAAACAGTTGGCACTAAGGAAGAACGCCTGTTAATCGCAGATAACAGTAGCGATAAGTACATTACCGGCTCCGACATGATGACGTTTGAAGATCGTCTAAATGCGGGCAATTATGGGGTATTGTATCGTATCCACCTGAACAAGGTCGCGCCTAACACACTTATTGCCTTCAATTCGCGCGCAGGATCATATACGGGTGCAATATTAGTAAATGGTAAGGCTGTAAATACGCCGAATCAGGGATTGCTAAAAGGTTCGAATGAATCAAGTGTAGTCTATCGTACAGGAGATTATGAAGAAAAGGTTGAGATTTTATTCTCTCCTGCAGCAGGCAGCAGCTTACCGGTCAATTTCACATTTATGCCACTTCCGAAGGCGAAGTCTTAGTTCATAGCACTGATCTTTTATTATAAATTGAATCATTTTTTTGAGAGGGGCTGTCCCTATTCCAATAGAATAGGGGCAGTCCTTTTTCTATACTTCGGGTTTGACTTTACAGCTAGTAATAGCGCATTATAGTAGTGACGGGTTCCACATCATAGAGGAGGGACTTCGATGCTGAAGACAGAACAAATTATAGAGAAAATGGCTGATTCAGGGATGAGAATTACGGATCAGCGTCGAACCTTGGCGAAGCTGTTCGCTGACACGAATGGATATTTAACACCTAAGGATGTATACGAATTTATGGGGAAGCGCTATTCCGGCTTGAGCTTCGACACGGTATACCGCAATTTGCGAATCATGTTCGATCTAGGCGTTCTTGAGCAGGTAGTGTTCGAGGATGGAGTCAAGTTCCGCGTAACTTGTGCAGATGGGCATCATCACCATCACATGATATGTTTGCAGTGTGAGAAGACGTATCCGATCCATTTCTGCCCGATGTCGCAGACCGATGTACCTGATCAATTTCAGGTCGTTCAACATAAATTCGAAGTGTTTGGATACTGCTCTACATGCACAGATAAGGATAATTCAACTTCTGTACCTAACCATAATACAGGTGGAACTGGGATATGACGGAGGAAGAAGGCAAGCGATGCAGTTCCTCAAGTGAGGACATTCCTAAGCGTGAAGATGACCAACGTCAAGTTCAACGGAGCCTAGGAACAAGGATGGCACAGGCACCAGTTCGAGTCTACCGCAAATGGATATCACCGCTCAAACCGCCTACGTGCCGCTTCTATCCGACATGTTCCACTTATGCAATGGAAGCATTGGAAGTCCATGGGCCTGTGAAGGGCACATGGCTGACGATGAAGCGAATTGCCAAGTGCCATCCATTTCACCCTGGAGGCGTAGACAAGGTACCTCCGAAGCGTCCTTGACAGAGGGACAGTTCCTGATTTATATTTGAGGGTAGTTGTTGGATGCACATAATTGGAAATCGATATCTCCGAGGAACGGATAAGTAAGCTGAGAAGCCATTTCAGAGAGCCGGTATTGCTGGGAACCGGTATGGATGCTCTTCCGAACATGGTCCGGGAGGAACTGATGGTGAGCGAGTGATTGAGCTGCGTGAAGCAGGCTCTACCGTAAGCTGTTGGCGCATCATTCCCGTTAACGAATGCTTGATCGGCTACATACCGGTCACAATGAAGCCGCCTGTCGATATGTATGCAGGTGGGAAATTGGGTGGTACCACGTGAGATACAGCTCTCGTCCCAAATTGGGCGGGGGCTTTTTCTGTTTATTGAAGCTTTTGTCGAAGCTTTGATTGAAACTCTAGTGAAGTGCAAGAAAGACAACATCGGATTTGCTGCATGAAGAGGCATATGCTGAGGAGGATGAACGAACAATGAGTCAACAACGCAACACATTTTACATCACAACGCCGATCTACTATCCAAGCGACAAGCTGCATATCGGTCATGCGTACACAACAGTAGCAGGGGACGCAATGGCACGCTATAAGCGTTTGCGCGGTTTTGATGTTCGCTACTTGACGGGTACAGACGAGCATGGTCAGAAGATCGAACGCAAGGCGAAGGACGCAGGGGTAACTCCACAGCAGTTCGTTGACAACATTGTCAGTGGGATTAAGGAGCTGTGGAACAAGCTGGATATCACTTATGATGACTTTATTCGCACAACTGAAGAGCGTCATAAGAATGTGGTTCAGACGATTTTCGACCGCTTGGTTCAGCAAGGAGACATTTACAAGGGGACGTATGAAGGCTGGTATTGTACACCGTGCGAATCGTTCTTCACAGAACGCCAGCTCGAGAATGGCAACTGCCCGGATTGCGGCCGTTCTGTGGAACTGGTTAAGGAAGAGAGCTACTTCTTCCGCATGAGCAAATATGCGGATCGACTGTTGGAATTCTATGAAGCGAACCCAGAGTTCATTCAGCCAGAATCCCGTAAAAATGAAATGATTAACAACTTCATTAAGCCAGGCTTGGAAGACCTCGCCGTTTCCCGTACGTCCTTCGATTGGGGCGTGAAGGTGAAGAACGATCCGAAGCATGTTGTTTATGTATGGATTGATGCACTGTCCAACTACATTTCCGCTCTAGGATATGGCTCGGACAATGATGAATTGTACAAGAAGTATTGGCCAGCGGATGTTCATTTGGTTGGGAAAGAGATCATTCGTTTCCATACGATTTACTGGCCGATTATGCTGATGGCGCTTGATCTTCCGCTTCCGAAGAAAGTGTTCGGACACGGCTGGCTGCTGATGAAGGACGGCAAAATGTCGAAGTCCAAAGGCAATGTTGTCGATCCTGTTATGCTGATTGATCGTTACGGATTGGACGCGCTTCGTTACTACTTGCTGCGCGAGGTGCCATTCGGATCAGATGGTACGTTTACGCCGGAAGGCTTCGTAGAGCGCATTAACTTTGATTTGGCGAACGATCTTGGCAACCTGTTGAACCGCACCGTTGCAATGATCGAGAAATACTTCGACGGCGAGATTCCCGCATATGCAGGCCAAGTTACGGCATTCGATGGTGAAATAGCAGCCTTCGCTGCACAGACAGTGGATAAAGTGGAAGCAGCTATGGAAGAGATGGAATTCTCCGTAGCTCTGACTGCCATCTGGCAGTTCATCAGCCGTACGAACAAATACATTGATGAGACACAGCCTTGGGCACTTGCGAAGGATGAATCCAAGCGTGCAGAATTGGCTTCTGTTATGGCGCATTTGGCAGAGAGCCTGCGTATTTCCTCCATTCTGCTGCAGCCGTTCTTGACCCAAGCCCCAGCGAAGGTATGGGCTCAGCTTGGTATTGAAGCGGGAACGATTACGTCTTGGGAATCTGTTCGCACATTCGGAGCCATTCCGAACGGAACCAAGGTCGTGAAGGGTGACCCGATCTTCCCTCGTCTGGAAGTAGCAGAAGAGGTGCAAATCATCGCTGAAGCAATGAACGGAGGTAAGAAGGCAGAGCCAGCAGCTGAAGAAGCACCTGCCCAAGCTAAAGCAGACAACAGTGCTGCTGCGGCTGAGACAGGGTCGGCGAAGCCGGAGGATGCCAAAGAAGAAATCGCAATTGATGAGTTTGCGAAGGTAGAGCTGCGCGTTGCACAAGTCACACATTGTGAACCTGTTCCTAAAGCAGATAAGCTGTTGCGATTGGAATTGGATATGGGCTATGAACAGCGTCAGGTTGTATCTGGAATCGCTCAATATTATAAGCCAGAAGAGCTTATCGGACGCAAAGTAATCTGTGTAGCGAATCTGAAGCCAGTGAAGCTGCGGGGTGTCTTGTCCCAAGGTATGATTTTGGCTGCTTCGAAGGACGGTCAATTGACGGTTGCTACAGTTCCAGACAGCATGCCGAATGGTGCAATTGTGAAGTAACAGAGGTTTGAACGAAATAAATAGGTGGCAGGCATATGTGGATGATTAGGATATGAATTGCCATAGAAAAAGGCCGGGATCTAAACGATTCCGGCCTTTATTTGTTGAACGTCATTAATTCACGAAGAATAGGACGAACAGTCCTGCAAATACACAATAGAGCGAGAACCATTTTAGATTGCCGCGTGCCATAATGCCCATGAACCATTTCAAAGCGAAGTAGGATGCAACGAAGGAGCATACGAAGGCAAGCAAGTATGGAATCATCATTTGCCCCAGTGTCGGGTCTTTGATCATGTCCTTCCCTTCAAGAATCATGCTTCCTAGGCTGACCGGAATGTACAAGAAGAAGGAGAAGCGAAGGGCAGTTTCCTGCTTCCATCCCAGTGCCATCGCAGCAACGATTGTTGAACCGGAACGGCTAATGCCTGGAATGAGCGCAACCGCTTGCGCTAGACCAACGATGAACGTCTCGCCAAATGACAGATCTTTGTCTCCCTTGCGGCCGCGCAAGTTGCGTATCAGCCAGAGAGCTAGTGCAGTCACGAGCAGTGTTGCTCCGATAATTTTAACACCTTTGAACACATCTGCAATCGTATCCTTGAACACCACTCCGATAATCCCTGCTGGAATCGTAGCGAGAATTAAATAAATTACGAACATGAAGTCGTCTTTTGCATCCTGAGCGCGTGTGAACAGGAAGCGGAACGTATTTACGGTAAGCCGTACGATATCTTTACGATAAATGAGCAAAATAGCTAGCAAGGAGGCAAAGTTGACGAGCACCTCAAAGCCGAGACCTTCGATATGTAATCCGAATAATCGCTCAGCAATAACCAAATGCCCGCTTGACGATACCGGTATTGGTTCAGTGAAACCCTGCACCAATCCAAGCACGGCATACTTCAGCCATTCGATCCAATCCAAATCATTCACTCCTTAATTTCTTTTGTATATGGTTTTGAGCCTAGCGGTAGGATAGGCACTCTATCATATTAGTATCGTCTATCAATGATGTCAAAGAGTAACATGATAGAGAGTGCCTTACAATTTTGTCACATCTGCTTCCAATGAGTATGCAAGCAGGAAATTGGAATGGCAGAAAAGTTAGGATTGACAAGGGAGAAAAGCCTTTTTATAATCTTAATAGTAATCATTACGAATTACAGAAAATTAACATGCGTAACTACATAATTTGCGCAGAAGGAGTTATTCATATGAAGCTGAGAAGTAAATATAGAAGATTGCGTCATTCCTTGTTGACCCTGTGCTGCTTCGCATTGGTGTTGGCAGGATGTACACAAGGTTCTCAATCCGGTATTGTAGAAGGGAAACTGAATGTTGTCACGAGCTTTTATCCGATTGCATTTTTAACAGAACAAATTGGCGGCGAACATGTAAATACCATCAATCTCATTCCAACTGGGATTGAGCCACACGATTGGACACCAAAAAGCCGTGACCTGCATAATGCATCGAATGCCCAGCTGTTGCTCGTCAATGGTGCAGGCTTCGAAACATGGCTGGACGATTTTTTGAAAGGCTTGGATTCCTCGTCTAATGTGAAGACAATTGAGGTAAGCAAGGGCATTCCCCTCATTGAGGCAGATGGAAGCGAGCACGAGCATCACGAAGGAGAAGGCGATACTTCCGAACATGCGCATGAACATGAACATGGCAGCACAGATCCGCACACGTGGGTGAGTCCAAAATCCGCTTTGACGATGGCAAGCAATGTTAAGGATGCACTCGTTCAAGCCGATGGTGCGCATAAGGGTGAATATGAAGCTAATTATAAGCAGCTAAAGTCGAAGATTGAATCCGTAGATAAGTTATATACGGAGAAGCTAAGCTCGCTGAAGCAGCGTGAGATAGTGGTATCCCATCATGCATTTGGATACTTGTGCCAGGATTATGGATTGACGCAGCATGCAATTATGGGCATTACGCCTGATGCCGAACCAAGAGCGCAAGATTTGGTGAAGCTCTCGAAGCTGGTGAAGGAGAAGGGGTTAAAGTACGTATTCTTTGAGGAGCTTGTATCGGATCAATTAGCGAATACACTGGCTGGTGAAGCGGGTGTGAGCACACTTGTATTGAACCCGCTTGAAGGCTTAACGAAGCAGCAAGCAGATCAAGGGGACAATTACGTAACGCTCATGGAACGCAATTTGCAAAATCTCCTTGTCGCGCTACAATAAATGAGGAACGGATCAATGTCCGTTACCGAGAGTTGCACGGCTGGACGGTTCGTGCAAGGAAGAGAGAGGGCACAATGAGCACAATGATGAATATGACGGACACCTGCCATAACCAGGTGATTTCAATAGAGGATGTTGGCTTTAGCTATGAAGGACAGACGGTTCTGCGCGATGTCAACTTCACCGTATATGAGCGGGATTTTGTAGGTGTTATCGGCACGAATGGCGCTGGCAAGACGACGCTCCTGCGACTGATGGTCGGTTTGCTGAAGCCCACCTCAGGGCAAATTAAACTGTTTGGAACGCCGATCAATCGGTTCAAGGAATGGGATCGGATTGGGTATGTGCCGCAGAAGAACTCCTTTAATCCATTATTTCCGGCGACTGTGATGGAGGTCGTACAATCCGGCATGTACAATCGCCGGCGAATGTTCCGACGGCTGAAGCAGGAGGAAATCAATCAATGCCATGATGCGATGCGTGTGATGCGGGTTGAGGACTTGGCGGATAAGCGCATTGGGCAGTTATCGGGGGGGCAGCAGCAGCGGGTATTTCTAGCGCGAGCGATGGTGAACAAGCCTGAACTGCTCATATTGGATGAGCCTACAGTTGGGATCGATACGGAAACGCAAAACGATTTCTTCAACCTGCTGCAGCATCTGCATGAACATCACCATATGACCTTCATTATGGTTTCTCATGATATGGATCTTGTGAATTCATGGCTTGGCTGTGATCCGAAGGGGACATGCGGCAAGCTGAACTTCTACGTGAGGCATTCGCACAATGTGCAATGTTCAGAGCCGGATCTATCGCACGGTATACTCTAAGGAAGACTGCTCCTTGCTCTGCATGGAATTGAATTAAAGGGGACGTTGTCATTGCTGGACATCATACAATCTGATTTTTTTATACGCGCATTGATCGGGGGATTATTAATTGGCGCCATAGGCCCGCTTATGGGAATGTTTCTTGTGCTGCGTCGGTTGTCCATGATAGGGGATACCCTCGCGCATGTGACAATCGCTGGGGTAGCACTTGGGTTTCTGCTCGGCGTGTATCCGCTGGCCATGGGGCTTGTATTCGCGCTTGTGGGTGCGATTGCGATTGAGAAGCTTCGCAAAGCTTACAAAACGTACGCTGAGCTCTCCATTGCTGTCATCATGTCAGGCGGTGTTGCGCTGGCATCGCTCTTTTTTACGCTAGGAATGAACTTTAGTGCGAATGTGAACAATTATTTGTTCGGAAGTATTTATACTCTGAATGGCACTGACTTGATCGTAGTTGGGGTTGTAACCCTTATCGTTGTCGTATTTCTGCTCCTCTTCTTCAAGGAAATGTTTTTGCTTACCTTTGATGAAGATGCAGCTGCGGTAAATGGCCTTCCGGTACGAATGCTTAATATTGCCGTCACGGTGCTGACCGCGCTCGTAATTAGTGCAGCCATCAAAATTGTAGGCGCACTTCTCGTCTCGGCCTTATTAACGATTCCAGTAGCCATTAGTCTGTTTGTAGCCAAGGGATTCAAGCAGTCAGTTATCGTATCAGTGCTTGTAGCCGAAGCTGCTGTCGTTGGCGGGCTGCTGACCGCAGGGATTTGGAATTTGGCGCCAGGGGCTACGATTGTCCTATTGCTCATTGCCGTGTTAATATTGACATTGATAGCAAGAAGAGGAATTCGGGTGTGATACAGCGCCCATCTTCTTCCTGTTAGGGCAATCGACTAATACGGGGAGGCGAAGCGGTTGGGTCATATTACGGTGTGGATAGCTTTCTGGGCGGGATTTGTATCCTTTATATCTCCATGCTGTTTGCCGTTATATCCATCTTACATTTCGATCATTACGGGGATGTCGGTGAGTCAATTAAAGGATAAGCAGAATAAGCGCGAGGTTAGATGGCGCACAATGACTCACACGTTGTTTTTCATTTTAGGGATCAGTGTTGTGTTCTATACACTTGGTCTGGGTGCTACTCTGCTCGGTTCTTACTTGGCTGAATATCGAGATTTGATTCGTCAGATTTCGGCTATTTTCATTCTCATTATGGGGCTTGTGCTCATCGGTGTATTCAAGCCTCAACTCTTAATGAAGGAACGGAAGCTGGATTTTGGACAGAAGAGCGGATACTTAGGCTCCTTTTTGTTCGGGATGGGCTTCTCCGCAGGCTGGTCGCCTTGCATTGGCCCAATTTTGACTGCCATCATTTCATTAAGTGCATCTGAGCCAAGCACAGGAATGTTAATGATTACCGCCTATTGTATTGGTTTTGGTTTGCCATTCTTTATTCTATCCTTCTTCATTGGCTCAACTCGATGGCTTACGAAATATTCGGGCGTCATGATGAAGGTAGGCGGGGCAATTATGATCGTGATGGGGATACTCTTGTTCACCGATCATTTGAGTCAGCTGAATATTTGGCTGCAGCAGATTACCCCGGAGTGGATGAGAAGACTGACATAACTGACAGAACCTACATAATTAAATCATATCTACCGTGACCGCTGCCGTCTAATTTCATAGATGGAGCGGTCTTTCTATGAATTTCCACATATCGCAGCTATGGTAAATGTCGAGCAAAACAGGTCTAAGGTTGAACTTGATCTCGAAACCATGTAAACTTAAAGATACACGATTATTTCCGTATATGAATATGCATGCTTCATTTCCCGCTAAGGGAAAGTAATCTTTATTGATGTGAAATGAGGAACATATTGAAGCAGGAAGCACTTTTGGACAAGTCGTGTAACGTGGAAGGAAATGAGGGACGCTTGATGCCTACACCAAGCATGGAAGACTATTTGGAACGTATCTATAAACTGATTGACGAGAAAGGATATGCTCGCGTATCCGATATCGCAGAAGGATTGGAAGTGCACCCTTCTTCTGTGACGAAGATGATTCAGAAGCTCGATAAGGACGATTATCTTATTTATGAGAAATATCGCGGGCTCGTGCTGACTAGCAAGGGGAAGAAGATCGGCAAGCGATTGGTGGATCGCCATCAGCTGCTCGAAGACTTCTTAACCTTGATCGGTGTAGCCGACGAGCATATTTATACAGACGTAGAAGGTATCGAGCATCACCTAAGCTGGAACTCGATTACATGCATCGAAACACTTGTTGAATACTTCCGCAGAGACCCTCAGCGCCTGCAAGCGCTTCGTGATTTGCGCAGTGAATTGGATAATGAATCGTAAAACATCTGTTTTTTGCGAAACAGATGTTTTATTTTTTGCGTCTAATAGTTGAGGGGAAATGATATTGACTCATTTTCTCGTTCAACATGGACAAGGGAGATGGAAAAAAGAATGATGAATCACGCGAAAAAAGTACTTCTCGGCACATTTGCTGCTGTTATGCTAAGTACACTTATGCCGCAGATGGGGAATGCGGCCAGCAATGACATTCGAATATTGATGAACAATAAGCAGCTTCAAACGGATGTAGCTCCTTATTTGGTGCCAGGCAAGAATGTGACGATGCTGCCATTCCGAGCAGTAGGGGAAGCTACTGGTGCAACTGTAGGTTGGGATCAGGCGAATCGCCAGGTTGAGTTCCAGAAGGATGGACATACCATTCGCTTGACAATTGGCGACAGCAATGCGGAAGTGGATGGGCAACATGTGCAGCTTGACGTATCTGCCTCCATGCGTGGTGGACGAACGATGGTTCCGCTTCGCTTCATCAGTGAAAGTGTTGGATTGAAGGTGGACTGGAATCAGCGAGAGCGTATTATAACAATTGTCTCTGAGGGTGGCGAAGCAGCCCCTGAAGATGGCGAAGCGATCCATGCGGAATCGATGAGAGGAACGTGGATATCGACCGTCTACAATATTGATTGGCCGCAGGATCCGAAGAAGTCAGGCTTCAATGCGGAACGTCAGAAGCAGCAGTATACAAGCATGCTGGACAAGCTCCAAAAGGCAGGAATCAACGCTGTATTCGTGCAGGTGCGCCCAACTTCAGATGCCTTCTATCCTTCGAAGCTGCTTCCTTGGTCGGAATGGCTGACAGGAACGCAAGGCAAGGATCCAGGATATGACCCATTGAAATTCATGGTAGAAGAGACACATAAGCGCGGCATGCAGTTCCATGCATGGTTTAACCCTTACCGTGTAAGTGTACAAGGAGATGTATCCAAGCTGGTTAATGGTCATCCCGCGAAGGAGCATCCAGACTGGGTTGTAAAGCACCAGAACAAGCTTATCTATAATCCAGGCGTCCCAGAAGCTCGTCAGTTTGTGCTTGATTCCATCATGGAAGTTGTCAATAACTATGATATCGATGGCGTGCATCTGGACGATTACTTCTATCCATATGGCGAAGACAAGGAATCATTTAAGGATAATGATACATATGAACGCTACAACAAGGTGTTCAATAACAAGGGAGATTGGCGTAGAAATAATGTGAATGAGTTCGTTGAATCCCTGTACAAGCAGATTAAGTCGGCGAAGCCGAATGTACAATTTGGTATAAGTCCGTTCGGAGTATGGCGCAACTCCAGCGCAGATCCAACCGGATCAGCAACGAAGGCGGGACTTAGCAGCTATGACAATCTGTATGCAGATACAAGAACATGGATCAAGAATCATTGGATCGATTATATTGCACCTCAAGTGTATTGGCACATCGGCCACAAGGCTGCGTCCTACGACACGTTAGTGAATTGGTGGGTCAAAGAAACGGCAGGCACTGGGGTGGAACTATTTATTGGACACGCTGCCTATAAGCTTGCGGATGCAAATGAAACGGACTGGAACAGTGCAGATGTACTCATTAAGCAGTTGGAGTTCAATTCGCGAATTGATGCGGTAGCGGGCAGTATATTCTTCAGCGCTGCTGATCTGGTAAGAAATACGAAGCAGGTATCCGATAAACTTCAACAGTATTACGAGGAAAAATAGAAGAAAGCCATAATCAGAAATTATACCTTTCATACATTCATATCCTCTCCTGCATGAGCATACATACAAGAAGAAGCAGTATGTGTGCGAGGAGGGGTATCCCGTGCGTATCAATGCGGTATTCGAAGGCGGGGGAGTCAAGGGGATATCGTTAGTTGGTGCAGTCCATTCAGCCGAGCAGCACGGGATGACATTCAACCGTGTCGCAGGCACTTCATCGGGTTCGATTGTAGCCTCATTTCTTGCCGCTGGCTATACTGCCGAAGAGATGGAGCGGCTCATATTAGAAATGCCTTTCTCATCCTTCTTACAGCGTGCTCCAATTTTCCAGATTAAATGGATAGGGCCAGCCATGCGGCTGATGTGGAAAAAGGGGCTATATTCAGGTGTAGCACTGGAGAAATGGGTGCATGATTGCCTGTTGAAGAAAGGGATTCGCACGTTTGGGGATTTGAAGAAGGAACAGCTAAGAATCATTGCCTCGGATATTACGAATGGGAGGCTGATGGTTCTCCCTGACGACATTGCGAACTACGGGATAGACCCAGCATCATTTCACGTGAGCAAGGCAATACGGATGAGCACAAGCATTCCTTACTTCTTCGATCCGGTGATATTACGAGCCCCATTCGAGGTGAAGAATGGTCGAACGAAGAAGTTTGCTGATCAATTCTCCTATATTGTGGATGGTGGGATGCTCTCCAATTTCCCGCTATGGCTATTCGATGACGAGGTTGACCCGCGATCGAATCGTCTGATTCCAACGATCGGTTTTCAAATGGTAGGAAATCAGTCTGGCCAGCCCCATCAGATTACGGGTCTCATCACGATGCTTCAGGCCATGGTATCCACCATGATCTCGGCACATGACCAGCGCTATATCGATAAGCAGAACCGCTTCCGTACGATCAAGATCCCTACACTGGGTATCGGAACAACTGACTTTGATTTAACCGTTGAGCAGAGCATGGCATTATATGAGTCAGGCGAGAAAGCGGGTAACGCCTTCTTCGAACAGTGGACGAGGGACGCTTATGAGAAGATGTATAAGGTGCTTTGTTGCGGGAAGACGAAGATATAACCAAAAAACAGCGCTTGGATGAAGGAAACTCATCTTCGCGCTGTTTTCTTTATTTAGTCTGTTGTCTGTTCTCATCCTTAGCCTTGTTGCCCTCAATGACCGTAAGTTTTGCTTGTGATCGAGGTCGTATGCGCTTCTTAGCTTGAGACGCACGTGCTGCTTTCAGCTTCGCCTCCGTACGAGGTGAGACCTTCACCTTGACGCTCTTCTTCGGCCCAAATCGATAGACGAGGAATACAACGGCAATGATGGCGACGGGAATTAGAATGGATATAGGATCTCGAGTGAAGCTGCTAACGATTCCGATTCCAACCAACACAGCCATGAGGAGCATAAACCATCGCGGCAGTCGAGCCATCGTCATCATTCCCTTCTTGTCATAGTATTGATGTAGAATTAGGATACAGCCTGTTTAGGCTGTAATTCGCGATCAAGCTCACACATGCGATTGAAGGAAGCAATCGACACTTCCACCTGATCATCTGTAGGTTCCTTCGTTGTGAGCAGTTGCAGCCACAGTCCAGGATACCCAAGCCAGCGAAGCACAGGCACATTCCGCAGGGCATTCGTTAATCGCAGGAACTCGTAGGATACGCCCATGACGACCGGAATCAACAGGAGCCTTGGATAAATGCGTTCCCATAAATTATCATATGGGATAAAGGAGTAAATAACGACTCCAACGATGACGGACAAAATAATAAAACTACTGCCGCAGCGATAATGCAGCGTGCTGAACTTCTGTACGTTCTGTACCGTTAGATCTACGCCGGCTTCATATGCGGTAATTACCTTATGCTCAGCGCCATGATATTGGAACAGACGCTTGACAATAGGAGTCTTGGAAATTAGCCACAAATACCCGAGAAGGAACGCAATTTTAATGACGCCTTCAA
This sequence comes from Paenibacillus sp. NAIST15-1, assembly GCF_001894745.1. Lineage (GTDB taxonomy): Bacteria > Bacillota > Bacilli > Paenibacillales > Paenibacillaceae > Paenibacillus_B > Paenibacillus_B suaedae. Next base: position 202,758 of record NZ_BBYF01000002.1, read on the forward strand.
CGACAGTATGGATCACGATATTATTGAAGGCCGACCCGAAAATGAGTTCTTCAATGACAACTGGAACGGTTGTGAAAATAATTTTACTAAAGATAAGCGATAAAATTCCGACTACCGCTACCCCGACGATCATCGCAAGGTTCCATTTGGAGTCTTTGCCTGCCTCAGCAGCTTCAATTCCTTCTTCATCCTCTGCGTATTTCTCTGCAGCGTAGTTTAAGTGCTGATATCCCTTAGCACTGGCATCGAATATGCCAACAATCCCTCGGAGCAGCGGGATTCTTTTTAGCTTGGCAACCCATGCTTTATCTTTCTTTGGTACTTCGTAGAACGTAATGGATTTATCTTTGCGACGGACAGCCGTCACATTGACGTGCTTGCCGCCGAACATTACGCCTTCAATTACGGCCTGTCCACCGTAAATGGATTTCTGATCTGACAATTACTTCACCATCCCCATCTTGAATGCATTCCGCTTTGCGTGTGTACCGAAGGTGCCTCAAGTAAGAGGCACTTCACGATTTTGAAATAATAATAATTTTATTGTAGCGAATTTTGCTGGCGTTTTCCACACCATGATTGTAATCCGCCTAGGTTGGAGCATACTACATACACGTTGAGATGATCACAATTGGGAGGAATGGCAATGAATGAAAGGCAAGCAAGGGCGGAGCGTAAGAAGAATCCTACTGACCCATTATCGTTTTCTGTGCAAATCGGTTTTTTTGCCGGGCTGATATGGGGCGGGATACGCTGGCTCGCGTATACTTTCCACTTTACTTCGGTGATCCCTGGGATGATTGCGGAACCTTTTTACCCGCATAAATATTTGATCACTACCCAAGGCCAGCTAGTAGGATGGGGCGCATTCATTTTATTTTCAATCGCAGCTTCCATACTATATACACTTTTCCTACGGAAAGTACCTGGTCCGTACCCTGGAATTCTATATGGGATAGTATGGTGGGTTCTATTATATGTTGCACCCGGGCCTATGCTTGGTCTCGTGCATCCAGTATGGAGGACAACATGGAACACGATATGGACAGAATCATGTATCATGCTTGTCTGGGGATTATTCATCGGCTATACGGTAGCAACGGAGTTCAATAATGAACAGGAGCGTGAACCCGATGAGGCAGAGCGTCTCAAAATGAAGGGGGGATCGGGCTATGCCAGCGGTGGAGGACAGGGATCTGGGAAGTCAGGAAATAGAGGGCCTGACCGTGTACCCAGCGAAGGAGTTGTTCATTCAGCAGCAAGAAGTGATTCTGGGGAAGAGGCGCATGAATACCCAGAGCGACGCAAGCCTAAACCGATCATGTAGCTAAATGCGCGATGTCATGCGGGGTTTGCTGTATTGACGCTTCTCATTTTCTGCATCGTATGTTAAAATACGTGAGGATTCGTCTGTTGACGGTACGCTTGAGAGGTGGAATCATCATGGCTTGTTACTTGTTATTGAACGGACCGAACTTGAATATGCTCGGCATTCGCGAGCCTGGTGTCTACGGGAGCGAATCGTTGGCTGCGATTGAAGCACGGCTTACAGAGATGGCTGCATCTTGGGGCGTTTCAATGGAATGCTACCAGAGCAATCATGAAGGAGCGCTCATAGACCGTATCCATGAGGCATATGGGACATGCGACGGTATTGTCATTAATCCGGGAGCACTTACGCATTACAGCTATGCATTGCGAGATGCATTAAGTGCAGTTCGCATTCCGACAGTGGAAGTTCATATGTCCAACATACATAAGCGGGAAGAGTTCCGGCATGTGTCTGTAACCGCTCCTGTAGTGGTAGGACAAATTGCGGGATTCGGAGCATTAAGCTATGAGTTGGGATTGTCTGCACTGCATCAGTATGTGTCCTCACAACGGGCAGAAGGTCAATCTCAAGGGTGACGGAACAATGCAAAGTCGGGAGATGATGAGAAGATGAGCCAATCACGTTTGACTCGTTTAAGAGAAGCAATGGGGATGAAAGGCTTGGAAGCCATGTTCATCACAAGTGCGGTGAACCGTCGTTACATGACAGGATTTACAGGTTCATCCGGCTATGTGCTGATTACGCAAGACCGCGCAGTGCTGCTGACGGATTTCCGTTATATGACACAGGCGCCGCAGCAAGCTGTTGATTATGACGTTGTTGAACACGGCGCGAAGATGACAGATACGCTGAAGCAGCTTCTGTCTGATATGCATATTAGTCGTCTAGGGTTCGAACAGGATCACGTCGCATTCGCAACTTATACAGGATATCAAGGACAGCTCGAAGGCATCGAACTTGTACCTGTATCTGGGCTGATCGAAGATCTTCGCATGATTAAGGATGAGGGAGAATTGGCGATTATGCGCGATGCTGCTCAGCTTGCGGATCGTACATTCAGCCACATTCTTAACTTCCTCAAGCCAGGCGTATCCGAGAAGGATATTGCGCTTGAGATGGAATTCTTCATGCGTAAGAATGGAGCAACATCGAGCTCCTTCGATACGATTGTTGCATCTGGCGAACGATCCGCATTGCCGCATGGTGTTGCAAGTGATCGCATCATCCAAGGCAACGAGTTCATTAAGCTTGACTTCGGTGCTTTGTATAATGGGTATTGCTCAGACATTACACGTACGGTAGTACTGGGTAAGCCGACTGACAAGCATCATGAAATTTATAACATTGTTCTTGAAGCACAGATGAATGCAATTCAACATATTCGTCCGGGGATGACTGGACGCGAGGCAGATGCCTTAACTCGTGACATCATTAAGGGTTACGGATATGGTGACCATTTCGGTCACAGCACCGGACATGGTTTGGGTATGGAAGTTCATGAAAATCCAAGATTGGCATTCGGAAGCGATACGGTGTTAACTCCCGGTATGACCGTTACGGTGGAGCCTGGTATCTATATTCCAGGATTCGGCGGTGTACGTATCGAAGACGATATTGTGATTACGGAAGACGGGATTGAAATAATAACACAATCAACGAAACAACTGCTCGTATTAGACATGTAGTGACGGGCGCAGTTCAGTAGATATCTAACCGGTACACTGAGCATCGAACGCATTTCATTACGGTTAATCGGGGTTGCCATGCATGTAGGAGGGAATTTAGAGTGATTTCAGTAAACGATTTTAAAACAGGTTTGACGGTAGAAGTAGATGGAGATATCTTTACAGTCTTGGATTTCCAACACGTTAAGCCAGGTAAAGGTGCTGCGTTCGTACGCTCCAAATTGAAAAACTTGCGTAACGGCAACGTTACGGAGAAGACGTTCCGTGCAGGTGAAACAATCGGCCGTGCGCAAATCGATAACCGCGAAGTACAATACCTGTACAACAGTGGTGAAGAGTATACATTCATGGACAATGAGTCCTACGACCAATTCTCCTTGGACAAGAGCCAATTGGAATGGGAATTGAACTTCTTGAAGGACAACATGATCGTTAACATCGTAAGCTATAAAGGTGAAATCCTTGGTATCAACATGCCGAACAACGTTGAGCTTAAGGTAGTTGAGACAGAGCCAGGGGTTAAAGGCAACACGGCTCAAGGTGCAACGAAGAACGCAACAGTGGAAACTGGCTTGAACGTTCAAGTGCCACTCTTCATTAACGAAGGCGATGTACTGCTTATCGATACACGCGAAGGCAAGTACATTTCTCGTGCCTAATTATTGAATAAGATTTTTAATAAGCCCTGAGTGCCCTGTGCATTCGGGGCTTTTATAATTTAACGTACCGCATTGGTAAAATTGTGCTATAATATGCTATTAAAAGAAAGTGCAAGCATTTCTAGTTCATAGGGTGGGAGTGAGTCAGTGTGGCACTATACGTCATGAAGTTCGGAGGCAGCTCAGTAGGAGATATTGAGAGAATGAAGCGGGTTGCCAAACGAATCGTAGAAAAAAAACAAGAAGGCCACAAGTGTGTTGTTGTTGTATCAGCAATGGGAGACACGACGGACGAATTAATCGATCAATCGAAAAGCTTGAATGAGAATCCTCCTGCGCGTGAAATGGATATGCTGCTCACGACAGGCGAGCAAATCTCGGTAGCTCTGTTATCCATGGCCATCCATCAGCTTGGTCACCAGGCGATGTCTATGACCGGATGGCAGGCTGGTTTCCGAACAGACGGTACATACGGCAGGGCACGTATTGTCGACATACAGTCTGAACGGGTGAAGAATGCACTGCAGGAAGGTCAGATTGTAATTGTGGCTGGATTCCAGGGGATGTCGGAAGTCGGAGAAATAACAACATTAGGCCGTGGAGGCTCGGATACGACAGCCGTTGCGCTGGCTGCTGCTATTCAGGCGGATGTATGTGAGATTTATACGGATGTTGACGGCATATACTCTACAGATCCTCGAATCGTAAACTGTGCCCGGAAGCTGAAGGAAATATCCTATGACGAAATGCTGGAGCTGGCTCACCTAGGGGCAGCCGTACTGCACCCGCGTGCAGTAGAATACGCCAAGCACAATTCAGTGTGTCTTGTTGTTCGATCCAGCTTTAACTACAATGAGGGGACAATCGTGAAGGAGGAAGCTACAATGGAACAGGGTGTAGTCGTTAGTGGCATCGCATATGATAAGAATGTAGCGCGTATTAGCATTTTGGGCGTCGCTGATTTGCCGGGAGTATTGGCGAAGGTATTCGGAGCGCTTGCAAATGAACATATAGATGTAGATATTATTGTACAGAGCGGTGTATTAAACGGTGAGGCAGACTTCTCCTTCACGACAGCACTTGCTGATTGTGAGCGAGCAGTATCCGTTATTGAGAACATTCGCGGTGAGGTTCCATACCGTGAAGTTACATCGGAGCGAGATTTGGTGAAAATTTCGATCGTAGGGGCTGGTATGGTTAGCCATCCGGGTGTTGCTGCTAAAATGTTCGACATCATCTCCCGGACGGGAGTCAGCATTAAAATGGTGAGCACCTCTGAAATTAAAGTTTCCTGTGTTGTGGCAGCTGATAACCTGCATGATATTATCCGAGCTCTTCATACAGGCTATGGCTTGGACACAATGGAAACAGCATTCGTAGGCGGTCCTCAAGACCGTAGATAATGGATGGACTGCATATTTTAGAACTTATCAATAATCCACCTGCTTATTTGCAATAATAGTGCGGTTATACCGGCGGCCATTAATGGCCCTACCGGAATGCCGCGCAGTAGAACGATCCCGATGATTGACCCAGCCACTAGGCCGACAATCATTTGCGGATCGTTTTTTAATAGCTCCAGTCCCTTGCCATTCATAGAGGTGGCAATAGCACCGCCCGCAAGTGCCATCATACCCGGCCAGGAAGATAGGGCTGACCATAGATCGTGGGTAGTGATTCGCTCTGCCGCAAAGGGAACAAGCACGGCAATGGTAAGAAATAATAATCCGAACTCCAATCCCCGACGTTCAATGGTGGGAAGATAGCGCTCTAAATGGACAAGCTTAACGATTAGCAAAATACATGCGGCAGTCGTAATAATTGGAGATCGGCTAACGAGACCTATGAGTATGAGCGTAACGAGTACAAATTCACCATTCATGTATCATGCTCCTCAAGAGAGAGTTGTTCATACCATCGTGCTGATATGCTGTAGTCATTTTCAATGTATGAACAAGCCCCTCTGCTTTAGAACATAGACCGTCTGGCGCCTTGCTCGTAATTGTGACGTTTATGATGATATAAACGGCTTCATCGTGTGGTTGTCTGTAAGAATGGGGACGAGTGAATACGTATTGACCGTTGCACAGAACTCTACATCTTTTGCGAAGCCAAGCTTGCATAGTTTCTTGCCGCCCGAACATTGTTGAAGCGCTTCTGGAATGCGATTCGCATAATACTGATAGGAGCTGTGAACGGTATATCCGACATCATTCATGGTTAGTTCGTTTGCATTACCCATACAGCGCTGCAGCTCCGCAATTATAAGTCCGGCGCATAGGCCGTCCTCGAAGGCGAATTCATCTTGTGCGCCTGAACAGAGCAATGCCACATCCTTGCGCAGTTTGCATGCAGCATGTGCAGTAGCTTGCGCATTAATGATTGCTCCGGCTAATATATAGTCTGCTTTCAATGCTTTCTGGATGGCACGCGTACCATTTGAAGTTGTTAGCACGATTCGCTTGCCTTCTATGCTGTTCGACATGTATTCATAAGGGGAGTTCCCTGCGTCGAATCCTGATATTTTCTTGCAGTAGCGTTCCCCAGCTAATACATCCTCATCTTTGGCAATTTGTTTGGCTTGGGATACCGTCTCAACGGGAATGACGCCGGAAGCGCCATAATGAAGGGCAGTGATGATCGTGCTTGTTGCACGAAGTACGTCGATGACAATCACCGTGCGATGTGTCAAATCTATTGCTCGTGCCTCGTTTACGCTAAGAATGACATCGATATGCATGTTGGTTCCCCCCCCTTTTTTTTTATATTTCTGGTTACGTGTATCGAACAATTAGATCATGTATTGAGATTGAACCATGGCGCTCATTGTATCTGAACGCAGTCCTCTGCGGAGTGCTTCGAAGGCAATAATGTCATGTGGGGATACGTTGCCGATATTCGCCTGCAAACCAACTGTTCGCAAGATTTCAACCTGCTGCTCCTTGTGTGGAGCTTCCCACATCAGTCGGTTAGGCGTATGCACTGCGGAGACAATACGATTGACCAATGAAGTATCACAACTGCCGCTGCAATCATACACGCCAACCCCCACACCAGATTCTCTTCCCTCAAGTGTCATCCATTCGGCTCCGTGAGCAAGATCTTCTGTAAAGGTCTCTACGATATCGGAGAGAACAAATGGTGTTGAATTATCCTTCTTGCCATACTCTGTACAAACAAGCAGTCCTTCCTCGCTAGCGCGGCGGATGAGCGCATTCCGCTCCTTGCGGGTTAATGTGATTGTGCCGTCCGACACCTCAACTCCCGTAAAACCAGTCACTCTCATCATATGAAAAAAAGCATCCACCATGCCTTGCGCGACAGCAATTTCTAAAAACGTACCTCCAGGAATGACAATAACATCATGACGTGCTGCGGCTTCCAGCTTGGTGCTAAGCAGAGAAAGAGGCGTAACGGCAGAGGTTCCAAACCCCAGCTTAATGACGTCGATGTGCTCGTGAGCGAGCTCCAGCATATCCGTAAATTCGCTCATTCCCATTCCTTTGTCCATGACCATCGTCATTCCCGTGGTACGCGGCTTCGCAGTACGTATTCCGCTTGGATCAATTAATCGACTCGGCCAACAGCCAACTTGGTTGTCAGTGAAGCTCATGGTTTACAATCTCCCTCATCTCATGAAGATAGTCACACTATGAGGTCAATATATGCATACCTCACCTGACAGGTGCCTAGTTGCCTGCATGAGCAGCGTCTATCTGCCAGATTCTCGCGATCTGCTGCTCTAAACAAGTCTTGTCCTGCATACAATGTGTCAATATGCGTATTGTACAGGCTGCGTTCACTTGGATCGCTTGATGTTTCCAATTCATGATTGTGTACAGGAGGGGAGAACGGTGACGATTGATAAATTCGTCGCGAGTATGGCGGGACTTCGCATTCTGTCTGGATCTCTGGAGATTGCTGTAGCCCTCATTATGTTGAAAGTAAATGATACCGAGAAGGCGCTTGCCGTTAATTCATTGCTCGCTCTTGTAGGGCCGCTCGTGCTTATTACAACGACCACAATTGGGCTGATAGGCATAGCAGACAAGTTGAACTGGACGAAGATTGCCTGGATTGTTGCTGGTGTTACATGCTTGCTTATCGGCATTTTGAAGAAGTAGTGGACGGGGGTATAGGGATCAATCGGTACTAGTCCCACCGAGGTGCATATTTGCCGGACAAGGGTCATACATATGGGATACACAAGGTAGCACCTTATTTCCCTTAAAATAATGAGGATGACCCAAGGAGGATGGGAGAGATGAATGTATACAGCTGGTCAGCGGTGCTGCCTCCCGCGCTTCGTTCTATCTTGCTGCACTTGCCTGAACGCATCTTAGGTGAATTGGAAGAAGTGAGAATCCGACAAGAGCGCCCGCTAGAAGTCAGTGCAGCGGGGGAATTTTATTTTGTGACTAGGGAAGGCACATTGACTGATAAGCCTGATACAGCCTATCGTCCCAACCGCGAAGATAGCCTTCAATTGCTTGACTATGTAACGAATCATTCGCTGTATACGATGGAGGAAGAGCTTCGGCGTGGGTTCATTACGGTAGCTGGTGGACATCGAATTGGACTAGCGGGTCGGACTGTGCTGACGCAAGGAAGGGTTAGCCATCTTCGGGATATAACGGGCTTCAACTTGCGTATTGCCCGAGAAGTAATGGGCATAGCCGACGACATTATTCCACAACTGCTTGATTTCAAGCATCGGACAATCCATAGCACACTTGTCGTATCCCCTCCACAGCATGGGAAGACAACCCTGCTGCGAGATATGGCTCGGGCTATCTCCTCTGGCTGCTGGAATCATCCTCAGGCACTCTGGAAGGCGCTTAAGGTAGGCATTGTAGATGAGCGTTCTGAAATTGCCGGTTGTACGAAGGGAGTGCCTAGTTACCATCTTGGCTATCGAACAGATGTTATAGATGGGTGCCCGAAGGCAGAAGGATTAATGATGTTTATTCGTTCTATGTCTCCCGATGTGCTTGTTGTGGATGAATTCGGAAGAGAAGAAGATTACGAGGCGATGCGAGAGGCCATACATGCTGGCGTAAGGATGATCGCATCTGTTCATGGATCGGACGCAGAGGATGTGATTCGACGTCCTGGAATGGCATCCTTGCTTGATGGAGGGGGATTTACTCGGGTTGTTACGCTGCGGAGGACAGCTAGACAGTGGCAGAGGAAGGTGTACGACGGCAAGCTGCGAGCACTTCAGTCCAGCATCGTAGCGAATGTGCAGGGAGGAGGTGGGTACCACGTATAAATTGCTAGGAGCAGCAATTCTCGTTGCGGCTACGGCGGGGATAGGGTGGGTACAAGCAGCTGCATATGCGGCGAGACCGAAGCAGCTTCGGCTGCTGCACCATGCACTGGCTCGATTGGAAACCGCAATAATATACGGGCACACCCCGCTATCGGCAGCATTTCACGATATTGCACAGCAAATGCCCCCTGTACTGCGCGATATATTCCTCAGCGCATCACAAGCAATGGAACATTCCGCAGCACAATCATTTACGGCAAGGGAAGCTTGGGAGCAAGCGTGGGAACGATATGGCAGCAATACCTCGCTAACGAAGGAAGACCTCCGAATTATTAAGGAACTTGGGTTTACGCTTGGAATTAGTGATCGAGAGGATCAGAGCAAGCATATCAAGCTTGCGATTAAGCAGCTGGAGCAAGAGGAGTGGAGCGCTCGGGAAGATCATAGCCGCTATGGCAAAATGACTCGCAGTCTTGGTGTGCTAGCTGGTTTGCTCGTTGTAATTTTGATGTATTGAGGTGCCAGAAGATGAATGTAGATGTCAGCGCCATTTTTCAAATTGCCGGAATCGGTATTATCATCGCGATGATTCACACCGTGCTGAAGCAAATGGGAAAGGAAGATATGGCTCATTGGGTGACGGTCATCGGCTTTGTTGTGGTCTTGTTCATGGTCGTTCGCTTGCTGGATCACTTATTCCAAGAGATTAAAACCATCTTCTTGTTTCAATAAAATAACGGTAGGTATACAGGTCAGGTGATTTCGTGGAAATCATTCAAGTTGTAGGACTCGGACTTTTGGCGACCATTCTAGTATTGGTTGTCAAAGAGCAGAAGCCGATGTTTGCGTTTATCATTTCAACCTTTGCTGGAATCGCCATTTTTCTATTCTTGATTGGGAAGATCGAAGTCGTCATTCAAGTGCTGGAGGACTTGGCCGATCGCTCGGGAATTCAGCCCATTTATTTGAAGACGATATTGAAAATGATTGGCATCGCCTACATCGCGGAGTTCGGCGCTCAAATTGTTCGGGATGCAGGACAGGATGGGATTGCATCTAAGATTGAACTTGCCGGGAAGGTGCTGATTATGGTACTGGCTATCCCGATCATAAGCGTCATTATCGAGACTGTAATGAAGCTTCTTCCTGCTTAACGTGAGGTAAGGTGGAGTGCGAATGAACCGAATTCAATTGCAAGAACGGCATTGGAACATGGTCTATAGGAAGCGGGTATGGCTCCTGTTGCTGCTGTGCGTGTTGTTCGCTAGTGTGGGTACGGCATTCGCTGCTCCTGCGATAGGAGACAAGCAGGTGACACAGCCGCAGCAGCTGCAAGAAGAAGCGCCCGCAAGACCCGCCGCAACAGAAGCATGGATCGAGCAGCAGACGAAGCGATTACAGACGAGCGAAGTGGAGCGCTACTGGAATGATCTGCTCGTCAAGTATGGGGGCTACTTTCCTAAAGATGCCATGCCAGATTTTGTTGATTTGCTGCTTCCTGGCGGTGAGAAGCTGACAGTCAGCAATGTGTTCAAGGCTATCGGGAAATTTATGCTGCAAGAAGTGTTTATGAACGGCAAGTTAATTGTCACGATTGTCATACTCGTCGTATTCAGCATGGTGCTGGAAACGCTGCAGACCGCCTTCGAGCGCAACACAGTCAGCAAAATTGCCTACACGATTTCTTACATGGTCATCATTATTCTGGCTATTAACAGCTTCCAGATCGCAATCGGCTTCGCCAAGGAAGCAATATCAAGCATGATTAACTTTATGATGGCGATGGTGCCCTTGCTTCTAACCCTGCTGGCTTCAATGGGGAATGTTGTGACCGTTACAGTCATGCATCCGCTCATCATCTTTATGGTTCATTTGGTCGGAACACTGATCTATGTCGGTGTATTTCCGCTTTTATTCTTCTCAGCAATTCTGCATATTGTCAGTTCCATATCTGACAAATACAAGGTGACTCAACTGGCGAACTTGATGCGGAGCATCAGTGTGGGATTGCTAGGTGTTCTGTTAACGATCTTTCTGGGCGTGATCTCCGTGCAAGGAGCTACGAGCTCAGTCACTGATGGGGTATCTATTCGAACAGCCAAGTATATAACCGGCAATTTCGTTCCTGTAATTGGACGCGCATTCTCAGATGCAACGGATACCGTCATTTCGGCATCGCTGCTCGTAAAAAATGCGGTTGGGTTGTCAGGTGTCATTATTTTGCTGTTTTTATGTGCCTTCCCGGCAATCAAAATATTGACGCTTGCATTAATCTATAACGCCTCGGCAGCCATTATGCAGCCGTTAGGAGATTCCCCTGTGCTTGGGTGCCTGAAGACGATCGGCAAGAGCATGATCTATGTGTTTGCGGCTCTAGCTGCGGTCGGTCTCATGTTCTTTCTAGCAATTACGATTCTCATTACGGCAGGGAATGTGACGGTTATGATGCGCTAGGCCGCGCGGATGAAATGGAGTGAACGAAATGAGCTGGTTAAGTCAATGGATGAAAGAGATCATCATGATAATTTTACTGGCAACGTTCATTGATCTGCTTCTGCCCAATCGCTCGATGCAGCGATACGTCAAGCTAATGCTTAGCTTAATTATTTTACTAACCTTATTATCACCTGTCCTTAAGCTGTTCGATGCAAGACTGGCAGATCAATTAGCAAGCGAATGGAGCTCTACGTTGTCATCCACGTTAACCGCAGAGCGAAATCAGTCAACGAGCGTAAACGAAATCCGAAGACAAGGAGAGTTGCTAGCCCGTGAGCAGGAAGGCAGTGCGCTGCGGCTTGCAGAAGCGGAAATTGGCAGTCAGATGAAGGAACAGCTTGCGCTTGCCTTTCGTCACAGTGTTCAAAATGCCAACGGTACGAAGAGGAACATCTCGGAGGAACAGGTACAAGTGGAGCAGTTGCAAGTCAAGCTTACCCGCAATGCGAAGGGGGAACCAATCATTGAACGGATAGAGCTTGCTCTTTCTGCCGGACAGGCTGCTGTGAGCGAAACCGATTCTATAGATTTCGTTAAAACTGACGGCACAGTGGAGGCTGTGAAGCCGGTTCATCAAGTACAGATTCAATCAGGCTTGATTGGACAAGAGGGCCAGGAGACGGGGGAGTCTCAGCGATCGAAGGAAATCCCAGTAGCAGGATACACTGAACAGCTGGGGGAAGAGGTCGAACAGTATCGCAGCAAGGTTACGAGTCAAGCGATACGCTCACTGATGACCTCTTGGATTGTGAACGCGGAGCAAATCAAGGTGGAGTGGAAACGAGCTGAACCAAAGCTGTAGGACAGCCATCCTTTGGTCATGCGCTCAAGCAGGTGAAAATCATGAAAAAACAAGCATATTTTATATACGGGAGCATATAGGTGAAATAGGACAAGTAAGACAAGTCCATTCGATAACGAAGGAGTCGATCATGTTGGCGAAATGGTTGCAGCAGATTGAAACGTGGATCGGAAAAGGCAGCAACGATTCCAAGCGCGTCCGTTCGTTCCGCTGGCTGCTCCTGCTCGGTCTTGTCGGCGCAGCGCTCATATTGTTCGGCTCGTTCCAGCCTCAGGGAAGCGGCGGAGGGTGGTTCGGGGGCAAAGGCAGCGCAGACAAAGAGCCGCCGGCTGTCGGGGCCTTTGACTCGATGGAAACCAAGAATTCATCTGATAAGGCTTCATCGAATGTATTCGAGTCCATTGAGCAGTCATTTGAAGCACGCGTCAAAGGCATTCTGGAGGGAATTGTCGGCGTCGGACAAGTTGATGTGCTTGTCACGATCGACTCTACAGAGGAACTGATTGTTCAGCGCAACTTCAAGGACAATCAGCAGCAGACCGAAGAGACAGATTCGAACGGCGGCAAGCGGCACACTACCCAATATACGCGCGATGGTCAAATCGTGACGCTGGAATCCTCGGGAAATCAAGCTCCAATCGTGACAAAGCGCATTAAGCCGAAGGTGCGGGGAGTCATAGTCGTTGCGAAAGGGGCAGAGAATGCGACGGTGAAGAAGATGGTCGTCGATGCTGTCGAGAAAGGCTTGAATGTACCGGCTTATCGGATATCGGTCGTTCCACGCAAGATTGCTCAATAGGTAAGCTTGAACGAGAAACTGAATGAACATTAGGAGGTAATGAAGAATGAATACGAAAAGACAGACGATATGGTTAGTGTCTATGCTGAGCTTGATGGTCGTATTGTCCGCATATTATTTGTTCACGGAGGACACAACAGCTCCAGCGAAGCAAACGGTAGACAATGTACGTTCAGAACAGACATTGAAAGGTGATGCAACAGAAGTTGGGCAATTGCCAGAAATCAAAGTCACTGAGGTATCTACAGGGCATGGTGCTGATCCAAGCGTCAATGGCAAAGACGCTGCATCCGAAGCTAAGGAGAACAGCAGCAAGAGTGACGGGACCAATCCTTCTGCGACAAGCACTGGCAAGGACGATGAAGCCAAGAATGCTGGAAATGAGACTAGCGCTGCTGCGAAGGAAGACCAAGAGAAGGCGATGCTGGACAAAGTTGAAGCAGAAGGTGTTATGAAGCGGAGCTCTATTGAAGAACTGCAAATGCAGCGTGCAGAGAAGTATCAGCAAGAGATGGAGAAACTCATGAGTGACCTGAACTCAACCAGCAGTGAGAAGACTGCTGCAGTCCATGACGAAATGGGCAAGCTGGAAGAGCATGAGACGAAATTATCAAACCTGGAAACGGAGCTGCAGAAGCAGTATCAGAGTGCAGTCATCACACAGGATAATGATAAATATCAAGTGCTTGTGCAGAGCAATAAGCTTGAAGCCAAAGATGCTGTTGAAATAGTAGATAAAGTCATGAAGGACTTGAATGTGACACAAGATAAGATTGTTGTAGAATATGTCAGTGAATAGCGAATGTACTCGAATCTAGCCCAGTTGCAAACTGGGCTCTTTCCATTTGGAACGATTATGTTATAATACTAACGTCTGTAGATTGTCCTTTTTTGAAGGTTGTTCAAAAAGACAGCTTATTTTTGAGAAAGCAACGGAAGGTCTCTCAGCATGGAATCTAGCATTCAAATCACAAGGATTGTCGCATCGAATATGTCATTTCTTCTGCGGCAACACGGCACTCTGCTATGCATGCAGCTTAACAGCTACTTGTGCGCACTGCTGAACAGATTCGGTATTATATTCTGCATAGACAGCATGCGCTGAGCGTCCTTGCGGATCTCTGTTGCGGAATACCGCTCCCTTTTTGGACATGTATTTGCAGTATGAAACTACCTTGCTATAAGAGACTTATCAATTGTCACGAGGAGTGAAACATGTTGTTCAAGATTGGCGAAATCAAAGAACTGATCAAGCTGTTGGACCAAACTTCCGTGCAGGAATTGGAAATCGAGAACGAAGGTTATCGTCTTTCCATTCGCAAGCCCGGCAAGACTGAAGTCATTAGTGTTCAGCCAGCACCTGCACAGCCTACATATACCCCGGTTCCAACTGTACCTGCACAGCCAGCAGCTGCAGTTGAGACAGCTCCTGCACAGCCAGCAGTAGATGTTGTTGCCGACACGAAGGAGCAGGCGGGATTGCATAAGATTGTGTCTCCGATGGTAGGTACATTCTATCGTGCTTCTTCACCAGACACGCCTCCATTTGTGAATACGGGAGATAAAATTAACGAGAAATCGGTCGTATGTATTTTGGAAGCGATGAAGCTGATGAATGAACTCTTAGCTGAAGTCAAAGGCGAAATTGTTGAGATTCTTGTAGAAAATGGCCAGTTGGTTGAGTTCGGCCAGCCTTTATTCTTGGTGAAGCTGGATTAGTGGATGCTATCATCCCGAACAGATGTAAAGCCAAGGAGGTTTAAAACATTGAAATTTCAGAAGATTCTAATTGCTAACCGTGGTGAAATCGCTGTTCGTATCATTCGTGCTTGCCGAGAACTTGGAATTGCAACGGTTGCAGTCTACTCGGAAGCCGATCGTGATTCACTTCATGTACGACTTGCAGATGAAGCGTACTGTATTGGCCCTACATCTTCCAAGGACAGTTACTTGAACTTTACGAATATAATGAGTGTTGCTACATTGACAGAATGTGATGCAGTACATCCTGGCTATGGTTTTTTGGCGGAGAATGCTGACTTTGCTGATATTTGCGAGTCATGCGGCATTACATTCATTGGTCCTTCTTCCGATGCGATTGAGCGTATGGGAGACAAGGCTGTAGCGAAGCAGACGATGAAGGATGCAGGAGTTCCTGTCATTCCTGGTTCCGACGGTCTCGTTGAGAATATCGAAGAAGCTCTTATGATCGCACGCGATATCGGTTATCCTGTCATCATTAAGGCAACTGCCGGCGGCGGTGGCAAAGGGATCCGAATTGCGGATGATGAAGAGATGCTGGTCAAGCAAATTACGACAGCACAACAGGAAGCGGAGAGAGCCTTCGGTAATGCCGGCGTTTATTTGGAGAAGTATTTGACGGGCATGAAGCATGTTGAAATCCAAATTATCGCAGACAAGCATGGTAATGCAGCTTATCTAGGCGAACGTGACTGCTCCGTGCAGCGCAGACGTCAGAAGCTGGTTGAGGAAGCTCCTTGTCCAGTGCTGACGCCAGATATTCGTATGAAGATGGGCGAGGCAGCTGTACGCGCAGCACTCGCTGTTGACTACTCGGGTGCAGGTACTTTGGAGTTTCTGTTCGGTCCAGACGGCAATTTCTACTTCATGGAGATGAATACTCGTATTCAGGTTGAACATCCTGTTACCGAGATGATAACTGGAATTGACCTTATTCAAGAGATGATCCATGTAGCGGAAGGCAATCCATTATCGTTCCGACAAGAGGATGTTCAGCTTAATGGATGGGCGATTGAGTGCCGTGTTAACGCAGAAGACCCTGATCGCAACTTTATGCCTTCCGCAGGGCAAATTCAATTCTATTTGCCTCCGGGAGGAGCGGGTGTACGTGTGGATAGCGCAGCATATCCAGGTTGTGTGATTTCTCCACACTATGATTCCATGATTGCGAAGCTGATCGTGTGGGCTCCTACTCGCGAACAAGCGATTGAACGTATGAAGCGTGCACTTGCGGAGTTCGCGATAGAAGGTATTCATACAACAATTCCGTTCCATCAACGGTTGCTGCGGCATCCGAAGTTCGAGCAAGGGGATTTCGATATTAAGTTCCTGGAAGAGCATGAAGTCTAGAACGTCATCATGAGTAATTTGTCATAAAAATAGACAAATGCTATAGTTATGATTATGACGGACAAGAACTGCCTCTTTTCAAAAAATAATGAGGAGTGTGTAACGGATGAATCAGACGATTATTCCGGAATTTGAGCGTACTGATCTTGGCAATATTCAGATTGCTCCTGACGTGATTGCAGTGATCGCTGGTCTAGCTACTATTGAAGTAGAAGGTGTAGCGGGTATGAGCGGTGGCTTTGCAGGCGGTATTGCTGAATTACTTGGCCGTAAGAACTTGTCCAAAGGCGTTAAGGTTGAAGTTGGACAACGTGAAGCTGCAGTAGATGTGAACATCATCGTAGAATATGGTCGTCGCATTCCTGTGATTGCTGATGAGATTCAGCAGAACGTAAAGCGCTCCATTGAGATGATGACAGGTCTTCATGTTGTTGAAGTGAACGTGCATGTGCATGACGTGCATTTTAAATCGCAAGAGAAACCGGAAGAAACGGAAGTATCTACGCGAGTGAAATAATGATGGCAGTAAACCCCCTCCTGGTGGCAGGGGGTTTACTGCCATTCCATGAGGAGGATCGTCAAGCGTGAGCAGAATTGTAGACAGACTGTTGTTGTTTGTGTATAGTTTGGTCATTGGTTCGTTATCGGTAGCAGCCATTTTAGCTGCACTAGGCTTCATTCCCGAGCGGCTTGATCCAACTCAGCCTCTATGGCTGCAAACAACAGTAATATCGGTTGCGGCCGTTATTTTATTGCTTAGCGTCCGCTTCGTTTACGTTTCTATCCGTCGTGAGCGGAAGTCAATGTCATCGATTGATCAACGCACCGATATTGGTGATATTAAGATATCGATAGAAACGATCGAGAACGTAGCGTTGAAGGCAGCGTCGCGCGTCCGTGGTGTTAAGGACTTAAAGGCACGAATCCGCACCAATGAATCAGGGCTCGATATCACGATTCGCACCGTTGTGGACGGGGAGACGGCGATACAAAGCATGACGGAGGATGTTCAACGCCAGGTTCGCGATTATGTGCAGGAAATTACCGGAATACCGGTTTCTTACGTTTCGGTATACGTTGCAAATATTGTGCAGACGCAAACCTTTAAAGCGCGCGTTGAATAGGTGGTGAGCTGTCCGATGTGGAAGGAAATATGGGAGAGTCACGGCGGACGTCTACTTGGCGTCACGGCGGGCATTTTTTTTGGCATCTTGTATCTAATTGTTGGTTTTTGGGATATGCTATTTTTTGCACTTCTTGTATTCATCGGATTTGCAATCGGCAGACAGCGGGATCTGAAATTAGGCCCCTTGTTCCCATTTCAGCGAATTGGAATGTGGATGTCTGAACGTTGGAGAAGGTTGAAGTAGTCCTATGGACGCTCCGAACGACTGCTTGACCGCCGGTTCTGGCCGACGGAAGGGAATCGGGGAGCTTCATAGGATTTTTTTCACAAATAAATCGTAAGTAGATGCATCGAAGTGCTTAAGATCGTAGTAACGTTGGCAATTGCCTTAATGAACAGTAGAGTGCATGCGCTAGTGAATTGAAGGAATACGAATTCGACATGTCGGATGCTTTACATGCAGGAGGATAAATCATGAAAAGACGCATCGCCAGAGAAATGGCTATTCAAAGTTTGTATCAGCTTGAAATGACAGAGGTAACGCCACATCAGGCTGTTGCTATGATTGTGCAAGAATCTGCACAAGACAATGAAATAGGTGTTAAGCATGAGCATGCGGAAGCCATGCATGCTCATGTATTGGAATGGGTACGAGCTACATGGGAGCATCACGTTGAGATCGACGAGTTTCTGGCACGTTATTTGAAAGGGTGGCACGTTGAGCGTTTGTCCAGAGTGGATAGACAGATCCTTCGTCTGGCTACGTACGAAATGAAATATCGCGATGATGTCCCTCCTAAAGTAGCGATCAATGAGGCCATCAATTTGGCGAAGCACTTTGGTACGGACGAGTCCGGAAAATTCGTCAATGGAGTTCTAGGGCAGATGATGCGTGATATGGACGGAGCTTCTACTACGGAAGCTGCAAAGGAAGAGACAACAGAAGAATAGAAGTAAGTTCAGCTTGGATGACAATGTCGAGTATTCGGATGGAGGCGCAGAGAATGATAACAGCAACTTTATTGGATGGTAAGGCATTATCTCGTACAATTCGTGAGGAGATTACGGCGGAGACCGCTGGGCTGAAGGACAAAGGGATACAGCCAGGGCTGGCTGTCGTTCTCGTTGGTGAAGACGCTGCTTCGCAAGTATATGTGAACAGCAAGCATAAGACATGCTTGGAGCTGGGCTTCAATTCGGAAGTACATCGTCTTCCGGCAAATACGTCTCAGGAAGAGCTGCTGGCTCTTGTTCATCGCTTGAATGAAGAACCTTCCATTCACGGAATTCTTGTGCAGCTTCCGCTGCCGAAGCATATTGATGAGAAGGCTGTCATCGATGCAATTGCCGTTGAGAAGGATGTGGATGGATTCCATCCTGTCAGTGTCGGTAATATGGTCATCGGGGATGACTCTTTATTGCCTTGTACGCCAGCAGGCATTATGGAAATGCTGAAACGCAACCAGATTGACGTTGCTGGCAAGCACGCTGTTGTTATTGGGCGAAGCAACATTGTAGGCAAACCAATATCTCTCCTTCTCCAACGTGAGAATGCAACAGTTACGATGTGCCATTCTCGGACTGTCAATATGAAGGAGATTACAAAACAGGCAGACATTTTGGTTGTTGCGATTGGTCGCGCTAACTTCGTGGATCGTTCTTATATTAAGCCAGGTGCAGTCATTATCGATGTGGGCATGAACCGCCTTGAGAACGGTAAGCTGGCTGGAGATGTTGACTTTGAGGACGTGAAGGAAATTTGCGGCCCGATTACACCTGTACCAGGCGGTGTAGGACCAATGACAATTACAATGCTCATGTTCAATACACTCAAGGCCGCCAAACGAATACATCACATTGCGCACAACGAATAGTTGTGCGCTGTCTGTCATTGGGAACGAAAGGGGGCAGACAATGTGTCCGACGATGCACGAATATTATCAATTAAAGAAGTGAACCGCTACATCCGCATGAAGATGGAAGGCGATCCGAGGCTTCAGGATGTATGGCTTCGTGGAGAAATATCGAACTTCACACATCATTCAAGCGGGCATATGTATTTCACATTGAAGGATTCTGATAGCCGTATACGTACGATTATGTTTGCTTCGCACAATCAAAAGCTGGCTTTTCGTCCGAAGGAAGGAACGAAGGTCATTGCTCGCGGCAATATTACGGTGTATGAACGGGATGGTCAATACCAGTTCTATGCGCTGCATATGCAGCCTGATGGAATTGGAAGTCTGTTCATGGCCTTCGAACAGTTGAAGGAGAGATTGAACGCGGAGGGATTGTTCGGGCAGGAACGCAAGCGAAGTATCCCGCGTTATCCTGCTGCAATCGGCGTCATTACTTCGCCGACAGGTGCTGCTGTACGGGATATCCTCATTACGCTGCGCCGCCGTCAGCCCGGTGTTGCGGTATTGCTATACCCCGTATTAGTACAAGGAACACAAGCGGCAGGATCGATTGCTCAGGCGATCGAGGCGATGAACCGCAGCGGCGAGGTGGACGTGCTGATTGTGGGCCGCGGCGGAGGATCGCTAGAAGAACTATGGGCATTCAATGAAGAAGTGGTTGCGCGAGCAATCGCTGCATCGACGATCCCGATCATCTCAGCGGTTGGACATGAGACTGACTTTACGATTTCGGACTTCGTAGCCGATCTTCGAGCTCCTACACCTACGGCAGCGGCCGAATTAGCGGTCGCGAACAGGGAAGAGCTCAGGCAGCATCTTACACATGTAAATCGCAGGCTGCAATCGGCAATGAATCGTCTCTTGAATCAGAACCAGGAACGGTTGCTTCGGGCACAGCAATCTGCCGTGTTCCGCAAGCCTGAACAGTTAATGATGAAGCATGCGGATAAGGTTGCGCGCCTGCAGGAGCAGTTAACGTACCGGTTGCAGTTGATCCAAGGCCAATCTTCACAGCGATGGAAGGAACTGCGTGGTCGATTGCGTGAACAGACGCCAGTACATCAAGTGCGTGCTGCACGCAAGCGGTTGGATGGCAATCAGCATCAACTCGTTCAGTCGATGGCTGCTATCACGAAGCAGAAGCGGATGGAGGCAGCTGGGATGATTAGACAGCTGGACGCGCTTAGCCCACTTAAGATTATGTCAAGAGGGTATAGTCTTGTGTATGATGAACAGGAGGCGAAGCTGATCCGCTCGATCGAAGAAGTGCAGCTTGGAGACGTAGTGCGGGTGAAATTATCGGATGGCCAATTGGATTGTCATGTATGGTCGATGAAAGGAGAGCGTGAATAACTCTCATGGAAAATAAAGAGACTATTAAACAATTAAGCTTCGAGGCGGCGATGGATAAGTTGGAAGAGATCGTTGCCAAACTAGAAAGCGGAGACGCTCCTCTTGAACAATCAATTGAGTTGTTCCAAGAAGGAATGATGCTCTCTAAGCTTTGTTCAGAGAAGCTGGAACAAGTTGAACGCAAGATAGAGATGGTAACCGAGCAGAACGGCGAATGGAAGCGTCAGCCGTATGCAACAGAGGAGACGGGTGATTCGATTGATTAATTATCAATCGGCCGGAGTATTTGCCGATTATGTGAAGCAGCAGGCAACTCGGATTGAATCGATACTGCCGAAGATGCTGGACAGCAAGCGCAATACTCCTGAGCCGCTAACACAATCGATGCATTATTCGTTAATGGCAGGCGGCAAGCGGCTGCGGCCAGTATGTGTGTTAATGGCCTGTGATAGCTTAGGGGGCAACACACGAGCAGCGGAGCCGGTTGCATGTGCCATCGAGATGATTCATACGTACTCATTGGTACATGATGATCTGCCTGCAATGGACAATGATGATCTACGCCGTGGCAAGCCGACCAATCATAAAATCTATGGTGAGGCCATGGCAATTCTCGCTGGAGACGGTCTGTTGACGCAGGCTTTCCACTGTATTGTGCAGAGCACACGCCAGCATGGTGTTGCAGCTGAGGTATCCTTGTCTATTGTAGAGGAATTGGCAGAGTATGCAGGGATGAACGGGATGGTCGGCGGGCAGGCTGCTGACATGCTCGGTGAGCAAGGGATTACGACGTTGGATCAGCTGGAATACATCCATCTGCATAAGACAAGTGATCTTATTGTATGCTCCCTTCGCGCAGGCGGGCGGATTGGTGGCGCATCGGAACAGCAGCTGCAAGCGCTGACGACCTATGGTTATAAGCTTGGGCTCGCCTTTCAAATTCAAGATGATATTTTGGATGTCATCGGAGATGAAGCCATGCTGGGTAAGCCGAAGGGAAGCGATGAGAAGAGCGGGAAGGTTACTTATCCGTACTTCATCGGCCTTGAAGAATCGAAACAGGAAGTGGAACGCTTGACTGAGGAAGCGAAGGCTGCAATTGCGAATGCAGGGTTCCAAAAACCTGAGCTATTGGTTGGCATGGCAGATTATTTGATGAAGCGAGACCATTAATTGGCGAGTATTTAGGCACTGTTTATGATATAATAGGCCTTGCGTAGAGTGGTGCAGTATTCTAGTCGGCCTACCAACGCTGAAGGCGGGCCTAAAAATTCGCTAAAGGGCACGGCCAAAGAACGCATGAATCGTATGCCGTATGAAATCTGGCTTGCAAAAGAGGCTAAGGGTTGGTTCAGGGCTGCCCGAGGAAAACTCCTAGACTGTTCACTGGCGTGAAGCTTCTTAAGGATTATAGTGTGGACTAAGTGGTAATTCAGTCTGGCGATTGGCGACAACGTCAAGGCGCTCTTAATTGGAAACGGCCTGCTCGGCGACGAGGAGGCGAGCATCTGGGAAAACCTACTTGACCTAAGCCACAGCGTTTACTTTAGAAGTTGCCACTCTTAACTTTACGTAACTGATCAGACAGTTCTAACACATAAAGGATGGAACATCACATACAATGAAATTCTCTTTCAAACATTCCGTTCGGTGGAGCGTATTTATTTTCATCGTCACATTTGCTCTAGCTGCTATTTTTTCCGTCGTATCGACTTCGATGCTGGAGGGAGTAGGCTGGGGCATCGGGATGGTGATCGTGCTCCTACTCGTGCTCATCGGAGTGTTTTTTGATATGATGGGGTTATCTGCAGCGGCAGCGAAGGAGACACCTTTTCACGCCATGGCTTCTGAGAAGGTTGCTGGCGCGAAGCAGGCGATCGCAATCGTTCGTAACGCAGACCGATTCTCCAATTTCTGTAATGACGTGAACGGCGATATGACTGGAGTAATCAGTGGGTCGGCCACAGCAATAGTCGTTACGAACTTGTTATATTCGATGGATGCTGACTCCGCAGTAATGAAGACGGTAACGAGCGTTGTCTTCACAGGACTCGTATCAGCATTGACGGTTGGCGGGAAGGCACTCGGAAAATCCTTTGCTATTTATTACGCCACTCCGATCGTCCTGCTAATTGGGAAGTGTTTCTACGTGTTGGAGACGAAGTTCAATATTTCATTCTTCACCGTTGAAACGCAGCAAATCGAAACAACGAAAGCGAGGGAAATCCCGTGCTGCTCGAACAGATTAATCAACCTAGCGACTTGAAGCAGTTGCCTAAGGAGCAACTGGAGCCGCTAGCGGCCGAAATTCGTCAATTCTTAATTGAAAAGCTGGCAGTGACCGGAGGTCATCTAGCATCTAACTTGGGGATTGTTGAGCTAACGCTTGCCCTGCATTATTACTATGACAGCCCGAAGGACAAAATGTTATACGACGTTGGCCATCAAGCCTACGTTCACAAAATATTAACAGGACGCAAGGATCAGTTCGATACATTGCGCCAATATAAAGGTTTATGCGGCTTTGTGAAGCGTGCAGAGAGCGAACACGATGTATGGGAAGCCGGACACAGCAGTACGTCTTTGTCCGCCGCAATGGGGATGGCATTGTCCCGTGACCTGCAAGGTCAGGATAATCGGGTAGTCGCAATCATTGGAGACGGTGCGCTCACAGGCGGTATGGCGCTGGAAGCATTGAACCATATCGGGCATGAAAAGCGCAAGTTGATGGTTGTGCTGAATGACAACGAAATGTCCATTGCGCCAAATGTAGGAGCATTACATAATTATTTGTGTAAAATTCGCTCTGACCGCAACTATAAAAAAGCCAAAGAAGAAGTTGAACAGCTGCTCAAAAAAATTCCGGCTATTGGCGGTAAGCTGGCTAAAACGGCAGAACGCGTGAAGGACGGACTGAAATACCTAGTCGTCTCCGGCATGCTGTTCGAAGAATTCGGCTTGAAATATTTTGGCCCTGTAGACGGTCATGATATTGATAAGCTCCTGGACATTTTCCAGCAGGCAGACCGTATCGATGGACCGGTTCTCGTCCATGTTGTAACCCGCAAAGGGAAAGGATATTCACCAGCTGAAGCCGATTCCCATAAATGGCATGGAGCAACACCTTATAAGATTGAATCCGGCCAGCCCCTTAAATCAGTGGGCACGCCGAATTACACCGATATCTTCAGTGATGTGCTCATTGAGCTCGCTGAGCAAGACGAGCGAATCGTGGCAGTAACACCTGCAATGCCAGGCGGATCAGGACTCTTGAAGTTCGAGAAGCTGTATCCGAACCGGATGATTGATGTAGGTATCGCAGAGCAGCATGCAGCAACGATGTGCGCTGCTATGGCTATGGAAGGAATGAAGCCTGTATTTGCGGTATATTCAACCTTCCTGCAGCGAGCGTACGATCAGGTTGTACATGATATTTGCCGTCAACAAGCTAATGTCATCTTTGCAATTGACCGAGCGGGCTTCGTAGGCCCAGATGGGGAGACGCATCAAGGGGTATATGATATACCATTCTTGCGTCATATCCCTAATATGGTCATTATGATGCCGAAGGACGAGAATGAGCTTCGTCATATGATGAAGACGGCTGTTGATTATGACGCAGGCCCGATTGCCGTTCGCTATCCGCGTAATGCGGTTGTAGGGGTACCAATGGACACCGAATTGAGCCCGATTCCAATAGGAACGTGGGAAACCGTTCGGAATGGAGATTCAGCGGCTGTTCTGGCTATCGGTCCGATGGTGCAGGTTGCAGAGGAAGCAGCAGAGTTGTTGCGAAAAGAAGGCATTCGTATTCGAGTGATTAATGCGAGATTTGTTAAGCCGCTTGATGACGAGATGCTGCATCAGCTAGGGAAGGATCGCATTCCGGTAATCGTGTTGGAAGAAAGCTCGGCAATCGGAGGTTTAGGTAGTGCTGTACTGGAATGGTATGCTAACCATGGCGTTTACGATATGAGAGTGAAGCCAATTGGGGTTCCTGATTGCTTCGTCGAACATGGTAGCATTAAGGAACAGCGGAATGAAGTTGGCTTAACGCCTGAACGGGTTGTGAAAGAAGTTCATTCGATGTTATTCGCAACAGGCGGCAATAATCGGTTGACTCGGGCTTAATTATGTTCGCATTGATGAATGAATGGAATGAGACGGGAGTACAGAATGTCTATACCGAAGGAACGAATTGATGTCCTGCTCGTCGAGCAGGGGTATTATACGAGTAGAGAGAAGGCCAAGGCTGCCATTATGGCAGGCCTTGTGCTTGCAAATGCGGAACGAATTGAAAAGGCTGGCATGAAAGTACCGCGTGATGCTGCAATTACCGTGAAGGGAGCGGTTCATCCTTATGTGAGCCGCGGCGGACTTAAGCTGGAGAAGGCGATCCAGCAATTCGGATTGAACATGCAGGACGCTGTAATGCTTGATATTGGAGCATCTACTGGGGGATTTACCGATTGCGCATTGCAAAATGGTGCACAGAAGGTGTATGCGGTAGATGTCGGCTACAACCAGCTTGACTGGTCTTTGCGCAATGATGATCGGGTAATCGTCATGGAGAGAACGAATTTCCGATATACGGAGCCAGGGGATTTAGTAGGACCGGTACCGGATACAGCTTCTATTGATGTTTCTTTTATTTCCTTGAAACTGATCCTACCACCACTTGCGCGATTGCTGGCTAAGCCTGGACGGGTAGTTGCACTGATTAAGCCTCAATTCGAAGCAGGGCGTGAGAAGGTTGGCAAATCGGGAATTGTTCGTGAAGCAAGTACACATGAGCAGGTGTTGAGAGAGATTCTTGATTTTGCTGCCTCGATCGGTTTCCAATTGGAAGGGTTAACGTACTCTCCAATAACGGGCGGAGAGGGCAATATTGAATTTCTAGCGTACTGGAATGTGCCTGAACTTACGGAAGAAGAAGTGCCGCATGTATCACGCGATCTGATCGCTGACATCGTGAGAGAGGCACATACTACGTTCCGATCCTAGCTGGCAATGGAACATGCTGTAGAAGAAACTCATCCGGGACAAGCATCCGTCGGATGAGTTTCTTTTGCACCATAGCACGTATCTAATCAAATCTATATGCGCATAGGCTGCGAACCAGGGGTGAATTTCGATGGGTGATCGTTGGATCATGGGATTGATCGGAATTGGTTTGGCTGTATGGATTGGATATGCAATACGACATTATATGCGAACACCTGAAGCGATGGAGAATGTGTGCTTATCCGAGAGATATCCGCAGGATGAAGAGATTGTCGCATTGCTTGAGTCAGCGGGTTACGAGATCATTGGCGGCAAGTATTTTGTGCCAATTCAGATTCAGATGAACGGAGAAGAGCTAGAGTCCACGAAATTGTGGATTGATATGGTCGTCAAACGGGGCGAACAATGGTATATTGTTCGTATCGTACGCGAACGGATGCAGCTCGATTGGAGCGCCAGTGCAATTCGCAGACATTGGGGAGCTTACTTCGCGGCATATCCTGAATGTGATGGGCTGCTTGTCGTTGATATGGCAGAGCGGCGAATTCGCATGCTTCATATGGAGTTTGGGGAAGCAGAAGCTTGACCCTTGCAAGATTAGGCGTAGGTATGAAAGAATGGCAAGCGAACAATGCAATATGAAAGTTATCGCAATAAGCAAATAATAAGTCATGGAATTATGGTGTAGACAGTATGGAGGGCATGCATGAAAGGACAACGACATATTAAAATCCGAGAAATCGTAATGAATAACGATATTGAGACGCAAGACGAGCTGGTGGATTCATTGCGCAATGCAGGGTTCCATGTTACTCAAGCAACTGTATCTCGGGATATGAAAGAATTGCATCTCATTAAGGTGCCAATGGACAATGGCCGATATAAATATTCACTCCCAATCGATCAGCGCTTCAATCCTGCACAGAAGTTAAAGCGGTCACTTCTTGATAACTTCGTCAGTGTAGACAGCGCTGAGAACTTAGTAGTCATGAAGTGTCTACCAGGTACAGCAAATGCGATCGCTGTATTGATGGACTCGATTGAATGGCCTGAAATTATGGGCACGGTATGCGGTGATGATACAATCTTGATCATTTGCCGTACCAAAGAATTGAGTCAGAGTGTTGTTGATCAAGTGATGAGTTACATTTCATAAGTGTTCTTCCGGGAGGGGTTCTTCTTGCTAGTAGCTATATCTATCCGCAATTTGGCGGTTATTGAATCGGTACAGCTGCGGTTTCACCGTGGATTTCATGTCTTAACGGGGGAAACGGGCGCGGGCAAGTCGATCATTATTGATGCGTTAGGTCTTATCGGAGGAGCAAGGGGATCAGCAGATTTTGTTCGATATGGCTGTGATCGCGCGGAAGTCGAGGCTTCGTTCGATCTTGCCATTGATCATCCGGTATGGGAGGCGCTTTCCCGCTTAGGGATTCAGGGAAGCAGTGAAGAGCTCCTCATTATTCGCAGGGAATTGACCGCGCAGGGCAAGAGCATGTGCCGGATCAATGGTCAAATGGTTACGTTGACGATGCTGCGCGAAATCGGTGAGCTGCTCATAAATATTCATGGGCAGCATGAGCACCAATCCCTTCTCAAGGTTGAGCGTCACTTGGACTGGCTCGATGCTTATGGCGGGGAAGAGGTTGCTGTACTTAAGCGGAAATATCGTGATGATTACGGATGCTTCATGGCGCTGCAGCATGAATTGAATCAATTGAAGGAAACGAGTCAGCAAGCCTACCAGATGCTTGATCTGTACCGGTTCCAGATTGAGGAGCTGCGCAATGCACAGTTGAAAATTGGTGAGGATGAATCATTAACGGAAGAAAAGCGCAAACTAGCCAATGCGGAGCAGCTTATGGATCATGTAAATGTATCTTATGAACGCTTGTATGGCCAAGGTGCAATGGATTCCGTTAGTGTCGCAATTTCCAAACTTGAAGATGTGCTCATGTACGACGCAGTTAAGTTTCAGCCTATAATTGAGCAAATGCAAAATGCGTATTATCAACTGGAAGATGCGGCTTACCAGCTCCGCGATTACCGTGAGAATATCGAGTTCAATCCGGAACGCCTTGAACAAATTGAGGATCGACTGGATCAGCTGACTTCATTGAAGCGCAAGTATGGCTCAACTGTTGAGGAGATGCTTGAATATTTAGCCAAGATTGAAGATGAAGCTGACAAGCTGGAACATAAGGATGAACGCATATTGAAGCTCGAAGCAGAGACACAAGAACGTCTGGGTAAGCTCGCTAAGCGAGCGCAAGCCCTGAGTGATGCTCGCCGAGAGTTATCACTGGAATTGACGAAGCGAATTGAAGCGGAACTGCAGCATCTTCATATGGAACGTACTCGGCTCGATGTCCGTTTGGATCGATTGCAGGATGGACAAGGCGGGCATGAGGTCGACGGTGTATCTGTTCGCTTCACGAAGAACGGATGGGATGATGCAGAGTTCCTTATTTCACCGAACCCTGGAGAACCATTGCGTCCGCTCCATAAGATCGCATCTGGCGGTGAGCTGTCACGTATCATGCTTGCCATGAAGACAATCTTTGCCGAAGTTGATCGAATCCCAGTGCTCGTATTTGACGAAGTGGATACTGGCGTAAGTGGCCGGGCCGCTCAAGCCATTGCTGAGAAGCTTGCTGAAGTGTCTCGGAGTGGACAAGTATTCGCTATTACTCATCTTCCACAGGTTGCTTGCATGGCTGACCACCAATACTACATCGAGAAGCAGGTTCGAGATGAACGGACTTCTACTCAGGTACATGAATTGGAGGATGAAGGCCGTATTATCGAGCTTGCTCGCATGCTAGGCGGGGTGGAAGTAACGGAAGCGACTATGCATCATGCACAAGAAATGCTTGAATTGGCTGAACGTCAAAAAGGTGCGTAATTCTAAGGGATTTAGGAATCATTTTCACTTATAAAACGTAGGGGCCGGGGATACCTTAAAGTTACGAAATGGGCACGTCTCTTTTCGTCAAGCTTCCGTCTAACAAAGGAGTGTGACCACCTTTGAACCCCAACGTCAAACGACTGCTTGGCCTAATGCTCGTCATTCTTGTATGCTTAAGCACTACAACAGCAACCTTTCGCACGTATGCGGCGCTGCCGAATCAACTGAGGTTATTTGAAGGACAGCAAACGAAGCTTGATCTCGTGATGCCTGTTCAGGCTTCAGCGACGGTAGATCGACCGGATATTTTGCGTGTGAACGGCGAGAATCGACCTACATTCCAATTATCACCGAATCGTCCAATTTCATTACAGTCAGCCCAATCTGGTCAAGCAGAGCTGAAATTGAAGCTGTTCGGAGGCATTCCACTCAAGACATTGAAAGTGAATGTAGTTCCGAATTTGCGTGTCATTCCCGGAGGCCAAACGATTGGCGTCAAAGTCAAATCAGCAGGCATCCTTGTTGTCGGCCATCATCTTGTGAAGGTTGAGGGAGAACGCAAAGTATCTCCAGGTGAAGAAGCAGGTGTTCGCCTTGGTGATCTCATTACGAGTATGAACGGAAATCGATTGAATGATGTAAGCAAGGTTGCGGATATCGTGAAGCAGGCTGGCGAGAACAAACGTCCACTTGATCTTGTAATTCGGCGCGGCGATACTGAAGTGAAAGCTCAGTTGACCCCCGCGTACGATCAGGAGGACAAAACGTGGCGGCTAGGCTTGTACATCCGAGATTCAGCAGCCGGAGTAGGAACTTTGACGTTCTATGCTCCAGACCAAGGAGTGTATGGGGCGCTTGGACATATCATTACGGATATGGACACGCAGACTCCGATCGTGGTGGGGCAAGGTGAAATTGTCCAGTCCCATGTAACTTCCATTTCGAAAAGTCAAAATGGAGAACCAGGTGAAAAACGTGCTCAATTTGTGAAGGAAAGCCGTGTTTTAGGCAATATCGAACGCAATACGCCATTTGGCATTTTTGGTAAGATGGTATCTAATCCAGAACATAGTGTATATAAAGAACCGATTCCTGTTGCATTCCGCGAAGAGGTTAAGGTGGGACCTGCCGAAATGCTGACCGTGGTGAATGGTCAACAAGTGGAACGATACAAGATTGAAGTCGTCCATGTTACGAAGCAATCAGCACCTGCAACCAAAGGGATGGTTATCCGCATAACAGATCCGCGGCTGCTGCAAAAAACCGGAGGCATTGTGCAAGGGATGAGCGGCAGTCCGATTATTCAAGATGGCAAATTGATTGGTGCAGTTACGCATGTGTTCGTCAATGATCCAAGCTCAGGCTATGGATGCTTTATCGAATGGATGCTGCAGGATGCTGGTGTTGTCCTGGCTTCACCTCAGTCAATGAATGAACAAGGGAAGGTTCACGTTCAACGTGATCCTTCTTTTTCTTTTACATCACGACGATCGCATCAATCTTCAGGATATGTCGAATCGATACGAATGAATACGAAATCTGTTGGATCGTTGGACAAATCATTAATTATAATAGAAAAATTTTAAAAAATAAAGAAAAAAAGTTTTCGACAGAAGGAATTTCATCTTTGATGTCGAATAACATGATCTGGAAGCGATAAACACCAAACCGGTTACTATCGTGTGCGAAACTTTGACAAGGGAGGATCCCAAGTTGCAAAAGATCGAAATATTGTTAGCGGACGACAACAGAGAATTTACAAATTTGTTGGCTGATTTCTTATCCGAACAAGACGACATGGTCGTTACTGGTGTTGCCTATAATGGCGAAGAGGTGCTCCAATTCCTTGAGCAGACGAGAGCGGTGCCTGACGTGCTCATTCTCGATATTATTATGCCTCATTTGGATGGTTTGGGTGTACTTGAGCGCTTGCGCAATATGGACTTGTCCCCGCAACCGAAGATCATTATGCTCACAGCCTTCGGCCAAGAGAGCATTACGCAACGTGCGGTTCAACTTGGCGCATCCTATTACATATTGAAGCCTTTCGATATGGACATTTTGGCGAATCGTATTAGACAGCTGGCAGGTGTTGCATCCAATGCTTCGGTAACTGGAGGATCTGCTAGTAACTTAATGACATCATCTGTATCGAAGTCGAATGTCGTACCGCTTGGCAAATCCAAAAACTTAGACGCGAATATCACGTCTATCATACATGAAATCGGTGTTCCTGCGCATATTAAGGGGTACCAGTACTTGCGCGAAGCAATCACGATGGTGTACAACAATATCGAAATTTTGGGCTCCATCACGAAAACGCTGTATCCAGCGATCGCGGAGAAGTACAAAACGACACCCAGCCGCGTTGAGCGCGCGATCCGCCATGCGATTGAAGTTGCATGGACTCGCGGCAACATCGACAGCATTAGCCGTCTATTTGGCTACACAATCAACATCAGTAAGTCGAAGCCAACTAACTCCGAGTTCATCGCGATGGTCGCTGATAAGCTGAGAATCGAGCATAAGGTTTCTTAGGAATCATTGCTGTGGATTTTGCGGCGAGATTTTATTTTTTCGTTGTATTTAACGGTAAACATCAAAATAAATAGCGGAGCACTATCAATAAATAAGCGTCGATCCTAATCGGATGGCGCTTATTTATTCTTGTTATATCATCTATTATATGGGGAATAAACATAATATAGTAAAATTAGATCGAAGATGATTCATTATTTTCTCCGAAACCCCCTTATTTTGTTAGATTTACCTTGATTATCATTGAATGTTGATGCATAACATGCAATAGTATTAAAATCAAATATCAGCATAGAGATTGTAAGAAGGGGAGAGAGTCTTGGTAGGTTTACTTAAATTTACTTTCATCTTCACATTGCCAATATCAATAGTTTGTCTATTATTGCTTTTTTTCGGTAATCATCATGATGTTCCTTTTTCTTTTTATGTAATAACTTTTGCTTCTGTGCTAATACCTATTTTTAGCAGATTTAAATGGAGGCAGCTTGAAGCAGCGGAAATCGATAATAATCGCACTATTACAACTACAGTATTAAATCGGGCACCTGAATTTAAAGCTTCTCATCATTTCGAATCGGTGGGCGCAGAAATGTCATTACTCGTTGATGAAAAACAACAACAAATATGCTTCTGCCATAAAAACAGTTTTAGACCTCAAATATACAACTACCGAGATATCGTAAAGTCTGAATTGCTTCTTGATGAGAACAATATCTCAACGATGCATAGAGATCACTGTGGTCATGATAATGGAGGGGGACACTCTTTACTAGGCTATAGATGTAATAGACGTATCAAAAAAATTGAGTTGAGCATCATAGTAGATGATATGTATCAACCCGTGTATAAAATTAAATTTCTTAACGATGGTTATGGGCTTCTTGAGAATGAATCTGAATATAAAAGGGCTTTTGAAGAGGCATATCAATGTCATCAGCTAATTAATGTGTTAATGAAACGTGGATTAGACTCCGTTAAGCCAAATGAGACCGTAAAGTCGACAGGGACTACAACTGTAATAGAGCCAACGTCTACAGTATTAGTGGCTGATGAGCTTCGCAAGCTTTCTCAATTGAAGGATGAGGGCGTTATAAGTCAAGAGGAATTCGATGCCCAAAAGAAGAAATTAATTGGTTAGTTTAAAATACATAAAGTCATATTGAAATAAAAAAATCATTATAATTTACAATAAAGCACAATCGTAAGAGAGAATAAGTGTCGACCGTACAGGGAGACGCTTATTTTTTTTGATAGATTTTAAGGTAATGATGGAAGATGGGATGGTGATATATTACAATTAACTTATTGAAAAATGTTCCAAACCAAAGGAGAAACCCTGCACATGAGAACGATATTGGTCGCAGACGACGATGAAAATATAGTGGAACTGATAGGATTATATCTCCGAGCAGAAGGATTTCACGTTATTGAAGCACGGGATGGGGTGGAGGCGCTACGGTACATGGATGCGGAGCGAGTCGATCTTGTCATTTTAGATATAATGATGCCGAATATGGATGGGTGGGAGCTGTGCGAGGAGCTGCGCCGTTCACATCCTGATTTGCCTATCCTTATGGCTACAGCCAAAGGGGAGCCCGGGCAGAAGGTAAGAGGATTCCAATTGGGAACGGACGATTATATAACGAAGCCATTCGATCCAGTGGAGCTGGTAATGCGCGTCAAAGCACTGCTTCGGCGTTACCGAATTGCATTCTCGCAGGTTGTGCAGCTTGGCCCGCTGCGCTTGGATCGAAGCAGTTATAAAGTAATGATGGAGGATGACGACTCTGTCATTACACTGCCACTGAAGGAATTTGAACTCTTGTTTAAGCTTGCGAGTTGCCCTGGGCAGATCTTAACGAGGGAACAGCTCATACAGGATATATGGGGGATGGACTATACAGGGGACGACCGAACCGTTGACGTACATATTAAGCGGCTCCGTGAACGATTTTCCAACTACTCGGAGATCTTTAATATTGTGACTGCTCGCAGCCTCGGATATCGAATTGAGGTATGTCATGATTAAGACCCTGTACGTTCAAGTGGTGCTTACGTTCATATTAGCAATTATTATCGGCATTATTGCCGCCTTTTCTGTGTCGGGGTTGTTGTTTCAGAAGGAAATGGAAGAAGTGTCGTACCGTCAATTGATGAATCTTGGTGATGACTTGGCTCGTCTGCGTACTTCGATGTCAGCATCTCAATTTAAGGATTATGTGATGTCGTTGAAGGCACTTACGATGTATGAGGTTCGGATATTGAATAGTGATGGAGACACTGTTATTCACCACAATGCGAAAGAACGGGCAGGTTACCCCATTAAGGCAGAACAGCTGAAGAAGGTGCTAGAAGGGGAGCGGATTCGTGCAATTGCGGACAATGATGAACAAGAGCCGATTATCGGGATCCCTATACAGATCGGTAACGAGCGTCAGGCTTTATTTTTGCAAATGTCGATTAGTGGTTTGGATGTAATCGGCCGATTTATTACAATGGTTCTCGTCGTCGTGCTTGTTGTTGGCAGCTTATGTTTCCTGATCGCTGCCCGATTTGTTGTATTGCCGGTTAAGCGAATGACTGCAGCTACGAGGAAGATGGCAAAAGGGGATTTCTCGGCAGAGCTGCGCATGAGGAGAAGAGATGAGATTGGCGAGCTGGCGAATAGCTTCAATCAAATGGCTAAAGAGCTGAACCAGCTTGAGCAGATGAGGCAGGATTTCGTCTCCAATGTATCGCATGAGATCCAGTCCCCTCTAACCTCAATCATAGGATTCACTAAAGCTCTAAAATCGAATGTCATTCCGGAACAGCAGCGGGAGAGATATCTGCACATTATTTTAACGGAAAGTGAGCGATTATCTCGGGTAAGCGATAACCTGCTCCAGCTGGCCTCTCTGGAGTCGGATCATCATCCGATGAACATGAGAGCTTACGCGCTCGATGAGCAGCTTCGGAGAATTGTAGTAGCCTGCGAGCCGCAATGGAAAGACAAGACGCTGCATATGGATTTGCAGTTGACTCCTATAACGATTGTCGCGGACGAAGATCTGCTTAGCCATGTTTGGATGAATATAATCGGCAACAGCATGAAGTTTACGCCGAACAATGGGACAATTACCATTTCGTTAACGAACCAGCCGACAGGGTGGACGCAAGTGACGATTACCGATACCGGGATAGGTATCCCTGATCAAGAGCTAACTCGGGTATTTGAGCGGTTTTATAAAGTTGATCGGTCAAGGCGTAGAGATGGAAATGGAAGTGGTTTGGGACTGGCAATTGTCAATAAAGTCATAGCGCTCCATCAAGGGACAGTCACAATTGCGAGCCGTACTGGGGAAGGAACGACGGTGACGATTAGACTGCGATCGCCTAATGCGATGTAAGGAATTGCAATCATGAAATTTATATATAAGAGAACGAATGGGACCATAGCCAAAGGAAAACCGCGGTTATGGTTTTTTTATCCACAAATTTGCAGAACATTATTGTAAAAATGTTCCTGAGTTCATACTCCGTTCATATTTCCTTGTTAGCGTATATCTCAAGCTATCGCAAGGGGACGCGGAGACGTTAAGGAGGAGGAAGAGACACACATTATGAATTCGTTGATTCGATTTTCAATGAAGAATGTGGCTGCGGTGTTCATTATCGTAGCAATGCTGTTCGGGGGAGGTATCTATGCGTCGACGGGCTTGAAAATAGACAACATGCCAGACGTTTCCATCCCGTATGTATTGGTGACTGCACAATATGCAGCACCCCCTCAGGACGTAGTGGAACAGGTTACGAAACCGATTGAGAAGAAGCTCTCCGGCATGGAAAGAATCAAGTCGATATCTTCCACATCCAGTGACCAAACAGCGTCCATTCTTATCAGGTTTGAAGAAGGGGTGGATACTGATCGGAAGAAGGCGGATATAGAAAGCTTGATCCAAGAAATAGCGTTCCCATCGGGTGTAGAACGACCGCGTGTATCCACATTTGGGGTAGCCTCCATCCCTTCCTACTATTTAGCGGTATATGGGAAAGAGGGGGTAACGCAATCTCAATTAGAGGAGCATTTCACCAAGACGATTAAGCCGGGATTTCAAGCATTACGAGGCTTGGATCATATGGACGTGATCGGTGATCGAAGTACACATCTGAGTATAGGACTCCTTCCAGATAGGCTTCGATCCTATGGGTTAACGCCTGCTCAGGTATCAGAAGCCGTCCGCAACGCTTTGGCATCAGGTCCGGCAGGAACAGTGGAATTGGAGGGGAATACGCTGCTTGCCCGCATGAACAACGGATTAACTAGTGTCAAGCAACTAGAGGAAATTGCTGTGCAATCTCCTCAGGGGGATACGATCCGATTGACGGAGCTCGGGAAGATCACTGAGATCTCGGAATCCAAGTTCATCGCGAGGCTGGATGATCAGCCGGCTATCGGTATTTTGCTATATAAGGCGAACGGAGCTAACGCGGTTGAATTCTCTACAGGTGCCGATCGTTTGATGAGCAAGTGGGAATCAGAACTTGCAGGTGTAACCTTCAAGAAGGTCTACAATTATGCTGACGAAGTGAAGCAATCCATTGGCGGGCTTGTCCGGGAGGGATTAGTTGGTGCACTGCTTGCCTCTCTCATGATTCTGGTTTTTCTGAGAAATATGCGAATGACCTTAATCGTGCTCATATCCATTCCACTCTCCGTGCTTATTGCCCTATTGCTGATGAAATGGATGGATATCTCCCTTAATATTATGACGCTCGGCGGCATGTTTATTGCGATAGGCCGTGTGGTCGACGACAGTATTGTCGTCATTGAGAATATATATGCCAAGCTGTATCGGGCTGAGGAACGGAATGAATCCGTTATCGCGCTGGCGACGAAGGAAGTAGCCAATGCAATTACGTCATCTACGTTAACAACAGTGGGCGTATTTGCACCGATCGGCATGATCAGTGGAGCAGCGGGGCAGCTGTTCCGTCCTTTCGCAATTACATTGGCCTGTGCTTTGATGGCATCACTGCTCGTGGCCCTGACTGTTATCCCGATGCTGGCGAAGCTGCTCGTACTGAAGCAGGCTAATGTGAAGGGACATGATGCTGGAGAGCACAAGCCATCCAGAATTACGACCGGCTATCGCAAGCTCTTAGTGTGGTCCCTCAATCATCGGATCAAGACATTGTTCATCTCAATTCTGTTGTTTATCGTCACAATGGTTGCGCTTGTCCCACAGCTTGCCTTTACCTTAATGCCAGAAGGGACACCGCCGCGTCAGTTCTTCTTCACCATTAAGCTTCCTTATGAGAATTCCTTGAAGGCGACAGATAATGTGATGAAGGAGATGGAAGCGGAGCTTCGCGCTGCTAAAGACGCACAGAATAAGCCGCTGTTCACGTTCATTGAGACGCTGGTCGGGTACGCAGGCGATCCGAATGCGATGCCATACATGGCCCAAATCTATACGGAAGTAAATGAAGAGGCTAATGTGGAGCAAGTAAGACGTGAATATAAAGCCAAGCTGGAAGCATATATTCCCGCTGGATCGGAGCTGGATACACGGACATTGACAGGGGACACCAGTGCAGCGCCGGATTTTGTATATGTGTTGTCTGGTGAAGATGCAGTTCAGCTAAGAGAGGCAGCGGCAATTATCAAGCAAGAAATGATCAAATTCCCTGAGTTGTCGGAGATCAAAGATTCGTTAAGCGAAGCTTCCTCTGAAGTGGTGATCGATGTCGATCTGCGGAAAGCGAGACAATTCGGACTAACACCTGCTATCGTCCAGGGCACACTGCAGACGTGGCTGTTCCAAGATAAGATTGGCGAGTATCGGTACCAAGAAGGTCTGTTGTCCACGGTAGTAGAGACGGAGAAGGGGTTGAGTGGTGATCTGAGCGCGGTTGGGCAGATTCAACTGAGAACACCGACTCAGGAAACCATTTCAGTTGCGGATATCGCTACGATTAAACGAGTGAAGTCCCCAGCTTCCATTAAGCGAGACAATCAGAAACAGGTCATCAATGTTACGGCGAAATTAAATGGACAGAACAAAGGCGGCATTAGTGCACAAGTAGCAGCCTCCTTAGATCTGATCCAGCTGCCAGACGGGGTTGGACGATCCGTGTCGGGCATAAGTGCAGATATTGGAGACAGCTTTGGACAGTTATTCATAGCAATGGCTGCGGCAGTGTTTGTCGTGTACTTGATTATGGTACTTACGTTCGGCAATGCGACTGCTCCATTTGCAATTATGTTTTCCCTGCCGTTTGCAGCTATAGGCGGTGTGCTTGGTTTGATTGTTACGAATGAATCGATTAATATTACCTCCTTAATCGGTTTCATGATGTTGATCGGCATTGTAGTGACGAATGCCATTGTGTATATCGATAAGGCGCAGCAGCTGCGAGAAGCCGGACAGGATGTAAGGAGTGCGTTGATAGAAGCGGGTATATCCCGTTTGCGGCCTATCATCATGACGGCAGGAGCAACCATTATGGCGCTGCTTCCACTTGCATTTGGATTCGGCCACGGTACGCTTATATCCCGCGGATTGGCGGTTGTTGTAATTGGCGGCTTGACGGTATCCACATTATTAACGCTTGTGGTTGTTCCAATTATGTATGATATGATAGCTCGGCGTAAAAGAAACAAGAACCAGTTTCTTGATCAACAAGGGAATGGAGCAGCGCCGCTAACAGAAGGGAAGGAGACCTCATCATGAATCAATCCCATTTACGAAGCATGAAAATACTGCTTATGTTGATGCTTGCGGGAGCGGCTGTGGGAGTGGCTGGGTGCTCTGCGTCGGATCAAGTGAATGGTCCCGAAGCGACAAGCGAACAACATTCGCAATCTACAGTTGCAGAGGTTAAGACGACCGTTGTGACCAAACAGATCATGGGGGCCGCACCTGAGATCGTCGCTGATATTGCGCCGTCAGTGACGATAGACATCGTAGCTAAGGGTAGCGGAGAAATTGTGGCAGTGGAGAAGAAGCGCGGAGATCGTGTGAAGCGCGGAGAAGTGATCGCTCGGACGGATGTGTCGCGTATTCTTTCTCAAAAGCAGCGAGCAGAGCAGGCGTTGCAGAATGCCAATAAACTGCTGGAAACTTCACATGAGACGAAACGTGTGAACAATTCGGAAACGCGAATGTCCATAACGAAGATGGAAGAGCAAATCGAAGAGCAAACAAAGGCGTTGAATAAGCTTAAAAACGGCTATGATGAAGGCACTGTAGAAAAAGCTTCTGTAGAACAGTCTGAGCTGCAACTTAAAAATACAAAGTTTGATTTGCAAGTGTTGAAAATGAAGCTGGATACAGCGGAAAGACTTGCAGAGGATGTAGGTGCAGAGGATCAAATCTCGGCAGCAGAGTTTCAATTGAAAGAGGCGCAATTTGCGATTGCAGAAGCTGAAATCAAGGCTCCTACCGATGGCGTCTTGACAGAATGGACTGTGCTTGCTGGAATGAATGTGGCTCCAGGCACGAAGATCGGACGCGTTGCCAATGTCCACACCGTTCGCGTACAGGGGAAAGTGACCGAAGACATGCTTTCTCTGCTTCATGGTAAGAAGAAGTTGCCTTTCTATGTGTCTGGCAAGCCAGAAAAAAAGTATGAGGGCTCTATTACCTATTTATCCGCAGTTATGGATATGGACACACGTACGTATGCTGTGGAGCTGTTAGTGGATAATGCCAAGCTTGAATTAAAGGCGGGGATGAAGGTTCAGGTCATTCTTGCTGGGGAGAATGAACGCAAGGTTCCTGTCGTACCAGCAACTGCTGTCGTACGTGAACAAGGCTCTGCATTTGTGTTCATCTATCAAAATGGTACGGCGATTAAGCGCTCTGTCACACTTGGCACATTGGAGGATGCGATATATCCGGTAATTGAAGGATTGCAGGATGGAGAATCCATTATTATCTCAGGCCAGCACCAACTGAAGGACAAACAACAGGTGCGGCTTGCGAAGTAGAGGAGTTGACAAGATTTGAAACAGAAAACAATTCAGGTCGTGGCTTTTGCCGCTCTATGCGGAATAATCATTGGGACTCTTCCGACAGAGGCGCTCGCTGCTGCCACAGATGGGAGCAAGTCAGCTAATACTGCTAATCAAACTACGCATCCTGCCAGCGCAGCGAAAGCGAAGCCAGTTCAGAAGCAGATACCGAAGGCTCAGGACTACTGGAAGAATAGGTTTGGATTACAGATTGACCTAACCAATGTGATTAATAGCGTAACGGACAAAGGGAAACAAGTTGCTGCCACCATGAAAATCAAAAATAATTCTAGCAAAAAGCTCCGTCTTCCTGATTATGAATTATATGTACTGATGGATAACAAAAAGGAATATGCGATGATATCTAGCGAGAACAGTGCTCGTGTTCTGTCTCAGGGCGAAGTGGTGGAGTGGAGGTTAATGAGTCATGTCGTCGAAGATGACATGGCGGCTCCTGTACGATTTATTTGGAAGGAAGTTAATCGGGAGGTATATCCGAAAAAGGAAACAGTCGTTGCGGTAATGGATGTCGTGCAGCCAGCATGGGAAAATGACTATACTCCAATTACCGATCCCGCCTTGATTAAGGAATGGGGGCAATCCTTCCAACTGCAAGCATTGTCGGATTCATCAATGCTTACGTATACGCCTGTAAGCATCATGAAGAGTTCAGGCAAGCCAGCGCAAGTGGCCGAGCGGTTCAAACAAAAGCTGGAGACGGTTCATGTGGTCACTTTCCGTGTCGTAAACAGGAACAATATACGCGAGAATGTCCCAGACATCAAATTGACGGCATGGTCGAACAACGATCTGTATCAGTCTACAAAACTGGGCAAGGCTCCTGAATCGCTCATGCCGGGTGAGGGCGCAACGCTGCGATACGCTGTAGAGACAGGTGCGAATACGGTGCTGACAGGATTGAAGCTATTAACCTCGGAATCGTTCCTGCCTCCTGGGGCGGCCGATCCGACCAAGGCTGCAACCTATCAAGTAGGGCGATTATATATTAACATTCCGAATCGAGGAACGAGTCAGGTTGTACCGACCGATTATAAGCTGCGGGATAAGCTGAATTTCAGCGATAGTACGGATTTATTTCCAGAGGGCTTGAATGTCTCAATGGAAGAAGAGACGCTGTTAGAGAACAAGGAAGCAGGATTCAGAGCACTTCTTCTCCGTTTCAAATTCGAGAATAAGAGCAGTTCCTCAATCACGATCCCATCCTATCAATTCGAACTGGAAGATAAGGATGGATCTCGATTTGGAGGGGAACGACTTGGTGCCAAGACGGATAAGAAATCACTGCTTCCAAGCGCTGCTGTAGTTGAATCTCACATGTTCGTGATCCCTGATGGCTCGAAGGAACCGGAGTTACTGCTGCATGTTGTCGACAACCGAGAAGAACAAACCTATCCTTTCATTGTGGATACGTTCCGTTTCAAGACGAGTTACGATAATACTGGAGACTTGCTGTTTGATATGTATCCATTCCAATTGAAAATTAATGATTGGGGCGGAAGCTGGTTGCGGGGCGGAGCTGACATGGTTCAATCGTCTTCGTATGCCTTAAGACTGAAACTAAATATTATTCGGGCGAAGCAGGTAATGAGTGAGCCGAACTTATCGAAAATCAAACTGGAGCTAACCGATCATAGCGGACGGATGCTTGGATCCAAGCTGTTCTCACTTGTTGAGGAGCCACTCTTGAGGGAAGGAGAACAGAACATCATTTTTGAGAACATTGATATGCTTGGCTTGAGTTATCCTGTCACGGTCAGCTTCTATGAAATGCTTGATACGCCATATGGACCGGTAAAGCGGTTCCTGGGTAGAGTGATAAGAAGTTAATTTTGACCAGAGATTAACTACTATGATAGGAGAGGGTTAGAGAATTATATTTTCTCTAACCCACTTTTCTTATCGTTACAGATCGAGTCAAGGCAACATCCATTCCTTTAACCCCCGAACTTGTCCACGTCTACGAATGCGAAATACAACCCTATTCACCAAATCGTTTTAAACTTTCTAGGAAATCACCAACAGACAGCTCGCTTATTTGATTAAGCAGGTTATCCATTTGGGTTTTCTTGCGAAGAGAGCCAACCAGCAATACCTCAACGGCTTGATCGCGATCGACAAGAACAGATTGAACCTGCAGAGAATTGGTTAATAATGCAGCAATAACTGCAATTTGGTCAATGCTTAGTTTAGGGCAGTTGGCTTTTTTCTTATTATTATTTTTAGAGTTTCCGTTTCCATTTCCACTTGATTTTTTATTATTATTTTTTGAAAAGGACACAGCCACTCACCCTCTTATCAGATTACTCTCCAATTGTCTCTGCTGGAGCTGCCCCCGTTCCTTGAATGATCCCAAACGCATAGGCAACGAACAGAACTATGACCACAATGAGAAGTATCAGTCGTTTATTTTCATCTTCATCGGCCATGCTCATTCTCCTTGGTAACACGGTATTTTATCATGATTATTGTAATCAGGATGAGGGGGAAAGGTTCCAACAGTCCGGCCTAATCTGGCAGTAAATCATCCAAAATACTGGCTTACAAAAATGTAATGTGGCAAATACAGTGTATTTCGTTGACTTTTGATCGTCTAATCGATAAAGTTACGAATGCGACTACAGTGATAAAGAGGGTTACAGATGAACGCGTATCTATTTCCAATTAAATTTGCTTTTCTTACGTTCCCGATAGCAGCATTACTCTTGACGCTTCCTTTTTTAATCGTGCAATATCGCAAATACGGGTATGTCAATAAGGTTCGCGCTTTGGTGCTTTATTCCATGCTGCTCTATTTCATTTCTGCTTATTACTTGGTGATATTGCCGCTGCCGCAAAATGTGCACAATTGTGTGGATCGGGCAGGTGCAGTATTTGAGCAGCTGCGCCCATTCCAATTCGTTCGCGATATTATGAAGGAGTCTAGTGTTGAATGGTCGCATCCAACGACCTATGTGCAGCTGCTGAAGGAAAGAGCCTTTTTCCAGGCAGCATTCAATGTGGTGCTGACTCTGCCGATTGGCGTATATATGCGCTACTATTTTCAACGATCGTTCTTGCAGACGACGGTTATTGCATTTTTAGTCTCTTTATTTTTTGAGATTACGCAACGAACAGGCTTGTACGGGTTCTACGATTGTCCATATCGGTTGTTCGATGTGGATGACTTGATATTGAATACACTAGGGGGCTGCATCGGATTTTTGCTGGCACCAGTATTCACATACTTACTGCCTCGTTCACACCAGCTCGATGATAATGTAGATCTGGCCAAGAAGCCTGTTGG
Organism: Paenibacillus sp. NAIST15-1; assembly: GCF_001894745.1. Classification (GTDB taxonomy): domain Bacteria; phylum Bacillota; class Bacilli; order Paenibacillales; family Paenibacillaceae; genus Paenibacillus_B; species Paenibacillus_B suaedae. The sequence continues at coordinate 245,066 of NZ_BBYF01000002.1, forward strand.
ATTCATTCGCAGAGGAATCGCGGTGTGGCTGGATATGACATTGCTATCGATTATCATGGGTTGCATATACATTGTATACCGTACGATTGCATATGGAGACAACTATAGCAATTTCCAGCTGAGTGAATTCAATTTCTTGTATTTGGCAGCAGGTATTTTCGTTTACTTTATACTCATACCAACGTTTACGGATGGGAAAACCTTCGGCAAATGGGTAACACGTATCCACTTGGTTCAGGACGATGCAGAGGATTCCCTTTGCAGAATTACATTTGTCGGTTTGCTGAAGCGATACGGTCTATTGTATTTCGGTGTGGGTGGCATCAATTACGTACTTGGATACGTATTGAAGTTCAACGAGGCTATGGATTCGCTGGTTATGATATTGGTAGTGATTGCGTGGCTTGGTTTCAACGGTTTACTCTTCCTGCACCTCATGCTGCATCTTTTCAAGAAAGATAAGCGTCTATTTTACGAAAAAATAAGCCGAACTCGTAATGTGATTACCATCCCAGAACGAATGAGGCGAGAGATGGCAGATGAACATTATGCTCCTTCTACGCAGGATGAATCAGTTGGTAATGAGCCTGAAATCACTTCTATACCAAACTACGATGACATCCTGAACAAAGAGCTGGTTGTTGATGACGTGACAACCTCAGTACCATCCAGACATGAAGTGCATTCAGATGAGACACCTGAAAATCAGGTTATGCAGGCTCCGCAGGCAACAGGGTCAGCACGTTCGAACAATGCTCGCGACTTGGTTGATCAAGAGCTGGCTCGTCTGAAGGAGAAGCTGGCGAAGAAAGAAGAATAACTACAAATAATAAGGGCCTCTAATCATCACAACATTTGTGATCATAGAGGCCCTTCTTCTTGGAATTTCGTTCATTTAAATCGGGATGCGAGAGTAAATTGGTAATAAATGCAGTACGAAACAATATCATTTGACCAGAAGGTCTACTCCTAATGCGCCAGCAACACTTATCTAGGCTTACTCTTTGCCTTCTACTGAGCCATCCGCACTAGGACGGAAGGATTGTGGCTTGGGGCTTTTTTTTGCACGGAAACGTGCCGCTACGTAGTTGCGCTTGCGGTCGCGATAAAATATCCATCCCCCTATGAAACCCACGCCAATAATGAACAGAAGCAGACCAGCGGTGAAGGGCAGCCATTGGAATGCGGGAGCAGACAGCTTATCATTGCCATGGTCGACCACATAATCGAACACAGCATTTTTCATAAGCAGAAATCCGCTTGTCGCGGTTACCCCTGGAATAACCAGAAGCAGAACCGCAATAAATCGAGTGATAACATGTGTTTGCTTCATTATGATCTTCACCTGCTCACGTCATGTAAGTTAGCTTCATATTACCTTGATTGCGCATACTTGTCTAATGTTTCCTCTCCTTAAGAACCAATAGGATGACAGTTGTCATGTTTGCTGCGCAAAGAAAAGAGAGTACAATAGAACCATTGGAAATGAACGCGAAAGGAGAGTTGCTTGCATGACAAAACAAGTAGATGTTGCGATTCTGGGTGGAGGAACTGGAGGTTATATCGCTGCAATTGCAGCAGCCCAGGCTGGCAAGTCAGTCGCTGTCATTGAGCGTGAGAAGCTGGGGGGAACATGCTTGCATCGAGGATGCATCCCAAGCAAGGCTCTGCTTCGGAGTGCTGAAATATACCGTCAGGCAGGAGAAGCCGCATCCTTCGGCATCGAGATTGAGGGACGGAAGCTGCGCTTTGATCGGGTTCAGGCTCGCAAGCAGAAGGTTGTAGATCAGCTTCATAAAGGTGTGCAATTTCTGATGAAGAAGCACAAAATTGAAGTCATTCATGGAGTGGGACGGATTATGGGTCCTTCCATCTTTTCACCGAGAAGCGGCTCAGTCGCGGTAGAATGTGAAGAGGGAGAAGCGATCACAATCGTGCCGAACCATGTCATCATTGCAACAGGATCACGTCCGCGCATTTTGCCGGGACTTCCAGTAGATCACCCATCTGTTGTTACGACTGATGAGGCGCTGGAATGGACAGAGCTGCCGAAGCGAGTGGCGATTCTAGGGGGCGGAGTCATTGGGGTAGAATGGGCTTCCATGCTGACAGACTTCGGTGTTGAAGTGAATGTCATTGAGTCTGCTGCTCATCTTGTTCCACAGGAAGATAAGGACGTCTCAACCGAACTTCAGCGTCAATTGGCGAAGCGTGGTGCGCGAATACATACACAAGCAATTGTTGAACCGGAGAAGGTTCAGATAGATCCGGACACAGGAGAAGTGAAGCTCGAGATTGTCTCGAACGGACAAGCGATGGACATAAATGCAGACAAGCTGCTCGTATGTATTGGAAGGCAGGCCAATATCGAGAACATTGGGCTGGAAAATGCGGGCATTGAATTCGGCAATGGTCGAATTATCGTTAACGAATTTATGCAAACAAATGAGTCTCATATATATGCGATTGGCGATGTTGTTGGGGGATTACAGCTTGCTCATGCAGCATCTGCAGAAGGAATACTTGCAGTTCGCCACATATGTGGCGAGGCAGATTCGGGGATCGATTCCCACCGTATACCTCGCTGCATCTATACAGCGCCAGAAACGGCATCCATCGGTTGGACGGAGAAGGAAGCAGTTGAAGCGGGATATTCGATTAAGACGAGCAAAGTTCCGTTTCAAGCAATAGGCAAGGCAATTGTACAGGGTGATACGACAGGATTCGTGAAAATAATTGCAAATGCGGATACCAATGATTTACTTGGGGTTCACATTGTCGGGCCTCATGCTACGGAACTGATAGGCGAGGCAGCAGTTGCACAATGGCTTGATGCAACACCATGGGAAGTAGGCGAAGTTATTCATCCGCATCCTTCATTAAGCGAGATTATGGGCGAGGCAATGCTTGCTGTTGATGGTCATGCGTTGAATCTATAAGGGGATGAGAATAGTCTGACGTTTTCTTTTGGGAATGTTCAGAGTATAATAGTTTTTAGACTCTAGTCTTAGTACCTGGTATTAGATTACTGACCACTGTTCATTGACTTGTGTGCAGGATAGCTATGAAGCTTCTCTGTACAAGGGTCGAAGAACGATTTTTGCGATAATAAAGGAGGATGACTCCATGACACCAGATATGACGACTCGTCAGCAGACGAGACATGAAGAGCTTGGCCTAACCCATAAGCAGGCACAGGAAATGTACCGCATGATGCTTCTTGCACGCATGTACGATGAACGTGCGCTGCTGCTGCAGCGTGCCGGTAAAATCAACTTTCACGTATCAGGCATAGGCCAAGAAGCAGCGCAAATTGGCGCGGCTTTTGCGCTCGATCATCAGAAAGATTACTTCCTGCCTTATTACCGAGATTATGGATTTGTCATGTCGGTTGGTATGACTGTACGTGAACTAATGCTCGCCTTGTTCGGCAAAGCGGGCGATCCGAACAGCGGTGGGCGCCAAATGCCAGGTCATTTCGGCTGCAAGCGGCTGCGTATCGTAACCGGCTCTAGTCCGGTAACGACACAGGTTCCACATGCGGTAGGCATAGCTCTGGCAGCGAAGATGCGCAATGAAGATTCTGTATCATTTGTGACGCTTGGAGAAGGTTCCAGCAACCAGGGAGATTTCCATGAGGGCTGCAACTTCGCAGGAGTTCATAAGCTGCCAACCATCATTATGGTAGAGAACAATCAATATGCCATCTCTGTTCCGATTGCGAAGCAAATTGCAGGTCGCGTATGTGATCGGGCTTTGGGTTATGGCTTCCCAGGGGTTCAGGTTGATGGCTGTGATGTGTTAGAAGTGTATCGGGTTATGAAGGAAGCGCGTGAACGTGCTGTCCGAGGTGAGGGGCCTACGTTGGTAGAAGCAGTCATGTATCGCTTGTCTCCCCATTCAACTGCGGATAATGACATGGTATATCGTACGAAGGAAGAAGTGGAGGAGCACCGGAATAAGGATGGTCTTCCTCGATTCAAGGCCTATCTGATTGAATGCGGCATCTGGTCTGAAGATGAAGATGCAGCTCTGCGCACTGAACTGAAAGCTGTGCTCGATGACGCAACCGCATATGGTGAACAGGCGCCGTTCCCGCAAGGGGAAGAAGCACTGAAGCATGTCTACGCGGAGGAGGGTCAGGGAACATGGCAGTAATAGAGTATATTGACGCAATTCGACTTGCAATGAAGGAAGAGATGGAACGAGACAGCAATGTATTCGTGCTCGGTGAGGATGTCGGGGTCAAAGGTGGCGTCTTCACAACAACCAAGGGGCTGTATGAACAATTTGGCGAAGCTAGATCGTTAGATACCCCGCTTGCAGAGTCGGCCATTGCCGGCGTTGCAATTGGAGCTGCAATGGTAGGAATGAAGCCAATTGCTGAGATGCAGTATTCAGACTTCATGTTCCCAGCAACGAACCAAATCATTAGTGAGGCCGCTAAGATTAGATATCGTTCAAACAATGACTGGACCTGTCCACTTGTGATACGCGCCCCAATTGGCGGTGGTGTTGCAGGGGGGTTGTACCATTCACAATGCCCGGAATCTGTATTCTTCGGGACACCAGGTCTAAAGATAGTTGCTCCTGCAACGGCATATGATGCCAAGGGCCTGCTGAAGGCGGCAGTTCGTGATCCTGATCCGGTTATCTTCTTCGAGAATAAGAAGTGCTACCGAATGATCTTGGGAGAGGTTCCAGTTGAGGACTACGTAGTACCGATTGGTGAAGCGAAAGTGGTTCGTGAAGGAACGGATATAACAGTTATTGCTTACAGTTTGCCAGTCCATTATGCATTGCAAGCTGCGGAAGAATTGGCGAAGGAAGGCATCAGCGCACATGTACTGGACTTGCGTACGATTCAACCGCTTGATCGAACAGCGATACTTGAAGCTGTCTCGAAGACCGGCAAAGTGCTGATTATTCATGAGGACAACAAGACTGGCGGCGTCGGGGCAGAGGTAGCGGCAATCATTGCAGAAGAGCTGCTCTATGATCTCGATGCGCCGATTCAACGTCTGTGCGGACCGGATGTGCCTGCAATGCCTTATAGTCCTCCGATGGAGAAATTCTTCATGCTGAATAAGGACAAAGTGAAGGAAGCGATGCGCCAATTGGCGATCTTCTAATCGAATGGCAGACGGTATGAAGGAGGAGAGAGACATGGCACAGCTTATGACGGAACTTCTCCTTCGACCGTACAGAACGGGAGTGTGAAAACGATGTCTTCAAATCAGGGAACAGAAGTATTGATGCCGCAGTTGGCAGAATCCCTTGTACAGGCGACTATCGGCAAATGGCTGAAACGTCCAGGGGAGACCTTTGATGCGTATGAACCGATTTGTGAAGTGATTACAGATAAGGTCGTAGCTGAATTGCCGGCAACAGAAGCAGGCATTATGCAAGAAATTGTGGCGCATGAAGGCGAAACCGTTGCGGTAGGCACGGTGATCTGCCGTGTTCAGTCACAAGCTGCTGCATCTGTGCCATCGTCAGCTGCAGGTGCCTCTGAGCAGAATCAGGGCCATTCAGCGGATGCTTCAGTAAATCAAACGGGGCAGGATATGCGCAATCGGTATTCACCCGCCGTGCAGCGACTTGCGCAGGAGCACGGAATTGATTTGCAGCGAGTGGCTGGTTCTGGATTGGGCGGCCGCATTACACGCAAAGATGTAATGGCTGCAATTGAAGCTGGTGGAGAAACCGTAGTAACACCATCAAGTGCTGCTACAGCTGGCAATGCACCAGCCTCATCGACTGGTATAGAAATAGCTGGTGGAGCAAGTGCAGCCCCGCAACCAAGTGCGGTGCAGCATGCAAGCGGGCATGTGCGCAACACCGGACTTCATCTTACAGAAACGCCGCGCATTCCTTCGATTGAAATAGAAGGAAGAACACAAGCTGGCAATGGAGAGACCTTCATTGACGTCACACCGATTCGGCATACTATCGCAACGCGTATGCGCCAGAGCGTCTCTGAAATTCCGCATGCTTGGACGACAATTGAAGTCGACGTTACGAATCTTGTACAGCTTCGCAACAAGATTAAGGATGAATTCAAGCGCAAGGAAGGCATTAACCTGACTTATTTGGCATTCGTGCTGAAGGCGATCGTCAATGCGATCAAGGATTATCCGATTATGAACTCGGTGTGGGCTGTCGATAAGATTATCGTGAAGCGCGACATAAACTTGTCTTTGGCTGTAGGTACAGAAGATTCTGTATTAACGCCTGTCATTAAGAAGGCTGATCAGAAGAACATTGCAGGGTTGGCACGAGAGATTGATGAGCTGGCACGGAAGACAAGAGAGGGAACTTTGTCTCCGAATGATATGCAGGGTGGGACATTTACCGTGAATAATACGGGGTCGTTCGGCTCCATCCTGTCTTATCCGATCATTAATTATCCGCAGGCTGCCATTCTTACCTTTGAATCGATCGTGAAGAAGCCTGTTGTGATTAATGACATGATTGCCGTCCGCTCGATGGCGAATATGTGTCTGTCGTTGGATCACCGGATATTAGATGGCGTAATTTGCGGTAGATTTTTACAACGCGTGAAAGAAAATCTCGAAAGCTTCTCATTGGACACGAAAGTGTATTAAAATAGAATTAGCACGAATCGACGGAAGAAAGCGTGATGACAATGAATAATGAATGGAACAAAGCGGATAAGGCTCTTCGTGTAACCCATATGGGGCGTGTCGATTATGGCGCAGCATGGGATATGCAGAAGGAACTCGTTCACGCCATTGATGGTGGTACGAGAGAAGATACGCTGCTGCTATTGGAGCACCCTCCTACGTATACAATCGGTTCACAGCGCCACCCGGAGCATTTGCTGCTAAGCAAGGAAGAACTGGAGAGACAAGGAATTGCACTGTACGAGATTGATCGTGGCGGGGATATTACATATCACGGTCCAGGACAGCTGGTTGGTTATCCGTTAGTGCTATTGGATGGGCCACAGCTTGATCTTCACGGGTATTTGCGATCATTGGAAGAAGCGATTATTCAATTTCTTGCGACATTCGGTGTAATCGGAAGCCGCAAGCCAGAGTATACCGGTGTGTGGGTTGGCAATGTTAAGATAGCTGCGATAGGTGTGAAATTCAATAAATGCAGACGCCGTCGTGGCTTCGTAACCAGCCATGGCTTTGCACTCAATGTGAAGAGCGGCATCCAGCATGAAGGGTTCTCAGGCATTATTCCGTGTGGAATTAGCGAGTATGGGGTAACATCACTGGAGGATTGCACAGGTCAAACCTTCACAGTGGAGCAAGTAGGCCAATTGCTGCTGCCTCATCTTATTCATGTTTTCGGATTCGAAGCGGCCAAGCTTGACACTTCGCTGTTGGTTTAGGAGGCCGCAATAAGTTCAAGCCATGCGATTGCTCGCATGGCTTGTCCCGTAGCTGCTCTGCTTATGTGGTTGCAAGATGAGATGCAGCTAGGTACCCCTAGCATGGATCAGCTTGAAGCACTAGCCATATATAAATGGCTCGACAATCACAAGCACGGTGGATGCGAGCATCGCGGCGAGCATGACATATATAATGATTTTAAACCATCGTTTGGATTGCATAAGAACAGAGAACTCCTTTCATCAATAAGATCATGAGTTATTCTCTATTGTACCTTAAATAAACGTTTGGAGGAAAGAGATATGGTTCAACAGGAAAGACTTGTAAAGCACTTTATGGAATTGGTTCAAATTGATAGTGAGACGAAAAACGAACGTGCGATCTGTGATGCGTTGAAACAGCAGTTCGAGGCACTTGGCCTCCAAGTAACGGAAGATGATACAATGTCTGCAACGGGACATGGAGCAGGAAACCTGATTGTGAACTGGCCAGCAACAGAAGGTCAAGAGAGCGCAAAGCGTTTGTTCTTCACCTCCCATATGGATACTGTTACACCGGGCAATGGCATTAAGCCGCAGCTTGGCGAAGATGGATATATCCGCAGTGACGGTACGACGATTCTTGGATCAGACGACAAGGCAGGCCTTGCTGCTATGTTCGAAGCGATCCGACTCATTCAAGAATCGAATACACCACACGGTTCGATCCAGTTTATCATTACAGTAGGTGAGGAATCCGGCCTTGTAGGTGCTCGTGCAATGGACAGCAGCCACTTGCAGGCTGACTTCGGTTATGCGCTGGACTCAAATGGTGAGATTGGAGCAATTGCAGTTGCGGCTCCTACGCAAGCGAAAATTACAATGGAAGTGTTCGGTAAGTCCGCGCATGCAGGTGTGAATCCGGAAGATGGCATCAGTGCAATTCAAGTTGCCAGCAAAGCGATCTCCCGTATGCCGCTTGGACGTGTTGACCACGAAACGACTGCGAACATCGGCAAATTCGAAGGCGGTGGAGCGACGAACATTGTATGCGACTATGTGAAGCTGCATGCGGAAGCACGCAGTATCGTACAGCATAAGGTTGAAGCTCAAGTGAAGGCAATGAAGGAAGCGCTCGAGAGTGCTGCAGAGGAATGTGGAGCAAGAGCCGAGTTCCACAGTGACATCGTGTACCCTGCATTCCAATTCACAGAGAAAGATGAAGTTGTGCAGCTCGCTAAGCGTGCTATTGAGAGTATTGGCGCAACGACGCGCTTGTTCCATTCAGGCGGCGGCAGTGATGCAAATATCTTCAACGGCATGGGTGTACCTACGGTTAACTTGGCAGTAGGATACTTGGACATCCATACGACGAAGGAGCGTATTCACGTATCCGACCTGGTGAAGACGAGTGAATTGGTAGTCGCGATTATTCAACAAGCTGCACAAGTATAATGCACGCAATAAACATGCAGCTTGCTTCTGAATGATTATTGCAGGAAATGAATGAAATGATTATCATACTCAGCAGTTGTGCTGCATAGGAGAAGCCCTTGTTCGATACCATTCATGAACAAGGGCTTAATTGTTTTGAAACGGTTCGATTGTGCATAAGATGCAGGGGGATTAAGCATGGTAAGGACAGAACAGCGGAAGCCGCCAAGAGGTAAGCTATTTGCTCGATAATTTGCGAGTGGCGGGTTGGTTGTCCAATATCTGAGACAGTGGAGTGTTTCCACCATGGCGCATCATGAGACGACGCAGTTCGACGATTACTTCTTGCTTCTTGCCTACTAACAGCATTTCCTGTGCTTGATATATGCGTTGCATCCATTCATCACTCCCGGATCGAATCGGACAAGCCGTAATGATATAATGGGTATGTTCAGCGGAACGGAAATATGTACATAAAGGAGCACGAATATATGAATGAGCAACGAGGTTCTGAACGGGCAAGCAATCCCTTAGAAGAAGTTACAATAGAGACGAAGCCTATTTTTGATGGGAAGATCATTAAGCTTCAGGTAGATACGGTTACGCTTCCTAACGGTTCGACTGCAACAAGGGAAATTGTCCGTCATCCAGGGGCTGTTGCGGTATTAGCGATCAAAGAGGATAAAATGCTTGTTGTTGAACAGTATCGCAAGCCTCTTGGGCGCAATCAGGTTGAGATTCCAGCAGGCAAGCTTGATCCGGGTGAAGAGCCAATCGTAGCTGCAATGCGTGAGCTTGCGGAGGAGACAGGCTATCGTACAGATCATCTCATTCCATTAGGCTCATTCTATACATCGCCTGGTTTTGCGGATGAAATCATTCATTTGTACGCAGCAGATCAATTGATAGCCGGCGAAGCACATACGGACGAAGATGAATTTTTGGAAGTAGATGCGATGACGCTAGAGGAAGCATTTGCTGCGATGCGCGCAGGGCGAATTAGCGATGCGAAGACTATCAATGCGATGTATGCATGGCAAATTTACAAACTAACAGGAAAGTGGCCGGTATAACCGAATGGAGAATGCAGCAAGAAGTGGACAGCATGAAGAGTTGCATACCATGTATGGTGACTTCCATATTCATATAGGCAGTACCTCGGAAGGACAGCCTGTGAAAATCAGCGCGAGCCGCAACTTGACCTTCGAGGCAATAGCACATGAAGCTTCCGAACACAAAGGGGTTCATCTGATTGGCATCATTGATGCGCATGCGCCGGGTGTACTGCGGGATATCGCAACGCTTCTTGATAAAGGCGAGATGGAGGAACTTCAGGATGGCGGTATCCGGTATAAGAACACCACGATATTTCTAGGAACCGAGCTCGAAATTCGTGAAGAAGGATATGGCATTGCACATGTGCTGTGTTATTTGCCGAATATCCATGCAATGGAACGATTCTCGAATTGGCTATCCCCTCATGTCACCAACATGAGTTTATCGTCCCAGCGTGTGTACTTGCCAGGGCGAGCACTGCAGGAAGAAACTGCGGCATATGGCGGATTGTTCGTTCCTGCGCATGTGTTCACACCTTTTAAAAGTATATATGGGAACTGTGCTGACAGAATGGCAGATGTGCTCGATCTGGAGATTATAGATGCTGTGGAGTTGGGCTTAAGTGCTGATACGGAAATGGCGGGATGTATCTCTGAGTTGGATCGATTTACATTGCTGACGAATTCAGATGCACATTCACTAAGTAAAATTGCAAGGGAGTACAATGCACTTGTCATGGCTTCACCAACATTCAAGGAGTGGGCAATGGCCTTGCGTAGGGAAGCTGGACGCGGGGTTACAGCCAATTATGGTCTTAATCCGCGGCTTGGTAAATATCATCGCACTTCTTGTGCGAAATGTGGCCACGTTATAGACAGTACTGCTTCCGTAGAAATCACAGATACCCACGCGAATCAGGTACAGCCAAGATGTCCAGAATGTGGTTCAACGAAGTTCATCAGTGGTGTATCTGAGCGGATACGTTCTATCGCAGATCGCGAACAATCGGAGATTCCAGCTTATCGCCCACCATATTGCATGCAGATTCCGCTTGAATTCATCCCTGGTGTAGGGAAGCGAACGCTTGCCAAGCTGCTGGAGCATTTCGGAACGGAGATGAACGTACTGCACCATGCAACGGAGGAGGAACTCAAGCAAGTGGTTGGACAAGCTACAGCAGAACTTATTGTGCTCGCTAGGAGCGGACAGCTGTCTCTACAAAGCGGCGGCGGAGGCACATACGGCAAAGTAATTACAGGAGAATAGTTCGAATCATAAAGGGACGAGCATGAGCATAAGCTGGATGGACGAGATATTCGTCGCTTCAACTTATTCGAAAGGGGCATCATCCATGAAGCCTATTGCTCACTCTTTTCGCTCTCAGCTCCATTTATATATTTTCGTGTCCGTTCTCTTCCTCGTCGGCGTTGTATTTGGTTCCTTGCTCGTGAATGCACTGACATTGGAACAACAGCAGGATATCGGGAACCATGTGAGTCAGTTTGTGTCCACAATGGGACAAGAGTCTGCTGCTTCTAATCAGGTGGGGAATAGTGGAGAGACGTTTTTGAACTCGACGATGTTCTACGTCAAATGGATTGCATTAATTGCATTGCTTGGCATATCTATAATCGGATTTCCGCTTGTGCTTGCACTTGTATTTGCGAAGGGTGTGTTTATCGGATTCTCGGTGGGGACACTCATCAGTCAGTATGCATGGAAAGGCGTATTATTCGCATTAGTATCAGTCGCCCCGCATAATATTATTGCGATTCCTTTTCTGATGATTGCAAGCGTTGCGTCTATGGTATTTGCCATGCATATTCTGAAAAATCGATTGTTCGTTCCTAGGATGCAATCCTTGCGTGAGCCTCTGCAGCGCTTCATGACACTGCAATCTGTATCCTTAGTAGGAATGGCAGGAGTTGCAGCTGTTGCAACTTGGGTGTCACCTCTTCTAATGAGATGGGTTGTGCCAATATTGACAACGTGATCAGGAATAGACAACACCAAGAATATTGACTTTGTGCAATTCATTTGACACTGCTTGCGTTCTCCCCCTATAATATATAGAAGTGATACAAATGAAACGTGGATGGCAGGCAAGGGGGGAGACCATTGGAAGCGCGGATTGAGAAGATTAAGCAGCAACTTCAATCCCAAGGGTACAAGCTGACACCACAGCGCGAGGCAACCGTGCGCGTCCTGCTCGAGAATGAAGAAGATCATCTTAGTGCTGAGGACGTATTCATGCTCGTGAAAGAGAAAGCGCCTGAAATCGGTCTTGCCACCGTATATCGTACATTGGAACTGTTAAGTGAGCTGCATGTCGTGGAGAAGATGAACTTCGGCGATGGCGTTGCACGATATGATTTGCGCGGTGATACGAATAAGCACCATCATCACCATTTGATATGTGTCCAATGCGGCTCTATGCAAGAAATCCGTGAGGATTGGCTTGGGCCATTGGAAGAGCGCTTGGAGCGAGAATTTCAATTTTCTGTCGTAGATCATCGTTTGGATTTCCAAGGCATTTGTAAGAATTGTCGGGAGAAGCAAGCAGAAGAGCAGGCGGAATAACCGCAAGCATTTAACAGGGAATTGAAATGGCGCTACGCTATGACAGCAGGTCGATAGCAGCGAATGAAGATGGATATGATGAGGAAGCCTCGGCAGGACTGCCGAGGCTTTATTGCTTGAGCAATTACATAATTGAAGGATTCGTAGATACCCTTCTTCTTCGCTGCACTTGCCGTTTGCGATGAGCGGCAGAGGTGCTTTTGGCGCCGATGGAGGAATGCCGCGGGACAACAGCTTGAGAATGACGGACGGCACGTTGACGATTGCGGCGACGAATTACCAGCACCTTTGACCTGTGTTTGTGTCGGGAAGCGGCTGCAGCCTGAATAGGGATGGCTGGAGTCGAATGCGCTGATTCGAAACCCTCGCTGGCTTCTGCTTCTTGCTGAGCGGCAATAGAGAGTGAAGAGAAGGCGCGGTCTGCTTGAATAAGGCCAGATCCTTGTGAATGGCGAGAGTAGCCGTTCAGAGGCCTCGCAGTATCCATGAGCAGCTTGCGAATAAGGGAAGGTTTTACCTTGCGGTTGTGAGCAAGCAGCAATGCAGCTGTACCTGATACATGCGGGGCAGCCATAGATGTTCCTGAATTTGTGATGAATCCTTGTTTATTGCTTGTGGATACAATATCGCTGCCGGGCGCAGCAACATCAATTCCGCGTCCGCGGCTGCTAAATGATGCAATGCGATTGTTTTTGTCAGTGGCGGCTACTGCGATGACTTCCGGGTAGCTGGCAGGCTGATCGATTTTACCGCTGTTTCTTCCTTCATTTCCAGCTGAGGACACGATCACGATGCCCTTGCGATGAGCACGTTTGACCATAGAGCGCAGCGATGCACTGGTGCCATTCAGTCCTAAGCTCATATTGATGACATCCATGTTATTGCGTATGCACCATTCCAACCCTTCCACAATATCTGACACATATCCGTCACCAGACTGATCCAGTACCTTTACAGCATACAGAATGACCTCTGGGGCAACGCCATACTGCATACCACTGTTTCCAAGTGCAGCAACAATCCCGGCTACATGTGTTCCATGACCATTATCGTCTCTATAGGAACCTCCCTTGCGAATCGTGTTCACACCACCCGCAATATTGAGATCAGGATGAGCCGATATCCCTGTGTCGACTACGGCTACCTTTATGCTCTTCCCCTGGGATGATTTCCATACTTCTGGAGCCTGTATACGCTTGACGCCCCACGGAATTTGCTTGCTGGAAGTAGGTTCTGCTGTAACAGAATTCAGGATCTGACTAGCAGGATAGTACGATAAGGGATAAATATGTGCCCTTACTCTCGCATCCGTTTCAATTCTGCGGACGCTGGGGTGCTTCCTTAATCGCTGCAAGGCATGATGGTTGCCGTCCATATGACAGCACAGCATGTTAGCTGAACCTACTTGTTTTACTGGGGTAATGCCAAATTTTTTGAGTTCGAGTATGCATGCATTGTAGCTTTTTTCGTCTTTTAAAATGATCATTTTACGTACAGCTTTACGATGAGGACGGCTGCTTACAGCCGCCTTCAACATGCGTGATAAGGTGCGCATGCTTGCTAGCCCTCCAGTTCGAAACGAATTTGTGCAACTTCTTAGACTAGTGGAATGGAATGCCTTGTTGTATCGTATGAGACAAATATAGAACGGTGAAATGTTTTAGCAGCGAATTTCAAAAGGGAATACGGAGAGAACCGCATATCCTAAGGCTTGGCATCATATGTTACAGGAGAGTCGAACTTGCCCAGCGGAAGGGGATGAGCAGTGTGATAGTGCCTTTGCGAGCTCTATTAAGACGAATCAAGTTTATGGCGTTATTCCTCATGATGACCTATGCGGTTGCTTATATTATGGGGGCCGTCAGTGACTGGATTTATCCAGTGGACAAGTACCGCGAGCCACATGGCAAGGCAGTTAAGGTCTTCCGCTGGGAGGATGGCTTGGATAGAGAGCATATGACGTTCACAGAACGATTGCGGTTGTACTATTGGTTGGGCGAGTAGCGAACTGTTCGGACAAGGGAAGGGATTTACACTCGTGTTGTTGAATTATTGTAGAGCAGTTGCTTAGATTTGCAGATGTGAAAGTCGCAAGGTAAGGAGTATAGTACGATGGCAGGCTTAATCGAACAACAGGTGGAAGCATACCGAGATTATTTAATACATGAACGGCGAGTGTCCTCGAATACGCGAGAAGCCTATATGCGTGATATACAGATGTTCATCGCATCAGTCGCCGACAATGTGAGCATGGTGGACGACATTCGTGCGTATCATGTGAATCATTATATGTATCAATTGAAGCGGGATGGACGTGCAGCCTCGAGTATTGCGCGCATTGCGGCCTCACTGCGATCCTTTTTCCATTTCTGTATCCGTGAAGGAAATTTGAAGCTGGATCCATCCTATGAAGTAGAGCGCCCGAAGGCATCTTCCAAAGCGCCAGAGATCTTGTCATTGCAAGATACAGAGCGGTTGCTGGCATTACCTGACGAGAGCAATCCGTTAGGGATTCGTGATCGGGCGATGCTGGAGACTTTATATGCGACAGGGGTTCGAGTGTCGGAGCTTATGTCGCTTAATATGGAGGATGTTCAGCCTAAGCTGGGGTTTCTGCGCTGCATGAGCGGCAAGGAGCGTGTTGTGCCTCTCGGACAGGTTGCGGTTGAAGCGTTGGAACGATACTTGAACGATGCACGCCCTCAATTATTATCCTCCTCTTCACAGGCTGATGGATTGGAGATTACAGAGCATAATGCGCTCTTTGTCAATGTGCGTGGACAAAGGATGTCACGGCAAGGCTTCTGGAAAATGATCAAAAAATATGCAGAAGAGTTGGAGTTATCCTTTCCCATTGCGCCCCATACGCTGCGGCACTCGTTCGCTGTTCATATGTTATCGAATGGCGCGGATGTGCGGGCAGTGCAAGAAATGCTCGGGCATGCAGAGCTTGCGACCACACAGCGGTATGTGGAGCATATGAGAAAGTCAAGTATGAAGGACGTATATACCTCCGCCCATCCAAGAGCGAAGAAGAAATAGCGGGAGTATGGTTCAAATCTCCTTAACATAATCTAAGACGAAGAAAGAGAAGGAGTGGTAACCGTGGATAGAGAGAGCAAGCAATTTGGACGCATTGCAGTTATTGTTCTGGACAGTGTTGGCATTGGGGAACTGCCGGATGCTTCGCAATTTGGCGATGCGGGTACACATACCTTGGGACATATCATAGAGCATAAACCGAGTATTAAAATTTCGAATTTACAGCGCCTTGGCTTAGGCAATATCGCCGATCTTGGCAGCTTGAAGGCTGCAGAGTGCCCAGAAGGCGTATATGGCAAGATGGCGGAGATTTCAGTCGGCAAAGATACGATGACCGGTCACTGGGAACTGATGGGTCTTCGCATTACTTCACCTTTCAATACGTATCCAAATGGATTCCCACAAGAGCTGATTGAAGCATTCGAGCAAGAAACGGGCCGCAAAGTGTTGGCCAACAAGCCAGCATCAGGCACCGAAATCCTTGACGAGTATGGTGAGGAACAGATGGCGACTGGATCGTGGATCGTATACACATCTGCGGACAGCGTGTTCCAAATTGCTGCGCATGAAGATATTATTCCACTTGATGAGCTATATCGTGCTTGTGAGATCGCCCGGAAGCTGACATTGTGTGAACCGCACACTGTCGGCCGTGTTATCGCACGGCCTTATGTTGGCAAGCCTGGTGCCTTCACAAGAACGCCGAATCGCCATGATTATGCAATCAAGCCCCCGGCAAATACCGTGCTCAACCTGCTGCAGCAGGCAGGCAAGGATGTTATTTCGGTGGGGAAAATTAATGATATCTTCTCGGGAGAAGGGATAAGTGCTTCTTATCCAACCAAGAGCAATGCACATGGCATCGACACGACGATCGAGTTGCTAGATCAATCATTTGAAGGGCTGCTGTTCGTCAACTTAGTGGATTTCGATTCATTGTACGGACATCGCCGTGATCCGGCAGGGTATGCGAAGGCATTGGAGGAGTTCGACGCCGCCCTACCTAAGATGATGGATAGAATCGGGCCGGATGATTTATTAGTCATTACGGCAGATCATGGCAATGATCCGACACATACGGGTACCGATCATACGAGGGAGTATGTTCCACTTCTGCTGTACAGCCCTTCCCTGCATGCGGGGCAATCACTTGGGGTTCGTACCACATATGCGGATTTGGGTGCTACGATCGCAGATAATTTCCGAGCAGGCCAACCTCAAGTAGGCACTAGCTTTTTGCATGAACTGTAAAGGGTATGGGCAACAATGGGGAACAACACATTTTGAAAAGCATGATGAAGACGATGTTACAACCGATCGATTCTGATCGGACAATGATGAATGGGGGAAATAAGATGAGCAACACAATTACACACGATCATATTCAAGAGGCAGCGACTTATATCCAATCTAAGATCAGTGATACGCCTGAAGTAGGTTTGATTTTGGGATCTGGACTAGGTGTGCTGGCAGATTTGGTGGAACAGCCTGTAACGATTGCATACGGGGACATTCCGCATTTCCCTGTATCGACTGTAGAAGGCCATGCGGGCGAGCTTCTGATCGGCAAGATCGCAGGTCGTACGGTAGCGATGATGAAGGGCCGCTTCCATATGTACGAAGGATATGGACCAGAGCTGACCGCATTCCCGGTTCGCGTTATGAAGGCGATTGGCGTATCCAAGTTGCTCGTAACGAATGCGGCAGGCGGGATCAACACTTCCTATAAGCCTGGGGATCTGATGATCATTTCCGATCATTTGAACATGACTGGGCGCAATCCGCTGATTGGTGCGAACGACAGCCGTCTCGGGGTACGCTTCCCGGATATGTCTCAGGCATACAGCCCGCAGCTTCGCCAGAAGGCGAAGGACGTTGCAGCTTCGCAGGGTGTTGAACTGCAGGAAGGTGTATATGTCGGCTTTCTTGGCCCGAACTACGAGACGCCTGCGGAAATCCGCATGCTTCGTGTGCTAGGTGGCGACGCTGTAGGGATGTCGACGGTATCCGAAGTAATTGTTGCACAACATGCAGGCATGGAAGTGCTCGGTATTTCCTGCATCAGCAACATGGCGGCGGGCATTCTGGATCAGCCATTGTCGCACGATGAGGTCATGGAGACGGCAGAGCTCGTTCGAGACCAATTCCTTAAGCTTGTTATCGGGATTATCCCTGTGATGTAAAGGGAACCTATTATGTGAAAAAAGGCCGCTGCATGGCTGTCCGTTGATCGGGCAGCAGCAGCGGCCTTATCTTATGGTTCCAGCAATATAAAATGAGCGAGTCCATTCGAAGAAGGCAATTGTATAACGTTCAATTCGATGAGCTGGTTAGTCACATAAGTATATAAAAAATGATAATACCAAATAAAATACTCCTCGAAGGAAGTTTCTTCAGCGAAAGGAGAGGCGTGATACGCTTGAACTAGCATAGAACGATAATCCTCGAACAGTCTGATCAAATCCGCCGTAATAAGATTGGCAATGCGATGCAGTGCTTGATATTCCTCGTTGTTCAGTACAGGGATCATCAGCTTGCCGTTCTTCCACAAATGTAACTGCTTCAAACCCTTTCGTATCTCACTGTCAATCGAACCGTTGCCAGATGAGCTTTGAATAATGTGATCGATTATCGTTGGAATTGCAGCCTTATTTTCTGATAATTCAGGGCCAAATAAAGTACATACCTGTTCCTTGCTGAACAGGGGAAGAAGAGGCTGATTGTATCTGTTATTCCCATACGCGCAATAGTACGCCGAACCGATAGGAACACAGTGGTTTCCGTAAATTCCGAACGGCTCTAGCTGCTGATCAGCATGTTTTTCCAACAAACCATAGTAATAGTTCTTTCCATTGCGAGACGGTCTGTCGACTTGAGGAATAACTGTTCCACATAGTCGATTTGCACGAAATCTAATAATACATCGCTCATTATAAATAGGGAGAGATCAGCAAATTCAAAATTGTGCAATGCCGGGATCTTGAAAGTCTCTTGCTGGATTCGATTCGCGTTGTGATTGATTAGAGATACGATGTCATTTCCGATTGCGATGCTAAGCTGGTAGAACTGTTGCCCCGCCTCATGTGAGATGACCGGAAATGTCGGAACATATCGCCCCTCTACTTTTTTGGCGAGACCTTCACCATAGAGCAGATCGATGCTCTTCTCCCACTGTGCTTGCGAAATAGAGAGCTCCTTCATTAGCTGTTCCTCTGAATAGCCCAGATGCAGCCCGATACAGATGCGATCAAGGTTATCCTTAGTAAAATCAAAATTCGGGAAATTCAACCCCCGCGAGATCATTTTGTGTTCAAATTGCGACTGAAGCATGATGTCATCCTCTCTCGTTGTGTACTGCATTTCATTTTCATAGGCATAAATTTATTTCCCAAATTTTTTCGACATCATGACATGATAAACCTTCCAAGATCTGCTCTATCTTTCGATAAGAGTGGAATATTTTGCTTCTGAAAGGTAACACTGGATAGAAAGTGCATCCTGCGCATTTAATGCGCTCAGAATGTACGCTATTTAGATAGGAGGGGACAATCTGTGAACAAATGGCTGTGTGCTAGCCTTAGCTTTTTATTCGCTGCCGCTTGTATATTGCCTTCTTCGGCGAACGCATCTTATGCACGGGCAGACTTGCCGCCTTGGACAAATTCAGAAACGCCAAGCCAAGCAACATCCTCTGCTGCGCCGGAAGCCCAATTGGCGGATAACGCGCGCTCAGCGGTGCTTATGGATGCGGACACGGGAACGGTGATTTTCGAGAAAAATAGCCACGATCGGCTTCCGCCAGCGAGTATTACGAAAATTATGACGATGCTGCTTGTCATGGAAGCCATTGACAAAGGAAAGCTGAAGATGACGGACAAGGTGGCAACAAGCGAGTATGCCGCGTCTATGGGCGGATCGCAAATCTTTCTGGAACCGGGCGAAGAGATGACGGTTGAGGAAATGATGAAGGGAATCGCAATGGCCTCAGGCAATGATGCATCGGTTGCGATGGCTGAGAAGATCGGCGGCTCCGAGAAGGCGTTCGTACAAATGATGAACGATAAGGCTGCAGAGCTTGGCATGAAGGATACACATTTTGTAAATTGCAATGGCCTCCCTGCTGAGAATCATTATACGTCAGCGCATGATATTGCCTTGATGTCGCAAGCGTTGTTGAAATATCCGTATGTAACGAAATTTACAGGTGCATATGAGGATTATTTGCGACAGAACACCAGCAAGAAATTTTGGCTTGTCAATACGAATAAGCTTGTACGGTTCTACCAAGGTGCAGATGGGTTGAAAACAGGCTTTACTTCAGAAGCTCGTTATTGCCTGTCTGCGACAGCGAAACGGGATAATATGCGTGTGGTAGCTGTTGTGCTTGGCGAGCCGAATACGAAGACACGCAATGCAGAAGTCACGCAAATGTTCGATTATGCCTTCGCTCAGTATACGAATGTTCCGCTGCTGAAAAGCGGAGATAAGATTGGCGATATTCGTGTGGAGAAAGGGATGGTCGAGAATATTGAGCTAAAGGCTCAGCGTCCATATCATGTTTTACTCAAAAAAGGCGAGGGCACTGACAATCTTCGCTTCGAACTGGAAGGTCCGAAATCTGTAAAGGCTCCAGTAGCGGCGGGTCAGTCGCTTGGGAAACTTGTCGTTTATCAGGGAGATAAGAAGGTTCGTGAATATCCTGTCGAATCCACCGAGGAAATTGCGAAAGCTGGCTGGTGGACACTCTTTAAACGTACGTGCGGCAAGTTGTTTTTTGTCAATTAACGGCGTGCAGCTTCTAGTTTTGTCGTCAGGCAGGAATTGGTTATCCCATTGACGAACTGTATCGGCATCATGGGGAGGAGAGTGAAGCGCCATGAATCTGCAGGTGGAATTGGAACACCAGCGCAACGTATTGATTACCCGTCTGAGAGGGGAACTGGATCATCATACGTCTGAGTACGTACGAATTCAGCTCGACGAAGCGATTCAACGCAAGCAAGTGAACCATGTCGTGCTAAGCCTTCGTGATTTGACGTTTATGGACAGTTCGGGTTTGGGGGTCATTCTAGGAAGATACAAGCAGATCAAGGGACGAGGCGGAAAAATGGCGGTATGCGATATGAATCCCGCGGTACGACGTCTGTTCGAATTGTCTGGCTTGTTTAAAATTGTGCATGTTTACGATAATGAGCGCAAAGCGCTTAATGGGTTGGAGGTCGTATCATGAGTGTACAATCAGACACGAACGTAATGACGCTGCAATTTTCCAGTCGTTCCGAGAATGAAGCATTTGCCCGTGTGGCTGTTGCAGCCTTTGTATCGCAGCTGGATCCGACAATGGACGAGCTGACAGATATGAAGACCGTAATCTCTGAGGCAGTGACGAATTGTATCATCCACGGATATGATAATGATCCTACTGGGATGGTTACGATTTCAGCGGTTATTTCCGGTGAGGAGATTATGCTGACCGTATCAGACAATGGACGAGGCATTGAGGATCTTGAGCTTGCAAGACAGCCGCTGTATACGTCGAAGCCGGACATGGAACGCTCTGGCATGGGCTTCACGATCATGGAGAACTTCATGGATGAATGCGAAGTAACTACCGAACTGGGCGTGGGTACGAGCATCCGCATGAAGAAGCGGATTGAATCGAAAAAAGCGCTCTATAATTAGGGGTTGAAGCCATGGAAGCTGATTTGAAGCAGTCGTCGCCCAATTATTTGGATGACGCGGAAGTGAAGCGTCTGATTGCACTCAGTCAGACAGGTGACTCGTTAGCGAGAGAAACACTTGTCAATTGCAACATACGCCTTGTCTGGTCCGTCGTTCAGCGCTTTATGAATCGAGGATATGATCCAGATGATTTGTTCCAGATTGGTTGCATCGGATTGCTGAAATCTGTTGATAAATTCGATTTATCATATGACGTGAAGTTCTCGACTTACGCAGTGCCGATGATCATCGGTGAAATTCAGC
Organism: Paenibacillus sp. NAIST15-1; assembly: GCF_001894745.1. Taxonomy (GTDB): domain Bacteria; phylum Bacillota; class Bacilli; order Paenibacillales; family Paenibacillaceae; genus Paenibacillus_B; species Paenibacillus_B suaedae. Next base: position 266,508 of record NZ_BBYF01000002.1, read on the forward strand.
GTTTTCTGCGTGATGATGGAACGCTGAAGGTGAGTCGATCACTGAAGGAGATGGCGAACAAAGTTCGCAAGACGAAGGATGAGTTGTCCAAGCGGCTCAATCGGCTTCCAACGATTAAGGAAGTTGCAGCGGAGCTTGGGGTATCACCGGAGGATGTTGTGTTCGCACAAGAAGCGAATAAACCACCGACATCCATTCATGAGACGGTATTCGAAAATGATGGTGATCCAATTACGTTAATGGATCAAATTGCCGATGATACGCAGGACAAATGGTTTGATAAGCTTGCGCTGAATGAAGCGATAGAAGGCTTGAGTGAACGGGAGCAGCTTATTGTCTATTTGCGGTACTATCGGGATCAGACGCAATCTGAGGTTGCCAGTCGCCTCGGAATATCGCAGGTGCAAGTGTCACGGCTGGAGAAGAAAATATTGCAATCCATCAAAGCCCAGATCGCTCAGTGAGCCAGAGAGGGTATGAGGAGCAAACCGCAGGGAGATGTCCTTGCGGTTTTTTTGCTGTCTATTCAACCATACTAACACTATGGAGGAAGGAGGGGGATGAACATGGCGACTTTGGATGAGTTGCCTGATTCCGGCAGTACCTGCTATATCCGGCTGCGCAAGCAATCTTCGGTCAAGCCAGATCATCCGATTCGACTTAAGGATGTAGCTGAGGTCATTGCAGACGATGCATGGTACACGAAATTAAGAGAGCTTGTGCTGAAGGAACCAAAGACAAGCGACGGCAACATGATATTGATTGACATGATGCACATTACGAGGGCAATTAAGGAACTGTGTCCGAGAATGACCATAGAATGCTTCGGCCAGCCGCATACATTAGTTGAGGTTGTGACGCAGGTGAAGAAGCCAAATATCGCCCTAATTGTTCTTGTCTGGCTGCTGCTGTTCTTCGGTTCAGGCCTCGCGATCATGAACTTTCACGCCGATGTAAGCATGCTCCCTGTACATAAACGAATTGTAGAAATGCTTACGGGTCGGAAGGATGCGAATCCATTTTGGTTCCAAGCCTGTTATTCCATTGGCATCGGTCTTGGGATGGTCGTATTTTTTAATCACTTTTTCCGCAAGAAGTTCAATGAAGAGCCGACACCGCTTGAAGTTGAGATGTTCCTATATCAGGAAAACTTGAACCAGTACATGATAACCGAGGAATACAAGCGATTGCGCAAGGAGGATTTGAAGCGTGACTGAGACTTGGCTGTATGGTCTTGCACAGCTGCTGGCATCGTTCGCGGGAATCGCTGGCGGGATTACGGTTGGGGGCGCGATGGTGGCATTATTTGTCGTGCTTGACATGCTTCCACGGCTAGCACAGCTTACTCGCTCCTTCCACTGTTCGTATTGGTTTGAATACGCCATTATTGCGGGCACGCTGTTCTTTACCGTAACAGATTTATGGAGTATCCGATTCTTCTATGCGGGATGGTTCTCTCCATTCATCGGACTGCTGGATGGGGTATTCGTGGGACTCTTGGCTGCAGCGCTGACGGAGGTATTGAATGTTTTTCCGATATTGGCGAAACGGCTTGGTATGACACATGCGCTCCCTCATCTACTGACCGCAATGGTAATTGGCAAGGTTCTTGGATCTTGGTTCGACTGTTTTAAATACCCGCATTGAAATTTCTGTGTGAATGATGAGAATCTCGCAATGAAGGATATGCCAAGATATGGAGATTCAATAAGAAGGAGGATATTGCCCAATGACAGAGCAGCAAACTGAACAAGAATCGTCGCAAAAGGACGTACTTTCCCCTCCTCATTCGAAATCACCGAAAGAGCAGTCTGAGGATGGGGGCAATCATCAGCATGCATCTGAGCAAGGCAGCTTGCATGACAGAAAAAAGCAGCGTGAGAAGTCCGATACGATAGAAGAGTCCATCATCTATTGGCAGGACAAGGACGAAATCTCCAAGAAGCTGGACGAGACGAAACGAACGCTGCAACAGGTAGTTGGACTTGGGGAGTCGTTCGATATCGTGCTGCGCGAGATGGTCTTCGGCGAGCGGCGGGTAGGTCTGTTCTATGTGAATGGTTTTGCTAAGGACGAAGTGATGACGTTAATCTTGTCCCGAATGTCATACTTGGATAAGGAAGAAATGTCGCCGAACGCACTCAAATCCTTGTTCGAACGCTATATCCCTCATGTTCAAGTAGAGCGGGAGAATAAGTTAAGCAGCGTCATTAATAAAGTGCTCGCTGGCAGCAGCGCTTTCTTTATTGATCATGAATCAAGTGCGATTATTGTGGACTGCAAGACTTTCCCTGTGCGGGGTCTTGAAGAACCGTCGCTCGAGCGGGTGGTTCGGGGTGCACGTGACGGATTCGGCGAGACACTGCTTACGAACGTTACCCTTGTCCGACGCCGCTTGCGTGATCCGGGGCTTATGTATGAAATGGTGCAGGTGGGACGGCGTACCCGTACCGATGTGTGTATTGCCTATATAGATGATATTGCTGACAAGCGTCAAGTGGAGTCGGTTCGTAATAAAATAAAAGCGGTGAATGTGGATGGTCTGCCACTGGCCGACAAGCAACTGGAGGAGGCGATTATCAATAAGGCGTGGAACCCTTATCCGCTAGTACGATACTCGGAACGTCCAGATGTTGTCGCTTCCCATTTGATGGATGGCAGCATTGTCATATTTGTCGACACATCTCCATCTGTCATCATTTTACCGACGACGTTTTTCGACTTATGTCAGCATGCAGAAGAGAATCGACAAACTGCATTTATGGGAACCTATTTGCGGAGTGTGCGCTTCATCGGTATTTTTGCATCGCTCTTCATTCTCCCATTGTGGCTGCTGCTCGTTATCGAGCCGGGATTAAAGCCTGCCGCCCTACAAATTATTGGACCGCAGGAGACAGGGAAGATACCGCTCATTTTCCAGTTCCTCATCGCAGAGCTCGGCGTGGATCTCATGCGAATGGCGGCTGTTCATACTCCGTCGCCGCTTGCGATAGCATTGGGCTTGCTAGCTGCGATACTCGTAGGTGACATAGCGGTCAAAACAGGAGTGTTCGTCAATGAGGTTATTTTGTACATGGCTGTTGCTGCCGTAGGGATGTTTGCGACACCGAGCTATGAGCTGGCGCTGGCCAATCGAATCGTGAGGCTCGTGCTGCTTGTTTCGGTTGCGCTATTCAGAGTTCCCGGACTCGTCATTGGTACAACCGTTTGGCTGCTCTGGCTGACCCTGCATCGCTCGTACAATGCATCATACTTATGGCCGTTCATTCCGTTCAATGCCAAAGCGATGTACAATATCATCGTGCGACAGCCATTCTTGCTGATAAAGACGCGCCCTAGCTTGAATCAGACGCGAGATAATACAAAGATGCCGCCAAGAACGAAGCGATAGCTTCAACGTTTGGAAGGCAATGTGTTTGTCCCTTGACAACCTCTATAATGCAAATGATGGACGGAAAAATCCATTCTTTCAAGATCGAATAAGCTGATATACTCGATGTAATATTTTCACCAACAATTGGAACAACATGAGGGGATAGACATAGAAGATCGAGTGGGAGTGGGGAGAAATGACGATGTACTTACACGGAACGAGCAAGATTAATGGGAATGGACATTTAGAAATTGGCGGTTGCGATGTAACCGAATTGAAGCAGCAATTTGGTACTCCGCTTTATATTTTTGACGAAGCATTAGTCAGAGAACGCTGTGGACAATACATGGAAGCATTTCGTGAGTCTGGGTTAACCTTTCAAGTTGCATATGCAAGCAAAGCATTCTGTACAACGGCAATGTGCCGGTTAGTCGACCAAGAGGGGCTGTCGCTAGATGTTGTATCGGAAGGGGAATTGTATACAGCCTTGCAGGCTGGATTCCCGGCCCAGCGAATCCACTTCCATGGGAATAATAAGACGCCCGAGGAGATCGAAATGGCGCTTGATGCCCGCATCGGCTGCTTTGTTGTTGATAATTTCACGGAGCTGAAGCTGTTGAATGCGATTTGCCAAGAACGCAATCAGTCCGTACCTGTGCTGCTCCGCGTTACACCGGGTGTTGAGGCACATACGCATGAATACATTTCGACAGGTCAGACGGATTCGAAGTTTGGCTTTGACATCGGCAATGGTACGGCGCTTGAGGCTGTGCGTCATGCGGCGGATGCAACTCATTTGGAGCTGCTGGGCATCCACTCGCATATCGGATCTCAAATCTTCGAAACTGAAGGATTCCAAATGGCGGTTGAACGCGTTGCACAATTTGCTCGTGGGGTGAAGGAACAGCTAGGGATCGCATTCCGGGTTGTGAACTTGGGCGGCGGTTTCGGCATCCGCTATGTAGAAGGGGATACGCCTCTGCATGTTCGCGATTATGTAAAGGCCATTACAGATGCTGTAAAGCAGCATTTTGCTGACATCGGAGAATGTTTGCCTGAAATTTGGGTAGAGCCAGGCCGCAGTATTGTTGGAGAAGCGGGAACAACACTGTATACAGTTGGCTCTGTGAAGGATATTCCAGGAGTGCGCAAATATGTAGCTGTTGATGGAGGGATGACCGACAACCCTCGACCAGCGCTGTATGAGTCTCGTTATGAGGCACTGCTTGCTAACCGTTCGACTAATGAGTCCACGGAGACAGTGTCGATAGCAGGAAAATGCTGCGAAAGCGGCGATATGCTGATTTGGGATGCTGTGCTTCCTGCCGTCCAGCAGGGCGATCTGTTGGCTGTGTCCTGCACAGGTGCGTACAATTATTCGATGGCAAGCAACTATAACCGTATTCCAAGACCAGCTGTCGTGTTCGTGCACAAGGGGGAAGCGGATATTGTTGTACGTCGTGAGTCGCATGAAGATATCGTGCGCAATGACTGCATTCCAGCTCGTCTACGCAACGAGCCAGCGCTGAAATAGTACGGGATGTGACGATTGCAAGCTCCACGGCAGCAGTTGAATTTCACATCCGAAGTTACACCATATATGGAAATTAATACAACACCCAATCTTCTGTCTTGTCGTGGCATAACGATGAGGCAGAAATCGGGTGTTTTCTTTTTGTTAAGAAATAACGTATAATCGGATGAGCAAGCGTGAGCATTGTACATATGGAAGGAGACGATACATGATGAGCAAATATGCATTGATTGAATTGGAAAAAGGCGGCACGGTGAAAATCCAGCTCCATGAGCAAGAGGCACCAGGTACCGTTGCAAACTTTGAGAAGCTGTCCAACGAAGGTTTCTATAACGGCTTGACATTCCACCGTGTTATTCCGGGCTTTGTAGCGCAAGGCGGTTGCCCGCACGGAACAGGTACAGGCGGCCCAGGCTACACAATCAAATGTGAGACAAAAGGCAACCCGCACAAGCATGAGCGTGGTGTACTTGCGATGGCGCATGCCGGCAAGGATACAGGCGGTTCCCAATTCTACATCACTTACGATGCATTCCCTCACTTGGATGGCGTGCATACGGTATTTGGCAAAATTGTAGAGGGCATGGAGCATGTAGATGCTGTTAAGCAAGGCGACAAGATGAAGCAAGTTACCATCGTGGAAGAATAGAAATAATTGAGGGAAGGCGTGTATGCAGCTTGGCTGCTGCACGTCTTTTTTATTTGAACGCATCTGAATGGTTCCATGCGGTGAAGCGACACAAGTTGCATTTTACCAGGTCAGGTGGTACACTTCTAAGTGCAACATCTTAGAAACTAATTTTATAGCAATACGAATGACAGACCTTCAGGGCAGGGTGAAATTCCCGACCGGCGGTGATGAACCTATTCTTGCGTGTGCAAGGTGTTCTTAGTCCGTGACCCGGGTGGATTCGTCCACACGGTGGATCTGGTGCAACTCCAGAGCCGACAGTATAGTCTGGATGGGAGAAGGGGCGTCAGGAGAGAAGAACTCGATAATTAGTTCTTTCAAGTTCTTATTTTCACAATTTCATGAGCATTCCAGGCGAAATGGACGGCGAATACCTGCGTAAGCGCGAGGTTTTCTATTCATCTATCGTCGTATTTGACATATGCGAAATCGATGCAGTTTGCTGAGAACATCCTTGTTGTCGGTTTTATTTGTCATATACAAATGGAAATTATGCTTATGTTCGACTATTGTGAAATTAAGTACATACCTGTAAGCTCAATCAATCATGCCCTTCGGAGGATCCGAAGGGCTTTTTTGCGTTAGCCTTGATCTGTTTGTGGAAAGGAGGATACCCAATGTCTGCTGTTATCAATGATGAACTGTACATGCAGCTCGCTGTGAACATGGCAGAGCAGGTGCTTGGACAGACCGATGTGAACCCTGCAGTTGGCTGTGTCATTGTGAACGAGGGACGAATCGTCGGTCTTGGAGCTCATTTGAGGCGTGGTGAAGGCCATGCGGAAGTCCATGCTTTACAGATGGCTGGTGAAGCGGCCAGAGGAGCGACTGCGTATGTGACCCTTGAGCCATGCAGCCACTATGGGAGAACACCGCCTTGCAGCCTGCGATTGATTGAAGCGGGAATCGCCCGTGTCGTGATCGCTTGCGTCGATCCGAATCCAGCGGTTGCAGGGAGAGGAATTGCTCTACTGAAGGATCATGGAATTGGGATAACGTTGGATGTGCTTCGGGAGAGAGGTCTCGCACTGATTGAAATGTTCGCTAAGCATATTACGACCGGCATTCCGTTCGTTACCCTCAAGACAGCAAGTACGCTGGACGGCAAGATCGCCACTTCGACTGGTGACAGCAAGTGGATCTCGAATGAGCGAAGTCGTGAACTCGTTCATTCGATGAGGCACCGTCATCAAGCGATTATGGTAGGCATAGGCACTGTGCTTGCGGATGATCCATCGCTGACAACACGTCTGTCAGTCCCTGGGGTAAACCCAGTGCGATTGATTGTAGACTCGAAGCTTCGGATCCCTATGGACGCCAAGGTCGTAACCGATCAAGCTGCACGAACCTGCATCTTCACAACTGCACGGGCAAGCGGGGAGAAGCGGCGTGAATTGGTGTCCCGAGGCGTAGAGGTCTTCGAGTGCGGAGAAAGCGAGAAGGTAGACCTTCAGCAGATGATGGAATGGTGCGGCCAACATGAGATCGGATCCATACTCCTTGAAGGTGGAGGTCGATTGAATGGGGCGATGCTAGAGAAGAAGCTGGTCGACAAAGTTGCAATATTTATGGCTCCGATTGTCGTCGGCGGTCAGCATGCGCCTGGTAGTTTTGTGTTTGAAGGTGTAGAGCGGATGCAGGATGCATACCGGCTTCAGCATGTGGAGGTTGAGAAGCTCGGAGATAATATCTGCATCACTGGATATCCGTTCGGCAAGCGTGAGGTGGAGAATTTGACTCATTTCAGCATAAAGGAGGAGCATAGCAATGTTCACCGGACTCATTGAAGAAGTGGGCTCACTGCAGTCTGTGATGAATCGGGGCGAGGCGATGGTGCTTCATATCCGAGCATCTAAGGTTCTAGAAGGCATGAAGCTGGGGGATAGCATCGCCGTCAATGGTGTTTGTCTGACCTCAACGTCCTATGATGGCAGCTCCTTCATGGCGGATGTGATGCCGCAGACGTTCCGCCATACGAATTTGAAGGATTTAAGGCCGGGCGATCCGGTCAATCTAGAGCGTGCAATGACAGCAGGCGGACGATTCGGCGGTCATATTGTACAAGGACATGTAGATGGTCTTGCAACGATTGTGGGACGAACAAGAGATGCGAATGCTGTTGTCATCGAATGTCGGGCGAGTCGGCCTGAGATGGCGAAATATATGATTCCACAAGGTTCTGTCACCATTGACGGCATCAGCTTAACCCTAACACGAGCAGAGCATGGAGAGTTTGCCGTATCGATTATTCCACATACGTTGGCGCAAACCGCTCTTCAGCGCAAGCAGCCGGGTGATACCGTCAACATTGAATGTGATGTGCTTGGCAAGTATGTGGATCATTTGCTCCGGTATGGTAGATCAGGGCCGGAGAACGAGACAAAGGATTCGGATCGTTCTGGTTCTGGAGGTCTTAATGCAGCGTTTTTGGCAGAGCATGGTTTTATGTAATGGTGAAAGGGGAGGAACAACATGAAGGAAGCATTTCACTTTGATTCGATAGAAGACGCAATTGCAGATTTGAAGCAGGGCAAGGTCATCATTGTGGTTGATGACGAAGATCGGGAAAATGAAGGCGACTTTATCGCGTTAGCCGACAAGGCAACACCGGAAGTTATTAACTTCATGATTACAGAAGGCCGAGGATTGGTATGCGTACCTATTACGCAGGAGCGTGCCGAGGAGCTTGAGCTTCACCCAATGGTTGCACACAATACGGACAATCACGGTACGGCATTTACCGTATCCATTGATCACGTAGATACGACTACTGGCATTTCAGCGCACGAACGCTCACTAACGATCCAGAAGATGCTGGATGCGGACGCCAAGGCAGAAGATTTCCGCCGCCCGGGTCATATCTTCCCGTTAATAGCGAAGAGTGGTGGTGTGTTGCGCCGTGCAGGGCATACGGAAGCAGCGGTTGATCTCGCCCGGTTAAGCGGATCTGCACCTGCTAGTGTCATCTGCGAAGTGATTAAGGAAGATGGCACGATGGCTAGACTGCCCGACTTGATGGAACTGAAGGGGCAATGGGACTTGAAGCTCATCAGCATCAAGGATCTCATTCATTACCGTAATGAGAAGGAGAAGCTGGTTCAACGTGAGGTCGAGGTGAACATGCCTACTGACTTCGGCATATTCCGAGCTATTGCCTATACGAATGGTGTAGACAATAAGGAACATGTTGCCTTAGTGAAGGGCGACATTGATGGAACTCAGCCAGTTCTTGTTCGCGTTCATTCGGAATGCTTAACCGGGGATGTATTTCATTCACATCGCTGTGACTGTGGCCCTCAATTCGCCGCTGCGCTTTCACAAATAGACAAGGAAGGCAATGGCGTCCTGCTCTATATGCGCCAGGAAGGCCGCGGGATTGGACTTATTAATAAGCTCAAAGCTTATAAGCTTCAGGAGCAAGGGCTAGACACGGTGGATGCCAACTTGGAGCTTGGATTCCCAGCGGATCTGCGGGATTACGGCATTGGAGCTCAAATCTTGAAAGATCTCGGCATATGTCAAATTCGCCTTCTTACAAATAATCCTCGCAAAATTAAAGGGTTGGAAGGCTATGGTCTGGAGGTCGTTGAGCGCGTCCCGATCCAAATGCAGGAGAATGAAGACAACACAAAATATTTGCATACGAAGGCTGCGAAGCTCGGGCATATGCTCGTATTCGACGATATTGAACAGGATGAACAAGCACGCAGATAAGCCCTGAAGGAAATGAAGTACCGCAAGCGTGCGATAACCTTATCGTTATGATTCAGTTATTTATCACAGAGGAGGACTTTACTTATGCCACATGTATTTGAAGGACACTTAGTTTCCGAAGGATTAAAATATGGAATTGTTGCTGGTCGATTCAATGAATTTATTGTCAGCAAGCTTGTTTCGGGAGCACTTGATGCGCTGAAGCGCCACGGGGTTAAAGATGAAGAGGTAGATATTGCCTGGGTTCCGGGTGCATTTGAAATTCCACTTATTGCGCAGAAAATGGCGGAGAGCGGGAAATATGATGCCGTGATCACACTTGGCGCAGTTATTCGCGGCTCCACTCCGCATTTCGATTATGTGTGCAGTGAAGCGGCTAAAGGCGTTGCGCAAGTGAATATGAAGACAGGGGTTCCGACCATATTCGGAGTGCTGACAACAGACTCCATCGAGCAGGCAATTGAACGTGCAGGAACGAAGGCAGGCAACAAGGGTTGGGAAGCTGCGTCTACTGCAATTGAAATGGCGAACTTGACGAATCAGTTAAAATAGTGCTTATTTAATGTAGTGCCCTTTTTGCAAGGGCGCTACATTTGTTTTTATTGCTCAGGAGGTTATCACGGGGTGACCGTAACGTATAAGCTGGAACAGTTTGAAGGACCGCTCGATTTGCTCCTGCATTTAATCGACCAAGCGGAAATTAATATTCAAGATATATCGATTAGTGAGATTACCGATCAATATATGGAATATTTGCACAACATGCAGGAATTGGAGCTGGAGATTACGAGCGAGTTTCTCGTTATGGCGGCAACGTTGCTGTCCATGAAATCACAGCAGCTGCTTCCCAAGCCTCCGGTCATGGAATGGGACGACTATGAAGATTATGTGGATGATGAGCCTGATCCGCGGGCAGAGCTTATACGCAAGTTGATCGAATACCGAAAGTACAAGGGAATTGCGGAGCATCTCCGGGAACGCGAGACAGAACGAAGCATGATTTTTTCCAAGGAACCAGAGGACTTAACGCCATTTATGCCAACAGCTCCTGATAATCCAGTGGATGGATTACATGTCACAGACTTGATCGCAGCATTCCGCAAGGCACTTAGCAAAGCGTCGCGCAGAATGCAGGTCGCAACAATTCACCGGGATGAAATATCGGTGAAGGATCGGATTAAGAGCATTATCGACACGCTGCGTCCATTTGGCAAGGGAGGTAAGATGATGTTCTCTAACTTGCTTAGCGAGCATCTCACGCGTTCGGAAATTGTCGTTTCCTTTCTCGCGCTGCTGGAGCTGATGAAGATGAAGCAAGTTCGCTGCTACCAGGATAGCCTCTTTGAGGACATCGTGATTCAATGGAGTGGGGAGGTGGACACGGAAGATGGACTTTCAGATGCTGAAGTCGATTATTGAGGGGTTGTTGTTTATGGCTGGAGATGAAGGCTTGAACATTAAGCAAATCTCAGAAATTACAGAACAGCGCCCAGAGGTTATAGAGGAAGCGATGAACGATCTGCGCGCGGACTTCGAGCGCTCGAAACGTGGTCTGCAAATTGTTGCAATCGCAGGGATGTACGAGCTAGCTACATTGCCAGAACATGCCCCGTATTTTGAGAAGATGGCATATTCGCCATCGCGTTCTTCTCTGTCGCAAGCAGCCCTAGAGACCTTGTCTATCGTTGCCTATCGACAGCCGATTACCCGTGTTGAGATCGAAGAAATCCGCGGCGTAAAATCGGATCGTGCGATTCAGACGCTAACGAACAAGGGTTTGATCGAAGAAGTTGGACGAGCAGAAGCGATCGGAAGGCCGATTTTGTATGGCACAACGAAATCATTCTTAGATTATTTCGGATTAGCAACAATTAAAGAACTGCCGGATTCCTCTGCTTTTGAACAAATGGATGGGTTAGAAGAGGAAACGCAGCTCTTGTTCGAGAAGTTAGATGGACGCCAATTGACGATTGAAGACGTGAAGGAAGTTGAAGAACAATTGGAAGCAGGAGTTCAACATGAGCACGAGGAAGAGATACGATAAGAACTTCTGCGTATGAAGCTGTTGAATATGCAAATATGAGGAGGAACTGCTTTGAACATTCATTTCCACGGTCATTCCTGCATTCAGCTTGTTACCGAACAGCATAGTATTATCATTGATCCTTTCTTGACTGGCAACCCTGCAGCAGTCACACGCTCAGAAGAGATTCATGCGGACTATGTGCTGCTCACACATGGACATGGCGATCATATTGGTGATGCGGTATCCATCTCCAAGCGCTGCAATGCGCCTATTATTGGCATGGTAGAGCTTACGAACTACATGGAATCGCAAGGTGCGCAAGCTATAGGCATGAACCTAGGTGGACCAGCTCCATTCGAATTTGGATCGGTTGCGCTAGTGCCTGCCCTGCACAGTTCCTCCGTTACAGTCAATGGTCAGGATATTTATATGGGCAACCCTGCAGGGATTGTCCTGCAAACAGAAGGGCTAACGATTTATCATGCCGGAGACACTGCATTGTTCAGCGATATGAAGCTCATTGGCGATCGCTACAAGCCAGATATCGCCTTCTTGCCAATTGGCAGCTTCTTCACGATGGACCCGGAAGATGCATTGCTAGCTGCGCAGTGGGTACAGGCTAAAGTTGTCATCCCCGTGCACTACAATACATTTCCTCCTATTCAACAGGATGGGGCAGCATTTGTGACGAAGTTACAGGAGCTTGGAATTCAAGGACTGGAACTTTTGCCTGGTCAATCTATTGATCATTCCAAGCTGATGCTGTAAAGAGGCGCTTGTCCCTAACATTCAAAGAAACTTGCTTGAACGAGGAGCATCAATATGTTCTAATGCTTGCCCGTCAGCTTCGTATGCGATAATACGAGCTGCCGGGTTTTTTTATTTGGTAAGGTCACTCGGAATTATGCTCCTCGTGCATGCTAGTTTGGATAAAAGGCCATAATACGGATAGTTTAGGAAATGGAGGCGCATGACATGATAGGATGGGCGATTGCTGGAGGGATAGTAGTTGTCTTGCTTGCCCTCATTGTCTTTTCGTCCATTGAGTGCAAAATCATCATTCACAAATCAGGAAAACATGAGCGAGTTGTTCTATTGATTCGGGCATGCTATGGACTGCTTCGTTGGAAATATGAATGGCGATCCATTCGATTTATTAACATGGAAACAGGGGTTCACCTGCATGTAAAAGCTAAGGATAATGTCGGAACAGGTCATGCAAGTCGAGATGAAACTCAGGTCGATAAAAAATTGATAGAGAGATATAAGCACAACGTGCGGCGACTTCTACGTCATACGCGTTGCATCATTCTATGGCTCAAAGAAACTCTCCAGCGGGTACAGTGCAGCATGTTTACTTGGGATACGGAGATTGGACTGCTTAATCCAGCAACAGCTTGTCTATTGACAGGGGCATCATGGTCAGTGAAGAGCATGCTGGTAGGAGCATTGTCTCACCATATTCGATTTCGAAGACATCCTCAGATGGAAGTGAATCCGCAATTTCACACCCCTTTTTTTTCCACTAGGATCGTTTGTATAACCAAAATTCGCATCGTGCACGCTATAACTGCTGTAATCAAGTTGATTATTCGCATCGTTCGCGCAGAAGGAGGAATACGAACATGGCGGAACATCCTATCGAGGGCTTAATGCATGCAGCCTTTAACAATATTAAGGCTATGGTAGATGTAAATGCAATCGTGGGCGATCCTGTCCAAACACCTGACGGCAGTGTCATTTTGCCGATAAGCCGTGTTGCATTTGGCTTTGCGGCAGGAGGCAGCGACTTCCGGTTGGATGAGAGACACGACAGGCACGACAGACATGACAGACCAGCCTCAGAACGTGGTGAGGCCCGTACAGTTCCTGCAGCCTATGCCTATGGTTCTAAGCCATTTGGAGGAGGTAGCGGCGGTGGCGTCTACATAACACCGATTGCCTTTCTCGTCGTTGGCAGGCGGGGCATTGATGTCGTGTCGCTCGACAATCAGACGCATTTGCTGGAGAAAATTATTGATGCCGCACCTAATGTGCTGGATCAAATCAGTTCGATGTTCAAGAAGCAGGAATCAACGACGGCCGAGGATATTATTATATCGGATCGGTAGGAATATGGCGTCAGGCTTGATTGTTGCTGCCGTTATTGCCGGTAAAATGGCGATGCAGTCAACGGGAGCTTGACGCTATTTTTCATTAGAACAACTCCTGCTTGCTTAAGTAATCGTAAGTGATGGACATACTCGGTCTCGAACAAGCATACATATGGAACAACTTGACCGGTATACAGATTAAGGAGGAACGTATGAGCAAGCATCCATACGTAGGACAAGTTGGAAAGATGATTGCGTTGTGTGCACTGTTGGGCTCGGTTCTGGCATATGATTTGTATGGACGTGCCGCGTCAGCTGATCCATCCGTGGACACAAGTCGCACACAGCGTGAGGCTGTACAGGAATGGTCTGTCCCGCTGCAGGTTGAGCCATCGAATGCAACTGCTTCGGCTCGAATGGCGCCTCCATCTACTGCGGCAAGAGCAGCAGCCTTAATAGATGTAGCATCTGGAAGAGTGCTGTACAGCCATAACGGGAAGCAGGAGCTTCCAATGGCGAGTACGACGAAAGTGATGACCGCGATTGTGGCAATTGAGCATGGCCGGCTGGAGGATAAAGTAAAGGCGACTTCTCGTGCTGTAGGCAAGGAAGGCTCCTCCATTTACTTGAGACTTGGAGAAGAGATGAGTCTCAACCATTTGTTGTATGGCCTTATGCTTCGTTCAGGCAACGATGCTGCGGTGGCGATTGCTGAGCACGTTGGAGGCTCGGAAGAAGGCTTCGTCCACTTAATGAATGAGAAGGCGAAGCTGCTCGGGTTGGAGCATACCCAGTTCCGCAATCCTCATGGTTTGGATCAGAAGGGTCACTATACGACTGCGGAAGATCTAGCTCGTATATCAGCATATGCACTGCATAATGCAACCTTCCGTGAAATCGTGCGCACCCGTACGAAGAAGGCGCCTAATACAATCGACAATTGGGATTATGTGTGGGGCAATAAGAATAAAATGCTTCACTTGTATGAAGGAGCAGATGGTGTGAAGACAGGTTACACGAAAGGTGCATTGCGGTGTCTAGTCAGTTCTGCCACACGGAATGGCCAGCAGCTTGTTGCTGTAACGCTGAATGACTCCAGAGATTGGGAAGACCATAGAAGGATGCTCGATTACGGCTTTCAAGCGTTTCCGCAAGCGAAGATTGTAGAGGAAGGCCAACATATTGAGGGTCAGCCATTCGAAGCTTCTAGATCGCTGACGTATCCGCTTGGATATGGGGAGCAATCGAAATTGTCTGCCAAGCTCGTCGTACCGGCTAACGGTAGTCTCGAAGCAAGGTTAGGTCATCAGGGACGCTTGACGATGTATGTGGACAATGAACCGATAGCCAGTGTAGATGTTCGAAGAATTTCTCCAGACGAATCTGCGCCAACTCGAGGTGGTTCAGCCGAACACACTTCTGCAGTTCCAAGAGAAAGTAAGAGCGGCAACGTACTCAGTGAATGGATGCTGGTACTAAAACGTGTAACAGGCAGACTATTTGGCGCAGCTTGATCGCCCATGGGAAGGGAGACGGTTGTCATTGTAAATGCGATATGGATGTTCATGCTGCTTGTGGGATTCATCGCTGCTGCCGCTCAGGGAAAGATTGACGTAGTGACGGAAGCCGTGTTCGAGGGAGCGAAGACAGGAGTATCTGTAAGCTTTGGACTCATCAGTGTGATGGTGTTCTGGCTAGGGATCATGCGGATTGCAGAGGATGCAGGGCTGCTGAAGCGGCTTGCCAAGGCTCTTGGTCCAGTCGTCAGGTATTTGTTTCCCGATGTACCTCGCAACCATCCTGCTCTCGGCTTCATTATGTCGAATATGAGCGCGAATTTGCTTGGGCTAGGCAATGCAGCTACACCGATGGGGATAAGAGCTATGCAGGAGCTCCAGAAATTAAATCCGAATAAAGATACGGCTACACCTGCCATGTGTACGCTGCTTGCAATCAATACGTCAAGTATAACCCTAATCCCAACAACATTGATTGCGATAAGGATGAATTTCAACTCTGCTAATCCTGCCGAGATTGTAGGTACTACGCTGCTTGCGACCATTGTAGCAACATTTGCAGCGATCTTCGCGGATCGATGGTACCGAAGAAAGGATGCGAAGCGTCCGCCCCCGCAACAATTAAAGTCTGACAAAGGGCGGTATACGGAATCTCAGGGAGCGGGATATCATACACCGGCTAGTTGAACAATGATTTGATGATTATGGCATCATGACCTTACTTCCAGCCTCGAAATGAAGTAGAAAGGATGGTCCGGTTATGTATGCATTTGTTTCCTCTATATCCGCATGGGCCATACCGGCCATTATCGTTTTTATTCCGCTGTTTGCCTATTTTCGGCGTGTGCCCGTATATGAGACCTTCGTTGAAGGGGCGAAGGATGGATTCCAAACTTCAATCAACATCATTCCAACCTTAGTAGGCATGATGGTTGCGATCAGTGTATTCCGTGCATCTGGTGCGATGGATTGGATGGTGGGGCTGCTGCGTCCGATACTCGATTGGATAGGCATTCCTGGTGAGGTGATGCCGCTCGCTTTCTTGCGGCCCATTACAGGAGCTGGCTCTCTTGCCTTTACTACCGATCTGATTAAGATGTACGGGCCTGATTCCATGATTGGAAGAATTGCTTCAACGATACAGGGGAGCACTGATACAACGATCTATGTGTTGACCGTATATTTCGGCGCTGTTGGGATTAAGAAAGGCCGGTATGCACTAAAAGTTGGCCTATTCTCTGATTTGGTCGGATTTATTGCAGCAATTGTCGTCTGTTTCCTTGTATTTGGTTTCATTACAGGGTAATATCATAATAGCTTGAATAATGTAAGTTAATGACAAGCTCGCGCCCTCTTGGCAGCGGGCTTTTCTCTTCAATGAGGATACTAATAGTTTGAGGTGACAGACATTCATGGAAGAACGTTTACAGAAGATTTTGGCGAACGCGGGCGTCGCATCGCGTCGAAAGTGTGAAGAGCTTATTAAGGCAGGTAAGGTAGAAGTTAACGGAGAAGTCGTAACAACTCTAGGCGTAAAGGCAGATCCGTCAAGCGATGTGATTACTGTTAGTGGGAGAACGATATCGGTTAAGTCCGACAAAATAGTATTAGCCTTCCATAAGCCAAAAGGCGTTATTACAAGTACATCAGATCCAGAAGGCCGCAAGACAGTCATGGATTTCATGAAGGGTGTAAAGGCACGAGTATATCCGGTAGGACGCCTCGATTATGAAACAGAGGGGCTGCTGCTGTTTACAAATGATGGTGAGTTAGCCAATATGCTCATGCATCCGCGCCATCATGTGGAGAAGACCTATCATGCAACCGTGAAAGGCGTACCTCATGGGGATAAGCTGGAGCAACTGAGAAAAGGGGTTAAACTTGAGGATGGTATGACTCAGCCAGCAGCGGTGGAATACCATGATGTTGACTTGGAGAGCAATACTGCAACCATCAGTATAACGATCCATGAGGGTCGCAATCGTCAAGTTCGCCGCATGTTCGAGGTGATTGGCCATCCTGTCACCAAGCTGAAGCGTGTGAAGTTCGGCAATATTACGCTGCAAGGGATTCCCCGTGGCAAACACCGTGTGCTGACGAAGTCGGAAGTCAACGAACTCCGTATGGAGATGAAATCCAACCGTACCATGCATACGTAAAATCGGATAGAGCAGTAAATCGCTTTTATTGCACCCCGCCCAGTATATGGTGACACATAATTTTCATATTGAGGAAGATATGTCCGCTAATCTATGAATTATAATAGTCGTGGATGGTGTAATGCAATTGTTGCATTTATGTCGTCCGAATGTGAAATATGTCATAGAAAGCAAGTGTTCAATCTATATCAATTGAACCACATCAAGAAGGGGCGATGATATTGGGCAAGAGAAACAAGACAGTCCAGATTCTCATACTAGCTGTCATTGCGATACTTGGCGGGATTGCAATTAGCAATGCGTACAGTAAGCCTACATACCCTGAGGTTGGCAGCCGCATACCAGATGTGTCGCTTCATACGCTGAAGGGCGATACTGTGCAGTTGAGTGATTACAAGGGAAAGTCCCTGGTGCTTAATTTCTGGGGCTCCTGGTGCGAACCGTGTGAGCGGGAGATGCCTACCTTGCAGAAGGCAGCAGATGATTGGAAGGATCGCAACGTGGAAGTCGTCGGCATCAACTATGGAGAAGATGCGATCGTTGTGGACAATTATATGAAAGCGGTAAATGTTCATTTCACGATGCTGCTCGATTCAAATAAGAGTGTAACCAAAGCCTTCGGTGTCCGTCCATTGCCGACCACATTCTTCATCAAGCCTGATGGCAAAGTCCATGCTATTCATACTGGGGAAGTCACTACAAGCCAGCTAGAGTCCTATTTGGAACAAATGGCGAAAGAATAGGGCTTGAAGGGGAGGAGGACTAGGCTGTGCGGTTTGAGAATACGAAGTGCGAATGCGGCCATCAGAATGCAGTAGGAACTGTATTGTGCGAGGCCTGCGGCAAGCCGCTATTTGAAGGGGATGAGGTGGATTCCGTACTGGAAATGCGTTATGACGGGGTTGCGCGTAAGTCACAGAAGGCAAGTCCGTCATGGATTGATCGCATTTGGAATTTCTTCTCCTCAGTAAAAGTGGCGGTTATTCTTATCGTCATTACATTAATTGGTGCGTCACTCGGCACCATCTACCCACAGGAAAGCTCATTTCTCAGCATAGACCCGACACAATATTATAAGAGCACGTACGGTACATTGGGACAAATCTATTATATGCTTGGCTTGTCTCATACATACGAATCCTGGTGGTTCATTACATTGCTTGTCATGATCGGCGCCTCACTGGTCATTTGCAGCATTGATCGTGTACTTCCGTTATATCGTGCATTACATCGGCAGAAGATACGTAAGCATGTCCAGTTTATTTCGAGACAGCGGATTGTCTATGAAGGATCAATAAACCAAGATGCTGAAGCTTGGCTGGATAACATGTCGAACGTACTCAAGAAGAAAGGCTACCGAGTTATTAAGGGTAATGAGGCGCTATTAGCTGAGAAGAACCGGTTCAGCCGCTGGGGGCCGTACATCAACCATATCGGACTTATTCTCTTCTTGCTTGCTATACTTGCACGCAGCATCCCAGGCTGGCATTACGATTATTATGACGGCTTTCCGCAAGGAGAAGCCCGTGAAATACCTGGAACTCCCTATTATTTGCAGAATGATAAATTTACAGTTGAATATTACGGCAAGGAAGATATGCCTGAGCAGTTCGTGAAGGAAGGGCGTGTCATACCGAAGCTGTTCGAGACGAAGGCGACACTGTTCAAGTGTGTGGACAAGTGTGGTGATGCGCGTGTGAAGCCTGTGCTTGAACAGGTAGCTCGGCACAATATACAGTTGAATTCACCGCTTGAATATGAAGGGCTCATGGTCTATCAGAGCGACTTTGAATCGCGTCTCGTTGCGGTAAGCCCTGTACTTAGCAATGTGGACACAGGAGAGGTATACGGCAAGTTTGAACTTCGGGTGCAGAATACGGCTACGGAGTTTCAAGCTGGTCCATATTCACTGAAACTGACAGGGAAATACTTGGATTTTGCAATTGGAAAAAACGGAGAACTGACTACAAAATCGCAAAACCCGAACGCACCTGCATTCAGCTTCTTGATTAAGGGGCCGAATCTCCCAAGTGAAGGCTTGCCTTACTTGTATTTCGCGCTGCCTAAGGACAAAGATCAATTTCATCAGGATGACATTAATGCCAAGCTGAGAGAGAGCTTAGGGTCTGGCTCGATGCCCAATCTTCGCATCGGATTAGAATCCATGAAAGATATCATCTATACGAATTCAATCAGTTATATGACCGTGCGTAAGGAGACGGCGCTGCCGCTCATCTGGATTGGGGCTGGTATCAGTATGATCGGTCTAGTCATGGGCTTCTATTGGCAGCATCGCCGCATATGGCTTCGAATCGACGGCAATCGCTTGCTGCTCGGTGCCCATACGAATAAGAACTGGTATGGAATTCGGAATGAGGTGGCTGGTGCACTCGGAGCTGTTCACGTAGAAGTAGATGCCAAATCGATCGATCGTGGGGGGAATAAGGCGTGACTTTGCAATGGAGTCAGGACGCATATATTATCGCGTTTTTCTTGTTTTGTCTTTCCTTTATTTTGTACGTCGTGACTGTTGCTGGCCGGAAGATGAAAACTCGCGATCCCGTTCGCTTCGAACGCAGATGGGGAGCAATTTCATTTGGTGTAACGATACTTGGATTTATTAGCCAGATCGTTTATTTCGGATTGCGCTGGGCATACGCTGGGCATATCCCTGTCAGCAATATGTATGAGTTCATGTCATTTTTGTCGATGATGATTATCGGTGCATTTATCGTTGTATACCTTATTTATCGAAGCACTGTATTAGGGCTCCTTGCTGTACCGCTCGCCTTCTTGATGATGGCGTATGCATCGGTCTTTCCAAGCGAGGTACAGCCGCTTATTCCACAGCTGAACTCGGTATGGCTGAAGCTTCATGTGACGATGTCGGCACTTAGCTATGCTTTCTTTGCGGTAGCCTTTGTTGCAGGACTGCTCTACTTATTGCGAACCGTCCGTTGGGATGCTGGAAGTTCGCGCAAGCCGCAGCGCTGGCTTGAGTTCACAATGGGCTGCATCGTTGTATTCATCGGCTTTATCGTGGTCGTATACAGTTTTCGTGCTGCAAGCTATGAGGTGGTTATAGGACAGAAAGTTGAAACGGTCAAGACCGGAGGGGAGATCGAGACAGGCTTGGAGATGGTCACCTATACAATGCCGCCGCTTGTGGCTCCGCATTTAAGTGATGAAGCTACCTTGCAATCACTACCCTCTTTCCTAGGCATGAAGCTGCCGTTAATGGAAGCACCGGGCTGGATGAAGGGAGTTCAAGCGGGTCGGAAGCTGAATACGGTAGTATGGTCGGTCATCGCAGGACTGATCTTGTACGGATTAATTCGCTTGCTGCTGCGCAAGCCAATCGCGAAGGCCCTCCAACCCTTGTTCCATGGGATTGATCCAGATACTGTGGATGAGATTAGCTATCGCTCAATTGCGATAGGATTCCCAATCTTTACGTTAGGCGCACTTATTTTTGCAATGATCTGGGCCCAGGTTGCATGGTCAAGATTTTGGGGCTGGGATCCGAAGGAAGTATGGGCGCTTGTGACTTGGCTTGCGTACAGCGCTTACCTGCACTTGCGTCTAGCACGCAGCTGGCAGGGAACTAAGTCTTCTTGGATGTCGGTAATTGGATTTATCATCGTCATGTTCACACTTGTTGGGGTGAACTTGGTGATATCAGGCCTGCATTCCTACTCAGGGGTATAAAAATAAAGGTTAACAAATGGCAAAAAGATGAAACGACTGGGATTACGAACAAGGAGTACCCCAGTCGTTCACATTTTTGCTATAATAGAGCCAAGTATCAAGGCGACGGCGAGAGGAGCATCCTGCGAGTTGCCTGCTTATATTACAGCTAGAGCTACCAACCTCATCAATTGCAGCCGCACTTGGCTTCGCTTGAGGTTTTCTTTTATGGTGGAAAGGGGAGTCATACATGTCCGAGCAAGTGAATCGAATCTTGATCGTCGATGATGAAGAGCGGATACGCCGACTGTTGAAAATGTACCTTGAAAAAGAAGGTTTTGAAATTGAAGAGGCGGAAGATGGAGAAGCAGCGCTGCGAATGGCTGTAAGTGAAGAGTATGACCTCATTCTTCTTGACTTGATGCTGCCAGGCATCGACGGTGTAGAAGTATGCACGCGCTTAAGACAAGTGAAGGCGACGCCAGTCATAATGCTGACAGCCAAGGGGGAAGAGATTAACCGAGTGCAGGGCTTCGAAGTTGGTGCAGATGATTATGTTGTCAAGCCCTTCAGTCCGCGCGAGGTCATCTACCGGGTGAAGGCAGTCCTGAGACGATCTTCGGCTACAGCCTTTTTGACAAGCGATCCGAAGGCGAGCAACAACATTGTATTCCCGCATCTCATTATTGAACATGATGCACATCGTGTGACAGCAGGGGGCCAAGAGATTAGCTTGACGCCTAAGGAATATGAACTGCTGCATTATTTGGCGGTATCTCCGGACAAGGTGTTCTCAAGAGAAGAGCTGCTGAAGGATGTATGGAATTACGAGTTCTTTGGAGACCTTCGTACTGTAGATACGCATGTGAAGCGCCTGCGTGAGAAGTTGAATAAGGTCTCGCCAGAAGCAGCTACTATGATTACTACGGTATGGGGTGTCGGCTACAAGCTCGAGGTGCCAAAATAACGTGAAATTTTGGCGAAGCATTGTCGGCAAGTTGTGGATGACCATTATTGGTCTAGTTGCTTTTGTACTTATCATTTTAGGTCTGTATTTGCTGCATTACATTGACAGCAATTTCGCGCATCCGAACGATATCAAGCAGTTGTTCGTATATACAGGAATTATTGGATTTTCACTTACAACTTTCTTTGCGTTCTTCTTATTTACGAAGATTACGCAACCGCTTCGTAAGCTGAAGCAAGCGGCCGATACGATTCGTCAAGGCGATTACTCCACACGAGTAACACTTCGCTCCTCTGATGAAATCGGGGAGTTGTCCCAGACGTTTAATCATATGGCGGAGGAACTGAACTCCACTATTTTGGATTTGCAGCATGAGAAGGAGCATCTAGCGAGTATTTTGCGCAGTATGACGGATGCTGTTATTACCTTTGATGCATCGGGACAGGTGCTGCTCGCGAACCCGCATGGTGAAACAGTCATGAGCCGCTGGAATGGAATGGATTGGGCGATCGATGAAGATATGACAGGTGCATCCGGAGTGCCGGAGCCGTTAAGACTCATTTTTCATACCGTTATTTCTGAAGCTCGGGAGGTTACGACCCGTGTTCATGTGAAGCAGCAGGTTTGGTCTGTTGTGATGGGGCCTCTGCATGCAGACAGCCGCGTACGCGGTGCCGTAGCCGTATTGCGGGATGTGACCGAAGAAGTGCAGCTGGAGAAGCTGCGCAAAGACTTCGTCGCGAATGTATCGCACGAGATTCGTACGCCACTGTCCATGCTTCAAGGATATAGTGAGGCATTATTGGATGATATAGCTGCTTCGCCAGAGGAACGCAGAGAGCTTGTTCAGGTTATTCATGACGAGTCCTTGCGTATGGGAAGGCTGGTGAAGGATCTGCTCGACCTAGCTCGCATGGAGGCGGGCCATCTGCCAATGCACAAAGCAGAGACGGATGTTCACGAACTTGCTTCCCGAGTCTATCGTAAATTCACAGTACTTGCGAAGGAACGTAATATACCGATTGAAATGAAACTTCATGCGATGGATCCAATTCTTCCTGAAGCGGATGAAGATCGGTTAGAGCAAGTGTTGACGAATTTGCTGGACAATGCACTACGCCACTCCTCTGAAGGACAACCGATTCATATTCGGACGGAACGTACGGACAATGAGTGGTTGTGGATTCACATTGAGGATCATGGTCAGGGTATTCCGTCAGAGGATGTCCCGTATGTGTTCGAACGATTCTATAAGGCTGATAAGGCGCGCAAACGCGGCCCTTCAGGCGGCACAGGACTAGGTCTAGCGATTGTCAAAAATATTATCGAAGCACATCAGGGTCATATCCGAGTTGACAGCATATTAGGGAAGGGAACTACATTCTCCATTGCTCTACCCGTACAGCCAACACAAACCAGTATATGACACAAAACACCCTATTGCGCAGTTCATCGGCAATAGGGTGTTTTTTTGTAGAATGACGATTGGAATATGTGTCAGACGAGGGCACAATTTTCCGATTAATCTTGATGCTCGTGGAACAGTTTCCACTACTCCACGAGCTGATGAAGGATAAGTTCGGTTTACAGCACAATTTCTTTGGCTTTTTTAATGTCTGTAGTTTCTTTCAGTTTTGCGATTACCTCTTCTGGAATGGCTTTGTCGACGGAAAGCACCATGATGGCAGACCCTCCGACAATTTTCCGACCAACTTGCATGGTTGCGATGTTAACACCATTTGATCCAAGTAGTGTACCGACAATTCCAATTACGCCAGGCTTATCATCATGCGAAATTAATAGCAGATGCCCTTCTGGCGAGAGGTCTACAGGGTACTTGTCAATTTGTACGATACGTTCCCCATATCCGTTCAACAATGTACCAGCTACGAGTCGTTCTTCTGTGTTCGTCTTCAAAGTTACGGACAACAGATTTGTAAACCCTTTGGCAACGTGGGATTGCTGAACGATAATATGAATATCGCGCGTTTTGGCAAGGTGAACAGAGTTGACGATGTTCACATCTGAGCCAAAATGCTGGGTGAGAACGCCTTTCACGATATGTCTCGTAATAGTTTGCGTATCGACCTCAGCCAGATCACCAGAGTAGTTAACAAGGATTTCAAGAATTGGGCTCTTTGTCATTTGTGAAGCGAATTGCCCCAGCTTCTCCGCAAGTGTGAAGTAAGGTTGGATTTTATTCAATACAGCCGGCGCAACCGGCGGCATGTTAACTGCATTCTTGAACGGTTCATTGCGTAGAATATGCAGCACCTGCTCCGAAACATCGACAGCCACGTTCTCTTGCGCCTCAACAGTGGATGCGCCAAGGTGAGGTGTGACGATAATTTTCGGATGACTCAAGAATGGGTGATCCGGTTGTGGAGGTTCAACCTCGAATACATCGAATGCGGCTCCTGCCACAATGCCTTCATCGATTGCTTCGACAAGTGCCATTTCATCGATAATTCCACCGCGTGCGCAGTTAATAATGCGCATACCGCGTTTCATGACCTCGAATTGTGGACGAGCAATCATATGCTTCGTCTCAGGCGTCAATGGTGTATGAACCGTCAGGAAATCGGCTGCGCGAATAATCTCATCAACTGTGCCAAGTTTAACCCCTAATTTTTCAGCACGCTCTTCTGTCATGAATGGATCATATCCGATGATGTCCATGCCAAATGCCTTCGCTCTCTTGGCAACCTCGCTGCCGATACGACCCATACCAAGAACACCAAGGGTCTTGTTCATCAGCTCGACACCTAGGAAAGTCTTGCGATCCCATACTCCATTGATTGTCTTTGCATAAGCCTGAGGGATATGACGAGATAATGCCATCATCATGGCAAAAGCATGCTCACAAGTTGTAATCGTATTCCCATCAGGAGCATTGATTACGATAATTCCGTGCTGTGTGGCTGCTTGCAGATCAATGTTGTCTACACCGACTCCCGCACGGCCCACAACTTTAAGATTCTTACCTGCTTCCATGACGCGTGCTGTAACGCGAGTCTGACTGCGAACGAGCAGAGCATCATAATCTGCGATAATGCCAACCAGCTCGTCCTCCGACAACCCTGTTTGCTTCACGACTGTAATATCCTCTGCGTCAACAAGCTTCTGAATCCCGAAATCGCTAATCGGGTCTGATACTAATACTTTGAACATGGAATTCTCCCTCCTGAGCATAGCTATATATTGTATTAGAAACGGCAATGCCGTTATCTTGCTGTTGAAATGAGGCCTTGGTTATGTATCCAGAATATAGCAAAAAACTCCCGTCCACATACTACGACCGTAGTAAGGGACGAGAGTTCCATCTTCGTGGTGCCACCCTAATTCGCTGCTTATTCGCACAAGCAGCCTTACGCGTCTATGCTAGACGCCGAACGTTAACGGGTTCGATTCGGTTACGCCTACTGCCATCAGGGTTCGACGCAACAACTCCGGAACGCTGGAACAAGTCAATCCGCCACCGATTCGCACCGACCATCGGCTCTCTGCAGGCTTCACTGAATGTTCGTTTCCTTCACCGTTTGACTCATGAAATTTTACTTAATGTACCATGCAAATGTTAGGGTGTCAATAGATTTTTATACGAACATAACTGTAGAATATTTGTAAATTGTACGGATTATTATGATTTGCCGGATTCCTTAAGAATATGTTTTATACAGGCGTCTATTGCGATTTGGGAAGAATGGATCAGTTCTTCGTTTTCGGACTTTGTTCGGATTTTTAATGCTTTTTCAAACCAAGGGAGAGCTGATTCGTACTTGTATTGGTCATATAGATTTTTACCATAATGTTGATAGAGAAAGTCAAGCAAATTGAAATGTTGATCGTTCGAAATCGCATGTTCCAATAGATCGTCGAACATGCGGTTCGATGTGTGGAAGTCACGCATCCATTGATAGGTATGAGCGAGACGGAGCTTATTGATCCACACCTGCTTAGCATTGTTCATTGCAGAATGAATAGAGATTGCGGAAGTTAAGTACGTAATGCTGTCCGCGTAATTGCCGACAATTCGGCTGTAAACACCCAGCATTCCGTATTGTCTTCCTAATTCCTCTTGATTCTGCTGATCAGATTGGGTCTGTTCTTTTATATAAGCAATGGCATTACACATATCAGAGAGGGAGTGCGGAACCTCTCTCAGATCGTCATCGAAATAGAAGGTGCAATTGAAATGCATAGATGCAGGCAAAAAAAACGGTCTCCTTTCGTGTGAAGTGCATTTATTTTAGAAGGCAGTGTCGCATTAGGCAATACAATCGCAGATTTTGCAGATTCCTCAACTTGAATGAACCATCTTCAATCTGATATGATGCATCTATTGAGGGATATAATATGGATTGCTAACTCGTTAGGCAGGGATGTAATGAAACAGAAATGGAATGATTTCAAATCTCGACAAGTAGACATACAACAGTTAGATGATAAGGTGCTTCTTCTTAATTTGTATGTAACACAGGGAATCACACTGATTCTCGGTTTGGTGTGGATTTGGCTTCAAGGCAGAAATCCTTTCTTATTGCTAACTACACAGACCTCGAATCTGTCATGGGTATGGCTTGGAACGGGATTGGCTGCTCTAGTTATTGTTGTTGACATCGCGGTTTCTAGATTTGCTCCTGATGATATGACGGACGACGGTGGGGTGAATGAAAAGCTCTTCCGCAATCGTCCAATATGGCATATAATTGCTATCTCTTTTATCGTTGGCGTATGTGAGGAGATGCTCTTTCGCGGGGCAATACAGCACGCATTTGGTGCATATTGGACGAGTATTATTTTCGCAGCTATCCATGTACGTTATTTGCGCCATTGGTTACCAACTGGAATGGTGTTTCTAATTAGCTTTGCTTTGGGTACTATTTATGAGTGGACAGGAACCCTGTGGGCTCCTATACTAGCACATTTTATCATTGATCTCATTATGGGACTCATTATACGATTTCGGAGGGAAGTATGAGCGAGAATCACCCACACCCTTTATTTCGAGGGTTCTCTCGCAAGCAAGAGCCAGACCTACATAGCCCGGCACTAGATGCTTTACGTTCATTGAGAGAAAATTCATCGAAGAAAGACACACATACGGAGCAACAAGACAGCAACCATGCGATATCGGAAGAACAGCTGCTTCATCTTGCAGAGAATATCTCCGCATCAGATGAAGATATGGATGATCGTTCATTGCCGTCACGCAAGAAGTTATTTCCGTCGAGTTATGTTAGACTGACAAAATGGTTTTATAATTTTCTATTTTTATTATTTGTAGGATTGTTAATTGGACTACTATTTTGGGGTCGTCATAAGCTGGGGCTGGAGGGGTAATCGATGATGGTTGCTTTTACTGTCATTGCAGGCTTGCTGGCAGCAGCCGGAATGCTTGTTGTTTATATGTTATGGGAAGCACGGGGGTTTACAATTACAGAAGAAGAAGTGGTGCTGAAGCGGTTGCCGTCGACATTCGACGGGGTCCGCTTGTTTTTTATAAGTGACTTTCATCGAAGGCAATTGACTGTCAGACATATTGAGCAGATTTTGGGTCATCAACAGGCTTCTTTGTTTCTTGTCGGTGGGGATATGACTGATCAAGGTGCTCATCTGGAATCCAGTGTGGAGAATATAGCGAAGCTGCGCCAATTAGGGCCTGTGACGGCTGTACATGGCAATCATGATTATAAGGCCGATGTTCGGGAGTTAGATGATAAGCTGAATCAGCTAGGTGTTAAGGTGCTGGACAATGAAGCAATGCGGTTGGAGCAGAATGGTCAATTTATATGGCTTGTTGGTTGGGATGACTATAGCTCGAAGCGAACGAATGTGAAGCTTGCTATGAGTGAGCCAGAACAAGAGCCTAGCTGTACCATTGTTCTAACACATGATCCGCTGTCCTTGCGCAAGGCTGAGCTGCAAGGGATTGATCTCGTATTGTCAGGACATACGCACGGAGGGCAAATTTACCTGCCTGGATACGGGCCGCTTCGCACCTCTAAGTTTTACCGCAAATATCTATGTGGCTGGCATAATTTTCTTGGACAAGGTTCTACAACATTGTTTATCACGAAGGGGTTCGGCACCTCGCATGTTCCTTTTCGTTTATTATGTAAGCCTGAGGCACATTTTATTACGCTTCGTTCGGGCATTGATGGCCAGATTTCCTGATTTTTTACCGGATGGTTCGATACAGTTGCGCTCACACTACAATTGATCCTAACGAATTGAAGGAGGGAACAACAGTGAAAGTGACATCGTTCATTTCTGGTGCAGCCATTGGCGTTCTGGCTGGTATGTACTTGGCTGACAGACGTTCGCTGGCTAATTTGCAATCTAAATTGCATGTTGCAGGCAATGTCGTCCAGGATGTGGTTGGCAAAGCGAAGGATAAGGTTATGGATGTGACGACGTCCAATATGCCGGATATTGCTTCCTTGCTTGACATGAAGAAGTTGTCCAAAGAGGCATCTAAGTCGGACTCATTCAGCTTGGATCGCGTCAAGGAACTGATTGAGCGCGATCCAGAAGTGAAGCGCAAGGTGGATGCGATTTTGCGTGAAAATGGGCTGGCTCCGACGCCATCCGATTTGTCAGCTGTGAAAACAGAAACGTCTACTACAACAGTATCTAGCGTTTCCAAAACGCAAGCTGCTCCACGCAGCAAGCCGTTCGAAGAACAACAGTCCACTCACTGATAGCTGAGGAAATTTTATCTTAAAAGCTGCCGAATTTCTTCGGCAGCTTCTTCAATGTTTGGTACATTTACTCTCTGACAACTATTTTATGTAGTGCAAATCCATACAAGAAATGATAACATGAATTACATAGAACCATTTTCAGCACATATTATATGTTGCTTCATAATCTGTTATAACCGAAGTTGCAAAGGAGGGTCCTGTCATGAAGATCGAACGTATCAGTCAAGACAAGATTCGAATTTTCCTTACGTTCGACGATTTGTCTGAGCGCGGGATCAAACGCGACGATCTGTGGCGGGAAATGTCTAAGCTGCAGGAACTGTTCGCGGAAATGATGGATCAGGCGTATACCGAACTCGGATTTGATGCGACGGGACCATTAGCCGTAGAAGTATTCGCAATGCCTGCACAAGGTATGGTAGTTATCGTAACGCGAACGCAGTGGAACCATGCTTCAGGTCATGGTGACGGCATTGAGGATGACGAGTTGGATGATGTATATGAAATGGAAGTAACGCTTGAGGAGAGCGATACGATCGTATTCGCATTTCGAGATTTTGAAGACTTCATCGAGGCGGCACATACGGTTCATGGCAATTTTACCGTACCAGGTGCGCTCTACCAATATAATGGACAGTGGATTTTCCATGCGGAGCCGGCAAATACGGATCCTCAGCGATTGCAAGCCTTCATTGCAATCATGGCTGAGTATGGAGAAGCGGCGTCAGTGACGACAGCTGTTCTGGAGGAGTATGGGAAGTGTATCATTGCAGAGGATGCCATCGACGTTACTTGTACACATTTCAGTCCGCGTCGCGCGTAGGACAGTTTAATATGCGTCCGTGAACAGGGGGGCTTGAGATTTTTCATGGCAAGTGAAAAATTCGGGCTCCCTGTTTCGTGTTTTTCCAGCAGATGGCTACGTCAACCAATATATGCATTTTCCAATGATTTGGACACTGCCCGTTTCGATATCTTCATTTGAAACCATCATTATTCCCTAGCATTCGACAGGGTAAGCGTACATTGCAAACGTATGGTATACTTACTGTTATCCAAATGATCATAATTTTTATGTATAGCCGCCAAAGGAGGATGTGAAGGTGACTTTGCTAACTGCTATCGGCATGCTAGTCGCAGACACTTCTCAGATGGCGGCACAATCTGGTGAAGCTTCGACGCCTATATTGCCTTTGCTTACAGCAGCAATCGCTCCAGGAATTGCATTGCTGGCATATTTCTACTTGAAGGATCGATATGACTATGAACCGATTCATATGGTCATTCGTGTCTTTCTACTGGGGTTTCTTATTGTATTCCCAATCATGATTATTCAACATGGCCTTGTGTTGTGGTGGGGAAACAATCCGTATGTGTATTCTTTTCTAATCTCGTCCGGTGTAGAGGAATTTGTCAAATGGTTCGTGCTGTACCACATGATTTACAATCATGTAGAGTTCGATGAACACTATGATGGGATTCTGTATGCAGTTGCGGTGTCGCTCGGATTTGCGACCATAGAGAATGTCATGTACGCATGGCTTAATCAGACGTCATTCTCTCAAATGCTCATGCGTGCCTTGCTGCCTGTATCCGGACATGCCTTATTTGGTGTCATCATGGGCTATTACATGGGAAAGGCAAAATTCCTTGGCGGTCGATCACGTAAATATTTAATGTACTCGATTGGATTACCGTTGTTCTGGCATGGAGTGTATGATCTTATCCTAATGATGTCCACCCGTTACTGGCTGTGGTTCATCGTGCCGCTGATGCTGTTTCTCTGGTATTACGGCATGGGGAAAGTACGTCGTGCCAATGCCCGATCTCCGCTCCGATTAATGAATCCGGAAGATGAGGTTAATATGGAGCAATAATGGGAATGCTATATGTACATGCTCAAGTTGTGCACCGCACGAACGGGCGCAGTACATGGTAGCAAGGAGGGCTCATGTGAGGGTGAAGGTAACCATTCGCTGCCAATGCTGCGGCGAAAAATTCATTCTACGTGGCAAACGGGAAAAGGGTCGAATTGAAACGGGCTTCAAACAATGCATCTGTGATAATCGAGATGCATTTCATATTGATGAAGAGCCAATATAAGTATCGTAATAAGAGTGCAATAATGGGAATCGATGCATAAACCTCCCTGATATCCAGCAAACTAACATCACTATGATGTATAAGTAGCTGTGAAGGGAGACGTTTGTACCATGTATAAACGATTAAGTGCAGTGATGTTTCCGATTTTTGCGCTCTTATTTATTGGGGCGATTGTATGGGGATATCAAGAGCATCAAGAGAAGAACTCTATATTGATTAAGGCAGAGAACCAATATCAGCGTGCCTTTCATGATTTGACGTATCATGTTGATAAACTGCATTCTGAACTGGGACAGACACTTGCAGTTAACTCCAAATCGCAAGCGATGCACCGCAAAGGCCTTGTGAATGTATGGAGAATTACAAGCCAGGCGCAAAATGAAATTAATCAGCTGCCGTTGACGCTGCTGCCATTTAACAAGACAGAAGACTTCTTATCACGGATCTCAAACTTCTCATATCGAGCTGCTGTAAGAGATATGACGAAGCAGCCTCTTAGTGATGATGAGGTGAAAATTCTGAAGACACTGCACCAGAATGCTGCTCAAATCTCACAAGACTTGCAGAAGGTTCAGAATAAAGTCATCAGTCAAAGTTTGCGCTGGATGGATGTTGAGACGGCAATGGCCTCCGAGAAGAAGACGATGGATAATACAATTATCGACGGCTTCAAAACGGTGGATAAAAAGGTTAGCGAGTACCCAGAGCTGAACTGGGGACCTTCTATATCAAGCGTGTATACGAAGCGCTCCGTGAAGATGCTGAAGGGAAATCCACTATCAGAGCAGCAAATTAAAGAAAAAGCAGAGAAATTCCTAATTAAGAAGCCAAATGAACCCGTTCAAGTTAGAAAGAACGGCAAAGGTACCGAATATGAGTCGTATACCGTCTTCACGAAATATAAGAACGATGGCAGTGCACTCACTTTGGACTACACGAAACAAGGCTTTCTGATGTCATATATGGACACGCGTCCCGTTGGCAAGAAAAAGTTGACGATGGCGCAAGCCGAAGAGTCAGCGAAGCGATTCCTGAAGAAGAATGACTATCCTGACATGGCTGCAGTTCGTTATGATGAGTATAATAATACAGGCAGTCTTACACTAGTTCCGGTTGCTGATGGCGTATATCTATATCCGCAGCAGGTGACAGCTCGCGTAGCATTGGACAATGGCGAAGTTACCGGGCTGCAGGCAGCTGATTTCGTCTATGAAGGCAAGGAGCGCAAGGTTGGCAAGCCGAAGTTGGGCAAAAAAGAGGCGCAAGCAATGCTGAATCCTGACATGGACGTTCTGTATGACCGCATGTCGCTTATTAAAAATGATCTGTCTGAAGAAGTGCTCTGTTATGAGTTCGGAGGCAAAATTAATGGCGGTGCTTACCGTGTGTACATTAATGCCGACAATGGAACAGAAGAACAGATTGAAGAGATGAAGCTTCTCAAATCATAAATGAAGGCTAAATAAAGGTTCCAATTCCTAGCAAGGGAATTGGAACCTTTTTCTTTTTGGCATATTGGTATCATGGTATAATCTTCATGGAGGGGAAGCATATGTTACCGAATGTCAGTGACACCTTGTACGTGCAGCCAGTTCGGGAAGAAGTGGACGGGTTTGCCTATAAGGCGAGAGTAACGGAGATAAATGAACAGCTGATCTGGATGGAAATCCCGCTGTCGGAACAGACGGGTAAATACGGCTTGTTCTCCAATGGAGAGGAGCTGAATGTCTACTTCTCGCAATCAGATGGGGTAAAGTGGCATTTTCGTACACAGGTAATGGGCAGGCGCAATGAAACCATTCCGATGATGTCAATTCGGAAGCCTGAGCCCCATTGGGTATCACGAATGCAGAGACGCAACTATTTGCGTGTACAAGCGTCGTTGGAGATGGCAATCAGTACGTTGGATGGTGTGAAATTTCTAGCATTGACAGAGGATATTAGCGGTGGTGGCCTCTCCTTTGTTACCGAGTCCAAATGGGGGCTGCGCGAATCACAAATCATCCAAAGCTGGGTTGCAGTACCGTTCCGCAGCGGTACTATCGAGCATGTTTTCTTTACTGGGCAGATTGTTCGTGTTCAGCCTCTCAATGATGAGCGCCAGTTAATCATGCTTAAGTTTGACCAGATTGCGAATGTAGAACAGCAGAAACTGATTCGTTATTGTTTTGAACGGCAGTTGGATTTACGGAAATAACATACATATGTGTTGAAACTGTGCATAGCTTGATTGCAGGGTTGCCATACTACTTCCAAAACGAAGGGGTGACTTCTTATGCACAGACGATTGAAGAAGAAACCAAACCGTAAAATAGCATGGCGCACTTATTCAAAACATATCACACATCCTGAGCTATGCGGCTTATTATCGAAATGGCTAGTTCGCTCGTTATTATGGTTCGTACTCTGTGTTGTAGCCGCCCAATCCTTACTGCTTGTTGATACGTTTCGACCGTGGGTATCGCCTGTGGATAGGCTGGAAGGGGTTCCTTTTCAGCCTTTTTTTGAGGAAGAGAATCTATCATTCGATAGAGGCTTGCAGAAGAGGTGACTGCGATTCCCTTTTTGCATCCCTATTCTATGTGTGGTATAATTTTCACGTCGCAGGCAACGCCTGCTTTTTTCTTGAATGGTGCATGAAATGTTTTTCTACGAAGGGAGTCAGCCCCGTTGACACAGTCAGATCACAGCAGACATCACATAAATATTGCCATCGACGGGCCTGCGGGAGCTGGTAAGAGTACGGTTGCACGCCTAGTTGCGCAAGAGCTTGGGTATGTATACATAGATACCGGTGCGATGTACCGGGCGATATCTCTTCACATGTCACGAGCTGGCATTCAACCCGATGAGGCAGCAGCGCTCTCTGAAGAACTGAAACGAGTCACCTTGGAACTGAAGCCGGAAGGCGAGCGGCAATTTGTTATTTTGAATGGTGAAGATGTTACGGATGCAATTCGTACGTCTGAGATCAGCCGCTTGGCATCTGATTATGCCAAATCCCAAGTCGTTCGTGAGCAGTTAGTACATATGCAGCGTCAAATGGCAACACGCAAAGGTGTCGTTATGGATGGACGAGACATCGGTACACATGTACTTCCTGATGCAGAATTGAAGTGGTTCATCACAGCCTCTGTGGAGGAACGAGCCCGCAGACGTTATGCAGAATGGAAGGACAAGGAGAACGCTTCTCTTGAGACGTTTATCCAAGAGATTGCGGATCGGGATCGTCAGGATGAGACGCGTGAGGTGTCCCCACTTCGTCAAGCTGAAGATGCCGTTCTGCTTGATACGACAGGAATGGCAATTGCTGATGTTGTTTCGACGATCGTTGAGCGTGCTAATTTACAAAAGAGTTGGTGAGCTGTAACAATTATGTTCTATACGTTTGCAAGAGCATTGCTTCGAGTATTATACCGGTTCTTGTTCCGACTTGAAGCGAAGAGGAAGGATTACGTTCCTAAAGAGGGCGGTGTAGTCCTCTGCTCCAATCATATAAGCTTATTAGACCCTCCAGCAATCGGGATTATGTTGGATCGTAAGGTTCGTTTTATGGCGAAGGCTGAACTATTCGACGTCCCCGTGCTGGGTAAGATTATAAACGGTCTCGGAGCCTTTCCGGTTAAGCGCGGCGGAGTGGGCAAAGAAACCATCCGAACTGCTTTTAACCTGCTTCGCGACGGAGACATTATGGGGATCTTCCCGGAAGGCACACGCAATACAGATGGTGCTGTCGCAGCGAAGAAAGGTGCAGCGATGATTGCCTTGAAGAGCGGGGCTGCCGTTGTTCCTGTTGCCGTAATTGGGGAATATAAGCTGTTCCGCAAGACGAAGGTCGTATATGGTCCGCCGATTGATATGTCTGACTTATTGGAGCATGGAAGCGGCGCACTTGAGCTAGCGACTGAACGCATTATGGAGCATATCCATCGCATTATACTTGAGGAAAAGGCTGCATCGTAATTCATGCATGTTTTTGCTTCGATGGTATGATACTACAGGTATTATTTTTCTGGTATGCAGTGACCAATAGTTGGTAAGGAACTCTGCTTCATTCGTGGAGCGGGTTTTGAATAAATGGGGTTCAATCGAGGAGGTATTTCACATGTCTGAAGAAACAAAAGTTAACGAAACTGCCGAAACGGCAAGCCAAGAAGCGTTGGAGAACATCGTTTCCTTGAAGAAAGGTGACACCGTAAAAGGCACAATCGTCAAAATCGATGACAATCAAGCAGTAGTAAGCATTGGCTATAAATACGATGGCATCATTCCTGTACGCGAGCTAACTGCGGTATCGGTTGACAATGCTGCAGATGTGGTTGAAGTGGGCCAAGAAGTTGAATGCAAGGTTGTTAGCATTGACGATGAGAAGGAACGTCTTGTTCTGTCCAAGCGTCAAGTTGACAGCGAACAGGCTTGGGACGACATGCAGAAGCACTTTGAAGCACAGGATGTGTTCGAAGTAACAGTCGCTGATGTTGTAAAAGGCGGCGTTGTAGCTGATGTTGGCGTTCGTGCATTCATCCCTGCATCCATGGTTGAACGTCATTTCGTTGAAGATTTCAGCGAATACAAAGGCCGTACGCTCCGCGTGAAAGTAAAAGAAATTGACCGCGAGAACAACAAGCTTATCCTCTCTCAAAAGGATGTATTGGAAGCGGAATTTGAAGCTAATAAAATTCGCGTTATGGAAGGCTTGACTGAAGGCCAAGAGCTCGAAGGAACAGTTCAACGCTTGACTCAATTTGGTGCATTCGTTGATGTTGGCGGTGTTGATGGACTTGTTCATGTGTCTGAATTGGCATGGAGCCATGTTGAGAAGCCTTCTGATGTTGTATCCGAAGGTCAAAAGGTAAAAGTAAAAGTACTGAAGGTTGATCCTGCCAACGGCAAAATCAGCCTAAGCATGAAAGCAACTCAACCAGGCCCTTGGGAACAAGCGGGCAACAACATCAAGACAGGCGATATCCTGACGGGTGAAGTGAAGCGTTTGGTTGATTTTGGTGCATTCGTTGAAGTGGCTCCTGGCGTAGAAGGTTTGGTTCACGTTTCCCAAATCGCTCATCGTCACGTTGCTACACCTTACGAAGTATTGAAGCAAGGTCAATCTGTACAAGTAAAAGTGCTTGATTTCAACCCTGCTGATAAGAGAGTAAGCCTCAGCATCAAGGAAACAGAAGAAGCTCCTGCAGCACCAGCACCGAAGGCTGAGAAAAAAGTAAAAGAAGAATTGAACAACCCAAATGTATCCCTTACGAACCAAGCAATGAGCGTTACGCTTGCTGAGCGTTTTGGCGATATGTTGAATAAGTTCAAAAACTAATCTATTCATAAATGCAAATAACGGCGGACTCTTTAGAGTCTGCCGTTTATTTTTGTACTGTGCATCAAATAATAGCATCAGACAAGGAAGGGGGCGCGGTCTCGATGACTTCATCAGGTGTGTTATCAGTAGCGGTGTGGGTTTGCTTTGCAATCTTGATAGCAAGCGGTTGGCGTACGCCCCTATTCGCGGCTGTTACGCGGTCACAGGTGATTATTGTCGGACTTAGCTGGCTGCTTCTTCACAATTGGACGATAGCGTTGTCATACGGCAATCAAATAAATGGTGCATGGGTGCTATGGATGGTGTTGGCTGTATTTTTCCTTGGGCAACAGTCAGGTGGCAAGCTCATTGCCGTATGCGGCCATGTCGCCATGCTAGCTGCAATTTGGATGTGGCTCGAGCTATTAAGCCGATTTTCCATGCAAATGTCGAATTCTCAAACAAACATTTGGCTGATATCAGGCATCTTCTCGTGCTATATCCTGTTGTTTACAACGAATTGGCAGCTGCAATGGATCATTTTGACACTTGGGTTAACCTTAGGAGAAGTTCTCATTCATCTGCGTCTGCATACGTTAATCACTGCTGGAGAAGGGCAAGTTCAGGATGTATGGTGGCTGTCGTTTCTGCTTGTTCGTTTGATGTCAATTATGATGGTGTGGATGAAAGAACGGTTTTTGAAAGGGTTTCTTGGCTCCGAACAATAGTGGGGAATGCGCTTTCTTCGAGTATTTCAACCATTTACGTTAGCCAAGACCCGCTTTTTTTGATATGATGATGTACGTGTATAGTTGCAAAATATGAAGGAGTGAACTGCATGGCAAAACCCATTGTTGCCATTGTCGGGCGGCCGAATGTCGGCAAGTCCACCATTTTCAACCGAATCATCGGCGACCGATTGGCTATAGTGGAGGACAAGCCTGGTGTAACTCGTGACCGTATATACGGAACGGGAGAGTGGATTGGCAAGCCGTTCAATATTATCGACACAGGCGGAATCGAAGTTTATGGTGAAGATGAAATGCTGCGTTCCATCCGCGTGCAAGCGGAGCTTGCGATAGAGGAAGCAGATGTAATTGTATTTATGTGCGAAGCGAAGTCCGGCGTAACGCAAGCGGATGAAGAAGTGGCACAGATGTTATTCCGCTCAGGCAAGCCGATTGTTCTAGCGGTAAATAAAGTCGACAACATGAGTCGTATGGATGACATTTATGAATTCTACAGCCTTGGCTTTGGGGATCCAGTTCCGATTTCAGGATCTCACGGTACAGGGATTGGTGATTTGCTGGATGAAGTCGTAAATAATCTCCCGGATTTATCGGATGAAGAATATGATGAAGATGTCATTAAGGTAGCCTTGATCGGCCGACCGAACGTAGGTAAGTCTTCTCTGGTTAACGCAATACTCGGCGAAGAGCGCGTTATCGTCAGTGATGTAGCGGGGACAACACGCGATGCAATCGATACACCGTTCGAGAAGGACGATCAGAGGTTCGTGCTCATCGATACGGCGGGTATGCGCAAGCGTGGCAAGGTATATGAGACGACTGAAAAGTACAGTGTCATGCGTTCGATGAAGGCAATCGAGCGAGCAGATGTCGTACTCGTCGTCATTAATGGTGAAGAAGGCATTATTGAACAAGACAAGCATATTGCAGGCTATGCGCATGAGGCAGGCAAGGCGGTGCTGTTCGTCGTCAATAAATGGGATATCGTTAATAAAGATGATAAGACTATGCAGCAATTCGAAACCAAGATTCGCGACCATTTCTTATTTATGACGTACGCACCGATTGTGTTCTTGTCTGCGAAGACTAAGCAGCGTTTACATAAACTGCTTCCTGTCGTACAGCATGTTGCTCAGCAGCATGCCAAACGCATTCCAACACATTTGTTAAATGACGTTGTAACTGATGCAGTCGCCTATAATCCGCCGCCAACGGATAAGGGAAGACGTCTCAGAATCAATTATGCGACGCAAGTTGCGGTTAAACCGCCAACGATTGTCGTATTCGTTAATGATCCTGAACTGATGCACTTCTCCTATGAGCGATATTTAGATAATCGTATCCGTGCAGCGTTCGACTTTGAAGGGACACCGATCCGGATATTCACACGCCGGAAATCCGACGAAAGTTAGGAGCGAGCGGAATTGACGCTATCTATTATCGCAATTGTAGCGAGTTACCTTCTTGGTTCAGTCAGCTTTAGTCTTCTGATTGGAAAGTGGCTTCGTGGTATTGATATCCGTCAACACGGGAGCGGTAATGCGGGCGCGACCAATACGTTGCGCGTATTAGGCAAAGGGCCAGCGGCTGGGGTTCTCCTGCTTGATGCGGCCAAAGGAATGGTAGCCGTTCTTATGGGGTATTTGCTATCGGATTACACATGGGTCATGGTGCTAAGCGGGATTGCAGCCATCGTTGGTCATAACTGGCCCGTTTATTTTCGCTTCCGCGGGGGGAAGGGGATTGCTACCACAATTGGGGTGCTGGCCGTTCTAGCTTTTTGGCCAGCCCTATGTGCTGGCATTATCGCGATTGCTTCAATTGCTTGGAAACGTTATGTTTCGTTAGGATCATTGCTTTTTGCTGGACTGACTCCGATATTTATTTTGGTATTCCAATATGATTGGAGCATTTTCTGGGGCAGTTTGCTGTTATGCCTATTTGCATTCTATCGTCATCGGAGCAATATCGTTAAGCTGGTTCAAGGGACTGAGAACCGGCTTGGCGCGAGCAAAGGGGGCGTGTCCCGTGTCCGTTAAAGTTGCTGTATTCGTAGCCGGAAGCTGGGGGACTGCCCTAAGCGAGGTTCTCGCCCATAATGGACACGATGTGTATCTATGGACGAGAAATGAACAGCAGGCAGAAGAGATCAATACGGTGCATACGAACGGGAAATATCTGCCGAACGTTACCTTGCATCCCGGCATTCGGGCAACCAATTCCGTCGAAGAGGCTATGAGCGGTGCGAAGGCTTGCGTTGTTGTAGCACCATCTGCTGCGATGCGCCAAGTTGCGGGAATGATGAAGCCGTATTTAACGGACGAGATGGTTGTCGTACATGCGACGAAGGGATTTGAAACCGAAACGTTAAAGCGCATGTCAGAGGTGCTTGTAGAGGAGCTTGGATGCAGCTCAGATCGAATAGCTGTGCTGTCAGGTCCGAGCCATGCCGAAGAGGTTGTGAAGCAATGTCCAACAACGGTAGTCGTTGCATCAACCAGTACGAAGGCTGCTGAACAAGCACAGGATTTATTTATGAACGAATCCTTCTTTCGTGTCTATACCAATCCAGATGTGATTGGTGTGGAACTTGCAGGAGCGCTCAAAAATATAATTGCATTAGGCGCAGGCTTATCCGATGGACTGGAGTTCGGAGATAATGGCAAGGCTGCTTTATTAACACGCGGCTTGGCTGAGATTGCTCGGCTCGGAGTTGTGATGGGAGCGAATGCGATGACATTTGCCGGCCTTGCGGGCGTTGGCGATCTAGTTGTAACTTGTACGAGCAGACATAGCCGGAACTGGAGAGCTGGCTCGCTGATAGGTCAAGGTATGGCGGTTGATGAGGTGTTGGCTCATATGGGGATGGTCGTTGAAGGTATCCGTACAACGAAGGCGGCTCATTTCTTGGCTGATCGATATGACGTCCAAATGCCGATTACAGAGCAGTTATATCGAGTATTATTCGAATCTCGTGATCCAAAGACAGCAGTTGAATGCTTAATGGGTCGAGTTCGTAAGAACGAAATTGAAGAAGTGGCCACATCGGATTGGTCATCCTAGATATTGATGGGCTTGCACGGACTCTATTATTGGCTAGTATCCTTATCACCTTCATTTATTCGTCGACATACACTGTATAGAGTACAGACCCGAGGAGGGGCGATATGTCGAATAAATTTCCGAAGGATGCATTGAATGCAATCAATAAGAAGTCTGGCAAGAACATAACGGAGAATCAAATCAAGAAGCTTGCAGGTACGGTGAAGCCTTCGACGATGCAGAATGAGGCGCAGTTGCGGCAGTTGATTAAGCAAGTTGCTTCAATGGCCAAACTACCTGTCTCAGAGTCGACAATAAATGACATTGTCAGCACCGTGAAGAAGAGCGGAGTTAACGCAAACAACCTGGAAGCATTGATGAAGTTGATGAAGAAGTAGCAGGCACAATCGATATGATGTAAAAAGAAGACGACACGACAGCGAGTAGCTGATTGTGTCGTTTTTTTGTGCATGTTCGTGCAAAACGTTTCTCTTCTATTTCATCGAATGGTATAATGAGAGCAGTTTGAACGAATGGGAGAATCGGGAAAATGGACAGTATGACAAAAATGTGGGTATCCTTTATAGGAATAGGCCTAATGGCCTTTTCTGCACTGCTCATTGCTTTTGCCAGAAGTAAGACGAGAGGCTGGGTACGAGGTATTCTTTCGCTTATTGCGTTCATTATGCTGCTTGCAGGTATGGTATATGGATTTTTCTCCATCTTGTAGGCGTAATTAACACTTTACTCAATACATATCGTCATTGACGATAAGACGGTCGAAGGAGTGTGATTGAGGATGGTGGACATCCTATTCAGAGGCAAGACGAAGCAAGCGAGTATATCTGTACCTGTAGGTACTACTCTGCTGGATGCCGCAAAGGAATCTGGAGTAGATTGGAATTATGCTTGCACGCGCGGAACATGTGCGAGATGTCGCTGCTTAATCGAAGAAGGACAAGAATATGTATCCGAAGTGACTGATGCAGAGTGGAACCGTATGGAGGAAGAAGAATTCGAGCAGGGTTATCGGCTCTCTTGTCAGGTCGTTGCAGAAGCGGATGGCTTCATTCGTGCAGTTCACAAGCCGTATTTTTGATCATAGGTCTGACTGGTGACTGGCAGCCTGAATAATGCAGTATGGATTCAAATGTGAATGGAGCAAATGGCATGATATCATTATCCGAACCAATAATGGGGACAATTGAACAATTAGTAGCATCAGCGAACAACGATATGAAGCACTGGATGCTAGGTGGGAGCTGTGGATTAGTTCTACAAGGGGTACCGCTTGGCCGGGAGCCTCGTGATGTGGATATCTATGCGGATGAGCCCGATGCAAAGCATCTACAGGAGCAATGGAATCCATATGCA
The DNA here is from genome assembly GCF_001894745.1 of Paenibacillus sp. NAIST15-1. Classification (GTDB taxonomy): domain Bacteria; phylum Bacillota; class Bacilli; order Paenibacillales; family Paenibacillaceae; genus Paenibacillus_B; species Paenibacillus_B suaedae. The sequence goes on from NZ_BBYF01000002.1 coordinate 307,549, forward strand.
ACCGATGCGCCCGAATGGAATGCAACGAGTACTTATCATTCCTTATTAAGTCATTATCAAATATGCGGAGTTCCCATTGAATTGGTTGGTCAATTCATTGTGACTACACCGCAATGCCAATACAACACAATCATTCGTGATGCCTTATGGAATCATCGCATCATCTATAATATTGACAGATTTCGCATCGCGTTAATGCCGCTAGCTCATGAATTGGTCTTCAATATATTGCGTCAGCGGGAAGATCGTACAGCTTCGATCGCACAGGTAATCAATGCTGCTCCTGAGCAGCATATTGCTGCTATGAATACGGTATTGGCAAATTGCTCGGAACCTGCGTATATACGTTCCATCGTGAATGAAAGGTGTCCGAAAATGATGTCTTTTTTATTTGTCTAATGTAAATGATTTGTTGTAAATAAAGGTGGAGTCGCATGTAGCCCTACCAACGTTGAGGAAAGGGGCTGGCTAGTATGGGGACAAACGTGCGGTTCGAGCCTTCTGGCAAGGTATGGGGGGCTAAGCGCTCGATGTCGTTATTGGATGCCGCGCAACGCGCAGGTGTTCCGATACGCACAAGATGCAGCGGGAAGGCGGGCTGCTTGATGTGTAAAGTACAGGTATCAGCGGATAAAGAAGGACTAATTGGAGAGCCCACTTTAGCAGAGAGCAGCAAGCTAGGTATCCATTCAGCAACTGGGCTTCGTTTATCGTGCCAGACACTGCTGACAGGGAATCCAGGTACGGTTACGGTGGAAGTCCCAGAAGATCCTCTGAAAGCCATTATTCGACGCAAGCTAGCGGAACAGGAAGATGACAGCTTGTGGTAATGCCAGAATAGAATGAACAGCTCTATCTTCAAGTGTGGAATTGTGATTGTGACTGAGGAGGAGAAGTAGTTGAGGTCGGGGAGACAAATCTGTTGTATCGTGCTATTCGTTATCATGAGCATGACACTTCAAGGATGCTTATATCCGAAGGAGATGCGCAAGGAAAGCCAACAATCGGTTCGTGAGGGCGTACTTCTTGTCCAAAATGCTGTGGATCAGTATCAGAAGGATACAGGTCTGCTTCCGCTAGTAAGCAGCGATGAGAGTGTTCCACGATATGAGAAGTTCCGTGTGAACTTTGAATTGCTCAAGCGAAAAGATCTGCTTAGCGCAATTCCCGGGAGTGCATTTGAATCAGGTGGCTCGGGTGTGTATCTGATTATTGATGAAGAGACGATTCCGAAAGTGAAGGTGATGGATTTACTTACTTCACAGCGGGTCAATGATCTTGCTCGTGCTGTTGATGCGCATATACGGGCTAAGGGTGCGTTGCCGAAGCAGGAGGAAGTATATCCTGGATTCTATCGAATTGATGAGAAGCTGATAGGCATACAGCCTGTAGAAGTTCGAAGTCCGTTCAGCCGAAGTGTACTGTCGTTCATGATGGATGAGCAAGGAAGGGTATACGCAGATTATGCGCAGGATATTATGCAGCTTGTGGAAACCTCTGGGAAGCAGCCTACAGGTCAAGAGAAGGATCTGAGGCCCATGCTTGCGGATGCCTCCTTCTTTGTGCCGGTGAAGTCAGTCGCGTACAAATGGAGCAACGGTGCGCCTGTACCTCAAGAAGAGACTTCCAAATAGACAAATGGAATGAAAGGAAGGCCGGTCGATATGTTCGACTGGTCTTTTTTGCATGCGAACATGGATGACAGGTTGGTACAGAAATAGAAAAGACGATTTACTCATCGATATGCAAGATAATGTCATACTTCATTTCTAACTTCATATATCTGATTTGGAAGGCGTTTGTTGATACGACCTTTTGCGTTCGTGCCCAAGTGGGGGGTCACTCACGGATGAGCATCACTATCTACTAGAACTGAATCATTTACGAAAAATGTTTTGTGTGAGGGGCATATTTATGCCATCTAGCAAATAAGATGTTACTAGTCCAAAAGCATGTACGAGTTGCGTCGAAATGCCCTTGTACGACGTGAAATCTCGGCGGCGAACACTGGCGACAACGGCAACAGCTCAATCCTAGCAACGGTGCCAATCGTTTCTGAAGGGCGAGAGGCGAATGTTGTCTCGTAGTCCGTCGGAAAAATTTGAGGAGGGGATATCAATTGGAGAAAGTGGACATTTTTAAGGACATAGCCGAGCGTACCGGCGGGGATATTTACCTCGGGGTCGTCGGTGCGGTCCGCACAGGGAAATCGACGTTCATCAAACGATTTATGGAAACGGTCGTATTGCCTAATATCACGAATGAATCCGACCGCATTCGCGCAGTTGACGAATTGCCGCAAAGCGCAGCAGGTAAGACCATTATGACGACCGAACCCAAATTCGTTCCGAATAATGCAGTTCAAATTAAAGTAGCGGAAGGCTTGGATGTTAACGTTCGTCTAGTGGATTGTGTTGGCTATGCGGTAACCGGAGCCAAAGGCTACGAGGATGAGAATGGCCCGCGCATGATTAATACGCCGTGGTTCGAGGAGCCGATTCCATTCCAGGAAGCGGCCGAAATCGGGACACGCAAAGTCATTCAAGAGCACTCCACATTGGGCGTTGTTGTGACGACTGATGGTACGATTGCTGAGATTCCTCGAAGCTCGTATATCGAATCCGAGGAGCGCGTCATTCAAGAGTTAAAGGAAGTTGGCAAGCCATTCGTACTGATTATTAACTCGACGAAGCCTCGCAGTGATGAGACGATTGCACTCCGCAATGAGCTGCAGATTAAATATGACATCCCAGTAATGGCGCTCAGTGCAGCGACGATGGGCGAAGAAGATGTAATGGGCGTTCTTCGTGAAGTTCTGTATGAATTCCCAGTACATGAAGTCAACGTGAATCTTCCGAGCTGGGTTATGGTTCTGAACGATACTCATTGGCTGCGCTCCAGCTATGAGTCGTCGGTACGGGATACAGTCAAAGATATTAGACGCCTGCGGGATGTTGATCGTGTTGTGCAGCAATTTATGGAGTACGACTTTATTGCCCGAGCTGGTTTGAGCGGCATGGACATGGGTCAAGGTGTTGCTGAGATTGATTTGTACGCGCCGGACGAATTGTACGACCAAATTCTGATGGAAGTGGTCGGGGTAGAAATACGAGGCAAGGATCACTTGCTTCAGTTGATGCAGGAATTCGCACATGCGAAGCGGGAATATGACCGATTCGCGGATGCGCTTGAAATGGTGAAGACAACTGGCTATGGCATTGCAGCGCCTACCTTGAACGAAATGGCTCTCGATGAGCCTGAGCTGATTAGACAAGGCTCACGCTTCGGGGTACGGCTCAAAGCAACTGCTCCTTCCATTCATATGATTCGTGTCGATGTTGAATCGGAATTCGCTCCGATTATCGGAACGGAGAAGCAGAGCGAAGAGCTGATGCGCTACTTGATGCAGGACTTTGAAAACGATCCAACGAAGATTTGGGAATCTGATATTTTCGGCAGATCCCTGCATTCCATCGTTCGCGAAGGCATACAAGGCAAAATCGCCATGATGCCAGACAACGCTCGCTACAAGCTTCAAGAGACATTGGGTCGGATCATCAACGAAGGCTCAGGTGGATTAATCGCCATCATATTGTAATCGGATTGCAAGGAAGCCTAAGTCGCTATTCCAGATTGGATTAGCCACTTAGGCTTTTTGTATGTTCCTGTAAAAATTCATCGATCTTTTATTGCTAAATCAATTTACAGACTCGAAGGAAGCGGGTATATTTAAGAATAATGCCGGTAACGGTAAAAAGTGGGATTTATTCGTCATGGAGAAATCGAATGGATCAGTAAAGTTAAGAGGCGGGATAGAGATGAGCAGCGTATGGAAAACGCAAGGAGTATCAAACTTACGTTCCGCGCATGTCTCCGATACGGAAGCGGCAGGCGATTGTCAATTTGAAGCGGATTCAAATTTGTACATGCTTGGAATTACAAAATCGTATAACGGGCTATCTGTTCTGAAGCAAGTCAACTTTACTGCATCTAGCGGAGAAATTCACGCTCTTGTTGGCTCTAATGGAGCGGGGAAGAGTACGTTGATGAATATATTGTCAGGCGCATGCCGATCCGATGTCGGAGTCATCCAGTTAGGAAGCGAGCAATTATCAATTCATTCACCTGCTGATGCGAAGAAACAGGGAATTCATTGTGTATATCAAGAGGTAGATGTGGCACTTGTTCCCAAGCTTACAGTAGCAGAGAATATTATGATGGATGACTTTAGCATGGGGAGAAGTTCTTGCTGGATTCGCCCTGCACATCTGAAGAAGAGGGCTGAGAGCATCATGGATGCTATCGGCCTGTCGATCTCGCCTTCGCTGCGTATGGAGGAGTGCACATTAGCGGAGAAGCAGATGGTGCTTATATCGCGAATATTATTGAATGAAGCTAAGATTGTCATATTTGACGAACCAACTGCATCCCTTAGCTTTGAGGAGTCAGAGCGGTTATTTACGATTATGCATACACTTCGAGATCAAGGAGTTATCGTTCTATTTATTACTCATCGCCTGGCTGAAGTGTTTCATCATTGTGATCGTATCTCTATCTTGCGTGACGGTGAATTGGTTCACAGTTCGCTAATCTCTGATATTTGCCCCAAGGAAGCAATTCAATATATGCTGGATAAAACCATAGAAGAAGAACCCGGTGTACATTCCTCTGTTCGTGAAGAGGTTCTGCTTACTGTGAAGGGAATCTCTTGCGGACAGAAGCTTAAAAATGTAAACTTCGAATTGAGACGCGGGGAAATTCTTGTATTTGTGGGGCTGATAGGAGCAGGGAAGACGAAGCTGGCTCGGATTCTTGGAGGGGCGGAGCTGTGCGATGGTGGAGAGATAACGTTGAATGGAGAAGTGCTTCAGCCGCGTTCTATTCGTGATGCGATTCGTGCGGGCATCGTGCTTGTTCCCGAGGAGCGACGCAAATATAGCTTATTTATGGATGAGTCGTTACAGAGCAATTTATGTATCTCTACATTGCCAAAGTACTGCACAGCGGGTTTCGTATCAACCACGCGAGAGCGGCTGTCAGCAGAGAGCGTGATCGAGCGGCTTAATATCAAGACCGCTTCTGTGAAGCAGAAAGTGAGACATTTAAGTGGAGGCAACCAGCAGAAGGTTGCCATAGGGAAATGGCTTGGCACTGATGCGCATGTATTTGTCTTAGATGAACCTATGAATGGGATCGATGTCGGTGCGAAAAATGAGATTTTCCGCATCATTGGACAATTGTCAGAGGAAGGAAGAGGAATCATTTACTTCACTAGCGACATGTATGAAGCGTCAATGGTTGGCGACCGCATTGTTGTTATGTATGACGGGGAAATGGTGCGGCTATTTGAGCGAGGAGAGGCTTCGGAAGAGCAGTTATTGTTCTATGCTTCAGCTGGTGGCAGGCTGCAAGATGTTGAAGATAGAGTGAAGGGAATATCAGATAAACAGTAGGGGAAACACATAAGCTTATCGTTGTTCTTCAGTCCCTACTTGCATTTGTAACAACGGTATATTACTATAAATTTGTTCTGTGAACCCATTTGGAAGCAGATTGGATATCGTATTGAACTGTTTTGCTGATGATAAGGTATAAATTCTAGAGAAACAGTAAAGAAAATGGATAACGATGCATACTTGAATCAGGAGGTGAACAGAATGAATAAATCTGAATTGGTAACTGAAGTGGCTGAGGCTACGGAATTGTCGAAGAAAGATGTGACGAAAGTAGTTGATGCTGTATTCGAAGCGATATCGACTGCACTTCAGAACGGCGACAAAGTCCAATTGGTAGGCTTCGGTAACTTTGAAGTGCGCGAACGTTCCGCACGCAAAGGCCGTAACCCGCAAACGGGCGAGGAGATTGAAATTCCTGCAAGCAAAATCCCTGCGTTCAAACCAGGCAAAGCACTTAAAGATGGCATCAAATAAGTGAACTTACATACTTTTGTCTAATAGGAGAACGCAAGTGAGGTAGAAGCCGCGACATGAATGTCGCGGCTTCTGCTCCTTTTCAGAGGGGAAGTTGTGGAGTAGGATACTCTAGATTACTCTTAGCTGCTCTAGTGCTCTGTGCACTGCCGCTGTAGGCGACCAGTACAATACGCTGACCACTTACTTGACTTAATTGCTCTTCCCACTGCTGAAGCAGCTGTAGCTGGTTAGATTGTAAATGTGCTGGGTGCATCGCATTAGCTCCTTTTAGATGAAACGTGCTACACTAGTAGTATGCCCGAAGAATGGTGATTCACATGGTTGACGCTGCAAGGAAGCCAATACATATGCAAGGAGGTCAAGCAGTTGGAAACACAAAATGACTTTATCGTAATAAAGGCCAAAGATCAGGGAGTTCAGGTGATCGGTCTGACACGCGGAACAGATACGAAGTTTCATCATACGGAGAAGCTGGACAAGAATGAAGTGCTTGTCGCCCAGTTCACGGATCATACGTCCGCAATTAAAATTCGCGGCAAAGCAGTTGTTATGACAAAACACGGTGTAATTCATACCGATACAGACGAATAGGAATGAAATTTTTTGTTTTCATGAGGGAAGCAGGCATAGCCTGCTTTTTTTCATTATAGACATGAGGTATGGACATACTCTGGAACGTCGACACTGTCTGTTATCTGGAGTGTTGACTTGATCTACAATATGTGGAGGTGCAAGGTTCAGAATGAAGAATATGCATCGCTATAGAACTCTGGTCATCGTGCTTTGCGTTACGATTATGCTTCCGCTAGGATTAGGGCTATTGTATTCACTGGGTGAGCAGAAGCCGGACGCCAATAAAGATGTGGCTGTATTTACCCCTTCACCACGCATGGTCAAGCTCACTTCCGAGGAGATCGTGGATTATTTATCAGAGCTTCCACTTCAATTGAAGTTTAGTCGGGTTACTTGGGAGTCAGATAAACTGGTGATTGATGTAAAAGTGGCTGCAACGATTGTCCATCCAGAAATTATTTATCATGATATCCATGAGCTTCTTCGCTTCGCCTTCATACAAACAAGCAATGTCGAACGTCTGCAGCTTCGTGTCGTTATACAGGATGACATGGCTAAAAAGAGATATGTATTGCTTGGTATGGATGCGCAGCGTTCTCAAGTAGACGTGGAAAGTTTGAAGCTTCTCCAGAAATCGAAAGGAACAATGCCGAAGGAGCTTGAAGAGGCATGGCGGATTATTTATACACCGCACTGGGAGCGTCAGTTTCCGGCAGTCAGATGAGAGTAAGGGTCTTGGTCATAAGAAATAGGAGAACGAAGAAATGTTGTCCTATCACTTTAAACATATGCTATAATGATTTAGATTGCGACATCCGTAAGGATGACTAACCGGTACAGTCGGAGGCAGCAGATGAATGGTTATCATATCTCGCAATTGGCTAAGCGGTATGTTGAACATGACATGATCCAGGCGCACACGGAACTGCCTGCGTTTCCTAACGCAAGAGTGGAGCTGATGTTCGCCTTTTTAAACCGCAGTAAGCCAATAGCGGAACATAGTGAATTATTTGCGCTAGTTACATCGCTCGTGCAGGTTGGATTAGACACGCATGATACGATTGAACTGGCAGCGGTGCAGCATAACGACCGCAACTTGCGTTCAAGGCAGCTGAAGGTATTAGCTGGAGACTATTTCAGCAGTCGCTTCTATAACCTGCTTGCGCAGCAAGGTCAGATTGATACGGTAAGGGCTTTGAGCCAATCCGTATGCGATATTAATCGTCTGAAGATGACGATGGTGGACAAGATGAAGCATTGGACAATGACCGCAGAAGAATATTTGCGGGCGAGCGTTACGCTGAAGAAGTCGTTGTTCCAGTCCTTCAACGCTCAGATGAATCAAGAAGACATCTCCACATGGGAGGAACTGCTTGATTCGTTGACAGAGCTCGAAGTACTAGAAAGAGAACAAGAGCGAGCGGATCATTTCGAACGATTCGAAGGCAGCTGGTCTTACTGGCATGTATGGCAGCAAGGCACAGATGAGGAACGAAGAAAATTGAAGCAGAAATTGGTTGACGAGATGCTCTGGAATGCGCTCATGTCCAAGTATGAGGTGAGGGAGCAGCTGGCTTATCAAGTTCGTGTATCACGGGATAAATTGCATACGCTAGCGGTGACATTGCCGCTTGATGAGAGCACCAGACAACGTCTTGACACATTTCTTGCCTTACCTCGTCTGTAAATGATAGTGAGCGTTCAACCTCCAATAGATCGACGATACGTTCGGCGAAGAAAGGAATAGGTGACAGATCGTGGAGACACATTCGCCTAAGACTGGCAAGACCAAAGAACATTATGTTCAAGAAGTATTTCAGAGCATAGCTCCGAAGTACGATATTATGAATGATATACTGAGCTTCAGGCGTCACAAGGCTTGGCGCAACTTCACGATGCGCAAGATGGACATGAAGCAGGGGGAGACAGCGCTTGATCTGTGCTGTGGAACTTGTGACTGGACGATTCAGTTGGCGCAAGCGAGCGGCACAGGCAAGATTACAGGGCTGGACTTCAGTTCGAATATGCTGGCGGTAGGTCAGAAGAAGGTGGATCAAACAGGCCTGCACAGCCAAATTGAGCTTGTTGAAGGAAATGCAATGGAGCTTCCATTCCCCGACAACAGCTTTGACTATGTGACGATTGGTTTCGGTTTGCGCAATGTTCCGGATTTTGAGCAAGTCATTCGTGAAATGCGCAGAGTGGTCAAGCCGGGTGGACAAGTTGTGTGTCTTGAACTGAGCAAGCCAACATGGCAGCCGTTCAAGGGCATTTATTATTTCTACTTCCGCCATGTGCTGCCATTGCTTGGCAAGCTGATTGCGAAGCGGTATGAGCAGTATAAGTGGCTTCCAGAGTCGCTTGTTACGTTCCCGGGCCGCAAGGAGCTAGAACAGATGTTTAGAGTTAATGGACTTGATCGCGTACAAGCGTATTCGTTCTTCGGTGGCATTGCCGCTCTTCACATCGGGACGAAGGGGAATGGTCATGCTTAAAAAAGTACGTATCTTCTTAGAAATGATTAAGTTCGAGCATACAATATTTGCTCTTCCATTTGCGTTTATGGGCGCACTGCTGGGAGGAATGGTTGTTCATCAACGCTTCCCAACGCTCCCTGAATGGGGATGGATCCTCATGGCGATGTTCGGAGCTCGAAGCGCGGCAATGGCGCTCAATCGGTTAATTGACGCTGCCATCGACGCGAAGAACCCAAGAACTGCAAATCGAGCAATACCCGCAGGATTGCTGAAGGCAGGAGAAGTACTGTTATTTACGGCCGTGTCGTTCGGTCTTTTATTTTGGGCAGCGGCAAATCTGGAGCCATTATCTGTATACTTGCTTCCGGTTGCCGTCTTTATGTTAGTATTTTATTCGTTTACCAAGCGCTTCACATGGCTATGCCACGTTGTGCTGGGACTTACGATTGCATTGGCACCGCTCGGAGGATGGGTGGCTGTAACGAATGGAATCGATTGGGCAGCTCTCACCTTTTATTTAACCGTTGCGTTTTGGACTACCGGGTTCGATATTATTTATGCATGCCAGGATTATGAGTTCGATAAGAAGGAAGGCTTGAAGTCGATTCCGGTACGTTTCGGAATTGCGAAGTCACTCTGGATTGCAAGAGGCTTCCATATTGCTACAGCGTTTGGATTTATACTGCTATTATTTTTAACTCAATTAAGCTGGTGGTATATCATAGGTACGGTTATTGCAAGTGCCCTGCTTATTTATGAGCATATGCTTGTGAAGCCGTACGATTTGAGCAAGCTGAATACAGCCTTCTTCACGATGAACGGTGTGCTCAGCATCGTTGTATTTTGCTTCACGCTTATTGACATGGTGGTGATGAAGTAATGAGTGCTGCATCTCGCAAGCATTACGTAGTTGGTATTACAGGGGCAAGTGGTGCTATATACGGTGTCCGATTGATTCAATGTCTGTTGGAAGCCGATTATGAGGTTCATCTCATCGTATCAGATGCTGGATGGCGCGTACTAAAGGAAGAACTCGGATGGAATGTTACGAAGCGTCAGCAAGCGATTGAGCTGGCATTCGGCGATTTGGCGGATCGGGTTACGTATCATCCGAACCAGGATATTGGGGCAAGCATAGCAAGCGGTTCATTTCGGGTGCACGGCATGGTGATCATGCCGTGCTCCATGGGAACCTTATCATCGATTGCACACGGCGCTTCCGATAATTTGATGGGGCGAGCTGCTGACGTTATGATGAAGGAAGGCCGTCCGCTTCTAATCGTTCCGCGCGAGACGCCGATGCATGCGATTCATTTGGAAAATATGCTGAAGCTTGCGAAAATGGGTGTACGTATTGTGCCGGCGATGCCTGCATTTTATTATCATCCGCAGACTCTGGATGACATCATTAATTTCCTTGTCGGCAAGGTGTTGGACTGCATGGATATCGATCACCAGTTGTTTACAAGGTGGGGGAATTCGGAAGTACAGACTGCCGAAGATTCGGATCGGCCGAATGGATAACACAAACATGTGGCCGATCTTTTATCTTTTCGTGTCTGTATTTTTAAATTGCATTTGAGTTGGGACTTATTGATCTTGAGGTTCACTTGGAACTTGGGTCGGAAAATACAGTTGGTTAGGTGAAGGCATGAAACTGTGGGACATTTATGCGACAATGAAACAAGATGTAGCGTATATTGAACGTGAATTGGAGCGGAACATCCGCTCCGATCACGAGCTCCTTACGGAAGCGTCGCTGCATCTGCTGAAGGCGGGCGGGAAGCGAATACGTCCGGTATTCGTTCTGCTTGCAGGGAAATTCGGTACATACGATATAGAACAGTTGAAGCGCGTTGCTGTTCCCCTGGAATTAATTCATATGGCCTCACTCGTGCATGATGATGTCATTGATGACGCTGAAACTCGGAGAGGGCAACTGACAGTTAAGGCCAAATGGGATAATCGCGTTGCTATGTATGCCGGCGATTATATGTATGGCCAAGCGCTGGTTGTAGCTACAGAATTGAAGCAGCCAGAGATTCATCGCATATTTTCCAAAGCAATGGTTGAAATGTGCATCGGTGAAATGGAGCAAATTCGTGACTTCTTCAATACAAAGCAGACGATCCGTCAATATATGCTTCGGATCCGTCGAAAGACAGCGTTGCTGATTGCGATTAGCTGTCAGTTGGGGGCGATTGCCGCACATGCAGAGCCGAAGATTGGTTATGCGCTGTATCGCTTTGGCTACAATGTGGGCATGGCATTTCAAATTCGAGATGATGTGCTTGACTTAACCGGTACTGAAGAGCAAATAGGCAAGCCGCCAGGGAATGATATTCGTCAAGGGAATTTGACGCTTCCAGTAATATTTGCGCTGCAGGACACGGAGCTTCGCGAGTCTCTTCTTCGTGAAATTGAACGTATCCGTGAGCGAAATGGAGATACAGATGTATCTGCTGCGCTCGATATGATTCGCCAAAGTGATGGTATTAAGCGGGCTGAAGAGATAGCAAATCGGTATATCGAGAAGGCGCTTGCGGTATTAGAGCATCTGCCTAACATCCGTGCTCGCCGCAATCTGCGCGATATTGCTTACTTTATTGCGAATCGTAATCATTGATTTGAACTATGGTGAAAAAATCGAGTGCCATTTGAAGAAAAATCTGGTATAATGCGTGTGTTGGACGACTTCACATTTGAGTAGGAGTGATCGTATGGAACGCACATTCATCATGGTCAAACCTGACGGAGTACAAAGAGGCCTCATAGGAGATATAGTAGGTCGCTTTGAGCGGAAGGGCTTTAAACTTGTAGCTGGAAAATTGATGCAAGTCTCGCGTGAACAAGCTGAACATCATTATGCAGAACATGCACAAAAGCCTTTCTTTGGCGAACTGGTCGACTTTATTACCTCTGGTCCAGTATTCGCTATGATATGGGAAGGTGACGATGTTATCAGCTTGTCACGCTTGATGATCGGCAAGACGAAAGTGACTGAAGCTGCACCAGGGACGATACGCGGAGATTATGCAAGTCATACGAACTTCAATGTGGTTCACGGTTCGGATTCACCAGAGAGTGCTGAACGTGAAATCGCAAACTTATTCTCAGAAGTGGATTCATTTCGTTACGAGCGGGCATTGGAGCCATGGATTTAATCGGCAGCCATGAGCGCGGCTCACACACGCAGAAACATAATAATTATTTTTTTGATTTCTGATGTAAGAGCTTACATAGGGCAGGACTATGGAAGAACGCGGCGAATAGTAATATTCGACCGTGTTTTTTTATGTTGCGGTGTTGCTGAGCGATCTTGGGCTATGCTTGTTGTCGATCAGGAACTCAGTTGCAGCATATATACGAACTTAGAAGGTGTGAGCACAATTGTCAGAGCGCAAGACGACCTTATGGGATGCAGCCACCATTTTCCCTGCTGCTAATGGATTCGGCCAAGGGACAGCCGTGGATCATGGAGATGATCAAGATTATGCGGATTTTGTCCAATATTTCCGATCAACTACAGGCATCGATTTATCACAGTATAAGGAGACCCAGATGCGTAGACGCTTGTCTACGTTACGAATGAAGAATGGCTACTCGACATTTGCCTCCTATGCCAAGGCGATGAGTGCTAATTCTTCGTTATTTGATGAAATGCTGGATCGCATGACGATCAATGTATCTGAATTTTGGCGTAATCCGCTGCGTTGGGATACCCTGCGCACTCGTGTGCTTCCAGAGCTGTCGCAGCGAACGCGCCAGCTGAAGTGCTGGAGTGCCGCTTGCTCGACAGGTGAGGAGCCTTACACACTAGCGATGATTCTCGATGATATGAGCTTGCTTGATCGGACAGAACTCTCTGCTACGGATATTGACGAGAATGCACTTGCAAGAGCACAGCAAGCTTCCTATATTGAGCGCTCTTTGAAAGACGTTCCCCCATCATTCAAGTCAAAGTACTTTATGCAGCAGTCGAACAGTTTTCATATCATTGATCGCTTGAAGAAATCGATTCGATTCCGCAAGCAGAACTTATTAACCGATACTTTTGCTACTCAGCATGATTTGATTATTTGCCGTAATGTGATGATTTACTTTACGGAAGAAGCGAAGCATGAGTTGTATCGAAAGTTTGCCAATGCGCTTAAGCCGGGTGGGGTATTGTTCGTCGGAAGCACAGAGCAAATATTCAATCCACAACAGTATCAGCTTGAAACGATGGAGACGTTCTTTTATCGAAAATTATAGCTGTTCGAACTTAAAGAGTGTATTCGACTATTTCAGTCATACTGGAATTACATACCATCGAATGGCTAAATTGAACATAGACAGACTACACGTCGATAACGAAAGATGCGCCCTAATGCTTGAAACAAAGCGGCAAGGGCGCGTTTTGTTTTCTTGTCAAACGTTGCCTCCTATACTATAATGAGAAAAAAGTTAAGGGTTTTAGCCATTTACAGCATCACAGTTAAAGGGGGAGCAACTTGTGAGTCTACGTTATTTGACTGCAGGAGAAACACACGGACCGCAGCTAACTGCCATTGTTGAAGGGATGCCTAGCAACATGGTTATTGATTTCGAGCAACTCAATTTCCAACTTCATCGCCGCCAGAAGGGGTATGGCCGCGGCAGACGTATGCAAATTGAGAAAGATACAGCAACGATCGTCGGCGGTGTGCGTCATGGACGTACGACAGGTGCTCCAATTGCTATTGTAGTGGAGAACAACGATTGGAAGCATTGGACGAATATTATGAATGTGGAGCCGATTGAAGGGACAGATGAAGAGAAGCGACGTGTTCATCGCCCGCGTCCAGGTCATGCGGATCTGAACGGAGGCTTGAAATATCAATTGAAGGATCTGCGCAATGTACTGGAACGTTCAAGCGCTAGGGAGACAGCTGCTCGCGTAGCTGTGGGTGCAGTAGCGCGCCAGTTCCTTGCAGCATTCGGCGTCAAGATTGCAGGACAAGTTATTCGCATTGGTGAAATCGAAGCTCCTGATCACAATTTGTCAGTTGACGAGATTATTGAACGTACGGAGGCTTCTTCTGTTCGTGTGGTCGATACCGATACGGAGAAGAAGATGGAAGCGTACATCGATCAAATCAAAGGCGAAGGCGACTCGATCGGCGGTATTGTCGAGTGTATCGTGGAGGGACTGCCGGTTGGACTTGGGAGCCATGTGCAATATGATCGCAAGCTGGATGGACGCATTGCGCAAGCAGTGATGTCGATCAATGCTTTCAAAGGTGTTGAGATCGGTATTGGCTTCGAGGCAGGTCAACTGCGCGGATCACAAGTTCATGATGAAATTCTATATAGCGAGGAAACGGGATATACACGAGCTAGCAACCGACTTGGCGGTTTCGAAGGCGGTATGACGAACGGAATGCCAATCGTCGTGCGTGGGGTTATGAAACCTATTCCGACCCTTTATAAGCCATTGCGCAGTGTTGATATCGATACGAAGGAGCCGTTCACTGCACAAGTGGAACGCTCAGATGCGTGTGCAGTGCCGGCTGCGAGTGTTGTCATGGAGCATGTAGTCGCTTGGGAAGTTGCGAAGGCGTTCCTGGAGAAGTTCGGCGGCGATTCGATGGAAGAGATCCGCGCCAACTATGAGCACTATTTGGAACAAGTGTCCCGATATTAAAAGGGGGGAACGTCATGAGCAAGAATCTCACTTTAGATGCAGCAGAGCTTACTGTTGAACTAGGAGAACGCTCTTATCCAATTTGGATTGGCAGTGGTCTTCTCGGTCGAATCGGTGAGGCATTTCAAATGCGCAGCATTCCCACTCGCAGTCCAATTGTGATCATCACGGATGATCATGTGGCTCCGCTATATTTAGAGCGCACGGAAGCAGCACTGCGTGAGGCTGGCTATCAGGTTTCTTCCTTTGTAGTAGCAGCTGGTGAATCCTCCAAGTCGCTGCAGGTGTACGAACAGTGCATCACTGCAGTACTTGATGCGGGCTGTGATCGCCATTCTTCCATCGTCGCCCTCGGCGGTGGCGTAGTCGGGGATTTGGCAGGTTATGTGGCGGCAACTTACATGCGAGGAATTCGCTTCATTCAGGTGCCTACGACGATATTGGCTCATGACAGCAGTGTCGGTGGCAAGGTTGCGGTTAACCATCCGTTCGCCAAGAATATTATCGGGGCTTTCCATCAACCAGAAATGGTGCTGTACGATACAGCGACCTTGCTTACGCTTCCTGATCGGGAAGTCCGCGCAGGACTGGCTGAAATGATTAAGCATGGCCTTATCTGGGATGAAGAGTTTACAGCATGGTGCGAAGCACAAGCTGAACGCTTGCTGGCTAAGGATGAGGAAGCACTCACGTATGGACTGCTTAAGGGCTGCGCGATTAAAGCGCAGGTCGTCTCTCAGGATGAACGTGAGCATGATCTAAGAGCGATATTGAATTTGGGACATACGATTGGCCATGCTCTAGAGGCGGTTGCCGGCTACGGAGAATTGCTGCATGGCGAAGCCATCTCAATTGGAATGGTTGGTTCTGCGCGTCTTGCAGAGCGATTGGGTGAAGATAAGCAGATTGCTGTTCGAACAGAAGCGATATTGACGAAATACGGCCTGCCGGTGGCAGTGCCACAGCATATGAATTCGGATGATATTATTCAAGCCATGATGCATGACAAGAAATTTAAGGAAGGGCACACCGTATTTATTGTGCCTACTGCAATCGGACATGTAGAAATTCGCAAGGATGTACCGGTCAGCCTAGTACGAGATATCATCGAGGAGTTGAAAGGAGAGAAGGCGTGACCATGTATGCAAGAGGAATTCGCGGAGCGACTACAGTAACCCGCAATGATGCAGAAGAGATTCTGCATGCGACTACGAAGCTGCTCCAGGAGATAGTTGCCCAAAATACGGTTCAACCTGAACAGATCGCAAATATTTGGATCACGATGACAGAGGATTTGAATGCTACTTTTCCAGCACGTGCGATACGTGCCATGGAAGGCTGGGATCTAGTGCCACTCATGTGTGCCATTGAAATTCCAGTGAAGGGCAGTCTGCCATTGTGCATCCGCCTAATGGTAACGATCAACACGGACAAGGAGCAGCACGAGATTCGCCATGTCTACTTGAATGAGGCGATAGCTCTGAGACCTGATTTGTCTAGTAAATAGAGATGTGGGAAACCCAGTCTGAAGATCGTTTATGTCTGAAATTTAGTTTGCTGGATTGACGAAGCCGACATTTCCGGTTATATTGATATCAGCATAGTTGAGCAGAGTTGAGTTTGAGATTGAGATGAGTTGAGCTGAGACGAGATAGAATATGGACATCATGTCTATATAGGCTAGCGCCTATTGTATTTGCTGTACATTGATTTATTGCAGCGGCACAATGGGGGGCCTTATATAAGGCGATCCATATCCTCATGAATTGAATTACTCATCCACAATTTCATCGTATACCAACAAGCCTCTGCCTTGCGCAGAGGCTTTTTTTATTCGTACACGTTATTTTTCAGTAGTGCCTTTCATTCGTGATTCGCCTGATTCCGATAAGGCACTGCAACAAGCGTAAACAAGTGAATAAGAAATGGTTGGTAGACGCTCTCGTTCATCACGCGGTATGTAATCGTCGTAACGGCTGCATAACGAAGTTGAAAGGAGTGGAAAGCGATGTATCCCCAATTGGACGAAGTAATCCATCTCGCCCGGCAGTATAATGTCATACCTGTTGCCGAGACGATGATGGCTGATACCGAAACCCCAATTCGATTATTTCAAAGATTGCGCAATGAACCATATGCTTTTTTGTTGGAGAGTGTGGAGGGTGGCGTCCAATGGGCCCGCTATTCCTTTATCGGAACGGATCCGTTCTTGCTCCTTCAAGGGAAGAGTGGACGATTGCGGAAGATAGAGCATGGCCATATCACCGAGGTGCGAGAGCGCCCAATCGAGATGATGAAGCAATTGATGCATAAATATAGAAGCCCTGCGCTAGATGGACTTCCTCCAATGACAGGAGGGGCAATTGGCTGCTTCGGCTACGATTTGGTTCAGCAGTATGAACGCCTGCCGCGTCATAAGTACGACACGCTGCAAATGGACGACATCCGATTTATGTTCTGCGATCAGCTTGTTGCCTTCGATCATATGAAGCAGCAAATGCAGTTTATTGTGAACATTCATGTGGAACCAGGAAGTTCGGCAGATGTGATACGGCATCGCTACGAGCAAGCGAGAAAGAAACTGCGCAGCCTGCAAATGAAGCTGACAGCACCTCTAGTGAGCAACACCCGACCGGTACAGCAAGCAACAACAGCATCTGCGGCTGAAGAGGTACTGCAGGGGGTTCGATCCTCGGAGACGAAGGAATCATTCGTTGCGAAGGTGAATCGATCCAAGGAATATATTCGGTCAGGAGATATCTTTCAAGTGGTGCTGTCACAGCGCTTCGAACGGCAGACACAAGCAGACCCGCTTGATGTGTATCGGGTGCTGAGAATGACGAATCCTTCCCCGTATATGTATGTGCTCAAGACAGAGGACGACATGATTGTTGGCACTTCTCCAGAGATGCTTGTGCGCATTAAAGACGAGCGGGTAGAGACGCGGCCGATTGCGGGAACAAGACCACGGGGCGTCACTGCTGAAGCAGATGCAGCGCTGGAAGCAGATCTGATGCAGGATGAGAAAGAGCGGGCCGAGCATGTGATGCTTGTTGATCTCGGGCGGAATGATCTCGGCCGCGTATGCGAGTTCGGCAGCGTGCGCTGTGATACGTACATGAATGTTGAGCGTTATTCCCATGTCATGCATATCGTATCGAACGTTTCTGGCAAGCTTCGCAAGAACAAGGATTTCTTCGATGCCTTCCTCTCCTGCTTGCCAGCAGGTACATTGTCCGGAGCGCCGAAGCTTCGTGCAATGGAGATTATTGCAGAGTTGGAAGAAGAGTCACGTGGGATATATGGGGGCGCTATCGGATATTTAGGATTCAATGGGAATATGGATTCCTGTATTACGATACGTACAATTATTTTCCGAGGAGGCCATGCTTACGTACAGGCAGGTGCTGGTGTTGTATGGGATTCGGTTCCGGAGATGGAATACGAAGAAACGATTAACAAGGCGAAAGCACTGCTGCTGGCGATTCGGATGACAGAAGAGATGTTCAGCCGCGAAGGTGACGCTGAAGGGCAAGAGGACAGTGTCAATGAGAGCAAGCTAACGAACGCAGCTGAGGGAAGTACGGCTGGATACGCGGCATCCTATACTTCGATGATGCCGGCGAACTGGGACTATTATATCGGAACGGAAGAACGGGCTGCTTCGATTCCCGTCGCCGAAGGGAGGAATTTAGGATGACGAGCCAACTTGTAATCGGAAGTGCACTCATGAAGGAGGCGCTTGCTCAAGTGCTGTCAGGGCATCACTTAAGCCGCTCAGAAGCGAGGGATGTAATGGCAGATGTTATGGATGGCCATGCGACTTCGGCTCAGATTGGAGCACTGCTTGCAGGTCTACGTTTGAAGGGGGAGACAGTTGATGAGATTGCGGGCTTTGCTGAAGCGATGCGCAGCCGCGCCCATCAAGTGGTCACTTCGCATGAGCGCCTGCTTGATACATGTGGAACAGGCGGATCGGGCATTCATAAGTTGAATGTCTCCACAGTTGCTGCCATCATCGCCTCATCCGCATCCGTGCGGGTTGCGAAGCATGGCAACCGATCGGCTTCCAGTCGCTCGGGGAGTGCGGATGTACTGGAGGCGCTGGGTGTAAATATTCAGCTGACGAGCGAGGAAGCTGCACAGTGTTTGGAACGAATCGGCATCTGCTTTATGTTCGCGCAAGTCTATCATCCTGCAATGAAACATGCGGCTGCACCACGCAAGGAACTAGGGATACGCACCGTATTCAACATGCTTGGCCCGTTGACGAATCCAGCGGGAGCTGATCGACAAGTCCTTGGGATCTATGATCGCACCAAGACGGGTATTATCGCATCTGTATTACGTGAATTGGGGTTGAAGCGTGCGCTCGTTGTTGCGAGCGAAGATGGATTGGATGAGATCAGCCTGTCGGCACCAACTCAAGTTAGTGAACTGAAAAATGGAGAAGTATTCACATATACCATTACACCGGAAACACTTGGTCTACACACGCAGCCGTTGACTAGTGTGCTGGGTGGAGACGCCGCAACGAACGCGCAAATTATAAGAGGTCTGCTTTGCGGAGAGCAAGGCGCACATCGCGATATTGTTCTTGCAAATGCGGGCGCATGTATTTACGTTGCGGGACAATCGAGCTCCATTGCAGAAGGCGTGCGGATTGCAGCTGATGCAATCGATAATGGGCTGGCGAATCAGAAGCTGGAGCAATGGATCGCAGCAACAGGAGGGCTAAGTCATGTTTCTTGAACGGATTGTACGAACGAAGGAAGAAGAGATACAAGCGCTCAGACGAGTGATGAATCGGAATGAGGCAATTCTAGAGGCAGCAGCGCTCTCACCTTGCCGCTCCTTCATTGGGGCACTTACCGTAAATAAGAACCGTTCGGTTGCCTTGATTGCTGAAGTAAAGAAGGCATCGCCATCCAAAGGGCTGATTCGCGAGCATTTCAATCCCGCAGAGATTGCAGCTGGATATGAGGCGGCAGGTGCTGATGCATTGTCTGTACTTACAGATCGCGTATATTTTCAAGGCGGCAATGACATTCTGCAGCAGGTGCGAGCACTGACAGAACTGCCGATTTTGCGGAAGGAATTTATTATCGATGAGCTTCAAGTGCTTGAAGCAAGATTAATAGGTGCGGATGCAATCCTGCTGATCGCAGCGATTTTGAGTGACGACCAATTGCAGCATCTGCACGGAACAGCTAGACAACTTGGCATGGACGTTCTCGTGGAAGTCCATGATGAAGTTGAAATGGAGCGTGTAGTCAGAATTGAAGGAATTAAGTTAGTCGGCATCAACAATCGAAACTTGCATACGTTCGAGACCGATATCGAGCAGACCCATCGTATTCGTCATTTGGCTCCGTCAGATTGTATCTTAGTCAGCGAGAGCGGTATCCATCTTCCGGAGCATCTCCGTCGCATGGATGAGCTGCATGTCGATGCGGTGCTGGTAGGGGAACATTTCATGAGACGAGACAATGTAAAGGATGCAGTAGAGCACTTGATGAGCGGTCTTCTAAATTCGAACACTGCTTCGTAGACAGACGTAAGGAGTGAAGAAGATTATGGAAGTTGAAGCATCGAGGGAACAAGCGTCATCTACAGCGAGTCCACGTTCATGTGCTGCTCGTGCAACGAAAGTGAAAATATGCGGCCTAACGGATCTCGTGATGACACGTCGAATTGTCAAGCTGAGACCAGATCATATTGGATTTGTCTTCGCACCGAGTCGAAGACAGGTGCAGCCGTCTCACGTTAAGCAGTGGCTGTTGAAGCTGAGGGAGGAAGGAGAAGCACTTCCAGACCTTGTAGGTGTGTTCGCGAATCCAACTCGTGAAGAGCTGAAGCAAGTGCTGGATGAAGTGCCGCTAACAAGTGTTCAGCTCCATGGGAAGGGCGATACGGCATTGTTGAAATGGATAAAGGATCACTATGATGTTCAAATATGGAGGACGGTTCCTATCATTCGTGATGACGAGCGCCAACCTCGCCAGTCTATAGCAGCAGCTGCGGCGGCATATGAGTTGGATGTCCAATATGCAGATGTTATCCTGCTAGATACACATTGTCCGATTCAGGGCGGTGGTTCTGGCAAAGTGTTCGACTGGACAGTAATACCATCTTATGCAGACCAATTGGCTTCATTAAGGCTCCCTCTCTATATTGCTGGCGGATTGTCTGCTGATAATGTCGGTTTAGTTGTGAGAGAGTACGATATAGATGGCGTTGATGTATCGAGTGGTGTTGAAACAAATGGAGTAAAAGATATATCCAAGGTTGAGGAGTTTATCGAAAGGGTGAGGGGAAATGAGCATGGAAAAGAGTAGTGCGACAGCAACAGCAACAGCAGCAGCGACAACGGTTCTACCAGACGAAAAAGGCAGATTCGGACCATTTGGGGGCCGTTTTGTGCCCGAGACATTGATGAGTGCGCTTCTGGAACTGGAAGAGGCTTATCGTACACATGTGAAGGATCCAGAATTTCAAGCAGAATTGATCAAGCTGCTGACTCAGTACTCAGGGCGACCTACTTCACTTTATTATGCAGAGCGGTTTACTGCGAAGCTGGGCGGAGCCAAGATTTATTTGAAGCGTGAGGATTTGAACCACACCGGTGCCCATAAAATCAACAACACCATCGGTCAAGCATTATTAGCCAAGCGTATGGGCAAGACGAAGGTGATTGCTGAGACAGGGGCGGGACAGCATGGTGTTGCCACCGCAACAGTAGCAGCGCTGCTGGGCATGGAGTGCAAAGTATTTATGGGTGAAGAGGACATGAAGCGTCAAAGCCTGAATGTGTTCCGTATGAAGCTGCTCGGTGCAGAGGTTGTGCCTGTGATGTCAGGTACAAGAACGTTGAAGGATGCAGGGAATGAAACGCTGCGTTACTGGGTCAGCAATGTGCAGGACACATTCTACATTCTCGGCTCCGTTGTGGGGCCGCATCCGTATCCGATGATTGTGCGGGATTTCCAACGAATTATTGGAGATGAGACACGCAAGCAAATCCTTGAATTAGAAGGACGTTTGCCGAATCTGCTGATCGCTGCTGTTGGCGGAGGGAGCAATTCTATGGGGATGTTCTATCCGTTTTTGCAGGATGAGTCGGTTCAACTTCTTGGGGTTGAGGCAGCAGGCAAAGGAATTGATACCCCTTATCATGCGGCTACGATGACACTTGGGACACCAGGGGTATTCCAAGGATCGATGAGCTATCTGCTTCAAGATCAGTTTGGTCAAGTTCAGCCGGCACATTCCATCTCCGCTGGATTGGATTATCCGGGAGTAGGGCCAGAACATGCCTATTTGAAATATTCGGAACGAGCATCGTATGTGCCTATTACAGATGATGAAGCCATGGATGCGCTGCAGCTTCTTACCCGTACAGAAGGCATTATACCCGCACTGGAATCGTCACACGCGATTGCGCAGGCGATCAAATCAGCACCTGGCATGAATAAGGATGATCTAATTGTGATTTGCTTGTCAGGCCGTGGGGACAAAGACGTTGCCACCATTATGGAGAGATTGGGGGAGGAACTGCTATGAGTCAGACACTAGCGAGCCGCAATTTACTGGATGATACATTCCGTACTTTACAAGAACAGGGCAAGTCCGCATTGATGCCATTTATAACGCTAGGTGATCCAACCTGTGAAATCACTCTTCGGCTTCTTCTGCAGATGGAGCAAGCCGGTGCAGACATTATTGAACTTGGCATACCGTATTCCGATCCGCTGGCTGACGGTCCGGTTATTGAGCGAGCATCGGCACGCGCGTTGCGCAATCATGTATCGATCGCTGATGGACTGCGCATTGCAGCTCAGGCTAGGAAACAAGGTGCACAAATTCCTTATGTATTGTTTACTTATTATAATCCAGTGCTGCAATTTGGACAGGACAGCTTCTTACACCAGGCTAGGGATGCCGGAATTAGCGGCATAATCATTCCTGATCTGCCCTATGAAGAGAGTCATGAAGTCCGTGAAGCTGCTGACCGAATGGGCATTCATCTCATTCCACTCGTTGCGCCGACTTCGGAATCTCGGGTTAGCTCCATTGTGGCAGAAGGAAGAGGCTTTATCTATTGTGTATCCTCGCTTGGCGTTACGGGTGTAAGAGACACTTTCGACTCACAAGTAGATGCGTTTATTGAACTGGTGCGACGCAGTACAGAGCTTCCTATTGCGATCGGATTCGGCATTTCTACAGCAGAGCATGTGAAGCATTTTGCGAAACGCTGCGACGGTGTGATTGTAGGTAGTGCCATTGTAAGGCGCATTGAAGAAGCTCTGCCGCTTCTGGAGCATCCTGATTCATCTGAAGAAGGGATCTTGCAAATTTGTGATTTTGTGCGACAATTAAAACATTAATTTTTTTGCAATGATCTATGTAGATGAGAAAGGTGGTACCCATATGCAGCCGAAGAACAGTGTTGTACACCTGCCTGTATACCAGCCAGGCAAATCTGTTGATGAAGTGAAGCGGGAGCTTGGCTTGGATTGTATTATCAAGCTGGCTTCCAACGAGAATCCGTTCGGATCCTCTGAGCATGCGAAGCAAGCAATATTGAATGAAGTGAACAATACGAGCATTTATCCCGATGGAGCGGCTAGAGCACTGACAGATGCTGTTGCGGCACACTTGAGCGTTGAGCACAATCAATTGATTTTCGGCGCAGGTTCCGATGAAGTTATATTAATGATATGCCGTGCGTACCTGATTCCAGGTGATGAGATTGTCATCGCAGATCAGACGTTTCCTCAATACAAGCATAATGCAGAGATTGAAGGGGCTGTCACAGTAGAGATTCCTTTGAAAGAAGGAGCGCATGATCTGGAAGCAATGCTTGCTGCCGTAAACGAGCGGACGAAGATCGTATGGATCTGCAATCCGAACAATCCGACAGGCACAATCGTAAGTGCGGAAGAATTGGAGCAGTTTGTTGCACAAGTGCCTGCAAATGTCATGGTTGTATTGGATGAAGCTTACTGTGAGTACGTGACAGATCCTTCCTTCCGTGATGGATTAGATCTGGTTCGTCGTTATCCCAATGTCGTGTCCTTGCGCACGTTCTCGAAAATTTATGGACTTGCGTCCCTACGTATCGGCTACGGGGTTGGACATGCTGACGTGATCCGTACGATTAATCAAGTGCGTGAACCGTTCAATACGACTCGCTTCGCACAAGCAGCAGCATTGGCTGCCGTTCAAGACCAAGGGTTCATTGAAGATTGCAGACAGAAGAATGCAGCGGGCATTCAATATGTAGAGCAGCAATTTGCGCGTATGAATTTGGAGAGCTTCCCGGCTCACGGCAACTTCATTATGGTTGACGTAGGCTTTTCTGCATTTGAAGTCTTTAACGCGCTCCTGCGTCGTGGCGTTATAGCGCGTGCGGGGCATCATAAATACCCAAATCATTTACGTATTACAATTGGCAGCCAAGAAGAAAATGAGGCAATGATTCAAGCCTTGGAAGAAGCGCTGGCCGAGATTAAGGTGACTTCATGAGAACTAAGATAGCTATATTGGGCGTGGGACTAATCGGAGGCTCCCTCGCCCTCTGTTTCAAAAATAGACCTGGCATGCATGTAGTTGGTTACTCTCCGAGCCCGTCTTCAACAGAGAAGTATGTGCAGCGCGGCGTTGTAGACGAAGCGACGACTTCCTTGCACGAAGCGGTAGAGGATGCGGACTACATATTCGTATGCTGTCCGGTTGGAATGCTGGAATCGATGCTGAGTGATTTGCGGAATTTACCGCTTAAGGCAGGCTGTATCGTAACTGATGTGGGGAGTACCAAGGCTTCGGTCGCACGCTGCGCACGTTCTCTTTCATGGGACGATGTGCATTTTATAGGCGGGCATCCAATGGCAGGCTCGGAGCGTTCAGGGGTTGAAGCGGCAACGACATTGTTGTTCGAAAATGCTTACTACGTGCTCACTCCTGACGATTCGGCGGATGAAGAAGCATACAGCAGACTTGTATCTCTGCTCCGCTATACGAAAGCGCACATTATTCGGATGAATCCAGAGGAACATGATGAAGTGGTTGGCGCAATCAGCCATTTGCCGCATGTAGTGGCTGTAGCATTGGTTAATCAAGTACGATCCTATAATGAGAGCAATGAGCTGTACGAACTGCTCGCTGCCGGCGGGTTCCGGGATATTACCCGCATTGCATCAAGCGATCCAGTCATCTGGAGAGATATTTTGATTAACAATAGGGATGTTGTTCTCCATTTACTTCAGGACTGGAAAGCATCTACGGAACGATTTATTGATATGTTACAGCGTCAGGATGGTGAAGGGATTATCCAGCAGTTCACTGTGGCTGGCGAGTTCCGCAGTCGCATGCCGGAACGCCGCAAAGGTGTTATTCAATCGCTTTATGAACTGTACGTGAATGTTCCTGACCATCCGGGTATTATTGGCAGCATTGCGACAGAGTTGGGAAATCATCACATTAACTTGAGCAATGTTCAAATTATTGAAAGTCGTGAAGATGTGCCAGGTGTGCTCCGATTATCGTTCCGGCAGCAGGATGACTGGGATCGTGCGAGGGAGCTGTTAAAATCGAAAGGTTATGAAATATTCATCTAACGGAAAAATTTGTGAATTGAAGAAAATTTTTTACGAAAACCTATTGACGTCATGAAAACGTATACATTATAATAGCAGTACAGTATGGTTTCTCTCCACTCCTATCCAATAGAATTGCACAAGTGTGCAGCCACTCCAATCGGAGTGGTATTTTTTTTGTATTGAAATGGAATTGGCGCTAAGCGTCCTGCGAGCAGTAAGGTATGAACTAAGGATAAACAGCTGGAAAACAGCTTCGTTTAGGTTTTTGACAGGTAGGTGTTCGGCTCTCTATAATTGTGTAAAAGTACCAGTAATGCAGTGGGAGCAGCATCACTGATATAACATGTATGTCTGTCTCAACAAATATGCTTGAATGAAGGGGAAAGGAAGAGGGTTGCGATGAAGAATGATCTGCTCCATATTGGCCCAATCACCATATATGGATATGGACTAATGATTGCAATTGGAATTTTTACTGCATATCAAGTATTGGTTAGGCGAGCAGAGAAGAAGCGCATAGAGCGCTCCCATATATCTTCGATTACGCTCTGGGGGCTGCTTGGCGGGTTTATGGGAGCTAAGCTCTTATTCTGGATAACCCAAGGCAATAATCTCATTGATCATCCCGAGATGATATGGGATTTGTCATCGGGGTTCGTCGTCTATGGCGGGATTATTGGAGGCGTGCTTGCAGGCTTTGTGTATTGTAAGGTGAAGGGTCTGTCCTTCATGGAGCATCTTGATCTGTTTGTTCCTTCCATTGCCTTGGCACAGGGCTTTGGCAGAATCGGATGCTTTTTGGCAGGGTGCTGCTATGGAGAGGAGACAAATGGATGGTTCGGCATTACGTTTCACGAATCCGAAATCGCGCCTAATGGTGTGAAACTGATTCCTACACAGCTCATGGAAAGTGGATTTAGTTTTGCGCTCTTTTTCCTTTTACTTTATGCAGCGAAGCGCAGTAAGACGGCTGGTGTCATTGCGAGTCTGTATCTGCTGCTCTACAGTCTTGGCCGATTTATCATCGAATTCTACCGTGGTGATATTATTCGTGGAAGTGTCGGCATGCTCTCGACTTCTCAATTTATTTCATTACTCGTAATTGCAATAGCTTGTATCATTTTTGTTAGTATGACTTATCAATCGATGAAACAGCGGAATACGGCGTTGTAAGGCTGGCTTGAATCACTCCTGAGGGGGTGATTTTTTTATGAAATCTGAATCTTAAAAAATTTTTAAGCAATTTTCGACTTTATTATGCTAAAATACGACTTGAAATGATAAAGCTTGAGTGTCATGTTTTCATGGCACAGATCATACCCATAGTACGTATCATTAGGCCTATAGAGGCTTTTATAACATTTTTCTCCGATTCGCAACTTTTTTTAACTTCAAGAGTATAACCATTCAGGTAGCGCATCGGGATGGATATGGAAAGCAAGGAGGACTTGAATCCATGACCGATTCCCAAATCATCCGTGAGATCAAGGACGGCAACACAGACTGTTTCGCGGAATTGATGAATCGTTATCAACGCAAATTGCTATCATTTATTTATCATATGTTGAAAAATTCCCAGTTGGAGCTGTTGGCAGAAGATTTGTGTGCAGAGACATTTTACAAGGCATACCGAAGCCTGCATACGTTCAGGGAATCAGATGCCTCTTTCTCGACTTGGCTGTATACGATTGCGCGCAACACCGTGTTAAGCGAACTTCGTAAGCAGAGAAGCATTCAAGTATCACTTGATGAAGAGCAAGGAATCGTTCCGGAAGCGCCGAAGGAAGCGGCGCCTGAATATGCATTGCTGCGGCATGAGAAGGTAGAATTGGTGCGTGAGGCAATCAGCAAGTTGCCTGACAAACAACGCTCCGCTCTCATTCTTCGAGAATACGACCAACTGGACTATCAAGAAATTGCCCAAGTATTAGGGCAAACCGTAAGTTCGGTTAAATCGTTGTTGTTCCGGGCTCGAGCTAGTGTAAAGATCCAGTTAGAACCATACATAAGGGAGCCTGGTCTTGAAGGGATGAACTAACATGAAATGTGCGGAAGCGCTCGAATGGATATCGGATTATGTCGATATGCCTATTGACGATCCGCAACGTGAAGCTATCGATCGACATCTGGAAGGATGCGAAGCGTGTGCGGAGCAGTTCGCAGTATGGTCTGCGAGCATGGATTGGATGGAAGATGAAGTTGAGTTGGAGCTTGATGCGGAACAAGCGAGCAGCTCAGCAGCGAGTCGCGTTATGGATCGCATATATGAGGAACAAGATTGGCTGATGCCTGTACATAGACGTTCTCATGCGTTATCCCTGCGCTCACGTCAAGTGATTGCGGGGATAATCGCTTTTTGTATGGCCATGTTCCTCTGTGCTCTTGTTTTCCTTCTTATTCGCAATGAACAGTCTAATATTCATGCAGTTAGTGGGATACTGCCGACTGCGTTGGCAGGCAGTGATCATTCTGGCCTTGATGCATTTGATATTGAATTGCCGGTTGCAAGCAATGTAAGTGAACCGACAATATTGCGGGTTGTTCCAACGATTCCTCATTATTGGATTGCATTGTCATTGTTTGGGGTGACGTTTGCATTACTGCTGTTGAACTGGTTGACACGAGTGCGTCAATAACGGATGACTAAGAAGGAGTAACAATGAAACAACATATTGGTTTGGTACGCCATGGGTTAACCGATTGGAATGCGCAGGGGAAAATACAAGGACAGACGGATATACCGTTGAATGTAACAGGTCGTGAACAGGCAAGGCTGCTGGCAGAGCGCCTCGTCCAAGAGACTGCACCATTCGATTATGTCATATCCAGCGGATTACAGCGAGCAGAAGAGACTGCATCGATTCTGGCAGATGCACTCCAAATTCCATTACTGTCACCCGCAGAGGGTCTGCGTGAGCGAGCCTATGGTCTCGTAGAGGGCACGACGCCGGAAGAGCGAGAGCAGCGCTGGGGTTCAGGGTGGCGTAAGATGGATCTCGGCCAGGAAAAAGATGAAGAACTTCAGTACCGCGCAGTTCAAACGCTAGAGCATATCGCGAATCAGCATATGGGATCTAATCTCTTAGTAGTCACTCATGGGAGCTGGCTGGCTCAATTGTACATTGCTCTATTTGGAAGCGACAGACAAGGACACATTGGGAACTTATCCTACTCAATATTAGAAAAACGTTCGGAAGGCTGGTATCCGCTGCTCTATAATTGCATGGAGCATATTCGCCATCTGGATCTGACAGCGAAACCGCGATAATGAAAGCTATCATAATAAGCAGTTCGACTTCACGTGAAGTGAAGCGAACTGCTTTTTTGTGTTTGCATGATCAAATGCCTAAGGGCTATGAGGAGAATCTCCCCGTTATATAATATTCGATGTTTTCTACGACAATGTGAATAAATGTGATAAATATTCCAATAATGAGTAATGGACATCGAGGATTCGGCACATTACGTCTGACGGAAACGGAGGTCATGCATGAATTTAGCGGATATGCTCAGTTACGCGGATATTAATCAACTAACTCGAATTGCTCAGCGTTATGGGTGCGTCTGCAATGAACATTCCAAGCACGAGCTGATTCAGTCCATTCTGTCAGTGTTAGGCAGAAGGGATGTGTTCGAACAGCATGTGAACGAGATGACGCTTGAAGAGCTTAGGTTCCTTAACTCCATTTTGTTTGATAAGCGTGCTTCATTTAGCTTGGAGGAATTGATCGCTCGAGTGCAGCAGACAAAGTTCGATTTAGAACATGCTGGTGCTGAACAGCAGGCGGTGACGTCAATGCCGCATCCACGTGAAACGATATCTAAATTTAAGCATAGTGGATGGCTGTTCAATGGCTGCTCGCATCAAACCAAGTATTTGTTCCAAGTGCCGAGCGATTTGAAGATGAGATTAATTGATGTACTCAGGCAGTCATTCGCGATGCATTTGACAGAAACGGATACCCCTTCCTCTTATCGGGATGAAGATGGAAGAATGGCGGAGGACGTGTTACAGCTTCTGAAATTCATCGTGGACGGAAATGTATTGCTGAATGCGGAAGGTGTTATGTACAAAAAAACGCAGCAGCAGCTTCTCGATTACTTTGGCGTACAAGAAGCCCCTATTGCCCGTGGTGAATGGAGATTTGGATACGGGAGAAGATTCCATGATTATCCGAACCGTATGTCGCTTTTATATGACTACGCCTTTTATCAAGGGTGGCTGGAGGAGGGCGATGGACGGTTAAGCTGTACACCGAAGGGGATTGAGCGTATTGCTAACGGGGGGATAGAGTCGTCTGCTTCGTTGTATCGATTTTGGTTGAAGCTGTACAAGAATGCGATTCCGAATTTGTTATCCATCGTGCATTGGATTCAGTTATGTACCAAGCAGTGGACAACGTTAGATTCCTTGGAGCGGGCTCTACTCCCGTTCGTGCGGCCATTCTTCTTTGATTCGTCACAGGCCGTATTCAGACAGCGAATTATTATGATGCTGGTTCATCTAGGCGTCATTCGATTCGGTGAAGATGAGCAGTATGGTTCGGTCATACAGACGACTCGCAGAGGGCAGCTTATTATTGATAGTGTTTATGTCGCGCATGAGGACAAAATTCAGCTAGATGTTGACAAGAAGCATTCTCATTGATACGATGGGGCCAAAAATTTCCTATGCCTAGTGAATTTGCAGCTAGAGCGATGTGGGAATGGTCGATCGGGAGGATGTTATCGAATGTACATACCTTATCAAGGCATATTGCCAGTTGTTGATGCTTCCGTATATGTGGCAGAAGGCGCTAAGCTGATTGGAGACGTGACGATTGGCGCTGAATCCAGTGTGTGGTTCAATGCGGTGCTTCGTGGAGACATGGCACCCATACGGATTGGCAAGCGAGCGAATATCCAGGATGGTGTTATCGGACATGTGAATGCCAATCAGCCGCTAATCGTTGAAGATGATGTATCGGTAGGCCACGGTGCAATTATACATGGCTGCCGGATAGGCAACGGTACATTGATTGGCATGGGGGCTATTGTACTGAACGGCGCTGACATTGGTGAATATGCTTTAATAGGAGCAGGTTCTGTCGTAACAGAAAATAAAAAAGTACCGGCCTATACTCTTTCTCTAGGTTCACCCGCAAAAGTCATACGCGAACTGACAGATGAAGATGTAGAGCGAATGAAACGGACAACTCAGAACTATGTGGTGAAAGGAAAGGAATATAGGATCTCTTAATCGTGTTGGTTGGAGGTGTATCCTATGGATAAAATGAAGGTATCGTATGAGGCGATGTTAAGTTTAACAGCGGAGATGATATGGGACGATGCCATACGGAAATACCGTACGGAAAAAATATATGAACAAATCGACAAAGCACTCGCAACAGGGGATGAATCCTCGTTCCGAACCTTGACGGACGAATTGAAAACATTGCAGTAGCTTCTAAGAACTTGTCCAAAAGGATGCCTTACAAATCGTTATGAATGAAGAGCGCAATTTTGCGGTTCTTCATTTTTTTGTTCATTTCAGTATAATGGGGAGTAATGACAAGGAAAAAGATGGGGGAGACGTCGTGAAATTCAGTGAACTGACCGAAGAACAATGGGAAGAATGGGGGCCGTATCTGGACACGTGCATATTGCCAGTTACAGGGCTGAACGGGACTGAATCCCCAGTCGAAGCTGGGTATCGTCTGGAGAAGCTGCGCGACTGGCTGGATGGCATTGAGATACCTTTCCGAGGAAGAACGGTAACCTATCCTGCATACCATTTCGTATCTGAGCAGCTTGATGATGATGAGCTGAGGCTATTGAATGGATTGTGCACCAGACTCCGACGCCAGGGATTTGCGTATATTGTCGTCGTATCGGCACAACTGCCGCTTACTTCAGACAAGCTTCCGGCCGCGGATTTAGTCATTACTCCAGCTGAGCTGATGGAAGAAGAGGCTGGGCAAGTACGTTCTGCGATGAAGATATGTGTGCAAAATATGTGGAGCGTCACACAAACTCAAGGATAAATGTGACAATATTCAAACATTTTACATAAGAAAAAGGTTCATTCTGGTAATTATATTGGTAAATTCTTGACGCTTTCATAGTGCTGGGATATTATAGTGATGTCCTAGTTAGAATGTGATTATCGTCATAGCAAGCTCTCAGAACGGTTGTGTAAAGGGGGGTTAGACAGTATATGAGTAAACCGCAGAATAACGAGCATCCACCTCAAAAGCAGCGAAAAGAAATGTCCCGTCGACAATTTCTTACATACACGCTGGGTGGGGCAAGTGCATTCATGTTTGTTGGTCCTACTCTGCCGATGGTCCGGTTTGCAGTTGATCCGTTGCTTCAGAAGAAGTCAGAAGGCGATTACATTAAGGTTGCTGAATTGAGCAAGATTTCAGAATCTCCTACTGAATTTACCTTCGAAATCAAGCAAGTCGATGGCTGGTATGAGAGTACTCCAACGCTCACGGCATGGATAAGCAAGGATAAGGAAGGCAATATATTTGCATTGTCTCCGGTGTGTAAGCACTTAGGATGTACGGTTGACTGGAATAAGAATCCGGCATACAAGGATCAATATTTCTGCCCGTGCCATGGTGCGCACTATACGAAAGAAGGCAAGCAGTTAGCAGTTGCTCGTGCACCGCTCGACGAATACAAAGTGCAGGTTAAGGATGGCTTTGTATATTTGGGCGATATCATTGCGAACCAACACGTGCAATAACGAGGAGGCGTAAATAACAGATGTTTAAAGGTGTTTATAACTGGATTGACGAACGTCTGGATATAACGCCGATGTGGCGCGATGTGGCGGATCATGAGGTGCCTGAGCATGTTAACCCTGCACACCATTTTTCTGCGTTCGTGTACTGTTTCGGTGGCTTGACGTTTTTTATTACAGTCATTCAAATTCTGTCAGGCATGTTCCTGACCATGTATTATGTCCCTGATATTGTGAACGCATACTACAGTGTCGAATATTTGCAGACGAAGGTTGCTTTCGGACAAATTGTTCGCGGTATGCACCACTGGGGAGCAAGTTTAGTAATCGTTATGATGTTATTACATACGCTCCGTGTATTCTTTACTGGTTCCTATAAGGCCCCACGCGAGATGAACTGGGTAGTCGGCATGCTTATCTTCTTCGTCATGCTAGGACTCGGTTTCACGGGATATTTGCTGCCTTGGGACAACAAAGCTTACTTTGCAACTAAGGTCGGCATGGAGATCGCGGATACCGTACCATATATCGGTCCGTATTTGAAAGAATTGCTGCAGGGCGGAACGGTCGTCGGGGCGCAGACATTGACGCGATTCTTCGCGATTCATGTGTTCTTCCTGCCAGGGGCACTTCTTGCCTTGCTTGGAGCGCATTTCTTCATGATTAGACGCCAAGGCATTTCGGGACCGCTATAAGGGAGGAGGAAACGAGATGGCACATGGGAATTCCAAAGAAGAAAAAGTCGTCTTTGTTGGCGACTCTCGTGTTAAGAAGAGAACAACCACAATCAAACAACCGGATTACACCTCATTTCCGGGGAAATCCGAAGCCTTCATTCCAAACTTCTTGTTGAAAGAGTGGATGGTTGGCTGTGTGGCACTGGTCGCTTTTCTAGTATTAACGATCTCGGAAGCTGCACCGCTCGGTTATCCGGCGAACCCGAATAACGCGGCGTTCGTTCCGATTCCAGACTGGTATTTCTTATTTCTCTATCAATTCTTGAAGTATCCATATGCATCAGGCAGTTATGTTGTTATTGGTACGGTGTTAGTCCCTGGTCTTGCATTCGGAGGCCTGCTGCTTGCCCCATTCCTTGATACAGGGAAGGAACGCAGATTCTATCGCCGCCCAATCGCATCCTCAATGATGATTTTGACATTGATCGCATGTGTATATTTGACAAGAGTCGCTTGGGTTCACTATGAGGCCGAGATGGCTGAGAAGAATATGATACCAGAGCATGTCGAGCGTGAGGAAAAGGCACGTGAGGCTGCTGAGAAGGGTGAGGCTTCTAACCAGCCAAAACCAAGCAAAGGCATCGCCATCGTTGAAAAGGACGATCCGGCATTTGCGAACATGAAGAAGGTTGGCTGCTTAAGCTGTCACGCAGTTGATATGAAGGGTGCTGCGGGCCCTGCCCTCGTTGGCATTGGTGACAAGCTCAGCAAGGATGAGATCTTAACGGTCATTAAGGATGGTAAAGGCGGAATGCCTTCTATGGTGGAAGCAGCCAAGAAGGAAGGCCTGAATGACCAAGATATCGAACATATTGCCGACTGGCTCTCGAAGCAGAAGGCAGCAAAACAATAGATCCAAACGTTACAGACCTGATTGCATTCGAGCAGTCAGGTCTTCTTTCTCATTTTGGTTTGTTTTGAAATCTTACATTTTGTATGATAGTGAATAGACGATATCTTAAAGAAATGGAACTGGAGCAAATATGAACTTGTTATCATTGATCAGCACACGTTTTCTTTCGCAGCGATGGGTATTATGGTTATTATTTTGGAGCAATCTTCTTGGAACGATTTATGGTTACTATTGGTATAAAAATCAGTTAATCTACACGTGGGAGCACAACCCTGCTTGGCAATTGATTTTCGTTCCAGATAGTCCTACGGCAAGTCTATTCTTTACGATCAGTATTGGATTTTTGCTGTTTCGTCCGCAGCCTCGAACCATATTTGGCACGATTGCAAAACGTATTATTGAAGCGTTAGGCGTTGTTACGTCGATTAAATATGGGATTTGGGCATGCGTCATGATAGTAGCTGGAGCTTATTTGGGCTCCCCAATGGTGTGGCAGGATTGGATGCTAATCGGTTCACATTTGGCGATGGCGGTTGAAGGGCTGTTATTTGTCCGCTTATTTGCATTTGGCAGTGCAGCACTAACGCTGGCTGCGTGTTGGACGTGGCTTAATGATACCGTTGATTACAGTGCGGGGGTATACCCATGGCTTCCGAATACACTGGCAAATGAACTGTCTGCAGTGTGTATTTTTACTTTTACATGGACAGGGATTAGTGTCGTTATGACTTGGCTAGCAATGCGCTATCGAGACCAACGAACGAATTTACCGAAGTAAGCTTTGTTCTAAATGTGGACATCCTCCCATACGATGATGGGGGAGGGATGTACATGCGTGCGGTAATGGTTGTGATATGTATGCTCGTATTCCTAGGACTGCCCGATTTTACATATGCGGGATCTCGACTTGCTGCTGAACCGGGTCAGACGGCGAGCGAGAAGTGGAAGCAGCTAGATCAGTATGCAGAACAGATTTATCGGGCGAGCGTTGCAGGAGAGATCGAGAAGATACAACAAGCGGTTCAGGCTATGGGGAAGCTGTTCACGGAGACAACATTTAATGATGCGA
Source organism: Paenibacillus sp. NAIST15-1 (assembly GCF_001894745.1). Classification (GTDB taxonomy): domain Bacteria; phylum Bacillota; class Bacilli; order Paenibacillales; family Paenibacillaceae; genus Paenibacillus_B; species Paenibacillus_B suaedae. The sequence continues at coordinate 342,187 of NZ_BBYF01000002.1, forward strand.
CAAGTGTTGAAGGTGTGCGTGCACTTAGCGATGCAATCGTACAAGTGAAGCGGATATTGCCTTCCATTCAATTGAAGCAAGAGGAATTGATGAGTGCATCGGCCAGATTGCGCCTTGCTACGGATGCATTAACCAATCCGAAGCAACCGATGTGGCTTCAATACGAGCAGGTGCTGCGTGATGATATGGCACGATTGCTTGCTACGGATAATAAGAGAGAATGGATTCCCTATGCCAACCGCTGGTTGGAACATATTGATCGGATTCGTCCTGCTGCGACCATCCAGCGAGATGTGCAGACGATTGAGATGATGGAGTCGTTAAGCCAGCTTATCCGTGAGTCAATAATGGGAAAACACAGTCCTAAGGAAGCAAATCAGGCATTAAATAAATATGGAGACTCGGTGCTGATCCAGTTATTTGGTTCGAGTAAGGCGAATCCGACATTAGGGCCGCTTGCTTATTCACCGATGCCGTTTCAATGGATTTTTATGCTGGCCTTTATCGTATGCATGATGTTGGCTTATGTAGGTTTTCAGAAGTATCGCTATGAACAATATGCTATTCGTCCAGGGAACTTCCGCAACAGTAAGAGGTAGAAGTCAGTTTTATCAGTATCTCGTTCGGACAGGCAAGGATTGAAAAATAGAATGAAGGATGGGATGGGCGAATTCTTCATTCTTTTATGAATGCCTATCTTACAGTAGACCTCGATATAGGCCAGCGACAGCAGGCTTGCTTCGAGGTCTGTTTATTTGGGGCTAAAATATGATTTCAGTAGAACGCTGTGCAAGCAGTGGGATGGGAATTCCCAGCGTTCGCGAAGGCAGAGCTTCTTTTACTTACTCCTCTCGAAATCCTTCACCAAGCACATCATGAACATCGTTCACAACAATAAATGCCCGTGGATCGATTGTTTTTACGATCGTTTTGAAGCGGCGAATTTCTGTGCGGCTAACGACACAGTACACCATTTGCTTCTGGGAGCGGGAATATGCTCCTACTGCTGGAATAAGTGTGACCCCGCGTTCCATTTCTTTTGTAATCGCATCCGCAATCTCCTGCGAATGATCAGAGACAACGGTGAATGCTTTGGCTGCATATGCTCCCTCTTGAATAAAATCGATGACTTTAGAGGAAATGAATACAGCAACGAGCGTATATAGAATTTTTTCCTTCGGAATATAGAACAAAGCAGCCCCTATGATGAATATATCGAGGATAAGGATGAATTGCCCCATGCTGATACCGAATTTACGGTTCGCAATCCGGGCGATGATGTCGACGCCACCTGTAGTACCGCCGAATCGAAAGACAATACCGAGTCCTGTTCCTACGGTAACGCCAGCGTACAAGGTGGCCAAAATGAAGTCATTCGAAGTTTGAAATGGTAAAATCCAATGCATGGAGACCGCACGCTCGAACAACCATAGGAAGAATGTGAGGTTAAGAACACCGTAAAAACTAAGTGCCAGCTGCTTCATGCCAAGTGCTCTCCATCCGATGATGAACAGTGGGATGTTCAAAACTAGCGTAGAGATTGATGGATGAATACCTGCTGCATAATTCAATAGAACGGTAATTCCTGTAACGCCGCCTTCCATCAACTGGTTAGGCATGATGAAGTAAATTAATCCAAATGCAAAAATCGCGGTTCCAACCGTTATCGGGAGAAACGTATTCCAAATGCGTTGAACAATGGTCGATTTCACAAGTATTCAGGCTCCTTTAGGCAGGAAGATGCTAATTCGTTCATTAGTATATCGGATTACGAAGCAGATAAAAAGCATTTGTTTTCCAGACGGTGATACGATAACATAGTAGCAGAAAGTAACGAATTCGTTACCCTCAATATAGGGAGCAGATTTCATTTATTTCAAACCACTTTTGCATGAATAAAGAAGGGGATCGTATGACAAATCCAGAGATGAAGTCTTTCCTCACTTCCCTGCGCAGCAAGCCACTCGCGCAAATGCAGCAGGAAGTTGATGACTACATATCACAGTTTAAGGAAGGCTACTTCAGCCCCCTTGCGATGCTTGCCCGATTGTCTGAAGAAGTAGGGGAATTGGCGCGTGAAGTGAATCATCGCTATGGGGAGAAGCCGAAGAAGGCTTCAGAAGAAGACAACTCCATTGAGATGGAGCTTGGAGATATATTGTTCATTCTGTTGTGCTTCTCGAACTCGCTCGGTATCGACTTGACGAAGGCTCATGATGCCTGCATGCACAAGTTCAATACACGTGACGCGAATCGATGGACACGGATTGATGAACAGACATCAAACGAATCATAATCGAAAAAAACATATCGTTATTGGAGCAGTTGGGGGGACATAAAATGGAACGAATTCGCGTAGCCGTCTCGGGTGCAAGCGGACGCATGGGAAGAGAAGTTGTGAAAATGGTACTGCAGGACGAGTCCTTGGAACTGGTTGCAGCAATTGCACCGTCAGCGGGCGCTGTCGATGCGGGCACGCTAGTAGGACTACCTGCATGCGGTGTTACAACTACAGCAGATGTTGAAGAGACACTGCAGAAGGTAGAAGCAGATGTCATGGTTGATTTCTCGATCCCGCAGGCCGTAATGAAGAATACGATGCTTGCAATTGAGTATGGAGTTCGCCCTGTTATTGGGGCAACAGGCTTCCAGCCGGAAGAGATTGAGCAATTGACGCAACTTTGCCAAGAGAAGAAGCTTGGTGGTCTGATTGCGCCGAATTTCTCTATTGGGGCCATTCTTATGATGCAATTTGCACAGCAAGCGGCCAAGTATTTCCCAGATCTCGAGATCATTGAATATCACGGAGATCAGAAGCTTGATGCTCCTTCTGGAACTGCTGTAAAGACAGCAGAATTAATCTCTCAGGTAAGAGCGGAACATCGCCAAGGCAATCCGAATGAAGAAGAGAAGATCGAAGGTTCCCGCGGCGGATATTACAACGGATTCCGTATTCATAGTGTTCGCTTGCCAGGGGTCTTTGCTCAGCAGGAAGTTATCTTCGGGGGCTATGGGCAATCTCTTAAAATCCGTCACGACTCCTATGAGCGTTCAGGGTATATGCCGGGTGTGAATATGGCAGTCAAGAAGGTAATGAATCTGGAGCAATTGGTATACGGCTTCGAGCACCTGCTTGATGACTGATCAATTGACTTCGATTTCGCTTAATGCTGTATGCATTTGTATTTTAGATAGCTCGAAATGAATGTGAGCAGGGGACACACAACGGAGGGATAGACATGCTAAATATCGCATTTATTGCACATGATCGCAAAAAAGATGAAATCGTTAATTTTGTTATCGCATATGAAAAAGTGTTCCAAGGTCATAAATTATATTCAACGGGTACGACAGGGCTGCGCATTATGGAGCAGACAAGCCTGGATATTCATCGCTTCCAGTCTGGCCCGCTCGGCGGCGATCAGCAGATCGGCGCACTTGTTGCGCAAAATGAAATGGACTTTATTATCTTCTTGCGCGATCCATTAATGGCTCAGCCTCACGAGCCGGATATTATTGCTCTTCTTCGCCTATGCGACGTGCAGGGCATTCCAGTTGCAACGAATATTGCGACAGCAGAAATTCTTGTTAAGGCGCTTGAACGCGGCGACTTCGCATGGCGTGAACTGACACATAAATATAAGCCGGGAACGGAAGAATGATGAATACTCTCGACATTCTTGCATTCGGAGCGCATCCTGATGATGTCGAGATCGGCATGGCGGGCACGATTGCCAAGCATACGAAGGAAGGGTATCGTGTCGGCATTTGCGATTTGACTGAAGCGGAGATGTCCTCGAATGGTACGGTAGAGCTGCGCAGAGAGGAAGCGAGGGAAGCAGGAGAAATCTTGCGGCTCTCGGCACGCGGTAATTTGTGCTTTCCTGATCGCGGTTTACAGGTAAGCAAGGAGCATATCGATGCGGTGGTAACCGCTATTCGTAATCATCGTCCTCGTATTGTCTTCATGCCTTACTGGGAGGATCGCCATCCTGATCATATTGCCTGCAGCCGCATTGTTCAGGAGGCAGTGTTCAATGCAAAGCTGCGGCGTTATATGCCAGAGCTGCCTGCGCATACGGTTGAGCAAGTCTATTATTATTTTATTAATGATGTTGCTGCTTCTCAAGTTCTGGTTGATGTGTCTGATGTATATGATCAGAAGCGGAAGTCGCTTCAAGCATATCGCTCTCAGTTTATGAAGCCAGATGGCGACAATGACTTCGTCGCAACTCCATTGAATCAGAATTATGTGGAGCGGGTTGCTGCACGAGATTCGCTGCTTGGTCAGACTCGCGGATTTGAGTATGCGGAAGGGTTTGTCGTGAAAGGCCCTTTTGCGGTATCTCTTTTCTTGTAGTGCGTGTTCAAAAAGGCCGGTTTTCAGCACCGAAGCATATGCTTCCGATGTGCGTTTTTTCAAAACGCTTCAGTTGGATGAAGCTAGGGCCTGAGGAGCGGAGCGTACGTTTTGGGTACATGAGCACCTGGGATGTTTCCGCAGGAAACATACTTCGTAAGCATCTGCTTAGGCTCGGCTGAATTCAAGATTCGATGCCGAGTCCACTTCATGATTTACTTCGTGATCAAAAGCGGACTTTTTGAACAACCTTTATAGTGATCCGTGTGAGGGAATGGCGAAAAGGGGGGGACAGCTATGAACGAAGGTCTTAAAATCGGCATTACGTGTTATCCGTCGCTCGGTGGCTCTGGTGTTGTGGCGACGGAGCTTGGCAAGCTATTGGCTGAGCGGGGACATCAGGTTCATTTTATTACACATAATATTCCGTTTCGCTTAGGTGCAAGCTTTCAGAAGAATATTCATTATCACGAGGTCGATGTTAACGATTATTATGTCTTTCGTTATCCTCCTTACGATTTATCTCTGGCAAGCAAGATGGCACAAGTGGCAAATATGCAACAGCTTGACTTGCTGCATGTTCATTATGCGGTTCCGCATGCGGTATGCGCTTATTTGGCAAAGCAAATGGCCCACCCAGGGCTGAAGGTAGTCACTACCCTGCATGGAACCGATATAACGGTATTGGCTCAGGACGAATCGCTTAAGGATATGATTCGCTTCGCCATTAATGAGAGTGATGCGGTTACGGCTGTATCGAATGATTTAATTAAAGAAACAAGAGAATTGCTTGATATTACACGTCCGATTGATCTTACGTACAATTTTGTTGATAAGCGCGTGTACTATCCAAGGGAAGTTGCTCAATTCCGTGCCGACTTCGCCTATCCGAATGAGAAAATATTGATGCATATCTCGAACTTCCGCCCTGTTAAGCGGGTGAGTGATGTGGTGGATATTTTTAATCAGGTTCAGGAGCAAGTTCCGTCACGCCTCGTCTTCGTCGGAGAAGGGCCTGACATGCCGAAGGTTCAGTGCCGCATCCGAGAGTTAGGACTGGAAGATCGGGTACATTTCCTCGGCAAGCAGGATGAAATCGCACAGGTGATTTCGCTGGCAGATGTGCTGCTGCTCCCATCCGAGAAGGAGAGCTTCGGGTTAGTGGCCCTGGAAGCAATGGCTTGCGGAGTACCTACGATCGGCTCCGAAGCAGGGGGCATACCAGAGCTGGTGAGCCATGGAGAGACGGGTTTTTTAGCGCCAACAGGAGATACAGCGGCGATGGCCAATTATGCGATTCGACTGCTGTCTGATTCGCAATTGTCGCAGAAAATGCATGAGGCATGTCTGCATCGGGCACGACATGTATTCTGCAACGATCTCATTACGTGGCAATATGAACAAATTTATTATCGTGTGCTTGGGAAGGAAGCGTTGGATCCAAAGCCGGTGTGCTGAGGATGATCTGCTGTACACCGTACCCAATACAACCACACGTCGAATGCGCGCAATGGCCAACTCCGTTGCGCGCTCTTGTATGTATTGATGGGAGGAGACCTGACGATGGGCGATGAATATGGAAGCAGGGGCGGCTTGACCGATAACTCGCTGTTCCGGGAAGCGGAACAAGTGATGAACTGTCTCCTGGAAGCGGGGTTCAGTGCTTATATGGTTGGGGGCTGTGTCCGCGATCCGCTGATCGGGCGGCCGATCTATGATGTGGATATCGCGACATCCGCCCACCCAGAACAGGTAGTGGCTTTGTTTCCAAAGGTGATTCCAACAGGGCTGCAGCATGGGACGGTAACTGTTGTGATGCCGCAGAATACCTATGAGGTGACCACCTTTCGCAAGGAAGCGGCGTATGAGGGGCACCGTCGGCCAGAGGAAGTCGAATTTATTGATGATCTAGATGAGGATCTAAGAAGACGGGACTTCACGATTAATGCGATGGCTAAGGATGTGAACGGGTGCATTCATGATCCATTTGGTGGACAAGCCGATCTAAGAAGGCTCATCATTCGTTGTGTCGGCACAGCCGAGGAGCGTTTCCGCGAGGATGCGCTGCGAATGATGCGGGGTGTGCGCTTTGCGTCTTTGCTTGGCGGCGTGTTCGCCAAGTCGACTTGGAAGGCGCTGCGGGTCAATAGGGAGACGCTCGCGTTCGTTGCGATGGAACGCGTGCGGGACGAGCTGTGGAAGCTTACATCAGGACCGAATCCGGCGCGCGGATGGGGGCTGCTCGTACGCAGCGGTCTCCTGGGTCATACGAAGGAGCCGCTGGGAGCACTTGCGTTGACCGATTGTGCCCGGTGGCAGCCGCTGCTGTGCGCGCTCGGCCAGGTGGATACGGCCGAGAAGCGCATGGCGCTGCTGCTGCTTGGGCATGAGGTAGACGAAGCGGAGGCGCAGCGCATTGTGCAGGCGCTGCGCTGCTCGGGCGCGCAGCAGGACGCCATGCTGGCCGTCCTGCGCGCGGACGCCCGGCTCGCGGCTGGCGGTACTGCCGCCTTGGCCGCGGCCGGGGAAGATAGCGGCGCCTTGGACGCGTGGCGCCGCACCTTCGCGGAGACCCTGTTCGCTGTCGGCGAACAAGGTCTCCGCGATGCACTCGCGTGCCGCCGCGCCCTACTGGGCGTTGGGGCGGCGCGCGAGTATGCGGCTGCAATGCAGCCGTTCCTCCAGCACGGCGAGGCTTGGCTGGAGGACATTCCCGTCCGGGACTTGCGAGATATTGCCCTGACGGGCTCGGATGTGTTGCAAGCCACAGAACGGATGGCAGGGCCATGGCTACGCCAATGCTTGGAGCAGGTATGGCTCTCCGTAGCATTAGGGGAACTTGCAAATGAGCGCGAGGCTCTGCTTGACTATGTAAGGAAAGCGTGGAATGAACAATGAGTGACCAATTACTAGCATGGTTCAAAGAGCATCCAGGAGAGTTTATATCCGGTGAAGAGATTAGCCGGAGACTTGATATATCACGTACCGCCGTGTGGAAGCAAATCAATCGTCTTCGTTCGAAGGGCTACGAATTCGAAGCTGTGCCGAAGCTGGGCTATCGACTCGTTCAAATGCCAACGCAGCTGGATGAATTGTCTCTGCTTGAGAAACTGAAGACGAGCAAGCTGGGTCACCAGCTTCGTATCATTGCCCGTACGGAATCGACGCAGAACGAAGCGGCTGTGTGGGCACTGGAAGGAGCAGCAGACGGTGCGGTCATAATCGCGGAGGAACAGACAGGGGGGAGAGGTAGACAGGGAAAAAGCTTTCACTCTCCCGCAGGCAAGGGAATATGGATGAGCCTGATCCTCCGCCCGCAAATTCCGCTACAATTCACGCCGCAGTTGACACTGCTTTCCGCAGTTGCGCTATGCCGCGCAATGAAGCGTATGACGGACGTGGATTTAGGAATAAAGTGGCCCAATGATATTTTGTATGAAGATAAAAAAGTATGCGGAATACTGACAGAATCTTCAGCTGAGGATGAGCGACTTGTTCATGTTATTGCGGGGATTGGCATCAGTGTAAATTTGGAAGAGCATGACTACCCAGAGGAGTTGAGGTCTAAAGTGACATCGCTCAAAATTGCTTCGGGTAAGGAAATTGATCGTGCCTCACTGCTTGCAGAGTGCTTATTTGAATTAGAGCAGCTATACAAGCTGTATGTTGAGCAAGGATTTGCACCGATCCGTACGCTATGGGAAGCGCAAAGCGTAACCATTGGACGCAGTCTGTCGGTGACGACCCCGAACGGAATTGTATCTGGGGTTGCACAGGGACTTGATGACTCCGGAGCGCTTATCGTGCTGGGCGAGGATGGTTGTTACCGGAAAATTTTTTCCGGGGATGTACACTTTACGTGATGTAAGTAGGAATAAACTCTGGTATAATAAGTGTCGGCTTGGCGGTATCCTCACGGAACCGCACCGGCCACACACAGCAAGGAAGATTGAAGTTAAGTGCATATTCCTTGACGAACGTGTAGCACGTTTCTGCTCTGAGCCGAAGGGACCGAGACAGAAGGACGTCCGCTTGCGACCTCTTTTTTTCTTATGGACCCTTTTAGTGGAAATGCTAAAAGGTTTTTTGTTTTGCACACACTAAGAAAAATGCGCACAACAACACTATAAGGTAAGAGAGATGATGGAAGATTGTGTTGAAATGCGCCAAAGAGACGTTGAAGGAGATGAAGAAAGAATGAACAAACCGAAGCAGCCGCTAAGTATTGTCAAAATGAAAACGATGAAAAAACAAAACGAACCCATTGCCATGGTGACAGCCTATGATTATCCTACTGCTCGATTGGCAGAGGAAGCGGGCGTCGATATTATCCTCGTCGGTGATTCCTTGGGCAATGTCGTGCTAGGCTATGATTCTACATTGCCGGTTACGATCGATGATATGGTATACCACTCCCGCGCAGTGCGCCGGGGAGCGCCGAACACGTTTATTGTGACTGATATGCCATTCATGACTTACCACAGCACGGTGGCTGAGACGCTGAATGGGGTTCGCCGCATTATGCAAGAAGGACACGCAACAGCTGTGAAAATGGAAGGCGGAGCGGAGATTGCACCTATGGTCAAGGCTTGTGTGCAGGCAGGTGTGCCGGTACTCGGACATATCGGCTTGACACCGCAATCGGTACATCAAATTGGAGGCTATCGAATCCAAGGCAAGACGATGGAAGATGCACAGCGATTGCTTGAAGATGCCCTAGCACTGCAGGAGGCGGGAGCCTTCGGTGTTGTACTAGAACTTGTGACGGATGAGGTGGCTGCATATATCTCAGAACGGCTAGAGATTCCGACAATCGGAATCGGAGCCGGTGTCAAATGTGATGGGCAGGTGCTCGTATTCCATGATATCGTACGATATGATGCAGACTATCGTCCTAAGCGGTTCGTAAAAACATATGCGGATGTAGGAACGACCATTCGTGAAGCGTTTGCTTCTTATGTAGAAGAAGTGAAGCAGCGCACATTCCCAGCCCAGGAGCATGTATTCGCTGCAGATGAGGAATTGGTAGGACAATTATACGGAAGTGGGAAGGTGCAGACACCATGATCACAGTACATTCCATACAAGAGCTGAGAGACGCGCTGCGTCGCATGAAGCTTGAACATAGACGTCCGGACGGAGACCCAACCATTGGCTTCGTTCCGACGATGGGGTATTTGCATGATGGGCATGCGAGCTTGTTAAGCAAGGCTCGCAGTCAATGCGATATTGTAGTCCTAAGTATATTCGTCAATCCGATACAGTTCGGGCCGAACGAAGATTATGAGAAGTACCCTCGTGACGAAGAACGGGATCTGGCGGTAGCGAAGAAGCATGGTGCGGATATCGTATTCATGCCAACACCGGACATGATGTATCCTACACCTACCAAAACCAAAGTGCATGTGGATGACATTACAAGTCCGCTGTGTGGTGCTACGCGTCCGGTTCACTTTGACGGTGTGACAACCGTTGTTACGAAGCTGTTCCACCTCGTGCAGCCAGATCAAGCCTTCTTCGGTATGAAGGATGCACAGCAGGTTGCTGTCATTCAGCGTATGGTGGAGGACTTGAATTTCCCAGTTGAGATTGTTCCATGTCCGATTGTACGCGAAGCAGATGGTCTGGCAATGAGCTCGCGCAATGTGTATTTGTCTGAGGGAGAACGGGCGCAAGCGCTCGTACTATCCCGCTCACTGCGTCAAGTTGACGTCTGGCTTGAAGAGAATCCGCAGCTGACAGCCCCAATGCTTCAGCAGAAGATGAAGGATATGATATCACAGCAGCCGCTGGCAGACATCGACTATGTTGAAGTATTGAGCTTCCCAGATTTGGAGCCACTGGCGCCGGAGATGTCGCTAAATCAGCGAAACACCAATATTTTGATTGCACTTGCAGTCAAATTCGGTCGGACAAGATTAATTGATAATCGTATGTTAACTCATGGAGAGTAGGGTGAACTAAATGATGCGCGAAATGATGAAATCCAAAATTCACCGTGCTACGGTGACAGAAGCAAATCTGAACTATGTTGGCAGTATTACGATCGATGAGCATTTAATGGAGCTGGCTGATATTTGGGCGAATGAAAAAGTTCAGATCGTAAACAATTATAATGGAGCTCGCTTAGAAACTTACGTGATTCCAGGGCCTAAGCATTCAGGGGTGATTTGCTTGAATGGTGCGGCAGCTCGATTGGTACAACCAGGGGACAATGTCATTATTATTTCTTACGCATCCATGACGAATGAAGAGGCACGTCAATACAAGCCGAATATTGTTTTTGTTGATGGAGATAACAAGCCTGTTGAAGTAATGAATCTAACAGAAGAGCATTCAACCATTCGTTAATGCATTTCGATTAGGGGCATGATTTATGGCCGAATTGCTTGCTTGCGCTACCATGCAGGACGTATTGCTGCTCTGCTTCGCTGACAACGGAAGCCAGCGCACGGGAATCGTTGGAGCACCGAATGAAACTTAGCTGTGAGACACACAATGAACGTGAGCCGATAAGACAACGATACGCAACACTTGTGAAGGTGGGATGGAATCGTGCTGCAACATGTATTCGAGACCATGAATGAACTGTTGGATGAAGTGATTGCTCAATACCCGCATGCGAAGGGAAAGCAAAAACAGGAACTCGATCATCAAGTGTCGCTGCTTCGCTCCATGAGTGACCATATTGTGGAGGAATGGCTGCGCTTTGAAGAGCGTCTGTCATTGTTAAGGCCCAAAGCAGGCAAGGGAAGCTCAGTACCCGTACAGCCATGCCCAGTGAAGGAGAGCAAAATAGCTATTCCGGACTATGGGGATCCCTATCAGCGGGGTCAGGGGTATTATTTGCTCATGATGTATAAGGAAGCAGTTATGTTTTTGGAACAGGCGGCTAAGATTCAGCCAGAGAATATCGAGGTGCGCGCGTATTTGGCGATGTCGCACTTGCATTTAGGGAATTGTCAGGAAGCAGGACATCATTTTCAACTTATCATACCTTTGACTGACAACAACAGCATGAAGGCCATTGCCTGCAATGCGCTTGGCTGCATTCATGCGAAGCAGCATCAGTTTGCACAGGCAGAAGCATGCTTCCTGAAGGCGCATGAATGGGATCCAGCTCTGCCGGAACCGATTATGAATTTGAAGGTATGCCAGTCCAAAAGCGGTCATTTTGAACTCGGCGGCGAGCACATGATGCATATCCAATAACATGCAAGTAATATCAATGATTCATGACATCGGAGGGGAACGACTGTGTGGAAAAAATACGCACAGATGTTTCCCTCTAGTCATTTCCAAACGCCTGAACATCTGTTATGCTAAGAACAGAAATTGTGAGAGGAAAGCTATTGAGATGAGATTTGCTGTTTTGGATTTTGAGACGACCGGCAGTCAGCCGAACGATGAAATAATTCAAATTGGTTTGGTTATTCTTGGCCATGATTTGAAGATAGAACGCGAATATCATACGCTTGTGCGGCCAACTGTTCCCATACCGGAATTTATATCGCAGCTCACTGGCATTACCGGGGAAGATGTGAAGGATGCTCCGGATATTGATGATGCCATGACGGGGCTTGTCCCTTTGCTAGGGGATGTCGTACTGGTCGGCCATAATGTTGCCTTCGATTATCAATTCCTATGCAGGGCTCTGGAACAGACAGGATATTTGCCGTTCACAGGTCGTATATTAGATACAATTGAACTGCTTCGCATCCTCTTTCCATCGCTGCCTTCCTTCCAGCTTGGATCTGTGTCACATGAAATGGGGATTGTTCATGATCGCCCGCACCAAGCAGATAGTGATGCGAGGGCGACAGCAGATATATTTATTCGCTGCTTAGAAGCGATTGACCAGCTTCCGTTATTGACGCTACAGCGCGTCGTTGATGTGTTTGGCGATCAAGAGGAGCGGGATTTGAAATGGCTGCTTGCAGAGAAGCTTCAGGAGCGCGAGGTGTCTGATTGGACAGAAGAAGAAGGGTATCATCCGTTCCGCCAATTGACGTTGAAGCAAGCGGATTGGACAGAGACGGAGGCGCCGCGTGATTCTTCAGCAGAGAACCCACTTAAGGGAGTAACCTTCGCTCAGTTCCTAGATCAGGTTAAGACGAATCTGGCAAGCCGTTTGGATAATTATGAGCCGCGCGAATCGCAGGAGCAGATGTTCAATGAAGTGATGGAGTGCTTCGAACAAGAACATCACCTGCTAATCGAAGCAGGTACTGGTACCGGCAAGTCGCTTGGGTACTTGCTGCCATCCATATATCAGAGTGTTTCTCAAGAGAGCAAAGTGATTGTTAGCACTCACACAATCAATCTGCAAGAACAGCTGAGACAGCGTGATTTGCCGCTCTTGGAGAAGATTGTGCCGGTTCCATTTAAGGCATCCGTATTAAAAGGCCGCAGTCACTATTTGTGTTTGAGAAAATTTGAACATAAAATAAGTAATAGAGAGTATGTACATGCACGCGATGATAGTTTGACAGCTGCCCAAATGCTGGTGTGGCTCAGTCAGACGGAGCATGGAGATGACGAAGAACTGCATTTCGTTCATAAGGGTGCAGACTTCTGGGATACCGTTGCCAGTGATAGTGATTCCTGTCTGAATCGCGCATGTCCTTGGTTCCGTCGGTGCTTCTACCACCGGGCGAAGAATGATGCGAATTTATCGGACATTATTATAACGAATCATTCCCTATTGTTTACGGACGTAATTGCGGAGCATCGTTTGCTCCCCGCATACGAGCAGCTTGTCGTAGACGAAGCACATCACTTCGAAGAAACGGCAGGCAAACATTTAGGCATTCACTTGCAATATTTTTCACTCATTCATCCGCTGACCCAATTGTTCAAAGACAGCAAGAATGGTGCGCTTGTATTGCTGCAGCAGCGTCTTCGCTTGTCAGGCAATGAAAAAGCGCTCGTATGGGCTGAAGGGATCGAGAAGCTGTTAACACAGCTTGTCGATGTTAAGGATCAATGGGATCGGCTGCATGAGCTGCTCTATCAAATGCTTCCTTCCATGAATGAAGCGGGGCAGGCGGAAGGCGGGCAAGCTGTTCTCCGGCTGCCATCTGGCAATCGTCCTGATGGATGGAGCTCCGTATCGGAGCTCGAAGGCGATATTCACACGCGTTTAAGTGATATTGTTCGTTCGGGGGAGAAGCTCGTCAATGAATGGAAGGATTATGATGATGATGAAGTGCAGGGCGTCACGGCTGATGTGACAGGTTTATTCAAGGACATAGGGCAGCTTCGCGATGAATTCCGTGAATTTATGCAAGGCAAGGATGCGGATACCGTGTACTGGATGGAAGGCAATCTCCAATACAAGCATAAATCAATGCAAATGTATGCGGTCCCTGTCGATGTAAGCGAAGCGCTGAAGCGATACTTCTTCGAGCCGAAGAAGAGCGTAATCTTAACTTCGGCTACATTGTCCGTTGATAAATCATTCCAATTCGTAGCTGAACAACTTGGCTTGAAGGATGCGCAGCGGGATGGTCGTCTAAATACGGTCATACTTCCGTCGCCGTTCAACTACCGGGAACAAGCACTTGTTGTCATCCCGCGTGACTTCCCTAGTGTGAAGGGAGCATCAGATGCCAAGTTTAACTCGACGCTGATGCAGTCCTTGGCTGATGTAGCCAAGGTAACAGAAGGACGTATGCTTGTCTTATTCACGTCATACCGCATGCTGCGGGATGTGTATGAACCGCTGAAGGAGGCGCTTAGCCTGCATGGCATTCAAGTGCTGGGACAAGGGATTGACAGCGGCAACCGAAGCAAGCTGACACGCCGATTCCGAGATCAGCCGAATTCAGTCCTGCTAGGAACGAGCAGCTTCTGGGAAGGCGTTGATATTCCAGGAGATGCGTTGACATGTCTTGCGATTGTACGACTGCCATTCCAGCCACCGAATCATCCACTCGTGGAAGCGAAGTGCGATCGGCTGAAGCGGATGAATCAGAATCCATTCCGCAAATATTCCGTCCCACAGGCTGTAATTCGCTTCAAGCAAGGATTCGGCCGCCTTGTGCGTACGACGCAGGATAAGGGAATTGTCATCATTTATGACACTCGTGTAATAGAGACAAGCTACGGCAAACATTTTCTTTACTCGCTGCCTGGCCCAAAAATGGAGCATATGGCAACAGAACAACTTGTACCACGTATTGATACGTGGCTAGACCATAATCAAAGAGGTATTGGAGAGCGATGAGAGGGGCTTGTTCAGAATGAAAGCACTAAAGATATCAGAAGCTGTCGTTCGGCGATTACCCGTGTATTTACGTCATCTATTGGAATTGAAGCAGCGAGAAGTGCTCACAGTTTCTTCTCAAGATTTGGGACAGAAGCTGAACTTGAATCCTGCGCAAATTCGGAAGGATCTAGCGTATTTCGGCGACTTCGGCCGCAAGGGCATTGGGTATGATGTATCGTATTTGATTCAACAAATCAGACATATTTTGAAACTGGATCAAGTTATCCATGTTGGATTGGTCGGTGCAGGTAAATTAGGTCACGCACTCTGTAACTACACCGTATACTTGAAAGATAATATGAAGATCGTTGCAGTGTTCGATGCACAGGAATCCAAAATCAATACCGAGATAAATAACCTGAAAGTTCAGCCGATGTCTGACCTAATTACGACGGTACGCGAGAAGCAAATCCGTATCGGGATTATCACGGTTCCTGCTACAGAAGCTCAGTATGTAGCTGATCAATTTGTAGAGGCGGGAGTAGAAGCGATCTTGAACTTTGCGCCTGTCATTTTGAGGGTTCCTTCGAATATCCGTGTGCATACTGCCGATTTTACAACGGATTTGTTCAGTTTGGCCTATTATTTATCTGATAATGGAAAGGAAGTACCCGCCGAATGACACACCGAATCATTATTAAAAACGGCATGTTCGCCGATTTGTCTCCAACTGCGAAGCAGTCCTCATTCCATGGGTTCATGGTTGTTGAGAATGATCGCATCGTTCATATTGGATCGGAGCTGCCAGAGCAATATGCAGCAGCTGATGCTGAAATCATCGATGGCAAAGGTCTATTCTTCATTCCAGGCCTTATTAATACACACGGGCATGCTGCAATGTCTCTGCTTCGTGGGTATGGGGATGACTTGGCGCTTCAGACATGGCTGCAGGAGAAAATGTGGCCAATGGAAGGCAAGTTCACGGCCAATGATGTCTATTGGGGAACAGCTCTGTCTGTGATCGAAATGCTGAAGGGCGGTACAACAACCTTCGTAGATATGTATGACTACATGGACGAAGTAGCGAAGGTATGTGAGCAATCCGGTATCCGTGCATCGCTTATGCGCGGTGCGATTGGCTTATGCCCAGAGGATGTACAGCGCGAGAAGCTGAACGAGGCGATTCAATTCGCGAAGGATTGGAATGGGAAGGCAGATGGCCGCATTCGTACGATTATGGCGCCGCATGCTCCGTATACTTGTCCTCCAGCCTTTATTGAGAGCTTCGTACAGGCTGCTCATGATCTGGATTTGCCATTGCACACGCATATGTCAGAGACAAAGGCAGAAGTTGAACAGAATGTGAAGGATTATGGAATGCGTCCGGTTGCGCATTTGGAGAAGCTCGGATTCTTCTCCCGTCCTTCCTTCGTTGCGCATGCTGTTCATTTGACGGACGAAGAGATTGAGACGCTTGCGAAGTATCAAGTTGCGGTATCCCACAATCCAGGAAGCAACCTTAAGCTTGCGAGCGGTGTCGCTCGTGTTCCTGAGATGCTGCGTGCGGGTGTTGTTGTATCCTTGGGTACGGACGGTGCAGCAAGCAACAACAATCTGGATATGTTCGAAGAAATTCGCCTTACGGCCTTGATTCATAAAGGGGTGTCCGGCGATCCAACTGCAGTTCCTGCTGCAGAGGCGCTGCGCATGGGTACGATCTATGGCGCGCAGACCATTCGTCTTGACGATATTGGAGCGCTTGAAGTAGGCATGAAGGCTGACTTCGTTGCGGTAGATATTGATCAGCCTCATTTCCTGCCACATACCGACTTGGTATCCCACATGGTATATTCAGCGTCTGCGAAAGATGTCAAGCATGTATGGGTTGACGGCAAGCAGGTTGTGAAGAATGGGGAATGTTTGACGATGGATGAAGAACGAATCCTTCGCGAGGCGCAGCAATGCTTTGATGGCTTGCTGGCAAGATAGGCAGGAGGAGAATTCATGCAGAGAAGACGCGTACGCCGGAGGTCGCATTGGAAGTGGTTGATTCCGGTACTCGTTCTCTTATTTCTAGTCGGATTGTTCTTCGCCACTTATCAGTATGTGCAATACATCAATAAGGACGAACGGGTCAAGGAAGCGGAAATAATAAAGCGGGCGAATGAAGCAGTGAAGCTCGTAAATGTGACAGAAGTGGAGAAGGGTGTATGGGATCAAGTCGTATACATGGTGCGGGGAACTGACGAACATGGTAAGGAGCAGACCGTGTGGGTACTCCCTGATAAGGTAACTCCTATGGCGGAATCAACCTCTAAAGAGACGATTCAAGCCCAGATAGAAGCCCAATATCCAGATGCGGATGTAATCCGCATTACGCCAGCATTTAAGGATGATCAATATGTATGGCAGGCATTGGTCAAACGCAAGGATGAACAAGGGGTTGTTCATTACTTCTATCATTTCTATTCATTTGCGAATGGTTCCTCAATAGGGGATGTCTATACGCTGCCTAATAAATAACGTATTCAATGTTAGCCAATAACGATTAATAGGCGATTTTGCGGCGCTGCTGCTTTGCATATGACGTACATATTGTACGCTATACGAAGCAGCAGCGCTTTTTGTATTGGAGTAACTCCATTTCGATGGCAATCATGGTACACATTACATCCATAGTTGAAGTGACATATGTGATATACTCTTGATATATCAGAAAGAGATTACTAGGGGTATTGATATATATTTGCAACAGGAGGTTTCAGCATGGCGAAAAAGATTCGAATCATGCCTACTTTGCTCATTATGGTCACGACAGCTGTTGTACTATTTGGAGGTTGGACACTGTATGAACATAATTTCGTGAAGCAGCCTGTGGAACGAGTATTGAAGCAGCATGCTGAAATTACGCAGTATGATGTTCAATGGTATCCTGATGCGCTGCAAGTGAAACTGAAGAGCAAGGATGGCACCAATATTAGCAGCCTGATTGAAAGAGTGTCGGACGAGCTGCAACAGAATTCGAGCGGGAAAAAAGTACAATTGGAATACTTGAATGATGAGAGCACGCCGCTTATCGATAAGTTATGGTCACGTGCAATGTTTGACATTGCAGATGCAATGGTACATCAGAAATACAGCGATATTCCTGTTAGGTTGAAGGAACTGCAACAGCAAAATCCAGGTATTCAGATCCAAACTGAAATGGATTCACGATATGTGTATATTCAACTCAAGGATGAGAAAGGAAGCAAGACCGTATTGCTTCCTTTGCAAGCATCGCCTGTGGGGGTATGGCCTAATGAAAAAGCAACGGCAATCCGTTCGTAGTTGGGAATTGGCATTAGGGATCGTAATCCCAGCAATATTATTTGTCAGTTATCTTGGAGTTAATATATGGCCGGTCATCGCGGCAGTTGCCGCGATTAGTGCTCTTCTGCTGTTTGTAAATCGCAGAGGACAAGCTGGCTTGGCGCGTTCGTCAGGGCGTGCGAAGTCAGGCAATAATCAGATTAGTGAAATGAGCTTCGAGCGTATTGGCGGGCAGGATAGAGCCAAGAATGAATTGATTGAAGCTCTTGATTTTCTGGTACGGCCAGATGACATTCGTAAATTCGGGATTCGTCCAATGAAAGGGATATTGTTAACTGGCCCCCCAGGAACGGGGAAAACGTTAATGGCGAAAGCATCTGCTCATTATGCAGACGCGATATTTATTGGTGTGTCAGGCAGTGAGTTTGTTGAGATGTATGTCGGTGTCGGAGCGGGACGTGTACGAGAGCTGTTCAAGGAAGCAAGACAGCGTGCAGAGAAAGAGAAAAAACAAAATGCAGTTATCTTCATTGATGAAATTGATGTGATCGGCGGCAAGCGTGAAGGTGGGCAACAAAAAGAGTATGATCAAACGCTCAACCAGCTGTTGACGGAGATGGATGGACTGTACGCAGATGAGTCACCGCGTATTCTGGTAATGGCGGCCACGAACCGTAAAGAGATGCTGGACAGTGCATTGCTGCGCCCAGGCCGTTTTGATCGTCATATCCAAGTAGATATGCCGGATAAGAAGGGACGCAAGCATATTTTGGAGCTGCATGCTACGAATAAGCCACTGGCGGAAGAAGTAAGTCTGGAGCAAATCGCAGAAGAAACGTTCGGCTTCTCAGGCGCTCAATTAGAGAGCGTCCTGAATGAGGCGGCTATTTATGCAATGCGTCAGGAGCAAGAGGCGATTACGATGGAGCATCTCTCGCTTGCGATTGATAAGACGTTAATGGGAGAGAAGAGTGATCGAGAGACGAATGAGGAAGAACGACGCCGGGTGGCGATTCATGAACTTGGACATGCGATAGCCGCAGAGCTTGTCCGGCCGGGAAGCGTATCTCAAGTTGCGTTAAGCCCTCGCGGCCAAGCATTAGGCTATGTTCGACATCAACCACAGGGAGATCGCTACCTGTATACAAAGCCGTTTCTTGAGGAGCAAATCATCATTGCGCTGGGCGGATCGGTAGCAGAGGAGTTGTTCTACGGCAACCGTAGTACGGGCTCACAGGGGGACTTCGATCAAGCACTCAACATTGTAGAGACGATGGTGAATGCAGGATTGACGGATCTCGGCATTGTACGTTTGAAACATCTCTCACCAGATGTCTTGACAAAAGAAACGCAGACGATTATGGTAGATTTGACCTATCGAACGCGTGAATTGTTGGAACAGCACCGAGATGCTTTTGAGCGATGTTTGCAGCGTCTGTTGGAAGAGGAATTGGTGAACGGAGATACGTTCCGGTGTCTGTTATGTGACAAGAAACAATTACCAGCGTGATTTCACGCTGGTTTTTCTTTTTTGCTCTCATATTCATGATAAGATAAGGTGAGGTACCTATGCACTGATAACGAAACCATCATCTCGGGTACACTATGCAGAGCATAGCAACAGGAAAGGTGGAAGAAACCATGTTTTTCAAAAAGATCGGCGTCATCGGCGGCGGTACAATGGGCCAAGGCATTGCAGAAATGCTTGCTGTCAAAGGCTTGGACGTGCTGTTGGTGGAGCAATCGCCGGAGAAGCTGGATCACGCGTATGAAATGATTGAAACGAGCCTGGATAAGCAGCTTGAAAAATGGGCAATCACACAGGCCGAAAAAAAATTAATTCTTTCGCGCATACATAAAGTGACGCATCTGGCGGAACTAAGTGCATGCGATATGGTAATTGAAACAATATCTGAAGATCTGGAAGCGAAGAAATTGGTCTTCGCTGAACTGGATCGCGTATGTCCAAGCAGCATTATCTTGGCGAGCAACACATCAACACTGTCCTTGACAGAAATGGCAAGCTCAACGAAGTATCCTGAGCGTGTTATTGGCATGCACTTTATTCATCCGGTCTCCAAAGTCGATCTCGTGGAAATTATCCGCGGGTTGAAAACTTCTGACACTACTTTCAATGAAACAAAACGTTTCGTTGAAGAAGTTGTGCAAAAGAAAGGCATCATGGTATATGAGTCGCCAGGCTTTGTGACTTCACGCATGATCTGCCTTCTCATCAATGAGGCATTGCATGAATTGCAAGAAGGCGTCGCTTCTGCAGAAGATATCGACAGCGCGATGAGAATCGGATATAATTTCCAATACGGGCCGCTTGAAATGGCTGACCGTTTCGGCTTGGATTCCATACTTGCAGCGTTGGAGCGCATGTTCCGCGAGTTCGGCGATATTAAATATCGTCCGTCCGTATTGCTGAAAAAAATGGTGCGCGCAGGCCACCTCGGCGTGAAATCGGGCGTCGGATTTTTCAAGTATGATAAGGATGGGGATAGACTATGAAAATACTCGTAATCAATGCAGGCAGCTCCTCACTTAAATATCAGCTGTATGATATGCAGGACGAATCGGTACTGGCAGCAGGCCGTGTAGAACGTATCGGAATGGATTCCTCCATTCTCATTCACGAACCGCATCACACGGATGAAATTACAGAAGTAAGCGAAATTCTTGACCATACGATTGCGATTCGTAAAGTATTGGACAAGCTGACAGATGCTAAGGTTGGCGTAGTTAAGACGATCAATGAGATTGAAGCTGTTGGACACCGTGTCGTTCACGGCGGTGAATCGTTCAGCAATTCCGTATTGGTTGACTCCGAAGTCAAAGCGGAAATCCGTCGTCTGTTCGATTTGGCTCCACTGCATAACCCTGCTCACATGATGGGAATTAAGGCAGTAGAAACGAACTTGCCGGACGTACCGCAAGCAGTTGTATTCGATACTGCTTTCCATCAAACGATGCCTAAGAAGGCATACATGTATGCGATCCCGAAGGTGCTCTATAAGAAGCACAAAGTTCGTCGCTACGGCTTCCACGGGACTTCCCACAACTATGTAAGCCAACGTGCGGCTGAAGTTGTTGGACGCCCGCTCGAAGACTTGAAGATCATTACTTGCCATATCGGTAATGGCGGCAGCTTGACAGCGGTTGAAGGCGGCAAATCGATCGATACTTCGATGGGGATGACTCCGCTTGAAGGCTTGATGATGGGTACGCGCAGCGGTGACTTGGATCCAGCTGTCGTACCATTCACAATGATGAAGGAAGACTTGACGGTCAACGAAGTCAACTCCATGTTGAACAAGCATAGCGGCTTGCTTGCAATCTCTGGCTTGTCCAGCGACATGCGTGAAATTACGGATGCAATGGCTGAGGGCGAACCAAATGCTACTTTGGCATTCGAAATGTATGTATATCGCCTGCGCAAGTACATCGGTTCATATGCTGCAGCGATGGACGGCGTAGATGTGATCGTATTTACGGCAGGTGTGGGTGAGAACTCCATCGTAATCCGTGAAGCAACATGCGAGAAGCTGACGTTCTTGGGCGTTGAAATTGATCCGGAGCTGAATAAGATTCGTTCGAAAGAACCGCGTCTCATTTCGACTCCGAATTCCAAGGTTCAAGTTCTTGTCGTTCCTACGAACGAGGAGCTTATGATTGCACGGGATACTTACCGCCTTGTACAAGAATCGAAATAATTAATGCGTAAGGGAGAGAGCGATCGATGACGACGACTTGTGTCATCCGCGAAGTTAGCCGTCATGTGGGCGAAGAAGTCCGCATGGGGTGCTGGCTGCACAACAAGCGTTCCAGTGGCAAGATTCAATTCCTGCAGCTGCGTGACGGTACTGGATTTATCCAGGGTGTTGTAGTGAAAAGTGAAGTGCCGGAGGAAGTCTGGGAAGCGGCGAAGAGCTTAACACAAGAGAGTTCCTTGTATGTAACCGGGACAGTTCGTGAAGAGCCACGTTCCAAGTCTGGTTTTGAAATGACTGTAACGAATGTGGAAATCATTCAGATTACAGAGAATTATCCAATTACACCGAAGGAACACGGTGTTGATTTCTTGATGGATCACCGTCATTTGTGGCTGCGTGCACCGAAGCAGCATGCCATCTTGACGATCCGTGGAGAAATCATTCGCGCGGTACAGCAATTCTTCGATGAGAAGGGCTTCACACTGGTGGATCCTCCGATCCTGACGCCTTCTTCTTGTGAAGGGACGACAGAGTTGTTCCATACCAAATACTTCGAAGAAGATGCATTCTTGACACAGAGTGGTCAGTTGTACATGGAAGCTGCTGCTATGGCACTCGGTAAGGTATACTCGTTCGGACCGACGTTCCGTGCTGAGAAGTCGAAGACGCGCCGTCACCTGATCGAGTTCTGGATGATCGAGCCGGAAATGGCGTTCGTCGATCATGAACAGAACCTGAAGGTACAGGAGCAATTCGTATCGCATATCGTACAATCTGTACTGAAGAACTGCCGTCCAGAGCTGGAGACGCTTGGCCGCGACACTTCCAAGCTGGAGAAATGTGTAGCGCCATTCCCACGCATTACGTATGATGAAGCAATCAAATTCTTGCAAGAGCAAGGATACGATATTCCTTGGGGTGAGGACTTCGGTGCACCGCATGAAACGGCAATCGCTGAGAAGTATGAGACGCCTGTATTCATCACGCATTATCCAACGAACATCAAGGCGTTCTACATGAAACCGGATCCGAACCGTCCAGAAGTTGTTCTGTGTGCGGATATGATCGCTCCAGAAGGTTACGGAGAGATCATTGGTGGATCTCAGCGTATTGATGATCCTGCCTTAATGGAAGAACGCTTCAAGGAGCATGAACTGTCTCCAGAAGCGTACCAATGGTATATGGACTTGCGCAAATACGGTACAGTTCCACATTCCGGATTTGGACTCGGGTTGGAACGTACAGTAGCTTGGATCTGTGGGTTGGATCATGTCCGTGAGACAATTCCGTTCCCTCGCTTGCTGTATCGCTTGTACCCATAAGCATATTGCTTGGATTTACAGATTATGAAGATCGTCCCGTATCGCAACAGCGATGCGGGGCGTTTTTTTCACTAGTGACAAAGCCCTATTTCTACTGTTTGAAAACGTTGCCAATTTAGTGCTTATCAAATAGCCGTTCGTATGAGACAATAGAGGGGTAGTGAAGCGGAGAGGGGATTTATTGTATGAGTGGAGACGCTTTTCGCACCTTTGCTAAAGGGATGGCGCTAGGCATGCAATCAGGCAGCATCAGTGTGCCGTACCATCTGCTGCGCTGTTATCGACAGTTGAAGCTGAACGATACGGAGGCTATGCTGCTCATTCAGCTTATAGGCTTTAAGCAGCAGGAAATGAAGGACTTTCCGACGATTGATGAGCTGCAGGAACGAATGGGAACAGCTCCAGAACTTGTGATCAAATCACTTCAGCGCCTGTTGAAAGATGGCTTTATCAGCATTGATGAGGAGATCGATGCGGCTACGGATATTCAATATGAGCGTTATAATCTGACTGGATTATGGGAGAAAATGGCTGTGATCGTGACGGAAGAGATACGAACGGAACGTCAGCGACTCAGACAATCATCTGCCTTAACGGATTCGGATCAGCCGAATCTGTTCAATATATTCGAGAAGGAATTCGGTCGTCCTCTTTCACCAATGGAATGTGAGACGATAGCTGGGTGGATTGACCAGGATCACTATCCAGAGGAACTGATCTTATTGGCGTTGAAGGAAGCCGTCTTTGCAGGCAAGGTGCACTTCCGTTATGTGGATCGCATCCTGCTGGAATGGAGCCGCAACCGCGTTCGTTCGATTGAAGATGCGAAGGCTTATACACAGAAATTCCGTTCTAGTGGAAGATGAGGTATGAGCTCCTGTAAGTTTGCATGGGAAAATAATTTTGAGGTTGCTGCAGAGAGGCTGTAATGGTGTTTCGGCGGCAATCTCAGATAATAATCTTATTCGGTTCTGGTTCTACGATCATGTATCAATGGACGAACACTGATAGCTTGATATTGACCTTGATATGGAAATGTTTAAAAAATCTCCGCCTTTTACTTCTCATTTGATTTAGCCTCTACATATATTGTTCTTATCTGGATCTTTACCTTTATTTGTTGACTTTCCTTTAGTTATTCGAAACGACGATATATTCAATCTGGAGCTCTCATTCAGCTTATATGTGAGTTTTGTTAGATCGCTATGGAGGAACAACGCATGATTTATTTTCAAAATAGTGCAGAAGGATCAGAAGGACTTTGCAATCAGTTAATGTCCGTTTTTCGTGCTGTTGGTGAAGCACTATATCATGCGAACGAGGGCTCTCCTACAGGAATCCTTTTACAGAATGTTCAAACGAGAACCTCGATTGATTTTGATGTTACTCCGTATTTTCGAAGCATAGCAATCGATTGCTTCGTTGATGTACATGTTTTGCGGAAATTACTGTCAAGTCGACAGATTGATGTGAAACGCGCTGAAGAAGTACAAGCAGAAGTACGTAATCAAGCGGTTATCTGTAAAAGGTACCCGATCCGGCAGATGTCAGAAATCGAAAATAAAAATAGCGGATTGTTCATTGCCAATGCCTTTCCTTTCGCTAAGCACATCGTAGAATTATCTAATTTCATTATCGCTTCCATGTCCGAGAAGCATCAGTGGATAGCGGCTCATCTAAGAATTGAAAAAGATTTATTGCTAATTTCCGATATAAAAAGTATGGGCCTAGAACATTATGCGGAAAGTCAGCTTCACTGTATTTATGCTTGTATGGAGGCTAAGCAAAAGGTATCAGCCATATATTTAGCATCCGGTTTATTGGATGAAGAGTATGCAGCGATAGCAAAAGGGATACAGGAAAAAAACGGGGATATTATGATTTATAATAAAAAAATAGTGTTAGAAGGGAGCCCAAATCTGAAGCAGAAATTTGATTCCTTATGTCTAGAGGAACAAGCTTTGGTCGATTGGCTCGTATGTATTCATGCTCCTTATTTTATTGGGCCACATTCCTCATCCTTTTCATATTTAGCGGGCTACATGCGTCATTATCGTGGTTATCAACCAGATACGCTGGATTTATTTCCAACGTATCAACCCTATTGGGATATGTGGTTTCCTTGCATATAGGAGTTGTCATTCCTACACATGAATTTTAAAAGCCCTCTGTCTATTGTGACTGAGGGCCTTATCAGTTTTATGGAACAATAGCTAGAATTTATTGATGAAGTGCTTGTTTGCGGTATACATATTCGAACAAAAATTCGAATGCCTCCAGATGACGTTTGGCCTCAAAGGCATTGGCACCCCAAGCATATATACCGTGCTTTCGCAGAAGAATACCCGGAATACAGGGGTCAAGAGACGCTGTAACACAGGGTACGATACGGGGGATATCAGCGTAGTTAGGTACAACAGGGATGTGAATTTTTGCGTCTTCCTCCCAAATATTAAACGCTTTAATTAATTCCACGCCTTCGACGGGTACAGCACCACGATCTCCATATAAATCAGATACGATCGTGTTGAATACCGTATGTACGTGGAAGATGGCACCACATCCAGTGAGTCGATAGATTTCACAATGAATTAAGGTCTCGGCACTAGGTTTGAGATGAGTGGCTTCCGTTGCACGGCCATTCTCATCGACGAACAGGAAATCTTCGGGAGTATGGATCGATTTGTCTTTGCCGCTGGCTGTGATGGCAAATTGGAAGTGTTCTTCCTGGATGTCACCAACACGAACGGAGAGGTTACCGCTTGTTCCTGGGAACCAGTGGCGGCTGGCAAATTGCTCTTTGATTGTTCGCAGCTCGGCAAGTGCCCACTGCTTCTGCTCTAAAGTGAGCGTATGCGTATTCATTCTATAGGTTGGCTCCCTTCACTTTTCCACTTCCTCAGCCGATCTACGGATGAGTTATATGTGTATTGGAATGACTCAAATGTTCAATAATATCATAAAACGTCTGGAACGGCGCATATGGAAGCTGAAGCTCATCGCATCGTTCGATTAATTGAGCTCTGGCAAACACGAAATCAGCTAATTTGGCTGCAGTAAAATCAGTGACGCTGTCGCCAATGACAATACGCTCATACTGATCCTTAGGGAAGCGGCGCACGATAGTTGTTTTGCACATCCCGCAATCATTCGTACATGGCGGCTGACAATAATGCGGCCATGTAATCTGAATCTTATCACCACGAAAGTCACTGCCATTGCAATAGATGTTGTCGGCAGGTATTTGATAAGGCTTCAGCAGCGGATACACGAAGAAATCGATGCCGCCGCTTGTAATATATAATTCGATCCCTTCTGCTTGGCAGAACTGAACAAATTGCTCGAAACCAGGGCGAATACGTGCCTGTGTTACGGCGTATTGAATAACCTCTTCTTGCAATGAAGAAGGGAGCAAGGCGAACATTTCCCCGACCCCTTGACGAATCGACTTGCGTTCATGGATGACGTCCTGTACGATTTTGTCCCATCCAGGCGGCTCGAAATATCTAATAATCGAGACGATGTTATCATTTTCAGTTATCGTTCCGTCGAAATCACAAAAGACAACTCGAAGCTTCTTCTCGATGCTCACTTCTTCACACCCCACAATCCAATTGCGGCAGCCAATGGTTCAGAGATTGCGGCTCTTGCTTCTAAGGTGTCACCCTTCAAGACGGCATCAATGGCATCGACAAATGCGTGTCCGCCTGAAGCTGTTCCCATTGGATGGCCGTGAATACCGCCTCCTGCATTGACGACAACATCGTTGCCAAAATCTTGAATAATAAACGGAACCAAGCCAGGATGTATACCCGCGGAAGGCACAGGGAAGCTTCTCTTATGTATCGCTCCAAATGAATTATTTACACTGGTAAGAGCGTGACGGATCCCTTGCGTCTCTTCTTTCGGCATTGTGACCGAACCATATGGGGATGGGAAGAGTACGAGATCAGCACCAGCTAATCGCATGAGTTTGCCAAGCAGAAGTGGGGCGGCAATTCCATGCTCCCTCGCTGGGTAGTAGGCACCGGCAAGTGCAGGATGAGCGGCGATTGGAACTGTAATATCAGGATCTTGGCTCAATCCATGCAGGACATCGTACCCGTAGCTTAATACGTTGAAGAGCAGGGCATTTGCTCCAGCTTCGATTGCACGGAGTGCTTGTTCACGAAGGGAGAACGTAGACCCTGTTAAGTTTACGGCATATAGCAATTTCTTGCCCGTCACTTGTTCGGCACGAGCGGCAGCTTCCATACATGCGCGGACACGCATGTCGATCGGTGTGAGGGGATTTTCAAATAAAATCTCGTCATCCTTGATCAAATCAACTCCGCCAAGTGCTTGCTGGTAAAACTGCTCCTTCAAAGCTGCTAGATTATGACCGATGACAGACTTGAAAATGCTCATTAACAGTGGGCGGTCATGGACGTCCAGCAGTTCGCGAACTCCATCGATTCCATACTTAGGTCCTTGAAATGAAGCTGTAAATGCATCGGAAAAATCAATATCCAGAAGTTTAATCCGACCATCCATGGACAGCTTTCCAAAGGCCGTAACGAGCAGGGCAGGAATGTCAGGGCTAAAGTTAATGTCCGGATAAGCAATTGCAATATCCGCGTAGCGCTCCCCAAGGACATCTGATGGATGTTCCTCAATCGAGATTACCTTGCCGAGATGCTTCGACATCTCGGCCTTTCTCGCCTCAGGGAGCTCGGTCCAGCTCCCGACCGTCAATCCAACGGCAATTCCTTCGGCCTTCTTATGAAAGTCTGCACGATCATCGAACAGCCGATAGGTGGCGACGCAGTGATCTTTCATTCGATTTCCCTCCCAATTTGGTGTTCCATTTCCTGAGATCGTCCTGCAGCGCGGTGCACAGCAGAAACGATGGTTCTGCCTACATGATGGGTATTCATGACGTCTATTGCAGCTTGTGTCGTGCCGCCAGGGGAGGTCACCTTGCGGCGCAGCTCAGCAGGTTCTTCCTGTGTTAGCCGTACCATTTCAGCCGCACCTAGAACAGTCTGAACGGTTAAATCCCGCGCATCCTCTTTTGTAAGTCCCCCATCTACAGCTGCTTGTATCATCGCTTCCATGACGTAGTACAAATAAGCAGGGCCGCTGCCAGATAATCCGGTCACGATATTCATGTGCTGCTCTTCAACTTCAACTGCGATGCCGACTGCTTCGAACATCGCCATCGCGATGGCGCGCTGTGTGTCATTGACCGCATCCGAACAGCAGATTGCAGTCGCACCGAGACCAATCGTGCTCGATGTGTTCGGCATGGTTCGAACAGCGGCAACTGGACCAAGAATATGCTCAATGGCATGAAGCGATAGACCAGCAATCACAGAAATGATAAGCGTTCCGGAGCGGAGAAGCGGCTTCAACTCATGAAGTGCTCCTGCGGCATCCTTCGGCTTCATGCACAATACAATGACATCTGCTTCCTGCAAGAGCTGCTGTTTGCCTTCTGATGAGAGCTCTATCGTGACGCCATACTTTCGCTTCAACTGCAGAAGCCGTTCGTTATTGCTGCGATTGATCATGGAGATTTGCGAAGGCTCAGTCAGCTGCTTCGCAAGTACTCCTCTAACGATCGCTTCGGCAATAGACCCTGCACCGAAAATACTAAAGTGAAGAGACCGGAATGTGTCCTTCTCTTGTGTTTTTATTTCATTCATGATGTCCATTCCTCTCCCTTCTTGCCAACACTTAAATGGAAAATAGCACTGGCGTGCGATGTTACTCGCGAATTTGGCCTTTGCCATATATCCGATACTTCGTGGACGTTAGGGCAGGTAGGCCCATTGGACCTCTTGCGTGTAGTTTCTGTGTGCTAATGCCGATCTCAGCACCAAATCCGAATTCAAACCCATCTGTGAACCGCGTTGATGCATTATGGTAGACAGCAGCAGCATCAACTTCCCTTAAGAAACGGCTGGCACGGTCTTTGTTCTCGGTCACGATACATTCGGAGTGCTTCGTGCCATAGTGAGCGATATGCTCAAGTGCTTCATCAAGCGAGTCAATGACGCGCACGTTCAGTACATAGTCGTTATATTCTGTTGCATAATCTTGTTCGGATGCTTTCTTAGCCCATGGCGCATAGGCGATTGTTCGCTCGCAGCCTCGCAGTTCAACACGATGTGTGTCAAATCCTTCAAGCAATCCTGTCAGATGGCGCTCGGCAAACTGCTCGTGTACGAGCAGAGTCTCCATAGAGTTGCATACGGAAGGGCGCTGCACTTTCGCGTTGAATGCAATTGCTTCGGCCATCTCCGGATCAGCGGACTGGTCAATATAGGTGTGACAAATTCCTGCCCCGGTCTCGATAACGGGTACAGTTGCATTTTGAACGACATTCTGAATGAGCGATGCGCCACCGCGCGGAATGACGACATCCAGCAAGCCGTTACATTTCAACATCTCGTCAACAGAAGCACGATCCGCATCTTCGATTAGCTGCAAGGCTTCAACTGGAACAGAAGTGAGCTTCAGCGCTTCATGCAGCACAGCGACAATGCGCTTGTTAGATTCCAGCGCAGAAGAGCCTCCGCGCAGTACGACCGCATTGCCTGTCTTAAGACACAGGCCAGCCGCATCCACGGTGACATTCGGACGCGCTTCATAGATCATGCCAATTACACCTAGTGGCACACGGATTTTCTCAATATGCAAGCCGTTGGGACGGTCAATTTTCTCAAGAACATCTCCAACAGGATCTGTCAGTTCGGCGATCTGGCGCAATCCTTCTGCCATATCTTCAATTCTTGCCTCATTTAGTGCAAGGCGATCCAATAGAGAATCTGATGTTCCCTGCTGCTTCCCTCGTTCTAGATCTTTTGCGTTTGCTTCAATAATCGAATCTGCATGTTGGACAAGCAGATCCGCCATTCTCAATAATGCTTCATTCTTCTGATCGGTTGTCAGTCGGTTCATGACTGCGGCTGCTTCTTTCGCTAACGTAGCCTTGGAAAGTACTTCACTCATCGTACATGCCTCCCTCTATGATCGTAGTGTGACCCATTCATCTCGATGTATCACTTCAATGCGCGGAACCTCGATGCGATTGAGAACCTCATCCGTAGACCAGCCCGCTGCAATCTTTAATTGATCGGCTTCGTAATTGACGATGCCTCTGCCAATCACACGTCCGTCCTCACCAGACACCTCAACCACATCTCCAGGGTGGAAGTCGCCTTCGACTCCTCGAATACCAGCAGGCAGCAGACTTGATCCTCGTGATATCAATGCCCGTTCAGCGCCTTCATCGACAATAATTTGTCCATGTGGGGTAGAGTGGAAGCCAAGCCATTGCTTCTTCATCGGCAATGCGTGCAGGTGAGTATCGAAATAGGTACCCTTGCCAATACCGTCCACAGCAAGGAGCAAATCACCTGGCTCATTGACTCGGCCAACAAAGGCAGGCACACCACCCCGCATGGCGATACGTGCTGCATCTAGCTTCGAACGCATGCCGCCC
The DNA here is from genome assembly GCF_001894745.1 of Paenibacillus sp. NAIST15-1. Lineage (GTDB taxonomy): Bacteria > Bacillota > Bacilli > Paenibacillales > Paenibacillaceae > Paenibacillus_B > Paenibacillus_B suaedae. The sequence goes on from NZ_BBYF01000002.1 coordinate 372,596, forward strand.
GTACCGACAGATGAGCCGGCTCCTCCAGCATATGCGTAAATTTCCTCGTTAATTTCCTCGACTCTGTCGAACCGCTTCGCATTCGGATTGGAACGGGGATCTGCCGTATACAACCCGTCCGTATCCGTAATAATCACTAGCCGATCAGCATGAACAAGATTCGCAACCAGTGCTGAGAGCGTATCGTTATCACCAAACTTGAGTTCCTCAACGGATACGGTGTCATTCTCATTAATAATAGGGACGACACGCTGCTTCAGCAGTTCCTCCATTGTCATCTGGGCATTATGGCCGCGCTTGCGATTGGCGAAGTCTGGCCGAGTTAACAGCAGCTGTGCTGAAGGAATGCTGTACTTCTGGAATTGTTCTTGGTAGGCCTGCATTAGCAGCGCCTGACCGACTGCAGCAGCAGCCTGCTTCTCATGGAGAAGCTTCGGACGAGTCATATATCCAATATGTCGAAATCCGGCTGCAACGGCACCTGAGGTGACGAGCACGACATGTGCACCACGTTCCATAAGAGAGACGAGCTCGCGTACGTAGAATTCAATATGTTCTCGATTTAAGCCGCCATGCTCAGAGGTAAGCGAGCTGCTTCCAATTTTCACTACAATTCGTTGACACTGTTCCATCATTCATTCACTTCCTGATTCTTTGACTCTCATGAGTATAAGTATCATACATCTCACGATTTGCCGGTGCCAGATTGTAATACGATGATGTGAATGGATCAAGGGAATGCCGAACAGTGATGTCGCGAAAACGGATTATGGGTATAAAAAAAGACCCTCGTCCTCTAAAGGACGAAAGTCACACTTCCGCGGTACCACCTTCATTGAGGGTTCCTAGAGCATATACCTGAACTGCGTTGATCGCAGATTCATGATCATGCAGAAACCATCCCACTTGATCGCCTATAACGGAGGCAGCCGTTCAGCTTCACGCGTAACGCTTATGCTGACCGCTCAAGGATAGGTTCTGTAATGGCTCTGCGGCGGATGCTTGCAGCCTATGGCATTCCGCTCTCTGAACGCGACCTTCATTACGTACTGGTCCTGTCATCACGATAAGGGTATTCACTCTGGCACCCGCTGCTCCATGAGAGCAATGAGTGTATTACGAATAGAATACCATGTGATTCCAATGGAGTAAAGAAGGCGAACCCTGTATAAAGGGAGGTGACAGAAGATTCCTTTAGTTAGAAACACAATGAAATTGTTGATAAGCCCGATTATAAACCGAGACAGCATCATTGCACTAATCTAGCTTAGAATAGCGATAGTCTTCCTATTCGCTCGGCAGCTTCGCATAATCGCGCCTCTGGCGCGAGCAGTCCGACCCGGACGTAGCCCTCTCCATGCTTACCAAATCCGATGCCTGGCGCGGTGACAACATTGGCACGCTCCAGTAGTAAATCTGCGAATTGGGCAGAGTTGTAATTTTTAGGAACTGGGAGCCAAGCGAAGAAGGATCCTGCCGATGGAACGGCCTCCCAGCCAATGCGATGAAGCTCCTTGAAGAATACATTCCTGCGCTGTTCATATGTCGCACACAGTTCATGAACTGGTTGCTGCGAACCGGTCAATGCGGCGGCAGCGGCAGCCTGAACAGCACCGAATAGGCTAACATACATGTGATCCTGCATCAGATTGATTAGGCGGATAAGCTCTTTATTGCCAACAGCAAATGCAACTCGCCACCCGGCCATGTTGTAAGTCTTGGACATCGTGTAGAATTCGATACCGACTTCCTTCGCACCAGGCGTCTGTAAGAAGCTCACAGGCCGTTTTCCATCAAATCCAATCGATCCATATGCGAAATCACTGGCAACGACGATATTATGCTTCGCTGCAAATTGCACGGTGTCCGCATAGAAATCAGAACTTGCAGTCGCTGCCGTTGGATTGTTCGGATAGTTCAGGAACATTAGCTTAGCCCGTTCTAGCTGCTGCTTCGTAATCCGTTCATAATCTGGAAGGAATTGATTTTCTTCCAACAATGGCATCATGACCATGTCAGCACCAGCAAGGGCAACGCCAGACCAATAATCAGGATAGCCTGGATCTGGAACGAGGCAGACGTCGCCTGCGTTAAGCAGAATTTGACTGATTTCAACGAGTCCCGTCTTGCCTCCGAACAATACGGCTACTTCTGTATCGGGATCGAGATCCACATTATAGTCTTCCTTATACCGCTTGGCTATCGCTTCCTTCAAGTAGCGATGTCCACTGAATGGAGGGTATTTATGATTGATTGGGTCAGTTGCTGCTTCCTGCAGCGCAGTCACAATATGAGGAGCAGTTGGCAAGTCAGGATTGCCCTGACCAAGATTGATGACATCATGACCGTCAGCGATGCGAGCGTTCGTCCGCTGCACAAGCTGGGCAAAGAATTGCTTCGGAAGCCGGTTCATGCGTGCGGCCGGCTTGATCGAGATAGAACGGTATGTTTCTTCTAACATGTCTTATCCACTCCAGCACCCGGATTCGTTATCGGTTATCAAAATAATAACGATAATTTAGCATGTTTCCACTGAAGTGTATACCCTTTTTTTTCATCGATTTCCGTAGCTTACATACGGTTTTTCTTTAAATACAACTTATCCGCTCGATTTTTCAGCCTTTCCTGTCGGTTCTGTTGTCAATAGCTGCTGCATAAATGGTTTGACATCTAAATTTATTCGTAGCAAATAGGGCTTGCGTTCCTTCGAGAATACGAGCAGCAGCGGATCTTTATCTGGGCAATAGATAAGAAATACGTCTTTTATCTGCACCGTCTCTCTTGGAAGAACCACATCAGCCACTGATGTTAATGGGATACGTACGATATATCCACATTGATGCCCAATCGTGAGCTGAGGGGACAGTCCGGTTATCGACTTGAGCCAAGAAGCAGCGACTGCTTGGAACTCCTTGCTGTTAGGGAACGTCTTCACAATCCGTTGTGCCTTAATATCGAACAGTTGGATCGGAGGACTTGCAGCCGAATCGCTGCCTTCACCCGGTGCCCATGCGGATACAGAATTCGTCATCAGTGTACTTGTGCTGCATACAAGTAAGAGAGCAATAGCTACGACCCATTTGACCATACAACGATTGCGCATGCTACTTTTCATCCTTTCGAGACCGCGGTGGGTGATTATTCGTTGTTTATTTTTGATTCCGCTTGCTTCCTTAACGTACCCATCTTGACTCCAATCCATGAAAAGGTATGATGGATGGTAGAAAGTGCTACCGAAGAACAAATGCATGCTGAAAGCCGAGAGAAGGAGTGTATACGATGGAACAATTATGGAATGTGTGTGCGATTCAAATGGATGTTGCAATCGGCGAACCGGACAAAAATATGGAGAACGTTATTCAATGGATCGGCAAAGCAATGGAGAGAGATTCGAAGCCGGACGTCATTGTGCTTCCAGAAATGTGGAATACAGGTTATGCACTTGAGCGGATTCACGAAATAGCAGATGTAAATGGACAGCAGACGAAGCAAATGCTCACGATGCTTGCTGCACGATATGGTGTAAACATTGTAGGTGGTTCCGTATCGGTTCGTGAAGGCGACCAGATCTACAACCGGGTGTATGCAGCAGATCGTAACGGCGACATTGTTGGCGCCTATGACAAGGTTCATTTGTTCCAGTTGATGGATGAACATGTTTATTTATCTTCCGGAAATGCGCTCGGGACGTTTACCCTAGATGGTGTGAAGTGTGGGGTTATTATTTGTTATGATCTCCGTTTCCCGGAATGGACCCGAACAATGGCGCTCCAAGGTACAGAAGTTCTATTTGTTCCAGCTGAGTGGCCGCATCCACGGCTTCATCATTGGAAGACGCTGTTGACTGCGAGAGCCATTGAAAATCAAATGTATGTGGTAGCCTGCAATCGAGTCGGTACGAGCAAGGGGGCTTCCGGACAAGAGACAGCTTTCTTCGGACATTCGGCAATTATTGATCCATGGGGGGATACACTTGCTTCATCAGGGGAACAGGAGGCATTTGTGCAGGCACCGATCTCTCTGTCGCTCGTACAGGAGGTGCGGGGGCGAATTCCTGTGTTCGCTGATCGTAGAGAATCGCTTTATCAATCTGCTACGGCTTCCTATGGTTCTGCTCCATTGCTTGATCGTGTATGATGTCGAGAAAAGAGCGGCATAAGCGGGCAGACACATCTCGTAAACGTCGTCAAGCACGTCTTCTTTTTCTCATTATTGGATGTACAATAGGTGTGCTCCTTCTAGTCTGGTCTGGATATGGCGCTCATGTGGTAGATTGGGTGCTGGGTATAGATGGTGATGGTAGAGTCCTTCATCAAAACGGTACGGATGCGATCCAATTGAAGGGTTCGGATTCTTCATTTGACCAGAAAATTGTAAACGGCTCTGCAGAAGACAACATTCAAGTGGAAAAATGGCTGCAAGCACTCACCTTAGACGAGAAAATTGGCCAAATGTTTTTGGTTCACTTATCTGCGCTTACTGCTGAGAAGCCTAACCAAGCGCTGTCGAATATCCTTCATGAACTGGCTCCTGGAGGCGTTATTTTATTCAAAGATGACATCAAGACTGTGGGGCAAACGGTTGAAGACAATGTCCAAATGCTCCGATCATCCCGTATCCCACTCTGGATTGGCGTAGATCAGGAGGGGGGAGTAGTAAATCGTATCCTGTTCACTGGCGATTGGAATGGAAATATGGCGATTGCTGCGACTGGACAACCCCAGCTTGCGAAGGAAACGGCTATTGAAACGGGCAGCCTCATGCAGTTGCTCTCCTTCAACCTAAATTTTGCCCCTGTTGCTGATGTAAATGATGATCCGCACAATCCCGTCATCGGACTTCGCTCATTTGGCTCTGAGCCTAAACAGGTGTCTGCGTACGTACGCGCCTATGTACAGGGAGCACATTATAGCGGCATGCCAGCCATTGTGAAACACTTCCCTGGGCACGGCTCGACACGTACTGATTCGCATGTGGGACTACCTCAGTTGACTCATGACTTGAAGCGGTTCGAGCAAGTAGAATGGTTGCCCTTCAAGGCAGCCATTGAAGAAGGAGTGGATATGATTATGTCCGCTCACATTCAGGTTCCTCAACTTGAGCCGAAGACAACCTCCTCTCAAAAAGATGGCTCACTCATCACGATTCCAGCTACACTATCTTCCCGTGTCCTTACAGATATTTTACGTGATCAATTGCATTTTCAGGGGGCCATTATTACGGATGCATTGAATATGAAGGCGATTGCGGATCATTTTGGTTCGGATGAAGCTGCTGTAATGTCCATCCAAGCAGGTGCAGATGTGCTCTTGATGCCCCCTAAGCCGCATCAGGCAATATCTGCGATTCATAAAGCGATAGAAGAGGGGACATTGACCGAGCAGCGCATTGATGAGAGTGTGCGTCGCATCTTGCACTTAAAGTTGAAGTATAAGGTGACGAATGCAAAGCAGGCTTCTCAATTAAATGTGGAACAAGCGATTGGGAAAGCCCAATCATTTATTGCTTCCAATCAGGCGCAGGGATTAATGAAGCGCATAGCGGAACAGGCTGTTACACGTTGGGGGACAGATTCTATTGCTAATCAGCCCAGTGAGCTGATTACATCCAGTATGAACCAAGTACTTCTGGTCGGTCATGATAGCGCCAGCTTGGAAGCGATGCAGCGTGCATTAGTAGCTGAGGTGAAGGGAAGACGAGATGTTGGGGCGGAGGAGAAGGAAGCTCATGCAGCAGCTAATCGCAACAAGGTGCGTTCGGCTGAGATTGACGTTCGAGTGAGTAAGCTTGAAGATACAGGATTGACCGATGCAATCAGAGCCGCAGATGCCATCGTTATCGTGACGAACGATGTATACCGACAGCCTCGTAGAACCAAACTGTTTAACAAGTTGGTAGCTCAGCTTGACCAAATGAAGAAGCCTGTTGCAGTCGTTGCAGCAGGACTTCCCTATGATGCTCAGGCTTTGGCTAACATTCCAATCGGCTATGCGATTTATGGGCTAACGGATAGTAATATGCGGGCAGCAGCACGAGTATTGTTTGGACGCGCTGCTGCATTAGGTCAATTCCCTGTTGCGGTTGCAGGATTGCCATAATGCGAATCGATGAGCTGATTCGTACATAGAGATACGATCTCATTCAGACTTCTTAGGTTGATTCATCGTTCCTCCGGCGCGAACTCGCGAGCCGAAGCGGGCTGTGATCGTATCTTGCAGTGTCTGCATGAAGGCTTCTGCCGCATGGGACATATAGCGGCCTTCACGATACGCGATAACAAGCGTACGGGAAGGTCTTCCTGTCAGCGGAAGATATAACGGAACAAATTCGCTTCGAGGAGCAGTCGCAATAAATGAAGGAACTAAGGCAACCCCCATACCAGCTGCTACGAGAGACTGGACGGTCTCAATGTTCGTGCTCTCGAATACGACATTCGGGGTAAAACCGGCTTCCTGGCACAATTGTACGGTAATTTGCCGGAATCCTTGACCACGCTTCAAGAGAATGAAGGGCTCGTCTCGGAGGTCTGATAAGGACACCGGACTTGGCTCAGAACATTTGCAATGCTGCTTGGCAAGAGAATGCTGAGGGGGGATTGCCAGCAGAATCTCCTCTTCCACGACAGGTCGATAGGTAAGAGAATCATCCGTTAAGGGCAGAGATAGCAGGCATAGATCATTCTTGCCTTGGGCCGTCATTCGCTCCAGGTTGGACGTCGAAGTATCCTCTACGAGTACCAGATCGATGGCTGGATAGCGTTCATGGAATTGAGGAAGGACATGGGGGAGGATATGGGATCCCGTAATCGGCATTGTCCCGATAACCACCTTTCCTCTCTTCGTCTGGCTGATATCGGCCATTTCGTTCTTCAGCTGTTCCATCGCATCGAGCATCTTTTGTGCGCGGTCGACGAATACCTCTCCTGCATGTGTGAGTTCCACTGAATTGGTCGTTCGTTGAAATAAGAGGACGCCAATTTCCTTCTCTAGCTTCGACAACTGCTGGCTTAATGAAGGCTGTGCGATGTGCAGCTTCTCAGCAGCCCGGGAGAAGTTCCTCTCCTGTGCAATTTGGACGGCATAGAGCAGCTGTCTAAATTCCATGTCCGTTCATCCTTTCTCTGTATAACTTATAGGTTAAACCTATTGTAATTATAGATATTATATCTTGGATCAATGAAGAAAGAAATGCTATATTTGGTGGCAAGAGAAATAGAGAGAGAAGCGTAAAATCGCGGAGAGGTGAAGGAAATGACGATAAAGAAGACCATGTACGAGAAGATTTGGGATCGGCACGTCATCGTGCAAGAAGAAGGCAAACCAAGCATTTTATACATTGATTTGCATTTGGTGCACGAGGTAACATCCCCGCAAGCTTTTGAAGGATTGCGCTTGAGCGGCCGCAAGGTAAGACGTCCGGACCTTACATTTGCAACAATGGATCATAATGTACCGACGAAGGATCGGTTCAACATAACAGATCCAATCTCGAAGCAGCAGATCGATACATTATCACAGAACTGTGCAGACTTTGGTGTTACGCTGTTCGACCTGGACAGCATTGATCAAGGCGTGGTGCACGTTATGGGGCCTGAGCTTGGTCTTACTCATCCAGGGAAGACAATTGTCTGTGGGGACAGCCATACGTCGACGCACGGTGCATTCGGCGCCCTTGCGTTCGGAATTGGCACAAGCGAAGTTGAGCATGTCATGGCTACACAATGCTTGCAGCAAGCGAAGTCGAAGACGATGGAAGTGCGCTTCGTTGGCAAGCGCAAGCCAGGCGTTACTGCGAAGGATATGATCTTGGGCTTCATTGCGCAGAACGGCACTGATTTTGCAACTGGGTATGTCATTGAATACACAGGCGAATCCATCCGCGAATTGACGATGGAAGAGAGAATGACTGTATGCAATATGTCCATTGAAGCGGGTGCACGTGCTGGTCTAATCGCACCAGACGAGACAACATTCCAATACTTGCGTGATCGTCAGTATGTGCCTCAAGGCGAAGCTTTCGATGCTGCTGTTGCAGAGTGGAAGAGCTATGTAACCGATGAGGGCGCTGCTTATGATGTTGTTGTTGAAGTGGATATGGATCAGCTTATCCCACAGGTGACTTGGGGAACGAGCCCAGGTATGGGTACCGATATTACGTCGAATGTACCGAACCCTGCTGATTTTACAACCGAAAATGAACGTAAAGCTGCTGAGAAAGCACTTGAATATATGGATCTGACACCTGGTACGCCGATGACTGAAATTGCTGTCGACTATGTATTTATCGGCTCATGTACAAATGGCCGTATCGAGGATTTGCGTGCAGCGGCTGAGATAGCTAGAGGCTACAAGGTGAGCGATAAGGTAACGGCTATCGTTGTTCCAGGCTCTGGTCGGGTTAAGCTTCAGGCGGAGAAAGAAGGCTTGGATCAAGTATTCGTGGAAGCGGGCTTCGAATGGCGTGATGCTGGATGCAGTATGTGCCTTGCCATGAACCCGGATGTGCTCCAGCCAGGACAACGATGTGCTTCGACTTCCAACCGTAACTTCGAAGGACGTCAAGGCCGCGGTGGACGTACGCATTTGGTATCGCCAGCAATGGCAGCAGCAGCGGCAATCAAGGGTCATTTCGTTGATGTGCGCAACTGGGAAATCAAAGCGGAAGTATTGAACTAAGGGAGGAACGAATCATGCAACCATTTACATCATTGAACGGTCTTGTTGCCCCAGTTGATCGGGTCAACGTGGATACAGATGCAATCATTCCCAAGCAATTTTTGAAGCGTATTGAACGGAGCGGATTCGGCCAGTTCTTGTTCTACGAGTGGAGATTCGACGAGGCGGGCAACGTTATTCCTTCCTTCACCTTAAACCAGCCGCAATATGAAGGAGCTTCCGTATTACTGTCCCGTGCGAATTTCGGTTGCGGTTCTTCACGTGAGCATGCACCATGGGCGATTCTTGATTATGGCTTCCGCTGTGTTATTGCTCCATCATTCGCAGATATTTTCTACAATAACTGCTTCAAGAATGGTATTCTTCCTATTAAGCTGTCAGAAGAGCAAGTTGATGAACTATTCCGTCGTGCAGCGGAGAAGGACGGCTATCGTCTGGACGTGAATTTGGAAGAGAAGACAATTACGGATGAGTACGGATTGAACTACACTTTCGATCTGGATGAGCACCGTCGCCAATTTTTGCTGCAAGGTCTCGATGATATCGGATTGACGCTGAAGCATGAAGATGCAATTACTGCATACGAAGCTGCGAATGCGGGGCGTGTCGCTTACCCAGTCGTATAAGCACCGTTGACAATAGAAGGTATTACAATCCCTGGATTCGCTTCGGCGTTCCAGGGATTTGAAGACATTCAGTTTGCTGATGAGCAATTTGATGTGGTGATTAGTTCGCTAGCCTTTCATTGTATTGAGTCGTTCGATACGATTTGTGACAAAGTCTATCACAGCTTAAAACCAGGGGGCGTGTTTCTGTTCTCGGTGGAGCATCCGATCTTCACTTCGCGCAATGAACAAGATTGGGTGTACGATGAGCAAGGGAATATCCTCCATTGGGCAGTGGATGGCTATCAGGATGAAGGGAAGCGTGAAACGGCCTTCTTAACGGAGGATGTCGTTAAGTATCATCGAACGTTTGCTACGTATATGAGTAACTTGATTGATGCGGGATTTACGATACATGCAGTGAAGGAGCCGACTCCATCTGAGAAAATGCTGCGAGAAATACCCGGGATGACTGATGAACTGCGCAGACCCATGTTCTTAATTATTTCTGCTACTAGAAGTTGATATTTTTAGAGAGGGTAGACCATTTTCTATTTGCACTTTTTGTATGATCAGGTGCGAAATAGAGAACGGTCTTTTTGTTGTTGTTACATATCCTGTCAATATTTATGTTCAAATGCGCAATTTTTGTCTTGCCATGTGGGAGTAGGTGATTTACAGTGAAAACAAGGGATATTTTAGCAGGTTTATTTTAGCCAAAAAATGTAGAAACTACGCAACTTTTGTACTTTTTATACGTCTAATAATACGTCCGTTCTTAATAGACAAATAGAATAGTGCGGAACATGACGAAAGGATGTAGAGGTGAAGATGCAGAAAAAACAAAAATTTGCGGTTGGATTGCTATTAATGCTGTTGTGTTTAGTGTTTCCTACGCTGGGACAAGCTGCACCTAATACGAGCTTGTACTTGAATGGAAATTCTTTGGCGATGCCAGAGAACATTTTGATGCTGAACAATTCGGTCATGGTCCCGATTCGCGTCGTTTCTGAAGAGTTGGGTTATAAGGTTGATTGGAATCAGAAGGCGAAGACGGTAGCTATAAATGATAATAGCAGAAGCATGAATCTCACCGTCAATCAGAAGACGGCGACAGTTGACAACAAGAGTGTTACACTTGTTGCACCACCGGTTATTAAAGGCGAAACTACACTAGTCCCACTTCGTTTTATCGGGGAGAATATGGGGTTGAAAGTGGATTGGGACAACTCAACCAAATCCGTGTACATGTTCACTTCCGACGAAGTAACGCCCCCAACACCTGATAAAGGCAATGAGGACAAGCCGACAAAGCCGGACAACGGCAATGGAGATAATGGCAGTAATGGTGGAGACCAAGCAAAGCCAGATAACAATACTTCAGTCGTTACGAACTTTTCTTTTGACAATAATCAATTACATATTGCTTTAGATCGTAATGTAAGACCGAGCATTATGACGATGGACAGCCCTAACCGGGTAGTTATTGATTTGCCGAATGCAGTGTTCTCGGACGAGTTCTATGAAAAATATAGTTTCAATAAAGATGGACAAGGGGAATATGTAGTATCAGATTACCCAGATGTTCAGCGCATTCGCTTTGCAATGTTCAGCGATAAGCCGAATACAGCGCGCTTCGTTATTGATTTGAACTACCCGTTGAATGGTGAAGTCACACTGAATGATCAAGGTTTGACGACCATTTCGCTGAATCAAAAGAGTGGAAATGACGATGGGAACGGCAATGGCGGAACAACGAAACCACCTGTAACGCCAAACAAACCAAATGGTACTTATACCGTTGTGATTGATGCAGGCCATGGAGGCAAGGACTCCGGTGCGCTTAGCTTGACGAAGAAGACGGAAAAGGACTTTACTTTGTCACTTTCCTTGAAAGTCGGAGAACTGCTTCGTAAAGAAGATAAGATCAATCTTGTTATGACGCGCGAAGACGACTCATTCCCTGAATTATCGGATCGTTCATCGCTTGCGAACAAAATTGGTGCGGATATATTCGTATCGATACATGGAAACAGCGCGAAAAATAGCCCTTCCGTAACAGGTACGGAGACGTTCTATTATCACAAGAGCAGCGAAGCATTTGCCAAGACGTTGCACAAAAATTTATTGAATGGAACGCAATTGAAGGATCGGGGTATCAAATTTGGAGATCTCCATGTCGTTCGGGAAACGAAGATGCCGTCGGCTCTGCTCGAAATAGGCTTTTTGACGAGCACGAATGACGAACCAAAAATGTATGACGACCAGTTCCAATGGCGCGTTGCGGAGAACATTGTCAAAGGGATTAAAGAATATTTGGGCGTATCCTGATTCCATAAAAAATGCAACCTTTGACGATCTGTTGCGTTATGAACGATGTAAAGGAGGTCGTGCTTCATGAAGACACGAAAATGGTGGGCACTTGCTGCCGCAGTTCTATCCATTACAATTATAAGTGCGTGCGGTGCTAAACCGACAACAAATGGAGCTACTCAATCTGAGCAGCCAACAGCTGAACAACCTACGACGGAGCAGCCGACAACAGAGCAGCCGAACGAGGAAAAGCCGTCAGACGAGACAACGAAGCCTGAGCAGCCAACAACTGACAGAGGTCAAGGAACGAAGTCTGACAAGCAAGAAAAGTCGCTTGACGTATTTGTCTCTGATGATCAGCTGATGGAATTGAAGTCGTATAAGAAGATGATCCAGTTCTCTAATGATGACGAGAAATATGAAGCTGCACTTTCAGCGTTGAAGACATCTGACAATGATAAAGATATTCCGTTGTGGGAAAAGATCGACTTCAAATCTGTGAAAATGGATAAGGGAACGCTAGTCATTGACATTCATATTCCGGAAGAGGGTCATCTTGGAGCAGGCGGAGAGGCTTTTGCATTGGATGCTCTTACTAAAACGCTGTTCCAATTCGATGAAGTAAAGGCAATTGATATTCTGGTAGATGGAAAGTCAGATGAAAGCTTGATGGGCCATGTTACGTTGAAACATCCAATCAAGCGTCCATAGAGATCTGCACGAATCATGTAATTGAACAAAATAATACCAACAATTATTCAAGAACAGGGGCAGGAATTGCCCCTGTTCTTGTCGAAAAAGAACATCTTACGAAGAAATATATGTGGAAGGGGATGCATCATGCAAATAAATTCTAAACCGTGTGTGCGCAAAGCGCGAGCATTAACAAGTGCATTATTGGCCGTATCCATGATGCTGACGTCTATGCAATTCGCGATGGCAGCTGAATCAAATACCGCTACAAAGACAAATCAAGTTACATCAACTTCGAGTACAAGTCCGATATTCAGCGATGTTAAGCTTGGTTATTGGGCAGAGAAACATATACATAAGCTTGCAGCATTGGATATTTTAAAGGGGAATAACGGCAAGTTCCGTCCTGGTGACGATGTAACGCAGCAGGAAGCCATCACAATGGCAATTCGCTATATGGGACTAGAGGGTGAATTGAATGCTGCAGATTCCGTAGCACTACCTGCTGATTTTAAGGTCGGGAATTTCTTCAAGCCGTATATTGTTCTGGCATTCCAAAAAGGGCTGTTGGAAAAAGAAGAAGAAATGGCGAAGCCGGATCCGAAGCAAGCATGGGGCGATCAAAAGGCAACCCGTGAATGGGTGACGAAAATTTTGGTTCGTGCTGTAGGAAAACAAGCAGATGCAGAGCGTGCAAAGAACAAGAAGACGACATTTGCCGATAATAGCAAGATTAGCGCGTCTGCATTAGGATATGTCAACACTGCTGTTGATCTGGAATTGACTACGGGAATGAGCGGCAACAAATTCGAGCCGCAAGGCAAAGTAACGCGCGCGCAGCTTGCAACATTCTTCAGTCGCGGAGAAAAAGTATCTAAGGTAAAGCACGCATTCGAATCATTCGGTTATGTGATGAGCCTAACGGATCAAGAGATTCGCTTGTATACGGAAGAGGGCAAGACAGCAACCTTCCGCCGCGATAAAAACACGATGTACTACAAAAATGACAGCGAGCAGGCGATCAATGCCTCCGATATTGGCCTATACATGAAAATCCGTGTCGCTGGACAATCGGGAAGCGCGGCATATGTTGAATTATTAGACGCTGAACCGAAGGTGGAAACTTCAACGGTTAAGCTGAGGTATGTTGCGCCTTCAGAGAAGAAGCTGTATTTCACGAAGGATGGCACTGATGCATTGTCTGATATTGTGTACGACAACAGCGCGACTGTATTCAAGGATGCCAGCGGCAACACGATCGATCCTTCTAAGCTGATGGCGGACAGTGAGCTTGTCATCAAGCGTGAAACGTTTACGAATGAACGCAAAATTATTGAGGTTCAAGTAAAGTCTGGGCCTGTCAACAAATCGGCCAAAGGTACTATTACTTCTATTGATGTGAGAAACCGTTCCGTGACGATCAAGAACGAACAAGGTGAGAGTGAAACCTACACGGTTTTGGAGGGAGCATACGTTCGGTATAAGGATCAATTGTTATCCGGTCTAAGCAGTATCAAGGAAAATGACAGCGTCAATTATACGGTGAAAAATAGCGTCGTAACGGAAATCGAATTGACAAATGCCCAACAAGTTACGATTTCTGGTACGCTGTACGAAAAAGGTGCGACGAAAACGAGCATCACGATCCGAAAAGAAAACAATGAACTCGTGGCGAAGCTGCTTGCTCGTGATGTAAAGATTGAAATTGACGGAATGAACAATCCAACGTTCGACGATATTGTCGCAGGAGAATACGGAGATCGCGTCGAGCTGGCCATGAACAGCGAGGATCAGGTTGCCAACATCAAAGTAATGAACCGCAAGGCGGAAATGATAATTGGAGCTACAGTTGTAGATTTTGATAAAACGAACAAACTGTTAATGGTAACTGACGAGCGCAAAGAACCTCACGTCTTTAAGCTCACATACGAGACTCGCTTTGAGAATAACGGCTCCAAGGTTGGACTTGAGGATATCGCAAATCAGCTTAAGGATGGCAAACGCAAGGTGAATGTGCAACATACGGCCAAAAACGCGCTTCTGGTGCAGCTCGTCAACAAATTCGAAGGAACATTCGTCTATGCAAGCTCTACCGCGAAGACAGTGACGATGAAGCTTGCGAACGGACAAACGGTAACATTGCCTTATAAGGGGACTGAGCTAAGCGTAGAAAAGTATGGGAAAAACAATGTGACCTTGAATGATGTGAATAATGGTGATACAATAGTTGCCTACTTCACGGATGATCAATCCACACTATCGTCTCTCGCTGTTCGGCAAACGCTACAATTCGATATCGCGTATCGGGATGCGTCGGGGTATCGCCTTCGTCTGCGCTCGAGCGACTCGAAGGTTGAGGACTTTTATGTGGGAAATGCCAAGATCTATGATCTGAATAATAAAGAGATCAAGATTGCAGACTTGAAGGATAATGACTATGTCAACGTTGTAATGGACGGACGTTCTATCGTGGAAGTGCGTCAAGTTCAAGTTACTTATGGCCGAGTAGAGTCTGTGGATACAAACAACGGAACAATTCGAGTACGCGACAATGCTGGCTCCTTATCTGTGCACCAAGTAGGCAAGAACGCGCAAATTCAGGTTGATAATTCTTCTTCTACTTCGAATTTGAGCGCTTTGAAAGAAGGAGACCGCGTAGAGGTACGCAAGGACACAAGCGATCTTTCAGCTGTGAAGCTGGTCAGCGGAATGAAGCGCAGCTTCTGGCGCTATAATTCAAATACAAATGAATTGTATGTAAAGCGCACGATGGCTGAAAACAATTATATATTCAAAGTTCATCCGAATGCATCTATTCATTCGAAGGGCGAGAAAATCAGCCTGTCTTCCATTAAAGAAGATACCGATATTATGTTGTATATCATTAAGGATCAGGTTGTTGAAATCGAGAAAGTGTCTTAAACTACGATTAGGTTCACTTCGAACCGTCTCACCTTAGCGGGTGAGACGGTTTTTAGATGTGAATAGTCAAGCAGAATGGATAGAAAGGTGAGGTGACTTCCAGATGGCAACAAGTGCCCGCGTCCGACATATCCTCGATACGATTGGTCAAATGTACCCTGACGCGCATTGCGAGTTGACTCACGCCAATCCGTTCGAATTGACAATTGCAGTCCTGTTGTCAGCGCAGTGCACGGACGAGACGGTGAACAAAGTAACAGCTACGCTGTTCCAGAAATATAAAACACCGGAAGACTATCTAGCAGTTCCGCTTGAAGAGCTGGAGTCAGATATTCGGCGCATTGGCTTATTCCGCAACAAGGCCAAAAATATTCAAAAACTATGCCGCATGCTCATAGATAAATATGAGGGTGAAGTACCAAGAGAGCATGCTCAGCTAACAGAGCTTCCAGGTGTCGGCAGAAAGACGGCCAATGTGGTCGTATCCAACGCCTTCGGTGTTCCTGCAATGGCAGTGGACACACATGTCGAGCGCGTCTCCAAGCGCTTGCGACTTGCCAACGAAGACGATAGTGTGTTGGAAGTGGAGAAAAAGCTGATGCGTAAAATTCCCCGTGAGGAATGGACAGATACGCATCACCGGTTAATCTTTTTTGGACGTTATCATTGCAAAGCGCAATCCCCCAAATGTGACATTTGTCCGCTGTTAGATAGCTGTCGAGAGGGTAAAATACGTATGAAAGCGACCAAACCTAGAAAGACTGGAAACTATAAGAACGTGGATGGGAGTCGGTCGTGATGAAATGTATTTCGGTATACACGAATGATTTTGAACAATTCTCTAATATTTATGAAAAGATTATGCAAACACCTATGCAAGAGGATGAAGAACGTGAGATTGATGGCGTTACGGTATATGCAGCTGGACAAGTTCCTGATCAGTATGTAGAACGTATGCGTCAAAAACGTGATGTTGTCGTAATGCGCGTGAAAGATTCAGGCATTACTATTTTACAGCGCGGAGAACAATTCGAAATCATTCTCCCCGAACAGCAAAATATGGTACACTAGAAACCGAGTATAAGGCAAAAAGAGGAAGCCGATTACTCGGTTTTTTCTATGCGCAAAAATGACAATTCGTGTTCCGTTAGGATAAAAGCGGTGAGGGAGACGTGAATGGAGAAGATGAATGCGAGGTTGCACACCAATTCGGCCATTGTGGAAAGAGATAGCGATGAACTCGGAAAATGGCTGAAGCATACAGCGGATCAGATGCGGCATAGGGGAGATGTGCAGCACGCCGAGAAGATGATTGAGCTTGCGAAGAAGTGGCAAGAAGCGATTGTGATGGTCACGTTTTGTGGACACTTTTCGGCAGGCAAGTCAAGTGTAATTAATGCATTATGCGGCAAGCAGCTGCTTCCGTCGAGTCCGATTCCAACGAGTGCGAACGTGGTTACGCTCCGCTACGGAGAGCGTCAGGCGCGGGTTCTACGCAGATCTGAACAAGATGGAACGGTTCTTGAAGAGCCTGTGCAATTCGAGCAGCTGGATGATGTGTGCCGTGATGGTGCTGGTATAGAACGTGTCGTTCTTTTTGATGAAATTGATTGGATGAAGCAAGGCGTTGCTCTGCTGGATACACCCGGAGTAGATTCTACAGATGCGGCACATCGAGCAGCTACGGAGGAAGCCATGCATCTGGCTGACATTGTGTTCTATGTGACGGACTATAATCACGTCCAGTCGGAGACGAACTTCGCATTCGCGAAGGAGGTTGCAGATGCAGGTAAGCCGCTTATCTGGATTGTGAATCAAATCGACAAGCACAGGGAGCAGGAGCTTACCTTCGAATCGTATCAGAGCGATGTCCGAAGTGCACTTGATGCATGGCAGTTGAAGCCCGAAGGCGTATTCTACATCTCTGTAAGGCAGCCAGAACATCCATTGAATGAATGGAATGCATTAGAAGCCTATGTTCGTCAGACGGCGAGAGAACGGCTGCCGCTCGTTCGATATGGTATCTTACGTGCGGCACGTGAGCTCGTGTCTGCCCATGCAAAGGTTTTAAAGGAGCCGTTTGTAAGTAAACGTGAACAGCTAGTGGAACGTATAGGCGACGAAGCCTCTTTGGCTGCTTGGAAGGAACAGCTGCATCTAACGGAACAGCGCATTGCAGAGCTTACAGCCCAGGAGCAGGAAGTAAATGCATCGTTCCAGAAGAAAGTGCAACAGCTGCTTAGTAATGCGAATGTTACGCCTGCAGTAATGCGTGAACAGGCGCAGCGATATTTAGAATCCCGCAAGCCTGGCTTCAAGGTCGGTTTCTTATTCTCCAGTGCGAAGACAGACAATGAACGCACGCAACGACTGCAGTCCTTCACATCCATCTGGAAGGAAGGGTTGCGGGCAAATGTTGAGGTTCATCTCATCCAAATGATTCGCTCGCTGGCTGAAGAGGTAGGAGCAAACGAGCAGGAAGCATCGGCTGCGATGGAGCAAGCCATGCCTGATCTAGGTGATTCCTGGCTTGCTGATTCGGTGTCAGAGGGAGCGAGCGGTTCACCTGAGTATACCTTGAATTATTGCAGATCAATAGCTGATGAAGCACGCGCGATGCTGCGTAGAGCCGCTTTGACAGTGGCAGAGCCATTACTAGAGATCAAGCTCCGTCAATATCGTGAAGAGCTTACGCGGGCAGAATCTAAGCTTGCTTCCATGAGCGAGCTCTCCCTCGAATTCTCGGAAGTGGAGAATCGACTACAAGCTACTACAGGGATCGAATCGGAATTGGTTCAAGCCATACAATTATGGCTGCCTGCTGATAAGCTGGAATGTGGCTGGATGGGTCTTCTTCCCGATATTCACAGCTTGAAGCAGCAAGCAAACAGCAAGGAGAAGGTAGTAGGCCAGCAGCATGCTGCAGAGGCCAGGAACCAGGAACGCGTTCGCAATGCTCCAGCCGAGAGTGGCATAATTGATCACGTACAGCAGAGACGTTCAGATAAGCAAGCAATCGTTGAATCATGGTTGGAGTTGTCTACAGAGGCTGATGGGCTCGGGACAAGCGGCAATCTGGATAGACATGCCCAAGATCAATCTTTTGCAAAAGACTCTGAGCGCAATCTCACTACTGATCATGGGTCAGCTCCTAGTGGAACAGAACAGCGGTCAGAGGCTGCTGCTCCTAGCCAAGTTCGGGGCAAGCTAATCCATACAGCTCAGAAGCTGGAGCAAGCAGCAGGCGTGCTTGAACGGCTGGAATCGATGCAGATGCTCGCAGCAGAGATGCGGGAGAAGGCGAAGCGGCTTGACGAGAATCGCTTTACGGTTGCCTTGTTCGGTGCGTTCAGTGCAGGCAAATCATCGTTCGCGAACGCCCTTATCGGGCAAGATGCACTGCCAGTATCACCCAACCCGACAACAGCCGCAATTAATACGATCGAGGCAGCGACAGATGAGCATCCGCATGGCACGGCTCGCGTAACAATGAAGCGCGAAGCGAAGCTGCTTGATGACCTTCGCTATGCGCTAGAGACCTTGGGCGAGCCTAATGCATCCACCATGGATATGGATGAAGTGCTCCATTCGCTTGCGCGAATTCGTCCAGAGACAATTCATCCGTCTGGGCGGCCATATTATCGATTCATTCAGGCTGTGGATCGTGGGATAGATGAGGCTCGAGGCCTATTAGGTCAGGAGCTAATGGTTGATGAGGCACAGTATCGCTTATTTGTGAGTGATGAATCAAGATCAGCGTTCGTAGAGCGCATTGATTTGTTCATAGACAGTGAGCTTACGAGACAAGGCTTCGTATTCGTAGATACTCCGGGTGCGGATTCTATTAACGCGAGGCACACGGGTGTTGCATTTGAATACATGAAGCAGGCGGATATCATATTGTTCGTGACGTACTATAACCATGCCTTCTCCCAAGCTGATCGACAGTTCCTTACGCAGCTGGGCCGGGTGAAGGATGCCTTTGAGCTTGATAAAATGTTCTTTGTGGTCAATGCATCTGACCTTGCTGCCTCACCTGAAGAGCTGTCAAGTGTACTGGATTATGTGGAGGATCGTCTGCGCGAATTCGGTGTGCGCAGTCCGCGGCTATTTCCGATTTCGAGCTTGCAGGCATTGGAGGGCAAGCAGCAAGCACAGAAGGACAAGATTAGAACGTCGGGTATTGGTGAGTTTGAGCAGTCATTCCTAGAGTTTGCAGGCAATGAGCTGACTCAGCTCAGTATTCATTCGGCTCACAATAGTCTGGATAGGGCAGCAAGACAGCTGAAGGCGATGTGGGATGCCTCACATGCCGATGCAGCAGAGCGTGAACGGGAAGTCATTCGTTATCAAGCATTGGCCGAACAAGCGCGTCGCAGCTGCACGGAGTGGCTGGAGCGAGATGAATCAAGCCTATTCCAGCAGGAAGCAGATGAATTGCTCTACCATGTGGGTCAACGATTGCAATTCCGCTTCGGTGATATGTTCTCTCACGCCTTCAATCCGGCTTCCCTGCGCAGAGATGATCGGGATATAGATAGTGCGCTGCAGCGCTGTTATGTGGAATGGATTCGCCTATTTAGCAAAGAGCTTGCGAATGAACTGTATGCGACCTCATTGCGGATGGAGCAAGGGGCCAAGAAGATGGTGATGAGCTATCACAATCGTCTGCAGCAAGCCATAACGGAGCAGCTGCCCGGATACTCACCGGCTGATGTGGATATGGGGGCTTGGCCAACGCCAGAGGTATCAGGTGAGCTGGACTTGCCGAATGTAACAACGCGGTGGATTCGTGGTTATTTCCGCAATAGTAAGGCCTTTTTCGAAGGCAGCGGTCGCAGCGAACTTAGACAGGCGCTGGAGCTGCAGGCGATGCAGGCGGTTAAGCGGGTAACAGAAGCTCATCGGGAACAATTTATCGAACATATCCTCACTCACTATAATAAGGTCATTCAAAAGTCCTACAAGGAGCTGTCAGACGCGTTGGATCTGTATATGGAAAGATTGAACAATGCGCTGCATGCAAAAGTGGATGAAGAATTGCTTCAAGCTGTGATTAGTGCTTTGGAAGAGGTTATTTCGACAGATTCATAAAAGCATCCAAGTCAAGAGATGAATTCACGCGGAATCGATATCAAAACCGTATAAATTGCGTTCAAACGCTTACTGGGCATATGCTCGGTAAGCGTTCTTTGTTGAATAATGAACGACAAGTCAGTAAATCAGACGATTTAAAAGAAATGAATGGATATGTTACTGCAAAGCTCGGAAAAATCGGGCACAAACGGCATTATGATGAAATTGGCGTTTTGCTGTTGTGTTTTCATGATGATAAACTGCATTACATCTCACGAGAACGTAGAAAAGGGGAGGAGAAATCATGAACGTCTTCAAGCGGCTAAGCACTTTTTACTGGCCGAAAAAAGGCTACCTATTCGTATCTATACTTTGCTTGATGGCGGCAACAGCGCTCGGATTGGTGTATCCCAATATGCTGCGCATCTTGATTGACGACGTCATAGCAAAAGAACGATTCGATTGGGTGCCTTGGCTGTCATTGACGGTGGTCGTCGTTGTCAGCATCAAAGGCACCCTCACATTTTTACACGGCTATTTTGGCGGTCGTCTAGGCAACTATGTTGCCTACGAAATGAGAAATGCCTGCTATCGCAAGCTGCAATTCCTTTCATTCCGCTACTATGACAAGGCAAGAACAGGGGATTTGATGTCCCGCTTGACTGCAGATCTTGAAGGGATACGCAACTTTGTTGGGTTCGGCTTCGCACAAATTTTGAATATGGTGCTGATGGTTCTTTTTGGCGCTGGAATGATGTTCTCAATTGATTGGAAGTTAACGCTAACAACGCTTATCCCAATACCGCTGTTGATTCTAGTCGCGCTTCGGTTCGAATCTAAGATACATCCGGCCTTCCGCGAAATGCGCGTCGCCTTCAGCCGCCTGACAACGGCAGTACAGGAGAATATTACGGGCGTTCGTACAGTCAAATCTTTCGCGCGTGAAAGCCATGAAGTTGATAAATTCTCTATACGGTCTGAAGCGTATAAGGAAAATCAAATTCATGCTGCGACACTATGGGGACGATACTTCCCTGTGATGGAACTTCTTGCTTGCTGCTGTGTGGTCATGCTGCTTGCGCTTGGCGGAACGAAGGTCATTAACAAAGAGCTGTCGCTTGGTGAATTAGTTGCCTTCTTCAGTATGATCTGGTACATCATTGGCCCGATGTGGGGAATTGGCTTCCATATCAATAACTATACGCAATCGAAGGCATCTGGAGAGCGTGTGCTGGAACTGCTGGATACCCCAATTGACATTGCGAACAATGATCGTGCGGTTGTATTGAATGATGAAGAAGTTAAGGGACATGTTCAATTCAAAGATGTTACCTTCCGCTATGAAGGTGATGTAAACGCTCTTAGCCACATTACGCTAGACGCAACACCTGGGAAGGTGATTGGATTGCTTGGCGGTACAGGAGCGGGCAAGTCAACAATTATTCAACTGCTCATGCGCGCGTATGATGTGAAGTCAGGTAGCATTATGCTGGATGGTCATGATATTCGAGACTTGGATGTGAAGAGTCTCCGCAGTCAGATGGCTACCGTATTCCAAGAGACATTCCTGTTCTCATCTTCGATCTATAACAACATTGCTTACGGACGAGATGATGTGACCGAAGAAGAAGTGGTTCGAGCAGCGAAGCTTGCGCAAGCACACGACTTCATTATGGAGCTGCCGCTTGGCTATGATACGATTGTGGGCGAACGCGGTATGGGACTCTCAGGCGGTCAGAAGCAGCGGATTGCGATTGCCCGCGCGCTGCTGAAGGATCCGAAGATTTTGATTTTGGATGACGCAACAAGTGCCGTTGACATGGATACTGAACATGCGATTCAGGCTGGCTTCCAAGAGGTTATGCGTGGACGTACGGTATTTATAATCGCACACCGTATCTCGTCGCTGCGGCATGCAGATGAGATTCTGGTATTGGATCAAGGGAGCATCGCGCAGAGAGGTACTCATGAGCAATTGATTGAGGTGCCGGGTACCTATCAAGATGTATATCGTATTCAGTATGCTGATAAGTTTGAGTCAGAAGATCAGATGGATTCTACCACCGATGGAACGTCGAACAGAGAGCAGGTGAGAGTATGAGTGGAGCACGATTCACAGCAGCATCCACGGCGGCGAGCCCGGCGAATGAAGACGAGAACACAGCTGCGGAGAACGCAGAACGTAAGCGTTCCCGATTCGTCTATCAAGATGATGAAGCAATAGAAAAGCCGTTCAACTGGGCTCAGATGCGTCGCCTGCTGGTGTACATGAAGCCGTATAAACGCCAACTGCTGCCGGTATTGTTGGTAATGATGGTTCTGGGTACGCTTACGAAACTGGCAATCCCATTTCTCATCAGCTATGCCATTGACCATGCGATACAGCCCGCTGACGGAAACCCATCGCTGCATATGCTGTATATGATCGCGGGAACGGTGTTTGGACTTTATATTGTGCAGTGGGGCGCCAATGCGTTCCGCATCAAATTTATGAATGTGATTGGCCAGCGCATTATTCATGATTTGCGAGGGGATCTGTTCAAGCACATTCAGAAGCTGTCATTCCATTTCTATGACAAACGTCCAGCTGGTTCCGTGCTAGTGCGCGTGACGAACGACGTCAACTCCTTGCAGGAACTGTTCACGAACGGTGCTGTCAACACTCTAATTGATTGCATGCAGCTGGCAGGTATTATCATTATCCTCTTGTTCTTAAATGTTCAGCTTGCACTGGCAGTTATGATTACGGTTCCAATCATGTTCTTAGTGTCGACGAAGCTGCGGAAGAAGATCCGCTTCGCTTGGCAGGACGTCCGCATGAAGCAATCGCGGATTAATTCTCACTTGAACGAGGCGATCCAAGGCGTTCGTGTCACTCAAGCGTATACACAAGAAAAGCAGAACATGGAATTCTTCGATCATATGAACAATGTGAATAAGAAGTCTTGGGATCGCGCTTCTGCCATGAACCAATCGTTCGGCCCTGTTATCGAGATAACAAGTGCTGTAGGTGCATTTATTCTATTCATGTACGGTTCCTATTTGATTCAGAGCCATGTGATTACAGTTGGGGTACTATTCGCATTTGCTCAGTACATCGGGAACTTCTGGGAACCTATTAATCGCTTGGGGCAAATGTATTCGCAAATGCTAATTGCTATGGCTTCTTCGGAACGCATCTTTGAATTTATGGATGAACAGCCATCTATTGAGGATACAGCGAAATCAAAAGTGCTTCCACCAATCCATGGCGATGTGGAATTCGAGAACATAATGTTCGAATACGAGAAGGGACGTCCCGCGTTGAAAGGCATTTCATTATCAGCCAAGGCAGGCGAGTCCATCGCGTTAGTCGGACACACAGGTTCCGGTAAGAGCACGATTATCAATTTGTTGTGCCGATTTTACGATACGACAGAAGGCCGTGTCACTATTGACGGTCATGATATTAAGCAAGTTACAATTGAAAGTCTGAGGTCGCAGGTTGGTATTGTATTGCAAGATACCTTCATCTTCTCCGGGACGATACGAGATAATATTCGCTTCGGTCGACTCGATGCAACGGATGCGGAGGTAGAAGCGGCAGCACGGGCCGTGTATGCGCATGACTTCATTGCAAGTATGAAAGATGGCTATGACACTGAGGTCGAGGAACGCGGGAATGTGCTGTCCATGGGTCAGCGTCAGCTTATCTCGTTCGCACGTGCCTTGCTTGCAAACCCTAGAATATTGATTCTTGATGAAGCGACTGCAAGTATTGATACCGAGACCGAATTGAAAATTCAAGAAGCATTGAAGACGTTGCTGCAGGGTAGAACCTCCTTCATTATTGCGCACAGGTTGTCTACGATTCGCAATTGTGACAATATCGTTGTGCTTGATCATGGGGTTATTCAGGAACAAGGTACGCATGATCAATTGATGAACCTGCGTGGTACTTATTACAATCTAGTAGCGGCTCAGTATAAGTACATGTAGTCGCACCGCGTGTAGCGATAGAGCGATTCTGCTGTTTGTAATTGCTTCTGTGTTTTGTACAATCGTATAGGAAATTGATGAAAGAGGCGGCCGAATTGATCGGTCGCCTCCCTTGTTGCCAGGGAACGTGGTAACAGATGACTCAGTTTGCAAATAGGAACCTGAACAGGTAATGTAAAGGGAGAACAGAGTTCAGGGATTGAGACAGGAGGACTAGGATGAGTCGTAAAACGGCATCGCGGCAATGGTTATGGATTGCTTCATGTGGCGTGGGATGTACGCTGCTCTTGCTCGTTGGCTTCGGACTTGGAATTGCGGATATTATCTATCCTGCTTCTGTTCCGTTTGCGGATGCGCCTGGGGTGAAGACTTCACCGACAACAGATACCGCCACTCACTCGGAGCAAGAGATACGGATCGCTGCTCTTGGGGATTCTTTGACAAGAGGTACTGGCGACGGGACGGGACAAGGATATGTACGACGTGTGTTGAGTACGCTTGAGAAGAGCAAGGAGAAGCCGGTTACGCTTCTGAACAATCTGGCAGTGAACGGGCTTCGTGCAGATCAGCTTGTGGAACGAATAGAGAAGGATAGTGCGGGTTATGTATTGAAGCAAGCGAATGTCATCCTACTAACGATTGGCGGCAATGACTTATTCCAAGGTGCTCAATCGGAACAGATGAGCGCCAAGGAAATGCAGCTCGATACACTCATAGCCAAGGTGGATGCTGGCATTGTCCACTTGAAACAGGTGCTGACTCAACTGCGTAAATGGAACCCGGATGCGCTTATCATCTATGTAGGACTGTATAATCCATTCTCGGATCTGCAGGCGATGCGTGAAATAGGAAATGCCGTCGTTCAGAAATGGAACGATTCAGCTTATGCGTTTATCAATAAGGACAAGAATATGATGATGGTTCCAACCTACGATTTGTTCCAGCGGAACAGCAGCAAATATTTATCTTCTGATCATTTTCATCCTAATGGAGACGGATATGATGCCATTGCGAAGCGGATTGTGCAGAGCATTCAATAATAGAAGGACACTAGAGGACGGCCAGGAGGTGGCTTAGTGATGGAGCATGCGAAGGAAGTTATATTATCAGTAGAACATGTGAAGAAGAAAATAGGCTCTAAGCTGATTATCAAGGATGTAACTTTCGAGGTTCGAGCAGGCGAAATTTTTGGCTTCCTCGGGCCGAATGGGTCTGGCAAGACAACGACTATTCGAATGCTGGTGGACTTGATTACTCCCACTTCAGGCCGGATTCAAGTATGTGGTCTGGATGTGAATCGAGATCCGGAGCGGGCCCTGCGGCATGTTGGCTGTATTGTAGAGAACCCGGAAATGTATAACTTTCTGACAGGATGGGAAAATTTAGAACATTTCGCGCGGATGGTAAGCGGCATTGGTCAAGAACGCATTCAAGAAGTTGTCGAGATCGTTGGGTTGTCGAATCGAATTCATGATAAAGTGAAGACCTATTCGTTAGGGATGAGACAACGGCTTGGGATCGCGCAAGCTTTGCTTGCTGAACCGAAGCTGCTCATTCTGGATGAACCCACGAATGGATTGGATCCACTCGGCATTAAGGAGCTGCGATCATTTATCCGTACGCTGGCTGACAGTGGTATGGCTGTGTTCGTCTCGAGTCACTTGTTAAGTGAAATTCAACTAATGTGTGATCGCGTTGCGATTATCAGCCATGGTGAAGTGCTTGCTGTAGATGATGTCGAACAGCTGCTTACGGGACGCAATCAGTTTGTAGTATGGCAGGCACAGCCTGCGGAGCGGGCTATGGAGCTGTTAGCAGAAAACGACGGGGTTACAATCTATAGCCGAGAGACAGCGCCGATTGACGAGTCCACCTTGATCGGGATACCTGACTACGCAATCGTAACGGAAACTGCACCGGACATCATTCCAGAACTGAATCGCAAGATGATGGATGCCGGCATCCAAATCGAAGGAATCCAGCATATTATGCCTACCCTAGAACAGCTATTTCTAGAATTAACGGAGGGTGAACGCATTGAGTAGCTTGCTGCCGCTTATCCACAATGAGACATTAAAAGTGTTGAAGAAAAAACGATTTTATGTCATCATGCTCATATTGATCGTGTTAATTCCTGTCTTCACATATGCGCAAATGAAGATGGCGGAAAATAGTAGGGAGAAGTTCAAAGAGGACTGGAGACTGGAGTTGCAGCAGCGCATCACCGATATTCAAAATTCGCTCGGAAGCGACCGAATACCCGAAGAGTGGAAGAAGTATCGGCTCATTATGCTGCAGCAGCTGCAATATTATTTGGACCATGATGTGAATCCGAGTGAGCCGAACGGGGTGACATTTACCCGTACTTTTATGGACAATGCAGTAACTCTGTTCATTCCGCTGCTTGTTATGGCGATTGCTTCGGACATCGTTTCATCGGAGCGGTCTACCGGCACGATCAAGATGCTGCTGACTAGGCCGGTTCGCAGGTGGAAGGTGTTAATGAGCAAATGGATTGTCCTGATGATGTTTACCGGAATCATTGTCGTGATGACAGCACTGCTTGCTTATTTGATTTCAGGGGCGGTCTTCGGGTATGGAGGCTGGTCTTTTCCGATATTTACCGGATTCTCGGTAGCGGGCACGAACGTGGATTTCAATGCCGTACATACGCTTCCCTCATGGCTGTACTTGCTTATGCAATGTGGCCTTATCTGGTTCTCCAGCATCGTAGTCGCAGCACTTGGGTTTATGATATCTGTGCTCGTCCGGAGCACAGCAGCAAGTATTGTAACCTTAATGGCAACCCTGATTGCAGGTACCATCTTGTATAATATGGCCTCTTCTTGGCCGACTGCCAAATATCTGTTCATGATTAACTTGAAATTGACGGACTATATGGCGGGTACACCGGCCCCTGTAGAAGGGATGAGCTTGCCGTTCTCGCTTGCTGTATTAAGTGTATGGGGCATTATTTCCCTATTCATTGCATTCCGTGTCTTTACGAAACAGGACATCTTGAATTAAAATATACAAGAATGCGAAACATCTGTTTGCATCCGGACGATATAAGTAATGGGGCATTTTGTTGTTCCTCTCGTCCGGCAGCGGCAGATTTTCTTTTGCCAACGAAGGCTGGAACGCTAATAAGGTAGCATTTTATTTATGAAGTACGCATTTGGTATGAAGCACGTATTATGGTATGGAACGCGCATGATTATTGATTATGCACTACATGTATTTTTGAAGGAGGAGCATGAATGGTCGAGCAAGTCGATATGTTCGGACAGTCGCCTGAGAATGGGGGGGCATCTGGCAACCGCAATTCTGAGTATGGGGCTGACGACATTCAAGTGCTCGAAGGGCTTGTCGCGGTACGCAAACGGCCAGGGATGTATATTGGCAGTACAAGCTCCTCGGGGCTGCATCATCTGGTATGGGAAATCGTAGACAACGCTGTCGACGAGCATCTCGCCAAATTTTGCTCTCAGATTGATGTGACAATTCACAAGGACCAGTCGGTCACCGTTCGAGACAATGGACGAGGAATTCCGACAGGTATGCATAAGACAGGGGTACCGACCCCGCAGGTCGTCTATACGATCTTGCATGCGGGTGGTAAGTTCGGTGGTGCAGGCTATAAGAAATCTGGCGGTCTGCACGGCGTTGGCGCTTCAGTCACGAATGCGTTATCGGAATGGCTTGAGGTGGAGATTTGTCGAGACGGCAAGATTCATCGCATGCGCTTTGAGACATGGACGGATAAGAAAGGCAAAGAGCATGTCGGCGAACCGGTAACGGGGCTGGAGATTGTCGGTAATACGAATCGCACAGGCACGAAGGTAACGTTCAAGCCGGATGCGAAGGTATTCCATGGCAATATTCATTTGAATTATGACAATCTTGCTGAACGATTGCAGGAGATTGCATTTTTGAACTCTGGCTTACGGGTCACATTGAAAGATGAGCGGACAGGGAAGGAAGAAACTTTCCTTTATGAAGGCGGAGCAAGCGAGTTTGTACGCTTTTTAAATGAAGATAAAAACGTGCTGCATGAAGTGATTCATTTCACTGCTGAGAAGGATGATGTTGAGGTTGAGATTGCACTTCAATATAACGATGGGTATACGGAGACAATCGTATCGTTTGTAAACTCGATCCCAACTCGTGGCGGCGGTACGCATGAGACAGGCTTCAAGACAGCCTACACGCGTGTGATGAATGAATATGCGCGCAAGAACAGCTTGTTGAAGGAAAAGGATAAAAACCTAGACGGCAACGACCTACGGGAAGGCATGATGTCGGTCATTAATGTGAAGATGTCCGATGTGGAATTTGTCGGTCAGACGAAGGATCAGCTTGGTAGTGCCATGGCTAGGGGTGCTGTAGATACAATCGTAGCAGAGCATATGAGCATTTTCCTGGAGGAGAACCCACAAATTGCGCAGATGTTAGTCAAGAAGGCCATTCAGGCGTCAAGGGCGCGTGAAGCGGCACGTAAGGCGAGAGAGGATGTGCGCTCAGGCAAGAAGCGCAGCGAGAGCTCAAACCTTAACGGCAAGCTGACACCAGCGCAGTCTAAGGATTATACACGCAATGAGCTCTTTATCGTCGAAGGGGACTCGGCGGGCGGTTCTGCGAAGCAAGGGCGCGATTCCAAGACGCAGGCAATCCTGCCGCTGAAGGGAAAGCCGATGAACCCGGAGAAGGCCAAGCTGGCCGACATCTTGAAGAATGATGAATATCGGACAATTATCCATGCAATCGGAGCAGGGGTAGGCTCCGACTTCGATGCGGATGAGAGCAACTACGCGAAGATCATTATTATGACAGATGCCGATACTGACGGTGCGCATATTCAGGTGCTGCTGCTCACGTTCTTCTATCGTTATATGCGTCAGCTTATTGATAAGGGCAAGGTATATATTGCACAGCCTCCGCTCTATAAGATATCGCATAAGAAGGGCAAGCACTCGACGGTTCGCTATGCTTGGACGGACGAGCAGCTTGCCAGCTACGTGAAGCAGTTCGGACAAAGCGCTGAAATTCAACGCTATAAGGGTCTTGGCGAAATGAATCCCGATCAACTGTGGGAAACGACGATGGATCCGGAGACGAGAACACTGCTGCAGGTGCAGATCGATGACGCTGCCAAGGCAGAGCGCCGTGTGACGACATTAATGGGCGACAAGGTGGAGCCGCGTAAGCGCTGGATCGTAGAGAACGTTGACTTTGCGGAGTTCGAGGAATAGAAAGGTGAGAGACACATGAGCGTATCGGAACAATTCAAACCCGCGTTCTTGGAAGACGTGGTTGGCGACCGGTTCGGGCGCTATTCCAAATATATCATTCAAGATCGTGCGATACCCGATGTCAGGGACGGTCTCAAGCCGGTACAGCGACGCATCTTGTATGCAATGTATGAATCCGGCAACACACCGGAAAAGCCATACCGTAAGTCGGCCAAGACGGTCGGGGACGTCATGGGTAATTACCACCCGCACGGGGATTCTTCAATATATGACGGCATGGTGCGCATGGCGCAGCCATGGAAGATGGGGCATGTCCTGATTGACGGTCACGGCAACTGGGGGTCAATCGATGATGATCCAGCAGCTGCAATGCGTTATACAGAAGCCAGATTGTCCTCCATTGCTATGGAGCTGCTTCGGGATATTGAGAAAGACACCGTTCCGTTCCGTCCAAATTTTGATAATACGGAAGAAGAGCCTGTTGTACTGCCTTCGCGCTTCCCGAACTTGCTCGTAAATGGTGTTAGCGGGATTTCGTCCGGCTTTGCAACGGAAATCCCCACACATAATTTGCGGGAAGTGATTGAGGCATGCATCGCCATGATCGACAAGCCCGAGATTGATCTGGATGAGATTATTAACATTGTGCAAGGTCCGGATTTCCCTACAGGCGGAATCATCATGGGTGCGGAAGGCATTCGCGATGCATATCGTTCGGGTAAGGGCCGCATTTACATTCGCGCGAAGACGGATATTGAGGAGATGCGCGGAGGTCGTCAGCAGATCGTCGTTACCGAAATCCCGTATCAGGTCGTGAAGTCGCGTCTCGTTACCGCAATGGAGAACATCCGATTAGAGAAGAAAGTAGACGGTATTGCAGAGGTTCGTGATGAAAGTGGACGCGAAGGGATGCGTATCGTCGTTGAGCTGAAGAAGGACGCGGATGCGAACGGCATTTTGAACTATTTGTTCAAGAAGACCGACTTGCAAGTGACCTATAACTTCAACATGGTAGCGATCGTGAACAAGGCTCCGATGCAAATGGGCATTTTGCCTATGCTCCAAGCCTACATTGAACACCAGAAGGAAGTTGTCACGAATCGTACCCAATATGACTTGTCGAAGGCAGAAGACCGCGCACATGTGTTGGAGGGCTTGGTCAAGGCGCTTGATATATTAGATGCGGTTATCGCGACTATCAAAGCTTCGAAGAATCGTCAGGATGCACAACATAACTTGATTGAACAATTTGGCTTCTCCGAACGTCAAGCTGATGCGATCTTGACATTGCAACTGTACCGCTTGACGAATCTGGAATTGACTTCATTGATGAAGGAATTAGAGGATATTCGCAAGAAGGTTGCCGACCTTCGTTCGATTCTGGAGAGCAGCAAGAAGCTGATGAAGGTAATTAAGAAGGAACTGACGGATATTCGTGATCGATATGGAATTGATCGCCGTTCAGTCGTGCAGGGGGAAGTCGAGGAAATCAAGGTGAACCTTGAGGTCATCGTAAATGCCGAGGATGTTCTCGTCACCTTGTCCAATGATGGATACATCAAGCGGACGAGTCAGCTATCCTTCACACGATCTGGCGGAGAATGGGATGCATCTGGTGTTAAGGAAGGCGACTACATCCGTCAAATTTATGAAGTGAACACCTTGGATCGCCTGCTTATCTTTACGCAGCGGGGACAATATTTCTCCTTGCCTGTCCATATGATTCCAGAATTCAAGTGGAAGGACAATGGTACAGCCATCGTCAATGTGATTCCGATTGCGAAGGAAGACTCTATCGTAGCTGTTATTCCAGTCAAGTCATTCGCAGACGAGTTGAGTTCGCTCTTGTTCGTTACGCGTCGTGGCCAAGTAAAGCGTACGATGCTCAAGGAATACGAAACCAACCGTACAGGGGCAGTCGCTGCTTGTAAAGTAGCAGACCAAGATGCGTTGTTGGCTGTCATGCTCAGTGATGGGGCAGCAGACCTTCTTCTCGTGACCGAGCAAGGAATGTCTATCCGATTTACAGAAGCGGAAGTGAATCCGATGGGACGCGCAGCTGGTGGTGTTCGTGGAATGCAGCTTAAGGATGACGATGCAATCACAGCAGCTCTTCGGGTCACTGGTGAAGAGGGCGAGATTACTGTTCTAACGGATATTGGATGGGGCAAGCGTTCGTTGCTGCTGGATTACCCAACACAGGGACGCGGCGGTAAAGGAATGGCTACATTCGAGTTCAAAGAAGGGAAGCGAGTGAAGCCGAATGGGAAGAAGTTAATTGGCGCTTACTTCAGTAAAGAGTCGTATCCGATTACGATCATTACGGAACAGGGACGATTGCATCAGCTTATTACTGAACATGCCCCTCTCATGGATAAGAGAGCGCAAGGCCGAAGCTTGGTTGCAATCGATAAGGAAGATAGTATTGTAAATACGATGATTATTACCCCACCATCCGTCTAATCGAATGGCTTGTGCGGTGGATTCAACACATCGTGCAGGGTATTGATAATCTCTAATAGGACCCACAATGGTACGGGCTCATCGAGTCGTTCTATCCATTGTGGGTCTTTTATGATCCCGATCTCCATTGCTTTGCGGAAAATACCGGATTTGTCCTGATCCATTGTGTCCCCTCCTCGCAGTTAAAGCATCAAATTAGTGAGAAGTTGGTGTGATAGATGCCTATACAACAGTATATGTGCTAGTTGATTGCTTGGTTCCTGAACTTTCTTTGGCAATAAATTTGTAATTAAATGGCATTATGCTAAGATTAGGGATGTCCTATCTACTTTGCTGTGGTATAATTTAGGTGTTTGTAGATCGACATGGAATAAAGGGGGAGTCGTTTGCATGCATGCAACCGAATTTGCCAAGCTATGGTCGAAGTTATCCAAGGATTATAAGTCAATGATGGACGAGTCCCTGGCGCCAAGCTTGACAGAGAGCCAGTTAACCGTATTAGAACGAATTGCGGAATATGGGAAGGTTAAGCCTTCTGATCTGTTGCCTCACTTAGCTACGACTCCTGCTGCGATTACAACATTGATGGATCGGATGGAGAAGAATGCTCTAATTATTCGAGAGCGAGACCAGGATGATCGTCGAATTGTGTGGATCCAGGCAACCGAATTCGGAGAACAGGAAATGCGCCGTGGAGTCGCTATTCGAGAGAACTACTGGAATGAAATTTTACATCGGATCTCAACGCATAACCAGCAGCTGCTTATCCTTTTGCTTGGCAAGCTAACTCAGCCGCCACAACCGTCTACTGTTGAGAAAGAGACGGCTGCAGCGTCAGAGCCTGTTCGTGCAGGCCAATAATCTATGGTGAAGGCGAGACATTGAGTATAACCGGTACAGCCGATCTTGAGGCAAGATGGCTTGTCGCACTGGTGAGCATCTTTTTCATTGCCTGATATTGCTGTGTGCTTAATCGATTGTCAGAATGTGATTTGATCGTTTGTTCCAGTGGGAGTACACGGTACTTGCGCTTGTCACGGGCACCATCAATATGCACCCATGTTGGGATCGTTGTCACATTTTTTAGTTCGATTGTGCCTTCAGGCATATGCTTATTAATTTCTACACCGAAGATTACTCCAATATCAGTACCATTGCCTGTCTGATTGGATATAAAGTTCCCCATTGAATAAATAATAAGCCCATCGCGCTTAGAGCCGTCGGGCTCTCTTACCGTAATACGCTCATAGGGTTGAATGACATGTGGATGAGAGCCCAATATAATATCTGCTCCAGCTTGGATCAGCGAACGCGCCAGTCGAATTTGCTCTTGATTCGGCGTGTGCTCATATTCAGTGCCGAAATGAATGGCAATTGCGACAACGTCAGCTCCAGCCTTCTTCGTATTCTGAATATCCTGTATCATGCGCTTCTCATCAATGAGAGAGACAAGATAAGGCTTCTGCTTCGGGAGCGGGATGCCATTTGTTCCGTACGTATACGCGAGAATGCCTAGTTGTATTCCGTTTTTCTCAACTAATGTTGGCTGCTTGGATTCCCATAATGAGGCGGAGAGTCCCTTCGTTACCAGTCCTTTTTTCTTCAACACTTCCAATGTGCGCAGGGCTCCGGCTTCATATCGATCTAATGAATGATTGTTCGCCGCCGTTACAATATTGAAGCCTGCGAACTTCAAGGCATCTGCAAGCTCTGGTGGTGCGTTGAACATGGGGTATCCGGTATAGACCTTCTCGCCGCCTAGCAATGGAGTCTCCAGATTCGCCCAGCACCAATCTGCTGTCTCGAGAATAGGCTTCACCTTAGTAAAATAGGTCTTGAAATTGTATGTGCCTGTCTTCTTATTAAAATAGGCAGGAAACTGAGGGGAGTGCATCATAATATCTCCTACCGCAAGAAGCTTGCCGGAAAGAGTATATGGCTTTGCCTTCGTGTTGTTAGGCGGCATAGTGGCCGTACTAGCCGGGATGTTCGTAGAAGAGTTGAGATGATCGGCATCGGTCGATGAAGGTGAACTGTCCTTATGCTGAGCTAGTGCTGTTTTGTGTGCCGGTTGAGGCTTTGTCTGCTGTTCGCTGCCCGTTGTTGATTGCGAACTAGATGCATCTTGATCGACAAGCTGTGATGGCGCGGCAATTGCGCAAGCAGTGGATAAAATCAAGAGAACAATTGCAATGACCAGCAATCCTGTTCGTACATACCGTCCGTTACTCATTTTCCTATTTTCCTCCTTTCATACACGAATAACACCATGCGTTAAATGAGCATGACTGAATGATGACTGTGTCTGCAAATGAACGCATCGTGTACAATCGCATCGAGAGAAGGCTGCTTCTCAGCAATGCGATCGTACAATCACGGTGTTGCGTGCGATGATTATTTACCGAATCGGTAAGATTGCCCCAGCTTGATTGTTGATGTACATGGAGAATACATCAATAGGAAGAATAGATTGCCGGATCCCAGAGATTCCATGGGTATTCCATGGGCGGCTGAGATCTAAACTCCATAACTTCCTTCGTAGTCGGATGGGGGAACGATAGCTGCACAGACCATAGAGCAATCTGCTGACCAGGCTTATTGCGATCAGCGCCGTACTTCTGATCTCCATATAATGGACAACCAATCGTTTTCATTTGTACGCGAATTTGGTGCGGTCGTCCGGTATGAAGCTCTATACGCACAAGCGTCATGTCGCCGCTCATGCCAGCTACCTCATAAGACAGGCGTGCCTCCTTGGCTCCTGAAGTTCCAGGAGCAACAGCGCGGACTGTGTTCGTGCGGACATCCTTCAGCAAATGGTGAGTTAATGTCCCGTTGGTCTTAGCTGGACGGCCGTGAACGACAGCCATGTAAGTCTTGCCCAGCTTGTGTGTGCGAACGACATCAGATAAGCGTGAGGCAGCCTTGCTCGTCTTCGCGAATACCATGGCTCCACCGACAGGACGATCCAATCGGTGGACTAGACCTACATAGACATTGCCAGGCTTCGCATAACGCTCCTTCAAGTCTTGCTTCAGTAAGGTCACCATATCTGCATCCTGCGTATCGTCCGCTTGTGACAAGATATTAACTGGCTTCTCGACAACGATTACGTGATTATCCTCGTATAAGATGCCAATATGCGGAGTTGCAGGTTGGCCTAACATCTATCGTTATGCCTCCCATCTTCCCAATATACCGCAAGGGAGTACCATACCGGACTTCGTAATCGGGATGCCTATTTCACCTGAGGACAGCTTGCCGCCGTAGCGCTTTTTCATTGTCATACTCAGCATATTGCTTAGTACGGTAGGCGAGATCCCAGTCGTATATGAATTGATTTGCAGGAAAAGTGGATTGTCCGACATAATTGTCGTACAGAACTCAAGAAACGGATACAAGCTTTGCTCCAGCTTCCACGTTTCACCGCCAGGTCCTCTACCATAGGAAGGGGGATCCATAATGATGGCGTCATATTTGTTGCCTCTGCGCTGCTCTCTTTGTACGAACTTGAATACATCGTCCGTGATGAAACGGATAGGGTGGGATTCCAAACCGGACAACGCGGCATTTTCCTTCGCCCACTGCACCATCCCCTTAGCAGCGTCAACATGGCAGACTTCGGCGCCGGCAGATGCACAGGCCACTGTTGCACCGCCAGTATAAGCGAACAGGTTAAGAACTTTAATTGGACGATTCGCACTCTTAATTTTGTTCATCATCCAGTCCCAGTTTACTGCTTGTTCAGGGAACAGACCTGTGTGTTTAAAGTTCGTTGGCTTAATATAGAACTTGAGATGCTTGTATTCAATCGTCCAACGCTCTGGAATAGGCTTCTTCATATCCCATTGACCGCCGCCAGAGGAACTGCGATGATAATGGCCGTGTACATTGCGCCAAATATCTGTCTCCTTTTCAAGAGGCCATATGATTTGTGGATCGGGACGACGAAGCACTACATCTCCCCAGCGTTCAAGCTTCTCTCCGCCGCCTGTATCAATTAATTCATAGTCTTTCCAGTCAGTAGACATGTACATGTAATGTGACTTCCTTTCTTCTGTTCAAACTTCCTTAACACTAAGCGTTATTGTACTATAAACAAGCCCAAGCTTCCAGAAAGTTTACGAAAGCAATACCCGCATGAGATGAATTCATGCGGGTATTGGTGTAGAACTGGTTATTCGGTTTGAAATTTGTACCCTACACCTCGTACGGTTACGATGTAGCGTGGGCGTGTAGGATCCGGTTCAATCTTCTTGCGTAGATTGCTAATATGTACCATGAGTGTTCGTGTATCACCGAAGCTCTCGGTATTCCAGATATGCTGATACAATTGTTCTAACTTGAATACTTTGTTCGGCGATTGTGCCAAATACGCGAGTAAGTCGAATTCTTTGGCAGATAGTGCAACAGCTCTGCCTTGTACGGTCACGGTGTGGCTCTGCAAATCCATCTCCAATTCTTCGTAGGACAGTCTATGTTGAGCCGAGCGTTGCAGTGCTTGAGCAGACAGAGAGTTGCGGCGCAAATGGGCCTTGACCCTAGCAACGAGTTGACTAGGGCTGAATGGCTTCGTAATGTAATCATCTCCACCGACTGTAAGACCTAATATAATGTCTACATCGTCACTCTTGCAGCTTATAAAGAGGATTGGAACATTCGATGTCTTGCGCACTTCCTTGCATACCTCAATACCATCTAGCGACTTGAGGAGGATGTCCAAAATAATTAAGTCTGGTTCAATTTCCTTCATCATCTGTAAGGCGGTATATCCGTTGTCTGCAACGTATACACGGTAGCCTTCCCTGCGCAAATATAAGGATATGAGTTCGGTAATCTCTATTTCATCATCTACGATTAATATTTTGCTCTCGTTCACTGCAGGTTATCACCTCCGCCACTTCTTTCATTATAGCGAAAATCGTCAGGATATGGCAATCTATTCCTAATTGCGACATGAAACCTTAATTCCTTGGATTCTTCTATCGTCAAATAAGAAAGTATGTTATAAAATGGAAGGGTTGAGGAGGGCGTCATCGATGCGTCGAATAACTTTTCATATTATGATGGCCATGATTATTGTAACTATAATTATTCTACATGTTGCAGGGGCGATTATTGATTCGAAGCGTGCTCCGAGCGCGGAAAATGGAATACTTGATTTGCGGAACTGGAATTTTGAAAAAGATGGAATTGTGCCATTGAACGGAATGTGGAAGATGAAATGGGGGAGCTTGCTTCCTACGGAGAAAATAACGGATTCCCCTTCAATGATGGCGGATGTGAAGGTGCCATCTTCTTGGAATCAGTTAACGAATCCGGGGTTCTCCAAGACGGGTACGGGAGTCGCGACGTATTATCTTACGATAAAGAAGAATGCGAAGGATAATCTGTTGGGTGTATGGCTCCCCAGCATATATAGTTCATATCGCATGTGGGTGAATGGTAAGCCGATTATTCATGAAGGACAAGTCTCCGAGTTTGAGGACTATGCTGTTCCTTCTATGAAGCAACGCATGGTTATGGTGAGTACTCCTGGAAACACCGCTGATATCGTTATCGAGGTTACGAATTTCTCGCATCATCGTGGAGGAATATGGCAGTCACTATACCTGGGTTCATCGGAGAAAATTATAAGCAAGAGCAGATTGGAATTGGTTAGGGACAGTATGCTGTTCGGCTGCTTATTAATGGTGGGGCTCTATCATATTGGTCTGTTCATAGAGAGGCGCAAGGATTGGTATACGTTTCTATTTGCGATTCTTTGTATTGCAATGGCAATCCGAATCCTAACGTCGGGAGATGCCATTCTGCTTACTTGGTTTCCTGGTTTATCGTGGTATTTCGTTATTCGCCTGGAATATGTGCTAATGATCGTGGCGACGATGGCAGGATGCGGATATGTGAGATATTTATTTTATGAGGACGCGTGCTATAGGACGTATACGATAATGAATGTAGCAGGAGCATTGCTAATTGTCTCCATTGTATTCCTGCCTGTGCGTACGTTCACCTCTTACCTTCTGCTTTACCAATTATATGTGATAGCAGCGACTTGCTATGTAATCATAATGAATATGAAGGCTGTCTATAATCATCGGATGGGAGCGCATATTGCATTATTCGGCTTTACTGTTTTCAATATATTGGTTCTTAATGATATTTTATATTATCATTCGCTTGCTCCCATTCGAGACTTGGCTCCAAGTGGACTTGTATTTTGCGTTTTCATGCAGTCGCTTATGATCTCAATGAGATATTCCAAGGCGATGTACGACGTAGAATCCGTAACGATCGAGTTACGAGAGTTGAATGCTAACTTAGAAGCGCGGATCCAAGAGCGCACAGCTGCCTTAACTCAAATGAACGCAAATTTAGAAATGAAAAATTATGAGTTAGAGCGGATGGAGACCTCCCGCAGGCATCTATTCACAAATATTTCCCATGATTTGCGAACACCAATGACCTTAATTCGTGGTTACTTGGAGGCGCTCCAAGATGAGGTAATTCAGGATAGAGAGCAGCAGAAGAAATATATTCGCCTCATGCTAAATAAAATTAATGGCTTGAATCATCTGATTGACGATTTGTTTGAGTTGTCCAAATTAGAAGCAAGAAGGGTGCCTGTATCGATAGAATCTGTACTTCTTGAACATTTTATTTCGCATCTGGAAGAGCATTACGAGTTGGAACTGCGAAGCAGAGGGTTAATGTTCGCATGTTACAACTTGACGTACCGCAATGCTCCGCCTGTAAGTCTTATGCTGGAAGTGGACATTGATCGTATGATGCAGGTATTTGACAACATTATTTATAATGCGGTCAAATTTACGCCAATTGGCGGCTCGATTACCATTGAAGTGGACTATCTCAAACAGGAGCAAGCGGTGCATATTCAAATCACGGATACCGGAATTGGAGTGGGAGAAGAAGACTTGCCTTATCTATTCGACCGTTTCTACAAAAATGATAAGTCGCGAAATTCAATGACAGGCGGCAGCGGTATAGGGCTGGCAATAGCCAAAGAAATTGTCGAATTGCACTTAGGAAGAATCGGCGTTGAGAGTGTGCAAGGACATGGAACGACATTCTACATTATACTGCCTGCTCAAGTAAAATAGGGATGGTCGTAAACCCTATCGCTTGGAGTAGAGTGATTGCCTCATGAGCTGGAGTGTCTGCTGTCTTGAGTCGGCATCAAGCCCATGCCATAGCTGCAGCAGCTGATTCGTCTCGTGTGATTCCAGATAGGAGTTATCATTGATTAGGTAATCCACGGATACATCAAATAAGACAGCTAGCTTAAGAAGGGTTGTATAGACGGGCTGCCGATTGTTAATTTCGTAATGGCTATATGCCGAACGAGTTAATCCAATATGTCGAGCTACTTGCTCTTGCGACATGTTGCGGGCCGTTCGTAAATTGCGTAAGCGCTCTCCAAAGGTCATAGCAGGACTCCTTTGTCATAAATATGCTAGAGTAGGATCGCAGATTCATAAGTTACGTTACACATACTTGTAATGTATGATACAAAATGTATCGTGTCAAGTTTGATTTTACAAAAGAATAACGTGTAAAGATTGCAAAAGGCGTAATTCCAAAAAGGAATTACGCCTTTTGCAATGATCTATCAAAACAATTCTGTCGGAATTCAAATGCACGAATGATTAATATAAGGACAATGCTACAGTGTCCATTTCACGTCTTGAATGCAAGATTGCCTCTGAGCCGATAATTTCAATACTGATCAAGGTTTCAAGACAGGTCTTGATCGCTCGCTTGCCTGTATTCATCTTGCGGTTAAGTGCATCCATAAGTAGTGAGAATGTATTTTTGTGGGACATATTTGTGCAAAACACGGGTATTTTTCGTTGTTGGAATTCAATATAAACTGTTTTCATCTGGCAACGGACCTCCTTCTATTGATCTATTTCCGTTAATACAAATAATACGAAAGGAACATTAAATGAACATTAAAAACTGAAGACAATGTTGTTACATTTACGAAATGTAACAAAAAAATCTATGAATATCGTAGAATTTGGACGACATGATAGCGTTGAAGTCAAAGGAACCCATTTCCGACATGCACGACTGGGCTATTTGTGGCATATATCGTTTGTAGCGATGTGAAAAGGGGATGGGAAGTTGGAGAAGCGACTATCATTATGCATGATCGTTAAGGATGAGGAGACATTTATCGGCATTTGTCTGGACAGCGTCAAGAATGTTGTAGATGAAATCATTATTGTCGACACGGGATCATCCGATCAGACGATTCCAATATGCCAATCATATGGAGCGAACATATATGAAATGCCGTGGAATGACAACTTTGCCGAAGCTCGCAATTATGCCCTGAAGCAAGCAACTGGCGACTGGATATTATGGATGGATGCGGATGAGAGGCTGGATTCAGATCAAGCCATGTTGATTCGAGATATATTGCAAGAAGAGCAAGCTCACATCGGTGTAATTCAGCTGTTGAACTACATTGGGGAAGACACACCTAGCAGTGAGAAAACATACTTAATTGGTCAGCATCGGCTGCTTCGCAATCATATGGGTTTCCAGTTCGTCGGAGCGATCCATGAACAGGTAAATGTACATGAGGTTCTGGGCGAGCAATTCGATGTTAAAATCTTGCCCGTACAACTTCATCACTATGGCTACCTAGAAGCAGTAACTCATTTGCGGAACAAGTCGGAGCGGAACTTGCGATTATTACAGATGGAGAAAGACAAGCCGGACTACAACCCGTGGGTCGATTATCATATTGCAAGTGAGCAGTATCGGCTGAAAAAGTATGCTGAAGCTTATGAGTCTGTAAATACTTCCGTTATGCGGTTTGTAGAACAGGGGAAGCTGCCACCGTCGCTTCTATATAAATTAAAATATGAGCTTATGTTGATCATGGGCAGTTATGAAGGGGCATGGCCTTCGATCGATAAGGCGATCGCGTTATATCCAGATTACGTTGATCTCCATTTCTACAAGGGGATCATCTTGTATTTAAAACAAAAGGTTGAACATGCATTGCCTGTATTTCAGTACTGTGTTGAGCTGGGGGAACAAAATATCTATCATCTTACGCTGCGAGGAGTTGGAAGCTTCCACGCTTGGTATTATGTCGGGAAGTGCCATGAACTTCTTAATCATCGGGAAGAAGCGATACAGGCCTATGAGAATTGTCTAGAGGTAGATCGCAGCCATAAAGAAGCCAGAGAAGCGCTTGACCTGCTGCTAGCTCAGTCTAATCAGGTACAGCTAGATTCACATATTGAGGAGGCAGAAATGACGATGGATCAGTCTGCATCAATCACGGTTAGTCTATGTATGATTGTACGTAATGAGGAGATTGCACTAGCGCAATGTCTTGCATCAGTCCATAACATTGTTGATGAGATCATTATTGTTGATACGGGATCGACAGATCGGACGAAGGAGATTGCAGGACAGTATCAAGCCCGTATATTTGATTTTGAATGGAT
Source organism: Paenibacillus sp. NAIST15-1 (assembly GCF_001894745.1). Taxonomy (GTDB): domain Bacteria; phylum Bacillota; class Bacilli; order Paenibacillales; family Paenibacillaceae; genus Paenibacillus_B; species Paenibacillus_B suaedae. Next base: position 414,064 of record NZ_BBYF01000002.1, read on the forward strand.
TGACGATTTTGCTGCTGCACGGAATTATGCCTTCAGTCAAGCTACACAAGAATATATTCTATGGCTCGATGCGGACGATGTGATAGAGAGTAAGGATCAACGCCTTCTAGTAGAGCTGAAGAAGACACTCACTCGTGATGTTGATAGTGTGACCATGCACTATGTATTAATGGTTGATGATAAGGGGAATGTTACGTCTAGTCTGCGGCGAAATCGCTTAGTTAGGCGTGATCGTGGGTTCAAATGGTATGGGCCAGTGCACGAATATTTGGAAGTAGGCGGACATATTATTCATAGTGATGTGTGTGTCACACATAAGAAGGATAAAGCATATACCGATCGCAATTTGCGAATTTACGAGAAGAGACTTGCCGAGGGAGAGCAATTTACGCCTCGCGATCTATACTATTTTGCGAATGAATTGCGAGATCATTCCCGATTCGAAGAAGCAGCACACGGATATATGAAGTTCCTCGAAACAGAGCAAGGGTGGGTAGAGGATAATATTCAGGCGTGCAGAAAAATGGCGGAGTGTTATGGCAAGTTGGGTCAACGTACCGAACAGTTTATGGCGCTGTTCCGCAGTTTCGTCTATGATAAGCCGCGAGCGGAAATATGCTGTGCGATTGGGGCCATGTGGGTGGACTCGGGGCATTTTCTACAAGCGAAGTACTGGTTCGAGCAAGCTACACTGCTTCCAGCAGATGAAGCGCAAATGTCTATGGTAGAGCCATCCTCATGGACGTGGGTACCGCATTTGCAGCTATGTGTATGTCATGATCGTCTTGGTGACATCGAGAGGGCTTGCTATCATAACGAGTTTGCACTCAGCTACCTTCCCTCTCATCCAAGTATGCTTCATAATCAGAAATATTTCCGCGAGAAGCTTGGCGAGGAACGATACGAACAGTTGAGAATCAAATTGTAGAGGCATTTCATTAATTACAGTCATATTTCCCAAGTATGTGATTGCGAAGTGAGGGGATTGTGTTGAAGGTCAGTATTGTGATACTCACGTTGAATCAATTTGCTCATACGATTCGATGTCTAGAAAGCATTCGTAAGTATACGACGGAGCCTTACGAGTTAATTGTCGTTGACAATGGTTCGACGGACTTAACGCTTCCCTATCTGAGACTGCAGTCGGATGTAATCTTGATTGAAAACGCGGTGAATGCAGGATTCTCAAAAGGATGCAATCAAGGAGCAGCTCTTGCGACAGGGGATCATATTCTTTATTTGAATAATGACACCATTGTCACGCCAAATTGGTTGAGCAATATGCTGCGCGTGCTTCACTCCAGTGAAGATGTAGGCATGGTCGGACCGTTTACGAATTATTCGAGTGCTCATCAACAAATCCCGGTAACGTATACCGATTTATGGGACTTGAACAATTTTGCGAAGGAACATGAACATAAATTTGCTGGAACGGTGACAGAAGTTCGCCGACTTGTTGGATTTTGCATGCTGATGAAGCGAAGTGTTGTCGAAGAGGTAGGGGGCTTCGATGAACGCTACGGATTAGGAAATTATGAGGATGATGATCTATGCTTGCGAACAGCGAATGCGGGTTATCGTATGCTCATTGCGAATGATTCCTTCATTCATCATGTGGGCCATGTGACGACGAATCAGCTCGAGCAGTCAAGCTTGATGATGCTGCTGCATACGAATCGGGAGCAAGCACGCCGGAAGTGGGGGGCTGATATATTCGACCTGTTGTACAAAGCAGAGTCAACCATTACCTTCTGCATTCGATGGAGGGAACGAACTGAGCCGTTGCAAGCTTGCATCGCTTCGATTCATGAAGTGGCAAATGAAATTATCATATGTAATTGTACCGGAGAACAGCGGGAAGACGTTGAATTGGAGACGTCTGTTCCCATTCGGTGGATCGATACAACGGAAGAAATGGATGCAGGTGAAGCATACATCATACAACAAGGATCAGAACAGGCCACACAGGATTATATTTTTCTGATCGATGCGTCAGAATATCTTCCTGCACCTGAACGCAGGCAGCTTCGGGCACTCAAACGCTCCCTAAATCCTGAAGTGAATGCGGTGTGGATGGTGGGAGAGGCTAAGCGGGATGGCCTGCATGAGACTAGGGCAGAACGATTGAGATTGATTCGCCGCAATGTCCAAGTGCCGAATCTGAATGGGATTAGTTTAACGGATTATGATGCGAAACAAGGCGATACAACGCAGCATATCAAGAGTGAGATCCGAGTTGCTAGCTTCGTCTGAAAGCTTGAATGTCAAAAGCCTGAACCTTCACTGCCAGTGATACACTGACGGAGGGTTCAGGCTTTTTTTATATAAATTAAGAAATTGGTGATGGTTGTTCGTGCAAATCAGGATGAGAGACGAGCAACTGTTGAAGTGCAAGATTGGCAGGCTCATATTCAGGATAGAAGTTCAGGGCTGAACGATATGCTGACCATGCATCTTGTGGCTGATTTAATTGCTCATAACATTGTCCCTTATAATAATAGGCGTGGAAGGTAGCGCTGCCGTGAAGGGTTAAATGGTTCAGCTGTTTGTCGCCTAATGCAATACAATGGTCGAACGTTTCGAGTGCCTGTTCGTGTTTGCCCAGTTGATGCAGGATGACACCCTTGTATAAATGAAGATCTACATAATCGGGGTAAAGCACTAATACCTTGTCAATGGCTGGCCAAGCTCCCTCTATACTTCCTGTCTCCAGTAGAATCGAATATTTCAGCTTATACACAAGCGATGGCGGCGTAAGTCCTTCGGATAGGAATCTAACAATTGACCAATTCACGTATTTAAAAGCAAAATCATATTTCTTCAAACGCGAATATTCACTCGCTAAGTGATACTCCAGCCATGGATTTGGCTCTTTGGCTTCGATTGCTTTGAGCAATAACGTTATATTGCGCTCGCTTTTGTTCTTGGCATAAGTTACATCATTCAAATAACCGTAATGGTACACTTTGACTGGCAATGTAGCGATTTGCGATTCATCTTGATCTGGCAGCACTTCATGAACATTCAATGTCTCGTGGATACTGAACTGGAACTTAAATCCCTTGTGATTACGAAAGAGGCGAGCATGCGCAATATGAAATGATTCATTCGCTTGAACAGTTGCTCCAATGAAATTAATTAAATGAATCGAGTAGATATCCTTGTCTAAGGAAGGAAGCAGCTTCTTCATTGTTTGACGATCATCCACATCCATTTCCTCATCAGCATCCATCCACATAATCCAGTCACCTGTTGCCTGCTCTAATCCATAATTGCGTGCCAATGAAAAATGATCTTGCCATTCATGTCTAAGCACGGTTGCGCCGAACTCCTGGCATATTTCGATTGTACGATCCGTTGATCCTGTATCCACAACAATAATTTCATCTGCGATAGGCCTGATGCTCTGCAGGCAGCGAGCGATGACATCCTCTTCATTCCGCGCAATCAAGCAGATGGACAACGTAGGAGATTGCAATCCATTCACTCCTTTTCAGCTTCGTATAAGATAAGTAACTGTATGCAGTGCCTGAAATTGATATTCGGGTGAGAACAGATTAAAAAGCATTGTTCAGAATTTAGCATATGAGATAAACCCTCTGACATAGGATGAGTAACGTAAGTTGCAATGAGGTGCTTGCAAAGGAAAAGAGAGAGGTGAACAGTTTTGTCACAGGCTAATATTCCAAATATTACTCCCACTATTACGATTACCCTTGGCCAAACCGTAACGTTGCTTTTGGCTTCTATCGCTCTGGAAGAACTGGCTCTTGCTCACATCGTGAATGCAGAGGCAGAGAAAATTCAACTCGTTGTTGGTACACTTGCACCTGGCATCACCCCAGCGGCAACGGTTGCGGAATTGCTGGCGATTGACGACAGTGTAAGAAAAACATTGCAAGATGTAATTAAGAAAGAAATGCTTCTTCAATTTAAGCTAGACAATATACTTAGCAGCTTCCCTGGATTGTAAACTACCTGCAGGTATAGTCATCTAAACTGTCAAGCACCTCGTTGCGCTTACATTTCTCCTGTGGAGCGGATGATCTGCAGGAGAATGTACTTTCTTTTTGCAAGAGGATCATGTTCAAGGGACAAACAAAGCTCGAAACTCAGCATGATGTATTTGTCTTTGGCATAAAAATATGAGGAATTGAACTGTAAATGGCTGAGAGTAGCACCTCAATAAGGAGGATATGTATCATGTCCATGCCAAATGTTCCGGATATAAAACCGGAAATTATTCTGAAGCGAAAAGAAGTTGTGAACCTGCTGCTAACATCAATTGCTCTTGAAGAAATTGGATTGTCTCATATTATCAATGCGGAAGGCGAAAAAATTCAGGCCATACTTAGAGATCGGGATGTATGCTTGTCTGAAGCGCTTCAAATTAATGAAAGTGTTGATCGCATGCTGAGAAACGTTGTGAAAAATCAGATTCTGTTGCACTTTAAGCTGGAAGATGTGATTCGCTTTGAGAAGCAGCATGAATGTTTTGAGGATTGTGAAGAATAGCATTTCGCCATATCCGGAGAGAGAGGAGGGAGAACATGAGCATTCAAAAAAATGATGATCAAATTCCATCAATTGACGAGGCAGTTGCGCATCTACTGCAATCGCTCTCTCTGGAAGAAGGCGCCCTTGGACAGCTGCTCCTTACCGAGGCCGAAAAAGCAAAGGCGTTCGTTGGCAAGGATAAGAACTTCCCAACTCATCCGACACCTAAGGAAATTGTGGATTACAACTCCTCTGTTGTACAAATTCTGGATTCAATGCTAATGGCGGAGTGGCTGCTGCTGAAGAAGCTGAATATGGTCGTACATATGGAATTCCAAGCACAAACAAGAGATCCTGCTGTCAAGACCAGCGCCCCGATCACAAAGCAGAATGATATAGGCGAAGAGCTGGATTCTGATTCAAACGAATTCGATTATTAATAGATGGATCGAGGTGGATGATGATTAAGACCTTTCAACCTTTGTCTCAAATGCTGCTATCGGTGTTCCATCTCATCCACGCGTTGGATATGAGATGGGATCAGAAAAGTAAAGAATTGCATGTTATACAAATTTTGTCAATGGTAGATACGCTGCGTGAGCTTCACCTGTGTACGTATCGAAGGGTGCAGGTATATAAGCAGACGGTAATCGATACACATTCTGAACAATTGGAAGAGGATCAGATCAAGGAAGTGCTCGACTCCGTGCATCGCACACAATTTCTGCTCGGTAGATGGATGCTAACGAATCGCTTACTTGTCGAGCAGCTACAAGAGCACTTACGGTATCTGGAAGACTACTATAAATCTTTCAATCAAGCTTATAAACAAGCAAAGCCGGAACAGATAACGAAGGAAGTGAAGGAAGTCGTTCAACCGATTCAAACTGTGAATCAGGTGTCGAAGGAAGTCGTTCAACCGATTCAAACTGTGAATCAGGTGCCGAAGGAAGTCGTTCAACCGATTCAAACTGTGAATCAGGTGTCGAAGGAAGTCGTTCAACCGATTCAAACTGTGAATCAGGTGTCGAAGGAAGTCGTTCAACCGATTCAAACTGTGAATCAGGTGTCGAAGGAAGTCGTTCAACCGATTCAAACTGTGAATCAGGTGTCGAGTGCGTTAGATGCCGTCAAGGTTGGCGGTGCTGTGAAAAAGAGACGTCCATCAAGTCCTCCGTTTATGTCCAAAGATGTGCGTAAGCCTCGGCCTCAGACGAAACCAGTAAAAGTAAAGCTGCCAGTGGCGCCGCTCATTGTTACCCATCATCAGGTGGACGGGGACATGATGTCGAATCAAAACAAGATTGTATCAAAAATAGGAAGCAGAATTTACTATAGAAAATAAACGCAACTTACCTCATCACAATGATGTGGAAAGGAGATTGCTTGATGGCAAAATTGAATCTCATTCGAATTGCGGGCTCCAGTTATTGTGCATCTGGACGCTGGGCCGTTGGCGTATACATGGATCCAAAGACCAAGTGTGCGTTACTCATTGATAGCGGTGCGAGTACAAGCGTGGCAAGAGAAGTTGATCATGCTGTCAAAGAGTATGGCGGCAAAATAACGACAATTATTACAACGCATGGGCATGAAGTGCAGTGTAGGGGAATCCATTATTTCAAGGATCAATATCCGAACATCAAGATATACAGCACGCATCAAACAGGGATGTACATGCAGCATATGCTCGACGAATCAGATGCTTCTCGTGGAGGCGACAGCATTAAGAGTGAGGATCATGAGCGCAATCATTTGATCACTGACTATATTCCATATGAGGAGGGATCTTTCCAAGTAGGTGCCATCCAGCTGCAAATTGTTACACTGCCAGGACATTGTGCAGGCATGATTGGAGTGATTACACCGGATGATGTTGTATACTGCAGTGATTCATTGTTCGGGTATCATACTTTATCGAAGCAGAAGCTTCTTTACTATACAAATATTGCAGATGCCAAGACATCCATTCGCAAGTTGTTATCGTTAAGTTCCGAAGCGTATGTGCTGTATCATGGCGGATGCATCCGGAAATCGAAAATAATGGATTTGGCGAACCAGCATTTGTCGCGAATAAATGAGTTATCGAATGTTATCTATCAGATCATTCAAGACAGGCCGATAACCTTGGAATCCATTATAGAAAAGGTTATGAGACGATATGGGATTGAGCAGACTATGCAGCAATATGAGATTACAAGCGAGATTACGCGTGCACATGTGACTGAGCTTCGTCGTACGGGTCAGATCTTGCCGAATTTGTTCGAAGGATACCTGTATTTCAAGGGGAGTACTCAGGAGACTATTCCAGACACCGATGATCAAGAGGAACATATAATAGAGAGTAATGCTAACTATGTTTCGAGCTAGTCTTAATGGCTCTAAAGGAGGAGCATGTCATTGGATACTCACGAGCATTTAGAGGATGACCATGCATCAGACATTTCCTCAATACTACTGAAAGATGCTGCGGCGTTCATGGAGAATGGCGAGTGGAAGCGAGCTGTTATTATTTATGAACTATTGTTGGACAAAGGGGACGTCGATGCGAAAACAGCTATTTCCGTGTGCGGGCTCCTAGCAAACGGCTACAAGGAATTGGGTATGGATGCCAAAGTGATTAGAACGATTCTGAGGACACTGCAATATGAGCCTCCGAGCGCTGATAGTTGCTGCCGCATTGGATATCAATATTTCATACAAGAGAAATGGTCAGAAGCAGCTAGCTGGTATGGATTAGCATTACAGATGCCGTTCTCATCCGCTCAAGCGGATGCAATTGCGAATCATACATGGCTGCCTCACCTGCAATTATGTGTATGCTATGACAAGCTGGGTGATCTCAAGCGAGCCTACCACCATCATCAACAGGCTGCGTTATATGCATCTGATCACCCCAGTGTCATTACTAATGAAGTGTATTTTGGCCCCTATTTTGAGATGCTGGACAAGAGCGGATCTCAGAATTGTGGGCTATCTCTGCTTATTCCGTCAGTTCCGGAGCGATTCACCTTTTTATCTTCATTATTAGCTGACCTTCATCAACAAGCGTTTGGTAAACCTGTGGAAATACTAGTCCTCATTGACAATAAAAAAAGAACAATTGGCGATAAACGAAACCAATTGCTCAAACAGGCTCAAGGACGGTTTGTTGCCTTTATTGATGACGATGATCAAATCAGTCCTCATTATGTGGATGCTTTGCTGGAGGCGATCGAGAAAGAACCTCGTGCCGATTGTATTGTGTTCGACGTACAGGTGAAGCTGAACGGCATTTCCGATAAACTGTGCAAATACGGTGTTGAATATCAGCATGGGCAAGACACGCAGTATTATTATCGCAAACCAAATCATCTCATGTGTTATGCCAAACGAATTGCACTTGTACATCAGTTCCAAGATATTAGCTATGGGGAAGATGATGAATGGGGCGGCAGATGCGCTGCTGATATTCAGCTTCAACATCGAATTCCGGAAGTACTATACACGTATGATTGGATGCCTAAGCCTTGGGACTGGTACCACAAACAGTAGGAAACTTGGCTGTGAGTCTATTGATTAGGGTGTGCATACATTTGTTGAAGTTGATGCGAAATGAGAGGATGTATTTCTGAGTAAGCGGCATCTCCTTTAGGGAACAACACGCCCAATCCGCTGGAATGCTCAAATTGGAAAGAAGGGTGCTGAGTGATTAATTCGTCCCATAGTTGCCACACGCCAAATCCATAAAGTCGGACGGAGATATCATGGAACAATACGATTCCGTTATCAGCTAGCTTAGGCAGCCAAGTATGGTAGTCATGGTGTACAGCCTCATACTCATGGAATCCGTCAATATGAAGAAGATGAATGGAGCCATCCTCGAAGTGCTGAAGCGCATCATCGAATGTGGACTGTAATAACGTGGCAACATTCGGATATAAGGATGCTGCAATCTGTCCCACTTCTTGATACACGTCCTCATTATAGGCACCAGAATGGGAGTCGCCTACCCATGTGTCCACTGCATAGCACTTCGCAGACAAATCATTGTCCCTAACAGCTTCGCAGAAGCTGAAGAAGGAAGCTCCCCAATGCGTGCCAAGCTCAACGATTAATTGAGGCTTCGCAAATGATACCAGATCATATGCGAATTCACGATGACCTGTCCAAGCGGAATAGGTTAGCACATGTGGTGCAACATGATCATACTCGAAGCTTTTACGATGGAATTTCCATTCAGTCACAAGGATACCTTCTTTCTATACTTGAATATTTTCGAAATGCATGGAGGCTATGGATGGATATGAAGCATCAAGTTACCTTCGAAACGAAATGTTACGAAAAGGATTGGAAGGCCCTGCTCACGACGGATCGATTGCAAAGGGCAGTGGCACTAAATGAGTACTCCTTCTCTGAAGTGATTCTCTATATTAATAATGTAAATGATGTCGAAGAAGTTTCCTTCTATGCACAGAAATTAGTGGATTCAGGAGTAATCACCGAATATGCAGTTGTTGAACATTGGGCCGACGAGGCACTGCAGTATTTCCAGATTGAGAAGGAATCTTTTGCGGGAGGCTACTATTATTCTATTTCGGAGCTGGTAAGTATATACCGATGCCATACGCCTTATTTGCTCCATTTCTCCGGGGACTCCATACTAGAATCCTCCTTCTCTTGGATTGATGAGGCTATCAACCGCATGGAGTCCGATCGGAGTATCAAGGTAGCTAATCCGGTATGGAATGGTAGATATGATGAAGCGAGGTTCGAAGCAGAGAGCGAAGAAGAGTTCTTCTATATCGGATATGGATTCTCAGATCAATGTTATCTAGTAAATGCACAAGATTTCAAGTTTGCGTCTTATCATGAGATACATCCTGCGTCGCAGCGATATCCGGTATATGGTGGAGAACTATTTGAAAAACGAATTGATGCATGGATGCGCAATAAAGGCTTCAAGAGATTGACTTATAAATATGGAAGTTATGTTCACCCAAGATATTAAGGATGGAATCATCGTTGAAATAGGTATTTGGTTACAGATGTGACGAGAACCCCTTATCCTGTAATCACATATATGTATATGGTATCCAGAGTTTACATTATAGGATAGGGAGGGATATTGTTGTCGCAAGCTAACATACCTAATATTACACCCATTATTACGGTAACTAGGGATGATGCAATCAATTTATTACTGTCCTCTATTGCTTTAGAAGAGCTTGGGTTAAGTCATATCCTTAATGCAGAAGGTGAAAAAATACAGTTTGCGCTTGGTACGCTGCCAGGAGTTACATCTCCTCCGGCGACTTTGAGCGATGTATTATTAGTCAATCAAAGTGTGCGTGACACACTTCGTGATGTGACGAAAAAAGAAATGCTGCTTCAAACAAAGCTGGAAACGGTTCTGGCAGCGCCTGTTGTTTCCGCAACAGGAGCAACAGGTGCTACCGGAGCCACAGGAGCAACAGGTGCAACGGGTGAAGCTGGGACAACAGGTGCAACGGGAGCAACCGGGGCAACGGGTGCAACAGGAGCAACCGGGGCGGGAGCCACAGGTGCGACGGGCTCGACCGGTGTAACAGGTGCGACAGGAGCAACGGGCTCGACAGGTGCACAGGGTATTACTGGTCCAACTGGCCCGGGAGTAGGAGCCACAGGAGCTACGGGAGCCACGGGAGCAACAGGAGCGACAGGAGCAACGGGAGCGACAGGAGCAACCGGAGCAACGGGTGCAACAGGAGCAACCGGAGCAGGAGCCACGGGAGCAACAGGTGCGACAGGAGCAACCGGAGCGACCGGCGCCATCGGAGCAACGGGTGCAACAGGAGCAACCGGAGCAGGAGCCACGGGAGCAACGGGTGCGACAGGAGCAACCGGAGCGACCGGCGCCATCGGAGCAACGGGTGCAACAGGAGCAACCGGAGCAGGAGCCACGGGAGCAACGGGTGCAACCGGCGTAACCGGAGCGACCGGCGCCATTGGAGCCACGGGAGCAACAGGAGCAACCGGAGCAGGAGCCACGGGAGCAACAGGTGCGACAGGAGCAACCGGAGCGACCGGCGCCATCGGAGCCACGGGAGCAACAGGAGCAACCGGAGCAGGAGCCACGGGAGCAACAGGTGCGACAGGAGCAACCGGAGCGACCGGCGCCATCGGAGCCACGGGTGCAACAGGAGCAACCGGAGCAGGAGCCACGGGAGCAACAGGTGCGACAGGAGCAACCGGAGCGACCGGCGCCATCGGAGCCACGGGAGCAACAGGAGCAACCGGAGCAGGAGCCACGGGAGCAACGGGTGCGACAGGAGCAACCGGAGCGACCGGCGCCATCGGAGCAACGGGAGCAACAGGAGCAACCGGAGCAGGAGCCACGGGAGCAACGGGTGCAACCGGCGTAACCGGAGCGACCGGCGCCATCGGAGCAACGGGTGCAACAGGAGCAACCGGAGCAGGAGCCACGGGAGCAACAGGTGCGACAGGAGCAACCGGAGCGACCGGCGCCATCGGAGCTACAGGTGCAACCGGAGCAACCGGAGCAACCGGAGCAGGAGCCACAGGAGCCACAGGAGCCACGGGACCGACTGGACCAACTGGGCCGACGGGAGCAACAGGTGTTGCAGGAGCCACTGGAGCCACCGGAGTAGCGGGGGTTACCGGAGCTACAGGAGTGACTGGTGCGACCGGAGCAGGAGTTACCGGAGCAACTGGTCCAGCGGCACCATCTATTATTCCATTTGCGTCGTTCTTACCAATATTGCTAACGACTGGTTTCTGTGGAGTAGCGGGTATTGGTGGTCTCATTGGATTCGGCAACAGCGCACAAACTCCATCGGTACTTGGAGCTACGATAGACCTTACGGGAGGACCTGGGATACCTTTAAATCTTGCATTTACAGTTCCATGTGGAGGAACCATTAAATGTATAGCTGCATACTTTAGTGTTACTTCAGGGCTCTGCTTAGACTGCTTGGGTGGGGTTAATCAAACGTTAACGATTCATGCTCAACTCTGGCAATCCACTGTGCCAGATAATATCTTTACACCAATAGCAGGAACGTTAGTAGATCTGCAGCCATCATTGACGGGAGTTATTACGTTAGGTGAACACGTAAATGGGTTGCTGTCGGGATTGAATATCGTAGTTCCACCTCAAACTCGCTTGCTTTTGGTATTCTCCGTTACGACTACTGGATTGACAGAGCCAATTTCGATTGCAGGTTATGCAAGTGGAGGAGTCACTATCATTTCGAATTAACTGAGAGTCGAATATCCTTCCTGCTCTTTAGTTTGATAAGAAAAAAAGGCAGCCGCTTGGGCCAACGATGCATCATCGTATGACTCACGGGCTGCCGCTCTATTTATAGCCGCGTCTTATATTATAGGTTTGTATCGATATCTGCCCACATTTCCTCATCAACGTCAAGCTTAATCTGATGACGGAATACACGTTGTCCGTATTCCTTGCTCATGTACTGTTCAATGGCTTCCAGCAGATTGGACTCAATCAAGTATTGGGAGCGATCATGCACCCATACTTCTGCTGTGAATCCATGCTCTTCATCCCAGCACAGCTCAACATTTACATCTTCGGGTCGAACCTGCTTGCGCATCGCCATGTGAAGGCATACAGCATTAATGAGTTCGTCCATAGAGAGACGAAATTGCATTAATTCCACCGCCCAGGACCTGGTGTAGATGGGTTGCGTTTATTTCTGAACCTCTTCACTACCATCATAACAAGGCTGATGAGAAGGAATATTGCCATTACGTTGATCATAAGCCCAAGGATGTCTCCCAGGAATCCAAGATTGCCGAACATGCTGCCGAACAACATTCCAGCTAATCCACCAATCATTAAGCCTTTCATTAGGCCGCCGCCACTGAAAAATCCACGTTGCTGTGTCGGTGCTGTGCTTGATGTATTGCTCTTATTGGTGTTGTCGGTACGATTCACCTGATTCGTAGACTTGTTTGGAGCTGGCTTGTACTTCTGAACTCCTGAGCGGAATGAACCTCCGCGCTTGGCATCAGCCACGTCTATCACCGTCGGTGTTGTTACCGCGAAGATAAGGAAGAATGCCATAACGACCATGATCCATTTATTACGCATGAATTGCCTCCCTATTGATGTAATATTTGTTGACAAGTAATAATACGTGTTCGAGTAAAAAGAGGTTTCAAATAAATATTGAAATTGATACAATAAACGAAATTAAGTTCATTGCAACGAGAACTGTTTTTATAGTAGGAGGAACACGATGCGATATCCAAAAGCGTATATTGAATATTTGGCACATTTCCATGGGCCAAGAGACTGGTTCGAATGTCATGAAATTATGGAAGAGTATTGGAAGGAAGAGCCCTCTGCGGAACGGAAACGTCAGTGGCTTGCACTTGTACAAATTGCTGTAGGCCTCTATCACGAGCGCCGAGGTAATGTGGCAGGGACATTGAAAATGTTATCAAGTGCACTTGGACATGCGGAAGCGATCGACTGGGGGGCGCTTGGAATTAATGGTGAGACCCTGAAGCATGAATTGAAGGAACGGGTAGCATTACTCACAGATGAGAACAAGATGACAAACGCAGCTTCCACATACTCGGAGTGGAACTTTCCAATAGAAGATCAATATCTGCTTGAATTATGTATCCAATCTTGTGCGGATAAGGGATGGACTTGGTGTATGAATGGCAGTCAATCAATTGCAGCGGTTAGAGACAAGCACCTGCTGCGCGATCGGACAGACGTCATCGAAGCGAGGCAGCAAGCATTCAAGGCTAGAACCACCAATAGAAAGTCGACACGATCAGGAAAATAAGGATCCCGTCTGTAGATACCAAGATACGGACGGGAACCAGATGTTTATGAATCAGAATCCTCTTGTTCTAACATTTGAACAACCCAGCGGCACCATTCAATTTGGGCGGCAGCAAGAGAAATTGCACGATGAAGCAGGATATAGTCGCCGAAATGCTTGGATCGAATATGGCGATCTTCCTCAGAGATGCGATCAAGCAATTTCTCAAAATAAGCCGTTTTGGTCTCTAGTTGTTTCATTCGGGTTAGGAATAATGGAATCGTGATTTCTTTCTCGGTCATCCAAATGCACTTTGTTTTTAAGCTGAGCTCATCACGTGTCATTTGCTCCGCAGGAGGTTCGCCCAGCCAATCCAATACAACAGACTTCCCTTGTTCAGTAATGGAGTAGACCTTCTTGTCGGGTTTGTCCCGCTGTTCAATTCGCACAAATTGAACCAAGCCCTCTCGTTCGAGCTTTGCCAATAACGGATAGATCTGGCTGTGCTTCGCTGGCCAAAACGGCTGGATACGGAGCATAAGATCATAACCAGAACAGGAATCGCTAGCTAGAAGGCCTAGCAATCCGTATGACAATGTATTCAGCAACCCTAACACCTCCTCTTTCTTTCAATGTACCCCTTCTGTCGTTTCTACTTCATTCAACTTGTAACCATAGCAAGAATGCAAATGATACAATCCCCATTATATGTAAGAATATACATAATATCAAGTGTGTTTTGAAAGATCTCAGCAGTTATTATTTCCATCATATCGGATGTGGATAGATCCCGTAAGTGGCATGGTTGCTTCGCATAGAGCATGAGGGTATGATGAGAGAGCAAGCATGATTAGGGAAACGGGGTTATTGTCAATGCGAACATCACAACAAAAGCAAAATCGAGACCGGGCTATACCGGTTATTATATTATCTGGCTTTTTAGGTACGGGTAAGACGACATTGTTGAAGCAGTGGCTGCAGTGGAGCACGGAAGAGAATCTAACACCTGCTGTCATTATGAATGAAGTTGGTGAAGTGAATTTGGACGGTCAGCAGTTGCCGCCTGAAGTGGCGATGAAGGAAATGCTCGGTGGCTGCATATGCTGTTCGTTCCGCGGCGACTTCAGCACCAAGCTGTATGAGCTTGTACAGGAAGAACAGCCGGATGTCATCTATGTAGAATGTACGGGAATAGCAGAGCCGATGGAACTGGTCGAGTCTATTACCGAGGTTTCTCTGTATTCAGATATTGTGTTGACTAACATCGTCACGGTTGTCGATGCCAAACATCTGGGAGACCTGCTAGATGATGAGACTGCCATCCAGAAAGCGAACCGCAAGATGATGCGATTGCTGGAAGAACAGGTACGAGCAGCAAACATAATCCTATTAAATAAATCTGATTTGGCAACAGCTGAACACCTCGATAAAGTACAGCAGCATGTGAAGCAATGGAATGCACACGCTAGCCTTGTCATTACTGATCATGCCGTCGTCGAACGAGAGCTGTGGATTCAGAGCTGTGAACATGCGGGAGGATCGTTATTGCTTGTTGAAGATGATGTACAATCCAGCGAAAATACGAATAATACACATGCGCAGCATGGTCGTGATCATCTCCATGTGGAGCATGCGAAGAAGGATTCACACCATCATTCTCATTCACATGCTCATGATTTCGTCACAGCGTGGACGCATCCATTGTCTGAGCCGATGGACAGTGAGCGATTTGAAAATTGGCTGTCCACGCTGCCTTCAAATGTGTATCGTGCTAAAGGGATTGTAAGCTTTACTGATGCGACGAAGCGTTATATGTTCCAATTTGCATATCGTCAATCTGAATTTATTCCGATAGCGCCTCAAGGCGAGGTGAAGGATGTGCTTGTCGTTATCGGTGAGCATTTGGATACGGGAATGCTTCAGCGAACTTTTGAAGCGGCCGTTTACAAGGCTTAGGTGTTTGTTGTTGAGTAGATGATTACATCTTAACATGGAGATCGTACAGGGATGAGCCAAATCGACTTTCATCATAATTTCAATCGATTTTTTGACGGACTTGAAATAAAGCGGATGGATTCGAACCGCAACGAACAATTACTGCTCCCTTCACACATAGGTGAGGGAACGATTCGAAGATTTATTCCGCGTACCGATATTGAAGTTATTGTCTCGAATTATACGATGAACCGTGAGCGAACCATATCGCTGCAAACGGAGGCAGCGATGGTTGAACTGCAGTATTGCTTGCAGGGGACTAGGGAAGTGAGCATAGCTGGTGAGCGAAATGAAATCATCCCAGGAATATGCTCCCTGCAATTGATTAAACAAGCAGATGCGAGGTTTGAGTTTACTGGCAATACGACGTACCATATGGTCAGTATTGGTATTCCGATTCACACTTTTCATCACTTTATGGAGGAAGGTGATGGGACGAGAAGGGTGGATTTCTCGCAGCTACTTGGCAGCCAAGATTATGGGTGTGAATATGAACGAATTACGCCTGATGCAACCTTACGTTTGCATCAGCTGCTTGAAGCATCCTTGATGTCCAGTACTCGAAATATTGAATTGGAATGCCGTGCTATGGAGTTATTAGAGGAAGCCTTCCAACTGTTCTTCTCGAATCCCAGAACATCTCATACGAAGAAGATGAGTAGAACGGATATGCAGAAGGTTAAGCAGGCGAGAGAAATTATGGTGCAGGAAATGTCAGATCCGCCTTCATTGCTGGAGTTGTCTCGCATGGTGGGCTTGAATGATTTCAAGCTGAAAAAGAGCTTTAAAGAAATGTACGGAGCAACTGTATTCGGCTATTTACGAGAGAAGCGGTTAGAGAGAGCACTGTTTCTGCTGCAGCAGGGCAAGCTGAATGTAACGGAAACCGCTTATGAAGTGGGTTACTCGAATGCCAGTTATTTCTCGGAAGCTTTCTGCCGCAAATATGGTGTGAATCCTGGAAGCTTAGTCCGTCAATCAGAACGAAGATGAAATCCTTACCACTGAGATGTTTTGCGTATACGGTAATACAGAATGACCTTAATACCTAATAATTCGATAATCTTATAGACCACTCATGAGAGTGGTCTTTTTTGATGGTCGACACCGCAGACGAAAATATGTGGTATGGCACTGTTCGGGGCAGCGAATGGTCTTGGCTTCGTTCTAGATCCTGCAATGAGTGGCATTCTATCCTTATCGGCTCCGAGATCGAGCAAGGCTCTGTGCCTCTACAAGGGGAGGACGCAGAGCCTTGCTGCATTCGAAATGATAATTAGGATTTGGATGCTGATCGATACTTGTCTAAGAATTCCTTTACCTTCTTAGGATCTGCCTTCAGTTCATTCCCGGTCTTTACGATTGGGCTGACCGTCGAGGCTGCCTTGAAGATATAGTTATTGTAGAATTTCATGAAGTCTTCTTGGTTGATAGAGTATAGAACTGCTTTTCGCAGGTCTGCACTCTTGGCTACTTCTCGATTCGCTGTGTTGAAGAGCAGGTAAGATACTGCATTGCTCTCAATGCTTTGCAAGGACAACTTGCTGTCATTTTTCACAAGGTCAAATTTTGTTTCAGGCACTCCATAGTTGACATAGATTTCACCGCTTCGAAGTGCGGCCAATTGGCTGTCAGCATCCTTTATGAAGCGCAGAATGACTTTATTGATTTTCGGTTCATGCTTTGTGCCTCTCAAGTAACCCGGATTTTTGTATAGAATCGCTTCATAATCATTTTTATAGGACAAGATATATGGTCCGCTCGTAACCAGTACGTTATTGTATTTGTTTCCTTCCGTAACTGTATTCTGATCTCCATATGGAATGTCCTTGTTAACATCGAACTTCGCTACATCGTATGTATTGATGCGCTCTACCTGCTGCTTCGATACGATTCCTGCCGACTGATGAGCCAAATAATTTAATACTTGAGGGAAAGGTTCAGTTGTTGTCAATTTGATAACTTGATATTTGCCGGTCTTGCTGTTCGCATCATTTTTATTCGTGACAAGTGAGGAAATCTTGTTTTCAAGTCCTTGCTCTAGCACAGTCTTAATTGTGTCACTGCCTCCTGAGAGCTTCGCAGTTTCCAGCTCCTTCAGATCTGAGACAATCTCAACGGACTTAATATGCTCATGCAGGCTGTACGTGCGATGATCGGGAACAGAGTTCTTATCCTTTGCCCGATTCAGGGAAAATACAACATCGTCAGCTCCAACGCGCTCGCCGGTATCAACAGCAAGCTTGTTCTCAATTTTGGAAAAATGGATATCATCTCTCAAAATAAAGTAATAATCCGAGTTGCCTTCAGCAATTGCGTGATTGTAGGACAAGGAACCGTCTGAAGTGATGCGGTCATCATCGGTCAGATTAATGAGACGTACATACATATTCGTATTGATCATGTTGATCGATCCATCATTGCCTTTAATCGGATCAAGGGAGGTCAGCGTTGAAGATCCTTGCGACAAAATGAGAGGAGTTGCTTGACGCTTGGACGTATCCTTAAAGTCTACATCCTCCCAGGCAAAGGAACGAGACTTGGACAATCTCACGGAATCTCCATTCAGCAGGTCTTTATTGTAAGCTTGGCTCTTTAACGAAATATATAAGGGCGCAATATAAGCTTGATCAAACACGAGCCGCTGCTCCAATTGCTTGTAGGTCTCGATAAACTCCGCAGGGGTCTGTGAGGCCGCTTTGTCGATCAATGCATCGATTTCCGGATCAGCGAGGATACTGTAGTCTCCTCCTGATTTGAATAGGGAACGTACGGCATAATCAGGATTTCCCGTTACGGTGGTCCAGCCTGACAGTGCGATATCATAGTTGCCAGCTTCCTTCTGAGCCTTGAAGCTGCCGTAATCCGGCTGCAAGTTCAGCTTCACGTTGAAGCCATTTTTGGTTAGTTGATCACGAATGATGTTAAGATCGGATTCGCCAGTGCTCATGCCCAGCAGTTCGATGGTCACTGGTGCTCCTGTTTCTGTTTGCGGTTTATTTTCAGCGCTCTTGGCAGGCTCTTTGCCAACGGTATCGGATTTCGTACTTACCGAGCATCCGCTTACTAACACGAGTACAGACAATAGTAAGATGAAGAACTTGCTTTTGGATAGCATATGAGTTCCCTCCCATAATCTCGTATTTATGATTCTGACTTCTTTGTTCGTGCGCATATTTTTGCAGCATGACTTGCGGCCATTTTTGCCTATATTAGGCCAAGTAATCGCATTCCCTTAGTGCATTTTCGGATCTAGTGCATCCCGTATTCCATCGCCAAGGAAGTTAAAGGACAACACAAGTGCGATGATAGCAATGCCTGGGTAGATAGCGAGATAAGAATGTGATTCGAGATAAGTGCTGCCAAGCTTCAAAATGTTGCCCCATTCTGGGATATGCGGCTCAACGCCAAGTCCTAAATAACTTAAGCTGCTTGTTGAAATAACAGCGCCACCGATTGTAAGTGTCGACTTCACAATCATCGGGGCAAGTGAATTCGGTACAATATGCTGGAATATAATTGCCAACTTCCGTTGACCGAGGGCCCTAGCTGCTTCTACGTATTCATATGTAGCTACGACCATGACGCTAGCTCTCATCGTGCGGGCATAGCTCGGAATTGATCCGATGCTTAGTGCAGCAATGAGATTGATCGTGTTGGCGCCGAATGCCGCGATGATGGCGATGGCTAGCAATATCCCCGGAATAGCGTAAATCACATCGAGCAGCCGCATAATGATATTGTCCGTCCGGCGTCCATAGAAGCCGGAGATGGCGCCGAGCACACCGCCCACAATGACAGGGATTGCTGTGGAAATGATTCCAACTATGAGTGAAATACGAGCTCCAAATATAATTCTCGAAAATAGGCATCTGCCAAAGTTGTCGGTGCCGAGCGGGTAGGTGAGGTTCGGTGTTTGCAGAATCGAACTGTAATCATTCTCCACAGCGATGCTGTAGTCGAAGGTGAAGAAGCTGCAAATCGAGATTGAGAACAAGAAGAGGATAAAGAATAACCCTGACATGGCTGCTGCATTCCGTGTTATTCGTTCCCATACTTCCTTCCACTTCGCACCAGTCTCATCATGCCGATTGTTCAGAAGCAGCATGACTCCAAGCAGCAGAGCGAATAAATTCCCCGTAATCGCTGTGAACAGGAGTAGGACCGCAAAGATCCGTATCCATAGCCTTATTCGGTTCTGTATAATGCCGCAAGCTATTAGAATGAGGATTGTGAGTTGAAAAATGGCGATCACGATCAGGATCAGCATCGCCGCTGGGAATGTATCGGCCACATAGGGCTTAAATAGGTTTAGAGCAGATACGCCGAGAACAAAGACCTGTGTCAGCAGCATGTATACAGCTAAGGAATAATGCAGCGAAGCTCTGTTCTTCAGCAATTGTAGTGAGGCGGCTGCAACGAACACATTCCCAGTAAGAAGGCTTAGTAATAACGGATAACCGGCAGCTCGTGTGGAGGTTCTGATGTCGCCGCTGCAGCTGATATCATGCTTAATCTTGATCGTGACAGCCAACTGAAGCAAGGTGAAGAAGATATATAGGACAGCAGCGGTGAATACATAATGCCGTACAGCTTGATTTGTTACATCATAACTGTTCACCAGGAGGAGTAGAGACAATAAGGATGATACGATGGTCGCGAAGCTGGCGTACTTATATTCTCTGTTTGTTTTCAGTCGGTTTGTGTTATCGCATCGTTTGTCTAGTGATTTGTTCATGATTCACCTGCTTTAGTATTGTTTCATCTTGGTACGAATCCGTGGGTCAATGAAGGCGTACATAATATCCACCGCTAAATTGACCAGTGATATCGTAATCGCCGTGTAGACAACACCTCCCATAATGGCGGGAATATCCGGAATGAACTGCTTATCGATGATATAACTGCCGATACCGCTAATATTGAACACCTTCTCCGTAACAGCAGCTCCTCCAAGCATTGCTCCAAATTGCAATCCCACTACCGTCAGAATCGGAATGAGGGCATTTCTTACAGCATGCCGGAGCAGTACCTGCCGTTTGCGCAGCCCCTTCGCTCTAGCAGTTAAGATGTAGTCCTCATGAATCACCTCAAGAGTAGAAGCGCGGGTCATGCGGGCTACGGATGCTGTCAATCCTGTTCCAAGTACAATGACCGGCATAATGACAGACAGCCAATTATTCGGATTATAGGTTGCAGGCAGCCATTTCAGATGAATGGAGAAGTTAAGAATGAAGACCAGTCCCTGCCAAAAGTTAGGTATCGATAAACCAAGCAATGCGATAAAGATGAACGTATAATCGAACAATGTATTAGGTCGTGTTGCAGAAATGATGCCGATCGGCAGTGCAATGAGGAGAGCAAGTGCAAGTGAAATAATTGTTAGCGTTAACGTAATTGGAAATTTGGCTGCGATGGCAGTTGATACTTCTTCGTTGCCTGCAAATGAACTGCCTAAATCAAATGTGGCGATGCCTCTTAATGTGTTCCACAGTTGAATGAAAAAGGGTTGATCCAAGCCGTGCATCTTATTGAACGCCTCGATCTGCTCCGCTGTCGCCGTTTCTCCCAAAATATTAACTGCAGGATGGAATGGGGACAGCTTCAATATGGTGAATACGACAATAGAGACCCCGATAATTACAAGCAGACTCATCATCAATCGCTCAAATATGTATTTGAGATATGCGTTGTAATACAAGAGCACAAGCAGATACATCGGAAATCCGGGAAGTAAGGTCAAGATGATAAACAGCGGGTGTCGAAGCAAGGCTTGAAAGGTACCAGAGTAGGTAGTGCGTCTATGGAGTCGTTGGTCAAGCATTTTAATGGTATGTTCATGTACGGCTTGGCGGAATTGTTCTTCAGTCAACTTGTGAACCTGGCGATTGAACTGGAGATTGTCTATGTTCTCACCGAAGAAGCGATGCTTGCAGCGTAGTTGATCCTCGAAGTCGGCTTGAAGCTTCTCTTTGTAACCGGAAGCGAGGAGTTCCTGCGTGACCAAATCTCGTGCCGCTTGGACGTTATCATCCCTTCGTTTAACCTGATAGATAATGTATGCCGCAAGGTGGACAGGCAAGCCGAGCAGTATGGCAAGGCGTGCATAGATTGGGTTCAGGCTCAACTTTGTATAGCTGTGGCTGATTGTCTCTGTCCATTTTGGAAGCCTAGGCGCTTCAGTATATTCCATTTGCATGTAGTATAAGCACCTCCTTCACTTTTAATTTGTATAATTCCGATGGATATAGTATATTTTATTTCAAGGTTTTGTCAAGAACTGTTAGCAAACCTATTCATCACTACGATAGACGGGGGAACGGGCATGGAGCATATCCTTCAAGTTCAGGATTTATCGGTAGCATTTCAGAATCGGGAGCAAGAGATTCAAGCGGTTCGAGGCGTAAGCTTCGTGGTCAACCCAGGCGAGACTCTCGGAATTGTGGGCGAATCAGGGAGTGGCAAGAGTGTTACAGCACGATCCATCATGCGCTTGCTGCCTTCATCGATAGCATCAAAGCAGAGAGGTACGATTAGTTTCTTAGGTGAGGACGTGGCGCGTTATTCAGAGTCCGACATGGAGAATATTCGTGGGCGTCACATCGGGATGATTTTTCAAGATCCAATGACTTCGTTGAATCCAACGATGAGCATTGGAAGTCAAATTGCAGAGAGCTTAATCAAGCATCAGGATATGACAGCTGCACAGGCAAAGGCGGAAGCGATCAACATGTTGAAGATGGTTGGGATCCGCAATAGTGAAGTGCGTTATTCTCACTATCCTCATGAATGCTCAGGCGGCATGCGCCAAAGAGTAATGATAGCTATCGCCCTTGCCTGCAGGCCGGCACTCCTCATTGCAGATGAACCGACAACTGCACTGGATGTTACAATTCAGGCGCAAATCTTGAATGTTATGAAGCATATGCAGAGAGAATTTGGTACTTCAATCATTCTCATTACGCATGACCTTGGTGTCGTTGCAGGGATGTGTGATCGCGTGCTCGTCATGAAGGAAGGAGAGATTGTGGAGGAAGGCCCGACCGTAGAGCTATTCGCCAATCCACAACATCCATATACGCTAAAATTATTGAACGCGCTTCCCCGATTACATGAGAAGAAGGTGAAGTCTGCCCCATTCGTTCGTCCTCGGTCAACTGATCAACGTCCATTGCTGGAGGTTCGTTCCTTAAAGCAGCATTTTGATTTGGGCAAAGGGAATATCGTAAAGGCAGTTAACGATATCAGCTTCTATATCCAAGAGGGGGAGACGCTTGGCGTCGTGGGAGAATCCGGCTGCGGCAAATCAACAACAGGAAGAGCGATATTGCGCCTGTATGAGCCAACTGGTGGTGATGTGCTGTATCAGGGCATGTCGGTAAACCGATTGTCAGCACAGGAGATGAAAATCGTTCGCAGGCATATGCAAATGATCTTTCAGGATCCGTACGCGTCATTGAATCCGAGATGGAAGGTTATCGATCTGATCGGTGAAGCGCTGGATGTTCACCGATTGGTCTCAAGCAAGCAAGAGCGGAAGAAGCGGGTAGAGGAGCTGCTCGATATGGTTGGGCTAGAGCCATCTCATGCTATGCGTTATCCGCATGAATTCTCTGGAGGGCAGCGTCAGCGCATCGGAATCGCTAGAGCGCTTGCGGTAGAACCGAAATTCATTGTGTGTGACGAACCACTATCAGCGCTTGATGTATCGATACAAGCCCAAATTGTGCAGCTGATGCAGGAGCTTCAGCAAAATCTTGGCTTAACCTACTTGTTCATTGCACATGACCTGTCTATGGTCAAGCATATTAGTGATCGGGTAGCTGTGATGTATCGCGGCAAAATCGTAGAGCTGGCAGAAAGCGAAGTATTGTATTCGAACCCGCAGCATGCGTATACGAAGTCATTATTAGCCGCAATTCCTGTACCAGATCCGCAGATCGAAATGCAGAAGCCACGTGCATTCATGGAAGAATTGGGGGAATCCGATCCGTATCAGCTGGATCGTTCCCGATTGGTCGAGGTTGCCTCGGGTCACTGGGTGTCCATTCCTTCGTAGGTCAAGCATATATGGGATATTTGACAATAATAACAAAAAAGCTCCTGTATCAGAACGCAAGTTGGTTCTGGTACAGGAGCTTTGCCCGTGTCTATGTAACGGGATTATCGAGTAGCAGAGGGTGAATGCTGCCCATGCCCTGGTTCGGTATCTTTATCTTCCAAGAAGCGATATCCGTCTGCAACCCATTCCAATGCCCCCGTATCTGGATGGATGACCATGCCATGCACAGGTACGTCAGAAGGAAGAAGCGGGTGCTTGCGCAGCACTTGTACGCTGTTCATTACCCCTTCATGGACATCATTGAAGCCTCGCAGCCAGTGGTGCAGCTTAATGCCGGAGTTCGTCAGCGTATCCAGAACAACATCTTCAACGCCGCGCTTTTTGGCCTTGTCGATAATTTGTTGAGAGTTCAAGCCAGTCATCCCGCAGCCATAGTGTCCGATAACGATAACCTCATCGGCTTCCAGTTCATAAATAGCGACAAGCACACTGCGCACAACACTTCCGAATGGCTGTGAAATGATTGCACCTGCGTTTTTAATAATTTTTACGTCGCCATTTCGCAAATTCATTGCTTTTGGAAGGAGCTCGACGAGTCGAGTATCCATGCATGTGATAATGACCATTTTCTTGTCGGGGAATTTGTCAGTCAAGTACTGTTCATATTCGCGTTTCTCGACGAATTCACGGTTGAAATCTAAAATGTTGGACATGTTGGACATGTTTTTCCCTCCCTTGCATGTTGACGCTTCATTTGTTGTCACGTCGATCCTTGCATGCGACATGTGTTGAATAAATTTGTTGTGCACTGCTCAGCTTGTAAAAGCCGCCTGTCCCCGATACATCAAGGTTCAATTTCTCATCAAAAAACACCATGTGATGCCGGTTCATGTAGATGTCAAGCGGGGCATTGCTTTGCAGCTGCACGTCATCTGCGTCAGCCTGCGGGGCGATCCATATGGCGGGCACGCCGTTGACGGCGCAGCCGCAGCCTTCCGTATCGTGTACAAGCTTGATAATTCCGCCATCTGCGGAGCTGAGACGCTGCTTGAGCTGCTCTTCGGCAGCTTCAGTCACTTGAATCCAAATTGACATCGAATCTGCTCCTTTATGGCTTGACATGTTCGAGTAAGTGTACAAATAGCAATGTAACAATGATTCCAAAATACGAATCGTTATTCACAATCGCTTTCGAATGTTGATTATATCGTTTTCACCGCGTATCATCAAGAAGGAAGACTATACATAATTCGAGGTGAAATAGGCATGAATGCGCAAAATGAGGCAATCTTGCAGAAATTTCGGGATATAACAACGAAACTGAAAAGTTATGGTGAAGCATTAAGCATTTTGCATTGGGATCTGCGTACAGGTGCTCCACGCAAGGGGGCTGAACAGCGTTCTAAAACAATCGGAGCATTGTCCGAGGATATGTTCAAGCTGTCCGTATCGGATGAGATGGGAGAATGTTTGGATGCATTGGAGCAGGCTGATGTATTCGGCGAACTGTCCGATGCAGATCGTAAAATGGTTACAGATGCGCGTAAGGAATACAACCGCAGCCGCAAAATTCCTCCCAAGCTGTATCAAGAATATGTCGTATTAACCTCGCATGCAGAGACGATGTGGGAGGAAGCGAAGGAAAAGGCTGATTTTGAAATGTTCGCTCCGTATTTGCGTGACATCGTAGCGAAGACGCAGCAATTGATCGACTATTGGGGCGTGAAGGACACGCGCTATGACACGCTGCTTGATATGTATGAGCCAGGGATGACGGTGGAGAAGCTGGATGCCATCTTTGGTAAACTGAAAGAAGGTCTTGTTCCGCTTGTACATGCTGTACAGGAGAAAGATGAACAGCCAGCGTATGAGTTCTTGCATCGTGATTACGCAATTGAGCAGCAGAAGGAAATCAGCCTGTATTTGCTGAAGGAAATGGGCTACGACTTCGAGGCTGGACGCTTGGATGAGAGCGTTCACCCATTTATGATCGGGTTGAACTCAGGCGATGTTCGTATTACGACGCATTATAAGAAGGATGATGCGGCGAGTGCGATATTCAGTTCTTTGCACGAAGGTGGCCATGCCTTGTATGAGCAGAACATTACTAAGGAATTCGATGGCACTCCATTGTCAACCGGAACATCGATGGGCATTCACGAATCGCAATCCCGATTCTGGGAGAACATGATCGGCCGCAGCCGTCCGTTCTGGAATCGTTACTACGGGGAATTGCAGCGTCTGTTCCCAGAGCAATTGAACGAAGTGGAAGTTGATACCTTCTACCGTGCAATTAACCGGGTAGAACCTTCCTTAATCCGTACGGATGCAGATGAAGTGACGTACAATTTGCATATCATAATCCGTTATGAGATCGAGAAGATGCTGTTCAATGAGAATCTGCCTGTTGAGGAGCTTCCTCGCGTGTGGAATGAGAAATATGAGTCTTATTTGGGCGTGCGTCCGAGCCATGCTGGAGAAGGGGTCTTGCAGGATGTGCACTGGTCAGGCGGCGGATTCGGCTACTTCCCATCGTATTCCCTTGGCAACATGTATGCCGCTCAAATGATGCATACGATGGAAAGCGCGCTTCCTAACTTAGAGACCCTCGTTGAAAATGGCCAGTTGGAGCCAATTAAGCAATGGTTGACGGAACAAGTGTATCAATACGGGAAGCTTTTGACTCCATCCGAGATCATTATGAAGGTAACTGGAGAGGCATTGAACCCGCAATATCTGGTCGATTATTTGACGAAGAAGACGAATGAAGTTTACGGCATGTAACCGAATCAATTTTGAATGTAGAACGCAGTCCCGGATGGGGCTGCGTTTTTTTATGATTTATGCTACTCATTCGGCGGCAGGGAGCACCTCAATCGCAACGATGGAGGATAAGCTTTTTTCAAGCGTTGCCATTTGATTAGGGTCGGGCGAATAACCATTTCAGTAATGGATGCATACAATGCAATAACCGAACAACAGGGCAGGTTCAATTAGGTAAGAGTTTACGCGATTATGGGTCGAGCAGATTGACTCAGAAGAGTACGAACAGGTTCCATGGTATACCCATTCCAGATAAGGAGGACAGATATCGGATGAGACACAAGTGGCGAATAGGTACCTTGGCCATCGTAGTTTTTGCTGTGCTGGTGCTTAGTGCATGTGGTTCAAGCAGTGATTTAGTGAAGATCAAGGTAGGAGAAGTGACGCGCTCTGTATTCTATGCCCCTGAGTATGTGGCGCTTGGCAAGGAATTCTTCAAGGAGGAAGGACTGGACGTTGATCTACAGACGACTTCTGGCGGAGATAAGACAATGACAGCGCTGCTCTCAGGGGGAATTGATGTAGCGCTTGTTGGCTCAGAGACGTCCATCTATGTTGCACAGCAGGGGGCTGAGGATCCGGTTATTAATTTTGCGCAGCTCACGCAAACAGATGGCACGTTCCTCGTTGCCCGTGAGAAAAAGGACGGCTTCGATTGGGATCAACTGAAGGGAAGTACATTCCTCGGACAGCGCAAGGGCGGAATGCCTCAGATGGCAGGGGAATTTACGCTGAAGAAGCATGGCATTGATCCACACAAAGACCTGCAGCTCATTCAGAATATTGATTTCGCCAATATTGCGTCAGCATTCGCTTCAGGGACTGGCGAATATGTACAGCTATTCGAGCCGCAGGCTTCTATTTTTGAGAAAGAAGGCAAGGGGGTTGTTGTCGCCTCATTCGGTGTAGAGAGCGGCAAGCTTCCTTATACGGCCTTCATGTCTAAGCAGAGCTATATCTCTAAGAACAAGGATGCTGTACAGAAGTTCACGAATGCGATCTATAAAGCGCAGCAATGGGTAGAGAAGCAGTCCGCTGAAGAGATTACCGATGTTATTCTGCCATTCTTCAAGGATGCTGACCGGGATATTGTCGCAAGTGCGGTTAAGCGGTATAAGGAACAACAATCGTATGCCGCAGATCCAGTCCTGGATGAGCAGGAATGGAACAATCTGCTGGATGTGCTAGATTCGGCAGGGGAGTTGAAATCTCGTGTACATCACGAGCAGATCGTTACGAATGAATTTGCCGAGAAAGCGATAAAGCTGGTGAAATGACGGATGCCCATAACGCTCATTCGAAGGGAGGCGCCTCAATGATACCTGCAGTAGAGCTATCCCGTGTGACTCATGTCTATGTGACAGATCGAGAAGCGAAGCTGGCAGTAAATGAACTAACCGCTTCCATCATGCCGGGCGAGTTCGTTAGTCTGGTTGGGCCGAGCGGCTGCGGCAAGACAACAATACTATCCATTATCGCTGGCCTGATGAAGCCAACCTACGGATATGTAAATGTATATGGTCAGCGAGTGAGCGGTACCTCATCTCATGTCGGCTATATGCTTCAACAGGACTATCTCTTCCCTTGGAGATCGATTCTTGACAATGCATGCATGGGGCTGGAACTGACAAAACAGTTAACCCCTGAGATGAAGGAGAGAGTTGTTCAGCTGCTTAACGGAATGGGACTCGAAGGGACAGAGAAGCTGTATCCTCATCAACTGTCCGGCGGAATGAGGCAGCGTGTTGCACTGGTCAGGACGCTTGCGACGGAACCGGAGCTTATGCTGCTGGATGAACCCTTCTCTGCCTTGGATTACCAGACGAAGCTGCAATTGGAGGATTTGGTCGTGGAAACTTTGCGTCTACGAAATAAGACGGCCATTCTCGTTACCCACGATCTGTCAGAGGCAATAGCCGTTAGTGATCGGGTGATTGTGTTGAACCGTGATCCAGGCAGCATTCGGCGAACATTCGTCATACCAGAGTCAATCCGCAACTCCCAACCCTTCTATGCACGTGAGCAGGAAGGATTCAATGATCTGTTCCATGACTTGTGGAAGGAACTTGAGGCGTCAGATCGGAGGGAAAGCAATGAGCCGACATTCGGATCTTGATGATTCACCGCCCATACCCCATCCCTCAGATAATACGAAGGAGCTAGTAGCATCGACCTATGCGCAATATCGCGCACGCAGACGTGCACTGTCAACATCAGTTACGGTGACACAGCTAATCATTCTAATCTCCTGTATAGCGCTCTGGGAGCTAGCAGGCCGACTGAAGTGGATCGATGTTCTGTTATTCAGTTATCCGAGCAAGGTAGGCGCGCAAATTGTGCAGGATGTCATGAACGGTTCCATTTGGCCCCATTTAGGGATGACAGTAGGTGAGACGATTGTAGGCTTTGTACTCGGTACTGTTTTCGGCACTCTGCTTGCCGTGCTCATTTGGTGGTCAGAATTTCTTGCGCGAGTGCTAGATCCGTACATGGTTGTCTTCAACAGCATGCCGAAAGTTGCGCTTGGCCCCTTGTTCATCGTCGGGTTTGGAGCGGGATTTACAGCCATTGTGGCTACCACTTTATCCATCACCGTAATCATAACAACCATTGTTGTGTACAATAGCTTTCGGGAAGTCGATCCAAATTACATCAAGGTTGTCCGTGTATTTGGGGGCGGGAAGCGGACGATATTTCGCAAGGTCGTTCTGCCGGCCTCATTTCCTGCGATCGTGTCCACGCTGAAGGTGAATGTCGGGCTTGCATGGGTAGGTGTAATTGTTGGTGAATTTCTTGTATCCAAGGTAGGGCTTGGATATTTGATTATATATGGATTTCAAGTGTTTAATTTTACACTGGTTATGTCATCGCTTGTCATTATCGCAATTGTGGCTACACTAATGTATAAAGCAGTTGCGTTCGTAGAGCGGAAAATCGTGAATCGTACGTAATCCGTATATGTTCTCGTGGTTTGCCGAAGTGTATATGGAGTGACAGGGGAATGCCAATGAATGGCATTCCTCTTTTTTTGCAACACGACATCCGAGTCGATATAATGAACATGTATCATAAGAAGATAACATTACATAAGGGTCTCATTGAAGGAGCGTACTCGCACATGGTGTTCGGATTTGTTGGTATTCGTGTCATTAAGACAGCGATCGCGTCAATATTGGCGATAATCGTTGCTAACCTTGCAGGAGCAGTGAATCCGCTAGGGGCGGGCTTGCTAGCTATATTAGGAGTGGATGTTACCCGCAAGCGCAGCATAAAGACCGTGTCGGCGCGATTTCTGGCATCGGTTGTCGGCTTGCTGCTAGCTTCATTATTGTTCGGGCTTCTCGGTTTCGAGCTATGGGTGCTGGCTTTATACATATTAGTTGCATTCCCGATTATCGCTAAGCTTAATTTCAAGGAAGGAATCGTAACAAGCTCAGTCGTTGTGTTCCATATCTATGGCGCAGGAACCTTAACGCTGCATGGCGTGTTGAACGAAGTGCTTCTGTTGGCCATTGGACTTGGTGCAGCCAGTGTCGTCAATCTGGTGTATATGCCGAATGAAGAGGATAAGCTTGTCCGAATTAAGAAGGAAGTCGATGCTTACTTTTCCCTGATTTTCACACAAATTAGCTCCAATCTGAGGGATACAACCTATGTATGGGATGGACATGAAATTATTGATGCGGATGAAAAAGTAAATGAAGGAATCTTTATTGCCTCGAAGGCATTGGAGAATCGACTCATGCGTACGGATGATATTCATGCCGATGAGCAGTGGCTGATTTATTTCTACATGCGCAAGGCGCAGCTGGAAAATGTGCAGGGAATCCTTCAGCTGCTCTCTCAAGTGTATCAATCATTCCCTCAGTGCTATTTAGTAGCAGATGTATTCGATCAATTGAGCGAGGATGTGAAGGAGCCGCATTATACGGGCAAGACAGAACAGCTTCTGAATGATTTGGACGAGGTATTCCGTCAAATGGATTTGCCTGTTACACGTGGAGAATTTGAAGTGCGTGCAGCCGTCTTGCAAGTAATTCGCGAGCTTCAACAATATTTGAAGATAGCGAAAAGAGATAAGAAACAACTTCGACTTGGCGTGTAACCCGCGTCAGGCCAGCATATGTTGACTCTCAAAAAATGCGTTCACTCTTAAAAAATTGTTGTCACCCTAGACGACTGTCCTGCATACACTTTAATTGAATGATTGTATGGAGGAGGTCCACAGGATGGCAAACACAGAAAAACACCACTGCCGGGAAATCATCACGAAAGCAGTCTGCGGCAAAGGTCGTAAGTTCTCTGTCGTCACACATACCGTCTCTCCGCCTAATCATCCGACAAGCATATTGGGGGCTTGGCTCATAAACCATCAATATGAATCGGTGCGGGCAGGAGACGGCATTGAAGTAATTGGTACTTACGATATCAACATCTGGTATTCATACGACAACAATTCCCAAACTGACGTTGCGAAAGAAACGGTGTCGTATGTAGATCTCGTTCCGCTGTCGTATGTTGATCCGAAGCATCGTTCTTCCACTGTTGAGGTATCTGCGGAAGCAGTTCAGGAACCGAACTGCGTTGAAGCTAGTGTATCTTCGCATGGACGCGGTGTGACTATTCGTGTTGAGCGGGAATTCGTTGTGGAAATGGTTGCAGAGACAAAGGTATGTGTTCTCGTTTGTAAGGACGGGTGCAATGATTTCGAAGACAAGGATTTTGACTTTAGTGTTCAGGATGAGAGCTTCGACGACTTGGAACCGGACTTGACGGATGAGGAGTTGTAATCATCGCCGCAGGCCCTGACCGCTTGCGGCGGTTTCTCATTTCCTATTGAGGATACTCTCAACCAACATGCGCATGGTGGGTGAGCTGCTGCAAAACCTGTGCTTACAAACTTGATGATATACCCACAGGATATGCAGTAAAGGAAAGATTGTAGAGGGCGGGAGCCCTCCTTTTTTTTGGATTCGCAACAAAAATTCAGGTAATGTTGTTGGTTGGCCTCATAGCTGCAATGTGAATCTAATCAGGATGTAATCATATATGCTGGATGCGAAGGGGGAGGCGACGTTGAGCCGAGACCTTGCTTGTGAAGATAGCGTGGTTGTCATAACGGATGACCGGGAAGCCGCCAACATGTGGAAGCAGTATAAAGTGAAGGCGGTCTCCAATACGAGATATGTGCGAGCCGGAGCTAGGTCAATTGCTGTTCAGGAGCTTGGGAAATTAATCGTATGGTGGAAACGCAGTATGGCACAGCGGAATCGGGAGGATGCGGAGAGAGTAGTGGATCGTCAGGAGGAAGAGGGCGCAATCGTACTCAATCGCTATGCTGCGAGTTGGCGCTCAAGCACCATGCGTGAACGCTTGAAGCTATGGGGGTTGCCTGTGGCCGAATGGGCTACGTGGGCAGATGAATTGCCGCCGAATTCGGGCCAGCATTACGTTCGTTCTATATGCTTCTGGGTCAATGGCTGTCGTATCGTTGCTGCCGCACAGAGTTCAACTCCTCCGCAGGGTCTTCCCATGTATCGTGCGCTTGATGATTGGTCCAAGCCGCCTTATCGCCGGCTTGCCCGGCTGGCTCTGCGAGCTGCATATGCAGTAGGCTGGGACATCGCTGCGGTTACGCTGCGCTGCACACCATCTTCTGCCGTGGAGGGAATGACAGACTTGCCAGCGGGTGTGCTGGATGAGCCCCAGTTGGGTGATGTAATCGTGCATATCGACCCTATACCGCAGCGAATTCCATCATGGGTACGGGAGAGGTATGCTGCAGCATGGCATGAGGAGACAATACAGCATTCACGAATTCGGAACAAGGGAACACAACTGAAGCTTGGGATGGATGTAGAATTAATTCTATATGATGCCCATGCCGAGAAGATCGTCCCTGCCGTTCGGTACTTACCCAAGGGTGGAGCCGCAGGTTGTGATGCGGTGCGTCTGCAAGGACGTGTCATCTATCCTCTGATGGAGCTTCGTCCGGAACCTGCTGAGCGTCCTGCCCAGCTTGTGGAGCATTTGTGCAGGGCTATGCAGCTTGCAGACCGTATCATTGCAGAGAAGCGTGCTTCTCACATGCAGGATTCCAAGCTCGTATGGCTGGGTGGATCGCATCCAGCAGGAAAATTCTCGCTCGGAGGGCATATCCATGTTAGTGGAATTTGGCTAACCTCAGACTTGATAAGAGCGTTGGATACTTATGTAGCTCTGCCGCTGGCTCTTCTTGAGAATCCAGCGGGTTCATTAAGGAGGCGTCCAGGGTATGGGACGTATGGGGATGTGCGCGAACATGATCATGGCGGTGAGGGCGGATTTGAATACCGAACACTTCCATGCTTTATTATGACGCCGGTCCTGACATTAGAGGTTCTAACCTTATTCCGTACGGTTGCAGTGGTTTATCCAAAGCTGACTAGGCGCGATAGTGTGCGTGAAGAGGTGATTCAAGCATTCCATGCTTATCCGACAAGGCGCGATAATTATCTCACAGATGCGGGAAGACAACCTATGCGCATGCTGGCGTTAGAGCTTATGGACGACTTGCTGAGAGAAGTGAGGAAGTGCAGGAATGAATGGAGAGATGATAGCCTATCGGTACAGGCCGAACATGCTATTCAAGCGCTGTCTCATCGCATAAGAGCACAATGGATATGGGATGAGCAGGAGGATTTGCGGAGTACATGGTTGGGATCGAGTGAGCGGTGACTGCGTGAAATGCGCGTGAGTCCCCGCTCTTTTTTTGATATAATAGAGTTCTACTTATGTTATCGGAGGGTGTTTATGGTGAAGCTGACACCGATGATGGAACAATATTTGAGCATCAAGGAGCAGGTTAAGGATGCCTTTTTGTTTTTCCGCCTCGGGGATTTTTACGAGATGTTCTTTGACGATGCGATTCAAGCATCGAAGGAATTGGAGATTACACTGACGGGTAGAGGCAGCAGCGGTGCAGAGGATCGTATCCCAATGTGTGGCGTGCCTTATCATTCGGCAGATAATTATATTCAGAGATTAATTGAAAAGGGATATAAGGTTGCCATCTGTGAACAGGTGGAGGATCCAGCGGAAGCTAAGGGAGTCGTCCGCCGGGAAATCGTCCGGATTGTGACGCCAGGCACAGTCATGGAAGGCAAGCTGATCGACGATAAGTCGAATCATTATCTAGTCTGTCTATCCCAAGGGAGTACCAGCAATGCACTGGCTGCCTGTGATCTTTCCACAGGGGAACTGATTGTTACTTCAGCACCGATCGGGCAATCTTGGCTTATTGATGAGCTGAATGTCTATATGCCGACAGAAGTTATTGGCCATCCTGCATTGCTGCAAGAGGCGGAGCCGCTTACGAAGGCGTGGAATCGTTCTGTTCTGTTTACCGAATGGAGCCGCAAGGATGAAGTATTGGCAAGGCAGCAGTTCGGCGAAGCCGTCTGGACTCGACTTGAGGATGAGCGGCAGCAGGCGCTTGCTATGCTGATGGGGTATTTGCAAGAAACACAGAAGCGCTCATTGAGTCAGCTGACGAATATTCGAACTTACGACCCGGATCAATATCTGGTGTTAGATCCTTTTACACGTCGTAATTTGGAGCTTACGGAAACCGTGCGTGAGCGTGCGAAGAAAGGCTCCCTGCTCTGGCTGCTTGATCGCACCGAGACGTCGATGGGGGCAAGGCTGCTTCGTCGCTGGATTGACAAGCCGCTCATGAATCGGCAGGCCATTGAGGAGCGCTTAGAGGCCGTTGATACGCTGTATCATCATCTCATATGGCGAGAAGAGCTGCGTGAGCAGTTGTCCTCGGTATATGATCTGGAGCGTCTTGTAGGCCGGATTGCCTTCGGTACGGCGAACGGTCGTGATCTCGTTGCACTGAAGTCTTCACTGAGTCAGATTCCGATGCTGAAGCAGTTATGCGTGCAGACATCGTCTGCAACACTTCACAATCTTGTTAGTGAATTGGATGCATGTGGAGATATCCACGATTGGATTGAACGTGCGGTGGTGGACGAGCCTCCGGTATCGGTACGTGACGGTGGACTTATTAAGCCAGGATACGATGAATATCTTGATCAGCTCCGAGAAGCAAGTGTGAACGGCAAGCGCTGGATCGCTGAGCTGGAGCGCAGAGAGAAGGAAGCGACCGGAATCAAGTCGCTTAAGATCGGATACAACAAGGTATTCGGCTATTATATCGAGGTAACGAAGTCGAATTTGTCATCCCTGCCGGAAGGACGATATGAGCGTAAGCAGACGCTGGCGAATGCAGAACGATTCGTAACGCCTGAATTGAAGGAGAAGGAAGCGCTAATTCTCGAGGCTGAGGATAAGATGCTCGGCTTGGAGTACGAGCGCTTTAGCGAGCTGCGTCAGCGCATTGGAGGCGAGATTCGCCGCCTGCAGGCATTGGCAGAAGCAGTTGCTGAAATAGACGTCTACCAATCACTCGCTGCAGTCAGTGCAGCTAGGAGATATGTTCGTCCGGCATTCACGGAGCAATTGGATATGCATATTGCTGAGGGACGCCATCCCGTTGTGGAGGCCGTCATGCAGGGTGGAGACTTCATGGCGAACGATACCGAGCTGACAGAGCAGAATGAGACGATGCTGCTCATAACAGGGCCGAATATGGCAGGTAAGAGCACGTACATGCGTCAAGTAGCCCTGATATCGATCATGGCGCAGATTGGATGCTTCGTTCCAGCTGAACGAGCGTCTATGCCGATTGTCGATCGGATCTTCACGAGAATTGGAGCTGCAGATGATCTAATTGGCGGTCAGAGTACGTTTATGGTGGAAATGATGGATATACAGGTGATGACAGAGAAGGCAACGCGCCGCAGTTTGGTCATCATTGACGAGCTGGGTCGTGGCACATCAACGAGTGAGGGGATGTCCATTGCACAGGCTGTAGTGGAATATGTCCACGATCGAATCGGCTGTAAGGCGCTCGTTTCGACCCATTTCCATGAATTGGCGCATATGGCGGATCGCCTGCCACGATTGAAGAATGTATGCATGGCCGTGCAGGAAAGCGGTAATCAAGTTACCTTCCTGCGTAAGTTGATTTCAGGCGCAGCCAGCACAAGCTATGGTATCTATTGTGCACGTCTTGCGGGTCTCCCTGATCAAATTATTAATCGTGCATACGACCTGTTGAAGCAGTATGAGACAACGGATCGTGAAGGGACAACACATGCATCCCCTTCGAGTTCGCAGCAAGAGCTTCCTGTCAATCATGTGGAACAGCTGTCCTTATTCGGATGGGATCAGACTGCGGTATCTGCGGATAGTCCCATTCAGTCACCTACACAGCATGTGAAGCCTTTGCAAGACAGTCAGACAGATGACGAGCAATCTGTCATGAGTATGGCAAGTACTGCCGAGACCCATCAAGCGGCACAGCAAGAGAAGCCGGATCATTCCGTTCAATACAGTGCTGAAGTAATAGCAATGAAGGAGTTCATCGGCACTTTGACAGATGTAGATGTGATGTCAATGACTCCATTGGAAGCAATGAATCAACTGCATGATCTGATGAAGCGGGCACGTGAAATTACTCGTGAATCCTAATGAATAGAGCATGAGAAATCGAGAGTTAAGGAGGTGTGAGAGATGGCAATTATTAAAATATTGGACGAGCACATTGCCAACCAGATTGCCGCAGGCGAAGTAGTGGAGCGTCCTTCATCGGTTGTGAAGGAGCTGGTTGAGAACTCGATAGATGCAGGAGCTACACGTATTGATGTATCCGTTGAAGAAGGGGGCCTGCAGCTCATCCGAGTAAAAGACAATGGCTCCGGTATAGCGGATGATGATGCGGAAAATGCCTTTTTGCGGCATGCGACGAGCAAGATCCAGACAGGGAAAGATCTATTCTCGATTCGCAGTCTAGGGTTCCGAGGAGAGGCACTTCCGAGTATTGCGGCTGTTGCCAAGGTAGAGTTGGTAACGTCGACAGAATCTAGCGGGTTAGGCAGGCGGCTTGTTATTGAAGGCGGTGCGATCAAATCATATGAGCCCGCACAGTCCATGCAAGGGACGGAGATTACGGTACGTGAACTGTTCTATAATACGCCTGCACGGTTAAAGTATATGAAAACAATCCAGACGGAGCTGGGGCATATCTCTGATCTCATCTATCGTTTGGCGTTATCGTATCCAAGTATAGCGTTTACCTTGAAGCATAATGAGCACACTCTGCTGCAAACGATTGGCAATGGAGACTTATTGCAGGTTATTGCCTCTGTATATGGCG
Source organism: Paenibacillus sp. NAIST15-1 (assembly GCF_001894745.1). Classification (GTDB taxonomy): domain Bacteria; phylum Bacillota; class Bacilli; order Paenibacillales; family Paenibacillaceae; genus Paenibacillus_B; species Paenibacillus_B suaedae. Next base: position 450,488 of record NZ_BBYF01000002.1, read on the forward strand.
TCCAGACAGCGAAAGGGATGCTGCAGGTCAAGGGAGAACACTTGGACTTCGAGGTGCAAGGCTATATTGGCAAGCCTGAATTAACGCGCTCAAACCGCAATGCGATGTCATGGATGATCAATGGCAGATATGTCAGAAGCTTTCCGCTGAATCAAGCGATACTTCGTGCGTACCATACGTTCTTGCCGATCAATCGCTACCCGATGCTCGTGCTTCATGTGACGATGCACCCTTCTCTCGTGGATGTGAATGTGCATCCTGCCAAGCTTGAAGTTCGCTTCAGCAAAGAGGCAGAGTTGTGCGCATTCATCGAAGAGACCGTGAAGCAATTGCTGCATAAGCAGCGTCTTATTCCTGAAGCGGCTCCGAAGAAGGCGAAGGTGCGAACATATGTCGAGCAAGCAGAGCTTCAATGGGAAGCTGCGGAGACGATAGCGGCCAATCAAGAGAAGCAATTAAAGCCAATGGGGGCGCTAGTCATTGAGTCTGATCCGTCCTCTGCCGCGCAATTAGCGAAGGAAGATCGGGAGCAGTCACGAAGCAATGCTGAAACATCCCATCAACCTAACGTGCAGCGACAACCTGAACTAACGGGGAAATGGAATCAGACCGCAGCAGCCGAAATGTCTCGTGTTGCTCCAGAAGCCTTGCAACCTCCAAATGAATCCGTTATTGATTCTATTGCACTAAGTGGCTCGGTAGAACAGAAGAAGACGGAGCAGCAACAACTGCAAGAGATAGGTCGCAAGAACGAGGATGAGCTGGCTGTAGCTGCAAGTGCAGATCCAGTGGCTATTAAGTCCTCTGAATCGACTTCTAGTAACGAGGACACCGTAGACAGTCCGGCGAAACTCAAGCAAGCTGTGGATCACGAATTGACTCCATCAACTTCCTATGATGCAGAGACAGCATCGATTGCAAACGGTCAAGAGGAGAGAGATAGAGTTCGAGAGACGTCTCCTTCTTATGGTAGCCGCAATGCGGGAAGCTCCAATACGAGTGCTTATTCGAATCCTTATTCGAATGCTAAGCAGCAAGCAGGGCAAGCCGCAGTGAAGGCCGGTGCGGAGAAATGGAAGGAATGGCTGACGGAGGAAGGTAGTACGGACAACGCTGCATTGCCGAAGTTCCCAGCACTTTCTTACATTGGTCAGCTGCACGGAACATACTTGATCGCTTCGAATGAAGAGGGGCTCTATTTAATTGATCAGCATGCAGCGCATGAACGAATCAATTATGAATATTATTTTGAGCGATTCGGCAAGCCGGTAGAAGCCTCTCAAGAGCTGCTTCTGCCGATCACATTAGAGTTTACCCCTGCTGATGCGGAGCGGATTCGATCCCGTATGCATTTGCTGGAGCAGGTCGGGATCGTCATGGAGCCATTTGGGGGCCAAACATTCCTAGTTCGTTCCCATCCATACTGGTTCCCTAAAGGGGAAGAAACGGATATTATTCAAGAAATGACGGACTGGGTGTTGAGCGAGAAGGCGCCCGATATTGCGAAATTAAGAGAGGCCTCAGCGACGATGTGCTCTTGTAAGGCATCGATTAAAGCGAATCAGCGCTTGACAGCAGCTGAGGCGGAGACGCTATTCGTCCGATTGGGAACATGCCGCCAGCCATTTACATGTCCGCATGGCAGGCCGATCGTCATTCGATTTACAACTTACGATCTGGAGAAAATGTTTAAGCGGGTAATGTAAGAATAGCTGGGGATTTGTAATTCCCTTTCCACAGCGTATATAATGAGGAGGAGCAAATGATAGTCACGACAGGCGAGTATACGTCACCAGAGCTTAAAGAGCGAGCTCGGAAGATGGCCAAGCTGTTCGGATGGTTCTATGCTGAACGACGCGATCAGACCTTGCCTCGTATGCAGCGTAGATATGGCGACGATGAATTTCTCGTCTATCTCAACAATTGTGTCCGCTATATGAAGTTAGGGGTCACGGAGCTGACTTATCATCCGAGTATGGCCTATGTGCGGGCGAAGCGGATTTTGTCCGGAGATGCGGACGGGATGATTACAGCGAGTGGTGTTGCGCCTGGCGATGAGGTGTTAGACTGTACGGCAGGCCTAGCAGGGGATTCTCTGGTGTTTGCCGTCACGGTAGGCCCCAATGGGAAGGTTACAGCGCTGGAGAGTGAGCCATCACTGTTTGCGCTTGTGCACGAAGGGCTGCAGCTGTATGAGAGTGGTGTGGACGAGGTTACGGGAGCGATGCGCCGTATTGTGATGAAGCAGGCTGAACATCTAAGCATGCTCAGTTCACTGCCAAGCCGTTCCGTCGATGTGGTATACTTTGATCCGATGTTCCGCTCTCCCGTTACAAGCTCGGCATCGATTGATCCGCTGCGTACGATGGCGAACCATAAAGCCTTGACGCATGAAGCGATTGCGGAAGCTTGCCGTGTGGCGCGCAAGAGAGTGGTCATGAAGGAAGTAAAGAACAGCGAAGAATTTGCCCGGCTAGGATTCACCCGTGTGTTACCATCCGGAGCGAAATTGGCATATGGGGTGATTGACATTGCTGGAGGCAACGATGAGTAATAAACCGAGGCTGCTTGTACTCATTGGACCGACTGCGGTTGGAAAGACGAAGCTTAGTCTTGACTTGGCTAAGAAATTCCAATGTGAGGTTATATCCGGTGACAGTATGCAGGTATATCGGCAAATGGATATTGGTACAGCTAAGCTGCCAGTAGAGCAGCGAGAGGGCATTCCACACCATTTAATGGATATATTAGATCCCGATGAGCCGTATTCGGTCGCTGATTTTCAACTTCAGTGCCGGACACTTATCGACGAGATCGCGAACCGCAATCATACCCCATTTATCGTCGGGGGAACTGGGCTCTATGTTGAATCAGTATGCTACGGGTATGAATTCAGTGAACACGGTGCAGATGAAGCATTCCGTCAAGAAATGGTGGAATTTGCAGCTTCTCACGGTGCAGAAGCGCTTCTGGAGCGCTTGCGGGGAGTGGATCCGGAAACTGCTGACAAACTGCATGCCAATGATCAGCGCAGAGTAATTAGAGCCTTGGAAGTATATCATCTTACAGGCGAGCCATTTTCGAAGCAATTAGGCCGTCAGAAAAAGGAGTCGCCGTTCGATCTGTGTATCATAGGTTTGACAATGGATAGGCAGATGCTATATAAACGAATAGAGGCAAGAGTTGATATGATGATGGAGGAGGGGCTGGTGGAAGAAGTTCGCCGGCTGCTCGAACAGGGCTACTCGCGAAATCTCGTATCGATGCAAGGCCTTGGCTACAAGGAAATCGCAGCGTATATTGAAGGTGACATGTCACTCGATGCTGCCGTTGAACTGCTTAAGCGCGATACAAGAAGATTTGCGAAGCGCCAGCTCTCTTGGTTCCGGCACATGAAGGATATTCACTGGGTTGATGTCACAGAATCAGATTGTGCAGATCAACAATTTGAACAAATTTGTAAGCTCATAGCAGGAAAGTTTCGATAACAGGTTGAATATATTTCAACACAATCTCATGATTATTGGGGGTACGGACGATGAATAAATCTATTAACATTCAGGACACTTTTTTGAATCAATTGCGCAAGGAAAGCATTCCAGTGACCGTATATTTGACGAACGGATTCCAGATTCGTGGTGTCATTCGCGCATTCGATAACTTTACCATTGTCATCGATAGCGAGGGACGTCAACAAATGGTGTATAAACACGCCATTTCCACATTCACGCCACAACGTAACGTATCCCTGATGCAAGATCATCAGAACGAGGCGTAAATTAGATGGATTGGGGCAGATTGCCAATGAAACTTTTTGCCCCTCCATCACGTCTAATGGAATATAGTCGCTGCCGAACAACCCTGAAGGGTTGTTCTTTTCATTCGTAGTCATATTGGGTATAAGTATGAGGGATATGCTTCAATCGTATCTCAACAAGGTATGAAGAGAGAGACAATCAAAGGAATAAAGGGAGTCGGATTGCAGATGACGAGAGAAAAAGAATCAACTCAACGTACGCGCACACCGGCACATGGAAATCCTAAGCGCAAAGCTAAGAAGAAAAAGAAATGGACTTGGAAAAAGACGTTTTGGCTTATGTTTTTCACGACGGCATTTGCCGTGTTCTGTGCCGTTGGCGGTTATTTGTTCGTATTATTGAACGGGGAGCGGCTGATGCGTGAATACAAGGATGCTGATATGTTCAAGCTGGCTGAGGTATCCACTGTATACGATGTGAATGGTACAGAGCTTGCTAAGCTTGGTAAAGGCATAGAGCATCGAGAGATTGCGGAGCCAAGAGATATTCCGGAATTCGTTAGCAATGCCTTCATAGCGACGGAAGACAGACGCTTCAAGGAGCACTCCGGGGTCGATCTGTGGTCAATTGGGCGTGCGATGGTTAAGGACGTTGTGTCACGAAGCCTTGCAGAAGGCGGAAGTACCATTACACAGCAGCTTGCTAAAAATATGTTCCTGACGAGTGATAAGACGTTCTTCCGGAAGGCAACGGAAGTGTCGATTGCGCTTTCGTTGGAGAATCATTTTACGAAGGACGAAATAATTACGATGTACTTAAACCGGATCTTCTTCGGTAAAGGTGCGTATGGGCTTAAAGCTGCTGCTAAGGTGTATTTCAATAAGGATGACTTGAATGATCTGAAGCTATGGGAAGTTGCGACTTTGGCAGCTATCCCAAAAGCGCCATCCCGATATAATCCGCTGTCGAGTCCAGAGCGATCGAAGGAACGCCGGGCTGTTGTTCTTCAGCTGATGTATGAACAAGGCTATATTACGGCTGAAGAGGCGAAGAGTGCTGCAGCGGTGGAATATGATCCGAAAATGTCGGGGCACGCGGCTAAGTCGGAGGATAAGCAAAATGAAGCATACAACGCATTCATTGACTACATGGTAGAGGAAGCGACTGAGAAAACGGGTCTTACCGAGGATGAGCTGTATCGCGGAGGATATCACATTTATACGACGATGGATGCGAATGCTCAGCGCATTATGTACGATGCGTTCAACAATGACGATATGTTCGAGCAGAGCCCGGATGATACGAAAATGCAAGGCGCAATGGTTATTACAGATCATAGCAATGGCTCCATCATCGCGATGGTAGGTGGGCGGGATTATGCTCGCAAAGGATTGAATCGTGCTACTGTAAAGCGTCAGCCGGGATCGTCCTTCAAGCCAATCGTGTCCTATGCGCCAGCGCTGGAGACGGGCAAGTACTTCCCGTGGTCGAAATTGAGCAATGAGAAGCAGTGCTTCGGCAAATATTGTCCTACGAACCTTGGGGGCTATACGACATCAGTAGAGATGACGGAAGCGGTTAGACGTTCCATCAATATCCCTGCTGTATGGACATTGAATGAAATTGGAATGAAAAAAGGGTTTGAATTTGCGAAAAGCCTCGGCTTCCCTCTGACGAATGACGATTATAACTTGTCAATCGCATTGGGAGGGATGACGTACGGGGTTACTCCGATCAATATGTCAGAGGCTTATAATGCATTCGCTAACGGAGGGAATTATTATGATGCCTATGCGATTGCAAAGATTACAGACCGCAAAAACAATGACTATTATGTGTATCACGTGCCGAAAGGCAAAAAGGTCATGAGTGAGAAAACGGCTTACTATATGACTGAAATGATGCGCGAAGTCGTTACGAATGGTACGGGTAAAAATGCACAAATCAGTGGTCGTACTGTTGCGGGTAAAACGGGTACGACGCAGTATTCTGTGCCAGGCTACACTGGCAAGGGCGACCGTGATGCGTGGTTCGTCGGATATACGCCAGAATGGACAGCAGCTGTCTGGATGGGGTATGACAAGACTGACAAAAATCACCTTGTCCATGAGAGCAGCCGCAGAGCATCGAAAATGTTCAGCGAGGTTATGGGTAAGGCGCTGCAAAGCAAGAAGTCGGGTTCCTTCAAGAAGCCGGATAAAGTGGAACAAAAGCCGGAAGAACTGCGGGCGCCTAGCGGGTTGAGTGCATCGTACTCTGAGAATACAAAGAGTGTGGCACTGAGCTGGAACAGCGTATCTGGTGATAATATTTCTTACCATGTTTATCGGAAGTCTTCTAAGGACAACACATTCACACAGCTGCTCAAAGGCTTGAAGAGCAACAGCGCTGAAGATGTTGGTGTCTTCCCTGGAGAAACGTACACGTACTATGTTACAGCGGTAAATGCATCCGAAGAGTCAGGAAGATCGAATCAATCTTCCGTCACGATTAAGGAGGAGACACCGGAAACGCCAATTGATCCTCCGGCAGTAGATCCACCGGTCGTTGAGCCGCCGACAACGGAACAGCCTACGAACCCGGAAGAGCCGACACCGCCAACTGTACCAGAAAATCCAGATTCGAATAATAATCAGCCGGAAACAGGCGATAATGGTACAGGCAATGGAGACGGCGATTCTACAGGGACATCTAGTGGGGATGGTTCTTCAGGATCTACAGATACGTCTGGTTCCAATGCGACGAATGGAACTTCGGGAATGAATAGCTTCGGAACGAAAGGGTCGGATCGCATTATTAACTCTGGCGGTCAGAAGGATAAAGACAACAGCAGCAAAGATAAGTCTGCAGGCAACGGGGCAGAGGATTCTTCGGTAGAAATTCAATCTGTTACTGGGAAGATAATGAATCACAAGCAGAATAAGAATTCGAATAAGGCTGCTTAAGATAAGAAATAGACCGTGCAAACCGTGAGCAATAGCGGTGTTCTTCATCCACATAAGGTAGCGTAAGGCGATGTGCATAGTGTGCAGGAGAGAGTTCCTGCACACTTTTTTTGTGATTATGTTTGTGACGTAGTATGTATCCATGTTCGGATTGCAATTCCCCTTGATATGAATCATGCTCAGGAATAGCTATAGTAACGAAACTGCTAATAACCTGTCAGACGATAGAATATATTGGAACATCGACTATTTGTGTTCAGTGTTGTGAGGAAACATGATTAGGATGAACGTCGAAAGGGTGACAAGCATGAATGTTAGGCTTCGAGCGGCAAATTCCGAAGGAAATGCACGTCCGTCTCGTCAAATAAATGTCGTGCTGCGACCTGTGGAGCAATCCAATCAGGAGACAGCCGCAAATCAGACAAATGGAGAAGCAGCAGCGGATAGCTTGGCTGTCCCACAGGATGGGCCATTTGGCGAGGTTCGCAAAGAACTTGATCGACTTGTCGGCTTGAAGCATATGAAGGACATTGCCTATGAGCTCTATGCGATTTTACAGATGAATCGTAGACGGCAGGATGCGGGGTTGATCTGCCAATCACATGTATATCATATGATCTTCAAGGGCAATCCTGGTACGGGCAAGACGACTGTAGCCAGGATCATGGCGAAAATGTTCCAGCAGCTAGGAGTGCTCAGCAAAGGGCATTTGCTCGAAGTAGAGAGGGCTGATCTGGTTGGCGAATATATCGGACATACGGCACAGAAGACGCGAGATTTAATTAAAAGGGCAATGGGTGGCATTTTGTTTATAGATGAGGCATATAGCTTGGCCCGTGGCGGAGAAAAAGATTTCGGAAAAGAAGCAATTGATACTTTGGTAAACACAAGAGTTTGGGTTTTTATGTTTCCGAATCTAAAGAACTCCCTAAGTTAGAGAGAAATGAGAACGAACACTCAGAGAAGTGGAGAAGACTTGAACAAGCAATTGAGGAAATGAAGACTTTATACTATAAGAAGTTAGCTTCTTTTGATGATATTGCTAAAACGTATGAATGTAATTGGTGGGACATAAAAACTTTATTTCGTAAATACAATCTAACTACAATATCGCTGAAGGAACGTGCCCGACTAAATCGTAAGAGAGATTTTGAGACAATATACGATTTACACTACAATCAGAAAAAGACGTTAACTGAAATATATCGTGATTATGGGTTTGTTCCACAGCACGTTCGAACTACACTAAAAGAACATGGTTATGCCGTCATTAATTATCAAAGATTAGAAAAGTGAACAAGATGCAATGAACTAATACTCAGGAAGTGATACCATGACTTCTGATAATAGATCTATAACGACAAGAGACCGTAAAGTGAGCGTAGTTTTTAATACTAAAGAAAACGAACATCGAAGCGAAATAATTTCAATACCAGTTGTTCAAGATAGTAGTAACGATCATAAAGAGGAGTATACAAAAATCTTTGAAGAACTCGATGATCTAATTGGTTTAGATAAAGTCAAAGATTTAGTGTTTCAGATCTACGCTATGCTCACGATTAATCAGCATCGCAAAAACGAGGGAATGTTGGTAAACGAACAAGTATATCACATGTTGTTCAAAGGGAACCCCGGAACTGGGAAAACAAGTGTTGCGAGAATACTTGCAAAGCTATTTAAGACAATGGGCTTATTAAGCAAAGGGCATCTCATGGAAGTACATCGAGCCGACCTTGTGGGCGAATACATCGGTCATACAGCGCAGAAGACGCGTGAGGTGGTTAAGAAGGCACTTGGAGGGGTATTGTTCATTGACGAGGCGTACAGCCTTGCTAGAGGAGGAGAAAAAGACTTCGGGAAAGAATGTATCGATTGTCTGGTAAAACTCATGGAAGATCATAAGAATGAATTTATTCTTATCATTGCAGGATACAGGAATGAACTTGATGAAATGTTGCAGACTAATTCTGGACTACCTTCACGGTTTGCGATTCATCTTGATTTCCCTGATTTTACAGTGGATGAACTTCTAAAGATGGCGTATAAAATGGCATTAGAGAGGGAATATGTAATTCTTCCTGAAGCGGTTGTTAAAATTAAAGAGCTCATAACTAAAGAAAAAGAGGAAGACTACAATTTTAGTAATGGTCGCTTCGTTAGAAATTTGATTGAAAAGGCAATAAGAAATCAGGCTGTTAGGTTAATTAGAAATAATAAAGGTAAGTTGTCTCAAAACAGCTTGCGTAATCTAACGTATGAGGATTTTATTATCAAAGGTAATGAAGATAATGAAGACATGGGACGGATAAACATACCGAATTTTATTTGATTTGTTCTTGCGAAAAAAATACCCCCTCAATATGAAGCAAAAGAGGGGGTGTGGATACATATTTAAAACACGTTTAAGATGATGAAAGAGGGATTTCATTATCTCCTATCATGCCAGTTAAGACTCTCTTCAACGATAATCTTAATCAATTCCAATTCATCTTCAGTCGGTTTAATGTCCAATTTCTTCAAAACCTTTTTTATAGCATCCAATGTGATTTGTTGTGTGTTTTCACTATCTTTAATGACTACAAATTTATTAACATAATCAACAGCCATGTCTGCAATATCAAGTACGGCATTAACTTTATCGACTTTGCCTTCATCAAGCTTTAATGTGCGCAATAAAACTTTAGCAATGAAGGTTGAACGACCAAAGCTACCAAGAAAACCACTAGTGAGCATACCTTTTTTCGATAAATAAGGAACGACAAATAATCCCACTACAAAAGCTAGTGTGACTACACTAATAATAATTAAGTTATCCATATAATTTAATTCTCACATCCTATTTATGTACTTTTACTTCTTTACCGTTCAATTGTACAGTAGCCTTCAAAATAGCAGCAATATCGCGAACAGGAGCATAATTAGAGTTGTTAATTAGTCTTGCACTACCAATAATCGTTCCATTAACTTTGAGGATCTTGTCTTTCCACTCAAGCTTTCCACCATATGCCTCAGCAAGATCTCGAACGTTAACAAATGTAACATTATCAATCAACAATCCATCACTACATTTTTCATTCTCTACATAAACAGGTACTTTTGTAGGTTCTTGATTCACTTTAAACCAATCATTTAAATATTGTGTAGGATCTGTATCAGATCCCAATCCAAAACTTGGTGCTTTCTTTAATCTTATTTCGTAGTGAAGATGAGATCCGAATGACATTCCTGTATTTCCTTGTGTGCCTACCTGCTGGCCTAACTTTACAGATTGACCCACAGAGACACAAAGGCTATCCAAATGAGCATAAAGGTGATATGAGCCCTTATTATCTTCAATGACTACAGTCAATCCATAGTTTCCAAGTCCGCTATTGGGAACACCCTCTTTTGCGTGTCTAACGGTTCCACCAATAAAAGCATGAATAGGAGACTTATGATTTTTAATTAGATCAATTCCCTTATGCCATTCTTTATTATTTGCACCACTAGGGTTCTTTCTCCAACCATAAGGGCTTGTGATACGAATGAATCCATAATCCTTATAGTCAATACTCATATTTTCAAAACTCCTCATTATTTTGATTTTTTGTTTTTATTCTCTTCAAATTCAGGTTCACTTTCGCTTTTCTCCTGTAAGACAGTAATAGCTTTTTTAATAACAGGGGGAAGCGGTACACCAATTCGACCAACATTTTCAGCAAATGATATTAGCTCATTACTAATGAAGAAATATATAGAACCCATCATAATTAATCCATTTGCAGCAAGAAGCAGGTCAATTTTATGAGATATGAAAACAACAAGCACCATTGAAACCTTCTTCAAGATACCTTTGAAGCCAACCTTACTATTTACCCCTTTTTTCTCTGCAAGTGAAGCTAATATTCCAGTTACATAGTCGGCACCAATCATAATCAATAAAATCTTTAAAGCAAGTGGAGGATCATTGCCAAAGGAATAAGTCATTACCGCTGCAAACCCCGCTGAAATATTGGTGAACAATTGCGTTGAAGAGTATGACATCTCGTTGACTATATTGTTTAGAAACTTCATTTAACTATCCTCTTTTCAGAAGGCGACTCACAATCGTAGCTACTTCAGCTCTAGTGATAGGGGAGTTTGGCTCAAATCCATTGCCTCGACCACTCATAATACCTGCTTCAATAACTTCTTTAATCGCCGATTCAGCCCAATGACCTTTACAGTCATTTTTAGATTTGTCATTCATAAACTCAACCTCCATGACATTAATATCAACATTACCATTGATTCCCGAGACTCTACCTGTCTCTGTGAATTGAAAAACTGCCCACTTAGACCAAATAGAATTATTCATTGGAGTGTCAACACCACCATAGTGAGCCACCCAAAGAGGATACCTACCCAGAGCAGTACCACAATAAGTCTTTGCAAAGCTTGCTCCAGTATAGAGCATGACTTTATGTCCTGTGAGTTTTTGAACCTCTTCAAGCCACTCTACTGCCCACTTTGTTAAAGCCTCTTTTCCTAGGTTTGCAGCAGCACCCTCCAAATCTAGAACATGGGGAAGTTCAGCCTTAAATCCTTTAATAGAATCCACAAAGGATTGTGCTTCTGACTTTGCACTATTACCCGTTTCAGGACGAGCATAATGGTAAAAGCCTTTTGGTAGATTCACTTTCTCTGCACCAGTTGCATTCAGGGTAAGATTGGGGTCTTTATAACCAACCCCTTCGGATGCTTTGATGAATACATACTTAACATCAGCGATAACTTTGTTCCAATCGATACTTCCATTGTGATGAGACACATCAATACCAATCAGATTTGCTTTGTTACGAGATTGCAAATGAATCCCTCCTATATAATTAAAAGCCCCTGACATTAATCAGAGGCTTAGTGCACACGGGACTATAAAATCATCATTTCATCATTCTCTTCTTCAGGCAGTAGGATAATCATCCCCTGTTATTTCTTTAAATTGTACGACTGTAATAGAACCATACTCAACAAACTTGCCAACATACATAGAGCTATTTGGATCTTTTGAATAGCATTTTAGATCATAGTATCGCTTAATCATTTTAAACCAGTCCAATTAAAACACTCCTTTTTGAGATAATTTTAGTAAAAGTGTTGCATAATCTTGAGCAAGTTGCTGATTTGTAGAATCTAGTTGAGCATTTTGCAAAATTACTGATGCTAAATCAAAAGTATGTTGTTGATTAATCAATTCTAATTCAGCATTTTTTAAAAGCATGGATGCAGTATCATTAACTTGAGCCTGATTTCTTACTTCAAGATCAGCGACTTTTAAAAGTAGGGATGCATTATCTTGTTGTATTAATTCAAGTTCAGAAGGCTGCGGTTTCGGTTTCAAAGCTTCAATTTCCTTATCAGTCAAACCGTTACGCCAGAAGCTTGAGCCATCCACAGACTGCGGCGATCTCGGTGTTGTTTCTTCGCTTTCCGGATCGTATGCTGCTTCGTAAACTTTTACGGAATTGCGATAGCCCTCGACATCGAATGTCGGCTCGTACAGTCCGTCAGGCAGCGTAATAGCCACCGTATACCCGACTAGCACTGTCTCCGACTCATCTGGCTCGACAACTGCCGCCCGTGGCGTTTCATCGTTAGTCTGAACCGGCTCCATTCTATCAAAAACGCCCGTCACGGAGTCCGCAACGAGCGTTGGTTCGATGTATCTACCGTTTAGATCGGTTTTGATTGCTTCTTTCATCGTGCGTCCTCCTTATTGTTCTGCTAAGAATGATATCCCGCCAAGTACAGTCTTTATCGCCGTAACATTGTTGTCAATAAACACCTCGCCGCTATCCCGAACAGTAACCGCTGCCGTTACCCAAGCGTTCCCACTGTATGCTGTCGTAGATATTTGCGTAACACGTTTAGGACGATAACCAGATGGAAGCATGAACGCAATTTTATTGACGACTCCATCTTTAATGTTCCCAGTAAAGTGTATGATTCCGAAGCTGTCTTTGAAATAAGAAACAGTTATATCGTGCTTCCAATCGTTAAGTAACGTAGGGGTAATCCATTGAGGTGAGTCCTTCTCTGCTTTCTGTGTCTCAACCACACTCAACCGTCGCTCTGCATCGCTTGCCCACGATACCATATCCGTTACTGTACCGCGCAGGTTCGTTGCTTTGCTGCCGATGATAGGAGCCGTAAGCGTAGGGTCTAGCGTTGTATATGTGACGTGATAGACTGCGGTCGTGTCGTAGTTTTGGAGCGGAATATCTGTATAAGCCCCATTACCTCCTCCATTTTTTACAGACCAATTTTCGTCATAGCTTGCGCCTTTATAAACGCGCTGGATATTTTTTGCGACATGCTGCAATGGTACCGAGTTGGGATAGTTGGGAGAGCCCTTTGTGTTAATAGCTGCATATCCGATTGACGTATTAACCGTAGGATTCGCCTTCTCACGAATCACAACGCCGCTACCGACCTCGACCATGTTCCAGCCTTTCGAGAGCGTCAGGCCAGTTTCGTAATTCTTGATGGGCTCGACGGTTGGCTTCGCTTTGAGATATTGGAGACGGTAAGGCGTGAAACTCTCGTATGACGTTGTCGGCAGTATAGTCGTTCTAGACGGAGCGTTCGCATTACCAACTTCTGATATTTTTATAAATGCTTTGACTTCTCCTGTCTTACCGTTATAAACTCCTTTTCCGTCCACTGAGCCGCCTGTGCCACCATCCCAGTTAAACATCTTCCAGCCCAAGAAATACGCCTTGATTTCGTCGACTGTCGGTGTGTAGCTGTCGCCCCAACCGCTGTCTGCGTTGGAGACGGACAAATAAAGATTATTATATGCAGAATCGCCCATCTGCCAATAACCACCACCTGTCCACCCACTTACGCCATCTAAATCATTATTCAGTGGTATGCCTTTGTAATCAACTATAATACCCTGAGGTACTGTCTTAATCGCGGGCGAAAGTCCACTAGCTGTTACGATTTTAAAGCCACTTTTTACAGTGCCATTTAAAGTCCAATTCAACGATCCGTCTAACGCAACCTTTTTACACTTTTCGAACACATAGGGCAATCCGTCGTCACCAACGTGCAACACGTCCGCATTCGAACCATCTACCGGATTCGCTGCGAGTTGACATTCGGCTGCCCACATGGAACGTGATTGTGGCGCGAATGGCTGCGGTTTATCGCCGGGTACGAGCATCGGATTTCGGTATTTAGCTGTACCAATAACGGGAGATGTGCCCGTACTATCGAGAGTATTTAACACTACTTCAAACCAAGCAGTTGCATCCGTCGTTGTAACTGTTCCCTTTAGTTTCACGTTATCTATGCGTGTTTTGTCTGGCTTGCATAGATATACATACGCAAGGGAGTTAGTGCCTTGAGAATCGACTGTAAAGGTATAAACGGACGATTTAGACACCGGAACATAATATCTCACGAATGATCCGCCAACTTTTTGAGCATCAATTGTAACAGCATACTGATCGTCAATCATACAACTATCGCCCGGTGCGATTCCCTGTTCCCATTCCATAAACGGCGGCAGTAGGTTACCGCTCGTCGCGATAGCATACGGATTCGTGACGTTTACGATTCCGATACCGTCTCGGATTTCCGTTTTCCCACTAATCGCTCCGAGTCGGAATGGAGCTGCTTCAGGTATATTAATAACCTGAATACCAGATTTTAATGTAATTTCCTGATGTACATCATTTAGTGCTATGTTATTAAAATACTCTTTTGCGTCCGTTAATGCTTTATCAACTTCTGCTTTTCTAGCTATATGCTCATTATCTGTAGGAGGGGAGACTTTTGCACTTCCATTAGAATCGCGAATAATAATCCGATTAGGTATATTATCTTCTGTTGCTCCATGAGCCACATTTTCAGCAACATGATTCTCTACATCTTCAATTTTTCCGTTAATATCTCTTTTTACAATTTGGTTTGTTCCATTTCCACTATTAAGTGTCAAGGTAGGGGTAGTTGATTCAAAATCAACTTTAATATCATCGTTTACTGATTTGACTTCTGTAACAGAACCAGCACCCGTTCCGTCTAACCCTTTTTGAGCGCATAGATCCCAAACACTTTTATCAGTAGGGGAGATACCAATATTATCTTTTAATGCAATATAGCTGGAACCATTAAAAAACACAGTATCGTTTTCTTGATACTGTGTAGTAGATGAATAGTCTCGCTTCCAATTAATGCTGTCACCTTTTTTACCAACAAGTTTCCATTTAGTGTTATCAGATGGGTCGATTCCTTTTGATTCCTCAACATTCATGTAACTAGAACCATCAAAGCTAACTATATTGTTCGGCTTATAAGTTGTAATAGGTGAGTATTCATCAAGATGTCTAGTTTCATCGGCAATATTCTGAGCGTTATTTGCAGCTTGATTTGCAGAATTTCTTGCATCATTTGCTTCAGATATTGCATGTGCAGTATCAGTTTGCCTCTTATCCTCCTGAGACTGTCTAATTATTTCATTGCTATTACGTTTTTCTTCTTCTAATTTACGCTCGTTTTCATTTGTCTCACGAGCTTGCTCAGATTTTTTTCTAGCTTCTTCATTTACTTTTCTTTCATTTTCCAGAGAATTTCTTATATTTTCATCTTTATCACGAATAAGTTCAGCTTGATTTCGTTTCTGTTCAGACTCTATTCTCTGTTTCTCATTCTCTTTTCTAACGTTTTCCTCAGTGAATCTTAGTGACTCTTCATTTCTGATTGCAGTATTAGTATCAGTAGAAACTTTAGTGGCATCGTTAGCATTCTTAGTAGCGGTTTGTGCATCGCCAATAACTTGATTCAATTTCTGAATATTATCAAGGGCTGTTTCACCAGTATCAATCAATTCTTTTAGAGTTCTAGTAACTTCACCATTGTTCTGATTCACCCATACTCGGTTAGAGCTGATATAGGCATTTCCACGACCTAAAAAACTTGCAGTTAAAGTTTTTCCTTCAGCGTTTTGGTGGAAGTAGACAATCCCATTGTTATAATCTACTCTGTATTGATTTTCTGCTAAATCGGCAGAGTAGTTTTGTGGAACTTCAGAATAGCCATAAATTCTAACCTTATCTCTAAATACAGGAATTTCGGTTAATTGCATTCTTTGATTTATTATTTTCTGTTGTTGATTTATTGGCATATACGGATCATCAGGTGTGCCTCGTCGATATTTTCCAATAGGGGAGAGCTCATAATCTAGGCTCATTCAAACATCCTCTCTCTATAGTTTTATGGGTAATGAAATATATGTTTCATCAGTTGTGTAATGTGTTGTAATACAATGTGTTACGTATTATCACAATGTACTTCAATTAATTATGTTGAAACACATGTAAAAGATAAAAGTCCCCTGAACAAATAATTCAGGAGACCACATAAGGTTATTATTAACTTTTCTTAGCGATTTCCGACTCAATATCAGCAATCTCTTTTTGAAGCTTTTCGATTCTTTGATTGTTGTCTTTGACAATTTTCTCATTTTCCTCAACAAAAGAAGTTGAACCGTCTTTTTTAGCTTGCTCAACTCTTTTAATTAATTCGTCTCTCTCGTCTGTAATAAATTTGAGCTGAGTACTCTTTTCAGTTTTGAGTCTTTCTAAATCTTTTTTACTTGTATTTGCATATGCTCCGGTATTATTATCGTTTGGTTGAGTTTCGTTAACTGTTTCATTCTCCTTAGTTGTCAGACTGATCACTCCATTATTAACTGAATCTACATTAGCACCAAGTGCGTCAGAAATACTTCTTACTGGAAGGTGGGCTTTACCATCAACTGCAATTGCCTTATCTGAAATGGACTTCCCATTAATCTTAACTGTATATTCTTTGTCTACCTTCTTACCAAGCAAGGTTTGAATGTTATCAGCAAAGACACTCGCTGATACAGTTAATAAGGAACCTACTACAGCCCCTACTACGACATACTTAGCTTTATTTAACATGGAAACATCTCCTCTGGTATATTTGTATATGCCAATTATACCCTTTAGTGTTGTCGCCATCAATTTTAATCTGAGCCAGTAGTGAAATACCCCCCATTCGGAGGCCAGTTTTGGTTATCCTTATTGCCGTGATTGTGTGTTCCGATATATAACGAGTGACTATGCCCTCTGTAAGATCTAGCATTAACGGCATTCCACAATGAATCTAATTCGCTTCGTAAATTTCTTATATGTCCAATTGTAAGTTCTAAGCCTGTAACACTACCTCTAAAATCAACTGAACTGTAAAATGTTGCGGGGCCACGAAAAGTAGCTGCACCATTCATACCAATTGGAGTAGACGTATCATTAGAACCAATAGAAATATTACTTCCGTATAGAGTCAATTGGTTAGAACCTGAGTAGGAGTTTATTTCACCAACGTAACTTCCATACTGATTATAAAAGGTTAGAGAAGAAACACCGGAATCGGAACCAGTGTTAATTACTATTCGATTTCTACCGCTGCCATCATATGTCCTCAAACCATTAGCATCTACTTCAATACGTCTACCATTTGCAGATGTTCTTAAAGTGGGACCTGTGATAATACCGCCATTTATTTCTGAACCATTGATTGTTGCTGCTGAAATTGTAGAGCTAGTTATGCTACCAACTTCAAAGTTAGCACTCTTAAGTGTACCGCCAGTAATAGTACCTTGAGCATTTATGTTGCCGCTAAATGTTCCACCTTGGGCATTGATTATTCCAGTGAAAGTACCACTAGTAGCATTGATATTACCTGTGATACTCAAATTGCCATCGTTATCTGCAAAGAATCTGTCAACCCAGTTAGGAGAGGAGGCTGTACCTATATTAGCTTGAATTCTGAAACCTGTATTTGCAGACAATAAAACTCTACTTTTATTATCCGTTTTGGTCACAGATAAGTCTAAGTCTCTTATCTTAACTCCCTCACTATTTACAAGGAAGTCGCCTTTTGAGGTAGTGATCGTCAGATTTGATCCTGCTAGTAGAACGCCCATGACGCGTTCTGCGACAATCTTGTCAGCAGTAATAGCTGTGCGCCATGTATTCCCAGAATCGGAAGTCATGGCGAGAACCCCGTGTTGCATGATTAATTGTTTATTTGGATTAGCTAAATCATGTACACGAATACCCCGACGATCTATAGTTACGCTATTCTCATTAGAGGCAATTATTTCACGCTTAGTGGCATCCCAAACTCCATTGATAATTTGCTGCACATCATTCACACTAGAGACTGACTCATCCCATTTATATTTGCTAGTATCCACCGATGTGGAAGTGGATATTGATTTATACAAATCACGAAGAAATCTCTGTTCATCGTTCAAAATATCTCGAACATTTGAAATAGTAATACTAATACTCTTACCTTCATAGTCAAAGTCAATTGCTACTAATTTTGCTTCGATATTTATTCCCAGCTTTTCGTGATAAACACGTACAATGTCACCAATTCTCAATCGATCTAATTTCAAAGCTTCGGGAAATATTTCATACAGGTTTACAACAGATAGGGACACCACTAACTTAGGTTCATTTATCTTATAAAAATGCTCAGTTGCAGCCTCAAGAAGATTCTGTGGAGTGGTTATATTCGTATTTACGAATTCTTTTTCGTAAATAAACTGATTCCATTCTTTTATTTGACTAGAGCTAAAGTTACTCTCTATTTTAAGTAAGTTCTTGAGTTGCGTAATAGAATTATTAGTGGTAGAAATTTGATTATTTATATTATTAATCTCATTCTGCTTCGTACTTTTTTCTTGTAGTTTATTATTTTTTTGATTTATAGTATCCTGTACAGGTTCTCCAGCAGCATTTTTTACGCTTAACGTATCTTCAATGATAGCTAACTGATCATTAATTTTTTGTAATTCATTTTGTCGAAGTGTTAATGAATCTTGTTGTTGTTTTAACGTGTCCAACAGTGACTTAAATTGTGAGTCTTTACTTTTAACAAGTTCCCTGTAATCAAGCAAGGCGTGACACAAACCATTGCTCATATATCGACTTTCACTCAATACTTTCTTATTAACGTCACGCTGGAAAGGGTACATGAAATAAGAATAGTCTTCGATGTAATTAGAGCCAGTCGCATTTACACTTTGAATAGACACATCATCAGCCCCAAAGACTCTTAAACGAGTACAAAACTCATCTAAATTTGTCTCCTGACTTACAGTCTCCATCAGCTTTCCATAGCTAATGTTATGACCTTTATATTGACCGTAATTTTTCTCTTGATAGAAGTTTATTTTTCTATTTACAGTATCCCATTCAATTAGTGCATCAAAAGTAAGAGCCGCTTGTTGTACTCCATCTAGTACTGTTGTAGATGATAGATCCAATGTACGATATTTTGTATCAAACAGAGCGTCCACATAGCCGATATTCCATATAGTAGAGGAGAGTAACGACTGTAGGTGAGTAGAAAGGTTTTTCGATACCTCTTTATATGTTTTAACGATTTTAGATGAAGTTTCATATCCTAAACTCAGGCAATCCACTTGCTTATAGTCAGAGTTACTTTCCATTACATCTTTTATTTTATCAATAATGAAATACTCAGTATCATGACCATAGGTAAGCTTGATTAGATACTTGCTAAATAATCTCTTCAATTGAGGATTGTCAATCAATTTTCCTTTTTTCCATACTTTATAAGGCAGCAAAAAAGACAGCTCATTTAAGCTGCCTAAGTTAACTTTTCTACTTATTCGATATGAAGTGGAGAGATTGCCCACAACTTGCCTATCCAAGTCTGGTTTGCAAAGTTGAATATTCGGTCTAATATTAATTGGTTTTAAATCTGGTCTTATCAATAAATAGTCTCCTCTCTAAGATAGGTACTTAAACTGATAAGTCCATCTGAGCTTACAATTGCCGTATACCATTAAATAGTTTTTACCTCTAGGTAGCTCCAAGAAAATATCATTATGGTTTTTATATCTATAAATACCTGTCAAGTTTGTTTCAATGCTCTTGTCTTCCATATCAATCTCTAACATTTCACCGTTAACTAATCCGCTTAACTTGAACTCTTGTGAGCCATTTGATAAATTAATGATCCTGATATCACCATCACCAGTTTTCTCAATATCGAGAGAGGGGAAGATTGGTTCGCTACCATCATTATCAATTACAAATTCAGTACCATTTGAGTTATTCTCGTATTCATAATAGTATGGGGTACTGATAATAGGAGAGTAGCGATAACTATCAATATTTCTCATTTCCAACTCAATGTAACCTTGCCTAATACCATTATGAATCAATTGAGAATTACCATTGAAAACGGTGTAGTATCTTTTGCTCGGATTATTCGAGAAGTACAACTCTTTATAAAAAGGCTGGATTAGCCAATTAGCTATTTCCTCTAATCGTTCTTCTGAAAAATCTACATTAAAAGTGATTTGCATTGGAATAACTAAAGGATCTCGCTCGGTATCAATAAAGTATGGACGATTCCTTCCACGAACTGAAACTTCATTAATTTTGGTAGTAGGCGCAAAAGTCTCCTGTAACATACCGCTTTTCCCGACTGTAACGTGAATAACTCCCATTGAATAACTAGAAATGCCATCATAAACAAAGTACAAATCATCATATATGGTCAAAATAATCACCTCGAAAATAAAAAGGAGAGACCAGTAAAAGTCTCTCCTAGCGACCAAGTTTCTTTAATCCTTTTACAACTGTACTTAAAACATTATTAGTATCTTCTTTGCTTCCGGTCATATTGTCAACGTATAAATTCACTTGATAAATAGAACTTTCCGCAGCAGGAGTGCCTGCTGGAGTTGCAAGTTGTAAGCTTTTAAGTGGATTCAAATTAGAAATAATGTTTCTCGTAATGTCAACAAGCTTAAGCATATTAGATGTATCGTCCTTATTCAGGATTAATTCCTTCTCGTGAGCTAACAAGAACTTACCATCTTTATTACCCCAAGCAGGAGTCATACCGCCTGTATCAAACTTTGCAATCTGTCCGTATGTAAAGTTATCCTTAGCTATTCCATACTTTTCTCTCAACTTAGCATTCTGAATAGCAGCTTGAGATTTTACTTGTTCATCTCTGCTTTGCTCCCAGATTCTTTTATTGGTTTTATACATATTAAAATCAGAATCTGACATCCTGTCAAAAGGGGAGGGACGTGAAACGGTTTTTCCAGTAGAGTCATTCGTGCCAGAACTCGCAACGGAGCTGTAACCTAAAGCAGACAGGGAACGCTGTGCTTCGTTCATTTTGTCAATAATACTATTCTGAATACCATCTTCTACATCTTGCAAATGTGAGAGAACATCAGTTTTAAACAAATCAAATGAACTTGTAATAGAGTCAAGACTTCCGTTAATTATGTCTTCTCTTAGTTGGGTGAAGTATTGATCATTCTCTAAAATAGACTTCCAATATGTTTCTTCATCTTTTTTCTTTTTATCTAGGCTATCTTTAAGGACTTTGTGAAGATTATCTTCTGTCTTTTTGTTAACATCAATCTGCTCTTTCTTCTGATCCTTTAAGTCATTCAACTCGCGCTCACGAAGTTCGTATGTACGGTCATTTTGCATAGTCTGGATTTCATCTATGACTTTAGCAAGATCTTCTTCAAGTTGCTGACGCTTATATCTGCCTGAATCTGAATCATCCAGAAGAAGCTTATTTATGTCTTGTTGTATCTTTGCTTGTTCTTTTTGTTTATTAGCAAGTTGCTTTTCGTAACTTTCTTCATTCTTCTGACGACTAATCTCCTTAAGCTTTGCATCAACAATCGCATTGAAAGCATTTAGTTCGTCATCATAATCCTTCATTACCTTATCATGACGTTCGTCTTCTGATTTGATTTGTGCATCGATTGCTTCAAGTGCAGCTTTCTCAGCCTTCTTATATGCTTCGATTACTTTATTTATTGTATCATCGGCTATCTTTGAAGCCATATTGCGCTGAGCTACGGACACATCCAGTAGGGCAGATTTGTATTCGTCCATCTGGGTAA
Source organism: Paenibacillus sp. NAIST15-1 (assembly GCF_001894745.1). Taxonomy (GTDB): domain Bacteria; phylum Bacillota; class Bacilli; order Paenibacillales; family Paenibacillaceae; genus Paenibacillus_B; species Paenibacillus_B suaedae. The sequence continues at coordinate 472,165 of NZ_BBYF01000002.1, forward strand.
TTAAAGCATCTGTTTGGGCTTTTGTGAGATCACCTTTTTTTAGGCGCTCAGTGATCCAATAAATCTCATCGTTATAAAAGGTAATCATCTTCTTGCGAAGCTGATTCTGAGTCACTAATTCTTGATTGTATTCGGCAGTACCTTCATTGTATAAGTTCTGTTGTTTTTCAGAATAAGACAGTAGACGATTATACTCAGACACAACCTTATTCCTTTTAGTTAAATACTCATTTGTTTCAGCTAATCGACCATCATCAATCCTCTTACTTGTGTCAAATATTTTAGTCTTAAGATCAGCCTGTTGCTCGGGTGTGAGATCTTTACGAGTAGCCAATGCTTTATAAGTTTTAAGCCTCTCTTGATCCATCTTGACTTCAGTAGCATTAGAGAGACGCATTTTTTCTACGCGTTTATCAAGGGCATCCATTTCATCTTTAAATCTTTGTTCACGAAGCTTTTTGACTTCAAGATTAATGGAGCGTTCATTATCTACATTTTCTTTTAGATGCTGTTTGTGTCGCTGTGCAATCCTATCCCAACCTTTGATTTGATCATCAGTTGTCCAGTTTTGCATTTCAACTAAGTATTTAAAACGAGCAACATCCTTGTTATATGCATCCTCACGAGCCTTACGCGCTTTCTCAGCAGCGTCATCCTTATCTTTCTTACCTTTTTTCTCTTTCTTTTCTTTCGAAGGGGAGACACCGAAATTCGGATCAGAAACCATATCCATAAGCTTCATGATTTCAGCTTCGCCTTGTTCTGCACTGGAAATATAGTTCTTGGTGTCAATTATGGCACCAGTGAGTGCCGCTTGCTTATCATCTATGTAGTTATTTGCTGCCGCTTTGACACTGTCGGGTGCGCCAAATAAAGGATCAAACATTCCAGCTTTTTTACCTAGAGGATTTCTAGAGCTATCCAACTCAGATTCCAAGCTATTTAATGCATTTTTTGCATCTTGAAGGTTCTTGATTTGCTTAATTTCTACACCGTAACCACGGATACGTTGAAGAGCGTTGTTGAGAGAAGTCGCAGTGCTGGCATTTTCATTTTTAATGTCCTCTTGTACTTTTTTAAGCTTTGCTTCACGTAAAGCATTTACCGCATCTTCTTCAACTTTCCAACCATCTGCGGTTTTATATACATTATCTCGCAACTCTGGATACTTCGTAATGAGATCAAACATAGCATCAGAGGATAACGATTGCCCCTCTTTGAGCTGGTGCAGAACATTATTTAACTCCTTAATACCATCAACTGTCTTTTTAGTTTCATCGGCTAAATCACCTGTATTAACTCCCAAGACTTCAGCAGAGTCAGCAGCATTTAACATATCTTCTTCAAGTTGAGCAGGAAATTTGATTCGCAATAAAGCCAATCTAACTCCGTCAAGTTGTTCTCCAGTTAGTTGAAGATCAGGAGGAAGGGTTCGGAATACATTGTCAAGATCTTGAATGGAGCTAATATTCTTATTATTGAAAGCATTAAAAAATTGATCAAGTTGCTGCGTGGTTAAATTTAAGTTACTAGAAGCATCAGCCGAAGCTAATCCCTCAAAGATTGATGACATAAGAGGGGAGATCTTTTCTCCATTAGCTTCTAGAATGTTTAAATAACCTTGGAATTTACCATTAATACCTTGTGCAGCTTTATTTAGATTCTGCTGTAGTTCATTATTTGCTTTATCAAACTTCTCTTGAAGCTCTTTTACATTAGATGCGTAGAACTCTCCTAACCGTTGAACACCATCTGCAAAGTTACTGTTCTTCGGATCGATTGTCGCATTCATAAAACCAGTAATGCTATATAGACCATCGTTATCTATTGGAGAACCGCTTTCTTTACTCTTCAAAAAAGAATCGTATTTATTCCGAGCCTCATCAAGTAAACGATTAGCTTCCTCAGCTTCTTGTTTCTTTTTGCCTATAGAATCACGAATAGAAGTTTCTTCACTGTAAAACGCGAGTGCCGCTTTTTCCCGTTCTATTTTAACTTCTTCTTGGAGAGCGGCTACTTTTTGTTGAATAGCTTTAGTATTTTGCTCGTAGGCAGAGGTTTGATTATCTAAGCCTTTAGCGGATATACCAAATCTAGACTCTAATTCTGATTCGATTTTAAATAACTTAGTTTTTTCGTCAGCAGATAGATTAGTTTGTTTAGCAAGCTTGTCGTACTGATCACCAAGTTCTTTTAAGTATTTTATATCACTTACTTTGGCAACCGTATCATTTAGGGATGTAGCAGTGTCCTCAGCAGCAATCTTCGTGTCGGTAAATTTGTTTATTAACCACTCTAGACCAGCTCCCAAGGCAACAAAAACCCCACCCACGACAGTTGCAGATAAGAGCCCTCTAATTGCACCCTTAGCCACACTAGCCGAGCCCGCTAAAAATTGCAATGCCCGTGCCAATATATTTGTACCACCAGCGGCAGCACTAGCAGCTACTGGAATACCTAAAATACCTGCTATTGTTTGGGTGATGTTTATCATTACAGTTCTAAAAGCAGCACTTAGGCCATAGATAGCCATACTTAAGACACCCAATACAACGGGAAGAACTCCAACTGTATCTGTCAGCCATTTGAATACATTACCAAAGTTTGTAGCTAGGGCAATTAGATTTACCAAGGAGTTAGAAATTACTGCATCTCCCATTGATACAGCGAGTGATTGCCAAGCTACCTTCATCTTTTCGATTCGTGCTTGTAAGGATTCCATGTATTTCTCGTTCTCGCGTGAAGCTGAACCTTGAGAATGGAGGGCAGTGTTTGTTGCATCAATGCCCATTTCATAGTTGCTCATGAGCGCCAAAAACCGATTAAGCTGGTAACGTCCTGCTAGTGTTACACCGATATTTTGCTGTTGTTCATTAGTAAGCGTATTCCATTGTTCCGCAAGATCACCAAGAATGGAATCAACTCTCCTTACATCTCCGCTCATGGTACGAATAGAAATGCCGATACCATTAAGGATAGTCTCAGCTTCGGACATTGTTGTGATACGAGAGTAAATGCTTTTTAATGAGTTGCCAATAATTGAGCCTGATTCTCGCGTCACGGCCATAATTGCCGTTGCGTGTCCGAGTGTTTCCTCCATAGTCGCTCCGAACGTGCGTGCAGAAGAACCAGCTCGTTGCAATGCAACTGCGAGGTTCTGCGATGTAACGGCAAAATTGTTATCTATTTCGTTTATGCTATCTGCGATCTTAATACTCTTCGATGACTCTATATTGAACGCAATCATTGCGCTCGTAAGAGCATCAACTGACTCTTTAGGAGTCATTTCTGATATATTTTGCATTAATATTGCGGTTTTAGAAAGGTTGGTAGTATCGACCTCATTAAAACCTTGTCTTGCAAAATCTATCATTACATCTAACGTTTGATTTAGAGTTCGTCCCAACTCATTACTTAAATCAATACTGTTCTGAAGCATTCCCTCAAAGTCTGTTGAACCACTCATAACTCGTTTTAACTGAGTCATTTGTGAATCAATTTCTATGATCGTATCAACAGCAGCTTGAAGAGCATGTAGACTTCCATACAATGACCCCATGGTTAATGTCCATGTTATGGTTCTACTTATTGCAGTTTTGAATGACTCAGATAAGCTTTCAATATGTGAACCAGAAGTTTTAGCGGATGCAACAATATTCTTGAGACCAATGTCAATATCAGCTAGTGCTTTTTTATAATTACTTGCTTTAGTTATCTGCCCAAAGGAGGCATTCAACTCATCGATTTGTGATTTTACTTTAGTACTTGAACCAAATCGTCTTGTAACATCAGCAATCTTGGCTTCCATACGAGCTTTACTAAGAAGAAAATCCTCATCTCTCTTCTTATTTTCAGCCCAAGCCTTTTCCTGAAGTTGAACAAACTTTTGTTGTTCATTTAATCGCTTCTGATTGAAAATTGAGTCTTCACGCTTAGCTACTTCATAGGCTCGTACCTGATCTAAAACTCTTGTTTCACCAAGATGTTTTTCACGCTTTTCCTTTTCGATAAACGCTTCATAGTGTGCTTTATCAACATCTCGGATTAGATTTCGTTCTAGTTGTCTACGTTTCTCGATTGCTTGTGCTGCATCTCTAGCATCCTTGGCGTAATCGTAGGTTTCAATGATATTACCCTTAACCTCACCGTTAGGGTGTTTTGTTACGATTTGTTTATTGTTATTGAGATTGTTTCCATAAGTTTGAACACGATATTGTTCCTCACCGAAAGCTTTAACTACTTTTTCTCTTTCAAGCCTGAACTGTTTCGCGGCTTGTGTTGCTCTATTCATAGCATCAGTTTCATTTTTTATGTTATTAGTTGATCCTGATAGTGCATTACTTTGTAATTGAGTAGCCTTAGTAATCTTATCAATAGAGGCAATAAAACTGCTCAAAGTTTGAGAAAGATTCTTTCCAATTTCAATATCCAATTTTATTTTTTGTAGAGATGCATGTTTCTGAATTCGCTTTATTGCATCATTAATGTCCCCAATTGATTTGCCTTCATTGAGCGTGGCACTAATGAGTATTCTTAAATCTTTTCCCACTTATATAATCACTCCTTTACTTTTTGAAAGGAGTGAGTTATTCACTCCGTCCTAATTAACAAAAAAATCTGCACCATAGTTGATGCAGACCGTTTCACTAATTAATTTCTTTATTTTCTATTGTTGGTGCTTCTTGGATGGGGGAGTTTAAAGTGTGAATAATATCGTTAATTGCTTGATTTTCTTTCAATCCTTGAAAGGGGACACGATCAAGAAAGACAAGAATATTATTAATAATGTCATCATTTAACTCGTATTTAGCCATTGAATTTCTCCCTATTGTTACAATGAAATGTGTCTTTTATTGACTATCGTTTTAATGTTAGATGATTGAGAAATCTTCTTCATTAGAAGGTCGAATATGTCATTTTGAGTTTTATTATTTATTTCGTGTTGGTTGAAGTGGATGAGGTTTATATTATTACCATTGCATAATTTTATTTTATGCTCTTTTACTTTGTCGTATCTTTTATAATTATCAAGTCCAAAGATTTCAATAAAGTAAGTTTTGCAATCTAGTGTTATCATAAAGTCAAAACGATATTTTCGATCTAAATTTGGAATGTAATCTTTGTAATATATGTTATCTATCTCATACTCAATGTTTTTCTTTTCTAGCATACACGCAAAGATATATTCTAGTTTCGATCTACATATATTCCCTTTATGAGTTTGATAGCGCTGTGAGAGATGAACAATTTTTTTATTAAATGCCTCCATAAAAGCATTTTCCCAAGAACCAAATCTACTTACATAAGTAGCATAATTAGGGTAGTTAGGATTGGAATTTAGAATAATTTGATCTGGATATCTGCCAGTTTCCTTATATATTTCTCTAAGCTTTAGTATCATCTGTTCTTCACTCATACGTCTTGTCTTAGAAGAGCTTGTTATATCCAAGCCGACTTTTAATAGAGCATTTGAGATATTACCAAAATGACGATCATAGGTTGATGCACTATAAAATTCACTATATTTTTGACTATACTCATTTAAATCATATGTGCTAGGAGAATGACCTAGGATTTCGCTAAGCTCTTTTAGTTTATGGAGCATATCTTTTTCTAATTGAGTATTGTTAAATTCTTTATAGTCATAACCAATCAATTCATATGCTTTTTTAATCCCACCGAATCTCTTAATATAAACACTTCCACACTGCATTGATGGATACTTTTCAATATCTTTAAGTGTTAGTAGATATTTATTATTTTTCAGATGAAGAAGCGTTGTTTCACGCAAATCATCGAGTATTTGTTTGTTACTTTTCCTATCGTTTTGATAATATTTTTGTTTTTCTTCTGGTATTGTTACACCGGAAAGACGGATTGCATTATACCAACTTCCGAATCTTAATCGATAAACTTCAGCAGCAGGAAGTCCATTGGCCGCCTTAAAAGTTTTGGAGGTCGGAATTCCATTAGCAGTAATATAATCTTTTAAAATTGCTAATAGCTCTTCATTACTGTAAGAATTCTTTCGCAACAATATCTCCTTTATTTACCCAAATATTTGATTCTTCTCTTCTTCAAAATCTCGAAGATCATAAATTTGTGTTGTTGAAATGTTTTCATGATGTGCAACGTACTTACTCACCAAGTTAATATCTACACCTGATTCAAGTAGGTGAGTGATACAGGAATTCTTAAATATATGGACGTTTATGCGTCTTTCAAGAATATCGGAGAGTGTGTTGGCACAAAAATCATCTGCCCAAGTCTGAGACATTTTATCAATTTGTCCATTATATTTAGTTGTAAAGATGTGCTCATGTTCGTAACCTCTAACTTCAATCCATTTCTTTAAGTGGGGGAGAACATCAAGAGGCACCATATATTGCAATATTTTCCCATCATCGCCACGCCCCTTACCCCTTACATTATGGGTAACGACATAAGTTTGCCCTTCTGGAACTTCATAGTCTAATATCTCTGTTTTAAATTGAATGATTTCAGAACGTCTTGCTCCAACCCGAAATGCTGTTGCCAGCCAAGCCATACCTAAATAGTTTTCATCATCTTCAAGTACAGACATCATTAAGTCATACTCATCTTTTGTTACTTTTACCTTCTCGTATACTCGATTCTTCGGTATAGCAGGTAGACCACGAGTGAAATTCCTAAATGTTCTATAATTCTCGTCATCTTCAGCAACTATATTCTCAATATAATTACACAAACTTGACACAGAAGCTTTTCTAAGGCTAATAGCACTGGACGACATTTTTCTATTATCCCTAATAAAACTCAGATATCTTAAATAATCACGCTTGGTAAGCTTATAGAATGGTTTGTTTTGCATCGAATTGCATATGTACCAACCAAACTGCTTTAAGCAGCTTGTATATTGTTTTTTAGAGTCTGGACTAAGACTTTGTGTAGATATATATTCTTCAACCAAACTCCTATAATCTTCATTAACCTTTAGCCACATTTCCTCAGTTACTTCTGGTAATTTCTTTGCTGGTTCACGTAAAATATTTTTATTAATTTTCTTTTTAACCAATAACATCACCTTGTTTAATCATTTTACATTTAACCCTCTCTTAAGCATCCCTTTCTTAAGTGCTTCTATATGCTTCCCATTGGCCTTAAGCCTATCAGCAGTATCCTGATAGAAATCACGAGGGTAGGGCTGATTCTTATAGATCCTTGAACGTTCCCATGTATAACCAGTACCAGTAACCATGATCTCATCGATTGGTCGACCATAGTCATCATCATCACCAGTAGTTACGTTCTCAATCGAGATAGTATGATCATCAACTAACTCAACTTGAATGTTCTCAATACTGGATAAGCCTTTCTCACCACGTAACTCACGTCTAACATATTGACTTGGATCATATTGACTAAAAGTAACCTCTTGAATAGTTTCGCTCATTTCTTGTCTTGCAGTAGGAGCCACATCTGACTTCAAAGATTTTGCAGATTGTGACTCTATATACTTGAATAGACTTTTAAGATCTGAGAAATCATTTTTCGGCATCTTTGTTCTCATTTACTTTCATTAGTTCATTCTTCGCATAGATACTACCAATCATTTCTCCAATAACTCTACTGTTTTCGTTTACTTGCTTCATAGCATCATCTATTTTTCTTAATTCTGCCTTGTCAAAACTTTGCATGATTTCACTAAGTAGACCTAAATCAATTAGCTTTTTACAAACCTTAATTAATCCCTCTATATCTGTGGAGATATTATTCAAATTAGTAAAATGGCGTAGAATTAACATGAAATATATGAATGTAACATCTTTTAAAAGATCAGCGTAAACTCCTTTCTTATGCGCATCTTCTAAAATCTCTGTCATTTCAACGATTAAATTTTGAATAGATGTGAGCTTGAATTTCTTTTGAATTAGAACAAAATCACCAGTGCTTAAAGTAATTTTTTCTTGTTCATTGAAAACCTTATGCTGTTTGTTGATTCCTGCTATAGTCAATTGTTTTGTCATTTAATCACTCCCTAAGATCATTTAGGGGATAACAGGAGTTGAACCTGTTGATACCCTCTCCCCAAAAAAAGGCGTACCACAGACATACGCCATTTGATAATTTGTTTTATTTAATTGCTTCTTCATCGTAAATTGTCATAAGCCACATGTCTGTATTACGAGGATCTTTCAATACCTCCAAGTTCAAATCAAGAACAGCAGGGTCTCCATCTACGGCCATGTTTAAATTGAAATTATCTTCAAATTTAGCATTCGGGATAGTGATTTGAGCAGCATAATCTTTCTTAGTGTCAGCATCACGCACCAAGCAGTCCATAACTACTTTAAATGTTTTACCGAATGCATCAGACGTAACCTTCAATGTTTTAGCACTTGCGTCAGTGGTAACATTATAGTACACCGCCAACTCATCACCATCTGTTAACCCAGTAAACGTAATTTCTTTATCTTTAACAGTGCCGCCAGCTACTTCTTCACCCAATGTACCATCTGATAGGATTTTATATACATAAGGTGTTCCGACCGGAGTGGCCTTAAGTGTAATCTTGCCTCCTTTTAGAATAAGAGGAGATTCTGTGCGTGAAACAGACGTTGCTCCTTCAATCAAGTCATTACCGGTCAACATTGCAAGTGCTTTGTTATCAAAAATTGCATCTTGTAGCGTGACTTTACTTTGACGGTTAGAGGAGAATCCTACTAAGCGTGGATTACCAAATCCACCTTGGGCATATACCGTTTCACCTGTTGTTTCTAGACCACTTGTCTTAAGAGTTCTAAGGGTTACAACTGGTTTTTTAGATGTCAAACTATAAAACGTAACAATACCTGCGTCACGAATAGCCCAACGGTTAGGTGTAGTCATATTTATATATCACTCCTATATTTTATTTGAATTTGAATAATGTAGTTCACTAAGTTTCATCTTGCTTCCGTTTACGGTTCCTGAATATATACCTTGGAGAGTGAACTGATAATTATCAATTTGTTCGAGTCTATTTATTGCGTCATAGAATTGATAAATGTTTAGGTTCCATACGTCAAAAATATTTACATTATTAGACTTCCAAGCAAGTCCAGAAATCTTATTTGCTAGGCTTACAATCTGCTTTTTCTTTTTGTTGACGTATTCTTTTCCTGCGTGTAGTCTTTTGATCAATTCAGCAGCTTTACTGTTAGCTGGTTTGTATTCATCTTCAGTTTCAATCTTGATGTTATTTGAAAAGATAATAAGACTCTGAATATAATCAAAATTATCTCTTGTTACATAGCGCTTATTTAAAATGTCACCAAAATAAAAAAAGACGCTTTCATCGTCTCTTGATGGAATATGAACTTCTTCTTTGAACAGTAGCTCAAGGCCAATCTTTACTTCGCTCCACAGTTCATCACTATTTAAACAGTTGACGAAGAGGATTGAGAAATTATCAAATTCTATGTCTTTGAGGTGGGGGATATTAGCTTTATTTAGAAGCAATAAGGAGAGTATCTGACTATATCGCTCCTCTCCAAGTGACGCTATATCTTTTAAACGTGGCACATGAAAATGACCTACATTAGGAATTTCAATCGGAAGATCAGCAAGCATTTTTAATTCATCAGTCATATTTGCACCTAGTTAAAATCAACTGGCTTATAAGATACAGATATTCCAATAAACTTCTTGTTTACATACAATTCATCCATGCCAGCGAATTCAAGCTTTCCTATTCCAAGACCGCGCTTTTGATTAAATAATTCATCTATCTCATTAATGATATAATCATAACGAAGAATCCCATAGTCAGTTCTAACTAAATCGGTGTGAGTGATGACAAAAATAGTTATAAGCCCATCTTTGAACGAGTTATCAATCTTCCTAAATCGACTCAAAGATAAATTAATAAATGTTTTCGCTTCATCTTCAACTTCTGGAACTCTACGATACGGGAATACTCTATCATATAAAAGTGAATATGGATCATTAATCTCTATCTTATCCAAAAAGTCAGGATCGTTATAATATAGCGCTTTACATAAATTTTTATTGCTAATGATTCTGGTCATTATTTCAGTTTTCATTGTAGATAATTCACATAATCGTGTCATATCCCATATTCACCTCCTATATGATAGATTTAATTTGAATACGTTGAACACTTGAGATTGTGTTGTTAGAATTTGAAATATGTAATTTTACATGTCCGATTTTACTGCCAGCAACAAGAACACATTCATTTATATCAGTTGATTGAATTGTTGCCAGTGTAGTAGGTGTATCATCATCACCAAGTAACTTGAATGTCGCTGAATCATCATATGTCTGCCCATTGTTTTCAAAATGAACAGTAAAAGTTTTCGTTTGTTTTACGTAAATCAATGACTGCGTTTCGAATACAACCGTTAGGCTGTCAATTACATTTAACTTAACATTCATTACAAATGATTGACGGATATCACCATAAGCGACAATAATCTCAGTTTCACCTTCAGATATTGGTGTGACTAGTCCATTCTGATCTACAGTTGCTACAGTCTCATTTGATGATGTAAAGGAAAGTGCTGCGCCAGATATGAGTTTATCTCCATCATATAAATGTGCAATAACTTGATACGTTTCGCCTATTTTAAGGCTATCTGTTTGATTGAGCACATTTATACTATACTTCTTCAATCGGCTAATATAGTTAGCAATACCTAGTTCCAAGTTATCGTCTGCGGTATTTATCTCATCCTCATCGACAGTAACGATTGAGATATCACTAACACTAATGGTATCAAGAGCACTGATTTTCCATGCACGACCGTCAAAAATGAATCTGTTTCCCTTTTTAAACTTAGCAGTTGTCGAGTTTCTATCAACGATTAGACTTCTTCTTTCATTACCAATTGAGATAATCCTACCATCTTCAACACCAAAGTTAGTTGCTGGATCACTTTTGAAGGTGAAGTAAGCAGACTGAATTGCACCTTCATTATCAATCCATTTCAACTGACCAACACAACGTCTCATTACAGAGCGATAATAAAGTCCATCTCCCATATTGTCAGTGAGGATAGTAATCCATTTCTCATTTAACCAGTCTACAATATCCCCATTTTTCAGCTCGTAATCAAAGGCTACGATTTCTTTCTGTTCTTTTACTTTACTGTCATCGACAATAGTTACCCTAATCAGGGTAGGGGATGAGTTAACCGATACTTCAAAGTAAGAGGGGGAGTTATGAAAGTTACTACGTAAGAAACGATGTGTGTTGGTCATCATGGATGACTTAATGTTGGCTGATGAAATGCGTGTTTTATAGTCGTTTATAACTCCCAAATTTACCACCTCATGTAGAATAATAATAGTAGATCAGGTCTTGATCTGCTTCGTTTATTAATGATTTCTTGAGGTTGGTCAATTTATCAAGCATGTTGGCATTACTGTAGGTGGTAAAGTCGCGACTACCGAGAGTTTGCCTAATGTTTTCAAGTCTCAATATTTCGGGTGTTATCCAGTGAACAATCATATACTTAGCCAATATCTCTTGTTCTAGATCAGTTAAAGCAAAATTAAATTGCTGAGTAATGTCATCCCTGTTACTTAGCATCTTATCAGTATACTTAAAATCAGTAATTGCACTTTTAAGGAACTTCAATAAGCTGTTTGATAGTTGATCATCGGCAAGTTCCGCTAAATCATAATCAGTTATTTTCGATAAGAAACGGTCGTAAATTAATTCATAGGATGTGGCATCCATCTAATCACCACAATTCATCTTATTCATCTTCAAAAATCCTTGCATTTGTTGCTTTTTCAATAATATCGATTTTGGCTTTACTGTCTACCTTAAGCTCGCGTGCAACTTCAACAAATTGTGTAAGAATTGTTGGTTCAGTAATTTCTTGAATAACTTTTTCAAGCTTCTTATAGTTGCCTTGAATTAATTCGACTATCTCATCATGACGTAATACATTATGGTTTTCTTTTGTTCCATCTTCTTTTTCAATTCCGTATTTTACACGAATATCTTTATTATCAATCCACAAAATTCCTTTTTGGATTATTTCTTGATTGATATAGATGTATTGGATTTCTTCTTCAGTGATGTCCATAAAAGCAGCTTGTTTGGATAGCAACCTAAATGATTCAGGTGTAGGATTGAGAAAGAAACCAACGCCACTGTGAATATTATTGATTACTTTGACTTTATTCATTTTTTATCTCCCTTTTTATGAAATACTATAGGGAGCCAATTGACTCCCTAAAATAACCTTAGTTATGTAATTGTGATGAGACCAAGGTTAGGAACTTGAAGTACGTTAACACCGACTTTTTGAAGTGTTTTCTTAGTAATAGAACCGTCAGTAAAGCTTTGCTGCTCAAGCATTTCAGCGCCACCCTCAAATGTTACTTTAACTGGTTTATCAGCATTCACCGGAATGACAAACAAGTTTTTGTTATCCAATACCCATTCAGTATTTGTTTCATCTGTGAAAGTGTTTGGTAATTGGACTAGAGCCTTACCTTCCCAAACACCAATGAAACCATTTTTGTTAAATTCATCTTTCATGTTGTCAGACATAGAAGCCTTAAATCCAGCATCACTAGTAATATTAGAGAGAGCTACAGACGTACCTACAATTACAGGTTTTCCGTATGCTGAAACAGTATTTGCTACATTGCGAATTTGTTGTAGAGCAAAAGCGCCAGTGTATTTGTTGGCAGCAGGAGCATTAATCATTGCTTTTACAAATGTATTTTGAATACTAACAAGAACCTGCTCAAGAGTCTTTTCTGCGATTTCATCAATCATGTCAGTAAAAGACTCAGCACGACCAGCTAGTACATCGTCCCACTCAGCATAAACAGCAGCTCCGATTGCTTGAGGTTTGGCCTCAACTTTACTTCTGTAAATTTTTTGGCGACGAATTTCTGAACCAAGTGCAACATACTCAACTTTAATTGTTCCGCGACGAACGTTATATTCTTTTTTTACGCCATGTGGGACATAAGCAATTTCTGCGATAACGTCTAGAGCATTACCTACACGTTGTTTCAGTACAGCATTTACGTTTTCTTTGATAATTTCATTAATTTCTACTTTATTTCGCTCGTAGTTAGACATGAGGTTACTAAAGAGCTCAACCAGTTCTACTTTACGCTGTTCAGTGGTTTGGTCTGCTACTGACGAACGATTATGACGAACGTCCATGCAAAGTTCCATAATTAGTTGTTTATTCATTAAGTATTTCCTCCAAATATAAATAATTTATTTATAATTAAGCTTTCTCAATTTTAAGTGCTAGAGCATCTTGACCATTCAGTGTTGTTTTTTCCTCAACTCTGAACACTTGGGCAGGGATTGGATCTACAGTTGGGAAAGTGGACGATACTACGAAATTCCCACCAACTTTGGCATAAGCGAAATCACCTTTAACTACTGCACCAATATTAGAACGATCTCCACTGAAATCAATTTTAGTAGTAGTGATTGTGTCATCTTCTACAAGTGTATATCCCCGCACCTCCATCCCGCCGACCTCATTGCGGAATTCAGATTCATCACGAGAGTCATATGTATTTGCTACTGATGCTACAAATTTTTGTCTTTTAGTTACATCTTTAGTGGGAACGAGCTTACCTGTGACATAATCTTCTTCACCTAGCGTTCCGTTTTCAATTGGCTGATCAAAGTCATAGTGACGAGCATGTCCTTTCACTAAATCAAGACGTGCAATACCATATTTACCCATTAAATTAATTCCTCCATAAATTTATATATTTTAGTTAATTCCATACTTTTCAAGTACAGAACCCTTAATCAATTCTCCTTGATTACTTGCTACAACTACTACTGGTTTTTCCTTTTCCTTTGGTTCTTTCGATGCAACTTCCTTAGAAATCTGTTCCACAACTGCGGCGTTTAGTTTTTGCTCATCCAGTTCTTCCAGTGCTGAGACAACGGTTTCTGATTTCATAACTTCCTCAGACAATAAGTTCGAATATTTCTCTACGAGAGCATTTTTCTTTGTCTCTTTCTCAGCTTTTTCAAACTTATCTTTAAAAGGAGTGAGCTCACTAATATGATTAGAAAGTTCAGTTTCTTTAAGCTCATGAGTTTTAATAGTCTCTTGCTGATTCACAATTGTCTGATTAAGTTCAGTAACCTTCTCAGAAAGTTCGGTGACTTTATCCTGAAGTTCTTTAATTTCCTGTTCCGTCAAGATTTGATCCTCCTTATGTTTGTTATTAATCTCGGTAACCTTAGTATTAAGTTCATTTTCTAGATTTTTGTTTTTTTCAATTAAGGAAGCAATTTCGACACCATCAGGAATGAATCCCAATTTACCTTTAGCCCAAGTGTCTTTATTTGATAGCACTACAGAATCATTTACGATATCATAGTCGATTTTCCAAAGTGTTGAGGAATCATCATATTCCTCTACAAGAACATAGTCATGATACAAATCTCGAATGTAATAATTGTATTTTCTGTATGTTGTTTTTAAGTTAACCGGGTTTAATATACTGTAGATTTGACCAGAAACTTCACTCCATTTCAACGAAGAAGTCTCTACTCCTGTATGATAATTGATATCCTTGCCTTTATTAAAAACCTCTGTTTGTTCTTTGCTCATATCTACACCTCCTTCAAAGTCAGAATTAAATGCTTCGGCTATCAGTAATGTGGCTTTGCTCTTTGCTTCTGCTGGTTCTGAAACCACAGCGGAACCGATCAAATGATTTATTTTCTTTCCGTATTTATAGGCAATATAGCGAATTCCATCTTCTTGCTTTTCATATCCAGCGACCAAAACTTCACATGACATTTCAAGGTCATCATCATTGTAAAGTTCAAGTAATGCTTCACAAACTTTAGGGTATCGCTTAAGTACCCTTACACTGCCCATAAGCTTCAAAGAGCCGTCTTCGTCTTCTTCAGACCAAAAATCTATAAATGAGCCAATAACTTGTGTTATTAATTGACCAGTCTTTTTATCTAATTCATGTGTTAATGACTTATATAAACCTTTTTCTAGTTTGTGCTTGTTTACAACCAATGGTATGCCAATGTATTTTTCCTTGTTGGTAACAACACCATTAATGAAGTCATCTGTGAACTCTACACCGTTGAAATTAACCTTATTAGTCAAAATACACATGTTAAGAACCATGTATATATCGTTTGATTCTTCGCTTAATTCAATATATTTTGCTCTTAATAGTATTTTCTCTTCGCTCATTTTTCTCATTTCACCTCCTTCATTTCGTCTACATAATTTTAATCAGAAGGTGAGGGGTTATTATTGCCGCCATATGACTTACTCTTTGTGTTTCCGTCATTAATAGCATCTCCCTCTGGTCTACCTCCTGAATTTGAGGGCATTGTATGGGCATTTAGTGGGGGCTTGATGAACTCATGAATTTTCAACACTTCATTTTCATATTTAGCCATTCCAAGAGCATAATGATAAGGTACACCAAGTAATGCCTCTGCCCAAGGAGAGAATATCCCTGTTTGTTGATAGAATGTATAGCACTTATCTATATATTTATCTTTATCTAACATTGTCGTCCTATCGAAATAGAACTTACATGAAATATCGGTTGGAAATTTTTCTTCTATGTAGTTATTGATTATTGTTTCAATGTCTTCTAGAACAGTAAAGATCGTTCGAAAGAACTTTTCACTGTTCATTGTTGCTGCTGAAAAGTTAGCGCCAGATCCATAGATTAATGCCTCTGAAACGCCCAAGTTCATAAAGACATCAGAATTAATCTTGTTATACAAGTCCTTAGTAAACATTTCTACTTCCACATCTAGACTCTCAAGCTTGAAGAAATCAGGTAGTGCCATTACCGCAGTTCCGCTTGTATCATTACTACTGGAGTTATTACTCTGACCTTTTTTAACAAGCAGTTTACTAACCTCTTTAAAATATCCTTCGATTAATGGTTTTGGTGCGGGTTTATTAGAATCTTTCCCGCCTATGTTACCAGCATAGAGAATTAAGATTTTCTTGGTGAGCTGATCTGCCTGACTACGTTCAACACGAGCGATTATTTCCTTTTGAATCAATGAAGTCCATGCGCCCATACTTAATGGAAATCCATATGGCATGTTTCTGTTGTTATCTAATCCAAGCACTTCACAATTAGAAATTCTGATATATCTTGCTGAATCATCTTTTGTTCTCTGGTAATTTAGATAGGCTGACTTTGTTACTTCATCAGGTAGGGACTCAATTACAATAGCAATATCATTTGCAGATGCATTTGATGGTAGAGTTCTTTTTATTGAAGCTAAGTCATATTCAACAACCCACTTACCATTCTCTTGTCTGTTTATTCTAAGATCATCTAACTCAAGAAATTGTACGTACTTGCCATTTCTCAGACATGAAACAACAGTGCCCATTTCTCCGACTTCATACAAGGCATCACGAACAAACTTTTTGACATTAATAGAGTCTAGAAAATCATAGATCTCTTTTTCGAATTCCGTAATCAATTCAAGATCTTCATAACTAGACCATGCCAAATGATAGTTAAGTGTAGGTAGTGATTTAAAAGCCTTGAGAACATCTTTGATTATCCCGTGCTTGTTAGTTAGATATTTAGAAGCAGTTCTAATTCTTTTTATATTCTCGTATGGATTGCGCAAATAATTATATAGATCAGTAAGCTTAATATCAGTTAGAGAAGCGCCAGAACCATATTGGGTTACATAGTCTGTTAGGGAACAGAGTTCATAAAGATGTTCGTCATTCTGAATATTACTAGATGATGAAGCAGTCTCGGTTATGGGTTTTTGTTTTGGAGGTCGACCACGTTTTCTACGTTCACCAGTTACCTGTGTTACAATAAAAACCTCCTTTCATTAGAATCCTGATTGCATGAAGAACATATAATCATCTTCATTTTCTTCTTCTACTTTTGACAAGAACTCTTTGATATACCACAATCCCATAACAAGTGAACTATATCTGTCCTTGTCTACTCTTTTTGTTAACTGCTCAACAGTGTATTTTCCATTCTGTGTTTGTTTTAATTTGAGATTTGCTACTTCCTCAAGTAATAAATCTGTTTGAACGTGAGGAAGTACATTATTGTTAAAATAATCAGTGTCATTAACTTCATAGTTATTTTCAGTATTTTTGATTAATAACTGCAACTTGCAACTTTCTACCATGTCAATGAAGTTGACTATTATGTCATGGTTAATACCTTGAGCCATGAGAGCATATACTATCTTTTCCGAATCGACTATGTCTGGTTCATCTTCCGTGTTTATAGTATCCCAGCATCCTAAGCTTTCTTCAGTTATTGGGTCGATTGTTTCTTTAAGAAGTTCATCCTTCAAGCCAACACCAACACCATTCACGTCAACAACAACTACTTTTGCGCCGTATCTCTTTTTTATCTTTTTGATTTCAATAGCTTGGGCAGTGAAATTTAGACCATTTGGCAAGTTAATAAGATTTACAAGAGACACTTTACTTATCTTTTGGTCTTTCGTCTTCTTTATTTTTAGCACAGAGATTGAAGTCTTATTGTTATTCTGAGAGAGGGAACGTGCCACGTCTACACTCAGGATATAAATATATCTTTCATCTCCCTTTAACTCAGGAGATTTTAGGGTTCGTAAGTCAATTACTTTGTTAATGCTTACTAGCGCTGAATCAGATGCACCAACCCACTTAGATTCATAGTTCATAGCAAAGAACGTTGGAGATAGCCTTGATTTCTTATCAAGTATCGTAGACCTTGGTTCACCACGGCTATAATTAACAGCTAGTTGCCAATCAGAGCCAATAACGATCTTACCTTTTAATTCTGCCATTTCATCCAACATACTGATGTTTCGTTCAAACTCAGAAGAGCCTCTAAATCCAGAAGTTGTCATGAAATTTATTTGACCATTCAACTCTTCAGGATTTATTAACGCTAAACTACCAATTGTCCTTCTCGGAACGTTAACAATTGGCTCTAGAACATCTTCGAAAAGTGCGTTATTCAACAAGTTACTTTCTTCAACGTTTAATCTTTTTCTACGAGCACCTTTAGAACTTTGAGCATTAGCCATAACATCAATACGTGCTCCAGAAGTAAAAACAATCTCAACTGAATCTTTTGAGAAAGAAGGTCTGCCTTGGATCTCGTTTTGAATCATTGGATAGAATCTTAATATTTCTCTGAATTTTTCATCTACTAATTTTGCGGCATTTTCTCTGGTCTGAGCTGTCATTGATATTTCAATATCAGGATAGAAAATACAAGCGTGAACCATTGCCATTATCTCTAATAGCGTATTATGACTGACAAAACCATTGGAGACAAAACTATGTGTTTCAGGTAATGAAAGATCATAAACATGATTTTCACTGTTATTTATTTGTTTTACCCTTGAGTAGAAATAGTTAGTATCAGATAAATTCTTAAGCTCAAAATATTCAGTTGTGTCTGAGACATTCTCCAAGTTTAGTAAATGATCAAGTTTTTCATAAGTAAGATTATTATTTCCTTTAAGGAGATGATAAACTTTATCGTATAAGTATGAATTATGGTTTTTTGCTTTATTATAGAAGGCACGAACTAGGTTATGCTGGTATGGAATGATGTCTTTATTGGTATTTCTCTTAATGTCACGACATAAATCAACTAATTTATCCTGTTTTCTCTTACAAGAAAACCCAATATACTTATAGAATAAATCCATATCCTTTCCGGTAATAGTAATTCGATATGAATATGTCTTATATTCTTTATTGAATTTTCTTGATCGAGTTGACACTATACCGAAATTTAGCAATACACTCTGCACTTGCTTCGATAATTTCTTTGAAGCTGTACAGTATTCTATATATGTGTTTGATAAGCCACCATCAGTATCAAATAAACCTCTTATAAAAGATGACACGAAGTCTTTTGGTGATTCTAAAATAACCTTTGGTATTTCTTTGCGGTAAGCATCTACTTGCTCTAAACCAAGTTGTTTAAAATATTCTCTTACATATTTTCCGTTTACATAATAATCTATATCAGTCTTTTTTTTGACTTCAATATTTAGCTCTTCACTAAAAAAGTTAATATAGTTGGATATAATATCTTCATCTTTAGATGTGAATATTATTCGATTATCCATTGTTAAGCATCCATCACCAACAAGGTAACCAAGAATTAAAGCTAGTTGTTCTGTTAGAATAGTAGGAGTGGAACACATTGATTTTTCGATTTTCCATCTACTACTTTTTCCGAACGAATCTAAAAATGAATCCATATCAACATTTAGTGTAATTTTTTTTCCCCATTTGTCATTATTTCTATTTATTACAATATAGTCCCCAATTAGGATATCTTCAGTTCGTTTCCAAGCTACTTCACCAGAATCTGTCATAACTAAGACAGGGTGATTTAGTGAACTCTCTAATTCATATCCTTCTTCTGTTAAAATTACTCTTGTTGGCAACTTACCGCTATAAACACCTGCATTAGTACTTTCTAATTCTCCAAATCTGTTCACCAGTTTTATATTTTTAACAATATATCTTTCTTTACCGGATTCATCATAATCGAAAAATGAACCTATCTCTTTCATACCACCTTCAGTAAAGAGGATTGTGTCACCGGATACACATTTGCCATAGCCACGAGGGAATACCATGTAGTTAGAAATGAACCTTGCAACACAACGTAAATATATACGTTGATCTAAATCTAATCTGATTCCACCTGTTGGGGGAGTAATTAAATCCCACCACAAATCAGGATAGAATCTAGCCCATGAAACGAAATTACTATATTTATCGAGATTTTGAGTGAAACTATCTGACTCCATAACACCGCGAGATGAGACAGTTGGATTGAATTCAGGATTTCGAGTATCTAATCTATTTTTAGTATGTTTTGCATTATCAGATTGAAAGTTCTTATATGAGGCCATTTTCATCACCATTGGAAGCAGCATCTTCATAAGCTTTCTTTCTGACTTCATAAAACTCATAAATATCTTTATATTCTGCCGCTGGTAGTCCTTTTAAGTCACGCGCATAATTGACATAACACCATAAAGTGAAATCACCTCTATCTTGTGGTCTCGCTTTAAAACGTGGCAGGATTGGAATGATATCGACAGCCTGTTCAACTGTTCTTACCAATTGACCAAAGGTGTCCAAACCATCTGATAAATCAGATTTTGATAATTGAGACGGATTTATCTTTGCAGCAGTAGCCGCATCCTTAGCAAGAGTACCCCATTCCTTCGCAGCTTTTGAATCACCCTGAGCAGTAGCTAATTCCTCTTTAACTCTATATCTAATATAAGTTAGTAGAGCCTCTGTATGCATCGCTGTCTTTTCTTGATAGTTGTTCTTTAACATGCTATATTTGCGCTCAAATGAACGATACTCGTCAGATGTGTATCCATCTCCCCACTTATCAATCAATTCATCAGTAAGTTGAAATTGAGTAGAGAGTGTAAATTGTTGGTTAATATTTATATTAGGTTCTACGTAATTTTCTTTATTAATAGGCTCAAAAACGCTATCTCCCCATGTATATCCTTTATAATTCTTAAGGCCAATGTTCTTCATATATTTTCCGAAAACATTGTCTGGATTTTCTTTCATGGATGAATCGACTATATGATAGATGTAAGGCTTATCAATAAGGCGGAGTATAGATTTTAATGATTCGTATGGTTCATTATGATCATACATGTTATTAAGACAAGTTTTACATACGGAAACTCGACCATCAGAAGATAATTTGGAGTAACTAACATAAAACTCTTTTGTAACATTCTTTTCTATATAGCATTTAGAGCATTGTTTTTTACTTGACATGTATGATCACCTACTTCCGCAATTGAATCATCAGGTGGTGTAATAAATTCACCCATTCTATATCTTTCTATATATTCATCTAACTGAGCTCTATTATTATTTCTAGTACCATATATGTGGTGAAAACTATTTATCTTATTTGGATTGTGACATTTCTTGCATAGAGTTATGCCATTATTAATATCAAACCGAAGATGTATATTATCAGAAAAGTTCTCGACATGATGAGCCTCTATCTTGTCTCTCACAATTCCGCAACATTGACATGTAAAATTATCTTTCTCAAACACCGACAATCTCCATACCGCATACTCTTCAGAGTTTCGAATCTTTGCGTGTAGTGGAGTAATTCCACCTAGCCATCTACCATTCTTGTCACCATTTAATGGATTAATATGACGAGGATTAAGTTCTCCCTTCCAGTATCCCAACTCTTTCTTTAGTTTGCTGATTAAAGCTTTAAACTCTGGGGTCGATTTCTTAGTGTTTGGATTTTTACCTAATTTAACACTTAATTTAGCTTTAGAAATCTTTCTTTTGTGGTCATCTGTCTTTGGTATTCGGAAAGGGGATTCAGGGCTAGACATAAAAATTGAAAGTTGTTCATATCTCTTCTTTCGAGTCTCATCATTCTTCCCTTTAAGTCCTAGTCTTTGTGCTCTATCCCACAATTCTTTTTCAGTAAATCCTTCATAGAATAGTTTTATCAATTCTTTATTAGAGTGCTTAGGGTACACTTCCATAAAGAATTCTTGATCTTCCTTGGTAAAGAATCTCTTTTTTGAATATTCTTCATTCATAAAATGACCATCTTTCCCACATTCTCTGCAAACATTTCTGAAGCCATCTTTGCATAATTTATCAGGTGGAAAAAATCTTATGTTTA
Organism: Paenibacillus sp. NAIST15-1; assembly: GCF_001894745.1. Lineage (GTDB taxonomy): Bacteria > Bacillota > Bacilli > Paenibacillales > Paenibacillaceae > Paenibacillus_B > Paenibacillus_B suaedae. Next base: position 493,864 of record NZ_BBYF01000002.1, read on the forward strand.
TCAACAGTTCACGATTGCATTTAGTACAAAATTTATATCCATTTTTGGGTTTAATGGCATTTAAATGATTAGTAAACTTACCGCCTGCACATACTTTACATTTACTCGTATATCCATCTTTTGTGTCATGCTTTTTGAAAAAATGGTCTGTATCAAGTGGATATACTTTTTCACATTTGTTGCATATCTTTTCACTTATCAAATCACATATTCCTCCGATATTACTTTTCTCCGTGTAAAATGAAATACATGGTCAACGGATACGAAGATCTAAGCTTTCAAATAGACTCATGACTTCCACTTCTAGACCGTTTTTAAAAATAACGAATTTATTATTATCCCTTCAATGCACGACAGGTGAGGGGAGGTGTGTGAAGACCTGTGTATGATAAGGGAGTGGTATCAAAGCACAGGCAATGTGGAAAAATCACACACCAAACTTTTTACTCAAAATGAGCAAACAAAAAGAACCGACAAACATCGGTTCCTACGGTTCAATCATTTTATGTATTTGTTTAATTTATTTATTAAGAATCTGTCTTAGCAAATCCATCTCTTCGTTCTTAATACATTGAACAATACCATTTTCATTAACTACGACTTCTGGTTGCTTTACATTAACAATGTAATACATAATTTATGTTCCTTTTTTTTATATATTTAATATTTTATAAATCGATTGTAATTGTATACTCAATTTTATCCTTATCATTGAAAATATGCATTTTTTGCATTGGTTCAGCGAATACACGTCTTGATACAGCATAATCATCTGCACCGATTAAGCTACCGTTTGAGATAACTTTAGTTCTTCCATACTCCTTCACCGTATCGTGGTGAATATGAGCACTGAATACATAAGAGGGGACAATTCCAATCATCTGAGGTAAGTTTTTTGCGACAGAAGTTACATGATCCAAGTCTCCATGTACATAAACATGAGCAGGGGAGAAAGTGTTATCAATATAGTATCCATCTGTATCCTTGAGAATTTGAACGTTACTAAACCCATTCAATCTACTCTCTAGATACCACGGAATAATATTCTCTAAATTCTCGGTGAAAACAGACTCACTTTTATTTGCTATGAGTCTAGCATGGTTCCCAATGATATTAATAAATCTAATCTGTCTAAAATGTTTAGATAGTTCAGCAACAGCCTCAGATAACGTTTCAGCTACATGCTGAACCTGCTTAATTACATCTTCACTAGCTTGTACTCGTGTCGAAACGTGAATAGCTCCACCTATGAAGTCACCAAGTGCCCCGATTGTAAGAGTATCTACTTTATGTTTAATCCCGTATTCAATAGTTCTAGAGATAAGCTCTTGCACTCTATATTTAAAAATATTTGGATTATATGTATTAAAACTATTCGAAAAATCCATGCCATAATGCCAATCTGACCAAAGCACATTTGCTCTTACTTCAGTAGGTTCTTTGTTAGTAGCTTTGAACTCCAACGGTTTACTAGTTGATAGCTCAGTAATGGCCTTGTGAATTTCATCTTTAAGATGCTCGAACCTTGCCTGTAAACGTACTATATTGTTGTACTCACGTTTTTGATCTTGAAACCTAATCTTTTCCTTCTGGAGCTCAATAGTCTTATCGTGTATATCCTTCATATATTCATCGCTATTAGCAAGTTTATCTGTGAGGAATGGTTTCCACTTAGCATATGAAGCGTAATCTTTACGCCATTTAGACTCTGAATACTCCTCATCAGCTTCTCTGTTCAATAGTTCAGCAGCAGTATTCCAATTCAGTCCATATGTCTCTAAATTATCTCCAAGCCTGACATGATACTCTTCCAAAGTTTCATTGGTGTTTCTTAGTATCTTAGCAGTCATACATTTACTCCTTGTTTAGAGTATCTGTAAGAGTATACTCTTCACTTGGTTTAACTTTAATCTTATCTCCATTTACATCAACGTTGATAGCTTTTGCATTTGGATAGAGACCATATAACAGCTCTTTAATTTCATTCAATACTTCTTGCTTATTATTCATTATTAATTCACTCCCTGAATTATTTTTAGAAAGCACAAATAGACCAACTTAAATGTTGGTCAGAGAGGATAGGGGAGTAGTAGAAATAAATCTACCACTCCATATATGTATTAAAGTTAGGAGGTTTTTACTTACCGATAATACTTTGTAGACGCTTAAGGGCTGTCCACTTATACTTTCGTCCAGCAGGGATATCGATTTCTTCACCAGTTTGTGGGTGACGACCTTTCCGTGCTTTAGTAGGCACTACTTCGATTCGAAAGCGCTTAGTAATATCCACAAAGTCATCCTGCTTTAGTCCGTCTTCAATAATATCTAGAAAAGTATCAAATTGTTCTTCCGCTTCTTTTTTGGAAATACTACGCTTCTCGGCATACAGTTTTTCGATATCTACTTTTTTCACTTTATTTTCTCCCTTTAATTTTCTTTTTGTTAAGTAGGGGATTCATGATCGTCTCTTTTATGTGGATATTAGCTTTCATGTTCCCTTATATACCATTACGATTTTTATGTATAGATTAACATATAGACGATAGAACTTAGTAAAAATCTATGTTTTATCACACAGTAGAAAATAAAGTTAAATATAAAATAAGAAATATATATAGATAAAAACCAGTAATTTACTGAGTTTAATGAAAAAATCCTATTTTATACCCTTTTCTTTTTTTAATTTTTCCCTATATTTTTTCTTTGCTTCTTTTACTTGAGCTCTAATAATTATTTTTGAGCAATCAGCACAATATTTTTTTGCGTTATTGGTTGCCAGCACACGTAAACCGCATAACTCGCAAGCTATGTATTTGTGATTGTATTTATTGTGAATATTTGCTTTTAAATTTTCAACTATAATGTCCCCAAAAGTAGACCATAGTGTTGTTTTATGACTGCTATTTTTGTCTCCATACAGATATTTCACTAATATGTCAACAACGTAGTAAGGATCACTATTGGTTTCAAGTAGCTCGTTACGGATTTTTCTATATGTATGAGTATTTTCAAAGGACGAACTGTTCTCGTCATAGTCAATTGAAATGAAGCGTTTCTTAAGATCTAACTTTGAGTATTTCTCTATGATGTCTTGATTCATTTCCACATCAAGTGATTTCATTAAATTGATGTAATCAAACGAGCCAATATTTGTTCTATTAAAGTTGATCCTACTGTTCGGAATTAGTTTACCCATTCGATTCACAGTGCTGTTACTCATGGGTTCTACGTTTGATTCATTTTTATCCTTGGCATGAATAAAAAAGTGTGGAACTTTAGTCCTTGTATATCGAGTTATAAGTCTGTTGATTTTTTCTGGTCTTGTTGGTTTGTACAATGTCTTAGCATAATCAATAGTAAAGTTATTCTCCATACATAGAATCTTGATCACATCTAGGTTAATATCATTACTGTTCCATATTTTAGTTATATCATTGCTTATTACACCAATATTACCACCAGTGTAAGCAGCCTTAAGTCCATTGTAGATATTCTCGGTATTAATTAACTCTGCACCTGCTTTTGCCATGTTGTAGTAAAGGGGAACAATGTCCTTCATATTTCTCTCGGCAACAGTAACTAGGGTAATGTCGTTCGATACTAGACTCTTGTCACCGTCATTGTCAAACATAAGCACTTTGCTTATGGGATCTTGGCAGCTCGTGTACAGACTCTTTGTGACATACCATCTTTTCATTTCTTTAGTTATTGTATTCATCCTGATTGCATGTTCTCGATACAAATGAGGACTTCTTAAGCAATCAAGCTTCTCATTATGGTTATAGAGTGAGCAAAATATATCTCCATTAGACAGTAATCCTTTTGGATTAGACTCTTTCAGAAATATAAATTCGCAGAATGCGTAAAGATCAGGAGATATGAAAGTGTACTTTCCTTCAATATCGATTTTTCCAGCCTTCGCATTTTTAATCAGACTCTTTTTAGTTTGCTTAATGATTTCTCGACTATATACATCTTTCAGTAGTTCAGGATATATATCTAAAGCCTGTTGGAAGTAGTTCTTGTTTGTATTAGATTCTGTTACACCAAGAACTTTTAACATTGTTCTACGATCTTCTCCAAGGGAAGTAATGACTTCCTTGGTTGAACTAGTAAGTTCAATTAGTTCATCTTCCGTAATGTCTGTTAAAGTCTGAATCATCTGATAATTTAATTTAGCATTTCCAATAACATCTTCCTCTTCATTACACATTCCAGCTTGGCAGCCATATTGCTTGTAATAGAGCTTATATTCATCCCATGATGAATAATACTTCCACATTTTAAACTGACTTTTAGTGAATATAACTTCAATTTTGTCTTTTAGAATATCGTATTCTTTCCCATAAATATCTTTTACAATTCCAGTATTCATGGGCGTCTCCTTGTTCTTCTCCCTAATGAATTTATCGAAAGGGAAGGGGACAAGTAATCCCTTCATCCAAGGCATTCTTATCATAACTGCTTTACCTTGGGTACGGGGTAGTATCATTCCGCAGCCATCAGTATGGGTGATAGGTATGTCCATTTCCTTGCGCGAGATTGAGTATGTTTTATCATCAATAAAATCTACCGTTGCTTGAACATTAGTCTCCATATCTTCAACTACAATGGACTTATCAATATCGAATCCAATCCATTGCTCTGTAGCACTGTTACATAGGGCTAGGTAGGCGAGAAATTTATTAATATTTACCCCACCAAGTTCATTAATTCGCTCAATCGACAGGCCACACATTAATGATTTTATATACTGACCCAGAATAGACTCTTTGATAAAGAGTGTTTTCTTGGTACGGATCTGACCTGCTGAAGCAGTAAAGCAAACATACTTTTCGTTCTTGTAAGTGAATCCATCTAAAATTAAATTCTGAAGAACTTTAAAGTGATAAGCTTGAACGATTATGATGTCTTCTGTTAATGTATTAGGTTCCATGCCTAATGTCCTAGTTAGTACTGACTCAAATACTGAAACAATGTTTTTGTCTTTTATGTATTTATCATTGAAATCACGTACAGAGTTATTGGACTGCAATTTATCTAACAACAGGCTCTTTAAGTATGTTATTCGACCATTGAGTCTTTTTATTTGATTTTTTTGTTTTTTGATAAGTACTTCATCCTGCGTCTCATCCATAAGAGAGCGTATTTTCTTTTTATAATGACGGGAAATTTTTAACTTGCTATGTATTTTGTATTCTTCCTTTGTGTAAAAAAAGCTCGTGTCTACACTGTATAACTGCACTTGCTTGTTAAGATTTATGATTAAAACCCTCCCTTGGTTTGTTTATAAGAAAAATATAACAAAACACAATATTGAAAGTCAACAAAATTAAAAACAAAATATCAATATCATATTGACAAAAATAACCGACTAATCTAAATTTAGAGTATATTAGTTGGTGAGGTGATATTCAAGTGGAGAGCTGTACAATACAGGGATTAGTGTTAAACAACGTATACTCTGACATTATGGCATTTCTAAATCAGTATGAGAGTAAAAACACAAGGAAAGAGTACAGAAGAGACATACAAGAATTTTTTCATTTTATATGCGGAAAAGAACTTGAATCATTGTTACCTGAAGATGTAATTAGTCGTAAGGGTACAAGATTATCTAAAAAGTGTGTTATTGAGTATCGTAATTACCTGAACTCAAAAGGTAATTCTAAAGGAACGAGAAACAGAAAAATGTCAGCAACACGCAACCTCTATAAATTCTTACAGAGTGAAGGTTATGATATTGATCATATGATATTCGCTTTAAAACCACTCAAATACATTCCAGACAGTTATGAATCATTAACAAAAGAGGAGGTTATGACTCTAGCTGATTACTTAAAAAAACAAAGGTATGGAGATGAACTATATGCTTTTGTGTACTTAGCAGTTATCACAAGTTTTAGGGTGGACGCAATTTTAAATATAGATAAAAAGAAAGATATAAGAAAAGACAAGAACTCAGAGTTCTATCTTGTAACTGCTGTTGATAAAAGAAATCAAAAAAGATCAATGCCTATTGAACTATGGTTATTTGAATTACTTGATAATCTTAATGGAGACACGCGCCTGTTTGAGAATCTAACAGTAGATATTATTCATGATGCAATAACAAAGGCTGCAAAGGCTTTGGAGTTTGAAGGAAGAGTGGTAACACACTCACTAAGAAAAGTAGCGCCTACATTCGGACAAGAAAACGGGAATAGTGTGAAATCAGATATGGAACAAACAGGCCACGCCTCAGTCCAGACATTCATGAGTACATACGTGAAAGAGAAAATAAATTATGAGGATCTAGCTGGCATACAAATGTTCCGTACCATCGATGAGACGGTCTTTGATGACTTAAGTAAGGAACAGGTTTTGTCTTTACTGAAGAGCTTAAATCAAAACGTATACAACCAACTTGCGAGACATCTGATGAGGGATGACAAAAAGGTTGTCTAATTGAAAACACTAAGTGGCACATTATCGTGACAAAAACATCAAAAACAGAAAATGGTTATATGACAAAAGTATCTGAATCGAAACAGTACCAAACCCTTATAAACTAAGGGCTAGAGCGATTTGCTCATGAAAATATAGTTGATTTGAAAGAGCTTATAAATAACTGCCTTGACAAAAACACCGTTTTTGAAAAATCAGAGTACAAAAAACTTTGACAAAAACATCGATTTTGACTATATATAGAAAACACCATTTTCTTGACAAAAAGCTAAAAATGAACACAAAAATGAGGATGAGTGCGTGACAAAAAGCCCATTTTTGACTATAGAGTTAATAGATTTAATAATTATTTAGTTAATATATTTAATATCTCCTGAACAAAATGAGATTTTGTCCAGTGGAGGAGAGTTCTTTTTGGATGTTAGATTGGTTGTTGTATTGTAAGACAATTATCTTTAGTTTTAGAGTGTATTGTACTTAGGATATGTATTTATATTGTCTTAGGGGGGATGTGTTCTGATTCCTGTAACTGGACTTAGAAATTGGACTGTAGAATTGATGTTAGAGAAAGAGGTGATATGTGTATCTCATGAACTTTTGTATGAAGAGGATATATGTTAAATCTAATTGGTTTGATGATGGTAGTAACAAGTATCAGAAAATAGGGATAGATGGTTTCAATCTGTATTTAAATATGTTTCGGTTCAGACTATTTAATCAGGAACATGAATACACGTTTATTACGTCGATATCTCTACTGAGAAAAGAAACGAAATACACAGCTCAGAGAATATTGGAGTTGTTAAAGGTATTAGTTAAAGAGAAAATTATTAAGATTGATATTTCCCGTTGGGATAGACTTCTTGATGTAAATGGGAAGATTGATACTGATAAGACAATTGTCATCACGGCTATTGATAAACCAGTTACGGATAAAAGAAGGAATGAACATGGTGATATGATTGATTATCCTGTAACTATAAATGACCAGTACATAAGCTTAGATTTACCCCTTATGCAGCATTACATAGACTTAGGATTTGGTGAGAGGTATTTGGGATTACATTGTTTACTGAGCAGGTATTCGAACAATTCAGAAGGCAAGGCATGGATGTCCATTAATAAGATGGCTAGCACATTAGGATTTGGGTATAAGAGTGTCCATGATATGATTCGTGAGTTGAATAAAAGGTATTTGTTATATAGTCGATATATTGAAACTGAGCAAACTGTTAATGGCAAGTCAGGAACAAAGTTTGAACACTACTTGTTGACTAATTTGGACTATAGAGACGAGTTTCTGAGAAGTTATAAGGATTTGATTGATAAGAATATTAAAAAGTGGGATAAAGAATAGTGTGTATTTAACAGTTACCTTGTTACTGAGGTAGCTGTTTTTGTTTTGGATGAAAATTATCCCCCCATACTGGTACGTAATCGTGAGTGTAAAAAGTGATAATCGTGATTGCGATTATTTTAGGTGAGAAATGAGGATAGAGAGTAGTGTTTATATGGGCTAGAGAGTGATTTATGAGGTGACGTGATAGAGAGAAGATTAGGTGATATCGCTAGAACTGAGCAATTATAAGGGTTATTTGGATACCGAAGGAGAGATATTAGACTAAATTGACGTTTTGGAGTGAAAATTGGAAATTTTAAAGGGTTATTTGAGACGATTACGAGAGAAGTAAAAGGTGATGAAAAGTGAGGATAGGTGAGTGATTATATGGGCTATATAGCTGTATAGGAGAGATGAGTCACGATGTGTGTTGCGATTATAGTTACGATTATTTGAGTGTCAAAATTGGAAATTCTGAAGCGGGAAATGAGGTGATAATGTATATCGGATGTTTTGTAAGTTGGCTGTGTGGATTGATGTGTTAGCCGACTTTTCCGACCAATTAGACTGATTTTAGTTGTAAACTACCCCCCTCTATATGGTCATAAAACCCTTATGTTTACTGACTTTTAGCACCAACTAATAGACATTAGTAGCATTTTAACTGTTTTAGTTAGATTATTATATTAGTTGGACGATATTTTGCTTATTATTTTAGTGTGATGAGAGTGAGAAGGAGAAAGGGGAGACCAACGACACCACCATTATTAATAATAGTTAGGCTCCGAATAATCGTTATTGTAACAGGAGCCGTTTGGCCAGTGTGATAAAGCAAGTTGTATAACTATATATGTGTATCAACACTCAATTACTGTTCATAGTCATATCACTTATCACGGCTTACAAGTTTATATCATATAAGAGAACTTCATCACAACATAACAATTAACACTATTTATTTAATAATTTACATTCATATATCAACTTTGATATAATGGAATCACAAGCACATATCCTAATCACAACACAATCAAAGGAGGAAGTAACCATATCAACAATCAAAGTAGTCGATTCCATAATGGGGTCTGGTAAGACATCAGCAGCTATCAACCTTATGAACTATGATCATGAGAACAATTACATTTTTATCACTCCATATCTATCAGAAATTGAACGAGTAAAGAAAGCATGTACTAGACGATTCTATGACCCTAAGATCACAACAGTAGACGGTGAGAAGCACACTAAGTTTGACTCATTACATTATCTACTCATCAACAACAAGAACATTGCTTCTACTCATGCACTATTTAAACGAGCTAATGAGGAGACAAAAGATCTTATCCATAGTGGTAATTATATTCTAATCCTAGATGAAGTAATGAACGTTATAGAGCAACTTGAGCTTAAACAGGGTGACATTGACTTGCTATTCAAACAAAAGCTTATCTATGAGAAGGATGGTTATATCCATTGGAACGAGTCCCAGAAGGATTATGACTCACGATATAATGACATTAGAGATATGGCACTTAATAAGAACCTAATCATACATAAAGGTAAGATTCTAATCTGGACATTCCCAATAGAAGTATTCAAAGCCTTCAAGGAAGTATACATATTAACTTATCTATTCGATGCACAGATACAAAAATATTATTATGATATGAACAATGTTAAATATGAAAAGTATGAAGCAGTAGAAGATAGAGGATTCAACTATTACACATTCAGGGCAAAAACAGATAATACATATGAGGAACAGATTAAGAAAGAAATTAAAAGTAAAATAACTATTTATCAAGGTACATTAAATAATATTGGCGATCCTGATTACTCTTTATCAAAAAGTTGGTACACAAATAAAAAAGATCTATTACCTAAACTTAAAAACAATACTGAAAACTATTTTAAGAACAAAGTAAAAGCTAAGTCTAATCAAGTAATGTGGACTACATTTAAACAGTTTCAATCTAAGATAAAGGGACGAGGATATGCCAAATCATTTGTTCCATGTAATGCAAGAGCCACAAATGAATTTAAGGATAGAATACATATTGCATATACGATTAACTATTTCCTTAATCCTATTATTGAAGGTTTCTTTAATGACAAGAATGTGAAGATTAATGAAGATCTATATTCCGTATCAGACTTGTTACAATGGGTATGGAGAAGCGGGATAAGAGAAGGGAATAGTATAACTATATACATTCCATCTAAGCGAATGAGAGGACTATTAAAGCAATGGTTAGATAATGAACTATAGAGCTAGTAAAACATATTTACTAAGTGGGTGTCTAAAAGTCAATAAATATCTACTCTATAGGCTCGTTGCTCTTAAAGGGAGGTAAGATTATTTATCAAGAATATAATACAGCTAACGCGCATTCAAAAGGCAGAATGCTTGTTCATCCCATCTAAGACCGTGATGGGCTGTTATTGGGATCTATAATGTTGTCAGGAATGTTCCGTATTCAAATTTCACGATGAGTTAATTTATTGATATTTAATTATAAAGACTTTACAAATGAAAAGGTATGTATTATAATCATAAATATAAAATAACACTAAAGGGGATATAATAATGAACAATAATGCAACATATAGTAATGGTACTTGGAAAAAGGGACTCGGAACAGAACTTGAATTGATATACATAATTGAAACCACCAAATTTGATGAGGAAGTAGACAGAGATTTTACCAACATCAAAAGATATGAGCGCAACAATATTCAAGAGGCAATCGACTTAATCAATCAATTCCAACAACATGGGTACAAAAACATTAACCTTATGACCCAGATCAATCATAACGGTGATACAATTCTAGAGGATTCGAGCGAAACAGGTATCGAATTTGCTGTTAATACATCAATCAATAAAGATTATAATGAAGTAAATAAGCAAAAAGAATTATTAATGAATAATGAAAAACTGTTCAATGGGTTCATTGAAAAATATAAAGCAGAAAAGGCATTCATTGAGTTTAAAGACGAACAGGCAAACAATAGGGATGAACAGGGCTTACACTGGTACGAAATGCTGCTTCGTCCATTGTCTCCATATTGCCAACCAAATGGGCACATTAAATATGATGAGACTAAAGGAAGACATGGAATTATTGCATATGATAGAGAATTAACCGCTAACGAATTAGAAGAGTATGAATTAAGAAAATGGATCTTATAAAATAAAGTATTGAAATAAACAAGACGTTTACTATGCATATATAAAGAAATATATTATAATATCACTATAAACAATAAAGGAGTGCTATTATATTATGAAGCCATTAGACAAAGAAACACTCTTCAAACTCGTAAAAGGACTGATGAACAAAGGATTCTATGTTATATCAACACATGCAGAAGATCGCATGAAAGAACGTGGATTTACAAGGGAAGAGATCGAACACATACTGTTTAACCCTTGTGATCTTGTAGGTGAACCACGATATGATGAAGAATATAAAACATATAAATATAGAATTAAAAATGAAGAGAATAGAAGCGTAGTTGTCAGCATAGACTTTGATAATCTTGTAATAGTGGTAACAGTCATATGATTGTTGCCTTTTCTCTTTGCCGAGTGATATATTAATGATCAAGAGGTGATACAAATGTTGGAGCAAGATAAGCAAGAACTAATTAACCTTGGTAAGCGAATGTTTTGCACAGAGTGTGGGAAGCGAGAACATGAGTTTACGACCATTAATAAAGAAGAAACGATTAACGGTAAAGTCTACACTATTCCTAACGTCCCTGTGATGCGTTGTAAGCATTGTAATGCTATTGCTTATCCATCGTTTGCATTCGACCATATAGACGAATACAAAGAACAATTAAACCAATAGGGAACGAATGGCCTTATTGGTTTTTCTTTTGAAAAATAATAATAGAAAATAATAAAAATCATCTTATAACCACTTTACATATATAAAGATATATGTTATATTTAATTCAACGAAGGAAATGAATAAATATAAAAAGGTGGTAATGAAGATGAGCAGAACACAATTAATCGTTGCAATGTCAAAGATCCAAAGAAAGCAAGAAATTAAAAAGTTAACGGTTGTTGGTGCATTGCTCTCTAAGTAATAAAACAAATAATTAAAAAACTATAATATACTAAAGGAGAAAATAAAATGAAAAAAACATTTATCGTAGTATTCACACTTGTAATGATGATGATTAGCACGAATGTTGTTAAGGCTGCTGAAGCAAATCAAGTTTCTACTAAGGTTGATTACATCTACTTTGATAAGACTTCGAAAGTGTATTATGCGGTATCTGTAAAAGATGCAGACGGTGGACATTGGGTAGTAGACTTGTTGTATTACGATACATATGACGAAGTACTGGAAAAGGCGCTTAACAAGTCTCTTAAAGGGAAGAAACTTAAAATCAGCTACGAAGGCAATCTGGAAACTGATGAGGAAGTGTTGATTGTCGAAAGTGAAATTGTAAAATGACAAAAATAAAATATGGTTCTAGAAACAATAAAAAAAGTGAATGCAAGTGATGTGTTCCTTCCCCTCATTACTGAGGGGGAGGAGGATGCAAATAACTATAATAATGGAGGAGTTAAAATGAACAAATCAAAAAGAGAAAGAAAGTTTAAAATTGGTGATGATGTTATTTGGACGAATTCAAATGGAGTGAATCTTGGTAAGCGAAAAATTATAGGATATGATACAAGGTCAGGTGAAACATATTTTGAATATACTTATTACATTGACCCAATTGATACACCTTGGTTTTCCATTGGTGAAAGTGAATTAAAGTTGTGTAATCCTTTAAAGCAAGAAAAAAACTAGAATATTCTGAATGGAGGAATAAAAAATGCTGGTAGTTGATGCGAGTTTGTGGGGCGACTGGGACGAAATGTTCAAATATATACGACAATTTAAAGATAAATGTAAAATTACAATTGTGAATGCTTCATATTTGTTAGAGGTTATGTATGGTGAAGAGTTAAGGGAATTAGGATTTATCAAATAAAATTAACATTCACTACGAAAGGACAGTGATTTTAATGAATAAGTTGAAGAAGAAAGTTATAAAACTACTTGAATCAAATGGGTACGATCTTGAAGTAGAAGGCCATATAATTTATACACCAAATTGTACAATTGAGATTCGTAATGATCAGATAACCGTTAATGAACAACCAATTGACTATAACAGTGATATTGATGAAATATATTACGCAGTTGCTGAAGTAGAGGGGTAGTAAGCAAATCAAATTTTAATTATATTCGAACTTGGAGGAATCGGAATGGCAATAGAAAATGTGTATGTACAATTAGAAATTAATAAAGACACTGATGCAGTCCATATTGATAAGATGTTCTTAGCTCCAGATCTACAAGAGAATTATAACTATGACTTGAATTTGCACAAAGGTTATTCATGGGCTGATAAATTTGAAGTATTAGAAGGATATGAGTTGAAATTTATTTTACTAAAGGATGTAAATTATGACGGAAGAAAACGTAAAATTACAGATAGCGATATTAAAATTAAATTGTCTGAATTAAATTTAGCTCAAATTCCCAAAGAACCATCGATGTTTGGATATTCGGCTAAGGCTACAGAGAAATTAAAAGAATTAGTTTTAAACAACTTAGAAAAACGTAAACAGTTAATAGGTGAAGGTAAAATAATTAATTTAAAAGATATTGCATAATCAAATGAAATGTTATTTCAATATGATACGGAGGAATAAATATGGCGCGATTTAATGGAGTTGAGTTAACAGACGAATCAATTCAGAAAACTAGAAAATGGTTTGCCGATAATGCAATAGCGTGTATCGAGGAAGTCAAAAGTGGAAAACAAAATGTAAATGATAGTGAAGCGTATTTTTCGTGGAGAAATGATCAAGCAAGAGAATACAAAGAAGGTCACAGTGATCACACTTTAACATTCTTGCAACGTGCATATTTTATTCAAAGTGGAGAATGCATAGCATTATTGCCTCAAACTATCAAACAGACAATGAAATGTTACTTTCATATAAATAAAATAATAATTAAAGTATAATAAATATATTGACTTTATATTTATAAAGTTATATAATAATAATATAAAGAAAACACTCATATACATAGAGGAGGCTGTAATAAATGGGGAAATTGCAATTTATCGAAAAAGCAAATGTTGAATTATTATATGGGCGTGGAGTTGTAGAAAGAAAAATATTTGAATATGAAGATAAGGCGATTTTTAAACATATGGGATCATGGCACTTTTGTAAAAAGGTGGATGGAAAATGGAAGAAATATGAGATTAAAGTAGATCAATACAGAATTTTAAAGCCTAAAGTTTAAGACGGATGGAGGATTTATTGAGCTGCTACTAATATATAGGAGGAATAACAATGGATTTCAAATTAGCTGTAAAATCATTGCCTGAAGGTGTTTCATATGACCCTATGGAACACACTTCAATATATGATTTAATATATTTGGTACAACATGAGTTAGATCTAATTGAGGAAGAGCCAGAACATTATAATCATTTATCAGTAAGGGAACTAAATAATCTTAAAATTAATTGCGGAAAATTTATAAGGAAATATCTATTATGTTGAAATACTGTTTTCATTAATTCGATATATTACAAAAAATCAATAGTATTTATTGCTTATATTATAACGATTATGTGTTGAAATCTATTAGGTCATATGGTAATATATTCCTAGAAATACACAATCCAATACATCATACTATTTTGTAGGAGCGTGTAGAATGAAAAAGAAAGTAGTTTTATTCCTTACTGTTTTAACTCTGACTGCCCTTCCAACAAGTGTTTTTGCTCAAAGTGTGACTTCATACAATCCACTCAAGAATGTATTCAATCAAAAATATTCACCACTCGCTTATGAATCAAAATCAGGTGTGTTGCCAAGCAGCGGAGAAGTTGAATATTCAATCGATTACAGTTCTGAAGATGGTGCCCACCTCAGAGTATATTTAGGGGATGACGATAAAAAGGGAATGAAATTGGTAGTTTACGATCCGAGCAATAAAGTATTTGCTTCTGGAGAAACAAAATCAAGCAATAGCTATCAAGTAACGTTGGAAACAAAGCCAACAAAGGAAGGAACATATAGAATTAAGATCGTATCTAACGATGGTGACGGTGGATGGGATTACGGTTACACTTCCGCAGCTAGAGTGTATTAGTTAAAAGTTAAAACATTCTACTAAAGAAGAGATAGCAACGGAATTAAACATATTGTACATGAGAGCCTTTAGAGGCTCTTTTTTTAGTGTAAAATATCAATAAATAATAAAATTATATTGACTTCGCAAAAATAAAGAATTATAATGAATATAAGATAAATACATAGGAGGCATTTAATGTGGATAAGATGGAAAAAGCTATTAATAGAGTTGATCGCTATGAATCAAAGTTAAATAACCATCTAGAATTAATAAAGAAGTTGGGTATTGATGCAGGTGCGTTTTGGGCTTCATTCCCTGCTGGTTCTGAAGAAAGAAAATCACTTACCGAACTAGAGAGAATACAACGTGATTTGAGCAATGCTAGAGAAGAACTTTCTAAGAGAGTGAAAATTGAAAACAAGAAAGGCACGAAATCAGAACAGCCAATGAAGCATGATAGACCTTCTCTTTGGATGCAATCAAAAACTGGCATGTGGCATAAACATGCAGGCAATTATTTTGGTGAAGCAATTGCAAGCTGTCAAAGTTACAACTTAGATAGAATAAATGCATTATACGGTGATCCTGTAAGTAGTCCACCAGATGGAGCAAAGATATGCAAGAAGTGCTTGAGCAAGAGTTCAGGAAAGACATGGAGAGAATGAGAATGGAAGCTATAAGAGAAGAATTTGAAAGAGTAAGGAACAACATGGCGAATGGTGATACACTTCATTTACTGGTTGCAGGATATGAGGCCGAATTTATATACACTAACGAAAATTATGTATTGAAAATAAGAAGGGAACAGGAAGTGCTATTTTATCATGGAAATATTGATTTTGAGAAAATAGTTAATCTTGAAGAATACTACTTACAAAATAATTGCTTTCCAGATTGTCTAACGTAAAAAGCCTGTAGGATTGTACTACAGGCTTAACTTATTTTATCCATGGCCCCAAGATCCTTGGCACGTCTCAAAATCTCCATAAGACTATTCAAGTCATCACTATTAGTATTCTGTCTTAAACTTCTTACTTCATCCTTAAGGTGCTGAATCTGCTTGTCCTTTTCATTCAGCAATTGTTCGAATCTGGAAAGGTAAGCAATGATTGAATCAAAGGGCGTTGTTGAACTCTCAACTTTTACTGACTTATTTCCCTTCAATTTTGCACGTTCTGTCTTGGCCTGTCTTATCTCGTTCTTATAGTCGTTTCTAACCTCTGAATTCCATCTGAATCCACAAGCTGCTGGCGTTCTATTTAACGCTTCTGCGACCTCATCAAAGGCGTTTAATTGCGTACTGCCTTTGCTAATGTGAGATATCACAGTTTGAGCTAGTAAAATATTTTCTTGATTAGACCACTTGTCCTTTCTTTCCATATGTACAACCCTCCTTAGATCCATTCTATACAGTCAAATATCAATTTATACTTAGGGTATGAAATAGTTCTTTTATAAGAAAATAATGGTTGACGCACATACGACATTGTGATAAATTGGATTTAGTAAGTCGTACATACGACAAATGCCAAGATATCAAATGATGATGAGAGGATGAAGAGAATATGAAATCATGGACGCGCCAAGGATATAGAGTAGTTGAATCTGAATTAAATTTTGACTTACATCAATTTGAAGTGATTCAAGACGAAAAGGTAATAGCTACTATTGTACCTCCAGATATGGAATCAATGGAGCAAATAATAAGCGATTTAGATGCTGGTGAAGATGTGAACGGTTGGGAAGATGGAATGGGCAATACGATATATATCGAAAAAAAGTAACACCGCTGGACTGTGTAACCACAGTAAAAGGATATGCAATAGAGAATGATATTAATATTCGCACAGTTCAGCGTATGTGTGAAGACGGAAGACTAAAAGCAAAGAATGTACACGGTGTTTGGTTAATAGAATACTAAAAACTCATTCTTTGCTTCACCTTTTATAAAATAAAATATATGATCAATAACAAAATATATATTGACTTTATTTTTCTAAAGGGATATAATAAAATTATCAAATACATAGTACGTGGAGGCAATTATCAATGAAAAAATCAGAACTAACAATTTCAGAAATTATACAATTATCTACTGAACTTGGGAGCTTTGGATATAGAACAATTGATCAGTTTTTATTTAAAAAGTTTGGATTCGATTATTATGAACTTCCTTTTTACAATGACTTAAAAACAACATTAGAAGCAATCATGGAACGTGTCGAAATTAAAAACCCTAATGGGTATGTTGAATATCAATGGGTTGATAAATAAAATAAATTAATTAATGTAATACAATCAATACAATACATAATCTGGAGGCGTTAGATATGTACTATGGAGATAAGAGAGAAGCAAAAGTAATGATCATGGAAAAGTTAATTGAAAACGGTTGGAAAGTGTATGGATATAAAGCAGATGAATCTGACTCGATGGTTGATTACTACTCTCCAGCTTCATGGGATGGAATCGCAGAAAAAAACGGATATGTTCTTGTTATCGATCAATACAATAATCGCCAATCTGGATATCAAGTAAAAAAATATAATTATAATAACAAAAAATACATAGAAAATAAGAGGATTGCAAAACTAACTGCAATGATGAACGATTCAGCATCCACTGAAAATGAAAAAGCTTCTTGTGCTGTGCTTATCGAAAAAGAGAAAGAAAAAGCAGGAGAGGGGCAAGAATATACAGTAATCGAAACTTACCCAACGTTTCAACATGGCAACCCTAAAGCCTGCTCATGGCACATTGAAAAAGATGGTCAAATTATTGCTAAGGGGAAAGGTGTATTTTCAGTTAATGAATACAATTGGGAAGATAAAACTAAAACAGCAGATGAACAAAAAGCAGAAAAACTAAATAAATTCGTTAAGAAAATTGAAAAAGTATTAACTGACTCGGATGCATTAAAATCTGAAGTAGTGAAAGTAGAAAAGACAGTTATTAAACCAGTTGAAAAGGAAGGAAAAACTATTAACATTGGTGACATCCTTTCTTTTTCGTATCATGGACATTATTGGATTGTCAATGATGTTTATACAGTAGGTGAACAGATTCGCGTAACGTATGAGATTCTAGGAAGCGAAAAAAGAGGGTATCAACGTAAAAAAAATGCTAAGAGATACTACCAACCAATGAACCGCCTTGAAAAAGAAATGCAAGAAGGGAGGGTAAAAGTTTACACATTACAAGAGGTAATCGAATATACAGAAAAAACTGTATTCACTAAAACAAAACGTTCTCAGAAAGTTACTAATGCTATTCAGCTTGAAACACAAGAAGCATATGACACACAAACACAAGACCCAAAAGAGAATAATGCTACGGATCAAGAACAAGCTTCTAAACGTCAACTGTGGGCTTTACATTGTGCCACAAGATTAAATACAACTAATCTAGTCATTAGTAAACAGAAGGCCAGTGATTTGATTAGCAAATCGAAGGCAGGTCAAAATATTGTTGAAGAAATTGAATTTATGATGAATATCGATGATAGCAACAATGAAGCTAAAGTAAGTCAAACAACCGAAAGTAAAAAGCAACACGATCAAACAAATTTCATTGAAAAAATTGATAAACAGATCGAGTCAGCCCAAATTAAATTAGATTCTTTATCTGGTAATTATAAAACAAATACGTGGAAACGGCAGCAAGAAGAAGTCGGTAGAGAAATGAAACGTAATTCATTGCGTTTTGATATTTCTTTGCTTGAGTATCTTAGAAATAAAGCTACATTGAACGAAATGACTAATTTTGAGCAATGTCTTTTAGTTGGATCTTTTCGTGATCAGATACAGAATTATTCAATACAGAAATATGAATATAAATATCCTGAAATTGATACTCGTTTTGATTTAAATAACTGGTATAATGCTGAAATACCTAAAAAGCAAAAAAGACTGCAAAAGGCAGGGATATATAATACTCATCAACTGATTGAAGCAGTAGAAGAATATAAAATTATTAAAGATAAAATACAAAGACCTATTGATCCAATCAAAGTAAAAATCAAGAAACTGGAATCAAATGTGAAATTGGTTAAAATTTATGGATATTTTCCTACACCTGCGAACATTGTTAATCAAATGATTGAATTGGCAGATTTAAGAGACGGAGAAATAGTTCTAGAACCGTCAGCAGGCAATGGCAATATACTAGATGGAATAACCGTCCATGCACAAGAAAATGGTTTAGAATTGAAATTAGAAGCGATTGAACGGAATCATACTTTATCAGAAATATTAAAATTGAAAAACTATAATGTAATTTCAGATGACTTTATAACATATGAATGCGAAATAAAATATGATAAAGTTATTATGAATCCACCATTTGAAAAGAATCAGGATATTGAACATGTATTACATGCTTACAGTTGCTTAAAAGATGGAGGTAAATTGATTGCTATCATGTCGCCTCATTGGACATTTGCAAATGACGCTAAAAGTATACATTTCCGAAGTTGGTTAAGTGACAAAGGATATTATGAAAAGCTCCCAGATGGTTCATTTAAAGAGTCAGGAACAGGGGTGAATACTATATTAGTTGTGATTGAAAAAATTGAAATCGAAGCATCTGAAGCCGTTTAGGGGGACTGGTGATTTACCTATTAATAGAAAAGAAATGTATTGAAAAATGTTAAGAAAATTGAGAAATAAAAGTGAAATATTTATAAACAATCAATTATTCAATAGAATAACTTACCTTTCACCTTACTATTGAATTATTAGTATAATGGAGTAGGGTGATATTATGTTCGTTTCTCCAATGTTACTACAGTACACAGAAAACAATCTTCCTTTTGATAGTCCAAACCACGCTGCCGAATTGAAGTTTGATGGATTTAGGCTTGTATTATCTAAAATGGATCAGGTTAGATTATATACACGGCACAATAACGAAGTAACCACGACCTTTTCTGAGTTACTTGAGATTGATTTACCCAATAATACAATACTAGATGGTGAAGTTATATTAACAGACAATCAAGGGAAGCCAGATTTTGAAGAGCTACAAAAGAGATTCAAGTCTAAACGTGATAAGCGTAAAGTCACATTTGTTGCATTCGACATTGTTATGTATAAGGGTGTTGATGTTACAGGCTTGCCATTGTTCAGACGAAAGGAATTGCTTGAGGAAGCCTTTCCAGAATCAGATAGACATACTAAGAGTAGATTCATGACAGGAAGCCCAGTAGACGTCTTTGAGGTCGTTAAAGGAGCCATGCTCGAAGGCATTGTAATCAAGAATATAAATTCGACTTACAAAGTAAATAAGCGTTCATGGGATTGGCAAAAGGCAATAAATTGGACATATGCTGATGTGCATATCACAGGTTATAGAAAAAATGAGTTTGGATGGTTAACATCGATCATAACTGAGAATGGAACGTTAAGGCCAGTTGGTATTTTAGAGTTGGGGGTTTCCCCAGATCAAAAGAAAGAGTTTAACCGTGTGAAAAAGAAATTGGCTTATAAAGAAGATAATAATTATGTTTATATGGAGCCATTTGTTAAAGCCAGAGTAAAGACTCGAAACTGGACTAAGAATGGTATGTTAAGATCGCCAGCAATGGAATCATTTATTTTATGAGGCCGAAGAAATTCGGCTTTTTTACATATTTAAAGGAATAAAATATGAAAATATATTATAGATATTGTATTGACATCACGCGTGCGTGAATGATATACTAGTACCAAGATAAGGAAATAGAGAAAAGGTGATTGGATGTTAAGAATTAACCTGAATGATCCTGACATTATGAGCACCAAGGAAGCAGCTACTCGATGGGGCAAAAAGGATGATTCCTCGATAAGACATCGAAGAGATGAATTCCCAGATGGTACGCTTCGAAAAGTAGGGCGTGATTGGGTTGTTACTAGGGAAGGTATGGAATTTGTATTTGGATTATCAACAGAGGGTTATTATATGGAAAGACAATCATTTATTGGACTTCAAAAAGAAAAGAGAGTTGAACATGAATTGTTAGGTAAGGGCACTGTAACAGCAATTTCACCTACTCATGATGTTGTGGTACAAGTACTATTTGATAATTATCAAGGTAGTGCACAATGGATGGTTGATGCAACATTGGTGAAAATAGAAAGCGATATTTAAATGTAACTGTTGATTCAACGGGAAATAGATTAATACTAATACCATAGGAGTGATAGAAATGAGTAATCAGCTGAAGGATTTTTATGAAACAAATGCTTTTGAGTGTCCAACAACTAAAGCGCTAATCAAAGGTGTATATTTTCCGAGTTTAAATGAATTAAAATTTAGAGTGAACGAAAAAACAGAAGAAACCGACTGGGAGACACTAAAATGGCGCTTGAAAGCAGAAATTAGAATTTTAGGTGGCCTTAAGGCTGCAAACGATCATCTAGAAAAACTAGGATTGAATGTAGCGGAAATTAATTTTAACTAAATTACTGTTTTATTTTAGAAAGGAGAGGTATCGATGAAATTGTTTTATGCCTATCATGAAAAGTACATAGAGGATTTTGGAGTTTACGCAGTTAAAAGCTCAGATGAGTTAATGGAAATTTTAGCAAAGGAAGAAAACAAGGAAGTTACATATGTGCGACAAAATTATATTTACGGTGAAATGACGCAATATATAAATGAGAGAACAGGAAAGAAATATAAAGTTGTTCTTGAAGAAGTATAAGGTAAACAATGAAAAGGTTATCGGATATCGGAGGTGCATTAAATGAGAGTATTTATGATTGATGGAGAAAAATACACTACTTTCGAATACGGAATGTACATGCTAGATAAGACCTTTTCTGAAGGTAATGGGATTCTTGATCCTAAAGTAATGACGCATGATGAAATATCTGCATGGGGATTAGGATTCATTCTTGTTCAATTAAGTGAACGTGATGATATTGAAGAAATTGTATCATAAAAGGGTTATTTCATAGGGTAAAATTAAAAGAGATTGGAGAGCTAATAAATGAATGTTTATGAACTCATTTGGTTACATGGCAAGAAAGAATTTGTTATTGGAAATGATATCTCAGATGCCATAAATAATGCAGGAATCGGCAGAGGAGCTTTACAAGCACTGGACTATTGGAAAGAGGTCAGCGAGTTACCAGATCATTTGAAGAAGTTTGAAATCGTATCTGACAATGGAACCACTGATGAAATTTTTAATCCAAGCTTCATAAATAAGTTGAATGAAACGAGTTTTGAAGTTGGTTCTATCACTGAGATAAAACTAAGTACCCTGATATTCAAATATCAATTTATTGGTAAGTCAAAAACTGGATATCAATATAAGCAAATAGCATCATGATTCTAAATGAAATGACTGTTTGATGGGAGGACTTACATTGAAAGCGAAAGTATTTGTGGATGAAGGGACAGGCTTATGTCAAGAACAGAAAGATATACTCACTAGAAGATATGAATCATATGTGACTTACGCGGTACCTTTGATTGTTAACTATGAAGACATGATCATTCTCGACCAAAATTTAGATTTAACTGAAACACTTGATTATGTTTTTGCTTGTTCAAATGTTAAGTTTCTTAATTTCTTTATGGTTAGATTGGCTAAAGAAGCTGGAAGACAAATTGCAAACAGTAGATTTGTTAATGTCAACACTCCTATAGGGGTATGCGCTTTTGTTCATGACGAAAAAAATGATCAATGGACATTGGTGAATTAATGTGAAACTGTTTTAAACGAGGTTTGAAATATAACTTGAATATAACAGCAATAGGAGGTAACAACATGGCAAAACCTAAGGTACCAAAACGTCCGACACGTGATGAATTTGTTTTAGAGGAATTAGGAAACCAACTGACTGAAGCTTATCAAGAAGAGTCTGCTATAGTACTGACGGTTTGGGGGCGGGAAGAGCCAGTAAAAGGACAAATTATTAAAATGGACTCAAGAACAGGAAAAGTTCATGTAAGACAAGACGAAGTAATTACAAAAGTCCCATTTATGGATATTATGAGCATGGATTATCCAAGGGATTAAATTTTAATGAATTGAATATTTATGTTTCAAAAAATGGTGGGACATAGATATGGATTTGAAAATATACCCGTTAAAAGGGATATAAAGGACTTGAGTTAATTGAGTTTGATGAAACTGTTATATATGATCTGGGTTGTATAATTAAATCAGTTCGTAATTAATATTTTTTCGAATCTTATGAATTATAATAAAATACAAATATGAAAGGAAATAATAATATGAATATACATATTCCTATTGATTGGGGAAGTTATATTATTTCTATTCCACTGATATTGGCGACAGTGTGGGCAGGCTTAAGGTTCTTGGCAAAAAAATATGTTGAACAAGAGTTCTCTAAAAGAATAGAAAATCACAAACACGATTTGAATTTATTAGTAGAGGCCAATAAATTTGATATTCAAAGAAAGATGTATGATTTCAATTTGTATACGACTAAAAGGCACGAAACATATATGAAGTTGTATAATTTATTTTTAGAAGCATCAAGCCGAGTAAGTAGATTTCAAGGGATCAGGCAAATACCAGATTTTAAAAATTTCTCAAATGAAGTAATAGCGGAATATTTAAGACGTTTTAATCTGTCAGAAAGTGAATGGTTAACTATTGCTGAAAACTGGAATAACGGAACAGATCCATACTTAGTTAAAAAAGTAGAGAGTTATTACAATATAAACGAAGTTAGGGAAATGGAGGCCGCTTATGTAAAAGCTAAAAACGAATATTTATTAACTCGTTTATACTTGTCAAAGAAAGTAGAAAGCATATGCTTGATCTTATCTTCAAAATTGACAGAAGCTTTACTTGAGCTAGAAGAAATATACGATATAAACTATATTGAACAAGATATTAATTTAACCGAGTCACGAAAAAACTTAAGAAAAATACACGATGATATTAATTTGCATAGTCTAGAGTTAAAAGATGAAATGCAAAAAGAATTGTCAATTGGATATTACGACAATACAAAATAAAAGACATGTTTCATTATATATAAAATCACATAATTTAGATTATGTTCCCTTTATGTTCGGTTGTATTACACAACCGAATTTGCTATATTTAGATTAAGAAGAATAGACGCCGCAAAGATTACAAAGATGGCGCAAATTGATGAAGAAGAGAGGATGATAAGAATGAAAAAGGAAAATTTCGAAAATGGGGTTATTATTAATTCGGAAGCTGCTTTACAATATTTACTCGGCAAAAGTAGTATCGATGCAGATGGTGGTCATTACATACTTGACATTCAAGACGAAGGGGAAGAAATCGCAATTACTGTTGATTATACGCGTACAGTTGCAGATGCCGAGTATCACGTTCTTGGAACGAATTGTGTTTTCAACGTAACATACTCAACTGACAGATACTCTCAGAATCATTTCTCATTTGAAGTGCTCATCAATGACTTGCACGAGCAACACTTGGATGAAGTTGAAGCTTGGTTGTACGAAGCGGTACTCAAATACGGAGAGATGGAGGGTTCAGAAAATGATTAAAGAAAACACATTGGTTCCTGGGTTAATTCCGACTTTGGAAAAAGTCGTCTACACTTATCAATACAGGTATAGTGATAGCCGCGAATGGAAATATCACGAATACGCGTTTCTTCCAGAAGAGTTGACACCGGATATTTCACCATATTCACTGGGGGAAAAGCTATATCGGGAAATGCGATGTGCGGAAACACGGTATCTAGAACAGAAAAGGTACGCCTATATCACATGTTCAGAATGCGGGCATAAGGTACTCGTCAATAGAGATGGATGGACAAAATGTGATGAGTGCAAAACGTACTTCGAACAGTTCAAACATGTGGATGAACTGTTCTATCCAAGAACTTTATTAAAAAAGTATGAGGAAGAGGTTAAGAACCTTCTAAGTGAAGATGACGAATTTTTGCAAGACATAGAATGTGATGATGACTGCTCCGTTACATTCAGTGTGTCTGCTACCCGATACAAGAATAAATGGGCTATGTATGTATGGGTTAACGAAAATTATGATGACCCAGAAGATGAGGCTTACTCTTACAACCATAGTCATGTGTATTGGATTGGAGAATTCCAACCGCGTCACTGGATTGGTGAGTGCGTTAGTACTGTACCTAACTTGGACAGGTACATGAAGTACGTGAACAGTTTAAACGATGTACAAGAAATATAAAAAGCAGCCATAGGCCGGCTGCTCCTCTCGGTGGTTCTTTCGTTAATCCTCATAGGTACGATAAAAGGGCCACCGATCCCTTGTGCACGTATTTATATTACCATAAAGGGAAGATGTGTACAAATGAAAATTGTTGAGTTTGTTGGTGCAGCTGCATTTGCCAAAATGCTCGGCACGTCACAGCAAAACGTTAGCAAGTCTGGAAAACGAGCGCTTGATCCAAACTATCGCGGCGATTTCTTGAGGCCGGACGCTATATGCGAAGGTCGTCCGCTTTGGCTTAAGGAAGAAGCTGAAAAGTTTGCAAGGAGTGAGTTTTAAATGAATCACAAAAGCGCAATCACCGATGAGGTTAGAAATAGGATAGTTAACCTGTTGAGGGGTGGTCATACAATAGTCAAAATCGAAGAGTTGACTGGTGTCCATCGAACGACTATTTTTAAGATAAAATGCAAACTTGGATTGGTGAAAAACTACAAAAGTTTTACTTGCCTGAGTAAGAAAAAAGTCCGCGACATTCAAAGAGATCTTGATAATTTAGATCGACAGCCTAATAGTGACGATATAAAACGACTTTCTAAATTGCATGACGTTTCGGAGCCAAACATACTAAAGGTCATAAAGGAAGGGATTAATGCGGTATCAAAAGTACGCCCTCTCAAACCGCAGAAAATACAGATGATATACAAATCCCTTGAAGAAGGGAAGCAATCAGAGGAAATAATAGAAAAAACAGGTGTTTCGAGAACAACACTGGTGTATTACAGGGAACGATACAATCGCGGAAAAGATATTAGGGTATGTGCATCTTCTGATTGTGATAATACATTCTTACCACGACTGGATGGAAAGCCGAAGCTATATTGCTCCACGCGCTGTCGCGATCGCGAGAAACAGCGTAGATATAGATCATTATACTCAAAACAAAATCGGTGTCCACAATGTGGTGGTGAATGGGTCGAGCCCAACGAGACATACCGAGGAAAGCCAAAGCATTGCCTAAATTGTCAAGAGTATTACCATTTGAGATATGAAAAGAATAAAGATGTTTAGTTATTGCCATTATATGAAAGTGGAAACTAAATACTGAATTTTGTATATAAACACAAATTGGGCTCACAGCTCTATTGTGTTTTTTTGTTTATTCAAATGACATTATATGATCACAGAACATGTATTATGTCAAGGATTTTGTTTTTTATTTTAAATTTCTTGACTATATGAATAATGGAACAAACGTTCCCTTGTTAAATATCAAATATGAATTATAATAAAACTATACAGATAACTAAAATATATTAGTTTGGATGTGTAAATATGACTGACAGAGTTGTTCAATATAAGAGAGATGATATTTGGTTGGCAGATTTGGGTGGATCAGCTGGTTCTGAGCAAGGTGGAATTAGACCTGTATTATTGATTTCGAATGATATTGGGAACCGCTTTAGCCCTGTAGTTATCGGTGCTGTAATTTCTTCTGCAACTACTAAAAAGAGAATGCCAACACATGTAAGTCTGCCAGCCAACAGGCATGGGTTAATTAAAGACAGTTTTGTTGGTACTGAACAATTAAAGACAATTGATAAATGGTGTCTGATTGAAAAATTAACAACAATAGATGAAGAGACTATGGACGAAATAAACGAAGCATTGATATTAAGCTTAGGACTGAGAGATTACATAGATAAAAAATATATAAAGAGAAAGGATGTATAAAATGTTTAAAGTTGTTGGACAAGGGATTTTTACAAAAGAGGATTTAATAAATAAATTAATTGAATGGGGGATTGTAAATGCATCGTGGGTTGTAATGGAGGCTGAGAAGAAAGGTCGTTTTGAGTATGGTAAACATAGAATACTCGTTTTTAGATAGTCTTACATAAGTCACTCGATCATTAATGTAGATTGAGTGACTTTTTAATTTTAATATAAAAGAAAATACTAAAAATATCTGTTTTATATATTGACTTTATATAAGTAAAGATGTATTATCATATTAAGGCCGACAGGCAAGATAATCCAGATAATTAAAAGTAAAATAATTTAATAGTAATCAATAAACGGAGGTGTTAATTAGTGTATAAAAATGGTAGACTTATTGACGGGAAATTATACATACATACAAAAATGGGTAACAGAATAAATCTAAAATTGTTCAAGGATGAGCATCTGAACAACTAATGAAACTATGTTTTTATAAGGAGAAAAATGAGGAGTGCAAAATGACAGGTGAGAACTTTAAAAGAATAAATCGTAAAAATTCAGAAGTTGAAAAACTTAAAGAGGAACTAGAAAACGCAAGAGTAGCATTCACTAATTATAGTAAAGCACCTGATGAAGACAGTTGGAGTTTTGATGAGTTGTACAGGCTTCAAAATACTGTTATTAATTCAGAATATAATTTATACTGTGCTAGGTATGAAGATAACAGAAGAAGAAACTGGAGATAAAAGATTATTTAGAGAGGTGTAAAATGAGACTGCGGAACAAACTTATTAAAACTGTTGCCCAAAGTGAAGAATTAAGAAGTAAATTTTCTCTATATTCTACTTATAAAGAACCTGATATTGATAGAACTAGATTTGTACTAACTGATTCAACTGATATTGTAATATGCAATGAAGAAGAAATTAATAACTATTTAAGTGCAGGATTCAGTATTTTTGGTTCAGCACAGTCTAATGAAGAAGTAGATGCAATTATTTCGAGAGCTGAAGTATCTTAACATGAAGCATTCAAAAGGAGACTGATAATTATGGAATCGGCGTTGAACTTGTTTGGAATAGAAATTTTGAATTGCATATCTTATGATTTCACTGAAGATGGGATTCAATACAATAGCGTGACGTTTTGTATTAGCTCTCTAAAAAAATACGATGGCCTGTGTGTTGAAGTAAATCATGATTGGAAAATAAGAATTTGGAGTGTGTTAGGGGAAATTGTTAAAGAATTTTACATAATCGAGAACGAAGAGTTTAAGAGATTGCTTTATAGTAAATATCCTTTGAAATAATATTAAAAAAGGTGGTGGAAATGTGAGCAAGAATAATTTTGAAGTGGGTAAGAAAGTATATTTGTCACTAGGAATTAACAAAAGTAGATATAGTAGTGTGGATTATGTTGAAGGTGAAGTAACAAAAGTAGGTAGAAAGTATGTCACTGTTAAAATAGGGATTACCCAATATCAGTTTGATCTCACAGATAATCTAAGACAAAAGACGGATTACGCAGAAGATTACTATCTCTACGAATCCCTAGAAGAATTGTTAGATGAAAAAAGAAGAGAAGAATTAGCTCGACATTTGAGCGTGTATTTCTCAGGCTCCTATAATATAAAGAACAAGCTAACGTTAGATCAAATGCAGCGAATCAAGGATATTATTTCTGAATAAAATGATCCTTTCAAGAGGTGATTGGTATGAAATTTAATTTTGAAGATTCAGAAGAATTAAAGCCAGTTTCGTGGATCGATGTTTGGTATGACAGAAGACAGAGACTATGGACAGCGATACTAAAGAATGATGATGATTTTCAAATAGGTGATGCTGAATATGGTTCAAAAAGTGATATAGGAGCTATAGTGGAATCTTGGATTAACGAATATGAATTAGATAGAACATACATCTCAAAAAAACAAATCCAACAAAAGAAAAGACACTGAGATTAATCACAGCATTTTAGATGAAATGAATATTTGATGGGGAGTGAGTAATGTGGATTATAAGTTTCGTATAGTAAGCACAATGGAGATTACAGGTGAAGTGGACAATGAACAGTATCAGATTAATGAAGGGGAAGAGTTAATTATTCAGTCTCAATCAATTGATAAATTAAAGTGGTTCGTATTTATTCCATCTATTGAAAAGTTTGATTACATAGAAAAGTATAAGATTGATTTACTAATTACAGATTACATATTCTATCCGCAATATTACGGAGAATTTCAATTGCCAGTGATTAGTGATAACATCCACACTTACGCATTTATCACCCCTAGTGGATATGTTCAATGTGCATCAAAGAAAGATATAATCGAATTAAAATCATACAAGGAGGTACAGCGAATTAGCAGTGATGAGATTCGATTTAAATAAAAACAATTCTTTGAATAGGTGATAACAAGATGGATGAGAGAATAATTTTCGACACGCACACAGAGAACCTAAAACGTGAGTTAAACGTTGATCCCTTAGTTTTCTTTGGTGATGAAGCGAAAGAAAAAACTAAAAAATATGGTTCAATATTTCATGGAGCTCATGTTTGGGAAGAAGAGTCTGAGTTTGTGGCTGTAAAGGACATAAATCAGATAGGGACTCTTGCACATGAGATGCGTCATAGTTGGCAGTACAAGAATAAAGACAAAGAGAACTATATATTTCGAAGCAGTAAAGACAAGCCATGGATAATAAGAAAACTAATACGAGCTTTATATTTAATATATTACCCGTTTAATAGAAAAGAATTGGATGCCAATAAGTATGCAGTTGAATATTGCACAAAAACAGGTTTACAAGCTGAAGTATTAAGAATTGAAAAGCTAATAACGGGAAATAGAATAGCACAAGTAATCACTTTAGCAGCACATCTATTATTTTTTTATTTGATATACCTCATTTGGATTATTGTTAAATGATATTAATAGGGAGAGAAAAAATGAGAAAAACTGGAAAGAAACTATTGATAGTTTGGGTACATTTCCACAGCGTCAAGACTCAGTAGTAGAACAACTAGAGGATTTAGTTTACGTTGCTAATAAACTAGGCTTTTACGATGCAGCTGACATTATAAAGGTAATGGCAATTAGAGAGCATAGAAAAGCTTTTAAAAGTGAATAAAAAGATTATTATATTTGCTTTGATTACAGAAGGGAGAAAATGATAAGGATTGAAAAGTAAAAAATGTACAAAATGTGGTGAAGAGTTACCTAAAAATGAAGAGTACTTCTATAAACAACTGGTAAGATGCCAAAGGAAATCAGATTACTATAAACTAACATCATGGTGTAAAGACTGTTCTAAGAAAAATACTAAAAATAACATCGATAAAGATCGAGAGGGTTTTTATAAAAGACAAAAACCATACCAAGATGCAAATCAAGGCATAAGAAATAAGCGTGCTAGAGATTGGAGAGTCAATAATCCAGATAGAAATCGAGATAATCAATCAAATTATTATATTAGAGAAAAAGATTCTGGTAGATTTAAAATGTATTACAGTAATAGAAAAAAGAAAAATCATAAAATATCAGCAGAAGAGTGGGAACATAATAAAAGATATTTTAATTACAAATGTGCATATTGTGGCATGAAACTAGAAGAACATTATAGGCTTTATGCTGGAAAATTACAAAAATACGATTTTCATAAAGAACATTATGATGACAACGGAGCTAATGATCTTAGTAACTGCGTCCCAAGTTGTGGAAGTTGCAATAGTCAAAAATGGGAATTTGAAATTGGAGAATGGTATAACGAAAGCAATCAAAAATATTCAGAAGAACGCTTTAGTAGAATTATTAAATGGATAAAAGAAGATTATATATTTTACATAGAAGGTAAAGATAAAATGTAAAAGTAAATGCTTCTATGATATATAGAGCAAATGAAAGGATTCTTTTACTTGAAATGAAAAAACGGGGGAGTTAGATGTTTGAGGAGAAGACATTGTATTCAATCGTTGAAAAAGCTAAAAAATATGATGAATTAATTAAATTTCCTAGTACGGATAAAGAGGTGTCATGTTCGTTTTGTGGCAAATCACAAACTTCCGTAAAGAAAATCATTACAAACCACGAAGTTTCAATATGTAATGAATGCATAGAGTTATGCGTAGAGATTTTATCAGAACAAGAAAATGACAGCGATAAAACAGAGTGAAAGAAATTCTTTATCAAGAATTAGAGGTAACAAGAGAAAAAGTAGTGAGACACAGGGAAAAATATTATGCAAAAGAGATTACGTCTTTTGAGCAGCTAAACGAACTTAATAATAGAGCAGAAGTTGCTATCATGAACAATTGTAATATGGTTGTAGGCCGAATTATGTATAGAGAAAAAAATTGGATATTGATTGATGTAGTAACTGGGACTGTTTCAGTAAATGAAGATAGTTTTAGGCATGGTAATTTTATGTATGAACTTGAACTATATTAAAAAATGGATCTATTACAGGAGGTAAAAATGAGCGTAAGAACTACATATGATGAAAAGAGAGACATACTGAAGAAAACATTACAAGAGTGCTTAGAGCAAGCAAGGGAACTTCTTGATGAAGATATCTGGGGCTATGAAGAGATGAGAGAGGGATATGCTTTAGATGTGTATGTAGCGGTGAAAAAAGCGAAGGATACAGTCTAATTAAAGTTGTAATAAAAGATGTTCAAAGAAAAGGGTGATACATTTGGGTTGGAAAATCAAATTTATTGAGAATTTTGAGGATTATAAAATAGGAGATACATTAGAGTGTGATGAAATGGGCTTACCATTGTTTTATTGCGGCATGATGAAAGTGGCAATACGAATAGAATAAGAAAATGAAAGAAGTATTTTATAACAAAAGGAGTTGCTAATCGATATGAATAGATTAAATTATTATAGTGATAACGATGAAATGACTTTAGATGAAGAAATGTTGTACAATCAGGCATTAAGCACAGTAAAGATCATTGAAGAAAACGTGAGATTAAGAAGGGAAAATAAGAGACTTATGAACAAAGTCGCTGACAATGAAGAGTGGACTAATCAACAGTTACAAGAAAATATTAAGTATGCTGGTAATCTACTTGACTCACTTATTAAGAAATCGGATACTAAGTAAAATATGTGTATTATGAAGTAAATTCCGTTATAGGAGGGCTAATATGGACAGATATCTTAATACAATCATGAATCGACTTGCAAATATTATTCATAATGAATCGCAACATCCCAGCAAAGAGAGTTGTAATCTTATTATTGATTCATTGTCTCGATTAGTCAAAGAATACAACGAAGAATTTGATAGAAACATTGACGTTACGGATTATAGAAAAAAGAACATGAAGTAAGTCTTTCACGGGAGGTTGTCATTTGAGGACGATAACTGAAGCTCAATATAAAAGGATTCTGAATATGTATAACGATACAGTAGATAAGGAAGTAAGTGCAATGACCACAGTGTTATCTTCGTGGGGGAGAAATTCGGAAATTGATAAACTACATATTAATGCTGAAGCTAAGAAAGAAAGTTTTAAAAACATATTTAATTGAATTAATTCAAACAGAATTGAGGATTGAAACTATGAAATCTAAAATATTTAAAAGTGAAAATGGATTGGAGTTATTAGTTAAAAATAGAAAATCAGCAGTAATTTTAGAAATGAATCCAAGCCAGATGGACTCTAAGTATAAAGTTGAATTTAAATTTAATTCTAGAGATTTTGACGAATTATATAGTTATATCGATACCGCTGCAAATGAGTCATGGGACATTATCATTTCCAAAGAAGCAAGTAGTTTAGGGTCTGACTATTATGAGTACTACGATAAGGAACTTGATAGCAATGGATATCTTTGTATTCGAGAAAATACGATAGTTATTAATAGGCCATCATTAGAAAGTAATAAGCTATATCAATTCAACAAAAGAAAGATGGAGTCTTTCGCTTACGATTTTAGAAAATCAGTTGCTAACAAAATGGTGTGATGAAATTAATGAATATGTAAAGAGTATGAAATCTGATTTTCATTGGAGGAATAAAATATGAAAGCTAACCAAATGACTGTTTATGTGGAGTACAAAGGCTCAGAGGTGCGTGTAGAAGTTCCTTGTTCTCAAGACACTCAGTATTATGAAGCACAGGTAAAAGCTCTTAGAATGCTTTCTAATTCGTTTAAGGAGGTTGATGCAGCATGACGACTTATACATATCGTTTCATTGAGAAGGACTATTTTCGTTCCATAATAAAAGGAAATTCTGATTTTCTTGCGGATAATGAAATTGATGAACTCTTAAGTGAGCAAAGAACATGGGAAGATGTAACGATAAAAATAAAAGAAACAAATTTCAGATTAAATACAGTGTTCATTGATAATATCACTGATGAGGTTATTGAATTTGAGGATATATCAAAGGCTGCTCAGATTTACGCAGAAAATATATTAAGGAAATTACGCAAGAGCAGGGTGAAATCATTACTCGGCAAAGACTCAACAAGTATTGCTATTGTCTGAAAAGATTCAAAACAAATATAGGAGTGATATTAATGGCGAAATATAGTTCTGGAGATAAATTCGCGTTGAAAAGTGATCTAAATCGCTCATCTATAATCGAAATAGTTTTTGTTCCACCTATTGATGGACGTGGAATTCAATATTATCTAATGAGAACAGGAGGAGGAGTAAATACCATAAAAGGAATAGAACATTTATATAAAGAAAGTGAAATTGATGAGCTTTTTATTCTAGTCAAACAGAAGAAAGAAGGAGAGCCTAATTAATTGAAAAATTAGGCTCATTTATTCCATTCGAATTTTAACTCATCGGCAATTAATAAGTGCTCTTTACCTTTCCTACATTCCATTGAAGCTTCCATTTTTACTATATCGAATGTTTCTCTAGCATAATTAAGGGCAGCTTCATCACTATCAGCAATAACTGAAAATGAGAAAGGAATAATAATATGACCAGACACTTCTCTAAGTTGCTTCATTTATTCAACTCCTAGCTTCAAGTAAATTGATTATAGCACGATTATCAAAAGGTGCAAACATGTGTTCTTATAAATGATCTTATTGGACTAATTGACTTTAGATATCTAAATATATTATAATAAGACTGTGGAAACATTAGACAATTAAATGCATGTGAGGATGTTCAAAATGATTAGTTATCAACCACTTATTGACCTGATGGAAGAAAGAAATATTAAGTACAAAGATCTCGAATCACTGGGCGGGTTTTCGTCTGCAACACTTGCCAAGATTGAAAAGGGTAAGTCAGTAACTGCTGATACTTTAGATAGGCTCTGTTTGTTGTTGGGGGTTCCAATTGAGAAGGTAATGAAAATAGTTGGATATGAAGATAGTAATTCGGAGTTAGCAAATATCGAAGTTAAGAGAAATATCACAAAAAACAAACTGAAGGAGATTAGATCTAAGCATAAATATACACAGGCACAATTAGCTGATTTACTTGAAGTAAGCCAGCCGATGATTAGCATGTGGGAAAATGATGATTCTAAGATTCCGAAGGATGCTTGGGAAAAGTTAAGTAGGGTACTTAAGTTATCACAAGATGAATCGGAATAAAAGTCTGATTTCATGACAGAAAAAGAGGAGAGAAATATGGTTAACTGGGCATCTGAAGATACAAAATTGGAATTTTTAGAGGGTTATATTATCAAAGAATTTCTATGGAACGAAGTAGGTGACAGGATCACAATTAAACTTACTTCTGGGGATATTGTTGAAATCTATAACGAGAGAATAACCTTTAATGGGAATGAAGTAGTCAATGGAAAAGTAATGAATAGGTGAATAGGAGGAGAGCAGCAATGAATAGAAATCTGTGGGGCTATGATTACATAGATGGTGAACTCGTTGTAAATGAACGTGAAGCAGACATGGTTCGTCGTGTTTATCGATTTATGGTACGTTTGGATAAATACGATTTACCATTTAATGATGCAGCGTATATACGCTTAGAGAAGTACTGGATTCGACTTAAGAAACGCGCAGGAATAGAGAATGTATCTAAGCCTTCACCTGATTTCTGGAAGAATGAAAGACAATCTAGAGGCGTAATTGGCAAAAATGATGATTCAAAATTATTAGCTCTAGAGTGCGCTCCATTAATTTCTGCTGATTTGTTTGAAAAAGTAGCAATTGAGACTATGAACTGATATTAATGTGGGGGGGAGAGCAGTGAGATACAGAAGAAGATATCTTATTTCATGGACTTGTAATGGCAACAATGGAAGAGATCATTGGGTAATGGAGAGAAACGGAAAATTATCCGCTGCCGACATAAAGAGACTGGAAAAAGATCTATCTAATAAATGGGGTTTAAGTAGACCAGTGATTATTACAAACTACATACAAATCAATTAAAGATAAGATGAAACACGGATTTCATAACACTAATATTATAATTAAAAAAAAATGGAGATGTAGTAATGGGAAACAACAACATAATAGATCAACAATCTCTATTAATAACAAACCCTGAAATCGTCGAGCATTGGGATTCGTCAAAAAATAAAGGCTGTACACCTGATGATGTATTCTCCCATTCACGTAAAAGGATCTTCTGGATTTGCGAGGACGGTCATACTGCATTTGAACCAGTTCGGGTAAGGGTGAAGCGTGGTGGATGTGTAGAATGTATTAGAAAAGTTAAAAAAGAAATAGTCTCGCCACCCATAGAAATGAGAAATACATTCTATCATCTCCAAAAGAACAGTTCTATGAAACTTAAAGATTTCTTCGATATACAGCACGTACCTGCCACTCCAATTGAGGCTTTAGTTTTTATAGAAGCTGGTTCAAATAGAATAAGAATATACAATGTTTTGAGACGATATGATATAAGAACACTGGAAGAGCTTCTAGATTGTACTTTTGAAGAGATTTCACGTTTTAGGAATCTAGGGGAGAAAAGCCAGAAAGAATTATTTGAAATCTTAAAAGAGTATTTAAATGAGGAAGATCCGGATTATCATCAACGAGTATGAAATAGATTCTAAGGGGGTGCAAGAATAATGAGTGTTATTGCTTATTGCAGGGTTGGAACCAATGAACAGAGTTTAGATGGTATGAGAGAAAGACTTGAGTTGTTTGCACATGAGGAGAAATTGATTATCAAAGAATTATTTATTGATAAAGGATATAGTTCAAATCAGGAACGTCCAGAATTCGCAAAAGTTAGGCAACTGCTTAATGATGGTGGAGCAACTCTAATTACGCTTAAGGCAAATCAAATGTATCGGAACTTTTCAGAACTTCTAAAGTTACTGGATGAAACAAAGAATGCAGGTAGTAGAATTATTACTGCTGATGGTAGCATTGATACAGACAACGAGGTTAGCTACTTTATCGAAGCACTTAGGAATACAATTGCTGTAATAGAAAATGATCATGAAAGAAATAAAAAGCTTCTCAATGTCTTTAACAAGAGAAAGAAAGATTTGGAGATTGATGAAGCACAGACACAGACTCACAATATGAAAGACAGGGATTATATCGACTGATATTAATAAAGAGGAGAATGTTGTAAATGACGCAACTCAAAGATCTCTCTAAGAATGCTAGACAAACTTTAGCATACTATGTTGATGTATTAGTAAGAAAACAATTTAGTCTCGAATATCAAGAGCATAGCGAGAAAGACATAATGAAAGTTGTAGAGCGAGTTAAGGAGAACTACACACGACGCCGATTAGAAAAAGAAGCTTATGAAGAAATTTATAATGCATTGCAGAGTCAAGAGTTTATAAATGATCTTAAAATATACATCAGTAACTTTTTAAATAATAGACCTACTGTTGAAAGAATCACCTATTATCGTAGTCTCTGTCGACAATACGGCTTAGGTATAGGAAGTAATATTAATAAAAAGACATTAGAATTGCGTATTGCTAGGATAATTGAAACTGGCGGTAAAGATCAGAATATTACTCGTTAAGTGCAAGTAAAAGATTGGTTTCATGGGAGGCTTGGAATTGAAATTACCCAAAGAGATAAAAAGTGCAATTCGAAAGAGCGCGAAGCACTATGCAGCAGCTAGGGAAGCGAATAATATAGTGCGTGATTATCTAGATCAAGTCTTAGGCTCTGATTATTGCGATTCTTCTGCATTCAATAAAGTAGGTCACGATTTCTTTCTAGATCAGTTAATTGATGGGACGGAGATAGGTTGCGATCCTGAGAATGTAATTAAGTTTTTTGAAAACAACCTACCAGACGAAGATGAATAAAATACTAGTTTCATTAAATTTTGAGAGGTGATTTAAGTTGAAATATACTTTACAAGAAAACGGTATAGATTCTTTAAAGGCCACATATGTCAATATTGAAAAAATGCATAATCTCTTAGAAGGAATCGAGCATTGTCTAAAAGATTGTATTCTGACTATGCATCATTCAATAGAGATTTTGTTCAAATCAATCCTAAAAGACATAGACGAGAGTCTTATCTTCTCAAATAGAGATAGGTATGAAAAGGCTAAAGAGGCTGCACTAAAACAAAAGAAAAAAGATGTGTTTGAAGTAAACCCAACATTAAGAACTATTACTTTGTTTGAAGCGGTTGAACTTGCCGAGAATGAATGTGACCTTAGTATCCCAGAGAAATATAAGGTGCTGATAAACTATCTAAACAAAATTCGAAACCAGCTTACTCACTATGGGATTGAATTTGACGATGCAGAAGTTTTAAAGTTAACTGTAAACCTGCAATTGTGTTATGAATATACTATTAATTTCTTCAAGTCTCACATTGCTGAATTGGAGAAGCTACTAAATAACGCTAGATTTGAAATGTCTTTGGATGAATATGAGAGTAATATGTCTGATATCTATGCAGACATGGCTTATGAAGAACATAGAGAAGAGCGATTATTGCACGGTTTTGAATAAAGTGACTATGAAAGAGTTTGTTCATAATTTAATCGATCTTTTATGTCTAAAATCAAAAGAGGAAGAAGGTTGGTTTAATGACTGCTATAAATTTTATTTATGAAGAAAATCAGGTCACTATTTATATGGATACTCTTTCACTAGACTTAAATCGAAGACCACTTAAGTTTGTGAGCAAAATATATCCTATCCCTCATTTAAAGACAGTAATTTGTGGTACTGGTAATATGGATCTTATTTTGGATTGGGTCTATTTTGTTCAAAGGAAACTAACTGCGGCAGACATTGCATACTTACGGGAAATTACATCTGAAACATTAAGTGAATTGAATAAAAAATACCCACCCGATATCAGTACAACAATATACCAATTTGGTTATTCTCAAATAGATGAAAAGATTAAAGGATATGCTTATAGAAGTACTAATAGTTTCAATCAAGAAGAATATGATTATGGTTTTGGGATTAAGCCACAAATTGACTTTGATTTTGGATCTGAGGTGGATCTAGAAAGTGCTTTTGTTCATCTTATGATTAAACAAAAAGAAAATGATGATTTGAGTCCTACACGCATAGGAATTGGTGGAGAGATCCAGAGACTGATTATGAAAAAGGATACATTCTTATTGCAAACAATACACCGATTTTCAGACTTTGATGAATGTTACGCTGAGATACTTGAGAATTTAAAGAATTATAAATGAGCCAAACTACTACACAGTTTGAGTGCATAAAAATCGAAGTAATATTAAGAGGGGTGTGTGAAGCTGCATGATTTTGAAATAGATGAGATCAAACGATTGGGATTAGATTTTCGTCAAGCAATAATGTCACTACCACTTAGTAAATTCCCTAATTCATCATTTTTTGAAAACTTTCCTCGTGGCTGCTGTGGAGATACATGTCACTTGTTTGCAAAGTATCTGATGTTTAAAGGCTATGAGGTAGATTACGTATGGGGATGGAAGGGGAAGCAATCTCATGCTTGGCTAGAACATAATAATCTAATTGTTGATTTAACTGCCGATCAATTTTCTGATATTGATGAAACAGTCGTTGTTACATGTGATAAAAGCTGGTATAACACCATTCAAAAACAACAGAAGAGTGAAGTTGATTTTGAAAAGTTCGACGGTTATAACCATGTAAGATTAAAAAAAATTTATAATAACATTCTTGAGATATTACATAACGAGGATGAAACCTGAATTTCATAACTCATTACAACATGTTTTATGAGAACTACTATAACTTAATGAGGACGATTAGATCGATGAGAAAGTGTATATTGCCTCTATTGATTGTTCTGGCCTTACTATCAGGATGTTCAAATAATTCTAATCTTTCAGACGGAAATAATGAGCCGCTAGATAGTATGTCTCTTATGGACAAGTTAGTTTCAGATGGTCACCCTAAATATGGCGATGATTACGAGTCATTTAAAAGCTTCTATGGGAAAGATAAGAATAAATATTTCCTTTCTGGATTACTATATGCCGAGTATTTTAAAGATAAGC
Organism: Paenibacillus sp. NAIST15-1; assembly: GCF_001894745.1. Lineage (GTDB taxonomy): Bacteria > Bacillota > Bacilli > Paenibacillales > Paenibacillaceae > Paenibacillus_B > Paenibacillus_B suaedae. Next base: position 533,128 of record NZ_BBYF01000002.1, read on the forward strand.
CAATCAATGATTTGCAGATTTATTTTCAAAATAATAATATTTCAATAAGTGTTAAGGAAGCGTTTGACTTGGCAAATAAGTTTGCTCCAGATGACTTTAAGGATAGTCATGAATTAGTAAACGAGTATGCACTACGGTCTTCCGATGAAGATGTACACTACTATATCAAGGAATATTTTAAGAAGAACAATAGCGAATTTTTAGCTCCAATTCATATTTATGTAGAAACTGATAAGGATGAAGTGAAAATGCTAAGAATGGCGAGCTCAACTCCAAGGTATTTTGAAACATATAAGCGAAATAATAAGTGAAAATATCAATAATGGAGGAATGAATATGGGGTATTTAATAGGAATTTCTTTGTACGTACTGCTTGCAGCTATTCCAATCACAGCTATGATTGCTGCGCTAAGAATGAAGAGGAAATTTATCAGAGAGCAGAGAGAAAGAGAAATTAAGTTTGCTATTGAGATGGAAAAATTGTTTGAAATAGATAAGCTTCCAAAAGAGAAACAGGATTCATTCCGAAAAGCGTTCAAATGAAAACTGACTTTCAATGTATGTGGAGGAAGGTATTATGGAATTATTACTTGAAGAAGATAAACAGTTTTATGGACTTTTCGAAAAGTACCTGAAAGGCAAATCTGGTAGAATTGAGATTGCCTTAGGAATTGATTATACGATAGACATTAACAATTATGTCGCCTTAGTTGTTGAAGATTGGTATGAAGATAAAATACCAATGCTATCAGATTTAAGAAGTAAGAATTGTTACAATACAGATGAAATTTTTTCAATATGGCATAAGTTCACGAAAATAGTTTGCTGTGATGAAGAAACAAATAAAAGTAATAAAGATGATGAGGATGACCACTTGTCTGATAATTTTGCATTCTCATTGATTTATGATGAAGGTGAAGAGTATATGGTTAGTTTTTACTATGAATAAAAGTTCACTTTCACTCTGCGCGAAAGGTAGTGATGGGAATTGAGTAATGCTCAGTCATTTTCAAGGTCGAGAGTTATTGAGACAATAAAGTTTCACCATAATAAAATGAAATCTCTTGAGAAAAATATTAAAGATGATTCAATTACTGATACAGCTAAAAGCGATATGCTCTCAGATTATCTAATCATAAAAGAACTGGTTGAGCATTATTGTAAAGGGTTTGGGCTAAGTGAGAACGAACTGTCTGGCAAGCTAGTTTAATATTCGACTCTAGAAGTGCTAAAAAACAATTATCGACCTTTAACTACACATTATAAATGAATATATGAGCACACAGACATATATACGAGTCTACTATAATAGATTATAATGAAATTATCTTTTTAAAATTCTTATACATATCTTACATTTGTTTTTTAATGTGAGTATGTATATTTTTTGTTTTTTGTGTTACACTTCATATTATTATGATATTTCGCTCTTAGAGGAGATGATAGAATGAGTGGAAATGTACAAACGGTTGACCTGTACGAAGTGCTTCCAGATGTGCTTACTGAAGTGAATAAAAACAAAGAAATGCAAAGAGATATTGAAGAGATACTTGCAACAAAACATAACATCGCAAGAGGAACATTTGCTGAAATTTTGATAAATAATGGTCGTTTCGACGAAATATTAAATAACATTGAACGTACAGTCGTTGTTAAAGTTGTGAATGAAATAACTAATGACAATAGAGTGAATCCAAGTAATTTTTACACAAAAACGGAGATCAATAAAGCAAATAAGTACAAAAGAACAAATGGTGGAGAAGTGTCACTTCCATATACTTTTGAGTCTGTACTGAAGACTTCAGATATTGATTATTTAACCGTTTTAAGTTACCAAGACATCGCAAAACTTTGGAACTACGGAATTCTAACTTACAATTTCCAATCTCAAAGATTATCCAAGAAAAAAATGAATTCAAAAAATAAAATTGTTGAGAAGGCTGATGTTAATTTACGAAGCGTGAAAAACATTGTTAGATTGATGCAAGAGGGCAAATATAGTCCATCAACATTACTATTTAATGTACTTGTCGATGGTAAAAGTTCTATTGAATACGAAGATGGAGAACTTACAGTTACCGAAGAAAGTACTATCAACTTAATTGATGGCATGCATCGCGTACAAGCTATTTTGAAGGTGATTGAAGAGAATCCTGATTTTGAAGGGTATATGAATGTTGATATAAAACATTACACCCTTGAGAAAGCTCAACAGCTCTTAGCCATAACAAATATGGTAAACCGTTTTGATAAGACATTGATCAAAAATTATATGGCTGAATCGATTGGCGCGAAGATTACAAAAGATTTGATGACTATAGCTGAACTCAAAAATAAAGTGTCTATTAAGACCACTTTAGACAAGAAGCTTAATTACTACACAAACTTTGCAATCTTGTCTGAAGCTATTGAATCTGTATTTGAGCCTGAAAATACTAAGGATCAGTTCGACTATGCCGATGTTCTTAAAAAGTTCTTCGGTTACATGATCCCCTCATATGAAGAGAAATTCAAAAATAAGAACGAGGAAATCAAAACAAGTTGGTTTACACATCACAACATGTTCGTAGGTTTTGTAGTGATTGCTAAGAAACTTTATGATAAATACGGAAAAGATTATCCAGTTGATGAGATTGTAAGAATTATTGATGGAATAGACTTTTCGAAGAATGAAGATTCTGAACTGAATCAGATTTTGACAACACAAGGGAAAGTAAATAGTAATAAAGTTAAGAAGAATATTAGAGAGTTTTTTGATACGAAGGTAGACGAGCTGCTTTCATAAGTAGCTCATAATCCTCTCAAGGAGGTATTTGTTTTGTCTAATAAGATATATGAAGATAAATTGTTCAATGAAGATTTAAAATATGAGTTCATCAATCAATATGGATTTGGTACTCAAAAAGTTATTGTTCGCCTATTTAAGGTTTCTCAAGTAATGGAGTCTGATATGGGAAAGGATATATATGACTTCAATCGTGAGGAATTAAGAAAATTCTTTTTTTATCTTTTACCTAAGACTGAAGCTGCGAGTAATTCGAATGTCACTTGGATTCAGAAATATATTGAGTGGGCAATTGATGAAGGCTATAAGGAAGGGCTAAACCCTCTCGACATGGTCGATTCAACTTGGAAGAAGCAGTTTGCTAATGCTAATCTGAAGCAGCTCTGGACTGACAAAGAGATAGATGAGATTGTTGACCCAACTAAACGTGCTAATTATCAAGACGCTGCACTTGTTATGATGCTTTTCTCAGGGATTAAAGGCCAAGGGAACAGTGAAATACTTAGTCTTAGAGAAAAGGATATAAACTTTAAAACAAATGAAGTGCTATTACACGATGAAGATGGAAGCACAAGGACTACAATCGTAAGTGATAAATGTATTGAATTCATGCGTAAGGCATTAAATGAGACAGAATATGAAAAGATGAATGGCTTTGCTTCGCCAGATATCAAAGCTCCAACTGCGAAGTTGGTTGAAAATGAATATGTGATCAAGAGTGCAACAACACGCACTATTCACTTTGAAGAGGCAGATAAGTTCATTGTAAGTAGAAGGATCTCAAAAATTGCAGATGAATTAAATATGCCTACATTTACGCCTACTGCAATCTTTAGAAGTGGCATGCTCGCACTGGCTAAGGATGCTTACTTGCAGTCTGGTGAGTTAACTGATGACGCAGTAAAAGTGATTCAAGTGAAATTTGGTGGTAGTGGTGACACAATCGATTATAGATTGAAGCAAGATTTATTAAATGCAGAACTTGTAAAAGAAGTTTATCAAATACCCTAGATTATAATTCTAGGGTATTTTTATTATTTTGCTTGACTATATGGAGATAAATATGGTAAATTATACTCATAAAGAAGAGGGGATAGAAGAGTGATAAGTAAATTAAGTAAAAAGTTAGCGAAATATTTGTTTAGTAATATTGATGAGAATGATATGACTAGATTTGCCAACAAGGGATATGATATAGTTGAACTAGAGAGCAGGTTAAAAGTATTATTTATATACATGTTTATGATACCAATTATTATCATTGAAAGTGCATTTACGGGATTATGGATGGAGAATCTTATTTCACTAGTTATAGTTTTTGGATTAAGAGTTCTAAATAAAGGGCATCACTTTTCGCCTGATGTGTGTCTTATTGTTACAACTTCTATTATTGTATCTGTGCCTTTGATTAGTGAGTTTTTAAATAATGATTTATTAAAATTAAATATAGTAATAATAACAATTATATTATACATATTGTTTCCAGAACAGTTGAGTACTAAGAATTATCATAAGAAATTTATTTCAATAATATTGTGTGTTTTTGGTTATTACTTAATTGATTTACTTTTAGCTGCTCTGTTTATCTTATCATTTGATCAACTAAAACTAAAAAGAGGGTAGGGCATTTTAATGCTAAATGACTTTTTAGGGTATTCGCTATTTTCAACTTTAGAATATCTGGGTATATTCTATATGATATTTACGCTATTTAGCTTACATCCTTCTTATCACATTATTAAATTAGTAACAATGTCATTAATAATATCAATATTGTCGTATATATGTGTAGTTTTTAAAATATACGACCTCATTCCAGCACCTTTGATAACAATACTTACAATATCTATGATGATTCATTTTATAATAAGAAAAAAAGTTGTTTATAGTTTTGTTATCACTGGAGCTGGTGTAGCAATTGCGGCAGGTATACAACTAAGTACCACAGGTTTGTTCCTTTTGAATAATTTTCTATCCATAGAGCAATTATCACATTCATTTGGTATTAAGACATATGTGATACAGTCAATAAATACATTCGCATACTTCTCGATATCATTAATTTCACATCACACACATGGTCGCTTTGGTTACAGCTTTAGAAAAGGGAATGAATATAAGAAATTTGTTGTGCTTGCATTGTTACTAGTGGTAACTATATCAATATTTTTCATAGCGTTCTCATTTATTGACACAACTGAGTTGACATATTTATTTTTATTTATTGTAGTTGTATTATCAGCTATTATTTTCTTATACCTGTCTAATAAACAAGATGAGTATGAATTTAAATAATATATAAGTTAACTAATTTGAGGAGGTGAATAAAATGAAAAAGTCGAAAATGAATGTAGCAGGTGCATTGCTTGTGGCTGTGTTTGCACTTCCATCTGTAGTTGTTGGCAAGTTCTTCTTGTTCTGTGATACAAGCAAGTAATATCAAACATAAAGAGTTACATAAGAATTATACATAGTGAAATGAGCGTATCTATTTGATACGCTCTAAATACACCATCGCATCAACAATAATAAGGGGATGGATTATACTATGTTTCGAAAAATAATTGAAACCATTAAAAGAATGTCTGCAAATGAACTGATAAGTGTGTCTTCTGAAGTTGATACTGAATTATCTAAATTAGATGGTGTAGTTAAAATTCCTGTGGGAGTAAATAAATTTACTGTCATTGAGGTAGACACCATAAACTACATAGTTTGCCCTAAAAATAAGGTGGCTATCATTCATTTGAATGATGGAAAATCTATTGAATGCAAACTTTTATCGAATGAGCTTTGTGAATATTTAGAGTTTAATCATAATAACTTTAGAATGTTAGACAACGGATTGTTGGTTAATATAGATAATATTATTGAATATGATTCATATATGCTGAAAATTTATTTTACAGAAGAGAAGTTCGCTGTTATAAACAAAAAAGCAATGAAAAATATTGTTTCTAAATTAAATATTGAGGATATAACAAAATCTGCTGATCCCCAATTGGATTACTTAGTTAAGTTTGTAAAGAATTCTTAATACCATGCCTGAAGCATTCTGTCAAGGATTTTGTTTTTTTGAAAAAAGTTGTTTAAAGATATTTATTAGGTTGATATAATTTTAATATCAATATTTAGTAAAAGGAGGAATTGCCGATGACATCAATACAGGATGTGCTTTGGAGCAATTGGGAGACTAGTGTCCATCATTTTTTCTTGTGGATTAGAAATGTATGCGAGATAGATGAGAATAGTGTAACTTATCAACAGTTACGTGAAATAATACATAGTGTTAATGACATCTCAGATTTTACAAACTTCTTTGATGGTGACATTGACAATATTTCTGATGCTGTTAGTGGACTTATTCGGTACAAAGAACTTTTTCGTATCGCGTAATCAAAATGGAGGAGGTTTGTCTAATGGTGAACTTTCTCCATTAAAAAAATAAAATATAAAAAACCATTGACATTAGATAGTGTGATTTGATAAATTAATCTCAGAAGTTAATACATAAGCAGTAATGAAAGATAGATTTCATAGTAAGTTAATCAATGGACTCATAGCTCAGTGGTAGAGCGTTCGGCTCATAACCGATTGGTCGTAAGTTCAAGTCTTACTGAGTCCACCATGTGTCTCTATGGCCAAGTGGAAAAGGCGCAGATCTCCTAAGTCTGTATCGATGGTTCGAATCCATCTAGGGGCGTTTGAAATCAACACTCATTAAGAGTGATTAAATAGATTGCTTTTTGTTTGTTGATTTAAAAATAAAATTATAAGGGAGATTGATGAAATTAGTATGGCAAAGACAAAACAAAAAGAAATCGTAAAAGTAGGTAAGAACGGAAGCAAGGAGTTTAAGGCACGTTTCCACCATGTAGGTAAGGTAAGTCCAGTACGGAAGAAAGAGCAAAATGGTGATAACTGGTTTGATGTTCCTTACTTTGAAGTGAAACCGACAAAATCAGGTAAACCGCGTCGAGTAACACAACTTCAGCTTGAGACTGCTATGAGTAATAATTTGAAATTTGAAGTCGCAGGTATGGAACAAGATTTTGCATATCCATATAGCATGAAAGAACGAAATTCATTTAAAATCACATGGGAAGATCGACTTGATAAAACAAAATATCCTAATGAATCCTATCATATTATTAATGGAACTGATTGGGATAGAGCTGGTGAAGTTGGTGAACTTCTTCAAAATGCCGAGGGTGATATTTGGGCAGAGGTTCGAGGGATTTATGAATTTAGTACTCTCGAAAATGATAACGGTGAAGAACGAACTTTTGTAAAACGAAACATTGAGCAATTTAATATAATTGAAAATGGAGCCGAGATCAATCTTGGGCGTAACAATACTATTACTTATGTAACAGATTTCGAATCTCCTGATTTTATTGAAGTTAATACATATACGATGCAAATCGGAATTAAGAGCACATATCAAGAAGATGAAGGCAAAGACACAAAAGTTAATGCAGTATTTTTGCAAAGTAGTAAGGTGCGATCAGAACCATATGATGTTGAACTTATAGTATCATACAAAGAGCCAAAAGAAGGGACAATTGCTCTAGCAGATGCATTTGCATCATTGAATCATTTGGACTTTATTGAGGCAATTGGGCAAGATCATAACCGTGCCACTTTCACTTATGTAGATATTGAAGAAACCCTATCAGATGAAGATCCTTTTAATGAGGTTGCATCTGATGAGAAAGTAGTAAGACAAGAGCGAGTTGTTTCTGGAGATAAAAAAGGATTTGAAATTACAGGTTATACAGCAGGAACAATTGCTAGAGGATTTTTGACTGAAGAGGAAATTGCAAAGTCTACTAATCCGTTTAATACACAAAATTCGAGCAATAAAGATCCATTTGATCCTTTCTTTGATGAGGGGAAGCCAATTGATATTTCTTCAGATGATTTGCCGTTTTAATCACTTATAAAATAAACAATTAAAATAATTATAAAAGGATGATACACAAATAATGAGTTGGAGACAACAGGCAGTAAAAAAGAATACTCCCAAGGTTGATTTGCAAGCGTACAACGTTCTTGTGGCTGGTTCATTTAAAAGTGGCAAGACTCGTCTTTGGAAAGAAGTAATGGAGCTGCACTACCCTGATAATCCAGATGCAGGGTTGCTCCTTGCTTTTGAGGATGGCTATACAACGTGGGAGCTAGATTCTTATATAGATATGCACAATAAGGATTGGAACTATTTTAAGAAAGTTGTAGTTAAGAACCTTGTTGAAGAGGCTAAAGATGGAGCCATCACTAAAGTACTTGGTATTGATACAGTTGATCGTCTAATTGATATGGCTTCTGACTGGATGGTAGAAACATGGAACAAGAAATATAGTAAAACATATACATCAATTCAGGAATTTAATGAAAATATTAAAGACGAGAACATTTATTTAGAGCTCAAGAAGGAAATTTGGAAACAGATTGACACACTAAAACGAGCTGGTTATGGATTCTTCTGGCTTGCTTGGACGAAAGAAAAAGAGACAACTACTATTGATGGTCTAAAGTTCCAATCCATTGAATTGATGATGAGCAAGACAGGAAAAGATATTTTTGAATCTCAAGCACACTTGATTACTTGTTTGTTTAATGAAGTTATTGTTACAGACAAGGAAGGAAATGAACTTGAAGAAAACCAAAAAACTAAAAAAGGTAAGGAAGTCGCTTCTAAATTCCATAAAACACAAACTTATATGTACTTCCGTCCTTCTAGTTATGTAAACATTGCAGGTGGTCGATTTACTGACTTACCAGATAGAGAAGAATATAGTGCTGAAAACTTCATGAAGGTGTTTGAACAGGCAGTTGAAGGCCAGTTGAAACGGACTAAAAAGAGTGTTGCTGAATTACGTGTTGAACAAGAAAAAGAACGTGAGGAGCAAGCAGGAAATATCGATACAGAAGAGGTTGTACCTCGTCCTGTCAATGAGATTCATGAAGATATTCGCAAGGCAATTACTCCACATATGGGAGATGAGAAGAAGAAAGCTGAAATTGCCGTAAATTTTAAGCGGATTTTTGGTACAGATCAAGCGAACTACCTTTTGATCACTGACTCAAAATTACTTGAAGATGCATTAAAATGGGTACAAGAAACTTTTTCAAATTAGGGCTATGAAAGAGATATTTCGTAGCGGAGGTGAGAAGTGTGCTATCTTATCCAATAACAGGCGGACATACATTCAAAATTAATGAAGACAAGTCTAATCATAATCATGGTTTGATGTTTACTCATAAGAACGAAATGATTTTAAGTAAGGAACAAGCGGAAAAGTTGTTAACAATTAATTTAGGGGGCTGTAATTTGGAATCACTGTATCATGTAATCGTAATAACGCAAAATAGTGAAATTTTGATTGATAAAAAAGTAGTTTCAAAATCAGAGGAAACGGCTAAGTTTAAGGTTGGGGCTTATGCTTGTCTTGAAGATAATAAACTAACGCCTGATGATGTAACAATTATCGTTAAAAATCTAGGCAGTGTCAAAGTAGTAGATAAATAATACATAAGAGTCACAGTCCCAGAGATTACATTACAGTTGCAAGTCTCTGGGACTATTAATTAGTATCTTAGGAGGGAATCATGGGAAGTGGAATCCTATCTTTATTAATCGCAATTACATCTATTCTTAGTGTTTGTGATTATGGAGAAGTGAATAAGAATAATAGCTCAATTCAAGTAAATGTTGAGGAACTGGAGACTGTGAAAGGTAATCAAGATGTTCAAATAGCTTCAGTAAATGTTAAGAGTAGTAGACTAAAACTAAATAATGTTCCGTTATCAAATGAGCTTCTGGATTTCATCTATTATCATACAACTAAGAGTGAGATTGATTACGTTACATTCGTAGCTCTAATTAAAACTGAGAGCAGCTTTAATTCAAACCACATTAATTACAATACAAATAACACAAATGATAAAGGAATTGCACAAGTTAATTCTGAAAATGTTGCAGGTTTAACTAAGACCGTAAAGAAAAAGTATGGGATTGAAAAGGTAGATATTTTTAACCCATACCACAATACTCTTCTTGCTATTGAAGAATTACTAGAAAGCAGAGATTATTTCAAAGATACATACAGTGATAAAGATCTTGATATTGCAATGTTTGGTGCATATAATTTTGGAAATTTTGGAATGAAAGAGTTTATAAGAAAAAACGGTCATATGCAAACACAATACATAGAGAGATTGAGTAAAAACAAAAAGTCATTACTTGGGGAGTGAGTTACAATACATATCTTCACACTAGAAGGCTTAGATAAGAGTGGTAAATGGAGTCAAGCTGAGAAGCTATATACAAGACTGATGGCTGAAGGTTATAAAGTAGTAAAGTCAGAACATCATCGATATGATACTCCAACAGGACAATTGATTATGGATTGGTTGACACGTAAATACGATGTCGATCAACGAACTATCGAGCTCATCATGACCGCTGATAAACAGGCTCAACAGAGCTGGTATCAACAGTTAGAGCAAGATGGTGTAGAGGTATTAATTTTAGATCGCTATATGCTTTCTCAGTTGGCCTACTCTAAGGCTGCTGGTGTAGATCTAGAGTGGTCATTACAGCTTCAAAAGTATATGAGAAAGTCCGACATTGATTTTGTTATTGATATTCCACCAGATGAGTCAATGAGGCGCAAAGGAAAACATAATAATGGCGTAAACGATAAATACGAATCAGATTATAAACTCCTAAGTAATGTTCAAAATAACTACATTCATCTACCTATTGAGCACACATCCAAGGAAAAATACATAGTAAACGGAATGCAAACAATCGAAGAAATACATGATGAAATTTACTCTATTGTGAAAATTCACTTGGAGGACTATGAGAAAGAAAATCGCAATTGATCAAGATCAGGTACTAGCCGATTTCCTACAGGAGTTAGCATATCGATATAACAGTGATTATAATGATAATCTTACTCCTGAATCATTCACAAATTGGAACCTGATGAAGGCTGTTAAGCCCGAATGCGGAATAAAAATATTTCAGTATCTGGAGGATGGCAAGTTCTTTGCCAACCTTCCAGTAATTAAGGATAGTCAGGAAGTTGTATATGAGTTGAGTAGAATGTTCGAGATATTTATTGTAACTTCTCCTTGGAACAAATACAGTGTAATCCATAAGTTTGAATGGCTGGAAAAGAACTTTCCATTCTTAGACACAAGGAATTTTGTATTTACGCAGAATAAGCAAATTATTAATCCTGATTATTTTATTGATGATAGAGCATTTAATTTCGAAGGAATTAGTGGACATAAATTATTATTTGATGCAGCACACAACCAGAAAGAAACAGGATATTACAGAGTGCATGACTGGAAGGAGATTGGCGATATCTTTAAAGTAATCTAGGATTTATATCATGATAAAGAAGTCAGACAGGTAAGCGATAAAAGGAATGTTTCATTAATAAAGAGGTGTTCATTTGAAATTTCCTGATGAGTGTATTTGTGCCATTAAATATAATTTGAATACAATTAAAACAGTAGAACGCAGAACAGAATACTTTTCATTCATTGAAAGACAGGAATTCATTAAAGAGTATTATCGACTTAAAAAGGCATGGTACGCAAGTGATGTTAAAGCATATTATGCAGAGTTGAAAGAGATGATCGATGTCAATCAAATGTTGACTTCGATTTAGAAAATTATAAAAAGGAGAATGTTCATGCCTAGATCAAGAACGTATAAGCTGTTTCATTCGTGTGAGGAAGAAGAGAGTAAAATCTATTTTAAAACTACTATGAAAGATGAATACTTGATAAAGCTTATTAAAATCTGGTTGCTGCGTCTTTCAAATATTGTCCAAGAATATGACTTCGGAACAGATGAGATGATGAAAATCCTTGAGACATTCAATTGTGTGCAGGTTAATGAAAAAGATGTTAGAACTTACTATGAGGCCAATTTGTATGATATCTGGGAGTATGCGAACACATGGTATTCTGATGAGGAGGTTTACAGTCCTGAGTTTACTAATCCAGAAGCAGAGAAAGTATTTAAGCTAGTAGTTAAACGCAATGAAGAATGGTATGGAAAGCTTAGATGTGAAGAAAATAATTCAACACGCAAAAAATTGTGGGAAGAATTATGGAAAGATATTTGTACTAATGAAGATGGCACATTAAATCTTGAGCAGATTCAACGAGAGCTTGCCGATTTACATTATATGATAGAGCATGTTCCTAAAGTATACAGTGCAGTAACAGGGGACACATTATCTAAGCCAACTTATGCCTCAAAAACGGTTATTAGATTCTATGAAAATCACTTAAATGAAGTGGTAAAAGATAGGTTTGATGAGGTAATTACTGCTCTTGAAGAAAAGTGGAATAACGCAGATTTAGATGGTGAGGATGGAATTGCTGAAGGGCTTACGTATGCTATTGACTTGATTGAAAATTATAAATGATAAGAGGAGCGTGTGGAATTATTGAAAAGAGGCTCAAAAGAATATCCTAGACATGTTTGTGGTTTAAGTGGAGGCAAGGACTCTACGGCGATGGTTATATACATTAAGGAAAACTATCCAGAAATATTTGATAAACTTGAACTATTCTTCACAGATACGGGAAGCGAACTACCTGAAATTTATACATATCTTGATAGGCTAGAGAAGCATCTAGGAAAGCCCATTCTACGGATTAAAGCTGCTCCAAAAACAACTGAAAAATTTAAAGTTGTAAGTGGGATAGATGAATCGAATCCTTTCGAGGAACTATTGGAACAATATAACGGTTTTCTTCCAGCACCAAATGCAAGATGGTGTACCAGAACAATGAAAATTGTCCCTTTAGAACAGTGGATTGGTAAAGACCATTGTGTAAGTTATATTGGGATTAGAGCTGATGAAGAAAGAGAAGGCTATAACAGCTCAAAAAGCAAGAGTAAAAACATTAAATCTAGATTCTTGTTTCAAGAGGATGGATTAGTACTTAAAGATATTTATCAAATTCTTGAAAATTCTATTGGACTTCCCGAATATTATAAATGGAGAACAAGATCAGGATGCTATTTTTGTTTTTATCAACGTCGTGTTGAATGGGCTATCTTATATAATCTACATCCAGAATGGTATGAGGAATCTAAAAAATATGAAACTCAACATTCTGACGGGAGATTATATACATGGGTGAAAGATAAACCTCTTGAGTATATTGAACAAAATTCAGTTGAAATAATAATTAGATACATAAAAAAACAATATAAAAAAGCAATAAATAAAAATGTGTTCACCTTCAAAGAGGATGAAATGATAGAGCTGATTAAAAGTGGGGAACTGAAGAAGCTGCTAGATAGTTGGGACATGAAAAAACTGCATGATATTGATGGCGAAAATAAAGATGGTTGTACAATATGTGCTATATAGGGACGGTGCTTCTGATTGGACTGGAAACTTTATCGCGCTAATGGAGAATTTCTTCAGGAGGTGAATTGTCAGTACGATTCACTTGATATCGCCGTAATGATGTATGATGCTACTAAAATTGAAGTTGATTTCATCAATAAGGAAGCTAGAATACTTGTAATTGGAAATATTACAGAAGTAGAAGAGCTAAAGAGTAGGCTTCTTAATGTGGGAGCTTGGAAAAGAGAAGGTAGAAAAGCTCCTCATAAACCTTTATTATTATTGTTCTCATTAAGCAAACTACTTAAAGAGAATAGAAAAACTCTAAAGTTTGATGAAATAAAAAATGAATTCAAGAAAATCCTTCTTAAATTCGGCGGAACAAAGCGACCACATCCTGAGTATCCATTTATATATCTTAAAAACGATGGGATTTGGAAGCTTAATGCCGACATTAATGGTAAGCATATGAACAGTGAACAATTGAGTATGCTTGTTGGTGGATTTAATGATGATATTTGCTCAATCTTGGAGAATAATCATGAACTAATTGAAGATTTGATTGACATGATATTAGAAGAGTTCTTCCCTAAAGAAGTGCATTGTAGTTTATTAGAAGCTATATAAGGAATACAATAAAAACAATATTTCATGAGCCAATCACGAAAGGTGGGGTTTGGAGAAATGAAAATCCATGGAGATGCTAGTGATAATGAAATAAGTATTGAAATTGGAGATATTATTTCCATAGGAAGCAGTTACTATCTAATTGCTTGGAACTTAAAAGAGTTCCAAAGTGTAAATGGATATCATCATGACGGAATTCGATTAGTTAATTTATCTACTAGTACAGTAACAGAGCAGCGTTACGGCAGTATTAGTGAGCTAAAAAGTATCTTGCTTCGTGAAGATAGAAAAGTTGTGATATATGATGGTGAGAGTGTAGAAATGATTTTATCTAGAAAATAAAAAGTTAAAACTATACATATAAATGATGAAATATAGATTTTAAAGGGTGATACTATGAATTTCAATAATAAGATGAATAAACTCAGGGAAGAAATTGAGTTGAAACAGCGTGAGTTAGATATATTGGAAAAGGATAATTTTAATCCATTAGGAAAGTGGAGAATTAGCACCGAGGGAGATTGTGAAGGTCGTTCTAAGAAACAGCTTGGGGATTATACAGGTAATTTACTTGATATTGTAAAACAATTGAGTAATCAAGCATTCTATTCTCTAGACTGTGAGAGAGTTGAGTATTTACATACAGAACATAAAAAGGAGAGTAAGGAGGTTCATTTTAGGGTTATAGATAAAAGCATAAAACTGTTTGATAAAGATGAGCAATTACGTAAGTTGTTACCACATGTTTCCGAAGGTCATTCTTTAAGTCATGGTTATTATTTTGGCGCTGTGAAGTTGGAATGGGAAGAAAAGTGAAACCTAATCTATTCTAAAAGGAGAAGTGATAATTATCGGTAAAACTATTTGTAAGTTTATTGCTTATACATTAATTGGCGTTATTCTTTATTTCTCGATATTCATGCCTGAACTATCAATTACTTTAACTGGTGGTTTTGCATGGGCTGCTGTTCTATTATCTTATGGTTTTGGATTTATTCTTGTCTACATTGGTTTGTTTGGAGGAGAGTTCACTTACAGCTCTAAAGGTATTAAGGGTTGGATTAAGGAAATGAGAAAAAGAAACCAAAAATAAATAATAAAAACATGTAAGGGGATTTATGAAATGAATAAACGAGATCTTGATATTGATCTTGTAATATGCAATGCTGCAACTCCTTTGCCATGGTTTGTACACAACACTCAGCTTGGAAGATGCCATACGTACACCAGCATTGACGGTGTATTAACGATGGTAGCAGAAGATGCTCATACAGCAGATGCAATATTCATTGCGGCAGCACGCGAAGGTTGGCCTGAAGCCATTAGCAGAGCAATATCAGCTGAAAGAGAGGTAGATAGGCTCCAAAAGGCATTACATGAGATCAACGATCATATAAGAGGCACATCTAATCCAATATCATATATTGTAGAAACACTACATCAGACATTGCCAGAATACATAGAAAAAGCACCTGAATTTTAACATGTAATGAAAGCATCCTTTCATGGGATAGGAGGTGAATGGAATAGCACTTAAATTACCGACTGTTGAAGAAATTAAACAATCAAGACTTAGGTGTAAAGAGGAGGGACAGCTTGAGCGTGTAACATGTGGATTTACTGGACATAGACCAAGTAAGTTAGGTGGTTGCTACAGTTTAAAGCATCCTGAATCTCTTAGAATTGTGGAGACTCTTAAGCCAATACTTGAGCAACTAATTAATGAAGAAGGAATCAGACAGTTCATTTCAGGTGGAGCTATTGGATTTGATCAAATTGCATTCTGGACTGTTCAGTCATTGAAAAAGCAATATCCTGAACTTGTAAATATTGTAGCGGTTCCTTTTAAAAATCAACCGTGCAAATGGACAGATAAGGAGACTCTTCACTGGTATAACAAAATGCTTCAGGTGGCAGATGAGGTTATTTATGTTGACACTCTCGACAAATACAGTGTTGATGGAACAAAAGTTGAAGAATATCATGTAGCAAAAATGCAGAAGAGAAATGAATTCATGGTTGATAAGAGTAGAGTAATGATTGCCTGTTATGATGGGTCAAGAGGTGGTACTGGAAATTGCGTAGCTTATCTAACAAAGAAGGGAAAAACACTATATCAAATCAATCCAAATTATAATTATAAACTGGAAGTGAGATATGGAATATTCCATTGAGGAGGATGAAAGAATGTCAAAAAAATATAAATATTATCAAATAGGGTTTGCCGAAAGAGAGTCTGATATAAAATTAATTGATGACATTGTAACTTTCTTTGGAAGTGTTGAAGTAATAAAAGAAATTGAAAACTCAGGTAGACAGAATCTTTGGTCAACATCGAAATTTTATCATCTCGCTTACTCTCTATTTTTCTTTTCGATTAGGGAAAGGTATTGCGATGCAGCAAGACATAAAGAAGCTGTAAAATATAAAAAATCAAGTGAACTTGAGAATTTACCAATATTAATAGTATAGGATCATAGTGGATAGGAGATGGAAATGACAATTAACATTAATAAACCAAGTTGCTACGAATTAAAGTTATTCATTACAAAAGGCACATTACTTATTGCTAATACAAGCGAGTTCGATTTAACAGAGGGTAGGATATATGCAGCCATGAGAAACCAAGGAGATAGCACTTTCGGTGATTGCATCTTCATTAAGAATAACAAGGGTAATGTAGAAGATTATACATTAGAGAACTTTTGTCTATACGAAGGGGAAATAGTATCACAATAACTTCAAAAATATCTAAACTACTTCTATCAACGGAATAAAACATATCTTTCATGCAGTGATTAAAATATTTGAGCTAATCTTCATGATGATGCTAATCATTGCTAGGGGAGTATGTTGATGAAAAATTTTAAAAGTAAAAGATGATACAAAGACGTTCGAGCATAATTGGAATCGAAGAAAGATGCAAATAGAGTTTGGGATAAGGTTGATGATTGGTTAGACATCTTACAGTAAAAATAAAATAGACCGTCACAATGGACGGTCTGCCCTGAATTAGATGACTTTGATATGCCATGTCCAGATATGAACGCCATTCTTATATCCGTAAATAACAGCATTTCCATAACCTTTAGTCACAACTTTAAGTGTTGGTCTTATTTCTACCACCGAGAAACCAGATACTACTTCAAAACGAAGATCATCTCTAGGAAGCGGATAAGCGCCACCATAATACAGTTCTACGTATGTGTCTCCTGCTGCTGCTTCAACAGATGTTGCGGGTGTTAAGGTGATTCCAACAATTGTGCTCAAAGCCAGTGATGTACAAAGAAGAATTTTTTGAAGTGATATTTTCAAGAAAATAACCTCCTTTTACTGGTATACGTTCAATAGCAGTCTAACATACTATAAAAAGGAAATCAATGAAATAATAGACATCTATGGGGTTCCTTACTTCTTAATCACATGTGGAGAATAAAGAGTAGAGAGAGTTTAAAAGATTGGTCATTTAGGGGAGTTATTATTAGCTAGAATAAAATCAAATCAAATTTTTATGAGGTGATATTAAATGAACTTTGATCTTGTGTATCTTGAACCGCTTAGTATTCATGCTTATAGAAGACCTGATTGTGGAATTCCACTGGTTACAGGAGTGTACTTTATTGAACCAGATGAACACCTTGAAGGTAGACTGTGTTATGAAGTAACCTATGAAGATGGATACAAAGATTATGTAACTAAGAGTGATGTAGATGAGGGGAAATACAGATTTTTAGTTAAATAAAATATATATAACTACTATATATTATACTTATGGAGGAAAAAATTGAAAAAATTTATTTGTGAAGTAGTTAAAAAAGATAGGTATGAAATTGAAATCGATGATCAAATGTTAGATGAGGACTGGATGGAGCGTTTTAATTTCTGTAATAGGCTTGAATACGACTGTCTTGAAGAACATGCAGTACGCATCTCTAAACATATGTCAAAAAGTTATGACAGTTATATTGATGGATATGGATACCCTCTTATCAATGGGCATAAGCACTATGCTGCGTTTGATTATCAAGTTGAATCTGGTATAAATATCAAGATTCTCAATGATGAGGATGATATTGAAGTAGATGTTTTTGAGATATAAAATTACGTTTTTATCATACATAAGGAGGAATCTGTTATGGGGATTATTGATAAATTTAAGGGTTGGTTTGGTAAGAAGGAGATGGAGAGTGCTATTGATAGCATCAATATGGAAAAAGCGAAACAAGATATCAGTGATGCTGCAAGCAGACTTATTGAAGCGTTCGGAACTCTTTCAAAGAGTATGGAATATCAAATGAATAACAAAGATATTTGTGAACATGGAAATGAAATTGAACGCTTGACTAAGATTATGAGCAACACAAAAAACAAAAGAATTAAAAAGAAATTGTTGAAGAGAATCGAGATTCTTAAAGAAAGTGGGTTCTAAAAAAGTGAATAATATAAATATTGAAAAGGTGTTTGTAAATCAGTTTGGCTCGAAAAAATGGTTCGAAGTTCATTTTAAGTATGATGAACAAACTATCAGTATTAATCTTGACCTTGAGGAAATGAAAAAGCTAGGAGTAACAAAGTCTTTGAATGGTACAAAAAAGCTAAGAGAATGGCTAATGTCTGATAAAGGCTATGACTATATTAAACGCAGTATGAAATAACTATTTCAAAGGAGATTAAATGCAATTTTATATACCATTATGGGCAATTCCAGTTATTGGCACTGTTATTATTGTTGGGATTATTTCAATTTGGAAGGTGCTAAGAAAACCTTTAGGTTAAATTATATGAAATTAAATAAAATAAATATATGAGGTGATAAAATGAGTATGCAATATGGAGCTGACGATAAGAGCAAAGTTGGAGAGTTAGTTCAAAAATTATTGGATTCATGGCCTTATGATGATGAATACTTGAAGATTCGAGTACATTATTCGGATGGATCTTGGTTTGTAACACGAGACCATAAATAAGTAGGTTATAAATTCTTGATTTTATAAAAAAGACAGCCTCACCGTAGCAAGACCGCCTTAACCAAATCTATTTAATTGATAAGCAATGACCATTGCCACTCGAAGTCAAAGTGATTGCGAAGAATCCACTTATTTGTATCTTCGAGATCGCCTGAACAACTATTACCTGAACTACATAAAAAATAAACAGGTTTATCAAACTGCTCTGAGATCGAGTTTCTAATAATAAAGTAACTATCAGGATTTTTTTCAAGCTTCCAAGATAACATTACTACTACAAATTCTTTTTTCACAAAGTATTTAAATTGCATAATATCACTCCTTTCAAGAATTATTTTAAGAGGGCTCTCCTCTTTAAGCTAATTATGCAGAAAAATATGAGATTAAAGTAAGAAAATCGGTTCTACCTTGTTCAATAAAATTTTAAAAAAGGAGATTCAAAATTATGAATGAAATCAAAATCAAACGTGAACTGCTAGAAAAGTATGGGCTACCTGATTGTGGAATCAATGGAGTGAAACTTATTAGAGATGATATTACAGACAATTCAAGATGGTCAATTCACCATGAAATAATTTTCAAGTGGACTGATGGGAAATTCTATAGAGCGTATTATTCTGTAGGTGCAACAGAATCACAAGATGAGGCTCCATGGGAATACGAGGATGAAGTCGAATGTGTAGAGGTGTATCAAGTTGAGAAGATGGTCAAAGTTTGGGAAGATGTTTTATAAATATCTAATGAAATAGGAATTTGATAAGGTGAGTGTAATTAATATGAACGAACATAAGATTGATCACATAGAAAAAGCTCTTAATGCTACTCTTACTGGTCAACAAAGGATGAGTTTATTATCTGATGAAGATGTGTTCTGTGTAGGTGGAAGAGGAAGTGGACGGACTTTTGTACACTGTATCAAACTTGCCTTATCAGATGGAAACCCCTTGATATAAGGAAGTCAGAAAAATTCTCTGACAGTAGTGATAGTGAAGTACTGTATGCTCGTGGATATTATAAAAGAATGTTTATGGAGGTTTGGCATAGTCTCCGTGATTATGGATTCAAGGTGAGAGAAGTGAAATCTTGAGAACGTCTTCCAGTTTACAGAACGTTTGTTTGGTGTATAATAAGAATGCAAACAAACGTTCTGTATGAGGTGGAGTTGAAATGAAGAAGCGGATTATTATGCTTGTGGATATGCAATCATTTTACGCAAGTGTTGAAAAGGCGATGCAACCACAATATAAGGACATGCCATTAATTGTTGCAGGAGATCCAGCTAGAAGATCTGGAATTGTTCTTGCTGCATGTCCAATAGCAAAGAGCTACGGAATTTCAACCGCAGATAGACTTTGGGAGGCACTTAATAAGTGTCCTGACGTTGTAGTTATTCAACCTCATCTGCAACAATATATAGACGTTTCCATGCAAATTACGACGATCCTAGAAACGTACACTGATTTGGTGGAACCGTATTCGATAGATGAACAGTTCATTGATGTAACGAACTCCATTCATCTCTTTAATATGACTCCCGAAGAATTGGCTGCTGACATTCAGCAACAGATACTACATCAGACAGGAGTATGGGCTAGAGCAGGAATCGGAGAAAACAAGATCATCGCTAAAATGTGTTGTGACATGCTGGCGAAGAAAAATAAATCAGGAATCTTCACTTTAAGAAAAGACGAGTTAGACAAGCATCTCTGGCAAAAGCCAGTTGAAGATATGTGGGGCGTAGGCTCCCGAATGAAACGGCACTTTTATCGTATGGGAATTAGAACGATAGGAGATTTAGCCAGAACCCCACTCCCTAAGTTAACGAAAAAATGGGGCGTTAACGGTCAAGTTTTATGGCAGTGTTCGAATGGAATCGATAATTCTCCCGTTACAAAGGATTCACATAGTGGGCAAAAGGTTATTGGTAATGGTATGACTCTTCCAAGAGATTACGCTGAGGTTTGGGAAATAAACGTGGTAATCATGGATATGGTTAATCAAGTTTGCAGAAGGTGCAGACAAAAGAAGGTAAGAGGTTCTGTCTTAAATGTGAGCTGCATGGGAGCTGATTGGGATCATCCAACAGGATTCAATCGACAGATTAAACTAATGGATGCCACCAATGTAACTACAACAGTATATAAAGCAGCGGTTGACTTATTCCATAAATTTTGGGATGGTGAACCAATTAGACGGATTGGAGTATCAATGTCTGGATTAGAAAGTGATGAAGTATATCAATTAACACTTTTCGATGATCAGGTTAAAAATAGAAAGATTGATCAAGTTATGGATGCGGTAAGAGATAAGTTTGGAGAGACATCAATAGCATGGGCAAGCACATTTACCTCAGCAGGACAGACAATGGATCGTGCATCTAAGATTGGGGGTCATTATAAATGAGAGGAAAGTTAAGCGGAAATATTATGTGGGAGGCGAGTAGAATGATGTTGCCTGAACATAAGGAGGCAATTAAACAACATAGCCATGTTAAAGGTGAATACAAGAAACCAGAGCTATGTGAGGAAAGAATTGAAGAGATAATGCTAACGATTAGAGAAGCCTTCGAACAGCAAGCAGATATCAGTGTTGAATTTTATCAAAAACAAGGTAACAGAAAAGTTCAGGGCAAAGTGGCCAAGTTTGATCAATTCGGGAAAAAGATTCGGATTGATTTTAATATGGGATATGAGTGGATAGATCTTGCTAAAATAGTATCAGCTACATAGGGCACTAAATTGTGCTCTTTCTTATTTTATATAAATAAAATATTGACTGTTTCATATTGATAATGATATTCTTTGAATAGATAAATGTTGGAAATATGTGAGTGGAGTATAAGCATAAATCTTTCATTTATCTTTCTTTAATTGTTTGGTTAATTCTGTGAATTGGAGATATAATTACAATAGAGTAAAAAGCCATTTCACAGGAGGTTGATAGAGTGTATAACAATATGATAGTTACATCGATTTATATTGAAGCACCACCTGTATTAACTGTTTCTACAAACGAACCAAATAAGAAACAAATCGTACATTTAATAGGACGCATTGCTGATAAAAGAGAAATTGATGGTGAAACAAAATATATAAGCTATGAAGATCTCAAAAATGGAGATAAGTTATATAAGTTTACAGTTGGTGATAAACAAGTAATGGTAGTAGTGGAAAGACTCCCGATACTTACTTTCGCTAAGAACTCAGATGAGTATACATTTGATCCTGTAGAAATTCGTAGTTAGCATCATAATATATTCACAAATAGGAGGATGTTTATATGAGCCAAAGTCCATTGTATAAAAAGATGATTTCTCTTACTCCAGCTTTAAATGGTGTTATTGAAGTTGCTTCTGAAGTAAAGCAAGCTAGAGAGGATTTTAATAGAAGGTATCCCAAGGTGACTGGTCACATCGCAGAACATCTAGATGAATATATAAAGGATGAAGATATCCGTATTGCTAAGGAAAAATTCATATCTTATATGAACCGACTATCTTACGATGACGTGGTTATTATAGATGCAATAATGCTTGTGGGCAGACAAGAGAAAGATCCTGAAGAATATATTCAGGCCAAAGTTGAAACTGAAAAAGAAGGATACGAATGGCTTGAGCCGGAAGAAGGTGTTTTTGATTCACCTCAGAAAAAGGTATTTGATTATTTAAAGTACATAAAGAGCTTAAATACAACTAAAACGGAAATTATCTTCTCGATGATGGAGAAAGCGCCTTTAATCGATTTCTTACAGCGAGGAATGCATATTCTCGATATTCAAGACAAGACCAGAGTTTAAAGGGGTGAATCCAATGAAAATTATATGTAAAGGTCAAATAAAAGGTTCGTTTCGGGGCTGGAAAAATAGAGACACGGAATATCAATTTGTAAGCGGCGAGAAGTGGAGGCAAGAAGAATACCATTATCATTATCACTATTCTTACTATCCAAATGCGAAGGTAATTCAAACAGCAAGAGGTTTCGAAATGCATGTTGATGGATTGAATTTTGGAATGCTTGTTAAGAGAGTGTATTGAAATATCGTTTTTATGGGGAGAGGTAAAGGTTGAATTGGATATCTAATTCACCAATACAAGACAGAAATGAGCATGGAAAAGATTTGAGGGTTGAAATATTTGATGATCGTTCTGAATTCCCTGAAGTTGGAGAGGAATACGTCATTTACTGTGAACGTGGATATTTTGAAATTGAACCTACAAGGTATATTTGGGGAGAATTTCAAGGGGAAAAGATGTATCTCCTTTTGCATAAAGGTGTATTATGATAAAATTGGCATTTTATAAGGAGAAATATATATGACTTACAGCAAACCAAAATGTCACTGTGGTACAGAGCTGGTACACAGTTTGGAGTATATTTATCGTGAGGATAGAAGAATATCGTTAAATGGACAACCACTGAAAAATAAATGCAACAAACCATTAGAAGATCTTGTTCCATACGATGATCCTCATGAGTATTTACGATGTCCAGAATGCTATTTCCGATATGAAATGGATTATGATGAGCAAGGAAGGATCATAACAATCGGAGGTATTAAGCCGCATCCGAATGATACTGGATTAGGATAGGAGAATACATATGAACTATAAAATACCTACATGTACATGCGGTAGTGAACTAATGTTAAGAATGCAGCCAGCATTTGAGATTGAGCTTAAACCATTAAAAAACGGAAGATATCCAAATATCAAAAAGAAGGATATCAATCTTTCTAAGATAATTCCTGATAACTATCCAGAATGGCTTCAGTGTCCAAATTGCGACACCGAATACGAGTTTATTCAAGACGAAAAGGGCATGGTAAAAGATATTTGGAAAAGATAATAAAATGGGGATTTGATGAAGCTCATAGTTCTAAAGGAGAGATCATATTAATGCCAGAGTTCTTTTCGGAATTATTTTC
Source organism: Paenibacillus sp. NAIST15-1 (assembly GCF_001894745.1). GTDB lineage: Bacteria > Bacillota > Bacilli > Paenibacillales > Paenibacillaceae > Paenibacillus_B > Paenibacillus_B suaedae. Next base: position 556,827 of record NZ_BBYF01000002.1, read on the forward strand.
AACAGAAAATATAATTAAAATGATAACGACAGGACTTCCCACATTGCTAATTGCTCTACTAGTTCCCTTATATTCTGTAAGGGTTGCCTTAAAGCAATTTTATAGTCAGAAATGGTGGGAAACAAAAGCTAAAGCATATTTTGAAATCATTGAAAATTTATCTACTTTAGAATATATCTACGGAGAGTATTTTGAACATTATGTGATGAACAGTATTAAATTTTCAGACGAAAAAATAAACAGTTTCTATGAGATACAAGTTAAGGCTCTTTCTGAAATAAAAAAGTATTCGGCTATGGGTAATTACATTATCTCCAATGAAGTGTCTGAGGTATTGAAAAATCTATTGAGAGAGCTAGATTATAGACACAAAGAAGGTAACTGGTTTGAAGACATAGAACATCATCATGGAGCCATTATTGAATGTTTAAAACTGACAAAAGAGAGCGCTAAAAGTGATTTGAATAGAAGAAAGATGAAATAATACTTTTATAACCGAAAGGGGACGAGCAAAGTGAATGTTTTTGAGGCATTTAATTTGATGAATGCAGGTCACATAGTAAAGGATGACTATGGTTATTGGTTTAAAAAAGATGATAATCAACTAATTGATTCTATAGATGAAGGAAAGACATGGCACCCAACGGAAGAATTTAAGTATGGTTACATTAATCAAAAATGGCATTTAGTTAAATGAAGATAAAACAATTCATTTATTTGGAGGTGTTATGAAAAATGGACGGTCTCGAATCATGTAGTTATTGTAAACCGAAAAACGCGAAAACATTGCTTGCAGGTAAAGCAGCGTATATGTCAGCATGGGTACAAATTTATACTAATGATAGTGATGTAAGATTGGGATTGAGCGCAAAAGGAGAAAGTGATATTGGAAATTCAGTTGAGATTTTTTACTGTCCAATGTGCGGTAGAAAATTAAGTGGCAAGAACAAAACGAAATGAGTATTTTATTTGAACTGAGGGAGGAATGTGAAGTGAAGCGAGACATGGAACTTATCATTGAAATTTTAAAGGTAGTTGAATCAAAAACAGAACCATTTATTATGAGTATTGAAGGTAAAGATTATGGACTGGTTCAGTACAATGTAGGCCTCGCGGTTGAACATGGATTGATTGTTGCTTCATCTAAAATTATTGAGTGCGTGCCAACATATCTGATTAGCGGTCTAACTTGGGATGGTCATGAGTTCTTAGATTCAGTGAAAAATGAAGGAGTCTTGGAAAAAGCGAAATCATTAGCCAAGGAGAAAGGAAGCAAACTTTATGATCTTCCTTTCGAAATTTTAAAGGGTGTTTTTGTTAAAGCTGCAACGTTATATTATCTAGGATCATGAAATTAGACCTTTATACAGAATAGGAGATTAGGAATGAATATAGACCTTATAAATAAGCTATTAACAATCGCATTCCCTGCTTCTATAGTAACAGCGATTTTAGCAAGTATTTTCAATAAAATAACCAATGATAAAAATCAATCGTTAAAATATGTAACTGACGAGAGAGCAAAGTGGAGAAATTTTGTAAAAGATAGTGCATCAAAAATTTACTCAAGAGAATATGAAAATGAAAGTAAAAAAGTGGTCATAACTAAGTTGATATTGAGTCTAAACCCATTAAGTAAACAAGGAGAAATTGACCATACTATAATCTTGCTAATACATAAAATTGAAAAAGGAACTTCTAATGAGCATACCTTGGAACAACTACGATTCTGCATTAGTATGTTATTGAAGCATGACTGGGAGAGGTCAAAAAATGAAACAATGTGGGTTCTAAAAAGAATTGTCAATTATCGAAGAGAAAGAAATGTAATAAAAGAATATAAGAAATGGTACGCAAACGAAGTAGACCAAAGAAAGTTTTCGTAAATCTAAATAAATGGGAGGAGTATCTGAATATATAATTTGGTGATAAAGTATTGTATCGGGTAAATGAAAATATAGTGGAGGTAAAACATGGATTGTGACCATAGAGAGATTATAATAGGCAATACAGAGGGCGCAAAGCTTGGAAGCGGAGTATACGAAGTAGATTTTGTGATTAGTTGTAATGTTTGCGAGAAAGAGTTATTTCGTATAAGTGAGTGTAAAAGAATAATTAATAATATTTCAAAACATTGAATAAAACGAATCTTTTATTGGAGGTGGATTATATGTTCATTGAGGTAGCACTGATTGGTAAACACAAGGATATAATCATTAATATCAACAACATTGTCAAGATTGAAGCTCTTGAAGAAAAGCAGCATGTCGATGGCCTAGATTGGTATGCTACTCGGATTGATTTGTCTGAATCAGATTTTGTTCTGGTTAGAGAAACACATCGCCAAATTAAAGATAAAATTAAAGCTGCTGGCGGTAAGGTGGATTAACAATAACATGTGAGTTTGATCGGGGCAAATGTGGTTTATTGTTGAAATAGTAATATCATAAATTTATCTGGAGGGATGTAGCATGGACAAAAAGACATTCGATATTATCAATGGCTATAATAACATTACTAATGAGCTTTATTTCAAACTGGAAAAGATAGTAGGCATGGATAAAGCTGAAGAACTTTTAAGAGAGATTGATGAGCACACTTCAAAACTTTTGAAGCTTGGCAAATACACAGATGAGTCAAGTATAGTTGAAGAAGAAGGGTTTTTAAAGAAAGAATACGAGGGCATTCCAATGTATACAAAGGTGATAGTACTTTATAGATATGATAGTGGCTATTCTTTGTGTGAAACTACGACAGATTTAACAGTGTTTATTCCAACTGATCTTATATGTCATGAGACAGAATAATTAATGTGTACATAACTAATAAGGACGTGAATTAGTATGGGAAAATTCAATGAAATGCTTTCTACAATTGACAAAGAACAAATCGAATCTATTCAAAATATCGATTATGATTTATGGAATTATTCTTTACAACAATACCCACAGGCATTATTTGATATGCTATGTTTAGACTCAAGGGAACTAGATGAGGATGAGCGTAGAGAACGGATAGTTGCATTAGACGCTGCTTACGTCTATCTTCAATCAACTATGGAAGAAATAAGCAAGGAACTTAGAAAAAAATACTCAACTGATAGATTGAATTATTAGAAAACGGAAGGAGAACAAGGAGATGCGTGAATTTAGAGATTGTCTAACTTGTGGTAACTCGCTTAGTGCTGATGGAGAAAATGGTGAACATATCTTATATTGTGTAGTTCATGATAAATTTGTTGATGAAGAAGAAACATGTGAAGATTATGGATAAGCCTATTAATTAAAGAGTATAAAATATGACTTTTATATAGTTTTATATGTATAGTAATTATTTTTATCAGTTGGGTATTAGAATGAAAACTAAAATCTATCACTGTGACGAACAAGAATTGGTTAAGATTAAGGGGGAATTCAAGTATCTTGAATCAAAAGATGTAAGAATATATTCATATAGAGGTGTCATAAGTGGAAAAGACTGTCCTGAATAATGGATTTACTATAATCACAAATAAAGTTTCGACATCTAAACTTGTAGCACTAGAATATGTTGTAAAAGTAGGCTCATTTTACGAAGATGAATATCCTATCGGTATTTCTCATTTTTTAGAACATATGATGTTATCTGGCACGAAAAAAAGAAGCAACGAAGATATTAATAATGACATTAAATATTTCGGTGGATATATTAATGGAGGCACTAGTTTTTATCGCACAAGTTTCGATTGTACAATTATGAAGGAATACTGGAGAGAAGGACTGGAAATTCTTTCTGATGTTGTTTGGAATGCAACTTTACCTGAAGATCGTATAGATAAAGAAAGAAATGTGATCAAACAAGAAATTGGTCTTCTTTATGATGACGCTATGATTCATTTAAGAGATCACATCTTTAGTGGTTTATTAAAAGATGGAAAATCGGATAAGTATACTGTAATAGGCACAACAGATTCAATTGGTGCTATCAATAAGCAGAATCTTGATGAATACATGCATAAATTTTACACACCAAACCGAACAACTCTTTTTGTTTCTGGAGATGTTGATCATCATGAAATTATTTCATTCTTTAATGATTTTCACATTGAAACTTCAAACACTCATATTGAAGATCTAAAGATTGAAGAGTTTAGAAAATTAGATTCAGTAACTCATTCATTTAATAGTAAATTTGACCGAGGGTATTTTTGTTGTTCGATGTTTGCTCCATCCAAAAAAAGTGAATGTTATTATACTTTTGAGCTTATAATTAACCTACTATCAACAGGTCTTTCTTCGAGACTTTACAGGAAGTTGAGAGAAGAACTTGGATTATTGTACGGCTTAGGAATGGATCATATTGATCTTAAAGAAAGAGGATTGAGTATATTTACTGCAATAAGCGATCCGGAGAATTTTTCACAAATAAAGATATCCTTTCTTGAGGAACTGAATAAATTAAAAGAGGAATTGGTTAGTGAACGGGAACTGCAAGAAGTTAAGAATTCAGTAATGTATCATCTATATAGAGAATCAGAGACGGTTTCTAACATTAACACAAAGGCTATTGAACACTACTTCCATGGTAATTCAGAGGATGTTAAAACCATTGTCGATAAGATTTCAGGTATCACTCCCAATGATATAATGCGTTGTGCAAAAGAGTTTTTTATTGAAAGTAATTATATGTATATTGAAGTGACACCAAATAAATAATTAAGCAAGAGCCAGCTAAAAAATAGAGTAAATGCATCCATACTCTGTTTGCTGATTACTGGCTTTTGTATAGAAATACAAACCAGAGATTTATGAAATGCGAATTTTATATTGACTACATGTTTGGAGGATAGTAATATGATTTTAGCTTGTTATGGTATGATGGTGGTGCATTTAATACCGCAACAGGGCATTATGAACCATTCTTTGTTTTCTTTGGTCGGAAAACAAAGGAAGCCGCCATATAGGATTAGTTCTGAAAGTGGCGGTTTTAATATAGGTATAAATATAAAATATGATACAATACATTATTAATTAATGAATATCAAGCAATATAATACACTAAAAATCTCTATTTTTAAATGAAAGTTTAGGATATGAAAAGGAGGAATAGTAATGTCAAGTTTAACAGGTGCAATTATAATTGCTGCAAAAGCACATCTAGGCCAAGTTGATAAAGGAGGAAATCCATACATACTCCATCCCCTTCGTGTAATGGATAAGGTTCAAGGGGAAGAAGCAAAAATAGTTGCAGTTTTACACGATGTTGTTGAAGATACATATGTAACTGCCGAAGATCTTTTAATTATTGGGTTCTCAAAAGAGATTCTTACTTCAATTGACTGCTTAACAAGAAAAAAAGATGAGTCATATATGGAGTTTATTCGTCGAGCGAAATTAGATCTAATCGCTAGACAGGTTAAAATTGCAGACATTGAAGACAATATGGACCTATCAAGACTTAAAAAAGTGACTGAGGAAGATATTAAAAGGAATAAAAAATATGAAAAATCATTAAAAATATTGACTTTAGATTGATAAAAACTGTATGATGTAGAAAAGGATGAGAGTTAAATATGGAAAAAGTGTTTAAAAACATCAATAAATTTGATCTGTATAACTTACAAGGTAAAACTCTGACATTTAAGCTCACCAAAGATGTTATGGAGGATGGTGTTTATGAATGTATGGTTGGAATTGATTTAAGTAATAAGAGTGCATACATATTTGATACACGATATCAAAAAAATGAAATGTAATAAAACAGACATTTCAATGGAGGTGATTCGATGAATATGAAATTAGAAACAGAAAAGCGACTTAAAGAATTACGTAAAAGGAAACTAGAGTATAAATATCTAGAGAAAAAACTATCTGAAATTAACAAAGAAATTAAGTACTACTCGAATGTATTGGCTCTATTAAATAAAGTATCAATACAGGAATTAATGAAAACTATGTAATTCGTCTATGAGATACATGAAGTAAGAATCAATGTTTTATCAGGATAGAAAAGGAGGGTAGAGTATTCAAAATGGAACGAAAAAAGATTGAGTTTTGGACATATGGGTATGAGAATGGGAGTATTGTTATCTGTTTTGATAAAGGACAGAAATATATTGAACTAAGTCCTAAAGATGTTAAGTCAATGGCATCTTGGATTATGATGGAGAATGGCACATACATACCTAACTGGAATGCTGATTTAATCAATTAAGAAATAATGAGGTAATTATAAGTGTCAGTATACATAGGTAACGATGAAGACCTAGGAAAGGCTTATACATATTCAAGTTTAGATTGTCGTATCTTACGAATTAGAGTTCAAAAGGTAAATAAAAAGAAACATCAATGCGAGTTCTGCGGAACTGAAATCAACGAGAATGATGGTTCTGCATATTACTCAGGTATGAACTTAGGGAAGTTTTATTGTTTTCATTCATGTATGAAGTGTCATAATCAATAATATAAAATAATAAGGAGTAATTCAAGATATGAGTAAACTTTATGAATTAGCAAGTAAGTATAGAAAACTTAATGAGTATGTAGAAGCAGCATGGGATAGTGAGGAACTGACTGAAGATGATCTTGAGATGTTTATTGAAACGCTGGATAGCATTCAAGATTCAATTGAAATCAAAGTAGAAAACACTGTAAAATTCCTGAAGAACATTGAGGGCGACATTAAGGCTTTTAAGGAAGAGGAACAGAGACTCAGTAAGCGCAGAAAATACCTCGAAAACAAATTCGACGGCCTTAAGGAATACATGCGAGGCACTCTTGAGAATTACGGTATTGAGAAAGTAAAAGCAGGGACATTTAACGTAGCTCTACAAAAGAATAATCCTTCTGTATTCATTAAAGATGAAAAACTGATTCCTGATAAATATCGTCAACCTCAACCAGATAAGATTCTAAACAACGAAATTCTAATAGCTTTAAAGAATAAGGAAATAGTTGAGGGAGCAGATTTCGCACCTGAGAAAAAACATTTGAGAATTCGTTAATAAATAAATTAATGTAAAATACATATTTAATATTGATACATATCAAACGAATGTGCTACACTTGATTCATATACATAGGACAGTGTTGCACATTCGTACATAATGTCGAATATGGACTAATACTGCGATTACCTGAGAAATAATTCGGAGGAGAAAATGAAATTATCTGTTACAGCTCAATTATATTATAATGCCTGTTATATGGATGGTGATGCTGTTTGTATTCAGCCTCGTTTCACTGAAAAGAGTAGGAAGAACGAGCATGCATTTACAGAAGAGATATTAAATGAACTTCTAGAAACAGGAGATATTAGGGTTACATACAAAGATTCGAAATACGCTAATATTTGCGGAAGAAATAAAAAATAGAGGTGTGCATATGATAGTTGAAACTAAACTAAGTGACGACTTTGAAGTTGATTTTATTCGAGAAACTAACAATAGAAATAGTGAATGTATGGTTATTGGCACAGAAGCAAATCTAATTTACATACACATGACTGAAGAACGCTTCAAGAGTTTCATACAAACAGCAAATAATGCGCTAATTGAATATCAGAAGCAGCATACTAAGAGGATATAAAACTTAAATTTCATTAGGGGGTAATGATATGAATACTTCGTTAGAATACCGCCTTATGTGCATGAAAGCTACAGAAATACAGGATTTATGGGAACCTCAAGTTGGAGACTATTTAGTATCTAAGGCAAGTTATTGCTACAATGGAATTTGTGAACCAGCGTCACCTTGTAATGAATGCCTTGAAATGTCAAACGTATATGTCGTCTCTGGCAAATATGACTTTCATGAATCAATAGGGGGAACTCATTGGTATTATGGTGGTCATTCATGTGGGCGAGGCCACGGCTCACTTATAAATTCAACAGGGTGCTATGTTATGAATAGATCTGGACATAACTCATCTCAGGAACTTGATTATGAGATTTCAGCAGTTTCAGAGCATTTATGGCTGCCTAGACTAGATCAAATCCAAGAAATGTTATTTAAGGGTTCCAATTGTTATGAAAAGACAATGTACTTTGTGAGATGGATAGATACAAATAAATACTATATGAGTGACGAATCACCTGAAGAATTATGGTTAAAATATCTTATGGAAAAACAATACAATAAGAAGTGGAGAAATGAAGGTAAGCACAAATTTTGGGAGGAGTGAAATATAAAATCATGGATTCTTGCCATTCTAATGCAAATCCTTACGAAAAGGCTCAAATGTCAGACGGATTATCATCAATAGAATTAGTACCAGACATTGAGCGAGATGCTTGGTTCTTTCGAGAGTTGGAAAGTAGAGGAGTTAGGCTCAACAAAGGCCAGATTGAATTAGTTAGACATAAAAATGGCACAGCTCTGGTTAATGCAGTAGCAGGTGCAGGAAAGTCTTCATCTATTGTGTCTAGATTGTCTTATCTGGATCAAGTTCATGGTATTGATATCTCAAAGGTACTACTCATAACCTTCACCAAGAAGGCAGCTGATGAGATGATTTCTAAGGCAGTCAACCTTGGAATGACGAGCAAGGAAAAATTAAAACAAGTGACTGCTGGAACATTCCACTCAGTATTTCTAAAGGTATTAAGAAATAATGGTGACAATAGAGATATCCTATCTAGTGATAAAAGTAAGCAAATCACTATAAAGATGATCATAAGAGCACTTGGTATTGATGATAAGCGCTATAGACCAGAAGACATTCTGGCACAAATATCACATTATAAAAATAATATTATTGATATTGATGATTACTATCACAGCGATGAGTTTGATAGAGAGTTCTACAACATATGGTCAAGGTATGAAAGACACAAACAAGAAAAAATGTTGATTGATTTTGATGATATGTTGTTGCTAACTTATCAATTACTGATTAACAATAATGAAATATTGAAATCAATAAGAGAAGATTATCAATATATAATGGTAGACGAGTATCAGGACACTAATTACTTACAAAGTAAAATTATCGAATTGATTGCATCACCTCTAAGAAACATATTAGTGGTGGGGGACAGCGATCAGTCAATATTTTCATTCAATGGGGCAAAGATTGAAAATATCTTAAACTTTACTAATACATATCCAGAAACAATAATAATTACTTTAGATACAAATTATCGGTGTACTAATACTATCCTTGGCATGGCTAATCATGCAATCAAAAAGAATAAGCTTCGTATTGAAAAAGAATCAAAAGCAGTTAAACCTTCAAGTATATATCCATGCATCGGTAAATATGTCTCTACAGAAGATGAAGCAGCTAATATTGTTAATCACATTACAAGTGAAGTTAGGCAAGGAGATAGGAAGTATTCGGACTTCGCAGTTCTCTATAGGACTAACGCTAATTCAAGATCTATTTTTGATGAATTACTTTTAAGGGAGATCCCTTTCACTTCATATGGGAGTGAAGACGTATTCTATATTAACTCTACAGTAAAGCCACTGTTAGGGTATTTACGAGTTATGGTTGATCCATATGATTTCAGTGCAATAGGCGATATTTTACCTACGCTCTATATTGCTAAAGATAAAGTAAAACAGATAGGTTCATTACAGCAAAGATATCCAATTGCTAATCCAATTGAGCATGTTACTGAACTTGTATCATCTTCATACCAGCAAACAAAGATCCGAGATAAAATTGATCAGATGAAACGTATTACTTCTCATCGCCCAATAGTTGTACTGAAGACTTTACGAGAGGATTATGAGAAATATCTGATTGGGGAAGATGAATCTGAATCAACGACATTACATAGGGAAATTGTGAAAGAAATGCTTGATGAACTTGAGAATAGCTCAAAAAAATTCAGTACGGTGAAAGAGTACATACTATTTATTGATCGTGTAATTAAAAACGCAAAACTTCAAAAAGAACAAAAAAAGAAAAACAATGCTGATACAGTTAAGATTATGACAATACATAAGAGTAAAGGATTAGAGTTTCCAGTAGTCTTTACTATTATGAATAATGAAGGTGTATTACCTCACAAGTCAGCTTTTGAGGTTTGTACAGATGTTATCAATAATGGGATTAATGAAGCTCTGGAAGAAGAAAACAGACTCTTCTATGTGGCTGTAACTCGTGCTGAAGATGAATTGTATTTAAGCTATGTTGATAGTCACAGGGGTAGAGACATGCATCCTTCACGCTTCATTGAGGATTATATCGAGGCGGTGATTTAAATGGCCTCACCAAGACAGGTTAAATGTGCATGGTGTGAACGCAAAGATTCAAAAGAACTTATGATACAGGAGTCTAACAGAAAGTATTATCATCACAATGAATGTTACTCAGCATATTTAAGTGAGAAAAATTTTAAACAAAAAGAGCGTATCGAGTTAGATCACCTAACAGATACCATAGTACAAGTACATAAATTAAAATTTAGAGGAAGTATTCCTAGTTCATTTTATCCATACATAAACGATCTTAGAAATGATTCTGTATTATTTGGGAAAATGCAGAAGAGATATAAAGAAGGAATATCATATGTATTATTGGCAAATACTTATCAATTTTGTGAAGAGAAAATTGCTTGGGCGAAAGCTAATAAACAATTTAAAAATACGCTGTCAGAATTAAAGTATTGTTTAGCCATTGTTAAAAATAACATAGAAAACTCATTAAAAGAAAATATTAAGAAGAATATAGAACTAAACAAGTTTAAAAAGCTACAGGAAGAACACGAGAGTATTAACGCAGTCAAAGAACGCCTAAAAAACTTAACGATAGAAGAGTCTGCTCCAAGTGAGGAAATTAATGTGGAAACGCTTTTTGATTAAGGAGATGAAAAGAAATAGATACACTAATTACTTCTGAGATTAAAGACCCTCATACTGAAGTTTTAGTTGTGGGAAGTCTATATAGGAATCCTGATTTGCTTTTGGATTTTGGAGAATTAATAATTCCTAAGTATGATTTTGCTTATGATACAACAAACTTTTTGTTCAATTCGCTTTATGAAATGTATCAATTTCAAATAAAGGGCGAGCTAACCGAATCTAAGATAAATATTTTCATGCACCAAGACACTGAGAGGAAGAAGCAATATGAGAAGATAAAGGGTTATCAATACATAAGACGTATTATGGCAGCAGCCGATTTAGATGAATTCCAAACATACTATAATAACTTAAAGAAATATTCACTACTTAGAGAATTGGAGCTAAAAGGATTTCCTGCTAAAAAGATATTCGAAAAAAATAATTTTAGTAAGGTTACTCCAGAGAATATTTTGCATGGTATGGAAATGCAAATTATAAACATAGGTACAGTTATTGGTGGAGCACAAGATAGTGTAATTCTCGGAAGAAAGATGACTGAAAGGGTGAAAGAATGGAAGAAGAAGCCTGATTTTGGTTTAGAGATTCCTTTTGAGTTGATTAATATGCTTTTAAGGGGACTAAGAAAAAAGAAACTCACATTAACAGGAATGCACTCAGGATGTGGAAAATCGCGTCTTACATCCAAAGTTGCATGTTATCTTGGGATATTTAAAGGTGTGAATATACTTGTAGCTGCTAACGAGCAAGATGAAGATGAATGGGATGCAATGGTTATTAGTTGTATTGTTAACAATCCAGAATTTCATTATAAACCTAATAGTAATGAACTGAATGAAGTAGGTAAAATCATTAATGAAAAAGGGTATCAATATAAGGGCATTGATGAAACTAAAATCGTCACAGGTACTTTGACTGAAGAAGAGGACGAGATTGTGATGGTGGCAGCAGAATACATAGAAGTGCACAGCAAGATTCATTTTTTAGAGTTGTCTAAATACGATGAAGTATCTCTCAAAAGACACTTTAAAAAGCATAAAATTAAGAAATGTGAGTTAATTATATATGATACCCTGAAAGCACCTGATCATGATTGGATGTCATTTGTTAAGACTGGTGACATGCTTAAGGAGCAAGCAAAAGAACTAGAAATCTCCTTCTGGGCAACTTTTCAGTTAACAGATGATAGTTTATTCAATGAAATATTGAACTCAACCGCGATTGCAAATGGTAAGCATATAAAACATATTGCTGATGGTTTGATGATGTTTAGACCGCTTTTTCCAGATGACTACGATAAATATGTAATTTACAATCCTAGTTCTAAGCCTTTTGTGGAGGAGAGAAGAAGGTTAGACCGAAGTCAGACATATTATATGGGAGTTATTGATAAAAATCGCGGCGGGAAAGATAAGGATCTAATTTGTTTTAGAGTTGATAAGGGCAAGAATATCTGGATAGAGGAAGGTTATCTAATTTTATCTGATATCGAAAAAGACTTTATTAAAACAAAGAAAGAATATAATAAACTTAAAAAGGAACAACAGGTTCATGAATTGAAAGAAAAGCTAGGTAAGGCATAGGATGTGATTTAAAATAAATGCTTCTGACCTGAAGGATAAAATAATTCAAGATGATAAAGTTAAGGATATAGTCAACGCATTGGGCTGCTCTAATTTTAGAAAAGGAACTAGTTATTATACATGCTCCAATCCAGATGGAGATGCAAGAGCAGCCATAAATATCAATATTGAAAATCTTAGTGTTATGAATCACACTCGAAATGATTTTCCAAAAGAACGTGCAGATATTATTACCTTAGTTGAATACATAAAAGATTTCTACTTTACAAAAGCAATGAATTGGATCTGTGAGGTATGTGGGTACGATTATTATCATGGAGATTTTGAAAAAGAAAAAATTGATGATCCCTGTTTATTAGCGCTCGATGTTATAGAGTCAAAAACACTAGACAAGGAAATTGAATTAAGAAAATTAGATGATAGGATATTATTTGAGTATGTGCAGTATCCTCACATTCTTTTTTTGCAAGAGGGAATATCATTAGATGTACAAAAATTATTTGAGGTTGGTTACTCAGTTAGAGATAGTTGCATAACAATTCCTATCAGGGACGAGTTAGGAAGTTTGGTTGGTGTTAAAGGGCGAACCACACTTGATTATGAGAAGTTGAAAATGTCTAAATATTGGTTCCCTTACGCAACTCCCAAATCACAAATACTCTATGGGCTAGATAAATCGTATCAGTTCATAAAGGATTCAGGCAAAGTATTAGTTTATGAAGCTGAAAAAAGTGTTCAAAAAAGCTTCTCTTACAATATAAAAAATTGTGTCAGTATAGGTGGACATATACTTAGTGAAACACAGGTTATGAAGCTAGAGAAGTTAGGAGTAGATGTAATCCTCGCCTTCGACAAGAATGTGACTGCTGAAGAAATAAAGGATGAGGCAAGGAAATTTATTATTCCAGAAAAAGTTTATACGATTTTTGAGCAAAAGAATAAACTTCTCGACGAAAAGGATGCTCCAGTTGATAAGGGAAGAGATATATTTATCCAACTGCTTACAACAGAAACATATAGAGCACTAAAGCAAGGGGAATGAAACTACTCTTTCATAGCCAATGATCCAATAAGATAAAATATATAAATACATATAAAATATCTGTTGACTGATCATTGGCTATTCTGATACAGTAAAGATGAAGGTAAAGGAAAAGAATAGGAGATGATATTAAATATGAAAATTGACCAAAAGGCTATTGAGCAGTACCAAGAACTTTGTCATTTAAGTGCTATGAAATGCGAGACGTTGTTTGATATCGAGTATAAGATTGAACGAGCAATAGCACTAGGACAACTGATTGAAATGACTTCAGAAACAAAGATGTACCGCTATTACAATCTTAACTTTGTTGTAAAAAACAATAAGGTAGTGCGTATTTACCGAAGTAGATCTATCCCTGAAGTATTTATAAACGAAAAAATCAAATTTCAATATGATAGAATACATAGAAAGATCTTGGTTTGAGGCAATATATATGAGTAAGTATGAACTTAGTTTATCCAGAGATTACGTTCCTGATTGGACACTTGTTGATGCAATTCGTGAGTTGTTCCAAAACGCATTAGATCAACAAACTACAATGCCAGATAATGAAATGTTCTTTAGCTATAAAGAGGATGAAAAGAAATTATACATAGGTAATAAATCATCGGTATTAAGCGTGAAGTCACTACTCCTTGGGAAGTCAACTAAGAGAAATGAGCCAAATACAATCGGGAAGTTCGGTGAGGGGTATAAAGTAGCTACTCTAGTCCTTACACGATTGAATAAATGCGTAACATTCTTCAATTATGGGGCGAGAGAAGTGTGGAGGCCGAGATTTGTTAATTCTCGTAGATATGGATGTGAAATACTAACCTTCTTCATAGACAAGAAATACATCTGGCAGAGGGTTCCTGATATGAACTTGACAATAGAAATTGATAACATTTCACCTGAAGAATATTCGGATATCGTAGCGTCAAATCTACACTGTCAAGACGTTGGTAAAGTAACACATAGTGAATGTGGTCGCATCCTTCATGAGAGTAGATACAAAGGCAAGGTATTTGTAAACGGATTGTTTGTTTGTGATTACATTAAATATGAAGAAGGATATGATTTTAGACCTCAATATTTAAGACTTGATAGAGATAGAAAACTTGCTGATAATTTCGAGCTTGAGTGGTTGTCATCAAGAATGTGGAGAGGAGCGCAAGCGGAAAAAGCTGTTGAATTAATTAAAAGAGGCTGTGCTGATGTCGCTTATTTTTCAAGTGTTAGTTTTTATAGTCCATCTTCTACGGTAATTGACGATATTGTATTTGAGGATTTCAAAAAGGAACATGGTGAAAATGCTATTCCAGTTACGACACAGGATGAATATGTTGAGATAAACTCTTCTCCTGAGTATAGGCCAGTGATAGTGTCACAATCCTACTGTAATGTTATTAAATCAAGTAGTAAGTATGAGCCACCTGTATTAAGAAAGATTGATATTGAGACTTCAAAAGCGAAAATTGAGAAGTGGTTAGAAAAACATAAGCAGTCACTGTCTAAAAAAGCAATTCTTGAGTTACAAAATATTATTGAAGAAGTTAGTTGTTAAGATTGGAGACGGTATATGAATAGTTTAAAACGGATGCTTCAGTTGTATCTTCAACTAGAAGAGATTGAAAACGAAATTGCGGAATGTGAATCAAATCTCCTTGGATCAGAAATTAAGTATGGGGAATATGGGCTCTGCACGATTATTTTTATTGATGGGAATTATGCAACTTTAGCCTGTGAATCAGATGATGACGATGATGATGATGATGATCGTCATGAAATTGAGGTTTCATTAGAGGAACTAGTTAAATAAAATTATCAAAGGACTGATGCAAAAATGTTTAATTTACGTAACAGTGATGATATCAGATTAATAAAAAGTATTACAGGGGAGGCATATTATCTTCGCAAGTCACCGTATGGATTTTTTGAACAATACACTTTCTATGATGAGAACGGCAATGAAATAGAAACTTTCGCTCCATATAATTCTGATGGTGAAATAATCGGTTTTTATGTTTATGATTTAGGAGAAAAGGTTTTATTTGAAGGTGTAATAATAAATGCAGAATTTTCAGAGACTGAGTTCTATGATTCCGAACACTATAATTAGTCGAGTAGGTGCAGAGGCATTACAACGATAGAAAAGGAGGCTCTACGAGGAAGGTTATGTTGTTTAAATCAACACAAGACATCATTGATTATTACAAAAGTCAAAACAATAACAAGGAGGAAACAAAGTGTTCAAAGTAATCTATCTTGATCTGAAGACTGACTTCATTAGGGAAAAGAGCTTTGACATGGAAGATGAAGCAAAAGAATATTTCTTTAATCATAAAACAGGTTCAGGCTATATGAGTTTGAGCCTAACAAGTCCTGAAGACATACTGCTTTATGATAAGTGGGATGCTTGGTTGTTTCATCAATAAACTTTAAAGTGAGGGTATATATGAAAGATAAGAAAACAAAATCATTTCTATCAGCATTAGATTTATTATCTAAGAAGTATGGAATATACATAGATCTTCATTCGTGCGAGGAAATTGTGTTGGTTGATGAGATTGGAAATGTTTTAGGTGAAGATTTTCATTATGACAACGCACTTGGATATAAGTGTTACTGAGATTTAAGGGAGCATGAAACACGAATTTCATGAGGAGATGATTGAGTGTATCAGGTAACTGTAAACTTAGAGCAACGCGTAACCATCGATAAAAATCAAATTGCTGAAATATTAGTTCGTGAACAATCGAATCTGTTAGGTGGCTCAAATCGTTGGATTCAGCAAGGAGAAGTATGGGAGAAGTATAGTTATCATAGAGACTATGAGATGAAGGAGAAAGTAAGAGATGCTTCAGATGAAGAAGTTGTAGCTTATGATGCATTAAATACTGTTATTGATTATTTTAAGAAACTTTAAATTGTAAATAACAAGGGCTGATATAAATGAAAAATAAAGATATTATAGTAAAAATTAAATTCGATACTCATACCATGCTATTCGGTAATTCACACAAGCCATGGAAAATGCAATTTGAAGAATACCTCATAGATCTATACCGTAATGGCATGTATCCAAATAACATTGAAGAAGTATTGGTCTCTGATGAACCTTGGGTCAAATGGGGCGGTTTGAAATGGTGTACTGAGACGCGTTTTCAAAATCAGTTGAATCGTGAAGGGTGCCAAGGTAATGATCCAGACAATCCAAATCCAAGACAGTATTCCGATATGGAGTTCTATAAGAGTGGGGTTGTGACTAAGAAAGTGATATCAATTTTCGCGAATGTACGTAAGGGGATTTATTAATACTAGAGCAAGAGGGGGGAATATTGAGTGATAGACATCAAAAAGTGTATAGGGTGTTCAGAGTTTGCTCATATGGACGACATGTGCCAATGTGAAAAGACGGGATTTTGGATATGTTCCAATTGTGATCATCTACTTAAAGTTACAGTGAATACTGAAGGTGAGCATGTGTATATATTGAAAGATTAGTATTACGAATTCATCTTAGAGAAATGAAGTCCCTATAAAGTAGTGATTTCATTTTGAATAAAGATAAATATACATATGAGGATGATTGGAAAATGAATCTCGATAACTTAATTATTTCAACTAGTCCATTAACTGGACAGATATATGCTGGATACAGCAAAGATAACGGAAAATCATTCAGTCACAAGGTTGACGTAACTCAACAAGTTATTAGTGCGATGTGTGCGCACATGTACATCACTGGAATTGAGTACGAGTGTCAGGCTGGTGAATTGATCTTCAAGCCAAAGGAGAGCGAACAGAATGAGTAGACATCGAGATACACCGTCGCTTAAGCAAGGCGATGCGGTTGTTATGCATACGTGTATCGAAGCAATGAATCCAGAATACTACGGTAAGATATGGTACTGTAAGACTGATGAATTCACAACAGGAAAAGGTGTTTATAAGCAACAACTAGTCTTCTTGGATGGATTCAGTGGTTCATTCTTAACTGAATTTCTTCAAAAAGTTAATGTGAACGATGAGACAAAACATCTCACCAGTGAAGTTGAACGGCTAAAGATACTTTATAAGGATTACTTAGACATGTACACCTCGACTGTGAGTGAAAAAAATAAACTGAAAGGCAAGCTCCAAGACGCACTAAATACACTTGAACGTATCGTTACCATGCCATATACATTGCCAGATGTGTGTAAGGATGTTGCACAGTTACTATCTAAAGAGACAATACAACGCATACAGGAGGGGAAGTAGATGCAATACGGACAATTAGAAATTGCTGAAGAAAATGGATTGAAAGATGTAAAGGTATTTCAAATTTGTGAATGTGATGCAGTAGCAGCATATACGGTTGAGGAAGCAAAAGCTTGGTACAAAGAATTAACAGGTGTGACGGATGACGAATTATATCCAGATGAAGAAATTGAGATTGTGCCGATTGATTCCAAAGTTTATGAGAGTGAAGATTCTACCAAGCTGATTACTGTTCAAGAAATCATAGAAACGTATTTTAACGGTGAGCCATTCATTGCATTGTCGACTGAAGGCTAAGGGGGAGATATAGTCATGAAGGGAGTACAAGAAATCATTGACTTCTTTGAATGTGGAGAAGGATATGAGAAAAATGAAATAATCGAAAACCTTCTAGGTGAAATTAAGTCTCTTAATGGATATTCAGCAGATGAAATAGGCCTTGAATGGGACGGGAAAACACTTATGGTTTTAGATGACTTTACAAATGCGTTTTATGACAAGTTGATTGCAAGTGTATGTAATGTCATTAGAAGTTTTGAGGACAAGGAGGAGGAAGAGTCATGAAACATACAAGAGAGAAACTGGAAAGCTTCGATAATGCAAAGATTGATTTTATAGCAGGTAAATTATCAGGCAAAGAAATAGGATCGATCATAGATAACAAATGCTTTGTTTACATGGAAGAATGGGAAGATCCTACTTTGTTTCAACCAACTCAAAAGGTGTACATGACAGAAGTAATTAGTCAGAGAGCATTGGAACTAAATCCAATAGAGTATGTACGGCAGTTGGATGGGCTAATGTGGCCTAGTGGGTATGCAAAAGCCCATGAATATGCCCTGAGAAACGTCATCAAAATGCTACAAGCTACACCACGCCAGCGCACCATAGCATCCATACTCACCCTACAGGGGCAGGGAGGTACAGGGGAATGAAAGTATGGCATAGCTTATCGATCGAATCTAAACCTTGCATGTTATGTGGAAAGAAAACCGCCCACTACAAGGTGTATGAACAATCGAATCTGGCATTGAGAGTGCCATTGTGTGATGACGAAACTGAAGATTGCTGCTATAGAAAAGTAGATGTAAAGAGCCTTGTAACGCGGCAAATGATCGATTTGAAAAAGGAAATCATCCGGTCAGGAGGTACAGGGGAATGAAATGTGAACGATGTGGGAGCAACTTTGTCAAGCAAACAGATGATGATGTATGTGATGTTTGCTTGACGGAATTGGAACTTGAGTATAACGGAGAACTTGATATCAACGCTAAGGCGTTTCGTGAAGCCTTGAATCGGAAATCTTGGGATATTAAGACGAAAATGATATCTGCTCAACGCTATGAAAAGGCGCGGCTTGAAGGACAATATGAGCTATTACAGTGGGTATGGGAATACACAGGCGGCGATAGAGTCATTGACTCAGGAGGCATAGGGGATGAGTAAATATAGAAAGAAGCCAGTTGTGATTGACGCGATCCAGTGGAATCCATTTGAAATGACTCGCGCAGATGTATTGTATCATTTCGCTTTGGATAATAAGACAGAATTTATCAATTATAGCTACAGGTATGCTGGGTGTTTAGAGATATCGACTTTAGAAGGAAATATGACTGTAAGTGAGGGTGATTACATTATTAGAGGCGTAAAAGGTGAGTATTACCCTTGTAAATCATATATTTTCGAAGCCACATACGAGCCTGTAGAGGAGGGAGTAGAAGATGAGTAGACAAATCAAATTTCGTGGTAAGCGTCTAGATAATGGCGAGTTGGTGTACGGAAGCTTAATTCGTAGATACGATAGACCGCATAAAGTGTACATCCCCTTTGGATATTGGATATATGTAAATGAAAATACTTGTCACGAAGTCGATCCTGAAACAGTAGGGCAATACTTCGGGCGGCTTGACGGCAACAGTAAAGAGATATATAAGGGAGATATTATTGAATATTCATACGTGTACAACGGGGAAACTCGCAAATTCACCGCGTACGTAGATTGGAGCGATGAACTCCTAGGCTATTGCCTAAGAAATATGGATGGTACGTGGAAATCAGAAGCTCATTCGTATGACTTTGAAGCAAATTCGGTCATCATAGGCAACATATACGAGAATCCAAAGCTTTGGGAAGGAGATATTAAGGATGAATGATATAGAACGTGTCATGCGTAAGATTTGTGAAACACAGGACGATAGTTGGAATGGTGAATGCTCCTGTCTGGATTGTTATTGGAATATGAACCATCCAACGAAACGACCGGACGATAAACAGTGTGTTTCAGAGGATTTAGCTGATACTCGAATGATTCCGAATACGGTAGAGTGCCCATCTTATTGGTCATTTACTTTCGCATGCGGGGTTTCAAAGGAAGGAGATAGTAATGATGCCTGAAACGATACAGCAGTCGGCAAGAGACTGGCAAGAAGACTGGAAGCAAGTTGAAGCACACAGACACGCCAAGAATTTATTCAACTGTCCTATCCGTAAATTGCATACGATGCATGGAATGATAGAGATTGAAAACGATACGGAACGATTAGCCTACTGGATGCAGGAGTATAAGAATTTACAGGAAAGTTATGAATCACTTGAGTTGATGCATAAAGAACAGAAAAATCGAGCTGACTCTCTTTTAATGTTGATAAAGGACGTGTCTGAATTGATATCATGGAAACATAGGATTCAAAAAGATGGAGTTGAAGAGGCACTAAAGTTAATTTATAAATGGCTAATTGATAATCCAGTTAATAAAGCTGTCACAACAGAAAAAAACTAGTAATAAAAGAATAATTTCATAATATAAATAAAATATCACTATCAATACATATAAATAAGTGGTATAATCTCCTTGTATAAATTGTAATACATATTATTACAAGGAGTGATTATATAATGCTTGATATCTGTTCAATTGAACTGGGATTTGGTTGGACAAAGGGAACATTCAAGAATAGGGTGTTTAGGCAGCCATCAATAACAGGTGAATCTAAACCAATGTTTGATTACAAGAAGGATGATTTTGTATTCAATGAGCAATACTTTGTGGGCGACTTAGCACTTAGACAAAGTGACATTAAGTATTTTTCAATGAAAGATAACAAAGCAAGTGAGATTGATGTTACTGACACCTTACTTCAGACAGGGATAGGATACTTAACACGTTCTGCCCCTTGTAATGTAATTAGTACATTACCCATCAAGTTTTATTTCAACCAGAAGGAAGAACTAGAAAATAAAATATTGGATTTAAACAACATCGAACCATATAATATAAGATGTGGACTAAGAAATTCTTTCTCGGTAACACCCAATATTCATGAGATTAAAATCACACCCCAAGGACAAGGGATAGCAATGGACTTCCTTCTAGATAATGAAGGTAAGATTGCAAAGAGAGAATTTGCAAAGAAGAGAATCCTTGTCTTGGATTTAGGCTTCTACACATTAAATATATTGGGCTTAGATAAGTTAGAAATTATGCCTCTTTCAACCACACTTCTGCTCGGTGTGGATACAGCATATAAATTACTTCAGCGTTATATTCAAGAGAAAGTTGGGAAGTCTCCAGCACGATACGAGTTAGATCAATACGTTATCTCTGGAAGATATGAGGGATATGACATTAGGCCACTGATTAAGCGAGCATTTAAAGCCTTAGCGATTCAAATTCAAAATGAAGTTGAAGGGTTGAATGTAAGTTTTGATGTTTGTTTAATTGGTGGAGGAGCAGCACATCAAATTTTCGAATTTATTAGTTTTGAGGAGAAATATTTATTTGACCAGTTAGCCCAAGTAAGAGGTAATGAGAAGATAGGTATGAGAACATGGAAGTGAAAGTGATTCAAGCACGACTCAGACCAAAAAGAGATGATGATTTGAAGAAAGCCTTTATGGAACTTCCTGATCATGTAGATAAAGCAGACATAATAAGAGAGGCTATGAGACAGTATTTCTTTGGTGGTGGTTTGAAAAACAATGCAGTCAATAATATTAAACTTGTTAATGATGATAGTTCATCAATAATGATCAATAAAGTTGAAGACTCAGATGACGACTTGGACGCAAAATTGGATTTTACGTTAGATATATAAATAAAATATGTAGGTACATAATTGTATCTACAATACATAGATATTAAGGGTGAAGTAAATAATGTTTATAGAATGCTACGGAGATTATACAATTGTTGGTAGAATTAGTGATGTGTTTTATATAGAAGGGGTAGAATCTTTAGAAGAGCTTCAGGAGATTATAAAGAGCAAGACACCAATTGAATGTTGGGAACCAACAATGTATGACAAAGGACGTATTGCATATTCAGAAGGTTTGAGAAAAAGAATTGTTTATCTAAATAACTACATGAAAATTAAACAAAGACACTTTTATCTTCTAGATCAAAATGAAAGAAAAGAAATTGAAAATAAAGTTTGTAAAACATGTAAATGTAATGATGGTTCTTTTACTGGAGCACTAAGCTGTAACTATCATGCCAGTTCAAATGAGGGCTGTTTGAATTACGAAAAATCGCTATATGCATCTGCAATAAGTTGGCTAAAAGGTGGAAAATCAGGTGATAAAACATGAGTTTCATAGGGGGCAACAATGAATAAAGAGGCAAGCATTAATTGTTATGACACTTCAATAAGGGTTTGGCAAGATGAAGAATATTCTCATCCAACACTTAAAAAGGTTTTTGCATTGCTTAAATCCAGAGGTTTTACTATTGCTAACGATACTGATGTAAGTAAGATTATTCGCAGAAATTATTTCATTGGGTATAAAGGCGACTTAAAATTCTATTCTCGTAAATATCCAGCAGGATTTGAAATTGAATTCTACCAAGAAGTAAATTATGAAAATAGAAATGGTGGACGATATGACTCTAATAAGTATAAAAAGATGCCATACTTGATTAAAAAGCAATTCGAATTAGAAAAACGGAAAATTATATGCTTGCTTAAGGAAAATGGATACCAAGACAAATCTAAAGAGAAAAGAAAAAATGCTCACGAGCAGGTTATGCTACATATAAATGATCCTGATAGACATTGGTCTTCTGAAAAGATACCAGACTATAACGCTTTAGATAAAGATAAGCGTAGAATTAATAATGGTGATGTAAAGTATTTTAGGGATTACAAAGGGGTTCTACAGAGAGGTACTGTGTATCACAATATTAATAACATGTGGTGGGTAGTAATTAATAAGAATGAATATAGCAACATAGCATGTTTTTATCTGTTTGATCTGGATTCAGTTGAAGAGAATAAAATACATAAATTAATTAAGAGATCAGGACACCACAATCCAAAGTCACGTTATCAGCCAAGTGAACAGGAATTTGCACAATTCGCAAAAAAGGCGAGACTTTTGAAACGAGCAGGTAGAGTTAATGAAATCAACCTAATACTTGAATATCTTTATGATAATAATTGGATGTCTAGGAAGTTTGAGTTCTTCAAGAAGCCGAACAGTAGGTTAGGCTTAAAAGAATACGAAGGAAGACCGTTTGGACTGTACAGAAAGTTTGACGAACCATGCTATATTAGCTTAGATAAGAGAGATCTTCCAATGTCATCAACAGAGTCAGGATGGATTAGAAGTTTAGAAAAGTATATTAGAAACGGAAAACCATCAGTTGGTAATTGGTTTTGTGCAGACAGCAATGGTGAAGGAAGTATGGCATATATTTGGCCTGAAGTGCGAATGAAGCTTCTCAGTATTGGTGCTATGGGCAAATAAAAATTGGAGGGGAATAGTATTGAATAATGTTTGGTTCATATCAGACCCACATTTTGGACACAAGAATATCATAAAATATGAAAATCGTCCTTTTGTAGATGTGGAGCATATGGATAATGTAATTATTGAAAACTATAATAAAACTGTTAATGATGGAGATATGGTATTCTGGTTGGGAGATATGTTTTTTTGCAACGCTAAAAGAATCGATTACATCTCAAATCGCCTTAAAAGCACAAGAAACATATTAATTAGAGGTAACCATGACAAGGGGATTACTGATGGGAAATTTAAAAAGCTTGGCTTCATGCCGTATAAAATGTATCAGTGGGGAAATTGTATCTTGACACATGAACCACTTTCCGAAGTGAATTTGAACTATTTAAAAGATATCGGAATCTGGCTAAACATACATGGACATACCCATTCAGAAAATCAGCACCTAGATCCCAAAAAATACTTTTGTGCATCGGTTGAGAATACAGATTATAGGCCTATTAATGCAACAGAGATTGAAATAAAAGTTATTTCGGCTTCTAAACGTAAAAGAATGCAATAAAAGATTCATTTTAAGAGGTGTCGATTTTGAGTATCAAAATGTTGCATATAACTTTGCAATTAAAAAACATAAGTAAAGGGGAGTAAAACAATGTCACTTTCTTTAAAACAAGAACAACCTGAAGTCATAACTGTTGGCAATATGAAAT
Organism: Paenibacillus sp. NAIST15-1; assembly: GCF_001894745.1. Taxonomy (GTDB): domain Bacteria; phylum Bacillota; class Bacilli; order Paenibacillales; family Paenibacillaceae; genus Paenibacillus_B; species Paenibacillus_B suaedae. The sequence continues at coordinate 580,942 of NZ_BBYF01000002.1, forward strand.
TTACTGAGTCACAACTAAAGGCGCTTCATTCTGGAGTACTTAAGGTTTTTAGTGCTGTACATGACCTGGACAATCCTTTAGTTTTTACGCCTTCAGAAACAGCAGTATGGGGTAAGGTTATGTTTGATATTGAAAGAGCTGGAATAGTAAATACATATAAATAAAAAATAATAAATATAAATAAAAATATTGATTTATGTTAATTAAAACTGTTATGATAATCTCATCAAATCAGAAAGGAATGAACAAGTAAAAATTGCAATGGAGACAAAAGAAACCTAAGACATCTTATCTAGATAGTGATCCAATCATCAACAAGCTTGCAGCAATCAATGGTATAAGTAACCTAAGGGAATTTATTAAACCAAGCAGGGATCATTTTCATAGTCCATATCTTCTACGAAACATTGTACCTGCGAGTAAACGAATCATTCAAGCCATACAGAACGGCGAGAACATCTCTATACATATTGATATTGACGCAGACGGTGTTACGTCTGGTGGAATTAAATATAATCACTTAAGAAAATTCACTGATAAAGTTAAATACTTTCATGCTCAGAGATCCGACGGACATGGAGTATACCATATGAAAGATAAGATACCAGAGGGAACAAGCTTGCTAATCATCGTGGACAGTAGCTCAAATGAGGTACAAACGTGTAAGGAAATTAGCGAGCGTGGAATAGATATTATCATTATTGACCATCACATTATCAGCGATGAGAATCCATACTGTATCCTTATTAATGATAAACACAGGGATTGCCAGTACCCAAACAAAGACACATCTGGAGCACTATTAGCTTGGAAAGTATGTCAGGTTATTGATGATATGTTAGGTGTAAATTATTCAAACGATCTTATAGATTTAGCTGGACTTGGGCTGCACGGAGATCAAATGTCTATGATTCAAATGGAGAATCGAGCTCTTGTAAATGAATCTTTGAATAACATCAAAAATAATGGCCTTAAAGCTATTTTAAAGATTGCGAAGAAAGACATTGATAAGCTGAACGCTAGTGATTTTGCCTTTACCATAACACCATTTATAAACGCAGCAACAAGACTTGATAAGATTGAGTTAGCATTTGAAATGTTAATCGCAGAGACTGAAAAAGAGGCTCTAAGTTTAGCCAAGAAACTACATAGTCTTAATAGTCAAAGAAAGCTTACACAAAAAGAAGCAATTGAAAGAATTATACCGACTTTAGATTTAAGCAATCAATGTTTAGTGGTAGTTGATAGTTCATTAGGTAAAAACATGAATGGCCTTGTTGCTTCTGACTTGGCGAATAGATATCAACGTCCTGTAGTTGTTTTAGGTAAAGCAAAGGACAATGATGATGAATATCATGGTAGCTTTCGTTCAATCGGTTTCTTCAAGTTCCTAGATTTTGTTGAGAATATACCTGAAGTACTCTTTAGTGGGGGTCACCAAGCTGCTGGTGGTGTTGGAATTAAAATCTGTGACTTGGAGAAATTCCAGAAATCACTAAATAATGGTCTTAAAAATGAAACATTTGAACAAGTCGTATATTATGATTTGGAACTTGATGTTGAAAACATTGATGAGAATCTAATTGCTGCTGTAGAAGAGTTTAGTAGATTAAGTGGCAATCAATTCAAAGAACCAAAGTTTCTGATTAAAGGGCTGTACTCACTCAAGAAGGAACCAATAGGTGAAAATAAAGATACTCTCAGAGTATCAGGATGTCCAGAATCATCTACATGGTTCGTAAATGATGAGGATATTGAAGGAATAAAGCCAAGCATCCTTGCTATGAAGTTCAGAACAAGCAATGAGTTTATTGATGACTTTCCTGAGAAGAGAGCGGTTGATATAGTAGGCAGCTTGAATCTGAATGAATGGGTAAGATACAAGCCTCGCTATCAAGTAGTAAGAACTATGCAAATTTTTATTGAAGATTACAAAATAAGATAGGAGAGATATCCATGGGACACTTCTTTCAAATTGGTGATATGGTCGAAATTTACTCACAAAGTCACAATCTATATGGTAAAATCGGTTCTGTTTTAGAGACAAAGAACTGGAAATTATCAGGTCAAATGAAACAAGATATTAAAATACGTATTAATGGAATGGATATTTGGACTCCTTCAGAGGATTGTTTGATTTATTAATAAGAGAATAAAATTTGAATTTTATGAGGAAAGGTATGAAACTAAATCTTGACGAATTCAGAAATTATTAATTTATGGATTAATGAGCAAATTGAAGCAGGTAAAACAGATAAGGATATAGACGGAACAACATTCTACGATAAAAGTGATGTGTATACAATTAAGAAAACTAAACGTAAACATATCTTTGATTTGAAGTGTACACTTGGTGGGGGTATCGACCTCAATTCATTGAAGAATATCTATGTTAACATCGAAAAAAAATAAATCTTAATTGGAAGATCATGAAAACTATCTTCAAAGGAGATTGACTATGGATAAGATTATGGTATCTATCACAAAGGCTGAATACGAAAGTTTGCTTGATGATAGTAACAAGTTAGGCTGCTTAGAGGCTTATGGTGTTGATAATTGGCAGGGGTACAGCTATGCAATGGAGATGTATGAAGAGATGAAAGTGGAATGATGAAGATGGAGTTTAATCTGAGAGTTGGAGACGATGGTATGCCTTGTATTCATGCATCAGTGGTAGGAAGTGGAGTTGTTTACCCAAGGGGAGATCATCGATTTGAATATTCAAAGCAAAATATGTATATGAGTGAATACAAAATAAAAGGTTGCCAAGATCAGAGACGATTTATCATTTCCATAAGACTAGATGGAATAGATGGGAAATGCAAACTAACACAAATGAACTTTCGTCATGATGACATGTTGGAACTTAGGAACAAAATTGATGAATTACTCAGGTATAAGGCGACACGATGAAAGAAGAGTTTTATGGAGAAAGAGGTGAGAAATATTCCAGAGTTTATCTATGAAACTAAAAACGGTAAATACTCATTTGAAGACACAGGAAGTTGTATCGTTATTTGGAGGAATGGTAGGAAATGGGGATCACCACCGATGGATGGTGCACTAAGATCAGTAATCAATGATTTAATTGAACTTAGAGAAGAAAACTGTAGGCTTAAAGAAGAGTTGAGTGACTATACGAGAAAACTGATTAATGCTCGATCATCAACTGCTATACCGTTTCATAAGATGAGCGAGAAGGCTCGACGAGAGACGGTCGAAGCAATGCTTGATGAATAATTTTTGAAAGAGGATTTTCATGAGGGAAGGAGATTATAAATGGCTGAAGGTGTAGTAAGAGCAGTACCCAAGGAACCGTTAATCGGTGAAGAGATAGCTTCAAAGCATGGCTATGAGATCAATAATGCACTATGGCAGCTAAAAGCATTCCATACTGAACACGGAGGAAGTCCAGTAATTACAGGAGTTGTTACTTTGGATGCAACAATTAGATCTAGAACTGTTCCCAGATATAAGCTGCTTTTCCCGGATGGGTTTATTGACTACGCAAAAGTTGATAATTTTGATACGTTCTACATTTTAGTTCCAGAATCATTTTAACCAAAACTGCGAGTATAAAATTATGGGGAGATAATTGTATATGAGTGATAAACTATATTTTAAGATAAAGCAAGGGACTAAATATGATAAAGCAGTAAAAGAGCACTTCAAACTCAGAAAACTTTGGACTAATGTCTTTCCTTTAGTGAGTGAGTTATTAAGTGAGCAGATTACAAGAATCGCACGTCATCCAGATGATTTATACATAGATACTTCAGAAATAAAAAATGAAGAGAATAAAAAACTATTTAACCGAGAAGGAAAGCTGAAATCGAACACAAAGAGAGCAAAAGAGATCCATGAAGAATATAAGAGAATTATTCAAAAAGTTGGATTAACTGAATTTAGAGATCTAGGTACGATTAACTTTATCTATGGTGTAATGAGACTTTCAGGAGAGCACTTAAAGAGTTACCGTACAAGTGATGATGATATTTATTACGAATGTGATTTTGATCTTGAAAAGCGTTCTAATGGATTAGTTGTGCCAATTACTGAGATCGAATATCAAGAAAAGTATCTTGAAGAGCTAAAGAAGTAAAAGGAGGAAGACGAATGAAAGCAGATAATGCGTTTTTATCAGCCTTAATCAATAAGCTTCAGGAAATAAGTGATAATACATGTGATCTAAATACCCAAACTGAGATAGATGAATTGATTGAAGCTGCTGTTAACTCATTAGAATAAAATAACCATTTCAAAGGAGGAAAGACAATATGCATATCGTTGAATTTACCACAGAAGAACTATGGGATATTGTGAATGGAAAGCATGAGTTTGCTCATATTGTACAAGAAAATACACACCGTGAAGGATGGTATATCTACTATGAGGTAATCTTCCAGTCTAATGGAGTTATGTATTCATTCGGCTACAAAGAGCACACTTCACCAAACGTTGCAGAGCGTGAAATCGTTAAAGAGTCAAAACCGCTTGATGTGCAGCCTGTACACGTAAACCCTGATGAAGAGGCGCGGTTTATCTGGAAAGAGTTAATGAAGAGTAATAAAGGATACATAGGTGTTGAGGATATAAAAGAAATTATTGAATTACAAGGAAAATATTTAGAGAGTATTAATATTTTCATTTAAAAAATCGAAAGGGAGTATATAACATGGTATTTTGGACAATTGTATTTTTTACCATAAGTTTACTTGCTGTTTTCAACAAGGGAATATTCTTTGAAACAATCAATAAATTGAATTTACTAAAAATCGAAAAAGCTGAAGGAATGAGTGAAGACGAATTCAATGAAAAGTCAGTCAAGCAGGGATGTGTTCCACTCGCTTTAGCTATTATCTTACTTATCATTGAAGTATATTATTTAATTCAAGCCATTAATTATGATACGTACAAATATCCAACTGTGACAGCTATTTTTCTAATCATTATCGGGTTATTAGCCAATAAGAAGATTAAAAAGGTAGAAGATATGAGCGAGAACGAGAGAATTGTTTATAAGGCTGAAATACTTGCAAATAAACGCACACTATGGAGCTTAGTTAAATCAATTTTTTGGACTGTGTACTTTGGCTATATGTTTTATATTCTAGTATTTTGAAGGAGGGATTGGCTAATGAAAGCAAAGTTTCATGGTATTGAAGTAGAAGGAACAGTAGAGGAAATTGTAAAACTGAAGAGCATTCTTGATGGACAAAGGAAAAAGGATACCGTTATTTATCATACAGTAACTTTACAAAATTCAAAAGAATGTGATTCTCTAGTTAAAGCTATTCAAGAATCACTTTCACAGCATATGAATTCCTTTAAAAAGCAGAATACTCATAGTTCTATGAAATGTTCTTGCAATGTGTTAGATGACATTGAAAAACTAAAAGAAGAATTCAATCTTTTAAAGAATGAGCTCGGTAACAAAGCAGATAAAGGGCATACTCATTCGGTATCCATTAATAATCACAATCATGGGAATCCACAAAATCTACAAGGTGGTGGAGGAACGTATATTACTTCTGTAGATCAGGTTTAGTTAATAAGATAACAGTTTTTGATGTTGCAAATTTCTTCATACATAGATCACATTCTACTCGTAGGCCAATTGATGTACTGAAGTTACAATGCCTTTGCTATTACGCTCAAGCTTGGAGCTTGGTGTTTAATAATAAGCAGCTCTTTACTAGCACTTTTCAAGCAACAGAAAGTGGTGTGCTAAATATGGAGCTGTATAAAAAGTACAGACATTTTGGATGGAATGGAATACCAGATGTAGAATGTGTGAGCGATATTTATACTGATGATGAATTATGCTTACTTTACGAGGTATGGGATGTATACGGTAAAGAGGATCGAATGTTCTTGAAAAACTTTGTTCAAACTGAAGCTCCTTGGCTTAAGGCTGTACGAAATAAACATGGCGAGAGGATTATTAATGAGTATGACATGACGAAGTATTATGGCTCATTAGTAAACAAAATAATAGAGGTTGATTAATGTGGGATACATTGAAGCGATAGCTAATGTTGATTCATTAAGGAGAAGCATTAGAGAACTTTCGCAAATCTCTTGGGATGAAGTCTTATCACACGTCCCTGAGTCATATGATTTGTTAAATGAGGTTCAGCAGTATATTAAAAGTATCGATGACTCGTCCAAAGAACTTGAGCTGTTTTTCAAATGAAATCATGTTTCTATTTTATTAATGAAAGGGAAATTAGATTGAATAGTCCAATTAAATGGGTTGGTGGAAAGTCAAGAATGGTTAAAAAGATGATTCCACTAATTCCTAATCATAAAGGGTATGTTGAAGTTTTTGGAGGAGCAGCATATTTACTATTCGGCAAGGATAGATCTAACTGGGAGATTGTTAATGATTTAGATAATGGTCTAATGAACTTTTGGTTTGTAGTTAAGAATGCAAAAGAAGAATTTCTAAATAGCTTCAAGTACACATTAATCAGCCGAGAGACATTCAATGATTATAAAAAGAAATGGAAAACTGGTAATATTCATGATTCAATTGAAAGAGCACATGTATTCTATTATCTAGTAAATGCAGGCTTTGGGGCTGATATGAAGAATCCTGTTTTCGGGACAAAAAAAGATAAATTTCCATTGCAGCTAGATAAAATTCATCGAGATATTGATGAAGCCTATGAAAGAATTAAAACTGTGGTAATTGAACAATTAGATTTTAGAAAATGCATAGAAAAGTACGACAGCGACGACACTTTCTTTTATATCGATAGCCCATATAGAAACACTAAAGAGTATGCTGTGGGAAAGTTTACAGACAATGATTATGAAGATTTATATCGTATTTGTAAAAACTGCAAGGGAAAGTGGCTTTATACAATAAACAATGATGAATACATAAGAGATTTATTCAAAGAATTCAACATAATTAATCATGAAGTTTATTATAGCGTTTGTAAAACAAACAGCGGAAGACAGGAATTTAAAGAGTTAATTATTACTAACTATGATATAACAGAATAAAATTAATCTTTTATTAGTTAATAAAAATATAAGGAGAATGGTTATGGACAATAAAACTCTAAATGCAAATAACATTGAGGATGCAAAAGCAAAGATTTCTGATATCGAAGTGTATGGTAATGGAGATACGTTTGAACTGTTGTGCAAGGCAAGCTCTGAATCTCAGGGCTGGATGAAATCGACAAAGGTATGTAATTTGCCGAATGGATGCTTAGTGCAAGTATCAACCCAACAAAAAAATGTAGACGGTAGTTATAGTGTGGCTGAGGCAATAACATTTGTCCCTGATGTGAAGATGATTCACTTTGATGGTTGTAATCCTCGCCTTGTTTCTTTGCAGTGAAGCAGAAGTAAATAAGGAGGGTAATAGAATAGTGGTGTCAAGAACGAATTAGAACTGATTAGGGAACACGATATTTATATTAACCGATAAAAAAGGAGCTGTTTGGGATTATGGAAAAATTGATAGTTAGTGAACTGAACAGATTGCAAGATGATTATTTTGACGCTCAGGAAGAACTATTTTATCACAAAAATAAGTACAATGAATATCGTGATGAGTGTGTAAAAATTATAGAAGAAATTCGTAAAAACCTAATACGATTGCATGATATTAATCCAGCCAATGAATATGAGATTGAATCTGAAATTATCCTTTAGTCAAAATGATACTTGGCTTATATGATAATGAAACAGTTCTTTTATAAGGGGGTGATACTACTGAATAAGTGTAAATTTGAGGTGGGGCACAATTATGGAAACTTGGATAACTCAATTGATTACTACAAAGAAAACCATGAGAGTGACATTATTTTTATTAAAGATACATCCGGAGCGATAGTTTCATTTAATCTTGATGAGGCCAAGAGTGTGATTCAGCGACTAGATGAACTTATTTATGACGTAATGAGAGGTGTGCAACAGGAGGGACGCTAAACTGCTAATAGTGTGGGATTCAAAGACAGGTAATGTAGAAAGATTCATTAATAAGTTAAGCGTAAGCAATATAAGAATACATAGTGAGTTAATAGTGGATGAACCGTTTGCTCTAGTAACATACACCACTAAATTCGGAGAAGTTCCAGGCACCACTTTGCAATTTCTAAAGAGTAACTACATGAACCTAAAAGGAGTTGCATCAAGTGGAAACAAAGCATGGGGAAATTACTATGGCATGGCTGCTAGTAAAATAGCCGAGATGTACAGTGTACCAATCGTATTAAAGTTTGAGTTAAGTGGAACTAAATCAGATGTTGAATTATTTTTAATGGAGGCTAAAAAGATTGTCTAACATTCCTAAGTATATTTCTTTAAACAATGAAATCATGATTCAAAAAGAAGGTAGATTCCAATTTGAAAAAGACAAAGAAGCAGCAAAGAGCTACTTTGTAGATCATGTTAATCAAAATACGGTATTTTTCCATGATCTAAAAGAGAAACTTGATTACCTTGTGGAAAATGACTATTACGAAAAAGAGTTCCTTGATAAATATACGTTTGAACAGATCAAAGAGGTTTTTAATATCACATACAGTAAGAAGTTCAGATTTTCATCTTACATGAGTGCGTTTAAGTTCTATAATGATTATGCATTGAAAACGAATGATAAAAGTAAAATACTTGAAAGATATGAAGATAGACTATCTATTATGGCTCTATATTTGGCAGATGGTGACTTTAATAAGGCCAAGGATTTCATACATATTTTTATTGGTCAGGAGTATCAACCAGCAACGCCAACAACGTTGAATGCAGGGAAGAAGAGAAGAGGAGAACTTGTTAGTTGCTTCTTACTGGAGTGTAACGATTCACTGAACGATATTTCTAAGACGGTTGATATTGCGATGCAGCTATCAAAAATTGGTGGAGGCGTATCAATTAACCTGTCCAAGATTCGAGCTAAGGGAGAGGCAATAAAGGATATTGAGAATGCCACCAAAGGCGTTGTCGGTGTCATGAAGTTATTTGATCATGCCTTTAGATATGCAGATCAGATGGGGCAAAGGCAAGGATCTGGTGCTGTATACTTAAACGTATTTCATCGTGATATTATTGATTTCCTCGATACGAAAAAAATAAATGCAGACGAGGATTTTCGAGTTAAAACATTATCTATTGGAGTCGTCATTCCCGATAAGATGATTGAACTAGCACGAGAAGATAAAGACATGTATACATTCTATCCTCATACTGTTTATAAAGAGTACGGATTACATCTTGATGAGATGGATATGTCTATCATGTATGATGCGTTAATCAATAATGATAAGGTAAGGAAAGTTAAGATTAATCCACGTAAATTACTTGAACAGATTGCTGTAACACGGTTCGAATCAGGATACCCATATATTATGTTTCAAGATAATGTAAACAAAGTTCATGCGCTTGATGAAAAGGTGAAATTCAGTAATCTTTGTGTTACTGGTGATACGAAACTTCTTACTGAAGATGGCTACGTTGAAGCTAGAGAACTGTACAAGGAAGGTCATGAACTAATAGTAGTAATTGATAATCGAACAATAAATTATGATAAAAATCAAAAAGGTGTAACCAGTATAGATGCAATTCCAATGCAATTAACAGCCAAAAATGCAGAAGTGTTTAAACTTGAAACTAAAGAAGGATTTGAGCTCAAGGCCACCAAGTGGCACAAGATGTATGTACAAAGAGAAGGAGAAATCATCAAGATTCCTTTGAAAGACGTAAAGGAAGGAGATAAAATACTTGTTCAATCTGGGGCAGGTTCTTTCGGGAAAATTCACTATCCTGAGCTCGCTTATGTTGCTGGATTAATTGCAGGTGATGGATGTTTGACAGAAAATCAAGCTATTATTTATCTATATGGAGAAAAAGGAAGTCTTTCAAAAATAGTTGAAGATAAAGTAAAATACATAATCGATAAATCTTTAGATAGAAGTATTGAATACAAGCATAATGCTGATTATGCACCAACATTTAATGTTAATCTTGAACAGAATAGAAAGACGTTACACAGCGGCCTGTTGCTGAAAATAATGAAAGAGTATGGTATACGTTCTGAAACAAAAACGAAAATTCCAGATTTCGTTTTTTATGGCGATAAAGAAACACAAGCAGCATATCTTAGTGGTATTTACCAAATGGATGGCACGGTTAACTGTAATGCTAAATATAAAGCAGGAACAATTGAACTTGTTCAAACAAATGAAAAATTCCTACAAGAAATTCAAATGATGTTACTCAACATGGGAATTTACAGCACAATCTATTCTGCCCATAAAGAAGGTAACCGTATTATGCCTGATGGAAATGGAGGAACTAAAGAATATTACTGTAAACAAACATATAAAATCAGTGTACAAGATAGAACATCGAGAGAATTGTTTAATGAAATTATTGATTTAAAACCAAACGACAAACAAAAGCTTGTTGACTTTACAGCTACACTGCAACCAGTCTCACGACAACCAAAGCATAACTATCAAGCTACAGTCACATCAATTGATTTCTATGGTATAGAAGACGTATATGATACAACACAAGAAGATTATCATTCATTGATATTTAACGGGATAGTTACTGGAAACTGTTCTGAGATTCTTCAAAAGTCAGAAGTCTCTACCTATGCTGACTACGGTCATGAAGATTTCATAGGTCAAGATATTTCATGTAACTTAGGTTCAATAAACATAGCTAATGTAATGGATAATAAATCGATAGAAAAAGCAGTTAAATTGGCTATCGATGCCTTAACTTTTGTGTCTGATTCAACTGATATTAAAAATGCTCCTGCCGTAAGGAAGGCAAATGAATTAATGCATTCTGTTGGTCTTGGAGCAATGAATTTGCACGGTTTCTTAGCAAAAAACAGAATTCAATACCAAAGTGAAATTGCACGAGATTTTGCTAATACATTTTTCATGATGGTGAATTACTATTCACTTGTGCGTTCTATGGAAATAGCAAAAGAACGTGGCGAAACGTTCAATGGATTTGATAAATCTAAATACGCAACAGGTGAATACTTTGAACAGTATCTAGAAACAGATTTTTCACCAACCACCGATAAAGTAGAACAACTATTCGATGGTATATATATTCCTACAATTAACGATTGGAATTGGTTGAAAGAACAGGTTATGAAACATGGATTATATCATGCATATCGCTTGGCAATTGCACCAACAGGAAGTATTTCGTATGTTCAGTCAAGCACTGCTGGAGTTATGCCAATCACGGAACGCATTGAAGAGCGCACATATGGAAACTCAAAAACATATTATCCAATGCCATTTCTAAACGAAAGTAACTGGTTCTACTATACTGAAGCTTATGACATGAATATGTTTGATGTTGTTGATATGATATCTAGCATTCAAAAGCATGTCGATCAGGGTATCTCATTTACATTGTTTTTGAAAGATACGATGACAACACGGGATCTAACAAAAATTGATCTATATGCACATCATAAAGGGATTAAAACAATCTATTACGCAAGAACAAAGAGAACTAAGCAAGACGAATGTTTGTCCTGTACAGTATAGATTAGGAGGAATACAGTGATTTACGATGCAGCCAATTGGTCAACAGCCGATGATGATTTCACACAGATGTTTTACGATCAGAACGTTAAACAGTTCTGGTTACCGGAAGAAATAAGTCTCAATGGTGATTTGCTAACTTGGAAATCAATGTCCCAAGATGAGAAAGATACATACAAAAAAGCCCTAGCAGGACTTACCTTGCTCGATACTGAACAAGGGAATACTGGAATGCCGCAAATAATGAACTTTGTAAAAGGTCATCAACGCAAGGCCGTACTAAGCTTCATGGGTATGATGGAGAACGCAGTTCATGCTAAATCTTACTCAAACATTTTTATTACACTTGCCTCACAAGAAGAAATTCGTGATTTGTTTGAATGGGTTAAAGAAAATAAACATCTACAGAAAAAAGCAAATATAATCGTAGACTTATATAAGAATATTAATGATGATATTTCTCTATATAAAGCAATGGTTGGCTCAGTCTTTCTTGAGAGTTTTCTTTTCTATAGCGGTTTTTATTATCCATTACTGTGCTATGGTCAGGGAAGAATGATGCAAAGTGGAGAAATTATAAATTTAATCATTCGAGATGAAGCCATTCATGGTGTTTACATTGGTCTCCTAGCGCAAGAACTATTGAATAAACAAGATGAAGAGAAAAAAGAAGAACTTAAAAAGTGGACATATAATCTTCTTGTTAGACTGTATGAAAATGAAATTGATTATACAGCAGAGGTTTATGGACAGGTTGGGTTAGATCATGATGTTAAGAAGTTTGTGCGATACAATGCAAATAAGGCTCTTCAGAATTTAGGTTTAGAAACATACTTTGAGGAAGAAGAAATTAATCCAGTTGTACTAAATGGGTTAAATACAAAAACAAAATCTTTTGATTTCTTTAGTATGAAGGGGAACTCGTATCAGAAAGCGACAATTGAACCAATTAAAGATGAAGATTTCTATTTTTAATAACTAAAATACTGCATATGGAGTGATTAATATTGAATATTATGACCCAATTTGATAAGGTTAGAGAGTTTCAAAAGGCATTTAATTGCCCTGCGCCAGATCAACCAACATTGCTTAGTGAAGATCAGGTTCTTAATAGAACATCGTGGATCGGTGAAGAGATTGTAGAAATATTATTTGAGCACTCAAACAATGATGCTGAATTTGAACGTTTTTATGATTATTTGATGGATAAAATGTTTGATACATTTATGCGTCAGAAAACAGAAAAAACTCGTTCAAAAAACAAACTGATGGGAATTTGCGATGGATTTATCGATATCCTCTATTTCGCTAACGGGGGGATGGTTGAGGCTGGTGTAGATCCTAATCCTCTATTCGATATCGTCCATAAAGCTAATATGGCTAAACTGTGGGAAGACGGGAAGCCTAAATACAATGATGTCGGTAAGGTTATTAAGCCCCCACATTGGGTTGCGCCAGATGGGGTTCTAGAACAGGAAATTGAGCGTCAAATTAAAGCTGCTGCACAATAGCAATTGGTTCAGAGGGGAGGGATCAATCCTCCCTTTATTTCTTTCATACGTAAAGGAGACTAATAAAAATGGAAAATATCAAACATGTTTTAGATAAGGGATATGTACGTCTTGTTGATGTAATGGGGAGTGATCTTTCTGTCGTAAATGCTGCTAGAGTGTCTTATGACAAAGAGTCGAAGGAGTTAACAGATCGAGACAGAAAACTAATCAAATTCCTTGCTCGTGAAGGCCACACGTCACCGTTTCGTCATGCGTTTATACAATTTGAGATCTATGCACCACTTATGGTTGCTAGACAGTGGTGGAAATATATCGTAGGTTCTGACCACACAATGGACGCTTGGAATGAGTCCAGTAGACGGTATATTACTGAAGATCCGGCTTTTTATATTCCATCAGCAGAGCAATGGAGAGCAGCACCTATGAATTCAAAACAGGGGAGTGGTGAGCCAATAGCCACTTCAAAAGGAGAGAAATTCACCTATTTCCTTAACAATTACATTGAACAAGGTGAGATTCTTTATAATCAAGCATTGGAAGCTGGAGTATGTGCTGAACAGGCCAGACTTTTCCTCCCTGCGTATGGTATGTATGTACGTTGGTACTGGTCTACTTCATTGCAATCAGTTTGCCATTTTCTAAACCAACGATTGGAGCATGATGCCCAAAAAGAAATTCAGGAATATGCTAACGCTGTTCTAGAATTCATTAAAGAACATTTTCCTGTAAGCAGTGAAGAGATTTGTGTAAAATAATAAAAAAAGTATATTGACGATATGAGAGTGTGGTGCTATGATTGGGTTATCTTAGGAAATAGGATAATCCAATTTTTATTTTAAAGAGGAGGGAGAAGGACTTGTATTATTCATTACAGTATGTGACTGACAGTATTTATGAATTGAAAGTGAAAAAGGAAGAGCTAACAAAATGGATATCTCAATATGATAAAGGGCTTTCTGAAGCATATCATAGAGTGGAACTAGAAGAGTATGACACACAATCATCTGTTTCATTTGTTAAAGAACTGCAAGACTTAACAAGAAAACGAAGAAAAGTAAAATTTGAACTGATACAAGTAAACACATTGATTCAAGAGCTAAACAACGCTAAACAAAAATTAGAATCAAAAGAGTTCAAATATTTTTACAATAATGATAATTATAAAGAATACATATATGATTAGCAGGTGGAAAGTATAAATAAAGTATATAAACGATACATAGTAATTACGGTATTTATTTTATTATTCATACTATCAATTGCTACACAATCACCATACATGAATCTTGTCTCTGCACCTCTGATGATAACTATAACAGTATTAGCATTCAAAAATGAGTTACGAGTAATAAACTTCAATAAATTAGTCTTCAATAAGGCGATATATGAAAAAGCATATATAGGAATGCTCTTATCAATTGCAGGTCAAGGTATATTAAATACGATATCATTTAGCATACTTGGTATTACAACTGAAGCATCAGTTTTAACAACACTACCTGTAATACCTTTGTACACGATATTATTTGCTCCGGTAGTGGAAGAAGTAATATTTAGATATATCATATTTGGATACATACAAAAACGTTCGAAAAAGTTTTCCTTCATAGCAGCCATTAGTAGCTCAATACTATTTGCGGCAGGACATATGAGCTTAAGTTTGTTTTTTGGTTATTTCTTTGTTGGGCTGGTTCTTTGTTTTTACTACTATAAAACAGAGACATTGTACACTAGCATACTTATACATATCACACTAAACTTCATAGTTCTGTTTTATCAGTCAGCTCACCTTATCTAATTTTTATGAGTAGAGGTGAATTCATGGGTTGGTATAGATTTGTAGATGCAATGGAGAAGTTAGAACAATTGACTAAGGATGGATGGTCATTCAAGTTTTCTAATGAAAAAGTAGAAGTGCTCTATAATACATCCCATGTAAGATGGATAAGCAACTCAGATGAACTTACAGCATTTATTGATGATACATATTATTAAAATAACACTTTTATAGTGGAAAAATGAGGGGTGTAAGAAAATGTTGATAGAAAATATTTTATCTATTAAGACTGGTAGGGAACTGGATGCTATAGCAGCAGAGAAAGTAATGTCATGGAAGAGTGGGGTTGATTTCGATATTGTAGATGATATGGAATTTGGCGTAGCCAGATATGAACCATTTAGTATGGATGTCAGAACGTTTTCTCCGTCAACAGATATTAGTTCAGCTTGGGAATTGGTTAACAAACTGAAAGAAACCGATTGGATGCTGTATAAATTAAACCACGAAGAATCTAATGATATGAGAACTATAAATTATAGATGCGTCTTGTTAAATGTGGTTAATGGGAAATCAATCGAAGTAACAAAAGAAGAAGCTCCAGAAGCAATTTGTAAGGCTACTGTTTTGGCTATGCTATAAAAGATGTATTTTATAATATAAAAATAAGAAAGAGGGTAAATATTTTACGAGTAGAAGTAGTCTGTTCGAGATCGATCAAAATTATAATGGGATAGTAAGTGAAGAATATACTAATTCTTGGTGGTTTAGTCCTATTATATGGGATGTGCTCCTTGATAAATATTTGCACAATGAGATTCTAACACCTTATGGCTATAAGAAAAGCTTAATTGGACTTGATGGAGATAAGCTACAGCGTCAATTAAATGAAATTATAAATAATTGTAATAATATTTCTGATCGAATCTGTTGGGAGATTTCGATGCAACAAATATTCTTTACTAAAGACAAGGATATCGTTGTACGAGGGATTAAAGATTTCCTCGTGAATAATAAAGAGTATCATTTAAACGACGATGGAGTTTCTTGTTTAGAATATGAGCATATTGCTGAAAGATTTAATCAAATTGCTGACAACATATCAGATATCGATGAGAAAAAATCTCCGTACTTCGTCTTTAAAAATACAAGTGTGGATGATGGAGTTGAGTATTGGTTTGAACAATATGATGAGGAGACGGAAGAGTATAAAGAAAAATCTTTAAAAGATTGGGATAAGTTAATAGCTGAATTTGTAAAGATCGAAGACGGTCAAATAAGCTTTATTAACAACCTTGATTATTTCAAGCAGATCAATAACTAGGGGGATGTGATCAATTCAATGGAAAAAGGTAGGACTAACAGAGGGTTCACTGTCATTAATTTTACCGATTTATACGATGTAAAATGCTCTCTTCAGAAATCATCATTAGCAACAGAAGATGCGGTTTGGTTAGGGGTTGACTATGTTGATCCGAAGATATTGGCGAGTAAGACACCTCAAGGTGGAACTGGATGGGTTCCCTACGAAATTCCAGAAGATGTACTTTTAACAACAAGAATGCATCTAAATAGAGAACAGGCGAAAGAATTAGTTAGTGCTTTAAATGTGTTTATTGAGACTGGAGACTTGTAGGCCACAATAAAAGCTACATTTCATTCTAAAGGAGAGGATAAGTATCAATATGTGGGACAGACTTGAGCAACGTGGTAGATTAGAGTTAGGTTTAAATGATGAATGGTACTTATATGCTGCTGATCTGAATGAAAGTGATTGTGCTGATTTAATGTTCGCTCGGAAAAATGAGAACATATTCTTAGCAAAAAATACTGTATCATGCAGTGTTACGTACTTTGATCTACGTGATTGATTGTGAAATGTGATTTTTATAGGATCATATCACAGATAAGGGAGAATAAGTGATTATGGGGGAAATATCCGAATATTATATAGACAAATTAATATTTAACGAACCAAGGAGATGCAAACCTCAAAAAGTTGTATGGACAACAAGTGATGGGGTAGTTCATGAACCTAGAGATATGTCTAATAGACATCTAATGAATGTACTTCATGTTTGTGAACGAAGAGAAGGTTATAAAGGTGTTAGATTCTTAAATAATGCCCCAACATATAGAACAATAGTATTAGAGTTGATCAACAGAGGCGTACTCAGTAATAATTATTTTGATTTAACAATTGAAAACAGATTAAAAATCAGATTGGATTAAGTATTCAAAGCGAGAAATATATAAATATGCTTATCTAAGAAGTATAATTCTAAAATATATATAACAAAGGAGATATTAAATGAAACAAGAATTAGTTAAAGGAATTGAAGAAGTCATTAAATCGTACAATAAAAAGCAGAATACAAATCAATATCAGTTTGAAAAGAAAAAACTCTATGCTCACTTAGGTTTATCCTTAGTTCAATTATTGACGAAGTACGAGTGCTACATTGCTGGTGGAACTATTACAAGTCTTATGTGTAATCGAGAGATTAATGACATCGATATTTATTTTAGAGATGAAAAATCATTAATCGGCTTTGTTGAAGAAGTATGGGGTGACGGTTGGGTTATTTCACAAACCGATAAGGCTCTATTAATCAAGTATCAAAAAACAATTGATACCCAATTAATTTACTTCAAGTATTTTAGTAACCCAGAAGAGATTTTTGAAACATTTGATTTTACAGTTTGTATGGGATGCTTTGACTTTAAGACAGAAGAATTTATCCTACATGAAGACTTCTTTAAACATAATTCACAGCGGCTGCTAAAGTTCAACCCTAAAACTGCATACCCAATCATTTCTCTCATGCGAACATGGAAATATAAAGAGAAACAATATAAGATATCAAAGGCAGAGATGATTCGAATTATTCTGACATGTATGCAACTTAACATCACCTCGCTAACTGAGTTAAAAGAGCAGCTTGGTGGTATGTACGGCAATAATTTTGATAAGTTACTTAAAGATGAAGAAGGCAACGAAAAAGAGTTAGACATGAATGAAGTGATTGAATACATATCTGAATTATCTATGGAAGATAAATACTTTGAAACTCCATCTAATTTAAAACGTGAGTTTGGAAATATGCAGGATTTTCTAGACGATTTAATTAAGTCAGAAGTTGAATACATTGTCATAAACAAAAATAGTGAAGATGAAGAAATATATCGAATTTATAATGGTAAGCTACACCATTCAGAGAGTAAGCCAAAGATCGGAAAAGAATTAGATCCAGTTGAATACTTCAAAAACAAAAAATATTATAAATTCGTCAAAAAGAATAAAGAGGGTAAATACTTTAGTTTTTATGATTCAAATTTCGAGTACATTATTGGAGTTATAGCCATTGCTAAGGAAAATGGATACTATCATACTCCTGCACTGTATTTTAATGAGTTACGAGATATTAATAAGTCGACTTATTCTAGCGAACAAGAAAAAGCTCTGCTTGAAGTTACTGTTGACAGTGAAGAGCTTGTTGATGTTGATGGTGATACGATTAAATTTAAAAAGTGTCATGTAGTTCGTGAAGTTCCCAAAGAGGAGTATGCTTCCTTATTGGGTAAAGAAGACGATGATTGGATTTAAGGGGGAATAAAAGGACAATTTCATAGGTATTAATTATTGAAATATACATAAAAGGAATGAGTATATGACTGAATATAAATTGTATCGTTACTCATCTGGTGATGATGAAAAACTCATTATGCAAAGTAGTGACATTGACTTTAGTATTATGGTAGCCAAAGAAATGTCTTACGATTTTTACACTTGTCGATTAGAGACTTGGGTTGATGATAAACAGGAATATGGTTTTAGGTACTTTAGTAAAGGAGAGGAGATTACAGAACAAATTATTGCAGCTATCTTGGCTGAGTATGTGGAATAACATATGAAGTAGGTGAAACCAATTAATCAAGAATACATAGGTTGCCATTGTCACACCAGTAGAGGAAGTAACATCAGATTAGTAGATAGTATCAATAAAACTAAAGATCTAATCAAAACAGCAGTTGATCTTGGTTATAAAGGAATGGCGATTACTGACCATGAATGTTTATCAGCTCACGTAGAAGCAATTCAAATAATTAAAGAATTAAAATCAAATGGTAAAATGAATGAAGATTTCAAGCTGATTCTAGGGAATGAGATTTATCTTGTTGATTCCATAGAAGAAGTACGTGATAACTACAAAAGTGGAATAACTAAGTTTCCTCACTTTATTTTACTAGCTTGTGATACTATCGGTCATGAACAATTAAGAGAGTTATCGTCGATTGCTTGGAGTCAAAGTTTTGTAACTGGTCTAATGGAAAGATGTCCTACTGAGAAACATGTACTTGCTGAGATTATTAATAAGAACAAGGGACACTTGATAGCAACTAGTGCTTGTCTTGGCTCTGAACTCGCAATTAACACTCTAAATCTTATTGAAGCTGAGAAAGTGGGCAACAAAGAACAGATTATATCCTACAAAACCAAAATAGATGAGTTTATTAAATGGTGTATTGACGTTTTTGGAAGAGACAGGTTTTTTATCGAGTTACAACCTGCACTTTCTCAAGAACAGATTCAATTCAATAAACGTGCTGTAACAATTGCAAAGTTCTATGACCTGAAAACAATTGTGGCTACAGATGCTCACTTCCTAAGACCTGAAGATTTAAAAATACATAAGGCGTTCCTAAACTCCAAGGATGGAGACAGAGAAACAGAAAGTTTTTATGCTTCATGTTTCGTTCAATCAAAGGATGAGATTATCGAACGACTTGGTGTTGAAGACAATTTAACTCTTGAACAAATTAATGAGGCTATGTCTAACACACTTTTAATTGGCTCTATGGTTGAGGAGTATGATTTGTTTCATACACCGACGATTCCTAAGATTGAACTACCTGAGTTTAGTGTTCGTCATTTATTTAAACCAGCATATGACAAGTATGAATACATAGAAAAAATGGCTCATTCTGAAGAAGACCAAGATAGGTATCTAATTAAATTAATTGAAGATGGATTCAATGAGAAGTTCCCAAGAAATGTTCTAACAAAAGAGTATCTTCATCAGATCCTAGCTCGTATCAATATTGAACTAGGAGAGTTATGGAACATTACAGAATCGATGCAACAGGCAATGAGTAGTTACTATGTAACCGTCCGTGAGTTGATTAATATCATTTGGGACGACTGCGGGGGAAATAGCTTAGTTGGTGTTGCACGGGGTTCTGCTGCTGGATTTATTATTAATTATCTATTAGGTATTACACAGTTCAATCCAATGGACTATAATTTACCTCACTGGAGACACATCCATGCTAGTAGACCGGATTTACCAGATATCGACATAGATACGGAAGGTTCAAAACGTAAAACAATTCTACGAGCATTTAAAGAGCGATTTGGTGAGAGAAGAGTATTAAATATTGCAACGTTTGGTACTGAGGGATCTAAGAGTGCTATTCTAACAGCTTGTCGAGGCTTAGGAATTGATAATGATATTGGACAACATATTGCATCATTAATTCCCTTTGAACGAGGAAGTAACTGGACATTATGCGATTGCTTGTTCGGTAATGAAGAAAAACAACGAAAACCTGTGACCGAGTTTATTAATGAAATTGAAAAGTATGAAGATCTTAAGGAAGTCGCGCTTAAAATCGAGGGGATTGAAAATAAGAGAAGTATTCATGCTGGTGGGATATACATATTCAATGATGATTTTGTGAAGTCAAATGCTATGATGAAAGCCCCAAATGGTCAATGGATTACGCAATTCTCAATGGGCGATAGTGAATACATGGGCAATGTGAAATATGACCTGCTCACAATTGAAGCACTCGATAAGATACGTGAAACTATGAATCTATTAATTGAATACGGAGAAATCGAGTGGCAGGGAAGCTTACGAGGCACTTATAACAAGTACTTTCATCCAGATAAACTTGAATTCAACAACCCAGAAATGTGGAAGAAACTTGGTCAAGGTGAAGTAATCGATCTATTCCAATTCAATACGCAAATAGGCATTGAGACAGCTAAAAAAGTAAAGCCAGAGAATCTACTTGAAACTGCTGTTGCAAACTCTCTTATGCGTCTGATGAGCGATGGTGGAAGTGAGCAGCCAGTAGATCAATATGTAAAGTTTAAGAATGATATATCCCTTTGGTATGACGAAATGGATGAGTATGATTTATCACCTGAAGAAGTTCAAGTGATGGAGAAGTACCTAAAAGACATCTATGGAGTAGCTGACACACAAGAAGTTGTAATGCAGATGGTTATGGACGAGAGAGTGGCTGCTTTTGATGTTAAACTCTCCAATAAATTAAGAAAAGCTATTGCAAAAAAATCGGAAGAAGCTATGAAAGAAGTTAAAGAAATTTTCTTTCGAATGGGTGAAGCAATAGGAACATCTCAAAAAATCCTTCATTATATATGGGATGTTCAAATAAAGAGGCAGCTTGGATATTCGTTCTCGTTGTTGCACACCTTGGCCTATAGTCTTATTGCTCTACAAGAACTGAATATCTATTTTCGATACAACCCATTGTACTGGAACACTGCCGTGTTAACAGTAAACTCAGCAAGTTATGACGATTCAGATGATTCTGATAGTGAGGAAAAGAAAGATAATAAGTCAACGAACTATGGCAAAGTTGCATCTGCAATCGGGATGATGAAACAACATGGAGTAAAGATTGGCTTACCAGATATAAATAAAGCAAACTTTGGTTTTAAGCCAGATTTAGAGAATAATCAAATCATCTATGGAATAAAGGGTTTGGTTGGTATCGGAGATGATGCTGTACAAGAGATCATTTCAAATAGACCATATAATTCATTTGAAGATTTTGTTGAACGAATGTTTGACACTTCAAAAATAACTAAATCGCAGCTAACACAACTTATAAAAGCAGGATGCTTTGATTCATTCGAAGACAGAGAAAGTATCATGAAGAAACACATAGATAGATTATTTACACCAAAAGAAAAATTAAATATGCAAAATTTCAATATGCTAGTAGAAATGAACTTGATTCCTGAAGAATACAAATATTACGCAACAACTTTTAAGTTCAGAAAATATGTCACGAAAAACGTACATAGAACTGAGGGGAAAGATAAGTTTTATTTGCTTGATGACATATCAACCAAGTTTTTCGATGAGTATTTCAGTGATGCCTCAGTGGTAGATTACATAAAAGGTAGACCATTAATCTCTGAGAAAGAGTTTAAAAAAGAGTATGACAAGAAAATGAATGGTATCAGGGATTGGCTAAGTGACCATTCCACCTTAAACATGGTTAATAAGAGTTTATATATAAATGAATGGAACGAGATTGCATACGGGAATATCAGCAAATGGGAAATGGATTCTTTATCGTTCTATTACAATTCGCACGAACTCTCTGATATTGATAAAGAGAAGTATTCGATTAGTGAGTTTAGTAAGATGAGTGAAGAACCTGTAATAGTAGGCACTTATGTATCGAAGGGTCGAGAAAGACCAAAGTTCAAGATTGATGCTATCGTTGGAACGGTATTAGATCGAGACAAGAACAAGCATACAGTTACTTTACTTACACCAGATGGAGTAATAACAGTAAAGTATTATGATGGTGCATTTGCTCATTACAATAAGCAGATCTCAAAGCCATTACCTAATGGGAAAAAGCAAATACTTGAGAAGAGTTGGTTCACTAGAGGAAATAAGTTATTTATCTGCGGATACAGAAGAGGATCACAGTTTAAACCATATAGATATTTTGACACGTTTCAATTCCCACATACGACAATGCTCATTACCGATGTAGGTGATGATGGAACAATTCAAGTAAAACAAGAAAGAACAAAAATATAAGAGGTGTGATTATCATATGTATAAAACAAAAAAAAAATAAGAAGCCCAACAAAGACACCAAAATGTTTGTAACTTATCTCGAACCAAACGACAATGAAATTACCCTTTCATTCCGTAACAGTAAAGCGAAAGAAGAATTTGAGCAATTAAATAAATTATTGAAACTAGAAAGGATTCAATTTAAAAGTCCAATGTCTCAAAAATCAGCAATTGATTGCAGCGTTAGTGCGATCAAAAGCGCCCTTACATATACACTTAATTAGAGGTGAACTAATTGGATAGATTTGAGTTCGGTGTTCCTGATATCAATGAAGCAAAGGTGTTGCTTAAGTGTTCAGAATCTGGCTATGAAATTTATGAAGGTAATACATACATAGAAACACCTGAAGGCGAAGCAATCATAGATGATTTAGAAATTGTGATGAGAAAGTACGGTCTTATCCGAAAAACAGCAGGAGAGATAAATAATTGAGCAAAAGTAAAACGAACGAAGGGAAGGTCTTTGAAAAGAATTGGGCAGAAAGTTATGCTAAATTACCAATCTACTATCTAAGACTTGTAGATGCTGTTAAATGGACTAGGGGTGGAGATTCTTCCTTCACTCCATCCAATCCATTTGATGCACTACAATTTAAATCTCCATTCTTGTTTCTTCTTGAACTTAAAAGTACATCTGGTACTAGTATGAGTTTTAATCCCAATAAGCCAGATGAGAAACCAGAGAATAATAAATCACAATTGATGTTGAAGCCACATCAAGTTAAGGCGCTTATGAAAGCAATCGAAACTGAAGGGATAATATCTGGCTTCATTATTAACTTTCGTGAGAAGAAAATGAAGACAATTCATCATCCACATGAAACGTACTTTATACATATCAATGACTTTATGAAGTTTGCTATTGAATCAGGGAGATCAAGTATAAGTCGAGAAGGTTGCAGAGAGATTGGATTGTATATCGGCGCAACACTTAAAAAGGTAAACTATAAATATCATGTTGATGAGTTTATAAATGAAGCCCTAATAAAGTATGTTAAAGCAGGTTATATAAGCGAAGAGTTTCTTACTAGAACACATCAGCAAATTGAGGAGTTATTAATTCATGTTTAATATGAAGGAGATCCTATGGCAGTATCAATAAATGATTATACTCTCGGTAAAGTGTCGTTTTTAACGCAAGAAGATGATGACTTTGTACCAGACACTGTTTGTAATGATAAAATAACCGGTTGGATAGATGAAATGATAAATATAGTAATGTTAAAGGAAAATGATGCTATAAATACAAAGTAAGAAATGCTATAATACAAAATATATAAAATATATAAAAACAGGTGATTTAATGTGGTTACTCTAAGAGGAAGTGAAAAATTAAATAAAGAAATGTTTTTAGCCTTGATCGATTTGGTCAAGGTTATTATTTATGTGCGCGTATCAACTGATGACCAAGCAAAACACGGTTATTCATTGGAGTCACAAATAGAACGGTGTGCTGAGCACCAAAAACAGAAATACAATGCCGACGATGATGAAATCTTGGTTATCGTGGAAGAAGGGGAATCTGGAGATAATCCAGACAGACCTGCATTGAACTATTTATTGTATCTTGTAGAAGAAGGTATGGGGAGAGTCGTATATGTTCTTCACCCAGACAGATTAAGTAGATTTCTTCATCTGCAAACTAATGTATCGATGAGAATCTGGAACGCAGGATGCGATCTACAATTTGTTGAGTTTGATTTGGATAAAGATAATCCTGAATCAATGCTTATGTACAATATTCAGGGCTCTATCTCTCAGTACAATAAAGCTAAAATATTGGCAAACAGTAAACGAGGTAAAAGGCAAAAAGCCAAGAAGGGAAAGTTAAATGGAGGGAAACGATTTTACGGTTATATATACGATAAAGAAACAAGTAATCTGAGCGTGAATGAATTTGAAAAAGAGATATACTTGAGAATGGTGTCAATGCTATTAGAAGAGGATTGTTCTTGCTCAGACATTGCGAGACAACTAGCAGAGGATAATGTAGCTGCACCAAGCGGAAACTACTGGTATCAATCCACAGTAACAAGAATACTTAGGAATGAGTTGTATACTGGCATATCATATTATGGAAAAACTGAAGTAATTCAAACTCAAGGTAAGAAGAAGCAGGTCAAAAGAAAGCAAGAAGATTGGATACCAGTTGCTGTTCCTGCTTACATAACGAATGAAACTTATCTCGATATTCAAAAGAAAATTGATAGCCTAAGTAAAGTAAAAAGTGGAAGGCCAACACAATCTTATTTGCTTAAGGGGCTAAGCAGATGTGGAAGATGTGGAGCTGCTGCATCAAGTGGTATAACTTCAGTTACTAAAAGAGGAATACTAAAGTATTACACATGCAATAACAAAAGTAAGAAAGAGTTTGAAGTGGGAACGGGAAGAGTAAGGAAGAAATGTAGGGGGCGTAATTGGCGAGTCGACCATATCGACAATTTTGTGTGGGAGTATATACTGAGTTTAATATATGACCCAGTTCCTTATATAGAGACAATTATTAAGAAAAAAACGAACATCAGCAATAATGAGGTAATAAACAAAAGATTGAAAAAGTTAGAAAAAGCAATGAAGGAACAGGAGTTTGCAAAGGAACGCTACATCGACTTATATGCATGTGGCATGATCAAGAGCAAAGAAGACCTAGAAAAGAAGACAAAACCTATTGAAGAAAAGATCAAAGATATGAGCTCTCAAATTTCGATATTAAATGAAGAAAAAAAATTATATGAAAACAAAAATAATGAAATTGATCAAATGAAAACGATGCTAGAACATTATTCAAAGATAATTGATCCAGAAAACGTACCTTTTGAAATGAAGCGAAAGTTGGTCAAAGCACTTATTCATAGCGTAACCCTAAACGACAACATGACTATAGACGTAGTGCTTAAGGTTTCAGACTCAATTGGTGCAATTTCTTCTGTAAATAAACATAGAAACCAAAGCACTAGCCAAAGCCATGGAGGATCATAAAAATCAATTTATCCTCATATTGGCAGGGTATTCGGATGAGATGGATTGGTTAATGCAGACGAACTCTGGGCTGCCTTCGCGATTCCCAATACAAGTGGAATTCCCTGATTATTCGGTAGATGAACTTCTGCATATCGCAGAATCTATGGCAAAGGATCATGATTATGTACTAATGCCAACTACACAGGCGCAGTTAAAACAGGTGATTTTGGATGAGAAAATTCTTGCCCCTAATCTGTTCAGTAATGCGCGCTTTGTTCGAAATGTAATGGAAAAGGCGATGCGTAATCAAGCGGTTCGCCTCCTTCAGCTATATCCGCAGCAATCTCCGGGCAAGCTGGAATTAATGACATTGAAGCCAGAGGATTTAAAATGGGAGCGAAAATGAGGTATACTGTACAACGTATATGGTCAATGATCATAGTTCGATGGAAATATGGATGATGAACCGATAAGGAGAATGTACGCGAATGCGAAAAGAGCCTCACCAAACGAATCAAAATATACCCGATCGAGCGGTGCTCGTGACTTTAATAACAGATGATGTCAAGCGGAGCGGGGTTGATCCTCAATATTCGCTTGACGAGCTGGTGCAGCTGGCGGAAACGGCTGGCGTTGAGGTGTTGACCACGATGACACAGCAGCGTGAATTCCGTGATCCTAGATGGTTCATAGGGAAAGGCAAGGTACAAGAACTCAAGGCGGTCATTGATGAGATGGGTGCAACGACCGCTATTTTTGATCAAGAGCTGTCTGGCGCTCAAGTCCGCAACCTGGAACAAGCGTTGGATGTGAAGATTGTAGACCGTACTCAGCTCATTCTCGATATTTTCGCACAACGAGCAAAAACAAGAGAAGGTATCATTCAGGTGGAGCTGGCACAATTGTCATATCTGCTCCCTCGTCTATCCGGACACGGGAAGAACCTGTCGCGTCAAGGCGGTGGTATCGGCACAAGAGGGCCCGGGGAATCCCAATTGGAAACGGATCGCCGCCATATTCGAGGACGTATAACTGACTTGAAGCGTCACCTGCATGAAGTCGTTCGCAACCGCAATCTGCATCGAGAGCGCCGCAAGAAGACAGGAGCGTACCAGGTTGCGCTTGTCGGCTATACGAATGCGGGGAAGTCAACGCTGCTGCGACAACTGACTCAGGCGGATGTGTATGTGGAGAACCAATTGTTTGCGACGCTGGATCCGACTTCTCGCCAGTGGGAGCTTCCTAGCGGCAAGGAAGTGGTCTTAACGGATACGGTTGGCTTTATTCAAAATTTGCCTCATGATCTTGTAGCGGCTTTTCGTGCGACATTAGAGGAAGTGAATGAGGCCGATCTCATTTTGCATGTGATGGACGCATCTTCGCAGATGCGAGAGGATCATATGCGGGTCGTAGAGGATATTTTGCAGCAATTAGGAGCGGGAGCTAAGCCGCAAATTGTTCTCTATAATAAGAAGGATCTATGCACCCCAGAACAACGACAGATGCTGCCGCATGATAAAGATCACTTTATTATAAGCGCTTATGATGAAGGGGATCTGGAGCGTATTCGGCAGGCAGTGCAAGATCAATTGTCCGGCCAAACGGTTACCTACCGAATATCCGCGGATCGTGGGGATTTGATTGCCTTGATCTATCGATTGGGAGAGGTTCTGGAGCAGGAGATCGACGAGAATGATCTGCTGCTTAAGGTTCGGTTGGATCGGCTAGCCGCTGAGCAGCATGGATATAAGTTGAATGATTACATCAATAAATAAGCTTTCCTTCATGGGAATGGATCAAGGGGAATGGATAAGATGCAATTTACAGCAAGACTGGAGCAATTGGAGCAGCAAATCGAAGAGAAGATTGCAGGGCAGGTACGTGGAATCGAGCGAATTGCAGAGCGGAATCAATGGAAGGTTATACAGGCGTTTCAGAAGCATCATGTGAGTGATTTTCACTTTGCGGGATCGACGGGGTATGGCTACAATGACCGTGGACGCGAGGTGCTTGATGAGGTATATGCTGAAGTGTTCGGTGCGGAAGCGGGATTGGTGCGACCTCATTTTGTATCAGGCACACATACGATTGGGACGGCTCTATTCGCCGTACTTCGCCCTGGCGATGAATTGTTATACATTACGGGTACACCGTACGACACGCTGCATAAGGTGATTGGCAAAGAGAATGATGGGACAGGCTCTCTGCGTGATTGGGGAGTATCCTATAATGAGGTGCCGCTGACTGAGGCAGGAGATGTAGATTGGGAGCAAGTGCGTGAAAGCATAACCGAGCGTACGAAAGTCATAGGCATTCAACGTTCACGCGGTTATGGATGGAGAGCATCCTTCACGGTTGAACAGATCGGTGAGATGGTACGGCAAGTAAAAGCGATTAAGCCGGATGTTGTTGTGTTCGTGGATAATTGCTACGGGGAATTTACAGAACTGCAGGAGCCGACGGAGCTAGGTGTTGATGTAATGGCTGGCTCGCTTATTAAGAACCCAGGAGGCGGTATTGCTGAAACAGGCGGTTACATTGTAGGTAAGCGCATGTATGTGGAAGCAGCGGCCTCTCGCTTAACTGCACCGGGAATTGGTGGAGAAGTTGGAGCTATGTTAGGGTTGACACGTTCGATGTATCAAGGTCTCTTCTTAGCGCCAAGCATCGTTGGACAAGCAGTGCGAGGCAGTGTGTTTGCAGCAGCCTTGTTCGAGGA
Organism: Paenibacillus sp. NAIST15-1; assembly: GCF_001894745.1. Lineage (GTDB taxonomy): Bacteria > Bacillota > Bacilli > Paenibacillales > Paenibacillaceae > Paenibacillus_B > Paenibacillus_B suaedae. The sequence goes on from NZ_BBYF01000002.1 coordinate 609,366, forward strand.
GCTTGGGTTTGAGACCTCGCCGCATTGGAAGGCGCCTCGTACTGATTTGATTCAAGCCTTGCGATTCCATACAGCCGATCATCTAATCGCGTTTGTTCAGGGGATTCAGAAAGCCTCGGCCGTTGATGCGCACGTCGTGCCTGAACCATGGGACATGCCTGGTTATGAGCATCCAGTCATTATGGCGGCAGGTACCTTCATTCAAGGGGGAAGCTTGGAGTTGTCTGCCGATGCGCCGATTCGTGAGCCATATACAGCATACATGCAGGGTGGGCTTACGTATGCGCATGCGAAGCTTGGAGCGCTGACAGCACTGCAAACCATGGTTGATCGAGGCTTGCTAGAGCTATAAAATTATTTTGTTAGATTTCCTGACATCCATTGACACGTTTGCTTCCAGGGGATAAAATGAGAACAAGAAAGGCATAGCACATACTCTGATCGGAGTAAATTCACTGATGAGCGACCGCGCGTAACAGGCGTTGTTAGACTAGGATGTCAGTTAGCGCACACAGCACGTAAACTTTCTTTTATGACAAACTAGGAAGGTTGATAAGCAGTGGGAGATGAAATTCGCAGAAATATGGCGTTGTTTCCAATCGGCATCGTGATGAAGCTGACGGATTTGACGGCTCGTCAAATTCGTTACTACGAACAGCATGAATTAATTATGCCTGCTCGTACTTCTGGAAACCAGCGTCTCTTTTCCTTCAATGACGTAGAGCGATTGCTTGAAATCAAGACACTTATTGAAAAGGGAGTCAACATAGCAGGCATTAAGCAGGTACTGAATCCGGTAACGAAGGAATCGGAAGAGGCAACTGTGCTTAGTGAAGCTTCGGAGAGCAAACGCAAGGAATTGTCCGATCTCCAATTGCACCGCATGTTGAAGCAGCAGCTTATAGCCGGTAATAGACCGGGGCAAGTATCGCTGATCCAAGGCGAACTGTCTCGTTTCTTTACAAAATAGATATGAATCTAATCACGCTTATGGAGAAGGAGATGTTACCCTGTGGGTTATACCAGAGAAGACATTGAACGCATTGCCAAGGAACAAAATGTACGATTTATCCGTCTGCAATTTACGGATTTGCTCGGTACGATTAAGAATGTCGAAATTCCGGTAAGCCAATTGCCTAAGGCACTGGATAACAAAATGATGTTTGACGGTTCTTCGATTGAAGGTTATGTGCGTATTGAAGAATCCGATATGTATCTTGTCCCAGATTTGGATACTTGGGTTGTCTTCCCATGGGTAACGGAAGATCGTGTCGCTAGATTGATCTGCGACGTATACACAACGGATGGAACGCCGTTTGCAGGATGCCCGCGTGGAATTTTGAAGAAAGCCCTGAAGGAAGCAGAAGCACTTGGCTTCACGTCCATGAACGTAGGTCCAGAACCAGAATTCTTCTTGTTCAAGACGGATGACAAGGGCAATCCTACGATGGAATTGAACGACCAAGGCGGTTACTTCGACTTGGCACCGACGGATCTTGGTGAGAACTGCCGCCGCGAAATCGTATTGAAGCTGGAAGAGATGGGCTTCGAAATTGAAGCTTCCCACCATGAGGTGGCTCCTGGTCAGCATGAGATCGATTTCAAATATGCAGATGCGATTAAGGCAGCAGACCAAATTCAAACCTTCAAGCTCGTCGTGAAGACGATTGCTCGTCAGCATGGCTTGCACGCTACATTCATGGCGAAGCCGCTGTTCGGTGTGAACGGTTCAGGTATGCACTGTAACATCTCCTTGTTCAACGGTAAGGAGAATGCGTTCTACGATGAAAGGGATAAGCTTGGCTTGAGTCCGGCAGCACGTCAATTTATGGCGGGGGTATTGAAGCATGCTCGCGGATTTGCGGCAATCACGAACCCAACGGTCAACTCCTATAAGCGCTTAGTTCCTGGCTATGAAGCACCATGTTATGTGGCATGGTCTGCAAGCAACCGCAGTCCAATGGTTCGTATCCCAGCGTCCCGTGGTTTGAGCACGCGTGTTGAAGTCCGCAACCCGGATCCAGCGGCGAACCCGTACTTGGCTCTAGCGGTAATTTTAAAAGCAGGATTGGAAGGCATCAAGAAGAAGTCAGACCTTCCAGCTCCTACGGATCGTAACATTTACGTCATGACAGAAGAAGAACGTCTGGCTGAAGGCATCCCAAGCTTGCCATCGAGCTTGAAGGAAGCATTGGAAGAGCTTCTGCGCGACGAGACGATTTGCGATGCACTGGGTGATCATGCATTGCAGCACTTCTTGGAATTGAAAGAAATTGAGTGGGATATGTATCGCACGCAAGTTCACCAATGGGAACGCGATCAATACATGACATTATACTAATTCATCTAAACCCTAGAGCCGTAAGGCTTCTAGGGTTTTTACTTTGGGGGCAGGGGGATGTGGTGAATGTCTTTTTAGATTCGTAATAAAGCAAACAACACACGATAGATGACATTGCATCTGGATCGGATCCAGTTGAGAAAAAATCATTCAGGAATGATAAATGAAGCAAGACAGCTTGTGAGTTTCGAAAGTTTACACGTTCAATCTCGATCCCCCAGTAAGTGCGGTAACATAACAAAAGATAAGTTCTTTGGTATTTTCTAAATTAATGCTTGCATTTATTTCAATTGGGGCTTATTAGGGAGGGTATAGAGTGAACAACTTATTACATAGGGGCAAAGCCCAAGGGGAGAGTGTAGAACATGTGCGATTCCCTAAAAATTATGCGCGAAGTTTCAAAGGATACGACAGAAATGTGCTGAATTCATATGCTAGTGCTCGGAGTTCAAGAAAAGTTAGAAGCGCGGATAGGCAAACTAAAATAACTGTATGGGGGCAACGACTTTCTAGGGGATGGCTATATCATAAAGAACTGTAAGGAAAAAAATAAGTACACAATCAATTGAATATAGTTACACGAGCGGAATGAACAGAATGAATAAGGGCAACCTGAATGTAGATATTGAAAAGTTTGGAAAGATAAACGAGATTATCTCTGAACCTTGTGGTGCTTGACAACATAAACAGGAGGGGCGAGGAAGTTATATGGCACTAACTTGTGAAGATTAACCAGTACAGTTGTGATAAGGTAATTTGCTGTCGCAATCATGTTCGGTTAGAAAGAAGTTTGTGAGGATCCCTGATACGATAGAAGATAGGTACATGCGTGAATACGTCAAGGACTTCCAGGTATACACCTTTGTTTTTGACCCACCAATTTTCAGGAAAAGCAAGAACTATAACCGTCAACAGTAATTTTTATTTTCTCATAATTGCCTGGGGTTACGCTGATAGGATCAGATGGTTCGTTACTTAAATCTACCCGTCTTACTTCTTTCTTGCTTATTGCTTCCCATGTTTCATTTTTATAGGCAAATATCTGATATTTCACATCATCTGTTGGGCCCGCTGCTCCTACGATTTGTACAAAACTCAAATGTAGTGTTTGAGGAAACGTGATTTCTAAACTTCCAGAAAAGAAGTCGGATGTGGGGCCCCATTGAGTGGTTAAATCACCATCAAACACATACTTAGCTAATTGATTATCAAAGTTATTACTATCTACTACCGTCGTACCTTTGGGCATTGGCGAAACTACGTTTGGCTACGAATTAAATGAAGTACCTGATCCAGAAAAACCAACAAATCCAGAGCCGACCAAAGGAAACAGAGCATTATTAGTAGTTACCATGACAACAGGTTTGGAGAAAGAATTCGACCTTAGCATGGAAGAAGTAAATGCGCCTTCATCACATGGTACGAAAATAAGCAGGCTGGATCGGGAACTGCTTCTTATGCAATCAACAAGCACAACAATAACAAAGGGTCATTCAGCGCACGTAAAGACTACGTTATCTTTGATAAGATCCTAACGTTTGAAGTGAACGAGTATACAACTAAATAAACTCAATGCCGCTCCTTCGGGAGAGGTAATTTGTTGACTTTGCAGATATAAATATTTTTCAGATGAGTGCCGATATAAGTTTAGTCAATAAGAAAAAAAGGAATGGCATTTTTGAAAATTATAAAGTTTCTATTGTGTGCAGTATTGATGTTCTCTCTTATTGCAGGTTTAATATCTGCGCAAGAGGGAAAAAACGAAGTGGCTTTTTCTATTCCTGCAAATTCGTTTTGTGATGCATCACATAAGGTTCAATTGTCATTGAACATAACTAACATCGGTGGCAATGCTGCTGATATTACTTTACAGTTGTATAACGAAGAAGGAGCTCCGATCTCTATAAAAGGTGACTCTCACAACGGAATAAAATCTAATATTACACTTGGAGATTCAACTAATATCGCACCTAAAAAGACGGTATTCTACCAAGTTAGTTTAGGGCAAAACTACTTTTCTTGTGAAGAAATGCCATATTACGGTACATTGCAAGTGAAAGATTCGAGCAGTAAAGTAATTGCAAGTGGATGGATAAGTGCTACTAACGGGAATACACCAATTATTATTAATTCTGGATTGCCGATAACTGGTAGTCAAGGAGGAAACGACGCCGCCATCTGATACGAATTTAGTTAAACCATTAGATTGTAATGATCCCGAAAAGGCTATTTTGGCCTTTGCATCAAGTAGTTACAGTCAAAACTTCTTACCATGTAAGGCATTTGATGGAGATATTTATACAAGTTGGGCAACAAAGGATTATACAACGGTAGGGTGGCTAGCAGTAGATTTCGGCGAACCTACCTTAGTGCAAGAATATGAGATTACTGCAAGAACTAAAGATATAGATGGAACCGGATCAGCACCAAAGACATGGACATTCGAGGGTAGTAACGATAAAATCAATTGGACTGAATTGGATACACAGGTAGACCAAAAATCATGGGAATTCGGTGAAGCAAGAAGCTTTTTAACAAAGAACAAAAATAGTTATCGTTACTATCGAATCAATATTACTAAAAACAATGGCCTAGAGTTATACACTGCTATCGGTGAATTACGTATGTTTTAATGAACAGATAAGAGTATCCTTCTATGGATGCTCTTTTAATTTTTATGTTTTTGTCAACCTCCATAGCCGCTCCTTAGGGGGGCGGTACTTTTATTAAGATTAATAGAAAAAGTGATACAGCTTAAGTTAAATAATGGTATTATATAGGAGGGAGTTGGAAAATAACTCTACTACATATGAAGGTGGGATACTATGAAAAAGTTTGTATCAACGCTTCTGGTATTCGCATTAATGTTTGTTTTATCAACTAGCGCTTTCGCGTCAAAAGGCTATGCTGACACTAAGGAAACTGCGGTGGAATTAAACGGATTATCTCAAGCTGGTTCGTTCTTGGATTATCAGGACAGCGACTTTTACAAGTACACAAATAATACTGGAAGAACGATTGTGCTGAACTTTGTTGTTGAGCCGCAAGTAAGTTTTATTAACTATGATATCAGAGGGTATTTTCCTAATGGCGATATCCTTACGGCAAAAGATCAAGGTGCTGGCAACAAGGACATTATTTACGATGTAGAACTCCAGCCAGGAGAGGTTATTTACTTAGAAATTAAGGGTCATACAGTTAGAGACTTTGGAAGGGATGCCCCATATCGCATATACTACCTTTAAGCAAAGAAAGCCCTAATTAGCCACTGAACAATCAGTGGCTTTTTTCATGGAGAGTTCAAAGATCAAACTACTGATCCAGTAGATAAAAGTATTGAAGTAGAGGATCATTTCGCCAGTACATGAAGTAGTTGAGACAGCTAACATAAAAGTCCCCGCTAGGGATAGAAGGGTTAAGGATGAATAATAAAAAGTAGATAATTAGTTTAATAGACAATTCCTTTGTTATATTTACAATTTAACCCTACTGAGTTAATATATTGATATAGGGACAAAAACCCCTATTATATCAATGAGAGGGAAGTGAGACTATGAAAGCAAAAAAAATGTTTGTTGCGTTTTTAATGGCAGTAGTAATGGTAGTGACTTCGCCTTCTGTTTTTGCATACACGGGTTTCGGTGATACCCTACAAGAAGCTGTGATGCTTTATAGATGGGGGTACTCATATGAAGACCAATTCACTTTACCAATTGATAATATCAATGACTATGATTACTATGTGATCGATTATACAAATGGTGATCAGAGTGCAATGGGTTTCCATATTAGTATGAAGCCTCAGCCAGGAGCTATTTACGATCTTCAGCTTATCGAAACAGATTCAAACGGGAGAATTATTAAAGTAACCGACTACAACGACAACACAATTGAGAAAAATATTTGGCATTCGCTTTATAATGGGCATAAGGCATACATCAGAGTATCCTCACATGGGTTTAATGATTACGGTAAAGATTACACTCTGAAGTTTAAGAGAGTTGTATAATAGATATAACACGAGTATGAGCCGTAGGGAATCCCGCGGCTCTTTTAGTTTACTTTGCTGTCCTAAATCTAGTTGTATGACCGTCACGATTTTCGAATCTACACGAAGCTGGATCTCCTCAGCTGTTAACAATAACACCACCTGTAGCATGAATGAATTGACCCGAAATATACGATGCGTCTTCCGATGCCAGAAATACATACGCGGGTGCGACCTCGCAAGGTTGGCCGGCACGGCCCATCGGATTTTTTTCCCCCCACTTCGCGACTTGAGCGGCAGGAAAGGATGCGGGAATAAGAGGCGTCCATATGCTTCCAGGGACAACGCCGTTTACTCGAATGCCTCTGCTGTGCAACGATTTCGAGAGCGACCGGGTAAAAGCAACGATGGCGCCCTTGGTGGCTGAATAATCGATGAGCTGTTCATTCCCCTCATAGGCAGTGAGCGAGGCGGCATTGATAACGCTGCTTCCCTTTTTCATGTGGGGAAGGGCAGCCTTCGTTAAATAAAATACTGAGAAAAAAAATTGGTTCGAAACGTTCTTTCCATCTGTTCGGATGTAATACTTTCTAAATTGTTCTGAACATGCTGCTCAGCCGCGTTATTCACGAGAATATCCAGTTTGCCGAATTGTGTGACAGTTTGTTCCACGATTTGTTTGCAAAAATCTTCTTGGCCAAGATCCCCGGCAATACACAGACATTTACCCCCTTTTTGCTCGACAACCTGTTTGGTTTCTTCAGCACCCGTATGTTCGTTAAGATACACAATGACGACATCTGCGCCTTCTTTGGCGAAGGCTACCGCTATGGCTCGTCCTTGGCCGCTGTCTCCTCCGGTAATGATGGCCACTTTATTTTTTAGTTTGCCGCTGGATTTGAACGGTAGTCTGTCATGCCTTCTGTAAGTGCTTGGATTATCTCTGCGATATTACCGACGATCCCGACTTGTGACGGAATGACCTCGCCGATAGCTGATATCCGTTCTTCGATATGGATCACTTGCGCATTTTTAGGGACATGATATTCCGGCCACCAAGAGGTACCGATGGCAAGGACGACATCCGCTTGTTTGCATAAGTCGCTTGCAAAAGGATTCCCGCCTTCGCCCAAACCGCCGAGCAGGTAAGGGTGAGAATCCGGAATTATTCCTTTCGCTCCGTAACTCACGACAATTCCGCATCCCCAGCGATCAGCCAGTTTCCGGATCGCATCACAGGCATGATTTGCTCGATTGCCAGCAAGGATCAAGGGGCGTTTCGCCTTAAGCATAAGATTCGCCGCTTGTTGGAGTTGGCTCTGTCCAGCTATTTGATTTATTATTCGAATAGGTTCGCGCGGTTGTGTCCCGCAGGGAAGTGTCCATAGATCGGAAGGGATGGAAAGATGAACGGGAATTGCCTGTTCCATTGCCGTAAACATGGCCTGTGTTAAGGTGTCAACGACTGCATTAGGATGAACGACAATTCGGCTGAACCCGGTAATCGCCTGAACTAGTCCCTGCTGATCAATATACTGCTTATACGCTGTTCCGATCTTGGGGGTAGGCGCTTGACCTGATATAGCCAAGACTGGAACGCGATCTAAGTATGCATCTCCTAGGCCAGTCATTAAATTAGTCAAACCAGGTCCCATTTGCGCGGCGCATACTCCGATTCGACCGGTTAATTTGGCTTCGGCAGACGCCATCATGGCAGCGACAGACTCATGTTTTACCCCAATCCATTCCAAATCATTCTGGCGTGAGAGACCCTCCATCAATCCAAAAATGGCATCCCCGATCACCCCGTAAATCCGCTTAACGCCCCATAATTTCAGTTGGTTGATAATCACATCCGCAACCTTTTGAGTTTCGATTCCTTCCTGCAATTGATTTCCTTTGGCAACTTCCGGGAATATACTCATTTTGGCGCCAGCTCCTTGCCTTTTTCTTAGTATGGATGCGCAGCCTGTGTATTATGAACAAGCTTGGATGAATGTTACGGTTGCTTCGTTGGTTTTGATAGTGAGGGATTAATCGACCTTTTGAGAATGGGTCAAGAAGTAATCGGCACTTTCTACAGTCCATAAAATGAGGCAAGTAGGTAGCAGATGTTGAAGTAGAGAATGAGCTGTATAAGCGCACTTGTTAGGCCGTTTTACCTATGTGTCAGTGCATAGAAGCTGCAGGCTATCTGATGATAGCTTGGAATGGGGAGTTGAATACGGTGTCTATCCAAAAACAATGAGCATGGTTTATAGCGGAATATGAAACAGGCTTAATAAAGCACTGCGGGAACGGAAGTCTGTGGATCTTAGTATTTTTTACAATGAATAGGGTATAGCCGAGACACGCACATAACTACCTTAATACTATATGTATTGTATCTAGCGAGAGGAGGGCATCTCAAATGAGTGAAATTGGTCATCATCATCGCTTTACTTCTACAGCCATAATATTGGTTCTGTTTATTTTGTTGGTCATCGTACTCTGTGGCAGCTTTTGTTAATTTGATAAAAGGATCTGAGCTCACACAATTCCCCCATAGGCATTTCACGAGGATCAAATTTACTAATGACGCATCTTCAGTATTGATAACTTGAATATCCTGTTGTCGAGGGGGCATAAAGGCCAGTTCGAATAAGAGCCGATTCAATGGACGGAGTCGTGGAATTCTACCCTTGAAGGGGCAACACCGCCTAATTAATTCAGTATAGGAAATAGCCGAGTCAGAATGAAGGTAACATTTATACGATGTAAATGTGCCAAACGAGAGGAGGTTAACGCATATGGGTGAAGTTGTTGGAGGTTTCTCATGTGGATTTGGAGGTTTCACTTCGATTGGTGTAATCTTGGTCTTGTTCATTTTGTTGGTTATCATTTCCCGTTCATTTATTTTTTAGCATCTAAGTAGATTGATTTCATAGCTCTGTATCTGTACACTGCAAATCTGTTTGAAATACTGGTGTTGTGCCGGCACACCGGTAAGCAAATAAGAGCCGTATGGGCATCCCCCGGCTCTTATTTCTTTTTCCTAGATGTAATTTTCCATTATCCCCAAAATTCATCCATAGCGGGGTCCTTCGTAAATACAACAGTATTTGGATCGATTCAATCAAATGATTCGCAACGAGCTGCGAAAGATGCAATTTAATTTGATTTACTGATTGTTATCTGTTATAGTACTTTCAATTATATATGAACGGATCAACGATGTTGATGAAGAGCAAGTACGTATCAGATAATGAGGTTCAGAGAGTCGGTGGATGCTGTGAACCGATCCTCACCTGATGCCGAATGGACTTCTGAATCGCTCCGCTGAAATGAGTAGGCGTTGCCGGGATTCTCTCTCCGTTATCATGAGAGGAGTATCGTATTGATGGTTAAACCATCTTGCCGTACTTTAGAGTGAATCGCTAATAGCGATTAAAAAGGTGGTACCACGAAAACCTCGTCCTTTATTGGGCGAGGTTTTTTTATATTACTTGAAAGGGGTGATGGCCATGGATGATGGTTGGTGGATCACAAGATTGCATTTCAGAAATAACATTATGAGGAGGAACATAAGTGAAAGAACGGATTTTGACAGGCGATCGGATTACAGGAAAACTGCACCTTGGCCATTACGTTGGCAGTTTAAAAAATCGTGTGGAGTTGCAAAACAAATACGAAACTTTTTTAATACTTGCAGATGTTCAAGCCCTGACTACTCATTTTGAAAAACCTGAATCAATTAAACAAAACTTGCGCAATGTGGCATTGGACTATTTATCAGCAGGTATTAACCCTGATAGCGCAACAATATTTATTCAGAGTTTGATCCCAGAGATTGCTGAATTAACCACTTATTTTTCCATGTTTGTTACGGTCAATTCGTTACGTCACAATCCTACTATAAAGGCGGAAGCCACAGAACGTGGATTCCATGATATGTATTACGGATTCCTGGGCTACCCCGTAAGCCAGGCGGCTGATATTACCTTTTGTAAGGCGACTTTGGTTCCAGTAGGAGAAGACCAAGTTCCTCATATCGAACAAACAAGGAAAATTGTCCGGCGGTTTAACCAACTTTATAAACCTGTGTTAGTGGAACCAAAACCACTTGTAGGTGATGTTCCACGACTGGTCGGATTAGATGGAAATAATAAAATGAGCAAAAGTCTAGGTAACACGATCAATTTGGACTCCACTCAGGAAGAGGTTAGTGAGAAGCTAAAGAAAGCGACAACTGATCCTGCTCGGATCCATAAAACGGATATCGGACATCCTGAAATTTGCCCAGTCTACGCTTATCATCAAGCATTTCGTAAAGAAGGCTCCGATGAGATTTATGAAAGTTGTAAAAAGGGGCAGATTGGATGTATGGAATGCAAACGAAAGATATCGCAAAGTATCAACCATTTACTTGAACCAATGAGAGAACGGAGAAGAATGTATCAAAACGATTCCAAAAAGGTCGATGAAATTCTTATGTCGGGTACAGAAAAAGCATGCCTTGTAGCAAAAGAAACGATGTTAGAAATACGTGATGCAATGAGTATGAACTATTTCTAAGCTGATTGTTTGTTGTACCCAATAGAGTATTAACTTACTTTATACATTCAATCCTACGCTTAGATATTGTGTAGAAGATAAACAGCCAAATTCCTACATGTTAGGAAATTGGCTGTTTGCTCAGTTATATCACTCGAATGAAATAGTGTACTTAAATAGAACGCAAGTTCACCGATGGGAACGAATAAATACATGACATTATTTGCAGTTGAGTTGGATAAACGAGGTGAGGAATTTAATGTACGTGCATTATCTGATCACCCAGGAACGATTGTAACGAATTTATCTCAGAATTTATCGGATGAAGAAATGCGTTCAAATAGAGCTTTTGAGTAGTAAAATATGATGAAGTATTTACGTCCTCTTACATACATATCAATAGGGGTTCATTTTTAGTATGTGTCAACTTTCCTAAAATTTTCAAGTTTGTCATGCATAAATATATAATGTTATGTATTTATATAGTATAGTGTATATTGACTAGCAACTATTACATATAGAAAGTAGTGTTGGAAATTGAATCTTTTCTTCACGTATTTACTAGCGGGGCTTGCCGTTGCAATGCCTGTAGGTGCCATGACCGTTGAAATGACGAAGCAAGGGATGAAAAAGGGATTTATGCATGGCTGGGCTGTTGGATTAGGTGGGATGACCATTGATTTTTTATTAATCGTTGCCTTATATATGGGCTTGGCTTCCGTGCTTGCCATCCCTGTTATTCAAATCCCTATGTGGGTTATCGGAGCATGCTTTTTAATTTATTTAGGCTATGATTCCATCAAAAACTCGGATCAAGGCATTACATTGGCTGGCGATAAACCGAATGCATCATTTTTCAGTTCCTACCGAAATGGACTGCTCGTCGCTATATCGCCAGGTAATCTTGTGTTTTGGATTTCCGTTTTTGGTGCGGTGCTATCTGATTCGTATGATACGACACAACCGGCAAAATTTCTAATCGTAGGTGCAGGAATATTAGCTGGTATCCTCCTCCATGATGTTGGGTTGCTTGCCATTGTGGCTGTCACGAGAAGAGTAATGAGCCGAACTATGATTAAGCGGATGTCTATTATCGCAGGACTGATTTTATTTGGGTTCGCGGGGTATTTCTTATATGAGTTTATAGTAGCAATTCAAGGAATACTGTAACAAAACCTAGAGCTGTTAGGGCTCTAGGTTTTTTGCTTTTGTATTTAAAAGGTTGTGTTTTACTTCTGAAATGTCGATTCATTGAAGCGAGTATGACTATTTCTCTTGAAGTGTCCTCCTTTTACATGCTTCAGATGGGCGACGATCATGAAGGAAACGATGACAAGCAAAAACCATGAGCTGAATTTTCCCCACTTTACGAGATTCCAGCCGTTCGTCTGATGTGGATAATACCATGCGCCCAAGAAAGTCCCGATGTTTTCAGCCACCCATATAAAAAATCCGATTAAGACGAACGACAGAACAATCGGCATTCTTCGTGTCACGCCTAATACGGTATATTCCACGTAGGTTCTAAAGAAGATGACGAATAGCAAAATCATCAAAACCCAACGCAAATCGTAAATGAAGTGATGAGTCATGAAGTTGAAGTAAATCACCGCACCTAGCGGAATCGTTAACCAAGCAGAAGGGTATCGATTTACCTTGACCTGCAGTCGCCGCCACGCTTGACATAAGTAACTTGCCACACTTGCGTACATAAATCCGCTATATAGAGGAACACCCAGTATTTTAGACCAGCCGTCTTCCGGATAGCCCCATGATCCCATATGGATTTTAAATATTTCAAGTGCAAGACCGATGAAATGGAACATACAGATTACTTTACATTCATCCATTGTTTCTATCCCAAACCGGATCATTAGAACCTGCGCCAAGATACAAACAAGCAATAGGAAATCATAGCGATGCATGAATGGAATGTCAATGACCTTCGTGAGTGCCAACATCGCGAAAATATAAGCGGGGAACAAGCAGGACATTGCCTGGTGCCAGCCAAAATTGAGGAATGATTTTAGTTTGAAAAAGTTATTCATAGTTATCTCCTACCTTGTGTTCGTGAAAAATGAATTTTGAACAGTTATACGAGGTGTATCATTAGGTATTATCCTATTCAAATACATGCTTTTAGTCAATAAAAAATTATTGTTATACAATAAATATTTATTGCTAAAGTTGATGTGTGTATATATTCGATGTGGTATAAATCTCTCGAACGATTAGGGTTCATAAGAGTGAACAGTGGTGAGGTTGTTTCAGTGAAGATAAGGAGAGAAAGTCGAATTTTATGAATAGAAAAGAGCGTTAATTTTAACTTCCAACTTAATAGGCCAAATATGGATGCAAACAGAAGTGTTCCGTATTGGGTTTTCGTTATACCCGGTCTTGTTCATAAGGCCACTCCTGCAAATGAAAGGTACTGCTTCTTTTCTAGATGAGATTGTTCAGGTACTGTTCAGCAAATGATATGAAATAATGAGAAAGCAAAAATGCCTCGCTCCCTTCTTAAAAAGAAGAGAACGAGGCATCAATGTAATGTCTTAATGAAAATCACGGAACAAACCAATAACTTTGCCCAGAATCGTTACATGCTGTAAGCGAATCGGTTCATAGGTTGGATTTTCAGGCTGCAAGCGGATATGATCCTTCTCACGATAGAATGTCTTAACCGTTGCTTCATCTTCTTCAGTCATGGCTACAACGATATCACCGTTGTTCGCTGTCTGCTGCTGACGCACGATGACAAAGTCGCCATTATGTATACCAGCCTCAATCATGCTGTTACCCATGACCGACAACATGAATACATTCTCGTCATCTCCCACCATATGCATAGGAAGAGGGAAGTAATCTTCAATATTCTCTGTTGCGGTAATTGGCTCGCCTGCAGTTACTTTCCCAACGACCGGCACGCGTGCGAAGGAGCGAGAGAAGTCTGTTGAACGTTCAGATTGATCATGGCTAAGCAGTTCAATAGCACGAGGCTTCGTAGGGTCACGGCGAATGAATCCCTTCTTCTCGAGTCGATCAAGATGACCGTGAACAGTGGAACTGGATGCTAGACCAACGGCTTCGCCTATTTCACGAACAGAAGGCGGATAACCTTTAGCTCGAACTTCATCACGTATAAAATCAAGGATAGCTTGTTGACGACTTGATATTTTAGACAAGGGTATCAACTCCAATGAATACTCTTTTGACAAAATTATACCACAGAACCTCCGTTCGTACAAACATAAGTTCTAAAGATTCTGCAGAAAAAGATTGTGAGAAGTTCGTAAATTACGAGAGAGAAACAAGAGAAAGTTAAATGAGGCTAAATGCTTATTTTTCGATAATATAAAAAGGGGAACGAACGTTCTAAAAAAACATTGACTCAAACGTGTGTTCGTGTTAGATTACATTATACAAGATAACAGAACAAGTGTTTGGGAGATGAGTCATTTATGATGTATACAACATATCGTTCAATCTATAAGGTGTCGACAACAGCTTCACAACCTATTCAGAAGAAGCGTTTGTTTCCTTTACGTGTTCGATTCATCATGAGCCTGATTGTATTGTTGTTCATTACTTGTGGAAGCATTGTTCAAGCGCTTGGCATGGATGATAGCCAAACGGAAATTGTAAATGGAGCTGCTGTGGAGCGCGTACTTGTTCAGCCTGGAGATACACTCTGGGGGATTGCATCCTCTTATAAGCCAGAACATACGGATACGCGTCAGTTTATATATGAAATCGTTGAGATGAATCAATTGAAAGGTGATATCTTACCGGCAGGAGAAGTATTGCTCGTTCCGATCCGATGAGTCGGGGTCATTGTCGAATTTACGGTTGAGAAGCTTTGCATTCCGATACATAAGAGCAGAAGGTTGGAGGCCCGAAGAGGCCTCTTTTTTGCGATATAAAAGCTTTCTTGCTGCTTGCTTGACAAGCTGTTACCTCCATGTCAAAGTAGAACATATGCTTACACACATGGAGGTACCTGATGAATATCGACAAGCTTATTGCACGAATTAATGAATTGGCCCGCAAACATAAGACAGTTGGGCTGAGCGATGAGGAAATGGAAGAACGCGCGAAACTGCGCGAGGAATATTTGGTTCTATTCCGCAAGCAGGTACGCAATCAATTAGACACTATTCGCTATGTAGAAGATGAAGAAGGAACAGATAACTCTGGATCGAACGGGATCGTTCATTAAATGAACCTTCATCGATAACGATGGATTCACATTATTCGTTTACTATACAGGGGGTTGCGAATTCATGTCTCGCAGTTGGGAACGTAAAGTCCGTCAAAATAGTGAAAAGTTAAACAAACAGCGAATGAAGCAAGGCAAGCCGACGTTCGCTGCTGGCAAGCCTGCGCACGAAGAGTTTAAAGGACGCAGCTTCATTATGCCAATCGCTTTAATCGCCTTCGCCATTATGTATGGATTGTTGGGCGGTATCATTACGGACAATCAATATCCAACTCTATATTGGATCACAATCGTGTGTTACGTCGGATTGGGGATTATATTATTCCTGAGAAGACCATTTCTTCGTGTTGGAGCAGGTGAGGTATCTACGATTCGCTGGAATCGTCTCCGTACTCTCTCTGCAAAGGATATGAAGAAAATTGCGATCCAACCTGGTTATGTTGTTATTGAACACACGGGGAAAGGTGCGAATTGGATTTTCTCGCGAGTGCTGAATCGTTATGATACGAATGCAATGGGGGAACGTCTTCGTTCCTTCGCAAATCAACATAAGATTGAATTCGAAGATACATCGAAGAAAGACTCGAAAAAATAGAGAAATCCGATATAGAGGATTCGTTATCATTGTCGCTGTGATGGGAGAGATGAAACTTGGCTATTCGTGCTGTACTGTTCGACCTGGATGATACTTTGTTATGGGATGAGCGTTGTGTTGAGGAAGCTTTTGCTGCAACTTGTAAATACGCGCAAGATAAGACTGGGGTCAATGTAGAACAATTGGAAGCATTCGTTCGCCAAGCTGCTCGTGAATTGTTTGCCTCTTATGAGACTTATCCTTTCACACAGAATATTGGGATTAATCCCTTTGAAGCGCTGTGGGGGAGATTCGCAGAGGGAGAACATCCTGAATTTCGATTGTTGGAACAGCTTGCGCCGATGTATCGACAATCTGCATGGACACAAGGTCTTCAAGCCGCTGGTCAACCTAATGATGCATTAGGTGCCGAGCTGGCGGAGCGATTTATGAGTGAACGTCGTTCTCGCTCGTATGTGTACGATGAGACTTATGAGGTGCTGCGACAATTGATTGCGCAATATCCACTATTGTTGTTAACGAACGGATCGCCTGATTTGCAGCAGGAGAAGCTGAATGGAGAGCGTGAGCTTCTATCCTATTTCGATCATATCGTTATCTCTGGAGATCATCCACAAGGGAAGCCTGATCCAGAGCTGTTCAAGCACACGATGTCATTGCTCGGCATCGAACCGCATGAAGGGATCATGATTGGCGACAAATTAACGACGGATATTCTAGGCGCGCAGAATGTTGGCATGCATCATGCGTGGCTGAACCGCAAAGGCGTTGAATTGTCTGGCAATATTCACCCTGAATATACGATTGCAAGCTTGCGTGAAATTGAGCAAATTATTGATGAGATAAATTCGAAGGAATCATAAATCGGCGGGGATGTAATTACTTACTCCGCGTGTATGACAAAGAGGCCTGTGGGAACACAGGCCTCTTTGATATACGGTAATCTTCGCGAGGTGTCGGCAAGATTAGTGTGAGTACCTTAATTTGATTACCCTCCACATGAAACTACAAGGGTAAATGTGACAAATGTCATAGGATCGTCACACAATGATGCTCATTATAGCCCAATGGAGTCATGAGGAATTGGAGAATGCTGTCTATAATGTGATACGATAAATCTAGGATACAGTTGAGGAGTGAACGACGATTATGTTCAACAATAAGAGTAAATTAATCGTACTAACAATGGCAATAGGAGCAATGCTATTAGCCGGTTGTGGAAATAGCTCGTCAGCAGGTGGCGGTCATGAAGGACATGCAGGTCATGGCTCCAGTGATAAACAGGACAGTAAAAATGAGATGGCAGCAATGATTAAGGTAAACTTGCAAGTGCCGGAAGAAGTCAAAATCAATGAAGCTATCACCATCTCTGCACAGGTCACACAAGAGGAGAAAGCGGTAGATGATGCAGATAAAGTAGAGTTCGAGTTGTGGCTGGATGGGGCTGACCACGAGAAGATTGAGGGAAAGCTCACGAAAGATGGCACGTATCAGATTGAGAAAACGTTTGATAAGACTGGTACCTACACGGTCATTTCTCATGTGACTGCTCGTGACATGCACTCGATGCCGAAGAAGCAATTTATTGTAAAATAAGAATCTGAATACATAACAAGAATTTATGCGAAGAAGGGGCAGTCTAAGAAGATCCGAATCACGATCTTCTTAGGCTGCCCCTCTTATTATCAGTAATGGGAGGTTTTTATCGATTATGATTCCGAATTACGCCTGTTGGAAAGTAGGATCCGAATACGGATGCGCGATCCATCCTTCTGTTTCAATGAACAGTCGAACTGCAACAATTTGACGATTATCCATCAGAGTGAAGTAGTGCGGCTTTTCTTCAGGGACGGAAATTACATCCCCAGCCTCCAATTCAACATCCATATAACCGATGTCGTCGCTTCCCTTAATTATGAAAATACCATTTCCGGCCGTAATAGCTCTTACTTCGTCTTCTGTGTGCGTGTGAACCTGTTCAAATTTCTTTAGCAGCTCTTCGATATTGGGAGTAGCGTCTGATAAAGAAATCAAATCCCACGTACGATAGCCCCGTCTTTCAGCCAAATCACGGATTTCTCCTTCATACGTGTCTAAAATGGCTTGCTTCTCTTCATCGGATAGTACGTACTTATCACGCAAAGATGGGGCAAGTTTGTTCGGATCCCAGTGTTCATACAGCACTCCTTGCGCTGATAGGAAAGAACGAACATTTTCTTCGCCAATTATGATTTCGTTCGTGTTTCGGATACGTACCTGTGCCATTTGCAAAATCCCCCGTTTCCCAATGCGATTTATTTATTTAATTATATTACAGAGGAAATGTTTGGGCAAGAAACATTTTACGATGACTCATTCATGAGTCTTTTCTAATCGGATCACATCTGCTAAACTAGGGTTTAACGTTTAAGACAGAGGGTGGGCAGAGCGATGAAAACAAGAACGATACAGGAACAACTACAAGAACGCATTCTCATTTTAGACGGTGCAATGGGCACGATGATCCAGCAAGCCGATTTAACGCCACTGGACTTTGGAGGCGAACAATTGGATGGGTGCAATGAGATGTTAGTCCTGACACGTCCAGATGTCATTTCTAGAATACACGAACAATATTTAGAAGCGGGCGCAGACATATTAGAGACGAATACGTTCGGGGCTACCAGTATCGTGCTTGCCGATTATGATATTGCTGATCAAGCACGTGAGTTGAACGTTGCCGCGGCGAAGCTTGCTGTCGAGGCAGCTGCAAAATACAGCACACCAGAATGGCCGCGTTTCGTTGCCGGTGCTATGGGGCCGACGACGAAGACTTTATCGGTTACCGGCGGGGTAACATTTGATGAGCTAATTGACAGCTATTATGAACAGGCAGTCGCGCTTATTGAAACAGGCGTTCATGCGCTCCTATTGGAGACTTCACAGGATACGTTGAACGTTAAGGCGGGTTCGATCGCGATTCAACGGGCATTCGAGTCTACGGGCATCACGCTTCCGCTCATGATATCGGGGACGATCGAGCCGATGGGGACAACGCTTGCTGGTCAAAATATTGAATCATTCTACATCTCCCTAGAGCATTTGAAGCCAATCTCGATCGGATTAAACTGTGCGACTGGGCCGGAATTCATGCGCGATCACTTGCGTACCCTTGCTTCCATCGCGAACTCTGCGATCAGTTGCTATCCAAATGCAGGGCTTCCCGATGAGAATGGTCACTATCATGAATCACCAGAATCGCTTGCCCGCAAAATCGCAACCTTTGCTGAGCAGGGCTGGCTGAATATTGCAGGGGGATGCTGTGGAACAACACCTGAACATATTCGCGTACTACGAGAGACATTGCTCGATTATGCTCCACGTACTGCATTCGGCGAACATCCTCCGGCTGTATCCGGGATTGAGACGGTATATGTGGAAGATGAGAGCCGCCCTTATATGGTAGGGGAACGTACAAATGTTCTCGGCTCGCGCAAATTCAAGCGATTGATCGCTGAAGGTAAAATCGAAGAAGCCGCTGAAGTCGCACGTGCACAGGTGAAAAATGGAGCACATGTCATCGATGTGTGCGTTCAGGATCCGGATCGCGACGAAGCTCTTGATATGAAGGAATTTCTGCGGGAAGTTGTAAAGAAGGTTAAGGCACCGCTCGTCATCGATACGACAGATGCCAAGGTATTGGAACTGGCGTTGAAGTATTCACAAGGGAAAGCGATTATTAACTCTGTTAACTTAGAGGACGGACTAGAGAAATTCGACCACGTCGTACCGCTTGTTCATCGTTATGGTGCAACCTTGGTTGTAGGTACGATTGATGAACGTGGTCAAGCGATTACGCGTGGAGATAAACTTGAGGTGGCGAAGCGATCCTTCGACATCCTTGTAAATGATTACGGTATACAGCCTGAAAACATTATCTTCGACCCACTCGTGTTTCCAGTTGGGACGGGCGATGAACAATATATTGGTTCTGCAAAAGAAACAGTGGAAGGGATTCGCCTCATTAAGGAGACCATTCCAAAGGTTCAAACGATTCTAGGAATCAGTAATATCTCGTTCGGTTTGCCTGAGGCTGGGCGTGAAGTATTGAATTCCGTCTTTCTATATGAATGCACGAAGGCTGGATTGGATTACGCGATCGTCAATACGGAGAAGTTGGAACGCTATGCATCCATCCCAGAACATGAACGCAAGCTTGCGGAAGATCTATTGTACGACACAAACGATGATACACTGGCTGCATTCGTAGCTGCGTTCCGCAACCGTAAAGTCGAGAAGAAAGAAAAGACTAGCAACCTGCCGCTTGAAGAGCGGTTAGCTTCATATGTAGTAGAAGGCACGAAGGAAGGTCTTGTTCCTGACTTAACGGAGGCGCTTCAGAAGTACTCGCCGCTTGAGGTCATTAATGGTCCCTTAATGGAAGGGATGGGAGAGGTCGGAAGACTGTTCAACAACAATGAGCTTATCGTTGCAGAAGTGCTCCAAAGTGCAGAAGTCATGAAGGCTTCGGTAAGCTTCTTGGAACCCCATATGGAGAAGAACGAGTCTGCTGTCAAAGGGAAAATTCTACTCGCAACGGTTAAGGGCGATGTGCATGATATCGGCAAAAATCTAGTTGAAATCATCTTATCGAATAATGGGTATGAAATCGTCAACCTAGGTATCAAGGTTCCGCCAGATCAATTGATCGAAGCCTATCGCAAGGAGAAGCCAGATGCAATCGGTCTGTCGGGCTTGCTTGTGAAGTCTGCCCAGCAGATGGTCATAACCGCACAAGATTTGCGAACAGCTGGAATCGATGTGCCGATTCTTGTTGGCGGAGCGGCATTGACGCGGAAATTTACCAAGAATCGGATTAGCCCCGAATACGATGGATTAGTTTTATATGCGAAGGATGCCATGGACGGTCTTGATCTTGCCAATAAAATTATGGATTCTTCAGAGCGCAAGATTCTAGTGGAAGAGCTTCGCGCTCATAAAGAGCGTCTAGCTCGTGAAGCGGAAAATCAATCGAAGTTGCCAGAGCTTACACGTGCGGTACGCTCGGACATAAGAGAAGCAGAAGTATACATTCCGCCGGATTTGGAGCGTCATGTTCTTCGAGATATTCCAATTCCTCAAGTCATCCCTTATTTGAACTTCCAGATGCTGCTTGGCCATCATTTAGGATTGAAGGGATCTGTGGAACAGCTTCTGAAGAACCGGGATCCTAAGACTGTTGATTTGAAAGAAACCGTTGATCAGATTTTAGTGGAAGAATCACAAGCAGGTGTGCTAAAAGCGAACGCGATGTATCGTTTCTTCCCGGCTCAATCGGAAGGGGATTCTATTCATATATACAATCCGGACAACGTTCAGGAAGTACTGCATACCTTTACCTTCCCACGTCAGCAGGTTGAACCTTACTTGTGTCTTGCAGACTTCCTCCGTACGAAAGAAAGCGGAGTAATGGATTATGTAGGCTTCTTGGTTGTAACTGCTGGGGATGATGTTCGCGGCAAGGCCGATCAATGGAAGGAGAAGGGGGAATACTTGCGTTCTCATGCGCTTCAATCTGTAGCGTTGGAGCTTGCAGAAGGACTGGCAGAACGAATTCACCATATGATGCGCGAAGTATGGGGCTATCCTGATCCAGAAACGATGACGATGAAGGAGAGATTTGGTGCTAGATACCAAGGCATTCGAGTCTCATTTGGCTATCCAGCTTGTCCAAATCTTGAGGATCAAGAACCATTATTCAAGCTCATGCAGCCTGAGGATATCGGGATCCACTTAACAGAAGGATTTATGATGGAGCCAGAGGCATCTGTATCCGCGATGGTCTTCGCTCATCCGCAAGCGCAATACTTTAACGTGGATAAAGCATAAATAAGGCATAATTCTAATTCATTTTCGATTTATCAACGGAAATGGTAAGTTGTCTATATTAGGGACACCCTCTTATCTACAGATACACAATGAGCTCCGTATTGCCGGTAGGCGTGCGGAGCTTATTATATCTTTGCATAGTGAGGCATACTATGCACGTTAATCATTTATACAACAAATAGTTAACTAGGTTTAAAATATACATATCACCAATCTTAGCTGGATTGATTACTTCAGAAGTAGGAGGTATTACACGAGTATGGATATATACTTCTTGGGAACAGGAGCGGGTATGCCGACAACTAGGCGCAATGTAAGTAGTATGGCGCTGCGTCTGTATGAGGAACGCGGATCCCTCTGGATGTTCGACTGCGGGGAGGGAACCCAGCATCAAGTGCTGCAATCCCCATTAAAGCTAGGCAAGTGCGAATTTATTTTTATCACCCATTTGCACGGGGATCACATTTTCGGGTTACCGGGACTATTGTCCAGTCGTGCCTATCAAGGTGGAGTTTCTCCACTCACCGTCTTTGGCCCGGTGGGACTTCAACGATTTATACATACTGTGTTCGAATTAAGTGAAACGCATCTGCCTTACGAGCTTCATATTCAGGAGGTGGAGTCAGGAGTCATCTGGGAAGATGAACAATTTGCAGTTACGGCACTGCCTCTTGAACACCGTGTTCTATCCTTAGGTTATCGAGTGCAGCAGAAGGAGAGGCCAGGCAGACTTGATTTGAATCTGTTAAAGGAAAAGAATCTGCTGCCGGGGCCGTTATATGGTCAACTGAAACGAGGGCAAGATATTGTGCTGCCATCTGGTGAAATGGTAGAAGCGTCTTCTGTTCTTGGAAGCCCAATTCCCGGTAAGTCAGTGACGATACTCGGCGACACTCGTCCATGTGAGAATGCAATCAAGTTGGCTCAAGGTGTTGATCTGCTTGTGCATGAGGCGACCTTCATGGACGATAAACGTGAAAATGCAAATGAGTTTGGCCACAGTACGGCTCGGCAAGCTGCACAAATCGCAGTATCAGCAGGCGTTAAGAAGCTTGCGTTAACCCATTTCAGCTCGCGATACAATGATGAACGGATGGAGGAACTGCTGAAGGAGGCGTGCGAATTATTTTCTAATACCGTTCTTGCTGATGAACATATGATCGTTACAACATCTTAATATCACCACAATGCACCGTTAATGGTTCCTCGATACGCTATCCATAACTGGGTTAGTTGGATATGCAATTGCCTAGGCAATTGTATGTTCAGCAACCGTGATGCTAAGGAGGAGTTATGGATGGATACAGCGAGTCATTTGCTGCTTGGGACTTCATTGGCTGGAGCTGCTTGTCTGCACCCTCAGGTTGCGGAGCAGCCGGGATTGTTCTCTGCAATTTTGACCGCCACACTCATTGCTTCACATGCACCTGACTTTGATGCAATTACACGAGTTCGCAGCTATGCAGCCTATTTGCGCCACCATCGGGGCATTACTCATGCGATTCCAGCATGGTTCGTATGGCCAATTGTCATTGGTCTGCCGATCTCATGGTTATTTCAAGTGGGGGACGAATGGCCGCTCGTTCTGCTGTATACTTGGCTTGCAATCATGGTGCACATTGGCTTGGACTGGCTGAATGCATATGGAGTTCAAGCTGGAAGGCCTTTTTCGCTCAGATGGCTTCATGCTGATGTGTTATGTTTGTTTGATCCTTTCTTATTTGTCGTTCATCTAATAGGGGTTATTAGCTGGTTATGGCTGACGCGAACAGATGCTGCATGGTTATTTATCGGAGGATATGCGGCGACTCTGTTGTATATCGTGTGGCGTTGGAAGGTTCACCAGCGTCTCCTGCATCGATTGCAGGAGCAATTTCCATGCGGCCTTCATTATCAACTTGTTCCAGAGGTCACTTGGCTTAGCTGGCAGTACGTTGTTGAGTATGAACAGCATTATGAGACAGGTTGGATACGGCACTGCAATCCGTTGCGGTTATCGTCAGCTGTAACTTTTGAGAAACACAGCATATACAACAAAATGTTCATAGACGACCGAGTTATGGAGCCGGCCCTAACGACAGATGGAGTACGGGCATTTCTTGGATTTGCTGAACGAGTGATCGTTCGAACACAGCGCTGGAGCGATGGCTACAAAATCATATGGAATGATGTTCGCTTCTGGCATCGAAGAGGGCTGCCGTTCGGCGTTGAGGTAGAGCTTGATGAGCAGCTTCGAGTAGTTAGAACGAAAGTCGGTTGGAGCAAAAAAGGCTGGGAGCCTCCTTATGTATAACAGAAACGTACTGCTTGAATAGGCTGCAACATTCCAACTGAGAATAATATGCACAGTGAATCTACATTAGGAATAACTGGCTCATCTACAAGAAACGGAGCAATCCGTTTCTTTCTTTTTCATCAAGGTTATGGTACAAGTCGTTGGCGATTGACCTGAGATCCAGCAGTCTGAAACGAGCGGAAGGGGAAAAGCAGGGGAATAGAAAGGCAATTGTACATAAAAGTTTCCCGGGAAAGCGCAGAACCTGACAAATAGTCCGGCTTGCAGCTTGTTTGCATCACGCACTGCCTGCAATCGACAGTCTCTGACATCACTCTTCGTCGAAGCGACGCCTTGTTGAGCCGTATATATGCTCTTGCCAGCCTTGAAATGGTTATTTACAATGTAGAAATAAGTTATTTCATTTCCCAAGGCACTTCTATTCGAAACATCTTAGTCGTTGCTGGATACATGGAAGGTGGATCTGCTATGAATACACTTGGATTTACGATCGTAGGCTTCGGAAATATCGCTAAGACGCATATGATTGCACTGCGTACGATGCCGATTATCAAGCAGCTTCCCGTTACACCGGTATTGAATACACTCGTTACCCGTCGACCTGAACAGACGTTGGATCAGGCACGCCAAATTGGCTTTGTACATGTTACTTCCTCCTTGGAAGAAGCTTTGCAATACGATGGAGCGGAAGCAATTAGCATTTGCACGCCAAATGCGCTCCATGCTGAGCAAGTCCGTATGGCGGTTCAATATAATCAAGCCCTCTATTGCGAGAAGCCAGTAACAGAAAGTGCCGCTTCTACCGCGCAAGTGCTGAAGGATGTCCCTTCAACACTGACACAGCAGCTTGCATTTGTCTATCGTTATCATCCGGCAGTTATGCGGATAAAGGCATGGCTGGAAGAGGGGATTATCGGCGATGTGCTTCAGTGCAGACTGGCATATTTGCGTTCAGGATATTTAAGTGATGCCAGGCCTTACAGTTGGCGGGTAGACAACTCATTATCTGGAGGAGGAGCTATTACGGATATCGGTGTTCATGCACTTGATTTACTCCGTCATTGGTTTGGTGAAATGAAGAGTGTGGATGGCAATACCGAAACATTTATTAAGAGCCGTAGAGCAGGAAACGGAACGGACGAACGGTTGGCTGTTCATGTAGATGATTGGGCACTTATGAATTATGTAACAGAGCAAGGCATTCAAGGAATCGTGGAAGTATCCCGTATTGCATTAGGTGAGGATGCGTTCCGTGTGCACATTGTTGGAACGAAGGGAAGCATCACTTGCGATTTGGAAACCGATAAGAAACCGCAGCTGCATCTAGTCAGCGGTCGTCATGGGGCGACACCAGAACCAGAATCACTTGCACTGCTTCCTGATGAGAAGGCAACAATGGGCATATTCCAGGACAGTCATTTCGCTGCGCTGCATCACTTTATTTTGCGCCACTGCGGGGATGAACGTTGGGATAACTTGGCTCCAACACTTGAAGATGGGCTTGTCGTAGAACGCTTGGTAGATCAAGTGATTCACGCCTCACAAGCACGGAAGCAGCGGTAAACGTTCAGAAGCACACAGAATGTAGGCGCAAGATATTCAATCCCAACACGCCAAGCATGGCTCCCGCCCCTCTACATGGGAATAGCGGGAGTTGTTCTATTTCATCGCGTCTGTTCTATGTATCGGAACACTCACTAGCGGCGGGAGTTCTCTACAATCAATAGGAAGCGAATAGGAATCGCCCTTGGATTTGATAAGGGGCTCTGTCCTTTTGGCTCGGAATTGCGTATACTAGCATTGATTCAACTGTATGGGCTTTGATGCTATGGATATCAGGGCAGCAATCTGTGGGGGACTCCAGACAGGTTTTGATTTTGAATCCAATATGTGATGGGGGATTTTCAGATTCTCTATTCGATGATTTGATGAGTACTTCCCATTAGATGGTGGAACGATTGTTCTTGCAGGTAGGTTGCTATTTTCCACAGCATGCTGCAGACATGTGTTAGGCAAGGAAGGAACGTGTATAGAAATGATGACAGAAAAATCGCGCAACAGCATATATGCGCTTATCGATTTAGATGGAACCATGTATCATGGGACTTCTCCGATTGAAGGAGCGGACAAGCTAATAGATGAGCTTGGTCAACTTAGAGTTCCTTATCTGTTCGTAACAAACAATTCAACGCGCACGCCGGAAGAAGTGGCCAATCACTTGCAGCATTTTGGTATTTCTGCGGGTGCTCAAGATGTTCTCACCTCTGCTCAAGCGGCTGCATCGTATATTCAGAAGAGATTTTCGGATAAAATGGTATTCATGATAGGCGAGCTTGGCTTGCAGCAAGCGCTGGAGGATTCCGGAATATCGTGGACGGATCAAGTAGATGATGTGTGGAACTCTGAGATTGGAGTTGTCGTTCAGGGCTTGGATCGAAGCTTGACCTATGCCAAATTGGAGGCAGCTGCTTGTGCTCTACGTGGGGGAGCTGTATCCATCTTGACTAATCCAGATGTTATGCTGCCATCAGATCGTGGATTTTCCCCTGGTGCAGGTACAATAGGTGCCGCTCTCCAATCCGCTTCTGGTGTGGAACCTATTATTATTGGGAAACCAAGTGAAATTATTATGGATGAAGCAATGAATAGGCTTGGGTGTGCTGCACAGGACGTTATCGTTATTGGAGACAATATGATGACTGATATTCTTGCCGGAGCGAATGCAGGATGCCGCACAGCACTAACCTATACAGGAGTAACGACGCCTGACAATTATGTTTCATTTTGTGCTCGTGCCGGTGTGGAGCCAAACATGGTGTTTCATAACATGAAGCAAGTACGTGAATGGTTCATTAAGGAAATGCTATAATGTATATCTTGAAATGTGAATGATTTAATTAATAACATAAAATACATGGCGATCATGAATGTGATTAGGAAGGAAGATGCAAGGTGCCGGAAATTCCAGAAATGGAACGCTACCGCAAACAGCTGGATCAGTTGATTACTGGAGAACGCATTCGCAGCCTTCATGTACAGCGTGAATCTTGGTTGAATACGGATCTCCATAGCTTGACAAATGGCTTGGTGGGGAGACAGATTCTGTATATTGAACGCAAAGGGACAGATTTAATATTGCATCTTGATGATGGCCGTAGGCTTGTTCTTCATGTAGGAACCGGTAGTCGTATGGAAGCAGTTTCTACCCTTCAAGCAGTTGCTCAAGGAGCATCAGGACATATAGAACCAGATGAAGAACAACAACTTGATGTCTCCCATGCACAATTCGCAATTACTACCGATCATGCACAGATGTACATTCATGGTGCACGAAGCTGCCAGATTATGTGGTTAACAGCGAAGCAGGTGGAGGAAATGCATCTCGAGATGGGGCCAGACCCATTATCTCGCTATTTGACAGCAGAGCGCTTCGCTCAGCGGTTCGCTAAGCGTCGTACGACTTTGAAGTCCGCATTGACCAATCCGAACATTATCGCTGGGATAGGAAGTCAGTTGGCGGATGATATCGCATTTGCTGCTGGACTGCTCCCAACTGTACGTACGGAGAAGCTTGAATCAGAACATTGGAATCGTGTGTTTTACGCGATGCTTGATGTGTTGCATATTGAAATTGAGCAAGATGGTTTAGTGAATACGCAGACACAACAACACCAGCCCGAAACAGGGGAAACAACGGGCATAACCATTCATGGCAAGACAGGAGAACCTTGTCCGAAATGCGGCACAGCGATTGAAGTCACGATGATTCAACGTCGTCCTGCGAACTTCTGTCCACATTGCCAGATTGATCCTGCAGCGGATGGCTCCGAACAAGAATGAATCCCGCCATGCTGCGCGCGCATTTGGTTGTCATTTGCCATTACGGGGAGGATATGCACACGCAGCGCGATTGGCAGTTCAACTGCAGCAGGAAGCAGGAGTTCGAAGTTATCAGTTTTTTAGCAAAAATCCGCGAGGTTTATCGATCAAAAGCGGATATGAGGCCGATGCTCAGACTGCACGTGAAATCTGTTCAGAGCATGGCATCCAGTCCATTGCTCATACGCCATATCCGACAAATTTAGCTGTGGATGCAAGCCGTTCACCTGAGAAGTTTCAGCTTACGGTTCAGTCATTACTGAACGATCTTATGATTGCAGAGGCTTGTGGAGCGGTAGGGATTGTCGTACATTTTGGTTCGTATAAGGGGATCTCAAGTACACCCGCCACAGATGCGGAGAAGCTGAGTTGCTACGAAAATATTATTGTTACACTGAACACTGTTCTTTCCGTATGGAGTGGTCGAGCTAAGCTGCTGATTGAGAATCAGGCCGGGAATCACGGTGGGTTAGGTGCTACGTTGGAAGAATTGGTGAGTATCCGGCAATTCAGTCAATATCCCGATAAGATCGGTTTTTGCTTCGATACCTGTCATGCGTACGCAAGTGGCTTGTGGAACCCCTCTGCAACGAGTGAACTTCTCATGGCGGGGAACCGTCATGACTTTTGGAAACATGTGCATGCAGTTCATTTGAATGACTCTCGCGAGCCCTATCGTTCCAAGCAAGATCGTCATGCAAATTTGGGGCAAGGGTATATTGGAATTGACGGATTTACGGAGCTCCTCAGAGCGAAGGAATTGAAACGAAGTATGTTCGTGCTGGAGACGCCGGGCGATGCTTCTGGAGGGCATATGCGGGAATGGAAGCTTATCCAGGATATTTTGCAGTAGGCCAATCATTGTACGGTAGTTATGCTGCTGCTTGTTATCAATGGGCATCAGATAGGTAAGGAAGTGATAATGATGATACATGTGTACTTGGATGATTACCGTCGCTGTCCAGAAGGCTTCGTGCTTGCTCGCAATGCGGAAGAGTGCCTTCTGCTATTGGAACATGAACAAGTGGGGATCCTGTCCTTGGATCATGATTTGGGTGAAGATGAGCGAACGGGAACGGAACTAGTTCGAGAAATGGTTGTAAGTGGCTTATATCCGCAGACTGCGATTTATTTGCATACGTCGAGTATGATTGGTAGAAAGCGAATGTTCGAGATGCTCTATGCGAATAAGCCTGAGCATGTTGAACTGATTAATGGGCCGATGCCAGAGTCTTTGCTGATGCGGATACGAGGAAATAAGGTATGATTGAAATTTCGGAAATGCAGCTGAAGGCAGCACAGGTACAATCACAGAGCTTGTCTGCTGTAGAGCTGTTTTTTAGGCAATGGGATGCAGTATTCATACATAGTCCTTTTTGTGGGACTTGCCAGTTAGCATCGCGCATGCTGAACATTGTAGAAGTAACGAATCCGAAGTTGGAAATCGCAGCGGTCAATGTTAGCTCTATCCCTGTATGGGTGAACACATTACGAATTGAAAGTGTCCCTTGTCTGCTTGTATGGGATCATCGAGAAGGCATGGGCAGCGTTGACAAGATATATGCCTTTCATTCTGTATCTCACATTTATGAACGTTTGAATCCTAGGAGAGAAGAGGAGACCTCTTCATAAATTTAATCCTAATGTGAGCAAGGAGTAGCTCGTAACTCAATCATTCAGTAGAGAATATTTGAATGTTCTTTATAGGGCTGTTCTTCATGCAAGGATTATGCTGGTCAATGGCCGGACGCAGAATGATCTGGTACACCTGATTGGGTGTCTCGTGTTGATTGTCTTAAGCAAGGAAATGTTCCGAACCGTGTAGTTTCGGCAGATAATTAATGACGTAAATAGATTGCAATTGGTTAACATAATGAAATGGAAACAGCTGAAGCAAGTTAAGTTGCTTAGCATTTGGAGGTTGCACTGCTTGGAATTATTACATCCGCTACAATTAGACACAAATTATGAATATGGATCACACTGGATCGTCACGTCCAATCATGGCTATATTGCCTACGCGCAGGAAGAGTGGCGAAGAAGGTTCGGTCAGTTGAAGAGTCGAATGATGGTTTCTGGTGAAATTGCACTAATGGAATTGCCTGTTGATCGCAACGAAGTATTCCAAGCGATGGAGTCTGAGCCGACGATGTTCATTCGCTATTTGCAACCGGTTGACATTGCATTCGATATTCAAGCATTGCAGACTGACACAGTTCAATCATTTGACAGTTTGCTTACTCATTTGATTCATGATCTAGAAGGTTCTATAGAGGGCATGCGACTAGGCGTCCATGTTCGTTCCAGCGCATCGGGTGATTCACTCGACAAGGAACTTCGAGATGCGCTGCGTGCTGCTGTTGAGCGTACTGGAGCGTCTGTCGCGATCCAAGATCCCGAGCGAATTGTATCCTTATTTATTCATGATGGCGTTGGTTATGCAGGCCTCATGACAACAGCTGAAGCAGGTTCAGATTGGCCAGGAGGTACGGTACGCTTCCGCAGGGAAGAGGGGCAGGTATCTCGAGCAAAGTTCAAACTT
Organism: Paenibacillus sp. NAIST15-1; assembly: GCF_001894745.1. GTDB lineage: Bacteria > Bacillota > Bacilli > Paenibacillales > Paenibacillaceae > Paenibacillus_B > Paenibacillus_B suaedae. Next base: position 639,624 of record NZ_BBYF01000002.1, read on the forward strand.
CTTGAGGCGGAACGGACTTTCGGTTTGGACTTTACGGCTTATCGGAATGCCCTTGATATTGGAGCTGCGCCAGGAGGTTGGACAAGCCTTCTTCTGGAGCGAGGTGTGCAAGTTACTGCAGTCGATCCTGCTGCAATGCATCCGAGCCTGATTGATCATCCGAACTTGACTTACTATAAGAGCAATGCAGGGGACGTGGCTCTGGAACCTGGAGAATTCGATTTGCTCGTATGCGACATGAGCTGGAGCCCTAAAGTTACAGCGCAGCTTGTTATTGGCTTATTGGATTCGGTTATGCAAGGCGGTACTGTCATTGTGACTGTAAAGCTGATGCACAAAAAACCGCTGCAGACGATACGGGAAGTGAAGGAAATGTTCCTTGAGCATCTTCACATAATTCGCGCGAAACAATTGTTCCATAATCGCGATGAAATCACTCTGTACATGATGAAGATGTAGCGTATGCTGCGGTGTACTGGCATTGCCTGATTGGGAAGTTTACTATTCTTTAGAAAAAAGACTGGACATATACTTCCGAATGGCATAAAATAACAACAAATGAATATGAGCGAAGGGAAGCACCCTGATTGTTCCAAACCGATAGGTTTGCAATCAGGGTGCTTTTTTTGTCGCCTGGAGGGAGAATTGTGGCGCATTCCATAACGAACCATTTGCAGGCTGGACACTTATTGCAAGACAGATATCGAATCGTTCGGTTGCTCGGATCAGGGGGAATGAGCGTTGTATATTTAGCCAATGACGAGCGATTGATCGGCAAGCAGTGGGCGATTAAGGAATCGAGACCAGCGGCTCAAGATGTGAGACAGCTTGTTCATGAAGCATCTATTTTAACATCGCTTCGACATCCACATCTTCCGCTTATTGTGGATTTCTATCCACCTGATGCCGGCGGCAGAGCATATCTGGTGATGGAGTATATTGAAGGGCACACGATAGCGGATCGGCTGCGCATGAAGCCGCTAAGTTTTGAAGAGACGATGCATATTGTCATTCCGGTATGTGAAGCGCTTGCTTATTTGCACCGGCAGAATCCGCCCGTTGTATTCCGAGATGTAAAGCCATCTAATGTTATGCTGGCGAAGGATGGCCAGGTGAAACTCATTGATTTTGGAATCGCTAGGAATGTGAATCCCTTATCTGATCAAGACACGGTTAAGCTTGGTACAGTAGGCTTTGCTGCTCCGGAGCAATATCGGGGACAACAGACCGATGCAAGAACAGATCTATATGGGGTAGGTGCACTCATTAGTCATATGTTGACCGGCGGCATATGGAAGGGAGAGCGTCCGCTAACTGCATCCATGCTGGCAGAAGATGTGCCAGAGAGCGTTTTTTCGGTACTGACACGATTACTCGCAAAGCGGCCTGAAGAACGCTATCAAACTGCAGATGAACTAATTGATCATCTACGACGTTACTATTCAGGACAATCTGAAAGCCAAGGAGTTAACCGTGATGAGGTCAAGACATGGCAAGCCTCGAATGCAGGGGTGGTGATTGCTTTTCTGGGTGCTGCTTCAGGACTTGGAACTACACAATCAGCGCTCATGTGTGCCGCCATGCTTGCGAAGAAGGGGCGGAAGACGCTATATATCGATGCTAATGTTAAAGATCCATCTCTTGTTCCATTATTGGCTCAGGAATATGAGGGTGAAGAGGAACTGTATTTAGCTGATGGGGATATGTTCAAATTGTTTGGAGTGGATTGCATGGAATGGAAGTATGGTGCGAATCCAATGCCACCCTTGCTCGGATTCTATGACTATATTGTGTTAGACCTTGGTTGTGATGATCATGGAGAACGAATGGATGAATTCATGAGGGCTCATGTCCCTGTGCTCGTGGGAAGCCTGGCTCCTTGGAGAAAGAGTGATTGTACAACAATCGTTGGGGGATTTGAGCGAAGAGGGTTCCATCGTTGGGTACTAGGCATTCCTTATTCGAATCGTTCTTATCCTGGTGGAACAGTGAAAGGACGAGGAGCAAAGGTTACCTCCTACATTCCGATTCAAGCAGATCCGTTCGCATGTTCGGACGATACAGCCCGTTGGGTGGAACAATTAGTTGGTCCGATACAACGGGGAGGGCTTATCTATCATTTGCGGCGATGGATGAGTCGGAATAGAACAGAGAGAGGAGAGAGAAGAAGTTGAGAAGATGGACGAGAAAGACCAAGCAGATGATTGCGGCGTCGGTAGGAGGAGCAGCGGTAGCTGGGCTGCTTGTAGGAGGGTATCACTATTGGGCAATTGGCCAGAATGATGCGGCACAGCGTAAGGCAGCAGCGCAATATGAAGATGAGATTGCCAAGCTGCGCAAGCTTGCAGATGCTGAACTGCAAAAACGAACAAGCGTCTGGGTTTTCAATCAGCCACTTCTTGCAGGCAAGCGCATTCGATCCGATGATATTGCCAAGATTGAGATGTCGTCAGACCTAGCCCCGAAACAGGCGTTGAATCATCCTGATCAAATTATCGGGAAAGTATTGAAGATTGACACGGTTCCCCGAACACCCGTGATATCTACAATGCTATATGAAGATGGGAAGATGTCTGATGATTTGCGCTGGGTGGAGACAGCGGTTATTCAGCTTCCTTTACGACTGCAAGAGAAGGATATGATTGACGTACGAATCCGCTTTCCGAATGGTCAAGACTATATCATCCTTAGCAAGAAAGAGATTAAGAGCATGCAATATCCGACCATTTGGGCACATATGGACGAACAAGAAAGGCTGCTGTTCTCAAGTGCTTGTGTCGATGCTTTTGTTAATGGTGGACAAATCTATGCGCTGCGATACATTGAACCTCAAATACAAAATGAAGCGGTGCCAAATTATCCGGCCAATGAACAAGTGTTGAAGTTGATTGAGGCGGATCCGAGTATTGTAAAGAAGGCAGATACAGCATTGACACGATTGGTTCGATCACGGATGGAGAAGGAATGGGAACGACAGAGTGCCAACAAGAGTCTAGCAGATGGTTGGAACAACATGGAGGGGAACCGAACAAATGTAAGCTATGTTTCTACGCATGGAGAGGGTTCGGCTGAAGTTTCAGGATACTCACCTTTAACCGGCAGAGCTGGGGCACCTATTCGTAATTCACCATTTGTTGGACAGCCTGGTTCTAATTCCGTGCAGTCCACGGATCTGTCATCTAATGAAAATCAACGGGAGACGGGTGTAGTCCAACAAGATAACGATACTCGCAAACAGCCAAATCCGAAGAATGGTGAGCAAGGGATCGCTAAGAAGGGGAGCACTATTACTCATGATGCCGAGAATCACCAAGATAAGATACTGAACCGGGACAATCTGAATAAAGAATCGACGGGAGAGGTATCGACAGGGGAAGAGGTCAGCTCTATTTTCTCAGAAGCGATACCGAGCTCAAAGAAGCAGTAGCGAAGAGGATTTCTGTCAAAGAGTAGTTACATAGATGAATATACAGGAGGAGTTAGGAAAATGACGATCGGTATATTCGTGGGCGCTTGTGATAAGAGCGATCATGTAGTGGCGCTAGCGACGTTCCTAACGAGATTAGAGAAGAAGGTGCTTATTGTTGATGCAACAACAACAAGACGGATTGGGACTGAGACAGGGCTGTTCATGCAATCTCAGCAACCTATTATGCACTGGAATGGTTATGATGTGCTGTCAGGAGCTATATCTTGGGACGATATGATTCAGTTGCTTGAACGGCATGGCAGCAGTGTTGAAGGCTACGACCATATCATTATTGACACGGATCGCGCATTGTTTTGTAATGCTGAACAATGGAAGCAGATCGACACTCGCTTGCTTGTGCAGACGATGGAACGCTTTTCATTGCAGAAGAACAGAGAATGGCTGCAAGCATTCCAGCAGCAATACGACGGAGATGAGGAGCTTGAATTCGTGCCCATGATCCTGCGTTCGCTCATGCCGGAGGATGAGTTTGCGTTTATGATCGAATGGTATTATTCCGTATTTGAGCACCGGTGGGCTCGAGAATGTATCGCTATTGAAGAAGATGAGCGTAATTGGACTGCACGCATGTCAGATATTCAGGATGGTCAATTGCACGCATCCAACTATCCACGTGCTACGAAGCGTGCTTGGCGCATCCTTACAGAGCATTTCACCGGTAAACTGACAGAACGGGCTTGGAAGCAGTGTTTAAGAACACCTAAGAAGGGACGAATGAAACATGTCGCTCTGTAAACATTGGATGATTTCGTCAATCGGAAGAGGAATGGCTGGAGGAACAACAGTTGCTGCGTGTACGGCAATTAGTCTCGCTTGGCACTATCGGATGAGAGTGCTGCTCATACATGTCAAAGGAAGAGGGGAAGGAGTTGAGAAGCTATTTCCTCCCACTCTTGATGTTATGCGCCAGGCAGGAGCAGGCGGGCGGCTAATAACTCCGAACGGCTGGAGTGCTCTTGCACGCATGCTTCGTCACCATCAAGTTGAGGAAGAATCGATCTCCTCCTATATGATAAGTGTGATGAGTCGATTAGATATTCTCCCTGGTTATGACTCAGAGGAGATGGGAGATACACTGCATGAGCAGCTTCTGCTTCATGTGCAGAAGCTAGTGAGCAAACGATATGATCTTGTGCTGTGGGATATGAATGAGCAGGATATAACCGCTCTGAAACTCATTGGCAAAATGAATATGCAAGGTACCATCGCAGTGTTGCCGCAGAACCGGTCTGAGATCCATATCTCAATGGAGAAAGCAGGAGAAAGCGCAGATGCATTCGTGATAGGACAGTATGATGCGGATGTTAAGGTAAATCCTATGAACGTAAAACGTATGTATTCGCTCCACCAGCCCTTTTTCACAATGCCGTATGCAGCAGCTTACCGCAATGCTGCAGACGATAGAATGGTGATGGACTGGTATTTGCGCCAATCTCAGCGCCATGAACGAGGGAAACGCTGCCCATTCATTTTAGAGAATATGAAGCTGAGTAAATATATTCTGGAAGAGTCCGGCTATCATCAAGGGAGAAAGGCAGGTGGATAGTGGATGTCAATTTGGGGTTATGTAGGATCCTCAATTTTGGGTGTTTCGGTTCTGCTCCTAGCGATGTTCGTTTGTTGGCGCTTGTTCCGTAACCCTAACAGACACACCTCTTATCCTACTAAGGATGAATGGACATGGGACTTGCTGGATCAAACAGTGAAGGATACGTTTCTTGCATGGACGAGTGATCTGCCGCTGGATTTGTACCGTAATGAAGAAGAATATTCTCGTGAAATGAATCGGCGTGTTTCTCTCCGCAAAACTCTCCGTACATGCTGCAGTGGGGATGTCGCGGATAAAGAGTACATTAAGGAATGGATTGTGGATATGCTCAAAGAGCAAATTAAGCTCAGCAAAGGAAATTCCGAACAGTTATTACCGATAGATCGACCCGAGCTTTTAACTTCACAAGACAAATTTGATCTATTACTGTATGCCTTTAAAAAGCGGTACAGCTTCGATGCCTTGCATAGGTTAATCGATAAATATGGCTGGAGTGAGCGTAAACGCATACCGATGGCACAGGGTGTTCATCAAATGCACGATGTAATTACGGAGGAAGATATCGATGCAGCATATCGGTTAGAAAGGCTTCAATTCAGTTGGGAGGATCGGATCTGGATAATCGCACAGCGGTTGTATCAACGTTATAAGGGATTCTCTGTTATTGATGAGATACGCGACATGCGGATAGATGGTGTCTCAGGTGGTGTGAGTGGTATACCAGATGATGCTATGACAAGAGGGGACTGGCAGAGTCCAAACAAAGCTTCACCGGCAAAGAATCAAGGAGATTTAGTTGCTGGCGGCCTACAGCGGGCATGTGATAGTGTGTGGATCTTTTATAAGGGTAAGTCGATTCAACTCTCCTTCCTATCATTTGGATCGGAAGCTGAACTGCGGCGGGTATGCCACAACATATATAAATACCAGACACCCGGATCATTAACGGAAGCGGACGGCTATCGGATCAATCATATGAAGGACGGGTCGCGTGTCGTTGTGCTGCGTCCGCCATTTGCAGAATCTTGGTCATTCTTTGTTCGTAAGTTTGATACGCAGGTTGTAACACTTCAGCAGCTCATACGAGACAAGAACGCTGAGCTTCCTACTGAATTGCTTCATTTCTTAATGCGAGGGGCGAGAGTGACCGCCATCACAGGTGCGCAAGGATCGGGGAAGACGACTCTGTTAATGGCATTAATTCAATCGATTTATGCGTTCTATCCGCTTCGAGTACAGGAACAGGCATTTGAACTGAATCTTCGTAAGTTATATCCCAACAGGAATATCCTTACGCTCCGAGAGACAGAGCGCATAGCGGGGCAGGCTGGTTTGGACGTACAGAAGAAGACAGACGGAACTGTGCATATTTTAGGTGAGGTGGCAACGGATCCGGTTGCAGCTTGGATGGTACAGATGGCTCAAGTCGCGAGCCTGTTCACCGTCTTCACGCATCATGCCAAGACATTTCCTGATTTGGTGCTGTCGCTTCGGAACTCGTTGGTTAAGACGGGAATGTTCCATAATGAGTCGATAGCCGAGCAGCAGGTAAGCCAAGTGATTCACTTCGATGTTCATCTCTCTCGGGATGCCGAGGGCAAACGATATATTGAGCGCATTACAGAATGTATTCCACTTCTTAATCATAACGAAGGCGAAGAAATGATTGACACACAAAGTGATGCGAACATGACATGGGATCGCTATATCGAATCCTCGAAGCGTGTGCACCGACATATGATGCGAACTCGAACCTTCACTTACCGAAATATTATCGAATATCATCAAGGCCGATATTACCTCGTGAACCCGATATCCGTGAACCAGAGAGAAGCGATGGAAGCCGAAATGATTGCTGAGGATAAGCAACGATTCCGCGATTGGCTTGCTCAGGAGGGAGGATATTCGGTTGCTAGCTAGCAGCTTATTACTATGGATTGCAAGCGGGGCAATAGCTGTCTCTTTCATGTTATGGATGTTGTCTAGAAAGTTAATGTCGACTGGGATTGCTGAGAATAGGTTACGTACCCATGGAAATCAGAATGGAGTTAAGGCTCTCACACAATTGTATAAAAAACTGCTGAGGGATGTCTATCGTTGGAGCTTGAGAGTTCCTATGCTAAAAAAGAAGACGGCGTCACTCCGCCAACAGCTTGCACCGTTATACAGTTATGACGAGTGGCTATTGCGTGAGCGAACAGCCTCCATACTGCTAGGGAGTGGAATAGCGATTCTCATTGCGCTCTCAATATTCGTCTCCTTCGATCAAAATCTGCTGTCATGGATCATGCTTATTGTTGTACTTAGTGTGGCGGAAAGTCTATATCGTGACGTTATGATCACACGTGCCGAAGTGAAGCTTCTTCATTTATCATCCATGTCGATTGGGCATATGAGACATGCCTATCATCGGTACAAGATGGTGGATGCTGCACTAGAAGATACGATTGAATGCTCGCACCCGATGCTCGCACCACATTTACAGCGTATTGCGAAGTTGATTAGCGATCCCGATTCCGATTCCGCTATGGCTGCTTATGAGGAGGCAGCTCCGAATCGTTATTATAAGATGCTTGGAGGCTTATCCAAGTTGGTAGCTGAGTATGGTGATCCGAAGGGAACAGATGGTTCTTCCTATTTGAAGGGACTTGCCATGATTGTTCGTGAAATGCAAACGGAGCTCGTTATGCGTGCACGACTCGATTATCTGCTTGGGGGATTAAAAGCAATTGCCGTTATTCCCGTCCTATTCACAGATCCACTGGAAAGGTGGGCGACGACCTATTTTCCATCTATGGAATTGTTTTATCATTCGAAGCTTGGTTGGTGTCTGCAACTAACAGTTTTCTGTTCCGTCTTGATGTGCCATCGCATATTACAACAGCTTCATTGGAGAAGCGCGATGGCTGAGGATCAATCACAGCGCACTGGGTGGATCAGAAGATTGCTGGAGCAGCGAATCATTCGAAGATTACTGGATGTCTGGGTGAACAGTAGGCAGATCGAGTCGCTGAAGCGTGCTCAGCGCTTATTACATGAAGCAAACGAATCGATGACCTTAGGGCATTTCTATGGCCATCGCTTCATACAAGCGATCGTAACTTGTGGAATCTGCTTTGTGTTAATTGTTTCATTGCACTTGGGATCTACGCAATGGATATGGAATCAGCTGAATACCAAATCGCTAGAAGCGGGACTAAGTATGGAGTTAACTAAGCAATGGATACTAAGTTCCAACCCAGAGACAGACAATCACGGACTTCAACTCGCTCTGAAAACTGCGATCTTGAAGGAACACCCAGACTGGAGCTATCAACGAATCGAACAATCGACGAAGTCGCTCGTACCACTTGCTATTTATCATCGAGAGATGAGAGTTTCATGGTGGGAAGTTCTGCTTCCATTCACCGTTGGGTGGGGTGCATATTATGCATTTGTTATGATTCTGCGGATCCGTATTCGGATTCGACATTTGGATATGCGTACAGAGATCAGTCAAATGCAGTCTCTTTGCATGCTGCTGCGTGCTTTCGAGCGGATGACGGCAGAATCGATGGTGGAGTGGATGAGTCGCTGCACGATTTTGTTCCGTCGCCCTTTACAAATATGTCTGCTTAATTGGGAGAGCGGTACGGATCATGCGCTTCAACAACTGCGAATCCATGCGCCATATCCAGACTTCGTCAGGCTTGTGGACAAGCTGGAGCTAGCCCACAATCATATTCCGCTTAATGAGGCGTTCGATGATGCAGAGCAAGACTGGTTCTATGAACAGGATATGCTTAGACAGCATTATGAGACAAGTATCGAAGCCAAAGCAGGCTGGGGAAGGTGGCTGGGGTTCGCTCCGATGTATACCTTAATTTTTTTGTATCTCGTGGTACCCCTTGTATGGATGAGCGCAGAGCAAATGCGTTCTTCCTTTGAACAAATCCAATCTCTATAACAAAGGAGTGTTTAAAGTATGAATAATGCCCAATCTGCATTGAAGGTGGCAGCAGGAATTTTTCTTACCATTGCGCTAATTACGATTGTTGTGTTGTTGTTCGTTAGTGCGCAGGAAGCGACAAAAACGGCTCAAAATGAATTTTCATCGATCCAGACAGAGTTAAGCAAGGCATCATTTACGGTTTATGATAATACCTCGGTTAGCGGTTCTCAGGTCATTAATGCAATACGTAAATTTTTCAAGCAAGATCAATTCGGGATTCGTGTTGTAACTGGTAAAAATCGTGCAGGAAAATCGGATGGAAATCATTATGGATATTACGTGCTGCCGAACGGTGAGATTGCGGGGAACAATCGAAATGACAGTATAGATTTGGCATTGAATGAATCATCTGATAACTACGTGAATCCTAGCGGAAAGTTTAAAGCAAAGCTAATCGTGGACTCCAGCAACGTTACAAGAGGGATTGTATTTGAACAGCAGTAGGATTTGGGGTGTCACCCTGAGTTTTCTTATATACATATCTCCACTGTGGAATTTTGGGAAACTTATATTTTGACATCAGTGCTTGAAAAGGGAGGCAGTATGCATAATGCGAGTCGAATAGCTGAACTAGCAGTAGCATCGATACTGTTTTTGGTCGCATTGACGGGGGCCTTACAACTCATTGGAAGTACGTCCTATACGATTCGACAAGTAGATCATGCCAATCAAGTGAAGGATCGGAATGTTCGATCTACGATGGAGCCTATACGATCTAAGCCATTAACGGGAGCTGATGTCATTCTATTTATCAGTCAGTTGAGGGAGAATGTTGAGCTTGAGGTTGAAGGCATGAGCGTCAAATCTACAATCCTCCTTGAGGATATTCAGTTCAATTCGATATCACGAACGAAACAATATCATCTTCATATCGAACGAAATGACGATGGCGACATCCGTAAAATGATCTTCAGGTAGGAGGTAGCGGATTGGGCAATGCAGTGGTTAAGCTGCTTGGTGTGATGATAGGAGTGCTGCTGCTCTTTCTTTACCCGATATTAGAATCATATCAGCAGCAGGATGACCTAGCTGCGATGTATGTGCAGCGAAGTGCATCTACATTCTCAGATGCCGTAAGGGATAAGGGAGTGATCACTCCTGTCATGTGGAATGATTTTATGGCGGAAATTGAGAAGACAGGTAATGTATATGATGTGGTTGTTGAGCATTATGAGAAAAAGTATGATCCGATCTATAGGGATCCCGTTCAAGTCAATACATTTACTGGGGACTTTCTAATCCGTTACCAACTAAACAATAAAGTGATGCTGATGGAAAAGCTGTTTCCGGGAGATGGACAATCTGTTGAATCTCCGTCCCGTACGCATAAGCTGAGCATTGGAGATTATTTCTATGTGTCCGTAAGCAATACGAATCGAACACGTGCGACCATGATTTTGGACTGGCTGACAGGCTCATTTGGCCCAACTGAACGGATTCACATTCCTGTCGGAGGAATGGTACGAAATGAAAGTAGTTAAATTTTCAATACTCTTTGTTCTGATCTGTTTCCCTTTGTTTTGGGTGAATAAGCTACAAGCAAGAGAGGAAGCGAGCAAGCTGCAGCTTGAACTGAAGTATAATGACGCTATGAATCAAGCCGTTGATGATGCAGCCCGTACACTGCAGATATCTGCTGTGTGGAAGGAAACGGAGGAAGGATATGAGTCACAGAAGCGGCTGGAACTGCGTCGTAATGATGCGATTAATTCATTCTTTATGACGTTATTTCTTAACTTTGGTTTATGGAATGAGGAGAAAGAGCAGGATGAATTGAAGCGATATATTCCGGTGATTGCAATCATTGGCTATGATGGTGTTGATATGTATGCTGAGGATGAATATATCGGCCAAAATGGTGAATCCCAGATGCAGCATGTATGGAAGCCGAAGTTGCCTTATGGGTTTATGGATCAAGGTGGAAATGTGATCGGATTTACGTTAGATGATTATATTACCGTGTATCGTCCATCATCGGGGAGCTGGCTTGCAGGATATCAACGGGAGTTAAAAAGCACGGCTGCAGATGTTCCGATACTACAGGATGATCAGTTATTTGATGCGGTAAGACGTACGACAATCGTAGATACCATTCAACAAGCGCTGGCCAACACCATCAATGAACACAACGAACGGGCTTTACGAAATGGTGTCTCCTATACGTTCACCTTGCCTTCCATTTCAGATGAAGAATGGCATAATACCATCAACGACGTGGGTGTTATGGCCTTCATACAAGGTTTGCCTTTAGGCTATTCTTCGTATAATCATTATGCTCTCGGCGGCTCACGGCTGCTTAAGAGAAACAATTATCATGGCGTAATCATGAATGGCATTAAGTATGCATTCCCCGAAAAATGCGCTCCATCGAATGCTTTGGAATCCTATCATTCAGCAGCTGATGCGGCCAAACAAGGATATTTTTTGAAATCATGTCCCTAATGCTATTTCAACTTAATAGGGGTCTTTGCTGTAATACATATCGCAAAGCGACGTTTTAATGAGCCGTCCTGAAAACAGCAGGGCGGTTGTTTATTTTACTGTAAATTTGCTGGGGCTGCTTCTGATTCACAAATTTAAACGCAGTTTGCACAATAATAAGATTATGTAAATCTATTGCTTCAATTCGGATGGTACCTCATCATATAAGAAATGAAGGAACAATGAAGATATATTCGTGCGAAATAGAAGAGGAGTAACAGGAATCGGATGAGAACCTATTGGCATGGAGTTAGAGAAACATTTGTGACCGCATTGCGGCTAGGATTGACTTCTTTTGGAGGGCCGGCTGCGCATATAGGCTACTTTCATAAAACCTATGTACAGCAGTTGAAATGGTTAGACGATCAGCAGTTTGCTGAATTGCAGGCGATTAGTCAAATGCTTCCCGGCCCATCCAGCAGCCAACTTGGAATTGGAATAGGTATGAAGAGAGCTGGATGGCTTGGAGGGGCGATGGCGTGGTTGGGCTTTACGCTGCCGTCTGCTTGTCTGCTTGCCTTATTTGCCTTCGGAATTAGTTGGCTGCCCAATCAAGATCCTGGGTGGCTGCAAGGATTGAAGCTTGCGGCAGTTCCGATTATTATTCAGGCGTTATGGGGAATGAATAAACAATTGACACCTGACGCGCTTCGAAGAACGATCGCAATTGTTGCCGCAATCCTATCCCTTCTTCTTATCGGCGTTTACGGACAGCTCCTTATTATGGGGGGGGCACTTGCTGCAGGTGTCGTCCTATTCCGAAATCGGGCGGAAAATAGCGAACCAGCGATCAGGACCAATCAAAACCAATATGAGTGCATTGAAGAAGGGAAGTCAAACATTTCACGTACATTTGCAAAATGGATGACTCTGTTATTTTTCGGACTGCTTATCGGGTTGCCAATGCTGGCGTATTATATACCAAGTGTAGTGACACAGCTTATGGAAATCATGTATCGTACCGGGTCAGCGGTGTTCGGTGGCGGACATGTTGTTCTTCCTGTACTGAAGCATGAACTGATGACGGCAGGGTTGCTGGATGATTCTTCACTGCTCGCAGGGTATGGGGCAGCACAAGCAGTACCAGGGCCTTTGTTTACATTTGCAGCATTTGTAGGTGCTTCTATTCATTCAGGTGGATTTGGAATCGTTCTTGCCATCGTTGCTACTTTATTTATTTTTCTCCCTTCTTACCTGCTAATGGGGGCAATACTCCCTTATATGTCGCATGTTCGGCAATGGAGAAGTGTTCGGGCAGCTTTTCAAGGGATCAATGCCGCTGTTGTAGGGTTGCTGCTTGCAGCACTTTACGATCCTGTCCTCACAACATCGGTAACGAGTCCGATTCACATGTGTATCGTGCTAATTGGTATATTATCACTAATTGTATGGAGGCAATCGCCCTGGATTACCGTTCTGCTGTCAGCCATGCTAGGTATACTGTTGTTGTAAGCGGTGATGTAAAGATTATTTACAAATAAAAAATACGCCATTCGAACGTTCGCAGGTAGTTACATCATTGAACGATTGAATGGCGTATTCCTTTTACGAATGACACTTTGACAGAGATTGAAATCCACTTTATATTAATCGCGACTGCAAATAATTAAGAGGTAGCCTTCTCGCACACGAACCGAAGCAGTATCACCGTCATCCCATTCGTTGCTTATTCCTAGGGATTGTCCAATCTGCAGGGTTGCATCATAAAGCGGGTACTTAAATCCAGTTAACGTAATACCAGTTACTGTTGAGCTCAGTGGCAGCAATGATACATACGGGAAGGAATTCGTCTGTAATGTAACACTCGAATTCGTTAGCATAATGATATTGTGTTCGTCAACGATTTGACACTTAATTCCTTCATCGACGGCTTTGCGCAATAAATGAATATTAGACAGCGTATGATCAAGTCTCGTGCCGGTTACGCCGAATAGCGTAATTTGCGTTGGTTTCATTGCGAGAGCATGATTGAAAGCAAGTTCGGTGTCGGTATAATTTTTATCGACGGCGTCACAATCCATGTATTTCCGGCTCGAAGCGCGGATATGCTCCCGTTCATCCTCTGTTACGGAGTCGAAATCTCCTAAGGCCTGATCGGGAATAATGTTGTGCTGTACCAGATAGAGAGCTCCTCGATCAGCGCCGATGATGTAATCCATCGTACGAATCTGGTCTGCTATTTTCTCGGAAATGGTTCCACCCGCTACAATGGCAATATGAGCGGGTGTTGAAGTAACCTGTTGATCGTTTGACAACGTTATGACCTTCCTTTATATCGCAATGAGTATGATGACAAGTTGAATCCCTCCCATTATATCGAAATTTGAATGGGGAACCAAATAAATATATCCATTTGCAATAAATAAAGACTGCCGATACAATAAGTGAATCTTAACAGGATATACACCTTACATAATGAAACACTAAGTAAGGCAAGAAGCTATGGTATATAGAAAAGGGAGGAATGTTACGTGGCTGAAAGTACGAAGGTGAACGTGTTGTTCGTATGCCTGGGAAATATATGCCGTTCTCCTATGGCTGAAGCTGTATTCCGTGAGCAAGTGGAGCAAGCAGGCTTAGATCAGGTGATTCAGGTGGATTCAGCAGGTACAGGAGATTGGCATATAGGTCATCCTCCGCATGAAGGAACTCGCAAGCTATTGGACGAACACGGGATTACTTATGAAGGGATGAGAGCACGACAGCTTCATCCGACAGATTTTCAAACCTATACGTACATCGTATGTATGGATCCGAGCAACGAACAAAATGTGCTGGCGTGGGAAGGCTCGGACAACAGAACATCTGAAGTTCTGCGATTTATGACTTTGCTTCCTGAAGAGAACCTGGAAGAGGTGCCTGATCCGTACTATACAGGCAATTTTGAAGAAGTATATCGTTTAGTTCAAGCAGGGTGTGTACGATTGTTAGAGCGGATTAAAGAGAAACATCCTTTGATGTCATAAAAAATTTATGGGTTTGATGAAAAGTAGTGACATACATCCTTGTATGCCACTACTTTTTTTATGTTTAATAGGGGTGTTCCTCATCAATGCTTGTATGCTCATATGGAAATGGACAAGCAGCTAGTCAAGAAAATGACGAAGAGCATCTGGGACGTGTTTTTGCCAGAATCCCCACAAATGATGCCCTTCATGCTCACCATAGAGAACATGAGCATTTCGATCCGTAAACAGCTTGTGTGTATCCCGATTTAATTCAACAAAATTATAAGTCCCTGTATCGGTTGTGAACGCAGTCTCTTGCAGACCGACGATCATAAAGAGATGCAGCCATGATAGATCCTGCTCCTGCGCGATAAGCTGCTGCGAGTATGGGTAGTAGGCGCCGGACAAGGAGATTACCTGACGGAATTTGTCAGGATATTTTAGCGCTAGATGTAGGGAAACAGTGCCACCGAGTGAATCACCTGCGAGCGTGATTTCTGTCCAATCGGTGCGTACTGGATACATTCGCTCAATTGCAGGTACAATCTCTTCTGCAAAGGCGCGAGTATAGGATTCAAATCGTTCTCCATCCGGGGAATACTCAGAAGTACGGATTTTCTTATTCACATCAACTCCAACGATGATGAATGGCTCCATGTCACCTTCGATAATGAGCTGATTCGCGTGTGTCGCAATACGACCAAAATTAAAGAAATCTTCTCCGTCCTGACAATAGACAAC
The DNA here is from genome assembly GCF_001894745.1 of Paenibacillus sp. NAIST15-1. Classification (GTDB taxonomy): domain Bacteria; phylum Bacillota; class Bacilli; order Paenibacillales; family Paenibacillaceae; genus Paenibacillus_B; species Paenibacillus_B suaedae. Next base: position 654,824 of record NZ_BBYF01000002.1, read on the forward strand.
GGGATAACTGAGTATTTCCTGATATCCTGGCGGCAAATAGACGCGAACGTGACGACTGCCTCCTTCAAGATATTTGCTTGGAATGTCGTGTTTTACAATGGTTCTCTTGAATATTGAAGAATCTGACATGCATAGCACCGCCTCATGCAAAATTTTATCAATGTTGGTGAATACTAATTTCGATGGTCTTGATTAGGGACTCACTATAGGAAAGAAATAAGAATCTTTGACTTTCTACTATATAATGTTCCGCGAACAAGTATCGACTATGTGAGTGAGTTCACAAATTTGTAACACCCTGTTATAGTCATTAACAACAGCTGTTATAACAACAATTCAACAAAATGTTCACTTTTTTCGCGTTTTCTTTTGACCAATCGACTAAAACAGGTGTATAATAATTCTATAACAGCGAAACAAAATCTTCAAACTTTTATTGAGGTGAAAAACATGAGCAAGTTCCCATTTGAAGTTCAGACGGAAGAGATTCAACCGTTGTCCGTCTTGTCTCCGGAAGGAGAAATTGTTAACCCGGATATGGTTCCGGATCTGACTGACGAACAATTGAAAGAAATCATGTACCGTATGGTATTTACACGTACATGGGATGATCGCGCAATCAACCTGGGCCGTCAAGGCCGCCTTGGTTTCTATGCACCGGTGTCCGGTCAAGAAGCTTCCATGGTAGGAAGCGTATATCCTTTGCAAAAAGAAGACTTTGTTGTACCAGCATATCGTGACATGCCGCAAATCGTATGGCACGGATTGCCTTTGTACCAAGCTTTCTTGTACTCCCGTGGTCATCAACATGGTGGACAAATTCCAGAAGGCGTTAACGTAATGATGCCGCAAATCATCATCGGCGCGCAAATCTTGCACGCGATGGGTATTGCAATGGGCTTCAAGTTGAAAAAGCAAGCACAGGTTGCAATCACATACACAGGTGACGGCGGTTCTTCCGAAGGCGACTTCTACGAAGGCTTGAACTTCGCAGGTGCATTCAACTTGCCAGTTATCTTCTTCGTACAAAACAACGGCTATGCAATCACAACTCCATTTGCGAAACAAACAAATGCGAAGTCGATCGCTCATAAATCCGTTGCAGCAGGTATCCATGGCATGCAAGTAGACGGCATGGACGTGCTTGCCGTTATCAAGGCTGTTCAAATCGCTGCAGAACGCGGACGCAAAGGTGAAGGCGCAACGTTGATCGAAGCGTTGACTTACCGTTACCGTCCACACTCCATGGCGGACGATACTACAAAATATCGTACAAAAGACGAAGAAGCAGAATGGGCAATCAAAGATCCACTCGTGCGCTTCGGCAAATACTTGGAGAAAAAAGGTCTTTGGACAGAAGAAGACACAGCTCGCGTAAAAGATGAAGCAAAAGCAAAAGTGAACGAAGAAATCAAACGTGCTGAAAAAACAGAGAAAATGACTGTTGCAGGCTTGATCGACAGCATGTTCGAAACTACTCCGAAATTCTTGGAAGAGCAAAAAGCGGATTTCCAATAATTCGGACAACGTTCTGAAAGTTAACGGGCCTCGTTGATGCGAGGACAACGAATCCATATATGGTTCTGTGATAACGGTAAGGAGGAAACAAGCAATGGCACAAATGAATATGAAAGAAGCAATTCGCGACGCAATGCGCGTTGAATTGAAAAGAGACCCTAATGTTGTGGTCTTTGGTGAAGACGTTGGCCATGTCGGCGGTGTATTCCGTGCGACTGAAGGTTTGCAAAAAGAATTTGGTGAAGAGCGTGTATTTGATACTCCGCTTGCAGAGTCCGCAATCGGCGGTATGGCAGTAGGTTTGGGCGTTCAAGGCTTCCGTCCTGTTGCTGAAATCCAATTCGTAGGTTTCATCTATGAAGCACTTGACCAAATGTGCGTTCAAGCAGCACGCATGCGCTTCCGTTCCGGCGGCCGCTACAACTCGCCAATCGTATTCCGCACACCATTCGGTGGCGGCGTAAAAGCTGCAGAATTGCATACAGACTCCCTTGAAGGTTTGATGGTACAAACACCAGGTATCAAGGTTATTGTTCCTTCCAACCCTTACGATGCAAAAGGATTGATGATTTCCGCAATCCGTGACAATGATCCAGTATTCTTCATGGAACACTTGAACTTGTATCATGCATTCCGTGATGAAGTGCCAGAAGGCGAATATACAGTTGAAATCGGTAAAGCCAAAGTTGTTCGTGAAGGTAAAGACGTAACAATTCTTGCATACGGCTTGATGGTTCACACAGCAATGAAAGCTGCTGCTGAACTTGAAAAAGAAGGCGTGCAAGCAGAAGTTATCGACCTTCGCACATTGGCGCCGCTTGATATCGACACAATCGTTGAGTCTATCAAGAAGACGAACCGCGCAATTGTGGTACAAGAAGCGCAAAAGACTTCCGGCGTAGCTGCAGAAGTTATTGCACAAATCAACGAAAAAGCGATTCTTCATCTGGAAGCACCTGTACTTCGTATTGCAGGTCCAGATACAGTGTATCCTTTCGCACAAATCGAAGATCAATGGTTGCCATCACCAGCTCGTATCGTAGCAGGCGTCAACAAAGTATTGAACTTCTAAGATAGAACCGGAACAGAGAGAAGGAGGATTTTACTGTGGCTAAATTTGAGTATCGCTTCCCTGAACTAGGGGAGGGCCTTCACGAAGGCGAAATTATCAAAATGCACATTAAAGCAGGAGACAAGGTAACTGATGATGATATCATCATGGAAGTACAAAACGATAAAGCTATCGTTGAAGTTCCTTGCCCTGTAAATGGTACGGTATTGGAAGTATTCGCGAAAGATGGTCAAGTATGCCACATGGGCGAAGTAGTAGCGATCATCGACGCTGAAGGTGAAATTCCTGAGCAAGATATGCCAGAAGAAGCAGCTCAAGAGGAAGCAGCTCCTGCACCAGCAGCTGAAGCTCCTAAAGCTGAAGGCGTAGCAGCAGCACCTAACCGTGATGTACTTGCAACTCCAAGCGTTCGCAAGCATGCTCGTGATCTTGGCGTGAACATTGCTGAAGTTCCTGCTACTGGCAAGAACGGCAAAATCACTCGTGAAGATGTAGAAGCATTCGCTAACGGCGGAGCACCTGCAACAGCTCCAGCAGCAACTGAGGCACCTAAAGCAGAAGAAGCGAAAAAAGCAGCTCCAGCGGCAGCAGCAACTGGACGCGATGCTGAAGAAGAGCGCGTACCGTTCAAAGGTATTCGCAAAGCGATTTCGAATGCAATGGTTAAATCGGCTTACACAGCTCCACACGTTACAATCATGGACGAAGTGGAAGTTGGCGAGCTTGTTGCATTCCGCACACGCTTGAAGCCAATGATGGAGAAGAAAGGTACAAAAGTAACTTACCTTCCATTCATCGTAAAAGCACTCGTTGCAGCTTGCCGTCAATTCCCTGCGATGAACGCAATGATCGACGAAGCAAACAACGAAATCGTGTACAAAAAGTACTACAATATCGGTATCGCAACAGATACAGACAACGGCTTGATGGTTCCTGTAATCAATGATGCAGATCGTCGCAGCATCTGGATGATCGCTAACGATATTAAAGATTTGGCTAGCCGCGGTCGTGAAGGCAAACTTGCTCCGAACGAACTGAAAGGCAGCACAATCACAATCACAAACATTGGTTCCGCTGGCGGTATGTTCTTTACTCCAATCATCAACTTCCCAGAAGTTGCAATCTTGGGTACAGGCCGTATCTCCGAGAAGCCAGTTGTGAAGAACGGCGAAATCGTGGCAGCGCCAGTTATGGCATTGTCCCTCAGCTTCGACCACCGTCTGATCGATGGCGCGACAGCTCAAAACTTTATGAACTACATCAAGCAACTGCTTGCTAATCCTGAGTTGCTTGTTATGGAGGTGTAACCAAATGGTAGTAGGAGACGCATCTTTGAACATTGACACTTTGGTTATCGGGGCAGGCCCTGGCGGTTACGTGGCAGCGATTCGCGCTGCCCAACTCGGCCAAAGCGTACTCATCGTAGATAAATCCGAACTCGGCGGTGTGTGCTTGAACCGCGGTTGTATCCCATCCAAAGCGCTTATCAGTGCTGCACACCAATATGAAGTAACACAACACGCTTCTGCAATCGGTATTACTGCAGAAAACGTAAAAGTGGACTTCACAAAAGTGCAAGAATTTAAAGGCGGCGTAGTTAAGAAATTGACTGGCGGCGTAGGCGCTTTGTTGAAAGCTAACAAAGTTCAAATCTTCAAAGGCGAATGCATGTTCATCAATGAAAATGAAGCACGTGTCTTCAACGATCAAGAAGCACCGCGCTACAAGTTCAAAAACTGCATCATCGCAACAGGTTCCCGTCCAATCGAATTGAAGCCTTTCCCATTCACTGGACGCATCCTGTCTTCGACAGAAGCTTTGGAATTGCCAGAAGTTCCTAAGTCCATGATCGTTATCGGCGGCGGCTACATCGGCGCTGAGCTTGGTCAAATGTACTCCAAGTTCGGTACGAAAGTAACTGTTATCGAAGGCGCGGACATGGTTCTTCCTGGCTTCGACAAAGACATGACACAACTTGTATCGAAAAACATGAAGAAATCCAATGTTGAGATCTTCACTGGTGCGAAAGCAGAATCTGCTACACAAACAGACAAAGACGTTACTGTGAAATTCACAGTTGGCGGCGAGTTCAAAGAAGTGACAGCTGACTACTTGCTCGTAACAGTTGGTCGTCGTCCGAACACTGACGGTGAGCTTGGTCTGGACATGATCGGCGTGAAAATGACTGATCGCGGCTTGATTGAAGTTGACCACCAAGGACGCACAAGCATTCCGCACATCTTCGCTATCGGCGATATCGTTGCTGGCCCTGCATTGGCTCACAAAGCTTCTTACGAAGGTAAAGTGGCTGCAGAAGCAATCGCTGGAATGCCTAGCGTTGTAGATTACAAGTGCATCCCTGCAGTATGCTTCACAGATCCAGAGTGCGCAAGCGTAGGCTTGTCTGAATCCGAAGCGAAGGAAAAAGGCTTCAAAGTAAAAGCTGGTAAATTCCCTTATGCAGGTAACGGTCGTGCGTTGTCCCTCGGCGGAAGCGTTGACGGTTTCGTGAAAATCGTATCCGATGCTGACACAGGTATCGTCCTCGGTTCTCAAATCGTAGGTCCTGAAGCATCGAACTTGATCGCGGAAATGGGCTTGGCAGTTGAAATGGCTGCAACTGTAGAAGACTTGGCGTTGACAATCCACGCTCACCCAACACTTGGTGAAATCGTGATGGAAGCTGCTGAAGTTGTTCTTGGTCACCCAATCCACACAGTAGGTAAGTAATCCCCTCTCTCTCTGAGGGTTCTGTATACGTTCTGTTACGGTTCTGTTTATATATTTGATTTGCTTTTGCCCTTGCAGCAGCGCTGCGGGGGCTTTTTTTTACCGAGATGTGAATAGTACTGGTTATGTAAGGTGATTCATGTAATAAACAGAGATGTTTTTCTCTATATTACTAATATCTAAAGTTATCATGATCAGTACTCATTTACGGAATGGAGAGGATTACGGTGAGCAGTTTTTTTGATAAATTAAAGCAAGGTGCAGCGGAAGCAGGAAAAAAAGCACAGTCCACGATAGAGGTAAATCGGTTGAAATTTCAAATTTCTTCAAAGGAAAAAGAAATTACGGGTATTTACAGTCGTATGGGAGAATGTGTGTATCATGCCATGCAAAATGGGACAATAGAAGAAATAAGCGATCAACTGCTGCTGTTTAGTGAACAGATCAATCAGAAGAAAGCAGAAGTTCAGGATGTTGAAAATCGGATTCGTACGGTGCAGAATGAGAAACTGTGTCCGTCTTGTAGTAAACCTGCTACATTAGATACAAAGTTCTGTTCAGGCTGCGGACATCATTTTGTAGGGCATTTTTCAGAAGAGGAAGTTGTAGATATAAAAGTGATGGTTGTATGTCCAGTGTGTCAGGTAGCAAGTGATAAAGGGTCGAGCTTCTGTGCGGAATGTGGTCATAAATTCGAAGAATAATTTAAATAGCAGATCTGTATACGTTCTGTAACGGTTTATGCATTGAAATTATTTTCGCCCTTGCAGTAGTACTGCGGGGCTTTTTTATGTCAACTATCAATTATGGACATTTGGAAATGGCCGTATTACCATTCTGATATTGTGGATATAACAGGAAGTGTTAGGCAGGAAAACATCTGCACATATCCTTGAAGTGAATATAACGTTTAAACTCCAAGAGGGCAAATATTCGAATTACGATGGCAGATTAGGATATGTATGACCAAAACCTTGAAAAACCGAAGGATGGGAAAATCACTTCCATGCAGGTGAAGCTGATGGAAGGCGATCAGTTAATTCGAATATGGCTCAGTGACAGGGATGGAAATACGCATAGGTTAGCGAACAGGTATCTTGTCGATTATACACCACCAAGACTATAGAGGTCATACAGCCTCTGTTCAAGCGTGGGAAGGTCGATGGTACCTCGTAGTCTAAGAATGAAAGTATATTTACTATATCAAAAAATACAATATATTGACACAAATAGGATAAGATAATATTATGTCTGTAATAATAGTTCTGGAATAAAAAACAAGTTGAAAATGAGAGGAGGGTGAGGGTCAGAATAGGGAAGGCTAACGAGAACGTGAATTGTTGCGGAAGCCTCTGAAGTAATGAAGTATAATCTAACACAAATATGCTTGTTGTATCATCATGTAGATCAATTATTAGAATCTCAAATCACTTCCTCTTATCTTGCATAGTTTAGGTAAATACAGCGCAATGACTTGTGTAGGCAATTCTTTGAAGAGGCGTTACGATTAGTTGCCTACACGATACTATGAGTAGTTTAGAACACAAATAGTGAGTAAAAAATGGTAATCTACTACCTAAACTAAAGGGTTGCAAATGTAAAAATCTGTTGATTGCATTAGAAAAATACGGTAATATTGAAATATACGGAATCCTTGTACGCCTGTTATATTTTTCTTCCAAATAAGTATTTATAATACTAAAGTTTGCAGGAGGAACAATGGATTGGTATGCACTCTTTGTCGAAACAGGAAATGAAGAAATGGTTCAAGCATTGATTTATAAATTTTTCGATCAGTCCCTGATTCAAGCAATTGTGCCGAAACGGAAATTAAAAGAACGAAGACAAGGGAAATTCTACGAAGTGTGCAGGACGATGTTCCCCGGATATGTGTTTGTACATACGGTGCTGAATGTGGATACTTACTATGAACTCAAAAATATACCCAGGTGCTATCGGCTTCTGAACAAATTTAACTTCATTGATGAAAGTACAGGAAAGCATGTTTTCCATAAAATTGACGATGAGGAAATGGTGTACATCATTGATCTTATCAGTAAAAATGGTGAGATCGATTATTCCAATGTCTATGTGGAAAATGCCAAAGTAATTGTTCGCGACGGTCCTCTAAAGGGTAGAGAAGGAATCATTAAGAAAATTGACAAACGTAAGAGAAGAGCCCGTATCGAATTGAATTTTATGGGGAAAGAAGTCAGGTTTGATGTAGGTATTAATCTTTTGGAATAAAAAATAAAAGAATCAAAGTGAAATTCTATCGCTGCTTCGGTGCGTAGGTGTAACTTTGAGATCATAATGAGCTGATTGCGGTAGTGTAAATTTACATTTAGACGACAGGGCGAAGCTATGACCTTGTCTATAAATGATAGATGGAAGCGAAAAAAACGGTGCAGTTCAGCTTGTGAGTCTTAAAAATTCATTCATTCAGCCATTCCATGTTGAGCTTCCTCAGAAGGATTCCATCGGGGAATCCTAAGTTGTTATAGCACGGCCGAGACAAGTTCTGTTTTCATCCGGCTATCCATCGCCTAACCTAAGATCCTACACTCATACAGCTCCATTGCATTTGCGAGATTAAGCCATCCTTTAAACGTAAATATCCTGCTCCTTGAACTGCTACCGCACTGCCTTGACTGTCCCATAGTAACACTCCTCTTTTATTATAGAGGTTATCAATTTGTCTATCTATTGGATAAAGTCACTATTTCAGCACGAGTCTGTACATTATTGTTTTGTATTAGTTGAGACCTTTCCTTAAACAAATGATGTTATTTACTGTAGATGGTATGATGGCATATCAAAACAGATAGAAGTATGAAAAAATATCTGAGTTGTTATGGACAAAAAAAGATGCTGCCGCTTAAAAAACCGCCCGTTGACACGGGCGGTTTTGATTTAGGGGGATGAAAAGTGTGGAAAATAAAGCTTATAGACTCCATCAATTTAAGACCTCTTCTCTTAATTTTATAAATTACAACTATATCATAATAGATAAAGTTTCCGGTCAAGCTGCAATAGTAGACCCATCGTGGGACTTAGAATTAATAGTAAGGACATTTGAACACCTAGGAGTTCAACCTGCGTCAATTCTGTTGACTCATTCGCATATGGATCATGTTAATATGGTGAATCCATTAGTGGAACGGTATGACTCACAAGTTTTTATGTCCGCTGAGGAAATCAACTTTTATGGGTTTCGATGTAAAAATTTAAATTCCGTGCATGATTTTGATGTTCTTAATCTGGGATTTACGGAACTAACTTTTCTCTTGACACCTGGCCACACTGTAGGGGGAATGTGTTTTCTATTGACGGATCATTTATTTACAGGTGATACCATATTCATTGAGGGATGTGGTGCGTGTACATCCAATGGGGGATCACCGGAACAGATGTTTGAAAGTATCTGTAAGATAAAAAGAACCGTCAAGCCTCATGTTTGTATCTGTCCAGGACATTCGTACGGAAAAGAGCCTGGATATCCTTTGAGTTATCTGATGCATAACAACATATACTTTCAAATAGAAAAAGAGGAGTATTTTATTCAGTTCAGGATGCGTAACAACCAGAAAAATTTATTGCATTTTAAGTAATATCCGAGTCACTATGTAATACAGAAATTGGACGGGATATACATTTTGATATGTAGGAAGTGTTGGGGAATGGATAGGAGAAGAAAAGTTTTTATGTTCTCAGGACAGGGCTCTCAGTATTATCACATGGGAGAAGACCTCTTTCATAATAACGAAATATTTCAAAGGTACATGAAGAAGTTAGATCGAATCGCGTTAGACATGATTGGAAATTCAATTCTAGAACATCTGTTTGACAATAAAAAAAGAAAAATTGACCTATTTAACCGGACACTATTTAGTCATCCGGCCATTTTTATGTTCGAGTATTCAATGGCGATGACTTTTTTAGAACTTGGATTGGAACCGGATTATGTATTTGGTTCAAGTTTAGGAGAATATGCGGCTTTATCGATTGCTAATGTTGTACATGTTGAGGAGATGTTAGAGATCGTTATCAGGCAAGCTCAGCTATTTGAGGGATTTTGTATGAAGGGATCCATGTTGGCTATATTAAACATCTTTCATTCCTATGATGAGATACCTCTGATTCATAATAATAGCGAGTTAGCAGCTATTAATTTTAATTCCCATTATGTGATATCTGGTACGCATGAGAATTTGATAATGATCGAGAAATATTTGCGTAGCAAGGAGATAACGTGTCAAATGCTGCCTGTATCTTTTGCCTATCATTCAAGCTTAATCAATTCCATTGAAATTGAATTTAAGAAGTATGCATCTCAAATAAAATTTGAACGTCCGAAAGTAAAAATCTTGTCTTCATCGTATGGAAACGAAATAACAGGTGATAAAACAAAAGATTACATATGGGATGTAGTCAGAAAGCCTATTCTATTTCAAGATGCAGTAGAGTATCTTGAAAAAAAAGAGGAATGTATCTATTTCGATTTCGGCCCATCAGGTACGTTATCAAATTTTGTTAAGTATAACCTGAATCGTCATACGGCATCGGAGACTCATGCAATTGGGACTCCATTTTCAAATGATATAGATAGATTTGAGTTTATTTGTAATAAGTTTATAAGAAAACAGTTAGAGTGGAAGTGAAAAAAACGAGAAGGAAGGTGTTTTGGTTGACAAAAGAATCAATTTTCAATGCAGTTAAAGAAGCAATTGTTGAGATTCTTCCAGATATAGAAGTGCATGAGGTTCAACCTGAAATGAGTTTAAAGGACATAGGCGCGAACTCTGTAGATAGGATGGATATTATTATAAGAACAATGGAATTGACAGACATAAAAGTACCACTTGTGGAATTTGGTAAACTGAGTAATATCCAAGGCATAATAGATCTTCTTGATGCAAAGAAATAAACATCTGGGTGATAAAATGAGGAATAATCGTTCTGTTGCCATCACCGGAATGGGTGTAGTTAGCTCCATTGGGCAAGACATAACAAGCTTTGCAGCTGCTCTTCAAACGGGTAAAAGCGGAATTGGATATTTGCAAAGGAATATTGATTTAGACATCCCTGTCAAAATCGGAGCAGAAATTAGAGGCTTTACTCTCGAGAACAAAAAAGGGACTATCCATCCTAGAATGGAGAGAATTATTAACAAAATTCAAAAATGTGTGAGACGTTCTCCTGAACCCCTTCACTATGCTGTTGCTGCTGCAATAGAAGCGTGGGAAAGTTCGGGTATTTGTGATGTCGATTTTGATATGGAAAGGGTTGGACTTGTAGTAGCAGGGAATAATCTTAACCAACACTTACAATATGACTTATATGAAAAATTCAAAAAGAATCCCGAATTTGTATCTTCCAGTTATGCGTTACAATTTATGGATACAGATCATGTAGGCACATTGAGCGAACTCTTTGGAATTAATGGGGAAGGTTTCACGGTAGGCGGAGCTTCAGCAAGTGGTAATGTGGGAATAATCAAGGGTCTGCAATTAATTAGGCTTGGAATCGTTGATGTTTGTGTTGTAGTGGGTGCAGCGGCCGTTTTCTCTCCTATGGAGCTCCAGGCATTTTACAATATTGGAGCGATGGGAGGGAAAATATATCATGATCGACCTGAACAGTCTTGTCGCCCCTTCGATATTGACCATGAAGGATTCATCTATGGGCAAGCCAGTGGATGTATAATTCTTGAATCTATGGAAAGCGCCAATGCGAGAAAAACAAAAATACTGGCAGAAATACTAGGGAGTTCGATTATTCTGGATGGAAACAAACTGTCTGACCCAAATGTACATGGAGAAGAAAGAGCCATGGCCAGCGCTCTTAAGCAGGCAAATATAAGGATTGGCGAGATAGACTATATAAATACTCATGGCAGTTCTTCTCCTCTTGGGGATAGGACTGAGTTAAAAGCTATTTCAAAGATATGTGGAAACGAAAAAGAGCGTATATGGATTAACTCAACGAAAAGTCTAACAGGTCATTGTTTATACTCTGCAGGAGTGATAGAAGCAATTGCAACAGTTCTACAGTTAAATGGGGGATTTGTGCACCCAAATCTCAATCTGGAAAGGCCTATAGACGAAACGTTTAGATTTAGTAAAGAAACCTACAATGATGTATCTATCAAAGTAGCCTTAAGTAACTCTTTTGCTTTTGGGGGAATCAACACAAGTCTTATCATTCGCAAAGGTGAATATTGAATAGGAATAGGAAATGAAGTAATAACGTTTTCAATGAGCGTCTAACATTGTGTACACGAGGAGGGTTGCAATGATCACATATTTGTTTCCAGGACAAGGATCTCAACAGAAGGGAATGGGAAAGGATTTATTTGATGAGTTTCCTGATATGGTTCATGCAGCAGATCAAATATTAGGTTATTCGATTAAGGAGTTGTGTTTGGAGGATCCTGAAAACAAATTAGGCTTTACACAGTTTACTCAACCTGCATTGTTTGTTGTCAATTCGTTACTATATCTCAAGAAACGTCTGGAGACTGGACAAATACCGGACTATGTTGCAGGTCATAGCTTGGGTGAATATAATGCACTTTTCGCTGCAAATGCGTTTAACTTCGAGACAGGTTTGAAACTAGTCAAAAAAAGAGGGGAACTGATGGGTAAAGCTTATGGCGGCGGAATGGCCGCGGTTATAGGCTTGACGGGCGATCAGGTACGTGAGGTACTGGATACTGAAAGGCTAGCAAAAATTGATATTGCAAATTACAATTCTCCGACACAAATCGTAATATCCGGCCCAAAAGAAGATATTGACAAAGCAAAATCCGTATTCGAATCAAATAATCATGTTAGGATGTACTCCCCTTTAAAGGTTAGTGGTGCATTTCACTCAAGGTATATGGAAAATGCCCGGCAGGAATTTGAAAAATATATAGATGAGATGCCGATTCAACAACTTGAAATATCTGTGATTTCAAATGTCTATGCTAGGCCCTATACTCAAAAGTCAATAAAAACAAATTTGATCAAGCAAATAACCCATTCTGTACAATGGACTGACAGTATACGTTACTTATTAGGCCGTGGCGAGATGAATTTTGAAGAAATAGGAACAGGCAAGATTCTTACGGGTATGCTCAATCGTATAAAAAGGGAAGCTGAACCGATTACTGAAGTTGAGGAAATTGAGGTTCCTAATTTCGATAGAAGTAATAAGTTGGGAAATGTATTAGCTATACACGAAGAAATAGTTGTTAAGAAACCTGTGGACGAAGTCGTACAAAAGCCTTTTGAAATTATTGCTGCTTCATTGGGGAATAAGGAATTTAAAAAGAATTATGGTTTGAAGTATGCTTATCTAACAGGTGCTATGTATAGAGGTGTGGCCTCAAAGGAATTAGTTGTGAAGATGGGAAAAGCCGGAATGATGGGATTTTTGGGTACCGGCGGTATGCATTTGGCTGCAATTGAAGCAGATATTCAATTCATTCAAAAGGAATTGTCAGAAGGACAGGCCTATGGTTTGAATTTTTTGTATAATCTTAACAATCCGGATAAGGAACATCAGCTTGTTGATTTGTTATTGAAATATAAAGTAAGAACTATTGAAGCTTCGGCATTTTTGGGAATTACCTCATCATTAGTGAAATATAAGGCTAAAGGCTTAAGGCGAGATGGAAATGGAAATGTCATAACTGACAACAGGATTATCGCCAAAATATCCAGGCCAGAAGTCGCGGAAGCTTTTTTGAGCCCAGCACCAAAGCGGATTGTTGATAAGCTGCTGGATGAGAACGTGATTACAGCGAATGAAGCTGAATTATTGAAGAATGTACCTATGGCGAATGACCTAAGTGTAGAAGCAGACTCTGGGGGACACACGGATAGTGGTGTAGCATATGCATTAATGCCTGCGATTACTGTACTTAGAGATGAGATGATGAGCAAGTATAGATATACTACTCCCGTGCGTGTCGGAGCTGCAGGAGGGATCGGAACTCCACAAGCCGCAGCTGCTGCATTTGTAATGGGAGCGGATTTTATTGTAACCGGATCGATCAACCAATGTACGGTGGAGGCTAATACTCACGATACAGTAAAGGATTTGCTGCAGCAAATGAATGTACAGGATACTGAATTAGCACCTGCTGGAGATATGTTTGAATTTGGAGCTAAGGTTCAGGTCTTGAAGAAAGGTTTATTCTTTCCTGCCAGGGCGAATAAACTTTATCATTTATACTGTCAGCATAATTCAATTGTTGATATAGATGAAAAAACAAAAAAACAGATACAGGAAAAATATTTTAAACGCAGTTTTGAAAGTGTATTTGAGGAATTGAAAAGTTATTATCCTCATAGTGATATAGAGAAGGCAGAAAATAATCCCAAGCATAAAATGGCATTAATTTTCAAATGGTATTTCGCTTATAGTACTAAATTAGCACTAAGTGGGAATATTGAATGCAAGGTGGATTATCAGGTGCATTGCGGCCCTTCTTTAGGTGCATTTAACCAATGGGTCAAGGGAACAGAGCTAGAAAACTGGAGAAACCGCCACGTAGATGATATTGCACTAAAAATTATGCATGGTTCTGCTGAATTGCTCAACAAGCGTTACAAAGAAATACTTATGAATGCGTAATTTAAAGAAATAGAACACAAGCAACATTACCTTCAATTTCATTTTCCATCTTGTATGACCAGATCATATAACCCCTCTTTTACCTTGAACATAATTTCCAATCAATAGAATTTATACAATACTCTATCATATTAGGAGACATCTCTTCTGTTTGGTAGTGTTTACTCTGTAAATTTACTACACCAACAATATGAGATGTCTTTGTTATTTCTTTTATTCATGGATTAACCATTAAACCCAATTATTTAGATGTGAAGAGTGAGCTATTAAGCAAAATTTCATAAGTGGGAAACAGAAGGAAACTTCAGTTGATGCATAAAACTCAAATCCATTTTGGATGAGATGTTCGAACTGATCAAGATCGGTAAGTTTCTCCTCATCAAAACCTATCTAAGGCAGTTTGAGTGTCAAAGATGAAAATCTGTGTAAGAGCCAGGAAAACGCAGAAAACATTATTTTTTGATGGAGGTATTACATTGATCAACATTAAACATGTCACCAAAAACTATCATTTAGGGAAAACCATTGTACCGGCTTTGCGCGGGATCGATTTACAAATTGATCAAGGCGATTTTGTTACAATCGCCGGATCCTCAGGGAGTGGTAAGTCAACCTTGCTCCAATTGATTGGCTGTTTGGATTATCCAACTAGCGGTGAAGTATGGATTCACAATACCAAAGTAAGTGATCTGCGGGAGAAAGCGTTAAACCGTATCCGGCTGTATACTATCGGCTTTATTTTTCAGTCATTTAACCTGATTCCAGTGTTGAATGTGTACGAAAATGTTGAACTGCCGCTTCTCATTATGAAAGAAGTCTCACCGGCAGAGCGCAAAGAACGGGTAAACTATTTTATTCAGGAAGTTGGGCTCTCCGGTCAAGCAAAACATAAACCGTCCGAACTTTCCGGTGGGCAACGGCAACGAGTGGCCATCGCCAGAGCGCTGGTTACCAAACCCAAATTGGTTTTAGCAGACGAACCTACGGCCAATCTCGACTTCCGGACGGGGATGGAAATTATTGATTTGATGCAAGAGATCAACCGGAGAGAACAAACTACATTTATCTTCTCAACCCATGATCCTAAGGTTATGCAAAAGGCAAACCGGATATTTCATTTGCAAGACGGTGTGATTGAAAGTGAGGGAAAATCATGAAGATATTTTTAATTTCCATCAAAAATATCTTTGTAACTCAATGGCGGACATTGATTTTGGGTTCATTCATTTTTTTTATTAGCTTTTTGATGGTTTTTTTTCAGTCCTTTGTTTCAACCATGAAGGCTAATATGGAGGGGCACCTCATCAATTCCCTGACTGGAGAGATTCAATTCCGTTCCTCGCAATCAGAAGAAGGAGACATGGCCACAACCAACAAAAACTGGGGAGAGATTAACTATCTGAATGGGGATCAAGTGGCGCTACTGGAAAAGTATCTGGATTCCCAGACGGAACGGCTGAGCTATGTCAAACGGGTACGTGAAAATGCCATGTTAACCCACGATAAATGGAAAGTCCCCGCGATGATTATCGGGCTTGACACAACTGCAACCAATTATCAACAATCTTATAAACTGATTGACGGTCGGTATTTGGCTCCTAATAAAACCCATGAGATTATGCTTACCGAATCTCAAGCCGAACAATTCAAAGTCAAAGTTGGGGATGACATTAGCGTGTTGGCTCAGACGAAGGACGGACATCCCATCAAGTTGGATTTGAAAGTGGTTGGGGTTGGTAGTCTGGAGCTGAATTCTGCGGTGGCCCAGTTTGACTATGCCTATGTGGATCTGCAAAGCGCCCAGGAATTAATGGGTCTTAAGGCTGGGGAGGTTACCGATTTTATTATTTATACCAAAGACCGCACGACAATCGAGCAGACGCTTGACGCCATAAACTCAGATTTAAGCACTTCAGGATTCCCATTGGACAAGATAAAAATATCCACCTGGGAAACCATGGGTGGCACTATTTTGGGCGGTGTCGACTTGTATGTCATGACCTTTTATAGTTTCCTCTTTATTCTAATGCTGATTAGTTGCTTATTGATTATCAATTTGGTGAATATGATGAGTTTGGAGCGGTATCAGGATATTGGAACTTTAAGAGCCATTGGTTTCAGCCGCTTCCGGATCATTCAGATTTTTATGGGAGAGATTCTGATTATCGTAACTTGTTTTGCTTTAATTGGAACCATCGCTGGGTCCGCTCTGGTTTTATACTTTTCAAAAGTAGGTATGAATACTGGGCCCGTGCTGGGAAAATTATTAGGAGAACACTTTTTCATGAAGTTTGAATTTTCCCAAATTATACCTCAATTCATCATCATCTTTTTCTTTGCCTTGATTTCGTCGCTCTATCCCACATATAAGGCGGCCTCGTTAAAACCAGTCGAGACCTTAAAGGAAATCTAGTAAAGGGGAATGATTTCATGAAAAATATTATTAAAATTGCCTTTCGGAATATTTTGGCAAAGAAAAAACGCTCCATTTTAATAGGTTTGGCGATTTGGCTGTCGTTATTCCTTCTAATGACCACTGATGCCATTATGAATGGCGCGCAAAAGCAAGTTTCCAAAAGTTATGTCAATCTTCAGTCCGGGGATGTGGCAGTAATTTGGGAAAACACCAAAAAGGTCAAGAACAGTGATCCGTCTCGGTTGTTAGCCATTCAAGCTTTTGAGGCCGAGAAAAAAGATCAGAATCAACAGGCGATTAGCCGATTGGAGACCTTTGTAAAGGATCACTCGGAAGAGATCCAGGCATATTATCCCACCATTATCCGGAATGCTCAAATGACCAAGGGTAACACTGTGGATACCGCCAAAGTATTTAGCTTGACTCCGCAATACCAAGATATGCTCCTTGCCAGCGAAACCGTGAAAATGGATCAGGGAGTGCTATTATCGGATCAACCTTATTCCATTTGCATCAGTGCCGACAAGGCGAAAGCCAATCATCTGAAATTAGGCGACAAGGTCATGTTTGAGGCGATAACTCCCGATGGAACCAGTAAATCGCTGGATTTTGTAATCACGGGTATTTACAGCAACATGGCTATCTATGACAATAAATACTCTTTTATGTCTTATAACAATGCCAAGGAACTTTTTGATTTCGAATCCGGTTACTTCGATGTAGGAAGGATTTTTTTGAAGCATCCAGATCAGAGGGGCAGATTTGCAGAGACAATGGATCAATATTTAACCTCCGAAAGTCCCATATTGCGGGCTGAGTCATCGGAGATGGCTTCCTCGTTTTTCACCAATACTTCAACTATGTTAAAAGCATCCTTTGAAGTTTTTGTGGTGTTCTTTTTATGTGTCATCGCGCTCGGCATTTATTCCACCATTAAAATGAACCTGTTTGGACGAATGAAGGAATTTGGGACTATTCGAGCGATTGGCTATAGCCGTTTTCAAAGTTTCTTGATTATTTTCTTTGAATTTTACTTTTTGTCTATCATCGCCATGGTGGCTGCTTTGATAATGGTGGTGGTGCTGGTTCTAATCGTTGGCAATACCGGAATCTATTTGGGTTCAGGGGCGATTACTACGGTCATTGGAGGCGAGAGAATTTATCCCGTTCTAAAAGTTGGAGATACTATCTTGGCCTTTTTGATCATTACCCTGTTTACGATTATCTCTTCGGGCGGCCCTGGATTGAAATTGTGTTACCAAAATATCACGGATCTTATGCTGAAACGGCAACGGAAAATTTCGCTTTTCTCGATATTCTTCCGTAGTATTTTTCCGGGAAGCGAGCCTAAATCGAATCAGGGGAAATTCATTGGTTCGTAATTGAACTGGTGTTTGATAGGGATGCTCCCCATAAAGTAGACAGGTTAATTAACAAAAACCTTCTGCTTTATGGGGAGTTTTTAGTGTGCGGTTTAATTGTTTCTTACGGCTCAAATAGTCAGTTTTGGATTAATGGCTAGATTCGGAATTGATGGTGGTGTCAGAAATGAATTTATTATTTAACTTTGCGGCATTTAAAGATCGTAAGGCAATCATCACTCAATCGGGTGAACATTTTTCATATGATGACTTAATCCGAGAATGTGATCGGTTCCAACCGTTTTTTGAATCAAGGGATAAAAAACTAGTGATGATCCTTGCCAAAAATAATATCGAAACCATAATTGGTTATTTGGCCGCAGTGCAAAGCAATAATGCTGCCATGATGATTGATGCCCATTTAGACAGTGAAATTCTTAATAATCTAATCTCGACATACCAGCCAGATTTTATTTGGCGTCCTGAAAATGGAGACGGTGTGTTCGGATACCAAGAATACGAATTAATAGATTATCGATGGGAACAGCAGCCAGAAATCCACTCGGATATCGCCGTGTTGCTTTCCACATCGGGATCGACTGGTTCACCTAAACTGGTGCGACTGACGAAGCAAAATGTTATTGCTAACGCTAGATCCATCGCCGCTTTTCTTCATTTAAATGAGACAGAACGAGCAATCACTAATTTGCCAGTGCATTATTCCTATGGATTATCGGTTATTAATAGTCATTTGACTGTAGGCGCGACCATTCTACTAACGGATACCCCCATCGTCAAAAGAGAATTCTGGGACTTCTTCAAAGCCGAAGGAGGAACATCCCTCACTGGGGTGCCGTATACCTATGAAATTTTGAAACGAATGGGATTTTCTCAAATGGAGTTACCCTCATTACGCTATATGACCCAGGCGGGCGGGAAACTCAGTATCGAATTGGTGCTGGAATATGCTGAACTATCCCGATTAAAGAAATTTGATTTTTGGGTGATGTACGGTGCTACCGAAGCTACGGCTCGAATTGCTTACCTGGATCCGGCGTACAGCGTCTCCAAATCGGGGAGTATTGGGAAATCCATCCCCGGTGGGAAACTTTGGCTGGAGGATGAGGAGGGAAATCCGGTTACGGATCCCTTACTCGAAGGAGAGTTAATTTATGAGGGACCGAATGTGATGATGGGTTATGGGTATTGTCGGGAAGATCTCGCGAAAAGCGATAAATTGTTAGGCGTCTTAAAAACCGGTGATATAGGATATTTCGACAATGAAGGTTTTTTTTATATTACCGGACGTAAAAGCCGTTTTCTGAAGATTCTGGGAAAACGTATCGGGTTATCGGATATCGAGCATCATTTACAGAGTTTGGGGTTCAATTGTTATGTTGGTGGACAGGACGAACTGCTTCTGATTGCGTACCACCAGGAGGAGTTGCAAGATGTAGCCAAAGTGATACTGAATAACATCAAGAAGGAAGTTTTTACTCGGTTTAAAATCCCTATGGATCTCATTCAAGTGATTCCAATGCAACATATTCCCCGGACTTCTTCTGGGAAAATTAATTATGCTAGTTTTGGATTTAAGTTAAATCAAAAATCAACATTCAAGTGAGGTGGAGTTGGAAACCATGAATACAAATCAAAATCAGCGAATTCTCTATGCGACTTTCGAAAATGAAATTCAATTGCCAATCCTGGATATTACTCATCCCCTTTTTAACGCTAGTATTGATGAACAGGCGTATCATTTGAACTGTCTCAAGTCAGCTCGGAGCATTGAATCACTAAAGAAGATGCCAGGTTTTATTCGGAACATCTTTGTGAAAATGTCAAATGTCGACAATTCTTATCTTAGCGGCATGCGTACGTTGCTGTACAAACTTGGCCCCGGCTTAAGTCGGGGGATAAAATTAGGTTTCCGCGACAAGTGGGCGGTGAAACAGACCTCTTTTATGGGACTACGGATCAGGCTGAGAGATCTTTGCCGCAGCCAGTCGAAAATATTGCTGCCTCAGCTAAAGCAATTTCCTGAGCGCAACCTTTGTTTCTTCAATATCGCCGGAGGGTCCGCTACCGACAGTATTAACACCCTGATTCTAATTCAGGAATCGGATCCGGAGTTACTCAAAGGTCGGAAGATAGAGATAAACATTTTAGATATCGATACCGTTGGTCCAAATTTCTCAAAACGATGCATTGATGTTCTGAAGCAACCGGGTGAACGCTTCCATGGTCTGGACATTACCCTCAATATTGTTCACTATGACTGGAGCCAACCCGAGGCATTAGTAAAGTTGAGTTTGGAACGTTCCGATTGGATTCAGCTCTGTTCGTCAGAGGGGGGGCTTTTTGAGTACGGTTCGGATTCAGATATCATTGAAAATTTAAATCGTTTCTTTACCAACTCCCCGGCAGACGCCCGGGTCACAGGCTCCTTAATATTCGACCGAGCAAATGTAAATGCGGGATATCTGGGATTTACAGAGTTTATTGGCGTGCAGATCCGATATCTGGGGCTGGAGGGGTTGCAGCGAATTTTATCACAAACCTCGTGGGTTTTGGAAGAATCCCATGAAATTGATAAGATCTATATTCTGTTTTCATTGAAGAAAGCTTGATTTAGTTAAAGATATGGCTGTATTCATTTTGTACGCCATCAGGCGGGCCCACGGAGGTCGGGAAAGGTAAGGTGATGGGTATGGCTGAGAGTTGGATCGTCAGGGATCAGTTTAATAAACAGGCAACCCAATTTGACAATTGGACGATAACACAGGATGAAAAAACCCATCAGTTTCTAATGGAATTTTATAATATCAGCGCTGCTGACGAACTGTTGGAATTTGCTTGTGGGACGGGGGCATTTGCTATCTATGCGGCCGGGCGGGCCAGGACGGTTTGGGGGGTGGATATCTCCGAAGGGATGATTGAAGTTGCCACTACGAATGCCAGAGAACGCCAATTGGAAAACATCCGGTTCATCTGTAGTAATGCGGAAAAGGTGTCATTTGAGAGTGAGCAGTTCTCCTGTGTCAGTTCAAAAGCGGCATATCATCATATGAAAAACTATCCGGCAGTATTTCAGGAAATGAAACGCTATTGCCAAAATCAAGGGCGAATTTGTATCCAGGATATTATTTCGTATGAGGATTCAAAACTGGACGATTTTTTTGAGCGGTTGGAACTGTTAATCGACTCCTGCCATCATCGTACGCTTTCCAAACAAGAGATTGTCGACTTGTATAAACAAAATAATGTTGAAGTTTTTCGAGCACTGGTATCCGTATCCACACTGAATTTTTACGAATATGTCAATCACGCCGTGCAAACTGAAGAAGACAAAGCCGAGATTGACGAGCTGGTGCGGATGGGATTGAATGATCCTCTCATCTCTCAATGGCTCTTCACGGAAAACGATACACTGTTCTGGAAACGCAAGGTGTTGACCATCGCCGGTTACAAAAGATAAATAAGACGCTGTGCTGGCGATAAATAAAAAATGAAAAGAGGTATATCATCTGTGGAAGCAGCCAGCCAAACGCAAAGAGATATATCTATGGAAGTTGGGCAGACGAAAAGAAAATCCCGGCGATTGCTAAAGGTAAGCCTGTTAGTTGTCGGGATTTTGCTGGTAATGATGACGGTGTCAATTTTGTATATTGTCAATGAGGTAACCCCGAAAGCAGCGGCGGTATTTTCGGCCAGAACCCCTGACAAGGAAGGTAAAATAATTCCTGTAAATGGTTTTAATCTCTGGTATAAAGAGACAGGAAACCCTAATGGTGAACCCATCATCGTCATTCATGGAGGCCCGGGATTATCCTCGTATTATTTCCATGATTATTTGGATTTTTTGAAGCAAAAAAACAAGGTAATATTCTATGATCAACCGGGTACCGGAAATTCCGAGTCGAAGAGTGATTTGCAAAATTATAGTTTTCAACATCTCACGGATGATCTGGATGTTATTGTGAATGATTATGCAAAAAAGAAACCAGTAACTCTTTTGGGTCATAGTTTTGGAGCCATTGTAGCACTCCAATATGCGCTGGATCATCCAGGAAATGTCGATCAACTTATACTGGTTTCCACTCCCTTTATTCAATCCACGATGCAACCGGAAATGTTGCTCAAACTATATCGGACGCTGCCGCCAATTAATGACCCAGAAGCTACTAATCAGTGGTATCATCAGCGGTTGACAGAGTATTACAACACTACTTTCTATCATCCTGGCGGTGGCGAAAAGCTGGATCTCGGCCCTGCAAGTTATGCGCCGATGATGTCGATCTTTAAAACGATGCAAAACTTTAGCCTGAAGGATCGACTCCCGGGTTTTGATAAAAAGACATTAATTATTTACGGGGAGGCGGATAAGGACGTGATTTCCATAAAGGATCAGTTGATCCTACATCAAGACTTGCCCAACTCCACCTTGATTAAATTCGAAAATTCTGGTCATTGGTCATTTATCGAAGAACCTGAAAAATTCCGGAAAACGATTATGGATTTTTTAAATAATGGTCATTCATCGACAAACCTAAAAAATTCCGGAAAACGGTTATGGGATTTATAGAAAATTGATATGGGGAGGTAGAGTTATGGAGGTAGTGGAATTGAAGGGAGAAATATTTGATTTTATGAACGAAACATTTTTACTGGAGTTCAATGATAATATCACAGAGGGTACGGATCTGTTTAAAGCTGGGATCATTGACTCCTTTGGATATTTGAAGTTGATAACATTTTTAGAAAATGAATTTCATATTAAATTTTCTGAGGATGAGATTTTGGACAATGTTTTTGTTTCGTTTTCAGACATTGTGAATTGTATCTCAAGAAAGCTGTATAGATAAGGTTCGATTTTGGGACGTTTGGGGGTAAAATCGTGAGTAAGGTAGAGACAAGCCAAGGAATTGCGATAATTGGAATCAGTCTTCGTTTTCCGAAATCAGATACCCTGGATGAGTTCTGGGATCATTTAATATCCCGGGATTCGTTGATCACCGAAATCCCGTTGGAGCGCTGGGATAAAAATGATTATTACGGTGATCCGCAAAAAGATGTAAATAAAACAAACAGCATCTGGGGCGGATTTATTGATCGGGCCAATTGTTTTGATGCTTCCTTTTTCAATATATCACCCCGCGAAGCAACCTATATGGATCCACAACAACGGATCACTTTGGAACTGGCTTGGAAAGCCATTGAAGACGCAGGTTATAGGGCTGGGGCATTGAAATCTACCAAAACCGGCGTTTTTATGGGGGTTTGCAACACCGATTATACAGAGATGATGGAGAAATACCTTCAGGATTTCGATACATACGTACCGACGGGAACTTCCAACGCCATACTGTCCAACCGAATTTCTTATTGGTTTGACTTTAAAGGACCCAGTATTACTATTGACTCGGCCTGTGCCAGTTCACTGGTGGCGATTCACCAAGCTGTTCGTTCTCTGGAAAACAAGGATTGCGAATATGCATTGGCAGGTGGAGTCAATCTGTGCTGGTCGCCGCGACGCTTTATTGCGCTCAGCAAAAGCGGCATGCTGTCCAAAGACGGTTCATGCAAAGCCTTTGATGAGAAGGCCGATGGTTATGTTCGGGCGGAGGGTGCGGCGGTTTTATTACTTAAGCCTTTGGACAAAGCGATAGAGGATCGGGATACGATTTATGCGGTAATCAAGGGTGTGGGCACCAACCATGGCGGAAGAACCAACTCGCTAACGATTACCAATCCCAAAGCCCAAGCGGAACTGATCGTTGATGTTTACGAAAAAGCCGGAGTAAGTCCGGATAGTGTTAGTTATATTGAAACCCACGGGCCGGGAACACCTCTCGGTGACCCCATTGAGATCCATGGCCTGAAGAATGCATTTAAACACTTATATCAAAAGGTTGGGAAGGATCCCAAAGAAGCCACCTGTGGTTTGGGATCGGTAAAAACCAACATCGGACACCTGGAAGCTGCCGCGGGAATTGCGGGAGTAATCAAGGTACTGGCCGCGATGAAACATCGAACGTTGCCCGCCAGTATCCATTTTCAGCAGAAAAATCCCATTATCAACTTTGAGGGTTCTCCATTTTATATTGTAAATAAAACTATTCCGTGGAATACCTTCGGGGATGCTCCGTTTCCCCGTCGGGCGGGTGTGAGTTCCTTTGGGTTCGGTGGAAGCAATGCGCATATCCTTATAGAGGAGTATGTTCCAGAATCGCAAACAGAGTTACCGACACAGGAGCTTGAAGATAGCAATGATTTCGCATTGATTCCTATTTCCGCCAGGAATGCCGCTCGGCTCCGGGAGTATGTAGTCATGTTTTTGGAGTATTTACAGAGATCATCCAACCTTGTCCTGCGGGATATGGCGTACACCCTTCAGGTGGGCCGAGAAGCCATGCCGGAACGGGTGATTTTTTTTACTCGCAGTGTCCCGGAACTTATTTCTCAATGCAAAGCATTTCTGCAAAATGAGGAGAATCAGGCTAATGGCTGGCGGGGTGGGCAAATCAAGGAAGTGAAAGGTCTTGACCAATTGCCGGAGGTAGAATCATTCACTATGGAATCAAAGTCTCAATGGTACGCCGATTGCCCCGCGGAAAAAATAGCCGAACTATGGACTGAAGGGTATATCATTGAGTGGGAGTTGCTGTACACCAAAAATTTAGCGAAGCGAATCAATCTGCTCACCTATCCTTTTGCCAGAGAATCGTATTGGTTTCCAATTGGTGATCCCGGGAGTAAAGGTCAAGACGCAACTTCCAAAAACGTGATCACGGAGATTGAGCATTCGCCGAAATCTTCTCAGAATAATCCTGTTTCGTTCCCTCAAAATCCTCCGGTTTATACTGATCCAACCGATAAGGCTGAGAGGATTAGCTTAGTACCGTTATCCGCCATTAACATTCCATCGGTTCATATCCAATCCGGAGGTAAACCACGCATTACCCTGGCGGCGCTCGATGTTTCCTCAGAACTGCCTGAATGGAAAAACACGCAGCTATCGGCAGTCGTAGTGCCAGAGGCGGACATTGCAATGGATGTACTGATGAATGAGCTGACGATCAGCCTGGCGGAGGCCCTAGCTATGAATCCTGGCGAAATTGATATAGACGCCAAATTCATCGATCTTGGACTGGACTCTATCATCGGTGTGGAGTGGGTTCGGAAGGTTAATGATCGTTATCATACTTCCTTGGCGGTGACAAAAGTATATGATTATCCCTCTATTCGCGAATTTACCGGATTAATAGCCGGAGAAATAAATAAACAACCCGACCGGAAGTTAATTGAATTTGAAAAATCAGTAGCAAACCCACCAATAGATGATCCGACGGATGACTTTGATGGATACGGGGATACGGGTCTTCCACCGCTTGAACCTGTCATTCTTGAGGGTTTGTGGGGCTCTTTCGCTATGGAAGGATTGCGGGAGGATTTAAAGTCCAGTCTAGCGGAAGCCCTGTTCATGAAACGCAATGAAATTGATGATAATGCTAAGTTCGTGGATCTCGGCTTGGATTCCATTATTGGAGTGGAATGGATCCGGAAGGTGAATGAGCAATATCAAACTTCAATTTCGGTAACTAGAGTTTATGATTATTCCACCCTGTATGAGTTTGCCGAATTTTTGGCACAGGAACTACAAAAACAAGGAAAGTCAGACTACCGCCGTGAGGTGAAATCGCCTAAAAGCAGTTCACCCGCGAATCAACCGGTTTCCATTCAGGCAGTAGCTGTTGTCTCCTTTGAGACCTTGCGGGAAGAGTTGAAGGCCGGGCTGGCGGAAGCTTTATCCATGCAACCTGGTGATATCGATGATGATGCTAAGTTTGTTGATCTGGGCTTGGATTCGATCATCGGCGTGGAATGGATCCATAAGGTGAATGAGCGTTACAGCACTTCCGTTGCGGTAACCAAAGTCTATGATTATCCCACTATCGCTGAATTTACTGGGTTCATTCTACAGGAAGTAAACAAGACGAAAAAATATACGCTTAGCAAGCTGGAGTTAACAACGGTGGCACCTGTTTCACCATTTCCGTCCAGGGCAATCCCAATATCCAATGTGGTTCCACCTGCTCCTGAAGGGAATCAAACCAAGCGGTTTGAAGAACCTGTTGTCTCGAAGCAACCGGTGGTGGCTTTACGGGAGATTGGTTCCGGAGTTATCCAGATAACTATGCAGGATCGAATGAATAAGAACAAGTTTTCTGAAGAATTAATTCAAGTGCTGATACAAACCATTGAATCCATTCAGACGGATCCGAAATATAAGATCATTATCTTAACCGGGTATGACACCTTTTTCGCTGCGGGCGGCACTCAGGAGAATCTTCTGGATATCTTTCAGGGAAAGGCAAAATATACGGATTCGAATCTATACCGGGTTGCCTTGGATTGTAAGATTCCCATTATCGCTGCAATGCAGGGTCATGGGATTGGTGCCGGCTGGTGTTTCGGAATGTCCTGTGATTTCGTGGTGATGAGTCAGGAAAGTTATTATTCCACCAATTTTATGAAATTTGGTTTTACACCCGGTTTCGGATCCACTTTAATTTTCCCAGAGAAGCTTGGGATTGGTCTGGCTCAAGAAATTTTATTTACGGGTAAAAGGTACCGAGGTTCGGAGTTGCAAACCCGGGGAATTCCATTCCCGGTATTGTCGAGGGCGGAGGTTTTACCCTATGCCATTCAATTGGCGAATGAATTGGCCGAATCCCCAAGGGAAGCTTTGATCTTACTTAAAAATCATATGGTGGAATCCTTGCGGGAGAGGATCTCTATTACCATTGAGAAAGAAATCCGAATGCATGATCAGACCTTTGTGAATCAAGCCGAAGTCAAGGATCGGATTCAATCTTTATTTGGACAGTTTTCTCCCGATGGTCAATCCAACACGTCGAATAGCGTGTCCTGTGAAGGGTTAAACACTTCAACCCGGTCAGAAAGCTATTCGTCCATCTCTTCTGAGGTTTCGATGAAAATATCCAGTTCTCCGGATCAAGCCTTGCAGAATAGCATTGCGATAATCGGAGTGTCGGGTCAGTTTCCGAAATCAAGGAATCTCACCGAATTTTGGGATAACATAGCGAACGGCAGGGATTGCATTTCCGAGGTTCCCGCCAACCGTTGGTCGGTGGATCAATTTTACGATCCGGATCCGGAAGCCCCTGGCAAAAGCCATTGTAAATGGATGGGCGCTTTAGAGGATGCGGATCTTTTCGATCCATTATTCTTCAATATCTCGCCTGCCGAAGCGGAATTGATGGATCCACAACAACGGCTATTTTTGGAGCATTGTTGGAGTAGCATTGAAGATGCTGGTTTGAATCCCGCTTCGTTGTCTGGAAGCCGCTGCGGGGTTTTTGTGGGTTGCGCCACAAATGATTACGGGCAATTCATCGCTGGGCAGGAGTTGAATGCACAACGCCTCATGGGGGGCTCCAGTTCGATTCTGTCGTCCCGGATATCCTATTATCTGAACTTAAAAGGGCCTTGCCTGGCCATTGACACGGCTTGCTCGTCCTCATTGGTGGCAATCGCCGAAGCTTGTAACAGTCTGGTGTTGCAAACCAGTGATTTGGCCCTGGCCGGTGGTGTTTGTGTGCTGGTTGGACCGGAAATGCATATTATGACCAGCAAAGCTGGAATGTTGTCCAAAGATGGCCGCTGTTTTACGTTTGATAATCGAGCCAATGGCTTTGTACCGAGTGAAGGGGTCGGGGTTGTTTTATTAAAACGGCTCGCTGATGCTATCCGTGATCAGGATCATATACACGGAGTCATTCGCGGTTGGGGAATAAATCAGGACGGGCGGACTAACGGAATAACCGCCCCTAGTGTGAATTCCCAAATATTTTTACAAAAAGAAGTATATAAACGTTTTGGTATCAACCCGGAGAGCATATCTATGGTGGAAGCCCACGGTACCGGAACCAAACTGGGTGACCCCATTGAAGTAGAAGCGCTTACTAAATCGTTTCAAGCCTATACTCAGCGGAAGAATTACTGTGCCATGGGGTCAGTGAAAAGCAATATTGGTCACCCCTTGACTGCTGCAGGCGTCGCTGGGGTTATCAAAGTATTGCTGGCGATGCGGCACCGGATGCTGCCTCCCACCATCCATTATGAAAAACTCAATGAACATATTTCGCTTTCCGATTCTCCGTTCTATATCAATAATCAGATGCAATCATGGGAAACAGCTCAATCGGTACCTCGGCGGGCCTGCGTCAGTTCTTTCGGATTTAGTGGAACCAATTCTCATGTTGTCATCGAAGAGTACTCCCCTACGGAGGTCAAACGGAGTAAAGAGGAAATTCATTCGGGAAATCCGGCGCTGTTTGTATTATCGGCGAAAAGTGATGCGCAATTAAAAGTCTATGCTGGCTCCATGGTTGAATTTCTGAAATTGCATCCGGAGCTTGACTTGGCGGATATGGCCTATACGTTACAGGTTGGCCGAGAAGCCATGGACTATCGACTGGCATTGATAGCGGATTCCAGAGAAGCGGTTTTAAAAGCACTTATGGAGTTTATGAAACATAACTCCGTTCCAGGGATTCTTATCGGACAGGTGAAAAAGGGTAAGGATAGCCTGGGGGTCTTGGAGTCGGATGCAGATGCCAAATCTCTGGCACAAACATGGTTCCGCAAGAAAAAGTTCACCCAGATTGCAGGTTTGTGGGTCAAGGGATTAAATCTCGACTGGAACCAGCTTTATGACAGTAACCGACCGCGTCGGATAAGTTTACCTACCTATCCTTTTGGCAAAGAGAGCTTTTGGGTTGAGGTAGACCCGGTTCAGGTTTCTGCAGGTGTGAAGGGGCTGGTGTTGGCTCAGCATCTGGATATCGCCTCTCAGGCGAAATTGGCAATTAGCCAATGCGGCTACAAGGACTCTGTTCCTCCTGTGTCGGAACAACCGGAACCCTATGAGATCATGACTTTTGAAGAAGTTTGGAAGGAAAAGGGCTTGGAACCTGGCATTTCTGCTGGTGTGAAAACTTTGGTTTGTTTTCTGTCACAGCCCCAGAATCAGCAAGCATTTTCCAAAGCATGGGATGCCTCTGATCCGGGAACCAACATTATTTTCATAGCTAAAGATACCGCCTTTATAAAGCGTTCATCCCATGAATATTCGATATCGGCCATGGATCCCGAGTCGTATCGCAGAGCTTTGCAAAGCATCCAGAACCATGTTGGCAATATGGACGCCGTGTTGTACCTGTGGGCATTAGAAGATCAGAGCTGCATTCAAGATCCTTCAGCAATTGTATATATTCTACAAGCCTTTGCCGGGCTCAATCGAAAACCCGGCCGATTCTTGCTGGCCGCGCAAATCAGGAATGCACTGGATCGTTGTTACCTAGAATCCTGGATTGGTTTTGAACGTTCTTTGGGGTTGGTGTTGCCACAGACACAGGTGGCTGCAATTTATCATGAAGACAGCGCAGCAGAACGAGAATTTTCTATGGGTGACTGGGCGCTAACTCTCCGATCCGAACTAGGTGCTGCGAAAGCACAAAGCGGATTATATAAAGCGGGAAAACGCCATGTGTATCAGATCCAACCAGCCACGGTTACGGCAGAGAAACCTTCGTTCCGTTCCGGTGGTACCTATCTGATCACAGGTGGCTGTGGCGGATTGGGATATTTGTTTGCCGAACATTTGGCGAAAGCCCAGTCGGTCAATTTGATTCTTACTGGTCGGTCGGCCTTGGATTCCGCTAAACAATCCCAAATCAATCGATTGCAAGCATTGGGCAGCCGCGTCATTTATCTCCAGGCGGATATCGGTGATCGGGAGGCTATGACTAAGGGATTGCATCAGGCTAAAGAATCCTTTGGAGAAATTCATGGTGTAATTCACGCGGCTGGGGTCGCGATACAACTTAGTATCTTTGATAAGGGAATCGAAACATTTCAAGCTGCTTTAGCTTCAAAGATTAAAGGTACTCTCTTGATTGATGATTTACTGTGTCGGGAACCCCTTGATTTTATCTGTTATTTTTCTTCATCTTCAGCAATCTTGGGGGATTTTGGCGCCTGTGACTATGCCGTAGCCAACCGTTTTCAAATGGCTTATGCCCGCTATCGGAATCAATTGCAATACCAAGGTGAGCGGCAGGGTAAGGCAATTGCCATCAACTGGCCGCTGTGGCGGGATGGCGGCATGGGCTTCGAAGATGAACAAACTGAAATGTATCTAAAATCCAGCGGCCAGCGTTATTTGGATTCCCAAGAAGGCACTGATATATTTGATCGAATTTTGGGACAAGGCCGGGAACAACTTTTGGTGTTGGCGGGCCAGCCAAGCCGAGTGCTTCGTTTTTTAGGTCTGTCATCGGAACCGACCTGGTTACTTCCGGCGACAACCGTTCGTTCAGGCGGTAAACAACGGCCTGTTGCATTAAAAGGGTTAAGTTTGGCCCAATGCCTTGAATGGGACCTGAAAGAACAAATTAGCAAATTGTTGAAGATTTCCCGGGAGAAGATAACGCGGGAGGAGAACTTGGCCGATTTTGGTTTTGACTCCATTTACTTGGCCAATTTCGCTACGATATTAACTGGCCATTTTGGATTTGAGATCTCGCCTGCTGTATTTTTTGGTCATGCGAGCTTGGAAAAATTAGTTCAGTATTTTATCACGGAACATGCAGAAGCAGTCCGGGAGTTTTATCCGGAGGATGTTCCTGAATATGTCCTAGCTACGACTGCCAAGCCGGCGACATCCACCGTCCAAACCGTGTCCAAAATCCAAGGAATCAAGAAACTCCGGTTTGCGGAAGAGGCTATTCCGAAGAGATCGGATGAACCCATTGCCATTATTGGGATGAGTGGACGATTCCCAGACGCCTACAATATTGAGGAGATGTGGACGCTGCTTGCCGAAGGGCGGAATGCGGTGAAAGAGATTCCAAGTGACCGGTTTGATTGGCGTTTATATTATCAAGATTCCCCTTCGGAACCTGGAAAAACCAACTCTAAATGGTGCGGTTGCATACCAGGCGCAGCTGAATTTGACCCTTTGTTCTTTGAAATTTCGCCGCGGGAAGCGGAGTCGATGGATCCAAGACAACGGTTGTTAATGCAGGAAGCCTGGAAGGCTCTAGAGGATGCTGGTTACGGCCCAGCACGAATTCAGGCCGGTAAAATCGGCATGTTTGTTGGGGTTGAGGATGGCGATTATCAGAAACTGGTTCAGGATAGGGGCAATGTAACTTCTAATCATACTGCAATATTAGCGGCAAGGCTTGCTTACTTTTTAAATCTCAGTGGCCCGGTGATGGCGATTAATACAGCCTGTTCTTCCGGACTCGTGGCCGCCCATGAAGCCTGTTTGAGTTTGAGGGCAGGGGAATGCGATACGGCTATCGCCGCCGGAGTTAACTTAATGTTGACGCCGGATCCATTTATTAATATGAGCAAGGCGGGAATGTTGTCGGGAAGCGGCAAGTGTCACGCATTTGACAAGCGAGCCGACGGATTAGTTCCCGGCGAAGCAGTTGCCGTAGTTGTATTCAAGCGGTTATCGCAGGCGCAAGCGGACGGTGATCCCATCTATGCCGTTATCCGTGGCAGCGGGATTAATTATGACGGGAAGACCAACGGGATCACTGCCCCAAGTGGAGTTTCACAAGTCAATCTTTTGAAATCCGTCTACAATCAATATCAGGTGAATCCAGAGGAGATTGAATTCATCATCTCTCACGGTACCGGCACCAAATTGGGGGATCCCATTGAGATCAACGCCCTGAATGATGCATTTAAGGATTATACTCATAAACAGGGTTATTGCGCGGTGACTTCCACCAAGACTAATTTTGGGCATACGTTTGCGGCTTCGGGATTAGTTAGTTTAATCGCCCTGGTTCAGTCATTGCGTCATGAGACCATTCCTGCGAGCCTACATTGTGAGCAGGAAAATGATTATATCAACTGGCATGGAAGTCCATTTTATGTAAACAAGGCGAATCGGCGCTGGCCCGCGAAACCTGGTCAGGAACGGCTGGGCGCGGTCAGCGCGTTTGGTATGAGTGGCACCAACGCTCATCTGGTTGTCCAGAGTTATTTAGATGGGAAGTCCCAATCAAACTACCGGGATGATGGAGGGGTTCCAGCACCGTACACCATCCTAGCGGTCTCAGCTCGCACCCCCGAAGCATTGCAGGAAAAGATCGCCCAGATCATTGCGGTGCTCCGAGATCTTAGGACTGGAACACGCAACCTGTCATCCATGAGTTATACCTTATTGGAGGGGCGGCAACATTTCGATTACCGCTGTGCAGTAGTGATTCAGGATCCGGTGGATGCGGTCTATGCATTGCAGCAAGCCGGAGGCACGGAGAAGCTGCCGAATCTGTTCCAGGGAAGGGTATCCCGGGAATTCACCGGACAGAAAGCGATTTACGAATATACTCGGGAACTATTGATCCAAAGCGTGGCAGTCCAGAATGACCGAAGCAAGTATCAGGAAATACTTTGTGCTCTGGCAGATTTTTATTGTCAAGGATATGACCTTGCCTGGAATTTGCTGTTTGGGGAGCGACGCCCGTCCATGATTCATCTCCCAACCTATCCGTTTTCACGGGAAAACTATTGGGCGCCTCAGGCTAATACCTTGAGAGAGATCGTGACGACTGTCACCGACGTGATTCATCCGTTATTGCATCAAAATACTTCCGACTTCATGGAACAACGTTATAGTTCCGTCTTTAGCGGTCGAGAGTTTTTCTTGGCGGATCATAGGATAAAAGGTCTCCGGGTTCTGCCGGGAGTCGCTTATCTGGAGATGGTTCGGGCGGCGGTCGCTCAGGCGGCGGGGGTTTCCGAACAGACATGCATTCGGATAGAAAATATGGTTTGGGCTCGGCCGATTACGGTTGATGACCAGCCGGTGAAGGTTCATATCGGTCTTTTTCCAGAGGCTGACGATGAAATCGCTTTTGAAATCTATACTGAAACGGGTGGGCTCGAATCGGCTCCCATCATCCATAGCCAAGGCACGGCCCGGTTGAACCCTATTACTCAGAGTACTGCTATAGATTTGCAAGCATTACGGTCAGCGGATTACCAGCAAACCTATTCTGGTGCCCGATGTTATGAAGAGTTTCGTTCGATGCAACTACAATATGGCACGGAATTTCAAGGGATAAGGAAGATCTATGTCGCTAAGGATCGGGTATTGGCTGAACTGTCCTTACCTTCCATCCATTCGGATCAGGGACGGCAATTTGCATTGCATCCTGGGATGATGGATTCCGCTCTTCAGTCGTCCATCGGTTGGATTATGCATTCCTTGGGAAGCTGCAGCGGGCAAAATCCGTCAATTCCCTTTGCTCTAGATGAGGTGGAGATATTCGGCAAGAGTACCAGTACCATGTGGGCGTTGATTTGGAATCACGGAGTCAGTTCTGCCGGGATCCAGGGGTGGGAACGCGGCGGAATGCGGAAACTGGATCTGGAGCTATACGATGAAGAAGGAACACTTTGTGTAAGAATGAAAGGCTGCGCGTCCCGGGTTATGGAAGGTGAGCCGGGGGCTGTTGGTTCCGAGACGGCGACAGGCACTCTTCTGGTCGAACCGTATTGGCGGGAAGCACCGATTACCGGTGGGGTTGCGGACATGGAATACAATCGGCATTTGGTTGTCTTATGCGATCTGAATGAAATTGATCCTCAAGCCATTGAAAAGAATCTGATCAATACACGATGCTTGGCGATCAAAGCCGCGTACCCGATTGAGAATATGGCTGAACGTTTTGAGACATATGCTATTCAATTATTTGAGGAAATCCAAAACTATATTCAAACCACAACTTCAGGAAAAATGCTGATTCAGATTGTGCATCCATCCCAAGGGGGCTCGGCTCTTTATCGTGGATTTTCCGGGTTGTTGCGTACGGCCCAGTTGGAAAATCCCAAACTCATCGGGCAAATCATTGAGGTGGAATCAACCGAGAACGCTGTTACCCTTGGTGAGAAATTATCCGAAAACAGGAACCGATCCGTGGACTTGGAAATCAGTTACCGTGTAGGGAAAAGGTATAGCAAAGGCTGGAACGAATTGCAAATTCCTTCGGAATCCCGGCACATTCCATGGAAAGATGACGGAGTGTATCTAATCACCGGAGGTACGGGTGGTCTGGGACTGATTTTTGCTCGAGAGATCTTGCGTCAGACCCAGCATGCGACCTTGATTCTTGCTGGCCGGTCCACGCTTGACGAGGAGAAATTGGATCAATTAAAGCAATTAGAGCGATCCGGAGCCTGTATTGAGTATCAACAAATGGATGTGACCCAGAAAGAGGCTGTGGACTCGCTTATAAAAAACATCCAAAAGAAATACGGCAACCTCCATGGGATCATCCATAGCGCCGGGGTAGTTCACGATAATTATATCCTAAAGAAGAACCCCAAAGAGTTGCAGGAAGTCCTTGGGCCCAAAGTCGCTGGTCTGCTGAATCTGGATGAAGCAAGCCGGGATATTGAGATTGATTTTCTCATTCTCTTTTCTTCAAGCACCGGTACCTTGGGGAATCCTGGCCAGGCCGATTATGCAATGGCGAATACCTTCATGGATGCCTATGCCGGATACCGTAATTCACTGGTAGCGGCAAATAAACGTCATGGCAAAACTCTTTCCGTTAACTGGTCCTTATGGAAAGAAGGCGGAATGCGTGTCAATCCAGAAATGGAGAAATTCATCCGAGAGAATACCGGCATCAGCCCAATACGTACTGAGACAGGAATCCAGGCTTTGTATGACGCCCTCGGCTTCGGGCGGGATCAAGTCATGGTACTGGAAGGCGACCGCACCCATTTATATCAAAAGTTATTGGCGCCAAACCATAACGAGCCGGAATTCCGGGTTACTTCTCAAGTAGTAGCGTCGGATACCAGCAATATACTTGAAAAAGTTCAAGCTACGCTGGTTCAAATTTTGGCGCAATTACTCAAAGTAACCACCGCGGATATTGATGCCGATGTGGAACTGAGTGAATATGGACTCAACCTGGTATTGCTGGCTGAATTAGTGGATCAACTGAACCAGATTTATCAGCTTGATTTGTCCGCGAGAATGTTCTTGGAACAATTCACTCTGAACGGTATGGCGGATTATCTCATTAGCAATTACGAAGCATCCCTTTTCCGGAAATATAGCATGAGCGTTGCCAAATCACGGGAAGAGAACAAAGTTACGGCACCAGTAGCCCAGGATATGTTAGCAGAAAAATCCTTGAATTACTTTAAGAAACTGATTTCATCCTTTATAAAACTACCGCTTCATCATATCGAAACTGATGCGCATATGGAAAAATACGGTCTGGATTCCGTAATGGTTCTAGAATTGACCAACCACTTGGAGAAGACTTTTGGATCATTGTCCAAGACACTGTTTTTTGAGTATCAGAGCATCCAACAATTAACAAGCTATTTCCTAGAGAATTATCAGCATAAATTGGTGGAGTTGTTGGGATCCGGTGAGAAAGTGACCGTAGCCAGCAAGGAAATTCCTCCAGCGAGAGTGTTGAACTTGCCAGTGGCATCACCACCAGTGGCCCGCCGCCGTTCGCGGTTTGCGACTATCGCCGAACAGCGGGAAGAAAAGGCAACCGGGAAGGCTTTAGATATTGCCATTATTGGTCTTTCCGGCCGTTACCCCGGTGCGGAGAATCTACAGGAATTTTGGCGTAATCTCCGAGATGGAAAGGATTGTATCACTGAAATTCCTGATGATCGTTGGGATCATCGGTTATATTTCCAAGCAGATAAAAATATACCTGGGAAAACTTACAGCAAATGGGGCGGATTTATTGACGGGGTCTCGGAATTTGATCCGCTGTTCTTCAATATTTCTCCCCGTGAAGCAGAGATGATGGATCCTCAGGAACGCTTGTTCTTGGAATGCGTCTATTCCACCTTGGAAGATGCGGGGTATACTCGGCAAACCCTTGGCACGTATCAAGGAAACGGGATGCCAGGCAATGTGGGCGTATTTGTCGGCGTGATGTATGAAGAATACCAGCTTTACGCCGCTCAGGCTCAGATTTTGGGTACACCCATGGTCTTGTCAGGGAACCCCGCATCCATCGCCAACCGGGTGTCATTTTTCTGTGATTTTCACGGGCCAAGCATGTCAGTGGATACCATGTGCTCTTCTTCGCTTACGACCATTCATCTGGCTTGTCAAAGCCTGCAAAGAGGCGAATGTGAGGCCGCTATTGCTGGTGGTGTGAATGTCTCCATTCACCCCAACAAATATTTAGTGCTTGGCCAGGGCAATTTTGTATCCAGTAAAGGTCGCTGTGAAAGCTTCGGACAGGGAGGGGACGGCTATGTACCGGGTGAAGGAGTGGGTGCTGTATTGCTCAAACCGCTTTCCAAAGCTGTTGCTGATGGGGATCATATTTACGGTGTCATCAAAGGAACTGCCATTAATCATGGTGGAAAGACCAATAGTTACACCGTCCCTAACCCTAATGCCCAATCCGAAGTAATCAAGCGTGCCTTTGTTGAGAGCGGTGTTCATCCTCGGACCATTAGCTATATGGAAGCTCATGGCACCGGAACATCTCTAGGTGATCCAATTGAAATCGCCGGTTTGAATAAGGTTTTCCGAGAATATACGAATGACCATCAGTTCTGCGCTATTGGATCGGTAAAATCCAATATTGGTCATTGCGAGAGTGCAGCGGGCATTGCAGGTATCACCAAGGTGCTGCTTCAATTAAAATACCGTCAATTAGTGCCATCGTTGCACTCCGAGGTGTTAAATCCGAATATTGATTTTAGCAATACTTCCTTTGTAGTTCAGCAGGAACTTGCCGAATTGAAAAGGCCCGTAGTTACCATCAACGGTGAAACCAGGGAATATCCTATCATTGCGGGGGTCTCATCCTTTGGTGCCGGAGGTTCTAATGCCCATGTACTGATCAGTGAATATGTTCCCGAGGAGATGGGACAACCCGTGGTGGTTCCAAAGAGCCCCACGGATCTAGAGCGTGTGATTGTTGTCTTGTCGGCGAAAAATGAAGACCGGCTGAAAGCCCGGGCGCAACAGTTGCTAACTGCTATCCGGGAGCGGCAAGTTCCGGAGGAGAGTCTGGTGGATCTGGGTTATACGCTCCAGACTGGACGAGAAGCCATGGAAGAACGCCTGGCGACGGTCGTGTCGACGATGCAAGAACTTTCTGAGAAGCTGGAATGTTTCATTGCCGGAACTGAAGGCATCGAGGACTTATATCTTGGGCAGGTCAAACGCAACAAAGACACTCTGGAAGTATTTGCAGCGGATGATGATTTACAAAAGGCAATTGAAGCCTGGATCATCAAGGGGAAATATTCGAAACTGATGGATTTGTGGGTAAAAGGGCTGAATGTTGATTGGCACAAGCTCTATGGCCATTTCCAACCCAAGCGGATTAGTTTACCAACCTATCCCTTTGCCAGAGAACGATATTGGATCCCGGACAGCGATAAGATTTTTACCGACCCCATAAAGGCTGTGTCAGATGTTGGGGGAGATCAAGGAATCCAGCGGATAGGAAGCATTCTCAAAAAACAATGGGAACTCTGCCCATCAGCGCGGAACATTCTGCCCGATCGGACGATTGTCATATGTACTACCGAGCAAAATCGTTCACTGGCAACTTTACTTACAAAATATTTCCCTAATCATCGGATCATCGGCCCGGAGAATTCCAAGATCCATACCGAACTGGCCGAATCACAGTGGAAGAACTACGGGGGCTGGATCGACTTGATTGGCGGGGAAGCGGATTCTGATGAGTCTCAGGACTGGATTGTCTGGCTGCAGCATTTGATTGAATATGGATCTAGGGAAGGCCAGAGACTAAGGTTGCTCGGTGTGACCAGTGGCTTGGAAACATTCCATAATTCCACCGTCCGTCTCTGCGGAGCCGAGCGGGTTGGACTCTATCGGATGCTGCAAAACGAGTACAGTTATCTACGCTCGCGACACCTGGATACGGATCCAGAAATCAGCGACTTGGAGCGGGCTGAACAAATTGCCATGGAATTCCTGGCGGATAGCCAGGATCCGGAAGTTTGCTACCGGAATGGTGAGCGTTACCGGGCTTACCTGACTGAAATTGCCGAACCTAAGAATCTCCATCCTTTCATGTTCCCCAAGGATCATGTTTTGTGGATTACCGGCGGTACCCGGGGGCTCGGCTACTTATGTGCCAAACATTTTGTGACGCGTTATGGCGTCAAGAGATTGGTGCTTACCGGACGGGAAGCTTTGCCTCCGCGTGAGGAATGGGATGGCTTGGAGCGGAAGAATACCCCGTTGTCTCAAAAAATTCGGGCCATTCGCGAGCTGGAAGCGGAAGGAGCTAATGTATCAGTCAGTTCGGTTCCGCTGACCGATCAGGAGAGTCTGCAAGGATATCTGGCGGAAATTCGGAATACCATGGGGCCAATAGGAGGGATTATTCATTGCGCCGGTATCGGCGACGCGGATAATCCGGCTTTTATCCGGAAAACTGTGGCAGGAATTCAATCAATCCTTGAACCCAAAGTGGTGGGACTTGAAACCTTATATCGAACATTGAAAAATGAACCATTGAAATTCTTTATTTTGTTTTCATCCGTATCGTCCATCATTCCCACATTAGCGGTGGGACAAAGCGATTATGCCATGGCCAATTCCTATATGGATTATTTTGCAGAAGCCTATGGCAGCGAAACCCCATTGGTGTCTATTCAGTGGCCTAGTTGGAAAGAGAGCGGAATGGGCGAAATTAAAAGTAGAGTCTATCAACAAACTGGTTTATTAAGCATGACCAATGCGGAAGGCCTGCAACTGCTGGATCATATTTTATCAAGGGCTATTGAGCCAGTAGTTCTCCCCGCAATAGTGAACCCGGAAATATGGAGGGCGGAACTACTTATGCGCACCCCTGGATCAGAGCGGATCACTGGGGCAACTGTATCTCCTGTCACCCAATCCAAGCCCTCTGGCATTCAAAGGGTGAAGGATAGGGGGGATACCGTAGAAACTGCCGTGCATCATTGGTTGAAAGATTTGTTTGGAGAAGAGTTGAAACTTGATCCGGAGAAGTTGGACTTGGATACGGAGTTTCAAAATTATGGATTGGACTCGGTTTTACTGGCGCAAGTCGTCCGTAAAATAGATCAAAAGCTGGGAGAAGTGGCCATGGAACCGTCGGCGCTCATTGAATTTCCAACCATCAAGAGCCTTGCCGATTACTTGGTAAAAACTTATCCAGAAGCATTTGATTCCATGCTCATCGCCACAAATCAAACCAGTCCGATGGAACCCGAGTGTAGTCCCGAATTCCTAGTGGCAGCAACCATGCCACTGACGATGAGCACCCCAGTTGTCCCTCATCCGCCTCAGGATATAGGGGATAGAATAGCCGTGGTAGGTCTGGCATGCCACTTTCCTGATGCGGAGGATGTTGGTCAGTACTGGATAAATTTAAGAACCGGTCGTGACAGTATACGGGAAGTGCCGAAATCACGCTGGAATTGGGAAAAGTACTATGATCCCCGCGGTTTTCAGGAAGGAAAATCAATAAGCAAATGGGGAGCTTTCTTAGCGGAGATTGAGGACTTCGATCCCCAGTATTTTAAAATTGCTGAAGGCATCGCTCACCAAATTGATCCGCTGCAACGGCAATGGCTGGAAGTAAGTGCAGAAGCCTTGGCTGATGCAGGGTTTTCCAAAAATGATTTATGGGGAAAAGCGGTGGGTGTTTTTGCTGGGGCCAGAACAGGTAATTTTAGCAACAAATTTTGTCAAACTGACAAAGACAGGATTATCGGCACCGGGCAGAACTTTATTGCTGCCCATTTGGCGCATATCTATAACTTCAAGGGGCCTAATATGGTTATTGATACGGCTTGTTCCAGCTCCTTAACGGCAATCCATTCGGCCGTTCGGAGTATTCAAAGCGGAGAATCTGAACTGGCACTGGCGGGTGGGGTTGATATATTGCTGGATGAGGCGGTATATCTTACGCTCAGTTCTGCCAAAGTTCTGTCTCCTGATGGACGCTGTAAAACTTTTGACGCTGAAGCTAATGGAATCGGATTGGGTGAGGGTTGTGGGGTATTGGTGTTAAAATCCCTATCCAAAGCAATTCAGGATGGTAATAAGATCTACGGTGTGATCGACGGATCGGCGATCAACAATGATGGAAACACAATGGGAGTGACCACACCAAATCCAGAAGCACAGCGGGATTTGATTGAGAAAACAATTGCTGTCGCCGGGGTTAATCCAGAGACCATCAGTTATGTGGAAACCCATGGAACAGGAACTTTAATCGGTGATCCGATCGAATTGAAAGCCTTAACTCATATTTTTGCCAAGTACTCAGCACAAAAACAGTTCTGCGGAGTTGGCAGTGTCAAAAGTAATATTGGACATTTGCTTAGCGCCGCAGGCGCTGCGAGTATCATAAAAGTTTTGCTGGCTATGATTCATCAGGAATTGCCGCCTACTTTGCATTGTGGCAAGCCGAATCCTCGATTTAATTTTCAGGATTCCCCGTTTTATATTGTTCAAGACGCAAAGCCTTGGACAACTTCAAACGGGATCCTTCGAGCTGGAATTAGCGCTTTTGGATTGGGTGGAAATAATGCCCATATCATTATCAGCAATGAAGGAATCCCTGCTCATCTAAGAGCATCCGTGGTTCCACGGGGTGAAAAAATAGAGTATAACCGGAAATGGTATTGGCCCGAGGAGATTTCCGAGATCAATAGGGATGACAATGATCTGTCCAGGCAAGATGAAGAAGAAGAGTTTTTGGAATTTTTCAAGTTCAATCAAGAATGATGATCGGGGGAGGAAGCTATGCCGGGTCAAACGAAGAAAACATTTCATCAGATAATCAATGATAAAAATTTGATCGTACGGGATCACCGGGTTCATGACATCCGGACTCTTCCGGGAGTCACTTTGCTGGACTTAATTTATCGGCTATCCACTGTTTATCTTGATACGCAAGCCATTGAATTGCGCCAGGTGGTATTCAAGCAGCCCATTGTAACTTCCAAGGAGTTTGACAACGACGTTTCGGTCACCTTTATCCCTGAGCAGTCCCGTTGGAAGGTTACTGTCACCAGTCAAAAGATGAAGGGCAATACTCCCATGGACGTACAGTCTGATGAAAATATGGAGTGCCTGCTTTTTCTGCGGGGTTGCTCTGACTCCGGCCACTCTCTGGATGTGAAGGCCATCATGGACAACTATACCCGGAAGTGGGATATGGATGATATATACGGACTGGCGCGCCGAGTGCAGATTCAACATTATGGGTTTATGAAAACCATGGGAACGGTCTATCGAAGAGATCAAGAAGAGCTCATGCAGCTTCATTTAAGCGATTTGGCGGAAAAATACCGGAGTAAATTTTACGCTCATCCGGCGTTTTTGGACGGAACCACCTTCGCGGGGGCAACTTTCCGCATGGATGGTACCCAGTCTAATCTGTTCGAGGATCGCACTCCCTATATCCCATTTATGATTGAAAGGTTTTGCATTTATAAGCCGCTCCCGGCAACCATTTATAGCTACACGAAAAACACTGGAACCGGTGTCAATTCAGTGGAGACCCCGGACATCATCTCCACGGATATCACGATATTCAACGAAGAAGGCACTGTGTTGGCTGAATTTGAGAAGTTAACGGTAAAACGGATCCGGGAACCCCAGTTGATTCAAAAATTGGTGGAAACAGATGTTTCGCAAACCAATCAAGCGGTAAGCCCGGAATCTCCGACTCAGGAGGCTGGCCACCATTCCGTTCAAAACACTGTGGAGACCGGGAATGAACGTCAATTTACAGGTGATCCCAAACAACGGTTGATTACGTATTTACAGAAAGAAATTGGAGGGATTTTGAACCAGTCTCCAGATAAGATAGAACTTACCTGTGGATTTTACGATCTTGGACTGGATTCCACTAATTTACTGGGACTGGTCAAAAAGCTTGAACAAACATTAGGCCAGCAGTTTTACCCGACCTTATTGTTTGAATACTCCAATATTCAGCGGTTGGCGGATTTCCTGTTGGAGAACAGTGAAGATCTTTCCGTTTTGGCGAGCTCATTGTCGGGTTCGCCGCAAGTCAAACTGGATGGAGTTCGGGCTGAACGGGATTCCGCTACGAGTCGAGGGAAGAATAATCATGAGCTGCTCTATTTGCAACCTATATGGTGTCAACAAAACCTAAATCGTCGCAATGAAGTCCAGTTCTATGATCAACATTTGATAATTCTTGACGATCCGAGGGAAACACTCCGAGCAGAAATCATGCCATTGCTAAATCAGGCAAACATAGCTCCCCGTGTTATGGTATTGAATTCCGAGGATGAAGATATACCTTCCCAGGTGGAAGTGAAATTTAACAACGTATTGGCCATCCTTAAGGAACAACTGAAGTCGAAGAGTAACGGAGGATTGCTGGTGCAGGTTATTGGAGATGCGGGTGAGGAAGGCAAGTATATTCATGTATTAGGGGGCCTTTTCAAATCCGCATTCCAGGAAAATCCCAAGATTCACAGCCAAATCATCACCATGGAACAGTTTCGCACCCAATCGGTGGTCGGAATTGCTCGACTGCTTAAGGATGAGGCTGAGGCAGCCGAAAAAGGCGCGGCGGAGATTTGCTACCAAGGCGAGGAGCTACAGCGGTGTATTAGAAAATGGAAAAAAACCAAGATGGAAGCGGTGCACTGCGCCACTTCCATTAAAGAGAATGGAGTGTATGTGATTACTGGTGGCATGGGGGGGCTAGGGCTCATCCTTGCTGAGTATATAACGAGGCAGGCTAAGGTTAAATTGGCTCTAATTGGTCGCTCCAAGCTGTCCATAGCTAAGGAGGAACATATTCAAAGGCTCCGGCAAAAAGGCGCAGAGGTATTGTATGTGGAAGCTGACTTGGGCAAGCAGGTGGAACTTGCCAATGCGCTGACCAAAATTCGGAATGAATTCGGTTCGATTAGCGGTATCTTCCATAGTTCCGGCGTATTACGCGATCAACTTATCATCCACAAAAAAACGTCTGAGATTCACGCGGTATTTCAACCGAAAGTCCAAGGGCTGTGGAATTTGGATCAATTGACCCGTGAGGAGCCGTTGGATTTTATCGTCTTGTTTTCTTCTACGTCAGCGGCTTTGGGAAATCTGGGGCAGGCGGATTATGCCAGCGCCAATGCTTTTATGGATATCTTCGCTGCAAACCGTCAGAAAATGGTGCAATGTGGCTTGCGCCATGGCAGAACCTTCACCATTAACTGGCCTTTGTGGGCGGACGGCGGGATGCGGGTCGATGATGGAATGGAACAGATAATGTATTCAACGTCCGGCCTGAAAAGCTTACCAGTTCGGGAAGGTATGACGGCGTTGGGACATATTCTGGGGCTATCTCAGACCCAAACTATGGTTCTTTACGGAGTGGAGAGCAAAATTGACGATTTCATCAGCCCTTATCTAATATCCATCCCAGAATCAAGGGATTCCGCTACGATGAATCAAGGTTCCGTGAACTTGAATTCCAGCTCCGTGCAAAAGGCATTACCATCTCAATACAGCCAGGATGATATCGCGATTATCGGGTTGGCGGGCCGTTACCCCATGGCCGAGAATATTGAACAGTTTTATCAAAACCTACGGGATGGCAAGGATTGCATTTCCGGAATACCCAAAGAGCGTTGGAAAAATTATGAGTTTACCCTGGATGTGGATCAATTTTATAATCACGGTGGCTTTATTGAGGGAATCGATGAATTCGATCCCCTCTTTTTTAATATTTCACCACGCCAGGCGGAACTGATGGATCCGCAAGCCCGCTTATTTTTGGAGATTGCCTGGGCGGCTTGCGAAGACGCGGGATTTTATCAAAATCGTACCGAACATCATTACCCGTCATTAAGTGATCAAAGCGTGGGTGTATTTGCAGGGGTTTTCTGGAGCCATTATGAACTATTCGCGGCAGAGATGGCTCAAAAATATGGGACCCCGTTGGCTTTCGGGATAAGTCCTGCGTCTATCTCCAATATGGTTTCCTATTGCATGAACTTTCATGGGCCGTCTGTGGCTGTTGATACGATGTGTTCATCGGCATTGACTGCCATTCATCTGGCATGTGAAAGTATACGCAAACATGAATGCAACTATGCCATTGCTGGGGGAGTCAATCTAGTGACCCATCCCCATAAGTACATGTTTTTGAAACAAGCGCAATTTCTGGCTTCGGATGGGCACTGCCGTAGTTTTGGAGCGGATGGGGATGGCTATGTGCCGGGTGAAGGGGTGGGCGCGGTGTTGCTCACTACCTTGGAACGTGCCAAACAGGAAGGATACCCGATTTATGCGGTTATCAAAGGTTCGGAGATGAATCATGGCGGGAAGACCTCGGGCTTTTCCGTTCCGGATCCCGTGGCCCAGGCGGAAGTCATTACCCGGGCACTAAATAATTCCGGGATTCACCCCAGAACGATCGGCTATGTGGAGGCCCATGGCACCGGCACCTCTCTGGGAGACCCGATTGAAATTCAAGGGCTCAAAAAAGCCTA
Source organism: Paenibacillus sp. NAIST15-1 (assembly GCF_001894745.1). Lineage (GTDB taxonomy): Bacteria > Bacillota > Bacilli > Paenibacillales > Paenibacillaceae > Paenibacillus_B > Paenibacillus_B suaedae. The sequence goes on from NZ_BBYF01000002.1 coordinate 699,144, forward strand.
TGGCCGGTGGACGAATGATCAGCAATTCTGCGCCATCGGTTCATCCAAATCAAATGTCGGCCATCTAGAAGCCGCTGCAGGAATCGCAGGCCTGACTAAATTATTGCTGCAACTGAAATACGGGGAGATATTCCCGTCCTTGCACGCGGAAAAGCTCAACCCGTATATTCCGTTTGATAATACGCCGTTCTTTGTGGTGCGCGAGTTGTCTCAGTGGAAACCCACGGAACTGGAAGTTGACGGTGAAAAGGTTACATATCCCCGCCGCGCTGGACTAAGTTCCTTCGGGGCCGGGGGATCCAATGTTCACATTATTCTTGAGGAATATCAGGCAGAGGCGTTTGTGCCCGAGCAGCATCAGGAACCCGAAATTTTGGTGCTGTCGGCTAGGAACGAGGATCGGCTTAGGGAAAAAGCTCGGCAACTGGAAAAATACTTAATGGTGACCGGTACTGATGTGCAGTTCGGCAATGTTGCTTACACCCTTCAAATTGGCCGGGAGGCCATGGAAGCACGCTTAGCAATAGTGGCCCGAACTCCACAGGAATTACAATCGAAATTGAGTGAATTTCTTGCCGGCAAAGCAGATTCCACTGGGGTTTTCTGGAATGACCCGACGCGGGCGGCTAATCCTTCATTACTAATAAAGCAAGAGCAAGAGGATCTGGAATATGTAACTGCACTGATTCGTAAAGGGAATTTAGAAAAGATTGCGGCATTATGGACCTTCGGATCATTCATTCCATGGGAACGGTTATTCCGGGATCGTGACCGGAGCCGGGTGTCATTGCCATCGTATCCGTTTATCCGGGAACGGTATTGGCTTCCGGAGCCGACAGATCAGGCAGGAACTAAGGGTACAATTCGCGGACTCCATCCTCTTATTGATTTCAATGATTCAACCTTCGAGGAACAGCGTTTCGTCAAGGTATTAAATGGAAGCGAATATTTCCTAAAAGATCATTGTATCGATGGAAATCCTGTTGTGCCGGGAGTTATCTATCTTGAAATGGCTAGGGTCGCAGGGAAGTTAGCGAATTGCGGCAATCCGGTCAAAGTGTTGAAAGACATTATTTGGGCGACACCGTTGGTCATGGCCGGAGCTCCTCAGGAGGTCAACATCTGCCTATACCCGGATGGCGATTTGGCGGATTTTGAAATTGTTACTATCGGAGCGAACCGTTTAAGAACGATTCACGCTCAGGGAAGAATCGGCTATGGGGATGAGAAATCTACCACAGAAACGACGGAATTGGATATCGAATCGATTAAGCAACGTTGTCACCAGAATGTAAACTACCGGGATTTCTACCGGGAGTTTACGAGCTATGGGTTTACATATGGTTCAAGTTTTCAGGCCGTCCGGCAGATTTGGAACAGCGAAACCGAAGCTATCTCTTATCTTGAATTTCCGGAAGAGATGAACGCAACTCTCTCCGAGTATAACTGGCATCCTTCGATGATGGATGGTGCATTCCAGACCGTCAGCCGGCTAATCCCCAGATCCGCTAGAGGGGGAGAGATGTATCTTCCGTTTGCTTTGGAAGAATTGGAATTCATTCAATCATTGCCTCAAAAATGTTATGCCCACACAGAAATTGCGTCGGAGCAGGCGAGAAAATCTGGGACATTAAAGTACAATATCACACTAACGGATCCCCATGGCCGGATTTTGGTAAGGATGCGTGGATTTACTGTCAAACAAGCGATTTCCCATCAGCTGGATCTAGGGGGAAATGTATCTCAAATTTACTACAAGCCCGAATGGGTGGCGATGGAAGCCAAACAGGTGCGAGGATCCAAACCTGAAATGGTCATCCTGTTTGATCTCGACGAGGAACTAAAAGATGTCATTAGGTTGCAAGTGGCTAACGTCATTCTGATCAAGCCAGGAAAAGCGTATCGGGTAACAGGTGAGGGGACTTACGAAATTGACCCTTATATCCAGGAGGACTACCGACGTTTATTAGAGAGTCTGTACCTCCAGCATTGGGAATCATGCAGGATCGTCTACCGTTGGTCCCAGAGAGGGTTCAGCGAGATGGAAGCGGAAATACGCCGGGAACTTGACCTTGGAATATATGGACTTTTCCTGTTGACTCAGGCTCTGATGGAGCAAAAAACAGAGGAGAAGATTCGTTTATTCTATGTATACGAGTCCACTGACGCGGGAGAACCTCACCACGGGGCGGTAAGTGGTTTCGCGAAAGCCCTGCATCGGGAAAATCACAGGTTTTTATATAAGATAGTGGAGCTGCGCCTGGAACGACCGGGATTACCGGAAGAATTGGCCCGAAACATTCTAGCAGAAATGGAAACTGGGGATAGCGGGGTTGAGATCCGTTACCAACAAGGCATCCGTTATGTGAAACGCCTTGCCGAAGCGCAAGTGGAAACGGAAAATCACCGTAACTTACCTCTGAAAAAACATGGCGTGTATGTAATTACCGGTGGCGCAGGTGGGTTAGGATTGATTTTCGCCACCTACTTAGCTCGGGAATTCCAAGCCAAATTGGTGCTTACCGGACGTAGTCCGCTAACCAAGAAGATAGCTGAGAAATTGCATGAACTGGAAGCATTGGGGGCCGAGGTTATCTATGTCTCTGCCGATGTTACTGACCGAGATGAAGTGATGAAGTTAGTCCAGAACATGAAAGCGCAATTCGGGGCTTTACATGGGGTAATTCACAGTGCGGGACTTCTCCGGGATTCTTTTGTACTGAAAAAAAACCGAACAGAAATGGAAGAAGTTCTAGGCCCTAAGGTATTTGGAACGAAATTCTTGGATGAAGCCACTGCTGATGAAAAACTGGACTTTTTCGTGCTGTTTTCATCAACAGCAGCCGAATTTGGAAATTTGGGTCAATCAGATTATGCGTTTGGTAATAGTTATATGGATTACTTCTCCAAGTGGCGTGAAGCCAAAGGACGGCCTGGGAAGAGTCTTTCTATAAATTGGCCTTTATGGCGGGACGGCGGTATGCAAGTTGGTGAGAATCTAATCGCGCAAATGAAAGAAACCACGGGATTGATTCCACTACTTACTGAAACCGGAATTATGGCCTTTGAGACGGCGCTGCGGCAACCAGGCTCCCAAATCATGATCCTGGAAGGTAACGCCACCATGATCAGTGCACTTATCGAGGAAAAACCGGTGGATGTAACGGCTAACCAAACAGGGAAAGCCGAGTCACGCCCTAGTGGTCTGGATTTGGAAGACGCCAATTTACGGGACAAAACCGAAGAGTTTCTGAAAAAAATACTTGGGCGGCAGATTAAACTGCCGATGGAAAAGATCCATTCAAGAGAACCACTGGAGAAGTATGGGATCGATTCGGTCACGGTGCTGAATGTAACCCGGGAACTGGAACAGGATTTTGGTGAACTCTCCAAAACTTTGTTTTTTGAGTATCAAACGATTGCCGAACTGACCGGATATTTTCTGCAACGTTTCCCCCGAATATTGAGGGGGATGTTGGGAGACAGCTCGAAAGCCTCGACAAAAGAACCTGTTGTTTCCCATGAGAACCTGGCCGGAAAAATCCGTCGGCCGAGATTCCAAAGCCCAGTCAGGGATGAAGCTAGTGCGATCATGGAAGATATCGCTATCATCGGTGTAAGCGGCCGTTATCCAATGGCTCGTGATGTAGACGAATTTTGGGAAAATTTAAGGTCTGGCAAGGATTGTATCACCGAAATACCGCCACAGCGTTGGGACTGGCGGGACTTTCCCGGCAGCTGCAAATGGGGTGGGTTTATCGATAACGTGGATAAGTTTGACCCTTTGTTTTTCAACATCACTCCCCGTGTCGCCCATTTGATAGATCCTCAGGAACGCTTGTTCTTGGAGACGGTATGGAATACGGTGGAAGACGCTGGATATACTCGTGCTGGTCTATGGAATCAAAAGGTGGGCGTTTTTGTCGGAGTGATGTATGGGCAGTATCAGTTATTGGGTGCCGAGGAGTCACTCAAAGGCCATATTATGGCTACTAATTCCATCTACGCGTCCATCGCCAACCGGGTATCCTATTATTTCAATTTTCATGGGCCCAGTATCGCCTTGGATACGATGTGTTCATCATCATTGACCGCAATCCATCTGGCTTGTGAAAGTATCCGGCGAGGGGAGAGCGAAGTCGCGGTGGCTGGAGGGGTGAATGTGACTATTCACCCGGATAAATATATCTCGCTAAGTCAGGGGAGTTTCACATCCAGTGACGGACGTTGCCGTAGCTTCGGGGAAGGCGGAGACGGATATGTGCCTGGAGAAGGAGTCGGTGCAATCCTATTAAAACCGTTGCAGCGTGCAATAGCTGATCAAGACAGGATATACGCAGTCATTAAAGGGAGTTCGGTGAACCATGGTGGAAAAACCAACGGTTATACGGTGCCCAATCCCAATGCCCAGACGGAAATCATTACGGAAACGTTGAAGAAGGCCAGGATTGATCCCCGAACCATCAGCTATATTGAAGCTCATGGAACGGGAACATCACTGGGAGATCCCATTGAGATTACTGGACTGATGAAAGCCTTCGGTGAATCTACCCAAGCTGGGCAATACTGCTCCGTCGGATCGGTAAAATCCAATATTGGACATTTGGAATCTGCCGCTGGAATCGCCGGAATCACTAAACTTTTGTTGCAATTTAAACATAAGAAACTGGCACCGTCGATTCATTCTCAAACCCTGAACCCATATATTCAATTCCAAAATACCCCGTTTTATATTCAGCAAGAACTGACAGAATGGGAGAGGCCTTTGATCGAGTCCGGGGGCGTAATCCAACAATACCCGAGGCGGGCGGGTATTAGTGCTTTTGGAGCCGGAGGTTCCAATGCTCATATTATTCTGGAAGAGTACGACAGCCCCGATCGGGTGTATGAAACTGAACGAGGCGGACAGGAACAGTTATTTGTTTTTTCCGCTCGGAATCCGGAACGTCTTAAAGAATCCGCCCAGCGAATGGTCAAGTTTTTGCAGCAAACTATAGCTCCAAAATCCTCGGAAGAGTTGATTCCCGACGGATTGCCGGAGCGGGTTCGAAAAGATATGGTCAGGATTGCCGCGGAACTGTTGCAGATCAATGAAAATGAAGTAGCGGTAACGAACGAGATTGCCGATTTTGGTCTGAATCAGGTGGATTTGGCAAACTTGGCCCAGCGAATAAATGAATACTTTAACATGGAGATTTCTCTGGCGGTTTTATCGGAAAGCCGTTCTCTGGATGCTGTTTCTCAATACATTATCCAAACGTTCCCGGAACTGCTTAAGTGTCGTTACCCATCCGAAACTATGTCGCCGGAAATAAACGAACACAGGGCAGCCCCAACACTGACGGATATTGCCTACACATTGCAAGCAGCAAGGGAGCCGATGGAGGAACGGATGGTAATCATCGCCGCCACCTATGAGGAGCTTACCCATCGGTTGATCGAGTATTGCCGGGGAACTTCAGAGGTCTCCAATCTATATAGTGGAAATATTCAATCCGCCGGTTTGAATGCGGAATTATTATTAAGCGGGAGGGAAGGCCGGGAGTATCTCCGTATCATCATTGATGACCGGCAACTGGATAAACTGGCGCAACTCTGGATTTCCGGTGTGGAGATTGACTGGAACCTGTTGTATCCTCACGGGGCACCGCAACGAATCTCACTTCCACTCTATCCGTTTGCGGGGGAACGGTATTGGGTTACTCCAAGCGCACCTAGGCGGGAAAAAACATCGGGTCAAGGAGAAGGTACCCGGCTTCACCCGTTGATTGATCGCAATGAATCTAACATGGACGGGCTTCGCTTCATAAAAACGATTCATTCGGCGGAAATTTTCCTGAATGATTACCAGTTGTGCAGTGATCGACTTATGCTGGGAATTCTGTACCTCGAAATGGCCAGAGTCGCGGGGAATATCGCCAATCCTCACGCCCAGGTCAAAAAACTCTCCCAAATTATACTGGGCTTACCCGTGAGTTTGGCAGATGATAAGTTGCTAGAAATTCGGTTATATCCAGGCGGCTCCAATGTGCAATGGGAGATTGCCGCCATCATGAATGACAATCGGAAATCCATATCCGCCCAGGGAGAATTCTTGTATGAGGGGGAACCGGAATCAGGTGCCCAGCCGATCGGGGCAATTTTGCCGGTCAAAGCCATTCAGACACGCTGTCCGAACCGTGCCGCTGGTCTGGATTTTTACCGCACTATCGCTACTTGTGGACTGGAATACGGTCCGAGTTTAAGGGGAGTGCATGAGATCTTCAGCCAAACGGGGGAAGCACTGGTTCGTTTTCAACAACCAACAGACTGGAATAACGATTCGGATCTCTATTTATTACATCCGTCCTGGCTGGAAGCTGTGCTTCAAACCATTACTTGGCTATTGTCCCAAAACGGACAGGTTTCCAAAATCTATCTGTTATACTCCATAGCCGAAATTGAGTTTACTAGCAAATTGCCGAACCAGGGTTACATCCATGTAACTCAGTCCAAGACAAGCGAACAGGAGTTTGATGCGGTGCTGGCGGCAGAGGATGGACGCCAGATCATTCAAATCCGAGGACTGACAGTCAATGAATTTGAAAGCTCATTCCTGCCCCCATCGGAGGAACCAGCGCAAGTGAAGGAACTATTGCAACGGCTTGAAGCTGGTGAGTTGGATGTGGATCTGGTCAATGAAATCATTATCGAAAAATTGATCATGAAATAACCAAGGCCGAAGCTTGATGTTTTTAGTTAAAGGAGCGGAGCTGTAAACATGGCGACTACCATCAGTTTTATCAATGTCAAAGGCGGGGTTGGAAAAACAACCATCATCTTAAATGTAGCCCACGCTTTACAAAAGTTAGGGAAGAAGATCCTGTTAATTGATATGGATTTACAAGAGAATTTATCAGACAAGGCCATTGCCGACCCCAAGTCAGTGAATCATACCATCTATGACTTGCTCCGCGAAGACAATCTAGCTATCGACATGTGCATCTACGATACCCAGTTGGAGGGTGTTCAGATTATTCCTTCAGAACTGGAAATCGTTCGGATTAAAAAGGAGTTGGATCCGGCCTCCAATCCGGAAACCTTGTTTCGTCTGAGAGATAAAATCGAAACGGTGAAATCAAGTTATGATTATATTCTCATTGACTTGCACCCGGATGTGGATATGCTGACTACCCTGGCGTTGATTGCATCCGATAAATATATGATTCCCATCAAGTCGGATGCGGATAGTATCAAAGGATTAAAAATTGTGGATGAATACGTCGGGAATCTGTGTAAGATCAACAATAACCTGAAAGAGCTGGGAGTTATCATCACTGATTATGATAAACGAACTGCCTTGGCTAAAAACTTCTACGAAGGGATGGAAAAATTGGTTGGCGAACGGCTGATGAAGAGCATTATTGGAAGAAATGTAGCCATTACGGCGGCCGCAGTGGAACGTAAAACCATTTTTCAATATGATTCTCGGCAATCCGGATGCCAATCATTTCTGAACTTGGCTAAGGAAATTGTTCAAAAATGCGAAGGCGTTGAACTGGGGATTCGTAACAAGGAGGCGAGTCTCCATGGCTAAGAAAAAGACAAATGAAAGTTTGCTCTCAATATTGGGGGATATTTTATCCGAAGAATATTTGGATAAACCGACTGAGCAATCAACTTCGTCCAAAAATGAAGCTCCTTTAGTGGAAACCCAACCGGAAACCCTTGATAAATTGCGACAACAGGATGAGGAACGTGTGGAGATCCATGTTAATCATACGTTTCATGAAGATTCCCTAGCCGAATGTGTTGAAGTCATGAATATGGAAGACGTTCATGACTTTGGCATCCAGCGTTCCGAAACACCCTGGTTCTCTGAACAAAGAAGCATATTGGAACAGGTGAAAAAGCGAGTAATCACAGCGGCGGAGGGATACCGGCATATTAACGAGTTATTGCAAAAATATCAGGGCTCTGTAAATCATCTGACTCATTCTGGAGGAGAGCTGGATGTCGGATATTTTCAAGAGGAATGGATAGAATCTGAGCCGGATACCCGTAAGAATGCTGCACTATTTCACCGTATCTTGTTCTTTGATACCGATGGCCTGGCTGGAGATGCTTTGGCGGTTGGCTTGAAAATGCAAGATTCACCTGCTCGTGTCATGATTGTGCGGCCTGGTTCCTCTTTTCGTGAACTGGGCCCTGACCTTTTCGAAGTTAATCCGGTAGTGAAGGAAGATTACCAGCAACTTGTTCAAATCATGGTCGCACGAAATATTATACCGGATAAAATTATCCACTGGTGGTCGCGGACTACATATGGTGGTTATGCGTCATCAACATTACAACAACAGCTTGATCAGGGTGTATTTTCGCTCTTATATATCACCCAATCGTTGATGGAACAAAAACTAGGGAGAAAAGTATCCTTGGATTATGTTTATAGCGGTACCGAGGTTCAACCTCAATATGCTGCAGTTAACGGTTTTGTGAAAACTCTCCACCTGGAAAATCCAGATTTCGCTTATAAGACAGTAGGAATCCAAAATCAGGAGGAAGCTGTCGGATCGGAATTTTACACCGCGGTCGCCGGGATCATTGCTGGTGAAATTGGCATGAATGATATCGAAGTTCGTTACAACGGCAAGCGCCGCTTAGTGAAGCAATATCGGAAGTTGGAAAATCCAGATCAATCGGAGGATGGATCCGTACGATTGAAGGATAAGGGAATCTATTTGATTACCGGTGGTGCCGGTGGTTTGGGACTGGTTTTTGCCGAATATTTGGCTCAGAAAGTGGCTGCTACCTTCATCCTCATCGGTAGATCAGAGTTAACGGTTGAGAAAAATAAGAAAATACAGAAAATGGGATCCAGTGGATCGGAAATCATCTATATTCCGGCGGATATATCCAGTAAAACCGATGTTGATCAATTGATTTCCCAGGTTAAATCAAGATTTTATCGGATTGATGGGATAATTCACAGTGCGGGCATTTATCAAAATGGGTTAATTCTGAAAAAAAGCAAGGAAGAAATGGATAAGGTTCTGGATTCTAAAATCTGGGGAACCGTTTATTTGGATGAAGCATTGCGAGACGAACGGTTGGACTTTTTTATTGTGTGTTCCTCCTTGGCTGGTGAGTTCGGAAAAGTCGGCCAAAGTGACTATGCTTTCGGGAATTCCTTTTTGGATCACTTCGTCAAAATACGGGAACAATTCCGCAAGCAAAACAAACGTCACGGGAAAGCCGTTTCCATCAACTGGCCGTTATGGGAAGAAGGTGGGATGACCCTGGAGCGTGAAGAGCAGCGGTCATTATGGGAACAAATGGGGATGAAATCCTTGCCAACTCGGGAAGGACTGGCGAGTTTAGACTTCGCCATGCGGTATGACTATGACCAAATCATTGTGACATATGGCGACCAGTCGCGGATTTTTCCGCATCTCTCTCGTAGTACGAAGCAACCGGAAACTCCTCAATATCCAGCACAACAGACCATGGTTGCTCAGGAACTGTATCATCCTACCGAAGCGTTATTAAAAGAGATATTGGTCAATGAAATCGGATTGTCGGCGGATAAGCTCGATTCCAGTACCAATTTTGAGAAATATGGTATCGATTCCATCGTGGTCAATCGTTTCAATGCGGAAATTGAGAAAAAGCTTGGCGCATTGCCGAAGACATTGCTGTTTGAGTACCATAGCGTCAATGCATTAACTGAATACCTGGTGAAAAACCAAACCGCGAAATTAGCAGAGTTTTTTGGAGCAACCCAAAGCGGGACGGAACATACTGGCGCCGTCTTGGAGACGAGAGGATGGAAAGCCCTCACCCCCATCAGTTTCCAAGGGAAAAACATGAGTTATCAAACACAGACCAGCCCACTCCCAGCTGGGGACATAGCAGCAGATGGTACCATGTCGACAGAAATAGCCATTATTGGTCTGAACGGCCGCTATCCGGGGGCCAATGATTTAGAGGAGTTCTGGACCAATCTGACTGTCGGCAAGGATAGTATTACGGAGATTCCTCCCCAGCGATGGGATCTCGCGAAATATTATGATTCCAACTTTGACAATGTGAAAGAAGGAAAGATGTATTGTAAATGGGGCGGCTTTATTGAAGATTTCGATAAATTTGAACCGCTTTTCTTCAATATTTCCCCACGTGAAGCGGAAGCTATGGATCCTCAGGAACGGATTTTTTTGGAGACGGTTTGGGCGACTCTAGAGGATGCCGGATATAGTTTCAACAAACTACGTAAGCTGGCGCCCAAGGAGAATGGTTTGGATGTAGGGGTGTTCGTGGGGGCGACCTCCAATACCTATCCTCAGGCTGCCATGGAAGAATGGGCCAACGGGAACATGGTCACATTCAGTTCATCGCCATGGTCTATCGCCAATCGGATATCTTATGTGTTTAATTTTCACGGCCCAAGTATGCCGATAGATACTGCCTGTTCATCGTCGCTAATTGCCATTCATCTTGCTTGCGAAAGCTTGAGAAATGGGGAATGTTCCTTGGCGGTGGCTGGTGGGGTCAATCTTTACCTTCATCCGTCCAAGTATGTCGGCATGAGCCAGGCCAAAATGTTATCTCCAACCGGAATATGCAGTAGTTTTGGAGATAAGGCTGATGGCATGGTTCCCGGGGAAGGGGTGGGGGCGGTTTTACTCAAACCGTTACATCGGGCCGTAGCTGATCAAGATCATATTTATGCGGTGATTAAAGGAAGTGCGGTGAATCACGGTGGGAAAACCAACGGATACTCGGTTCCCAACCCCAACGCCCAAGCCCGGCTCCTCTTGGATGCTTTCCAAAAGTCCGGTGTGGATCCACTCACCATCAGCTATATCGAGGCTCATGGCACTGGAACGACATTAGGTGATCCCATTGAAATCGCTGGACTTACCAAAGCTGTGCGCCACTATACTGATAAGAAACATTTCTGCGCCATAGGCTCGGTGAAATCTAATATTGGCCATTTGGAATCTGCTGCAGGGATTGCCGGACTGACCAAAATACTATTGCAAATGAAGTACCGACAATTGCTTCCTTCTATACATACGGAGCGTCTCAATCCCAATATTGATTTTGAGAATTCCCCGTTCTTTGTGCAGCGGAAATTGGAGCATTGGACGGAACCTGAGATGGAAATCGACAATGAAATCAAAACATGCCCGCGTAGGGCAGGAATAAGTTCTTTTGGCGCGGGAGGTTCTAATGCTCACTTATTGCTTGAGGAATATTCGCATGCGCCAAGAGATATACCAGCCACTACCGAACCGCAATTATTTTTGCTTTCCGCCAAAAACGAAGCTCGGATCAAACAATACGCCAAGCGGTTGCGGGAGTTTCTTCAGGCAACACCAATAGATTTGAATCCGGCGGATGTTGCATATACCTTGCAAGTTGGCCGGGAACCCATGGAGGAACGGCTGGCCATTGTTGCTACGGAAGTGAATAGCCTGATTCAAAGTCTAACGCATTTCCTGGAAGACCATTCCGATCCGGCGGTTATTTTCTGGGGCAACTGGAAACGGAATAAAGAAACACAGACACAGCCTTCTGGGGATCACTTGAGCCACATGTTGAAAAACAGGGAACTCCATGAATTAGGACGGATTTGGGCTCAGGGGACGGAAGTGGATTGGTTGGGGTTATACTCCGGAGTCCGTCCACGCATTGTCTCTTTACCCACCTATCCTTTTGACGGTAAGCGCTACTGGCTGTCGCAAACCGGGAGGAAAACGGACGAACAATGCCATCAGTTGTCGGGCCAGATACATCCTTTGGTTCATAGGAATCATTCAACCCTGGAAGAACAAAAGTTCAGCACCACCCTTACCGGGATGGAGTTTTTTACGGAAGACCACCGGGTGAACGGGCGAAAAGTGCTTCCGGGGGTTGCATACATAGAAATGGCGCTAACCGCGGGGAAGTTGTCCAGCAACCGGCCAGTGACCGGAATGAGGAATCTGGTTTGGATAAGACCGGCAATGTTGGTGGAAACCCCTGAGGGAACCCAGCCGTTTCAATTGAATATCAGTCTGTATGGTGGACAGGATGAGGTGAAGTATCAGGTGTGGAGCGGTACCGAACCTGAAAAGCGGATCCTTCATGTTCAAGGCGGGTTAGTTTATGCAAATCCATCCGAACCTTTGGATTCAGCTGAATTTATTGATCTGGACGCGCTAAAAAATCGATTATTCCAGTCTATGGACGATCAATCCTGTTACCAACTTTATGAACAAAGTGGTTTGCGTTATGGTACTCGATTCCGTGCTATCCGAAAACTGTATTACCGTAAGTCGGAAGTGCTAGCAGATTTGGAATTACCAGCCCAAATTGCGTCGGAATATGGAAAATACCAGTTAAACCCGGCATTAATGGATGGCGCATTGCAGTCGATTATTGCGCTGAAAGACACCAGTACAGATGATGCCGCAAAAACATATGTACCCTTTGAATTGAATGAAGTCCGGATTTACGGTTCCTTACCCCGAAAATGCTACGCCCATGTTATCATGCAGGATTATTCCGGAAATAGTCCGGTGAGACGATACAATGTCCAGATCGCTGATGAAACGGGTAAAGTTCTAGTATCTTTGAAGAATTTCTCCTTCCGGGTTCTGGAACAGGAATCCAGAGAAGCGGTTGTGTCTAACGGAATGGCCGAACGGCTTTATTTCCAGGGCCAATGGAAAAAAGCGGATTTGGGTCAGAGCGCATCCCCTCTGAAGCTAGATCGGACAATGGTGGTTTTCGATACGGATGATCAATTTCCGGCGGCAATGCAACAAGTTTATGGATTCGGAACTCGGATTATCCATGTCAAACCGGGGCGAATGTATCAGAGTTTGGACAATTTCCGATATGAGATCAATCCGGATAGCTCAGAAGATTACGGGCGTCTTATCGTTGAACTTCAGCAAAACAATCTAACGCCGGACATTTTCATTCACCGCTGGTCGCAAGTCCTGTTTAACAAGGATTCGGAAGTGTTACAAAATACGCTTCGAACCGGGTTTTATGCTTTATTTCATCTGATCCATGCTTTGCTTGAGAATCTATCCGGACGTAAGATTCAGTTGTTATATTTGTATCCATCAAGCTCGGGATCAAAGTATTCAAGCGGAATTCAACCTCAATATGCTGCTGTCAGCGGATTTGTCCGATCGGTTCACGCGGAATGTCCTGATTTGATTTGCAAGGTCATTGAAGACGGGACAGCCAGGAATCCATCCGGAATATTAACTCAATCTGGAATGCTTGAACTGGAATTAGAAACTTACAATGCGGATGAAATGGAGATCCGTTATGATGACACTGGACGATGGGTGAAGGAGATCCGGGAATTTGTCCCGACTGTTTCCTCGGAACCGGTGGCATCTCAAATCTCTCCGTTTAAACCCAACGGTGTCTATTTAATTACTGGTGGGGCAGGGGGCTTGGGGCTAAATATCGCAAATTGCCTGGCGCGGCATAGCAGAGTGAAGCTGGTCTTATCGGGCCGTTCTGATTTGGACGCCGCCCGGGAACTAAGGATTCGGGAAATGGAAGATCTGGGAGCTGAAGTCATCTATGTAAAAGCAGATATTTCTAAGTCCGATCAAGCTTCCCGTTTGGTGCAAACGGTCAAGTCCCGGTTTGGAACGATTCACGGGGTAATCCATTGCGCCGGAGTCATTCATGATAACTCCATCCGCCGGAAAACTTTGACGGAGACGGAAAAGGTGTTGGCGCCCAAGGTATTCGGGACTATTTTCTTGGATGAGGCGCTGGTCGATGAAACGCTAGATTTCTTTGTAATGTTCTCATCATTGGCTGCGGTTACCGGAAATCCCGGTCAGAGTGACTATGCGTTCGCTAATGGCTTTATTGGACAATATGCGGCAATGCGGTCGCAAGAACCCCGGTTGGGGAAGGTGTTGGCGATTCATTGGCCGTTATGGGAAGACGGTGGTATGAAGGTCAATGATGCTACGGCCGCTATGCTCCGTGGCGCTGTAGGTATGAAACCCATAAACGCAGCCTCCGGGTTCCAAATCATGATGGAGGGCCTTGGCCGGCCGGAATCTGAAATTACCGTAATTGAGGGGGATAGTGGTAAAATCCGCCGATTCTTCAGTAGAAAATCTGCACCTGTCACGTCCGGATCCGCTGCTATTCCCCCGCAGGTGGCGCTGAATGAAGACAGGCTGTTGCAAAGAATTCAACGAGACTTCGCAACCGGAGTCGCTGATATTCTGAAGATTAGTCCAGGAGAAATTGACATCGAGGCGGATTTAAGCGAATTTGGCTTTGATTCCGTCACGTTTACCCAATATAGCAACCTGCTGAATGAGAGATTCAATTTGGGGATCATGCCTTCGGATTTGTTTGAATTCCGATCTCTGATCTCCTTTTCTAAAGAGATGTTGGCCCGGTATCAGACGCAGTTTCTAATAGCTTATGAGAATTCTGCCGGAACGGCTTCAGTGGAAGAACAAGAGGTATTGGAAAGCATAGAAACGGTGGATCCACTCTGCAAATCAACAATTGTATCGAATAACATGGAATCGGAGCAACTGTTGCTCAATATTCAACGGGATTTGCTGGCAGGAGTTGTGAAAATCCTAAAAATCAGTGAAGAAGATGTAGATGTCCATGCGGAAATGAGCGAGTTTGGCTTTGATTCGGTTACATTTACCCAATTCAGCAATTTGCTTAATGACCAGTTCAATATAGGAGTTACACCTTCACTTTTCTTTGAACACCGATCCCTGGACTCTTTTGCCCGGGCGATTCTGGCGGAATACGAGCCGCAGTTGGACAAGTATTATCAAGATACAATCGCTTCGGTGGCTGCAACAACGGCAGAACCCGAAAGTAAGGCAACTGTGGTTGAAGATAGGAAAACATCACCTATGTCGAGATTTACGAACTGTGGAACCGGCTCGGCGCCAGAACCGGCTCGAACAGTAGATGGAAACTACATCGCCATCATCGGGATGAGCGGCGTAATGCCGCAGTCGGAGGACTTTGAAGAATTTTGGCGCAATATTGAAGCTGAACGAGACTTGATCACTGAAATTCCAGCGGATCGCTGGGACTGGAAGGCTTGTTACGGTGACCCCAAGGAGCATAATAAGACCAACATCAAATGGGGGGGATTTATGAAAGAGGTCGACAAGTTTGATGCCCAATTTTTCGGAATCTCCCCTCGCGAAGCGGAAATGATGGATCCTCAACAAAGAATTTTTTTGGAAGTTGTTTGGAAGACCATCGAAGATGCTGGTTATAAGGCCTCCGATTTGGCGGGAACTAAATTAGGGTTGTTTGTCGGAGTCTCCAGCGCGGATTATGCCGATTTATTAAAGGAATCGGGTATAGGTATTCAAGCTCAAACGGCTACCGGGAATTTTCATTCGGTATTACCCAACCGGATCTCCTATCTCCTGGATTTCCATGGACCGAGTGAACCTGTGGACACGGCTTGTTCCAGTTCCCTGGTAGCAATCCACCGGGCGGTGGAAGCAATCCGCAATGGAGATTGCTCCGAAGCCATTGCGGGAGGCATCAATGTTATCGCCAGCCCTTCCACTTACATTACCTTCGGTAAGGCGGGGATGTTGTGTGAAGACGGACGTTGCAAGACCTTTGATCAACGGGCCAACGGTTATGTACGTGGGGAAGGAGCCGCAGCCATTTTTCTGAAACCATTGCACCGGGCGATAGCTGAGGGCGACCACGTGTACGGGGTGATCCGGGGTACGGCGGTAAACCATGGCGGGCATACCAACTCGCTAACCGCCCCCAATCCAATAGCGCAGGCAGATTTGTTAATCGATGCATGGCGCAAGTCCGGTCTTGATCCGCGCCGGGCTACCTATATTGAAGCTCACGGTACGGGAACCAGCTTGGGAGATCCTATTGAAATCAACGGATTGAAAAAAGCCTTTGATCAGCTCTACCGGGATTGGAATTGTGAGAAACCCGTGTTGCCTCACTGTGGGCTTGGATCCATTAAAACCAACATTGGCCATTTGGAATCGGCATCGGGCATTGCCGGGATCATTAAGGTATTGTTGGCAATGCAACATGGGAAATTGCCGTCCAATATCCACTTTCAAGAACGGAATCCCTATATTCAATTACAGGACTCTCCCTTTTATATCGTGAATCAGACCCTCCCATGGAAACGTCTCCAGGATGAAACCGGCACTGAGATTCCACGGGTTGCGGGGGTCAGTTCATTCGGTTTTGGAGGAGTCAATGCCCATATCATCATCGAGGAAGGCGCGGTTTCCATGCCGGCGGCGGATCCAGTAATCGGACGCCGACACGTAATGGTATTGTCCGCCAAAAATACAGAAAGGCTTCGGGCATACGCTGCCCGGATGCTGGCATTTTTTGAAGCCAACCCGAAGCTCTCGGATGAGTTTCTCGTAAATATTGCCTATACCTTGCAAACCGGCAGAGAGTCCATGGATGAACGGCTGGCGTGGGTTGTTTCCAATCGGAGTGAACTGATAGAGACCTTGACTGCTTATTGCTCCGGACAAATGGTTCCGGCGATGATGCAAGGAAATATCCGAGCAAATAAAGGTAAAACCGGTATTACTCAAGACGGTAGCGGGAAAGAGTCCCTAAACAGCTTGCTTCAGCGTCGAGAGTTAACTGCCCTTGCCGATCTTTGGATTCAAGGTGTTGATGTCGATTGGAAAGGTCTATACAGGGAAACAGCACCTACCAGATTGTCGCTGCCCGTGTATCCGTTTGTCAAAGAACGTTATTGGATCCCCCATGTTGCCAAACCCGTTAACCAATCGGGTTCAAACAAACTACATGTGCTGATTGATTCCAACGAATCTACGTTGGAGGAACAATGCTATCGAAAGACATTCAGCGGGGAAGAGTTTTTTATTAAGGATCATTCCAACATCCTTCCAGGTGTTGTTTACATGGAGATGTTGCGGGTGGCCGGCAATTTGGCCAATCGTTCCGCTCAGGTTAAAAAACTGAAAAACATAATCTGGGTCAGCCCCATTGCTGTAAATCCGGGCGAACCAAAGCAGGTTACCATCGGACTTTATCCTGAAGGCGATCAGATTCGCTTTGAGGTTTCCCACCGGGGAGATGATTCCTCGCGGCAAGATGAGTCCTATACCGTTCATTGCCAAGGAAGGCTGATCTATGAAAATGGAGTCAGCATCCCGGCCCAACCGGAATTCGTGGATGTATCAGCGGTCAAAGAACGGTGCCAGGGAGGCAAAGAAGAAGCGGATGCCTATTATCAAAACCTGGAAAATATAGGGGTTCATTTTGGCCACCGATTTAAGGGGATTCAGGCCTTTTATTGCAATCAGAATGAAGCCTTGTCGGAAGTAGGCATTCCACCCGAATTGGAAGCGGGGGTGGAGGATTATTTATTGCACCCTACCCTGACCGATGGTGGGTTGCAGACGGTGGTGGTTTGGGCCTATTACAATGGTGCGGATCCGAATACGGTATATTTGCCGTTTGTATTGGGAGAAGTTGAATTGGTTCGGCCAGGAGAGCGGATTACCTATGTATATGCCAAAAAAATGCCTGGGCAGGAGAATCTTGATCCTGTCGCCTCGCGCTATCAAGTATGGCTGTTGGATCGGCAAGGTCAAGTTGTAATCAAGCTAACGGATTATTCCGTCAGTGCTTTGAATGTGGATGCTGCAAAAGGGGGCGCGGGGAAAGCCGTGAATACGGATCTGATCTGTGCTCGGAGTCTCTGGGAGAACCGACCTTTGAAAAACTCCAATCCTGTTCTGGGTGAATCCTTTGGTACTTTGCTGTTGTTTGATCTTGGGAACCATACAGCCGTCCGATTGCAAAAAATGCTTTCCGGTTTCCACCAGGTCATCTTGGTTAAACCGGGTCGGAGTTTTACTGAATTGCCTGATGACACCTTTGAAATTCGTCCCACATGTCCTGAGGATTACCGTAAACTGTTGGGGTTACTTCATGAGCGGAAAAAAACTCCACAAAAAGTGTTACATCTTTGGTCGCAGGAATCATTCACTGGCAGAGGAGATACGCTGGCTGATCAGTTGGCCCGAAGTATTGATTCAATGTTGTATGTAAGCCGCGCGTATTTGGAAACCCATCCCGGCCTGAACGTGAAGTTGCTCTATGTTTACTTTGAAGCTCTTCGGGGGGAAAA
Organism: Paenibacillus sp. NAIST15-1; assembly: GCF_001894745.1. Classification (GTDB taxonomy): domain Bacteria; phylum Bacillota; class Bacilli; order Paenibacillales; family Paenibacillaceae; genus Paenibacillus_B; species Paenibacillus_B suaedae. The sequence goes on from NZ_BBYF01000002.1 coordinate 717,313, forward strand.
AGGCGTGGGCACGCAATATCTTATCCAACCACAATATTCGGCGGTCGGTGGCTTTGCCAAAACCAACCGCATGGAGAATCCCAATCTCCACATAAAAACGATAGGATACCGGATCGCTCCCACACCTGATTCACTCAACGAGGGTGAAGTGGAGTGGATGCTCCGAGAGTTTACCCAGGGCAATCCGGAAGACATCGAACTGCGTTATCAGGACGGCCAACGGTGGGTTAGAACTTGGCGGGAGTTTATTCCGGATGCGGCGTCCTTCAGTGATTTGCCATTGCGGGAGCGGGGAGTTTATTTGATTACCGGCGGCACTGGTGGATTGGGGCTAATTTTTGCCGAGTACCTAGCGAAAAAGTGCCGGGCCAAACTGGTTTTAACCGGCCGGACTCCAGTGTTGTCTCCGGAACTATTGATGAAAATCAAGGGGCTGGAAGCTGCAGGGGCGGAAGTGACATATATAAGCGCGGACTTATCCAGTCGGAACGCCGTAATGGATTTGATAAGCCGGGTAAAACACCGATTCTCCGGAATTCACGGAATTATACACAGCGCAGGAGTCATCCGTGATTCCTTAATCCGGGAGAAGAACCTAGAGGATTTTGAAGCGGTATTGGCGCCCAAGGTTTATGGCGCGGTATACCTGGATGAAGCCACTCACAGCGAACAGTTGGACTTTTTCGCCTTGTTTTCATCCATTACCGCTGTTACAGGAAATGTCGGCCAAAGCGACTATGCGTACGCTAATAGCTTTCTAGATGGTTTTGCTGCTTGGCGGGGAGAACAAAATCGCCCTGGGAAAACCCTCTCCCTCAATTGGCCTTTATGGATGAACGGCGGGATGCAGGTGGATCACAAAATCCAAAATATGCTGGCGAATTTGGGGATGACTCCCATCAGCAATGAAACAGGTTTGAATGCTTTTGAAACCGCGCTGGGTGAATCCATGTCTCAATTCGTTTTTCTGCAAGGCGACCTTTCTAAATTGCGACGTTTATTGCGTTTGGAAATCCCCCAACAGGTTCCGGCAACCGGAACACAGCCCGGTCACGGGCAGGGGGAATCCCTGCTGCCACAGATCCGGAAAGAACTGATTCATATCATGGCCGGAATCTTAAAATATGACGAAGCGAAGCTCAAGTTGGATGACAATATGAGCGGTATCGGGTTTGATTCCATCACCTTGACTGAACTTGCTAATCATCTTAATGAAACATTCAAAATCGACATTACACCAGCGCTTTTCTTCAAACATACGACTCCGGGCGCGTTGGCTTTGTGCCTAATTAATGAACATCACGAAGCGATGGCTCGTTATTTTCATAAAAAATCGCCACTCGCCGCCGAGAAACCGTCACGGAACCAGTCAGAGAATCCGGCAGAGCTTAAGACACAACCTAACATTGGATTTCGATCCCGGTTCGAAAACATGAGTCTACCGCGAAATGAAGGTTACGATAATACCCCGGAACCGGTGGCTGTAATCGGGATGAGTGGCGTGATGCCTCAATCTGATGATTTGGACGGATTTTGGCGGAATATGGAGAGCCAGCAGGATCTAATAACCGAGATTCCTGAGGATCGCTGGAATTGGGAAGCCATCTATGGTGAACCCAACGGCGAGTCATTTCAGACGAACATTAAATGGGGCGGTTTTATGCGAGAAGTGGATAAATTCGATCCCCTGTTCTTCGGCATTGCCCCTCGGGATGCGGAAATGATGGATCCTCAAGAACGGATCATGATCGAAGTGGTCTGGAAAACCATTTGGGATGCGGGATATAAGGCGAAGGATTTTTCGGGAACTCAGACCGGTATGTTTATTGGAGTGTCCAATGCTGATTATAAAGAGTTGTTAATCAAAGAGAATAAGACTCCCGTCGTAACCCATTCCTTGCTGGCCAACCGAATCTCCTATTTACTGGATATTCATGGTCCTAGTGAACCAGTGGATACAGCTTGTTCCAGTTCGTTAGTGGCCATTAACCGGGCGGTGGAGGCCATTCAGTCAGGAAACTGCGAGATGGCACTGGCAGGCGGTATAAATATTATTGTTAGCCCTAATTTATATGTGTATCAAAGCGCATCCGGAATGCTTTCCCAGGATGGCCGTTGCAAAACGTTTGATAAACGGGCAAACGGTTATGTCCGGGGTGAAGGTGCTGGGGCAATCCTATTAAAGCCTTTGCACAAGGCCCTAGCGGATGGGGATCATATTTATGCGGTGATTAAAGCTTCTTCCGTAAATCACGGCGGTCATGCCACTTCATTGACCGCACCCAACGCCGGCGCGCAAGCAGATTTATTAACCGACGTTTATCAAAAAGCAGGGATTGATCCTTCCACTGTTAGTTATATTGAGACTCATGGGACGGGTACCAGCTTAGGAGATCCAGTGGAAATCGAAGCACTGAAAGATGCGTTTCGCAATCTTTATCAGAAATGGGGTTTACAGAACCCGCCAACGCCTCATTGTGGTCTGGGCGCGGTCAAGACAAATATCGGCCATTTGGAATCTGCATCAGGAATTGCAGGGTTCCTTAAAGTCATGCTGTCACTGAAATATAAAAAATTACCGCCCGTTCTTCATTTTGAGGAACTGAATCCCTATATCAAACTGGAAGGAAGCCCATTTTACATTATCCAACAGACCCAACCTTGGGAGCCGCTAGTGGATAGTTCTGGACAGGAAATCCCTCGGCGGGCGGGAATCAGTTCCTTTGGGATTGGAGGCGTCAATGCTCACATTGTCCTGGAAGAGCATCAGAATACCATCGATTTATCCGGGACATATAGCGGTCAACCACATATTGTCGTTTTTTCCGCCAAGAATCAGGATCAGTTGCAAGTCTATCTCCGATCCATGCTGGATGATGTTCAAAAAATGCTAGTCGGCTCGGGGGTGGGTCACCCGAACCGTTTCCTCCCTAGTATCGCTTTTACGTTGCAAACCGGCAGAGATGCCATGGAGGAAAGAGTAGCGTTGGTGGTATCAAGCTTGGAAGAGTTGGTTGATAAGTTGCAGCAATATCTGCAAGGTGAACCTGTCATTGAAAATTTATTTTCAGGGAATACCAAACCGGATCTGGGGAAGCCTCCGCTTTTATCTGAGGGTAAAAGTTGGAATTCTTTTGTTCAAGCCCTGATTACGGAAGGTAAATACGTTCAAATTGCACAACTATGGGTAACCGGAAATGAAATCGACTGGAATATTTGCCATGAAGGGAAAAATCCCGGAAGAGTTCCACTACCGCCGTATCCTTTTGCCAGGGAGCGTTACTGGCTTCCGGGCTCGGTTGAAAAATCTGGGTTGATAGAACAACATCGGTTGTATCCATCGGCTAAACTGCATCCATGTATTGATAGGAATACCTCGACCTTGCGGGAACAAAAATTCAGTACTTTGTTATCCGGTGATGAGTATTTTTTACGGGATCATGTAATTGATAAACACAAGGTGTTGCCAGGAGCGGTGTACCTGGAAATGGCCCGGGCAGCAGCGGAGATTGCTGGAGAACAGCCAGTGGCCAAACTAAAGAATATTATGTGGGTTCAGCCTTTCAGGGCGGGGGACGATTCCCAAACTCTAGATATTTGTTTAGTTCCCGAGCATAACGTTGTAGCTATTGAATTCGTCACTCATGCCGGGGTTGGTTCAATGATCCATGCCCAGGGACAGGCAATTTTCACTACTGACCAATCTGTTACACCGAAGGATGAAAGAATCAATATTGAAACGATCAAACAACGATCTATACAAACTGTGATTGACGATATGATGTATCAGAAACTACAGGTAATCGGTATCGAGTTCGGATTGAGTTTCCGGACGCAGCGCTACATCTACCGGAATGAAACCGAAGTATTATCCTATCTGGAATTACCATCGTGCTTGCAGGAAGGGTTGGCTGATTACGGGCTACACCCGGTGCTGATGGACGGCGCTCTCCAGACCGTCGTTCACTTAGCAAGAGATTTCGCTGCTGGGGAAGGGGCTTTGATGCTTCCTTTTTCAATTGAGGAACTGGAGATTTTCGGCCCAATTCCGGCTCATTGTTATGCGTATGTTACCTTCTCCAACACGGAATCCCCAGGTAACTTGGGGCTCCAGACATTCGACATCCAGATTGCCGCAATGGATGGACAGGTCGTTGCCAAAATTCAAAAATACGCCATTCGGGAATTCCACCCACTGGAATCGGGAGATTCAGCCAAACAATACTCGGCGCTGGATAATGGCGATAATGCTTCGGTGGATGAAGCCATCCGGGATTTGCTATACCGGTTGGAAAAGGGCGAAATGCAGGTTGAAGAGGTAAATCGATTGTTGGAGGTTTTAAAATGACTAGATCAGAACAGGGACGCATGAAAATATTGGAGATGGTCGCCAAACATCAAATTTCATCCGAAGAAGGGCTATCCCGGATCAAAGCATTGCAACACGACCCCGGTGGTGAACTAGGCGTTCTAACCAACGCAGCGGGTTCCGACTCTATGGATCAGGCAACTTTATATTGCCAAAGTTATTGGGAGACAGTGCTGGATTTCAACCCCGATCCTATCAAGTCTGTGGATTGTATCGTAATTTTCACCGACGACACCGCATTGGCCGCCAGCCTCCATAATCTCACCGGCGCCCGGTTGATTTTGGTGAAATCCGGGGAACGGTACCGTAATCTGGGTGAAGATACCTTTGAAATCAACCCTGGGATCCCTGATGATTACTTGTTATTACTCCGGGAGTTAGAGCAGCAGCAGCTGACTCCCAAAAAAATCATTCATGGGTGGTCGAACGCCTATTTTTCACCCGAAGCGGTTGCCTTGCAAAGGCAATTGGAACATGGTATTTATTCGGTTTATCATCTTTGTCGGACGCTAATGGAACAAAAAATGAAGCATCCAGTTCAATTGTTGTATGCCTATTCTGGAGAGGCTCATCCCAGGGATCTGGGAAGCCTCCCCCAACCCGTATATGCAGCGGTCAGTGGTTTTGCGAAGACCATTTGCCAGGAAAATCCACAATTTGCGGTGAAGACAATTGGGATGGATGCGAGTTCAGACTCATTGCGAACGTCAGAGTCTTTAGCCGAATTGCTGAAGCGTGAAATGGCCGTGGATATAGTGGGAACGGCGGAGATTCGCTATGAGAACGGCTTGCGGCAGGTGAAACGATATGTTGACGTTACATTGGATACGGAAGTGAACCGGTTACCGTTCCATGCCGGTGGAGTTTATCTGATTACTGGAGGAACCGGAGGTCTGGGATCTATTTTCGCAAAATACCTAGCACAGGAAGTTCAGGCAAAGCTAATCCTAGTGGGTCGTTCCGAGATCAATGATCATGGACGCCACCTGTTGCAGGAACTGGAATCCTTGGGTGCAGAAGCGATCTATGTCCAGGCGGATATCGCCAAAAGGGCGGACGTGGAGCAATTGATAGCGAAAGCTAAAGCTCAGTTTAAAAATATTCATGGAGTAATTCATAGCGCAGGGATCTTAAAAGATTCATTTGTACTGAAAAAGGATCGGGCGGAGATGGACGCTGTATTAGCACCAAAAGTATACGGTACAGTTTACTTGGATGAATTTACCCAAACCGAACCGTTGGAATTCTTTGCTGTATTCTCTTCTATTGCTGGAGTCTTCGGAAATGTTGGACAGAGTGATTACGCCTTCGCTAACAATTTCTTGGATGAGTTTTCTGGATGGCGCTCCGCGATGAGACATCCTGGTAAAACTGTCTCCGTCAACTGGCCATTCTGGCAAGAAGGACGAATGAACGCTGATGAAGCTTCATTCCGTCAAATGAGTGAAACTACCGGCCTGGTAGCTTTGAGTACGGAGGCAGGAGTCAAAGCTTTTTGCGCCGCGCTTAATTCCGCTTTAACTCAGGTTGTGATCCTGACCGGTGCTGCCGGGAAAATCAAAAACTGGATCCAGAAACTGAATCATGACACGACTGCCCATACCAACGATGTACCGGTAATTGCATTGGATGAGGGAGCAAAAGTTCGATTCAGACAAAAAACGGAGACGTTCTTAAAGGAAATATTGGCCGATCAAACCAAACTGCCTATCTCCAAAATCGATTCCCAGGAGCGGTTTGAGAAATACGGGATTGATTCGGGAATGATCCTCCGTTTGAACCGAGAATTGGAGCGTCATTTTGGAGAATTGTCCAAGACCTTGTTTTTTGAATATCAAAATCTCCATGAACTGGCCAATTATTTTATAGAGAATCATTCACAACAATTACTGACCAAAATTGGCGGCAACGAACGTCAGTCTGAACCGCCTATCCCTCACGCGAAACCGATAGATAGCGTGAAAAACCAGGAACGTAAGCGGACCCGTTTTTTGGATGAACGTTCCCGGGCTAATCAGGTGGAGACGGCTCAGAGCCGAGATATTGCTATTATTGGAGTCAGCGGGCGCTATCCTGAAGCAAGGAATATCGAAGAATTTTGGGAAAACCTGAAGATGGGGCGGGATAGCATTGTGGAGATCCCTCCGGAGCGTTGGGATTATCATCGATTCTATGATCCCGACAAAACCAAACGCGGAGTCAGTTACTCCAAATGGGGTGGGTTTATTGATGGTTATGATCGATTTGACCCGCTGTTTTTCAATATTTCGCCCATTGAAGCCGAGTTCATGGATCCCCAGGAACGGTTGTTCCTGGAGACCGTATGGCATACTCTGGAGGATGCCGGGTACACCCGGAATGGCTTGCAAAAAAACGTAGGCGTATTTGTTGGGGTGATGTACAGCCAATATCAGTTATTCGGTGCAGAAGAGATGCAAAAGGGGAATATGATTGCCAATACATCTTCCTTCTCCGCCATCGCTAACCGGATATCCTATTTTTTTGATTTTCAGGGTCCGAGCATTGCCGTGGACACAATGTGTTCCTCGTCATTGACGGCGATACATTTGGCCTGTGAGAGTATTCTCCGTGGCGAATGCAGTCAGGCCATCGCTGGCGGTGTGAATCTCACCATTCATCCTATGAAACATCTGCAGTTAAGCCAGGGGAAATTTGCAGCGAGCGATGGCAGGTGTCGCAGTTTCGGGGTTGACGGGGATGGGTATGTTCCAGGGGAAGGCGTAGGTGCGATTCTGATAAAACCATTTCAACAGGCAGTCCAGGATGGGGATCATATTTATGCGGTCATCAAGGGGAGTTCCATTAATCATGGCGGGAAGACCAACGGCTTTACCGTACCCAATCCCAATGCACAAGCGAATCTGATAAGCCGTGCTATCAAAAATGCCGGCGTGAGCCCTCGAAGTATCAGTTGTATTGAGGCTCATGGTACTGGAACTTCACTGGGAGATCCTATTGAGATTGCAGGTTTGATCAAGTCTTTCCGGGACTATACCCAAGATAAGCAGTATTGTTCGATTGGCTCCGCCAAATCGAATATCGGGCACTTGGAGTCGGCGGCGGGTATTGCAGGGCTGACCAAGATCATTCTGCAGATGAAATACCAGCAATTGGTTCCGTCTATTCATTCAGAGCAATTGAATCCCAATATTAATTTTCAAGAATCCCCCTTCTATGTCCAGCACGAACTTACCGGGTGGAACCGGCCGGTAATCCGGGAGGATGGTACTGATCGGGAATATCCGCGTCGGGCGGGGATTAGTTCGTTTGGTGCGGGAGGCTCTAATGCCCATATCATACTGGAGGAATACCTTGCTCCGGATGCTCCGGCGAAACTGGATACACAGCCCCGCGTGGCGGTGTTTTCCGCGAAAACCCCCGCCGCTCTGAGAAAATATTTGCACGTTTTTCATAGCTGGATAGAAAAAATCTGCGATCCAACCCGGGTGGATGCTAGAGGAATGATTCCATTTAGAGATTTCATCTACACGTTGCAGGTCGGGCGTGAGGATATGGATGAGCGTGTGGCCGTGGTGGCCGCTGGATATTCCGAACTGAAGGAGAAACTGACCCGGTATCTAGAAACCAGGGGGAACCAGGACGGGGTGTATTCTGGTTCACTCCGGGATAAGACAGCTTCCAACTTGCTCCCTATCGAAGGAGATGAGGGGAAAGCTTTTGTGCATGCCCTGATTCAAAAAGGAGAACCGGAACAACTCGCTAAATTATGGGTATCCGGTGTTGCCATACCATGGGAAGTCGAATATGGAAATGATATGCCTCGGAGGGGTTCATTGCCTTCCTATCCCTTTGAGGAGGAACGTTATTGGATTCCAACCATAGAAACACCAAGCACTGTTGGTTTTTCAAACCTTCATCCCCTCATCGACACCAATGAATCGACCTTGGAGCGACAATGTTATCAAAAACTCATGACCCCTGATGAGTTCTATCTCCAGGATCACATGATATCAGGGGGGATGATTTTGCCTGGCTCGGCATATTTGGAGATGGCCGTTGCCGCAGGAAATTTGGCTATTCAAGACCGGCAAGTACGCAGGATCCAAAATGTGATATGGATGAGCCCCATTGGAATTAGCGATGAATCCAGACAGGTACGGATTCATCTATATCCTGAAGGCGGCGGCGTGGATTTTGAAATAATGACCGATTCCGAGAGCCGATCTGGTGTGGTTCATTCCGGCGGTAAGCTGTATTTCGCTAATCCAGAGGAGATGATGGAGACTAGCTCCATTCAGCCGGAAAAGATTCAACGAAGATTCTCTGTGGTGAAGGATGGGGCTGAATGCTATTCGGAGTTCCAAAAGATTGGGTTCCAATACGGACCCGGGTTCCAAACCATCCAAAAATTATTCATCAATGAGAATGAATGTTTGGCGCAACTGGAAGTGGCCGGATTTTTGGAAGCCGATTTTTCAAAATATATTCTACATCCATCCCTATTGGATGGGGCGTTTCAAACGGTGGCCGGATTTACCCAACTAGCAGAGGCCCATCTGAAAATGCGGTTTCTGCCCTATGCACTGGATGAGTTGGTCATCTTCGGCCCGTTACCGTTGAAATGCTTCGCCTATGTTACAGTTTCAGATGATTCGACTCCGGAAATGCCCAAATATAATATTGAACTTGCTGATGTAACGGGGGATATTTTGATTCGGCTGAAGGGTTTTACTTTGAAAGCGGCTGCAACGACTGCTTTGCCGCACGGTAATTCTACTTCTCAACGCACGATTTATTATCAACATGACTGGATCCCGATGGACTTGGCGATTGAACCGGGGAATCAACCGTTAGGGGATACGATCATTTTTGATAGCGGGGCTGCCTTTGCCAGCTCTTTACGGGAAAGATGCGAGCTTCGGAATGACAGTTCCCATGTGATTCTCGTCAAACCGGGCGCAACGGATCGGGATTTGGAAGCGGGAGTATATTCCATGAAGATGGATGATCCCCAAGCATATCTGAAGTTACTAGATCATTTGCTAGACCAAAATAGTAACTTGAAAAATATCATTTACCGGATGCCATATGAAAGTTTCACCACCCGGGAGTCATCCATCAAAACACGACTTACCCAGGGCGTTTTTTCGTTGCTCCAAATGACCAGGGCCTTAATCCAGAGGAACCTGAACCGAGAGATTCGTCTGTTGTATCTCTATGAATCTCCTAATCAGGATATTCAGCCATTGGATGCGGCATTGGGCGCATTTATGAAAACCATCCGTCTTGAATATCCGGGATTGAACTACCAAATCGTCGAAATCCGCGGAGATATGGAGTCGCCTGGAAGCAATTCAAATCATATGGGATGGATTGCGGAGTTAGTTTGCCGGGAACTTCAACACTCTCAGAATATTCCGGTAGAAGTACGTTATGATGCACAATCTCGTTATATTCATCAACTTCAGGAACATCAACCGGAAGTTAAAGTGCAACTATCCACCGACATTTGGCGGGAGAAGGGTGTCTACTTGATTACCGGCGGAGTAGGGGGATTAGGCTTTATATTTGCCCGTCATTTGGCAGAGCAGTTTAAGGCTAAATTGGTGCTGGTGGGCCGTTCCCAGTTGACTGCCGAAACGGAAAGCAAATTGCGAGCCCTAGAAATGTCTGGTGCCGAGGTCATGTATGTAGCAGCGGATGTCTCCAAACGTGAAGATGTGATTGAGCTGGTGCGAACAACCAAGTCCAAATTCAGCCAGATTAACGGAATTATTCACAGCGCGGGGGTACTCCGGGATTCATTAGCCTTACGGAAAACGAACGAGGAAATAAATGAGGTTCTGGCTGCTAAAATTTACGGCACCATTCATTTACACGAGTCTACCCGGGAGGAGAATCTGGACTTTTTCACACTTTTCTCGTCCACTTCCGCCATCATCGGGAATATTGGCCAAATCGATTACGCTTATGCCAACAGTTTCATGGATTATTTCGTGGATGTTCGAATCCGGGAGAACGCGCCAGGGAAAACCATGGCCATCAACTGGCCGCTTTGGGAAAATGGTGGAATGAGGGTAGATGAGAATGCCATATCCCTTATGCGTCAAGCCGGTCTCATGCCTCTTAGTGATGCCGAAGGCATACGGATTTTTGAAACAGGCATGGCCGCGGGACTTTCCCAACTGATTGTCTTGGCGGGAGAACCGGAAAAAATCAACCGTTTCCTTAATCCAGAGCCGGCAAAACCTGTTGTAACTCAGTCGCAAGTTCAAGAGAATTCGTCCGCCGAACAATTCCGGGATGAAGTGGAAACCTATATCAAAGTCACCCTGTCCAAGGAGATTAAACTGCCGGTTCATAAAATGGATGCTCAGGCGCCGCTGGAACAATACGGGATAGATTCCGTAATGGTCTTAAACTTGAGCGGGGCGTTGGAAAGTTTCTTCGGTAGTCTTTCGAAAACGTTATTCTTTGAATACAAAAGTGTAGCGGAGTTGGCTACTTACTTTATCAAATATCATCCGGAAAAGGTGGCCAAGCTGGGCAAGAAACCGGCACAGCCGATAGTCAAAGCCCAAGCCCCAGATCCGGTGGGGGAAATGGTATCCCGATCCCGATTTATTACCACTAGTTTCGATGAACATAACCTGAAGAACCAAGCGATCGAAGACATTGCTATTATCGGCGTTAGCGGTCGGTATCCTATGGCCGCTGATCTTCATGAATTTTGGGAGAATTTAAAAAGCGGCAAAGACTGTATAACCGAGATTCCTCGTGAACGATGGGCGTATGAAGATTATTTTGATTCCGATAAGAGTGTCCGAGGCAAAAGCTATAGCAAATGGGGTGGATTTATTAACGGTGTTGACCTGTTTGATCCGCTGTTTTTCAATATTTCCCCCCGAGAAGCGGCCTACATTGATCCGCAAGAACGGCTGTTTTTGGAAACAGTCTGGCATACCCTTGAGGATGCGGGGTATACCCGTGGGGAATTGTCCAAAAACAAAGTTGGTGTTTTTGTCGGTGTAATGTACGGACAATATCAGTTGTTGGATGGGGGTAGCAGTGGGGTATCTCCCGGCTCATCGTATGCGTCCATCGCCAACCGGGTTTCTTATTATTGCAATTTCCGGGGACCAAGCATTGCGCTGGATACGATGTGCTCATCGTCATTGACTGCGATTCATTTGGCTTGTGACAGTATCCGTAACGGGGAAAGTGAAGTTGCAATTGCCGGTGGAGTCAATCTATCCCTTCATCCCAACAAATATTTGCAACTGAGCCAAGGGAAATTTCTCGCGAGCGATGGTCGTTGCCGCAGTTTTGGGGAAGGCGGGGACGGTTACGTGCCGGGTGAGGGAGTAGGTGCAGTCCTTTTAAAACCGTTACACCGGGCCATCGCTGATGAGGATCAGATTTACGCGGTTATTAAAGCCAGTTCGGTAAACCACGGAGGAAAGACCAATGGTTATACGGTTCCTAACCCTACCGCTCAAGCGGAACTGATTGCGGAGACACTGAAGAAGGCCCAGATTGACCCACGTACCGTCAGTTATATCGAGGCACACGGAACCGGAACATCCCTGGGCGATCCTATTGAAATTACCGGTTTGGTCAATGCTTTTCAAGGGTTTACCGAGGGTGACGCGGGACGGGAGAAGCAATATTGCGCCATCGGATCGGCCAAGTCCAACATCGGACATCTGGAATCGGCCGCGGGCATTGCTGGAATTACCAAGGTGATTCTGCAGATGAAGAATAAGCAATTGGTTCCTTCACTGCACTCCGATCACTTGAATCCGCATATCGAGTTTGAGCAGACGCCGTTTTATGTTCAGCATGATTTAACCCCATGGGAAAATCCGCTTGTCATGGAAAATGGTATCGCGAAACGTTATCCGTTACGGGCAGGAGTAAGTTCCTTTGGTGCAGGGGGTTCCAATGCCTATATCCTCCTGGAGGAGTATACCCCTCCGGTACGGGAGAGTTACACAGGCAATCAGGAATTTATCTTTGTCTTTTCTGCCAAAAACGATGAACGGATTAAAGTCTATGCCAAGAGAATGGTAGAATTTTTGCAAAACACCGCCCGAGAATCTAAAGCTATACCACGGGACAATGATTTAATGAAGCGGGTGCAGCATGATTTGGTGAAGAGGGTTGCGGAAATATTGCGCATTAGCGAATCTGAAGTGGCCGCTACCGAGTTCGTTGAATATGGTTTAGATCAGTTTAGCCTGGCTGATTTAGCTAGCCAACTGAATGAGATGTATCATTTGGAGATCGGTGCCGCATTATTTTTCGATTATCCAACCTTTGCAGCTTTGAGTAATTACCTACTCCAGACCCACCTAGATAATATCTCTAATTACTACAGGGATTCCGACACAGGAACCTCAGAAGATGTCTGGGAACCAGTCTCCTTGGCGGATCTGGCTTTTACTCTTCAGACCGCACGGGAATCCATGGATGAGCGGTTAGCAATTGTCGCTTCCAGTCAAGAGCAGTTGGTGGATCGGTTAATCGCTTTTAGCGAAGGTAATACGGATATTCAGGATGCATATACAGGCAATGTCCGGGATAACCGGCTGAACTCCCAGTTGCTTGTCAGCGGTAGGGAGGGTCGGGAATTTCTGCGGATTATCATTGAAGAGCGCCAATTGGGGAAGTTAGCGCAGCTTTGGATAAGCGGGATTGATATCGATTGGAAACAGTTATATCCTGGACGTTTTCCCGCCCGAATCACTCTCCCAGGGTATCCGTTTGCCGGAGAACGGTATTGGGTATCCCCGGTGGAATCTACGGAGGCCAAGCCGCTAGTGTCCCGGCTGCATCCACTGATTGACCGTAACGAGTCCACTGTGGCCGGGCTATGCTTCAAGAAAGAATTTGCCGCCGAAGAACAGTTAGTATCAGAATACCGGATAGGTGATCTGCAGGTCGTTCCGGGCATCATCTATTTGGAGATGGTTTGGGCTGCTGGGAGCCTGGCAAACCAACCACTTCAGGTGAAAGAATTAACGAATGTGGCTTGGGGTCCCCCGATTCCTTTGAATGAGACACGGGAAGTGGAGATAGGTTTCTATCCTTCCGGCGAAAGCATGAAATGGGAAATTCGTACGATAACCAATGATGGACAGAAGAAAATATCTGCCCAAGGAGATTGTTCCGTTACCGCGGACTCCGATTCTATCTCGCCGGAATTTATCAGTATTGGAACGTTACAAGCCGATTGTCAATATCGATTCCAAGCGTCGGAGTTTTATCAACTCATGGAAAGGAACGGAATGAAGTATGGAGCCGGGCTGCAAATGATTCGGGAATTTTTCGCCAATAATGGAGTGGCTCTGGCCCGCTTCGAACTTCCCTCCCAGTCCAAAGCAACATTGCCGGAAATGGGACTCCATCCGGTGATACTGGAAGCGATCCCCCAGGTCATCATGGCGCTTGGGGCCAACACTGGGGCGGTGGACAGCCAAAAGAAAGCCCTGTTTAAAGCAGCCCGGGTAAAACTGGTTCAACCGCTCTCTGAAACGGGCTATGTAAATATTCAGGTCTCCAATCAACTTGCCGAACCAAAAGAAAAAGTATTTGATGCAAAAGTTACTTCAGTTGACGGCCGGATTTTGGCGGTCATCGAACAGATCCAATTGGCGGACATCAATATTGACCGTAATCAAGAAACGGCGCAATCGGGAAAAGGAACGAAAACTGAATATTTCCTCGAAAAATCATGGCGAGCATCAGAGATTACTGGCTCTAATATCGGAAAAACTCTAGGAACTACAATCATTTTGGGGAATGAAGAAACGAAAACGCTGGTTGGTCTGCTTCGTAGTGGAAATCCCGGTTCTTATATTTTTATTGAAGACACACGGAATTTCGAAATGAAAATGAAATCCAATCAAGAGTATGGATTAAATTTCAATGACCCGGCTCAAGGTGCTAGGATGATTCAGGAAATCCTGAAACAGAAAGCCGAAATTACGACGATAATTGATATATCCGACTTGCACAGCCGCCCTACTGGAACCGGCCGCTTGGCTATGGGTAAAGTGTCCTTGCTGCAGGAACTAATCAAAGCGATCAATCCTAAACCGCTCACTATCATTCATACAACCAGGGGATTACATGGGTTTCAAGTGGTTCAACCGTCGTTAGACGGAGCGGGCATGGCCGGACTCGTAAAAATGCTGGGCGCTGAATATCAGAAGGTTAATTCCAAAACCATTGACACTGATTTATCGTTGGATCAGGCCGAGGAATGGGCAGAAATAATCCAGCGGGAGCTGGGCTATCAAGACATAGAGGGCGAAATCGGTTACTGGGAAGGAAAGCGGTACCTTCCATATCTGAAACGAATAGATCCGGGAATGGGAAGAGCCGGTGGCCTTGTCGTAAATCCCGAGCAAGTGATCGTAATCACCGGAGGAACCCGGGGAATCGGGGTGGAAATCGCCAAACATCTGGTCCGCAATGGAACCCGGAAGCTGGTTCTAATGGGAGTTCAGCAATTGCCGAGCCGCAGCCAGTGGCGGATGTTAGCCGGCAGTCCCGATACAGATCCTGGAGTTGCCGCAAAATTAAAAGCTTTGCTGTCGCTGGAAGACGCAGGGGCAAACTTCGAGATATACACGGGTTCCTTGATACAGCGCGTTGAACTGGAGGAGTTCTTCCAAGGAGTAAGACGGCGGATGGGAGATATCGGCGGAGTCGTTCATTGCGCGGGAACCCTAACCCAAACCAATCCGGCTTTTATCCATAAAACCGCACGAGACATCCAACAAGTAGTAGAACCGAAAATGGATGGTTTGGAAGTGTTGCATGAGCTCTTCAAAAACGACCCGCTGCAATTCTTTATTTTATTTTCTTCCGTTTCCGGGCTGATTCCAGCTCTGGCCGCGGGGGTCAGCGATTATGCAACCGCCAACGCCTATTTCGATTATTTTTCTGCTTATCAGAAGCGGCAAGGATATGGATATTACAAATCCATTAATTGGCCAGTGTGGACGGGTACCGGAATGGCTTCCGAAACCGCCCCTTTCTATTATAAGTTAGGATTTGCTCCGCTTTTGGTGTCAGAAGGTCTTGCATTATTCGATAATGTCTTGCAATTCACCAATCGATCACAGATTATGCCATGTTTGGCAGTAGCGGATCAATTTAATCCGGACGGATTGCTATATATGAAACAAACCTTGAAGGCACGAACCGTACATGAGTCCATTCCAACGCCTAAATCGCAACCGGAAAGGGGCACCACGGGTACGATCCACGCGTTGAAAGCATTATTTGCGGAAGAACTGAAAATTCCGGAAGATCAGCTAAATGAAACTACCAATTTCGCGGATTTTGGAGTGGATTCCATTTTGCTTGCCGAACTTGTCAAAAAAGTGGAGGTCAGGTTCCGGCGGAATCTGGAACCTGGAGTGTTTTTAGAATATCCGACATTATCGTCGTTGGGGAGTTATTTGGATCGTCAGGAGCATCAGGAGACACCACCGCCAACAGTTTCCGCAGCGCCGCAACCGGTACCTGAGGAGCGGAAATCATACCGGATTACGTTCCGAAACGGTAGGGAGCTCCGAACCAAAGAAAATGGGGGTAGCCGAAATCATGGTATTGTCAGTGCCGTTGAACCGGAGGGGTTCAAGGTCGCCGTCATCGGTATCGCCTGCCATTTCCCAGGGGCTAACGACAAAGAAAATTATTGGGCGAATTTGGTGGCTGGGCGGAGCAGTATCAGAGAAGTCCCCATTTCCCGCTGGGATATCCAGCGATATTATTCCTCCGAATATCAGTCTGGAAAGAGCATCAGCAAATGGGGTGGCTTCATTGATGATATTGAGTATTTCGATCCCGAATTCTTTAATATCAGTGAAGATGAAGCGCTGCAAATGGATCCGCTCATCCGTCAGTTTTTGGAGGTCAGCGTCGAAACTTTCCAAGATGCGGGGTATACGCGGGAAGAGTTGTCCAACAAGAAAGTTGGAATTTTCGCGGGTTCGCGGGTAGGGTATTTTGCCTCCCGAATCCCCAAAATGTTGAAAAATAGTGTTACTGGCACAGGTCAGAACTTCATCGCGTCCTATGCCGCCCATTTCCTCAATCTGAAAGGTCCGAACATGGTAGTGGATACCGCATGCTCTTCGTCGATGGTAAGTATTCATTTGGCTTGCCAGAGTTTAATGCTGCATGAATCTGAGTTAGCTCTTGCCGGGGGAGTGGATATCTTGCTGGACGAGAAATCGTATATTGTCTTAAGTGAAGGCCGGGCCCTCTCCCCGGATGGAAAATGCCATACTTTTGACGAAAAAGCCAATGGTTTCGTGCCTGGTGAAGGTTGTGGGGCCGTATTATTGAAAAGGTTGGACAAAGCAATGGCTGATGGTGATCAAATCTATGCGGTGATTGAAGCTTCGGCAATCAACAATGACGGCCGAACCATGGGGATCACCACTCCCAATCCGGAAGCCCAAAGTAATGTGATTCAGGAAGCGTTACTCAAGGCCGGAGTCAATCCTGCTTCCATCAGTTATATTGAAAACCACGGTACGGGCACCATGATCGGCGATCCCATTGAATTGAAAGCCCTAACCAAGGTGTTCCAGGAATCCACCATGGAAAAACAATTCTGCGCGGTGGGCAGCGTAAAAACCAATCTGGGTCATCTGCTCAGTGCGGCGGGGATAGCGAGCTTCATTAAAGTAGTATTATCCCTTCATCACAAACAATTGCCGCCAACCTTAAATTGTGAGACTCCTAATCCGCGCTTTGAATTTGAGAGTTCACCTTTTTATCCGAATACGAGGATACAGGAGTGGAAACCCAGGGAGGGAATCCGCCGAGCGGGGATCAGTTCATTTGGATTTGGAGGAACCAATATTCATATGATCGTCAGTGAAACTCCTGGCCAAATGGAGTGGAGAAAAATCAGGCAACCGCTGCCACGGGTAAAGTTCAACCGCAGATGGTTATGGTTTGATCCTAATCCCAGTCTGGACGATGGGGCCGAAAGACGAAATACCGCTGATCCGGTTCCGGACTCCGTCGCTCCGCTGGATGTAACCGTGGAAACATCTACACCTGACGCCTTTTTAAAATTCTTGGGAAATTGAGGAGAATGACCATGGTTAAGCCGATATCTATCAATTTTAGCTCAATGATGACCCATGATAACATCATCGTTAAAAGTCATCAGGTGCATGGTGTCCGGATCATGCCTGGTGTTACTTTCCTTGATATCATTTGCAGGGGGTTGCAAACACAAGGATTTTTACTCGATCAAGTGGTATTGCGCAACTTAGTATTCTTAAAACCCATTGCCACAGATGAGGAATATGATCAGGAGATTCAAATAGCCATTGAAAAAAATGAAACCACCGGGAATCATGGCATAATTACCGGGAAAAGTCGGAAAGTGAAAAACGGACAGATTTTAGGCCCAGAGTGGGACATTAATCTGCAAGGGGAACTCCATATTCATTCGGAACAGTTATCCCAGCAGATTGACATTCCTTTATTGAAAAGCCATGCACATCGGGTATCAAACATGGAGGAAGCTTACGCCGATGAGCGTAAAGTCAATATTGTGCATCATGATTTTATGAAAATACAAGGGAAGGTGTACCACGGTGACGGTTATTGTCTGGCGGAACTTCACTTAAGTGAAACGGCTCAGCCATATCTGAATTATTTTTATTACCATCCAGCGTTTCTGGACTCTGCCACCATCGTCCCGAGTTTCTTATTCTTTAAGGATAAACCCTCCTCCTCGGGGGAAGAACGTCCTGAACTCAAGCCGTTTATTCCTATGTTTATTGAATCATTTTGGTCCGGAGGAAATTTGGCGGGGAAATGTTACGTGTATATCCGGGAACAGCAGACGGATTTTGTACCCGGCCGGGATGTGATTTACGCTGATATTGAGCTTTATAATGAATCCGGCCAACGGGTGGCGGTTTTAAAAAAAATGACGTACAAGGAGATCCGCTCCAAAGCAGCAATTACGAAACTTCAGACAACGACCGAAACCACCAAATCCCACCATCGACCCGTTACGGAAAGTAACAAGACCCAGGGATTGCTAGAGCGAGTGGAAGGCTCCCTGAAGGAACCGGGTGGGGTCGGGCAAGCGGAGATTGAACAGGATTTACAGCGGATGGCCGCTGGTTTACTCGGGAAACTGCCGGAAAGCATCCGGGTGGAAGTTCCCTTTTACGAACAGGGGTTGGATTCCAATCATTTGCTGCAATTAGTCCGGGAATTGGAAGCCCGGCTGGGGCGGCAGTTATATCCAACTCTATTATTCGAGTATACCAATATCCGGGAACTGGCAGCTTTTCTAGTCAAAGAAAACTTGGGAGTTTCCAAGCCGCCAATCACAATGGCGCCATCCGCAACTACTGTTCCGGGGGACGTAGGGATCGAATCCCTCTCTCCGGCAACCGATTCTGTGTCCTTCGAGGAAATCGAACAGGATTTGCAGCGGATGGTGGCTGTGTTCATTAACAAAGCACCGGAGACCATCCGGGTGGATGTCCCTTTCTACGAACAGGGGCTGGATTCCAATCATTTATTGCAATTGGTTCGAGAATTGGAAGCCCGGCTAGGGCAGCAGTTATATCCAACCCTGTTATTCGAGTACACCAATATCCGGGAGCTCACAGCATACCTGTTGAAGGAATATGGGTATGCCTTTCCCGGAAGCAGAAGTGGTAAATCGCCCAAACAGAATCTGGAAGAGAAATCTACGGTGCTGTTTGCAGCTCCAATGTGGGAGGCATCTCCGTGCAATGTTACTGGGCTTTACCCGCCCGGCAACAATCTGCTGATTTTTGATACGGGTCATCATTTCCAAAGCATGCTGAAAGAACGCTTCGGGAATGATGGTTCTACCCGCATCACGTTGGTCAAACCGGGTACCCATTTTCAAGTCGCCGGGGATGAATCTTTTGAAATCAACCCTCATCAGCCAGGCGACTATTTGCACTTGATTCAAGCCCTGAAAGAACAGGGGACATGGCCCCGGAAAATGATTTACTTTTGGGCTAGTGCCCCTTATGAATCGTGCTCGGAGATGATTACCGCCCAGATGGAGCAGGGGTTATTCTCCCTCTTTTATCTCCACCGGGCAATGTTGGAAGAGAAAATCAAAGACAAGATAACCATCATGGTCGTTTCCCAAAGCACCACGGGGCCAACTTCGCCCCTATTTGGTGCTATTGGTGGTTTTGCTAAATCAGCCTTTCTCGAAAACCCGATTTTCAATGTACAACTGGTAGAGTTCATCCATTCATCCCACGGCACCGTGAAAGCAGAGCAGATGGCGGATGCCATCCGGCGGGAGTGCCAGACGGAAAGCAGTGGGGTGGAAGAAATACAATACCGTGGCGGGGAACGGTGGGTGAAGCGTCTTCAGGAAAAGAAATCAGAGCACGAAGTGTTAGTTCCTGTGAAAAAAGGCGGAGTCTATCTGATTACCGGAGGCATGGGGGGATTAGGCCAGATTTTTGCCGAATATCTCACCCAAAGAGAACAGGTTCGATTGGTGCTTACTGGCCGCTCCGTCTTGAATGAGGAACAACAACAGCAGCTACGTGAGTTGGGAGACGGCGGATCGCAAGTCCACTATATTCCGGCGGATATCTCCCAGCGACCGGCGGTGGATGACCTGATTGTGGAAATAAAGGCACTATTCCATGAGATCCACGGTGTAATTCATTGTGCAGGAGTAACCCGGGACGCGATGATTCTCAAAAAGACCCTTTCGGAGATGGAAGTCGTTTTGGCTCCTAAGGTTTACGGAACGGTGCATCTGGATGAGGCATTGGCCGTAGAACCGCTGGACTTTTTTGTGATGTTCTCCTCCACAGCGGCCCTCTTCGGGAATGTTGGACAATCCGATTATGCGTATGCCAATAGTTTTATGGATCATTACGCGCACTGGCGGGAAGCGCTACGAACCGCTGGCCAACGATCTGGAAAAACGTACGCCATTAACTGGCCGTTGTGGGAACAAGGCGGAATGAGGGTTGATGAATCATCCCGCCGCTGGATTCAGTCCCAATCGGGAATGATTCCTTTACGTAACCCCGAGGGTATACGAGCCTTTGAACAAATATTTTCCCTTCCCGATCCCCAAGTAATGGTTGTAGGGGGGGACACGGAAAAAATCAGGCAGGTCTTCCTGCAAAGCCACTCCAAAAACGAAGATCTCGTCAATATGCCCGCAACAGCGGTTGAGCAGGATCAGCGGGATTATGTAATGAGGAAGTGCGGGTTGGAATCCTTGGAGCCTGTTGAGATTCCCTCCCAAGATGCCGAGAAACCCATTGCTATTATCGGTTTGAGCGGACGTTATCCAATGGCTCCTGATATCGATACTTTCTGGGAAAATCTAAAATCGGGAAAGGATTGCATTACAGAGATTCCTAAAGAACGCTGGGATTATCGCAGGTATTACGATGCAGAACCGGGCAAGGAAGGAAAAACGTACAGCAAGTGGGGCGGTTTTATCGATCAGGTGGATTGCTTCGATCCCTTGTTCTTTAATATTTCACCCCGGGAAGCCGAGTACATGGATCCCCAAGAACGGCTGTTTTTGGAAGTAGTATGGCAAACCCTTGAGGATGCGGGATATACCAAGACCAGCCTCCGGAAGCGCAAAGTGGGTTTATTTGTAGGCGTCATGTGGAGTGAATATCAGTTACTCGGCATGGAAAGATCGGAGGAGATGGTAGCGCCCATGCAGGCGCATGCCTCCATTGCCAACCGCGTATCTTACTTCTTTGATTTCTGTGGGCCGAGTATTGCTTTGGATACCATGTGTTCTTCCGCACTCACCGCGATTCATCTGGCTTGCGACAGTATCCGCAAAGGCGAAAGCGAAGTGGCCATAGCTGGTGGAGTGAATCTATCCATTCATCCTAACAAATATCTGAATTTAAGCCGGTTACGGTTTACTTCCAGTGACGGTAGATGCCGCAGTTTCGGGGAAGGCGGCGACGGCTATGTACCGGGTGAAGGAGTAGGGGCTGTATTATTAAAGCCATTACGGAAGGCCATGGCGGATGGTGATCAGATTTACGCTGTGATTAGAGGAAGTGCCTTAAATCATGGCGGAACATCCAGTGGTTATACCGTTCCAAGTCCTATCTCACAAGCTAATGTAATCAGTGAAGCATTACGCAGAGCTCAGGTGGATCCCCGCACCATTAGTTATATCGAAGCTCACGGAACAGGAACCTCCCTGGGAGATCCCATTGAGATTACCGGTTTAACCAAAGCATTTCAAGAGTATTCCGACATTGATAGGGATTCAAGGACACAAAACCAATACTGTGCCATTGGTTCTGCCAAGTCCAATATCGGACATCTGGAATCGGCGGCGGGTATTGCCGGACTGACCAAAGTAATCTTACAGATGAAGTATCGACAATTGGTTCCGTCCCTTCATTCCGGTACGATGAATGCCAAAATCCATTTTCAGCAGTCGCCTTTTTATATTCAACATGAATTAACCCCTTGGAAGAACCCGGTCATCGTTGAAAACGGAAACTCAAAGCAATACCCGCTCCGAGCGGGGATTAGCTCATTCGGGGCAGGGGGTTCGAATGCCCACATCATATTGGAAGAGTTTACGGGGCCCACTAGAACCTCCACCGCGCAGATGCACCGACAAATCTTTGTATTCTCCGCCAAAAATAAAGAACGACTGGTCGCCTATGCCGAGGAAATGGTCAAGTATTTACAGGGCTCGGATCGAATCGGTGCCCCGGTGGATATGGCTTATACCCTGCAAGTAGGGCGGGAAGCTATGGAAGAGCGACTAGCGGTGGTTGCCACGACATTAGAAGAGCTCACTCGCGAGTTACAGAACTTTTGTGCGGGAAAGGCTACTATTCAACATATTCATCGGGGAAATTGCGGCGCCGCAGCGTTGAAAACTCATACTTCGGTTGGTTCAACGGAGGATTTATGGAATAACGGTGAATTGGAGAAGTTGGCGCGGCTTTGGGTTTCAGGTGCCGACATAGAGTGGGAAAGGCTCCACACTGGGCCAAAACCTCCTAGAATTTCGTTGCCGACGTATCCATTCACTCGGGAACGGTACTGGCTTCCAGAAACCGCGAACCGGTCAAACCGCAATGGCGGCCTTACCGGACTGCATCCAGTGTTGGATTATAACAACTCAACTTTCAAGGAACAGAGTTTCGTTAAAATATTTACGGGGAACGAGTTTTACCTAAAGGAACATATTATTGGCGCAGACAAAGTGTTGCCTGGTGTTATCTATCTGGAAATGGCAAGAGCTGCTGGAAAATTAGCCAATTCCGGTAGCCCGGTCAGAAAGCTGAAAGACATTATCTGGGCGGCTCCGGTGGTGATGGGGTCAAGCTCTCGTGAGGTGGCGATCTACCTCTACCCGAATGACATGTTGGCGGATTACGAAGTCGTTTCTTATGGATTGGATCAGCAGAAAATCATCCACGCACAGGGTAGAATCAGCTATCAGGACGATAGCAATAAAGATCTTGTGAATATGGATATCGAAGGCATCAAACGTCGCTGTACCCGTCATCAAAGCCGCCGGGAATGCTACCGGGAGTTTAAAAGCCACGGATTTCAATATGGCCCCTCTTTCCAAACCATCCGGGAGATTTGGGGAACGGAAACGGAAGCCTTATCGTATCTTGAATTGCCAGATGAACTGGCTGGGAGCCTGGCAGAGTTTGACTGGCACCCTTCCCTAATGGATGGGGCACTACAGACCGTAAGTGGGTTGATCCGGAAGCAAGACGAGGGGGACGGAGGCTTATATCTGCCTTTCGCCTTGGGAGAATTGGAATTAATCCTCCCATTACCAGCCAAATATTATGCCCATGTCGAAATGGCGCAGGATGCGGCAGAAAAATCCAAAATAATCAAATTCCATATCACCCTAGCTGATGAACAGGGTCGGATTTTGGCTCGGATGCATGATTTTTCTTTAAAAGCCTTTGCTGATAAGCAATCTGGGTTACTCACTGAATCCACTTTACCTATTTACTATAGTACCCAGTGGATGGAGCAGGAAGCAGAATTGGTTACAAACACCGACCTTGGAATGATCGTCGTTTTTGATGATAACGAAGAATTGGCTGAAAGCTTACGTCAAAAAGCGCTGGAAGTTCTAGTTGTCAAACCGGGGAATGGGTATCGAGCCATCGGGAGGAACCGTTTTGAGATAGACCCACAAAACCGGGATGACTACCGTCGGTTATGGGAGGGTTTAACCCAAAGAAACATTATACCGACCCGGATTGTGTACCATTGGACAGGCGAAAGTTTGGGACAGACTCTAACCGCAAGCAACGAACTTCAACGGGGGATTTATGGGTTGATGTATTTGACCCAAGCGATTATTGATCAAAAACAGGCCGATAGCATTCAATTGCTATACGTGTACAGCGCCGGAACAGCAGGACGTCCTTTGCAGGCGGCGATTGGCGGATTTGCCAAGTCATTGCGGCTGGAGAATCCTAAGTTTATCTATAAATCCATTGAACTGGAAGTTGGTAGAAAGCCATTAAAAAATTGGCGCACACCGCTGGCGGAGATTATTCTATCAGAATTTCAGGCTGGGGATAATCCAACCCAAGTCAGATATGAAGATGGGCTCCGCTATGTGAACCAATTCAAAGAAGTCGCGGTGGATACAGAAATAGTCAGGGAACTGCCGCTGAAGGAACACGGTGTATATCTAATCACCGGTGGCGCGGGTGGTCTGGGATTGATCTTTGCTTCATATTTGGCCGGGAAAGTCAAAGCGAAGCTGGTACTGACCGGACGGAGCTCCTTGTCCCCGGACAAAGAACAAAAGCTTTATGAACTGGAAGCCCTTGGCGCCCAAGTTATGTATGTGACCACGGATGTTACCAAGCCTGATGAAGTTGCGGAGTTGATCCGGAGTATTAAAGCTCGTTTTGGGCAATTGAACGGGATTATTCATAGTGCGGGAATACTAAGAGACTCCTTCATTCTTAAGAAATCAAGGGAAGAAATGGAGGAAGTTCTGGGGCCGAAAGTTTTTGGAACCATTAACTTAGATGAAGCGACTATTCAAGAGAAGTTAGACTTCTTTGTGTTATTTTCATCAACTGCCGCAGTACTTGGAAATTTAGGCCAATGTGATTACGCATATGGAAATCATTTTATGGATCATTACGCCCGCTGGCGTTCTGAAAATCAGCGCTCCGGTAAGAGCCTTGCGTTGAACTGGCCATTATGGCGGGAAGGCGGCATGCAGATCGGGGAGGATTTGGTTAGGTTAATGCAACAGACCATGGGGCTGGTTCCACTGGAAACCGGGAGGGGTCTTGAAGCTTTTGAGGTGGGATTAAAGGCTGATGTTACGCAACTCATGATCCTGGAAGGGGATACTGCGAAGATTCGTGCCTGGGGCAAGCCAGAAGCCCAGATTTCAAGTTCCTCTCAAGCTATGGTCGAACTTCCGAATCCTGAGGATGCCGGACTGCGGGTCAAAACCGAAGATTTCCTTAAGGAAATCCTGGGCAGGGAGATTAAGCTGTCGGTGGACAAAATTAGTTCCCGGGAGCCTTTGGAGAAATACGGGATCGATTCGGTAATGGTCATGAGTTTAACCCAGGAACTAGAACGGGATTTTGGTGGATTGTCCAAAACTTTGTTTTTTGAATATCAAAACATCAGTGAACTTACCGGCTATTTTTTGAAAAACCACCAGCAGGTACTGGTAGAGAAATTGGGCGGCGGGGTGAAACTCGAACGTAAAGCCCATGCCCAACAAATAACAGAGCCGAGTACCAGAACTATCAAGCGTTCACGATTTGCCAGTGATTCAGGAAAAATCGGGAACCTGGCAGAAGAAGATATCGCCATTATTGGCGTAAGCGGCCGTTACCCGATGGCGGAGAATTTGTCGGAATATTGGGAGAATCTGAAGTCAGGCAGGGATTGCATCACGGAGATACCTCCAGACCGTTGGAACTGGCGGGATTACCAAGCAGGGGAACCTATTAGCAAATGGGGCGGGTTCATACCTGATGTGGATAAATTTGATCCCCTGTTTTTTAATATCTCACCTCGTGAAGCCGCATATCTGGATCCTCAAGAACGCTTGTTTATGGAGACAGTCTGGCATACTCTGGAGGATTCTGGTTATACGCGTGAGCAGTTGTGGAGCAAGAAGATTGGTGTCTTTGCCGGAGTAATGTACGCCCAATATCAGCTATTTGGTGTGGAGGAAACCCTGAAGGGCAATCAAATGGCCCTGAACTCCATTCATGCATCTATCGCCAACCGGGTATCATATTTCTTCAATTTCCATGGCCCAAGTATCTCCTTGGATACGATGTGTTCTTCATCCCTGACGGCGATTCATCTGGCCTGTGAGAGCATCCGGCGTGGGGAGAGCGAACTGGCCATCGCCGGTGGAGTCAACGCCATTATCCATCCGGATAAGTATATCGGATTGAGCCAGGCTAACTTCACTTCCAGTGATGGAAGGTGCAGGGCGTTTGGAGAAGGCGGTGACGGATATGTACCTGGCGAAGGAACCGGCGCAATACTATTAAAACCTTTATCTAAAGCTATTGCGGATGGTGACCAGATTTATGCAGTCATCAAAGGAAGCGCTGTGAATCACGGCGGGAAGACCAACGGTTATACCGTCCCTAATCCTAATGCACAAGGAGAATTAATCGCAGAGGTCTTTAAGAAATCCGGTATCGATCCAAGGACTATCAGTTATATCGAAGCTCATGGAACCGGAACAGCGCTTGGCGACCCCATCGAGATTGCAGGATTGAAGAAAGCCTTTGGAGAATATACCAGCGATAAACAGTATTGTTCGATCGGCTCGGCGAAGTCCAATATCGGCCACTTGGAATCAGCCGCCGGAATCGCAGGAATCACCAAATTGTTACTGCAATTGAAGCATAAACAATTAGTGCCGTCGCTCCACTCTGAAGTTGTAAATCCGAATGTCAATTTCCAAGACTCTCCGTTTTATGTCCAGCGGGAATTGGCACCTTGGGATCAACCGTTGATTAACATCGGCGGGATTACTAGACGATATCCAAGGCGGGCGGGTATTAGCGCCTTTGGAGCAGGAGGATCTAATGCGCATATTATTCTAGAAGAGTATGAGAATCCGATCCATGCGGTGGCTCACGAGACTAAAGAACGATTGTTTATCTTTTCCGCCCGGAATGAAGAGAGGCTGAAAGCACATATCCGCAACATGATAGAATTTTTAGACCGCACCGGGGTGAAGAATACTCTTGTAACCACTGACCAGTTCGACCTGCTGGACAAACTCCGACAAGATCTGCTGCGGATCACCACGGAACTATTACAAATCAGTGAAGCGGAAGTATCTGCTACGGATGAGATCAACGAGTATGGACTGGATCAGATAGGTTTGACCAATCTGGCCGGACGGATGAGTGAAATTTTGAATTTGGAGTTATCCGCCACCCTCTTCTCCGACTACGGGTCATTGGATGGGGTTGCTCAATATTTGGTTGGTACTTATCCGGCTGCACTCCGCCGCCTCTATCACGAACCGGAAGGTCGCGTGCAGCTGGAAACGGGGATCGAGGCATCCATATCCCTAGAAGAAATCGCCTTTACCCTGCAAAGGCGGGAAGTGATGGAAGAGCGTTTGGCAATTATCGCATCGGATATTGATGAATTGCGGGATAAATTAATGGGTTTCCTGGAGGATAAGACTGATATTCCGGGTTTATTTATGAGCATCCCCCAAAGTGAAGGTATTTCCAGGTTTTTAATGGACGGAGAAGAAGGTATGGAGTTTGTGAACCAGTTGTTCCGGAACCGGAAGCTTGCCAAGCTGGCCAGTGTTTGGGTGACGGGAGTGGATTTGGACTGGAAATTATTATATTCCGGTTCCTATCCGCGTCGGATTTCCCTGCCCTTGTATCCATTCAAACGGGAACGGTATTGGCTCGACCGCCGATCGCATGGAAAATTCGGGTTAGTTTCAGGGCGGATTCATCCTTTAATTGATAAGCTTCAGCCCGAATTAAGCCTTTGGTCCGAACTGGTTTATCAAAAAACAGTTCAAAGTTCCGAACCGCTGACAAATCATTATCAAATATTGGGCCGGACACTGTTGCCAGGCATGAGTTGTTTGGAAATGGCATACAGCGCATTTAATCACACCCGGGGAGATAGGAACTTTATTTTAGCGGACGTGAGTTGGCGAAAACCTTGGGTAGAAGGTACGGCGACAGATGTAAGCATCAAGATCACCCATGATAATCAGCGGTTCTTATTCAGGGTCATCAGCAATAATAATGGACATTCCACGGTTCATGCCCAAGGGGAAATACAACAAATTGAAAAAACTTCTGCTATCGGGCAGCGAATATCCCCGGAGGCTGTAAAAGGGCGTTGTACCCGGAAGATGGATCGAGAAACGTTGGTAGAGGAATTGAATCGGACTGGACTTGAACTGGGATCGTATTATCAAATTATTCATGAAGTTTATGCCAATGATTTCGAAGCATTGGGAAGCATCCGCCTGCCCGAGGCGTTTGAAAATGAAATGGAAGCTTATACGCTGCATCCGGCTATGTTGGAAGGCTGCCTGCCAATCATTGCGGCTTTCTTTGGCGGTAGTCCCGTTGCGGGACATCATCCTCTGCTTCCGTTTGCTATCAAGGCGGTGGAAGTTCTGCAGCCGGTAAGGGCTCAAGGTTACGCCTATTTTCAGCTAATAGGGGATAACTGTTTGAATATGGCGATTTTGGATGATTCCGGACAGGTCTGTGTGAAACTGCATAGCCTGGTGGTCAGGGAAATCACGGATCATTTTGAGTTTCACGGCCAAGGAGAAGGGTTCGTCATTTCGCCGGGAACTCCGGCAACGGAGGCTGTGGATGGGGAACGGAAGCCGGTGGATGTTGAGCAACCAGGACAAGCTATCGCCCCCGCGTTACCTGCAACCCGAAGCGAAGATTTGCGGGAAAGTGCCAGAGATTACGTGCAAAGCCTGTTCGCCAAGATATTAAAAATTAGCAAAAACGATATCAATTCCCGAGAGAATTTCGATAAATATGGCGTTGATTCCATCGTGGGCATGGAGATTTCCAAACAGCTTGAACGGGATTTCGGGACATTGCCTGTGACCATATTGATTGAGCATCCCACCATCGAAAAATTAAGCGCATATTTAGTAAGTCATTATGGTAACGTCATCGAGGCCCGCGTGAGCATGTGCGCCGGGCCGCAAGTTAGCGAGGGAATATTCACAATTCCCGTGAATCTTTCTTCTGGGGATTCTACGGGATTCCAGGCACGCGGATCTGATAGGGAGCTTACATCACAATCAGTCGACCCACAAATTGAAATCATGGCGGTCAGTGAACAACTAGTTACAGAGCACAATAATTACTGGAAACAAATCCGGTCTAGTGATGGAGGAGCGCCGGAGAAGGTGGATTATCTGAAAGAATATCTGAAACTGGTAGGGAAAGAGCGCGGCCAAATCGCTCACATGCGGGTGAAAACCAAAAATTCCGCCCGTATGGAAGTAGTAATGGCCGGAGAAGGGAAACCGGTGCTACTGATTCCAGGATTCGGAATGACTGCTGCCCAATGGACTTATCAGTTGACCGGATTAGCTCAAAATCATCAGGTGATTGTTATCCATGCGCCTGGGGTTGGATTTAGCGAAGATAACGGGGATCTATCCTTCACTGGTTTTTGTAGAACCTATCTGGAAGTTCTCGATGAGCTCGCGATTCAATATCCAATACATGTGATTGGGGCTTCTTGGGGCGGCATGGTTGCACAGACTTTTGCTAGAGAATATCCTGACCGGGTGGCTTCGTTAATCCTAACATGCAGTCTGTGTCAGTTGCACATGACCGATCAAAACGAGCTAAAAGACCGGGTTCGAAAAGATTTCGAGAATATCAACGCTCACCAGTACTACCATTTATTGATGGAAAGTCAGATTACCAACCCGGTAGCCATAAAATATGCAGAGCAATTTCCGGAAGATGGGTTGTCTACGGTGGGTATCCTGCCCGAAATTTCGGTTCCCACTTTAGTCATCACTGGAAAAGAGGATCTGGGCGTTGATATGCAGGAATCCCAATTGATCCGCAAGAGCATTCCGGATTCGCAATATTATGAAATGGAGGGCGCTGGTCATTTTCCGATGCTCACCCATCATCAACAGTACAATCAGAAAGTGCTCGAGTATCTGGCAAGACAGGAATGAAAGTCCTTAATATTTGAAGATATGAACCCCACTGTAGGTATGAAGTAATAGGCACCTAAGGAGGCCGGGAGAAACTATTCCTATTGGATCGACCCAATTAGGAGACTACCGGTCTCCACTTCTTGTAAGGTAGAAAGAAAGATGATGATGAAATCATGAGGAAAAGGAAGAAAATCGGAAGAAACATAGATAGAATAAGGGAGGATTGTTTTTTATGATTTCCGTAGGAATAGAAGCTATAAATGCTTTTGGTGGAATGGCATACCTTGATGTAATGGAACTGGCAAATCATCGGGATTTGGACGCTCCAAGATTCAAGAATTTATTGATGAAGGAAAAAGCGGTGGCATTGCCATATGAAGATCCGGTTACTTGCGCTGTGAATGCAGCAAAACCAATCATTGATTCTTTATCTGAAAGTGAAAAAAACCGGATTGAGCTAGTGATTACCTGTTCGGAATCCGGTATTGATTTTGGAAAATCAATGAGCACCTATATTCACCATTACTTGGGATTAAATCGCAATTGCCGTTTATTCGAGTTGAAGCAAGCCTGCTATTCTGGAACTGCAGGTCTGCAAATGGCGGTAAATTTCATTTTGTCCCAGACTTCTCCTGGAGCAAAAGCATTGGTTATTGCAAGCGACATTTCACGGTTTTTGGTTGCTGAAGGTGGAGATGCACTGACGGAAGACTGGTCCTATGCAGAGCCTAGCGGTGGTGCTGGGGCTGTGGCGGTATTAGTTAGTGAACAGCCCTATGTATTTCAAGTTGATGTAGGTGCAAACGGTTATTATGGCTTTGAGGTTATGGACACATGCCGTCCTATTCCAGATAGTGAAGCCGGCAATACAGATTTGTCTTTGATGTCCTATCTCGATTGTTGTGAACAGACATTTCTGGAATATCAAAAAAAGGTTGCTGGAGTGGATTATAGGAATACTTTTAACTATCTTAGCTTTCATACTCCTTTTGGAGGAATGGTTAAGGGAGCCCATCGCACTATGATGAGAAAAATGGCTAGAGCAAAGCCTGATGAGATTGAAGCAGATTTTGAGATGCGTGTAATGCCAGGAGTAATCTACTGCCAACGGGTAGGCAATATAATGGGGGCTACGGTACTTCTTTCTTTGGCAAGTACAATTGATAAAGGTAATTTTGATACTCCTAAGCGGATTGGATGTTTTTCTTATGGATCCGGATGCTGTTCGGAATTTTATAGTGGAGTTGTTACGAAACAGGGACAGGAACGTTTGCGCCGCTTCAATATAGAAAAAGAACTGAATGAACGCTACCAACTATCCATGGAAGAATATGAACATTTATTGTTGGAGAGTGGAACGGTAAAATTCGGAACTCGAAATGTCAAGCTGGATCTGGGATTGATTCCGGGTGCCCTGGATAAAAGCCGTGGAAAACAGAGGCTTGTGCTAGAGGAAATCCGGGAATTTCATCGTGAGTACAGGTGGATATAATGAACTATCAAACGATAAAAGTCAATTTCCAAAACAAGATATGTTACATCCAGATCTATCGTCCGGATGAGAAAAACACAATAAATGAACTTCTGATAGAAGAGTGTCATGCTGTTCTGGATCAGTGTGAGGAATCTATAAACATTGTAGTGTTGGAAGGCCTACCGGAAGTGTTTTGCTTTGGGGCAGATTTTCAGGACATGTACGCAAAATTGTCAAGCGGTCAGCTGGTCGAACCCAAACCGGAACGCTTGTATGATCTTTGGTTGCGATTTGCCACTGGTCCATACATAACGATTTCACACGTCAGGGGAAAGGTAAATGCCGGGGGGGTTGGGTTTGTTGCTGCCAGTGATATTGTGCTCTCGGATATGACTGCCCAATTCAGCCTGTCTGAATTATTATTCGGAGTTTTCCCAGCAGCAGTCTTGCCTTTTTTAATTAGAAGAGTCGGGATTCGTAAAGCTAATTATTTGACGCTTATGACCCAACCGTATTCAGTGCAACAGGCACTTGAATGTGGGATGGTTGATGCCTGTGATAACGATAGTCAAGCATTGCTTCGAAAGCACCTACTTCGTTTAAGACCGCTGTCTAAAAAAGCGATCTTAAGGTATAAAAGGTATATGGGCAGGCTTGATGAGACGCTTGAACTGTCCAAACAATTAGCTGTTGAAGCGAATAAAGAAGTGTTTTCTGATCCGCAAAACCTTGAAGGCATTCGCAGGTACGTCGAAAAAGGAATATTTCCTTGGGAGAACTGATTAAGTGACGGAAGTATACGGTCCGCGCTTCAAGTATTTGAACGTTCACCAAGAGCGGCTGTTTACTGCCGTCAATATAGCTATTACCATTCATCGTCTTTAGTAAGATTTATTTATGCTCATCTACTTTTGTTCGTTTGGAATGATACCTTTATAAAGGAGAATACCTTGAGAATATTTGCTATTTCTGACATACATATAGATTTCCCTGAAAATTACAATTGGCTTAAGCAAATATCCTGCGAAGACTACAAAAATGATATTTTGATTCTGGCAGGAGACATTTCTAATCAGATCATACACATAGAGGAGACTTTTACAAGCTTAACTGCAAAGTTTTTAAAAGTTTTTTATGTGCCGGGGAATCATGATTTATGGGTAGTGAAAAATGAATATTCTAATTCCATGGAAAAGCTTAGAGCTATAGAAATAATAGCACAACATACAGGCGTTATTATGGAACCATATAGTATGGAGAACGTTTTGATTGTTCCGCTACTTGGGTGGTACGATTATTCATTTGGTAGCCCTAATCAAGAAATTCTAAGTAATTGGGTAGATTTCATCGCTTGCAAATGGCCTTTTGGAAATGATGTAGTCCAAATTACGAAGTATTTCACAGACCGAAATCATATCTCTATGCAGAAGGGCGATAGATTTATCATATCATTTTCTCATTTTCTTCCGAGAATAGACTTAATGCCTTACAATATTCCCACGAGTAAACAATTTCTCTATCCAGTACTCGGAAGTGTGTTGCTTGATAAACAGATACGTGAATTGGGATCTGATTTACATATATATGGACACAGTCATATTAACAGAAAAATATGGAAAGATGGAATTCTTTATATTAATAATGCCTATGGGTATCCTTATGAAAAAAGTTACACGCATAGAAAATTATTGTGTGTGCATGAAATTTAGTAAACATGTGTTTTCATGTAATAATTTTTGCGGGAAGGCATGGGAGTAGACATAATGAATCCGTATATTGGGGAAATAATTGTTGTAGATTCGGATAGTGCACTCTATAAATGTAGTGTTTGTTTTTGTAACTATTCTTATATCGTGGGACATTGTGAAGCGAAATCATTTCTCCATGTTGAGGAGTTAGAGTATTTTAATAAGTTGAAATTTGAAAATAGAATAAAAAGTTACCTGATCGGAAGATATGTAGCTAAGCGAGCTTTTTTACATCAAACTAGCGAAAATAGCTTACAACATGTATATATCAAAAGTGGAGTTTTTGGTCAGCCTGTGTTTGGAAGTCCATTTACGCATAATTTGCAGCTTAGTATAACTCATAGTGGTGATATGGGAGGGGCAATAGTTTTCCCAGAATCATGTCCGATGGGCATAGACATTGAGTGTATTTCAAATGTCTCTCGAAGTGGATTTATATCGCAAATCACTAACTCTGAAAAAAGTTTGATTTTCAATTCGCAGTCGGAAAATAGAATGAATGAATCTGGCGTTCTTGCAATAATATGGTCTGCAAAAGAGTCTCTTTCAAAAGTATTAAAAACGGGATTGACCGTGCCATTTGAAGTGTTGGAGATAAGTGATATTACAAATGTAGGGGACTATTATATTTGCTATTATAAGAATTTTATCCAATACTATACTCTTTCTACTTGCAAAGATGATTATTTATTGTCAATAACTTATCCTAAGAATCTGAAATTACAAAATATCGAACATGTTATTAAGGGATTTCATGAGTCTGTGGAAAGTGTAAGATGATGTGAATAATAGAATGTCCATGAATCAAGTTTATCATCCATTATTGTAGGCATGTTTATGTCATGAGTTTGTGACAAAAACATGCCTACATTCGTTTCTAGGGACATCATCATATCAACATACCTCAATTTTCCATCAATGATCTGCTACATCTAAACTGTTATATAAAGAAAAATGAATATCTCGAAGAACAGTATTATTACGTGTGTAACAGACATAGCTACATAGCTCAAGGAATATTGCACAATTGAAGGGCAAGCCTTGCCGCTGATGGTCAGGCTTGCCTCTCTTGTCATAATGGAATGGGATACCGATGATTTTTTTACTCTGGAATGGTACACTAGGTAAGATACACTTCAGAACGGTAAGGAAAGAGAGTGAATAGAGAATGAAATCATATTTGGCATTATTGCAGGATATTTTGGATCATGGCGTGAAAAAAGAAGATCGTACAGGCACAGGTACGATTTCCGTATTTGGTCGCCAGCTTCGATTTGACCTAAATGAAGGATTTCCACTCGTAACGACGAAGCGTCTGCATCTTCGTTCGATCATCCATGAGTTGTTGTGGTTCCTTAGCGGCGATACGAATATCGGCTATTTGAAGGAGAACAAGGTAACGATTTGGGATGAGTGGGCGGACGAGAACGGCAATCTTGGTCCTGTATACGGCTCGCAATGGCGGAACTGGGAAACGAAAGACGGTCGTACGATTGACCAGATCGCGAATGTGATTGAGCAAATTAAGACGAATCCGGATTCCCGCCGGTTGCTCGTATCCGCGTGGAATGTAGGTGAGGTCGATCAGATGAAGCTGCCTCCATGCCATTATTCCTTCCAATTCTATGTGGCAGATGGCAAGTTGAGCTGCTTGTTGAACATGCGCTCTGTGGATACGTTCCTTGGTTTGCCTTTCAACATTGCAAGCTATGCGCTGTTAACGCATATGGTGGCGCAGCAATGTGATTTGGAAGTAGGCGAGTTCGTCTGGAGCGGTGGAGACGTTCATATTTACTCGAATCATCTGGAACAGGTGAATACGCAGTTGCAGCGCGATCCATTGCCGCTTCCGAAGCTGGTCATTAAGCGCAAGCCAGAATCAATCTTTGATTACCGCTTTGAGGACTTTGAGTTCGAAGGCTACGAATATCATCCAGCAATCAAAGCGCCTGTCGCTGTGTAATCGAAGGTTGTTGTGCAATAACGCGCACGAATATTACATTCGACTTCTGTGACTCTGCTAAGAACGATCGAAGGAGGAATTGAAATTGTCGATTACGATGATATGGGCGATGGACGAACAACGGCTTATTGGCAAGGACAATGGAATGCCGTGGCATCTACCGAATGATATGAAGTTTTTCCGAGAGAATACAAAAGGCAAGACTGTTGTGATGGGACGCAAAACGTATGATTCGCTGAACGGAGCACTGCCGAAACGGCGCAATCTTGTCTTGACGCGCAACCCAGCGTGGCGTACAGATGACGCTGAGGTGATCTCGGACATCACTTCCGTGCTTGAGCTTGCTCAAGATGAAGAAGTGATGATTATTGGCGGAGCCCAAATTTATAATTTGTTTATGCCGTATGCGGACAAGCTGCTTGTTACGCGAATCGCGCAGACATTCGAGGGCGACGAGCATTTCCCAGAATACGATGAGCGTGTATGGGAGCTTGAGTGGGAAGAGTCAGGAATCGTTGATGAGAAGAATGAATACGATCATCTGTTCCAATCTTTTGTACGCAAAAAATAATTGAGATCGTAAATGTGTTGATGTGCTATTGTGTGAAGAAATGCAAATGATTTGTTCATGACTCCATTGGAATATAGGCGTAAATTGAGTAGGATAGGTTGAAAAACATGTCGAAGAGTGCAATGAATGTCTGCATGAAAATCCATGAAACCGCAACAAAAGAATGACCTATCGACCTTACTCATACAAATATACGGATGGACGGATGGAGGAAATCGCATGTCAACACCTACTGGATTTATGGAGTATCGCCGTCAGATTCCGGCTGATCGCGATCCATTGGAACGGCTGAAGGATTGGGAAGAGTTCCATAAGCATTTAAGTGAAGAAGAGCTTCGCACACAAGGCGCCCGCTGTATGGACTGCGGAACCCCATATTGTCATACAGGTATTGAAATGACGGGAGGAACATCAGGCTGTCCTGTGCACAATTTGATTCCAGAATGGAATCAGCTCGTGTATCGAGGGTTATGGCAGGAGGCACTTGAGCGCCTGCATAAGACCAATAACTTCCCTGAGTTTACAGGGCGTGTATGTCCTGCACCATGTGAAGGCTCTTGTACGGTAGGGCTAATTGGACAGCCAGTTACGATTAAGACAATAGAAGAAGCTATCATCGAACGAGGATTTGAAGAGGGCTGGGTGAAGCCCGATCCTCCAGCTCAGCGAACAGGTAAGCATGTGGCTGTTGTAGGATCAGGTCCTGCTGGCCTAGCTTGTGCCGCGCAATTAAATAAAGCCGGCCATTCCGTAACCGTCTTCGAACGTTCAGATCGTCTTGGTGGCCTCCTCACGTATGGGATTCCAACGATGAAGCTGGAGAAGCAAGTTGTAGATCGCCGTATTCAGCTATTGGAGGCGGAAGGCATTCAATTTGTGACGAATACGGAAATCGGCAAGGACATCCCAGCTGATCAGTTAGTTGCCTCTCATGATGCGGTAGTTTTATGCGGAGGCGCAACGAAGCCGCGTGAGTTCCAAATAGAAGGAAGCAATTTGCACGGAATCCACTATGCGATGGATTACTTGAATGGTACGATTAAGAGCTATCTTGACTCCAATCTGGAGGATGGTCAGTATATTAATGCCGAGGGCAAGGATGTGATCGTCATCGGAGGCGGAGATACTGGAACAGATTGCGTTGCAACTGCGCTCCGTCACGGGTGTCGCAGTGTTACACAATTTGGTACGCATGCGAAGGCTCCGCTAGAACGAGATGCAAGTACAAATCCTTGGCCGCAGTTCCCGAACGTCTACACGCTGGACTATGCCCATGAGGAAGCCAAAGCCTTATATGGCAGAGATCCTCGTGAATTCTCCATCATGACAACGAAGTTCGTCGGTGATGAAGATGGACAGGTGAAGGAACTGCATACGGTGCAGATTGAACGGATTGTCGATGAGACTGGACGGAAAATTTATCAGCCGATTCCCG
Source organism: Paenibacillus sp. NAIST15-1 (assembly GCF_001894745.1). Taxonomy (GTDB): domain Bacteria; phylum Bacillota; class Bacilli; order Paenibacillales; family Paenibacillaceae; genus Paenibacillus_B; species Paenibacillus_B suaedae. The sequence continues at coordinate 754,116 of NZ_BBYF01000002.1, forward strand.
GTACGGAACGCGTATTCCCGGCCCAACTCGTGCTGATTGCGATCGGCTTCGATGGGCCGGAACAGACCATTGCAGGGCAACTCGGACTGGCAACCGATCGTCGGACGAATGTGAAGGCCGACTATGGCAAGTATGCGACGAATGTAGGTAAAGTATTTGCCGCAGGAGATATGCGCCGTGGACAGAGTCTCGTCGTATGGGCGATCAATGAAGGACGAGAGGCTGCAAGAGAAGTCGATCGATATTTGATGGGAACTACACTATTGCCTTAAATGTGAAAGTAGTGAATAATAGAACATAGTAACGTTAGTAAGAAGCTGCGCTTATTCTCACATGCGCGGCTTCTTCTGTTGTGTATGGAAAGAGGTGGTAGGATGAAGACACTTGTCGTGGCTGAGAAGCCTGATATGGGACGCAACATCGCTTCTGTCATCGAGCCAAGGGGTCGTAAGCACCGGACGCATATTGAAGGGGATCACTACATTATTACATGGGCAATCGGCCATTTGCTCGGATTAGCAGAGCCGCAAGCCTATGATGCGAAATATAAACGATGGAACTTCTACGATCTGCCGATTCTACCGAACAGCTTCAAGATTGTGGCGGAACGCCGCACGAAGGATCAGTTGAAAATGATCGGGGAGTTGGCGAAACAATGCGATACAATCGTGAATGCATGCGATGCCGGGCGCGAGGGGCAATATATTTTCGCCCTAATTCAACAGCACTACAAATGGAAACAGCCCGTTAAGCGCTTATGGATATCCGACCTGACAGCAGACACGATTCGCCGAGGATTCGGAGAGATGAAGGGTGCAGAGTATTATGAAGGGCTTACAGCTGCAGCAAGAGCCCGAAGTCAGGCAGATTGGATTATTGGGATGAACGCTTCTCGCGCCTTTACAACGAAGCACAAGGCACTATTGTCGGTTGGACGCGTTCAGACACCAGTCCTTGCGCTTATTTATGACCGGGAGCAGGAGATTGCGGCGTTCCAATCCGAATCCTATTATGAGGTTACAGCTGTATTTCAGCAGGGAGATACAACTTATAAGGGAACTAGACAGGGCGATCGAATTACGGACGAGCAAAAGGCGACTGAGATTGCTGACAAAGTGAGAGGGAAGAGCGGACGAATTGCCGATTACCAGATCAAAGAAGGCAAGGAGTATCCGTACAAGCTTTATGATTTAACACTGCTGCAGCGGGATGCTAACGCGCGTTTCGGATTCTCGGCAAAGAAGACACTGGATATAGCTCAAGCATTATACGAGAAGCACAAGGCGATTACGTACCCGCGGACGAACTCGAACTATGTGACGGAGCAAAATATTGGGGGCATGCATCAGGCGCTCAAGATGCTAATGAGTATGCCGGGTTATGCGGACTTGGCGGCGCAAGCAGAACCGAGTCGGGTTCATAAAAATAACCGCAGCGTGTGCAACCCAGACAAAGTTGAGGATCACCATGCCATTCTGCCAACGACGAAGCGCCCGGGCACCTTATCGCCTGAAGAAGGCAAAATCTACGACTTAATCGTTCGTCGCTTGCTGGCGCACTTCTATCCAATTGCAGAGTATACACTTTATACGGTGTTAACCGAGGTCGAGCAGGAATCATTCAAGACGAGCATGAAGCAATGGCGAATACGGGGCTGGAAGCTCCTATATGATCATGATAAGGAGAAGTCCCGCACTAAGCGCTCGAAAAAGAAAGATGAGGATGAAGGGGATTCTCAATCATCCTCGGATCAAGTAGAGGAACTTAACGATACGGAGCAGTTCAACCTGGACAAGAATCAGCCTGTGCATTGTCGCGAAGCGGAGATGGCTGCCAAGGCAACACAGCCGCCAAAGTCTTATACAGAGGGCACATTGCTGAAGGCAATGGAAAGCGCAGGGAAGCAGCTGGACAATGAAGAGCTGCGTGAAGTAATGAAGGATGCAGGGCTGGGAACCCCTGCGACGCGGGCGGCGACAATTGAACGGCTGAAGCAAGTCGGATATATCTTGATGACTGGCAAACGTCTTACACTCGCAACCAAAGGTAAGACAGCTGTTGAGCTGATTCGCGGGGCAGGGGTACATCTTCTAACCTCACCAGAGATGACAGGGCAATGGGAGAGACGATTAACGCAGATTGCCAGAGGAGAGGCATCGGAAGATGTATTCATGGAAGCTGTGCGCAAGTTCACGCTTCATGTCATTGATTGTGTCGGCAAGCAAAGCCCTGTATCAGCCGAAGTTCTTGCATTGATCGAATCGGACAAGTCATCCAAGGGGAGAGGCAAGCCGCAAACCAGCGCCAAGACATCGAAGAGTTCCAAAGTGAAGGGTTCGGCGACGCAAGCTTCTGGTTCTAGCCGCTCATCAGAAGGAAGCGGACAACATGCAGCACCTGAAACCTTCGGCATATGTCCTCGCGAAGGCTGTGGCGGTACGATAATTGAAGGGCGCAAGGGGTTCGGCTGTTCGAACTATAGGCTAGGCTGCAAGTTCGTTGTGTGGAAAAAGCAGTTGGCTACAGGGAAGACGATATCTCCGGTGATGATGCGCGAGCTATTGGAGAAGGGAAGCACGAAGAAGCTTAGCTTTACCAGAGGAAATGCAACGGTGAAAGGAAGATTGGTTCTAGCCAATCGATCAACTGGGGATTTGAAAGTGGTTGAAGAATAGCGGAACACGAATATTCGTTTCTCCATTAGAAGCATACATGAAGAAGCCATATGCCCGCCCCATAGGGTGGAAACGAGACAGCATGGCTTCTTCATGTTGTGTTCCGAATTGAACTTGGGTCTGCTTGATCTAGCTCAGCTTGGAGGTGAGCAGCCATTCCTCGATAACACGAGGTACGTCAGCAAGCTTCTCTAAAGTGTACAGCGCTCCTTGGGGCTCGATCTCAATGTCAATGACGTTGTAGAGCCACTCATTCGGACGCTTTAAATAAATGACATGAAGTCCAGCTAAGAGGCCGGGTTGTACATCTGTCCGTACGGAGTTGCCGATCATCCATGTATTGGCAGGTGAGAAGCCTTGCTCCTTCACAATCTCTGCTAATGCTTCAGCTGTCTTATGCTGACGAATAAAAATGCGATCTCCGAAGTAGGCGGACAGCTTCATTTGGTCAATCTTGCGCTGCTGGATAACAGGCTCACCGCCTGTATACAGGTACAATTCATGACCTTGATCACGAAGCAGTTCTAGTGTTTCAACCATTCCTGGATAAGGCTCAATTTCCATGTCATACACGCTAAGTCCGAGCTTCCAGAGCTGTTCCTTCTCCTCATCAGAGGAATCTCTGCCTGTCAAGTTGCACAAGTGGTTGTACGTTTCAATGAAGGAACGAGGGAAATGCTCGCTCTGAAACCCGTTTTTCTGTACGCCAGCGATGTCGAACTTAGATTGGACGGACTTGATTTCTTGCGCGCTCATGTTCGATGAGTTGAACCAAGTCGTCATCGTATCCAAAAATTGATGAATGACAATGTCAAAGTATTTGTTGCAATAAATGAGCGTGTCGTCCATGTCGAACAGTATTGTTTGTTTTGGCATTGATGTAGTCAATGTGATTTCCTCCTTGCGCCTTTCAGACATGACAAGCGTGAGGAGGATAGCGATAACCTTCCATTACGCATACTTTGTCAGTCGTTACAATTGTACTTGCACATAATCTTCTAGAAATACGGACAAGTCGGACAACCCTTCCCGACGAAGGGCGATGGATTCCGAATCGCCGTCCCAATAGGTACGTATGTATCCAGCGGATCGAAGAACGGCCAAATGATGCTTCACGGTTCCTTTGGATAATGAGAGATGCTGTTGGATATCAGCGAATGAGCGTGAACCTTGACTAACGAAACGCAGCAGCTGCAGCCGTTCTTGGTCAGCAAGCGCTTGCGTCATGCGAAGCAGGCTGTGAGACGGCACGCAATCATCTTCAGCGGGCTCGTCAACCGCGTACAGGACAAGCAGCTTGTTCTTAAACGTGCACGTATTGTTCATCGGACGATAGTGCCACATTGGAGCAAGAATGCATTCGCGAATATGATTCTTCTCATCACGAATGACGATGCCATTCGTTGCAACTTCGACAACTTCTTCTGGAGTTATTTTGCTCATTAAGAGCCGCTTCTCATCCGCATCTTGCAGCAAAATAGGCTCCCATTGCGGCAAGGTGTGCGAGATGTAATGCTCATACCAGCATTTCAATGCGGGTACATAATATCGTTGGCAATCCTCTCTGGTGAGCGAAATGTCTAGCAGGCCATACTGCTCCTGAACATGCTTCCATTGCTGATCAGTTGTCTGTTCCAGATGCTCGATGTACCCTGTAATATGACTGCCGCCTGTATATTCAAGCGCTATAGCATACAGCATGTCATAATCCGTTAGTGAATAACGCTTCACCTGACGAGCATGCTCCTCCCATTCACTGGGCATCATTTGCTCTGCTTGACGTACCCACGTCATGCCGTTGTCAACATTGCGAATCCATTTGCGGTGTACAAATAGCATGAAGCTTCCAATAAGTTCATATACCGATGAACAGTCGATACGAACATGATAGGTCATGCCTGCGTAGCCTCCTTGGTAATGACAATGAGTGTCTACATTTATTATGAATTGTATTGCATAGCATTGTCTACTATAATTGTGAAATGTTCATTTGATAGAGATAAATGGGGAGGTTTAAGAATGGCATCTTGGCGGAACACGACAGATTCCCCAACTTGGAAATTTATAATTCTGATTATTGTTGTTATGATTACAGGTCTTAGTCAGGGGTTATTGCTGCCCTTACTTACGATCTTCTTGGAGCGGATGGGGGTTCCATCCGATCTGAATGCATTGAATGCTACCGCCCTCTACTTAGGGGTATTCTCCATGATGTTCCTAGTAGAGCGGATACTTATTCGGCTTGGCTATAAGAAAATGCTGCTTGCCGGTATGGTGTCGGTTACGATCGCACTAGCGTTATTTCCGTTCTTCCCGAACATTTGGGTATGGTTCGTTCTGCGAATTGTTGTTGGTCTAGGTGACAGCGCGCTGCATTATGCGACACAGCTGTGGGCCGTGTCAGTCAGTCCAGCGAATCGACGGGGAAGAAACATCTCCCTATATGGGATGGCGTATGGGGTAGGCTTCAGCTTCGGGCCATTAGGCATTAATTTGTTGTCTATCCATGATTCAGCACCGTTCATCGCGATTGTTCTCCTGTTCCTCATTGTTATGGCAATTGTATATGTGAAGCTGCCAAATGAAGAAGCTGCGATGATGAAGGACGGATCGAGACCGGAGAAACGCTATCGCCGTTCCTACCAATGGGCCTGGTTCGCTCTGATGCCAGCATTCCTATACGGTTACATGGAAGCCTCGATGAATAGCAACTTCCCTGTATACGCGCTTCGTCTCGGCATGGAACAGCATTGGATATCGTATTTGCTTCCATTCTTCGGGATCGGGGGACTTATTCTGCAGCTGCCGTTAGGCATGCTTAGCGACCGCATCGACCGCAAAAAAGTATTGATGGCATGCGGTATCTTAGGGGGATTAGGGTTCCTTATCATCCCGTTTGTGGGTACGAACATTTGGGGAATTCTCATTATGTTCATGCTCGTTGGAGGCTTGGTTGGTTCTTTCTTCTCATTAGGACTCGCGTATGCAGCAGACATATTGCCTAAGGAATATTTGCCGTCCGCTAACGTGATTGCATCCATTCACTTCAGCTTAGGGAGCATCATTGGGCCGAATTTAGCGGGCATTGGGATTCAATACGTATCAATTGGGAGCATGTTCTACTTGCTCGGGGCTTGGTATATTGGATTCTCACTACTCGGCTTCATCTTCAGACGGCGCAATAAAACGCTTGCAAGTTAGGGGCTACCTTCCTTACACTAAGAGTACATGTTCGTGAACCGCTGCGCACATATAAATAGTCTCTCGCAGCAAACAAGCAGCGAACTGCCATTGTCGGAATGGAGAGGAGTCTTGACGGTGATTAGAGTAGATCAGTTAGTGAAGCAGTACCCTCCTGAACAGAAGGTATTGAAAAATATTAGCTTCGAAGTGCAGCCGGGCGAGTTCATTGGTGTAGTAGGTGCGAGCGGCAGCGGGAAGTCGACACTGCTGAAATGTTTGGCGCTTCAGGAGAGATGGACAAGCGGCAAATTTATCGTTGACGGTGTGGATATCTTCGCGCAGCAGTTGAGCGGAAGACGGAAGGTGAAGCGGGAGTTCGCCTACTTGGAACAGAACCCAGTGCTGTCGGACAATCGCAAGGCATTGAAGAACGTCTTAATCGGACGCTTCCATCAAACTCCGCTATGGAGAATGGCTACCGGAATGATACGCTCAGACGACTACATGGGGGCAATGGATACCATTGAACAGCTTGGCCTATTGGACAAGGCCCATAAGAAGTGTAGTGATCTGAGTGGTGGGGAGAAGCAGCGGATTGCCATTGCCAGGGCGCTTGTACACGGAGCAGACGTGCTGCTTGCAGATGAGCCTGTTCTCGGACTAGACCCGCAATCGGCTGAATCTGTATTGTCGACATTTCGAGACCTGTGCACGAAGCAGCGCAAGATCGTTATTGCGGTATTTCATCAGGTTGAACTAGCAGAGAAATTCGCTACACGATTATGGGGACTTCATGACGGCACTATCGCAGTCGATGTGAAGGGCAGACGGCTTCTTCAATCAGAGAAGGCTCTCATATTATAATGAAGATTGGGAAAAAGTAAATAGGCAATTGTCACGCCATCTCTTATGGATGCATATGTTGTAAGGTGGGGGAAGAACGTTCTTTTCTCTCCGAACACTCACGCATCCGTAGGAGGTGGCTTTATTTATGCTGTATCCATTGCCGATTCCGATCGAGCCTCATGTTATTCGCAAGCCGAACCTGGAGGTGTACGTTCCTGTCGTTGTGGATCCGAAGCATCCACAAGCGGCGGAGCGTATGAATCATACCATACAAAATCAGGTCAGGGAATTAATTCGAACTTCCGGCTATGAGGAAGATCCGAAGAATATTCAGGTTCAAGGTTGGTACGAAATCAAATTAAACGAAAGAGGATACCTTAGTCTTACTTTAAGTGTATATGACTATCCCTATCATGCAGCCCATGGGATGACCTATCAGCGTGGGTTGACCTTTGAGACAGAGACAGGCAAGCTGATAAAGCTATCTGATTTGTTCAAGCCGGGGGCCCCTTACGTAGACGTGTTGTCTAAGCATGTCGCCGCACAGATTAAGACGCGGGATATCCAGACGCTAGAGCCATTCAAGTCGATTCGTCCGGATCAAGATTTCTATATGACGGATAAATCGCTCGTTCTCTTCTTCCAGTTGTACGAAATTGCGGCGTATGTATATGGATTTCTGTACTTCCCGATATCAGTATACGAGTTGAACGACATTAAAGCGGATAATGGCATTATAGATAAGTTGTCATACTAAGCATCGAGGTAAGCATCGAGGCTCAAATATAGTACGAAGCATGTGTGCTGAGCAAGGAGGAAGTTTCTTTCCCAATGAATCATCGCTTTGTCACGGGTTTGTCACCATTAGGTGACTCTTTTTTTTTATAATGAGAGAGTATGCCTGTGAATAGGCTACAAAGACGAAGAGTAATGTGTTTCGACGAAAGAACGAATAATAGAAGCAACAAAGGAGGAATGGCATGTATGATAAAAAGCCGAACAATACGAAAAGCATCGCTACTCCTTCTACTGGCTAGTGTCATGTTAAGCGGCTGTCAGTGGGTTCAAGACCCCAAATCCATGCTTAAGGAACCACGATTGTCGACAGATAAAGCGAATTTAAAATCGATTATTGACTCCCAAAAGCCTGAAGGAGCAAATATCATCCGGCCTCGCAATGCAGACGATCGCAGCACGATTCGCATTGCGGATTTGAACAATGATGGCAAGGGTGAGGCGATTGTATTCTATGAGACGCCAGACAAGGAAGTTCGAATCCATGGTATGATCTTTAAATCAGATGGTGACACATGGACGAAGGTGTTCGACTTCGATGGTGAGGGTACTCAGTTGGACCGGGTTGAGCTGGTTGACTTGACAGGTGATAAGAGTCTTGAACTTGTGGTAGGTTATGGCAGCAATGACCCGAAGCTGAATAAGGGACTTGTTGTGTATCGATTCACAGACACAGAGATGGTCAGAATGTTCGAACAGCCGTATTCTCAATTCGTGATCGATGATCTGGATCAAAACGGTAAGAATCGATTGTTTATATTGAATAACCGCTCAGGTCAAATACCTGTCCTCTTTTCATTCGATTATCAAAATGGCAGGATGGTTAAATTTCATGAGTTGAGGTTATCATCTAATGCTAATGCGTACACGAATATGGTGTCTGGATTTATATCAAAAGACCGCAAAGGACTCGTGCTTGATTCAGATGCAGGGGCCAACTACTATATATCAAATATTATCGGAATGAATAAGGATCATATGCTTGAATCCTTGTTGCAAGAGGGCTTAACGGAAAGCAAATGGGGCGGTATTAAGAGCTCTGACATGAACGGCGATGGCATTATTGAGATCGGTATTCCCGAGCAGCCTCACGGCTGGGATCTGTATCAATCTCATGAAATCCCTTATTTTACAAACTTCTTCCAATGGGATGGACAGCATGGCTTGAAGTTAGTGGAGAAGCAATACCGCGACCATATGGATCGCTTCCATTTTTCTTTCCCAAAATCTTGGTATGGACGTGTGACTGTGGATACAAAATCGAAAAAAGATGAAATGCTCCGCTTTGTCGATCTTCATACGAACGAAACGTTCGCCATCATCCGATTCTTTACACCGGAGGCATGGGAGTCTTATAAGGAGAAATGGACGTACCTCAGTTCATTTGGTGACAAGATTATCGGCATTTACAGCAAGGAGCCACTGAATGCGAAACAAGGGGTCCCTAAAATACCAGAACTAGACAAAAGTGATAGTGATTCTTAAAGGAAATGAAGTAAGGAGATAAGTAGAGATGACGAAAATACTCATTCTTGAAGATGAAGAATCAATCCGCAGCTTTATTGTCATTAATTTAAAGCGCAATGGATTCGATGTGGTGGAAGCAGATAACGGCAATGATGCTTATCAAATGATCATGAGCGATCCGACGATAGATATCGCACTACTAGACGTGATGGTACCGGGTATTGATGGCTTTGAGGTGTGTAGACGAGTAAGGGAACAGAATGAGCGGCTCGGAATCATCTTCCTGACTGCTAAGGTGCAGGAACAGGACAAAGTATATGCCTTATCTGTTGGTGCGGATGATCATGTGAGCAAGCCGTTCAGTCCTACTGAGCTCGTTGCGCGCATTCAGTCCTTGCTGCGCAGGGTCAGCTCTTATCAGCACACTACCCAGAAGGTAGTGTATCAATCTGGTCCGTTCTCACTTGATTTAATTGCGAAACGATTTACCAAAAATAACCAAGCGATCGATTTAACTCCTACGGAATTCTCGCTGGTACAGTTTTTCATGGAGAAGGAAGAGATGACATTAAGTCGAGACGTACTGCTTGATCATGTATGGGGCAAGGATTATATGGGTGATCCTAAGATTGTGGATGTAAACATTCGCCGTTTGCGTCAAAAAATTGAGGATGAGCCATCATCACCAAGATTTCTTGAAACGGTATGGGGGCACGGGTACAAATGGAAGGGAACAACTCCTTGATTAAGCCGGGCATACGCCGCTCGGTAGTCATGCATTACTTCATCGTCGTCTTTATGACGATGCTGATGCTGGAAGTGGTCTTTCTCATCTCGGTGCGAACGTATTATTATGATTCAGTATCCAGCAATTTAACTAACCATGCATCCGTAACGACGAAATACTATCAGCAATATATAAGTCTTAGTTCCAGTGAAGATGATCAAGGCATATTGCCGGAGCTGCTCGAATTATTCAAATTGCCGGGCGCCGAGGTGCAAATTCTGGATCGGACTGGGAAGGTGCTTATCTCCTCCAGTGGGTTCCGAATCGACAAGCCGATCAACTCACTCGATGTGATTACTGTACAGCAGCAAGGGAAGCTGGAACAATGGATCGGCAAGCAGCCTGGAACCGGTGAGTCGATAATGGCTGTGTCTGCTCCATTGTTAGAGAGAGGCGACATCAGCTACATTGTCAGACTTGTCACCTCACTAGAAGTAGTGAATAGTCAGTTGAATAGCATTGTGCTCGTGTCTATACTGATTTCGATTACGATATTAATCATTGTATTAGTGATTAGCCTTGGACTGGCGAATTCGATCGTGAAGCCAATTAATGAGATTACGGCTGTATCCGCTCAGATGGCGCGGGGACGATTCGATGTCAGAGCCAAGGATGGATATAAGTACGAGCTTGGGGAGCTGTCTAAGACACTCAACTTCATGGCTCATGAGATTGTGCGAAGCAACCAATTAAAGAATGACTTTATCTCATCGATCTCTCACGAATTGCGGACTCCATTGACGGGAATCAAGGGATGGAGCGAGACCTTGCTGTCTGGTCCGTTAGATGAAGGGGAGACGAAGCTGGGGTTGAACGTTATTCATAAGGAAACGGATCGCCTAATTGGTCTTGTTGAGGAATTGCTAGACTTCTCGAAGCTGCAGGAGAATAAATTGCAGTTCCACTGGCGGCAGGTATCCATCGCGACAATTATCGAAGACACGATCCTGCAAGTGAGAATGAAAGCAGAGAAGAAGCAAATTCGATTGGAGGAACGCGTCAGAGGTAACGAGCAAATTCTGAATGCGGATCCGAATCGATTGAAGCAAGTATTCCTGAATCTGATTGATAATGCGGTCAAGTTCTCCCCAGAAGAGTCGGTGATCACGATTCATACGTCGTGGGATGCGGAGAAAGTGGTTGTTCGTATTGTTGACCAAGGAATTGGAATAAGCGAAGAACACTTGACCAAAGTAATGGACAAGTTCTATCAAGTGAATCCTAGTCATGGCGGTACAGGGCTCGGACTGGCGATTACGTACGAATTGGTGAAGGCTCATGGAGGAGAAATGTCCATCGAAAGTGAGCCTGAGGTAGGGACGACGGTTATTGTGACCTTGCCGGTCAACATGCCGATTGAAGCAGATACGATAGAGGAATCTACGGATTTATGATCTCTTCGAATATCATTTGAATTTATACGGCCTTTGCGTGATTAATTCATGCAAAGGTCTTTTTTTCGGGGAAATTAAGAAAATAGCATATCTTACTTCGACAAAACATACTATAATATGTATCATAATCATCCATGATGTTGTCGTAATAACTCGATTGTTGTCGTCCTCATCGGAAGGAGGATAGGATAGTGGAACTATTTTTATTCGTTATATTTTCCGCGTCTGTCCCATTTATTATTTACTTATACTTTGTCATCAAGCAGCGTTCATGTGTACAAGAAGCAGCGGTTACGGTAGATCGTAATGCGCTTATGCATGGACAGATGGACGAAGCTGAAGACGTGACGAGTCACTGCTCCATTCTTGTCGTGGAAGATCAGATGCCTATACGGATTTTATTGAAGGAAGCACTTGATGAACTGCCACTGGAAGTAAGGGAAGCAGAGACGGGAGAGCAGGCGCTTAATTCAATGCGTGCGTGTCCAAGTAAAATTGTGCTCATGGATGTGAGCCTACCGGATATGAATGGCCTGGATGTACTGCATACGGTTCGTACAATGCGTCCAGATACCGAAGTTATAATGATGTCTGCCTATAGCGATGCAGACAAGGTTAACGAAGCGAAGGCGGCAGGAGCGATTGGCTTCTTCTCGAAGCCGTTCGACTTAGAAGAACTGCGCGCGTACATATCATCCAGACTGTAACGGGCTGCGATATCTTGTCTTGACAATTGTCAATCGGAGGATGTTATGTTTAGAACGATACATAGCCAACTAAGCGCCCGGGTAGTGACGACACTAGTGGCTGCGTTGGCCATTATTTTTTCATTTTCGTATGAAGCTGTTCGTTCGATTATTGAGACGAGCATACAGAACAATTATTTGAATCAAGTTAAGATGGCCGCTCACGATGTTGAAGCGGCCATTCGTCACCACAAGCTAATGGTGGAGACGTATGCGAGAGTCATTCAGGGCATATTCGACACATCTGGGCGAATCAAGGCTGAATTGAATCAATTGACAGAATGGTATGCATTTCAACCGAAGGATCTCGTATTCGGGTACTGGTTCACCATGCAGACCGGTTCGAAATGGAAGGAGAAATTTACATCCTGGTTTGGTCATGATGAATCCGGTCTGCTCCGTAATTTCAATAAACAAGAACATGTGGACGAGTCACTGCCTCAGTATCGAGATGACCCGCAATACGACTATTATCATGGTTCAGTGAAGAAGAATGGAACCTATTTGACAGCACCATACATTGATCCTTATGTAAACCTACCGATGATATCCGTCAGCACGCCTGTATACGACTCAGGAGGCACACTGCTCGGTGTAGCCGGAGTTGATATACGGTTTGGCGATTTGAAGCAGTTAGCAAACAAGCTAAGTGTACACCCCAGCAGCAAGATTCTACTTACTTCCCTACAAGGCAATTTATTATACGACCCAGATGAAGAACGAACGATTTATGACAATATATACACCAATCTTAATGAAGATACAGCGACTTTATTACGCAAAGTAAATGACTCTAAGGAGTCTATTATCATTGATGACTATCGTGGGAACTCCATGTATATATTCTCAATTCCGCTTGAGGAGACGAACTGGAGAGCAATCATTATGCTGCCTGCGGGAGTTATTAGCAGCGTGTTGCTTTACGTATGGGTCGTAACCCTAATTACGATCAGTTTACTTATTGTTGTGATTTACATCCTAATAAACTGGTGGATCCGCCGTTTGATCGTGACTCCACTGCATCAATTAGTCGAGGCGTCTCATCGTATTGCCGGTGGGGATTATGACGTGACAGTGAGAATCGAATCCAATAATGAATTTTGCCAGCTCGGCTCAGATATGAATCGGATGAGTGAGGCGCTGCGTCAGAAGGCACAGATGGAGCAAGAAATGAAGCGTATGAGCGCACTGCAGGTTGTGGGAGAGATGGCTGCCGCGCTTAGTCATGAAATTCGAAACCCGCTAACGACAATCAAAGGATTTCTGCAGCTGCTTCGCAATAAGCCGGAGCATGCGGATGAGCATGTCTATTTCCGTACGATGATGGAGGAAATTGAGCGGGCGAACATGATCATTACGGAGTATTTGACCTTGGCTAGACATAAATTCGTCCAATTTCGTCCTCATTGCTTGAATGAAATCATTACACAATTATACCCGCTTGTGCAAGCATCAGCGTCGGCTCGCTGCCAGGATATCCGCCTGGACATATCACCAGTTCCTTCTATTGAAATGGATGAGAAAGAGATGAAGCAGCTTCTTCACAATCTCATTCGGAACGGACTTGAAGCGATGAGTGAAAACCAGGTGTTGACGATTCGAACTCGTATGAAAGGGGATAGGGTTCTTCTATGTATTGAAGATGAAGGGCCTGGCTTCCCAGCCGAGGTTTTATCCAGGGCAGGAACTTCTTTTGTCACGACGAAGGAGAAGGGGACAGGACTAGGCTTGTCCATCTGCTACAGTATCGTTGAGCGCCATGAAGGAGACCTTATCATTGAATCAGTGCCAGGTCGCACAGTTATCATAATTAGTCTCCCGCTATTCCGCAAGAAGCAAGAAGGATAGTTTGGATGTTGCCATAATTGACCAATGTATTATAAAATGGAAGAGTTATGCGCTAATATTCTACTTTTAAATCCAATTCCTAAGAAATAATGGTTGTATAACTATGCATCTTCGTGTATAATGATGTTACCTCACTAAGAGCGAGCGGGGAATATTACACATATACAGAGCGGGGTTGGAGCAATGAAATCATTAAAAATTGTTGCAGCATGCACACTCATTCTATCATTATTAGTTGGTTGCGGTGCGAAGGAAGACCGTCTAGCAACTGTACAAGAGAATAAAAAGCTGGTACTCGGCACGAGTGCTGACTATCCACCATTTGAATTCCGTAAAACAATCGACGGCAAGGATCAAATTGTCGGTTTCGATATTGAGATAGCGAAGGAAATTGCGAAGGATTTGGGCGCTGAATTAGAGATTAAGGATACATCACTGTCGTCATTGCCTGAGGAACTGAAGACAGGCAAGATTGACATCGCAATCGCGGGACTAGATCCAACGCCTGAGCGGGAGAATGCAATGGAATTCTCTACACCTTATTACTTGGCGGAAGCAGGGGTTATTGTACGTGCTGCAGACAAGGATAAGTATAAGTCACCTGAAGATTTGAAGGGCATGAAGATCGGCGTACAGCTTGGCTCAACCTTCGAGGATGTCGTTCAGCAAATCCCTGATGCGAAGAAGGAAATGCTGGATAAGGTGAACGACCTCGTTCTTGCACTGGAGTCGAATCGTTTAGAGGCTGTCGTTGTGGAGAAGCCTGTGGCAGCGGCATTTGCTGCGAATCGCAAGGAAGTCGCTGTCGCGCCGGTGGAATTGAAGCCAGTAAGTGAAGGATATGTAATTGGAGTACGCAAGGGCAGTGTGAAACTGCGTGATGAAGTGAATAAGACGCTTGAACGCTTGAAGCAGCAGGGCAAGCTGGATGAATTCATTACACAAGCGGTACAACTGGCGGAACAATAAGATCAGATGGATTGCATCTATATGCGGTCTATACGGATCTCGATGTGATATGTTCGCTCCTCGTGGGAATTCAACCAGTGAGGAGCTTTTTCTCTTTATATAGAAGAAATGCAGATTAACAGTCGTGATAGATAGGGAAGGGGAAGTTTGTCATGTTCGATTGGTTCGACATGTTATGGACGTATAAATTAGGATTTGTATCCGGTGCTGGCATAACCGTACTGCTATCCGCGATATCCGTTCTGTTCGGATTACTATTGGGAGTGGCCATTGTCTTGATGCGGATGTCTAAAATAAAGCCGCTTAAATGGTTTGCTGTCACCTATATCGAGGTGTTCCGTGGAACACCGCTGCTTGTACAATTATTCATTATTCATTATGGACTTGCAGAGTATGGCGTAGAATTCAGTGCACTAACATCTGGAGCGATTGCTCTATCCTTAAATAGTGGTGCGTATTTGGCTGAAATCTTTCGTGCCGGCATACAATCGATCGACCACGGTCAATTGGAAGCAGCTCGTTCTCTCGGAATGTCAAAACCAATGGGGATGCGCTTGATCGTACTTCCACAAGCGTTCCGCAATGTTATTCCGGCGATCGGCAACGAATTTATTACGATTATTAAGGAGACTTCAATTGTCAGCACCATCGGGATTGCAGACTTGATGTTTGAGACAAATATCGTTCGTGCCAAAATTTATTCAGCGATGGGACCACTGATTGGAGCAGCGTGTATCTATCTCATTCTAACCTTCACTTTATCGAAAGTGGTGGCACGTTTGGAAAGGAAGTTGAGCGAGCATGATTAAAATTCAAAATTTGCATAAATCGTATGATAAATTGGAGATTTTAAAAGGGGTAAATGTCTCTATTGATCGTGGTGAAGTGGTTGTAGTCATAGGCCCTAGCGGATCCGGAAAGAGTACTCTCCTTCGTTGCATTAATTTGCTGGAAACTCCGACACAAGGGGATATCCGCTTCGAGGATCAGTGCATCACTGACAAGTCGCACAACATTAACAAAACACGTGAAAAAATGGGGATGGTATTCCAATCGTTCAACCTATTTCCCCATATGACCGTGCTGCAAAATATTACCCTTGCTCCAATAAAGGTGAAACATGTGCCAGAGGCTGAAGCAAATAAACTAGCAATGGAGCTGCTTGGCAAGGTTGGATTGGCGGATAAGGCCAAGGCATTCCCTAGACAATTGTCCGGTGGACAGAAGCAGCGTATCGCGATTGCGCGAGCACTTGCTATGCAGCCGCATGTGATGCTGTTCGATGAGCCGACATCAGCGCTTGATCCAGAGATGGTCGGCGAAGTGCTTGAGGTCATGAAATCACTCGCCGGAGAAGGAATGACGATGGTAATCGTAACTCATGAGATGAACTTCGCACGTGAAGTGGGCGATCGTATTTTGTTTATGGATGGCGGCAATATTGTGGAGGAAGGTTCTCCAGACCAATTATTTAACCATCCTAAGCATGCTAGAACGCAGGATTTTCTAAGCAGAGTATTGTAAAGAGGTATTGTAAATATATAGGTGTTCGAATAGGCATCCTTAGGGGGTGCCTATTGTTGTTTGCTTTATTATGTAAGCGTTTTCGTTTACAAATCTGAAATATGTGCTATGATAGAAACAGAAAGATTACAAAAATGTCATCTCTGATTACAAATTTGTTATGAAATAAAAAAAGTTTGAAGCTTCAATCCATTGGGGGGCGCGGGTTCCAGAGACTTACCATCATATTCCTGCGCACAGGTTACAAAATTGTGATATGATGCAATCCGAGCCGAAACGACACACCCGTACGGGGGACTATTGACCGGTGTTCGATATTACGAGAACACCTTGGGGTGAATCGCTTATTCCGCAACTTGGAATGGCGTAGGGGAACTCCTTGACCCGAATCCGACAACTAACCCCGCAGGCTAATGCACAGGAGGAAAACAAAACATATGCGTAAAAGAATTACACTAACGATTACAGCAGCTTTACTTGGACTTGCGTCCATTCTTCAAATTTTGCCGGCACAGGCTGAGCCCTATACGGTAAAAGAAGGAGAAACGTTCTATTCAATTGCTAAGAATTACAACATGAGTGTTGAATCCGTATTGTCGGCAAACCCGACAATTAATCCGAAAAATCTGTATGGTGGACTCTCCATCGAACTTCCAAGCCCTGTTGTTCAAAAGTCGGTTTTGGAAGGGATGCCAGTCAATAATGCTTTGGGTGTAGCAAAAAATGACGAACAGGCAGTCAAAACGGCTTCGAATAATCAGAAAGCAGCAGTACAACAAGCTGCTCCTAAAAATGTAGTTCAATTGTCCTCTGGACGTACAGCGACATACAAGAAAACGATAAGCATGCGTGCAACAGCTTATACCGCTCATCCGAGTGAAAACGGAAAATGGGGCGCAGTAGATGCTTTGGGTAATGCATTGAAACTAGGTACAGTTGCGGTCGATCCAAAAGTGATTCCGCTTGGTACGAAATTGTATATTACGGGATATGATTTCAAACACTTGCCGACAGGCGGTATGGTTGCTGTAGCTACGGATACAGGCGGTGCAATCAAGGGGAAAAAGGTTGACATATTTGTACCGGTAAGCAAGAAGACAGGCAACACATTCGGCGTGCAAGACGTTAAAGTATACGTGTTGAAATAATATCTACTATTATATATAGATGTAGATGAATACTTACAATAGCAATTGAACAACAAGCCTCGCCATTATGGCGGGGCTTGTTTGTTTATTCCTTCTTTTCCTTCTGATCTTGGAGCAGATCAGGCAGGGTGACGAATTCATATTTCCGCTCCCTTAACTGCTGAATAATCGATGGGAGTGCTTTCACAGTTCCATGCAGATACCCATTTTGTGTGCTTCCGCTGGCATGCTGCAATACAATGGAACCTGGGCGTACCCCACGCATCACATTTTGCAAAATACGTGAAGCGGTTAATCCACGCCAATCGTTTGTATCTACATCCCAATTGACGACCATGTATCCATTATCTCCTGCCCAGCGCAATTGCTCTTCGTTGATTTCTCCATATGGCGGACGGAAGTATCGAGGCTTATATCCGGTAGACTGCTCGATAATGCGTTCAGTATCCTTCACCTGGTGTTCAAAAGCTGGAAGCGTCAGCTTTGTCAGCAACGGATGATTGTACGAATGATTACCGATCACATGCCCCTCGCGCACCATCCGCTCGACGAGTCCTGGATAAGCCTTGGCACGAGAGCCAACGAGAAAGAAAGTGGCTCGGATATTGTGCTCCTTCAATATATCCAATACAAGCGGCGTAATGCGGTTATCCGGTGCGTCATCGAAGGTGAGCGCAACTTGTCGTTCTCCATGACGCTGCTTCGCATTCAATTTAAAGATATGTGGGTACTTCAACCGCAGTTCCGCAATCGTGAGATGCTGTTTCTTCATCTTATGCATGCTGGAGCGGGATGATTGTGAAGCTTGCGCCGCAGATTGCGACGGGGTTGATTTCTGACACTTGTGCTGGCGTTCATTCGAAGAGGAAGAACGCTGTTTCTGCTGGCCAGATTCTGACTCTGCCTGCTGCGACTCCAGTCTCTTCTGACTTTTCTGGTTATCACGCTCTTTATGCTCAGCTGATATGGTGAATTTAGGCATCTCAAGATGATCCGATGAAGCTGCATTCTCTTGCTTCTCCATAGCATGTGGGGAATGCATGTTCACAGAGTCTGCCTTGAAGATACGTGGTACTGGATGAGTGCGATCTTGTCTCCACAGACTGTCTGCTGATGAATGGATCGATTCCGACTGATTTGGCTTGCTTGGTGGAAGATTGGGTATGGGAGGCGTTGCTTCCTGCGAACGATGGAAGCAGCCAGTAATACAGAGCAAACAAAGGGATAGTACAGATAAGCAGATTCGACAATGTTGCATAGCGCCATTCCCCCATTCCATAAACAGTTCAATGTTCTTGTTATGTCCTTGGGGTGGTAGAAATATGCCCTTCCACTTACCTAGTACGGTAGGGAAATAATCTCATCGACTATAATTGTTAGGATGTTCACTTGTAACTTCTTGCTAATATTCTGAAAATTTGCGAAACCATTGTCACAATTCATACGCTAATGTGACATGGGTCACAGTGGGATGTCAACCAGAACATGCATAGTAGAAGTGTAAAGGTGAGAAAAGCTTATGCATAGGCCATATAGGCAGCATTCCATAAGGTTGTGAATGTGGGCTTTTCTTACGAGCAGGAATCTGCACATCTCAATAAACGTGAGAAGGATGCAGACTGTCCTTACTCGTGAAAAAAGGAGCATACTTGTGTATACGATTCTTTCCAACGAACGCATCTCTGAAGGCATTTACCTCATGACGGTGGAGGGTCAATTTCAAGCAAGCATGGGTCAATTCTTTATGCTGCGAGCCTGGAATACGGCACCTATTCTGTCTCGTCCAATTAGCATCTGCAATTTGGAGAAGGATAGCATCCAGTTCCTGTACAAGATTGCAGGAGAGGGTACGCGTTTAATTGCACAGCTGCGTGATGGAGACCGTATCCAGCTAGAAGGGCCATTCGGCAATGGCTTCCCGCAAGTGGAGGGACGAACTGCACTTATCGGAGGCGGTATTGGCATTGCACCCTTATTATATACGGCGAAGCAGTTGGATAAACCGGATATCTATCTTGGCTTTCGAGGGCAGTCCTATTTAACGGAAGCATACGAACCTTACGCGAATGAGTTGGTTGTCCGTGTAAACGGCAACCTCCTAGATGACGTGGACTTAAGTAAATACGATAATGTGCTGGTGTGTGGTCCATTGGGAATGATGAAGGCAGTTGCCTTGCAAGCAGAAGGCTTGGATACGAAGGTGTATGTATCTTTTGAAAAACGTATGGCCTGCGGAATCGGGGCTTGTTATGTATGCTCAGTAAAGAATAAAAACGGCAACCGCAAAGTATGTGCGGATGGACCTGTATTTTTGGCGGAGGAGGTGGAATGGCATGCGGAACTTAGCTTGTAATGTAGCCGGCATTCCGTTCAACAATCCGATCGTGATGGCATCGGGAACGTTTGGCTTTGGGCAAGAATATGCCAAGTTATATGATATTAACAAGCTGGGGGGCATCTCCTGCAAAGGACTCACCCTACATCCACGTCTAGGGAATAACGGAACCCGGGTGTGGGAGACACCAGGCGGCATGATGAATAGTGTTGGGCTTGAGAATCCTGGTATCGATGCATTTTTGGAAGAGGAAATGGAATTCTGGGAAACGATTGAGCCCGTGAAAATTGCCAATCTTGGCGGCAGTAATATAGAAGAATACGTCCTCGGGGCCTTGAAGATAACGAAGGATGCAGAAGAGCGGCGCAAAGCACGTGTTCGGGCTGTAGATATGATTGAGTTGAACATTTCATGCCCGAATGTGAAGGAAGGCGGTATTGCCTTTGGTGTGAAAACAGACGTTGCTCGTGAGGTCATTCGCGAAGTACGGCAAGTCACTTCACTGCCGCTTGCTGTGAAACTATCGCCGAATGCTGAGAATATTGTAGAAATGGCCGTAATGTGTGAAGACGAGGGAGCGGATTGTGTCTCTTTAGTAAATACGTTCTCGGGAATGAAGATTGATATTTATCAGCGGCGCAGTGTTTTTTCCAATACGTACGCGGGCTTGTCTGGGCCAGCTATTAAGCCAATTGCGCTGCGCATGGTTCATCAGGTGTCCCAGCATGTATCCATCCCCGTCATGGGCATGGGCGGCATCGCCTCCGCTTCGGATATTATTGAATTTATTATGGCCGGGGCTGAGGTGGTTCAAGTAGGCACATACAACTTCATGAACTTGCGTGCTGGCGAAGAGTTGCTTGCTGGTCTTCTAAGCTTCATGGAAATGGAGAACATTCAAAGTCTGGATGAGATTCGCGGCATTATTAAGTAAGGCCTTCTGGACAAATGTATTTCATTAAAGGGGGGGGCTCTGAATACATGCAGGAGCAACGACCGGGTGCAGACATAACCATTCAATATCGCAAAATTGGGCGAGACTACCTGTTCATCATTGCCGGGGGAGACGAGCATATTGGGGCGGTATCTACCGCATATAGGGATCCGAGTACGGATGAGCACGAATGGGTTGTGCAGACGAATGGAGTTCCTGGGCATAAAGAATATGTACTGACAGAGCCAATGGCTAAGCAAGCGGCGAGTCAGCTTCAGGCTACGGTTACCGTATGTGCAGGGATACATTATGATAATCTAAGTTCGGCACATATTGATGCAGTTGTTGATCATGCGTGGTCACAATTTTTGATTATGATGTCCACCCTTGATTAAATCACAATGGTTAGAATACGGAGAAGAAGATTGGGCAATCCTGATCTTCTTCTTTTTTTATGGCTACCTACGAGTCATTATGTAAAGAAAGTATGAATGGAATGAAGATTTCTTTAAGCAGCGAGAGGAGTATACAATTTTCCACATTTCCGTATACAATAGAGATATGATTTTTTTGTTTTTTTGAAACAACTTCGGAACTGATTCGTATGAATGTGTAATGAAACATAATATTGAGCTGATGGGTATTTTGTTTCAATGGTTATGCACACAAAGGAGGAAACAATACAATGTCCGTATTTAAACGTTTGCGTGATTTAACGATGTCTAATATTTATGCCTTGATCGAGAAGGCGGAAGATCCAATTAAGATGACAGATCAATACTTACGTGACATGCAAGAGGATTTGGAAGAAGCAGAACGTGCAGTAGCCCAGCAGATCGCGATCGAGAAGCGCTTCAAGCAGTCCTATGAAGAGCAAGAAGCACTTGTGAACAAGCGTGCTGAGCAAGCAGCAATTGCAGTACAGGCTGACAATATTGAATTGGCACGCCGCGCTCTGGAAGAGAAGAAGGCAGCAGAAGCGAAAATGAACGAGTACAAAGCGAGCTATGATCAGAACAAAGCTTCAGCAGACGCTCTTCGCGCGAAGCTGGAAGAAATGCGCAAGCAGTACACAGATATGAAGAACAAACGCGAAACGTTGGTCGCTCGTTTCAACGCTGCGAAGGCGCAAACGGAAATCAACAAAGCAATGGCGGGATTCAGCTCCGATACTGCGATGTCAGGCTTGAAGCGTATGGAAGACAAAATGCTTCAAATGGAAGCTCAAGCAGAAGCAAGCAACGAAATCCGTGGAGCGGGAGGCAAGTCGCTCGATGATGAGTTCGCGAGCTTGACGAAGGATAAAGGTGTCGAGGATGAATTGGCAGCCCTGATGAAGAAGTACGACAAATCTGCCGAATAATCGGATACAGAAGACGCTTGTTATCTGTGTTACAAGCGTCTTTCTTTATTCTTGTACAGGTATATGGGCTCGTTAATGAAATAAAATGAAGAGAACACACTTTTACACGAGATTGCCGATTCTGGACAAACTGCTGTGTAAGCAGGCTTTCGTCCAAAGGGCAATGGGGGAGGATTCGAATTGAGTTTCGGATTGGAAAACTGGTCAGTCCTGCTGGAGAATGTGCCGCGTATTGCGGTGTGGACAGCGATAGGAGCGGTGCTCTTATTCATTCTCATGATTGTAGACTCCTTGTTTACAGGTTATAAGGATGTCCATGAAATGAGACAAGGCAATGTAGCGGTAACGACTCGCTTTATTATGAAGCTGTTCTCGCAAGGCTATATTTTATCTAGTTCTATTCGTGTTGCTTACAGCTTAGGCGAGGCATTGTTGATGTCTCTCTTCTCATTTGTCATATTGCTTATTCTAGAATTGCTAATCCGCTTGTTGTTCCGTACTGTATTCAACATGAACCTGGAAGAGGGGACGAAGCAAGGCAATATGTCGTATGCACTCGTGGCTGGTTCGCTGCATGTGGTTGGCGCGTTAATTATTGCAGCCTGCATATAACAAGGGATTCAACAGGAAGGAGGCAGAACTAATGAGCTTATGGAAACGCATTAAAAATATTATGGCGAAGCCGGAAGCACCTCAACCAGAGAAAACGCCCTCTACGCTTGGCCCTGGGGATATTTGTGAAATCTCACTCGTCAGTTATGAAGTTATTGGCCGTACAGATTGGCGTACACGCAATTCTGCATGGCTGACACTGAGAGACGGATCACACATTAAATATTTATTCGTGGAGCAAAGAGAGCAGGCCTATTATAGTCTGTACGATTCTATTGACGGACGTCTGGATGATGTAGAGGAAGTTCCTACAGAAATTGAACTGGATGGTAAGTGGTATTACATGGAAGACCAATATAACGGCAGAGTCGTGTGTACAGGACAAACGCCATTTGGCGTATCTGGGGAGCAGTACGTGTGGCATTATCAAGCCGATGATCGTAAGCTGCTTCGCATTGAATGGCAGGATGGACGATTCCAGTTGTATGAAGGAGATTCCGTCATATCCGCCGACGTACGTATTCTGCGCGGTTCTTAAGAGGCGCCTATGCGAAAATTCGGATTGGATTCAATCAAATGGCTTGTCATTTTCAGCTTACTGATTCCGTTGCTAACGGCTTGTGGACAGTATGATGTAGCGGAAACGTATCCGCTGGAGTCTGTTAGTCGTGATGGTAAGAGCACTTCCTATATTTATCGCGCTGAGAATACGACCGTGCCTGAAGTGGCCAAGGAGATTGCGGATAAACGCAAGCCGAAGCAGACTTCTGAACAGAGCGATGAGCGAATGTTTCTCGTCTATGATAATGAGCTCATTCAGGTGCAGCGCGACAAGGACAAACCAGAAGATTCGATTATTGAAGTGGCTTCACAGGAATACGTAAGGCAGAATTATGATCGAAGCTTCTTGGAGATGTACCTGCAATACAAGCTTCTCGATACACTGTTCGATTCATTAAGCGGGTATGGGAAGTACCGGGGTTATAATGAGCGTCGTACATACGAGCCGACGAAATCATACCAAAAGCCTACGGTGGAGGATAAGAAGAAGGCTCCTCCAATGACAGTGGATCGCAAGGGATCCATCTTCCGCAGAGGCTCCTCGACAGATACGTCGAAGAATACGGGGGGCGGGTTCTTCTCAAGGCAGCCGAAGGATAATAGCAATCGCGGCTCCATATCACGAGGGGGGAGCGGGGGAAGTTATAATCCACCGAAAGTAAAAAAATCGAAACCGCCGAAGACTCGTTCCGGTTCGGGAAGTATATTCCGCCGAAAGCGATAGCAGAAGGCAAATAAGAACCGCTCTTCTAGGATAGAAGAGCGGTTCTTATTTGATACTATTTCATTACAGTTGGTACACAATGGATTTTCCATCCAATCCTCCTGATATTCTTCCAGGGGGAAATTAGAAGAGATTACTCTTCCTCGTCCTGCCGCCGCTCAATAGCTTCAGACATCGTCTTATCTGTCAGGTGTGCATAAATCTCCGTTGTCTCTGTCGAAGCGTGGCCTAGCTGTTCCTTTGTTTTGTAGATGTCATTTTGCAAATAATAATCTGTGGCGAATGAGTGCCGAAGCTTATGTACAGTTAGAGCAGGCTTGCCGTATCTCTTTGCATATTTAATAATCATCTGCTGAATAGCACGCTTCGTCATGCGGTTTCCTTCCTTCTCGCCATTCTTGATCGCGAGGAAGAAGGCTTTTTCCTTTTTAGGCGCTGCATACCGAGTTGATCTAGCCTCCAAGTATTCGGCCAAGTCCTGTCTTGCGCTGTCACGGTAATAAACTGGAGTCTTGAACGTCTCATCATTATGACCCTTGCGGTATACATAGACGAGCTTGTTGTTCATATCGACATCATCCATGTTGAGATTCACAACTTCGCTAACCCGCAACCCTGAATTCAGGATTAGGCTGACAATGGCAGCGTCCCGAACTGCATTCTGCGCATGCGCATATGCAGCTTGTTTGTTATTGGCTACATCTTGGCCATAACCATCCCGCACATAATGAATGAACCCGTTAATCTCATTATCTTCAAGCAGCTTACCCTTCAGCTTAGAGGCGCTGTCTTTTGGTTTATGCACGCGTTTGATTTCGATCTTGGCCATTACATTGCGCTTCAATAACGGGTAGAAGTTCTCATCCTCCGCAATTTGGCTCAAATAGTGGAATAAGGAGCGTAGCGATGACAGCTTGCGGGACACGGTCACACGAGCATTGGTTGTTTCTTTGTATGTCGTCAAATAAATGCGAAACGAAGTGATATGCTCCATGCGAAGCGATTCCAAATCTAATAAGGTAACATCCTTCTGATCATGCGCATCGGTTAATCGCTCGGACACGAGCCAGCCCAGAAATATTTCGTAGTCCCGCACATATTCCAACAAGGAGGATGGAGATAAATCGGGCATTTTATATTCAATAAATTGTTGCACGTACCAGGGCAGGGACGGCAGCTTGTGCTGAAGCACAGCACGGTCTCTCGTCTTCTGAATCGTCATATTGGGCAGAGACCTCCTTCCATACTCCTTCTATTGTAATGAACGAGTGATCCCGCGTAAAGAAGCCAATGGTCAAATAGTTGTTCAAACCAATGGGGAGAGATGCTACAATGGTTAAAGTTGTGCATACAAGGAGATAAGAAGACATGAAACAGACTTACTCATTAAAGCAAAAATTGATTCAAATGCTACATATTTTATTGCCTATTTTCGTAACGCAAGTGGCAATGCAGCTGATGACATTCTTTGATACGGTCATGTCAGGCAACTACCGAACTTCTGACTTGGCAGGTGTAGCGATCGCTACGAGTATTTGGGTGCCTGTATATACAGGGATAAGCGGGATATTTCTTGCGGTGACGCCAATTGTGGCGCAGCATATGGGAGCAGAACGCAAGCAGTTAATTGCTCCAAGTGTGACCCAGGCAGCATATTTAGCGGTTATCTTCGGAGCTGCTGTCATTGGGATCGGTATATTTGCGGTTGATCCGATTCTAACCTTTATGAAGCTGGATGCGGATGTTCACCGGGTGGCAAGAGAATATTTGACTGCAATCGGATTCGGAGTCATTCCATCCTTCCTTTATACCGTAATGCGCGCTAGCATTGATGGACTTGGCTTAACTCGGGTTACGATGATCATTACCCTGCTGTCCTTCCCAATTAACGTGCTGTTGAATTACTTGTTTATTTTCGGAAAAATGGGACTTCCTCAGTTCGGTGGGGCAGGGGCTGGAATAGCAACGGCAATTACGTATTTCATTATTACATGCATCGCATTTGCATTTTTGCGTCGTAACGATCGCATGCGGGAAATGGGCATGTTTCGTTCTTGGAAGGGGATATCGCTTACCCATTGGAAAGAGATTCTTCGCATCGGGATGCCGATCGGATTATCGATTTTCTTTGAAGTAAGTATTTTCTCCATGGTAACCATATTCATGAGTGAATATGACACGGCAACAATTGCAGCACATCAATCGGCTCTCAATTTTGCTTCATTATTATACATGCTTCCGATGAGCATCGCGATGTCATTAACGATTCTCGTTGGATTCGAGGTAGGCGCTAAGCGATTCAAGGATGCGAAGACCTATGCGAGACTTGGTATATTTACAGCGGTGGGCTTATCCTCGCTCTGTGCGGTATTTCTGTTCTTGTTCCATAATGAAGTGGCAGGCATGTACACGAAGGAAGCGGGTGTGCGCGAGATTACATCGACGTTTCTAATGTACGCGATATTCTTCCAGCTGTCTGATGCAGTTGCGGCACCGGTGCAAGGAACGCTTCGCGGCTATAAAGATGTCAATGCCGTGTTCATGATCGCCTTCGCCTCGTATTGGATTATTGGTCTACCGTTAGGCTATGTACTGGCGAACTGGACGGATCTGCAAGCGTATGGCTATTGGATCGGACTGATTAGCGGTCTAGCAGCAGGCGCTGTTGCGCTGTTCACACGGCTTGCAATTGTAGAGCGGAGAGTACTGAAGGGTTTACAAAGAAACTGATTAAATTGATTTAATAGTGCAGCAATGAAAACAAGAGGGCATCAGCTCTCTTGTTTTTTATACCGTTTTTATTTGTAATCCATTGATCTAAGGGGTAGTTCTTTATACGTCTGTTCAATACGTTAAACAATATTTATTATGTAAACTTACTGAAGGGAATAATCCATGTACCTTATGAATCCAGTAAATAGGGGGATAAGAGAATGAAAGTAGTTAGAGCAGTATGGGCTGTAACCATCGTACTCTTCATACTAATTAGTTCATTCACTCCAATATCGAGAAGCTATGCGATAGGGAAAGAAAGCGAACTTATCAGAGCCCGAGTAAATGCGGTAATCGACCTTGAGACCATTGAAGTGGATCAGGGTAAAAAAATTAAGTTGTATGGCGTAAATAGTAAATACTATCAAAAGTACGTAACATCTTTTAAAGAAGAGATTCTGTTTCCGACAGAGACAGGGGTCATCGCAGGATTTTCGAAGGCGTATTTCAAAGGCGAATCGGTCGAACATTTGGTACATAGAGCGCTCCAATTTTATAAGGAATTATTGATTGGAAGAAGTGTGTATCTTAAGGAAGTTCGGACAAGTCAATCTTATATTGTTTACCTTGATCATGACAAGAAGCACAGCTTAAATCAAATTGCAGTAACGTCAGGCTATGTTACTGTTTCGAATGACAATCAGGAGCTTCCTGACTTATTGATTCAACAAGAAGAAGCTAGAAATGCTAAAACGGGATTATGGAATATTACTGTATTTATCAAAGATGCGGGTGGGTGGAGTGAAAATAACTTCGTATATGTTGCTCTTACATTAGTAATACTGAATTTTGTAGTGAGTATGTTCATCTTTGTTTTATATACAAAAAATAGGTCTCTATTAGGAACCATTGCTGTTTATGCGGGGTTTATCACGACTGCGGTAGCTACAATAGGCATATATAGTTATAACGAGAGGCAATTGTTTTTCTGGGTACCACCGATGATTATTGTCATCTTTGCATTGATTGGCATAGGAGAATTTGTCTATTTTATATATTCAAAAAAAGCAAAAAGCTTGCTGTTCGTCACCGCAGAAATCGTTCTCTATATTATGCTTGTTATTGCAGGGTTCGGAATTCTATATCAGGGATATTCAAATAATATAAGAACGCAAACTGAAATCTCTTATGCACTCCCCAATTTCAATTATGAATCAGGCATACGTACTGAAGAGCCTACGGGTAATTATATCTCGATACCGGAAAATGAATATAAACGTACTGAACATGGTGAGGTGGATTTCAAATCCATAGAACGAGTGAAATATAATCTTAGTTTTCTGAATGCGATTTATTTTAGTGCGACTACTTTTTTTACAGTTGGTTACGGAGATTTTTCACCGAAGGGTTTCCTGAAAATTATAAGTGTGATTCAAATGATTATCGGCTATCTGTCTCAAGTTATTTTGTTTAGTTTGCTTTTATCTAAAATCGCTTCATTTGGATCAAAAGTAGAAACACTTGCGAGTGAAGATACGATCCATTCATTTCCGAGCCGAAAAAGCAAACATCAACCCAAGCGACTATTCAACAAATATATCGTCATTGGATTATACATCTTTTATTTGATTGAAAATCTATGGTTATTGTACAAATTAGGCAAATAACTGTGTGTAATTTTGATGTTAGTTATTTCAAAAGAGATGGAAACTAACACATCTATTATATCCACTCAATAAGCAATAGATTTATGAAGTAATGTTCAATATTTGTATACTTTTTTAGTTTAATGTGATAGGCTAGAAACGAATATGTAAGAGGAGGTATCTATTTAAGGACATGTGGACTAACTAATTGGACTCGTTATGGAATTGGATAACAACGATCCTGTGCTCTGCCACAATGGTGGAATGGTTAGAAAACACGTGTGCCTATTTACAGATACTCCTTATCGTAATAGTTCGGACAGAGGAAGCAGTGCAGGCTGAATTAGCTTGCTCCTGTTTTGTTTTGCCGCGACTTGTACCTATGCGTAAGCTACAGAATGCTTATGGAGGGTATGCTATTTGTTTACGTTAGGGTTTCTTTATCGCACAATCTAATCGTGACTCATCGGCAGAGGCCGGTGAGTTTTTTTGTTGCGCTTAGTTGCGCGGATAAAGGAGGTAAACGTATGACGTTGTTGTTAAGCTGCAGAAATTTAGCGAAAGCCTTTGGAGATTTACAGGTGCTACGAAATGTTCAGCTCGATATTGCCAAGGGGGATCGCATTGGACTGGTCGGATGCAATGGTGCAGGCAAAACGACACTCGCCCAGTTACTATATGGAACAGTAAAGCCGGACACAGGTGTGATCACTTGTTTCGGAGATTCGATTGATATTGGATATTTAAAGCAATCGACTTCGTATTCAGTTCAAATGTTCAGTGAGATGTCGGAGTGCATGCTGGAGAAGGATGGGGCTTCCTCATTCATGACTGCAACAAGCATGATGGGCGTAAGACAGGTGCAGTCGTGGGAAATGGAGAGAGCTCGTCATCTGAGCGGAGGGGAGCGCACAAAGTTGGCGCTAGCTCATATCTGGTCAACTCGCCCTCATTTATTACTTTTAGATGAGCCTACGAACCATCTTGACTTGGATGGTGTGGAATGGTTGATTCGAGAACTGAATTCATACGATGGTTCGATGCTTGTCATCTCGCATGATCGATATTTTCTTGATCGGACGGTTCAGCGCACTATTGAGCTAGAGGATGGGGTTGCTCATGAATACATGGGGAACTACAGCGCGTATCGGGATGAAAAAGCTCGAAGATATCAGAATCAGCTGCATCAATATGAGACGGAGCAAAAGTATAAGGCAAAAATAGAAGTTGAAATCCACCGCTTGGAACAGTGGTCTTCCAAGGCGCATCGAGAAGCAGGCAAAGTTGGCAAGATGGTAGAGATGCGTACTGGGATCAAGGAGTTCTATCGTACCAAGGCCAAGAAAATGGATCGACAGGTGAAATCGAGGATAAAAAGGCTTCGTCGAATCGAATGTGAAGGAATTCAGAAGCCGCGAAAGGAGCAGCAGATTTATTTTGAATTTGATCATCCCGACAAACGGGGGAGACGAATGTTGGAAGCCAATCGGATTCATAAATCTGCAGGGAATAAGCTGCTGTTCCAGGATAGTTCATTTACCGTTCAGCGTGGAGATAGAATCGGACTTCTAGGGCCAAATGGGTGCGGGAAATCAACACTTATCCGGATGTTAATAGGGCAGCTTCAACCTGATCGTGGAGAGATCTGGCTAAGTCCAAGCATCAAGCCCGCCTACTTATCTCAGGAGCTGGACGATCTGGATGCGGAGCAATGCGCATTGGAATGGTACGGGTACGACTCTGATAGTCTTGCCGAAGTACGCACGGTACTCGCTCAGATGGGGATTGAAGCAGAAATGTTGATGAAGCCGATGAAGCAGCTGAGCCTAGGAGAACGGATGCGTCTCAAAATCGCGAACTTGATCGTCAATCGTTCAGACGTTCTTGTTTTGGACGAACCAACGAACCATTTGGATTTACAGAGCAGGACGCAACTGGAGGAAACGTTAACCTCGTATTCTGGAACGATGCTGATCGCTTCCCATGATCGGTATTTTCTTGAACGAGTATGTCAAAAATGGCTGGTTTTTCATGACGGCAAAGTGACACTGTCACAACGCTCATTAAGTCAGGCAGTGCAAGTTGGCGATGATGGACAAGGTTCGGATCAGATGGCCTCCTCAGATGAGGTGTATGATCGGTTAATGGTAGAACATAAGTTATCCCACATTTTAGCCGAGCTATCACTGTGTAAACCAGGAGATAAGAAGTATACGGTACTAGATGAGGAATACCAGTTGTGGCTCCACAGAAAGAAGCATTTGGATCAATCTAGGCATAAATAGCTGAATGTAACGAATCATAGGAGTACATACGTGCATGAGAGGGTGTCCAACAATATGAGAATGAAAAAGCATGTACTCCTGCCAATATATATGGCTATTCTGATGTTCATGTCGGGTTTCCAAAGCGGAAGTATTGTGCGATTGAATATGCCTGAAAATGAATTAGACTCTGTGGTGCACGCCTTACAAAAAGGCGGATATATTTTGTATATGAGGCATGGCGAAGCTACGGTTGGGCAGGATCGACCGACCGTGGATTTTCATGATTGCTCGACGCAGCGCAATCTGAGTGATACCGGAAGAGAGCAGGCTAAAATGCTTGGGGAGTCTATGCGCAAACTCAATATTCCTGTTCAATATCCCGTTGTTGCGAGTCCATATTGCCGAACCCGAGAATCGGCAGAACTTGCCTTTGGTTCAGGCAATGTGGCTGTCGATCCTTCTTTGGCGGCTATCGCTAAGCTTAGCGATAGCACAATTTCAGCTGCAGAGAAACAAAGCATTGTGACGCAGGTAGAGAAAATGTTCGAGGTAGTACCCCTGTCTGGAACGAACAAAGTAATTATCGGTCACGCTTTTCCTGCCGGTGTTGCTGTCGGTGAGATCCCTTATATGGGGACTGTTGTGATTAAGCCCAAAGGGCCGGGGAATGGGTATGAGATTGTCCAAAAAATCAGTCTTCAAGATTTCATGAGATAGGATTCCGAACAAGCAAAAGTTCCTTCATTTCGGAGGAAGGCGATCCGCCCTCCGTTTTACAGCATTACAGGATGATTGTAGAACGACACAAACATTGGTTCAAAACATCTTTACTAAATGGGTGGAAATCCAAGGTCAAGGACTAATGTTTGTGTCGTAGATTTTCAACTACAAACACTCCTCAGATTCTACTTGATCAGAACCGCAGCCTGCCATGACCACTAAAAAGATGCTGCCAGCCATCCTACCTAGATAATGGAACAGCCATAAACCTTGTCAAAGGTAAATGATTGTGTTATTTTATATGTGTAACCGGTTTCATGTTTAGAGGTGACTAACAACGATGGCAACGATTAGAGACGTAGCGAAACATGCGGGCGTATCCGCAGCAACCGTATCGCGGGTAATCAACGATACTGGATATGTGCATGATGATACCCGTAGGAAGATTGAAAGCGCAATCAAAGAACTTCACTATACGCCGAATGAAGTAGCTAGATCCTTATACAAGCGAAAATCCAGACTGATCGGTTTCCTACTCCCTGATATCACCAACCCTTTTTTTCCTGAGTTGGCGCGTGGGGTGGAGGATAAGATGCAGGAGAATGATTTTCGAATCATTTTTGGCAATAGCGATGAAAATATACAAAAAGAAAAAGAATATATCCAGACCTTCGTACAAAATAATGTGGTTGGCGTGATTGCATCCACGAATCATCCGGATGCAGATATTTATCGGAAGCTGAAGATTCCAGTAGTATTTCTCGACCGTACGGTGGACAATCGCCCATCGGTATATGCGGACGGACATGAAGGTGGAAAAATAGCTGCCCATGAAATGATTGCCCGCGGCAGTCAGCGGATTACGGTCATGCAGGGGCCGGCTTCCATTCGGCCGGCACAGGATCGTTATCAGGGCGCAATTGATGTGTTGAACAGTCATGGGATGGATTACAACGTAATCCGGACTACATCGTTTTCGTTCACGGAAGCAGGAAAATGGGCGAAGGAATTGTTCGAGCGTTATCCGGACACGGATGGCATCATTGCCAGCAACGACATTGTTGCTACGGCGGTGCTTCATGAAGCGCTTAGGCTTGGCAAGAATGTACCGGATGACGTGCAAATCATCGGCTTTGACGATATTCCGCTCAGCAGTCTCTTAACACCAGCACTGACGACGATCAGGCAGCCCGCTTATGATATGGGCAGAGCCTCGGCAGACCTTTTAATACAATTATTAGAGAATGAAAATGTAGATCAGAAAATCATACAAATGCCCGTGACATTTACAGAGCGGGAAACAATGAGGAAGGTGGGGCAACATGGCTAAAATTATTGTAGTAGGAAGCTCATCAATTGATTTGGTCGTTACATCATCCAAACGCCCGGGGGCCGGTGAAACGGTTCTCGGGGAAAGCTTCAAAACCGTTCCTGGAGGCAAAGGAGCGAACCAGGCCGTTGCCGCAGCGCGGCTCGGAGCCGACGTAACCATGATCGGGCGCGTAGGAGACGATGCATTCGCAGCGCAAATTTTGAACAACTTTAAGCAAAACAACGTTTGTGTCGACAATGTGGAACCGGTTCCACACATGGAAAGTGGAACAGCGCATATCATTTTGGCAGAAGGTGATAACAGTATTGTTGTTGTGAAAGCAGCCAATAATGAAGTTACCCCGGAATATATCGACCATACGAGGGAAGCTTTTGAAGGAGCGGATATGGTGATGATCCAGCAGGAGATTCCGGTGGAAACCGTTACTCATGTCAGCCGGATCTGCAAGAACCTTGGGATTCCGCTGCTGCTCAACCCAGCGCCAGCACGTCCACTTGATGATGAGGTAATCGAAAATGCCGCTTATATTACACCAAATGAGCATGAAGCGAAAATCCTGTTTTCATCTCTAACCGTTTCCGAGGCGCTGCGCAAATATCCGAACAAACTGTTTATTACCGAAGGCAGCAACGGAGTACGTTATTTCGACGGCTCTAATGAAGTACTCGTACCATCTTACAAAGTGCCCGTGGTGGATACGACAGGCGCAGGGGATACCTTTAACGCCGCTTTTGCGGTCGCACTGGCTGAAGGAACAGCGATTTACGATAGCGTCCGTTTTGCCAACCGTGCAGCTTCCTTGTCTGTAACGAAGTTTGGTGCGCAGGGCGGCATGCCATATCGTCAAGAAGTGGAGGCGCAGATGTAACATGAAAAAACAAGGCATCTTGAACAGTCATATTTCGAAAATTTTGGCCGATTTGGGCCATACAGATACAATCGTCGTCGCCGACGTCGGTCTTCCCATCCCGGAAGGGGTCAAGAAAATTGATTTGGCGCTAACGTTAGGTACACCAAGCTTTGAGGAAACGGTCAATGCCATTGCAGCCGATATGGAAATCGAAAAAGTGGTGATTGCGAAAGAAATCAAAGCGCAAAATCATGAAGCAAATGCTTACATCCAGCATAAATTCGGAGATTGTGAAATCGAGGATTGTCCTCATGAAGAATTCAAGGAACTGACTCGCAAGGCCAAAGCTGTGATTCGCACGGGCGAGGCTAAACCGTTCGCCAATATCATTTTACAAGCAGGTGTCTATTTCGGTTAGCAAGTGCTTACGAAGTAAGTTTTGCTGCAAAGAACATCCAGAGAAGCAACGTTCGCAAAACTAAGCGTAAGCTTCCGAAGTAGTTTTGCTGCGAAGAACAATCAAAGGAGCCATGCTCCGCAAAACTTGTAAGGAGGAGCCATTATGCAGATTCAAATGAAAGGAATCCACAAAGCCTTCGGCAGCAACCAGGTACTATCCGGCGTTGATTTTGACCTGCGCGAAGGCGAGGTTCACGCCCTCATGGGCGAAAACGGTGCGGGCAAGTCCACCCTAATGAACATTCTGACGGGCCTGCATGCAAGAGATAAAGGAACCATCCTGATCGACGGCAAGGAAACGTATTTTGCCAATCCGAAAGAAGCGGAGCGGCAAGGTATCGCTTTTATCCATCAGGAGCTAAATATATGGCCTGACATGACCGTGGTGGACAACCTGTTCATCGGGAAGGAGATGTCCTCGACTTGGGGACTTCTAAAATCCAAGGAAATGAAGGCGCTTGCAATTGAGCAATTCAAAAGACTCTCCGTTGATATACCGTTGAATATAGAAGCAGGACAATGCTCGGTAGGACAGCAGCAGATGATTGAAATCGCCAAGGCACTGTTGACGGACACCAAGGTCATAATCATGGACGAACCAACCTCTGCGCTGACGGAAAGAGAAATTCAGAAACTATTTGAAGTCATTCAGTCCTTGAAAAAAGAAGGAGTATCGATTGTTTACATTTCACACCGGATGGAGGAGATCTTCGAAATTTGCGACCGGATCACAGTTATGCGTGACGGCCGGACGGTAGACACCAAGCCAATTCCAGAAACCAATTTCGATGAAGTTGTAAAGAAAATGGTCGGCAGGGAGCTGACCGAACGCTACCCTGCTCGCAACCCTTCACCAGGTGAGGTTGTCCTGGAGGTAGAGCATGCAACTCGCAAAGGATCGTTTGAAGATGTAAGCTTCAGCGTTCATCAAGGTGAAATCGTTGGTTTCTCCGGCCTGATGGGTTCTGGACGCACCGAAATCATGAGAGCACTGTTCGGATTGGATCGGCTGGATCAAGGCGAGGTCCGTATGTTCGGCAAGAAGGTCGAGATCAGAAAGCCGGTCGACGCAGTTAATCATGGAATCGGTTTCATTACGGAAGACCGCAAAGACGAAGGCTTGGTACTGGACTTTTCCGTTCGGGATAACATGGTTCTTCCAAGTATCAGCGGTTTTACAAAGAAAGGAATCATCTCGACGCAAAGTGAGAAGGTGTTCGTGGATGCCTTAATTAAGCGGCTGCAGATCAAAACACATTCAGCGGAAACCGCAGCTGGAAATTTGTCCGGCGGTAATCAGCAGAAGGTGGTTATTGCCAAGTGGATAGGCATCGGTCCGAAGCTGTTAATCCTCGACGAACCGACACGGGGCGTAGACGTTGGCGCTAAGCGCGAAATCTACCAGTTAATGAACGAACTGACAGGCCATGGCGTTGCCATCATTATGGTATCTTCCGAATTGCCTGAAGTGCTCGGCATGAGCGACCGCATCGTTGTTGTTCACGAAGGGCGAATCACTGGAGAATTAACAAAAGCAGAAGCGACACAGGAAAAAATAATGACGCTGGCGACAGGGGGACAGTAATATGACATCCATAAACGATGCAAAAACAAGCAAAGGCTTTCAACTATCGCAAATGACGCAGAAACTCGGACCACTACTTGGTCTATTCATACTGATTGTCATTGTATCCATTCTTAACCCAAGTTTTTTGGAACCGCTTAACATTTTGAACTTGCTGCGGCAGGTATCCATCAACGCGCTGATTGCGTTTGGCATGACCTTCGTCATTCTTACGGGCGGGATCGACTTGTCCGTCGGCTCAACCCTGGCATTATCAAGTGCGTTTGTAGCCAATATGCTCGTAGCCGGATATGATCCAATTCTGTCAATCCTCGCCGGCTGTTTGCTCGGTGGTGTGATGGGGATGATTAACGGTCTTCTGGTTACACAGGGCAAAATGGCTCCGTTTATCGCTACACTTGCAACCATGACGATATTTAGAGGTTTGACGCTTGTTTATACAGACGGAAATCCGATTACTGGGCTTGGTGACAGCATGACATTCCAATTGTTCGGACGCGGTTATCAGTTCGGCATTCCGGTTCCAGCAATCACGATGATTATTGCCTTCGCAGTATTGTGGGTGATTTTGCACAAAACTGCATTTGGACGCAAAACCTATGCAATCGGCGGTAACGAGAAAGCGGCTATCGTATCCGGTATTAAAGTGTCACGCGTTAAAATCATGATTTATTCCTTAGCAGGTATGCTCTCCGCTTTGGCCGGGGCTATCTTGACTTCGCGTCTGAACTCGGCGCAGCCGACTGCAGGTACATCTTATGAACTTGACGCAATCGCTGCGGTTGTCTTGGGCGGTACAAGCCTTTCCGGAGGCCGCGGACGAATTGTCGGTACGCTGATTGGTGCGCTCATTATCGGTACTCTGAACAACGGACTTAACCTGCTCGGCGTATCTTCCTTCTATCAAATGGTGGTAAAAGGTATCGTTATTCTGATTGCGGTGCTCATCGACCGGAAGAAATCTGCTTAAGCGAGAGGAGAGAATCACATGAAAAAGCTAACGATAATACTGTCAGCGTTATTGCTCATTTTAACTACCGGCTGTTCTCTGGAGCCTCCAAGCTGGGCGAAGCCAAAAGCGGGTGGGGACTTAAAGGATATGAAAATCGGTTTGTCCGTCTCTACATTGAATAACCCGTTCTTTGTTTCCTTGAAAGATGGCGTTGTAGCCGAAGCTAAAAAACACGGCATAGAAACAATTGTCGTCGACGCGCAAAACGATTCGGCGAAACAAAGCAATGACGTTGATGACCTGATGCAAAAAGGCGTTAATGTACTTCTAATTAACCCTACCGATTCCGCAGCCATCTCGACTGCCGTTCAATCGGCGAATAGTCTTGGTATTCCTGTCATTACGCTCGACCGTTCGGCGGATCACGGCAACGTTGAAGCACTGGTGGCTTCAGATAATGTCAAGGGCGGCCGCATGGCGGCTGAATTTATCGAGAACCTGGTCGGCAAAAATGCGAAAGTCATTGAGCTTGAAGGTGTAGCGGGAGCATCGGCGACCCGTGAACGCGGCAAAGGCTTCCACGAAGTGGCCGACCAGACTTTGAAAGTTATTGCGAAGCAAACGGCGGACTTTGACCGTACAAAAGGTCTCAACGTGATGGAAAACCTGCTTCAAGCAAATCCTGATGTACAAGCTGTGTTCGCACACAATGACGAAATGGCGCTAGGTGCGATTGAAGCCATTAAGAGCACCGGCAAAAATATTCCGGTTATCGGATTTGATGGCAATGACGATGCATTAAAATCGATTCAGGAAGGCAAGCTGACAGCAACCGTAGCACAGCAGCCTGACTTGATCGGACAGCTTGCGGTGCAAGCCGCATATGATGTGCTGCAGGGCAAGACAGTGGAAAAAACCATTCCTGCGCCGCTGAAGCTGGTGACTAAGGAATAAGTTGTGAAATAAGCGTGGACGATTATCCGTTTAAGAAGCTTCCTTAATAGCAAACAGGCTCATGTTTGGGCCTGCTGCTGTTAAGGGAGCTTTTTTTGTTAAGCACTAATCATGATGCTGGGTGAACTATGAGCCGAGAAATGGACACTTTAAAACAAGTGCCTCTCTCGGGTCTGTACGTTAGAAAGGCAGGCGAAGCAAGACAAACATTAAGCACACCATTGCTCTTCGAGCTAATTAATCGAACCATTCGTCAATTCGGTCATATGAAAGACGAATTAGAGTACAAAGATTGTACAAGTATTGACGAACTTCGGAATCGCATTAACGAGTATACTCACTTTTACAATACCGAGCGATATCAATGGACATTAAAGAAGATGACTCCTAACGAATATAGGAATCATCTTCTGGCAGCGTAGTGCTTTCTTTATCCTGTTCACATTAAGGGTTATAGTTCATCTAAAGTACAAGGAGTTCGTTTTATTACATTCGAGATATGTTCACCCTAAAAAGGTTCATACAAAATCCACTATTAGCATTATGGCTTGGGTGTATATTCACTGACATTCATCGCATTGGCTTCGACAGAAATCCAATACGTAACTCCAGGTGTCTTCAAGTCTAGGTTTAAGGAATCTTCTGTGTACGGGCCAGAGGTGACTTTGAAGTTGCCTTCACGATCAACGGATACCGTTACATCTTCAATTTGTTTTGGCTTCTTCCCGCCCGTCTGTACCATCATCGTCGTCTGTTGGCCAGCAAGAATGGTGAATTTGCCTTCTACCGTTAAGGTGCGATCAGGATGATAGGTAGCGATAAGCGTATAATCTTTGATCACTTCAGGCTTTTTGTAGACTTCTCGTTCAGGTAAAGGAGGCAGGAATTCAACAGGTGTCCGACTGGCTGGTCTTGCGCGCAATGACTTCAGCTTCGGCTTCAGTTCTGTAAGCAATTGAACAGCCTCTCCGCGAGTCATTGTACGGTCTGGCTCAAAGCCAGTGAGCGTTGAATCCGTCGTCCCTTTCATATAATTCATACCAAGCACATACCAGATGGCATTGTAATTGACGTAATGGACGCCGTCAGCCGCAGCTATAATTTCTGCAACTTTTCCTCTCGTAATTGGCTTATCTCTAGCTGGAATGCTGGTCAATCCAAGCAGCGGGATGTTTCGCATCTCAGCAATCCGGTAGGCAGCATCAGCGGCATGCTTCTGTTTAGATGGGGCGTAATCCTCAATATGGATTTGATACTGTTGCAGGAACATCATCCAGAATTCAGCCTCTGTTACCGTGCTTGCAGGCTTACTTGCATTGAGTGGCGGATAAGTCTTCGTCTTTAAGCGCGGCAGCACTTTGACCTGAATTCGTTCAGAGGACAAATTCCCCACATGAGCGGTAACGTAATAATTGCCTGCTTTTATTCCCTTGAAGGTAGCAGTGGACACGAGCTTAAGACCTGCTGCGTTGCTGCTGACATAACGTACTTGGTCTGTCAACGGTTCCGTGACATTATCGTCATATCGTCCTATCATCTTAATGGAGGTCTCTTCGCCTTCATTTATCAGAATCTCTTTCAGAGCTCCCGATATGCTTACTATTTGATGGCCCTTGCCAGTCTTGAAGGACCAGGATAGGCGCTGTGGCTCGGATGAGCTATCGGTACGGTATGCCAGATTGATGCGATATGTATGATAACCCTGTAATATGGACTTCGGATAAAGGAATAGGGTACGCCCGCTCGAGACTTCTGCATAAAAAGGAACGTTATTTCCCTTCTCGTCCAAGATGCTTGCTTCATGCCAATCCAGCTTGCCAGGGACTGACGCGGAAATAATATAGCCTGAATGCTCGACATTGAACTGATCCAATGGATTCGGCACTTCATTCCCGTAGAATCCTACTGGCACATTGGTCATCCCTTGATAAGGATAGACAAAGATACGGTTACTTTGCATGGAGGACTGGTATGAACCGCCTAGATTCACAACAGCTGTTCCATCAACAAGCGCGATCCCGATCTCGTTATAGGCAGAACCTAAAATAATGTCACGATGATAGGCGGTATCCAGCCATCCTTGCATGGCCATCGTGCTGCTCTTCTGTCCAAAATGCATGACTTCACCCGTTCGGTATGAAGTTCCATAATTCCAGCCGGCGGCTTTCATTCGTTCAAAAGGTCCAGTCCCCGTGAACCCTTCCAGTCCCATTTTTTCTTGATGGGCACTTAAGGTAACCTTCTTTCCGCGTTCGTGCAAATTATAATATTTTGCATGATTGATGGCTGCTTGCGTTATTTCTTTATTAAGCTTTACAGGCGGCAGGCCAACACTTAGGCGAACCTCATTCAGCATCTCAAGGGCATCTAATTGATCCTGCGTGTAAGCCGTTGAGTCAGCGTTTGCGGCTGCCTTATTAAGCGGCATAAAAATAAAGTAAAAGACTAGCGCAAGGAATAGTGCAAAAAGCCCAAGGCGCGCAAAGTTCATTCGGAATCGCCTATGGCTTAATTCGCTATTCCAATTTGTGATTGTAAACATGATGCATAATCGTCCCCTTGTAGAAATTTGTAGATCCATGTAATAGTTCGACAGGACGATAACAATTCCTTTTTAGATAAGTCGAAATACCCATATAAATAAAAATGAACCTTGGAAAAATCCCCAAGATCCTTCATATGCTGCCTTCTCTTTTAACAAAGACTCTATAGCTATGATGCTATGGTATTGTAATGTAATGTAATGGTTGTCGCTTTTCTATGAATGGTTGAAAGGCTAGCTTAATCAATTGATGCGGTCAGATTTATTTGCCACTCAGATCCAAAACTACGTATAATATCAATTATACGCAGTTTTTTTGAGGCTATTTTGCAGCATAATCGAGGGAGAAAATGCGTTATGGATCGCAAGCATTGTGCGGTGACAAGTTTCTATAAAGCACTAAATGAATTCGAGCTGACGAATGTGAATCCATCCATCGGTGTGAAGAAGTCGAAGACGGAGATGAATCGTGCACCAGTGTATATGAACCCGGAACAATTGCGCCAGCTTCTCGTGCGGACAGAAGGAAAGTATCGGGAGCGCAATCTGGCAATTCTGATGTTGATGGGATATGGGGGTCTTCGGGTTGGTGAGCCATTCCTTTGCAACGATGCTGCTGCAGAGCGAGGCAGACATACGAACCGTACAGGAGATGTTCGGACATGCCTCCATTCAAACAACTACGGTCTACACTCACGTATCTGATAAGCAGAAAGAAGAAGCCATCAATCGTCTGCTGACCTTCATCAATTGAAGCAGATATTTGCAGCAATGCAGCTGATGCGTTTACAATAAGAAGGCAAACGAATAACGAACCTGCCCTCACTACACACTATATGGTATCAGGGAATAGAGGAGGGGTTGAATGAATGCAATCAAGACGAAGCTGCAAGCGTTATTGCATAATAAGCGGCTTGTTCAGACGCTGAAAATAGCCTTTCCATTAGCAGTCATCATTTTCGTCTTTATTCAAGGAAAGAAGGAATTATCCAGATTTTCACTTCGGGAATCGCTCCATGCGATACGATTAATATCGAGTGAGTATTTTACGGGGCTCATAGTTCTAGGCGGACTAGCGGTTGCGACCATGTTTTTCTATGATCGCCTGCTTCTGCGTTCAATTAAAGCTCCTGTTACCATAGGGAAAACGTTTCGAGTATCCTGGATCGCGAATACCTTTAACGGGATTGTCGGCTTTGGTGGGATCGCAGGGGTAGGGATTCGAACCGTTTTGTATCGTCAATTTACAGGCGATGCCAGCAGGCTGCTGATTGCAATTGCATGGATGGCGCCTTCTATGATTAGTGGGTTGTCCCTATTGGGCATCCTAGTACTGCTGCATGTGTTCCCTGCGAGTGAACTGCTCGCCGCCAAGGGGTGGCTATGGGTTGTCCTAGTCGGGGTGGCTTTGTTCTTCCCCGTGTATTTACTCTTCTCACGTTGGAAGGGAAGAGCGAATGCGAACGCCAAACTGACATTCGGATATACGGTTGTGTCATTTATCGAATGGCTCGCT
The DNA here is from genome assembly GCF_001894745.1 of Paenibacillus sp. NAIST15-1. Classification (GTDB taxonomy): domain Bacteria; phylum Bacillota; class Bacilli; order Paenibacillales; family Paenibacillaceae; genus Paenibacillus_B; species Paenibacillus_B suaedae. Next base: position 795,563 of record NZ_BBYF01000002.1, read on the forward strand.
GCAGGATCAGTTGCATACGTTATCTTGCTTATGCTGAAAGCAGACGTCTCCTTCGCTGAAGTCGTCGGTGTATTTACGGTTAGTGCCATAGCCGGCCTTATCAGTATGGTGCCCGGCGGATTCGGAACATTCGATATTACGTTCTTAATCGGCTTGCAAGCATTAGGAGTTGCAGACAGTACAGTATTTACAGCACTGCTGCTGTACCGGACCGTGTACTATTTCATCCCATTTACACTTGGCTTAATCTTCGCAGCATTCGAGTTCGGCGAAGTTGCGGTCAAGAAGTTCGAGGATCACCCGACGTTAGGTTCATATATTGAATCTGGCAGCATCTTGTGGTTCGTACAGCGCTCGTTATGGAATTCGCTGTCTGCTTGGTCAGTCGTAATCTTGCTGTTTATGACTTCTATATTTTTATTTACATACACGTTCACTGAGCCATCATGGGAATCATCCATGTTCGTTCTGCCGTTATTTCATGGTTCTGTATTTCCGATTGTGAATGGTATCTTACTTGGTGCCAGCCTGTTGATCCTGCTGCAATTGAAGGGACTCTTCGAGCGCACAATTCGGGCATATGTGATGACCCTGGCAGCCTTAGCGATATGTACGCTGCTGACATTTCTGCTAGGAACGACGATTCGCCATACGTTGTGGCTGTGCGGGATGCTGCTGTTCCTGTTCCTTATTCGCTCACAGTTCACTCGTTATCGATTCCCGTTAACGAAGAGTACGATATTCTTCACAACCTTATTCGGATCACTACTCATGGTTCTGTACATGATGCTGGGATACATGCTAGCAGAATTCCATGAGAAGGTTGCGGATGCAGCAACTTACACACTTAGCTATGGCCAATTTACAACAACACTAGTTACTGGTCTGCTAGTAGCGGCTATTATGTACGTGATTGGGGTACTTGTATTCGAGCGCCATCTGAAGAAGCCGCTAGGTAGAGATTGGCGTAGCGATGATCAAGTGCTTCTGACTGGCATTAATGGCTGGATGTATCAGAATGTTACGGACAAGCGTGTCTTCTCAGTCAACAGCGGCAAAATTCGCTTTCCCTTCATTATTAAGGGACGGCGGGTAATTATGCTTGGCATGCCGCAGCTGGAGCGGATGAAAGCGAAAGAACATGATGCTCTTCATTCCCTGTACGAACATGCGGATCGCTTCGGTCTCGATATTGTGTTCTATCAAGCAGGCATAGATGGCATGCCACTGCTTCATGACTATGGTAATGACTTCTTCAAAGTAGGGGAAATTGCACGGTATGAATTCACCGAGCCGAGCATGGCATCGCCGGAGCACCGGTATGAGCAAAGCAGCTTCCCGTTGGAAGCTGAACATGTTCAGCAAGTCATAGACGCGGCCAGCAGCTGGGAGTCCGCGACACCAGGGTATATCGAGACGCTTCAACGATTGCTGACGGTATCGGATGCCACGCTCCAACTCGTTCGCTTATTTAATGAAACGGATGGAGATCTCTTGCTTGGATACGTTGTGCTGAGAGTCGATGAGGCCTCTGGGACGGTAATGATCGGCGATATTCGTTCTTGCCGCGGCTTATGTCAACCCGAACAGGATGAAGTACTTCAGCAGCTACGTGATATCATCGTATGGATCGGACAGCATCATCATTGCAGGCAGCTAGTCAGCGGATTAATACCGTTGTCCCATGTTGAATCGGATTGTGCACCCTATTTATGGACAGAACGAACTGCCGTTGCAATATTCCGAAGAATCCGTGAGCTGTATCCAATGAATAACTATAGAAGAATATGGCTAGCATTATTCGATGTTACGTGGGAGCCGCAGTATATTGCTTTCCGCAAGCAGCGTCATATGAACTGGACGGTATGGCGGGTAACGCGTATTATTCGGCGTTTGCAGCGATAGTGTGATTCATTTCATACGAAAATGATAAAATTTTGAAAGTTACAGAAAATACATGAAAAGGCTTGGAGGCTGCTCCAGGCCTTTTTTATTGTGAAAAACCGCTTACAGCTCTGCTTTTCGACCGTACTCGCGGGTGGGACACGCTCGATAGTTCTGTTACAATAGGGGTGTTTCAGAATAGGAACGGATTTTCATCAAAGTCTTATCATCAGAAGGTGGTTCCTTATGCTAGGATTTGCAATTTTATTAGGCTTCAACATCGCAGGTGTGTGGCTGCACAATTTGCTTCATCTCCCGCTGCCCGGCAACGTGCTTGGCTTGGTGCTGTTCCTGATTGCACTTGGCATGAAGTGGGTGAAGCTGGAGTGGGTTGAACAATCCGCTCAATTCCTGCTTGATCATATGTTGTTGTTCTTCATCCCTTATGTAGTCGGTATTATGGCATTTATGCCTGTTTTGAGTGCACATTGGTTCAGCATTTCTGCTGGAATTATAGGCAGTACACTGGTCGTTCTCTGGATGACAGGCTTCGTTGCTTCGAAGATGGAGAAGAAACCGGATGAAGCTAATGAGATGCCGACAAGAAAGGAAGATGCAGCATGAACCTTTTATCATGGACACAACAGCCATTGTTCGGAATAGCTGCAACGATCGTTGTGTATGCATTATCCCGTGTACTGCATGTGCGTTTCAAATGGATGCATCCGATCCTCTTTTGCTCGGCGGTGTTGATCGGTTTTCTCGTCATTGGCAATATCCCGCTCCAGGATTACAAAAATGGGGCAGATATTTTGGCACTTATTCTTGGGCCAGCGACAATCGCGCTCGGTGTTCCTATTTATAAATATCGCGAGCTAGTCAAAAAGCAATTTGCTGCAATCTGCTTGTCCATTACGTGCGGCTCTATCGTGGGAATTGTGAGTGTGGCGGCGATCATGATGAGTTTAGACGGGGCGAGGGAAGTTATGCTGAGCATGCTGCCGAAATCAGTCAGTTCTCCAATCGCAGTTGAAATTTCCAAGTCATTGGGTGCTATGCCTGAACTGTCTGCTGTATTTACCGTATTCACAGGGGTTGTTGGTGCATTGTTCGGTACAACCTTCCTGCGGATGACTGGTATTCGCGGCGAAGTGCCGCTTGGGATCGCAATGGGGACGGCTGCGCATGGATTCGGGACTGCGAAGAGCTTGGCGGACTCAGAGAAGCAGGGGACATTCAGTGGATTGGCAATGGGGTTAGCGGGCCTGATTACCTCCATTCTTTTCACACCGATTTATATGTTCCTTATGTAAGAGGTAAGAACCCGATCTATGGTCAGCATGGATTGGTTAATAAGAAGATCAGGACGTTCTTCGCAATCTGCGGGGGGCGTTTTTTTGTATGTGCTATTATCTATGATGCAACGAATGAAGGGGAGACCCCCTACTGTTGCGTCCCATATGTATCGTTATCCCTTCGGGGAAATGAAATGAAATGAAACATTTTTGGTTCTATCACGTTGATACTTATGTGGACTTCTCTGAGCATACAATTCAGACGTATCACTAATTTCGTATAAAAGGTATGGAGGAAAGGAGTTGATTCCTTGAAAGCAACGATATGGGCATGGGGGATCCTCTTGGGATTAAGTTTGCCGTCTCTCGCAGGTGCAGCAGGTACATACTCTGCCGAAAAGGTGTACACCGATCAGCAGAGCGGAGCGGTCTATTATAATGTTGAGCGAATTGATCTGGAGGCACGTGAGGAGCGTGTCGTCGTTCAAATGGCTGATGGGCAATGGAAGAAATGGGATCCGAGCATTCGGAGCATGCGAGTAGAAAAGGGTCAGCAGCATCCTCTGCTCAAGACCAATTATGCAGATAATATTGAAGGCGGGATGCAGTATACGTATGATCCTGAGGATCAGGGAGTTGTGAAGGGTAAAGTGTTTCGTTCCTCGCCAGACCGCAAATGGGGAATCCATGAGCGGCTATATTTTGAACCGACTGCAGAAGGGTACATGACCACGGTTCATAGCTATATACTGCGCAACAATCAAACAGGGCATACGAAGGAATGGCTTCGAACTAGCTATTCGACAGGGGCTGTCTGGCTCTCGGACAATCGCATCATATACAGCCGGTTGAATGGAGAGAAATCGAATCAAGAGGAGATTGTGATCTTCGACCCTGCAACAAGTCAATTGGAACGGATCGTATTCGGCAATCTTAGAGGCATTGATCCTGAGAAGGGATACGTGGTATATACATTGAATAAGCCGGATCGTCCTCTATATGTGTTGGACTTGAAGAAGCGGATATCCAAGCTGTTGAAGGATTGGGCTGCTGCAGAGGCATATTTGCCGAAGATGGACAATGCCAAGGATGCTACCGCAGATTTGCCGACTGACTTCGATCTGGATGCATTGCCCGAGGAAAAAATAACGATGAAGATCCAGCGCGATTACGAGGTTAAGGTTGATAAGGCATCGATTCGCGTGCCGATCGTATTTGAAGAAAAAGGGTATATTCGTATCCCTGTTAAACCGCTCGCGGATGCATGCGGCTGGCAGCTTATCAAGCTAGAGAAGCTGAAAAAGCAGAATGGCGCTCATCGATTTAAGCTTGTGAATGGCAGCCGAACTATGGAGCTGAATGCGGAGAATAGTGTGCTGGAAGAAGGAACACTCTATGTTACACCTGATCAGATTAAGCAGCTTGGATACAAGTCAGTTCATGTGACTTACAATCCAGAACGCTAATCCATACTCATAACGATAAGGTATTGGTTTCGATAGGGGATGCATCTGCATGCCCTATTTTTATTCGTCCATAATAGGCGCTGCAGCCGATCCACAATACCATCATGCTGTGTTCCAAATGCTATCTTACGGTGGTATATGTGATGGTCGTAAACATACTTCATGCTGGATTGGTAAATGATTCAATCCGTCTCCTTCGGAAGGTGATGTGCTAGTTCTTGGTTCGTATCTGGTAAGTGGACAATAAGTCGATAAGTATGGACTATAATCAAAACCATAAACCTGTACAGCAGGTATAATAGTTGCAACATCTTGAAAACGCTTCCTTCGCGATGGAGTTCGCATTTCACACATTTCATGTAACGAAAGGAGTCGAATTGATGAACAAGATGAAGAAATGGGCAAGCTTCATTGTCGCTGCCGTCCTGCTTATGTTCACCTTCCACACAGCCTTTGCCGAAGAAAATGAGCTCAAGGAGCCAGATGGAATGAGAAATGTAGCGAGCGGAATATCTTATTCTTATTCTCAGCCCCCTCATGAAAATTACCCAGATGATGGAACGAAGTTGACAGATGGCAAATATGGTGACGTCAATGACTTCATGGATGGGAACTGGTCGGGATTGTTGAAGGGGAAGACGAGAGAAATCACATTTGACTTAGGTGAGAGCAAGTCGATCGGCCGAATTAAATCACACTTTCTCTATAACAACAGCGTAGGCATTTATACACCGACCATAGTGTCTTACTATGCATCCGAGGATGGCCAGAATTGGGCTCCGGTGAAGTACATGAATTCTCCAGCCCCGCTATGGTCTGATATTCCGACAGCTGGCTATGAATATGTATGGGATGCTGCAACAGATCGAGTTCCTCATCCTTCCAGTCAAGCGAAGAAGATCTATGCGCGCTATGTGAAGATCGCAGTCACCACACAAATATGGGTGTTCATGGATGAGGTAGAGATCTGGGGTGTTGACGGCAAGACGTCTGATGCGTATGCTCTTCGTCCAGTAACACCATCGTATTTGAAGCCGGGTAATGATACAGCAGGAATCCGCGATCTGTGGCTTATGTACAATGGAATGTACGATAATAATCGAGGCAATTGGACGAAGGAGAAGCTCATGCCGTATGTCAGCTACGTCGATAGTAATGGTCAGCCGACAGACTGGATGTATGACGGCACGCTCGTGCTAGGCCTTCGTACGCCGGATTTCCAACGGGACTTTGGGTATTCAGCAAATCTTGAAGACTGGAAATGGTATTTGGATAAGACGTTCAAGCCGGGCGGAGACCTGAGCGCATTGAATGACACGGTTAAAGAAGTGGGAGAGAAGCTGAATGATCTGAACCATAAGATGAAGGTTGTTATCATGATCCCGAATCCGGGTGAGGGGATATCCAACTTTGGAGATATCGACGGAGATGGCATTTCTGAGAACTTTGTACCAAGTGAGGTAGGGGAAGAGCAGTCCTATGCGAATCGGCAGAAGGCTGTTGACTGGTATTTGGAACAAGTCAGAACAAAATGGATGAAAGGCCGTTATGACAGCTTGGAGATCTCCGGCATGTACTGGCTGGATGAAGGGGTATCAAACGGGAAGACGTCAGATGAAAGGTTAATTAAGCATATTGGAGAAATTGTGCATAAACGCGGACAGAAGCTGTTCTGGATTCCATACTTCGGTGCGAATAAGAATTATGCGGCTCGGGCTCTGGGATTCGATGCAGCAGCGCTTCAGCCGAACCACTTCTGGGACGGCAGCAATCCAGAACGAATTGAGGACGCAGCTTATTTGGCGAAGCATCATGGTCTCGGTGTTGAGTTAGAGACAGACGAAGCGATGTTCGAGAATGAAGCTTCACGCGGGAATTATATTGATTACTTGAACGGTGGGGTCGATTATGGATACATGACGGAAGCGTTCAAGGCCTATTACCAAGGAGTTGATTCCTTGCTCACCAGTTCACGCAGCAGTGACCCTCGGATTCGTGAGCTATATGATTGGATGTATCAATTTGTGAAGGGGACGTATCAGAAGCAGCCTCGATAAGCCTCGATAAACGATGAATGGGGAGCGCAGCGAAGCACGGAATAGACATAAGTCATCAAGAATGGGTGATCAACCCATGCTTACTCAATACACGATTTTATTGAAAAATCGACGAGAGGGGTTTTTATTGATGATTAAGTTGAAGAGAGTCGTGAGCTTCGTCGCAGCTTCTATCATGCTGCTGTCCACCTTCCAAGCTGCATTAGCGGTAGATATTGAACCTACAGTGGCCACCGATGGGATGAGGAATTTGGCAAGCGGGATTTCGTATTCCTTCACCCATCAGCCACCTGATGAAAATTACCCAGACGATGGAACGAAGCTGACAGATGGAAAGTATGGAGATGCCAATGATTTTATGGATCCGAACTGGACCGCATTGTTAAAAGGAAAGACGCGTGAAATCATATTTGATTTGGGCGAAAGCAAATCGATTGGGAAGATTAAGTCTCACTTTCTCTACAATCATGAAGTAGGCATCTATACACCAGAAATTGTCTCCTATTATGCCTCAGAAGACGGGATGAATTGGGCCCCTGTAAAATACATGAATTCTCCGGTACCGCTCTGGACCAATATTCCGACTGCAGCCTATGATTATGTGTGGGACGCAGCGGTAGATCGAGTTCCCCATCCATCCAGTCAAGCGAAGAAAATCTATGCCCGGTATGTGAAAATTGCCGTTACGACAGAGATTTGGGTGTTCATGGACGAAGTGGAGATATGGGGTGTAGATGGAAAAACAGCGGATGCATATGCGCTTCGCCCAGTCACATCTTCTTATTTGAAGCCGGGAAATGATACGGCAGGCATTCACGATCTGTGGCTCATGTACAACAGTATGTATAGTAATGATCGCGGCAATTGGACAAAGGAGAAGCTCATGCCGTACGTCAGTTATGTTGACATCAACGGAGAGCCGCAGGACTGGATGTATGATGGAACGCTTTTATTAGGCATTCGTACGGCGGATTACCAGCGGGATTTTGGGATTAACGCAGTACTTGATGACTGGAAATGGTATCTGAACAAAATGTTCAAGCCGGGCGGGGATTTGAGCGAGTTAAATGCTGCTGTGACAGAAGCAGGGAATAAGCTGAATGATTCGCATCATAAGATGAAAGTCGTCATTATGATTCCGAATCCTGGTGAGACGATTTCCAATTTTGGAGATGTCGATGGGGACGGGATCTCTGAGAACTTTGTGCCTAGTGATGTTGGCGCGGAACAATCCTTTACGAATCGGAAAAAGGCTGTTGATTGGTATTTGGATCAAGTAAGAACAAAATGGATGAAAGGCCGATACGACCGTTTGGAATTGGTTGGAATGTATTGGATGGCCGAATCGATGGGACGAGACAATTCATCGGACGAGAAGTTGGTCAAGTATGCTGGAGATATCGTGCATAAGAGAGGACAGAAGCTGTTCTGGGTTCCGAATTTTGGTGGCAACAGGAACTATGCAGCACGTGCGATAGGGTTCGACGCGACAGCGCTGCAGCCGAACCATTATTGGGGTGGAACTAACCCAGATCGGATTGAAGATGCGGCGTACTTAGCGAAGCATCACGGTCTAGGTATTGAGATGGAGATGGATGAGGATGCATTCACGAATGATGCATCACGCGACTATTACATTGATTATTTGAATGGAGGGGTCGACTTTGGCTATATGAACGAAGCATTCATGGCTTATTACCAAGGTGTAGATGCCCTGCTCGACAGTTCTCGCAGCAGTGATCCGCGGATTCGTGAGCTTTATGATTGGATGTACCAATTTGTGATGGGTACGTATCAGAAGCAGCCTCGATAATTGGTTCGGCTTATAGAAGATGGCTACGGTGCACTCCGGTTCATCTTCTTTTTATTTCTATGGGCCATACTCTGGTCATCCATCGGTGTTTTTGAAGCCGCATGATGAGATTACGGAACTGCAAGTGCTAATACAGATGTTCTAAAAAATGGGGCTGCCGCATGGCAGCTCTTTTGCATGACTTCTCAGAGAATAGAATATTTATTAGTTGAATAGTTTATCCAGTTTGATATGATGAGATAGGTTGAATTATCCAAAAATGAGAGGTCGATTCATGAAGGGAGTGGGTACGAAGAGAATTGTAAGCGTTTTGCTATCAATTTTATGTAAACGCTTTATTGCAAAGATTAAAGGAGAGTGAATTTGTGAAAGTAAAGAAAAGCATAAGCCTGCTGACTGCTTCCTTCATGCTTGCTTCTGTGATCATGACATCGTTTTTCTCAACAATAGTGTCTGCAGATTATTTGCCCAAAAACAGTGAAAAATCCAATGGCGCTTCGAATATTGTGATTATGAACACCGGATATGATAACCGAGAGAATACGAATGGCACGAAGAGAGGGGAGTACGGGAAGGATCATTTTCTCCCTTATGTAGGATACTTGAATCAAGATGGAATTGCAGAGGATGCGTTCTTCGATACATTCCTCCTGCTCACGAAGACATCCCCCTACAAGGGCAGTCTCACTCGCTATTACCCATGGGCGGCAGGAAGCAATCCAGGAACTTGGCAGGATTGGAAATGGTCGATAGATCGCTTGTTCGAGAAGGGGTTGCAGCTTGATGGCTTGGATGCAGCAGTTGAACAGGTGGGGAAGGATTTGCATGAACCAAATAAAAAGGTAAACGTGTACGTTACATTGCCTTTCCCAGATCCACAGAGCAAGAACTTTGGGGATTTCAATGGCGATGGCACAGTGAAAAATCTAGAAAACTTGAACACGCGCAAAGAGTTAATCCGCTGGTACATCGACACGTTAACCGCTCGTTTCGAGCAACAGCAGTATAAGCATTTGAAGCTGAGCGGCTTCTATTGGCTCCAAGAGGATCTCGATACAACTGTACCTGGGGAGCAGGAGAGTACGGCATTCGCATCCCAGTATTTGCAGCAGCAGCACGGCATGCGTCTGGGCTGGCTTCCGTGGTATGGTGCAGGGGAGAAGGCGAATGGGAACCGGCTAGGCTTTGACTTCTCAGCCCTTCAGCCGAACCATTATGGCGACGACAGCACCACAATTGAGCGGGTGGAAGAGATAGCGGACTTGGCTTATGCCAATGAAGCGGGAGTCAAAGTAGAGCTTGATCAGCGTATTGTGGACGCTCCGCGGTATCGTCAAGCATTTTACAACTATTTAATTACAGGTGTGAAGAAGCAGTTTATGAATCAGTCTCTTCTTGCGTATTATCAAGACGTGTACGCAATCTATGATCTCTATCATTCTGAGGTACCGGAGGCGAAGCAGATGTATACGGATCTATACAGGTTTGCCACGGGCAAGTTTATTCCTCCGCAAGGGAATTTTGCAGGCAGAGTAGTTGATCGTCAGGGCAATGGTATCGCAGGAGCAACGTTAACGGATAAGGCAGGGAATGCTGTCACCACTGATACAGATGGTCAGTTCGCGATGAACGGTCTGTATGCAACAGAGAATTCCTTTGTCGTAGAGAAACAAGGATTATCCAGCAAATCTATTGGCGTCAACATCCATGATAAGCAGACGATTTATCGCGATATTATGCTAGAGAATTCTGGTGAGTCGACAGTAACAGAATCTCGTTCGCTCGTAGATTTTGAAAGCGATATTAAATCTGGAACGAATAACGGTGACCATGTCAAGCGGACAACGGTTACAGATGCTACATACGTGCTGCAAGGAGAGAAGTCGCTGAAGATTGATTTCAAGGCGTATCCACATAGCTGGATCGCGGCGTATATCGACTCCGATTATGACGGGTTCGAGAAGGAGCTTCCAGAAGAATCCTATCCAGCCTATGCACTCAAGGATTGGAGCGAGTATGATGCTGTTAGCTATGCGGTATACAATGCTTCTTCCAAGCCACAGGAGATTCGCGAGGTCTATATGTATGAATATGATTGGGGCAAGACCTATGCCAGAAACATCATGTTCCCGCCTGGTCAATGGACCATTATTACGAAGTCGATTCAGGAGCTGAAGCAGGCAGGAATCAATACGGAAAATATCATTCGCTTTGCCCTTATGCGCAACAGGCAATCGGAGGACGCCACGTTTTACCTTGATGATCTGAAGCTATTAAAATATGAAGCGAACCGTACTGCTCCGGAATATCGGATCATGCTTCCTTCTAAGCTGGAAACCATGGATGTTGGGGCGTTGTGGACACCTATTGTAATCGACAAAAATGATGCCCAACAAAAGAAAGTACATGCGGTCTTCGCGAGCTCGGACTCAAGCATTGTTGAAGTGACCTCAGATGGCAAGCTGCAGGCTATCAAGCCTGGAACTGTCGTGATTCGCGCACAAGTAGGTCCGGTAGAAGTGGAGTCTGTCGTAATTGAGGTTGCTCCTTGGGCCTATAATCAGATAATGGGGAATGAAACACCACTATCTATCAACCATGGCTTCCAAAATCCAGTACTTCACGATCCATTGCAGGGTGGAACGCAATATGTCATGAAAACCGGCAGCAACTTGAAGATTGCTCACAAGTACAATGACTGCAATGATATGTGGATTGTGTTCGATCATGCTGGTGCGAATAAGCTCTACGGGATGAAAGAATGGAGGCTTAGTCCGAATGTGGACAAGGATGCCGATCCCGACTTGACGCGCCCATCGACTATGTTGTGGCCTGATATATCGGATTGGATTGGCCCTTATATCGTTGGTGCCAATGATAATGGCAACGGCAAAGGTCAGGATTTCACGGGTGGCAATCATAATTATGATGGCGGCGAGAACAGTTCTACGACAGGAAGAACCGTTAAATATAATGTGTGGGTGGACGGGAAACAGCTTCAAGATGGGACAGCAATCGCCGGGACCAAGGTGAAAATTGAGGTTGTGAATCGAATTCAGGGCTTCAATACGAAGGAGCAGGACGGACGTGGTCGTGAAATCTTGCAGGAGACGGTTACGTATGAAATCGAAGGCGGCAAAGTACAAGTTCATACGGAAATTATGCCTCTGGAAGAGATTACGTTATATCGTTATTATGGATTGCAGTCCGTCAACGGAGCATGGAATCAAGAAGTACGCTACTATGCAGGGGAGACGGAAGTAGGCAGAAGCGGCTCGGGTGTGTATAGTGATTCGGGAACGAAAGCCCAGCATCCAGACGTAGATAAGTATTGGCTGAGTTCAGCAGTACAGGATGGGAGCCAGCATCAGCTGCTCGTGACGCTGAATCGCAATTACGGACTTGGTAAATTGCAATATCTGGCTGATGATCAACCGATTGTCTTTACTCAGAAGTATGGGAAATCCTACTTCCTGCAAGTCTTTAACAAATCAGTTGTATTGGAACAGGGAGAGAAGGTTGGCTGGCAGGGAACCTATCAATTCTTTTCTACTCCAGCACAGGAAAGAACGATTAGATTGCTGAGCCAGTATGCCAATGGATATGCTGTACCTACAGAAGATGCTATCTATCATTGGGAAGTCATCGGTGATGCGGTTGAGAAAATCAGTGAATCCAGTAACAGCGTGACCATGAAGGGGGTAAAACCAGGTACGGCAGCGGTTAACGTTACAATGAACTACAATGGCAAGTCAGAAACCTTCCGTTCTACGGTACAAGTAGGGGACAGCGGGATCGTAGATACTACTGAACTTCAGCAGCTGTATGAGGAGGTATCGTGGTTGCTTCAGCAAACAGGTAGTGAATTCATTCAGGCCAAATGGCAATTGGGAGAAAAAACGATTGAGGTCATGAGACATCTGAAGTCAGAAGGATACACGCGTGCGAATGTAAATGAAGCTGTCCGGGAGCTTAAAGCCGAGATCGCCATCTTTAAGAAGAGCACACAAATTTAGTATGGCTCTGCTCCTTCTTATATCGTAGTCTCAAAGCAACTGGAAACAGGCAAAATAGAATGAAGCGTCCCAATTCTTTGGGGCGCTTTTTTATGATGCAGGAGTGGAATCTAGCACTAATACTCACTAGTAATCATATCCTCGTGATCCATAATAACCATATTCATTCGATAGGTTCTGTATTATAATAGGTCGGTATGTAAAGATGTAAATATTGCTACTACAGCTAGGAGGTGCAAGTGATGAAGTTGCAAGCAAGTCATACCGCTGATCGATCAGAGGCATACCAGGAAGTGAGTCAAAGCTCGGTTATTCGATTGCTGTTCAAGCAGCTGAGACCGAAGCAGTGGACGAAAAATTTGCTCGTATTTGCAGCGCTTATCTTTTCCTTAAAAGCCATTAACGTGTCGGCAATCGTGAATACCCTGACGACTTTCTTTCTATTCAGCTTCGTATCAGGATGCGTGTATATATTGAATGATTATGTGGATCGGGAAGCAGACCGCAATCACCCGGTCAAGAAGTTTCGTCCTATGGCGTCCGGTGCATTGAATCCAACAGGCGCTTTGGTATTTGGGGGGATATTGCTCGTTTGCTCATTGGTGGTATCGTATAAGATTAACCCGCTCTTGATGCTCTTGTTAGCTGTCTATTTTGCCATGAATGTGTCGTATTCCCTTAAGCTGAAGCATGTGGTCATTATGGACATTATGGTGATCGCCTCAGGCTTCGTGCTTCGAGCAATCGCAGGAGGATTGGCCATTAACGTGCATCTGACGCCATGGTTTTTGCTGTGTACGATGCTGCTGTCCCTATTCCTTGCAATTGGCAAGCGGCGGCACGAGCTGTTCTTGCTTGACAAGCAGAAGGATGCCCATCGCAAGGTGTTGGACAAGTATTCGTTCACACTGCTTGACCAACTAACGAGCATCGTTGCGACGGCTACGATTATTAGCTACTCGCTATTCACGTTAACAGCTGGCCGAACGATTTATCTCATGTGGACGATCCCATTTGTCATTTACGGCATCTTCCGCTATTTGTACTTGATTCACATCGAGAACAAGGGTGGAGCACCGGATCGCCTGCTGGTAGAGGACAAGCATATTCTTGTGACGGTAGTGCTGTATATCGCGAGTGTGTTGTCTATACTGCTTATTTTTGAATAATTGGATAGGGGATGAACGGACGGTTTGACACGTACTAAACTAGCTTTATTTGATATTGACAAAACGATTACGAAGCACGATTCGATGCTGCTGTTCTTGAAGTACGGCATCGCAACCAGACCGCGGGCTGCTGTTCATTTGACCTCGGTGTTATGGAATTTGCTGCTGTACAAGACGGGGAGAATTCCTGCCGATAAGGCAAAGGAAGCCTTTTTCTGTGCAATTAATTATATGGACGAAGCAGATCTTGAGGCCTTCTATGACAAGATTCTCGCCAACGATGTGTATGAAGAGGCAGTTGAGGAAATTCGCCGCAAGTATACGGAAGGATACCATGTACTTCTAGTGTCTGCGTCTCCGCATGCTTATATGAAATACTTCAAGAAGCTGGGCTGTGTGCATGAGGTCATTGGAACCCAACTGGAGAAGAGCAACGATCGATATACATCTCGCATTGTCGGGGTAAATTGCAAGGCGAATGAGAAGGTTGTTCGTATTCGCCAATATGCGAGCGAACAGCGGTTCACGATTGACTATGAATCATCCTGTGCGTATTCGGATTGCTTGAGCGACCTGCCTATGCTGCAATTGGTGAAGCACCGCTATGTTGTCAATCGTGCTTCCGAGGCTGCTCACGGATTGGAGGAACGTAGATGGAACAGATAACATCCCGACACTTGGGGAAGCTGCTTATGATCTTCTCCGCCTTCTGCACGGCAACAGGACAACTTTTTTGGAAGTGGGGCGTGCACCACATTTTATATGTCGGAGTCGGATTCGTTTTTTACGGCGTGGGGGCGCTTCTCATGATCAAGTCGCTTTCCATGGAGAAGTTGTCCGTTGCGTATCCACTGATGTCCACCAGCTATATATTTGCTTTGATTTATGGAGGATTATTTTTGAACGAAGCCATTACCTTGCAAAAGGGAATTGCCGTGCTGCTGTTAATGCTTGGCGTGGGGTTGATCAGCTATGAGAAATGAATGGTTGTGGGTGCTGCTTATCTTCATGACATGGTTCGGCTCTTTAGGAAGCGCGTGCTTTAAATGGTACTCCATACGCCACCGCAAGTGGATTCTGCTTACCGGATTTATGCTGTATGGGATAGGGGCGCTTCTCAATATCTATTTACTGCGGTTTTTGCCGTATACACTTGTTCTTCCAGCGAATGCGCTAACTTATGTGTGGACACTCTGTTTGGCTAAATGGTGGTTCAAGGAATCGGTAGGTTGGCATAAGGTAGCGGGAATTGGTGTCATCGGGTTAGGATTGGTTATTCTAGTTCAATAGCGAGCTTAGTTGTACATAGGAGGAAATCGGTAGGGAGGCGAAATATTCTATGAGGTCGGGATCGAGTTGGTACTCATACGAATACCCGCCTAATCATGATTTCTAGTCATTTTGTAGTAACGGAGGATATATCATCATGAAGTTTTGGAAGTCTGTGTTTGCTGACAAGAAGGATAATCGCACCGCGCTTATTCTTTTTGTTATTTTTTCACTGCTCTATATTCTATTGAATATTCCTTATTTAACTTATATGGAAGAGTATAAGGACATACTGTTACCGCGCAGTCCATTTAACGACGCGCCCTTTACCTTGAATCTCTTTAATTTTGACCCGTCGCTTTATTATGCGCCGCAGTCTTCTTTCATTCATCCACTGCTCAATTTTGTTGCGACACCCTTGAAGGCACTCGCCAAAGCAACAATTGGCAATGCGCTCTTTGTTGGAGTTCAAAGTATGATGAATGCGCTCTGTGTTGTCATTCTGTATTATTACTTGCGCCGCAATCTGTGCTGTAATTGGTTGTCTATTAGTACTGCTGCATTCTTCGGGGCGAGTTCGTACAGTATTTTCACTGCCCTTATTCCTGACTCCTATCCATATGCGGTATTCGGGATTCTTCTGACGGTACTGTATGCTCAGTATTGCAGACAGAATAACCGATTTTCCCTTATACCGGTCGCGCTGCTGCTTGTATTGAACTTTGGGATTACCATTACGAATGTTGCTACAGCGGCTGGTGTCCTATTCTTCTGCTCACTGGGACAAGGCAAGCAGTTTATTGTGAAATGGGTGAAGGTTGCGGGGATATTTGCCGTGATGGTTGCGCTGTTGACGGTGCTCCAGCATGTCTTATTTACCGGCAATACGTGGGTATCCTCCTGGCAGCACAACATTGAAGCTGGGGGCATGAGCTATGTCTCTCCATTCTCGTTCCAGCATCATTGGAAGGCAGTCTATTCCATGATCGAGAGTCCGATTATTACGCCGAACCTTGTTTTAATGAGCGACTCGATTATGGCGTTTGTCACAAATTTAGCTTATCCATTCCCATGGTACGGTCATCTTGTCGGTGCAGTTGTCATCGTCTTGAGTTTGATGGCAATTGGGAAAGGGTATCGTTCGGCTGAAGTGTGGTCCTTGAACGTGTATCCGCTGTTTGCCATTTTGCTTCACCTTGTCGTCGGCTTCGGTCTACGAACATTTGAATATGATATGTACCTATATGCGGGGCATTATCTCTTTGCCTTATTCTTGTTAATGGCGTGGTTCATTCATCGTCTGCGAGGACAGGCTCGCCGTGTGCTTACTGGCATTGTAGCGGCGTGTGCAGTCATCACCCTATTGAGCAATATAATGGGACATATGAAGGTGCTGGATACCGTAAAGCAAACATATGCGCAGCTCCAATCGGCTATTATGCACGATGAGACATCATCACCACGACACTACATCATTGCAAAGGATGAACGATTATGAGCAATATTTCATTGGCCAGGGTGGAACGCAAGCGGGTTCAGCTTCCGCAAGGCGCGCTGCTGACCCTGCTTCTGGTAGTCAAATTAACGCTGCTGCGCCACTTCGTCTATGATTCGATTACCGTATCAGGCTTGCTTACCGATATCATTTCCGTACTTCTTATTGTCAGTCTCTTCGAGATGGTGCTGCCTCGATTCGGCAAAGGTACGTTATATTGGATCTTTCAGGTCATTTTCTCTATTTTGATGTTTGCTGCAACACTGTACCATATTCACTTTAATACAGTACCAACCTTTACTGCATTTGATGAAATGGGACAGGTTCCACAAATACGCGGCAGTATCGGGCCGCTTGTGAAGTTCTCACACTTTTTGTACTTTGCAGATATCGTGGTGGCTGGAATATTTGTTGCATTTCGTTGGTTGATCCGTAGGACGTATTCGCAGCAGCAAGCTTGGATGGATTCATCCCCGCCACAACGGTATGCAGGTTGGATGTGGAGAACTGCCGCTGCCCTGATTTTGATCGGCTGCATGAGCTATTCCTGGTTCGTAATAGACAAGGCAGAATCGATCAGCAATGAGACGGTGAAGTCAGAGAAGATTGGCTATCTCAACTATCAAGCTGCAACAGCGCTGAAAATCATACGTGAGAATGAGATCATTGCGAATGGGAATTTGGATGAGACGAAAGTGAAAATCCAAGAGCTCCAAGCGGCATATCCTTATCGTAAGGAAAACAATCCGTCTGGACAGCCGGAGGGTTTCGGATTGGCCCGCGGTGCCAACGTGATTGTTGTTCAACTGGAAGCCTTTCAGAACTTCCCGATCCAGGCCAAGCTGGAAGGACAAGAGATTACACCTGTACTGAATAAGCTCGTGAAGGAGAGCTATTACTTCCCGAATATATATCAGCAAATCGGCCAAGGAAATACATCGGATGCGGAATTCTTGTCCAATACGTCCATATATCCGACGGGAACGGTAGCGATGTCTACAGGCTTTGGGAAGAGAGAGCTTCCGAGTATGCCTCGTCTTCTTCATGACTTGAATTATCAAGCGGCAACGTTTCACGTCAATGATGTGACATTCTGGAACCGGCATTTGCTCTATCCTGGACTAGCATTTGACCATTATTATGACAAGCCGTACTACACGAACGATTTCTTCAATGATTTTGGTGCTTCTGATGAAGAATTGTATAGAGTCGGTGCGGAGCAAATTCGGGAGATGACGAAGCGAAATCAGCCATTCTACGCTCAATTCGTGACGACATCCAGTCATGCGCCATTTGTTGTGCCAGACAA
Source organism: Paenibacillus sp. NAIST15-1 (assembly GCF_001894745.1). Lineage (GTDB taxonomy): Bacteria > Bacillota > Bacilli > Paenibacillales > Paenibacillaceae > Paenibacillus_B > Paenibacillus_B suaedae. Next base: position 813,336 of record NZ_BBYF01000002.1, read on the forward strand.
GCTGCGGAAGTTGACGCTTCCTGCCGATATGGAGGGCTCGTACCTAGGGAACTATTTGACGGCAATCAATTATACCGATTATGCACTGGGACAGTTTATCGAGGAGTTGAAGAAGCAGGGGATATGGGATAAGACAATGCTTGTCGTGTATGGCGATCACTTTGGCGTGAATCCGAAGGAAGCAAGCGACAAGGAAATAACCGATCGACTCGGTGTTCCCTATTCGAATGAAGTAAGCCGCTTCAATATTCCGTTGATCATTCATGTGCCGAAGCAAGCTGAGTCTAAGATAATCGAAAGGACGGGCGGTCAAATCGACATTATGCCGACAGCTGCCAACCTGCTCGGTATATCCCTGCAAGAGAAGCAATTCCTTGCACTTGGTCGCGATATGTTGAATACAGAAAATAATGTAGTCGGTATGCGCTACTATCTGCCAACAGGCTCCTTCTTCAACAATGAAGTGATGTTCGTACCTGGTGAAGGGTTCGATGATGGTACAGCGATATCGCTAAAGACATTGCAGCCCGTGCCTATGAAGGAAGCGTACCGCAAGGACTATGACTATATTCTCACTCTTATGAAGCTGTCGGATGAATACGTTCAGCTGCTGCCGAAGCGATAAGGGGAGTCATTTCTACCTTCACGGAACGAAAATGTTGGTAAAAAGTCACTCGTCTATGATTCTCGCCATGTTATAATATGTTGGTAGATTATGCCGAATTATGGTGATATATGATGGAGGGGTCAACGTGAGAAAGAGAATATGGACGTGGCTGCTGGTTGTGTCATTGCTTCTAACGGGAATTGGGAGCAGTATACAGCCAGCTTATGCTGCCGCAGCTTCTTCAACCGTAGGAACAATGAAGCTGTATGATTATTCACTGCTGGAATGGAACGGGAAGCGCGAGTTCCTAGGCAGGCACTATGTAGAGACATCTACGGATGGACTGTATCTCGGCTTGAAGCCATTTACAGACATCTTCGGGTTCCAAGCGGATTGGAACAAAACATCGAAGATATTGACATTGAAAAATCAAGAGCATACCTTCGTATTCACAGCCAACAGCAAGCAGGGGAAGGTGGACGGAGCTGCACTGCCGCTGCCTGAAGCTGTTCTATTCGAGAAAGGTGGCGTTGCTGTACCTTTGTCTTACGGTGCATTGCTGAATAATGTGAAGCTGGAGCTCGTGAATCAGTTGGACAAGGTACATGTTGCGGCGATTCCAAATGAAGATGCATATAGTAACGCGTATGACAAAGTTAGCGGTCCATATCATCAAATGTATAGTACATACGAAAAGGCGCTAGCTGCATATGAGTTGGCATTGAACGATAAGCTTTACTATGTTCAAGGTTACATTGATCAACGATCACCGCTGTACGTGATAGGTTCGAGCACCGCAGAAGGCAATCATACGCTAGCAAACTCATCCACAGCGGGCATGATCATACAGAATCCAGACAAGAGTGGATACTCTCAGAATGGATATGCGGGCTATCATTACTATCTCCGAACTGAAAAGAAAAAGAATATTTTCGGAGAGACGATTGATGTGTACGTATTTGGTGCTCCAACGGCTGCTATGCAAAAAAATATCAACGCGAAGAAAAATGCGTATACGAAGGCAGATGCCAACCTTCGCAAATCAAATAAGCAGTTCGATTCCGTAGTGAATAATTGGATCAATGCGGTGAAAAAGCATTACAAGGGTGCTGGTAAGCCAAATGATCCGAACACACTAGCAGCTATTTCCATCCACTTGAAGGCATTATATATGGACACTGGTGCTTATGCCTTCGATGATGAGGCGAAATCCGTTCTAGCTGTTCTGAAGAACTCGAGCGAAAGTACACATTGGGGTGTTCGCAACGTGTTCGATGAAGGAGATTTCCGTGAACGATTCCAATATTTCTTGAAGAAAGATGTAAATGTAGCACTGAGTATCGCACACACTCCTGAACAATATAAAGCTGCTGCAGAGATTTTATATACGAAGAAGAACTATAGTGCGGCAAAACTTGCGGCTGATGAAGCGCAAGCACTTGGAGCGAATATGAAGCAAATGTTAGCTGAACTGAACAAGTTGGCTGCGGAAGATAGAGAACAAGAACAATTCAAGGCGTGGCAGCAATCTTATGTTGCCCTGATGAAGAAGTTCGAAGCGGAGCTTGCGAAGAACAATCTGCAGAAGAACGGGGAAGAGGGAGCGAGTGCACCTCAAGCTAATAAAGAAGAGATTGATGCTCAATTCTCGAAGCCGTTAGCTAAGCTGAAGACGGAACTGGCAGATCTAAAGTCGGTCGAGAAAAATTTAGAAGAGAGCAGCATTACGAACTTTGAATGGGCTATCCAGTATTTAACGAAGAATCCAACAGATTATGTCACGGCGGCGGACTTATTCGATGTAGCCAAATTCAGATTAGAAATGAAGGACACGAAATAAATAATATAAGAAGCTTCAGCAGTTAGCTGCAGTCCTACCGTAACCATATGGTTTCGAGGGGACTGCAGCTTTTGTATATATGACTATATAGTGTTGTGATTTAATTCACATACTATCACTCAATTCCATGATATAGTGTAACCATAAAGAACAGGGAGTGATAAAGATGAGAACATTCAAAACATTTGACACAACGGATCAAGTAACTCGCAACTTCCTTCAACTTTGCTATATGTGTGACGATAATGACAGATGCACGACAGAAGAAGAGTGCAGACAATGCTGGGCTGACCAGGGTCTTGCAGCTAAGCCGGAAGAAGAAACACGTGAACTGCTGAATGCTTATTACGCATAACAAGAAATGACTTTCGTTTCAAATACTTTGTGAAAATAATAACTTACCATGGTTAGTTTTGCCTCCACCTTATATAATAGAAAGAGCGCCGCATACTTAATAGGCTGTATGCGGCGCTCTTTCGCTATTTCTGTGTATTAGGCTGTTCTCTTGGATAGTGTTGGTGCTGGCTTCGGCTTTGCTGGCGCAATTTTACGGTTCGCCAAGCTCGTTGCAATCATCCCGGCGATAATGACGAACATCCCAACGAGCGACCAGCCTTGCGGGAATGTACCGTTCAGAAGCAGTACCTCACCAAGCACGGTGAAGATCAGAATGCCAGCCTGTGTGGACTCAACTCCAGCAAGCAGTGCTGTATTATGCTTCGCCATGTCTGTTGCCAAGAAGAAGAGCAGACTTGCGATTACGCCAGAACTGATGGCAAGCAGGAATGCTTGTCCGAACTGAGAGGCGGATGGCAAACCTACAGACATAGTTCCGTATATGCCAAGCAGGATAGCTATAGGCATACTGCCAAGTGCCATGCCGAGTGTGCGCTGGAAGGAATCCAGCTTGTTGCCGCAGAGCGCCATCATTTTACGGTTGCCAAGCGGATAGAAAGTAGCTCCGATAATAACAGGTATGAAGCCCAGAAGTAATTCCGATAAGGTAACATTGCTTGCTTCAGACACTTGCATGAGTACTACACCGATAAGTATAATGACGGAAATGCGCATACTCTTGAACGGAATGGACTGGCGTACTCTTACCGGGCCATTCGGTGTCTGGCGTGTCTCGAAGAACAGTGGCGACAAGCACGCGCCAATTAATATCGTAATTTGCCATGTTCCCGATGTGAGCCAAGACGGTGCATAGACTGCTGCAAAGCTGAGCAGCGAATAGAACGCGACTCCACACAGGGAACCCCATGTTAGCCACTGCAAGGGATGCTTACGCATTTCACGGAAGAGAGGCGGAAGGTTTTTGCGAAATGCGACAATCGCAAGCAGTATGGGAATCGCAAGTAGAAAGCGCAGCGATGCGGTCCAAGCCCAGCTTGTTCCGGACAGGTTCATCGCGCGGTTAATAATGAATGTGGATGAAAAAAACATGGATGCTAAAATGCCAACAAATATGGCTCTCATGATGCTCACCTTACCTCTACTTGAAAATCATTTTCAATTGTGTATCCAGTAAAGTATAATATACTATATTATTTTTAAAGTAAAGTATAATGTAACAAATATTTGCATAATGATTGTAAATTTTTCGTTCGAATTGGGGGAAACATTCGATGAATGAGCACGAAACGAAGCAATTGATGCAATCGGTAGGCGCGAATTTGCGGAAGCTGAGGAAAGATAAGCAGCTAAGTCTTGAGGAATTGTCCGCTCTGTCAGGGGTTAGCAAGCTTACTCTTGGCAACATTGAGCGTGGAGATACGAACCCAACAATCGGGATGATGTGGAAAATATCGCGGCATTTGTCTGTTCCTCTGATGACGCTGCTCATGCCGGATAAGTCAGTGCGCATCTCTCGATCAGGTCATGGCCCTACCTATGAGAGTGAATCCGGACAATGGATATTGGAGCCTGTTTTTACGGATCTGCGCGAGAAGATGGAGATGCTGCGTGCACGGCTAAAGCCCAATTGCGTCTACGAACCAGAGCCAAATCACCCATGGACAGTGGAAATTGCTACGGTGATGTCGGGTACGGTGCAATTGACCATTGGAGAAGATACGTATACGCTGCACCAATTTGACTCCATTCAATTTTCCGCTACCGAAACGCATATGTATGCCAATGTAGGCGATGAGGAAGCGGTCGTGCAATTTACGGTGTTCTACTCGTAACGGGATGTGAGGGATATACAATTGTTGAAGGAAGAAGCGGGTGAGGACAGATGAGCATACGTAAACGCCGCATGCTTGAGGTGTATTATGATAGTTGGTGTCCGCTTTGTACGGGAATACGCTCACGATTGGAACGATGGGATTGGCTGCATGTGCTGCGATTTTACTCGATACGCGATCAGCATGTGATGGAACGGATTCCAGTGTCCATGGACAATCTGGTGGACAGCATGCATGCGCGGGAATCAAGCAGCGGACGCATTCTTTCCGGTATCGAGGCGGTGCATGCACTCTGTATGAGGGTGCCGATATTAATGCCGATTAGTCCGTTCATATGGCTCAGCATGAAGCTGGGAATTGGCGGGAAACTATATCGATACATCGCTTCAAGACGCACGATTGTTCCTGCTGGCCAATGCAACTCTAATGGCTGCGAGCTTCCAGTGCGGAGGAATACGCAAGGCGATGATTCCGATACGCATTCAAGCAGAACATAACGTCCTTACGCATTGGCATAGGGCGTATTTCTGTTTTTTTTGCAATGCCACCATTGCTCGTATCGACCATTCAGGTATGAGGATGCGCAAGCAATGATTGAGAGAAGGTGATAGAACGTGACGAAGCTGCGTCATCAAGGTACAACAGGAAAAGTGACAAGGTCACGACGTGTGAGTGGTTGGTTTATCTTTTTTCTTCTAACGGATCTGCTCGTTTTCGGCGGCTTTGCTATCATGTACAGTGAGTCTAACGCCTGGGAAAAGGAATTACAGAATGCGGTCCCTGTTGAAACGGTGACTCCAGAAATGACAGGCATCGTAGCGATAACAGGTACGCTTACCTCTCGAAATCCTGCCCTGGATGAACATTTGGCTTCATCTTATGCGCTGCTCGTGAAAGAGGATCGAAGGTGGTCATGCAACTCTCGCAAGTGCAGTTATGTGACAACAATGACGACTACAGTGGGTGATGTGAACGGATTGTCGGTGAACGGGATCCCACTTCAGCCGTCCGTATTCCGCCTGACCAATCTTACTGTGCCGCTGCACGAGGTGACGCTCCGCAATCCGAACGAAGAGGTCGAGAACAACCGAGTACTGGTAGTGGCGCCGAATGAGTCGGCACTGAGCTATGCCGGCGTTCCAAATGGTGAGGAGGTTACCATACTCGGGCAGGCAGAAGAAGGACAGCTGAAGCCAATGTCATTTCCAAATGGCACGGATTCCGTCTTGTATGGAGGCTTGCCGCCCTATGCGCCGAAGGACAAGCCGGAAACGATCGAAAGAGGATATGTCGTAGGTTCGTCGCTGGATGCTATCATAGCCCATGAGAAAAATATGCAGAATGACGTCATTTGGACCGTGCTCATCGTTGGCTTACTGCTGCTGCCTGTAACGCTGCTGCTGGCCCCATGGCCGAAGAAACAGCGAGGTTCAAGGAGCCTGAAGCGATAATATTTCTCGTAAATGGATCTATAAATACGATTGCAATATTGTTGGGCGAAGCCAGAGCTTCGCCTCTTTTCGTTGCGCAAAAGAAATGCTGGTCAGATTCATTTACCAGAAACGCGATCCGTCCCAGCGGTAATGGCTAAGCATGTCTTCATCGATGGCTGTCCCGATGCCGGGGCCGTTCGGAATATCGACGGTTCCATGATGAATGTGAAGCGGAACCAAGGCCGTAAATGGATTGTCCATTACGTCCCACTCTATCGGTTCAACCGCTTCGTCGGCGTCCATTTTGCTCCAGGCAGGCAAGCAAGCGTGAGCGAATAGCGCGTAGCAGCGGGCTAAAGCGCCATCGAAGGTATGCGGGGATACGCGAATGGTCGCTGTGCGTGCGAGCTTTAGTACGTCGCGATAGGCATCGATACCGCCAAGATGAAGCGGATCGGGCTGAACAATATCCAGCGCTTGCTGAACGATGGCTTGATGGAATAGCGAGGGAGTCGTGGCATTTTCACCGCCTGCAACCGGAATGTTCAGTCGAAGTCGACAATGCGCGAATTGATCCCATGCGTTCAAGGGCAATGGCTCTTCGAACCAGAGCCAATTTTCGTATTGAATGACCAAGGAGTTCCAGCTGCTGGCCGTGGCAGCATCATAGCTTCCATTGGCGTCCAATGCAATTCGTACACGCTGCCCGTACTGTTCTTGGACGGCGCGGACATGGCGAATATCATCAGTGAGTGATTTCCCGCCCACTTTTATTTTCACGTTAATAAACCCCTCTTGAACCGCCTGCTCCATATCCTTTAGCGATTGGACTACCCAATCCGATGCATCTGAATACGATTGAAGCGATGCGTACAAGGGGAGCGAACGTCTAACCGTGCCACCCCAAAGCTCGCAAATTGATAATTTCGCGCTGTGCGCAACGATTTCCGTCAGCGCCATGCTGACCGCAGCTGCGGGTCTATCATGCTTCTGCTTGGATAATGCAGTGATAATGGCATTTCGTTCCCGGGCATCCTTGCCAAGTAGGAATGGAATGACGGCGTGTTCAAACTCAGCTTCCAGAGCAGGCAGCCATCCCGAACATTCACCCCATCCAGTAAGTCCGGATTTCGTCGTAATTTTGATCAGGTAAGCGGAACGGAACTTCTTCAAGCCATTGGCATCTCCGTAGGGATGGGGGATTCGATATAACAACGGGTACGTGTCGATCTTGTGAATGAGCAAGAGCAACCTCCTAATAGAAATGATGACTTATGTTTTAAGTATGGGATATGTTGGAACACTTTTATAAGCGGCTATCGCAAAAGAAAAAAATTATGATTCGTACGAAAGAGGGAACGCGATGGGATGGGAAGGTTGGCCAATCGAGCGGATGCTCATTTTATTCGTCAGTTTAGCCTTTTGTTTAATCGGCATACAAGTGACGATGTCTCATTATCGGCAAAATTTTCACCATAAAGCGATGTGGGTGCCCGTGCTGGCAGCTCCGTTGTTTTTTGTGTTCGGGTTGATTCTCGTCTGCTTTCACGTGGCATGGCTGCGTGTTTTTTTCCAAATCCTTATGTGGGTTGGAGCTTTGGCGGGACTGGTCGGTTTTTATTTTCATGTTCGTGGTGTAGGAAAGCGGGTCGGGGGTTATCAATCACATAACTTTCTAATTGGGCCTCCTGTCATCATGCCGCTCATGATTACCGCGATGAGCCTGCTTGGGATTATAGCGCTGTATTGGCGAGCGTAATGGTTGAAGATGACTGTACTGGAGTGAGATTGATGGTGAGAAGAACTCGGTATCCTTCATTCAATGTACTGGATGAACGCGAGGCATGGGATACCCATACCCAAGCCATCGTGACGAGCAGAATAAGTAAGTCGCAGTCCTGCACCGTGTTAGATGGTGAGGAATATAAGCTGCTGCTACAGGTATGTTCCGCGCTCGTCGATGACGAGAGAGAGGAAGTAATTCAATATGTGCTCGCCCACGTAGACCAGACATTAAAGGATACGACGACGGGAGAAGGGGAACGCAGAACGGGCGTGCCGGAGCGCAAAATGCTTATTCTTGAAGGGATTCAGCATTTAGACAAGTTCCTGTTGCAAGTTACGGGGAAAAAAGCGAGCAAATGTGAAGCACAGCAGCTTACCGAGGTGCTTCGGCAAATTAGCGATGGACGAGCGGATTATTCGAAATGGCCCAGCAATCTTCAACGCGAATGGTTCGTGAAGATGCTTAATCTGACTGTCGAGGCGTATTGCTCGCATCCTATCGTGTGGTCTGAGATGGGGTATGCCGGCCCTGCATACCCGCGCGGCTATGTTCGTGGCGATATCGGACAGCTTGATCCATGGGAGGCGAAGGAAGAAGCATGATACTGCGTAAATTTGCTGATGAGGCGGACGTTGTAATCGTTGGCGCCGGTGCCGCCGGCGGCGTGCTTGCTAAGGAATTGAGCGAGGCCGGGTTCCGTGTCGTTGTACTGGAGGCCGGGCCGTTTCGCGATCCGCAGCAGGACTTTGCAAGCGACGAGCTCACCATGAAAAACTTGGGCTGGCAGGACACCCGCATAGTAGACGGAAAAGACCCGCTGACGATGGGTCATAACAACTCCGGTCGCGGTGTAGGCGGAGGAACGGTGCATTTTACGGCCGTGTTTCTTCGATTCCATGAATCTGACTTCCGTACCAAGACTCTGGATGGCGTTGGAGAAGACTGGCCCATACGTTATGAGGATCTTGAGCCGTATTACTCGCGTATTGAGAAAGAGATTGCGGTATCCGGTCCGAAGCATTTCCCTTGGGGCAGCTACCATGGGCCTTATCCGTATCCAGAACGGGATCCGCTGAGTCCGAATGCTTATTTATTCATGAAGGGCTGCGAGAATTTGGGGATTCGTTCGTCTGTTCCGCCGCTAGCCATCATATCCGCGCCGTTCGACGGCCGTCCGCCATGCATCAACAGGGGCTTCTGCAACCAAGGATGCATGCCGAATTCGAAATTCAGCACGTTAATTGTGCATATTCCGAAGGCTATCGCTGCAGGAGCGGAGGTGCTAGCCGATTGCATGGTAACCCAAGTGATAACGGGAAGCGATGGCAAGGTAACGGGCGTAGCGTTCGTGCATGAAGGCGTGACTTATTCGCAGAAGGCAAAAGTAGTCATCTTGTCCGCTTTCGCGGTAGAGACGCCGAGACTGCTGCTTCACTCCGCGAATAACCGCTATCCGGATGGACTTGCCAATAGCAGTGGTTGGGTTGGCAAAGCGATAATGCCGCACAGTAGTGAAGATGTATATGCCAAGTTCGATCGCGATATACGGTTGTACAAGGGAACTCCGGTACTGGCGACGACGCAAGACTTCTATGAGACAGACAAAAGCAGGGGGTTCGCGCGAGGCTACACCCTTCATGCACATGGCGCCAGACCCGTCGGGTTCGCTCAGGGCTTGAGCAAGTCTCGGACAGGCCCAATCTGGGGAAGCCGGCTTAAGGAAGAGCTGCTGGACTATAATTACTACGGAAGAATTACGATGGTAGGAGAGGTGCTGCCGAACCCGGACAATCGGGTAACGCTTGCCGGTGAAAAGGATGAGAATGGAGTACCGCGGGCCAAGGTAACGTTCAGCTATGGAGAGAACGACCGGAAGCTAATCGAGCATGCCGTTGGCAAAATGAGCGCAATTCTGGAAGCGGAAGGCGGCGATGTCAAATATGTCGTGCCGGATACCGCTCATCTCATGGGTGGCTGCCGAATGGGCACGAATCCGCAGACTTCTGTCGTCAATTCGTATGGGCAATGCCATGATATTCCCAATTTGTTCGTCTGCGATGCCAGCATGTTCGTGACATCCGGCGGAGCTAACCCGACGAATACCGTAATGTCACTGGCTCTGCGAACCGCCGATTACATCAAGGAACAAGCGAGGAAGCTGGAGCTGTAATAAGCTTCCTTCATTAAATCGTTTGAGTAATGTCAATGACGTGGAAAGGGGCTGTCCCATAAGTAGGTTTTTACTACTTGTGAGACGACTCT
>NZ_BBYF01000003.1 GCF_001894745.1 Paenibacillus sp. NAIST15-1
TGAAAACAAGGGGGCGTCCCAAATCTTTTTAGACTTTTGGGACACCCCCCTGGCTGTTGAAATTTCTAATGTACAATCCCGAGAGAACCTTAAGGGAGCCCCACGCGACCGATGGTGGATCTAGCTTCGGAGCAAACAGACAACCCTAGATCTTATCGATTTAAGTTGATTTCTTCGATTTATTGGAGCCGATGTATGGATCGGCCGCACGGATCATGCAGAGAGAAGAAGCAGCTTCCGCTACCATCAAATTGTGGAACGGATGGAACTGGATGCACCAAAAAAAACCTTTTCTCCAAACACTTGCGCCATCATCGGATTTGAATGCGAAGAAGGCGGAGGACATGAGACGCTATATGGACATTATTTAGGTGTCCGGCAGCATATCGGGCCAGATGCTTCACTTGGAATTATCAACATTGACGCCCATTTCGACCTACGCCCCTACGACACTCAGCCATCATCAGGAACGATGTTCCGTCAAATACTAGAGCACGATCGCAATAGCAGCTACTTGGTGCTTGGCATCCAGCGTTTCGGTAATACACAAGAACTGTTCGACAAAGCGGACGAGTTCGTTACCCGCTACATTCTAGAAGAAGATATGTATGAAGGACAGATGGATAGCATCCTTTCAACCTTACGAGTGTTCATCGAACAGCAGGATTATGTCATGCTCACACTTTGTACCGATGTTCTCAATGCGGCATTTGCGCCGGGAGTCAGTGCTCCCTCTCCTTTTGGATTAACACCGATGGTCGTTCGTGCCCTTATTCGCTCGGTCGCCGCTCATAAGAAAACGCTTTCTTTTGATATTTGCGAGGTGAATCCAGATGTTGACGAGAACGGGAGACCATAAGACTGGGAGCATACTTGACGAATGAAGCGATCATGACATTTATGGGGAGGAATACGGATGACGCTGGCGCTTAATCAAGTGAATACGATATTTTTGGCTGTAGCCTTGCTTGTACTAGGAACCTTTTTTGTCAGAAAATCGGGAGTACTGCAAAAGTTTTGTATTCCAGCGCCCGTTGTCGGAGGACTGCTGTTTGCTATCCTAGCAACGATCCTGAAAACGACAGGTCTATTGGAAATTACCTTTACTTCGCTCCAAAGTCTATTCATGCTCACGTTCTTCACCACGGTAGGACTGGGGGCAAGCTTTCAACTCATCAAATTAGGCGGCAAGCTGCTCGTCATTTACTGGCTTGCCTGCGGATTCCTCGCTTTGGCGCAAAATAGGATCCTTGGTGCACTTTTAGGGTTCACCATTCAAAACAAAAAGACCTCCAGCCCACGATGTGGAACTGGAGGTTTTGCTGTATTTCTGCAGATGTTAAGACACTTCTTGTTGCTTGACTATAGTTATTTTCTGTCAAGAAGTACTCCCGATTTATGAACAAAAGCTTGCGGAAATCGACGAGCAAATCCATTTTCTTGAATCTATAAAGTCCAACCTGCAAGAGCGCATCCGCTTCATTCTAGACGAAAGACAAACAACAAACTGGGAGGAATAACGATGAGTATGTACGAAGTTGATGAACAATCATTTCAAGGATTTATTCGCGTGCAAGGGGTTACACTTGTTGAAATCGGAGCATCATGGTGTCCGCCATGTAAGGCGCTTCTGCCTATTCTCGACGAGTTGGATCATCAATATGGGGAACAGGTAACCGTACTCCAGGTAGACTGTGACGACTCCCCTGCCATCGCGTCCGAATACCGCGTTATGTCTATGCCAACCGTCATGATGTTTCATAACGGTGAGCCGGTAGAAAAACTTATCGGGCTAAGGCTGCTTCATTTTTTTTGGTAACCGCTCATAGTTGTAGACTGCCACTTATCCAACAGGGAAACTGGTTATGGTACTGCAATCCAGTGTGTCTGCCAAGGAATCGAGCGTAATAAGATTTGCAGCCTCATGAAGATAAGCTCCAGTCGCTCCCTTCCTGCTGTCGTCTTCACAGCCGGGCATACGACCACCCAATGTCAACAACACGTCATGCCAGCCTTGTTCCGCGATTGTTCCTGATTTCTTTTTTTAGGATAGAACACAATGCTCCACGAAGTCATATACCATAATGTGAAGGGGGAGGGCTATCCATGAATTGTCCGATATGCAAATCACAATTTATTACATACTTTCATCGTTATAGCCAATTTAACTTATTGCAATGTTCTAATTGCGAGTTGGTATTTCAGGAAGGATTATCAAATATCAATACTAAAAAATTTATTCCGGAAATTTATAATGAAGCTTGGTTATCTATGAGAGAGCCGTATAAAGAATCTACTTTTGTTGAATTTGCATTATTCAATATCACTTTAATTCAACAATTTCACGCAACCAAAGGAAATCTGCTTGAAATAGGTTCTGGCACCGGTGAATTTTTATACGCTGCACAAGCTGCGGGATGGAATGTTTCAGGTTTAGAACCATCCGCCACTTCTTGCCAATATGTTAAAGAAAATTACGGTATTAAATTGAATAACAGCATGTGGGAGCGATCGCTTTTCCCCACACAACCAACCTTTAACGCCGTTGCTTTTTGGCATGTGCTCGAACATGTTCCGGAACCAATTACTTTTCTACAAGAAGTTCATTCTGTACTTTATGAGGATGGTTTGCTATTTTTTAGCGTTCCAAACCATCACTCCTTTACCAATGAAATTTGCGGAGTTGAATCTTTACTCTATACAGAAGTCGATCATTTATTTCATTACTCTAGTTATAATTTACCTTTATTGCTGGAACAGGCTTCATTTGAACCAATTACTATCTTTTCTCGCCAAGCTCCGCACCGAATTCATATGGATATCAATCTAAGTCTACAGAAATCGGACCGATACAAAGAAATTTCTATACCACAGAAGATGGCTCTTATTCCCCATCTCCAAGCAGACATGCGCGGACATGAATTGTATGTCGTAGCACGTAAAAAGACGGATGTCAAGCCAAACGCGACAAAATGATTTAGGCCGTTTTCCAAACTAGACATTGTATATCCGACATCCCCCTAGTAACCTAGCATTCAATGTTTATTCGAATCTATCTTTCTCTGCACCCGCCGCCACATAGCGGACTCCCCACAATCCAATCGTCAGCACGAGCGATGGCACCGTTCCCATCGAATCCATTCGCGTTCGCGGTTCAAGCGTACCGGCAGCGAGCGCATGGCTCACAGTCTTCTCTGTCATTCAGTACAGGATGACAAAAAAATAGAGGCTGACTGTCAGCCTCTATTTCTCAATATACTCAATAATTTTCTGATTCACAAGTACTCCGCTTATTTTTCCGATATCTATCATTTTACCCAAAGAAACAATCGCTTGATAGGATCGCTGCTGGGTCGGCTCGGCCGAAGTCCCGCCAGTGCTACCATCTGCTCCTCCGGCTGGTTGTCCGCTCCCGTCGCCATTCTGATCCTGCTGCCCGCCGCTTGTGGAAGAAGAAGCGGCCCCCGAAGAACAGAGATTCTGCACAGGACGATCCTTATACGTCTGCTCGGTGCCATCCTCCAGCTTCAATGTAATCGTGCCCGCCTGAAAAGCGGAGCATTCCGCCTCCGTTCCGAACTCGAATATAAGCTCTGTCGTCGGCTTCCATTCGCCGTCCACGAAATCTTCGACTTGCCTCGCGTAGACTTGCGGTTCGATCTTATTTGCCCGCTCTTGCGGAGACGGCGCAGGATTGGACGCAGTGATATCCGCCACTGCGGGCTTGCCGCTGTCGAAGACGCCGGAAGCCGCCAATCCGCCGCCGATGCCGCCGATGACCAGGATCGCGGTCGCGAACCACACCATCGCTTTCCGGTTGCGCCGCAGCCATCTGACGATGGGCGGCGATAACTCACTGCGGGCCTTGACGTATGCAGCCTGAAGCGGCGCGCCCGCCTGCTCGAAATAGAGCTTACGGTTCGTCCGGTTTTTGAACGCGTCTTGGTCGTATTTTTTGAAATAAGCGACCACCGCCGCGACATATCCCGGCTCGAGCTTCCTTTCTCGCGAGAACAAGCGCTGCTTCTCGGACCAGTTCATGAACAGATAGACGGTCTCCCGGTTCGGCGCATGCAGGTGCAAATAATGGAGCAGCGCTCCGTATTCGATCAAGCCTGTGTCGGCATCCCGGTAGAACGCCAGCACTAGACGCCGGAAGCGGGACGGCTCCAGATCCTTCTGCAACCAGCGTCGTCCAAGTTGCTGCAACCGATCCAGCTCGGCAGGCGATAAGCCGCCGAAGATCGATTCATCCGGCTCGGCGTCGCGGAACCAGCGGTATGCAGCCAGCATGACATTCGCCGTGGATTGCACCTGAGGCGAATAACGGGCGACCCATTCCCTCACCTCGCCCGGGTGCGCTAGGAAACCGATCTGAAGGAACGCTTCCTGGCGCGTCTCCTCCAGATTCAGCTCCTTCAGCAGGAACACATTCGCCGCATAAGACAACTGCTCCATCAAGAGCAGCATATCTTCGTCGGCAATCCGCCCCTTCTCCGCGAGCAGGCGGTCTACCGTATCCAGCACCGCGTTCACGGCGGACACCGGCTCCGCATCATGCCGCAGCTTCTCGGCGAGCTGCCCGGCAGCCAGCTCGGTGAACTCAGCCTTGCACAGCAGCACCGGATGCTGGCTGGACCAATGGTGAGCCAGCTTCACAAGTTCCTCGGCCCGGACGATCTCCTGGAATTTCTGCCGCATATACGGGAAGAAAAGCTCCACCGTCTTGCCGCCCCGCAGCAACGTGTCGAAGAAAGGCTTGCTGACGCTGTCGCTGCCCTCGATGAGCGCATAATAGGCTTCCGTTCGCTCACGGCTCTTCGCCTGATTGGCTTCATATAAGCTCCGGATCAAGTACCCGAGCAGATCGCTGCCCAGCGCCGCCCCGGCAAGCGCTTCGAATTCCATGAAGCATTTCACGATAGCCGGATCGGGCATCTCGCCCTGCTTGACGAGCTCATACTCGCGCTGGAAGCCTCCGCGGAACAGCTCCGCCAGCCGCCGCTTCGACTGAACAGCCCCTTCCGGTGCTAAGTAATCGAGCATCGAACGCAGCGCGCCAACCCGATTCTGCATATACATAGAATCACTGCCTTCCTCGATCTGGTACAAGATAGCCAGCTCGTGGCAGCTCGCGATCGCGGTATGCCGCTGCGAGTCCATACCCTCCAGCATCTGCTCGTGGAAGACATAGAAGGCTTCCGCCCGCCCGGGCTGATCCAGATTGCTCCAGGCGAAGCTCAAGTAGGGCTGCTTCCCCAGATCGATATCGACATTCGTCACCCGCTTGGACGCGAGATCGAAGGTATAATCCTTGTCGATGCTGCGATCATTCTGACGCAAGCTCCCTTGCTCGACGAACGTCAGATGAATGCCCTTCCGGCTCTGCGGCTCCTTCGAGAACGTCAGGAAGCCGAACGCACGGCGGTACGCATACGGCAGACTGCCGTACAGCACGCCGACCAGCTGCAAGGCAGTCTCCGACAATTCCTCCACCGCGACGTCGAGCGCCACGAACACTTTGCGCCTTGTGACAACGGACGAGATGACGGCGAACAACAGCTTCTTGAACATCTTCTCATCGATGCCGAGGCTGGCGAGCAGGGAGGCCGGCGAAGCCGGACGGCGCGCTTCCGCCGCGGCAGGAATCCTCTCCAACTCAGGCAGCTCTGTGCCCTGCTCGATATCATAGCTGCCGTCGAAGTCCGCGTTCAGCAGCGAGGGGTAGTCCTTCACCGCTTCAGCCGCCTGATCGGCGGGCATAATATAGTTATGGGTGAAGAAGGCGCTGCGCAAGCCCGTGAAATCCGCCGCCTGATAGATGCTGCGGCCTAGGACGAGCTGCCCCATCTCAGCGTGGAACAGGTGCAGTGCTTGCGGATAGCGCGCTTCGTCCTTCTCACCGCGCGCGGCCAGCTCCGCCGGTGCGTCATAGACACAGAACGGATGCAGTACTTTTTTGATGAATCCGGTATCAAGCCCGCCGGAGACCGCGATCGTGTCGAAGCCTTCGTTGAAGCGGAAAATACCGCGCCGCTCCCGCGTGTACATTTGCTGCTGGATGCGAGAGGATCTGTTCGATGTCAATGCTGCTCTCTCCCCTCGATATAATCCAATTGATGCAACAGCCAGATGAACGGCTCATCTACCCGGATTGGACTGACAACCCCCTGCAGCTTCTGATTGACCGGGTTGCTGCCCAATGCCGACACGGCGAAGTAGGCCGTATTGGAGAAATAGACATCCATCGTTCCTTTGAATGGACGGTCCACCTTCTCGATGAAGCGCCGGATCTCGCCATCGATATTATGGAATTCCGTCAGATCGAGATATTTGCGATGAACCATATTGTGGAAAATATTGCTATTCGACTTAATATAGTCTCCATCCTCATCCTTCAACGCATGCAGCATGTCGCTCTTCGTCAGTACGACCGCCGTCGGAATGTCGGTCTTATTCTTGTCCTGGTAAGCGATGAAGTCGCCGAACAGCGTCAGCACGACATCGCGCGGCTCGTCATATTGCGGTACCCAATCGTCCGAGGCTCCGCCGTATTGCATACGGATTTTTTCACGAATCGACCGAATTTGCAGCGGATCGATCATGAACAGAATGCCGGTCGAATTTTTAATATGCTGGCCATGCAGGCCGAGATAATCCTGATCAACCATCCCTTCCCCCGCGACATCAAAAAACACCAGTGTGAGCGGCGGCTTCGTCTCATCCTTGAAGACGAATTGAAAGATGAACGGCTCCTGCATCTTCTCCTTCTGCGTCGACGCGAGCAGATCGCCGCGTTCGAACAGAGGCTCCTCGTACAACGTGCGGAACTTGCGGCTTATCTCCGCATTGAGCGGCATGCAGGCGGCATCGAAATGATCGGCCGTCACATGCTGGAGCGTATGAATCAGCGAGGTCATGTAGACCGATTTGCCGACCTGGGAAGCTCCGATAATGGAAATGATATTGCTCGGCACCTTCCCTGCCGTTACGGGCAGCTCATTATGGCAGTGCGGGCACAGCCTTCTGCGCGTGACGACGCCATAGCGGTCATTCAGCCCGATAAGCACATGGTCGGAATACAGATGATGCTCCTCGGGAACATCGCGCGGCTCGATGACCGCCTCCATATCATAGACCGTGTCCAGGCCGAAGCGGTCCCGGTATTTGTTCAGCTTCTCATCCTCCTGCAGCGCATAATTCTCGTCATCCTCGCGGTGGTGCGCCGCGCGGAACACGACCTCCGCCGGCGAGAACTTGCTGAAGCAGTACGGGCATACGATATCATAGAACAGCGGCCGTGACGCCGGCTGCGGCTTGCGCTTCAGAAAATCAAAAATCCCCAATGTCTTCTCCTCCTCATTCCGGTATCAGCTCGTACAGCTGGCCGTATTGGCGGCCGTCGGTGAAGAAGAGCCGAATATAATCGTCCTTCCCGATCTCAATCTCCGGCAGCATGTTCCGGCCCGGGGCGAACGGCTCGACGAACGGGTAGACCGTGCCGTCGTCTTTACTGGCGGGATAGCCGCCGTGCTTCTTCACATAGCACAGCACATCCGCAGGGAGCGGCACCTCTGCCGCCACCTGGATTTGCGCCGTCTTGAATGTTTTGAACCAGCCGCCTTTATAGCGGATCGAATAACAGATTCTCGCCCGGCCGGTGCTCAGTGCGATCCGGTTCCCGCCATCCTGCTGGATGACGAGCTGCTGCTGTCCATCCTCCTGCAGTAGACAAGCGTAGATGGTATAGACGAGCCGCCCGATCCCATCAATCCGGTCATGGTACCCGTTGTTGGCTTTGTACTCGTCTCTCGTATACAGCTTCAGCTCCGCGACCGGCGGACGCTCGGCCGCCAGGCGATCCGCCGCCTTGTGCACGTAGACGGCCTGAATCGTATCGGGCCACAGCCATCGCAGCGTACATCGATCTTCGTCAATACTATGTGCCAGTCTGCGGATGATCGGCGTCTCCGAACCCGCTTCCGAATAATACATCTATCATAGCCCCCTCCACACTAGAATCCACGGCTGTTCTGATCGGGCTGCCGTCCGGACAGGCTGCTGCCTTCATTCCCTGCCGCTCCTCTTCGCGGGCGGCTTTCCTGCTGCCGCTGGCTCTCCTGCACAGGCACGGCCAGCGTGAACATCGCAATGACGCCCGCCAGCACTAGATCGGCGCCGAGGCGCACGGCTCCGTCCGCAAGCGGTCGTCCGGACAAGCCGGCCTCCAGCAATAGACCAGCAAGTAGCCCCGCCACAGCCCCGCCGATAGCGAAGCTCTTGGCGAGATAGCGGTTGTCGAACACGAGGCCGAGCGACAAGCCAAGCGCAGTGCCAATCAGCGCGAGGGCAATGACATGCAGCGCCTTATAATAGCCGCTGTCCCGAAGCGGCCCGGAACGCTCTGTCACCAACGTCCGATCGCCGATGCTGCTGTAGATCTGCTCGAAAACGAACGACAGATCGTCCGCTTTGGACACATCGTAATACTGGCCGCCGGTCTCGTCCGCGATCTGGCGTAGTAGGCCCGAGCCTTCCGCATCCACCAGACTGAGGCCGATCGTGTGAACGGCAATATGCTTCGCCTTATAATCAGCGAGCACTTCGTTCGTATTCACTTCGCTGAAGCCGTCCGACAGCAGGACGGCCATCGTGCCGCCCGAATCAGCCGGATTGTCCTTAATATGTTTCATCGCTTCGGATAGAGACAGGCCGATATCCGTACGGCCCTGCGTCGGCTGGAGCCCATCCATCTTAGCGAACAGCTCATCCTTGACAGCCTGATCCTTCACTTGCACGAAAGGCTGAAGCAGGGTCACGCTGTCGTTAAATACAAACACAGCTACCCGCTTGTCCCGATCCATCTCTTCGATCATTCGCTTGGCCGCTTTATAGCGATCCTGGTTCGGATCCGTCTGCTCCATGCTGCCCGAATTGTCGATCACAAGCACGATATTTTCGACCGACTTCACGCCGCCGGCTTCAATCTGGTAGGCCGCTTCGAGCGTCAGCCCCGCGATGAACAGCAGGACGAGCGTCGCGGGCACGAGCACCAGCCACGATGTGCCCGCATACCGCTGCCGCCACGATTGGCCATTCAGCCGGGGCGAGATCATCTCGGCCGTCAGACAGGCCAGGCCGATGAATAGGGCGATGATCCCGAAGTAGAGCCCGCTCACCACGACATCCGGCCAGTGGCCAACCAGACGACACAGCAGCCACTCCCCGGCGGCCCAGCCGACCGTGCCTCCAATCAGGCTGAACAGCACCATGAGCCAATTCACTTTTCGCTGCATAAATATAGCATCCTCTCACATAATCTCACAAAAAATACGTGTTCATAAAGGCCGGTATTTACATATACGCTCAGGTAATCGTCATGACCCGCTCCATTCCAGGTCCGCTGCCCCGGATGCAGCTTCTGCCCTTCGGATCAATGCGCTGGCGTTCCGCTTCCCCCGAGAACGGCAGCAGTCCGTACGGAAGCCCGGCGGACACTCGCCTGGCATACCCGGATTAACGGATAGGCGGCAGCAGTTCAGGATCGATACCATGGAATCGGTACCCGTTCTGCACGTAGCTCTCGTAGTACATTTTGCCATTCCGGTAATACATCAGGTCCTCGACGCAGAAGCCGCCCATCATGTTCAGCTTCTCTACCCCGCTGCTTCGCTTCTCGTGCACGCAGCCGAGCTTGTAGATACGGGACGTCTCCTCCTCGTTCAACGCATACCGCATAAATTCGCTCGTCGCGTCGCCGAAAAAATATTTCTCCTCGTAGCGGTGCTTATGCGTATAATCGAGCAAGCGGATATGAATGCCAGCATACTCCTCCAGCGTCCGATTCAGCTTCTTGAACAGTTCGTCCCGCGACAGCACCTCCTGGTTGCTGTAGTCGATCGTCACGTTCGCCCGCCGCAGCAGTTCTTCCTCGAACGTCTGCCGGAACGGAGCCGCGGTCAACATATGATCCCGGCATACCTCGCACAGTCGCGCGGCCAAGGCTTCTATCCCCTGCTCCAGCAGGCGGGTGACGCTGCCCATATACCGCTCTTCGCCGAAGGCCCCCGGCCCCCGCTTCGCCTCGATGTCCCGCATGACATCCGCCGTCACACGTTCATAATACTCCATAATATTTTGGCCGATATAATCATCAGCCCGACGGATGCTGGCGAGCGCCGCTTCCCGGAGCGTCCGTTCCAGCGACTCCATCTGCTGCACGTACTGCTTGCAGATCGCGTGCAGCCGTTCCAGCTCCGCTTCATATTTCCGATACAGCCGCAGCTCCGTCTCCAGCCGCAGCACCTCCAGCTTCTGGCAGTACACGGTGTCGAAGAAGGCGCGGATGAAGCTGCGTACATTGTGCTTATCCATCAACGGCAGCCGTTGGAACGATTGCGCCTCCACCTTCTCGCTATACTTCTGCTCCAGCTCCGCCCGCGCCGCTTCCAGCGCTCTTGCCGCCTCGCGGATGCGGCCGTGCAGAAGCGGCCAGACGCTGCCCGCTTCCTCGGCCTCGTTCGTCCAGGCGTACACATGATAGAAGCAGGTATCCGTCTGGGCGGCCAACCGCTGCCGGATCGCATCATGCAACTCGTCGTCCGGAAGCTGCCGGATCGCGCTCTCGGCGGCCCGTTCATAGTTCTCCCGGAAAAAAGCGGTGCAGCCGCTGCCGAACAGCGCTTCCTCTGCTTCGCGCAGCGTCATGCGCTTCAGCTGGCTGAAGCTGATGCCATGCGTCATCAAGCCGTTCATGTCGCCGAGCCGCTCCGCGGCCGGGACCGTCTGATCGACCTGGGCTTCTATCGCTTCCGTGTTCAGTCCGAACCAGGCAAGCTTCTCCGCGGCCGTTCGCTCGGGCCCGCCCTTCATCCGCTCGGTCAGCTCCCGGAAGAAATGGTACAGCACAGCGAGCGCTATCGAATGATTCGGGCGCTTCACCTTCGAGAAGCCCGCCGAGACGAACCCGATCCGGCCGGATTCGGTCATCAGATTGTTGCGCAGGGAGGTGTTGTTGTAGCTATCCATTCCATGCGCCCCAGCCGAGTCGATCCGCTTCCGGTTTTTCAACAGGTTCATATGGCAAATGATCTCGTAATTGTCTTCTTCGTCGAAGGATGACATGCCGCGTTCATTTTTGTCCGTCAGCACATAGACGAGATCGAATAACGGCGAAGCGGGATGCGTCACCTCGATCGCAATCCTGTCTTCCGTCACATGCAGCGGGGCCGAGAACGAGTAGTCCGGACTCTGCATATAATCGAGCTCACGCAGGAACGCGACTCCCGCCGAGCTGGCATAGCCGAAGGATTCGGCTTGTTCCCGCTCGCTGATGAGCGCGTACAGATCCGTCTGCACCGACTTGAACGATTGCTGAAAAATAGCTTCCGCCAGCAGCGTAATTTCCGGCACCAGCACAGTGAGCGGATCATCGGCCCGCGTAATGACCGCCAGATGAATCCGATCGAACGAAGCATAGAGGCGGCCGTACTCCGCGATATCGCTGCTCACCTTCCGCAAGATGCGGTTGAGCTCAAGCAGGCCGCCCTCCTCCGCGTAGAACATACGGTGCACATCGCGGCGTATCGTCCTGCGGCTGTCGCTATCCCCGCTTCCGCCGAGCGGAAGCACGAGCCGGGCAACTCTGCCGCCGGGTTCTGCGCCATGCCGTGCGGAAGCGGCGCTGCGGGCGGCGGAATCTTCCCCGCCGGAGACTTCTACCCCTAGACCACGGGACGCAATGTGCACGTACATGACGCCGGCACTGTTATCCCATTTCCGCTCGCTAATCTGGATCATCGGCTCAATCGCGTCCCCCGCCTTGTTCCCGATGAAGAGGAACACCGTCGGATAATGAATGCTGCTCTGGTTATCGTCCCGGCCGGTGAGTCGATCCTCGTCGCGCGCATATTCGGTTGCGAACCTTTCCACTTTGGTCTGCGTCATCATCTTATTTCAACTTTCTCCGAATGGCGTTCAGCTTGGTCGTCAACTGCTTGTAGAACTGGTACGTATCCTCGCCGTTCGCCAGTTCGATTTTCTCGTATTCCAGCCGCTCGCGCGCCTCTAGGAACGCCGTGTACAGCTCATCCAGCTTCGCCAGCAGCGGATCGACATCCTCCGTTGCCGTCATCTCGGCGGCGCGGCGGGCCGATTTGCGCAGCAGCGTGCCGCGATGCTTCTCATCCAGGCCGCGGAAGTGCTCGTATACCTCGTACTCGACATAATCCCGGCTCTTCATTAGATTGACGAACGGCTCCCACGCTTCCTCTTCCTCGTCGCGGTCATATACATAGAGCGCGCCTTTTTTGCAGATCGTTCCGGTGTACATCGCTTCGATGAATTGATCCTGCTGCTTCTCCTCGTCCTGATGCTGTCCGAGCAATTGCTCGAACTCCACCACCTTCGCCTTGATCGCTTCGTACTTGGCCAGCTCCTCACGCAGACGCGCGATCAGCTCCGGCGAACGGATCAGATTCTCCTTCGCCAGCTCCTCGCTGATGCTGCCGAAAATATCTTTGGTCTCAACCGGCTCCAAGCCCTCTTCGAGCAGCCGCTTCAGATCCAGGTATGCGCGCTTCACTTCCCCGAGATTCGGCTTCGCGGCCTGCAGCTGCAGATCGTAGCTTGTGAGCATGTCCGTGAGGTTGAACGGCTTCGTGAAGACGACGGCATAGCGGTTGCTCGTATTGTCGTCCATCCCCTTCTCGATGACGGTCTTGAACCGCGCGCCCCGCTCGAACTCGGTGCGGACGCGGGCGTTGTATTTCTGCACCCGTTCGTTCCGGTACGTATCTCCCCATGATTGCTCCGGGATTGGGGAAGGAAGATACGTCCAGTTCGCCTTGTCTGTCTGCACGAGATGGCGGCCGATCCCTTCTTTGTCGAGAATCGTGCGCTCATAACTCTCCTCGTATACTTTGAGCGGCGTATAGACGAAGAGCGGCACCCCGTTATGCGTATTCAGCCAGAATATGCGGTTCTTCACCTCACTCTCCTTGACGGTGAAGTTCGACTTGCCGACCGCATTGTTCTGGTAGTTGCGGATCCCTTTGAGAATGCTCGGCGCCTTGACGGGCACTGATACGAAGCCCCAGCGCGGAAAATGCAGATTGCCCGAGCTGTTGCTCAAATGGAACACCGGAACCGCCTCGTCATCCAGCTTGCTCGCGATCTGGCGCTCGACGAACTTATCGATCGACTCGTCGTTGCCGAACTTCATGACAAGGAACTCTTCCATGGATTGCGTAATCAGATCGCCGAACTTGTCCGAAAGGAAATCCGAAATCGATCTGACGATATCAAGCTCCTGCTCCTTGACCCATTGGTTCGAGTGATTCAGCAGTTCCAGCGAGAAGTCGCGGATCAGGTCGTCGACTTCCTTCTGATCCATAATGTTGCTGATCACTTTCGAGATGTCCGGTACGCTGACGATGTTCCAGTAATAGGTCCGGTTCCCCTTATGGTCGGCTTGCTCCTCGCCGTTGATCAGAATGTCGCCGTTCTTCTCGAAGATCGAGTTGAGCGCGTTCAATATTTCAGTAAATACGCTATAAATGCGGTTGTTCTCATGGTTCAACAACTGATACAGATCTTCGTAGAATTCGATCATCTGCTCCGTGCGCTCCACATCGGCATGCAGCCAATATTCCTGAATTTTGGCTTCGATGTACATATTTTTCTTCTTGTCCTTGGAAATAAAGGCGCTCTTCGCATCGCCGAGACGCTCGCTCGCCTGCTCTTGTGCCGCCTCGATGTCGCGCGGAATATGATGCAGATTTTCGCGCAGCGTCTCGATGTAGGAGAGCAGCATTTTCAACAAGCAGAAGCCCTTCTCCGTGTAGATAAGACGAGACACATAGAACGGCCCCTGCTCCGGATGGAGGAACATCCGCCGGATCTGATCGGTGAAGCTGCCGACGATCTCGCCGGGAAGCTGCTTCTTCGCCTTGATGTATTCCTCGCGCGCCCGTGCTAGGAATGTCTGCTCCAGCTCCGTATCCATATTGACGACTTGCATTTTGATGACATTGTTATAGCTCAGGCGCTCGCTGTTCTCGAAGCCTGGCAGCGGCTCCGGCACGCGCGATTCGAACGTCTGCACCATCGTGTCGAGATCGACGCCTAGCTTGCGGGCGAACTTCTCGACCTCCTCCTGGCTCGGCGCCTTCTGGAACATCTTCTCCATCTTCTGGAACAGGCGGTACCCGAGATAGGTCGTCATCTCTTCAATCGGCAAGACGGCCGACGAAGCCCCGATGATGTTGTATTCGTAATTCGCCGGATACGCCCGGTTCATCTGGGCGATATTCGTGCGGATGTTGCTGATGTAATCGTGAATCGCGAATTCCTCGCCGGACTGCTTCTCCTCGCTCGCCATGAAGTTCGTGATGTTCTCCGCCGTCACGTTCATACAGTAGTCATACGCGTTCTCCAGCAGCTTCCCTTCCGTGTTCGTCGCCGAGATCAGATGGCACAGGTTGAACGGTGACAGCGGAGAATTGACCGTCAAAATGTTGCCGTACTTCTGCCGGAAGCGCTCGCCGCGGCTATCGACGTTCATCCAGTAATCAAGCTCCTTGAGCGCAGCGTAGCCGTTCTTCTTGATATATTCGCGCGTATGCTCGCTTAGGCTCTTGTTCGACAGGTTCACGTCCGGAGTGAACAGATAGCCGAGCGTATTGACGCGATCGATG
Source organism: Paenibacillus sp. NAIST15-1 (assembly GCF_001894745.1). Taxonomy (GTDB): domain Bacteria; phylum Bacillota; class Bacilli; order Paenibacillales; family Paenibacillaceae; genus Paenibacillus_B; species Paenibacillus_B suaedae. The sequence continues at coordinate 14,697 of NZ_BBYF01000003.1, forward strand.
CCCGCCGAGCCATAATCCCGCTCGATAATGCCGCGCACGATATAGGCGATGTCCAAGAAGCAGCCGCTGCCGGTCCCGCCGGACAAGCCGGACAGCAGAAACACCATCAGCTTCTTGTTCGTGCCGACGGACAGCGTCTTAATCTTCTTGTCAATCGCCTGCACGACCTGATTGATCTTGGTGAACAGAAGCAGGCGGCCCGCCTGGCGCACGCCGGCGGCGCCGTTCATTCCGTCGGTGATGCTCAGCTCAGGGGAGAGCCACTCGGTAATATATGGCTCCAGAATGCTGCGGTTCTGCAGCAGCCCGCCTATCTCGGCGTTCGACAGCAGCACGAATTCATTGAGCGGATCGAGTCCGATGCCGCGGTATGTTTTGTTGCGATCCTGTTCATTCGTCTCGAATGCCAGGAACTCCACATTGTCCGGCTTCCCGCGCTTCTTCTTCGAGATCGGATCCTCTGGCAGCTTGAATCTGCGATTGATCTGATACTTCAAGCGCAGCAGGGCGTCGATGCCGGTCCCTCCCAAGCCGATAATCAGGATCGGATTGTCGATCGTGTCGACGCGGATCTTGTCGCTGACGATGCCTCCGCCTAGCGATACGTCCAATTGCTGAATATGTTCTCTGACGATTGGTTTCATAAATGGATGTTCCTCCCTATCATTTCAAGTTCAAAAACGGGCTTGCGGAACGGTTCTACACGATATATTCAATCCAGACCGTTTTATCAACCTGTTGCAGCGGCACTGTAATCCGGTCGCCGCTCTTCATCTCCAGCCCTCTGCTCGCATCGACGGCGCGGCCCGATTTCTCAACTGTCCCGGCCGATCCGTTCTTGAGCAGGATGCGGTCGCTCTTGCCCGGCATAAACACCATCTTCTCGGTCTCCTTGAACTCAGGCGCCAACTGCAGCAGCTGGTGAATCGTGAATTTGCCTTTGAAGGCGGTCAACTTCTTATATTGCGGATAGGTCTTCTCTCCCGTATTCTCATCGCGGATCTCGATGACCATCTGGCCGACGAAGCCGCGGTTCGCCTTCTTCCATGCCGCGAGGAGGAACCCGGCGGTCAGAGCGAGGACGATGAGGACGATAGCCGCATAGACGATCCACGTCGGGAACGGCTTAGCCGCATCTCCTTCGCCTGCCCCTGCTTGAGCAGACGATCCGGCGCCCGCGGGCTTGGCGCTCACCTTGACCGGCTCCGTCTCCCGGTAGAAGCTTTTCTCCTCCGCCCTTACTATGATCTCGTAATCATGCTTGTCCTTCACCTCGAATTCCCCTTCGAAGCGGTTGCCCGCCTGAGCGAGGGGAAGATCGACCGTATCGCCGGTATCGAGATCCTTGACATTCAGCACGGCGCTCATGTTCTGGTACAGCGCATCATTTTGCAGCTTCCGGCCATTGCTGGTCAAGTAGGCGCCGATTTTGATTTTATCGCCTTTTTTATACGTTTTGGCCGAAATCGGGTCCATCGTCAGATCCAGATCATAGTTGAAGACGAGATTAATATCGATCTTGTCCTTATCCGCCCCCTTGACCTTCAGCTTCCAGTCGCCCTGGACCGGTTGGATCAGCTTCAGGAGCGAATAGCTATTCGAACGGGATAGCTGGACGTCATCGGAAGGAATCGCGACCTCCTTGCCGGACGGGTCGTACAGCTTCAATTCAACCGGCTTCGAGGACAGGATCGAAATATTGGCCTCCATGACGTTCGCATTCGGCACGTTCACCGTCACGTCCTGATAGCTCCCGTTCCCGGTGATCGGCTGGACCGGAACGATTTTCAGCTTCTGATGGCTGGCAAAAATTTCGCTCAATATTTGCGGAAGGTCGTCCGCCGACGATGTGACGAACGATTTGCCGTTCGTCTGCTTCGACAATTCGGCCAGCGCTTCCTTGTTCAACTGCCCGTCGGCGTTCAGTCCGATCGTATAGATCGGGATGCCCTTTTGCTTCGCTTCTTTTACCGCCGCGCTCAGCTCCAGATCCGACTTCGCCTGCGTGCGGCCGCTGTTCTTGTTCAAATAGTTGTTGCCGTCAGCCAGCAGCACGATCATCGGCTCATGGGCCGGGTCGGCTCCCTGCTCGAGCACCTTGACGCCTTCCTTCACCCCAACCGCGATATCGGTATAGGCCCCGCGGTTCAATTGATCGATGAACTGCTTCAGATCCTCCTTGTCCTCCTGGGACTGAATTTCCAGCAGCGCTTTCTCGCGTTCGATTTTATCGGTATAAGCGACGATGCCGACTTTGTCGCCTGCGGAAGACAGCATATCGATGAACATCTTCATCGCTTCGTTGCCGATCTTGTCTGTATCGCTCGTATCCATCGAATTACTCACATCGATAACAAGCATGGCATCGATCTTCGAGGCCGCCTCGGCCGCCTGCGCTGCAGGCACCTTCCCGAGCATGGGCAGCAAGCCGAATGCCAGAGTGAATAACATCATGTAAGCAGCTAATTTTCTCCGAAGCATAATTGTACTCCTTTATCATAAAGTGATAGGTTAATGGCAGGCACACATGCGCCACTGAAGAAGGCACTATTTTGTTATACCTTATAGTTATTAAGATTAGATGAACATTTTCTGAATTTTCTCGACTTCCCCGCCACCATATCGTCTGAAATGACAATATATTTGTCGATTCTATCACCAATCTGTCATTATGATATAATCAGTAACTATAAAGTTCAACCTTATTCGACACTATGCAATAGGGACAAAGTCATCCGAATGAAGGATACAATTGTCGAAATTTGTCTAATCAGTATACGAATACAAGGACACGCAGCCTTGATAGGTTTACTATGGGCTTGCGGAGCATATCCTATTACTCTAGTTTGCTGTTAAAAGGAAGGAACTCACTATGTTAGCATACTGTTGTATCGCAATTTTGTTTCTATTTGTCGCCAGCCAGACCGTCCTCTATTGGGTTCGGCGGAAGACGACGCCTTCGCCGGCGGATATTGACGCCCGGCTTGTCTCTATTGTGAACGGAGAGAGCGGGAGACCGACATGAAAAAAATACCTGTCTATTTCAGACCGTACCGCAAGCCGAAGCAGCTCTATCATCTCGTGCATCGATGCGGCTCGTGTCAGGCCTTCACCGCGCTGGAGGAAGATGTCTGTCCTGTCTGCGGCAAAACCTCGCTGCGCCCGATCGAACGGTACGCGGCCGCCCGGGTGAGGCGATCAATGCAGACGAAGCAGCTCTTCGCCCTGCTGCTTGGGCTCATCGGCATCCTGCTTAGCGACACATTCGGTCAGATGGCGCTCTGCGCCGCAGCGTCCATTCTGCTTATCGGCCTGCTCTGGTTCGTCCAGCGCAAGGCGAGGTCCGCCGAAGCCAGCCGCGAGCTGGACCAGCTGCTGCAGCGCGAGCAGGAGAAGCTGGCTCAGGATCTATACCGCGACTGGGAGCACGCCTTCTCGCATTGGGATGACGACAAGCAGCTCACCTACGAACTGCTGCGCCAGCTGCTGCCGTTAATCCGCAACGATACGATTCGGCTGCAGCAGTTGGCACTGCTTCATTACTTCGCACTGCGCAAAGATATGGAGCTGGAACTGGAACCGCTCTTGCTACAGCAATATGATCCGCTATTGGCCGATTACATCGGCGAGATCGCCAAAATCAAGCGGGATCTGATCAAGGATCGGACGTTCCAGTTTGTCATCCATTATGAGCCGGAAATTCTCGGGCTGGACAACGGCCAGGACATCCTGGCGGGCGTGGCCGGCGCGGCCGTACGCATGAAGCGTTACGTGCTCGCCTATCCCGGATTGGTACGACGCTACGCCCATCGACTGCCGAAGGTGCGCTTGCTCCGGCTGCACCGGATGATTCGACAGCACCCGCATGAAAAATGGGATCGCATCGCCGACGAGGTGAACCGGATTGTGCGCGAGAAATACGAATGGGATCCTGACTTTCAGGACTCGGCCGGGAGAGGCTAATGTATATGACGATCCGAGACGTCCTGAACCCGCTGAATTGTTATGCACTGCCGCGGTGGTAATGATTGGATTCAAGGGGATTCAAATGCTGGCCTCCGTGCGGGCCGCAGACCGGATGCAGAAGCATTTCAGCCGGTTCAAGGATTATTTCGAGGCGCAACTGGAGGACAGCGGTGATGCATCGATCAAGACGAATCTGCTGGCCAATCCGATCGTCACGGTCGAAGCTGTCGAATAGCGAGGGCTTGTCATCCTCCTACTTCTGTAGGGGGATTCTTTATTTCTACTACATCTTCAATTGGTAAAAATATGTGTGAAACGTTGCTAAACTCTTTTTTCAACCGACTCGGGCCTACTGTGGACAAAAATCTCAAACCCAAGAAACAACGCAAGCGTAAAAATAAAACAAAGAAAGGCAAGAAGGGAGAAAAAGCTCTACCACGACTCCAAGAAGAATCAAGCGTCTCGTGGAGTGGAGGATGCGTCACACCGACAAGATTGACTATTGAAATTTCATATAACGATCTTATCTACGCTCCGAGAGCCTACCTCCTAGTTACGATGGTTCGAGCTTTGGAACATAAATATTCAACCCTAGATCTTATCCATTTAAGTTGATTGCTTCGATTTGTTCTCTTAGCCTTTCGTGTAACGTCGCCTACTGCTCTTAATTTTTTAATCTTAATTCGAATTCTTCACATGCGATCGTCGTCATATGTATATATTACATATTGCTTTAACTCCATATTTCTTGCATTTTTTATATCTCTAAGTATTTTTGTATTATATATTTCCGCAAAACTACAACATTCATTGTATGAATCATCAAACATCTGAAAACTCACATCTAACTCAACCATATTAAAGTAATAAACTTTCTTGAATAGCAACTCGTATCCAATAAACTCATCATAATCCGATTCTGTACATAATGAACCACTTATCTTTAACTTCATTCTTTTGATAATTGAATTGAATATCATCCAGAAAGATCGCGTCTCTTCCATGAATTTCACCTATTTCGGTTTTTATAGCTTTGATTTGTTCCATCTCATTGATACCTCTTTCATCTTATTATTGAGCTTTCTCATGATTTTTGCGAAGCTTGCAAATACCACGATGATATCTATGAACTTCACGAACAGATACAAAGTAAAGAAATGGCACGAACCTCCTTACCTTAAAGATTACTACTCTCTAACTTCTCTTTTTCACCCTTACCCATACGATATATCACATCCGTTGCTTTGTGCCTCGGCGCAAAGTTGCGTTGTATCTCTTCCAAGAAGCACTGAACTGCAGGGGCCAAATACCGATTTTTCATAACCATCAAATAGACTGTACGTTCCAACGCAGGTGAATCCAACGTTTTGCGGACAATCGATTCATCCTTCGGTTCAACCAAATAATTTTCTGGAATAATAGCAACCCCAAGGTTTTCTCTTACTAATGTCAGTGCAGTCTCAAACCGTTCGATTTCGAATTTGATGTTCGGAGATGATTGCTCGAACGCAAAGGCTCTCAAAATATCTTCTCTCGTCTGGAAACCTTCCATGCTAATAATGAAGGGTTCTTTCTCCAACTCTTTGAATGTAATGGAATCCTTCTGGGCTAAAGCGTGTTCCCGATGCAGCACTAGGACTAACCTTTCCTTATACAAAGGGAGCGATTCAATATCGCCTTCATGGATGCACTGGTTCGTAATGACGAGGTGGGTATGGTATTTCCGCAAGGAATCGACGACCGCCTTTCTGCTCAGCACCTCGAACAGCTTAATATGCATCGAAGGAAAGCGACTGTGATATTCACGGATCACTTGGGGCACCCATTGCCTTACGGACTCGATCATGCCAATCACGAGCTCCCCTCTTCCGGTCAGCTTTACTTCCTCCATCTCTTTTTTCAAAATGTTCATTTGGGAGAGCAGCCGAATCGACTTCTCATACAACACGCTGCCCGCGTCCGTCAGTTCGATTTTTCTCGTGCTTCGTTCGAACAACGGCGATCCGACCTCATGCTCCAAGTTTTTAATAGCATTGCTTAAAGAGGGCTGTGATATATGCAGTTTTTGCGCGGCTCTGGAATAGCTTAACTGATCGGCAACCGTCACAAAATAATGGAGTTGTTTGATATCCAGAACGATCTTCCTTTCCCTATTTATAGCTTAAAGCTATTAATATATTTATATTATATATTTAAAATTATAAGAATGTCATCATATAATGAAACAACAGCATACGAGAAAGGGTGGGGTCATTGCGAAAATCGATTGGAGCCGATGTATGGGTCGGCCGAACGGATCATGCAGAGAGAAGAAGCAGCTTCCGCTACCATCAAATTGTGGAGCGGATGGAGCTGGATGCACCATGGGAAACCTTTTCTCCAAACACTTGCGCCATCATCGGCTTTGAATGCGAAGAAGGCGTGCGGCGCAATCAAGGGAGATTAGGAGCGGCAAAGGCTCCGAATGCGATCAGGCAAGCTCTCGCAAGCCTCCCCTGGAGAACAGCGGAAGATCATCGCCTTGTCGATGCGGGAAATGTGACTTGTTCCAATGACAAGCTTGAAGATGCCCAGGCAGCATTGGGCTGTGCCGTCTCTGATCTCTTTGCCAAATCTGCTACTCCCATTATTTTAGGCGGAGGACATGAGACGCTATATGGACATTATTTAGGTGTTCGCCAGCATATCGGACCAGATGCTCCGCTAGGAATTATCAACATTGACGCCCATTTCGACCTACGCCCCTACGACACTCAGCCATCATCAGGAACGATGTTCCGCCAAATACTAGAGCAGGATCAGAGCAGCAGCTACTTGGTGCTTGGCATCCAGCGTTTCGGGAATACACAAGAACTGTTCGACAAAGCGGACGAACTCGGTGCCCGCTACATTCTTGAAGAAGATATGCATGAAGAACAGATCGATACCATCATTTCATCCTTACACACGTTCATGGAACAACAAGAATATGTCATGCTCACCCTATGTACCGACGTTCTCAATGCGGCATTTGCGCCGGGAGTCAGCGCTCCCTCTCCTTTCGGATTAACACCGATGGTCGTACGTACCCTTATTCGCACAGTCGCCGCTCATAAGAAAACGCTTTCGTTTGATATTTGCGAGGTGAACCCGGCTGTTGACGAGAACGGAAGAACCATAAAATTGGGAGCATACTTGACGAATGAAGCTATCATGACATTTATGGGGAGGAATACTGATGACGCTGGCGCTTAATCAAGTGAGTACGATATTTTTGGCTGTAGCCCTGCTTGTACTAGGAACCTTTTTTGTCAGAAAATCGGGAGTACTGCAAAAGTTTTGTATTCCAGCGCCCGTTGTTGGTGGACTGCTGTTTGCTATCCTAGCAACGATCCTGAAAGCGACAGGTCTATTGGAAATTACCTTGGATACTTCGCTCCAAAGTCTATTCATGCTCACGTTCTTCACCACGGTAGGATTGGGAGCAAGCTTTCAACTCATCAAATTAGGTGGCAAATTGCTCGTCATTTACTGGCTTGCCTGCGGATTCCTCGCTTTGGCGCAAAATGTAATCGGGGTTTCCCTCGCCTCCTTATTCGACATTCATCCGCTTATTGGGATGATGGCAGGAGCCGTGTCTATGGAAGGCGGACATGGAGCGGCAAGCGCATTTGGACAAACCATTGAAGATCTGGGAATCCATTCGGCATTGTCAATTGGGATCGCGTCAGCTACCTTCGGTCTAATCGCAGGCGGTCTGGTTGGAGGCCCTACGGTAAAATATTTGATAGCGAAATACAACCTGAAGCCGACGGAAACAAATGAAGAAGCAGCAGCGAGCGTAGAAGCATACGTTCAACCGATAACGACAAATTCCTTCTTCATCCAAGTGCTGCTCATTACATTCTGTATGGCGCTTGGCACGTATTTGGGAGAACTGTTCACGTCAGCGACAGGCTTTGTCCTTCCTGGATATGTCGGAGCCATGTTCGTGGCCGTTATCGTCCGCAACATTGTGGACAGATTTAATCCGAATGCCATCGACATGAAGAGCATCAATCTGGTTAGCGATGTTACACTTGGTATCTTCCTGTCCATGGCGCTTATGAGCATCAAGTTATGGGAAGTGGCGGATCTTGCCCTTCCGATTCTCGCCATCGTGCTGATCCAAGTCCTCTTTATCGTTCTGTTCGGGATATTTGTTTTGTTCAGGTTGCTGGGCAAAGACTATGATGCCGCCGTGATGGTCGCCGGGTTCACCGGACATGGCCTCGGCGCCACACCCAATGCAATGGCCAATATGGCTGCGGTAACGGAACGCTTCGGGCCTTCCCGCAAAGCGTACCTGATCGTTCCCATTGTAGGCGCCTTTCTTATCGACGTGTTTGCCATGCCGATCATCATTACGACGTTGAATTTATTTAAATAGGATACTTGGTGCCCTTTTAGGGATCACCATTCAAAACAAAAAGACCTCCAGCCCACGATGTGGAACTGGAGGTTTTATTGTATTTGCGCAAATGCCATTACTGTTGGTTTGGAATAAATTTTTCCTTCTGAATATTTGAGTTTATTATGGGTCGAGACCTTGAAAGCTTGCATTTCTTTCCGAGAGATCCTATTCTACTATGGATTCTGTTATTTTCTCATCAACATATGCGCGTCTGCAAAGCTTCTGAGGTTAGTCGTTTCTATAAAGTCTTTCTGGTTTCCTCCAACTTCAAGTGCTATTACTTCATCGATATTATCCCCGGTTATTTTTCGTAATTCAATCATTTTTTTATCTCCTCTCCTAAGACAAGCCACTTTCACTCATGGCCTAAAATATCCCCAAAACTTGGGATTAGCGCTAATTAAAAAGTAGACTTCCTCGCTTCCCTATGTCTCGATTTCAGAATCATACTCGAAATTAATAATACGGTCGATATAAATTCCCGGATTTCGTAAGAAGCTTTCCCAAGTCATATCATGCAAAATATATACCCACTCATGTTCAATGTCCACACTGACAAACTTGTTCAAACTTGGGCACCATGTGAAAAAGCCAAATGCGTCATAATTATCTACCTCTAACACGAGATTATACAATTCATAGTCATAATACACGAAACGCACAACATCAAAAATGGTACCTAAAATAAGATACTCGCTGTAATTATCTGATTCAAAATCAATTCGCTTCTCTACGGTTCCTAATTCCTTAATAACTTCTTTAGGCAAGCCACTATTCAATAGTTGTTCCGTTCGTTTTTGATAGTCATGATATTCGGAAGGCTCATGTGACTTGAGGTATTGTTCTAACTCAGCGTATTTGTAAATTCTTGAATAGTTGTATGCACGGCACCCTAATTGATCAGTCATTGTTGTGTCAGCACCGTTTTGAATGAAATATGTAACAGTCTCTAAATGACCACCTTGCACAGCAGAAATTAAGGGCGTAATGCCAAGCCAATATTGATTGCTATTCGTTACGTAACAGTTAATATTCACTCCTTTACTTGCAAGAAGTTCTATAAAATGATTTCTGCCGTCATAAGCACAATCGATGAGCGTTCTCTCTCCTGTAATTCTTAAATCGATTCCTAAGTCAATTAAAGCGTAAGCACCTGTTTCATTGTTGAATGCAAGAGCTCTGCTAAGTGCAGAGTGTCCAACATGATTAATTGCATTTATATCCGCACCCTTAGAAAGTAAATATTCAAATAGACTCCGATCTGCACATCTAGCAGCATTGACCATTACATCACTCGAGAGTATCGTGCCGAAATCAATGAATAATCTTGCAATTTCAATTTGTTCATAATCAAAAGCACATTCCAAGTAAGAATCATAACAGCTCACGGACTGATTTGGGTTTAATCCATCTTGTAAAAGCAATCGAATACGTTCTACGTCACCTTCTTTTATGAGCTTCTCTACTAGTTCGGATTGTTCCATTTTATCATTCATCTCCTTATTCATTAGACACAGACACTAAGTATAACTTTTGATCATTTTATTGGAAATAACATTATTAATCATACGTGGCTTAGCATTTACGATGGCCATTAGCTTGGTAAAACAACTATTTTGGATACATTACATCAAGTAGTGGTTGACCTTAACACTAATGTCAGGGTTTATAATGAAGAAGAATCATTCGTGAAGGGGATTTGAATATGAGAATCGGTGAACTTTCCGCCCGAACTGGGGTTAGCCTTCGCTCACTGCGTTATTATGAGCAGCAGGGATTGCTTACTCCCGCTAGGCATACGAATGGCTACCGCGAATATTCAACGTTTGCGGAAGAACAAGTTCGCACCATTCAGTTTTATTTAAGCCTTGGACTTACAACGGAGCAAATCGCTGGATTTCTGCAATGCGTCCTCAAGAATGAAGAAGCCTTCTGCCAAGAAGTGCTCCCGATATATGAGCAAAAGCTTGCGGAAATCGACGAGCAAATTCATCTTCTTCAATCTATAAAGTCCAATCTGCAAGAGCGCATCCGCTTCATTATGAAGGAAAGACAAACAACGAACCGGGAGGAATAACGATGAGTATATACGAAGTTAATGAACAATCATTTCGCGAATTTATTCGCGAGCAAGGGGTTACACTTGTTGAATTCGGAGCAACGTGGTGCCCGCCATGTAAAGCGCTTCTTCCAATTCTTGACGAGTTGGATCATCAATACGGGGAACGGGTAAACGTAGTCAAGATAGACTGTGACGACTCCCCTGCCATCGCGTCTGAATACCGCGTTATGTCCATGCCGACCGTCATTATGTTTCATAACGGCGAGCCGGTAGAGAAATTAGTCGGACTCCGTCCAAAAAGTGTGTATGAAGCGCTGATCGAGCGATACGCTTAATTTCAGGAGCTCCATTTCTTATGGAACAAAGAAGGGCATTTCTGTCCTGTTTTTATCCATGACTGAGCTGATCCCCGTAAAATAGACAGTAAAATAAAATGCTTTAACAGTCTTAGCTCGTGCTTCCATCGGGCTAAGGCTGTTTCGTTTTTGCTGTAACCGCAGTGATATCTGTGCCCAAAGTAATATTCCTGATGCATATTCAACGTTACAACATCAAGGCTTATACATAAAAAATTCCCCCCGTAAAAAACTACGAGGGGTAATTTTTTTCAAAAAGTATTCTACTTGAGGTCTGATCCATTTAACTAATGAAATTTTGAGGAACACATTCACGAACACCAGCATTTTTCAATGAGTTAAATAAAGCTGCATCGATGATTAATATAACATTGTTGTCAGTTCCATCTTCTAAATCATAGATTACCCAGTATGCGTTATCTACTGTAAAAATACATTTTCGTTCTAATTTAAATCCAGGTGGTACAATTGGGAGTGTCGCAACTGGTACACACTCGTTCGTATCTCCTTCAGCACCGATAAAATTGAAAGTTTGCTGGTCAATTTCATAGATATTAACCGGATCAATCTCCACACCTTTATCTGGAACTTTAATTTCATCTTCAACTAATAGGAAAAAGCGTTCGTTTCGAAAATTGAAAAGACATCTCGCCCCAATTTCAAATGAAGCCATTTATATCCATCCCCTTTTCGCAACATTTGTAGATTTCACGTTGCTTTACATAATATGCTATATTAATAGATTCGATAACGGCACGTACCAGTCAGAAGAAAATCAAGGTTTTAAACTACCTTCCAGGTAAAAGCTTCCCCCACCTATTTAGTGCTGGCCGTGATCGTGATTACATTCTTTCTGCACACCAGACTTTTAAGTGATGATATTATCGTGCAGAGATGAGGTGATAGGATTCATGAATACGTACAGAACAGCAGAAATCGCGCGTAGCTTTGGAATCCATCCTAATACTGTGCGCCTTTATGAGGAACTTGGTCTTATTCCAAAACCGTACTGAGGAATAAGTAAAAGGCTTGCAGGAAAACCTAAATCCGGTAACTTCATTAATTAACGGATCTAGGAGGTTGGCTAATGGCAAAGTTTTTTGTATTAGCAGTATTATTATTGGTGACAGGTTGTTCGTCCCATAACAATATGATGCAAAAGCAAGTGACTCCTAAGCAAACACGAACTTCAACTCATGATCATACTACTGCGCCAAACTCTGTCCTCACACAGGCATCATCAACAGCTACGTCATGGAAAGAGCGATCTTCCATGACAACAAAAGAAGCACAAAATGGAATTCCATTGGATTTGTTGGATCTGATTCGAACACCGGATGGAAATCCAGCAAACCAGGTACCTACAGGGAATCCTGAAAATAAGGAGCCAACAGGTTCAACAGGATCAGTACAGGAAGGTACTATGGATAATCATTTATCCGAATTCGAGCAGCAGGTTCTGGATCTAGTAAATCAAGAAAGATCCAAAACAGGATTAGGTTCCTTAAGTAGGAGTGGAGAATTGTCAAATGTGGCTATGGTCAAGGCACAGGACATGTACAACAACAATTACTTTGATCATAATTCTCCCACACATGGATCCCCCTTCGATATGTTGAAGGAATTCGGGATTACATTCAACACCGCTGGAGAGAACATCGCAAAAGGGCAAACCACCCCTACCCAGGTTATGAAGGATTGGATGAATAGCCCAGGCCACAGAGCAAATATACTGAATAATAGTTATACCCATATCGGTATTGCTTTTTATAACAACACATGGGTTCAGGAGTTTACTGGATAACGCCTTTCATCTCCCAACAATAACGGTTCAAAAACCCGCAATTTATGCGGGTTTTTGGCACTTCAGGCTGACCCCTCTCCGTCTATTGGCAAGTTGAAGTTCTCTGATGCTCCCAGATAACGATGTACGAACATCCCACTTAGTAGCGTTCAACTCACTTTTAAAATTCAAGTCAATATGTCGTAATAATGGTAATATATTGAATAATATCATCTTTTAAACGAGGTGGAACAGTGTTAGAAGATATTTCAAGAATTATTGCCATCGTGATATATATGGCAACTATGCTGAGTATAGGGTGGTATGCTTTCCGAAAAACGACAAACTTGACGGACTATATGTTAGGGGGACGTTCCTTAGGGCCTGCTGTAACCGCTTTAAGTGCTGGCGCTGCCGATATGAGCGGATGGCTGTTAATGGGGCTTCCGGGAGGAATTTACCTGACAGGACTGTCAAATATCTGGATTGCCATTGGCTTATCGGTTGGCGCCTATCTGAACTGGCTGTTTATTGCTCCACGTTTGCGCACATACACGGAAGTTTCCGGGAACTCCATTACCATTCCGTCATTTTTGGAAAATCGATTTAAGGATAGCACCAAACTTCTGCGGATTGTTTCCTCCATTGTTATCCTCATTTTCTTTACGTTCTATATTTCCTCAGGTATGGTGGCAGGAGCCGTCTTTTTTGAAAACTCCTTCTCTCTTCCTTACATAGCGGGGCTGCTCCTCGTATCCGGAGTGGTTGTTGCCTATACATTGTTTGGGGGCTTTCTTGCTGTCAGTTGGACGGACTTTGTCCAAGGACTTATCATGCTGCTTGCTCTTATCCTTGTACCGGTATTAGCTATGAGCGAGACGGGTGGGTTTGCTAACACCGTTGATACAATCAGAGCCATAGATCCGTCCCTCCTAGATTTATTTAACGGAACTACTGTGCTCGGCATCATCTCTGCAGCTGCCTGGGGACTTGGCTATGTTGGCCAACCGCATATTATCGTCCGCTTTATGGCCATCCGCTCTGCACAAGAGACCAAAACAGCGCGACGTATTGGTATGGGCTGGATGGTTGCCGCATTACTTGGCGCTTCATTAACAGCATTAGTAGGTCTTGCTTTTTTTGCACAAACAAATTATACATTGTCTAATCCAGAAGCTGTCTTCATTCAACTTGGACAAATTTTATTCCATCCGTTTATTGCTGGACTTGTCCTTGCTGCCGTATTGGCTGCAATAATGAGCACGGTTTCTTCTCAGCTCATTGTAACCTCAAGTGCATTGACAGAAGATTTATATAAGCTGATTCTGCGTAAAAATGCCTCTGATAAAGAACTTGTGTTCTTTGGACGAATGTCTGTTCTAACGATTTCAGTCATTGCCTGCCTGCTTGCGCTGGGCGGTGAAAACAAAACCATTTTAAGTCTTGTCGCTTACGCCTGGGCCGGTTTTGGCGCTTCCTTTGGCCCCGTTATCCTGTTAAGCCTATACTGGAGAAAAATGACCAATTGGGGTGCCATTGTCGGAATGTTAGCAGGCGCAACAACAGTGATTATTTGGAAAAATATTGACTTGCAAATTACTAGAGATGTATACGAAATCATTCCCGGATTTATCGTCAACCTTATCGTCATTATTGCCATAAGTCTGTTTACCTATCAACGGGACGAAGCTATCGAGAAAGAGTTTGATACCAGCTTGAAACGGTTACACACGAATGTAGAAGAAGCATGATCAATTTGGGCTTACATCCCTGCAATACGCCGAGAACAACGCTCGAATGATGCTCACTCGCCTTGGAGAAATGAAAACGAAATTTACAACAAACCCTACACTTTAACACCAGACTTTGCTCTGGTGTTATTTTATTTATGCAAAGAGAGCATTAAGGAGGGAGCTGATCACGTGGAAACAACAATCAAGGTAGAAAACTTGAGCAAGTCTTACGCCAATGTCAAAGCAGTTGATCATCTAAATCTATCGATTTGTCGTGGTGAAGGTTTTGGCTTACTGGGCGCAAACGGTGCAGGCAAAAGCACCACTTTGTGAGGTCACTGCATCTCTTTACAAAACCGCTGTGGATTACACGAGCTTGTTAACTCAACTTGGGCTTAATGATTGTACTTACAGTAATATGTATGAGTATGTCTCTTCGCCTCTTTAAATGGGATTAATAGTGATATAAACAGTGACAGTCTAGGACTTAATTTTCGCGTCCATACTGTCACTGTTTTATAACAACCTATATTTTCATAAACACCTTGTACTACTTCTCGAGGAAAGGATAGTTAGAGGCTCTTTATACTCGGGCAATCATTTTACAATTATAGTTGTGCCGTCGAATTTCGTAAGCTTAAACCCGCAGAATGGCTCGTTAAACGTATGCCTGTAGTTGCGAAGCAAACCAATGGCGGCAGCCTCGCCCAAATTCATGCCATCGAAACAGTCAGAGCGATAATGAATGCCAGCAAATGCCCGAGCGATAGCCAAGTTATTGGCAAGCTTATTCAATTCACCGCCTATTGTGAGCGGCGCTCCGTTAAAGGGCTCAAGGGACAGACCGTCTTTGCTCACTGTAACTGGGTTCGGGAGAACAAAATCTTCGTTGAAGAACGCCTTTAACATCGTGACGCCTGCGCCGGCAATTACGGCATGACCTGCCGGATAGGACGGATGTGCCGGGCAGCCTTCCGGATAAGCCTGTGGCAGCAAGTAGGTTCCGTATTTATTGAAGGTTAGATCAACTGCAGGAGAATTCACGAGCTGCTCATTAATCGGATAATTTGCATTGTTCGTTAATTTCTGTTGAACGAGACCGCCAAACTCTTCCGGCCGCAGTCTCCGATGCACAAGAAATTTCTGATACCAGGCAGACTCCATCGAGAAATTCGCGGCCCGTGCGACCAAATCCAAAATATACGGAGAACCAAAGGTAACAAATCCAGTTTGGGTGCGCGAATGGAAATACGGATTGGCCGGATCAAGTGCAGAAGATCCCAAGCTCAACAAATATAAACAGGCCATTAACACACCTTGATAAGAAAAATCTTTATGCACCCATTCACTTAGATCTCTTCCGTTTCTTAAAAAACGAGGTTCAGGATCATATATGATGGAAGCAGACGGGGCAGCGCCGTTTTGAATGTTCAGCCATGATTGATAATCTGTTAAGAAATGTTGACCTGCCAAAGGTACTTTGTATTTTTGAATAATAGCAGTGGCGCCAAATGGTATATCTTTGTATAAAAATTGTGAGATATACGGCCCTACCAGATCTCCTTGCGTAACGCCGCGAAATAAAGTTTGCGGTGTTACTTGTCCATTTATTTTGGGCCCGTAAAAATCCTTCAGATTCGAAAGGCTCCCCGCTGCTGCAGCCGCTAATGGATCCCTGTCATAGCTATTGAACGAAACATCCCGCAACAACGATTGCCAGTATAGTTCTACCATATCGCTGGCAGCGGCTGCACTGTTTATCGAAGGCGGGGCTGGAATCGTTAAGGAATGTCCGTCGGGACCAGCAAGATCATACACGTAAGCGCCTTGCGGATTAACGAACTTGAGCGTTCCACCGAGTGGAATTTCCTCGAATTTACTTGGCTTGCCGCTCTTCAATGCTTTGAGATATGCCCCGTAGGCATGCTGATCAACTTCTCCAAGACCGTTATGCGGCAGTCCCTTCGAGAAATTTCCGATTTTGTTCGGATACTTTCTTTCATCGTGATTGCAAGGCTGAGGTAGGATTTTGCGCGACTTTTCTTCTTTAGCTGCTTGTTTTCGAATTTGATACGCTTTATGTCGTCTTTCCTTTGGATCTAAAGGGCCGAGTACACATGAGTCATCCATACGATTCCTCCTTGAGCGATCAGTGCAAAGCACATAGTTCTTTACAGTCTATTCAAATATATCGATTTAGTATGGATATATGTAGAGGACATGACCATAAAAGGAAACCTATTTGGAATACAGTCAACGTTTCATCGATCAACTGATTCTTAAATTCACTACCACGATCGGTATGGAATAATTGGATCTGACGTAGAACACTTTGTGCTAAGCAAATGCCCGCATTTCGAGTGCAGCATCTTTGTTAGGCCCCGCACTGAATCCATTAATTTCTTGATTAAAGAGATCGACAAACATACAGATGTAGTGCCATCTGTTTTTGACTCTAACATAAGTCAGGTCGCTGACTACAACGCGTTTAGCTTCATCTTGCTAAAATTGGCGATTCAGTTCAATTGTTTGCTGGGACTGATTTCATACAGTCTTATGAGGTTTATAATGGGGAACTGTGTAGGAGATACAAGGCCTTGTGCCTTCATGATACAGCCAATTCGTCTCCTGGATACGATAAGTCCACGTTCGTGAAGTTTTGCTTTAAGCTTTCTTGTGCCATATGCTTTAATCAAAAGGGGTTATCCGGTATCACTTTTTTATAAATGGTTGAAGGTTCTACATTTTTGACCATTCTGTACAACGATAACTTTGGTTTATTGATTTCACCTGTAATCTGGTAGCCTATCCTCTGATACAATTTAAGGGCAAGATGATTCTCTTTCTTTACCGTCAGAGAGCATTTGGCAAAGCCTTGCAGGCAAGCCAGTTCCTCGGCAAACTCAAGCAGCCTGGTACCCATCCCTAGTCCCCGGCTTTCGGGCAATAAGGCGATTGTTCCGATGTGAAACTCGTCATCTTCTCCCTCCTTCATGGTGATCATGGAATAAAACATTTTGATATTCAGAATATTATAAACAACAAGACCCAGCTTTCGGAATGAAAGCAGCTGTTTAAATGTGGGCCATGCAAGACGATTTAAAACAGGTATGGGATAGCAAGTAATCATCCCTAAAGTTTTCCCGTCCATTTGAGCTTCGTAAGCGTATTGATGACTAAAACGATTGTTCTCCTGCTGCCATAGCGTACGAAATGTCCCTTCGACCGTGTTCTTCTCCTCAGATCCTGCAAGTGAAAACGCCATGTATTCCAATGCCATTACATTTAGCTTAGCGCTGACCATGGATCGATGATCAGCCTTTACAATAGAGATTTGATTCATTTCCTAGCACTCCTTTTTTCTTTCTATAATTATTGATGTTAATTATCACCCTTCGCTTTGAAACCATGATAAAACGTATTTAAAAAAAGCTCTGCAGCCGATTTTTTAGGCACATTACCTTCATGTACCTGCTCCCATGTATGGAAAAGCAGGGCATAAAGCGTATTCAAAATCCATTCGCTACTAACCGTTTGCTGAAAGTAACCTCTTTGTTGTAACAACTCAATAACGCGTCGTAAGGGTTCCCTCAGCTTCTCCTCGGCTTCACCTAATTCTTTGTTGTTAAATACAGATGCATCATGACCTAGAAAATAGATTTTGTCACCTAAGGGGATTAACGCTTCAATGAGTTCCGGGATATAGTTTTCGCTTCTTTCCTCATCCAGTGGAATCTGGTTTACGGTATCACTTACCAGTTGTATAGCCCGATGGCCCAAGAGCAGCATCAATTTCTCTCTGCTTTCGACGTAGCGATGAAGTGTAGCAATGCCAATTCCCGCATATTCCGCAATTTCATTCATCGAAGCAGTAGGATTTTCAACAAGCAATATAGTAGCCGAATCAAGAATTGCATTAAATCTCGCTTCCTTCAACGCTGACAAGCCTTTCTTCATCGTCAATCTCTCCCTTTTTCTGTATAAAGTCGTCATTTTTTTGATAGATAAATATATCATTTGATATTAGCATAAATCATTTAAAATAAAGTGTCCAACTGTTGAATGTATCTTTTCATGACGAAGTAACAGTAATTTTTCTACTATTATTGAACTCCGATTGTACTTCATTTTGCAGAATATTTTTTTAATGAAGTTGATTTCTGCATAAGGTTATCGGTTTACTTTAAAATTCACTTCCGGTTATTTGGTCATCAGCCTTAGACGGTAGCTGCAGCATCATATGTATGATCGATACCTAGAACAATATATCCTTGACTAGCCAACTCCTCAACTTCAAATGTGTTTTGACACCTATATAGTTGCACCAATTATGCTTAGTAATCGTTTCATCTACTCTACTCCTTACTTCAAATCAAAAACTTAAAATGCCCAGCTACCTTTACGGAAAATTGGCTCTACAGTTCCATCTGGTAGAATACCGTCGATGTCCATCTCACTGCTGCCAATCATAAAGTCCTCATGTGTTACTGAAATATTTGCACCTAACGCTTCAAGCTGATCGTTTTCTAAATCTCTTCCACCCTCTAAGCAAGTTGGATAAGCATTACCAATCGCTAAATGGTTCGATGCATTTTCATCAAACAATGTATTAAAATATAAAATCCCTGATGCTGAAATTGGCGATTCATGTGGTACAAGTGCTACCTCACCTAAATAGCAAGAGCCTTCATCCACATTCATAAGCTCCTGTAATAAATCATGTCCTATCTGTGCTTCAGCTTTAACAATTTTTCCTTCTTCAAATGTCAGTTTAAAGCCGTCGATAATATTCCCTTGGTAAACTAATGGTTTTGTACTGCTTACATAGCCATTTACACCTTGTTTCATCGGTAACGTATAAACCTCTTCTGTCGGCATATTAGCCATAAAGATAGTATCATCTGGCGTTTTACCACCTCCAGTAATCCATTTATGCTGTGGTGCTAATGCAATTGTTAAATCAGTACCTGGCGCTGTATAGTGAAGCTTCGCATATTTTTTATTGTTCAGTAGAACCGCACGAGATTCTAAATTTGTTACATGTTCACGCCATTTTTCAACAGCATTGCCTTCACCGATACGAACAGCTTTAAAAATAGCCTCCCATAATGCTGGTACTTGATCTTCAGCTGCTAAGTTCGGGAACACCTTCGATGCCCACATTGGTGAAGGAACTGCTACCAGTAACCAAGCTATTAAATCCTTCATTACGGCGTTGCGATTGTTTCTCAGAGCAGCTCCTGATACCTTTTGATAGGTAGCTAGACGATCGGCTGAAATACCTGTAAATTTATCAGGGTCTGCAGCATCTATCATTAATAGTGCTCCTTTACGTTCGATCAGCTCATCATTCATTTTGACTATCCATTCTGGGAAACGATTAAATTCTTCATCTGAGGCATGCTCAAAGTAAGCACGATCCATTTCATCATCTGATAAGTTAACATGAACACGTCCTGCACCAGCCTTATAAGCCTCTTTCACAACTAAACGGGCGAAATCCAATGCATCCACAGATGTATTGACTAATAAGTATTGCCCTGGTTGAATATTGACACCGACTTTTACCAAAAGTTCTGCATATGCTTGTAATTTTTCTTCAAAAGTCATATTATTTACCTCGCTTCTGTCCAATTGTTTTTTACCATCCGTTAGCTTGTATTCATTTTTGATAGATAAACATATCAATTGATATGAATATAAATCATTTTAAATAAATTATCAAGCCGTTGAACCTCATTTTTTCAAAAGTGTGGTAAAAAATATGTAAATCTAGGTTATAGAGTAAATAAAAAAGAATCCATTTTGACAAGAGATTAATCAAAATGGATTCTTTTCTTTTTGAATGAACATTCCTTTTTATAAAAAGTTTGGTCAATTAAATGAGCCTTGTTTACTGGTTGTACAGGTTTCCTTCTCGTTTCTGGGAGTATGATTACGCAAATGCAAATAAACGGTATGTTTCGTAATTTTCAACATATTTGCCACGATTGTAGCCGCATTTCTCATATTAAACACTCCCCGATCATACAAAAGACCGATAATGTGCTTATTTCGATTTGCATACGATATGTCAGGAGAAGCATCCACCGCTTCAATCGTCAGCTCTATCATTTTAAGAATCATATCCTCAATCGATAATGAAAAATTTCCCTCCTGTGCTTTTGTTTCAAAACCCGCTTGCGGTAAAAAAGTCTGAAGAAATCCAGAAAACGATTCATCCAAGTTTATGTTAATGCACATAAAACCAATAATTTTGCCAGCTTCACCACGAATGGCTATCATGCTTGATTTCATTGAGTGGTTGTTCTTGCTTTTGGTAAAATAACTGATCGCTTGATTTGCGTTAGAGTACTTAGCCTCACTCAACATCTGCAAAGCCATATTCGTAATCGGGGCTCCTAATTCACTGCCCGTATGATGCCCGTTCGCGATTTTGATAACGGTATTTTGATAGTCTTCCAAGCTATGCAGCACAATCTCGCTGGCATCTCCCAAATAATCGGCCAAGCCTTCCACGATGGAGTCATAGGATTGCAATATCGCCCGATCATATTCCGTAAAATTCTTATTCTTCATAATTGGTAATCCTCCTTTCTATGTGTATAGTTGCCAATAGAACTGATTGACTCAACATTTGTTCATTTAATTAACCAATTTATAGTATTATTCTATAAATCATAGCCCCGATTCATCTCATGATTGAAATCACGAATGAGTCGACTAATCAATAAAAAGAGAGCTTTCTTAGGTGTCAATGACAAGCCACCTGAGAAAGCTCAAAAGATATTTAATTAGAATAATGCTTTCAAACTTGCAAGAACAGTGAGAACGCCCACAACAGTGACAAAAATATTGCTAAGTTTTCCTTTGTATTTAGCTAGCGCAGGAACTTTATTGATCGCATACATTGGTAAGAGACATAAGATAGCAGCAACTAGCGGTCCGCTGAGAGTATCTATAATTCCAAGAATGCTTGGATTTGCATAAGCGGCATACCAGCATGTTAATACTACAAAAACAAGGATCGCTCTCTTAACTGTTTTTTCTTTTAGGTTTTTTCCACGTGCTTTACCGGCCGAGATAATCATGTCACGCATTACCTCGTATACTCCTACATAATGGCCAAGAAAGGACTTTGTTACGGCCACAAACGCAATAATAGGAGCTGCAATAGTGATTAGAGGCGAATTAAGCCGATTGGCAAGGTATGAAAGTACTGATAAATTCTGTTCTTTTGCTATTACAAGATCATCTGGAGTCAAACTCAAGACACTACTCCAAACAAAGAACATAACGACAATGAAAGTCATGATATAACACACTTTTTGTATTTGAGAACATTTGGCGTCTGTAGCTAGTATTCCATAAGTTTGTCTCTGTTTCATAACAAATGACGATATCATAGGAGAATGATTAAACGAGAATACAATAATTGGCAGTATCATCCATATCATATTGAAGTATCCTCCTACTCCTGTTGGAGCAGTAGAAACACTTGAAAAACTAAGCATCGACGTATTCCACTGTGGAATTAAAGATATTGAGATAAAAAGCAGCGAAGCTATAAAAGGATATACTAGCATACTCATTACCTTTACAGTAATATCTTGACCGAAGTTCAGTATAGCTATAAGACCGAGTACTAATACAAGCGATAAAATGGCTCTTGGCGGCTCATTCATGTGCAATTGATTCACGATAAAACTACTTGCAGTATTTGTTAGTGCAACCGAATACATCAGCACGATAATATAAATCGAGAAGAAAAATACGATGTTAAAAATTATACTTGCCTTATTACCGAAATACTCTCTTATCGTACCTGTAATCCCCTCATCAGCAGATTTGGAAGCATATATCATTTTAGCAAGCGCCCTATGCGAGAAGTACATAACAGGAAATGCAAGTATTGTAATTAACAGTAACGATAATAAACCACCTGCTCCCGCATTAATAGGTAGAAAGAGTACGCCTGCTCCAATTGCTGTTCCAAAAAGGCTCAATGCCCAGGTGGTATCTTGCTTGTGCCACTTTTTGGGATCTGGATATTTTTCGTTTTTCCCTGTAGTATCTTCAGCAGTAAATTCAAGTTTTTTCGCTGTATTCCCATTCATATTATAATTCCTCCTTGTATACTGGTTAACTACTTTATCATTTCCTCTCTTTTAAAACTGTTAAAATTGTTTACGTTTACAAAACTATTTAATGCATACTATTACATTATATGGCATTAATAGATATCGACACACACTCCTCTCATCCTTGATAGAGAATTGGAGAATGAACCTTAATAACTGTGATTTTTTTCACAAATCATGAGTTGAAACCCCATTTTTTTGCTATAACGCTTACATTTCAGTGTGGATATTGTAATCTTTTATTACTATAATTATATATTATTATTATCTTATTTTCTAGTAACCTTATCTTCGAAAATTTTGTTTTTAATAGCAATTCCTGTGGGAGTGGCTGCAATTCCACCTAAACCTGTCTCTCTTAATTCGCGAGGCATCTGTCTTCCTACTACGAACATCGCTTCAATTACTTCATCAGCATTGATGATGTTGGTTACGCCTGCTAATGCAATGTCCGCTGCTACTAAGGCATTAGCCGTTCCAATAGCATTTCTCTTTACACAAGGAACTTCTACCAAGCCTGCAACCGGATCACAAACTAGACCGAGTAAATTTTGCAGTGCAGTTGAGAAAGCATCAGATGATTGCTGAGGTGTTCCTCCGGCAGCTTCTACTGCTGCTGCTGCAGCCATTGCTGAGGCACTACCTACTTCAGCTTGACATCCTCCGAAGGCTCCGGAAATACAAGCGTTATTTGCTACTACCATTCCTAATAAAGCTGAAGTGAATAGAAAATGAACCTTGTCTTCATGACTTAATTGTAAACTATCTTGGATACTAAACAGCACTCCCGGGATTGTCCCACTTGCACCTGCAGTTGGAGTTGCACAAATAACTCCCATCGACGCATTTACTTCATTAACTCCGATAGCGTTTTGGACCCCGAGCATCATCAAATCTCCAGAAAGGGTTTTTCCACTTTCACGATATTGTTTTATTTTAACAGCATCCCCTCCGGATAAACCGGTCGGAGAAAATACTCCATTGCCCTCAGCGCTTTTCTTTACAGCATTCTCCATAGTCACTAAATTTCTTTCCATTTTTCTCCAAGCTTCTTCATAAGAAGTTTTAGTTTGCTCGATTTCCTGCTCAATTGCTAATTCATAAATTGGCTTTTGTCTTTGATTAGCTGCATCGATAATTTCCTTTATAGTCATGTACATAAACTTTTCACCCCTAATCTAATTAAAGAATAATGATATTAGCTGCACTGCTAGAATTTCTCAATTCCTTCTGAACATCACTAGATAATTGAGAATCCACATCAAATTGATATAAGTATTTTCCTGACTTCTCCAAACTATTAAAATTGTTAATTTCCACATTATATTGTTTAAAGATCCTGCGTAATATAAATTCAAGGTCATCTCTCTCTGAAATTGCTATAATAACCGGCAATGGCCCTTGAAGATGTAAGCTAAACCCGTCAATTTCTATATGTTTAATTTCAATTAATCCGCCACCGACTGAAGTTCCCATTGTTCTAATATTTCGATTTCCATCCTCCAGATAAATATCTGCAGTATTCGGATGACCGGCAGGACTATCACCTGCTTCTTCTAAAAAGGTAATGTCAATTCCTTTAGATTCTGCTATTTCAATAGCACCAGGCACCCTACTATCGTCGGCAGCAAATCCTAATATACCGGCAATAATTGCAAAATCAGTTCCGTGTCCTTTATGGGTTTCAGCAAATGATTCATAATACCTTACCACAACTTTTTTGGGAAGACCTTGAAATAATTTATTGGCAACTGTTCCAATAGCTAAGGCACCTGCAGTATGTGAACTGGAGGGGCCGATCATAACCGGTCCAATCACATCAAAACAACTTTTGTAATTAACAACCCTTTTTTCTTTAACAGGTACTAATTTCATGTTCATATAAGTTTCCTCCCCATAGTTGCCATACCAGTCACCCGCCCACCATGTAAGGGTTTTCAAAAGTAACACTAAGAATCCTCAAACCCTTTCTTAGTACTTATGGAATACTTGGATAAATTATCGTTGTAATCATACTCGTTGCAATCAATGCCATCAAAACAACGATCATTTTCTGATCTTTCTCAAATAATAACTTAAAATAATTTATTACAGTAATTATTTTTTATTACTACACAGATAGAGTACCACATAGATATTCGTGCAGTCAAACAAATGATAATAAATTATTTTTATCGGAATTTTTTATTGCAAATTTAATGTTTCACCCTTTTAAAATTCTAAAAAACTTGTTATAAGTTATAATAGGGTTGTCTATTTTGAATGCTGGCTTCTTCATTAAACGAAATCCTTGTCGATAAAAGACCCGAAGTTGGGTTGTCTATAGCTGAAAAAAGAAGAATGCATCCTTGTACGAGAAGTAAAGCGCATCTTTTATTGAAAGAGATTTTGCTCAACCCTGGAATTGAATATGAATTCGCGAGCAATTTCATAGTGAATAAAATTCAGGAATAACTGATAAGGAGGAATACTTAAATGGATAATGAACTATTTCGACATTATCAAAATATAATGAATTATTTCGGGGAAATTTTGGGATCTAATTATGAATTTGTATTACATGTTTTAAATCCTAATGGGGGTTCTCAAATCGGTCACATAGTCAATGGAGACTTAAGTGGAAGATCTTTAAATGGCCCTTTAACTGACTATGCAAAAAAATTAATCAACGAAAAGGTATATTTAAAAAAGGATTATGTTGTAGATTATGTTGGAGAAGGACCCAGAGGTAAAAAATTCCGTTCATCAACTTTATTTATAAAAGATCGTGAAGGTCAATTACAAGGTCTTTTATGTATAAATTTTGATGCGGATGTCTATAGGAAAGTCGCAAAGGATATATTAAAATTGGCCAATCTAAGCTCAGAAATAGAACTTATCGAACAGGAAACTGACCGGGAACAACCTATTGAAAAACTGACCGATAATATTCGTAATATCATTTATTCAGTAATAGATAAAGATATATTAGAATCCGGTGCTCAGTTATCACCTGAACAAAAGAGACTTGCTATTTTCAAATTAAAGGAATACGGGGTATTTGAAGTTAAAGGTACAATAAATGAAGTTGCTGAAATAATGGGAATGTCGGAATCAAGTGTTTATCGTTATCATCAAATGATATCTCGCAACGACAAGTAGCCCCAATCGAATCAGAACAATAAATCGAGCAATACAAGACATAGATAGGCGTATACAATTCTCAACTAAATGAATGTAAATCAAAAAACCTTGGATCAATCCGAGGCCGTAGAGCGAAACAAAAGACGACTATTATTCTATTTATGGGATAATAGTCGTCTTTTTCACTGTATACACAAGCCTGTACCACTGGCTTCTCACTTCGGTAGCTTTACTATTCTCTTCACGTTAAGAGCGAAAATTTGCCATTATGCCTTGTAACTCCATGCCAAAAAGATCCGAGGATAACGCTACGCCATACCCATGTCTATGTTTGAGTTCACTGTTCTTCGCCTCAATTTTGTAGCGTTCTTTTGCCTTTGTTTTGGAATATTCCCCCTTTTGGAATACCATTTGCTCGATGTGTAGTTTTTGGCAGTAGGTATTTCATCCACTAGACCCTTTTTACCGCGCATATAAAATTTTATACTCATAGCCATGTATCCTCGATAAAACTCTAGTATCAAGTTTCAAAACAATAAGCGTAAAATGATAATGGAAATAATACCTCCCAGTACGGTTCCCAATAAACTTCTTGTTTTTATCGCAATTAAAAAAGTCGGTATGGCTGCAAAAAATTCAATGTTGTTGGTAAGAGATGTAAGCTTTCCGTCATGGATAAATATCTCTTGACCTATCAGAGCAGCTATTACAGAAATGGGAACATAATTTAACCAACGCATTGCCCATTCTGGTAATTCAAAACGACTAAGCACCATAAGGGGAACGACCCTTGGAATGAACGTGACAAAAGCTGAGCCTAGAATAATCAAAAAAATGTCCCATCTTACTTCCATTTTTCTACCACCATTCCTATTGTTGAAGCAATAATTGTAGCCACAATAACGCCCATACTGCTGGACAAAAAGAAAGAACTTCCCACAGCAATGACCACTGCAATAATGGCGACAACGATATCAAGTTTGATTCTATTTCGCCCTACCATAGAGAGTACGAGAATTCCAATAAACATAGCTGGCAAGGCGAATGCTAGTCCGAATTTCTCAGGATTCGAAATCCATTGCGCCAAAAATGCTCCTGCTAGATTAGCTGCAAGCCAATTTACATAAGCGGTTATGTTGAGACCATGCATCCATTTCTCACTGATTCGCTTTCTCTTGGCCGCCTCGGTAATCGCGACACCGAATGTCTCATCGGTGAGTAGAGAACCTACTAGCATGTTGCGAAGTGGAGTAAGATGCCGGAAATAAGGTGCTAGTGCGGCACTAAGTAAAATATGACGAAGATTGACAAAGAAAATCGTAATAATAATGGCAGGAATCGAACTACTTGCTGCTATCATACCCGCAGCAATAAACTGAGCTGAGCCAGCATAGAGAATCATAGACATCAGAGCGATCTCAGCGATGCTAAGTCCCGCAGTCTTTTGGATCACACCTGCAGCTAATCCGATACTTAAATAACCCAGCAGCGTGGGGACACAATCTTTTACTCCTTGGATAAAGCTATCTTCATCTCTCGGAGACGAATTCATTTGGACGTTCGACAGACTCATTTCATTCCCTCTTTATTTTCAAGTATTAGAAGCTAACTTACTAACTACTACGAAAAAGTGAAAGAAAATACGGTTCAATTTATTTGAACCGTTTCCCGGTAACAACATGAAATAGGTTAGGAGCGTTTTTCCAAAGCGCTTCTGCTTTCTCTGGGCCCACTTCTTTCACTAATTCTGAGAACATAATATCATGCCTGATGTATTCCATCGCGATTAACACAAGTGCCGGGTCTTCCGTTTTTACCGCCCATGCAGGTGTATTTGGCGAGAAATTTGCAATTAATACTTCCTCATTATCCCGTGCAACAATCGTTAAGCGACCGTTCATACGTTCCTCAGCTACTTCTGGAGCCATGTAATTGTGATGCGTAGTTGCTCCAAGCTGAATCTCAGGCGCTCCAAAGAGAATAGAAAAGACGTGGATATTATCCTTGATCCGCGTATCTACAGCACCTTTTATCGAATCGACTTGTGGTTCCCAGATCGACAACCATATTTCTTTGTTAGCTTTATCGATGATGTCAATCATTTCGGCCACAACGCGCTCATCACTGCTGATGCGTCGAATAACATCTACTTCTTGTTCACTTTCTAACGCAGATAAATTCTTTTCAAGATAATCCATAGAATTGTCAAAGTCATTACGCAATCGATGGATTAATTCTTTTGCTGGTAAAGGTGCATAGGTTACGGGGTCAGAAGGTACTGTGTACACCGCACCTTTATCCATTAATTTTGCCAATACTTCATAAATCGTTGAACGAGGCACACCCGACCTTTTGCTTATTTCATATCCGGTTATAGGGGAGTTTTTCAAAAGCCCTATGTACGCTTTACATTCATATTGTGAAAAGCCCCACTTCTGAAGCTCTTTATAAAGTTCTTCCATGGCAACTCCTTTAGTAGTTAGTGTGTTACTTACTATAAAATAAAATGGATTACCTGTCAAAGCAATCCTGGTTCCGTTATCGAAAAATGATCGTCAGACCACTGTTTTGTTCCTGATTCTTCAACTTTTGGGCGAGGTATAATTGCCCAGAAAAGGAGGGTCAGTCCTTTTTAATCCAGCCCAAGTACTATATAGTTGCATGAATTTGACTGATAAGGAAAGTTATATTCCGTTATCATTGTGCGAACTCTGGCTCGTTCATCCACACTACAATATATCTCCCCTCCTCCCTAAGACCTACTGCCCAAACCTTGTCGGACATGTAGAATATGTAAAAAAGCATAACAAAGGATCGGTGCAGTTACTAGGATGATGTCCAGTATCAAACCATATGGAATTAACATACATCCTCTTATTCATCCGGATTTCAACAAGATATATTTCTAGTGAATAATAATATCGAACTATGTTCATATATTCACAAATAATCCGTATGACCCATTAAATAAACGCAAAACTGCTGTATATTTAACGGTGTAAACATGTATCGTTATGCAAGAGTATGCATGTTTGCACAGATATTACTAGGCAAAGCTAGGGAAATCTAGTGACGCAAAACTAAAGGGGCTAAGGAAGAAATTCTATGCCAGCCAGTTGCCGATTAATAGAACCCCATCTCTATTAGTCGTATGCGTTGTATTGGTATGATTCATGGCGAGATGCCCCACCCTAGCTGCCTATTAATAAAATCTATTGATAGGAAGTGAATAACGGATGAAGACTGGTAGAAAGCGCAGCGCCCGAAGATTGTTCGCAATGACGGTAATGACCATCATGATGTTCGTGTCTTCGTTGGCGCCGACTTATGCAGGGTCGGCTGTTTCCGCAGCACAGGAACCTGTGGTCAAAAATGCAACAAAAGAAATCCGGAATGTCATGTACTATGGCGATTGGTCGATTTGGGGAGGACAAGGGAACTTTTATCCCAAGGATATTCCTGCCGATCAATTAACCCACCTGAACTATGCGTTTCTCGATTTTGACGCCCAAGGCAACCTTGTCTTTACGGATAAGGATGCAGCAGTAGAAGCGCCTGTCGGCCAGGATGGCGTTCAATGGCAAGCGGCCAATGCAGGCATCCTTATCGCCCTGCAGCAATTGCGCGCAGAAAACCCGAATCTGAAGATCGGCATCTCTCTCGGCGGATGGTCGAAATCAGGCGACTTCGCTGTCGTTGCAGCCGATGCTTCCAAACGGGCGAATCTGATTCAAAATGTCATGAAATTCATCAAGTACACGAACATGGACTTCGTGGATGTCGATTGGGAGTTCCCAGCTGAAGTTCGACAGCCTGATCTGGTCGATAATAAGAACGATGAAGGCACGAAATACGCTGTACCAGAGGATAAAAACAATTATATTTTACTGCTGCAAGATATCAAAAACGCATTGAATAAGCAAGGAGCCGAGCTTGGTAAAGCGTATGAACTGTCTGTTGCACTTCCAGCGCCGAAGAGTAAGATCGATATCGGTATTGATGTGCCGAGACTGTTCAACATTGTAGACTTTGCCAACATTATGACTTATGACATGCGCGGCGCATGGGATGAAGTAAGCGGCCACCATACTGGCTTGTATACAAACCCGAACGACCCGCTCACGGGCAATAATCTGTCCGTCGACGAAAGCGTAAATTATTTGATTCAGCAAGGTGCCGAGCCGAACAAGATTGTGATCGGGGCGGCCTACTATACTCGCGGCTGGGATAAAGTGTCGCAAGGATCCGATCCGAATCATCCGGGGCTATTCGGCGAAGCGGCACTATCCGCCAAGGATGCGGATCAGACTCCATCCCGTGGCGCGGTTGGCGAGGCAGCGCTCGCTGTTGGGGACGGCGGCCGCCGAACAGGGATTTGGTCTTATCGCAACCTCGACAAGCTGAAGGCCACTTACCCGAATCTCAAAGAATATTGGGATGATGCAGCCAAAGCTCCCTATCTGTATGATGGGACAACTGGCGTATTCTACACGTATGACAATGAAAGATCCATTCAAGAGAAAACGAAATATGTGCTTGAAAACGGTCTGGGCGGCGTCATTGCTTGGATGGCTTCCAATGATGTCCCTACTGCGGATCCTGCCAAGCGCGACAAATTAACAAAGGCAACGAAAGAAGGCCTCTTCGGAAGCCAGGCGTTGACAGCACATGAAATCCAATATACCAAGCTGGATGTTACGGCGGATGTGAAACCGTATACCGAGGCTTGGGGCAACAATAAGGGATATGAAATTACCCTCTTCAATAACGAGTCTATGACCGAATCGAATCAAGTGTTGAAAGCGGTGGAAAGAGGAGCAAAAACGGTTAAGCTGCCGAAGCTCTACATCCAAGCCGATGGACCGTTGACTTCCGGCGATTATTTAGCGGGAACCGTAACTAATGAGAGCGGTTACACGGTCGTCGATTTGAAATCGGTCTATGATGCAAAAACAATTGAAACTGGCAGATCCTATACATTCAAACTGAAGGGAGATGCCAAGATTACAAGCATGGAGCTGGTTCAGCGGGTGTCGGATAACAGCCCAGAGATGAACAGACAGCTCATTCTGGGTGATGAAGCTCCAAGCAAGAATCAACCTCCTGTATTGCATGGCATAGCAGACCTGACGCTTACAGTCGGCGACAACTTTGATAAGTTGGCTGGCGTAACGGCTACGGACGCAGAAGACGGAGATCTGACTTCCCGTATTGCCGTGACGGGAGATGTTAATACGAATGCAGCCGGCAAGTATGAGCTGGTGTACTCCGTTACGGATTCGCAAGGATTGACGGTCGAGAAAAAACGCACCATTACCGTTATCGAAGCGACGGCCCCGGGGCATGATTTTGGGGTTGGCCAAGGAATCGAGTGGCCGAAGCAAGTCAATTCTCCATTCGTTGATATGGTTGCATGGGTTACCAAACCGGGCTATTCCAACAACGGTGCCCCTAACCTCGCCAGAATTTCCGAGGATACCGGCGTGAAATTTTTCAATCTCGGCTTTATTCAATCCAGTTCGCAGCAAATCGCGGATGGCAAAGTGCAATGGGGCTGGGGAGGATATTCCGTACTGAATGAAAAGAATGCGGATAACACCCAATACCAAGGGATTAAGCAGTCTATTCGGGAAATTCGCGAAATGGGCGGCGATGTCACGATCTCGCTGGGCGGTTTGAATGGCGTATCGTTCTGGGAAGTGACTCAAGACACCGATACCCTCTTCAATACGTATATGGAAATTGTTCAAGGCTATGGACTGACCCGCTTAGACCTTGACATTGAGGGCGGCGCTCAGAACAAAGCCCTGAATGTCGCCAACGCGCAGGCGATTAAGAAGCTTCAGGATGCAACGGGAGTCGATATTGTATTAACACTCCCTGTACTGCCAAGCGGTCTGACTTCTGTTCAATTGGATGTATTGGAAGCTTACTTATCTGCCGGTGTGAATGTCAAAGTCGTGAACATCATGACAATGTGCTATGGCAGCGGAACGCTCCTGCCTGGCGAGAACTATGGTTCCGCTTCATTGAGAGCCGTTGATTCGACGAAGAATCAAGTCAAGCAGTACTTCAAGCAATTTGCCAACACGGATCTAACGGATCAAGACGCTTATGGCATCATTGGAACGACGCCATCCATCGGCTTTGAAGGCGCTGCTCATCCGATCTTTACGACAGAGTGATCCCAGTTGGTTGTGGATCATGCGATCGAGAAAGGGCTGGCGATGACCTCCTTCTGGTCGATGAACCGGGATGCGATGTTGGAAAACAACAATGGCGTAACGGCGCAATATCAATACACCGATATTTTCAAAGCATTCGGAAATGGAAGCACCCCGCCGGGTGCTACAAAGCCCATGATTCATGGCGCAACAGATAAAACGATTTTCGTTGGCGAACAATTCGATCCGAGAGAAGGAGTTACCGCTGCGGACAAAATGGACGGCGACCTGACCGATCGCATCGTGATCGAAGGAGCGGTTGACTCCTCTACTCCAGGAGCCTATAAGCTGGTGTACACCGTAGAGAACAGCCAAGGGCTGCAAGCGGTTGTTGAACGTACGATCACTGTGGCAGAAAAGATTAATCACAAGCCAGTCATTCATGGCGCAATGGATAAAACGATTCTCGTTGGCGAGCAATTCGATCCGAAAGTAGGAGTTACCGCTACAGATGAAGAGGACGGCGACCTGTCCGATCGCATCGTGATCGAAGGAACGGTTGATTCCTCTACTCCGGGAACCTACGAGCTGGTGTACACCGTAGAAGATAATCAAGGCCTGCAAGCCTCCGCAGAGCGAAAAATCACCGTTATCGACGGGCTCGCGGATACGTATGATCCGACCAAGATCTACTACGAAGGTGATTCTGTCATTTACAAAGGAGAGAAATACACGGCAAAATGGTGGGTACAAGGCCAAGCGCCGGATTCCTCCCAAGCATGGGAAAAAGAAGTGATTCCAAATGAAGACGGCAGTGTGGATTACGTGCCGGGCAATGTGTACGTAGAAGGCAATTTGGTTCGCTATGAGGGCAAGCTCTATCAAGCCAAGTGGTGGACGAAGAGCATTCCGGGCAGCGATGAATCCTGGAAGCTTGTAGAATAATAGCAAGACGCAGTTGTAACTACAGGGACTGACCCTTCACGGGTTAGTCCCTTTTGAGAATCAGACGAATCTTACTTATTCGGGCCAAGGGCCAAAGTCCTTCCGATTACGCGAGAATATGAAAAAAACAGCTAGATCAATTTGATCTAACTGGTCATATGAATTCCTACCCATATTAATTTAAAAGTACCAACTTCCACTTTTGGGCAGCGGTCCCGTTATCCGTCCAGATCTGCACGTTCGTACCGTCGTTCGTGCCTGATGCGGATACATCCAGAGCCTTATTGCTGTTACTATTAATTAGTTTATACGAGCCATCTGTATTGCGTATGAAACTCCATTTCTGTGCACCTGAACCGTTGTCATCCCAAATCTGTACGTTTGTACCGTCTGCTGTCCCCGAACTTTGCACATCCAGTGCTTTGGCACTAACCGCGTTAATCAGTTTATAGGTGCCATCTTGGTTTCGATACATTGTCCAACGCTGAGCTGCTGATCCGTTATCTGAATAAATCTGAACATTTGTGCCATTCGCTGCCCCTGATCCTTGAACATCCAATGCTTTTCCACTGTTTACATTAATTAATTTATAGGGTCTTCCCACAAGCACATCGTTGCTAGTCAAGTTTGGATCCTTGGAATATTGCTGCCATAACTGATCGACAGACTGGCCAGTTACGTTCACCCATAATTGTTCACTATAAGTTCGGTTACGAAGATTGAAGTCCATCTCATTGACAATCGACGGACGGATCCGATTTTCCAGCCATACGAAAAAGCGAGCTGTAACTTGGTAACTATCCGTATATTTTTGATTAGGGCTATAATTAGGCAGGGACCATCCTGCCGAGCCATTATTTACGCCATATTTGTAACGGGCATAGTCCGCGATCCCTTCGGTCATCCATCCGGGACTCCCCCCAGGGTAGGCTTGAACGATATGCATTAACTCATGGGTCACCGTATCGATATCTTCCGGATTCTTTCGCAGCCAATTAGAGCTGAATCTAACATTTCCCCCTCCTGCTTCCGCAACACCAGAGTATGTCGGATCAATTGTAAAATATACTTTCTGAGCTGCCTGACCATTGAAACGTGCAACCATTTGAGGATATACGATAAAGAAGGTATCAATCATTCGTTGTTTCACTGTCGAATCAAAAGAAGGATCCTCGTTATTCACTTCTAATGTGTAGGTTCCGTCTGTGTAGGAAGCAGTCTCGGCAGAGACCACCATCACTTCAGAACCGAATAGTACCAGCATCATCAAGATCATTGACAATTTTCGAATCAAATCCTATTCCTCCTTGTTGGATCTAACTAGCTCATATCGCTGTAAATCCTTGGTTCCAAGCGTACCGGATGTCATCGATTACAGCCGGGAATTTCGCTTAACGCACGTCAGCAACGTGTTTTGGCCATATAACACCAGGGACATGCGATATCGCTGATAATTTCCACCTTCATCGAAACGCTCCTCCTTTCCGCCCCCTATAATCCATAGCTGTTCCGTTACTTTAGCGATAATGATCCCCCCAGAGCCGTGGCCTACCAGGAAATATTATGCAGTTTATTCCTTTTTATGAAGTCTATTACTGATTTTGCGTTCACTTTATGGGTTACTTTAGGATCGATCTGCCCTCTAACACTTCCGCATAATTAGGCTCATCGAATGAGCTTACAAGGTCAATTTGTCCAGAAAATAAAGGCAATACAAACGAAGACATTAATATTCCTGTCAGCCTTTAAAAAGTAAGTTTTATACTGTACCATCGAGTCGTTATCAAAGAGACTTAACCATAAAATAAAGTATTTTCTTAGTGCTTAAGTTAAGATAAGTCCCCTGTTTAAGCATTACATGCTACCCGCGTAAGTTCTTTAATAGGTGATTGGAAATGGAATATAATGAGGAGGACGTAGCCCAAGCGATGGCGCGGGAGCGTTCTTTTTATTGAACTAACGGGCAGTTATCTTGAGCAAGTTCTTGACTAAGGTGACGGGAAAGAGTAATATTTAACCAATATCCGTAAATCAATGATGGAACAAAAGTAAATCATTAAACTCTTCACAGGAAAGGGTTTCATGACTGAGAAAACCCTAGAGTACTGATTGAAAATGCCAGTTCCAGAGTATGGCTAATACCCATCGGTTTGACCCGTTATAGTCAATTAAGGTGGCTGTGTGAAAATACAGCAACCTGGGTGGTACCGCGATTAATATCGTCCCAGAGCATTTGGCTTTGGGACGTTTTTTATTTTGGGAGGAGTCTGTATGATATTAGAAAAAGTTATAAATAGAATTGTAATACAAAGTGAATATAAGGATTTTGTTGATAAGTATATAGATAATATACTTACCGAATTTAAAGGTAAGATTCATAGCATTTATATGTGTGGCTCGATTCCAAAAGGAACTGCTAAACCTTTCAAGTCAGATGCAGACTTTACTATTGTATGTGTAAATCCCAAAGATATTGATTACGAAAGATTGTCAAATATTAAAGACAGGCTTTTGGAAGAATATCCAGTATTAACTAAGATTGATACGACAATTTGCTCGATTGACGATGTATTAAGTAAACCAAATGATTGGGGTTTTTGGGTAAAGATAATTTGTGTTTGCATATATGGTCATGACGTTGGTGAAAAAGTACCACCGATAATTATTTCTCCAGAGTTCATTTTAGACTTAAATACAGAGACCAAGAAAGAAGTAGATCGTATTCATAGTTTACTTTCTAATGCTAGTGATAACACAATGAAAACTAGATATATTAAAGGTTACTCTAAGAGATTAATTCGTGCATTATACTCTTTGGTTTTAGAAGATACAGGTGTATGGCAAGATGACATTATTATGATGAAGAATGCCATATTAAACTATTGTGAGATTGACTCCGCTTTAGTTGATTATCTGTATGCTTGTTACTTGGATAGTAATAATGTACTTGTTGAAGAGTTTCTGGGAATTGCAGTTGAAGTATATAGCTATTTTGAGAACGCGTTAAATGCAATGGCTGCTTCCAGAACTTCCTTCGACTAACACCATATTGACGCTTCGGGTCACTCTGAGAAGCGAGTGACCACATCCAGCCCCCTAAGCCCGTCGGGACGTCACTGCATTAGGTGTTCGGCAAGCCTCACAACTATAAGCAGCGACTCTAAGTAAAACATAAGACTATTGAGCTAACGGCGAACGTTAGTTCAATAAATAGGCTTTTATTCTTTGTATTACTGGAACCAACGGGTAGGCATTATTCATATTTAGTTGTTAGAGTTCTATTAGATCGAGGCTATTCTATTTATCAGGTTGAAAATAAAGCTGTAGTCCTTTCCTATCATGAGTGAATCTATGGCCTGTAAATTTATCGGCGCTATTGGTGATATTGAACGTTTCTCAACATATTTAGAGCTTAAAAAGTACCTTGGTGTAGCTGCGGAGAATAAAATTTCGGGCACATCCGTTTTTAAGAGTAGGCAGACATACGAGGGTGTTAGAAATACTCGCAGAGTTCTATTCTTAATGACTTTGCTACTAATATCTCCAAAAATAAGTGAAAATAGTTTTCGTGTTTACTATAAGCGTTTAGTTGATCTAGGAATGGCGAAGAGAAAAGCAATAGGGCATGTATGCGGTAAGATTGCCCAAGTTTTATACTCATGCCTTAAAAACAATGAACCGTAAGATCCTTTCAAACACGCGAGCAAAATGGGAGTAATCCTTGACGGTGATAAAGTAAGATTAAAGATCCCAAGAAGATTACGAACGCCAAGCGGATGAGTTAGCAGATGACGATGTCTTATAAACGCCAGCATCTTACACTGTCTTAGACCGAACATAAATAGCCCATTGCCATGTAAAATTGGAAATAAGAAGCTTCCAAGATTACGGTGATGGGCTCATTTACATTTTCTAAGCACTACACTACATTAGACTGAATGCTGCAGGGCATGTTTGGTCATCGGCGTACCGATCGGCAGCACGGCCGCATCCGGAAGGATCAGGATCACGGGCTCCTGCGGGGACATGAGAAAAGAGCGTATCCTATTGGACACGCTCTTTTCTTAATAAATATTTGTAATTCTTGCAGTTAGATTTTCTTTGTCGGTTCTCAATTTGGAACAAATGATATCGTTCTTATTGCATCACGAACTGTTGCTTTTCCAAGCTCATTCACAAGGACTCTATCCATTGAGTTGGGTAGAGAAGTGCAAAGGAATGCTAATTATCCCCTCATAGTGCTATATAAGAGCTTTGAATCTAGTTTCTGCTCTTATGGAAGGTTATAATCTCGATGATTATGGCAAGCCAGGCACGATGATGACACTTAATTTTTGAACGTAATTTCACCCACCTGTGTGGAAATGTTAAGCGTTGCACTTTCGGATTGAGCCTTACCAACATATCCATGGAGTTCTTTGGATACAACCTTTGTGGTATTTGTTTCTTTTTCAAGAGCAACCTGATTATCGATAGTTCCTATTTTTGTTGATAGATTCACATATAGAGGTGCTGGTTGATCAGGTAGAGCGAATTCGACGCGACCAACGTCAGTAGATATGTTACTGCTTTCCATACCAATTACACCCGTTACAGTAACGTCGCCAGTATCGCTGCTCACATTTAAGTGTTGGAGCAACAATTCTGACTCAACGGATATGTTGCCAACTTTATTATCTATCTCAAGGGATTTCAATTCTTTATACGGAAGACGAATCGTTAAAGATGGCAATGGCCCCGTATTTATGATCTTTAGTTTATTTTCAAGGATAATCTGTAATGTCCCATCTTGGATCGACGTAGTCACGTTGGTATCCATTCCTTGTGAATTGCCCTTGGATAATTCCAATTCTGCTTGATTGATTTGTTTGTCGCCTATAACTGTAACTATAGCAGCGTTACTCTGAATTTTTAGGGAATGAATGTTAGTTACATCTATTTGAGAAATATCCCCTTTTACTGCGTTCGAGACATTTCTCATGTCCGATGTTCCTGAATGTACAATTGTGTTTGTCGATATAGAAGAGTTTTGCTGGAACAAACTTGGTGTACTAGTGACGGAGGATTCTTTCATACATCCGGCGAGTCCGATACTGGCAGCGGCCAGGAGAATCATAGTTAACTTCATATTGTTGCTCATACGTTTATCTTCCTTTCTTCTGCATTAGATGTGTTGATTAACCAGTATTCGAATGGAATCGTTCTTACTATATGCTCATACTCTTTTCATACTCTTTTTTCCTCTCGCTCTCTCATAACTAATCTTACAGGTCGTATTCTTCTTTTTTCTTACTTTACTCTTACGAAATTCTTAAGCTGACTCTATGTGCGATGATGCTCATGAAAAAAACTTTTTTTAATGGAACGGTAAGCACCGTTAACTCATAAGGCTTGCTGCGCGCCCATACTCTCCACCAACCACTTCGTAATGGTAAGACCCAGCCCGCTGCCTTGATAGAACTTTTTCCGCGAATCTTCCAGCGTATACATCATTCAAACACATGATCGATATGCATCGCATAAATCCCTCTCCCGTTCCCATATTTCCACAAGTAGAACGAAGAGCAAATAGATCATACCCTTTCCCCCTCACCAAATAACAATAGTAAAAGGACACAATAGAGCTTATTATTTTCTCTACCGTGCCCATCTGAATTCTCTTGTATTAAAATGTGTTGAATTGATTTTTTTCATTACTCTGCTTGATGTAGCAAGAGGTTTTGATAAAATGCTGAGTCTGGATCGCCGTTTTCGCCTTTTTCGGTAAATTGCTCATACGTTCCTTGAAATCTTATACTCCCTTTATGCAATAAATGAATTTTACAATGTATATTTCGAAATTCATGTAAAGTGTGAGTAGAAAGAATGACTGTAGAACTTGTGCCAAGAGTAAGCCTTTCTATTCTTTTTAAAATTTGCAATCTTGCTTCGGGATCAACTCCGGAAGTCGGTTCGTCGAATACATACAGCTTCCTTTGCATAAGCGTAACCGCCAAAATACTTAAGTATCGGCGCTCGCCTATAGATAACTTACCAAATTGGGTGTCCCATACTTTTTCCATTAACTCAATTTCTGAAGATTCCATGTATTTATCGGTATATGGAGTATTCGAAACTTCTATACTATTATTGTGATCCGTGTACAAAAAAAACCGAAACAAATCCTTCCCTTTCAAAGTCGAAGGAAACGATAACCCCTGTAACTGATAAATAATTTCAGAATGGTTAGGTACACCTTTGATTTCTCCGGGTCTTGGGATAACATTTGTAATCAAATCAAAAAGCGTCGTCTTGCCGGAACCGTTTTTTCCTATAATGACGTTTACTATACCCGGTTTAAAATCTACAGTTAAATTTTCCAAATTACTCTTATTACAATTCTTATGCCTATAATTTAAATTCTCAATTGTAATCATATGCCTGCCCCAATTCATGTTCGATTTGTCGGGGATACGATTCTTGTATATCTCATCCCCAAAAGTCCGATAGCCGTATATAAAATCAGGCCGAATACGATATGAGCCGAGCCAAAATTCATATATTCCCTACCCGTTATGAATTCTGCTATTAATAGATTCAAAGCTCTAACCAGTTCTAATGGATTAATATATAACAGCAGGATTCCCCACGACAATGATTGCGACAAATTATTAGCGGTTATTAACAAAAATACAAGTAGGAGCATATTCAATACAGTAACTAGTGATTCTTACTTCATCGGGAAAATCATAAGTATTAAAAAGAAGAACATTATCGGAATTGCCCCGATTAAGCCCGCAACGACGGAACTAATCATAAATAATATAATTTCTGTAGGGTTATGTAGACTGCATAAGCTGGTCACTAGAGAAAAGATGAGGATCGAAAGAATCAGGAAGGATAATTGCGTTAAGACTTTTCCTATAATCATAGGATACTTCGTGCCCGAAACGAATGCGAACATTTTCAAGAAGCCATCTTCTCTCATACGGATCAAACTTGTGGTAACCTCAATAGACATAACAAATGTAATATAGGCTAAGAACATGCTGGCTTGATATTGAAAAAAAGAAGCTTCTGGCTTAGTCATGATCCAATTGTAATGATATACGAAAAAGAGAATTAAGGGTAAAAGCAAGTACCACAAGAAACTCACTTTCTGATTCAACGTTATTTTTGCATACAATCTAATATACTCTCGAGCAACTGACAATGTAACGTTCACTCCCCGTTATCCGAATGGAATCATTTTAATGTTAAAAACACATGTCCGCCTCGTTCCTGTATTGCAAAATCATTCGTTTATAAAGTAGGAGTAATTGTGCAGTAAGAAGTCTTCAATATCTGGTTTATTGTTTTGGAGTGTATCAAAGTTGTGGGGGTATTATAATGATTTACGATCCTGTTCTTTTCTCCGAAATA
Source organism: Paenibacillus sp. NAIST15-1 (assembly GCF_001894745.1). GTDB lineage: Bacteria > Bacillota > Bacilli > Paenibacillales > Paenibacillaceae > Paenibacillus_B > Paenibacillus_B suaedae. The sequence goes on from NZ_BBYF01000003.1 coordinate 54,803, forward strand.
GCGAAGTATCGATCAGATAGATAATAAGAACAAAACCAATCTCAGAAAAAATAGAAAAATGAACGGATGTCATCCATTCATCAATCAGATGAACGGCAATAAAATCGAGGAGTATTCGGAAAATAGCGTCATGATACTGCTTAAAATGCTGACCAGTAGAGAGGAAATACCTTGTCTTCATAAAAATAAAAAACACTTTGGTAACCGCGTCAGCAACGAACGATAGACCGATAAACAGAAATACCGATGTCCACGATTCGTATTGAATCCCTAATACTTCGAAAATACCAATATGGAAGAATAGGAAAAAGGCAGCCACGCCGAACAGTATAAAAAGCAAGAGTATACCTACAATTACAATAGGAATTATCTTTTTCATAAATTCTTTATTCCTTTTCGTTTTTACACTCACCATCATTTATTTGTAAACGGCCGAGAAGTCGAAAATGACGACCCGGTTATTTAATTCCAGATCCGCTTCTTGTCATATTGCTTTTATTCTACTTGCACTTTTTTCTCTCTCTCTCCAACTAATTGTAGCCGGCCCAGTAATCCGAGGCGTCAATTAGTGTTACCTGCTGTTACACTACTTAGTTTCTGCATTAAATTCTCCAATCATGTTTATATCTTGAAGCGCTTGTCTCCTTATGCGTTCATCGATAAGATTCTGTCCTTCAGTTGATTTAAAAAATTCGCTTACTTCATTTCTTGTAAACATAGTTTTATTAGATAATGACTTTCGAATCCTCTCTGTTTTAAAACCAATTAACGTTATTGCAAGTCCTAAGCTAATTAATGAAATTGCATCACTCCATGCATTAACGGCCTTAACAGGAATGTCAATTCTTAAATTTGGCAGAACTATTATTGCGATTACTGCACAGCCTAGACAAGTTGAGCGTAGAATTTTTAAGTAATTTACCTTAAAGCCTCTCCTATCTTCTATTCCTTCTAAAATGTATTCAATTACGTCCAATAGTATTAAAAAGAACGCTGCAATTGATACATATAATAACCACTTCCCAGTTGCATTAATTATTGGTGTTAGCCTTAATACTGATAAAACAATAAAACCAATGCCAACTACTTTGGTGAACGTGGTAGTCAAGAGGTTTCCTCCTTACATTTTATTTGGGCTTTGGGAATTGTAGATAAATCCATTGCCGCAAGAACTTCTTTTGCAACGCTTGACCCAATCCGGTATTCGGCAGATTTCAATAATTTTTCTCTTATATGTTCTTTATCTTCATTTTGCAGGGTCTTCACCTCTTAGTAATTATTTCGCCTAACGTTCTCGTATGTACGACACGACCCGGCCTTTAGATAACTCTTATCTTAGGTCGGGTCGGTGTTGTTTTAATATTCTGTTTTTTAGCATCTAACAACCAAGGGGCTAAAGCTCCGTAGCAGCATAGATACATTGTTATACGACGGGGTACTTCTTTGATTTCCCACACTTCTTTTTTCTTTTAGGTTCTTTCATCCTTCATTCGTTCAGGAATATGCTCCAACAAATCACCAGGTTGACAATTTAGTGCTGAGCAAATTTTATCGATTACTTCTAATGAAACATATTCATTAGTATTTAACTTTGCCATTGTTGCAGAAGAAATCCCTGTCATTTTCAATAAATCTTGCTTCTTTATTTCCCTATCTATCAGCAATTTTTGTAATGGTTTATAACTGATCATCGTGAACTCCTCACAAAGTAGTTAAATATTTCTTTAATTATATTGAACAATCTTTATTTAATCAAAATTATATTTGTGTTCTCTTGACTCTTTCATTCAATATGTTAAACTTTTATTCAAGAAAACAAATTTTACTTTTTAATCATAAATGATATAAGGAGGTCTTATTCTTGCTAAATTCATTGGAGATAAATATTGACCCACTAGTTCGTACTCGATTAAAATCATTGCACAACGACCTTACAATTACAGATACTGATTTTTTACGATTTTCAAATGAAGCTATACAACACTATAAAGCAATCCGAGAAGCCCTGCCTGACAACCTCCAACATACCTTTTTCCTCTATGAAAATGCCCAAAGCTCTAAACAGACATTACTCGAAAGTAAAATTTATCTACATGGTTTTAAAGATGCCATATATCTCTTTGAAGAACTACATAGTTCTAGATTTTAAAAGCTTTTAAACGAAGTGGGTTAATAGAACAGCGTTTTTATGAGGAGAGGCGGGCATATAAGCTAATTAGCATCGAGAAGTCCTTATGTCGAATTCTAATAATTATGCCTCCTTGCTAGTTCCCATTTCATAAATAAATTTATATCACTTATAGCATCTAATATTGTACCTTTATGCTCTAAATTATTTTTTAGTTCTTTCAAAATGATTGGTTTTACTAGTCTTTTATCCAACTGTTTTTTAGTTCTTGCAATATGTGCTAACCCCAATACAGAATTCGCTCTTACATGTGGATTATCATGTTGCGCTAATTTAAGACATATATCTTGAGCAAACTTCCAATTGTGATGATACATTCCAACTGAAAGTGGTAAATATATTAGTTCTTCTACTTCTTGATGAGTTAAAATATCTTTTATTTCCTGATCTGTATATTCTTCAATATGCTTATAGATTCGCTTCATAGTACTTGCTCCTAGATATAATCTTTTCATTCCTAGCTGATTTCATAAACGTCTCTCGTATCCATGACGCCTCGCCACCTTCAGGTCACAAAGTGACCAGCCGCAATCCGGTTAAGTGGCGTGGGTGTGTCCGGCTGATAAAGTTTCTTCGAACTCTGATGTACCTTACTGAAATGCATCGATCTCCTATCGGATCAAGAGCCGAATACTCGATGTGAGTATGGTGTTATGTGAGGTAGGCGCCTCCTTGAGATACAATCACCAAGGTTCTTTAATCCATGTTTCTTTCCGAGCTATTAATAATTCATTGTCCTGAAGATTCGAGAAAAATATTGACTCGTCGATAGCCTCATAATATTTCATAATGTCTTTATTTATTATTGCAGCATCAAACATCCATATATTTTCCAAGTCGTTCTGTACAAATGCTTCCCAAGGACGGCCATCCGTTGCTTCATTAGTAAAATACACACCAGATTGATTGGGTAAATGTTGTGAGAATGAATTCATTAACTTCCATATCACTGATCTATGCTCTTCTCTTAATACGTAATCTAATTGACTTTGTACAATCTCCTCTGTCCAGAGAAGAAAGCTAACTTCAAGCCAAGATTGCTGCAACGCTTTGAAGGATTTTGATGTCCATCCCATCACAAAAGGACGAATATGTATAAGTTGTTCAGCGATTATAATTTCTTTTGTTACTTCTCCCCCACTCACATACATAGAGCCGTCCTCATCTAGCGCCCATTCTAGTCCACTAATAGCAGAAATCATTTCAGCATCTTTAATCCCGCAGTCATTTAATGTGCTTATAAAGTCAAGTATGATCTCTTTTATATTACTTTGATCACACTTTATATAAGTCTGAACTTGAGAATATTCAGGCATCTTATCCCTCATTTCATCATTGCGTTTATTTTAGATCACCGAACTCAACTTTTTCATTACTAGAAAACTTCTTTAACTCATAAAAATCTTCATCTGTTATTATGGCTTCTCTTTCCCCTATTCGTTCTATTAAAATGTAGTTCCTGCCAAATTTCTGCGTACATCGATAAAATCGTTCCATATTTATTCTTCAATATTAATCACAACAAATTCCTTGTTTTTCAGGAAATCAATCGCACCTTTGACATCCATCTCATGTGCGATATGCATTTCTATTAGCAAATCAGCCGGCAGCATTGAAGAGTATTTAGATGCAAACCACTCATTCTCTTTCACATATTCAAGCAGTTCATCTACAAACCATTCTTTGTATTTTAACTGTTCTAACACTTTTTTTAGTTGATTGAACGCGACACCATTCAATTGAATTCTACATACGCTATCACATACTCGAGACTCTAAACCCATTGAACGAAACATCAACGTCAAAGTTTTAGCTATTTTTGTACCGGTATAGCTTTCAAACAACACTTCATCTCTTTTAATCCAAAAAAACCTCTGATGATTACCTATTCTTGATAGCCGATAATTTTTTCTAGCGTCCTCAAGCGTCAAAGTACCCTCATCATTCATGTAATTGAACGTTTTATCTGAACAAAGGATCTCCATCATCTTTTCTGCTACTCTTGGATGCAACTCCCCTGAACCACCTAAATAACGAGGAGGCTTCGCACTTACTGCTTTTATAACGCGTATTTTGTTTCTATTCTCATCAATATCGACTATTGTCCATAACTTACCCGCCAAAATCACATTGTCATCGACTGCAATTGGATACCCTTTATCTAACATCCCTATTACTCTTGCACCATCAAAAACCTCATATTCTTCTGATGTCATAAAGACTGGATAGAATTCCTTCCCTCTCATCAGACGTTCTCCCGCTAGCCCAACAACAAACACATTTTCTCCCGGTATCAATTCAAGATACTCATACTGAAGCATGTGTTCGATTAGCATCACAATTCGCTCAGCCTTGATATGATGAAAAGAACCATTGTTCTTAATTGAAACAAGCAAATCATCTAGTGTCATTCCATTGAACCCATGACATAACGAAAGGATTTGATGGAACATAATATCATACGGAGCGCTATACCCTGTAGACGGTTCAACCCACTTTTCTAACACCAGTTCCATTACAGCTAATGATTGAATCAAACTATCCATAGAGGTTGTATATAGTTGCAGTATTTGACTCTTATCTGATTCTCGACCAGAACGACCCAAACGCTGCTTTAACGAAGAGACCGTGAATGTATTATCAATTTGAATGACCAACTCTATTTTTCCAATATCAATCCCTAATTCCAACGAACTCGTCGCTATAACACTCTTAGGTACCGTAGCAGTTGCTATTGTCTTTTCTACATATTCACGCTCTTTTTTATCAATTGACGAGTGATGCGGGTAATACGTTTCTCCAACACCCTCCCGCTTCGCTAATCGATTAAGGAACACAGTAGTCTCCTCTACACCACCGCGACTGTTACAGAAAATAATCGACTTTAAATTCCTCGTTAAAGATCTAATGTCTTCGTAAAGTTCAACTGGCTTTTTGTTTTCTTCATCCAACGGAAAGTGCATTAAGTAGTAATTGAGTTCTTTATCTCCCTCATCCGTTTGCAGCACTTCAACTTGGTTAGGGTTTTCATAATTGATCCATTCTTTAACCAATTCGAAATTATCAATTGTCGCTGACAACCCAATAATACGTGGTCTTTTATCACAATAGGTTTCCAAGCGAGATATAAGAGAGCGTAACTGCACACCACGGTCTTTATCGATGAAAGAGTGAATTTCATCAATAATAATAAATTCGATATCTTTAAAGATGCTCCGAATATACTCTGTTCTATTTACAAATAAACTTTCAATCGACTCTGGAGTGATTTGTAATATTCCAGATGGATCTTTAACAAATTTCTTTTTCTGACCGTGGTCAACATCACCATGCCAACGATTTATTTTAATTTGATTGTATTCACATAACTTCTCTATTCGTTCGAATTGGTTGTTTATCAGGGCTTTTAAAGGCGATATGTAGAGAACCTTCACTTTTTCTCTTGCTTCCTTCTCCACAAGACTAAGCACTGGTAAGAAAACTGCTTCAGTTTTCCCCGAAGCAGTCCCTGAAGACACTACTATATCTTTATCTGTTTGAATAACCACTGGGATAGTCATTTCTTGAATGACCGTGAATCTTTCCCATTTCATATCCCAAACCTTTTTCCTCATAGAATTCGATAACATATCAAATGTACTCATTCGCCAGACCTCCTAGTTTGTTCTTTGGAAGCGGTTCATTATCGATTCTGTTGAAGTTGGTTCATCGTTCTCGTTACTACTGCTAAAAATCTGACTTCTATTAAACGAAGGATTTTGATGCAGAATGCTCAGCGCTTGAATAAATTTACGAATTACGTCACCAACCGTCAGATTTTCAGCAGCCCCAGGTCGAGAATATTCTGCCTTCATAAAATCATTTATCTCTGAATCCTTAACATTTGCTACATATCCATAATGCGCAGCATGTATGTCACGCAGTTTTTGCAACAGCACAAATATCTGCTCCATTGTTAATGGAGTAAGATTAATCACCGGCTGAGTTAAATCTCTATACTCTATAGTCTCAAAAGCATTCGTCTGTAATCTTCTCTTTAAGGCACCGTAACTGTAGAGTCCTCTTCTTTCATCTGTCAAAAACTCAGGAGTTCCACCAAAAGTAACATACAGACCAACTAGGTTCCCTTGTAGTGCATCGTTATAAATTTTTAGGATAGTCTCATAGTTCTTTTCTCTCGTAAGTGAATGAGTAATTTTATAGAGATTGATTGCTTCATCTAAATTTATGACCAAGCCAGAATAACCAATTTCTCTTACAAATTTGCAGATCAGTTTAATGTAATCATAGTAATTCGCATCATTGATAATTTCTCTTACACCTAAATCTTGTCTTGCCTCTGTCTTTGTCGTGTATTCGCCTCGTAACCACCGTAACACACATCTTTGCAGCTCAGTATTATCCTCCGCATAGCCTTTATAATACAGACTCAAGACTCGAGAAATATCGTATCCTCCAGTCAATTCATCCATCTTCGATACGATTGAGGTTATTTCTTGTTCAACATCTTTTACAAACTCAGGGTTATTAAATTCCACTGACCCATATTGCTTCTTTTCGACTACAAGATTTTGAACATCATTCAGCCATTTCTCCAAGATAACAGGCAAAGCGTTTCCTTCCGGAGATGTAGACGTGGACAAGTTCTTCATAAGTTCTGTGTAGGCCCCAACTGCCTTCCCATCAGAACCATACAATTGACGATTTGGAGCAAAGTCAGCTTTTGCTACTACAAACTTCTCTTTAAATGCAATTTGTTGTGTTAAAGCCTGAATAAAACTCTTCCCACTTCCAAAAGGGCCTATAAAAAACTTAATTGTTGAAGAACCAGCTTTTACATTCTTCAAATCAGTAAGTATTTGAGTAGCCTCTTCGGTTCGACCAACCATAATGTGTTCCAAACCTCTGCTTGGAACCACGCCACCAGATAAAGTATTCAATATTACAGTCGAATCCCTTTTCTTAATATTCACGCAGTCTTCATTCCTTTCAATTCATTAAGTACCTGTTTATACTCATCAACAATAACGTAATTTTCTCCATCTTCTTCGATTAACATATCTCCCAAGTGTTCAATTGATTTCTCATTTATCTCAGAAATAATAACATTTGCTGAACCGCCCAGAGATTTGGCAGCCTGATTGACCTCATTCATAGGCTTTTCCAAATCGTCAAATATGGATATAATATCCTTTTCTTTTTCATCTAGGTTTTCAATAAAGGACACATAGTCTTCATTACTTGAAGCAAAAATCTCATCAAGAAAATGAACTGCGTCATTTCCATCTCCATTGGTTTCATTCTCTTGTTCATCTGAGTTCTCATTGTTTTCTTCAACTACTTCTGTTTCATCCTTGTAATTTTCACGATAAATCTTGGCAAACTCTTCGTTAGCCGCTCTTTCTTTGTTTACTTCATCCATATTTAAACTAAATGCAGGCGTTTTTATTGCATCGAACTCATCGTCTTTATTGGGTTGTTGCGGTATCAAACTACCACCAGCAGAATTCGAACCTTCCCTAACCTTAACAAATCTTGTTTTTTTCGACGACGCCTTACTCTTAGAATCAATAAATTCATCCAGTTTCTCTTTCATCCCTTCCGGAAGTAATGATTCATCCACTTTAATTTTCCGCTTCTCACCCATAATATCTCGGACAGCATTTTCTGAAAGACGGAACAATACTGATAAGTCTATGGCTATTTTTTCTTTTTCTGTTATGACCACTTTAGTTTCAGTTATTTGTGTAACCGGCCTCTCTACTACAGCAGAACGAAACAATTCCCGTTGTGTAACGCTTTTCTTTTCTTGAAACCATTCATCAAAAATACTCTTACCGTTCTCTCTTAGAAGTTTTTCATACACCATGATACTACTTTTAAACATCTTATAGATTTTGGTTTTGTTGGCATAGAAAAATTCCGTTGCTCTATAACCAACGACATAAGGTTTCCATGTCGAATATGATATTTTATCTAATTCGTCTTTATGTACTATCATTTGTTCGTGAAGTCTACTTTTTTGATAATCATAATTCTTAGAATAAGCTCCCCATTCTTTGGCTAGTTCTTCCTCGCCCAACTCCAGTAGGAAGTCACTTATCCATTGCGGAAGATATCTTTGAACGCCTGTAACAGTATCACGATAAACGTTGAACAGTTTAACTAAGATACTTGCATTGAAAGCAGCATTTTGATTAAACGAATAATTGAGGAGTTCATAAGTAAAAAGAATGATGTAACTTAAATCCGTTTCTAAGAAATTTGCTCTAAGAAATTCACTTCGCCAGTACAAGTACCAATTTTCCTGCTTTTGATTCATACTATTAAACGTAGTCCAATATACGAATAAAGGTTCAAATCTGCAATATCTTCCTGGTGTATTCGAACGCGCATAAGAGTCCATCACAAAGTCGGTAGCATAGAATACATGCGTATTATTGTTAAAGTACTGATTTATCTCCTTATAGCTTTCTTGAATTCGAGTTGGAGTCTTTAAGTGACTATATTTGGGTAATATATTGCTTACCTCATTATAGAAAAGAGGACCTTTGACATAAATAGACTTTAAGTTATTTTTTGTATATCCTGAATCTTCATCTCGATCTTTCAAATTATTATCCTTTCTATTAAGGTAATCAATTGAAGGAGCGTCTTGATATCGATTTTTGAAATTTATCTCCTGTATCCATCGTTTCATGAAAAGCATATCCATCCATCCCAAGATAATTGGGATATAAGTCCAGCAAAATAAGAGATAAAATACCCCTCGTACCGTTTTCCCCACATAAAATAAGTGGATTCCTAGTCCTCCTAGAAATAGTGCAAGAAAGTAACCCAAATTCAGTGATTTCTCCTTCTCCATTATCATCTCTCCCGTACTTATGTCATTTTCCATAATAAGATTTTACCATTATGCCTGATATTAACAAAGTATGTTTCGTTAGGCTTCGTATTAATTGTTGCTATTTTGACCAAACCGAAAGTAGGTTTGCTACACTTTGGTCAAGGCGAGATGAAATATGTGAACGACATTAATTTATCCACCATTTTTCTATAGTTGATCTTTTCTGAAATGGTAATATATATGTAATAAAGACCAAGTGCGCTAACACTTGGTTCATACAATAATTGGCTTGGATGGATTATCCCTTCTAGGTCATAAAAGGATTAAAACCCGCCTTCGGCTTCCAATCTTCGGGTGGGTTTTTACTTTCTCTTGTTGTTATGATTAATGTACGTTAATAGTACAAGAATGAATGCGATGTTATTATGAAGTGACCTACTCCATTAAAATTAACCATCATGCCATTCAGTCCTTATCTTCCCTCGATACGAGAAAAACTCAGCCATCATCTTTCTCTGACGATCTTCTAATTCTTTTATCGGTGCGGCTTCAATAGATATATCTGAAAATCTATCGATAAATGATGGTTCTTGCTTTAATTTTCTCATCGCTCCCATTGATATATCATTCGCTGCCCAAACAACTCTCTTTATTGAGAAGGATAGCAATATTGCGCCGCTACACATGGGACACGGCTCGCACGTTGTATATAACGTCAACTCTCTTTTCTTATATTTCTTGTTCTCCATATCCAGCATTAATTGTGATGCATTTCGTATCGCATCAACTTCGGCATGTGAAGTTGTATCACATTCAGAAAAAACCTTGTTTCTACCCTTACTAACAATCTCACCTATTGAATTTACTATTACTGCTCCAATTGGGTAAGTTCCTTCTTTCATAGATTTTTCAGCTTCCTCAAAAGCCACAAGGAGATACTTTCGATCTTCCTCCACTGAATCACCTCATTCTCATCCTTCGGTCATTTCATATCTCGTTCCCGTATTTCACGACACGAGCCAGCCTTAGATAGATCTTATCTTAGGCTGGCTCGTCTGTTGTTTAACCTCCATCCATTATTATACATCTAGCAACCAAGGGGCGAAAGCCCCCAGCGTGAATACTTTGTTGTTATAGGATCTCTGCGGCATCATAAAATCACTTCAAATTAACGCTCTCTGAATGTAATATCTGATCGTTTACAAATGCTTTAATGAAGAATAGTTCATCTCCAATAGGCTGCCTACCATTTTCTTTTTCAAAAGTCTCTAAGGATGAATCTAATGAAGTTGAATTTGTGGCTTTACTGGCCGCTGTTAGCTGTTTCCAGAACGAATCCATTTCTTCGATATCGCAAATCGATTCATGACCAACTATGAAATGACTCGCGTCGAATTTCTGAATATCTTCTATCATTGGCTCTAAATGAGACTTTCTATAGTGAAATAAAGAGTTTTTGGTTGTACTATAAATACTATCTCCAAGGAAAATTGCTTTTTCATCGGGAACATAAACGACTGTTGAATCATCAGTATGAGTGCTTCTGATTCTCTCAATAACACAAATCTTATTTCCTAAGTCCAGAACGAGAGACCCATCAAAAACAATATCCGAAGATTTTAACTTGAACACATCCCTATTTGGCACTTCATTCTTGATAATCTCCACACACTGCGAAGTCATCTTATTAGCATCTACATATTCTTGTAGAGAGCGATCGTCAAAAGAATAGCTTCGCCACGTATTCAATAATTGATTGGTAAGGCTATTCACAATAATCGTTGCATTATACTCATTCATCCCCAAAAAGTGATCCCAATGTGCATGTGTGATTACCAAATACTTAACCGGAGGTACGTTTAATTTCTCGATTTCATTTAAAAAATCCCTAGCATGCTGAACAGAATTTCCTGCATCGATGACTAGACTATATTTGTCTCCACAAACCAACCCTAATGTCGGTCTTTCTTTCTCGTTTTGGTTAGATAAATAATAAATGGAATCACTCAATTTATTTAACATACAATATCCCCTCTTTTAAGAACTTTAGTTTCTCACGAGTCTCTTCATCACAATTTTTCATTGGTACCACCCCCACCATTTAGTTATATTTTACAATTATAGCATCTCTCAAATGATATAGAAGGTAATAAACAATTATAACTAAACAGTACTTAAGCTTAATAAAATAAGCAGGCTGCGGTAGCCTGCTCAACAAGATGTGTGATTAAATTATTGTTGCCTTACCTTATCAACCGAAAAAGAAATCAAGAACATTCGAGCCAGCCGAAGATTTTTTATTGTAAAATTCGGAATACCCGCAATTTGCACAGTACACGACTATAAATTGATTGTGCTGAATATCGAACATTTTGGATAACCCTGTGCCAGTCATTGCTACTTCTTTCGTCCTTGCGTCTTTGCTTCCGCATTTGATGCATCCTTTTTCACTCATACATCTGTCACTCCCCAACATGTTATGTTTCTTCGTACGTTTCCAAAGCATATAAGGTTGCGAAAAAACAGAATGAATCTATTTTCAATTAGGCTGGGTCGTTAGTTGTGTGCTGTATCTTCCTCGGATTATACATCTGACAATAAGGAGGCGAAAGCCCTGATGCGTGAATATAACGTGGTACTTTGTAAAAACCAATGAAAAAAGCTCCCGTCATGAGAGCTTTCCGTTCCATTCTCACTCGTAGCTAAATACGATGGAAATGAAATATTGATCGTGACTTTCAGAGCAACAAACACGATGAGTGTTCCAACTATCCAAAGTTTCATCTTGCCTGATCCCATTTGCCCTCGTTTATTGAGAAATAGTACCCATGACACTACAACCCCTTTATGAAATTTGTAATAAACCACACCTGCCAGCTATTAATAAATCTTTTTCAACAGCTCAATAACTTCATCTAGAGTGAGGCCAAAGGATTTGTAGTATGAAGTGTCGTTAACCATTTGCTTCAAAACCATTTCGTTGCGTATTTGCTGCATTTCGTCGGATGTGAATTCGGCTACGAAACACCCTTTACCTGTTACTGTATTTATCAAGCCACTTCGTTCGAGTTCTTCCCAGGCTTTCTTTACAGTGATGACACTCACACGAAGTTCAAGGGCTGCTTGTCGAATTGGTGGTAAACAATAGCCGCTTTCTAATTCGCCTTTCAAAATTTGAGCGCTGATTTGTTCGAAAAGCTGCTGATAAATCGGCTTTTCAGATGTGTTCGAAATAGATACGTTCATTGGATCTCCACTTTTAGGAACCGTCTAACCGCAATCTGATAAGCGATCATAGTGAATGCAATAAATATCACGATTCCTGCAATCAAGATGGAAATTTGAAGCGTCATATTGCCAGCACCGGCCCCATTGAAAATGTCATACAAATAAGGACTCTCGATTCCCACCCATTGGGCAACACCGGCAAAAACCATTGCAGCTGTTATAGATATAAGCTGCGCCGTACCATATTTATACGCCGTCTTATAAAACATAGGGAACAAGAAAATGTTATAGATCGCAAGCATAACAAAGTTTAGTCCCCAGAAACCCATGTACGGCGCGAAGAAGTGATACGTCACATTCGGGTATAGGTGAACCGTGAACAAACTGTAGATCATGGCAATTACAAGATGCAGTAATTCCAAGATAACAAAAACGGACATTCTTGCCTTCACCATGTCTTTCTTGGTCACAGGCATCATCGCGGTAAAGAGTAAATCGTTCGCGCCTCTAAATTGGGCGAACAAATTCGGTGCCGATACCCAGAAAAAATACATAACCACAAGAAAATACAGCCAACCCGGAATGAGCATCAAGGCGCCCATCACAAAAGGAAATACAAAAAACATCGGATTTACGCCTAACTTCAAATCTTTCATCAATAAGTTAAACATACGCATCCTCCTTTTTCGCGAAATAAATCATGATTTCCTCAAGACTCGGCGTAGCTGCTTTAATATCGGAGGATGGATCGAAGTCTTTGGAGTGGATCAATCCTGTGAAGCCGAATGAATTTATTTTGTAGGAAATTAACTTTTCCTTCACTTGGTTTAGCTGGCTTTCGTCACCACTCAACAGGCGGTAAGACGCAACAAATTCATCTTTCTCAGAACTGCTGATAATTTGTCCATTTTCGATAAAGGTAATGAAATCCGCGCATTTTTCTAAATCTGATGTGATGTGAGTAGAAAATAGTATGCTGATTTCGCCATCTACTACGAGCTCTTGAAAAATATCGAGAAGATCGTCTCTTGCTACCGGATCGAGTCCACTTGTTGGTTCATCGAGGATGAGGAGCTTCGCACCATGAGATAAGGCAAGGGCCAAACTGTACTTTACTTTCATTCCCGTTGACAATTCGACGATTTTCTTGTTCTCATCCAATTTGAATCTTCTCAGATATTTGTAATAGGTTTCATCATCCCAATTCGTATAGAATTTCTTAATCACATCGGTCAACTTCTTCATTTTGCTTCGCGTATAGAAATCGATGCCGCCGAATGCGAATCCGATCTCCTGCTTCAATCCCAGTTCGTGCTCGGCCATGTCCCTACCCAGAATGTGTACCTCGCCGCTGTCAATTTGAATCATATTCAGGATCGATTTTATTGTGGTTGTTTTACCTGCGCCATTGGCACCGATAAATCCCATAATATAACCCTTTTCCAATTGAAACGACACATCTTTTAACTGAAAATTTTGAAACTTCTTGTTTACGTTTCGAATGTCTAATGCCAGCATAAGGGACCTCCTCATCAAATTGTGCATGTCGTGTATGCACAATATAACACAGGAAATTTCTAGAAGTCAATTACTTCATGGCCTAATTTCCGGAATTTATTAAGCAATTTTTCAACTATCCTAAGAATCCCTTCCCAAGTCATAACAGTTTTGTTATTTTGCTCGCTCTACCTACGGCGAGAGCAATCACCTCGCTCACCGATGCTCCTACCCACATACAAAAAAGCCTGCAATATTAATTGCAGACTCCTTAACTCTAGTAGATTCAGTTCAATGTGAAACATCAAATCACTTTATTTTTAGAGGTATGGTTAACTAAGGGATTACTTGCTCCTAAATAATTCAACAAATTTTCCTGGATGACACTACCTCAACTAGTATTCCTTCATTTTTATAATTCTCTAGTTTCTCAATGTTAACCCATAAGGGCTCATTATTCCTTAACTTATGAAACCGGACTATACTATCATCTCCATGAAAAGTCAGGATGATTAGAAAACGATAATTAGGAAAATCTAATTTCAACTTCGCCGCCCACATACTGACAACTTTCTTTGCGAATCTTAAACCCTCTATTGGATTTTCTTCAAAAAATTTAGATACATCCCTCATATGAACATGACTCTCTGCAGCTTCAAAACCTGTTCTATCTCCGAATTGACTAAGTATGAAATCCAAATTTAATTTTCTTTCAGACTCACTATCTTTTTGAATTATGACACAACCTTCTACTTCAATAAAAGTAGGCCAAATAAGCTCAATCAGTTCTGTATGTTCATGAAAACGATTAACTTGTATTCTACTTAGTGCCTCATGCATTTTTTGATTTGTTTTTTTCATTTTTACCCCTTTGATACTATGGATCTTAGACAATTGGACTTCGAGGTTTCCTCATTTTAAACTTTTTTAATTGCTGCTTTACTTTTACTATTATATATAAGATAACAGAGATACAAATATTGTTTAGTAATAATATATAAGGTAGTAAATAATCGTTTTGTAATACATCTTGTTGATTCAAAATAAGATAAAAACCATGTACATAAGGTAGATAAATAAACCAAATAATTACCGGCCCAAAAAAACTCGGACTTTGATTATTGATTTCATTCACGTATATCAAAAATAGTAAAAGCCAAAATAAGATACCCATGATTGATATAAATGAGACAGAGATAATGTTTTGTATATTGCGCTCTGATACTTTAATGAATATTCCCACAACCAAATAACTTACCCATCCAATCATATCAACCCATAAAGTATTTGATAAAAATTGATCATTTAAGTAAAGGAACGAAACCCAAAATCCAAATGAGAAAAATAAATGTAATCCGAATGAGATTCGGATATTTTTCTTTGTTTGTTCATCGAACTTAATAATATTCACTACCATCATCCTCTTATTTGATTATCCATTGTTTCATCCGATCTTTTATAGTACTAGCAATCTCTTCATCTCTTTTATTAATCCAGTCATATAATGGACCTTCAATAAATCCCTGCATTTCGTTTCGAGTTTTTTCGAGACTGTCTATAAGTTCTTTATATGAATATTGTATGGACTTGTTAACATGACTATCAATTGTTTCCGGAGCATCGGGCCAGACGTGTACTTGATCATTAATGTATGTAATACCTGGGGCAGGATCATGCCCCATCCACGGACTTTGTTTATTTATAATCGTATCAATCACACCAGAGAAATCTTCTAAACCACAGCAACAGCTCGGTAAAATATACTTGTTCTCATCTTCAAAGAAAGCAATTCCACCTGATAGTACAACTCCTTCTTGCTCCAATAATTCATTAAAAGATAAAAGAAATGATTGTTCTACATTGATATGATTATAACCAAACAGAAGAATCAGAAATAATTCAAAATCCCGCTCATTCGATTCAGAAGATAAACAGATAAACTCTTCTCGAGTAATTTCATTAGCAATCCATTCAGGTTTATCATAATATGGTCCAGTTATTACTGCTTTCGTGTAAGGCATCATTGATTCCCCTTACTTCTATTTTCTAACGTTATTGTATCTACAAACCAAGAAGCTTAAAGCACGCACTCGCAAGGGCCGTCAGACATTAGCCTTGCAGGGTTATCTGAAGAATCCTCACCCGAATATTCTTCATGCAAACCAAGGAGCGTAGATGCTGTGTTATAAGATGTCATCGCCCTCTTCGAGATTCATACATTTGACCTTGCACGATCAATATCCGTTATTCTGTAACTGGAATACAATTGATTTTAGTTCATTTAAGTCATCTATAACGATATCAGCCTGAGCAAGTTCATCTTCTTGTGCAAAATCAAAATTACATCCGATTGCAACCAACCCATTATCCTTAGCTGCATTTATATCCGATATTCGATCTCCTACTACTGCACCATGAGTAATACCATACTTATCTATAATGGTCGTCACCAAATCTGATTTCTTCAATGATTCTATCTGCTGGATACTACATGTTTCAGTAACCCAGTTATCCAAATGATAAAAATTTACAATTGCATCTAAATACGCTATTAAACCATTACTTGCTATGTAAATTGAACAATTATTCTCTGTTAAAAAGCTGAAAACTTCTTTTACATTAGGATATAAATCCCCTTTTCCACTTCTTATATTCTCAATTAATCTCTCTAAAAAATGGGCATCCGTTTGTTCTCTTTCTTCTATGGAATGATTGGGTAATAAAGTTTCCCATACTTTGGGTAATGGTGCACCCATAATTTCACGATACTTATCAATAGGAGTTTCTTTTTCCCATTTATTTAGTGACTTCAGATGATTAAAGGTATCTTCAAGTGAACTTTCTAAAATCTTATCGGTTTGAAAAAGTGTGCCATCCATATCAAAGATGAATGATTGAATCATTGACTTCTACTCCTTTTCTTATCCACTACAAAAAAATTTCCCACGATGCCATCTGATTTTAGCTGATGTCATGTTCCTTCTTTGTGCTCCCATTCAAGCTCTTTCAAGTTGCTTTAAGTAATAAATGATCCCAGCTCGATCAACGTTTGAAAATTGTAATGGGTTGCTTATTGATTAATTCTGATAGCTCCTTTATGGTTATCCATTTAATATCTGTCGTTTCATCCCCGCTCTTTACTATCTCTCCTTCCGCTTTACATCTAAAATAATACCCTACTGAATCAATTGGCCCTCTTATTGTTTGATATGCTCCAAAGGGTTTCATACATTCAACTTCAAATTCTGGATCTATTCCGGTCGTATCAATTCTTGTGTCTTCTCCTTCAATTTCTGTTACTTCCAGTCCGGTCTCTTCCCTTACTTCTCTTCTCAATGCCTGTGTTAATGATTCATATGGTTCAATTCGTCCTCCGGGTAATTCAATCTTTAATGGTTCGTTGGGTTTATTTCTTGTCTGAATTACAATTTGTCTTTCATTATTAAAGTCTCTTTCAATTATCGCTCTGGAGTTTACAAAGAACATATAATCAGTCCCTTCCAACAATTTGTATTTAAATAAAGAAAGAGAGAATTTCTTCTCTCCTTCCTTACTTAGTAAGATAACTAAGCCTTATTAAATTGGTTCAATTTTACAACAAATTCACGTAATTTGTAACCACGAATCGGATTCACTGGTCAAACTTGTATTTACTTAAGAGGATCGGAATCTTTCTCCGAAATCCTTTACCTTGCTTCTTCCACCAGTTTAGATGTTTTTCTGTGACGCTGACGAACGGAGATCCATCAATCTCATTGTCGATTCCCTATCAAGGCTTCCGAACATCCGGAAGTCTTCTTTTTTACGATAATTCCACACAACCCTCCTCTTACATCAATCATCATAATTCAGTAAACAATTTTCATTATTTTCGGATATTTCGAAAATAATTTTCTAAAAGCGTTTACAAAGTATTTTTTATTTGTTAGCCTATAGGCATCAAGAGAACTAATCTTACGAGTAAAGGAGCGAAGCATATATGAATCAGTATGACGTAGTTGTAATGGGCGGCGGCATCGCCGGTGCTATGGCAGCCATCGCCGCATCCAAGACCGGGGCGAAGACGCTTATTGTCGAGTCTCATGGTTTTCTTGGCGGCACACTGACCGCTAACGGCGTCGGCCCGATGATGACTTTCCATGCCGGCGAGAAGCAGGTCATTCAGGGCTTCACCGGGCATCTGATCGAGCGGCTGAAGCGGTTGGGCAAATCCCCCGGACATATTTTCGACACGGTCGGATTTACCTATTCTGTTACCCCGTTTGACGCCGAAGCGATGAAGCATGAGCTGGAGCTGATGGTCACGGAAGCAGGCGGCGATATTTTGTACCATACGATGCTGGCAGGCGTTTATATGGAAAATGGCCGCATCACGGGCATACAGGTCTGCAATAAATCCGGGCTCAGCGACATCCATGCCTCTGTCTTCATCGACGCAACGGGTGATGCCGACCTCTCTGCCCTTGCCGGGGTCGAATACTCCAAAGGACGCGAATCCGACGGAGCAACGCAGCCGATGACCCTGAAAATGAAAATGTACAACGTCGATATCCCAAGGGTCAAGGAATATATTCACAGTCATCCGGAAGACTTCCCGCTTTATAACGGGGATACCTCCATTATTGAGAAGTCCCCACGTCTGTCAGTTGGTGGCTTTGACAGCCTGTTCAGAATAGCCAAGGAGCGGGGCGAAATCTCCATTCCTCGTGAAAATATTTTGTTCTTTGAGACCAATAACCCGGGCGAGGTCATCCTCAATACAACGCGGATTATCGGCTATGACGCAACCGATGCGCACAGTCTCAGCCAGGCAGAAATGGAAGGCCGCAAGCAGTGTCGTGAGTTGGAGCTGTTTGTCCGCAAATACATACCGGGATTCGAGCATGCAGTTGTCGAGTCCACCGGACCAAGCATCGGTGTACGCGGCTCTCGTCAAATCAAAGGCATCTATACGCTGACGGCCGAGGATATTTTGCAGCAGCGCCTGTTCGACGATACAATCGCCCATTCAGGTTATCCGATCGACATCCATAGCCCGGACGGCGAGGGCACCAAGCATCAGAAACTGGAATGGGGCGGCGTATATAGCATTCCTTATTCCTGCATGATTACCGCCTCCGTACATAACCTGATCGTCATCGGCCGCTGCATCTCGGCAACTTTTGAAGCGCAAGCGGCGATGAGAACCACTCCGACGACCGGAGCCATCGGTCATGGCGGCGGGATTGCCGCTGCACTCGCGGCGTTAGAGGGCAAGAACGTACAAGACATCGACATCAAGAAAGTGCAGACAATCCTCAAAGAGCAAGGGGCATATCTGGAAATTTAGTTCAACTTCTTTCACCCATTTGGAGAGGGGAAATTCAGATGACAACTACAATGTGGTTCCAAGCAATCGGTATTCTGCTCATATTTCTGGTGTTTGTAGGACTAATGATGACGCGCAAGCTCCCAACCATTCTGGCGCTTCCGTGCATGGCAATTCTGTTCGCCATTATCGCAGGCGTACCTCTGTTATCAAGTGATCCAGAGACTGCAACAATCGCCAAGACGATTCTAGCCGGGGGCTCGATGAAACTATCTGGCGCCATTGCTGGACTCATCTTTGGTGCCTGGTTCGGCCAAATTCTGAACAAAGTCGGCATCACCAAATCCATTATTCGCAAGGCGGCCGAGTTGGCCGGAGATAAACCTGTACTTATAGCTATTCTATTTTTCATTACCGCATCCATTATTTTTTCGGCTGCAGGAGGACTGGGCATGGTCATACTCGTCGGCACGATCGTCATTCCGATTATGCTGACGGCAGGAATTTCCCAATTCGTCGCTTCCATCGTTGTTCTACTTGCCGTTGGTGTCGGATCCCTGTTCAACGTGTCCAACTGGGCTGTATATGTCGATGTGCTTGGTCTTTCTGTTGACCAAATCGCCAACTACACATTGGTTGTGGCTTCCCCATTGATCCTCATTGCCCTGGCTATGATCGTGTTCTATATCCGGAAAGATGGCAAAGGCCGCAAAGCTTGGACAATGCCAGCTGCAACACCTGGCGGCGGTGACAAAAAGGTGCCTGCGATTGCCCTGATTAGCCCGCTCGTACCGGTATTGCTCGTCTTTATCTTCAAGATCGATATCGTTCCGGCCGTTATTGCCGGTGCGATCGTCACGATCCTGCTCACATGGCCAAAGCGTCCAGTCCATATCCTCTCCAGTGCCCTAGTGGAAGGAATTCAAGACGTTGCTGGCGCAATGGGACTCATGATCGGTATCGGCATCCTACTCAGCTCTGTGATGTCGCCGCAAGTATCGGCGGTCATCTCGCCGCTGATCGAGTCCGTGCTGCCGAATACCCCACTGATGTTTATCCTGTTCTTCACGATTCTGTCGCCGCTGGCCATCTACCGCGGACCGCTGAACGTATGGGGCCTTGGCAGCGGCATCGCCGCCCTGTTCGTATCCGCAGGCATGACTCCGGTAGCTGCAATGCTTGCCCTGCGCGCTGTCAGCAACGTGCAATCCGTCTCCGACCCTACGAACTCGCATAACGTATGGGTAGCTGACTTCACAAAGA
The DNA here is from genome assembly GCF_001894745.1 of Paenibacillus sp. NAIST15-1. Taxonomy (GTDB): domain Bacteria; phylum Bacillota; class Bacilli; order Paenibacillales; family Paenibacillaceae; genus Paenibacillus_B; species Paenibacillus_B suaedae. Next base: position 75,134 of record NZ_BBYF01000003.1, read on the forward strand.
GCGACATTAACGAGATTCTGAAGAAGACACTGCCATGGACAATGGTGTCCGTCTTGATCGCCGTCATCATTGGATCGTTTATGGTGTTTTAAGCTTCAAAATAATTACCTTTACAGATAAAACCGGGTACAAGGGCCCTGCGAAGAACCCTCGAGGCTCGAGCAGAAGGTCCTTGACCCGCCAATTGGAGGAGAACATGATGGGGAGAACGAAAGTAAGGGTCGGCATTGACGTCGGCGGTACGTTTACCGATGCGGCACTGATTGACAATGACACATTCGAAGTCATTGAGAAAATGAAAATCCCAACCACCCACCATGACCCGGACGGTGTGGCCAAAGGGATTGTACAAATACTGAAGCGAATTCTGGACAGCAGAGGAATTCAGCCCGAAGACGTTACCTTCATCGCCCACGGAACAACACAGGCTACCAACGCCCTGCTCGAAGGAGACGTAGCGCGTATCGGCATCATCGGTATGGGCTCGGGTATCGACGGGCTCAGCGCCCGCTCCGAGTCCAATCCGGGCGATATCGAGCTGGCTCCGGGCAAATTCCTGCACACGTTTCATACGTATCTAGATTCCAAGAGCATGACAGATGAGCAGATCAACCGTGCCATCGACGAGTTGGCGGCCCAGGGCGCCGAGGTGATCGTCGCCTCCGAAGCGTACAGCGTGGATGATCCAACCAATGAGCTGCGCGTCGTTGAGCTTGCCAACCGCAAGGGTCTATACGCTACGGGCGGACATGAGATCAGCCAGCTCTACGGGCTGAAGACACGAACACGAACAGCCGTCATTAACGCCTCCCTCATTCCGAAAATGATGGAGACCGCCAATATGACCGAGAAGTCCGTCAAGGATGCCAACATCCAGTCCCAACTTATGATTATGCGCTGCGATGGCGGTGTCATGAGCATTGATGAGGTACGCAAGCGTCCTATTCTAACGATGCTATCCGGTCTTGCCGCAGGCGTTGCCGGGGCGTTGATGTACGAGAAGATTTCCGACGGTATCTTCTTCGAGGTCGGCGGAACCAGTGTCGACATCTCCGTGATCAAGAACGGCAAGGTAATGATCAAAAATGCCGAGGTCGGCGGCCATCGCACCTACCTGCAATCCTTGGATGTGCGCACGCTCGGCATCGCGGGCGGCAGCATGATCAAGGTGGCAGGTGGAAGAATTACAGATGTCGGGCCGCGCAGCGCGCATATTGCCGGTAAAGAATACGAAGCCTTCACCCCGACAGAGAACATCGTCAATCCGAAGGTGAAATTCATTAGCCCCCGTGAGGGCGACCCTGCCGAATACGTCATCTGCGAATGCGCCGGAGGCAAAAAATTCTCGTATACACTAGCCGGAGCGGCCAACATACTGAATTATGTTCCCGAGGGCGATTATGCCAGAGGAGACAAGGAAGCGGCGCTGAAATCCTGGAAGGCGCTGGCCGACCATGTTGGACTAAGCGTAGAGGAAGCCGCTAGACAGGTTATGAATATCGCTATTGATAAGACGATGAAGACCGTAAACGAGATGATCGAGGACTATGATCTCGACCGCAGCTTCGTCACGCTGGTTGGCGGCGGTGGCAGCGGTGCGGTGCTCGTCCCGGCAATGGCGGAGCGCGAAGGCTTGAAGTCGCAAATTGCTAACAATGCGCCTTATGTATCCACAATTGGAGTAGCGCTAGCCATGGTCAAAGAACAGCTAGAGCGGACGGTCGTCAATCCGACCGAAGAGGATATCAAGCGCATCCGCGCCGACATCATCGAGCGTATTGTACAGTCTGGCGCTTCCGAGGAGACGGTCGAAGTCAGCATCGAGATCGACAGCCAGAAGAATATTCTCCGCGCTATGGCGACTGGCTCAACCGAGCTGCGCTCCAAGGATCTGACACAAGAGGCAATGTCGGTGGAAGATATGAGGGCCGTTGCTGCCAGCTCCATCGACCAGCCGCTAGAATCAACGACACTCGCCGCACAGAGCGGGCGATGGAGCCTATTCGTCAGCGAGAACGTGAAGAAATCTTTTTTTGGCTTGTTCAAAAAGAAATCCAGCTCTGTTAGCGTTCTCGACCGCGAAGGCGTCGTCCGCTTCAAGAAGAGCAATGTGCACTATACGAAGCTGAGCAAATCCGCGCCGGAAGCGCTAAGCTCATTCCTGGACGATAACACCATTTATTCCGATGCCAATGCCACGATTCCGAAGGTATTCGTCTTTTATAAGGAGAAGATGCTGGACTTAACCGGCATGCAGACCAAAGAGCAGCTGCTGTCCATCCTTGAAATTGAAACCGAGATGCTCGCAGCAGAGGATGAAATGCTGCTTGTGGCTTATCAGTAACAGGAAACCGCCTTGTATTTCTAGTGAAACTGCAGAGCGTTATTTGGGATAAAAACAGGCTTACAGTCACTCCTATTGCTCTATAAGGAGATACCTACTGCTAGCTAGGAGGCGTTCGAATGCCAGTTCAAACCCTATCGCCGTACTCGCTGTCCGGTCTGTCCGATGAAGTCTTAGGCTGTATGGAGCTGCGTCAAGATCCATTGTTTTATAAAATACCGTCAGATAAAATTCCATATTACGTTCATGAGTCGCTTCAGGCCGGACGCTTGGCGGCTGAGACATACAAAGGCTCCGGCATTCGCGACATGTACAGGGACGCAGGACTTCGTTATGAGATCACGGAGACTTCTGGCACATTTCATAACATCTCCTTCCGCGCACAGATTGATTTCTCCAAGACTACACCGGAAATTATTCTGTACGCCTCCTCGCTCAAAGGAATGCGGATGGTATGCCAAGAGATCCTAGGCGAAAGATCCAGTGGCAGCGCAGCGGATCTCGACCTTTTAATCGATATTCATCTGGCTCATGAGTTCTATCACTGGCTGGAGTATCGGGAGAAGATTTTCACGAATGAAAAGCTTGAGCGGATCGAGGTTTTTAAGTTAGGGCCATATACGAGGAAATCAAGCGTAGTGCAGTGCTGTGAGATTGCTGCGCATGCCTTCTGCAAAGAACTGCTGGGACTTCCCTTCCTCCCCAATTTGCTGGACTATGCCTATTTAATCGGGGAGCAACAGCTTGCGAAGGGAGATTTTATGGAACAGATCAAAACTTGCAAATTATGGATAAGGCAAACTCTCAATACCTCACTCAGTATGATATAATGGGAAAAGCTATTGCCAGACACGCACCGGAGTAGTCATTCCCAGCGTTAGATCAGGAGGAGGTATCATGTCTTCACAGGTTCCGGCCGTCATCGCCAAAATCGTATCACAATCGCAAAAATTAACATATGGTGAGAATCAGATCGCCAATTTCGTCATACACAATCCGGATTTTATTACGCGCAACACGATTACGGCCATTGCCAATGAAATCGGCGTATCGGAGACTAGTATCAACCGCTTCTGTAAAAAGGTCGGATTTAAGGGCTTCAACGATTTCAAAATCGCCTTCGCCCAAGACGCCTTCTATCGGGATATGCAGGCTAAGAAAAAAGAGAGACGAGAAATCAACCCAATCGATGCGCTTGCACTCGATTATAATGAACTGATTGTCAATACATCAGCGCTTGTCACCGAGGAACAGCTCCGTCAAGTGGTAGACATTCTGAAGGGAGCACGGCGCATATATATAATCGGCATGTTCGATTCTTATCTGGCCGCTATCGCCTTGAAGAATCGCTTGTCCATCATCGGCATCATGGCCGAAGCGATCAATGACAGCCGCGCCATGAAAATCGCCGCCGCACAATGCAGCAAAGAGGACGCTGTTGTGGCATTCTCCCGCTCCGGCTCGACGAAGGAAATCGTGGAGACGGTTGCGATCGCACAGGTGCACCAGGTCAAGACGGTTGCGATCACCTGTTACGATTCGTCACCCATTACGGAGAATGCGGACTTGAACATCATCGTGCCGGATAAGATATCGGTCAATAACAGCGCGCTGATGTCCAACCACATCACGTTCCTGTTCGTCGTCGATTTGATCATGAGCATCTTCATTTCATCAGACAAGGCTTACCTGAAGAAGAAGCTTGATAGTGAGGCCGTTCTGGCCAGCGATCAGGCGATGACCAACTATTATTTATGAACATTACAAAGTTCCTAAAGCGTTCTTTCCATCACGGAAGGGGCGCTTTTTTCATGACCACACTTGCGGGCAAAAACCTTTTTGGTCAAATCCATATTTATGTGAAAGTTCCCCCGTTACCGCTCACTTCCACTCATCCGGCAGCAATGCCGCATAATGCGGGTGCAGATAACGGTCATCAATCAGCAGTAATTGTCCCTGATCCGTCTCTGTACGGATCAGCCGACCGCCGGCCTGTAGTACCTTGTTCATACCCGGATATACGTAGGCATAGTCAAAACCGTTCTTGCCCTGCGAGTTGAAGTAGTCGCGGATGATATCACGCTCCAGGCCGATCTGCGGCAGTCCTACACCAACGATGGCAACTCCGGTCAAGCGGTCTCCCACTAGATCGATCCCCTCGGAGAAAACACCGCCCAATACCGCAAAACCGATCAATATCCCTTCATTTCCAGCATCGAATGCTGACAAGAAACTCTCCCGCTCCTCCTCCGTCATATCCCCACGCTGCAGCAACAACCGCAAATCTGCATCTTCTGCATGAGCAGCAGCAAAAGCTTCATAGATGAGATTCATATAAGCATAGGAAGGAAAAAAGAATAAATAGTTTCCAGGACGTTCGATAATCATCTGCCCCAGTACTCTCGCCAGCTCAAGCTTGGTTCCCTCACGATCGTGATAACGCGTCGACAACGGTTCGATCTGAACCGCGAGCTGCTCGCGGAAGAAAGGAGACGGCAGCGATAATGTATAATCCTCCTCTGGACTTGCCCCCAACATGTCCCGAAAATAGGACATTGGCGTAAGGGTAGCCGAGAAGAAAATATGCGAGCGGAAACCCTTGCCCATTTCCCGTAGCAGATGAGAAGGATCGAGACAGAACAGCTTCATGGATACTTCTCTCGAAGAAATCTCGGCATAGGTTACATATCTTTCGTCGTACAGCTTGCTGATCCTCACAAAATTCTGCGTCGCAAAATAAGCCTGCAGCAACGATTGCGACTGCTCAGTATCCTGACGGGAGCCAAGCTCCTCTTCTGCTGCAAGGATAAATGCCGCGGTCCGCTCAACCAGTTGTACAGGAACTTCCTGCGTAATTTGTGCGTTTGCGTCCGATTCTTTGCGCAGTTGTATAAAGAAGGCGTTCACTGCCTTGGCCGCCTTGTACACCTCAGCGTTAAGCTCTTTATATTCCCGCTGCAAGCTGAGAAAATCCCCTTTATTCAATGTGGCCGAATACATCTCTCGTGCCCGATCGACCAGATTATGCGCCTCGTCAATCAGAATCGCCGTCCGGCTCTTCCGCTCGGCGAACATTCTTTTCAACGAAATTCTAGGGTCGAAAATATAATTATAGTCGCAGATCACCGCATCCGCCGCATAAGCGAGATCAAGCGAAAATTCGAATGGACAAACTCGATGCTTACGTGCATATTGCTCAATGATTTGCCGGGTGATAAGCAACTCATTAGTCAATATATCAAGTACCGCCCCATTAATTCGATCATAGTAACCATCCGCGAATGGACAATCTTCCTTGCGGCAGCTCACCTGATCCTGAAAACAAATTTTCTCCTTGGCCGTAATGGTTACGGTATGCATCTGCAATCCTTGCGACTGCATCAGGGCGAACGTCTCCTCCGCTGCAGTACGAGTAGTCGTCTTGGCGGTCAAATAGAAAAACTGCTCAAGCTGTCCCGTTCCCATTGCCTTTATGGCGGGAAACGTAGTCGAGATCGTCTTTCCGATCCCTGTAGGAGCTTTGGCAAATAGTTTTACTCCCTCATCGATCACTTTATAGACCGCACCTGCCAATTTACGCTGACCAGCCCGATAAGAAGCGAAAGGGAAATCCAGCCCGCTGATACTTCTGTCCCGTGTAATCCGGTGATCGCGAAGCATCCGTGCATAAGGAGCGTAATTCTCCACCACATCCCGTACAAATAACTCCAATTCCGCAAAAATTGCTTCCTGCTGAAAACGTCTTTGTTCGCCCGTTGCGACTTGTACGTAGGTCAATTGGATTTTCATTCGAGCAGGTTCATGCTCTCTGGCGTACATATAGGCATAGCATTTAGCTTGAGCCCAATGAACCGGATAGGTATCCTCCAGTGTCTGTGGGATCTCGCCAGATGTCGACTTAATCTCATCGATGACGACGGATCCGTCTTCTTCTACCAACAACCCATCGCAGCGCCCGTCTATAACAAACATCAGATCTCCGCAAGGAATCTCTGCCGATAAATATACTTCTTTCTGATCCGCCTCACCGTAAGTTCGCTGCACCTGCTGATGCGCTTTGGTTCCCTCCGTCAGGGCCGTTCCCGTCCTGAAACCGCTATCCAAATCCCCGCTGCGGTACACGTACTCAACCAAAGGCCTCACAGCGATTTTCACTTGATCCTTCATCGCTTCACCCGCTGACTTTCGCTATAGAACATTTGTTCCATAGTATACCATAAAACGGTTAGTTCTCCTTACTTTTAATGAACCTTTTTCAACAAATCCTTTCTTCACAAAAAACAACAGCGTCCTTGCATTCATTATGAACGCAAGGACGCTGTCAGCTCGTTAATCACGAAGTTCGATTTTTAGAGGCTTTTGCATCTGCACCAGCGCCTGTTTCTGCCGCAAATTCCGTATCAAGATTTGGAACACCTAATTTCTTTTTTACTTGCTTGGAATTATGCTTCGCATCATTCTTCTTGTTCATCACATTACACCTCCTCATGTCATGAGAACCCGTAATTATATGAGCGGTTTGAGAAAACTAATGTTTCCTCAAGTAGTATTATGTAATGAGCAGCTTCTCCCTATGCGTTGTTCATGCGAGCAGCACGTCTATGGCATAGCCCGATGCATGAATATGATGTTACCTTTAACGATTTCTACCTACACTTTCAACTTCTAATGTACTGTTTGGTTGTTTTGATTGTCTAACAAGTTTTCCTCCTACAAAGTATCTACCGTATTCCTTTATTGTTTTTTCGATTTCGATTTCAGTTGGAATCTCTCTTATTCTCCAAGTTAAAAAATATGCTTCTACTTTGCCCCCATAGAAAACCCAAGAAAAAAACCTCTTCGCAAATTTATGTGCTCCCTTAGCTCTAAATCTATTCATTGACTCCCTATTTCTCCAAATTGTAACCGTTTGACCAATTCCCCCCTGCAATTGCCCTGAGAGTTTCGCATATATTAGGTTTTCATTCTTGGTGAGTTGTTTCTTTACAAATTCATTTACAATACCATTTATTATTATTCTGATAAAATCAAATTTCTCTCCACGAGTTACTGAGATAATTGCATTTTCAGGCAAATCTGTGTCGCTTTCACCTAATGTAAATGTGGCTCCGTATTTATTGTTTGGATCTGGATGCTTTCGCCATACCTTCATAAAAAGCCCCTCCAATTATACTTTCAGGACTTTCGCCTAACTTTTTGTATTCAGAAACGCCCCAACTAGATTGCTCTTATCTAAGGCTGGGGCGTTTATCGCCTGAGCCTCTACCATGGTAATACATCTGACAACCAAGAGGCGGTAGAACTGATGCATGAATACTTTGTTAGCAGATGTCCCCGACTTATTCGGTTCATACCACTTCTGTCCTTCTTCCATGTCAGATACCCGAAATTGAGTAGTCATTTCAAAAATCATTGGTATCCCACTACAAGTTCACGCTTGAATTATCAAGGAATCGTTACGTTACCGTCAGCTAGTACCCCTGCTCGCTCTGTTGCAGCATTTCTGTCAAGTAAGGGTTCAAGAATACGCCCGAAGGATCAAGCTCTTGACGAAGGCGAAGAAATGCATCCCACTTCGGATATATCGAACGCAGCTGCTCTGCACGCATCGTGTGCATCTTGCCCCAGTGCGGTCTCCCGCCATTCCGTCTACAGATCTCCTCTACTTTGGCAAAATAGTCGGCATACTCCATCCCACGGTACATATGTACAGCGATATAGCCAGAATCACGTCCATTCGCCGGACTGAGCCATATATCGTCTCCCTGAACATAACGGCATTCGATTGGAAAATGAACAGCAAATTGATCCCGATCTACTGCATCGCGTATTTCCTCAAGTACAGTTCGCATGCGGTCTGCCGGTACACTGTACTCCATTTCATTAAATCGAACCAGCCGCGGCGTCGCGAAAATAAGGTGACTATGCCCCACTTCCTGCACATCCGGTACGCTTGTTGCTGATAATCGGCTTATTGGCTTGCAAAGGCGCGGAATGAAACGACAGCACTCCGACAATAACCAGAATAGCGCATTCTCCAGCAGCATGACTTTCCAGTAACTCCAGCGGCTTGGCGTTCCGGGGATCTCATCCGTCTTATTGGTCAGTTTTACTTGAGCGATATCCGTATAAGGAAACCAAAAAAATTCGAAATGACGGTTTTCCTTTTTGAATAGATCAAGCTGTTCAAGGCATTGGGAGAATGGCATTTTGCTGCTTGTATAGCGGAGAGCGTACGAAGGTACAACACGAAGCTTCACCTTAACGATAATCCCGAACATCCCAAGTGACACCTGCATCGCCCGAAAAAGTTCTTCATCCTGCTGGGCTGAGCATTCGAGGATTTCCCCTGCCGCTGTCACTACCGTCAAACCTACTGCTTGCGTTGCGAGGCTCCCGAGCCGCTCCCCTGTCCCATGTGTTCCTGTACTGATCGCTCCTGCAATGGATTGCGCATTAATATCGCCTAGATTCTCTTGCGCGACCCCATAGGCATGCAATTCTTTCCCGAGTCGATCCAATTTTGTTCCACCCCACACCTCGGCAATCCCCTGCTCCGAATCAACAGCAATTACACCCTGCAATTGATCCAAGGAGACCAATACATCATCGGTCTGGACGAGTCGGGTAAATGAATGTCCGGATCCGACGACACGCAGCTTCCGTCCTTCGGCGGCACATTCTTTAACAATCCCGACCACCTCTTCTATGCTGGCCGGATATACAGTGCTTCTTGGCAATCCGCGCACGAGTCCTGACCAATTGCGCCATACTTTCGTATTGCGCTCCTTCAAATTTACAGAAAGCATAGTCCGTCCCCCCGATATGTCGTTGTCTTGCCAACGATACTGCCGTTCGAAATGTAGTAGAGATGTGCGAATCGCTCACATAACTCTCCTGCTTTGCTATGACGCATGAAGATCGGATCGCCGAGTTTCAGCTCTTCTAGCCCGTTGTAGCGGATCGGTGTCTGCACTTCGCCTGCCCCTTCCATCGTAAGAAGTGCCGTACCTTGCGGCAGGTATGGACGCGGCAGTTTGTCGCTGCCTGCAGCACCCGAAGCCGTGTATCCGCCGCCCAAGCAAGTGTAGAGATCGCCGCGCGGCTGACGCACGATCTCGATCGCATACCCTGCGGCGGGAAGGAAGGTGAAGTCCCGATAGTGGTCGAACAGACCGGGCGAATAGAACCCCGAACCTGCTGTAACCTCGGTGACGGCCGGCTCCACGCTGCTTGTATGCAAGCTGCCAGTGCCGCCTGCATTCACGAACCGCAGCGATGGAATGCCCATGCGCTCGATCGCTGCGACCAGCTCGGCCCGCCTGGCAGCGGCTTCACGGATTGAGCGGCGCTTGAGCAGCCGCACGATCGCGTTCTTCAGCGCCTGCCCAGGCACGCGGTCGCCTAAGCCTGCGACCTGCGCTTCATAGCCCATGAGCCCGTCGAGCACGACGTGCTTCGACTGCGCGATGCGCTCGATGAGGCTGAGCGCCGCAGCTGTAGAGCGTATTGGCGAGCGCCATACGCCGAAGTGCAGCCCCGGGACATCGATCGACATATCGATGTCCACACAGAGCGGCAGCCTCACACCATATTTGGCGGCTGCCGCTTCCGCCTGCTCGACATGCGTCTCGCAGTCGACCATCAGCGTGATGCTGCGCCCTTCACGCTGATGCATGGCGACGGACTCCAGCAGTCGTGCGTCCGCCGCAGGGTATCCTAGCAGCAAGTCTGTGAATCCTTGCTGCGCGAGATAGAGTGCTTCGGACACCGTGAAGCACATGATCCCTTGAAACTGCGCGTTTGTCTGCAGAATGCGCCGAAGCACATCAACAGAGCGGATCGATTTGCTCGCAATGCGGACTTTTTTTCCATTCGCAAGGTGAAGAACGCTCTGAATATTCTGCTGCAACAGATCCAGATCAACGAAGGCAAAGGGCATCGGAAGCCCCGTGCAGACTTCTTTATAGTAACGATAATCACGCACTCTACTCGACCTCCTTTGTCTGGAAGATGTACGATTTCTTATATTATTATTTAAGGTTCTTTGCATTTATTATTTCTAGATTTTGAGGTCATTTCTTATACGAAAAGACCCAGCCTAAGATAGCTCGTATCTTAGGCTGGGTCTGCATTCTTCTACATCATATAAACTGAACACATAATGGGATAGGCTCGCTTTTTATGGATTAAAGACGCGTTGAATTATACTATCCTTTTGCTTAACCCCATTACTCAGTCTGCATCATTTTTTAAGGCATAGTTCCCTGCCACTGAAGTTATTACCGTAAGTTCAGTTTTGTCTCAAGCGATAATGTGAAATTGAAAACCGTCTTCATTTACGTGAAACAATATATGTTCTTATCATTGGTTTTTGACATATATCGTGAGAATAAAAAAAAGCCGCAACTATGCGACTTTTAAGCATATACGTTATTCTCACCCGACAATAGTTAGTAATGTGGTTTAAATAGTTGCAAAGGCGATCTTCATTTTGATATTCATCAACAATGATGATTACTTAGCCTTACCACCAAGGCAGTGTGTGCAGTCACCACTTCAAAGAGCTCCTATTTATTACCGAAGGAGATTGGTTTTCGCGAGTTCGATGATTTCGTTGCCTTGCCCGTTCAAAACGGCTTTCAGCATCCACATCGTAAATCCGCGTGCCTGCTCGAAGTTGATCTTCGGCGGCATAGCCAGCTCCTGACGATTGACGACGACGTCCAGCACTACCGGACCGCTGTGTTCGAACGCTCGACGAACAGCGCTTTCCAAGTCGTTGGGATCCTCAACCCGGATTCCTTCGATTCCCATAGCTTGAGCCATCACCGCAAAGTTTGGATTGTCGAGTTCTGTTCCGAATTCTAAAAAGCCGGCTGCTTTCATTTCCAATTCCACGAATCCAAGCGCACCATTATTAAAGACAACAATCTTGATCGGGAGCTTATGCTGACGAAGGGTCAATAGATCTCCGAGCAGCATGGTGAGTCCCCCGTCCCCCGACAGTGATACGACCTGGCGTCCCGGCTGTGCAACCTGCGCCCCAATTGCCTGCGGCATGGCGTTCGCCATTGTCCCGTGGTTAAATGAGCCAATAAGCCTTCTTTTTCCATTCATCCTCAAGTATCGGGCTGCCCACACAGTCGGCGTCCCAACATCGCAAGTCAAAATGGCATCCTCATCTGCGAGATCGCTGATTACCTTCATGAGGAATTGCGGATGAATAGGCGCTCGGCCGGGATCTGCAAGTTTGTCCAGCTCCTCGCGGACTTTGGCATAATCTGCGGCAAAGTGCTGCAGATGATCAGGGGAGTGCGGTTCTTCTAATAGGGGTAACAGCATTTCGACCGTCGTCTTTACGTCTCCGCACACCCCGTATGCGAGTGTCGTTCGCCGGCCTAGTCGGGAGGAATCCAAATCAACCTGAAGGATGGTCGCTTCCTGCGGATAAAATTGCCGGTATGGAAAATCTGTACCCAGCATGAGTAAGACATCGCATTCCATTATGGCATGGTAGCCGGAAGAATAACCAATGAGGCCGGTTAATCCGACGGAATACGGGTTATCGTATTCCAGATATTCTTTTCCTCGCAGCGCTATGACCATCGGGGACTGCAGCTTCTCGCACAGCTTCATGAGCGAAGCATGAGCTCCCGCGCAGCCGGCACCGCACAGCAAGGTGATCCTCTTGCCTTTGTTTAAGTAGTCGGCAAGCGTCTTCAATTCGTCTGTAGAAGGGCAGACAATCGGCCGGGTGGAATGGATGACGCGTTCTGGAACGGGGCTTTCGTCGTATTCGAAAGCGGCTACATCTCCTGGAAGAACTAAGACAGATACTCCCGACCTTGCCGTCGCGGTTTGCATCGCCATCGTAACCGCTCGGGGCATTTGCTTCGGTCCGGTTACGACTTCACAAAAGAAGCTGCATTCCTGAAACAACATATCCGGACGGGTCTCTTGAAAGAAGCCGCTGCCGATTTCACTGCTCGGAATATGAGCGGCAATCGCAAGTACTGGCACCCTGTTTCGATGGCAATCGTACAATCCGTTAATGAGATGCAAATTACCTGGTCCGCTGCTACCCGCACATACGGCGATTCCTCCGCTGAGGGCGGCATCCGCGCCCGCTGCGAACGCTGCAACCTCTTCATGGCGAACATGGATCCATTCTATTTCTCCGGAACGACGGATTGCATCGAGCAAGGCATTGAGCGAATCGCCGATAATGCCGTAAATTCGCTTCACGCCGGAGTTCAGAAGGGATTCCACAATGGAATCCGCTATCGTTCTTCTCAAGGGAATCTCTCCTTATCTGTTTTTATTATATTGCCATAATGAGAGCACCCTATTCTTGATTTCACAACGATTTAAGCCTGAACCAAGAAGAAAGCCCGACAATCCACATCTCGGGTTTGTTGGGCTTCAATCATAAGATTATGTAATCAAATTTCGGTCATTACATTCACTTAATATAGGAATGCTCCCGTTAGTACTATAGAAAAAAGAGCTGCATATGCAACTCAATGATTTTAAGCGTTTATTTTCACTTACTGTGATACGAACCTTGGCAAGTGAAGTTAGACTAGCATATATTGCTGGAAAAAAGGAGGTTATACCATGCATTCTAATAACCGTAAAACCGCTAAAACACGCAAAGCTAGTGCGATTATTTCGCAGCGCAGACCACCGTTTTGTTTAGACTGTTCACAGTATGCCCAGACCGCAATTAATGGCGCGATAAAGGATCTACGAGCAGCAAAGCGATTTCTTTCTCGTGGGAGATTGGAACGGGCTGAAACTGCTCTAGCTAATAGCCTCCCAGACATTGCCAAGGCAATTCGTAATATTAATCGTATAGAACGCCATTAAAAAGGAAGGTATTGATAATCTCACCCTTATTAAAAATAATCCTCCCAGTAGAGCCCCTCTCCCTTGGGGCGTATTTCCATGTCCTAAGCAGTAAAGGTCAAATATTTCGCTTCACTTATGGTACGATTCCCACGCTGTCGGTAACGGCATGTTTAATGGCCATCCTTTGCCGGATGGCCATTTCTTTTTAGAACATACACCTTATTGAGCTAGAAAGCCAGCTGCCGATACAATCAGTAACTGGCCATCCATCCATAATCCTATTTTAATTTTTCACGTTTTCGCTTCTCAAAGCGGTTAATTGCTCGAATTGCTCGGGCGATGTCTTGAAGGCTGTTAGCCAACGCATCTTCAGCACGCTCAAATTTCCTATGCGCAACAAATCGCTTCGCTGCTTTCAAATCCCGAATTGCTCCATTGATCGCTAACGTGCAGCTATTGCAAGCTGGAGCAGGGGCCGTCGCTCTCATTTAGAGTTCCTCCTTTTGATTCGAACTTCCTTTCCGATCACCGTACTCTCGATGCACGCTCAGCTTGATTGATGCCACAGTGCAGCTGGCAGATGCCACATAACGCCTGACAAGCCATTCCAATCTTTATGCATGTTTCGAGGTAATCCGGGGACGGTGAGCCAACAAGACGCCCTTGATACAGGATACCCACAATATATTCCTCTGCAGCTGGCCAGGTATAGTTAATTACCCAAATGGCTCCTATTTTTCCGAGAGCTGAGGTCGAAGAAGCTCAACAACTGAAATAGCACGGCTGGGAAAGGAATCCGTCCTTATGAGAAGATGAAATTGGAAGTCGCTTAAGAACTCGGGAATCAGCTCCCTCAGGACGGTTATATAGGCTCATCGATTCACTTAATAAAAGTATTATGTACACGTTCTGATTTCATAAAATAGGGAATCCAAATTGCACATGTTATTACAGATTTCACTATATCCCTTAATGAGCTTCCATCTTCCAGTTCACTCGCTAAGGGAATTTGAATTACTAATAGATAATCAATTACCCCAATGATTAAACTAACACTATAGAAAATTATCATTAGCCGAGGTAATGTTGACTTCTTTCTATAAAAATTAATGAGTATAAATATACAGAAGAATAAAAATAGCACATTATATATCGCCTCGAAAATAAGTACAGGTCCCCATAAAGGATGGTAATATTGTGATGTTGATGACGTTAGTACTTCCCATGTATCGGATCTGAATGCAGGTAATGAATGCTGGAATAGTTGCACCGTTAATAGAAGCATGGTTAAGTAAAGACCGATTTGTACGAGAATCAACCACCCCCCTAGCCCAGATACACCTAATGGCAGATGGTCATATTTCTGTTCTTGAACATTTGTCTCCATTGAGAAAACTCCCTCTTATCTCAGTTGTTTTATCTAAATTCTTTAATTCCATTTTCAAAAGCTTCTTGGTCATTATGATCTATCCCATGTAGAGCTTCCTCCAAAGCAAAGGTACTTCTATAAAAATGAACTCGTTCTGAAATTTGTTTTCCATATGGGTATAAATTCGTGCATACTTCAAAAAACTCTTCTCCATAACTGGAGAGAATTCCCGCAAAATCATATGCTGGATCCCCAAGTCCGGAACCTCCGAAGTCAATAACTCCTGAAATCCTGTTTTCTTTTGGATCCCATAAGATATTACTTGCTCCAAAGTCTCCATGGATAAAGGTTTGCTCCAAATTCTGATTATATGTATTATTCAAAAATCCATTAAAGTTCTCTGCTACTTTTTCTTGTGCATCTACTCGCATAAAAGGAAAGAGTTTCTCTTTAATTCTTACATATAGATTTTCTATAGTTCTATGCACACTTTCATGTTGTTTTTGAGGTACAAAAGCTTTCGGTATATCCATAGAGTGAAGTTCAATTAGAAAAGTAACAAGCTGTGAGGCAATTGCATTCGTAAGGTTTTGACTTTTGATATTACTCAGTTCTTCCTTCCAAAAAGGAGAACCCTCAATAAGCTTATAGCCCATGAAAGCCTTACCTACCTCCATCTCATCAAAAGATTTATAGGCTGGATAGGGAATCGGCATCGCTACAGTTTTACTGATAGATTCCAATAACTCCGTTTCTTGCTTTAATTTTTCTAATCCTTGCTTGTACTTAGGAAACCTAAAGACGAGAGATTGATTAAGAATAAATACGTCATTATTCTGTCCGATCTCATTTTGTTTAACATCTTGAATATGTAAATTTGGGTAAACTTCTTGAATACGTCGAATGAGTGTAGAGATCATATTTAAACTCCTTCAATTATAAATGATTTGCATTCTTGAATTCTGGCTGCTTTCCTATAACGACTCTTGTTTTCATGACGTCGAGAGCGTGATGCGTTTAGGTTCTCAGATGTGTCCCGGCAATTACTACCTCGTTCCTAACTTCCGGTATCAGGAGCCGTCAGGATTATAGCGTGAAAGTGGTGTTATATGATGTTGGAGTCATCGTGTAGTTACCCACAATCATATTCTTGACAACTCTTTTAATGCATCTTGAGCAACCCTCCGCACATTTGGATCCCCATGATTCTCATAACTAAAGAGTAAGGGAAGATATTTCTTGTTGTACGTAATACCTATAGCATAGAGTGCATCAGCCAAATAATGAGGATCAAGCTTATCAATACGTTCCGCAAGATAATCTAACTGTCCCTTTGAGTAATCAGTAATTAATTGAAAAACATCCTCTATTATATCTTTGTCTTGTTCTTGGTACAGTTGTTCCTGTAAAAGCAGGATTATCTCATCAAAAAAAGACAGATTGTAACCAAAGTATGGATCAAGATATCTATCCAAACAAAGTAAAAGACTTCGTTTCTCATCATTAACAGATTCAAATAAGTACTTTTTAATCGCTTCTGAACCACTTTCAACAATATTATTGTGCCTCTGAGAGTATGAAACAAAGCTCGATTCTTTTTCTTCCACTGAGTCAACCTCTCTTCTATTCAGTTTTTCCTGCTGCTCCAATTTCATATAACGTGAATGTGTTCACGACATCCCGCCGACTTAAGGCCTTCAAAGTGGTCAGGCGCGATGCGCTAAGTCGGTGCAGATGTGTCCGACTACCATCACTCCCCCAAAAACACTCTGTTAATTCTTTCCCGATCATAATCTAAGATCCAATCATTATATCTTGTATAGATCCTCATTAAATCTTCTCTAGCTGATGCGATGACATCACAGCCTCTATCATCATATATATGAAATATTGTTTTCTTGTTTAAGTTTATAAAATACACTCTGTGATAGATCATAGGCTTAATTCCAACATCATGATTACAAATAGCTCTGATTAGCTGACTATATCTTAAATCCTTTACTCTACATTTAGCCCAGTAACTATACATGTTGTTCCTTGGGTCTGGGGTCTCGTCTGGATCATAATCAATTTCAGGAAGTATTTCAAGTTTTAGGGCTCTAATCGATTCTTTCTTCTTGATATATCTTCTATATAAATTTAACTTCCTCACTTTGTGTTTAGGTTTATCTGCAAAATAAGCGTGCGTAATTAATAAGACTTCATCTTCCTTATCATGAAGAGCTTTGAACAATTCAAGCGACCGATAATAGACTCGTTCCATATAATGCTCTTTATTTAATCTAAAGATCGGGGGATCTCCTAGTTCAAATCTTATTGAAACATTCCAACCATAAAAAAGAGGCGGACTTAAAGATAAATTATGAAAATGTTCTTCTAAGTACATCTTAAGGTTCATAATTTTTTCTCCGGTCTAATATTTTTGAACTTCAGCCATTTCAATTAACGTTTTGTATTCACGAAGCCTGAGCCTTAAGAGAGCGCACGCGACCGGGGTCGATGGACTTAGCCTCGCAGAGTTGTCTTGCAGGCAAAGGCTCCGTAGCGTATATACGGTTTTATCAAATGTACGGCTCTTCTTTGGATTTTATATCACATGTATTTAATATCTTAATTGCTTTTTCCTTTACTTCTTCATTTATTCCAATATATCCTTGACACTTGACAAATTCATTCATTGTATAAATACCCATATCCCACTCATCATCTAAAATCACAAATGATTCTATCTCTTTATTCTGGTTTTCTGTCAGCCAATTCTGAATTTCTTTCCAACGGTTTGAAGTCCTTAAATCTTGGTCTAAAATTGGAGTTATTCCAATAATCCTCTCTTCTAAACCATATTGATTTAGGTTCCTTATTAAACTATTCCAAAGCAAATTACTCGTACCATAATGAACTCTCCAAGTAGAACTTATAACAAAATATGCATTAGTTTCAGTAACTATTTCTTTTAAGTGCTTCATTGCTTTCTGGTCAAAAACAAACTCTTCACTATTATGATTCCGTTGTATCATAATTGCTCTATCGGTATTAATGACTCCATCGATATCAAGAAAAATGATTTTCATATTTGATATCTCCTATAAGATTATTTACTATGTATTATCCGTATTTCTGACTACTACTTGTGAACCAAGGGCAATGCCAATAGCGTACATACTGTGTTATCGGTAGGACTTGCCCTCAATGAATTGCTTTCAATGTTTTCAATGTATATTCTGTTCTGATTCAGCCAATCAGTCATTGGGAATATGCCGATATGCCTAGTTAACTTTTCCTCGACAAGTCACGCGTATAAAAAAGGGCCGGTGGATGGCCGAACTCATTAACCATATTAATAAAAAAATCAGTAAAACCGATAAGATGAAAAGGAATAGAGTTCTGTAAAATGGTTTTGTGTGAACTCAAAAGCCAATTACTAGAAAGGGACAATGATCAATTTTGATACACCTATTCGCTCTAGATGATAGTTGACATTTAAGAGGGGGGCGAAAGCCCCCTTTTTACGGAAACATTTCACATGTTAAGTTCGTATACTTATAAACGAAGTAAGTACAGAACATCGATTAAGGGCAAAAATAGCTCTGTAAACTAGATATATCGTAAAAAACCACGTTGGATATCGTATAATATTGCTTTGAGCAAACATATGGTATAGATAATTCCAATTAACCGCTTCCTGGTTGAGCTTCTATCCTTCTTGACCACTTTTATGCTGAAACTGCAAAAAGCTTGCTATTGTCGGATACTTATACAAATCCATAGTATTGATAGAATAGCCGGCATGCTGCAACTCTTCAGCTAGTATAATTAATTTTAACGAATGACCGCCCAATTCAAAAAAGTTATGATGCACGCTAATCTGCTGTATGCCCAGTATTTCGGTCCAGATCGCTGCAACTTTTTGTTCCTCTGGGGTTTGTGGAAGGATTATAGTTTGCTGCCCGCGTAATTGTTGCCTATCGGGAACCGGTAGCTGGTCAGTGTCTACTTTTCCGTTAGGTTTTAACGGAATCCTCTCAATAATAATACAATCAGCTGGAATCATATAGTCCGGAAGCGATTTCCGTAAATGCAGTATCAGTTGGCTCTCCAGTTCATCAATACAGATTTCAGGCACAATATAAGCACACAGCGACAACTCGTCAGAAGTATTTTTAATAGGAACGACCACTGCTTCAAGTACTTGATCATGTTTTAATAATATATTCTCAATTTCACCCAATTCGATCCGGTAGCCCCGCAGTTTTAACTGCCGATCCTTGCGTCCCATAAATTCGATAGTTCCATCTTCACGCCAATAGGCTAAATCTCCTGTTCTGTACATGATTTGATCTGTTCGGCCAGGTATCCGCACAAAGCGATCCGCCGTCAGTTCCGGCCGATTCAGATAACCTCTGCCTACGCCGACACCACTAATACATAATTCCCCGGGTACACCAATAGGTTGAATCTGATCATCCTCACCTAAAATCGACACATTGGTTCCCGAGATCGGCTTTCCGATGGAAATACTGGTGCTTTCAGCCGAGCGAATATCATAATATGTTGTTATTACCGTGCATTCCGTAGGTCCGTAGCCGTTGACCAACCGTAAATCCGGGTATGATTCTAATATACGATTGGTTAAAACGGACGATAACACTTCTCCCCCCGTCAACAGTTGGTCAATACCGGAAAAAATATCAGAGTGATGACTCGCGAGATGGTGAAAAAGCGCTGTTGTAATCATCATTGAATTAACCTGTTGTTCTCGAATCGTTTCTTTCAACCGTTTTGGCTCCAGCAGGGTAGCTTTATCAACAATAACCAGTGTGCCGCCGTTTAACAGGGTGCCCCATATTTCTAATGTCGACATATCAAATACTATTGATGTTGCCTGCAACATTACCGTCTGGCAATCCATGGATAGATAATGAGGATCTTGTACCAGATTAAGAACGTTTTGCTGTTCGATCAATACACCTTTTGGTTGGCCTGTAGTGCCAGATGTATACAGCAAATATGCCAGATCTTCCGCTTTTGTCGGCACATCGAGATTGACCATCGGAAGTTCCCGGCTCAGGCTTTCTGCTACGAGAAGCGTTGAAACCATGTGTCCTTGCGGAATTTCATCCACATGCTGTACAAGCATCAACCGAGCCTGGCTATCTTCCAGAATAAACTGAATACGTTCATCCGGATATTCCATATCGATCGGCAGATAGGCGCTTCCTGCTTTCAATATTGCTAGGATAGATATGATATATTCGATGCCCTGGCCCATGCGCACTGCCACTAATTCATTATGCTGAATATTCCACTCTGTTCGCAGCATATTTGCAAGCCGGTTTGCTTGTTTATTCAGCTCATTATAAGTCAACTTCCTGCCGTTATGGACCAATGCAATTCGATCAGGCTGCAAGAACACCTGCTGCTCAAACTGTCTGGCA
This sequence comes from Paenibacillus sp. NAIST15-1, assembly GCF_001894745.1. GTDB lineage: Bacteria > Bacillota > Bacilli > Paenibacillales > Paenibacillaceae > Paenibacillus_B > Paenibacillus_B suaedae. The sequence goes on from NZ_BBYF01000003.1 coordinate 95,136, forward strand.
AGCGTTGTTGCCGGTCTGCTGTCGGGGATAACCGGATTGAAATCGTGCATAATCTTTTCCAGTTCAGTTAGCGAACAAATGGACAATTCACAAATCGCCCTATCCATGTTAAAAATGGTTGTTTGCAACAGTTCATTATAATGCACGGACAAGTTGCGAATCGTAGATTCTTTATACCGTTTGGGTGAATAATCAAACTTAATGTGCAGCCGATCATTCTGACGATTGAACAGTATGCGAATATAGGCCGGATCTGAAACATCCTCTATCTCGCTGTGAAGCCCTTCCATTGCAGCCACCACATGGAGCCGCTTCATCCGATTCGGTGCCAACTGCTGGTGGGAATAGACTACAGCCAGTTGTTCCCTGAGCTTCAGCACATATTCTTTAAAGCTGCAGGCCGGGTCGATAGCAAGATGGATCGGCAGAAGTCTGCCAGATTGCGCGGAGTTCCCTTGCATCGGCGAGCCGACCAGTCGATCCCTTTCGCCAGTGTATTTATACAGACAAACGTTCAGCGTTGCCAGCAAAAAGCAATACCATAAAAAATCCGACTCTTTGCAATATTGACCCAATTGCTTAAATATAGCGTCCTCTGCGGTATAATCTACAGTTTCCATGGTCATATGCTCTGCCAAATCCATATTCGTATAGTCAGGTATTACCGTAGCAACTGGAAGTTCATCTGAATAATAGCTATGCCAAAATTGATGCTGACTTGTTCTTTCCTTTTCGGATATAAACATAATCTTCCCCTCTCTGAGCGGCGTTAAAATGAAAATGTGTCGGTCAACAATGAATACATATCTCCATTTTCGGCATTTTTACATTGGTCGCTGTACCGATTCATACTTGCTAGTGTTTGATCAAGACCATCCGACAGCAATGATTCCAGCAAAGCAACGTAATTTTTTGCCATTTGCTCTACTGTATCCTGTCTGAACAGACGGGTGGAATACTCAAACGTGAAGCCCAGTGCATCCCCATCCTCCTGAGCGATTAGGAGAATATCAGCTATACTGGATTTTCGTTCATACGCATACGGCGTGATAACCAGCCCATCCACTTGCAGTGGATGGATATCCATATTTTGCAAGGCAAACATCGTCTGGAACAACGGATTGCGGTTGGCCAAAGGTCGAACGTCCAGCTTCTCGATTAGCAATTCCAAAGGATAATCCTGATTACTGAATGCTTCAATGGTATGAGTTCGCACTTCCTTCAACAGTTCGCGGACAGTTTTGCTGTCAGACGGTTGGCTGCGGAGCACAATCGTATTAACGAACATACCCAGCAACTGCTGGAATTCAACCTGATTGCGCCCAGCAACAGGAGTGCCGACCATAATATCTTCATCTCCTGAATAATGATGCAGGAGTGTGAAATACACGGTCAGTAACAACATGTACAGTGTCGTATGGGTGTCGTCCGCCAGCCGTTTGAGTTGGAAGGTCATTTCGATGGACACCTGGAATCGAAACAATGCACCTTCATAGTTCTGTTCATCGGGTCTTGGATAATCCGTTGGCAGATGAAGAACCGGCAGCGATCCCTTCATTATGTCCAGCCAATACCGCTCCTGCTTGTGCCAAGCATCAGACTGCCGGAACGACTGCTGCCAGACCGCATAATCCTTATACTGGAATTCCAACGGCGGCAACGATTCTCCCCGAAATAAAGCCATAACCTCTTCCGTCAGCAATCCAAGTGAAAAACCGTCCGAAATGCTATGATGAATATCGAATATCAGCACATGCCGCTCGGAAGATATCGTCACAACACCTACACGGAATAGAGGCGCCTGTGTTAAATCAAAAGGACGGACAAATTGTCTTATCCGTTCTGGAAGTTGTTCTTCCGTCCCGCTTATCCATTCTAGCGGGACTTCCACTTGGTCATGAACTTTGAATACGATCTGTTCACCTGCTCGCTGATGTGAAAGTCTAAGTGACTCATGCCGTTCCATTAGTTGCTGGATTGTCTTTTTCAAACGTTTCTTGTTGAGCGCTCCAGTAATCCAATTCACATCGGTTATATTGTTGCTCGTATCCGCGAACCGCCTCATTTTCTCTAGGACATAAAGACGGGTCTGCTGATATGAAGCAGGGTAGAATTCGCGCTGCTCCACAATTTGCGGTACCGGCAGGTCCTCTTTTTGCCGGAAACGCAGTTGATTGGCCAATCCACGGATCGTTGGCTGAGCAAAGATCTCATCCATGCCGACATCGACACCCAGCTCTTTGCGAAGCCTTGCTACGATCAGAACCGCTTTGAGCGAATGTCCACCAAGCAGGAAGAAATTGTCTGTCACGCTGATCATCTTCAATTCTAGTATTTCACTCCAGATATCAGAAATGATCCGCTCTAGCTCATCCAGCGGCCATTCATGCGAAATGAAATCTAAATCTGAAGCAGTTGTGACCCTATCAGGTGGTGGCAGCTCTTTAGTATTAATTTTATGGTTGGCAGACATGGGCATTTGCTTGAGCTGCACATACAGTTGAGGAACCATAAATTCGGGCAACAACTGTTGTAACTGTGTTCGCAAGTCCGATTCATTTAAAAATGTAGTTGCAGTATAATAGGCGCAAATCTGCGTCTCCTTACCCTCCTGCTTGATAGGAATAACAACCGCTTCCTGAATTTGAGGCAAGCTTAAAATTTGCCGTTTGATCTCCTCCAACTCAATCCGGTAGCCTCTAATTTTGATCTGGTGATCTCTGCGCCCCAGGTATATAAGATTACCGTCGGCACGCCATTTGACCAAATCGCCGCTACGATACAGTCGCTCCTGGTTAAGCCATGGTACCGTAAGAAATTTTTCATCAGTCAGGTCCTGCCGATTCACATAACCGGCCGTTAATCCGTCTCCGCCTATAAACAGCTCTCCGGCAACTCCGATGGGTACGGGCTGATTAAATGCATCCAGTACATAACAGGTTGTGCCGGTTATCGGTTTACCGATTGGAATACTTTTTTTCTCTTGATTGGTCACATCATAGGTCGTAGTATAAGTCGTACTTTCCGCTGGTCCATACCCGTTTTTGAGTCGGACATGCGGATGATGTTGCAACAGAATCTGCACATGTGAGGGGGACATCACTTCGCCACCCACAATAATGGTCTCCAGGTTATTAAAGATTTCAGGGTCTTCGTTTAACAAATGATTGAACAGGGCAGTAGTTGGAGTCATTATGTTGATGGAGTGATGTAATAGAAAAGGCTTCAATCGCGCTGTATCCAGGAACGTGTTTTTATCGGTTAAATACAAACTTCCTCCATTAAGAAGGGGTGCCCATGTCTCAAACGTAAACACATCAAATCCCAAAGCACAGGTTTGCAACAGCCGGGTGTTCTCGCTTAATTCCACATAATCGGTTTGTTTGACCAAACGCGAAATGCCAAGATGCTTGATCATAATCCCCTTAGGTCTGCCGGTCGTCCCTGAGGTGAAAATAATGATCGCCGTCTGGTCAGGTTCCCTAACCAATCCTAAATTGGCGGTGTTTGTACTGTACAATGATTCATCCAACAAATCCAGTATCTTCAAGCTTCCCGAAAGCGGCTGCTCGGGTTCTCCCTGTACAAGCAGCCATTCCATACTGCTATCCTCCAGCATATTTAATATTCGCTGTGTCGGATAATCCGGCTCGATAGGCACATAAGCGGCTCCTGCTTTGATCACAGCAAGCATACCCACGATCATCTCGAGAGAACGCTCTGCCATTATGCCAACATTCGTTCCTTGCACCAAGCCACGGCTCCGCAAGCTGTGTGCAAGCCTATTGGCTTTATCATTTAGTTCCCGATATGTATACATCCTTCCATCATGAAATAACGCGGTTCGTTCCGCGTGCAACTCTGTCTGTTCTTCAAAAATCCGATCAATTGTTAAACGAGGATAATTGATGATATTGTCGTTGAACTGATGTAATATAAGCTGTTTCTCCACTTCATCCAACAGATCAAACTGATGCAGTTCCATACCTGGCATCGTTGTTACCAGTCTGGACAATCTGACAAAATGAGCAGCCATTCTGTTCATTGTATCCGGTGTGAACAAATCGGTGCTGTATTCCAGCTTGCCGGTAATCACATCATTATCTTCTGTCAATTCCAGCGTCAGGTCGAATTTGGAGCTGTCACTCTCCCATTCATAGCGTTGGAAGACAAGGTCGTTCATCTCCAGTTCGTACTTGTCCATATTTTGCACAACAAGCATAGTATCAAAAATGGGATGTCTGCTTGATGAACGCGCAATATTCAGCCGCTCCACCAGCATATCAAGCGGATAGTCCTGATGATCGTAAGCAGATAACGTAGTTTGCTTGATTTGGGCCAACAATTCCAGGAAAGTCATGTTCCCTTGAGGACGTGTACGAAGTGCCAGCGTATTCACAAACATACCGATAACCGACTCCAATTCGGCGCTTCGGCGACCTGCAATCGGTGTGCCAATTACAATATCTGTCTGGGAAGTATAACGATGCAGCAGCAGCGAATAAATACTGAACAACACCATATACAGTGTTGCTCCTTCCTGTTGAGCTATCTGCCGCGCCGATTGGACAACATCCGCATTTAACTGAAAATGCACATAGTTACCGCGACCACTGCTGTATGACGGTCTGGCATAGTCAGTCTGCAAATCCAGTACCGGCAATTCGTCTGCAAACTGCTGCATCCAGTACTGCTCTTGTGCGCTCATTTTCTCACCGGAAAACAAATCGTTTTGCCACATTACATAATCCACATACTGCACATCTACCGGAGAAAGCGGAATGCCGTTATAAAGACAGCCGATCTCTTTTATCATAATTTGAATGGATATGCCATCCGCAATGATATGGTGAATATCAAAAAATAAATAATAGACTGTAGGAGAAGTGCGGATCAACTTAAGCCTGAATAATGGAGCCTGATCCAGGGCAAATGGCTGTGCCAGCGATTTCAATACTTCCTCGAGCTGCTCTTCCTCCACCTCAAGCGTTTCCAGCGAAAACGGAACCGTAGCCAGTACGGTTTGCGAAATATCGTTATTGTCTAGATCTGTCTCAAATATCGTCCGCATAGATTCATGCCGCTGGATAAGCTGCTGTACTGCCTGCTCAAATTTTTGGAGATCCAGTGTCCCCAGTATTTTGAAAACAGAAGATAGGTTATAGGCTACACTGTGCGGATTGAACTGCTGAACGACAAACAATCTCCTTTGAGCTGATGATGTTTCATAACAACCTATCGTTTCCATTGAATGAAACCCTCCTGATCTTGAATTGCGGCAGGGATGGTCTGATTGATAACGCTTACCACTTCCTCCATATGACTGTGTAGAAAAAAGTGATCCCCTTTAATCCATACGATTTCGCAGTTGTGAACGGTGTGCCGGTTCCATAACTGGATTTCTTCCCTGTTGATCTTATCGTTCAACCCGGCGAATACGGTTACCGGGCAATTTATCAAGGGCCGTGCCGGATCAAGACGATATGTCTCCAGTACACGGACATCGGCATTTAATACTTTTTTGAACTTTGCGGCCAACTCCGGACGGCGTTTAATCTCCGCTGGGATACGGCCATCCGGAAAAGACAATGGGGCCAGGAGCCTTTGCTTGAGACTGGACCAAGAAAATGTACGCTTCCGATCAGACAAAGGTGCAGGCCGACCGGATAGCAACAAATGGACAGGCGGCGGATACCCTTCCCGGAGCAGCAAATAATATAATTCATACGCTATCACTGCCCCCATGCTGTGCCCGTAAATGGCATAGGGTACTTCCTGTACTTGTGGTCCTATCTGTGTCACCGCATCCTTTAACATATCGGCAATGCTGGCCGCATAAGGCTCGTCATAACGAGCGCCTCTGCCGGCAAGTTCAACCGGTCGGAGCTCGATATGTGGACTTAGCTGACCTTTCCACTGCCAGTATATTGTAGCCGAGGCTCCTGCATATGGGAGGCAAAATAATATGGTTTTAACGGTCATCACCCCTTCTCGAATAACGGAATGCTTGGCTTGATTAAGGGAACTACCGTTTGTGTGGTCTGCTGCATAGCCACAATGCGCCCCCCATCCATTTTGATAATACGATCCGCTAGATGGAAATAATGATCATCATGCGTAATTGCTATAATACATTTGCCCCGATCCTTCATGTCCGGCAGCAGGGTATAATAAAAGAAACGGCGGTATTCCGGATCTTGATCCGCAGCCCATTCATCAAATAGACAGATTGGACGATCCTCCAAATACGCAATCAGCAAGGCCAGTCTTTTTTTCTGTCCGGTTGACAGTTTGGTTGTACTGAATGTGCCGTTATGAATAACGATCTTGTCCTGCAAATCCAGCAAGCGGAGATAGTGTTGAATTTCTGCTTCTTTAGCCTGCCAGTCGATGCCATACAAACGGTCGAATAGATGGAAATCGCCGAAGATCGCCGAGTAGTACTCACCTAGCCCACATGAGGAAATCACGCCATCATTCAGTGTCACCTTGCCTGTATCTGGTGTGTACAATCCAGTAAGTAACTTAGCCAAGGTTGACTTCCCACTGCCGTTACCTCCAGTAATAAAGGTGATGCTGCCACTGTCAAATGGGCAGTTGATGGGTCCGACCGCAAACCCGGTTGGTCCCGATGTGTTATTGCCCGAATAACTATAGGTCACATCTTCCAGTTGCAATCGAATCGGAACCGTCTGGACGGCAACGTCAGCAGATGGAGGTTGAATTCTCTGTTCCACCTCCCGGATCATTTGTTTAATGCGATCCCAACTGACCTTGCTCTGCGCATACTGGGGAACGCTGTCCAGCAGTTGATTGACGGGTCCGGTCATATACAAGAACACAAACACATAATTTCGTAGCATCGACGTATCCATCTGCTTAAAAAGCTCTGGAAATACAAATACCACACACCCGATCACCAGTATGAACAGCAGTTCTCCCAACACAAAAATGTCCGAATAACGCAGTTGATACACATTGCGCTTCTCTTTGTACGTTTCGCAACTGATCTGCATCTCTTCTCTGAATTCCCGGCGTTTGTCAGAATGAAGCGAAAGCTCCTTGAAGCCTTTCAGCAGATCATTGATAAACTTAAAAAAAACATTCTGGAGATCACGCGTTTCCTCCATTAAATGGTTCGCCCGGCTTCCTACATACATATACAATACAGCTAGCACAGCAATGATCACTATGGATAGCAGCAAGGCATACATGTTCATAATTCCAAGATATAGAAAACAGCATAACAAGGTAATCAGATTGGTCGCGCCCGATATCAGGATTCCCATGGAGCGACTGATGGCTTCGGTATCATTATTAAGCGTCGCTTCTACACGTCCTCGTTCAAAGCTGTCCATTTTGGAGAAGCTCGTTTGCAAAAACTTATCCACCAACTCCATCCGCTTGGCATAAATAATTTGATTGGTCAGCTTAACCAGCATAGCTCGGATGATTCGCTGTCCGAACACATACATCGCAATCGCCATCGCAAAATAAAACAGGAGCCCATTCATCAGATTATCCGTTCGGTTGAACGATTCATTGATAATAAAAATGACAAACGCATTCCCTAAACCACTGACCAAACCCAGAACAATTGGCGTCAGAAATGACTTCTCCGTGTTTTTTGGAAAAAACAGAGTCAGCAGCGAGTAAGCCATATACAAGGCTCCAGTAATCAGTAGCAGCCACACGGCGGTCATTACCGTCGATGGTAGCCATATTTCAATAAATCGCCAGGTCAGTTTGTACATCAGAATATCAGGAGCCTTGTATATCATCCATGCGAACAGGCAGGCAGCAATTAGATGATATCCTAGCAACCTGTAGGGCTTGGCCCGTTGAAAGGATGGTTTGCGTTTGCCGTTGCCAATGTCACGGAAGACCAGCACCAGATACACAAGTACCGCAGCTCCAATAATAGACAAGGCGATAATTAGGCCGACCGCCACAGAATCCGCTTTTTTGTAGGTATCGGAATGAATTAACGGAGGCTCTTCACCATGCAACTGGCTCAGGATGCCTTGTCCGATCCCTTGCGTATAATCGCTGTTTATATTAGCCATAATGACAACGCCAATGCCTTCTGCCGGACGCATGCCCACATAGGAAGAAAATGTAGGGTTGTTACCCGAATGCGAAATCTCACCTTCTCCGCTTTGGAAGATATCCCAGCCTACCGCATAGGATGCACCGTTGCTCTCAGGCGGAACCGTGCGATTCGGCAGATGAGATTGATCAATCAGTGAATATTCAAAAGATCCTGAATGATCGATTCCCATCTGAATTTTAAGCCACAGAGCCATATCCTCGGCATTGCTGACTATATATCCGGCAGGGGCATTGCCCACGAATGGCGGCGGGCTGTATAATTGCGGCCTTGTATAGGCCATTTTATAACCGGAAGCCAATTCCGCGGAGGCTATCGGTTCCTGCACCGCAAAAGTATGCTTCATCCCCAGCGGCTCAAAGATATTATCTTTCATATACTCGGCATAGCTTTGCTCACTAACCTGTTCAATGATTAATCCAAGCACATCGTAATTAATGGTCGCATACTCATACGTTTTGCCAGGCGCACGATTCAAGGGCTGGTTCTGCAATATGCGAACCGTCCTCTCCAATTCACCCGCTCCATAACCCTCCGGCAGATGGCCAATCGTATCAAACGGTATGCCGCTCGTATGATGCAGCAGTTGCTCTATCGTGATTACGGCCGGTTGATTATGATACACAGGTTGAAACCAGGGCAGATACTTGCTCACCGGATCATCCAGATGCAAGCGATTTTCCTTCGCCAGTTTTAACACTGCCAGACCAGTAAACGCCTTGCTGTTTGAACCAATTTCAAACAGGGTGGACGGACTGATGGCAGTGCCGGCAGACACGTCCTTGAACCCGTAACCCCGCTGCAATATGATCTGATCTCCACTGACTATCGTGACAGACATGCCCGGAATTTCCGCATGTTCCATTTGCTCCTGTACCCATGATTCAATTTGCTCCAGATAGCGGGGCGTCATGTCCTCTGCTGTATTCGCATAGGACATGACCGGTGCAGACAGCGCCAGCCAGCACGCCAATATACATATCCACAGTACTCTCCAGCATTTATACGGGGAATTCAAGCTTAATCCCGCCCCCTCTAATCCATTAGTAGAGCATTTCTCTGTTTACGAGCGCTCAGTACGTAGCACTTCGGAAGCTTCACTTCCTGATCTTTCAAATGATCATACAGCGCTGAAATATCGTGTTCGTACTCGTCAAAAGACTGAATCATCAGTCCATTGCTCAGTGTACAGCTCATAATGTGCGACAGGGTAGGATCGAATACATAATATGGCGCGCCTTCATAGGTCTCTTTGTTGATATAATCCAAGCCCTCGTTATATACGCGCGGTTCATCAATGAAATACGAGAACTTCATTTCCAGAGGATGTTCCTTATCATTCTCATCTAACATGAACAGCACCGGATGAATATCGTAGATCAGTACATTCCCACCGTCTTTTAAAAGCCGCTGCACCATCTGGAAAAACAGCGATAAATCAGGAAACCAAATCAATGAGCCGGCTGAAATATATATAAGATCAAATGTTCCGCTATACTGTTCCGGGATTTCGTACACATCGGTCTGCATAAATTCACATTCAATCCCAGCATCTATTGCCAGCTTACGAGCTTCATCGATCGCTAGATCACTAATATCAAATCCTATACAGGAGGCCGCCCCCAGATTTTTAAGGGATAACGTTTCCGTACCGTCATTGCAGCAGAGATGAGCAACAGACTTGCCTTCAAGACCGTACGCCTTCAACTTGGCGGTTATCGTCTCATCCAGCACCGAATATCCTTTCTGGCGGAATAGCTTCTTTCGCTCCTCCTTTCCTTTATGATGGCGGGCAGCCACCTGATTCCATGAGCGCCGGTTGGCTTCGGTATAATCCTTGATTTCCACAGTGTCTAACTCCTTATTATTTGAATTTTTAGCGTTTGGTTCGTTCACGCCGCTCCACCTTTTTGAAGCTTACAGATGAAGGATTCTCAAGGGTGGGCATGGTCTGCTTTTTCTGCAGAATCCATTGTGCCAGACTGCGGACAGTAGCCATTTCAAACAACTCGCGCAGAGTTGGAACATAACCGCAAGCAGCGCCTATTCTAGCGACAACTGCGGTCGCCTTGAGAGAATGACCGCCCAATTCAAAGAAATTATCATTGACGCTGATTTCATCCAGTTGCAGAACATCTTGCCAGATGGCCAGAACAAGTGCTTCTTCTTCATTTTGAGGCGGTATGATTTCCCGGATGCGTTCATCTGTATTTTGAATTTCAGATAAGCGTACCTTGTCTATTTTACCGGTAGAGGTCAACGGCATGTTGGCCACAAAAATAATCTCCTGCGGAACCATATAACCAGGGAGTCTGCTCCGAAGCCAAGCGGACAACTCCTGCCGGTTCGTCAAGGAAATTCCCGTCTGGAACTTCTCCTCACCGGATTCCGGATGTGGAAAATGCTGCACCCATACACTCGGATCATAATAGATTCCATTTTTCTGTTCCAAGTCAATCATGACAGGCTGTAACGTGATTGGCGTGATATAGCTGCCGCTTTTTGGAAACTCGATGCCGGTCCATAGCTGCCAATCTCTAATACTGCCTGTGATCGTCTGTGATTGTTCTGCAATGCTTAGAACTTGTCCGCCTGCCCGGATATGGGTTCGCAGCCAAGGATCTAACGGCAGGCCATCTGATCTGGTCAACGCACAGTACTCTGTAAATGACTGTTCGGGATAGTTCGTTTTGCCTGTTGGTCGAACAGGTACGATAATATGCTCCAACTGGTGAGCGTCAGCCACATATTTGAAAGCTTCCAGCAGCAGCCCGGCTAGTCCATTGCCCCGTTGCTGTTCATTTACCACCCCGGCCAATATCAGTAGCGTATTGGGAGAGGGATGCGAACCGGCGGTTTCCACACTTTTCAGCAGACCCTCATCCCAGCCTTGCGGAAGATGCTCCGGTGAGCCGTCCCAATACATTGGAACGGTATTGCCGACAGCGGCAATCTCTCCATCTTCTTGTAGCAAGGCAAATTGATAATCGGTGAAGTTGGCAAACAGCTTAGGCCAGTGTTCCAGCATTACACTATCCCCGATAAAATAATCTGGCCATGACTGCCGATGCAGTGCATTCATTCCCGCGGCCAACTGCGGCATTTGCGCCAAATTAAACCATTTTAAACGTCGTGTATGGCTAAATGGCTGATACTTGTTTGTAATTTCCACATAGGCGACCAAACCATCCATTCCTTTGTCATAGCGGTGGACAACGGCTGCGCTCGCGATATCACGGTGCTGCATAAGTACCGCTTCAACTTCCTCCAGCTCCACCCGGTTTCCTCTCACCTTCACCTGCTGGTCCAGCCGGCCGATGTAGCGAATGATGCCTTCTTCTGTATACTTGACAAGGTCGCCTGTCTTGTATAGCTTCGAGTCAGGCTTATCAGAGAACGGATCGTTCACAAAACTGTCTGCCGTGCGTTCAGGATCATGTAAATAACCGCGTGCCAGTCCTGGTGAGCTGATGTATAGTTCACCAGGCACACCTGCTGGCACAATATTCATCATTCGATCAAGCACATATACCATTACATTGCCCAGCGGCGAGCCAATCGGAACAATCTCTCCTTCAAATTCCAGCCTGCAATCAAATGTTGTTGCATCTACCGTGACTTCTGTCGGTCCATAATGGTTGTACAATCCGCAATCGAATTCCTCCCGGAACAAATCGCGCAGCTTGCGTGTAAGCGGCGCTCCGCCACTAATCACAAACCGGAGTTCAGGCCATTGTGTAAATACCCCGTTTCTGCGGGCGTTGATGAATTCCTCCAGCATCAGCGGTACAAACTGCAAGAATGCAACTCCCTGCTCCTCCGCAAGCTTCCCTAGCGCAGCCGGATCTTTGGCTTCATCAGGATGTGGTATGAAAATTCGCGCTCCGCAGGTGAGCGGCCAAAATATCTCCAGCAACGAAGCATCAAATGAATACGAGGTGTGGAACAGCGCCGTATCATTAACCTGCAACGAATAATGCTGCGCCAGCCCGGCAAACAAATGCACGATGCCCTGATGCTCGATCTCAATTCCTTTGGGCTTCCCGGTTGTACCCGAGGTAAATAATACATAGGCCAGTGTGGAACGGTCCGCCTCTACACCCGGATTAATGGTCGACTGTGCATGCAACTGCGCCTCCAACTTGTTGAGATCAAGCAAGGTCACCGGGGGTTCAGGGTGTACAGATTGCGCCAACCATGAACCGGCTCCCGTGATCAGTACAGAAATATCTGCGGCCTGTATGATCTCCAATTGCCGTGCTTCCGGGAGTTCCGGATGGATAGGCACATAAGCGGCGCCTGCTTTCCAAACGGCAAGCAGCGAAACAATCAAATCAGCCGAACGTTCAAACCTAACTCCGATTTTTTGCTCCCGCCGCACACCGGCAGTCAGCAGCAAATGCGCCAACTGATTCGCTTTTTCATTCATTTGTTTATACGTCATTGTCTGATTATGATCGAAGATGGCGATCTCGTTCGGTGTCAATTCCACCTGACGTTCAATCACTTGATGCACACAGGATTGGGCTTCATAGCTGTGTGGCTTGCGATTACGTAGGTTGGCGATAATCGTTTCGGACTGTTTATCCAGCCACTCATAGGTATAAAGCGAACCGTCAGGCGAATCAATCACCTGTTGCGTTAGCAAGATAAACTGCTCGGCAATCCGCTCTGCCGTCGTTCTTTTAAACAGATCCGTATTATAGTTCAAATTAAGTTCAATCCCGTGACCCAGTTCATCAAAAGCAAAGGTCAGATCAAAACGAGAACTGGTTTCCATGAAATCATACACTCGCGGATTGTAGTCGAGCCCAGCAAATTTCAGGTTTTTCAGTAAATTTTGTTTATTGTTTTGCAAGCCATACATAACCGAAAACAGCTTAGAACGCGAAAGATCATTTTCCGTCTGGATTTGCTCAATGACGAAGTTACTCGGATATAGATGATTATCATAGGCCTCGATTGCCGTCTGCCTGCTCTGGGAAACCAATTCAGCAAACGTCATATTCGGTTCTATTCGGCATTCCAACAGAATCGCCGTGGCAAACAGCCCTAGCATTCGTTCTAGCTTCACATCGTCACGGTTCACAATAGGAGAACCGACTGCGAAATGATCCTGATTGCTCAAACGGTGCATTTGTAAATTCAATACCGACAATAGGAACATATATAATGTAATCCCATGCTGCTGACAGTAAGTGGCGATCCGCTTTTGCAAGTCCGGTTGAATCGTCTTCAGCACAGTGCCACCGTTGAACGTCACTATCGAAGGGCGCGGATAATCAGTCGGCAGGTCTAGTGCTGGCGGCACAACAGCGAATTTATCCAGCCAATACTGCCGTTTGGCTTCCAGGTATCCAGATTGAATTGAAGTGTTCATCCATTCGGCATAATCCGTATATTCAATTTCCAGCTCAGGCAACTGCGCAGTACGATGTTCTAATTGCGAATTATACAGTTCACTGAATTCGTCAATCAGATTCATGGACGATGTCTCATCCCAGATAATATGATGCGCTACGAACATCATCAGAAACTCTTTGTCCGCATATTCGATCAACTTGACCGAAAACAGCGGCCCTTGGGCAAAATCAAAACTTTGATTGTTATGCTGTTCCGCCATCCGGTAGACATCTTGCATAATTTCATCCGGCTCTATATGTGTTCGATTCTCATATACGCTGTCCAGTCGGAAGTCCTGCTCCGATTTCACAACTTGAACCGTTGCGCCTTCATGATTGGCAAAATGAGTACGAAGCACGGAATGCCGTTCAATCAGTCGCTGCCATGCCCACTCAAAAGCTGGAAGATTCATATCACCATAAAACATCAAATCAAAGCTTACATTATAAAACGGGTTGTCCGGCTCCAGTTCATGCAAATACCACTCCGGCAGTTGAACAGGAGCAAGCGCGTATGCGCTTTTAGGCGGAAAACGGCGCAACGGATTATTGTCCGCAGCCTCTCTCGTTGGAGAATGGCCAGTTGTTTTGGCCGCTTTTTCCTGATCAATGACTGCCGCCAGTTCATGCAATACCGGGGTCGTGAAAATTTGCTGGAGTGCCATACTGATACCAAACTGCTTCCGAATCCGGTTTACCAGTTTGACTGCACTGATGGAATGCCCCCCCAGATGAAAGAAATGATCCTGTGCATCCACTTGCTTTAATTCCAGGATCTCTGCCCATAAGAAGGAAAGTTCCCGCTCTGTCGGGGTAGACCATGTTGCCGGTTTGGATGGTGCGGATGCGATATACTCGTTCGCCCATGACTGCAATGTTTTGCGGTCAATTTTCTCGCTGGTCAGTAGCGGCATTTGCTCAATGCTGATTAACTGCGCTGGAACCATATAATAGGGCAGCTTCTCCTGCAAATAAGTCCGCAATTGTTCCGGCTCCAAACGCTCCTTGCTTGTATAAAAGGTAACCAGCATCGAATCGCCATTTCCTTGCTTTCTCGCAATCACCGCCGCTTCGTCTATCCCTGGATGACGGTTGATTACCGCCTCTACCTCACCAAGCTCAATACGGAAACCGCGTACCTTGACCTGATGATCGATCCGGCTGGAAAATTCCAGATTGCCATTCGGCAACCAACATCCCAAATCACCTGTCCGATAAACAATGCGCTCATGTTCGTGGTTGGCAAACGGATTGGCAATGAACTTGCTGCGGGTCAGCTCGTCATTATGCCAGTAACCGGCTCCAACGCCAATTCCGGAAATCCATATTTCACCCTTTACCCCTACCGGGACTGGCTTATGAAATTGGTCCACCACATACAGACGCATGTTAGGAAGTGGTTTGCCTACAGGAATGCGCTTATGTGTCAAGTTAGATTCATCCTGAACATCACTGCGCATCATATACTGGGTTACATCATCCGAACATTCCGTAGGTCCATAGGCATTAATCAACGGTATATCCGGGAGCATGGTAAACCAGCTTTTGACCAGTTTGCCAGGCAGCTCTTCCCCGTTGGCAATCATCCAGCGCAAGGAGGGCAAGGAACGTTCGGAAGCAGGCATACTTTCCATCGTATCCAAGAAAGCAAACAGCAATGAAGGAACGGTCTCGATAACTGTAATCTGATGATTCTTTATATGCTGCAACAATAACGTTTGATCCCGACCCGCCTCAAAGGAAACAATGGATGTCTGTCCGCCGACCAGCAGCGCAACAAGCGCTTGCCAGATAGAGACATCGAAACTGATCGAAGCATTTTGTGCTACAATATCGCGTTCACTCAGTTGCAGGCTATAAATTTTGGCGTACAGATGATTGATCATGCCATTATGGCGTACGAGTGCACCTTTGGGCGTACCGGTTGAACCGGAAGTGTAGATCATATAAGCAAGCCGTTCGGCTGAAGGATCGTCCTCCCCGTCAGTTACCGGGAAATCAGCCAGACACTCGCTGGTGATCAGCTCATGTTGCTGCGGCCATAATGGCCCTTCCCCTATCGGCATATCCACACACAGCACAGAAAGGCTTGCAACCGTATCCAGTCTGCTCACGCGTTCCAGCAGTTGATTCTGAGTAATCAGAAGCTGTGCAGCGCAGTCCTGTAAGATATAAGTTGCGCGTTCATCCGGCACATTCGGATCAATCGGCACATAGGCTGCACCACTCTTGAGAATTGCCAGCAGCGAGGTCAGCCAGTCAAGATTGCGCTCACACATAACAGCAACAAATTGCCCTGACTTTATACCGCGGCTGCGTAAAAAATGCGCCAAACGGTTCGCACGCTCATTTAATTCTCTATACGATAATTGCTCTCCGTCGTAAGAGGCCGCAATATGATTCGGCGTACGTACAACCTGCTGTTCAAACAGTATAGGAAATGGCGTATGTACCGGGAAATCAACAGACACCTGATTGAAATCTTCCATCACCTGTGTGCGCTCAGTCTCCGACAGCATATCCATTTCGCTAACAAGTATCGTTGGATTCTGGATGGCCTGCTGGACCAGTTGTAAAAAATTACAGCTTAACCGTTCCATTGAAGACGATTCAAACAGGTGGGTGGCATATTGAATATAGCCTTCGATCTGCCCTTCCTTTTGATAAAGCTCAAATATAAAATCAAATACGGAATAACGGATAGGTTGAAGCGAATGTTCAAATGACAAAAACAATCCTGGCGATATTTCGCGCACAGCTTTGCTGTCTGCATGCAGTGTATGCATTTCAAACACAACATCATATACGGGATGATGGCTATTATTGCGATCTGCCCCCAGATCATGGACGATCATATCGAACGGATATGCCTGATTTTCCTGAATATTTAGCACATTTTCTTTGATTCGTTTGACAAATACGCTGAAAGACTCTTCTCCGTTTATCTGATTACGCACCGGTAGTGTATTGATGAAGCTGCCGATCATTCCGTTCAAATCGGGATGAAATCGGCCTGATAAAGAAGTCCCGACAATGATGTCCTGATTCCGTGTATATTTGGCGAGCAACACATTCATAATTCCTAATAAAAACATGTATAGACTCACATCCAACTGCTCACATGTTTTTTTGAGCGATACAAACATTTCCTCGCCAATAACCAGCGGTACGGCCGCCCCGGTATAGGTTCGTTCCGCTGGACGTTGATAGTCCAGCGGGAAGTTCAGATCGAGCAGTTCCCCAGCCAAATAGTCAGCCCAGAATTGACGCTGGTCCGCCAATTCACCGCCCGTCAGCATACCGTTATGCCAATGAGCATAGTCGCTGTACTGAATATCAAGCTCTGGTAGTACAGGCGGAACCTGGGTAACATGCGCCTTGTAAATCACCATCAGTTCGGACAGTATAATGTCGATCGATAGCCCATCGACGATGCTGTGATGAGCGACGATCATGCAGATATGTTTGTCCGCGGATAACTTATACAAGGTGAACCGAATCAACGGGGCCTGCTGCAAATCGAACGGTGTATTCAATTCCTCCTGTATTCTATGCTCCAGCCGCTCACGCGAATCATCAGCCGAAATATCATAGATCGCAACCGGAATATGAATATCGTGAAAAACGAGCTGCAGCGGCGAGCCGTCCTGATCCCGATAACTGGTACGAAGGGCAGCATGCCGTTTCGCCAGATCCTGTACTGTCTGTTTAAACAGCCCCACGTCCAGTGGGCCGACCAGTGTAAATACAGTAGACACATGGGACATTGCGCGAGCTGATGGATCATCGGAAAAATCAAGCTTGTCCAGGAACCAAAATCGTTTTTGCGTATGTGATAATTCATATTGATTAGTTGTCGATTGAGTAGAAATATTCATCGCAAAACTTCCTTTCATGCAGTTTCTTATTCCTGATTCATCGGAACAGCTTTCGGAATGGAAGACCGAATTTTGGATACCGGCTTAGCATCTTGGAGTTGTTCATGGATAAATCTACTTAATGAACGAATCGTATCATAGCGGAATAGCGTGTTCGCATCTAGCTGCAACTGATAGATTTGCGACAACTGCACAGTAATATCAATTCCAAGAATCGAATCGCCACCGATGGAGAAATAGTTCTCGTTCACATCTGGAGCTTGCTCCATCTCCAACATTTCGGTCCAGACACGCGCAACCGTAGACTCAATACTCTCTAGGCTGATATCCGCTATGGATGGTTTGGCAGATGAGGCATTCATCCTTTTCCTAAGATCGGGCTCCAGTTTGAAATACGCCTGCTTGTCCAGCGCCTGCAAATCCTGCTCATCCAATCCCGTCACCATTAAATGACTGGATCGCGCACCGGTAATCGTCCAAAATGCCTCAACCCCCTGCTTGCGGTCATAACCCAGAATAAGTGGAGATAATCGGGCAATTTCATGAATATGGGAGGACTGCAGCTCTTCGTTCTTGCTTCCCATCCCGGTAAATTGCCATCCTCCCCACTGAATAGATATAAACTGCCGGCCAAGCTGTCTTTGTTGCAACGCATATTGATCCATAAAATGATTAGCACTAGTATAGGGTCCCAGATTTTTCTCTGACAATATAGCGTCTACAGAGGAGAAGGTCATAAAAAAATCAACCATATGTTCACGCAGCAGCATATCCAGAAGTACCGTCCCATAGACTTTAGCTTCATATACATCCTGATAATCTTCCATACTTGCCTCTTGCAGCGAAACCCGCTTCCCTAGTATACCTGCCGCATGAATAACCCCGTCGACGTTGCCGTATTGAGTGGAGATTCGCTCAACGGTTGACTCCAACTCATTGCGTTCTGCAATATTAACCGCAAAATACTGTACATCAGCGCCTAGCTCCGCCAGGGAACGAATATCGGCAAGCTGACGCTGGCTCATATTCTCTTCGCGGGTACGTCCCAGCAGCACGAAAGTGGCACGATATTTGCTTGCGATCGCACGGCATATTTCTGTCGCTATGCCTCCGGTTCCGCCTGTAACCAAGTAGACACCATCATTGCGAAACAACTCCCGCTTTGTCTTGGAAGGGACAGATTCGTTCAAATACCGAACATAACGAGTGCCATTCCGGTAGGCCACTTCTTTCGTTTCATCATGCCAGCATACTTCGTTATAAATATGCTGTAATGAGACATCCTTCGCCCACTCCGACGCTTCCAGGTCAATGCAACGCGACTCCAGTAACGGATATTCATGATTGGCGCTGCGATTTAGAGATACGATAAAACTTTGCAGCGGGTCAACAATGGCGTCTTCAGATGCAACCTTGTCCGCATTTCTAGTAATATGGAACAACCGCGCCGGTGTGGCAGCCGTATGCAGCGCAAGCTGCCTCGTCAAATACCAGGCAGGTGCGAGTATCCCGTCAACCACCGCAGACAACTGCTTCCTGTCGGTAACCATCCGATCCTGCAACGGTTGACTGGATGAGATATGAATGCATGTATTGACAATTTGGTCGCTGTCTCTTAATTGCTTCAATACGTCGGCGATTTGATCTTCTTCATTTATATTCACTTCATAGACCTGCCGCTCTAACTGACGATATTGAGAGCCGTAATACATTTGTACGACATCCATGCCCTCACCGCGGAATTTATTCGCCAGTTGTTCCTGCCAGTCAGAGTGTTCGCCAACTATCAGCAAGACGCCCTGTAATAGATGCTTGCGCTCACGCTGAAGCTGAGTCGGTTTCCAATACAGCCGATGCAGCAGTTTACTGGTTACGGCACCTGTTTCCTGTTGTTCTTGATGACGAACTTCAATCGCTTTGCGCTTTGTCGAGTTCATATCGAACCAGTATGATTTGCGTTCGAATGGATAGACAGGCAGGGAAACAACATTGCCCGTCTGAATTGGTGTCAAATCAAGGTTCCAGCCTGCTTTGTACAGATGTGACAGTACCGTCAGCAACTGGTGATCCCCCTGTGTGAAACCGAACACATCTGCTTCCCATTGCTGGGGAGGGATGGACGAACCCTCGGTGGATTGGGATGCTGTGTCAAGAAGCTGATGAATGGGTATTGCGCCTGCAGTCAGCAGGATGCCTCTATGTGCAAACCATTGCTGTTCATTCATATTCGTATTGTGTTGTGCTAAGCTCGTATGCAACGCGGCGTCTGTAACATTTGCCAGTGTTCCTTTATTCTGCATAACATTAGAGACCGCTGCTCCAATGCCGATTCCACTCAGCTCATAGTTCAGTCCTGTTGCCTGCAATAGACTGACGATAGCGTACAGAAACGAAGCATAGATCGCTCTGGCCCGAAGCTGCGGGTCATCACTTGAAGCAGCAATATACTCATCGTATTGCGCTCGTTGCTCACGGTTTATCCAGCCTGTCAGGACTAATTGATCGTAAAGCCGCTCCGCACCCGGAATATAATCTTGCAGCCACAGACTGACCCTTGCCTCTGTTTGTCCATGGCGGGCGTGAATTTCAGCAGCCTGTTCCAGCCGTTCGATGAGTTCCTTTCGAGTATGAGCGACCACAGCGAACCGATAATTATCCTGACTGCGCCGGCAGTTCAACGTATAGCTTATATCCGCAAGGGCAGCTTGATGATTATGCATAAGATGCTGCCGCAGTCCGTCTATCTTTCGTTGTACAATTGCAGGAGTTGAACCTGATACGGTGAACAGATACGGGATCTGCTGCACTTGATCCGGATCAGGTCCATTCTGTGGACCGTCCAACACCGATTGAGGTTCGAATTTCTCCAGAATGATATGCACATTCGTACCACTCAGCCCAAATGAACTCACACCGGCACGAAGCGGCTCTCCAGCGACTGGCTGCCAAGAACTTAATGTACCGTTTACAAGGACAGGTGTCTGTTCAAATGGAATTAACGAATTTAGCGGTGTGGCATGGAGTGAAGCTGGCAACTCATTATGCTGCAAACTCAGCGCCGTCTTGACTAGTCCAGCCAATCCCGCCGCGCTGTCAAGGTGGCCTACATTGGACTTGAGCGAACCGAGTCGGATGAACTGCTTACGATCCGTATACTGCATAAATGCTTTTTGAATTCCTTTGATTTCAATCGGATCGCCCAACCGGGTTCCTGTTCCGTGCGCTTCGATATAAGAGATCGTTGTTGGATCAATATTAGCATTGCTCCAAGCTTTTAATAAGGTTTCAGCCTGGGCATCAGGACTTGGGGCAGTGATGCCGTTCGATCTTGCACCGTCTTGAGTAATAGCGCTGCCTTTAATAACTGCATATACACGATCGTTATGACGTACCGCTTGCTCCAATGGCTTCAGAAGAATACATACGCTGCCCTCTCCACCGATTGTTCCGTCCGCCTGTTCGCTGAATGCCCGACAGCACTCGCTAGGTGAAACAATATTAGATTCCATAGCAAGTTCACGCTCAATCGGCTCAATATCCAGATGGATGCCCCCGGCAAGTGCCAGCTCACACTCTCCGTTTCGTAAAGCCTGTACTGCTGTATGCACCGCTGTCAACGAAGACGAACATGCCGTTTCAATCACCATGGAAGGGCCATTGAAACCGAAATGGTACGATAATCTTCCCGCCAGATTAGCAGGCAAATTGCTTGACATTAACTCATCTATTTTTAGATCCAGGTGTTGATAATACGTCGGAATTATTCCTGCCATAAAAACACCAACCGGACGATTATGCAGTTCTTCGCGTGTATAACCGGCATCTTCTAGCGTATGGTAGGCCGTTTCCAACATGATACGTTGGTTAGGGTCCATTGATTTGGCCAGTTTTGGTGAAATACCGAAAAACTGCGGGTCAAATTCATCGATCCCTTCAAGATAACCGTAGCGCAAATAATTTTTATCCCTATAACCGGTAGGGTCCAGCAATTTTCTGGATGAGGGAATTTCCCTGATGGTCGTTTGACCGTTCACTAGCATATCCCAGAATTGGTCCGGGCCATCTATTTCAGGCAGGTGGATTCCGATACCAATGATGGCAATATCCTGCCCGGCCTTCGAAGTTTCCTTACCCTCGCCCGGTTGCACAGATTGTTCCAATCGATCTTTATTCTTGGGTGCCGAAAGAATGTCATCAGCTGGCTGCATAATATAATCTGCCAGTTGAGCAATAGTGTTGTAGGAAAACAGATCACTGATTTCTAGTTTTATTTCAGGCAGTTCTTTTTTTAGCAGGTTGTACAGCCGCATAATCTGAATTGAATTTCCGCCAAGTTCAAAAAAGTTGGACTGAATCCCAACATGGGAGAGGTTCAGCACATTCTTCCAGATATCAACCAGCTTCTGATCCAATTCATGACGCGGTTCGCTGTAGTCTTCACCCGTGCGAACAATTTCAGTGTTTTCCAATGCTTTGCGATTAATTTTACCGTTCGGTGATAACGGATAGGCTTCACTGTATTGGTAAAAGGAGGGGATCATATAACTCGGCAGCTTATCCGCTAAGAACTGCCGCAATTCCGCTGTTGATGGCTCTGTTCGAGATTTAAGAAAAGCGCATAATACAGGGTTATTCAGAGCTTTTCCCTGTAGCACGACTACTGCATCCTGAATTTGCGGGTGCTGTAGCAATGCTTCTTCAATTTCTCCGATCTCTACCCGATAACCGCGGATTTTAACCTGATTATCCACACGACCGAGGTACTGTAAATTGCCGTCTTTTTGCCACTGGCCCACATCACCGGTTTTGTACATTTTATCTCCAGGAATATCGCTGAACGGATTCGGAATGAAGCGCTCGGCTGTGAGTTCCGGCTGGCCCAAATATCCGCGCGACAGCCCTGTGCCGCTAACACAAATTTCACCGGGAATGCCGATCGGGCACAGGCGGTTGTTCCGGTCCACTATATATATTTTTAGATTAGAACGCGGTTTGCCTATCAATGAAATCTCATGCTCAGAATTACCGTCAAAATGATAGGTGCTTGTTTCTACCGTTGTCTCCGCAGGGCCGTAACCGTTAATAATTTTCCCGGTAGGATTCAATATCTCGCGACATTTGCGCACCAGACTGATCGGCACATATTCGCTGCCCAGAGACAATGAGGTCAGATCAGGCAATACAGGGCGCTCGCTCCGTTCTTCTGCTTGCTCCACCAGCATATTCATCAGCACTGGTATTTCATCAATACTGTTAATCCGGTGTTTCTGCAAATAGTCCATATACTGGTCGGCATTCTTGCGTACGTCCGGATGAAGCAAGTGCAGTGTTCCACCTGAAACAAGCGGCGAGAAAATCTGCTGAATGGAACTGTCAAATGCGTAGGAATTGGACAACAGCACCTGATATCCTGGGGTATGATCATATTCTTCTAGCGTCCATAATACAAATTCAGTGAAAGAACGCTGATCAATCATTACACCTTTGGGCGTACCAGTTGAACCAGATGTATAAATGACATACGCCAGTGGAAAATCAACGCCCTCATGATCTGCTGCAACTGATTGACCAGCGGCAGTATTCTCAACTAGCCGGCAGTGGCCCTGCTCCAGCACTACTGTAGTCCTAACCATCGCGGCAGCAACCCCCTGGTACTGCTCCATGGTTACAATAATGCTAACCTTGCTACTTTCGACAATATAACGAATACGTTCCTCCGGATAACTTGGATCAATCGGCAAATAAGCACTCCCCGAACCAAGCACTCCCATAATGGCGGTAATTAAATCAGTCGACCAGTCCATCAGCAAAGCGATAATCCTGCCCTCGCCTGCTCCCCGATCACGCAAAAAACCAGCCAGCCGCTCTGCCTGTTGGGCCAGCTCACAATAAGTCAGCCTGCTTTCTTGAAAGACCACAGCCGTATATTCGGGCGTGGCTTGAGACTGCTCAACAAAAAATTGATATACGGTTTTGTCCTGCTTCAAGTCCATTCGGGCCGTCTGGTTGAACTCCACCAGCAGTTGTTGTTTCTCAACTTCCGTCAATAGCTCCACTCCAGCAACCGGCAGTTCAGCCTGATTCATGAATTGTTGCAATATCGAAATAAAATGCTCTCCCATCTTGTGTACGATCCATTGTTCGAACAGATCAGAATGATATTCCAGCTTCAGCATCGGCCTTCCAGCCAGCAGGAAGGATACGGTCATATCGTAATGATTAACCTCGGCTTCTTCATATCCGATAATGTTGAAGCTGCTAAAAGAGCCCTGCAGCAATTGCATATCCAGAGGGTAGTTTTCAAACACCAGAATATGGTTAAACAGCGTATCCGTGCCTTTCATCCGGGAAATACTTTGAATATCGCTTAGTGGTAGATTTTCGGCCTTTTTATAGTGAATTAGCTTATTATGTATGTGTCGAATATAATCAATTACCGACAAATCACTAGCTTCACTTACAATGACAGGAATGGTATTGATGAACAAACCTAGCATCCGCTCCACCTGAGGAAGTTCATCCGGGCGGCCTGAAACGGTCAGGCCATACACGACCTCATTACTGTCGTTGTACCGTTGCAAGAGAAGTGCCCAAGCAGCATTCATTATAGAACTGGCCGATACGCTATACGCTCTCGAGAATTCCTCTACTTGAGGGAAAATGCTATGAAGATCGATTTCTACCTTATGAATGTCGCCACCCTGTGTTCTCGTCTGCTGCGCATACGGCAGTTTCGTATACGAGCTTAAAGATTCCAATTCGGTCTGCCAAAATTGGCGAGCCTGCTCATGATCATATTGTTGCAGCCATTTGATGTACGCCTTATAGGCAGGCTTACTGCTGCGGGTTACATGTTGATCATGTAGTAGCAATTCATAGGTTTGCAGCCATTCACTCAAAAACAGCCCCAATGACCAGCCATCCAGTATAATGTGATGAAATTGCAATAGAATGGTATAGCTGTTCGTATCTTTCTTGCACAATACAGTGCGCAGCAGCGGACCTTTTGTGAGATCGAAGCCGTTATTCTGCTCCCGACGTCCAATTTCACTCAACCTGGCTTCTGTATCGGCCGGAGACAAGGTGGACAGATCCTCTTGGCTCAGGATCAACTTTTGCTGCTTTAATACGATTTGAACAGGCTGACTTAGATTCTCCCAGCGAATGACAGAGCGAAGACAGTCATTATCCACTGCCATCCAATTCAGTGCCTTCTGCAATATTTCTGCATCCAGTTCACCGGTAATATGCAATGCCACTTGACTCAAATAGAGCGGCACCTCTGGTTCTTTTAAACAATGAAACAAAATGCCTTCCTGTGTAGGCGACAGCGCAATAATATCTTCAATGTTCTGATTGTTTACCTTTTGGGCCATACTGACCTCCCGTATAGTTGCGTGATTAAATAATTGCTGAATGGGCAAAAACGTCTTCGATCTTGCTTAGATAGCGAATAATATTGTCCACACGGTCATGAATCAGTGTAATACGGAACCAAATTTCATCAGGCCGTTGCAAAATACCAAATACATTGCCGGGAAGAATGCCACAGTTCACTTCATAAAACAGCTTCTTGAAGAATTCATCATCATTGTCAAACCGGTACTCGGGATTCACT
This sequence comes from Paenibacillus sp. NAIST15-1, assembly GCF_001894745.1. Taxonomy (GTDB): domain Bacteria; phylum Bacillota; class Bacilli; order Paenibacillales; family Paenibacillaceae; genus Paenibacillus_B; species Paenibacillus_B suaedae. Next base: position 120,144 of record NZ_BBYF01000003.1, read on the forward strand.
TTAATGAAGAATACATTGCCAATCTGTTGATTGGTATAATCCACAAATACTTTCGATCCTTTCACATACTCGGTCACACGTCGAAGCGCATCGGCCTGTATGTTATCCGAAAGCTGAATGCGGGATTGATATTTCGCAAACAGCTTAAGCTCCTGCATTTTTTTAAACAATAGATGTTCATCCACATTCTGACTCCAGCCGAATAGTCCCTGGTCAAATAATTTCATATCCTCCAGCGCCGGTTCTTCTCCGGTAATCAGCTTATATTTGAAATACAGATTGAGCGCAAAATAGACCAACGAGTGGGTATTCATGCTATTTTCCATCGATGAAATAAAATATTTGTATTTCTCGTCAATCCGCGGATCACCAAACCAGTATCCCGTACGGAAACCGGAATAAAACGGTGTATCTTTGGAACAACCATATACTTTAATCACGTAATCAAGCTTATCCGTCAGATTAAAAATTTCTGTAAAGCCGCGGCTTTTAGGGAAGATCAAGTCCTGGTAGATATTATCTACCACCAAGAAAATCTCATTGGCCTGGCATAATTCTACGATCTGCTGCAACTCCCTTACATTCTCGCCCTCATAGGTAGATTGGGCAGGATTGTTAGGGTAGGTGATGATTACCGCGACTGTAGAGGGTGTAATCGCATTACGAATCTCGCAACTGGTGGGCAGATAATTATTTTCTCGTTGTGTATATACGTATTTAGAGGTTGCCTTGTCGTTCAGATTCGACAGTTGGGCAGCATAGACCGTATAGTTGGGCAAAATCAGAATTACTTCCGGATGCTCCAGCCCTTTTTCAACCTGTTTTAATTTCAAAATTGAATTAATAACACCGTTCATCACATTGGTGCAACCGTTCCCGCAGCCTATACCGGCTTGCTCTACCAGCCTGTAGCTAATTTCCGCCCGCTGGGGGGCATTCTGTAACAGTCTTGCCAGCTCCAGTCTACGGATCAACGCATTCATCTCGGTATAACCATCAGGAGATGTGTAACCCGGCTCTATCTGATGCAAAGCAGAAATTTCGTCCATGGTGAAGATTTCTGGAAAGAGATGAACATTAAAGTTCATATTATCCAATATGTTCATTGATTCACGTCTATCAAACAAAATACTCCAATACTGAATCAAGCGTTGGTACATTTCCAGATTCTCAAATTTATCCTTGTAGTACGAGTTGTTTGACATGGAAGTATTCCTTTCTATATACAAATTTAATCAGTCTATAAACAAAGAATCCAGCTCTGCTTGGTCCAGCCCGATCGTCTCAAAATCAGAGGGCGTATATGTTGCCGACTGCCGGGCTGTGCAGTGTGTGATAATGGCAATCAACTGGTCATGCCAGGCATGAATTAGCTGATCCATCGCTTCCGTAGTAAAGTGTTCTTTTACATAAGTCACCGAAAGGCGAAGCTGGCCTCCAATCGTCATCGCATTAACATCCAGTCGGACCGAAAAGGCATTGAACAGCCCATTATTATGACCGGTTTGTTCTTCCGCCAGTGCAAACAGACCAGGAGCGGATAAGGAAACAAAATCACCAAGATAATTAAATCGGATCATCTGCCCGATTGGTGATTCTAACATTGAAAGAATGGATGAAGGCTGTAAATGCCGACTTATCAAATAATCGAAACCTTTATTCGGCACACTGCGTAGCTGTTCTTTGACTAGTTTGATCTGCTGCTCTAGATCAGCGGCAGGCAGTTCAATCCGAACTGGGAAAATGCTTGTGAACCAGCCTACCGTTCGAGATACATCCACGGCCTCGCTAAACCTCTCTCTTCCATGCCCCTCCAGCTCCAGCAGAATGCAAGAACCAGTATCCAGTTGTTGCACTACCTGTGCTAGTGCGATAATTAGCAGATCAACTGGTTCCGTGTGATACGCGGAATTGGTGCGAAGCAGCCATTGACTCGTCCAATCTGCGCTTAACCGTTTGGTCACGGTAGCTGTGTGGCGATTTTCCACCGCTCGGATGTTCGGTGCGTTTCCTCCACTCCAGTCATCAAATATTTCGGTCCAGTAAGATATGCTTGTGGAAGTCAACGAAGCAGCATAGTGTTCCAATTCCTCTGTCCATTGCTGGTAGGATGATGTTTTAGCTGGCAGTACAGCTTCATGACCGTCTTTCTTTGCCGTTAAGATGGTAATCAAGTCCTCCAGTAAGATACGCCAAGAAACACCATCAACTACTAGGTGATGTGCTGTTAGCAGCAACCTTGCGCCTTGACTCCCGAGTTCAAAAAAAATCGCCTTGAACAGCAGATCAGACTGCAAGTCAAATGACGATTTTAATGTACTGCCCGCCGCTTCGATCCTTTCCAGCTGCTGATCATACGACAAGGACGACAAATCCAGTTGTTGCACCTGAAGAGGAAGATCCAGATGAACAGGATTATAAAAAAGAACACGATCATCATTCAGATTTAATCTCAAACTGTCATGATGAACAATTAGCGCTTGCAGGCCCGATTCTATCATTTCCAATGTAACCGAGGCATCCAGCGACAATAGTACCGATTGATGATAATAATCCTGCTGAGTCAATTGCTGATCAAAGAACCATTCGTGTATGGGAGAACGCTTCAAGACCCCCTCCGCTATTCGATGACGATCTTCCTGTTCTGCGCCTTTATCTTTGACAAGGTAAGCCACCATATCGCCGATTCGCGAATATGTCAGAATATCGTTGACCTTTAGGACATATCCTGCTGTTTTCATTCTGGAAGATAGCTGAATCGCCTTAATGGAATCGCCACCTAATTGAAAAAACTCGTGCTCCAATCGTACAACCGGAATATTCAAAAGCTGTTGCAGCGTGTCGGTTAACAACTGTTGTTCCACTGAATACAGATACTGAAGCTCGTCCTTGTTAGACTCCACAGATACTTCTAGCTCCATTATCGGCACTGGTAATTTGGAAAAATCGATTTTACCATTAATCGTTAACGGGATTTCGTTCACTTCAATTAGCTGTGGAATCATATACAACGGCAACTTGGCGGCAAGTTTTGTTTTGATCATTGCCAGTTCTACAGGCGTTTTCATTACCAGATAGGCGCAAAGCTTACTTCGTTGGTCACTCTTACCTGCATTTACAGTCTGTTGATCGGTATGCTCCGCATCGTTCATCCGGTATCCCAGCACGGCTGCATTGGAAATTTCATCAATTTCCAATAATGCCGTTTCGATTTCACCTATTTCAATACGGTACCCATTCAATTTGACTTGACGGTCTTTGCGGCCCATGTATTCCAGATGATTGCGCTCCGTAAAACGGACCAAATCGCCTGTCCGATACATCTTTTGCTGCGAATGAAACGGATTTGGTATAAAGGCTGCTTCCGACAATCGCTCCCGGTTCCAGTAACCTCTTGCCACTCCTGCACCTGATATGAACAATTCTCCAATGCAGCCTGTCGGTACAGGCTGCAAATGCTCATCCAGCACATACAACTGCACATTAGCCGCCGGCTTGCCGATCGGTACAGAAACATCAGTATCCTCTAGGGGGTCATATTTATGAATCATACAGCCTACCGTAGCTTCCGTCGGACCGTATTCATTATAAATATGAATATTTGCACCGAAGCAATCATTTATTTCCTTGGCGATTGAGGTGTTCAGATTCTCACCGCCTACGATCAGAGTGCGTATAGAGCTCTGTGTATACGATTGCTCACGTAGTAAAGACAAATGCGCAGGCGTCAGTTTCAGTACAGTAACCTTGTTATCTCGCAAGATATCATACAATACAAAACCATGGTCTGATTCACTATAAATTCTCAGCTCATGCCCACCTATTAACGGTGTAAAGATAGACGTAACCGTCAAATCAAATGACAATGAAGAATATAAAGCGAAGACTTCCGGTGTTTGCCGCACGTAAACCTTATGAGCCCACCAGATGTAATTCGTCAGATTGCTGTGTTCGATCATAACGCCCTTCGGCTTGCCGGTTGAACCGGAAGTATAAATCATATAAGCAAGTTCGCTCGGACCTGCCGACGGTCCGGTAATTGTCCAAACTGCTGCGTCATCTTCATCCTGTTGCTCCGGCCAAAGAATAGTCCCGCTGTAATCCACATCTGCTGGCAGTTCCCGATTCAGTACCATACAGTTTATGGTGCTATCTTGCAAAATATCATTAATACGTCGGCTTGGATATGCATGATCGATAGGCACATAGGCAGCTCCGACTTTCAAAATAGCCAGCACTCCGGCCACCAGCTCCATCGAATGCGTTCCATACACACCCACCTTGTGCCCGGAACCTATGCCGAGCTGCCGCAAGCGTACACTTAGTCGCAGAACCTGCCGATGCAGTTCCTGATAGTTCCATGTCTTGGTATACATACTGATAGCTATGCGTTCCGGCGTTAATTGCACTTGTTGTTCAAACAGCTCCACAACATTGTGGTTTGCGGGATACGATTGCGTTGTATCGTTAAATTCAACCAACAACCTATACCGCTCGTCTTCCGATAAAAGAGAAATTTGCTGAATCATCAGTTGCGGATGATTCATGATTTGCGTAGCGATCCTCATTATTCTATCAAACATTAGATCTATATCCTGTTTGCTGAATATGGCGCATCGATAATCAAATTCCAGCATCAACTCTCCTTCTGCCCATTCCTTTATCACCAACTGCAATGGAAGCTGTTGATAGCCCGAATGCAATTGTATGACTTCGAATGGCTGATCAAGTAATTGATTGCTCGGTACAAATGGATAATAATTGACCGACAGTTGGAACAAGGATTCGTAGCCTCTTTTCTTCAACTGTAAATCCTGCATCAACAAGTCGAACGGATACTTCTGGTGAACATAACCGGTGCGAATTTCGCGCTTGACAGCGGATAACAGCTCCAACACCGCAACCTCCGGTTGAATATGGAACGGTACGGGCATTGTGCTTGTATACATGCCAATAGTTTGTTTATCTGCTGGACCGGAACGGTTGTATACAGGCAAACCTATCGTTACATCTGTCTGACCATACATTTTGAATATGTAGAGGTTCATTAATAGAACAAAATAATCGTTCAGTGAACAGTTATATTTTTGTGTCCAATCATGTATGGACGAAGTGATTTCCCTGTCCAGCGCATAGGATGCCCGCTGCGCTTCAAGTCGGTCGGAGCCCATATGAAAAACAGGCTCAGGAATCGTCTGAAACTTTTCGTACCAATAAGCACGGTCCTTCGCAAAACGAGAAGATTGTGCATATTTCTGTTCTTGATTTATCAACTGTAAATACGTTTGATCTTCCTGTATCGCATCATCCTCGCCGCGAAATAACCGCTCATAATGATTGCAAATCTCTGCCGTCAGGAGTGGAAGCGACCAGCCGTCAAAAATCAAATGATGTATCTTGGCAAAAATACCGTAATGTTTCTCATCTAGCCGGTACACTTCAAATCGATAAAGGGGTTGTTGTCCATCTAGCGAAAGCGGCAAACGAAGTTGATTTTGCAACCATTGATCCAACACTTGTTGTGGGTTGGCTTTTGTGCTAAAATCCGTAAACTGCAGCCCGTGCTGACCATCCTTGGATACGGTCTGCATGGGGGCGTCATCTTCCTCTGAGATGACTAACCGAAATACCTGATTGCGAGCGATGACCGACCGAATCGACTGCATCAACATATCCGCGTCTATCTGTCCATAGATATTTGCGATACCACAAATATGATGAATATTAGTATTGGGATATAGTTTTTCGGTATACCAGATTCTCTTCTGAGGATGACTTAGCGGATAATGATAATCAGCATAATGAGGTATGATCACGAATTTTCAAACCTTTCCTTATCAGAATAGGCGCGAGTTCCTGCCGGTTAACTTCTAGAATATAACGTCTGGAATGTTTTTATGGTCAGTATCTCTCATCAAGATTTTCTCTTCTCTCCTTCGCACTTCGTACCCCCAAAAATTTCTTGTCGGTTGTTTGAAAGATATGGTCCCACAAGGTAATGAAAAAAGAGTAGTTGCACTTATATAGATCGTGATGCTTTAAATGGTAGGCGCCGATCGACAGCCATCGGGTGATGATACCCCTTATCCTTGGATTGTGATCGACTACCTTGCCAGCCAAAAACACTTCATAAAGATAATGAAATCCTAACAATATACCCCCTGGAACCGGGTCGATGAAGACGAGGACAATTAAGGGTGCCGTCAGAGTAAGCCAAATATCCAGCGAAGCCTTAAAACTTCCGAACCAGAAGAAATAATTTGAAAACTCGGGCCAATTCGAATCCCCATATTTGACACGATGATGTACGATATGAATTTTATATAAGAAATTTTTCTTATGGGGAATATGTGCTAGCCGATGTACGCTGTACGAGTACAGCGTCCAAAGGAAGAAGTATGCAATAACCTTTACAATCACTAACATCATTGTCATCATCCTCTATTTTTATGGATAGCTTCAAAAGACAAAATCATCGAGAATCCCTGGGAATAATACACAAATCCCGCTTGAGAATTTCGATGCTTGATGGAAAAACTGGAAGCTGCAGATAGGGGACTTGGTTCAGAGCAGAACCCTTTTCCTGGTTAACAATACTTCTCTTCTTTGACAATGCTACTTGTGCATGATGATGGGCGAAGCATATGCTCCTGTATTGATAGTCCTACGCATTGACTCTTTCAACTGCAGATCGTTCTTTTACAATCTAATCTCCCGGCATAAGCCATTTTTTTGCGATAGAGGAAGTATGCAGTCTGCTGCTAAACTTTTGCCATCGTTCCTGTCCCAATAGTTCCGATTGATTGAGAAGTTATATGGCTCACCCTCCATTCCAATGCTTATAAAAAATCCTCCTCATTTAGATATAACGTGTTCAATCTCCTTCTCACTAGTCAATTTCCAATCCGGGTTGTAGATAGTGCTTGTATATCGATCTCCACGATCCGGGAAAACTGTAACTACATTGATTTCGCGGTCGGGTAAATTTTGTGTGAAGTACTTTAAGATAGCTGACATTACAGACCCCGAAGACCCCCCTGCCAAAATAAAATATTCCTTTAGCAAACGCTGGCACATATTAACCGTCTCCAACTCACTAACCATTACATGATCATCAATTTTGGCCTTATTAAGTATCAATGGGTACTTGCTAGATCCAATTCCCGGAATACTCCTTTTTTTAGGTTGTGACCCGAAAATTACCGAACCATAAATATCAACAGCTATAATTCGCGATTCAGGAAAATACTCTTTAATACGGTTAGAAACCCCAGTTATCGTCCCCCCTGAACTCACCCCCATGAATACATAATCAATCTTTGTTACAGACTCTATTAGTTCACTAGCCAGTGTATGATAATAAGCCTCGGCATTTAGCGGGTTCTCATACTGGTTGATCCAATAAGAGTTGGGAATAGTTTCTACCAACTCTTTTACTTTTTTGATCCGATTCAGAAGATATCCCCCATACTCATCTGGTTCCGTGATTTTGAATACTTTATCGCTTAATGCAGAGATCAACAACTCATTGTCAGGCATTGTATTTTTATCAATTACACAATAAAACTTTAAGCCTAACCAACGACAAGCCGCCGAGAGAGCAAGTCCAAAATTACCAGAAGAAGACTCAATGATAACTGTGTCTTTGTTTATAGTTCCATCTTCTAGCAATTTTTTAAGGATATAGGACGCTGCTCGATCTTTCACACTTCCCGTTGGATTAAACATCTCCAGCTTTGCGAATATATTGAGCTGCTTAAGTTCTGACATCGCAAGTTTCAATAAGGGTGTATTTCCTACAAGATTTAAAATATTATTTTGAATCAAGGCTAGTTCCCCTTTCTAGAGATACTTGAACTGATCACTAATAAACTTGGATATATGTTAACAGTGGAAATGGCAATGGAGATTTTTAGCTCTATCTATGAATTGATTCGCTTACCCTCTTCACAGACGACAGCTCCATACTCATGTTGTAGCTACATAACAATCAAATTAGCCTGAAGCTGCTTTATTTCAGCAGAAAGCACCTTTATACAGTTCCATAAAATGCGACACCGCAACAATGTCGGATATGCGTTCAAAATCCCATTGACCGGCCCCGTCATGTACAGAAATACAAAGACATATGTTTAAATCGTGGAAGAAAGTAAGTTTGGAAACATAACCGGAAATAAAAAGGCTACAGCCCCTATTCCCTTATCAGATCCGCTCTTTTTTCATAGACCATATTGCTAGTTAATGTAACAAGCTTGGTAGTTGTATAACGTTGACCATAAGCATACATCAAAATTCCGAGCCCAAAATAAAAAAAGAAGACCGTTCGTCAGATTGTCTTCTCTACCAAATGATTGATTAATTATGAAAATGATAAAAGCATTTCCAAATCCACTGATCCTGAAAAGTGCCTCCCTCGTAATATCTGAAGATCTGTGAAAATAGTCCATTAACGCAAAAAAACCAGGATTAAACTGTTAGTTCATGACCAACAATCGATGCCTAGTTCTACTTCTAAATGAATTATTAAGTTTCAACTCTTTTCTCTTATACATTAAGCATCAAAGCTCAAAAATCGCCAACGAGCATAGCTTCGCCCGTTCGCGCGAATTCACTCGCACTACATATTACATAGTTTGCAATTAAACACTTAACGTGCCTTAACAACGATTAAGTATTTTACTTCAAAAGTTAAGTCCTATCTCTGACATGGTCTATCTAATCTAATTAAAAATACATAACAAAAAATAACATATTATCCCTCATAAGTCAACTACCAATAAAAATGGGATATTTAATAATATCATGAACGAATAGTGTCTCTGTCTTTCACGATCACTATTAGAAAATCCGGAAATGCGCCCCTCAAACTTTAGATATACCATCGATAACAAAAAGCTGGGATGTTTCAACACATTTGAAATGTATACGGCATTGACCATATAAATCAAAGTAATCAATAAATGCCTGGAGACCTTCTCCCTTTTGGTCAGTAATCCCAACTCCTACGGGCTGGTCCCTAAATAACATCTCTATAAGAACATACTTTTCACGTTTCAATATTGATCTCAATGCTATGATTAAAATCTACGAATAGTGGTTTATCTAAAACCTGCGTGAGTTGAGTAGTGTTCAGAAATGATCAATTAGAGCGTTAATAGATGAGAAACTTGATGCCAGCCACTTCTCAGAGTTAGCTCAATAAATCTTAGCCATGTAGTACTCGTCTACAAATCTATCATCGATTATTATCGAATTTTTCTTTACCCCTTCTACTTCAAATCCCGTCTTCTTATATAATTTTATTCCATTATCATTATGCGTCATAACTGTTAGTTCCACTCGCGTAATATTGGTTGCTAATCTCCACTTCTCCATAGCTTTAAATAAATCAGTTCCAATTCCTTTACCAGTAAAATCATTTGATATTCCAATAACGATATACGCTCTATGTTTTATTCTCTTTGCATGTCCTCCAATTACCGTTAAATGTCCGATTATTCTATCGTTGTACTCTGCAACAAAGATATTTGAATTATCAGATTCAAGAAACGACGTAATCACCTTTAATTGTTGATTTTCATCCAATTCTCTTTCGTTAGGCTCAAATAACATATATTTCGTTTCTTTATCTAATTGTTTATGCAAAACAACTAATTGACTTGCATCTTTTTGAGTTACTTCCCTTATGATCATCTTTTTATTACTCCTTTTCTCAAATGTCTTTCGACTGGTTTCATATAACGTTCTTGTATTCACGACGTCGAGAGGCTTAAGGTATGAAAAGATAGGTGAGGCCATGATCGAACCGGCTGCGCGAAGCGCAGTTGCCTCGCAGATGTGTCCACCTGATCCCGAGTGCCGAGTGGCCCGAAGCGTGAATATGTTGTTAGACGAATGTTCTGCCTTCTTGAATACGCTATAAAGCAGTTACTTTACTTCTTTATTCCATTCTTCTTTCAGCATCCCGTAGACTACATGATCTACAAAATGATCGTAAAGCCATTCAGCTTGCCTAACTGTCCCTTCATTAAGAAATCCAAGTCTTTCAGGAATTGCCCTGCTCTTCGTATTTAATACAGCTGCTCTAATCTCTACTCTGTTTAGAGCCAGATCATTAAATATGTAATTAATTAGTGCTTTGCATGCACTTGTCATAGCTCCATTTCCTTGGTATTCTTCTCCCAGCCAGTAACCTATTGAAGTCTTTCTATTACTCCAATCTATACTATGTAATCCAATACAACCAGCAATTCTACTTTTATAAAAAATAGCCAAATTAAATCCATTGTTTTCAGCAAATAGCTTTAGAGAAAACTGAATATATTCCTTTGTTTGCTCTACACTTACAGTTCTATCAACCCAGGGTAACCATTCTCTTAAATATTCCCGATTCTTATCAGATAAAAGAAACAGTTCATTCGCATCTCGTATTTCGAGTATTTTTAATTGAATATCATCGTTTATCTTATGAATAAACATATGAGCCCCTCCATTTGATCCCTTGATATAAATCTCTTGTAGAACTTTCGTCTATCGTTCTCGTATCTACGACCCGACCTTAGATAGCTCTTATCTTAGGTCGGGCCGTGTGTTGTCTGGCTTTTCAGCATCTGACAACCAAGGGCTAAAAGCCCCCGCGGCGTGAAGATGTTGTTATACGCAGTTCCTAACTCCCCTGATATACTTTCAACTGTTCTTTGCCTTTATCGTCTTTAGTTAATATGTTATATATTTTTTCTTGTTCCCATGTTGTTATTGTATAGTCCTTACCGCTCTTCAAATAAATCTTTAGTTTGTTTCGCATTATGTACATCGTTTTTTTCTTCTCAACTTTTTTGATATCAGTTCTTCTTATTTCAAAGGATTCTTGGATCATAGTCACTTTGTATGACTTAAATTTGATACTTTCTTCCGTTATCTGTAACTTCCCTACGGCTTGTTCCATACTGCTAATAATGTAGTTGACCTGCCCTTCGTATACTGTAAATTGAGCGTTATGCTTCAAAATGATCATTCCTTACTATGTTTTGTCGTTTTTTATAGTCTTTCATTAGGAATTGCGTATAGCGTTGCCCTTATTCAAGTCCTTATTTGGAATTGTAACCCATTGCCTTTCTTATTTCATTACTTCTTATAAATAGGCTTTGTTAAACTGTGTTGTTAATTTTTTTATTGAAGTAATGGACAGCATAGTTGCATGGATTGCATGATTACCGCGTGCAAAAAGATAGTAAAAAACGATTGACATTGGAGTTTACTCCAATGTTATTTTGAATGTATGGAAAAACAATATTCTATAAAAGAGGTTTCACGGATACTAGATATCCCGAAGGATACGCTCCGGTATTATGACCGTATTGGAATCGTATCGCCGTCTCGAGGAAACAATTCTTATCGCAGGTATTCTAGGGACGACATCGTCGATTTGATGAATATTCAAATCATGCAGTATGCGGACTTTTCTCTAGAAGAAATCAAGGGGAAGTTTCAGTTCCACAGAATGCAGAGTGTAGATCCTGCTTATTGCCAGGATGTCGCTGAATTCCTTGATGCCAAGAAAGCAGAAACACACAATAAAATCGCACATCTTGAAAAGGTCTGTCAGTTGCTCGACGTAGCAGTTAAAACGCTAAGGGACTTTAATCATGAAAGTGACGAGCGGCTGGCAATGTTTGTTCGGGAGATTTACAGGGATCTTCACAAGAAGGAACCTCAAATAATTATGGAGGATTGTGATGGGCATCAGAATTAAGAATTATTATTGTTTGATTGCCGGTGTTCTTGCAATACTTTTTGCGGTTACGCACGCATGGAACGGGCAATCCGCTGTACTGCCGACGCTCTTAGTGAATAATATAGCCTTGGATACACGGATAACATTTACGTATGTCTGGCACATTATCACCGCTGAGAATCTGGTTTTCGGCATCGTGTTCATTATCCTGTCTTTTCAAAGCGAGAAATCTAAGATCCTGTTTGCTGCGTGGATGATCGTGTCACTTCTGCTCATCCGTCTAATGGTCATTCTCGGTGTAACCGCATTTTATGATGTTTCGGCACTTACGAATACGTTAATCGATTCGATCGCCATCTTAATCTATGCCGCTTTCATTATACAGGGCACAAGAAATAAAGAAAAAAGAGTAAGGAGGTCAATCAACACAAGTCAGTAAAAGTTTGAAGCACTAAACTATGTTTCACTGCCAGTGATTTGCAATATGCTAACGGGAAACTAGTTCAGAATAAACCGCCTAATGTGGTATTATCCCCTATTATCCCCTCATGGTAGACAACGTAAAAAAGTCTTCTGGTAAGATAGACTTAAACGTTGGAGACCAGAGGGGATTTTTTTATGGGAAAAACGGGCCGTACGAATAACAGATATACCGTATTCTCTTCGCAATATATCAATGTGTACTTATTAGGATGGCTCATGGATCTCACTTGCAGAAATCGCATCTTCATTCAAATAATTGCTTTTTGATGTTCATTATTAGGTATAGTAGCGGTCATCAAGACAACGATTCGTAAATTTCTCTCATATATGTTGTTATCACTTCCTCATAATCCGGATACGGGTATCCGTGATGCTCAGCCACAGCCTTCGAGTATTTTCGGAATAGCTCGCAGCACGTAAATAAAGATTGCCACATGCTTGGGTAGCTGCTCTCAGCATAAGATGCGAGTAACGTATCCCAATCTTCAGGTGGCAAGTAACGATCTATAAACTTATAGTTTTTCCCCACGCTAAAGGTATAACCTCGTTCTGCGCCAATGTGCCAAGCCATCATTCTCAGCAAATTAGGCCGGGCGACTTCATGCAGATGATCAATGGCGAACAGGATTTCTTTGCGCGCCAACCCCTTTACGACGTAGGTCGATACCATCCAGAATTCATTGCAGCAGTCATCAAATTCTCTTGCGGTCGGCTTCTTAATCCAGTATTGGTGGTCGTTCGGCACAACTTCGTTAGGAACAAGCGTATCCTTATCAAGCTGCACCTCAACCAAGCCGTCACTATTAGCAAAATAAGCCTCGACCTCGTTCAGTGGGATCAGTGTCAGGTCTAATTTGTTGCCGTCCTCGAACAAGATGAGATAGGAGAACCAATTACCAAGTTCGGGCGGAAACAACTCCATGGCCTCTGGTTTTTGCATCATTAAGCGAGCTCCGAAGACGTCCAACCACTGATCGTTTGCTTTAAAGGAATCGAGATTGGTCACAAAATAAGAAATATCGTAATCCTGGTATGTATCAGGGATTATATTTTTGTTCGTGCGCGAGCCCTCCAAGGTCACTAATCGGATACGATCATCCTGCTTGGCAAACTCGATGAACATGTCCATCATTTCTCGTTCCGTTCTCAATTGATTCAAATTCAATTCCCCCTTCTCATGCAGCCTTAATAGCGTTTTAACCCATTACTTCTCATTTGGCCTTCTATCCTTTACTATAAAAAATAGAAAGTTGTAACCAGAAAACTTGAATAAACAGAAGTAGCATGAGAGTTGACACAATTGGAGGAGATAGCGATGACATGTGAAAATAGGCAATTTCCAAACAGTATCTTTAATATTGATCGTACCTATACCGCACATCTGATGAAGGCGATCGAAGCGGCTCAGGCGAAGGCGGATGAGTTGGGTCTGGATCTCAGCAATTGTTCCATAGACTGTCGGGAGGAGCGTCTGGCACAACAGTCCGATTCCCGCATCCTCTCGTTCTGGTTCTATTCGGAGGATCTAGTAGACTGGATGGAAGGGTTCAGCGATCACTTTTATGATTTTTCAGTTGCGATTGACCCCGATACAGGACAAGTCATCCAGAGCCTTGGACCGAGCCGCCGATCTGCTTACAAGAAGGTTAGCTCCCAGGATTGTTCGAATAATCGTACTCGCACTCCAAAATAGAGAATAAATAGGAATCATGATACATCCCTTTGCTCCATAGATGCTCCCTCAAATGCCCCTCCTGCTTCATGCCGATTCTTCTCATGACATTTGCGGAGGCAATGTTAGCAGGACGGCAAGTGGCATAAATGCGATGCATATGTAGGGTTTCGAATCCAAACCTGAGCAAAGCATGCGCGGCTTCTGTCGCATATCCATTCCCATGAAAATCAGGATTGAAGCAATACCCGATTTCGGCATTACTTCCCTGCGGGTATATACTACAGCCGCCAATGAATGTATTCGTATCCTTCAATATAACGCCGAACTCATAATGGCTTCGCTCGGCAGCTTGCTGCTGCTCGAGCTGTTCCTCCATATATGCTTTCGTATCCGCTTCAGAATTCGGGCCCCAGAGCATATATTTCGTTACTTCTGGATTGGAGGCATAGGCGTGTACGTCCATCCAATCGTCTCTCTGCAAATCACGGATAAGCAATCGTGGCGATTCCAACTTCATGAGGCATCTTCCTTTATGATTATTTAGTGGGCAGCTCTAAGTTAACTTACCGTGTCATCTGAATGTCCTCATATTTCTGAAATGTCTTATTCTGATCGTCCCGCGCATACAGCCGGATCTCATGAACATCAAAGGTTTGTCTATCCTGAAAATGTGGAAATAGTGTTCGCTCCATTTCTTCGAGAATCTCTTCCGACAAACTTTCTTTTTTGGCAACCGTTAAATGAGGGATATACAAATTCAATTCGAAGCAACGCTTCGTTTGTTCTTCAGTCGGCTCAAAAACGGCGACAAGCTTTCGATGTAATTCGATTAATTCAGGAGAATGAGCCCCTATATATAACACGTCCTTATCACCGAAATAGTGAAGCTCGCCAACGGATACGGAAAACGAACGAAATCCTTCTATTATACTCTTGCACTCAGACATCCAATTCACAGGCAACATCGTTCCTGTCCCGTACGAAAGTTTAACGGTAATATGCGGTTCGACCCCAGAGTAATGGTATTGATTGCGCACCGACATCAATTTTTCATAAATGCTCAAAGGCGGAACAATTCCGAAAAAATACTTCATAGCATCCTCTCCATTCATTCTGATTTCTAGCACGCAAAATAGCTGTCACCCGCTATTAATTGAATCATCCATCGATCCCGACGCCATCCATTCGCTGACATTGCGGTAAGGAGATATCGTCAATCTGCCATCCAGCGAAGAAAAGAGATGTAACATGATCTGAGGTCTCATGCGTTACGATCCTTCAAGAACCAGTTGGTAAATGACTTCGTCGTCTTGATTATGCTCCTGTTGGTTTACAAAGCCGAAGCTTTCATAAAGCCGCTGAGCCCGCTTATTGTCCTGCTCGACCGTCAAGGAGATCAACCTGCACTTGGGATGAGTCTCTTGAATAAATTCAATGATTCCTCCCAATGCCAGTTTGCCGTATCCTTTTCCTTGGCAAGACTTATCGATTTGAAAGCCGCCAATCCAGTAATTATCTGCGCTATTCGGCGTATAACTGATGTAGAAAAATCCGATCGTAATCCCTTCATCACATACAAGAAAGGGATCCAGCGCCTCATCCCATGGCTTGATATATGCATACGTCAGTGCTTCATAAATGGAAGGAACAAAAGGCACTTGCTCCTCATGAATCTTGATTTGAATGGCGTTCTCCCAATTATCCCGCGTGACAGGATGGATAGATAGTTTTTTCATAGTTGATCTCCTCATGCTAGTCTAGTTATCAAGTACGTTATGTATCTCTTTCCTATTCATATTCCTTTGTTCATGCCCTATTTACTTGAGCCAGCATCGTGATGGACGTTCCCACCTCACCTACTGCCTTGAACCCGAATCGCTGATACAATTTCACGGCTGCCGCATTGTCTGGATCTACGCTTAAGGATACGCGATCAATTCGCTGCTCGCTCAATCCAGCAAATAATTTCTTCATTAAAGCGCTTCCTAATCCTTGACCACGATAAGCCGGTAGAATCGCCATTCCCAGTTCCGGCACTTCGCTGCTTACAAATCCGTACCCTCGTTTATCCTCACTAAAGTATCTCACCGTGATAGAGCCAATGGATTCTCCTTCGGCATTTTCAGCGATATAACCCAGATCGCCTTCCCTGCCCCAATCTTCCACATATTTCGAAATGGAAGGTTCGTTAATAATATCAAGGCTGAAGGATTCCTTGCCTTCCGGTACATACAAAGATTCATATAGCGTTATCCATAAAAAAGAGATGTCTTGTTCCCTTATTGGTCTAATAGTATATTTCATTCTAATCCCCCCCCTCTTATATCTATTAATAGAATTCTTTCTAATCGCTTACGAGCCATGTCTTTGCATCTTCAGGATCTTCGTAGAAGGACATATTCAGTCTGATTCCCGACTTTTTTATTCTTCTTTTCAATCTCCACATATTGAATCTTGTTAACCCTACTATCGACAGCTTATCAATGCGTGCATGTAAATTCGTAATATGCGCGATAAATTGCTGCAGCACTTGTTCCGTAATCGTGGTCTTATAAAAATCCACCCATATCTTCAATCTCCTGTTGGTGTGAAGGATAAATTCCTCTTCTTGCTTCATTAATTCGAACAGCTTTTCTGTATCCGAATAATGGCTTCCGTACTTCAGGCAGTGGATTTCCCCCCCCTTGTAATAGTAAGGAAATATCGATCCGCCAGGAGATTTCATACTGAATCACTTCCCTCTCTGATCTAAGAGTTATTCGAACGAAAATCCTGTATTACCTTCTTCACAAATGCTTCTTTTCCTGCGGTGTAAGCAAGTTCGTCATTGCTGTATAACGCTGCGAGGCTTTGCTTTAGCTCGACATATTCTTGTGCAAGATTCGGATTGGCTCTTAATTGGTCTCTGAATATAAGTAGCGCATTCCATTTCTCGCTATTATGAACAACGACATGCAGAAAGTGAGTCTTAACCAGATTTTCGAGGCTTGAAAATTTGGCATACACGACTTCGTCCTCAGGCGTTTATCATTAAATGTTGATATGTCCCCAAGATCGTTTACGCCGACTGCCATGTCCACGATCGGTTTCGCCTGAATTCCGATTGCCGTACTTCCCACCCCCTTAACAATAACGCGACCCAGACTTAGATAAGATTATCTCAAGTCGGGTCGCGCGTCGCTATGTCATATTCCACTATTATACAATAACTTCATTCTCTCTTAGAAGCTTTCTTCGATAAACTTTCGTTTGCGCCCGGTCAATAGATATAGCACCGGAACGAAGATAAGCGTCAACAACGTTGATGTCGTTAAACCGCCGATAACCGTGATGGCTAGTCCACCCGAAATCAAGCTTGTCGTCGAATGCGACAAAGCCAGCGGCATCAGTGCCAAAATGGTGGCAAAGGCTGTCATCAGTATCGGTCTGAGACGCGTCGCGCAAGCTTCGACGATCGCTTCTTGCAGCTCCATGCCAGACTTGGCATTCCGTTCAACGCGATCCAGCATGACGACCGCATTCGTGACGACGATGCCGACGAGCATCAGCACACCGATCATTGAGCTCATGGACAACGTCTGTCCGGTAATGAGCAAGGCGCCGAACGAGCCGATTGGAACGAACAGCAGCGAAGACAGGATGATCAGTGGCGTCCGCAGCCCGCCAAATGTTACGCTCATCACGAGGAAAACGAGGCCAATCGCTCCAACCATGGCAAGCAATATGCTTTGGAATCCATCGTTGATCATCGACAATCCGCCGCCATAATTCACTTCCACATTTTCCGGAAGCGTCAGGCTGTCAATGTCCTTCTGCACTTCCTTCGTGATCGCGGCAGTATCCGTGCCCTTGATTGTCCCGCTTACCTTCGCATACGTTTTTCCGTTATCGTGGCTGACGGATACAGGTGCGGTAATTTCGTGAATATCGGCGATATCACTTAATTTCTTCATTCCAGCTGCTGAAGGAATCGTCACATTCTCCAACTGATCCTTCGACGTAATTTGCTCCTTATAAGAGAGCGTCAAGTCCCATTCCTTATTGTCCAACATGTACGTTCCCACATTGGTCGGTTTCAATTGCTCACTAACGACCTGCATGATCTGGAAGTAGGAAATACCGGCATCCTTGCCTGCCTGGTTGATCGACAGCTCCCACTTCGGAACGACTCCGTTCAAGTTGTTCGTAATATTTTTCAAATCGTCCCGCTGTTTCATCAGCATCTCCACTTGATGGGCTGCCTTGGACAGCGCCACGGCATCGGAAGAATACAAGCTGACATCGATATTATTGCCGGAAGGCGGGCCTTGCGCTTGCGATTCCTTGATCATGACTTCCGTATTTGGAACGATCGCGTTAACGGAATTCGTAATTTCTTTTGTCGCTTTATCAATCAATTCGTCCGTAGCCGTTCCTTCTTGAAGCGTGACGGTGTAAGTCGCTTTATTGGCTGACGAAGCGCCTAGCAGCATTTGACCCCCGCTTCCCCCCATACCAATCGACAACTGATAATTCTCTACCTCATCTACCGACTCCAAATACTTGTCCACTTGCTTGCTGACTCTGTTCATTTGCTCCAGCCCCTCTTTGGCTGGCATGCTGACTTCGATTTGAATCGCTGGTGCAGCACCTGTCGGCAAGAAAGAGATGCCGAGCAGCGGGATTGTTGCCAAAGATCCAAGGAGCAGAACAATGGACGCGACAATCACAAGGGCCTTACGATGAAGCGCGCCGCGCAGCAAGCGCTCGTAACCGCGAACGAGGATACTTTCCTTCGTATGCGGCTTCACTTTGTTGAAAAACTTCGCGCCGAGCACGGGGATAAGCATCATGGAAACGAGCAGCGATACGAGAATTGCGATGCATACCGCAATCGAGAATGGACGGAAAAACTCGCCGACGATGCCATTGACGAAGGCCAGCGGGAGGAACACGACCACCATCGCCAACGTGGAAGATCCAACAGCGCTGATCACTTCCTTCGTAGCCTTATAGGCAAGCTCCTTGCCGCCCATTTCAGTGCCCTTCTCTTGGCGCCATCTGTAAATATTCTCGATCACGACAATACTGTCGTCAACGATGCGTCCTACCGATACCGCGATGCCGCCTAGTGTCATAATATTCAATGTATATCCCATCTGATCCAATAGCGCAATCGTCGCAAAAATCGAGATCGGCAGCGAAAGAATCGAAATGAGCGTTGCCCTTACGTTGCGCAGGAATAGGAATATTATCAGAATGCAGAACAACGCCCCGTACAAGCCTTCGCGAACCAAGCCGGATACTGATTCCTTAATGTCCGCACCTTGGTCGTTAATGACATGGATGTCCATGCCTGCCTTGCTCTCATGATCAGCTAGCACGTCTTTGACGGCGTCGGCAACATCTGCCGTGTTCGCGTCTTGAGATTTCATGACTTGAATGACATAGCTTTCTTTGCCATTAAAGCGCGAGATTTGATCCTGCTTCGATATGGTCTTCACTTCGGCGATGTCCGATAGCTTCACGGATGAAAGCAAAGATGTCGAAGAAGCAGACAGTTGTTGTCCCGTTTTGCCTGCTTGACCCGATTGAGTTTGCTTTGGCATCTGGCCTTGATTCATTGGGCCCGGTGCTTGCGCGCTTTGACCGCCGCTTGCTTGCAACTTCATATTCTCGATTTGCTGAACCGCGTTGACCTTGCCAACGAGCCGAATCGGAATCGTATTGTCTTGCTGATTGACGGAACCGAGAGGAACCGCATAGTTCTGCGCTTGCAGCGCGCTCTGAATCGCACTCAGCGAAATACCATATGCGCTTGCCTTCTCTTTGTCAACGACAATGTTCAGATGCTTCGAGGTTGTCCCTTGCAGCTCGACCGAGCTCACACCCTCTAACTTTTGCAGCTTCGGAACAATTTCCGTTTCCAGTTGCTTTTGCAGCCCTTCGGGATCATTTTTCGATGAAAAAATCGCCGCGGTATATATCGGCATTTCATTGGCAGCCAGTCGTTTAACAGCCACGTTCGCCTTGTCCGGCAGGTTTACCTTCGAGACTGCCGATTCGACATCCGCAGCAATCTTATCCATGTCTTTGCCGAACGGATATTGAAGGAAAATGGCTGACGTATTTTCAGACGTCGTACTCGTTAACGTGTCATACCCCTCCAGCCCCTTCAAGCTGTCCTCGATCGGAGTCGTGACATCCGTTTCGATTTCCTCCGTCGATGCCCCAGGGTAGATCGCCTGCACGAACACGGCAGGAAAGCTGACATCTGGATACGTTTGCTGCTTAATCGTCGTGGTTGAATAAAGTCCAAGGGAGGTCACCAAAATGCATAAAATAATGACCGCCACTCCATTTTTCAAGCTCAGCTTGCTTAAGTAACTCATGCGTAGTCCCCTTTCTATTACGAAAGGAGTATACCATCTGAATTTGTCCCGAATGTGTTCTCAGCTTTACAATTGTTCGAAGGCCAGCGGCAGCTTCACCGTCATAACGGTTCCCTCGTTAAGGGCTCCGCCAACCGTGATGTCGCCATGATGCAGATCTACGATGCGCTTGACGATTGACAGTCCGAGCCCGTTTCCTTTGACCGCTGTGTCCCTGGATTTATCCGTTTTATGAAAAGGTACAAAAATGAATGTCCGCTCTTCCTCCGCGATGCCAATTCCGCTGTCCGCTATGCGAACGATCGCCCATTGGCCGGAACGTTGAAGCGAGATCTGAATACGTCCTCCCTTAGGCGTGAATTTAACAGCGTTGTTCAGCAGATTCGTCCATACCTGATTGAGCAAATCTTCGTCCGCTTCGATCATCAATTCTTCTTCCAGCTCGAGTTCGATCTCAAGCGACTTCGCCTTCCACTGCGGTTCGCTCGCAATCACCGTACTTCGAAGCTGCTCGTCCAAGCGGAACTTCCGCGGAATGACGGCCGGATGCTCGGATTGAAGAGAAGACAGCCGCAGCAGATTCTGACCCATGCGGGACAAGCGCTCGCTCTCTTCCTCAATGATCGTCAAATAATGCACGCGCTGCTCCTCATTCAGCTTCTTGCTCTTGAGGGCTTTGGTGAAACCGGATATAGACATAAGCGGCGATTGAATCTCGTGGGACACATTGCTGACGAACTCGCTTCGCATCTGATCCAGTGCGGCGAGCTGCTTGGTCATGTCATTGAAACTGCTCGTCAGTTGCCCGACCTCGTCCTTGCTTTTCGACTGGATCGTTACATTGAAATTGCCGGCAGCAATCTTGCGAGTTCCTTCCGTTAAGACGCGCAAAGGCCTGACGATATAACGCGCCGCGATCAAGATGAGTACACTACCGATGATTAGGGCAATGATCAGCACCGTGCGGGTAACCTCTTGGAAGGTTTTGATCATCTCTTGGAAGCGAGGCGAGAGGAACAACGCATAAGAACGAGAATCGATCTGGAAAGGGAGCCCGATCAATAGATGCTCCTCCTCCCGTCCACTCTCATTGACGTGAATTGTTCCCCGATAAACACCACCGTTCAATACAGACTGCAGCTTTGAAGCATCGACGCTTCCAATATTTTTATTCTGATAAATCAAGAGTTTGGACGTATCGAAAATGCCTATGTTCAAGTTCGACAGATTGGCAGCTTGCTTCATATACTCCTCTGCCTCTCCCTTCGGAGAGCTCTGAAGCATTCGAATCACCTTGCCTCCATAGGCAATGATTTCATTTTCGATCGAGCCCTTGATCTGCTTCGTATAAATCGTCGTCGATACCGACAGGGCAGCGATAAGACTCACGATAACAATCCCGATGAACACTAACGCGACCCGGAAATAAAGCGACTTAATCACGCGCCACCTCCAGCCGGTAACCAAGCCCGCGCAGGGTGACGATTCGGAAAGACTCATGATCGGCGAAGCGCTCGCGGATTTTTTTTACATGCGTATCGACCGTTCTTTCGTCTCCTTCATAATCCATGCCCCATATCTGATCGATCAATTGCCTGCGGGTAAACAGTTGTCCCGAATGATTCGCTAGCTGATAGAGCAGTTCGAATTCCTTGCGCGGGAGCGTGATTGTCTCCTGATTCGAGCGGTCGAAAATCTGATACCCGAGCTTATCAAGCGTTAGATCACCCAGTTCTATCTGCTGGGAGGACGCAATGCGATAACGTTTGAACAGCGCTTTTACCCGCAGCACCATCTCGAGCGGATCGAACGGTTTCGTCAAATAGTCGTCCGTCCCCAGATGAAACCCTTTGATTTTATGATCCTGCTCGCCTTTGGCAGTAATCATCAATATCGGAAACTCCCCGTGTTCGCGCAGCTTGCGGCATAACTCCCATCCATCCAGCTTGGGCATCATAATATCGAGAATGACCATATCGAACGGGCGTCCTTCGGCAACGTATTTCCATGCATCCTCGCCGTTAGCCATTTCGATTATTTCGAACCCTTCGTCGGTCAAATACAAGTTCACCAGCTCCCGGATATGGGCGTCATCGTCTACCAGCAATATTTTCGTCACGTGTTATCTCCTTCTAGGCTGTTTATTACTTTTCTTTGTAACTTGTCCAACCTATAAAGTCAAATACACGAACGTTATGAATTCCGAACCGAAATTTTCGCCATGTCCGTTCTTTGAAACATATCCGAGCGCACTTAATAATCGAGGAGTCGTCCATTATCATGCCATTGACCGTACATTTTGTTCTCTCTGGTGTTTGTTATGAATTTATCTAATCTGCTCCTATATAATTCTGGTTGATTTTTACAGCCTTGGATCGTATCGATCCGAACTCTTTTATAGAGATCCGGAAATGCCATAAAATTCTCATATACTTGCTTTTCCTCTTTTAGCCTTTGCTCTATAACCTTATCTATTTTAAAAGAATCGTGGCCCATATCAGGCAATACCTTTCTTCCTTCGTCTCTCATTAAGCCCAACTTTTCGAGGCGGCGGACACGTTCCTTATTCAATTCAGTCCATGAACTTCTTTTGCTTCGGGGAGACAGTCTCTGCGCCAGTTGTGTTTCAGATATTTTCTTTTTGATTCCATCGATCCATCCAAAACATAAAGCTTCTTCGACCGCGTCCAAATATAGCAGCGTATCCGGGATTGGCGTCAACCGAACTACGACCCAACAAGAGGTTTCAGTCTTACTATTCTCCTGCAGCCACTCCCTCAAATCTTCTCTCGATTTTGCCGTAATTAAATTTCCGATTTCCATATATTACACACATTCTCCGTTCTCATGTTTTGGGTTATTGAATTCATTATAGAGCCTATGGCCTTTGATATCATCGACATTACTGGCCAGACGCGGCACAATTTCTGATATGCGTGTTTGACGGATTCCGGCCATTGGATTGTTAAGCAGAATGGCTTGCTTAAATCAAATCGGCTTACTTCGGAGCCATTCTCTGTTGATAGTATAAAAAAAGATGTATGACAACAGTCTGTCATACATCTTCATAAAGCTTGAGCGCATTTTGAAGCTGTGCTTTTAAGATGCCTCGCAGTGCATAAGGTTCGAGAACTTCGGCGCCACTGCCAAAACCAAGCAGAATTGTCCAAAGCCATCGTGCTTCCAACGGTTGATAAACAGGAATCCGCATCGTCATACTTCCATCGACATGAAATTGCTTATCAATCTGGTGAAACTGATCCAGCGCTTCCGCCAATGCCTCCGGCCGCACCCGGATCACTACATCCTCCAACTGATCTTGCCATCCCTTGTTTGAAGAAGCAGCCTCTTCCGGCACTTCTTGATGCGGTTGAAAAGTATCCTGTGTCACGAACAAATTCATCAACCGCGACAGTCGGAACTCCCGATAATCTTGCCGAGCTCGGCAAAACCCGTACATGTACCAATTCCGATATTTAAAATGAAGCCGCAGCGGTTCCAGCTCACGGGTCGTGCGTTCATTCTTTGCATTGATATAATCAAAGCGGACGATATTTCGCTGGGCAATGGCCATGTGTAAACAACGAAGCACATCGGGTTCCGTGCGCCAGGTTTCCAGGTCCACGGACAGAGTCGTGGCGCGATCCTCCGATTCAAGCGTCTGCAGTCTTTCGATGGTCCCCAGCGCACGCTCATCATCAAATACGGTGGAAAGGCTTCTGAGCACGGTAATCAGAGAATTGACATCGTATGAACCGAGCAGACTTTTAACCATTTTGTATCCATCTATCATCCCATATCCGCCATTCGTTCCTTGATACGATACGACCGGGAAGCCCGCGGCACAGATCGCTTCGATATCCCTGTAGATGGTTCTTTGGGAAACTTGAAACTCTTCGGCCAACATGGAGGCAGACAACACGTCATGGTTCAGCAGCTTGTAAATGATAGAGATCAATCGCTCCAATTTCATATGTGTCCCCACCCGTTATTACAATTCGTATGGCTGGTCAGTATTATATCACAGATTTATTTAGATATTTAATCTGCCCATCCCCTGAATTTGGCCATCGCTTGGTCGTAATTGTTCATATCGTGTACTTCTTCCAGCAATACCGCAACCTTTTTCTTAGTTTTCATTTTGGAATACCGTTCCTGATTGATCGGCTGCTTAATCGTGTGCCCGGATGGCAGCGTCATGACCGCAAATTGACGGTATTTCCCTTGATATTCCGTTTTATATACACCAATCAATTCAACTTCTGCCTTCAGGCTGAGCTTTACATTTTTCAGTTCCTTTTCCGCTGCCTGCTTGGAAGAATAGGTTTTGATCGCCTTCCATGGAGACAGATGCACATCATTCCGCTTGCCGTCCTTGACGACCATGTCGGCCGTCATATATTTCAGCGCCCAGATCGTATCGCCGGTTGCATAATTGCCATCGTTCGGCAGCAGCTCGTTATCGGGAGAA
Source organism: Paenibacillus sp. NAIST15-1 (assembly GCF_001894745.1). Lineage (GTDB taxonomy): Bacteria > Bacillota > Bacilli > Paenibacillales > Paenibacillaceae > Paenibacillus_B > Paenibacillus_B suaedae. The sequence goes on from NZ_BBYF01000003.1 coordinate 144,878, forward strand.
AGCGTCATGTCTCCTCCAATGAGATCACCAACCGTGACAGATTCGATTTTATAATCCCATGGCACCGTCGTTGCGTTCACGTTGGCAGTACTCTTACCGTTGCCCACGCTCTCTCCCGAACGATGATTGCACATGTTTGCGACTAAAATAATAATGGCGATTGCTATTACGATCGTCAATATTTTACGAGAGTTATAGGGTTTGCGGCTCATATCTATTTTTTCACTCCAATCGCGATGAATTGGCTGTTATTGCCCGTGATTAACCCGCCGGCACGGCCTAAAATTCCGCACGGAACGCCGTTAATGACGAATACCCCTGTCAGCAGCCGAAACGTGCCGTGGCTTAGCTCGATGCTCGCCAGGTCTGCTCGCTTCTGGAATACGCGGCTAAAGAAGCAGCTCGTATCGAATCCGTCCTTATCCTCGACTTCCATGTTGCCCTGTCCATCGAATAAGCGTACGGAGCCTCCTTCGCGCCCAAACATCGATTTGGACACATAGCTTCCATTAAATACGGCCTTATTGTAGGTGGGCAGCACGTAATGCTCAATAACGGCATGCTCCTCCTGCGTGTACATCTCTGAGCCTAATTCGTGAATAGCCCATATGACAGCCTGCAGCCCTTTCGATTGTAAAATGATGGCATGCGGGGAATTCAGGATCTGAATTTGGCCTGTTTCGATCGAATAAGCGAGCGCTTCTCCGCCATCGTCGATACCCATCCATTCCTTTGGATACAACGCGAACAGACTTCGTATCGTCTGCTGTCCCACCTTGACTTCACCCTCATCGATCCACATATCCAAGCAATCCATGCAGCTTATTTGCAGCTCCGAATGCTTGACCAGCATCTCGATCGTTCCTGAATCCTCGGCATGCTCACCATACGCGACGCAAGCCGCATATTCCGGCCGCTCATCGGCCCAAGCTTCCTTTATTCGTCTTGCCATTCCAACGTTCGGCGTAGCGAGTCCGTATTGCTCGCACATCCAAGGCGTCGCAACCGCCGCTTCCACATATCCTGTAGGAGTGTCTGCATTCAATTCCAGCAGCTTTATCGCCCCATCATCATCTATGGCGAAGTCGAAGCGCGCATATTTGCTTAGCTTGCCGAACTCCTTCGGCTCTATGCTATCCAAGCCATCCCAGAGCACTTCCGGTATCGATAATAATGCATATAAGTCCCTTCGCCCGAGAACAAAGCGCGCCGTCTTGTCGAAGATGTTCCAGAGCTTGGCCGATACGACCATAAGTTCCTGAGCCATGCCTTCACTTATCGCAATCACCTGATCGATCCAGTACTGCTCCTCCCCGATATCCGCCCATGTGAATCCAAGCTCTTTCAGTTGGTCTACGCGCGCCGCTCGATCCGTATGCGGTTGCCCTATCGTTTCGAATTTCATTATCCGCCGAACCCCCCGCTGCTTGATGAACGACTTGAGGAGCTATATCCGCTTGATCTCCCACCGATGCCACCAACAGATGTAGATCTTGATTTAGACGAGCCGAATGACGAACTGCTGCGGCTTGATGAACTGCTACGAGTCGATGAGCTGCTATAGCCAGAGCTGCTGGACTTCGATTTGCTATTGGATACTGATCCGCTACCGCTCACGCGATATGAATTATTCGTTGAACCTCGGCTCACCGAGCTGCTGCCAGTCTTCGATTTGCTGCTGGTTCCTGATCCGCTACCGCTCTTCGATTTGCTCCTTGTCGACGAATTCCCTCCAGATACGATGCCGCTACCGCTCTTGCTTTGCTGCTTGCTCGTTAAACCGTTGCTGACAGAAGTGCTGCCGGCCTTCGCTTTATCGGTACCGCTTCCGTTCGACGATCTACGCGTCACAGTTCCCGTTCCCTTCGAGGTAAACGGACGTACGGTTGAGTTCACGACCGGGCGGTTTTGGAAAGTATCGCTCGAGAACGATTTTGCTCGATAAGGCTTATTCGTGCGAGTATCAAAGACTTTCCCGCTTGTCGCCCAGCTGGACGAGGAATAGGGTCTGCCGCTGTTGAAAATCATGTGGTACAAAAGGATATCGTCCCAGCCAAATCCTCCATCGCGAATGACAATCGGTTGAGATGATTCGCCAGTACCATTGAATCCAGTTGTTCCAGACGCACTGTTCGATCCTCCTGAAGAAGGTACGCTTTCGCCAGTTTGTCCCACCTTCTTTTCTTCTTTTACAAAAGGGATATTCCAGTCTGCGCTTGGATCAAAATAGGCCTTGACTTCCTCCGTCGACCATTCGGTCAATTTGGGTGTTTCCGCCTGCGCGGCAATTGCTTGTCCCGTTCCGAACGGAATCATGAGCAGGTTTGCGGCCAAGGCAACGCCAAGCGATGTGCTCAATACTTTTAGCTGCGTATGTACCAGTTCTTTCTCTTTCTCTTTCTCTTCCATTCCATCCAGCCCCCTATTACTGCTTACTCATGGTTGATGTACCGCTTCGACGAGCAGCTCGAAATTACCTGAATTTACATTCAAGCGCCCTTCCAGCATCTCATATTCCATGTCGTTCACGAGCAAATAGTTGGCGTGATTCAGCAATTGAATCATCGCAGCGTTCCATTCCCGCTCATCGAGCAAGACTAGTTCACCCGAAGAGGTCTTTTCAAATATGATCATTTTGGTCTGCATGCTCTTCTCTCCTATCATAATCATGGATCTTCCACCAAAATTCCTCAATTAGTATATCATCTCTCAAAAAAATGTTAAGTAAATATTTTCTTTTTTTGCTATTTAGACTCTATTTACAAATAAAATTTCGCTTTACGCACAAATTTTAAGTTAATATTTTACATTTATTCATCAATTTCACCTCATCTTCAACCGAATGTGTATTGATAAACTTTCAACCTATGAACCCTCATTTTAGTAATGGGAAAAAATCTTTTTCCTCCTCTTTAATGTTCGCTCCTTGTTCCATCCAAAAACAAAGATGACCGACGTCCTCAATCAGACGTCGGTCATACTCATTACAGTTCTTTTATCTATCACACGGTGAGAACAGGAAGTAAGGTACGATTTAATATATCGGTTACCTTCGTGGTGTACTCGTTAAGGAAGAAGTGGCCGCCTGGAAGCATATGTACGGTGCAATCGGCGGAGCTGTGCTGCTTCCAAGCTTGCAAATCCGGCAAGGAGATTGCATCCTCCTCCCCGCTTAATACAGAAATGTTACAGGAAAGTTTGCCCAGACGCTCTTCATATTGATACAAATCCACAAGTCTGAAATCCGTCCGCAATACGGGAAGAAACAGCGTTAAAAGCTCTTTATTCTCGAGCAGCTCTTTGGGCGTTCCCCCTAATCGAATAATCTCATCCAGAAACTCATCGTCCGGGAGATCGTAATATTTCGTCCGTCTGCTTTCGATATGCGGTGCTCTACGCCCGGAGAAAAAGATATGCTTGGGCTCAGGTCGCTTCAGCTCCGATATTTTGTGCGCGAGATCATAAGCAATCCAGCTTCCCATACTGTGCCCGAATATCGAGTAGGGGCCTTCATCAAGCTGACTTTCGATCTTGCCATACACGTCTTCGATCATGTCTTCGAAGCTGTCATAGAACGGGGTTCCAAAATACTTGCCTCTGCCGGCCAATTCTACGGGAATCAGTTCAATGCCCGTTGCCAAATGGGCTTTCCATTTGTTATAAATCATGGCAGACGCTCCTGCATACGGGAAACAAAATAATTTCATCTCTGGCTTCATCTTTACCTCCTAAAATACATAGCTTTATATCTATAAAAGCATTGATATCGCTTGGAGTTACGGTCGTACTGGGACTGATATGCCCGTTCGCACCATTCGCAACAGCTCTTGTTCATGGTCTGGATGACAAGCGATAAGGTATGGCTCTGAATTCATCCCAGTAAACGTTTCCCCATTAAAATCAATGACGGATCCGCCCGCTTCCTTAACCATCAGAATGCCTGAATACAAGTCATCTCCTTCAGATTTATACAGAACGATTCCATCCAAATCTCCCTTGGCAAGCATGCACCATTGCAAGGTTGGAGCCCATAGGCGCATCATTCGCTTGCATCTTGTGTCAATATAATGGCGCAAGCCAACTGCGATAGGATCCTGCTGTACCTTATGCCCTTGAATCCAGCCAATATTCCCTTTGTGCAAACTAGGACAGCTCTTTACTTGCATTCGCTGGTCATTGCAATAGGCTCCATTCCCAACTGCTGCGTGAAATAGTCGATCCGTCATCGGCTCATACACCACGCCCACAACCGGTTCTTGTTGATACATAACGGTGATGGAGCAGGAGAAGAGCGGGATACCAATTGCAAAATTATTTGTTCCGTCCAGCGGATCTACGAGCCATTGCCAATCACTGCTGACTCCAATAACCCCAGCTTCCTCACTATGGATTTGATGATCAGGGAAGGCAGCCTGTATTTCCTTTACAATGATTGCTTCCGCTAATAAATCAGCCTCTGTAACGACGTCTCCATGCTCATCTTTCATTTCTACGTGTGCCACTTGATCGAACAATTGCTTAATCGCCAGTCCAGCTTGTCGAGCCGCCTCGATTGCTACTTCTCTAGCATCCTGAATGATAAGCTGATTCACGATATAACCTCCCCCCGTTAGTAGGATGAATAACTACATGACCACTACTATTTTCCCGACTAGATGTGCATAGTTGATCACTAACTACCTCGATTCATCTTCCATATCTTGTATACAGTTTACTAGGTTCGAGTTAACTAGGCAATTCATAGATACATCATGAACATAATCATTACGTAAAGGAAGGTGCCATTCTTGGCCTTGAGACAACCACACGAAAAAAAAGACTCCCTTCTATAGAACAAAAGTTCATGTTCCTAAGTTACTAATCAGGGAGTCCTTGTGTACACAAGCGATTATATGATTAAACTGCTAATAGCGAATCCCATGCCAATGTATAGGAAACACAATAATATACCAACTGCAGTATTCCGATTCTGCAACTGCTCAGCTACACTCATCTTCGGAGTAACGAGATCAAACAGCAAATACGTTGCGATCAAACAGATGTATCCAACGCCAAACCATAGTGCCATATGGATAATGGATGAGTTCGTAAAAGCCGACACACCGAGCACAATTGCCGTGCCCATGAACTTGCCGCCCATCGCAAGCCCTACTGCAACATTGCCCTTCTTCAATTCTTCGAAATCATTAAATGGCGTCAGCACACTGAACACATACATGCCGATAAATTGTAACGCCATGATCGTGAGAATACTGATCAAAATATTCATAAATATCATTCTGCCCACCCCCGGAATTTGGCCATCGCTAAATCATAGTCCACAAAATCATGAACTTCTTCCAGCATCACGTTGACCTTTTTCTTGTTTTTGAACTTCTGATAACGAACATCATCAATTGGCTGCTTCACTGTATGTCCGGATGGAAGGGTGATCACGGCGAATTGACGGAGTTTACCCTGGTACTCGGTTTTGTACACACCCACTAATTCAACCTCGGCCTTCAAGTTGAGCTTCAGCTCCTTCAAATCTCTCTCGGCCGCTTCCTTGGATGAGTACGATTTAATCGGTTCCCATGACGACAAATTAATATCGTTCCCCTTCTCGTTAATAGGGAGCATATTAGCTGTCATATACTTGAGCGTCCATACTTGATCACCAGTCGCATAATTGTTGTCATTCGGCAGCAGTTGATTATCCGGCAGGATTGTCATATCTCCTCCGATGATGTCTCCTACCTTAGCGCTCTCAATCTTATAATCCCAAGGTACCGTTGCTGTATCTATGGAATTGTCGTTTCCTTCAGCTCCGAGATTAATGATGTACACGAAGAAAATAATTAGACAGGCAAATATCCCTAGCACAAGCAGATTGTTGATCATTCGTTTCTTTTTTTGCTGCTGAACACGAATGTCGTGATTTCGACTCCCGCTATTTCGATTCAGGCTCATTATTTTTTCACTCCAATCGCTATAAAATGGCTGTTATTCCCGGTAATAAGTCCGCCAACTCTGCCAAGTATCCCGCATGGCACCCCGTTGATGACGAACACACCCGTTAATAAATGAAAGGAGCCGTGATGCAAATCCACTTGTGCCATTTTGGCACGTTTTTGATAGATTCTGCTGAAGAATCGACTTGTATCAAATCCATCCTTATCTTCGGTTTCTACATTTCCTTGCGAATCAAATAGCCGCACAGAACCACCTTCGCGGCCGAACATCGACTTGGATACATAGCTACCGTCAAAGACAGCTTTGTTGTACGTTGGCAGCATGTAATGCGCAATAACTGCATGCTCTTCCTGTGTGAACATTTCTGAGCCCAGTTCATGGATCGCCCAGATAACCGCCTGCAGTCCCTTCGATTGCAAAATGATCGCATGCGGTGAGTTCAGTATCGTTGTATATCCATTTTCAATGGAATAAGCAAGTGCTTCTCCACCTTCGTCAATGGCCATCCATTCCTTCGGGTACAGCGCGAACAGACTGCGTATCGTCTGCTCTCCTACCTTCAGCTCCCCTTGATCCACCCATAAATCCAGACAATCGATGCATCGTATTGGCAACTCTGAATGCTTAACGAGCATGTCAATCGTACCCGAATCTTCTGCATGCTCACCATAACCTACACATGCAGCATATTCAGGCGGATTACTCGCCCAAGCTTCCTTCACTCGCTTTAACATTTCGCTATTCGGTGTCTCAAGTCCGTATTGCTTGCACATCCACGGTGTAGCGACTGCTGCTTCTACATACCCAGTTGGGGTATCTGCATTCAACTCCAACAGCTTGATCGATCCATTATGATCAATAGCAAAATCAAACCGAGCATATTGACTCAGCTTGCCTATTTCATTAGGCTCAATCTGCTCCAAGCCGTCCCATAACACTTCCGGAATCGATAAGAGTTCATAGAGGTCTCTGCGACCGATTATAAAACGGGCAGCCTTGTCAAAGATGCTCCACAGCTTCGCCGACACCACATGCAGCTCCTGGCTCATGCCCGCATTGATTGCAATGACCTGATCTACCCAGTATTGTTCCTCTTCGATATTCGCCCAGTTGAATCCTAGCTCTGCCAATTGCGCGACACGTTCTGCTCGATTCGGATGCGGCTGACCAATGACTTCAAATCCCATTATCCGCCGAACCACCCTCCGCTTTTGGAACCGCCTGACGAACTAAAGCTGCTTGATTTACCGCCGATTCCTCCAGGCGATGAGGAACTTGATTTACTTGATCCAACCGACGATCTGCGAATAATAGAACCCGAGCCGTTCGAAGTAGTAGGTCGAACCCTCGAATTCACGACAGGACGATTCTGAAAACTATCCGAGGAGAACGATTTCGTCCGATATGGCGAATTCGTCCGCGTATCATACACGCTTCCGCCTGAAGACCAACTCGTAGAGGAATAGGCGCTTCCTCGATTGAAGATCATGTGATAGAGCAGCATGTCATCCCAGCCAAATCCTCCGTGATGGACGTATGTCGTATGAGATGACCCTCCCCCTGACGAGCTGCCTCCTCCAGATGAGCTGCCAGTGCTCCCGCCAACACTACTGCTTTCTGATTCTTTCTCCTCTGGCAGTGGAATGTTCCAGTCCATATTGGCATCGAAATACTGCTTCACTTCCTCTGTCGACCACTCAACCAGCTTCGCCTGATCAGACGGAGCTGCACTCTGTTGACCCATCGCTGACGAACTCATAAGCAGATTGGCGGCAAGCGCAACGCCCAGGGAGGTGCTTAATACCTTGAGCGGCTTTGCCGAAGTCGCACAGGATTCAGTCGTCTCTGGACTTGTCGTCTTCTGCTCCTGTTCATTTCGTTCCATTAATCCTTCCCTGCTTTCCGATATATTTTCAAGGCTTTCGAACTGACTCGACGAGCAATTCAAAATTGCCGGTGTTCACATTCAGCCGGCCCTCCAGCATCTCATATTCCGCATCATTCACGAGCAAATAATTCGCATGTTCAAGCAGCTGCACCATACTGGTAGTCCATGCACGCTCGTCTATTTTCACCAGTTCTCCTGAAGACGTTTTTTCAAGAATTAGGATATTTGATTGCATGACACATTTCTCCCATCTTTAATGATAAAATAATCCACATTAGCTTACCTAGTATATCATTTTAGCGTACGAATTGTAGACAAGAACCTCCAGAAACCTGCATCTTGCATGTAAAAAAACCGCTCCAATGTAAATGGGTACTACAGTCCCTTTTACTTTAGAACGGTTCATTTGATGTTTTCGTGAAGTTATCTAGCTCTTTGTGTTACTAGATCGAATATCTCTATCCTTTCTGACCCGATCCTGGTATCAACAATCAATAACTTGCGTAAGGCTAAGCCCAAGAATCAATGGGACATTATGAAGTAATCGCTATCCTCATTCCCCTACTCCTCTACTCTTCTAATTTCTCCCTTCTTCCTGCAACCCCTCTCCCAATCTTCCAGCCGCCAATCTTCTGCTGCTCATGCCATAGGCGATAGTACGTGCCTTCATGCGCAAGCAGTTCTTCATGTGTGCCTTGCTCCGCAACCCGACCCTGCTCCAGCACAACGATGTTATCCGCTCCGCGGATCGTCTTCAGGCGGTGAGCGATGACGAGCACCGTCTTGCGCTGCGTCAGTTTCTTAATCGCGCGCTGCAAATGCATCTCGTTCTCCGGATCCAGCGAGGCCGTCGCTTCATCCAAAATGATGATTGGTGCGTCCTTGAGAATGGCTCTAGCGATCGCAAATCGCTGCTTTTCTCCTCCTGACAACATTGCCCCGCCTTCTCCAGCAATCGTAGCGTAACCGCGCGGAAGCTTCATAATGAAGTCATGGCAATAAGCCTCCTTAGCTGCCTTCACCACTTCCTCATCCGATGCATCCAGCTTGCCCATTCGAATATTGGCTGCAATCGTTTCATTGAAGAGATATGGCTGCTGCTGCACCGTACTAATTCGGCTTAACAGTTTCTCGCTTCTTATCGCACGCACATCTACGCCGCCAATTTTTACAGCACCTTTCGTTACATCCCAATAGCGTGACACCAAGCCCGCTAATGTAGACTTGCCTGCACCGGAAGGCCCAACGATAGCGGTCAGGCTATTTTCAGGGATATGCAAATAAATATCCTGTAATACTTCAGCATCCCCGTGACTGAACGATACGTGATCAAATTCAATCCCGTATGCTTGAGGAAGCAGGGGCTGTGCAGACTCTACCAATGGCTTCTCTTCAAAAATATCCCTTATCCGTTCCCCAGCAGAAGCCATATAGCGAATTTGAATCAGTGAAGCGCCTGCCACACGAAGCGGCTGATAGAACTTCATGCTGACAACCAGAAAAATAAGCAGCACAGAGACATCGATAACCCCGCCTTCCAGCAAGTAGCAGCCCACCATAAGCAGCAGGATAAACCCAAGTTCCAGCACAATAGAGAACAGCATGACAACAGGTGACGTCATCGCCTCCACTCGTATACTGTCATCTCGCAGCCGCGCCATGGCTTGCTCCAATCTCCTAAAGCGCTGGCCAATTTGATTGTGTGCCTTCATTAGTCGGATCGTCTGCACGTATTCCAATAGACGAGAGTTCACAGCCACTGCGGCTGATTGCCGCAGCTTGCTGCGCTTTGCCATCACTCGCTGCGACCAGAATAATAATGGCAAGGCGAAGGGCACGGATACAAATACAGCGAGCGCTAATCGCCAATCGACAAGCAGCAGGAACAGTCCGCTTACGATAGGCAGTGTAATCGCTCCAATGAATTGATTGAATAGATGCGTCAGGATCATTTCCACTTCATCCACATTTGCCAAGAGCGTGTGACTTATATCCCCTTGATCCTTCCGTGAAAAGTACCCCATCGGCAGCTTGCGCAAATGTTCGCCCAGGCGCAGCCGCACATCCTTCATGATCAATGCGCCTGTACACTGTGCATCGATCTGGCCCATACTCGCAAATATCGCTTGGACGCAAAATAACAGCAGCAGAATCGCCAGCCACCAGCCAATTTCCAAGGCCGTAGGCGTACCGTTGAACAAGGATACCAATACTACGAATAGCAGCCCCATTGGCGCGGCATTCGCGACCATTTCCACGATGGTGAAAAGTGTTGCTCGAGTGAATAAGGCTCCCGAACGACCGGTTATGAAGCGTATAGTGTTAAACATAGGCCCCGTCCTTTCCTTCCAGCGACCAATCGTCTGCTTCGCGATGCGCGATCCACATGCCGGCATACAGCGGATTGTGCGCAAGCAGTTCGTCATGCGTGCCTATGCCGGATATGTGTCCATCCTCCAAGACGACGATACAATCGGCATCTGTTATCGAAGACAGTCGATGCGCAATCACGATGACTGTCCGTTGATGCATCAGTCTGCTCAGCGCGTCCTGAATTTTCGCTTCATTTTCCGCATCTGCGAATGCAAAGGCTTCATCTAGAATAAGTATCGGAGCATCCTTCAAAATGGCACGTGCAATCGCGATGCGCTGTCGTTCTCCGCCGCTGATGTGCACGCCGCCCTCTCCAATCAACGTATTGTAGCCGTTTGGCATCGCCATAATGAACTCATGCGCCTGCGCGGCTTTAGCAGCAGATATCAGCTCATCATCCTGAGCTTCCCCTTTCCCCATTCGCAAATTAGCTGCGACCGTATCGCTCACGATGGGAACATCCTGGAACACAAACGACACCATATCCATCAATTGCTCTGGTGGGATCGAGCGGATATCAATTCCTCCAACCTGAATTGCTCCACTTGAAACCTCGTAAAAACGAGCGATTAATTGAGCTGCCGTTGACTTGCCCGCTCCTGAAGGCCCAACAAGTGCGGTCACCTTACCATGCTCTGCCGTAAAATGAATGTCGTGTAACACTTGCCGGTTCTCATACGCAAACGTGACATTTTGAAAGGAAATATCGAATCGGGTGGTTGGCATGTTCCCCGTGCAGACGGTCATGGAGGATGACAGCTCCTCTTCCGCTAACAGCTGTTGAATACGCCGAACCCCTTCCATGTTGTTCTGCATCATATGAGCCAAGGTAGAAATCTGGCGCAGCGGTGCAGTTAATCCGACACCGAGCAGCAGAAACAATACAAGCACAGGGAAGGTTACACTTCCTTGACCGTACAACCAAGCTCCCAGCGGCATAATATACAGCAATCCCGATTCCAATAGAAGCAGGAACAGCGTATACAGCGGCGTTTTTTTACGGGCAATCTCGCCCCATAAGGCCGCATAGCTTTCAACAGAGTTGCGATAGCGGGCGAAAGAATGTACGGTTTGATTAAACGATTTAATGACAGGCATCGCATGGACAAACTCAACAATTGCGCCGTTCATCGTTTCCGATAAATGATGCATCTGTTTCATATCCTCTGAGCGTCTTCCACGCAAAAATATAATGCCCTGAACCGCATAAGCTGCTGGAATCGGCAGCAAGGCGGCGATCGCAAGCCTCCAGTCCACACTGAATAAGTATGCTATCGTTAACAATGGTGCCACAAGGGAAGCCGTCAAATCCGGAAGATGGTGAGCGATGAAAGACTCAATTCGCTCCACATCATCGGCTACGATTTTTTTTACACGTCCTGAGTGTTGTTCACTGAAAAAGCCAAGCGGCAGTTTGCCGAGCTTATCGATCAAGCACGCACGCAAATCATAAAGCACATGAAATGCTGCGGCATGCGCCAGCATCGTCGAAGCCCCCATCAAGATGAAGCGCAGCAATATCGAAATAAAGGCCATAAGAATGAGCCAACGTATGTCGTGCCACTCCACAGTCGAGCGCAGCAAGAGATCCGTGATGCGGAACACAAGCACGTACGGAACCAAAGCAAATACAGCGCCTGCCGCGGAGCAGATACAGGAGGCGATTAATTTGACGCGCTGCTTCTGTACCAGCCGCAGCATAAACGGCAATGGTGTAGTTGCCATGATGCAGCATCTCCCTTCCTTATCCTTAACAGTCAATCTAAAAAGGAACAGCAAATAACTGGAACTATGAACCCCGCTAATCTAACTGATCCGTTTTCCCCATAGCCTGCATGATCTCTTCGATCCCGTCGATCTTCGCCAATGCCATTGGCCCAGGCAGTGAAGGGTCTGCAAGCTCATACACCCGGTTGTTCTTGACGGCATTCATGCTGTTCCACACCTTGCTGATCTTCATCGCTTCCCTAACACCGCCTTGGATCGGATTCTGCCAGTTGTTGATGACGAACAAGTGATCCGGGTTCAAGGCAGCAAGGCTTTCGAGCGTTATCTGTCCGTTCGCCTGTGCAGCTTCTACCGGCTTCAATCCAAGTCCCTTATAGAAGGGATCAAATCGACCGTCATTCCACATGACAAACATCTCTTTGCCGCTATACATCGTAAATAGAACGGACTCATTCTGGCGGAACGCCAGTTTTTCCTTATACTCCGCGCTCTTGCGATCGAATTCCGCGAGCACCTGCTCAGCCTTCTCCTCCTCGCCAATGACTTCAGCAATTTGCTTCAGCGTTTCTCGCCATTCTCCAGCCTGCGGGAAAATAACCGTCGGGGCGATCTGCGACAATCGCTCATACTGCTCCTTCATATCATCTGCCGCTATGATCAAATCCGGCTGAACCGCCAGCAGCTTCTCGAGATTGGTCTCCATACCCAAGTCCTGAATTCCTTTGCCTGCAATTCGCTTGCTCAAGCTGGGGAAATTTCGCTCAATAATCTCAATTCCTTGACCGGCAATCGGATACGTGTCCAATACGGCCATATAATCGACAAAGGATATATAAGGCGTTGCGATCTTAAGCGGCTTCGCTTCCACGATCGTCTTGCCGGACAAATGTGTAATCGTTCGCGGGTACGCTGCCGCTGATGCTGCTTTATTGCCCGCAGCTGTCTGCTGTACCACTTCTTTCTCTTTGTCTGCATTTTCCTTGGCATCATGATTGCCGCATCCTGTAATCAGCAGCAGACATGCACATAACATTACCGTGAATCGTTTCATTGTTTTCATCTTCTCTACTTCCCCTTTGCGAGTTCTAAACTGATCAATGATAATAGTGAGAATCATTATCAATAGAATCATGTTACTACCTTCCGTTTCTTCCTGACCACCAGCAGACGGAGTAAGATGGCGGTTGTACGGATAAACAAGCAATAAAAAAAGACCACTCTTTAAGGAGCGGTCAGTAAAAAGCGATCAATATGTTAAGGTTACAGCTGCAAATAAAGACGATACAGCATTCGTGCGGCTTCCCCGCGTGTAACAGCCTCGCGTGCTTTAATCTGTTTATTGGCGGGAACATCGATCAAGCGCTGCTTCACCGCCAAGGACATCGTGGGCTTGGCCCACTTGGATACCGTTTCTTTATCTACAAATAGATTTAAGTACTCCTCCGGATTCGAAGGATAATAATAATGCTTCCTTTCATGCAGGAATCTTGCGCCGATAGCGGTCATTTCTTGCCGTTCTATCGTACGATCCGGCTTAAATGTGCCGTCAGGATAACCTTCGACGATATGATTTTTTTCGGAAGAAGCGATAAATGGATGATGCCATTGCGACGGCTCCACGTCCGAGAAGCTTTCCTTCGCCGTTTCATCCATAACGTTAAACGCTCTTACCAGCATAGCCGTGAACTCTGCACGGGTTAGCAGAGAATCGGGCATAAAATTGCCGTTTCCTTTTCCAGAAACGATTCCTTTGGAGCCTAAAAATTGTACCGCTTGCATCAACTCTGGATCTCTGCCGTTCATATCTGGGAATGATTTTGAATTCTCTTCTACAAGATAGGTTCCAGAACGATTGATTTCCGCTTCCATGCCGTTTTTGGACGGATTATACTTCCCGCCGATCGGCTCCCTAGCCTTCCCATTCACATAGAACACACTTGTGTTTGTCGCATCTATTTGGCTAGTAGGCAGAATGAGCTGAATATTACTTGGTATGCCCGAAAGCTCCTGCCCTTGCTCATTTTGAAACTGTACACGATATCCGCCGTTACTCTCTTTTACAAAACGAATGACGATAACCGGCTGCGATTGGAACAGTCGCTCTGCGGTCGCTACATTGAACACGAGTTTCGCATCCCCTGCATGAACGGTAATATAGTCAATATCCTTACGGCCGATTAAGCCCTCCTTATTAAGTTTGAACACATATTCATTTTGATTGGACACTGTCACAATTTCCGCATTCACAATCAGTTCTCTCACAAGTGTAATCTTATTCTCTGATAGCGTCTGCTGAATTGCTGACTTCTGCTTAGACGCATTTCCAGCTAAACGTGCAAGCAGCTCGGATGTTATCACGAATTGGCCGTTAACAGGAGTCAGCTTCTCGCTGCTTGCAGCTGTAATCACAAGTTCTCCTGCTTGTGTCAAGCCTTCTACCATTTGCGGATTCTGCTTGTCAATGTCAGGAAGTGAACGGACTGCTGTGAGATACGTATTGGACTGCATGCTGCCACCCATGACATACAACAATACATAAGTCGTCTCATTCGGTAAGCCAGGTCTGCTAATGGTAGCTCGTACAATGGTTTGTCCCGGGGTGATCCCTTTCACAACCGGTACGCCATTTACATTCGCCAAGGTCCCGATGCCCGGATTCTCAATCGTATACGTGATCCGAGTTCCGGGAACCACATTGGTTGCGATTATAGGCTGTAGCTCGCCAGGCTGCAGCATCGTGATGAACGGATACAGGCTGATTTCAGGAGATGTTCGTTTTTCTGGCTGAACCACTGCCTCAGGACGCTTCTCAGTTGGTATTTCTGTTGTTCCAGAACGTTCACCATTCGGGGTTTGTGTTCTGCTTGGACGTTTACTTTTTGATATTTCTGTTGTCTCAGAGCGAATGTCAGCTGCTATGCCTTTCGTGAACACAACAAGCTTTGGCAAGGAAGCATCATAATCATCCCACGCCCACAAAGTCTGATCCTTTTTTAAAGCATAATACCATGTAGAATATTTGTCCCGATGCTTAAAGTATATGGTAGCGATATCCGTAAGCTCAGGGAATACTTTATCGTCGTTGTACACGGACCAAAGCTGATCATCCGTGTGCAAAAAATACATGGTGTCAATAAATTGATCTATTAATGGTTGATCTCGCAACATCATGCTAAACTCAACCATAGCTCGAGCGCCTGTTGCTATGTCTAATTGCTTGGGAATCGCTTCAGGATTATACGCTGGCCAAGACCAGACCGTTCCATCTTGCTTGAATGCAAAGTTTTTATAACTGCTTATCTGTATGTTGACGATATTGACAAGTCCTTTGATCTGCTCGGGACCTTTGTTTTTCGAGATATAATCCGGAAGGTACGAACTTGTACTCCATCTCCATACCGTACCGTCTTTCTTAACCGCATATGCGAAACCGTTCGCAGAATTTATGGATGCGACATCATCAAGCAACTTGGATTGAATTGGAATCGAAGAGGCATTGCCCATTTCCCTTCCCCAACTCCACACCGAACCGTCTGATTTTAATACGAACAAGGTCTTGAAGTTAGAACTGTCGAAAAAATCAGCGACGAGTGAAGTTACGTTATCCAAATCTTTGATGGGCGACGGAGTATTCATAGGGCTATGTATAATAGTGGCGTCGGCTTCGCCAGTTTTGGAGTCCCAATACCATACGGTTCCGTCCTTTTTTAACGCAACATAGTTAATAATATCTCTACCGTCCATCTCACGCGATTTGTACCTAAATTGCTTTACATCCTGCAAGCCCGGAATGTGGTACATTTCACCTACATAGAAATCTAAAGTTTTTAAATAATCTTTGTTCAAGACCCAAGTCCAAACGCCGCCGTTCTTTTTCTCCAGCAGCACATTGTCGTCAAGAATGTCGTAATCCTCGCCGATACGTGTATATTGCTGTTCGCTAAGGGCACTTACATCATTCCCTTTGGCTTGAACCGAACCTGAATGAGCTGTAAGGACTAACATAAGGCATAGCAACGCTGACATTAATCGTTTCATTGTCGACCTCCATTAGAAATGTGATTGTTCCTCTCCATGCTGCCTTCTGGATTCCCAACAGTAAGCCGATTGCCTGTCCATCTTTTTCAATTTCGTTTCCCCCTCTTTTTTCTATATATTTCTTACTATCCTTTCATCGGTTAAAAGCTGCTTCGATTTCACTTTCGGCTACATTGTTCATATAAATACGAAAACTTACAAACACAAAAGTGCTGGCAAATTGCGCCAGCACTTCATCGTACAATCCTATCGAAGTAACATAACTTCTAAAGCGTAATCAGCATATGGATATCTTTCGGCTCTTTTTGGAAGAGCTCAGGATCTACTTCATCCGTCAACTGGCTGCCATTGCTCTTGTAAAAGGATACCGCCGAGCGAGTTTCCGTTGAAGAAACATAGAGGTGCTTTGCGCCCCTTCTTCTCGCTTCTTCCGCCAGCTCATTCATAATGCGCGATCCGATCCCTTGTCTGCGATGAGTCCGAGATACATACATGAGATCAACCTGAAGCTGGTCGTGCTGCTCCCCGCGCCATTGATGAGCCAATACGCCGAAGCCTACTAAGGTGTCTCCATCGAAAGCACCGACGGCCATACCGCCGTTCTGCAGTTCGTATACATATCGTTCTTCCATCTCCTGCAGCTGCTCGATGTCCCAATTCGGACATTCGTGGTTCGCATGGATTTCCGTCATCTTGCCGTCATGCATCTCATAAATCAGCTCAATATGCTCCGAGCGATCGATTTCCTTCAATTTGTCCACTTGAGCTTCCGTCATTACTTGATAGTTTATCATTGTACTTCCTCCTATTTTTGCGTGAATGTGTCATTCCAAATCGCTTTTCATCAGCTGGTATAACCAACTGCGACTTATCATGCGGCATTCAGGCAAAATGCAGGACGGGCAGCCATTAGAATCCTGATTCTACAATTATGGATTACCCTTTCACCTCCCTCTTAGATGCTAATCTATTATTGCAATGCGCTATTAATGCAATAGTTCTACTACTTGGATGCAGATTGGCCGCAAAAGGTTTCCGCAAAACATCATCCATTATTATACATCCATTCATGCGCTAACGATAGTGTCATAATTCGAAACATGCCGATGTTATGAGTTAAATATGAAGATAACAAAAAAGCATGCTCGAAAAGCCTGTTAGGGAAGCTTTATTGAACATGCTCCAATATTGATTTTACATTTACGAATCTTGCATAATGTGATAACTGCACACACTTCCACCTTCAGCCATGCATGCTGTACGCTCTACTTGGACTTGGAGCAAGGAACGAAATAATTGCAGCTCGCAGCGGCAGGCATGGCCGTACCTGCACGCCACTTTGGCAATCGGACAGTTCTTCTCTTCGAAGGAAAAGGAGCCATCTGCATTCGGATGCACGTTTGCCATGTAGCCTTGTTCATTTTGCACTCGAACGAGCGCCTCCAACCGATCCTCTAGCGTTTCTCCAGTAACTGTATCTTCATATCGTCGTTTCAGCTTAGTGCTTCTCTGTTCGAAGAACAAAGCCACACCCGTTTCCCCGTACAGCGCCTCAAGCTCATCGAACAGTTCAGTCGCTAGTTCATCATATTGACGTGGATACAGCTCTAATGCAGAATCAGTCAGTTGATAATAATGTGTCGGTCTGCCAACCTGATGGCGCTGCACCTTCGTTACGATGTGCCCCTCTTCTTGCAGTTCCGTTAGATATCGCCGAATTGCAACGCCTGTCACATCCATCCGATCAATCAGATCCTGAACTGTGACTGTACCGAGCTTTTTCAGCCAGAACAATACTTGTTCTCTGGAGGTGCTGTCTTGGCCGGAAAGATTTACTACACTCCTCTTTAGGCTCATACTCATGCGCATGCTCCTTTCCCTAATCATTCAATGCTCCAAGCGCCGTGTATTCCATCGCTGTGATGCAGCCCACACCTTGCAGAAGCAGCGTCCTGCTTCCGCAACGTTTACGCACATCGTTGTTAACGTACGGCTTCATTGTAGCGACGGTTCACTTCTTCCCAATCCACTACATTCCACCAGGAGGACACGAAGTCCGGTCTCCGATTCTGATATTGCAAATAGTAAGCATGCTCCCACACATCCACCACCAGAATAGGCGTTTTGTTCTCCATTAGTGGTGTGTCCTGATTCGGTGTACTCATCACCTCAAGCTTATCTCCGTTCACGACGAGCCAGCCCCAGCCAGATCCGAATCGGCTGATTGCCGCCTTCGTCAGCTCATCCTTCATCTGTTCGAAGCTGCCGAAGTGCTTCTCAATGCCCTTCGCGATGTCTCCGTAAGGATTACCACCGCCAGTCGGGCTCATAATCGACCAATATAAGCTGTGCCCGTAATGTCCCCCGCCTTGGTTGCGAACCGCAGCACGTATTTCTTCCGGTACATCGTTCAAGTTGCTGATCAATTCTTCAACCGAAGCATTTGCAAATTGCGTACGGCCTTCCAACGCCTTATTTAAATTAGCCACATAAGTGGCATGATGCTTCCCATGGTGGATCTCCATCGTTCTTGCATCCAGATGAGGCTCCAGCTCATCGTATGCATACGGAAGTTCTGGCAAAGTAAATACGCTCATGTAATCATCTCCTTCTTGGTTCGTATATCCGGATATACCTCTAATTATATATTTACCCAAAACTTTTGTATATAGTAAATTATTTTTCCTTAGGGAAACATTTGAGGGGAGATACATGGTTCACGTATTTCAATAAAAAAAGACGCACCCTTCGAACGCCTCGAATGGATTGTCTTCACTCAACTACCTCTTTTGTTGACATGCAATAGCTTCGTACAATATAACAGGCTGGAAACTGGCTGTTCTTTCTTCGTACCATTGCTGTAGGTAACATATCTATTACAAATGATCTGCGATCATGTTTGGTTGAATAAGTTTTTTTCGAATCATATTAGCCGACACTGGCTGCTTCCCGACTTCCCTTGCCCAGACCGATAGTTGTCCGACATGGTGAATGTGATGGGCTATGGTATGCCGCATCACTTCTCCCCAAGCATACACAAGTACAGTGCCGTCTGGACGCTGATCATAAAAAGGACGGATCTCCATGCAGTCATTCCATGAGCGAACAAATTCTTCTACTTCAGGCCGAAACTGTTCATCTAGTTGAATGATCTTCTCAAGCGTATTGTACTTCTCGAATCCTTCTTCGAAGTCCTTCTTTCCTTGCAATACACGAATCCAGCTCCACTCCACGTCAACAACATGAAACAGCGTGGGCAAGATTCCGCCGACTCCACCTATTCGCGGACGAACCAGTTCCTCGTAAGGGATATCTTCACACCATCGATACCATTGTTCTCGAACCGTCCAGTTATAACGAAAAAAGGTCTGCAGGGCGATCCCTCCATATCAATTTTAGGTCATTTGGAACACTAGACATTTACGATCTGTCCTGTTTCATTGTAACAATCGTTGATTCGATTACAATTTAAAGACAGCCATGCTAGGTCATTTCTAGCGTTTATTTCCTAGGTAATAAGAGCAAAGATTACGATTCACATATTTTTTGTAGTATCCTCTGAACATCTGATAAATTGGATTCATGGCATCAATATCACTTCTGAATTTCTCAACTACTCCGAACAATTGGTGTTTCTCCAATTCACTATTATATTCCTATTCTTCCAATTCATTCAATAAGTCATAAAAATACTCACAAGGTTCCTTTACGCTTCCTGTCCCATCCGAATACTCCCCTGATTTGCATAAGAAGGAAGCCCATGATAATTCGTTTCTTGCATATCTGAGATATAAACATGCAATGTACTGATCATAGAGCTTGGGATCGTTTTCTATAAATGGTTCGGAATAAAGGTAATGATTCACAATACTAATCGCACTTGCCTGATATTTTGTTACTGCTAATTGAATGATCCAATATGGTGGCTTCGTATAGACGTCAATGATTTCATCACAGAACAGATAAAAATGCTTATACCCGATTAATCTACTTTCCAACATCATACTTAATTTATATGCAAATGGTTTATCCAAAACGAGATCTCTTAAGGTAACTTTCTCATTCGACACAGCATATCCCCTTATTATTGTAGTACTTTCATCCTTATCAAAGAAAGCCTAGTATCTTATTGATCACTCTTTTTCTAATCTTACATTTATCTTCGTTATTGCATTTCAAGGATAACTGCCTCTTCTACGCCTCCAATCCGCCCTAACCCTTCACATATACATACAGTTTCCCGTTTTGGGGCTTCCATTCCGCTTTCCCTTTGTAATCCCTTCGGACAAGTTCTTTATGCACAACCTTCATCAATGCCCCATGACATATGACAAGAACATTCGACTGATTTTCCGCTTCAATCCAATCGATAACTTCTTTAACCCTTGATAATGTTTGCTGCTTCGTCTCCTCTTGTGAAGAATGAGAGCATAGCCATGCCAATCGTGACAAGATCATCCATACAATGTGCAGCAGCTTGACGTTCGATTGAAACACGGAACGCATTCCAATCTCTCGAAGACGATGGGTTGTGATAATCCTGCCTGTATAAATATGTTCAGCGGTTGTCACTGCTCTTGATAAATCACTAGACACACAGAGATCCCACACTGTGGTGTCATTTGGAGGATCAGCAAGGATGACCTCTGCTTGATCATACTGCTCAACCCAATGATTGAAATCCGCGGAGCTCATCCACTTCTTCTCCGGTTTGCACTGAACGGGAAAATGTCTCACTAGCCCAATCTTCATTCCCTACTCCATCTCCTCATTCAACAACACCATATGGATGTGGTCTTCCCATTTCCCATTAATTTTAAGATATTTCTTGGCTAATCCCTCGAATTGAAATCCCTGCTTCTCCACCACTCTGAGTGAAGCCTTGTTATGCGGCATGATGTTGGCTTCGATACGATGGAGCTTCAAATCACGAAATGCAATTTCAATCATCACGGTCAACGCTTCGGATATGTACCCTCTTCCTTGCAAATCCTTATCCAGCTTATAACCTAGATGGCAGGATTGAAATGCCCCTCTAATGATATTACTAAGTGCTATAGAGCCAATAATTCGCTCCGTATCGTCTAATTCATATATCCATAGTTTGAACAAACACCCTCTCTCATATTGAATGCGTTCTTCTCGCAGCACTTTTGTTTGCCACTCCATCGTATAAAAGGCGGGCTCTCTCTTAATCTCCCACGCTGACAAAAATTCCTGATTTCGTACCATGTAGTCCAACACTTGTTTGGCATGGACTTCATCAATTTGCTTCATGACTAATCTCTCGGTTTGAAAAATGGTTGACATCTCACGCCTCCATTTCCATCTTGATTCGTACTTTCTCTGCTGCTTGATATGAAGTATGTTGGGTTATGAAAAAACAAGCCTTCACGAGTAGAGACAATGGCTTCTGTTCCCATTCATGAAGGCTGCTAGTTATTCGAAACGAAATAAGATATGTATAATTGAGAGGAAAATAGTTCTCTATATGCGCTGAGATTTCGTAGTTTCGTATTCACGATCGAATCACATAAAGGCGTCTAAGAACTCTTTTTATCGGATATGACGATAAAGAATATGCAGTCATAGCTGCTGCCTGTCCTGTCGCATCACAATACGGTCGGAGAATAGCTAACTCACATTACCATTAAGTATAACGCAAATTCATAATATTGGAAACGACTGTCCAAGCCGCTCCTTTTCTCAAACTAACTAGTATTAAGCAACTGGGTATGAGTGAAGCAGCTTATAAAAAAAGCAGCCGCTCACAGTTCACGTGTTCAACGTTCTCCTGCAAGAGCTGCCTGCTCTCCACTCTATTTCTCTATTACTCCGTACATGAGCATTTTTACGGTTCTTCGCAGCGCTTCCTCTAATGACAACTGATTTCCTTCCCTTGTCCTACGATCCATCAATTGATATAACGCGCCTATGTACATGTCAATGAATAACTCCATATCGAATGGGCGAATGATTTGCGCTTGGATGCCCTCTTCTATCAATAATCGAATATTGTCCCAGCCTTCTTGGACATAGGCATCTACAAGCTTCCATTGTTCAGGATACAGCTTCTTCAACTCGTCCAGTGTACGAATGTCTGTAAACGCAAACGCGCTCGGAAGCATCATCAGGGCTTGCTCAAGCTTTTGCACAATCGATAAGGATTCGTCTCGCATCATGCGCGCTTCAGAATCTCTCATCTCTTGAATCGATCGCTCAATTAAACACGTAATGAGTTGTTCCTTGGATTCAAAATGCTGATACAATGTCTTCGTGCTAATTCCGAGCCGGCTTGCTACATTGCGGATGGCAAACTTCATGCCTCGAATTTTAATCTCTTCAATCGCAGCTCCTGCGATACGATCATGCATAACAATTGCGCTCCCTTTTCATTACTTTCGCCAAAAAGAATAGTGGATAGATGAGAAGAAACAGGTTCGGTGTCCACCACATCATATCGAAATCTTGCCGAATGAACCAGAATGCGATGGCTTGTAACCCCGAACAGGAAGTAAGCAGCAACGAGGTGAAGCATAGCGCTGACCAAACTGGCTTCTTCTTGTGAAAGTAGTAAATACTTAAAATCCCCGTCACTGATATGAACAAGTCCAACGGAATGAAAGACATATTCCATGCTACGAGCAGTTCATTCTTGTAATCTTGATAGAGATACTCCTTCGGAATCCATCCCATGAACGTAATCGTCCAATAGACAATAAACCCAATATCAGTGAACAGCATAAGACCTTTCAATGTTTTCCCCATTCTACTCTCTCCTTGAAAATGATGTAAAGAAAAACGCCTCGGAAAACATTTAAAACAATTTGTTTTCCTCAATTTCCATCATACCCTTCTCTACGTTATGTATCAAGAAGAAACGAAAAAAAATATCCGAAGAGAGTATGAACTACACCTAGCTCTTATACTCATAAACCGGAAGTTGAGGTGCGGATAGGAATGCGCATAAAAAAACATGCCCTCACCCCAGGGCATGTTTGTCAGTTATTATTGCAACTTTCGATCGTGAATCACGCCGAACATCCCGGTCATTCCATCATGGTTATGGAAGCCGTATTGCTCATAGAAATCCTCTTTCCCTTTCGAAGCAAATAATCCAACGAACGATTTATCTGGTGCCGTTTCTTCCAGATAGGCTTTGATCGTCTCCATAATCAGTTTGCCGACTCCATTACCCTGATGCTCTGGAGCTACAGCAATATCCTGGATATAGAAATAAATCTGTCCGTCC
The DNA here is from genome assembly GCF_001894745.1 of Paenibacillus sp. NAIST15-1. Taxonomy (GTDB): domain Bacteria; phylum Bacillota; class Bacilli; order Paenibacillales; family Paenibacillaceae; genus Paenibacillus_B; species Paenibacillus_B suaedae. Next base: position 168,109 of record NZ_BBYF01000003.1, read on the forward strand.
CCTACAACTCTTCCCATTCCCACGATTTCTTCTTGATCATGCACAACGACGCCGAACAATGAATTGCGGAGCGATTCTCCAACAACATCAAAGTTCATGTACTCTTTCCATCCGACTGCACTGCATATTTTCTCATATTCAATTACAGTCGGAATTCTCGTCTCTATTGTATAGTTTCTGCTCATTTACCATTCTCCAATCTACTAGATCTCCCTGAATACAGAAGATTTACTTCACGATCATGTGTTTTCAATCAGCTACAAGCTCTGAGGGAGTTTCTTTTTGATAATTCTCATCTAGCCTCGGTGATTAATTTCATCCTCAAACACATGGAACCATTTGAAATAGTTGTTCGTAGGTTTACCATGCCAGAAGGGAGCTTCTTCATGCAGCCACTCATCATTTCTGCTCTTGAATCCATCGAGTGTACGCTGTCTAACTTCGTCCAACAACGTTAAATAGAAGTTCAGATCATGCCCCTTAATCAACTGCTGGCCTTTCTCCCCTAACTCTAATGCGGCTCCCCACGTTAGCAGTTCCTGCTCGGTTAATTCACGATGCTCGAATGTAAATGCTTGATACGCAAATTCAACAGCAGCCATATGGTATAGCAGCGCTCCAATGGAATTGCTGTGTGGATCCATCACATAATCCAATTGCGCCTGACTTAATCCCTCTACCGTATTCATCGTTGTGTAGCGCGCATAATTCATCATCGAAACGAGCCTGCTGATTTCTGGAGTAAAACCATCAATATCAGTGATCAGAAATAACTTTTCCATATCCATTGTCTTCTTCCCCCTTTTATTGGTATACAGGCCGCTACACATGATGCTAATTCAACCTTTGCTTCTATATGTATATTTATAAATAACCGCTGCGAGTATCGAATAATGCAGTATCCAATTGACTCCACGGAGTAAAGGTTGTAGTCAACGGATACCGCTGTCCGGATTCTGCAGAACGATAAGCCCCGAACATAATCTCGTGGACATGCAACTGCTGCTTCGCGGATTGAATAGGCTGTTCTCCTGTACGAAGGCAATGAGCAAAGTAACCGATTACACTTTCACTTTGATGCAGTGCGAATTCGTCTCGTGGGAGATAGCAATTCTCAAGACCTCGCCAGCATACTTGTTCCGCCCCCGCAATTACTTGATCAGGCGAATGAATCACAAGCGGATAGCCACTATCATTCAATGCTATCGTCCCCTTGCGGCCGTAAATGATCGTATTGTTCTGCTTAAATGCCATCCCCCATAAGGAGCGAATAACCGCATGCTGTCCTTCGGCAAATTGCAGGATCAGCGTCACATTGTCATCTACATCGCTGGACACCTTCTTGCCATCACCAACGATTCGATTTGGTATCAGTGTATTCACTTCTGCCATAACACTGACGGCAGGGCCTAATAGGCCGATTAGGCGGCTAAGTGGATATACCAAACAATCCAGAACCGCTCCGCCATGCGCGACAGATTTATCATAATACCAGTTGTCTCTCCATGGCCCCGGCAAAGACAACTGCGCCTCCGCACCAGTGATCTTCCCAATATATCGTTCATTCACATAATCGGCAGCCGTCAGATAGACGGGATGCAAATCATAAGGCAAGTTCATCAATATCACTTGTTTCTCTACAGCTAGAGCAACCATACGCCGACATTCTTCCAGCGAGGTTGCCATTGGCTTCTCATTGAGCACATGGAGCCCTCTTTCAAGTGCAGCGAGCACGGGTTCCGCATGTACTGAATGAGGGGTTGTGACGACAACGCCATCCAACTGCTCCTTGTCCATCATTTCACGATAATCATCATACCAGCTAGGAACTCCATATTCGTCTGCTTTTCTCTCTGCATTGTACAGATTTCTGGAATAAGTAGCGACAAATTGCACGCCTTCCAGCCCAGCTGCTTGTTCAAAATAGCGGTTGCTCACATGCCCGCTGCCAATCATGCCTAGCTTAATCGTTCTCATGTGATATCTCCTCAAATGATATCATTTCACCAAGTCCATTACATGAATTCCTCTTACTCTTCCAAACCGCACACAAAATTGTCCAAGCATTCTCTCTTAGTTCAGCATATCTTACTACTATCAAACAAAAGGAGTTGATAGGTTTGGCACGTATTCTTGATAAAGCTGCGGCTCAGCCACGCAGTAGATTCAACCCAGCAAACGCAGTTACGATCCGAAGAACAAGAACTCGACTCGCTACAATCTCGATACGAATTCCAATGAACTCTCAACCGAATCGCGTAGACTTGGTAGCAACCGTAGGGGTTAAAGGTGTGACTGGAATTGCGCAAATCCTGTTTCGCATATTCCGCGATGGTAGAGAAATTTTCAATACGCAGCAAGGAATCGAATCCGCCGGTTCTGAACAAAATTACGTAGTTACCTTCCAGGCCGAAGATAGAAATGTAAGAACAGGCACACACGTTTATACGGTCACAGCAGAAAACCGTACTGCAAATACGAGAGCCGATATCGTTGGGCCAATATCGTTTAGTGGTTTAGCTGTTAAAACAAGAAACTAATAGATATTTTCTATATCTTCAATAGGATCGTTATATTCCTAGGGTTGTATTTGGATCTTATTTCTAATCTAAAGCATACCGCATCATGATCTACACTAGCAAATGCATGATTCCAGCACTCAATCCTATTCAATCAATCTTATAAGGACTCACAGGCTAGCATAGCGAACAGGGTAAATTGAATAGTGACCATGGCCTTGTACTCTTATCATAAAAAAAGCGGCAATCTGCTCTCATGAAACAGAGAGACAGATTGCCGTTTCAGATTGCTCTAATGTAAGCATGTCGAAAATCCACCCATTAGGAGATGCACCATAACTTGATGCGAATGGCCGAACAGACGGAACGAAAGGAGTCCGCTCTCAGCTCAATTCGTAATGCTGCCAACCTTGCATTCATATCCGCAACCTTAGCTCGGGAGGGATTCGTATTTATGATGATAGATGATACTCCAGTTGCATATCTCTCGGATCGCTCTCATACAGCTTTTCATTTACTTCCGCTGCTTCCTTACATCCCAATGCAAAGTAGAAAGCGATTGTATCCTCTGCAGAGCCGGCACAAATATAAATTTTATCCGCTCCCCATTCTCTCGCTGTTTCTGCACAAGTCCGGAATAATAGTGTGCCGATCCCCTTATTGCGATACTCTAAAGAAATAAATAAAGAGTCTAGCAGTACATACTTGTATGCTTGCCCAAACATTTCTCGATTAATCGTTCCGAATCCGACCAACTTCCCAGTATCCTCAAATACGCCAACCGCACAGCCATCCTGATTGATAGTTTGTTTCAATTTCGAGAGGTAGTGCTCATAGCCATCAGGCCAATCATTCTCTTGATAATTGATTTCGATTAATTGTCGTACACCATCAACTTCCCGCCATGCCCTTTTGATGTACTGAGACGGATTAATTTCTTGGATTCGTTCACACTCATCAATCGTTAAACTGCGATATATGTAAGACATGTTCCATTCTCCAATCTATCGTCGATTTATTGTTACACCGTAGTTAGTAGTGCCGCATGTTCGCAATCGATGAACGAATGGAATTATCAGGTATTTCGCATGCTCCATTATGATTTGTCCTTTGCATCAGGGTTCTGTCGTTAACGCCCTCTCATTTTGCTAACAAATCCTTCTTATAGAAGTGGTGCCGATAGCCAATCGGCGCGTCCTCAATAATTGCAAGTGCTTCATAACCATACTTTTTGTAAAATTCCGGCGCCTGAAAGCTGAACGTATTCAAGGTTATGAAGGTGCAGTTCTTTTCTCTAGCGATGCGATCTGCTTCCTGCAGCAATTGCGCGCCGTGGCCCTCACCACGATGTCCTTCATCCACCCACAAAATATCGATCTCCATCCAATTCCAACATACGATACCGTTAAGTCCGGCGATAATTTCGCCTGTATCATTTTTGACACAAAGATGAACCTCTTCAAATCTAACATTTGGGACAATCTTTTTATTGAACTCGATCAGTTTATTTCGTACATATTCAGCTTCCTCGGTTGTACCATGTGAAACACTGTAGTTATCTGGCATATCTCATAGCCCCCATCTTTCATAGATTAGTGCCTACATTTCTGCATAAGCTCAAACAGCATATATCTTGAGTATACACGAGTATTATCCAAAACAAAGTGCATACTTCGATTCAAAAATGACATTGACCCTGAATCCTTCCATGTCATTATAGAAAATGATCGATTCTGAGCTCAGCCCTGTTGCTCCCACTCTTCGCGTAGCATGCCCATACGAATAGAATCGTAATATAACCCATTGTATAACCGGCACTTTCGAAGTCTCCCTTCGCATGTCATGCCAAGCTTTTCGGCGACCCTTATCATCCTCTCGTTCCCGGACCAGGTCGTCAGACCGATTCTTACGAGCGGCAGTTCGGCAAATAAATGATCGATCCATAAACGCAATGCTTCTGTTCCGTATCCTCCATTCCAATACTGTGGATTATAGATTACAATGCCGATCTCCAGCCAATTGGATGGCTTGTGTTCCCAGTAATAGCTCACAAAGCCGATTATCTCGCCGTTCACTTCTATTAACATTTCAGGCGTAGGCTTCGGATCCATATCTAAAAATCTCGTCATCTCTTATTGATATTCTTCATAACTCTTGCGCTCAAGAGGATAGTACGGAGCGTCCCACTTCTTCCATTCCGGCGCTGCTTCACCGTATATGAACGAGTATAATTGATGTATATCGTCTAATGTAATATTGCGTAAACGAACTCTACTTCCGATTCGAACAACCTGCTTTTCATTCATTCCCTCTCACCTCATTAATAGGATGTCATTATACTAAGAAATTTCGTCCCCTCATTCCTTCCAATTGCCGACGATATTTCTTGTTTACAACATACACTTTATCCCAGCGTTAAGGTCAAGCATATATAAGGCAGATGAGGGCGACTCTTATTTGTGCAAACGATGACGGAGGTATCATTCATATTTAACAGTTATCCCTAAGAGGTATTTATAATGCCAATTGGCATTCCTAAGCAGTAGCAACAACGGGATCAGCGGATTTGGGGGCATAGGTGGTAGATTTGAGTGCTACCATCCGCTTAACGTTCATATTTCCAATTCTTTGCCTATCACCTTGTTGCATTGAAAAAAGTCCCTACACACATCAGCGATGCTTGATGTACGTAAGGACTTTTGGATTTACGCATATGAAGTTACTTTCGTTGCAGATTAGAACTTGCTCTATTGCCGCTTGCAGTTGATGCTACTGAACCGAGGTCTCTACTTCGTAAAACGAACAGTATGTGTTCGCCCCTTGGCTCCCGCAGTATTCACCGTCAGTTTAATCGAAGGCTCTGTCTGCTGCACCGTAATCGTCGAATCTGCTGACGCTAGCTTCCATCCCTTGCGATTCAATTCCATCACGACTTGCGACTGGTTCTGGGTAGGATCGGATACGGCAATGATTAGCTCCGAATCCGTCTCCTTCACCAGTGCGGAGGCCGGTTGCTTGGACGCTATTCCGTCCACAACCGCAGGCAGCCAATAGTTGATCGCAGTTATACCCAGCTTATGCTCGCGAACAGACTGCACGCTCGTGCCATTGCTCAGCACGGTAATGTCCGGTGCTTGGCTGTAGTGAAGCGTCGCTTGCGCATCATGATTCGGCAGCAGCACATACGAATAGGAGCCGATATTCGGATTCGCGCCATGATCGAAGGCAAGACTGACATAGTCTCTCGTAATTGGTGATGCGGAGCCGCCGTTATTGACGTCCTTCCACGCTCCCGTACGAGCCTCGCGCTTGCCTTGAAGCATAGCTGCTTTCGGGAAATAGTAGCCAATATCCCCCTTTCCGTTCCCATTTAAATGAGCCCATGACACGTCAGAAAACTTCTCCGACCACCCTGGTTGTACCGGTAGAACGGTACCATTTACAGTTAGTGCCCCACTACCTTCACTTACTTTGCGGTTATCGACAATCGTCTCGACTTGACGTCCATCCCCGCCCGTAATGCCTGTACCAAGCGCCACGATTTCATTGTCGAAGGCAAACCATGACTTTTTCCCCGTTAAAGAACTGTTCTCCACAGCAAACTCCATCCCGGTTGCCCCATACTGACCATCGAGGGAGGCTCCGCCTACCCATGATTTCGAACTAAGGTAATATTTCCAGTCGCGCAAGGCACTGGATGAACCGTCTGTGGTCGTGCCCGGCAATCGCAGCATGTCTGCAGTAGCCCAGTAACCGTCGCTGTATTGGGTAATGTCATCATTATATAAGTAGGTCATACCGTTCCCCGTATGCCATGCTTTCTTGTTCTCTCCATTGCCGTACTCATAGCTCGCTATTCGCTTGGAAGACATACTGATACCGAAGCCAAAGTCTGGCCGCAAATGAATGACTCTATCCATGCCCGCAAAAACCTGATGCTTGACCAAATCTTCCCGCGGTGAAATGGAGGAATCTTGCAGCAGGTTCTTCATTAAAGCGATATCGTACGTTCCTAAGCCAACATAGTAATTGTCGAAGGAATCATCCTGCTGTAGCCAGGCCTTGACGGCAGACTTCATGCGAGTAGACTCCGCAGCAGGAGCAGCCTCGGACAGCCGCAGGATGCTCTTGATCGCGCCGCGGCCGGCAGTGTGATCGGTCGACAGTTCGCGGGATATTGCACGGCCGCGTACCATATCCATCATAGCGCCCTTGTATATAAGCGGCTCGAAGGAATTCTCAATCCAGCGGAATATGTTCGCCGCCTGCGGATCGATAACCTGCCATGGCGATCCATTCAGCAAATAGAGCATCTCGGACAGCCGATCCAGCAATACCGTCCCATAGCTGCCTGTATATGCAATGACATCGTGCTGCACGAATGAGCCATCCGCATAGAAACCGTCCCCCCGAGTTACATATGGGAATACCGGATTTATCGCGTCTCGGCCTTGCATCAGCTTCGCATCCGAAGCACCCGTCGCTCCTCTTAGGATCACAACGAAGGCCTTGTCTACTAGGTTAGCGCCCGTTTCGATAAGGCTGGGCTGCACCGTTCTTCTTGTCGGGTCTGGGACAAACGCATCAATCGCGCGATTGTAGCTGTTGATTTGAGCGGCAGACAGATCATCGAACAGCAACACCGTAATATCGTTCAAATATTGTGGAGAGCCGATCTCCCAATCCCACCAGTTTTTATAAGGAGCGACACGCTCATTGTAGCGATTGGCATACATCCAATCGAGTCCGCTTATGAGATCGGCTCGCAGCTGCGGATCGTGATACAGCGATGAGCCTTGTGTCGCGTATGCCAGCGCCATTTGCCGCAGGCGTTGAAATGCGCCCGTTACATGAGACGATTCAGTGCGGCTGGACAGATCACTCCATAGCGAGCTGCGATCTGCCTGCTTGTTCATCGTATTCCAGAATCCAGTGCCGCTGCCATTGCTTACATTCTCCACTAAAGAAGCAATCGCCGCGTTCATATCCGAATCCGCCGAATGATAACTGGCATTGCCGGTCAATTGCTGAATGCGCTTGTCGCGCACAGCCTTGAATTGTGCTGCATCTGCTGGAGGATTGGCAGCTTCGCTGCCGTTATTGCTTAGGTGAATCGCATCATACCATGCCTCCCCAGCCGCACTCTCATAGAACAGCTCCACCTTCAAGCGGGTTGCCTGCTGCGGAATGGACAGCTCCAAACGCTGCTCCGTCCAATCATGCGTTCCGAGCAGCGGCGATGAAGATGGACCCGAACTGATTTTATCATTCGAGCTGTTCAAATATTGCGTGCGAATAAAGGCTCCGCCGTAAGTAACACTCGACTGCAAGTCCTTAGTCCGCAGCCACCCCGTAAGTGTGTACGATTCGCCTGGCGTTACGTCAACGGTTTGCAGAACGTCTGCCCGCGCAGATTCAGCACTGCTGATAGTAAGCGACCGCTCCCCTTCATAATAGATATCCGAATCTAAGGACAGGATCGGCTTTCCGGATGGAACCCACTCACTCCAGTAGCTGGGCTGCAATGCGCTCCAAGGTCCCCCTGGAGGCTGTCCCGCTTCAAAGCTGCCGTTAAGCAGATTGCCTGCTTCCGCTCTAGCATTTGGCAGTCCCATAACGGGAATAAGAGAGCACAGCAAGAACACCGCTAACGTGACACGAATAACGCGATGTGGCCATTGTTTCATTATGTATTTCCTCCCAATGGTTTGATGATTTATTTGTAAGCGTTATCATGAATAGATAGCTCAACTATAAGCGATCTGACCAAAAGGAGTGTGTGTCTTATTTTGACTTCATTGTGCATAATTTTGCCCAATGAGAAATAGATCAGCACACATAAAGCATTTCTGCCTCATGTACGCCAACCTCCGTCACTGATTACTAAGCATATTGATTTCTTCTACTATAGTAGAGAACATGCCTTGGCACAGGATATAATTCTGACCCCTATATGCATTTTTTTGACTTTCACACATAAAAGCCGCCTTTCCGAAATCGGCTGCACGAATTGCTCAGCACAACTTGAAAGAGACGACTTTTTCAAAGTTAAATGCGATTAATTGCCCATATACCATCGTCAACTATGATCTTCAATACTTGATATTTTCCCGTTAGTGAATGTAAAAATGGATTTCCCTGTTAGCTGAATCTTATCTCCAGCCTTCAATCCGTTCGGAAGATCAAGAGCCAAGGTGCCTTCGTAGTCAATCTCTATTTCAATGCTGCCATCACTCTCTATATACTGTAAAATGGTTTGTCGGCGACTCGAAAATAATCCCGCTGATTGTTGCGCGAGCTGTTGGAAGGGTTCGATTCCATGTGTCTCTACGGTTACTTCTCCATTGGCAACATTCCGGAATACGATGTCTGGATGCAGCAGCTCGACTATCCCTTCTATATCGAATGAATTATAAGCTCTCACATATTCCTCAATAGAAGCAACTTCTTCTTTCCTATTCACCGACATCCCTCTCTTCATTAAAGACTAACTCCGTTTGAGTCTTGCTGATCTTTATGTCATACAGCCATTTTATTTCGTGGAACCCCTGTTCATTCTAGGCCGCGATCTGTTCGCTTTCCCTTTATTTCCTAACTCGCAGAAAATAATGAAAATACTCTTCATCTCTCTCGAACCCATTACGCTCATACAATCTCTGTGCCTGTTCATTATCAATGGCTGTCGACAGTCCAAGTCCTTTGGCATACATCTGTTGTGCATACTTCTCCGCTGCCTTCAACAGGAGTTGTCCAATCCCTTGCTTCCGATGTTCAGACCGCACAAATAGATCATTCAGAATATAAGTTCTCTCCATCGAAATCGATGAGAAGGAGGGATATAATTGCGTGAAACCAGCTATTTCCTTCGTATCATGATCTCGGGCTATAAAAACAACCGATTCCCGATGCTCAAACCGCTCGAATAAAAAACGACTGGCTTGCTCTACATTTGAGTCCTGACCATAGAAAACGCGATACAAATTAAATATCTCCGCAAGCTCATGCAAATCTTCGATTGTGGCTAGCTTTACAGCGTATGCGGTCATGTTCGTCCATTCCTTTCTATATCTTCTTGCCCTTCATTATAGTTGCATACTTGCTCTCTGTCTCTTCTACCATCTCTAGTAGGAACCCTGTCTGCTCATACAACTGCCTGTACGTATCAACGCTAGCAGGATAGAGCTGCAATTTCCTATCGTTGAACTCAAACCATTCCGAATCCTTGCTTACCGACAAAATCAAATATCCGCCGAGTTTTAGTGAAGCATATATATTCCGAAAGGCCTGTTCTTTATTCTCAATGTGCGTAAACGTTATCCGAGCTCGATCTTCTCGTAATGCTCGACTACCGGGAATGGATCATAATAATGATGCAAGAGAGACTTCCATTCCTGATATTCCTCAGAGCCTCTAAATCCGACCGTATGATCCTCAAGCGTCTCCCATCTGACTAGCAATATAAATTTATTCTCTTGCTCCATACACTTCTGCAGCTCATGATCGATGTATCCCTTCATACGAGAGATGATCTTGGAAGCCTGTTTAAAGCTTTGCTCAAACGCTGAGTCTTGCCCCGGAATGATATGTAAAGCGGCCATTTCGAGAATCATATTTATTTCCACCTTCTCGCTTTGAGTTATGCAATGGAATACTTCAGCGAGACCACCGTTGCTTGCTGCACGCATCCATTGGCTTCCATAATCTTTCGCATCGGTGCATTCTCGATTTGCGTTGCCCCGAGGTACGATTTTGCTTGAAAATCATGCTGCAAACGATACAGCCCGATTGTATGTAACCCTCTCCCCAATCCCTTCCCCTTATACGAAGGATGAATGCCTATCCAAAATAGGCGTCCTTCTTGATTCGTATTTGGTTCGATATGAGGAAACACGACGCCTACGGGCTCATTATTGAGCATGTAAACGGTATACATGTTATCAACTTGAGATGGCAGTTCAATCTTCATAGTGTCAAGGAATTTTGCTGCATCATAACTACTCTTATTCATAACTTCAGCGAGAAACGCGATAGCCTTAGGTTCCGTTATGGACCAAACTTCATAGGCGGGAATAGATATGCCTAACTGTTCTCTAAGTTCCCTAGTATACATCGCTCGTTCACCAATGACGCTCATTTTTTGCTTAACGATGGGCAGCTCATGTAATAAAGTGTGAGGACATTCAAGCAATATGGATTGCAGTTTATTGCTTGTCATGCTAGACAATAGCTTATTGATCAGAGTATCGATTGTATCCGCATCCTGTGTGCTATGTAACATTTCCAGCATGACAGCAGCATCGCTTTTCAGATGATGCACACCAACCGCTTTTAGCTGCTCCAATATTTCATTGATTTCAGTCATTTCATTTCTACCTTTCTACTCTTGATGAGAGGATTCCAGCTTACCAGCTTCCTTATTCTATCTTCTTCCATTCGCCCCTTATTCTAAATCTCCTTCTGCGCACACTTGCAGATAGACCTTGAAATATTGATAGATATTCATATACTTGATTAAGTGCGCAAATTTTTCCTATTTCAACAAATGCAATTGATTTCGGACAAGTCGAATGAATGACTACGGAGGGATGATGTGTTACCTACCAGAATAAAAGGCAGTGAGACATACGTAAAGTTTGTTCTCTTCACCTATATGCTGATGGCACTTGCAGGCGGACTCGCAATTGCTCTCGGTTACTCGGGGTTCACGACCAAAACAGCTTCGTGGATGTATCTATTTATTCTTATCGGAGGATGGTCTCCTACGATCGTCTCGTATTATGTTTTAAAACGAGACGGGCAAGTCTCTTCCTTGAGAGAATGGCTGCGCAATCTTTTTGACGTTAAGCATAGTCTAAAGTTGTATTTACTGCTGCCATTATTTTTGCTTCTCCATTTCGGTATTCGAGGATTTCTTTCAGATGTTGATATCGTGATGCCTTGGTATTATGTCATGCTTTTGATACCTGCGATGGTGATTGGAGGTGGCTTGGAAGAAGCCGGATGGAGATATATTTTGCAGCCCGCACTCGAGAAGAGGATGTCCTTTATTCCTGCAACGCTTGTAACTAGTGTGATCTGGGCGGTATGGCATTTGCCACTCTTTTTTATCGTAGGAACAGGACAATACGGAAAAAGTTTTCTTGTATTTACTTTTCAAATCATCGGTCTAAGCTTCGCATTGGCATGTATTCGAAAGATAAGCAATAGCGTCTGGCTCTGTGTGTTATTCCATAGCTGTTCCAACGCCTTAGCGAATGTATTTATCGTAAAATCATCCGTAATGGCAGCGATCATCACTGCTGTTGTAATGGCAGTTGTTTCGATATCGATCATCATGTTCGACAACAACAAGAGATCGAACGTTCAACATCCTACGCGATTCCTATAATTGAAAATTAGTAAAATTCGAAAGGGACTACCCCTCAAGCGTTAGGATTACAAATCCCGCTTCTGTGGATAGTCCTTATTTTATTGACTAGTTATGAAAATAACCTTCAGCCGATTCATTTCATTAACATTTTGAATCACAATGGCCCTGCACAGGAAGGCTTTTCGCACGCATCGATAACGCTTTATGATCAAGCGAGTAGCTAATAAAGGCGAGAAGTGAGGCAGCGATTGCTACAATTCCTCCAACCCATGAGACATCGATAAGCTTCATGTTCGTCGAAACGAAGCCACCCAATGCCGATCCGATTGCGATCCCGACATTCACAGATACGGGAGCTAACGATGATGCGAAATCTTTAGCAGACGGAAATTGTTGATTAGCCAGATCAATAAAGTACAGCTGGATCGTTGAGGTCATGGTGTACATCGCTAATCCAATGAATGAAATACTAATCAGTCCCGCAATAAGCGATTGGGAGCTGCTTACATGATTAAACCCAAGCATTTTGCAATCTTGCAGACTGCGCAACGCTTGGGTTCGATTACATGCTTAATAAAGTTCTTGATCACGTTCTAGATTACGTCCTTGATTATGTTCTTGATCACGTTTTGATGCTTATTATTCAGTTTACAGACGCATCAATTGCTAGAGCCTCTTGAAGCACGAGCAAGGCTCATTCATACTCCTGAATGGCGAAGGGAACTTCGGTCGGCTCACCCAGATTCGTGTTGTCGTTTCATTCTCTCTAGAGAACGGATGAACTTCGTAATATCCGGTGCTTCTTCATAAGGAATCCACGTCAGCTTCATATGATGTCCGTTCCAATCGACATAAATGGTTGTTCTCAACATCACTTGCTCCCCCAAGTGTCGGCAACCCTTAACAGGTATGGGCTCCGCGTACGTTTAAATATGCACCTTTCGCTTAGCCTGAAACGGATACATCTTGTACTCGCCATTACCAGATGAATATTTCAAGATGTTCCAATCATCCGGCACCCCATTGTAATACGCGCCAATGCATCCAGTCGTACAGCGATGACCAGCAATTAAAATATTCACTTCTTGGAGACTTTCGTCCTCCATCAGCTCATTCATGAATGCAAATACCCTCTTCGCATAACTGCGTGGTTCTTCGACTCCTCCATATACATTGGGATCAGGAATCCCCCCTAGCAGCTTTACCTCATTCTTTAGCAGACCATCGGCTTCCCCTAAATCATACACATCCAGTCTTGAATCAATTGTGGGATTTATCCCTGTCGCAATCTCTGCGGTCTGCACAGCTCTCTCTTGCGGCGAGGAGAATACGTAATCAAATGTAATCGGTTGAAGAATGTCTCGCAGCTCTTTCGCTTGTCTCACCCCAATTTCATTTAACGGGAGTCCCATTCTCCCCTGAATTCTTCCATGTTTATTAGCATCCGTTTGACCATGCCGAACTACGTAAATCATTCTACCGCCTCCTTTATGCATACCCATCCCACAGATTCGTCATAACACACCCGCACACCAATAAATAAATCATTTCTGCAGAGACTGACTACCCTGTTAACTCTTATCAGGTTCAATCCTATTCATTGACAAGTTCTGCAATATCTAACCGGGCTGCACCTGCTATCAACGATTCGCTCGAATCTGCTTTATCGCAGCTTCTTATCGCAGCTTCAATACTCCTGCATCCTGCTCATTCCACACCCCGAATGCCTCAGAGAGGTTATCATCCCAAAACATCGGGAGCCTCTCCTTCAACCCTTCTGACAGCGGCAAATTCGGCAGTTCATCCTTGTCCACCCAATATATAGGGCCTTCCTCCGTCCGCTCTATCAGTTGTCCTTCATACACACTCGTCCGATAGCTGAAGACGAAGTATTTATCGCCTGTTTCATTGTTGTACCAATAGACGATTCCACATAGTTTCAAGTCGGATACCGTAAGTCCTGTCTCTTCTCTCACTTCTCGAATCGTGGAATCTACCAGACTCTCGCCTTCTTCCACATGTCCTCCTGGAAACGAAAGGCCTTTCCACGATTTCACACGTTCCTGCACCAACACCTGATTTGTGTCAGGATTATAGATCATGCACATATTCGTCAACTTAACCTTGGACATACTTACAATCTCCTCTTTCTCGTATGCAGCAATTTACTACTCAATGATAGATATGTATATAACCCTAGTGACCTTAATACGGTCTCCTAAACCTCTTCACCCGCAGAGCATCTTCTATAATCAAATCATCCAGTCCTCGTTCCTTATACTCTTCAAGAATCTTGACGAAAAGTCGACTGATTAGAACGCTGTCTCCCACTGCATCATGTCTGGCTATGTCCGTATCGTCAATCTGATAGTACTGGATGAGGAAATCAGTTGAGGGGATATCGGCAAGCTCTGCATGAATGTTCGTGAACATGGCCTTCGTATCCAATACGACATTGTTAATCATCGGTAATCCGGCTAGTTCACATTCCTTGCGCAACAGAGGAATATCGTATTCATAACCCGCCTGCGTCACGAGAATTCGTTCGCCAATGAACTGCGTAAATGCCTCATAGACCTGAGCAAAATCTGGCGCTTCATGAATCGCCTCATTCGTGATTCCCGTAAGTTCTGCAATATGCTCAGGGATTGGCTTCGGCGAACGCACAAGTGTTACAAAGGGTTCCTCCTCCTGAATCCCCCTTGCATCCATCTTCAATGCACCTATTTGAGTAATATGGTCGAGATGATGGTCGATGCCGGTTCCTTCAAAATCAAACACACAATACTGCTGATTCATAAGACCCTTAAACGTTAATCCACTTAACTCATATTCTTCATTGGAAATGTTAGATATGTTCATCGGTGACCACCCTCACCTCTCTATCGAATTAACAATATTATACACTCAATATGCAATCGCTTACTAGAAGTCCTAACCAAATAACCGGATCAGTCCACTCCTCCAACGGAGCGACTGATCCGGCTCATCATAAACGTTTTCCCTTTATCCTCAAATGGTACATGGAATTCTTCCCATCTTACTATCATGCACTGCTACTTCACCTTACGTATACTCTATTCATGAAGCAAGCTTTCCTTACTCGAAGCATCTCAGCAGTTCCAGTGCTTCTTCATGATCTGGCTCCAGTACAAGTGCCTCGCGAGTGTACTTCAGCGCTGTGTCCTCCTGACCGAGCTCATAGCAGCAAATCGCCAAGCAGAATATTACAGTCGCAACAGGATCATCATCACTTGCTACAGACGTCTCCAAAAACTGCTTCGCATCCTCATACATCCCCATTTCAAAGAGGATCAGTCCTGAATCCAGAGCCACGTCATACTTCTGTTCCATGAAATAAAAAGCGGACCACATGATGTGAATACCCTGCTGAATATCGAGCATCTCCTCATCATTTGCATCAGGGAGCAAGCTTGAAATTTGCTTCGCGCTCTGTATGAAGAATTCTGCGTCATAGCCGCCTAGTCTCCAGAAGGCTAAAATATGCTGCAAGTCCATCGTATCCAGATGCCGATCCACCCATACCTTCAGACTGAAGAAATCATCCGGCCCAAATCGTTCAATTCCTTGACGATACGCTAATCGGGTATTCACATAATTGTTGGGATCCTCCAGCATGAAGATGCAACCGACATTAATATCCTTATAATGATTTGGCGGGAACAGCGCCAGAGCGCCTCTCTGCTCAAATGCATATTGGAACGCATGATAGTTCGCTGTCAGTGAGAAGCTGCCGCCGTGGTGAACGATTTCAGGCGGTTCATTAAACTTCCAGTTATCCAGTCTGTGATCGCCTTTATCTGCAGTAAGCAGCACAAATCCCTGCTGGGACAACTTATTTAGTCTATCCAAGCATCTCAATCCTACCTCTGGGAACAAGACATGAGAATCCTCAAGCTCCTGCTGGTACAGCGCGATTACTTCTCGATAAGGATAGGCTTCATCTTCGTATGCCGGAGCACGGCGATGCTCATAGGTCAGCGTCATATTTCTAAGCGGATCTACTTGAACAGCATCGTCCTCTTCCTTGAACTCAACGAGAACATCACATTCATAGATCTCGCCATTCCCTACATAAATCAGCTCTTGCGGGATACTGTCAAAGAAATAATTCGCCAAAATAAGCAGCGGCTGTGTCAAATCGCCTGGACGAATCGTTTCTTGAGCAATGGTGAGATTCAGTTCCTTATCATGAACTGCGTCGAATGTGGCAAAGTCGAGTATCCCCTGTTCCACGAAGCGCTTCAATTGAGGATGCTCCCGCCAACCTTCCACATTCTTGGCTGCCAAATCCGTCATTACATACCGGAATGGAGGCAGCGAGATTCCTGCATCATCACGAAGTTCACACAGCTTGTGAAGAATATGAAAGGCAAGCCTTCCTGCTCCCGCTCCCAGTTCCATAATGAAAACGGGTTCCGAGCGCTCTCCTCGTTCAGCCCGATCCCGAAGAAAACCGAATATAATGTCCGCATATCCAGTAGCAATCATCGGATTGCTTGTGATGTATTGGGGGACTTGATCATTATTCCATGCCTTGAGCCCTTTGCGTTCATAGTATGCACGCTGCAAATCCCATATTGGTGCTTCGCTAAAGCGGTATCGTTGTTGTCTATCTTCCATTCCTTGCAACCCTGCTCTCTATATGTCATAGTAACCGTGCCAATCATCTACAACTTACTCCTTGTTGGCACGGCAATCGTAACCGAATCTATCTTATGAATGGTACCATAATTACCGACAGAACCAAAATCTCAGTTTTTAGTTTAAGGGTGATAAAAAAAAGAGAACCCTCACAAGGTTCTCCTTCGATACGCTGACCCTTACTTCGCAACAAGCTCGCCAAGCACATACTTCTCAACAACCTTGGCTACGCCATCGTTCATATTCGTATCCGTTACATAATCCGCTAACGCTTGAATATCTGCCGGAGCATTTCCCATGGCTACACCGAGACCAGCAAACTTAATCATGGCAACATCGTTATAACTGTCACCCATTGCAATGACTTCTTCCTGCCGAATTCCTAATTTCTGAATCAGCTCATGAAGGCTCGTGCCCTTGTCCACACCATGCTCGGTGAATTCCAAGAAGAACGGTTTAGAGCGCATGACACTTAATTGCCCCTCCAGCTGCTTCTGCAGTTTCTTCTCGATAATGGCAAGCTTGTCCGCATTCCCGACCATCAACACCTTTACAACAGGCTGTTGGACTGCATCTACGAAGCTATCCACTTCCAAGATCGGCATGCCAGTAATTTCGGATTCCTTCTCGACGTATTCATTGCAAGCTTCCGTTACAATATCATCGCCCACATAGGTCAAGACAGACATTTCCTCTTGCTGGCTAAGCGCGTATATATCACGAACTGTTTCTACTGGCAGTGTACTGCTGAACAGTTCTTCTTTCGTCGAGAAATTCGTAATCTTGGCACCGTTAAACGATAAAATAAAGCTGCCGAATCGATCCAGCTCCAATTCCTCTGCAATGGCGATCATGGCATAGGTTGGTCGCCCTGAGGCCAGCACTACCTTCACCCCGGCGGCTTGCGCATCAAGAAGCGCTTGCTTCGTGCGCGGGGATATCGTCCGATCATCACGCAGCAATGTATCATCCAAATCAAGTACGATCATTTTATAGTTCATCTGTCAGCATTCCTTTTCGTCGAATAGAGTAGTATCTCTACTATACCATTTTCACGAAGCAGATGGCGAATCTGCGAAGGAACAGATCATACCAATGCGATAAATATATCAATTTCATTGTCCTGACTGTTAGGCTTGTAACGTTCATCCCATTTCTCAAAATCATAGAAGCGCGCTGCATTGCCTGTCTCACGCATCCATTCGCCATATAAGAACTCATACGTCCGACTTAATTCGGATTCGAGACCATAGTGTGTGCAAGTCACATACTTACTCTCAGGGATGTTATGGCTTATCATTTGCGGAGGAATCGTTCCCAGACTCGCCACTTCATATCCAAAAATTTGAATAAACCGATCCTTGAGTGGATCAAAGTCGGATTTCTCAGGATAGATCTGCACCATAAGCACATCATCATTGTTGCGATATTGAATTTCATCTTTTTGTGTCACTAGCTTTTGATAGGTACGCCTGCCAAGACCCGATTCGAACTCCTCTATCGTGGCCTCAATCTGATATCCTATAAGTTGCATGGCCTGTAGTGTAACCACTGTAGCTTGCATTGCATCCCCTCCAGTTGCGATTCTATTGCCAGTTGACATGCAGCGAATCTTCAATCATAAAAGCTGTATCATTCCTTCACTCGCTCTATTTGGCTTTACTATGCAAGAGAATATCTCATCACTACAAATTCAGTGTCCTGCTCCCCTATTTTACTTGTGAACGAGATTCCCCTAACAAACCCAGTACGCTCATACACTTTAATCGCTCTTTCGTTGAAGGCAGCGACAACCAATTGAATCTTCTCTCCTCGATTCAGCTTCCGAATGTAGTCCATAACCTGAGCTAGGAACTCCACCCCTTTTCCCCGCCCTGTATAGTCGGGTCGAAGTCCGAGTCCGATATCAATTGCTTGCTCATCTTCATAGATACCAGCCGCATAGCCTCCCGGAACACGTGCAGAGTTGCCAATACAGATGTAGCCGATTAGTTCATTCTCGTCATCGACGGTATAATAGAATTCTTCTTCTAGCATCTCATTGATGGACTCGTCATCCCCATCCATACTGTACAAGGAATAGATACCCTCATATTTCCATGTACAAATGATAGCTGCCTGCTCCTTCGTCATTGGGTGGAAATGATAAGTTGTCATGTTGAATCACTCCTCTCTCTTAGCCAATTTATTTTTCCATTCATACGCCTGCTCATTTCGTGATGTAAAATGGTGCGTAGGAATCGGTATGCATATCAATTCAATATCAACGATGAAACTCTATCATGAATGGCTCCTCTTGATTCAAGCAGAGATCAATCTGATCTCGAAACCCTGGCCAAGTGATCTTGCTTCGCGCTTCCTCTACAGAATAGAACCCGACCTCGTCACTTTCCTCGGACGTTTGGGGCATTCCTCCAATAGGCTTCGCGATAAACAGCGCTGTACACACGGAATCCCTTACATGTTGAAATAGTCCACAGTACTTGATAATCTCAATGTCGATGCCTGTTTCTTCCCTAGCTTCGCGAACGGCTGCAGCTGTAATAGATTCCCCTTCTTCCACCCGTCCAGCTGGAATCTCCCATCCCCGCTTCGCACCACGAATGAGCAAAATGTCATGATTGCTGTTCCTTACAATCACGGCTGCAACAAGTGTATGCCTAGGTGATGCATTCATCTGTGAATCGCTCCTTTCCGCTCTGTTCCACCATATAGAGCTGCTGTGTTTTGCAATCCCATCACCATTCTCTTCGCGGACTCATTTGTCCTTTCATTCGATCCCGTTTTCCTTTTCCTGAATGTACAGATCCAATGCTCTGATTCCCCGCCGTGCTAGCTTAATAAAGAGAACAAGACAATAGATTGAGATGACAAATGCTCCTATGTAGAAGACAAAAGATAAAAAAGAAAAAAACATAGCCATACCCATACCAGATCACTCCTGTTTCATGATTAATACGTGAATATCAATCTTCAGACAGTCAGCCATGAATCGCTTCTTCTTCTTACCTTGTGAGATCGTAACAATAACGCACTTTATTTGCCAAAACATTCTCTCATGTACGATATCAGCGCTCTAAGTTAGATGCTTCCGATACCCTTCTACCTTCTCATCCTTGAAGCCGAGCCGTTCATAGAATTGATGCGCCTCTTTGCGCTGCTCGCCAGATACAAAGATGATGTAGTAACAATCACGCTGTCTTGCCATATTTTCAATTTCCTGCATCAGCTTCTTACCGACACCTTGTCTGCGAACCAATGGGGATACAATCACATTCTCAATTACCATGAATGGCTTACAATCTCCCACAAGATCATGACAAATAATGCCCATCAAGGAACCTACTAACTGCTCCTCGTCAAATGCTCCCAGAATGATGTATTGTTCATTATGCTGAATCGTTCGGTATACCTGCTCCAGCTTCGCTTGGTTCGTCTGCTGCCCCATTAGCTCTTGATAGAGTCGGCTTAATGCCAACAGCTCATTTTCCTTAATTGACCTTATTGTAATCATCGTTATCCTTCTTTCCTACCGATTCCCATATATTTTTTCAATGCGATCCCCTTACTGTCGTTGTAGCACAAAATGATAATAACTGGTCACTCACTGCTCCCCGCATCTGCTTGCCGTCCCTAAAATCACAGCCCTTCCCTTCATGACATGAATATGTATGATATGCCCAGCCCATTCATCTGTACTGCTAAACCCGCATGAAACGATTACGTTACGCTGTACGCTGTCCGTTAGTTATTGTGCCAATAGAAGGAGTACTGTGAATGCTGAACAAATCCTATCGCCTTGTAAAAGGGATGATCCGAAATGACATACGCTTTGTTCGCTCCTAATACACTGCTGCGCTTTAATGCTTCTACTACAACCGCAGCACCAAGTCCCATCCCCCGATAACTCGGAATAGTGACTACAGGTTCGACATACGCATAATCGGTTTGGGGACTATACCATAATCCGCAATAAGCCACAAATTCCCCGTCCTCATTAACCGCAACAATATGCAAGGATGGGTTCATATGAGTTGCAGATAGCATCGCTTTCTGCTTCTGTATGGTTACATCATCTATGGAAACTGGGCCATCGTGATCGAAGCCTTTCCACAGCACGGTCTTGTGCTTATATACGTCTGTTTCTGCATCCAAACTTTTGAGCGTAATGCCCGCCGGGAGCACGGAATGATGTTCGATATTTGCAATGGAACACGCAAGAATATTTTCACTCTGATCGTGCTTTACAAATCATTTATATACTTGCGATGCTCCTTGTCATCCCTCACACATGCTGCTCTATTTTCTAGGTGGAATGCTGGATAATCGTCGCATCCGTATATGGATTGTAACCCTCATTCCTTGCTGGTGGGAGATAATAAACAGACCAAAAACGATTTTTACATCTTTCGGCTATTCGGTATCGATCATGTAGTATGCAAAGCGCACAATTTCATCGGTCGTGTTTACCAGTTTCAGACTTGCGTTTTTCAACTGTACCAAATCACCCGTGGTCGGCACTGTGGCACGGCCTTCATCACAAACAGCCTCCAGCTGGCCGATGATGACCGAATAGTAACTCATGAAACTGGCGTCAGTTTCAAATGTGCAACCGGGCAACAAATCCACCATCCGGAATGTAATGCCATTTTTAGGTGGTGTTGGCTCCATAGGACCAACAATCGTATCAGCACTTACCGATACATCTGCATTTGGGGCTAACATCCGCCAAATGTCACCCGCATAGCCGATCTGTTTTCCCTCATTGTCGAAAATCTCACTCTCATTCGGAGAATAGTCATCTATCACAACATCCGACATCCCAATTTCTTTTTCATTGCTCTTCATGTTTGCAGCTACATATCGCTTGAAGCGGTTAAGTTTGGATACCAATGCTGGCTTGGGCTTGTCAATCAGTTGTATGTGGGTGCTCATGTCAGCAGAAGCCAGAATACCACCAATAACCCCGGTGCCTGTCCAACCATGCATACAAGCCATCTGCACAAGTGCATCCCCCGTTTTCAGGGGCGCATCATCCAAATCATTAAGTGATACCAATTCGAGTTCTGCATCAGCACAGAAGAACATATTTATTGTCTCAGTCCAATGCATGGACGCATGTTTTTTCATATCTTCTTCGGTGGGAATATACTTAGTGCCAATGGTTTTGTGTGCCTCCACCCACATCCCTCTATGCAAATTCCGAACATTAGGTGGCAAATTCTCAAATCTAGGACCTTGCGGAATATCAAGAGGAACATGTCGGAAAATGGATTGACCCCTGCCGGCCTGTGGTTCATGTTCGATAGGCAGGTTCCCCATATCCACATTGGCAGTAGCCGATTCTTTCGCAGGCATTTCATTTATCCTCCAGACATCAACCGTCGGCTTCTTAGAAGCGCCGCCTCTCCATTTGTCGGGATAATCGTCAATAACAAAGGATGACTTACCATCAACTGGCCCGCACACCAAGCGTTTGAACGCCTCGCCCTTATTCCTTTGTTTGGTGGCGTCTGGAATAATAATCCGGTTCGCTAACTTGCCAATCCCTTCAATCTCCAATTCAACAACATCATCAATTTTCAATGGAATACCTGTTTCAATGCCAGCCCCTGTTCCCACTGTTCCTGTCGCAATGACATCGCCAGGATATAAGGTTGTCGCGTTTGAGATGTATTCAATGACATCAGGGATTTTGTGGTAAGCTGCACCATGGTTTCCGCCACCACGCACCTCACCATTCACTCGAACAGTCATCTTTGCATCGGTATAGTCAAAAGCATCTGGCGTCACCATACAAGGCCCCATTGCATTAGCAAAATCCTTGCCGATGCCGGGTCCAACATTGAAACTATTTGGAGCCATTTCGTTCATTTGAATCATTCTTGCCGAAAAATCATTAAATATGGTGTAGCCGCCAACATAATCCATGGCGTTGTGGTGGCTGATATTTTTGCCCTCCTTACAAATGTAGAAGGCCAGTTCCAGTTCATAGTCCTTAAACATCTCTCCGCCCGGGAAAGCGATGTCCACACCGGGGCCGACAATGGAATTGACATTCACTTTGTAAAAACGGGGTTCGGCATACCAGCCGGCATCCGGCTTAACGCTTTCAGGGTCAATACTTGCGGGATCCTCACCCTGCATCATGCGCCCACGGCGATTACACCCAATAAGATGTTCCTCAAAACAGGCACAGTCCCGCATTACACGAGGCCGTGGAACCGGAGCCAATAACTGCACATCCTCCATACTCACCTTGTAGTCAGCACCAGCATCTTCCAACAATTCAGCAGCCAAAGCGCGCGCTTCCTCAGCACCGGTCAGAAATTCAATCATATTATCAAAATACTTGCTCAGCTTGCCCGTATGAATCTTACATGCCTTTTGCAATTCAACAATTTGCTGTTCGTCTTGGGTCAAAGCGCCAACGATTTCTGTTTGTGTAGGGTCATTTTTAAGGACAAAAGTTACTAGCTTCATATCAACTGCTCCCTTCTTATTATCATCGTTTCAGGCATGAGTGACGGCATGTACGCCCATCTGTTCTATTTCATCATTAGACCAGCCGCCATCCTTTCGGGATAATGATCGTTGAACATGTTCAAATTAATTGGTAAAAAAACTGCCCAAGGCGTTGTATAACGCTGATGTGCAGTTAGACCCTCATTATTTGCTCGGCAAGGCTTGGTGGATCAAGGCATTTGCCGCCTTCCTAATTTGTTCTTCATTGTTTTTTATGTATTGCTTGGTCTGCACTATTTCATCCGCCGGAACGTTATATGCACGAAGGCTAATATCCAACAAAGTATCAATAACGGATTCCAGTGAAAATGAATCATTGCTCCACCGATTTTCGACAAAGTTGCGGGTTACACCTTTAATAGCCAATGTCAGACGGCGATAATCGGAAGAGTTAAATGCAGGGTTGTATTCCTCAAATATCTTTTCCGAACGCATTGCTGCGTGCTTCACCAAACTATCTAATATGCTAGGAGAATTATACCCTTCAAATATTAATTCTGCAGCGCGCTCGTTCATATCAACGATATACAACTCCAGAGTGCAGGAAACGGCATATTTGCATACAGGGCTATTGATAGGCGATATATATATATTTGTATATTCATCAACTAAACTAAAAAGATCCACAATCAATGAGCGAAATATATCATCCTTGTTTTTAAAGTAATAGTAGATGCTGCCAATCAATACACCTGAGTGATTTACAATTTCCCGTATTGTGGTTTTTTTATATCCATTTTCAAGAAAGAGGGTCAGCGCGGAATGAAGTATTGCAGATTTTGTTTTGTCCATCATAAACACCTCCCCTCTATTGTTTAACATGTTCAAATCGATTCTATCGCTCCAGATAATCCGTGTCAACATATTATTTTAACATGTTCAAGGAACTCGTTTTGATTAAGTGATTGTTAATACTGCTCTACTTCATAGCTCAACGTGCAGCAACCTTCCACATTCTCTGAACACCTATACACTCATCTTTCTCATTCAATTCCATTCTGTAAATGTCGGGCTTAGAAGTCTGGAACAGAAAATCTACATCATATCGACTATCGAAGCCGCCCATCATCAATGTCATGATAGCTCCATGCGTGCCAATCGCAATCTTTTTGCCTCTATGGGTATGTACGATTTGTTGTAATACACGCATAGCCCGCTCCTGACAAACCGCAATCGTTTCTCCTCCAGGCAGCGAATAAGCGGCATCCGCAAACAGCCTTCTGACCACAGGATACAGCTCATCGTTCGCTACAATGCGATCACCAGGGACAAACACCATTTCTCTCAAATCTTCAAAGACGTGAATCTCTTTCCCTTGGGACTTCGCCAGACCTTCCAAAGTGAGGACTGCTCTCGAATATGGACTAGATACGAACGTATCTATCCCCTCTTCTTGTAGGATATCCGCGACAATACGAGCATCTTCCTTGCCTTTCTCTGTCAAGCCACGCGATCTTTCAGTTCCTTCCGTCTTAGGCGATTCTCCATGACGAACCATGTATATCGTTGTAATTACTTCCTCCATAACTCCTCCCAGTCGTGTCATTAATGAAAATAAGCTTTCTCACATCACAATACACACTACACCAGCAAAAATAAGAACGGCCCCCCATATTTTCTGCGATTGAAATCGTTCCTTCAAGAAATAAATGCCAAGGAAGGAGCCGATAACAATGCTGGTTTCTCGCACTGGCGCTACATAACTAACAGGAATTTCAGTCAGAACGATCAATACGAGAACATACGATAATCCAGCTAATCCCCCTGCAATCGCCATACTGCCCCAGTATTTTTTCCAATGTGTACGAACTCTTTCCCACCCTCTCACTTGCAGACTCCCTAGTAAGAGCACCTGTCCCATATTTTCGATTACATTTAAGGATACCGGGTGTATGATAGAGACCGCCAGCTTATCGAATAAGGTGTAACCAGCAATGGAAAGGCCGACTAGTAGCGGATAGGGCGAAGTGAACATGGAACGAATCGACTGTCCCCCGCGGCCAAGACCAGTGTACAACACAAAGATCCCTGTAAAAATAAGTACACTTCCTACGATACTCATCCATGTAAAAGGTTCTTTGAGCAGCATAACCCCAACTGCCACAACGATTAGCGGGCCTAGCCCCCTAGCTATAGGATATGTTAAGGTAAAGTCATTCTTCTCGTATGCCTTAGAGAGGATAAGGGCATAGAAGCTATGGAGCAAAATACTACCGAGCCCCATAAGTACCCATTCCCAAGTTATGTGTTCGTCCATAGGCCACAACACTATACTAACGGGTAGAAATAAGATGACAGACCATACCCGTAGCGACCACAGAAATATCGTTTTGTCCTCACTTTGCTTCAACATGATGTTCCAGAATGCATGCGATAATGAAGCAATAATCACCAGCAGCAACCAGTAATTTCCCATTTGAACCTCCACATGTTCGCTCAATCCGCTATTCCTTCTCATTCATGCTGAATACAGCTGCCATCATACGCTTGCATCACACAGGGGTGCTAACGGTTCAACGACCTTGCTAGGCGGAATCCAAGATCCTCGATACGGAATGCGGGATGGCTGCGCCGACGGCAGGTTGCTCCACATCCTCTTGCTTCTTCAGCCCAGCTTCCACCTCGAAAGACTCGATAAGAGCCGTACACCTGCTCATCATAAATATCCCAGCACCATTCCCATACATTGCCGAGCATATCGTACAATCCCCATGCATTCGGCTCCTTGTTCCCAACCTCATGGAGCAAGCCTTGTGAATTATCATTGTACCAAGCAATCTGATCTAGCTTGCCATACTGGTAGCCAGAATTCCCTGCTTTACATGCATATTGCCACTCTGCTTCGTTCGGTAGGCGATAGCCGTCTGCCTCCACATTCCATTGAACCGTCTCCCCATCGCTCCCTATCGAGTAGCATGGCGTCAATCCGGATCTTTGTGATAGTAGATTACAAAAGACAACAGCGTCCTTCCACGAAATATTCACTACGGGCATGTGATGAGAATGTGAAGAATTAGCAGCGGTATCCGATTCTCCTACAACCGCCTCATATAACCCGTTCGTAACCGGATAAGCTCCAAGAAGAAAGGGTGGAATGGTTACTTTCCATTGAAGCTTTTTGCGATCATCTCGCAAATCTTCCTCTCCGCCTGGAATTTGCACCATCGGATATTTGGTAAATCTGTTGGGTTCATAAGACATACGAGTACCTCCTTGTATAAGCAGGATGTCCTGACATTCCTCATATTAATTACGCTCTCTGCAGCCGCTCTTGGTACTCCACTATCGCCTGTTTCAAATGTGCTTCGTTAAAATCCGGCCATAGACTATCAATGAACATAAGCTCTGATTTAGCCGACTGCCACAACAGAAAATTACTTAATCTTCGCTCTCCACTCGTTCTGATGACAAGCTCAGGTTCAGACCAATCCTTCGTGTATAATAATACTTGAAAATTCTCTTCTGTAATATCCTCATAGGCAATCCCATCTCGAATACATCGCTGAATTGCTTGAACAATGTCCGCCTTACCTCCATAATTCATAGCGAAGTTCACAATCATCCCTGTATGATTTGCAGTCAGTTCAACTGCATGCTGCATAATGTCTTGTATGGAAGCTGGAAAACGAGATAAATCACCAATAAATCGAATACATATGTCATTCGATACTAGCTCCCGAATCATTTCGTCTTGAAAAAATAGTTTGGGTAAGTGAATCAAATAATTGACTTCTTCCTCAGGACGCGTCCAATTTTCCGTTGAAAAGGCATATAGCGTCACACACTTAATCCCTATAGCGCTGCAATTTCGAATTGCTTTTCTCATGGCTTTCATTCCCGCATAATGCCCAGCCGTCCGGGGCAATCCCCGCTTCGTGGCCCACCTTCCATTCCCGTCCATCATAATGGCGATATGCTTTGGAATGCGGACTGACTCTGTTACGATCATTTCTCTCACCTCAATGTTCGAATCTATAGTCAACATACGTTTCTACTTCTGTTCCCTCGAATGGATGTAAGCAATGTAATCAGTCAATACCCCTTCGTGTCCCAACAGTCTTAGCATGATAGAAATGTTGCCTCTATGGTAAGAACCGTGATTCACGATTTGGTACACGATGTCGGAAATCGTGTTGTGAACCTCTACTCCCCTCCGTGTTCGGTAGGTCATGATCTTCTCTGGATCAGGAATCGAACCTACATATGCACGCATTTGAGTGTATATGTTATTCATGTAATCAATTGCTTCCTGAAGCGAAGCAAATTGGTTACCCTCCTCAGGAGATGTGCGATCTCCCCTAATCCGGGCAAACCAGAGGGCATCAGCAGACATCATATGATGGATTACAGCTGCAATCGTTGCGAATCCAAGATCCACTGGTTTGATAAAAGCTTCACTAGGTAATCCGGCAAGATGATTCATGATTCTAGCATTCGCCCATACATGATAATCAATGAGCTGCACTATGTTCGCTGCCATCAACATCCCACCTCACTAAGATTTTTGTCCACATGTTCCCCGCATTCCAAGCGTATTCTCTGCTACGTCATATAGCCAACACGAACCAGCACAACCTGTACAACTACTTGCAGGCAAAGCGTTGATATCTTTTTCCGTTCTCCATTTTTACCGTTATTGTGCCATTAGATATCTCGTCGATAACTTTGTCCCAGAACCTCTGTGCGGGAACGTTATTCTCTAATTGATGCAGTTCCCACTCGCCGCCATATTGCTGAAATATATGCTCCGCTGCAATCTGACCTACTCCCGTACGTCTAAATTTACGCATAACAAACAATTTTCAATCCTCCGCCTCAACTATAGTCTCTCAATTTTCCAACCGAAATGGGCGGGACTTTATGATTTCTGTTCCATCTGCAGCCTTAATCTGCAGCACCATTTCTCGGGCCTCAGCAATTCGAACGGGATTGATCATGGAAACAAACAGATTCCCTTTTCCATTCGACTTAAATATCGTTTCATCTTCGATGGTTCCTAGCCGTATCACTACATTTTCTTTCGGGCCAAACATTACCCCTTTCTCATTGGCATCTGCTACCGATATGTTATATCCCTTCCCTGCCTGAAGTCCTCTGGCCGACACAACAAAATCTACAGTAGCTCCATTGTAAACAACGGTAACTCTGCCATTCTTCTTTTCCTGAAATGGAACGTCTGCTGTATCGCCTTGCTGAACAATAAAGAGCTGATCATATTTCAGAAAGGTGCAAGAGGTAATTACGAGGAACATAGCCGCAACAAAGATGATTTTTATCGTGCGCATTCCTCCCCTCCTCTCATCAATGAATATCCTTGTCTCTATTATATTTGCCTTGCCAATATTCGCCAACACGATTCCATCCAACATGACAATACTTGTTGCGGGAGACCACTCGCTTCCATGACCTTGATCTCACGTCAAAAATAAGAGGTATACGCATATGGCAACAAAAAGAACAAGGCCAAGTTCGGAGGATACCGCTCTCCTAAACTCGACCTTGTTCCATTTCAGAAATCATCCCACAAGAGTAATAAAAACTACTGATGTAGAACTTGAAATTTGTTTAACCAATTTGGATAATGTTTACATTTGCAGAGACAAACTTAATCTCCTGTACATTCATATTCATAAGCTGCAGTTTATTAGTTCCTGGCCCTGTATTGAATACGGCGCTGCCCGCTCCACCTGATCGGGATACTCCGTCCGCTAATGATGGGGCGACCGATAAGCTCTGATCCAATGGAATCCCGTTCAATGTCAACTGAACAAGGACAGACAAGTTAGCCATTAATGGACTCTCGATGAAGCTATAGGATGCAAAGTAGGTTGCATTCGGAGCCAAATCAATCACTGTCCGATTGTTCGTAGAGAACGTTATGCCGCTGCCATTCGTCACCTTCGCCGCTAAGAAGGGAACCGGTGAAACCGGCCCTACATTTTCATAGCCATAGCTAAAAATTGCAGCGTTATTCCTTGTCACCCCAGCAGATGCAAAATTGTCGATTTCCGTCACACGTATGTTAACGCCGCTAAAATTCGATCCAGAAGCTTCAACTGGTGAAAAGCCAATCAGCTGCAAAATACTCGGGTTCGGACTGGAAGGAGTGTTGAAAATAGCTCCTCCGGTCGCATTCGCAGTAGGCGTATTTTGTCCGAATGGAATTGTGGTAGGAAATGAGAAGCTTTGCGACCCTGGTATTAGCTTTCCGTTCAATTTAAGCTCTGTAGCGATGATGTGGTTGCTCGATGCCGTGGTAAAATCAGCATTATATTCGACTAAATAAGCTTTACTCGCATCAAGAAGAATGTTTGTCATTCCTTGCAGCCGTATGGAGGTACCGTTCTGGACAATGACTGATAACATCGCAGGGGCGCCATTGACCGGAATCGATCCACAGCCGGCCGAACAACCGATATTCGCACTGCTTCCCATCTCTATTCGCCCCCAGCTGCTATTGTAGCTTAATGATCGTAATCGACGTCTGGTCGAAGGTTCTATCATTGGGTTCAAGATTAACTAAAGTCAGAATACTTGAACTAGCTCCTGTATTAATGATCGTATTCGATAACAATGACGTAATGGCTTGAGAAGCTCCTGGCAAGGACTGCATCTGTGAATCTGTTCCCGGAATCGTCGTTCCGTCCAATTGCAGAGCAACATGTGCGGTAATGTTACCCGCTGTGAGCAGCTCTGCCTTCGTCCGGTAGGCGATATAATAGGTTTGATTCGGTGCCAACACGATATCCGTCGAGGCAGGAGTATGCGTAATGGAGGTGCCGTTCAACGTGAAATTCTCCTCGAATGGAATTGCGCTGCCAGACGCAACCAGAATAGAACCAGGGGAACGGATGAATGCGTTGTTCGCCGTAATCTGCACTCCGGTTGCTCCGGTCGCTCCGGCTGCTCCAGTTGCCCCTGTTGCCCCGGTACTTCCGGTTGCTCCGGTCGCCCCTGTAGCTCCTGTTGCTCCAGTCACACTTGCCCCAGTCGCTCCGGTTGGCCCAGTAACACAAGGGCATACTCCAGTTGGCCCAGTTGAGCCTGTCGCTCCAATCGGGCCTGTACCGCCAGTTGGGCCTGTACTACCTGTGATACCTACGGCACCTTGTGCGCCAGTTGCTCCGGTTGCTCCGGTTGGCCCCGTTGAGCCTGTGCTGCCAGGAAGTCCAGTTGCTCCGGTTACCCCAGTAGAACCAGCTGCTCCTGCAGCGCCTCCCGCCCCCGTACTGCCAGTAGCTCCGGTTGAGCCCGTCGATCCAGCAATGCCAGCTGCACCTGTATCGCCCGTTGCTCCGGTCGCTCCGGGCACCCCAATTGACCCAGTAGGGCCAGTAGCTCCGGTTGCGCCAGTTGAACCCGTCGAGCCCGCTGCTCCGGTTGCTCCGGTTGGCCCTCTTGTACCGACTGGTATCTGCAGCACCTCTTCCAGCTTGTTATTAAGCACGAATTCGAGCTTAATCGCTTCTCGCAACGTATTCACGATACTGTCGTTTACTGCCAGTACATCACTCACTGTAGCAGGCGTAGTTAATCCCGGCAGCGTTCCTAGCGTGAATTGGAGCTTTTCTGCCTCCGCATTAACAATGTGGCTTAGTCCTAACTCCTCTAACGCTATTGAGGCTAACAGCAAATTCACCGCTTCGTTCGTCGACACAGAAATATTCGGCGTAATATTAGGGATATTGGCTTGCGACACGATTTCTCACTCCCTTGCTGACATCATCAGATTGCTAATTTAGCGCAATAATGCTTATATTTACGTTTCGATTGCTGTTGGAGCGTGAGAACAGCATGATGCTGGACGGTGCTCCGGATGGTGCATTCACGATAACGCTCCCCTTTAACGTTGCGAAATCCCCCGCAACGGTACTCATAAATATCGTTAGGATGCTTTCCCCATTAAAAGTCAGAATCACATCGAGTCCTCCTGAAGGGTTGCTCGCATCAATATCAACTTGTGCCACGATATAGTACGTATGATCGGGTTGAAGCAATATCGTGCTCGAACCCGGAGTGAACGAGATTAAGCTGCCGCTCAGCAATCTTGCCGTAGCGAACTCCAAAAATCCTAACGTTCCAGCAGGTCCAGGTGTAATGATACTCGCGAAATTCGCCGTAGCTAGCGCCATCGCCCCAGTTACCCCTGTTGCCCCTGTCGCTCCGGTGGCTCCAGTGGAACCCACATCTCCGATCACACCCGTTGCTCCCGTTGCTCCGGTTGAACCCGGTATTCCTGTTGCCCCTGTCGCTCCCGTTGGGCAGCCAGTAGGGCAGACACCTGTAGGGCCCACAGGGCCGGCGTTGCCTGTTATACCGGTAGGGCCAGTAGGACCGACCGGACCTGCAGCTCCTGTATTACCAGTGAGCCCGATTGATCCGGCTAGACCAGTAGAGCCAGTTGCACCTATCACGCCTGTAGTGCCGGTTGCTCCGATCGAGCCCGTTGCTCCGGTCGCTCCCGTTGGACCTGTTGGCCCAGTAGCACCTATCGTGCCGATTGCTCCGGTTACACCAGAAGAACCGGTTGCTCCAGTTGCTCCAGTCGCACCGACAGGCCCTGTGATGCCAGTAAGCCCAGTTGCTCCAGATGGACCTGTAACCCCAGTTGCACCAGTCGGTCCATTAACCCCTGTGGATCCTATGGATCCCGTAGCACCAGAGCTTAGCAAGGGAACAAGCCCCTCTACAATTCTATCGAGTTTCATCTGTGACACAATTTCCTGCTGCACGACCACTTTTAATGTATCTAGTGTACTGCTGTTCAGCGCTAGCAGTTCTGGAATTGTAGGCACTGTGGTCAAGCCTGGAATTGTTCCCAATGCAAATTGAATTTTCTCGCCTTCAGCGTTAAGAATATGACTTAGCCCTAATTCCTCCAATGCGATCGAAGAGAGCAATAGAGGAATTATTTGATCCCTGGAAATCGAAATAGTAGGTGTAATATTGGGTATGTTTGCTTGCGACATTTCACTCACCCCTTATGAAGTGCCATAATAAGAGACCTACCATCATAGCTGATGTGCTCGCCATATGGGAAAATACTGAGCCTCATCTATAAATCACAATATAGCAATTACCGATATCGACACATTCGTAAAATCCGTTGCCACACCTGACGTATTGATAAGCTCTAACGTACCTGGAGTCCCCCCGGTTTGAATGATCGTGTGTGAGGACAACTCTACGATTACACCTGCAACGGTATCGTAACTTGCAGTCGTGACGATGACATTAATTCCATTGAATTGCAGAGTCGCGGATGCTGTCGTTCCAGCAGTCGTAGCCTGCGTCTCGTAATCAACGAAGTACGTATGATTTGGAGCAAGTACGATTGTGGGTGTCAAAGGTACATGTGTGATTAATGTACCATTTACAGTTAAATTCGTTTCTAATATAAGCGGAGCGCCGTCCGCTACCGTTTGTGTTCCGACAGTGACAAAGTCGGCGTTGTTCACCGTAATCAAGCCTCCGGTGGCTCCAGCTACTCCGGTGGCTCCGGTGCTTCCAGTCGCACCGACTGCTCCAGTCACACCTGCCGCTCCCGTTGCTCCTGTAGCGCCAACCCCATTAGGACCCGTCGCTCCGGTCGGCCCTGGTGGACAAACCGGACACGGCCCGGTAATTCCCGTTTCTCCGGTTGCACCGGCGACTCCTGTTGCTCCTGTTGCACCCGTATCGCCCGTTGCTCCAGTAACACCTGTTGGCCCGGTCGTTCCCGTTGCTCCAGCTGCACCAGTCGCTCCGATGGCCCCTGTAGGGCCAGTCTCGCCTGTTGATCCAGCCGTACCCGCAGCCCCGGTGGCTCCAGTTCCACCTGTTAATCCAGTTGCCCCTGTCGCTCCGGTCAGCCCAGTTGGCCCTGTCGGGCCCAATGCCCCCGCTGAACCAGTCTCGCCTGTTGCCCCCGTGCTTCCGGTAGCTCCGGTAGGCGATAAGCCGGTAGGCCCTGTTGGGCCAGTAGCCCCCGTCGCCCCCATTTGCGGAGCAGCTGCCGCATTCAGTACCTGCTCCAGTTTGTCCTCAATAATCAATTCCTTTTGAATCGTCGCCGCCAACACGCTGCGAACGCTGGCATTGGTTTGCAATACATCGCTAATCGTTGCAGGAGCTTCTAACCCAGGAAGCGTCCCAAGGACATATTGAATTTTCTCTGCCTCCGCGTTCACTAGATGACTAAGCGAGAGTTCTTCCATAGCCATTGAAATAAGCAATAAATTGATTGCATCGTCTCTAGTAATACTTATTTGGGGTGTAATGTTCGGTATATTGGGATTTGACATCCAGCTTCCCTCCCTCAGGAAAGTAGTTCCTGATAGATTGTGAAAACGTACCATGTAATAGGAATCTACTACCTAGCGATTGAACAATATCGCTATCGCTCCTTTTATTTTATGTAAATCGATTTTTATTGCGTGGGACAAAATAGAACAAAAAAAATCGATTCTCACGAATCGATTAAAAATAAGAGTTTGCCATGCATTTTCCATGCACATGATATATTCTTCATCTTGTTTCACTCTTGATACTCCACATCAGTCTGTCCAACTAGCAGCTGGTCATGATTCTGCCATTCATGTAAACGGAGTTACCTGTCACGATTTTCTTGCCTTAACTACATAATGAAAATTGATTACTCTTAATCCTTTGTCAGTTGCATGCTCTGCAAATACCTGTTCAACGCCCCGAAGACAAGCTGACCAGACATATTCACGAACTTCCTTCCTCTGTCCAAAGCACTTCTTCATGAGCACATCTTCTGGCCTTGTCAAATACTCTACTTCCTCAACCAGTTGAACCTGAAAATCGGTCAATCCGGCTGTTCGCTGAAACTGATATCTCGTGACCAAATCATCCAAATCGTAAGGATCATAAGATAGCGGGGTAAACAATCCAGGGAACAGGCTTCTAAGCCCACCATCTGTCCCTCCATGATATAAACCCATCATCATCCCATTCGGCTTTAGAATTCGAGATGCCTCCTCGTATAACCAAGGCCCTTTCTTCGTATAAACGAGGTCGAACGTGTTGTCTCCAAAGGGCAGCAATGCATCCTCCACATTTACGAGCATGAAATGTACCGATTCACTTTCATTAAGCTGCCGCGCTTGTCGGATAAAATTCTCTCGATTATCGATCCCAACAGCTTCCTTCACTCTATGATTCCAACGTCTAGTAAATTCACCGTGCCCACATCCAACATCTAATATCCGTGAATCACTAGTGAGATGCGACATTATCTCCTTTTCATAAATCATTTCCGCTGTTGGCTCTTCAAAGGTAGATTTCCACGGATACTGGTATTCTCCTACGATATCATTCAGCTCTGCATACCACTCAGGGCTATGCGGTTGTATCCACTCAGGATGCAGCGATGGATCGGGAAACATTACAGTTCTATTCATGATTACACCTTCAGCCTTTCTCGCTCATCACATCAATCAAGAGCGTTGGTTCGAATATGATTTCTTCGATTTCGCCATCTTGATCCTCTTTGACTGCTGTAAGCCCAACAGGTCGATATGCCCCTGTAATCAACGTACTGCTTATACGATCAAATTCCGCTTTCCCTAACTTGCAAGGCGTGTGTCCGATAATTTGCAATTTACCAATATTCTTGAGTTTCCCTCGATTCCACAACACGCTGTCTGGATGTGAACCATGCACATCACCAACAACCAACAGTTCCATATTCGTCCTCCATGAAGTGGCAACACTCACTGGCCATCGATACCCATTATATTCCTATAGAACATGTTCGATCCTCACTCTCATTTTCCTCTATCAAATAGAAAACGTACCCCGATAACCCGATAGTACGGTTACTTGGATACGTTTCATCTTCTTGCATCATGTACACTTATATATTATGTATTTTTCTCAATCCGGTAATATGGGCGATATGATGATTGCCATGCCAAGCGTACAATCCCACATTATAATCTAATCGAATTACTTCTTTGGAACCCGGGTGGTAAAACTGTTTTTGAAAATCAGCCTCAGATAACGATCGCAGTAACACAACCCATCTCTGATGCAATGCTTCGAGCAACTGAATCGATAATTGGATATTTGTATGTACCGAGTCCGGCAGTTCAGCCCATCGTTCTTCATAATAGGGCTTAATCTCAGGTGTATCTTCCGTAAGAGCAAGCTTGAATCTGATAAAACTATTCATATGACTATCTGCAAGATGGTGTACAACTTGGCGTATTGTCCATCCACCTTCGCGATATTCCAGGTCTAACTGCTCTTCAGATAAGTCTCTTACGGCATCCTTCAGTCTGACAGGGAACTCTTCAATCTCGTTGATCCAAAGATCGCGTTGCGAAGACGAAATCTCTCCGGTGTGCTCAAAGCTACCAATGGGGTATCGTTTATCCAACTGATTCATCAGGGATCACTCCTATTTTCACTGCATATTACTCAAATCGTATGTGAACTTCAACAGCTTACGCCTTGGATCAATCTATAGCTGCTCTTAATGTAAAGTACATGAGATTGTCCTTCAATTGACTCGTTTGATCAAATCCCATTTTCTTAAGCAGCCTCTGCGATTGAATATTATCTCCATAAATCTCGTAACTTCTGGGATGGAAAAATGTCTATATACGGCATCCGCATCTTCCATCGTTAATTCCCGCATACTCAATCTTTCCGTTTCAAGTTCTGGGTATATCATCTATCATTCTCCTTTTCAACTGCCTACCGACATTCTTCTTCTGCTAAAATAGACACTTAGTACATTAAACTCGATATGCAGCATAAGAGGCAACCATATGGAATGGGTATGATCAGCGATTATGCCGAAGAAAATACCGCCAAAGAATGCAAATAGCATAAATCGGATACTCATGCGTGACAACCTATAATATTGAAGGTGGCAGATGGCAAAAAGAAAAGCTGTTATCAGAACAGCAGGGGTAACAGATAACCCCATTATGGTTAAAGATGAGCTTGTGGGCAAGCTGCTGCTTAATAGCGGAAGCACTAATCCTCGAAATACCATCTCTTCAAGCAGAGGGTAAGTTAAACAAAAGTGAATGGTATCGTAAATCCCGATCGGACGATATCCTGATCTTTGAGCCAAGAATACATTTACGATTGCAACAATGAAGAATAATGTCATAACTGGCATGACGCGTTCTGGTATTTTGTAAATATACTGCTCCCCATACCATAGAGATAGTACAGATACTACAATTACGGTCATTCCCCAAAAAATGATTGTTGATTTCTCGACATCAACTTGAGTTACTACTTTCAAAATGCTCTGAACGATTATGAAAGAGAACGTCAATAACAGAGATATGCCAATCGCCAATAACAATGCTCTTCACACCTTCCATCTAAGTTATGGTCACCATCCGATCGACATGAGGAACAATATTATTTCGCTTGCCATTCACAGCGCTTGCTAGTTACTCTTAAGGTAGCTGCAAGACCATCCAGTCTTCATCGAAATATTGCCCATTATATTTTAAGGCACGGCGCTCAATGCCATAGGTCTGGAATCCGACCGTGGAATACAGCCTCTTAGCTGGTTCATTGCTTGATACCACTGTTAAATTGATCTGCTCTACGCCATGAATTTCGCTCGCCCTCGCAATTAAAGCAAGCAGCAAGTTTTTCGATACCCCTTTCCCACGCATTTCTTCTCTCACATACATCCCGAACACATTTCCTTTGTGGGCAGTTTTCATCCCATTCTCTCGTACAAAAGCAGCTATTCCTAGTAACAATCCTTCGTTATCAAACGCACCCATCACAAATTTGTCCTTACTTGATTTGACTCGCTCCATTACCGTTTCCAGTGTGAAATTCGCTTCCCACTCATAAGTAGAACCAAATGCTTCAGGATTTGTCTGCAGCCCTGTCAATCTAAGCTCCTGATAAGCCTGTGCATCACTCTCTTGAAGAACTCGTATATTCATTCTCCTGCCCCATTTCTCTCGAAATGTCACTAGTCTATTTAACTGTTCACTTCGTCACAATTTCTAAGCGCATCTTAGATTCGTTCAACGTTTTCTTCATTTATCTATCGATGTAATTAAAAAGTGAATCGATAAACAATCTCATCCTCATATACAACCCTAGTCTCACAAAACCCGAGCTTTTCATATAGCTTTCTAGCTGCTACATTATCTACACATACTGTTAGATTCACACACACGCTTTGCGAGTAATTTTCTTTTATGTAACGAATTGCAGAATTGATCGTTTCCTTTCCATATCCCTTACCTTGTTCATTTTTATCAATGATCAATCCATTTAGCCAATAGGATTGGGTTGTTGTATCATCTACCGTAATCATGACAAAGCCCACTAATCGACCCTCTGCATTATACACACAAAATGGTAGATATTGATATTCATCGCCATCTGGACGGATATGTACCTTGGCTAAAGACACTGCTACTGATGGGACAAATGGTTTTGATGTGCTTGAACTTGCAAGTTTAATACATCTTTCCAATTCTCACGTGTAGTCGGAATTAATCTGATCACCACTACATCACTCATCTCCATCCGCCTTATGAAAGCCCTGTCGTATTTTGCAACACAATTCTCCATCCATCTGGGTCACAAATGGTTATCCCATTTTGCTGCCAGTAAGGATTTTCTGGTTCCACAATTGGGTAGCCCATGGTGACTAATCTAGAAACGATATCATCCCGTTCCTGTACGTCTGGTATATAGAACACCAGCAAATTATCTGAAGAGGGGGGCGGTACAGGCACTGCATGTACTTCCTGCGTAAATTCCAAATGATAGTGAACATCCGGAAGACCGATCATTACGCCATCGTAGCCATTATGATTTACAAATGAACCTACAACTTCGAGACCAAGACCTTCCGAGTAGAATTCAACAATCTTCTGTAATTGATGGGTGGGCCTTGCCACTCGAAATTGAACAGCAGGCATATCCTTCGACCATGTCTTATTCATACATACAGCCTCCCATATTCATCCTCTGACTCACGATTTCGCATAACAAATGAACGGTATGATTCACAAACCCATCAATATCTTCTCGTGTCAGATAGATAAACTCATGATCTTCAGCAATTGAGTTCTCATGATAAAACTCCGTTATATTTTTGATCTGCTGACTCGTTTGACCTGCAGGAAAAAAGCTCAAATACTCTGGATATTCATCTATATGCTGAAAGTCAGTCCAAAAAATACTCTCTTTATTCTCTTTAAGATATACGAAGTCATGCCCGTACCAATCTTTCTTAACTAATGAAGTATATTCTGGTGTATTTATTATGGATTGAAATACCTCTTCCTTCTTCTTATGATTGGTGAGTTTGATCCACTCTTCATCCGTCACCAAGTGAAAATAATAGCCTAAATAATAGGAGTCCTTGGGGGATGAGATATCAATAGGATCTGCAAGATACTGCTCATAAAATGACTCGGCGGTTATGACACGATTAATTTTAAAATGAGTAATTTCCTTCGGGGGCGTAGGTTTTCCATCCTCACCAATGAGCCCACAGTCTGGGCCGATATTCCCTACTAGAAAATCAATTTTTGATACCGGTAGATTTCTACTGATCAATGCTTCAGCAATTCTAAAATGCGTAACCCAAGTCGCCATCATACACGCTCCCTCAGCTAGAATTTATCGCTTGCAAATTGTTTCTGCTTAACCTGGAATGTAAGTATGCTCTGCAAAACTGGCCAGTTCTTCAAAGTGATTTCGTTCATAGAATCGTTTAGCTCTCCAGTTGGATTTCGCCACACGCAGACAAACACTATCTATCCCCTTGTTCGCTCTCATATGTGCAACACAGTGTGCCAATATCACACCGCCATACCCACAATTCTGGTAATCTGGATTCACTACCAAGTCTTGAATGTAATTGTTATGGATGAGATAAGAACCGATCAATTGATTCTCTAGCCAAAATGAACGAAGTTCATCGCTGCGTGTCTTGTTTTGAAGCAAGTTAAGGAACTCTACCCGATTAGAGCTATGCCAATCCGTTATCTGAGCATTTTCCAGCTGTAATTGGAGGTATCCCCGATCAAATAATTCAATAAATTCTTGCAACATGGAGGGTTCAAACTGCTTTTCAATCAATTGTGACGGCGGTACATTATTTCCATTAGCATCCTCACTTCTTAATTGACTATATCGGTGCTGTAAATACAACACGACCCAGCCTTTGATAGCTGTTATCTCGGACTGGGGCGTTATTTGTATTGACCTAAGTTCATCCAGAATGAACCTTTTTACCTTCAATTATGATTGTAACAATGTAATTTTGCTTGTTTTCGCAATTTTATTCCACTCACTTAAATAAGGTACATATCCGATATCTTGAGGCTGATCTGGCAGCCATGCAATCAGTTCAAGTTCATTATGATCAGGATCATTGAAATAAATGGCTGCCGCTGGCATCC
Organism: Paenibacillus sp. NAIST15-1; assembly: GCF_001894745.1. Taxonomy (GTDB): domain Bacteria; phylum Bacillota; class Bacilli; order Paenibacillales; family Paenibacillaceae; genus Paenibacillus_B; species Paenibacillus_B suaedae. The sequence goes on from NZ_BBYF01000003.1 coordinate 207,606, forward strand.
ATGTATGTACGATCGGTTCCGTTGGCTCTTTGCCAAAAGCTTGAATCGGCTCTATCCCTTTTTCCTTTAACCAGTCAATTGCTGTTGTTAATAGCTCCACATCTGTTCCGAATGCAAAATGTCTTCTTTGCACCTCATTACTCTCCGGAACTTCCCAAAGCCCAAGCAATTGTCGATCCTTCCCGATATAAAAAAAGGCAACTCTTCTTTCTCCATCGAGTAAAGATAGTTCAAGACCTAGATTCTTATAGAATTCAATCGATTTATCCAGGTTCTTCACTTGTAAATGTGTCTCATATAAGTTCTGAATCATAATGATGATCTCCTTAGGCTTATGATGTACTAATTTGTGAAATTAGTAATTTCCTACTTCTATGCTATGCGTAATAGCCGCCTTCTATTAAATAGGTTCCTGTCTCTTTATAATGCTTATAGATCTTACTAAATGCCCTGTTTGCTTTATGCTGATAAGCTCCGTCACTTAGACAGGGTCGAATTACTTTCACTATTTGTGTCATGCTCGTATCACTAGGAATCTCACCAGTGAATAACTTTTCTAACTCTAATTCAAATATCCCCTCAAAATTCTCTGAACAATCCCCATACACATAGATGGCTTTGTTATCATTCATTTCAAGTAATTTGAATTCAATACAGAATGCCATAACATTACCGTCTTTCTTAGGTTTCTTAATAGCCGTTTTTTCCTAGAGTAGTTGTATCCATCAATCTGTCCAAAGTCGGGGGATTCATTAAATACCCTTATTTCATTTATTGATCATATATTGAATTACGGGGTACGAAATGATATCCCGATCTCTATACGTTGATGTGATTACATCCTGATGTCTGCTTACAATTCCATTTTGTAATATCACCGCATTAAAGCCTCTTTCACGAGCGCCATTATAGGTAAACAATACGCAATGTTCTGCCGCATACCCTGCCAGGACGATGAATTCAATTTCATGATTCTTAAGAATCTGCTCAAGTTCTGTGTCCCAAAAAGCATTGGGATTCTCTTTTGTCAAAATGATATCCTGATCTTGAATTTCAATTTCCGAAATCGTACGATAGTCATCACGATTTGTATCCGTAATCCCTTCGATGTCTTGAATATGAACGACAACATGCTCATGAGAACGAATCATACCCGCTACATAATTGATATACTCGCATGCTCTGTTTACAACTTTCTCTTCAACGTCTTGCAGGTGAATGGCTTGCATATCAATGACTAGAAATCCAATTTTCATCGGAGACACTCCTTCGAAGTATATTTATGGAGCAATACATTCATAAAACGTTTGAATTTGCGAAACGCCCCAACCCTAGATAGCTTTTATCTTAGGCTGAGGCGCTGTTTCTCTGCGCTGCTTCCATGATTATACATCCTAAATCCAAAGGAGGATAGACCCAAACACGTAGCCCTACTACCACTTCACCACAGGGAATCACGATACAAAAATCCCTTTATCTTTTCAAAGCATCTCTTACTCTTATTGCACTTTCTAAAGCACTCTTATCTCTGTTTCTTCCTTTAATGGATTTTGTCAGATGAATCATCTCAAATGCTTCTTCTACATCAACCCAGCGTACCTCTTGAGTCTCAGTATCATGCTCCGTCACCACGCCTGTTGGTTCCATCATGAAATATTTTGTCCTACACGTATCCGATTCATATTCCCCAGGAACTGAAGCTATAATATTACATGCATACCCCGTTTCTTCTTGCACCTCTCTTCTTGCTGTTTCTTCGGGAGTCATATCTTCTACATCCGGGCCTCCCTTTGCAAATGTCCATACATATCCACCCCAATGATTCTTCGGGCTCCGCATGAGCACTTTACCTTCTGTATTAAATACAATTCCTCCATATGCCATTTCTTTATCCATCTCACTCAGCGCCTTATTTACATGATTGTATTTTCCTACCGCATTGCTCAACAACCATCCTGAAGGAAGGAAAACTAGCTCCTCATTCTCATGCATGTATTCCCTACATATGTACTCTTTCATACTCTCGGTATATCACTTGCAGTGTTTCAATAGCTTGTACATGCTCAATTACACTTCACGCTTCTCATCGGGTCTGTAGATGATTCTCCGATAATCCCAATCTTTACTATCCATATCACCTAAGTACATTCTCTCATGCTCTGGTACAAGCTCATATTTTACTTTTAGATTTTGGCGGTAAAACTCAATCGGATCCTCTAGATATTGGTAATATGCTTCTCTACACTCTTCTAAAGATGTCTTCTCGCCTTTAGCTTTTTTATACATATCGATCAGCTCGTTATATTTATCCTCGATATTTGTTGGATAGATGGCTTGTGAGAAGGTTACTTCACCTAAATCAGATAATATAACTTTTGTTGGTTCATTAAAGTCAGTGAAGAAGGTGCCATTTCTAAAAAGTTCAGCAATCTCCTCTAAACGATAAGTCAGTTCATTCTCCTGGAAATAGCAAACCACTACCCCATTTTCGTAAATAACTAGATTTACCAAATGATTATTATCTTCGTACTTCATGAAGATAGAGAACTCATCGCCAGTTATTGTTTCATAGAACATTTCACGAACAACATAAAAATTAATAGCTGTAGGCGAATACGTAATTCGTCGTTTCTCCGCCAATTCTTTTTGCCAAGAAGTGATTTCATAGATATTTTCGAAGTTAGGATTAATCGTTCTAATTTTGCTTTCTATGTGCTTGTAGTATGCGGGCTTATCAAATTTCCATTCGGCTTCTTGAACGATATACATTCCTAGACCATGTATAGAGAGTTCTTCCTGTTCTGGGATTGTTGGAGTTAACCAATCAGAACGAAGCTTTTCTTGAAGCCCATTCAAATCTACAAGTTCCCAGCAATTTGACATCCCATCCTCATACAAATCAACATTAATATAAAAATAAGAACCACCATTATTTATGATCCCAGGAACTGTTACACCTTCTACTACTTTTGTTCTCCGTATTTTCTGCATATGATTCACACCCTCGACCATTTATTGTTTCACTTTCGTTTAGACCCTTGAAGACAAGTATAGAATATTTCATTAAATGAATTCTGATCTTCCGTGTAGTCCACCGTATATTTATTGAACATTCGAACCGCTACCGCTTGATACTCTGGCACAACTACACAGTGGCAACCTGCTGCACCTGATGCATAATACCACTTATCCTGATAGTACCATCCAAAAATACGCTTCTTATCCTCCGTATCCATCCGCAATCGTTCAATGAATGTGAATACGTCAGCAGGTATTAACTGACTATGATTGATGAAACCTCTATTGAGATGTAAATTTCCCCACTGTGCCAGGTCTCTCGTACTTGAATACAGATTTCTTTCATGACCCTCATTGGACTCAATTCGAACGGACGCATAGCCGTCTGCAGCTTGAAAATCACAAACTAATTTCTCTTTTGGTACCGAAGCCCATTCTGTATCCGTTAACTCCATCGGTTTAAATATACGTTCTGTAAGCAGTTCCGCAATATTACATCCCGTCAGTTCTCTAATGAGGTCGCAAGCTACTTCCTCACGCTCAATACGGTTTGGTCCAAAATATTTAGCGCCTGACTTGGTTGCTAAATCTCTTATTGTCGTACTGCCCAACTCGTATTCAGGTTTATTCTTGAGAGCTTCAGAAACCTTACAGTCTACGGACAACTTGCCTTCTACAACCGCGATTGCTGTAGCAAGTCCGACATATGTCTTTCTTAGTGAATATAAGTTAAACATAGAATCAGTTGCTACGGCGAGAGCTCCCTTCTTAAAATGATGATGTCCCGCATACCATTCTGCTAACACTTTGTTGTCCTGAATAATCACTATCGAAGCAGCGGAAGATCCAAACTTTTTTCCCGCTTCTTCTGTATATGAAATTAACGGTAAAAACTTGTTATCAATTAATGTTGTTGCTGTCATAACTATGACCTCCAATTATGTTCAAATTTGAGGGGTTCGATCTTCCACATATTCACTTATCAACTTACAAGATACCTCTTTGTATTAAGAAACTATTCCCCTTTCTCTTGTACCATCCAATAAAATCATTAGTTACATGTTCGTGCTTAATTATCCCCATATAATCTGTCCCTGGCTTATTAGGTACAAAATCCGTTTCTATTACATAAACATTGAAATAAACTCTATTTTCTTCTTCTGTTGTCTCAATTCCATTAATCCTCTGTAACAACTCTTCTACTTCTATGAAATCAAATTGATTCTCTTTTTCAATAATGTAAAATGGATAATTCGTATTCGGAAGCTCAATAATGATCTGATTGTTTTTTAAATCATTTGGTATCGAGTCCTCTTTGAATATTCCTGATATCCATTGATGCCGCTGGTTCGATGCTTTGACAATATACATATCCATCATCCTCGTTCAGGTATTAATATTCTGATCTCTTCAACTAGTTCTAATATATAAATTTACATCTCTGGCTACTTCATTGAATATATTATAATTATCTGAGTTGCTATATATTGGCCAAGATAAATCAAAGTTCCCTATAATTGCAGTCTTGGCTTCAATAAAATAAATATTGTAGAAACACTGTTCTCTCGTCATAAAAGTAAGGATATTCAATAAATCATTACTTTCTTCAATTCTGAAGATTGCTTTTTCAGAATGCTTTGGTTCACTAAAAATGGGACGCTGTAATACATATACTGATCCAGGAATCATTTCTACACAACGTTGAAAGAACTCCACAAATCTATGCTCATATCTAGCATTATGTTCTGCACCTAGCAACATGGCCGCATCTTCAATCGATAAGCATTTAGGGTACACATCTAGAATCCCCACGTTTGTAAATAAAGAATTTGGATTTTCAATTTCTTCAACTTCCAATACACTAAAAGTTTCTATCAGATTTGAAACTTCTTCATCCGTTGCTTTTCTCACTTGTCATCACCTTTTGTATATTAGGTCTTTCAAATCTTTACTTAAGTTCTCTGGGATTTCATAACCTTGTTCCGTATTGGGAAGCTTTAATAGGAGACCTTTTTGCGGATATTCAATATTCTCTATATTCAAATGATAGGTACGTTGAGTTCCATCTACAGAATACACGGTCATAAGAAATATTGCTCCATAATCCAGAATTCCATTCATTTTGTTCGATTCATTAATAGCCTGCATAAAAAGAGCTATTGAATCTAAGTCTTTAAACTGTTTTTCTTCAAATGGCTTTTCATTCATCCTTAAACAAAGTTGTATACATTCCAGCTTAATACTACTAACGTCTTGATTGTTGCGATCACTGTTATTTTGTAAACTGCATCCTGATATCAAATTCATTACAATAAAAAGTACAAATAAATTGATTGTATTTAGCTTATTAATGGGTTTAGCCCCCTTTTCAATCCTTTAGGGAAGTTATTATCATGTTTCCGTTAGTCGAATTTTATTGTACAGTCTTAATGATAAGTTGCCTCACATCCGCGATTCTGTTCGGCATTTCTGGAGTCGAACGATTCAGTAAATCACACAAGGCAATCAAATCCTCCAGCTTAGATAATAGAACCCAATTCTCATGCAGGAATCCACCTGAACCCCGGTATGCCTTTATAAAATGACGTTCGAACAAGGAATTGTCGTCTTCATACCGAAGCATGTTCCCGATATCAACATAGCGTCTTCCTGAGAAGGCGAACTCCCAATCCAATACCGCCGATACTTCGAACCCATCTGGCCTTTCAATCACCAAAAGATTTAGACCATTGAAGTCCGAATGAACGAGGACTGGCGGTTCATGAATTTCGGATATTAGTGAACGGTGCGACTCACAGAATAATCGAACCTTCTCCGTTGCTTCCGCTCCCAGCCATTCCCCAGTTTCCCCCTTATCCAAGCTTTCGGAAATAAAAGAGATAAATTCGTTCTCATCCATGTTAAATGGGGTGGAGATGGTAAGATCCCCTGCAAAAAAACCTGGACATCCAAATGCATGACTGTGAATACGAGCTAGTACACTGCCGACAGATTCCGCAACTTTTGCAATCTGGCGTTCATCTCCTCTTTGTAGAAGATCACGCAGCAACACTCCCTCTTTCCACTCTATTATTGCCCAATCATATTCAATTAGCTTTCTGCTCGCATCCAGATATATATAATCGGCAACTGGCACGACGCCGCGCAATCTCTCAGCGATTGCTTTTTCTTTTGAAGCTACGTCTGAACCTCTAGCAAAGATCCTTAAAAAGTAGGGTGTAGTAGTTCCTTCAATCTCCACTTTATAGGTACCATTACTAAGTCCCGTTTGTGTTCGTTCAGCTTTTATGAGTCGTTTGCCATCGAAAACTTGGCTAATCATACTATTAAGAGTCTCATATTCGATGTGCATACTACTCTTACTTGATCTTTCCCATGATTCTTTCACTTTGTGCACTCCTGTTCACTTAATTGATCGAATATCTCGTTGTGTTAGCTGATGTCGCATCTTCATTGATATAACTACTCTTTTTTCTCCATTAGAGTCCTTCTAATCTCTTCAAGAAGCTTCTCTTTTTCCAAATCGGATACAGCATCTGCAGATAATTTTCTAGCAGCAATCGGTGTTAACCAAGGAGCCACATCATCATAAGTAATCCCTGATAATTTTGTGTATTCATCCATAAAAAAAGTAATTAATTTCTCTCGGATGAATTCAAATTCATGAATTAGCGCCTCTGGAAAATGAGGAGGTAAAATCGCATAACGAATCATAAGAATATATTCCGCTATATCAGCCTCAGGATTGCCAACTGTAGCATTACTCCAGTCTATCATGACCGCCTTCCCATCGTTCTCAATGATTATATTTCCTGGATTCGGATCACCATGACACATACATTGTCTGGTTGGCAAAGAATCAAGTAATGAGATTACACTCTCTTTTTCATGAGCTGTTAAGTAGTTCACACTCAAAATGTGCGATTTAATAACCCTTTTTTGATTCGGCAATTCGTGCCCATCACATAAAATTTTGTGTACGCTATATAATTGTTGAGCTGTCCGTCGAATATCATCCTGGATAATTTCAGCGTTATAGCCAGCCTGTTTCATAATACGTTCCATAATTGTCTCACCAATAATTTGTTCAACTATAATCCCTGGTCTGCCATCCACTTCTGTTACATCAAAAGGTTGAGGCACAGAGAGACCACATTCCCAAGCGATGGAATTATTGAGATATTCCCTCTTTGCAGCTTCAATACTCGTATTTTCCTTGGCAAGTTTAATGATTTGATTGTTTCCAATTTCGAAAACTTCAGAGCAGCCTCCTTCCCCAATCTTGTTACCCAATGTGATTGTCATAATAGATCATCCTTTCTTATGTCCCTATATAGGCTTAAAGTGCAACTCACCCGGTTTCTAATTTCTTCATTATGAATCGTCCCAAGAAGACCAACGATTGTCATTCATTAACTCTCCTTTGTATTCGAGACTACTTTGTTAGGCGAAGTCATTGTCTTCCATGATTAATCCTGCATACTTGTCCCATTCTTTATTATCCGTATTTATTTCGATTGTCGGTACCATTGATTTGGACGCTTGAATCCTAAGACTATTTTGCGTATCAATCAATTCTTTGCATGCCAGATCGATTTCTTCCCTTGATTTGTTAATCCAAACCTCAGGGTTTCTACTTTTTATTCTTTCCTCGACTATATCGTCGGAAACAGTCAGCAATAAACACTTAGCTCCTAATTTGATTAAATCATGCTCTATACTTGTTATTTCTGCATCGTCTGAATCCGAGAATGCGACTCGGTGATTTAGATGGAACCGCTCTAAGATAAAGAATAGACCTCTTGATTTTCTTTTCCCTGGACCTAAATAGGCTGCCCATTCATTTAGATTCTTTAGCATACCAACTCTATTTCGCAGAAGTTCGAGATGCTGGCCTCTTGATAATCGAACAAATTCGCCTTGAACATTATTCAGAATCTGAGAGTAATGTTCCCCAAGTATTATGACACTCAACTCCGCGGATTCATCGAGTGCTTGAGATTGTTTTATCGCTTTGAGTAGCGATGTCTTACCAGCATTGGAATATCCTTCGAGAATTACTCCTTTAATGTTCATTGATTTGGTTTCCCTTTCCTTCTAAAATGATTTCGCCTATCGTTCTGGTATCTACGAACCCTTTTTGATGGAAATAATGCCTCCGTAAAAAGGCTATGATCATTTTTGAAATTACTTCAAATTGACAAGAAGGGATTCGTCTCGCAAGACAGATTGCCTTGTTAACCCTGTTGGGTCTCTCTAGGCATATCTTTTCATCCCCTTCATCCTTTCATTTATGGTTCGTGGCAATATCTAATAATGTTCGAGTGTTCACAAAACGACCCAGCCTTAGATAGCTCTTATCTTAGGCTGGGTCGTTTGTTGACTGAGATCTTCTGATATTATACATCTAGAAACCAAGATGCAGTAGTCCCAATACGCGAATACAGTGTTATGTGAAGCTCGCGGCTTAGTCACCTACAAAATACTCTTGTATTTGTCCAAAACAGTATTCACAAAATGGGTTTTTCCATCCGTATATGCCGTACGATTATTAGTAAATCTCTCTGCGAGTTCTTTCTTTAAAGATGAGTAAGCGGCTACTAAATCCGGCTGTTGTCTTAATATATCTCTGAATGTTATGTGCTTCTGTAATGCATCACTTTCCTTGTTGCAGACATAAAGATGATGTTTCGGTTTTTGATTCATCTCTTCATTATGGGGAACTATGTCATCAGTTCTTGCAAAAGCCTCCCTGTTCTCTACCCCTAAATTACCCTCATGAAAGTAACCTAATTCACTCAACTTTCCAATTACCTGAGGAAGTAATGTCATAGAGTCTATTACAATATCTATATCAAGAATTGGTTTGGCAGAAAGGCCTGGAACAGAGGTGCTTCCAACATGCTCTATGGTTAAAGCTAACTCTCCTAATTTATTTCCTAATATATTTTTCAATTCATTAAACATCACAGGCCATGCATCATTATAATCTTCAATAATCACTGGTCTCAAACCCAACTTGAATAGCCCTCCATATTAATATATTTCGAAGATCTCCGATAACGTCTCTCTTATTCATGACGCCCCACCATCTTAGTATGGGCTTTGAACACTCTTAATACTCCAGTTTATAAACAATTTCCCCATCTATTACTCGGCCATCTTCTTCAAATCCTAATTTTCCATATAGCTGTTTTGCCCAAGTATTCTCTGGTTCAAAGCTTATGTATATAACCCGATGCTGTATGTCTTCTTTAATCCTTTCAATGAGCAGCTGCATAGCAGCCTTCCCATAACCTTTTGATTGATACTTAGTATCTATCATTAACCGATAAATCCAATATTCATGATCTTCTTCATCTATACAATACATCGTAAATCCCACTAGAACTTCATCATGATAAATAGCCAAGCAGACACACTCTGGGAATGCCTTAGCCTGTGCGAGCGAAAACAAATTTGTCGCTACAAAGTCACTTTGTTCATCAGCGACACTCAACTTAATGACATCAAAAAAATTACTACGATCTATTTCCTTAAGTGCTATCATAAATGCTCCCCTTTTCTTCATTCTCTTAATCTTGGATAATATACGCTCCTCCGGCTGCTAGAAGAATGTTCTCCACTTTCATAATTACACGGAAATCAAAATTTTTCCACCATTTAACCTACATACGCCCCTATCCAAATCTGTGACATTAACTATGTTGGGATTCAATAACTCATTAAAAACCCCACGCATTTACTTATATTTTACAATTATAGCATCTCACAAATGATATAGAAGGTAGTAAACAATTTATAACTAAACTGTCCGTAAGCTAGTAAAATGAGCAGGCTGCGGTAGCCTGCTCAACAAGATGTGTTATTAATTTATTGTATCCCGCTAGCTGATGATTTCCCAGAAATTATCAGTAACTCGTCACTTATTATATTGGATAAATAGTCATAACCAAGCTCACCAAAATGAAGTCCATCATTCAAAAGTCCTCTCAAAATTTCTGACAAATTTTGAAGACTGACCATGCTTGTGAACAAATCTATATGATGACTGCCAGTTGCTAGACTGATTGCTCTCACGACCTCTGCATACTGCTTAAGTACGGCATTGGTTCTCGTATGCTGTAATCCTTCGTCAACTGGTGCTGGACTTATAAGTATCGTTTTTTGAGGAGTTATCGCCGTTACAATATTAGTCAGGTTCCTTTCAAAGTCATTCAGTTGAACCCTAGTGTGGGATGCAGCATCGTTCGCTCCGAATAAAACCGTCACGAAATCTGGATTATGAATTAACACATCTTTCTCGATTCTTTCGAGAGCATCGGACGTAGTGTTACCTGGCACGCCAGCGTTAATGATTTCCCAATTTCCTCTTAATTTATCTTCCAGTTTTATTGATATTAGGGGACGTTCATGACCTTCCGTTCTCGCAGTAATGCTGTCACCAAATAAGACTAATTTCATTTTATTGCTTCCTTTCTTCAGGAGTTATGTCTAATAAAATCTGTTACTCTCTTGTTGAACATACCTTCATTCTAGCATGCTTCTTAATTTACTAGCAGTACCCTCTTGTGGATACTAGAGGAATCATTTAGAAAATGATTGAGGGGATGGATGAATGAAAGACTGATTCCTTAGATGAGCCTGAATCAAAAAATCCCCCATTGAGATATGGCATGAGCTCCTGTGTAAGCTAGTCCAAACTGACATCTCCATGAGGGGACTTATTCATCGTTTTAGTTTCTCGCTATAGCAGATACCTGTTTTTCCAACACTTCAAACCCTTCTGATATTCCTTCTATCTCCGCTTGTTGTGTAGTCACTAATGACAATATTTCCTTAAGGTTCTCAGTATTCTTTTCAGTAATTTCAGCACTTTCTTCAACCGATGTGCCAGTCTCCTGCACCATTCCTCGAACATTCTCCATAAAGTTCTGAAGGACTTTTGTTCGGTCAGAGAAGTTATTTATATATTGCTCGATTTCTAAGAAGATGGTTTTAACTTCACGCATACCATCACGATTTTTGGATATAGCCCCTTGCGAACTTCGAACCTTGTCTGTTGCAGACCCAACATACTCTCTTATTCGAAGAAGAACACCAGTAATAGATTCCGACGACACCTTAGTCTGTTCTGCGAGCTTTTTAACTTCTTGGGCCACTACTGAAAAACCTTTACCTTGCTCTCCAGCTCGAGCTGCTTCAATACCAGCATTAAGGGCCAAAAGATTTGTCTGATTGGCCAATTCTCCAATAACAGAGAGTATTCTTTCAATCTCCTCAGTTTCAGAATTTAATTTGTCCATGATTTGTGAGGTACTCTCGATGTTGCTATTGTATTCAACAAGGTCATTCTCCAAATAGCCAATCCACTTTCCACTCTCTGCAGTTGCCTCTTTTGTAGAAACGACATATGTATGCATTTCAACTACAGACTGTGTAGCATTATCGATATTATCGGTAGTCTCATTCATTTCGGTGCGCAAGTTTAAGGCCTGTTTGTTCAGCATCTCAAATGAAGCCAACATATTTTCAATGCTGGATACTAACTCTATTGATCGCGTGTTTGCGTTGCCGGTGGTTTGGTTCAATTCAGTTTGGTACTCTTTTAATGTGTTAATAGACTCATTGATAAGTCTGAGTACCTCTACCGTTTCTTCCCTACTCTTTATTGCTTCATGTGTCTTTTCATCTGCAGTTTTTTGAAGTGTATTATTGAATCTTGCTTGCAAGAGATTTGTGATAGCAACAAAACAAAATGTTACTAAGTAGAAATATAAATCTAGATAGGCCGTTGAATGAAAAATGATTTCACCTTGCGTCACAAAGTAATAACTTACAATAGATAGAGTAATAAATATAGTCAAAAAATTGATGCGTTTGCTTTGATAAATCCCCATGACAGCAACAAAAAAGAATATCGTCATTATATTGATCATATGTGGATCTAATTTATTGATATAGAACATAAAGCCACCGATTACTGCGAGAATATAATAAGTAACATAGCTCTCTATTTTCCCTCTAAAACGCGGCCGATTCGCTATATATAGAACGGGTAGCATAAGTAAATATATGATACCTAGAACTGAAAATACAAATGAAGGTGGTATCCCTATGATTAAATTTACAACTTGGTTAAATGTAATAATCAGAGCAAATACTAAACCAACCCAGTTGTTTCTCTTTCTAACTAATTCTGTTTTATTTAGCATGAAGTAAGTCTCCTTGTAATTCTTTAGGTTGTGTGTACCAGGAATATTGAGACAATGATAGATTTGAATACGCCTTTCCCAAATGGAATACAGTCGGTATTGCCGTGGCACCTTTGTAAAACAAGTTTTCCCCTACGCGCTCTGCCTCAATATGATAGCTGTTGTTAAAAGAATGAAACACTCCAGGATCAGAAAGTCCTATTGAGTGCGTAAATCCATGCCACCCCGCGTAAGCTACCATCATGCAAATGATTTCACGCCCTAGTCTCCCTCTAAACTCTGGTAATACAGCAAAACTATCTGTCTCAACAACTCTCATATTAGGCGTTAATACATCATCAAATATGCCTCTTATATAATCTGAAACATATTCATAAGGTGTAAACTCAAAAGTCCCGCCTGCTTTCCCGTCAATGAAGAATAGGTACTGGTCTGAATTTGGTTTTGCATACTCCATGTCAAAACCTTTTTCGTCCCAAGAAATCTTTTTGATCCGATGCCATTCATACAAATCTTCTTCTGACCTAACCTTTTTATACATATTGCCCTCCTGTTACTCTTAGCTGCCAAGAAAATATGGACAGATGTCCATAAAAGTGTAACCTCTCCATTTATCGGCTCAATTCTATTTAATTTTTAGGGAATTAATGAAAAAATCGTCCCATTTTCATGTGTTTCTTTCATTTACATTTCAATTGATTAGACAAATAAAGAACCTCGAACAAGGCTGATGTGCCATTGTTTGAGGTTCCTCCCCAATAAAGAAGCTAGTGCCTTCTTCGGATCGACTTTGAAAGATCTTACATTATCTGTTTCGTCATCAAAAAATCTTGAATTTGTTTCATATGATATCTTTCATGAGATATAAAGAATTCTGTTAAGTATGTTCCAATAGTGAATCCCCGATCTCCCGGGTAAACTACAGAAAATTGATTGTCTTCCAGCTTCATTAAATTATTTATCATTATTTGGCGATTCTTAATTGTTTCTTCGATGATTTCTTTCTTATTTCTTCCCTCTCCATAAATAATGGATTGTTCATTAAATCCTAAATAGTCTGGATGTTCTCTTAATTCAGGAGATTTACTTTTTAATAAATTTGGGAATGTGACGTTATTAAAATAATCATCCCATTTCATGATATGGGTAATAACATCATGAATTCTCCATTTCCCTTCACCAAGGGGTGAAAACCATATTTCATCCTTTACGTTATCTAAAGATTCTACGAACGACACAAATTCATCTAATTCAGAAATTAATTGTAGTCTCATTTTCTTTCCCCTTTGTAAATTCATCTAGGGAAATTATACCACAATACAAGAATGTATGTTCTGTTTTATATTCTAAATCTTCTTTTAGGCACTTGCACTGGTATCAGTATTCATGACATCAATCTCCCTTGGATAGCGCTTCTATCTTAGGAAAATCGATGTGTCCAGCTGCTCTCGCTTCTCTGCATCTCAGTTGCCAGTCGGATACTCTTCAACCGCCAACCGTATCGTGGGGCGAATGCACCAATCGTGAGTCACGCTTTCCTCAATGAAAATAGAATATAGATCGATTCAATTTCATGGAATTCTTCCAAAACCCACGAGGTTTTAGTTAAAATTTGCTGCAACCCCTCCAGCCCAAGATAGCGGATTTGCACGCCAATAAACTCTGTAAATCCAAGGTATCCCGGATTTACATGTGCCCGATCGAAAATTAAGGAACCCGTGACCCGGGCATCTGCTGGGGAGGTGGTAAACAAATGGTTTAGATTCTCAATGATATCTGAATCCGAACCGTACTCAAATAGCCCGCCCTCCGATGAACAGATCTGAATCCATCCGGCTCGTTCCAAACTCAACTTCAGCAGTTCCTCTGGTTGGCTCCAGTCATAATGAATGATATTGAGGGTAATGTCCAGACCATAGAAGCGTTCCCCGGCTTAACTCGGGACCAAGTTTGTACACCAGGGTACGCATGCCGCTAAGATATGAATTGTCAACACTCGACATTTTCACAAATATGTTCTGAATAAAGCGAGGCATCTTCTTTAATGATTCAATACTCCGGGCTGACTTGAGACAGTTCAAATGATACGCCTGTTCATCAATACTTCCGGTGAAAAGGGGATGAGTAATATCCAGTATAGGTAATTGAGTATCATTCTCGAAAACTGCATAGGGAATGCGCTGATCTCGATTTGCCTTCATCATTTTCAACCCCACCTCACTTGAAAGACGATTTAAATCTAACGAAAACCCACAGCGAGCGTTGATCTTCCTTTAGAATTCAAAGGGACTCTGAGCTCGAAATAGCACTTAATCCTTAGACTCCTTGAACGTCAATTATTACTTCGTTTGGTAACGAGACTTTAATTTCGGATAACGTTGCCTCGGCTGATGATTATCATACTGTGATGGCTGATAGCCACGTTCGCGCTCCTTTCCATGCAATCGGCACAATGTTTTTCTGTGGTATTTAATAACAAGTTCGCGTTTGCTATACTGATAGCAAATATCGTGGTTTTGGGAGGATAGTATGAACGAATTAGAGCAGATTGAACATAAGTACAATTTTACGTACCCGAAACTATATAGACAGTTGTATTTAGACGGTATGTTGGATTCGGGCGGAGAATATGGGCAGGATTGGAACGCAAAGTATTATGCCAAATTAGCCCAAAACCCGCCTATGCTGTTTTTCGGCTTTGACTTTGAGTTGCTGAAATGGAACAGTATCGTTGAAGAAATCGAAGCATTCAAAGACCCTAACGATTATCGTCAGACGAAACCAGAGTTTCAGTTTGTTCCATTTGGTCGACAAAAAAACGGAGATTTGTATGTGTTCCAATTTGATAGACAAAACGGTGAGGATGTACCTGTTACGTTGGTTTACCACGATGATATTACCGCTGTTGTTTTGGCGAAAAATTTACAGGATTTTATTTTTCGGGACTTGCTTGAAGATTTAACGAGTATGAAGTATTCCCATACAGCAAGTGGCGATTTGAAAGTCAATTCTGCCAACATATTAAGAACACACCGAAAGTATTTGAAGCATAGTCAAGTTGAAAAGTTGGAAGAAATATATGGTAGAGATGTTCTTGAATACATAGAAACGACCTCAACAGGGCTTGAGTTGCAACTGGAAGGGTTAATCTCAAACGATGAATTAGAACAGGTGTTAAAACAGGAGATTAGTTTCGACGCGCTCGACAACGAGTTTGAGTATTGCAATTCATAGACACGCACAAGACGTCAGACCATCTACGGGCTGACGTCTTCGCTTTGTCTTTCCGATTTGGTTTATAAATAAGAAAAGCTGTTCCAAATCGATAACGCAGGGAGAACTGTGCCTTCTTAAAGCCTTTTCATAATATCCTTCTTCTTTAGACCATTCTTTTTAGCTTTTGCATGCCAAAAAGAGTGTGTCGCTGCAAATCGCCAGGCAAAGCGTGGGAAATTGGGGCTGAACAGCAAGGATTCATCACTTCCCTGCGAATGTATATTTTTTGCCAGACTCTCCATTGCCCTTCCTAGATTTTTTAAAGGGCCCTGGCCAAGTGGTACCTTTTCGATAAAACCCATCATTTCACCAGCGCCTTGTCCGATTCCTTGTCCAAAATGAAGGCCGGATCGTATACACCAATTTTTGATGATTTCAAGAGCAATGCAAGTTTGCTTCCCCTCATAAAATCCATTGTTTACAAGGGCATAAACGTAAATTTCCTTTTTCCGTTCTGCCTTCATATACCCTTCAAGCGTAGTCAGCATCCTTAATAAATGCGACGGTATTGCATCGAAGTATAGAGGAAATGCAATAATCAGTGTATCCATGTGGCAAAGCTCGATGTATTGCTCATCGGTAAGCGGTTTTTTATTCATGTTATAGTGTGATATTTCATACTCAGAGTTTATCAGGGGTTCGAGTGCTTTGAGCATCCTGCCCGAATTGCTCTTTCCTAACTTGGGGCTTCCATTTATCATAGCGATTCTCATTATATAACCCCCTTAATTGTTTGTAAGCTGTTATGGAAATACGTCTTGTTTCCTATGGAATTTAAGTTCACGCTATTCGCCGCAACCAGAGCTTGTGCGGTTTCCTTTTCTGCTTTGGTTATGTCATTTCCATAAAAATGAACCGATAGAGTAAATTTGTTATCATACCGGAATCGGTGATGGGTTTCTCCATTTTTGATTGCAAAATAAGGAAGGAGATATGGCAAGCTCCTATCCACAATATTGCACACAAAGGGGCTGTAGCTCCCATAAACACATTTACTGATAATAACCAGCTCATGACATTTTGAAAGAAGCTCGCCCATATTGTCATAACCATCCTTTATAACGCATTCTCCCGGTGTTCTGATCCAGCATCCAAAGCAACCAATGCATTTACGGATTGTGCCATTGTCTGATATAACCGTTACGTCTGTATTTGGGTTATCATACAACGCCATGAATTCTTGTTGATTCAAATCATGGATAATCATTTTCATCATTCTATCTCCTTAATACAATTGTTTATAAAAACATGAATCCAGTCCCCGGAATATCGAATACCCTGATTGGTAAGCAGCGAGGCTATGCCGTGTACCATTGACCAAAGAACAATCAGTTTTTCTGAGTAAGCTTCCTCTGGCAATCCTATGCTGTGAAACATTTGATACGCCGTTGTCCTGAATAAAGCAAATGGCGGATAATCATTGGCGTTCTCATTGTCCAAATCAATGGTTAATCCTGAGTGATAGAAAAGGAACTGAAAATATTGCGGATTTTCAATGAAAAAAGAAATATAAGCCTGCCCTAGCAGCGAGGTTGCTTCGAGACTGTTTTCCTGTCCACGAATTGATGTACGCATCTTATCCATAAATCGCTCCGTTACATGCTCGCCCATAGCATAAATTAACTCGTCTATATCTTTAAAATGACTGTATGGTGCGGCATGACTGACGTTGCATTTCGCTGCGACCTTACGCAGGGAAAAACCTTTTAACCCATCTTCATTAATAAGCCCTATACCAGCTTCTATAAGTTTATTTCGCAAATCACCGTGGTGATATGGTTTTTCTTTCATTTGATATATACTTCCTTTCACATAACTTGACACTGTAAAGATCATAATAAACAATCTTTACAGTGTCAAGTTGAACTTTCGAATCCCTCTTTCACTTCCTCACGTATTAATTTCCGATAATGTACATCTATTCACGAAAAACCCCAGCCTTAGATAGCTCTTCAGGCTGGGGCTTTGATTGATGTTGCGTCTTAATGCTAAATCAAACGTTTTTCGTAAAACACAATTGTCATTTTATCGTTAATTTGTATGAGTTCCCCTGTCTTTTGATAACCTAATTTTTCATAGAGATAACAATTCCCCTGCTCTTGTAATATGGTATCCAGTTCCCAAATTCGCGCATCGTTATATATATCTTCGATTATAGAAAATACCTTTTGTGCAATTCCTTTCCCTTGATGTTCAGGCAAAATAAATATTGGGCTGACGCGATAGATTTTATTCTCTTTCCTTACAATTCTAATTGCACCTATTGAAATATTTGAACTTTTTATAATGTAGTAATCCGTAAACGATTGATTTAATCGATCTATTATTTGTTCCACAGATTCATTAGCAGGGCTGGTTTCATAATCCTGATATGTATTTAACAGCGGCATAAATGCTTTGATTTGCATTTCGTGAATCATCGTTGCTTCATTAAGACCTGATTTGATTAACGTGATGTCCATTTTATTACTCCCTCCGGATGCCTTTGAATGTCTTTAATTCATACCAATATATGATCAAGAATAAGATACTACCTGGTAAAAACGTAATAAAATATATCCATTTAGGTGCAAGTCCTGTCGGAGACAAAATACCTCCACACATTATAATGAAACTAACTAGAGATCGAAGCCGAAAGTCTTCCTCTATATTCATTCTCCAACATTCCCATTATCACCAAGGACTCATAATTTTCTTCTGATTTAATACATTCCCTTAACAAGCCTTCTACCTTAAATCCGGCCCACTCATATACGTGTCTTGCTCTATTATTATGTTCTTTAACATCCAACCAAAGCCTATGCGCTTTAAGATGATTAAACACGTATTCTTGTACCAGCTTCATTGTTTCCTTCCCATAACCTTTACCCTTTTCACCTATATTAATTCTAACTAATTCAATACAACCATTTTGATTTGATAGTCCTGATAATATGAAATACCCAATCTTCTGACTATTTGAGTTCTCTACAATCATATATATAAAATCATTGCTTCTTCCCAATGCATCCTGGTGTTTATCCCTGGTCCAAGAAATAATATATTTCTTGCTATCTGGATGTTTTTCTAATGAGATAATGAAGTCTAAGTCCTCTATTTTGGCTCTCCTAAATTGAATGTTTTTCGATCTCATTAAGTACTCTAAGGTCAAATCATATCCTCCTATCATATTTAGTAGCTCTTGCACAAGTTTTCACACTGAGCCTTCTTCGATTTGCTCAATCAGACTCATCAATTCCAAGAGATCGGACAGTTCTGCAGTCGGGTTCACCTTCATCTGCTTCAACATTTCTTTATCGGATCGATAAGCTATAAACCTTATCCCTGCGCTAATAGATGCCATACCATCTATCCATGAATCGCCTATAGAGAGCCATTCATTCGCTGAGTTCTTAAATTCATCCAACACTCGCAAATATCCATCCGGTGAAGGCTTCAATGATTTCATTAACTCCCTACCAATAATGAAATCAAAATATTCATAAATACCATTATCTCTTAATGCGATTTCTGCAGCTTCAACAGAATTATTTGTTACAATTGCAAGGTGATATCTACCTTGAAGTTTATTAAGGATCTCCACTGCACCGGGCTCCAAATCTGCCCCCTGCATTCCACACACTTCATGCTTCTTCGCAATATCCCACATTTCATTCAGTAACTCTTCAGTCATTCGATTCGTTTGTATTGCTTCCTCAACAATTGTTGATGTTGTATGGTAATCAAGATTATATCCAGCGGGTAGGATCTCTTTCGATACGAGAAATTGATAGGTTTCATACTTCATGGCTTGGAAGTCAATTTTTGAGCTTAAAATCGTATTATCCATATCAAATACAATGCCTTTTAATTGATGCCTCATAGGATACCTCATTTACAAAGATGTGTTCTTAAAAAATCAATCACATTTTCAAAGGCGCTTTGAACTTGTAGGTCACTAAAGTTCTGATCAAAAACATGATCCGCTCCTTTTATAGTTATTAACTTTGTAGCTACTCCCTTTTCCTTTAACTTCTTGTGCATTAATACTGATTGTTCGTAGGGAACATCTGTATCTTGATCACCATGAAGAAATAATGTTGGGGGAAATTCTACCGTTATATTATTGATTGGGTTATATTGAATTAATTTAGTATAATCATGTTCATTGTTGATTCCCGTTACTTCTTTTAACCAGACACCATGCTGTCGGCAATATAAATAATAATTAAATCGTTCCCATTGGCCATTCGTAACTTCACGATCCCCGACATGCTGACAAGCTGTCTCCTTATTTATAGTCGGTTTCTGACAGTAGTATTCACTCGGTTTAGAGAGCCATTCCCCAAGAATATCCCCATAACCATAAAATGAAACGATCACTTTAGGTCTAATATCCATTGTTCCAATTAATAAGCTGAGATAGCCACCAGCTGAGCTACCCATAACTGCAATATTACTTACATCGAAATCAAACCATTCGATTGCTTTCGTTCTTACCCAATTAATTGCGTCTTTTATGTCTTCAATGATCTCCTCTAATCCAGTTTCAGGAGCAAGTCGATAATCAATATTGACTATACTAAAGCCAGATCGTCTGAAATATTCAATTTGAGCGGAGGAAAGCCATGATCTTGCCCCAAAAATTAACGCTCCTCCATGGATATACAAGATCACTGGGGATTTTCTACCTTGATAATAAATATCTGCACTTATAGAGCAACTATTTACTTCTTTATAGATCTTCGTATCTTTCAAGACTTCATCCTCATTTCGAACTTACCACCGCATTTCAGCTAGCGTTTCTGTATTCGTAAAACGCCCCAGCCGATAACTCTTATCTTAGGCTGGAGCGTTTGTCGTCTGATCATCTTCCATGATTATACATCTAATAATCAATGGGCGGTAGCACCGATGTGTGAATACGTTGTTGGCAGATTTCCCCTACTTCTTCGATCGCTCACGAATCAGTTCCTTTATTTACTGTCCCAGATTCTTTAATTAAGAATCTTTCGTTCCAATGATCATCTTTATACGTTCTCGTTCTTCGTTCTTATCCAGGTACTCAAAAAATCCAAGTCGATTCCCCCAAGGATCTGTAAAGGTTCCCCATTTGACCGGAACCTCTGGTCTTGAGTAAATTTCAAAATCATCTATTTCTAACACTTCAGCAAGTCTATCTTTTTCAGCTTCAATATTCGTTGTTCCCAAACGTAATGGCCCATTACCTTCAGTAGGTGTTCCTTCTGCAATCTGCAGCCAACATCCGGGAATCAGTTCCCACTCCGCAAACCCTTCATGTGGAATAAAATCAGGCTTTCTATGTAAGAGTGTTTCATACCACTTCTGTCCTTCTTCCATATTTGATACCCGAAATTGAGTAGTCATCTCAAAAATCATTGTTAGCTCCCTCCAAATTAATTGTTCTGACAATATTAGGCCCTTAATATTTCTTTTTTCATTATCAGTAAATCTTCAAAAATAGGTCTTTGTACTGTACTAATGTTTGAAATGTCGATTTCTTCTAACGCTTTAAATTCAAGTCTTAAAGATTCCTTTTTAGGATCATTGAATTTTACGGTATTTCCATCATTCCCTATCTTCCCAGTGAGATCTACCAGTGCATTGAATATAAACATTACAAATACGACTTCATTCCCATCGGGATACCGATACTGCATTCTAGGTCCACTATATACCCCGTAAAGTTCATTTTTACAAACTTCTAAACCTGTTTCTTCAAGAACTTCTCGTTTCATTGTTTCTTCAATCGTTTCTCCTGGCTCCATTCCCCCACCTGGTAAACCCCAATCACCATAATCAGAACGCATTTGAAGTAATATTCTGTTATCTTTGTCCCGAATTATGGCTCCTCCTGTTACTATGATTCTCATCTTTGAACTTACCTCTCAATTTTGTTTTATGGTTTGCGCTAGTTTCATAGTTAGGTATTCGCGACGCCTCACTACCTTAAGGCCGAAGTCGGCCGAATAAATTTTTTACCATATGTACTTCATATTCATTTCTAGCAATTTCTTTATACTCATTTTTCTTATAAAAAGAAATTGCATCGTGCCAGGAATTTGTCGTTTCTAACACAATTCTCTTGAATCCTTTAGCTTGTGATCTTCTTTCAAGCTCTTTTAACATTTTTTGAGCTAATCCATGTCTTCGATATTCTTTTTGTACCGACATTCTAACAATTCTCCCTGTATCAACCTCTTCACGAATTAATGCACCAGTGCAAATAACTTTTGTATTTATTCTGCCAACCAAAAAGTGATTTCCCCTACTACTATAATTAAGGACGATTTCATTGAGATCTTGATTTAATGATTCATCCAACGCTCCAAACCTCTCCCTTAGTCCAGCTAAAACAATACGTTTAGCATCTTCTTGTGTGTCTTTACTTACTTCTTCGATTACAAGCGTTTGATAAACTTCTTTCAAATTGAGATCTCCATCCTTGAATTGCTTAAAGTGAATGTTTTGAATTTCAGATAACGTGATTGTATTCACGATACCTCACTACCTTACGGCTCCGAAGACTCTAGAACTTTATTAAAATATTTCTGGATTGATTCCTTAAAAAGAAATATTAATCCAACAATAATACAAAAAAATCCTAACCAATAATTGATAGTTAGATTTATTTCATAGTCTTGCGGATTGTATGATCCTGCGGCTGCTGCTTGGTATGCAACTCGACCGAGTTTGATTACGAATTCTTCAACAATCTTTGAAATTGAAATAATAATGATTCCTAAGAATATTGAAACTATAGAAAGAATAATTCTAGTTTGTTTCATATGAATCTCCTTTCGTTAGTAATTCGCTCTTGGGGCTTTCAGATAACGTTGTATTCACGACGTGCCTTCACCTTAACCGCGATGCGGTTAGGTGGAGCGAAAGGTGCCGCTAATTACGCTTCCTTGCCAACTACATCCGAATCCGCATCTAACTCCGGGTGAACCAAGGGTCGAATGGCCCAAAGCGTGGATATTGTGTTGTTAGACGACCCCACTCAGACTCCGCTTTCAATTTCATTTGCTATTCATTTAATTGAATTGCTCCCCACATGTTCCCATTGAGATCTACGAATTTAAGAACCCATCCGAATCCTTCATCTTTATAAAAAGTAATTTCAGCTCCAATTTCTTTCAGATAATCATGGAACTGATGAATTTGCTTGGTGTTGTAGAGCAATACAGGCATCTCTTGTCCATTAAATATGAAGTTAGCACTTGTTATCTCATTGGT
Source organism: Paenibacillus sp. NAIST15-1 (assembly GCF_001894745.1). Taxonomy (GTDB): domain Bacteria; phylum Bacillota; class Bacilli; order Paenibacillales; family Paenibacillaceae; genus Paenibacillus_B; species Paenibacillus_B suaedae. Next base: position 230,354 of record NZ_BBYF01000003.1, read on the forward strand.
TTCCCACAACATTAACATTGGCCCTTCTTGCAATGTTAAAAAGGCATGATGATGCTCTTTAGATTTCCCTGATAATTTAAATCCAAGGTGCGATACATACCACTCAATTGATTCATCCAAGTCTTTGACTGGAATTTGCATGTGTTCTAATTTCGTTAGAAAAGCATCGCTCATCCTCTTCACTCCTAAAATGTGGTCTTATCTAACGTTTTATATTCACGAAACGCCCCAGCCCTAGAAAGCTCATATCTTAGGGTGGGGCGTTTGTTGTCTGACCGACTTCCATGATTATACATCTGATAACCGAAGGGCGATAGCCCTGCAATGTGAATACAGTGCTATATGATGTGGGTGATATTCTTTCAATAAAAAACTTGGCTTTTTTTAGTAGAGATATATTACAACTCATAGAAAAATGGGAATAATGATTGCTTTTATTCTACTCATTATAATTCATATTCCTGTATATCCTTTTTAAGTATCCTGAACGCTTTGTTACTTGGAACAATTAGATAGCTTTAAATATTCATGCTTCAAAATACTCATCATTATACGATCTACATATTGGCCATTTTTATAGACTTCGTCTCTTAGTATGCCATCCTTCTTGAAACCAGCCTTTTCATAACTCCGAATAGCACCAGGATTATCAGCATCTACCGTCAAATACACCTTATGAAGGTTTAAACGCTCGAACGCAAAACCCAGGAGAACACCTGTCACTTCTGTAGCGTACCCTTGCCCCCATACCGTTTTGTCCCCAATCCAAATACCAAATTCAGCATGCTTGGACCAAGGATGGATGTTAAACAATTGGGTATTGCCAATCGCGATGCAGTCTTCTTTTATTATGGTAAAATAGACAGCTGATAGATCTGTTTGTGCGTACCTCCGTGTACGTTCTCTTACCACTTCAGGTGTTAGGGGCATACCACTCCCTGATGGTAACGTTCGGTTAACTACAGGATCAGACAGCCATGCATATCGTTGTTCCCAATCCTCTTCAACAACTGGCCTTAATGTTACTCGTTGTCCGTATAGCATATTTCCCCTCCGTGTACCTGGATTGGTACATATTTTAGCCCACAATTATCCGAAGTAAAGCTACGCCCACCTAAGATTCAACTGTAGTTATATTTTACCTTTTTTCACATCTGCGTACAAGTGTTCCTATATTGGAAACAAAAAAACAAATCCAACTCTATCATTCCCTCGAATATCGATTTTCGATCTCTTGTTTAAATACTTCTATTGGCTTGGAGTAATTAATCGGTTTATAAAAACTATCATTATTCCATTTATTTAGCTCAATATAATTTGCAAAATCGAAACTTATATTCTGCATTATTAACACTACGTCATTCATTGTGCTTATTACACTTCTGTTATTTGTGGTTGTAAATATAATATCTGCACAATCATTTATATATTGATTTATTCTTGCCTCATCAAGGTTTTCACTAATTAAATAGTCGGTTAATTCTTTCAAAAAGATATTTTTTAGGTTTTTATATTGAGTACTCCTTACTCCTACTATCGTCAAACTAAGTCTTGATAAATCATTCATAAAGATAAGGTGCTTTCTCCTATTTACTACAACTACATTCGCATGCCAGCTAAAAAAAGAATCAGAACTGTCTATTTTTGTTATTGTTCTTTCCATTTTCAAGTCTTGTAATAATTTTTTAGTCCCTCGGATCACAAGCACAAAAATCACCTCTATTTTTGATTGATTTCAATGCCTATTTAACATACGGGTACCCAATCTCTTCAAGATCATCTACAATATCTGCTATCTCTAGATCTTTATTAAGTTGCTTAAGCACACTATTATCTATTGGTTCTAATTCAAACAACCTTCTAACTAGAGCTAATTCTAAATCAATTTCATAATACTGAGATGCCCAAGAATGATAATATTCGGTCCCACCTAACAAGATCTGTAATAAGCCACAATATTCTTCACTATAATCCTTACTACCCAACCACTGTTCTTTCTCATATTGAGTCCAAATAATACATGTTGTTTCTTCAAATACAAACGCTGGCTCATTTAAGAAATCACGAAATGTGTAAGATACCCCGTTAAGTCATTTCCATATATTTATCATGCAGTTCGATACCCTCTCTTATTGAGCTTTTGGTCTCTTTATCAATCAAATCTATTTCGAAACTTATGTTACTATAGCCATCAATTACTTCTAGTATCGCAAAATAATATATACTTTACAAAATAATAGGTTTGTAGCTCATTGCTTTATCGACTATCTCTTCTGGGCTATATTCGATATCACTCCAAAATATTAAATCTGAGACATGAGGATCTGGCACATTACTTTCAAGTAAATTCATCATCTCATCTATTTCGTGCTCTGATCCTTCACAATTCATAATTTTTCTTACGAGAATAATCAATTCATCTCTACTTAGTTTTTTGTTCATTCTTTACCTCTCAAATAAAAAGTTCTCTATTGGGTGATATTCTTTCAGAAATCCTTTACTTTGTCTTCTCCAAAATAAAAACCCTTAAGCTGTGTATCAAAGAATTTCTTTAATTCTTCTTGATTAATTGAATAAACAACCTGGCTTTTTTTCAGATCTGTTCTCGTTATATATATCTTTTCAAGATCGTATTGAATTCGTATCTCTTTATTGGTCTTTAATTTAAACACAATCCCTGCATTAATGCTTCTATTTGAAGGTATTTGGTTCAACTCTATAATTTCTGATTCAGGTACGGAATTAATCCAGTTTGCAATATTTTCAACTTCGTCTTGCCTTAATTTAATATCTACCCAATTGATGAATGCACCAGATCCTTCTTTTGTATATACCGCTTTGGACATCTCAGTACTTGTGATTTGTTTTATTTGAATCTCCTTTGTGACATTGTTCGAATCAACAAACCAGAGATATATTACCACTAATAGAACAATGGGAATAATAATTGCTTTTAGACTATTCAATGGGATCTTAACTGTATATCCCCCCAATTCATACTAACGTTCCTGTATTCAGGACGTCCGATGAAGTCAGATGTGTTCGTAAATCCAGCTTCCAAAATTCAATGATCTTCAATACAAGAATTTGTTAATAGTCCGATGATTTGAACTATTTCTGCTTCTGCTACCTTTTTAGGTCCTTCCATAAAATATCCCTTCATTCCTACTTCTAATGTTTTTCTATGACGTGCTCTAGAACTAGGAAATAGAATCCACATCCTTGCTGTTCCACTTATATTTACTTGCTTTGATTCGTCCATAATAAGATTTCCAAACTCATCTTCAAATTCAGGGTGTATCACCCTTAAATCTATTGTATTATTCATAAAATCTGATTCTATAGCAAAATCACTTCGATAACCTTGATAAGGAAGATTTTGTCTTCCACCTTCTTCAGGCATAAAAAATCGATACTTAACAAGAAAATCTGGAGGATGTTTTCTTAATGTCTCATAAGGAACCCACATACGTTTATGTTCCTTTCTTCTTTTATCATGCTTTGCATTAGGCAATTACTTATAACGTTCTTGTATTCACGACCCCACCGACTTGAGACGACAAAGTCCCTGGGCGCGATGCGGTTAGTCGGTACAAATGTGTCCGCCTGATCCAACTTCTCGGAAATTCCTCGAAGCGGATCAAGGAGCGTAGCCCCGCAGCGTGAAAATCATGTTATCTGCAGTCTGTGTCATCCCCGAAATGCTCCAGAAACTTCATTTTATTCTCTTTATTAAATTCATTTTTTTTATTTCTTCTTTTTCCACTGGTTTTATGTTTTGAAAATAGTCCGTTCTTATTAAATTATTTATAGTGTTCAGTATTTCTTTTTCATTAACTGTCTGAACCAATACTATGTTTGGTTCGATCTGATAGTATCCATACTGTTTAATTTCTTCTTCAAAGTCTTGAATCAATCGTATTTGATCATACACGTTTATATGAAATACATCATCTTGAAGCTCTATATATACATCACTTCTGTATCCTTTACTTTCAGCTTCCCAGATACCGCGTTCACTATCATCTAGATAATACAAATTATATGCTTGCATGAGTTTTGTCCCTTTTGTTTTACTTGTCCTTTTACTACTCAACACAGATTTAACCTAGCGGCCTCAGTATTCACGAACCGAGAGGCTTAATAATTTCGCTATAACCTCGTCAATGTTATCCCATTCATAAATTAATTCATTCAGAACTTTTCCCCCAATTATTATCTGAGTTGAATCACATAATTTAGCACCATAATGTTCATAAAAATAACGGGTCTTGTTATCTTCTAGAACATCAACATAAATGTTGTGATATCCTAAAAATTTAAACTGTAGAAACAGTTGTCTGAGTAGTTCTTTTCCTAAACTTCTTCCGTGATATTCCTTAAGTATGTATATAGATGTTAAGTTACCTGCATTAGGAACTGTATTTGTTTCTCTCTTACCACAAGCTGCAAATCCAATAATTTCTCCTTCTGGGTTCTCTGCTAGAACTACAAAATTATCTTCTTTTTCAATATTTTCGATCCATAAATCAGTTCTTTTTATATATGATAATTTAGACAAGAACTCATCTGGGATAATACCTTTGTAAGTTGTTCTCCAACTATCCACATGAACTTTTGCAATTCCTTCTGCATCGTTTATCGTTGCTTTTCTTATTCGCATAATATCATCACCTCTTAGGATTAATTAATGCAGATATTACAAACACTTATCCATAACTATATATAATGAGTAGTAACATCTCTTCTGTTGAAATTTATTTACGATGATTTCTTATAACCTTTTGGCATCTATGCCTTCCTGATATTCGTAATAATCTTTTTTACAAAATCAGATCTCAAAATATTGATATCTTATCTTAAGACCTTCTTCCATCTCTTCTTTTTCTTGAAATTCGACATTCATATATTCATAAATTTTTCTCCAAAATTGAATTGCGGGAATATTATTAGATAGTTGGCCTATTGCATACCTTCCAGGACATTGTTGAAATAAATCTTGAACAGCCTGTTTCCCTAAGCCTTTCCTACGATATTTCTTTAAAATGAAAAACGAATTAATCAAATAATCATATCGTTCTGGATTCGTATATGGAGAGCTTTGAAGTAAAATGAAACCGATAATATCATCCTCATGCTTAATAAAAAATGGAAATAAACCTTCCTTCTCAAAAAACCATTCAAAAGCATCAAATTCAAATAAACCACTCTCTTGATTAAATTCCTGTTCTTCGTTAAATTCCGATAAGTCATGAAGAAACAATGTCATCAGGTGTTTTAAAATTATTTTCTGATTCAACTCAACGTTGACTACTGACATCTCAGATTCACCTCAATAATAGGACTTCAAGAATTTCCTTTTTCTAAGTATAACTTCGAAACCTCTTATTGGAAATATAATCCTCACAGAACAAAAGGGCACATCCACCTACCCCCAATATACATAACTTCCTCGATCAAATCCGGTCATCTAGATGACGGTACTGCAACCGATGCGTCCCTGAACCGAGCGTCGTTTCATATTCTTCAACAGGCTCCCAGATCTGGTTGTCGATTCGCAGTGTCGCAGTCGTATTGGCTGGAATGCTCACTGTCAGTTCGACCATACCATCCTCCAGCTTCCACTCGATTGCAATCTCACCGTAGGCTGTCTCCCGCTTCACTCGCAGCCAATCTAGCCCATAACCGAAGTGCGGTTGCAAATAGAAATGCTTATACGCAGGCTGCGCCTCATCGATTTCCAGGCCTACTACATAGCGGTACACCCACTCGATAATGGAACCGTAGGCGTAATGGTTGTAGGAATTCATACTGTCATTCCATAACGAGCCATCCTCCTTAATGCCGTCCCAATGCTCCCATATGGTGGTTGCGCCTTTCTTGATCGGATAGAACCATGACGGATAATCCTCTTGGAATAAGAGCTTGTACGCAAGCTCGTGATGTCCCCATTGACTCAAGACGAGGTTCAAGTACGGTGTCCCTAGAAATCCGGTCGTCAAATGATCCTTCTCATGCTTCAACAATTCTACCAAGCGTTTCACAGCGCGTTCCTTCACGCGCTCACCAGCTAGATTGAACATCAATACCAGTACATGTGCGGTCTGCGTATCAGACGCCAGTCTGCCATTCGGCGTAATGAACTCATCCTGAAGCGCTTGAAGAATATGCCCGTGCAAGCTGCTATAGTATTGAGCATCCTCCACCTCGCCCAGAATAACCGCAATCCGCTGCACCAAGGAGGTCGAATATGCATAGTAAGCAGTCGCGATAAAACTCTTATCCGTGGCGCCATCATAAGTATCGGGCTTCGCATCCAGTGCAAGCCAATCTCCCAAATGATAGCCGGTATCCCATATATACTCGTTGTCTCCTTGCTCGCGTATGTAGTCGATATACCTTTTCATACTATGATAGTTCTGCTTCAGTACGGACTTGTCCCCATAGTGCAAATAGTGCACCCATGGAATAATTACTACGGCATCCCCCCAGCCAGCCGAGGTATCCCAATCGAAATCCTCCCACTTGCTGAAAATATCCGGTATCGTAACCGGAACGGCGCCATTCTCATGCTGCTCCAGACGAACATCCTTAAACCACTTAGCGAAGAACAAATTGACATCCATTAGATGTGCGCCTGTACCGATGAAGACTTGAGCATCCCCCGTCCAACCAAGCCGATCATCCCGCTGCGGGCAGTCTGTTGGCACATCGAAGAAGTTTCCCCGCTGCGACCATTCCACATTATGATGGAGCTGATTCAGCAGCGGATTCGATGTCTCGAAAGCAGTGGCCACAGGCATATCCGAATGCAGCACCACCCCTTCGAAATCCTCAAGCTTCGGAGGCTGGAACATGCCGCTGACCTTCACATAACGAAAGCCTTGATACGTAAAATGCGGCTCAAAGGTTTCCTCCTCTACCCCCTTGGCGATATAGACGATCTGCTGTCTCGCCTTCCGAAGATTGCCTGTATAGAATACTCCGTTGTTGTCCAATATCTCAGCATGCTGTAGTACAATGCGAGCGCCAGCATAAACATGGGAAACTGTGAAACGAACCCAACCCACCATATTCTGACCCATATCAATTAACCATTCATGGTTCGGCAGCTTCGTGATTGTAACAGGCTTCAGCCGTTTCGTGACGCGAATCGGCTCATTCACTTGGGGCGTTAATATGTGTTTGGCATGGTCAATTACTTCTACACACGCAGAGGATCGATGAACCTGCTGTTCTAGTCGCGCATCATATACTTCCCCATCATAGATTTCCGACATCAATATCGGTGATTCCGCAACTGTCCAGCTCTCATCCGTAACAATGATTTCTTCAGTTCCATCCTCGTACCAAATATGAAGCTGTGCGATCAATGCCCGCCGTTCCCCATAATTGTTGCGGCCGCTGCGCACCGTGAGTCGCCCTTTGTACCAACCATTGCCGATCAGTACGTGCAATCTATTATTTTGCCCCAACTGCTGCGTCACTTCATAGGTCTGATATTGCAAATGACGATCGTAGCTTGTCCAGCCTGGCGTGAAGTAGCTGTCTCCGATACGCTCCCCATTTAATGAAGCTTCATATACTCCTAGACTACTTATATAGAGACGTGCCTGCCGTATCGGCTTATGAACAGCAATATCTTTCTCAAATGACATTACCTGCGTCTGTTCCTGTGGAGACGCAATCCAGTCGGCAACCCAGCCTTCTTCAGCTTCCAATCCTGTCTCCCAATAAGCCAAATCAGACCAAGCTGATGATTCACCATATTGATCCCACACGCTTACCCGGTAATAGTAACGTGTCACTGGCTCTAGCTGCAGTTCTTCTAATGGAATACACAGACACTGTTCAGACTCTACCTTCCCTGTATCCAGCAAAATAACTGCAAAACTATCATCCAACGCGACCTGAATATGATAAGCAGCCTGCAGCACCTTTCTACGATCTGAATCTAACTGCCAGCTTATCGACACCAATCCTAGTCCAATCCCAATGGGATTCTCTTTGTTCTCACATCGTACCTTCTTCACTGCAATCATAGTCGTCACCTGATTTCATGGAGTAATAGAAACATAGTACTGCTGCATATTTCCATAAATTATACCTTCAACTCACTATATTTGGAATAACTATTAAAAGAAATCTATTATTATTGAAGGAATGTGCTAGCTGCCATTCATCCTTTTCTCGTGCTCTGACCTTCCATATGCAGCAAAAAAGACGCGCCAATGCCCCAAGCACAGCTGCGCGTCTTCTCCAACATTTATTTGTATAAGCCATGATCCAGTCGCAGTCCATATCTCACTTCTATTTCCCATTGCTCGATCTCCAACTTATGCTTGCCAATCAATGCAGTTCATCCGCATGATGATCATCTACTTCTCCTGCTTCCGCTGCAGTTAGAACATGCAGTGCATCAGCTGTACGCAAGTCTTCTTCCTCCATGTACCAGGGTGGTTCCACCGCATTTGCAGAGTTCACCTCGCTTGCGGCTCCATCCCATTCAGACTGAGTATTCGCATCCTCCTGCTTCGGCATTGATTTCACAGTCCGCTTCGCAAGAAGCTCCTCCTTCACTTCCGATGCCAGCTCTTGATTCCGCACCCACCGTGCAATAATCCCGTTCATCTCACGCGCTTGCTTCGTCGGAATTTGGTGCTTGGCCCCCTTCAGCCAATACAAATGATAATGCGGCAAATATCGCTGGAGCTTGACCGCATAACGATGGAAACCTTTGTCCTTCTCGCCATAAATCAGCAGCATAGGCGCCTGAATGCTCTTCAACTGCTCTGTGCAGCGATGCTTCAATGACGCTTGATAATACTGCTTCCAATTCGATACATCCCCACGCATCGCCGTACGTTTCAAGTTCCGGTATGTCGTCCGGCTGTCCGCATTTCCGAACGAAATAGCCCACGCAAGCAATGACTTGGCCCTCATCGCCGTCAGTGCGATCGCAAGCGCAATTCTTCCTCTTAGCCAGTAATCGCTTGCTTCCGCCATCGTACTCACAAGAATGCCGCCCTTGAATCGATGCGGATGTGATTGTAGCGCCTGAAGCGCTACGGCTCCGCCAGTCGAGTATCCACAAATATAGGCCTGCTTAATGCCAAGCTCGTCAAGCAGCTTCACCATATCTTGGACAATGAGCGGATACGTAATGGGTTCCTTGGAAGCATCACTCTCCCCATGGCCGCGAATATCGAAGGTGATGACTTGATGAGTAGACGATAATTGCGCCGCTTGATATCGAAAGTTGGCCGAGGTCAACAGTGGCGGATGAATAAACAATATGGGTGTACCTGTGCCATACGTATGGTAGTGCAGATGAATTCCATTAATAAGCCTCTTGGGCATCAGTCTCACCTCGTAACGAATATAGAGGTAAAGATACCCTTTCTCCGCTCGATCTATGCACATTTGCACGTTTACCCGCTGTTCAATAACACGCTCAAAGCGAGCCGACATACACAAATGCACTGCTGGTCTCCCACCCATATTTGTGCATTTTTCTCACGAGACAGTACAGGTGTACAGACTCAATTCCAAGTTCCCCAATATAATGTACCATCTTAACAGAAGGAGTTGTTATTCATGACATGTCCTCGTCCGTTCTGCCCGCCAGCAGAACCAATCGTATGTCCGCCAAGACCAGTAATTCGTGATTTCTTCCATCCTCAAATACTGCCTATCATTCATCCGATCGAAGTGATCAACCGTCATCATTGCTGCCCGATTCCTAAGCATGTATTCACGGTTGTCGAAAGAGAGGAAGTTGTAGGCCCTGTAGAAATCAGAAGCGTGAAAAATGGCAAGCGTACTGTTGGCACTCGCGGCGTTCGTCCAAAAACAAAGCGCAAATAACATTACAATCGGAATCACCTAACTACCTAACTACGCATCTTCCTATTTGACAGGTTTATTGTCAAAAGAGCCGATACACGGCTCTTTTTTCTTTGATCCCTTTCTGACATGCATAATGACATTGCCCATCGGTATATGCTTTTATCGACGAAGTACTTAGATTGGATTCGGCTGGGATGCTTCAAGCGTCTTGATAAATGTCCTGATCTGGCCGAAATGCATGGCTTCATGACTTAACAAGAAGAAGAACATTTGGCTAGCCTTCGTAAATTGAAGAAAAGGATTGACCAAGTCGAGATCCCAGTTTCCCACAATTCGCTCACCGATCATATGACGCTGTGCCTCAAAATGGGTGATGATCTCCGCCAGTGCAGGAGCATCCCCATTCCATTGCGAAGGACTTGTTCCATTGGCGAAATAGCCCACATAATGTTCAGGCAAGTGCTTTTCCTTAAAGACATTCTGGAAAATTCCTTGATCCCATGCCACAGCAAGGTGACCCGCATGCCAACGGATAGAGTTATTGCACCCTGCTGGGATCGTATCGACAATTTCCACGTCTACCTTATTCAAAACTTCGATTACCCATCCTCTCCAAGTTTGGAAACTATTTAGCACCTCATGCTCCAAATGAACCGATTCCACTACACTTCACTCCAATCTGAATAAAAGAGTCAACCTTTCTCCTTACATATATCGCTCTTGCCATCAGTTCAATGCCTAAAATTATGAATTTACAATGAAATCCTTCCTAAGCTTTCCTAAAATTGATTGCATGTTCCGTCCTTGTGTCTCACATCAATATATCCAAGCTGTCCTGTGTGAAATTCATTCGCGCGGCACAAAAGCATGGGAGTACAGCGTTATTGAATCCTGCTGATGAAAAAAGAAAGAAGACAGCTGTCATCAGCCGTCTTCCCCCTTGGTACGATCATCGGTTATTTATTCTGCTATTCATGTGAACCTTGTGGTCGACTGACCGCCGTCATGCAGCGGAATACCGCGCACTGGGAGCTCGCACGGTGCGAAAAGATTCAATATGCTGCACACCATCTGCCGCTACGCATCTGAATCTTTCTCGACGTGGCCGACAAGGCGATCCAATCTTGCAATTTGGAAGCCGTATTCATACATGGCCGCGGCAACAATGGACAACCTTAGCATCTCACTGCCATCTTGGGAACATAGCTTCATCGTGATCTGCATGAACTGCTCATTATCTTCCTCCATCTTATCCAGTTCCAAGCTGTTCGGCTTTACCTTGTCTTCGAACTTCAACAGTACATGCTCATGACATTTAATCAACATTTCCAAGTGTTGATCGAACATTTGATTCGTTTCCGGCTCACGGGCTGCTTGGAAGTAATGTTCATCGATAGCTTCCAGCACCTCAATTCCGCTGCGGAGCGTATGCAGCAGCTGCTTATATACAACCAACTCGCGTGAGCGGCTATACTTCGCTCGCTTCAGCTTCTTCGTCTCTTCTTCGAACAGCTTATACTTATCGGCGAGTACCTTCAATGAATCCACCAGACTTTGCTTCTCTTCCTGGAACACGGATTCCTTCATTTCATCTGAGATGACGGTTCTCAGCAGCAGCGACATTCGACTGAAGCATGATTCAATCAACGTAATGAACTGTGCCTTCGGATTCGGCGGGAAGAACAAAATATTAATAAGACAAGCAGAACCAATCCCGATCAATATCTGCGCGAAGCGAAGCAGGGCGAAATCCCATTGACCTGATGCTTCCATAACGGCAATGACGGTCACGAGCGTCAACCCTACTGTCTCTTCCATTTTCATTTTCAGACAAATCATAATGACCAGTACGCATACAATACCGACGGCTATCGGCTCATGCGAGAAATACATCCCTGCCAATAAGGCGATTGCAGCGCCCAATGTATTCGTCTGGAGCTGTTCAAGAAAATACCTCCATGAACGATAAATCGAAGGCTGCATCGCAAATATCGCGGCAACGGCGGCGATGACCGGGGTTTTGAACTGGAATATTTGACTAATGAACAACGCTAGCGTAACCGCAATCCCTGTCTTCAGCACTCTGGCTCCGAATGCCATCCTCAATCCCTCCATTCTGCTAGACGGCACTCACACTCCCTTATTGTATACACGAATCCATCCTGCTTCAAGACAAGGTAAGCGGCTAATAAAATGGATCACGCCTAAATATTCTGCTCTGTTGTTGTTTCTTCGCCCAGCACCGCAGCGATAGTCGACGCAGCTGCTTCTGAATGCGATAAGGGAAAATGATGCCCGTACGGCAAGCGAACTAGACGCTCATCTCCCTCGAGTAAGGCAGGCAGCTGATGCAGCCTCTCCTTCTCCCCCCATACGATTCCTACGAGCGAACTAGCCAGCTTTACTTCTTTGGGCGAAGTCATCGTTTTCGGCAATTGATGATAGATGGCTTGCATGATAGAAGCATTCGCATTAGCAATCCGAGGAGAACGAAAACTAGCCTTCATTCTTGACACATACCCGTGTGGAATTGACGATGCATGTTCGAACACTCCCTCGCGTAGCATTGCCTTATTCATTAACGAAGCAGGCATGTGCTTCAGCATAAAAGCTGCAAGTGTGCGTCCGCGGCTGATAAACGCCCTTACAGCACCACGCGGCCGCTGCAGCACAGGCTGCAGCATAATCAGCTCCTCCACACTGCCATGTAACCGAATGGCACATTCATTCGCTACCCACGCACCATAAGAATGACCTATCAGGGTTACGGGCTCTTGAAGCTGAATGGCCGCCGCAACGCTGTCCACAATGCCCGCAGCCAGATTTCGGTCAGCCCCATCAATTGAAGGTGAGCGACCGAACCCCGGCAAGTCAGGAACAATTAGTGGACGGCCCGTTCGCTGATACAGTTCAGCTGCCAACGGAAGCAGATCGTCTGCTTGACTAAGCCAGCCATGCAGCAGTACAATCGGCACTCCGCATCCTTCCCTTATCCACGCAGCCATCGAACCGAAGCGACCTCTGGCGAAGCTTCTCTCCCCTTTGTCTTCCGGAAATGTGAGACGGTAATCCATATCTGCAATAGCAAACGGTAATATGTCTCTGCAATCCAGCGGTGTACGATTCGAACCCTGACGTATCGAGCTCTGACGCAGCAGTTGCTTCGCCGAATCATTATTGAAGCTGCGATCTGTTACGAACGCCAATGATTGCGTCGGAATGCCCGTCAGTTTTTCCCCACCATATCTCATAATGGCCGATAGCAACCGGATTGGCATAGACATCACTGGCGCTCCTACGTGGAGCTGCCGAGCAATTTCGCGTAATAGCTCCTTCATATTTGGTTGTTCGGCCTTATCACCAACAAGATTGTATGTTGCTGATTGACGAGTTGAATTCGCCTGATCCCTAGCCAGCAACACAATAGTTTCTGCGACCTCGTCATTCGTTACAAGAGGCAGCCAATAATGCTTCCCTCCTGGAACGACCGGCATCAATCTGCTGCGAACCGCCTTCACTAAGATCCCAAGGCCATCCAGCTGCGGCGTACTTCCAGTTGGCCTAGCACCAATAACGGTGCTAGGATTGACAACAGATAGCGAATAGCCAACGCGAGAAGCCTCTTGACGAATCCACAGATCCGCCATGAACTTCATACGTTCGTAAGGGGCAGCATCGGGCGGCACGAACCGACTCACATCATCAATGGAAAGCCCGCTAACATTCGTGTCTTGTTGAAAGGGGCTCATATAGCCAACTACATGAATGAAGCGTCGAAGTCCCTTGCTACCATGAATCTCTTCCGCTAACCGACTTATTGCCTGAGCACCGTGAAGGAAGGTTCGCTCTGCTGTTGAACTTGATTGAGTAATCTGCATCGCTCCACCGGCATGGATTAATACATCTGATTGCCTCGCTAATTGCCAATCCTCCTTCTTCAATCCCAGACATTCCTGCTCCAAATCCCCCTCGATGAATACAATACGGCTTCTTACCGATTCTGAGTACTGCTGGAACAGCTTTTCTGCTCGTGTCGCGGAACGTACGAGAAGAAGCAGCCTTTCATCACCATCCTTCAACTGCCGGATTACCTCTCTCCCAATAAACCCCGTTGCCCCCGTAATCAAGATCGTTTCCTTGTTGTACATCATGTTATTGCCCCCTCTGATAATTAGTACTACTCAGTTCTAATTCACGTCAAAAAAAAGCCTCGCCTCAGCGAAGCAGTTGAAAAAAATGTGCAACCGTATGCCGGACACGCGGCAGGCTTGGTTCTGTATCACCTAGCAGCAGTGCCCCTTCTATCGCGGATAGCAGTACAACTGCCAATCCATACGGATGATGATGGCTTGCAATCTCTCCGCTTGCTCTTGCCTGCTCGAACATCCGCTCGAACAAAGGCAGCTGCTGAGCGAAGAATTGTCCGATCTGCTGACGAACCTGAACCGCATCAAGCGGGCTCTGCATGAATAACGACATGAAGGGGCATCCCACTTGAACATCACACTGCTCATGCTGCTGCGAAACAGCATCCACGAATGCCACCACTCGCTCCTCTACGGTTAGATCGGTTCGTTCAAGCAGGCTTCCTAACAGCTGTTCATATTGTCCCATCCAATAGACGAGCACTGAACCAAGTAGTTCCTCCTTGCTTTTGAAATGGTAATAGATGTTCGACTTAGACACATTGCTCGCATGCATAATCTCATCCATGCTCGTATAGGCATACCCTTGGCGCAAAAATAGCGCTGCAGCCGTGCCAATGACTCGATCTCGATTCGATAATGGTGGTATTCGTTTTCTCTCATTCATAATTAGTACTATACAGTACTAAACCAATATTTACAACCTCTATTCACGGTTTTTATCTTTCCATACACGAACAGCCCTTGCTTCGACAGCAAGGGCTAATTGTAATTGTTCACGGATGCAGACAGCCTGTTAAGCGCAAGTGGACTTATGTAACCATCAGCGTAATGACCAATAATTCATACAGCACCAGCGGCAAGATAACGTTATTATACATGTAAGCATTGTATAATCCTCGCTGCATAACCGGCTGCTGCGTCTGTACGTACACAATTCCCCGATCCACATTTACAATAACACCATCACAGATAAATCCGTCTATTGTCTGAATACGGACGGGTCGATTCATATACGAATGGCATATATGATGCAACTTTTCACGAGTATCTCGCAAGCACTGCAAGTGAGAGCCATCCGCTTGATATATAACTTGCGGCTCGGTTTGAGATGGAAGCGGCTGATCGGATGATGGCTTCGAAGCATTCATAGCATACGACCTCCATTCTGTTCGAATGTCACACACTTCCACCTTATGTCTCATACCGTCCGATCATGACCGATTTGCATACATTCTCACCGTATGAACCGCCTGCTCCATCGTTACCAGAGCTGATGTGCTGGCGTCTGGATGTACAAGTTCTACCTTCCCTTCAGCAATATGCTTGCCGATAACGATACGCATTGGACAGCCAATTAGATCCGCATCGGCCAGTTTCACACCGAACCGCTCATCGCGATCATCCCACAGCACAGTCGCACCGAAGCTGCTCATATCCTCAGCCAATCTCAATGCTGCTTCAGCTTGTGCCGCATCCTTCATTGATACTGGAATGACATGCACCAAGTATGGCGCGATAGACACCGGCCAGCGCAGCCCTCGTTCATGCTGCATCTGCTCCACCATTGCGCTCATCATGCGGGAAACGCCAATACCATAGCAACCCATCAGAAGTGTCTGCATTTGACCCGACTTGTTCATCACCTGTGCGCCCAGCTTATCCGTATACTTCGTTCCGAGCTCGAAGACATGTCCTAGCTCAATTCCAAGATGGAACGACAGTACATGACCACAATGTACGCACCGTTCTCCCTCCACGATATTCCGATAATCGCCTACCATAGTGAGTTCATAATCTCTCCCAGCCATCACATGCATCAGATGGTAATCCTGCTCATTCGCTCCCACAATCGCGTCTTCCACATGAGCCGCATCCTTATCGACTATGCACTTGATCGTCAAACCAACTGGCCCTGCAAATCCTGTGGGAGCGCCTGTTAATCGCATTACCGTCTCGGCATCTGCGAGTTCCAGCTGATTGGCTGTCAATGCTCGCATGACTTTCGTTTCATTTACTTCATGATCCCCGCGAACGAGCACTGCAACTGGCTCACCATCTGCCACATATAACAATGTCTTTATCGTTTGGGACGGTTCCACTTGCAAATAGGCTGTCAACTCATCAATTGTCTTCACCCCAGGGGTATGGATACGTGCAGGCATATTTGCTGTCGATGCCTCTCCTGTTAAACGTGCTTCCTCAATTTGGACAGCCTTCGTGTCGACATCCTTCGTATGTCCAGCTTCGACCGAATCGGGAGCTTCGATATTCGCCGCAGATGCAGAGTCAGACTGACTAACAGCCTTCTCAAGGTTCGCGGCGTATCCGCAATGCCCACAAGACACAATCGTATCTTCACCAATATTGGTCAGTGCCATAAATTCATGTGTTCGTCCGCTTCCGCCAATCGCTCCTGCATCTGCCTCCACTGCACAATACGTTAGATTCAGACGCTGCATCACCCGATGGTATGCGTCAACCATTCGATCATATTGAGCTTGAAGCGAATCTGCATCCAGATGGAAGGAGTAAGCATCCTTCATGATGAATTCCCTGCATCGTAATAAGCCATGTCTAGGCCGTCGTTCGTCACGATATTTCGTCTGAATTTGATACAGTGTAAGCGGCAGTCTCTTATACGAATTGACTTCATCTCGCACCAGTGCCGTAACGACTTCTTCATGTGTCGGGCCGAGTACGAACTCACGTTCATGGCGATCACACAGCCGCATTAGCTCTTCACCATATACCGCATACCGTTCCGATTGCCGCCACAGTTCTGCAGGCTGCATCGCTGGCATGAGCATCTCCTGAGCACCTGCCCGCTCCATCTCTTCTCGAATCAGCTCCTGTAAATTCCGAAGCACCTTCCATCCAAGCGGCAAATACGAGTATACGCCCGCCGCAACTTGCCGCATGTAACCGCCTCTCAGCAGCAGCCGATGACTGGCAGTCTCCGCATCTGAAGGCATATCCCGCATCGTAGATAGGAACAATTCACTCTGTTTCATCTCAATCCCCCTCTTCTTCTCTCCATAATAAAACAACGCACCCATCCCATAAGGGACGAATGCGTTGTCGTGGTACCACCCTAATTCAGCAGTCGGCATATACCGACAGCTCTCACATGTTCCATAACGGGCTTGCGCCCGGCAGATCGAATCTGCAGCTGCAAAGTAGGAAGAATGAAGCTGCAAGGGAATCATTGCACCAAGTTGACTCCTCTCTGTACGTGCATCTCGTTCACTCTCATGTCTTTGGTCGTCGCTTTTCGCGGTTATATTTTCTAAATAAATTACATGTTCTGTTACTCGGTGTCAAGTATCTCATCCACTGATACCCGATTACCGCATCACCCAGTAGCCCAACTTCAACAATAAACCCAGTACCAATAACGCGATACCGACTCCCCGCTTCTCTTTGTCGTTGTTGAAGGCATATACGCCTCCCACTAAGATTCCGACAATTGGATAAATAGCGGTGGCTATGAGTACGATCAAGAGTGAAGTGCAGCCTATATTGCGCTCTGACGCTTGCTCTTCGCTAGGTTGATCATCTGACTTCTCACTGGCAATCTGATTCGAAATCATGGAACCACAATTTTTACACTCCGTGGAGCCTTGCTCTACATTTCCATTACACTCAGAGCATGTAAGCTCCACTTGCTTCACAGCCAAGATGCCGTTGTATTGCTTATCTTCCTCTGGCGTTCCCTGTAAGGAGGCGTCCTTCAGGGAGTGACTGCAGACGATGCATACTGATGCGGACTTTTCGTTCGAATACCCACAGTTGCTGCATATTTGGATCGCCATGCGCGATGCACTCCTTCCGTTACCCAGCCAAATCTTGAATACGCACTGATTCCGTTGTAAAGCAATTGCAAATTGACACAATCCGTTCCGAATAACCTGTACGCTCCTTTAGCAGCTAGGCTACTGCTACTGCTACAGCTGCATGAACGCTGGGAAATGCTCCTGCAAGCCCTGCTTCAGTACATCAATAGGCTGCATGCCGATATCCGCTAAATTACTCAAGGCAATAAGCACCGAATCCGACTTCGCATCCCGAATCATCGTACAGCTGTAGCCCGATAATCCCCCATTATGATACGAGATATGCGGTCGATCCGGATATACGACCCATCCGTAGCCATAACTGCGTTCCTCATCAATT
Source organism: Paenibacillus sp. NAIST15-1 (assembly GCF_001894745.1). Classification (GTDB taxonomy): domain Bacteria; phylum Bacillota; class Bacilli; order Paenibacillales; family Paenibacillaceae; genus Paenibacillus_B; species Paenibacillus_B suaedae. Next base: position 248,524 of record NZ_BBYF01000003.1, read on the forward strand.
CGAGCTTGCGGCGTGAAGATCGCATCGATTGACTCCGCATTCGCCACTTGGCCTGAGCGAAGGGCACGATCCCAGCGGAACAGGTCTTCGGTAGTGGAGAAGACAATGCTTCCTGCACTGTTATGGCTTGGTATATCTTCCTTCCAAGCGAGTTCTCCCCCTCTATAGCCGATCCCCATGTTCGGCTCACTGCGAAGTATATCCATACGTCCGCCTGTTCTTGTCATACCGAATGGCTCGAAGAATTCCTTCTCGATATACGCTTCATACGGTTGATCCGACAGTCTCTCTACAATCAGTCCAAGCAGCGCATAACCGAAGTTGCTATAACGATACGCCCCTTTTGCACCGGATGGCGTGACGGTATCGAGCGCCAGCGTATGCAATGGCCTTAGATCCTCATGTACATTCCAATCAATTAACGCATCTTCGTCCAATCCAGAGGAGTGAGTGAGCAGCTCATGGAGCGTAACATCTGCAAGCCTTGTACACTCAGGTACATACTTCGCAAGCTTATCTTCTACACGAAGCAGCCCTTGCTCCTGCAGCTTCATAATGGCTGTTGCCGTAAATTGCTTGGCAATTGATGCAATTTTGAATACTGTATCCTTATTAATGGGCTGCCTCTCTTCCACGTTCGCTAGGCCGTACCCTTTACTTATGACAATCTTACCCTGTGACGCCAGCAAGATCGATCCGTTATATCCCTGCTTCTCTAACAATTGATCCACCCAAGCTGCCAACTCCATAACGGTCTTATCCCCTTCCCATGTTCTTCACAGCTTGCTGCTCTGAAGATGAACTCTACTAGTGAGTACTACGTCGTTACTGACTTCGATATCTATGGCAGGGTTTCCTTCATTTTCTAATCAACGTCACAAAAACGCCTCCCATGCTGATAGCGAGAGGCGCTTTACAAGATTAATTAAGGTATGGAGTTGTTCCTCATTTGTGACGGATCACGATCTGACTATTCCAATTGCACAAATGCCCCGACGCTGCCCTGTCAGCTTCAACATTAAGAAACTAGCTTCAGCCCAATTGCTGCTCCGAGTACCATGGAGATGAATAAGATTCTCTTCCAATCGCGGGACTCCCCGTAGAAGAGCATCCCGAGGATGGCACCCCCAGATGCGCCAATTCCCGTCCATATCGCATACGCCGTCCCCATCGGGAGCGACTTCATCGCAATAGACAGACAAATGAAGCTAGCGCTGAATGCTGCCGCCATAAAGACGAAGGATTGCCAGTTGCGATCCTTGTTCAGTTTACTAATCATCGCCACACCAAGCATTTCACATAATCCTGCTGCAATGAGACTTATCCAAGCCATTAGGATTCAGCTCCCTTCGCTTCGTTCTCATTCGTCACCAGCTTTAATCCCATCACACCTGCTAGCATCACAAGGATAAGCAGCACCTTGATCATCTTGAACGGTTCTCCAAAGAAAGCCATCTCTGCCAATACAGTTCCAGCAGTTCCAAGTCCAACGAATACGGCATATACCGTCCCTACAGGGAGCTTCTTGCCTGCCATAATCATCACATAGAAGCTGACAATAATTGAAATGGCCGTACCTCCCCATTCCCATACATTGTTCGCGTGCTTCAATCCGATCACCCAGAAAACCTCGAAGAAGGCTGCGATAAATACGTAGATCCAATGCTTATTCATTTGTTGTTCTCTCCCTTCCTTGCTATCTCTATAACGAGCACTATTCCATGCACTGCATCCCACAGATGCAGCTTACACCATTCTTATTTTTTTCTATATTTCTTCTCAACAAGAGATTCATTGTTCATACCACTTCACGAACTAGTCTCGTGTCAGGCTGCGCCAATATATGCGCCATGAAGCATCGAAGCGGCGTCGGAATCTGTCCGGGCCGCCAAGCAGCATTTCAACGAGAATGCCATCAACAAGACACATATAAGAAGCGGTCATCATCTCCATATCCAATTGATCAATCTCCGCTCGCTCCACTCCTAGCTTGAACACGGCCATAAGCTCCCGTTCCATCTGATCCAGATGGGCGTTGACCAGTTCCATAACTCGCTCCTGCATGATAACAGGCGGAAAGAACATCACCCGCAGCAAGAATTTCAATTGATTGCTCGTTTCATAGCGTGCCTCATATTGTTGAATCAATCCGTACAGCACATCCTTAATCGGATGCTCGCGGTGTGTCTGAATGTACCGCTGCAAGTGTCCCATTTCCTCTTGTACTGCACGGCGGATTATGCTAACAAACAGATCATCTTTATTTTTGAAATGAGCGTAAATAGATGGCGTCTTGATGCCTACCTGTTCCGCGATATTCGCAAGGGAAGCCCCTTCATAGCCATGTTCTGCAAAATGATTCAACGCGACCTCAATAATTCGGTTAGCTGTCATTCTACTCATCTCCTTCAGACTAACTAATATTCGTTAGGCAATGCATGCAACATTCCACACATATAATACGATGACACACCCCCCCTAACTAATATTCGTTAGGTACATCTTTTCACATCTCTTCTCCTTTGTCAATCACGAGTTCGATAGTTAAATATCCTTTTATATATTTTAAATACGATACATCTTCTCTATCAGAACTTCACAAGGCTTATCGAGAAAAGGATAAAGCAACTCTGCCTACAAATGACGAACAGAAAGTTCAAATGTTTATCCTAATGACATCCAAAAGTGCGAAGCAAAACCTGATCCCATTTTCCGATAAAAAGGGACTGAACGCTATATAGGATACAACAGCAGCCATTGAACAGATGAACCTCCCGCTTCTCGCTCCAGAATTTAGAAAAATTGCGATAATAACAGTAGCATCAAGCCTAATCTGCAAGTGACCTGTAAATGATCTATAAATGATCTGTGCGTGACCTGTACATGACCCCTGTATGTGACCTGTGCGTGAGCCGGGAGACGCTATCTCCGCGGCTCTTCTGTCGTCTACAGATAGACAGGTTCAGATTGCGAGTACAAACCAACCCACCACCCCTACGAAATTCATGCCTAACATACGCATAATCAATGAAGTGATACAGATGATGCGATTCTCTTTTTCACAACTCACATCGATATAACGCCCTACATATGTTCCGGCGCTTCAATGCCAAGCAGGTTCAGCCCCGCTTCAAGCACATGTGCCACCGCTGCGACGATACGCAATTTGTGGCGGCGCTCGATCTCATTCTCCACGAGAATCTGCTCCTGATGGTAATAACGGTTGAACTGCTTGGCTGCATCAAGCAAATACCGGGCGAAGATGGATGGCTCATTGCTAGCCACCGCCATCTGAAGAGCACGCTCATACTTGCTGAGAGACTTCAAGCAGATCCATGCTTCTTGACTTACTCCTCCTGTTGCAATTGATTTCTTGCCCAGCAGCTCACCTTCGCACTCCGCTGCATCCTTGCCAAGCACCGCGGTATCCGCTAGACAATCAGAGTATGACGTCCATCCCCCTTTGACGAGCAAGCTCTTCGCTCTAACGAGTGTGAACTGTACATAAGGGCCGGTTTCGCCTTCATAGCGCAGCGCATCCTCCAGGTTGAAGTCAACAGACAGCATACGGCTGCTCTTCAGGTCACCGAAGATGATCGCACCAATCCCAACCTTCGATGCCACCTTGCCTTTCTCTTGCAGAGATGGATTCTTGTCTTCGATAATTTGCAGCGCGCGATTCTCTGCCTCATTCAATACCTCATCAAGGAAGATAACCTTGCCCTTGCGCGTAGACATCTTCTTCCCTTCAAATGTCATTAAGCCGAACGGAACATGAGTACATTCCTGTGCCCACTCATATCCCATCTTGCCAAGCACGGCGAATACCTGCTGAAAGTGCAGCTGCTGCTCCGCGCCAACTACATAAATCAGCTTGTCAGCCTTCATGACTTCCTTACGATAGATCGCCGTTGCCAAATCACGTGTCGGGTAAATCGTTGTGCCGTTTGATTTCAAAATCAAGCATGGCGGCATACCCTCATCATCCAAACGAACGACCATCGCCCCATCACTTTCTTCGAGCAATTGAAGCTGCTGCAAATGAGCGACAACCGCATCCATCTTGTCATTGTAGAAGCTCTCGCCAAGAACGTGGTCAAAGTGAACGCCGAGTCGTTCGTACATGCGGTTGAATTCGACCATACTTGCGTTAACGAAATACGTCCACAGCTGTACGGTCTCTGCATCGCCCGCTTCAAGTTTGCGGAACCATTCGCGCGCCTCGTCTTCCAGCTCCGGCCGCTGAACCGCCTCCTCGTGGAATCTTACATACAGCTTCAAGCTCTCACGGATTGGATCTTGGCGCAGCGTGTCCTCATCCCCCCACAGCTTATAGGCCGTAATCAGCTTGCCGAATTGGGTACCCCAATCCCCAAGGTGATTCACCTTCAACACCTCGTATCCTGCAGCTTCGTACAGGTGCGCAAGCGCATTTCCAATCATCGTAGAACGCAGATGACCGACACTGAACGGCTTCGCAATATTCGGGGACGACATATCAATAACGACACGCTGCCCCTCTCCGATCGACAACTTGCCGAACAACGGCTCCTGCATGCGGGCAAGACAAGCCTCGCCATAGTAATCTTGATCAAAACATACATTCACATATCCGCCAGAGGCTTCCGCTCGTATCCGAATGTTATCGCTCTCTTGATTGATGCGTTCTGCAAGCTCCACCGCAATCTGCTGTGGAGAACGTCTCCACTGCTTCGCCAATGGAAAGCAAGGGAACGCCAAGTCGCCGAGCTCGCTCTGCGGAGGTACTTCCAAGGCACGTTCGATGTCTGCCCCGTTCATGTTCATAATAGGTTCTAGTACTTGCGCGGCAATTTCTTTTAGCATAAGTTCGTTCTCCTCCTGTTGTTGGTTACGGTTCGCAACACGTCAAAAAGCCCCCGTCTACAAAGAGACGGAGGCTTGAATCCCCGTGGTACCACTCTACTTGACCCTACCCGGAAACTTGCTGCTCCGAAAAGAGTCCACTCGATAAATAACGGCTGTCGCCGGGCTCTCCTACGGCCTCATATGAGGCAGTTCACAGAACCAACTCCCGGGTCCGCTTCCTCTCCATTCCGTATCGGCTTCCACCATCCCGATTCGCTGCAGCACGGATTGTGCAGAGTACTCTCCCGTTCATCGTTGTTGCGTCGATTTTCATTTTACACATTATATCCAGAACAATTAGGAAAAATCAACCTATCACATGTATTACTTCAGAAAAATATTCCTTACTCTGCCGCCATTCGAGTACATAACGTCATAACCAGTTGAGATTCACATCAAATCCGAGACTCATTCTACTACTATCCGTCCAGCTTCGATTACCGCATTGTATACTTGCGATCCTCAGTTCCATTCAATTCGACCGAAATGTCTAGATAAGATTGCTCAATAAATTGGCACACATCCGGATAGATTAGAGGCTTGCCTGTTATATACCGGCGATCTGGCGTACCATGATCACGTATTAACAATTCACTGATTACTCTCGCACTGCCAACACCGTTCTCCACATATTGCTTCACGGCCGCCTGTTCAGCAGCAGTAAGCCCATTCTCAGCATTACTACCTTCTTGAACCGCAGCAGCAGGCTCGGGCTCCGTCCATGACCATAAGTCGAACTCCTCTAGAATTGGTGCAGGAGCAGGTTCAGGTTCAGGAGCAGGTGCAGCGCTCGATTCGCTTATCTTAGGCGAAGGTGATGCATTCCTCACCACCGGCTTGCGTCGCAGCATATTGATCTGCTTGTCCAACAAGGGCAGTCCAAGCGACATTTGCCGTTGTAGCTGTTCAGGCAAATCTGCCACAGAATAGGCATCTGGAGCAGGTCGCCAATCGTTGGCTATTTTTAATAAGATTTCATCAAGCTCATAATCAATAGCCTCGAATCCCTTCTTAATTGTCGCCACGATTGCAGCATCAATCCCTAAGTGCTCCTTCAAGTGCTCAATGCCGAATTTTTTGATCTCGCCTGTTTTCCTGTTTTTCACCTCATGCTGATATCGAAGAGAACGGCCGCATTCGCATCGCAGCTCTGGATTTATCGTCCCCGCATCTTTATACCCCGTATAAATCCAATCATCTAACAGCGCCTCGATGTCCTCTGGTGCCGCATGATCTGGAACATGATGCCCCTTCTCCTTCGCCATCGCATTGGCGAACGCCGTGCGGCGAGAGCGAACGAGATAGTGATTCAGGAACTCACGTTGGTTGTCATTGAGCTGCGATAACATCTCATCCCGTTCCTGGATAGTTAATATCATATCTTCTCCTCCTCGCGCTTTGCTCCATTACTGTCTATTGTACAGGAAGTAGAGCATGGAAGTGAAGGCATGCCTCACATGAAGAAGCCGCCCTAGCGCAGGCAGTCAATCACTCCCCCGCTGGGCGGCAACCTATTGTAGGCACATCGATAAGAACAGCGATCCCTAAGAAGCGAAGCTAAAGGAAGAATATTTATTCTTAATCAATGGCATTTTACGATCGGATCTGGACTTGCCATTATGAAGCATCAATTCGTTCCTGCGGTGCTTGAAAGCATTTCTTGCATACCTTAATCTGTACACCATTCCCTCTTGTCCGATTATACAGCAGCTTAATGCGAGTGCTGGCGCAGACCGGACATGTACCTCGGCCACGTGAAGGCAGATTCCACAATGATTTACCGCGTTTGTTCTTCGCCATTCTATCCCCTCATTTCCTGTCAATTCATTCGTTCTCCTACCCTTATGTATGAAGGAGGGGAAATATGACTGATGATTCAGCTTCATTATTACTAATAAATCCCAACATCTCACAATGCATGATAGACACATTCCTTCACCGCTTTCCCTGCAACTCATGGTATGATGGAGATAAGTACTTCGGTATGAACATGAAAGAAGAAAAGGAGAATGATTATGGCAATTCGCATTCTTACCGACAGCGCGGTTGACCTCCCTCAATCTGTCATTGACGAGTTGGGGATTACGGTCATGCCGCTAATCGTTACTATAGACAATGAACAATATGAGGACGGAGTAACTATTACGCCGAAAGCCATGCTCGATGGCATGCGCGAAGGCAATGTATATAAGACTTCTCAACTCTCGATGGAAGTATTGCAGACAACCTTCCAATCGATTGCCGAAGCGAACGAGGAAGCTATCTATATTGCGTTCTCGTCGGAACTGTCAGGAACGTATGCCTCTTCCCGCATTATGCATGATATGGTACAAGATGACTTCCCGTCCTTCACTTGCAGTATTATCGATTCCAAATGCGCTTCACTTGGGTTTGGCCTTGTTGTTCGACAGGCTGCGCTCTGGGCTCATGAGGGATTGCCTAGGGAAGAGATTATTACACGCACACAATCGCTTGCCCGGCAAATGGAGCATGTGTTCACGGTCGATGACCTGCAATATTTGTATCGTGGTGGACGTGTCAGCAAGTCATCAGCCATCATTGGCGGACTGCTCAATATTAAGCCCGTGCTTCATGTTGAGGATGGAAAACTCATTCCCGTCGATAAAGTAAGAGGCAGAAAGAAATCCATTCAGCGCCTTGTCGAGCTGATGGAGGAGCGAGCGAATCTCGAAGATAAGCAGCAGGTCATCGGCATCGCCCATGGTGATGACGCAGAAGCGATGGAGCAGTTGAAGTCGATGATTACTGAACGCTTCGGGATGACGAACTTCCTGATTAGTTCCATTGGCTGCGCAGTTGGCGCTCATTCAGGCCCAGGAACATTAGCGCTCTTCTTCCCGAATAAATCCTATTCCGCATAAAGGTTTCAACAGCTGCCCTGGAATTGAAGATGCAGGAGACGAATCCACTCGCTCCTTGAACAATAAAGATGCCCGCACAATCGGCGCTAACCGATCCTGCGGGCATCTGCTTCTTATGTCAGCTTCTGGACTATTGTTACATCCATTTCGCCAATTGATCCTCTATCGTATCTAATGTAACCTTGGATTTCTGGAATAATGTAGATGGCACGCTCGCGTTATATTTCACGATTTTCTGATTCACATCGGACATCGCAGCCGATACGTCGGCTTGGGGCTGATCCTTCCTCAGCTTCATAATACGCTGCAGTTCATCTCTAATCTCATGCTGAAGCGCAAGCCAGGAAGGGACAACATTCGCGTTGTGCAGCACCCCATTCAACGGATCTCCGCCTCGTACCTCTAGCGGCTTGCCCTTGCCAGGCAAACCTTCCAATCCGCCCTTCTTCTCATATTGGGTAAAGACATCATCCAACCAATTGCTCATCATTCGTTCAGTTGCTATCGTTTGCGGTGCGTCCTCTGCGATTTCCGATTTGATCGGCTTAACTTCTGCTGACTGCTTACTTTCCTTTCGGAACCAACCCATTGCGATCCCCCCAATCACATGAATAACATAATTATCCAATCTTCTTCACAATTTTGTCTAGTATGCACCATCCTTTAAATGTGACAATTTCGTGCGAGTACGGTTTGAGTGGCTTATGTAAAATGCTTGTGATGAATAGCTTAATTGCATGTATTAATTACACAGCTTTATGAATTGCTTTATTGAATATCATTGTTAATGACCTGCATGAAACCAAAGGCTCGAGCCTTATGGCGATGATTGAGCACACATACCGCATAGCAAAAAACCCATTGGAATTCATCCAATGGGCCGTAACTATTGGTTATTGTCAGACTAGCTTGTTCAGAGCCTAAGAAGCTACAGAATGTTCAGTTTCTTCCTCGCTCTGCGTTCCATCAGATTGCTGCTTCGTACCGTTGAAGAGCAGGTTCATTACCAGCGCGGTAAATGTTCCTGCTACGATTCCGTTATCCGTTAAGATTCGAACTGTTGACGGCAGGCTCGCGAACAATTGAGGCACTACCGTTACACCCAGTCCCATCCCTACCGAGCAGGCAATAATGAGCAGGTTCTCATGCCGATTCATATCAACTTGAGAGCCGAGCATCCGCAGACCGCTCGACACAACCATACCGAACATGGCAACCATGGCGCCGCCGAGCACTGAACTCGGAATCAGCGTCGTTAATGCAGCAATTTTCGGTACAAGTCCAAGCAGCATCAGCAATCCGCCCGCTACCACGATCACATCACGTGTTTTCACACGGCTCATTTGGATAAGCCCGACATTTTGCGAATACGTTGTATATGGAAAAGCATTGAAGATACCGCCAATCGTTATCGCCAGGCCTTCTGCCCGATAGCCGCGTGCCAGATCCTTCGAATCCACGTCGCGGTCTATAATTTTGCCTAGAGCCATGAACACGCCTGTAGATTCAGCAATGCCGACCATTGCTACAATAATCATAGTCAGGATAGCCGTCATATTAAATTTCGGAACGCCGAAATAAAATGGCTGTACTGCATGGAACCAGGATGCCTCCGCTACGGGAGTGAAATCAACCTGACCCATGAGCGCTGCGATCGTTGTGCCAATGACAAGCCCTAATAAGATCGATACCGCACGGATAAATCCAGCGGACAGCTTGTTCATAATAACGATAAATATGAGTACACCGAAGCCAAGCAGCAAGTTCGTTGGACTGCCGAAGTCCGGATTGCCTTGGCCTCCTCCTAAATCCGTGAATGCAACAGGAATTAGCGTTACACCGATAATCGTTACAACAGAGCCCGTTACGACAGGCGGGAATAAACGAATTAACTTGCCGAATAAGCCCCCGAACAAGATGACGAATATGCCCATTGCAATGATGGCTCCGTAAATATACGAAATGCCAAAATCCTTCCCGATTGCGATCATTGGCGTAACGGCTTGGAACGCACAGCCTAACACGACAGGCATCCCAATGCCGAACCACCGATTCGCAAATACTTGCAGCAGTGTGGCGATCCCGCACATAAATAAATCAATGGCAACCAAGTACGTAATTTGCTCTTGATTGAATCCTAAATTGCCGCCCACGATGAGCGGAACGATAACCGCTCCGGCATACATAGCGAGCACATGCTGCAAGCCGAGCGAGAAGGTTTGCAGCGGATGCCGATTTTTTACAAAAATACGGTTATCGACTCGGCTCATTGCTGCACCGCTTCCGATGTCGTTTCCGCAGCTTCATCCACGAATGTTACGCCCTCATTTGACAGGGAAGCAATGCGAGCCAAGGATTCAACACGGTATCCTGCATCGAGCAGCATTTGGCGTCCTGGTTGGAATGACTTCTCAATAACGATTCCAAAACCAGCTACACTTGCTCCTACCTGTTCCACAATTCGAGCCAGACCAGAAGCCGCTTCACCATTTGCAAGGAAATCATCAATGATCAGTACACGATCATCAGCAGACAAGAAGCGCTTCGACACAGTCACCTCATTTGTCTCTTGCTTCGTGAAGGAATATACCTTCTCCACAATAATGTCTTCGCGCAGTGTCAATGACTTCTGCTTGCGAGCGAAGATGAGCGGTACATTCAACTCCAGTGCTGTCATCAAACCTGGGGCGATCCCGGAAGATTCAATGGTAAGTACCTTCGTAATACGTTCACCTGCATAACGACGCACGAATTCTTGACCAACCGCTTGCATAAGCGCTGGATCCATCTGATGATTAAGGAACGAGTCCACCTTCAATACATTGTTGCCGAGCACTAATCCCTCTTGAGTAATCTTATCCTGAAGCTGTTTCATGTCCAGTTCCCCTTTCGACGTATACAGTTGAACGTCTCTCTTCTCTAATACGACAACAACCCGATTCCAATCCCCTCCGCTGCAGGAAGGTGATTGGAATCGGGTTGTACGAAACCTGAATGCTGGTTAGTGCTTGTACGATTCGAATCGTCAGCCTAACAAACATGCAAGCTATCGACTGTGAACCTCGTTTCCCAGCAGAATCACTGAAAGAAACGGCCGCGCTGCAGTATTACGGAATACGGACGTATTCACCCAAATCCACGACATAATGTGCGGCACGCTGGTTCCCCGTAGTCCAATCATTCCGGTGATTGGGTAGAAACATGCAGGCCAATTCCTGCACCTATACGAGAAGACGCTGCTTTATGATTGTAGCGGTAAGTATACCTCATTTTTTTACTGAAAGGAAGTAACAATTTCTGAAAATAACTGTTCCTATCTTCTTAATCAAATAATGTCAGCTGCTCAGCTGGGAGCGGCGGATCTTCCAGTCCAAGCATACGCTTGAACTGCTTCCCATTGTGCGCTGCATCGCCTCCCGAATTATTGTTGAAGATCATCCAGCAGCGGTTCGTATTCATCAAGAGAGATTGGATATGTCCTTTCCACTCTGTAAGCTCTTGCTCATCATAACGGTACAAATAACGAACATCTCGCCAATTCGGCTGACCGCTTGCATTCCAGCCAGATTCATTGCGGCCGTGCATCCGAATCATGGTAGCCTCTGCCTGTGTCGGTACAAGTACCGTTGGCACACTTCCTTCACCTGCCTGTGGTTCATCGCAAATACTATGAATCCAGCCTTCCTCGCGCATAAATGCAAGCGTCCGCTCACGCACTGGTTCCACAAACCAGCTCTGATGTCTGAATTCAAGAGCAACAGGCAAGCCCTCCATCCATTTCCGCGTACGCCGTAAGATGTCTACATTTCTGCGGTCGCAATGGAACCAGGGAGGATACTGAAACAGCACTGTTCTAAGCTTGCCCGCTTCTTGGAGCGCCTCGACGGATTGACGGAACACGTGAAACATCTCCTTCGTACTCGTATAAGGATGCTTACCGCGAGAATGCCCTGTCATCCCCTGATACGCCTTAACGATAAATCCGAAGTGCTCAGGTGTCTGTTCGCACCAACCCAGCATTCGCTCAGGAGAAGGAACTGCATAGAAAGAACTGTCCAATTCGACGATGGAAAAATGCCGTGCATATTCACTTAACTTCTCAGCAGCTCTTGTCCCCGGCCCATACAGCGCATCTTGATCCCCCCAGCCCGCTAGACCAACTTCAATCTGATGATGCTCCATCCCCGACTCCTTTCATACCTTTCAATTGCTCTTATGTACACGCCTTATTCATGTCTTCTTCATAAACGTCTAACCATCGGACAATATTTCCTTACTCATCATGATACATATCAATTTCAGTTCTGCAACTTATGTACATTACGCCCCTTCGTGCCAAAACAACCTTCTTCTGAAAAATATACTCATAACAAGATAACAAATGTACACGCTATAAGTGAGATAAGCGGTCTCCGCATTCAACATCTTGATCGTTGAATCGTTGCTTCAATAACGATAATTATGCTACTATATATTTGTTAGCAAAAGCTAGAAATAGAATATTATACCCTATATGCGTATATCGCCTTGAAAGGATGACTAAATACGATGACTACATCAATGAATGCAAGCGAAGCTATGCTGTCACGCCACTCTGTTCGCAAATATGTTCCACATACACCAATTGCCTCTTCCGAATTGAACGAGATCTTGGAGCTTGCCGGATCCGCACCATCTGCTTGGAACTTGCAGCATTGGCGCTTCCTCGTCTTCCAACAGGAAGATACGAAGCAGAAGCTACTGCCCATCGCCTATAATCAGCAGCAGGTTGTTGACTGCTCGGCTGTCATTGCCGTGCTTGGCGACACACAAGCGAACCTGATGGCGTCAGAATTGTATGGCGAGCAGCTGCAAGCAGGCAACATCTCGCAGCAAGTGCATGATACACTGGTAGGCAACATTAACCGCGCCTATGCATCTTCCGAGCAGGTTGGCACCGAAGCAGCGATCCTCAACAGTTCACTTGCTGCCATGCAATTGATGCTTGCTGCCAAAGCTAAAGGCTGGGACACTTGCTCAATGGGCGGCTTTAGCAAGGAGCAGTTCGTTACGGAATTCAACATCCCGTCCCGCTATGTGCCGGTGATGCTTATTACACTTGGCAAAGCAGCTGCACCTGCACATGCAACAAGCCGCTTGCCATTGCAGCGTACGGTGTTCCATGAATCATTCCCAGCGAATCAATAAGATATGATCCTTATTTTTTGAGCACAATGAAATACAAAAGCGCCCATCCCATGGATGTGGCGCTTTTCTCTATTGCTTAGGATTAGCTCGGATTCCAGCGCATCTTCACTTCCAGCTCGCAGCATCGTCCCGCCGCAGGATCCGTATTAAAAATGATTTGGATACCATCTGGCGTAAATTTCACATCCAACCTCGACTGTACCCCAATCTCGCGTATAAGCCGTATCACCTCAGCCTTGTTGCCCCGCTGCGCTGCGTCCATAACGGCAGTCGCCAGAGAATGCGAGCTCCTCAGTCGATCAAGCACACGTACCGCCTGCTCCGCTAGGGAATAGGTACTGGCTGCTGAGGTTACAAATAGGCTCGAATCCATAGGCGGATAGGTTTCTGGAATACGATCCCGCTTACCCGATACCGGTCGGACAGAAGGCACTCGTATGATGGATTGCAATGATCCTACCCGACACGTAATCTCTGGTTCATTAGACGACATCTTACACATCCCTCGTTTCTAAGTAGTCCGTACGAAGAAGGTACTATGTCAGCCTATGTAAGAGGAGCACATTTCGTGTTCTTCATTGCGGCTTAGCGGCGTGCTAAAAAATGCTCCAATCGTATCGTTCGGACAAAGCGCCAAGCAGATGTACCCCTGCTACACTATTGCCTTTCTTATTCAGGGAAGGCCCAACGACACCGATTCCCATCTTGCCAGGAATGACTGCAAGAATACCGCCAGACACACCGCTCTTGGCCGGGATGCCCACTTGAATCGCAAATTCTCCCGAGGCATTGTACATGCCGCACGTCACCATGAACGAATTCGCAATTTGCACATAATGCTTCGGAATGTAGCAGCGTCCTGTCTGTGGATTGCAGCCGCCATTTGCCAATACAAGAGCCATACGCGCAAGATGATCGGTATTTACCTCAATTGCGCATTGGCGGAAATACACCTCCAGCGTATCCTCCACATCCGCTTCAAGTACACCATTATCCTTCAAGAAATAAGCCAATGAACGATTCCGATGTGCCGTATCCTTCTCGGATTGGTATACTTCCTCATTCCACGTGATGGTAGGGTCATCCGCCAATTCTCGAATGAATTCAAGCATGCGCATTGATTTTTCCTCAGGCGTTCCCCCCTCAATTAACGAGGCGATAGTAATCGCCCCTGCATTGATAAAGGGATTGAACGGCTTCCCAGGGTCAACGAGCTCAAGCTTCAAGATCGAGTTGAAATCATCACCGGTGGGCTCCATCCCTACCTTATTAAATACAACTGCCTCGCCGCTATCGAGCAAGGCCAAGAGCAGTGAGAAGACCTTGGATATGCTTTGCATTGTAAACTTGAACTTGCAATCGCCTGCATGCACCTGTTCACCTTGAATACCGAACAAGGATATGCACAGCCCATCCTTCGGAGCATTTGCAAGCCCCGGTATATATGAAGCGACCTCTCCATCCTGTGATACTGTCCGGCTCTCCTCTACCCAATGAGGGAGCTCTCTTCTAAGTTGCTGCCAATAGGTCGTCATACGTAATGTACACCTTTCCTTCCTTCAACCAACATTGCGATGAACATATCAGCATCTCGCTGATGAGATATATATGGTTATATCTATCGTTTCTTGGTTAGCGGGTTCACATGCGTCAGCATGTTATGCTGTCCAGCCTGTACTCTAGTCCTCACGCTGAGGCTCCTTAACACGCGAAACCTTGTTCACAATCTGTGATTCATACTGGGCGAACGCAGGTACAACAGCCCATCCCCGCTCCTCCATCATCATTTGCAGCCGCAGCTTCCGTTCATTCAGCTGCCTGCGTGTGTCACCAATCTTCTGTTCATCTTCGGGAGTGCATGCAGCGAGAAGCTGTTCCAAGCGAACGACTTCGCGTCCTACATGCAGCTCTTCCGGCAACAGGCCCGCATTCTGCATCATCAAATAAGCTGGTCTCAATTCCTCAGGAACATGCGACAAGTCTTTGAGCACCAGAGGCTTCCCCTTGCCTGGCAGCTCATCGAATCCACCTTCATTCATTGCCTCTTGAATCTTCTGCTCTGCCATCCATCCGATAATATCCATGATTGCACACCTCGCTATTCGACTACATCTAATGTAGACATACCCTGTAATAGGATACCACTAATCACCCCAGAATTTTAACTGGAAAATAAACAAAAAGAACTCACCCTCAGCCAATGAGGGCAAGCTCTTGTTATTCGTGCCAATTCAATTACAAATCAATTGGAATCGCTGCTTGTGATTTATGCCAATCCTCTTCGTGAGTCAGTAAAAATTGCTCTGTCGTTAAGTAGAAAGAGATAGGCGGCTTCTCTTTTAAATAATGGCGCTGCATGAGCAGGTCATAATGGACTTGGCGGTTGCGTGTTCCCGTGAGTACAGGAAGATCATCATGTTCATCCAAATAATCATCGACCGCCGCCTGAACCATATCTAGATATATCGGAATGTGCTTGTCTTTCTCTTCAAATATTTCGTACGTGTAATGGGACATATAGAACTTCTGATCCGATTCTCCACCTAAATAACGGCGCAGGCGTTTCAAATCAATGCTTTGATCCCCTAGGAGCAGGGTCGTTCGTTTAATCTCTTTTGGCATATCTTTCTCGTATTGAAGCACCGCTCTGCGGACATCTTCTAACGTTACATGCACCGCTTCAAGAGCTACCTTAGAGTTTTTCTTATCCCGTTTGAACCATTGTGTGAACCAACGCATATCAGATCCCACCTTTCTGCCTCCGTATGATAAGGAAGATGGAAGCAGGAATCATGTATCCGCTTACATCTCTATTATAACATAATTTTCATTAATCGACATGTTTGGTTGCTCCGGTATTCCTTTAACATATGAATAACCAATGTTCATCTCATTCACTCACGTGCAGGAAAAGAAAAATGTCGATTTACCATATATTACGTATTTTAAATTTGAAGGTTTCACGTTATAAAAAAAGACCATCTCTGCATGGCAGTCGCGATGACTGCAAGAGATGGCCTTTCCCTATGATAATGAAGAAATATGGAAGGTCTATGTGCGGCGATGAAAACTAGCGAGGATCAGTTCTTATGCTTCAGTCGATACTGCCGCTTCATGGCGTGCGCGAGCAAGCTTCGTTGCTTCTACCATGTTGCGCAGTGCAGCTACCGTCTCCGGCTCGCGGCGCGTCTTCAGACCACAGTCTGGGTTAATCCAGAACGTCTCAACCGGCAGGACACGAAGCGCCTGCTCGATGATCCGATCAATCTCTTCTACAGCAGGCACACGTGGACTGTGAATATCATATACACCCAGACCAATGCCAAGCTCATAGCTCTGCTCCTCCAGTGTAGCAATCATATCGCCGCCGCTGCGTGCCGTTTCGAGCGAGATCACGTCCGCATCCATCTTGCGGATCGTATCGACCATGTCGGAGAAGTCGCAATAGCACATGTGCGTGTGTACTTGCGTCTCAGGCGCTGCTCCGCATGTTGCAAGCCGGAAAGCAAGCACTGCCCAATCCGTATAATAGACAGCATCCTCCGCCTTAAGCGGCATACCTTCCTTCACTGCGGGCTCATCGACCTGGATCATGCCAATGCCTGCATTCTCCAGTGCTGCAATCTCTTGGCGAAGCGCGTACGCCAGCTGGAATGCCGCCTGCTCGCGAGGAATGTCGTCACGAACGAACGACCAGTTCAAGATCGTTACAGGGCCCGTAAGCATCCCCTTAACCGGCTGAGACGTCAAGGACTGTGCAAATGCCGTTTCCTTCACCGTCATCGCCTCTGTGAACGCCACATCTCCGTACAGAACCGGTGGTTTTACACAGCGCGAGCCATAGGATTGAACCCAGCCGAACTTCGTGAATGCGAATCCGTCCAGCTTCTCGCCAAAGTATTCGACCATGTCCGTGCGTTCGAATTCACCATGTACCAGCACGTCAATGCCGATCTCTTCCTGAATGCGAATCCAGCGTGTCATTTCCTCTTCCAAATAGGTTTCATACGTCTTCGCATCCCATTCTCCCTTGCGGAAGCGAAGGCGCGCGCGCCGGATATCCGCCGATTGCGGCATACTGCCAATCGTTGTGGTCGGCAGCAGCGGAAGCGATGGCCAGCGCTTGCGCTGAAGCTCCTTGCGTTCCTCGAATGGAAGACGTTCAATTCCTTTTTCCTTCTCCGTACGAAGCAGTTCTTCCAACGCTTGAACGACTTGCGGACGCTGTCTTGACGGCTCCGTCCGCCATGCTTGAACACGAGCACCGCTCTCTGCTAACGCTGCACGTGTCTCTTCACTCGGGCTTGAGAAATGGCGCGCAAGCAGAGCAGTCTCATCCAGTTTCTCATCCGCGAATGCCAATGCCTCGCGCACTGGTGCTGGCAGCTCAGTTTCCCGCTCCGCCGTGAGTGGTACATGAAGCAGGCTGCATGATGGCTGAATAATCCAGCGTTCCTTCGGTACAATCTCTTCCACAGACTCCAGCCATACTGCAGCAGCCGCCAAGTCCGTACGCCAAATATTGCGGCCATCAATAATGCCGACAGCAAGCTGCTTCTGCGCAGGGAATCCGAATTGACGAAGCGCTGCTTCATTTCTCCCTTTATCATGAACAAAGTCTAATCCGAGCGTATCCACCGGAAGCGATACGAACGCTTCGTAGTCGGACACCGCATCGAAGTAGGTCTGAACCCAGAACGATAAGCTTGGTGCTGCCTTGCGCAATTCGGCATAGACTTCCTTCACAGCAGCCCAATGCTCACTTGGCATTTCCAGCACGAATGCAGGTTCATCCAATTGCACAGCCTGCACACCTTCACCCTCCAACTCGCTAAGCAACTGTCCGTATACCCCTACGAATTGGCGAAGAACGTTCAGGCGCTCTTCCGGTTTAATCCCTTTAATAAAGCGGACATAAGTATATGGCCCGATGATGACTGGCTTACCTTCAATGCCATGAATCTGCTTCGCTTGGCGATAGGCTTGCAGCGGGCGATTGACCGTAAGCTGCGGCGCCTTGCCTTCCCATTCCGGCACAATGTAGTGATAGTTCGTATTAAACCACTTCGTCATCTCGCAAGCTACCGCATCCTGTGTACCGCGAGCCAAGGCGAACAGCAAATCTGCGTTAACTTCTCCACCATCATATGCAAACCGTGACGGAATCAATCCGAATGTGGCCGTCATATCAAGCACATGATCATACCAGGAGTAATCATTTACTGGAATCAGGTCAATGCCAGCGTCCTGCATCGTCTTCAGCCGAACATCATTGATGCGCGCCAATTCTTCTTCCAGCTGCTGAACAGAACTATTCCCAGCCCAATATTGCTCCAATGCCTTCTTCCATTCCCGGTCGTATCCGATCCGAGGGTAACCTGCTGTGCTTGTCTTGATTGAATGAACTGTCATCATACTGCCCCTCTCCATGAGTCATTTTGCCGTACGGGATATAATTGGACAATTTCCATCGCTTAACACGGAATTAAGATTGCAGTTGAGCGCTCTATCCCACCATATGTGACTTTATCACTCAGACTTCAGAATTTCATTGCATCCCAATATGCAAAAAAGACATTCCTGTCCAACAACAGAAATGTCTCGTAAACGTCCATGAAGTCATAGTGGAATAGATCGATCCTTCCGTCTCATTAGCAGACTGCCCTCATGCTAAGAGGAATCGAAAACCGATATCCATGCTTACGAACACTTCCCTATCTCCCGTAGGTACGAACAGTGTTGTCAAAACAGGCAGGTCTCCTGGCTTCAGCTTCATTGGCCTTTGCAGCCTTCCCGATCGATTACGACCAGTGGCTCTCTCGCAATACCTCAACTGTCACAGTGGCGGGACCGCGCCGGATTTTCAACCGGCTTCCCTATTAAGCTTCGACGTTACCCGAAGCACCTGTTTCCTCCTATTCAATTGCATTGAAAGTCGCAGTCACGCTTCCCCCAATTGAGAACGATTATATATCTAACCAGAACGAATGACAAGGATTTTTTCTCATCTCTAACCAAAATAAACAAATCCCGGAGCTGTCACATTATCTTCATTAAACTCCGATTCACTAAGCTTCTATCCATGCACAATAGGCGAGCCTCTCGGCTCGCCTATTGATGATTACGGGTTGATGCGCTAGATGACCATTCCTTCATGCAGAAAGACAATATCTTCACCTTTCTCATCTAGCGTCAATTCACGATTATCCAAGAACCATACATCATTTTGCTCCATAAAGAACGTAATGCCGTTCACAACTTCCGTCACTGCTGGATATTGCGGACTGTCTTTCATGATGCCGAATGAATAAGGTCCTGAAGCACTGAATCCGCTGTAGCGGACGAATATGCGTACTGAGTCTCCTGCTGTGAATCCCCAATCAGCCAAAAAACGCTCGACTGCCTTCGCTGTAACGCGTAATTGCATGTTCAGACCTCCTTAATCATACCTTTCATCCGATTTGATCATACCATGTGGCCGCCACTTTTGTTAACACCAAAGTTGACAGTTCGTCAATGATCCGCATCATCATTACCGCATAATACGTTCGGCGATATGTTTATATGCTACCTTCTGTTTAGGAACATCACGATCTCTACCGAGAAATTGTGCCAGGTTACAGCTTGATGCGTTGAAGCCGCAGTGCATTCAGTACAACGGATACCGAGCTGAAGGCCATAGCCGCTCCTGCAAGCCACGGGGCAAGCAATCCGATTGCTGCAATCGGGATGCCTATCGTATTGTATACGAGTGCCCAGAACAAGTTCTGCTTAATGTTGCGCATGGTACGGCGGCTCATCTCCATCGCATCCGCAATGCCGTTCAAGTCGCCACGCATTAAGGTTACGCCTGCCGTCTCCATTGCTACATCCGTACCTGTACCGATCGCGAACCCAATGTCCGCTGCTGCCAGAGCTGGCGCATCATTAATTCCATCGCCTACCATGGCGACGACACTGCCTCTCTGCTGCAGCTCGCGCACATGCTGTGCCTTCTGTTCAGGCAGCACCTCTGCAAATACATCATCAATCCCTACTTGTGACGCGATTGCTCTGGCCGTGCGGGTGTTGTCTCCTGTCATCATAACAACGCGTATCCCCATTTGATGCAGCCGCTCGATGGCCTTCTTCGAGGAAGCCTTCACTTGATCGGCAACGGCAACTATGCCTTTCCAGCTGCCATCAACCGCAATGAGCATTGCCGTCTTGCCTGCCTGCTCCATGTCTTGCAATGCTTCCTCCGCATCGCCGCTTGCTACCCCGTTCTTCTCCATCCATCTGCGTGTGCCGACAATGATCTGATGCCCATTCACCTCAGCCGCTATTCCATATCCAGGTTCAGCTCGGAATGAATCCGGTTCAACCGTGCTGATTCCTTGCTCCGACAATCCCTTCACAATCGCCTGTGCCAATGGATGCTCGGACTGCTTCTCAGCAGATGCCAGTAAGGTCAAGAGTTCTGTCTTCTCGTCTTCATTCCCATCATGCAGTACAACATCTGTAAGCGAAGGAGCCCCTTCTGTTACGGTTCCTGTCTTGTCGAGCACAACCGTCTGCACCCGATAGGCACCTTCCAGATGTTCGCCGCCACGGAATAGTACACCATATTCCGCAGCACGTCCGGTTCCCGCCATAATCGACGTTGGCGTTGCCAAGCCGAGCGCACACGGGCAAGCAATTACGAGTACGGCAATGGTACGAGACAAGGCTACACCGAAGTTGCCTGGTTCAACAGCGAAATACCAAATTAAGAATACAAGCACCGCAATTCCAACGACTATCGGCACGAAGATGCCTGATATTTTATCAGCGATCCGCTGAATCGGAGCCTTGGAGCCCTGCGCCTCCTCAACGATTTTAATAATTTGCGAGAGCGCCGTCTCGGAGCCGACCTGAGTCGCTCTCATCGTAAATGCCCCCTGCGCATTCACGGTAGCCCCATATACATTATCGCCAGCTTGCTTCTCAACAGGGACGCTTTCACCGGTAAGCATGGATTCATCCACGGTCGATGTCCCGCTAACTACAATGCCGTCTACCGGTACTTTCTCACCTGGGCGAACAAGTACGAGATCCCCACTTGCCACATCTTCCACAGGCACTTCCACTTGTTCACCGTCGCGCACAACGGTTGCCGTTTTGGCACGCAGCCCCATCAAAGCTCGGATCGCTTGAGAAGACCGCCCTTTAGCTGAAGCCTCCAGCCATTTCCCCAGAAGAATGAGCGTAATGAGAACAGCACTCGTCTCAAAATACATCGCAGGATGGTGAAGCTCGCCAATCTGCCATTGCCACGCCAAGTACACACTGTACACATAGGCTGAGGTCGTACCGAGCGCAACAAGCACATCCATATTGGCGCTCCCACTGCGGAGTGCCTTAAATGCCCCAACGTAGAAGCGTGCCCCTATAATAAATTGAACCGGCGCTGCCAGTACCATTTGCACCCAAGGGTGCATGAACCATTCCGGCACCCAAATCCATGAAGTGAAAGAAAAATGTCCCACCATGGACCACAGTAGTGGAATGGACAATAGGGCAGAGACGAGGAACGTATTACGCAATCGACGCATATTCCGCTGTGTTGGCGATTCCTGTTCACTCTCGCCTTCTTCCTTCTTCAGCCGCCCCGTATAACCTAGCTGGGAGATCTTATTCAATATATCTTCTTGCTTCAGTCCGATATAGGTGACCTTCGCCGTCTCCGTTGCTAAATTGACTGCTGCCGTCTGTATTCCCTGCATACGGCTCAGCCCCTTCTCAATGCGAGTGGAGCAAGCGGCACAAGTCATTCCTTCAATTTGCAAATCCAACGTTTCTACCGGAACCTTGTATCCGAGATGCTCGATCTTATCAACGACTTGCTGCAAGGTTACTGCATCACCGTCATATTGCACGGCCGCTCGTTCTGAAGCAAGATTGACAGATGCTTCTGCGATGCCGTCCATACGATTCAAGCCTTTTTCAATTCGTGTTGCACATGCGGCACAGGTCATTCCTTCAATCGGCAACGTTGCTTGCTTTTCTGCCATTGTCATGTCCTCCTTATCCTTCTCAAACATACCCCTATACCCTATATTTGATTCCAAAAGAAAACTCCTCTGAAGGAGTGTTCTTTGCAGTAATCAATCAGCGTATTCAGCATAATATGAGAATCGGCGCCTAATCATTAAACGACGTCATAACCTTGATCCTCAATTGCCTCACGGATTTGTTCCGGCTTTACTTTGGACTCATCATAAGATACGGTTACTTGCTTCGCAGCCAAATCAACCTGTGCAGTTGCACCTGTACCTTCTACTGCACGTTCTACTGCTTGCTTGCAGTGCCCGCATGTCATCCCTTCTACTGTCCATGTTTCGTTAACCATCATACTTCCTCCTCTGTCGTCCATTCCTTAAGGGAACAGGCCATGTTCTTATTTTAGTAATTTATGAATCGTTGTTAGCAGCTCGTCAATGACTTCCGGCTCCCCGTCTTGCAATCGCTCAACGACACAACTCTTCATATGCCCTTCGAGCAGCAATTTGCCAACTGAATGAAGTGCAGACTGGATGGATGCGATTTGATTCAGCACATCGTCACAGTAGGTATCTTTTTCAATCATGGATTTCACGCCTCGCACCTGACCTTCAATGCGATTCAAGCGGTGAACCAGCTTCTTCTTCATCTCATCCGAGTGATGACTCTTCCGCTTCCCGTCTGGAGTGTGGTGCTCGCACCCTTCTTCACTTGCATGGCAAGCATCTTCTGTACCAAAAGCAGCGGTCATCACGTCATCGACTTGTTCATCGATACGTTCGTTTGACATTTGTGTATCACCACCTCATGCATCAACTATACTATACCCCCCTACCCTATGCAAGCCCTTTTTTTGAAGGTTGCTTCTTCAGCTAACTCAAATTTCTCGCTATGGTAAATTAGGGTTGGTTATTTCTTCGGAAAATGGTTAAAATTTAAGTGTTAGTCTGGCTTCAGGCCCATTGTCTAACAGATGAACTTATTGTTATTACTTTCGAGGAGGCACACTTATTATGACCCAAATGACAAAAGTGTCCCGCGTCGCGTTGATCGGATCGGGCTTTGTTGGCTCCAGTTACGCGTTCGCGTTGTTCAATCAAGGGTTGGCCGCTGAGCTAGTCATTATCGACGCTAACCGCAAAAAAGCAGAAGGAGATGCGATGGACTTGAATCATGGTCTTCCGTTCGCATCCAATATGCGCATATGGGCTGGAGACTATAGCGATTGCAAGGATGCTGACCTCGTTGTCATTACAGCAGGTGCGAACCAAGCACCAGGAGAAACACGTCTTGATCTAATCGGCAAGAATGCGAACATCTTCAAATCGATCGTTACTTCCGTCATGGAGAGCGGCTTTGATGGATTGTTCCTGGTTGCAACAAATCCAGTCGATGTTCTTACATATGCAACCTGGAAATACTCAGGTCTGCCTGCTCACCGCGTCATCGGCTCTGGTACAATTTTGGATACCGCACGTCTGCGTTATTTGCTCGGCGAAAAAATCGGCGTTGATCCGCGCAACGTCCATGCCTACATTATGGGCGAACATGGAGACACTGAGCTCCCTGCGTGGAGCAATGTCAGCATTGGCGGCCAACCGCTCGAGCACTATCGCAAGACGCATGGAGAGCCGACACAGGAAGAATTGGATGATATCTTCCTGAATGTACGCGATGCTGCTTATCACATCATCGAGCGTAAAGGGGCTACCTACTACGGAATCGCAATGGGCTTGGCTCGCTTGACAAAGGCTATTCTGAAGAATGAGAACTCTGTGTTGTCCGTATCTGCCTTGCTGACCGGACAATATGGTCTGGATGATGTGTACATCGGCGTTCCTGCCGTCGTAAATCGCCAAGGAATCCGCGATATATACGAGCTTCACCTGTCTGAAGACGAGATGCAGAAGCTTCATCATTCCGCAGGCGTGCTTAAGCAAGCAATATCATCGGTATTCCCGAAATAGTGTTGGTAGTTGATTCTGAATAAACGAAAGGCGCACTGTCCGTAGACGGTGCGCCTTTCTATTACGCATTCACAATCATTGTACGTACTTGCTCTGGAAGCTCCGCAGCCTCCTCCTTCGACAGGCCAGCTGTCGATACTGGAGGAAGAACGGTTACCTCCACATGAGCAGGACTAATCCAATTCCCATTCGCCTCCATCAGCTTGTAAGAACCAGATATCCGAACAGGCACAATAGGGAACCCTGTCTTCGTAGCGACGCGGAAGCCGCCATTTTTGAACTCACCGATGTGTTCACTCTTGCTTCGTGTTCCTTCAGGGAAGATGACGATCGGATGCCCGCTTTCTACGAGCTTGCCCGCCTCATTCAGACTGTTCATGGCTTGGCGTACGTTGCTGCGGTCAACGAAAATGCAGCGCAAGTACTTCATCCACACACGAATGAACGGCAGCTTCGCCAGCTCTGCCTTGGCCATCAGCGCCTTCGGCTTGCCAACATGCCCAAGCATGATCGGCACATCGAAATTCCCTTGATGATTCGAGATAAAGACGGCTCCGCCTTCTGGGATATGCTCCAATCCACGAACCGTTACCTTCGCACCGGCTACACGCAGCAATGACCGCGCCCATCTTCCGACCTGCTTGGCCGTGTACGCATCCAGTTCTTCATACCGACCTTGCTTGTATAGTCGATTGGCCTTCCACATCCCAGGAATAATGAAAAGTAAATAAAGCCAAAAATAAATAAACCAAATCAATGTTCGTATGAATTTCATGATGTGATGTAATTCCCCTCTACAACGTATCGATGTAAAATGCCATTATTAAATCATTCCTGTTATGCACATCAAGCTAGACTATCAAGCTATTCTATCAAACCAGTCAATCAAGCCACTCTTGTGAGCAAGGCACACCCTCAACGGAGTTCGCTGCAATGATGGCATTATGGACGGCATAAGCGAGCACCTCTGCTGCCCACATGCCCGCCAGATCAACAGAGGCGTCTATTCCGCCTGTTGTCATCGCGAACACTGTATCTCCGTCATACATCGTATGGACAGGATAAATGGTACGAGCCAAGCCATTATGCGCCATTTGTGCAATTTTCGTCATTTCGGTCTTTGTGAATGTTCCATTGCAAGCGACTGCGGCAATTGTCGTATTTGTCCCCGGCTTCATCGTCGCTTGGAAGGGATTAGCCAATTGCGTTAGGAAAGACAACGGATCAATGAACTGTCCCTTCTCATCCGCTCTTGCCCCAGCTAATGTTATACCATGCTTCGGATGTCTCACTTCGCCAACTGCATTGACAGCAACAGCCGCACCAATAACAAGACCATTTGGCAATTGTACAGAAGCCGTACCAAATCCGCCCTTCATTGCTCGTTCCACTCCCGCGAACTTGCCAAGCGTTGCACCTGCGCCAGCACCTACATTGCCTTCGGCAATCGCTTCAGACGTCGCATTCTCAACAGCCGAATAACCCATCTCTGCAGTTGGTACGACTGTCGGATTGCCTATCGCCAAGTCAAATAAAATAGCTGATGGAACAATTGGCACCTTGGCAACGCCGACATCAAGCCCAATCCCCTGCTCCTGCAAGCGCTGCATAACCCCTTGTGCAGCAGCGAGTCCAAATGCGCTTCCGCCGCTGAGACACAATGCATGAATATGCTGAACGAGAGCGGTTGGCTGCAGTAACTCCGTTTCACGGGTGCCAGGCGCTGATCCCCTGACATCAACGCCGCATACAGCCCCTTGTTCTGCTACAATGACTGTACAGCCTGTATGTGCCTCATTATCATGCGCATGCCCGACAACAATACCTGGTACATCCGTGATTGCGCCAGGATAGCGAGCAGGCTTGCCCCCAGGTTTGATATTCCAATGGGAAGATTGCATATTCGCACCCTTTTCTGTCACCGTTGTTAGATGTCTATATCCGGTTCTCATGATTCGATGATGCATGAAGCGACCCGCTGTGAGAATCATACGACATACATGATGCCCGTACCTCGCAGGTGACTCGTCGAACTTTGTACATTCATGCCGATTCATGCCTAATTCTGCGCTTTCCCGAGAAATAATAGGCTTTACAATCCTCGAGTTCTGTCTAAGCCGCAACTATCATCTACAAGTTATTACCCAAGCCCCATTCCGTTCACAAGAAGAGAGAGGAGCCCGCTGCTAGGGCTCCTCTTATTATGAATTAATTATACGAGTCCGAATAGACGTCGGCAGCGGCCAGGACGATTCGCTCGAAATCGCTCGACATTACCTTGATCCATGATCGTGACGTATACCGTACAGCCGTCTTCGCCGCCGAATGTTACATTCGTGCAGTTGCTTCCATGGAGGCGGATCTCTTCTGTCACGGTTCCGTCTGGAGCAAGAACCGCGACTGTTCCTTTGCCGAAGCGTGCGACATACAGGTTGCCGTCAACATCACATCGCATGCCATCCAATCCAAAATCAGGGAACTGATGGTGCAGACGCTTATTCGAGATGCTGCCATCCTCCTGGAGATCATATACCCAGATCCGTCGTTGAACCGATTCATTGACATAGAGCAAGCGTTCATCTGGGCTAACCTCGATGCCATTGGTCGTGCCCATCCCTGATTCCAGGAGAGTCATTTCTCCATCTGGACGAATACGCCAGATTTGCCCTGTATCATCGGCCCACTTCGGATCGCTGGCAAACACAATATCATTTGCCATGATCGCAATATCGTTCGGTTGATTCATCGTTGGATCATGTGCCAGAACGTGCAGTTCCTTCGTCACGAAGGAATAGCGGAATACGTGATGCCCTGCATAATCCGCAATGCACATGTCCCCATTGCGAGTAAAGCGTATACCATTGCCAATGCATCCCTCAGGCAGCTCCAAGAATACGGAGCATTCGCCTTCTGGCGTTACCTTGCCAATCGTGCCTTGTCGTTCATAATTGACAGCATACAAGTTGCCTTCCTTATCGCAAGCTGGCCCCTCTATGCCCTGTGTAAATCCATGCTGTGGCGTAAATACCTCACTGCTTCGCATCTGAATTCCGGATCCATCAAACGTCTGATTCATGCAATCTCACTCTCCCTATTCGCATGTACATCATTACAACGTTAACGATCTTGCAAGTGATAGGACTGAACAGAAGCAAATCGCTATCACAGTTGCCCTGGCAGCATGACAGCGATTCTATCCCCGCTTCCTAGCCTGAATCTACATTACTCTCAACACGAACTTCTAGAAGCTTGTAAAGATTGTATAAATGAATCAATGAATGATACTTGTCCAACAATTGTTCCCGCTAATTAATCATGATCTTCCATATCACCGGCATCCATTTGGAATGTACGCCATTTTTCCTTCTCTTGAACATGTGATTCAATCATGTCGCGCTTCAGTTCCCAAGCCTTCGTGCTTACGTCAACATGATACTGCTCCGGATTCGACTTACGCAAATATTCCGGCCAGAACAGCTGAAGCTGCTCCTTATGGTAATTACGGATTTCTTCCAGATTCGGACGCTCATAGACTAGTTTGCCGTCCCGGTATACAGGTTGAAGCAGCAGTTCTGCTTCATAGTGCTCTACATACTTGTGCAAATATGGATGAATCGGATCGAATAACTTAATCTTTGCCCGACGTTTTACCTCATCTTCTTCAGAGAGGCAAATGTAATCCGCAATTGCTTTTTTCTTCTTCTTATGAATAATGCGGTATACATCTTTCTTGCCTGGTGTCGTTACCTTCTCAGGATTAGCCGAAATCTTGATTGTCGGCTTCATCTCGCCGTTCACTTCACGCGATACGAGCTTGTACACTCCGCCAAGAGATGGCTGATCCGCTGCAGTAATAAGCTGCGTACCAACTCCCCACATATCCACGCGGGCACCCTGTGATTTCAAGTCTGAGATGGTATATTCATCCAGGTCATTGGACGCACATATTTGTACATCCTTCAAACCAGCATCATCCAACAACTTGCGGGCTTGAATCGACAAATAGGCAATATCGCCGCTATCGAGTCGGATGGCTTGCAGCTTCTTCCCTTTCTTCTCCAACTCCATACCAATCTGAATGGCATTCGGTATTCCACTGTGCAGCGTATCATACGTATCAACGAGCAGCGTCACCTGATCAGGCAATGCTTCAGCGAACACTTGGAATGCCTCTTCCTCGCTCTCGAAGCTCTGCACCCATGCGTGTGCATGCGTACCTTTTGTCGGAATGCCGAATCTGCGGCCTGCCAGCATGTTGGACGTTGCATGGAAGCCAGCCAAGTAAGCGGCGCGTGCCCCCCATAGAGCTGCGTCGGCTTCCTGTGCACGACGTGTGCCGAATTCCATCAGAATATCAGTGGAGGCAACATGCTTAATGCGCGATGCCTTCGTTGCAATGAGTGTCTGGAAGTTCATGAAGTTCAGCAGTGCCGTCTCAATCAGCTGAGTCTCGAACACGCGTCCTTCAACACGAATAAGCGGTTCATTCGCAAATACAAGCGTACCTTCCCGAACCGCATCGATCTGTCCCGTAAAGCGGAAGTTGCGCAGTTCCTCCAGAAATGCTTCCTCGTACTGCTCCTCCTGCATGCCGAGATACTCAATATCTTCTGTTGTAAAATGCAAGCGTTCAATATATTCAACGATGCGCTCAAGGCCAGCGAACACAGCATACCCGTTATGGAAGGGCAGCTTGCGGAAAAAAGCTTCGAACACAGTCTGCTGATTGTGAGTGCCATTCTTCCAGTGTGCATACATCATATTAATTTGATATTTATCTGTGTGTAGGGCCATTGATGTATTCATCAGGTCATCTCTCTTTCTACCACTTACCAGTCATACAGTATGCGGCATTAACTATTCTGTGCGGTACCCACTTATAATCTGAGCACCGAGTGAATTGCGGAAGTGCTGTAGCGCCCATTCATGCGCATGCTCATTGAAGGTGGCGACAGCATCCTCATGGACAATAATCTTATATCCCATATTATAAGCATCTACAGCTGTATGAAGCACGCAGATGTCCGTACATACTCCAACTAAATGGACTTCTTCAATCTGTCTTGCTCGCAGTCTCATATCAAGATCCGTGCCGCAGAATGAGCTGTATCTGGTCTTATCCATCCAGTATACTTCGGATTGATGGCGTTCGTATACTTCAGCTACTTGACCGTATAGATTGCGCCCATCCGTGCCCCTAATATTATGCGGCGGGAACAGAGCCGTTTCAGGATGGTAGGGATCTTGTTCTTCGTGCAGATCAACCGCCATCGTCACGAAATCTCCAGCATTCACGAAGGAATCTACCAACTCCGCAACACGATTCTCAATATGTACGGCCGGTTCCCCGCATGGAAGTCGGCCCCATACAAAATCATACGTATAATCTATGACAATCAATGCCTTCAATTCCGAATCCATCTCCTCTCCGAGACCTGATATCCGATAGTTAGCTTAACGTCATTATGACAAATCGGTGCTAAATGTCAACCTCCCGCGCGTTGACCTCTCACGTGGAAAGTCCCCGTTGCCATCGTGCCAAGCTCCCCTTGCTCATTCACTACCGTGCCTTGAAGCGTGAGCACGCGCTTCGTTGCATGAACGACATGCGCCCTTACTTCCAATATGCCTGCCTTCATTGGTCGCAGAAAGTTCACATTCAGGCTTCCGGTAACAATATTCGGATCTTGCTTGTATGCGGAAGCGGCGATTCCCATCGCATTATCAAGCAGGGAGGACAACACGCCCCCATGTACAATGCCTATCATATTCAAATGGTGAGCCTTCGCATCTAGCCGGAGGATCACTTCCTTCTCATCCGCTTGAACGAGCTCACAACCCAAATATCCCCAGAACGAAGACTGCGCACGTGCCTCTAATTCATCCCACTGCAGATTCTGCTCATTGCTCATGTTAGCCACCTCTCGATTCTTCCGCCATTATTTACCTAATAGTATACTAACATTATGCCCTTACTTCACTAACAAAATGTTAAAAGTAGAGAAGGCCGATCTCTATCAACGACCGGCCTTCCCCTTCTATCTTATCACAATGCATGCATATTGCGCAGCATCTACTCTTTGTCCTTGTCTGTATCATCTGATGCGATCCCATCCCGATGGCCATCGCGCTGCAGCCGGCGCTGGGCCTCTTCCTCCACTAGCTTGCGCCTTAGCACCTTGCCAACCATTGTTTTAGGCAGCTCCGCTCGGAATTCAATTTGCCGCGGAATCTTGAATGCAGCGAGCTTAGCCCGGCACCATCCTTCCAGTTCCTTCTCTGTAATCGCAGCTCCTTCCACTGGCACGATGAAGGCCTTGACTGTCTCCCCCCGATAAGGATCCGGCACACCGATGACAGCTGCCTCTTTTACCTGCGGGTGCTCGAACAGCACTTCTTCCACATCGCGCGGGAACACTTTAAATCCGCTTGCATTGATCATTTCCTTCATCCGATCGACGATTGAGAAGAACCCGTCGGCATCCATCTTGGCCATGTCGCCAGTATGCAGCCACCCCTCTTTCAACACATCTGCCGTCTCCTCAGGTCGATTCCAGTATCCCTTCATGATCTGCGGCCCTCGTACAGCCAGTTCGCCAATGGCGCCGACTGGCATCGACTCTCCAGTGTCTGGATTGACGATCTTAGCATCTGTATCGGGAAATGGAATGCCAATGGTTCCGATCTTCCGATATCCCCAGAGCGGATTCGCATGTGTAACCGGTGAAGCTTCCGTTAAGCCATAACCTTCAATCAACCGGCCTCCTGTAATGGCTTCGAACCGCTCTTGCACCTCCAATGGGAGTGGTGCAGAGCCAGACACGCACGCCTGCACAGACGATAGGTCGTACCGTGCTACCTCCTTATGGTGGTTAATTGCAATGTACATCGTCGGAGCTCCTGGGAAGATCGTTGCTCTTTCCTTATGAATGCACTCGAGCACCTGCATCGTATCGAACCGAGGCAGCAGAATAAGCTTGCTTGCCAGATGAATTCCTAAATTGAGCAGTACCGTCAAGCCGAACACATGAAAGCATGGGAGTGCCGCAAGGAACGTTTCCTTGCCGCGCTGCGCGCGATAGAACCAATTTGACGTCTGCACCGTATTGGCAATCAAATTATAATGCGTCAGCATCACTCCCTTCGCTCTTCCGGTTGTGCCTCCTGTATATTGAATCATGGCGACATCCTGTTCGGCATCCACAGAATGCGCCTTCGTTAGGGGCGCACTTGATGCGAGCCATCGCTTATAGCGAACAACACCCGGAACATCAGGAATTGCGAGCGATTGGCCATCCTTCTTCATCTTCAATGGATACAACCAATTTTTTGGGAATGGCAAATAATCCCGAATAGAAGTAACAATCATGTGATTCAGCTTCGTCTTCTGCCTCACATGAAGTACACGAGCAAACAGCAAATCCAATGTAATGATCGCGGTTGCTCCGGAATCCTCCAGTTGGTGGGTCAATTCTCCCTCCATGTACAGCGGACTCGTCATCACCGCAATTCCACCCATCATCAATGTGCCGTAATAGGCTATGATCATTTGCGGGCAATTCGGCAGCATGATGGCAACCCGCTCTCCTGCACTCACACCAAGTGAGCGCAGGCCTCCAGCAAATTGATAGACAGAAGCGAGTAGTTCACGATACGTAAGCGTCTTTCCCATAAACTCAATAGCTGCGCGCTCGGGGAATTCTGCCGCAGCCTTCTCTAGAAGGTGGGCCACATTATGCTTCGGATAGTCGAACGACGGTGCTACTTCTTCGGGATAATGGCGCAGCCATGGCCTTTCATCAGAATAGGCATTCATGATGCTACTCCCCTTCCTCGTTCTAGTTGCGCTTCAGCATGCATCAGCGCATATTGATTGCATTGCTGCTCATTGTTAATCTAGACAACGGTGTAACGCTCGTTCGCAATAATGCGTGCAGCGATAGCCCGCTTCCGCGAGGTCAAGGATAATGGAGTGGCGCGGCTGAATTTCTTGAGCAGCGATAACTGCGTGCGAAGGGTATCTCCTGATGCTGCTTCTTGAAGCGTTTCTTTGGCTCTCTGTTCAATTACCTGAAGCGCATCACGAACGAACACCTGTGTCATTTGCAGAGCAAGTTCAGCCTTCTCTTCACCTAAGCGGCTAACCAGCTTATCCGTTCGTAGAATCGCACTTTCTGCTGCGTAAATATAAATCATCATGTCTGCGAGAGCGGAAAGAACCTCCTGCTCTTGCTCGATGCGCGTACCATACTTCTGAACCGCCGTTCCGCCCACAACGAGAAACGCAGTTTTCATTTGGTTCAACAACTTATAAAGTTCAGCCATTGGGCCATCTTCTTCATCGCCAAGTGAAGGGCTGAATGCCAGAACCTCTTCCTGCAGCCGCTCTAGGCGCTCCATTAACGGAAGCTCGCCCTTTAATGCTTTTTTCAACAAGGTTCCAGGAATAAGCAGTCGATTGATCTCATTCGTGCCCTCGAATATCCGATTAATGCGTGCATCGCGATAGATCCGCTCGACCTTGTATTCTTGGATGTAGCCATAACCGCCATGGATTTGCACGCCCTCATCCGCAATCGTGTTCAGTGCTTCACTGCCAAATACCTTAATAATGGAGCATTCAAGCGCAAACTCCGCGATTGCTTTGGCCGGAGATACGCCTGCATGGGCTGAATCTTGCGCTCCCGTACTAGAAGAGCCATCATTGACGTCTTGCAGCATCGCATCAATATATCCTGATGTTCGATATACCATGCTCTCTAACACGTAGGTCAGCGTATTCATCTCCGCGAGCTTCTTCCCAATAAGCGGGAAACTGCTGATTGGCTTGCCGAACTGTGTGCGAGCATTCGCATATGCGGAAGCCAACTGGATCGTCTCCTTCGCCGCACCCAAACAACCTGCCCCCAGCTTGAATCTGCCTATGTTCAAAATATTAAATGCGATCAGATGCCCCTTGCCGATTTCGCCAAGCACATTTTCAATCGGAACACGGACATTATCGAAGTAAATCGGGCAGGTGGATGAGCCCTTGATCCCCATCTTTTTCTCTTCCGGCCCAACCGTAAATCCTTCCATGCTTCGCTCCACAATAAATGCTGTAAATTTCACACCATCTACCTTGGCATACACAATGAAAATATCTGCAAAACCTGCATTCGTAATATACAACTTCGATCCGCTCAGAATGTAATGAGTACCATCATCAGACAGCTTAGCCGTTGTTCGTGCGCCGAGCGCATCAGAACCGGATGCTGGTTCTGTTAGACAATAGGCAGCGATCTTAGCGCCTGTCGCCAATTCAGGCAAATACGTACGCTTCTGCTGATCCGTTCCAAAGTACACAATCGGCAGAGTGCCGATGCCAACATGAGCGCCAATGGACAATGCGAAGGAAGATGCACGGGCCAAGTTCTCATTGACAATCGTAGAACTTACCTTATCGAGACCAAGCCCCCCATAGGCTTCTGGGATATCTGTCGCTAACAGTCCAAGCTCTCCTGCCTTCCGCATCAATTGAACAGTCAGCTCATAATTAAGATGTTCAATATCCTCATCATGCGGCAGCACATCTCCCTCAACAAATGCCTGGGTCGTGTCCGCGAACAATCGCTGCTCCGAAGTGAAATCCTCTGGTGTCACTACCCACTCCAGATTCGGCTCGTCAATGACGAAGCCACCGCCTCTTACACGCGTCGTAGACGCAGCTTCCATGCTTCATTCCTCCGATCCATCCTCATTCTTGTACCCGCCATCTTCCCGTCTGGTACAATTCATGCAGACAAGTCTATGTGCCGTTAATCCCCAACGGTATCTTTCGATGCGACTGCAAAATCCTCACCATTCTCCTCACGCGGCGGCAAAACCTCAAATACGCCTGCAGCCCCCATCCCGCCGCCGATGCACATGGACACAACACCCAGACCACCACCTCTGCGGCGCAGCTCATAAATGAGACTTGTGGTCAGCTTCGCGCCCGTGCAGCCAAGCGGATGACCAAGCGCAATCGCTCCACCATTTACATTCACAATGCTGTCATCAAGTCCCAGCTCCTGAATGACCGCAAGGCACTGTGCGGCAAATGCCTCATTTACCTCATAGAGCGCTACGTCTTCCTTCGTGATTCCTGCAAGGCGAAGCGCCTTCGGGATAGCTTCAACTGGTCCGATGCCCATCACTTCAGGCGGGACGCCCGCAACGGCAAACGAACGGTATACCGCGAGCGGTTCCAACCCTAGTTCTTCTGCCCGCTCCCGGCTCATTACCATGACCGCGGCCGCTCCATCGCTATACGGCGAGGAATTGCCAGCTGTTACAGAGCCCTGTGCGGCAAAAGACGGCTTCAGCTTGCGCAACGTATCCTCATTTGTCTCTGGGCGAATGCATTCATCTATTCGAAAATCGATGGTCGTACTCTTCAGTTTGCCGCCTGCTTCCTCCCAAGTTCGCTTAGCCTGAACGGTCACCACTTCATCGTTGAATTTCCCGTCCGCATAGGCTTGAACGGCACGTTGGTGGCTCCTTGTCGCATATGCATCCTGCATCTCGCGGGTTATGCCAAATTGCTTGGCGACCCGTTCCGCTGTGTGACCCATACTGATATAGATCTCAGGACGTTCTTCAGAGATAACCGGATGAGGAGACAGCTTGAAGCCTGTCATAGGAACATGTGACATGCTCTCTACGCCTCCGGCGATAATGACATCCGCAGCTCCTGTCATAATCCGCTCCGCTGCATAGGCAATTGCCTGCAAACCGGATGAGCAGAATCGATTGATGGTGACCCCGGGAACCGTATGGGGAAGCCCTGCATAAAGCGCGATTGTCCTCGCTACATTCAGCCCCTGCTCCCCCTCCGGCATCGCACAACCTAGAATGACATCATCTATGTCATGCTTCTCTAGTCCTGGGGTTCGCTCCAGCACCGCCTCAATGACGGTTCGTCCCAAATCCTCCGCTCTCGTGTCAGCCAGTGCTCCACGCTTTCCCTTGCCTACTGCTGTTCTTGCTGCCGCAACGATGACCACTTCTCTTAATGCTTTTGCAGGCGTATCCGCTACCATGCATATCCCCCTCTCACCCAATTGCCTTCCAGCAACAGAAACCAATGCCATCTCTCGCTGTTCTGCTGTTCTGCTGTTTTGCTGTTTTGCTGTTTTGCTGTTCTGTTGTTCTGTTGTTCTACTGTTCTGTTGTTCTACTGTTCTGTTGTTCCATTACTGGTTGCTTCTTTGTTTCTTTGCTGCTATCCAAACACTGCTCCGACCCTGCTTGCCAGTATGATGTCTAATTCGATATGCCCTAATTGCGCAGCGGCTTCCCCTTGCTCAGCATGTGCTGCATCCGCTGCTGTGTTTTCCGTTCTCCGCAAAGAGATAAGAAAGCTTCCCGCTCCAAGTCGAGCAGATGCGATTCAGATAAGAGGCGATTGGCAGGCACGTCTCCACCTGTAAGTACACGTGCGAGCTTGCGAGCAATTAACGCATCGTGCTCACTTATGTAGCCGCCCTCCAGCATATTGGATACGGCTAACTGCAGAACGCCAAAGCCTTCCCGTCCAGCTACGCGTATAGATGGTCGACCAGCTTCCTGCACTTGCCCTACATACCCTGCCGAATCCATAGCGAGAACGGCCTGCTTCGCTTCATAGATGCGGCGCTGCTCCGCGAATAGCACACGATCTTGGGATCGTACATAGGCGAGTCGCAGTGCATCATGACCACTGTTCGACACTTTGGCCATGGCGATCGTCTCGAATGCGCGCACAAGTGATGCGTTCAGATCATCATCGGGATGCGGCAGCCGATGTGAGAGCGCAATCGCCGTTTCCTTGCAGCCTCCCCCACCAGGAATCAGTCCAACTCCGGTCTCCACTAGTCCGAAGTATGTCTCTGGACTGAACACAATCATATCGGCCGGCAGGCACGCCTCCACACCTCCGCCAAGTGTCATTCGGTGCGGTGCAGCAACGACGGGCCGCTGCAAGCCCTTCAGCTTCATCATCGCTCGCTGGAATTGGCGGATAATGAAGTCGATTTCGTCCCATTCCTCGGCCTGAGCCTCGCCGAGCAGAAGCATCACATTTGCCCCAACGCAGAAGTTGCGTCCCTCATTCGCAACAATAAGACCTCGGTAGTCACGCGCTACGATATCTACGCTCTTCTCGATCATGGATAAAATATCTTCCCCGATGGCATTGTTCGGAGAATGGAATTCCAGACAGGCCACATCATCGCCGACATCAATAAGACTTGCACCGCTATTGCGTGCGATTGTCCTTCCCTGTTCCTTCAAAGAGCGAAGCAATATCGATTGTTCACTCTCTACGGATTGCTGCCATTCTCCTGCCGCGGCGAAGAACAATCCGCTGCTTCGCTGCTCATAGAACCGCTCGTGACCTTGTTCCAGCCATGCCTCCACCCAGACCGGAACTTCTGTGTCCTCTGCCCTCATGCGTGCGACACTGTCCCGAAGACCAATCGCATCCCAGCATTCAAATGGGCCCAGCTCCCAATTGAAGCCCCATCGCATTGCTTTATCAATATCCTCGATATGATCTGCAATTTCCCCTACCTTGGAAGCTGCATAGCACAATACCTGCTTCATCATGCTCCAGATGAACTGTGAACCTTGGTCACGGCCGCTGATTGCAGCTCTCAGCTTGGCTGCCGTTCCCTTCTCCCGCTTCGCCTGCTGCAGCGTCACCGAAGCAACCTGCTGCCTCGGCTCATACGTCCAATCCTGCCAACGCAGTGCATGGATCGGATCTTCTCCAGGTGAACCGCTGCGTACCTTGCGGTAGAATCCTTGGCCGCTCTTCTCTCCTAGCCAGCCTCGTTCTACCATTTCTTTGAACCAATGCGGCAGAGTAAACGTATTCCGCTCCGCTTCTGTCTCAGCATGCTCAGCCACATTGTTCGCTACATGGAGGAATGTATCTAGTCCGACGATATCCAGCGTTCGGAATGTAGCACTCTTCGGCCGCCCGATAATCGGCCCTGTTAAGGCATCGACCTCCTCGATGGTAAGACCGTACCGTTCCATTTCTTGAAGCGTGATCACCAAGCCGTACGTCCCAATTCGATTGGCAATGAAGTTAGGCGTGTCTTTGGCAATGACTACTCCCTTGCCCAGTCTGCGCTCACACCATTCCTTGGCCCCTTCTAATACCGACTGATCCGACAATGCATTCGGTATAAGCTCCACCAGATGCATGTATCGTGGCGGATTAAAGAAATGAGTGCCGACAAATGAACGCCTAAATGCTTCTGATCGCCCTTCCAACATGGATTCAAGGGAAATGCCTGACGTATTCGAGCTGATCAGCGTCCCTTCTTGCCAGTGGCGCTCTATTTGCGCCAGCACCGTGCGCTTCACGTCCACTCGTTCCGTGACCGCCTCAATAATCCAATCTACCTGCGCAAGTTCCTGCAAATGATCCGCTGTATTACCCGGTATGATACGCTCTGCGAACGCTTCCATATAGAGCGGTGCTGGACTCGACTTCTTCAATCGCGCAATCGCTTGATTAGCGTGGCGGCTGCGGACATCCGGATGCTCCAGAGTCTTGCCTGCCTCCACTTCGTCCTCCGTCAGCTCTTCTGGCACGATATCTAATAACAGACATCGTATGCCTGCATTCGCCAAATGAGCTGCGATGGCGGCTCCCATTACCCCTGAGCCAATAACAGCTGCCCGTTGAACCTCATTCCATCGTTTCACCTCGGTACCCCTCCTACTGCATGTGCATGGTATAGCCTAGCTGCCTTTCATTTGCACGGACACACTTCCCCGCAATCTGTCCTTCTATATGCCTCACTCCTTCTCAGACGCACCCCAGGCCACCATAAGCAAGCCTCGTATGTTAATTGTTAATCAGCTAACGCAGCGTAGAAGAACGGCCATACAAGCATGCCATGCTTCACTCCACCTCCCTGAACATTAGGTTCCACATACAGACTTGACGAGCAGCTCAGCAATATCGGCACTGCGCACATCGCTTCGCTCTTTCGCCTTGACACCATCCTCCATCATCGCGAGGCAATATGGACATGCAGACCCAATCACAGAAGGCTGAACCTGAAGCGCCTGCTCTACCCGCGCCACATTGACGCGCGTCCCAGACGTTTCCTCCATCCACATCTGACCACCGCCTGCCCCGCAGCACATCGCATTAGCCCCACTTCGTTCCAATTCAAGCACCGTTAGTTCCGGCACTGCACGCAGCAGTTCTCTAGGGACGTCAATAATCCCGTTGTAACGTGCCAAATAGCAGGAGTCATGCCAAGCGACGCTCTCGTGAACCGGATGAACGAAGCGAATACGCCCCGCCTGCCACAACTGATACAGCCATTCTGTGTGATGATATACCTGCACTTCTGAATCCAACCCAAAATCCGGATACTCTTTCTTCAATGTGTGATACGTATGCGGACAAGCGGTAACGATCCTTCGGACACCATATTTGTGGAACGTTGCAATATTCTCTGCGCACATCTGCTGAAACAAAAATTCATTGCCCATACGCCGCGCGGTATCTCCTGAGCTCCGCTCTTCATTGCCAAGAACAGCAAATGCCACATCAGCTGCATGGAAAAGACGAATTAGTGCCTTCGTTACGTGCTGTGTACGCATATCATAGGAACCCATAGCTCCCACGAACAGCAGCACCTCGAAATCTGGACGCTCCTTAACCGTCGGCACAGTTATGCCTGTTTCCTTCGTCCACTCTGCGGCCCATTTGAATCTGTCATTGCGACTGATCCCCCATGGGTTGCCCTGACGCTCAATATTTTGCAGCGCTCGTTGTCCGTCCACAGGCATTTTCCCTTGTGTCAGCACCAGATAGCGCCTCATGTCTACAATTTTATCGACATGCTCATTTCCGACTGGGCACTGATCCTCGCAGTTGCGGCATGTTGTACATGCCCACAGTTCTTCCTCGGTAATAACATCACCGATCAACTCGATTGACTGAGCAGACTGTTGCCGCCCATCAGGCATGTTTCTCTGCCATCTCTCCTGCTGCTTAGCCATCGTCCCCTGCATCCCTGACTGAAATCGCTGCAACGCAGCTGGCTCGTCAAATGCGCCTCCGGCCTGCTGCTCACCTTCCTCCGCCATGCGATGGAACGGCAGCGACCCAGGTGCTGCCAAGCTTGGTACCCACGGGTTGGTCGAAGTTACGGCTGCCTCTTTCTCGGTTAAGTGATCACGCAGCTTCGAGATGAGATGCATAGGAGAGAGCAGCTTGCCCGTATGCGATGCAGGACACACATTCGTACAGCGCCCACATTCCACGCAGGCATACAGATCAAGCAGCTGCTTCCGCTCGAATTGCTCGATTGCTCCAACCCCGAATGATTCTGCCTCCTCGTCTTCCAAATTGATCATTTTCAACTTCCCTGTCTCTTCCTCTGGACGCTTCAGCCAGAGATTGATCGGTGCAGTTATCAAGTGGAAATGCTTCGATTGTGGCACATATATGAGAAATGAAAACAAAATCAGCAAATGTAACCACCAAAATAATTCATATCCGACGGTGAGCCACAGTTCTGCATGTGCGCCAACTGACAAGGGCATTACGATAGCCGATGCAATTCCTGCCGAAATCGAACCATTAGGCCCTCCAACTCCATTCATGGCCTCTAGCGCATAATCGAATGTCATGGTGCCAATGACAGTCACCATCAATCCGCCGATGAAGAACAGTACAATTGAGGGCTTCCACCCCCGCTTCAAGCGTGGCAGCCTCTCCACGTAGCGTCGATAGACTGCAAACAATACTGCTGCGAGCACCATGAGCACTGTCCATTCCTGAGCCACGATGAAGACATGATGGGCTGGCAGGGGCAGTGAGTGGCCAGTCAACCCCTTCCAAATCAAATCTAGTGCTCCGACCTGCAAATGGAGGAATCCGTAGAACATTACTGCATGCATAAACCCACTTCGCGGATCCTTCCACAGCTTGCCTTGACCGAACGTCTGTCCTATGGCACGCATGGTTCGCCTCGCCTGCTCGGTTGGCTTCGTGCCTGCCAGCCCCAAGCCTATGTAGCTGACTCGTCGTCGAATTGCAGCAGCGGTCAAGCCGATGCCTATCGCAACAACGAAGAGAAAGACAAGCCATTTTACATAAATCAGCACCATACCTCCCCTCCCTTTTGGGTGATACATGCCTGATCTCGTTTTGCTCAACATAGCTGTTCGTAATGAACTATGTTTGATGGATATGAGTTGGGACATGAAAAAATACGTTCTTGCCTTTTATGACCACTGGTTAATGAAATTCGAATAAAAGTAGTAGAGATAAGTCCGAAGATTTCTCCATACAATAATCGTAATGAAGCCGGAACTTGGGGTGATGACCTTGAATTTAGTGGTGCTTATGAAGCAAACGTTCGACACAGAAGAAAAAGTCATAATTACAGATGGTCTGCTCTCTGAAGACGGAGTAAAATGGATAATAAATCCCTATGATGAATATGCCATCGAAGAAGCCGTACGATGGAAAGAAAATCATGGCGGCGTAGTCACCGTAGTGACTGCCGGTCCTGATCGTTCCGAGGAAGCGCTTCGCATAGCGCTCGCAATGGGAGCAGACGAAGCCGTACATCTTGTTCTGTCGCCAAGTGAAACAGGGAAGATGGATGAATTCACAATCTCTCACTTGCTCGCAAAGACATTGCAGGAGAAACAGCCGGATCTAATCTTCTCTGGTCACTTCTCTGTTGATCAAGGCAGTGCCCAGGTTGCTGTCCGTGTCGCCAGCCTGCTCGACCTGCCACATGTCGCTGCGATCACTTCGATCGAGCGTATCGATGATTCGCAGGTAACGGTCAGTCGTGACGCAGAAGGTGATAACGAGAATCTCAAAGTGACCTTGCCTGCATTATTTACGGCACAGCAAGGATTGAACGAGCCCAGATATCCGACTCTACCAGGCATTATGAAGGCGAAGCGGAAGCCTATCGAAAAGCGGTCGGCTACCGAACAGCTTCAGAATGAATCTTATGCTCCTGCCACAGAGCGAGTAGCCCTCGAGCTTCCTCCCCCAAGACAGGAGGGGCAGATATTGAAGGGCACTGTATCGGAGCAAGTAGAGCAATTGGTTCAATCGCTACGCGATACTTCCTCTCTCTTCTAACTCTTTCTAACTAGGTTGCAAATTGAACATGCACTTACTTGTAACGATTGAGCCTTAACATGAAGCCGCAAGCGTGCTATCGACTGGAAAGGAGTGCTGCTATGAGCCGCACATATGCTGTTATTGCTGAAATACGCGGAGATCGATTGCGCCAGGTTACATTCGAAGCGCTTGGTGCTGCCGCGCAAATGGCGAAGCCTGATGATCGAATTATTGTGCTTGTCATTGGGTTTCAACTTGCAGAGGACACAATCCAGTCCTTGATGATTCCAGGAATTGCGCAAGTTAGCTGCGCAGATGATGAGAGGTATAAATATTACGAGGCGGAGACGTATTTCGCGGCACTGCATGCCTTTACAGAGCAGCAATCGCCGGACGTCGTGCTGCTTGGGCATACAGCGATGGGACGTGATCTCGCGCCGATGCTAGCAGCTCAGCTCCATACAGGTCAAATATCCGATGTCGTATCGATTCGTGCGGATGACTCCGACACGACCTTCCTAAGGCCTGTCTATGCAGGCAAAGCATTCGAAACTAGACGCTTCGCCAATCAAGCACGACCTTGGATCATCACGGTTAGACCTAACAACTTCACTCCTGTTACTCAACAAGCGGGTTTACTTCCGACTCACGAGAGCATTCAGCAGCCGCAAGTTGATTCCTTGCTTGCCCCCGCCCCATCCCTACGGACGGTTGTCCACGAAGTCGTCACGAAGATGAGCGGCTCCGTTGATTTGTCAGAGGCCAAAATTATTATTTCTGGCGGTCGAGGTGTGAAAAGTGCCGAAGGGTTCAAGCCCCTGGAACAGCTGGCACGTGTGCTGAATGGAGCAGTCGGCGCTTCGCGCGGAGCTTGTGATGCGGGCTATTGCGACTACTCGTTGCAGATCGGACAGACGGGTAAGGTTGTTACACCTGAGATTTATTTTGCCTGCGGGATTAGTGGAGCCATCCAGCATATCGCAGGAATGAGTCAAGCTCGAATCATTGTTGCCATTAATATCGATCCTGAAGCCCCTATCTTTAAAGTAGCGAATTACGGGATCGTCGGTGATTTATTCGAGGTGGTGCCGCTGCTTACCGAACAATTCCGCAAGCTGCTCTCCTGATTGTTTCGCAGGCTGCCAACGGCTCTATCTCGCTGACGACTATACTGCTCCTATGCCGCATACGTCGTCTGTGTACCTTGGAGCAATGCTGCCTACTATGAAAGATAATCTATGATCCCCTCTCCGTGCATAAGAAAAAGAAGGTTTCCCACATCATCTGTAGGAAACCTTCTTCTATTCATCCGTGCTTAGTCGCATGATTCTGGCGCTTCAGGGGTTGCTGCTTCTACTTCAATCTTATCAGATACCGTATCACGAATAACCGACATAACCAGTTGCAGCATGTAATTCACATCGCTCTGACTCTGCTGGAATTCCACAACGAGTGGAATATTGTCCAGTTCATCCTGGAGCTCACTAATCTCATTCTCGATTTTATCTACCATCTTCGCGTTTTGGAACGATTGGAACGCAACCAGTTCCTTCTGCTTCTTCTTAATCGTTGAGATCAGCTCTTGTACCCTAGTATGCGTTTGAATTTGCTTCTCAGCTTGCTGATATTGCCGAACCTCATCCGTTGTAATGATGAGTTCAGACAACTGCTTCGCCTTCGCCATAATATCTTCTCGTACTAGCAAATCCCGCGTATTGAACTTCGGTATACCGCATCCCGATCGATGGACGTGCTCCTCATGCTCCGAGTGTTCTGCGTGTTCCGAATTCACCTTCGAAGATTGTGATTGTTGCGTCAATGAGAACCTCTCCCATCTATTCGGCCTGAATTATATTGGTAAAATCTATCTCTTCTCGTTTATTGTATCCGAAAATAAAGAAAAGGTTAAGAAGTCATTTGCATCGGTTGTGTGACAAGCACACCCTTGATGTAATAGGACATCACATCTGTAATCTTAACATGAACAATTTGACCGATCAACGACGCCGATCCTGCAAAATGGACAAGCTTATTCGTGCGCGTCCGAGCGGATAAAATGTCCGGGTTATTCTTGCTCTCCCCTTCCACTAGCACCTCCACCACTTGATCTTGCAGCCTTTCATTGCTTCGACGGCTCTGATCCTGCAGCAGGGCGTTCAGGCGCTGCAGGCGCTCCTTCTTCACTTCCATCGGAACATTGTCTTCCATCCCTGCCGCCGGTGTGCCTTCGCGCGGGGAATAGATGAATGTATAGGCAAAGTCGAACTCTACCTCCCGTACAAGTGACATCGTTTCTTCGAACTGTTCGTCCGTCTCGCCAGGGAACCCTACAATAATATCCGTTGTAAAGACAACATCCGGTATCGCCTGTTTGATTTTAAATGCCAGCTCCAGGAAGCGCTCCCGATCATACTTGCGGCTCATCTTCTTCAATATTTCCGTGCTTCCCGATTGTACAGGAAGATGAATATGCTCAACCAGGTTGCCGCGCTTCGCGAGCACTTCAATTAATCGATCGTCAAAGTCTCTTGGATGTGAAGTAGTGAAGCGGATACGCGGCACATCAATCGTTCGAATTTCGTCCATCAGATCGCCGAACGAGTAATCGATGTCCGTAAAGTCTTTGCCGTAAGCGTTGACGTTTTGACCAAGCAGTGTAATTTCCTTGAATCCTTGACGAGCCAAGTCTCTTACTTCGGCAATTACATCTTCCGGACGGCGGCTGCGTTCTTTGCCACGGGTATAAGGAACGATGCAATATGTACAGAACTTATCACAACCATACATAATGTTGACCCATGCTCGCATCCCTTCCCGCTTCTTCGGCAAATTCTCGATGATGTCGCCTTCCTTAGACCACACTTCCACGACCATTTCCTTGTTGAACAAGGCATCGCGCACCAAGATCGGCAAGCGGTGAATATTATGCGTACCGAATACGATATCAACAAATTGATGCTTCTGCATAATGCGATTCACGACATTTTCTTCTTGGGACATACAACCGCACACGCCAAGAATAAGCCCCGGTCTTTGCAGCTTCAATGTCTTCAAATGTCCAAGCTCACCAAATACTTTATCTTCTGCATTTTCACGAATCGCGCATGTATTTAATAAGATAATATCTGCTTGTTTTCGGTCTTCCGTTTTTTCATAGCCCATCTGTTCAAGCAAGCCGCTCATCGTCTCGGAATCATGCTCGTTCATTTGGCAGCCAAATGTATAAATAATATATTTCTTCCCAACGCCTAGTCCCTGCAGCTCCTCAGGCACGGCCTGATCATAGTGTACCTGAATATCCTGCTTGCCCCTCTGCTTCTCCTGACGTTGGTTAGGCTCCGAAATAATGTTGATTTCACGACCATTTATACGAATCCGTTTACCTTGTTCATCCTCGGAAATGACTTTGGCATTCGAGAAATCAAAATATTTGGAGTAATCTTTCGACTCTTTGTTCATTGGTCGGCACTCCTTCTTCTCATTCGATTCTGTAGTCTGTAGGTTATCTATGTACATGAACATTACTTCAAATTATACCATCATCCGAAGTGGAGAGCCAAGAATGAACTTCCATAATTAGTTATTACGGGGTGTACAATA
This sequence comes from Paenibacillus sp. NAIST15-1, assembly GCF_001894745.1. Taxonomy (GTDB): domain Bacteria; phylum Bacillota; class Bacilli; order Paenibacillales; family Paenibacillaceae; genus Paenibacillus_B; species Paenibacillus_B suaedae. Next base: position 293,196 of record NZ_BBYF01000003.1, read on the forward strand.
TTGCCCTATGTTGTCCAAAACACTGAAATGGTGCGGTTTTCTGAGCTTTCGCTATAGACAAAGTTGGACAACGTGATCCAATGTTTGACATCGATTTTGTGGGTATAGTGTGGGTTGGACTTTTGGCCGGACTTTCTGCTAAAAAGAAAGGTGTTTACATAATTGCGTTGGAGTTTAAAGACGGGAAGAAATCATTACTGGAAGTCGATGATAAGATTTATAAAGCACTTCTCAAAAAGTTGTTTTAATGGAAATGAGCCTCGGAGAAATTCTAGCTCTTTTTAATTTATTTACCAGTTATTACATAGTTCCACCGACCTAAAGATGGTACAATATGCCTTGAAAATAATATCGGGAGGAAAGTACTAATGACTGCTAGTAAAGCTAAAAAACCTATCTACAAACGTTGGTGGTTCTGGATCCTAGCCCTAATTATTGTAGCTGGGGTATTTGGAAATACTAAGTCGGATCAATCTGTAAAAAAGACTGAGAATGTACAACCTGTTGCCGCTTCTGTTGATACGAACAAAAAGGAACCAATAGAGAATAAGGTTGCAACACCTCAAAAACAAGTAAATACAAACAAAAATAAGGACAATGATAATAAAGAAAATGATGTAAAGAAAGAAGCTCCTCCTGCAACCATCGGCTTATCACCAGAAGAGTTTAAAAAAGCATTTAACAATAGCGCAAAAGAATTTAAATCTGATCTTCGGATAAATAAAATTTCGGTCGAAAAGGGAGAACTTCAGGACACATTCAAATACATGTTTACAAATAAACTCGGAATCGTTGGCACCGTCAATAAAAACGGCGGGAAAATCCGGGACGTTTTGCTAATAGGAAACGGTTTCGGGGATCAGGAATCCGCTGCTGACATTATTATTTCTATGGGATTAATCATTACTGTAACCAATCCCGAAATATCGACAGAAGATCGTGGTAAGATACTCAAAGAACTTGGTCTACTTGATGAAGGTGTCGATTTCACAACGATAGACAATAACACTGTTAGAAATGGTATAAAATATCGTGTTAAAGGCTCTGAAGAAATCGGAATTATGTTTAGTGCCGGAGATGTGAATGATAAATAGCTAATTATAAAAAAGCCTCGGAGCAATCCGGGGCTTTCAAGCGTTATCAGGAACATGTCTCATTAAATCAGCAGGTTGGCATTCGAGCCAACAACTATCGGTGTTTTTCGTTGAAGAAAGTAGAAGACATAGGTTTCTAAAAATTATAAACAACAAAGTGCCGTGGGATTCTTTCCTCAACGGCACTTGCTCATGTAACTCAAAATTTTGATTCTCCTTGTGTGTACCCGAAATACTTTAACACATTCCCCTCTCTGTACCGCTCATGAGCCTTTTCCAACAAGAAATCATCTTCAAGATCAATATATCCTGTTAAATATAGAGCTTTTAAATAGTCTTCAAATTCCTCATTCCCTAAGACCATGCTTTCCTTTTTTATTCCACCAAATATGTTTGTTTCAAGAGCCAGTAAAAACGATGTTCCTTGCGTAGTTCCCCCTGACATATAAATGTTGTCGTCAGAATTAATAAGCAGGTTGATTTCTTCTGAACTCAAATATTCTGAAGGATTAAGCTTAACAAGCTGATTAAATCCTCTTTCATCACGAAATGTATAAGCTTTAACAATAGACTCATAATGAGCATATGGATCTTTCTTTAATCCTTCAAACTGACCTAAATCGACATCTTCAGCAAAATATTTTGTCTTCAACCGTCTATCAATATCACTCAATGTAAATGGGTTAGGAATGCTTAATAACAAGAATTTTTCATATAAAGTTAAGATGTCTGGCCGCAATTTTCTGTCCCCTTCTTAAATGAATTTACTTGAGTAGGTACTAGAGGTTTTTTAGTATTAGCTATACCTTATCACAGATTACGGTTTAATACCCGGTCGACCGTATGGACCAAAGAAAATATGACCTGTTACTCGGTTAGAATCATCTCCGCCATGATAATGATCATAGTACAACTGATCGCTTCTGCCATTTGGTGAAAAGTGATTTTCCTGTTTAGAAATTCTCCCTTGTCCAAGTCTAAAGGCGAGGCTCGCAGCTCGCAGCTGAAGTCTCCATCAACTCCACGAAGAGTACCAGTAAGTGTTCCACCTGCTGTACGTGGCCACTATTCTGGTATACGTCTTAACTGGATTGGTCTGCTTCGCGCTGACATAATCAGCCGTAGTCATCGCAAAGACAGGCTCATCGTTGGCCATAAACCGCTTAAATTTGATTGTGCCGGCTTTATCGATGTAGATGCTTGCACTATTGGCAGCAGCGATGTAACTCAGCACCTGACGCATACTGTAGCCTGCTGATCCGACCCCAATCTTGTATGACGGATTAATCACCACACTGCTGTCATAGGGCCAGCCTAGCCGACCGCATATTTCATCAAAAACTGCTTTCTGGCTTGCTGGATATTTCAAAGCGGATATATAAGGTACATCTGCAAAAACTAGCTTGTCATAGCAGACGTAAGCCCCAACGTCGTTAACTCGTTCACGGAAATCTACATAAAACTCACCAAGCGGCAGCCAGTTTGTACTAGTGCCATTCCAGTTAATGTCCACGTCCTGCCAAGGATACAGGTTAAGCCCGACATAGACAAGGACAGATACGGCACGATTCGTGCATTCGGCGGCACAATATAATTTGTTCGTAGCTTAATGGTGAGTTTGGACGTAATGGCCGTTCCGAGCTGGAACCCACCTGTCAGGCTCAAGCTATTCTCGATACTAAAATCTACGAACCTGGTATTATCAAATTCCTCTGATCCTACGGTTGCCTTGACGATAAATTCCCGGTCTGGCCGGTTGCCGATATACATTTTCTTCATGAGGCTCCCCCCTGCCATTGGGTCTGGGAATGTGAAATCGAAAAATACATTCGACATGGCTTTTAATATGCTTGATATCTGCTTTTCGCTTAGTACGCCACAAGTCATGTCAATCTGTCGCTTAACAGCCACACGATCCCGGTTCAGGGATCCGTCTGCCGTCCGGACAGATGACTTACCATAATTAGTATGACTCTTATGCGAACGAAGAAGAGACTCCATGCAAAAAGGCGCAGCCCTATAAGGACTGCACCTTTCATTTTGAAAAGTATGATTCAATAATTAATCAATGATCTCAGCAGTATCGCCGTTTTTCACGCCAGAAGCATTCGCTTCGTCTGTGTCGATATGCATGTCCAATGCAAAATTCTCAGATACGCGTGCAACCACGTGTTCAAATACAACACCGCGCTCTCCACCTACACGTACGCGAAGCTTTTGCTTGTCTTTAATCCCCCATTTTTCTGCATCAGAAGTATGGAAGTGAATGTGACGAGCAGCTACGATAACGCCGTCTTGCAATTCAACTTCACCTGCAGGTCCTTTTACAAGAACGCCTGGTGTACCTTCGATATCTCCAGATTCGCGAACAGGTGCTTTTACACCAATTGCGAAGGAGTCAGTGCGAGAAATTTCCAATTGGGATGCAGGACGTGCTGGTCCCAAAATACGAACTTTATTGAAGGATCCTTTGGAGCCTACAACTTCAACTGTTTCGTTCGCAGCAAATTGTCCTGGTTGGGACAATGGCTTGAACTCCGTCAATTGATAACCTTTACCGAACAAAATCTCGATATGTTCTTGAGTCAAATGAATATGGCGAGCGGATACGCCGACAGGTACGTTTTTCATTTCTCTTCCACCTCACGTATGTGTTCTCTCTAGCTAGTACCAAATCATATTATACTACGAAATGCAACAAGGCATGCGCCTAAAGACGCATGCCTTTTCAACAATTATTTGAATTCTGCCACCAATTTGTCAAATTCTTCAGAAGAAAGGCGAATATTTTGCTTCGCTAACGGTTCATCACGGAATCCAGATACAAGATTCTCGTAGCTCTTCTTCGATTTATCTTGATAGATAAGACCTGTTATCATTCCATCTGTTTCCATTAACTTCGTCATTGCTGCGATCCGATTGGACGGATCATAGCCTTCTACGGATTCCAGATTGATGATGTTTTCCTTGAACCAGTCATACGTATTGATCTTGTTGAATGTTACGCAAGGGCTGAATACGTTGATTAAAGAGAAGCCTTCGTGCTTAATGCCTTCCTCAATCAGAGAAGTCAACTGCTTCAAATCACTAGAGAACGACTGTGCTACGAAGGTAGCTCCCGCAGACAGTGCAATCTCAAGCGGACTTAATGTGTTCTCGATTGCGCCATCTGGTGTACTCTTCGTCTTGAACCCAACCGCACTACGTGGCGAAGTCTGACCTTTCGTCAATCCATAGATTTGGTTATCCATGACGATATAAGTAACGTTGATGTTCCGGCGAATCGCATGTACGGTATGTCCCATCCCTATTGCGAAGCCGTCTCCATCTCCACCGGATGCAATAACAGTCAGGTCACGGTTAGCTAGCTTCAACCCTTGTGCAATTGGCAGCGCACGGCCGTGAATGCTGTGGAAGCCATATGCATTGATATAACCGGAAATCCGGCCAGAACATCCAATCCCGGATACAACAGCCAAATTCTCAGGTTCCAGTCCGACGTTGGCTGCTGCGCGTTGAATGGCTGCCTGAATCGAGAAGTCGCCGCAGCCAGGGCACCAGTTCGGCTTCACATTGTTGCGAAACTCTTTGAACGTTGCCATACTAGACCAACTCCTTGCTTTGTTTGTACAATTCCAAAGGCAGGAACGGAGTTCCATCATATTTATTAATTCGGCGAAGCTTCTCTCCGAATCCAACGTTCAATTTTACTTGATCAGCCAGTTGGCCGGTAGCATTGTTCTCAACAACGACGATTTGCTTCGCCTTCTGCGCATGCGGTGTGAACAGCTCTGTTGGGAATGGATAAATTTGACGAACCGTAATATGGTTGGTCTTTACCCCATCCGCTTCCAAGTGTCTGCGTGCTTCATCAATTGTACCGCCAGTGGAGCCCATGCCTACGATAAGTAGATCTGGTTCTTCATGCGGCACATCTGCGTGAATCGCATTCGTCACCTGCAGTCCATTTAGTTTGTTCAACCGTTTGTCCATCATCTTCTTGCGGTTCACTGCACTCTCAGACGGTCTGCCGATCTCGTCGTGCTCAACGCCAGTTACGTGGTGAAGTCCGCCTTTCTCCCCCGGAACAACACGTGGAGAAATTCCGTCTTCCGTAAGTTCATAGCGCTTAAACTGTTGATTCGCCTCTAATGGAGGAACATCGCTCATCAGCTTACCTCGATCGATTGTAATTTGCTCATAATCAAGCATCTCACAAGTTTGCTTACCGAGAGACAACTGCAAATCCGTCAAGACGATAACCGGACATTGGTACTGCTCAGCCAGGTTGAATGCCTCTACTGTATCGAAGAAGCACTCTTCTATTGAACTTGGCGCAATTACAATCTTCGGAATCTCACCATGCGTTCCGTAGATCATCGCGTTCATATCACTTTGTTCCTGCTTCGTCGGAAGTCCAGTACTTGGACCGCCGCGCTGTGTATTCACGATAACAATCGGAGTCTCCGTCATGCCAGCAAGACCGATTGCTTCCGTCTTCAGGGAAAGACCAGGACCTGCGGATGCAGTCAGTGCACGTACGCCGCCATAGTTGGCGCCTATCGCCATCGTAACTGCCGCAATCTCATCCTCTGTTTGAATAACCGTGCCGCCGAACTTCGGCAGACGCTTAATCAAATATTCCATAATCTCGGATGCAGGCGTAATCGGATATGCTGCCATCAGACGGCATCCTGCCGCTACCGCACCCAAGCCAATTGCATCGTTACCAATCATGAACAGCTTCTGCTTGCCGTCAGCCGGCTCCAGCTTGAAATCGTCAAGCGGACCGCCTGCTTGCTCCAGTACGAACTCCGCACCTCTACGTGCAGCTTCAACGTTCTTCTCCACAACTGCTGGACCCTTGCGGCTGAATTCCTCTTCAAGAGCTTTGTTGAAGACTTCCAGCGGCAATCCAAGCAATGCCCAAGATGCGCCCGAAGCAACCATGTTCTTCATGAGAGAAGCACCGAGTTCCTCAGCAATCGATGTGAAAGGAACCGCGAAGAGACGTGCATCCACACCTTCTGGAACGGATGGATTGAACTTGGCATCTGCGACGATAACGCCGCCTGGACGAAGTTCACCAACGTTCAAATCAATGGATTCCTGATCGAATGCAACCAAAATGTCCAAGTCGTCCGAAATTGCGCGAATTGGCTTCGTGCTGATTCGAATCTTGTTGTTCGTATGACCACCCTTAATACGAGAAGAAAAATGACGGTACCCATATAAATAGTATCCAAGACGATTCAATGCCGTCGAGAAAATACGGTCCGTACTTTCTACGCCTTCCCCTTGCTGACCCCCGATTTTCCAAGACAATTGACTAATCAAGCTCGCCCACTCCTTTTGAAAGGTGACTCGCATATGCACCACGACGGATGCCACCAAAATTCGCTAAATTGTAACAAGTAAAATATTGTAATGGTTGAGTCACTCTCATTCTATGTGCAGAGGTTGGAAAAAGCAAGCGTTTTCGCCGATGTCCACGATAGCAAGATTCGATGGATATGATACCTTCATGAGATGAATGGACAATTATCCTTCTCGGGCAGGAAGGTTCGTCTTCAGAAATTGCAGAGCATTGCTATGAGCAATTCGATTGACAAATTCCGACGAATATCTACGCTCTATTGCTTCCAGCAAATTTCCGTACTGTCCAGCATGCTCCAGACCTTGAACTTTGTCATCAATGCCATCGAAGTCCGAGCCGAACATAATATGCTGTTCACCGCCGAGCTCGCAGATCCGATCAATATGGCTAAGCAGATGCTCAATAGTCACTTGCTGGCTATCTGCAATAAAGGCAGGTACAAAGGTGATTCCGATTCTACCATTCCGATCGATTATGGCTCTGATCTGTTCATCACTTAGATTTCTTGGGTGCTTACGCACATGTGCCGAATTGGAATGGGAAGCGAACACTGGACGCTCAGTAAGCTCTAGCAGTTCCCAGAATGCTCTTTCATTCAAATGGGATACATCAACGAGTATCCCCAGCTTGTCGCATTCGCGAATAAGCTGCCGCCCTTTGTTCGTAAACCCAGCCTGCCTTGGCTCCATTGTTCCGTCCACAGCCCAGTTCGAATGATTCCATGTCAAGCCAAGAAAGCGAACCCCAAGCTCATATGCAGTCCGCACATACACCATGTCGCCTTCCAGCCCATCAGCGCCTTCTATAGACAGCAGAGCACCCGTTAACTGTGGCGAACGCTCCCAATGCTCTACATCTTCACGCCATCGAATGAGGGACACATCAGGCAGCGAGCATATCCGTTCACGCAGCAGGTCAATACAGCGCAAGATTTGAGAAAATTGTGGCTGACCGCTAATTAATGCTTCTTCCAGAAATACCGCAAATACTTGCATGCTTACCTGACCGGCCTGCATGCGCGGCAGCGTAATATCTAATGCATCCTTGCTCATAAAATCCAACTTGCCTTCATACAGCATCTTGTACAGAACATCACAATGAAAATCAATAATCCGTTGGCTCATAATTCTACGTCCCCTTCTCAGCTTCTTTATTCGTAATCCGGTGAAGGCAGCTGTTTATGTTCCAGTTCTAGTTACCAAGCTGCGCTTGTCCCATTGCATCTCATCTCTAACCCATCTGCTCCCGAGGTAGAACAAAGCAAAAAACCTGCTTACGTTGTAAACAGGCTGAATAAATTCATTACTTACGCACCACTGTCGACGTATATTATCTGGGTTCAACTATCAGTTTGATTGCAGTCCGATCTTCTCCATCGATGACAATATCCGTGAAAGCGGGAACACAAATCAGATCCACACCGCTCGGCGCAACGAATCCCCGTGCAATGGCAACGGCTTTAATCGCCTGATTCAAGGCACCTGCGCCAATTGCTTGCAGTTCGGCTGCTCCCCGTTCACGCAAAACCCCTGCTAACGCTCCAGCTACCGAATTAGGATTGGACTTTGCTGAAACTTTTAATACTTCCATGGAAAGTACCTCCTCGGGATTGTTAAGGTTAGACTCCATTATTAAAACATATTCGTGAAAGTCCTAAAAATTCCTTCACAATGCAGATTCCTTCACTTCCTAGCGATAATCAGCAAATTCCCATCTAAGTAATCGGCAAATCATCAAGTCAGCGACATAGTCCGTTCAGATAACGAAACAGGTTCTGTACATAAAAAAGCGAGGCCCAGTGCTAACGCACTCACCTCGCTTACGCTTTCGTATTCCTATTCCATGATCCAGTCGTCTTCGCGGACGCGGATCTTCTCAAGCTTAACTGCCTTGCCGGTTGTCTCATCGATCTCGACGACAAGTCCATGGAACTGCCATTTCCCTTCGTCAACAACGAAGCGGACAGGCAGCTGTGTCTTGAACTTGCGCAGTACAGCTTCCCGTTCCATGCCGAGTACGCCTTCCTTGGATCCAACCATGCCGACATCTGTTAAGTATGCCGTTCCACCTGGCAGGATTGTATCATCATTCGTCTGAACATGCGTGTGCGTTCCTACAACGAGTGATGCACGGCCATCCAGATGCCATCCCATCGCGATTTTCTCCGATGTAGCCTCAGCGTGGAAGTCAACAAGAATGGCACGCGGCTTCTTGCCGAGTGACTCAAGGATCTCGTCAGTCTTGCGGAAGGGGCAATCAATCGCCGGCAGGAATGTGCGCCCTTGCACGTTGACAATCACCAGCTCCTTGCCGTTGGCCTTAATGACCGCATGGCCTTGACCTGGTGTTCCTGGCGGGAAGTTCGCAGGGCGAATCATGCGCTTCTCGTCGTCAATCCATTCGAATATATCCTTGTTGTCCCATGTATGGTTTCCCATCGTAAAACCATGCACGCCTAAATCAGCGAATTCCTTGACAATGGCCGCCGTAACGCCTCTGCCTCCTGCTGCATTTTCAGCATTCGCAATGATAATATGCGGGTTATGCTTTTGCTTGAGCGACGGAAGAAGCTGCTTCAAAGCCTTGCGTCCTGTATTTCCGACGATATCACCGATAAACATTACTTTCATCTAGCCTGAGTCCTCCTTGCAGCAACCTCTATTCGAGTCTGATCGGTACGATCGATCGCAGAGGCCGCTTTATATCTCCTAAAAGGGAGAAGTGGCCTAATAAGGCCACTTCTCCAAATCCTATATGTGCATCTTACTTCGCATATTCAACCGCTCGGGTTTCGCGAATGACCGTAACTTTAATATGCCCCGGATAATCCAATTCGCCCTCAATTGTCTTCGTAATCTCGCGAGCGAGGCGATACGCTTCCGCATCATCAATCTTATCCGGCTGTACCATTACGCGAACCTCACGTCCCGCCTGAATCGCGTATGATTTCTCAACGCCTTCGAACGACTCCGAAATCTCTTCCAGTTTTTCAAGTCGTTTGATGTATGTTTCAAGCGTTTCCCTACGAGCTCCCGGTCTAGCTGCTGACAAGGCATCAGCCGCAGCGACCAGCATAGCGATAACGGATGTTGCTTCACAATCGCCATGGTGGGATGCGATACTGTTAATGACTACAGGATGTTCTTTATACTTCTTCGCCAACTCTACGCCAATTTCGACGTGAGATCCTTCCACTTCATGATCCAACGCTTTTCCGATGTCATGCAACAGCCCGGCACGTTTGGCTAACGTTACATCCACTCCGAGCTCTCCTGCCATCAAACCGGCAAGATAAGCCACTTCCATAGAATGCTTCAGTACGTTTTGTCCGTAGCTTGTACGGAACTTCAAACGTCCCAATATTTTGATCAAATCAGGATGCAATCCGTGCACACCGACTTCGAACGTAGCTTGTTCTCCGTATTCGCGAATACGCTCGTCCACTTCCTTGCGCGATTTCTCCACCATTTCCTCGATGCGTGCTGGATGAATACGTCCATCCGCAACGAGCTTCTCAAGAGATGTTCTTGCAATTTCACGGCGAATCGGGTCGAATCCGGACAGAATAACCGCTTCAGGTGTATCGTCAATGATGAGATCGATTCCTGTCAATGTCTCAAGCGCGCGGATATTGCGTCCTTCGCGTCCGATGATGCGGCCCTTCATCTCTTCGTTCGGCAATGCAACAACGGATACCGTCGTTTCTGCGACATGATCTGCAGCGCAACGTTGGATAGCCATCGTAATAATCTCACGAGAGCGCTTGTCCGATTCCTCACGAGCCTGCTGCTCGATTTCTTTAATCATTTGTGCCGTTTCATGACGCACTTCTTGCTCTACATTCGTCAAAATAATTGTACGCGCATCTTCCATCGTCAGATTCGAAATGCGTTCCAATTCTGTAACTTGCTGCTGACAAATTTGATCGACCTGTTCTTGTGTTTCTTCGATTCGTCTCTCTTTAGCAGCTACTTGTTCTTCTTTACGTTCCAGCGCTTCTAACTTTTTATCCAACGACTCTTCTTTTTGCAATAAGCGTCTTTCGAGTCGTTGAACTTCGTTCCGTCGTTCGCGGATGTCCTTCTCCGCTTCATTGCGAAGCTTATGGATTTCGTCTTTTGCTTCAAGCACCGTTTCTTTCTTCAGTGCTTCAGCTTCCTTGCGTGCGCCATCCATAATTTGTTCCGCGGCGTGTTCAGCACTCGTTATCTTCGCTTCGGCAAGCGATTTGCGAATCAGGTATCCGATTCCAAACCCCAAGAACAATGCGGCCACAACGAGAACGATCGCGAGCCAAAGTTGAACGTTCATTGCCTCACCTCCCCGTTGGTTCCTCCAAGCACTGCTTGGGACAGGTTACATTTGTGGTTTTCAAGTTTCCCTATTCATCAATTAACTCAATGGACTGGCGCGAATACGCCAGCTTATGTGTATGCATTGCGCATACACGGGCGTCGCCTTGAGGCGACAATCGGAAATCAGTAAATTGGCGAAATGAATCATTAGAAATCAATCTCTGGAAGAGGAGATTGATCTCGTGAAAATAAAGATACATGTTCATTTTATTATTCAAGAAAAGATATTGTCAAGCAAATGACGTGAGTGGTCATTTTATTATTCCTCGATGTCGGGGGAAACTTCCTCTTCTTCACTGCGCTCATCTGCTGTAGTGTAAGCTGCGCGCCTAGCCATATCCATTGGATAGCCTCTACGTGCAAGGAATGCGGCGACCTTCTGCTTGCGCAGATGCAGCTCTCCCTTTGTCTGCCGCCATTTTTTGCGAGCTGCGGACAATGCACTGTTCCACTCTTCATCTGGGTCTATCGAATGAAGAGCTGTCTCAATATGCCGCTCTTGTACTCCCTTCTGCTTCAGCTCATGCTGAATCCATCGGCGCCCCTTCATATGTCGATTCAAGCGCTGATGCGCCCATTGCATCGCATATGATTTATCATCGACAAGCCACTCACGTTCCAGACGATCAAGCACCTCTTGCACAATCCCATCCTCATAGCCCTTCTGAGCTAGGTTACGGGCGAGTTCAATGCGAGTACGTGGTTTGCGTTGCAAATACTTGATCGCCTGCACGTAGGCCTTATTCCCTTCGTCTGCGCGCAATATCTCCGTGAGCGAGTCCAGAGACAACTCAGTACCTTTCAATAACCGAAACTTTACCATCACATCTTCATGCACTTCTAGCGGTTCCGCTCCATCGAAATGAATCTTATAACGGCCTGCCTGCCTCTCGATTCGCTCTACACGAGTAATCGTTACGATGCGTTCGCTATCCTTCAAACGACTCTCCTCCATACAAATACATAGAAGCACCTTCGCTTAACGCGAAGGTGCTTGAGCTAACAACAAATTATTCGTCGTCACCTAATTCCAATTCAAATGCATCATCGTCATCTTCACTGACACCCTTATCAGGGATTGTTGTAGTCAGATTGCTTGCTGCACGAATTTGATTTTCGATTGTAAGGGCAATCTCCGAATGTTCCTTCAAGAATTGCTTGGCATTCTCGCGGCCTTGACCCAGACGCTCACCTTCGAAGGAGTACCATGCACCGCTCTTCTGCACGATATCCATCTCTGTACCAATATCGACGATGCTTCCCTCACGAGAAATACCTTCACCATACATAATATCGATGTCCGCCTGTTTGAATGGAGGCGCAACCTTATTCTTAACGACCTTAATCCGAGTGCGGTTACCAATCATGTCCGTACCTTGCTTAATGGTCTCAACACGACGCACATCAAGACGAACGCTGGAATAGAACTTCAAGGCACGGCCACCAGGAGTCGTCTCAGGGTTACCGAACATAACGCCAACCTTCTCGCGAAGCTGGTTAATGAAGATCGCAATCGTCTTCGACTTGCTGATTGCACCAGACAATTTGCGCAAAGCCTGCGACATTAGACGTGCTTGCAGGCCGACATGGGAATCACCCATCTCGCCTTCAATCTCCGCTTTCGGCACAAGTGCAGCAACAGAGTCAATAACGATAATGTCTACTGCACCACTTCGTACCAATGCTTCCGCGATTTCAAGCGCCTGCTCCCCTGTGTCCGGTTGGGATAACAGGAGCTCATCGATATTAACGCCAAGCTTGTTCGCATATGCTGGATCCAATGCGTGCTCCGCATCAATAAATGCAGCTTGTCCACCTGTCTTCTGTACTTCTGCGATCGCATGAAGTGCAACCGTTGTCTTACCGGAAGATTCCGGTCCATATACTTCAATAATACGACCTCTCGGCAAACCACCGATTCCTAGAGCTATATCTAATGCAAGCGATCCACTTGGCACAATCTCCACTTGCATGTGATTGGATTCGCCAAGTTTCATGATCGAACCTTTACCGAATTGTTTCTCAATTTGACGCAAAGCCATTTCTAACGCAGCGCGACGATCTGACACAAACTCACTTCCTTCACTGATTCGTTTGATATATACATCATAACGTGTTTTATTCAGTTTGCCAAGCATTTTTTCGAACATACATTCGTTTTTTACGAACGTTTATTACTTTTATTTACACATTATCCATATACCAACATCTGGTGCGACAACAAAAAAACCGCAACAAAGCGTGTATATACACTTCGTTACGGTTCTTCCGTATCTTATGATTCGATTGTATCCTCCACCACTACATTTGTCAACATTTGTTAAAAGATATGTACAGTTCGATCCTGCAGCCTTCTCCACAATCGATACATAATAGCATATACAGTACGGCGGCGGATTCCTTCTCGATCTCCGTTCAAACGAAGCTCCTCCACTACGATTTCCCGGCCCTTCTCCGCAATCGCAATATAAACGAGGCCTACAGGCTTCCGCTCGGAGTGAGCTGGTCCTGCTACGCCTGTTATGGCAACCGTGAAATCCGTATCTGCAATATCATGCATCCCTTCAGCCATTGCCTTGGCTGTTGGCTCACTGACCGCACCAGGCGCATTTTCACCCTCGAGCAGTTCATGAGGCACGCCTAGAATGCGCTCTTTCATCTCATTCGAATAGGTTACCGCCCCGCCCGCAAATACTTGCGAGCTTCCCGGAACAGCTGTGATCATGTCCGCGAACATCCCGCCCGTACAGCTCTCTGCTGCGGCCAAGGTCAGGCCAAGCTGCGATAACTGCTCCACCAACACCTCTGGCAAAGATACATCCTTGGCAGCATATAAATGCATCCCCAATCGGTTGTGAATTTCCCGTTCAACCTGATCAAGCTTCACATCTGCCTCGTGCTGATCTGTCCCTTTGACGGCTAATCGAACGAGAACCTCGCCTTCCTTAGCATAGGTGGCAATCGTTGTGTCCGTCTGCTGTTCAATGAGATCTAGAAGAGCATTCTCAAGCCCAGATTCACCGATGCCTGCGAATTTCAGCATCCGTGTATATAATGAAGATTGATCAATGAGCTGCTGTCTCTTCAACCACGGAATCGCCTCATCATCGAGCATCGGCTTCATTTCACGAGGTGGTCCAGGAAGCAGTACATATGTAGTACCATCATGCCGCAGGGCATTTCCTACAGCAAGCCCAGTCGAGTTCTTCAGCACATCAGCGCCGTCTATCACATTCGCCTGACGCTTATTGCTTTCGACCATTTGTATGCCGCGCCCCGCAAACATCTCGGTCATCTTGGCCATTGCGGGCTCATCATAGGTCATCTTGCGGCCCAACATCTCCGCTAGCACATCCTTCGTCAGATCATCCATCGTCGGTCCTAGACCACCCGTGAAGATAAGCAGATCGGAACGCTTGCATGCCGTTTCAATACATTGTCGAATCCGCACAGCATTATCCCCAACAACCGTATGATAGAACACATCTACACCAACCACTGCCAGTCGCTGCGAAATATATTGCGCATTCGTATTGACGATTTGTCCCAGCAGCAGTTCTGTCCCAACTGCAATGATCTCTGCTTTCATGCCAACCACCATCCCTATAAGTCGTTATCAAGCATTTTACTAGTCTATACATGCGAATAGGTGCCCCTTCCTGCCCGGAGAGCCGGAACTATGGAAAAAGCACCTATTGACCTATCAGCTTCCGTTATCAATCCGAAAGGTGAAGCACATTTTTATTTTTTACAAAGTAGTCAATTCCCGAGTATACGGTAATTAACGCAGCGACCCAAGTCGCCAAGATGTCAAACCGGAAATGAACGAACGCAAATGGGAAATTGTTCAGCAGCATCGCTGCAATCGCCGTAATTTGGGTTGCTGTTTTCCATTTCCCCCACTTGCTTGCAGCAACAACAGTTCCTTCGAGCAAGGCAACTTGCCTTAGGCCAGTAACCGCAAATTCACGGCTAATAATAACAACCGCAATCCACGCATCACATTTTTGCATCTCAACAAGTGAGATAAGAACCGCCGCTACGAGCAGCTTGTCTGCAAGTGGATCAAGAAGCTTTCCTAAATTTGTAACCATTTTGCGTTTACGGGCGATATAACCATCCAATCCATCGGTACTTGCAGCAATAATGAAGATCAAGGCCGCAATAATCTGGTTGTAAGTAATCGAGAAACCCTCTAGTTCAATCGCAGGCAAATAATCAAAGTTCACCAATAGGAAGAACATCATTATTGGCACAAGAAAAATACGGACTAACGTTATCTTGTTCGCCAGATTCACGCGAGACCCTCCCCGGCTAAGTCAAATTCAAGCGCATGAGTAATCCTTACCTTGGCAATTTCCCCAATACTCAATGGCTGGCCGGAAATAAATACTTCCCCGTCAATTTCAGGGGCGTCGAATTGCGAGCGGCCAATGAACACATCATTGCGGCCATCGTAACGCTCAACAAGGACTTCCAATATATCACCAATACGCTTTTCACTTACTTCTTTAGATACTTGGCGCTGAATTTCCATAAGGGTATTCGCACGCCACTCCTTAACATCATCAGACACATGGTCTGGCAGCCTCGTTGCAGGCGTGTCCTCTTCGGAAGAATAGGTAAATACGCCAAGCCGATCGAACTTCATCTCCCTGATGAAGTCGCATAGTCTGTCAAAGTCTTCGTCTGTTTCTCCAGGGAACCCTACGATAATAGACGTACGCAACGCTACACCAGGAATTCGTTCACGAATTTTGTTCACCAGCTCTCGGGAATCACGCTGGCGACCAGGACGTCTCATGCGCTTCAAAATGCTATCTTCACTATGCTGCAATGGCATGTCGATATACTTGCAAATCTTCGGATTGCTCGCAATCGCATCCATAAGCTCCTCAGTAAAAAATCCAGGGTACGCATAGTGCAGACGAACCCATTCCACACCCGGAATTTCGCTTACTTTATTCATTAACTCCGGCAGCTTGAAACCGTCGTATAAATCTACACCATAATTCGTGGAATCTTGGGCAATTAGGCTAATCTCCTTGACCCCTTGTCCTGCAAGCTGAGCTACCTCAGCAAGAATGGATTCCATTGTACGGCTGCGGAACTTGCCTCTCATGATTGGTATACTGCAAAATGTGCAGTTATTGTCGCAGCCTTCGGCTATTTTGACATATGCCGTATAGCGCGGAGTCGCCACTTTGCGTGGAAGGATGCGATCATAATCGAATACGGGATTGCCAACACGAATCGGCCTGCTTCCTTGCAGGGCTTCATCAACAATATCATTGATTTTGTCAAAATCACCGGTACCAACGATACCGTCAATCTCCGGCATTTCATCAAGCAGCTGCTCCTTGTATCGCTGCGTTAAGCATCCGGATACAATAAGTGCCTTCAAGTCAGCAGTTTCCTTCAAATCTGCTAGTCTTAAGATCGTATTAACCGATTCTTCCTTAGCAGCATCAATGAATCCACATGTGTTGACGATGATTACCGTTGCTTCTTCTTCGTTTTCCACCAGTTCATATCCACGCTCATAAATTAAGCCGGACATAATCTCGGAATCAACCAAGTTTTTGTCGCAGCCCAACGTTACGATTTTAATCTTTTCTGTCATTTTACATCCCCCATAAGGCAGACTCCCATTGGAGTATTTTCACATCCGTATGTCTATGTACCTCATCAAGTATAATACAGGCATGACTTTGGAGTCAAAAAAACAAAAAGAGCCCAGCATCCTTCCCTCTTGCAGCTTAGTGATGATGGGCTATCGTTTAGCGATAATTCGTAAACTGTAGATCTAGCGGCAGATTTGCACCTCGTAACAGCGTCATAACAGCTTGCAAATCATCTTTACTTTTCCCAGTAACCCGAATCTGATCACCTTGGATTTGACTCTTTACTTTTAACTTCGAATCACGGATCATAATGTTAATTTTCTTTGCTACATCCTGGTCGATTCCTTGTTTGCATTTCGCTCGCTGCCGTACCGCAGCAGAAGCTGCAGGTTCAATTTTGCCGAACTCCATATTTTTAATGGCTACGCCGCGCTTGGCCATTTTGGACTGTAAAATATCAATGACATTTTTCAGTTTGTACTCGTCATCCGAGACAATTATCACTTCATCCTTCTCAAGTGTAATTTTACTTTTGCTCCCTTTGAAATCGTATCGAGATTCGATCTCCTTCATTGCTTGTGTAATCGCGTTATTCATTTCCTGTAGATCCAACTTGGATACAATATCAAATGAACTGTCCGCCATCATTAGCTCCCCCTTTACAAAATACTGCTGTCAAATCAAACCCTTTGTATGATCATAGTTATGTATATACACAAAGGCATTCTTACACAGACCTAAGCCTGCAAAAGAATGCCCCAGTAGCATGCGATTGTCTAAAAACGGACACGTGCTGGCGCTCGGAACATATCAATAATGCCCAGCAAAATATGAGCCAGTCCGAAGCCTAACACACCGTACCCCCAAACACTTGGCGTCAAGTAATACCCTAACAAGCTGACCACAATACCTGCTCCGGTAACGATCCAACTGGTTGCCATCGCTCGACACCTCACTTTATTTTATTGGAGAACAACAATGATCGCCGCAGCTATTATTGTCTCCTCTCGCAAAGTGAATATGTCATGTATCATGATGAAATTCACACCAAGTACCTAAGGAAAGACCGCTTACTTAACGTGAGCCTTGGTTCGCATTGTTCGTTGAGGCTTGACCTTGCTTCTCCGTTTGCAGCTTCTGAGCTTCCTCATAAGATACCCACTGCAGACGAATATTTTTGGAGCCTTCGTTATCGGATTTCGTCAATGCTTCGCCAGCAACTGTCACTTCAATTGCTTTGGCATAGCCTGCACGAATGAACATACCTTGTTCGGTCATATCGAACGTAACGGTCTGATCTTTCTCCAATGTTGCATAATGAAGCTTCTTCCCGCTGCTGCTCTTCTCATGAACAGCCAGCCAGCTTCTGTCGCCTGCCGCTTTAATCTCTACCTTCACTGGCGTGTTTGCTGGAGCCGATACGGTGTATACATCCTCAGAACGCTTGGAGGATTCCAACATGACGATTGGCTTCTCCACCTGTTTTGGAGGTTCCGGCGTAGCAGGCTTAACCGGCTGCTGAACCGCTCCACCTGCATTGTTTTGTCCTGCTTTGTCGCCATTCGCCGCTCCATCTGAGCCTGTTGATGGATTTTGTGTCTCTGTAATATTCGTATCATCAGAAGTGTTATCCGTTGTGCTCGGATTCACTTTCATCACGACGAAGAAATATACTATGACACCAATAAGAATGATGAATGCCCATAGAAGCAGCGTCGATGCCCAGCGTCCGAATCGATCAGACGGCGCTTGTACACTACGTTTCTTCGTACGCATTAGCGGTTCAATTGTTGGCTCTGGTTCCGGCGTTGGGATGTCATTGCGGTAATACTGCAATACTTCATCAGGATTCAAGCCTACCGTCTCTGCATACGTCTTCACGAAAGCACGTACATAGAACGAACCCGGCAGAACCTTATAGTCCCCTTCTTCAATCGCTTCCAAGTAACGTTTACGTATCTTCGTTGCTTCTTGCACATCATCCAGAGAGAGATTCTTCTCCACTCTTGCTTTTTTCAATAATTGCCCTAATTCTGACACAACTTCACCTCCTGTCCTTAATCCAAGCTGCACTTGCGTACTGCTTTATGTTAAATTTCGTTATAATTTATCGTAAACGATTCATACGTAATTTCCTCATCCGGGTTACTGCGCAATTCAATAATATAATCGAAGAAATCATAACTATAGCCGGTTTCTTGAACAAATATGTCTGGATGCTCTATGACCTTTGTGGATGGCATGTTGATAATTTCATCTAGCAATCCAGCATGCTTCTCATTTGAACGAATTGTACTGACAATACCATCGATAATAAAGATATTGTTTGGATTCAATTCTTCATCCGACATTTGGCTGCGTACGGTCTGCCTTAGCAGCGTCGAAGATACAAACGTCCAGCGCTTCATCGCACACACACTTCCAGCAATGATGGACTCTGTCTTGCCAACCCGGGGCATTCCTCGAAGTCCGATAACCTGATGGCCATCCCGCTTGAATATTTCCCCCAGAAAATCAACCAGCAAGCCAAGCTCATCCCTTGTAAAGCGGAACGTCTTCCGATCATCAGAATCGCGTTCAATATATCTGCCATGGCGTACAGCCAGAATATCAACCAACTTCGGCTGCCGTAATGCGGACACTGTAATATTGTCAACCTTTTTCAGCATCTGTCCCATGATTTCGATCTTCTCATCATCATCGGTTTGTAGAAGCATTCCTCTTGTCTTGTCTTCCACACCATTAATCGTCAAGATATTCACTTCAAGCATACCAAGCAGCGAAGCAATGTCTCCAAGAAGACCAGGTCGGTTCTTATGTATCTTATATTCCATATACCACTGTTTGTACTCCATGACACACCTCATCCACGGTTATCCGCCGTTTTCCATTCTACAATACATGGGACACAAATTCCACCGGAGTATGGCTAAAAAACGAGAAAAAACGCAATACTTTCTTATTTTCTCCGATTAAGTACCATTATAGCAGGTTCTGAGCATGTATTCATGTCGTTTGCGCCTGGTTGTGGGTATGAAAAGAAAGAAAGTTCGTACCAGAACTTCCTTTCTTTAGATATATGGACAAAATGACGAATTACCCGTTTTGATCAGCCAATTTTACCATCAAACGAGCAATCGTTTGCCGCTCTTCATCAGAGCCTACATTCCATAACTCCCTCAATGCACTTTCTTCTGCATTTTTAGGATCAACCTTTTCTTCCAGAAATGATCCGATCTCAAAAGCAAGCTTGGAAATTGTTTCTTCAGACATGCCTAGCCCTTTTGCTTGCTTGACACGCTCACCAAGAAACTTTTTCCACGAGTCGAAGTTTTCAAGTACTGATGACATGAGAACGCCCTCCTTGTGGCTAGTGTGAATTCATCAGTCGTAATATGTGCCTCTGCCGCCGGAATTATACGTTCTGTCTGCAAACAGATTGCTTACATCTGCCATCCACCGTTGGGACTAATAATCTGTCCTGTAATATAACCGGATTCCGGCAATGCCAAATAGTAGATAAGGGAGGCTATTTCTTCAGGGGTTCCAAGCCGTCCTAACGGAATATCTTCTTGCAATGCCATTCGCTCTTGTTTATCCAGATGCTTCACCATATCGGTATCCACTACCCCTGGAGCTACTGCATTTACGGTTACACCAGAAGGAGCCAGCTCTTTGGCCAAAGCTTTCGTAAACGCATTAACCCCGCCTTTGGCCATCGAATACATGACTTCACAAGATGCTCCAGTGATTCCCCAGATTGAAGATACGTTGATAATTCGACCGTACTTCTGCGTAATCATGTGAGGCGCGAACCGCTGGGTGCACATAAACATCCCCTTCAGATTGATATCCATGCAGTCCGTCCATTCTTGTTCTGTCACATCCGTGAACAATCCGTAATAGGCAACCCCAGCATTATTAACCAAGATGTCGGGTGTAAACCCCAGTTCATCAAGCTTGTCCTTCATTCGATCTAGCTGTTCCATATCTCTTAAATCAGCTGAAATCGTCATTACTTGCGCCCCGTGATTGATGCATTTACGGGCTACCTCATTTGCTGCTTCATGTGAATGCAAATAATGAATAACAATTTTCATGCCGACTTGGGCGAAGCGCTCCGCAATCGCAGCCCCAATTCCTCGGCTTGCTCCGGTAATAAGAACAGAAGTATCTGACAATGCTTTCATACATGTTCTCCCCCTATGGACAAGTATTCTCTTTAGATAAAAAAAGAAGACGCACCTATTGATAGGCACGCCTTCGTATGTTACGGTTGTTCGACAATAGATACTGCCAGCCGATTCCAATCAAAATGATCTTTCAACCGTTGATGAACTTGTTCTAACGTTAGCGTCTCGTATACCGAAAGTATATCAAATAAATCGGTATCACGGAACTTATACTTCGTAAATTCATTGGCAATTGCTTCAGGTGAATTAAGCATGCGCAAGTATGAGCCAATCGATTTGTTGCGAATACGCTCAAATGCTGCCTGCTCAAAGCCCGACGCCTTGCGTTCATCAATTAGCTCCTGCACCCGCTTCACTAGACCATCAGGGTCTTTTGATTCACCGCCGATAATGGAGAATGCATAGTCCGGACTGCAGGTGTATTCGCTGCCAAATGAATCCGTCGTCAAACCCTCCTCATACAGGGTCTGATACAACGGCGAACTACTGCCCATCATCAAATCCAGCATGAGGCGGGTTGTCACTTCGTATTCCAAAAGCGCTCTGCCCTCTAAGCCCGGACGCGGTTCCTTGCAGCCAAATAGACAACGCGGCAGAGAAACGGGCAGCTTCGCCACACGTCTTGCTTCCTTAACCTCAACAGGCTCCTCTTCAAAGATCCGGCGAATGTCGCCCTGTGGCTCGAATGATTTGGCCGCTTGATTGCTCCGAACAAGTTCGAAGATGCCCTTCGGATCAACACCGCCTACAACGAACAGCAGCATATTGGAAGGATGATAGAAGGTATGGTAGCACGTATAGAGCGTCTCCTTCGTAATGGTTCCAATCGATTCGATTGTGCCTGCTATGTCGATATGTACAGGATGGATGTGGTACATTGCCTCAATGAGGCCGAAGTACACTCGCCACGCTGCATTGTCGCGATACATGTTAATCTCTTGGCCAATAATGCCTTTTTCTTTTTCTACATTTTCATCTGTAAAATAAGGTCTCTGCACGAAATCAATCAATGTCTGCAGGCTCTCTTCAATGTGTGAAGTGGAAGAGAACAAATAGACCGTACGATCAAATGAAGTGAAGGCATTCGCAGATGCCCCCTGTTCAGCGAACTTCGCGAATATATCCCCTTCTGGCTCTTCGAACATTTTATGTTCTAAAAAATGGGCAATCCCATCGGGGACTTGAACCTCTTCTTGTCCTTCTACTTGAAAGTGATTGTCGATGGAGCCATATTTTGTAGAGAATGTTGCGTATGTTTTCTGGAATCCCGCTTTTGGCAGAACATACACATCTAGACCATTGTCCATCCGCTCATAATATATAGTTTCTTGCAAATTGGAGTATTGACGTTGTTCCATCGATTAGGCCTCCTCCTTATTGCGCAAGAAATAAATGGTATCCAAGTGGAAGGTCTGCGCGACTTCTTGAATATGTGCAGCTTCAATATGCTCTACCTCATCAATGAGCTGGGATGTTGTGCGCTCTCTTCCCGATAACACTCGATTGAAATCAAAGCCAATCATCTCAAACGAAGAATCATCAATCTCCCGCAATTGATTCGCAATCATGGCCTTCGTCTGACTAATTTCAAGCAATTGCAGCTGCCCAGCCTTCATCGCATCCAGCTGCTCGATAATAATTTGACGGGCTTTGTCGAAGTTCTCGAACTCAATACCTGACTGAATGGTACAAATACCCTTGTGGCCTTCAAAGCGAGAAGCTGCATAGTATGCAAGGCTGTTTTTCTCCCGTACATTTATAAACAGCTTTGAATGCGGGTAACCGCCTAATATGCCATTGTACATAAGCACGGCAGGGTAAGCATCGTCCGCATACGTAATCGTAGATCGAAGCCCCATATTCAATTTGCCCTGGCTTACCTCCAAACGTTCAATGACGGTGTTCGGTTCACCAATACTTGGTACTGGAATAGAACGTGCATATGGTGTCTCCACGTTTCGATCGATACGGAATGAAGCCTCGACACAGCGTTCTACTTCTTCATAGGACGTATCTCCAACAACATATACGTCAATCGCCGCATGCTCAAGCAGCCAGCGATACTTATCGGTTAAGGTCGCTGCATCAATTCCATCCAGATCGTCCCGATTACCAAGCGCATGCAGTCGATACGGTTCATTCTTGCACATTTCTTCCACACATCGTTCTGCTGCGTAGCGAATTTTATCGTTGACAATAGATTCAATCCGCTGACGCACTGTCTGCTTCTCTTCTTCTACATACTTATTGCGCAATGTTCCATTGTCCATAACTGGTGCTGTAATGGCTTCACCCATAAACTGAAATGCTTGGGCAAGCAAAGACTCAGATGAACTTACAAATGCATCATTAATAACGTCCATGCGGAACTGGATAATTTGATAATCTGCTCGCTTGAACACATCGAAGCCGAAGCCCGCTCCATACAGCTCATCAAGTCGCTCGCGGAACCGAATCGTCTCTGGATAAGAAGCCGTCCCTCTCCGTAATACAAAAGGCGTAAGTGCCGTACTCGTTACGGTATCCTCTTGAAGTGGAATGCCCACATACACAGAGATGGCGAACGTTTTGAAGCGCTTTGTCGGCATAACATGAACACGCATGCCTTTAACCTTTCCCCGTTCAAATGTCGGTTTGCTCACCATATCTAACCCCATTTCTTCCGTGATTGTCACGGTGAATTGCAACCATGTTGCATGTTATATTCAGTGATAATCCAATGTATACCTTCTCGCTTCCGTACACATATGATCAATCGTTCAACATCCCTAACATACCGAAATGGAAACAAAGAAGCAAATGGACTGAACGCCATTGCTTCTTCATCCCGCTTCTGTATGTAGCATCCCGTACCGTCTCATCTCAACCGTCGCTTTTCGGTCACTTGATTACATACAGAAGATATGTTTGCCAATTGTTTTGACTTGAGGTCGAGTCCAAATCCACTTCGAAGTTGCCGTCTCAGGGTTGAAATAGTACAGACAGCCACCAGAAGGATCCCAGCCATTAATGGCATCCTTCACCGCTCGTTTGGCATTCTCGTTCGGTTCCAGCCAAATCTGTCCATCCGCTACTGCAGTAAATGCCCCTGGTTGAAAAATTACGCCATATGCTGTCTTCGGAAAGCTTGGCGACTTCACACGGTTCAATATTACCGCGGCTACAGCTACTTGTCCCTCATAAGGCTCACCGCGCGCTTCGCCATACACGGCATTGGCCATAAATTTTAAATCATTCTCCGACAACCCTAAATTGTTGGAGCCGCTAACATTATTATTTGTTGAGCCAGATGGCTTGTTAGGTGCCGTTCCGCCCGAAGTTTCAGGCTTCCAATTTTTCGAAGCTTTTACTAGCATTTCTTTGGTTTTCGATCCAACGATTCCGTCTGACTTCATGCCGAACTTCCATTGGAACCAGGTCACTGCATTCTTCGTCGCGGGACCAAAGATTCCATCTGTCTTGCCATCATAGTAACCAAGGAATTTCAATCGACCTTGTAACTCCTTCACATCTTGGCCTTGGGAGCCTTGCTGCAGTGTTGCATTGCTAAATGTGGCTTCCGTCTTGCCCATATGCTTGTACTGGAACGCTCCAATTAGCATGAATACAATACATATCGTGATCCAAATCATCCGTTTTCTCATGCCTAACGTCTACCTCTCTCTTGTGAATTTAACAGGATTGGCAACTTTATTATGAGATAACGGATAGAGATCTATGCACTTACAGCCAACACCTACTGCATAAGCAAAAGAGAGCGCAGGGCGCTCTCTTTCTGTATCCTATTTAGGATGAAATTTTGCTTTGTTGATATTGTTCCAATGTGATCAGCACTTCACGCGGCTTACTGCCCTCATGCGCGCCAATCAAGCCCTGCATATGCATATGATCAATCAGACGACTGGCGCGGTTATATCCGATGCGCATCCGGCGCTGCAGCAGCGATGCCGAGGCTTGCTGCGCTTCGAGCACGATTTGAATCGCTTGATCATACAACTCATCGACCGGTTCATCAGAAGCGTGTCCACTCTCATCGATTTCCGGCACCAGCTCTTCGTTGTATTCCGCTTGCGCTTGACCGCTTACGAATCCAACGACTGCCTCGACCTCTTGGTCGGACAGGAATGCGCCCTGCACACGAATCGGCTTGGATGAACCCATCGGTAGGAATAGCATGTCCCCACGTCCGAGCAGCTTCTCGGCGCCTGCCATATCCAGAATCGTTCGTGAATCCACCTGGGACGATACACCGAACGCGATACGAGACGGAATATTAGCTTTAATAACCCCGGTAATAACGTCAACCGATGGGCGCTGGGTCGCGATAATCAGATGGATACCAGCTGCACGCGCCATTTGAGCTAATCGGCATATTGAATCCTCTACATCATTGGCAGCGACCATCATCAAGTCCGCGAGCTCATCGACAATAATGACGATATAAGGAAGTACCTTGTCCGGCTCATCTGCAACCAGCTTGTTATACCCTTCAATATTCCGAGTCGCCGATTTGGAGAACAACTCATAACGCTTTTCCATTTCAACAACGATTTTCTTCAAAGCAAGCGAAGCGCGTCTTGGATCAGTAACGACTGGCGCAAGAAGATGCGGGATGCCATTGTATACATTCAGTTCCACCATTTTCGGGTCGACCATGAGGAACTTCACTTCATCCGGCTTCGCCTTATACAAGATACTCGTAATAATCCCGTTGATACATACCGATTTCCCCGAACCTGTAGCACCTGCAACGAGCAAGTGAGGCATTCGAGCAAGGTTGCCTACAATCGGCGTCCCGGCAATATCACGGCCTAATGTAATGGACAACCGTGACGGAGCATCAATGAAAGTTGGTGTCTCCATGACCTCTCGCATCGTAACGATTGATACTTCATTATTCGGAACCTCGATTCCAATCGCGGATTTCCCTGGTATGGGTGCTTCCATCCGAATGTCCTTCGCTGCTAAGGCAAGTGCGATATCATCAGACAGGCTGACAATGCGGCTAACCTTAACCCCGATGTCAGGTTGGATTTCATAGCGGGTAACTGCCGGCCCTCGAACGACCTCCAGTACCTTCGCTCGAACGCCGAAGCTCTCCAACGTAGCTTCCAGCTTGCGAGCTGTCTGCATGAAGTCGGCTTGATCGCCGCCCTTCCCATTTCCCTGCTGCTTCGCAAGCAGGTTGAATGGAGGCATCTTGTACGGCTTCGGAGGCGGCTTTTGGACAACGACTGCCTGCCCTGAGACTTCACCGTCACTGAGCAATCCTTCTGTCTCCAGATGGATATCACCCTCATCACCTGTAAGCTCATCCGCATGGTTATGCTCAATCTGCCCGTGCTTCATGTCTTTCGACTTAGCTTGGTTCTCATTGTTCCAATCATCTTCAATGTCGTCTGCTGCCTCATCAATAGGAGAAGTGTGCGGCTTGGTAAATCCACTGAT
The DNA here is from genome assembly GCF_001894745.1 of Paenibacillus sp. NAIST15-1. Lineage (GTDB taxonomy): Bacteria > Bacillota > Bacilli > Paenibacillales > Paenibacillaceae > Paenibacillus_B > Paenibacillus_B suaedae. Next base: position 319,287 of record NZ_BBYF01000003.1, read on the forward strand.
TGCTACATCCTCTTGGGAATCCGAATCATCAATATGATCGACGTCCGCAGTTGCTGTAAAATCACGGAACAATGGAGCATGGGATTGTTCGTCATCCTGTTCAATACGAGCAAGGAGTGCGTTCAGCTTCGAAGCTTTGCTTACCGTATTCATTGCAGCGGCTCCAGCCTCTGGCTGTATAGTGTGCTCTTCATTCAATCTAGCCGCGTGCGGCTTGCTTGTATATACAGCAGAACCTTCGTTGTATTCTTCATCATCTTCTTTGGTGGAGAGGAATCGCTTCTTGCTTGCCTCACTGATTTTGCCGAATATCTGCATAAATACAGGTGTGCGGCCTTGTAAATTCCCATCATCTTCTTCATCATCAAGCGCATCATCGAGCATGTAATCGTCGTCTGCGTCCTTCTTCGCCGATTTACGCTGCTTGCTTTCCATTCGTTTGCGCTCATTGATACGCGCTTTGCGCTTCTTCTTCATGACAGCCGCGAATTTCTTCACTTGGGTACGAATCAGCCTCACAAGCTCAACATAGGAAAGCTGTGTAGCCAGCATGAAACCAATGAAGAGCATGACGATGGTGAGCAGTTTTGTTCCTAATGCACCAAATAATACAAATAAGGTACAATAAAGAATTGCACCTATATATCCGCCGCTAATGTCTTTCTGCAGCATCGTTCCAGCCGTGCCTGTATCGGTTGCTTGCACGAGTTCTAAGTTCAAAGCATTATGTATGTCTTTCAATATGTATCCAGCACTTACTTCATCCGTTGCAGTTGGCAAAATACGTTGTTCTACCGCGTGCACGGTACTTATCATCGTCAAAGCAAGAATAATGACCATGATGCCGCTCTTGCGGGAGTTCCAGCCTGAAGGCCACTGGCGTTTAATCATTACCGACAATCCAATATATATGAACACGAGCGGTATGAAAAAGTACCATTTACCAAGCAGCAAGCCTGATATTTTAGATAAGGAGCGCCCGAACGCCGCCCCGCCAGCCAGCGCAATGACGGAACAGGTAATCAGCAATATGCCATAGATTTCGTATTTCAGGCTCTTGCTGAAGGATTGCTTTTTCTTCTTCTTACGGGCCAAAATGCCGTCACCTCCATCCCTCATTATAACACAGAACAACCGTTCTTCCTATGACCATTCCATAACAAGGGAATTGAGAAAAATAAAAAGACAGAGTCCGGGTAGGCTCTGTCTAAATGAGAAATATGGATCAGTATGGATCACGTGACCACATCGCACAAGATAACACTTAGCGTAGAGGAATAATCGTACCGGGTGAAAACCCCGGATCCAGAAAATCATGCATACTTGTGTCTTTCAGCAATCGTTCGATACGAACCGTCGTATTGTCGACCTGCTGTACAAGCAAGGTGCGTCCCTGCCACTGCATTTCAAAAAAAGACGGCTCCTTGTCAATCCCTTGCAGCACTTGCTCCATCGGAATAATTGTGTGCAGCATTATCCTCGCTCCTTTGCTGGCACATACATTGCCTGTGTACCAGTATGCTGCGGATTAGCCCCGCACTGTCCACCTAATAGCATTGGCTGCTCAGACGTGTTGGCCTGATGTTCACAATGATTCGAATGTGCTCCATGCTGGGCATGCTCATGATGGCCTTGATCATGTTGTATTTGTTCATGCTGGGCATGCTCATGATGACCTTGATTATGTTGTGCTTGTTCAGGCTGGACGTGCTCATGATGACCTTGATTATGTTGGCCTTGATCATGGTGCCCCTCCTTCGAACATCTCTCTGCACGCTTCTCTTCAATCAAGCGATTCAAATGCTCCAATGCAGTCCCAATTCCGCCGACTTCATCAATTAGGCCATGCTTGACAGCATCCTGTCCGATTACCGTCGTCCCAATGTCGCGGGTCAGCTCGCCAGTTGTGAACATTAAGTCCTTGAATTTGTGTTCCGAAATATTCGAATGAGCTTTAACGAAACGAACGACACGTTCCTGCATTTTCTCTAAGTACTCAAAGGTTTGCGGAACGCCAATGACAAGACCCGTTAATCGAATCGGATGAATCGTCATCGTCGCTGTCTCCGCGATTACACTCACATTGGCAGACACAGCAATCGGCACTCCTATACTGTGCCCTCCTCCAAGTACCAAGGTCACCGACGGCTTGGACAGGGAGGATATCATCTCTGCGATAGCCAGACCTGCCTCTACATCACCACCAACCGTGTTTAATACGATAAGTACACCCTCAATTTTATGATTTTGCTCCACTGCGATAAGCTGAGGAATGACATGTTCGTATTTCGTCGTCTTGTTCTGTGGAGGCAATACGATATGCCCCTCAATCTGACCGATGATATTCAAGCAATAAATATTTGACTCACCAGTTGACGGAATCGATGCCGTCCCCAGCTGTTGGATCGTTTCTACCGTTGGCGGACCCTTGGGTAGCTGCTGCGGCTGTCCCTGTGGATCTAAAGGCTGTTCGTTCATCATGTTCCATTACCTCCAATTGACCGGTACAATGCCGTCATAGCATGCTTCACCCTGCGATGTTTTATACAGCAGCGGGAACATAAAAAGCCGCCGTCCCTACCTTACGGCAGGAACGGCGGCTGATAACGTTCGTGAGCGAGAATGACTGGTGACTGGGATTCTCGCTCACTTCGTTCTATACTTCCATAATGATTGGCAAAATCATCGGACGACGGCGCGTTTGTTCGTACAAGAAACGTCCAAGCGCATCCTTCACATTCGTCTTCAGTGATGCCCATTCGTTCACATTTTCATTCATTAGCTTATGCAGTGTTGAAGTGACGATGCGGTTCGCTTCATCAAGCAGTCCTTCCGATTCCCGAACATAGACAAATCCGCGAGAGATGATGTCTGGTCCTGACAAAATCGTACCTTCCTGCTTGCTGAGTGTAACAACAACAACCAAAATCCCGTCTTGGGAAAGCAGCTTCCGATCGCGCAATACGATATTGCCGACATCTCCGACACCAAGACCATCGATAAGTACATAACCGGATTGAACCTTAGAGCCACGGCGTGCAACACCATTTGTAATTTCAACAGTATCACCGATATCTGTAATGAAGATATTCTCGCGCTCAATTCCGACTGCTTCCGCCAAATCAGCGTGGTTGCGCAACATACGGTATTCACCGTGAATCGGAATAAAGTACTTCGGTCTCATCAGATTCAACATCAGTTTCAATTCTTCTTGACTGCCGTGACCAGATACATGGACGCCAGTCTTCGATCCGCCATAGATGACATGTGCGCCTAGTCGGCACAATTCATCGACAGTTCTACCTACGTATTTTTCGTTGCCTGGAATTGGTGTAGCTGCGATAACTACGGTATCACCTGGCAGAATATCAACCTTGCGGTGCGTAGAACGCGCCATGCGCGTCAAGGCTGACATCGGCTCGCCTTGGGAGCCTGTGGACAGGATTACTACCCGGTCAGCAGCCATCTTGTTCACTTCTTCAGGTTCGATCAGCATTCCATCAGGTATGTTCAAGTAGCCAAGTTCCGAAGCGATCGTGACGACGTTCACCATGCTCCGACCAATGACTGTTAATTTACGGTTTGTTGCATATGCTGCATCAATGACTTGTTGAATACGGTGAATATTTGAAGCGAATGTCGCAACAACTACACGCTGCTCTGCCTTCCGGAAGATATCTTCCAGAACGACACCCACACTACTTTCTGATGGTGTAAAGCCTGGGCGTTCTGCATTCGTACTGTCGGACAGCAGTGCAAGAACTCCTCTCTGGCCAATTTCCGCCATACGCTGCAGGTCAGCATACTGACCGTTGACCGGCGTATGGTCAAACTTAAAGTCTCCTGTATGAACGACGCATCCTTCGGGTGTATCAAGACATACACCAACCGAATCCGGGATGGAGTGGTTCGTCTTGAAAAAGCTTGCACGAATAGCTCCGAGCTGAATTTCCGAGTCAGCTGTAATTAGAATTCGCTTCGTTTCACCTAGCAAATTCGCTTCCCGCAATTTGCTCTCAATCAATCCGAGCGTTAATCTTGTTCCGTATACCGGAACGTTCAAATGCTTCAGTACATATGGCAACCCGCCAATATGATCTTCATGTCCGTGCGTAATCAAGATTGCTCTTACTTTATCTCGATTCTCCGTGAGGTATGAAATATCCGGGATGACAATATCTATTCCGAGCATGTCTTCTTCCGGGAACTTCAACCCTGCGTCTACGACGACGATATCGTTACCGTATTGGACGACGTACATATTTTTTCCGATTTCACCTACGCCGCCCAATGCGAAGATGGACAATTTATCAACGTTGTTTTTCTTCGACAATTGGATCTTAACCTCCTATATTCAATTGGCCGTCGTACCAATGAACATCCTTCTTTTGAAAAATATACCGCACCCAGTCACTTGATATCCATTATACATGAACAAAAGTAAAAAACACAAGTCGGCGATTTGTCCTCCTATTGTTGCCGAAAAACACAAAACCGATGCTGGTTCTCAGCATCGGCTTCGTAAGTGCGCTATTATGCACATTGTAAAAGTTCTATTTCCCTATTATTTCTTAATGGATTGAACAAGCTCACGAATCGCTGCAGCCTCATCCGAAGTTGCCTCAACAAGCGGCAAACGGACGCTCCCTACCTCGAAACCAGCTAACTGGAGAGCATACTTCACTCCAACTGGATTAGGGCATAAGAACAGTCCCTTAAATACAGGGAACAGTTCATGATGCAGTCTAGCTGCTTCTTCATGCTGACCAGCTAGATAATGTTCAATCATCGCTTTCATCTGTGCACCTACGAGATGGCTAGCAACACTGACAACTCCATACGCACCAACGGACAAAGTAGGCAATGTCAAAAAATCCTCGCCGCTGTACACTCTAAATGAAGCGGGCGCACCAGCAACGATCAGCGATGTTTGCTCAAGACCAGCACACTCCTTCGTAGCAACTACATTCGGCAGTTCAGCCAAACGTAGCGTCGTCTCGACAGAAATGCTCGATGCAGTCCGTCCTGGAACATTGTACAGCATGATTGGCAAAGAGGTAGAGTTCGCAATGGCCTCAAAATGTCGATACATGCCTTCTTGTGTCGGACGATTATAGTAAGGGGCGACAAGGAGGATGCCATCAACGCCCGCTTCCTCTGCTGCCTTCGTCAAATGAATGGAATGAGCTGTATTATTGCTACCTGTACCAGCAATAATGCGTGCACGTCCATTTGCCTTCTGAGCTGCAAAACGGAATAGCGCAATCTTCTCGTCGTCTGTCAATGTAGGAGATTCCCCTGTCGTCCCACACACAACGATACTGTCGCTCTTCTGTTCTTCAATCAAAGCATTCAGCAAACGCTCGAACTCAGACCAGTTTACCTCATTATGTTCATTGAAAGGCGTCACCATCGCCGTAATTAATCTACCAAAATCCACTAAAGACTCCTCCTCCTGCGACATTATGCGCAAGGCCCGGACATCCCTAGCGCTGCGTGCTATCGATTCAGATGGAACTTCGCATGCAGCGCTCGCAAAGCCCGAACCATATCTTCCTTGCGTACAAGAACCCAAATCGTTGTATTGGAGTCGGCGGATTGAAGAATCTGAATTTCTTGCTCTGTCAAGGCTTCTACGATGTGTGCCATAATACCTGGCACCCCATTGATGCCTCCACCGATTACAGATACTTTCGCACAACCCGATAACGATTTTGGCTCGAATCCCATCTCTTTGAGCACATGCAGTGCCCGCGGCGCATCGCTATCAAATACCGTATAAACCGCGCCAGAAGGGGTTACATTAATAAAATCAACGCTAATTTGATTTTGTGCCATTGCCTTGAACACTTTTAATTGCAAATCATATACGCCTTCGCGCGATTCCACCGTGATTTGCGTTACATTGCCGACATAGGCAATTCCCGTTACATAGCGATCAACGATGTCAGGCTGCATATCTCGGAACCCTTCCGGATTCGTAACGAGCGTTCCTTCTTCATCGCTGAATGTAGAACGAACGCGAACAGGCACCTGCGCTTGCATCGCAATTTCCACCGCGCGCGGATGAATAACTTTGGCGCCGTGATGTGCCATGTTGCATATTTCTGCATAACTAACGATCGTAAGCGGCTTCGCGTCCTCTACCAGTCGAGGATCTGCCGTTAGGATGCCGTTAACATCCGTATAAATATCGACAATTTCTGCGTGCAGCGCCGCACCCAATGCTGTTGCAGATGTATCACTGCCACCACGGCCAAGAGTCGTAAAGTCACCTGTTTCTGTTTGGCCTTGGAATCCTGTTACAATTACAACCTGTACATCTTTCCACGCATCAACGACCCGATCCGGAGTAACATCCAGAATACGGGCATTATTGAAGTGGCTATCTGTCTTGAAACCAGCTTGAGCACCTGTTAGCACAGTAGATGTAATCCCCTCACTGTTCAACAAGCTGCACAGGGTTGTAGCCGAGATAATCTCGCCGCAGCACAATAGCATATCCTTCTCACGTGCTGGCAAACTGTCCCCGTTCTGACCGGCCCAATCAAGTAATGTATCGGTTGCATATGGTTCTCCTCGTCTTCCCATTGCTGATACAACCACAGCTAATTGGTAACCCTGCGCCAGTTCCCGACGGATATGGTGTATGACTCTTTCTCTGGCTTCGGGTGTAGACAAGGAAGTTCCACCAAATTTTTGTACTAATATTCGCATGTGTTATTTCCCCCAACTAATGAAGACTGACTGCCAGAACGAAATAAAAGGCTATTCAACGAATCACGCAGTGACCAAGCTGAACACACCTTGTCAAGTAAGACAAAAAGGCAGGAGCGGCCTGCCAATTACTGCCGCTCCGAAGCGATGTACTCTGCGATTTGTACCGCGTTCCATGCAGCGCCTTTCATTAAATTGTCGGATACGACCCACATATTCAATGCGCGTGGCTGAGACAGATCACGACGCAAACGGCCAACGAAAACATCTGGCTTGCCTGCAGATTCGGTAGCAAGCGGGTACATCTGTTCAGAAGGCTCATCGACGAGCGTCAATCCTGGCGCGTTTGCCAACAGCTCGCGCACATCCTCCATTTGGAAGTCGTCCTTCAACTCAACATATACAGATTCAGAGTGGCCATATACGACCGGAATTCGGACGCATGTTGCCGTCACTTGAAGGCTATCATCATTCATGATCTTCTTGGTTTCACGGATCATTTTCATTTCCTCGAGCGTGAATCCATTATCTTGGAACTTATCGATTTGAGGAATAGCATTGAATGCGATTTGATGCTTCACGGGCAAAGAACCAACTGGAAGAATGTCCGGCTCAACTTCATTGCCTGCAAGCACTTCTGTAGATTGACGCAACAGCTCGCTAATCGCTTTGCTGCCAGCGCCTGACACTGCTTGATACGTAGACACGATGATGCGGGAAATACCGTAGCGATCATAGAGCGGCTTCAAGGCTGCTACCATTTGAATCGTGGAACAGTTCGGATTGGCAATAATGCCTTGGTGTTCCTTCACTTTCTCGATGTTCACTTCTGGAACTACGAGTGGTGTGTTGGGATCCATACGGAATGCATTGGTATTGTCAATACATACCGCTCCGCGTTCTACAGCTGCTGGAGCCAACTCTTTACTAACGTCGCCGCCTGCGCTGAACAGGGCAATATCAACGCCTTCGAAGCTCTCCGGTTTCGCTTCCTCAACCGTAATTTCTTGACCGTCAAATACGATCTTCTTACCGGCTGAACGTGCCGAAGACAACAACTTCAAAGATTGAATGGGGAATTGACGTTGTTCCAATAATGCAATGATTTGTTCCCCTACTGCACCCGTAGCACCGACTACAGCAACATTATACCGCTTCTGATTCGTCATCTGTCGTTTCTCCCCTCTATACCCACAATCTTTCAAACATCTATATTATGATAATTTGCGTGGTATGCTATGTTCAGTATAAGAACCGTTCAATTAATACCGGTTGAAGTTGCTTGCCTTCTAATGCTGCATAGCATGCCTCTGGTACCAAGTCCATGCGCGCCACCAATGAATTCGGTTTCTGCTGTGGATTATCTTGGCCGAACGGAACGAAGTATATGTTCTTGGCTACAAGGAGTTTGGCTATATTGGCTGCGTTTAAACCGAGTCCATCATTAGTCGAAATCGCAAGCACAAGAGGGCGCTGGTTGCGCATTTGTGCTTTGGCTGCCATAAGGACAGGGCTTTCTGTCAATGCATTTGCCAGCTTACTCGTCGTATTGCCTGTGCAAGGCGCGATCACCATCACATCCAGCAATTTGGATGGCCCGAGCGGTTCTGCGTCCACAATTGTAGAAATGATATCATTACCAGTAATCTCTTTCAACTGTTTCTGCCAGTGATCGGATTCCCCGAAGCGTGTATCGGTCGTCATGACCGAATGTGATGCAATCGGGATAACGCGCGCTCCAGCATCTACGAAGCGTTTCACCTGAGGCATTACTTCTTCTAATGTGCAGTGTGAGCCTGTTAGTGCATAGCCAACTGTCTTCCCCGTGAAGTTCATTGTCCATTCCCCCGATTCCGCATGTCCTCAAGCAACAGCTGCGTGATACTCTGTGCCAATATTCGTCCAGCAGACTTCGGTGCGACAATGCCTGGCAATCCTGGTGCCAGCATAGCCTTGATCCCCCGCTTCTCCGCGAATCGGAAATCCACGCCACCCGGCAGGGAAGCAAGGTCGATAATCACGGCACGGTTAGGGATTTGCGCTATGACCTGCGCTGTGACTATCATAGTCGGTATCGTATTAAAAAGCAAGTCGATATTTGCCGCCTGACGCGCGAGATCTGCTATGAAAAAAGGCTTGAAACCCATTTCTGTCGCTCTGGCAAAATGTTCATCTCTGCGCACCCCAATCCGCACATTAGCCCCTAAGCCAAGAAGGGTGCGTGCCAATGTGAACCCTGTTCTCCCCATCCCAAGAACGACCGATTCAGAACCATGAAGGGTGATATCGGTGTTCTGAATCGCCATCATAATCGCGCCTTCGGCCGTCGGAATGGAATTGTATATTGCAACATCATCCCGATCGAACAATTCAACAAGCGAGAGGCGGTATTTCGCACACAGCTTGCTTAAATATGGTTTGGCCATCCCCGTAAAGACAACACAATGCTCCGGCAGTACCGCAATATGCTCTTCCGTCAGCACCAATTCATCCGATGTAAAGATGGCATGAACCTTCCCACTGTCATCAGTTCCTACAGCAGGAAGCACAAGAGCATCCGCCTGCTTCAACAGCTCGATAGAGAGGGATTGGCGCTGTACGCCATGATATGGGTTTTGCAGTTGATCGTACCCAACGATCGTGACACTGGCATCTAATTCAGTCAGCTTATGGATGATCTCAAGCTGGCGAGCATCTCCGCCAATAAACACGACCTGAACTCCAGTCAACATCCTCGCTGATCACTCCTTTCACAAACGTGCACACAGCGTATAAAACATCTTATGCGCACGCCTAAAAAGGGTGCAGCCATGTGCAAGCCCATCTCAAGACGCAAAAAAACGCAGCTGATTTACCAAAACGGTAATTCAACTGCGTCCTATTTGATCATTATTTTACTTCGTACCGGTATGACCGAAGCCGCCATCTCCGCGTTCCGTATCAGTCAACTCGTCTACCTCGACAAGTTGAATAGAAGGAACGAATTGAATCACCATTTGCGCAATACGCTCATTGCGCTCAATCGTGAAGTGAGTCTGTCCAAGGTTGGCTAGCAAGACCTTCACCTCGCCGCGGTAATCGGCATCAATCGTTCCTGGTGAATTCAAGCAAGTAATGCCATGCTTATAGGCAAGTCCGCTGCGTGGACGAATCTGGGCCTCTAAGTATCCAGGCATTGCCATGCAAAATCCAGTAGGCACGAGTGCGCGATGGCCGGGTGCTAATGTAAGCGGCTCTTCTACCGCTGCATATAGATCGAAGCCTGCTGCGAGTTCGGACATTTTTTGAGGGAGCGGTACATCCTCATTGCCTGGCAGGCGTTTAATTTGAACTTGGTGTGATTGTTGTAACAAGTTGATCCCTCCTGAAAGCCGATATTGCTTTATCATTTGCTCCGACCATTGAACCTGCGAATGGATGGGAAAGCATACGGTTCAATACAAAGGTAACGTCTTCTAGCTTAATCGATTCAATTCGAGCGATGATCTCATCCAGCGTGAAATGCTTGCCTAGCATCAGCTCATTTTTCCCTAATCGATTCATTCGGCTGCCTGTGCTCTCAAGGCCGAGGATAAGGCTTCCCTTCAACTGCTCCTTGCCTTTGTGAAGCTCTTCCTCAGACAAGCCCTTCACTGCCAGTTCACCTAACATATCCAAGGTTAAATCAAGCACTTCCTTCGTCTGCTTCGGTGCGGTTCCTGCATAGAGCGTGAATAGACCGCTATCTGCATGTGACGAATGATAGGAGTAAACAGAATAGGCAAGTCCACGCTTCTCGCGAATTTCCTGGAACAGGCGAGAGCTCATGCCGCCACCGATCAAGTTGTTGAGCAATATCATAGCGTAAAGGCGCGGATCTGTCATCGAACATCCTGGCAGGCTGAGACAAATATGATTCTGTTCTGTCTTCTTCTTATGATATATGAATTCACTATGGAAGCTTGGTTCCGTTAATATGGCCGCAGGCTCATCATTCGTGAATTGTCCGAAGTGCTTCTCCAGCAATTCGATGATCGAGTCATCAAAGTTACCTGCTACTGCAATGACCGTATTCGAGACCGTATAATGATTCTTCATATATGCGCGGAGATGATCAGGCCCCATTGGTGTCAGGCGTTCCTTCGTTCCTAATATCGGATATGCGAGCGGGTGCGTGCCAAAGGCAGCACGAGTAACCAGATCATGCACCGTATCATCCGGTGTATCCTCATACATCGCAATTTCTTCAAGGATTACATTTTTCTCTTTCTGCAACTCCTCGTCCAGCATGGATGACCGGAAAAACATATCGGACAGCACATCAACCGCTATCGGCAAATGCTCATCCAATACTTTTGCATAATAACAGGTATATTCTTTGGAAGTGAACGCATTAACACTTCCTCCGATCGCATCGAAGGAGTCTGCGATTGCTTTCGCATCAAACCGTTCTGTTCCTTTGAACATCATATGTTCGATAAAATGGGAAATCCCGTTGGTCGTTTCATCCTCATTGCGTGAACCTGTCTTAACCCATATCCCAAATGAAACGGAACGGCAGGTTGGTATTTTCTCCATCACGACACGAAGGCCGTTAGACAGCTGCACTTTTTCCACCGGCAATTCCTCCTCGTCCAAGTACATTCCAAGTATGCCTTTCTAATCCTACCAGAAATCTGATCACCTCTCAACTTCAATCGGAGGCACCCGCTTCTCAGAAAGTGTTTCTCCTACCGTACCTGGTACAATGCCCTTTTGCTTCAATATCCGAATCATTTCCTTCAAGGCCGTACTGGATGGCTCCGTTGGATGCATGAGGATCAGTGATCCCGGTTCTGTCTTCTCTTGAAATCTACGCAGTATCGTAGCCACAGAGGGCTTCATCCAGTCTCTCGTATCAAAGGTCCACAGCACTGTCTTCAATCCGAGTGCATGTGCTGTACGTACCGTCAACATATTGAAATCTCCTGATGGTGGAGCGAACCATTTATTCTCTACGCCAAGCGTTTGCTTCAGCAATTGCTTCGTCTTCTCAATTTGCTGCGTCTGGTGCCCCTCGCTTAGCTCGCTCATATTCGGATGAGAGTATGCATGATTCTCCATCTCATGTCCCGCCGCCTGAATCCGCTTCGCAATGTCAGGATTTTTCTTCAACCAGCTGCCGTCTAAGAAAAATGTCGCATGCACCTTCTCATCTGCTAGCACTTTCAGCATTGGATCGATGTACTCGTTCCCCCAAGCGACATTGATCATAAGCGCTGCCATCGGCTTATTCGGATTCCCTCGATAGATCGGCTGTGGATCTAGACTCGTCAAGGAGACCTCCGGCTTCACCTCGCGCATGACCATTTTCAATTCAGCCGAACGATCTTTCCCCGAATTGGCAGTGTACGTTCGCTCAATATCTACTTCCTGCCCATTGTATCCGGGTATTGCCTTCCACACCCGATCAATGCGGGCATTAATTGGAGCAATATATCGTTTGGCTGCTTCCTCCTTGATTCGAGCCATTAATGGATCATTCGCAGCCTTATCCTCTACCCCCGATTGGTAAGCATAGCTCACGGCGAGCTCTGCCTTCTTCTCCTGCAAATAGCTTCTCACATCGGGCTGCGCTACTGCTGCCAGCACGATGACAACTCCTGCTGTTACGGCGAACCATTTCTTTAACATTGGCTGCATCCAGTCCATTCCCTTCCAAGATAGTCCTTTTGATTCTATGCGATTTCGGGACGAGTTATTCGGTCTGGAAGCAATCAATGCCTATCATGCAATCAATACCTATTTTTTGCATCAAAAAAAGAGCCAGAAACCAGTCTGCCTCTTTCCTTGCTACGTATGTTGCCTTCTCAGGCTTGTCTTGCTCGCTGTATCCGACTTAGCTTTGCGGCTTAGACGGACGCGGTCCGCGAGGTGGACGATTGCCGCCCCCTTGTGGTGGTCTGCTGCTGCGTGGACGTTCTGTAGCTGCAGCTTCGGAGCTTGCAGTTCCTTCTGTCTGTGCAGGCTGAAGCAGCACTTTGTGGGACAAATTGATGCGTCCCTGTTGGTCGATCTCGACAACCTTAACCTCAAGCTTATCGCCAATTTTCACGACATCTTCGACTTTCTCTACACGCTCAGTTGACAATTGAGAAATATGCACAAGTCCTTCCTTGCCTGGAAGCACTTCAACAAATGCACCGAACTTCTCAACGCGTTTCACTGTTCCTGTGTATACTTCACCAACGACAACTTCCTTCACGATACCCTCGATAATTTCACGGGCACGCTCATTGGACTCTGCATTTGTAGATGCGATGAAGATGCGGCCATCCTGCTCGATGTCAATTTTGACACCTGTTTCCTCGATGATTTTGTTGACGACTTTACCGCCGGCACCAATAACATCACGGATCTTATCTGGATTAATATGCATCGTCAAGATCTTAGGCGCATACTGTGACAAGGATTCACGTGGAGTTTGGATAACTTCATTCATTTTACCCAAGATGTGCATACGTCCTGCACGTGCTTGATCCAACGCTTGTGTCAAGATGCTGCGGTCGATACCATCAATTTTGATATCCATTTGAATGGCTGTAACACCTTCAGCTGTACCAGCAACCTTGAAGTCCATGTCACCGAGGTGGTCTTCCATACCTTGAATATCGGACAAGATGGAGAAGTGTTCCCCGTCTTTGATCAGACCCATTGCAATACCTGCAACTGGTGCCTTGATCGGAACCCCTGCATCCATCATCGCAAGTGTGCTTGCACAAATACTTGCTTGGGAAGTAGAACCGTTAGATTCTATGACCTCGGATACAAGTCGGATTGTATACGGGAATTCGCTCTCTGGCGGAATCACCTTGGACAAGGCACGTTCACCGAGTGCACCGTGACCAATCTCGCGGCGTCCAGGAGCACGAAGCGGACGAGCTTCCCCTACGGAGAATGGAGGGAAGTTGTAGTGATGCATGAAGCGTTTCGACTCTTCCAAGCCAAGACCATCCAAAATTTGCACATCTCCAAGCGCGCCTAGCGTACAGATGCTGAGTGCTTGCGTTTGTCCACGTGTGAACAAGCCAGATCCGTGAGTACGGGGCAAGAGTCCTGTATCACAATCGATCGGACGAATCTCCTCAAGCTGTCTGCCGTCTGGACGAACTTTGTCATGTGTAATCAAGCGTCGAACTTCTTCCTTCACGATATCGTACAAGGTTTCGCTCACATCGCTCATATTCTCAGGCGTTTCCACATACAATTGTTCGAAGTGTGCAGCTGCTTCCTGATTGATTGCATCAATCGCATCTTGACGCGCATGCTTTTCAGGAATACGAATCGCTTCAACGAGACGTTCCTGCGCGAACGCACGAACAGCAGTATTCACATCTGTATCAACTGCATGCAGCTTCACTTCCATCTTCGGTTTAGCTGCGATCGCAGCGAATTCTTCAATCTTCGCTACAATTTTCTTAATTTCATCGTGACCGAACATGATTGCTTCAAGCATAACCGATTCTGGTACTTCGTTCGCTTCTGCTTCAACCATCATGATCGCATCTTTTGTACCCGATACAACAAGGTGAATATCGCTCTTTTCCTCTTGTTCAACGGTTGGGTTGATAATAAATTGACCGTCAATACGACCTACAATCACGCCGCCGATAGGGCCATTAAATGGCACATCAGATATCGTCAATGCAGCGGATGTTCCGATCATTGCCGCGATTTCTGGTGGGCAGTCTTGATCCACGCTCATAACCAAATCCACGATCTGCACATCATTGCGGAAACCTTCCGGGAACAATGGGCGGATTGGGCGGTCAATAAGGCGGCTGGCAAGAATCGCTTTCTCACTTGGACGACCTTCGCGCTTGATGAATCCTCCAGGAATTTTACCTACAGCATATAATCGTTCTTCGTAATTGACAGTCAATGGGAAGAAATCTAGATCTTTAGGTTCCTTCGATGCGGTAACGGTACACAATACGACTGTATCACCGTACTCGACTTTGACTGCGGCATTTGCTTGCTTAGCCAAACGACCCGTTTCCAGGACAAGCGTTCTGCCGCCAAGTTCCATCTCGATGCGGTTCATCGGATCCCTCCTTAAGTGGTTCAGTTTATATTCTTCGTTACTACTCCCATTATTTCCTGCATTTCATTTGAAATACCGTCCTGATGGAAGCTTGTCTACTATCACAATATGTAGCATCATATGCAATCACTAAAAAGCAACCCGGTTGCATGCCGCGATAAGAAGCGGCAATGAACAACCAGGCTGCTTTGGTTCGTGCTATTAACGGCGAAGACCGAGTTTTGCGATCAATGCGCTGTAGCGTTTAACATCTTTGTTCTTCACATAAGCCAACAACTTACGGCGTTGACCTACCATTTTCATCAAACCACGACGGGAATGATGATCCTTCTTGTGTGTACGAAGATGGTCCGTCAAGTTTACGATGTTTTCAGTAAGGATAGCGACTTGCACCTCCGGAGAACCTGTATCCGTAGCGTGCGTCTTATGTTCTTCAATAAGCTGTTGTTTACGCTCTTGAGTCATAGCCATCCTATTCACCTCCTAAAATATGTGTTAGTTTACGCCATTAGCCTCGTCATCGACGGTGAGATCGAATAACCAAGCTATGGACAGGTCGTTTTTCACGACAACGTTATTAGTATAGCATCTCCATCTACAAAAGTAAAACAAGTCTTAGCAATCAATTCGTACAAAGATAGAAGGCTAAGAATATTGTGCACAATATTAGACGCCAATTGTTACTGCAGGCGCCTTATCCATCGTGCTTAGACGTTGGCGCGCTTCCTCTGAATCCGCAGTAATCTGTGCGATCAGCTCTTGTATGGAGCTGAACTTGCGCTCTGGACGAATGTAGCTCATCAGGGCAACCGTTACGGTCTCCCCGTATATATCTTGATCAAAATCAAACAGATGCGCTTCAACCGATTGAACGGTTTCTCCCGTCTTGAATGTCGGCTTCAAGCCAATATTCAGCACACCATCATGCCACGTCCCGTGAACCAGCACCTTCACTGCATATACGCCATTCGCTGGGATGACATATGCTTCTTCTGCCCGGACATTCGCAGTTGGGAAGCCCATCGTACGACCACGGGCGTCACCGTGAACAACCTCGCCGCGAATGATATACGTTCGGCCTAGCAGTCGATTCGCATTGACAACATCACCTTGCAGCAGACTCTCGCGAATCCGTGTGCTGCTCACCTTCACTGCGGTCTCAACATCATTATGTGCCGGTATGATATCCACAGTAAAGCATCCCTTGCCCCATTCCTGCAGCAATTGAGCAGTGCCTTCTCCACCATGACCAAAGCGATAGTCGAAGCCGACAACGACGTGTTTTACCTTCATACGGCAGATCGCTTCTGCGAACTGCTGCGCGGTAACCTTAGCGAATGACAAATCAAAATGTACAACATACAAACGGTCAAGCCCAAGCTGACTCAAAATCCGTTTTTTCTCCGACAATGGCGTAATGAATCGTTCATACTCCGGCTTGCCGAATACTCCCTTGGGATGTGGATGGAAAGTCATCAGACCTACGGGCAATTGATGCTGCTTCCCGTAGTCCAACGCATGCCGAATGACCTGTACATGTCCCTCATGAATACCGTCAAAATGTCCTAATATTAATACTTGCGGCTGCTCCTGCAGTCGCCAGCTCGAATCATCGAGCGCTGCATGTAATGCTATCGTTTCCATTGTAATCAGAGCCCCTGCGTATTATCGATTTGTGGTTAAACTCCCAATCCAGTTACACGGACAGTAAACCAAAGTTCCTACCTACTAGTATGTTCTCCCTTTCACAAGAGTAGACAAAAGCTAGCGCAAGCCGAGTCAATTGCCTGCTCGAATCGCGCACAGCATTATATACATTACTCGTTCGGAAGAAATACCTTCACAGGACGCAATACCGATTGCCCCTGTGGAACTTGGAATATCCCATAGAACGTTCCTTGTTCATCATACAATCGAATCGTACCATTCGTCAAAGGTTTCGGCTGTAAAGCATGCAAAGGAATTGATCGGCCGGTCAATGCATAGTGGGCAAACTTCTCAGAGACCTGAATTCTAGGCATATCTGAGATTGCATCCTCCACAGATAGAAGCATCGTTTCAAATGTTCCATCCGCGACAGCCTGCTCAATCTGATCGAAGGTTACACATTGTGAAGGAACAAACCCGGCAGATACCGTTCGCATCAGCTTCGCCATTGTAGATGGAACGCCAAGCTTACGACCGATATCAACACATAGTGTTCGGATATAAGTTCCTTTGGAGCACTCAACTAGAAAACGTACTTCCGGTTCAGAGGTGCCTAACTGTACATCTAGAAGATCAATGTTATGGATCGTAACTTGGCGCGCTTTACGCTCCACCGTCTTCCCCTCACGCGCTAGATCATACAGTCGCTTTCCGTCTACCTTAACAGCGGAGTACATCGGAGGCACTTGTTCGATATCCCCGATAAAGGATAGAATCGTCTCTCGAATCATCTCTTCCGTCAAATGCGAAGCGTCCGAGCGCTCCAGTACCTCTCCACTTAGATCCTCGGTATCTGTTGATACACCGAATCGGAGGGTTGCCTCATACTGCTTAGGCATCTCCTGCAAATACTCAACGATCCGTGTCGCCTTGCCTATACATAGCGGCAGCACTCCAACAACCTTCGGATCCAATGTTCCCGTATGACCAATACGCTTCTCCCAAATAAGGCGGCGTACTTTGGCAACTACGTCATGGGACGTCCAGTCCTCAGGCTTCCATACGGGTAATACACCATGATAGTTACTCATAAAGCTTGCTTCACCCGTTCTATTACAATGGTAATGACTTCTTCTAAAGTACCAGTAAGCTTGCAGCCTGCTGCACGGACATGACCGCCTCCACTAAAGGATTGAGCAATCTCAGCCACATTAGCAAGCCCTGCGGAACGCATACTCACTTTTACTCCTGTGTCATCTACTTGCTTAAATAAGAGACCAACTTCTACACCATCGATATTGCGTGGATAATTGACCAAGCCTTCCAGATCTTCATTAAGCGCCCCGGTCTCTTGCATATCCTGAGGAGTCACGTACAACCAGGCAATTCGATGATCCTCGCTAAATGCCAATCTCGACAGGCCGCGTTGTATAAGCTGCATCTGTGCCATCGACATCTTCTCAAGCAATCGATCCGCAATGTCATTGCCGTTAACACCCTGCTTAAGCAGCTCAGATGCGATCGTCATCACATGTGGTGTCGTGTTGCTGTACCGGAATCCCCCCGTGTCAGTTAGCAAGCCAGTATACAGTACTGTCGCTACCTCTAAATCGAGTGTAAGCCCGTAGGAAGCAATCATATCGAATAATATCTCAACGGTCGCCGCAGCATCCTCGCGGATGACTGCAACTTCCCCATAGTGGTCATTCGTTGGATGATGATCAATATTTAAAATACGAGCATCCTTATCGATCCATTCTGCTATTTTTCCGATGCGCGCATAGTCCGCACAATCCACACAAATTACGGTATCAAATGGCTTGGCAGCAATGTTTTCAAGTTCTGCATGTACGTTGATTTGATCAGAGCCCGGCAAATAATTTAGCTTATTAGGAACTCCATTCTCATTCACCATGACATAGGATTTGTTCCATTGACGAAGCAGCCAGCCTACCGCCAACGTTGAGCTTATCGCATCTCCGTCAGGCTGAACATGTGCAACCACAAGAAAATGATTGCCCTCTTGAATAAAGTTTCTAGCTCTCTCGATCTGCTGTGCATAAGATTGCGTCGTTAGTCCAGTCATTAATAACCTCCATACAGACAAGTGAATCGAGCCTTGGCCCGATTCACTTGTGCGTTCTTATGCTGCTGACTTAGTTATTGTCGCGATCGCGAATTTCACCAAGCAGCTTTTCAATATGGCTACCGTATTCGATTGAAGAATCGATCTTGAACAGCAGCTCTGGAGTATGACGAAGACGAATTCGCTTGCCAATCTCGGAACGAAGGAATCCGCTCGCCTTCTCCAATGCTTTTATGGATTGTTCCTTTTGTTCTTCATTGCCCATGACACTCAAGTACACTTTGGCTTGTGACAAATCGTTCGTTACATCAACGCCTGTCACCGTAATGAAGCCGATTCGAGGATCCTTAATCTCGGTTTGGATCAACTGGCTAAGTTCCTTCTTCATCTGCTCGCCAACACGTCCGGAGCGAAAGTTCGCCATGGGAAACACCTCATTTCATATATAGCTTACAACATCATCTGAGTTGAAACCATTCTATTTGCGTTCGATGGTTTCCATGACAAAGGCTTCGATGATGTCGCCTTCCTTCATGTCATTGTACTTCTCAAGCATAATACCACACTCGTAGCCTTGCGCAACTTCCTTCGCATCATCCTTGAAGCGCTTGAGCGAGTCGATTTTGCCTTCGTGAACAACAATGCCCTCACGAACAAGGCGTACTTCTGCAGAGCGGGAAATCTTACCTTCTGTAACCATACATCCTGCGATTGTACCGACTTTGCTGATTTTGAACGTATTGCGTACTTCAGCATGACCGATCACAACTTCTTTATATTCTGGATCAAGCATACCCTTCATCGCCTGCTCGATTTCTTCAACGATCGAGTAGATGACACGATGCAAGCGAACATCAACCTTCTCTTGATCAGCAGTAATCTTCGCTTGTGCGTCTGGACGAACGTTAAAGCCGATAACGATAGCGTTGGACGCTGTTGCCAAGATGATGTCCGACTCTGTAATTGCACCAGCGCCGGAGTGAATAATCTTAACGCGAACTCCTTCAACTTCAATCTTCTCGAGCGAGCCGCGAAGTGCTTCAACAGAACCTTGAACGTCACCCTTGATGATTACGTTCAATTCTTTCATCTCGCCGTCTTTAATGTGCTTGAACAAGTCATCCAACGTTACACGAGTATTCGCACCCAATTGGCTCTCTCTATAAGTTGTCGAACGCTTCTCAGCAATGGAACGAGCCTTACGCTCATCATCGAACGCGACAAACATATCGCCAGCTTGTGGAACATCTGTAAGACCTGTAATTTCGATCGGTGTAGATGGACCGGCTTCTTTCAAGCGACGACCCCGGTCGTTCACCATTGCGCGAACACGGCCGAAGCATGTGCCAGCAACGAATGGATCTCCGACTTTCAATGTACCTTGTTGAACGAGTATACGTGCAACAGGTCCACGGCCTTTGTCCAACTCAGCCTCGAGTACAGTACCGCGAGCTTCCTTGTTCGGGTTGGCCTTGAACTCATTTACTTCGGACACGAGCAGAATCATTTCGAGCAATTCTTCTAAGCCCGTACGCTGCTTCGCAGAAACGTTAACGAAGATAGTATCTCCGCCCCACTCTTCTGGAACCAATTCATATTCTGTCAATTCCTGCTTCACGCGATCGACATTGGCTTCTGGCTTATCGACCTTGTTAACAGCTACGATAATTGGGCAGTTCGCCGCCTTTGCGTGGCTGATTGCCTCAACCGTTTGCGGCATAACACCATCATCAGCAGCAACGACGATAATCGTAATGTCCGTTACTTGAGCACCGCGGGCACGCATCAGCGTAAACGCTTCGTGGCCTGGTGTATCCAGGAATGTTATCTTCTTCGAGTTGAACTCAACTTGGTATGCACCAATATGCTGCGTAATACCGCCTGCTTCTCCACCCGTAACGTTCGTCTTGCGGATCGAATCAAGCAATGTCGTTTTACCATGGTCAACGTGACCCATAATCGTAACAACTGCTGGACGTTCAACCAAGTCTGCTGCATCTTCTTCTTTTTCTTCTGTTTCCTCGAACGGATCTTCGGATACAGGCAGCTTCAAATCAACTTCAACCTTGAATTCGTCTGCAATCAATTGGATTGTATCCAAATCAACTTCTTGGTTGATTGTTGCCATAACGCCCATGAGCAAGAACTTCTTAATAACCTCGGAAGCGTCTTTATGAAGCAATTTTGCCAATTCACCTACTGTCATTGCACCGCGTACAATAATCTTTTTCGGCGTATTGTCAATCTTCTCACGCTGTACCTGCTGTTGATTATTTCTGCCTCTGTTCTTGCCGCCGCGGCCGCGCATGCCTCCGCCATTACGGTTGTCATCGAAGCGTCTCTTATTATTATTATTGTTGTTTCTTGATTGATTTCTTCCACCGGAGAAATCATCGCTACGCTCACCGAAGTTTCTGTTCGGACGTTGCTGAGCGCCTTGCCCCCCCGTACGTGCTTGATCACCTTGACGCTGCTGGCCGCCTTGTGCAAAGCGCGCTTGACCACTGCTTTGTTGGCTGCCTTGACCTGGACGTGAACCGCCACCTTGGCCTGGACGCGAGCCGCCGCCTTGACCTGGACGTTGTTGTCCGCCTTGGCCTGGGCGCGAGCCGCCACCTTGACCCGGACGTTGTTGTCCGCCTTGGCCTGGACGTGAACCGCCACCTTGGCCTCCTTGGCGAGGGCCGCCACCTTGACCTGGACGCGATCCGCCCTGTCCTTGACGCGGGCCGCCGCCTTGACGCGGTGCGCCTTGGCCTGATCTTTGCTGGCCGTTAGATCTGTTACCTTGGTTTTGCTGTTGTTCACCTGATCGACGTTGTTCTTGTCCGTTCATATTCCCCTGTTGGTTTCCTTGTCTATTATCCATATTAATGTTTATCTCGCCCTGTCTATTATGGTCTTTTTGACCGTCACGACCTTCACCGCGATTACTGCGATCCTGACGTTCATCACGCCCGCCTCGGTTATCTTCGCGCTGATGGTCGCGACCGTCACGTTGCATTTGCTGCTGTCCAGCACGTGAGTCGCGCTGATCCGACCGGCCCTGACTTGAATTTCCTGCCGATTGGCCAGCTGTTCTATCTGGTACTTCTGTTGTTTTTGACTGGCTGATGTTCACTTTCGGGTGTGGGGTGCTATTGCTTTCCCGCTTCGCCTGCGCATTCTCCTTAATCGTGCGCATGTACGATTCGACTTTCCCCACGGCATCATTCTCCATTACGCTCATATGATTGTTAACTGGTATGTTAAGACGTTTGAGTATCGTAATAATTTCTTTGCTGCTCATATTAAGCGATTTGGCATATTCGTAAACTCTTGTTTTGTCCTTAGTGTTCTCTTGTTTGCTCAATATACTCCACCTCCGACATCGTTTTCAGCCCGTTCGTCATCATGGTCGCAAATCCATCATCCGTTACCGCCAATACTACCCGTTGCAATTTCCCGATGCTCTCACCGAGTTCGGTTCGCGTAAATCCGATAGCAAGTGGCACCCCGTACGACTTACATTTATCTCGAAACTTCTTCTTCGTGTTGTCAGAAGCGTCCGCCGCAACAATCACCAAGCGTGCTTGCTTATTGCGAATCGCCTTGAGGACTATCTCATCACCAGTCGCAAGCTTCCCTGCCCGCTGGGCAAGACCTAGCTGCGACTTGACCTTACTCATGATCGTCCTCCTGCTCCTTCAAGGCGTGGAATTCATCCTCCACCTTGATGAAGTCTTGAGCAAGCTGTTCATAGATGGCAGAGTTCACCTGATGCTTCAAAGCCCGATCAAGCGCACGAGACTTATGTGCAAGTCTGAAGCAGGACAACTTCCCACATAGGTATGCGCCGCGTCCAGACTTCTTCCCTGTCAAATCGATTAGAACCTCGTCCTGTGGTGTCTTCACAACACGGATTAGCTCTTTCTTCGGCATCATTTCTTGACATGCGACACACTTGCGAAGTGGAACTTTCCTTGTTCTCATGACTCAATCCCCCCTTACGATTCGGTCATACATCCCTGATTGAAGGAGACGACCGCTTCATATGGCGTTGGTCGCGCCTTCAGTGTTTATTCGCTTACTTCCATGCTGTCATCTGGTGTGTGCTCATCAGAAGACATTGGAAGCCCTTCTTCATCAGCTTGAGTCTCGCTTTTAATATCAATTTTCCAGCCAGTCAATTTTGCAGCAAGTCGAGCGTTCTGACCCTTAATCCCAATTGCCAGTGACAACTGATAATCAGGCACGATGACACGAGCCATTTTCTCAGCTTCACGAACTTCCACATCAACAACTTTGGATGGGCTCAGTGCATTCGCTACATACTCACTTACATCTTCTGACCAGCGCACGATATCAATTTTCTCGCCGCGCAGCTCATTAACAATTGTCTGGACACGCATACCTTTAGGGCCAACGCATGAACCAACTGGATCAACTTCCTCGTTGCGGGAGTATACCGCAATTTTAGAACGTTGACCCGCTTCACGAGCTACCGATTTGATTTCAACGACGCCGTCGAAGATTTCAGGCACTTCCAGCTCGAACAAGCGCTTTAGCAGTCCAGGATGCGTGCGGGACAAAATAATTTGCGGCCCCTTGGTCGTGTTCTCCACTTTCGTAATGTATGCTTTGGTGCGATCACCGTGCTTGAACTTTTCATTCGGCATCAATTCATTCAATGGAAGAACTGCTTCCACTTTACCCAAATCTACATACACATTACGCATGTCCTGACGTTGTACAATACCTGTTACGATATCATCCGACTTGTCGATGAACGCGTTATAGATAAGACCACGCTCAGCTTCCCGAATACGCTGTGTCACAACTTGTTTCGCTGTTTGCGCAGCGATACGGCCAAAATCACGTGGTGTAACCTCAATCTCACAAATATCATCCATTTGGTAGTTCGGATTATGTTCGCGAGCAGCATGAAGTGAAATTTCAAGACGTGGGTCCAACACCTCGTCCACTACGTTCTTGCGTGCATATACTTTAATTACTCCAGTTGCCCGATTGATGTCTACACGTACATTTTGTGCAGTATTGAAGTTGCGCTTATAGCTCGAGATCAGAGCCGCTTCAATCGCATCAATGAGTACTTCCTTGCTAATTCCTTTTTCTCTTTCGATTTCCGACAACGCGTCAATAAAATCCATACTCATTTGGTGAGTTCCCCCTTTCAGCCGAATCCGGCTTCATTCCAATAATGTTACATTCAGCAGAACGATATCCAATCGTTGATTACAATCGTCCTAAAAAACGATAGCAAGACGTGCGCTCGCTACCTTCTCATACGGAATTGCATGTTCCTTCTTGCCGACTTGAACGACAACCGTCTGTTCATCGAAGGAAGTGAGAACCCCTTCGAACTCCTTCAATGCGCCAATGGGTTCGTATGTAGTCACATACACATGCTTGCCTACCGCCTTAACGAAATCCTTCGTCTTCTTCAGCGGGCGTTCCGCACCTGGAGACGATACTTCCAAGAAGTACGCGTCTGTAATCGGATCGTTTTCGTCCAGCTTCTGGCTTAATACTTCACTAATACGGCCGCAATCCTCAATGTCAATGCCGCCTTCCTTGTCCACAAATACGCGAAGAAACCAACTG
Organism: Paenibacillus sp. NAIST15-1; assembly: GCF_001894745.1. Classification (GTDB taxonomy): domain Bacteria; phylum Bacillota; class Bacilli; order Paenibacillales; family Paenibacillaceae; genus Paenibacillus_B; species Paenibacillus_B suaedae. The sequence continues at coordinate 343,403 of NZ_BBYF01000003.1, forward strand.
CTGCCTTCCTTCACATATTCCACATCGACAAGTTCGAAGTTGTTCTCTTCCAAATAGGGTGTGATCATATCCTCAACTGTCGATTTGATATTGGCTGAGCTCAAATTCAAGAACCTCCTGAATGTTAGGAATAATGATGTTCCTCTATGTTAGAACCCGATACTAAACATGAAAGAGTGGGTTTCCCCACTCTTTACGTAACGGATTTATCCACATGATTACCAAAAAAATTATATCATAGCCATCTACAATATGGCAAGGGTGTCTCCGATCATGCACTAAAACAGAGACAATTGGTTCGTCTCCGGCAGTCCCCGGAAGCACCCCATCTGATTCAGGAGCTCGACAATCGTCTTCGTTGCCTTGGAACGCATCTGGAAATCCTCGATGGACAAGTACTCCACCCCATCGCGAGAAGCCGCAATATTGCGTGCCGCATTATCCCCGATCCCTTGTACTGCAGAGAATGGCGGGATGAGCGAGTTGCCATCAACAAGGAATTTCGTTGCATCTGATCGATATAGATCGATTGGCTTGAATGAGAACCCACGGGCTGTCATTTCAACCGCCATCTCCAAGATCGAGATCATGGCCTTCTCTTTCGTTGTTGCTTGGAAGCCCTTTGCCTCGATCTCATCGATCTTCTTATTGATCGCATCATAACCTTGGCAGCATAGTTCGATATCGAAGTCCTCCGCACGAACAGTAAAGTAAGTCGCATAGAACTCGATTGGATGGTACAGCTTGAAGTAAGCTGTACGTACCGCGGAAATAACATAAGCAGCAGCATGGGCTTTCGGGAACATGTATTGAATCTTCAAGCAGGAATCAATGTACCATTGCGGCACATTGCAGTTTTTCATCTCTTGAATCCATTCATCACTAAGACCTCGGCCCTTACGAACGCTCTCCGTAATTTTAAATGCAAGCCCAGCGTCCATACCGGCTTTGTAGATTAAGTACAACATGATCTCGTCACGACAACCGATTACGGTCTTAATCGTACAGATCCCATTCTTAATCAGTTCCTGTGCATTACCGAGCCATACGCCCGTGCCATGGGACAACCCAGAGATCTGCAGCAAATCGGCGAACGTGCTTGGCTGTGCTTCCACAAGCATCTGGCGCACGAAGCGTGTTCCCATCTCCGGTACGCCAAAGGTCGCAACCGGTGTCCGGATCTGCTGCGGCGTTACGCCGAGTGCGTCAACGGAGTTGAACATACTCATGACCTTCGGATCATTCATCGGAATCGTCGTCGGATCAACGCCTGTCAAATCCTGCAGCATCCGCATCATCGTCGGATCATCGTGACCCAGAATATCAAGCTTCAACAGGTTATCTTCGAAGGCATGATAATCGAAGTGCGTCGTCTTCCATTCAGCCGTTGTATCATCCGCCGGATATTGAACGGGTGTTACGTCTTCCACTTCAATATAGTCTGGCACAACGACGATACCGCCCGGATGCTGACCTGTGCTGCGTTTTACGCCGGTACATCCTGCTGCTAGACGGTTAAGCTCTGCTCCGCGCCATCGCTTGCCGTGGTCTTCTTCATATTTCTTCGCGAATCCATAAGCCGTCTTCTCCGCTACCGTACCAATCGTTCCCGCACGAAATACACTCTTTTCACCGAACAGCACCTTCGTGTAGTTGTGTGCGACAGGCTGATAGTCCCCCGAGAAGTTCAAGTCGATATCGGGAACCTTATCCCCCTTAAATCCAAGGAACGTCTCGAACGGAATATCTTGTCCATCGCCCTTCATTGGCTGGCCACACTCCGGACAATCCTTGTTCGGCAGGTCAAATCCACTCGGCACACTGCCGTCCGTGAACCATTCGCTGTGCTTGCATTCCGGATTGCGACACGAATAATGCGGTGGCAGCGGATTAACTTCTGAGATACCAAGGAACATCGCAACGACGGAAGAACCTACGGATCCCCGTGAACCAACCAAGTAACCATCTTCATTGGACTTCTTCACAAGACGCTCTGAGATCAGATAGTTCGCGGAGAATCCGAATTTAATGATTGGTACCAGTTCCTTCTCCAGACGCTGCACAATAATATCGTTCAACGGTTCCCCGTAAATGCTCATTGCCTTATTGTAGCACTTATCACGAATTTCCTGATCTGCACCCTCGATGTTCGGTGTGAATAATTCCTTCGGGAACAGATCGAAATCTTCAAATCGTTCCAACAGCGTGTTCGTATTCTCCACAACAAACTTGTAAGCTTGTTCCTTACCCAAAAATTCAAATTCTTGAAGCATTTCATTCGTCGTGCGGAAATGCGCATCCGGTTTGCGAATATCCTTCAGTGGACTGAAGCCCGTAATTCCATGAATGGTAATATCACGGAACATCTTGTCTCGTGGATGCAGGTAATGCACATTGCCTGTTGCGACGACGAGCTTATTCTGCTTCTCGCCAATCTGAACAATTTTGCGAATAGCGCCTTCGATCTCGGCCGTCGATCCAACCAAACCCTTCTCTACCAAATGCATATACATCGTCAAAGGCTGAATTTCAAGGACGTCATAAAACTCTGCTACTTGCTCGGCTTCCTCCACCGACTTGTTAAGTACGGTCTCGAAGAATTCGCCTTTCTCACAGCCGGACATAATGAGCAAGCCTTCGCGCATCCCCACCAGTTTACTCTTCGGAATGCAGGCTACCCGCTTGAAATATTCTGTATGAGACATTGACACAAGCTTATACAGATTTTTCTTGCCTACTGCATTAAGCGCATAAATGCCGCAGTGAAATGGACGGGCATTTTGTAGGTTCTGCCCTACATAATCATTCATGCGTTCCAGCGTCTCGATTCCGATAAGCTGCTGAGCGTCCTGAAGTAGTCCCGTAAGAATGCCGCCTAGTGCAATCGTATCGTCAATCGCACGGTGATGGTTCTCAAGTGATACTTTATATTTAGCTGCCAACGTATTGAGTCGGTGATTTTTGAGTGTCGGATGCAGCAAACGCGCTAGCTCCAAGGTATCGAGTACCGGATTCATCATATCTGGCAGATTCATTAGCTTCAAGTTATGCTGGATAAAGCCAATATCGAACCTCGCGTTATGCGCAACAAGAATGGTATCTTGGGCAAATTCCACAAACTTCGGAAGCACTTCTTCGATATCTGGTGCATCAGCTACCATTTCATCCGTAATATTAGTAAGCTGTTGAATGTTATAAGGAATTCGTACATGCGGATTGACGAAAGTGCTGTACCTATCAATTTCTTTGCCTTCTTGCATTTTGACAGCTGCAATCTCGATGATTTTATTGTTTGTTACAGACAAACCGGTTGTCTCGATATCGAATACGGTATAGATGGCATCTTTCACCGGACGATTGTCCGCATTTAGAACAACTTCCATATTGTCATTCACGACATTCGCTTCTAAGCCATAAAGCATTTTAATGCCATTTTTCTTGGCTGCCTTCGCTGCCTCTGGATAACACTGAACGTTGCCGTGATCCGTTACCGCGATCGCCTTATGGCCCCACTTCGCCGCCTGCTTCACATAATCGCTGATAGACGTAACTGCATCCATTGCACTCATCGTAGAATGAAGATGGAATTCCACGCGCTTCTCCTCAGCAGTATCCTTGCGTTCTGCCGGTGCCTTTACTTCATTCAGATCATTTGGCATCATGACAAGCTCAGGGACTTGCATGAAGCGATCGTACTCAACACGTCCACGAGCTTTGAGCCATTGACCATTCGAGATGAGGCTCAGCATTTTAACGTCTTCCTTCGTCTTCGCGAACATTTTCATCGCCATAGAGTCAGAAAAATCAGTTAGGTTGAATGTGAATAAGGTACTGCCATTGCGAAGTTCCTTCATCTCAACGCCAAATACTGCACCTTGAATCGTGACACGTTTCTCTTCATCCTGTACATTCATGATTGGAGTCGGCTCATCCTTAATGTCGTATCCGACATGCAGACGCTCTGGCGCTTCTCCTTCTTCTTCCTCGACTTCACGTGCTGATTCTTCCATCATTTGCTGAATAACTTGGCGCTCTTCTTCCATCAGCTTCTGCTGGAATGCTTCATAGGCTTCCGTATCATGGCTGCCCTGCTGCATCGTTACACGAAGTGTGCGTGTGAAATACGTCTCAAAGAACGTCGTGCAATATTTATCAATCTGCTTCTTCTTCGCCAGCTCTAATGATGTCGCATCCGGCAAAAAAAGCTTGATCAAATCTTTCTCAACTTCATACTGCCCTTTGTGCAGCCAACCGTTAACTGAAGCAACCTCTCGCTTGACCCATTCCATGAACAAACTCCAATAGGCATCTACGATCTCCTTATTTGGAAGCTGCTCTTCATAGTGGAATATGATCTTAATCTTGGCAATGTGGGACAACTTGTCCTGTACACGCAGGCAAAACGTACGGTAAGCTTCTGCCGGAACGACAGTTGACTTGCCTATATAAATCGTCCACTCTTTATTGGAGCGGCTGCACTCCACTCTATCAATCCATCCATCATGGAAAAAGCTATCTAACAGTTCAACAGGAACCTCCGCCTGTCTCATCAACAATTCAAATCGCTTCCGTTTATCTGTCATATAGACTGAAGCACCTCCCAACCCCATACTGCTGCCGTACCTAATGGCAAAGTGGCAGTGTGTGAACAAAGAGAAGCCCCCCTCAATCGAGCCATCGTCCGGTGTTCCGTTGGATGTTCCAATGATGGAAGCTTCCCTTCATTGCGCCCCTGCTTCGAGGAGCATGTATCTAATTAATACGCTCGTGCAAATACGACCGTATGCTTGGCATCTTCTCCGCAGACAAGGCACTTCGTCTTTGCCGTTTGCGGTTCGAATGGAATGTTGCGGCTTGTTGCACCAGTCTCATCCTTAACATGCTTCTCGCACGCTTCCGATCCACACCAGCCAGCAAGTGTAAATCCACGTTTTTCTTCCATTTGTGCCTTCATCTCGTCAATTGTCTCTACCGAGTAGAAGTGCTCATCACGGAAGGAACGTGCACGCTCGAACATTTCTTGATGGACGTCAGCAAGCATGCGGTTCACTTCTTCAACCAAATCCGCCTGCTGTACAATGCGCTTCTCGCCTGTTACGCGGGATACCAATACGCAAACACCATTCTCCATATCACGCGGGCCAATTTCAAGGCGAACAGGCACGCCGCGCATTTCATACTCATTGAATTTCCAACCTGGGCTAATATCAGAGCGATCATCCATGCGAACACGTACGCCTGCTTGCTTCAATTCGCTGAACAACTCGTTAGCTCGTCCCACAACTTGCTCGCGCATCTTCGCTGGCCCGATTGGAATCATAATAACCTGTGTAGGAGCTACCTTCGGAGGCAATACAAGACCTCTGTCATCACCGTGCACCATAATCATGGAACCGATCAGGCGGGTGCTGACCCCCCATGAGGTAGTATGAACAAATTCCTGTTCATTCTCACGCCCCAAGAATTTAATATCAAAAGCAACCGCAAAATTCGTTCCCAAGTAATGCGATGTTCCAGCTTGAACGGCTCTGCCGTCTTTCATCATCGCTTCAATGGAGAACGTATCTACTGCGCCGGCAAATTTTTCAGAAGGAGTCTTCTGACCTTCAATGACAGGAATTGCGAGATAATCTTCCACAAATTCACGATATGTTTTCAACATGAGCATCGTTTCTTCGCGTGCTTCCTGCTCAGTCTCGTGCGCAGTATGGCCTTCCTGCCACAAGAACTCACTTGTACGCAAGAACGGCAATGTGCGCTTCTCCCAACGAACAACGTTCGCCCATTGGTTAATCAACACAGGCAGGTCACGGTACGATTGAATCCATTTGGAGTACATATGGCCAATCATTGTCTCGGATGTCGGACGAATCGCCAGCTTCTCCTCTAATTGTTCGCCGCCTGCTTCGGTTACCCAAGGCAGCTCAGGATTGAAGCCTTCAACGTGTTCTTTTTCCTTCTGGAAAAAGCTCTCTGGTATGAACATTGGGAAGTAAGCATTACGATGGCCAGTAGCCTTGAAGCGGCGATCCAGCTCGTCACGAATATGTTCCCAGATTTCGTAGCCATCTGGGCGGAATACGATACATCCTCGGACTGGAGAATAATCCATTAAATCCGCCTTCTTAATCACATCAATATACCAACGGGAGAAGTCCTCCTGCTGTGGGGTAATCTCCGTAACAAACTGCTTCTCTTTCGACATAACGGTATACGTTCCTCCCGATAAACACGGTTATTCGTATTCTAGTATAAATGAAATGAACCGTGATATAAATGTTAACCTTTAACCAATCGTAATATATCATTGTAGGTTACAGCAAGCATCAATAGCATGAGCATTGCAAAACCTACAAAATGAACCATGCTCTCCCTGCTCGGATCAACAGGCTTACCTCTGACAGCCTCCAGCCCAAGGAATACGAGACGGCTTCCATCCAACGCCGGGATTGGAAGCAAATTGAAGATTCCCAAATACAAGCTCAAAATCGCCGTCCATAATGTAAGCTGTTCGATCCCTTTCTTCGCAATCTGTCCTGTTACTTCGAACGTCCGAACCGGACCGCCCAAGTCGTCCAGTTTAAATTGACCGAAGATAAGCATGCGGAATCCTTCAAAAATCTTCTCCGTCGTATTCACCATAGATGTTGATGCGAACGACATCGTCTCACCGAATGAAGCCGTTCGTGTTGGCAGTACCGGTACGATACCAACCTTGCCGCCTTCTTGACCTTCCACCTTCTGTGGAGTCAGTGTTGCAGTGAAGCGTTCTTCACCACGTACAATAAGGAATGTCATCGGCTTGCCTTCAGAGTCAGCAATCAGCTTAATCAACATGTCACGATTGCCGCCAATTTGCTTGCCGTTCACTTCCTCGATAATATCTCCTTTTTGCAGTTGTGCCTGCGCAGCAGGAAGTCCTGGTGATACGTCTCCAATCTTCACAGACGTCGGGTTCTCGACCGGAACGCCCGAAATGGATACCGATACGCCGAACAAAATAAAAGCGAGCACAAAGTTCATAAAAGGCCCTGCAAAAATAGCTAGCGCCCGTTGGCCCACTGTCTTGCTGCCAAACTGACGATCATGAGGCGCGATCTGAATTTCGTCGCCCTTCACAATCATTTTAGCTTGCGGATGAATATCGTACGTAACTTCTTCATCCTCAACATCCAGCGTCAGCTTCAACGTATGCTCCAGATCAATCGTCTTCACTTCGCCACGCACAACCTGCTTGCGCATGTCTAATTGATCCAGATACAGCTTCGTCACCTTGTTATCACTGGACACACGTATCGCTATCGTCTGCCCTGGACTGACCTCTACAATTTCAGGATCTTCGCCTGCCATCCGTACAAAGCCGCCAACTGGCAATAACCGGAGTGTATATTTGGTTTCCCCACGAGTATAGGAGAATACTTTCGGACCGAATCCGATAGCGAACTCTCTAACGAGAATCCCCGCGCGTTTAGCGAAAATAAAATGTCCCCATTCATGAATCGTTACGATAACGAAAAAGACGAGCACGGTTAAAAATACGATTTGCACCATCTGCACTGCGTAGAATCCTCCTTTGTGTGCGTGTTCAATCGTCCTAGTACAACCCTAGGCTTCAAGAACGGCCCAATAACAATCGGACAGCGGTTTGTCTATATAGATTATCATTATTCTCCAATCCCGCACAAGAGAATCCATATCTAGTGAATGGCGATTATAAAATGGAGAGAGCCTCCGAACGCGTTCGCATATCTGTCTCCTGAATAGCTTCCAAGGACGGATGCCGAATCGCAGTATGTTTCGATATTAAGGTACTCACGATACGTTCAATATCCAAGAAGGAAATTTCACCTCGCAGGAATCTCGCTACAGCCACTTCGTTCGCCGCATTAAACACGGTAGTAGCTGTACCTCCTGTTCTGCCGCACTCATAAGCATAACGAACCATAGGGAATCTCTCTGTATCCATCTCACGGAAATGAAGCTTCGCCACCTCAGCTAAATTAAGCGAAGCCGATGTATTCGGAAGTCTTTCCGGATACGCCAATGCATACTGGATAGGTACGCGCATATCAGGAACCCCCAATTGCGCAATAATGCTTCCATCCAAATATTCGACAAAAGAATGAATAATACTTTCAGGATGGATAAGTACATGAATTTGATCATAAGGCAAATCGAACAGCCAGCGAGCTTCAATCACTTCAAGCCCTTTATTAGCCATTGTTGCTGAATCGATCGTCACCTTCGCGCCCATGGACCAATTCGGATGCTTAAGTGCATCCTCAACGGTAACATTCGCCAGCTCGTCCCTCGTGCGATCGCGGAAGCTGCCGCCTGATGCTGTCAATGTAATGGCACGAACTCCGCGCATCGGCTCTCCGTTCAAGCATTGGAAGATAGCGGAGTGCTCACTGTCAACTGGCATCAGCTTGACGCCTTTCGCTTGTGCACGTTCTGTTACCAGATGACCAGCTGTTACCAGCGTTTCTTTGTTCGCAATGGCAATCGTCTTGCCTTCATCGATAGCCGCGAGCGTTGACTTCAGACCGACACTTCCTACAACAGCTGTAACGACCGTATCGGCGTCAGTCCCCGCTGCCACTTCGACCAATCCATCTTCACCATAATACAGTTCAACACCCTGGGGCAGTTGTTCCCGCAGGCGATCTGCTGCAGCCTTATCGTGAACCGATACAATGCTGGGCTTGAACTCTCGTATCTGCTCAAGCAGCAATGTTGTATTGTTCCCAGCTGCTAACGCTTCTACCTTAAACTGCTCAGGATGCTGTCTGACGATGTCGAGTGTCTGTGTCCCGATGGAGCCGGTCGATCCAAGTATGGATATCCGCTTCATGACCTCACCTCTTCATCCTATTCATAGCTATATCTATTACATGATAACATCATCGCTGTTCTGCCGATGACGTTCAATTTACAACGTTAATAATCCGATCAAATGCACAAATGGAAATACGACAAGCCAGCTGTCGCATCGATCCAGAACACCGCCATGCCCAGGCAGCAATGTACCTGAGTCCTTCACACCACGAACTCGCTTATATGCTGATTGAATCAAATCACCGAACTGACCGACAACAGCTGCAGATACCCCAATGCCAAATGCAAGCGGCAAGCTGACAATATCCGGTCGTCCGACAGCAAATAATAGCGCCACAATAATTGATGTCAGTACACCGCCAATTGCTCCTTCAATCGTCTTATTAGGACTAATCGACGGCCAGAGCTTGTTCTTGCCGATCGCACGCCCAATGAAGTAAGCACCAATGTCCGATGACCAAATGGCTGCAAACAGCATAAGCGTCCAGAATAAGCCGTCATCTCCCATTGAAGTACGCGTTAGCATCATATATTTGAAGCCAATGCCAATATAGAATGCTCCCAGCCACAATTGTGACACTGCTTCAATGGACACTTTGTTTTTGGATAATACGGTCACACCCAGCATCAGCAGCAGGCTGATCCATACAATAGCCTCCAATGACAGATTCCATCCAATTGATAAGCTTGTCCACGGAATCACAATCAAGGACATCGTTGCGTAGCCAATCAACGATGCCAGATCGAACGGTGATACATGATGCATTCGAGCAAATTCATAATAACCTACAAAGGCAAGTGCGAGGAGCAGCAGTTCATATGGCAGACCGCCAATTATGCATAATGCGCCGAACAATAGTCCTGCTATAAGCCCTGTAACGATGCGCTGTTTCATATAGACTGTTCCTCCAACTTATTGTAATCCACCGTATCTTCGCGTTCTGCGCTGATACTCCATAACGGCCTCCATTAGATGTCGCTCAGTGAACTCTGGCCAGTAATCATTGGTGAACCACAATTCGCTGTACGCGATTTGCCAGAGCATGAAGTTACTTAATCTCATTTCTCCGCTTGTACGAATGAGCAGATCAGGATCAGGCAAGCTGCTGGATAAGAGATGATCGTGGATCATGCTCTCATCAATCGAACCAACTTCAATCTCACCTGTTTTCACTTTACGTACAATATCACGAACACCTTCTACGATTTCACGCTGACTACCATAATTCAAAGCAAAATTCAAAATAAGTCCTGTATTGTGCTTCGTCTTTTCAATGGCTTCTTCAAGTGCCAGAATCGTATGTTTAGGCAATCGGTCACGATAGCCCATCATACGCACTTGAACATTTTTCTCAATCAATTCTTCGAGTTCGATCGCCAAAAATTCCTGTGGCAATTTCATGAGAAAATCGACTTCGTCCTTTGGGCGTTTCCAGTTTTCGGTCGAAAAAGCGTACATCGTAAGCACTTTTACGCCCATATCATTCGCTGCGATGGTTACGCGCTTAACGGCTTTCATTCCTGAATGGTGGCCGGCAACGCGCGGCAAGCCCCTTTTTTTAGCCCAGCGACCGTTACCGTCCATAATGATCGCCACATGTTGTGGGATATTATCCGGCATCAGTTCCAGCTGCTTGTGGCCTCCACGCTGCTGTAACCATGTTTGGAATCGCTTAATCATTCGGTCTCCTCCAACCCGGTGATGAAAAAAAAGACAATAAACCCCACCGTTCGGAGGGGCATGAAGAACAAAAAGAATAGGTTCTATCGTGTCTAACTTTTATACTTCCATAATTTCTTTTTCTTTAGCAACTAATACTTTATCAACTTCAGCGATGTATTTGTCAGTCGTCTTCTGGATATCTTCTTGATGACGACGGGACTCATCTTCTGAAATGTCCGTTTTCTCAAGCTTCTTGATGTCATCATTCGCATCACGACGAATGTTGCGGACAGCAACTTTCGCTTCTTCACCGAACTTCTTCGTGTGCTTCACGAGCTCTGCACGACGTTCTTCTGTCAACGCTGGAATCGCAAGACGAATCATTGATCCATCGTTAGCTGGAGTCAGTCCAAGATCCGACTTCATAATTGCGCGCTCAATATCAGACAATGAGGATTTGTCCCAAGGCTGGATCATAAGCGTGCGCGGATCTGGCGTGCTGATGTTCGCCAATTGGTTTACCGGCGTCATCGCGCCATAGTATTCTACTTGAATACGATCAAGCAATGCAGGTGTTGCGCGTCCAGCGCGCAATGTTGCCAGTTCCCGTTTTAGAGCGGCAATCGCCTTTTCCATGCGTTCTTCTGCGTTTTTCTTCACTGCTTGTGGCACTATTCTACACTCCCTTTTACAATCGTTCCAATCTTCTCGCCGAGCACGACGCGCTTGATATTGCCAGACTCCGTAATTGCAAATACAATAAGCGGAATGTTATTGTCCATGCACAGCGAGGATGCCGTTGAATCCATTACACCCAAGTTGCGGTTCAATACTTCCATATATGTCAATTGCTCAAACTTCTCAGCTGTCTCATCCTTGAATGGGTCAGCCGAGTATACACCATCGACTTTATTCTTCGCCATCAAGATCACATCAGCTTCGATTTCAGCGGCACGAAGCGCAGCTGTCGTATCCGTCGAGAAGAATGGATTCCCGGTTCCTGCTGCAAAAATAACAACACGTCCCTTTTCCAAATGACGTATTGCACGACGGCGAATATATGGTTCTGCGATTTGTTGCATCGCAATCGAAGTTTGTACACGAGTCGGCACGCCAATTTGTTCGAGGGCATCCTGTAAGGCAAGCGAGTTCATAACCGTTGCAAGCATCCCCATGTAGTCTGCTGTTCCGCGGTCGATTCCTTTTTCACTTCCCGCAATACCGCGCCAAATGTTGCCGCCTCCGCAGACGATTGCGACCTCTACGCCAAGCTCTACAACTTCTTTCACTTGCTCGGCAATGGAGTTGATCATTTCGGATTCGATGCCGTATCCAGCTTGCCCGGACAACGACTCTCCGCTTACTTTAAGTACGATACGTTTATAAACCGGTTGTTTCAATGTATACCCTCCACTTTTCCATAACGGCCGCTAAAAAAGAAGGAACACGATGTGTTCCAACTTTTAAGCGCGTCTGTTGATTACGTAGTAGCCGCGTTCGAATGCTCTCTTTTCAAAAAGAAAAGATTACTTCAGGTTCGCTTGAGCCATAACTTCTTCAACAAAATTATCTTCTTTTTTCTCCAAGCCTTCACCAAGCTCGAAGCGAGCGAAGCGACGGATAGAAATGTTTTCACCGATTGTTGCGATTTTTTCTTTCAGCAACGTTTCGATTGTTTTGTCTGGGTCTTTAATGAAGGATTGCTCCATCAAGCAATACTCTTCATAGTATTTACCGATGCGGCCTTCAACCATTTTTTCAACGATTTTTTCAGGCTTGCCTTCGTTCAATGCTTGTGCTTTCAAGATTTCTTTTTCTTTCTCGATTTCCTCTTGAGAAACTTCTTCGCGGCGAACATATTTTGGAGCAGTCGCTGCGATTTGCATAGCTACATCACGAGCGAAATCTTTGAAGTTGTCCGTTTTTGCTACGAAGTCTGTTTCGCAGTTGATTTCAACCAATACGCCGATACGTCCGCCAGCGTGGATGTAAGACTCAACCACACCTTCCGTTGCGATACGATCGGATTTCTTAGCTGCTGCTGCAAGGCCTTTCTCACGAAGCAATTCAGCTGCTTTCGTCAAATCGCCGTTAGCCTCTTCCAATGCTTTTTTGCAATCCAGCATACCTGCGCCTGTTTTTTCGCGCAATTCTTTTACTGCACTCGCATTTACTGCCATGTCGTATTTCCCTCCATCAATAAATTGGCACCCACGTATATGTACGATTAACGGCACCGAACGTTATACAGCTTAAAAAAAGGGCGGCGAGAGGTGAACCACCTGCCAACCACCCTTTTGTTCATCCAATTAGTATTCCAAAATTACGCTGTTGTTTCTTCGCCTTGATGAGCTTCAACAATTGCGTCAGCCATCTTAGCAGTCAACAATTTAACTGCACGGATTGCATCGTCGTTACCAGGGATAACGTAGTCGATTTCGTCCGGATCACAGTTTGTATCAACGATACCTACGATTGGGATACCCAGTTTACGAGCTTCCGCAACTGCGATACGCTCTTTGCGTGGATCGATTACGAACAACGCGCTAGGCAAACCTTTCATATTTTTGATACCGCCCAAGAACTTCTCGAGACGATCTTTTTCTTTGCGAAGAATGATAACTTCTTTCTTCGGAAGAACTTCGAATGTTCCATCTTCTTCCATCGTTTCGAGTAGCTTCAAGCGATCGATACGTTTTTGGATTGTTTCGAAGTTAGTCAAAGTACCACCCAACCAACGTTGGTTGATGTAGTACATGCCGCAACGCTCAGCTTCTTCCTTAACGGAATCTTGAGCTTGCTTTTTCGTACCTACGAACAAGATTGTTCCATTTTCTTCGCCGACGGATTTTACAAAATTGTAAGCTTCCTCGACCTTTTTCACTGTCTTTTGCAAGTCAATGATGTAAATACCGTTACGTTCTGTGAAGATATATCTGTCCATCTTCGGATTCCAACGACGTGTTTGGTGACCGAAGTGTACCCCAGCTTCCAAAAGCTGTTTCATGGAGATAACTGCCATCTTCACTACACCTCCTAATATGGTTATTTATCCTCCGCCAGTATCCTCTTTCGTTGAGACTTCCCGCAGTCAACCCGACAGAAAGCACCCTCACTGAAATACACTGACGTGTGTTCTTAACACCGTCATTTAATATACCATAACGCCTACCCAGTTGCAACCACTTTATCCACTGTTCGGGTCAAGCTATACTACTTGTTATTCGAACTCGCGGGCTGCTGCGGCACAAGCTTATATCCAGCCTGCTCGGCAGCTCGACGAAGCTCCGTATCCGATATCGGTTCTATCGAACGCTGACCGATAAGACACAGCTGAAGAAGGAGACCCCCTAGCACAATTCCGGCGCCTAACCCGATAAGAAAGCGGCGATCCTTAATCATGTGATCCCTCCTGCTGCCCCAACCGGATAATTAACTGGAGCTCACCAATTGGCATCCCCAGATGGTCTGCAATAGCCTGCTCTGTCCATCCGTTCTGAAAGAGTCTGAAGATCTCCGCGTATCGTGTTTGAATGGGAGCGCTAGACTGTTCTTCATGAAGTTCTTCATGAAGTTCTTCATGAGAATCAGCTTCATCTGCAGCATGAAGTTCTTCCTTACGAGACGAGGCAGATCTATGTCCGCTCGGAACGGATAACGATGCCATCTGCGAGGGAACCGTCTCTTGTAATTCTGAGTCTTGCGTATTGGCTGTGCGCTGCAGAAGCTCCTGCTCGCGTTCAGACAGTGCGGAGGGATGACCTGCTTCTAATTCCGTATCTACAGGTTGTGCAGTTGCCTGCTCTAAGCTGCTCCATTTGCTCTCCCATGCTTGTTCAAGCTTGTCCATTCGCTTGCGCAGCGCCTCATCCCGGTACTCTCCCTCTTGCTTCATCCGCTCAATGACTTTTAAGAGCTTCTCATTTTCATCTTCAAGTTCTGTCATATAATGCTCAAGTGTATCTTCCATATTACGTCGTATTTCTGTGGTGTCCATTGTTGCCTGAGTGCGAGGACGAAGCCATCCAATGACAACGATGACACCACCTAACAGCACAATGTAGATCCAAGGTTCCATGTATGCACCTCCTTATGTTGTCACGCTTCCTAAATGCAAGCGCCGCGATCCTCACGTTATGCGGGAACCCGGCGCCACCATTTAACACATGAAATCGATATGCTTTCCTTTGAAAGGATGTTGAGCCGGAACCATGACTTGCTCAGTTTCATCTTGTTTTTGCTCCGAATGGCTGTTATCGCTTCCATCCCGTTCTGCATGGTTCCCACCTTCATGATGTTGATTGCGAATGCGAGCATCCTGTGATGACTCCACCTGTGCATTTCGTTCCCGCGACTTTTCCATCAACCTTTGGGCTTGGTCGTTCAGTATCGCTTGTTCTGTTACAGGACGCTGTTGCTGTTGATGCTGCAATGTCGATGACTCTTGCGTTCGTGGTATCGCGATTTGCATTTCTACAGGCTTCCAATTCATCGAATCACCCCGGTTAGGCTATTGTCCTTCACCTTAACGGTAAGTTGTCATCATGATATCGCCGTCAACGATCCGGAAGGAAATACGCTGTGCCATATCTTTGATGAAACGAACATTGCGTCCAATAACCAGCTTAGCTCCACCGTATATCGTATGAGACACATCTATGGAAGACACAGCTGTGTCCTCAAGCAACTTCTCAATCTCCAGCATACGCTCTCGCATTTCAGTCTGCTCTCCAACAAGCTGCTTTTTCGTAGAATTCAGCTTAATGCGCATGCCTAGCTTCTCCCCTGTCAACTGCCCAGTAGCGGCAAGCTGATCGAGTATGCGAAGTGCCTTTTCGGTTTTTTCTACGTTCTCAATATTATATTTAAGCTTAGTCCGTAAATCCGTCAATTCATTGCGCAAATCCGGCAGCACCCCTACTTCAATTACGGTGGCCGTGGACATCGTATTGCCAATTGTACGTGCAATCACTCGCTCACCTGCTTGTACAATCCCGCCCACAATAAGTCCCTTGGTGCCTTGGCATACAACCCGCTTGCCTGCTCGAATATTGGAGTGCATAATACTCTGCGATACATTGACCTCAGTGCCCGCAACGACGGTGGCCTCCTGAATGAACGAACATTTCACATGGGTTCCGGCCTTGACCATCCCTTTATTGCCGGCAATAATGCCTCCGCTTACCTCAATGCAGCCTTCCGCAGTAAGCGTTGCACCTTCCACGCCGCCATATACGCGAATATCTCCTGAAGCTTTCACAGTAAAGCCTGTCAGCACATTGCCGCGAATGACAATCGTACCGACAAAATCAATATTACCAGTGCGATAGTCCACATCTCCGTTTACTTCATACACAGGGAACACACTGATTCGTTCCGGCTCAATACGGGAGATGAGTCCGTCAATCGCCGAATAAAGCGCATTTTCCGCCTCATCTAGAACAACATTCTTCCCTTGCTTGAATCGTGCCTCACGCCCAGTGATGGCCTTCATCTCCTCACCAAGAACGGACATGCCGGGTATCCCTTCTTGGCTCGGAATTCGCTTGGCTATCATTTGACCCTTCTTCACATTGTCCAACTGCTTCACTTCACGGAAATTAACCGTTCCGTCTTCCCGTTCAGCCGGCTTGGACTCCTTCCCGTTCTGCGGAAGCAGAAGCTCTATTCGACCATCTACACCGTGTACGGGTGCTTTTCCATGAGCGACCATCGTCGCACCTCGAGCAAAATTGTTCGGATTCGCAGCGATATCCTTCAATACCTGAGACTGTACTCCATATCGAATGCCGTAGGAACGCAGCAATTCGTCCAGCTCTTCAATCGTGCACGTGAGCCCTTCAACAGCCTTCTTAAAATGGAGATGCGCCTGCAATTTATCTTCAGATACGGTTATTTCCAAATACTCTTCCAATGCCAATGTCATACTCACGAAAAACCCCCCTTTCTTTTTCTCTTTATTCAGCGTAGTTTCTTCTCAACTATTCCGTATCCCATCAATTTTCCATCAGCATTGGCTTCTGCTTCTCCAATACGGTTCGAAGTCTCAGTATCGCCTTAGAGTGCAGCTGCGAAATTCGAGATGGTGATAGTGACATCACTTCCGCTATCTCACTTAGTGACAAATCCTCATAATAGAACAAGGAGATCACTGTTCTCTCTTTATCGGTTAATTTATCAATTCCCTGAACAAGTGCTTCCTTTAAATAGTACTCATTTACCTTATACTCCGGATTCTTCGCCGTCTCATCGATAAGAAGCGATATTCGCGTCTCAGAGTCGTCCTCACGAATCGGATCTTCCAATGAACAAATCGACATGATCGATACGTCTTGAAGCATCCCTTGGAAGTCCTTCTCACTGACTTGCAAATAGGAGCTCATCTCTTCATCCGTAACTGTACGCAAGTATTGCTGCTCCAATTGCTGATAAGCCTCTTCAATTTTCTTCGCCTTCTCTCTTACCGAGCGAGGTACCCAATCTCCAGAACGCAGTCCGTCTAGGATGGCTCCACGAACCCGCCATGAGGCATAGGTTTCAAATTGCAGCCCTCTGTGGTAATCGAATTTCTCAACAGCATCTATCAGGCCAATCACACCATGGCTTGCCAGATCGTCCTTACTTACATTGCGAGGCAGACCTGCAGCAAGTCGATTCGATACGAAGTCGACGATCGATAGATGATTTTCTATCAATTGCCGCTTCGCATCCTGATCACCATGATCCTTCCAGCGTTCCCACAGTCCCTCTTGCGAGCCAGGTTGTAATTTCTGTACGCTCACCGACAGTCAACCTCCTTACTTTTGTACGAAGTGACGAACAGCCTGTGCCAATTCCTCCGCATCTGGTTGCGCTTTGGTCACGAGCTTGGGTGGTTGCAGCGGTTGGAACGAGCCGCCTTCATCTTCTACCGGATTTGACTTCGAATCTGCACCGTTCGGCCGCAGTAAATCTCGAAGAACATCCTCTTCATCCGGAGTTGTCATGTCCAACATCGTCCCTGCGTTTGGATTCTTAGATGCGCCGGCCTCAGGCTGCTTGCCTTCATCGTCAGATAGCAGCACGCCCAAGGCAAATCTGACCCCATATGCGAGTCCGAACCATATTACAAACGCAATAATTGCTCGGAGAAGACTCGTCGTCCATACATTATTGCTCCATGACACCATTAAGGCAAAGATAGATCCAACAGCACCGAATATGTAATTCCAACGTATTGTTCCTCTCATGCTATATATCCTTTTCACCCATCTGCACGCTGCGAATGTGAAGTCTCCCGTCATCACAGAACAGTTCTATCGTTCTCCCATAATTGGCGCCTGTGTCTTCGGCATGAAGCGGGATACTGTATTGCTCCAACATCGATTTGCAGGAATCTACATTCCGTGGTCCGATACGCATCATATCGTTATTCGAAGCAAAAGCAAACATCTGGGCGCCTCCAGCCATCTTCGCATGAACCCGGGACAGAGAAGCACCCGCTTCTGTCATACGGCGTATCAATTCTGGAATGGCAGTATCCGCATACTTGGCGATGTTGCGATTCCCCTCTCTAGCAATATCCGAAGACGGCAGCATAACATGCGCCATTCCGGCAATTTTGGCAACCGGGTCATATAACGTCAATCCAACGCACGATCCGAGACCGGTCGTTCGTAAGGAACCGAAACGGCATACCTGCAAATCAGCCATTCCGACTTTTACAACCGTCGACTCTTCTATCATTCGAATGGCACTCCCAATGCAGCAAATATTTTGTCAAAAGAGTCCGGGTCAGGTATTAAGAAAAAGGTTCCTTGCACTTCATCACAGTCTTGCAAAAACTTCGTATCAATTAGCAACGCACTGTCTCCCATTTCCCCGTATTGCAGTATTCCGTAGTTGAGCACTGCGCCCGCCATATCGATAGCAAGCTGAGGAACCGTTGGCGACATCGCCATATGAGTGAAATCTGCCAAGGAAGACAAATAAGAACCTGCTAAAATGTTGCCGATCTCCGACAAGGCGGACAATTCCATGTCATTGAAACATTGACTCGTATCTGAAGGCAATGCTTCCAAGTGCGACAAAAGACGCTTAGCGGCATCCGTATCGAACATAAAGAACAAATGACTTGGCGCATCTCCTTCGACACGAAAATATATTGCAATCACAACATGTTCTGCGCCACCAACCTCGTCCGCAATTTCCTCGAACGGCAGAAGCCGCACCTTCGGTACAGCCATGTCAATCGGTCGGTTGAGCAGCCGGGATAGTGCCGTTGCGGCGTTGCCAGCACCAATATTCCCGACTTCCTTCAGAACATCCAGCTTGAACTCTCCGAGTCGTTCGAATAAGTGCACGCTGTTATGCCTCAAGCTGTTCTAATCGAATAATTTCACTCTTATTCAGCACTTCGGCCAAATGGAGCATAATAAGTAAACGGTCATCCCCAATCTTAGCTACGCCGCGCAAGTATTTGGCTTGAATGCCGCCCACAACCTCTGGGGCCGGTTCGATATCTTCGTCCATAATATCAATAACATCATTGGCACTATCCACGATAAAGCCAACTTCCAAATCTTCATAAGCTACGATAATAATACGAGATTGTTCCGTCACTTCCGCAGACGGCAATCCGAATCGACCACGAAGCTCGATGACCGGAACAACAACCCCGCGCAAGTTAATAACACCTTTAATGAAGTCGTATGTTTTCGGAACCCGTGTGATAGGGAGCATACGCTCTATCGTTTTTACCTTTTCAACTTCGATTCCGTATTCTTCTTCCCCTAACGTAAAGACAACGACCTTTAACTCTTCTGCCATGTCACGTCCTCCTTCATTTGAATATGACTATTCTGCAATCATAAATAGACATTGAGGATTACTTCAGCAACGCATTCGGATCAATGATCAATGCAACTTGTCCATCACCGAGAATCGTTGCCCCAGAGAAGCCTGGCGCATTTTTTAAATAGCTTCCTAATGGCTTCAAAACAATTTCGCTTTGACCGATAAAGTCATCGATAGCCAATGCTGCTATACGTTCACCTTTGCGTACGATGATGATCTCAACCTCTTCTTCCTCCATATCCGAGTAATTCGGGCAATCGAAAAGTGTGCTGAGTGATAGAAGAGGGATTACACTCTCTCGGTAATCAACCATCCGGATACCACCATGAACCCGGCGTATTTTTTCTTTCTTGACCATGCTTGTCTCCACAATAGAGCTAAGCGGAATCGCATACTTCTCACTTCCCAAACGGAAGAGCATTGCCGATAATATGGACAATGTAAGCGGGAGCTGCACGATAAACTTCGTTCCTTGTCCCAGCTTAGACTCAACAATGACGTGTCCACCTAAAGATGTAATCTTGGATCTTACTACATCCAGTCCAACACCCCTGCCAGATATATCCGAGACCTTCTCTGCCGTACTGAATCCAGATGCGAATAGCAGCATATATACCTGCTCATCACTCATTTGAGCTGCTCTCTCCGCAGTGACAACGCCATTCTTGATGGCTTTCTTCAATACCATCGCACGGTCGATTCCGTGACCATCTTCTTCAATTTCGATGAAGACATGATTGCCGCTGTGGAAAGCCCGCAAATGAACAGTCCCTGTTTCTGGCTTGCCGGCTGCGATACGATCCTCAATAGATTCAATACCGTGGTCAACTGCATTGCGCAGCAAGTGAACAAGTGGATCTCCGATCTCATCAATTACGGTGCGGTCAAGCTCTGTCTCAGCACCGGTTATAATAAAGTCTATCTTCTTATCAAGTGATTTGGCTAAGTCACGCATCATCCGCGGGAATCTGCTGAATACCGTATCAACAGGAACCATGCGCAGCTTAAGCACAATATTTTGCAAATCAGAGCTTACTCGTGACAAATGCTCCACCGTATCTGTCAAATCATGATGCTTGAGATCACCTGACAATTGCTCGAGCCGTACGCGATCAATGAGCATTTCGCTTAGTAGATTCATCAGTACATCGAGCCGTTCAATATCTACGCGAATCGTCCGGTTTCCAACTGCTTTTCCAGTTGCTGGCGTGCTGCTTGGTTTGCGTGCAGGCACAGACGAAGCTTCGGATGCCGCTGGCTGCTCTGTCTTCACTTCTGGCTTGGCTGGCGCTGCAGTTGCTGCTGCTTCTTGTCTGCCTGCTTGTACTTCTTCGATTTGACTATTCCAATTGCGGATGTCTTCAAGCGTGAATGGCTGTACTTGTACGCTGTCCAGCTCTGAGACTTGTCCAATCTCTTGCTGCAATCGCTCGGCATCTTCACCGCTGACAAAGAATACGGTAAAGCCATTGTCGAACTTATCCTGCTCTATGTCCTGTGCAGGAGGATTCGACTTCACTACTTCACCGTACTGACCAAGCACCTGAAATACCATATAGGCTCTAGCTGCCTTTAGTACGCAATCTTCACGCAATTGGATGTGGATGTAGTACACATGCATGCCTGCTTCCACCGATTGTTCCAAGATACTTCTCTGGAATTCATCAAGCCGCTCATTTTGCTCTTCAGCATCATCTGCGGAGCTTCCGTCTGCGGAAGAAGCTTCCTTCTTGTAATCGCCTTTGACAATCGATTGGAGAGCTGCAACAATTGCCGTCACATCTGCCTTGCCTTCTCCACCGTTAGTAATATCGGAGACCATAGCTTCCAAAGCATCCAAGCTTCGGAATAACGTATCAAAAATGAAGGAGTCCATCGCGAGCTGTTGGTTTCTTACAAGATCCAATACATTTTCCATCTGGTGTGTTAATGAGGCCAAATCCTCAAACCCCATTGTCGCCGACATCCCTTTTAAGGTGTGGGCCGACCTGAAAATGACTTGCACGATCCCAACATCGTCCGGCTGGTTCTCCAACTCTAGCATGTGCTCGTTCAACGCTTGCAAATGGTCGTTCGCTTCGTCAATAAACATGGACAAATATTGATTCAAATCCATGCTCGAACACCTCCTTTAACGATTTGCACAACAGTATCTGATCATTTCATTGCATGTGTAATGGACTTTGCCATCTGATGTAGTGGAATGACTTGCGATACGCATCCCAACTCGATTGCCGCGCGCGGCATGCCGAAGACGACGCAGCTTTCTTCACTTTCGACAAAGGTTGAAGTTACGCCCTCGTCGGCCAACCGTTTCATCATTTTCGCACCGTCACTACCCATTCCCGTCAACAGCACGATATGCCGTTTCAGTCCCTTCAACGGCAGTAGTGATTCGAACAGGGAATCTACTGATGGACGATGTCCGTTGCGGGGCTCACCTTTGGATAAAGCAATCGAATAATTCCCCTCTGCATTGCGCACGGCCATCATATGCATGCCACCTGGTGCAATGTAAGCTACCCCAGTCTGCAGCACATCGCCATGCTGCGCTTCCCTTACTTCAATATCACTGTAATTGTTCAAACGTTCAGCTAATGATTTTGTGAAATTAGGCGGCATATGCTGAACCACCAATATTGGTGCGGGAATATGTTTAGGTAATGCTGACAACAGCTCTTTCAATGCACGCGGACCGCCCGTCGATGTCCCAATGGCAACAATTTGCTCAAATCTCGTTGAGTTGGCTGCATTCGCTGTTCCAACGAATTCTGAGGCATTCAGATGCGTGACATCTAGGCGCTCTTCGTGATTAGGATGCAATTCCTCGTTCGCATTCGGAGCAACTGGCTTCCCGGCACGAGTACGGCCAATAATCGGCGTATCGCCAATAATCGGCGTATCCTCCATGCTGCGTTGTGTCTGCATTTCCTTCGCTGCCAATTTTGCAGCCGCTCTAGAAGTAATCGGGCTCTTCGCTCTCAGCTTATTCCCATCATCTGTACGAGACTTTAAACCGGATTGATGCGGAGGCCTTGGGACGAGCTCTTCTGTCGGCAAAGCAGCTGCGTACTCCCGCTTTAGCCGCTCCCCTTGTTCCCGCAGTCGTTCCAGCTGACGCTTTCTTTCTTGAGAAGCAATTGCAGTATGCAGCTTCTCCCGCAGCATTTCTCCAACCTTATGTATATCTTTCGTCCCACCCGCAGGGCTTGGTTTACATACGAAGTCAAAAGCTCCATATTCAAGTGCGGATAATGTCTCCGAGCGCCCTTCTTCTGTTAAACTTGACAGCATAATGACCGGGGTAGGGCAATCTGTCATTATGCTCTGAAGTGCTACGAGGCCATTCTGAATCGGCATCTCAACATCCAGCGTCACTGCATCTGGCTTCAGTTCCATCACTTTGTGTACAGCATCTACGCCATTAGAGGCAGTACCGATAATCTCAAAGGAATGATCCTGGATAATTAAATCAGATATAATCGTTCGCATGAAGGCCGAGTCGTCCACGACAAGCACTTTCTTGGTTGTCAATTTCTCATCACGCTCCCTAAGCAGCCATTTGTGAATGCTGCGTCCTCCATTTCTTCATGCCTTACATTTAGGAGGACCATCTGCCCAGCCATTTCCGCAAAAATTGCTTAACCCCTCCAGCTTGTCCAGTCTGCCCGATTCCGTGAATGTAAGCATTGGCTAGTTCACGAAGCTGCTTGGCAACTATACATTGTGGATACAAAATAGCGAATGGAATTTGCCTCTTTACGGCCTGCATCACATGGGGATCATCATATAAAATCCCCAGCGTCGGAATCGGATGATTCAAGAATCGTTCCGCTACCGTTGATAATCGCTCAGCCGTCTGGCTTCCCTCTTTCCAATCTGAAGCTCGGTTGATGACAAGACGGAACGAATGATCAGGTCTCGCAGCGGAAACGACCTTAATCAGTGCATAGGCATCCGCAATGGACGTTGGCTCAGGTGTGGTTACAACAAGCGTCTCATCCGCTGCTGAGAGAAATTGCATCGTCTCCTTACTCAGGCCCGCTCCCGTATCAAACAAGATGACATCATACTGTGATGACCATTTCTCCATTTCTTGGATGAAGTGTTCAATATGAACGGAAGGCATATCCAATAATTCTTGGAACCCGGAGCCCCCTGGAATGTAGTGCATTCCTCGAGGACCTACCTGAATAATATCCTGCAGGGAGTGCCCGTCTCGCAAGACGTGCATGAGGCTCACACCTGATGTCGCACCGAGCAGAACATCAATGTTCCCCATGCCGATATCCGCATCGAATACAAGTGTTCGATACCCCGCATCTTGGAGGGAGAGCGCGAAGTTCAACGTAAAATTGGATTTTCCAACGCCGCCCTTACCGCTCGTAACGGCAATAATACGTGCAGCTCGAACTTCAGAGCTTCCCTGCGCCATCCGAGATGACACCGTGGAACCAACTCTTTCATGACGGGATTCTACCAACTGTCTTAGTCCTTCTGCTTGATCGTAGCTCATTTCGTCATGCACCTACTATTCGTCTTACCGCTTCATCCACCTGGAACGGCTCGATATCGTCCGGGACATTCTGTCCTGTAGTTATGTAACTGAACGGAATCGTCGTTCGATCTGCAAGTTCAAGCACCGCACCGAATGTATCTGTCTCATCCGCCTTCGTGAATATGATCCGATCGATGCGCTGTCTTGAGAAACGCTCCAGTATAGCGATCATATCTTCCGTCTTGGAAGTTAAGCTCAAAACGAGGAATGTCTCACTGTCTGGGAACGGCTTAAGCATCGTATTCAACTCATTCACATACATATCGTTGCGGAAATTGCGCCCTGCTGTATCCATAATGATCAGATCACAGCCTTGAAGCGCCCGCAATGCCCGTTCCGTGTCATTGGGCGAGGTCACAACCTCCATCGGAACGTTCAATATCGATGCATATGTTCTGAGTTGTTCAACAGCTGCAATTCGATAGGTGTCAGAAGCAATTAGACCTACCTTGCGTTGATGATGGAACATTTGATCTGCAGCCAGCTTCGCAATCGTCGTCGTCTTACCTACACCAGTCGGCCCAACGACATACAAAATGCGGGTAGCAGGTGTCAATCCATGGACAACATGCGACTGAAGCTTCTCTTCTACGATATCTTTCACATAGCCCCTCAGCACATCAGAATCAGGCTCTTCCTCACGGTTCAACTTGCATTGCTCCCAAGCCTGCTGCACGTATCCATATGCAGCCTCTTGCGACAGTCCTTGAAGCCTGAGATGACGCTCTACCTCCTGTGCGCTCTCTGACCATGAATCATAGTTGACGCGCTCCATTACTTTACGCATCATCCGTTTCATTTCAGCCAATTCTTTCTGTAAATGCGGGTCAGTCGGATCTTGTTCAATCGATGTCATCGGCATAACGGCCCGTTCAGACCGTGCAAATGGAAGCTGCGTCCAAGGCACAGCAGTACTCTCTTCTTCTAAATCAGCCGACATCGTCTGCATGGAATTTGGAGGCTGAACCGCCCTATTAGAGCTCATTGACTGCGGCATGCGACCAGCTGCATCTGCCTGCGGTTGGGCGGTTCCACGTTCCACATTTTTTGCAGACTGACCATTGCTGCCGCCTCCCCCATACATGGAGCGAGCAACCGATGAAGGAACATACGATTGCATCGTCCCATTGACAGGAGGAGTACTGGGTTCTGTGGAAGACTTGGCTGTAGGCTTAGCTTGTTCGTCGACCGCCGCCACTACTTCAATAGCTCGCTTACGGAACATGCCAAGAATACCGCCTGTCTTAACTTCTTTGGTACTGACAATGACCGCATCTTTTCCAAGTTCTTGCCTGATTTGACTCATGGCCTCCGGCATCGTTTCGACGAGGTATTTTTTCACCCTCATACATTCACCACTCCGACGCTTTGAATTTCAACATTTGGTTCAAGCTCATTGTAGGACAGAACCGGAACATCCTGCATCGCACGCTCCATAAGCTGCCGCAAGTACATGCGAATGTTCGGAGATGCCAGCATGATCGGCGAATGTCCGGTCTGTAACAGCTTCTGAATCTGTTCACTCATGCGCTGATATACCTGCTGTGTCGTATTCGGATCTAGAACAAGGTAAGAACCATGCTCGTTCTGCTGCACATTGTCCGAAATTTTCTTTTCCAAGCTAGGTCCAATTGTGATCACACGCAGCGTCTCGCCTGGAGTTGAATATTGCTGTGTAATCTGGCGAGCAAGCGCTTGACGCACATATTCAGTTAATACATCCGGATCCTTCGTATATGTACCGTAATCTGCCAGTGTTTCGAATATGGTTACCAGATCGCGAATCGAGATCTTCTCTCGCAGAAGCTTCGCCAGAACTTTCTGAACATCCCCGATCGTCAATACATTTGGAATCAGTTCATCCACAAGAGCAGAATATTGTTCCTTAACCGTTTCAACAAGCGATTTCGTCTCCTGACGTCCAATAAGCTCGTGTGCATGCTTTTTAACGATTTCAGTCAGATGCGTAGCCACAACAGAAGGCGGATCTACTACCGTGTATCCTGCCAATTCGGCACGCTCCTTCATCGCATCATCCACCCATAATGCTGGTAGTCCGAATGCCGGCTCTACCGTTTCAATTCCTGATACCGATTCATCATCATAACCGGGATTCATCGCCAGATAATGATTGAGCAGAAGCTCCCCTCGGGCTACCGCATTGCCCTTAATCTTGATGACATATTCATTCGGCTTCAATTGGATATTGTCTCGAATGCGGATGACAGGAACGACCAAGCCGAGCTCTAACGCGCATTGGCGTCGAATCATAATAATACGGTCAAGCAAATCCCCGCCTTGCTGTGTATCCGCAAGCGGAATGAGTCCATAACCGAACTCAAATTCAATCGGATCAACCTGCAGCAAATTGATTACACTCTCTGGACTGCGCACTTCTTCAATCTGCAGTTCTTCCTCAAGCTGCTCTTCTTCGATTTGCCGCTCATCGATGTTCTTCTGCATCCGATATCCGGCAATCCCAAGAATGACAGCAAATGGAATCGTAGATCCAATTCCAATTGGCGTAAGTAATCCAAGTAACGCGATCGTGCCTGATACGATATAGAGCAGCTTCGGATAAGCAAACATCTGCGCTCGCAAATCTTCTGCCAAGTTTCCATCAGATGCCGCCCTTGTTACGATAAGACCTGCTGCGGTCGAAATAAGAAGCGCTGGAATCTGGCTGACAAGTCCATCACCGATCGACAATATCGAATAAGTAGATGCTGCATCGCCAAATGATTTTCCATGCATCGCCATTCCGATAATGAAGCCGCCGATCAAGTTAATAAGCAGGATGATGATACTTGCAATCGCATCCCCTTTTACGAATTTACTGGCACCGTCCATGGCGCCATAGAAATCCGCTTCTCGGCTAATCTTATCGCGGCGATCACGGGCCTGCTGTTCGTTGATAAGTCCTGCATTCAAGTCTGCGTCAATTGCCATTTGCTTACCCGGCATCGCATCGAGCGTAAAGCGTGCTGATACTTCAGCGACCCGCTCAGAGCCTTTCGTAATAACAATAAACTGTACGATGACAAGAATGAGGAAGACGACAAGACCAACCGCAATATTTCCCTGGGTTATCCACTCACCGAATGTGGCAACAACGTCACCAGCTTCGCCATTCGTAAGGATTTGCTTCGTAGTGGATATGTTCAATGCGAGTCGGAACAATGTCGTAATGAGCAGCATAGCCGGGAAAATCGAGAAGTTCAACGCTTCCCTCGTATTCATGGCAATGAGCAAAATCATGAGCGCGATCGATATATTGATTACGAGTAAAATGTCAAGCAACCAGGTCGGTATAGGTAAAACCATCATGAGTACGATACCGATAATACCGACCAAGACGAATAAATCTCTCGTTTTCACGGAATGCACCCTCCATCCTTGATCAAGATTAATCAATTGCCTTTGCCTTTTACTTTGTATACGTATGCCAGTACCTCAGCCACGGCTTGGAACAAATCGGCCGGAACGGTATCGCCAATATCGGCCCTCTGATACAAAGCACGGGCGAGCGGCTTGTTTTCCATCGTTATGACGCCGTGTTCCTTGGCAATCTGTTTAATACGGAGCGCGACGTAATCCTGTCCCTTGGCTACAATCTCCGGTGCTTCCATCGCACCACCATCATATTTCAGTGCAATTGCGAAGTGCGTCGGGTTTGTAATGACGACGTCTGCTTTCGGAACCTCCTGCATCATACGCATGAGTGCCATACGTCGCTGTCGTTCACGAATTTTACCCTTAATGAGAGGGTCACCTTCGGTCTTCTTGAATTCGTCCTTAATGTCCTGTTTTGACATCCGTAAGCTTTTCTCGTATTCATATCGTTGATACATGTAATCCAGAGCGGCAAGCACACATAACGCCACTCCAATCTTCATGCCAAGCATAAGTGTCAAATGCCCTGTAAATGACATGATGTCATTCAAAGGAACATGGGACAGCATGACGATCGTATCTCGCTCCCCCCACAATGAGGTGTAGACGATTACACCGATCGTCGTGAGCTTCATAATGGATTTCAGAAATTCAACTACAGAACGCATGGAAAAAATATTTTTGAAACCTTTTACCGGATCAATCTTCTCCAGCTTCATCTTCAGCGGCTCACCAGTAAATAAGAAGCCCACCTGCATGTAGTTGACGACGAGCGCAATAACGATTGCTGAAATAAACAACGGTGCCAGTATAACCATCAGTTTAAGAAATATGGAACTGAAGTAGTCCAGCACATTGTTCGCCGTCACATCCATAGTAAGCCGATTCTGCAGCACATCTTGGAACAGCTCGACGATCCGATCCTTCATAAAACCGCCGAGCACGAACAAGCAAGAGAACCCAGCCAAGAGAATGAACGCTCCTGAGAGATCCATACTTTTGGCAACTTGCCCTTTCTTGCGGGTTTCTTGCCTCTTTTTCGGCGTTGCTTTCTCTGTCTTCTCTTGCGAGAACAGCTGCAAATCAAGAGGATAACGCAGTACATATGCGTGGCGATTCGACTCATCTCTGTGTACATCGTGAAGCTGCTTCATCATCTCGCCCCCTGCATCATGCGTAGCAGCTGATCGAGCGCTTCGAACAGCGTAGAGAACAATTGCTGCAGTACGTAAACAAGACCTGGTACGACTAGCAGCAGCATAAGAAGACCAACAATTAGCTTAAGCGGAATCCCAACGACGAAAATATTGAATTGCGGCGCCGTTCGCGCTAGAAATCCAAGTGCTACGTCCGTTAAAAATAGAGCGACGATAAGCGGTGCAGACACTTGGAAAGCAATGGTGAATGCTTCAGTGAATGACTTAACAATGAAATCTGTAATATTCCCATTTGCGATTTGAGCAAAAAAAGCATTTTCATCTAGCGGCAGCCACTTAAAACTTTGCATAATTCCGTCGATAAAGTAATGGTGGCCATTCATTCCAAGAAACAATAGAACAACAAATATGTATTTAAAGTTGCCCATCACAGGCGAACTTGCCCCGGTCAACGGGTCAATGACATTGGCCATGCCGAACCCAATCTGCATATCGATGAACGAACCTGCTGTCTGCACGATAGAGAAGAACAGCTGTGCTAAATATCCGATGAGCAGGCCTATCATTATTTCCCGGACAATATAAATGATATAAGTTCCATCTGTCGGTACACTCTTACCAAGCCCAAACAATAAATAAGCGATTAAGCTAACAAAGAATGCAAGTCCGATCTTGAACTTAATCGGCACGCCTCGGGAAGAAAAGACAGGAACAGCGACAAAGAACGCCGTGATTCGACACATCGAGAGCAAAAAAACAGGGAAAGCTTGTACGAGCATTTCCATGGCTTCACTGCCTAACCGATATAATGATGCAAATTATTTAAAATATTGTGCGTAAAATCCACGAGTGTCGTTAAAATCCAGGGTCCGAACAACAGTACAACGATCATAACTGCCACAATTTTCGGTACGAACGCAAGCGTCTGCTCCTGAATTTGTGTCGTCGCTTGAAAAACGCTTATTAACAATCCGACGACCAAGGCAACTACCAACATCGGTGCGCTCACTTTAAGAACAGTGAACACAGCCTGTCCTGCCAGACCCATAATAAATTCTGCACTCATGTTCATTCCTCCCGTTCGCCATGTCTGACTCGCGTCATGTATTGAAGCTCATGAGCAGCGATTTCACTACAAGATACCAGCCATCTACGAGCACGAATAATAAAATCTTGAACGGCAGCGATATCATAACCGGAGGCAGCATCATCATCCCCATGGCCATAAGCGTACTGGCCACAACCATATCAATGACCAAGAATGGAATAAAGATCATAAATCCCATTTGGAACGCCGTCTTCAACTCACTGATCGCGAAAGCAGGCACGAGTACGGTTAACGGAATATCTTCGTATGTTTTCGGTTTATCCGTTTTGGTGTATTTCATAAATAAGAGCAAATCTTTCTCACGTGTATGTGAGAACATAAACTTCTTCATCGGAACAGATGCCTTCTCGAGCGCTTGGGTCTGGTTCAACTCACCCTTTAAATACGGCTGTAGGGCTGATTGATTCACTTCGCCAATTGTCGGGGACATCACAAACAAAGTTAGAAAGAGCGCCAGACCAATCAACACCTGATTGGGCGGCATCTGCTGCGTCCCTAGGGACGTCCGCACGAACCCAAGGACAACCACAATTCGTGTGAAGGAGGTCATCAGCACCAGAATTGCTGGAGCTATGCTCAATATCGTAATAAGCAGCAATATCGAAATTGATGATGCTCCCGGTTGTCCTCCGCCCCCGACCTTAATGTCGATGTCCGGAATAATGGGAGATGCCATAGCCCAATGAGCTGACATGCTGGATACAAACAGTGCGACGGTTACAGATAGTAACAATTTTTTGTTCATGAATCCATCTACCGATCTTCTTTATTATCTTCCTTCAATAACTGCTCCACTTGCTCGCTGCGCTTCGGCATGCGCTCAAGCTTCTCATGAAACATTTCATGGAATGAGACAGACTCCGTCTCTTCTGGCTTCGTGTTACTGTCAATAGTTCGTCCATTGCGTCCAACTCGCAGACGTTGTTTCCACTCCGACCAGGATGTTGGCCATGCCGCTGTCGGCTGCTCGCGTTCAAGCGCCGCGGTAAAGCGTGCCGCTTGGGCCGGATCGGATATTTTATCGATAAGCGTAATATCTTCCCCAATGCCCAATACATAGACGACATCGCCAACTTCTACGATTTGCATCGACTTGTTTGGTCCGAGGCCGGTGCCGCCCAACGTTCGGATACTTTGGTTCATTTGCCACATTCGGTTTTTGCGGCTTAACAGCTTGATGAACAGCACGATAAGTACGATGATGACGGCAAGTGACAACAACACGGTCAATAAGCTCGATAAATATCCATCGACACCAGATGATTGCATCAGTTGACCGCTGTCAGTTTTCATACAATTAACCTAATGTCTTCTTGATTGCTTCGATTACGCGATCCGCTTGGAACGGCTTCACGATGAAGTCCTTCGCTCCTGCTTGAATCGCATCAATAACCATTGCCTGCTGTCCCATCGCGGAACACATAATGACTTTGGCATTCGGATCGGATTTGCGAATTTCTTTAAGCGCTGTAATTCCATCCATTTCCGGCATTGTAATATCCATTGTAATCAGGTCTGGTTTATGTTCTTTGTACTTTTCGATCGCCTGTGCACCGTCCGATGCTTCCGCGACAACATCATAACCATTTTTAGTTAAAATGTCGCGAATCATCATTCGCATAAACGCTGCGTCATCTACGATCAAAATACGGTTTGCCATCGTTGAGAATCCTCCCCAAATCTTATTGTAGTTTTTGAATTCGATCCCACTGATTGATAATATCTGTGACACGCACGCCGAAGTTCTCGTCGATTACAACAACCTCGCCCTTCGCGATAAGCTTGTTATTGACAAGAATATCGACAGGCTCGCCTGCCAGCTTGTCCAGCTCGATAATGGAGCCCTGGGAAAGCTCCAAGATGTCCTTGATCTGTTTGTGTGTCCTACCTAATTCTACTGTGACTTTGAGTGGGATGTCCAACAATAAATTTAGATTAGATTCATCCGTTTGTTGGTATGGAGCCGATTGGAAACTTGCGAATTGCACAGGCTGCACGTTCACATTCCGATTCGGTGCAGTCCCAAATGCTGCAGCGTGATCTCCACGCATATCCATACCAGGTGTATGCATTGGAGCATTTGTATAAGGTTGCTGCATAGCATGCCCTCCTCCCATTGGATCATGATAGCCCTGCATCGGCGGCATATGGGATTCCATTGCCGGTTGAACTGGTGCTGTCATAGATGGTTCATAAGCTGATTTGGCTTCAGGCTGCATTTCTGCAACCGGAGTTTCTGCAGCAGCCGCAGGTTCATCTGAAGCTGAGCCAAGCAGCAGTGAGACCATATTCCGCGCAAACGGAACTGTTAATATTTGCATGATCGTTGAATCGATCAGATCACTAATCGTCAATCGGAACGATACCTTAACGAGTACATTATCTTCAGGCAATGTATCTACGCCTGTTCCATTAGACATATCCAAGATGCCAATTCCAGGAGGAGAGATATTCACTAAGCGATTGAAGATGGTAGACATCGAAGTCGCTGAAGATCCCATCATTTGGTTCATAGCTTCTTGAACGGCACTAATATGAATTTCAGTCAAATCATGACTCGTGTTCGTGCCATCTCCGCCAAGCATCAAGTCTGCAATTACCTGGGCATCCGATGTTTTGATAACGAGTGAGTTTACACCCTCAAAGCCCTCTACATAGCGAACGTGTACGGCCACGTGCGGCTTTGGAAACTCATTCTCCAAGTTCTCACGCTGAAGCAGCGAAATGCGAGGCGTTGTAATCTCTACTTTCTTGCCAAGCAGCGTGGACAATGCTGTTGCTGCACTGCCGAATGTGATGTTGCCAATTTCGCCCAATGCATCAATTTGAATCGGGTCCAAAAACTTTTCAATGGAAGGAGTACCGGCTTCTTCGGCAGACGGTTCATCTGATGATCTCTTCAACAACGCGTCAATTTCCTCCTGTGACAAGTAGTCCTTACTCGTCATGCTCTTCCACTCCTTCATCTACAACGTGATCGATTTGTACTGAGACTCGATCCTTATACACACCAGGTGTTCCTATATATTTCTCGCGTTCGCCGACCCGAATTGACAATCCACTGTCAACCGGCTTATTCAACGCGATCACATCGCCAACCGCGAGCTGCATTAGCTCATGCACCGTAATATTGGATGTCCCCAGCTCCACCGATATCGGCAGCTTCGCCTTTGTTACGCGCTGGCGTAATTTTTCAACTTCAATCGGCTCTCTTGTCTTCTTCTCTGATACGAACCAATGGTGCACAGAGAGCTTCGGCATGATCGGCTCAATGACGACATGCGGGATACACAAGTTGATCATCCCCGTCGTATCCCCGATTTTCGTGCTCAAGGAGATGAGCGCTATCGTTTCATTCGGCGATACGATCTGCATGAACTGTGGATTCGTCTCCAATGCTTCAAGTCTTGGTTCAATATCAAGGACATTTTTCCAAGCTTCTTGCAAACTGTCGAACGCACGGCTGAATATTCGCTCCATAACCGTCGTCTCAATCTCTGTTAACGCATTGATTTTCGATGGAGCCATACCCGTACCGCCCAACATGCGATCCAGCATCGCAAAGGCTACGTTAGGATTTACTTCGAGTACCATTCGCCCCTTGAACGGCTCAGCCTCGAAAATATTCAGAATCGTCATCTTCGGAATAGACCGAATAAATTCGTCATACGGCAGCTGTTCTACCTGTACGACATTGATTTGTACAAATGTCCTGAGTTGCGCAGAAAAATATGTCGTTAAATATCTGGCAAAATTCTCATGGATGCGTGTTAAGCTGCGGATATGATCCTTAGAAAATCGAACAGCCCGCTTAAAATCATAGGAGCGGATTTTACGCTGCGTCTCCTCTTTCTTCAGCTCTTCTGCATCCATCTCACCTGAGGACAACGCCGCCAGCAAGGCGTCAATCTCGTTCTGTGACAGCACGTCAACCAATCGTTTCACCCCCTTACAGGAATCAACTACAACAGATGTAACCGCCCTTGTTAGAGGCGTTGCATAATGAAATCGGTCAAGTCGATTTGAATGACCTTGCCCTCTGGCAACTGCTTGTTAATCAATTCGAGCAGCTTGGAACATAACTGATCTTGTCCCTTCATGCCTTGCAGTTCCTCCGGCTTCATGTCTGCGAGCGTGCGTAAGATCAATGGTTTAATACGCATGTCTTTGATCTTGTCAAACTGCTCCTTGGTCTTCTTGCTGTCCAATTGAAATGCGAATCCTGTCAGTACGATATAGTCGTGATCTGCCAGGTTCGTCTTGATTTCATTCATACTGGACGTCATTTCTACAATTTCATCGGCAGACAGTCTAGGCACAGCAATGTTCCCAGTCGGGTTAGCTTGTTTCCCTGGTGTTGAGTTCGACATCATAATAACTACCAGTGCAATTAACGTGAGCGCTAGCAGCACCGTAATCATCCACGGCAGCATTCGTTTCATGGTTGTCCCTCCGATAATTCTGTCTTCTTCGTTCCGGCAATAATGCCTACAGAACGTATGTATTGTTCAATGCAACTAATGACTTCCTGCCCTTTCTCCAGCACAATAAACTTCTTGCCTGTCGTCAGGGTAATATACGTGTCGGGTGTCTCCTCTACAGACTCGATAAGAAGGGCGTTCACCCATACAGGCGATCCATTCAATCTCGTAACAGATATCATTCTATTCCTCCTTTCGAGCGCCGTCCGTCATCCCGCAGACTGGGGATTATGCCCCCACAGCCTGCGGGATTAAGGAAGCAGGATTACCTACCGCTTATCGCTTCAAGTTAACAACCTCTTGCAGCACTTCATCGGAAGTTGTGATGATGCGAGAGTTCGCTTGGAAGCCGCGTTGCGCAACGATCATTTCGGTAAATTCAGAAGTCAAATCAACGTTCGACATTTCCAGCTGTCCGGAAATGATCGCGCCTGTACCAGCTTCTGGACTGTTTGCTTCCGACAATTCATCAAGAGCGCCGCCCTCAATCGCATTCGGAGTCAATCGGTACAAGTTGCCTCCCACCTTCTCCAAGCCTTCTGGATTCGGGATCTTCGCAACACCAATTTTGATGCCTGTTGCTTCAGTCGTACCATCATCTCTCTTCGCGATAATTTCGCCATTTTGTGCAATAGTGAAGGCAACGATCTCTTCATCCAATTGAATTCCGCCACCGCCAGCGTCCAGCACTCGCAAACCATCGGAAGTTACCAATTGACGCATTGCATCGAGATGGAAATCACCAGCGCGAGTATAGAAGGTCGCACCATCATCACCCATTTTTACTGCAAAGAATCCATCTCCATCAATACGCAAATCGAGCGGGCGGTTCGTCGTCATCGCACTGCCGCCTGTATGCACATTGTCTATGGAAGCAACAACAGCACCAAGTCCGATCTGCTTAGCATTGACGCCCCCCATACCACCATCGCCTGGTGCAGTCGTTCCTGATACCGTTTGGCTCATAATATCCTTAAAGGTTACGCGTCCAGCCTTGAAGCCTGCTGTATTTACGTTCGCAATGTTATTGCCGATTACATCCAGCTTCGTCTGAAAGCCGCGCATTCCGGATACACCAGAGTACATGGATCGAATCATTCTTTTTACCTCCGACTATTCGTTATTCCGCTCACTTCTGTCGTTCCATGAGCGATGGCCTCCTTAACGGTCCAGCCATTTCATACCGTGCCCTGCCATTTACACATTTCTCAACCTCATCAATGTAACTGCCAATGAACATTAATTCATAAGGACGGCACTGTCTATTTGCGTAAAGATGTGATCCTGCTGAGAAGCTTCATCGAGAGCCGTGATTACCGTTCGAGAGTGAACATTCACAATGAACGCCTGCTTGTTAACAACAACCAGTGATTGCTTAGCTCCTTTGGATTCCGCTTGTGAAATAGCCTGCTTCATCTTTTGCATCAAATCCGGTGTCATGGACATCCCGCGCTCCTTCATCCGAAGTTGCGCATGGTGACTGAACCGTACGTCTTCCTGCTTATGCAGCTCTTGATTCAGCAGCTGCTGAAACTGGAGGGCAGCGCTTGTCTTTCCGCTTGATGTCGCCCTCGATAAAGAACTTGTCTGCACAGGACGAATTGGCGGCAAATGCCCTAGTGAGCCTTGGATATTCATGAATTGCCGCCCACGACTTGTTCCGGCTTGCTTGTCGCATTCCCATCCATTTGTCCGCTTGAAGGCATGCGAATTTCAGAAATGTACTTCATTTCGACTTCGTCCTTGCCTACTTTGGCGTACATCTGATTGTCACGAACTAGAATGGAATCCACGATGCCCGTCTTGATTTGGGTTGTGCTTTCCTGACCGTCCGTACTTGCCGCATCTTTCTGCGCAATCCATGTAATCTCCTTGCCGATCATATTGGAGGACATTCCGAGTGTCTGCTGCATCGTGTTCATCTGCGTCGAAATGTTCATTAATTGTTCGACAGAGCTAAATTGCGCCATTTGTGCGATAAAATCACGATCTTGCATTGGCTGCATTGGATCCTGATTTTGCAATTGCGTGATCAGAATTTTAAGAAATTCATCCTTCCCGAGCTTCTTCTCTTCCACACGACCGGCCAACGCCATATTGTCCTTGTGATAGTTCGGGAAAGTCACGACCTTTTGGAAGTTATTGCTCTTTACATTATTAACTTCTCCTGGCACTTCCGCCCCTCCCTTCTCCTTGCTTGCTGCTACCAAATGCGCATCAATTATACAGATGCTGAGAAGGTGGATTGACCATGAGCACGCAGTGCTTCCTTCACCTGCTCTTCGTCCTGCTTCAGTGCTGCTGTATCTTCAATAGCTGCTGAACGCTGCTTCGATTGACGCTCCGATGATTGTTGACGATTGGCATTGGATTGCCGCTGTTCCTGGAACATCGATGAAGCCATTGACGAAGATGGCTGCTGGGCAACTTCAATCTTCTCGACTTGAATGCCCTGCGTCTGTAATGCTCCTCTAAGCATTGACATCTGCTGTTCCAGCATCTCTTTCGCTATTCCATGCTCCGTCATAAAGCGAGCTGTCAATTGTCCGTTATGTATTGTCAAGCGAATATCGACCTGCCCCAAATGCTCAGGGTACAACGATATTTTCGCTTCTGATACTGGACCCAGCTTGCTAAAGCGAAGCTGCTTCACGATGAAGCCGGACATTTCATTCGCAAATCGATCCGCATGAACAACAGGTGTAGATTTCGTTGTATTCAATCCTTCCTGTCTCATCGCCCATTGACCTGCCAGCATGACCTGCTGCGTTGGCTGAGCTTCTGTGCTATCAATCGTAGTCGATTCTACAACCGCTCCTGCCGCAGCGGAAGTAGCTGCCGGACGAAGCAGTGTGTTTAATTCAGTAAGCTTCTTCATAGCACCAAGCACTTGTCCCGCTTCTTGATCATTACCACTTGTCAATGCCGCCTGATTCGATCCACTGCCGTTAAGAAGACGCATTAGTTCTTGAGACCCATCTGCATCAGTCTCAAGCCCATCCCCCTTCGATTGAAGGGCAGCACGCAGCATATGTGCGAAGTTATCCGATTCCCCCGTGCCTTTTGGCGCATCCAAGTATGACGCTAACTGAGCCATAATATCGCGCACTGCAATGGTGATTGTCTCAGGCTGTGC
This sequence comes from Paenibacillus sp. NAIST15-1, assembly GCF_001894745.1. Lineage (GTDB taxonomy): Bacteria > Bacillota > Bacilli > Paenibacillales > Paenibacillaceae > Paenibacillus_B > Paenibacillus_B suaedae. The sequence continues at coordinate 380,572 of NZ_BBYF01000003.1, forward strand.
AATCAGATTTTGAAATTGTACGGAATCGCCTTGCTGCCCTGGCTGCTGTTCTTGCAGCCACTGATGAGCTTGCATTAGCCATTGCTGCAGCGCAGCCATAAGAGCAGGGTCCGGATCTGCTGCAAGCTGCTCATCCAGCTGCTTTAGCGGGTCATCGAACCATTGCCCAATCGCCTCAGTCAATGATTCCTCTCCTTCCGAACCCAGTGATGCCAATATTTCATTTGCAGACATCATTGAACCGAGTGATGAGGACATCAATGCGTCTCCTTCTGCTCCAGCACCGCTCATGCACTGAGCAAGTGTAGCCCAGAAACCAGAAGCTCCTGTATCGCCTTTCGATTGAACTCCACCGAAAAACGATGCCGCATTACCAGAAGATACGTTCGTAATCGTTCCTGACATGTTTTCACCTCCTTCCGTTACATACGGTTATTGGTTCGGCAATAATTTGGCAACTAACTTAGCTGTCTTCGTCTTGTCTATGTCTGTCATGGCATTAATCAATTTCGAGCGTGTCGCATCGTCAACCGAACTCAGTACTGTCAGTGCTTTGTCCGGATTTATTTTCGCGGTTTCAAGCAGGAAGCTTGCTCCGCTCTTCGGTGTCATGCTCGAGAACGTTTTACTGAGCTGCGAACGATCCAGCCCTGTTTGCGCCTCTTTGCTGTTCTCGTTTTTCTTGAGTCTCGCTTGCAGCGCGCGAATTTCCAAATTGTCGGACGGCTTAATATCTTTCAACATCATGGATGCTTCAGCTGCCACCTTGGGATTCATCTTCTCGAGAACTTTGACCCGGTTGTCTTGTTTCATTGCATTCAGTACGAGCACAATCTCTTCCGTTGCCATATTCTCTAAGATCGGAGCTGCTTTACTCGGCATCATCTTGGCATACACGTTCGCCAAATCCTTAATTTGACGATCATATTGCTCTTGATTCGCTTGCTGCTCCTGATGATTGCTTTTCAGACTTTGAAGCTGGTGCTTCAACTCAGAAACTTCCCCCTCAAGACTTTTCCGTTTGTCGGCCAAGACTCGCAAATCCTGATCTTTAGAAGCAAGCAGCGCCTTTAATTCTGTAATTTGTTCAGATTGCGCCTTGGTTTCTTCCTTCTGTGCCTTCTTTTCTTCCTTCGCTTTATCCTTCGGAGCTTCCTCTGGAGTCACCCACTTGTTCACGATAGGAATCTCACTGGCAATCGACACGAGCTGGCTGCGCCAATTCGCATTAAAGAGTGTCAACAACACACCGATTAAAATAATCGCAAAAATGATTGGTGTCACAAAGAACAAAAAACGCTCAAAACCTGAATAATTGCTTTCTTTTTCTTCTGTCGTCATCTCTGACACTGCTATCCCTCCTGCTTGTGCGGCGGGTTCGAACCGGTATCCATGTTAGCGGGCGGCCATGTGATAGCGGACCGTTGCGAGCTCGTCCATCTCACTTTGCTCCCACAATGCCATCTGCCGCTTGAACTCCTCTTCTGCTTTTTCACGGGCTTTGGTCCATACCTTTTCATCCGTCATTCGTTCTGCAAGCTCACCCTGCTTGTCCTGAACATGGATTTCTGCTGACCGTACCCGTGTCCTCGCATGTTGGATTTGCTGTTCCACATGGGAGATGTACTGCTGCCAAGCTTGAACTTCAGCTGCTGGCGCACAGCTGTCCACACTACTCTGCAGCTGCTGCCTTGCTGTCTCGAATTCCCGAAGACATTCTTGCAGGCTGTTCTCTTCCGCATGCAGATGTCCAACAGCCTCTGACAGCATCCATTCCGCTTGTTTCTTCTCATTCGTCCTCAGATCCAGAACCTTCTGGAATGAATAATGAAAAGCTCGCACTGCTCATTCAACTCCCTGGAAATTGCATCATTAATTGTTCCACCGTATCCTCATAGGAAGCTTCCTCTTCAATACGCTGCTTTGTAAAGGTTTCGATCTGCTCGATATAGGCAATCGCTTCATCGATAGCAGGATTGCTGCCTTGCTGATAAGCGCCGATGTTAATCAAATCTTCCGATTCACGGTAGACTGCCAGCAGCCGCTTCAACTGCTCTGCTGACAATTGGTGATCCTTCGGCACAATATCCTTCATAACCCGACTGACGCTGGCCAATATATCAATTGCAGGAAAATGTCCCTTATTGGCGATGTTCCGGTTCAATACAATGTGTCCATCCAGTATCCCCCGAACCGCATCGGCAATTGGTTCGTTCATATCGTCACCATCTACTAAAACCGTATAGAACGCAGTAATTGAACCGCTTGTTCCCGTTCCTGAACGCTCCAGCAGCTTCGGTAAGCTTGCAAACACGGACGGTGTATAACCGCGTGTCGCCGGAGGCTCCCCAACGGCAAGTCCAACCTCACGCATTGCCATTGCATAACGAGTTACTGAATCCATCATCAGCATCACATTCATCCCACGATCTCGGAAATACTCTGCTATCGTTGTCGCAATAAGCGCGCCCTTAATCCGAACGAGCGCAGGCTGATCCGAGGTTGCAACAATAACAACCGAACGAGCAAGCCCTTCAGGCCCTAAATCCCGTTCGATAAATTCGAGCACCTCGCGTCCGCGTTCCCCAATCAGGGCGATGACGTTTACATCCGCATCTGTATTGCGTGCAATCATGCCAAGAAGTGTACTCTTCCCGACACCAGATCCGGCAAAAATACCAACCCGCTGCCCGTTCCCAATCGTTAGCAAACCATCAATTGCCCTTACTCCTACTCCAATCGGTTCGCTTACACGCTGACGCTTAAGCGGGTTGGACGGAATATTATTTGTCGAATACTGCGACATTCGTGTCGGCAAGAAAGATCCGTCGAGCGGTCTTCCTAGCCCGTCTAACACCTTGCCAAGCAGTTCTGAGCCAACCGATACACTCAATGGCTTTCCTGTGCCTACAACATCACAGCCAGGGCCAATGGATTGCAGCTCGCCAAGCGGCATAAGAAGCACCTTATTGTCACGGAAGCCTACCACTTCCGCCATCAACGGCTCGCAGCCCTTCGTCGGGTAGATATAACATACTTCCCCAACACTTGCATCCGGCCCCTCAGATTCAACCATCAGCCCGATTACTTGCGTTACCTTACCATTAACACGAACTGGATCTATTTGCCGTAAATGATCCATATATTTATTCGCATTCCATTTGTAATTAAGCGCCATCGTCTATACGCTCCTCTTGCTGAATCGCCACCTGCAGAAGTGCCTTCTTGATTTCAGACAACTGTGTGTCTATGCGGGCGTCGATGCTTCCAAGGGATGACCGTACAACACAACCTCCATCGTTCACGCTTGTATCTGGAATAATCTCAAGTTCTGCTTGAGAGTCTATTGCAAATCCAAGCTCCTCACGTGCTGCATGGACGAAGGAGAACTGCTCAGGCGACACACACAGTGTAATTGTGCCGCTCTCACGCTTGCGGGCAAGTGTTCTTCGTGCGATTTCGAGTATAATGTCCGGGTCAACCGTGAGCTGCTGCTGAATGACCTTCTCAGCAACGGCACAGCTAAGCGTAACGACGAAAGGCTCCGCCTCCTGGAGGATTTGCTCTTTGGCCTGATACGCTTGCTGCAAAACGGCTTGAGCTTCAGCAATCTTGCGCTCATATGCCTGCTGTATTTCCTGCTCCGCTTGTGCCATCCCTTGCTGATAGCCTTCGTCATATCCTTGCTGCTTCAGTGACTCGACAAGCTGCTCATCTTGTTCTCTTCGCTCTGTCCACCAGGCATCGATCTGTTCACGAGTTTCGCTTAACATCGTCTCAGCCTCGTCTGCTGCATTGCGTACATGCTCTTCAGCGAACGATTCTGCATCATCGAGAATGGACTGCCGCAAGCTTGCAAGCTGCTCATCCTTATTCAAGACATGTTCCGCAGTCAACGGCTCAGCTTGATCTTCTACCGGTGCCGCGTCCTGTCTGAGATGGCGGCGCACCGCCTCCAGCATTCTCAGCTGCTCGACAGGAACATACTCGGTTGATTTGATGACATTAGACAACGATATCATCTCCTCCGCCGCGAGCGATGATCACTTCACCCGCTTCTTCTAAGCGACGGATAGTCGACACGATTCGAGTCTGTGCTTCTTCCACATCACGAAGCCGTACAGGCCCCATAAATTCCATTTCTTCCTTGAATGTATCCGCCATACGCTTGGACATATTCCGGAATATCGACTCGCGTACCTCTTCGCTTGCAACTTTGAGTGCAAGCTGCAAATCGCTGTTGTCGATGTCGCGGATAATGCGTTGAATCGAACGGTTGTCGATATTGACGATATCCTCGAATACGAACATTCTCTTTTTGATTTCTTCGGCCAATTCCGGATCCTGAATTTCGAGAGAGTCCAGAATCGTCCGCTCTGTTCCTCGATCGACACCATTCAAGATATTGACGATCGATTCGATGCCGCCTGCGCTTGTGTAATCTTGGGTAACCGTCGACGAAAGCTTCTGTTCAAGCACCTGCTCCACCTGACTAATAACTTCCGGCGAAGTGCTGTCCATCAACGCAACTCTTCTCGCCACCTCTGCCTGCTTCTCAGGAGGAAGCGAGGATAGGATGACCGAAGCTTGTTCGGTCTGCAAGTAAGAGAGAACCAGCGCAATCGTTTGAACATTCTCGTTCTGTATAAAGTTGAAGATCTGCTGTGCGTCTGCCTTGCGTGCGAAGTCAAACGGTCTCACCTGCAGCGTTGCTGTCAGGCGATTAATAATATCCAGCGCCTTCTGCTGTCCTAGTGCCTTCTCCAAAATTTCTTTTGCGTATGTAATACCGCCTTGCGATATATATTCCTGTGCTAGGCAAATTTGGTGAAATTCGCTCATTACCGCTTCTTTTTCCGCTGCATCTACTTTGCGGACATTTGCAATTTCGAGCGTAAGCTGCTCAATTTCTTCATCCCTAAGATGCTTGAATATTTGAGCTGACACTTCCGGCCCGAGCGTTATGAGCAAAATCGCCGCCTTCTGTCTGCCTGTTAATCCGCCTTTGACCATTCCGCTCACCTCGATTCCTCTACTAGCCATGTGCGCAGCAATTTAACAAATTCATCCGGTTTCTTCTTCGCTAGCGATTCCAGCTGTTTACGTACCTGATGTTCGCCAGTCAAATTCTCTAAGTCAATAGAAGGAAGTTCGAGTTGAGACGGACCAGACATTTCGGTCTCGTAATATTCTTCTTCCTCTTCTTGTCTGCGTTTGCGGACGACCGCGTAGGTAATTCCTCCTGCCACAGCTAGTAATCCAAGCGCACCCGCGCCATACCATACCCAGTTCGGAATCGACTGATTGTCCGACACGACTCCATCTTTAGAACCATTTTGAGTCATAACAGAAACTTTTTGCGTCAGATCAACGTCTGTATATGTAACACCTGAATCTCTTAATTGAGTGGCAACAATACTGCGCAGCACCTTTTCGACTTGCTGCACTCGATCTTGTTGCATTTGATCTGAGTCGATTGCTGCATGAATGGTTAAATCTTTAACAGCATATGGACTTGCTTCAATCGTGTTCGATATCCGATTCACATCGTAATTGGTCGTTCGTTGGGATTTCTCGGAGTTCGTCTCTCCGCCGTTAGATGCAGAAGGATAATTCGTTACTTCTCCATCGCCAACGCCAGCAACACCACTTTCAGGTGAACCTTTACCTGTATGGGATTCCTGCATTTCCTGTACGCTAATTTCAATTCCTTTCATCTCTTCCTTATTTACAGGCTCGACAAGATCTTCTTTCTTGTGGATTTTGTCGAAATTCAATTTGGCAGAGACAAGGATATGAACCTTGTCAGCCGGAAATTGGCCATTAAGGAACTGCTGAACGGTCATGCGAATATCGTTTTCATACTTACGCTGAATTTTGAGTTGCTCATCGACTTCACCGAGCGCGTTTTTGCCATTACCGCCGACTGAACCCGAAGCGAAGAACATACTTTCATTGCTAGAAATCGTAATATTTTCAATCGGCAAATGCGGCACAGCTGTCTTCACCAAATTGAAATATCCATCAACTTCTGCTTGGTTCGGCTGATAGCCGCCTTTAAAGCTAAGCACGATGGATGCCGATGCTTGTTCTTGATCCGGTGTAGCAAATACCGTCTCTTTAGGCAAATTGACGATTACTTTTGCATCCTGAACGCCTTGCATTTGACGCAGTAACCGTTCGACTTCTCCGTTCAATGCGTTCTTATAGCGCACGTCAAATACATTGTCGGTCATTCCGCTCATTAGCCCGTCAGCGCCGAATGATTCGAAGCCGATCGAGCCATTCTTCACAATCCCTTGCGCACCAACATCCACCTTAACTTTTGCAGCTGAGGTGCTTGGGACGGATATTTGGCTTCCATTGGAACTTAATTGATACGGAATGTTGTTTGAATTTAGATACTCAATGATGCCAGCCGCATCATTTGCGTTCAAATCGCGAAATGCGAGTTCATACTCGGTTTTCGAAAATAAATACGTCATGATAACTGCAGCTACGAGTACAAGGCCAATTGTCGACAACAGCAATGCCTTTTGTTTCTTGCTGAATTGATTCCAATATCGAGACGCTTTATCACGATATTGGGTCACTTTTTCATTCACTTCACGTCACCCCACCCAAACTATGTAAGACATCACGCTGTTATAACTGCATGCGCATAATATCCTGATACGCTTCAACGACCTTATTGCGCACTTGAGTAGTCAGCTGCATGCCGAGTAGCGCACGCTCTGAGGCGATCATGAGTTGATCGACATCAACTTCACCCAGTATAAACTTGTCATTCATCGTCTGGACTTGCTGCTCTTGTCCTTCAAGTTGCTGGAGTGCATCTGCAAAGAAAGTGCCGAAAGACTTTGTCACTTCTGATGGTGAATTCTGCTTCAGCCCTGCTGCGGCCGTAGAAGACGTGGCCGGCTGAGCCATATGTATTGGGAGCATTGTATTCTGAATCACTCTTTTCCCTCCTTATCCGAATGGTTCGGCAGATTTTTGTCGAAAAATAGCGAAATTATCCCTTGCCGATCTCGAGCGCCTTCATAACCATCGATTTGGAAGCATTGAGTGCTGTCACATTCGCCTCATATGATCGAGTTGCTGAGATCATATCGACCATTTCCTTCGCTATGTCGACGTTAGGCATCGTTACATAACCATTCTCATCTGCATCCGGATGTGTCGGATTGTATGCGATCTTGAAGGCCGAATTATCCGCTTTAATTTGGGATACTTTAACCCCTCTTGATGTCGGCTCACCCTTCATCGCAGCTTCAAAGGATTGTTGGAAAGTCGGCTCTGTCGGTGACATGACGACAACCTTGCGAGTGTAAGGTACGAACTTCCCGTTCACATACTGTGCACGCGTCGTCTCCGCATTCGCGATATTGGAGGAGATGACATCCATGCGCAATCTTTGAGCGGTTAAACCGGACGAGCTAATTTGAAAACTGTTGCTAATCTTCATAACTATCGATTACCTCCTAACATCCATTGATGTTCGCATCATATTAATATGATGGTTAAGCTGCTGTATAAAGGTGTTGTAGCGCAACTGGTTTTCCGCCTGCATCGTCATTTCACGATCCATGTCGACGTTGTTGCGATTATTGCCCATCACGGTAGCTTGGTCGCGAATCACCTGCATGGACGGCGTTGATTGAGAAGGCCCAATATAAAAGTGTTTTTCATTCGTTCGGCGACCTACCAGAGACCCGCCCTCCATCTGATCTCTCAGGAGAGATTCAAATTGCACTTCCGAACGCTTAAAATATGGCGTATCGACATTCGCAATATTATTTGAAATCGCATTCTGCCTCGCTACAGAAGTTTGAATGGCACCTTCCAGGCGCGACATATGAACGCCATTCAATAGATCCACAATAACCCCTCCTTTTCGTTGTTTAAAATTTTGACTATATTACTATACCATTTACTTTGACGTTTCTCCTTCTTTTTTTCGACAAAATATTTGTTTTTGTGCATAAGTCGAAGGACGCATGTGCATGATTCGCGATTATTCATTCAATTTGTTAATTTTATGACAGAAGAAGATAATTAACGCCATACCTATCATCTTAAACTTTGGGTTATAACACAATAAGAAAAAAGCCCTATCTTTCGTCCGAAAGTCAGGGCTTTTTCTAAATAGTTTGTCGAACATTTTGACTGGTCTATATCTCAATAACAATTGTCACACTTTGTCGGATTATACTACAAAATATATTGGCTCAAGTCCCGGTTCTGAGAAATATCTGCTAGTTTTTCACGTACATATTCCGGTGTAATCTGAAATGTCTCCAATGTCAGCTCTGGCGCCTCGAAAGACAAGTCTTCGAGCAGCTTCTCCATGATCGTATGAAGGCGTCTTGCCCCGATATTCTCCATGTTCTGATTCACCGTTGCAGCAATATTGGCAATTTCCCGGATTGCTTCATCCGAAAATTGTATTTCAATGTTCTCTGTCTTCAATAATTCGACATATTGCTTCGTCAATGCGTTTTTCGGCTCCGTCAAGATGGACACGAAGTCATCCAGCGACAGATTGTTCAATTCGACACGAATCGGGAATCGTCCCTGCAATTCGGGAATAAGATCAGACGGCTTGGCGATATGGAAGGCACCTGCTGAAATAAACAACACATAGTCTGTTTTTACAGGCCCATACTTGGTCATAATGGTTGAGCCTTCTACGATCGGCAGAATGTCTCGCTGTACCCCTTCTCTGGATACATCCGGGCCAGAACCTCCCCGCCCGCTGGAAGCAATCTTGTCGATCTCATCAATGAAGATGATGCCGGATTGCTCTGCACGTCGAATGGACTCCTGAGTAACATCGTCCATATCAATTAACTTACCCGCTTCTTCTTGTGTTAAAACTTTGCGTGCTTCCTTAATCGTCAGCTTGCGCTTCTTCATGCGCTTAGGCAGCAGATTACCGAACATCTCCTGCATGTTCATGCCCATCTGCTCATTACCTTGGCCAGACAGGAAATCAAGCATGCTCGGCGTATTCTCTTCCACGTCGATTTCAATCATATCGTTCTCGAGCTGTCCAGACAACAATTCGAAACGTACTTTGCGGCGCTTCTCTTGGATGCCCGGGTCTGGATCTTTCTCAGGAGATGACTGTTCCTGGTTGTTGTTCTGGCCGAACAACAACTCAAACGGGTTACGGCCATTCTTATTCGATTGAGGTGTAGGCACTAGCAATTCAACAATACGCTCGTTTGCCATTTCCTCTGCTTTGTCCTTCACCTTCTCTGTACGCTCCAGCTTCACCATTCGAATCGATGTTTCTACTAGATCTCGAACCATGGATTCGACATCTCTACCGACATAACCTACTTCGGTGAATTTCGTCGCCTCCACTTTAACAAATGGCGCATGAACAAGCTTCGCCAGGCGACGGGCAATTTCCGTCTTACCCACACCTGTAGGCCCGATCATTAAGATATTTTTCGGAACGATCTCATCTTGGATGCTCTCATCAAGCAGTCCACGGCGATATCGGTTGCGCAGTGCAATCGCAACGGCACGCTTCGCATTCTTCTGACCAACAATATACTTATCCAATTCAGTAACGATTTGTCGAGGTGTCCACGCTTGCTGATTCATTACTATCCCTCCGCTCCGGCTGCCATACGGCTACTAAATTTGTTCAACCACAATATTGTCATTTGTGTATACACAGATTTCACTTGCAATCTGAAGTGAAGCTTCCGCCATTTCTTTGGCTGTCATATTCGGAGAATGTCGTTTCAAAGCGCGTCCAGCAGCGAGTGCAAATGATCCACCAGATCCGATTGCGATGACATCGTCATCAGGCTCAATAATCTCTCCTCCGCCCGAAATAAGCAGCATATGGGTCGCATCCATTACAATCATCAATGCTTCTAATTTGCGAAGCACACGATCTTGACGCCAGTCCTTCGCAAGTTCGACTGCTGCACGCTGCAGATTGCCGTGATGCTCCTCCAGCTTGCCTTCGAACTTCTCGAACAATGTAATCGCATCCGCTACCGAACCTGCAAATCCAGCGACTACCTGACCGCGATATAAGCGTCGAACCTTGCGTGCGTGCTGCTTCATCACCATGTTGTTGCCGAAGGTCACCTGACCGTCGCCTGCAATCGCAGCTGCACCATTATGTCTTACCGCACAAATCGTTGTTGCATGAAATGAATATTCCACTCTACCAAGCCTCCTGCCTCATGAACGCGCAAAGGAACCAGACATGCACAAAACGGCCGCTGCTTCCTTACGCTTCACCAATTATTTGATGTGGATGCCATGCTCTTCCTGAAATGCACGCAGCGTATCAAGCGCACGATTTGCGATGGCTTCGTTCTTTTCTTTTTTGTTGCGAATACGAGTCTCCAGCGGCGGGAACAAGCCAAAGTTCGCATTCATAGGTTGAAAATGCTTAAAGTCCGCAGTTGTAATGTAATTCGCCATACTTCCTAATGTCGTTTGCTGCGGCAATACAAGACATGAATTGCCCGCTGCATACCGTGCTGCATTCAGTCCTGCAATCAATCCCGATGCTGCAGATTCCACATAACCTTCTACCCCTGTCATCTGACCAGCAAAGAACAAGGATGGTCGGCCCTTGAATTGATAAGTTGGCTCAAGCAGCTTCGGTGAGTTAACGAACGTATTGCGGTGCATAACGCCATAACGTACAAATTCGGCTTGTTCCAAACCAGGGATCATGCGGAACACCCGCTTCTGCTCTCCCCATTTCAAGTGAGTCTGGAATCCGACCATGTTGTATAGTGTGCCTGCTGCATTATCCTGACGAAGCTGAATAACAGCATACGGCGTCTTGCCTGTATTCGGATCAACCAAACCTACTGGCTTCATTGGCCCGAACAGAGCTGTCTGCTTACCGCGGCTCATCATTACCTCAATCGGCATGCAGCCCTCGAAGTAAACTTCCTTCTCGAATGTTTTCAGTTCAGCTTTCTCTGCTGTAATAATCGCCTCGTAGAACGCATTGAACTCTTCTTCATTCATTGGGCAATTCAAATATGCAGCTTCACCCTTATCATAACGAGAAGCCAAATATACCTTGTTCATATCGATTGTATCTTTATCAATGATAGGCGCCGCCGCATCGTAGAAGTAGAAGTACTCCTCACCCATCAATTCTTTAATACGTGCGGATAACGATTCGGATGTCAAAGGACCTGTCGCAATGACAGTAATACCATCCTCAGGAATATCCGCAACTTCCTCGTTGCGCACCTCAACTAGCGGATGCTCCTTCAGCGTGTTCGTAATCTCATCCGAGAAGCCTTCACGGTCAACCGCCAATGCTCCACCTGCTGGTACAGCATGTTTATCAGCTGCGCTCATGATCAATGAGTTCATGTAGCGCATTTCTTCCTTCAATACACCTACTGCATTGCTCAATCCATTTGCTCGCAGCGAGTTGCTGCACACCAGTTCAGCAAACCGTCCGCTATGGTGAGCTGGAGTCTGTTTGACAGGTCTCATTTCATATAGTGTGACAGGCACGCCTTGCTGTGCAATTTGCCATGCCGCCTCGCTCCCCGCCAATCCTGCACCAATGACGGTTACTCTAGGCTGATTCATTTGTTGATATCCCCCTCAGTTATATGCAAAAGCACTGATCGCGGCTCCTTGAATAAGCAGCCGCGATGCAGAGCTAACCTTTATTATCGTAATTCAGACTGTAAACTTGTGAAGATAGCACGAGAATTACAGCAGCGAAGCCTGACATCCCACAGCACGGTCACGTTCATTTATGTGTATGCCAGCAGCTCCTTATTCATCATCTGAATCTTCTTGCACCTGCTCATTATGATCACAGCTTGTGCAGATTAGCTTCGTTCCTTGTTTGCTCCGTTTCTCAATCATCAAGCTTCCGCACGAAGGACAAGGCTTAGCAGAAGGGCGATCCCACATCACATTATCGCATTCTGGGTAGCGGTCGCATCCATAGAAGACACGTCCCTTCTTACTGCGGCGCTCAACGAGCTTGCCTTCGTGGCACTTCGGACAAGTAACACCGGTATCTTTTACAATCGGGCGTGTATTGCGGCAATCCGGGAAGCCTGAGCATGCCAGGAATTTACCGAACCGACCCATCTTGTATACAAAATGACGTCCGCATTTCTCACAAATCTCATCGGACACTTCATCCTCGATTTCGATTTCCTTCATTTCCTCTTCCGCTACAAGCAGTCGTTTCTCGAAGGATTCATAGAAATCCGCAAGTACCTTGACCCAATCCTGCTGTCCTTCACCGACATGGTCTAAATCCTCTTCCATGTGAGCGGTAAATTCGACATCCAAAATTTCTGGGAAGAACTCTTCCATGAGTTGAATGATCAGCTCGCCCAATTCTGTTGGGACAAACTTCTTCTCTTCAATCGCTACATATCCGCGCTTCTGAATTGTTTCCAGTGTTGGCGCGTATGTACTCGGCCGTCCGATTCCAAGCTCCTCTAGCGTCTTGACCAGTCGAGCTTCTGTATAACGCGGTGGCGGCTGTGTAAAATGCTGCTTCGGCTCAATCTGTTCGGTCTGCATGCTGTCTCCAACAGTGAGCGGTGGCAGAAACTTGTCATCCTCAACCGTGCCATCGTCGTTGCCCTCCACATACACCTTCATAAAGCCAGGGAAGCGGATTTTGGATCCGTTCGCACGGAACATCGTTTCTCCAACCTTGATATCTACGGTCATCGTATCCATAATGGCAGATGTCATCTGGCTTGCCACGAACCGTTCCCATACCAGCTTGTATAGGCGGAACTGATCCCGGCTCAAGAAGGACTTCATCTCGTCAGGAGTTCGCATTATGGATGTAGGTCTGATCGCTTCATGCGCATCCTGCGCATTCGCATTTTTCTTCACATATTGACGCGGAGTCTCAGGCATATAGTCGTCGCCGTAATGACCCTTAATGAACTCTCCCGCTTCTTCCTGTGCTGTCTGGGAAATACGCGTAGAGTCCGTACGCATATACGTAATGAGACCTACCGTTCCCTCTTTGCCAAGGTCGACCCCTTCATATAATTGCTGTGCAACAGACATCGTCTTCGCCGCACGGAAATTCAATTTGCGGGCAGCCTCCTGCTGCAAGGAGCTTGTCGTAAACGGAGGCGAAGGATGACGTAGACGCTCTCTCTCTTTCACTTCGCTGACGACAAATGAATTGCCCTTAATCGCATGAAGAATTTCATTTACTTCAGCTTCGCTCGTAAGCTCTCTCTTCTCCCCATTGATACTGTAGAACTTCGCATCGAATGAAGACTTGCCCATGTTCAAGCGTGCTGTAATCGTCCAATACTCTTCCGGAATGAACGCGCTAATTTCATTTTCCCGGTCGATGATCAGTTTGACGGACACGGACTGCACGCGTCCGGCCGACAATCCTTTCTTCACCTTCTTCCACAAAAGCGGACTTATCTTATAACCGACCAAACGGTCAAGGATACGTCTCGCTTGCTGTGCATGAACGAGGTCCATATTGATTTGACGCGGGGTTTTGAACGCATCCTTCACCGCTTGCTTCGTAATTTCATTAAATACGACTCGGCAAGCTTCTGACTGATCCAATTCGAGAGCGTGTGCTAAATGCCAAGCAATCGCTTCTCCTTCACGATCGGGGTCAGCTGCGAGATACACTTTTTTTACTTTTTTCCGAGCATCCTTCAATTCTTTCAGGACGCTGCCTTTACCGCGAATCGTTATATACTTGGGTGCAAAATTGTCCTCGATCTCAACGCCAATTTGACTCTTCGGCAAATCGCGAACATGCCCCATTGATGCTTTCACTATATACTTGCTTCCTAAATACTTTCCAATTGTCTTGGCCTTCGCAGGTGACTCGACAATTACTAGTGAATCCGCCACAGGCGCATCCTCCTCTCCAGCATACTGCACTATCATTCCGAGCTATATACGGCCCCCGGGCCTTCTCGGATTCGTTTTTTTAATTGTAAGGATAACAAAACTTCATGGAGTTGCGCAAATGTCGAACTGCTGCGCTGCATTAAGTCATCGATTGTACTGTCTTGATCACAAATGAGCTTATAAATGCGCTTCTCTTCATCAGTTAGGGGTTGTTCCCCAATAGCGTCGACCGTTTCATTATTGTACGGCGAAGGGATTGTTGTCAACCAACCTTTGAATTCTTCCACAATATCACTAGCCGAACGAACTAATTTAGCCGAGCCTTCGTACAGCAATTTCAACGTCCCTGCCGACTTCGGAGATGTAATCGGACCAGGAACGGCAAATACTTCGCGATTCGACTCTAACGCCATGTCCGCCGTAATTAAGGCGCCACTGCGCAAATTGGCCTCTACAACAACTGTTCCCAGGGACAACCCCGCAATAATTCGATTCCGAAGTGGGAACATTCCCGGGTGCGTCTTCATGCCGAGCGGATACTCGGTAATGACAATTCCGTTCTCTTCAATTCTTCCTGCCAAGCTTCGATTCTCGGGTGGATACACTCGGTCAAATGACGTCCCCATGACTGCAACCGTTCTGCCATACTTGAGAGCGCCTTCATGACTGAATGCATCTATCCCTCTCGCTAGCCCGCTAACCACATGCAGCCCTATATGTCCTAGCTGCTCCCCTAGTGTAGCTGCGACCTTCTTGCCATATGACGTAGGCGTTCGTGTACCTACGATACTAACGGAAGCTTCCCCGAGGCATTTCCAATCTCCTCTACCATATAACACCCAAGGATATTGAGGGATTTCCTTCAATAATAATGGGTACTGTTCATCAAGCGCCGTTATCCATTCAATGCCGCTGCGCTTCGTGAACTCAAGTCGCTGCTCGAGACGGTCGGAACGAAACTGTGCAGCTAGCTTGTCAGCCACATTCGGCTTCAATCCAGATTCCTGCCACTGCGAGGAAGATCGATCCAACCAGCATGGCAGCCCCAATAGCCCTATTCTATCCATTAAGTCACGAATAGTGTGCCATCCAATTCCTTCTGCTTCGTGTAGTGCAAATAAAATATGACGTTCAGTCCATCTGCTCATCGCATTCTTTCCCTTCATTAGAGAAGCGCGAATCCGCTTCCCTTATTTTGCTTGAGATATTAACAGATTGCAAGTGTCAACCCATTGTTTTTGAAATTCATAGAACTTTAATTTGCTAACAAAATAAAAAAAAGCAACCTTTATACACGTTTCCGTGCAATAAAGGTTGCTTACCTTTTGAATATTAGGAATTCACAACATGCGTCGTGCAGGACTCAAGAATCCCACGCTCTTCAAGTACAGCAACAAGCGTGCTGCCCATTTCCGAAGGAGTAGGCGCAACTCTTACACCACAAGCCTCCAGCGTAGCAATCTTCTCAGCAGCAGTTCCCTTGCCTCCTGAAATAATGGCGCCTGCGTGACCCATACGTTTGCCTGCAGGTGCTGTCGCTCCGCCGATGAAACCTACTACCGGCTTCTTCATATTATCACGAATCCACTCTGCTGCTTCTTCTTCAGCTGTACCACCGATCTCACCGATCATGATAACAGCATGTGTATCTGGATCTTCATTGAACAGATGCAAGATATCAATGAATTCAGAGCCTTTGACCGGGTCACCGCCAATGCCAACAGCAGTAGATTGGCCGATGCCGCGCGTTGTTAATTGATGAACAGCCTCATATGTGAGTGTTCCACTTCGGGATACGACGCCTACATGACCTGGTGCATGAATATATCCCGGCATAATACCGATCTTGCATTGTCCTGGTGTGATGACACCTGGGCAGTTCGGACCGATAAGACGTGTGCGCTTGCCTTCCATGTAGCGCTTAACCTTGACCATATCCAATACAGGAATACCCTCTGTAATACAGATAACCAGATCTAGATCGGCATCTACTGCTTCCATAATCGCATCTGCTGCAAATGCTGGCGGCACATAAATAACACTCGCTGTTGCGTCTGTTGCATTCTTAGCTTCCACTACCGTATTGTAAACAGGAAGTGTAACCACTTCACCGTTATCAAGCGTAATGTCAACCGTAGTTCCGCCTTTGCCAGGGACAGCGCCTGCCACCATCTGTGAGCCATACTCAAGCCCGCCCTTTGTATGGAACATGCCTGTAGCACCCGTCATATTTTGTGTAATAATCTTGGTATGTTTATCAATTAAGATACTCATTGACTCTCATCCTCTCGTCCGTGAATTATTGAACCAAAGCGACAATTTTCTGCGCACCGTCTGCCATCGAATCGGCTGCAACAATGTTCAATCCGGATTCATTCAGAATGCGCTTGCCGATCTCCACGTTCGTACCTTCCAGACGGACGACGAGCGGCCGATCAAGACCAATTTGCTTCGCAGCTTCAACAACACCGTTTGCAATGACATCACAACGCATAATACCGCCGAAGATATTTACAAATATGCCTTTTACATTTTCATCCGACAAAATGATCTTGAATGCTTCTGTTACTTTCTCCGTTGTAGCGCCGCCCCCTACATCTAGGAAGTTAGCCGGCTCTCCACCGTAATATTTAATGATATCCATCGTGGACATCGCAAGACCTGCACCGTTAACCATACAGCCGATGTTGCCGTCGAGGGCGATATAGCTCAAATCGAACTTGGATGCTTCGATTTCCTTCTCGTCTTCTTCATCCACATCGCGCAGCGCTTGAATGTCCCTATGGCGATACAGTGCATTGGAGTCAAAGTTCAGCTTCGCATCCAAAGCCATAACTTCACCTTCACCTGTTATAACGAGTGGGTTGATTTCTGCAATCGAGCAATCCTTCTCAACGAATGCTTGGTACAGGGCAACCATAAATTTAACAGCCTTGTTGACCAGCTCAGCAGGAATATTGATTGCATATGCGAGCTTGCGCGCTTGGAAGACTTGCAGACCGACCGCAGGATCGATAACTTCCTTCACGATCTTCTCCGGCGTTGCTGCAGCAACCTCTTCAATTTCCGTGCCGCCTTCTTCAGACGCCATCATCACGACGCGACCTGTACCACGATCAACAACTACACCAATGTAATATTCCTTCTTAATGTCGCAGCCCTGTTCAATCAACAGACGCTTTACTTCCTTGCCTTCCGGACCTGTTTGATGCGTCACGAGCACTTTGCCAAGCAATTCCGTCGCATATGTACGCACGTCATCTAAGCTCTTCGCTATCTTCACTCCGCCCGCTTTACCACGGCCGCCTGCATGAATTTGCGCCTTGACGACAACAATGGGAGTGCCCAATTCTTCAGCTGCCTGGACGGCTTCATCCACCGTAAAAGCAACCTTCCCTTCTGGAACAGCAACGCCATATTGCTTCAATACACTTTTGCCTTGATACTCATGAATATTCATCGTGCATCCCCCTATCCGATCGTTAGCCTCATGGGCTTATTCCGATTCGAAGCCGAGGTTGTAGGGCAGAAGCATAATGAGTTAGCTCCTGTTACTACACCTCGCGGCGCGTCCGTGAAATTGGGGAACCGCTTCCGCCGCTTCGCCACCGCTACTCACAATAACGGAAAATATATACAATCCGAACACATTGTATCATGATTTTAAAACGCTTTCCTCTCATTTTCGTCAAGAACGTACATTTTTTTGATATTGATATCATCTCATTTTGAGATTAATAGGGAACAACTCTTCGATATCGCCGCCGAAATTGACGCAAGTACTGCCTACAGCTATAATAATTATTACCTGCACCTAATCTGCTTGCAAGAAGCCTATTCCAATATATTAGGTAGATTAAGGGGATTAGTAGATTGAGGAGATTGCAATTACGAATTTTTTGATAAATGCTATCGTAGACGCTATAGTTATATAACGAGTGTAGATAAGGAAGCACCTTTCCCTCGTATTCCAGTTTTCGGCTGAGAATAACGATTGAGAGGTGTTTTTTGTGTACGGAAATTTATGGGGTGCTTCTGTGTACGGCGTAGAAGGAAGACTCATTCATGTGGAAATTGATATTTCGCCCGGTCTGCCTCAGGTGACGATTGTTGGCCTCCCCGATGCCGCCATTCGCGAATCCATTGAACGAGTGCGAGCCGCTGTTCGCAATTGCGGCTGGAAGTTCCCACTAGAGCGGATCACGATCAATTTGGCACCTGCTGATCTGCGCAAGGAAGGGACATCATTCGACATCGCCATGGCGATAGGGCTGTTATGTACGAGCGGACAGATTCCAAACCAGCCATTTGAGGAGATGCTCCTCATTGGAGAGCTGGCACTCGATGGTTCTACCCGTGCGGTTCCAGGCGTGCTGTCTCTTGTTGACGAAGCGCGCCGAAGAAAGTTCACCCGTGTTATGGTTCCTGCAGACAATGTTGCTGAAGCATTACTGGTAGAAGGAATCCAAGTATTCCCGCTCCGCCATCTAAGTGAGCTGCGGGAAATCCACAGTGTATATGACTTGCCGATTGCTTCACGAGAAGCGAGAGACAGAGATAGTAGTGAAATGAAAGAGGAGGAAACGGTAGCAAGGAATTTGGAGGATTACGCCGACGTAAACGGTCAACTGCATGTCAAACGTGCGTTAATCGTTGCAGCAGCAGGGATGCATAATGTACTGCTGAGCGGCCCTCCGGGCACCGGCAAGACAATGCTTATCAAGAGACTTCCTACAATCTTACCGCCTATGAATGAAGCTGAAGCGCTCGAGGTATCCAAGATCTATAGTGTATCGGGGAAATGGAGCCACTATGGTACAGGTCTTATGATGACACGCCCCTTCCGCTCCCCCCATCATTCCATCTCTGCTGCTGGACTTATTGGTGGAGGTGCGATCCCGAAACCAGGTGAAATCAGCTTGGCTCACCGCGGCGTCCTCTTTTTGGATGAGCTGCCCGAGTTCCCGCGCCAAGTGCTTGAAGTGCTCCGCCAACCACTCGAAGAACGAAGCGTTACCATCGGCAGAGCACGCGCCGTCTTCCGTTTCCCTGCTCACTTCATGCTGGCAGCCTCCATGAATCCATGTCCTTGTGGATATGCCGGTTCCCGTACAGAAGAATGTCGTTGTTCACATGGACGACTTGAGCAATATCGAAGCAAGCTGTCAGGCCCCCTGCTCGATCGGATTGATGTTCAGGTTGAAGTACCTCGTTCCCCTATTTCCGATTGGTCCAGCAACAATCTAAGCTCCGAGGAAATGCGCAAGCAGGTTATGCGAGCACAACGGGTACAAGCTCAGCGCTATGAAGGACTGAATATCCAATTCAACAGCGAGCTCTCAGGCTCTTATCTGAAGACATACTGCTGCTTGTCGGACAGCGCGAAGAATATGCTGCAGCAGGCTTATGATCAGCTAGGCATGAGTGCACGAGCACATGATCGCCTCTTGAAGCTATCCCGAACGATCGCGGATATCGAAGGAAGTGAAGTTATCGAGGTTGCACACGTAGCGGAAGCGATCCAGTACCGTACATTGGACAAGCGGAATCATGCCTGAATGAACGGATTAGAATGCTCCCTGAAATAGTTCAATGTCGGGTGGAGTTCCATGATCAGTCGAGTAGGTAATCGCTACTGCATCGAAGCGTATATGAACCTCATCTAAGCGATGTCGATGCATATACGCCGTTGCCACTGCTCGCACCTTGCGCTGCTTGCGCCAATCGATTGCCTCTGCCGCACCGCCATAACGCAATCCCGCGGTGCGGCTTCTAACCTCGACAAACACCCACACATCGCCATCGTTCGCAACAATGTCAATCTCACCTAACTTACAACGCCAATTCACATCAATAATGCGGTAGCCTCTACGTTCTAAATAAACAATCGCAAGCTGCTCTGCCTCAGTTCCCCGCGCACGACGATTAAGCTTCATCGGCACACTCCTCTTCCAACTACCTGACATATGAGGTGGAGTACCCGCATCAGCTGATGACATCTGTTGATTGTTCCTATGTGATGCCTTCCCATGATGATTACGTTCCACGATTGATCCACCCCTTATCCGCTCGCTGATCCGCTTTATATACAAAGGAGAGCACCTCTGCAACCAATTGATAAAGGGCTGGTGGGATTTGCTGATCGATATCTAGTTTAGACAATACTTCAACTAAGGAAGCGTCCTCTTGAATAGGGACTCCGCTCTCCTTCGCCTTTTCGAGAATGCGATCAGCTATTTGACCATGTCCCTTAGCTACAACAACTGGGGCTTCCCCTTGTTCGGGATTATAAGTAAGTGCAACTGCCTTTTTGCGTGGTGTGGCGCCACCTGCCTTCGCAGACGCATGCGTCTCTTCTCTAACACCGTGACGTGCTTCTTGCTGATTCCAATAACTCGTTCCCGAGTTAGGTGATGGCTGTACAGGCTCGACGGAAGCTGGTCGAGGGATAGACTGTTTGTTATTCATATCTTCATGTCCACCCCCTTGTAAGGCTTCGCGGCATAATCGTCCATGCTGATTTCTGGAGATGGCACTGACGCCGCATCAGAATGCTTCTCAGGGAGCGGTAGTGTTCGGAAAGCGGACAGCTGGTAACCGATTTGCTCCAGCGCTTCTTCCGCTTCATCACGCAACCCATCCATCCATTCACCGAGCCGTTCATCAGCATGATGGATATGCAATGCAACCGCATTATCTACAACTTGAACATCTACGAGCGTACGCCCGAGCACCTTCATATTCAAATCGAACCAGAGTCGGCAATTGCCCGCATCAAGCTCTCCTCGCTTGCTCTGACGGGATTGAATGTGAACGGCCGCAGTTTGCTTGCCTTCCGGCGTTACAAGCGGGACAAACAATGTAATATGGGAGAATGGAGCTTGGCGATCAGACGCGAGCAGCAGCTGTTGGCCGGTGACATGCTGTACAAGCTGTTGGGCTGCCTCACGGAGTGCATGCGGGACTCCATCAGCTTGCAGCAATTGAAGGAGGGCACTCTTCAGCGACTCTCCAACTGCCGCTCCCTGCTGTGTTGCACTGGCTGTCAGGTGGTTCATATCCAGCTGCGCCATCCCTGATACAACTGGTGCCACTGCCGTCCCTGCCTTCGCTGCTGCCCCGTTAGACATTACTTCTGGAGAAGGAGAAGGTGCACTACGCCCCGTTCCTCCATTCATAACAGATGCTTTGTCCGCTGCTGCATCATCCGCAGCCAATGCTGAAGCATGCACAGTTGCCGCTGCAGATTGTGCGGGAGTCTCGAATTGCGGTACTGTGTTTCCGCTGCCGCTTCCCATTAGTCCACTACTTCCTGATGCGCTTGAGTTGCCTGATGCCGCAGCAGTGCTACCACCGCCGCCAACAGCAGGCTGTCCATTCTCACCCACTGTCTGCTGCGGCTGCTGAGACGTCAGCTCCATGACTGCAGCTCGATGAGCCTGCTGTTCATGCGACACGCCGAGCAATTGAAGGACTTTACCAATCCATGCACCACTCTGAACCATCGGTTGAGGAGAAGATGATGTTCCAGAAGCTCCAGCAGTCCCTGAAGCACCGTTTCCGCCAAAATTGCCATTCTGAAGGGAGATAGATCGTACTTGTTCTCCATTTTGGACACCTCTGCCCACAGCTGATGTCGAATCCATACTCGCGCCGCTAGTACTCCTATTAAGTGTCTCAGGCATAGGAGAGGCAGAAGACTGACCACTAGGAGCATTTGTGGCGCCACCATTCGCACTTGCAGCCGCCCCCGCTCCTCCGTTAGCCTGCTGACCTGATGTTTGTAGCCCCTCTGCAAGCAGTGCACGTATGAGTGTTTGTGCCTCACGCAGCGGTTGTGTCCACAGTGTACTTGTGTTGCCAGTATTGGCCCCGCTGCTGCCAAGCGAGCCACTGCCCAAGACCAGAGACTCATCCCCTGCGCGCATAAATCCTGCAAGCATATCCGTCAGTGGCTTGCCGAACAGTGCTTGCCGCAGACCGCTTAACGTATCTGCTGTGAGCGGCAATTGCCGTCGAAGCGCCAGACCTGCTGCTTGCATCCATTCCGATGCTGCCACTCCAGGAGGTTTCGAGGCCATCGCTTGGCTTAGCTTGGCTGCAAGCTCCTTCGTTAGCGGCAAACCAGCCCGCTGTAAATCTTGCAGCAAGCGGCGTGCCCATGCTTCATCCGGCAATCCGGATTGCTTAAGCGCTTCTTCCATTGATGGCAATGTGCCGACAGAAGGGCCCTCTGTCTGCTTCAATATAACCAATCCATCCGATTGCTGTCCCTGTACCTGCATCCACGTCGTTTGCCCTGGCTGCATCGGCGCATCCAGCACTGCACGTACAGGAACACCATTTACGGATACGACGGCCTCGCGCCCGTTTTCAGACAGTTCCGTTACTGTCGCACGAACGACCTGGCCCGTTTTTAGTTCCAATGAACGCTGCTCGCCGGGTCTCGCCTCCCCAGCCAAACTTCGTACCAATTGTGATATATTCATGTCCATCCCACGTCCTCTGCAAATAGCTATCTTATATATCGGCATAGAGCAGACGAATAATGAGTATTTATCCGCAGCTATCGTTCACTAGAACAGAAAACAGAATAATAGATAATTACTTACCGTTTATCAGATGGTGCTAGAATAGCGTCAACTGCTCCTCTTCAGGAAATAAGGAGGACAAGAAGCTCTTGCGATGCATCGGCGTTGGCCCATGAAGGAGCAGCTGTTCCCGATGCAGCTTCGTTCCATACCCTTTATGAACGGCTATGCCATACTCTGGATATCGGTCATTCCACTCACCAATACATAGACGGTCACGCGTTACCTTAGCGACGATCGAAGCAGCTGCGATCGATTGACTATTAGCATCACCTTTAATAATCGCCTCTTGTGCATATGGCAAATCTATCTTCTCCGCATCGACCAACAGCACTTCAGGCTGAGTCACCAACCCTTCAACTGCTTCTTTCATAGCACGACGAGCCGCCTGCTTAATATTAATCTGATCGATAGTAGCGGCATCTACATGTGCAACTGACCATGCTATCGCTTCTGCTATAATAATGTCATACAGCTCATTCCGCTTCTTCTCCGACAGCTTCTTCGAATCATTGATCCCATCAATAATAAGACCTTGCGGCAATATGACAGCTGCTGCAACAACATCACCAAATAGACAGCCGCGGCCGACCTCATCAATACCTGCGATATGCTGAACGCTGCGTTCCCAATATTCTCGTTCCCAAGCTAATAAGTCAATGGGCTCTGCTGTTGCCTCCTGCTTCTTTCTCCCCATGCGAACATGTTCCTCCCCAACCTGTCTTTACTTCACTGCCATATTAGTAACGGCTGTACCTAAAGAAATAGCGCCGTACACCACTCCGGCGTTAACGGCGCTATCCTCATACTCCAAACATCCTACCTATATCTATCGAACAGCTATTTCACCATAAATGAATAAGGCTCTTCGAACGTAAGACGCCCCAACTTGCCAGAGCGCAGCTCTCGCAAAATAATGCCAGATGCCTTCTCTAAGTCGACTCTTCCGCCACCCATTAAGCACCCGCGCTTGCGTCCAATGTCCTCCATCAAACGCACAACTTCATCTGGATTGTCCACATCTATGACTTCGTCCGTCATGCCGAACCGCTCAGACAGTCGATCCCAGTAATGGGATGCAACATATTTCAGCGCGTAAAACGCGATATCTTCCACATTCAATATTTCTTCGCGAATTGCTCCGGTTGTCGCCAATCGGTAACCTACTTCCTGATCCTCGAACTTAGGCCACAAAATCCCTGGTGTATCGAGCAGTTCCATTTCGGAGCCTACACGAATCCATTGCTGACCCTTAGTAACGCCAGGACGATCGCCAGTTGCAGCTACCGATCTACCAGCCAGCTTGTTAATGAGTGTAGATTTCCCTACGTTTGGAATTCCAACAATCAATGCACGTACTGGACGCGGCTTCATTCCCTTTGCAATTTGTTTCTGGAACTTCTCTTCGAGCAACTTGCGCGCTGCCTCAGGAATCTGCGATACATTGCTTCCTGTTGACGCATCGACAGCAATTACAGCGTGACCTTCATTGCGGAAATATTTCATCCACTTCGCCGTTACGTCTGGATCTGCAAGATCGCTTTTGTTCAGAATAATAAGGCGCGGCTTATTGCTGAGTATATCGTTAATCATTGGATTGCGGCTCGACACAGGCAGGCGCGCGTCCAACAGTTCGATCGCTACATCTATCAGTTTTAACTTCTCCTGGATCTGACGTCGCGCTCGCGTCATATGACCCGGAAACCATTGGATTGACATCGCTATCCACCTCCTTGGCAGCCGTAACTCAACTAATGATGTTGAATCAACTTAACATGCGAGATTGGCCAGAAGATGACGTCTGCGCGTCCAATGACATCTTTCAACGGAATAAATCCGAGCATGCGGCTATCGGTACTGTTGCTCCGATGGTCACCCATGACGAAGATATGTCCTTCTGGAACTTTGTTCGGCTGAGTCGAATCACTTGGGAAATTACGGTCATTATATAACATATCATTTTTATGAGCTTGATCTATTGCTTCTTGTATGTACGTCTCTTCTACCTTCTTGCCGTTAACGTACAAATCATCACCGCGATATTCGATCGTATCACCGGCAACACCAATTACACGCTTAATTAAATCGCGGTTCTCTTGTGGAACGTGAAATACAACAACTTCTCCTGTCTTAGGCTGTCTGAACTCATACAAGATCTTATTCACGATGAGCCTCTCACCCGTCCAGAAGTTAGGTTCCATCGAAGGACCATCAACTATAAACGGAGCGAACAGCAACCATCTTACGACAACGACAAGGACAACAGCTATCGCAATCGCTTTAATCCATTCCAACAATTCGTTTTTCTTCGGGCTGGCCGGCTTTTCAGCCGTTTCTTCCGGCGTATTCGGTTCCATAAATTGGTCGTTTTGATCCATTCGCTGTGCCCCGCTTTCTCCTAGGATGCGTATTTGAAGTTCACGTCATGCGCATTGCGCACTCCAATCCATACAAATAGCAAAAGGGAGCTTGCAGTCAAGCAAGCCCCCCGGTTGTTCCTTAACGGATTTCTTTGATTCTCGCTGCTTTACCGCGAAGATTGCGAAGATAGTACAGCTTCGCACGACGCACTTTACCACGGCGAGCCACTTCGATTTTATCGATTTTCGGAGTATGAAGCGGGAACGTACGCTCAACACCTACACCGTAGGAAATTTTACGAACAGTAAACGTTTCACTGATTCCGCCACCACGACGCTTAATAACAACACCTTCGAACAACTGGATACGCTCGCGAGATCCCTCGATAACTTTAACATAAACCTTCAAAGTATCGCCGGGACGAAAGCTTGGAATATCCTTGCGAAGCTGTTCTTGCGTAATCGCTTGTACGATATTCATCTAGGACTCCCTCCTTCCACACAGGTGTTCTTGCATCTCAGCATGCCTAGTGCATTCGCCTCATCGTATGCAGAGGACCACCGTATTCCAAACAACGAAATTAATTGTAGCATATGAACGAATAGAACACAAGCGCCTTTTCAAGGCTTGGCTTCTTTCCAATAATCATAAGCATGCACTGCATAACCGGTATAAGAATGGTGATCTGCAAGCATCTCAGGAAGCTTGTCCAATTGCTTCAGCATCTCTTCAGCACCCTTCTCATAAAAAGAAACATGCGCGCCTTCAAAACTCTCCTTCATTTCCACTGCAACTACGAGACGTTTGCCTAACCGATCCGCCATCTGCATCTTCTGCTTCACCACAGCAACAATTCCATTGCTGCCCCCAGCCATATTACGGAACGCCATCAATGCCACATGATCCATACGCCCTATCATCCATTCACTAACCGACAGTTCCGACTTCCCCGGAATAAAGGTTCGATCCAGCCACACTGCGAGATCGACACTCGTCTCAAGCTGAGAATCAGACTTGGTCGATTCGACAAAAAACGCCATATTGTCTACCCACTGTACAATGACCTCGTCCTTATAACTGCGCCATTGCGGAAGTACATAAGGCTCTACATCCAAATGAATGCCATAGAAGCGCTCTTCAGGCGCGGCAGCGCGATTGTAGCGTTTGACATAATCAACGAGCTTCGATATCCGCTGCCGATTCTCTGTTAACGCCCATCCAGGGTGTCCACCCATAGCATGCATCTCGATTCCAGCATCATGCGCCTTTTTCACAAATTCACGGTATGCTTCAAACGGTTGCTGAAGATCCAAGCGAACATACAAAAAGTTGATTCCCTTTTCCTTCGCAAATGCAATGATGTCATCAGGCTGATTTATCGCTAACTCTGCTTGCCATACATAGGTTCCAATGATGGTTCCTGTACGATCAATTGGTGGCGGCATCGGGACTGTAATCTCCCCTGGATCAGGATTTGGATCAGGATTTGGATCAGGATTTGGATCAGGATTTGGATCTGGAACTGGGTCAGGCTTTGGCCCTGGGGGATCCCCTGGTTGACCATCTCTCTCCAGCATATGATTCCAATAACGATAATCATGGATGGCAACTCCTGTGAAGGAGGAGTGATGCCGCAGCCGCTCCTGAACCTGATTCAACACCGACTCCATTTCCTGTACACCCGCATCATAGAAGGTAGTGTGAGCTTCCTTCATTGGCTTCGTATTGACCCCAATCCATATCGGTGTCCCGACACGGTCTGCGATCTCCATTTCATTCTGGACAAGCTCCAAAATGCCGTTCCCGCCTTCTATCTGCTGACGGTACGCCATTAACGTTACATGATCGAAACGGCGAATGATCCATTCCGACAACGATGTCTCTTGTGCATCTGGAACCGTGATCGAGTCAAACCATACCGGCATGTCGACGCTGAGCTCTAAATCGCTGCGGCTCTTGACAGCATTCAGCCAATCGCTCATATTCGCCGTCCAAGAGCGAATGATCGATGGCTGATCATCTTCCCAATCTGGAAGCACGTAGGGCTCAACATCCAAATGCAACCCCTTGAAACGCTCACCCGCAGCAGAATGCTGATTATAAGCGCTAACCCACTCTGTCAATTTCATCATCTTGTCCCGATATTCACGCAAAGCCCATAAGGGATGCCCTGCCAAGCCATGCACTTCAACTCCTGCTTGACCTGCCTGCTTCAGAAAGCGCCGATATGATGCTTCTGGAATCGTCATATCCATATGCAGATACATCACATTAATGCGATTCTTTTTGGCAAAATCAATCAGTTGCTCCGATTCTGTCTCTATTCTCTCCGCCTGCCATATCCACGTCGCCTTTCGCGTATCATCCGGCTTTGAAAAACCGACCAAAAGCATGGTCGTAATCAGAAGCAGCAGCGTTCCGATACGCGAAGCATATCTCTCCACGATATCCCTCCATTCACAATTTATATTGCTTTTTCAACCATTTTCGACATGTTCAAAATGGTGACTCCATTATAAATGTGTAAGATTGGAAAATATACGTGAGGATAGACCTGTTTTTCAAGACGTCGTATTAACGAGGCCTGACCCAATGATTGCAGCACATGTACATTAGACTATCCTTGACCCAGAGTAAAAGTATGCAAACGCTCATACATAGGACTTTGATTCATATGTGTCTGGAACAGCACGATCTCTTCCCCCGTCCATTGATTCGGAGGAAGTGGTTCGCTGTTCATGGTGAAGGGCTGACCTTCCCCTCCGCGATACTTGCGGGCCAGCGTAATATGCGGGCGATAAGGGCGTTCCTCCGGTTCGAATCCTAAAGGCGAAGTAGCGGCTGTAACGCTATGGTGCAATTGTCGCAGTTTGTCGATTGCTCCTCCTAGACCAGCCCATAGTACACGGGGGGCTTCTTTTGCCCCAAAGCTTCCCACGCCATCGAATTGCAGATCAATTGGAGCGCCCCCTCTGGACACCTCCTTCAATACATGTACAATCCGCTCAATAACATGCTCATCTACCGCCCCAAGGAATTGGAGCGTAATATGAAGATCCTGCGGGTGTACCCATTTCGCAAATTGCCAGCGCTGCTTCCCTGCTGTGCACCACTCTTCCAATACTTGAACAGCAGACTTCGGCAGTGGCATCGCAATAAACAACCGCAATCCATTCTTACGAATCTCACTTTTACTCATAACTTTGCCTCACTTCATTGGAATTCATGATGTCCCATGTTACATGCGACCTATGAACAATATTGTCCCCATTATTTATTATTTTCGTAAACAACGGTTATGCAAATTGGGCTTATACGCGTAACGAATGAACCCAATAAAAAAAGACTGAGATTTTATGTCCATCGTACATAGAATCTCAGTCATTTATGGTGGAGCAGTCTATTCACCAATCCACTCATTGAACCGGTTAGCTCTCATTAAGCGTTGCTTCGCTCGGCATCACTTTTCAAGCGTTGTACTATTTTCAGGTCGTCCTTACTCAGCTCCACATGCTCCAGCAAATCAGGACGCCGTTCCAGCGTCCGCTTCAGAGCCTGTTCGCGTCTCCATATCTCTATATTGGCATGATGGCCACTGATGAGTACATCAGGAACCTTCCAATCGCGGAACTGTGCAGGACGGGTATAATGCGGATATTCAAGCAGTCCTGTACTGAACGAATCCGTTACCGCAGACATCTCATTGCCCAGCACGCCAGGAAGCAGACGAACAACAGAATCAACCACGGTCATTGCGGGCAATTCACCGCCTGTCAATACATAGTCCCCTATAGATAGTTCATCCGTCACCAAGTGCTCGCGAATGCGCTCATCATATCCTTCATAATGACCGCACACGAATATTAAATGGGACTCCTGTGAAAGCTCCTCTGCTTTCTTCTGCGTGAAACGCTCTCCTTGCGGGCACATTAAAATAACGCGTGGTTTCGCTGCTTTCTCGTGACCATCCATCGATTCTGCTATTCCTGATGTCCGCTCTTCCACTGCCTTCACCATTAAATCTTCGACCGCCGCAAAGATCGGCTGCGGTTTTAACACCATACCACCGCCACCGCCATACGGATAATCGTCAACAGTTTGATGCTTATTATCGGAATAATCGCGGAAGTTGACCGTGTTAATAACAACATGTCCATTCTCACGCGCTTTCCCTAATATACTGGATCCGAATACCCCTTCGCACATCTCTGGAAAAAGGGTCAACACATCGATACGCATATTAAATAAGTCCTTCCATAATATGAACCGTTACGACCTTCTCCTGCACATCAACCGTAAGCACAACTTCATCAATGACCGGAATCAAGATTGATTTTCCTTTCGCAGGCTTCACAACCCAGACATCATTCGCGCCTGGAGACAGTATCTCGTCAATGATTCCAAGGTCTTCGCCTTCGTCTGTCACGACTTTACAACCAATAATCTCATGGTAGTAATATTCGTCTTCATCGAGCTCATCCAGCTGCTCTTCGCTTACTTTCAGCATCCAACCTTTATATTTCTCAACCTCATTGATATTGTCGAATTGCACAAATTTAATGATGTACATATTTTTATGTAAACGCGACCGCTCAACGGTAACGGATACACTGTTATTGGAGTTCGGTTGCTGCAGAACTAACTCGCTCTTTTGAGCGAAGCGTTCCTCCGGGAAATCTGTTGTCGGGATAATTTTCACTTCACCCCGAATGCCGTGCGTATTGACCAATTTGCCGACATTAAACATTCTTTGAGCCATGACTTATCCTCCTGCCGTTGGTAATCACCATTCATTCAATCTATCGTAAATATTCGGAGGCCCAACCTGCGAATATCTTCTTTCTAGTGTAACACATTCAGCCTCATGCATACGAAAAAGGGCTAGGATTTCATCCTAACCCTCTTGCGTGCAATTATGAAATAATGTCCACGGCAACTCGTTTTGGAACTTTAACAGCTGCCGACGTGACGACCGTGCGAAGCGCCTTAGCGATACGACCTTGCTTCCCGATAACCATTCCGACATCGTCAGGATGAACGTGAAGCTCATACACGATGACATGATCCTTCTCCACGACGTCCACACGGACCTCCTCCGGATGATCGACCAAAGCGCGTGCAATTACTGACACTAACTCTTCCATTCGCGACCCTCCGAACGGTTAGATTATTTCTGGTGTTTCAGTTCATGGAACTTCTTCATTACGCCAGCTTGGCTGAGCAAGTTGCGAACCGTGTCAGATGCTTGAGCACCAGTTTGCAACCATTTCAAAGCTTTTTCCTCGTCGATGTTAACGACTGCTGGTTGTGCTACCGGATTGTAATGACCGATTTCCTCGATAAAACGACCGTCACGCGGGGAACGGGAATCGGATACAACTACACGATAGAATGGTGCTTTATGAGCACCCATGCGTTTCAAACGGATACGTACTGCCACGAAATTCACCTCCTTAACGGAATTCGAATAATCAATCGAGCGAGTATAAAAGCTGCGCTCGTCTATGCATTAACGGAAAGGAAATCTCATTCCTTTACCAGCCTTGCCTGCTTTACTCTTCAAGTTCTTCATCATCTTAGGGCCTTTCGGACCCATCATGTCGGAGAACTGTTTCATCATCCGGCGCATCTCATCAAATTGCTTGATAAGACGGTTCACATCAGCCAACTGAGTTCCGCTGCCCGCTGCAATCCGCTTACGACGGCTGTGATTAATTAGATCTGGATCTTGGCGTTCTTCGTTCGTCATCGAACGGACAATCGCTTCGATTCGACCCATTTGACGCTCATCCACCTTCAGGTTCGCATTTTGCTTCACCTTATTCATCCCTGGAATCATATCCAGAATCTGATCGATAGGACCGAGCTTCTTTACTTGTTGCATCTGCTCAAGGAAATCATCGAATGTGAAGGCTGCGTTGCGCATCTTCATTTCCATTTCCTTGGCTTTCTCTGTGTCGATGTTCATTTGCGCCTTCTCGATCAAGGAGAGCATGTCCCCCATGCCGAGAATCCGTGAAGCCATCCGCTCTGGATGGAACGGTTCAAGCGCGTCCATCTTCTCACCGAGTGTTGCGAATTTGATTGGGCAACCCGTTACTGCCTTAACAGACAAAGCTGCACCACCACGTGTATCGCCATCGAGCTTAGTCAACACAACACCAGTAAGCTCAAGCTGTTGGTTGAAGCTCTCTGCAACGTTGACCGCATCTTGACCTGTCATCGCGTCAACGACGAGCAGCACTTCATCTGGCTTCGCTGTAGCATGAACTTGCTTCAGCTCTTCCATCAATGCTTCATCGATATGCAGGCGACCTGCAGTATCGATAATGACATAATCAAGGTTATTCTCCTTCGCATGCTCCAAACCGCGACGAGCGATTTCTACCGGACTCACTTGGTCACCAAGTGCAAATACCGGAACCTTAATCTGCTCGCCAACCACTTGAAGCTGCTTAATCGCAGCTGGTCGATAAATATCGGCAGCGACAAGAAGCGGCTTATGATTCTGCTTCTGCAGCATCTTCGCAAGCTTGCCTGAAGTAGTCGTCTTACCAGCACCTTGGAGACCGACCATCATAATGACAGTTGGCGGCTTGTTGGCCTTGGCCAGCTTCGCAGCTGTACCACCCATCAATTCCGTCAATTCCTTATTGACGATGTCGATAATGACCATGCCCGGTGTGAAGCTATTCATCACTTCCTGACCTACGGCCTTCTCTTTCACCTTGCCAATGAATTCCTTAACGACTTTGAAGTTAACATCCGCTTCGAGCAGCGCCAGGCGTACCTCGCGCATCGCTTCGTTGACGTCATCTTCACCAACCTTGCCTTTGCCGCGCAGCTTGCTGAATACATTCTGTAATCGGTTCGTTAATCCTTCAAATGCCATATTATCTCACCCCGTTCCCTTAATCCAACGCCTGCAGTTCACGGACAATCGTCTGCAGTTCCGCGCGCTGCGGGTCGGGTATGCTATCCATATCGTCCATTGCACGTTGCAGCGCCATTACGATCTCTGTCCGACGTTCGAACTTCGACAGCAAGCCGAGCTTGCTCTCATAAGATTCGAGCGTCTGCTCCGCCCGCTTAATATGTTCATACACCGCTTGGCGGCTGATACCGAATTCGGCTGCAATCTCGCCTAGTGAAAAATCATCTTGAAAGTAACATTTCAGGAACGTCTGCTGCTTCTCTGTGAGCAGTGGTTCATAGAAGTCGAACAGCATATTAATTCGGTTCGTCTTAGCCAGTACCTGTTCCTCGTTCATACGGGCCACTCCTTTCGTAAAGGAAAAACACTTTACAGCCCATCGACGTTTCTTATCTTACCGAATTCACAACGCCATGTCAAGGGATGAACCTTAACATGGTGGAATTTTTTTTTTGAGACCCAGATCTCAGTGTTTCTGCCCGCCTCTAACCTAGATTACATAACGGTAAATGCATACAAAGTGCAGGACAGAGCCTGCTAATACGAACAGATGCCAAATCGCATGATGATAAGGAAGCCGGTGCCACACAAAGAATGGGATGCCTGCCGTATAGCATACTCCCCCAATCACCAGCAGCATAACACCTTCAAAAGGAATCGCCTGCACCAAGCTGTCCCATACCGTTATCATCAGCCACCCCATAATTGCATAGGCAATCGTAGAGAACCACATATGACGTCCTGTATAGAATGCTTTGTATATAATTCCTGCGATCGCAGTCCCCCATATTAATCCTAGCAGCTGTTGGCTGAACTCATCATGCAGCACGACGAGCAGGAAGGGAGTGTACGTTCCCGCAATAAATAAGTAGATTGCCATATGATCAAGGATTGTAAATCTGTACTTCGATCTGCCCTCCGGCAAGCCGTGCATAATCGTCGAGGTTGTAAACATCATAATCAAAGTAATCCCATATATTGAAGCTCCGATGATATGCGCCGACGTCCCGCGCTCCCACGCGGCACTGATAAGCACGCCTAATGCCCACACACTGAACAATAATCCAACTGCGTGGGTAATTACGCTTGCCCACTCCTCACTGGATATATTACGGCTCCACTTCATAGTCATCCCTCCCCGCGGCATTCCTAGCTGCCTGCTGTGCATACGCCCATATTTCACGGCGGATCACATTATATGCACATCAGATAGTGTCGGTGAGAAGGAAGGACTTAAGCGAGTTTACCTATTTTATTTGCGCTGACTCTTCATAAATCGAATGCTTTCTCTTGTATCATTTAAATACTGAACGGCCGCATCATATTGATTGGACGCCACATGAATGAACAATACGTCAATAATGTGCAGCTGCACAAGCCGCGAAGAAGAAGCTGCCCTGCCTGCTTGGAATTGGCTAGGAATAAAGATCGAGAAAGGGAAAAGAGTCTGCAAGGATTACGTAATATGTCATATGTATCATCCCATTATAGACAAAAACCCCGGCACGTGTGGTTCTGCCGGGGTTGCTTATCGTTGTTCCAAAGACTTTCTCAACCTCGTTGCGAGCGAAGTCAATCTAGTGGTGGATCAAGGATCAAAGATTCTTATCCATATCTTTCAATCCGTCTTTCACGCGTTTCATTGTTCACCGTACTATCGTTTGGTTCATCGTTTTGAACTCACAATTCATTTACAGGGCCTTGCTCATAAGGTCATAGCTCTTCCACGTATGGAATCCAAGCTTTGCATAGAAGTCGACCAGTTCCGTCCAGTCAATGACTAGCTGGCGCATGCCGCGCTGCTGCAATTCGGCGATTCCCGCCTTGACCAGACCAAGACCGTATCCCTTGCCGCGGTACTGATCATCAACACCAAGCGGCCCAATACCGCCAAGCGGCTCTTCGAACAATGGCGCCCAATACGTATTCTGCGCAATCAGCGGAGAATGCTCGTCATTGACCCGGCAGAAGCCGATCATTTCACTGCCTTGGAACAATCCGATGAACTCTCTCCCCTGTCCCCCGCGTTCCCAATAGCATTGTGCCTCATACAGCCATCTGCCTGGGAAGCAGCGACGGAAAAATGTCAACATTTCTTCCTTGTCCTCAGGCGTGAGCAGCTTCACGATCGCTCCATCTGCAAATTCTGGAGTCACTATCAGATCGGTCTCATCTGAGGACAG
Source organism: Paenibacillus sp. NAIST15-1 (assembly GCF_001894745.1). GTDB lineage: Bacteria > Bacillota > Bacilli > Paenibacillales > Paenibacillaceae > Paenibacillus_B > Paenibacillus_B suaedae. The sequence goes on from NZ_BBYF01000003.1 coordinate 414,528, forward strand.
CATGTCGCTAACCTCATAGAGCTGCTTGAATCCTCTCTTCTCTAGCCATTGACGGTGCATTGACAACGCTTTCGGGAGGCCTGGAACATAATGCCACGGATCACGTCCGATGAATACTTGAGATGCACCAGCTTCATGCAATGCTGCTTCAGCCCGCCCGAGCAATTCAGAGCCTATCCCCTTCCCTCTTGCTTCGGAACGAACAACAAGTGCCTGAATCCAGCCTCCTCCTTCTCCTAGCTTCATCTCGCGCTCTGTTTCCTGCCATTTCTTCGCGATGATAAATCCTAGAAGGCTGCCATCTGAATCTTGAGCGATCCAGGAGCCAGGCAAGTAAACGTTTACATCTTTAAAACTATTTTGCACGAACAGCTGTTGTCTCATTGGGAACAGGTCGCCCAGTTCACGGTTCCACAACTCGCACATCGGCTCCGCCCATGCTTCATTAAGTGGAATGACGTTCACATTTAACCCCTCCTACGATGAAGTCAATCGTCCCCGCCAATTGACTACATAGATGTCTGTTAGCATGTTTTTAAAATATAATTACAAGATTATTATAGATAATCTGAAATATTACTTCAACATCTTTTCCGCAAAATAGTCTACGACGTGCATGACCTTCACTTGCTCAGCTACGCCATCCCGTTCTACGCCTACCTTCATTTGCATTAAGCAGCCCGGGTTGCTAGTCAGGATAATCGAAGCCTGGGTCTCGCGAACAGCATCCATCTTCCGATCAACAATCGAGTTAGCCATGTCTGGCTGTACAATGTTGTAAATACCAGCGGATCCACAGCATACATCCGCGCCTTCCAGCTCATGGTATCGGATGCCAGGAATGCGGCGAATAAGCTGTCTTGGCCCACTCGAAGCCCGCATGACGTTCCGTAAATGGCAAGAATCCTGATAGGTTACCGTCTCAGACGATTCAGCAGTCTCACAGTTACCTTGCGGCATTACCGGAAGATTGCTCCAACGCTGAGAACGCATAAGCAAATCACTGATATCTTTCACTTGCTTGGCAAATTTCTTAGCAGGCTCTACCCACTCCGACTCGTCCTTCAGTAAATGATCATACTCTACAAGCAACGCTCCACATCCGCCTGCATTTGAGGCAATATAATCAACACCCGCATCACGGAACGCCTCAATATTTTGCTTCGCCAAATCCCTAGCTGTAGCCGTATCACTTCCGCCATGAGCGAACAAAGCTCCACAGCAGCCTTGGGATTCCGGAATGATGACATCATAGCCGGATTCGGTTAGCAATCGGATTGTATTCACATTCGTTTCAGTGAACAAGACGTCCATAATACACCCACGGAATAACCCTACTGTGCCGAGCTTTTCACCTTTGGCCAGGAAGTAACGGCCACCAGCCCGCTTCACTACACCTTGGCTGTCCGCTTCAGGCAGGATGCGCTCCATCATTTGCATTTGTGGAGGAAGCCAGCGCAGCAAGTTCTTCTTCCGTGCAAAACCCTGCAATCCCGAACGCTGATACGTTTGCAGAAGCTTACTCATCCGCAACAGACGATTGTGCTTCATAAATACAGGTCGCGCGATGCGATTCAATCCCTTCATTGCAACCGGCGGCTTATTGTGCGCATGCATGGCTTCTTTCGTCTGCTCAAGCAGTTGACCGTATTTCACATCCGACGGACATACAGGCTCGCAGGCTCTACAGCCCAAGCACAAGTTCATCTGTTTCTGGAAAGATTCATCCGGTTCCATAATGCCATCTGCTACTGCCTTCATGAGTGCAATTCGTCCACGAGGGGAAGCGGCTTCCAATCCAGTCTCTTGATAAGTCGGGCAAGTCGGCTGACAAAATCCACAGCGCATACAGTTCATCAACTGCTCATAATCGAGCGTCTTCACGAGTTCTTTCTGCAGCGGATTGTTTGTCTTCTCTAGTTGTTGTTGTTGACTCATCGGGAAACCACCAGCCTTTTGCGAGCAGTCTTAGCAAATATCTTGCCTGGATTCATAATTCCATTCGGATCGAACACTTGCTTAATGCCTTTCATCACATCGATGCCTGTAGGTCCAACCTTCCATTCAAGATATGGAGCCTTTACCGTTCCAACTCCGTGCTCACCGGTAATCGTGCCGCCCAAGCGAATCGCTTCCTCGAAAATGTCCGCGAACGCTTGCTCAACACGGTGGATCTCATCCTCATTCCGTGCATCTGTCGGGCAGGTTGGATGAAGATTGCCGTCTCCCGCATGACCAAAGGTACAAATATTCACCCCATATTGCTCTGCAATACGATTGATGGCCAGTACCATTTCCGCAATCTTCGAGCGCGGTACTGTCGCATCCTCCAAAATTGTCGTTGGGCGAATACGCGCCAATGTGGACAATGCGCTGCGGCGTGCCTTCATCAGCTGTTCAGCCTCGATTTCATCCTTCGCAGTCTGAACGCGATCTGCGCTTTCCTCACTGCATATCTTTGCAATCGCTTCCATATCTCGCATGACAACGTTCTCATCTTGACCGTCCTGTTCAATAAGCAGAACTGCCTGCATGTCTGTTGGGAGCCCGATATGATTATACTCCTCAACTACGCGAATCGTCGGCTGATCCATGAATTCAAGTGTTGCTGGGATGATGCCTGCGCCTACAATACGTGACACGCTGCGGGCAGCAGCATAAATATCTTTATAGGATACGAGCATTGTCTTGCGGATACCTGGTGCGGGCAGCAGCTTAACCGTTGCCTCTGTAATCAACGCAAGCGTTCCTTCGGAGCCTACTAACAGCTTCGTTAAATCGTAGCCTGCTACATCCTTGTACAACTTGCCTCCCGTGCGGATCACTTCGCCATTCGGCAGTACCGCCTCAAGTGCTATCACATAATCCTTCGTCGTTCCGTATTTCAAACCGCGCAGACCGCCAGCCCCTTCCATGATATTGCCGCCCAAGGTTGAGATGGACATGCTGCTTGGATCAGGCGGATAGAACAGTCCACGCTTCTCCACTTCCCGATGGAACGTCTTCGTGTTCAAGCCAGGCTGGAAGGTTGCCGTAAGGTTCTCGGTGTCCATTTCAATGAGCTTATTCATACGAGTCATGGCTACGACGATTCCCCCTGCTACAGGGACAGTTCCGCCGCACAAGTTGCTTGCAGCGCCCCTAGGAACAATGGGAATACGGTATTCGTTCGCCGTGCGCAAGATCTCCTGCACGTCTGCTGTCGATTCCGGATATACAACAGCATCAGGCAGAGACTGCATCATTGGTGTAGCATCATAAGAATGCGTGACCAAGCTTTCCTTATCATCGCGATACCGCTCTGGCCCAAGCAGCTTGAGCAGTCGCTCGCGCGCTTCAATCGTTATCATGAATGAACTCCTCCTTGATGTCTTGGTTCCAAGTCAACATCTGAAGTGAACGATTCAACATTGTCCTCCACTTCTGCTGAATTGTTCAGGTCATCTGATGACTTTTGGCATATTATAACGTATGATTGAGACAAATGTCACTCGATTTCGAAAAATAATTTTATGATATTTATTATTTTTGATTTAATATTTCAAGAAGAGAGGTTCACAACAACATGACCGAATTTCGATTAAAAAAAGGCTCGGAGCTCATTCAAGAACATTTACTAGAGCAGCTGCGTGGAGGAATATATGCGCCCGGCGACAAGCTGCCTTCTGTCGAAGCACTTGCTCAACAATATGCAGTAGGTCGTTCTACCATACGTGAAGCCCTCAGCGCACTCAAGGCAATGGGTTGGCTTGATATCCGTCACGGCGGCGGAACCTTTGTACGTAAGTATGAGCAAACACCATCTGAGCAGCTGCAAGGATGGCTTACCGATGTGGAGTCTGTGAAGTCGCTGATCGAGGTTCGTAAGATGATAGAGGTTGGATCAGCCGGACTCGCAGCCAAAAGACGTACATCCGCTGATTTGCAAGCTATGGCTGCGTGCCTGCATCGTATGGAGCAGCATCTGGAGGATGAAGAAGCTAGTCAGCATGATGACTTCAAGTTCCATGTTCTACTGGCCGAGGCCAGTCACAATGAAGTTCTTATTCCAATGCTGCAAATGTTCCATCAGAAATGTGCTGAGCATATGGGCGAGACTAGACGGATGTGGTTGTTCGGAGAACGTTCCTCCACCACTCAGCTTCTGGAAGAGCATCGGCGAATCTACGAGGCAATTGAAGCGCAGGATGACAAACTCGCGTCTCACCGCATGCTCGAGCATTTATCCAAAATCGAAGCACGACTGAATTGAAGGCAAAAGGGCCGGACAATCGTATTGCCATACGCAATCAGCTAGACAGCCATGCTAGTGATAGGAAAGAGATGAAGAGCACATTACATATTCAGTGATGGGCGTATTGGAGTTTAACAGGGAGCGTTTAGCAAGGTGGAAGTGTTTGGCATTCTGAAAGCATCGAAGGACGTTAATGTGTTATTGAAAGCGACCTTCCATTATAAGAGAAACAAAACGGAATGATGATAGCTTCAATTTTTCTAGTCTATTATTATTATTTTTTTAAAATAGTTATTAAAAAGAAAGTTCATCCGTGCTATAATGTTAAAATTATGAAATTGCATAGGATGTGAGACGCATTGAATCGCTCTTTCTACTCGCTTCTATCCAGCAGATCCTTCGCTAATCTTGCAGGCTCTCTGTATATGATGACATTGATTGCAGCAGTCTACCAAATGACGGATTCGGCTGCCTTTGCCGGAGCCGTGTCCTTTGTCCGTTCAATGGCGATTCTGGCGAGCAGCTTCATGCTGCCAATCTGGTACCGCCGCATGAGTATCGCTCATGTTACGCGATTGTTTTTGCTTTTGCAATTCGCTTTATCAGCCGTTGTCGCCTTCTCTATCTCGCCACTTGCATCAATGTTATCGACAACACTATTTCTCGCCTATTCTTTCTGTGCCATAGTCTGCATCGGATACGTGGAAGGCTGCGCTTCTGCAGCGGCAAACGCTTTATATCCACGCTTAGTTGAAGAGGATAAGAGAGTTCATGCCAATAGCCTTGTATCAACCAGCATGCAAATGCTGTCTCTGCTTGGATGGACTATGGGGGGAATTCTTGTCGCTAAGCTTGGACATTCCCTTGTTCTTCAATTGTCTGCAGGCCTTCTCTTTCTTGGTTGTCTCTGTATCTTGCGATTGTCGCATAATCAAGAATCAAGTATAGGCACAGATAAGAAATCTCATTCCATTATGGCCGGCTGGGCCTACCTATTCACACATCCGAAGCTTCGCGTCATTACATGGATGGACATTCTAGAAGGAGTGGCAGGCGGAATATGGATTGGCGGTGTGACACTCGTCTTCGCGCAAGAGGTGCTTCATAAGGATGAAGCCTGGTGGGGATATATTAATGCTGCCTATTATGCGGGAACAATTATCGGCGGACTCCTTACACTCAAACTGTCTGCACGAATTCATAAACATCTAGTCGGCACGATTCTGATCGGATCATTTGGAGTTAGCTTGCTTGTATACGGGTATGCATGGAATACCCAAGCATTCGTCGCTTTAGCTATCGTAGTTCTGATGGGTCCATTTTACCAGCTGCGAGATATTGCCCAGCGTACCTATGTGCAGCACATCACCCCACTTGATGAGCAGCCGCATGTTTTTGCCGCTCAAAGCACCATCTCATACATATTGTTCGGAGTTTCTGTACTGTTCGCTGGAACAATCTCCGATATTTGGGGAGCACAGGCTGTATATATCGTTGGCGGCACGATGTATCTGTTGTCTTCCGTTACAGGATTTTTATTACGGCGCAAGCAAGGAGCTTCAATCTCGGAGGACAATACTCCTTACTCCACCTAACTCGCAAAAAAGATGCTGTCAATAATGAAGAAGACGGAGAGCCACTTCAAGCTCCCCGTCTTTGCGTCGTCCACAGTCGTCCACATTTATTCACTTATATATTGCGGTGCAATGAAATCAGCTAGCCAGATCGTATGATTGCCGTGATAGAACAAAGTTCCTTCATGCGCGGCTCTCGCCGCATCAATGACAAGTATTACAGGGCTGCTGTCCTTTCGTCTTCCTACAACCATGGCCGTCTCTTGATCCGCAGACAGGTGAACATACTGTCTCGCCATGGGGCGCAGTCCTTCTCTGCGTATTTGGTCTACGATACGCCGAGACGTTCCGTGATACAGCAGGTCTGGTGGATGAGCTGCGCTTTTCTTTATTTTATGCGGTATCGAATGGCCATACAATGCTCGAATCCTTCCATCCAGCACCTCAAACCTTTTCTTGTCTGACAGCTCAATCATTCTTACAAAGTCTGTCTCTAGCAAACTTCGCTCTGGATGGCTGAAATGAAGTGCATGGGAAAGTTGTTCAACCCCCACCCAGCCCTCTTCATCCATCTCCAACTCATACTCCCATGGCGCATGACGAAGCGCGTAAGAAACCTCTTTACTTAATCTCGCGTAATCCACAGGCTCACCATCCTATACTGGAACGATATGCTTATTATTATATCATTAGATTCAACATTCACCTATGAGAGTTGGGCGCGAGCTAGGAACGAATCTTGCGTTCTCTGCGCAATAAGTAAAGGAAATACGGAGCACCGATTACGGCAGTCACTAACCCCGCCGGGAATTCGATTGGCGGAACGATAGCGCGTCCAATCGTGTCGGCCGTCAACACCAAAATAGCGCCTAACAAGCCTGATACGGGCAAGAGAATGCCATGTTTGGCGCCAACAAGCCGGCGCGCCATATGCGGAGCGATCAAGCCCACGAAGCCAATCGCGCCGACAACCGCCACCGATGCTCCTGCCAAGGCGACCGAAACAGCCACCAGCGCAAGACGAAGACGATTCACCCATTCTCCCAGGCCTGTCGCTACATCATCGCCCAGGCTCAGTACATCCAGCCTTGAAGACAGCAGCAGCGCAAGCGGGATGAGTGTCAGCATCCACGGCAGCACACCCATCACCTCGTCCCAGCCTCTGCCCCATATGCTTCCGGTAAGCCAAATAAGTGCTGCATTGACGCTGACCGGATATTTGAACATGAAGTACTGGATGCCTGCATCACACATCGCTCCAAGCGCTATACCCGTCAGTGCCAGCGTCGTGGGACGAGCTCCGCGCCTGTATACGAATGCAAATAGAAGCAGGGCTACCAAAGCCGCTCCTGCAAACGCGGATAAAGGTAGTGCGACTGCCGATGACCCGGGAAATAAAATAATGGTTGCACAAGCAGCCAGGCCTGCCCCCTTCGTAATTCCGATCACATCCGGAGAGGCCAGCGGATTCCGCAGTACGCCCTGCAGGACAGCTCCTGATATAGCAAGTCCGGCACCCACAAGAACGGACAAGACGATTCTGGGCGAACGGTATTTGCCAAGGATGAACGCATGTTCCTTGCTATGCCCCAACATTGTCTCGATCACTTGGTTCGGCGTTATATAGACCGCCCCCACTCCAAGACTGATCAGACCCACGATGAGAAGCAGCGCAACTAATGCGAGCACGACGAGCCGATGGCGGCGAGCCATATTTACAGTTCTATTCATTGTGCTTGCCTCCTGCATATGCCAAGTACAGGAAGAATGGTGTTCCCAGCATGGCAGTAACAATCCCAATTGGCGCCTCATACGGATACGAAATATAGCGCGAAACAATATCCGCGTACACCAGCAGAATCGATCCATACAGGGCTGAGCAAGGCAGCACATAACGCAGATCCACACCAACCATCAGCCGGACGATATGCGGTACCAGCAAACCTACGAAGCCAATCGGGCCGGCAACAGACACCGATCCTCCCGCCAAAATAATGACGAGCAGACCGCCGGCGAATCGCGTTGCCTCGATTCTTGCCCCGAGCCCCCTTGCCACATCATCCCCCATGCTCAGCATCGTTAACGGCTTCGACAGAGCCAAAGCGCCCAACAAGCCAATGCTTGCCCATGGAAGAAGCACACCGACATGATGCCAATTCCGATTACCTATCGCGCCGACCAGCCAATAGAGAATACTGTCTGTCGTGTTCTCATGGAACAAGATCAATCCTTGTGTTATGGACGAAAGGAAAAAATGGACGGTCATTCCGGCAATGGCGAGTCGGGCCGGCTTCAAATCCCCACCAGCGCTGATGAAATACACGATAAAGCCGCCCAGAGCCGCTCCCGCAAAGGCGGAATAAACAAGCTGCTGCTGCGTCAGCTCCGGCTGGAATACCGTTGACGTTACCACTATGAGCGAAGCGCCCGCATTGACGCCGAACACCTGCGGATTAGCAAGCGGGTTGCGTGTCATCGCCTGCATGATCGTACCTGCGACTGCCAAACTGGCACCGATTAAAATTGCGATCAGCACACGGGGCAATCGAATCTCCTGCACGATAAGCATCTCCTTCGTTCTGTCCACGAAGAACAAAGCTTTCAACAAAGTAGGAAATGAAATCGAGGAGGAGCCCAGTGACACATTGATCATGACCCCTGCCGATAATAATGCGAAGCCAAGCAGCAGTGACAGGCCGAACGCCTTGCGCCTTCCGCCGCGATGTAATCCCGTCATGCGTTACAATGCCTCCTTCTTTCTCGTTCCTAGGCAGACAAAAAGTAGGCGTTAACAAGTAACGCCTACCTCGCTCGCTTCCTGTCGAACAAATTATTTCGCCGCTTGCCCGCTGCCGTACAGTTTCGAAATTGCTTCTTCCATCATTAATTCCCCGGCAACAATGCCGCGCCAGCGTGTCCATAAATTGCGATCCACTTCAATGACCTTTTTGTTCTTCACGGCCTTCAGTTCCTGCCACAATGGATTTGTAGACCACTCGTCCACGATCGTCTGCTCTCCGTCTGTCTTCATCAAGAACAAAATATCGGGATTGATATTCAGCAATTGCTCCAATGTTAGCTCCGCATAGGGTTCCTTCGGATCCTGTATCGCATTCATCAGACTGACCTTTTCCAATACAGCGCCATCATAAGAGGATGATGTATGCGCCTTGAAGCTTTCTTTGCGCAGGGCAGCCGACATGACGGTTTGTTTCTCGTCTGATGGTGGCACTTGAGCCTTCAAAGCATTGATTTTATCCTTATGCTGCTCCAACCGCTTTTTCCCTTCCTCACTCATGTTCAGGGCATCCGCTATCGTCTGGAATGAAGCCAAATTGTCTTCATAGCTTGCTTCTAGACTCTTCAGCACGATTGTAGGAGCAATTTGCTTCAAGTCTTCATAAATCGCTTTATGACGTTTCCAATCCGCGATAATCAAATCCGGCTGCAGGGAGCTTATTACCTCCAGGCTTGGCTGCTTGCGAGTTCCAACTGACGTATAATCTCCAATCTGATCCGCCAACGTCTTCAAAATTCGATCTTTATTTCCGTCATCGGCAATGCCGACGGGCTTCAAATTAAGTGATGCAAGTGCATCAACAAAGGAATATTCGAGCACAACGACCCGCTTCGGCGATCCTTTCACTTCTGTTGTCCCGAGCTCATGCTTAATTTCTCGCGCGGCTCCTGTTTCCTTAGCGGCTGATTGACTTCCGCCGGCTTGACTGCGCTCACTTGCTTGAGATCCACATCCCACGACAAGAAGTACGGTGAATACTATCGCCAGTATCGCTTGATATTTCTTTTTCAAAGTTACTACCCCCTGGTGTACAACATGAAGCTGAATACACTTCTCATTATTACTGAGAATCATTATCACCTGTACATCATATTGAGATTTGATCTAACTGTCAATATAATCTGAAAATATAAGTTATAGTATTTTATGGTAGGATAAATCCTGCTTATATTTCTATCTTCAATTCATCTTCATTCGAACTTGATTTTGCAATCCCTTTTTCGCGAACGTTCGTTTTGTGGTAAACTAACACTAACCTATTTTGAATCTTTTATTGTGAATAAGGGAGAAAGCCATCATGTATCCGGATATTCAACATTTTAAGGCGGAGTTTTTCAAAGCTTTAGCGCATCCTCTTCGAATTAAGATACTTGAGATCTTATGTGAAGGGGATAAAACGGTTAACGAGATACAAGCCATACTTGGCACGGAGGGATCTTCTGTATCGCAGCAGTTGGCTGTTCTGCGCAATAAAAACGTGGTGTACGGCGTTAAGGATGGAACCTCTGTCATTTATTCCTTGCGTGACCCAATGATCAAGGATTTACTTGAAGTCGCGAAGCAAATATTTAACAATCACTTAGTCAATTCCATATCCATGTTGAAAAACATGAAAAACCAAGAATCATCCTAAAAAAGAGAGGAATATGAGTCCGTGACTCCTGTTTCCTCTCTTTTTTGTATAAAAGCATGCCACACCCCTTCCTATACGCTTTGACAGGTATGCGAAACACCTTTATCATTTTAAATATTCAAATAATCAAATATTTAGAAATGGTGGGTATTATACATGAAACCGTTGTGGTGCGGACGCTATGCCAACTACAGCTTCCAATCATTCAAGAAAGATATGATTGCAGGCTTAATTGTCGGTGTGGTTGCCATCCCATTAGGCATGGCATTTGCCATAGCCTCCGGCGTCAAGCCTGAATATGGCTTATATACGACGATTATCGCCGGATTTTTTATCTCGTTGCTTGGTGGATCCAAGTTTCAAATCGGAGGCCCTACCGGCGCATTTATTCCGATTTTGTTCGCCATTGTCATGCAATATGGATTTGAGAACCTGCTAATCGCTGGCTTTCTTGCAGGTATTATGCTTGTATTGATGGGATTGCTGCGCTTAGGAGCCGTGATACGTTTCATCCCGCGGCCTGTAACCATCGGTTTTACCTCAGGGATTGCCGTCATTATTTTTACAGGTCAAATTGCCGATTTTTTAGGGCTTCATCTAGAGAAGCAGGACAGCTTCATCGCCAACATGCGCGAGCTGATCAATCATATCCCAGCGTTCAACATCTACAGTGTTCTGACATCCTGTATTTGTCTTGCTGCCCTCCTTCTCGTGCCGAAGTATATGCCGAAGATCCCGGCTTCTCTAGTCGGTCTACTCTTAGCCAGTTTGGCAGCAGCCTGGTTGTATCCTGATCAGGTTGCTACGATTGGAACGACGTTCGGTACGATACCTAGCGGCATTCCAGCTTTCCACTGGCCAGCGCTAAGCTGGGATCGTATCATTCTGCTGCTTCAGCCAGCATTCGTCATTGCACTGCTCGGCGGAGTGGAATCTCTGTTATCCGCGCTTGTTGCCGACAGCATGACAGGTGAAAGACACAACAGCAATCGCGAACTGATCGGGCAAGGCATTGCGAATATGATCGCACCATTATTCGGGGGAATTCCTGCAACCGGTGCAATTGCTCGTACGGCTACCAATATACGCAGCGGAGCTGCTTCTCCGATTTCCGGGATGGTGCATGCCATCGTCGTACTGCTCGTGCTGCTATTTCTTGCTCCTTATGCTTCGGCAATCCCACTCGCTGCAATGGCACCCATATTGATGATGGTTGCCTGGAACATGAGCGAGCGTAAAACATTTGCGAAGATTGCACGTACCAAAACGGCAGATTCACTTATTTTATGTATTACCTTTTTGCTCACTGTGTTCACGAACCTGACAGTCGCCGTTCAAGCAGGGCTCGCGGTGTCCATTATTTTGTTCATCAAACGAATGAGTGAAGAAGTGAAAGTGAATAAAGTTCTTCCTGATCCGCAGGATCAAAAAGCCAAAGTATCTGCGAGAGTCGTAAATGATGGACGAAAGTGCCCGCAAATTAGTATCGTAAGCATCGAAGGAACGCTGTTTTTTGGTGCTGCTCATATGCTGGAGCAATCACTGTCCTCACAATTCGAGGAAACTCCTCGTGTACTAATCTTGCGAATGGGGCGCGTGCCGTATATGGATACAACAGCCGCTGCGCATCTATCTACATTCGTCAGTCGCATCCGCCAGCATGGAGGCATCGTGCTGATAACCGGCATTGCTCCCCAACCTGAAGGGATCATGAACAAAACGGGTCTGGCAACGATGATCGGGACTGAGCATTTCTTCCAGCGTACTGGAATTGCCATAGATTATGCACTGACTCGTATTGTTAACGTTCAATGCCAGGGCTGTACGCATTTTGCTTTTCGGGAATGCAGGCAATTATCAAACGCTCAGGCTCTGCCTGAACTGTCCAATCAGCCGCTTTCGCAGCGCAGCACTCTACAAATTTGATATCGTTATACTCAAGTTCATATTCAAAAGACCTATGAAACCAAGAGGTAAGAGAAACCATTCCTTCTTCTCAAGCAGCATCATCTTACAAAAAAAGGCGTCCCTAAGTGGGACGCCTTCAATCCGTATTCAGATTCGATTTAAGCTTGCTGATCATCCGCTTGCTCATCTTCTGCTTGCTCTGCTTCTGCAATCAATCCTGCGAACAAGGCATGGACGAACTGCTCGGAATCGAATTCCTGCAAATCCCCCATCTTCTCGCCGAGTCCGACCAGCTTCACAGGCAAGTTCAATTCTTGACGGATTGCTATGACGATACCGCCCTTCGCTGTACCGTCAAGCTTCGTGAGCACCAAACCGGTAACCCCACTCTTCTCGCCGAACAGCTTCGCTTGATTGAGAGCATTCTGCCCTGTGGTTGCATCAAGCACCATCAACACCTCATGTGGAGCGTCAGGTACTTCACGCTGAATGACACGGAAGATCTTGTTCAGCTCTTCCATCAGGTTCGACTTGTTCTGCAACCGGCCCGCCGTATCGCAGAGCAGCACATCAACATTGCGCTGCTTCGCAGCCTGCACTGCATCGAACATGACCGCAGCAGGATCAGAGCCTGCCTGCTGTTTAATGACATCGACTCCTGCACGCTGTCCCCATACTTCCAACTGTTCAATTGCACCAGCACGGAATGTGTCTCCAGCCGCAAGCAGAACCGATTTGCCTTCCTGCTTGAACCGATGTGCCAACTTCCCGATCGTAGTTGTCTTGCCGACACCGTTGACACCGACGAACAAAATAACCGTCATGCCATTCGGATTCATATTCAGCTTGCTTGTATCATCGCCGCGCAGAAGCCCAACAAGCTTCTCGGACAATACAGGCTGCAGCTCAGCTGCTTCCTCGATTTTACGCTTCTTCACCTCATCGCGAAGCTCGTCAATCAAGTTCATAACCGTTGTCACGCCAACATCGGCACCGATTAAGATTTCTTCAAGTTCTTCATAGAAAGCTTCATCAATCTTTTTGCGCCGCGTAATAAGTTCTGTTACTTTCTCCACGAGCCCTTTGCGAGTTTTCTCCAAGCCTTCCTTGAAAATATTCGTTACGGACTCGGTCTTTGCCGCGATGCTTTCCTTCAGCTTCTTAAAAAAACTCATGTCCTTCCCCGCCCCTTATGCAATGATTGCTTCGTCATCTTCCAACTTTACGGATACGAGCTTCGATACGCCGCCCTCTTCCATCGTGACACCGTACAGTACATCAGCTTCTTCCATCGTCCCTTTGCGATGTGTGACGACGATAAACTGAGTCTGCTCGGAGAATTCACGCAAATATTGGGCGAAGCGCGTAACATTCGCTTCATCGAGTGCCGCTTCAACCTCATCAAGCACGCAGAACGGCACTGGCTTCACATGCAATATCGCAAATAGCAGCGCCATTGCTGTCAAGGCACGCTCACCGCCGGACAGCAGCTGTAAATTTTGCAGCTTCTTGCCTGGTGGCTGCGCCACAATGTCAATCCCCGTTTCCAGTATATGTTCCGGATCAATCAGAACGAGATCAGCCCGTCCACCGCCGAACAGCTTGGAGAACACGACAACGAACTGCTTGCGGATCGCATCGAATGTGGCTTTGAAACGCTTCGACATCTCGTCATCCATCTCACGGATAACTTGATATAGCGTCGTCTTCGCTTCAATTAGATCATTCTTCTGTTCACTTAGGAACTGATAGCGCTCATTCACACGTTCAAACTCATCGATCGCACCAAGGTTTACTTCGCCAAGTGCTGCAATCTGTTTCTTCAGATCGCGCACTTCCAGCTTCGCTTCCTCAATGTTCTCAGGTACTACGTATCGATGCTTCGCCAGTTCAAAGCTAATCTCGTACTCTTCACTGAGTTTGCGCAGCAAGTTATCCAGTTCAACATCAAGGCGATTCGCTTGAATCTCCGTCTGACGCATCGACTCCTCCACTTGCTTCAGCTCCGTACGCTGCTCCTTCGTATCGCTTTCTGCAAGCTCCAGTCTTGCCACACATTGCGCACGATCCGCACGTTTGAACTCAATCTGCTTGCCCGTTTCTTGTTTCTTCACATGGAAATGGTTCAAGTCTTCAGTCTGCTTCATCGTCTCACGCTCAGCGGTCTCCAGATCAATCTGTACCTGAATCAACCCTTGCGTCAACTGCGTATACTCTTGTTCGTACGCCTTGGCTTCCTGCTCAGAGCGTGTCAGCTGCTCCTGCAGCGAGAAAGATTCCTGATCGAGCTTCCCTTGGCGAACCTTCAAGTCCGTAAGCTGTGATTGCAGCACTTCCTTCTCTGACTCGTTCGCCTTGCGTGCAGATTCCGCTGTCTCAATCGAGACATGCAGACGATCCTCATCAATCTTCAACTCGTCGAGCCGAGCCTCCGCGGTACGCCGCCCAGCGTCTAGCGTGGACATCTCCTCCACAGCGTGTGTAAGCTCCTGCTGCTCCACCTCGAGCGCTTCTGCCAACTGGCGTTCTTCCTTCTCCAGCTGCGCAATCTCGCTCGTCAGCTGCTGTTCATTGATGCGCTTCGTTTCGCCTTGCTCGCGAAGGTCATCGAGCCGCTTCAGTCCTGTCGTTGTGCGCTGCTTCAGCTCCGTATACGTCTCCGTCAGCTTGGCAAGCTGCTTATCAGCTTCCTTAATATCTGCTTCCAGCTGTTCCAATTGACGCTGGCGTCCGAGCAGGTTCGCGCTCTTCTTATTCAAGCTTCCGCCTGTCATTGAGCCGCCGGCATTGACAACATCGCCTTCAAGCGTCACCACACGATAACGGTACTGCAGCTTCGCCGCAATTCGGTTCGCATCTTCCAGCGATTTCGCAATGACCACATTGCCGAGCAAGCTGCCGACAATACTTGCATACATGTCGTCCGACTTTACCAAATCCGCCGCTACACCTACAAAGCCTTCCGTACCATTCACAATTCGACGGTCTGTCTCATGTAAGGAGCGTGGTCGAATAACATCCAGCGGCAAGAATGTCGCACGTCCTAATTGACGCTGCTTCAGGAACATGATGGCATTCCGCGATACCGACTCATTCTCCATAACGATATGCTGTAAGGCTGCGCCAAGTGCAGTCTCAATCGCCGTCTCCAATTGCTCTGGCACACGGATCAATTCCGCAACCGCACCATGTACGCCCTGCAATCCATTCGGTCGACGTGCAGCCTTAAGCACTTCCCGTACGCCGAGCATGAAGCCGTCAAAGTCATTTTGCAGCTCCTGCATCGTATCACGACGAGACACCATTGCATCGGCTTTTTGCTGCCATTTGCGCACAGCCTGCTCCGTCTCGGAGAGAAGCAACTCATCCTGCTTCAACTGCTCACTCTCTGTAAGATAACGATTACGAATGTACGCCAAATCTCCTGTTAGCGTTTCACTGCGGCGCTTGGCATCTTCGACCTTCTTCTGAAGATCCTTCTGCTCCTGCTCGCGCTTGTTGCGTGCTGTATTCATTTTATCGAGACGCTTTTGCAGGGATTCCTTCTGCTGGTCATAGTAGCGAATATCATTGCGCTGCTGCGCCATTTGATTCATTACTTCGAGCAGCTGACCCTTCAAGCTCTCTTCCGCGTCTGAGCTTGTCCCGCCAGCTACGCCAGCAAGCCGTGTCTCTTCGGCAACGATAAGTCCGCGAATTTCAGCCAGTTCAGTCTGCAAGGCCAACAGCTTCTCGCGAACAGATTGCACTTCCAACTGCTTCGCACGCATTCGTTCCGAAGTCGTCGTCAGCGTTGTCTTCATCTGCTGCTCATTGGACGTCAGATTCCGCTTGCGCTCCCTCAGAACCTCGCCTTGTCCTTCACACTTCTCATACTCCTCACTGTAATGAAGAAGCGTTGCCTGGAGCTTCTCCAGCTCCTCTTCCAGCTTGCGAAGCTCAATGCGGTGCACTTCCAGCTTGGCATCATGCTCGCTTACTACCGTTGACAAGGACAATTCACGTTCCTTCAACTGTCCTAGCTTCTCGTTTGCCTGTTGCCAAGTGATGTGAAGCTCCTCTATTTGATGAACGTAAACTGCAATTTCTTTGTTCTTCAACCATTCACGAAGCTGCTTATAGTGTCTAGCCTTCTCAGACTGCTCCTTAAGCGGCCCGATCTGATCCTCTAATTCCACCACAAGATCGTGAATGCGGAGCAAGTTCTGCTCGGTCTCATCCAGCTTCTTCTTCGCGTCTCGCTTCCGAGACTTGTATTTCACAATCCCAGACGCCTCTTCGAATATCCCACGACGATCTTCTGAACGAGTACTGAGGATTTCTTCAATTCGGCCTTGTCCGATAATGGAATATGCTTCTTTCCCGATTCCTGTGTCCATGAACAGTTCGGTGATATCCTTCAATCGACAAGCTTGCTTATTAATAAAATATTCACTGTCGCCGCTTCGATGCACACGACGTGTCACCGTCACTTCATTGAAATCAAGCGGAAGTGTCTCATCGCTGTTATCGAGCGTTAAGGACACTTCTCCATAGTTCACTGCTTTGCGCGCATCACTGCCTGCAAAGATAATGTCTTCCATCTTGCCGCCGCGAAGTGACTTGGCGCTCTGTTCCCCGAGCACCCAACGGATTGCGTCAGAGATATTACTCTTTCCGCTGCCGTTTGGGCCGACAACGCCGGTGATTCCCTGGACGAACTCTAATTCCGTCCGATCCGCGAACGATTTAAAGCCCGCCAGTTCTAACCTTTTTAAGAACATCGTTCTACGATCACCTCAACGATTATTGTACCATATCGCGAATCCGAATCGTCGCATGGACATGCTGTCAAATTTCCGCGCGGTAACGTAGCTTCGGACAAAGAAAGAGCAAAAACCAGCCTGTAAGCAGCTCCAATTCCGCTCGCTTCGCGCGCTGTTCTTTGCTCTTTCTGCGAAACTGGCCGACGCACGCGCCGGCCTTACAGTACGTTATGATTTCGGAATGACTAATTGCTCGAGCGCCTGTGCCGCGGCTTGTTGTTCCGCTTCTTTCTTCGAGCGGCCAACTCCGCGACCTAAACATTCGTCACCCATACATACTTCAGATACGAATTCACGTTCATGTGCTGGGCCGCGCTCTTCGATAATTCGATATTCGAGCGAACCCAAATTGTGATGCTGCGTCAATTCCTGCAGCTGTGTCTTGTAATCATTCGTCTGCAGCTTGCCGTCAAGCGTGATTTGCGGGAAGATATGCTCACGCAGAAAATCCCGCACCACCTCTAAGCCTTGATCCAAATAGAGCGCGCCGATGAACGATTCAAAAACATCCGCCAACAATGCGGGACGCGTACGTCCTCCCGTCAGCTCCTCTCCCTTGCCTAACAGAACATACTTGCCGAAACCAAGCTGGTTAGCAAATTTGACAAGAGATGGCTCACAGACGATGGAAGCACGCATCTTGGTCAACTCCCCTTCGGGCCGTGTCGGACATCGGTGATACAAAAATTCTGACACCGTCAGCTCCAACACAGCATCGCCCAAAAATTCAAGGCGTTCGTTGTCTTGGTGCTGGCCGAAGCGGTGTTCGTTCACATAGGAAGCATGGGTGAACGCTTGTTTCAACAGCTGTCTGTTCCGAAAATGAATGTTCAGTTTCTGTTGTAACTGCTTCAATTCTACACTCAACTGTCTGACTCCTTATGCTTCGTATTTCTTCAAGACAATTGTAGCGTTATGTCCGCCGAAGCCAAATGAGTTGGACATCGCTACTTGTACATCAGCTTTACGAGCTACGTTCGGAACGTAATCGAGGTCACATTCCGGATCCTGATTTTCCAGGTTGATCGTCGGTGGAATCATGCCATGCTGCAGTACCAAGCTGCAAATGACTGCCTCTACGCCGCCTGCTGCACCGAGAAGATGCCCTGTCATGGATTTCGTTGAACTCACTGCTGTCTTATAAGCATGGTCGCCTAGCGCTGACTTAATCGCTTTCGTCTCCGAACGATCTCCTACTGGAGTCGAGGTACCATGTGCGTTGATGTAATCAATCTGCTCTGGTGCCAATTCGCCATCCGCCAGCGCACGAGTCATGCACAATGCTGCTCCTGTCGGGTCAGGCTCTGTCATATGATGAGCGTCACCGCTCATCCCATAGCCAGCCACTTCCCCATAGATACGAGCGCCGCGTGCTAGAGCATGCTCCAGCGACTCCAGAACAAGTACGCCTGCTCCTTCGCCCATAACGAAACCGTCACGGTCTACATCGAATGGGCGGCTAGCGCGCTCTGGCTCATCGTTGCGAGTCGACATCGCACGCATCGCGCAGAAGCCTGCCATACCGATCGGACGGATCGTCGCTTCTGCTCCGCCACAGATCATTACATCCGCGTCGCCGCGCTGAATAATCTTGTATGCGTCGCCAATGGAATGCGTCCCCGTCGCACATGCGGATACAGCTGCTGTATTCGGTCCGCGAGCTCCAACAGTGATGGAGACTTGGCCAGATGCCATGTTCGCAATCATCATCGGAATGAAGAATGGACTAACGCGCTTAACGCCTTTCTCCATCAATATCGTATGCTGATCTTCCCATGTGCCAAGACCACCAATACCGGATCCGACGATAACGCCAACACGATCTGGATTCGTCTGTTCTCTTACGTCCAGCTTCGCGTCTTCCAAGGCGTTCTTACTTGCAGCTACTGCGAATTGAACAAATCGATCCATACGCCTTGTTTCTTTTTTATCCATGAAATCTTCTGGATTGAAATCCTTCACGGAAGCGGCAATTTGCGTCGGATAATCGGTAACATCAAACGCTTCTATGTGAGATACTCCAGACTTCCCTTCCAACAGGTTATTCCAGAATGTCTCAATATCCGAGCCGAGAGCGGTCACGACACCCATGCCGGTCACTACAACCCTGTGCTTCAATCAGAATCACCTCTACTTCTGCAGTTCAAGCTTCTATATGATGGAGAATGCGGCATAGCGCCGCATTCAGATATTGCAATAATGAGGAGAAGTCCCGTTAACGAAGAACGGGACTCAGTAACTTAGGTATGAGATTGTATGTAATTCACTACTTCTCCAACCGAAGTAATTTTCTCCGCGTCTTCATCAGAGATTTCCATATCAAACTCATCTTCCAATTCCATCACCAATTCCACAACATCGAGGGAATCAGCGCCAAGATCCTCCTTGAAAGATGCTTCAAGCGTTACTTCTGCCTCATCAACGCCAAGGCGTTCAACGATGATGCGCTTTACACGCTCCAACACTTCTGCTGACATCCGGTTCACCTCCTCTTTGGTATTATACGAAAAAACATTGTAAATTGCCATATCAAAACGGCTTGCTGGTAGAAACGACCTGATCTCTCACAGTCGTTTCCACTTATTAGGGAAAAGATGCTTTATTGCTGATCGCTCAACACTTATGCACACCCACCCATTATATCGCTTAACGTTCATGCTGCCATGAACGGAGAAGCCTCCTACATGTACATGCCGCCATCCACATGGATCGTCTGGCCTGTCATATATTCCGCATCATCAGATGCCAAGAAGCGAACTGCCTTCGCAATATGCTCTGGCTGACCTAGACGATTAAGCGGGATCTGACTAAGCAGCTGCCCCTTCATCTCTTCAGACAGTGCATCTGTCATATCTGTCTCAATAAAGCCTGGCGCCACACAGTTGACGGTAATGCCACGGGATGCAAGCTCGCGCGCAGACGCCTTAGTAAGGCCGATTACACCAGCTTTAGCTGCTACATAGTTGGCTTGACCCGGATTGCCAATTACACCTACGACGGACGAGATATTAATAATGCGGCCAGAGCGCTGTTTCATCATTGGGCGAGTCACTGCCTTTACGCAATTGAATACACCCTTCAAATTCGTCTCAATGACTTGATCAAACTCTTCTTCCTTCATCCGCATAATTAAATTATCTCTTGTAATTCCGGCATTATTCACCAATATGTCAATACGGCCAAATTGATCCAACGCTGTCTTTACAAGAAGATCCGCCTCTTCTGTCTTGCCCACATTTGCTTGAACGGTGATGGCTTTGCGTCCCATTGCCTCGATCGCAGCTGCAGTATCCTTAGCTGCCGCTTCGCTGCCTGCATAGTTCACAACAACATCTGCACCAGCCTCAGCCAGACTTAGCGCAATTGCTCGTCCTATGCCGCGAGAAGCGCCTGTAACAACCGCCACTTTGCCTTCAAAGCTCGACATGGTCATGTTCCTCCCTTATACTTGCCCGGGCGTATTCCGCAGCGGGTTACGCCCAGTATCACTAGAATGATAATTGCAGACATAGGATAGATAAAAATATCGATTGCATGAATGCTGCAATTATTCTGCAAGGTACGCTTCTATGGCTGCCAGGCTATTGATCGAGACAATCTTCACCGAACGGTCTATCTTCTTAATCAGTCCAGCAAGAACGGAGCCTGAACCCAGCTCAATGAATGTATCAACGCCCTGCTCGATCATATAGCGCACACTGTCTTCCCACAATACTGGCGAGAACACTTGCTCTACGAGCAGCTCACGAAGTAGCTCGCCCGCTTCCTCTGGACGTGCAGATACATTGGCCACAACCGGTACAGAAGCATCTTGGAAGGCAACGGTCTTCAAGACTTCGCCCAGTCGTTCTGCTGCTGGCTTCATTAACAGCGAATGGAATGGCCCGCTAACCTCCAGTTGTTTTACACGTTTAGCGCCAGCCTCTTTCCCACGTTCGGCAACCGCCGCTACACCCTCCGCTGTACCTGATACAACGATTTGGCCAGGACAGTTTACGTTCGCCATCTCTACTGAACCTGTTGTTCGGCTAATATCATCACAGAGCGCTCCCAACTGCTCGCGCTCTGCACCTAATACAGCCGCCATGGCACCTTGTCCATGCGGAACAGCCTGCTCCATGAATTGTCCGCGCTGCCGCACAATTCCGACTGCATCCTCGAAGGATAGAACCCCCGCTACAACAAGCGCACTATATTCACCCAAGCTGTGTCCTGCGACGAAGTCTGGACGAACACCAGACGCTTCAAACGCGCGATACAGTGCATAGCTCGTAACAAGAAGCGCTGGCTGCGTGTTTGCTGTCTGCTTCAAGTCTTCCTCCGGCCCATTGAATACGAGCTCCTTCAGAGGGAATCCAAGTACCTGCTCAGCTGTATCGAAAGCCTGTTGTGCAGCAGGAACGGCCTCATAGACGTCCTTGCCCATACCAACCGCTTGAGCACCTTGTCCAGGAAAAATGAATGCAATTTTACCCAAGATTGTCCACTCCTTAATTTATCCATGAATGAGTATAAATCAGAACTGTGTTTTCCTTAATCACGGAGAAGGACATCCCTCTACCAAACGATAACCGAAGCTCCCCATGTCAAGCCGCCTCCGAAGCCAACGAGCAGGATCGTGTCTCCCTCTTGAATGCGACCTTGCTCTGCAGCCTCTGCAAGTGCAAGCGGGATGGAAGCTGCCGACGTATTCGCATAGTAAGGCAAATTAATAACGCATTTGTCCTCCGACAGGTTCAGCCGCTCCAGAGCTGCATGGATAATCCGCGTATTCGCCTGATGTGGAACCATCAAGCTAATATCTTCCTTCTTCTTGCCTGCCTTCTCAATCGCTTCTTCTGCCGCATTTCCCATAATGCGAACAGCGAACTTGAATACTTCGCGACCGTTCATATAAAGATAATGGCGCTTGTTTTCAACCGTCTCCGCCGACGCAGGCATACGCGAACCACCGGCTTCAATTTTTAGAAGTTCACCGCCATTGCCGTCCGCGCCAAGCACGAAGGATTGGAATCCTCGGCCTTCCGGTACTGGACCAAGCACCGCTGCACCCGCACCATCTCCGAACAGGATGCAAGTATTGCGATCCGTGTAATCCGTAATGCGCGACAAGCATTCTGCACCGATTACAAGTGCGTACTTGTATGTGCCCATTGCAATAAAGTTGCTTGCGTTAGCAAGTCCATATACAAATCCAGAGCATGCTGCTGACAAATCGAATGCTGCCGCTTTCGTCGCCCCAAGCCGCTTCTGAACAAGACAAGCGGTGGACGGGAAGGACATATCTGGTGTAACAGTAGCTACGACAATCAAGTCCAATTCTTCTGCTGAGATGCCCGCCGCTTCCAGTGCCTTCTCCGCTGCATAAAAAGCCAAGTCAGAGGTTGCCTCATGCTCTGCCGCGATCCGGCGCTCTTTAATTCCCGTTCGTGATACAATCCACTCATCGTTTGTATCGACCATTTTCTCCATGTCCGCATTTGTCAACACACGTTCGGGTACGTACTTACCTGTCCCAATGATTCCTACTGACTGTAAGCTCATCACGCATCACTCACTTCCCACTGTTAGTTCCGCCGACTCCCATAGAAATCGTCTCAATCAAATCATTTTGCAGCGCTAAACGTGCTTGCCGAACTGCATTATGAACGGCTCGCGCATCTGAAGAGCCGTGCGCCTTAATTACAAGTCCGTTCAAGCCTAACAGCGGAGCTCCGCCATGTTCCTTGTAATCCATCGTCTTGCGCAAGCCCTTAAGTGCTGGCATCAACATCGCTGCCGCAAGCTTCGTATACCATGTACGCGTGAACTCCCGCTTCAACACGCCAAATAATGAGCTTGCCGTTCCTTCCAGCGATTTCAACATGACATTGCCAGCAAATCCATCGCACACGAGTACGTCACAAGTACTCTCCAATACGTCTCTGGCTTCGACATTGCCTACGAATTGAATCGGCAGCTCCGCGAGCAGCGGATAGACCTGCTTCGTCAATTCATTGCCCTTCATCGCCTCTGTACCTACGTTCAGCAGTCCGACGCGCGGCTTCGCCATGCCATGTACCTTCTCGCGATAAATACTGCCCATCAAGGCATACTGCGCAAGATGATCAGGCTTGGCATCCATGTTCGCACCCAAGTCCAGCGCTAGCACTCCTCTGCCATCCATCGTCGGGATCATTGGAGCCAGTGCAGGCCGCTCCACACCATTCATACGGCCTACAATGAGAAGCCCTGTCGTCATCAACGCTCCCGTATTGCCTGCCGATATCATGCAATCCGCTTCACCTTCACGAACCATACGTCCCGCAACAACCATCGAGGCTTCCTTCTTGCGACGAACTGCCTTAACCGGTTCGTCATCCGCTTCAATTGTATCTGGCGCATGAATGATGCGCACATTCGATGGGGAAGTGGTCATATACGGAGTGAGCTTTGCTTCGTCTCCCACAAGCAGCAGTTCAACATCCGACCATTCCTTCGCTGCCGCCAATGCACCTTCTACATTGCTCTTCGGCGCATGATCTCCACCCATCGCATCAATGGCGATTCTCATGCAGTTCTCCTCCTTCGCTGCTAATCACCGTTCCTGCCGAACGATAAATGACAAAGTTCCCTTGGAACACCATTTCTTCTCCCACATAACTAAACACTTCCACCTTCGCCTTGCTTCGCTCGCCTGAAATTGAGCGTACATACGCTTTCGCGATACACTTCTCTCCCAGCTTCACGGAACGAAGAAAGCGAATATCCGCTGATGACGTTAATGCAATCTCGTCATTAATGACCGCAACCGCAAGCGAGTTCGCTTGCGCGAACAGATGATGACCGCGTGCGATATGTGTTCTTGAGAAGACGTGTTCATCACGGATTTCAAATATCGATATCCCGCTGCGATCCAGCTGCAGGTCAACAATATCACCAATAACTTCATGTAGCGGCAAGGATCTTACTTGATCGTAGGATTGCTCTGCCATTAGCTTCAATCGTTCCCTTAATTCAGGAATCCCGAGCTCCATCCGGTCAAGCCGAATCGTCTGGATACTCACCTTCAACTTGCGGGTTAATTCCTGATCAGTCACGAATGGATTCTCTTCAATGATTGCGGCCAGCTGCTGCTGACGCTGTCTCTTAGGTAAACGCTCGATGTCCCGCACCACCTTTGCTCTTTGCCCAATATGCTAAAGGCTTGGCTTGCCGCATAAGCTGACTGTCCAACCCTTATGTATATCATAGATCATTTTCATCGATTTGAAAAAAGGTATTTAGAACCTGGTACTAAGAGTAGTATATATAAAAATGGGTCTAAAGGAAAGCACCAGTTTTTATATCCCCTCTTTTCCCCCTAATATTATCCAGGGTAAGAGAACAAAAAAAGTAGCACCCGTGAGATCACGAAGTACTACTTTTCCTGCATAGATATCCGATTATTGTTTGATAATCTCTCTAGCTTTGTATGTTCCGCACACTTTGCATACATGGTGCGCCAATTTCAACTCACCGCATTGTTCGCATTTTACCATGCCCGGCACGGACAATTTGAAGTGCGTACGGCGCTTGTCACGACGTGTTTTCGACGTTCTTCTTTGAGGTACTGCCATGTTTACACCTCCTTACCCAAGTTACGTGTTATTTCTACTGTCAGCTTTCTATTTCTTAAAGAAATCTTGTAACCCCGCCAGTCTCGGGTCGATTCGCTCAGTCGAGCATCCGCATGGATGTTCGTTGCGGTTCGTGCCGCAAGTCGGGCACAAACCCTTGCACGTCTCGTCGCATAGCGGCGCATACGGCAAGTTCATTAAGAGCGCCTCTTCCACGTAAGGCTTTAAGTCGACAAGGTCGTCCGCCACCGTAATGACGTCCTCCTCCTCTCCTTCAGCGGGAAGATCAGTAGAGTCCTTCAGCTTGAACTGCTCATCAAACGGAATAACGTACGTCTCGGTAAACGATGTTAAACAACGCGAGCATTGCAGTTCCATCTTAGCGGTCAGCTTGCCATGAGCTCGAGCGAACCCATCACCTTCCGCCTTTACCGACAGTTCGACATGAACCGGTTCAGAAATGGCAACATCAGAGCGCTCACGCGCTACCTCGTCGGCACGAAATGCCGTATCAATCTGCGTTTCCCCTCTACCAGCAACTATGTCTCGAAATCGAAATTCCATACTATCACTCCAAACAAACAAAATTAATTATAGCGATTAACGTCATGCTTTGTCAACCAAATTCGTTTGACAGTTTGCCAGAGCCGGAGCGCGATTCCCCTTCCTATGGAAAACCATTCAATCATGGTATGATTTGATTATCAATACCCGCGGATTGTCTGGGAAAGAGATCCGTCAATAAGCATTCAATGCATCTACTTTAGATACTATTGAGATACCATATTACCGCATTCAGCGCCTGAAAGGAAGAGACGTGAATGAGAACGCTCGGAATCGTCGTTGAATACAATCCGATGCATAACGGTCATGTATATCATCTCCAGCAATCGAAAAAAGTTTCAAATTGCGACGCAGTGGTCGCTGTCATGAGCGGACATTTCCTACAGCGTGGCGAACCAGCCTTGACCGATAAATGGTCGCGAACGGATATGGCACTTGCAAATGGCGTCGACCTTGTCCTCGAATTGCCTGTTGCCTATGCTGTTCAGCCTGCGGAATGGTTCGCCTACGGCGCTGTTGCCACCCTGCAAGCGACAGGCGTAGTTGACGCTCTCTGCTTCGGCAGCGAGCTTGGTGATGTTGAACCGTTCTTACGTGCAGCAGATATCCTCGTTAACGAGCCTTCGGGCTTCACAGATCAGCTGCAGGAGTATCTGAAGGCAGGTTTAACCTACCCTGCTGCTTATGCCGCAGCAGCGGGACAAGCAATGACGGCAAGCCGCACCAGCCCTTCTTCATCCGAGGCTGCAGACTGGATGGCGCAGCCCAACAATTCCCTTGGCCTGCACTATGTAATGGCGCTCCGCCGATTGAATAGCGCAATCAAACCGCACACGATTGCTCGCACACAGGCCGGCTACCATGATACGGAAGCACCAGAAGGCTCAATCGCGAGCGCAACCGCCATTAGACGATTATGGACGGAAGAAGGCACTCTCGAGACATGCGCACAATATTTGCCGCCAAGCACACTGCGTATTCTTGAGCAGGAGCATCGCTTCGGCAGAGCACCAATGAGCTGGGATTGTTATACGCGTGAGCTGATATATCGGCTACATCAGTTGTCCCCTGAATCCATTGCGCGTCATCTAGAGGTTACGGAAGGGCTCGAGTACCGGGTGAAACAGGCACTCGGCCAAATGACAGCACAACGCGTGGAATCCCTGCTTGAGCAGCTCAAGACGAAGCGCTATACCCGAACGAAGCTGCAGCGGATGCTCGCGCATATTTTGCTTCACCATGACAAATTCCATTTTGGATCCGATGGCTTGAAGAAAGGGCCCTGGTACATTAGAGTTCTTGGGTTCACGGACACAGGACGCGCCCTGCTGAAGCGAATGAAGCAAAGCGCAGAACTGCCGATTGTGTTAAGCGTGAATCGCGATAACTACAATCTCGGAGGTTATTGCGGCCTGGAAGCTGATATCCGAGCAACATCGCTGTATGCGAACGCCTTTGGGCGTTGGAATGCTCGTGATGCTTATCGGGACTATTACGAGTCACCTCGGCGACATCAATCAAACTGAGGGAAGAATAAGCACAAAAGATCGAGCATGGGAGCATCTCGCCCTCACCTCGATCTTTTGTCTATCTAGCCCTTATTTCATATTGAGAAGATATATCAGCCTGTATTCCCTCATATCTGCATCACGATAGTTGCCCACTCCATGATCAGACAAGCTGTGCTTCATGCTATTAAAGCTCGCCGCTACTTATTCCACGAGCCCTTCGCTTTACTCTATACGTTTACTGAGCAGCCTTCTGCTCGGCGCCAAACTTCTGAATTGCGTTCAGTGCATCGCCCACTGTACGTACCGATACCAGCTTCATTTTCGTATTCATCGTTTCGAGCTTCGCCTTCGCTTCCGCATAATTGCCTTCTGGAGCAAGGAACAGCGCCGCCTTCTCACGATCAGCAGCCACAACCTTAAATTGAATGCCACCAATCACGCCTACATTCCCGCCAGGTTCAATCGTTCCTGTTCCTGCTATCCGATAGCCTTCAGTTAAGTCCCCTGGGGTTAAGCGGTTTATCAGCTCCAAGGTAAACATAAGCCCAGCGGATGGACCGCCAATGTCACTGTCTTTGAAGGTTATGGTTTTTCCTTTATCCTCAGGTATAGCTTCCTTGCGTTGTCCGTACCGAAGACCAAAGCCAACTCGCTTCTCCTCTTTCTTATTCGGATCCGTCAGTTCCACCAATGTCGCCTTTACAAGTTTCTCTTTCTTGTCACGCTCAACCTTGACCTGCACCGTTTCTCCAGCTTTGCGGCCCTTCATAACTGCTTGTAATGCTTCGAAATCATTAACCGGCTTACCATCGACTTCGATGATCCGATCATTGGTCTCGAACTCATTGTGCGCAAGGTTCGGGTAGTTGTAAATAACATACACGCCTTCGGATTTCAATTGGTACGGGATCTTCAACTGGTTATAGGCAGCCAGTACCGCGCCTAGCTGGGAATCACTCATGTTGAACAATTGCTCAGTCACATATTCCTGTTCGCTTCTTCCTTGTAGGGAATCCGCCTTCTTCCCAAACTCGGCATGCGGGTCAAATGATTTCCATAATAGCAATGCAAGATTCGCATATGTGCGGCGCACCGTGGTAAGCATAAATGTCCCTTCTTCTGTGTCGTCTCCAGCTTGGACACTTACCATTGGCTTCACCTGCTCGGCACTGCCCGGCGTATATATCACATATGGTGTTGGCATATACACCATCACATACAAGAACAAGAGTGCTGCAAAGAACCATTTCCAACTGCCTAATCGCCAACGCTTCGAGCCTTGGCTGTTACGTACTGCTTCTTCTTCCATTATTGCATTCCCTCCTGCTGCTTCCGCTCGCCCCTGCTTCGTTGTACAAACTGGTCTAAAGCCTGTCTTTGGTACGTACATATGTGGAAGTACCCTACTTCCAATACTGTTGCAAGAGGTGAACATCATGTTTTCATTTCGAACGCCGCTTTCCCAACACCCGTTAACGACGCTGTTGATGGGAAGTATGGCAGTTCTTCTCGTTATTTGCATTGTATCGTATCCGGATCAAGCATTCCAAGCATCACTTCAAGGCTTGAAAATATGGTGGAACATTATATTCCCGGCATTGCTGCCGTTCTTAGTATTGTCTGAAATGCTCTATGCTTATGGATTCGTCCATGGACTTGGTTCCTTGTTGGACCCCCTGATGCGTTTGTTGTTCCGTCTGCCTGGAGTTGGCGGCTGGGCGTGGGCGGTCGGCTGGACGGCCGGCTATCCAGCAGGAGCTAAGGCTGTTGCCCAACTGCGCAATCAACAGGTTCTATCTCGTCAGGAAGCTGAGCGGCTGCTCTGTCTGTCCCATACGAGCAGTCCCCTTTTTATTATAGCAGTCGTAGGTGTTGGGTTTATGCAGAAGCCTGAGCTTGGGCTAATCATCGCAATTATTCACTGGGCTTCCTCTATCCTAACTACACTTCTAATGCGGTTCATTCACCGCATGCGCCCTGAGTCGCAACCATTACGCACATCTGCTTCACTATCGAAATCTCACCAGAAATTCTACCAACGGATCATTGGGCAGATGGAGGGCGCCCATCGTCAGGATGGCCGTCCCTTCGGCAGAATGCTGGGCGAGTCCGTTACTTCAGCTGTCCAAACCTTAATGATGGTTGGCGGCTATATGATGATATTCTCCGTTATCATTCAAGTGCTGCGCATCGCAATTCCGCAGGAGCTTGGCAAATATATCTTGAACGGATTGCTTGAAGTAAATTTAGCGGCGTATACGCTTGGTTCAGCAGCGTTCTCATCTCCTGTATTTCAAGCAGCGCTGCTCAGTTCCGTTATTGCCTGGAGCGGCATCAGTGCTCTTCTTCAAGTTCACAGCATTATGAAGACGACGGATCTACGCTTCGGCCATTTTATACTATCCCGTCTGCTTCATGCCTTATGTGCATTTCTGCTTACTTATATGCTATGGTCGCCACTTCATTCCCTGCTCCAATCATCAGATTCAGCAATGTCAGCATTATGTACGCTAGCAACCAACCCATCCAATGCCTATGATGCGCCTGTGATCGCGGATTCAAGCAGCCTGCTTCCGTTATTGACTTTCATTAGTCATTTGCCAATATGGGCTCAAGCTTCCATGCTCATTCCCGTAGCCTGTCTATTCCTATTCACTTTATTCATACTGGCACAAACCGTTGGACGGCTGTTCACCCGAGGCTAAACAAAAAAGTCCATATCGACCGTTGATTCATACTGGCGACATGGACCTGCTGCTTACTTCGTATCTTTGTATTTATCACGCAGTGCCAATTCTACTTCAGGTGCCACCAATTCGCTGACGTCACCATTGAATTTCGCAATTTCCTTGACCATGCTTGAGCTTAGATAGGAATATTTCGGATTCGTCATCATAAAGATCGTCTCCACTCGTGGGTTAAGCTTCTGATTCGTGGAAGCCATCTGCAGCTCATATTCGAAGTCTGTGACAGAGCGAATGCCGCGCACGATCACATGGCCCTGCTTCTGCTCCATATAATTGACCAGCAAATCACGGAAACTGTCAATTTCCACATTCGGGATATGCTGAGTAATCTGCCCAAGAAGTTCCTTCCGTTCCTCTACACTGAACGTCGGCTGCTTCGACAAATTGTTCAACACCGCTACGATGAGCTTATCAAATTGCTTAGCCGCTCGTTGTATAATATCAAGATGCCCAAGTGTAACCGGATCGAAGCTTCCCGGATACACCGCAATGCGCGGCTCATGCACTTGCTCTGTATGTTCCGTCATGACAATGGATCCTCCTTATGCCCTACAGCAGATTAAATTCTTCTGCACGTTTCATTTCCTCATATAGTTTAGAAGCTTATGCGTCCTGTTCAAGCTCAGCTTCCTTCTCTGTCTGTTCCTTGACCCGATATACCGTAATTCCAATTTCTCCGTACTCTGTTTTCTTCCATACGTAGAGAGGACCGATCTCTTCGGGATATTCATGCTTCGAGTCATGCTCAACGACAATCGTCGCATCCTCCGAGATTAACCCGTCATTCCACATGCCTTCTAGCAGTTCGTCCGCATCCTTCAATCGATATGGCGGATCAAGAAAAATAAGTTCAAATGAAATATCACGCTTCGTTAATGCCTTAATCGCCCGCTTGGCATCATTGCGGTATACTTCACTCTGCTCCGCGACCCCTGCCGCCTGAACGTTGTGCTTCACAACTTCGACAGCCCTGGGATCCTTGTCCACGAATATCGCTTGTTCCGCACCACGGCTTAGTGCCTCGATGCCAAGTCCACCTGTTCCTGCGAACAGATCCAGCACACAGCCGCCGTCAAAATACGGCCCGATCATGCTGAACAAGGCTTCCTTGACTTTATCTGTCGTCGGCCGCGTCCCCATGCCGGGTACCGGCTTCAACGAGCGACCTCTTGCTGTTCCTGAAATAACTCTCAATTCACTCCACCCATTCTTATGCGCCTCAGCGCAGCTTATCCGTATAATCATGATGGTATGTAACGGTAAACTTCTTGTATTTCGACGTTTATCGTATCACATTTTCTCCTAATTTGAAAAAGGAAAACGTGTCCTCATTCAGAGTTAGCTTCTTCATCGCACAATCCCTCTATAAAAAGAAAAGCTCCTTATCCGGAAATAGGATTCCCGATAAGAAGCCTTATCTATCAACGTCAACTTATCGATGCAGCTTCTGCAGCAGTTCCTTCACACTAACAAGCATCTGCTTGCGCGCTTCATCGTCAATTGTCGTCACGGAGGCAAAGAACCGATGTACAAGCACTTTCATGCCGACAAATTCAAAAATGCCGCTATCAGTCGTCTTCTGCATGGCCTCATACATGCCGCTCTGCTCATATTGCTCATGTGTGTTGCCATGTGTGGACAAGAGCAGCGCCGACTTCCCTAACAGCAGCTTCTCTATGCCGTCTGCACCATATTTGTAGGCGAAGCCATATGAAAACACACGGTCGATGTACCCCTTCATAATGGCAGGCATACTTGCCCACCAGATTGGATAAATCATGATGATATGATCTGCCCACGTAATATGACCCTGCTCCTCCTCAATATCAGGAGGCAGCTCATGCTGTCCGAATAATTCGAAGTCTTTGGCCGACAGCACCGGATTGAACTCCATTTCATACAAGTTGCGAACCAATGCGGCATGTCCCTGATCCTCCAATTCAGCTTGTACCATTTCCATAATGGCATGATTGAAGCTGTTCGGATTGGGATGTGCGTATATAATCAGATGCCTCAACTCGATCTCCTCCTACATATATGACCATCACCCCTGCTTATACAGCTGGGCAAGTTCATTTTGGTTATAGGATGTGAGAAAGCGGCATCATTTATCGAGCCCTACAAATTTTTTTCGACATGTATATTTCTGCCCAATCGGGCAATCATTAAAGTATCGACATCATCGAATGTCGTAGACAACCGCGGAGAAGACTTACGTTTCCCCATAAGCTCTTCGTCCGGTTTCTCCTCTCCCATGAGGGTGTCCTAGCAATAGGGCACCCGTTTTAATTTACTCCAAACCCTTATACATAAGATTTCAAACGTTCTTTAGATGTTGTTTTATTCAGCGAGATTATCTTGGTGAGGACTTAATGGGGACTTAGCCAAAAACAGGATACTCTGTCCAAGCAATATCCAACTATGCTCTTAACCGTTCACTAATTTCACTGAAGTGATGATACGGTTGCTAAAGCATTATATTGCCGGATGGATGAACTTTTCAAAGCACCATTTTAATTCTCATGCTTTACGTTCTTCAAAGCTGTTGGGAGTTTCTTAGCACCGAAAACGATCTTTGCTTTTTTCGCTTCCTTTTCAGCACTTTTCTCCAATTGTTTCATTAGAAACATTTCAATGTTCTTTTTCATCCATGACACCTCCTTTCGGTAATAATGTTAAGGCTTGTACAAAGAAAACAATCGCTATAACACTAGATTGCAGGATTAAGTTACCACTTGCTATCAACATTGCTATGTACTTATACAGTATATCATTTTTTTGGACAGTAAGTTCCTCAAACCAATTTGGGGCTCGAAAATAATAGATACAAACGGATACCAAAGTCAAAACAACAGCAGTCGTTTTCGATAGGAGTATCATAGGCGTTATCACACAAAATAATGAGGATATGATCATACACGCAGTTAATGAAGAAAAATGTGCCCCTCCAGAGAACCTTCTAATAGCAGCTAATGCCACTAATGCTAGTATAGATTCATATAGATGTCCGAAGATAGTCCCTAAAGTAACTGTAATCAAGATTACTCCATATTTATTTAATTTCATTGCAATTCCATATTCTAAAACCTCTACATCAACATCACTCTCAGGGTTGTTCTTCTTCAATTTTATTGCAATGTTTCTCGATATCGCTTCTAACACTTTCGTAATCTCCCCGATCCGAGTAATAGTAAGCAATGCCAAAGCTTGATAATGAAAGTATCATGAGCAATATGTAATTCTGAGACAGGATTATTAATAAAGTCAGGAATATCGTTACTGCCGATATCATTCCTGAAATAACAACAATTCGATGACTATACTCTGAATACTTAATTCTGAATGTATCATGAGGCGGCACGATGATGAATGAAAATCCTCTTCCCGTCATCCATAGGAATAAGGCAATGGCCGCACCAACAACAATAGAACATAATTGAATAGCGTTAACAGGGAACCCCGTATAAACAAATATTACTGATTTATCAGCTATCCCTATGGCGGCCAAACAGTAGTATACAATCATTTGGATCGATATGTATGCCGATAATCCTGATCCGATAATAAATGCTGCATAATGCAGCCTGTATTCCAACACGGAATAGTAAAACATTACAAATATGATATATTGCAAGGGCAAATCCAAAGCAGGTAAATTAATTACAGTCCTCATTAAAAATGAACATATTACTAATGCTACGGATAAAACAAGTATTTTATACTTGTACCTTAATAAAGGCTGCTTATATATCTTTAGGATCAAAGCATTAACAACTGCAGCATCGAGGGTACTAAATAATATGTAAGTTAAAGACTGACTCACTTTGCACCACCCTTTATAGTTATATAAGACTATTATACTATTTGATGTGGTAAAAGGAATTAAAAAGCCCTAGAAAAATCCGAAGTTTTACTTGCTTTATAGCACATGTAAGATAACCCTAATACTCACCCATTGCTTTCACCCTCATATAGGGTGCATGAATAACTCCATCCCTAATGCTTCGCACCACTAGTGCGTTTTCCTTATCCCATAGGTGTACACCACTGTTGCATACTGTATGTCTCATATATTAACTGATCTCCACATGATAAATTTTAACAAACTGCAAAGTTAGCGGAGTCCCCTCCACTGGCACCTCGTTCAACGTTAGTAGTCCCGTTTCTACCTTGTAAACATTAAGCGGCTGAAGCATGCCATTAAGAAATAGGTTCGTATAAGATACCGTCAACGGATTCAGAATGTCTGAGCTTCCATACTGAGGCTGTGCCTCGGCATTCGTATATTCATATTTCAACCCATCGCAAATTGCAACATATTGGAAAGTATCAACCTTAAGTATTCTGTCATTCTCTGGCGGAGGCGGCTGAGGGGGAAGAGCTGGGAAAATAGAAGCACAGCTCTGGGGCGGCATAATGGTGCTTGATGTTGCACTGCTTGCCGCGTAAGGATGTTCAATTTTAATAATCCATGGTTTGGCTGTTAGGCGAATTACACCATTACCGTCATTCATCAC
Organism: Paenibacillus sp. NAIST15-1; assembly: GCF_001894745.1. Taxonomy (GTDB): domain Bacteria; phylum Bacillota; class Bacilli; order Paenibacillales; family Paenibacillaceae; genus Paenibacillus_B; species Paenibacillus_B suaedae. The sequence continues at coordinate 448,419 of NZ_BBYF01000003.1, forward strand.
TCTATGTCACCCGTCCTCTTTATCTGTTGTCGTCCGGCCTTGGAACACTTTTTATTATGTTATTCAAGCACATCCCTTCTGCTCATGGCCATCTGTACATCCTCCTCTCCTAAATTTTGCAACACAAAATGGCTCCCCCTAGGCAAAAATCAATCTCCATAGAGGGAACCTGCACGCGACTCACATCATTCTCAAGATAGTATACTTACGTAATAACAAATTCAATCAAGATTGGAGTTGCACCATCAAGCGCGTCTCCTCCTGGAATCGTCACATTCGTTGTCGTGATCGTAGACGTATCTCCTGTTTGAAGCACGCCATTAATATACAGATTGTAGTACGCAAACGATGAAGGAAACGCTGTAGCAGCTGCACCTGTATCATTCGTGAAGCTAGTGGCTGCTACCGCAAACGCAGCACCAGTTCCAGTACCCGCAGATAACGTAGCCGCAAATCTTCTGCTCGCGAGAAAAGGTTTAATAATTGCCAATTGCTTGCACCTCCCATTACAAATCATCATTCAGGCTTATGTGGAACAACACCATAGCTCAAGAGACTGCGTAGAGCAATTCTCTCTTTATATTAAATGCGAGAAATCTATGAATGAAACGGTATTTAACAGCGTATACTTCCCTATTTGTAACCTATAGATCCTCACGAGACACCGGCCGGATGAGACATTTTTATATGCAAAGAGAGCTTCCTAGTATTTCACTAGCGGGAAGCTCTGTACCACCTTTTCTCAATCTATCTGACAGCATAACCTACAGCTCGTCCATACTGCAGTAAACGCTTGCTTCTTGTAAGCAAATGCTATTTCTTCTCCTCTTCCTGTTCATCGTCTTTCTTAGATTCTTTCTTCGGGATACCCTCTTCATTTCCGCCCTTATCCTTCAATACAAAGATCGCCTTTTTGATTACATTTGGGACTGGCACACCGAGTCGGCCTCCATTCTCAACAATCGACAGCACTTCATTAGCCATATAAAAATAGGTTGTCGCATCTCGAATCATCTCTTTGCTGTCAAACGCGATATCGATCTGATGAGCGAGTGCAATAATGAAGAAAACGAATACTTTGCGCGCTATCCCGATAAGACCGACCCGGCTTAACAATTTCCCTTCCACAGCGGAAGCTAACATCCCTGTCACATAATCTAATATTACCATCGTTAACAGAACCTGAACTAACGCAGGCCATCCTCCAAATACAAACGAAAACGTCCCCCCAACAGCTGCAGCACCCGTTTTGAGTAGAAGATTGAATCGGTCCATGCTTGCCCTCCTCTGCAGTCGTATACACTTCGGCCTGTATCTAGCACTTTCAATGCCTCTGCTAGAGTATTGACGAAGCACTCGCAGACCCTGACTATATGTTATGCAGCATGCTCGTTGCCCGACAAAGGCAAGCCTCCTAACTCGCTTTCATTGCAACAATGGACAGGATGATTTTGATCTACTAGAATGAAAGATTTGCACTCAGTCAATGGACTAACCTCCGCTTCCCCCCGCACTTGATCAACAGCAAAATACGGTACCCCGCGGAGTACCGTATCCCTATGCCCCTATTCCTTATTCAATATTCCGGCTCGCTTCAATTGTCCCTTTACCTTGGACTATCCGTTCATGGCTCACTTGAATGGATGATCCAATGTCCATCGAAATCCTTGCAGGAATGAGTTCGAAGGTAGAGACAACTGCCCGATGATCGGACGGCCATGGTGTAATCGCAATATCAGTATAGGGACCTCTCTCGCCTACAATACGGCTGTCAATCGTAGCAGACGGCCCTCCCGCATAAACAAAATCAATTCGATCATGGACTTCATCCGGTTCAATATGTCCATTCCCTCCTGGCGTCCAAGTCACGACCGGCTTCGTGAGCGGATCCGAGTGCACTTCCCGATAGGAATCTCGAAACTGTAGCTGCTCCAATCGTATGGATACCGGCCATTCGACAGCTACGCCAAAGTGCATGCTCTTCGCTTCATCTGTCCAATCCAGATGGGATGGAGCATTGAAATCGCCTGTGAGAAACACGGGAACGCCTTGACTTGCCAATTGTCCGAGCAGATGGAACCGACTGTTCATCTCTTGCATATGAATTCGGTTCTCGTTCGCCAACGCAGCTGCAGCATCCAGCCCATCCCGTATGTCATAGGGTCCATACGGCTCGTGGCACAGGTGAACATTGCTCATGGCAGCCACCTCGTCCGGCGCAACCTCTACCCAAATGAACTCCTTATGCGCCGATTGATGAATTGGATACCGGCTCAAAATACTGTGCCCCTCATCATAGTAAAAGTTCAGCCAGTAACCCAGGTTACGAACTCTCATAACGTGCATGAACCGCTACGGATGAACATGACAAGATGTATCGTTCTATCACTGACATTCTCCATAACGCTCGATTCCCCCTCTTGTCCTCTAAGAGAAAAACAAAAGCCGCTGAATGCTCAGCGGCTCAAATTCGTAACCATCATAGATGGAATGTTCCATTACGCATAGGGTTCTGCTAGACAGTACTCGTCCTCCATATGGCGAATCCATTCTTCCAGCTCATCCAGCTGTTCGAAGGTTCGTACCGCAATAGGAGCACGGTTAGGTACATCTCGCTGCAAGATGACAGTATCGCCCGCCATCATGCGTTCCCTTGCATGTCTATAGATTGTATCCACCCGTTTCCAATCCTTGTGTTCATAAGCGCTCCCAATCTGCGTGAGATCGATAGTGATATTCATACGCTATCCCTCCCTTGAATGGGTATGCCTTACAATATATAATATAACCTATTTTTCTCAAAACGTACCCATTTTTTAGAGATGAGCCGCCCGATTATACACCATCTGAGTTCGCGCTCTGTTCCTTGCCACGAACTCGCTTCTTCCCGAATAGCCCTTTACTCCCTTGAATCCCCTTATCGACCAGGTTGTATATGCGCTTGGACTCCTTCGTTAAGAGCGGGCCTAAAATCGCCAGCAACAATACATATAGCACGGCAAAAGATTGGACTACCGGAAGCAGCCCTCCAGCCTTGCCGATATTCGCCATAATAATGGAGAACTCTCCTCTTGAGGCCAATGTGAAACCAATGTTAATGGAAGCACGGCTCGATAAGCCTGCTGCGCGCCCTGCCAGCATCCCTGCGATGACATTCCCGATTATTGTCAAGATCACAGCGACAATCGCCATACCAACTGCTCCGCCTAATGTCATCGGGTCAATCGTTAAGCCGAAGCTGAAGAAGAACACAGCTCCAAAGAAATCACGGAAGTTAATCACATAATGTTCAATCCGCTTCACATGCTGGGAATCAGCAAGTACAAGTCCTACTAATAGAGCTCCAATCGCCTCTGCCACATGCAGTGTTTCCGAAAATCCAGCTACAAGGAACAGTGTTGCCATCACCAAAATAAGGAACAGTTCTGATGATTTCCCGTTCAAGATTCGATCAATGAACGGCATCGCCTTGCGGCCCAAAATAATGAATAACAAAATGAATACAAGTGCAGATCCCGTTGTCATCAGTACCGTTCCGAGGGATGCGCCCCCGCTAAGTACAAGACCGGACAAAATGGACATATGAATGGCGATGAATAAATCGTCAAACATAATCATGCCCATAATCACTTCAGTTTCCGGATTCGCCGTCCGTTTTAAATCGACCAACACTTTCGCTACTATCGCGGTTGAGGAACTTGTCATAATCCCGCAAATGACCAATGTCTCCGCAAGCGGCATTCCCATCAGCCAACCTATCAGCAAGCCGGAGACGAAGTTAATCGCAATATAGGAAATTCCTCCAACCACGATGGATTTCCCTGATTTGAGCAAGCGGCCAACGGAGAACTCCAGTCCTAAATAGAACAATAGGAACAGTACCCCAATACGACCCATAAAATCAATAAAGACGGAACTCTCAATGAAACGGAAATCAAATATCCAAAAGTGCGGCGCGTGCGGCCCTACCGCCATCCCGATAAGAATATAGAATGGAATGACAGAGAAGCGAAGCTTCGTTGCAATAACGCCCACTAGTCCAATTAAAGCAATAGCTAATCCTACCTCGAAAATAATCGTATCCATAGTTCACCCCGTTTTCTGCTTATTCGCTTCCACTTAACAGCCAAGGCTTAAGCAGCTTAATATGTTGTCTTTCCCCTGCAACGACAAGCGTTGTATGAGCAGATAACACGACATCAGGTCCTGGATTGATTATTTTCTTATCCTTTTCAAGAATCGCTATAATCGTTGCCCCTGTCGTTTCGCGTACTTTAATTTCTCCGATGCTCTTGCCAACGCAGGCTGCATGAGGCTCCACCTTGTACCATTCAATCATGAGGTCATCCAAGGCAACATTGACCGTCTCCAGCGCCTTCGGCTTATAGATAAGCCCGCCAACGATAGCAGCAACTGCGCGCGCCTCATCATCATCCAATGTCACCATCGAAATACTCTCTTCTTGATCCTGCTGATCAAAATGATACATCTCTCGGCGTCCATCATCATGTACAATGATGACCAATTGATCTCCATTGCGAGCTTCCAACTGATATTTACGACCGATTCCTGGCAATTCCGTTTCTTTCATATTCAAATGAAATCCCTCCAACCGTCCATAGGTTTATTTTCTCACATTGTGAAATAAGGAACTTTATATACATGTCAAACACATCTTTCATGCAGCACAAAATAATCCATGTAAATAACGATTTTTAATGCCATAGAGAACATCTTGCACTGCTATTCCTTATTCAATTTCAAGTACGGCCTTATGAATGTAAGAGATTTACACTACGAACGTAGAGGTGAATTTGATAGGCATGAGAAATAAACGCTTCCGTATAACGAAGAAACAACTGTGGAGATACCTAATAACAGGGGGCATACTAAAGGTGAATTCCTTGAAGAAGAGAATAAACATCACTACAATCTTCTTCACAAATAGCTGCTTCATGGCAGAGGTATGCCGTGAAACCGGTATAAACTGCTGCTCATGAAAAGACTTCGTCAGCTTGGAAGGATTGTTCCAGTTGACGCGATCTTCCTCGACCATAAACGTGGAAAATACCGAACACAAAAGCAGGAGGGCAACACACACAACACCAAGTATGCTGTTTTTCTCCCACTGCACACTCAATCTTGTCATATCGCACCCCCTGTCATTAGTTAATCGTACATTTTTTTAATAGAAATAAGATTATCATGCAGATCTGTATCAAGCAAGAAAGATCGAACATCCATTCTCTGGATGAACGCGATTCCGCTCAACTGCAATGGTTCACTTCAACGATCGAGTCGACATTGCGCCAGATGATTGTGGATCCTTATCATCACCATGACCGTCCTGTTCTTCATGATCTTCCTTCTCATCATGAAATTCCACACTCGATTGCGCTGTAATATAATCGAAGGGCGTATAATGAACCTCGACCGGCTCCCGCTTCACGAATTGCTTGTAACCAACCCATCCTACGATCATCATCAGAAATAAACTAAACATGCCGATCATAACTGTGAAATAGATCATTGCATCCTCCTCAGTCGCAGAAATGAGCGTTACTAGATACTACGCAGTACAAGTGGAAACGTTTCATTTTTTTCATAATCATTCATTCGTCTAATTACGGAAGCCCCCATCTGAATGGATAATCTGCCCCGTAATCCATTCTGCTTCGTCACTCACCAGGAATGACACTAAGCGCGCTGCATCCTCTGGTGTACCAATGCGCCCCGTTGGGAACTTCGGTCTTAAGAAGTCCTGCACGAATGCTTCCATTCCGGAATCGGTCGGACCAGGATCGATCGCATTCACCGTAATTCGATGAGAGGCCAGTTCCGCAGCCAACGAAGTAGTGAAGGCGGATATTGCCCCCTTCGAAGCAGCGTAGGCCAAGTTGCCAGGCTGCGGTTCCTTGTCCTGCCCAGACACGAAGTTCACGATTCTGCCGCCCTCCTCCGCAGCCTCAAGCCGCTTCGCGAATTCCACAGATAGCATCATCGTTCCTCTTACGTTCACGATACAATGATGATCGATAATCTGTGCCGTCACATGATGATGGTCGACCTCTACACAATGTGTAGCATTGTTAATGAGGATCGTGGGTCTACCTAAGCGATTCTCGACTTCATCCAACAGCCGAACAGCAGCATTGGCATCGAAATAGTCGAGCTCCATATGCTCTACCCGAATCCCGTATTCCCTAATCTCCTGTGCAAATCGCTCTGGCCAGCTGCCGTTCGCGTCCTCATAGCCGGTCGCCTTATCGTAGTGGCACAAGTGTGTAAAGAACACATCGACGCCTTTCGCTGCAAGCTCTCTGCAAATAGCTGCACCAATTCCTTTGGAGCGGCTTGCTCCAGTTACAATTGCAATATTACGTCTATTCTCGTTGTACATATTTATCGTCTCCTTATGGGTAAGTAACGGCAATCGCAAGTTTATCGGAGATGCCCATGTACCAAAAAAAGCAGACACCCATGGCGTCTGCTTGGTCAGTTCATAACACTTAACCTTGCGTTCCTTGTAATGGGTATAAATAGACACACCTATCCCGTCATCGAATCTCGTTCGGAATGGTACGATCTATTCAGTTACAGCTCCATTACAAAGTCCACATATTAAATATGAATCCCCTCTCATACATCTCCTATGCCCTATTGTATGCCTACATTCGTAATATATCAAGGTTTTCTCGCCATCATCCGCCGCGGGCTGCACGTACTGTGCTTGGGATGAGCGCACTGTCAAAAAAAGAAGCCCGGCAGAATGCCGAGCTCCTCTTTCTCATGCTTGTGTCATTACATCATGCGCCATTTTCCACTAGCGAACAAATCGCAGCCATACAATATCTCTTCCTTCATTGACCCCAATGCGCACGTTTGCTCCAGGCTGAATACTCCGGAACTCCTCCCCCTGAAGATCAGTGGATCCAGTCAAGCGGAATACTTCCTCACAATCCCCCGAATGAATCGTAAGCCGCTCTGCTTCTATTGCCTTGACACTGCCTTCATATTCTTGAACGACTACAGCCGCCTTGCCTGGCTCGATCATCGTGGAATTCACGAAGCCAATCGTAAATGCAGCGGTTCCACCAATAAGTACGATTACAGTTAGGACAATCCACATCCATTTTTTCATACCAATTTCCCTTCTGACTGACTCGGTGCACATACCGCCTTTGCTCCATCAGCGTTTGCCTTCATTATAACATAGGCACTCATGTACCTCACCTTATCAATGACTACGGTGCTTATACTAAGTTCCTGATGTTTATCCTTGGGCAGAGTCAATCTGGGCAGGTTCGCCAAGTTCTAATACCGCCTGCTGCTCGGCAAGAATTCCTGTCATAATCGCTGCATACAATTCACCGATGACCGCACTGGATTCATTGAACGGCTCCAAGCCATCCATCGTCAATACACCGTACGTTCCAAGTGAAATGCAAATCAATGAGCGATAGGGACTCTTCGATTCTTGATTGCGTTCCCAATCCTCATCTTTCAGCACATCTGCACATTGGACAGTAACCTGCTTACGGAAGGAACGTCCCGCTACAGAGCGATCAATATGAAGATGGCGCTGTCCAACATAATGGTTCGGGAAGCCAACCGAAGCAAGCTGTAGAATTAGTATGGGCTCCTCATACTTCCAAATGCCGCAGCGATGATGACCGCCTGGAGCGCACTTCATATCTACGGCGAGCATATCCAACATCCGCTGCAGCAGGAAGTTCGATTCGTGAAGAACAGCATACGGGTCTGCCATTCCCCGCAACCCATTAAGCGCATCAGCGAACGGCTTCATATTGCGCAGCGCGGACAGCATTTGAGAAGATGCGTGCTCCGTGAGGCCTCCTGTCACTTGCAAATTGTCCACCTTATCCTGCAGCAGCTTCATTCGATCCTCCCGATTGAGCACCTCATGAATAACTTCGGTAAACTTCTTGTTAATATAGAGTGTCTTAATGAAATAAAACACCAATCCTGCCGCAATCACAACAGCAAAGAGCTGATATGACCATGCCGGCAGCTTGTCAAGCATCGCTTTAATGATCGCTTCCATATCGTCCCTCCTCTCTTACCTGTCCTTGGATCAAGAATATGACGGAGAATGAGCGAACATGCATTCTGCCTTTGATTTTTTTCGAATATAACAAGAAAGAACCGTTCAGTCCTCCCTGATCAGGAAGCAACCGAACGGTTCTCTGTATCCCAAACTCGTGCTTGATTACCCGTGTTGATGCCGAACTGCTGGTCGTACCGGGATGGAACGACTGCGTGTCGTGCCAATCTGTACCGTCCACGTAATTACCTTGCCTGCTATGCTGACAGCTAGTATCGTATACAGCGTGTCGACAAGCGGCAGGAAGAATAAGGACAGCAGCAATACCGCTATATCAAAAATAATAAATACTGTACCTATGCTTAAGTTCATCTTACGGCTCATAAATAATGCCAGAATGTCATCACCGCCTGAAGCGCCTCCATGACGCAGCACGAGACCTGCTCCAAGTCCTGTCAACAATCCAGATAGAACAGCTGCAAGCACCATATTACCGCCTAGATTCATATTCCATGGCGAAAAGCGCTCGCACATCTCGTACGTTAACGAGAACACTCCTGTTGCAATTGCCGTATTCATAATGAATGTCCGCCCTTTCAAAAACCAGGCAGCAATAAATACCGGAACATCCATGCATAACACGGTCAGCGCCGGCGACCAATTAAACGTATACTTGCCAAGCAGCGCTAAACCAACAAACCCGCCTTCAGCCAAATGATTCTGAAAATTAATGTGATAATAACTGAAAGCCAACAACATTGATCCTACCATCATCCAAAAAATCTTACGTAATTGTTCGTTCCCCATCTTCGTAACCTCTCGTTTCGTAATGTAGCCCTTCGACTAACCGAGAGGAGACGGATAGGGGTTCCTATCCTTCGAACCATCATAATTCACGCATCCTTCTCGTGTCAGTCTCCGTCATAGCGACAATTGACAAATCAACGAGAAGAAGCTAGATGTAAGAAAGATCATAACGTTTCCAGACTGTCCTTTGGGGTTTCATCCTTCGGGGACGCATTGGTATCCTGATCCTTTCTTGTTTTGTCTTTTGTATTGCTTTACTGATTGTATTATACCATAATGTATATTCCCTCTAAACCAATCCCATTCTGCAAATATCGCTGTCGTTCGGATTTATTTGCAATGAACTGCTCCGAGCTTGGCATAGTCCTAGTTAAGATCGATATCCTCCCTGATTTCCTCCGAATTACTCACAAATTGGACACTTTTACATTTCATTTTTCAATTTTGTCTATTCGTTGTTGCGTTCCTCTTCTGTCACTCCTCTATTTTTTCATCATGTTCATAAAGCTATCATATTTCGTGTGCGCGAGATCACATTGTGACGAATATCACATCTATAAAATAACAGCATAAACACTGTGATGCCGCATGCATTCGTTCAAAATCTACTGCGCATCGTATGATCGTCATTAAAAGGAGGAAACTCTTATGTTACAACCTCGCACGATTGAAATTGTGAAATCTACAGTTCCTGTATTAGCTGAGCACGGCTCTCAAATTACAACACGCTTCTATCAGCTCATGTTCAGCAATCATCCAGAGCTGCTTAATGTATTCAACCATGCCAATCAACGACATGGCAAACAGCAGATGGCGCTTGCCAATGCGGTCTATGCCGCTGCAGCGAATATTGACCGATTGGAGACAATCTTGCCAGTCGTACGCCAAATTGCCCAGAAGCACCGGGCACTTAACATCAAGCCAGAGCACTATCCAATTGTCGGCAAACATCTCCTGCTTGCTATCAAGGATGTACTAGGCGAAGCTGCTACTGATGACATAATTGAAGCCTGGGCAGAAGCATATGGCGTTATTGCCGACGTATTTATTCAGGTAGAGGCAGAAATGTACCAGGAAGCCGAACAGCAAATCGGCGGCTGGTCAGATGTGCGACGCTTCCTCGTTGTCCGCAAAGTGGAGGAAAGCGACATGATCACCTCCTTCTACTTGAAGCCTGAGGATGGACAGCCAATCTCCTCCTTCCTTCCTGGCCAATATTTAACGGTTCGGGTTCAGCCGGAGGGACATGAAAATACCCATTATCGCCATTACAGCTTGTCCCAAGCCCCTCAATCCGATACTTACCGCATTAGCGTAAAGCGCGAGAGCGGCGGCGAACATGCACCTGCCGGCATCGTCTCCACCTATCTGCATGACGAGGTGCAAGTAGGTGATGTCATCGAAGCGACTGCACCTGCTGGCGACTTTACATTGAAGCCAGATACGGCCCCAGTTGTGCTGATTGGCGGCGGTGTTGGGCAGACACCTCTTCTCAGCATGCTGCACACGCTGGCGGCAGCAGAACCGAAGCGGGATGTCTATTCGATTCATGCTTCGCGCAATCAAGCGGCGCATGCTTTTGGTCAAGAAATGAATGATCTAGCCGCTCAGTACAGCCATATCCACACTTTCTTCTGTTATGAGAAAGGCAGCGAGGCAGAAGCTTCTGTTCACACCGGCTTCGTGGACGCGCAGTGGCTTAGCTCTATCGTTCCCGCTTCCGTATGGGAGGATGCGGACATTTACTTCTGCGGCCCAGAACCATTCATGAAGGCCATCTACCGAGCAGTGAAACAGCTTGGGGTTTCTCCTGAGCGTGTTCACTACGAATACTTTGGCCCAGCAGGTTCCTTAGAAGTTTAAACCGCAATGACGACAGAAGGGACACTTCTTGCGCTCAGCAAGGGTGTCCCTTCTTCATGTTCGTTATCCGAATCTCTCAACATTCTCTATATACAACTGCGGGAATTAGAATACTTTTTTCAGTTCCCGCTCTTCCTTCAAAATCTCGACAGCCTCCCGGAAGCGCAAGGAGTGCACGACTTCCCTCTCACGCAGGAACTTCAATCCATCCTGCAAGTCGACATCATCCGTCATGTCGATTAACCATTGATACGTAGCACGCGCCTTCTCTTCTGCCGCAATATCCTCATACAGATCCGCGATCGGGTCGCCCTTGGCCTGTATGTAGGTCGCCGTCCATGGATCACCAGCCGCATTGCTGTAGAACAGCGCCTTCTCATGCGCTACAAAATGTGGCCCCAGCCCTGCATCCTCCAGTTGCCGCGGTGTTGCATCCTTCGTCAGCTTATATACCATCGTGGCGATCATTTCGAGGTGAGCAAATTCCTCGGTCCCAATATCCGTCAACAGCCCAATTACTTTATCTGGTATCGTATACCGTTGGTTCAAGTAGCGCAGCGCCGCTGCCAGCTCTCCATCCGCCCCCCCATATTGCTCCATCAACAGCTTCGCCATGCGAGGATCACACTTGCTAACACGTACTGGATATTGCAGCTTCTTCTCATAGATCCACAATTCCGCATCCCCTCCTGTCCATCAAGTTATTTGCCGCCTGACGACACACTGCTAAACCTGCCATGGCCAAGGCGTGGTAGCCCATGTAAATGGACAGCCCGAATAAGAATGGCCGAAGTTCATAAGCGGGCCATACTGCTCTTGGAACTGATGGGCAACCTTCATTCGCTCACTAACGTAGTAATTGAACTGCTGAATCGCCTGCAGATCTCCCGGATGAGTGTCCAAGTACAGATTCAGCTCCAATAATACGAAGTCGATTACTTGCAGCTGCTCCAAGCTTCTGCGGTATTCCTCGGTTTGATAAGGATGTACACTCATCGTCAAGCTTCTTCCTCCCCTCGCTGGTTTCTGCGGGAATGGTACGGGCTGTATAGGGCAGGCCATAAGGTTCCACAGCGTAGTGCCTGCGCAGGTGGGAACTGTGGGAGATTAGGCGGCTGGAACGTGATGAACTGGTTGATGGGTACGACAAAGACGGAATAAGGCAGTGGCGGACAGGGGTCACACGGACTTCGGAACGGGAAAAATACACGCTCCTGCGGCACAGCCTGTTCCGTCGGACAACAGCCGCTTCTCTCTTGCTGTCCAACCGGAGGCAGATCTTCTGAAGCTAAATTTCGCTGTAATTCGTGTTCCATGACACTCTTTACGCCTCCTTGCATTCATGTTCGCATTTACTCGATCTCTTACTTGTATGTGAGAGTAGGAATGTCCCATGTACATAATTTAAGCCAAGATGTGACAGATCTGATTCTCTGTACACCTTGGCTTTGTTGGCGGTATAGGAATGAATGTCAAATGATAAAGAAAGAGTGTTGAGCTTCGTTTCTGTCGCTTACGATACGATCTCCCTATTGGTGATGCCGTATATCGCTTGCTGTTCGCCAAATCGTTGCACCGTATCCCGGAAGCTCATGCCGATTCGTTCCAGGAGCCTGCATGAGGCCTTGTTCGCAGCTTGTGTTTCGGCGATCACTTCAGGCAATCCTAGTTCGCGAAATGCGTAATCAATCACTGCTGTAACTGTCTCTGCCGCATATCCAGAGCCCCACCATTCAGGCAGCAGCTCATAAGATACCTCCGTACTGACGCCATCATGGTGCGTATCCAGAGAAATCAACCCGATAAACGCATTCGTTTCCTTTTCTCTAATGATCCAGAACGAGGCTCCTTCCTGAGAAGCAAGCATTCTGCGGAAGCTGTCTGTAATCGCCTCTTCCTCTGTCCATGCCCCGCCCAGATATTTGCGTACCTCCTCGTTCACATACAGCCGTCTTACGTTATCATAGTCACTTGCTTGCAGCTTGGTAAGTGTACAACGTTTCGTCTCAAGCAACATATAGCCCTCCGATATGATTACAGGATTCAAAATGATCCTCCTATTAAAGCACACTTGGGCGGCATTTGAAATCCCATCCTATATCTTTATTTACATAGATCTATATCTACACCGGCACGAGCCCTCACGGCACAGCGCTTGTCAGCTTCAAATAACTCGCGCATGTTTATGTAATTCCTAAGCATGCGTGTTATCCATTCTACCCGTGTTGACCCTGACGAAGAAGCCGATTTACTGTTTCCCGCCGCACACCAATAAATTGGCCGATTTCTTCTTGTGTCAATAATTCGGTAATAGGCATCGTATCCGCATAGCTTCTCAGCCATGCTGACAACAGCTCTAGTCGTTCACTCGGTGTCCCGATAGTCAAATGATCAATGCGCTGCTGCATGAAACGCAGCTTATCTTGAAGCAGCTTCGCAACATCCAGCGCCTTGTCCGGCTGCTGCCGCAAGCCTTCATACCACTCCTCAGCCGGAATCCGTTCCACGACCGTCTTAACCATCGCGATCGCTGTTCCGTGACATTCCTTCGGCGTGATTAAGGAATGATGCGGGACGATTTCGCCCGTGTATACGAGGTTGAACAAAATAATATTGCCGTTCTCATGCAAGCGTGTAACCTTGCACAGCCCGCTTATAATGCGGTACAAATACGTTCCTGGATCTCCTTGTCGAAATAAAACTTCTCCCCGATGCAGTGTCATAATCATTTTTGCTCCCCCCCCTAATTGCCGTTCCGTCTATGAATGCTGCCGCATTCGCACGTATGTTGTACCTATTGTACCGATTTCTCACCCTTTTGACCACGCTTGGCTGTTGAAATACGAATATTTGTTCGGTATTATGGATATAATAAGAACAAGGGTTCCCCTTCTGCTCTTTTTAAATAGATATCTCATGCCCCACACGACATGAGGCCATGCATATGGCACACACGCGATATATACAAGGAGGAAGAACGCGCATGGGCACACCATTCGCATCGAACGGCTCTCCCCCCCACAACGGAGAAGATGCCTACATTGTCAAGCAATATATTATTCAAACGCTAATCTTGGATGTGCTGGAACGCGACATTGAACGGATTGGAGCCTCTAATTTGAAGATGGCCGACATCTACACACAATGTCTAAGACAAGCACAAGATAATGTTTCTCTCGATTTGTACCGCCTACGCAAACAGTTTCGCAACCGCGGCATTAAAGTGTATGAGGAGGAACGGCTTGAACATGGGATTCGTGTCCAATACGTATGCCGAGGCTATCAACATTCGTTCTACATGCTGCGCGGCTTGATTCGTGCAGAGGTGAAGAACCGCATGCAGGCTTACTTGAACATTGCCGCCTCCCAAGCTTCGAATCCAGACACAAGTATGGGCAGTCCCCTTACTCGGCACCAATAGGTTTACAGCCTCATATTCACCGCTGCCTCATCTTATCCACTTCCTCAGAACAATGCCCCTTGGCAAGGACGGAGCAGCCGCTCTTCTAATGCTTGCTAAGGGGCATTTCTGATCACGTGCTTGCCCAGCATCGTCAATGAGACAGCCCGCAGAATTCACTGCATCCTCGAACTTTCGATTGTTGGAGTCTATCCCCTATTAACGCTGTGGATGAATACACAATGGAAAAGATAAAAACCTGTTGAGGATTTCTCAACAGGCTAACCAGTCCCGAGTTGGGGAAATTGGCATTCTTCGTTATGGCTTTGTCAGGCTTAGAAGTCAAATTAGGCTCAGGTGCCCTCTTTCTTCTTCTCTTGACTCGATTAATAACGCGGCTCTATTTCAACTAAGTTGCTTAATTTAGTGGTAAGTCTGTCCGTGTATCGAGCTAACCTTCTGCTTATCTCCATCTTCATGTACTCTTTCGTTATATGAAAACTATCCTCATAGCCATGGTACGCATAGTGTAATATCATTGTACTATCATGCTTCTCTTCATCTACAATACGAATTTCTTTTTTCAACATCTCCTGTCTTCTTTTGGACAGGTCGGTAGAGATATCATTTGCAAGGATTTGAGCAGCCTTGGTATATAGAGATTTCAATGTCTCAGAAGATCCCTTCATTTCGTGAATTTTCTTAGTTACCATCGTACACATCACCGAAAGTAGAACATAATCGCGCATTAATTCAATATCTTCCCTCTTTGGCTGGTTTAACTCTCCGCTTGACGTATCACTATGCCTTCTCAACAGAGCCTCCCGATGTTGCGGTAACATCATCCGGCTGGACTCCCAAAGACCATTCTTCTCGAGCTTTTTACTCATTTATAATGCCCCCCGATTTTCAGGGATCTCTCTACCGCTTGACCTGCATAGGTAAGAGAAGAAGCTCTGATAATTGCCGCATTGCCATATCGATCCTTAATCATATCCGTCACCTTATCCAGCGCTCTAGCTCTGACTTGATCTTCAAAGAGCGTTAGTTGATACTGCTGGTCATCTTCCAATGTGCTTAGCATAACACCTACACGACGTACAGGCATTCGATCCCAATATTGATAAAAAATTCGCTTGACCATATCAAATACTTTATTTGTATGATTCGTCGGATCCGGCATTTTCATTTGGCGTGAGAATCCTGTGGGCGCTTCATACGGGCTGCACATGCAGCTTACGGTTACGACCCAGCCCATATACCCTTTTATCCGACAATCTCGGCAGACTTCCTCCGTCAACTCCAACAGGATAGTATCGATCTCCGTAGAATGCACATAATCCCTGGGCAGGGTCATCATGTGACCAATCGATTTGGGAGGTGTTTGAAATGTACCCGGTGTTACCGGACTATCATCCAAGCCGTTCGCAGTTCGCCACATCACCTCGGCATGAATATCCGACTGTTTGCCGAATCGAGCTCGAAATTTATTTTTGAGCTGGGGCAATGGAGTTCTCGCAATATCCCCAATCGTAACTATCCCTAGTTTCGCAAAATGCTTGCACATTCGAGATCCAACACCGAACATTTTATGAACGGGCTCTTTCCACAGCATGGTGGGAACGTCGGATGGATGCAAAGTAAAAATACCGCTTTTATTTTTTTTGGCCCAAATATCCGTTGCCGTCTTAGCCAATATTTTATTGGTACCGATCCCGATTCGAATCCGCACCCCTGTCTGGAGCATTACCCGTTTCTGGATTTCCTTCGCAATGGTGATTGGATCACCAAAAATGGATTGACTGGCTGTCACATCCAAAAATTGTTCGTCAATACTAAACACTTCAACCAGATCCGTAAACTCTTCATAAATCTGAGTAATCATCAATGAAACATCGATATAATGCTGCATACGAGGACGCATAATGATGAGATCGGGGCATTTCTTGAGTGCTTCACCCAACCGTTCGGCTGACGTCACACCAAAACTTTTAGCGATCGGGCACGCGGCCAGAATAATCCCTGAACGACGTGTAGGGTCACCAGCTACTGCTACTGCTTTATTTTGATATTCTGGATGATCTGCTTTTTCTACACTTGCGTAGAAGCTTTCGCAATCGGCCAAAAATATTACCCTTTCCCTTTTCTGACTCACATTAAAGCCCTCCAATAGTTATAAATCATATTACATACACAATCACAAAATAAGAACGTATATTCCTATTGTATGCCGAACGTACATTCGTTATGCAAGTAATAGGCTGCCCGCCACATCCAAATGCTGTTCATCCATACGGGGCTGAACAACAATAAGGTCTGCACATTTACTAATGACTTCGCCAAGCCGAGCCACTCCGCTGTATGACACCATGTTTCTTAGTTGTAGGGCAAGCTGCCAGTGCGATACCAGCACGACGAGCAGGATCGCCTACTACAACTAGCAGACGATCCTTGTATTCAGGGTGTGAAACCTTCCCCACACTCGCATAGAACGATTGACAATCTGCCAACATAATAACTCGTTCTCATGATTTATTCGGTTTGCCATCCATACACCCTTCACCCTAGCGAGAACATTTGTTCTTATATACACAGAATACCGAACATATATTCTCTTTTCAACAGGGAGATTTTGAAAATTCGGATCGAATGGCGTCGAGTAGGTAAGGATCTACTGCGGATGGCGTATAACTCCAAATTCACGCTGAATGTATGTAAAGTTTAAGTCGTTTCATGTGACTGAGGGATCACCTCACGGGAAGGAAGAGAATGTGATATGATGAGATCACCATAGGATAGAACGGACAAGAGAGGAAGACGTAACGTGTGTGGACGATATACATTAACCGTGACCATTGAACAGCTAATGGCGCACTATCTGCTTGATTCAGGAGCCCTCGTGCCCTTCCATGAGCCGCGCTACAATATTGCGCCGAGCCAGCAAGTACCTGCTCTGATTCATGATGGTACGAAGCTGCGGCTTGGACCGCTTAAGTGGGGCCTCATTCCAGCTTGGGCGAAGGACGAGAAGTTCGCTGCACGAACAATTAATGCGCGCGCCGAAACCGTTCGGGACAAGCCCGCCTTCCGCCTCCCATTCCAGCGGAAGCGGTGCATTATACCAGCAGACAGCTTCTATGAATGGAAACGAAATCCAGATGGAACGAAGCAGCCTATGCGTATTAGACGCACTGATGGCGGTATTTTCAATATGGCAGGATTATATGACACATGGGTCAATCCCAATGGGGAGAAAATCAGCACCTGCACGATCATCACGACGACTCCGAACGAACTGATGGAGCCGATTCATGATCGAATGCCGGTTATTTTACCAGAGGATCAGCTGTCATTCTGGCTTGATCGCCGAATGACCGACACTGGGAAGCTTCAATCCGTTCTCCTTCCCTATCCGTCTAAGCTAATGGAGGTCTACCCTGTCAGCGCTAAGGTGGGGAATACACGAGTGGACGATCCCTCCTGTATCGAGCAGATAAGCGAGCAGCACCAAGAGGAGACACCAGACAGCGTCCCCCCTACCTTATTTACGCTATAAACCTATCGCTAGCATATAGCAGTATCACGCCATGCTCCTTCATCTCGCAATCGCGCACCTTAGAGCATCCGATACTCCGATGCTCATTCAATACGAGGCTGATGGAGTTCCCCGGAGAAATTCCGCCAGGCGTCCCCGCTGCAGAGCATGGTGACGGAAGTGCATATCCACAAGCAAGTACCATTCCATCGCACTCAAGTAACCGAAGCCTGGATGCATCGTTCTGCGATTCTCTGGAATCGAAGCAATAACAGGTTCAAGCTCGTTCATGCGCCGCAGTACTGCCTGCATGCCTTCTACAATCTCCTCCTTGCTGGCAGGTTGAGGTGGCGTATATTCTGGAGAGGCTGGCACCTTCACACGAATAGGAGGGATGCTCCCAGCCGCGAAGACCATACTGCCCTGCTGCGTCTTCTCCAACTGTTCACTGCTAGCTGCATCTGCAGTCATGTCGCGGCATACTTCCACCTGACGAAGCTGCATAAAGAGCGCAGAGCGGATCAAATGCATATAGACCTGTCCGAGCGACCACTCCTCCTCGCTTGGCTTGCGTGTAATCTCCTCCATACTGTAAAGATCAAGCTCTTGCACAACCTGCTTCACTGATTCCTCTAGGCTTAACAGTGACTGATGCGGGGTCATATTTGTCATTAGTAAAGCTCCCTTCGAACGAATATACCCCTACTATACGCGAACGCTACTGACAACAGTATGTCAGTAGCGTTTTAACTGCTGCAATATTTTTTCTGCCTCAAAGCGGACAAGGGCTGTAAGCGACTCCGGTTCCAATACAACAGCTGCCGAACCCCACCCTAGAATCCAACCAAGCACATCTTCAGGTTGTCTCACTCGCAATGTCACAAGTGCCCCTTCTGGTTGTTCCTCCATGGTATCGATAAAGAAATATCCCTGCTCCTTCACACGCTCAGCGGCAGCGGTGTGCAGAAGCACACGTACAAGGAGCTGGCGATCATCTGTCGGCTGATAAGACTGTAGGGAGAAGTCGGGCGGACGAGTGAATGATTCATCGAGCAGTTCTAAATCCTGTATGCGACTAAGTCGGAAATGTCTAAGTCCCTGTCTAAGATGACAATAAGCCACCATCGACCATGTTCCTTTGATATGCAC
This sequence comes from Paenibacillus sp. NAIST15-1, assembly GCF_001894745.1. Lineage (GTDB taxonomy): Bacteria > Bacillota > Bacilli > Paenibacillales > Paenibacillaceae > Paenibacillus_B > Paenibacillus_B suaedae. The sequence goes on from NZ_BBYF01000003.1 coordinate 467,238, forward strand.
AATCCCGTAGGGATCTACCTTGCGAACATGTTCTCTACGGCCATCGTCCCCTTGAAAAGGCTTCACATAGCGGAAGCGCACACTTCGCTCCTCCATTACAGCACGCCGTAGCAGAGCAAGTCCTTCTGCATGCGCAGAATGGGCAATGAGCTTCAAGGAAGAGCGCATCCGTTCCGTATCCTGCCGTACCGATTGTGGCATGACTGATTCAAGCTTGCGCCGAACGGCCTGTATCGTATCTTCATGAGCCCTTCCGAACTGCTGCTCCATATAATCTACGCCAAGCAAAATCGCCTCTGCTTCCTCCGCTGTAAAATGAACAGGCGGCAGAAAATAGCCATCCATAAGCGAGTATCCTTGGCCGGGAGCTCCGATAATCGCAACCCCTGCTTCACAGAGCGCCTGAATATCGCGATAGATTGTACGGACACTCGTCTCGAATACAGATGCCAGATCTTCTGCACGCAGCGTACCTCTGCGCTGCAGCTCCAGTACAATCGCCATCATGCGATCCGTCTTATTCATCGCTAGCTTTACTCTTCAACAACAAGCTCGCCCTTCATTCCATCATGGCCAGAACCGCACATGATCGAACAATGGAACTCAAATGTACCCGCCTTATCTGCTGTGAACTCGGCAGTTGCGCCGTCTTCCTGCAGTTCTACGTTGTAGTCCTCCAGCTTCAAACCGTGCAGACCCTGCTTATTGCTCAGCGTCAGCTTCACCTTATCGCCCTTCTTCACCTTAATGGTTCCAGGTTCGAATTTATAATTTGTTGCCTTAATGGTTACCGCACCTGTCCCTTCAGAGGAAGTAGCCGTCCCCTCCAACTCTTTGGCGGAATCTTTCGCCGAGCCGCAGCCAGCAAGAGATACAGCCAGCAGCATGGCAGCTAATGCAGCTGCGCCTATTTTCATCTTCTTCATGTCATTCGCCTCCACATATAAATTGATTAAGAAATGTCAATCATCTACAAACGTTATACCCCTATATAAGCATATTTTGCATGTACGGATCGCAAAAATATCGAAGTGTGCCGAATTCGTCACCATTGCAAGGCCATTTCGTGAGCAATGTACTCGATGATCATCATTCTCTACTATTCAGAATCCTCCCTAGACCTATATTGCTGCAATGAAGCCAAACCCTATTAACCAGCATAAATCCGGCATAACGCACAAGAAGCCCAGTCCTCCTAAGAGAACTGAGCTTCTGCGTATAACTATAGAACCAAGGCTTCAAGAAAAGGGCGTGTATCAGCGGAACATCCCCCATAGCTTCAATAAATGGAACGTATTGTTCGGATCGATCTTCTGAGCAATGATAAAATCAGCGAACTGATCCTCCTGCTGACTCGTTAGCGGCTCATTGAGCACCTTCGCGATTTGCTTCATCAAGCGCTTAATTGTCGGGCGATTTTGCAAATCTGCCTTGCTCAATCCCTCGACAAGCTTTTTCACACGATCTTTCGTCACCGGATTTTTCAATTTCTGCTTTATTCGCTCCACCAGCTGTGGGCTAATGCCGTATTTTACATAACTCATGCGGGCAGCACCTCCAGAACATATCCTGCAAATCCATGCAAGTTCAAAAAGGTTGGTTATCAAAATTTGCGTTTTGAACAACCTCTAAACGGAATACTGTTCCAATATATGCATGCCCGCTTGTCTACTATCCGCCCGTTTTCATTCTATCCGCACTACTACCCTACGACTAATCGAGAAGCTCCCCTTGGAACAGCTGCTCTTGCTGGGCAGCATCTCGAAGCGAGGCGTATTCAAGCGACGTCCAATATGCCTCAGATCGGATAAGCTCTGCTGCATCATCCCGCGCCTGTTCCAGCACAGCGAAGTCGCTCGACATATCCGCGACCTTAAAGTCTGGCATCCCGCTCTGCTTCGTTCCGAAGAAGTCGCCAGGACCGCGCAGCTCCAGATCGCGTTCCGACAATTCGAAGCCATCGTCTGTTTCCGTCATAATGCGCATACGTTCTTGCCCAACCTCCGACTTCGGATCCGCAATGAGTACACAATAAGACTGATGCTCACCGCGTCCGACACGTCCGCGAAGCTGATGAAGCTGAGACAAGCCGAAGCGCTCCGCATCCATCACGATCATGAGCGTCGAGTTCGGTACATCAACACCAACCTCGATTACAGTCGTCGATACAAGTACATGAGTTTCTCCTGTACTGAATGTGCGCATGACCTCGTCTTTCTCTGATGGCGTCATGCGGCCATGAAGCAAGCCAACATGCAAATCCGGAAAGGCCTGCTGCATTTGCACATGCACATCAATCGCATTTTGCACATCCAGCTTGTCCGACTCTTCAATAAGTGGACAAATAATATAGGCTTGGCGACCAGCGGATACCTCACGACGGATGAAGCCAAGCACTCGATCCATCATGTCATGCTTCACCCAGTATGACTTAATGACTTTGCGTCCTGCAGGACGTTCACGGATTGAGGATACATCCATATCGCCAAATGCCGTAATCGCCAGCGTGCGCGGAATTGGCGTCGCCGTCATCAGAAGCACATCTGGATTCATCCCCTTGCGCCGCAATATACTCCGCTGATTGACACCGAACCGATGCTGCTCATCTGTTACGACAAGGCCGAGCTTCCGATAATGAACATCATCCTGGATAAGCGCATGCGTCCCAACCAAGATATCGATCATGCCCATCTGCAAGGAAGCAAGCAGATCCTTCCGTTTCCGTCCAGTCAAGCTGCCGGTTAACAGCCCAACCTCAATGCCATGCGGTTCGAACAGTTTCGTTAGCGAACGCATATGCTGCTCCGCTAATATTTCTGTAGGCACCATGAGCGCTCCCTGATAGCCTGCACGTACGGTAGCGTACAGGGCAACAGCGGCAACAACCGTCTTACCAGAACCAACATCACCCTGAAGCAGACGGTTCATGCAGGTGTTGGCCCGCATATCACGTAAAATATCGGTTACAGCCTTCTTCTGGCCATCTGTAAGCTCGAAGGGAAGACTGCGGACGAACTCGCGAATTGTCGCATTATCCACCTCATGTGCAACGCCGTCGGCACGCTCGCGAGTCACCGCACGGAATACATGCAGCTTCAACTGGAATAGCAGCAGCTCCTCGTAGACCATTCGTCTTCGTGCTTGCTTGCCTTCCTCCGCATCTTGCGGCATATGCATCGCTCGTACTGCCTGCTTGCGCGGCATCAACCGATAGCGCCGCATCAATTCCGGGGGCATTAGCTCAGGAATTGCTTCTCCGAACTGTTGGAGCGCTTGGGTGATCGTCTTGCGCATCCATGTCTGCGTAATCTTGCTGCCAACCGAATAGACCGGCTGCAAGGTATTCTTACGCCCTCCCCCACGGTCAGAGAATTCGGATGTCGACACCGTCATTTGCAGCCGGCGTTGATCCCACTTCCCTGTCAATACAATCTCCCGGCCTTGTGTCAGCTGCTCGCGCAAGTAATGGCGGTTGAACCAGGTGGCCGTAATGAGCCAATCTTCTACCATCACCTTGCAGGACAAGCGAGACTTGCCCCCAAATCTCTGAAGGACAGGAGCACTCATCACCCGTCCCTCAACAGTTACTTTCTCTCCATCCTTCAGTTCGCTAAGCGGACGAAGATGAAAATCATCATAACGATATGGAAAATAATCAAGCAAATCAGCAACGGTAGAGATGCCAAAGGCGTGAAGCTCTTGTTGTTTCGAAGCGCTCACGCCTTTGATCATCGTAACCGGACATTGTTTAAGTTCAATCATAATTGCACCACACTTACCCTATTGCATAGATTCGGCAGTATCCGTATCAGCGCGCCACATGAACACAGCGCCTACGCCTGTTCCGACGTGGGTGCCGATAACGGCTCCAATGGCCGTATATGACAAGGAGCGAATATCAAACCGCTCCTTAATCGCTCCCATTAGTTCATCTGTTGCAGATTGGTCACTCGTGTAGCCCATCACGACATGAACTGGATGGCCTCCGTGATCCCGCTCCAGCAGTTCAACGATGCGTGCAACAGCACGCTTATGACCGCGAACCTTGTCCACTGCACATACTTCACCTGCACGATCTACAGACAAGATAGGCTTAATGTTTAGCAGAGTACCGAACATAGCAGCAGCTTTGCCGATACGTCCGCCTTTATGCAAAAATTCCAATGAATCCACTAAAAAGTATAAAGAGCGCTCCGCTTGATAACGTTCAATCATGGCCAGTATCTCGTCCTTGGATTGACCTGCTTCCGCCATGCGTGCTGCCTCAACGACAATCAATCCAAATCCATAAGAGGCTGACATCGAATCAATAATTGTAATATCCGCCTCATCCTCGATCATACTCTTGGCGAGAACCGCTGATTGATACGTTCCGCTGAGCGCTGCGGACAAATGTATCGAAATAACTTGGGTGTCTGATTCTGTAGTCAAACGCTTATATACATCCAAAAACTCAACTGGCGAAGGCTGAGATGTTGTAGGAAGCTTGTCAGCCTGCACCAGCTTCTCATAAAACTGTTCCGCGGTAATCGTTACAGAATCTTTGAACATATCCTGACCGAAATGCACCTTGAGCGGAACCATCTCGATTCCGTAGCGTTCACGCACATCCTGCGGAATATCCGCTGTACTGTCCGTTACGATACGAATATGACTCATACAGAATCCCCCTCCACATTGTCCTACTCTACGGAAATGATATAGGAATAGATCGGTTGACCGCCTTGATGCACTTCTACTTCAGCGTTCGGATATTGCTCGCTGAGCCATGCAACAATCGCTTCCGTATCCTCGTCCTTCGCTTCTTCTCCTGTAAGAAGCGTCACGACTTCCCCATTATTCTCCAACATCTTCGTCATCAGCTGCTGCAGCGTATCCGCAACCGATTCCGTCGTCGTTACGATCTTCCCGTTTACAATACCCATATAATGTCCGGCCTTAATTTCCAGACCATCCAACGTCGTATCACGCACCGCGTACGTCACTTGACCAGACGTAATATGAGCGATAGCGTCCTCCATCGCACAGCGGTTCACTTCCAAGCTCTCGTCTTCTTGGAAGGCGAATGCCGCTGCAATCCCTTGTGGAATTGTCTTGCTAACAAGTACTGTTACATCACGTTCCACGATTTCTGCAGCCTGCTTCGCAGCCATCACGATGTTAGAGTTGTTCGGCAAGATGAAGATATGCTGTGCCGAGATCGACTCAATAGCGTCGATGAAATCTTGTGTACTTGGGTTCATCGTTTGTCCACCAGAAAGCACAACGTCTACGCCCAAGCTGCTGAAAATATCCCGGATGCCATCGCCCATTGCTACAGCGATAAAGCCATAAGGTGCAAGTTCTTCAGCTGGCGGCTCTACCAAAGTGGATTCTACAGCTACTTCCTGTACAGGAATTTCTGCGAATAATTCAGGCATAGCAGACACATCGCCGTGTTCGCCATGAATGATCTCACGGTGCTGCTCGCGCATATTCAAGATGTGCATTTGCGTCAGCTCGCCATACTCCATGGCCAGATCGAATACTTCACCTGGCTTGCGGGAATGAACGTGAACCTTAATGATCTCATCATCTGGAATCACAATGATCGAATCCCCATTTTTGGCAAGCGCTTTCCTGAAATTGTCTTCATCGAACGGCTTAGATACTCCGCGCGTACGATCAATGAAAAATTCCATATCATACAAGAACTCAATATCTTCCGTATGCAGCTTCGCTTGTGCAGAAGCATTCACATGCGGAGTCGCTGCTCCGGATGGTATATGAACGGCTGCAGACGACGCAGTCGACTCATGGAAAGAACCATCTGCGGATTCCAGAACAGCCAAGAAACCTTCATAAATGTATACGAGGCCTTGTCCACCGGAGTCTACAACGCCTACTTGCTTGAGCACGGGCAGCATATCCGGCGTCTTCGCTAATGCTTCCTTGGACTTCGCCAATACCTCACGCATAAACTCCGTCAAATCCGGAGTACGACGAGCAATTTGAACAGCGTACTTGGCTGTTTCCTTCGCAACTGTCAAAATCGTCCCTTCAACCGGCTTGACGACAGCCTTATAAGCGGTATCAACACCACTCTGCATCGCATGGGCGAACTGAACCGAGTTCACCTCATCCAAACCAGCAACACCACGGCTAAAGCCGCGGAACAATTGAGACAAAATAACACCCGAGTTACCCCGGGCTCCCATTAGCAATCCTTTGGACAAAACTTCTGCCGACTTGGCGATGGATGCAGACATCTTCGCTTTCAGTTCAGTAACGCCTGCTGTCATCGTCAAATTCATATTCGTTCCCGTATCCCCATCAGGTACCGGAAAGACATTTAATGAATTGACATGCTCTGCGTGGCGATTCAGACTGTCCGCACCACTTAGCACCATATTGGCAAATTGTGTTCCATTTAAAGAACGTATATTCAACGAATATTCCCCTTCCTAGCTTAATACGCGTACGTCTTGGACAAAGATGTTGACTTGCTCGACTGACAGGCCAGCTACATCATTCAATACATATTTCACTTTCTGTTGAATGTTGTGCGCCACTTCGGATATTTTCGTTCCGTAGCTAACAATAATATATAAATCGATATGTAGCGCATCTTGCTCCCGGCGCACTTCGACACCACGCGTCAGATTTTCGCGACCAAGCAGCTCAGCAATGCCGTCCTTCAACTGCTTGCGCGAGGCCATGCCCACAAGTCCATAACATTCCATTGCCGCTGATCCGGCGATGACTGCTACGACCCCTTCGGAAATATTCACAGCTCCGAGATTGGTATCCAATTGAATGGCCATGGTTGTTCCACCCCTTTTTGTGAGTATTATGGACTAATCAACATTGTACTATAATAGAAAACAGAAATAAACAAAGTTTTTGATTCAGTTGACGAGGCTTTTTCATATATGATATCATATTTGAGTATTTAATTGTATGAGGGTTGTTTTGGGATAAGGAGGTGTAAGGCATGGCTCGCAAATGTTATGTAACGGGGAAGAAACCTGGATCCGGTAATCACGTGTCGCACGCGAATAACAAAAACCGCCGCACTTGGGGCGTTAACGTTCAGAAGGTTCGCATCTTGGTAGATGGCAAACCTAAACGCGTCTACGTGAGCACACGCGCTTTGAAAGCAGGTAAAGTGACTCGCGTCTAATCCCATGTAAGATATACAAAAAGCACCTTGACGCGATCAGGTGCTTTTTTCATATGGGAATGGAACTCCTCATTGACATTATTCAATGGGGAGTCTTTTTTTTCGATTCTGCCTTATTTGCATGAAATGACATGAATTTATGCCATCTTGCAGAGAACGGTCGGCCCTCCGGACGGGACGGAACAACCGTTTCTGCTTCATGCCGGAACCCGCCGTAAGTTCATATTTGTGCTGAGCCTTTTGCCCCGTTCCCGCTGTAGCTTATATGCAATTACGTTCGGGTGGTGGATGATGGATACGGATTCAGCATCATGGCCGCCAGGAACGTCAGTTTTTTTGAAACGTATTTAAGATGGCCTTGACGAAACCTCCCAAGAACTTAGGCAGCTTAAACGTATAGAACTTCATACTCCACCCTCCTCGTCATCTCATCTACCCTACACTTCTATTCGCCGACATGTCCGAAAGACCCGTCATGATAAGAAAAAAGGTTACATGAGATCTGTGCTCATGTAACCACTATATGCCGACCCCACAAGCTCTATGCATGGAGAGCAAGCCCGATTCTGAAGGATTCAGGCAGCAGGCGTAGGCAATTGCTTCAAATATGTGACAACTGACATCATGAATAAAAAGATGAAGTAAAACAATACGGACAAGGATACAAACCAGATCCGAATGCTCTTGGTCTGATACCGCTTGAAGAACTTGTATCCAAGAAACAAAGCCCCCACCGAGCATACCAAGTTAATTGGAAAGGTCAAAAATGCATACAATCCTATTAGTGATCCGCACACAAAGCTGTACAGCGTCAGCATTAGCGCTGTTACCCACATGCTTTTCTCCCCTTTGCCACTCAGCAGCATCACGCGCGTTCTCCCACACGCATATCCCATGATGCCGCTGCGCAATCTAGTTGCCGTGTCACCCTCTTCTTGCTGCTTCGCGAAGCACACGAATCGCTTCTGCACGATCCGGTGCCCCATACACCGCGCTGCCTGCCACGAGTACATCCGCTCCCGCTTCTGTAACGAGGCCAGCTGTTGCTGCCGATATTCCTCCATCCACTTCAATATGGACGTCCTGTCTGCCACGTTCGTTCAGCATTGTACGCAGACGCTTGATTTTATCCGTCATCGAAGAAATGAATTTCTGTCCGCCGAACCCTGGATTAACCGTCATGATGAGGAATAAATCCACATCACCGAGCAGCTCCTCAACAGCCGACAGCGAGGTGCCAGGATTCAACGCGACGCCTGCCTTGGCACCACATTCCTTAATTTGATGCACCACACGATGCAGGTGCGGGCAAGCTTCCGCATGTACGGTGATGACATCGGCTCCTGCCTTAGCAAAGTCAGGAACGTACTTCTCCGGCTCCACAATCATGAGGTGAGCGTCCAATGTCAGCTCCGTATGCGGACGGATAGCATCTACAATGAGCGGACCAAACGTCAAGTTCGGAACGAAGCGGCCATCCATCGCATCGATGTGGATCCAGTCGGCGCCACCTCGCTCTACGTCACGAATATCCTCCGCAAGCTTCGCAAAGTCAGCGGACAAAATGGAAGGGGCAATTCGGATGTCGTTCTGCTGTGTCATGTTAGTACCTCCGTTTTTTCTCTTTCATTTCCTCGAAAAATAGCACATAGTGCTCATAGCGGGATTTCGCAATATCGCCTTGCTCCAAAGCCATCTTTACCTGACAACCGGGTTCATGAATATGCGTACAGCCACGGAATTTGCAGCCGTCTGCATATGCTCTGAACTCGCGGAAACAGTCTCCAAGCTGATCAACGCCCAGTTCCAAGAAATCCAGCTGGCTGAATCCCGGAGTATCCGCAATATAGCCGCCACGGGGCAATGCAAGCAGCTCCACATGACGTGTCGTATGCTTGCCTCGACCGAGACGATGGCTGATCTGGTTCGTCTCCAGCGATACGCCGGGCAGCATCGCATTAAGTAGCGATGACTTGCCGACACCAGACTGACCCGCAAATACACTGATGTCTTGATTCAACTTGCTCTCCACTTCACTATAGCCATACCCGCCTCGGGCACTGGTAGAAATAACGTCGTAACCGACATTGGAATACAGACGAATTGTCTCTTCCATCTCCTGACGTGCAGCCGACTGCTCTGTCTCTGGCAGCCCTTCGATGATGTCGCACTTCGTCAACACGATAACCGCATCAAGTCCCGCGTGCTCGATATGTACAAGGAACTTGTCCAGCAATTGGCGGTTCAATACGGGTTCAGCTACCGAGAAGACAAGCGCTGCCAGCCCCACATTCGCAATTGGCGGACGAATCAGCTCTGTCTTCCGCTTCTCAATCTGATCTACCGTACCTTCTCCATTATCCGTCATAGAGAAGGTGACGCGATCCCCGACAAGCGGGGACACGCCTTTCTTCTTGAAAATGCCGCGGGCACGGCACTGAACGACCTCTTCATCTGTAGACTCATCGGGCCGAACATAATAGAAGCCGCTCAGCGCCTTTACAATTAAACCTTCTGGCATATATGTTCCTCCAAGCTCTTCACGTTCCTGCTGTTCATTGCACGGCAGCGAGGCCAACTGTTAGTTCCCAGTTTCCTCACCGCCTGCCCCTGCCTCTCCGTTCTGTCCATCTGTTCCATCCGCAGGAGGTGTGACCCCTTCGCCATTGCCTTGGCCGCCTCCCTGTTCTGGAGTGCCTCCTGGCGGTGTAGTAGCCGGAATATCAGGAGGTGGTGGGATGTGTACCGTTCCCTGCTTCGCATCGGTATAAGAGACAGGATAAGCATCTACGAATTTGCCGTCACGCTCAAAGGACACAGCTCCATCCTTATTTGGTGCAAGAATAAGCTCCACATTGAACGTTTTGGCCGTCGAAATGGTCTCTGTTCCCCATTCCCTCTTCTCTCCGCGTGCATCCGTATAATAGATCCGAATCTTGCTCGACTTGCCTTCCACTTCCGGATACACCGTTAACGGGAACGTATATCGCAATGCCTCAGGCGGATAGCCTGAGCTAATGTAGATACGAACTTCCGCACCCTTCGTCACCGGATCATTTGCCTCGTACGGCTGCTGCTTAATTACCTTGCCTTGTTCTTCATAACTAGGCTCTTCCACAACCCCGTCCCTAGCCAGCTTCAGTCCACTCGATTCAATCGCGGCAATGGCCGCTTCCTTGGTCATGCCTTTCAAGTTCGGCATGCCGAACGATTCCTTGCCCTTGCTGACCATAAGCTGAATCGTTGTCTTCTTTGGATCGACCTCCGTATTCGGGCTAGGAGACATGCTGACGACCAGACCTTCTTCCAACTCATCATCATAGACGAGCTTCTTCTCAATCTGTGAATTGTCGAAGCCTAGATCTAACAGCTGCTGTACGACATTGTCGACCGACTTCCCCTTGTAATCAGCAAGCTTCACAAGCGGGGTGCCTTTGCTCACATATAAGCGAATGGTCGAGCCTTCCTTCACCATCGATCCAGGGGGCTTGCTCTGGTCGAAGATTTTCCCCGCCTCGAAGCCTTCCTTATATTCCTCAATTACAGGATCCTCAATCTCAATCTTGAGAGCGCCCAGTTCCTTCTGGGCCTCTTGTAACGTCATGTTGATCAGTTTCGGAACTTCAACATCCTTCACAACAAGCACACTCTTCACGTAATACACTACACCGATTAAAATCGCTAGGAATACAACTGTCACACTTGCCCAAATCGCAGGCTTTACCCAAGACTTGCGCTTGCTTGCTCCAGCTGCAGCAGATGATGCCGAGCGCTCAGGAGGCTTTCCCGTCCTTCCCTGAGGGCTAGCTGCATGATCTGACGTCGTGGAGCGAATTGCAGGCATCACCCGCGTTTCTTGATCGTCATCATAGACAGGCCGCGGCTTGAATGTAATTTTGGGCTCATGCAGACGTTCAGGCAGCAAGCATGTCTCCAGATCACGCATCATCTCGGCTGCGGATTGATATCGTTCAGCAGGATTTTTGCGCATCGATTTCAGAATGACGTTCTCCACGCTCTGAGGAATATGCGGATTAACCACTCTTGGTTCATCGAACGGCTCCTGCAGATGCTTCAGCGCCACGCTGATCGGGCTCTCCCCGAGGAACGGAAGCTTGCCGGTAAGCATCTGATATAACACAATCCCGAGCGAGTATAAGTCAGACTTCTCTCCTGTCGACACGCCCTTCGCGTGCTCTGGAGAAAAATAATGAACCGAGCCGACCACAGATCCAGTCTGTGTGATCGTCGATGAAGTAACCGCGCGTGCAATCCCGAAGTCTGTCACCTTGACGCGGCCGTTCAGGCCAATTAAGATGTTATGCGGTTTAATGTCGCGGTGAATAATATGATTCTGATGGGCATGATCTAGCGCGTCACAGATTTGCGTAGTGATTCGCACCGACTCGTCAACCTGCAGGGGAGCCCGCTCCAGAATAATCTCGTTCAGATTATGCCCTTCCACATACTCCATAACGATAAAGTGAGTATCTTCTTCCTGTCCAACATCATAAATGCTGACTACATTTGGATGAGACAACGATGCAGCAGACTGAGCCTCCCGGCGGAATCGGCGGATAAACTCTTCATCATGAACGAACTGCTGGCGCAATACTTTGACTGCTACATAGCGGTTCAGCAAATTGTCAAGCGCCTTGTACACAAGCGCCATGCCGCCTCCACCAATCCGCGTAATGATCTCATAGCGACCAGACAGTATGGTGCCAATCATGAGCTACCCCCCTCTTCCACAACGCTGTTCTCCAAACGATCCAGAAGGACAATCGTGATGTTGTCATCCCCCCCGGCATCAAGCGCTTGTCCGAGCAGACGATCCGCCTTGACAGGCAGCGGGAGCGAAGGATCAATGACAACTCCCCATATTTGTTCAGCATTCAGCATATTCGTCAATCCATCACTGCATAGAAGCAGCACATCTCCAGCACAAATTTCAACAGATAGCAGATCCACTTCCACCTGCTCGTCCGTTCCGAGCGCACGAATAAGTACATTGCGCCGCGGATGACGCTCTGCCTCCTGTGGTTCGATCTGACCGCGCTTCACCAGCTCATTGACTAGTGTATGATCATCCGTCAGCTGCTTAATTCCACTGCGATTAATCACATAGGCTCGACTGTCGCCGATATACCCGATAAATCCTTTCCAATCAGATTTATCGAAGAGGGCTGCGACAATTGTCGTTCCCATGTGATGATACTTCTCATCTTGAGAGGCAATATGAAAAATCGTTTGGTTCGCTCGGATAATCGCCTGTTCAAGCGCACTGCCCAGCATCTCCTGATCCAACTCACCTGGCAATGCTGACAATTCAGATATAACCGTCTCGACAGCAAGTCGGCTTGCAATATCTCCCGCCTGATGTCCACCCATTCCATCGGCTACGATAGCTGCGTAATAGCCGTTCGACAACTCGGACAGGAAAGCACGGTCTTCATTGACCGCACGGACGCGTCCTACATCAGAACGTTGTACAGCTCTCATTTTCGATCACCTCGCATTAGACTCCATATGCTTCGCTCGCAATTGTCCACACGCTGCAGCAATGTCATGCCCCTGCTCCCGGCGTATCGTCGAATTAATACCTCGATCCTGAAGCGCACGGTGGAATGCAAAAATATCGTTGCGAGGGGTACGTACATAATTCCGCTCCGGTACATAGTTGACCGGAATCAAGTTGACATGTGCGAGCATTTCCATACGTTTCAATACATCTGCAAGTTCTTCCGCATGCTCAACCTTATCGTTCACACCGCCAATAAGCGCGTATTCGAAGGTTATACGGCGTCCAGTCTTCACTTGATAATGCTTGAGCGCCTTCATCACTTCCTCGAATGGGAATCTGCGGTTAACGGGCATAAGCTTCGAACGCAGAGCATCATTCGGCGCATGAATTGAAATCGCCAAGTTGATTTGCGTATTCTCGTCAGCAAATTTGTAAATGCTTGGCACAATGCCGCTCGTTGATACCGTAATATGACGTTGTCCGATGTGCAGCCCCTTCTCATGGATCATAATGCGCAGAAACGCCATCGTCGCATCATAATTTTCAAACGGCTCTCCCGTCCCCATAATAACGATGCTGCTCACGCGCTCTTCGGATTCGTCCAGAATTTTCTGCGCAGCGACGACTTGGGCTACAATCTCGCCCGCTGTCAGGTTCCGCTTCAACCCGCCAAGCGTAGAGGCACAGAAGGTACAGCCTACACGGCATCCGACCTGGGTCGTTACACAGATGCTGTTCCCATAACTATGCTTCATAATGACAGTCTCAATCGCATGATCATCGTGTAGTCCGAATAGGAATTTATACGTTCCATCCTGCGATTTCATGTGTGTAATTTCTTTCAGTGTTACAAATTGGAAGCTGTTCTCCAACTTCTCACGAAGCGACTTGGACAAGTTTGACATCCCTTGGAAGTCATCCACACGCTTCACGTATAGCCAATCAAAAATTTGTCCGGCACGGAATGCCGGCTCTCCTTGCTCCTTCAACCATTCTTGAAGCTGTTCAAATGTTAGATCGTATATAAATGGTTTCATTCGTTTGTTCAACCTCTACCTTTCCTCAATCATGCAGTTCGATTTATTTTACCACAAATGGGCGAAATGCTAAAAGCGCGTGTTGCAAGCAGCAGATCTTCCCTGCTTGAAAAAGAAAGCCGCAACGTTCAAGAAGCCTCGTCTTGAGCGTTGCGGCGTATGCTTCACACCCTATGCAGGTATCAACATCATGCGATTCGCACGATGATATGCTTACTTGCGCTTCTTCAGGCAAGCGATGAAGAAGCCATCCGATTCCGCATCATGCGGCAGTACCTGCAGCATGCCTTCCGGGCTCCGCTTCAGTGCCGCAGCGAGGGGCTCCGCTGGAAGAGCCGCCTTCCACGTATCATCCAGTTCCCAACCTTCCTCAGCAGCGTATGCTAGGAAGCGGCGAACCACATCCTCATTTTCCGCACGCTCAACCGTACAAGTTGAATAGACGAGGCGTCCGCCTGGGCGAACCAATTGGGCTGCCTGATCAAGCAGCTCAGCTTGAAGGGAAGCAATAGATGCTACGTCCTCAGGACGCTTGGCCCACTTAATGTCCGGCTTACGTCGAATGACACCGAAGCCTGTGCACGGTGCATCGAGCAGCACTGCATCAAAGCTGCCAGAAGGAAGTTCGCGGCTTAGTGTGGACGCATCCACATTCATCATCGCTACTGATGTCAAGCCAAGACGTTCAGCCTGATCTGCGATGAGCGCCACCTTATGAGCATGAACATCATTAGCCACTACCTCACCCGTATTGCCCATTCGCTCCGCAATATGTGTCGTCTTGCCTCCAGGAGCTGCACAGCAGTCCAGCACTCGCATGCCAGCCTCAGGACGAAGCGCCTCAACGACGAGCATGGAGCTCTCATCCTGCACAGACAGTTCGCCATTGCGATACCACTTGCTTAACGCCAGATTCCCTGCACCCTCAGCTACGATTCCATCCTTCGAAAGTGAAGAAGGCATTGCATTCAAGCCTTCCTCCTTCATATCGGCAAGCAGCTTCTCACGATTCGTTCGCAGCGCATTTACACGTACGCTACCGTGCGGAGGACGATTGTTCGCCTCACACATCGCTGCTGTGTCTGCTTCCCCGTAAGCATCGACCCAGTCGGAGACAAGCCAAGCCGGATGCGAATGCTCCCATACAATTCGTGAGACCGGATCTGAACCAGCAGGAGTATCCCATAAATTCGGCTCGCGCATAATCGCTCGCAGCACTCCATTGGCGAAGCCGCCCATGGACTGTCCACCGCGTCGCTTCGCAATCGTAACCGCTTCATTGATGGCGGCATGGGCAGGAATGCGATCCAGATAATGCAGCTGATAGGCTGTCATGCGCAGCAGATTGCGCATCCACGGCTTAAGCTTGGACAAACCACGCTGTACCTTCTGCTCCAGCACACCATCAATCGTATTCAATCGCTGAATCGTTCCGTATACAAGTTCTGTCGCCAGACCTGCGTCAACTCGCGGTAAATTCGCTCCTTGGAGTGCCTGGTTCAATTGCAAATTGCTGTAGGAGTGCTCCTTCTCCACTTGAACAAGCACCTCGAGCGCAACATCGCGTGCTGTCTTGCGCTTCTTCGCGCCTCCCGAATGCTGCTCGCTCACTTCAGCACCATCCCTTGCATCATCTTGCCGCCGCGAACGAATTCGCTAGCAGCCATTGCCTTCTTGCCAGCAGGCTGAACCTCGGTCAGCCACAATGTGCCTGCACCTGTCTGAACCTCAATGCCGCGTGGGCTAAGTGCCAACACAGTTCCCGGCTCCTGCGATCCCTTGGATGCATCAGCCTCTGCCTTGCTCGGCGCCTCACAAGCCCACACCTTGAATACCTCATCGTTCCACAACGTAAATCCGCCAGAGAACGGTACAAGGCCGCGAACCTGATTGAAAATCTCACGCGCAGAGTGTGACCAATCGATCTTCTCATCCTCGCGCTTCAAGTTAGGGGCGTAAGTTGCTTCCTCATGAGGCTGCGGTATCGCCTGGATACGACCTGCGATTAGATCCGGCAGCGTATCGATCAGAAGCTGTGCTCCTGCAGCGCTTAACTTCTGGAACATCGTGCCGGCATTGTCCTCATCCGTAATCGGCACTTCAATCGGTCTGATCATATCGCCTGTATCCATGCCTTCCGCCATATACATAATCGTTACACCAGTCACCGGCTCGCCATTCATGATCGAACGCTGAATTGGTGCACCTCCACGGTACTTCGGCAGAAGTGAACCGTGTACATTAATACAGCCGAGACGCGGAATATCAAGCACAGACTTCGGCAGAATCTGTCCATAAGCTGCAGTAACAATAAGATCCGGCTCCAAAGCGCGAATATCCTCTATCGTGGTAGAGGTACGAAGCTTCTCAGGCTGCCATACAGGAATCCCATGCTCCAGCGCAGCAGCCTTCACTGGTGTAGGCGTCAGCACACGTTTACGCCCTACCGGACGATCCGGCTGAGTAACCACCGCTGCAACTTCGTACCCTTCCTTTAACAAATTCTCCAAGCAAGGGACCGCGAACTCAGGCGTCCCCATAAATACAATCTTCGTCATCATTTATTCCCTGCCTTCGCGGGGCACCTCATATACCCGTTCTGCAATCTCGGTGAACAATACACCGTTCAAATGGTCGATCTCATGCTGGAATGCACGAGCCAAGAAATCTTCAGCTTCAACCGTAATTTCACGACCATTGCGGTCAAGCCCTTTTACCGTGATTTTCTGATGGCGGAGTACGTCGCCATTGATTCCTGGAATGCTCAAGCAGCCTTCCGGGCCAAGCTGTTCTCCTTCCGCAGACAGGATAACAGGGTTCACCATCTCGATCAATCCATGCTCATCGCCGACATCTACAACAATGACACGCTTCAAGATACCGATCTGCGGTGCAGCAAGTCCGACACCTTCAGCATGGTACATCGTATCTGCCATATCTGTCAGCAGCTTCTGAATATTCGGCGTAATCTTAGGAACTTCCTTTGCTATTTGATGTAGAACCTCATCTGGTTCGTGTACAATAATTCGTAATGCCATCGGGCACACCTTCCTTTTTGAATCGTTTATTTATAGTTTATTCACCATATATGCTGATGACGAATGCTCCAGTGCTTTATATTCATCTCTACATCATCATTTGCGGGTCGATATCTACATTGAACCATACATCCTGCTCTTTGGATACCATGTCGAACTCCTTCATCGCATCTGCCATCAAAGAGGACAAATCAACATTTCCTCTGCTCTTGATAATGCATTGGAACCGGTAGCGGTTCTTAATTCGCGGAATTGGAGAAGCAACTGGCCCCAAAATTTCAACCGCATTGGCTGCTTCGTTCAGCCCATGAAGCCATCCTCGCTGCTCAGCCAGCTCCTTCAGCCGCAGGGCAGCGTTCTCTGCGACACGCACGAGCAGCGGCAGCTGTTCATGTGTCATAGAGAGCAAGGCCAATCGACAAAAAGGCGGAACCATCTGCTGCATTCTATGCCTTAGCTCATCTGAGGCGAAAGCCGAGTAATCATGCTGGGCAGCATGGGTAATGGAGTAATGTTCCGGTGCATAGGTCTGCACAATTACTTCGCCTGGCAACTGATGTCTGCCTGCACGGCCTGCGACCTGCGTAAGAAGCTGGAATGTCTTCTCCGCCGCTCGGAAGTCCGGCATGTGCAGCGCAGAATCCGCAGCGATAACACCTACCAATGTCACATAAGGGAAATCAAGTCCCTTCGCGACCATCTGCGTCCCCAGCAGTACATCTGCCTTGCGTTCACCGAACTGGGCAAGCAGACGTTCATGCGATCCCTTCTCCGTCGTCGTGTCCACGTCCATCCGAATGACACGTATGCCCGGAAAACGCTTGGCTAGCTGCTCTTCAACACGCTGTGTCCCTGTGCCAAAGTAGCGTATATGCTCGCTTTCGCATGAGGGACAGACGACTGGTGC
Source organism: Paenibacillus sp. NAIST15-1 (assembly GCF_001894745.1). Classification (GTDB taxonomy): domain Bacteria; phylum Bacillota; class Bacilli; order Paenibacillales; family Paenibacillaceae; genus Paenibacillus_B; species Paenibacillus_B suaedae. Next base: position 484,906 of record NZ_BBYF01000003.1, read on the forward strand.
CCGTTCCGCGTACCCACAATAATGACAGCGCATATGCCCAGACTTCATATGATAAGTCAGCGAAATATCACATTCAGGACATTGGGCAACATACCCACACGTCCGACACATCACGAATGTGGAGTAACCACGTCGATTCAACAGCAGAACTGTCTGCTCTCCCCGTTCGATCCGCTCCTCCAGCGCCTTCTCCAGCGGAGCGCTGAACATCGAGCGATTGCCTATCTTCAGCTGCTCACGCATATCCACAATCGTCACGGGCGGAAGCGCTCTGCCACCAACGCGGGTTGGCATGGCCAGCGGAGCCAAATCCCAAGCAGGCGGCTCCAGCCCTGACGGCGGAGCTTCATATCCATGAAGCTTGGCCGCGTAATACGTCTCCATAGAGGGCGTCGCTGATCCAAGCACAACAACGGCGTCATGTAATCTAGCTCGCTCTACGGCGACATCGCGGGCATGATACTTCGGTGTCTCCTCCTGTTTATAAGAGGTTTCATGTTCTTCATCCATAATGATAAGACCGATATGCTCAAATGGAGCAAATATGGCAGAACGCGCTCCAATCGCGACCTGAACGCGCCGCTCTCGTATTTTCCTCCACTCATCGTAACGCTCCCCTTGGGACAGGCGACTGTGCATAACAGCCACCTTTGAGCCGAATCGTCCCTTGAACCGCTCTACCATTTGAGGGGTCAGTGATATTTCCGGTACCAGCACGATCGCTTGTCTGCCGGAACGGAGACAGCGGTCGATTGCCTGCAAGTATACTTCTGTCTTGCCACTTCCGGTCACGCCGTGGAGAAGAAATGATTGTGCACAACCCTCATCCAGCATTTCGGTAATTCGGCTTAGAACGCCCTGCTGCTCTTCTGTTAGAGGCAGCGGCTGAGTCGGCTTGAAGCGCCGGTCGGCGTATGGATCACGCATAACCTCAACCTCGTCGACGACGATCAATCCTTTGCCTTCCAAGGCTTTCACCGCAGAAGCATTGAGCGAGCGAAGCGGAAGTTCCCCGCCGAATTCAAGAAGCTGCCGAAGCAATTCCTGCTGACGGCGAGCGCGAGCGCCAATCTCCACCGCTGCTTGCTCAGCCTGATCCGGTTCCACAGCAAGGCGAACACGCTTCAGCTTCTTCACGCCTATACGATCTTTAATTCGCTCCGTCTCCACGAGCCACCCGTGCTGCATCGCCTCTTTGATTAGGGCGGCTCCGGCTGGGAATGCCTGCAGCAGCTTATCGGCAGCGATTGGCTCGTTCCGTTCTACATAAGCAAGCAGTTCAGCGGTGAGGCTGTCCGCAAGCAGTTTATGCGGCATAAGCTCAAGTTGATCGGGAAGCTGCGTGTCCACAATTGAAGGATCGTCAGCCTTCATCTGCTCTTCATGAAGGCGTGTGTGATGCATATACAACACCGCATCTTCCCCAAGTTGAACGGCCTTCTCTCGTTTGCCCTTCATTGCGCCGGGAATCATAACCTGCAGCGCTGCCGTCAAAGTACATACATAGCGGTCACTCATCCACTTCGCAAGCTGCACCAAATCAGGACGCAGAGGAGGGACAATGTCGAGCAGCTGCTGGATGGGCTTCAATCTAGACTTCGGCACATCCGTCGTATCTGACAGTCCGATGACGAATCCTTGTACGGTTCTCCCGCCAAAAGGAACCCCAACTCTGCTGCCAATTTCGAGCCATGCCTCCATATCCTGCGGCACTGCATAATCAAATGGGCGATTCGTTGCCTTGCTAGATACATCAACAATGACCTGAGCCACATTGCAGCGAGTTCCTTCATCCAAGACTGTGGCCCCCACCGCATGGAACAAAGGCTCATGTGCAGGCATCCAGTCATGTTCACTACTCAATCGGATGCACCTCTTCAGCACCTGCCAGCACCCGGGTCGGATCCTTCATTCTCGATGCAGCCAACTGCAATATACGCTTCGCAACCCCACTCTTCGCCATAAGCGGAATTCGTTCTACAAGACCTTCCGCGTCATAAATCGATACCTCATTGTTATCAGATCCAAATCCACCTTCTGATCGCGATACATCATTCGCAACGATGAGATCAAGCCGTTTGCGGCGCAGCTTATCTGCCGCGTATTGGTCAACATGCTCCGTCTCTGCGGCAAAGCCAACGAGGAATTGCTTCGACTTTTGGCGCCCAAGCTCTTCTAAAATATCCGGGTTCCGTTCCAACTCAATGATGAGACGTTCCCCAGTCTTTTTCAACTTTTGAGGTGCCCGTGCGACCGGGCGATAGTCAGCAACTGCTGCTGTCTTCACAACCAGATCAATCTCTGGATAGCGGCTCATGACTTCCTCGTACATATCCTGTGTGGATTCCACGCGGACAATCGTTACCCCTTCTGGCGGGCATACTTGCGTTTGTCCTGCTACTACGACCACCTGAGCCCCCATATTTCGCGCCGCCTCTGCGATAGCAAATCCCATCTTGCCTGAGGAATCATTCGTTATATAGCGAACGGGGTCAATGCGTTCAACAGTTCCACCTGCTGTGACAAGTACCGTTTTTCCATATAGAAGCAGTTCTTCTTGTGCAGCAGCTTCTGGCGGTACGCCAGAGCCATTCGCCTTGACGCTTGTCATCACATTGCTCGGCCCGAATCTCTCAGGCAGCTTGTTGGAAGCCATCCACTGTTTGAGCTGCTCGATGATATGCTCGGGCTCTGCCATTCTTCCCTTGCCTGTATAACCGCAGGCGAGGAGGCCCTCTTCTGGCTCTATGAAGTGGACTCCACGCTCGCGCAGCATCCCCATGTTATGCTGAACTGCAGGATGGACATACATATGTACATTCATCGCTGGCGCAACAATGACAGGAGCCGTCGTTGCAAGCAGCGTTGTCGTCAGCATATCATCCGCAAGCCCGTGTGCCATCTTCCCAATTACATTCGCTGTTGCAGGTGCTACCAGAATCAGATCAGCCCGATCCGCCAAGTCAATATGAGAGACGACAGATGCATCCCTCTCGTCAAACGTATCTGTATATACGAGATGACGAGATAGCGTTTGGAAAGTCAACTCGGTAATGAATTCCGTTGCCGATTTCGTCATAATGACGTGAACCTCTGCACCTTCCTGCTTCAGCTTGCTGCACAAGGCAGCAGCTTTATAAGCGGCAATGCCTCCAGTAACTCCGAGCACTATCGTTTTCCCTTGCAACATTGTATCCCGCCTTTCCGTTCAGCCGACATGCCGAAATCCCCTTAGCCGCTAGCGATTCATGACCATACTGCATGGCGATTAATCGGCCCAATATGCCGCCGAACGTATCATTCTTTAGGAATTATTGCTATTACAGTACTTCCTTGTTCCTTCTTCTTGAAAAAAATAACAACCTTGCGGTTGTTATCCTTTTTCAAACTTGTATGAACTTCCGTCCTGCTATGCGCCACTGGTCAACTCGTGCCTCATTCTCTGACCAAGAGCCTTCCAGCTCGCATTTGCAGTTGTGTTTATTCACCTGGTTGAAGCTGACTGTGGTCTTGCTCTGTGTGAATGTAATCGCCATAAATTTCTTCCAAAGCCACGCCCACTTGTTTATGGGATTTTGGGTTTTTCAATTCCGTACGACCGCCTTCACGCAATTGGCGCGCACGGCGTGAAGCTGCAACTACCAAAGAATATTTACTGTCAACCTTTTTCATCAATTCATCAATGGAAGGATAAAGCATGGTTCAGCACTCCTTTTTTCGTATCCTCGCTTCTGACGCAGACGCCCAGCAGACAATATATGCCGTTTATCTACGTTGTAGAAGCCGCTCTCTTCTAACAACCGTGACAAGGCACACTTCCAATGAAAGTGCGCCTTGCTGCAGCTTATTCTTGAAACCCAATCTTACAATGTTCGGCAATGATGATGCTCTCTATACGCTTGCACGCAAGATCAATCTCGTCGTTAACGACCGCGTAATCATAGTTCTCCATTAACGCAATCTCTTCAACGGCTACATTCATCCGGGAATCGATTACGTGCTCCTGCTCTGTACCGCGACCACGAATGCGATCCTTCAGCTCGTCGAGCGACGGCGGGAGCAAGAAGATGAAAATTCCGTTCGGGAATTTCTCCTTTACCTTCATTGCACCCTGCACTTCGATTTCCAAAATAACATCACGGCCTTCAGTCAACTTCTGTTCAACGAAGTCACATGGTGTTCCGTAATAGTTACCTACGTATTCCGCATATTCAAGCAAACGATCTTCCTCGATCATCTGCATGAATTCCTCGCGTGATTTGAAGAAATAATTCACACCGTCTACTTCGCCGGCACGCGGCTCGCGTGTCGTTGCAGACACGGAATAAGTAAGATCGTTGGTTTTCTTCAGTAAAGCTTTGCATACTGTGCCCTTACCGACGCCAGATGGGCCGGACAGCACAATCAATAACCCCTTCTTCATCTTCGTCTCCATCTTATTCGTCGTTGTCGTCATCCTTTGTAGATAGACGGTGAGCTACCGTTTCAGGCTGCACAGCGGACAAAATGACATGGTCACTGTCCGTAATAATTACGGCACGCGTACGTCGGCCGTATGTAGCGTCAATCAGCATATGACGGTCTCGAGCCTCTTGAATGATTCGTTTAATTGGAGCCGATTCCGGGCTCACAATCGAAATGATCCGGTTGGCAGATACGATATTACCAAACCCGATATTGATTAGCTTAATCGCCATTACAGGTCCTCCCTCTACTTTCGAGCGCTCCACAATTTATTCAATATTCGCTGCTTGTTCGCGAATTTTCTCCAGCTCCGCTTTCATTTCAACGACGCGGTTCGTTATTTCCAAATGATTCGCCTTGGAGCCGATGGTGTTCGTTTCGCGGTTCATTTCTTGTACAAGAAAATCAAGCTTGCGTCCTATCGCTTCATTACTTTCGAGCAGTCGTCTGAACTGTTCGAAATGGCTCTTCAGCCGCGTCAGTTCTTCATCAATGTTGGAGCGTTCCGCAAACAGTGCCACTTCCAGTGCAAGCTTATGCTCGTCCATTGGAAAACTGGCATCCAACAGTTGTTCGATACGTTGATTCAGTTTCGCTCGATAATCGGTCACAACGACCGGAGCCCATTCTGTGAGTTCCGAATGGAGCAATTCCAACCGGCTCAGTCGTTCCGCCAAATCTCGGTTGAGGTGGCTGCCTTCCATGGCGCGCATCCTGCACAATCCATCCATTGCTTCCAGCAATCCCGATTCAAGAGAAGCAGCAAGCTCCTCCTCCGACCAAGAGGTTAACTCTCTAACCGTGAACAAATCAGGAAGCGAGAGCAAGTCGGTAACCGACAAATCTCCCGCTACACCATACTCACTTTGAACTTTCGCAGAAGCTTGAAGATACGCTTCGAGCGTTTGCCGATTCAATTCCACAACCGACTTAACCTCGCCGTTCCGCTCCTTATTCATAAACACATCGATTCGGCCGCGACTAACCTTCTGCTGAACGATGCGCCGAAGACGATCCTCATAGCATGTCCATTCTCTCGGCAAGCGAAGCACAGCTTCGCAGTAACGATGGTTAACAGACTTCGCTTCAATCGTTATCTTGTACCCGCCAATCTCGCGGGTAGACTGACCGTAACCAGTCATACTATAGACCACGGGCACCACATCCATTACCCTATTTTAATTGATTATGTCAGACGATACAAGGGGTCTGCCTGGCGTTCCGCTTTTTCCCATACATACTGGGTCAATTCGGCTGTCATTTCATAGAACATGAACGGCGTCATGAAGTAGATGCCCTTAAAATGGGTAAGCGCGACATCCAGCAGTTCCTTCGCGATGGCGACCCCTTCCTTGCGCCCAGCTTCCCCTTCTAATCCGCTCATTCTACTACGTACTTCATCGGACAGTTCGATACCGGGAACCTCATTGTGGAGATATTCAGCATTGCGTCCGCTCGCAAGCGGCATAATCCCGATAAAGACTGGTACATTAAGATGTTTCGTACCTTCTGCTATCCGTACAATTAACTCTTTATCATAGACGGGCTGCGTCATAATGTAATCCGCGCCGGCCTCGATTTTCCGTTCCAAACGCGCAATCGCTTTATCCAGATGCTTCACATTCGGATTGAATGCGCCGCCAACGACGAACTTCGCCTTCTGCTTGAGCGGCTTGCCTGAGAATGCGAGACCGCTATTCAACTGCTTAATCATCCGAATGATCTCGAAAGAGGTCATGTCGTATACCGAGCTCGAGTCAGGAAGATCACCGAATCGGGCTGGATCTCCCGTTACAGCGAGCACATGGTCAATGCCAAGTGCATGAAGGCCCATCATGTGGGACTGAGTTCCTATCAGATTGCGATCTCGGCATGCAATATGGACAAGCGGGCGAATGCCGACTTTATCAAGTGCCATGTAACCAAGAGCCAAGTTGCTCATTCTGGTAACGGCAAGCGAATTATCTGCCAACGTCAGGGCGTCAACCCCCGCCTCCTTCAATACCTGCGCACCCTTCATGAACTTCGATACGTCCAGATCACGAGGCGGATCCAGCTCCACGATGACTGTATGACGGGATCGCACCATATCGACTATTGATTCCTCAGCATCGTGTCCATGATCACAGCCGTCGTAGCAAGCAGCACCGTCATGCCAAAGCATAGATTCTGATTCCTCTTCAATAATGATGCTTTCCACAGGCTGCACAGGGAGCTCAGGAACTTCCACGTCCCGAAGAGCTTCTACGATTGCCGCAACATGTTCAGGTGTCGTTCCGCAGCAGCCGCCGACAATCCGAGCACCCATCTGCACGAATTTAACCGCGCTTTGCGCCATATATTCTGCGGATGCAACGAAGTTGTAGCGTCCATCGACATAATCAGGCAGACCTGCATTTGGGAATGCAGACAACGGCAGGTCGATACGCCCTTGAACACCCTCTAGCGCACGCAGCACGCCATTCGGACCCATATGGCAGTTCAAGCCTACTACATCCGCTCCATCGTCACGCAAGACGCGGAATGCTTCCAGCAAGCTCTTGCCATCCTTCGTTCTCCGAGATTCCTCCACGGCGAATTGACAGATTACAGGAACATCTTGATCCAGTTCACGCACCACTTGCAAGGCAAGACGCATTTCTTCCAGATCGTAGAAGGTCTCAAACATAATGCCGTCAACGCCTTCTTCCAGCATGGCCGACATCTGTTCATGATAATCTCGAATGACTTGGTTGGTATGAACATTCTCACGTTTACCTGCTCGAATAGAACCAAGCGCACCTATCACATAAGCTTGATTTCCTGCTGCTTCACGGGCAAGGCGGACAGCCGCTCTATTAATATCCTTAACGAGATGCTCTTTGCCATGTCTGTAGAGCTTCTCCCGATTCGCAGTGAATGTATTCGTCTCTAGCAGGCCCGCACCTGCATCCACATACTGCTTATGGATATTGCGGATCACCTCTGGATCGGTAACATTCAGTATTTCATACGAGATACCAACAGGATACCCAAGTTGATACAAATACGTCCCCATTGCACCATCGCCAATTATGATTTGCTCGTGCAGTGCTTCCCGAAAGTTCTTCATCCTGTCTCGCACCCCAATCTCCCATCGTTGGTGAATCCTCTGTATATAGTAGTAACTTGCTTAGTAAACATTCTATCAAGAAACCGCGGTTCATCAAGTAAAATCGCCCATTTTGTTCGTCTTTTTTTGAAAAACTCATAGAATTTCCACCAAAATACTGTGTTATACGTACATCACAGCATAAAAAAGAGGCCCGCTGCATCGACTACAGCTGACCCCTCATGTTCATATCTCATCATGTTTATTAAGTTCCTTACTCCCATACACCATCAAATACAAATGTTGCAGGCCCTGTCATGTAGACATGATTATCCCCCGCATTCCATTCAATAAATAAGTCTCCTCCTGCAAGCGATACGGTTGCCGCTCTGTCCGTCAACCCATTAAGCACACTCGATACGAGCGTCGCGCAAGCGCCTGTTCCACATGCAAGAGTAGCCCCTGCTCCCCGCTCCCATACTCGCATCGTGACATGATCGCGTGTATGAATAGAGACAAACTCTACATTGATGTTCCGCGGAAAATAAGAGTGACTCTCCAACAGCGGCCCCCATCCATGGATATCGAACGTTGCTGCATCATCCACATAGATGACACAATGTGGATTACCCATAGATACTGCCGTAAACGTAAATGCGTGGCCGCCTGCTTCAATCGGCTGGTCAATGACAGCAGGCTTATCAAATACCGTCGGTACCTGCAGCCCTTCAAGCACTGGCTCTCCCATATCTACACGCACGGCATGGACGCATCCGTCCTCACGAATGATCTGAACATGCTGCACACCAGCCTGAGTCTCGATCGTAAGCTCATCTCGCTTCACATATCCATGCTCCACGACATAGGTCGAGACACATCGAATCGCATTACCGCACTGTTCAGCTTCTGACCCATCCGAATTAATAATTCGCATTCTCACATCAGCAGATTCAGAAGGCAATATATATACAAGACCGTCAGCACCAATACCGAAATGGCGATTACAGACTGCAACCGCCAACTCAGATACGTTAGCTGGAAGCTCCTGCTCTCCATGAACAATAACGAAGTCATTGCCGAGTCCATGCATCTTTGTAAATTCCATCGCAATCAACCTTTCATACGGCAAACTAAGTTTGCATTATTGACCACATTTTAGTCATTCATAACAACTCAAAGTTTACCGAATCAAGGCTTATTAATCTATAAACCTAGTGGAGTAATATTTGCACTTTTTGCATAAATACATTCTTCAACATTTACCAACTTCAAGCCGCTCTTCGATTGGAGGTATAGGCGGGATTCGCCCCACTTGGCCGTCCCGACTTCTTGCCAGTCAGGACTGATCCGATCCCCATCAAGAAGGTTGGAATGCCAGCCATAACAAATGTAATCGCCCAATCTCTGAAGTTGAGCGGAACCGTCTTGAATATTGGCTGCAACGACTCGATATAGAGCACACCAAGCAGAAGCACAACCGAGGAGGCAACTGCCAGCACCAAGTAGCGGTTCTGGAAGAAATTCCGATGGAAAATCGAACGAGAGCTTCGGCAATCAAACACATGGATAAGCTGGGCTAGTACGAGTGTCGCAAATGCAACGGATTGAGCCTTCGTAAGCTGTGCAGCACTGTCTGGATCCGTACTCCATGTAAGCCAAAATGCGATTAACGTACATACCCCAATCAAGATGCCTCGGCTAATAATTTTCCAACCCAATCTCCGTGAGAAGATACTTTCCTTTGCAGACCTCGGCCGATGCTCCATTAAATCCTTCTCAGGCTGATCGACGCCGAGCGCCATTGCAGGCAGCCCGTCAGTCACCAGATTCACCCATAAAATTTGTATCGGTACAAGCGGCAAGGGAAGTCCTAGTATCATGGCAAGGAACATGACTAATATTTCCCCTACGTTCGAAGCTAGTAAGTATCGTATAAATTTGCGAATATTCTCGTAAATGCCGCGTCCTTCCTCAATAGCCGCTACGATCGTTGCAAAATTATCATCGCTCAGGATGAGCGATGAGGCTTCTTTGGTTACATCGGTACCTGTTTTCCCCATCGCAATGCCGATATCTGCAGCCTTAATGGCAGGAGCATCATTAACACCGTCCCCTGTCATCGCCACAACATGACCCTTGCGCTGTAATGCCTTAACGATTCTTAGCTTATGCTCTGGCGAAACCCTCGCATATACATAAGCATTGTCCACGACCTTATCCAGTGCATCATCATCCATCATAGCAAGCTGCACTCCGCTCATCGTTAATCCGCCGCGCGGGATGATGCCGAGCTGATTGGCGATCGCTTCTGCAGTCAATTGATGATCACCCGTAATCATTACCGTCTTAATTCCAGCACGTCTGCAGATAGCAATGGCTTCTCTTGCCTCGCGGCGCGGCGGATCAATCATACCCGCTAATCCTGCGAACACGAGCTGGGATTCCACTGCAGATTCATTCTCCGCATCTTCACTGGGTTTCATTTCACGATAGGCAAGCCCCAGTACACGGAGCGCCTGCTTCGCCATAGCTTCGTTCGCTGCTAATGCCTTCTGCTTCAATGTCGCCGTGAATGGAACGACCTTGCCATCCCACAGTGCATAGCTGCACCGTTCCAGCAGCACATCAGGCGCACCCTTCACCAAAGCGAGACGACCACCCTGATGCTTCACAATGACAGACATCCGCTTGCGATCCGAGTCAAAGGAAATTTCTCCAACGCGTTCATACACGGCGGACAATGACTGCGGCGTCATCCCTAACTTCGCAGCCAGTACAACCAGTGCTCCTTCTGTTGGATCACCTTTAATGTCCCAGATCGGCCTCAGCTCTTCCACTTCTTTGCCCGCAGCTTGCTTACCGTTCTTCCCTTTTTTACGTTCAGACGGAGCGGCTTGTTGTTCGGTCGGATAAGATTCGATAAGGGTGGCATTATTGCACAATGCACTGATCTGCAGCACTCGGCGCAGAGACTGATCGTGCTTCAAATCCAACTGCTTGCCTAGTTCTGTAATTTGTCCAGTCGGCTCAAATCCTTCCCCGCTAACTTCAAGTGAACGACCACCTGTCCATATGCGGGTTACCGTCATCTTATTCTGCGTAAGTGTTCCTGTTTTGTCCGAGCATATGACAGAGGCGCACCCTAACGTCTCCACTGACGGCAACTTGCGAACGATAGCCTTGCGCTTAATCATGCGCTGAACCCCTAGGGCCAGCGCAATCGTAACGATCGCTGGCAATCCTTCGGGAATTGCAGCAACGGCCAAGCTGACACCCGCCAAAAACATCGTCATCGCGGGTTGTCCATGCATAATACCAGCAGCCACAACCACTACCGTCACCAGAAGTGCGACGATAATTAGAATTTTGCCTAGTTGCTCAAGCCGATGCTGCAGCGGAGTATCCATCGATTCGGTGTTTTCGATTAGATCGGCGATTTTCCCCATCTCGGTGTCCATACCTGTTCGGATAACAACGCCTTTGCCGGAGCCGCGGGTAACCATCGTGCCCATGAATCCGATATTTTTCATATCTCCTAATGGGATATCTTCCTTATCTATCGGCTTGGCATGCTTGCCAACAGGTACCGACTCTCCGGTCAAGGCAGATTCCTCAGCATACAAGCTGTTCGTCTCAAACCAACGGATGTCGGCAGGCACACGATCTCCGCTCTCCAGAAGCACGATGTCCCCGGGTACAAGCTCACTCGCGGGCACACTGCGCACTTGCTTGTTGCGAAGCACATTGGCCGTAGGCGCAGACATCTGCTTTAATGCATGAAGCGATCGTTCCGCTCGAAACTCTTGAATGAATCCGAGTACAGCATTCAGTGAAATAATCGCAATAATCGTTATGGCATCAAGATACTCTCCGAGTATCCCAGATACGAGCGTAGCACCGGCAAGAACCAGTACCATGAAATCTTTAAATTGGTTTAAAAACAAGGTGATCGGCGAGATGCGCGCTCCTTCAGACAGCTCATTATGCCCGAAACGCGTTTGGCGAGACGCCGCTTCTTCATCAGAGAGCCCTTCTTCCCTGTGGACTCCCAGCGCTTGAAGCAATTGCTCCGAAGATGCCTGGTGCCACTTCATTTGATCCATGGTTCGTACCCCTTTCCATTCCCGTTATTGTTCCGTATGATAGCCTTGCAAAAGTGTCCAAGCAGACAGCCTCTACGCTATAGGTATTCGGACGAGTCCAAAAATATCCCAACGATCCAAGAGACACTTAAGTTTTCATTAAAAATATGGCATGATAGGAGATACAGCATATTGACGTCCGTCATATGCGCTTTTGTTCACAAATGAAGGATGATCAGTTCCCGCTACTAGAACGAAGCACGGTATATGTAGAGCATATGCTCAGATATACCGCTTGCTGCGGCAGGCTTGCCGAGGAATTGAATTTCGATAGACAGGAGTTAGTTCATAATGTCATTAGATGGAATTGTAACCCGTGCCCTCGTCGATGAACTGCAACAGACGGTAGGCGCTCGCATTCTTAAATTATATCAACCTACCGAACACGACTTGATTCTGCATATCCGAACGGGAGGCAAAAATCGCAAACTGCTGCTCTCCGCCAACCCAACGTATCCGCGCATTCATTTTACAGAGCATTCGTACATGAACCCGCCGGAACCGCCAATGTTCTGCATGCTCATGCGCAAACATTGCGAGGGCGGCGTTATTGAGAAGATCGAGCAGATTGGCCGGGAACGTATTGTACATATCACCGTTCGTTCGCGGGATGAGCTTGGAGATGAATCACTGAAGAAGATCATCATTGAGCTTACAGGCAGACACAGTAACATTATCATTGTTGAACCGTCATCATTCACCATTATTGACGGCATTCATCATGTCACTCCTGCCATCAGCAGCTTCCGCATCGTCATGCCTGGATTCACATATACGGCACCGCCTGAACAGCACAAACTGGATCCGCTGAGCGTGGAACCCGCTACCTTCCTATCCATGTTTGTGGAGCAGGCGGAAGAGTCAGCGGAACAACCGGAACAACGCATCGACTCCAAATTTTTGTCCAAATGGCTTGTCCAGCACTTCTCGGGTGTAAGCCCACGATTGGCCGATGAGATCGTATGGCGTACAGGATTGTACGCTGTACCAACCGCCACGGAATCCACCGAGGAGACGCGTACACCGGAAACATTAGCCCAGCACCTGAGCGAAGCCTTTCTCCAAGCAATGGACGATGTCGCTAATCAGCGGTACAAGCCTACCCTGCTTGCAGATGAACGCGGCAAAACGTATTTTTCAGCGCTGAATATAACCCACATTCACGGGGAAGCTCGATACTTCGATACAATGAGTGACTGTATGGAGCACTTTTATGGGGACAAGGCCGAGCGCGACATGATTAAGCAGCGTGTTGGCGATTTGTTCCGCTTCCTGCAACAGGAGCATACGAAGAATGCGAAGAAACTCGACAAATTAGAGGAAACGCTTAATGAAGCACAGGATGCGGATCGATTACGCATTATGGGTGAGCTGTTATTTGCATCCCTGCATATGATTACGAAGGGTGATAGAGATATCACACTCATCAATTATTACGATGAGAACGGTGCGTCCATGACGATACCGCTTGATCCGCTGCTCACTCCTTCAGACAATGCACAGCGTTATTTCAAAAAATATAATAAAGCTAAAAACAGCATCGCCGTCGTCCAAGAACAAATGTCTGCTGCCAAAGAGGAAAATCGCTATTTTGAAACGCTTATGCAGCAGTTGGAGGATGCAACGGTGCAAGATGCGCAGGAAATTCGAGAGGAGCTTGTTGGCCAAGGCTACTTGCGTGACCGGGGCCGCAAGGACAAGCGGAAGAAGAAGGATGGACGTCCAACCATCTATTGCTACACGTCATCGGAAGACATTCCAATCTACGTAGGCAAAAATAATTTGCAAAATGAATATGTAACCAATCGCCTCGGCAAGCCAAACGATACTTGGCTGCACACCAAGGATATCCCTGGATCACATGTTGTCATACGCAGCGAACAGTTCGGAGATGCGACATTAGAGGAAGCAGCCCAGCTTGCCGCTTATTTCAGTCAGGCGAAGCATTCCAGCCAGGTGCCTGTTGACTATACACTTATCCGCCATGTGCGGAAGCCTAACGGAGCCAAACCTGGGTTCGTCATCTACGAACGTCAGAAAACGTTATTCATTACCCCTGATGCAAAACGCATTGAGGGCATGAGCCTGACCGTGAAGCAGGGCGGCTAACCGCAGTCTTGCACAGTATGCCAACCCGCTCACATACGAAGAAGACCTGCTAATCAGCAGGTCTTCTTCTCTATTCGTTCATGTTGATCCTGTTAAGGAGTATCCCGAATTGGCTAGGTCTTATTTTATTTTCATTTAGCTTCTTCGCTCCGCTTGATATTGCTCTGCCCGCTCTTGTAGCTGCTGAACCACTTGCTCATGAACCCTACGTCCGCCCAAAGCCCCATGGAATACATCCCCCTTGCGCGCACCGTGGAAGTCAGAGCCTGCCGTTTGCAGCAAGTCTCTTGCACTTGCCATCTCGCCATAACGCTTCGCGTCCTCTTCCGAATGATCCGAATGCCATACCTCTATGCCATCCCATGGCGCCGTATCCAGCAACTGAATAACCAGATCATCACGATGGTAGATGCCTGGATGTGCCATAACTGCAGCACCGCCCGCTTCATGAATCCACCGCACTGCCTCTTGTGGCCGTATGCGCGGCGGGTTCACATAAGCCTTGCCGCCAGCACCCAAATACTCATCGAAAGCCTCCTTCATATTACGAACAACGCCTCGGCGAACCAAGGCATCCGCGATATGGGGACGTCCTACCGTCTCGCCTGGAGACAGCGGCCGCCCAAGCTCGGACACCACTTCCTCCATCGTCAGTGGAATTCCCAGCTCCGTCAGCTTCGCTACAAGCATTTCATTGCGCCGATCCCGCACAGCTCTCAAATCAGCCAACCGCTCCAGCAATCCCGCATCCTCAATATCTAAGAAATAACCAAGCACATGAATATCAATTCCTTCTTCCACCGTACTGATCTCAACCCCCGGTACGATGTGAATGCCATACTGTGCGCCGGCCTCAATCGCTTCAGGCACACCAAGCACCGTGTCATGATCGGTAATTGCTAGAGCCTTCAGACCCGCTAAATGAGCGAGCCGCACATTATAGGCAGGCGATGTCATCCCATCGGAAGCTATCGTATGGGTATGCAGATCCGCCCCGCCTGGCTCGACACTAGAACCGCCCATTCCTTGTCTTGCAAACAACATCTTCTCATCCACTTGAATGTCATCCTCATGCTTATTCATCGTAATAGCTCCTTATCATGTCGATTGCGCAGCATCGTCAGCAGTGCCGTCGCAGGCAGCGACAGCAGATCCGCTTGGGCATGAACCGCATAAAATTGTCGCTTCATGTTCACCTGCTGAATACGAATAGTCTTCAGCAGCCCGAGCGCTTCTTCATGCCGTACAACATACGGCGACAGCATCGTTACGCCAATTCCTGCCTCTACAGCAGATTTCACCGCTCCCGTGCTTCCTAGCTCCATCACAACATGGAGCTTCTCTGGGTCAACTCCCTGCTGGCGAAGCGCTTCCTCCATCACAATGCGCGTACCCGATCCCATTTCCCGCAGCACAAATGGATAAGACAGCACATCCTCAAGCTTCACTTCACTGACCGCTGCCAGCGAGTGATCCCGCGGCACAACCAGCAGCAGCTCATCCTCCATAATCGGCTCGACATGGATGTCATTATCCGCTACCGGAGCTTCCACGAGCCCGAGATGCAGCTGTTGACTGCGAATCCCCTCTACAATTTGCGAGCTGTTCATCACGCGCATATGGATGTCCAAATGCGGGTGCAGCTTGGCAAAATGACCGAGGAACGGCGGCAACATATATTCACCAATGGTCAAACTCGCTGCAAGCACAAGCTTGCCATGCAAGTCGAGTGTATAATTTGACATCATTTCCTCTGTTTCACGAACAAGCTCCATACAACGCTGTGCATAAGGGAACAGCTTATGGCCCGCCTCAGACAATTGCAGCTTCTTCGTAGAACGGTGCAGCAGCTTCGTTCCGAAATACTCTTCCAATGCCTGAATCTGCATCGTTACCGCCGGCTGGGTCATATGCAGCGCTTGCGCAGCAGCCGAGAAGCTTCCTCTTGTTGCGACGTTATAGAAAATATGCAGCTGATGAAAGTTCAACCCCATACGCCTTTCCCCTCTTTCCTAACTCTTCTGCTCTATTATAGCGTAAATCCGTAAGATGCAATAAGACTTCTCCTCCCACTGATATCATGCCGGCACCAACTCAGCTCGATGCTGTTGCCAAATCAAAAAAACCAATCAGATAATCTGATTGGCCTATTATATATGCGATGCAACTCGGAGAAGCATTCATCTATGTTTGCGGCTATTCTTCACCAACGTCATGCGCCGCGAATGCCGCAGCCATGAATAATATGTCTTCAAATCACGCAGTTCCATCGTCTCCGACATCTTGCCGAGAAAGGTAACGATAATCATCTTAGACAATGGATCACCTGCCAAATCGAACTCCGTGTCCGATTCCACGAACTCTGCTACCACAACCAAATCATCATCGATTAAGAACACATCCTGCTCATTACGGTAGTAAGAGATGATCCGATTCTGCTTCAAGCTGTCCCATATGAACGCTGCTATAGACTCAATATCCGCCTCTTCCTTCGCGATACGATCATTCCAGCGAGCCCGTGCATGATTCGTAATGACAACATTGGCTACTTTCTTATCGCCTAACAACACATAGAAAGGTTCATAGGTGCTCCATCGATTCATTACTTTATCTCTCATTGGCTTCACCACTCTCCACCATGTTAGGTCTTTATATCTATGTACATATACCCAATATATTACATGATGCGCCAACTGTTCACAAGTTCAAGACAGAACTTTTTCCTTCATTTTAGGAAATCTTTAACATAAAATCAGAAATTACAAAAAAAATAGCAGCCCCCTCCAAATAGAATGGAGAGTTCTGCTATTCTGCTCTAATCTGATTTTACATACCGTAAAAACGAGTTTTGTCTGGAACATCCTTACTGTATTCCGTTTTAATCTCATTTCGATACGAGCGCTCAATCTTCTTCACGTAATTCAAGCGTTTCACATTTTTGACCGTCTCTTCTGCCTTCTCCGCATTTACATAAAGAACAGCATACTGCATCTTCTTCGATACATAGTGAAGCGTTCCGTATTTATCCAAGTTGCGCGCTGCTTTCACATCGTTTACCCAAATGATATACCCCGTCCGTTCAGGAATCATAACTCTCCTCGCTTTCCCCTAGCCGAGCTGCTATGAACAACTGCTGCAGCCGCCGCTGCAACCGCCGCTCCCACATCCACCTTTCGGTTGTGGATCATTGCTCGGCACCTTGATCGTCTCAGATACTGCAAGAGCAATTGTTTCTGACAAGTTGTGCAGCAGCTTATCGACTGCTTCCTCAGCTTGCTTGAATTGAAATACTTCTTCTATAGACTCCAGCTCATGCTGTACAGCGAGCACTTCATCCTTCGCCTTATGATAATCGGGATGGAAGTGACCAAATCGCTCCGCTTCTTCAAAACGTTCCTTCTTACGGGCAAATTCACGTACGAGCTGCTTAACCTGCTCATTGCCTTCCATGCGTTCTTTCCACATCACATAATCGGCAACCTCTATTGACTGGTTGATCATGTCGCCTAATTCATATGCATTGGTGAGCAGAACGGCCATATCGGCAACATCTTGCTTTTCTTCTATTGGCACGTTATCACGCTCAATTCTCTTAAAAGTATTGCGATTGAGGGCATACAGCAGTCCAACCCTACAGAAGCCCCTCCGGTACGATCAAGCGAACCTTGTCCCACTTCTCAGGAGACAGGTTGACAGGCTTGTCGCTCGACAGGCACGGCAATACGTAAGCTGTCACCGCCCAGCGCTTGTCATCAGACACCTTCGAGGTTAGCGGCACAATCACGTGCGATCGCCCCTCTTCCTCGACTTCAAGCTGTGTCTGATGCCGAATGGCGGCCATTACCATATCACGCTTCGTTGAAGTATGATAGGGCCGCAATGCCTTCGTCCATTGGCTGGAAATGTCGTCGTAGCTATTCTCATCAACATCCTGCGCCATCGAACCGGTATCCATTTCATAATACTGCAATGAGGATGGACTGTAAACTGGCCCTTCATGATCTGCTTCCAGTTCTTCTTGTTCGCGTACCTCACCCTGCCACAGGCATGGCATGCGCATCCGCTCTTCTCCACCCCAGCGCTGCAAGGGCGGCAGCTCGAAGCGAGTCAGCTGATTGGATACTTCATCAACATGTTCCCGATCGACAATATAATCGAGGGCACCTACGGGAGTAAGCCATCTTTTGAGCGGCTCAGAGCTGTCCATTGCGCACTGTACAGCCTGGGCTGTATCCGCATCTGTACAACGAAGCAGAATGACTTCTGCGAACTGAACTCTTCCGTATTGACGACCCCACATTTCGATTGCATCGCGTACATGCCCCGGTACTCCCGTCAGCGAGCAGTTCTCTAGAAACGACAGAACCGACTGAACGGAGCGACCATGCTCCAATCCGTTCTCGAACGAATCACGAGTCAAGCGATACGTGTCCATCTGATCGGACTTCCACAGTTCGGCAAAGACCTCCAATTCGAAGCGAATGAGAAATGAGGTGTGAGGCGGCACCATAATCTCAAAATCGGGCTGGACGAATAGAACGCGTTGATGTACACCTTCTTCCTGTTGTATGCTGCGGAACATCCAGCATCCATCCGACGTGCCAACATCGCACAACCCTATGGAGTGGGCCGTTCTCAGCCAGTCCCGAATTTGCCCTCGCACCGCCTCATATGTATGTTCAGTTTCTTCGAGCCACCCAAGATGCCGACAAGCGTTCACAACACTCTCTTCTGAGCTCCACTTGCGCAAACTTCCATAGTAAAGTGCGGAATAAGCAATATGTCTTGCCAACGCCTCATTAGGCAAATAGTGCTCAATCACAACTTCGGCTATAGCTCGAAGTGCTTCGTGCGAAGGCAAGCTGAACCACCACTTCAACTGTTCAATCTGCACCGCATAGCTAGTTGGGTCTTTACGCAGCAGCCCTAGCCGGAGAGCCATATCCAGCACGATAGCTACATGCACGGGCAACGACTCTGCAAACGGAATTTTGATGTTCCAAGATGCAAGTGCTTGTCCATCCAAACGAAGCAAGGAATCAAGCCGCGTGATTGCCCTCTTATGCAGGTTCCCTTTAGCCGTAAGCGGAAGGCCTTCATTCATGGCGTATACGAGCATTTGGAACAAATCAGTCAGCATCCCCTTGGAAGCTTCTACCGAGATTACACCGCCTCCAGGGAGAGGATGAAGGGAATACAGGAACGCATCTTCCATTTCCGCTCCTTCCGGTACGTAATCATTCTTCGAGAACGCATCGTTTAGACGCATTGCAAGCAAATGCTCGTAAATGTCCTTCGGAATGAACAAAAGCCGTTCTCCCCATGATGTTCGGACACTTGCCAACAGACCTGACTTCAACAACGATCCGCAAGCAGCGCGCAGCATCGCCCCTGTTGCCTGAGGACCATGCCATTTACGCAGAGAATCCAATGCGAAAGGGAGAGTAGCGGTTCGATCGAGCATGACATCGTACGAGACTCTATGCTCCTCAGACAGTGCTGCATATGCCTCGGCAATCCGGGCAGGATTGTCGTTGAATGTTCTCCACTGCTGGCTGCGTGGATGCTCCTTATCCTGTTCCGTCCGCTTCCATAGTTGATACGTATTCATGGCTGCCCTCCTGTTGCTCAATTGCATATTGGTACCCCTGTTCCACGAGGAACCGCTGTCGCTTCAAGGCGTAATCCCGCTCCTTCGTATCTTCACTCACAACTGAATAGAAGCTTGCTTGTCTCCCATCCGCCTTCGGACGAAGCAGTCTTCCTAACCGCTGGGCCTCCTCCTGCCTTGATCCGAAGCTGCCAGACACTTGTATCGCTACCGTAGCATCCGGCAAATCCACAGCAAAGTTAGCAACCTTGGAGACAATCAACACTTGTATCGCTCCTTGCTTGAACTGTGCATACAACTGCTCCCGCTCCTCTTGCGGCGTCTTCCCAGTCAATACAGGGGCATTCAGTGACTGCGATAACCGATCCAACTGCTGCAAATATTGCCCGATAACCAGAGTTGGAACACCGGGATGGCGCTGAAGGAGGCGCTTTACAGCCTCTATCTTCAATTCATTCTCTCCCGCGATTCTTGCCTTGTCTCGCTCGCCGGCTTGAAGGTAGTACCGTCTGCCAGCCTCTGATAAGGGTACACGAACCTCTACACAATCCACCTCGGCAATCCAACCATCCTGCTCCAGCTCCTTCCAAGGGAGCTCATACCGCTTCGGACCAATCAAGGAAAATACATCCCGTTCGCATCCATCCTCACGGACGAGTGTGGCCGTCAAACCAAGCCGTCTGGTTGCCTGTAAATCTGCCGTTGTGCGAAATACAGGGGCCGGAAGCAAGTGCACTTCGTCATAAACGATAAGCCCCCAATCCCGCTCATGAAATAAGTGCATATGCTGGCACTCCCCATCCTTGTCTTGACGGTAAGTCATCATTTGGTAGGTAGATATCGTTACCGGCCGTACCTGCTTCGTTCTGCCCGTATATTCGCCAATCTGTTCATCTAACAGGGTCGTTCGCGCCAGTATTTCCCGCTTCCACTGCTTCACTGAAGTTGTATTCGATGTGAGAATCAAAGTCTCGCTTTGCAGCTCAGTCATAGCCGTAATCCCAACGATTGTCTTGCCCGCTCCGCATGGCAGCACAATGACGCCATCTCCCGCAGCACGTTCTTCACTGCCGATAAAAGCCCGTACGGCTTCCCGCTGATAATCCCGTACTCGGAAGCCTCCTTCATCTCGAAACCGGAAATCTAGCGGCTCCCCATCTCTGAATCCAACCCGATCCACAACCGGATATCCTGCATTAGCAAGCGCCCGCTTCAAGCGTCCACGATGCTTCGCTAATATAGCCACACAGCCATCCTGCGGCTTCCCTGTGAACAATCTGCCGACCTCTCGGTCTGACAACATGCGCTCTAACACTTTCGCATCCTTAGCATGCAAGGTAATGCTGGATTCTTTTTCTTCCCCATGCAGGACGAATAAGCCATACCGCCCCATCCACATCGCGATCTCTTGCTTGGCCTTAACAGGAACAGGGTAGGTTGCATGAGCATCCAGCACCGAGCAGACCATCTCCGCAGTCTTGCCGCTTGCCGCAGCATTCCATAGCGTAATTGGAGTCATTCGAAAGGTATGCAGCCCGTGCGGATTCTTCACCAACTCGGCAAATCCTAACAGAGCTCGGCGTACAACTGAATAGCCATCGGACTGCGCATTAACCAGTATCGTCATGTCCTGCTGAACTGCGAGCGTAAACATCTCTTTCGTCATTTGCCGCACCTCCCTTCGCTTGTTACTATTTTTATCTATATAAGAATCCCCGAACTGTCCTTAACACAAAATGCAAAAAAGTCCATCCCTCCTCATAACAGAAGACGAGATGAACTGTACATGTTACATGTCTTGCCTAATGTGTGTAAGGCGATTCAGAAATCTCGCTGAGCGCCTGGCCTGCTTCATCCGCAAATGGCGTCCGTTTCGCTAAGTCGCCGATGGACACGACCCCTACGAGCTTGCCGTTCTTCACGACAGGAAGACGTCTAACTTGCTCTTCAGCCATCAATGCAGCTGCGTCGTCAATCGTCGTATCCGGTGATATGCTAACGATCTCTTCTGTCATAATATGCGAAATCCGTGTGGAACCAGGGTGCTTGGCTGCAATGCCGCGAAGCACCAAATCACGATCCGTTACAGCCCCAACGAGTCGTTCTCCGTCAACTATCGGAATAAATCCCGTATCGTATTGCTTCATCTTGACGGCTGCCTCGTAGATGTTATCCAATACTGTACATGATGCACAGTTTGTCGTCATTACCTCTTGTACCGTTGACATCAGCATCCTCCTATTCAGGCATAGGTTGCCCTAATTGGAGGAGATTATCCAAGGTTATCAACCATTCTCCCAGCATAATGCGCTCTAATGCTCAGCCACGTATGTAATTGCCGAACACGTATGTAATGCTGAATAAGAGGTTAGCTGCTCAAATTTATTCACATCCAATGGAGTCTGTTACGTATTCTATACTACTATATCACAGGCAGCCAATGGCTACTTCTTCTCGGCCAATGCATCCATAGCTAATCCGATCAACATCTGGCCAGCGGGCAACATGGCAGACTCGTCGAAGTCGAACTTCGGATGATGGTGTGGATAACGAGCGTAGTCCTCGTTTCCAGCACCGACAAGTACGAAGCAGCCTTGAATCTGCTTCACGTAATAGGCAAAATCTTCGGCTGGCATCATCATCTCTGCTTCCCGAACGCAATCCTGCCCCACCACTTCTGCTGCAATGCGGAAGACACGCTCAGCTTCGCTGTTGTCATTCACGAGTGCCGGATAGCCAACTCGGAATTCTAAGTCATATTCAGCTTCGTGCATTGCACAAGTAAGATCTACGATACGCTCGAAGCGCTGACGAAGCAGCTGGCGGACATCCGGATCAAACGAGCGTAATGTCCCCTTCAATTCTGCACGTTCTGCAATCACATTTTGGGTCGTACCCGCCTGTATGGAGCCAATGGATAGTACCGCAGGCTGAAGCGGCGATACGTTGCGGCTAACGATGGATTGCAGCTGCTGCACAAGCGAGGCTCCGATTAATACAGCATCTGTACACAGATGCGGCATTCCTCCATGCCCGCCCTTCCCTGCAATCGTCAAGCGGAAGTCATCCACAGCCGCCATCATCGGCCCTTGACGCGTAGCTATGATGCCTGTAGGGATCGGTGTCCACAGATGAACGCCGTATATCCGATCTACACCTTCCAGCGCGCCATCACGGATCATAGCCTGAGCGCCGCCAGGGCTTACCTCTTCCGCAGGCTGGAACAGCAATCGTATTTCTCCTGACCAATGGCTTCGATGCTCTGACAACACCTTAGCTACCGACAGCAGCGTAGCCGTATGTCCATCATGACCACATGCATGCATCACGCCGGCAACCTGTGAACGGTATTCACACTGCTTCTCATCTTGAATCGGAAGCGCATCTATATCTGCACGCAGGGCAACGACCGCACCATCACCATTGCGAATGCGGCCTACCACTCCGTTGCCACCAATGCCGGTTTCAACCTCAATTCCGAAGGAGCGCAGCTGTTCCGCTACAAATGCGGATGTCTTCGATTCCTCATAGGACAGTTCCGGATTCTGATGCAAGTAACGTCGCCATGCAATCATCTGGTCAAACTGCGCTGACAAAGCTTCCTTCCATAAGGACGATGCCTGAGACACACTCATCCTTCTCTCCCCCCTACGTTTCCATTTTCATAATTGTACCATAACATGCATTCTTTCGTAGACATCTTTGCATGATTCTGCCTGAAATATGGAGCCATATCCGCTCCTGCTAGAGGTGTCTTGCGCAAGCGTAGGAAACATACTATCATGGTAGAGAGTAAAGATGGTTGTACTTACAAGGTAGACGAGAACTCGAAGGAGGAAAGTGGTACATGATAATCGAAAATTCTGGCCTGATCGGGCTTGAATCCGACCTTGCTTATCTTGATGAAGCAATGGAGAAGCTCGGTTTCTTTCGCGGCCAATGGGAGTATTACCGTGCTACATACGACTTGAAACTGGAAGCAGGCAGCGAAGACTATTATTTGCGTATTAACACACGGGTGAAGGAAGGCAAGCTGGAGAAGCCAGATGCGATTCTGGCAATCGAAGCGGTCTACATGGGACGTGCGTCTTTCCCGCACGGATTGGATTACGAAACACCCATTCCGCAAGCACAGCTCAACACTGCTACCCAACGCCTGCATCAATTGAAGGAAGCGCTTAGCGCGTAGTGGTTCTCATTTGAGTAGAACAACATATAAACCCATGAAACGAGATACCCCGTCTCCACCAGCCAAAGGCACGCCGGATTTCACCTTGCTCGTGCTTACGTTATTGCTAGTAGGATTCGGTGTCGTCATGGTATATAGTGCGAGTTCTAGTCTGGCTGCCGTTTCTGCTTTATACAACCATGATGCACTTTACTTCGGCAAGCGTCAGCTCATGTGGGCTGGACTTGGATTCATCGCAATGCTCATTGCAATGAATATCCCGTACAGGATGTATAAAAAGTTATTTATCCCTTTATTTATTGTTACGATTATAATGCTAATGCTCGTTCCTTATATAGGACAAGAACGAAACGGGGCGCGAAGCTGGTTCGGCATCGGAAGTACCATTGGGGTACAGCCGGCAGAGCTGGCTAAGATATCAATTGTTCTGTACCTGGCCGCCTTAATTACCAAGAAGGGCGAGAAATTTCGAGATTTCAAAAAAGGGCTCTTCCCTGTCATGATTATCGTCGGCTTCGTTGTCGGCCTGATCATGCTGCAGCCCGACTTTGGGTCTGCCATGATTCTAGCCTTCTGCGCCGGTGTAATCGTCATTGCAGGCGGAGCCAACCTGAAGCACATCATGAATTGCCTGTTGGTAGGACTGACAGGTGTGATTGTCGTTCTAGGATTGCATTTTTTGTTATCGCCCGGGAAGCTGACGGACGGATATCAATTCGCCCGCATCCAGTCCTGGCTCGACCCTTTTCACGATTCGCAGAATACCAGTTATAATCTCCTGCAATCGTTGAAGGCGATCGCTCATGGCGGATGGACTGGCGCTGGGTTCGGTCAGAGCATCCAGAAGCTGCTCTATCTGCCCTACCCGTATAATGACTTCATCTTCGCTATCATCGCCGAGGAATGGGGCTTTATCGGAACAAGCATATTCCTGATCGTTTATTTGATGTTCATCTGGCGCGGCATCATGATCGCTCTCCGGTGTCCAGATACGTACGGGACACTTGTTAGTGTCGGCATCGTTGGGATTATCGCCGTTCAAGCCTTCATTAACATCGGAGGCGTAACGAGAACGATCCCGATAACCGGTGTCACGCTTCCACTCATCAGTTATGGCGGTTCCTCGCTGCTCATTACGATGGCGAGTATCGGCATATTGCTCAGTGTGTCACGCGAGGCGAATCGGATGAATCATGATAAGAAGCCAATTGGGAGCTTGCCGAATTCCCGCGAGCGAACAACCAAAAAAGACTACCGGCCTCTTAGGTCCGTGTAGTCTTTTTTTTCGTGGTGTGCATGCAAGCATAAGTGCCTATTTACTGATTCGCTGGATCTCTTCCAGTTCCTCATCTTTAAATGCGACGCCCTCAACCTTAACATTAATTTCAACGACGCCTAGTCCGGTCATATTCTGAACCGCTTCGCGGACGTTTAATTGCAACTGGCGGCACACTTCCTGAATTGGCATGCCATACATGACAATCACTCGTAGATCTATAGCGGCTTCCACTTGGCCTACCTCTACAGATACACCCTTTTGTACATTCTTGCCGCTCAATCGCTTCGCCCAGCCTTCGGACAGTCCGCCTGACATAGCAGCAATACCTGGAGTTTCAAGCGCAGCAAGACCAGCGATTGTGGCGACGACATCGTCGGATATCCGAATGTTACCTTCCTGCGTGTTCAATTGTTCCTCAGCCATCGTCATCCTCCTTTCTGTCTCCCTTATATTGTAGTCGATTTTTGAACATGAAAGCAAACAGTGTTATTCAACTCGAATCAGATTCAATTCGCACCGACGATATGGATCAATTGGCATAGTTTACAAACGAAAATCAGTTCGCTATATTAAATATCAGATGTTTTGCCCCATACCTTATGAACGTTAGGAGTGATCGGTTTGCGCAACCGATTGTTTTTTGCGCTTTTGTGCACCACATTCGTCCTTAGCGGGGTAGGTCATTACCTTCACTGGAATATGACATTGCAATTCGTCATCTCCGCAGTCGCGATTATTTTCGTCGCCGGCTTTCTTGGACGGGCCACAGAGAGTGTATCCCACTACGCAGGCCAGCGGCTCGGTGGCTTCCTTAATGCAACCTTCGGCAATGCAGCTGAGCTCATCATCGCAATCTTCCTTGTTCGGGAAGGATTGTTCGACATGGTCAAGGCTAGCTTGACTGGTGCGATTATCGGCAACTTACTGCTTGTATTGGGGCTTAGCTTATTTGTAGGCGGCTTAAAATACAAGGTGCAGCGGTTCAACATCGAGCTTGCAGGCATGAACGGTTCTCTGATGCTGCTTGCTGTGATTGCCTTATTCGTGCCTGCCGCATTTTTCACCACTCATTCGATTAGTGCAGAAGGCACGAAGACGCTCAGTCTCATTGTTGCCGGCGTATTGATCGCTGCTTACTTGCTCTGGCTCGTGTTCTCTATGATTACCCATAAGGACCTGCTCACCGATGAATCAGCGGTTGGCGAGGAACAGGCAGAAGAAGAGCCAGCTTGGTCAAAATCAAAGTCTATCGTATTCCTGCTCCTAGCTACGGTTATGGTCGCATTCGTGAGTGAATGGCTGGTTGGCACCCTTGATTCGTTCACCGCACAATTCGGCTTATCCGAACTGTTCGTGGGCGCATTCGTTATTGCAATCGTCGGTAACGCCGCAGAGCATAGCGCAGCCGTCATGATGGCGATGAAGAATAAGATCGGCGCAGCTGTCGAGATTGCAATCGGCAGCAGCTTGCAAATTGCTCTGTTCGTAGCACCGGTACTCGTGTTTGTCAGTGCACTCTTCGGGCAAACGATGGACATCGTATTTACAACCATTGAAATGGTGGCCATTGCAGTCTCTGTCTTTATCGCAAAGTCGATTTCTCAGGATGGACGTACGAATTGGTACGAAGGACTGCTGCTGCTCGCTGTGTATATTATTCTTGGCGTATCTTTTTACCTCGTATAGGCGTTCTGATTCATGATTCGTGTATGGAAACAGCTTGCCGTTGTCCCCTTCCTTCCATTTGCCAACAAAACACAAAAAGCTTGGGACTTGTCCCAAGCTTTCTTTGTATTCAGTCGTTTACGCACTGAGCAATTTCATTCATCTTATTTCTCTTCTTTGTTCAATGCTTCATACAGTACAGCAAGATTCCGCTCTAATCTGCTGACCAGCATACGTCCGACGGTCTCTTCTACCAATCCCGCTCTAACTGCAAAATCCACCTGTCTAGAAAAACCATACATTTGCGTATCTAGCACTTCCTCATAGAGAGGGCAGTAACGCGTCGCCAAGTTCTCCATTTGAACTTGAATGAGTTTCTCTATTTGATGCGCATCATCTTCAAGCAGAGCGAGCGCTTTATCATTGATCTGTTGTACCACATCCGACGAAGACATGCCTGATTTCCCCCCTATGACCCGAAGTCACGTTTGTTCTATTTCTAATATTAGACGATCATGACCTGTAACACAAGATGCACCGCGAACTTCTGTGTGACAATGCGCACTTTTCCACCTGCAATTCCCTGTACCAAAGTGAAGCGACGCCTTGCATGGTCAGCATAATTGCCATCTCATAGAGAAAAACTTGAGAGAGCAAAAAAATAACAGCGTATTTCAATATTAAGCAGAAAGTGCTTGTCCAAAAGAAAGAAGAGCCGAGACAATACGTCCCGACCCCCCAATTCTCGATCCGAATTATTCGGCTACAACAGTTACATTCAGACCATGCTTCTCGAATACTTCAGACATAGCTACTTTCGCTTCGTCTACATCCGGTCCATGAACATGCAGTTCATACGCTTGATTGCCAACGAGTGTCGTGAACAAACCAAGAATACTTTTTACGTCAATGTATTTGTTGTCGGCTTGTAACACAATCGAAGATCTGAATTTGTTCGCTGTTTGCGAGATTTCCACAATTGCCGTGTTATTAGACATTGAAATCCCTCCGTCTCAGTAAATCACATCTAATTTATACGCTTCCATCATACCGTGAATAAGAGGCTGGGCGCAAGGTGAAATCCATCAGATGAAGCAGGCAAATATAGACTACTTCAAATGTTCAGGGTTCAAGCATTCCAGCTCTGGAATAACAAAGCGGCCGTCTTTGCGAACAAGCACATCGTCAAAGTACATTTCGCCGCCGCCGTACTCTGGACGCTGGATCAGAACCAGATCCCAGTGGATGGAAGAGCGATTGCCGTTATCAGCAGTATCATAGGCTTGCCCCGGTGTGAAGTGAATGCTGCCTGCAATCTTCTCATCGAACAGAATGTCCTTCATCGGGTGTAAAATATACGGATTGACGCCAATTGCAAATTCACCGATGTGGCGAGCACCTTCATCCGAATCCAAGATTTCGTTCAAGCGATCCGTATCATTGCTTGTTGCCTCCACAATTTTACCGTTCTCAAAACGGAATTTCACGTTCTCGAATGTGAACCCGTTATAGATGGACGGTGTGTTGTAGGACAAAGTGCCATTCACCGAATCACGCACTGGAGCCGTGTACACTTCTCCGTCTGGAATGTTCCGTTGTCCGGAGCATTTGACAGAACCAATGTTCTTGATGGAGAAGCTGAGATCTGTTCCTGGCCCGACCAAGCGCACCTTGTCTGTACGATCCATCAAGTTTTTCAAGGAATCCATCGCAGCATCCATCTTGGAGTAGTCCAAGTTGCAAACATTGAAGTAGAAGTCCTCAAATGCTTCTGTCGACGTGTTCGCCAGCTGAGCCATGGAGGCATTCGGATAGCGAAGCACAACCCATTTCGTACGTTTAACGCGTTCTTCCATATGTACTGGATGGGAATAGATCGATTCGTACAACGCCATCTTATCTTTTGGCACATCGGCCAATTCGTTCGCATTCTCACCAGCACGGATTCCAATGTATCCCTGCATATTCTGCATCCGAAGCAGATCATACTCTTTCCATGTCTCCATCTGCTCTTTCGTTGCATTCAAGAGAAGCGAACGCAGTACAGAACGATCCGTCAGCTGTACAAATGGACGGCCGCCGCGCTTAGCAATCTCATCCACTATACACTTAACCAATTCACGCTCAGATCCAATCATCTCTACAAGGATATTTTCCCCTGGCTGTACATCAACTGAGTATCCAACCAAGTTTTTCGCAAGCTGTTCTATTCTTGGGTCTTTCATCCTATGGTTCCTCCTCGATTAGTTAACATGAACTTACGATTATCATTGTATCACGATGATCATGCAGAGTCAGCGTGTTCCTGCACGGTACAGCAGACTTCTACTCGTATATAAATTGTGACTGCATGTGAACCAATTCTTCTCTCGGTTCCCCTTGCTCCTTATAGGATGACGTTATCCAACCTTCGACATAGGCAGGGAGTGAATCTCGCTTATTCACCCACACGACATACTTCGCCTGCACCGCTGCATCCTCCAGTCTTGCATGGAGCTCCTTGCGGCCTTGGGCAGCAAGAACTGCTAACTCCTTCTGAAGCTTCTGCTCATCAGCCTGCGACATGCTGCCCTTCATTTGCTGCAGCTGCACGTTCGGTGTAATCAGCCGTTCGTAATCTTCAACCAATTGTTTGGTATACAGGCGCTTTGCCTGATCTGCACCGATTACGATTTGCAATGGAATCAGGTCTGCCCGCTGCTTCGCATCGATGCTCATTACACGCATTTGGTTGGGCAACCCAGCATGCGTCTGAACAACTGGATCAGAATCCGTCAGCAGCTTTACCCGCTTCGCCCCATCAAGTCGAAGCTCCTCCAATTGTCGCAGAGGATTCCATCTGCTCTCGGTCGTTGTCTGCTCCGCTTGAGGACTGATTCGCATATGGGTGCCCTTATGCTGTTGAATCTCCCCCTCGTATCGCAGCTGCTTGGCTAGCAGTTTATCTTTGCCTGTTCGGATTTCGGCCATGCCCTGAAAGCGAAACTGATCCTTGCCTACCATTCCATTGAGCGCTCTATCGAGCAATGCATCAGGAGGAGTATGGTCAGCAATCGAACATCCATGAGCAATAAGCGCAACAATCAGCAAAGTTGCCATCCATATGACACGGCGCCGCTTCTCCCGTAATGTTGATCGTGCTATGGTCATTAAGTCACCTCCACTGTAAATGAACAAAAAAAAGAGGTCGGAATTTGCATTCCTGCCTCTTTTAGCGTGTCACGTCTGTTTTGGAATTATGCGGCGCATCAAAATGATGCTTACTGCTCCTTCTTGCTCATTTGAATCTGATTGCGGCCGCCATGCTTCGCTTCATATAAAGCGACATCCGCACGGTAGAACAGGGATTCAACACTGATCTTCTCATCCTGCCAGTTCCAGTCCGCGATGCCGCATGAGACTGTTACCCGCGGGTCTGTCTCGTTCGCAACCCGGGCTCGTATGCGTTCAGCCACCCGTAGTGTTTGGGGCAGGGTCAACTGCGGCAAATAAATTGCAAGCTCTTCACCGCCCCAACGAGCTGCAATATCAGTCTCCCGAATTGAAGTACGAATAATCCGGCTGACTTGGTTCAAGATTTTATCGCCAATTTGATGGCCATACGAGTCGTTAATCTGTTTAAAGTAATCGATATCCGCTACAATCAATGAACCGCAAAAGTCGTTTTTTTGCAACCGATCAATCTGCTTATCCAAATAATGCCGAGCATAGAGACCAGTCAGCTGATCTTTGTTGGCAAGATGCTTTACCCTAGCATGCAAGGTGGCGTTGGCAATCGCAAGGCCGATATGAGTGGCAAGCATTTGCAACAGTTTCAAATTCTCATACGTAAAGAACTGCGGCCGCTTGTCTGCCAGCACGACAATTCCAACCAGCTCACCTCCGCCAAATAACGGTGCAGCAATCACAGAGCGCAGTCCAAGCTTTTCAAAGAAGTGCATGGATGTAGGGCTCTGTTCCTTGCTGTCTGAGACAATAATTGGCTCGCGCAATGAGATCATGTAGCCGAACAATCCTTCATCCGCTGGCATATGAGCACCATCAAATTCTTCGAGGTTGCAGGATACAACCTCAAAGCGGTTCTTCTCAGCATTGAGCTGCAGCAGTACACAGAACTCAGCCCCGAATACTCGGAGCAATTCGTGCGTCGCATCCCGGAATACGTCCCGCAACCTCAAGCTCTGATTAATTCGTTTCGTCAAGTCATTAATGAAGCGAAGCTCTTGAATGACCTCATTGGCCTGTTCATGAAGGCGCGCATTTTCAAATGCCGTACCTGCTGTCTCGACCACGAGTTGAATGAGCTGTACGTCAGAAGGATCTGGTTCCTCGTATGGGAAGCAGACTTTCAGTACGCCGTACGAGCCCTGCTTGCCGCAAAGCGCAAAAGCAACTTCGGTGTGACCCTCTTGCGTCCGGCCGTAGCACAGCTCTCCCTTCATAAATGCCTGCATGACAATCGGATCGCCCCAAGACTTGAACACGAGTGTCTTCACCTTCGGGTTCACACTATGGTGATCCTGTGATAGATACACTTCAATGCTCGATTCCGGCACAAGCCGCTCTACACTTTCCATTATTTGCGTCAGCACCGCATCAACATCAATTCGATCATGCATGTGACGCACCACATTATATAGAACATCTCTGCGTTTGTATTCTCGTTCAACAATGCGCTGAGTGTACATAAGTTCCTTAATAAATGTATATTCGAATGCAAGGTAGAACTGCGAGCGAAGCGCGTGTGTCCACGCCTCCAGCGCTGTCATGGCTCCACTCGACATAGCTGCCGACAGCTTGTAAGCAACGGCTGCGAATACATTTTGCCCCTCGCGTGTCTGCAGCGGGCAGATAACCAACTGTCCATTGTCTATAGCTGCTGTTGTCTTGGTTCGTTCTTGCAAGCATTCATTCAACGCTATACTTATCCTGCTATCCGCATGCAGTGACTCATCCCCTGCCAACCATCCTCCAGCATAATCGTAAATCGCACTGCTTCCAATTATAGAAATGGCTTCATACGGCATATCCTTCAGCCATGCGCGATATGCGGATTGCAATTGCGAGGCAATATAAGGGAAATCATGCGTCGTCACGTCACGCTGAAGCAGCCATCCTTCTAATGCCAATTCTTCGTCGACAGGAGCAGGATCTTGGCAATCCTCTGTCTCTGTCTTTATGGGTTCAAATTCAGTTGTGTATTGTGGAAGTTGACGTTCCGTCATCCTCTTCTCCTTCATTTTCGAAAGGTTGTTCAATTTCTATCATACATGATTTTGCAATTAAAATGTACTATATCCCGAAAACCAATTCTATTTTTTTGGTCCATTTGAACCATGCCAAAAGATCTAACTAGAAATCAAATTCTAACTCAATTTGATTATATAGCTTGACAGGAGCGTACTCTATCTTATAATATTATGTGATGTATATGGGCGAAACTGTTGTGTCACCCTCACGATAATCATCACCGACTAGGCAGCGGCTGAAAACCTGAGTCGGAGCTGACCGAATTATCGGAAAGCATAGGATGATTTCGACGCAATGACACCCCACAATCTAACGATAATTTTGATTGAGAAGGAGTCAATATAACATGGCACGTTACACAGGTCCTAAATTTAAATTGAGCCGTCGTCTTGGAATTTCCTTGAGCGGTACTGGTAAAGAATTGAAGCGCGCGTATCCTCCAGGACAACATGGTCCAGGACAACGCAAAAAATTGAGCGGCTACGGTGTTCAATTGCAAGAAAAACAAAAATTGCGCCACATGTACGGTTTGGGCGAGAAGCAATTCCGCACACTGTTCAACCGCGCATCCAAATTGCCAGGTATCGCTGGTGAGAACTTCATGTTCTTGCTCGAAAGCCGCTTGGACAACTTGGTATACCGTCTTGGCTTTTCCAACTCCCGTGCAGGTGCTCGCCAATTGGTAGCTCACGGTCACGTGACTGTAAACGGCAAGAAAGTAGACATCGCGTCTTACCTCGTATCTCCTGGTGATGTAATCGGCTTGCGCGAAAGAAGCCGTAACTTGAAAGTGATCAAGGAAGCTCTTGAAGGCCGTCATCACTTGGCAGGATACATGGAGTTCAACGAAGCTGCTATGGAAGGTAAATTCGTACGTTTGCCTGAGCGCGGCGAGTTGTCCCAAGACATCGATGAAAAGCAAATCGTCGAGTTCTACAGCCGATAAGATTCGCTCTATCGCATAGAAGCGACACCACAATCGCCTTCCCTAGCGGGAGGCGATTTTTTTATTTTTCCTGCTATATTATCATCAGGAAATGCGATAACGGACGCTCTTTTTCCTCTCACTTTTATGGTATAATGGAAAGCGCTGCAATTACTAAGGAGGAAATAATGCATGGTTGAGGAGAAAGTGACGGAAAGCGGCAAAAGACCAGCACGCAAGAGGTCGATTGGCCGTACGATATGGTCCGTTATGAAGTGGCTCATGCTGTTCGGCCTGCTATGCGGCTTATTTGCTGGTGGCGCTGGTCTCGGTTATGTAACGTCCTTAGTCAAGGACGAACCGGTTCGCCCACGAGAAATGATTCAGCAGAAGATTCAGGAGAATGCCATAACCGGATTCGCTTTTTTTAATGACGGCAATCCGATCGGACAGCTTCGAACCGAAGAGGATCGTCGTCCCGTCTCATTAAAAGATATCCCCCAATCCGTCATTGATGCCCTTGTTGCGATTGAAGACAATCGATTCTATGAGCATATGGGCGTTGATATTCGCGGACTGTCTCGGGCTGTTGTACAGAAAGTAATGAATCAATCTGTGCAGACAGGCGGCAGTACGCTTACTCAGCAATTGGCAAGACGTGTATTTTTGAATTTGGATCGTACCGACAGTCGTAAAGCGAAGGAAATACTGCTCTCCATGCGTATGGAGCGTGTATTGTCCAAAGATGAAATTATTGTTGCATACTTGAATAAGGTTCCTTTCGGCAACGGTTCAACAGGCTACAACTTATACGGAATTAAAGCAGCAGCAAAAGGTATTTTTAATATTGATAATCTGAGCAAGTTGAACATCGCCCAATCAGCGTATCTTGCAGGCCTTCCACAGCTTCCATCCGCTTACTCGGCCTTTACCGGTAAAGGTGAAGTCAATGAAAAAGGGATTGCACGCGCAATTGAACGGCAGAAGCTTGTTCTCAAGCGAATGCTTGAAGAAAATAAAATTACGATGCAGCAATATAATGAAGCGCTGGCGTTTGATATTCGCAAATCAATTGCCCAGCCTCGGGAGAAGGCATACGCTACATATCCATATCTGATGATGGAAACAGAACGTGCCGCAGCAGAAGTACTCGTACTTCAGCAGAATCCTGGACTTACGAAGGCAGACTTGCGCAAGCGCGAGAACAACGAAATGCTGCAGTCGGCACGCGAGCAGCTGCTTCGCGGCGGTTATCTCGTGTATACCACCATTGATAAGAAAATATATGATGCAATGAAGCGAGTCTCTGCTAATCCTGATAACTTCTCCCCTGACAGCAAGACGAAGGGTGTTGAACAGGTAGCATCGCTGATGGTCGACCATAGAA
The DNA here is from genome assembly GCF_001894745.1 of Paenibacillus sp. NAIST15-1. Taxonomy (GTDB): domain Bacteria; phylum Bacillota; class Bacilli; order Paenibacillales; family Paenibacillaceae; genus Paenibacillus_B; species Paenibacillus_B suaedae. The sequence goes on from NZ_BBYF01000003.1 coordinate 518,997, forward strand.
CAGGTGCCATTCTTGGCATGATCGAAGGTCGCGACTTCAAGATCGAGCAGATGAACTTCGCCACGCAGATGCTGAAGCAGCCTGGCTCGACAATGAAGCCGCTCGCAGCTTACTTGCCGGCACTGGATCAAGGGTTAATTCAACCCGCATCCATATTGGACGATGCTCCAATTGTACTCAAGGATGGCTCCAAGGGTTACCATATTCCAGGCAACGCCAACGGACGCTATCAAGGTCTTGTTACTGCTCGGAGCGCATTAAGTCAATCGCTCAACTTGCCGGCGCTCAAGATCTATATTGAGAAGCTCGGTGTGAAGAAGGCACTGGACTTCGTACAGAAGCTCGGCATCACGACCATTCAGCCTGAAGATTATTACGCGCAGACTGGCGTCATCGGCGGCTTGCGGTATGGAGTAACGGTTGAAGAAATTACGAACGCGTTCGGAGCAATTGCCAATCAGGGCGTATTCAACGATGCGTACTTAATTAGCAAGATTGTAGATTCCAATGGCAATATCGTGTATCAACACAAGGAAGATCCGCAAGCAGTTGTCTCGAAGCAAAGCGCATACCTGATGACTGATATGATGAAATCCGTCATTACGGATTCCAGAGGTACCGGGCGCCGCGTGAGAGGCGAATTTGATCTCTACGGGAAAGTTGAGGTTGCGGCCAAGACCGGATCAACCCAGAACTATGCGGATACGTGGTTCATCGGCTCGACACCAGATGTCACGATGGGTGTATGGGTCGGTTACGACAAGCCGATTCATGTACTGAACCGCGACGCTCGTTCACGCTCAACAGAGATCTGGTCGAAGGTGATGAATGAGGTGAACAAGGCCAAGCCTAATTTGCTCCACACGAAGGAGTTCACACGCCCTGACGGTATCGTGAGCATGACTGTGTCTGGTTATAGCGGCAAGCTTCCGAATGAGTTAACGAGACTCGGCGGCAAATTCGTCACGGACATTTTTAACCGTAAATATGTGCCGAAAACCGAGGAAGACGCGCTTGTTCACATGAAGTACATCACCTATGACGGCGTCAACTATATTCCACAGGACAGCACTCCTGCCGATATGATCGGTGAGAAAGTAGTGCTGAAACGCGAGAAGCCGATTCAAGTGCTCGTGGAGGAATTGAAGAAAGCGCTGGGGCATCTCTCATCCAGCAGCAATCGACGCTCTTTTTCGGATTACTTGCCAGAAGATGCTAACAACGACGCGCCTGCGAAGGTCGATCCGCGCAAGGATGACGGCAAGGCACCTTCTGCACCACGGAGCGTTCGAATCGCTGCCTTGAAGAGCGATGCCGTTCGCATCACCTTCTCGCGCAATCCAGAATCCGATGTTGTAGGATACCGTCTGTATCGATCAATGGGCGGCGGCGCTTACCAACAACAGAGCGGAACCGTTCTGACCGGAGAAGAGACGAGTTTCACTGGCTATGTATCAGGTAACAAGCAGTACAGCTTCTATGTAACAGCTGTCGACGTGGGCGGTCATGAATCGATCCCATCGGAGATTGTACAGTGGGGCTCTAATGGTTCAGGAGCTGGCACAGAGGTAACGCCTACGCCGGGTTCCAATGATCCAACAGAATCAGGGAGCAGCAATTCAGGTAGAGAGGAGAGCAGTCATGAAGTCGACAACGGCAGCGAACAGGAACCGCAACGGGCTGCTGCTCAAGTACCTGATGCACCAAATGGACTGAAGACGGCACTAACGGACATGGGCGTGCGTCTCTCTTGGAAGGCTGCGTCCAACAATCCAAGTGAATATTATATCTATTATAGTGCGAGCCAGAACGGCTCTTACGAACGCATCGGCTCGTCAACGTCAACGGACTTTGAGTTGATTACCTTGACACCAGGCGGATGGTATTACGTGACTGCTACAAATAGTGCAGGAGAATCTACTTCCTCTCCTGCCGTCCAGGTCAATAACTGAGCAATTTATACAGAAGGGGGTGTCCCAAAAGTCTAAAAAGACTTGGGACGCCCCCCTTTTTTCATTCTGTATGTTCTTGTCATCGCTGCAAGCAAAATCACATTTCATATACTTACATTTTTCCGTTGAACAAGCCGTTCCAAATGCATTGTAAGAAATCCGATTTCTTCGGGTGGAACCGTCTTCTCCAGCCCTTCTGCAATCCAACCTGCTAATAACACAGCCTTCTCGTAGGCTTCTTCATATTCTTCACGAATCTGAACGAGAAGCGGATTATTTAGTGTCTTCCCTGCCCGTACCCGATCTATGAGTCCCTTCAGATGTCCGATGAACAGGACTGTAGAAAGTGATTCGTCAAAGTCTATCCCAAAATTCTTTCCTTCCTCCAGTACCCTCGATATCATCTTCAATTCTGCAACTGACTTATTGCCCTTACCGCCCCTTCGTGCACCGTGGAAATGCATAGCCAAAAAGGCAACCTCATCTTGAGGCAAGTTCACTTTCAGCTGATCATTCAAATAGTCAATCGCTCGTTCTGCCACTCGGTATTCATCTCGATACAAGTGCTGAATTTCGAACATAAACGGGTTGCTGATGACAAGCCCGCGCTTGCAGCGTTCAATCGCTAAATTAATATGATCAACGAGTGCAGAGTGAATCGTCTCCGAGAAATCCCCTTCTAAATGCCCCTGAGCGAAAGCGATGACCTCTTCGACCACACCAATAATCTTGAAATCAACCGCATGCAGAATATGCTCGTAATGCTCCAGCACATCCGTTGTGTGCAGCAAAAATTCCTGTTTAATATCAGCTGCATCTACCTCCATCCCAGGCTTTTTTTGAAAGCCTATCCCTTTGCCAAAGGCAATGGAGTTCTTCCCATTGGATAGTTTGGCCATTACCACATTATGCGACAGGACATGAACAATCTTTCGTTCAATCATCCGCTCTCCCCTTCCAAGAATCGAACTGCCCAGCTGATGGATAACTGAGAATGTGCCCGCTAACCGTTAATAAATGCCGATACACTTAATCTTCGCTCAATCTTCTCCCGCAACAGCTCCGAATCCGTCCCCATCACAATATGAATGTGACCCTTGGCTACACGCATCATACCATATGCACCAAGACACATAATTCCTACTTCATCTACCTTGGATTCATCTTCAAGCTGCAGCCGTAGTCGAGTAATGCACGCATCAACAGAGCGAATATTCCCCATTCCTCCTATATAGCCAAGCAACCGTTCCAATAGAGCATCTGCATCATCTTGCGTTCTAGCAGTCGGGCTCGGGCTTGTTGCCCCGCTCGCCCGATCCTCCTCTCGGCCAGGTGCGTGGACATGAAACATCCGGATGGCGATAGTCGCAGTCGCATAATACAATCCAAAATAGAGGACGCCAAGCAGCAGTAAGAGCAAAGTATCCTTTACGCTCGTCCACGATATGAACATATCGATAAAGCCCGCTGAAAATCCAAACCCTGCTCGTATGGCCATGAGATCTGCAAGCATGAGCGCTAAACCAGTGTACAACGCATGTATCCCGTAGAGGACAGGCGCCGTCAGCATAAGCGTGAATTCAAGCGGTTCCGTAATTCCGGTCAGGAAGCTTGTCAGTGAAGCTGTTAGCATAATCGAAGCGATACGCTTGCGTTCCTGCAATTGAGATGAGCGGACGATTGCAAGTGCGTAAGCCGGCAATCCAAACATCATAACAGGGAAAAAACCTGCCATAAAGGTTCCCGCCGTCGGATCGCCAGCATGGAACCGCCACAAATCCCCTCGTACTATCGCCCCTGCATCTGTTACATATTCTCCAATTTGAAACCATGCAATATTGTTCAGTATATGATGCAATCCTGTAGGTATGAGCAATCGGTTCAACAAGCCATACAAGCCCGCTCCCCAGCCCTTCGCGGTCATGATACTGGTACCTGTATCACGGATGGCCTCTTGAATCGCGGGCCAAATAAGACCAGCTCCAACTCCTACAATGACCATAACCAGTGAAGAGATGATCGGAATGAAGCGCTTGCCTCCGAAGAAGCCGAGTGCTGCCGGCAGCCGAATGCCATGATAGCGCTTATACAATATTGCTACAATTGCGCCGCACAGCATCCCGCCAAGCACTCCGGTATCGAGGGCAATTTCATTCTCGAAATGCTTCATGACATTGGTAAATACGAAGTATCCAACAGCAGCAGCCAAAGCGGCAACCCCTTGGCCTGAAGTTAATCCGATCGCTACCCCAACCGCAAAAAATAACGGCATATGATCAAAAATGGCGTTCCCGCCTAATTTACATACATTTGCTGCTGCGTCCACCCACGGAATACTGGATTTGATATCTCCAATCCGCACTAATATTGATGCTGCAGGAAGCACTGCAATGGGAATCATCAGCGATCGGCCAATTTGCTGCATATACGTCATCATTTTCATTCGCAACACCGCTCCCCTTACCTAGCTGCTAGGATGCTGCATTATTTTATCGCTCCGGCCATCATGCCGCTTGTAATCTGCTTCTGGAAGATCATATATAAAACCAGCACAGGGATGATTGAGAGCAACAATCCCGCGAATAACGGCCCCCATTCTGTCCGATACTGCATCTCTGCCTGCATGATTGCGATGCCGACAGGAATTGTATACTTCTCAGGATCGTTCACCAGCACTGTACCAATAATATATTCGTTCCAAATGTTCAACACGTTCATCATGCCGACAGAGATGAGTCCAGGCTTGGCAAGTGGAAGCATAATACGGAAGAAGACCCCATAATGCGAGCTTCCATCGATGGAAGCTGCCTCATCCAATTCCTTAGGCATTGAACGGAAAAATCCCACGAGTACAAATACACCAAAAGGCAAATTAGTCACCGTATAAACAAGAATCAGTCCAAGGAGAGAATTATCTAGATGCAGATTGGAAAGTAGAAAAAACAGCGGTATCAATCCAAGAATAAGAGGAATCATCATGCTGGACAAATATAGATTATACAGTGCCATGCTGCCGCGAAACGGAAATCTAGCGATAATATATGATGTCGTTGAAGAAAGCAGTAAAGCCAACACTGTGCTTACAACCGTAACAATTAACGAGTTCATGAAGTACGTTCCTAGGTGATAGTTGTTCCATACTGTTGTAAAATTAGCCCATTCAAACGGCCACTCCGGCAAGCTCCATGGCGCATTTAGCAGGAACTGCTGATTCGTCTTGAACGAGCCAAGGATGGACCACAGCAGCGGATAAATGACGAGTAACGTCCATATCCCTAGTAATGCATACATCAAAGCTCTAACCATCATATAAGAACGCTTACGAGGATATTGCTGCATGGATTCCATAGGCCGCCCTCTCCTTTTCCAGTCGAAATAGTTAAGCCATTTCAATTGCATCTCTGCGCAATAGCCGTTGAAGCGCCAACGTCGTAATGAGCGACAGAATTAGAATAAGTACGCCTATCGCAGAAGCATAGCCGAAATGGAATTGGCGGAATCCCATCTGATACAAGTACGAGCCCATGACCTGTGTCGCATTATCCGGGCCACCTTCGGTCATCATCCATACGATAACAAATGATCCATTTAACGTCGTCATCACAACCCATAAAATCGATACTTTAATTTGTTCCCACGTAAGCGGCATCGTAATGCGCCAGAACTGCTGCCATTCCTGAGCGCCATCGATGCTGGCCGCTTCATATAAATCCTTCGGAATGTTCAAGATTCCTGCGATAACTAGAATCATAACGAATCCTACACCCGCCCATATTGCTGGAGGAAGCAGCATCCACATCGCAAGATTTGGGTCTCCAAGCCATGGCGTCTGAACCTTATCCGCCGTGAACAATGACAAAAATGAATTCAAGAATCCGATGCTTGGGTTATATATATAATTCCATAACACTCCAATGACAACGACAGACAGAATATTCGGGATAAAGAACACCGAGCGGAAAAACCCGCTCCCACGGATCCGAAAGCGAGTCATCAGCACCGCGAATAAGACCCCCAGCCCAACAATGCCAACTACTTTCCAGAATACGAAGAAATAGTCATTCAGAATAGCCTTCCTGATAATCGGATCTTTCGCTAATTCGCGATAATTATCAATACCGATTAGGTTCTTCGTCTCCGATCCTCCCGACCAATCTGTGAAGCTGAAATATAGCCCGTGAAAAATCGGATATATCATAAATAAACAGAAAAATAACAACGTAGGTACGGTAAATACGAACATGAAGATCTGGCGCTTACGCTTCCATGAAAGGCCGACCCGTCCGCTCACATCCCCCTTAACAGGAGTCTTTTGTGCAGGCACCATCTTGTTCAACCAGCCCCCTCCTTATCGCTCTCCATTCATCAATTTGTCGATGCGGATTAGGATGCACACGTCTGTTCACGCATGCATCCCTCTCTTAACCGCTGTACACTTTACTTCCTTGCCTTCGCAGCAGCCTTCTCCATACGCTCCATCCATTCATCTGGAGTAATGCTGCCCATCATAAGCGCGAGTGTGGAGTCTGATCGCACCTTATCCACATCCGCATTCAATTCAATGTAAGGGGCGACAATGGTATTGTCTGAGCTATAAAATTTCATAGCTGTCTTGGACAGCCCACTCGCATTGGATTTTTCCAAATCCGCTTTCAAGTTGCCCAGTGCGCCTGTCTCTTCCGCCCATGTAATGGCGGATTGCTTCGTGAACAAAAATTCAAGAAAAGCTTTAGCGGCTGCTGGATTTTTCGCCTTCTTCGCTATGCCAACCGTAGCCGTAAATGGAATGGCTACAAATTTCCCGCCCGGCTTTTGAGTTATAGATGGAATGAAACCGAATTCAAAACCTTGCGGAACATCTTTCTTCATTTCATTTTCGAGCCAGAGTCCATTCGGGATAAACGCATTTTTATGTTGCAAGAATAGCATTTGCGAATCGATATGGTTAATTGGGGCTGAAGCAGGATCAATAAGACCTGCATCACGCATTTGCACCATTTGCTCCAATGCCTTCTTCACAGGCTCGCTCTTGAATACGCCTTCCTTCAAAGCGAACATGTCCAGCAGAATCGAAGTATCGTTGTTGTTGTTCACGACGAATGCGGAATCCATCACACCACTTTGGAAATAGTATGGATACTTGCCTGTAAATATAAATGGTGCATTGACCTTGCCAGACTCCTTGATTTTCTTCGCTTCGCTCATAAAAGTGTCGAAATCCTTCGGTTCCGCCCAGCCATTGTCTGCAAAGAATTTCTTATCGTAGAAAATTCCCCAGGAACCGAAAACAAATGGAATCGTATACGTTTTGCCGCTGTAATCGATTGGCTTCAGCAGCAGTTCATCTGAAATCTTGTTGCCGTCTGCGTTCTTGGCCTCTTTAAAGTAATCAGTCAAATCCATCAGTTGATCATCTTGCACCATTTGGGTTGCATTTGAGCCCGCACCGTCAATGTAGACGAAGTCAGGAGGATTGCCTTGAATCCAGCGCGGCTTCATCTGATCATTGATTTTCGGGCCTGCTGACTCTTTCACATTTACATTTGGGTACTTCTTCTGAAACTCAGCGATAATCTTCTTCCAGCCCTGATCCCCATATCCGCCGACGAAATACTGAATTTCAAAATCACCGGACACCTCACCGCCAGATGAATCTGTCTTGCCAGCATCGCTGTTGTTGTTTTGTGCTTGTTCCGTTGTCTTTCCACTGCTTCCGTTATTCGATTCCCCATTCTTCTGACTGCCCGAGCTGCAACCTGCTGCCGTCATTAAGACAAGTGCACTAATGATAAGCAGCAGTAAGGATCTGCCCCACTTGTGATGCATTCCGTTCATGGATATACCCCTCTCCGTCAACATGGATTGAATTCGCGATAACGGTGCAACGACAAAAAAAGGCATACGTTAAGAAGGCAGTCACATAGCGACTGAACTTCCATAACGAATGCCCTTGCGGTAACATGTTATGTCCATTCTATTGTACTTGTCGTTTCGCGTTGCAGATTCGCTTCGCTATTGGGATAATATCCCACGATTATGGATTTGTCAACAAGATTTCAGGGATTAGTCCTCGATCGTTGATAAATCACCTGTTGGCAGGTTCAGTTCCCAAGCCTTAAGCACACGCCGCATAATCTTGCCTGAGCGTGTCTTCGGCAATTTATCCTTGAACTCAATCTCGCGAGGAGACGCATGTGCAGACAATCCTTCCTTAACGAACCGCGCTATATCCGCCTTCAATTCGTCTGACGGCGTATAGCCTTCCCGCAAAGAAATGAAAGCCTTTATAATCTCACCGCGCATTGGATCAGGCTTGCCGATAACACCTGCTTCAGCAACTGCCGGATGCTCTACCAGCTTGCTCTCTACCTCGAAAGGCCCAACGCGCTCACCTGAAGTATTAATGACATCGTCAATACGGCCTTGGAACCAGAAGTAGCCCTCATCATCCATATAGGCAGAATCACCTGACACATACCAACCAGTCAGACGGAAGTATTCCTCATACTTGGCAGGGTTGTTCCACACCTTGCGCATCATCGAAGGCCACGGCGTACGAATTGCCAAGTTCCCCATACGGAACGGAGGCAGCACGTTGCCTTGATCATCAATAATTGCGGCTTCTATACCTGGAACAGGGCGGCCCATGGAACCAGGCTTAATGGCCATTGCTGGGTAGTTGCAAATCAGCTGCCCGCCTGTCTCTGTCATCCACCAAGTATCATGAATCCGATGATTGTATACTTTCATTCCCCAGCGAACAACTTCTGGATTAAGTGGTTCACCGACGGACAAGACGTGGCGCAAGCTCGATAAATTAAAGTTCGCAATCACGTCATCTCCAGCACCCATCAACATGCGGAATGCAGTCGGAGCGCTGTACCATACCGATACCTTATATTTCTCAATCGTCGCATACCAGTCTTGTGGACTGAAGCGTCCGCCGCGAATAACGTTCGTAGCCCCATGCAGCCATGGTGCGAAAATTCCATACGAAGTCCCCGTTACCCAGCCCGGATCTGCCGTACACCAATATACGTCGTCTTCTTTTAAATCTAGTACAACATTGCCAGTATGATAATGTTGCAACATAGCATTGTGAACATGGAATACACCCTTCGGCTTCCCTGTCGAACCAGATGTATAGTGAATAAGGAGTCCATCCTCGCGCTGCAGCCATTCGATTTCAGCTTCCTCGGAAGCTGTAGACATTTCTGCATGAAAATCCACTATACCTTCTTCTTGTTCTACGCCCTCGCCAACAAGAACGATATTCTTCAATGCTGGCAGCTCGGAGCGAGGAACACGATGAACGAGCGATGGCGTCGTCACGATCGCAACCGCCCCGCTGTCGTCCAGACGATCCCGAACCGCTGTCTCCATAAATGCTTCGAACAGCGGACCTACTACCGCACCGACCTTCAATGCTCCCAGCAAGCTGACGTACAATTCAGGCGTACGCGGCATGAAGATGAAGATACGATCTCCCTTCTGAATGCCAAGCTTGCGCAGCACGTTCGCGAACTGATTCGTCTTGCGGCTCAAGTCTGCAAACGTATACGACTCATCACGCGCAGCATCGCTGTAATAGAGCGCTACCTTATCACCACGCCCGTTCGCAACATGCCGATCAATCGCTTCATAAGCCATATTCACTTTACCTGTCTCATACCATGAGAATTGCTTCTCTACGTCTTCCCATTTGAAATCGGCCGACCATTGTTCATAGTCACTCATGTTCGGATTGCTTGCTATAGCAGCAATAATTTCTCCCTGCACATTACCCATATTGTTCCATCCTCCTATGTCTTTCTCATTCTTTATTCATGCTTCACTATTCACGCCTAAGCGCAATAAATCGCTTTCATGAAGAACTGTACTAAAGGACGATGATGCAGTTCGTGGTGTCAAGGGAAAAAATCATGAACTTTAAGGCAAAATCATTATAGCATACGTTTTCTTTTTCGCCTATTCTTTTCCTTTTCAAATCAACCTTTTTTTGCTATAACGGAATGGAAGAGACGAAAGGAGCTGCTCGGTGTGGAACATCCGAAGAGATACTACGCTCATGTTATTCCTCATACGGAACGAGAACGAGTTGTCGTCGTCGAAGGCCCCGTACGTTCCGATATTCTTCGCACCTTGACTATGCACACCGATCTGAAGGCATTCCGCAGGCCAGCAGAACAGCAACAAGCACTTATCGAGATTGCGGATTTGCCGGAAGGACGCATTATTATTGCTAGGGAAGGCTCTACCATCGTCGGATATGTCACCTTCCATTACCCTGATGAACTAGAGCGCTGGTCAGATGGGGGAATGGATGATCTCATTGAGCTTGGCGCCATCGAGGTAGCCAAGGAATATCGCTCGCTGGGCCTTGGCAGAAGCATGGTATCGACGGCTTTTGAAGATGAACAGATGGAACGCTATATTGTATTTACGACTGAATATTATTGGCATTGGGATTTAGACGGCACCCGGATGAACGTATGGGACTATCGGAAGATGATGGAGAAATTGATGGAATCCGTAGGCATGATCTGGTATGCAACGGATGATCCTGAAATTTGTTCCCACCCTGCCAACTGCCTTATGGTCCGCATCGGCAAGGACGTCCCGTTAGCGTCAGAGGAGCAATTCGATCGCGTCCGATTCCGCCAGCGGTTCATGTACTAGTATTGTAGAGAGGGATGTTGGACATGTCAGGTAAGGCCCTATACTTCATGCATGAGGAAGCCCTCCGTTATCGATTTAATGCAGATCACCCATTCGATCAGCAGCGGCTTGCCATGACGCATGACCTGCTAGAGTACGCCGAAGCAATAGATGAAGGCGCTGTCATTCGCCTTCAGACGCAAGCCTCTGATACCGAACGCTGGCTGCCCCTCATTCATCGCGCTGACTATATCGACGCAGTGAAGCATCTCAGCGATCCAAACCCATCAACCGAATGGGTAGCCCGTGCTGCACAATACGGCCTGCATACCGAGGATACCCCTTACTTCACAGGGATGCATACAGCGGCATGTGCGATAGTTGCCGGCTCCATCGCTGCATGCGAGGCTGTCATGTCTGGAAAATCACAGCATGCCCTGCATTTAGGCGGCGGCCTTCATCATGCGTTCGGCGATAAGGGAGCGGGCTTCTGCGTCTATAATGATGCAGCTGTTGCAATTGCATGGCTGCAGCAAACGTACCAAGCACGTGTCCTCTATGTGGATACCGATGTCCATCACGGAGATGGCGTTCAATGGTGCTTCTATACGAACCCGGATGTGTTCACTTATTCCATCCACGAGACAGGGAAGTTTCTGTTCCCTGGTACCGGCTTCGTTCATGAACGTGGCGGCGGCGAAGGGTTCGGCGCGTGTGTCAATGTTCCTCTGGAGCCGTATACGGAGGATGAATCTTGGCTGGAATGCTTCACTGAAACCGTGCAAAGTGCGGCCGCGGCATTCAAGCCAGACATTATTATCAGCCAGCATGGCTGTGATGCTCATGCACTCGATCCACTATCTCATATGCATTGCAGTACCCGCATCTACAGTGAAATGCCGCGTATCATTCATCGGCTTGCTCATCAATACTGCGATGGCAAGTGGGTTGCCGTTGGCGGCGGCGGCTATGACATCTGGCGTGTCGTACCGCGGGCTTGGAGCATGCTGTGGCTGGAGATGAGTGAGCATCCACTGGCTCATTCGTTACAGAACCACCCCCAGCAGCCATTGCCGCAGCAGTGGTTAGCGAAGTGGTCGATGCAATCGCCTGTGCCTCTCCCGCATACCTGGCACGATGATGCCACAGAGTGGGCGCCAATGCCGAGGCGCAGCATTATCGAAGATCGTAATGCACGTGCCAAAGAGCTCGCACTTGAATATATCCGATAGAACGAGCAGCGGCGCAGGCAAGTCCGATGTATGGGACTGCTTGCGCCGCTCTATTTATCTGTTGGAGGCTATGATTTCGCAATTAGACCGTGAGTCCTTGCAGCATGCTGTCTACAATTTGATGGGAACGATGCGACGCTTCCACCGTGAATTCAGCAAAGTTCACATGAGCAGAGCCGTCTGCCTTATCCGACATTGAGCGGATAACGACGAACGGAATCTCATTAATGAAGCATGCTTGCGCTACTGCAGCCCCCTCCATCTCTGTGCAAGCCGATCCGGCGAACGTCTCATGCAGTTGACGCACTTTGTCCCGATCTGCAACAAATTGATCACCTGATAGCACGACACCTTTGCGATAACGGCCTGGAACAAGCTGTTCACACGCGCGTTCTGCCAGTTCAATAAGACCCGTATCCGCCATAAACTGCGAAGTCTCTTGAAATGGAATGATCCCTGGAGCAAAGCCTAACGCTGTGACATCCATATCGTGATGCATGCACGATGTCGAGATGACAATATCACCAATGTTCAGCTCTGGATGAACCGCACCTGCTACACCCGTGAATATCACCTTCGATACATGGAAGCGGTCAATGAGCACCTGCGTGTTGACAGCAGCATTCACCTTGCCGACTCCAGACTTGCAGATCACGATATGCTTGCCGTGAAGTGAGCCTTTGTAATAACGCAATCCCGCTACATCTACTTGCTCTACAGGCTGCGCTGCCTGAAGCAGCAATTCGATTTCCTCATCCATCGCCCCAATTATACCAATAACCGCTTCATGCGCATTTGTCATCGAGACCTACCTCCTGTATGTATATCATCTTCATAATCATACAAAAGGCCCCAATACATGGGGCCTTGCGTATATACCAACACGGTATCCTTATTGATTCACATGCACCAACCGATAGCCCTATACTTCACTTACAGACAAACGAAGTATTGTCTCATGCGGTAAAATAACACGTGAATGTTCTACATTTTCCTTCTTCATCAGCTTCGTCAGCAAGCGCATCGCAACCGCACCAATGTCATACATTGGCTGAGCTACTGTTGTCAATTGCGGACGAACCATAGACGCCATACGGATATTATCAACACTGATGACAGAGAAGTCATCTGGCACCTTCAAGCCAGCATCTTGAATGCAGTGGATTGCACCGATAGCCATCTCATCCGTTGCGGCAAAGATTGCCGTCGGACGCTTCTTCAAGCCGAGGAAGTACTTCATCGCCTCTACGCCGGACTCATAGCGGTAGTTGCCGATTCGAACCAAGTCCTCCTTGTATTCGATCCCCGCGCCTTCCAATGCACGCTTATATCCTTGGAAACGAGCAAACCCGTTCGCAGGATCTTGAAGCGTACCGCTGATCATCGCAATATCGCGATGTCCATGGCGAATAAGCGTATTTACGGCATCAAATGCTGCTGCCTCGTGATCGATATCAACCGATGGGATAATGCCATGCTCATCTGTAGTTGCACAGAGAACAATCGGCACCGAAGCGGTACGGAATGCTTGAACATGATCCTCCGTAACAACTCCGCCCATGAACAACAGTCCGTCCACCTGCTTCTCCAGCAGTGTATTAATAACCCGAATTTCTTTCTCCTTCTTCTTGTCCGCATTGCACAGGATGATATTGTAATGATACATATTGGCAATATCTTCAATACCGCGCGCTACTTCGGCAAAGATAGAATTCGAAATATCAGGAATGACAACCCCAACGGTTGTCGTCTTCTTACTCGCAAGTCCGCGTGCAACTGCATTCGGGCGATAACCTAAACGTTCAATCGCTTCGTATACCTTTTTACGCGTTTGCGGCTTCACGTTCGGGTTGTTATTGACAACCCGGGAAACGGTGGCCATCGAGACGCCCGCTTCTCTTGCTACATCATAAATAGTTACCGTCACGATCCTTCTCTCCAATTAACGATAAATTTGTTGCGACCATTGATATTATGTTAATGATACGCTATTTTCAGAAAATTCGCAATGTCACGAGCAAATCAGCTACCGTTTGTCATTATTTACCGTTTATTGCCCAAGGACGCTCTCCAGCTTGTCGTATCGTATCGCATGATGCGATTCATTCCATGCTGGCTCCCCATCCCGCAATACGATGACCTGAGGGGATTCGTGCTGAATGCCGAGCATATCCGCACACGCGAGCGAGACATCACGATTTTCCACAACCAGTATTCGGCCTATAGCAATCCCTTGCGGCTCGAAATCCTCAGCTACCTTCACCATCTCTTCATCCGCATGTGCGCTAATTGGACAGCGTGTGCTGTGCTTGAATAGAATAACTGTCTGCTCCTTCGACCGTTCAATTAGTGATTCCAATGCTTCCATCGTCGTAACTGCTTCCATCATATGCCTCCTATGCTTCGATATATATTCCCTGTCATGTATGAGAAGATCATTCATATTCAAAGCAATGATCTATGAAAATGCGCTTTAACTTATTTTAACCCGATATGACTCAAAACTAAAACCGGAAATCTGCTTTAATCTACATTGCAGCTCATCCATCCATAACGTGTCATTGCATGTTCGAGCAAATAAATACAAGTCAAGCAATTGATTGACACGCTCTGCAATGCGGCATTCCAATCGAGACAGCATATCATCGCTTTCTTCTTCATCCAGCAAGGATACGATGACACTGGCCAGCTCATTTTGCTCATCAAAGGACACATGCAGAGGAGCTTTCCCAAGTGCAAGTGGATTCTCAGCAATCATATCCATGCGGCTGTGTATGAGAGCGGCTACATCTTTTTTGACAAAAGCAAGCAGTTCCGAACGCCCACAACTCACACAAGTCACCACCGGAACGCGGTGGATATGAATTGTCCGCGCATGTACAACGGTACGAACGGTAATATCCATGTAATGATCACAAATGCATCTTGTATACATATCATTCACCCCTGAACATACAAGGTAGTCTTACCATATCTCTAGATGAACCTTATGACTTCTTGCTGCAAATTTGTGCAGTTTTCTGTATTTCGATTTTGGGTTATCCTAATATTCGACTACGCTCTACAATCTCCTTCCATGCGTGGATATGTATTTTTTTACACTTTTAACAGCGGACAGATTGTCATTTTTCATTTTTCAATGAGGAATATCACGTTTCCAAGACAAATCGTACATGCCCATGTATGCTTTTTGCAGGCAATATGGTTAAATAATAGGTGGACAACACGCGATATTCTGTTGTCTATGATCGTAGGTCATAATGGCAAAAGAGACAATGGACATTGTATGGGAAAAACCCCAATTATCTGAGAGAACTGCAAGAAATAGGAGAGGCTCCGTGAGAAGCTCTGCTATAACCATACGAAGGAGGGACAACATTCATGCGTTTAAGTGGCAAGCGAATTGTTGCATTTGTAGATGAAGAATTTGAAGATTTAGAATTGTGGTATCCGGTACACCGTGTGCGCGAAGAAGGCGCTGAAGTGCATCTGGTAGGTCTAGAGCGCGGCAAGACCTATATCGGCAAATATGGCGTTCCTGCAACCTCAGACTATGCTTATGCAGATATTGATGCAACTCAATATGATGGCGTACTCGTCCCTGGCGGGTGGGCACCGGATAAGATCCGTCGCTACGCCGACGCCCTTCGCATAGTGAAGGAAATGGATGCGGCCGGCAAACCTGTCGGACAAATCTGTCACGCTGGCTGGGTGCTTATCTCTGCAAAAATCTTGAACGGTCGCACAGTGACGTCAACACCGGGAATTCGCGACGACATGGAAAATGCAGGCGCCACATGGCTTGACGAAGAAGTTGTTGTAGACGGCAACCTCGTATCTGCACGAAGACCGCCTGACTTGCCTGCCTACGGCAAAGCTTTCTGCGACAAGCTTGCAGAGAAGTAAATGGATATCCCGCTTCATGCGAAAAAGGCATGCCTTAGTTTCGGTACTAAGGCATGCCTTTTTGTATATGGTATTTCTCCTTGAAAGGATCTCCTATTAACGCTGTTCAAGCACCATCTCAATCTCTTCTTTCGTTCCGGACTCGAACACACTATCTGCAATACGCTTGCACTGCTCCACCGTCGAACGGCGAACTGCCGCCTTCACGCGTGGAATGGAGCGTGAGGACATACTTAGTTTATTCACGCCAAGTGCAAGCCAAATCGGAACCGCCCGCGGATCCCCTGCCATTTCACCGCATACACCGACCATAATGCCTGCCTGCTTCGCCGCCTGAACCGTATAACGAATCAAGCGCAGCACCGCTGGATGGAAAGGATCATACATATGTGCAATCTGCTCGTTCATCCGATCCACGGCTAGTGTATACTGAACCAAGTCATTCGTTCCGATACTGAAGAAGTCAACTTCCTTCGCCAGCTGATCGGCAATCATCGCAGCGGCAGGAACCTCAATCATAATGCCTACCGGCAGCCCTTCATTGAATGGAAGTCCTTCTTCCCGCAGCTCTGCCTTGGCCTGTTCCAATATGGACTTAGCCGCTTGCACCTCATTCACCGATGTAATCATCGGGAACATGACCATAATCGGGCCATGTGCGCTTGCCCGCAAGATTGCCCGCAGCTGCGTCTTGAACAGATCCTGCCGATCGAGACAAATGCGAATCGCCCGATACCCAAGGAATGGATTATCCTCTTCCGGCAGATTCAAATAATCCATTGGTTTGTCTCCGCCTACATCCAATGTGCGGATAATCACCGAATTATCCTTACAATGCTCTGCCGCCTCCAGATAAACCGTAAACTGCTCCGCTTCTGAAGGCGGATATGAACGATCCATGTACATGAACTCGGTACGGAAGAGACCAACCCCCTCCGCTCCATTCTGATCGGCAATATTCAGCTCACGTGTGGAGCTGATATTCGCCCCCAGCTGAACAACGAAGTCATCGAGTGTGACAGCTGGCAGGGATACAATCTTCTGCAGCTCGTCTGCTTCCTGTACATAGGCATCACGCCGCGCTTCATAGCAAGTGATCACATCTTGCAGCGGAGCAATATGTACGATGCCATATTCCCCATCGACAATGACGGTATCCCCGGTCTGAATCGGCTTCGCAACTTTCCCTTCCAGTCCAAGCACAAGCGGAATGCCCAGCGCTCTAGCCATAATGGCCGAATGCGAGGTTTTCCCGCCTTGAAGCATCACAATGCCAAGCACATTCTTCGGATTTAAATGAACCAACTGTGACGGAGACAGCTCCTTCGCAACAAGAATATACGGCTGTGTGTCCGTCGGAAGTGTAATTTCCGGTGCACCCAGCAAATGCTTGAGCAGTCGGTTGCCGACATCCTTGATATCCAACGCCCGCTCCTTCATATATTCATCATCGAGCAGATCGAACATCGTTACGAAATGATCGATCGCTTCCTTGACCGCAACCTCGGCAGCTTTATACTGCCGCTGAATGATCCCTTGAATCTCATTCATGAAGATCGGATCTTCCAGAATGGCCAGGTGCGCATCAAAGATGCTGGATTCTTCACTGCCAACCATTTCTTTAATTTCACTCTTAATAAATTCTATCTCATGCTTCGAGGAGCGGATTCCGTCATACAATCGTTCGAATTCACGCGCTAAGTCGGCTGGATCCATCTTTTCCTCAGGAACATCCCACTCCCAAGTCGGCAATACGAATGCCTTGCCTATGGCAATGCCTGCGGATGCACCGATACCTTGGACTTTCTGTGTCATCGGCTTGCACCTCCAACCGCGTGTTCATGCATAATGACTGACATGACTGAAGTCTGTCCCTTCCGAACAGGCGCATATGGCGCTATACTCCACGAAGCGACAGTGTCTGAGTTCGTAATCACCATCGGTGTCGCGAGCGATTTACAGCGCTTCTTCACTTCCGGCAAATCGAATTTTATGAGCAGCTGTCCCGGTTTCACTTCATCACCTTCCTGTACTACTGCTTGAAAACCGGCGCCATTCAATGATGACGTCTCAATTCCAATATGTAACAACACTTCTAACCCTTCCGGCGTTTCAATGCCGATCGCATGCATCGTAGGGTAAATGTGGCGGATGCGTCCGCGCACAGGCGATACAAGCTCTCCCTTATCCGGATAAAAAGCTACGCCATGGCCAACGAGCTTCTTGGCAAATATCGTATCCGGCACTTCTTCGATTGGGATCATCCGCCCCTGTACGGGTGCTACGAACCAGATTTGGTTCGGATCACGCTGCAGGCGCTTCGCCATTTCGTCCTTAATCAGCTCCGAGTAGGTTCCAAATACGACTTGAATATGTCCGCCCCCAAGACGAATGACCCCTGCTGCACCGATAACACGAAGTGCGTGACGATCTACCAACTTATCGTTCTTAACCCTTAATCTCAATCTCGTAATACAAGCCTGCAGATCAATGATGTTATCTTTACCCCCAAGCGCCCGAATAATAAGCGGCACCCTCGGCAGCAAATCTCCTGCCATATCATCAAGCAATGAACCGTCAACTCTGCCTGGCGTCGGAATTTGGAATCGCTGAATGGCAAAGCGGAACACCACATAATAAATGAATCCGAATGCGATTCCAATCGGGATAATCCATAGCGCCTTCGTTGCTTGGTGGAAGTTAATCACATAATCAATCGCTCCTGCTGAGAAGGAGAAGCCGTGTCTTACACCAATCTCAGCGGTCAGCCACATCGCAGCTCCGGTTAACAGCGCATGGACAACGAATAGATACGGCGCTGCGAACAAAAAGGCAAACTCAATCGGCTCGGTAATCCCGGTCAACAATGATACACAGGCAGCCGTAAAGTAGGTTTTGCGCACCTTCGGGCGCAAGTCCTCTCGTGATTCATGCACGATGGCCAGTGCGACTGCCGGAAGTGCAAACATCATAATGGGATACATGCCTGCCATATAGATGCCAGCATTCGGATCTCCAGCGAAAAACCGCGGCAAATCTCCAGTGAAGGTCATTCCTTCACTATTCGTATAGGAGCCGATTTGGAACCAGTATACGTTATTAAGCAGATGATGCAATCCAAATGCCACTAACACCCGATGCAGAACCCCGTATAGAAATACCCCGAATCCTCCCATCGCAAGCAGCTCCTGGCCAAGAAACATGACCCCTTGCTGTAAAATCGGCGAGAACAGCTTCATCAGCCAGGAAAGCAGGATTGAAGCCATAATCGTAATCGCAATGACGAATCTCGGGCCGCCAAAAAACTGTAAATATTCTGGCATTTTTATGTTTTTGAACCGTTCATGCAAGAAGCCTGCCATTACCCCAAACAGGATGCCGTTGAGGATCGTTGGCTCGAATGTAGCTTGCCATTGGACGAGCAGCTGCCTGAAAATAAACATACCAAGCAGGGACGATAGTGCAGCTACACCGGCATTATTGGACAGTCCAAGTGCAACCCCGACTGCGAAAATATAAGGAAGAACAGCAAACACCGTCTTCCCTGTCAGTTCAAATAGTACCGCAGTATCCGTCAAACCTGCGCTGTGAAGCAAATTGCCGATTGCTATCGCAAGCGCGGCGGCGGGAAGTGCGATTAGCGGCTGCATGAGCGCACGCGACAATTGCTGCAATCGCCCTAATTGATTCAATGCACATCCTCCCTTCTACCAAGAATGGTAAGGGCATCACGCTTTGTTGTCAAAGCATTTTACAGCCGCGTCCCTCTCTCGTAGCCACTTCTATCTCCTATCACACGAAAAACCGGACACCTTCATCGCAGCAGCAACTAGGAATGCCCGGCTTTCGTCTTTACTCTTTATGTGGAAGCAGACTCACCCTTGCCATGCGGCAATAAAATCGAGTCCAGTACCTTAATGCACAAATCCATCACGACAGTCATTCCGTGCTCTTCTGCAATGGCAGCCGCCTCTTCACTAACGATCCCCTGCTGCAGCCAAATTGCCCCTGCCTTAACAGCCGCAGCTTCACGAGCAATATCCGCACAGTATTCACTGCGTCGGAACACATTAACAATGTCGATATGATCCGGTACATCACGCAGCGAAGCATAGCATTGTTCCCCAAGGATGCTCTCCGCCTTCGGATTGACCGGAATGATGCGATATCCCTTGCGCTGCATCGCCTCCGCCACCATATAGGACACGCGAGTCGGATCGTCTGACAGTCCGACGACTGCAATGTTTGTGCTGCTTCGCAGTAGCTCCTTGATCGCCTCTTGCGATGGATGCTGATAACTCATCGTAACAACTCCCTTCCACTGGACAGTATACTGCCGGTTTATCAAGCATTGTGTATCATACTTTACATATCATGCTTTACATATTTATGCTTTACATATTTATGCTTTACATCAAGCAAAACGTATCATGCATTACGCATTCTCTTCGACCCATTCTACTTGCGCTCCCAGCGCACGCAGGTGATCGAAATACTGCGGATACGACTTGGCAACATGGTGAGCATCCTTAATTCGAATCGGCTGCTCTGCACGCAAGCCAACCACCGTCAATGCCATAATAACACGATGATCGTAATGAGCGTTAATTTCTACGCCTCCTGTAACACCTTCAGGGCGTCCATGAACAATAATCTCTGCTTGACGCTCCTCCACATTCGCTCCAGCCTTGCGAAGTTCAGTGAGATAATCGGTGATACGATCACATTCTTTGTAGCGCAAATTCTCTACATTATAGAAGCGGGATGTACCTTCTGCGAACACCGCAGCAGCCACCATAGCGAGAACTGCATCCGTTGCGACGTCACCATCAATCTCAACGGCCTTCAGCTTGCGATTCCCTTGGACTCGAACGACCGAATGCTCATGCTGCAGTGGTACTTCCATCATGCGGAGCACATCGACAATGGCTCGTTCTCCTTGCTTGCTGTCCTCAGTCAATCCGCGAATGATCACATCAGAATCAACGACAGCCGCTGCAGCAAGAACCGCTGCAGAGCCCGGATAGTCGCCTTGCACCGTATAGGTCTTCGCTTCATATTGTTGGTTGCCGGCAATCTTGAAATACATCAGATCTTCTCTCGCCTCGATCCGAATGCCCGCTTCCGCAAGCACTTCAAGCGTCTGTCCAACGACAACCTTCGATTTCAAATCATCTACTACTTCAATTTCACTGTCTTCCTCCAGCAATGGAGCCAAGAACAACAGCGAGCTTAAATACTGCGAACTCACATTGCCGGATACCTTGATTTTTCCTCCACGTGGTTTCCCACCGCGGATCGTAATCGGAAGTTTGCCTTCCCGATGCTCAATCGCTACGCCCATTTGTTCAAGTGCAGTAATCAAGTCGTCGTGTGGACGCTTCCCTAAGGAATCCGGATACGTATTAACAAACTTCACTTCCTCCAGCAGAGAGGCTGTGCCCATCAAGAAGCGCAATACCGCTCCTGCATTCCCTACATTCAGCTCATGGGAATTACTCAATGTTGGATGCTTACCGAAGCCGGTAATGACAATCTTCTCTTCGTCCTCAACCAGCTGGGCACCCAAATCACGGAGGCAGCGGCGCATCGCATCGCTGTCTTCACTGTGAGCTGGATAATAAATCGTGCTTGTCCCCTCTGCCAGTGCAGCTGCAAGAAGATAGCGTGTCGTATAGTTTTTCGAGGATAAGGCCTGAATATCTCCTTGCAGTTTTGGTGTTGATCGAACGATTACGTCCATGCGCTTCCACTCCTTTATCTTTCAACGTATAATAACTCTTATCTCGAATGAATTCCAGATAAGAAAGGATGCCTAATCGTTATGAATCCAATTGCTCAAATTGATGTGGCTGTGCTGAAACAACGCCTAGAACGCGGCGAAGCACTAAATTTAATAGATGTACGGGAAGATGAGGAAGTCGCTCACGGGATGATTCCCGGTGCCAAGCATATCCCCATGAATGAAATCCCAGATCGTCTCGACGAAATCGAGCGGACGGAAGAAATCATTTTCATTTGTCGAAGCGGATATCGCAGCGAACGAGTATGCGAATACTTGCAGCATATCGGCTTGGAGGGCTGTGTGAATATGGAAGGCGGAATGCTCGCCTGGAGTCAATTGGAGCACACCTCTAAATAACGCCTCAAATAATCTGCACGCCCCTCCTGCTAGGGGCTTTTATTCACAATTGCCTTCGACCAGCTTACAAATGCGAGCAGCCAATTGCACAGCTGTCTCATGGTCGGTCAGAACTGTTGTATGTGCAAAGTCATACAGTCCCTCGCGCTGCTGCATGAGCTTAGACACCTGTTCTTCCACATCGCCTTGAAGCAGAGGACGATTGCGATCCCGCTTCACACGCGACAGTATCGTCTCCTTGCTCGCTGCTAAATGCACGATGAAGCCTCCATCCCGCATCAGCTCTCGGTTGCTCTCCTGGAGGACAATGCCACCGCCCGTTGCAATGACGTGCCTTGTCGGACTGTTCAATATTCCAGCTAGAACATGACTTTCTTGTTCTCGAAAATATACTTCTCCATCAGAGGCAAAGATATCAGGAATCGTACGGCCCTCTAGCGCGACCACAGCAGCATCCAAGTCTGCAAAGCTGCAGCCCAGCTTCTTGGCAACTTCTTGCCCAACCGTCGATTTCCCGGTGCCCATAAATCCGATTAAAATAATATGCTGCATCATTTCCAGCCTCGCTTCTCTAAGTCAAATGGCTCATCGTGAACGAGTAGGTCAGATGATGACCAATATGACGGTAAACTTCCCACATGATACCACACGTTTCTTTTATTCGACAATGGTGATAGGTATAAAATGAAGAAGTTCAACATAAAGATGAATAATAGCCCTGCCATCGTCAATGAAATTAAGTAATCGTCTAGTGCCATTTTTTATGTAGGAGTGAATGAGACATGCCCCAATTGCCTGTCCCAGAACCGCATCCATCCAAATCGACCATTCAGCGCTCCACATCTGTTCGCCTGGCTCGTATTATGGATTCGAATCATCCATTGTGCAGGGAAGACATCGTATGGGCGCTCAATGTAATTAAGCAGCAGCTCACAGATTATCCTGACAAGTGGGCTATGCTTGAGCCGAATCAATTGGTTCGCCGCTTCCATAGCTATGCCGAAATCTCTTCTCTGCTCGTGTACAGCAGCAGTTACGGACAAGAATCAGATCGGATTCGCAAATATTTGGCTGAACTTGTATCCGGTTTATATGAATGAATGCGAATAATCAACCGTACGCAAAAACAACGCCGAGTCCTAAGCAGGCTCGGCGTTGTTTTTTGATCTCTATTATGACATCCAGTTGTAATGGAATGTTCCTTCTTTGTCTACACGCTTGAATGTATGCGCACCGAAGTAGTCGCGTTGTGCTTGCAGCAAGTTCGCTGGCAAGCGCTCTGTACGATAGCTGTCGAAGTAAGCAAGTGCACTTGCGAATCCTGGAACAGGAACGCCGTATGCAACCGCAGTGCTGATGACTTCGCGCCAAGCGTCTTGGTACGTTTCCACGATATTTTGGAAATATGGATCAAGCAGCAGATTCTTCAGCTCTGGTTCGCGGTCGTAAGCTTCTTTGATGTTCTGCAAGAAGCGGGAACGGATAATGCAGCCGCCGCGGAAGATCATTGCGATCTCACCATAGCGAAGGTTCCAGTCAAACTCTTCGGAAGCCGCACGCATTTGTGCGAAGCCTTGCGCGTAAGATACGATCTTGGACGCGTACAAAGCCTTGCGGATGCTCTCGATGAATGCCTCCTTGTCTCCAGTGAATGCAGGGGTCTTCGGCCCTTTCAACACTTTGCTCGCTACAACGCGCTCGTCCTTCAATGCGGACAAGAAGCGGGAGAATACGGATTCCGTAATCATAGACAATGGCACGCCAAGATCAAGCGCGCTTTGGCTTGTCCATTTGCCCGTACCTTTTTGACCGGCAGAGTCAAGAATGACATCAACCATTGGCTGGCCTGTTTCCTCATCGTACTTAGAGAAGATATCTGTTGTAATTTCAATCAGATAGCTGTCAAGCTCGCCTTTGTTCCATTCACCGAAGATGGAGTGAAGCTCCTCAGCACTTACACCCAATACATTCGTAAGCAAATGATAAGCTTCACAAATCAATTGCATGTCGCCATACTCGATGCCGTTGTGAACCATCTTAACATAGTGGCCAGCACCGTCCGGCCCAATATATGTACAGCAAGGGTCGCCGCCTACTTTTGCTGAAATGCTTGTCAAAATTGGCTCAACCAAGCGATAAGCACTCTCTTGGCCGCCAGGCATGATTGCAGGGCCTTTCAATGCGCCCTCTTCACCGCCGGATACGCCTGTTCCGATGAAGCGGAAGCCCTTCTCTTCCAAGTACTTGCTGCGACGCTGTGTATCAGGGAAATGAGCGTTACCGCCATCAATAATAATATCGCCTTGATCCAAGTGTGGAAGCAACTGCTCAATCGTTGCATCTGTAGCTTGTCCAGCTTGTACCATAATCAAAATTTTACGTGGTGCTTCAAGAGATTGTACGAATTCCTCAATGGAATATGTACCAGTCAGGTTCTTGCCTTCTGCTTCGGCAATGAGTGCATCTGTCTTCTCGCGGGAACGGTTGTATACCGATACTGTGAAGCCGCGGCTCTCGATGTTAAGCGCCAGGTTCTTACCCATTACGGCAAGGCCAATGACACCGATTTGATTGTTAGCCATATGGTTGTTCCACCCTTTATCCATAAATTTATATAGTTTGCATTACGCTTATTGTACAGCACAGCAAAACACCCTGCAACCATCTCGCCCTTGCAATTCATCCATACATTTGGCGGATGGGAGGGTGATTAAACCATGAATAACAATTACCATTCCAGCTGAATCATCTCGGAACGAAGCTCATTCAGCTTCTCTTTGCATCTCTCTATAACAGCTATTTTTTGCTCATTCATCGCCTCAAACAGCTCCGCGAGCACATAATCCATTTCGAGCCGCAGCACACGCATACGCTGCTCTGCCCGATTGGATAAGAATGCCTGCATCATCTCCTCAGTAGTTACAATAGGCCTCTTCTGATACAATACGCGCTGCTTCGGCCCTATGACCTCAACCAGACGAATTCGTTCGCCGAACAAAATATTCTCGATAAAAATCTGTCTATCTTTGAACCGTTTGACGACCGCATGCCCGCGTGAATCGCCGATCAGTTTTTCCATAAAGTCAGCCAGCTTCTCATCCCGAATCGTATAGTCGCCGACAATTTTGTAGCGCTGCTCCATACGTTGGAACCGAAGTTTGACCAACTTCCTTCCTGTTCGGATAGATACGATAAATAGCGATTCATTTTCACTCCAATACAAGGAATAACCTTCTTGTATAAGATCACGGATGAGGTTCTGGATTTGCCGACGGTCAAAGCGTAGCTCCAGGTTGCAGTATTCCACCTCGTCGCTGCGATTCACGGCAATCCCTCCTTACCTTGTCGTATACTCCATCATATGATTCATCAACTTGGATTATTGACTGGATTTCCAAACAAGAGGCTTGTTCCATCAAAATATAATAATTATAATTTGATAAACATTCTCAATATATTATGATATACTGAGTGGGTGACTGCTTGTTCGACACAGGCAACATGCACGGATTACTTGATGTTTAAATTCCCGAGCGAGTAAGTAAGTGAGTTTCGATAACTTCTGTACCAGCTCGTGTATAGATGACAACAGCTTAGAAAGGAAGAGATGAATGACGTTTTCTGGATTTTCTCCTTCAGATTTTGAAACCTTTACAATTGAGGGGCTTGATGCCCGTATGGAGGCCATCCGTGATCGTATTCAACCGAAATTCCGCATCATTGGAGAACAGCTAATTAGTGATGTAGCGATGCAAAGCGGAACTGAAATGTTCCTCCATATTGCGAAGCATGCTCGTCGTACGGTTAATCCGCCGAAGGATACATGGCTTGCCATTGGGCCGAACAAACGCGGATACAAATCCCTTCCCCATTTCCAGGTTGGCTTGTTCGATGATCATGTCTTTATTTGGCTGGCTTTCATTTATGAGGTGGCGAACAAGCGCAACATTGCGCAGGCGATGCTTGATGACCAAAAACAACTTAGAAGCATCATCCCTAATAATTATGTATTGTCCATGGATCATATGAAGAAAGACGCCGACCAAATCGGAGATCTGAGTGAGACGGAGATGGCTGACAAGCTTACCCGCTTCCGGGATATCAAGTCGGCAGAATGGCTGGTTGGACGCCACGTTCCGATGAATGATCCACTGCTGCAGAACGGTGAGGCCTTTATGGAGCTTGCTAGGCAGACGTTCACGACGTTAATGCCACTGTACCGGTTGGCTGTCGAAGCTTAATTAACGTCATATAGAGGTTGTTCAAAAAGTCCACTTTTGATCACGAAGTAAATCATGAAGTGGACTCGGCATCGAAACTTGAATTCAGCCGGGCCTTCCGGTGCTCACGTACCCAAAACGTACGCTCCGCTCCTCAGGCCCTAGCTTCATCCAACTGAGGCGTTTTGAAAAAACGCACATCGGAAGCATAAGCTTCGGTGCTGAAAACCGACCTTTTTGAACACGCACATATAACGTCATATAGTGACACTCAACAAAAAACTGCGCTCAGCGATTACGTAACCAGCAATCGCCAAGCGCAGTTTTTGCACATGTTCTTGTTTATGCAGTTGTGTTCGCGGCCGTCTGATTTCGATCCAGCACAGCAAAGCGGATGAGAAGCCAAATCGCAGCAACACATAAGACTGCTCCGATTATGTAAGGAAGATTCATGTTCCATCCGAACAGACCCGTGGCAAGCAGCGGCCCTGTAATACGGCCAAAGCTGTCCATCGAAGAATTCAAACCTGAAGCAACACCCTGGCTAACCGTCGTCTTCTGTGTGATCAATGAAGTTACACACGGGCGGATCAAGGCATTGCCGATACCGAACACGCATAAGTAAATGGTTGCGTCGACAACACTTGAGGACAACAAGAGCAGCAAAAATCCTGCAGCAGATATAATCAGACCTACCGCAATCGCCTTCTTCTCTCCTCCACTCTTGATGTAGCGTCTTACAACCCCACCTTGAACAAGCGCACCTGAAAGGCCACAGAAGAAGAACATGTATCCGATCTGCTCCTCTGTAATTCCTGGGATTCTAGCTGCTTCAAAATACAATAGTGTCGCTTCCAATCCTGCCAGCGTAAAGGTAACAAAGAAGGACAATACATACAAATACTTCATTCGTCCCGTAAAGGCTGTCCAGCGTGAAGGAGCCGATTCGAGGCTTCCCTTGCGCTCCTCAGGAGTCAGCGATTCCTTAAGTAATACGAAGCCTAGCACGCATGTGATAAATGTCAATGCTGAAGCTGCAAAAAAGGGCGTATTATAACCGTATCTGCTTAAAATACCGCCAAAGGCTGGCCCAAATGTAAAACCTAGCCCAATCGACATTCCAACAAAGGCCATACCCTTCGTGCGTTGCTCAGGTGTCGTGATATCGGCGACGTAGGCAACAATAACTGAAGCTACAGCACCAGAGAAGATGCCTCCCAATGCGCGGGAAACATACATCATCCAAAGCTCACCATTCGCTAATCCGAACAGCAGATAACTTATACTGAACCCGAGAGTCCCGATAAGGATGATGGGACGCCGACCAACCTTCTCCGACAATGCTCCCCATATTGGAGACACCACGAACGCAATTAATGAATAGATCGAGAGCATAAGCCCCAAATGAAATTCATTGGCGCCTGCATTCGTTATCATTCGAGGCAGAACCGGAATCACGATACCGAAGCCAATGAACACCATCATCAGCATGAACATGACAACGGACATTTTCTTTTTCATGACAATTCCCTCCGATATGTACATCCTATCACACCATACCTTGAAACAAAAATGAATAAAGTGCGAATACTTATTCATGCTCCCCCCTTACTATAGAGGAAAAAGATCTTGCATTCCGGGTCGTTTTTGTTAAACTAAACCTTGTTTGCGCAGGACACGCCATGCGCAGCTTAGTAGATTGCCAACATGAAAGGTTGTGATACGGCGATGAACCATCATCGGACGCCCTTATTTACCGCACTTACGGAACATGCCTCCAATAATCCGGTGCAGTTCCACATTCCAGGTCATAAAAAAGGCGCAGGGACAGATGCAGAATTCCGAAGCTTTATCGGAGATCAGGCGCTCTCTATAGATCTGATTAACATTGCTCCGCTTGATGACTTGCACCAGCCTACGAGCGTCATCGCCGAGGCGCAGCAACTTGCTGCTGACGCACTAGGTGCCGATTATACGCTCTTCAGCGTACAAGGCACAAGCAGCGCAATCATGACAATGATTATGTCCGTATGCTCTCCAGGAGATAAAATCCTGGTTCCACGCAATGTTCATAAATCGATCATGTCCGCCATTATTTTCGCCGGTGCAAAGCCTGTATTCGTCTCGCCAGCGCGCGATGCGAATTTAGGAATCGATCACGGCATCACAACCAGCTCGGTACGCAGAGCCTTGGAGAAACACCCAGATACGAAAGCAGTGCTCGTCATTAATCCAACGTACTTTGGGATTTGCGCGAACTTGAAGGAGATTGTCGACTTAGCACATTCTTACGATATTCCTGTACTTGTTGATGAAGCACATGGTGTTCTTATTCATTTCCACGAAAAGCTGCCGATGTCAGCCATGCAGGCCGGTGCCGATATGGCTGCGACAAGTGTGCATAAGCTGGGCGGTTCCCTAACCCAGAGTTCTGTGCTTAATGTAAATACGAAAAATGGACTCGTGAATCATCAGCGTGTACAAACCATATTCAGCATGCTGACAACGACTTCCACTTCCTATATATTGCTGGCATCTTTGGATACATCCCGTCGCAACTTGGCTCTTAACGGTCATGAAATGGCGGAACACACCATTGAGCTGGCCGAATTTGCCCGCCAGCAAATTAATGAAATTCCTAGCCTGTACTGTTTTGGCGAAGAGATTCTCGGCGGAGAAGCGACTTACAGCTATGATCCGACGAAACTGACCATTCATGTCCGCCATTTGGGGATAACCGGTTATGAAACGGAGAACTGGCTGCGGGAGCACTACAACATCGAAGTCGAACTGAGCGATATGTACAATATTCTCTGTCTCGTCACGCCGGGCGACTCCAAGGAGACGATCAACATTCTGCTCCGCGCATTGCGCGACTTGTCCAGTCTTCACCATGAACGCAATGAAGTACAGGAGCTCGTCGTCAAAATTCCGGAGATTCCGCAGTTGTCCCTCATACCGCGCGATGCCTTCTATGCGGATACTGAGGTCATACCTTTTAAGGAGTCTGCAGGACGAATTATTGCAGAATTTATATACGTTTATCCGCCTGGCATTCCGATCTTGCTTCCAGGCGAAGTCATCTCGCAAGAAAACATCAACTATATTCGTGATCACGTCGATATTGGGCTTCCGGTCAAGGGACCAGAAGATCGCAATATTGAATTTGTTAAGGTTATTCGTGAGGAACGCGCGATCTTCTAATACACAATACAGGGTGCCCCGATATGGGGCACCCTGTATTCATTCTCTGCAGGATCATTCAGTATTGATCCTGCACCTCGAGTGGATGTATTCGCGTAAGCAACAGCTGCGCCGCTTCACTTGCCGCCTCAGCATGAGGCAAATTGAATTTGACTTGGAGAATTTCTGGACGCAAATCATCCGCGCATAATAATGTCGAGCGACCAGTCTGCATACATACAACTAATGTCTTGCCGATAAAATGATCGGAATAAATGAGTGCGAAATCATAACGAATCTGTTCTGTGGCCCAACCGACAAAGGTAACATTTGCTTGCTCCGAAACTTCATACAAATGGTCAAACATCGCACACCTCCTCGGGATATCCTTTTCCAAGAACACAAACCATTTAATGGTTATACGATCGAGTATAACATAAATCGCGTTCCTAGAACAAGATTCGAACTTTCATTCCATGTAAATATTGCCATCACATTCAGTCAAATGGTATGATGTAAGCGATTCGTGCTATAAGTAGAAGATGTCCCAAGGGGAGGATAGATTCGATGAGTCAAAGCGCATTCATTACGTTTGTCGATGGTTCGGAGGTTGCGTCCATTACATTAGATGAATTGAAGGGCCAACTTCTCCATTACCGGGAACAAACCCAATTAACCGGAGAACAATTAGGCTGGGATTATGCCGAGGCTGCCTTTCCATATACAATTGAAACAAAGCCCGGGCAAGAGCAGGAATGGTTCTATTTAAAAGGTTCCAATCCATTATATCGACATATCGTATTTGGTGTTGGCGAGAAAGAGGATTCCCGCCGCTACGTCCAAATGGTTCTGCCTGACGATGCCACTCACGGAGACAAGGCCAAAGGGAACGAGTTGTGCAAATATTTGGCGAAAAAGTGGAAAGCGGAACTTACGCTGTTCAACGGTAGAATTATGTATTACAATCCACGCAAATAAGAGCATCTATAAGAATATCCCAATTGATCCGCTCCGAACGGAATCATGCTCTAAAAAAGAACAAGCCCCGGAATTCTCCGGAGCTTGTTCCATACCTGTATATTGGCAGAGCGAATGAATTACTCGCCTTGCTCAGCTACCAATTCGTTGTATGCTTGCTGTACGCGTTCCCACTCAGCGTCATCTTCGATAGGAAGCATTGCCATTTCTTCGCCTTGCTCTTCCAGACGTACGATAATGCCGTCCGCTTCTGGATCGTTGCGTTGGAGAAGAAGTGCATATAGCTGCTCGTCGACGTTGAACGTCTCGACCATCGTCATGTCGATTTCGTTGCCGTCTTCGTCTACCATTGTAATAATCAATTCATGATCGTGATCGTGGTCGTGATCATGATCGTGCCCACATCCGCAATCATGGTTATGTTCGCTCATGAGTAAATCTCCTTTATGTTCAGGTAGTGGTTATACTCACGTATCGTACCACTTTCTGCGAAAGAGGTCAACGAACGCCTACTCGCTTCAGTATGTATAATAACCAAAAGCTAAAGTTTAGATATTGCAGGCAACTTTTTCTGCGATATAAGGGTGAATTCACCATTCTTCTGTCTCAAATAACAAGAGATCATATAGTCGCCCTTAGCCTTGAAATCATACTTATGCTCATTCGTACGGAACCAGAAATTATCTTCATTTGTTGGAACACTCGATTCCTGAAGCTCCGTTGTCTTCCCTTTCGGATCTGTGATCGTAATCTTGATCGCATCAACTGTCGACTGCAAACTGTCGACTTGGACGAATACTGTAAATGAGGTCTTCCCTGTCTCGACTTTGCCAAATGTTTTATTGTCCTTGAACAGCAGCAAGTCCACATTAGGCTTGTCAATTACAACCTTCTTATTGGCATCATCCCAGAATATAAATGCCTGAAGTGCTTCTTGTATTTGTCGTACAGACAAATAAGCACGTCCATCTATCATATACCCGCCTTCATTTACCGCATTCCCATTCAGAACAACATCAATCTTTTCAGCCACTGGAGCGGCTTGCGCAGAACTAGGTGCGACATCTGTCTGTGCCGATGCATACGCTCCACCCACAATAGAACCAAGCAGAACGAATGCTGCAAGTCTCCTGCATTTCATCTCGTTACCCCCAAATTTCTTTGTTGTAAAGTTATACTCCAATCATGCTTTAGAGTTGCGCCTAATTCGCAAATAACTCTCATGTGCATTCATACTATCATGAACAAAGCCATGAACTATTTCGCCCGCAAAAACTTATGGTATCCCAGCAATGCTCTCACCCTTCCTTCATATGCCGCAAATCCTCATATAACCGGCTCCATGGAAAGTTAGGGCCTGGACAGTTCGCTTTTCTTATGGCATCGATCTGAAAATGTCCCAACACATGTTCATAATCCAAGGAGATCCAATGTCCCCACTTCTCCATTACATATCGTTGTATATAACGATGCAAACGAAGACATGCCTGATACTGTTCGTCTGTCAGCAGCCCGTCCATTCCTTCATGCTCGATTGATACCGCATATCGATTAGGATTCATTCCTTTTTCACGTACAACAAAAGCAGGCGCTAAGGCAATTCGTTCTCCTTCTAGTCCTTGTGAGAATGCCATTCGCTCAATGGATACATATTGATGAATTGTCCCATTCTTTGACACTGCAAAATGAGCTGAAGAAATCTTGTTGTCAGGACATGTGTACCATGCATCTAGACTCGTTAAGCTCTGAGCAGAAATATGATTCACAATAATTGCAGGGATCTCCCCCTTGCGATCACTCGAATTGGTATGCTCATTTCCCTTCCATACAATCTCCAACTGCATCACGATCCCCCCATTGTTCAATAGGTAAGACGATTATAGGTGATTCGCGCGATCCGGAAATCCATTATGTCCCGGGAAATGATTGGGTGTGCAACAGACATGTTATCACCCCGGGAACATGTACCCTATTGTGTAGGGTAGGGACAATTAGCCGCCCAGTTTGGTACGGGTTAATATACAGGGAACGCCATTTCCAACTGCGCCTGGCTGAGACATCCGCTCCACATAATCCATCCCGCGCGTGCAGGGTGTCTTACACGCTTCACACCGATCTGAAGTTACTATTTTCATCGTGAACTGTTCACGACCAGACTGTAGACTCGTCTTCTTTTTGCCCTTCCCCTTCGTCATGCCCTTCACCCGCTTCATGTGCATTTCACGTTGCCTGCCGCTTCCGGCCGAACCTGATTATTGCACATTATGCAGATTGCGCTGCCTTTGCTTGTGCATTTATCCCAGACATGGTACAGTATAGGCGTAATTCTAGCCTTGTCAGCCAATAGGAGGATGAAGATGAACCTTCACATACAAATGTTAGGGACAGGCAGTGCATTTGCCAAATCATACTTCAATAACAACGGATTACTTTACTCTGGTGGATTCACACTGCTCATCGATTGTGGAATTACGGCACCGATGGCTCTACACCATTTGAATAAGTCATTCTCTGACATCGATGGTGTTCTTATCTCTCATATTCATGCTGATCATGTTGGGGGATTAGAAGAATTGGCCTTCCAGATGAAGTTCAAATATGGACGTAAGCCAAAATTGTACATAGCTTCTCCACTCGTATCCGTATTATGGGAGCATACATTGAAGGGTGGACTAACTCAAGAGGGAATAAGCTGCTTAGAGGATGTATTCGATGTACATGCAATAGAGCCAGGGCAGCCCTATGACATTGCAGCGGGTCTTACCGTCGAATTATTAGAGACTCCACATATTGAAGGCAAGCGCAGCTTCTCTCTTCTTATCAACAATCATTTTTTCTACAGCGCTGATATGCAGTTCCAGCCGGAACTGCTTCACCACTTAGTTGAACAGCGTGGAGTAACCACGATCTTCCATGACTGTCAATTAGGTGGGAATGGAGAGGTTCATGCGACATTGGCGGAGCTCTTGACGCTTCCAGATACACTGCAGAAGCTTACCTCCCTCATGCACTATGGAGATGAACGGCCGCAGTACGAAGGGCATACTGGCGCCATGTCCTTTGTCGATCAACACCAGCTCTATACAATCGAATAATACACCAAAGAGCACTTTGCAACGACCCAATTTGGCCGCTGCAAGTGCTCTTTCGTTATGTCTTCTATACCGTTATTGGAAAGTCGGCAAATTATCCAGATTGTTGCTTGGATCACCATCAGCATCTCCACGAAGATAAGTACCGCCGTCTCTTCCCTTGAAGGCATTCACACCCGCAATTTCCCCATTTTGCACGGCTAGAAGAGCCTGCTCGTAATTTAAGATTCGGCCTGTATTCGTTTGGAACGCCGTTAGATCCCCGTCCCCATTCTTCTGAACAGCTACAATGGATTCTCGCTGTGACATGCGAACATCATCCTCCTAACTATATACATCCTACATTAGATGCGTTTGTTAGGTAGAGTGTCCATAACCCAAAACTTTTATGAACCGAAAATCGGTACAACGAATTACAGCTTCTTCTCCATGCGAATATGAGGAATACCCGCATCCAAGAATGGCTCCTCTGACACTGTCTCATACCCTAAAGAATGATAGAACCCTTCCGCTTGGCACTGACCGTCCAGCACGCATTTCTCCACACCGTGTTTCCGGGCGATTTGCTCCAGCCCTACCATTAAAACTCTTCCAATCCCTTTCCCGCGGAATGGCTTTCTTACTGCAATACGCTGCATCTTAGCAGTGAATTCATCCAACAGCTTCACTCGTCCTGTTGCAGCGTACTGTCCGTCTGACATCAGCAGGACGTGAAAGGCCGGAGCATCCAAGTTATCGTACTCGTCACATTCTTCTTCTTCCGGTACATGTTGCTCAGCAACGAATACTTCCTTTCGTATCGCAATACACTCGTCCAATTGTTCCTGTGTCTTAACCTCAATGATTTCAGCAGCCACTCCCGCTCACCTCCGAATGAAATGTTGCAACAGCGATTATGTATAATATCTTAGCTGCTGCAAACGAATTTATATTATACAAAAAAATGAATTTCATGTATAGTTGCAATAACGGACACGCTTACATTAGCAAGGGGGTACACGATGGATCCGATACTGGCTACAGTAATCGCAGTTGTTGTCATGGTAGTAGGCATGGTGCTTCTGCTTCTCTACGTGACGAAGAAAGCCTACGCACGTAAATGGGATGCAGAAGAGCCTATAGACAGCACAGCTAGGCAGCCCAATCATTCATCCAACACAGATTAATGAAGCATAATGAACGACATTTATGAAGAAAACAGCCCTGGAGATCCTTAGGATCTCTAGGGCTGTCGGCCACTTGTATGGTTATACTCTAGGGCTCATACACTTCCTCAATAATTGGCTTACCATACACATCCTCATAGATCGGTATCTTCTTCTCTACAGGATCAATCCCAGGATAGAAGCGACTTGCGTCGACAGCGTTCATACTAAGCCCAACAAGCAGGACGCCCGTGATGATTCCGGCCAACATTACCACGCCTATTACGTTCCATCGTCTACGCATGCTGCTACCCCCGCTAACAACACTAATAACTTCACGATATAGCCCCTATTCTCACCGTAAAGTTAATCCCTTAAACATCTCATGCCCTTGCTCATGACTTCATTCCTTTTTGCTGGTATCCTCTTCAACTGAGCGAAGCCATACAAATTGCTCATCATGCTTTGTACTATCAAAGATTAGAAGCTTGGATAAAAACCAACAGACAACCGCTACGATCCCGAACACACCGATTATCCATACACTCAATTCGGCTCCCATAACCCAACCTCCTCCGCTTGTCCCCATTCAATAGCGAAACATTCGTTATACCTTCACTATATGAAAGCAGTTGCAAGTTTAGTTCTTGCAATTACGAACAAAATAAAAAAGCATCCATCACCCGTTAGATACGAATGAGAGATGCTTGATCTTGTAATAATATATATTTCGAGGCATACACACTCGCTTCCCCTACAAACAAGGCATGACGGACTTGATCACCTCAGAGAAATCAATGAAAATAGGCAGAGAATGAGTTATATTAAACTATATCATTGATCTTATTTTTCTTAATGCATGATGTTGACAAATATAGTGGTTTTGTATCATCTGTCGCATCACTTTCATTGAGCAAAGAAGATTCTGCTGCAGGTTTGCACTGTTCAAAGGAATAGAAATAGAAAAAGCCTTGATAATCAAGGCTTTTGATGTTAAAAGTATGGTGATCTGTAGTGGGCTCGAACCACTGACCCCCACCCTGTCAAGATGGTGCTCTCCCAGCTGAGCTAACAGATCATGTTTATTAACAAATTTAATATAACATCAATATATTACCATGTCAATTACTAGAGCTAACTTTTCCAAAATGATCGGCAGCCACATGAACCACTTTCACAGTTATCGCTCACACCTTCTTACAAGCATATAACAACTTACTATTCCATGAAAGCAGTTCACGATGACGCCTATTCCTTATTTAGATATTAGGGACTTGCCAGTCGATCTCCTGCTCGCCCCATTCGCGCAGCTTATTATTAATTTTCGAGTACGGCTTGCTCCCAAAGAACCCACGATGTGCAGACAATGGACTTGGATGCGGCGCTTGTACAATATAATGCTTTGACAAATCAATCATGCTCACCTTCGCTTGTGCATGGCTTCCCCATAGAACAAATATGATTGGGCGATCTCTTTCATTCAACAATTGAATGATACGATCGGTGAACTTCTCCCAGCCCTTCCCCCGATGTGATGCTGCTTGTCCTTGTTCGACGGTCAGTACTGTGTTAAGCATAAGGACGCCTTGCTTGGCCCAGTGCAGCAAGCTTCCGTTGTTCGGCATCTTCAGACCAACATCTGCTGCGCCCTCTTTGAACATGTTCTGAAGTGAAGGCGGCAGCTTAACACCCGGTTGAACGGAAAAGCTTAATCCATGAGCTTGTCCTGGCCCATGATAAGGATCTTGCCCAACGATGACAATCTTCGTATCCGCATAGGACGTCGCATTCAACGCAGAAAATATAAGTTCATATGGCGGATAAATGACTGCACACTCGTATTCTTCTCGAAGCCAGCCCCACAGCTGCTTGAAATATGGCTGTCTAACTTCCTCATGAAGCAATTCCGCCCAATCATTCTGTACATGCATTCCCACTGTACATTCCCCTTCCATGTTGGTATCTATCAGTCTATTACGATTATTATGTAATCCTCAAATCATTTCACATTTCATATTAAAAAAGAGTATAAAGCAAAAAACTCCTCACTTGTTCAAGGCTTGAACAGGAAAGGAGTTCTCATCATCAATACGTGGTGCCGAGGACCGGGATCGAACCGGTACGGTAGTCACCTACCGCAGGATTTTAAGTCCTGTGCGTCTGCCAATTCCGCCACCCCGGCATATTTGCCACATCGTCATGTGGTTCAATATGCTGCATCATTGCGCACTACAGGCTGCTCATCCACTTTCGCTTCAAAACACTGTACATCGCAACCGACAAGATATAATATATCATACGCCTTCATATGATGTCAACACTAAATTTATCAATGTGAATGTTCGCAATTGAACATTCATCATCTGGTCTTTTTCCTCCTATTGAATTATCTTCACACCAACTTTGTTACCATTATTTTCATTGGAATATTGGGCTTTTGTCGTACAATAGAACTACTACCATCTAGGAGGATCCGGGCAGTGAAGCGAATAACTACCCTACTATGTGTTTCTTTTTTACTCCTTTCAGGCTGTTCTAACATCTCGCAATCCTCATATGACGATATGGTATCTGCGAACGAGAACCTGACCGCTAAAGTAAGAAACCTGCAACAAGAAAATACACAATTGAAAGGTACAATTAACGAGTTAAAGAAAGAAATCGATGATATCAAAAATGGAGCTGACCGCATGCTTGCCGGAGCGAGAGATAGTCTTACTAAAGGGGCATTAGGCAACGCAAAGGACAAACTAAATGCTTTAATGAAGAAACATCCCGGAAGCAAGGAAGCAGGCATCGCCAAAACATTGATTTCGCAAATTGAAGAAAAAGAGCGTAAGAAGATCGAGGCCGAGCAGTTGGAGAAAAAACGTAAACAAGCGGCGGAAGAAAAGCGCTTGGCGCAAGCACTATCTAAGATGAGAAAAAGTGTAGATGAAGTCAAAAGTATTACCTGGTATTATGACAAAACTTCACCTCACTATGCGAATGAGAACAGTTTCTTCTTATATATAGGGAAAGAAGCAAATATATCTTGGCTGCGGCTGCGTATTCAATACGAAGCTGAAAATTGGCTGTTCATCGAGAAGTACACATTGAAAGTCGATGATAAGACCTATTCCATCTTCCCTAATAGTGATGAGATCATCCGAGATAATAATACCCGAATCTGGGAATGGGCCGATGTCGCTCCATCTGAATCAGATATCTCAATGATTCGCGCCATTATTAAATCAAAGAAAACCATCATTCGCCATGAAGGCGATACTTATTATGATGACCGTACGATAACAAAAAAAGAAAAGGCTGCACTCCAAAATGTCCTCGATGCCTACGATGCGTTGCAAAAAAGAAAATAGCGACACAAAAAAAGGAAGCCCTCCGCAAAACATGCAAAGTGGGCTTCCATAGATCCTCAATAATAAAAAAACACCTATCTCATGCAAATCTAGCAAACTGCTAGAACTGATGATGAAAGATGCACTTTACAAAACTATGTATCTATGAAATTAGAATTGGTGGGCCCTGAGGGACTCGAACCCCCGACCAATCGGTTATGAGCCGACCGCTCTAACCAACTGAGCTAAGGGCCCTCACCATTGCAATTTCATGAGGTTTGGTTGCGGGGGCAGGATTTGAACCTACGACCTTCGGGTTATGAGCCCGACGAGCTACCAGACTGCTCCACCCCGCGATATGATTCAACAGCTGAACTTCTTCAGCAGCGACAAGTATTACTATACAATAGTTGCATATGTTCAGTCAAGAGAAAAATTAAAATAGTTTGAATTTATTGTACATAATGGGCTAAGGAAGAAATCGCACCCCGTATTTTCCTCTACGTGATCGATATACTTCAATCTCCTTCATTGCCTCATATCCATAAATCCAAGCATCATGCTCAAGCCGCTGCTGCAAACAACGAGCTTGAAATCTGGAATCGTACAACTTGCCCCAATAGACCCAATGCACTTTATCACCCTTTTCTTGTCATCAGCATCCTCCCCTTCCCCCCTACTATTCCCCAATAGTGCAAAAAAGAACCGGCAAGTTCACTTGGAGCCACCGATTCTTCCTGCATTACGATGATTAGCCCTTGTATACGTTTCCTGGAGGAGTATCATTACCGTTCGGATTCTTTTTCGCTTGAATTAAAATTTGGTTCCCTTTTGTTTCCCATTCCTTCAAGGCATCCGCAACGGATTTCTTCTTCTCGATCACTTGCTGCATCAACTCCGTACCAAGCTGATTGATCTGCCAGTAGCTTCCGTCCATCATGAACTTCTCCATATCTGTCTTTGTAGGAGGAACCGGCTTTGTTTTGTAGAACGCACTTACGTTAATGTTAGTGCCATCCTTAGGCTTAATGTACTTTTGACGAGATACCATTTCCCAACTGCTGCGGGAACGAAGCTTAGCCCAATCTTCACTATTAATAAACTTCATGAATTCCCAAGCATCGTCTGGGTTAGCTGCTTTTTGATTGATTGCAAAAATATTATACAACTGAGAACCGCCAGATACTCCAGGAGATTCTGGATGTGACGGAATGGTTACAACATCCCAATCAAACTTCGTAAAGCCTTTGATTTTGTCAGCATTCTTCATGGCATCTGACAATTCCGTATTAATGTAATTATAGTCTCCGATCGCCATAGCAACCTTCCCGGACAGGAAGTTATCATGTCCGAACGGATTTTCATTTTCCGGCGTTTGAACAGGCATTTCAGTACTGTTGGCAGGTGGGACGATTTTCTTGATCGCCAGATCACTTACCGTTGTCCATACTTTTTCCCATTGCGGCGTGTTTACCGTCATCTTCTCGCCTTTTTCATCGAACATACGAAGATTTAATGGCGGAATATATAAATTCATCATATCGCTAAACACATCGGAGCCATTATAACGATTGAAGCTGAAACCATATTTGCGATCTGCTCCGTCACCTTTCGATAGGTTAGCCGCGAGCGTAAATACTTGATCCCATGTCATATTATCAGTCGGCGGCGCAATGCCTGCATCACTGAAGAGCTTCTTGTTGAAGAACAGTGCATTCGAGGAGAATGTAGGCGCAAGACCATACAAGCTGTTGTCTCCCATTGCTTTTATCCCATCAATAACCGTTGGGACAAAGTCGGACAAATCAATACTGTCCTTCTGTACAAGCGGATCAAGCTGCTTCAACATTCCATCTTCCACGAGCTTGCGGAACTGGAACGAATCCGTGACGATGATGTCAACTGGATTCGCGGAATTCAGCAGTTTTTTCATCGCTTCATAGCGATCCGGCTGTTTCTTCGGATCCCCTGAATTGTCATAACGCATATCTGCACCATCAAGTGCTGGAACAAGCTCAATACGGATTCCTTTATGTGTAATTTCAAATGTATCCGTCCATTGCTGACGGAAATAGGTGTCGTCGTATCCTCCATACTGCATGCCAATACGCAATACTCGCTCTTGTCCTGGAACAACCTCATCTTTGTTCGTACAAGCAGCCAGCATTGGGATAATCATCGTCAATACCAGTGTAACCGTCAATAATTTACGTACCCAGTTTTTTTTCATCTGGTTACTCCTCCAATTCCTTAGGTGTGCGGATAATAATTTTGTCTCCGTCTAATTCCATAGATGCCTTGTCTTGAATATCGAGAGCTTCCAAATACTCCTTTGGCACTTGCAATCGACCGACTCGATCAACTACCACGTAGGCTTCATGATGATCCTGAAGCCCGAATCCTTCCTCACCTCCACCAGCATCCAAATTCGGATTACGCTTGATGAATTCTGTGCTAGTTAAGCCGTCACGTATGGCAACGACACGATCCACCTTCCCTGCAAGCGACAAATCATGGGTTACGATGACCACTGTTACCCCTAATTCCCTACTCATACGGCGGAAAATATTCATGATCATATCTGATGTCTGCGTATCCACAGATCCAGTAGGTTCGTCGGCAAGCAGCATTTGTGGGCGATTCGCTAGTGAAATCGCAATGGCCACCCGCTGCTGCTCACCGCCTGATAGCTGTTGCAGCTTATTGTGCATGCGATGACTTAGCCCAACCCATTCAAGCAGTTCCTTTGCATATTTGCGATCCATCTTGCCGGCCAGCATCATCGGCACTTCAACATTCTCTAACGCCGTCAAATAAGGAAGCAAGTTGCGCGCATTGTTCTGCCAGATAAATCCGACAGTATCCCGCTTGTATTCAACAAGCTCTTTATCCGAAATTTTAAGCAGATCCCACTTCCCTACCTGAACGGAGCCGGCGGATGGCCGATCCAACCCGCCGAGTATGTTCAGAAGTGTCGATTTCCCACTGCCGCTGTTGCCGATAATCGCCATCAGCTCGCCTTGCTTAACAGACAGGTTCAGCCCTTGCAGGGCAACAACTTCAATATCATCTGTTTTGAAAATTTTAACTAACCCTTCACAATGTATCACCGATTAACGCTCCTCTCCCATCTTCACGGCTTGATGGACACGTAGACGACGAATATGCATGAACAACAAGGTCGCCCCAGTAAAGATCATCACGCCAACGACGATGTACAGCTGGATCGTATCTCGTGATTCAAATACAATCCGGAATGGTGGCACCTGCATCTTGGAGCTTTCTGCCGTCTGTAGGAATGGCAGGAACAAGCGGCTCGCCACCTTCCCAAGCAAAATGCCAAGCAGGATAGAAAGCCCTGCTGTAAATAGCTGTTCCAGCAGCAGCATACCGGTTAGTTGTCTGCGCGACAACCCCATTGCACGCAAAATCCCGAACTGAAGCACACGTCTTGTCAAGTTAAAGAACCAGAACAACAAATATCCAATCAAGGAGATAATGACGGATATTAAGAAGCCCATACTCAGAATGCCAAATACGCCGCCCCGGGTAGGATGCTTGCTCTGTGTTGCAAGCTCGCTTCGTACATCCGTCACGCTGAATATTTCTATCCCTTTCTTTTGCAGTTCTGTAATGACAGGGCCTAGCGGTGCTTTGTCCTTCATTTTCAACCATACTTCATACGGTGTGATTGGTACTTGATCATAAATATAATCTAAGTTCGCAATAAAGAACGGTTTCTCGTCTGGATACATACTCGGCCAATATGGGAGTACCCCAACAATTACGAATTCAACCAACTGCTCCCCAAATCCGATGGAGATGATGTCGCCTTCCTTCAATTGATACTGCTTCGCGACATTGCTCGGGATAATCACAGCGGATTCCGTATACTTCCCTAGTGCATCCAAATAGCGGAACGGATGGTTTGGGAACAAGTCCTGACGGAACCAGGCAACC
This sequence comes from Paenibacillus sp. NAIST15-1, assembly GCF_001894745.1. Taxonomy (GTDB): domain Bacteria; phylum Bacillota; class Bacilli; order Paenibacillales; family Paenibacillaceae; genus Paenibacillus_B; species Paenibacillus_B suaedae. The sequence goes on from NZ_BBYF01000003.1 coordinate 560,803, forward strand.
TTCGAGAAGTCGACATTGTCGATTCCCATAATCTCACCTTGACCGATTGAACGTCCGGAAATGATTACATTCCCCTTCGTCTTCAGCACTCGTGCGGCTCCTTCAACACCCGGCATCTTTTTGAAGAGCTCAAACGGCGGCTCCGTATAAATCGTCTTGCCCGCCTTCGGTGGTTGGTTGCCACCACCACCTTGCCCTGGATTGCCGCCTCCATTGTTTCCTTTGCCTTTATCCTTATCTCTAATAATCTCTTGTTCAGATTCCCATACCGTTTGGACAATGACGTCCGTACCATATTTGTACAAGGTGCGTTCTGTCGAGTTAATGTCAATCGTGCGAGCTGCCGACGCATTGTATACGCCAAGACCAAGTGTAAGAATAAGCAGAATCATAAGCGGATAATACGTCTTGGCAGAACGGGACAACTGCGTAAGCGTCAAATATAGCGGAACTGGCAGCAGCTTTCCGCCAATCCACTGCACGATTTTAAGAATAAGCGGGAACAATCGTAAAAAGAACAGTCCGCACGCAAAAATCGCGAGTGCCGGCACAAAAAATAGAAATGGCTGTACTTGCAGCTGATCAGAGCTCACTCCTGATTGGAATGTCAACAACTGTCTCTCATTAAGCAGGTAATAGCCATAACCCGCCAAGCCCAGCAGCAGGACATCAAGGAACCAGCGCTGCCATACAGGCTTGCGGTCTGATCGTGCCATCTTCTGCTTCAAGTTCACGATAGATGAACGAGCGAAGACTACTGCTGGTATAATGCTTGCGAACAAGGCAATGACAACTGCAGCCACGCCAAATAAAACAGCATCTGTCGTAAATCCTACCGGAATAGACTTCCGATTTACGAACTCCAGGAAGCCGTTCGCCGAGCCTATTGACTTCGCCATAAACCAGCCGAATATAGGGGCCAATGCCAGAGCCAACAAGCCGAGAATGATTCCTTCCAATAGATAAAGCCATATAATCTGCCGCGTACTTGCTCCACGGCTTCGCAGCACAGCAATATCACTTTGCTGCTTCTCTAGCGATTGACTTGCATTCATCGCAATATAATAGAACACCATTGCAATCATCGGTGCAGCAAGCGTGAACAGCATCATTTGCAACTGTACGCTCTGACTGCGGAATTCATTCAATACCTTCGCGAAGGAAATCTCCACTTGCGTTCCCTTCAGCTTCTGGTACAAATCAATATTCAAGCGTTCTAGCATAGAGCTAAGTGAGGACAACTGACTTGTCTTTACCTCGCGCAGATCAAACGCATAATACCAACTGGATACAGAGATCGGCAGCTTTTTCTGTTCCATCAAATGATCGAACGTTGCCGGTGAGACGTACAAGGAATTCATCATTCCTTCTAAGCCCTGGAACCAATAAGCACTCGTATCTTCTTTCGGCTTAAAAGTACCTACCAACTTCACCTTCAGCACGGTATCCGTGCCGGTTACTGGGTATTCAAGCTCGTCACCAATATGGAGATCATTGCGGTACATGGCTTCCTCCATCATGACAACCTGCAATGTCCCATTCTGCTCGCCATCTTCATATTCCTTACCCAGTGTCCACTCTACTCGGTCGTTCAAATCGGATAAAGAGCCAAGCGTCATCGTTCGAACCCGGCTGGCATCAACCTTGCTCGGATCTACAGGGTAAACTTCTGTTCCTCGGAGCGAACGCGCATTGACAAAGATTTGAGCTGGAAACCCAACCTGCGCCTTCACATCCTCACGTATGTAACGATCAACTTCCTTTAATTCTTTCGGATCCGTCTTGGTTCCACCTGTCGCCTGGTACTTGATTGACAACGAGCCGGCTGGCATTGCTGCACTATTGTCCTCCAATGTCTTCGAGACAACCCGCTTCAAGGCGCCATCAGCATACATCGGAATGCTGACTGTAAAGGATACAGCCACAATGAGCCCTAGAAGTGTGCTGAACGTAAGCCAGCGGGTATTCCACATTTTCCGGAATAGAAACCGCAACAAAGGAATGCCCATTAGCGACCCACTACTTTCTGTCCAGGCTCAAGTCCTTTTTTGATTTCCAATCTCGTTGCATCCTGTTCACCGATTTCCACGTCAACCTCACGTTTGCCATTGTCATCAACGACTTGAACATAGGTTCTAGCACCAAGCGTGCGAAGTGCGGATGGCGGGATATAGACAACATTGCTCCGTTTCTTCGTAATAATGGTCGCACCAAGCATGGATCCACGCGTTACTGTAGAAGGCAGCTTATCATTCAATGTCACCGTTACATATTTATCAATCCGATCCTGTTCAGGCATATTGCCCCCGCCCGGATTGTTGTTGTTGTTGTTCCCTCCGTTGTCCTTGTCTGATGTAGGAGCAGGAAGCGCCTTAACCTTTCCTTTTAAAATTTTGCCTGTCGAATTAATGCTTAGTTCAACATCCATTCCAGGGGCAATTTTCTTCAAATCATCCTTCGGTACATCCACCGTAACAACCAATCGGGATGTATTGGCGATTGTCGCGACAGGGTCATACTTCTTCGTCATATTCCCTTTCTTCGCAGCGACGTTAACGACCGTTCCAGCGAATGGAGCAGTAACCAATCCTTTTGCGATATCGTTTTCTACTTCCGCAATCTTTTCGAGAGCCTCTTCGTATGCGATTTGCTCATCTTCGAATAGAATTGGATCCATCTCATCCTTCTGGCGGAGCGTTTCTTTCATCTTCACTTCCAACTTGCGAAGCTCTCTCCGCTTCGAACGCAGGTCCCTTTGCATTTCTTCAACATCAAGTACTGCCAATACCTGACCTGCCTTTACGTTGTCGCCGTTCTTGACCTTTACATCCTTGACAGGCTTATTATCAAGCGTGAAGAAGAACGTCTCTTCCTGCTCCGACATTACCTTCCCTGTTGCCTTCACATCAGATATCCATTCGCCCTTCATAACATCATATTCGGGCTTCTTCGAGATTGCTGGCGGCGTAATTGTCGGCAGCGTCTCTTCTTGTTCCTCATCTGGAAGCAAGGAACATGCAGAGGTAAGCATCATGACCCCGCACATCAATATCAGCGCGGAGCGGCGCCATTTCTTCCTTTTATCTACTGCCTTATGAGATGAATTTTCCGTCGACCATTTCATAAACATGATCAGCTACCTCCAAAATTGTAGGATCGTGGGTTGTCATACAGATTGCGATCTTCTCAGAACGTATAATTTGCCGGAATACTCCCATGACCTGTGCACCCATCTGTGAATCAAGTTCTGCTGTAGGTTCATCTGCAAGCAGCAACAGAGGCTTATGCGCGATCGACTTCGCAATCGCAACACGCTGCTGCTCACCGCCGGACATTTCGAACGGACGGTGCTTCATTCGCTTTCCGAGACCAACCAATTCCAAACAATGCTGTACGCGTTCCTTCCATAAATGACGCGGAATGTTCGCCATACGCAGCGACAGCTCGACATTCTCATATGCAGATAACAACGGCATCAAAGCAAACGCCTGAAATATGAATCCGATATCATTGCGTCTTGTAAAGGTGCGCTTGTTATCGCTCCAAGATGAGAGCTCCTCTCCTCGAAAATAAATCTCGCCTTTTGTAGGCAGATCCAGGCCGCCGAGCATGTTAAGAAGAGTCGTTTTCCCTGAACCGGAACGACCTTTCAGCATTACCAACTGACCTGGGTTAACCTGCATATTGATGCCTTTCAGGACATGAAGCTTCTCACTGCCCACTTGGAAGGTTCGTTCCACACCGCGAACTTCGAGGATAGGTTCATCTGTAGCGACAGGAACCGCACGTTCAGGCCATTCTGAAGATGTTTTTTTGTCGTCTATGTATTTCGCCTCATTATTCGCAACTGTCTCGTCCTGATTATGCACTGCGAGATTTGGGGTTGCCTCGTTAGCCTCGACCTCGTCAGCCTGCTTCCGTTTGCGAAGCCATTTCATCCTTATATCTGCCCCTTTCTCGGACATGACGTCAAACTCTCCTCAAGTATAAACGAAAGTTTTGCGTGAAAAGTTACAATGATCTTAACCGTTTTTCTGTAAAAATGACAAATATTCTGATTATTTTTTGGTAGTCTTTTGTCAGTTCATGACTCTATCAAAAAAGAGACCCTTCCTCATGATGCAGGAAAGGTCTTCAAGAAATGCTATCTATAGAAATAGAATTCAAAATCAAATTCAAATTCGCCTTCTTTTCTTCTTAGTTGCCCCATGTCGTTGGATCATGACGCCATGCTTGGAGCACATCCATATCTTCGGCTTGAATAACACCATGATCCAGTGCCGTCTGCGTCAGTGCTGTATAGTTCGACAGCGTGCGAAGTGGAATCCCTGCTTCCTCGAATGCAGAAGTTGCTTTTTCCAATTGGTAGCTGAAGATCGCCAGTACTGCCAATGGCTCAGCTCCTGCTTCCTTGACGGCAAGTGCGGCTTTCAAGGAGCTTCCACCTGTAGAAATCAAATCCTCTATGACAACAACCTTCTGTCCAGGACGAATGATTCCCTCAATTTGATTTTGCTTTCCGTGGCCTTTTGCCTTGTCGCGAATATAAGCCATTGGCAAGCCAAGCTTGTCCGCTACCCAAGCAGCATGCGGAATGCCTGCTGTAGCTGTGCCTGCGATAACTTCTGCATCAGGAGCGTATTGTTTCACCAAGGAAGCAAATCCTTCTGCAATTGCATCTCGAATCTCTGGGTAGGACATCGTCAAGCGATTGTCGCAGTAGATTGGAGATTTCATGCCTGACGTCCACGTAAATGGTTCATTTGGACGAAGCGCTACCGCTTGGATATTTAATAGATGCTGTGCAATTGTGCGTTCCAGGTTCGTTGTAGTCATTAGTTCAACAGCTCCTTCATAATAGATAGAATCGCGTTGCGTGGATTCGGTGCAGCAGTTATCGGGCGGCCGACCACAATATAATCTGTTCCTTGCTCAAATGCTTGTGCTGGAGTCATGACACGGGATTGGTCACCCTTTGCACTGCCTGCTGGACGAATCCCAGGCGTAATCGTCTGGAATTCTTCTCCGCAAGCAGCCTTAATTGCAGTTACTTCCTGAGGCGATGCCACAACTCCATCAAGCCCTGCTAGCTTCGTCAGCTTCGCATAACGTACGACAGTGTCAGCTATCTTGCCAGGAATTCCGAGTTCCTCATTCATGACCGTTTCATTCGTGCTCGTTAATTGCGTGACTGCAATCACGACGGGTCGCTTCAATTCCGCATTTTCAGCCAGTGCCGCTTCAACACCCTCCATAGCAGAAGCCATCATCGCTGCACCGCCGCCGGCATGGACATTGAACATATCAACGCCTAGCTTCGTGATGCTGTTCGCTCCACCCTTAACTGTGTTCGGGATATCATGCATCTTTACATCAAGAAAAACTTTGTAGCCTTTATCCTTCAGCTCGCGAACAAACGCTGGGCCCGCCGCATAGAACAACTGCATGCCTACCTTCATATAACAAGGGATTCCTTGCAGCTGCTGCAGCAGCTCTCTCGCTGCGTCTGCATTCGGATAATCCAGTGCGACCATAATTCTGCCCGCCGCTTCTGCCTCGCTCCATCGTTTGTTCATCGTGACACCTCTTCGTATTTTTCTCGTACCTTACCCCAAGCTTCGTCCATAGCCTATTCATACTCCGAGGAGGCCTTGCGGCCTCCTCGATTCTGCTTCTATTGTGAGACGATACTCGTCTATTACTTCTGTGATTACTTCTGAACAACCGGCATTGCGCGGGATGAGAAGTTGATTTGCTCCAGCATGCCCAGCAGCGCGTGTACAGTATCCAGCGATGTCATGCAGACTACGCCGTTCTCTACTGCTTCGCGGCGAATGCGGAAGCCATCGCGTTCTGGCGTTTTGCCCTTCGTCAAGGTGTTGACAACGAAGTGCGCCTCTCCTCCGCGGATGAGATCCAGAATGTTAGGCGAGCCTTCTGTCAGTTTCTTGACATTTGTCACGCTCAGACCTGCATTTTCAAGCGCAACCGCTGTTCCACCAGTCGCAATGATCTTGTAGCCAAGGCCCACGAAACCGCGCATCAATTCAACTGCTTCTTCCTTATCCTTATCTGCTACTGTACAGATGATGGCGCCAGTTGAAGGAATCTTCATACCGGAACCGATAAGGCCTTTGTACAATGCCTTCGCATATTGCTTGTCGCGTCCCATAACTTCACCTGTTGATTTCATCTCAGGACCGAGTGTCGGTTCAACGCGGCGCAGCTTCGCGAACGAGAACACAGGAACTTTAACCGATACATGGTCATCTTCTGGCCACAAGCCCTCTTGATAGCCAAGGTCACTCAGCTTCGTACCCAAGATAAGCTTCGTTGCCACATTCGCCATTGGAATGTTCGTCACTTTACTTAAGAATGGAACCGTACGCGAGGAGCGTGGATTCACTTCAATCACATATACTTGGTCATGGTAGATGACGAACTGGATGTTAATCAAGCCGACCGTCTTCAGTTCCTTTGCGATGCGAATCGTAACATCCACGATTTGCTGCTTCAGCTCTTCGGACAAGTGCTGTGGTGGATATACCGCAATCGAGTCACCGGAGTGTACCCCTGCGCGCTCAACATGCTCCATGATACCAGGGATGAGCACCGTCTCGCCATCACAGATGGCATCGACTTCAACCTCTTTGCCAAGCATGTAGCGGTCGATGAGAACCGGATGCTCAGGGTTGATTTTCACTGCTTGCTCCATGTAGGTCAACAGTTCTTGGTCAGAGTACACGATTTCCATTGCGCGTCCGCCCAGAACGTAGGATGGACGAACAAGTACCGGGTAGCCGAGTGATTGTGCCGTACCTACTGCCTCGTCAACAGATGTTACCGTGCTGCCTTGCGGCTGTGCAATATGAAGGCGCGACAGCAAAGCTTCGAATTTCTTCCGGTCTTCCGCTTCATCGATGCTCTCCAAGCTCGAACCGAGAATCCGCACACCAGCGGCTGCCAGCGGTGCTGCAAGGTTGATAGCCGTTTGTCCACCGAATTGGACGATAACCCCTACCGGCTTCTCCTGCTCAATAACATTCATTACGTCTTCGAAGAAGAGCGGCTCGAAGTACAAGCGGTCTGATGTGTTGAAGTCCGTTGATACGGTCTCAGGATTGTTGTTGATGATTACTGCTTCATACCCTGCATCTTGAATCGCCCATACCGCATGTACAGTCGAGTAGTCGAATTCGATACCTTGACCGATGCGAATTGGACCAGAGCCAAGTACTAAGATTTTTTCTTTATTGGATTCAATAACTTCATTTTCTACTTCATAGGTCGAGTAGTAGTACGGTGTTGTCGCTTCGAACTCTGCCGCACATGTATCGACCATTTTATAGACAGGCTTCAAGCCTTGTTGTACCCGATAGTCACGAACCTCGGCTTCCTTCGTGTAAGTGCCGCCAGGCTGGCCTTCACTGCGCAGTTCAGCAATCGCGCGGTCTGTGAAGCCCATGCGCTTCGCTTCGTAGAGCGTTTGCTCAGTCAGTGTTTCTTCTTCACGAATGCGATCCTCAAACTTGACCATGCCTTCCAGCTTGTCGAGGAACCACCAGTCGATTTTCGTGAGATCCTGCAACTGCTGCAGTGTGTATCCGCGGCGGAATGCTTCTGCCAGCAAGAACATGCGCTCATCATCTGGTGTTTGCAGACGATATTCCAGTGTTTCTTTGTCCAGCTCTTCCGTACCTTTCAACATCAAGCGATGTACGCCGATTTCCAGGGAGCGGATTGCCTTGTGCATGGACTCTTCGAATGTACGTCCGATAGCCATGACTTCGCCAGTTGCTTTCATTTGCGTACCGAGCTTACGGTTCGCTTGTGTGAATTTATCGAACGGCCAGCGTGGAATCTTCGATACGATGTAATCGAGTGTAGGCTCGAAGCATGCGTATGTTTGCCCCGTAACTGGATTCACGATTTCGTCAAGTGTGTAGCCGACCGCGATTTTCGCTGCCATCTTCGCAATCGGATAGCCTGTTGCTTTCGAAGCGAGTGCAGAAGAGCGGCTGACACGAGGGTTAACCTCGATGACATAGTATTGATAGCTGTGTGGATCCAGCGCGAACTGAACGTTACACCCACCCTCGATGTTGAGCGCGCGGATAATTTTAAGCGATGCGGAGCGCAGCATTTGATACTCGCGATCCGACAGCGTTTGGCTCGGTGCTACGACAATACTGTCGCCTGTATGGACACCTACCGGGTCGAAGTTCTCCATGTTGCAGACTACGATACAGTTGTCGTTCGCGTCACGCATAACTTCGTACTCGACTTCCTTCATGCCCGCGATGCTCTTCTCAATCAAGCACTGTCCGATTGGACTGTAGCGGATACCTGATGCAACCGTATCGCGCAACTCTTCTTCGTTCGCACAAATACCGCCGCCTGTACCCCCAAGCGTATAAGCAGGACGGACGATGATTGGGTACCCAATCGTATTTGCGAAGTCAACTGCTTCCTGTACCGAGTTGACAATAACACTTTCCGGTACCGGCTGCTCCAGTTCACGCATCAGGTCGCGGAACAAGTCACGGTCTTCTGCGCGCTCAATGGAATCTAGCTGCGTCCCGAGAAGCTTCACGTTCTCTTGCTCAAGCACACCTGCACGAGCAAGTTCCATAGCCATATTCAAGCCAGTCTGGCCACCCAGTGTCGGAAGCAATCCATCTGGGCGCTCTTGGCGGATAATCTGTGTTACAAACTCCAGAGTAATCGGCTCGATATACACCTTATCGGCCATATTTGTATCTGTCATAATCGTAGCTGGGTTGCTGTTGATGAGAACGACTTCCATGCCTTCTTCTTTCAGTGCTTCACATGCTTGTGTTCCTGCATAGTCGAACTCGGCTGCCTGACCGATTACGATCGGGCCTGATCCGATAACAAGGATTTTCTTGAGGTTGTTATTTTTCGGCATTTTATAGTTCCCCTTTCAGCTGTGCTACGAGCTCCGCTTGGCGCGGAGTCTTAGGTTGATTGCGTTTATGCTCTCGAATCATATCAATGAATTGGTCGAACAAGTAGCTGCTGTCATGCGGACCAGGAGCCGCTTCTGGGTGATATTGTACCGAGAAGGCTGGGTACTTCGCATGTGCAAGTCCTTCAATTGTTTTATCGTTATTGTTGATATGAGTTACTTTCAATTCCGTACCTTGTACCGAATCCTCCAGAACTGTATATCCATGGTTCTGAGAAGTAATATAGCAGCGATTCGTTGCGAGCTCTTTAACCGGATGGTTTCCACCGCGATGGCCGAACTTCAATTTCCCAGTGTCAGCTCCGCAAGCGAGTGCGAACAATTGGTGTCCCAAGCAGATACCGAAGATTGGGTACTCTCCAAGAAGCTCTTGCAGCATCTTCACAGCATGCGGCACATCCTTCGGATCCCCAGGGCCGTTGGACAATTGAATTCCATCAGGGCGCAAGCGCCGAATTTCGTCTGCTGTTGTGTCATGAGGAACGACGACTACATCACAGCCGCGCTTTGTCAGCTCGCGCACGATACCGCTCTTCGCGCCGAAGTCGACAAGTACGATGCGTTCTTTGTCACCAGGGCTGGAGAACATCTGCTTCGTTGAAGTGCGTGCTACTTGATCCCGCATCAATTCCGCAACACCTAGCATTTCCTTCAATTCTTCTATTGATTGGTTACCCGTTGTCAGCAATCCCTTCATCGTACCAAAGTGACGAAGCTTGCGAGTCAGCATGCGCGTATCGATGCCGCTGATGCCTACGATGCCGTATTCTTTCAGAAGACGGTCTACCGAATACTCAGCGCGCCAGTTGCTAGGAACTTCTTCATGTCTGCGCACGACGAACCCGTTTACGTAGGGACGAATGGATTCGAAGTCATCGCGCGTAATGCCGTAGTTGCCAATCAGCGGGTACGTCATCGTTACAATTTGTCCGCAATAAGATGGGTCGGATAATACCTCTTGATATCCTGTAATCCCTGTATTAAATACAACCTCACCTACAGACTCACCGTCTGCACCGAACCCCGTTCCTGTAAAGAGGGTACCATCTTCCAACAACAATCTTGCTTGCATGTCCGTCACTCCTCGCTCTCTATCTTATGCACTTCACGTTGCTATTCTTATCTATCTATAATGGACTATCTATCAATCTTGTTACTTGCTCCATACAAGACGGCCGTCTACGAATGTCTTCACTGGCCATCCCTTCAAGCTCCAATCTGTGAACGGCGTATTCCGTCCCTTAGTCAAGAATTCGTCCGGATTCACCTTATGCTCGGTCTCCAAGTCAATAACCGTAATATCAGCCGGCGCTCCTTCTTCAAGACGTCCTGTATTCAAGCCGAACGTTCTTGCCGGGTCGCTTGTCATGCGATTGACGAGCAGAGATAGCGGCCATTTGCCTGTCGCTACAAATTTCGTATAAAGGAGAGGGAATGCAGTTTCCAATCCGACAATACCGAACGGTGCAAGCTCCATCCCTTTGGCTTTCTCTTCTTCACTATGTGGTGCATGGTCTGTTACGACAATGTCGATTGTGCCATCTACCAGCGCCTCAATGCAGGCTTCTACATCGCGAGGCGAGCGAAGCGGTGGATTCATCTTCCAGTTTGCATCCAATCCCGGGATATCTTCATCTGAGAGAAGCAGGTGATGTGGACATATCTCTGCAGTCACCTTCACACCGAACTGCTTCGCTTGACGGATAAGCCGAACGGACTGTTCTGTGCTAACGTGGCACACATGATAATGTACGCCTGTCGCTTCTGCCAGCAGCACATCCCGGCCTACATGAATCGCTTCCGATTCATTCGGAATCCCCTTCAATCCATGCTTGCGGGCGAACTCTCCATCTGTTACTGCCGCACCTTTAACTAGCGAATCATCTTCGCAGTGTGCGATAACCGGCATGCCCAGTTCCTTGGCCCAGTTCATCGCATCCTTCATCATTTGGGCATTCTGTACGCCAACCCCATCGTCTGTGAAGCCGACAACACCTGCATTTTTCAAGGCTACAAAGTCTGTAAGCTCTCTTCCCAGCTCACTCTTCGTAATCGAGCCATAAGGCAAGACCTTCACATAGCCTTCTTGCTTAGCCTTATCGAGTATAAGTTGTACCGTTTCTGATGTGTCTGTGACTGGACGTGTATTTGGCATACATGCGATTGTTGTAAATCCACCCTTTGCCGCGGAGTGAGTACCTGTTGCAATCGTTTCTTTATGTTCAAAGCCAGGCTCTCTCAAATGAACGTGCATGTCGATGAAGCCTGCCGATACGAATTTTCCTTCGATGTCATGAACTTCTGCTCCCGCTGGAGCAGCTTCTTCGCGATTCGTAATCCGACGGATGACGCCTTCTTCCATCCAAATGTTAGCGTCAACCAATTCGCCTTCGGTATTTAATATCTTTGCATTTGTTAATACGATCATCGGTTTCTCTCTCCTTACGGTGCCATTGTGAAGTTTTCGTCCGTTTGGTTGGTATTTTTCAATTTCATTCAATTTCAATCTATCGATTTCTTCTATATAAGATGTGATTCCTATGAGAGTGCTCGCTCCAGTACTGCCATCCGTACGGGAACCCCGTTTGCCATTTGCTCGAAGATTCGCGACTGTTCTGCTTCAACGACCTCGTCATCGATTTCTACATTGCGATTGACAGGAGCTGGATGCATAACAATCGCATGTTTCTTCATCAATGCGACGCGTTCAATCGTCATGCCGTACTCTGACCGGTACGCCGCTGTCGAGTGCATCACTTCTGATTCATGACGCTCAAGTTGTACGCGAAGCATCATGACCACATCTGACTGCAGCGCCTCATCCATCGTCACAAACGGTGCATCCAAATCATGAGCACGCATATTGTCCGGTGCACAGAAGCTTACGTTCGCTCCGAACTTGCGAAGCGCGTATAAATTAGAGCGTGCCACTCGGCTGTGCTCAATATCTCCGACTATCGTGACATTCAGTCCATCTAGCTGTCCAAAATGCTTGCGCATTGTGTACAGGTCTAGGAGTGCCTGTGTAGGATGCTCATTATTCCCGTCGCCTGCGTTGATCAGCGGCATCTTGACGCGTTCCGCAATTTGTTCCAAGAGCCCAATCGGCTTCAAGCGGATAACCCCTGCATCCATGCCCATAGATTCGAGTGTTCGAACCGTATCGTAGATTGATTCGCCCTTCTCTACACTCGAGGAGGATGCAGAGAAGTTGATAACCTCTGCACCCAGACGCTTCTCGGCTACTTCGAACGAACAGCGGGTGCGCGTGCTGTTCTCGAAAAACATGTTGGCTACAAATTTATTTTTTAATGCATCTTGTACTTTAACATCCTGCCCATCCCAATGTGCGGCTCGATTCAAAATGGATTCGATTTCGAATCTGCTTAGTGACTTTAAGCCCAGTAAGCTGCGGTCTTTTACCGTACGTTCCAACTGTATTGTCATTACTGCTACCCCCTGTGGTGTACGATTTTCACTTCATCGATGCCGTCTAATTCCTTCAAGGCAACTTCAATCTCTTCGGTGCGTGAAGTCGGTACGTTTTTACCGACATAATCAGGTCGAATCGGCAATTCCCGATGCCCTCTATCTGCCAGTACCGCCAGCTGAATCATTTGCGGTCGGCCCTGATCCATTAGTGCATCCATTGCTGCACGAATCGTCCGCCCTGTATAGAGCACATCGTCGCACAAGATAATTTTCTTATCCTGTATTGGGAATGGCTCACTAATGTCTGCCGCCTCCCGCTCTTCCCGCTTCTTGTCATCGCGATATCTCGTGATATCCAACTCTCCGACTTGAATGTTCACATTCTCAATCAGTTGGATTCGTTCGGCAATGCGCCTTGCGAAGAAGATCCCTCTTGTCCGGATTCCGACAAGTACACAGTTTTCAATGCCTTTATTTCGTTCGAGAATTTCGTGTGCGATCCGTGTTAGTGCTCGTCGAATCGCTGCTTCATCCATAATGATGTTGAATTCGGTCGTGCTCATTTGGATTTTGTCTCCTTCCGTTTTCCCACCCTTACACGAGTAAGGACTGGGCTGTTTATCGATAGTGTGCGCAGATACAAAAAAACTCCTTGCCCGTAGGCAAGGAGTTGTGCATTCACGATATGCGCGGAAAGAAGCTGCATGAAGCTACAGCGCAGAAGTAGAAGCTCTTCGCGATCCATCATAGCTCTCGGCATCTGACGGACATGCTTCTTCCTTCCGCTCTTCACGTGTTCTTTCTCGTAAACGAGCGTTACCTTGCCAGTCTCACGGGACTGATTTAAAGGTCTTATTTGATTAACTGGATTATCCCACTTCTCACGATCCATGTCAAGTAATACTACTCATATAAATTTTAGAAAATATATTCAACGTCGGTAAGTCTGCGCTTGAGCTCACTCATTACACGCTTCTCTTCGGCCTCGCCCCGGGCTTGGAACGTAACCGAAAACCGAATAAAGCGTCCTGCATCATCCCAAGGCACTGTCGAGATTAACTTCTCTCGAATCAAATATTGGGAGAAGTCCTCAGCCGTTCTGAATTCTGGCCCGCCCTGTACCGCCTTTGGCGCTTCAACATAGAGGAAGAAGGAACCTTGCGGCTTAACGGCGCGGAAGCCCGCTTCATTAAGTGCTGCAACTAGCAGGTCATGACGGCGAGAGTATTTGTCAGCGATCGCTTCCGTAATCTCTGGATGAGCCAGGCCGTATGCAGCTGCCTTCTGGATCGCGATGAACTGGCCGGAATCGTTATTGTCCTTGACGTCACCGAATGCCTTCACAATGAGCGGATTGCCGGCAATAAAGCCAATGCGCCATCCCGTCATGTTGTACGATTTGGACAAGGAATGGAGCTCAACCCCAACGTCCTTCGCCCCAGGTACGCTCAAGAAGCTTAGCGGCTTGTTGCCGTCATAGGTCAACGCTGCGTAAGGGGCATCATGTACAATGATGACCTTATGCTGCTTCGCCCAAGCAATGGCCTTGGCGAAGAACTCAACACTCGCTACTGCTCCAGTTGGATTGTTCGGATAGTTCAAATAGAGCAGCTTGGCCCGTTGGCACACCTCTTCAGGGATAGCATCCAAATCAGGCAAGAAGTTATTGTCAGCCGTAAGCGGAATGTTATACACTTCTCCTCCTAAATATTTCGTGTGCGTACCCATTACCGGATAGCCAGGAACCGTCATAATCGTAATGTCCCCTGGATTGATGAAGCAGGAAGGCAGCATCGCAAGCGCTGGCTTCGTACCAATGGAATGAAGCACCTCAGTGTCTGGATCAATTCCTTCGACCTGAAATACTTCTTTCAAGTAGGTTGCCGCAGCATGCTTAAACTCTGCAATGCCATTATCAGCGTAACCGCGGTTTTCGGGCTTGGACGCTTCTTCTGCCAATGCAGCCACGATACCTGCGTCAGCCATTTCATCCGGTTCACCGACACCCATATCGATCAATTCCACATCAGGGAACTGTAATTTGGCAGCAGCCTTAGCTCGTTTGATCTTTTCAAATTTGTAGATATTCGTGTCTTTTCCGTAATTGGCTCCACCAATTCGCTCTGCAAATGTATGTTGAATATATGTGTTTTGATAAAATTCTGTCGTCATCTTATCCAGCCCCTTCTCCTGCACCAGTCTTATATCATCGGTTATGATGCCAATGTATTAACTATGCTTGATAATGACGACGAAAGGAATGAACGATCTCCAATACAATTTGCACTTTTTTCACACGAATATCAGAATACACACTATTTTACAACTAAATATCATGGTTTAATTTGCATAATTACGACTACACAGCAACTATCTATTGCGAATGGAATGAAGCAAGTTCTCCATGTCTTCCGGAAGCGGAGCATGAAGTTCCACAGTCTCCCCGCTTGCAGGATGTGCGAATCCCAGCGTCATGGCATGTAATGCCTGTCCATTCATAGTCAGACCGCGCGTCCCTCGACTGTACATTGGATCCCCGACAAGAGGATGACCAATGAATTTCATATGCACACGGATCTGATGTGTACGACCTGTCTCCAATTGCAATTCAACAAGGGTCGCGTCTCCGAACCGCTCCATTACTTTAAAATGTGTCACTGCATGCTTGCTGTTATTCTCGGTTACGGTGTACATCTTCCGATCATGGGTATCACGCCCAATTGGGGCGTCGATTGTTCCTTGATCATGAGGCACATTCCCGTGCACAAGCGCCACATATTTCCGTGTAACCGAATGTTCTTTCAGCTGTGCTGCTAGGTGAACATGTGCGCGATCATGCTTGGCCGCCATCAACAAGCCTGATGTATCCTTATCAATGCGGTGAACAATTCCAGGCCGAAGTTCGCCGTTAATACCAGACAAATCACGACAATGGAACATCAATGCATTAACAACCGTCCCCGAGGTATGTCCTGGTGCTGGATGGACAACCATTCCACGCGGCTTATTAATTACAATAACGTCCTTATCTTCAAAATATACATCCAGTGGAATATCCTCAGCTACAATATCAGCAGACTCCGGCTCAGGCATTGTCAGTGTGATGACATCTTCGGCTGCTACTTTGTAGTTCGGCTTCACTGGATTACCATTCACGAGCACATGCTGATCACGTATCCATAGTTGGACTTGTGACCGAGAAACCTCTTCTTCAATTGACTCTGTAATAAATTTGTCGATCCGATCTTTGGCATTAGCCGACTCGACCGTCCATATGTATGGCTCTCGACCTTCGTCCCCTGCTTGTTCTTGCAATCGATGTTCTTCTGTCATTACTTACAATCCCCTCTATGCTAATCCTATGCTTGGTTCGATGAATGATCTTGTTGTTCTGCAGGTGTACCCGTGCCGGATTGATTCTCCCGCTTCACGGTAACGAGCGCATCAAGCAGTACCAGTCCTACGCCGATACAGATTCCCATATCTGCTACATTGAATATTGGGAACGTGTACGACCCGAAATTGAACTGCAGGAAATCAACAACTTCCCCTGTAAGCAGACGGTCGATAAAATTGCCGATCGCCCCACCTAAGATCAAGCTGAGTCCCAGTGGCAATATGACTCCACTCTGATGTTTAATCTTCTGCATATACCATACAAGTCCGATTACTACCACTGTCGTAACGACAATGAAGAACCAGCGTTGATTTTCTAAAATACTGAAGGCCGCCCCCGTATTCCGATGCGACGTAATCAAGAAAAAGTCACCAATTACCGAAATTTTTTCTCTCAGTTGCAAATTCGTAGCGATCATCCATTTGCTTACTTGATCAATCAGCAAAACGATAAAGGCGATAATATAGTACCACACGTGCCACAGTCACCTCATTTAATTTTTATTAAGTGTGAAAGAACTTGAAGCTGTGCTCATTGTATCACAGGAGCCGAACCCAAACCAATCCAACGCCTACGCCATTTACCACGCAGGAACGTCCTTCAACTTGCACATGCTAGACATAAGTTACGCCAACGCGAAAGGAGCGTTCTGCACGAATGAATCGACTATCCTCTGAACAATTAAACAGCTTGCAACAACAATTGCTGCAATCCAAGGCTCAGATCGAGCGCCGTCTTCATCACGGAGATCATTATGGTTTGTCCAATTCCTTACGTGAAAACACAGGAGAGCTGTCTACACTGGACAATCACCCCGCGGACGTTGGTACTGAGATGTTCGAGCGCGGTAAGGACATCGCACTAAATGAGCACGATGAAATATTGCTTGAACGCATTGATACTGCCCTATCCCGCATGGATAAGGGACAATACGGCAAGTGTGTTGCATGCGGCAGAGACATCCCTTATGAACGTCTTGAAGCCGTCCCTTCCACGATGTATTGCGTCGAGCATTCCCCTGAGCAGATTGTGTCCGAACGTCGGCCGGTCGAAGAACAGTTTCTTATGCCTCCATTCGGGAGGACTAGCCTTGACGAAGATACGCAAAATGGCTTCGACGGTGAAGATGCTTGGCAAATAGTCGAGTCCTGGGGGACATCCAATACACCTGCCATGCATGAAGAACGCGACGTCGATGATTATGGCAATCTCTACATCGAAGCATCCGAAGAACTCGATGGCTGTGTTGAAGCCTATGAGAGCTTTGTCGCTACGGATATGACAGGACGCCATGTAACTATCGTTCGCAATCGTCAATATCGTCAATATATGGATAACCAAGAGGGCGTCGGGTTATTCGAGCCTGATCAAGAATATGATGCCGATTACGATGGGAATCAATAGAACTTCGCATCAAGCTGATGTTGAACAATTCGTACAATGTCAGCGATAAAATCACCGATGATAGGCAGATTGAGCGCGCCTAAATATTGCAAAATGTAGACAATGATAGCCGTAAATAGCGTAAATCCAATCGCAATTCCAACACCGCGGGCCGCTCCACCCATGAGGTTCACCCAGATCAGCTTGCGCGGATTGAACAGCAATTCATTGTATTCTGAAATTCTAGACTTCTCCATCGCTTGTGCAATTTGCAGCGTATAATCATGAATGCTCTTCATCATTTTTTTAGCATCATCTTCATCTTGCGTAGTGGTGATGGATACGCCTGCTTTTGATTCTCCTTGGGTATCCAATGAACTCGAATCCGTCAATTGCTGCCCACTCTTGGTTGTGTGAGTATTGCCCCCTTGTTGAATTGCTATTTGTTCACGCTCGGCACTTGGGTTCTGTGGATTTGTAGAATTGTTCGAATCATGCGCTGTCATGACATTTCCTCCTCTGTGAAAGCCGATGTACTACATCCCCTTATATCGCAAAAAGAGCGTGACCGAACAGATGGATTAACCATCTGCAAGGTCAACGCTCTCCCCCTCTTATTCGTCATAGACTCCCCTGAATTGGAAACATCTATACGCAGAAACTGCTACGCAATTGCGACTCGGATCGTCTTCTGTCCCAAATCAACGGATTCCATACCCTCTTGAGAACCAAACGACAAGTTCGCAACGAGTACGTTATCACGCAGTGTGGACTCGAACGCTTGAATCGCCGCTTGCAATTGCGCATCGACATCCAGAACGATATCGACCCGTTTCTCAATTGGCAGATCAAGCTTCTTGCGCAAGTCTTGGATACCGCGAACAACTTCGCGAACCCAGCCCTCTTGCTCGAGTTCCGGCGTAATCTCCGTATTCAATGCGACTGTAATTTTATAACCTGATGCTGATGCGAAGCCAGATTTCGCTTGCTTCTCAATCAGAAGCTCCTCACGTGTCACCTCGAAGCTTTCACCGTCTTGGTTCGTGAAGTTCCATACACCGGATTCGACGATACGACGAGTGTCCTCAGCAGCCATCGACTTCAAAGCGCCTTGCAGGACACCGACATTTTTGCCGTATTTCTTGCCGGCTACTTTGAGGTTAAGCTTCAATGTAAAATCAACAAAGCCGGAGTCGCTTGTCTCGAGGCGAATCTCCTTCACATTGATCTCTTCCTTGATGACTTCTTCATAAGCCTCCAGATGGAACTCTCGATCCATGGACACGATAAGTTCAGACAGCGGTTGACGCGTTTTGATGCCTGTTTCATTACGTACGTTGCGTGCCAGCTCAACGATTTCACGAGCTGTTTCCATATCGCGTTCCAATTCGGCATCTATCAAGGCTTGATCTGCAACAGGATAGTCAGCTAAATGCACACTCTCGCTTGTGCCGCCAAGATTCATGTAGATGTCTTCTGCAATCATCGGAGCATATGGCGCGATAAGTTTGGACAACGTGAGCAGAACACGGCGAAGCGTTTGGTAGGCGGTCAATTTGTCCTCTGTCATCTCGCTGCCCCAGAAGCGGTCACGGGAACGGCGGATGTACCAGTTGCTCAACTCATCGATGTAAGACTCGATAGCTTTTGCCGGATTCAAGAAATCATTCGCTTGCAGTCCTTTGCTTACACTTGCGATCAGCGTATGCAAGCGAGACAAGATCCAACGATCCAGCTTGTTGTTCGATGGACGCTCTTCATATGCACTAGCATCATATTGATCAATGGAAGCATACAGCGCATAGAAGGCATGCGTGTTCACAAGCGTATCAATTACTTTGGATTTCGCTTCTGCTACGATTTGCTTCGAGAAGCGCTTCGAGTTCCAAGGTGCACTATCCGACAGCAATGCCCAGCGGAATGCATCTGTACCGTACTCATTGATAATATCCCATGGATCGATAACATTGCCCTTCGATTTGGACATTTTCTGTCCATTTTCATCGAGCACGTGACCCGTTGAGATAACGGCCTTGTATGGCGCTATGCCTTTATACAGCGTTGCAACGGCGAGCAAGCTGAAGAACCAGCCTCGAGTCTGGTCAATTCCTTCACAGATGATGTCTGCAGGGAACTGTTCTTCGAACTTCTTCTCATCTCCGAACGGATGATGGTGCTGAGCGAATGGCATCGAACCACTATCGAACCATACGTCAATAACTTCTGACGTACGTTCCATTACACCGTGTTCGCAATGTGGACAGTGCAGCTTAACTTCATCCACATATGGCTTATGCAGCTCCAGGTTCTCATCTACCGGCGACGTCGCACGATCGCGCAAGTCTTGATGGCTGTCTGGCGAGTATTCACCTTTACAGGATCCGCATACCCATACGTTTAGCGGTGTGCCCCAGTAACGGTTACGGCTAATATTCCAGTCCACCAAGTCTTCCAAGAAGTTGCCGAAGCGGCCTTCGCGAATATGACCAGGGTACCAGTCGACCTTACTGTTATTTGCTATTAATTGATCTTTAACCGCTGTCGTCTCAATGAACCACGATTCTGTCGCATAGTAGAGAAGCGGCGTTTTGCAGCGCCAGCAGAATGGATAGCTGTGCTCGTATTTTTCCTTGGAGTACAAGGTTCCGTTCTCAGACAGCTTCTTCACGATGTCGATATCGCAATCCTTCACGAAGCGTCCTGCAAAATCAGTAATCTCATCGTTATAGCGGCCTTGGGCATTCACAACACTGATGAAGCTGATTCCATTCTCACGGCAGCTCTTGTAGTCGTCTTCACCGTGAGCCGGGGCCATATGAACGATACCCGTACCGCTGGAATCTGTTACGAAATCAGCAGCGACGATAAGATGTCCCTTCTCGGGCACAACATATGGGAATGGAGCAGCATACGTCTTGCCAATGAACTCAGAGCCTTTATGCTCAGACAAGATCGTGTACTCGCCCTGCATCACATCTTCAACCAGATTTTTCGCAACGATATATACACCGTCTTCTTGCTGAACGCGAACATAATCCATGTTCGGATTCATGGCAAGTGCAGCGTGTGCTGGCAATGTCCACGGTGTGGTTGTCCAAGCAAGCACATATTCGCCATTGTCATGCAGCTTGAACTTCACAGTTGCAGACAAATCCTTCACCGTTTCATAACCTTGTGCTACCTCATGCGAACTGAGTGTCGTTTGGCAGCATGGGCAATATGGACTTACACGGTGCCCACGGTACAACAATCCTTTTTTATGAATCGTGGACAGGATGTGCCACACACTTTCAATATAGTTGTTATCAAGCGTGATGTATGGATCATCGAGATTCGTCCAGTACCCGATCGCTTCCGTAAGCTCACGCCACTGCTTCTCATATTCGAATACACTCGCTTTACATTTTTTAACGAATGCTTCTACCCCATAGTTCTCAATTTCCTGTTTGCCAGAAATGCCAAGCTGCTTCTCAACACCAAGCTCTACAGGTAGACCATGTGTATCCCAGCCCGCTTTACGCACGACACGATAGCCGGACATTGTCTTGTAGCGGCAAATAAAGTCCTTAATTACACGTCCGAGCACGTGCCCAATATGAGGCTTTCCGTTTGCTGTAGGCGGTCCTTCATAAAATACGAAATTAGGTTTGTCTGCGCGATGCTCGATGGACTTGGCAAATGTATCTTCCGCGTTCCATTTCGCCAATACACGCAGCTCCCGTTCCCGGGCGCGTTCTTTGACATCAACTTTTCTCACAGTGATACTTCCTTTCTTCGATACATAATTGAGGAAACAAAAAAAACCTCCTCCCAAAAAGGGACGAGGTTCTGCTCGCGTTACCACCCTTGTTCCGTCCAACAATGACTTACAACATTGTCGTACGGCACCTTCATCATGCATGCTTCTCCAAGCATACAAGCCCCCAATAACGGAGGGGATCCGGATATGCTTACTACGCCAGCCTTAATCCAACCAACTGCATTCGGCATATCTTCTCTGGGATGATGTCTGAACACGATTCGTTCGTCGGTTCTCACCTGCTCCGACTCTCTGAAGAACGGATGGGCGTGTCAGTGCGTTCCCGTCATTGAATATCACGTTATTAATACATATTTATATCGTGTTTTGCGGCAAATGTCAATCAGCCGCCCCTACGACTAATACAATTCTTTAACTTCCTTCACTTCTTCACGCTCAAGCGCATCCCAGCCGTCTTGATTGAGCAGCTCCATCTGAGCCTCAACCAATGTGCGGAAGCGTGCACGATAGATCGAGGATTGCTTCTTAAGCTCCTCAACTTCCAACGCAACTTTGCGCGACTTCGCCAGTGCATCGTTCACGATGCGATCTGCATTTTTCTCAGCTTCTTTGACGATAAGCTGTGCTTCCTTCTTCGCATTGCTCTTCACTTCATCCGCAGCTTCTTGTGCAACGATGATCGTTTTGCTCAAGGTTTCCTCAAGATTCGCGAAATGGTCAAGCTTGTCCTGCAAGGAGTTTGCATGGTTTTGCAGTTCCTTGTTCTCGCGAATTAGCGCTTCATAATCTTTAATAATCTGATCGAGGAACTCGTTAACAGCGTCCTCATCATAACCGCGCAGCTTGCGGCTAAATTCCTTGTTATGTATGTCTAGTGGTGTCAATGGCATCGTGTGCACCTCCTCAAAATTACAAAAGCATGCGGCAAATCATGTCTTTTCGAACCCTCTTAGCTGCAAACGTACAAACTACAGCGAGCTCAACGTGTATAAGTACCTACCGAAATACGCATGCGGCCTTTTTTCGATACGCCTTCAATTTCTATTACTTTGAATCGTCCGAACCCTTGCAAGGAGACAACATCCCCCGCTTGGAGCTGGGTGGACGGATTTTCTTCTACCTTCCAGTTCACCTTGCATCTCCCCGCCTTGATCGGGGTTACGATCTTCGTTCGGCTAAGTCTGAATACATCGCTGGCAATGCCATCCAATCGAAGGGATGCAACACTTATGGACATCATATTCAGCTCTGCATGAGCAGTCCGAAGCTCGGATAATGGGACAATCTCGGTCATTACATTCACGCGATGTACCTGACGCAGATGTGTATCGAGAAAAGCCCCAATTTCTTCTGTGATCACAATGTGGCAACGATCATCGTTAACGTGAATATCGCCAATTTTGTCTCGCTTTATGCCAAGCCCGAGCACAGCACCCAAGAAATCGCCATGCTCAAGCTGCCCCCAATTGCGGTCGGAAGAAATAATTTGAAGGACTTGCATCCCCATTTCTTCTCCGTCTGCGTATACATAATCGGGAGCAATGAGCGCACGCTTGCGTTCGGCCTGCTCATGCCCTCCATCCAAGCGCAGCTGAACATCAGCATTCCGATTGACCAATGTAGCCACAATAAAAGCTTGTCTCGGATCCAAAAAATCAGTACGACGGAGCTCGTGGACTTGCGCCGCACGTTCCACCCACTCCGCAGCGCGATCGACAAACACACGCTCATCAGGGTGAAAGTGCGTATAAATATTTTCATTTGCTGTCATCACTAGCACTCACCTATTGCTAAATAAAATACTGAAGTACTGCAATTACACCTCTGTACACGAACTCAAGCGTGAACAATGCCACGATTGGGGAAATGTCCAGCATCCCGCCGATCGGCGGAATAATACGGCGGAACGGAGCCAAATAAGGCTCAACAATCTTGCCTAGAATCTCGCCGATAAAGCTCTCGCGTACATTAGGTACCCAAGACATCAAAATATAAACAATAATTAACCATCTGTATATGTTGAACAGGTAATACACGTATTCAGCAATCTGATACTCCAACAAGGTCACCTCGTTTGCATGTTTTCGTAATCGTCGTGTAGGATTTCTGTGATGGAACCTTGAATTTCAACCTGCTCGGGGGTACACACGAATATATTTCCACCAACCTTGGATATGTTTCCGCTTAATGCATAGACCGTGCCACTCAAGAAATCAATAATCCGAAAAGCTTGATCCTTCCGAACTCTTTGCAAATTCACGATAACCGAGCGACGTGAACGCAAGTGATCCGCAATCTCTTGGGCCTCATCATAAGAACGCGGCTCATATAGCACCATCTTGGAGGACTTCTGTGAGTGTATGCTCACTACATTAGCAGCCTTAGAGGATTTGCGCTGGTCAAAATTCGGCGCTTCTACCTCTTGCTCGTTCATATCCGTTACTACTTTCTCACGCTCAATGATTTCTTCTTCTTCTTGAAGTCCTAGAAAATTCATAAATCGGTTCATTACACCCATTACGTTTCCCCTTCCTTCCCAACTAGGACGGATCCAAATCTCAGCCATGTCGCCCTCTCTTCCACAGCGACTTCAAAATCATTGGGCATCCCCATCGATAAGTGCGGCAATGATATGGACAACGATGATCCAAATTCGTCTCGCAACTCACGTAATATGCCGTAATCTGCGAAATACGGGTCTCGTCTGTTCCGGTTCAGCTTCGTATGGAGCCATCGTCATTAGTCCAATCGGCTCAATATGAGGAAACGCGCGCAATTGCTCCACAAATGCCGCGGCTTGTTCCGGTTCTAATCCATGCTTGGATTCCTCACCCTAGATATTCACCTGAATGAAGCAGCGAATGTTCCGCCCTATAGCTTCGATTCGTTGCTGCAGCGTCATTCTGTCATCCCTTCTTCCAGCCAATCCAACTCATCATGCGACCGGTCGTCCCGCCCTCCATTCGGTGGGAATAGAACATATCTATATTGCAGCCGGTGCACAGTGTAGTACATTCGATATTTGTTGCCAAAATTCCTGCTTGGATCAACAAATGTCGATTCAATTCACGCAAATCAAGCATAGCATGCCCAGATGTTGTCGGACGGATGATATCATTCTGAACTTGCTCCGCTTGTGGATCGCCTGCGAGCACACGCCGCACTTCGCCAATTACGCGCTCGTCCACCTCATAGCAGCAGGAGCCAATCGATGGTCCAATCGCTGCTTGAATATGCTCAATACGGCAGCCAAACTGCTCCTGCATCTTATGTACCGTTGCAGCGCCAATATTGCTGACGGTTCCTTTCCACCCTGCATGTGCAAGACCGACCACGCGCTGGATCGGATCTAAGAACATCAATGGAACACAGTCGGCATAAAATGAAGTCAATAGAACTCCCGTAACATCAGTAACCAAAGAATCCGTATTTTGAATCGCATCTTCACGATTCAGCCTTCCTTTTCCTCGTTCTTCCTCTGTAACGACATGAACATGACTTCCATGCACCTGCTCACCACATGTCCATGCTTCAAATGGCATGCCGCACGCTTTGGCGACAAGCTCGCGATTATGGATGACATCTGCCTCATTATCGTGTACATGCAGCGCACAATTCAATGAGTTAAAATGCTCACTGCTCACGCCGCCATTTCTTGTTGTGAAACCAGCCGTCAACTCTGGATAAGCCTCTGTCCATTTCTTGACATTCAATAGGACAGGCCCTTCTGCTGCCTCAGGCTTCTGTAATTGAAATGGTTCCATGACGATAATCACCTCACCGTACAGTTTACCACAAACCGTACGGTGAAGCCTATTGTTTCTGTACAAAGGCAGTGCTGTCATATTCTTCAGTTCGCGCCTGCTTCATTTCCTCCATTTTCACCAGAACGACATCAGCGCCGATCTTCACAATATTTCGCCAAGGAATGATCAACTCGCTTCCGCCACCGAACAACCCCATGAACTTACTGTAATTGGGAACAACGATGGATTCAATTCTTCCCTGTTTCATATCGAGCTCTACATCGCTTACTTGACCTAATTTCTTGCCGTCGATAATGTTGATTACATCCTTCGTTTGAAAATCAGAAATTTTCATCGCAATCACCATTCCACCAGGAATTTGACCGTAGCCAGCGTACATACCTTAGTATATGAATGCATTGGGCAAAATGCCCTGACAGACATAAAAAAAAGCCGCCGCATAACCGCGGACGGCTTATCTGTTCAAACTAGGTATTTACGTGCGAACATGCTTCTGCATCTGATTGATTGCGGATTTCTCTAGCCTAGATACTTGCGCTTGTGAAATGCCAATCTCGTCTGCAACTTCCATTTGGGTTTTGCCTTCGAAAAAACGCATCGATAAAATCATCTTCTCACGTTCGTTCAACTTCCGCATTGCCTCACGCAGAACGATCTCTTCGATCCATGACACGTCCTTATTCTTCTCATCGCTAATTTGATCCATCACATAAATCGGATCGCCGCCATCATGATAAATTGGCTCGAACAAGGACACAGGATCTTGAATCGCATCAAGTGCGAACACGACATCTTCCTTCGGAACATTCAACGCCTCCGAGATTTCGTGAATCGTCGGTTCACGAGAATTCTGATTGGTTAAGGAGTCACGCACTTGCAATGCTTTATACGCGATGTCCCGCAAGCTTCTGGACACCCGGATTGGGTTATTGTCCCGCAAGTATCTGCGAATTTCTCCGATAATCATCGGAACCGCATATGTAGAGAATTTAACATTCTGACCAAGGTCGAAGTTGTCAATGGCTTTCATTAATCCAATACAGCCAACTTGGAATAAGTCATCAACGAATTCGCCTCGGTTGTTAAATCGCTGGATCACACTCAATACGAGCCTCAAATTACCGTTTACCAGCTTCTCCCGAGCCGATAGCTCATTTCGCTCCTGTAATGACACGAACAATTCCCTCATTTCGGCGTTCGTGAGGACGGGCAACTTCGATGTATCGACACCGCAAATTTCGACTTTGTTTCGGGTCATTCGTATTACCTCCCAGGGATGAAACATTAATGTACATTATCTCCCCGGGGTGCTTTTTTATTCCTGCGTTTCCTCCGCCTGATTAGTTCCGATTGAGCCGTATTCCGCACCCGTTCAAGCAGTGAAACGTTTACACCATCTTATTAAATTCTTTGCGCAAACGCTTAATAATCCGTTTCTCAAGCCGGGAAATATACGACTGGGATATGCCCAGCATATCGGCCACATCCTTCTGTGTCTTCTCTTCTCCATCTGTCAATCCGAAGCGCAGCTCCATGATCATTCGTTCCCGATCACTTAGCTTATCCAAGGCTTTGTGCAGCAGTTTGCGGTCAACCTGCTCTTCAATATTTTTATAAATTGTATCGTTCTCTGTGCCGAGCACATCCGATAACAGCAATTCGTTGCCATCCCAATCAATATTGAGCGGCTCGTCGAAGGATACTTCCGTTCTTGTCTTGCTGTTACGTCGCAAATACATCAAAATTTCATTTTCGATACAGCGCGATGCGTACGTAGCAAGCTTGATTTTCTTTTCTGGATCAAAGGTGTTAACAGCCTTAATCAGTCCAATAGCACCAATCGAGACCAAATCTTCAATATGGATGCCTGTATTTTCAAATTTGCGCGCAATATAAACAACGAGACGCAAATTACGCTCAATCAACATTGCTCGTACTGCTGACTCCCCGGTCGACAGCCGTGACAGCAAAAATTCCTCTTCTTCCCTGGTTAATGGTGGAGGCAGAGCCTCGCTTCCGCCAATATAATAAATCTCATCCCGCTTCAGTCCTAGCCAGAATAACAGCCGATAATAGTGAAGCTGCATCCTCAGTTTCCATTGCAAACGCATCGCCAATCCTCCTACAACTTAGTGATGACAGGGTCGTTCGTATAGGTACATCAGTATAATCGATAGAATAATAGCAATGTTCATCCTAGCAGGCCGCTTACGAAGCGCGGTGAGTAGAATCCGGCATAGCATGATAGGCAGACTCATTCTCTGAAGTTTGCAGCAAATCTGGATGCACGATAGCTTGGAAGGCACCATCATGTGACAATGTCCCGCCATCCAACCCGATAATTACTTTCGTACATAGATAAGTCTCGTTCTCTGTGCGTATCCGAACCGAATCCGGACGCAGTCCCATCATCCACTGCATGTCACGATTCACCCCACGATAAGGGATGAGCCGCAGCCGGGATTCGTCCAGCATTCCTCCGTCTTCACTTGTTCCCTTCCAAGACTGAAGCATATCAAATGGCTGCTCTGACCGAAGCCTCTTCAACCATTCAGAAGGCAGAACGCCCTCCCACAGCCTCGACTCCGTTACTACTACAGGCGCTCCTCCTAGTGGGTCTCGCAGATGATTTCCCGTATCTACGAGTCCTGTACAATGTCGAACTGTATCGCCTATATAGATATCCAATTGCACCAGCTGCTTCACTACCTGCTGCTGTCTTGCACTATGTCGCCATACGAGACGGAATAATGCGTAAGAGGCAGGAAGAGCTACTACGAGAAAGCCTATTCCAGCTTGAAAGGTAGTGCGATGAGCATCCATCCATTGTGTCGCACGATCGGATATTGTCCAAGCCCGCGCATCCTGCAGCAAATATTGCAGCCCAAATGCCCCGCCAGCAATGACAAAGGCCGAAAAATAAAAGACAGCAATATTTTTAAGAAAATATCCGGCATTCTGAAATCCAAACGCCAAGATGATCATAAGTATAGATAAGAGTAATTTGCCAACATACGTATAGAGGATCGGATAAGAAGGAATAAAGAGCACTGCTGCATACGCAGTACCCAAGCCTGCTGCGGCAACGATCCGCCAGCGCGAAAACGGGATTCCGCGGATCTTCGCAGTCATTCGCAGCAGCGTCCAATCCAATACTAAGTTTAGGCCGAATAGAAGATCGGCATAGATGACGGTCAATGCGCTTCCCTCCTTTTTCTGCCGCCAACTATTGGGAAGTTATTAATTAGTATAAAGAGTGATGTATTCGAAGTCTGTCTAATGATGGGTGTGGAATGGCACTTTTTTTGTCGATCATTCCAATCTTCATCGGGAAGGACCATTAGATAACAGCTCTAGTCGCCGTCGGAGGTAATTGTGGAAAATGCAAAAAGCGTCTGCCCTTAACGGGCAAACGCTTATAGTAAAGTAGTACGTATTATTCGTTATTTGTGCTGCGTGGACGGTTACGCAAAAACGTCGGAATATCTAGCTGATCAGACGCTGGTTGATTGCCGAACGGGCGCAATGTAGACGAGGAACGAGATTCCTGAGATTCGCCAGAGTTTGAACTAGTCGAGCCAGTAGCTGGACGACGTCCTGGAATTGGCGCAGCCGCCTTGCTCTCGAATCCTGTCGCAATAACCGTAACTTTAATATCGTCCTTCATATTCTCATCGATGATCGCACCGAAGATCATATTTACTTCCACATCGGAAGCTTCCGTAACGATTTCTGCTGCTTCATTGACTTCATACAAGGACAGATTTGCGCCACCTGTAATGTTCATAATGACACCACGAGCACCATCAATGGAAGTCTCGAGCAATGGACTCATGATCGCCTTGCGTGCTGCTTCAGCAGCACGGTTCTCACCGTTCGCAACACCAATCCCCATCAAGGCAGAACCACGCTCAGTCATAATCGTCTTCACGTCCGCGAAGTCCAAGTTGATAAGACCTGGTACCTGGATCAAGTCAGAAATACCTTGCACAGCTTGACGGAGTACGTTATCAACCTCGCGGAAAGCTTCCAGCATTGGTGTCTTCTTGTCTACGATTTCTAGCAAACGGTCATTCGGGATTACGATAAGCGTATCTACCTTTTCCTTCAATGCTTCGATACCGATTTCTGCTTGCGAAAAACGCTTGCGGCCTTCGAATGTGAATGGACGCGTAACGACACCAACAGTCAATGCGCCGCATTCCTTCGCGATCTCAGCAATTACAGGAGCAGCACCAGTACCTGTTCCGCCTCCCATACCGGCAGTAACGAATACCATGTCCGCACCTTTCAGTGTATTGCTGATCAACTCGCGGGATTCTTCTGCAGCCTTCTTCCCTACTTCTGGGTTCGCACCTGCACCAAGACCGCGCGTCAATTTGTCGCCGATCTGCAGCTTGTGCTCGGACTTCGCAAAGTGTAGCGCCTGCGCATCCGTATTTACTGTAATAAATTCAACGCCCTGAACGCCATTATCAATCATTCGGTTAACCGCGTTGCTACCGCCGCCACCGACACCAATAACTTTAATTTGGGCCAACTGTTCCATTTCAAATTCAAATTCCAACATGAGTCCTCCATCTCCTCTTCATTGTGCACCGATGGCCTGAAGTCAACTTTTATTAAATGAATTCACTAAACATATTTTTTAACCGATCAATGAAGCTAGGTTTGTTTGATGATTCCATTGGAGTTGGCTTCCGAGTTGCCGCTTTCTTGGCGCCACCTGCACTGCGTGGACGAACGGAGCGCAACACATGATGCAATACCCCAACACCGCTTACGAATCCTGGATCGCGTACACCAATAAAGTCAGGTACCGCGATTCGTACCGAAGTCTGCATGGCAGCTTGGGCGGACTTCAGAACTCCAGGCATAGAGACTGTGCCTCCAGACAGAATGTACCCACCTGGCAGCTCCGTGAAGCCTAGTCGCTTCACTTCATTTTTGACAAGCTGGAATATTTCTTCCATACGCGGTTCGATGATGTTGGCAAGGAATACTTGATTGAATTCCTTCTCCACATTGCTGCCGATACGCGTTACTTTGAACACATGATCCTCTAGCGCGTCCTCAATCCATGCACAGCCGAACTTCAGCTTTACTTTCTCTGCATGGTCAGACATGGTTCGAAGACCATATGCGATATCGTTCGTAACGAAGTCCCCGCCAATAGGCAATGTAGACGTAGCAGCAAGCGTTCCATCTTGGAACACAGCAATAGTCGTTGCGCCTGCACCGACATCTACAAGGACGGAGCCCATCATCTTCTCATCTTTAGACAATGCCAACTGCCCTCCGGCAAGAGACATTAATATTAGATCCTTGACATGCAAGCCAGCCTTCTCCACACAACGCAACAAGTTATGTACAGCTGTCTTCGCCCCAGTTATAATCGTGGCATCGACTTCCAAGCGAACACCTATCATGCCTCGAGGATCATGAATATCCTCCAGTCCATCAACAACATATTGCTTTGCAACCACGTCGATGATTTCACGTTCTGGTGGCAAAGCAATAACTTCTGCTGCTTTGAGCACACGCTCAATATCCTCTTCGCCAATCTCACGGTCTTCATTCGATACCGCGACAACTCCATGGCTGGATTGCAAGCCGATATGATTGCCTGATATGCCTACGTACACTTCCGTAATTTCAATGCCGACCATTCGCTCCGCATGCTCTACCGCATTACGAATTGACTGGACAGTCTGATCAATATCTACAATCGCACCTTTGCGAATACCTTCTGAGTCAGCAGATCCAACGCCGATAATTTGCAGCGTTCCGTTGTTAATTTCCCCGATGATAGCGCGCACTTTGGATGTACCGATGTCCAAACTCACAATGATGTCATTGCTGCTCAACCCGTGGCACCTCCTAGTTCCCAATCAATTGGTATGTTTGTATCCCCGGACACTTTGTATGTATTCAACAAAGTTTAGTCATTCCCTCTTTTTTCTACAAATTTTTTGAAGACAAATTCCTTCCATATAAGCAGTAACCGTCTTCTTTCTTAAAAACGTGAAGAAAAAAGAAGGAGAGAACGGAAATACCCATAAGTTTTATTCTAGCATTTTTTCCGTTTATTGAGTAGAGTTTTTTTATCTCTCCATATTTTGCTCATTCATGGATGAACCATTGTCTTATTCCGTTTCCTTGTTTGTTTCTTGGCCTTTCTCAGGTTCCTTTATATCATTCTCTGCGTCAGCTCCTTTTTCCTGCTCAGATCCACGTACTTTCTCATTTGTATTCTCCGAGCCGGTGCCTTCCTTATTCTGCTCTGAGCTTTCAGCTTCTCCCTTGTCCTCTTTGGCTCCCTCGAGAGCCTCGATGTCATTTGGCAGGCTGGAATACGGAATATACGAGTCTGCCTTCAGCATCGTTATCCGTCCAGGAGACTGAGATTCCACGACACCGCTCAAGTAAGCTATCTTATCAGGAAGTAAAGGCACAGTCGTAACCACTTCGAACCCAGAACGTGTATACATCTTAATCCGATCAGGATAAGAAGAGGACGGGTAGTAGCGGATCTCCGAAATATCAGCCAGCAGCCCTCTTGGCGTAGCCGCAAGTGCCTTGCTTAGCTCGGTCTTCAATTCGGCTTGACCTTCCCACTGTGTAAGAACCGGCTTCTCCAGTACAAGCTTCTGCTTGTCCTTCAGCGAGATCACCGCACCATTCTCCAAGCATGCTTGGATGCTCCCATCTTCCGTCAACTCATAAGCAACTGGAGCATATTCTTGAATATAAATTTCAATGACACTTGGGAACTGCTTGTCCACTTGAACCGATTTGACAAATGGGAACTCCGCCTTGATTCGTTCCGCAACAGAACTTTCACTCGTTCCGAAATACGGTTCACCCGGCTTCACACCACTGCTGCTGCTTAATTGTTCATAACTGACGAGGTGATTCCCAATCCAGCGAACTTCTTTTATTTTACTGATTGATGACCTGAAGAACAGGACAACAAGCAGCACAACTAGAAGGAAGAGGAGCAGCCATTTCACTCTGACACCTATCCGTTTCTTCCTCACCGGCTTATCAGGCAGCGGGGGTATCGTTCTCAATGACACTGGATTCATCCCCTTCTATCAATACACATTTCAAAGTAACTAGAAACATCAATACGAGAATTACTACAGTCCCCTTCCGTATCAAAGAAGGGGACCGAGTATAAATTATTGCATTATCCGTTGGCAATATCAAGCTTAGGCACAGACGTGATTCGTTCAATCTTCGCGCCGAGCCTAGTAAACATATGCTCGATACTATCGTATCCGCGATCAATGTGATGAACATTCTCTACGACGGTACGACCGCTTGCGGCAAGCCCAGCAATAACGAGCGCCGCTCCTGCGCGCAGGTCGGTTGCCTCGACTGTCGAACCATACAATTCTGGCACACCTTTGATAAATGCATTACTCAGATCAACCCGAATATCTGCTCCCATTCTGGCGAGTTCCTCGACATGCCGGAAACGGCCTTCAAATACCGTCTCCTTCATCACACTTACCCCATCAGCAAGTGACAGTAACACCATCAGCTGAGATTGCAAATCAGTCGGGAACGCAGGATATGGCGACGTTACAATTCGCTCTACAGCCTTCGCTCTACCAAAGCTAGTTACGTTGATTATACCATC
This sequence comes from Paenibacillus sp. NAIST15-1, assembly GCF_001894745.1. Lineage (GTDB taxonomy): Bacteria > Bacillota > Bacilli > Paenibacillales > Paenibacillaceae > Paenibacillus_B > Paenibacillus_B suaedae. The sequence goes on from NZ_BBYF01000003.1 coordinate 593,179, forward strand.
ACTCGTTGCGATCTGAACACCGGCGCGGCGCAGGATATGGATTAGCGAAGTCAAGTGGCTCGCATGCGCATTGGTCAGCGTTACTGCTCCTCGGGTTGCCGCAGCGGCTATCATGAGCGTACCCGCTACAATGCGATCAGGCATCACTTCATATTGGCTTCCTCTTAGCTTCGTAACGCCTTCAACGACAATTGTGTCTGTACCGGCTCCTGACACCTGTGCACCCATGCTGTTCAGAAAATGCTGCAAGTCAACAATTTCCGGTTCTCTTGCTGCATTCGTTATGACACTCGTTCCTTCTGCGAGAACGGCTGCCATCATCACATTCTCCGTAGCACCAACACTTGGAAAATCAAGATGAATATCTGTCCCAATGAGCCGTTCTGCACGGCATGTGATTCGATTGCCGCAATGCTCCAGCTCTGCGCCTAATGACTGCAGTCCACGCAGATGCAGATCAATCTTCCTCTCACCGATTGCACAGCCACCTGGCTGATAGATGTGAACCTCCTTAAACCTTGCAAGCAGCGGCCCCATCAAGAAAATAGAAGAACGCATCTGGCGCATCAAATCCTCCGGCACATGCGTGGAATGGGCGCCTGACGTATCAATGGAGACCGTCCCTCCATCTTGGATCGTCCTGCAGCCCAGACTTCGCATAATGTGCTGCATGACCTCGATGTCTAGCAATTGCGGAACGTTCTCTAGCCTAACGATGCCATCGGTTAGAATCGAGGCTGCCATAATTGGTAAAGCGGCATTTTTAGCTCCTTGGATACGAATCGTACCAGATAGAGGCCTTCCACCCTCAATCACCAATTTGTCCAATGTGTCACCTCCGAGATTACCGCTCACCCACTACTCGATTTTCGGCACCAACGCTGCATGATTGTATCTCTTGTATCATCTGTTGAATGCACGCTATAAGGGCAAGCACGTCTGACGCTGTTGCTTGACCGGTGATAACAATGAAATTGGCATCCCCTATGCTGAAGAGCTTAGCGTCGCATTTCCGACAAACCTGTTAAGCAGCGCAGAGGGCCGTATGCGAAAAATGCACAGGTTCCGTCATTTCACTCACCAATTTCCCTATCCCAGTTCAATCTCAGCAGTATCAATTATTCGTGACACATCCGACCCCTTCGCTCCTGCACTCATGGATACGGCGCTTCAGACCGTTCATGAATGCGCTCAGCATATTCAAGCCTCGACAGCTCTACACTGTGTGTGGATAGCTCCATCTTCATGAATGGAGGGTCGCTCCAGCATACCAATTTGCCTTCCTCGCTTCCGTGGCAAAGCCACGCCACACCATCTCACAAGGATTGTGAGCTGCCGCCAGCTATACTTAGGTTCATATTCACAAGCCGTGCAATCTTGAAGAGTGTACGACGAGGCAGCGGTCTGGGGGAATCTGTCACGATGTATAGAGTATATTATGTTCGGGCGAAACGTTGTGTGACAGGAGCCCATTCCCGATTCTTCTACTATATGACGTCCTGACAATTTCAGGACAATAGCTGCATCAAACCCCTTAAGCTCGTAAATTAGGCACAAAAAAATCGGGCAAGCTTACTTGCCCGATAATCGTTGTAATTCAGCTACTACTCTTGCAGCTGCGTCTGGCTGTCCAAAAGACTTGGCAGCGTCAGACATGTTTTTTCGCTTCGCTTCATCAGTCATCAACGACTTGATATGGCCGAACAAAGCTTCTGTCGACAGTTCTTTCTCGGTAATCATAATGGCTGCTCCCTCATCCTGCAAGGAGCGCGCATTCGCTTCCTGGTGATTGTTCGTCACATTTGGCGACGGGATCAAGATGGAAGGAATTCCGAGAGCAGTCATCTCTGCAAGTGAAGAAGCTCCCGCTCGACTGACAGCGAGCGTTGTTGCCGCAAGCACTTCAGGCATGTTGCTGATGTAAGGCAGGACATGCAGATGATTGCGAACTGCATCACTCGTCTGCAGCACAGCCTTCCGTGTATTTTCATAATAGTTCTGCCCCGTCACATACACGAAGTGTACATCCGGCAATTGCTTCAGTAATGGCGCCATGCCGATCATCGCTTCGTTCACTGCCTTTGCACCTCGGCTACCGCCTACGATAAGGACAATTCGGCTGTCGCTCGGCAATCCGAGAGTCGCGAAGCCGCGTGCTTTCTCCGCTTCCATCACTGCCGTTGCTCGCGGATTCCCACAATAGACTACGTTTTTTGCTTTCTTGAAATACGGAGCAGATTGCTCGAAGCTAACCGCAACTGTACTCGTATATCGGCTTAGAAACGTATTCGTCAAGCCTGGAATCACATTCTGTTCATGAATGACGGTCGGAATTCCAAGCTTCGCTGCAGCGTATACAACGGGACCGCACACATATCCACCCGTTCCAACGACTACATCAGGCTTGAATTCTCTCAGCATTTCTTTGGCCTTGCCTACACCGCGAATGAAACGCATGATCGTCTTGAAGTTTTCCATTGAAAGCTTGCGGCGAAATCCTGTAATTTCAATCGCCCGAAAATCCAAGCCCTCTTCAGGAACGAGACGGCTCTCCAATCCCTTCTCTGTTCCGATATATAAAAAAGCGCTGCCGGGATACTGCTTCTCGCATTCCCTTGCAATGGCGACTGCCGGGTAGATATGTCCACCTGTCCCGCCACCGCTGAGCACGACGCGCATGACTTTCACCTCGCATAACGTGATATATTCAGTAAAATTCCTAGTGCAGTCAGCATTAAGGTCAGCGACGAGCCACCATAACTAATTAATGGCAGCGTTATTCCCGTAACTGGCATGAGTCCAATTACGACACCAATATTGATGATCACTTGAACTGCCACAATTCCAACAATGCCTGCCGCCAGCAGGCTGCCGAATTTATCAGGCGCCGTCAGAGCAGTTCGCATACCTCGCCACACTAAGATAAGAAATAAAATCAAAACCGTAACTGCACCTAAAAATCCTAGTTCCTCTGCTAAAATCGAGAAGATAAAATCAGTTTGCGGCTCAGGCACATAGCTGTATTTCTGGCGGCTTGCACCGAGGCCAAGTCCCATAAGACCGCCTGGCCCTATAGCAAATAACGACTGAATCGATTGGTATCCAGCCCCCAGCGGATCCTGCCAAGGATCAAGAAATGCGGTAATCCGCAGAAGCCGATAGGGCGCAGCGAGCACGAGTCCAACGAACCCAGCTACCCCAACTGCAGCAAGCGACAGCAAATGCTTCATTTGAGCTCCCGCCACAAAAATAACAAGCAGCACCGCACCAACCATGACCGTTCCTGTACCGAGATCCGGCTGCAGCATGATAAGTCCGAACGCCGTTCCCATAATCGCAAGCGGCGGCAGCAACCCCTTTGTAAAGCTCGTAATGCTCGTTTGCTCCTCGGAGAGCATTTTGGCCATGAACAGAATCATCCCGAGCTTCATAAACTCGGACGGCTGTATGCCAAACGAACCGATGCCTAGCCAGCTTCGCGCCCCACCCCGAACATTGCCGATTCCCGGAATGAGAACAACAATCAGGAGCACGAAGCAAATAAGAAGTCCAATCTTCGCATATCGCTTCCATACGCGATAGTCCGTATTCATCGTAACGAACATCGCAGCAATCCCCAGCAGAGCAAACAGCAATTGACGCTTAACGAAGTAGAACGAATCTCCATATTCCCGGAAGGCGAGAACAGCACCGGCGCTGTATACCATAATCATACCGATCGATAGCAGGGACAGTACCGAGACGATTAGCCACAAATCGGGCGCAGTGCGTGCTTTGACCATGCGGTACACCTCTATTAGGACAATGTAGGGGCTTGAACACCCCCCTACTACAGACTATGCACCGCCGCTTTAAACATGCGTCCCCGATCTTCATAAGACGGGAACATGTCCCAGCTTGCACATGCTGGTGACAAGAGAATGATATCGCCTGGCTTCGCATAAGCGTGCGCCATATCGACAGCTTCCTTCACTGCGTCGGCTGCATGATCTACATTGTCGACGACAGATATATCCGTTAAACCTGCCTTCTCGGCAACTTGTTTCATAATGTGACGCGTTTGGCCCATCGTAACAACTGCCTTCACTCGCTCTCCCATAATGGGGATCAGCTCATGGAAGTCCAGCCCTCGGTCAAGTCCACCCGCAATAAGAATAATATTGCGTTCAAATGCGCCCAATGCCATCAGAGTAGCCTTCGTATTCGTAGCCTTGGAGTTATTGTAGTACTTCACACCGTCCTGCTCGCATACGAATTCAAGACGATGCTCTACCCCTTGGAACGAACGCAGAGGCTCTGCAAGTGCTGAAGGCTCTGCACCCGCAGCAATCGAAATGGCACACGCTGCCAAGGCGTTGTCCACGTTATATCTTCCTGGAATGCCGAGTTCCACGACAGAAAGAATCCGATGCATTTGGCCTGTGCCATCTGCATAGACGATCATTCGCTCCTCTTCCTTCGCCTCAACCTCATAGGATGGCTCTACGAATACGCCGCGCTCCACGCGCTTCATCGAAGATACCCACCACTTCGTCGCTTGAATATCGGATGCAAGACTACAGCAAGTCTCATCATCTGCGTTCAGCACCGCAATATCTTCGCTTCCCATATTGGCGAATAATCGTGCCTTCGAATTGACGTAATCCTCCATCGAGCCATGATAGTCAAGATGTGTCTCAGCAATGTTAAGCAAGCATGCAATGTGAGGGCGAAAAGCGCTTGTCCCCTTCAACTGGAAGCTGCTGAGTTCCACAACCAGTGTATTGTCCTCGTTCGCATCCTGAGCCGCCTGACAAAGCGGAGTGCCTATGTTGCCTGCAACAATCGGCTTCATTCCTGCAGCTTCCAACGTCTTGCCTACCCATGTTGTCGTTGTCGTCTTCCCATTGCTTCCCGTAATCCCGATAATCGGAGCTGGACTCAGCTGATACGCAACCTCTACCTCCGTTACGACCTCGATGCCGAGTTCCACAGCACGGGCTACTGGAGGAGCCGTATAGGGGATTCCCGGATTTTTGACTACAAGCGCTACCTGCTCATCGATCAAGTTATCTGGATGATGCCCGCATACAACACAAATGCCCAAAGCTTCTAATACCGAAGCTTCGGGGCACTTGTCGCGATCCTTCTTATCATTGACGGTGACAATCGCACCGAACTTGTGGAACAATTGCGCTGCGCTGACGCCGCTCTTGGCTAAGCCAAGTACGACGACGCGCTTCCCTTGATACGTTTCTGGGTGATTCATTCGTTACATCCCCTTGTTGATCCATAATCCAAGTCCGGCCAATACGATTCCCGCAAGCCAGAACGTAATAACTACTCGCCATTCCGACCATCCGCACAGTTCAAAGTGATGATGGATCGGGCTCATCTTGAACACGCGCTTGCCGCGTGTCTTGAAGGATACGACCTGAATAATTACCGACAGCATTTCAATGACGAAGATACCGCCAATAATAATGATGAGCAGTTCTGTCTTCGTTAGAATCGCTACCGCTGCAATGGCTCCACCAATCCCGAGCGAGCCTGTGTCGCCCATGAATACCTTAGCTGGATGCGCATTGAACACGAGGAACCCGAGTACTGCGCCAACCATAGCTGCTGCGCTGACCGCAGCCGATATTTCCGATGCCTGCATCGCGATGATTGCAAATGCCGAGAAGGCAATCGCACTTGTACCGGCAAGCAAGCCATCCAAGCCATCTGTGAAGTTGACCGCGTTGCTCACGGCAAGCATCATCAGGACGATGAACGGATAGTAGAACCATCCGAAATCAAGCCCTAGAGACGTCCCTGGTATCGAAATAACTGTACTGTGACCGGACTGCCACAACAGGAAGCAAATGAGTCCTGAACAAATGAGCTGTCCAATCAGCTTCTGCTTTGCAGTTAAACCGAGCGAACGTTTAAAAATAATTTTAATATAGTCATCTAAAAATCCAATTAAGCCAAATCCAAGTGTTGCGATAAGCAGCACATAGAAATCGGTATCCATCACCGAAAATTTAAGGAAAGAGAGAGCAAACGCAAGTAAGATAATTGCGCCACCCATCGTTGGCGTTCCTGCTTTTTTCAAATGAGCCTTCGGACCATCGTCACGAACCTGCTGACCAAACTTCAACCTACGAAGAAGCGGTATCGTTAACGGGCCCAATATGACGGCTAGGAGAAAAGATACACCGATTGTCATTAACATCAACTTGAAGTCCAATCCTTACACCTCCCGTTACACAACCCATTAATGATGGACACTAGTCCATTCATTAACAACTTCTTCTAGTTTCATTCCTCTGGATGCCTTCACAAGCACGGTATCGCCCGCCTGAACATGCTGCAGCAGGCAAGCCTTCAATGCTGCCTTATCATCAAATGAATAAACGGCGTTCTCTGCAAAATGTTGCAGGGCACCCGTTCCAATTTCACGGCCCAGTTCGCCATACGTGAGCAATAGATCCAAGCTGCCCGGGCGTATGGATGCTCCTACTTCATAGTGGAGCCTCGCCTCATCAGGGCCTAGCTCTAGCATATCGCCGAGAATCGCAATCCGCTTGCCGCCCTGCAGTCCAGCAAGCACGTCAAGCGCCGCCTTCGTCGCAGTCGGACTTGCATTATAGGCATCATTTAACAACACCCATCCGCCAGACGTAATCGTCCGTTCAAATCGCATCCCGCTTATTTGTGCATTGCCAAGACCATGCGCAATCTGCTCGTCAGCCAGACCGAACAAACGGCCTATTGCAATAGCAGCCAACGCGTTAATGACATTGTGCTTGCCTAAGAGCGGAAGCTCGACAGTCAACGCCTTCTGACTGCCTGATGCCGCAACTGTGAATGTTGTCCCCGCCTCATGAAGATCGATATGCTCTGGTCGAACATCACATTGCATACCTGCACCGAAGCGAATAACTGACATATGCTCAGGCCGCTTCGTCGCTTCTTCTGAAAGTGCCATGTCAACGAGTGGTTCGTCTCCATGACAGATGAGCACTCCATTTTCTCGTAGTCCGCTAGTAATTTCTAGCTTAGCACGCGCAATCTCTTCCCGGGAACCAAGCTGCAGCAGATGCGCTTCCCCGATATTTGTAATGACTGCTGCGTCAGGCTGAGCGATGGAAGACAGAAGTTCAATTTCACCTCTTCCGCTCATCCCCATTTCGAGAACTGCAATTTCCGTATCTTTCGGCATGGACAATATCGTTAACGGAAGGCCAATATGATTATTGAAATTGCCATCCGTCTTGTGAACACGATAACGTTCCGCAAGAACAGAAGCAATCATATCCTTCGTGGTCGTCTTGCCATTGCTACCTGTAATGGCTACAACCTTAACCTGCTGCTGGGCTAAATAAGCTTGTGCCAGCCGCTGAAGCGCCTCTAATGTATTGTCCACCATAATGAGCGGATAGCCTTGCGGCATATCATCATGATTGGACTGCCACATCGCAGCCGCTGCCCCATCCTTCAAGGCTTGATCCACATACAGATGTCCGTCGAATCGTTCCCCTTGAAGCGGCACGAACAATACACCAGAATCGATCTTGCGCGAGTTCGTGCTAACCCCTTTTACCGTGCGGTCTCCATAGGAGGGATCAGAGAGTGTCCCTCCACACAAGTCCGCTACTTCTCGTAACGTCGTTTCAATCACTGAACTTTGCCCCTTATCGCTTCTTTGGCCACCAAGCGGTCATCGAAGTCAAATGTTTCCTTGCCGATGATTTGGTAAGTTTCATGGCCTTTCCCCGCAATCAATACTACATCGTGCGGGCTTGCCATTTCAATAGCTTTCGTGATGGCAGCACGGCGATCAACGATGCATTCATAACGGCTTGGATCCAAGTTCACTTCATGAAGGCCCGCTACAATATCCTTAATAATCAAATCAGGGTCTTCCGTACGAGGGTTATCGGAGGTTACGATGGAATAATCCGCGTATTTCGCCGAGATTTTGGCCATCAGCGGACGCTTCGTACGATCTCGGTCTCCACCACAGCCAAATACACTGATGACACGTCCTTCAGCGAACTCCTTCACCGTCTGCAGCACATTCTCCAGTCCATCCGGTGTATGCGCGTAGTCCACGATCACGGCAAAGGATTGTCCTGCCTCAACAGCTTCTACACGCCCGTCAACTCCAGCAACACTTTCAAGGCTCACACGAATCGCATCCAGTTCGATGCCTTCAATGAGTCCTACAGCAATCGCTGCTAATGCATTGTACACATTGAACTTACCAACCATGCGCAGCTGAATGTCTGCCGAGCCTCTGAATGAATGAACTGTGAAGCTCGTTCCTTTTGCCGTAATCCGAATATTCTCGGCACGAACATCCGCCTGCTCTGTCATGCCATACATGATCGTCTCAGCGGTTGTCATGCTTGCGAAGTATTCAGAAGCCGGGTCATCTGCGTTGAGCACCGCATAGGAGCGATCTTCCTCAGCGTCAGAGAATATATTGCCTAGCCGTGAGAACAACAGGCCTTTGGCTTCACGATATGCTTCCATCGTCTCGTGATAGTCCAGATGATCTTGTGTTAAGTTCGTGAAGACAGCCGTACGGAAACGGCAGCCTTGTACACGTCCCTGTACAAGTGCGTGGGAAGATACCTCCATAGCCACGGCATCTACACCCTCGTTCACCATGTCATGAAGCGACTTTTGCAGTTCGAAGGCATTCGGGGTTGTACGCGACATTGGGAATACCTTGCCTGCATAACGCATTTGAATCGTTCCGATGACACCTGCATTTCGCTTCGCATCATTCAAGATTTTTTCAATCAAATACGTGGTTGTTGTCTTACCGTTCGTTCCCGTAATGCCAATTAGATTCATACTGCGGCTAGGTGAACCATAGAACGCATCTGACAGTACTGCAAGTGCATGTCTAGCACTCTTCACAATCAATTGAGGAACTGGCAGCTCCAATTCACGTTCTACCACAAGTGCAGCTGCACCAGCTTGAACCGCCTGCTCTGCATAACGATGACCGTCTTCGGCCGTACCAGAAATACAGAAGAACAGATCCCCCTGCGCCACATGGCGTGAATCCATCGCGAGTCCTGTTACGACTGTATGTTCGTCTCCCTTGCACTTCGCTGTCAGCATTCGTGAGCAAGCTTCAGCCAATTGCATCTGTTGCATGAATTATTCCTCCGTCTCTTTCTCTTCTCCCATATAGATTCGAATCGTAGATCCTCGATCTACACGGGTTCCGGGCTTAGGCGCCTGATGAATAATGGTGTTGCCCGTACCGGATTTGGCTAATTGAAAATTCATATTCATATCTTCGTAGATATCAGTCAAGGTCTTCCCTACTAAGTTAGGAACGACAACAACCGGCGTCTCATCGAAACGATACTTGCGAGAAACTTGTTCCTTCCGCGGTTCAACGCCCATATAATGGAGCGTATCTTCCATAATCCGCTTCACAATCGGTGCGGCTACAAGACCACCGAATTGTATGCCTTGCGGATTATCAACTGCTGTATAGATAACAACCTTCGGGTCATCAGCAGGTGCGAAGCCAACGAACGATACAATATGCTCGTTCGGCGAATATCTGCCATTGATAACCTTCTGTGCGGTACCTGTTTTGCCACCAACGCGATAACCATCGATGAAAGCATTTCTCCCCGTGCCTTGAGCAACCACATGTTCAAGAGCATCACGCACCTTGCTTGAGGTCTCTGGACTGATGACTTGTCTGACCAATTCCGGCTTAATATCTTCAACAACCATCCCTGTCTCCGGCTGAATGAATGACTTCGCCACATGAGGCTTGAACAGCTTGCCTCCATTGATGGCCGCAGACACTGCCGTAATTTGCTGAATAGGCGTGACAGATACCCCTTGTCCGAACGCAGTAGTGGCAAGCTCAACGGGGCCTACCCGGCTCAGCTTGAACAAAATCCCGCTTGCTTCTCCACTAAGGTCAATGCCTGTCTTCTGTCCGAAACCAAAGTTGCGTATGTAATCGAACAATGTCTCTTTACCCAGTCGATTGCCAAGTGCAACAAAGCCCGGATTGCACGAATTTTGGACGACTTCCAAAAAGGTCTGACTGCCATGACCCCCGCGTTTCCAGCAGCGCAGCTTCGCTCCACCGACTTCTACACGTCCAGGGTCAAAAAAATGTTCATTGTACAGATCAACCTTGCCCTCCTGTATCGCAGCAGCAAGCGTTATGATCTTGAACGTAGAACCCGGCTCATAAGTCATCCAAATGGGCAGGTTGCGATCATATACATCAGAGGGGAAGTCCTTGTAATGAGCCGGATCGTAGCTTGGCTTGCTTGCCATTGCCAAAATTTCACCTGTATTCGGATCCATGGCAATCGCCAGCGCCTGATTCGGCTTCAATTCCTCCATCGCACGATCAAGTTCCCGCTCCATAATTGTCTGTATCTGCTTGTCAATCGTCAATTGCAAATTTAATCCATCTCGGGGGACGATGTACTTTTCTGAGGAATTCGGCATCTGATTGCCGCTTGCATCAGACAAATAAGCGATGTTCCCTCGCAAGCCGGTTAATGCAGAATCATACCTCTGTTCAATACCTGTCAACCCTTGATTGTCTATACCGGTGAAGCCGAGTATATGAGCCGCCAAATCGCCATAAGGATAATATCTTTTATTATCCTCTGCCACGACGATCCCCGGCAAGTTCAACTCCCGCACTTTTTCCGCTGTTTCAAGCGATATTTTACGACCGCCGCCCTTAATCTGCTTCACAGACTGCCCTTTCGCAATCATGCGCTCTACAACTTCCGTTTTCATCCCAAGGAGAGGTGCAATTTGTGCTGCAGTGGCTTTCTGGTCTTCAATTTGCACAGGAATAGCCCATATCGTTGGAGAACTGATATTGTAGGCGATTCTTTCGCCTTTGCGATCCAGTATCTCACCGCGCTTCTGGGAAATGGGAATCTCCCTCCGCCACGAATCTTCTGCCAGATTCGCAAGTTCTTTGCCCTCCCACAGCTGCACATACGCCAAGCGGACAATGAGCGCGATAAATCCAATCGATATGAGCACCATTCCAACGATTAACCTCTTACGGATCGTCACCCCTGTAACCTTCATATATACCCTCCCTCGTCCGACATCGGTTCATAAACAACCTATTCGGGACAACCAGCGGATAGAACAAGCTTCAAGAGGATGATCCGCAAGCCTACACAAGACCACTTTTTTCCTTCTCTACCTCACACCTTACGGATGTTTCGGCTCCAATTTAATATGAACGATACGCGCCCCATTTTCATTGGTTTCTTTTTGTTGGGTGACGTAGCCTTCTCCATCAACACGAACTTCCCAACCGAGCATAGAGGTGATCTCCATGACATCACGCAGCGATTTGCCCTTAAAGTTCGGCAAAGGCAGCTTTTCAGGCTCATCAGTAAGCAGGTATATCCGTTGGCCGATTGCCAATGGCTCGCCTGGCGCCGGATATTGACGCTTCACTTTCTCCCCAGCTCCAACCGTCTCGAAGACGATGCCTTGCTCAGCTAATCGCTGTTTGGCATCGTAAGGCTTCAGGCCCTGAATATCAGGTGCCTTAACGGTTGTTGGTGCACCCGTCTTCTTCTCACTGTCCTTTTCTTGGCCGGAGATCGAGGAAGGAACACCCATGTAACGCAGCGACTGCGATACGATCTTCTTGAACATGAGCGGCGCTACAAAGCCGCCACCTTCCCAATAATCCTGCGGATCATCCACAACAACCAAAAGTGCTATACGTGGATCCTCAACAGGAGCAAAGCCGACGAAAGATACTACCGCACGAGTCGTGGCATATTCACCGTTAATGACCTTCAATGCTGTACCTGTCTTGCCGGCAACGCGATATCCTTCGATGTATGCATTTTTACCTGTACCAATCTGCTGATCCGCCACAACCTGTTCCAAATATTCACTTACCGTTTTTGCAACGCCTGGGTCGATTACTTGACGAACTACCTCCGGCTTGCGTTCAGTCACTTCACCCGTAACGGGATCATGAACCTTCCCAACAATATGCGGCTTCATAAGCTTGCCGCCATTGGCTACAGCTGCCACTGCCATAATTTGCTGGATTGGCGTAACTTGAACCTTACCGTGTCCGTACGATGCCGCAGCCACGTCTGCCGGATATTCAAATCGGATAAGACCATTGTTCTCTCCGGGAAGTTCAATGCCTGTCGGTTTGCCAAAGCCAAATTTCTCAATGTACGCCTTCAAGCGCTCTTCCTTCAATTGCTCAAATCCAAGTTTAACGAAGGCAACGTTACTGGATCGCTTAAGACCTTCGAAGTACGTAATTCTCCCCCATCCATCACGGTTAACGTCGTGGATGAGCCGTCCTCCCGCATAGATGCGTCCAGAAACGAATGTCGCATTCGGATCAAAGATGCCTTCCTGCACAGCCGCGGCCAGTGTCACAATTTTGAATGTTGAGCCCGGCTCATATCGAGACTGAACCGCATGATTGTAAAAAGCTGCAATGTCCTTAGCATCCCAATACGTATTCGGATTGAAATCTGGCATATTCGCGAGCCCCAATATATCGCCAGTCTTCGGATCTGCTGCTATTACCGTCATGCTATGAGGAGAGTATTTATTGTACACCTCACGCATTGCATCTTGAATATATTGCTGAATATTACGATCGATAGTGAGGTATATGTTGTCTCCATCCTTAGATGGCTTGTATACTTCCGAAGCCTTCGGCAGCTTATTACCCATCCGATCTTTCTCATATTGGAGCATCCCTGCAGCTCCGCGCAGCTGTTCGTCATACAGCTTCTCAATTCCGCCGATCGGATTGCCCTGCTTATCTGTATAACCAAGCACATGCGACGCCAATGATTCTTTCGCGTAGAAACGCTTCACCTCAGGCAAGAGGTAGAGTCCGACATCTCTCAATTCTGTCGTCTTCTTCAACTCTTCTGTGAAGTCTCTCAGCTTCTGTGCAGTCTCATCGTTCACCTTCCAGCCTTCACTGCGAACTTCTACCTGCGCATAGAACTCATCCTTGTCTTTCTTCTTGCGGACGAGCTCATACAATTCGTTCTCAGGTTTCTTCAGTATGACGCTCAGTTTTTCTACGATAAGCCGCTCTACATCAATATTCTTCTCAACTAACTTCTTCGAGGTGCGCAGTTCCTGAATGATCTTAGGGCCGACCGCTACTGTGTATGCAGGTGCATCCATAGCAAGCACTTCACCATTCTTGTCATATATCGTGCCTCGAACTGGGGTAATCTCCTTCTTCACAGCCCAAGACTGCTTGGCTTCCGCCATCCAAAATGGCTGATTAATAACTTGGTACCAAAACAGTCTCCCAATAATGACAATAAAAAAGAGGGTGAATAAGCCCCCGATCGTCAACGTGCGCAACTTAATTCGTTTGACCATCTTCATCCCTCGTTTAATCGTTTCCTACTTGTTGTTTGTATACTTCAATTTCAGATAATGTCTCAGGGAAGCGCAAACCATTCTTTCTTGCTTCGCGTTCAATCCGATTCCAATCGGACAGCTTCTCCTTCTCCACCGTTAGCTCCGACACTTCATTCGTCAGTGCAACCGTTGCCCGCTTCGTTTCTTGAACCTTCAGGTTCATGTTGTAAATATTGGCATACCCACTAATGATGAACAAAGCTACGCCCGCGCAGAAACCGATTGTGCCCAAATAAAGCAGCTTCTCTCGAGTAGGTAGAGTAGATTTCCGGGTTACCTTCTTCTTCGTTTGACGATATCGAGGCTTCTGCTGTGTCTGTTTCTCTGGACGCATCGCCAGGTTGCCGCGCACATAGGCCATTTATCTGCTCCCCCTCATCCCAATTTTTGAGCAACACGCAACTTAGCCGAACGCGACCGCGGGTTGTCTGCCAACTCGTTATCATTCGGGGCAATTGGTTTGCGATTCACTAACGACAATACACTTTTGTGGCCACATGCACACATTGGCAACCCCGGTGGGCATGTGCATTTTCCTACATACTCATTCATAATATGCTTACAGATCCGATCCTCCAGCGAGTGGAACGTAATCACGGCCACTCTCCCTTCCGGCTTCAAGCAGCGTACCGCTTGATGCAAGGCATCTTCAAAAGCGCCAAGCTCGTCATTAACAGCAATTCGGAGCGCCTGGAAGCTTCGCTTCGCAGGATGTCCGCCTGTTCGTCTTGCAGCAGCAGGAATACCTGCCTTGACCAGCTCTGCGAGTTCTCCGGTCGTCTGAATGGGCTGCTTAGCGCGAGCTGCGCCAATCTCTCTGGCAATACGCTTCGAGAATTTCTCTTCCCCGTATTGATACAAAATTTTCGCGATATCGGCTTCTGACCAGCCATTGACAATATCGTAAGCTGTCAATTCGCCATTCTGATCCATACGCATATCCAGCGGCGCGTCATGGTTATAGCTGAATCCGCGCTCTCCTTCATCAAGCTGAGGCGATGATACGCCAAGATCGAATAGGATCCCATCCACTTGTGGAACTCCATCAACCTGCGGCACACCTGCTTGAATCAATGCTTCCTCCAAATGGCGGAAGTTGGTTTTGACAAGCGTTACCCGATCCAAATAAGACGCAAGACGAACCTTCGCATTATCCAACGCCCAATCGTCCTGATCCAGCGCAATTAGTCTTCCGGCAGATGACAGCTGAGAAACAATTCGCTCGCTGTGTCCAGCTCCTCCTAGCGTACAGTCGACATATATGCCGTCAGGACGTATTCGCAAGCCTTCTACCGATTCTTCTTTCAACACGGTAATATGATGAAACAACGCAATACCTCCCAATTTCGGTTCCCATCTAGCTGCGATGCGTTATGATAGTCCTGATGTTCACCTAAAAATTAAAATCAACCAACGTCTCCGCAATTTCGTTAAATGCGGATTCCGACTGCTCTACATATTGTTCCCAAGCATCCTTGCTCCAAATCTCTACCCGATTCTGGACACCGATAACCATGCATTCTTTTTCCAAATGTGCATAGCCGCGCAAATGGGAAGGGATTGTAACCCTACCTTGCTTGTCCCATTCACATTCACTTGCCCCAGAAAAGAAGAAACGGGTAAAGGCTCTAGCATCAGCCTTCATTAAGGGAAGTGCCTTTAACTTCTGCTCAAGTGCTTCCCATTCATTCATAGGGTAGACGAAGAGACACTGATCCAACCCTCGAGTCAGTATAAATGTGGTTCCTAAAGAGTCACGCAGCTTAGCAGGTATGATGAGACGGCCTTTGTCATCGATGCTATGTTGATACTCGCCCATGAACATCAGCCACCACTCCTCCCCCTAAATCCACCACAGTGCCCCACTTTCCTCCACAACGAATGTATACTTCGCCATAAAAGAAAAAAATCCTGCTAGAAAGCAGGATTTTATTGCGAAATAGGCCTATATAAATTTTGGATATGTTTCCATTAACACATACAAAGACAGGACATCAGCATGCCTAATCATGCTCTTACCTTCTATCTTCGCCATTGTCTACAGCCGAGTTGCCTGTGTCACTCTGCACTTCAGAAGAATCCGCAGCCTTGTCTTTACTTGCGTCTTCTAATGCTGCCTCTGCCGCCTCAGCATCTGCTGGTGTTATTGATCCCAACACATTCTCCCCGGTATTCCCGCTCAAGTTTCCATTCCTTCCTCTCTTCTTTCTGGTGATAAGCCAGATCGGAGTTCCGATAATGAGCAGCGCACAAAGAAAAGGAAGCAGCGCAACAAGCACGAGAACAATAGACTTCACACATTTTACAAGAGCGTCCCAACTGCCTACAAGGGTATCCGCAACTTGAGTTCCAAATGCATCCTCAAGCGCTTGACCACGCTTCGCTTTAAGCCGTTGAACCATATCCAATGTAATCGTGGACATCGCTACATTGTTATCATAATATCTCATTTTCCCCACAATTTGTTCAATTTCCGATTGTACATTCCCCAGTTCATTCGAGAAGTTTAATAAATCTTCCGATTTCGTGGCCTTCTCCATGAAGGACAGCAGTCTTGACTCTACTGTGCGGCGCGCCTTAAGCCGCGCCTGTAAATCAACATACTCCTCGGTCACATCATTAGCCGAATATTGACGAGTATAGGAGATCGACTCCCACTTGCCTAGCTCATCAATGAACGATTGAAATCCAACAGCAGGAATTTTAATGACATAGGATCCGCCTCGCTCGCTGTCCGTCTCCGAAAATTGCAGCACATAGCCTTGTGATTGCGCAATGAATCGATTCAGCTTCTCTTTCACAGCCCCGTAGTCGGCAACTTCCATGCGAAGCTGCGCTTCATAAATGAGCTTGCGATCGGTCTTTACCTGCACTTGCTGCCCCGCACCCACCTGTAATGGTTCCTCTCTGCTTACAGCAGCATCATTACTAGTCGCTTCCATCTGAGCCGCTTCTGGCGCTGTATTCCCCGCCATTTTTAACCCTTGGCTGTCTGATGCCGAACTACAGCCACCAAGAAGCAGCAACAGCAGAAGCGACGCCAGCACGACTGTTTGCCATCCCCAATTTCTCTTTTTCATCCCGTATGCCCCCTCTATCATCTTGGCATGGATATCTTGGATGTAATGGCTTTGTTCTCCATACTCAATCAATAGACGAATTGCCAAGAAATATGTTGCATAGGTAAGCTTCATACCCAAAATAAAACCGCCACTAGCATATCGCTAATGGCGGTTCTTCCTTCTTGTCTGATACAGGCTTCATCGCTTCATTCCATCAGTGCTCTTGCCAGCTCTCCAAGTAAGACTTTTGCTCGCTGCTAAGCGTGTCTACGGAGATTCCGAGCGACTCCAGCTTGTAGCGTGCAACTTGCTCGTCAAGCTCATACGGCACATTGACAACTTTTTTCCCAATGGATTGATATTGATCATTTACATATTTCAAGGACATTGCTTGAAGCGCAAATGTCATATCCATAATTTCAGCTGGATGGCCATCCCCTGCAGCCAGATTGACTAGACGGCCTTCAGCCAGCAAGTAGATACTGCGGCCATCTTGCAGCTTGTATTCTTCAATGTTCTTGCGTACCGTACGTACAGATGTGGAACGAGCCTCAAGCTCAGGCTTATTCACTTCAACATCGAAATGTCCAGCATTGGACAAGATGGCACCGTCCTTCATCACGTCATAATGCTCACCACGGATGCAATCACGGTTGCCTGTGACGGTCACAAAGATATCTCCTACACGAGCGGCTTCGATCATCGGCAGCACTGTAAATCCATCCATGTAGGCTTCTACGCCTTTGATCGCGTCCACCTCGGTAACAACGACATTCGCGCCGAGACCTTTGGCACGCATGGCAACACCCTTGCCGCACCATCCGTACCCGACCACGACCACCGTCTTGCCGGCTACAACCAGATTCGTTGTACGATTAATGCCATCCCATACCGACTGACCAGTACCATAACGGTTGTCGAACAAATACTTGCAATACGCATCATTAACGGCAACCATCGGGAATTGAAGCGTGCCATCCTTCTCCATCGCCTTCAAGCGGAGAATGCCTGTAGTCGTTTCTTCCGCGCCGCCTCTCACTTGATTACGCAAGTCAGGGCGCTCAGCATGCAGAATCGAGACCAAATCTCCGCCATCGTCGATAATCAAATCAGGCTTCGTCTCCAATGTGTGAATAAGCAACTGCTTATATTCTTCCGGATCTGGGTTGTACTTGGCGTATACAGTAATGCCGTCTTCAACTAGCGCAGCGCATACATCATCCTGCGTCGACAACGGGTTGCTTCCTGTTATCGTTACATCTGCGCCGCCAGCTTGAACGACCTTCGCCAAATATGCGGTCTTCGCCTCCAAATGAAGCGATATTGCTACTTTGAGTCCTTTGAACGGCTGCTCCGCCTCAAATTGTTCCCGAATGCGGTTAAGCACAGGCATATGCGCTTGAACCCATTCAATTTTCAAATGACCTTCTGGTGCCAATGCAATATCTCGGATGATGCTCTTGTTTGCCGCATTTGTATTACGAGTTGGTGTATTACTCATGGACAGTTCATCCTCTCCCATTTTGGATTAAGAAGCCATTTCATGATCCGTCTTGATTTCAGGAAATCGGGGCTTTCCAGCTCATGCTCTTAACATAGCTTATGACAACAGGGCGATGCGATGTTCCCCTCTCCATACGACAGGAGCCTCCATCAACATCGCAAACCAATTCTCACCGTAACGGCAGGCATACCCTAGCATATTCAATACACGTTCCTGTGGTTTGCCAAGCGGATGAAGGGAGACATGCAGCCGTTCCCACTGCCGCAAACCTGATTCATGCTGCTTCGCCATCGCGTCCTTAGCACGGTGATGAAGGAAATCAATCTGTTCAAGTACTTTATTATGATTCGTAGCACCAAGTTTCCCAAGTGCAGGAAGCGATGCGACAAGATCCTCCAGCAGCTCCGTATATCTGGTATCCACTTCTGCACGCAGCGTCTCGAAGCGTTCATCCAAGTGAAGTGCATCCTGCGCTTGCAGCCACGAAGCTCTTCTTGCTTCGTAATGATACACAACATCTTCAACCGACAACTCATACTTATCCAGAAGCTTATTTAGTGTCCCCTCAATACAAGTAAATCCCATGCGTGGCCATATGATTGGCATTCTCATGCCCAGCTCTCTGAATGCCTGCTTCGTCTGCGCCCAGTAAGCAATTTCTCCTGGTCCAAGCACGGTAGCCAGTACTGGGAATAAATAGTCCTGCATAAGCGGTCTCGTCAATACATTATTGCTCAGCTCCTGCGGTGAATTCCGTGCGATGTCCAACATCTGCTCCATCGTGCACGATATTCCTTGGCGATGATTGACGAATTGCCCGTTCTCCTTATGCAGCAAGTGTCGCTCCCCGTCACGCACGAGGAACACATTCGCGCT
This sequence comes from Paenibacillus sp. NAIST15-1, assembly GCF_001894745.1. Taxonomy (GTDB): domain Bacteria; phylum Bacillota; class Bacilli; order Paenibacillales; family Paenibacillaceae; genus Paenibacillus_B; species Paenibacillus_B suaedae. Next base: position 612,055 of record NZ_BBYF01000003.1, read on the forward strand.
GTGTTCGGAACGTATCGCCTGAGGGCTATAGCCATAAGAAGCAAGCTGCTGCTCACTGGTGTCGTAAGCCTTCTCCAGTCGGTCATTGTGCTGGAGGATTGCCTCGAACATAGGCGCTTCAAGCTCGCGCAGTCCGTCATCTGCCGAATCGATGAGCACGAGTCCATATTCACCAAATAGTCGGCCCATAGTCGCTGCGAAGGAATCTGACAGCGTGGCACAAGTAGCCACTGATTCGCGCAGGTGCTCGAGCAGCCCAGGTGTAAACTCCGTCTTGGGCAAGGAACTCTCTAGCTCTGTAAGAACAGATTCCCATGCAGCAGCATCCAGCTTCACATGGCTCACAGGGGCACGTCGATCACCTGGCTTCTCCATTCGTATACGCTGTACAGCAGGATCGGAGGTTACCACATACGTATGATCAACCTCATCAAAATCATGATCCTCTCCAGCAATCCAGAAGACAGGAACCACTGGTCTTGCTAATTTGATTTCTGCTTCTTGCGCCATTCGAATAATGGAAATTGCTTTATACAGAACAAGCAGCGGACCCGTAAACAAGCCGCCCTGCTGTCCCCCTACAACGACTAACGACCGCTCATCCTTCAGTCGTTCTATGGAATCTCGTACAGCTTGGCTGTTATTGAACCGCTCATTATAGCGGGTAAGCACATCGGCCAAGCGTGTGCGATTCACTCTTAGCTGTCCCGAACGCTCCACCCAATCCGCTCTCTTCTCCCAATCCAAGTCCGGATGATATTCGTAGAACGTCTCGACAACAGATGGTTCGCGTTCCATGTACTGTACGGTCAGCGGTTGCTGAACCGGAATAGATAATATTGGCCATTTCAAAGATAGCCGCCTCCCTTTTTGCCTCGTCTCGATTGTACACAATGCGGCTTCTGACCGTCAAAACAAAGATTATGTATTCCATTCCTTCATGCACAATTCAACAACTAGCTGCCATCATCCATTGATATTGGCGCATGAGTCCTATCAATAATCTACCTTTATGAGTATAGCTTATCCTACATGCTTGCCGAATAAATAATTATTCCAATCAATAGCAAGAAAACGTACAGTACGCCAAGCAAGAAGAAAGTTATTCGCCAAATGACACGAATCAATTTTCTCGGATCCCACCTGCCATACTTCTGCTGTTGCAACCCACCGATTAACCCTGCCGCGATTAACAGAAAGAACAGTATCCAATAAAATCCTGCCTTAGAGTCAAACAACGTATTATATAAACCACCTACCGAGGCAATGAGAAACACCGTCGTTATATCCATTGCCAGCTTAATTGCCCTCTTCTTCGGTTTAAGCAGCCCCCTACCAATTAGCCAAGTAATAAGAAATGGAAAGAAGGGCAGTAAAGAAAGCAGAACGAATCCGTCAAACATCAGTTGAAACATATTCGGGTAGACTCACTCCTCTCAACAAGGGATCAGCACGGGAAATGTTATTCGCAACTTGCTAGAATAAGACGGTACATCATACGATGAAGCGGTACTGCAACCTCATATCGATCAGCCATTCGGATAAGTGCCCCCGTTATTGCCTCTATTTCTGTCCTTCTTCCCGCTTCTACATCTTGAAGCATGGACGACGAATTGGACGAAGTCATCCGGCACACCTGAACAACCCGCTCCCAATCCTTCTCTTCATCGATAGAAATATGAGCCGCTCGGTATACCGCAGCAGCCTCGCCGAACAACTCCTTCATTAAAGACAGCCTGTCCTCTTGCAGCAGCAGTTGACCGTTCTTGATGCGCAGCACAGCCGTTAATGGATTAATAATGACATTGACAAGCAATTTCTGATAAACCATACCTTCGATGTTGTTCGACAAAAACGTTTGAAATCCTGCATTTTCTAGCAACTTCTTTGTTGACAAACATAAAGAATTGACTAATTCCTTTTGTTCTGTTCGGCTTCCAGCAGGCTCCCAGATGCCAATTGACGTATGCCCGTGCCCCGTATGTACAACCTCATTGCAATTTACTCGCTTAGCCGCTTCCGTTGTAACCGCCCATATTAATTGCTCGTGCGGCCATATCGCACTAAGTGCTTCCATATGACCAACCCCATTCTGATAGCACACCAATGAAGCTGTCTGCTCTCTAGGAAACTTCTCTAACTGACTAAGAAGCTCAGAATCAATATGTGTCTGCTTCACGAACAACCATATGCTGCTCGCTCTCATACCTGTCCGTTCAAGTACTTTTCCTGCTTCTGTCAACGGATAGGCATGTACTGGATAGATATGGGCCTGCCTCCCATCCAGATCCTCGAGATGAATCCCTTGACTACGAATTAGCTCCGCCTGCTCCGGAGTTCGTGTCCACATCCTCACCTTCGTATTGCTGCTATCTATTGAATTACGTGTTCTCATCAGCATCGCTGCATGAAGCAGCCCCAATGACCCCCCGCCAATAATATCGATAACCATATCAGGCACCTTCCCTTGTGTACAAGTATCCTATTTGTTATATCAAACCGAATGCAAAAACACAAAAAAGCGCAAAGAGTGAGCAATGCTCTCCCTTCACGCTTTCTGTAAGCGGATGGAACTATTCAATTCGCTCTAGGTTGCCATTGGCGTCCATCCGAAAGCGAGTTTTGGAGTCGTCCTCTTCTTCACTTAAAATCGCTAATCTGCGAGCACGATCCATAATTTGAATGAGCGCCTTATAATCATCATTTACCGTACGGTAATCCGTTTGAACGGCATTCACCTGTTTGGAGAGATACTCATTCTCTTCACGCAGACGATGATACTGCTCTTCCTTCTCATGCAGTTCTTTCTCCGTATGCTTCAATTGACGCGACAGCTCTTGATAACTGTTGCGCCATTGACGCAAGAAGCGGATCACCATATCCATGGAAAGTGATTCTTCGGTAATGAGCTCTGGCTTAAGGCCGACTTCTTCACTGTCCGCCAATGCAATAGAGGCCACCTGTGCACCAATAGGCTGCTTTTTCATATAGTTTCGCTTTTGACGCTGTGCTTTTGCAAGCTGAATGGCAGCTTCATATTTTTTACGGACACAGCTATTCCAGCGGAATCCGCAAGCCGCAGAGGTGCGGCCAATCTTTTCCCCTACTTCTTCAAAAGCAGCTAGCTGAGTACTTCCTTCTCGAATATGTCTTAACGTCACTTCTGCCAAAATCAAATCATCGTCCGCTGTCCACGCATCTTGTCTAATTGCTGTCATGCGATACCCTCCTAACGACACTCATTCAATTCGGTTGTATACAGCACCCACGCCATATGCATTGAAGCAAGTGACGAAGGATGATCAGTCGGTAATCAACCGCTTATTCCATCTCTATGCCCATGGTAGAGTTCATAGAATCTATCGGATACTAAAATGTATATCCATTTTTTCTATGAATCATACGTATGCCTGTCCATACAATAGATCACAATGAAGGGGAGATTCCGAAAAAGTTCGTTAATCCATCAAGATTGGCAGTTTACACCAGATGGCTAGAACGCTATAATGTCAATAGTAAATGTTGGGTTGAACGTAACGAGAGGGGGATGAATCGTGGCACGGATGTATCGCGTACTCGGCTTCTGGACATTAGTAATCGGTCTGATGGCGTTCGCAGGAGACATGATTGAGATGGCGCTCCTGTTCTTCATGCAGACTGCTTTTTTTGTATTGCTGGGTTACTTGAAATTGTCCGAACGTACATATACAATGCTGTTTTGGGCGTACATGGTCGTATGCTTCAGCGGCTTTTCGTACTGGAGCGTCTTCGTTATGAAAAACCCTTACTAAGCAGCATCACTGTCTGTTGACTTGTTGCGGACGGATAATGAATGAAAGAATGAATAGATACAGAAAGAAGCGCCAAGAGATCGGCGATCTCTTGGCGCTTCTTTTGTGTTGAATCTTATAATATCCCAATTTCCGGTTCCGAACCGCAAGACAGCAGGAGTACATGAAACCGTTCACTCATCTGATCACTCAGCAGCAATTGTCGAATGGCACGATTGCGACGCGCTTCCGCACTGAACGGATCTGGGTTGGTATGCTGCTGCAATTCATTTAGCAACCCCTGTTCGAGTAAAAATGACTTTTGTGTCATATAACCGATGATCGCAGCATTCACTTGCTTCGCAACACGCTGGCAAATATCGAAATCCACCATCGACGTGATATCTTGCTCGCCAATATGAATCCAAGGGTTGTCATGAGCCTGATGACGATGGTAACACATCAGTGTCCCCTCCATCCGATGTGCTGCTGTCAGCTCATTCGTTCCATCCCCATAATCAATAAATATGAACTCTGCTTCCCCCACCTGACTTAAAATTGAGGTCATCCAAGCCGTCATCGCAATCCCCGCATCGAAAATTTGCTGATCCACAAGTTGAATTTCATGCTCCTCTAGCCATAGGAGAATATCTTCCGTTGCGGGCAGCCATAGCGGCATGAATTGCTCCTTCTCCTCATCCCACTTCACATAGCACTGTTCATACCGGCCATCATGATGCCGGATGCGCTCGACTGGGAATGCATCAAGCAGTTCATTGGCTACAACGAACAGGCGCCGTGTAGGAGCCTCTTGTTCAAACACCTGTTCATCCCACCAAGTAATTGGAACCCGCTCTCCTCCGAGCAATTCGGATACTAGTCTCTGATGATGAGGGCTTCTTTCCACAATGACATGCTTATAGCCTTCGAAGCGATCATACTTAAGCCGCTGGCTCATCTGCAGTGCGAGTCGTCCTGTACCAGCTCCCCATTCTACCAGCGTGATGGAATCAGCATCCCAGCCACGCTCCCTTGTGCGTCGTTCTACATAGACAGCAAGCATCTCAGCCATGATTGAGCCGATATTCGAGCTTGTATAGAAATCGCCGTTACGCCCGATCTTCGGTCGTTCTGACATATAGTATCCGTCTGTTGCGTGATACAGACAGGTGCCCATAAACTGCGAGAAAGGGATGCAGCTGCTATCGGATTGTTCAATTTGGTTAATTAAGTATTGAATGAGGACGGGATTCGGCTGATAATGAGACATACAGTCCTTCCTTTCTATCTATGCAGGTTCAATAGAAGTATCTTGCTAAGTCATGCAAGTATCATCCATGTATACAACTCTATGTACACAACCACGGGTTCAGGTCATGTCCAACCCGATCTGAACATACGATAATGTTGTGCAACTATTTAAGGAGGTCGCCTCATGACCACAACGACACGCGCATGGCGCTCGCTTATCGGACTTCTACTATCGATGCAGCTCATCGCGATCGTTCCGTGTGCGACAGGTGCGGAGCCAGCTTCACCTGTACAATGGAGCATTCAGCCTACCGCTGAAGAGCTGCAGCTGCTTCAACAGAGTCTCTCTATCACAGAACTGGATAAGGAGATCGATCGTATCTCCGTTCAGGAAGCATCGACAGCCAAAGAACGTTCACGAACGGAAGCTGAGCTTCAGACCCGCGAAGCCGCCTTGGAACAGAAGCGAGAACAAGCCGGTCGTGTGCTTCGCGCTTATTATATTGGAGAACGAGACATGATGCTCCAGGCTGTTCTTTCTGCGGATCAGCTGCAAGATATGTTTCAGTTATTCGAATATTTCCAGATCCTCTTCCAGTCTGATCAGGACATTATGAATGACTATAAGGAACAAACGCAAGCCTTGCGTCAGACAAGAGATCAGCATATGCGTCTGGAAAGGGAGCTTTCAACGGTACGCACTCAGCTGATTGATCAGCGCGATCGGCTCAAGCGGCTGCAGCAGAAGCTGGACGCTGACATATCGGCCAGCAATGATCCTAAAGCGATGAATGCACTTATACAAGAGTTTACAACTTACTGGCAGAACGTTGGACTTTATGAAGTTCGTCATTATTTCCGAGCATTGGCGAATGCGATGAACAAGCTCCCCGATTTTGTCAAAAATAGTGGAAGCCTTAGCATCGAGGGTACTAATTATACGATCACAGTCAAGGAAGAACAACTCAATCAGTTTCTCCGTGAGCAGGATCCCATGTTCGAAACCTTTGCATTCCAATTCAAGGAAGGCATGATCGCCGCTGAAGGCTCGCGCTCTGGCATGAGCGTACGTATCGAAGGACATTATACGATAGAATCGGAACCTGAGAATCGAATCTTGTTCCATGTTGATCGAATGTTGTTCAATGGGCTTGAACTGCCCGAGTCGACGCGTACAGAGTTGGAGCAAAAATTCGATCTTGGATTCTACCCGAAGCAGCTCGTATCTTTTATTGAAGCCAAAGAAGTGACAATTGAAGACAAAAGCCTTACCGTCAAGCTGGCGCTCAGCTGGTAAGGCGGTAAGGCTAGGGCTTCTCCTCGTTAAGAGAATCAGCAGATGGCCGTATCCAGTGCATTGTACCATGGATGGATACTCAATCCCGCTATCTGCTGATCGTGCTTGAATGATTCCATTCTTTCTGGAGCTGCTCTGTTGTTGCAGCCCCCTTCAGCCAAAGCTCAGCTGTCCCAATCCATCCATAAATCGGTTCCATTGCATGAAATAACGCCGCTCCTTGATTGGCTTGAGGCAGGAACATATCTGGCAGCCAGCGACGGATATCTCTCCAGCGATCTATGTATGCTTGTTCGTGAGCAGGCAGCACAGACAATGTATCGTACCATTCTCGCTGAACCGCAAGACTCGTCATATAATCAATCCATTGCCTTGCCTCCGCTTCATGCTGTGAACTGGAAGCAATCATATAGCTTCTGCTCGTTGCCCACTGCCCAGCAGGAAGATGTACATCGGCTGGCGCTTCAATCGCTAGCGGTTCACTAACCTCGGCCACTGCTTCCGAATAGGGAACGATCCCAAAGGCTACTCGACCGGCACGCAGCAAATCCCACGTATCTGATTTGCTCGCTTTCTCTCCCCAAGGTATAAAATGAGCTCGATAAGACTCCAGCTGGGCTAACTGTTGGTTCCACTTAAGACCGGATCCTTGCGCATTGTCGGCAACTCCCTTCGCATACCAATCGGCACGCATCAATGGCGCTTGATTCACTTCCGGCCATAGCAAGCCCAACCGCCGAATTAACGATAAGAAGGCTTCCTTATCTCCATCATGCCAGGCAAACCAGGCTTGAGGCATAGCACGCAATTCTACAGCAGCTGTACCACGCTCAAGCAGAGCAGAAGCCCCCTCCTGACTGCTAGGGTCAAGGATCCTCTTCCACTCCTCCCAATTAGAAGGCAAGGATTCTTTGGTTCTGCCGGCCATTAATTCCTTGTTCCATACCAGCACATAAGGATCAATCTGAGCAGGTACTCCCCACGTATACCCATTCCACTTCAGTTGATTCATTAGCCATGCCGGAGAGGAGAAACCAGCATTCGATGACTGCTCAATCGGCAGCAGCCACCCCTTTTTGGCAAAGCCCATTACGGAAACACTGTCTGACAGCATAATGTCCGCACTATATTCCTGAACCAGCTGATTGAACCAATCAGCATCAGTCAATTTATCTGTCGTATTGACAAGCTCTACATAGATGCCCGTTTCGTCAATAAAAGTCTGATTGGCTTGATTGAGTTGGATAAATGATATAGGTGACAGGTTCACCTGCACTCTTAGCTGCTTCCACGTTTCTGGACTCTTCTTCGCCTTAGGCGGGCGATTGGCTACCTCATTCGTTGAGGGCTGTGATGGTACGAATAATTGATCATCTATATGAAATTGGGACAGCAAGAGTAACGAAACGAAAATCATAATAACCGCAACTAGCAGCTTTTTTAAGTTCGGCACTCATTCTCCTCCCACGTTACCATTTTTGACTTTTCCACATCCTTATTGTAGCACCGAACGCACTAGCTGTCCCTATCTGAATGCGTCATTAGAGCAAAAAATAAGCCCCTGGGACTATCCAGAGGCTCTGAGGGCTGTCGCTCACTAATGACTCTATAGGAGATCAGCTGCAAGCTGAGCGAGTCGGGAGCGTTCTCCCTTCTCAAGGGTGACATGGCCGCTTACACTTTCTGTCTTAAACCGTTCCACCAGATAGGTGAGACCGTTGCTTGCTGAATCCAGATAAGGATGATCAATCTGCGCTGGATCTCCCATGAGGACAATTTTACTTCCTTCCCCGACTCGGGATACGATTGTCTTCACTTCATGTTTGGATAAATTCTGAGCCTCATCAATGATGATGAACTGTCCTGGTATGGAACGGCCACGAATATAAGTGAGCGCCTCAACTTGGATATTGCCCATACCCAGCAATATTTTCTCAATGTCCCCAGCTTTTTTCGTATCGAACAGAAATTCCAAATTATCATAAATCGGCTGCATCCAAGGCCGAAGCTTCTCTTCCTTCTCCCCTGGCAAGTACCCGATATCCTTCCCCATTGGCACTACTGGCCTTGCAATGAGAAGCTTCTTATACTTGCGCTCATCTTCCACCTTCATGAGGCCAGCTGCAAGCGCCAACAACGTCTTGCCTGTACCTGCCTTCCCTGCCATAGTAACAAGGGGAATATCGTCATTGAGCAGCAGCTCAAGCGCCATACGCTGCTGAGCGTTCCGTGCAGTAATGCCCCACACGGGATCATTACTGAGAAATAGCGGCTCAAGCTTCTTGGCATCTGCGCTCACCTTGAGCAAAGCAGACTTACTCGTCCCCATGTTATCTTTCAAGATGACGAATTCATGCGGGTGAAATGACATATTGACATTTAAGCTGCGGATGGGGAGATGCCGGAAGGAATAAAATTCATCGATCACCCCAGGATGAACGAATAAGGTGACGCAGCCATTATACAACTCATCGCCAGATTGTACGGTACGATCTGACATATAGTCCTCTGTATGCAATCCCAATACATCTGCCTTGATTCGCACAAGCACGTCCTTGCTTACTAGAATGACAGTTGCTGGCTCGGGTTGCCGTTCCTCCTGCTCTAAATGATAATTCAATGCCACGGCCAAGATCCGATTGTCATTCGATACTTCCCCGAACATCTCCTGTACTTTGACAAAGCTGCGATGATTCAACTCCACCTTCAACGTTCCACCGTTGTGCAGTTTAACCCCCGAATGAAGATGGCCTACATCGCGAAGCCCGTCTAGCAAGCGGGAAACAGTACGGGCATTGCGCCCGATTTCATCTGCATTTCGTTTCTTCGAATCAATCTCTTCCAGTACAACTGCCGGGATAATCACTTCATTGTCGCCAAATGCAAATAATGCGTTCGGATCATGCAGCAACACATTCGTATCCAGTACAAAAATTTTACTCATACGATCTCCCTTTCAGTTCGCATGCCCGTACTTGCAACACCAGCGGACAGCCGCGCTCGGTGTTACATAAAAAATGCAGGCACCGCTCACACTATAGTCAGTACACATGCCGCACTACTTATTTGACCAACGAACAAAGAAAGGAACGATGAATTCATGCGTATGTTGCTAATTGCCATGCTTGTCATCGGACTCATCGCCGGATGCGGCAACGCGAATAAGCACGCTGCTACGAATAACTCCTCCAATCAAGTTAAGGCGAGATCGACGAATAATGGAAAACCGGTCATTCACGATCGGGAAGCCGTTCGCGAACACTTAACTGCGCTGGCTAGGAAGGTGCCGGGGGTTCGCAACGTTAACTGTGTCGTATTCGGCAATACCGCAATTGTCGGGATTGACGTCGATGCGAGCCTAGAACGCTCTCGAGTCGGAACTGTCAAATATTCCGTTGCAGAGGTTCTCAGCAAAGACAAATATGGCGCCCATGCACTTGTTACCGCAGATATCGATTTGAATCAGCGTCTTCATGAGATGGCGGTTGATATTCGGCAAGGCCACCCTATTTCTGGCTTTACAGAAGAACTTGCAGATATTATGGGCCGCATCGTGCCGCAGATGCCAAGCGACGTCCAACATATTGATCCATCCCGCAATACAGACCAGCCTAAACTGAAAAAACAGATGTAGCTGCATGATTGCCGCACGGCCGCGTGAAGACCGGACAAGCATATTGACGCACGAAAAGCCTAGTGGGGTTCCACTAGGCTTTTCGCATGAAGACATCGTCATATTCATGATCCAGCATAACAGCTGCAGATGGGCAATATAGTCCGTCCCGATGCCTGTTTGATCGGATAACAGATGAGACCCTTGGGACATCTTATGTTGCAATAAGGGATTACCCATCATCAAAGCTTCGGACATCACTCAGACCTCCTCCACATCATAATTGCAGCTTTACTCTATTATATTAATGATGCTTCAAAAATTGCATACCCTTATCCATTAGGAGCCAGGTTGGGTTGTATTCGCATGCTGCGAGTCCGCTCCGCCTTCTCCGGATAAGGTTGATTTCAATGATTTGCCGGCAAGTACATCCTTAATCGCCTGCTTGCCCTCTTCCAACTTCACCGTGTCCGGATAGATGTACGGGCTAACCCAATTCCCATCTACAGAGATGTAGTGGATGTTATCGCGATTAATTCCCAAGTACGTAGAAATGGAACTGCGAATTTGGTCCGGTGTCATATCAATTTTAAAGTTATCAGCCATCGCATCAATAACGCCTGTTACCTTTGTTAGACCGCCAAGCGATTGCATGTTGCCGACGATTTCCTTCAGCACTGCATTCTGGCGGACGTTGCGGTCCATATCTGTCGTGCCCTTCGTCATCGGACGGCAGTTCGATTTGCGGTAGCGAACGAAGTCAAGGGCGTTCTTGCCATCGAGCGTTTGCTGGCCTGTCTTCAGTTTGATATGAGTTCCATCCGCATTATCGTTATAGCACATATTCTGATCCACGTTCACGTTGACGCCGCCGACTGCATCCACGACATCAGAGAAGCCTTGGAAGTTAATCACTGCGGCATAGTCGATCGGCATGCCCATATACTTGCCAAGCATCAGTTTCATCTCATCTTCTGGAGTAGCGCTGTCCAACTTGCCTTGCTCCTTAAGTGTGAAGAACTTCGGATAATAATGATTTAGCTTATCCGGATGATAGCCGGGCAGTTCGAAATACGTATCACGCGGCAAAGAAACAAGCACCGCTTCCTGTGTTTCCGGATGCATTGCGCCGACCATGACAACATCAGTACGACGTCCAGGCAGCTCTGGCCGATAGTCGATACCGAGCAAGATGAAGGAAAAAGGCTCCTTGTTCGGTGAAAGCGTATCTTGCACCGTTGAACTGCCGCCGCCCTGTTTAGCAACTGTAGAAATATCGTTCAACTTGTTGTTCGCATACCAAGCAAAATATCCGACAATGAATATAACGACAACAGCTGCGATAAGCGCGGTGATAAGGGTCACCTTCAACCATTTCGGCATCCCTCGCTTCTTCGTGGAAGACTTCCCTTCGGAGGGCTTCCTCTCAGGCGACTTCCGCCGTTTCTGCTTCGTTCTAGGTGGCAATGGTGTCGATGAATTCATATCTTACCTCACTTACTCATTGTATTTCGGATTCGCTTCGATGTCCTGCCATAATCGCTCTGCATCTTCGCGGTCGAATACTTCTGTGCTCATTTCTTCTTCCCGCCAATACGTAATGACATATCGCTCATCCGATCCATCCAAGCAAGCCTCGAAGGAGGTCAGTTGATGATCCTCCTTCAAGATTGTCTCAAAAAATTGTACCGTCTCCTTCGCTGCCCCATCATCCGGGCGCTGCTCAGACACAATATGAATTTGCAGCCAATTGAATAGTGCAACTTGCAGCTTCATCATCCGGCCTTCTCTCCCCTTTGCGTGTCGGTGATGGTGATAACGATGACGCACAATCCATTAGTTCTTTGAATCTGTCGCCTTCTTGCGGCGAGCTTCCATAAAATAGCGAATGCGTACCATGAACATTAAAGCGACCGCGACAAACAAACATTGAATGATTGGCAGCTTGTCTATTTGAAAGATGAGCAGAACAAACGCGCCCAATCCCATCAGCAAATAGATCAGTACCTCCTTCAATATCGGGAGTTTCTGCACACGGAAGACTTTATTGAACACATACACGATTAACAGATAAATAAGCGCATAACTTACAAAGGGATGGGAAGCCAACCATTCCTGCATCGTAAACGCTCACTCCTTTGCCAAAGTTGTCCAAATCCCATTATACATGGGATTCGGATACTTTGCGCGTCTTTTCTGCGCGTTCACGCTCGCTTTTGTTCAGTATTTTTTTGCGCAACCGTACAGAAGACGGTGTAATCTCGCAATATTCATCATCATTCAAATACTCTAAAGCTTGTTCCAAAGAGAATAGAACAGGAGTTTTCATCTTTACAGTATCGTCTTTGGTTGCGGAGCGAACGTTCGTCAACGCCTTCTCTTTACAAATATTTACGACGATATCGTTGTCGCGGTTGTGCTCACCAACGATCATACCTTCATAAATTTCAGTACCTGGGTTTACGAACAACGTACCGCGATCTTCAACGGACATAATGCCGTACAGTGTTGAATTTCCTGTTTCTGTCGATACGAGAACGCCTTGGTGACGTCCGCCAACTTGACCGCCAGCATATGGGCCATAGCTGTCAAACGCGTGGTTCATGATGCCGTATCCGCGTGTCAGCGTCAAGAAGTACGTGCTGTATCCGATAAGACCACGTGCAGGGATCAAGAACTCCAAACGCACTTGGCCATTGCCATGGTTAATCATGTTGACCATTTCTGCTTTTCTCGTTCCCAAGCTTTCCATTACCGGACCTGTAGCTTCTTCTGGAATGTCGATAAGCAAGCGCTCAATCGGCTCCGTCTTCTTACCATCCACAACTTTGATGATAACTTCTGGTTTCGAAACTTGCAGCTCGTATCCTTCACGGCGCATGTTCTCAATCAAAATACTCAAATGCAATTCGCCACGACCTGATACAATAAATGCATCTGGGCTCTCTGTTTCTTCAACACGAAGGCTGACGTCTGTTTCCAATTCTTTCATCAAGCGCTCGCGCAACTTACGTGATGTAACCCATTTCCCTTCACGCCCTGCAAATGGGCTGTTGTTCACGAGGAACGTCATTTGCAGAGTAGGCTCATCAATATGAAGAACCGGAAGTGCTTCTGGATTCGCCGGATCTGCAATCGTCTCACCAATGTTAATATCCTTAATGCCGGCAATGGCAATGATATCGCCCGCTCCAGCTTCTTCTTGCTCAACACGCTTCAACCCTTGGAAACCGAACAGCTTCTCGATGCGTGCCTGCTTCGTCTTCCCTTCACGGTTAATAACCGCTACAGATTGACCTTGACGGATCGTACCACGGTTCACACGACCAATCGCAATACGTCCCATGTACTCGTTGTAATCGAGCAAAGTAACGAGGAATTGCAATGGCTCTTCTGGATTTTCAGTTGGTGCAGGGATGTGGGAGATGATCGTCTCATACAACGCCTGCATGTTCTCTTCCTGTTTCGCAGGATCGGATTCCATGCTCGATGTACCGTTAAGCGCAGATGCATATACAACTGGGAAGTCCAATTGCTCATCATTCGCATCAAGCTCGATGAACAGCTCAAGTACTTCGTCGATGACCTCTTCTGGACGAGCATTTGGACGGTCAATTTTGTTTACAACAACAATTGGCGTCAATTGGCTCTCAAGCGCTTTGCGAAGTACGAACTTCGTTTGCGGCATGCAGCCTTCAAATGCATCCACGACGAGCAATACGCCGTCAACCATTTTCATTATGCGTTCTACCTCGCCGCCGAAGTCAGCGTGGCCTGGTGTATCTACAATGTTAATCAGATTATCTTTGTACGTGATGGCTGTATTTTTAGCCAGGATCGTAATTCCGCGTTCACGCTCCAAGTCATTGGAGTCCATTGCGCGTTCTTGAATAGCTTCATGCTCACGGAATGTACCGGATTGTTGAAGCAGTTTGTCTACCAACGTCGTTTTCCCGTGGTCAACGTGTGCGATAATTGCGATATTGCGAAGTAAGCTTCTGTCTTGCATCGTAAAATCTTTCCTTTCTGGGTGTGGAATCATACCAAAAATCCAAATCAAGCTAACCACGAATAAAGCCGCCATAGAGGGCGGCATCTATTCCTACGATAGGTCATTCTGAAGCATGTTAGCACGGACACTTCAGAACTTTACGCTTACATGTTCGCCAGCTAGTGCTTCCATTAACGGAATCGATTTCTGAGTCCGCCAAATGCAAGCCCTGCTCCGGCAAGTATGAGTGCAACGGCAATCATATACGTGCCAATTGCAAATACGAGCATCAAGATCAGCATGGATACACCGACCCCACCGAACAACAGCGCGCCTTGCCATGCGCCTCTCGAATGGTATGGATCGTATGCGTAGTATCCATACAGGCCCACGCCAATCCCAATGAGAAGCAGTGGCCATAAATACCCGAACAGTCTCCAATTGATCCAGTGGCTTAGCATGAACAGGACGCCATACATCGTCAGCATACCTGCTGGAACCATCATTACAGGCGGCAGGATTGCCATTCGTGCAAATACATACAAGGCAATACCGATAAGGAACATGAGGAGCGGCCACATCGTACCGCCGATGAAAGCAAACACTCCCATTTTCCCAAGCAAAATGAATAAGCCTGCAGCCAATATAGCAATGCCAATCACTTGTTGGTTTCTAGGCATAGGTCAACCTCCATGTCCAGATTTCTGATTCGGACACGATGTGACGCAATTCGCGTCGTTTTTTACTTTTTCTAGTGTATATGAAAGTTCGTAAAATTACTACCTGCTCCTTGAAAAAAACACAATACCCTTACCAAACCCTCCTGAGACTTCCATAACCGCCCTCTATTCATAATAGAAAAACCTGCCATCAGCGTACTTCGGCAGGTACAAAGCATCTGTTCCGATTATCTATTGCAGAAGATCAAAAAGAGCTAATAACGTACCTGGCGCCGAAACCAAAATCCGAGCAGCACGACGAGCGCAAGAGCGATCCACGGGAATCCGTAATGAAGCTTGCTCCACATGGCAGGCAGCCATACCGCCAATCGTTCATCAGACGCAATCATCTCGCCCGCGGTATAGCCAAGTATCCCTGCACCCGCATACAGAAGCAGCGGCATTTTCTGAAGCCATATGCTGATGAACCCGCTTCCCCACACGATAATGGGAATACTTAGCGCTATGCCGATTGCAACAAATGCCAGATTTCCCTTGGCTACCGCTGCAATCGCCAGCACATTGTCGAGACTCATGACCACATCGGCTAATAGAATAATTCGAATTGCCCCCCATAAGGAGTGGGCCTCGTTATCCCGGGTATCTGCAGGCTCCTGTTCAGCAATCAGTTGAACCGCGATAACGAACAACATAACCCCTCCCGCTGCCTTCAGGAGCGGAATGTTGATTAACCATAATGCCGCTACAGTCAGCACAATACGAAGTACAACCGCGCCTGCGGCACCCCACCAGATGGCTTGCTGCTGTTGTTGCTTAGGCAAGCGTCTGCTCGTCATGGCAATTACGACTGCATTGTCTCCACTAAGCACCAAGTTAATCAGCATAATCTCCACTAACAACCATATCGATTCCACAGCCCGTCCCTCCCCTGTAGTTAGGTCTATGACAGAGGAGGCCGAGCTATTCCGCTATTCGCTAGCCAATGCGCAGAACAAGTCAATCCAATTGTTTAGAACCAATCTCCAGTTGCTGGCGCTGCCGGCCCAGCAGACTCATCTGCTATCTGTATAACCTGAGCAGGCTCATTCGCATTCGCTACCTTGTCTTTGTCTTTACCCGACAACACGATTGCATCATCAGGCGAGCCGCCCGCCTTCAGCAGGATCGCTTCCGTGTTTTCCACAGCAGCTTTAATGAGATCATCCAGCTCGGGGATAGAACGTTCCGCATGCTCAACGATATTCAAATTCGGATTCGTCGCCGGCGATTTCGGAATGAATAGAGTACAGCAATCTTCATAGGGAAGAATGGACAAGTCGTAAGTTCCGATATACTCTGCTTCACGAATGATCTTATCCTTGTCCACCGTAACAAGCGGACGAAGCAATGGCAGATCTGTCGCACGGCCGATGACATTCATGCTGCCAAGCGTCTGGCTCGCAACTTGACCCAAGCTGTCTCCCGTTACGATTGCCAGCGCATTGCGCTGCTCTGCAATTTGTGTGGCAATACGCAGCATGGCACGGCGCATCAACGTAATAAGCAAGTTATCATGTCCACTCTGATGAAGGCGAGTCTGGATATCTGTAAAGGGAACCATATGCACACGCATCCGTCCTGCATAGTTCGCAAGCACTTGAGCAAGATCGAGCACCTTCCGCTGCGCCCGTTCACTTGTGAACGGATAGCTGTGGAAATGAATCGCATCCAGTTGCAGCCCTTTGCGCAATGCTTCATAGCCGGCAACTGGACTGTCAATCCCCCCAGATAGAAGCAGCACGCCGCGGCCGTTGGATGCCAATGGGAAGCCTCCCGCACCTTGTACAACTTCGCTATACACATAGGTCCATTCTTCTCTAACCTCAACGCGCAAATCAATTTCAGGCTTGCGCACATCGACCTTAAGCCCCTCAAACTCGCGCAGCACAGGCGCACTAACAAGGTAATTCATCTCCTGGCTGCCATGCGGGAATCCCTTCCAAGCACGCTTCGCAGAAACTTTAAAGGTTGTCCCATCCGCAGGATTCATCTCACGGATTAATTGGACGGCCGTTTCAATAATCGGCTCTAGCTCAGAAGGAGTTCGCTTAACTGGACTAATGGACACCACACCGAACACATGCTTGAGCACTTGAATCATTTCGTCTAATGGCTCACCATTCAGCTCAACATAGAGTCGACCGTATTCTTTAATGACTTTAGCATTAGGAAAAGGACTAAGCATTGCATTGACATGCTGGTAAGCTGCCTTTTCAAACTTGCTGCGGTTCTTGCCTTTAATTGTGATTTCCCCATAACGAAGAAGAATCATATCGTATTCCATAATTTTCTCTTTCCCTGCCTTTCGCTTGCTATCGATTCCAATACCTATATTATCGCTGCACAAGAGATTGCAATTGTTCTGTCATTTGCTTGAAACTCTGTACAAGCCGCTTCAACTCATCCTCAGAGCAGTTCGCATCCAGACTGATGCGGATTCCGCTTGCAGCAACTTGAGAGTCATGCGTCATCGCCAGCAGCACACGGCTGGGCTTATGGAGCTTCGATGAACACGCGGATTGTGTTGAGACAATAATGCCACGCTGTTCGAGGGCGTGAACCACAACCTCTGATTTCATTCCAGGGTATGATACATTGATGATATGTGGAGCGCCATATGGAACAGCAGGACTGTTCACAACAAGCGGCTTCATCTGTGACAAATGTTCAAGTACGAATTGACGCAGGCGAACAAGCTTGTCATAGCGTTCAGACTGCCCTTCGACCGCTAGTCTGACCGCCTTAGCAAGCCCTACAATGCAGGGGACATTCTCTGTACCAGGACGAAGCTCCCCCTCTTGAGAACCTCCATACATTAGCGGCTTCAATGCGACTTGCTTCCGCTTAACGAGGACGCCAGCCCCACGTGGCCCTTGAATCTTATGTCCCGAGAGACTATATAGGTCTACACCCCATTCAGCAAGACGAACGGGAACCTTGCCTAGGCCCTGCACCCCATCCACATGGAACGTTACTTTTGGGTAGCGGCGCAGCATATCTCCAATTTCTCCAATAGGCTGTATAGCACCCATTTCATTGTTGACGTGCATGATACTAACGAGTATTGTATGAGGCCGAATTGCAGCCTCCACTTCGTCAGGACGGACTCGGCCGTTCTCATCCACAGGAAGGTAGGTAACTTCAATCCCCTCCTGCTCTAGCTGCTGAACACATTTATATACGGATGCATGTTCAACTTCAGATACGATCATATGGATTGGCTTGCCTGCAGCTTGATAGGCCTTCGCAATACCGAATATAGCAATGTTATTGCTCTCTGTCGCCCCTGATGTGAACAGTATATCTTCGGGCTCCACTTCCAGGGCACGAGCTACAACCTCGCGCGAGCGTCGAATAAGCTGCTCTGCTTGCCCCCCAGCACCATGAATCGATGAAGGGTTGGCATACACCTGCCCCATCACCTCCGCAACCGTCCGAATAACATCCGGATGGGGGGGAGTCGATGCACAATGATCGAAATACAACTGAGTTGCGCTCACCACATTCCCTCCTCATGACAACAAAAAAGATCAAAATCGGATCGAGGCGCAATCGGCTCCTCACCGTTGTTGATCTCATGTACGAAATAAGATGTTACTTATTTTACACGTTTCAACATAAAAGCACCATCCCTAATCCCATGTTCTTATCGATCCTTCATGCAGCTAATGCTCCCTTGCTCCCCATATAGAAAAAGCCTGATCCGGGGCAACTTACCGGTTCAAGCTTGAATGCTCACTTATGATGACATCGTTATGAATTGGACAAGGACGGCTAATAACCCAGCAACGGTCGCAAAGATTCCAGATGAACGACTTCCCTGCAAGTAGGCAAGAACACCTAACGCGGCGGCCCCAATCCCCATCGGAATTGGAAATAGAAAGAAGGCGATAATCGAGAAAATAACGGCCAGCATGCCAATACCCGACCAATGATTGAGCTTCGAATGCTGTGTTGCAATGCGAAGCGTGTCTGAGAAAGTTCCCGCTTCTTGCCCAAATTCTATATCCTGCTGCTGTTCTGGATTTCTCGCGGTATGACTTCTAACCCGGTGCCGCTTAAAACGGCGTGAATTGCGTGCTTTGTGACCTGACATCACACCTCACTCCTAGCTTCCGTTCAAGATCATTTGGGCACAAACGTCTGACAGCATGTTGAAGAGGACTTAGAGGCTGTATCCTTATGGTCGCCTCGGAACGTTTCGTCCGCAAACTCTGAATTGGCCTTTACATTAGCATGTGCATCAATATCAATCATAATTTCAGAAGCTTGACAGCGAAAATCCCCCCAAAATTTACAGTTGGATACGCTGCAGCGAACTACAGGTTTTTCACTCACATCCATCACCTCCGTGTTATCAGCATGTCCTAGTCCGTGATGTCATATCCTGCTCTCTTCCTGCCATGATCTAACGAAAAAGACGCTCCGTGGCATAAACGGAACGTCTTCGTAATTGATATATTTGGAATTCCTTATTTCGAGCCTTGCATACGACGCTGCGTTAAATAGTCACTCTCATAATAGGCAAGCTCATCGCGGAGATCTTCGAACAGCTTCACAACCGACAGAACAATATCCCTCGCTGCTCGAACAGGCTTCTTCCGGAAACGAATTGCGTCTTGACCCGTATACGCGTATCGACCATCCTCTGAATAACACTCGTTCTTCGGGTAGAAGAAGGCATTCACACAATGATGATACACTTCGTACAAGCAGTGCTCGCCAAATGCCGTATCAAAGGTTGCTCTTCTTAACGCAACACCCAGCCGTTCATAGCTCTGCTCCGTGAATACGAGCAAATGCCGAATATCCGTCAGGAATCCTTTATAGAAACTAACAGTCTCGTCTTCCTCATTCCCTTGAACAAGAGCAGTTAGCGAATACTCATTTAAAAATTGCTCAAGCTTATCAATCGCTTCCTTAAGTTTGTCCTTCGAAACTTCGCATTGCTGCTTCACATTGGATGCTGGCATGAAAGCTCCCCCTTACCCCATTCGTCCATTTGGAATTTCAACTCTTCGGGCATCCGATTTGGAATCATTTTCATTTCCCCTTCATCCTACCACAATCCGATCATGATGGGTATCATTTTCCGCCGCGTCCCGAATAAATTCGTGTACCAATTCTCAACCTATAAACAGGTCTGTTCACGATACGATATCTGCAGCCGAGAGGCGCTTGATATCAAAAGGCAGGACAATTAGGAAGGAACGCTAGAGGAGGAAGTTGTATGCAGCGACGATATGTGGTTGGAATAGTTGCTCTCTGTGCAGCCGTACTTACGATCCCGCTATTATGGGCTCCAGATCGCCATCCCGAGCCAAGGGGCATGACGACAGCCGCACACGAAGAGAGCATGAAAAAACAAATCTTGCATCAGGACGTTACACGCACAAGCCGGATGTTCGCCATTGATTCCAGACGTGATCTGGAAGATGCGCTTGCCAATTGGGGAGCCAAGACTCATGCCCAGAAGCAGGATACCGTTCAGCAATTTATGAAATCCCATCCCCACTTCGTGTACATGAAATGGGTCGAAGGTGGTTCAACCGCTTGGGAGAAAGGAAATGTACCGAAGGATGAGCGCTGGGACGCCAACAAGCAGCTCGAGAGTTATGTTCGGACTGCTACCATGAACGTAACGAAGCAGCAGTCATATTCCTCTCCTGAAGTGTTAGTGAATGGGAAAAGCCATATGGTCATTGGCATTGCCTCTCCCCAATCGCAGCAGGGGATTGTCGCAATCGTGAATCAAGATGTCATCCAGACCGTACGCAAGCATCAGCAAAAAAATCTTCGACTTGTACCTTACCCGCCTGAATCCAAGTACCGTGTCAAGTCTGTCGATTCCAACTCGATGCGGGATGTAAAGGTTCAAGACGGAGAAGATAACGCCGGCACAAGCCATTATTATGAGAATGAAATCGTCGTGCGCTTCCGTTCTGACCCCGACACCATTCAATTGCAGCGTATGATGCGGGATACTGGGTGCGCACACCCGCGCAAGCTCGGTTACACGTATGTGTTTCGTTCTCATAAGATGAGTGTTAAGCAATTAACTTCTTATTTCAAACAATTCAATCCGATATACAGTGAGCCTCATTTTCTATATATGACAAATGAGAAGCCCTCACCAGTTCCATCGACTCCTTCTTCTCAAGCTCGCCCCAAGACATTGAATGAACCGACACAAGGGGATGCTGCTGAGGAACCAAATGATGCGTTGTACAAGGCTTATCAATGGAATTTGCCGAATATCCATACGAACCGAGGATGGATGACGAGCAAAGGGGCCAAAGATGTCATTGTGGCGGTTGTCGATACCGGCGTCGATTCCAATCATCGTGATTTGCAAGGCAAGCTGCTGAAGGGTTATAACGTCTTTGATAAAAACCAGCCTCCAAAAGATGAAGTCGGACATGGTACTCATGTAGCCGGCATTATTGGCGCTACTGTCAATAATGGTGAAGGCATTGCCGGGATTACATGGTACAATCCGATTCTTCCAGTCAAAGCGCTTGACAATAACGGATCAGGTACATCGTACTCTGTTGCGGAAGGAATTATTTGGGCGACTGACAATGGAGCCAAGGTCATCAACATGAGCTTAGGCAACTATGTCGATGGCGCATTTCTGCATGATGCAGTCAAGTATGCCTATGATCGCGATGTCGTGCTGATCGCTGCAACGGGCAATGACAATACCCGGCGTCCTGGATACCCTGCTGCTTATCCAGAAGTATTTGCCGTATCCGCTACGGATGCGAATCAGAAGCGCGCTTCCTTCTCCAACTACGGCAACTACGTAGATGTTGTGGCGCCCGGCACGTCGATTGCAAGCACGTATCCGAACAATCAATATGCGGCATTGTCAGGCACTTCAATGGCTTGCCCGCATGTATCCGCATTGGCTGCACTTATTCGCTCCGTGAATCCTTCGTTAAAGAATACGGAGGTGTACGATATTATGCGGCAGAGTGTAGTCGACTTAGGAACACCGGGTAAAGATATGTATTATGGCTATGGTGAAATTGATGTCGCACAGGCCCTAAGCCTTGCAGAGCAAGGAACAACATCATTGTCGCTGCTTCCGCAAAATATTGCACGCGAAATCAAGCGCACGATTGCTCAATATGTGAAGCGTCCATCTACGCCATCTTCAATAATCCCCGCTTCCCAGCCGTAAACGACTTATGGCCATGGGATGGGACATTGTAGCTGATGTCCTCCAACCAAAAACCCCCGCACAGCTTGTGTGCGGGGGTTCTTATAATCTTGTATTGAGGCTGTGCAACCAAATGCAGCAGCTGAGTTGACTCGTTCTTGTTAGACATCTGCATTATACACTCCGTACACAATGCATCCTTCGAACAATAAGTGTTGTAGCTCCGGAAAGTTTGCCGTAAGCCGGGTTCTGTACTGATCGTGGTATTACGGGAGCTACCCTTCCACTACAAAGTGACAATCATCTATCTAGACCGTACATTGCTGCACGGTTCAAGCGACCAACCCAGACGCACCTCGGGCTAAGGCTGCCCTTGCGGGCATGCATCTCATTAGGTCTTGCTCCAGATGGGGTTTACCAGGAACGAAGTCACCAACGCTCCTCGTGGTCTCTTACACCACGGTTCCACCCTTGCCTGTGCTGCCGAAGCAGCCATCGGCGGTCCATTTCTGTGGCACTATCCTTCAGCTCGCGCTGACTGGACATTATCCAGCACCCTGCCCTATGGAGCCCGGACTTTCCTCTCGTGACCAAGTCACCAGCGATTGTCTGTCAAACTTTCCGTCAACATTCGTTAGTATACAAGTTTCGCGCAAGAAACTCAACCGTCAACTTTTACAAAAACTGAAATGGCTCGGTATTTGTGGAAGAAGCTACGAATTGTGTCGATACTCCCTTGTCAGATGCCACCTGCTGCAGGCGTCCTGCGACATCCTGCTTCATCATCTTCTCTGCATTATGGCCCGGATCAATTATTGCAAGACCTGCAGCGAGTGCATCGTGGGCAGTGTGGTAATCCACATCTCCCGTGACGAGCACATCCGCTCCGTGGAATATCGCATGATGGATATATCGGGCGCCTGAACCGCCGAGGACAGCAACCTTGCGCACAGAACGATCCAGATTGCCGACCACACGTACATTCGATACCTCGAAGCTGCTCTTCACCTGCTCTGATAATTGATGAAGAGTTACAGCTTCAGTCAGCTTGCCTACTCGGCCCAAGCCATACTCTGTTCCTTGAATATCTACAGGGTAGAGATCATAAGCGACTTCCTCGTATGGATGCGCCTTAAACATCGCTTGCAGCACACGGCTTCGAACCGACTTCGGAATAATTGTCTCAATTCGTACTTCTGGTACATTCTCCAGCTTGCCCGCTTGTCCGATATGCGGATTCGTGCCGTCGCCAGGCTTGAACGTGCCGAAGCCTTCACTATTGAAGCTGCAATGGCTGTAGTTCCCGATGTGCCCAGCCCCGGCATCCAATATTGCAGCACGGACTTCATCTGCATGCGTCTGCGGTACAAATACAACCAGCTTGTGCATCTGCTCCTGCTGCAGCGTTTCGAGGACACGGACATTCGTAAGCTGGAGGCGTTCCGCCATCAAATCATTCATGCCCCCTACTGCCACATCGTAATTCGTGTGTGAGATGTATACCGAGATGTCATGCTTGATGAGCTTCTCATATAATCGGCCGGCAGGGGTATCTGTCTGTAAATGCTTCAAAGGTCGGAAAATGATTGCATGGTGAGCGATAATGAGGTTCGCTTGCTGAGCGATAGCTTCCTCCACGACCTCTTCATTCACATCGAGTGCAACGAGTACTTTCGCTACTTCCTTATTTAGCGAACCTAGTTGAAGCCCAATTCGATCATCTGGTACAGCCAATGACTTAGGCGCCAGCTGCTCCATCCACTGAATTATTGTTGACCCTTTCGCAAACATTCAATAATCGCCTCCAGTTCCGCTTTGTTCTGAACGAATACTTCTCGACGCTGCTTCGCCTCTTCACTCTCGGCCTGTTCCATTGTACGCAGTACACGCTCCCGCTTCGCTACTTCACGCTTCCATTTCTCAAAGAATACATCTGTAGGAGCTTGCGACAGCAGTGGGCCGAATTGCAGCAGCCACTCCTCTGACAGCATCTTCCCACATAATAAAGGCCGAGACTCGTACAGACGAGCGTTATGTGTCTCTGCTGATTCGAACTGGCGCTCTGCAAGCAGAACCTCATAAATTTTGCCGTCTTCCTCTAAAATATGCTCCTTAAGCAGTGCCCAGCCTTCCTTGCGAAGCCAGCGACGAACGATATCCTCGCCCACATTCGGCTGGAGGATGAGTCGCTTGACCCCCTCAAGCTTCTCAGGTTGAGCTGATAATATACTGACAATGAGGCTCCCCCCCATTCCAGCGATAGAAATGCAGTCCACCTCATTAGGCTCCAATACGGCAAGCCCATCACCAAGCCGGACCTGTACAATATTCTCCAAGCGAGATCCGAGCACTTGGCGTCTAGCTGCTTCATACGGACCTTGATTCACTTCACCTGCGACGCCATAAGAAATAATGCCTTGCTTCGCCAAATAAGATGGCAGCAGCGCATGGTCAGAACCGATATCTGCAAGTTTGCTGCCTTCAGGCACCCAATCCGCAATCCATTGTAGTCGTTTGGACAGTTTGATGTTCACGAATCCATTTCACCCACTGTTGTCTAAAGTAATATCCCATGTAAAACGTAATAAAAAGCTTCATTAGCATAAATAGCAGAACCTCGCCACCAGTATTAAGCTTCAGTGTGATGATTCTGCCAAGCCAAGCGGCCTCAGGCATATGCCAAGCAATCAGGGAAGCTATCAGCAGCCCTGCTGAAGCTGAAGGAAGAACACTGTGCATCACCCAAGCCATCCAGATGAATAATAAGCTCTCTGGAAGCCACAACCACTGCGTCTCAATGAGCGTAAGTTCTCCCCCCATTGAATAGAGAATTACCGCATAGGCGATCGCCAGCAGGAGCCAACCGAAACCCTGCATTCCGCCGCGCCGCAGTAGCAATCCTGTTATGATCCATAAGAGCCCTGCTCCAATCAGCCACAGCGCCACGCCATACCAGGAAAGCCATTGATGCAGCATGAGAATGGCAAGCGCGCCAAGCATGCTTACAGCGTTGCCGAGACTTATAAATACCGCGATTTGCACTTTACTTTTCTTTACCGCATACTTTGAATTGAAGACGGCAAGCCCATAGTTAATAAGGGCAAATAAGGCGACAGCCCCAATTTGCATTGGAATGTCAAAAGCGGTAAAATGAAATCCAGCAGTACAGAACAAACCAGAAATGATAAATAACGCCAGCCATTTGGCGGCAGGAAGATCGGCCAGCCATTCCGCGAAGCGTCTGTTAGATACCACAGACGGCTCAGCTGCTTCTGTTGATTCTGGCAGTTGGTACAATTGAGCAAGGAATTCGCAATAGCGTTCCGGCAATAATCGATTATGTCTCCAACGTGCAATTT
The DNA here is from genome assembly GCF_001894745.1 of Paenibacillus sp. NAIST15-1. Lineage (GTDB taxonomy): Bacteria > Bacillota > Bacilli > Paenibacillales > Paenibacillaceae > Paenibacillus_B > Paenibacillus_B suaedae. The sequence continues at coordinate 637,220 of NZ_BBYF01000003.1, forward strand.
CCTGCGACATCCATTGGCGCTGCTTCTGATCCATGAGGCTTGTCACGCTCCTGTGTGGGAATACCTTACATGGCGACAAAAGACCTTCCCCACGCATACTGCGCGCAAGAAGGTCTCGTCGTTAGCCACTATTCAAGAAAATCTTTAAGTCGCTTGCTGCGGCTCGGATGACGCAATTTACGAAGTGCTTTCGCTTCAATTTGGCGAATCCGTTCGCGTGTGACACCGAATACCTTGCCTACCTCTTCCAAGGTGCGAGTACGGCCGTCATCGAGACCAAAGCGCAAACGAAGCACATTTTCTTCACGTTCTGTCAATGTGTCAAGGACATCCTCCAACTGCTCCTTCAACAGCTCATATGCTGCCGCATCAGCAGGTGCCAATGCTTCTTGATCCTCAATGAAGTCTCCCAAGTGAGAATCGTCTTCTTCACCAATTGGTGTCTCAAGCGATACCGGTTCCTGAGCAATCTTCATGATCTCGCGTACTTTCTCAACACTAAGCTCCATCTCTGCTGCAATTTCTTCTGGAGTTGGTTCGCGCCCAAGTTCTTGAAGCAATTGACGGGATACACGGACAAGCTTATTAATCGTTTCTACCATATGAACAGGGATACGGATTGTACGCGCTTGGTCGGCAATCGCTCTTGTAATCGCTTGGCGAATCCACCATGTTGCATACGTACTGAACTTGTATCCTTTGCTGTAGTCGAATTTCTCAACAGCCTTAATCAGTCCCATATTTCCTTCTTGAATCAAATCGAGGAACAGCATTCCACGTCCAACATAACGCTTCGCAATGCTTACTACGAGGCGCAAGTTCGCTTCCGTCAAGCGTTTCTTCGCTTCTTCGTCCTCCTGCTCAATTCGCTTCGCAAGTTCGATCTCTTCTTCTGCTGACAAGAGCGGAACACGGCCGATCTCTTTTAAGTACATCCGAACCGGGTCATTAATCTTAATTCCCGGTGGCAGCGATAAGTCATCATCGAAATGGAAATCTTCGTTATCCCCATTCTCCCGATCACCATTATTGCGATTGCCCATTCCATCTTCCGTTTCATTTACCACTTCAATGCCCAAATCAGATAGCTGTTCATAAAACTCATCCATCTGCTCAGGGTCTTGATCGAACGTCGATAACTTTTCAGTAATATCTTTATAGCTGAGCGAGCCGCGCTTTTTACCGAGCTCAATCAATTGATCCTTCACATGTTCCAACGCTGCTTCGGCATCTAGTCCAGTATGTTGATCATTCGCCATTTTCCGACTCCCTCCTCCCTAGAAACTTCTGCTTCCTACCGCTTCAGTTGTTGCTCTAGGGCTATAATATCTTGTGCAATTTGCGCGGCACGCAAGATGTCTCCAGAACGCTCCGCCTGCACCATTTCTTCCTTTTTACGCTCAATTTCACGATGCCTAGGCACTTTCAAGATCTGACCGATGTAATCGTCTAATAAGGCGGTGTCATTTCGCAATGGCACTTCAGCCATCGATATGGATGCAGCCGTTTTCTCTAATCGGTCATCTTGCAATGTCGCCAAATAACAACTGAAATCAGGCTCCTTGCCTTGCGCGTAATAAGCATATAGATAAGCGGCAAGTGCCGCATGATCATCTACATTGAATTGCTCACCAAGATTCCGCTCCACATAGTTGGACACTTCGATATCTTGGAACATTAGCGCCAGCAGACTGCGTTCTGCATAGACGTATGCTGGACGCAACACGGGCGGGGAGATAACTTGTTTATCATTCCTAACATTATTCCACCAATTGTCTTGATTATCCCCGTTTTGGTTGTTTTTTTGCAGTTTTTGACGGATATTCGCGCATTCTTGCTTCAAAGAAGCAATCGCAGAATCCCCTGATAATTCAAGCAGTGAAGCGAGCTCCTTCAAATGCATCTCCCGTTCGACAGGAGATTCAACCTGCGCCACAACACGCAACGCCGCATCTTTGAAGCGCCGTTTGCCATCATCTTCTAGCAGTATATGATTTCGACGTAAAGATATAAGCTTGAATTTGGTTGGCGTAACAGCTGACGCGATGATCGCATGCCTGAACCGTTCAGCTCCGTGTGCCTTAATAAATTCATCAGGATCCATCCGATCAGGAAGCATGGCGACAGCAACATGAAGGCCGCTTCCCTCTAATAGGTCAATCGATTTCATGGCGGCTGCTTGTCCAGCATCATCGCCGTCATAACATAATGTAACACTATCCCCGAGCTGCTTCAGCAACTGGACATGCTCAGAGGTTAACGCAGTTCCCATTGTTGCAACGCCATTCATCACTTGGGCTTCCCACGCTTGAATAACGTCTGCAAATCCTTCAAACAGAACAATTTCTCCGCTGCGCTTAATGTGCGGTCTTGCTTGATGCACATTGTACAGCAGCTTCGATTTGTTGAATAGCATAGTCTCGGGTGAGTTCAAGTATTTGGGCTGACTTCCGTCCAGTACCCTACCTGCAAATCCAACAATGCGTCCCCGGCGATCCCATATCGGGAACATGACCCGGTTACGGAAACGATCGACATACCCTTCACCATTCGTTCTAGCCGATACGATACCGCCCTTCTCTACCAGAGCTAGGTCGAACTGCCGTTTCGTTAGAAACTTCACGATCATATCCCAATTCGGCGGTGCGTATCCAATCTGAAACTGTTCGATGAGCTTGTCATTAATGCCGCGTTCACGCAAATAGCGAAGCGCTTCCTGACCTTCCGTCGTATTCATTAATATGTAATGATACATCTTCGCAGTCAGTTCATGTGCTTCAATCAGCCGATCTTTCGCTTCATTCCGCGGATTGCGTTCAGCATACGAGTCACCGCTTCCCCATGTTATAGGAATGCCCGCCAACTCAGCTAGATGGGTAATCGCTTCAGGATAGGAATATCCTTCAAGGCCCATCACAAATTGAATGGCTGTCCCGCTCTTCCCGCAGCCGTAGCAATGGAAAATTTGCTTCTCCGGCGTGACCGTGAACGATGGTGTCTTCTCTGAATGAAAAGGGCAGAGCCCCTTCAAATATTTACCGTTCTTCGATAAGTGGACGTATTGTCCAACAATATCGACGATATCGTTGCGCTTCAATACTTCATCGCGAACTTCGTCAGGAATAAGTCCATATCCGTTCATCGTCAATCACCTTCATCTGAACACGTATTACTAATTCGCTATGGGCGCATTTTCTCCTGCTCACGAAGCAAAAGTTTTGTCAGTTTATGTTGGAAAATTTCGCGATCCTCTTCACTCATCGCTCGCGGACCTTTCGTTCGTAAACCTGCTCTTCTCGCTTTGCTTGAGATATGCCGCCTTGTCAGGTACTCATCTACATTATCGCCGGTCAGCTCGCTGCCTCTCGGCGTAAGTACGGATGCACCTCTTGGCAAACAGAGCGCGGCCAACCCGTAGTCGCCCGTAACCACTACGTCCCCTGACCGCGCTGTGTTGGCAATATAAATATCCGCCGCTTGAAACGCTTGATCCACAAAAACAGTATGAATATCAAGATTCATAAGCTGCCAGTCTGGAGCAAATGCAGCATAAGAAGCTACAAAAATAACTCCTGCACCCATTTCAATGGCTGCGGCAACAATTTCATTTTTCACAGGACAAGCATCGGCGTCTACTACGATTCGAAGTTTAGAAGACATGTTCTCACCATTTTCGTAAAGCGTCGGAACTTTCATTAATCGTTTCACCGTTTATATTATATACGCTGTATCGTTTAAAATTCCTGCTTCGAAATCCGGATTTCCTCTACATCAACTCAGTTTTTGTCGAATCGATGAAAATAAGGATGGAACATGTCGAAGAGAATCCGAAGAATCCCTTCTTCATGTTCCATCCATTTACAACAACTACCCTACTGTCCATAGACGATAAATCTCATTGTTGCTTATTACGCCCAGACAAGCTTGGAGAAATCTGCGAAGCGCTGAATGTCATTTGCAATATTCGCAAGCAAAGCCAAGCGGTTCACCCGCACCGCTTGATCCTCAGCCATAACCATCACTTGTTCGAAGAACGAATGGACTTCATCCTTCAGCTGGGACAATACGCTCAGTGCCTCTGATGGATTGCTATAAGCTGCTTCATAAGCTTCATGCACTCGCAGCCAGCTCTCATGAAGATTGCGTTCTGCATCCTGCTCGAACAGCTCAGAACGTATCTCCTTGCTGTCTGCTTTAGCAGCCAAATTGCCCACACGGTTGAACGATTCAACCGTCAGCTTGAACTCATCTGCCTGTACAGCACGCATAAGTGCTTCTCCACGAGCTACTGTGAGCTTCACATCGTCATAGCCAGCAGCCATTACCGCATCAACAACATCGTATCGAACGGAATCAGACAATACATTCTTCACCCGCAAGCCGAAGAATTCATACAATTCTTTACGAACTTCCTCACGTTCACGTTTCAACAATCCTGCTTGTTCATATACATCAAGCGTAATGTTGAAGATCGTATGCAAAGTAAGTGGAAGATTGCGTTCCAGTAGAATTTGCACAATACCTGTCGCCTGTCTCCGCAAGCCATATGGATCCTGCGACCCTGTCGGGATTATGCCGATCCCGAAGCAGCCAGTCAACGTATCCATCTTATCAGCCATACTGATTATCGAACCGACAAGTGAAGCTGGTGCTGGGTCGCCAGCGAATCTAGGCTTGTAATGCTCGTTGATTGCTTGGGCTACCGCCTCTGGTTCCCCTGCCTTGCGAGCGTAATCCTCACCCATAACCCCCTGCAATTCAGGGAATTCATAGACCATTTGCGTAACAAGGTCGAACTTGCAAATATCCGCTGCACGACTTACCCACAGCGCTGTCTCACGATCCGTCTGAACCGCCAGCGCCAATGCATCCGCAATTGCATGAATGCGGCGCACCTTATCCCCGATAGAGCCTAGCTCCTCGTGGAACACGATTGAATCTAGCTTGTGCACGCAATCGATAATTTTAAGCTTCTGATCTTCTTCATAGAAGAACTTCGCGTCAGACAGGCGTGCGCGCAGCACCTTCTCGTTCCCTTTTGCAACCATCTCCAATCCCTTGGAGTCACCGTTGCGCACGGTTACGAAGTAAGGAAGGAGCTGGCCCTCTGCATTCAATACAGGGAAGTAACGCTGATGCTCACGCATCGAAGTAATCAACACTTCTTGAGGAATGTTCAAGAACGCTTCATCGAATCCACCGAACAATACGGTAGGGGTTTCAACCAAGAACAGTACTTCTTCCAGCAAATCTTCCTTAATCGCAATGTGCCAATCCTTGCTCTTTGCAAGCTCTTGAATTTGGTTCTTAATATTTGCTTCGCGTTCTGCCACATCAACGATGACGGACTGTTCACGAAGGCGCTCCACGTATTGAAGCGGCGCATCAATAACCGCCTCATCACCAAGGAAACGATGACCACGAGTCGTGCGGCCCGCTTTTACGCCTGCAATTTCAAGTGGGATAATATCCTCGCCATGCAGAGCAACAATCCAGCGAATCGGACGAACGAAGCGCATATCCTTCGCACCCCAACGCATGTTTTTCGGGAAAGTCATTGCATGAATAATTGAAGTCAATCCCTCAACAAGAACATCCGCCGTATTCGTCCCAAGGCTGCTCTTATTCGCGTAGATATACTCGACTCCGTTCAACTCTTTGAAGAAGAATTCCGACGGATCTACGCCTTGACTGCGTGCAAATCCAAGGGCTGCCTTCGACCACTCACCGCTCGCATCGTGAGCAATCTTCTTGGCTGGCCCCTTCACTTCCTCATGAACGTCTGTCTGCTTATCTGCAACGTCCTGAATGAGCACTGCGAGACGTCTTGGTGTTGCATACGCAGATACCGTTCCGTATGCAATCCGCGATTCTGTCATCCAGCGTTCCGTACGCTCCTTCAGTTGTTCCATCGCACTGCGAATGAAACGTGCAGGCACTTCCTCTAAGCCAAGCTCGAGCAATAAATGTCTAGGCATCTTGTTCCTCTCCTTTCTTCAAGAGTGGGAAGCCAAGCTTCTCACGTTCTTCATAGTAAGTCGCAGCCACATGGCGCGCAAGATTGCGCACGCGTGTAATGTACCCTGTACGCTCCGTTACGCTAATCGCGCCGCGTGCGTCAAGCAGGTTGAATGTATGGGAGCATTTCAGCACATAATCATATGCTGGGAATACCAAATGAGCATCCATCGCACGATTTGCTTCTTTCTCATACATATTGAACAGCGTAAACAACATCTCCGTATCGCTTACTTCGAATGTATATTTCGAATGCTCGAATTCAGGCTGGTGGAATACGTCGCCATAAGCTACGCCTTCTACCCACTCCAAGTCGAACACATTTTCTTTGTCTTGAATATAGGACGCAAGGCGCTCCAAGCCGTACGTAATCTCTACAGCCACTGGATGTGCATCGATACCGCCCACCTGTTGGAAATAAGTAAACTGCGTAATTTCCATACCATCAAGCCATACTTCCCAACCTAGACCCCATGCACCCAAGGTTGGCGATTCCCAGTTATCCTCTACAAAACGAATATCGTGGATTGTCGGATCGATCCCCAGGCGGTTCAAACTCTCCAGATACAATTCTTGAATATTGTCTGGAGATGGCTTCAAAATAACTTGGAACTGGTGATGCTGGTACAATCGGTTCGGGTTCTCCCCGTAACGGCCGTCAGCTGGACGACGAGATGGCTCTACATAAGCTACATTCCATGGTTCTGGCCCGATGGAACGAAGGAAGGTCATCGGGTTCATCGTCCCTGCACCCTTCTCTACATCATACGGCTGTACGATGATGCAATTCTGCTCAGCCCAAAATTGCTGCAGCGTCAAGATCATTTGTTGAAAATTCACAGTCAGGACTCCTTTGCCTCATATTGACGGCATTGACGTATGGGAGAATGCAAAAAACTCCCGCCTCTACGCCTGATGCCAGACGTAGGGACGAGAGTTATATTCCCGCGGTTCCACCCTACTTGATCGAAATAAAGTCCGATCCACTTTCACATGAGCCTTGCTCCAAAGTGCCATTTCATTCGTTCGTTCGTTCAGGCTTCCACTGCCCCTGAATCGCTGCATTCAAACGCTGCGAACTACTTTCTTCTTCAACACAAGGTATACCTCAATTTATTGATTTATTATAGCGAAATGGATATTACTCGTCAAGCTGCGCCAGATCATATTTCTCCATCTGCTCAAGGAACTGCAATGATTTCAGACGTACCCCAACATGCGTATCCATGTAACCACGCATGCAAGCCCGAAGCTGCAGCTTAGTTGCAGGCTTCAATGTAATATTGCCCAGACGATGCAAGTCTGTCATCTCGAATTTTTGAAGCAATGCAAGCATTTGCAGATTGGCGACGTAATTCGCATGTTCCCTCGGCTTACAGCTTGCACACAGTGCACCACCTAACCGCCAACTAAAAGCAGCAAGCCTCTCCTCTGTACCGCAAGCGACGCATGCATGCAGTTGAGGAGCTACGCCAGTTCGCTGCCACAATTTCATCTCGAAGAGATGGGTTGTCACCTGTACATCCTTGCCTTGGGCAATAGCTTGCAAGTAGGCATGGAATTGATCAAACATTGGCCCCCCAGCTTCTTCATCATGCAGTGCCTTATCCACTAATTCAGCCGCATAGGACGCATAGGCTGCCAGATGGAGCTGCTCACGAAGCTGATGATTCGCCTCTACTATCTCACAAGAATTAAGAGTACCAATATGCCCCATTCCACGAAAGAACACGTACTCCCCATAAGTGAACAACTGAGTCGCCGCAGCATGTCGGCTGCGAACCTTTTTCGCGCCACGAACAAGAACACCGACTTTGCCGTGAGATTTCGTACAAAGTGTGATGATCTTATTGCCTTCCCCATAGTCCATGCTGCGGATGACAATTCCTTCAACCCGATATAACACTCTCGTCCTCCCATGATTGACGCTGCATAATCATAATTAATCTGTAGATTGCTCCACGATTGGCGCAATCTCTGTTGGGTGCTCCTCAAGCTCTTCAGTCATTCCTGCCTGCTTATATAGCAAGTAAGCGTCGACATCCCCCGTCTTCGCAAATACATTCCATGAAAAATCACGCATTGCTACAATCCCCTTTCGTTAAGAGAACCTTAATCAATGACATGCTCCTATGATGCCCGCAAGCAACAATAGTGGCAGTTATAGTTGCTGTACCTGAAGCGAACGTTCGAGGCAATATCTTCGGATACAGACCAGTAAGACTATGCGTCATCATTTAGGTTGTGCTGCTTAGAAGGGAATATCCATTGCAAAAATTGGAGTGTATGGTTTAGACCAGCCTGTTCCTCGCTTGATTTACTCGTGTCTAAAACCAAGATCGCGCAAGACTCGATCCTGATTTCGCCAATCTTTTTTGACTTTCACCCATAGCTCCATGAATGTCTTGGAACCGAGCAAGTTTTCGATATCCTGTCTCGCCAACTTTCCAATTTCTTTCAGCAAGGCACCCTGCTTGCCGATAACAATTCCTTTTTGTGAATCCCGTTCCACGAAAATAACTGCCGAGATATATACAACGCCATTCTCCTGCACACGCATATCCTCGATCGTTACCGCAATAGAATGAGGAATTTCTTCTCGCGTCAGGTGCAATATTTTCTCGCGAATCAATTCTGCAACGACGAATTGCTCCGGATGATCCGTAATTTGATCATCTGGATAGTACTGCGGGCCTTCTGGCAAATAGCCTCCGAGCACATCCAGCAGCCGGTTGACGTTACTTCCATTTATCGCCGAGATCGGCACAATCGCTGCGAAGTCGTGCAGCTCATTGTACTCTGTAATCATCGGCGGTAGAGCCTCTGGATGAACCTGATCGATTTTGTTCATGACGAGTATGACAGGAGTACGGACTTTTTTCAATTGTTCAATCACATATTTATCTCCGCCGCCAAGCCCAGCAGATACATCGACAAGGAAGAGGACAGCCTCTACCTCATTCAAGGTGTTCAGTGCCACATTGTTCATATAATCGCCGAGCTTCGACTTTCTCTTGTGGATACCAGGAGTGTCCAAAAATACAATTTGCGAGTGATCCGTTGTGTACACGCCATGAATTTTGTTGCGTGTCGTTTGCGGCTTATCTGACATAATGGCGATTTTCTGGCCGATCACATGGTTCATCAGTGTAGATTTGCCGACATTTGGGCGACCTACAATCGCGACGAAGCCCGATTTATACGTATTACGATTCATTTGATCTTGATTATGAAACATGAATTCCCCTCCAAAACTTCTCTGTATGTGCATACACGGCGCTCTGCCGTTCAATAACGACAATAGCGCCGTGTATGAATGTCTTCATCCGTGCATAACGCGCAGAATCGCACCAAGCAGCTTCATTCCCGGTTCGAAAAAGATAGCAACGCCAACTATAACGGCGAATACCGCCGTCACGAGCACGGCTCCTGCGGCGGTATCTTTGGCTACCTTCGCCAATGGATGCGGTTTCGGCATCACGAGATCGACGACAGATTCTACTGCGGTATTCAATAGTTCAGCTGAGATTACGATGGTAATGGCGAGTCCTAGCCACAGCCAGTCCGAAGTCGATATTTGCAGTACAGCCCCTAATAGAAGTGCCAACACACTCATTGCTGCATGTACCCTCATATTGCGCTGCGTTCGTATTGCGTAGGCTATTCCTGCGAAGGCAACACGAAAGGTATCGCTCCACGGACGCTTCATTAGCGGCGCAAACCTACCTTCTCTAGCACTGCTTCCTGCTTGTCCATCATAATTTGTTCACTTGGCTCATCCTGATGATCATATCCGAGCAAGTGCAGGAAGCCGTGAACAAACAAGAATCCAATTTCACGCTCCAAGGAGTGGCCATATTCATCCGCCTGCTCCTTGGCGCGTTCTGTTGAGATGATGATATCGCCAAGCAGATCATTCATCTCATCCAATTCTTGCTCATCCTCAATTTCGTATAGAATGTCCAATTCCTCTTCAACAGATTCGTTCAAGGCAAAGGACAATACATCTGTCGGACGATCAATTCCTCGATATTCACGATTTAACTCATGAATTTGCTCATTATCAACGAACGTTAACGCGACCTCTCCCTCTTGAATGCCCTCCATCGCCGCAGCTTCCTGTAGGATACGCTCCAGCAGATCAATTAGGGAAGGATCTATCGGGTAAATGTCTTGATCGTCATTCCATTCCAGCTTCATACTCGACATGTTCGTTGCTCCTTACTTGCAGTTTTAAGATGTACGTTCAACCGAATCAATCGCAGGCTACGACTTCGGAGCTTCCGCTGCAGCACCCGCGTCCTTATTCTTCAACTTCGAGTCATCCGGATACTCAATACGGGAGTGGAAGATTCCCATTACAGTCTCCTTCAGTGACTGAGCAACAATATCCAGCTCGCGCAGTGTCAGATCACATTCGTTGAACTGATTGTCGTCCATCCGATCCTTCACAATTTTATGAATCATCGATTCAATTTGCTCGACCGTCGGATGACGAAGTGAACGCACTGCAGCTTCCACACAATCCGCTATCCCTACAATAGCCGCTTCCTTCGATTGAGCTTTAGGCCCAGGATAACGGAAATCATCCTCAGTAAAGTCAGGCTCAATACCCTGTTCTTCCGCCTGCTTCTTCGCTTTGAAGTAGAAATACTTCAAGAAGGTTGTACCATGATGCTGTTCAGCAATATCTCGTATCGGCTTCGGCAGCTTGTAATCCTTCAGCATCTCAGCGCCGTCTCTGGCATGAGCAACGATAATGGACGTACTCAGCTTCGGATCGATTTGATCATGCGGGTTGTCCATATTCGTCTGATTCTCAATAAAGTAACTTGGACGCTTCGTTTTGCCGATATCATGATAGTAGGCACCTACTCGACACAGCAGTCCATTCGCACCAATCGATTCCGCAGCCTGTTCAGACAGGTTCCCTACCATCACGCTATGATGATAGGTTCCCGGTGTTTCTGTCAGAAGTTTGCGCAGTAATGGATGGTTCGGATTGGACAATTCAACCAGCTTAAGTGCAGACAAAATGCCAAATGTAACTTCAAAAAACGGCATCAGTCCGAGTACAAGGACTGATGTGAGCAGTCCGCTGGCAAAAGCAAATGCAGCCGACAGCATCGTATGACTCTGATTCATTGGCTCTCCATATAGCATGGACAGCGTCAGAGCTGTTACACTGCCGAAGATACATACCATAATGCCTGCCTTCAAGATCGTGGAGCGTTGGCTTGCACGATGAATGGCGAATATCGCTGCGTAACTGGTCACGAGCGCAAAAAATCCAAAATGGAAATCAAACAACGTGCCTTGGTTGGTGTTCAAGATCATCCCCGCAAGGATACTCAGAACGACTGCACATATATACGCTAGCGGCAGATCGATGAGCAGGGTAATCAGCATAACCCCCATCGCAGTTGGTGCAACATACCCAATATAAGGGATTTCCTTCGTCTGCGCGTAGCCGATTATATGAATCGCAATAATATTGATTATGAAAATCAACACAAGCATCAGCAACTGCACGTTGTTGAACTTGAAATGAGTATGGCTTGATTGACGCATAAACATAAACAAGACGAGCGAGAACATCACCGACAGAAGCAACAAGCCAAATTGCGGCCAGTAGTTAACTTCTGATTTCAAAAGATCGTTCTCTTTCAGCAAATCATAAGTCTCTTGAGAGATAACCTGCCCTTTTTTAATAAAGATATCGCCCTGCTTAATGAAGATTGGCTGCGTGTTCTCCCGCGCCTGAACCTTTGCATCCTTCGTTGCGTCATCATTGTAGAACTTGTTCGGCGTAATGCAGAGGCGAACGAGCTCCTGCACCACCTCGCGAGCAGAGCGCTTATCCAGCGAGCTTGCATTGACGTATTCCGGTACCTTGGCACGCGGCACAGAGGCATCTGGAACCGCGTCAGCCATCAGCTTAGACACTAGTTCCCGAGCAACAGGCTTCATTTGTGCGACGTCTTCTTTAGTCAAGCGTGCAATTTTCAGATACGTTTCTTCAGGGATATCGTACTTCTGCTCGTCAATGCGTTTCTTTACTTCGTCAAGCAGTGTACTCGAATATGTATCCTTATTGCGGCTTGTCGTCAGAAACTCCCTAAGATACTTATTGACCTCATCAGGGATGACGGTGCGATATAAGCTGATCTTCTGTGCGTACGATATGAGCTCATCGTCATTTAACTGGTCGATACGCTCGAACAGAGAATCGATTAAGCGCTCATTTTTGAGCGAGATAATCTCATAAATGGGCTGTACGCGCTCAGCAGCCTGCTCTTGAGCTTTAAGCGTTGCCTTCTTATCTGGGATTTGAATCGGTGCGATAATATCCTTCTCACTCTTCGCATTGACTTCAATATCCAGCTTCTCTGGCAGAATGCTCGGCGCCAAACTGAAATAAAATAATAATGTTAATAAGAAAAACAGAAGAAAACGTACGCCTACGCTATACTTCCATCCCGTCATATTCACTTGACGTTTGCTATTTCCGTTGCCGGAACGATTTGTCTGTAGCATAGAGAACAGTCCTCTCTATCCTTGGTTTTCGCTTTCCTTCTGGTAAGCTGTAATAATTTTCTGCACTAAGGAATGACGAACGACATCCTGCTCGGCAAAATGCACGAATCCGATCTCCTCAATCCCGTTCAAGATTCGCCCTGCTTCCACGAGACCAGATCTCTTACCGCGAGGCAAATCAATTTGGGTAATATCCCCGGTAATGACCATCTTCGATCCGAAACCAAGTCGTGTCAGGAACATCTTCATTTGCTCAGGCGTCGTGTTCTGTGCCTCATCCAATATGATGAACGCATCATCCAGCGTCCGTCCCCGCATATAGGCGAGAGGCGCAATCTCAATCAATCCACGCTCAAGAGCCTTAGCAACCTGTTCCGTGCCCATCACGTCATACAGCGCATCATAGAGAGGGCGCAAATACGGATCTACCTTCTCTTGCAAATCTCCAGGCAAGAAACCAAGGTTCTCTCCGGCTTCTACTGCAGGCCGAGTCAAAACGATTCGCTTGACGGCTCCTTCTTTCAACGCAACGACGGCAAGTACAACGGCAAGATACGTTTTCCCTGTACCTGCAGGCCCTACACCGAATACGATGTCTCTCTTCTTAATCGTTGATACATAATGCCGCTGACCTATTGTCTTAACGCGGATCGGTTTGCCGCGGTATGTATGTGCGATTTCGCCCCTGAATAAATCAAGCAGCTCATCAACCTTCCATTCCTGCGCTAAATCGACTGCATACATGATATCCCGTTCAGACAGGATAATATTGTTGCGAATCAGCTCGAGCAGAACGAGGAATAACTGCTCCAATTTTTCAGTTTCTTCCGCTTCCCCCGTAATGACAACCTCCGCCTCGCGCGATGTCACTAGTGCAACTGTACGGCTTTGAATCAAGCGCAGATGCTTATCTTGCGGCCCGAACAGGGCTAGTCCTTCAGCAGCATTTTGTAGTGAAATTTTAACAGTCTGTTGTTGCGACAAAAACCTCAGTCTCCTTGTATTCAGTGTCCTTGTTCATGTGGTTCTGATTCCGGTTGTGATTTCTGTTCAAACTGGCGAACAAGCGGAAGTTCTTCCGCTATTGATTGCTCCACTTCAAAAAGCACCTTCATGACCACTTTACCATTGTCCGTCTTCTGATGCAAAATTTTTTCCGAATGAATGCGGGCATTAGGTCCGTTCTTGCCGAGCACATCCGCCCTAGCTTGCTTCAGTCCTGCCTCTGCAGCTTGCGTCTCCGTTCGTTCCTCAGATGCGAACTGAACTTCCTTAATTTTCTCATTCGTCCAGCCAATAGGCAGCGACAACTGCCTCCATTTCAGCGTGTTGTCCTCCTGCAGCTGCTCATAATGAGCATAAGGAATATCTCCGAATCCAGAGACCATAAGCCTCCGGTTGCCTGTCACGATATATTTTCTTTCTTTCTCTTCCCCTGTGTATACTTTATGCTTCATTACGAGCGGCGAGGAAATCTCATATTGGTGCCAGACGAGCCCTCTTGCTTCTCCCCTGGCCGCCACATCCTTCGGTTCAGTTTCAGTTCCAACGGCCCCGGAAATAAGTACAGCGCCTTTTTTGACGCGGGCATTGCGGGCAACGACAGCTCGTCCATTTTCCGCGATAATATCAGTTACGATTGCATCCTCTGAAGCAACAATATGTCTTGGATTAACCAATTTCAATGAGTCGGGCTTCGTTGCTTCAATCACTTGAATTGATACCCTGGTCCCTTCCCAATTGACTCCCACCCATGATGCCTCTTTCAGCTTCGTGTGCATCGCCTTCGCAATTAGATCAGGGTCACGCAGACGGAATGTCCACTGAAAAGGATATATCCCCTGCTCCTTCGCAGCCGCAAGCACCTGCTCTGTTGGTATGCGATCATTGCCCTTCACATCAATGGACCATACCAGCGAGGAGAGCATGTACAATCCAAGCATAAACATAGCGAAACCAATCAAGAAGAACTTGCGGCGGAGGACTCGTCTCAACGCAAAAGGCCATCCTATCCGCTGCTCCACATGAACCCGACAGCCTGTCTGCTTCAAAATGGGCCTCAGGTTAAAATAATCAGACAGCAGTACATAGCACTGGAAGTCTTGGAACGAAGTCCGCTGCACATCCCACACTTGGATTTGTTTAGAGACGACAGCATTAATAAAAGACTCCGCATTCCCTCCTCGAATGCGAACCCGAACATAGCCGCGAGCATTGGCCAACGTAGGTGCCTTCACTTCATTTCCCCCGTTCCATTGTATGTGATATTGCGTATGATTCCTTCAATACGTATCTCTTCCGTCCATATCGCCCGAATAACAAGCTCTGATCCGGATATCTCTAGTTCTCCATTGGTTAGCGCCAACCGAACCAGCTCGTTCGAAAAATGCACAATCCCGCGGTGGTTCTCAACGATAAGATGCCGATTTCCAATCATGGCTAACCGGGGCGTATCCGATAATGTATCCTGCGGCAGATCCAGCCAATTCGCTGTCCAGTTGCTTAATTTGCGGCCAAAGCGACTCATTTTGCGACGGGCCCCCTTCCTATTCGTTACAATTTATGCGCAGAATGACGCGATTATAACGATTGCAGCGACCCTTCACGCGAGATCCTCGAGGAATATTCCATGTTAATGATTGTCTGTGGAACTGCAGAAATAAAAAAAAGCCCCACTATGCAGGCTTAGCACGTATTGTACTAAGCCTGTATGTGGAACTTCTATCTTCACCTACAGCTGTTCCTGAACGGAACAGCAAGGACTTGTATTAATACTTATAGATTCAGCGGCGATGCTGATAGGGACGCTTGGCACGCGGTGGGCCGAGTACCTCCGCCCAAATGACTCCCTGCATCACTTCATCAGGTGTAACTGCACGGCTTGAAGAACCCTGCCCCTGTTCGGGTGAAGCAGCTGATGAAGTATGGCGCTTAGAGAATCTGGAAGCTGATCCGGACGAGATCGCCATTCGGTCGATTGCAGCCAGACGCTGCTCTAGCTCCGTCAGACGCGCCTCATCCGAGTCAATGAAATCATACGAGTTATCCGGACTTGAAGCCATCCCTGCTGGCGCTGGACGTTCAGCGCTGGTCGTAAACACAGGCTGACGTTCTGGCTTGCGTTCTACCTCCTCATATTCCTCCTCGCCTGCATCCTCATACCTCTTGTCATCGCTGCTTTTTGCAGCCCCTCCACTAAAATCAGGCATCCGGTTGGTTTTGTCCTTTTTCTTCGAGCCGCCCAGTGAAGAAAAAAGAGCTCCCAAAATAATAATCGCTATTAACGGATTGCTTGTGACGAAATGAATAATCTTCTCAATGATCACCATGGCTCATCGCCTAGCTTTCTGATTTGTTGTCGTGATTATTGTTGGGATTGTTGTCGGATACCTTGCCGATTGTACCGCGCATTTGCGTATCAGCTTCAATGTTTTTCAAATTCATATAATCCATAACACCCAATTTGCCGCCGCGAAGCGCTTCAGCCATAGCAAGGGGCACTTGAGATTCCGACTCAACAACAAGTGCACGCATTTCAACGACGCGTGCCTTCATCTCTTGCTCATGTGCGACTGCCATTGCACGGCGTTCTTCTGCTTTTGCTTGCGCAATGCGCTTATCCGCCTCAGCTTGCTCAGTTTGCAAATGTGCACCGATGTTCTTACCTACATCGACGTCTGCAATATCAATAGACAAGATTTCAAAGGCCGTTCCTGCATCCAAACCTTTGCCGAGTACAGTACGGGAGATAAGATCTGGATTCTCCAGAACGTCTTTATGGGATGCGCTGGAACCTACAGTTGTAACGATACCTTCGCCAACACGCGCGATAATCGTCTCTTCCCCAGCACCACCGACTAGGCGCTCGATGTTCGCACGTACGGTAACGCGCGCACGAACCTTTACTTCAATACCGTCCTTCGCCATAGCGGCAACGATAGGCGTTTCAATAACACGCGGGTTAACACTCATTTGCACCGCCTGCAATACATCGCGTCCTGCAAGATCGATTGCTGCTGCGCGTTCGAATTCAAGATGAATATTCGCACGTTGTGCAGCGATTAACGCATTAACAACACGGTCAACATTACCGCCAGCCAAGTAGTGACTCTCCAATTGGTTAATATTCAGTCCAAGACCGGCCTTAGTAGCTTTAATCATTGGGTTGACGATACGGCTTGGCGTTACACGGCGCAGACGCATAGCGACGAGTGAGATAATCCCGATCTTCACCCCGGATGCAATAGCCGAGATCCAGAGCATTACTGGGAAGAAGCTAAAGAATACACTTAGTGCAATAACAATAACAACCCCTATTAATAGCGCAGTTACCGTAGATGGATCCATATTCAATCATCCTCCAATATTTTGTTATATGTGTGAAGCAAGAGTTAGAACCTATAGTCAAAAATACATAAAGGGGTCAATCTTTGGTCAACGATCGTACGACAATTCGTACGCCCTCCACCTCAACAACCTCAATCTCTTCGTCACGGCTTATAAAACCGCCATCTGTGACGACATCATATTTGATATCTCCAATCAAAGCCGTTCCTGATGGACGCAATGTTGTTAATGCACGCCCTGTCTTCCCGAGCAGCTCTGTATGATTTATATTCGACACGTAACCTTCATCTGTCGTCAAGGAATCGCGGAGAATGAACTTATTCCAAATGCCGCGGTGCTTGAACACACGAACGACAATGATAACCACAACCAGAGCAGCTGCAAAGGCAATGCCAAGCGACATCAGCGCATCTGCAGTATCATTAGCAGCTCGCACGACACCCGTAATCAAGCTTAACGATCCTAGTATACCCAATATGCCGAAGCTTGGGATGAACAACTCCAGTGCTAGCAGTATTAGCCCGATGATAAATAGTACGATGGTCTCCACCCCCGCTAGTCCTGCAATGTAGTGACCGAAGAAATACAAACAAAATCCAGCAATCCCCAGTATTCCTGGGACACCGAAGCCTGGTACAAACAGTTCAATTGCAACACCTGCGATTCCTAGGAACAGGAGCAATGTCGCAATCCCTGGATGAACAACAAAGGCTGCAATTTGTTCTGAGGTAGAAGGCTCAATCTGAACAAGATTTGCTTGATCCAGCTTCAACTGTTTCAACAGATCTGCCGTATTGGAAGCTACATATTCCGCATAGCCAGCTTTGCGCGCATCCTCCGAGCTCAATGACAACACCTCACCCGATGGTATTGTCCGTCCCAGCTCCTTAATTTCGTAAGCGCCTTGCAAATCAGCCATTGCTTGTGCAACGAGCGGATCTCTGCCATTTTTTTGTGCAACGGCTTTCATTTTGCTAACCCACATGGCGACCAGCTTCGGATCATTCACGTAATTATGAGCTCCATCAACCAATGCTGCCGATCCGATTGCACTGCCTGGAGTCATTGCGATCTCATTGGCGCTCAGTGCAAGATAACTGCCTGCCGATGCTGCATTGCCCTCTACGAACATAATCGTACGCACAGGGCTGGAGATAATTCTCTGGCTGATATTGCCCGCAGATTCCAATTGTCCACCCGGTGTGTCCATCTCGATAATAATTGCTTCAGGACTTAGCTGTTCTGCCTCATCAATTGCACGGAACAGGAAGGATTCCATAACTGGATTCACCGTTCCCTTCAGTGGAAGGACAATCACATTGTGTGCCGAACTGCCTTCCGCTTTCACTTGAGCGCTTACAAATGGGATGCAGGAGAACAGGAGCATGATCGCTGTCAAAACTAAGGTGGCTAATCCTAGTGGTTTCCCTCGAAAATACCGCATGGTGAATGACTACCCCCTTTCTTATTCTGTTGTAGACAAATGCGATACGTGCTATTCAAAAAGCTTGCTGACAATTGTGGCATGACTCACATTGTGAAAACAGCCCTTTTGAACACATATAATAATACGTCCTGATCATGCCTTGCGTTTCATCTTTAGATATATAGAAAAAAACACTCCTTATGAATAAGGAGTGTTTTTTATCGTTTCGTCAATAGACGCAAAGAGATCGTTTATTGCAGACATTGTTGCACGACAGAATTGACTAACTTGCCGTCTGCGCGCCCCTTCACCTTTGGCATGAGGGCACCCATAACTTTCCCCATGTCGGCTTTCGAAGAAGCACCGGTCTCTTGGATGGTCTCTTGTACAATCACTTTTATCTCTTCTTCGGAAAGCTGAGCAGGAAGATAAGGCGTCAAGATATCAATTTCCGCCCGAACCCCATCTGCCAAATCGCCTCGACCTGCTTTTTCGAACTCGTGGAGGGCATCTTTCCGCTGTTTGATCTCACGACCTAGAATTTCAAGCACTTCATCGTCATTCAAAGTTCTTCTTTCATCTATCTCAACATTCTTGATCGCCGAACGAACCATTCGGATGGTGGAGAGTTTGAACTTGTCTTGACTTTTCATCGCTTGCTTCATATCTTCGTTCAATCTTTGGCTAAGATCCATTGGTGCGTAATCCTCCTAAAACTTTCTCTTGCGGGCAGCCTCGGACTTCTTCTTGCGCTTAACGCTTGGCTTCTCATAGTGCTTGCGCTTTTTAACTTCAGCCAATACGCCATCCTTCGCGATGGAGCGCTTAAAGCGACGAAGTGCAGCATCGATTGTCTCGTTTTTGCGAACTTTCGTTTCAGACACCAGTTATCCCTCCCTCCGAACAGACCGTCCAAGAACAAAAACACGGTTCATCAAATTACATTATATGTGATTGTAAAACTAGGTGTCAACCATGTGAACAGATTATAACGACATTTCATGGTTGGAAATGTTTGCACAGCGGCATTTTCCCACATGTTTATCTACCACTATATGGCTATAATACGCGATTTATCCAACCAATGCTCCCAGCTGTTCGCCGCCAAGCAAATGATAATGGATATGGAATACCACTTGTCCACTATCCTTGCCGCAGTTGTTAATCAAGCGGTAACCCGATTCTGCAATGCCTAGCTCACGTGCAATTTGCTGAGCAGCGCGATGAATGTCTCCAATTAGGGCGAAATCCTCGCCTTCAGCATCGTTCATTGTTGCAATATGTTTCTTCGGAATCACGAGAATATGTACTGGAGCTTGGGGAGTAATATCGTGAAAGGCTACTACCGTATCATCCTCATACACTTTTTTCGAAGGAATGGAGCCTTCGACAATTTTACAAAAAATACAATCCATCTCTTTTCATTCCTCCCTCATATGTATTCGCTCTGAGCCTGAATTCAGGCTGTATGTCTCTTAATTTGGCGTACCCTTATCATAGCAAAAAAAAGAAACCTGTCCAAGTGATCTATAAAAAGCAATAGCGTTTGTATGCGCACATACCGTACTATGAGGTTGGAATTTATTAAAAAAAGGACAAAAAAAAGAGCACCTCGTACCCCGCAATTGCGGGCAGCGCGTCAGCGCTGTGAGCGTACTGTTGCTGCAAGCATCGCGACTCTGGTTCATTGATCACGACTGTTTGCAGACACAATACGATCACCGAGGTGCAAATAGGAAAATTATTGATGTCGGCTGTCTGTATTATAACAGCCTGTTGAAACTGTTACTGTGAGCTAGTTCACAACTATCTAATTCGTTTCCATTACGATTCGTGACCCTTCTCCTGCTTGTTCTGCCGGTATGACAGCCAGCTTTCTCGCCAAGCGAGCACGCAGCTCCGGAACATGGCTGATTACCCCAACTGACAAGCGATCCGAATGCAGCTTCTCCAGTGCGGTAACAACCGTATCAAGAAGCTCAGGATCGAGTGTCCCGAATCCTTCATCAAGGAAGAAGAACTCGAGAGGGTACTTGCCTCGTAATTGAATCTGAGAGGACAGTGCAAGAGCCAGTGCAAGCGAAGTCAAGAAGGTCTCTCCTCCCGATAGTGTAGATACTGGTCTGCGGATACCTCCATTGCCATCATCGCGGATGACGAAGCCCCCGCCAGAATCCACTTCCAGCGCATAGCGCTGCTTCGTTAATACCTTCAATCGTTCTGACGCAGCGCGGCTAACCTGCATAAGCTGTTCTTCCGCAATAAATTCAACGAAGGCGTTACCGCGGAATACAGCCTGCAGCTGGTGCAATCGGCCCGCATATTCTTCGGTGCGCGAGCGTGCTTCCTCAAGTTCTGTCCAGCGTGCATGCTTGCTACGTAACTGCTCCGCGTCCCGCTCTGCCTTTGCTTTCCGAGCAAGGGCTTCCTCTGCCGCTGCTTCGGCCGCCACTTTCTTCTCGCTGCAAGCGTTCCACTGCTCGTCCGTAACCACTGAAGAACCTATTCGCTCTTGCAATCGATTCAGCTGCGAACTAACATCCCGAACTGCATCGTGATAAGCGAGCAGCGTTTGCTCTAATTGTGAGGTGAGTTCTTCTGTCATCCGAGCGGCATGCACATCTGAAATTTCTGTAAAGGAAGACTTCGACAGCAGATCTTGAAGACGTTGACCGCTCACTTCTACCTGCTCGGCAAGACTCGTCAAGACTTGCGCAGCAAGAGCCGCCTGACGGCCTGCAGCTTCGCTTGCAGCCCGTAACCTTTCAGCCTCGTCCGCTGTTCGCTTAACTCGTTCACGAAGCTCCGCTAGACGAGCTGATGTAGCTGCTGCAAACTCCTCTATGGATTGCTTCTGCAACCATGGCTTCAACCGAGTCTCGTAATCCCCTAGTAGACGGGCAACACCATTACACTCCGCTTGCGCATTGACACGCTCAACCTCAGCAGCTTGACGCTCTTTCGTGTATTGAAGAATTCGTTCTTTCATTTCCTCTATATAAACTGCACTCTTCTCCAGTCGTTCCCGGCAATCGCTCACGACTGCTTCTCTTGCAGTCCATTCCTGCTGCAAAGACGGCATCTGTGCAAATTCCCATTGGAACGCTTTGTAACGAAGATTCCATTCCTCATGCTGCTTGGCCAGAGCCTCTTCTGCTTCCTTCCATGCACGATTGGCGTCACGCAACGCCACATATGAAGATTGGTAGCTAGACGACAATTGCTGCAGCTCCCACTGCTTGCCTGCAGCATCCTTCAGCAGTTGCTCCATAAGGCCTTCCATTGTACGAGCATTCTGGATGAATGACTGCACGTCTTGCTGTAGAGCTGTCAACTGATTCTCCACTGCAGCCAAATCCAATTCTTCAACATCTTTGTACGTATGTGATCCTGCTTGCTCAGATGCTGCTCCTTCGCCGGCTTGCAGCGGCGATTCACCTTCCAACAGCATGTCCTTGTTATCTAAACCGAACGATTGCGCGGCAGCAAGCTCGGTCAAAGAGTCTCTCCACGAAGGATGTTCGCCTCTCAGTTGGTCTTCTTCAGCCACTGCTGACAACTGATCGCGTATCAGTTGCGACGCTCGCTCGGACACTTCCTGCAGACGCTGCATCCAGGTCGAGAACTGTTCACGACTACGAGCTGCTTCAGCGTCCACATCCAGAAGCAATCGGCTCGATATGTTCTTCAGTTGCTCCCATTGCCGCCAGCGCTCGTCTCCATTTGTGGAGTTGACCTTAGCACTCGCATGTACATGGGCGGGGGCTGGATGTTCCTTCGATCCGCATACCGGACAGGACTCATTATTAACCAATGACAATGCTAACTGGACAGCCATTTGCTCCGCTGTTTCCTTCCACTGCTTCTGGCGCTCATCATCCATTGCCGATTCGACCTGTACAAAGAGATGGCTCACTTGCTCGCGAAGCCGTCTCCAGCATGTTCTTGAATGAAGCCCCTCTTCCAGTTTATGCCGAATCGTCCCAGCTGCGGACAACAGCTCTTCAAGCTTATCATTAAGCTTGCGATTGACAGCTTCTGTCTGTGCTTCATGCTTCATTCGATGGTTATTCAACTCATTGGAGCGTCCTTCCATGAACGTGATCTTATCATAGTAAGAGATCGCCTGATGGAAGTGTTCCTGCTCCTCGGCAGTCTTGACATGTGCCGCAAGCGTCGTTCGAAGCTCCTCTTGACGTGCCGCCGCCTTCTTAAGCAGCTGCTCTGATCGTTCAATATCAGACGCTGCAGAGTCATAACGTGCATGGGCACTCTCCAAGCGGAGCTTCCATTCGCCCTCCTCCTTGCGCAGACGCTCGCATTCCTGCTGCAGGCGAACTGCCTCTTGAAGCTGCTCACTCCGACGGAGCAATTCCGGCTCTTCACGCTCTTGAACGTGCTTCGCCTCCTCGGCAGCAGTCACAGCCTTCTGTGCATCCGATGCAGCGATACCCGCTTGTTCTTCACGAGATGCATGCTCTGCCACAGCCATGTTCCGCTTTACAATCAACTGCTCCGCTTCCAAGGCAATAGGTGCAATCCGCTCTGCCTCTCTCGCACGATTCAGCTTCGTTTCCTCTTCAGCGCGCTTCGGCGCCTCATTCTGCAGCTCAGACATTCTTCTCGATATTCGTGCATGCTCCTGTTGAAGCTCACGCTGCTCAGCCATAGCGTGATACTCCTGCTCAGCAGCCTGCTTGGACGCCTTGGCCAGTTCTGCCTGTTCCGCCGCTTCTGTCAATGCCTGTTCTGCACTCGCCAGCGCTTCCTGCGAGGCATCACCCAATCCCTGCTGTTCAGCCGAGTAAGCCATCAGTTCAGCTTCAGCATCCTTGGCACGACGAGATATACGAGCAGACAGCTCATCTCCGTACTTCTCAAGCGAGAAGAGACGCTGAAGCATTTGACGTCTATCACTGCCCTTAAGCGACAAGAACTCTGCGAACTTGCCTTGAGGAAGAACGACTGCTCTTGTGAAGTCATCCATTTTCAATCCAATGTGCTGTTCAACACAGCGAGTTACCTCAGCCAGCTTGTCAGCTAAGACAACCTCGCCTTCAGGCGTAATCTCAACAAACCGACTGACCGAGTTGCTTACTGTAATATCGCCCGTCCGCTTGAACCTGCGCTCTACGCGGAACGCTCTACGCTCCCCAGCACCGTTCAACTCAAATGTAAACGCTACGGACAATTGATTTTCCGCCTGATTCAATATGCCCTGCGTGCCATTCGTAGCTCGCTCTACCTTCCCATACAGTGCGAGCGTCATCGCATCCAAGATCGTAGACTTGCCGCTTCCTGTCGGGCCAAATATACCGAATAAACCTGTCTCGCACAGTGTTCGGAAGTCGAGGCACTGCTCTTCTCGATAGCTTTGCAATCCTGCCAGCTTCAACTCGATTGGCTTCATGCGCCTTCACCTTCCTTCTCCAGCCCATCTTCTCCGATCAATTCCAAGAAGCAGTCCACTAATGCATCATCAGGCTTGGCTCCTCCAGTCTGACGCTCATAGAACCTCCGGAACAGTTCATGTACCGGTAGTTCACTACGGCGTCCTTCTTCAGCCGCAATTCGTTCAATCTCTGGATAAATGGGACGAATATTGACGATACCTTCATGATTTCGACGCAGCTTCTGAATCTGCTCTAACGTCAGTGCTTCTGTAAGATGAATGCAGACATCCAGCCAAGCACCAGCATCCTTGCCCTCCTCAATCCAGCGAAGCGTCTCTTCATACCCACCGCGAACATTCCATTTCATGAGTGGCTTGCCGGAAGAGAGGAATCGCTCCTGAGGAACAGCCTCCTGACCCGGTGCCAAATCCAGCAGAGTGACCGACTTCGCCTGACCCGCCTCTGAGAAGCTGTAGCCGAGCGGCGATCCACTGTAGCGGATAACCCCCGGCCCCTTCACTGCCTGTGGCCGATGTAAATGGCCAAGTGCACTATACTGCGGTGCAGCAGAAGCTCCCATACAAGCGAACACGCTTGGATCAACAGTATAAGCTCCACCCACCTGAATTGGGCGCTCAGAATCACTCTCCAGTCCGCCAAGAACGTACAAATGACTCATAATCAAATTAACGGTAGAAGGTCGAAAATGCATGGCCTGATGAAGCAGCAGCTTCCCTACCTTCGCGCTGTATGCACTGCGCAGCTCATGTTCTTCATTGGAGGCTGTAAGCAGCTCTCCTAATCGCGCCTCAGATGGATAAGGCAGCCCTGCAATAACTGCATCTTCCCCCGTTCTCGCACAATGTATGGTCACTGGCTCCAGACTAGGCTGCCCGATTAGCGTCACGCCAAGCTCATGCACGAGTGGCGCTGATGCCGATAAGCGATCTGGGTGGTCATGATTCCCGGAAATAATTACGACCGGGCGCTTGCCCTGCTGCGACAATCTGGCAGCAGCCTCATAGAACAGCTGCTCTGCCGCTGCCGGTGGGTTAACCGAATCATATACATCCCCTGCGATCAGGATCAGGTCTGCCTGCTCATCATCCGCCAGCTGTATGAACTCTTCGACGAAAGCAGCCTGTTCGTTTAGACGGCTCCTGCCTTCCAGCGTCCGCCCAAAGTGCCAATCCGCTGTATGCAAAATACGCATGGTTGTCTCTCCTTTCTTCCTGCGATTCTTATAGACTATAGTTCACACGCTTGCTTAGCATCGAAAAAGTACAGCACCTTACGGTCGACTGGACGATGCCATATCTGTTCGATTGCACGTGCGTATAAATTCAACTGGAAACGATAATGCTCCGTTAGCGCCTCTAGGCCGCCTCGATGTGCAAGCACCTTATCTGTCTTATAATCGAGCAGCACGAGCTGCCCTTCCCATTCGAACAGGCAGTCTATGACCCCTTGAACAAGTACCGTCTCCTGATCAAGCAAGCCAGATGTGTCTCGTGCCGCGAAGGTCGAAGTTGCGACAAACCGCTCCATCGACGATTTCCCCGACCGATCGTTGTCGAGCGTTGGTTGTTCGCTAGAAACTGGCTCAGCTACCGGCACATCTTCATGAGCAGGGGGCTCCTGAGCGAGATTGCTATTCCCGGAACTGAGATGCAGCTGTCTCGTCAATTCGATCGTATAAGCTTCAGCAGCTGTCAGACCATAGCTGAACGGAAGCTCTCGCTTCACCCATGTTGCCTGCAGCAGTTGACGGCCAACCTCACTCTCGAAAAAGCCAGCTACCGCAGCTTGATCAATCGCTTCCGCTTGCTTGTCCGTCATATATTGATGCTGTACCAAATAAAGCAGAGTATTGCGAACAGTATCTATCGTCACATCCGAATGCAGAGGCATATGCTGCATAAAGAGATGATATAACGTCCCCCGTTCCGTTGGCGTCACCTTGCTGGCCTCCATAAATTTAGGACGGCGCAGATGCAGCGTGAAGCCCTCTTCACTCTGAGGAGAAGATGTAGCGGAGCTATTCCCCCCTGATATCTCCAAGGAATGACCATTGACTATAGTTGTTTCATTTCCAGCCATCGCTCCATTGATCGGCTCATGCTCGTCGGTACGAGGCTCTGAAATCCATTGGTCAGCTGGCCATTCATCCGACGCCGACATCCGTTTCATTTCCGTGACTGAAGTCTTCGCCGGTAGTAAAGTTGCAATCCGATTCGGATCCCGCCAGCGAAGCCGCTCATCCAGCACAGCTTGCCAATCGCTTGACGGCATGTTCTCCTGCACTTCCAACCGTTCCAATGCCTCAAGCACCTGCGCCTTATCCTCATCCAGTTCCACTCCGCCGAGTGCTGTACCAGATGCAAGAACCGCGGCGGACATAATTGACAGTCTCCACTCCGAGCGATCGTCATGCAGGCACTCCCCGTTCCGATTCGGAAGCCCCGCGAATCGGCGCCATTCCGACGCGGACATATGTCGAATAACAGATGGCCCGATCCAATCCATGTAGGAACGTGCCCGTGCCACCATATAATCAGGCAGCAGCAAGGACTCTACATCGAGTGCTTCTCCCCACTCCCGAATTGACTTCTCTGGATCATTGACAGTACCGATTAGAATCATCTTCTCCTTCGGTCTTGTCAAGGCGACGTACAGCACCCGCATCTCCTCAGCAAGCAGTTCCAGTTTCATTTGCCTGCGAATTGCCAAGTTCGGAAGTGTCGGATAAGAAACTCGGAGCTCTTCATCTACGAACTTCGGCCCGAATCCGAGCCGCTTGTGCATCAAGAATGGCGAGTTCAAGTCTTGCTGATTGAATCGCTTCGACAGTCCTGCAACAAAAACAACTGGAAACTCCAGCCCTTTACTCTTATGAATCGTCATAATGCGAACTACATCTTCTTGTTCCCCTAACGCACGAGCAGTTCCCAAGTCTCCTCCTGTATCGCGCATGCGGTCAATAAAGCGTAGGAATCGGAACAGACCGCGAATGGAAGAGGATTCGTATTGACGTGCCCGATCATATAGCGCTCGCAGATTGGCCTGACGCTGCATACCTCCTGGCAAGCCGCCTACCCATTCGTAATACCCCGTCTCTCGGTACAGCCGCCATATGAGCTGCGATAGACTTCCTTGACGTGCCGCCGACCGCCAATGCTCCAGCTTGTACAGAAAGCGATACAGCTTATCCTGCAAGTCAGTGTCGCTTGATACCTCCTGAGCTTCTTGTTCTCCCGCTTCGGTTTGCATCATTTTACACACAGCATCATAGAAAGAAATACCCTTTCCCTGAAGTCGAACTTGTGCCAGCTCTTCTGCCGTAAGTCCGACAATCGGAGAGCGGAGAACCGCCGCCAATGGAATATCCTGCTGCGGATTATCAATAACACGAAGCAAAGAGAGTACAACCTCTACCTCCGTAGCCTGAAAATAGCCCGTATTGAACTCGGCGTAAGCAGGAATGCCTTCCAATCTCAGCTCTTCTACCATGAGCGGTGCCCATGCTTGCGTCGCCCGAAGTAAAATTACAATATCCCGATACGTCGCTGGACGCATTCGCTTCAAATGCTTATCGTACACGAGGAACGGTTCTGTTCCTTCATCCCCGAGCAGCCTGCGGATTTTTGCCGCAATTGCCCGCGCCTCAAGGCGTGCTGTTTCCATTTCAGCAGGATCAAGCGCTTCGACAGCCGCAGCTTCCACATCTGAATCAATATCCTCATTTTCATCGGAGGCCAGCTCACCATCAGAACTTGCACTAGCCTTCTCAATGAGCACCAGTTCGGTTGCATAGTTTTGGCGTTCTGCAAGCTGCTCCATATTCGGCTCGCGCTGAGCAGCACGCAATTCATCGCTGATTTGTTCCAAGGTTGGATAAGTCGCCCCGCAAACGAGCTCAGCAGCTTCATCATATTTCAGCTCAGCTACTCGGTCATTCATGATCTGGCGGAACAGCATATTGACCGCATCTACTACACCCTGTCGGCTGCGGAAATTGCGTGCCAAATCAATGCGTATCCCCTTCTGCTCGGAGCTATCTGAAGAATAAGATTCATATTTGCTCAAGAACAGACCTGGTTCAGCAAGGCGGAAGCGGTAAATACTCTGCTTAACGTCCCCTACCATGAAGCGGTTGCCAGCGCCGGAACGCGTAATCAGATTCACAATCGCTTCTTGAACCATGTTCGTGTCCTGATATTCATCGAGCAGGATCTCAACGTATTGTTCTTCATACTGTCTAGCTGCCTCCGAAGGAATCGTATGCGCTGGTGTCGAGTCTGGATGGCGCAATATTCGAAGGCAATAATGCTCCAAGTCCGAAAAATCCAGCCATCCCTTCTTGCGCTTTGCTTCCTCAAAGCGTTCACCGAATTCAATGACAACATCAGCCAGCGTATGCATGATTGGGGCTATCACGTTCAGTTCCTGTAGAAATTGCTCTGGTGTTCTGCGGAACAATTCGTCCCGCAGCTGCTGCAGCCTCGCTTTTGCTTGGTCGCGAAGACGCTTCACCTGCTCCTGCAGTGATTTATCGTACT
The DNA here is from genome assembly GCF_001894745.1 of Paenibacillus sp. NAIST15-1. Classification (GTDB taxonomy): domain Bacteria; phylum Bacillota; class Bacilli; order Paenibacillales; family Paenibacillaceae; genus Paenibacillus_B; species Paenibacillus_B suaedae. The sequence continues at coordinate 665,500 of NZ_BBYF01000003.1, forward strand.
TATCTCCCCGGCAAGCAGCCAAACGGCCGAACGCCAATAAGTCAAATGAGGAGAAAAGCCTCTCCCATGGTTCATGTTCAGCGGCCTCAGCCAATGCAGCAGCACCTGACAATTCCTGAATTAGTGCCTCCCGATAGGGCTCAGGGCCTCCAGGAGCGTCCAATAATCGATACGCCTGCCGCAGCAGTTCTACAATTCCATTCAAGGTCAGGCGTGCATCCTGCATAACACTTGTCGTCCAAGGTGACTTGCCCAGTTCTTCCACCGATTGCACCTCGAACGAAGCGGCCATCTCCTTCAGCCATTCATCCGGCCATGGATGACTGCGCGAGAAGTCGAACAACTGCTGCACTAAGCGGAATGCGGCTTCATCGCTGCGTTCCCCGCTGAACCAATCAACCATTCGCTTGAATTCCGAGTGACCGTCCGCATAGCGCTGTTCAAACAATTCCTCCAATACGTCCTGCCGCAGCAGCTCTGTCTCCGTGTCATTTGCTATGCGAAAGGCCGGATCGAGCTGCACCGATTGGAAATGGCGCTGAATAACCTCTAGACAGAAGGAATGCAGTGTCGTGATAGAAGCGCGATTCAATAGCGCCAGTTGACGGCGCAGATGCTCAGAATCAGGCTTCGCCTCCAATTCCCGCTCCAAGGCAAGTCGAATACGCTCTCTCATCTCGGATGCAGCCGCCTTTGTAAAGGTTGCGACAAGCAGCTGGTCGACATGAACGGGGTGTTCTTCATCACTAATCGTCTGAATAATACGCTCCACGAGAACCGCTGTCTTCCCTGATCCAGCAGCAGCTGCGACAAGCACATTTTGTCCCCCGTCAACGACAGCACGCCATTGTTCATCTGTCCAGGTGCTTCCTTCCGGCTTATCTGGCAGCACCCTTACTGTAGGCGATGCCTCTACAGAACGAGACTGTGTCCAATTCAGATTCAGCAGATCGAACTCCAGCTCCTGCTGCCGCTTGCCGCCGAGCGCTTCGTCCCCATTATGATTCTCGTTCTGATTCATTGTCCGCTGCTCCTCCTTCCATCTTCATCCACACTTCGTCCTTCGTCATCCGCGGCAATACATGATAGTCGTTGCCTTCGGTCAACTCATCGAATTGACAAACTGGCTTATAACTGCAAAAATCACATGCCTTCTTCGTCCCAAGGCGATAAGGGTCTATCCGAACATCACCATCTGTAATCCGGGTTCCGATATCTTGGATCACATGACGAGCCGTCCCCCGCAGCATATCCCATTGCTCCGTAGTCGCAACAGATGCATTGCTGTAGAACGACCCATCCGCCTTCACCGCAACCGGGAGAATGTCTGAATACCCTTTTTCAAGCGGCTCATCCATCAAGGACACAACTTCGCGATCCGCCAGGACGAGTCCGCGCATTTTATATTTCTTCATCATTTGCTCATAAGCTTGCTCCACACTCATTCCATTCGCCGCCTGCAACAAAGGATTGTGAACATGGAAATAGAGTGTGCCAGCAGGCAATGCCGACGAGCCGAGCCACAGTTCCGCATACGTAATCAATACATCCAAATAAGTGAGCATTTGCAGCGACAGACCGTAATACACTTCCTGCAGCTTCAAATCTGTCGAACTCGATTTATAGTCAATGACGCGAAGCAGCACGCCGTGGTCACTGTCCGCCTTGTCTACCCGGTCAATCCTCCCGATGATCTCCATCGTACATCCATTGCTTAGAGTAAATCGAAGCGGCGGCAGCGGCTTGTCCGGACCAAAATCCATTTCCAGTCCAATTGGCTCAAACTGACCTCTGCGAGCATGCTCTCCAAGCACGGAAGCAGCACGGCCAACGATTCGCTTCAGCTTGAGCGAGATATGCTCATAACGCTTCGAGCTAAGCAGAATCTCCCCTTGCAATTTTGGGGCAAGCATATCCACGATACGATCTGCTTCTGCTCGACATTCATCCGCCGACAGTGCTGCCCAAGTTCGATTCGAGCTCTGCAAATCTATGGCAAAGCGGCTGAGCGCTGCATGGAACAACTGCCCGATGTCTGGAGCCTCCAATCGATATACCCGACGTTCCTTCAGCTTCAAGCCATGGGAGGCGAAGTGCGAGAACGGACAGGCTACGAAGCGCTCCATGCGAGACACACTGGTTCGCAAGGCAGTACCGTACAAGTGACGGCTTGTGGTCGGAGTAAGTGTCTCTGCTTGATTCCGATACAATAGCGAGCCCATCAGCACCTTCAGCCGATCATGCCATGCTGGCTGCGCGGCGAACCAGCGGTATACATCCCACCATATATTCGCCATTGGTCTTCCTTGGCGCCACTGTCGCAGCTGAACAATCAGGTGTTTCAGCGCAGATTCCGGATAGACAGCGAATTCCGATTGCTCCTCCTCATTCATGAATTCATTCGGCTCAGCCATGACGAGCCGCTCTTGTACACGTGGGAACATGCCGCGTACATGCCGAACCACCTCGGACGGCAGCAATGTCTTCCCTTCTTCATCAGCGAGTGCGTAGCTAATCCACAGACTGTCGCTAGGCGTCGCGAAGGACTGATAAATTAAGAACCGCTCGTCCAGAAGCTTGCGGCGGACGCCAGGCGCGAGCTCCATGCCTATCTGCTGCAGAGTGTCCCGTTCATGCTCCGTAAGCACGCCATCCTCAATCGGACGAGCCGGTATAACGCCATCGTTCACGCCAAGCATATATAAGTGCTTAATTTGGCCGGGTCTTGTCCGATCCATCGAAGCAATGAGCACTTGATCCAGCGCTGGCGGAACAAGCGCCATCTTGATGCTCTCAAATCCGGTATCCAGCATGCCGCCGAACAATTCAATGCTCATCTTCTCTTCGCCGACCATCTCTACCATTTGATCCAATATATCTAAGAGAGCCCCCCATATTTGCCGATGTTCCCGTGATAGTTGAACCTCTCCGTCAAGCAATGCATCTTGGCTCATGCGCTCCAGCTTATGAGGCACACCAAGCGCCATCCAGAACGCATACATAGCCTCGCACATGCCGCGAACGTTCGAGCTCGCCTTCATTGCGCGTGCAAGCTCAGCAATCGGATCGGCAATGATGCTGCGGCATTGCTCCACCCACTCTGGAGCATGTCTTGGCCGTTCAACAGCCTCAGCTTCTTCAGTTGTGCCCTCCGCTGCTCCATCTGCATGATCAGGATCAAGCGACATTTCCGGCATTGCAGGCCATGGACGCTTGCTTGTCCACCTGCCCCCTTCGATGCCGCATGCAAGCACATAGTTCTCCAACTTGTCAAAATGCTCTCTTGTAATCGAACCATCTTCGGACAGCAAAAAATCGGTTTTAACAAACCGAAATACTGCGTCGTATTTCCAATTGCCTATTATGATATCAAGCACCGCTCGCGTCATCTCAACAAATGGATGATGCAGTACTGATTTCTTCTGATCCGTAAAATAGGGAATCCCCGCCTCGGTGAATACCGTATCAATCAGCTCACCATAATGTGCAATGTTCCGCACCATTACCGCCATGTCCCGCCAGCGTACCTGCTCGTTGCGCACACGCCGCAGCATTTCCCCAGCAACCGCTTCAACCTCGGCGCGGCGATGTACTGCCGCCTGCACCGTAACCTCTCGCTTCGTATCGTGATCGGACGCATGGCTATCCTTGCTCTTCACATTAACTTCCGGTTCACGATAGGGCACTTTGCGTTCAAAATGCCGCTCCAGATGAGCAAGCTTCGGAGAAGCTGTATAACGAGGAAGTGGCGCTTCCTTCGAGTCAAGATGCGTTATGCTTCCGATGTCCGCACCAAGCGTATCGGCCATCTCTAACAGCTTCAGCATAGTAGTTGCCGTTGGATGGAACAAATTCAGCTCATGCGGAACTTCGCCAAGCGCATAAGCCTTATCCAAACACAGCGTCACACTTACATTCGGCGCATGGAGAATGAGCGAAGCGAGAACCGCATATTCTTGTGGGGTAAATCCGTGAAACCCGTCAATCCAAATATCAGCGTTCTTCACGTACTCCGATGCTGCAACACCCTCGGACAACCGAGCAAGCACGTCTTCCCCATCCAAGTAACGACCAGCCAATTCCGATTCAAACTCATGCAGGATGCTGGAAATGTCGCGAAGCTTCGCGGATAACAGCGGTTGTCCTGTCATGTGAGCGTCCAAAAAAGCAAGATGCTCCTCAACTTCACTGGACTCTACTCGATACCGCTTCATCTCATCAAAGAGATCGTTAAGCTTCTCGATAAATCCGAATTGTTCTGCTGCACCCGCAAATAAAGGCAAATCTGACTTGCGGCGCTGCAAAATCTTGTAGAGCAGCATCTTCTTGCCCTCTTCATTGATCGCTGTTAGTGCAGTGCCGCCAGCCTCTTGCATGACGCGATACGCAAGTCGCCGGAAGCTTAGTACTTGCGCTCTCAATATGCCAGCGATTCCATCCTCACGAATGAGTGCATGCTCTGCCTGAAAGGTTGCCTGTTCGGGGACTATCCATATAATCGGTGCCCCGTCCGCTTGGCTGCGAAGCTCATCTCGTAAGCTTCTTAACACATGCTCCGTCTTGCCACTGCCGGAACGACCGATGACAAAATGCAACGGCAAAGTGATCCCTCCATTTCCCTAAATGCGATTCATGGCATCTACTTGCCACGATATGATACACTATGATCAAACCAATAATTGGTATATAATTTCGGTTACACCCGATTCTAGCATTAGGTTTCATTATATCATATTTCAAACTAGCGATAGAACACATGTTTGGAAACGATGCCGATATTCGCCATCTGCTTCTTGTGAGTTGCAGTGCATCATGTAACTTCGTAATCGAAGGCGAGGCTCATGTTCAACCTACCCTCTATTCGAATAAGGAGGCTGATTGTCATGATACATATTGTCAATGGAGATTGTACTGCCATGCAGCTAACCAAAGTCGCCGAACAGCTGTGGAATGAGCAGGTATGGGTATATTCAGAGCTGCTGACCGAAGGCCCCGTATACGCTAGGCTTGAGCAGTATCTGGCTTATCGAGCGCTGCAATTGGAGCGAATGTGCGGGCTGCCTTCCACTGTTTTTTTGCAAAGAGGAAATGAACAGGAACGCACGTGGAAATCAGATATTTTGCCTGCTCAAGAGATTGCATTATGGTTCGAACACGATCTGTTCGACATTACCATGCTGCTCCGCTTAGTAGATCGCCTGACACAAGAGAATGCGCATGCCAAGCTATATTGGATCGACATCGCCTCCATTGCTGAACATGATCGCTATCTCGGATTTGGGGTGCTTACGGGAGAGCAGTTGGCCCCTTATCGAGATGCCGCCATACGGTTATCCGCTGAGCGCATCGAATGGATGCGTTCTGCTTGGATTGCGTATACAAGTCCAAACCCACAGAAAATTGCACAATGGGTTCAGGAATCAAGCAGTATCCCTGCTCCATTTTGCGCTATTACGGAAGCGCTTCAATTCCACCTCTCCCGTTACCCCTCAACACAGGATGGAATCGGGATTGTCGAGCGATCCACGCTAGGCGCTGTTCAAGATGGGGCTGTTACATTTCAGAATTGCTTCGAGATTGTTCGCAATCAACTGCCGCAATACGGACTTGGGGATATGCAGTTCTGGGGATACCTGCGCCGAATGACCCGCGGAGACGCTCCGTTGCTTGAGCTCTCTCCCTCTTCATCCTCCTTGCCGGAACCTCTCATGTCTCCATTAGCCGATGCTGGTCACCTCCTCTTAACCAAAAGCGGTCAGCAGGTACTGGATGGTACTCTCAACTGGGCTCAGACTGGTGGATATGGACGCTGGCTTGGCGGCGCATTTATTACCCGATCGACAGCTGGAATAAGAGCATAGAGTGAAGAAACCGAAGAAACTCGAATATATGCTAACTGCTGACTTTATCCCATAAATACAGCAAGCGCCATTCATTGCAGACGATCCCAAACCTGTCTGCAATGAATGGCGCTTTTCTTGTTTACTCTTCCTTATCCTATCGATACTTTAGGAAGATTACTTCGAGCGAACCTCGAAGATGGCGAACTTCAAATAATGACCTTCATCCACTCCCGCAATTTGCGGGTGATCCTTGCCGGCAGGACGCCATTCGATAAGGCGCAGCACCTTGCCTGCATCCTGGGCTGCATCCAATATGGACTGCATGAACATGTCCGGACGCATATGATAGGAGCAGCTTGCTGTCACAAGATAGCCGCCTTCATTGACCAGCTTCATACCATGAAGATTGATGTCCTTGTAGCCCCGGTACGCGCCTTCGACAGCACCTCGCGTCTTCGCGAAGGCCGGAGGATCCAACACGACGACATCCCACGTACGTCCGCCTCCAGCAGTCATCGGTTTCGAAGTATCCACCTTCTTCGCACTAGATTCTCCGCTTGCCCGCTGCGTGCGCTCCTCCAAGCCATGAACCTGCTCACGCAAATAGGCGAAGGCATCCGCAACGACAAACTCAACACGGTCTGTAAAGCCGTTCAGTTCGACATTGCGCTTTGCACTCTCGATCGCATGCTCGGAAATATCGAGACAAGTGACCTTCTTGGCTCCATATTTACAAGCATTCAACGTGAAACTTCCTGTGTGAGAGAAGCATTCCAACACCGTCGCACCATCCCACCATGGGAATGTAACCGGCTTTCCCTTCGCATTAAGTGGCAAGCTCTGCACGGTTCCATCCTCGGCCTCTACTTCACCCATGTGGATACCGCTTCGAGCTCCCCAGCCTGTCATAAGCGGCGCAATGGAAGCGCGGTTCTCACGCTGGTCGAAGAAGTAGCCTGTCTTCTGCCCTTCTACGATATCAACTTCGATGATAAGCCCGTTCTCCTCTACTTGGACATGGCGCGGACAATCTCCATACAGCACGCCTGTCTTCAGTTCAAGACCCTCACGCTCACGAATTGGCACATCGCTGCGCTCATAGATGCCGCGCGGCTGCATGACATCGACTAGGGCTGCCACCAACGCTTCCCGATGGACATCCATGCCCAGCGTCACAATCTGCACGACGAGAACATCGCCAAAGCGATCCACGATAAGTCCTGGCAGAAAGTCTGCTTCGCCGTATACGAGGCGATAAGCCTTGGCTCCAGGCAAGAAGCGCTGACGATGTGCAACACAACGTTCGATTCGCTCTTTGAAGAAGGCTTCATCCATTGCTTCAATTGGCTCATAGGATACGATGCGCACCGTAATTTGCGAGGCAGGATTATAATAGCCTGTTGCAATGTATTTCCCCTGAGCGTTCTGGACATCGACAAGCATCCCCGGCTGAGGATTTCCTTCGACTGTTTCAATCTCTGATTGATATACCCAAGGATGGGAGCGTTCAATTCTCTTTTTCCGCGAACGGATTAATTTCACATAAGGCCTATTCAATTACAGTTCTCCTCTCAGCTCCAATGGCATGTCATGGTTGTCCACTCGCAAGCATAGAATGGAATAGCTTATTGCGACGAATTATGGATGACAAAGGAGCCCTTCATGTTTAAAGAAATTTGGTTCCCGCTCCTTAGCGGATTGGCATTGTTTCTATTCGGAATGAAAACAATGGAGCTTGCCCTGCATGCTTGGGCTGGCCCCTACCTGCAGCGGTTTCTATACCGTTCTACCCGCACCCCTATACATGGAATGCTGTTCAGCGCAGGCATGACAGCCGTACTGCAGAGCAGCACGGCCATCACGGTCATTACGATAGGTCTGGTCAATGCCGGTATTATGAACTTCTCCCGCACGCTCGGCATCATTCTAGGCACCAATATCGGCACTTGTCTGACAACCGAGTTGATTAGTCTAAATATAAGCCAATTCGCCAAGCCCCTCCTCTTCCTGTCCTTAGCCGGATGGTTCATTGGGGCATTGGCCGACGAATATCAGCCTAAGCTGCTGCACCGCATCGCCTCTTGGTGGCGACCGCTCCAATTCGGCTCCCTTGCCGCAGCTGGCTTCGCCTTCATTATGCTCGGCATTGAATGGATGAAGCAGATTAGTGAGCCGCTGCAGCAGCGCGGATTATTCACTTGGTTCTTGGAACGATCAAGCGACAGTCTGCTCTGGGCCTTGGCAGCGGGCGTCGTCATAACAGCACTCGTGCACAGCAGTGCAGCTATTATTGCAATGGCCATGGGATTATCAGCTACCGGGGCATTACCCGTTGAAGTTGGCATTGCGATCGCAATTGGATCGAATGTTGGCACCTGCTTCACAGCCGTCATTGCTTCACTTGGCGGGACAAGAAGCGGACAGTTCGTCGCCTGGACCCATGTCGTGCTGAACATTGGCGGCGCTGTCCTATTCTATCCTTTTATCAGCCAGATCGGACAGCTTAGCGCCGTATTTGGCTCCGACGCCGCCGGCCAGATTGCACACGCCCAGACCATTTTTAATATTGCAAGTTCCCTCCTGGCCCTGCCTTTGTGTTACCTGCCGGTTTGGAACCGGATCCGTTAACAATTGCAATACCGAAACTCGTGCCGATGCGCGTTGCTCCCGCTTGAATCATTGCGAGCGCTGCGGCGGTATCCCGAATGCCGCCGGAAGCCTTAACGCCCATATGCACAGGTACATGTGCCCGCAACAGACGAATATCTTCCAGCGTTGCCCCGCCCTTGCCGAAGCCGGTCGACGTTTTGACAAAGCGGGCACCTGCCGCTTCCGATGCTTTGCATGCCGCAATCTTGTGCTCTGTATGGAGAATGCCTGTCTCCAAGGTGACCTTGACGATCGCGCTTCCCTCAACCATCCGGACAACCTTGGCGATATCCTGTTCAACAGCCTTCACATCTCCGCTTAACAGGCTTCCAATCTGCAGCACCATATCGATCTCAGCAGCCCCGTCCTCTACCGCCCGAGCCGCTTCAAATGCCTTGGCTTGACTGGCACTAGCCCCCAATGGAAACCCGCATACCGCCGTCACATTCACGCCGGTTCCATTCAGTAGATCGCGACAAACGGATACCCAAGCTCCGTTCACGCACACACTGTAGAAGTGATATCGGCTCGCCTCCGCACACAGCTTCTCAATATCGCGCGCTGTCGCTTCCGGCTTAAGCAGGGTGTGATCGATATATGGTGCCAATTGAAGCTGATCCGTCATGCAAACTCTCTCCTTCCTGCAATGTGCAGAGAATTAAAGATTTACGGATATGGACAATTCCTCAAATGCCTTTTGCAGGATGTGGTCGTTGTTATCATATCCGAACTCACGCTGCTTCTCCCACGCTTCTTGCGGACTGTACCACTCTACGCTGCGAATTTCCTCAATTTGCGCATGAAGCTTGCCTTCCTCTGCCTCAACGAGGAAATAATGCACCTCTTTATCAATTGTACCCGCTTGTGGTTGTACATATTGATAATAAATGGTATCGAGTTTGGTATCGATTCGTCCATGAATCCCCGTCTCTTCCCATATTTCACGCAACGCCGTCTGTTCAATCGTCTCTCCGGCCTCCATCTTGCCCTTGGCCAGCGAGATCTTGCCATACCGATCTTGGATCAGTTGGATCTCAATTCCTTCTCCTCTTCTACGGTAAACGACTCCTCCTGCGGATACTTCCTTCATCGTGCGCACCTCCATTTATGTTCGTTACTCCTATGTATATATCCTAACCGAAAAGAAAGAGGATTTCATCCATTCAGCCATTGCTGAGCGGAGAATCCTCCTCGATTCTTTATTCAGTAGTTTCGGTTGTTTCGTTCTCTAGCTTATTGCATTTTTCTCTATTTCCAATAGCCTATCCTGGTTAGACAAGGCGATTAGGAAGCAACATTTGGCTCCTGGCCAATGACGCGTGTAAGAATACCTTGATTCTCATTCACGCCCGCTTCTGTAATTTTCACGCGGCATAATTGGCCAATCAAGGACTCATCTCCTTCGAAGATTACTTGAAGGTAATTGTCCGAGTAACCCATCAACATGCCAGCACCTTGATCGCCTTTCGTGTTCCGTTCTGGAATCACATCGACAACTTCTCCAACGAACTTTTGTGCATATTCCAGCTGCATTTGTTCAGACAGATCAATCAGTTCATGAACGCGAGCATGCTTCACTTCTTCATCTACTTGATCCTCCATGCGCGCAGCCGGAGTACCTGTACGCTTCGAATACGGGAATACATGCATTTCAGAGAAGCCCACTTGCTTCATAAATTCATAGCCTTGACGGAAATGCTCATCCGTCTCACCTGGGAAGCCTACAATGACGTCTGTCGTAATCGCCACATTCGGCATTGCCTCGCGAATACGAGCAATCTTCTCCGCGAATTCCTGTGTCGTATATTTGCGGCGCATACGCTTCAATACTTCGTCATTGCCCGCTTGAAGCGGAATATGCAGATGACGACACATTTTCGAGGACTTGTTCAGTACTTCGATCATGCGATCATCAATTTGGCTGGCTTCAATGGAACTGATACGAATACGCTCAAGCCCCTCTACCTTGTCCAAATCCCACAGCAGATCGGTCAAGTCATAGTTCTCCATATCGTCGCCGTATCCACCGGTATGAATCCCTGTGAGCACGATCTCCTTGTAGCCTGCCGCTACGAGCTGGCGAGCCTGATTCAACACACTCTCCGCTTCACGGCTGCGGGATAGACCACGCGACCAAGGAATAATACAGAATGTACAGAAGTTGTTGCAGCCTTCTTGAATCTTCAAGAACGCACGCGTCCGCTCTGCGAAATCAGGCACGTCCAACTCCTCGAACGCACGTGTCTTCATAATGTTGCGTACCGCATTAATAGGCTGGCGCTGTTCATGCAGCTCACGAATGTAATCCATCAACTTCTCACGATCCTGTGTGCCGATAACGAGATCAACGCCTGGAATGTCAAGAATCTCCGCAGGCGATGTCTGCGCATAGCATCCTGTTACCGCAATAATTGCGTCAGGATTGCGGCGCACAGCGCGACGAATGATTTGACGGCTCTTCTTGTCGCCTGTATTGGTTACGGTACACGTATTAATCAGGTATACATCTGCCGTCTGCTCGAAGTCGACCTGCTCATAGCCTTCATTTTTGAACAATTGCCAGATCGCTTCTGTATCGTAAAAATTGACTTTGCAGCCCAATGTGTAAAATGCTACTGATGGCATCGTTCACATTCCCCCCATTTCTCCGAATTGATACATGATGCAGGCACATGCAGCCATTCCTGCCGTTTCTGCTCGCAATATGCGGCGGCCTAAGCTGACACATCGTGCTCCAGCTTCCACAGCGGAATGAATTTCCTGCGCAGCAAATCCACCCTCAGGCCCGATGACAACCATCATTCGAGCTTGCTTCGCCATACCTCCCTGCATGTCGCCCTGTGTAGGTGCGAACGCTTCTAATACGTCACGCAGCATCGTCCCTCGCTCATCCTCATAGCAGATAAGAACAAGGTCATAGGATGCGAACTGGGCCGTCAAGGCCTTCCAGTTCATTGATGTTGCGATCGTCGGGACAACATTCCGATGAGACTGCTCAGCTGCTTCCTTCGCAATCTTGCCCCAACGCTCCAAGCGCTTCGCTTCCTTCTTGCTGTCGTATTGAACAACTGTCCGTTCTGAGATGAACGGCATGAAATGCACGGCACCAATCTCCGTGCATTTCTGAATGATAAGCTCCATTTTATCGCCTTTCGGCAAGCTTTGCGCAATGGTTACTTGTACGGTCGGCTCTCGGTCGAAGTCCCGCATCTCGACAATTCGAGCTTCTACCCCATCCGCACCACACTGCTCAATCACGACGACCGCCTCACGCTTCTCCCCATCGCTGACCAATATCTCAGCTCCAGGCTTGAGGCGCATTACGTTCATAATATGGTGGGCATCATTGCCCGTAATTTGTATGCTTTGATCTCCGAACTGCGCGGAGGGCACAAAATATTTCTGCATCGTAATCAACATTCCTCATCATACACGTTTTAAGCGGCATTCGCCAGCATTGTCAACATTTTTCACTCGTATTCTGGTTACTCCTTAGACAGCGTGGACAGCTTGCTGCGCAGGCATTCTTAACTGCCTACGATGAACATAGCTGCTCGGGACATCTCCCTCATGATCGGCTGGATCAAGCTGAACAAAGGCCCTAGCGTCTTATCCCGTAACACAGGGATGAACACGATAATCAAGAAGATAAAGATCGACCATTGTTCAATCTGCTGCAGCCGGGAACGTACATGAGCCGGCGCCAAATCTTCCACTATGCGATAGCCGTCAAGCGGCGGCAGTGGAATTAAGTTGAACAAGAACAGCAGGACATTGTTCGAGATCAAGAAGGACAAGAAATAAAATAATGCCAAGTGGATCCGATTCCCAGATCCCACATCGACAAACCCCAATTTAAATCCAAGATGAAGCACCAATGTACCAATGAACGCTAATAGCAAGTTACTGAGCGGTCCGACTGCGGATACAACAATCCCCATTGCACGCGGCTTTTTGAAGTTGTCCCGATTGACTGGAACAGGCCTTGCCCATCCGAAGCCAGCGATGACGAACAACAGCATACCAAGGAAATCAATATGCTTCGTCGGGTTCAAACTGACGCGGCCGAGCATCTTCGCTGTCGGATCACCAAATTTCCATGCGGAGTAAGCATGTGCAAATTCGTGAACAGTGAACGAAATCAACAGTGACAGTACGAGAAAGGGCAGCAACTCCAGCTTGACTACCAGCAGGCTATTTAGAAAATCCATAAATTGTCCCCTCTCCTCTATTCAAACGGCTTGCGCGCAACGAATGCAATCCAGTCTTCTTCCCGGTGCTTCGCTTCAACAATGAAGCCTTTCGCGAGCAAATCCTGCTCCACGACGTCTTCTTTATTTTTGTAAATGCCTGATGCGATGTAAACTCCGCCTGGCTGCAATGCTTCGTAGACATCCGAGACGAACAGCAGAATGATCTCCGCCAAAATATTGGCTACTACGATCTGAACCGGAAGCCGCACGCCAAGCTCCTGCTCCTCATCGGTACCGCTCGTTTTGATAATACTAAGCAGGTCGCCTTCTCGCACTGTTATTTCATCGGCTAGACCGTTCAAGCTGGTATTTTCCTTCGCGCTTAATACCGCAACCGGATCCAGATCAATCGCAAGCACATGCTTGGCGCCAAGCTTGCAGGCTCCAATTGCCAATATACCTGAGCCTGTCCCAACATCAATGACATCTTCTCCGCCTTGTACGACACTTTCCAAGGTACGCAAGCAGAGCGAGGTCGTCGGATGTGTTCCCGTACCGAATGCCATCCCTGGATCCAGCTCAATAATCTGCTCACCTTCTTGCGCCGTATAGGACTCCCATGTCGGTTTAATTGTCAATCGCTCTGTAACACGCGCTGGCTTGAAATACTGCTTCCATGCATTTGCCCAGTCATCCTCATGAACGGTCTTCCACGAAATTAGAGCTTCACCCGGATCGATCTGATAGCTTCTGAGTTCTTCAATACGCTCACGAATGACTGCTTCTACTTCCTTCAAATCCGTTCCATCTGCAAAATATCCTTGTACGACTGCTTGTCCCTCAGGGATATCGTTCAGTGGAGATTGATACAATTCCCCATACGTAGTATCGCGCTGCTTGTTAAGCGTCCCCGATTCTTCAATCGTCACGCCCCCAGCGCCAGCCTCATGCAAAAAGTTCGATATCATTTCAATTGCTTCTTCGGTTGTATGTATCGTTAATTCATGCCAATGCACGATCGTACATCCTCCTATACATCTTAAAATAGCTACACATTCTATTTATTGTACACAAAAACAAAACTCCATACAACGAGCGTTCACTAAGGAGCGCTATCGCTGTGGAGTTTTGCCTCTTTATGTTGATTCATTCAACGCATTATTCAGTTGTCGGCGCTACTTGGAGGCTTCGCCTAAATGGTCGCGGATGAGCGCATAGGCCCGATCCAGCACGTCCTCTTTAACATCCGCGCTGACCATGTAATAGTCGTCGCCTGCCGTAATACGTATGTCTTGCCCTCTTAATGCCTCCAGCTTGCGCTCACATACATCTGCAGCCGAAGCATGCTCAAAAGTAGCTGTTATGCGTGTCACGACTGTTCCGCACGCTCATCGGCCTGATTCGCACGCTCCAATGCCTTCAAGTCATCGCGATCCGCCTCTTCATATGAAAATTCCACATCTTCAAACTTGCCGTCCGCTGGGACAACCTGTTGATTAACGTCCGCATCTGCCTGCTCGCTGTAAGCGCTTGAGGGGCGGTTATGCGTATCATGGAAATTGTTCATCGGTGCGCCTCCTTCGGGTTCGTCATCAATATATCTCCTCCATAACTTGAGTCAGTTCCCCTCGGATTATGCATATGGCGTAAATACAGTCTTACATGGTTCTCTAAGAAACAATAAAAAGGATCACAACATACGCATTGAAAATCTCAATACGTTCGTTGTGATCCTTCTCTATGCTCCGACCGAAATTATGAACATATACATGAATGATAAATGGTACAGACAAATCGGCCAATCGCAGTTGTATGAAATTATTGTTAATCTCCGCGGAAAGCACGCTTCATCCGATCAAAGAACGATTCTTCATTCCCGCCGTAGTTCGGATGTTCGCCACTCTTCTCCGCGAATTGGCGAAGCAGCTCCTTCTGCTCGTCAGACAGCTTCGTCGGTGTCACGATAACAACCTTCACATGCTGATCGCCTTGACCGGAACCGCGCAGGCGAGGAACCCCTTTGTTACGCAGGCGGAAGAACGTGCCCGTCTGTGTACCAGCCGGTATTTTCAGCTTCACCTTCTCCGTCAGCGTCGGAATTTCAATTTCGTCGCCGAGCGCTGCTTGCGCGAACGTAAGCGGAATCTCGCAATAGATATCGTCCCCGTCACGCTCGAAGAACTCGTGGCGTTTCACACGGATTACGATATACAGATCCCCACTCGGCCCGCCGCGAAGTCCACTTTCCCCTTCGCCGCTCATGCGCAGCTGTGCGCCATCATCGACACCCGCAGGAATGCGGACATGAATTTTGCGCTGCTTCTTCACAGTACCTGCACCGTGACAAGTTCCACACTTCTCACGAATAATTTTGCCTCGGCCTTGACATGTCGAACATGCACGACGGTTGACCATGCGGCCAAACGGCGTATTCTGCACGACTTCTTGCTGTCCTGTTCCGTGGCAAGTCGTACATGCATCTGGCTTCGTTCCCGGCTTCGCTCCAGAACCATAGCATGTGTCGCATTGCTCGGTACGCGGGATGGTAATGTCCATCTCTTTGCCAAATACAGCTTCCTTGAATTCGATCGTCATCGTGTACTGCAAATCTCCGCCACGCTGAGGCGCGTTCGGATCCTTGCTGCGGCCACCGCCGCCGAAGAACATATCGAAGATATCGCCAAATCCGCCGAAGTCGCCTCCGCCGCCACCCATACCTTGGTTCGGATCGACATGACCGTATTGGTCATACATTGCCCGTTTTTGATTGTCACTTAGCACATCGTACGCTTCTTTGACTTCCTTGAACTTGTCTTCTGCGTCCGCGGCCTTGTTGACATCCGGGTGATATTGGCGTGCGAGCTTGCGATACGCCTTCTTAATCTCGTCGTCGCCAGAACCTTTGGCAACGCCAAGCACTTCATAATAATCTCGTTTCGCCACTATTCCACCCCCATACGCTTTCGTAGCATACCTCTATAGAAGACTATACGAATTCACTGCAAAAGGAAAGTCAAAGCCGAGTGCTCCCGGCTTTGACCTCACCATCGAAAAGCTTATTTCTTGTCTTCGTCTACGACTTCATAATCAGCATCAACGACGTTGTCTTTCTTCGCTGCGCCTTGCTCTGGCTCTTGGCCTTGTGCTGCTTGCTGAGCTTGAGCAGCTTGCTCATACAGCTTCACAGACAACTGCTGTACGATTTGCGTCAACTCTTCTGTTGCTGCTTTGATCTCGTCAACGTTGTTGCTTTCGAGTGCTTTTTTCACTTTTTCTTTTGCTTCGTTTGCTTTATCTACTTCAGCCTGGTCAACCTTGTCGCCCAAGTCTTTAATTGTTTTCTCCGTTGTGTATACCAATTGGTCAGCGCTGTTCTTCACTTCGACCATTTCTTTGCGCTTGTTGTCTTCTTCCGCATGCATTTCTGCTTCCTTCATCATGCGGTCGATTTCCTCATCGTTCAAGCCGCTGGAGGAAGTAATTGTGATGTTTTGAGTCTTACCAGTACCTTTGTCTTGTGCAGATACTTTTACGATACCATTCGCATCGATATCGAAGCTAACTTCGATTTGTGGCACTCCGCGTGGAGCTGGTGGGATATCCGCCAGCATAAAGCGGCCAAGTGTCTTGTTGTCAGCAGCCATGGAGCGCTCACCTTGAAGCACATGGATTTCTACGCTCGTTTGGTTGTCTGCATAAGTCGAGAACACTTGCGACTTGCTTGTAGGAATCGTAGTGTTGCGCTCGATCATCTTCGTGAATACACCGCCTGCTGTTTCGATACCAAGGGACAATGGTGTTACGTCGAGCAATACAACGTCCTTCACGTCGCCAGTCAATACGCCAGCTTGAACGGCTGCACCAAGTGCAACCACTTCATCCGGGTTAACGCCTTTGTGAGGCTCTTTGCCTGTAAGCTTCTTGATTGCTTCTTGTACCGCTGGGATACGAGTAGAACCGCCGACAAGAACGATCTTGTCGATGTCAGCAGGAGTCATGCCTGCATCTTGCATCGCTTGGCGAGTTGGGCCAAGTGTACGCTCAACCAAGTTCTCAGACAATTCTTCGAACTTCGCACGAGTCAAGTTTACTTCCAAGTGCTGAGGCACTCCATCAACAACCGTGATGAACGGCAAGCTGATTGTTGTTGTCATTACGCCGGACAATTCTTTTTTCGCTTTTTCAGCAGCATCTTTCAAGCGTTGCACTGCTGCTTTGTCTTTAGCCAAGTCAATGCCATGCTCTTTCTTGAATTCTGCAGCCAAGTAATCGATGATAACTTGGTCGAAGTCGTCGCCGCCCAATTGGTTGTCGCCGCTTGTCGCTTTAACTTCGAAGAAGCCGTCGCCGAGCTCAAGGATCGATACGTCGAATGTACCGCCGCCCAAGTCGTATACAAGGATCGTTTGATCGTTTTCTTTGTCTGCGCCGTAAGCAAGTGCTGCCGCTGTAGGCTCGTTGACGATACGAAGAACTTCAAGACCTGCGATTTTACCAGCGTCCTTCGTTGCTTGACGTTGGGAATCGTTGAAGTATGCAGGAACTGTAATTACGGCTTGAGTAACCGGTTGACCCAAATAAGCTTCTGCATCGGATTTCAATTTTTGCAAAATGATTGCGGAAAGCTCTTGCGGTGTGAAGTCTTTGCCATCAATTGATGTTTTATGGTTTGTTCCCATATGACGCTTAATGGAGATCACGGTACGATCAGGATTTGTGATCGCTTGACGCTTCGCTGTTTCACCAACAACGCGCTCTCCATCCTTCTTGAAACCTAATACGGAAGGGGTTGTGCGCGCACCTTCTGGGTTCGGGATAACGACAGCTTCGCCGCCTTCCATAACCGCAACGCAAGAGTTTGTTGTACCTAAGTCAATACCAATTACTTTACTCATGAATATATCCTCCTCTAACTAACTTCGATTCTCATTTATCATGAATTTCTTAATGTGATGTGCTCATACATTGGCCGTGTAATCCGGCTTGTACGTTCACGTTATCCGCTAACTTTGACCATTGCCGGACGCAATACTTTGTCCTTCAGCAAGTAGCCCTTCTGCAGTTCTTCAACTACAGTGCCTTCTTCAAATTCATCAGTTTCGACTGTCATTACCGCTTGATGGAATTCTGGATTGAAAGGCTGGCCGACAGCTTCCATCGGCTTCACACCTTCCTGCTCCAGCACTTGGCCCAACTGGCGGAAGATCATGTCTACCCCTTTGATGAATGATTCAGCTTCGCTCGCCGCTTGCTCAGTTGCAAGTGCGCGCTCGAAGTTGTCGAGCACAGGAAGCAGCTCGGTAACGAGCTTCGCAGAAGCATACTTCGCGAGATCTTCCTTCTCCTTCAGTGTGCGGCGGCGGAAGTTATCGAAATCTGCCTGCGCACGCAAGAAGCGCTGCTGGTATTCCTCTGCTTCTGCTTTTGCTTTGGCAAGCTCAGCATCCTCCACTGCACCTTCGCTCGAAGAAGTATTCCCTTCGCTGGACTCCGCTGTCGCGTTATCAGCAGCAGGAATGTCTTCTGTATGATTATGGGCAGCTTGTGCCGCCTCTTCATTCATCGTTTCAGTTGCAATGTTCTCTTCTTTTTCTGGGTTCAACCCCTTCACCTCCCCTTCGTAGTTCAATACTTTCATCTATAGTTGATATACATTGTTACCTAGTTTTAGCTCAGGCGAGCGTTCTCCAATCAGGATTGTGCTCTCATCTTAATTACCGTATGGATGCGAAGCACCGCTGCGGCTACTTCTCCTGCAGCACGCAAAGCATGCAGCTTCACGGCTGCCGGGTCATAAATGCCCGCCTGTGCATAATCGAGCAATGCTCCTGAATCGCAGTCAATGCCGATTGCATCATTGTTCGAGGCAAGCTGCGCCGCGCGCGCCTCCTCCAGCTTCTCAAGCGGATTGAATCCGGCATTGAGCACGATCTGTGCCATTGGCTTGCGCAGTGCCTGTGCGACGGCAGCGATGCCGAATGCCTCCATGCCGCGCACACTCTCGCGGTAGCGCTCCAGCCGATAGGCGAGCGCTACCTCTGTCGTGCCTCCGCCAGGAAGCACGCCGCCTTGAATGGCGGCCTGCAGCGCGGAGGCGGCATCTTGGGCGATGCGTGCTCGCTCGCCCACCACCTCGCGCGTGCTTGCGCCGACGATGAGCGTCACCTGCGGGCGATGCGGCGCCGAAGCTGGATCCGGGACGGAGCCGGCATCGGCGTTCCGGGCTGTGTGGCCCGGCTGTGCCGGGGCATACAGCCGTACGCGCTCCAGGCGCTCATCGTAGCGAGCGCAGGCGGTGCGCCCGAGCAGCGGCTCCAGCTCGCTGCGCTGCTTCGCAAGCGCTGTGCGCTTCAGCGGCTTGGCACCGCTTAGCCGGCAGACGCGTATAATATCCTCGCGGCTAACGCGCTGCACGACCATCATATCGTGATCCAGACAATATTGTTCCGCATCGGGATGAATACCGCGCTCCAGTACGATAAATCCTACACCAAGCTCGTTAAGTTGTTCGAGCATATGCATAAAACGAGCCTGTTCCGCCATATACTGCTGGAAGCCAGCTTCCGTCGTCAGCAGCTGCTCATCAAGCGCCACTGGCTCCAAGCTGTCCTGCAATACGAGTACCCGGCAGTTCAATCGCTCTGGCAGCCAATCCCGCTGCAGCGGCTTCTGCTTGAGCATTACACCGTGGAACCATTCATTCTCTGCCTTCTCATGCGCGACAATACTGTCTGCATACCGATAATTCGTTTGTCCTAGCTGTTCCCAGCCTACCGCCTGTCCGGCTTCAAGCACGAGCTGCACAATATCCTTTTGCTCTCGTCCTGCTATATGTACAGCGCGATGGAGCCGATCATCACTCCATCCGCTGAGCGGCACCGCGCGATGGCGAAGTTCCTCGCATGCGGCCGCAACCCCATGCATAAGTCCTGTAACCACCTTAGCTGCTGGAACACCGCGTGTGACTTGGGCTACTCCCTCTTGTACCAATGCACCTGCAAGGACGGTAGCCGTAGTCGTGCCGTCGCCTACTTCATGCTGCTGTGCACGCGCCACTTGAATGAGCAGCTTGGCAGCCGGGTGGGATACGTCCATCTTCTCTAGAATCGTAACCCCGTCATTCGTAATAATGACCTCGCCGTCACCCCCAACGAGCATGACATCAAGACCCTTAGGACCTAGCGTTCCTTCTACTGCTGCGCACAAGGCACGAACAGCCCCTGCATTATTGAGAAGCGTCGCATAACGCTCATCGGTCTCCTGCACATGCCCGCTTGCTTGAGTCATGACGACGCCTCCTTTACCTTGATTCGTTATTTATTCCAGCGCTGCGGCAGCAACGCAAATTGACTCGTTAAATGATTCATCAAATTGATGACCTTCGCATATTCCATGCGTGTTGGTCCCAATACGCCTATCGTACCCAACGTCTGGCCATCTATCGTATATGTCGCCGTAATCAAACTGCAATTGGCAATCGCCTCATGTGGATTTTCCTGCCCGATACGGACTTGGATACCGGTGGGCGCACTGCCTACGACCTTGATAAGCGTCGGTGTTTCCTCAAGCAGCTCCCAGATCGTCTTAATCTTATCAACGTCCTTGAACTCAGGCTGCGCCAACATATTGGTTGTTCCGCTCAAGAATACTTCACGATGGTTGTCATCCCCGATGAGCACACTCTCAACCAGTGTCATCAGTTCTTGCACATGAGAGACGTATCTGCCCATCTCATTGCCGACCTCGGTATATAATTGAGAACGAAGCTTATATAATGGAACACCGACGAGCTTCGCGTTGAGCAAGTTCACAACCTGCTCAAGCTCCGACACCGAGATCCCCGGAGGGATCGGTACTGTCTTATTCTCAACATGCCCCGTATTGGTAACAACAATAGCTACTGCAGTATCCTCGTTCAGCGGAAGCAGCTGAAAATGGCGGAAGGAAGCTTCAAATACTTCTGGGCCGAGCGCAATCGACGTATAGTTCGTCATCTGCGACAATATCGAAGCCGTATGCTGCACGATTTCTTCCATTGCCGTTATTTTTTCCGCGAACGCGGATTTCAATCGGCCAACCTCTTCACTCGACAACTTATCCAACTGAACTAAGTTATCAACATAGTAGCGATATCCCTTTTGGGAAGGAATGCGACCTGCAGACGTATGCGGCTGCTCCAAAAAGCCGAGCTCTTCCAGATCGGCCATCTCATTGCGAATGGTCGCCGGACTAAATCCGACATCGCCGCGCTTGGAGATGCTGCGGGAACCCACCGGTTCCGCAAAACGGATATAATCATCAATGATGGCATTCAAAATCATACGTTGTCGTTCCGTCAACATGCGCATTCCCTCCTCGTGAATGTTCTTGCTGTAGTCGTTAGCACTCATCAGCGTCGAGTGCTAACCGTTAATACAAAAATACCAAACGGACGAGACCATTGTCAAGTCAGTTAGGTACTTTGGGCGTGCCTATTTTATCTGTAGAACCGTATTCAGCAGTATTATTGATCGAATCCGACATGATTGTTGCCAAACCACTATATCGTAAGGGCTTTATCTTCAATTATATAGTGGCTTGAATTGCCTGAATAGTAGACTAGGGAAAGAGTTTAGTGTCCTTACAATATTTAATAAAGTAAAAAACACTGCTTATCCTCTCTAAGTAGGTAAAAGTATTTTATTGTGTATTCTTAAAAATCATTTGTATCATTGATTAATCCAGATGCGAAGAAGAGGAAGTTCTATAATCGAACCTATTTACCACCCAAAACAAGAGAGGAAGAATTATCTCACTCCGTTTCTTATCTTTGCTTCTAATGTCATCCTACAATTTACTCTAACCTTCATAACATGGTAAAATATAGGTAATAAATTGATTGGAAGGGGGGAGGAGATTGGAAGTTACGGCCATCAAAAAAATCGGGGAACTTTTACAAGAAACCAGACGTGCATCAAATATAAAATTAACTCACAACCTTCATTATAAATCAGTTGTCTCCTATGTATTAGGGCTTTCTCAGGCGTACATCCATTTTTACATTACGAACGATTACAAGCAAAGTTAAACGGTCTCAGTCCGATGGAACTCAGGATCAAGACCGCTTAATTGGTTCTTATTTTTTGTACTGTCTACTTGACGGGGTCAGTCCTTTTGTACCTGATTTAGGGTCTCTAATATAACCACTTCCGGATCTTCACCAAATCAATCCAGCACCTTCATCACTGCGATCTCATCACAGCAATGGAGCTTGCTGCAATGAATGCAATCCGTCCATACCTTCTCTGGGAAGATCTCTTTTTCTACAATATCGAAGCCATTTTTCTGAAAGAACTTCGATTCATAGGTTAAGGCCATAACTTTGGGAATAGCTCGCGCCTTTGCTTCTATTAGCAGTTCATCCACTAGCATTGTTCCGATGCCTCTCCCTTTAAAATCAGGCGATATGCCCAATGAGCGAATTTCAACCAAGTCAGCTCCAAGCTGGCAGAGCGAGCCGCAGCCAATTAGCTCCCCTTCCCATTCGGCAACGACAAAATGCTCAATCTGCTTCGCCAGCACCTCTCTGGAACGAGGAAGCATAATTCCTTGCTG
This sequence comes from Paenibacillus sp. NAIST15-1, assembly GCF_001894745.1. Lineage (GTDB taxonomy): Bacteria > Bacillota > Bacilli > Paenibacillales > Paenibacillaceae > Paenibacillus_B > Paenibacillus_B suaedae. Next base: position 687,779 of record NZ_BBYF01000003.1, read on the forward strand.
TGCATAAAATTGAATAAGCTCTGCCAATGATTCAATATCGTTCTCATCTGCCTTGCGAATCGTTGCTACCATAAGTATAGTCCCTCCAACCCAATCTCTATCTACTGGATGTACATCTCTGTTCGACTCCAAAATATGTACGTATTAATATACAACCAACTGCATATATTATCAAGACTATTTTTACCTGCTTCTTCCTTATGTGTAACCGCCATATTAGCGACTTCAAGCAACATCATGTCCATTACTCTTTATGTAAAATACGTAAACGAAGAGAGGCCTGAGCAGATTCTGATGATACCTCTACAGACATAGCGACTATTACAGGCAGGCACCATATCGGAATTATTCCTTCTCTTTTTACAACAAATAAAAAAACGAGCAAGAGAAACAAATCCATGTTCTCAAGCTCGTTTTATCAATCATTGTATCTATTACTGTACCTGCTACAATACAATACGGTTACGATGCCGTTGCCCGTTTAGAGACCAGCCATCCTTATCGTCGTACTGTTATTCTTTCGCAGTGAGCGTACCTACAAACTCTCCGAACACATTATTGCCAAACAGCAGTCCTTGCTCCGTCAAACGGTATCCGTCATCTGTAGCTTCGATTAACCCCTGTTTCAACAGTCGGCGAATCGGATCAGAGAATACTTTATCCAGCAGCGCCCCATTGAACTGCGTCGCGAAGCGTGTGCTGCTCACACCCTCCAGCAAGCGAAGACCAACCATCATGAAGTCCTCCATCGCTTCACTCTCTTCAATGGTGAACGAATCGAGTCTCGGCAAGCTCTGCTTGCAGGCCTCCACATAGGGATTAACGCCTTTAATGTTCAGATGGCGCCCCCGATTCACATAACCGTGCGCACCTGCACCAATGCCATAGTAATCCTCATTGCGCCAGTAGACGGTGTTATGACGGCTCTCATAGCCAGGCTTCGCAAAATTACTGATCTCATATTGCCCATATCCAGCTGCCTTCATCCGATCCATAATGAGCATATACATATCCAGCTCATCCTCTTCGCTAGGCAGCGGAAGCTCATTGCGATGGTACATGGCATGGAACAAAGTGTTCTCTTCTACCTTCAGGCTGTATATCGACAAATGAGGCAAATTCAGCTCCAATGCCTTCGTCACACTATGATCGAGCATTTCGACCGTCTGATTCGGCAAGCCGAACATCAAGTCGATGGACATATTGCTGAAGCCCGCCTTATGCGCATTCTCAATACTGCGATACACATCATCCGTATTATGGATGCGGCCAATGCCATGAAGAAGGTCGTTATTAAACGACTGGACTCCGAAGCTGATCCGGTTCACTCCTCCGTCTCGCATCGCCCGCAGCTTGTCTAAATCCGTCGTACCCGGGTTGGATTCCATACTGAACTCAATCGAGGGACTCCAGTTCGGAAATGCCTTACGAACAGACTCCAAGAAGTAAGACATTTGATCTGGCGTCAAGACCGTCGGGGTACCGCCGCCTACAAATATTGTGTCAATGACGCCTGGAGGATACTGCTCCACTGTATATGCCATCTCCTGCTCCATCGCCCGCAAATAATCCATAACAGGCTGTCCTTTCAGTACGTAGGAGTTAAAGTCACAGTAATGGCATTTGTTCGTACAAAATGGAATATGAATATATACCGCGCGTGGAGCACGTGCCGGTATTGATGCTTGCTCTGGTGAAGGTTGATTCGCCGGCATGGCGAGACCCTCCTTTCATGGCTGTATGACACCAGCCTATCTATAATAATGATCTTTCTAAAAAAGAGGAGGCGTTCCGCCCCCTCCTCCGAATTAGTTATCGTCGATTTTCAATACGGCCATGAACGCTTCCTGCGGCACCTCAACGCTGCCGACCTGCTTCATGCGCTTCTTCCCTTCCTTCTGCTTCTCAAGAAGCTTCCGCTTACGGGAAATATCGCCGCCGTAACATTTCGCGAGTACATTTTTACGCATTGCCTTAACCGTTTCACGCGCAATAATCTTCGTTCCGATAGACGCCTGAACCGGTACCTCGAACATTTGACGCGGAATAAGCCCACGCAGCTTCTCACAAATGAGTTTACCGCGATGGTAAGCACGATCCTTGTGCACGATAACAGACAGCGCATCGACTTGCTCGTTGTTAAGCATGATGTCCATCTTCACAAGATTAGACCTGCGGTAACCGGACAATTCATAGTCGAAGGATGCATATCCTTTTGTGCTTGATTTCAATTGATCGAAGAAGTCATATACGATCTCCGACAATGGAATTTGATACGTAATCGTTACCCGAGTCGTATCCAGATACTGCATATCCACGAAATCACCGCGTTTGCCTTGGCACAGTTCCATAATCGCTCCGACGAAATCGTTAGGAACGATAATAGATGCTTTGACATAAGGCTCTTCTACAAAATCGATCTTTCCCTGCTCTGGATAATTCGACGGGTTATCGATGTCTAGAGAAGTGCCATTCGTCAACGTAACGCGATAGATAACGCTTGGTGCTGTCGTAATGAGCGGAATATTGAATTCACGCTCAATTCTCTCCTGGATAATCTCCATATGCAGAAGACCAAGGAAGCCACAGCGGAAACCAAAGCCAAGCGCTGAGGAAGTTTCCGGTTCGAATGTAAGAGACGCATCGTTCAATTGCAGCTTCTCCAACGCATCCCGCAGATCGTTATAATCCGATGTTTCGATCGGATACAAGCCGCAGAATACCATTGGATTGATCCGACGGTAACCTGGAAGCGGCTCCAGAGTCGGCTTCTTCGCATCCGTGATCGTATCACCGACACGAGTATCCCCTACATTTTTAATACCGGCTACAACAAAGCCAACATCGCCAACATTAAGTTCATCGACAATTGACATGCGCGGCTTGAACGCACCAACCTCGATAACTTCAAATGTCTTATCCGTTGCCATCATTTTAATTTTGCTGCCCGCGCGAATTGCACCGTCGATAACGCGAACGTACACGATTACGCCTTTATACGGGTCATAATGGGAGTCGAAGATAAGCGCCTTAAGCGGCTCTTCTGGATCCCCTGTTGGAGCAGGCACCTTCTGCACCACTTGCTCCAAAATCTCCTTAATTCCGATACCTGCTTTGGCAGAAGCATGAACCGCCTCAGAGCAATCCAGACCGATAACTTCTTCGATCTCCTGCTTCACACGGTCAGGCTCTGCACTTGGAAGGTCAATCTTATTAATAACCGGGATGATCTCCAGGTCATTATCTAGCGCCAAATATACGTTCGCCAGCGTCTGAGCCTCAATCCCTTGCGCAGCGTCTACAACGAGCAAGGCGCCTTCACAAGCAGCCAAGCTGCGGGATACTTCGTACGTGAAGTCGACGTGTCCCGGTGTATCAATCAGGTTCAGGATATACTCTTCACCGTCATCTGCTGTGTAGTTCAAGCGCACAGCCTGCAATTTAATGGTTATCCCACGCTCACGCTCCAGATCCATCTGATCGAGTACTTGAGCTTGCATTTCACGGGACGTTAACGCCCCGGTATATTCTAATATCCGGTCGGCGAGTGTTGATTTACCATGGTCAATATGTGCTATGATGCAAAAATTCCGAATTTTCTTTTGTCGTGACAGCAATTCCGTCATTCGATTTCAATACCCCCACCACTATGCCAAGATTCAATTTATTTATTATACCGGAATGACCCTCTAACAGCAATGGGGGCATACAATCCTCTCATCCTGGTAACCTTTGAGGCACACACATGACGCTTAGAATAGTCCATTGAACAAGCCAACAACCGCTTGAATACCAGCTTGCGATGCACGCTGCAGCATACCCGCCGTCTTGTCCGCCAATTGATTCACAGTAGCATCTTTTACCGGAGGAAGAGGCGCTACATTCGTATTGTTGATATCATTTTCATGATTATTCGCCGTATTACGCTCGGTATCTGCTGATGTATTACGATACTCTTCTATAGGAGTGGATTCATTAACTGTCAAACGCGAGTTGTCTTGAGCGGCAGCGTCTTCGTTCATTCGGCGGTTATCCGTCGGCAGATTGTCTCGATTCGAATTAGCCCTGGAATATCGTTCAGTCGACTCTGGGGCGCTTGTTATGCGGGATGGATTGATCGGGCCATATATGCGCTCAATCCCCGAAGTAGTGATTTCCATGCCGATAAATACACCAAGCGTTAGCAATACCACGATGCCGATCAGTTGTTTCATAAACCGTGTCATGCAAGCGCCCCCCTTGGGTTATCCCTTCGTCCCCACAGATTTCGACTGCGTTTTACCCATCACTGTTTTGCCGACATTTTTCCCGTTCGTTGGATTTGGAATTGGCTTATTGACTGGTTTGGCATCCTTTTTCTTCTGGACAATGTCTGCGATATAATCAGCTAATATGTCAGCAGTACGGTATAATTCCTCCATTGTGTTATCCACACCGCCAACTTCAATAACGACACTATTTGGTGAAAGCGATTGATTATACTCTCCATTGCCTTGTAATGCAGTCTTGCCGAATATTCCCCGGGAAATCCCTGGGTAGTTCTTCTCGAGACGTTCATGGATCTCATTTGCAAACTGCTCATTCTTCTTCCAATTTGGATTTAAGTGTCCGATTATAAAATAAACCCTTGCATAATCCTTCCCATTAATGGTTACAGTGGATTCCTTGCGTCTATTCGAATCCCGATGAATGTCGAAGAAAAATTGCAGTTCCTGATTCGCGCTCATTGCCTGCTTCACCGTCTGCTTCGAATACTTATAGGACATGTTCCAGTTGTAGCCCTCTACACTTGAAGAATAGTCTTTGTTAGAATGGGAAGCTCCAATTCCTCTCTTCTCCAGCTGCTCCTGCAGACGCTTGCCAACAAGCGTAATATTCTTCTTGGGATCATTCGGATTGCTGCTTTCTTTTTTTAACAAAGGATTGAAGGATTCACGGTTATGAGAATGATAGATGAACACAACCTTGCGTAATTTCGAGTCTCCTTCTGTTTGCGTGGGAGAATCCCCTTTATCTGTTCCTGGTTTGGTTGGTGGATCTGTGGACTTAGGCGGTTCTTCTGTCCCATTATCGTTCTCGTCTATAACTTCACCATGCGTCACATCTTGTGGAGGCTCTCCGCCATGCTCACCCTGTGCATTCCCACCTTTGTCTAAGGACGTTGGATAATCCTGCGGTTCGATGCCTGTCTGATTGCCAATACTTAGACGAAGTGGAATTGCGGCATCTCTATTAATCCCTGGCACTTCACCAGCTAGCAGCGTTTTCGGGTCAAGCGGATTCACATTCGTTGCAAGTCTTACAAGGAATTGAGCCACTTGATTGCGTGTGAGTGTGGCCTCCCCTTCCCCTTGTGGAAGACTCGGCATCTCCAAAGCCATCATGTCTACGAAGAATCGCGTCGAGAGCTGTGCTGCAACACCCTTCATGGAAGACAAGGGAGAGGAATTCAGCTTATTCTCCGCCATTCCTCCTATACCTAATACGATAAAAAACATAGCCGTTCCGATAGACAACAATGCAAACGTCCGCCCCATGACAAGCGCCTGCAGCCATTTCCGCTTCCACTTTCCTACATTAAATGTCCGAAACATGTGCTGTCCTCCTTCATCCGTATCCCCTCTCAGCTCAGCTAAGGATGAATCATCTAAGAGAGTACGTTTACTAGAATCTATGAGGACAATCTATGAAATAGAACAATTAATAATTGTAAAATAAGCAACATAAGCACTATAACAATAGACTCTATGAGTCTACCGAAGCTGGGAAGGTGAAAATGATAGATGTTCCCTCGCCAAGTATGCTTCTGGCTATCACCGTACCCCCATGCAATTCTGCCAATTGTTTAGCAATCGCCATCCCCAATCCCGACCCGCGTACAGATTCATCCGTAGCAGTCCCTCGATAATAACGATTGAAAAGGTTTGATAAAGTCTGCTCGTCCATCCCATTCCCATCATCACTGAACATTACCTCTAGTTCTTGCTCCTTACGGGTTACCTGTACATGCAGCTTCGTTTCCGGCGGATTATGCAAGAAGACGTTTGCACATACATTATCGATCATTCTCCGGAAATAACGCGGATCTAGCGAGAATAGAACCTCTTCTTCTGGCATCGAACAGACGATACGTTCGGACGCATTTTCGGGCAGCGGCTGCAAATGTCTCAGTTCTTCTCGGAGCCAATCCCGCAAATCCACGATTTCCAACTGCAAGGGGAGACTCCCGCTTTGAAGTCGATAGGTTAAATTCAGCTCTTGAATGAGCTCATCCATTACCTCTGCCTTCTGTTTCATCATATTTGCGAATTCAGCGATTTCTTGCTCTGACCATCTATATTGAGGGGCATTTAAGAGATGCGCATATCCTATAATGGATGCAAGCGGTGTTTTCATATCATGCGAGATGCCCGCGAGCCATTCTTCCCTCAGTCTCTCATTCCCCTTCCGCGCTTCATCCGCTTCCTGCAAACGCTGGGCCATGCGTTCTAGCGCATGAATTACATCCCCGTAAATCCGATAGTTCCGTTTCCATTTGCCATTGGACTTCTGCGAACGAGGGATTCCACGCGCGTTTACTGGCTCCTTATAATTCCCGATCTGGATCTGCCCCGTCCAATTCATAATATGCTGGAGCGGTCTAGCAAGCCGGGCACTCTGCCACCATGCCATTCCAATAAAAACAAGGATCATTAGGACAATGACAGCTGATACGGCTATCCAGATTAACTGGATGTTGCTGCTTACTGCAAATCCTGCCACATGGATTGATGACTCTGTTGAAATGTGAGGGCGGTACAGCAGCCATGTTTCCTTCGTCTGAGGTTCATAGCGGTAGGATAGACTCCAGCCGTATCGTTCAGGATACGCACTACGAAGGCCGATATCATATGCGGCATACTGTGTAATCCACTCTCCCGGCTTGCGCCATGATTGCAGTTCTTTACCGTCCCTATTAATATGTTGAACCCAAGCTCTCTCATCACGCAGCATCTTATCAGCTTCCCCGAATGCATCTTCCGTTCCCTTCGCTTTGGCAGCCAGCCATCGTTCAAGCAATATGTCTTTGGAGGAATCAACACCAAATAATACGGTGATCATATGGTTATTAATACTTGTTACATAGACACCTAGATGATAAGGGAAAGGAACATTCTTCTCCGAGTAAGCAGTAATCTCTCCAGTCGAATAATGATTCGGAACATCCGGCGGTACATGATATGACTTGATTACGTCCCCCTTCTCATTTACAATTTGCAGCCAGCCCCCGCTTGTATGGACGCGTTTTAGCAATTCATCATCCCATGTAACTCTACCTTCATCATCAATTGAAATTGATTCTGAGATGAACCCCCACCCATTACGCATAAAATTGCGATTAAGTTCAAGCTCATTCATCCGATCGACCATCCAGCCGAAGGTAATCAACACGAAGAACAGCAAAATTACCCCAATCAATATCCATTGACCACCATAATGCCACGCCAAACGCTTCCCCGTCTTCATCTGTTGTCTCCCTGTGCGTATATTGGCTCTGATTGATCATCCTCTTCCTTCTCAGGCGGGACAAGCTTGTATCCTAGTCCTCGAACCGTGACCAGCAGACGCGGATTGCTCGGTTGATCCTCAATTCGCTCCCGTATTCGGTGAATGTGAACCATGACCGTGTTATCATCGCTGAGCGAATTATACCCCCATACTCGCTCATACAATTCAGATTTCGAGAAAATCCGATTCGGGTGTTCGCAAAAGAACAACAGCAATTGAAATACCATTGCCGGACACTCCGTAACTTTCCCCCGAACACGAAGCTCTCCTGCAGCTGCATCAAGCTGGAAGTCACCATAGCGGTATATCCGCTTCACCTCCGGGAAAGAAGTAGCAGTTGAAGGCTCTGGCTTCCCCTTATTCGTCATATAACGCTTCAACAATGCTTTGGCTCGCGCAGCCAATTCCAATGGATTAAACGGCTTCGTAACGTAATCATCTCCACCTAGTGCAAAGCCAGTTAGCTTATCTAGATCCGTCGTTCTCGCTGTCACAAAAATGATTGGGGCATCACATTTCTGGCGAATAAAAGGAGCGATATCAAAACCGCTCTTGCCCGGCAGCATCACATCCAATATGATCAGATCCATTTGTGAATTATCGATACAACGGATTGCCTCTTCCCCCGTCGAGACACAAGTTATGTATTCCATGCCTTCCTTTTGCAGCACTGCTTGAACCATCTTGCTCAGCGCGAGTTCATCCTCAACGATGAGAATGCGTGCCTCTTGCAAATTCATATCCCCCATCTCCCATTCACTGTGAGATTTATATTTCTATCCTACTTTTGTGCCCATTGTATCACACCGTTCTGTCCCCTTTATCACCGCTTTCTTAACGCAACCTTAACTCTATAGGCAGAATGGCTTCAAAATTAAGAAACATATGATCTTCCGTTTTCCTTCTGTTCAGCTTCGCATTTTACAATGGCTTCAGTGGGTTGACCTAAACCATTCATGATGAAGCATGAAGGTTAAGTAGAAAGGGTTGAGAAAATGACGAATTCAAAAAGCTGGTTCGCTGCGCTTTCCGTATGCCTCGCAATTAGCATGACTCCCTCATTAGCATCTGCTGCAGAACAAAAAACGAAAGCTGCTACAGGAAGCACAACAGTAGGCAACGGAGCCATTGCAGAATTCAAACTTGCAAATGTACAGCAGCTTACAGCAGAGTCCATTTCCACATGGATACAACAGCGTGACGGAGCAAAATTGTATAGCTACTTTTCAGCAGAAATGAAACAAATTGCATCTGAAGAAGGATTCAGTACGCTTCTCCGTAATTTTTGGAACAAAGATGAGATTCCCTTACAAATAATCGAATACAGCCTAAATGGAGCGAGACATTTAGCTTTAACCGATGAAGCAGGGTTGAAGGGAATCAATATATGGATTATTGATGATCAAATCACTGGTCTTAAACTGCTTCCATTGCAGAAGCAGGAATCCGACAATCACCCAACTTTGCAAGTGTATGGTCTTCCATTTACGGATCAATGGTTCGTGGGACATGGAGGAAGGAACGTACTCGTCAACTACCATTATGCTTACCCGAACCAGCGCTACGCCTATGACTTCATCATCGTCCGTGACGGATTGAGTTATCAGAACGACCCAACTAAAAATGAGAGTTATTTCGCATTTGGCCAGCAAGTACTTGCTCCGGGTGATGGCAAAGTAGTTCGAGTCGTAAACAACATCGAAGATAATTCACCTGGAGGCGTATCCAATGTACAGCAACTAGAAGGCAATGTAGTCGTTATCGATCATGGCAATGGAGAATTCAGTAGTCTTGCTCATTTCAAAAAGGACAGTATTGTGGTCAAAGTGGGAGACTCGATCAAGAAAGGACAATTGTTAGGGCAATGCGGTAACTCTGGAAATTCAAGCGAGCCGCATATTCACTATCAAGTGTCGGATTCACCTGACATGATGAAGGGACGATCTATTCGCATTTCCTTCGAAAACGAAATCGACCCGATAAGGGGCCAATTCATTCAAGGACAAAGCCAATCCATCAAGTAACATTCGAACGCTAGTTCAGCTAGCTGTTTATATATCGTTTAGACATTACCATTACAATCACATCCAGATAACCCACATTTAATAACAACATTCCAAGCTTTTATCGAAAGGATGGCAGAATATGAAACCTACTCCAAGAAAAATCGCATTGCTATCTGCATGCATGGCACTGAGCATGCTTGTACCGTTAACCGCCGCTGCTGAACAAAAAGATGGGAATAAAGCACCCGTCTCGACTTCTGTAGCAGGCCAGATCGTGTCTGTACAGGAAAAAGCCAATGTCCAAATTACACAGCAGCAGGTTGAACAGTGGATCCAAGAACGAAACGGCTCGCAATTGTACCGCTATTTGTCCAAGGAACTAAAAGAAGCAATACCGGAAGGCTATCTGCCGAAGCTGCTTCAAGCACTATGGAAAGAGGGCGAGCGTCCCACCCTTGCCGCCCACAAGAGCTTCAGTGGTATTGAATCCTATGTATGGACAGATGCAACTGGGCTGCGAGGAATTCAAACAGGGATAGCGGGCAATCAGATCGTAACTTTACAAATGTACCCGCTTCACAAATGGGAGTCTGATCTTCATCCAACCAAACAAGCCTATAAGCCACCGTTTGTGGGACAATGGTTTGTGTTCTGGGGCGGCAATAATGAGTTCTTGAACTATCATTACGAATCATTAGTACAGCGGTATGCCTATGATCTGATTATGGAGCGTGATGGATTCAGCTACAAAGGCGATCCGACGAAAAATGAAAGCTACTACGCATTTGGCCAACCAGTCGTAGCTCCGCGAGACGGAACAGTCGTCCGAGTGGAGAACAATGTTGCAGACAATAGTCCTGTTGGCGTCATGAATGAGAAAGAAATGGCGGGGAATTACGCGGTCATTGATCATGGCAACGGGGAATACAGCATGCTTGCTCATTTCAAAAAAGGCAGTGTTGTTGTCAAAAAGGGCGACGTTGTCAAGCAAGGCCAACTGCTAGGAGAGTGCGGCAATTCAGGCAATTCAAGCGAACCGCACATTCATTTCCAAGTGTCTGATACACCGCAGTTCGAAGAGGGCATGTCGATCCGCATTCGTTTTGAAGGCGGGATTGAGCCCGTGTTCGGCCAAACGATTACAGGCCAAAGTGCTGTCGCAACGAAGTAAGCAGCTATGAATGCTCACTTACTTACTTTATGATGCAGCTTCTATGAAATGAGATATCGATTCTTCATAGAAAGATAACGACGAATAGATTCGTCAGAGAACAAGCGAAAAGATCGAGTGCAGGCACATTAAGGAGGCCCGAACTCGATCTTTTTCGTTATTGTCGTGGCGTTACTCCATTGCATGACCGCGTCATACTTGTGGATGACTTAATGCGTATACGCATTCACATTCTCTGTATCGACTGCATCATGCAGTGCAGCATTCAACCCACTCGCAATAATATTCGCCATATCCTCCATGAATTCGTCCACTTCCTTCGGCGTAACGACCAAATCATGGCCTAGCGGCTCTAGTACTTCCTTGACAAGCATTAACCGTTCCTGTTCGTTAATATCGTCCAGCATGCCAAGGATTTCTCTCGTCTGATTCGTTTCCTGCTTGAAATGCTCCTTCATATAATCAATTGCATTATTCACAATCGTGGATGCATAGCAGACCGTTGGCACCCCTATTGCTATACACGGTATGCCAAGAATGTCCTTCGTCAATCCACGGCGCTTATTACCTACACCGGAACCTGGGTGGATACCGATATCTGCAATTTGGATGGTCGTGTTCACTCGCTCGAGCGCCTTGGACGCCAATGCATCTATCGCAATGATAACATCAGGCTTCGTCCGTTCTACAATTCCCTGTACAATTTCGCTTGATTCAATCCCTGTTACTCCAAGTACTCCAGGTGCAACTGCACTTACCTCTCGGTATCCGGGACTTACTTGATCCGGCATAATTTCGAAGTAATGCCGAGTAACAAGTACGTTCTCAACGACAAGAGGGCCAAGCGCATCCGGCGTGACATTCCAGTTGCCTAGACCAACAATGAGCGCCTTGGAGTCTTGATTCACCCCGACCTCTGCCAAAAATCCTTCGAACAACTGTGCGAATTTGGTTGCCACTCGATCCTGCAGCTGACTATCCTTGCGCCGCAAGCCCGGTACTTCAATCGTAATATATCGTCCTGGGAGACGGCCAATGGCTCGTGATCCTTCCTCGGTCTGAACATGAATCTTCGTCACTTTAATCCCGCGAACATCCTCCACATCTTCGGATACCCCAGGTATTGGAATTGCACTGTCCGGCTGAGCAATTTCTCTCGATTCTAATGCTAAGTCGGTTCGAACTGAATAAGATTTCAAATCTGCTGTCATGGTAAACGCCTCCCGCTACGCACATCATTTTCTAACGTATATTTTGCGCACAGACGCATTTCTTATACGAATCATGATGTAAGCTAAAGCCAACCGTGACAGAGCTTTGAACGTTCCTTATCCATCGTTCGTGTATTCCGATACCAACATGGTAAATGTATTGCTTTTTAAGTTGTGGCGTGATAGAATACTTTAAGTTGTGAATCTATTTTTCTTATGAACGAGGGAATTGGATTCTGTTGTCGCACTACGATGCAACGGAGGTGAAATCAATGCCAAACATTAAATCCGCTGTTAAACGCGTTAAAACAAACGACAAGCGCCGTCTGTTGAACGCTTCCCAAAAATCAGCACTTCGCACAGCTGTTAAAGCTGCTGACACTGCTTTGGCGAACAACGAAGCAGAAACAGCTAAATCTGCTGTCGCTTTGGCTTCCAAGAAATTGGACAAAGCAGTGACAAAAGGCTTGGTACACAAAAACGCGGCTGCCCGCAAAAAGTCTCGCTTGGCGACGAAATTGAACGCTCTGCTTGCACAAGCGTAAGCTGGAGCCTTTTCATACTTAGCTAGAAGCGAAGAAACCAGAAGATGAACGCCTCGGCGTTCATCTTCTGGTTTCTTTTTGTATTCTTGCTATTCCTTTAGACATCCGCATAATGAAGAGTTCCAAGCCTAGTACCTTCTCTACTCGGCCTGACTTCATTTCATAGTCGAGTTCTGCCGCCTCCGCTATCCATTGCGTCAGCTTATTTCCATCATAGTCACGCGCTTGCTCATAAGCCATTTTGACGGCGTATGGATGCAGCCCAAGTTGGGAAGCTGCCTGCTGCTGACTGAAGCTGCGGCTCGTCAATTCCTTCACCTGTACCATAATCCGCAATTGCCGTACGATAAGCGCCATAATCTTAATAGGCTCTTCTTTCTGCTTCAACAATTCGTGCAGAGTATCGAGCGCCTGATCCGCTCGCCGTTTGATAATATCTTCAACAAGCTGAAATACATTCTGTTCTGTGTTCTTGGCAATCAAGGAATGGATGGTCTCTACCACAACCGTTCCGCCTCTCCCTGTGAACAGACAGCACTTCTCAATTTCAGCCGACAATGTCTGCAAATTCGTCCCTGCACTGTTCAGAATTGCACGGATAGCCTCATCCTCGATCGAGCACTCATGCTTCTCCGCTTCCTTGCGAACCCACATCGTCAGCTCGTCTGCGCTAAGCGGCAGGAAAGGAAGCACTGCTCCAGCTGTCTTGGCTTTCTTAACCGTCTTCTTCCGTTCATCCAGCTTGTCCGCCTGCACGAGAAATACAACAATGCTCGTGTCCATTGGATTATCCATATACTCAAGCAATCGCTCCGTCTGATGCTCAATCTTGCCATCCTTCCCAGATGCGAATACTGTCGAATCCTTCACGAGAATACATTTGCGTGGAACTAGAAACGGCATCGTCTCCGCCTCTGCAACGACTGCCTCAACCGGGTGTTCCGAAGTATCCATCTTCATAATTGCTAATTCACGATTATCTTCACCGACTGCATGCTCTATTAAGAATTGTACGAACTCCTGAATCCGATATTTTTCAGTACCGTACAGAATATAGATAGGGCGCGGAAAGCCGCGCTTAATTTCCTTGACGGCTGCTTTAATATCTACCAAATTGCTAGCCTCCCCTTACGATATAACGAACCTCATCATAGCAGACTTTGACACAAAAACAAAGGGACTGGCACAACATCACTGTTGCGCGAGTCCCTTTGTCCCCTAACATCTATAATAAACATTTGCCACGAAGCTCTAGAAACTCCGCACAAATGGTCATTCGACGTACGGGAAAGCATTCTGTCTTCTTGATACCATACTATACGCAAGGACGTAACAATGTGTGCATGATAGCCCTGCATGTAAGCCCTTTTTATTTCGATTGTTGAATTGTTCCTTGAATGACTTCTTTCTCCGCTGGATTGCCTGCGTCCACAATCGGCTCGAGCGCATCATTCTTCAGTTCATACTGGAGCTTACTCGACTTCCCATCCTCTCCGGATGCGACAACTGTCAGCTTCGAGCTGTCTGCCGACCAAATCAGCTCAGATGGCTTCTCTGCTACAGCAATCGTCTGCAGCTTCGTTCGCTCCTGACCATTTAGCTTATAGAGCAGCAGCTGTCCATTGTCCCATGTCGCCATAAGGCTGCCGTTCGGTGCCGTCGCTTCGGCTACAGATGTAATAGAAGGGCCGACAAAGGAATTAGTTTCCTTCTGTTCTGGCATCTTATCGCTTCCATCCTTCTGAGGCTCTTTCGGCGGCTCTTCTGCTAGAACCTGTTCTGTATCCTTCTGCTGTGGATCCTTCTTCGCATCTTGTTTCTGCCCATCTTGATTTGGCGGCTGTTTGTCTGCATCCGGTCTTGTTCGCGTCTGTCCACCTGCCACAGAACGATCTGCTGAAACTGTCTCCTGATCCTTCTTAGGATGAGAAGTGCTTTCTTTCTTCTCCACATCCTTCGGTGTCGGAATGCCGATCTTCTGTTGGGATGAGTCTTTCATTTCCTTCTGTCTATCTTGAGTAGACTTCTCCTTATCCGCTTCTCCCGTTTCCTCTGTTGTCGCATATGAAGAAGGTTCGGTTGAATTGTTCTGTGGATCGTTATTCGACGGTTTTTCCTTCATCGGAGAGCTAGATTCGGATTTCGTAACTTGAGAACTATCGGATTTGTCTGCAGTCTCGGTCTTCATGAGCTGCTCGTTCCTAAGCTCACTAAACTCGCCAGCCTGTTCCTCTGTAGGCGGCTTGAAGTTGACAATAAATAGACCAAGCACAAGCCCTGCTGCGATGACAGCGCTGGTCGCACGCCAGCGGATTCGTTCGAACCAACGTTGCTGAGTTGATTGAGGCGTCGCAGTTCCCTTGACGATACGCGGCTTGATAGGCGATCCAGTCGCTGCATGGCCCGCTGACACAGCCTCTTGCGGATATGCTTCTGCATTTGGTTCGACCGCAGCTAGCTGCTCATCTCGATCAATGATATCCAGCGCTGGCATAATCGCATCAACTAGGCTGAATTTCGGCTCGACCTTAGGCAGCTGAACTAATTCCGTATGGAGTCGTTCCAATCGCCTAGCCATCTCACTGCAGGCGGGGCAATGGTTAATATGCTCAGTCAGAAGGTGCTGTTCCGAATCATTCAAGTCTCCATCCAATTTCCGCTGCATAAGTTCCATCACCTCTGAACAGTTCATCCTCGCACACCACCTTTCTCGTAATCTTGCAGCATAGTCTGCAGCTGTTGTCTGGCGCGGAATAGATATGATTTCACCGTATTGAGAGGCAAGTTCAAGCTATCAGCAATTTCGTTATACGAGAAATCTTGCAAGTAGCGAAGAACAACGACAGCACGGTGATGTTCCGGCAGTTGATCAATCGCTTCTCGTATATCCTGCGCTGCATGGGAGGATAGGACATCCCTCTCTACGCTTTCATTGCCAAGGAATGTGAGATTATGCTCCTCTATCGATACAGTCGGCTTCGTGCGGCGGAATTTGTCGATGCAAATATTCGTCACGATGCGCTGTACCCAAGTCTTGAACTGTGCTTTCTCCTCATACGATTGAATTTTAGTATATATCCGGATTAAGGCCTCTTGGGACGCGTCCAGTGCATCCTGCTCATTATTCAGTATGTAATAAGCAGTTCGATACACATATTGTTCGATTTCCCGCAAAAGAGTGATAAGCGCGTCTCTATCGCCAGACTGAGCGGATCGAATGAGTCCTGGCTCTACCACCTTGATCCCCCTCTCTTGCATATCCATTGACGTGAGAACGTCTGAAATGGTTGCAGATGATCGTTACCAATTTGTAGATTAATTTTAATACTTGATATTCCCTTCAATAATTCAAGATTAGCATAGCAAAAAACACCCTGAAAAGCATATCAAATTGTCACGAAACTTAAAAAATAGAAGAAAGAAACAGGAAAAGAGCACGTCGCATGACGTGCTGTCTGCTCCATTCTATAAATGTATCCTATCACGCTTCGCCCTCACCTTCAAACCACTAGGCGTCAGCTTGAATTGGATCTCCCCTTCCATATCTGTTCGTTTCACAGGAACCTTCGCATCATGCAGTGTATCCAGCACCTTCGGATGAGGGTGTCCATATCGATTATTGCGCCCTGCCGATATGACCCCTATCTGGGGCTTCCATTGCTCAAGCCATTCAGGTGTAGTAGAGGTTTTGCTTCCGTGGTGAGCCACCTTCAAGACGTCGATAGACTTCGATTGCTGCAATGCAACACGCTCGAGCATCTGCCTCTCTCCATCGGCTTCCAGATCTCCTGTAAGCATGAATACCGCCTGCTTCCTGCTTGTTGGATGGGTAAGTGTCAATTGGACGACAAGGGAGGCCTCGTTCTGATTGTCTTGAAAGTCGAGGGTAGAACCATCCGTCGAAGGATAAGGATACATCACCTCTATGGAGCTCCACGAATCTAGCTCCCATTGCTGGCCTGCTTCCCATTTGCGAATAGGGATCCCTTGATCAATCGCAGTGCGGTATAGACTGTTCATCGAGGCGGAATACTTCCATGTCCCGTTCATAATGAACTGCTTCACCGGGATATGCTTCAGTACAGCTTGCAATCCCCCAGCATGGTCTTGATCGGCATGCGTTAACAGAACAGCATCCAATTCTCTGATGCCTCTCTGCTTCAACAACGGAACAACTACCTTCTCCCCTACCTCAAAGGGCACTCTGCGTTCCCGCCAGCGATCTTCTGGCTTGCGAAAATTCACAGTACCCCCGCCATCAATAAGCATGTGTTTGCCCGAAGCCGTTGAGATTAAGATGCTGTCACCCTGACCGACGTCGATAAAACTAACAACTGCATCATTCGAACGCCCCATGGAATATCCTTGCAGCACGATGAACCCGAGCAAGCAAGCGGCTGCAAGCGCAATTGCTCCTCTATATCGATATCCGCCTGCCGGGAGCTGGATAAAATCGAGCGGTTGTGTATCATCAGCATGGTTCAAATTATGCCCTCGATCTCTTTCTCTGCGGTTAATCTGCCTCGCATCCCACCAACGCCGAACAGAAGTCAGCGCCAAGGCGAATCCGAGATAGTAAAGAGCGATCCACCATAATGGAGGGGTCGGCCATATGATCGTAGCACCTTCCATTTGTGCCAGCCAATACACTAGTTGGAACGTAACCTCATTCAACCGTTCAACAAGCCAAACGATCGGTACTGCCGCAGGTTCATATAGTGAACCGACAATCAACGATACTGAGCCAATTGGAAGCACAACAACGCTGACGAGGGGGACAATAACAAAATTAGCCAAAAAGGACAACAGCGAAAATTGATTAAAGTAATAGACAGTAAGAGGCAGCGAAACAGCTTGTGCAACCAGTGTAACCGAGAGCGAACTGGCCAATGTCCGCGGCAAAGAAGCCATTAGCCTCATAGCGAGGGGGACAAATAAAATCAGCCCAGCCGTGACAATAAAAGACAATTGAAATCCGACCTGCAGTACATAACGAGGCTGCCATGCCGCCATGAAAATGAAGGCAGCTGCCAGAAGATGCAGCCCATCCTTCAACCAGCCTCTCTTCGCCCCATAAAGGGCTAGGAAAGCCATCATACCTGCACGAATAACCGATGGCGACGCCCCCGTCAACAATACATACATCGGGATGAACCCCATCGTGATCGATATGCCCGTCTCCTTCGTCATGCGCAGCAATCGGAAGAGATACAATAGAGCTCCGATAAGTACACCTACGTGCAATCCAGATATGGCGAGTATATGGGTAAGTCCCAACTGCGAGAACTGTTGATAAATATCCGGATCCATATCTCCCCGTGTTCCCAGGATAAGCCCTTGCATATAGCCGCTATGGGGCTGCTTGTACATATGCTCCAATATCGCCGCCAGACGCTCCCTGCCTTGATCCACATATGCCAGCATTCGATTCCACATGATAGTAGGTGCATAGGAAGAGATCGTCTCAAGTGCTATTTGCGAGGTCATATGCTGTAAACCCGACACCCTTAACAACCAGTCGATTTGTAAATTATGTAAATAGTCTCTGTAGCTGAATCCGCCAAAGTTCCCCGCATCGCCGGGAGCCTCAAGCTTACCTTGTATACGCACCAATTGCCCTCGGTTCCATTGATGCACCTGTTGCAGTTCCTGTTTACTAGATAACTTGATTTGAACTAGCAGCGTCTCCCTTACACTTTCCATGCGCTTCGTTTCTGGTGTTCTCCAGCCTGTAACTCCGAATTGGAACTGCATCCGATCTCCGTCCAGCTCTGGCGGGGTTAGGATCACCCCTTCCCATTCTCCGTTCACTTCCTGTACCTGATCTACATAAGAACTAACTCCCTCATACGACCAGACACTATCTCCACTGTTCACCGTCAACTGATAATAGAGTACAGCCATAAGCAGCAGCAGCGCATACAAGACTGCTTGCATACGTCTGCACCAGCCTCCTATGACACAAAGCGGCAATACTAGCACAATTCCGAGAGCTGAAATCCAAGCCTCTCCATTCGGGAGAACTGCGCTTAGATGGAAGCCTCCGGCAATCATACAGGCAGCCACAACCAACGGTCGACGTGCCAGCATATCATCCCCCCTGCCCATATACAAAAAACCTCTATACTCGCAAGCACTGCTCTTCGCATTTAAATACGAAACGAACAGTGCTGCTCGAGCACGGAGGTTCTTCCTCATCCCTATTCACAACGATACATTTATCATTTATTCGCTAACTTCATCCATTACCGACTCTGCCGGCGGATGATAATGATCAAGTTGACGGAACACAATTCCTTTATGCTCCATCATCGCAGCCACTTTATCGCTATCCTTCAAATAAGGACGGTGATAAACGATCTCGACAACACCACTGTTGGCGAGCATATTGGCACATGTCCAGCAAGGCTGATCCGTCACGTATACCGTAGATCCCTCTCTATCATTCCGATCCGTGAATAGCAACAAATTCTGTTCTGCATGGATCGTGCGAATGCAGCGCTGCTTCTTAACCATCTGCGCTTCGCCGTCTACGACAACTTTCTCATATTGTTCTGCGATCATGCAGCCAGCCTCACTGCAGTCAGGAATCCCCATCGGAGCGCCATTATAAGCGGTACCAAGCAGCTTCTTGCCCTGTACGAGCACAGCGCCCACATGCCGCCTTGGACAGCGCGAGCGAGTAGACACCATATAGGCAATATCCATAAAATACGTATCCCAGTCTTTGCGCATAGTCGTTGTCATAACTCCAATCCCCATTCTTCTGCCTTTGTCTATGTTGTGTATGTTACCCTTATTGTAAGCAGGCCTGCGCATTCATGCAACTAAAGACATCACAATGTTGCACATTTCACGCATTTTATTCCACACGTACCTGATCCCGGATCTTGGCCATCATCTTCTTGCCGATTCCCTTCACCTTCATGAGATCGTCAACGTGGCGGAAGGCCCCCTTCTTCTCGCGATATTCAATGATTGCTTTCGCTTTACTCGGGCCAATACCTGGAAGTGTCACCAGTGCAGATGCATCAGCTTCATTAATGTTAAGAAGTTGGGATTCAGCTCCCATAGCTCCCTTGTTCCCAGACGCACTGGAATGCTCCTTCTCCGTCTTAAGGACATCCGTTGAAGGAAGTAAACTAGCGGCCTCCGATTGTCCTCCCTTTCCCGCATCAGCACCATCATCCTTATGGGCTACTGTCGATACGGAAGACTGCTGCTTGTTCTGTGCATGTTGTTCCGCAGCGGGAATCGACTTCGAAGACATCTTCGATTCCGTGATCTGGGCTTCCTTCCCTTCAGCAGCCATTATCGATTCAATCTCATCATTCAAATCCGCCCAAGTCCCTGCTTGCAGTGACCCTTGCGGCTTCACCCATATCCACATACAGATTGCAACACCGATTACTGCTAGACTCATTGCAATTAGCCAGCGCATTGGCAATGCACTGGTCTTCCTCATTCCTTCTCTCATGTCACCACACCCTTCGTCAGCGAATGACGGCATAATGGTCAACCATGTCATCATATGGATCAATAAGCTTGATAAACTTGTGTTCATCACAAATGAATACGAAGTGAACATAATCACGTCCTACGACAACAGCGGAATAGGCAGAAGCAAAGGGAGGGAACGTACTTGAAAGTCGGGTTTATAGGTACGGGAAGCATGGGGTCTACGATTATTGAAGCACTTATTCAATCAGGTGCATTGGAACCATCTCAGCTTATCGCGAGCAATCGCACGAGGAATAAGGTTCAACAGCTGGCTGCACAATATCCTGGGCTGCAATTGGCCAGCAGCAATGTAGAAACTGTACAAGAAAGCGATATCGTCTTTTTATGTGTGAAGCCTTCAGAATTCAAAGCCGTTCTGAACGAAATCGCACAATATGTAAAGCCTTCTCTCATCATTGTATCGATAACGAGTCCAGTGCTCATTAGCCATTTGGAGCGGCAGCTATCCTGCAAGATAGCAAAAATTATACCAAGTGTTACGAATTATGTATGGAGTGGAGCATCCTTATGTATGTATGGAAGCAGAATTCAAACAGAAGACAGGCTGCTATTGGAACAGTTGATGATGTCCATTAGCCGTCCAGTTCAGGTATCCGAGCAGTATACGCGCATCACTTCGGATATCTCAAGCTGTGGGCCGGCATTTATCGCCTTTTTCGTGCAGAAATGGATAGAGGCTGCAGTTGAAGTTACAGGAATCGAAAGGAATGAGGCAGAGCGCCTGGCCAGCGAGATGCTGCTTGGTACTGGCAAGCTGCTAACGGAGGGAGGATTCAGCCTGGAGCACTTGAGACAGCGGGTAGCAGTCCCCGGCGGCATTACCGCCGAGGCGCTCCGTCTGTTGGATGGTGAGCTGGATGGGGTATTCCAGCAGCTCATTCAAGTCACCCATGCCAAATATGAGGAGGATCTACACAAGGTCGAATCCCAACTATTTGGCGAAGAACTTAACCGACCACAATGTTAACAAGTCTGCCTTTTACTGCGATGACTTTGCGAACCGTCTTGCCAGCGATGGCATCCTGAACGTTCGCGAGGGACATCGCTTTTTGCTGCATTGCTTCTTCGTCAGCATCTGCTGCTACATTTGCACGGCATACAATCTTGCCATTCACTTGAATAACAATTTCTGCTTCCGCATCAACTGTAAGCGAATCATCATAAGTCGGCCACGCAGCGTACGTAATCGACTCTTGGTAGCCAAGACGCTGCCACAATTCTTCCGCGATATGTGGCGCGAGCGGTGCCAGCAATTGAACGAAGTTCTCCATCGCTTGGCGTGGAAGAACCTCTGTCTTATACGCCTCATTGATGAAGATCATCAATTGACTGATTGCCGTATTGAAGCGGAATCCTTCGATGTCTTCCGTCACCTTCTTGATGGTCTTGTGCCATGTACGAACGAAGGCCGGATCTGCTCCATCCGTTCCGTCAGCAATCTTGCTGTTCAGGGCTCCTGTCTCCTCGTTAATGAACAAGCGCCAGATGCGGCTCAAGAATCGGTAGCTTCCTTCTACACCATTCGTGTTCCATGGCTTCGTCGCTTCCAGTGGACCCATGAACATTTCATAGATGCGCAGCGTATCGCCGCCGAACTCGTTCACAATATCATCTGGATTGATGACATTGCCGCGGGACTTAGACATTTTCTCGCCATTTGTACCAAGAATCATCCCTTGATTAACAAGCTTCTGGAATGGCTCCTTCGTATCTACGACACCAAGGTCGAACAATACCTTGTGCCAGAAGCGCGCATACAGCAAGTGAAGAACCGCATGCTCAACGCCGCCAATGTACAAATCAACTGGAAGCCATTTCTTTTGCTTCTCTTTGGAGCAGATTTCATCGTTATTGTGCGGATCGATGTAGCGCAGGTAGTACCAGCTGCTTCCCGCCCATTGCGGCATTGTATTCGTTTCACGGCGAGCCTTCATGCCTGTCTCCGGATCAACTGTGTTCACCCATTCGTCTACGTTCGCAAGCGGAGATTCTCCAGTACCCGATGGACGAATCTGATCGACATCCGGCAGTGTAAGCGGAAGTTCGGATTCCGGTACAGGCTTCATTGTTCCGTCTTCCAGATGAAGAATTGGAATCGGCTCTCCCCAGTAGCGTTGACGGCTGAACAACCAGTCGCGCAGGCGATACGTTACCTTGCCTTCGCCCTTGCCTTCTGCTTCAAGCCATTCAATCATGCGCGCCATTGCAGCCGCATTGTCCATTCCGTTCAGGAATTCTGAATTCACATGAGCTCCATCGCCGGAATATGCTTCTTCCTGCACATTGCCGCCTTCAATCACTTCGATGATCGGCAGGTCAAATTGCTTCGCAAATTCCCAGTCGCGCTGATCATGTCCGGGAACAGCCATAATTGCACCTGTACCGTATCCAGCAAGCACATAATCCGAGATCCAGATTGGAAGCTTCGCTCCATTCGCCGGGTTCACCGCATAGCTGCCTGTGAATACACCCGTCTTATCCTTCGCCAAATCCGTACGCTCCAGATCGCTCTTGCGTGCCGCCTGCTCTTGATATGCCTTCACAGCAGCTTGCTGTTCAGCTGTCGTGATGCGTTCGACAAGCTCATGCTCAGGAGCCATGACACAGTAAGTTGCACCGAACAGCGTATCTGGACGAGTTGTAAATACAACCAGTTCCTCTTCGTGACCGTCGATTACAAAGCGAACTTCAGCTCCCTTGGACTTCCCAATCCAATTGCGCTGCATGTCTTTCAAGCTCTCCGGCCAGTCAAGCTCATCCAGATCTTGCAACAAACGCTCTGCATACTCCGTAATCTTCAATACCCACTGACGCATTGGCTTACGAATAACTGGGTGATTACCACGCTCCGAACGGCCATCGATGACTTCCTCATTCGCAAGTACTGTACCGAGGGCTGGACACCAGTTAACAGGAACTTCTGCAACGTAAGCGAGTCCTCTCTTGTACAATTGAATAAAGATCCACTGCGTCCACTTGTAATATTCCGGATCAGTTGTGCTGAACTCACGATCCCAATCATAAGAGAAGCCCAAGGACTTGATCTGACGACGGAAGTTGTCGATATTCTTTACCGTGAATTCACGCGGATGCTGTCCCGTATCGATCGCATATTGCTCAGCTGGAAGGCCGAATGCGTCCCATGCCATCGGATGAAGGACATTGTATCCTTGCATGCGCTTGTAACGAGACATGATATCTGTAGCCGTATATCCTTCCGGGTGTCCTACATGAAGTCCGGCGCCAGATGGATATGGGAACATATCCAGTGCATAGAAATTCGGCTTGTTCTCATCTTCTGTCGTTGCAAATGTCTTATGTTCATCCCAATAGGATTGCCATTTCGGCTCGATCTGCTGCGGCACGTAACCGTGCGGCTGCTTCGCTTCTTGACTCATGCTTACTCCTCCTACGATGCCCAGACGGCTGCTCGCGCATGTCCGTCATACTTGTGGCAATGAATAAATGTGATTAAAAAAGCCTCCCATCCTTAGCGATTATCGCTAGGGACGAGAGGCATTATTCCCGTGGTACCACCCTAGTTAGCGGACAGCATGCTTTGCTATCCACTCCCTTTACACCATTAACGCTGGCAATACGTCGCAGCTTACCGCTCCCGATTCTGCTGCGCGACTCTGAGGCGAGTTCGCTTCTGCACCATCACCGGCTTGCACCAACCGCCGGCTCTCTGAAGATGGGACCTAAGGTACTATTCCTCTTCGAAGTCTTTCCATTCTACCTATTCAGCTTGAATATGATTATGATGCATCCAAATAGATGCAAGTAGCTATATCATAATGAAAAATTTTCTTATTGTCAATGATCGCCATGCAACTCCAAATCTTTCTTGTTCATTCGCCTTGAATTGAGAAAGTAACACCGAATTCTACATCTCACGACGGATCAATGTGCATATCACATGCATCTTCAGAAACTATGCACATCTATCTTTATGGCTTCACTGCAACAAAAAAGATTCGGCGCGACTCTTCGTCCGGCGACTGCCATTCAAAGTCCGCAAATTGCTCGACATGATCGAAACCAGCTTCTTTCAGCATACGTTCTAACCAGTCTGGATCATAGGCGCGTTCAACATGCTCCTCGTCAATACGCTCGTACAAGCCTCCGGACTGCTGACGAACGAACAAGGTCAGCTGGTGCTCAATCTCCTGGCGTTCTTCATCATAATCCGAAAACCAAATGTAAGAGATATCTTCATCATCATAGGCAAAAGGCTGGGTCTCCGCATAATGTTCGAATTGACGGACATGAAGCACATCGAACAAGAAAACGCCGCCAGATCTCAAGTTGTTATAGGTAGCTTGAAAAGCACGTTTCACGTCGTCCTCTTCTGTCACATAGTTCAAGCTGTCACAGAACGAAACGACGGCATCCGCTTCTCCAGGCATGGCCCAATCGCACATATCCTGATTCACCCAACGCACGTCGCCCTTCAGCGGTCCAGCCTCTATTCCCTTGCTGCTCGCAATTGACAGCATCGATTCTGAAATATCGATGCCGATTACATCATAACCGAGCTTCGCCAGTGGCAATGCCGTACTCCCGGTTCCACAGCCAAGGTCAACGATAGAACGAACCTCGCCGCTTCCAAATCGTTCCCAGGCCTGCCGAGCAAATGACACCCACTGGTCGTATGGCATGTCCTCCATTAAGCGGTCATAAACCTCCGCTACACGCCCATATGAAATCATCTATTTTCACTTCCCCTGCCGGAGGTTGTTCCCTCATTCCATCATTCCATCATTCGTAATGCATGTTGAACGAAGGACTTAGCGTGCATTGTCGGTGCCGTGCGAGCGAGCCTTATGTGCTTCACGCGCTTCGGCTTGTGCCGCCGACAGTGCCTTGTGAAGCTGTGCCGTATCCATTGCAGCAGCCGTTTCCGTCAATTCGGTCCAATTCCCATTTTGACGAATGAGACCTGCCTTCAGCAAGCGGCCGATAGCACGCTTGAATGCTGACTTGCTAATGCCAAAGCGCTGCTTCACAATATCGGCAGGCGTCTCATCGGAATATGGCATTGTGCCGTTCGGACGCTCCTTCAAGAAGGTGAACAAGCGTTCAGCATCTTGATCCATGCCGACTTCTTTGCGTTCTGCCATCGTAACGTTAACGCGGCCATCCTCACGCACATGCGTAATGCGAACACGGACAGACTCACCTAGACGAAGCAGGCGCGGACGAAGCGATTCATGTATGAATCCAATAACACCTTCTCCAACAGGCGCGCCGTCTACAACTACGAACGTTCCCATCTTGAGAGGACGGTACACGACCGCATCGCGCCATGTGTTGTTCCAAGACTCAGGAGCTGCGAACATATAAGGAACCAAATCATCTTCACGAGCTGGCAGTGCAATAAGTCGTCCGTAGCGATCCTGTTCCATCCGGACATATACCTCATCGCCAACCTTCGGGTGAAGCGGCTCAAACTCGGGAAGCTCTCCCTTCGGAAGCAACAGCTGACGCCCAATCCCCATCTCCAGGAAGCAGCCGTACTTCGGATGAATATCCGCTACCGTAAGCTTAGCAATCTCTCCGAGTGTCAACAGCGGACGCTTCATTGTCGCAGCAATGCGATCTTCCGTGTCATAGTATAAAAACACTTCCACGTAATCGCCAGGCTCTACTTTGCCCGTAAGCTCTGTATAATGCAGCAACACGTCCTGCTCTCCGTTCGTCAAGAAATATCCGTACGGAGATACTTCACGGTCGATTATTAATCGTTGAATCGTTCCTGCTTCCCAAATCATGCAAACTCCACAACTTTCGCATCGGACCACAGCTTCTCAATGTTGTAGTACTCGCGTTCTTCGCGGTGGAACACGTGCACGATTACGTCACCCAAATCAATGAGAACCCAGCGTGCGGAGTCAAATCCTTCTGTACCACGCACATGTCCGCCTACCTCATGCACACGCTTGCGAATTTCGTTCGTAATCGCTTGAACTTGTGTATCCGAGTTGCCGTGGCAGATTACGAAGTAATCTGCAATAAGGGATATGCCTTGCAGGTCAAGCGCAATAAGATCCATCGCTTTCTTATCTTCAGCCGCACTTACGGCGATTTCGAGCAATTGTTTAATGTTGTCTGCCATTCAATTACCTCCACATTGTGTTTGAGCCATTCTTATTCTTGTATTTCTAAGCCCATTTCGTGATTAAGTTGCTGACAGTTCAAGTTCTGCCTCCAGTTCGAGGATCAGCCCATTGCGAGCAAGGATCGTCAGCGGGAATACCCGGCGGCGGCGCTCAATCAAGAATCGAATGGTCGAGTCAAATCCGGCAATTAACGCCGCATTTAGATTCTGCTCCGCCAGTTCACGTATATGATCAACTCCAGGGAAATCCCGCCCCGGCTCGATGTAATCTGCCAGACACACTACCTTATCCAACAGGGTCATCTTCTCTCTGCCGGAAGTATGGTACTTGATTGCATCCAGTATTTCTACATCTTCAATTCCATATTCATGCTGCGCCACATGTGCGCCCACAGGCGCATGCCATAATTGCTTGTCATACTCCAGCAATTCGGATGGCATGTTATGTTCCCGAATCATCTGTTCCATTCGATCTGTCTGCCAGTACTTTGCTACATCGTGCAGTATGGCCGCGATATCCGCCTTATTCGGGTCTGCTCCATACTTCTTGGCCAGTTGAACGGCTGTTGTCATAACCCCTTGCGTATGCTGCCATCTTACAGCTGGCATCTGGGATTGTACAGCCTCAATCAGTTGTTCGCGCGTCCGATTCATATAGACCCCACCTTGCTATATACTGTTGAACCTCGTCCGGCACAATATACTTGATCGATCGCCCTTCGGCCAATCGCTGCCGAATATCGGTCGATGAGATATCCATCTGCGGCATCTCGCTCTCGATGAGCCGAGAAGACCACGCAGCAGGCAGCTTGGCAGCATCCCAGCTTGATCCAGGACGATGCAATCCAACAAATTGAATCTGCTCCATCAGCTCATCGATGTGATGCCACTGGGGCAAGTAAGCGACCATATCGCCGCCGATAATCCACGCCCACTTGACGTCGGGATACTCCCGGCGCAGCCCATGGACAGTGTCTAGCGTGTAGGATACACCGCCATGCTTAATCTCCCAGTCGCACACTCGAAAATGCGGATTACTTTGCACCGCCAGCCTCGCCATTTCCAAGCGCTGCTCCGCAGAAGCAGCTGGTCGATGCGCTTTATGCGGCGGCACATGCGCTGGCATGAACCATACCTCATCTAAGGAAGCTGTCTCCCTAGCGCATTCCGCTGCCACTAGATGCCCGAGATGAATAGGGTCAAAAGTCCCGCCCATGATCCCTACGAACTTCATTCGGTAGCCCTCCAGTGATCGTTATGGCAGTTCAATCTGCTTGTTATCTGTCGATTCCTTGTACAGCACGATCGTTTTGCCTATGACTTGAACAAGTTCGGATCCGGAGCGTGAAGCAAGCTCCCCTGCGATTTCGCGCGGATCTTCCAAACAATTGTTCAATACCGATACTTTCATCAATTCGCGTTTCTCGATTGCATCCTCAACGTGACGTACGAGTTGATCATTCATACCGCCCTTGCCTACTTGGAAAATAGGCTGCAGATGATGTGCAAGAGAGCGAAGATAGCGTTTTTGTTTACCCGTTAGCATATAAGTTTAACCTGCCTTATCTATTCATGAGTGATAGTAATGAGCCTACTCTCCATATCTGGAACGTGCGACTCCTTCGTGCCTTAATGGCTTCTGTATTAGAGTATCCACATCTTGAAATTAGGATTGCAGCGTCTCAAGTACGCGCTGCCGCATAAGCGCTGTCGGGGCCTTCAAGCCTGTCCACAATTCAAATGCGATTGCCCCTTGATGAACGAACATGCCGAGCCCATTATGAATCCGGCACCCCTTCGCCTTTGCTGCTTGCAGCAGGGCTGTCTCTAGTGGATTATAGATGATGTCACTTACAAGCATATGGGCTTGCAGCCATTCCGCGGACACGGGTGACGCCTCTATATGGGGATGCATACCGACGGAAGTTGTCTGAATGACGATGTCAACATCGTTCGGCGCAATTGCAGGCGCATCGCCCAACATAACTGCTCTTACATTGCCGAGTCCCGACAAGTCGTCCGCAAGTGACTGCGCTCGCTCCACCGTACGATTTGCAATGATGAGCTCCTTGCAGCCCTCTGTAAGAAGAGCGTGCGCAATCCCCCGAGCCGCACCGCCAGCCCCTATAATTACAATGCGGGAGGATGGGATATCTGCTTGCATCTCTTCCTTCAAGGAACGAACATATCCAAGACCATCCGTGTTGTAACCATGCAGCTTGCCGTCACGTTGGACAATCGTATTGACCGCACCAATCACCAGAGCGCTGCCATCAACCTCATCCAAATAAGCCATCACTCGCTCCTTATGCGGAATGGTAACGTTCACCCCTCCGAGACCAAGTGCGCGAATGCCTGCTACGGCATATTCAAGCTGTTCTGGCCTTACATGAAATGCAGTATATATCCCGTTCACGTCCATCGCCTGCAAGGCTGCATTGTGCATGAGCGGCGACTTGGAATGTGCAATCGGATCCCCGATTACCGCATACACCTTGGAACTGCTATTCATGTTCATTACAAGATTGTTCGAATATGATGCATCCTTATCCGGCATGAACCCCATCCCCCTGCTTATTGACTGTCTCTTCTCTTTCGAAAATTAAATTAAGGAGTGGCGTGCCAGCACCTTAACTCCCTTAGGCGCATGGATCTCAACCAGCGCGCCAGTTGTACCGTTGCACTTGATCCAGCCTAAGCCGGAAATGAACACGTCTGTCTCTCCTCCACGCCCAATGCGAAGCTGGTGCTTCGTCCATGCTGGAAGCTCGTCAATTCGTTCGCGAGTCGGTGGAGCGAGCAGCTCGCCGCGGTGATCACGATAGAGCTCGTCCGCACGTTCCAGCTTCGTCCGATGGATCGGAAGATCGTTCGACAAGTAGCAAGTGAAGGATTGACGCTCGCCTTCCACGAAATCAAATCGAGCGAACGCGCCAAAGAACAACGTTTGCCCTTCATTTAATTGGTATACCAGTGGCTTCAAAGATTTGTCCGGCAGCAGGGAAGATAAGTCCTCACGGCTCGCAAGCTCCGTCAAGCGGCTCTTGTACACAATCCCCGGTGTATCAATGATATGCTTACCATCGTCAAGCGGGATATGGATCATATCA
Source organism: Paenibacillus sp. NAIST15-1 (assembly GCF_001894745.1). GTDB lineage: Bacteria > Bacillota > Bacilli > Paenibacillales > Paenibacillaceae > Paenibacillus_B > Paenibacillus_B suaedae. The sequence continues at coordinate 717,012 of NZ_BBYF01000003.1, forward strand.
AGCGTCGTTCCCGGGTAGCGAGAAGTGGTAAGCTCGCCGTCCAAATCGCTATAGTCCCGAATCAAGCGGTTAATTAATGTTGACTTGCCTACATTCGTTGCACCAACGACATAGACATCGCGATTGCCGCGCCACTCGGAAACCTGATCGATCAACCGGTCGAAGCCAAGATTGCGCTTCGCGCTCACGAGCGCAATGTCTACAATCCGAATGCCGTGTTCCTTCGCTTGGCGCTGTACCCAATTGATGATGCGATTCCAATTCGTTACCTTCGGCAGCAAATCGATTTTGTTCACGACGAGCAGTACTGGGTTAGTCCCCACAAATCGCTGCAAGCCGGAAATAATACTGCCGTCAAAGTCGAATAGATCGACAATGTGTATGACGAGCGCGTCTTCCTCGCCGATACGTCCCAATAGGCGAAGAAACTCGTCCTGATCGAATGCGACGGATATTGCTTCATTATAATTTTTTATCCGAAAGCAGCGCTGGCAAATTACAGGCGTCCGTTCCAACGCTTTTGCCGGCACGTACCCGGATGCTTCCGGACTCTCCGTTTGCAGAGCTGTACCGCAGCCGCTGCATTTCCGTGCCATTTGTTCTTCTGTCAATGTCGTTCCTCCTCGTGCCACATTCCTTTTTTACGAAAACGTTTCGTTACGATGCGTTCGACTCGCCGATTAATGCGTGTCATCCAACCCTCATCTTGGATTGCGATTGGATCAACTAATATCGTATACATCCCGATGCGGTTGCCTCCGAGCACATCGGTCAACATTTGATCTCCAACTACCACCGCTTGCTCAGGTGTCAGCCCCATCAGCTTCAATGCTTGATGAAAGGCCCGTTGCGAAGGCTTCCGTGCTGAATTCACAAACGGAATATTGAGCGGCGTCGCAAACCGGGATACTCGCGGATGATCGTTATTCGACACAATCACCACTTGAAACCCCATTTGCTGGGCTTGTTCAAGCCAAGCCGTTAATTCGGGCGTTGCCAAAGGTTCCTTCGCGCCTACAAGCGTATTATCCAAATCCGTAATAATTCCCTTGTATCCTTTGTCCATCAGCTCCGCAAGGTTAATATCGTACACCGTACGAACCCGAAGACGGGGAATAAGCCTTTCCAACAAAGCGGTCACCTCGTTTTCATACGAAAAACTATACCATATTCTTTGTTTTTCGTGCAAAAAAAAGCCGTTCCTATGCGGAACGACTTTCATTTGCCACATTTACGGATACATCTTCCTCGCATTGGATTCGCAAAAACAACTACTTATTGGAAAATGGTCACATGCTATATAACCTGTTATCCGATGTGTTTGTACGCCCGAATTGCTTCTTTCAGTTGCTTCACATCTGATTCCATTACAGGATGCCCGCCATACTTCGCCTGCTCGAACTTATTGACGATCACTGCCGCTGGAGCGCTTCTGCCCTCTCGCTGATCCGACCATCTCTTGGCAGCTTCACGCACAGTCTCATGCGCTCCCTTGCGCATGCCCTTCCATCTGCAATAGCTTAGCCACAAGTCTGTATGCAAAATGATCTGTTCCTTGTAGGTTAAATTACGCTTCAGCAGCCAGAAGAACCCCAGGGAGAAGCCGATCGTTCTCCATTTCCACAATAATAGAAGAAAACATACGGCCGCCATCACGATAACAATCCACTTCGCCCCCTGAACGAGCCAAGCTGGAAGTGATGCGTCTTGCCTCTCCTGCTTCGGTTCTGGCTTCTTCTCCTCTTGCTTCTCTTCCGGCTTCTGTTCTTCCTTCTTCTCTGGCTCCGGCTTCTTCTCTTCCTGTTGCAGACGCGGATAGGTGAAGCCAGGCGTCGGCTCAAACGCAACCCAGCCATAGTCACCCATGTATACTTCGACCCAGGAATGAGCCTCTGCATTCGTCACCTGATACGTGCCAGCTCCACTGTCCTGCGATTGCTCGGCCAGCTCATGAGTGGGAGCGTCCCCGTTCTGACGCGTTCCTGGTGCGTATCCCTTCACCCAGCGTGTTGGGATGCCAGCAGAACGAAGAAGAATGGCCATCGATGTTGAGAAGTGATCGCAATACCCTTCCTTGATTTCGAACAAAAAGGCATCGACGAAATCCTCGCTCTTGCGCAAGGATAAATTCGGCGCATTCGTATATCGATACTGCGTACGCAAATAATTTTCTACCTTTTTTACCTTGTCGTAATAGTTAGTTTCGTCATGTGTTAATTCCTGCGCCAAATCCTTGACTCGCTGCGGAAGCGTATTTGGAATTTGCAAATATCTCTGGAATCGATCCGCATCTGTAGATATTGTCTGTGATGACTTGCGCAAATCTTCCTCGGTAAAAATCGGGACTCGCGAAGTTAGAGTGTAGCTAGTCGGGTATTTATCTGTCTTCGGATCTTCATACCTGACTTCCCCTTCCTGCTCGTTCCAACGCAGAACCGCCTCAAGAGAATTACTAATTGACTCTACCGACTCAATCATTCCTAAACCGAATAACACGGGATACAAGTCCTTATTTTGCATCGTAATTGTTTGTTGAATCATTCTTGTAGGAATGTTTCGAGCAGGCTGATCCGCTGCTGTGAGCTGTTGTCGAAGACTAAAAATGGGATTGCGTCTTGGTGTTTTATCCCAGCCCTGTCCAGTGTACCAGTCCTTCGATTCCCCTCTCCAGTAGCCGCGCATTTCCGTTGTTACGGACATAACAGGCATATAGTCCATGTTAAAGCCATTGCCCAGCTCTGCATCCGAATGGCTGTAACCGGATGTACTCGTACGAGATCCGCTCCCGCTACCCGTCACTTTCGATACGAGATCCGACATCGGGTTATTCCCATCGCCATAGCGATTGCTCCAAGCGGTATACGGGTCAGTCAAGATTGGCTTGACTTCTGGTACACTGACCCCTACAGAAATAATGAGAGAAATCACGAACACAGCGAGCAGCCCCATTTGCAGCGGGTAACGTACGGATCCGCGCCATATGTTCGGATAGTCCGTGTTCATTTGTTTATAGTGAATACAAATGAGCCAAATCAATGACGCGCCAACAATCCACGCCACCTGCATCCACAATATTTCGTCGGTAAATGAATCCAGTATGCCGAAGATCATAATTTGGACAAGCAGCCATAAGAGAACACGCGCCTTGCCTTGCACGAGCACTACAAGAGATTCGCAACATAACCACAGTCCTAGCAGAAACCAGATGTAAGGGTGAAATTGAAGGAGCTTGTCCCACCGTTCACCACCATCTATCCATATATCAAATTGTACGAGATTCCGATACACGATATAGCATAAAGCTGGGAGGGTAATGATCAGTCTGCCTATGAATTGGCATGGGAAGAGCATAACTGCACCCCATAATCCAATCATGAACATGCGCGACATGGCTAACGTCTCGTCGTACCAATACGGTTCCAGCATGACAAGCCATTGCCAGACCATCACAATCATACAGGTCCAGATCATCCGCTCTGTCCAATAGGAGGATAACCACACTTGTATTCGATCATCTGCAGCCTTCTGTACGGTTGAGGTACGTGAAGGAGCGGAGTACGGCTGTTCCGTCTTCATGCGGCCCCACCTCCTAGAAGCTTCGGCAGATCTTGTACTTGAGACAAGGAAATGTAGTGCAAGCGCTGAGAGGCCAGCAAGCGTATAAGAGATTGACTCCTCTCGTTATGCGGGGCTGACACCTCTTCCTTCACATGAATAAAGCTCCCGGAACACCCCAGCTTCGATAATGTCCGCGTATATATCAACACATCTGAAGAGGCATGTCCGCTAATGAAAGCAAGTGAGGCTCCGTGAAGCATCGATGCATGCTCAGTAAGTGCTGCAAGCAGTTGTTCTTGCTCTTCTGATGATTCCAGCTGCACAGTAGACATCCATTGTCGAAATACAGCAATTTCTGGTTTGGCCTGATCAGCCGTCCACCAATTCAATCGCTCCCCGATAGCCGCCACATAGGTTGGGCGTTGACACTGAGCACCGTATTGTACAAGAGATGCCATCGTAGATACAGCAGCTTCAAATTTTTCATCCGCCACTGTTTTATTTCCCTCATAGGAAAGTGAACGGCAATCCAACACAACAATGATAGGCGATTGGGACTCTGGTTCGAACTGTCTTGTCTTCAACATCCCCGTCTTCGCAGTTGCATTCCAGTGAATGCGAGATAATTTATCTCCGTACACATACTCACGCACACCGTTTTGTTGTGAAGATTCTCTGTGATGACGGACAGAAGATGCTGCATGCACACCGTGACCTACCTGTCGCTCCGCGTGTGTCCACCTCGGAATAGGTATGACAGTTGGCATCACATAGAAGGCGGATGGCGCATTCAAGCTTCTACACTGCTCGAACAACCCGAACAGATCCTTAGAACTGCATATCGCTGGAGCAAATTCATAATATCCTCTTGCCAAAGACGGAGTCCGGTAAGTGACTGCAGCCGAACGGCCAGCACCTAAAACAACTGCAGACTCCATCGTATTACAGCTGCTGCCGAAGCGACAGAGCTCATCACGGACGACGAGGTAAGGAATGGGGAGCCAACCTGGTACAGTGACTCGGATGTTAACGTATAATTGCGAATTGGCGGGAAAGAAGACACCTGATCCATCGCCAAGCATTCTTGTTCCCCGTACGCTGCGAATGCCGCCAACTAACACTAAACCCCAATACACTAGCAGCACAGTCGCCATAGCTAGCAGCATGACTGACGTCTTGCCGCCTTGAAATAAGAAATAGAACAAACACGAGACGTACATGCTGGCTACAGCTATAATCGTTCGCTTGCGAGCTCCTTTGCGCTGCCACATACGTTGCGAATGATTCATATGCTACGTCCCCAATCGGATTGGTACACGAACACGCTCCGTAATACCGCTTACAATATGCTGAGCTGTAATGCCCTCCATTTTCGCCTCCATGCGCAATACAATCCGGTGCGTCAATACAAAAGGAAGCAGTTCCTTCACATCATCAGGCGTAACGAAATTCCGCTCATGCATCCATGCTCTCGCCTTCGCAGCCTGCATCAAGGCAACGGAAGCGCGCGGGCTCGCTCCGAGCAGGACATGTGCTTGTTCACGTGTAGCCCGCACGATCTCAATCATATAGGCCGCGACTGCATCATCCACATATACATTGCGAACTTCCTCCTGCATCAGCTTGATGGAGGCAATATCCGTGACAGTCTCCGCTCTCTCCGATGGCAGACCTTCCGCATGGCGAATCAGCATCGTACGCTCTGTCTGCTCATCCGGATACCCCAGCTTAAGCTTGAACATGAAACGATCCAGCTGTGCTTCCGGAAGTACATAAGTACCTTCAAATTCAATCGGATTTTGTGTTGCAAACATAACAAAAGGTGAAGGAAGAGAGAAAGTCTGCCCATCTACCGTAATATGATGTTCCTCCATTGCTTCAAGCAATGCAGATTGTGTCTTTGTAGTAGCACGGTTAATTTCGTCTACCAGCAGGACATTCGCCATGATTGGGCCCGGACGATAGACAAATTGCTGATCCTTAGGATGGAAGATGAATACACCTGTAATATCAGTTGGAAGCAAATCCGGGTTGCACTGCACTCGCCGAAATAAACCATTCATCGTACGAGCTAATGATTTGACAAGTTGCGTCTTGCCTGTCCCGGGAACATCTTCAATAAGAACGTGCCCTCCGGCCAGCATCGCTGTCAGCAGAAGTTCAATTTCTTGGGATTTACCTAAAATACATCGTTCCAATGTCGATTGCATCTTTCGCATTAGGGCATGCAATGATTGGTAGGATGACATGGCAACGACCTCCTATTGGGTTCATTCATTATTTTGTAGAAGAATTAGTAACTTTCCACGTGATAAAGTTTTAAAAATTCATGCATTTTTTCATTTTACACCATTCAAGGAATAACGTACATGTCCATTCATGGTGAATCTTGTCAAATATCTTCGTTTTATCGCTAAAACCATGGATTGTGATCACCAACAAAAAAAGCTCTGACACCATCGAAATAGCGTCAGAACTTTACATGTATCCTTATTCGATTGACGAGATCTGAATAGAACTTCCACTCATCCCTTAGGTCGAATGACAAGAGCAGCTAAAAAGGAAAACACAATCGCAGCGGAAATGCCTGCACTTGTTGTCTTGAACATACCGCTGACAGGTGCTACCCACCCGGAAGCTTTAATCTCGGTCAAGGCTCCATGTACAAGAGAGTTGCCGAAGCTCGTAATCGGAACGGTTACCCCTGCTCCTGCAAATTTAATAAGCGGCTCATACCAGCCAAGTCCGTCGATAATCGCTCCTGCGACAACAAGAATCGTCATCGTGTGCGCCGGAGTCAGCTTGGCAACATCGAACATGAGCTGACCGATTACACAGATTAACCCGCCTATGACAAATGCCCATACATATATCATCCTGCTTCATCCCTTCATTTCAATCGTTACTGCGTGTGCAATGCAAGGAATCGTCTCCCCTTGCTGGAAGGATAGCGGCGAGAGCAGTGCTCCCGTAGCAGCTACAAGCACACGTCTCAGCTTCCGTTCGCGCAAACGCTTCAGAATGTGGCCGTATGTAACGACTGCCGAGCATCCGCAGCCACTGCCCCCTGCTTGTACGGCCTGCTTGTTCAAGTCATAGACCATAAGGCCGCAATCATTGAAAGTTGTCCGCTCCATATGCAGTCCGTTCTGTTGGAACAGATCATTGGCGATCGACAGACCGATGGATGCCAAGTCGCCCGTGACAATCAAGTCATAATCCTGAGGCTTGCGATCCAGATCGCTTAAGTGAGTCTGGATCGTATCGACTGCGGCTGGAGCCATTGCCGCCCCCATATTGAATGGATCCTTAATTCCGAGATCGACAATCTTGCCGATCGTAGCTGCAATCACACGAGGCATGGATGAGTATTGCTTCTCTGCCTTGGCAACTACAGCTGCTCCAGCACCTGTTACTGTATATTGCGCCGTAGGCGGCTTCTGGGAACCATATTCGGTCGGATAGCGGAACTGCTTCTCCGCTGTGCAGTTATGGCTGCAAGTAGCTGCCATCACCTTGTTCGCATTGCCCGAATCTACAAGCAGAGAGGCAATCGCAAGCGATTCCATCGATGTCGAACAAGCACCAAATACGCCAATATAAGGAACTCCCAGGGTACGCGCTGCGAAGGAATTGCTAATAATCTGATTAAGCAAATCCCCGCCGACAAAAAAGTTCAGATCGTCCTGCGTAATATGGGAATTAACAATTGCAAGCTGCGTCGCCTGCTCCAATAGTTTACGTTCGGCTTTCTCCCAGCTTTTCTCCTGCATATCAAGCGTATCATGTATATAATCAAAGTCAGCAGCCAGCGGCCCTTCTCCTTCATCAGGACCCACAACTGTTGCCGTACCAATGATCGCTGGCTCACTCTGGAATCGCCATGTATGACGTCCGATTTGCATCCAAATCCCCCTTCCTCATGCATGCGTTCATAATGCGGCAGCAGGTCAATGCTGGAGTCCAAAGATCAAATAAATCAACGCAACGAAGAACGCCGCTACGGTTCCGAACACGACGACCGACCCTGCCAATTTGAATATGTTCGCTCCTACCCCCAGTACTAAGCCCTCACTGCGATGCTCCAATGCCGCCGAACACATGGAATTGGCAAAGCCAGTAACCGGGACGGCCGTACCCGCGCCTGCCCACTGTGCGATTTTGTCGTATACGCCGAAGCATGTAAGAATGACGGACAATAAAATTAAGGTGACGACTGTCGGGTTGCCTGCCTCCTTCTCGCTCATTCCTAAATACGTCATATATAGCTGCTGGATAACTTGTCCAATCAAACAAATCGTTCCGCCAACGAGGAACGCACGAATGCAATTTTTGCCTACCGTCCGTGCGGGCTCCCGTCGACTGGCGATTTGCTTGTACTCTTGCTCAGAAAGCGTCCAATTTCCTGATTTCCATTTCGGTGTTCCGGATTTCGTTGATGACGCCATATCTCCACCTCCTGCAACATACTTGTGTAGCATTCATCATTTCACATGCATCATCATTCCTACACAGTATTTGTCTTTCGGAGATGGAATATGTCATGTATCTCATACTGCCTTCATGCACAGCCTACAACAGTCGCTGCAGGTGCAGCAGAAGCAAGCAAATAGCGAGCAGGACGAACAGAACAAGCACAATACAGCTGAACAACGGTACCATGACCCTGTTATCCAAATTCACTCTTCCTCTCTGCATTACTGGATACGGCCCTATGCGATACATTAGTGTATGCAGTTCCTGATAATCCGCTACAAGCTAAGGAAGAATAGCCTTCAGGATGTCCATATTCGGAGGATTCGTTTATTCGCTATACAAATAAGCGCCCCCAGTCCCCACTCAGCACAGAAGCTGAGTACGGGCCTGAAAGGCGCTTACTCGTATCAACCACTATTCTATTTCGTAAATCGAATCGTTCCGAAGCATTCTGGCATGTGGAAATTAACTGCACCTGTCGGAGCCCAAGCATCATAAGTGCGAGCACCAAGCTTATCTTGATCAATTCGGAACCAGTTAAGACGGAAATGAGAGCCCACTTCTGGTGTAGTACATTCCAAATCCTCAAAGCGAATCGCCAATTCATATATCACTCTGCGTACTGGAACATTGACATACGACACAGAGGATAGCAGATGCTCGGCATTCCATTCCGGATGGAAGCCCTTCGGTTCGCCAGGATTGTTCGTAATGTAAGCATCGAATATCACATTATGCGGACTTACATTAAATTCATAATAAGCTCGGCCATCCCCGTCAGGATCAATGAAGCACTCTACTACATCCGCCTCGTACAAAGGATCATCCCGGTCAGTATATGGGCTGACGATGTAATCATCCTCGCATTCAAATTGCATATGGAACGTCGTATCTGTCCAGCAAGCCCTCACCTTCGTCTGTTGGCGTGGAGCTGCCCCCGTTACTACATCTACTAGCTCTACCGAATCCGTTAAGCTCCAATCTGGCGTACCGCTTGGCATATAGGTACATGGATAGTCCAGCGGTCTACGCAAATCATTCTCTGTATGTTGCATTCCTTGATGCTTAGCCGATGTCATTCGCTCTCTCTCCTTATGCTCTATCATTGTTGTCCTAGCACAAGTGTAATCGATTTCGAGTTAAATAGGTATCACGTGTTAGCCAACAAGCAATAGAAAATGTCGCACATATAGAATAGGTTGTGAATAATAAGAGATTGCGACATCGTGCTCCATCCGCTCACACCAAAAAGAGCCGCAAGGCAATCCTCGCAGCTCTGTACGGTTTCTCGATTTCTTCATGACCAGGCTCAGCTCTTATTCGTAATAGATCAATCTCGCTTCACTTTATAAAACTCATGATACAGCTTCATAAGCGCCCGCTTCTCTATCCGTGACACATACGAACGCGAGATGCCTAATTCCTTCGCAATCTCCCGCTGTGTTCGCTCATCGCCGCCTCCATCTAATCCGAACCGCCCCCGGATAACCTCCTGCTCCCGTTCATCCAATATATCCAGATTGCGATATATTTTGCTTTTCTCGATCTTAAGCTGCACCTTCTCGACAACCTCATCACTTTCCGTGCCAAGTATGTCAATTAATGTAATTTCATTACCTTCCTTGTCAGTCCCTATCGGATCGTGCAGCGATACATCCTTGCGTGTCTTCTTCAGCGAACGAAGATGCATCAAAATTTCATTTTCTATACAGCGAGCTGCGAAAGTAGCCAGCTTCGTCCCCTTATTCGGCTGAAAGCTCTCGATCGCTTTAATCAATCCAATCGTGCCGATCGAGATCAGATCCTCAAGATCCTCGCCGGTATTATCGAACTTCTTCACGATGTGGGCAACAAGCCTTAAGTTATGTTCAACTAACATATTTCTCGAATGTGCATTCCCTTCTGCCATAAGAAGCAGGTGCTTTGTCTCCTCTTCCTCTGCCAACGGCTGCGGAAACGCATTGTTCTTCACGTATGAGACGAGCAGCGATATTTGCTTAATGAAGAGTGCGATCGCCGTGAATAATCCCGTCATGTAATAGCCACCTCCAGAAGTCTGACGACATTGTGTTCTGCATCTTGCGCCTGTTCATTCTCGATTCTCTTTCACAGTTGTGGCGCAGTGATACATTGTATGTAGGCGGTGGCCTATACGTGCATGTACGAGGAAAGCTGTATTTTCCCTCGTTGTTCAAGGTTGGATATGAGCTCCAAAAAGTAAATGTCCATAGGTTGTAAAATCTGAGGTTTTGCATCCTCTGACATCAGATATGCGATCATTCAGGATCAGGAGGGATTCCAGCTCGAAGTACATGGAGCATAGCTTATTTTAAAACAATGTTATTTAAGAGATTTTCCAAAGCGTATTTCTCCCTACTAACAATTTCATCCATACTCGATACTACTTTATCTAAAAGGGAACTATTTTGAGTCATGTTAAATTTTATTAACCTGAAAAGATTAGTTTCACATTTATTTTTAACTGCAGAGTAATCGTCATAAATCAAACCAGAATTTTCAAGGAATCCTAACTTCTCCATGAATTGAATACGTTGCAACATTAACTTTTTATGTTCAAAAAGAGTATGAAATGCTCTTAGATCACATTCTTTATGCACTGCTTTTAGGTAATCTCTCATATAATTATATACATTTATTCCAAAAACATAATTTTTACGGTAATGTTCAGGCTCACGTGGTGTAGATTTACCAACAAGATAATCATTGATTGAATCAATAACCAAATCAATGTTGAATTCATAAATTACTTTGGGATTTATGTTATATAATCTTACACATCCATTAAAACCTAAATAATCCTCGTCAGCATTTTTTAAAGATGAATACGCTTTCTGTAATTCGTAAAAGGAACATGTATTATATGCATAAATTCCGTGTTTGAAATTGTCAGCAATATTAAATTTCTTTAACGATTTATTGTATCCGAAAACAAATAAATCGTGTGTAAAAGATTGCTTTTTGTATGCCCATGATGCTGATATATAGTACTCATCTACAATTAGATAAATATAGTATCCTAAATTAATACAATCTATAATAAATCCAACTATATCGTTGTTCCATTTATTCCTAATGAAGGTTTTATTAATAATTTGTTCTGTTATAAAAGGACATTCATGAGCATAACCAGTGGGAAAATAAATAGTTGGTTTCTGTGGGTTATTAACTAATTGTATATAATTACTTAATATCCAAGGAGATGCTTCGGGGACATTTGATATTACAGATAATAGGTTTGAGTATACGGGATATGAGGAGAGAATTGGAGGTGACATAGGTAATATCTTTTCATTTGAAATATTTGACGTGCTACTTGTCATATTATTTCTCCCCTTCAATTGTGATAACATTTAATTGTATTGATTCCATGTTTGTGATATATTGGATGGTTAAAAGCACAGGTTTCGATTTAAGTTCAGATTCCTCCTTAATTTTATTATGAACTAGAATCTAATTCACTTTCAATATGTTTTTCCGATCATCATACAGATGCTCATCTCCCTTGGCTTGCTCATTCATCTCGGACACATCATTCCCTTACGACCATCAAGACTGATTCAAAAGAAAAAGCCACGGATCACAGCGTGGAAATAACACTGCGTCCATGGCTTTGTTTTCGAAATATCAGTTCTTTTTGCTATAGTCGAATGTAAACTTCACGGGTGTGGACATTCCCTCTATCCAGAGATAGGCGTCGTTCGTTCCCTTTAGATTCCCGACAAGCTTAATCGAAAATTGGAATTTCCCCGTTTCCGAGCTTGTTGTATGGCCTTCGTACCGGACTTTCCCTTTCGAATCGAGCACTTTCAAATTCACTTTGGACTGGCTTCCATTCATCACCAGACCATCGATCGTTAATTTCCCTGCATCGACATCTATCACAGCTCTTGCGCCCTCAATCGGTGTGACCGTACCGCCTCCAGAAAGATTATAAACTCCAAATTCATAGAAGGAATAGCCGTATTCCGTATTTTTTTGAACGCCTTGGAATTTGACGTATCTAGCTGTGGCTGGATCAAAATGAACGGTTTCTTTTCCAGCATGCGCAGTAATGATTCCGTTATTGTCCTTAATTACACTGATCCAATTCTGATTATCATCGGAGACAAGGAGTTTGTAGGTTTTAGCTCGGGCATTCTCCCAGTCGATACTAACCGTATCGAATTCTTTGGATTCGCCAAGATCGACTTGGAACCAAGTGTCATCCACATAGGCGCTCGACCATCTTGTCGAAGAGAATCCGTCTACAGCATTTTCCGGCGCCAATCTCGCAAGGGAGCCTTCTACGGAAGATGCAGTCGCTGGTTTATTTTCGGCCAGATTACCAACGAGGCTATAAACCTCTTCTTTCAACGCGGCGTAAGCCGTATCCGAAATGATATGGTCTGCCCATAATTGATCTAGTTTCACATTGAAGCCTTTTAGGTACTTGTCAACCTGGCCCGCTTCTGTTCCTTCAAAGCGTTTCATCAGTTCCAAATAATTGTTCAGCGAACGAGGGGCTTCGGCCGTCGTAAACTGATTCTGTTCTGCGAATCGATCCACATGTGCTTTCATCGTATCGGCCGTCGACACCGCTCTGATGATGTAAGTAGTCGTCTTGGATTTCGCAGCGGCTACAGTGACGACCAGTTGATGTTTATCCGGTTTTCCCGCCAGATCAAATGGTGTTCCCGGGATGTAAGGTTTACCATCCATCAAGACCGTTACCTTCGCCAATCCGCTTCCATCGTCATCTTTGATTTTCCACGTAATCTGAAGGGTCTCCGTATCCGGTATGGCCATATCGCCATTTAACTTTTGTCCGTTGATGAATATGTCCGCCTCCGGCGCCGGGCTATTGTGGACGACGTATGTTCCGTTTAAATATTGATACAGCCAGTCATACATTAAACGCAAACTTGGATCCTTGCTTACTCCTAAGTTGTAAACGGCATTATTTCCTTGGTAATAAGCTCTAAAGCCATTTTGCATCAATCCCGTTTCAACACCGCTGTTCAAGTATTCGATAAAACGCTCGCGGAGTACGGCGTCCGTCAGCATCCCGTCATCAAACTCGACTTCATTCCCCATCCTGTACCGCTTTGCATTATTCGCAGCATCCTCCAGACGGTCAACATCCATTCCACCGAAGAAGTAATTCGGCTGATAAGCAGCAGCATCTATTCCAACGTCTTTCCACATATACATTTTGTATGCCAAAGAGTGAGGAATCCAGAACACCTTCAAATTCATGGCATGCACTTTTTCACTCATCATTCGAGCCACGTCTGGTCCCGTTTCACCTATATCGATTTGTTCTGGCAGCCAGTACATACCAACAAGCTCAAGATTTGAATAGTTCGCAGCATCCCATCTTTGCTGAACCTGATCGAGCCACCACTGTATCGCTTTCCCCCTGTTTTCAAGCGCTTTATCTCTGCCGACAACGGATTCGTTAAAATTCAAGGAACCAGTACCGTCAACGTCACCAAAATCGGTTAAAGATCCTCCTGGATCCGGAATCATTAACACAACCTTCTCTTTATAATCAGGCTGGTTCAGCTTGGCTCCGACTTCCTTGGTAGCCTCATTCAAGTTCTGCATATCCCCCGTGGACGCAAATGTTTTATCCAAATACCATTTCCAGTCTTCTAAGTTCGTTTGCCCTAGACCGTAATCACGGCCAGCAGGTGAAGCAAGCCCGAGATATAAAACGCCATCAAAAAGCCAATCGGTAGGCTCGCCATCCTTATTCACATAACTGATGTTAGGAATAATCCGCTCCTTGCTCCAATCACCCAAACCATTTGCATACTGTCCGTTATACAGTAAATTCAGGTTTCGGATACCAGCTGTCGCTTCACTCGGCTCTAAAAAATGAGGCTGCTCAGTAGGAACGGTTACTGCCCCGTCTACCTTGCCGTCCGTACCCGTTATTTCAATTTCGTCAATGTATTCCCATTGTGAAGGATGCATCGTAAAGATGATTTTCACGTAACGGGCATAAGCCAGCTTGCCATCTGTTTTCCCGCCATTGATTCCGTCTCGGCTTCCGTCCCATGTAAACGTCTCCTGTCTAGGAGGCCCTGATCCCCAGAGCAGCTGAGTGGCGTTATGAGAGAGCAATCCCCAATTCTCCTTATCGTCGGAAACATACATCGATACCTCTAACGGCACGAGGATAGAGTTTGTGGGGAAATCCTGAAAAAAGCGGGCTGATATCTTGCCGATCGACTTTGCCTCGCCCAAATCGAACACGACTTCACGTGCTTTTCCGCGCACATGTCCTACCCACGCCGGGTCATTCCTATCCAACTTTCCATATTTCCCATCTGTAAGCTTATAGCCGTCGTCCGGATGCGATGCGTCCGGCTGTTCAGACCATTCATAGGGAAGACCTAACGCAAGATTGCGGAATTTCATCTGATCCTCTGATGATGCTGCTTTTTGATATACGTCCTGTGTTTGATTAGCCTGATCCATAGCTGTCCCTCCGTCATCCGTTGGTTGTTCCGGTAAGGTTTGTGGATTTCCCGCGTCATTCCCTTCTGTCTGGATCGCATCTCCCGTCTCTGTGATGGTCACTGTCGGAATAGTTGACTTCGCCTGCACCACAGAAACTGAGGTAATCAGCAATAAAGCTGCAATCAGAACCGATCCCCATTTTTTATTCGATTTCATTAATTCAGCTCCTTTTCTTATATTATTAAGTACTGAAATTCCAGAAACCTTTCACCACTTCCTTTGTTCTAGACGAACTCTCGATTTTTGATCCCCCCTTTCGCAGCATCCGGCATAAACCATTTAGGGAGCACTTGCAGAAACAGGCACCCAAAACCCGAAAACGAATGAGTAGAAGCTGAGTAAAAACGTACTGCGTACCAGCCTTCAAACAATAGCTTCAAGACCAATTTAGTTAGCGCTTTCAAAACAGAAAAAAATATTTCGCCTGTAGATCATTTTGAACGCGATCACGACCCTATACATTGAAATATGACTGTAATTTCTTCCGCATGGGTTCATGATAGAGGGGGACTTGCAGGAGAACAAGCAACATAATTTGATACACTACGCAATTTTTTTCATACGCCATACGAGAACTACTGTCTGTGAAAATACGTAAACTGACATTTAAAAAAAGGCCAAGTCCGAACTGGACACGGCCTATAAGAACCTATATCATTCCACGTGAAATCATTGATTTGAATCAGGTATAGTCACTTCAGTTGGAAGATCCTCATCGTTCATCTTTGTATGGATTTCGGAAGCCGTGTTGCCAGCAATAAATTGGGCGTCCGCCCAATCGGCGTGATCGTTGCCATTTCCATCGCCGGCATCGGTAACGATTAACTTTAATTGTTTTCTGCCACTAACATCAACATCAACAAACTTGGCCAGAGTGTCTCTTTTCATCGTCCCGCTGTCAAATAATAATTCACCATCGGCCCATACTTGAAAAACTATGGATCCGCTATCGTTATTGTGTGATTCGTGATCTAGGCCTACGTAGCTTTGAAAGCGACCATACCCTCTCCCGGCAATGTCGTAAATGATTTCTGAAATAGCATGCGTTCCAATTCCTTTATCATAGGTAACAATGCCCGAATCAGTTAACAATTTAATCGGGTTCTCTCCGACACTAGCATCTCGATGAATCGTTCCCCAGCCAGTCGTCGCATAAATCCACGGAAGGTCGCTTACATACAATTGTGGAGTGACGTTAAAATGAATCTTATACGTTTTCGTCACTGATCCATCTGCCGAGGTGGCGGTAATCACGGTAGTACCCGGAAGTTGTTCAGCCGGTGAAATATCTACCTTAACATCATTATTGGCCGGAATGACTTCCACCGTAGGTACATCCGATATCGTACCTTCCAAATATGTCATGTAATAATCTGTAGTTACTTGATCAAAACCTGATAAGGATTCCCCGTTGATCTTGATGTCATCTACTAACACCTCTTTCAACAGCTTCGCTCCAGCCCAATCAGCATGATCCGCACCATTGCCAACGCCACCGTCCATTACTTCCAACATAAGAACATCGACATTGGAAACATCAACATTGACATGCTGGACATCCGCGTTATCTTTCATTACACCGCTATCATAGAGCTTTTCCCCGTCTCCCCACACTTGAAAGATGACAGAGCCCCCATGAGTTTCACCGTCTAGTCCAATATCAGAAATAAACCTTGAAAAGTTTTTACCAATATAAAATGAAGCTTTAGAGTATGCATGGACACCCAATCCTTTTTCATACCCTTTACCGTTCAGAGTGATCATTTTGCCATCTCCTTGATAGTTCCCACCGACACTTGTATCCCTTTCAATCGGACCCCAGCCGTTCGAAACGTTGCCAAAAAATTGCATGTCGCTTAGAAATGCATTTTCTGTCGGAGGGGCGGACGGGATTTGTACGGATAATCCTGAGCGTACATGCCCCTGATTTCCCCCACCAGAATCGAACATGACATCCGCTGTAAGATGACTCCAGCCAGCCTCAGCGTCTTGAGGCGCCGTCACCTTCCAACTCACCTTAACGGAATTGTTTTTGCCTTCCGGTGGCATGGTTTTAAATGTGGTGTCCGAACCGGGGATAACTTTCCATCCTTCCGGTACATTTAGTTTGAGATCCAGGTTATGAACAGCGTTTCTACCATAATTGGTCATCGTTGTTATGATCGTTTTGGTTTCACCTGGGGCTATTAAAGAAGGACCGTCAAACGATATACCAACAGCGGCAGGCACCTCGTTTGGTGTCCCCGGTGTAACACGGTAGGTAACCGCTGAAAATGGTTCAACATCGGAGAAGATTTTGCTGGCATAACTCAATTTTTGGCCAGTCCAATAGTCTTCAGCCAAATAAACCGAGGCATGTTTGAAACCTAATTTTTCCGGCTCAGCACTGATTGTTGTCGCGGCAGTAGTCCGGTTGACCAATGTAATCATTTTGCTTCCGTCAGATAACGATTTCACCCAAATTTCTTTGCCGTCATTATTGATAACACGCTTAAATCCGTCAGTTGAAACCTCATTTTTCGTTCCCGGACTGATGCGATACATCATAATTCCGTGAGCCGGAACAGAAGCACTGATTTTGTCTGTGGTCGATACCGTTTCATGTGCCCAGAGATTCCGAACCGTATAAGTTTTCTTGTCGACAGAGAATGGTATGCCCAATTGACTAAGACTTATCTCCACATTTAACGCAGCATTGCTTGAGTTGAAGAACACCACGGCTTTGTCCCCATTGGCCATCGGTTTCAACAATACCATACTACCGTCGTTTTTCTGCTTGATGGGACGTCCCTGTAGCCCGATTGGATCCTGATTCACCGCAATCACTTCACGATTGGTGTAAATATCCATAATTTCTTTGGAGGCATTCAGTAAATCGGTACCCGCGAGCAATGGCGAAGCCATTATGGACCAAAGACTAAATTCGGTACGATATTCTTCTAGACTCATGCCCCCGTTACCGATTTCCAACATATCAGCATCATTCCAATAGCCCGGACCGGCGTACGGATACAGTTCAACATTCTTAAGGAAAACGACTAACATCCTTAGATACGAATCACTAATATCACCGATTGTCCGCCACAGATTGCCCACCTGCTTGCCCCATAACCACGGATCATCGCCTCCTCCAACGCTCATACTGAAAACAATGTCCCGTCCTGTAGCCGCAAGCGCATCACGCATCTTCTCATAGCGTTCCTGTATCGGTCGACCCTGAGGATCGCCACAATTATCATACTTTAAATAGTCGATTCCCCACTCGGCAAAACTTTGGGCATCTTTCTCTTCATAATTGAGACTCCCCGGATACCACGCACAAGTCGTGGTACCTGCGCTTGCGTAGATACCAATTTTCAGACCGAGAGAGTGAACATAATCGGCGACTTCCTTAATCCCGTCTGGAAACTTTGCCGGATCGGGAACCAAATTGCCGTTTTCATCGCGCTGACTAAGCATCCAACAATCATCGAGGTTAACGTATTGATAGCCCGCTTCTTTCATCCCGGATTCTACCATCTTTTTAGCCGTTTCCTTCACGAGAACGGCATTCACGTCACAATGAAAGGCGTTCCAACCGTTCCAGCCCATCGGAGGTGTTTCCGCAAGCCCATTGTCAAGCGCAAAGGCCTGCGAATAATTGAACCCAAACAAACCAATGCACAGCACAAACAATAACAAGAGCTTTGCCAACGACTTTTGAAACCGGGAGTTGTTCATTATAACTATCATCCTTTCTTTTATTTTTTCTCGTACGGATTGTCAAATGCAACAGTCAGTATAAGTACAGACCTAGCCTCCTTTCTTCTTAACAACGATTCCCCCTGTCCCAGGTGAATGCTCGATTTTGATCCCCCCTTTGCGAAATCCGATATAATCCAACTTGGAAGCGATTTCAATATTTTCATAAAGTCGATATCTAGAGCTCAAGTGAGACAAGTCGGTGCTGCAGACCAGTGGGTTCATATGTAAATGAAATACAAGAAAGAAGAAGCATGGTAGGAGTATTCAGAAACTACACGGGGAGGAAAGAAACGATGATACAAAATATCGATCATCGGAAGTAGGGCTCTTCGCTGTACAGACGGGTAAAAGCATAGTTGCTAGTTTCATAACCCTTGCGCCGTCAAGAGAATTTCAGCCATCATCGCATCGCCCACGCTTCAAATAGCAGAGTGAAATGTGAGAGCGATCGAACCCATTTCACTGGAAGTTGAGTGAATTTGGTACATGATTGGCATTTCACTCGTGGTATTCTAGCAGGCATGTCGGTTTTCCAATCCCAAAAATAATTGTTTTATGAGCAGTATCGACAACATTTCAGTTAAGTGGCGAGGAAGCGATTTTGAGCTTAATATTGCTATATTAAGACTCGATTCTGTGCGAATATCATTTTCGATACTCATTAAAGTCTTGAAGTTCTGAATATATTCTACAGTTGAGCTGACATGAATATAGCTCTCAATCCATATCTACATGAGATACGCACATTTTATAATTATGTAATGCTGTAACTACTGTATATCCTAACGATTGTATAAATAATAATCTGGTAATATCGTTCGTGTTTTTCAGCTTATTTTCCGTTATTATAGAACCCAATATGCGTCATTATTTTGAAGAGAATTAAGTTAAGATGGATGTTGTGTAATGAAATACCCAAATTCTACTTAGTCATTCCGCAGTCAGTGATAACAACATATGAGCAGACATGAGCATACCGTAAGATAAGGGAGACAATCTTGGAGGTGTTTTTGCGTTGGTAACTAGAATGAGCTACCTGTGGAAGTGAAATTGAAAGCAATTGAAATGAGATCAGCTGGTATTCCTGTGAAAGAAGTCATGAACGAGCTAAATATTAAAAATGTGACTCAATTAAAAGTCAGGATAAAGTGGTATCGGGAAGATGAACTCCATCGTCTGGAACAGCCAGTAGGTAAGCACTATAGCTACGGTAAAGAGCCGGAATACACATCAGAACTTGAAAAAGTGAAAGCAGGGAATCGTTTCCTTAAGCAGCAACTAGATGTTCTAAAAAAAGTATAAGGAGTTGGAAAGGAGGTGTCAGCTGAAGTTAGTTAGTCATTGCTTGGGTAGAGTCCATTCGAGGAGAAATAAATAGTATTGTATTACACAGGCCTGTACATGGTTAGGAATTCCTCGAGCTAATTATTACCGTTGGAAATCGTCTTGCAGAGCTAAGCGTGTAAATTATGTCGTTGAGAAAATTCGAGAGCTCTGTACGGAACATAAATTCCGTTATGGGTACCGAAAGATCACGTCACTGCTTCAAACCTGACGGCAATTGTAGAGCAGACCGTTCGAGATTACATTACTTACTATAACTCATTCGCATTCAAACGAAACTAAATAACCAGTCGGCAGTTAATTTCCGACGACTGGCTGCTTAAACTTGTAGATATTTTGATCCCTTTCTCACAAACAGGGAGGGGGGTGGTCTCATTGTTATAAGTTCAGCTTTTTAGCAATCTTATCTACAGAACTCTTTAATAGACTTTACTGAATAAGATACGCCAACCAAAATATTAAGGCAGAGTTCTTTCAGTTAAAGAGTCAACAACAACTTGAATTGCATTATATTCTTCCAGTTGCATCTGACGATAAAGCTCAATTAGTCTTTTTATTATATCATTATCGTTAGTCAGTTTATACTTTATAACCATACTTTTTCCTGTTCGGGCCATTTTTTCTATTGATACGAAATTTTTGATATAATCAAATTCATCGGAGAGATATTTGTGTTTAATCATATATTTTACTCTTGAAGACATACATTTTTTATGTTCCAACATAATATGAATTGGCCTAATATCATAGGATGTTCTCCCCGTCATCCACCCTTCCAAAAATATCAAAAGTTGCTCATAAATAGCCATTCCATAAACCCTTTTTCTTGGATTTATAAACATACTTATCCTTTCATCAAGATTTTTTGATTCCAAATACTCTCTCAATGATTCTCTTACAAAACGAACTTCAAAACGAAAATTCGCATTATCATTATATGTCCACAAATTGTATAGGCCTAGCTTACCTTCAATATCTTTGTAACTCATCAGAGATTTTTCAAAATCGTTGAATGTAACAGGCAATTCGGTGAATTTACCTTCTTTATCAAATCCAAGACCGTAAATTGTTTGCTTACGCATACTATATCCATATACCATGAATTGATGTTTGAATTCATATTCACCATGTGCATAAGTATTAGGGATATAAAACTCATCCACATTTAACTCAACATATTGTCGATTATCAATACAATCAGTAATAAACTTTATTGGCCCACCTTTATACCCTTCAACAATTTTCCCATCTATTCCAGCAGCATTAATCCATGGACTGTTTATTGGGCCATCATACCCTTTATATGCATAGTTGTAGAAATTTAATGTGGATTGTTGGATCTTAGCATCGAGTAAATTACTTTCATAATATAGATGAATAAAGTTAGTATAAAACCAAGGTAAATAATGATTAGACTGTGCCATGATGGAGAGTGGATAAGCTTGACCTAAATAGCCGAGAACTGGTGGAATCGCAATACGAAGTCGTTTTGTACCCATAATACATCCCCTAGATAATTTGTATCAATACATGCCTTTCGAATAATCAATTTTGTAAAAAAACAGTACAGCATCAGAGCTAATACAGTGTTTCAGATAACAATGTGATTCCGGAATGCATAAGTTTCCTTTTCCTACACACAGTTTTAAATCTGATACTGTATTAGCACTTTAACTGAACTCCAAGCAGACTTTCCAAATTTTCATGAAAGCAAGTTGTACCATATAATAACTTAATCCAATGCTTACAGCACTTGTCTCAGCGAAACTACAAAATGGAACTTTTTATGATTTGCAATGGCCTCAGCGTATCCCCGTAAGTATCACTTGTCATGCTAATGACTATTTTTCGGGACGGAACGACACAAATATACTGCCCTCCCATGCCCATTGCAAAATAAAACCCTCCGGCACCAGAGGTTTGAGAAACCCACCAATGCCTCCCGTAATGACCCAAATCGGGGTAGGACAGATTTTCTGGCTGCGTCGTTTGTGCAATCCATTTTTCGCTTATCAATTGCTTTTTTCCCCATCTTCCCATGTTCAAATATAAGCTCCCAAATTTATGCATGTCCTGAACGGTAAGATAAAGTCCGAAGCCGCCGATATTCACGCCCTGCGGATCCTCATGCCAAATGAAATCTTCAAAGCCCAGATTAGAAAATAAATGGCGGACAGCAAATTCACGTGCTTTTTGATTCGTCGCTTTTTGCAAAATGGCCAAAAGTAGCTGGCTGCAACCCGAGTTATAGTTCATCACTAGACCGGGTTCGGTGAGTAAGGGCCTCTCCAGCACATACTTCACCCAGTTCGAGCTATGGATCATTTGAGGCCAGCCTCCCCAATCCTCCATCTCGGGCCAATCGAATCCGGCAGTCATAGTCAACAAGTGGTCGATCGTGATAAACTGCTTTCTCGGATCTTGATCTTTCAGCAGCGATGGAAAATAGGTTGCAATCGGAGCAGTCAAGTCGGGAATGAAGCCTTTTTCATGTGCAATCCCGATCAGGCATGAGGTCACGCTTTTTGTACATGAATTGACTTTATGAAGTTTGTTAACCGATTTTTTGTTCTTAAAAAATTGATATATGGGCTCGCTACCTACGCTGATCAAACAGCTGTGAATTTTCTCTTTCTTTAGTATTTCAGACAAATGATTGGTTTCCATTTTCGTTTGATTGTTCGATGAAAGTCCCACTCAGCCCACCTCTTTGTCTTATCGAGTTGCATTATTCCCTGTGCTTGGACAATATACACTTCATCAATTCTGTTAGCTGTTCGGCGTAGTCATTGATGAAGAAATGCCCACCAGAAAATACTTCAATTTGGCTAGAACGTGAAGTGTAATGACGCCAGGCTTCGATAGCTTGTAACGGAATCTTTTCTTTATCACCATGAACAGCATGAATTCGGTATCAAGATGCTCGTATGCGGGACGGGGATTAAACGTCTCAAAATTCCTAAAATACGAACGAATATAGGTTCGTAGTAATTGAATAAATTGAGATGATTCAGGATTCTGGAGGAATTCCGCCCAGTGCTGTATTATATATAAGCATGTCTCGCAATAATCATTTCGTGCATCTGCGTCGTGCCCTCGATAATTTCCATAATCTTCGCATCGCGGAAATAGCGTTGCGCATTGCTATCTGTGCTGCAGCCGAATGCGCCTTGTATCTGAACCGCATCGCTTGTGATCTTTCTAAGAATCGACGTGGCAAAATACTTTGCCTTCCAGCTTGCCATCATAAAGTCGGGATCGGCGAGATCGGCCAAATATGCAGCTTGATGACAAAGCAGTCGTGCCGCCTCGACATTGACGATCATCTCGGTTATCATTTTTTGAATCAATTGATGTTCACGGAGAACGACGCCGAACTGTTTACGATTTGACGTATATTCGAGACTATCTTCTAAACAGCCCTGTCCAATTCCAACCGCACCGAATGCGATTGAGAATCGGCCGTAATCCAGGCAGTGAGTTCCGACGAAGGATAGTCCCATACCGATTCTCCCTAGCAAGTTCTCCGCTGGTACCTCGCAATTGTCAAGGTGAAGTTCTGCAAGCATGGAAGCCTTTGTTCCCAAAATGCCGTCAATCGCATTGGCCGTAAATCCCTTGCTGTCACGTTCTACCAGGAAAGCGGTTGGTTGTCCCTCACAGCGTGCAAAGATTAAAAAGAGATTGGCGATTTGACCATAGGTGATCCACTTTTTTCTACCGTTTAGTACATATCGCCCGTTCACCAACTCAGCAGTAGTCTCGATGCTTTTTGCATCAGTACCAATGTTTGGTTCGCTGAGCCCGAATGCGCCAATCCGGGTTCCTGAGGCCAGTTCAGGCAGCCATTGCTGCTTCTGAAGTTCATTGCCCCACTTACGAATCGCCAATGTTACCATACCGTGGACCGTCAACAGGCTGCGTATGGAGGAGCAGGCGCGCCCGGTTTGCTCGTGCATAAGGCCGAGGCTTATGTAATCAAGTTGACACCCTCCATAGGATCTCGGAATAACTGCCCCGAGGTAACCCTGCTCTGCTACTTTCCGGATCAAATCTGCTTGCGTGTGCTCCTCCCTGTCCATCCGGTTCGCCAACGGCAATACCTCACGGTCGACGAACGCTCTGCAATCTTCCTGAAACTGCTCCTGCTCTGCACTTAACCTAAGCCTCATATTAGTTTCACCTTTCAAAGATAGAATTGACCAAACTGGAAAATCAGTAGTCGTAGAAGCCGCGTCCGCTTTTTCGACCGTGAAGGCCGGCGTCGACCATTTTGCGTAGCAGCGGGCAGACGCGGTACTTCGAATCCTGATAGCTTTCATAGAGCACATCGAGAGAATGGACGACCGTATCGAGTCCGATAAGATCAGCCGTTTCTAACGGTCCCATCGCATGGTTAAAACACTTCTTAAAAATGTCGTCGACATCCTTTGGTTGAGCCACCTGATCCTGTACGACAAATGCCGCTTCATTCATGAGCAGGTGTGAAATACGGTTGGAAACGAACCCCGGAAGATCGTTTACGAGAATCATGTCCTTGCCGAAGCGGGCAAGGAAATCTTTAGCGGTTTCAATAGTCTTGTCGGAGGTATGAAAACCTCGAATCGCTTCGACTGTCGGCTTCATCATGACCGGATTCATGAAATGCATGCCAATCACCCGATCTGGACGTTTCGTCCCAGCCGCCAATTTGGTTATCGAAATACAGGAAGTGTTAACGGCAAAAACACAGTGCTCAGGGCAAATCCGATCGATAATCTCATATACCGCCTGCTTCACTTCATATTTTTCGGTCACGTTCTCCACAAGGAAATCTACGTCATATAACAAGTGGTGATCCGTGGTCAAGGTGATTCTGGTAAGTACAGCGTCCACGCTTTCCAACGAATGACCCTTATTAAAGAATGCGGAAAATCGTATACTTTTGCGAATTTCTTCTTTTGCACGGGCGAGAATGTCATCCGAAATATCGACAAGAACGACTTCCAAACCTGCTTGGGCCAAAGACTGAGAAAGACCGATCCCCATCGTCCCTGCACCGACGACTCCGATTTTTTGCATCACTGAACACCGCCATTATTCATCATTTAATTGTCCTAACAACTCGGCAAGCATTGGATTATATTCTCACACGATTGCCGATGGGGCCTATTGTTGCGTTCAAAATATAATTCGCTAACAGACGAGCAATCCATATAGCCGATTACCACTTATCAATGTAAGATACGGACAAAGAGGAGCTTTCAATGGCAGCAATGCCTTGCTTTGCATTGGAAACGCTCCGTACGATCCAGACCATATTTGTTCGCTCGCCTGGTCATCTGTCACACAGGCCAGGATGATGTCAGCGTCTGCTGCCGCTTCCGCAGGGGAGCGACAAATACGGTCTTATCCCTAGCAAGACCATCTAAGCGTTCTTCCGTGCGGTTGACCCGCCCTTCTTAAAACGACCTTGTTATTTGCGGATCGCACCATTGTGATTTTCTGCAAAGAGCTTAAGGAAACCGATGTATTGTGAAAAAATGGATCGCATTTTTTCCTTCTCCAATCGACGATGATCAAAGTGAAAGAAGAGTTCTCCTCCCCCTTGTTGTGCTCTCCATTCCAATCCAAAATCAAAAAAGTCCGTCAAATTCAACGTTCCGTCCTCTTCGGATGCTTCTACGAACACAGGATAAACCGTTTCCGAGCTTGCTTGCTGTCTCGCTTTGCTCATATGTGAGAAGCTGTAAAGTTCGTCCCGCTTCCCCTTTCCATCGGCCACCCTATGGAAAAGATCCGAAAACTCTGCAATCGAGTTGAACGCGATTACAACCTGTAAGATGCCGCTTGACTCAATGAGTTGCAACGGCATGCGGTCTGTTTGCAATATTTCGGAAAGTACGTACGCGAACAACCCCTGCATTAGATCCGAAACCGAAATCTGCTCCTGTCGGGAAATCCTCGCTAATCGATTATGTAAATCGCTTGAGAGAGTGTAACGATATTGGGTCCCCTCTTCTAGCGAAGGATCTCCGGCATAATATTCGGAAGGCAGCACCAGTCCTTCAATGTTTACCGACGACAGCTCCGAGTGATTTAGCCGACTGATTTGTTCCTTCAGCTTGGAGATGGTGGAATAAGCAAATAAATCGGCAATCGTTATTTTCCCTGGGTAACGATTGTCGAGCCGATTGTGAACCTGAATCAATAAAATGGAATTTCCTCCGACATCGAAGAAATGATCGTGTATGCCAAAATGGTCAGCGCCCAATACTTGTTTCCAAATCGCAAACAATTCCTGTTCCAATTCATCCGTTGGTTCAATAGATTCCTCCTTAGAGGTACCAAGCGCATTTTTTTCTGCCAATAACACTTGACGATCGATTTTTCCGTTCGTCGTTAACGGGATGTGATCGACTTGAAAGAACAATGAAGGTATCATATAGGATGGCAGCTTGTCCTCCATATAGATCCTAACTTCCTCCAATTGAAGAGGCCGATTTGCCTTGATGTATGCACAAAGAACGGCTGTTTCTCCTGCTCCCTCTTTCGGCAGCACGACAACCCCTTGAATCGAGTTATGCTTTAGCAGACATAACTCAATTTCGTCAAGCTCAATCCGATAACCACGAATTTTCACCTGATGATCCGCACGTCCCAAGTACTCTAATTCCCAATTGTGCCTCCACCTGCCCATATCCCCCGTCCTGTAAAGAACATCGCCGGGGACATAAGGATTCGGGAGAAATCGTTCAGCCGTCAATTCAGGCCGATTTAGATAACCACGTCCAACGCCTTCCCCTCCTACATACATTTCACCAACAACGCCTTGTGGCAGCAGGTTCAAATTCCGATCCAGAATATAGAGTGCGAGTGTAGGAATCGGACGCCCAATA
Organism: Paenibacillus sp. NAIST15-1; assembly: GCF_001894745.1. Classification (GTDB taxonomy): domain Bacteria; phylum Bacillota; class Bacilli; order Paenibacillales; family Paenibacillaceae; genus Paenibacillus_B; species Paenibacillus_B suaedae. Next base: position 743,540 of record NZ_BBYF01000003.1, read on the forward strand.
TTGCTGAGATTGCGATCAATATCAGCTTCCGTTAGCTCGTTAAAGGTTACGTGTACCGTCGTTTCCGTAATGCCGTACATATTTATCAGCCGGACTTGCGGATGTCTTGCCTTCCAGTTCTTTAACTGGTAAGGTGCAAGCGCTTCGCCGCCGAAAATGACCATTCTAAGGCGAAGATCGAACTGCGGCAGTTTTTCCTCTGCTTGTATAAGGTGATAGAACATCGTAGGAGTTTGGTTCAGGATCGTCACCTGCTCCGTTTGCAGCAATTTCAAGTACTGCTGCGGATCGCGAACAGTTTGCTCCGGCACGATGACGAGCTTACCGCCGTACAGAAGTGCTCCGTACATCTCCCATACCGAAAAGTCGAAACAGTAGGAGTGGCCCATCGTCCACACATCGTCCGATCCAAAATCAAACAAACAGCCTTCGTGGAAAAACAATCGAACGACGTTGCGATGTTCAATCATCACCCCTTTGGGTATGCCGGTCGTGCCGGAGGTGTAAATAATATAGGCAAGATGGTGGGCTTCTGCCACCGACGGCAAATCGAAACCCGGTGCATGAGCGATTTCCGAATTATCGATTTCGACAACAGATCCTCCGAAATCCGTTACTATCTGCCTGTTTTGCGATTCGAGCAGCAGCAAGCACGCCTCGCTATCTTGCAGCATGTAGCGTATGCGTTTTTCCGGGTAGCCCGGATCAATCGGCACATAAGCGCTTCCTGCTTTCAATGTTGCGAGGATAGCCACGATCATCTCAGCTGAGCGCTCTAACAGCAGCGCCACAAGTTTGTCCGGCCCTGCACCCTTGCTACGGAGCACATATGCAAGCTGGTTCGCTCGGATGTTGAGATCGCGGTAGGTCAAGCTCTGCTCCCCGCAGACAACGGCAACTTTGTCAGGCGTTGTTTGTGCCTGCCGTTCGAACAATTCAGATAAGGTTGCCCGTTCGGGATAAGACGCACGATTGTTGAATGAGAGCTGAATGCTGTGCTCCTGTGCGGTAACGATTTCCAAATCGGACAACCCGCGCGCTGGATTGTGCAGAACCTCTCGAACGAGCTGGCGTAAGTGCGCCTCAATTGTTTGCACTCCGATAGCCGAATATATCTCCGCATTGTAGGTCATCGTCACCTTCATTCGCTCGCCAGGAACAAAAATGACGTTCAAGTCGTAGTTGGTCTGTTCGCGAATCGTGAAGTCGTCCACGGTAAATCCCAAATCGTCGTTTGTGGAGTCGGCGCCGCGCAGTTCACGGTGCATCGGATAATTCTCAAAGGCGATGATATGCTGAAACAAATTTCCCTTGAGTGCAGTCTTCGCTTGCACGTTGTGCAACGGGAAATACTCGTACGGGTTTCCCTCGGTCGTTTGCATCTGCACCTTTCTGACCAGTCCGGAGAATGTTTCACCGTCCTCCTGGCGGATACGTACCGGAACTGTATTGATAAACAGTCCCACCATTCGGTCAACACCCGCCAAATCCGCCGGACGTCCCGATACGACAGCTCCGAATACGACATCCGTTGTATTATTGTATTTTTGAAGCAGCGCGCCCCAAAGCGTTTGCATGACGACGTATAGCGTCACTTGCGAGCTTTGTGCAAACAGCGTCAGCTCCCGCGTCGTGTAGGTATCGAATTCGAACGCATATTTCTGAAAGTCGTATCGGCCTGTATCCCGCTGTGTCTCCGCTTGAGGAAGCAGGGCTGGATGCTCATAGCCAGCAAGCAACCGCTCCCAATATCGCTCCGCCGCTTCCTTGTCCTGCTGTTCGATCCAGTTGATGAACGTTCCGTAAGGATATGCATGCGGGAGCTGAAGCTCCTTATCGTTTTTCAAGCTGCGGTAAATTTGCGTCAACTCGTTAAACAAGATGCCGAGACACCAACCGTCCATCAAAATATGATGGTAGGTTAACAGCAGCTTGCAGTAGTCAGTGTCCATACGAAGGATCGCACTACGGATCAACACATCCTTGGTCAAATCGAAGCCACGCGCCAGATCCGTGCCTTTGAACGCGGCCAGCCGCTCAAGCTTGTCCGGATACTCCAGATGACGAAAGTCTTCCGAATGGACGGATACTGCCCTTTCTTTTAAAACAATTTGCAGCGGTCGGCTCGCTTTCTTGTAGTTAAAAATGCTTCGCAAAATGTCGTGGCGGTTCACCAGAATCTGAAAACTGTTGTTAAACGTTTCGATGTCTATCGATCCTCGTATGTCGAACTCCGACTGCAACACATATTCGCCAATTTCCGGATTGACAAGCGAACGGAAAAGCATGCCTTCCTGCATAGAGCTAAGCGAATAAATATTTTGGATTTCCATTTTTTTTGACATGATTAATCTTTATCTCCTATTTCGGTGATGGACGCCGCGATTTCTTCGCTAAGCTCGTCCAACTCTTCAATCGTTAGACCTTTATACTGCAGGTCGTTTGGCGTGAGTTCCGTCTGTTCTCTTCCTAGGCAGTGATTCATAATCCGCAGCAGATGGCGATGATACGATTCCACCAGTCTGTCTATATCGGATTGTTCGAATTGTTCGCTGCTGTAGTCGAACGAGAGCGTGAACGTTTTTTGCCGCACGATGCCGTTAATTAGGAGGGCGTACCTGCGTTCCGAGGCTGGTGAGAGCATCGGCCCGGCCGACAATGAAGATAGCTCGAACAAATCCTCTGGCACGCTTTGGTCGAATTGCCCGAGATAGTTGAACATGATTTCAGGCTGCACGTCGAAGGAAATTTCGCACTTCTTCTCGGCAGGGGTCAAATACTTCAGTACGCCATAGCCGAGACCTTTGCCGGGAATACGCCGCAAGTTCTCCTTCACGCGCTTAATTTGGTCGGATAAGTTTTCGGATTTCGACATATCAAGCGCCACAGGAAACACGGAGGTGAACCAGCCTACCGTCCGCGTCACGTCAAGGTCGTCCACGAAAGGTTCGCGCCCGTGTCCTTCCAGATCGAACAGCAAATGCGGGGAGCCGGTCCATTCCTTCACCGCGTACCCCAACGCCGCAAGCAGAATATCATTGATTTCCGTATTGTAGGCGTGATGAATCTCTTGTAATAATTGCTGCGTCTCCTGCTGCGAAAGTGTAAGATGAGCCACACGGCTCGTGTTCATCGCAGACCGCTTCGTGAGCGCGTTTTTCCGCGGAAGCGGCTGGAACAAAAAGTCCCCCAACTGTTTCCAGTAATTTTTCTCCGCCATCAACGCTTCGCTTTTCGCAAACTCCGCAAGGCGCAACGCATAGGTTTGAAACGAATCCGTTTTGTTCGGAAAACGAATGTCCTCCCCGCGCAATATCTGCCGATACCCTTCGGTAAAATCTTCGATCAGTACCCGCCAGGATACGCCGTCGACCAGCAAATGGTGAATCACGAGCATCAGGTGGTCTCCGTCGTCCGTGTGAACCAATGCTGCCAGGAACAGAGGCCCTTCCGTCAGATTCAGCGTCGATTGCAGCCCCGCAAACTCCGCTTCCGCCTTTTCCACGAATCGATCTTCCCCGCGCAGATCCGTCACACGAAGCTCGATCAGCCCTGCGCTAGTAGGACGGTTAATCGCCTTGACCGAACCGTCACCGCTCTCTTGCCGGAAAACGATGCGCAGAGCATCGTGATGGAACACAATCTTTTCCAACACACACTGCACGGCTGACGGATCAAAGCAGTTCACAGCGCGGAGAACAACGGCATGGTTGTAATGATGCGCATCCATCAGATTTTGTTCCAGGAACCAATGCTGAATCGGCGTGAGCGGAACAAGCCCTTCCACCGGTTGGCTATGATCCCTCTTGCCGTTCGAGGTGTGCACTAGCTTGCTTAATTCTGCGATTGTCGGATGTTGGAATAGATGCTTCATATCCATCCTGTAATCGTATTTGTGCAATTGAGAGGAGATTTGCAACGCGCTGATCGAATCGCCTCCGAGCTTGAAAAAGTTGTCGTGTATGCCGATGTTCTCCAAACCCAAAACTTGGCGCCATATCCGGGCCATGACGATTTCGATCTCACTCGTCGGCTCCAAGAACCTGTCGGATTGGCCAGCGACGTGCTCAAGGCGTCGAAGCGCTTTGCGGTCCGCCTTTCCATTAGGCGTAAGCGGCATGCTCTCCAGGCCGATATATTGAGCAGGCAGCATATAATAAGGCAGAAAACTGCTCGCAAACGCTCTTAGATCTGCTTCGTTCCCGGCGTACTTCCATGTGACATACGCGACAAGGGTCTTCTCGCCGGACTCCTCCTCCTGCACCATAACGGCAGCTTCCCGGATGCTGTCGTGACGAAGCAGAACGGCTTCGATTTCGCCCGCTTCCATGCGGTAGCCGCGCACCTTCAACTGGTCGTCGCGCCGACCGAATATTTCAATGTTGCCGTCAGGCAAGTAACGGCCTATATCCCCCGTTCGGTACATTCGGCCTGTGCCGGTGAACGAGTTCGGCAGGAAGCGTTCGGCGGTCAATTCGGGCCGGTTTAGATATCCTTGCGTCACCCCTTCGCCACCAATGTACAATTCACCGGCAACTCCGACCGGAACGGGATTCCCGTGCGGATCCAACAAGTAGATCTGTGTATTGGCAATCGGCGTTCCAACGCACATGCGCGTGGGCTGTGGAGGTATCTCGTACGTCGCAGACCAGACTGTCGTTTCGGTAGGGCCGTACATATTAAGAATGCGGGCGGTCGTCAACCTTCCAAGCTTCTCGGCAAGATCCATAGGGAACGGTTCGCCACCGACCATAATCGTGCGGAGCGAGCGGAGAAACTCTTGCGACTGCGGATCCTTGATTAAGGAACGGAGACGGGAAGGCGTACACTGTAGCATAGTCACGTGTCGGTTGCCTGTTTTCTCCGGCACACCGGATGGCTTCTCAAATGATTGACGAAGCAAGGAAAGCTTTTCCAAACCTTCCATAACTAGATTGTGCCCGACACCGAAATCGATTAGGCAGGCAATTTCATCTACTCCCACGCGTGACAATCGCCCCACCATCTCCTTGCAACTTTCCAAGGTGCCGAGCAACGCAGCAGTCTGCCAATAGCGGTCAAAGCCGTAATCCAACAGCGTTTGCATGGCTTCTTCCGTCTGAAGCTCCGCCATGTTCATGTTGAGAGCATCCGCCAGATTGCGAATCAGACTCAGGCTGGAACGCAAATAATCGCAGAACGGCTCCTTGACAGTTTGCTTCACGGCTTCTAGATCTTCGCCAATGAAGGTGTGCAGCATCAGAACAACTTTGCCGTGATCGGCAGAAAAACCGTTTTCCGTTAATGTTTTCCGGTATAGAGCGATGTTCTCGGCCAGGCTATCCACATCCTGGCCAAGCAGATGAGTCAGTAAATGAGCACCGATCTGGCCGGCGCCGATTATCGTATCGCGGCTACCCGATGTTGTGATCCAAATCGGAATCTCGGGTTGAACTGGCTCCGGATAAACTCGGACCTCGATTTCACTGCCCAGCCCATTCGACACAGGCACGCTCTCCCCGCGCCACAGCCGTCTTACTTCCTCAATCTGTTGAAACATGACTTCGTGCCGTTGCTCATAATTCTTAGGATTCAACGCAAAGTCGTCCTGGTGCCAGCCAGCCGTAAACGAAACGCCAGCGCGGCCGCCAGAGAGATTGTCCACGACTGCCCATTCCTCCGCGATCCGAAGGGTGTTATGCAAAGGTGCAACGACACTTCCCGAGCGCAATTGCAACCGCTCGGTTACCATCGCCAATGCCGCCGACGTTACCGATGGATTCGGGTACAGGCCGCCGAAACTGTGAAAATGTCGCTCCGGTGTCCATACGGCGCTGAATCCGTTCTGATCCGCATACTTTACCATATCCAGCAGTAACTGATATTTATTTTCTTTATGCTTGTTATCGTAACTGGAAAAGAAAAAGAGGCTGAAATCCATACTTGTGTCCCGGTATTCATCCAAATAACGGTCAAAGTAATCAAACTCTCGCCCTTTCTTCCCATGCAGTACAATCGAAATTCCGCGCGTAAGGGTCCATAGCAATTCCAGAACGGATATGTCGAAGGAGATTGTCGTTACGGCAAGCATGACATCGTCATCCGCAGGTTTGACGCGCTGATCCATTCCTGCAAAAAAATGAATGACATTGCGGTGCGACACCATCACTCCCTTCGGTTGTCCGGTAGATCCCGAAGTATAGATGACATACGCGAGATCGCCTTCCGACTGAAGAGGCGGCAAATTGTCCCCTTCCCCGCGATAAAGCTCTTCCCGGTCGATTTCGATCACCGTTGCATCGCCGGGGATATATGACGCGAGTCCGATTTGGGTCAACAGCAACTGTGTCCCGCTATCCTCCAACATGTATGCGATGCGATCCGGCGGAAATTGAGGGTCGATCGGCAAGTATGCGCCGCCCGCTTTCAGGATGGCAAGCATCCCAATCACGAGCTCTTCCGCCGGGTTCGCCAGCAATCCGACAAGCTTGCCGGGCTTGACGCCTTCTAGTCGCAGTCGCTGGGCCAGTTGGTTGGCTTTGCGGTTCAGTTCCCCGAAAGTCAAGCTCTCCCGTCCCTCCACAGCGATGCTGTTGGGCGTCTTGGCGGCCTGCTCTTCAAAAGCCAGGTGAATCAACCGAGCCTCCCCGATCGGCAGTTCCGTACTATTGAAATCAACAATAATCCGGCGCTTTTCCTGCGAAGAAAGCAGTTGCAAATCCCTTACCCTACAGTCCGGTGACTCCAGCACGGTACCGATAACTTGGACGAGATGCCCTGCAACGCCTTCAATAAACATTTCCTCGTATACGGCCGCGTTATATCGAAAAACGATGCCAATTGCGGCACCCGGCTCGACGATAAGCTCGAAATCGTAGTTGGTCTGCTCATACATACTCGCGTCGCGTACTCGAAAGCCAAGGTCGGCGTTTGCGGATTCGGCGATTTCATGTACGGGATAATTTTGAAAGAGCAGAATATGCTGGATTAGCTGCTGCTTTAATTCGCTTAACCGCTGCGCTTCGTGCAAAGGAAAATGTTCGTGCTTTTTCATTGCAACGGATGACCGGTGAACAAGAAATAGCAGTTCCTCGAAGGATACAGTTTCGTCGCAGCGAATGCGCACAGGAACCGTATTAATGAACAAGCCGACTGTCTGCTCAATGCCCGGAAGGTCGGCCGGCCGCCCAGAAACAACTGCGCCAAACACAACATCGTCCGTTTGGTTGTATTTCTGAAGCAGGACTCCCCAGACCGTCTGCATCAGCACGTTAAGCGTAATGCCGTATTTTCGGGCCATGGTGTTCAATTGCTCCGTTTGGGTTGTTCCAAGCGATAATCGGTGCTCTTTCAGCACATAGCGTCCTTGCTGCGGCTGATGCTGCTGCGGGACGATTGCGGTCTGGTCGTAGCCCTTGAGGTATTCCTGCCAGAACGCTGACGCTTCCATCATATCCTGCCGATCAAGCCAACTCACGTACTTACTAAAGGGATAGGATTCGCCAAGATTGACGGCCTGTCCGTTTTTCAAAGCCTCGTAGGCGGAAAAAAGCTCTTGCGATATAATCCCGATGCACCATCCATCCATCAAAATGTGATGGTAGGAAATCCTGATCGTATACCGCTTGTGATCTGTTTGCACAACCGCAATTCGAATCAGATGATCTTTAGACAGATCAAAACGCCTTTCCAAATCTTCTTTTTTCAGTTGTTCCGCTTTAGCCGCTTTTTGAGTTTCCGGCATGCCGCTGAGATCAAAAAACTGCAATTCTTTTGGCCAGCTTTTAAAGACGATCTGCAGCGGACGCTTCACTTTTTCGTAGACGAATGTTGTACGCAGTATATCGTGCCGTTCAACCAATAGATCGAAGCTTCTTCGGAACAGATCGATGTCTAACGTCCCCTCGATCTTGAATTCGAATTGCTGAAAATAGGCGGTTGTCTCCGGATCCAGGAAGGAGTGAAACATAATTCCTTCCTGCATCGGAGATAGACGGTACATGTCCTTGATGTTTTCCTTCTTCATATTCATTCAGAGCCATCCCACCTTCAATTGTTGTCGCGTACGCACAACCGTTAAAATTTGTTCTCCAATGCCTGGAACACATCTGCCAAATCGTCCATATCCAGTCCTGTTGCGCTGAAGTCGCTCGGTGTAAAATCCGAATCACGCTTATCGACACAATGGGAGACAAGACGGCCGAGGTGCTGCTCGTAAGCACTTACGAATCGCTGAATGGTAGATTCGTCATACTCTTCGCGGTCGTAACGGAAAGTCAGGACAAGTTCTCCGTCTTTGACGATTCCGTTAATATCGATTGTAAATGGACATTCAACGTTCGGACTGACCGTATGGCCGGATGGAAGATCGGACACGGTTAGCAAGTCCGATGATTGCCTTTGGTCGAATTGACCCAAATAATTGAAGCAGATTTCCGGCTCGATTTCTGGCAAATCATCTAAGGTAAGGTAACGCAGCATGCCGTATCCGATTCCTTTATCCGGAATGCCACGTAGACACTCTTTCACCGCTTTAATCAAGCCGGACAGTTCGTCCGAATGACTCTGCGCAGGCAGCAACACCGGATACATCGAAGTAAACCATCCAACCGTTCGATTTATATTCACTTCTTGGAACAACTCCTCGCGACCGTGGCCTTCGAGCTGAATCCATACATGGTCTTCTCCTGTCCATTCATTGAACGCCAGGCCGAGCGCAGCCAGCAGCAAGTCGTTAGTGTCCGTATGATAAGCCCTATTCGCCGCTGTAAGTAGCAACTCCGTCACATCAGCCTGAAAGGTTAGCGTCACAGCTTGCATATGATGTCCGCGCCGCCCGGTTAATGGACGGTCGACAGGCAGCGGCACGACAGGGCTCTGCGTGAATCCTCTCCAATATTCCGAGCTTTTGCGCATCCTGTCTGGCATGTTCGCATACGCCCGGATCCGTTCCGCCCAAAGCACGTATGAGTCGGTCTTTTCCGGCAAACGAATCGTCTCGTTCCGGGATAATTGCATATATCCGGTTTGGAAGTCCTCCATCAAAATGCGCCAAGAATAGCCGTCCACCACCAGGTGATGGATGACAAATAGCAGATAATCTTTGCGAGCCGTTTGGAACAACACGACCTTGCACAAAGGGCCCTCGCTCAGTTCCATCGACGACTGGTACCTGTCGGCCTCTTCGTCCATCCGGGCCGCGAGTTCTTCTTGCGGAACGTCACGGAAATCGTGAATGCGAAATTCGAAACTCCGCTCTCCGGAAAGCCCGCGATTGAACGGAATCCATTCGCCTTCCTTCTGGGCGAATGTCATACGCAAAGCGTCGTGGTGCTCGACCAGCTTGGCGGCGGCTTCTCTAACCCACTCAGGATTCAGCTCGCTAGCGGCCTGCATCAAGAGCGATTGGTTGAAATGATGGATATCCGTCGCATGCCGGTCGAAAAACCAATGTTGAATCGGAGCCAAAACCGCCGCTCCTTCGACAGGCCCTTGATCGACAGCGCGGGTATGTTGTCCGATCAGCGGGGATAAGAACCGGATCGTTGGCTTTTCAAACAGGTCTTTAACCTGCATGGCAAGCCCGATCGTCATCAACTGGGCACTTGCTTGTATGGCCTTAATTGAGTCGCCTCCCATGTGGAAGAAGTGATCGTCGATACCAATGCGTTCAAATCCTAGCACCTCCTGCCAGACGGCTGCCAACTGCCGCTCAAGCTCATTGCGCGGAGCGACATACGCCTCGCGCTCTACATTCTCCTCCGGCGCCGGGAGCGCCTTGCGGTTCAGCTTCCCATTCGGCGTCAACGGCATTGCTTCCAGTGCCACCAAGTATGCCGGCACCATGTAGGAGGGCAGCCGCTCCGCCAAATACGCTCTTACTTCACCGGCTTCCAGGTCGCCGTCGGCCACATAATATGCGCAC
>NZ_BBYF01000004.1 GCF_001894745.1 Paenibacillus sp. NAIST15-1
ATTGCTACCTCATTCACAAACGTTGCTCGTTGTTCAGTTTTCAAAGAACTTGTATTTCTATTTAAGCAGCTAATGTCTTGTGTCATCAGCGCTTAATTATTATATCCAATCGACATTTTCTTGTCAACAACTTTTTTTGAAGTTGTTTTTGTTGTTTCTTTCAACAAGTTTCGTGTCGAAGTGACAAGAAATAATTTATCATATATTGACCTATACTTGCAACAAGAAAAATATTACATTTATATAAAGTGATGAAGAGCGGTTTATAATATGCCACCCTTCATCCTTATTACCTGTTAGCCGCTGTCATTTCGTTAACTGTAATATGAGAATGCTCTTCGTCTCCGGAAATCAGAGCACCATCCTTAATCGTAACGATCCGATCACATAAGTCGAGTACACGTTCATCGTGGGTGACCATGACAGCAGCCTTTTGCCTAGATTTCACTTCGGCAGCGAGCATCTCCACTACTGCTCTGCCCCGCTTGGAATCAAGGCTCGCTGTTGGTTCATCTGCAAGTATAAGATTAGCGTCATTCATCATCGCTCGTGCAATCGCAACACGCTGCCGCTCTCCGCCAGACAATTTATCCGGGTAGTGATGCATGCGATGCACCATCTCCACTTCCTTCAGCAGCTGCACCGCTCTATCATTTGCAATCTGGTCACTGCATTTCGCCAGCTTCGCTACTAGGCGAAGTTGGTCAATTACCGTTAGATAAGGCACTAGATTAGAGGATTGAAACACAAACCCGATATGCTCTAGTCGAACACGATTAAGCTTTCCCGGAGATACAGCAGTAACATCTGTGCCTCCAATTATAACGCGGCCGCTCGTTGGAGTAAGCAGTGCACCTGCAATGGAAAGGAACGTACTTTTCCCCGAGCCCGATGGGCCTACAACCGCCACAAACTCACCTTTTCCCACACGAAGCGATACTTGGTTAAGAGCCGTTACTACCGCGTCCCCTTCCCCATAGCTTTTGCTTACTTGATCCATTACGAGTATATCTGTCATCTACTCCACCCTCCCAATCGCTTCTATGGCATCTACCTTCGCAATTCGACGAAGTGACAATAACGCGCCTACGATGGAAACCCCGATAAGCAATGCCGAGTATGGTGCAAGTACACCCGCTCCCAATTCAAACGGCATCGTATCCGGGAACATAGATGTCATCCCGAAGGTTAACCCAATACTGAGCGCAACCGACACAATCGCAAGCAGTGTCACTTGACCTATTAGATTGGTGGCCAGGTAAGAGGTGCTCGCGCCAATCGCCTTAAGAACGCCGAACTGATTCGTTTTTTGCAACGTAATAACATAGAAGAACACGGCCTGAACAAACGCCGCAATTACCACTAAGAAGGACAGCATCATGGACAGCGAGCTCTGTTCTTCCTTATATCCTGGAATCCCCTTTAGCGCTTCCTGCTTCGTTGCGAGCTGAATTCCTTCTACTTTATCAGTAAGAGTCTGTTTAATTGCTTCATCTCCCGTAACCGCTACTGCATTTAGATGCGGTATTCGCTGGTCAAGGGAAGTCATAAGTGACTTCAATCCCTCCATGTCCATAAAGACGACCGGCATATGGCTAATCGACTGATGCTCTGCAAAACCTACTACTTTCAATACTGCGTCCGTATCTTTAATCTGAAGCGTGTCTCCCAACTTGACACCCTTCGCCTTAAGCGACACATCCACTACAACTTCATGGTTCCCGCTTCCGGATAATGATTTCCCTTCCGTAACCTTCGGCATAAGGATGCTGTTATGTTCTATGGCGAACAGTGTTACATCAACTTTTTTGTCCGCCTGCTCTGACGCCACTGTTAGCATCGTCTGAATAAGTGGAGCTGCAGCCGTTACTCCCTCTTGTGCTCTGATCTCATCAAGCTTCTCCTCCTTCAGCGAGGAACGATTCAATTTATTATCGCTATCTGCTTGGAAGACAAGATAGTCTGCATTCATTTCCTTAATAGCTGACGTTGTTGCAGCCGATAGACCATTCGCAAGCCCTGATACGATAAACGTCAAACAGGCAACAAGCACCATAATGAGTCCGATCAGCATAAATCTCGATTTGGCATGCTTCATTTCTCGAATCGCCAAGAACATCTCTCATTCACTCCTATCTACTACAGAATTCAAATTCAAAGGCAGCGGCCTACCCTCTTCTGCTTCGGTATTCCGATTCACGGTCTAACCGAGCTTCTCTGTGAACATGTTCTTATTGTAGATAGACTTCATGAACCGAATATGAACATCCGATTACAGTTCGACTTATTATAGAAGGAATTAAAGTTATTAGCGTGTTCGTTACCTGATCATTATTGAATAGGGTAAGCAATAATACTAGTACTTATGAAGGAACAAATTCACCGTGGATACGGGGCAGAAATTCATTGTCCAAGTGAGGAGGCGATCGTTTGCCTACAAAAAAAGAGCAGGTATTTACCCCATGATGAGATAAATACCCGCTCCTATTCTTGCAGCAATTATAGCAATTACATTGTTACATTCAATTCGATTCGAACTGCACTCTCTGGAAGCTTCACACGAAGTTCCTGACTTGCTGCGTCATAGCTCCAACCGGAAGCTTGCTTAGCCAACTGCTCAGCAGATACGGATTCGCCGAGTTCGCCAACGCTCTTCGGAGCAGCTGCAAGACCGATCAGGCGGAAGCTGATGCTATCGCGCTCGGACTCATAGCCACGTGTTGTATATTCCGCAGACAACTGAATGGACTGTTCGGACTCTGTCACTTGGATCAGCATTTTGTTCCATTTGCCGTTCTCGTATTCGAATGTCAAGCCGTCATCTTCATACCATTCCAATTGAGAAGTATGACCTGCGCCTTGCAAATAAGCGACTGCTGCCACATACTCTTCTGCAGCCTTCTCGCCTGCATGCTGACGTACCGGCCCTTGCAACAGAATTGCGCCTGAGCGAACGAAGATCGGAAGCTTCTCAAGCGGCGCGTGCACATGAATGTGCTGCTTGCCTGCAAAGCGCTTCCCACTCCAGTAGTCCACCCACTCGCCTTCTGGCAAGTATACGGAACGATATTGCGTATTCGGGCGGTAAATCGGTGCAATAATAACCGAATCACCCACCAAGAACTGATCACACAGGTTGTATACTTCAGGATCTGTCGGGTATTCCAGTACAAGCGGACGCATGAATGGAAGACCTGTTGTTGAAGCTTCATAGAACCAGTGATACAGGTAAGGCATCCATTCATAACGCATCGAAATGTACTGCTGGCAGATCTTCTCGATTTCTTCACCGAACGACCATGGCTCCTGACGAAGCATATCGATCGCACTATGGTTGCGGACATATGGGAAGAATACGCCCATTTGCGTCCAGCGAGCAAGTAATTCGCCGCTAGTATGGTGTGCAAATCCACCGATATCAGGTCCTGCAAACGGCACACCGGATACGCCCAGGTTCAATACCATTGGCATTGCCATAGACATATGCTCCCAGAAGCTGCGGTTGTCGCCTGTCCATACGGCTGCATAGCGCTGCACGCCACTGTAGCCAGCACGCGTCAATACGAATGGACGCTTGCCTTCCAACAACGCCTTCAAACCTTCGTAGCTTGCTTGAGACATGAACATGCCGTACAGATTGTGAATTTCACCATGCGTCTTGCGGTCGCCTTCATTGCCATGCATCACGTTCACGTCCATCGTCTTCGTCTCATTGAAGATTGCTGGCTCGTTCATGTCGTTCCAGATGCCATCGATACCGAGATCGGTATAGAAGCGCTGGTTCTCCTTCCACCAGTCACGCACGCGTGATTCCGTGAAGTCTGGGAATGCACTCTCTCCAGGCCATACTGGCCCTGTGTAGATTTCGCCTTCCGCAGTCTTACAATAGTAGTCGTTGTCGACACCTTCCATATATACTGCGTACAACGGATCCTTCTTTACGCCCGGATCGACGATCGGCACGATGTGGAAGCCAAGCTCCTTGAGCTGTTCCATCATGTCCTTCGGATTCGGGAAGCGATTCTCATCGAATGTGAAGACACGATATCCGTTCATATAGTGAATGTCGAGATGGATAACGTCACATGGAATTTCTTTCTCACGGAACGTATGAGCCAAGTTCAAGACTTCCTGCTCATCCATGTAGCTGTAACGGGATTGGTGATATCCAAGTGCCCATTTCGGCGGCAGCGGCATACGACCAGTCAAGTCGCCGTAACGGATAATAACATCCTTCATCGAAGGCCCTTCGATCCAATACAAATCGAATTCGCCTGTCCATGTTTGCATCATCGCCATATCGGCAAACGTACGCATATCGAATACGGTTTTGCCCGGGTTATCCAAGAACAAGCCATAGCTATTGCCTTGGTTCAATACCGTCAGGAATGGGATGGATTGATACAATGCTTCCATTTCCGGTACATGCGGTGCATATACATCAGAGTTCCACATCGTGTAGCGCTCGCCGCGCTTGTCGAGGAAGCCTGTTTTCTCACCGAGTCCGTAAATATGGTCATCCTTGTCCAGGGCAACAAATGCCGTATAGTCGCCCACGGATTCACGGTTGCGCTGTAGGCTGACCAATTCTACATTTGGCTGGCTCTCGTTGCTAATGCGGAACGCACCAGATTGACGATTCACTTCAAGAAGCGTGTGGCCGATTGTAATAGATACAAACTCCTCCGTAGTAGACCACTTCATCGCTTGTGGAATACGACTGTCCTTGTTCACGATTGCCGGGGACGTCTTCCAGTCCGGCTGATGTCCTCTATATGTCTTGATGCGGATTACTCCGGCACCAACTGAAGTGATTGCGAGATTGAAGTATTTACCGACTAGCCATAACGAACCATCTTGCTCAGCAACACGAGAGATCGCTCCTAGCTGTACACCTGTCTGTGTATGTGTCTGTTCACTTGCATTGTCCGGATGTATAGCTGCACTAGTATCTTGCATGATAATCCCTCCGCTGTTCTACCCTAGAATTTGTATCGTCCGCTTCTGATCACGAGATCATTCAGGATGCAACCGGGCATCGAGTCTTGCATTTACTCATGGAGTTCATGCAACCTTCCCAATGATGAAAAGCGGACTTTCTTTCTGCCTAAGTTAAAACCTTCATTTCCCTCTGCACATATCGCAGCTCATCAACCCTTGCTTGCACCTGCTGTCAAGCCTTCCACTAGGAAGCGCTGCAGGAACAAGTACAGAAGTGCAATCGGAACTGCGATCAATACCGCACCAGCCGCAAACATCGTGAAGTTCGTCGATGCATTGTTGACCATATCCCACAGTCCAATCGCCAATGTATAGTTCTCTTTGGAGCGAAGGACCAGCCGGGCGAAGATAAAGTCACCCCATGCGCCGGCAAATGTCATTAGTCCCACGTACGTAATCATCGGCTTCGACAATGGCAGCATGATCTTGCGGAATACGATCCAGTGCGTTGCACCATCAATGCGAGCGGATTCCTCTAAGCTCTTCGGGATCGTATCGAAGAATCCTTTGACTACGAATGCCCCTAGCGGCGCACCTGCTGAATATACGAGAATCAACGCGAAATGCGTATCAAGCAAGTTCAATTGCATCAGCAAAATGTAAATCGCAATCATACTCATGAAACCTGGGAACATCCCCAGTACAAGCATCCCGGACATGAGGTTTTTACGGCCATAGAACCGGAACCGAGATAATGCGTATGCCGTCATGACGACGAGAATGACACCGAAGATCATATTGAAGGTTGCAATCTTCAATGTATTCAAGTACCACAGTCCATATTGATATTCCTTAGAAGTAAACAAGCTTACGTAATGTTCAAAAGTCGGATTGCTTGGAATGAGCGAATCACTGAACAGCGAGGTCCCCGGACGAATGGATGACATGACGATCCAAATTGTCGGATACAGGACGCATACTGCAATTGCAATAAGCAGCAAATAACTGAAGGACAGACGAATAAGCGACTTTTTCTTAGCTCCTGTACTCATTGGATCATGTCCTCCTCTTTGAATGATTTCGTCCGGCGGTAACTCCAGATCGACAGAGATGCAACAATAATAAAGATGATAATACCGATCGCTGCTGCGATGTTGTACTTGTTATTATCGAGTGTCAGCTTATACAACCACGTAACAAGCAAGTCGGTGCTTCCCGCGTACTGGTACTCACCATTCGGCGGATTGCCGTTCGTCAGCAAGAAAATAACGTTAAAGTTGTTGATATTACCTGCGAACTGACCAATCAAAATTGGTGCTGTTGAATACAGAATCATCGGCATCGTAATGGCCTTGAACTTATGCCATGCAGTTGCTCCATCTACCTCAGCCGCTTCATACATATCTTTAGGAATGGTTGTCAAGATCCCGATAACAAGTACCATCGTAACCGGAATACCTACCCACATGTTGACAATCAATACCGTTACTTTCGCCCAGAAAGGATCAGAGAGCCATGGAAGCTTACCTAAGCCGAAGTAGCTCAAGTATTGGTTGATAGGCCCAAATTCTCCGTTAAACATGTTCTTCATAATCAAGAACGACAACATTTGTGGAATTGCATACGGGATGATGAAGATTGTGCGCCACATGGTCTTCATTTTCACACCCGGTTGTTGAATCAAGAGTGCGACCAGAATACCGCCGAAGTAGCAGGTAACGGTAGCAAGTATTGCCCAAATGATGGTCCATGTCAGTACGCCATAGAACGTGCCGCTCCATGTACCAAGCTGTAGAAGATCAACAAAGTTCTGGAATCCAACCCAGCTGACCAGATTTTTCGGTGGAACATGATCCGGTGCAGAATAGTTCGTAAAGGCAAGCAAAATCATAAAGATGATCGGCATGATCGTAAAGAACAATACCGCTGTTGCTGGCAGTGCCAGGAACAAGTAAGCAAACTTCGTTTCTTTGACATATGCCAAACTTTCAAGGAAGTTATTCGGTTTCTTGCCTTCTTCCCGCAGCTTCCCAACTGCTTTCGCGTCTTTGACGACGAGTACGTATATCCAGATGAAGATAAACAAGACAAGAAGTGTGATTAATCCGGTAATGAGCAAATGAATAGAATGGTCACCATGAACGGGTTTGTACACTCTCCCGACCTTAACCATTTGGGATGTTTGTGTTCCGAGCGTGTATATTCCCCATATCGCTCGCGGCAAATAGTTAATCAGGTAAAACAGTCCGACTGCTTCAAGCAGCATCAGCAAGATACCTTTGAGGTATTGACGATTAAAGAGTTGCCCCAATCCCCAGAACAGAGCAGACAACACAGCTGCCTTCTTGCCTGTGCCAGGCGAAGCTTTCATTGGCGACGGCTCTTGCGAAGGACGATTCGTATGGTTTGCGGTTGTCGACACCGATTGTGTAGTGCTCATATCGCCTTTCTCCTTTCCTACTCTCCAATAGCTATCCAATAAGTATGCATGGTAGGCATGTATCTAGGAGGTCTGTCTAACAAACAGCCCGGGCAAGCGTTGTTCACTCCCCGGGCCACTTGTGTTACTCCTTACTTGATCGCATCTTTTATTTGTTTAACGGCGTTATCAAGCGCTGCCTTAGGATCTTTGCCTTTATTCAAAATGTCTGCCAAGCCTGCGGCCATTGGGCTCCACACGTTACCCATCTCAGGGATAACCGGCATTGGATAGGAGTTCTTGAATTGCTCAAGTACAGCTACTGTGAATGGATCGCTTGTTACTTTTGGATCTGCTGCTGCTTCTTTATTAGAAGGAACAAGACCGTTCAATTCATAGCTCTTCAATTGAGCTTCCTTCGTGGAAGCGAACTCTGCGAACAATTTCGCTGCATTTGGATATTTCGTGTAAGAGTTAACATACCAAGCTTTAACGCCAGAGAATGTCTTGGACGGTTGGCCGTCAATGCTAGGAATTGGAGCTGCACCAAGGTTAATGCCTGTTTTCTTCAAGTCTTGAATTGCCCAAGGCCCGTCGACGTTCATTGCCAATTGGCCGTTCGCGAACAAACCTTTCTTAACATCGCCTGTTACGTCAGACGTCGTAAGTGGAAGCACTTGCTTCGCAAAGTTTTGCAGGAACTGAGCACCCTTCAATGCGCCTTCGTTGTTCAAGCCAACGTCTGTCTTGTCAGTGCCTTCTTTACCGAATATATATCCTCCCGTGGAAGCGAGGAACAAGTAGTCATAGTAGAAGTTTCCGATTTCCCACATGTACGTATATTTTTTATTTTTCAAGTCATTCATTTTCTTCGAAAGTTCAATTACTTCTTCCATTGACTTAGGTGCTTCTGGAACAAGATCCTTGTTATAGAACATGATGAGTGTTTCTACGGAACGCGGATAGCCATACAACATTCCGTCGTAGCTTGTTGCGTTGATTGCCAATTCAGAGTTTTGTGCACGCGTTTGCTCTTCAAAGTAATCATTCGGCAAAAGAAGTCCGGCTGTAACTGCCTTACCCAAGTTATCATGAGGGAATACGACTACGTCTGCACCGATGCCAGCTGGACCATCATTCATCAGCTTGTTTACTTGGTCAGGTGCTGCTACTTCCTCGTATTTCACGTCAACATTGTACTTCTCTTTGAATTGCTTCGCGATTTCTTCCATAAACGTGCGAGATTCTTTACTTTCCCATACGAGAAGGGATGCGCCCTCTTCCGGCTTCAGCTCTTCGTCGCCTGCACCGTTATTCGCTGTTTCCTCATTCGTCGTTTGGTTGTTCGCAGAGGAGGAATCCTTGCCGCCTGTGGAACATGCTGTGATTGTAAAGACCATCATGACTGACAACAACATTGCTACCCATTTCTTCATGTTAGAAATAGCCCCTTTCAATTCTGGTACAGGATCTGCATGGACAATGCGCAAAGGTGAAGGTTGATGCTATATTTCAAAGCAATTGCGCTATATTTATGCAAACCTTTGCACAATGAAGTAAAAAAAATAATTCCTTGCTAGATATAGTGTTGTAAACGGTTACCTTCAAATCGAATTATACACACTGCGCCTAGGTATGTAAAGCGTTTGCATAAAAATTTTTTTTGCATTATACTTTGGGACATCAACGGAATATTTTCCATTATTAAGTGAGGTTTCGATTATGGCAGTAACCATTATAGATGTAGCTGAGAAAGCCGGCGTGTCTCCGTCTACTGTGTCGCGGGTTATTTCTAATGACTCTCGTATCAGTCAGAAGACAAGCCGTAAAGTACGCAAGATCATGGATGAGCTCGGATATCATCCGAATGTGATGGCGAAAAGTCTTGTTACGAAAACGACGAATAATATTGGCGTTATCCTCCCCCGCCCTGCGGATGAGTTGTTCCAAAACCAATTCTTCTCCGAAATTATTCGAGGGATTGTGAGTAAAGCTGCGGCATGCCATTACGATGTATTGATGACCTCAGCAACGAACGAAGAGGAAGAAATTAAAGCGGTAGAGCGGCTTGTCCATGGCCGTAAGGTAGATGGCATTATCCTATTGACTGCACATAAGGAAGATCCGAGCATCACTTTCCTGCATGAAAAGAAGTTCCCATTCGTGCTTGTTGGACGCAGTGAGCATTATGGCGATGTTACTTCTGTCGATAACGATAATATTGCAGCATCGCAAGCCATTACACGTCATTTGATCGAGCTTGGGCATAAGCGAATCGCGTTCGTCAGCGGCCCATTCGAACTGACCGTATCAAAGGATCGTCTGGATGGCTACAGTAAAGCCTTGTTAGAGGCCGGCATTCCATTTGACAGCGATTATACATTTGAAGGCGCATTCACACCTGAATCCGCGAGTCAGATTACAGAAAAGCTCCTTCAGCTGGAGCAGCGCCCTACTGCGATTATCGCCATCGACGACGTGGTCGCATTCGGCATTATCCGTACGCTATGGAACAACGGGCTGCGTGTTCCTGAAGACTTCAGTGTTGTGGGCTTCAATAATACGCTATTGGCTGAAATGTGCTTGCCGCAAATCTCTAGTGTAGATATCGGTACGCATCAAATGGGTCAGTCTACGGTGCAAGCTCTTGTACAGCGCATTAAGGGAGATGGCTTCGACCAAGCCCGGATTCTTATCCCTCATCAAATTATTTGGAGAGATTCTGTGCAAACGCCTGCATCAGAATAGTTTGTATGAACGATTGTTTAGTAGATCTGTGAGTAATTCTGTGAATTGTTCTGTTCATAGCGCTGTTCATAGCACTGTACGTAGTTCTGTCTGTAGTTGTTCGAGCGTTTGCTGTTGTCGGAAATTATGGACATATGCGTAATTGAATTAATCGGATCGAATCTATAGTTTGAAATACATCGATAAACTTGCAATGAGGAGAATGATCTCATGACCATATCTAGCAAGTGGATGAATTGTTTACGAACGGCATTTCTCGTGTCGGCCATTTCTCTCGTATTTGCAGGCTGCCAGTCGCAGGCGACTGCTCCTTCTTCGGATAAGACCGTGCAGGACAATAAATCGGCTGAAGCTGCTTCGGGGACGGTCACAAGCAAGTTGGAACTGGCTGATGCGTTGACGCCGATGGGGACAAGCAATGGGGTCTACTATGAAATTTTCGTTCGCTCCTTCTACGACACGAACGGAGACGGAATCGGTGACTTAAATGGCGTTACGGCGAAGCTTGATTATTTGCAGGAACTCGGGGTTAATCATCTCTGGTTAATGCCAATCAATCCTTCCCCGTCCTATCATGGTTATGATGTAACGGACTATTACGGAATTAATCCGGATTACGGAACGATGGACGACTTTAAGCGTCTGCTTGAAGAGGCCCATAAGCGAGACATCAAGATTGTGATGGATTTCGTGGTCAATCATACGAGCAGCGAGCATCCGTGGTTCAAGGAATCAATGAAAGGCAAAGACAATCCAAAACGTGATTGGTATATGTGGGCCGAGGATTTGAAGCTTGATCCAGCAATAAGAGGCGCTTGGGGGCAGCAGGCTTGGCATGAGAGAGACGGAAAACATTATCTCGGTGTCTTCTGGGAAGGCATGCCCGATCTGCATATGGACAATGCTGAGGTACGAGCCGAAATCAAAAAAGCAGCACAATTCTGGCTGAAGCTCGGTGTAGATGGCTTCCGATTGGATGCAGCCAAGCATGTATATGAGGACTTTTACAATACGAGTCAGAATCCAGATGTCGTGCAGAACAATCAAAAATGGTGGCAGGAATTCCGCCAAGCTGTTCAAAAGGTAAATCCTGAAGCCTATCTCGTTGGCGAGGTATGGGATTCTCCAGCGGTTATTGGACCCTTCCTTAAGGATGGGCTGCACTCCGCATTCAACTTCGATATGGCGAAGCGGATCATTTCGATGGTGCAGGATGAGAAGGATTCCGATATCGGTTCGATGATGAGCCGTATCTATACGTTTTACAGTAAGCAGTCAGACGGCAAGTTCGTTGACGCTCCATTCCTGACAAATCATGATCAGAATCGGGTCATGAGCGAGCTTCAAGGCAATGTGAATCATGCCAAGATGGCTGCTTCCGTACTGCTGACACTGCCAGGCAATCCATTTATTTATTATGGTGAAGAAATCGGCATGCTAGGCTTGAAGCCTGACGAACGCCTACGTGAGCCAATGAAATGGACGGCAGATGAGAAAAGTGCAGGGATGACTACATGGGAGCCCGCTTCTTCAAATAAAACGGTGACTGCTGTAGAGCAGCAGATGAAGGATCCGAGTTCACTGTGGAATCATTACAAAAAGCTGATTGCGTATCGCAATTCGGATAAGGTGCTGCAGCAAGGCAGCATTCAATCGTATAAAACGAACATCTCTGAAGTAGCCGGCTATTACCGCGCAACGAAGGAAGATGCGCGTCTTGTGCTCCACAACTTGTCCGGCAAAGAGCAACAGATACAGTTGTCAGCGGACACGGCTGCTGTACTGGAGACATTGGTGTTCTCTAGTGTGGACGGCGCTGCTCTGAAGGATGGAGCTTGTACACTTCCGCCATACAGTACGATCGTGTTAGCGTGCCATAGACATTTGGAGTTTACAGGCTTCTGATGAAATGGAGTGCAGTCGTCTAGCGATGGCGATGTCTTTCTGTTTCGGCTAGGTTAGCTATGAAAAGCTATTCGCTTATTTTATTCATATTGTTAATTGTTAATGATGTTCTGATTAATACGACCATGTTAAGGGAGGACTTTAGATGTTACTCGAAGCTATTTATCACCGTCCGAAGCAAAACTGGGCTTATGCGTATGACCGTAAGACAATCCATGTGCGTATCCGTACGAAAAAGAATGATGTTGAGCGTGCTGCCGTTTATTTTGTGGACAAGTTCGATTGCGAAGGCGGTATTGGTAGAGCGGATATCGTTCCGATGACATGTTTGTATCAGGATGAGCTGTTCGACTATTGGCAAGCAGAGGTTGTCCCTCCTTTCCGTCGCTTGGCCTATGCCATTAAGCTGGAGTCCGGTACTGAGCATGTATGGATGACTGAGCGCGGATTCCAAGAGGAAGATCCTGTTCCTGCCCATCGCTGGTTCGAGTATCCGTTCTTGAATCCAGCAGATATCTTCACTCCCCCAACATGGGTAAAGGATGCGGTATTCTATCAGATCTTCCCTGAGCGCTTTGCGAACGGTGATAAGAGCAATGATCCCGAAGGTGTGCTGCCATGGGGCGGAGAGCCCAAGCCGGATAATTACTTCGGCGGGGATTTGCAAGGGGTTATTGATCACTTAGATCATTTGGAGAAGCTGGGCATTACTGCAATTTACTTTACGCCGATCTTTGAGGCGACTACGAATCACAAGTATGACACGAAAAATTATATGCAGGTCGACCCTCATTTCGGCTCAAACGAGAAGTTGAAAGAGTTAGTTGAATCCTGCCATAGCCGAGGTATTCGCGTTCTTCTTGATGCAGTATTCAATCATAGTGGTTATGCGTTCGAACCTTATCGGGATGTGCTCGAAAAAGGAGAGCACTCTGCTTACAAAGACTGGTTCCATGTTCGCCAGTTCCCATTAGAGGTTGTGGACGGGATTCCAACATTCGATACATTCGCATTTACACCGATGATGCCGAAGCTGAATACGGAAAATCCGGAAGTGAAGAAGTATTTGCTAGAAGTTGCACGCTACTGGATCGAAGAGGTGGGCATTGATGGCTGGAGATTGGACGTGGCCAACGAGGTCGATCACCAGTTCTGGCGTGAGTTCCGCCAAACAGTGAAGGCTGTGAATCCAGACGCCTATATTCTCGGCGAGATGTTCCATGAAGGCATGATGTGGCTGCAGGGTGATCAGTTCGATGCGGTTATGAACTACCCGTTCACATATGCGATGCATGATTTCTTCGCTGAAGAAAAGGTAGACGGCTTGCAGTTCTCGCAAGCAATTCAGCATCAGCTGGCAAGCTATCCGCAACAGGCGAACGAAGTGATGTTCAACCTGCTCGACAGCCATGATACGACTCGACTGCTTACGTTGTGCGGCGGCGACAAGCGCAAAATGAAGTTGGCTGCCTTGTTCCAGCTTACTTTCCTCGGTACGCCGTGCATCTATTACGGTGATGAAGTAGGCTTGGATGGCGGACATGATCCAGGCTGCCGCAAATGCATGGAGTGGGATGAAGCAAAGCAGGATCAAGATCTGCTGAGCTTCTATAAAGGTGCAATTGCGCTTCGTCATGCCAATGCTGCGCTTCGTACAGGAAGCTTCCGCTTTGTCCATGCCTTGGAGAGTGACCGAGTAATTGCGTATGAGCGTGCTGATGAGGATGGACGTTGGTTGTTCGTGTTGAATGCATCTGAGGAGAAACGCACAGTGAATGTAGCAGCATTCGATGGCTGTGAAGGAAGTTGGACGGACGTTGCGCTGGTCGGCGGTGAAACTAACTGTAATGGAATTCAAGGTTCTAACGCTGGGCTGCAGGTCGAGGTTGAGGGCATGAGCTGGCGTATTTTGAAGCTTGAGAGATAATGTTCTTCATGTAAAAGGAAGGATTCCCTAGTAAAAACCAGGAGTCTAGTTGGTTGGAATAAATTGTGATATATTCATATTAACACAATAATGGCTTACGGGCGGTTGGCTAGTCTCCTTATGAAGGAGGTGATGCCAGTGAGTATATTTGAAGCGTTAAGTCTGATGTTCCTTTTCGGGATGTTCATTCTTGCTTTGCTCACCTACTTAAAGAAAAAGTAGACCGCCCTCTCGCAAAGGTATGCGGTCTACTCCTGTAGATTTGCTCACTTCGATAAAGCCAACCGCTCATCTAGCGGTTATTGTGGGAAGAAGGTCGCAGTTGCAGCTGCGGTCTTCTTTTTATTATACGCAAATTGTAGCATACATATTCTTACTGTTCAATGATGCGATTGCTTAATCAGCCGTTAGAAAGCAACTGTACGGATGCAAAACATGTCGATTGTTAGGAACATATCATGGATAAAGTATCATGTAGTCACAATTAGAGTCAGAGATGTAGTCATTATTACAGATACTGATGCTGTTACTACAGCAGTTTTTAATGCAATTGATATTGATATTGCACTCCCGGGTTTATTCTCTGACATATCTACTCATTTGCTTATACTCCGGCCATTTCTTACACGTTACATCGATTGCTCTGCGGAACTTCCTGTGTCAAGCGCTTCGTTCAGCAGTCGGATCAGCTCATTTTCATCAGTAATGACAGGGATTCCGAGCTGCTCAGCCTTGGCGAGCTTACTGCCTGCCTTCTCCCCTGCGATAACCAGATCGGTCTTCTTCGATACGCTGCCCGTTACTTTCGCACCACATGCTTCCAGCTTGGCAGTCGCTTCATCGCGTGTCAGCAATTGCAGGGAGCCTGTTAATACGACTGTTTTGCCATAGAATATCGAATCTGTATTTACCTCAGCCGGCTTCTCGGCCGATTGCGGCTTCACACCGAGCTCCAACATGCGGTCGATGCTCGCGCGGTTAATTGGATCCGCAAAATACGTTACGATACTGTCTGCTACAATCGCCCCGACATCCTGAATCGCCACAAGCTCCTCTTCAGAAGCCTGCATGATGTTATCCAGCGTGCCGAAATGCTCAGCTAATGCCTTTGTCGTTGTTTTGCCCGTATTCGGAATTCCGAGCGCGAACAAGAAGGCCGGCAAATCACGTGTTTTACTCTTCTCAAGTGCTGCCAATAAGTTGCTCGCCTTTTTCTCTCCGAATCGATTCAAGCCAACCAATTGATCAAGTGTAAGTGCAAACAGGTCGGACGGCTCATGTACATTCAATTCATCATGCAACTGCTCGGCAGTCATGACACTGAATGTTTCAATGTCCATCGCATCTCGCGAAGCAAAGTGCGCCAGACGTGCTACGATTTGCGGCTTGCAGTTCAGCTTGTTATTGCAGAACAAGTGGGCACCCCGCATCTCAAGCGTGTAACCGCAAGACGGGCATTCCGTCGGATAAACGATTTCTTCGCCGCCTTCCTCATCCGGAACACGTCCAAGAATCTCTGGAATGACGTCGTTCGATCGACGAATAAAAACGCGTGCGCCAAGCGCATGCTTCAAGTTTTTCCGTTCGATATCACCAATGTTGTTCAGTGTGCAGTTCTGTACCGTTACACCAGCCAGCTCAACAGCTTCAACTCGGGCTACTGGCGTAATCTTGCCGGTACGTCCGACTTCCCAGCTTACCGATTCCAGCACGGTTGTCGTTTCTTCCGCCTCGAACTTGAAGGCTACCGCCCAACGCGGGAACTTATCCGTGTATCCGAGCACCTCGCGGGTACGCATATCGGTCAGCTTGACGACAGCTCCATCAATTAAGTAATCAAGGAATGGGCGTTGTTCCTGAATCTGATGAAGTTCCTCACGAACCTGCTCAATCGTATCGAAGTACGTAACATACGGGTTCACCTTGAATTGATTGTCCTTCAAGAATTGCATCATTTCCTGATGGTTATCGAAGGCAACCCCATCGGCATAGCCCACGTTATAGAAGAAGGCACTCAGCTTCCGTTGTGCTGTCACCTGAGGATTCAAGTTGCGAAGCGCTCCAGCCGCTGCGTTGCGAGCATTTTTGAGCGGCTCTGCTGCCGTTTCATTATAAGCCTCAAGCACGGACAGGTTCATAATACCTTCGCCTTGAACTTCGATTGTCCCTTCTTTGAAAGGAATAGACAGAGGCACGGAACGGATCGTCTTCACCTGTGGCAAAATACCCTCGCCAATGACACCATTACCACGTGTAGAAGCCTGTACTAGCAATCCATCCGTATAGGTCAAATTAAGTGTCAAGCCATCAAACTTTAGCTCCACGACATATGATGGAGCCGGCAGAGGCTCTTCGTTAGGATGCTTCATGTTATAATCCTGGATCAGCTTCAGCACGCGCTGGTTCCAAGCGTACAAATCCTCTTCATCCTGCGCTTTGTCCAAGCTCCATAGACGGGATAGATGGCGATGAGGCTCAAACCCCTTGAGCAGATCGCCCCCAACCCGCTGGGTAGGAGAGTCGGGCAATACGATGCCCGTCTCCTTCTCTAACGCTACCAGTTCATCGTATAGCTTATCGTATTCTTTGTC
Source organism: Paenibacillus sp. NAIST15-1 (assembly GCF_001894745.1). Lineage (GTDB taxonomy): Bacteria > Bacillota > Bacilli > Paenibacillales > Paenibacillaceae > Paenibacillus_B > Paenibacillus_B suaedae. The sequence continues at coordinate 16,532 of NZ_BBYF01000004.1, forward strand.
CGAAACGACAGGATTGTCCAGCGTATAATAATGGTGATTGTATCGATGTAATTCCGCCACGAGTTGTTCCATGCGGGTTTGCGCATTCGCATTTGTCAAAGAGGTGGCTCCTTCCTCATTTCAAATCATCTATTGGGTAGTGGTATTCTACTTATACTTTGTTAATCGGGGCAAAAGCAGCCAATAACCGCTTCACACCCACTGGCGCAGGGAAGGCAATTTGCAGCTCCGTATCCGTGCCCTCTCCTTTTACCGACACGATCACGCCTACGCCCCACTTGGCATGGGATACTTTGTCCCCTGGCTGATAGTCTCCGGCTTGGGCTCCCGCCTGCTTCACTTTTTCCGCTGCTGATGTTACGGTCACACTTGATCCGCTACTTGCGCCTGCTCCCGCTCCACCTGAAGCACGCCATCCTGTTTGAGCGCTGCTTCCAATGCCTTTCGTACCTGGTGCTTGTGCTCCACCACCGCCTGAATAACCTAACCCACGCCCTCCGTACGAAGCAGAAGCAGCATTGCGGCCGTAACGGTCTACCCTTCCATAGCGTGTGCCCTCTGGCGTCGCGTCTTCCTTCACTTCATCCGGTATCTCCTGCAGGAAACGTGAAGGAGGATTGGCATTTGTTCGACCAAACAAAGTACGTGTGCGTGCGCAGGTAAGGAATAATTGCTTCTCAGCACGAGTAATCCCTACGTAAGCAAGTCGACGTTCTTCTTCCAGTTCCTCATTGTCGCTGAATGCACGGCTGTGAGGGAATACCCCTTCCTCCATACCTATGATGAAGACGACTGGGAATTCCAACCCTTTTGCACTGTGCATCGTCATTAGGATAACGGCATCTTCCTGCTCGTTGCCCTCCTCGTCGTTCATGGAATCAATATCTGCGATCAGCGCAAGATCCGTCAGGAACGAAATCAAGGACTTGTCCTCATTGCGTTGCTCGAATTCCTGAGTAACAGACAAGAACTCGTCGATGTTCTCGAGACGTGCCTTCGATTCCAGCGTGTTCTCGCGCTGCAGCTCCAGCTTGTACTCGGATAGTTCGAGCATTTTCTCCGTCAATTCCGTTACGGACAAATACTCTACCATATGATTCAAATTGTCGATAATCGCACGAAATTCGCGCAGCGCGCCTTTGGTTTTCGGCGAAATATCTAGGGCATCCATGTCAGCGATAACCTTCATCATCGATGTACCACGAGTAGCCGCTGCTTCAGCCAGCTTGTTCATTGTTGTAGCTCCGATGCCTCTTTTTGGCACATTCACAACGCGCTCTAAGCTGATATCATCATCCATATTCGATATGAGACGCAGATAGGCAAGCAAGTCCTTAATCTCTTTGCGATCATAGAACTTAACGCCGCCCACGATCTGGTATGGAATATCCGACTTGATCAGAATCTCCTCGATGACACGGGATTGCGCATTCGTCCGGTACAATATCGCATGGTCGGCGTAATGCTTGTTCGCCATATGGTTCTGTTTAATCTCCGAAGTAACGAAGTAACCCTCATCATGCTCTGTATCTGCTTGATAGAGCTTAATCTTCTCGCCTTCACCCGATTCCGTCCACAGCTTCTTCGGCTTGCGGCCAGTGTTGAGCTTAATGACTCCATTCGCGGCATTCAGAATATTGGAGGTCGAGCGATAGTTCTGCTCCAACATAATCGTCGTAGCCTTCGGGTAGTCACCCTCGAAGTTCAGAATGTTCGTAATGTCGGCGCCGCGCCAGCGATAGATCGACTGATCGCTATCCCCGACGACGCAAATGTTTTGATGCTGATCAGCCAGCATCCGGCACAGCATATATTGCGCACGGTTCGTATCTTGATACTCGTCGACGTGAATGTATTTGAATTTTTTCTGATAGAAATCCAATACTTCAGGGACGTCCTTGAACAATTGAATCGTCGACATGATGAGATCATCGAAATCAAGCGAGTTGTTGCTCTTCAGACGTTTCTGATACATCGTATATACCTTGGCTACAATTCCATCAAAGTGGTCGCCAATCTTCTGTTCGAAGCGGCTTGGCGTCAGCAATTCGTTCTTCGCTGTACTAATTGCAGCTTGTACTGCGCGTGGATCGAATTTTTTCGTATCTAAGTTCAATTCCTTCATGCATCCGCGAATAACGGACAACTGGTCCCCTGAGTCAAGAATCGTGAAGTTCGAGGTAAACCCGATACGTTCAATATCTTTGCGTAGGATTCGCACACACATGGAGTGGAATGTGGATACCCAAATGTCTCTTCCATCTGGGCCAACCAGCTTGGATACCCGCTCCTGCATCTCACGTGCAGCCTTGTTCGTAAACGTAATGGCTAGAATACTCCATGGCGGTGCCTTCCTCGTAGCGATTAGATATGCAATGCGATGCGTGAGTACGCGCGTCTTGCCTGATCCCGCTCCCGCCATAATGAGCAATGGCCCTTCCGTGGTCTCAACAGCGCGTCGTTGTTCAGGGTTCAAGCGCTTGATAGCGTCTTGAATGTCGATGGATGCCCCATAGCTTCCATAAGTGTTCGAATTCGAGTTAAAGTTCGAGTTAGAATTTGAGTTAACATTGGAATCTGATCGTAAAAAATCAAACATAATGTGCGATGTCTCCTTTCTGCAGTTGTGTAAAATAAGCTTTATGTGATCTCGTTCAAGATGTAGTCAGTCGATGGCTGAATCATCAATATCAACAAGCTATAGCGTAAGCTTTGTTTCCTTTACTGCATGAACAGTCGCGAGGGCAGCCTCCAAGTCGTCATACACGACATTGCCCACAACTACTGTGTTTGCTGAGGCAGCCGCCTCTTGTGCTTGTTCTACTGTACGAATTCCGCCGCCATAGAACAACTGGGCTTGCGTCAGAGAGCGTTTCACCTTCTTAACCAGCTCCATGTCACCAAACATGCCGCTGTACTCCACATACACGACAGGTAGTCGCATCAACTTGTCCCCTGCCTGCGCATATGCAGCCGCTTCTGCTGGAGACAGTTGCGTATCTGCTCCTGTAATCTTAGCTACTGTCGCATCTGGATTCAAAATAATATACCCTTCTGGAATTAACAAATCCCATGGGATCATATAACCATATTGTTGAATCGCTTCACGATGCTGACCAATCAGCCAATTGGCGTTATTCGTGTTCAGCACCATTGGTATCATATAAGCATCAAAGCCAGGTACGACCGCATCCAATTCCGACACTTCGAGGACGGTCGGCAGCTCATATCTCCGAATTCGGGACATCAAGTCTACCGTGTTCTCGAAAGTGACTCCGCTCGATCCCCCGACCATTATGGCATCAGTTCCAGATAAACATACACGATCCAGCGCCTCATCGCCAATTTCTTTGTCCGGGTCAAGCTTAAATACGTGCCGCCAGTCGTCTATCGGTTGTAAAGGCGTCTTCACGTTGCGTTTCCTCCAGGTCTGCCGCTCATGGATGTAAGTGGTGCGATGAGCGACCTTGATTTAAATGTTCTATATTGTAGTGTACCAGAAATAAGCCTAGGGGTGGAGGGAAATGGGTGCCATATATGAGGATGAGAAACAAATATGAATAGAATGTATGTTCTTATTGTAGTAAATGGTGAGGGAAATGTCACGCGGGAAATGATGTGGCGTCAGGTATGAAGTAATGGTTCATTTTATTAGAATATATATGACCCCCAAAAGGGCACACCAGAGTATGGCTCCTGTTATAAAAGAAATAATCCAGCCTCTTCCTACTTCAGGTTGTTCATCATCTTTTTCATGAAAGTAAGGCATAAAAAAAAACTCCCCAAATGTGAAATATATTCACAGTGTGGGGAGAGTACTGATATATCTATACACGTTGAGTATGAATTTAAGTCCAGAACTTGTAATAAAGTTTTCAATAAGCATTTTTATTCACGAACCCGTTCCAAATTGTCTTCCAAATAATCCTGATATCAAATAATAAAGACCAATTTTCAATATAGAAAATATCATAACGAATTCGTTCTTCTATGGAAGTATCCCCACGCAAACCGTTGCTTTGTGCCCAGCCTGTAATGCCAGGACGAACATGATGCTTCACCATGTACTTCGGAATCTCTTCTTTAAACTGTTCTACGAAAAAAGGACGTTCCGGTCTTGGGCCAACAATACTCATATGCCCGAAAAGTACATTAAAAAATTGCGGCAATTCATCCAGACTCGTCTTGCGAAGGAAGCTGCCGAATTTCGTACGCCGAGGATCATTCTCAGTAGTCCATACCGTATCTGATGTTTTATCTGAGCTTACTTTCATAGAGCGGAATTTATACATCATAAAGTTACGCCGATTAAGCCCTACGCGCTCCTGTTTAAAAATAACTGGCCCAGGGGATGTCAGCTTTATGCCAATCACAATAAATAGCAAAACAGGAAGTGTTAAAATAATGGCAAAAAGTGAAAAAGCGATATCAAACGCCCGCTTGAATACCCGGTTGGAAAGCACATCAAGCGGAATATCACGTACGTTGATCATTGGCATGCCTGCAAAGTTATCGAAATACGGACGCGATGGTAAATAGTCGAAAAAGTCTGGAATGATAAGCGTACGGACGCCAGCTTTTTCACAGAGGTCTATAATATGCGGAAACTTATGATGCGCATCCAGTGGCAGTGCCAGGATGACTTCATCAACGAGGCGGCTGCCTAATATTTGTTCTAAATCACCCAAAGTACCTAGTATCGGTCTAAATTTCTTTGCATCTAAAGTATTCCACTCTACGTGATCATCTAGAAATCCAATGACTTCATATCCTAGTTCCGGATAGCTTCGAAGGTTTTCATAAAACCGTTTTCCAAGCGTACCGGCCCCCAGAATTAGTACGAATTGTTTATTATATCCCTTTTGCCGCAACGAACGTAGCATGACTTTAACCGAGTATCGGTAGCATATCGTTCCAAGAGTAGATACCGTCACAAATATCGCTAAAAACTCGCGAGAAATATGGATTTGTTTAAAGAAAAACAACAATCCCAGCAAAATGAACAGGCTGATTACATGTGTCTGAATGATACGTACCAACTGGTCGGCGAATCTCTTTTTCCGATGAAAATGATACAACGAGGACATGGCTCCTACGACTAGAACTACCCCTGCATAGACTGCCCCCCAACCGACATATGTAGAGAATGGCAACGGGGTATCATTATCCAGCCAATTACTCATAAATTTCAACGCCCACGCGATACCAAACGCCAACACAATCGCAATTATGTCGAATATCATATAAATCTTCGACAAAAACTTTTGATTTTTGCGAATCATTGTGTAAACCTCTTTTTCCAAGTATGTAGTAGCATACTTATTATACTAGAAATAAATATTCTAGTTAAGTTGGATGTTACATGAATGTTAAATATTTTCCCTTTTCCGTTTAATTACCGTCATCCCTTTTGCTAAAGCGTTTAGAAGAAGGGCTGCAGCCATTTTTATCCCCATCCCTGCATACATAAGCCCATTTACCCAGAAAGGATAATTTTTACGAAAATGCTTGTTATAAAGCACAAAGAAGGCCCTATGAAATTCATACGTGATTTTAAACGGTTTATTCCGGCTACTGGCTCGTTTATAATGAACAATTTTCGTCCTTGAATAGTAATAATTCACCCATCCGGCTTGCTTAATGCGGTAGCACCAATCGACATCCTCCCCATACATAAAGAAATTCTCGTCTAACATTCCCACTTGATCTATAACTTCACGTCGTACCATCATAAATGCTCCTATTAAGCAATCAATCGGATACTCCTCGTCGGGATCCAAATCTTCACGGTGATAGGCATTAATCCGCGGATTCTTCGGAAAAACCTTAGATAATCGTGATACATAGTAAAACGTGGCCGATGGAGTAGGGAATCCTCTGCGGCATGCTTTATCCAATGAACCGTCCGGCAATAGAACTTTGCAACCGGCTGCCCCTACTTTCGGGTGCTCGTCCATAAAGCGGATCATTATATCGAGGGTATCTGGTTCAATCACTGTGTCCGAATTTAAGAGGAGGACACACCTTCCTTGAGCAATGAGCATGCCTTGATTGTTCGCTTTAGAGAAACCAAGATTCTCCGAATTAGCAATAAGCTTAACTTGTGGATACTGGCTTCCAATCGCCTCGATAGAATCATCGCGTGAAGCATTATCTATTAGAATAACCTCATATTCATAGTCCGTAATGGAGTGATAAACAGACTTTAAGCAGTTTAAGGTTAATTGCTTCGTATTGTAATTGATGATAATGATGGATAAATCCATGACTAACATTTCCTTTCGGCCACTTTAAAGATTAAAGGTGTTTATGGATAAACAAATATGATAATTTAAATATAACCAATAATAATAAGGAACTTGAATAACTGATTTTCAATCCAAGACTGACGATATACTTTCGTTTTTCGAAGGAAATCCATTCTTAGCCTCAAAGTGGTTCTAGGTTGAATAAATAATTTAAGTTGCTCAAGCTTTTCTTTGTCCAATAACTCTCCATATATTCGGTAAAATTCAACAGCCTGTCTCTTCAAAAGTTTTTTTCCAAAGTTTTTGCGGAAACTACCCCATTTTTTGCACCATTTATGAACTATGGATACATTTCCTCCAACAACATTATTGCCATGCTGACGATAGTAAATTGTTGGTTTAGGATCGTAGATCACTTCACCAAATGCAGAAACACATGTGTAAACCCACCAATCATGCATTAAAAGATTTTCTACGTTGACGGATCTTGTTAAAAGCATATCCCGGGCTGCTTTATTAATCATAATTGTTGCCCCAACAGCAATGTTTTGAACTAATGCATTATAAAACGATGGTTGACGTTGGGGAGATTCAGGCCAAACTCTTAGTTCATTCAGATCTTTATCAACGAGCAGTGTTGATGAAAAAAACATTGCTGCATTTTCACACTTTTCAAGCTGTTGAACTGCTCTATCTACTTTATCTGACATCCACACATCATCCTGATCACAAAAACAATAAAAAGCAGCATTGTCATCCGAACATTGAAGTAGGTTAAAAAAACTTTGGATTACTCCTATATTATCACCCTCAATGTATCGTATCTTATTCAGGTTTGCTTTACTTAACTTTTTAATTTTTCGAACCGTACCATCATTGGAACCATCATCCCTGACAAATAAAGAAATATGGGGATAAGATTGATTGAACAAACTTTGACATAATTCTTCAATAAATTCTTCACCATTATATGTGGACATCAGTATTTGAACTTTATTCATATGCAACCCTCGTCATTTTTGTATTATCTGGATAAGCCCCCCAACCTTCTTTATCCTATCATAATTCAGCAATCCTCGCTGTAGGATCCCATAAAAGGGAAAGACTGTTGGAATATATTATCCCAGCAGCCTTTCATGTATATCAAAAATTATTTTTATTTTGTATAATAAATTCCCTTAACGCTTCTTTCCAATGACGTAAATCATTAAGTCCACTAGTACGAATCGCCATATGATCCATCATAGAGTACTTAGGTCTAGGTGCGGGACGAGGAAATTCACTAGTAGTGCAAGGTATTAATTCTATATCCCATTTAAGCTCTTCAAAAATGGCCTGAGCAAACTCAAACCATGAACAAAAACCAGTATTTGAAGCATGGAAAATACCATAGTACTCCGTTTTAATCAATCCCTCAAGGAAATGGGCCAAATCTACCGTATATGTGGGCGAGCCAATCTGATCATTTACAACTTTTAATGATGATTTCTCCGTTCCAAGCTTCATCATCGTTTTCACGAAATTATTTCCGTGACAACCATACACCCATGAAGTACGTACAATAAAATAACGGGAAGAAAAGGTCTGAACCAGATATTCTCCTGCTCGCTTTGATTTCCCGTATATTGATTGGGGATTCGTATTATCGTACTCGTTATATGCCATTGATGAATTGCCGTCAAAGACATAATCTGTACTAATATAGCAAACCTTAGCGTTCACTTTTTCAGCAGCTACGGCAATATTACGACTACCCACTCCATTAACAAGATAAGCCTGATCTGCATCTGTTTCTGCCATATCTACTGCTGTATAAGCTGCACAATGTATGATGGCGTCGGGGCGTTGACTACAAATAATAGATTCACACAGATATTGGTTTGTAATATCTAGTTCCTGACGCGAATATCCAAGCACCTCATGTCCGCTTTTCATAAGAATGCTTACGAGATCTTTGCCTAATTGACCAGATGCACCGGTTACGATTATTTTCATATTACTTATACAGCCGTTCGCCGTACTGCTTATTGTAGTATTCTTGATATACTCCAGATTGAATGCGCGACCACCATTCTTTATTATCTAAGTACCACTGAATCGTCTTTTTTATTCCCGTTTCAAAATGATACTTAGGCTCCCATCCTAACTCCGTACGGATTTTTGTAGCATCTATTGCATATCTACGGTCATGACCTGGTCGATCTGTTACATAAGTGATTAACGATTTTGGTTTATTTAGAGCCTCCAAAATCGTCTCAACAATCTGAATATTTGTTCTTTCATTATTGCCGCCGACGTTGTACACCTCACCACTGACACCCTTATGAATTACCAAATCAATAGCGCTGCAATGATCTTCTACATAAAGCCAATCACGAACGTTCAAGCCATCCCCATATACCGGAAGTTGCTTGTCATTCAAAGCATTCGCTATCATTAATGGTATTAGCTTTTCCGGAAAATGATACGGGCCATAATTATTCGAGCAGCGTGTAATATTCACATTCAAGCCGTAAGTTTCATGATATGCACGAACAAGTAGATCTCCACCAGTCTTACTTGCCGAATATGGACTATTCGGGGCAAGCGGCGTTGTTTCGGAGAACATTCCAGTGTCTCCAAGCGTCCCGTAAACTTCATCCGTTGATACTTGAATGAACTTTTGAACATTGTATTTACGGGCTGCATCTAAGAGTACCTGTGTCCCCATTACATTCGTTTGCACAAAAATACCTGGATCCAAAATACTGCGATCGACATGTGACTCTGCCGCGAAGTTAACTACGATATCAATGCCTTTTTGGAAAATCTCTTCAACTTTCTTTGCGTCAGCAATATCACCTTTAATGAATGAATAATTTGATTTGTTTTCGACACCTTTTAGGTTTTCCAGATTGCCTGCATACGTCAGAGCATCTAAGTTAATAATTTGATACTCCGGATACTTATTGACCATATGAATAACAAAGTTACTTCCAATAAAGCCGGCACCGCCTGTTACCAATAGCTTCAAAACTGGCTCCCCCTTACTTAAAATTCATGTCGGCATCACACAACAATGGATGCTTCATATCCTTATCCGATAAAATGGGTTGATCTGTTGGCCATTTAATGCCTATAGCTGGATCATTCCACAAAATCCCTCGATCATGTTCAGGTGAATAGAACTCATCCACTTTGTATAGAACCTCTGTGTTTGGTACCGTTGTACAAAATCCGTGCGCAAAACCTTGCGGTACGAGAAGCTGATGCTTATTCTTTGCACTCAAACTCACACCAATCCATTGACCGAACGTTGGTGAGTTGCGCCGAATATCAACAACAACATCATAAATTTCACCTGCCACAACTCGAACAAGCTTCGTTTGTGCTTTAGGATTTAATTGATAATGCAATCCTCGAATAACACCCTTTTCAACAGATAGGGAGTGATTATCTTGCACAAACTGATAATCTATATTGTGCTCTCTAAAAGTCAAGCTGTTATAGCTTTCCATGAAGAACCCACGGTGGTCTCCATGTACTGCAGGTTCAATAATATAGACATCTTTTAACTTCGTCTCGATCACATTCATATTGACACCTCTATAGCTTTAATTTCCCAAACTGCTCAGTGAAGGTGATGTCTTTGGCCAACTCGTTAGCTTTCGCCCAAGATGCATGTGTACCTGCATCTGTCCACCAACCTTGCAGCACGTCGTAAGTCAACTCTTTACGATTAATATATGCGTTATTAACATCCGTAATCTCAAGTTCTCCACGTCCTGATGGTTCAAGCGTCTTCACAATATCAAATACGGTATGATCAAACATGTATATACCTGTAACGGCAAAATTACTTTTAGGATTTTCAGGTTTTTCTTCGATAGAAACAATAATGTCTCCATTCAGTTCAGCTACGCCATATCTTTTCGGATCATGAACTTCTTGAAGAAGAATTTTGGCGCCTTTTTGCTGAGTTCTAAAGTTATTTACGTAAGATGAAATATCATCTTCGAATACATTATCACCTAGTATTACTACCATTTGATCATTACCAACAAACTGTTCTGCTAAATCTAAAGCCTGGGCAATACCACCAGCCTCATCTTGCACCTTATAAGTAAAGCAAACTCCCATTTCATGACCACTACCAAGAAGATTTACGACGTCTCCCATATGCTCTTTGCCTGTAACAATCAGAATATCATTAATATCCGCTTGCTTAAGTTTATTTACAGCATGAAATATCATTGGATATTTCCCAACAGGAAGCAAATGCTTATTAGTAACTTTAGTTAATGGGTAGAGACGCGAGCCAGTACCACCTGCCAATATAATGCCTTTCATTCTATTTCCTCCATTCATTTACTTTTTATTATGAGTTTGGAAAGTAAGTATGTTATAGGTAGGGAAACTATAATAACAACCAAAGGTACAATCTGAACGGATAGATGTAAGTATTCGACTAACCCATACATCAAAACTATACCTAGTATATACTGAGTCAAATAAACAATTGGGTACTTAATAAACTTACGAAATGAAACCTTTTCATCAAAAACAAAGATAGAATTCAAATAATAAGATAGAAATATTCCTGAAATATATGAAATTGTATATGATAAAGAATAGTTCAAAAACATGAGAAGCAGTAGATAAAATAAATATGTTGCTACTGTATTAACTCCGCCACTAAAGATAAATTTGATAAATTCTTTATTCAAATACTTCGTCAACAACGTAGGACGGCCGTTCCCTGCTCTCATCTAGTATCCTCCAAAGATATTCACCAATAATCCCCAACATAATCATTATAATTCCTAACAAAAATGTGATCAGTGCAACAATTGTAGTCCATCCCTCAAGGTCTATAAAACCAAATATAGAACCTATTGAAACAAATACCCCATAGGAAAAACTCATAAAAGCTGTAAAAATGCCAATAAAGGACATGAAACGAATAGGTGAATAGGAAAAACTAACAAAAGAGTCAACAAATAGTTTGATTTTCTTAGACAGGGTCCACCTAGATTTACCTAACTTTCTTTCCTGCCTTACGTATGGAATTTGTACTTGATCATGCCCTAACCAATAAATGAGACTCATTACATTCGTATTTTTCTCTTGAATCTCTAATACTTCATGTACTACCTGTCGATCAATTAACAAAAAATCGAAGCCGCCTTTAGGATAACCCTTTAAAGCAAATTTTTCTAACAAATAATAGTAGGTATTTGAAAACATCTTCTGAGAAAAAGATTCTTCTCGATCGGCCCTAGTTCCAAGAACAATTTTCTTCCCCTCCTTCCAATGATCCACCATTTCTCGAAACATTTCCGGTGGATCTTGTAAATCGGCCGCTATAATACCAATGCAATCACCGGTAGTATATTTCAGACCAGCTTGTATCGCAGACATTGAGCCAAAATTTCGGCTTAATTTAATGACTTTAATTCGTGAGTCTTGCTTCTTCGCATCCATTAATAAAGGGAATGAATTATCTTTTGAACCATCATCAACAAAAACAAATTCAAAATCACATTCCGGCATAATATCCTGCAACTTTTGCAATCTTGGAATAGTATGAGGAATATTTAACTCGTTATAGTAAATAGGTACAACAATCGATAATTTAATACGGTTTGTACTCATTCACAACCTCCACAACTCTTTTAACATCCTCCATATCCATTACTGGACTTATTGGAAGGCTGATAATTTCTGAGTGAATCTGTTCAGAGATAGGGAAGGATAGATCATTCCATTCCTTGTACGCCTCTTGTTTATGAGGTGGAATAGGATAGTGAATCATAGTTTGAACACCTTGCTGAGTCATATATTCAATAAAATTACTTCTACTCGAAATTCTAACTACAAATACATGCCATACATGTGATTCAGTATTTTCCTCAACATATGGCAAAATGATGTGTTCATTATTAATATTATTTAAATAATATGATGCAATATTTCTTCTGCGTTCATTATCTTGATCTAAGCATTTCAATTTTGCACTTAAGATAGGAGCTTGTAATTCATCTAGTCTACTGTTGTAGCCTTTAAAGAGATTTTCATACTTCTTATGTGATCCATAGTTCCTTAAGGCCTGAAGATTTCTAAACAAAATTTCGTCATTTGTTGTAATTGCTCCTGCATCTCCTAATGCCCCAAGATTTTTACCAGGATAAAAACTAAATGCAGCTGCATTACCTAGATTGCCAACTTTACGTTCAGCATAAATAGCCCCATGAGCTTGCGCGCAGTCTTCAATTACCTTCAAATTATATTTCTCTGCAATTTTGTTAATAGGCTCCATATTACAAGCTTGACCATAAAGATGTACAACCAAAATTGCTTTTGTTCTAGTAGTAATACTCTCTTCTATTTTTGCTGGGTCTATATTATAAGTTAGTATGTCAGGCTCTACTAATACGGGCGTAGCCCCATTAGCAGATATAGATAAAATAGATGCAATATAAGTATTGGAAGGTACGATAACTTCGTCCCCAGGACCAATATCGTATCCCCTGATAATAAGTTCTAGGGCATCTAATCCGTTCGCTACTCCAAGAGCAAACTTTGTTCCACAATATTCAGCAAATTCAGATTCAAAGGCCTTAACCTCTTCACCAAGAATATACCATCCGGAGTGTAAAACCTTATGTACACTATTTAAAATAGCTTCTTCATGTCGGAGATTAATTTTTTTTAGATCAAGGAAAGGAATCATATTAGACCACCTCTTTCTGTAGATTAATTATTTTCCACGATATTCCCATCTTCTAAAGAGTATTGTTTTTTACAAGATGGACATACCAAATCATTGGATAATTTATCGCCACAATTACAAATATAACCTTTAAATCTGGCTGGATTGCCATACCACAACGTGTTATTAGGAATGTCTTTGGTAACTAGTGAACCTGCCCCTACCATTGCATATTTACCTATTGTAATACCAGCAACTATTGTTGCATTTGCACCTATAGATGACCACTCATCAAGAGTTGTATTTAAAAATGAACTGGGATATTGTTTGGAACGTGGTCTCAAATCATTAGTAAAAGTCACGTTAGGACCAATAAAAACATTGTCTTTTATTCTAACCCCATCCCAAATGTAAACACCTGACTTTACTGTGACATTATCCCCAAGAATTACGTCATTCTCAATAAATGTATGGTCATTAATATTGCAATTAGACCCTATAACCGCACCTGGTAAAATATGAGCAAAAGCCCATACCCTTGTATCTTCTCCTATGTATTCGGTTTCTACGATTGCATGTGAATGTTCGAAATGTTTTTTCATCTACCATACACCTCGATAAATTTATCATAGTTCCGGATATAATCTTCAGCGTCATATAAGTGTGAAGCCAGAACAAGTAACACACAATCTTCTGAAAAATCATACATTTCATGCCAGTCATTCGGTTCCAACAGAAGTACTTTCTTTTGGGAATCCAGTAAAACATCTGTTTTCCTTATTACATTATCTAAGTACACTTTACAGCTCCCTGATACACAAACTAATGCTTGTCTTGTTTTATAATGAGCATGGAAACCTCTTCTAACATCTTGGGCTGTACCGTAAATATAAAATACACGTTTGATATCAAAGGGAATAGATTTATTCCCTTCGATTACTGCCAGTGCACCTCTTTCATCTCCTAGTTCTTCTATTTCAATTAACTCACTTGTTTGAATCATGTTACTATTCATGTTGTCCTCCCAAAATTATGTTTAAAGCCTCGCCAATTTATTCTGCCTGTTTGGTAATCTATCAAGAAGAAAAGGAAGAACTTACAAATAATCACTACGAATTATAGCCCATAAAGAGGGGGGTTCGAAATTTTTAAATTTTAATTTTTACATTAAATCAACTACCTTCATAATTCTACCTAATAAATTGCACATCAATCAATTTAACAGTAGAGTTATTAGGTGGATCGATTCTAACCGCTACAACATTATCCATAAATTTTTGTCTCTTACAATAAACTTTATTTATACCTTTCTTCACCTTAACTATTCCATTAAATTTTTCTCCGTAGCTTTCATTTTCCTGTGCTAAGAATACTTGTAGTTCTCCTTCAATATTAGATTCAAATTCGAAGAAAATATAATCAAAGGAACTATTGTTTATTTTATTTTCAGGCATAAAAGAAATTTGGGGATCAACGCCCTTGGAATTGAGAATTAAATGGCCATCAACATCTTTGCTTACTTCCATGTCATAATAGTAATTAGGATTGTCTAATTTTAAACTATATAATTGAGAACTTGAATTATGGTTTTCATCCTGAGACAACTCTAAACTGTATTTGCCCATGTTTTCAGATAAATTCACAATTATTATGTCATCTACTAATGCGACCGATCCTCTGTTTGGCCATGCTGGCATTTCATTAGCAATCTCAATTCCTCTATTTGTTTGTTCATCAGTAGGAGCATTATAATCATAACCCAACGAACTCATGAAATTCTTCATCCGAATAGGGGTTCCCCCATTCCATTCAAAGAAAGAATATCCTAAGACCTCTTGTTTGACGATATTTTCCCTTTGCTGTTGAACATGACTTCCTACAAATACAACTGGCTGGGAAGGTGCTTCGCCAACATCTAATTCTATAATTCTATATCCTATCTGATGGGCCAGCTTAACATCTTCTTGGTACCTATTATAATCACTGTAGAACAACTGTGATAACGATTGGGATTGATTAAAACTTACGATCAGAATAAATACAACAATTAGCTTGTGAAACACAGTTCTTTCAATTGTAACAAATAACAAATACCATACAAATGATACGAACAATGTCAATACAAGATTTACCCTGATAGGCATAGGTGATCCCAGTATAATCGACATTAGAAATGGCATGCTAATAATTCCCATTAGTGAGACAGTTATAATTAGCATATTACCATTACTAGATTTTTTAACAATTAACTTATATATATATAGAAGCAATATACATAAAACAACAATCATACTAGGTAGCATTATCCAACTGCCGTAAATCAATTTCCCTGTTATCAAAGCTTTGAAATTCGCTAGTAAACCTATAATTATTTCCTTTGTATCACTCTTTCCCCAAGCTATAAAGTTCGATACATATCCGGATTGTGGAATAAATATCCCTAATATACTATCAATCACTTTATAGAGTACGAGACTCATCAGAGTAACAACAATATATTTAACAACCACATTGACATACAATTTTACAGACAAAACTTCATTTCGTTTCTGTAAAGATATCAAATGAAGTAGTAAACATACAATTACTCCACATATAAACACAGGTAAATACGATTGATAAATAGAAGTAGCAAATGTGGTTAGTAACAATCCAAAAAATAGATGGTAATAACCTTCTTTCATGACTGCCCACTTAAAAATAAGTAAAACAGCTACAGCAGTTAATATCCATCCTATCCCAAGTTCAAAGCTCATTATTGAAAAACCAATGTTTTCCGCAAAAGATGGGAATGTTACAAATATCAAAGCTAAGATAAGACCTGGTGTATCAAAACCAGGCTTATCTTTTACATTACTCGCACTCTTAAATACATACGCCCAAATTATCCCACTTAAACTAAGGGCCGTTACAGCCAAAAACGTACTGGTTACCGAATTCGTAAGCGTATTATTGAAAAGTATTTTGATCAAAGCTATCCCAAAACGTCCCTGTCCAACCCAAACTGAATTGATCGATTCTGAAAACAAACTCTTTTCTTCATCTATTGATAGAGTAAAGTGTGTTAAAGGGAATCCATATGCAATAAGAGCAAAGAATACTACAATGCCACATAATGCTCTATTCGCTCTAATATATTGTAAAAATGCCTGTGATTCCTCACTTATAATTGAAAATGTACTCTTAACCCACTTCATTTTTCTATCTACCCCTTATTTATCGAAGATATAATGCTTCTTTTGAAAGAATAAATAATAAAGTGGTTGTTAAGCCTTACCTGATACAGATAGGGATTTTGCTTTTACTCTTGATTCCTCTACTGCCTCTTTAGTCGCCTCTAAATAAGCATATCCATACTTCTTATCAGGCTCCAGATAAGCACCTTCTCCCCATTCATTCCATGCATTAATAAACACCATTTGATCATCAAGGTCGGATCTGTTCTGTCCTTCCATGATCACATCTTTCAACCATTGCTTATATAATGCAGGTGTCGCTCCTTGGAAGATCATACCTTTATTGTTTCTGCGAGCGGTATTATCCCACATTGGCATTACGGCACGATAGAGCTTTGGCAAATTGTATTTGAAGTACTTTTGATTTTCTACTAAATCTTTATAGTCAAATACCTCACCAGAAAAATCCTTGCGTATAAAATCGATATCATTTGTTATGTTCTTGCAATTTGTATAAACAGTTCCCGGATGGAACTCTGATATCGCATCATAGCCTAAGCCTAATAGATCTAGTTCGACCATATTTTCTTTTACTGCTACGATATATAAATCACCAATTCCTTGCTCTAAACAATATTCACGCCAATATTGCAATACCGTATTAGGCTCCGGCATTAAAGCAGGTCTATATACTGTTATTAGTTTTTTTCCTTTTATAGTAATGTATCGTTTATCCCTCAAAAATCGTACCATGTCATGAATCACGTTTTTGTAGCTTTCAACGCTTTTAGGTTGTTCCATTAAAACATCGGAATTAGTCCCATCAAAACGCTTCGTCCAATTTTCATTTGCCCAGCAAAGAGAGAACGGGAAATCTAGACTCTTATCAGCCAAGAACATCTCTATAGGCTTCTCAAGCAAACGTTCTCCATCAAACCAATAATAATAAAAGGAAAATCCATAAACCCCATACATCTTAGCCAATTCGACTTGCCTCATCATATTTTCTTTAAGTCGCAAATCATAAAATCCAAGTTCCCCTGGAAGACGCGGCTGGTAGTGATCCACAAACTGCGGAACGGCACGGCAAACATTATTCCACTCTGTTACCCCTTTCCCCCACCATTGTTCGTTATGTGGATCAGGGTGAAATTGTGTAAGGTAATAAGCAATAATTTTATTATCTCCTTCTTGTCGACGATAAGGAGATTCTGTAATTGGAACATGAGATGACTTGCCTTGGTCAGGGATTTTTAATATCTGATCTATATAATTAGCTTGATTCACATTGTACTCCGTTGCCACATCAACCGGAACTTCCATAGTTAAATCAGTACCCAAAGTTTCTTGTTCAGTAGGTACATAAGACAAAAGTGATGGATTTATCGTTTTTTTCACCTTAAATAAAAATCTTTCTTTCATCTTAGGCGGCATTATAGGGATTTTCCAAAATATCTTTTTTAATGTGCGATAATACCTTTTCTCCTGTGGAGGTGTTGTAGCAGAAGATATCTCTACAGTCTTATTAGTGCTGTCCAATTCATTTCCCTGCCTTATTTGGTTAACATGATTGTTTTTGACCAAGTCTATCGATTTCTCTGTAATAGCTTTCCATGTGTTTTCTAGAGCTTCTTGTTTTAATACCGCACAATACTCTTCACTATATCGCAGTTCTATTGCCTTATTTATGTTATCAATAAATTCATCTTGAGTATAAGAAATTAAACAAGATTTATATTTAAGACACTCTGGCAATGCATAGGTGACTATGGGTTTTTGCTGTGCCATATATTCGAAGATTTTTACAGGCGAAACGGATTTCGTTATATCATTCACGATAAAGGGTAAAATAGCAATATCATAAAACGCTGCATATTGACTCAAATCCGAATAAGGTTTTGATCCGATATATTTAACGTTTTCATATTCTAAGAGTCCACTTTCTTGCAAGTGGTCGTCATGTTCATACCCTATTAACAGTAAAATAAATCTTTTATCATCTGCTAACCTTTTAAGCAAGCTATAATCAATCCATTGCGCCAGAGCTCCGTGATAGCCAATAATTATCTTCTCTTCATTCACAACCTCCTGGATATCTGCAGGACATTTGATCGAATTTCGATCGATGTCCCAATGGTCATAATCTACTCCGTTTGTTATCATATCCATATTACGCTCACGGTATGGTTTTACTTGGTCGAACAACTTATCAGCAGTAGCTACTATAGATATATTTTCATTTTTCAGAACATACTCATGCCTATCAAAAACAAACTTAGGTATATTTCCAGTAATCTGAGGCGTCAGTTCGTCGATATACTCATAGAGAATTGCATATCCTTTGTCTTGAAAGGCCTTCAATTCATCAATGGTTGTTGCTAAATCAATAGATTGTAAGCGTATTATTTTAAGCCCTGATTTCCTATCTAGAATTTCAAACAATCTTCTCTTCACTTCGTAATTATCTAAGTTGACGACACAAAGCGTAGGGGTCACAAACTCGCAAACTTCAATATCCTTATCTACTAAAGGATGTGCCCCATAAAAAGAAATTCCGCCTATATTTCCTGCCTGCAATGATAAGTGCTGGAACCGTTGGAATAATGGAGTATTCCATCCCATTGGTACATGAAAAATATCAATAAAACTATGAGGAGTTTCATCTATCCAGTTCTCAATCTTTTGCCAAATATCACTTTGTTGGACCATGTCAGCTATTCTCCCAGATTCTTTAACGTTAGCAATACTAGCTCGTCCCTTGACGAAGATCTTCTTTATCGTTTTCTTCCACCCATTGCTTTTAATATTGTGTTTCGTTTTCTTTAAAAGTTTATAGTATTCGCGAGTTTGATTTAATGTATGTTTTTTTCCGGATTTAAGTATATCCAGAGTCCATCGCAAAGGTTTTGTTAACTTCCAACTCGTAGAATTTAATATAGAGTGGTATTCATTCGACAATTCATCCCTTTGCAGCATTAAAGAACGATTATCAATTTCCAGTCGGGAAATTTCCGCTTTACAAGCATCCCGTTCAGTTTCCAAAATACCCCTTTCTCGAATTAGTATAACTCGTTCACATTCTAGAGCATCTTTTTCAAGTACTAATGCCTTTTTTTCCAAAGATATATGGTCAAATTTGCTCTCAAGATTGGAAAATTCCTTGTTTAGATTTGAATACCTGTTTGTGATTTCAGAAAGTGCCCGATGATGCTCCTCATTGATCAATTCACGGTACTCTAATTCACATTCTATCCCAGTTCGCACCTGCTCATATATTTGATCTTCTTTCAAAATTTGCATTGAAAAATGAATTGTTAATGTATTTCCGCTATATTCATTTTTTAGAAAGAGATAAACAGGATCTGTTGTTAAAAAAAGATCCCCGTCAGAAGAAAAAGGGAAAGCATTGTATGCTCTCATCTCGTACTGCTTCCCATCAATCTCAGCGTGTTCAATTTTACAAAAGCATAGGCACCCTTCAACCGGATCAAAGCGTAATCCGGAGATATTGCTAAAATGCCGAATATTAAATTCAAGCGTTAGCCTTTCTGATTTACTGTCGTAAATGACCTGACACTTGTCCTGATCATTAAAACCGTTTCCAGTATCCACATACAAATTCGCCGTACAATAGCTTGGATCGAATATGGTGTCAATATTTGACAGGGAAATCATTTTCTTTCGGTACGCAGATTTATCCATCATTTTGACATAGTTAGCAGAAAAATGGCCTTCCCACTTATAAAAAGTTGCTACTTCCTTGTCAGAGATATTGAATAGTAGATAAATATCTCTTTCTGTAATTAAAGGTTCTGAGAACCTATGTCTAGCATAATATTCTTTGACAGAGCGCCAAAAAATAAATTTGACCGGCAATGGGCAATCGACAAACCATTCATAATCAAATATCACTATTTCATGTTCTTCATAAAATATGTTGTCAAATAAAACATCGATATTGTTAAAGGCTGTGAACTCTAAGTCTCCATCTGCTTTGTCCGGCCCAAATATGTCATGAAACTTTTTTGTATATGAATTAACTTCAACCTCTCCAAATGAGTGTAATAAGGAATAAAATTCATTTAGAATTGAAAGAAAGCCGCCCTTATCCCCTATCTTCTCCTTCTCCAACAATACTGTTTCCATTGTAGGAGCAACTACAAAATCGCTTACTAGATCCTCCCCCACCATTTCAGTTGGTAATAAACGAGCATTATGACCCAAATGATTATATTGCTGATAGTAACGAATCATTTGTTCTAAATGGCCGATTGATTCGGTTGAGAGAGCTTGTTTCTTTACTTTTAATTTCCCCTCTTGCTCATAGATGGTTGTACAAATCTTAAACGCATCATCTCTGTTAGAATTTATTTTGACGTATAATAAATCTTCGTCATTTTTTTCTACTATTTGTTTTTTCTTGCGTACATCGATTAAAAATGAATTAGAAAAAGGAGCTCCCGCTCCTTCTTTGACAAGGAGATTTTGCATTTCGATTTCATCAAAGAACATGTATCGCTCAGTATCGTAACTATGAACGTCATACGAAAGAGGAACTTTGCTAAATCCCTTTTCCGTATAAATAACTTCTGGGAACTTATAATCAGGATAAGGGTAATAGAATTGTTCAATCGTTAAATTGCAGTTCTCAATCAATTTTGTTATCTCACTTTGAGAAAATGTCCTAACATGGTCATCTTCTTGGTACCCATTTAAACCGGCAAATAATTTCCCTACATGATCCTCTTTTGCACCAGAGAAATACTTCAATCCCAACCTATTTTCGATTGCAATTAGTATAACTCCATCTTCCGTTAGATAGTCTGTGAGCATGTTAATGAACTCTTCGTAGGGCCTATCTCCCGAGATAAATCCGCCTGCATATTCTAAAACACCATTTACAACTATATAATCAAACTTATTTTCAATTTGTATGCTACTCAGATTCCCTACGAATATTTCTAAATTGTCACAATCTTTGTGACGTTCATAATTAATAGTTGCCCGCTTTTCTGTCAATTCAATTGATGCAACATACTTAGCCCTATTACATAATAATCCGGTAATAGCTCCACACCCGGATCCCACCTCTAATATTGTGCAGTCCTTCTTAAACGGATACCAATTAAGAATATTCTCTCTTAAATGAGAAAGATGATAAAATATTGGCCAACTAACACTCCCAAGCTCTTTGAGAACGTTATCGCCTTTATTTCGAACAATCTCAAGAATTTCATCTTCAACCGCAGCTCCGTCCGAATATTCGGTTTCATTTTTGTAATACTTGAGATTTAATCTCGCCATATAACACCCTCCAATCCTTTGGTCTCACATTTAAACTGGCTTGCCTATATTAATTACCATGTCTTCTTTGTAAAGATGATTGTGTAGGAATTCCTTCATCATAATGTATCTGAATATCCTTTATTTCATCCTCTTCTATACGAAATGATTTAATTACAGAACAAGAATCAATTTCCGTTACAAATGTTCTTCCATCAAAATGAGAGAAATTATACGGGACGCCCTGTATTTGTAATGTATCGTACACATCTTCATAATTAGAGTTGATTAAACCCTTCAGATCGCGAGTCCTTACTAGTCTAGGTGCAATCTTGTTGGCCCCATCTTGATATACAGTAATATAATAGTACGAACCAATTTTCGTAATATCATTCATCCCTCTCAACTCAAAAGGGACATCGTATTCACGAATTTTATCAAAAGATGAATTTAAGTAGTTTGCAACAATGATTTTGCCCGGACCAGAAACAAAGTAAAGTTCCTCATCAATCAAACTTATTGATCGAATATATGAATTCTCCATTAAGTATCCCAATCGTATAACTTTTTCCGTAACAACTTCGTCACCGTCATGTCTCAAAACAAATATCTGTTGGGACATCGCTGAAATACCATAGAATAATTTTTTATTAGAATCATAAACTATTCTATTAGGTCTCTGTCCTATACGTTCAATTATTTGCGTAAGCCTAAAATTATTACCCTCTCTTCGAAACACTTTTACTTCATTATTTTCGGTATCCTCTATTAAATAAACAGTACCATCACTAGCAATCGAATGCGGATCACCTATATTATCTGAGAGAGTACTCCATTTTTCTATGGGATCAACTAAATTATTATTATAAATTACTCGATGGTGCCAACAATCCACTATAAAGTATTCTTCGCCTAGTTTCTCTATAGTCGTTGGCGTGTACAGTGTCTTTTTCCATTCAAGCATTTCATTTTCTGAAACTTCATTCTTATATTCTGCTAAAAGTCCTTGCTTGGTATGTTTAATATATGCATTGCAAACATCACGCGTATTGCCAACCATGCGTACGATACCCTTATCCAACCAAACGACCTTGGAGCACATTTCTCTAATCTGCTCAATACTATGAGAGACCAAGATTACGGTCGTTCCTCCACTCATTAGTTCCCGCATTCTTTTTGCACTTTTTTTCTGGAAATTTGCATCTCCAACAGAGAGAATTTCGTCAACTATTAGAATATCGGGGTTAACAAGTGTTGCAATTGAAAATGCAAGCCGCATAATCATACCCGAAGAAAAGTTCCGAATAGGGGTATCCATAAATTCATGTAATTCCGAAAACTCTACGATATCTTCATAACGTTCTAGCAAATATTCCTTTGAATACCCAAGTACCGCCCCATTCAGAAAAACATTCTCTTTTGCGGTCAAATCAACGTCAAATCCAGCCCCCAATTCAAGCATTGGTGCGATACTCCCATCAACAACTACCTTGCCGGAAGTAGGATATATAATCCCCGAAATAATTTTCAAAAGAGTACTTTTTCCGGCACCATTGTTCCCAACAATCCCTATAACTTCGCCCTTTTCTATAGAAAATGAAACATCCTTCAAAGCTACGAAGTCTTTATACTCTAGTTTTCCCGCTATCTTTTTAACCAAGAATTCCTTAAGGCTTGTAACATGATCGTTTGCCATCCGGAATTTCATAGTTACATTGTCTACTTTAATCAAGCTGATCCCTCTCTTACAGATGAAGAATAAATTTATTTTGACTTCGATTGAATACAAATATGCCAATTAGGAGCGATCCAACTGCAAACACGGCACATAATAACCATGCCTTCGGATCAGGGAAACCATTATTTAATATAATTACCCGTATAAATCTTATAAAATGATACATGGGATTAAACTTGATGATGGACATTATCGAACTAGGCAAAATACTTTCTGGATAGAAAATTGGCGTCATATAGGTCCAAATTGTTAGAACGATACTGTACAAAAACTGAGTGTCACGGAAGAAAACCATCATTGCTGCCAACAAGAATGATAGTCCACAAATAAAAATGAACATACAACCTATTCCATAAACTAATGCTACGTGATGATACGTAATTCGCATACCAGTGACAACAATAACAGTGTATAGTGCTAACAACGAAAATAGAAAGTTCACACCGCTCGACAAAACACGAGAAAATGGGTATATATATTTAGGCACATAAACTTTATTAATAAGAGAAGCATTTTGTACAATGCAAGTCATAGATTGTAATGTTGCCTCAGACATAAAGTTAAACATTACTATCCCACTAAGCAAATACACGGCATAGTTAGGGACATCAAACCGAAATAACGTGGAAAACACCATATATTGCACTACCATAATTAATAGTGGATTTAATAGGCTCCATAGCACCCCCAACACTGACCTTCTATATTTTGTTTTAAAGTCCCTTCCAATTAACTGTGAGATAAGAAAACTATATTTTTTAGAATCAGCAAAAACTTTCCCGAACATTAATAACCCTCCACAAGTTGTAAAAACAACGCAATTTATGTAGATCCGTATGATTTAAAATGTTATCCTTCGATATTATATACAGTAGTAATATGATAAACCATTACAAATTCAATTTTTGTTTAATGGAAGAATGTGTTTCAATCGCATAAAATCAAGAATCAACCCTTATTAAAAATGAATATTACCGCGTCATTCATGTTTTATGCTAAAATTAAGTTTATAATTTGTGAGTAAAGGAGCGTAAAAATTGTCGACTTATGGATATACTGGCTCTAAAGCCAAGAAAAACAACGAAGGCTCCAAAGCGCCTTGGTTGCTGCTTGGAGTCGTCATTTTATTTTTACTTTGGTCCTCGTTTAGAGTTGCATTATTTAATGCACAAATCGTAGAGTATGAGCATCCAATATATGTAACGGCACTAATTTCGGCTTTAATAGCCATCTTTGCTATTGCGATATCTTGGAAACAACTGAAATGGACTAGTCATAAAGATACTTTGTCTATTTTAGTGTTTATGTTGCCAGCAACTTACGCGTTATCGATGATTAACGCAGTTTCGCAGTATTTAGCAGTTAATATGCTGCTTATAATGTTCGTATACGGTATATTTTTTGTTGCTTCATCTATTATAGCGCAAGATGGTGCCCTTAATCGAATATTAAATCTATCTTTGATGATAATTTCTTACATTATTGTATTCTTCGGACTATTCCATTGGCTAGGTAATGGCCCAACTGTTACATTACTTGTGAAGTGGCTTGGTGTGCCTTTAACTGATTCTGGTGCATACTTCAATGCTGTTATGCTTGACTCTAACGGCGCACGATTAGCCTCCATCTTCCAATATGCGAATACATATGCCGGATTTTTAATGGCATTTCTTCTAGCAGCATTGTTCTTTGTAGGAAAATCACGTACATGGTGGGAAAATTCTGGACATGCATTTATGCTGGTTCCAATACTTCTATCTATGTTCCTGACTTTGTCACGTGGTGGTTTACTCCTATTACCAGTAGCTTTCATAGTCGTTCTAGTTTTTCTAAAGCCATATCGTCAATTGACATGGATTCTACACTTGGCTGTAAGCGGAATTATCACTTTACTGATTCTTAATCCTGTTACAGAGATTGGATTAACAGTTCAAAATGAGTTTTCATCTTCTGCATCATTCAAAGGATGGGCATACGTTATTCTTGGGTCTGCTCTTTCAGCTGCGGTTTCCTATGTACTGGAACGTTGGGTTGCACCTTGGCTAGAAAATCTTACTTCAGGATTGTCTAAGAAAAAGTGGGGTACGTTGCTCATTCCTGTTGGCGGGGCCTTGCTTGCTGGAACACTATTGTTTATATTAATTGGCACTGATGCAAAAAATATGCTGCCTGAAAACATCTCAACTCGATTAGAAACAATCAACTTGAAACAGCACAGCGTATTGGAAAGGATAACCTTCTATAAGGATTCCATCAAGGTTCTCGCAGACTATCCACTGCTTGGCGCTGGCGGTGGAGCTTGGTACGGACTATTTGAAAAGTACCAAGATTACTCCTATACTTCTCGCCAAGCACACAGCTATTTCATGCAGTACTTGGTTGAAACAGGTATTGTCGGTATACTGATTTTATTTGTTTTTCTTATCTATACTTATTGGAACTATATTCGTACTTATATTAAATCTGATGAAAATAAACGTGATTCTCACTTCTTGTATTTCATTATTGCAACAAGTATTTTGATTCACAGTTTAATGGACTTTAATATGAGTTATGTCTTTATCGGTATACTTGTCTTCATCTCTCTTGGAGGAATGGCTGCATCTATTGATGCAAAACCGATTAAGATGTTCAAACCAACTTCACTTCGTATTACATTTGCGAGTATACTCGGAGTTGTTGGGATAGGATTATTCATTACTTCTCTTCTATTCGTACAAGCTTCAAGTGCATATTCCAATGCTGTACAAACAGTAAGAGAAACTCAAGACTTTAATAAAACCATGGTTCACTTAAAAAAGGCAATGGATTTACGTCCTACCCATCCTGAGTATGCTGCTTTTGAAGCTCACTTGTTCTTCGAAGTTTACAAACAGCAAAAGAACGACCAATTCTTTGATGAAGCTATACGAGTATTGAATAAGGCTATTCCAGCAAATCCGTACCATAAACAACCGTTATTGCAACAATTAATTGATGGTTATAAGATTAAAGGTATGGATGAGCAGATATATACTGTCTATTCCGATAATGCGTCCAAGTTCCCTTGGGATATGAACTGGTACAATGAGTATATGGAGTATACTGTACGGGAAGGTTATAAGGCTGTTTCAACTGCGCCAGATAAAAAAGATAAATATCTTGATGAAGTTATTGCCGCATATGAGCATGTAAAGGCAAATGTTGAACGCTTAAAAGCTTTGCCAAAAGAGATTACTCCGAACAAGGAATTCTATATGAAAACTCAAATGGCAATGAATGCAGGACGTGCTTACTTTATGAAGGGCGAACCTGGGCAAGCTGCAGAAGCGATGAAACCATATCTTCAAGAGGATTTAACAGATCCTAATAGTAAAGATTTAGCTCGCTGGTATGTAGCAGCATCCATTCAGCAGGGACAAATCGATCAAGCTTGGTATGACAAGTTAATCGCTTTAAACCCTGATGAGAAGAATCAAATTGATCAGATCGCTGAACTTAAATTTAAAGGTGAGTAGAGAAATAATACATCTTAAAAAACGGCCCCGTAAAAAGGGCCGTTTTTTGTATGTGTCAATTATTCTTTTTCATACACAACAATCATTCGCTTCATATATTCCAACAAGTCTCCCCGCAGCTCTGGACGCTGCAGTGCGTAATGCAGAGTCGTTTCAATAAAGCCGAGTTTCTCACCAACGTCATGCCGTTGACCATCGAAATGATAAGCTAACACACTTTGTTCTGCGCTTAGCTGTGCAATCGCATCCGTGAGCTGTATTTCTCCATTGACTCCAGCCTCCTGCTGTTCAAGCAGTTCAAATATACGCGGAGTCAGTATATACCGTCCCATGATGGCCCAATTCGATGGAGCCGACTCTTTGTCTGGCTTCTCTACTAGCTGTTCTGCACGAATGAGTCGCTCTTCTACAGAAGGGCCTGCTACGAGTCCGTAACGTGACACATGCTCCCAAGGGACTGGCTGTACGCCCACAATCGAGGATTCGTAACGATCATATACGTCAATCATTTGTTTCAAGCAAGGTACCTCAGCTTGTACGATATCGTCTCCAAGCAGTACAGCGAACGGTTCATTTCCGATAAATTTACGAGCACACCATATCGCGTGTCCTAATCCCCGTGGCTCTCTTTGCCGGATATAATGAATGTTGGCCATCTCGGAGGATTTCCGTACTTCCTCTAACAGCGCTAGCTTATCTTTCTCCAACAGGTTATGCTCGAGTTCAAAGTAATTATCAAAATGATCCTCGATAGCCCGCTTTCCCCTACCTGTAACAATAATGATATCTTCGATGCCGGAATCTACTGCCTCTTCTACAATGTACTGAATCGTCGGCTTATCTACAATCGGCAGCATTTCTTTTGGCATTGCTTTTGTTGCAGGCAAAAAGCGCGTACCCAGCCCCGCGGCTGGAATAATTGCCTTTCTAATCTTCATCTCAAGTCTCTCCAATCTCTAACGATCATCCATCTTCATCCGTTCATACCTGATGCTATCTTTAGTATACATGAAAAGCGCTCAAGAAATATACTCAACAAGATAACGTACATTGATCTAGTAATGGGTTTAATCTAACCATAATCAGCAAAAGACACAAGCTCAAAATGGACTTCCCTAACAAAAAGACTCGAACCCAGATTTCCATGCAGTTCACTACACATTCCATCCGGGTCGAGTCGATTATTGTAACTTTACGTTATTAAGTTAATAACCACTACTTACTTCACTAACTGTCCACGCGTTACGCCGAGTTGGTTCGTTGCCTTCAGCTTGCGCCATACTTCCGTGCCGCTGATTTCACCGCGAAGTGCACGGCCGTACAGGTCGATTACCTCTTGCACTTGCTCTGGCGTTTCCTCCAAAAACTCGACACGGTAAGTGCCAACGCCAAGCTCCAAGAAGTTAATCAAATACTCCGCGCCCGACTGCTCGATCGCGTTGTAAACCGTATTGCGGCACCCTTCGTCTACCCGAACCGGGTGGGACATGCCAATGCGGTCACGCAGCGATACACGATGCTCCTCGCACGGACGGCCGCAGTTCGTGTAGTCTGTTCCTTCGCTCAAGAACGTGCAGTACACGCAATGCTCGGTATGGAACATCGGCAAATGCTGATGAATAACAATCTCCAGCATCGACGTATCTGCATGACGCAGCATATCGACCATTTGCTGAATGTTCAAGTCATACGAAGGCGTAATCCGATCCAATCCCGCTTCTTTGAACAGCTGTACCGTCTTATGGTTCGCCACGTTCAAGGAGAAGTCCCCGATCAGCTGCGGGAACATTTCGCCTTCTGGCTTGCTCGGGCAGATGGCCAGCTGCGGATCATTTGCAGCCTGCTCCATAACCTCTTGGCTAGGCAGCCCGGATGACACCATCTTGCTCTCCCAATCCGCCTTCTCCAACTGGTAGTAATTCAGTGCACCCGTGTTGCGTACGAGCACTGCATCCGGCTTCAAGTTCAAGATGTTACGATGGTATCCGTTCTCGTTCGGCATATGAATGCGCGGCGTTACCAATGCAATCGGCTTGCCTGCTGCGCGGCATGCTTCAATAGCAGCCGGGAATTGCTTAATGAATTCAAAGTCAGCGTAGATCAACGATACGTCTGTCTTCACGGCAGCCTGTACCTGTTCCAAGTTGCGGCACATCGCTGTCAACTGAGCACCACCAAATGGCACTGGTGTCTGCTCCTTAACGACATCTCCCATAGCCGCGATATCGTGCTTCACGTATACCGGCGGCTTCGGACGCTCGCCTGCAAGCTTCTCTACAGCACGGCGACGAATCGCATTTAATTCGCGCATCGGAACGATGACATCGCCTTCCAGCGCCGCTTCCAATGCCTCAAGCTGATATACCGTTCCACCAAGTCGTCCGAGCTGCTCGTGAAGAAGTGCCTCGTCCATTGGACGTTTTTGTGCAACCTCAAGCGGAAGCTCCGAATCCACTTGAACGACTGTACCCTTTTGCACGTCCGTCCACCACGTACGCAGAGGCTCTCCAGCACGGCCTTCTACGCGTACATGCACAGGGAAGACACGGTATGGCTTGTCCGTCTCAAACGTGGCACGCATGCGCTTATCGAGCGCCTGGTCGCTCGTCTTCCAAATGCGATCCCCAACATGAACACGGCGCAAGTCCACATCATTACGTCCTGGCACGATGTCCACGATCCAGCCTTCCTCCGCTTCGCCTTCCAGCTTCACGCCTTGACGACGCAAATCGTAGATGCGTCCGCCTTCTTCCTTCTTCGTCGGATCACCGGCATCAAAGCCAATGCCGTCTCCGCGCTTCAGAGGTGCTTCCAATTTACATACGACACCGTCACGCAGCACCTGCTGCACCGTACCCACATATACACCGCGGCTCTTCGGGAACGTTCCGTCCACAAGCTGCTTGTTGTTCGTCCCTTTCAAGAAGCCGTGCGTGAAGCCGCGAGAAAAGCTTTGCTGAAGCTCGCGAACTTCTTCCTTAGAAGGGCCTGCCCAATTGCCATCGAAATAGTCATCAATCGCTTTGCGGTACTTGCTCACCACGTTCGCCACATATTCTGGCTGCTTCATGCGGCCTTCAATTTTGAAGGACGTGACACCCGCTTCAATCAACTCCGGCACAATATCAATCGCCGCCAAATCCTTCGGCGACAGCAAATACGTCACATCGCCCATCGGCTGATGCTCCCCGTCAACCATCATGTCATACGGCAATCGACAAGCCTGCGCGCATTCACCGCGGTTCGCCGAACGGCCGCCCCACATTTCGGACGTTAAGCATTGTCCAGAGTAGGACACGCACAACGCACCATGCACGAACACTTCCATCGGTACATTGGCCTTTTCACCGATCTTTTGAATTTGCTTCAGGTTGTTCTCACGGCCAAGCACAACACGTTCCATGCCATACGGCTTCGTAAAATCAGCCGCTTCTGGCGACGTAATCGTCATTTGTGTTGAGCCATGAATCGGGAAGTCAGGCGAAATTTCACGAATCATTTTTACCAAGCCCAAGTCCTGTACGATAACCGCGTCTACACCCGCATCAATACAAGCCTCGATAAGCCCCTTTGCATCCTCAAGCTCATTTTCAAACACCAATATATTAAACGTCAGAAATCCTTTAACCCCATAACTATGCAAAAACGCCATAATGTCTGGCAAATCATCCATCCGGAAATTGTTCGCACGCGCACGTGCATTGAACTTCTCTACTCCGAAAAAGATCGCATCCGCGCCATTTGCCACTGCGGCACGCATGCAATCCCAATCGCCAGCCGGCGCCAGCAGCTCAATATCTCCACGCTGTATCCCTTGCTTAATTGTCGACATGCTCATCCTCCAAGCTAATTTATCCATTGCCGCATGATGCGGTCATCTCTATCTACTTATTTAAATATGCTTCAATTAGTATAGCGATCTTTACGCCGAAACTCCAGCATAGGCTAGAACTTCCTGCTCACTATGCCGCATACCTGCACGTAAGCTTGCTCGAAGCAGAGTCGCGTAAGGACATTTCCACCTACAACTAGACAACCAGCTGCACACGTAAGAAAAAGAAAAGCATCCCGCCATAGCTTGGCTAGGATGCTGTCTGCATCATGACTTCTTATTCGTCACTTGCTCCGTAAATTGAAAGGATTCCATCGTACGCTTGAAAGAGTCAAGCAGTTCTGGTGTTCGCGCCGTATCCTCCATTGAATACCCGAGTGAGAATACTTTGCCTTCACGCGCAATTAACAGCAAATTCACGGTGAAGCTCAATTGACCGGCCTCGCTGAATACTTTCATCTCGACCGCATAAGCTTTATTGCCTTGAACCGTCGTCTTCTCTTGCTTCACGATCTCAACCTTAGTGTCGCCTTCCCCTTTATAGTAATCTTCCCATCTTGCAAGCGCCTCTTCTACTGTTCGCACTTGATCGACATACACGGAGAAATCACTATCCGGCCGTGAATAATAAGCAATCATGCCTTCGTCCAATTCAACATCATAGTTCTCTTCTCCCCAAGCATAGAACCCGCTCGTCCACCAATCCGGTACCTGCAAGGTAAATCCATAATTCGGAGCTTTGCGAGGTGAGCTGACAGACCAGTCCTTGTACCAGTCTTCCCCTTTCGGGAAGTCTTCGGGACTTTCAAGATCTTTCTTCACACTTCCATCAACCTTCACCGAGGAAAACAAGCGGTTTCCAAGAGAAATACCCTCTGAATTATCCGGACAATGATAGATCATCAAATATTGCACACCTTGATCGACAACGAGCAAATGCATGCTCACCTTCCAGTTCTTCTCGTCGACTTTGCTTTTTATTTTAATGGATTTTGCCATTTTCCCATCTGCAAGTTTTACGTCCTGCTCAGGATCGACCTGCAAATACTCAGACTTGGTGGTCTTTTTCAAATAAGATAAATGATTTTTTGCAAACTGGTCGAGCGTCAAACCAGGTGCAGCAGTCGCAATATTGTAATTGACAGACTGTTCCCAATTTTTCGACCCATATGATTGGAAATACGTATCAGACGATGCCCACTCTACCGGCAAATCCATTGTCAGCCCTTTGCCCCACAACTCCGTATTGCGGTAGCCGTCCTTCACCGAGCTGATATTGGTTGCAGCACCAGCGGAAAAGCTCGGACGGAACGTATTTATGAACGGAACGTACTGCAGCATCTGCTTCGGTCGTTGCGCATTTGCATCAAATATACGGACGATATATCGCTTGCCGTTGGAGCTGAACACACGCGCTAAGTACATATCCTCTTCATTTATAAAGATAGATTGTGCATAGGCAATCCCATCGACCTTGCCCGTGCTCGCTTCATACATTCCTGACTCATCGTCTAACTCTTCCGCTTGAAGATACTCCATTAATTGCTGCTCCGACGCTTGCCCCTTAAATGTATCTGCCCAATGCTCAAGCGGCTTCGATGCCCAATCCAGCGCATTGATTGTTACATAGACATGTTCTGTTGGATCTGCAAACATAACAGCGAACTCCTCAGGGGATAAGCTCTCATGCGTCCAGCCCTTAGGGAGTACCATATTCCATTGATAGTAGGAATCTCCGACACGCGCAGCCTTTGCACTCACATCTACAGCAGCACCTGCAAGATTTCCTGCCTGTTTCCAGCGCAATACAATCGATTTATCCTTATCCACCGAATAAGTTGCACCAAAAGCTTGTGCCAGCTGCTTCAACGGCACCATCGCAGTACCGCCAGTCATTTCCGGGGCTACTGCCAGTGTGACAAGCTTGCCGTTCAGCATCGCCTGCTTCTGGCCGATTCGCATCCGAA
Organism: Paenibacillus sp. NAIST15-1; assembly: GCF_001894745.1. GTDB lineage: Bacteria > Bacillota > Bacilli > Paenibacillales > Paenibacillaceae > Paenibacillus_B > Paenibacillus_B suaedae. Next base: position 48,964 of record NZ_BBYF01000004.1, read on the forward strand.
TGGAGACAGCATCGCTTTCCAATATCACTGCATTATCCTGTTCCCATTTCAAGGCCGCATCGAACACATTCGTGAAGATACTAAGCGGCACCATCGTTGTTCCTTGACGAACGTATGGCTTCACAATCGCTAACTTCTCACCGTTCCATGTCGCACTCGTACTGCCCACTTTCAATCGGAGCATCTCCTGCTGCCCAGCCGCGGCAGTTGCTGCCACAGCCGGAGACGGAGACACGTTCCAAGCTGCCGTACCTGAAACAACGGCTGCTATTGTCATAATCGCTACACTCTTCCGCCAATGATGGCTCGAGAACGGATATCGAATCGTGTTCCCCATATGAAGCACTCTCCCCTTCGCTCTTCATCTATGAAATATTCCCTTCAGTTTTCATGCACTTCTACATTACTTATCAGCTTCTGCTGACTTCTCCTTAACAGCAGGCTTTACTGCTTCACTCAGCACTACCATCTTCGCAACAAGATTCCCCTTCGACTGCATCGTCAGCTTTACTTGCTGCCCTGGCAAAAATGACTTCAGTGCCTCATGCACATCGACAAGGGTCTTCACCGGCTTACCGTTAATGGCATACAGCACATCGCCTTCCGTTATGCCTGCCTTCTTCGCCTGGGCGCTTACAACACTCGTAACCTTGATCGGAACATCTGTCGGCAACCCCACATACGCAGCCCAGCTCTCTTCCAGCTCAACGCCAATCGAGGCCCGCTTCACCTTGCTATATTTGAAAAAGTGCTGCACGATCATGTTTACCGTGTCAGACGGTATCGCAAATCCCATATTCTCGATCCCTACAGCAGCGAATTTCATCGAATTGATGCCAATCACTTCACCGCGCATATTCACGAGTGGCCCTCCGCTATTGCCGGGGTTAATAGCTGCGTCCGTCTGAATCAGCTTGTAGCTTGAATCGACAGCCCGATCAATACCACTAATAATCCCGGAAGTCGCAGAATTGCGCAGTGTAAATGATACCGGTGTTCCAAGTGCAACGACCCCTTCGCCCACCTTAAGTGTTGGGTTCGAACGTACAAATGTGACAGGCTTCATGTTTTGTGCATTGATTTTAATCAGGGCAATATCACTTTCCTCATCAGCGAACCATTTGCTTACCGGATAGGATTTCCCTTCCGGTGTTACGACCACTGGCTTCTGCAAGGCCAAAATGACATGCGCATTTGTAACAATCCATCCATCCTTGCGCACAACGACTCCCGTTCCGTGAGACAGCCAGTTGTCTGAATCATCTTCCGCATCGATCTGACGGCCAATAATCGATACAACGGATGGGCTTACCTTTTCCACAATAGTAGGAATATCATTAGGCTTGTACTGATATGTATTCGACTTGCTATCATATGTACCTTTGCCGCCGGCTACCTGCTCAAGCGCCTCCGCTTCTACATATACCTTGTCCTTCACCTTCACGGCTCGAAATGACGCCTCAGCACCTGCCGCAGTTGGCAGAACAGATGCTCCAATCAGTAAGGAAACGATAAATAGCGCAATTCTGTTTCTCCCCATCTTTCTAGATAACTTCACTTCTGATGCATGGTTTGTATGTGTTCTCTTCGCTTGCCCAACCATCCGGTTGCTCCTCCTCTTGCCCCCTATGAAATCAGGGCATTCCAATCTCTATGCTTCCATTCTCCTCTAACCTTAGATCATATGCAAGAAAAAAAGACTCCTTGATGATATCCACCAAGGAGTCTGTCTGTAGGACATGTATGTATCGCCTTATGTGTTATGTGAAGATCAATTGTTCAAAGGCTTGATGGCGATTACCAACCCTGCACCATTACCCAATCCGCGTATAAAAAGACAAGCAAGCTCACAACGGCGAAGCCGAGCGCAAATAGGTTGCGAGGACGCTGCTTGACTTGGCGTAGAACTGCCCAGATCAAGAGTAAAGTAAACGCAATCATAAATAAATCAAAATGCTGATAGGTGCTTTCGCTCTGTTGTGCTGCTTCGGCCAAAAACATGGTGTGACCTCCCTCTACACGTGCATTATACTCATATGCATCTATGTTATATTTACCCAGCAAAAGAATCAAGGCAAATTTTTCATATTTAACAAGATTGTCACCAATATTTCATGATTTATCCCTTGTCACTGAAATCCTGCATGATAGATGTCATTGAGTGAGAGATTAGATGGACATGTTTTCGCCACATCATGCCGTACCTGTGCCTTTCACTTTACTTGGCTTCATTCTCCTGTTGCCATTCATAAGAGATATTGAATGCATTCATCAGAAATTGTAATAGCACTTGTCTTCACCATGCATTGTCGCCTTGCTGGAAATATGTTACGATTACCTCACTTATAAAACATACTATTTATATCGGAATAAACAAGTTAAAGGGAATGAGGGACTGCCAATGGCTTATGATCCGATTTGGATGCAAGACCCTGGGAAGCTGAATAAGTTTGAGTTTGTCAAAATGGAGAAGGACGGTCTTGATGTCATTCGCGATATTATTGAAACGTATGCACAGCAAGGCTATGAATCCATCCCCGAAGATGACAAAGGTCGTTTCAAGTGGGCCGGTGTCTATGAGCAGAAACCGAAGGACGGACATTTCATGATGCGCATCCGCATCAATTCCGGCATTATGTCCGCCGCGCAAGCTCGGACGCTAGCCGATATCGCTGAGTTGTACGGCCGAAGCCTGATAGACGTAACGACCCGCCAAGCAATCCAGTACCATTGGCTGAGAGTCGAGGACTTCCCTGATATCTTCAACCGTCTTGAACAGGTTGGACTCTATTCGTATGAGGCTTGCGGCGACTGCCCGCGAACGATTGTCGGCAATCCGCTTGCTGGCATTGATCCCAATGAATTAATGGATACAACTGATCTCGTAAATGAAGTAAATGATTTTTTCCTCTTGAATCGAGACTTTTCCAACTTGCCGCGCAAATACAAAATGTCGATTTCCGCCAACATCTATAACAATGCGCATGCTGAAATTAATGACTTAGCCTTCACCCCTGCCGTCAAAATCATTGATGATCAGGAAGTGATTGGCTTCCACGCCCATGTCGGAGGTGGATTGTCCGCCAAGCCGCACTTGGCGCAAAAGCTTGATATGTTCATACGTCCTGAGGAAGTGCTCAAGGTCGCCATCGGCGTAACGACACTGTTCCGTGACAATGGATTCCGTGAGAAGCGCCATCATGCCCGTCTGAAGTTCCTTATTGCGGCTTGGGGTATAGAGGCTTTCCAGAATCGCTTAGAAGAGCTGATTGGCAAGTTCCCTACTCGTGGCGAAGATAAAACCGTCGGCTGGCAAGCAGCTTACTTCGACGGCGTACACCCGCAGAAACAGAACGGTCTCTTCTATATTGGACTCAACGTGCCAATTGGCCGGTTGGATAGCCAAGAGTTCCGTCAGCTGGCTGAAGCAGCTGAACAATACGGTGACGGATTACTGAGGACAACGATGTCCCAGAACATTGTTCTGACTGGCATCCCCGAAAATCACATTGATGAGGTTCTTGCTCTACCCGTGCTGCAGCGCATTACTCCACATCCTAAGCCATTCATGAGCCGGACGGTATCATGCACAGGCAACGAATTCTGCAACCTAGCGATCGTAGAAACGAAGGAACGCGCGAGACGCGTAGCTGACTATTTGGATGAGCATATCACCGATCTGGATGAACGTATTCGCATTCACTTCATTGGCTGTCCAAACGCCTGCGGTCAGAAGCATGTCGCTGACATCGGCTTACAAGGCTCTCTCGTGAAGACGGAGCAAGGCATGGTCGATGCTTTCGATATCGCAGTCGGCGGCATACTCGGCCCGAATGCCCGTTTCAACACAACGTTGAAAGGGCGTGTAAAGGGCGACGACGTCCCATACGTCCTAGAACGGCTCCTTCGCTTCTATAAAGAGGAGCGCAAAGCGAATGAGACATTCCATCATTTCTTCCTCCGTGTCGGTGCAGACGCGTTCCAGCAGCGTCTGACCGAGATTCTAGCTGCTCCTATCGGCTAAGCCTAATGAGAGAGAATACATCCACCCCGCACCAGCCTCCCCTGTTATGAACAAGAGACCAACCTTAGCTAAGCGCTCTGGCTGGTCTCTTCATTTCACAGCATATGATTTATTGAGAAAAGTTCTGCATTATTACTTGTCTTCGTCCAGCATGCACCATACTCTGCGATTATTATACTGCAGCCTTCGTACGATTAATCGCCTTAGCTAAAAATGACTTGCCTATCATTACTCCTAACATTACTTATCGTAACATGATTCAGCCTAACATGTGATGTAAGTTGCCTTATGCCTCTTACTCGTCGTCCTTCAGTTGAATCTCCTCGTAAGAACGAATCATCACATCTGCGGATTCAGGCGCTGTATCAAATTGATTCGCTTCATCAATGAAGATTTGAAGACTTGAGCCAGCAGCGTGTCCCATTTCCATATCCCCAACCGAATCTCCGATCACAGCTATCTCATGTGGTTCTAGACCGATCTCTCGGCAGGCCAGCTCCACCATGTCCGGATAAGGCTTCCCTTGAGCTACACAATCATCGCCAACGACCGCATCGAAATAATGGCGGATTCCCATCTTCTCCAAATGCTGCTCAGATGGCCCCTTATCATCTGCTGTCACAACCGCCATCTTAAGTCCATGCTGACGGCAGAGTTCCAGAAAAGGCACAACGCCTGTTACCGGAATAATATTAGCATGCTCCAGCAATTGTTCATTCGCCTGTTCAAACACCGCTGTTACCCGCTGCACAGCGCGGTTCCATGGTACTCCTTCTTTATAGAGCAAATAAGTCGCGATCGAAATCATCTGCGTCGGAGAACCCATCGCCAGCGGCCCTTGCCGATCATGCGAACGTATCGATCTGTCTGGCTCGATGTGAACGCCTAAAATATATCCCGGATCTTCCGGCAAAGAGCCGCCCTCTTGCTTCAGCTCCTGTTCCAATCCCTTCATTACCGTCTCCGCCCACCAGCCCCACAGGCTAATGAACTGCAACAGCGTTCCATCCTTGTCGAACAAAATACCGCGCACCTTTGCGCTGCAAGAACCTACTTGAAGCTGTACCATCTGCACCATCCTCTGCAAGATCATTATCGTGCCCTACCATTTCGGCATACATAGCTCGGTCTCCTGCTGCATTCCTTAACTGCTTCAACATTTCTCGACATGGGATCGTTAAATGGCAATTCCAGTTGACACACATCCAAAACACATTTAATAACACGTTCAAAAAACAAACTGCACAAAAAGGCACGGCCAGCTGTTATAAGCCGTACCGTGCCTGTATCGTACATCAATGAAACGATGCTGATTCTACACTTGCTGTGCTTCCCGATCCTTCTTCGTTAACTGCTTCGTACGCTCCGCATCGCGCTCCAAGATCGGCTTCAAGTACTTGCCTGTATAAGACGCAGGTGCCGTTACGACTTGCTCCGGCGTTCCGTGCGCAACGATTGTTCCGCCGCCGCTGCCGCCTTCTGGACCCAAGTCAATAATATAGTCTGCTGTCTTAATGACATCCAGATTGTGCTCGATAACGAGCACCGATTCACCGGAATCGACAAGTCGATGCAGCACATGCAGCAAGCGATCAATATCCGCAACATGGAGACCTGTAGTCGGCTCATCCAAAATGTAAATCGTCTTGCCTGTGCTCCGGCGATACAACTCAGCTGCCAGCTTCACGCGCTGCGCCTCACCGCCAGACAATGTTGTCGCAGGCTGTCCGAGTTTCATGTAGCCAAGGCCGACATCAAGCAATGTCTGAATCTTACGATGGATACGAGGAACGTTCTGGAAGAACTCAACTGCATCCTCGATCGTCATTTCCAGCACATCTGCGATGTTTTTCCCTTTGTATTTCACTTCCAGCGTCTCACGATTGTAGCGCTTGCCCTTACATACCTCACAAGGTACATAGACGTCAGGCAGGAAGTGCATCTCAATCTTAATAATCCCGTCTCCCCGACATGCTTCACAGCGTCCGCCCTTCACGTTGAAGCTGAAGCGTCCCTTCTTGTAGCCACGGATCTTCGCTTCGTTCGTTGAAGAGAACAGGTCACGGATATCATCGAATACACCTGTGTAGGTGGCTGGATTCGAACGTGGCGTCCGCCCAATTGGAGATTGATCGATATCAATGACTTTATCGATATGCTCAAGTCCTCGAATTTCCTTGTGCTCACCCGGGCGCACCTTCGCCTTGTTCAAATCTCGTGCCAGCGTTTTGTACAAGATCTCGTTGACGAGTGTCGACTTGCCTGAGCCAGATACGCCGGTAACTGCGGTGAAGACGCCCAGTGGAATCTTCGCATGAACGCCGCGCAAATTGTTCTCCTTCGCACCGCGAACCTCCAGCCAGCGTCCATCCGTCTTACGGCGTTCCTCAGGTACGGGAATAAACTTGCGACCGCTCAAATAAGCCCCGGTAAGTGAGTTCTTATCCTTCATGATCTGCTTCGGCGAGCCTTCAGCTACAACCATACCGCCGTGAATTCCAGCGCCAGGACCGATATCGATAATATAATCGGCAGCAAGCATCGTATCCTCGTCATGTTCAACGACGATAAGCGTATTCCCGAGGTTGCGCATATGCTCCAGCGTCTGGATTAAGCGATCATTATCTCGCTGATGCAGACCGATACTAGGCTCGTCCAAAATGTACAGAACCCCCATCAAGCTAGAACCAATCTGCGTCGCTAAACGAATGCGCTGCGCCTCTCCGCCAGATAGCGTTCCCGCTGCACGGTTCAAAGTCAAATACTCAAGCCCGACGTTCACGAGGAAGCCGAGACGCGAATTAATCTCCTTCAGAATGAGATGCGCAATCAACTGCTCCTTCTCTGATAGCTCTAAGCCGCTAAAGAAACGCTGCGCTTCTCCGATAGAGAGCGAGGTGACATAGGCCATGTTCTCACTGCCTACCGTAACCGCCAAGCTTTCCTTGCGAAGACGATGCCCTTTGCAGGAACCGCAAGGCTTCGCACTCATAAACCCTTCAATATATTCACGGATGCCCTCTGATGCCGTCTCACGGTAGCGACGCTCCAGATTATGAACGATACCTTCAAACGGCACAAAGGCTTCCTTCTTATGACCGAAATCATTCTCATATCGGAAACGAACCTTTTCACCGCCCGTACCATTCATCAATTTGGACATCTGTTCCTTGTCCAACTGTGATACCGGAACATCCGTAGAAATTCCATAATGCTCACATACCGCAGCCAAGAACTGCGGATAGTAGTTCGACGTGCTGCCTGCCCATGCTTCAAAGGCTCCATCCTCAATCGTGCGCTCACGATCCGGCACCAGCAGTTCAGGATCGACAATCATCTTCATACCGAGTCCATCACATTCCGGACAAGCACCAAATGGACTATTGAAGGAGAACATGCGGGGAGCAAGCTCATCGATACTGAAGCCGCATTCTGGACAAGCCAGATTGGAGCTGAACACCAGCTCTTCTTCGCCGATAATATCCACAATCAGCTTGCCGTCTGACAGCTTCAACGCTGTCTCAATCGAATCGGCAAGACGTGATTGTACATCTTCCTTCACGACAATTCGGTCTACAACAACCTCGATATTGTGCTTGCGATTCTTCTCCAGCTCAATCGTCTCGGACACATCACGCAATTCTCCATCCACACGAACCCGTACGAAGCCTTGCTTTTGAATATCAGCAAATACCGTCTTATGCTCCCCTTTGCGTCCAGAAATGACTGGGGCTAGCAATTGTAGCTTCGTACGCTCTGGGTACGACATGATACGATCCACCATCTGTTCCACGGTTTGCGACGTAATCTCTATACCGTGCTCTGGACAATGTGGATGACCGACACGTGCGAACAATAGACGCAAATAGTCGTAGATTTCCGTAACCGTACCGACCGTTGAACGCGGATTGCGGCTTGTCGTCTTCTGATCGATTGAGATGGCTGGAGACAGCCCGTCGATAGAATCGACATCCGGCTTCTCCATTTGCCCGAGAAATTGACGCGCATAAGCGGATAGGGACTCCACATACCGGCGCTGCCCTTCAGCGTAAATCGTGTCGAAGGCTAATGACGATTTGCCCGAGCCGCTAAGACCCGTAAGTACAACGAACTTGTCGCGCGGGATCGTCACATCGATATTTTTCAAGTTGTGGGCACGCGCCCCTTTAATCACAATATGTTCACTAGCCAATGGATTACCCCTCCTGCTCGTTCAGGTTCACTCGAACCACGTACGGCATCTAAAATTACTGCTCTATATTAGTCCATCGCCTTCAATTCCAACAAAGCATCACGCAGCTCGGCTGCTCGTTCGAATTGGAGGTTCTTCGCGGCATCTTTCATTTCCGCTTCCAATCGCTGAATGACCGACTGACGATCCTTCTTCGACATCTTCTCGACAGACTTGCTGATATCGTACCCTTCCTTCGACTCCGCTGTCTTCGTCGCCTCGATCACATCGCGCACTTTCTTGCGGATTGTCTGTGGCGTAATGCCATGTTCCTCATTGAACGCCATCTGAATCTTTCGGCGCCGTTCTGTTTCCGTGATGGCCTTATGCATCGAATCCGTCATTTTATCCCCGTACATGATGACACGTCCTGATGCATTCCGCGCCGCACGCCCAATCGTCTGAATGAGGGAGCGTTCTGCACGCAGGAAGCCTTCCTTATCTGCGTCCAAAATCGCAACCAGCGATACTTCCGGCAAGTCGAGCCCTTCACGCAGCAAGTTGATGCCGACAAGCACATCGTACACACCTAACCGCAAATCACGCAGCAGCATCATCCGTTCCAAGGTTTTAATATCAGAATGCAAATAACGCACCTTAATGCCGATTTCCTTCAAGTAGTCGGTTAAATCCTCGGACATCTTCTTCGTTAACGTCGTTACAAGGACACGCTCATCCTTATCCAAGCGAATGCGAATTTCTTCAATTAAGTCGTCAATCTGCCCCTTCGTAGGCCGTACTTCAATAACTGGATCTAGAAGGCCCGTCGGACGAATAATTTGCTCTACCATCTTCGGAGTATGCTCAAGCTCGAACGGCCCCGGCGTCGCTGATACGAACACAGCCTGACCTACCTTCTGCTCGAACTCCTCAAACTTGAGCGGTCGATTATCCATCGCCGACGGCAAGCGGAATCCATGCTCAACAAGCACTTCCTTCCGCGCTCTGTCCCCGTTGTACATCGCACGTACCTGTGGGAGCGTAACATGAGACTCATCGACCACGACAAGAAAGTCGTCTGGGAAATAGTCAAGCAATGTATACGGTGTTGCACCGCGTTCACGGAATGTGAGCGGTCCAGAGTAGTTCTCGATCCCCGAACAGAAGCCCATCTCCTGCATCATCTCGATATCATAGCGAGTACGCTGCTCCAAACGCTGTGCTTCTAACAGCTTGCCCATACTGCGCAATTCTTCTAACCTTTCTTCCAATTCACGCTCTATATTGACGAGGGCCACCTTCATCGTCTCTTCTCGCGTTACGAAGTGAGACGCCGGGAAGATCGCGATATGTTCTCGTTCACCAATAATTTCACCGGTCAGCACATCTATTTCAGTAATTCGCTCGATTTCATCACCGAAAAGCTCCACCCGAACTGCGTTTTCACCATTCGAGGCTGGGAAGATTTCAACAACATCGCCCCGCACGCGGAACGTGCCGCGTGTGAAGTTCATATCATTACGCTGGTATTGAATGTCAACTAGCTTACTAAGAATCGCGTTCCGCGGCTTCTCCATCCCCACCCGAAGCGACAATACGAGGTTGCCGTACTCCATCGGGGAACCCAAGCCATAGATGCACGATACACTCGCTACAATAATCACATCACGGCGTTCGAACAAGGAGCTGGTAGCAGAGTGACGAAGTTTGTCGATCTCTTCATTGATACTGGAATCCTTCTCAATATACGTATCGGAAGAAGGAATATAGGCTTCAGGCTGATAGTAATCGTAGTAGCTGACGAAATAAGACACAGCATTGTTCGGGAAGAATTCCTTGAATTCACTGCACAGCTGTGCAGCGAGTGTCTTATTGTGAGCAATAATTAACGTAGGACGATTCAACTGAGCTATCGTCTGGGCGATGGTAAAGGTCTTCCCTGTTCCTGTCGCTCCGAGCAGCGTCTGATACCGTTTCCCTTGATGGACGCCTTCAACCAATTGTTCAATCGCCTTAGGCTGATCTCCTTGAGGGGAGAACTCGGATACTAGCTCAAAAGGTCTGTCTTCCCTTTCAAAGTCCGTCACAACCTCACCACTTTCTACTTAATATCATGTACATTTTATATGATGAACTGTATCTGTCAGAGCTCGTAATGCATCAAGCAGCCGTACTCCAACCCGTACAGCAAAACACTACTGTAATGAAAATAAATTCCTGCCTCATTCTCTGTTTATAGGCATTTCATCCTGCTTATTCGCGCAAAAAGCGATCGCTCTGGGACACTCTAGGACTCTTGGCTCAAAACTTTGGTACAGCCCCACAAGCGCCCTCTTCCCCTAAACTTTACCCAATTTCCACCCGATAAACATATCAGGTACAGCATGGCGAAACAATTGGTTCGCTCAGGTCTGTTACCATGATAGTATGGATGCTAAAATCGTTGCAAAGAAGGATCCCGCATGAGGCGGACATCATCTTTACATATGAAAAATAAGAATGTTTGTTCCCTTTTCCATTATACTCTTTTCATCGATTGGATGCAAATGGGAAACAATGAACGGGAGAGAGGATTATCTATGGACAAAACAACTGTAATTGGCATTCTTGCCGGCTTAGCTGCACTCATCGGAGGCTTCCTGTGGGAAGGTGGACAGATGGGTGGCTTATGGGAGAAAACGGCTGCACTCATCGTCTTCGGCGGAACGATTGCCGCTGTCGTCATCAGCTTCCCAGGCAATCGGCTGCGAAGTATCCCGAACGCACTTAAAATGGCATTCGGCCGCAAATCAACAAATGCACAGCAATTAATCGACGACATCGTCGCCATGAGTACTGTCGCTCGCAGAGAAGGTGTCCTCGCTTTGGAGAACCAAGCCCACACTCACGAGAACGGGTATTTGCGTGATGGCATCATGATGATTGTAGACGGAACTGATCCCGAGCTCGTGAAGCAAATGATGGAGCTGGAGATGGACGCCATCGAAGAAAAACATGAAGGCTATGCAAAAATATTTGAAGCAGCTGGTGGTTATGCGCCGACAATGGGGATTATCGGAACCGTTATGGGTCTAATCCACGTCCTCGGCAATTTGTCAGATCCGTCTTCGCTTGGACCATCCATTGCCGTTGCCTTCACAGCCACCCTATACGGGGTTGCAACCGCGAATATCATTTACTTGCCGATTGGGAGTAAAATTAAAGCGCGCAGCATGGAAGAATTACGTGTCATGGAAATGATCGAATATGGAATTTTAGCGGTACAAGCTGGCGAGAACCCGCAAATTATTCGTAAAAAACTTGGCTCATTCCTACTCGCCGAAGACTCCTTCGAACCGCTCAAGTTGGTTCCAGAAGCAAAGCGGGGGATGATTCATGAGACGCAGAAATAGAAAATCAGGAGCACGCGCTGAGAATCACGAGCGCTGGCTCATTACGTACGCGGATCTCATCACCCTGCTCATGATCTTCTTCGTCGTCATGTATGCCATGAGTAAGATTGATGTGGATAAATATGAGTCTCTGTCTGAAACACTGCAGGTATCCTTCCGCAATACGGATACGTCCTTAAAGGGCTCCACCATTCTGGATGGATCCTATGCAAAGCCAGGACAAACAGGAGACAAACAAACCAAGCAAGACGGAGCCGACGGCAAGGACAAGGAAGAAAAAGCCGTGGCAATAGGTACAATTACGAACAAGGATCTGGCCTTCCGCAAGCAAGAGGCAGAGCTGAAAAACTTCATGGGTGTCATCCAGCAATATATCGATGAGAACAAACTGGGCAGCCAAATTACCGTATCTGATACACCAAAAGGAATCGCTATTCGAATGAGCGATCGACTGCTGTTCGATTTGAGTCGTGCAGAATTGAAGGAAAATGCATTCCCTCCACTGAAGAAGCTTGCTACCTTACTTCCGAAGCTGAGTACATCCATCAGCATTGAGGGACATACGGACAACCTACCGTTCGCCCAGGGCGGCCGCTATAAGGATAACTGGGAGCTATCCGCTGCACGAGCCCTATCCGTTCTTCGTTACTTCGTAGATGATAACAAGCTCGATGCCGCACAATTCCAAATTGCCGGCTATGGCGAAACTCGTCCACTTGTGGATAACGACACAGAGCAACATCGTCAACAAAATCGACGCGTAGAAATCATTGTTCTGCGGAAAATGGTGCAATAGACGTTCGTTAGCTGATTCAAGCGTATGGTTATCCAACAGTTATTCACAGGATAAACAGTACTTATCCACGTTATTCACGGACTTATCTACAGAATGTTAACAACTTGTCGACAAAATCATATATTCCAATCCTATTATCCACAATCCACAAGATTAAATATATTTGAGTTCAAAAACAAAGGGATTAATCAGAGCAGCTGCAAAACTGACCTGATTAATCCCTTTTTGTTAAATGCTTAATCTCGATTCTTGTATACAAATCCCACTCAGTTTGCTGTATATCCCCAAAATCAATTGAGTAGATTGGATTCCCGAAAATTATTATCCTTACTATGCTCGATTATCCACATCTGTAGGCATTGATGCATTCAACGTCTTCGCAGCCTCACTCATGTGGTCTGCAGACTGCACATCGCTCTCTGCTTGCTCACGCAGCTTACGCTTTGCTCCACGCTTGGAACGTGTCCAAGGCACTAACAAGTATGAAAATAATGACGGAGCTTGTGTAACTGCTACATATTCGACCCGATCATCAGGAGCAAGCAACACGCCCAGCTGATGGTGCTCACCAGCATAAATAGCCCGCTGCAAGAAACGAACCTCACCTGATAAGTTGTTCACTTCCAGCTTACAGAACGCGGAATTTATACGGAGTGCCTGATGCAGCTCCGCCTTCGTCCTTACCTTCACACCGTTCACCTTCACAATCACTTCACCTTGCATAATACCAAGTTCCGCTGCTGGACTATTCGGCAGGACAGCCAAAATGCGGAGTCCTCCAGCATCTTGCGTGAACACCGGACTATGTTCCGCTTCTTCTCTGCGACTCAACCAGATTAAGCCCTCATGCATGCCGATGGCTGCAATTGCGGCCACAGGCACAAGCGGCGACCACCAAGCAGCAGCTAATGAAATCGCAAGCAGCAGTGACGCATACGCGAACAAACGCGTACTGCTTAGCGCTGCTTTCTGCTGTGGAAGCTTCGTAAACGTCAGCTCGGAGAAGCCAATCACGATCGGAAATGCAATGAGCGACCAGCCATGCTGCCACAGTTCTCCACCGAACAGCGGCGTCCAAGGCAAAGCTGCTCCCTCACCCGCTGGAAAGAGTAGAAGAAGCGGAACTGGCCACATGCTCTGCATGCGATAGGCACCGACGACGCGTCCACGCTTGCTCTCCATGAACATCGGCCCAGCCATACGCGCTGCCTGCTTGCGAATAAGGACAGCTTCAGCCGCATGCAGAAGTGCGACAAGCACCAGCAGCCCAGCAGCGTCCATCCCACGCACTGAAGCAACGGCATCCCCTAGCCAGCCATCTGGATTCCATGTTGTCACCCATGTATTTAGTACAAATTGTATAATGGCAAGCAAGCCTGCCGCATAAGCAAGGCACAGAAATCGAACACGGATAAGCAGCAGTACGAGAGCAATGATCCACAGCAGCACGATCACTTCCCGTGTCAGAGACACGCCGAGTCCAATTGCAGCGAACGTTACGAGGATGCCTGAAATCAAGCCACCAAGCCATGCATGCCAGGTATGGGTGATCCAGCTGTGCATTTTCACGGCGAACAGTCTTCGCTCCAGGATCACTTGCCTGCGATAATGCATGGCAATGAGTAGAATGGACAGCCAATAAAACGGCGAGATAAGCCATTGCAATACAGCCTCGCCTACCCGAATACTGATATCCAACAGCAGGTTCACATGATTCGCCCCTCTCCATCACCAATTAGACTACGCACTCTATCTATGCTGAACACGTTCCCTCTAAGCTGCCCACCTGCAGCCATCCTTGTCTTCAAGCTTACTAACCATCTTGCCTTCAAACCAAATACCTACTTTCTATAACCCTTTATAACTTTAATGGAGACGAACTTTTACGTTCACACGTATCCATTTACCCGAAAACCCATTCATGCAATCAAAAGAAAAAGAAGGCCGAAGCCGAAGCTTACGACCTTCTTTATATTCGACAGCATTTAGCGGATTTCCTTCTTCAGTACATCAACCGCCTTATGGAGCTGTGCATCGTTCTTCGGATCCCGCATCGCCTTAACAATCGCCTGCTCAAGCTGTTCTGCCGTCTTCGCATCAACCTTGCCCGTGACGGTCAGTTTGGATGCTTGCTGGAACTCCTTAATGGCTGCCTCAGTCTCCTTGGAGAAATAGCCATCCTTACGACCTGGCTTGTAACCAAGTCCATCAAGCATAATCTGAACATTCTTGACATTCGCATCATTCATATCAAATGCGAGCATCTTATCCTTCGGAACAGGAGCGACATAATAGAAGTCAGGCTGCTGAACCGCAATATCCGGCTCGATGCCCTTCTGATGAATCCAATTGCCTTGCGGCGTTAACCACTTCGCAATTGTAATCTTGATCAGACCGCCATCTCCAGAATTATAGCTCGTCTGTACTGTTCCCTTGCCGAATGTATGCTCACCGATGAGTTTCGCTCCAGCAGATTCCTTCAACGCGCTTGCCATAATTTCAGAAGCACTGGCGCTGCCCTTATTCGTCAGCATCGTGACGGGATATGGCTTCAGCTTCGCAGTCCCCTTAGACAAGTAGCTGCTGCGCTCTTTGTTCCGATCCTCCACTTGAACAATGGACTTGCCTTCTGGAACGAACAGCTCTGTCATCTTCTGCACAATATCGAGCACCCCGCCCGGATTGTTACGCACATCGATAACAAGCCCCTTCATTCCCTGCTTCTCCAGCTTCTCAAGCTCTTCCTTGAAACGATCGAACGTATTCAATGAGAATTGACGAATCTCAATATAGCCAATGCTTCCATCCAGCATCTTCGGATATACAGTCTCCATGTCTACTTCATCTCGCACAACGATGAGCTCAAGTGGAACTGTTTGCCCTGCCCGCTTGATAAGTATTTTAGCCTTCGTACCCTTCGGGCCGCGGATTTTCGCTACTGCCTCGTTTAGGTTTTTGCCCTCCAGACTCTCGCCATTTACGGAAATCAGCACGTCCTTCGGCTTGACGCCAGCCTTCTCAGCAGGAGATCCCTTAATCGGCGATACTACCGTCACTTCGCCATTCTCCATCGTCACTTCCGCGCCAATCCCAGTAAAAGCACCTTCAATGCTATGGTTGAATTGCTCCGCTTCTTCTTTCTCCATAAAGGAGGAGTAAGGATCATTAAGCGCGGCGATCATGCCATGAACTGCGCCATTTACAATCTTGTTGCGCTCAACGGCGGTAACGTATTTATTCTCGATAATGCCTAACGCCGAGTTCAGCTTCTGCATCTCGCTCGCTGATAAACCATTGCCTGTCGATGCAGCTTGTCCACCACTCGCAAATATCGGCAAGTCCATTACTGTAAACGTTAAGGCACTGCCTGTCAGCATAGCCGCTCCGACGAGCAGAGCGACGGTTCGCCCTTTGAATGACATCGAATCACCGCCTTTGTCTTCCCTATGTTCCCTACGCTTACTCAGTCAACATTCATCTTAGTATATGTCGAAACTGCCATTTTTATTTCAAATATGGTTCTGGATCAACGCGTTCTCCATCCACGCGAACCTCAAAGTGGAGGTGGTTGCCTGTTGCACGGCCTGTTGCTCCTACCTCTGCAATCTTGTCGCCACGTGAAACTTGGTCACCCTTCGATACTTTAATTCCACCGTTGCGGATATGTCCATACAGGGACCAAACGCCATTTCCATGATCGATGACGACACAGTTGCCGTATCCAGACCACCATTCTGCAATCAGAACTGTACCTGATTCAGCAGCATAGATATCTGTACCTCCCGGAGTGGCCATATCGAGACCGCTATGGAACGCTCCTTGTTTCCCAGTAATCGGATCCGTGCGCGAACCGAATCGTGAAGAGATATAATAATCATCATGAAGAGGAACTGCAAATTTGCCGCCCGAGTACACTGAGTTCGACGAGTTCGAATTGCTTCTTGGCTTCGCCTTCGGCTTTGGCTTTTCCTTCGGCTTCATCAGCTCATTCTTCTTACGGAGCAGCTCGGCACGCTTCTTCGCAAACTCAACGAGCAGTCTGTCCTGCTCCTCACTCGCGTCATCTGACTCGTCAATTTGCTTATTATAGCTTGCAATCATGACTTCTTTTTCTTTTTCCTTCAGCATTAAGTCCTTCTTCGCATTATCGAGCTTCGCATACAGCAATTTTACTTGCTTCAGGTTCGTCTCGATCTCCTGCTTCTTCTGGACAACAAGCTGCTTGTCACGCTTATGCTCCGCCAATATTTCCTTATCTTGTTCAGCGATCGATTGCAATGAATCGAATCGATCCAGGAAATCAGAGAAGCTTGTCGCACTAAACAATACATCTATGTAGGACACGACGCCGTTCGTATACATCAATCGCACACGCGTATCCAGCAAATCCTCACGTTCATCAATTCGTTTGTTGACCTTCTGCAGTTCATCTGCTGCCTCAGCCAAATTTAATTCTGTTTCATCTATTTGATGAGCGACATTCGCCATCTCATTAGCTTTCTTATCAATCTCAGACAGAAGGTAGTCCATATCCTTCTGCGTCTTCCCAAGCAACTTTGTTGCTTCGGCCTTCATGGATTTCGCTTCTTGCTGCTTATTCTCCGCTTGACGCATCTCGCTCTGAAGCTGCTTCAACTGTTGATTGACCTTGTCCAACTCAGATGCTTGTCCCGTTGAAGGCGGCGCCATCGAGAAGAGAATTGCAAAGCTTGCGATTAACATAATCCACTTCTTCAATCCAGTACTCCGTTTCAATCCGGTTCCTCCTATCTTCCCCGATTCGGGCCTGTCGTTCACGTTCTGCATATCGTCGATGCTATACTTTCAAAAATTTACGAATGGATATCGTACTTCCCCACGCACCAATCAAAATGCCTAGTCCCACTAGAGTGCTGCCAACAAGCAGCCACGCATCCTGCAGTGGAATAAGCTTGACCATCTGCAAGCCCAGCTCAAAATTTGTCACGAGCTGCTGATATCCGTAAAATAGCAGTCCAACGGTAATCAGTGACCCTACAATGCCTAATAGAGCCCCCTCGACGAAGAACGGTCCTCGGATGAAGGAATTGGTTGCCCCAACAAGCTTCATAATGCTAAGCTCGCGCTGACGAGCCATAATCGTAACTTTAATCGTATTCGAAATAAGGAACATCGCTGTCACGGCTAGGCCGGCTACAATAACAAGGCCGAAGTTACGTACGGTTGCCGTTACCTTCAGCAAGGTATCGACCGTTCCTTTCCCGTAATTGACCTTCCACAGCGGCTTCGCGCTATTCGTATCATTAATGGCACTAATCTTCTTCGCGACTATGCCAATCGTTGCTGGATCGTATACTTCAACCGTGAAGGAATCCGGAAGCGGATTGGTATCCTTCGTATACCCGTTAAGCAGTTCCTTGCCATCTTCACCCAAGTTCTTCTCCAGCAGCTTCATGCCCTCTTCCTTGGAGATCGGGATAACCTTGCTTACCTCTGACATATTGCCAATATCTGTAGCGACTAGTTCCTTCTGCTCTTGTGTTGCATCAAGCTTCAAATAGACTCGAATTTGAACCTTGTTATCAATTTGCTTCGTCATCTCGTTTACATTCAACGACAATAACATGAACACACCTAATATAAACAACGAGATCACTATCGTACTAATCGATGCGAAAGACATCCATCCATTGCGGAAAATACTCTTGCTTCCTTCTCTGACATGGCGGGAAAGTGAATTAAAAATCATAGCCGTATTCCCCCCGTGCCTCGTCACGAACAATAAGTCCCTGCTCGATCGCAATAACCCGCTTGCGCATCGAGTTGACGATATCCTTGTTATGAGTAGCCATGACAATCGTCGTGCCGCGGAAATTAATTTCCTCAAGCAGCTTCATAATTCCCCATGATGTCTCTGGATCGAGGTTCCCCGTTGGCTCGTCAGCAACAATCACTGATGGATTATTCACGATTGCCCTTGCAATCGCGATTCGCTGCTGTTCTCCCCCAGACAGTTGTGCCGGCAGACTGCTCATCTTATGCTTTAATCCAACCAGTTCCAGCACCTCAGGCACACGGCGCTTAATGACCTTCTTCGGCGCTTCGATAACTTCCATCGCGAAGGCAACATTCTCATAAGCAGTCAGCTTCGGCAAAAGCCGAAAGTCCTGGAACACGACACCGATATTGCGCCGAACGAACGGAATCTTGCGCTGCTTCAGCTTGCCGATATTGAATCCACTTACGAAAATTTGCCCCTTCGTAGGCACTTCTTCTCTATAGATCAATTTCATGAATGTCGATTTTCCCGCTCCCGACGGTCCAACCAAATAGACGAATTCGTCCTTATCAATTTGGACGGATATGCCGCGCAATGCGTGAGAGCCGTCTTGATACGTTTTCCATACATCTTGCATTTCTATCAAATGATCACACCCTAAGTTTAAAAGATCAGCTTATATACATTCGACATAAGTGCTCTAATTCCTTTAAAAGAAAGGAAATTTCAACATCTTTTTACGCATTGCACCACATTCAGCTATCATTCAGCCTTCTATAGCAGCTAACGCCGTCGGAAGCAGTCCGGCCCTTGCTGTAGTTCTCCCCTCCGACAAGCTAACGCAATTGTTCCCGTGTTCTCTACACTCATAGAGTCAAGTTTGCTATGCAAGTCGCATATAGTATGAAAATGAATAAATCCAATCTTCTCGTCCTTAGGCTTGCTTCAAGCAAGGACGCTCTTCTTCATTTTTTCATAAGCAGGAGGCTATTGCAGTGAAAAAAATCCATGCACTATTTATAACCGTTGCCTCGCTCTTGTTGGTAGGTACTGCGGTATGGGGCTTGGCTCACAGCTATGCTTCACAGCCGACAATCCCTCCCAACGTACATCTGTCCACTTGGAATATCGGCTCTCTATCCATGGACGCCTTCCGCGAGCAATTAAAAGCAAAAATTGAGCAGTTGGAGCAAACGCCATTCGAATTCTCCTTCGAAGAAACGAACGTTGAACCAGTCAAAACTACACTTGCTAATCTCGGCGTTACATATGATGCGGAGCCTATTTTACGCGCACTCGACAAGATGAAGGAAGGCTCTCTCTGGGAACGAATTCAAGCACGCTACTATTTCCCGACATCGTGGACACTTCAATTCCGCTGGAATAAGGACGTGTGGACGAAGCGCTTGACGCCAGACTGGGAGGAAAATACATTCGGCAAGCCCGTAAATGCACAGCGGGAAATCACTAAAGACGACAACATACGCTATACAGCCGAAAAAACGGTTCTTCGCATCGACCGATTACAGCTGGAACAACTCATCCGCACCTCCATCCCACACACGTGGAATGAAGGGCAATCCATTGCACTACAGGTACCATTACAAAAAACAGCCCCACCAGTCACGATAGCATCGCTGAAAGCGGAGGGGATTGAAAGAAAGATTATTGAGTTCTCAACTAGCTTCGTGCAAGCCAGTGACGGCCGCACCCATAATGTAAACGCAGCTGCCCAGACCATTCATGACATGGTGCTGAAGCCTGGTGAGGTTTTCGACTATGATAAAGTCATTGCTGAAACGGAAAAAAAATACGGCTTCAAGGAAGCTCCCGTCATCTTCAACGGCAAGCTTGTGCCCGGCATTGGCGGTGGCATTTGCCAAGTATCGAGCACCTTATACAATGCAGTACTTCGTACTGGTCTGGAAATCGTCGAGCGACGCAATCATTCATTACCTGTCTCTTACTTACCAATTGGGTTAGATGCCACCTTCTCTCAGGGCTATATTAATTTCCGCTTCAAAAACACAACCGGCAAGCATCTTATTATTCGAACTGCTGCTGAGGACAATCGGCTCATTATTAAATTTTTCGGCACAATGGATAAGGACTTATCCTATCGGATGGAGACCAAAACCTTGAAGGTACTGGAGCCAACGATTAAATATGTGAAAAATCCAAATCTCCCTATCGGCAGCCACGAGACAATCCAGAAGGGGAAACAGGGCTATACGGTAGAATCGTACCGAATCAAGCTCGTTAACGGCAAAGAGGTCGAGCGCAAAAAGATGTTCGTGGATACGTACAGACCACAGCCGACACTTATAGCAGTCAATACAGGCGGATCGGATCAGTCTTCTTCGAAAAAGGATCAGAGCCCGATTTTAGAGGACGGTGTAAACGGGCCAGTATTCAACGATTAGCTAACTGGGGAAATATGTTGAGGTTCAATAGTAAGAGCCCTCCTTCAGCCATTGATAAGGAGGGCTCTTATTCGTGTAAGCATAAAACTATATTGCGGAAAACCAATGATGGACGTAAATCAATCACCATCTATGCAGAATTAGAAAATGCGGTGAGGCATCGGCCAAGCGCCACGTCCTCTTATAGAATGAAGTTGGATCCGGATGCAAGGCGAGATCATTCAATCTACGCCGCCGTACCCAGCATTGAAAGGAGTTTCTCCCTTTCGAGGTACAGAACATTGCATTACGCATCCCGCTTCGTTCGCTGCTGCGGCATATCTGTAAGCTGATTGACAGATACGATGTCATGCCGTTTTTTGCGTGGTGGTGTCCAAAACTGTTCATTTCCTGGCAAGTCATCGAACCAAGCAGCTTCATCAGGACAATCAAGCTCCATGAACGCGCCATAATTGCCCTCTCTTGATTGATGATACTTTAGAAAAGCCTTTCCGTTCTCAATCGCTAGAATTTCAATTTTGCCTGATGTATGACTCATGGATAACCTGACCCGCTTACCAAGACCTGAGGTCTTCGCCTTGGCTGCTTCAACGAGTTGGTACGCTTCCTTTAGTGGAAGGACGAATTCACTATTGCCAGCAACCGGCCGGTTAATAAAGAAATAATACGGGGTTACCCCAGCCCATGACAGCTTATCTAGCAGTTCTCCGAGTACATCCGCATCATCATTAATCCCCCGCAATACCGGCGTCTGATTGACTACGATAGCTCCAGCTTCGTGCAGTGCTTGGAATCCGCGCTTCGCTTCTTCTGTAATTTCTCGTGGATGATTAATATGGGCCATCACATAAATCCGGTGGTCAGGTGTTGAAAATTCACGAATCGTCTCCAGCAATAACTCATCTTCATAAATCCGCATCGGATTGAAAACGGGCAGCTTGGAGCCTAATCGAATAATCTTAACATGAGGGATATCGCGCAGACGTTGTAAAATCATGCGCAGCTTCGGGGTGGCTAGAATCAGACTGTCTCCACCGGTAAGCAGGACATTGTTGATCTCGGGATGTTCGGCAATGTAAGTGAGTCCGGGATTCACATCGGACATCGCTTCTTTGACATCGTTGCGGAATAGTCGCTTACGGAAGCAGTATCGGCAATAGGCGCCGCATACTTCCGATACAATTAATAATGCGGTGGATGAATACTTATGCTGGCAGCCAGGGACTACGTAGTTTGTGTCCTCGTCTGAGGCGTCCCATCGTCCGTACTCTTTCAGTTCCCCGGTATTCGGGATAACAAGCTTCCGAATCGGGTCATTGGGGTCGTCCCAATCAATGAGGTTCAAATAATAATCGTTGACGCGGAATACAAATTTCTCGGTAATCTGCTTGAGCCGTTTCCTTTCCGTCTCGGGCAACTGTGTGACCTTGTCGATATCGGTGACGTACTTCGGCTGAGGCATTAGCATTCCTCCTTCTGAAGTTTGATCGTGCATATGCACATTGTTAATTATACACATGTTTACATATTCAGGCAATGGAAGGGGTGAAGTCTACGAAGCGAAACCTCCCTTCAAATGCAAAAAAAGCACAAGCGCGTCAGCGCCTCACAGGACACTATTAACGCGCAGTGCTCTTCGATAAGTTGAACTGCATGCTTTCATGGCGATGCTGAATACTATCGCTGATCATCCAATCCAACAGAAATCAGCCTACCGTCAACTCTTACCCTTAAGCTAATTTGATCCCAACGTTGGCTTCAATCCAGAGCGCCTTCTGTGCCAATGCTTGTTCTGCCCGCCCAATGGCGGCCTCCACCTGCACCGTTGCTGTTCCGCCGTATACGTTGCGTGCATTGACAACCTGCTCAGGTTGAAGGACAGCATAGATACGATCATCGAACAGCTCAGAGAACTGCTTAAACTCATCCAGGGTCAGATCAAGCAGGTATTTGTTCTGTTCAATACAGTACAGCACCGTCTTGCCGATAACTTCATGTGCCTGACGGAATGGCAATCCTTTGCCAACAAGGAAATCTGCAATGTCAGTTGCATTGGAGAAGTCCTGACGCACCGCCTCCCGCATGCGGCTGCGATTCACCTTCATCGTAGCGATCATCGGTGCAAATAGGCGCAGTGCCCCGTCCAGCGTATGCACAGTGTCGAACATGCCTTCCTTGTCTTCCTGCATATCCTTGTTATAGGCTAGCGGCAGTGCCTTGAGTACCGTCAGCATGCCCATGAGATTGCCGTAAACCCGCCCTGTCTTTCCGCGAACTAGTTCCGCCACATCCGGGTTTTTCTTCTGCGGCATAATGCTTGAACCCGTGCAGAACGCATCGTCCAGCTCCACGAATTGAAATTCGGTGCTCGACCAGAGCACAAGCTCCTCACACAAGCGGGATAAGTGCATCATAATCAGGGAAGCGTTCGACAGGAATTCCACGATGAAATCCCGATCGCTCACTGCATCAAGACTGTTCTCATATACGCGGTTGAAGCCAAGCTGCTTCGCGGTGTAGTGACGATCAATCGCAAATGTCGTCCCCGCGAGCGCACCCGCTCCAAGTGGAAGCATATCAATGCGCTTATAGCTGTCCGTCAAACGCTCGATATCGCGCTCGAACATTGCAACATACGCCATCAAGTGATGGGCGAATAGAATCGGCTGCGCACGCTGCAAATGCGTATAGCCAGGCACGATTGCCTCTACGTTCTCCTTCGCCTGCGCAATAAGTGCTTCCTGCAGCTGCACAAGCAGCTCAACAAAGGTGATCACACGCTTGCGCAAGTACAAGTGCATATCGGTCGCCACTTGGTCGTTGCGGCTGCGTCCAGTATGCAGCTTGCCGCCCACCGGGCCAACAAGCTCAATGAGCGCTTTTTCAATATTCATGTGAATGTCCTCATCGGATACGGAGTAATCCAGCTCCCCACGGCGGATCATACTCGCGACCTGATGAAGTCCATCCGTTATCTGATCTACATCCCCCTGCGGCAATATACCGCAAGCCCCCAGCATCGCCACGTGAGCAAGGCTGCCCTGTATATCCTCTTCTGCCATTGCTTTATCGAAAGTAATCGAAGCTGTATATTGTTCAACGAGTTGATCCGTCTGTTTCGTAAACCGACCGCCCCATAGTTTGCTCACGATGCTCTCCCCTTCCTGTGTTACACGCCCGCTTCTTGCAAGGAAGCCCCATGAACCTTCGTACCATGCACGCCGGCAGCGACTTTAAGACGCAAGGCGTTCAAATGAATAAAGCCTGTTGCATCATTTTGATCGTATGCCTGAGATGGGTCTGCCTCCATCGTTGCGATATCTGGATTGTATAGACTCACCGGACTTTGTACGCCAGCGCCCATCACATTGCCCTTGTACAGCTTAAGCCGCACGCTGCCCGTTACATGCTTCTGGCTTTCGTTAACGAGTGCTTGAATCGCAAGCCGCTCCGGTGCGAACCAGAACCCGTTGTATACTGCAGCACTGTACTTCGGAATAAGCGAGTCACGGATATGCATTACTTCGCGATCCATCGTCAACGATTCCATGATGCGGTGTGCCGTAAATAGAATCGTACCGCCCGGTGTCTCATAGACGCCGCGGCTCTTCATGCCAACGAAGCGGTTCTCTACCATATCAACACGACCAATGCCGTGCTTGCCGCCAAGCTCATTCAGTGTCTCCATTACCTGCAGAGGGGAGAGCGCCTCTCCGTTAACCGCAGTGCAATTGCCTTGCTCGAATGTTAATTCGATGAGTTCAGACTCATTCGGCGCATCCTCTGGAGAGACACTCAGTACGTACATGCCTTTATTCGCATCTGCTGTTGCGTCAAACCAAGGATCCTCCAGCATGCCGCTCTCGAAGCTAATGTGGAGCAGATTGCGATCCATCGAGTATGGTTTGGCCGCAGAAGCCTGCACCGGAATACCATGCTTCTCTGCATAGGCGATCATCTCAGCGCGTCCTGGAAAGTCAGCGCGGAATTGCTCCGAGCGCCAAGGCGCAATGACTTGAATGTCCGGTGCCAGCGCCGCTGCCGTCAGTTCAAAGCGGACTTGGTCATTCCCTTTGCCAGTTGCACCATGAGCAATCGCCGTTGCGCCTTCCATACGAGCAATCTCAATCATCCGCTTCGCAATGAGCGGACGCGCAATGCTTGTGCCGAGCAGATATTGCCCTTCATACAGCGCACCTGCCTGGAACATTGGGAAGATGAAGTCCTGCGCAAACTCTGCACGCAAATCGTCGATGTAGACTTTGGATGCACCTGTTGCGATTGCCTTTTCTTCAAGGCCCTCTAGTTCTTCCTTCTGCCCAATGTCCGCGGTAAACGTAATAATCTCTGCGTCATAGGTTTCCTTTAGCCATGTTAGAATGACGGATGTATCTAAGCCGCCTGAATAGGCCAGCACAATTTTGTTCTTTGCCACGATGACTCCCCCGTTCAATATGCTTCAGATGCTGTAGAGGTTACGCTCCCATCAAGGAAGCCATAATCGCCTTCTGCGCATGCAGACGATTCTCCGCTTGATCGAAAATAAAAGAGTGGCCTCCATCAATAACACCTTCACTGACTTCTTCACCACGATGTGCAGGCAAGCAGTGCAGGAATATATAATCAGGCTTCGCATACCGAGCTAATTCTTCATTCACTTGGAAGTTACGGAATGCTTGCTCACGCTTCAACTGCTCCGCCTCGAACCCCATGCTTGCCCATACGTCTGTATAGACCACATCGGCGTTCGCGATTGCTTCCTTCGGATCACTCGTAATGAGCACTTGAGATCCTGACTGCTGCGCCTGCTCGCGGCTTTGCTTCACAATGCCTTCATCCGGCATATATCCTTCGGGCGATGCGACAGCGACATGCATCCCCAGCTTGCTTGCTCCCATCAGCAGTGAATTCGCCATATTATTGCCGTCCCCGATATAGGCCAGCTTCAAGCCTTGCAGCGTTCCTTTTTTCTCATATATCGTCTGGAAATCGGCCAGCGCTTGGCATGGATGATTCATATCCGTCAATCCATTAATAACCGGTATGGTAGCGCCGCGCGCCAAATCTATGACCGTGCGATGGGCAAACGTTCGGATCATAATGCCATCCACGTAGCGAGACAGCACCTGGGCAGTATCCCATATTGGCTCCCCGCGGCCAATTTGCAGATCATTTTTACTCAAAAACAATGCCTGGCCGCCGAGCTGGTACATCCCTACTTCGAACGATACACGCGTGCGGGTGGATGACTTCTCGAAGATCATGCCGAGTGTCTTCCCCTTCAGCGGCTGATACACCTCGCCTGCCTTCTGCTTCCGCTTCAGCTCAATCGCGAGATCGATCAAGTATTGCAATTCTTCCATTGTATAGTCAGCGAGCGCAATAAAATCGCGTCCGCGCAAATCAATTGTAGATGCTGTTGTTGCCATCAAGGCCACCTCCGTATATAGTCGCTGTCTTCCCATCCGATCTGTGCACACGCTCCGATTGCCATCTATGCCGTAGCAACAACCTCTGAACGCTTCACTAATACATCGTGGATAATTGCCACAGCCTCTTCGATTTCTTCGTCAGTTACGAACAGATTCGGAAGCAAACGAATCACATTCGGACCAGCGCTAATGAATAGCAAGCCTGCCTGCTGTGCCTCCTTAATCACATCCGCCACAGGTTCCGCGCACTCGATACCAACAAGAAGCCCGAGACCTCGTATATCCTTCACTAGCGGTACATCGCTCAACTTCACCCGCAGCGCGTTAAGCAAGGTCGTCCCCTTCTCCGCCGCCCGCTGCGCAGCCTTCTCTTCCAGCATCGTCTCCAATGTGCCTACTACAGCTGACATCGCGAGCGGGTTGCCGCCGAAGGTCGAGCCATGTGTGCCCGGACTGAACGCTGCCCGCAGATATTCCTGCGCTAGCATAGCTCCTACTGGGAAGCCGCTCCCGAGCCCCTTGGCCACGGTAAAGACATCAGGCTGAAGGCCGTAATGCTCATGTGCGAACAATGCTCCTGTACGCCCCATTCCCGTTTGTACTTCATCCACGATGAGAAGAAGCCCGTGCTCCTTGCACAATGCAGCTACTTCTTGAGCGAATGATGCCTTGATCGGGAAGACACCACCTTCTGCCTGCACGATTTCAAGCATAATCGCTGCGGTATTGTCCGTTATCGCAGCTTTCAGCGCTTCACTATCGTTAAACGGTACATAACGGAATCCTGCTGGCAGCGGAGCGAATCCATCCTTCACCTTGTCTTGACCAGTTGCTGTCAGCGTCGCCAAAGTGCGGCCATGGAAGGATTGATGAAACGTAATAATTTCCGACCGCCCTGTCTTAGCAACTGCTGTATGATAGCGTCGCGCCAGCTTAATAGCTGCCTCGTTCGCTTCCGCTCCACTATTGCAGAAGAATACAGCATCTGCACATGTATTCGCGGTCAGCAGTTCCGCCGCTTGCTCCTGCTGTGGGATATGGAAGAGATTCGAAGCGTGCCATAACGTATTTAGCTGTTCTTGTACACGCGCCTTGACCCTCTCCGGCACATGTCCCAAGTTCGTTACGGCTATGCCGCTCATGAAATCCAAGTAGCATTTCCCCTCATTGTCCCATACGCGGCTCCCTTGCCCCTTGACCAGTGCAATTGGATAGCGGGCATACGTTGGGAACAAAGCGCTAGCTTCCTTCCCAGCATCTATATTCTTCGTCATCGTCTCCACCCCTTCGTTCAGTCTGTTACTCTGTTCACAGCCTCTCAGCTGCTGCATTCTTCCATCTAAAAGATCCAACCTTCAATTTATTCCATGTCTTAATAGGTCATCTATGACCTAACAATTCGAGTTCCGATCGCTTCCCCGGCCATCAATCGGCGCAGCACATCAGGTTCAGATCCGTCAGCAATAACAACCTCCTGCACGCCGCCCTCCAGACATTTCATTGCAGCCTGCACCTTCGGGATCATCCCTCCGTAAATATCGCCACTCTCGATCATCGCCTCAACTTCCTCAGTCGTCACAACGGGAAGTACAACTTTCTCTTCTGGGCCGTTCCTCATAATGCCGGGTACATCCGTTATCACAATAAGCTGCTCCGATCCGAGATAAGCCGCTACAGCACCTGCTGCAGTATCAGCATTGATGTTATAGCGTTGGCCTGCACGATCCAGACCAACTGGCGCAATGACTGGCATGTGATTCAAGTCGACTAATCCAGCTAGCAAGGATGCATTGACATGGGTCACATCTCCGACAAAGCCTACTTGTGCCGCGTTAGGTACCGGCTCCGCCTGAATGAGTCCACCATCTGTTCCCGACAGCCCAATCGCCTTAGCCCCTACTTGTGTGAGGCGCCGTACGATTTGCTTGTTAATCTGTCCGGCAAGGATCATTTCGACGACGTCAAGCACGGCTTCATCGGTCTTACGAAGCCCGCCGATGAATTCGGACTTGATGCCGAGCTTATCCAGCATGCCTGATATCGCAGGTCCACCCCCATGGACGATTACAGGAACTATACCGTCCTCCTGAAGCTGATGAAGCTGTTCATAGAACGAATTCGGCAATGCTGCCAAGGTGCTTCCTCCGCACTTCATGACGAACAGCTTTACAGCTGTAGCCGCCGATGACTGCTCTATGCCCTGAGTTTCTGTCGTTGCCATACTCCGACGCCGCTCCTTCCCACTCTTGCTTTACACCGCTTAATGAAACTTTACACTTGCTTGCAGCTTATCTAGCCTCTCCGATGTCTCTCTCTGATTTCCTATCCCAATACTGTGCGCAAAAAGAAATCCGCTGCTCGTAGCGCTGCTGTTGCTATGTCACTGCAGTCCAGTTACTGCAACAGATCACGACCTCCATTTGCCTCGCTCTATGTTCGGTACGCCGCATTGATGCGCACGTAATCATAAGTTAAGTCACAACCCCATGCCTTGGATTCGCCAGCTCCCATATGTAAATCAACGTGGAAGATGACTGTATCTCCCTTCAAATAGGCAAGCGCCGCCTCTTCATCAAATGCAACCGGTGTTGACTGCTGAAGCACAGTGATTGGCCCCATATGAATATCCACCGTATCGGGATTAACCGGCTGCCCCGCATAACCCACAGCTGCTATAACCCGCCCCCAGTTCGCATCTGCACCAAATACAGCTGATTTCACAAGACTTGATCCAACAATCGACTTGGCAATCGCAGATGCCGCCTCATCTGATACAGCTCCAGTGACACGCACCTCAATCAGCTTCGTCGCTCCTTCTCCATCGCGAGCGATCGCTTTAGCAAGCTGTTCACACACATAGTGGAATGCTGCTGCGAACGCTTGCCATGCTTCATGCTGCTCATGGAGAGATTCATTGCCTGCCATGCCGCTCGCCAGTGCGATAAGCATATCGTTCGTGCTCGTATCTCCATCCACCGTTATCATATTGAATGTCTTGTTCGTTGTGGAACGAAGCAAGCCTGCCAGTGCCTCTTGGCCGATTGATGCATCGGTCGTTACGAATCCAAGCATCGTAGCCATGTTCGGATGAATCATTCCTGATCCCTTGGCACACCCCGCAACCGTAACTTGCTTGCCATCGACCATGACGACCGCACATGCTTCCTTCTTTACCAGATCCGTTGTCAAAATCGCTTGAGAGAACTGCTCCGCACCTTCCCCAAGTGCTGTCAATTTCTCAGGAAGCTCCACAATCCCTCTTTCCACGCAATCCATCTTTAGCGGCTCGCCGATGACGCCTGTGGATGCAACAGCCACGTAATGTGGTGCAATGCCAAGCTGCTCTGCAAATGCACTGCGCATACGGTAAGCATCCGCTTCCCCTTGCTTTCCTGTGCAGGCATTGGCATTTCCACTGTTCACAATAATGGCTTGCAGCTTGCCCTCTTCCTTCAAACTAGCACGCGTTACGGCAAGCGGCGCCGCTTGGAATACGTTCGTTGTGTACACAGCAGCTGCTGTAGCAGGCACATCGCATACGATAGCTCCCAAATCATTACGTTCGGATTTCTTCAAGCCGCAATACAGCCCGCTGGCCAGAAATCCATGAGGTGTTGTAACTGATCCATCGATAATGTTAAATAATTGCGTCTCTGTGCTCAGAGCTTGCGTTTGCATCCCTATCAACCTTCTTCTTTATCAAAGTCGTACATCTTTTTCATTGGATAGCTTCATGCTATCCGTATTTATGTTCACGTTATGGGTACACTGGTGTGAGCATCAACCCCGTCGCCTCGCCCCATCCCATCATATGATTCAAATTCTGTATCGCTTGGCCTGCCGCGCCCTTGACGACATTGTCGATAACGGAAATAATCGTTACCCGCTTTGTTCTCCGATCTACGGCAAAACCGATATCACAAAAGTTCGATCCGAACACTTCCTTCGTTGCCGGCCACTGTCCTTGTGGACGAATGCGAACGAATCTCCGTCCTGCATAATACTCTTGATAGAGGGATATAAAGTCCTCTTCGATATATGTCCCTGCAAGCGTCGCATACATCGTGCACATAATGCCGCGAGTCATCGGCGCCAAGTGCGTGGTGAACGTCACCGTTACTGGCTGCTGTGCAACCTCGCTAAGAACCTGCTCGATTTCCGGGATATGCTGATGCTTGTTAACTTTGTAGGCCTTGAAGTTTTCATTAATCTCCGCATAATGAACGCCTAAGTTTACGCCTCGACCAGCTCCGGAAACGCCGGATTTCGCGTCAATAATGAGACTGTCAGGTTGAATCCATCCTGCTTGCAGTGCTGGAATGAGTCCGAGCAGCGTTGCCGTTGGGTAGCAGCCTGGATTGGAAATGAACTTACGCCCTTCTGCATATCCACGTTCTGGGTACAACTCACACAAGCCGTACTTGGCTTCCGCTAGCCACTCTTCCGGTGGAGCAGCGTGCTTATACCATGTCGTATATAGCTCGCCATCCTTGATGCGGAAGTCCCCGGACAAATCGATGACGGCAAGTCCTGCCTCCAGCAGCTTCGGCACCAACTGTCCGCTCACACCGGAAGGAGTTGCTGTAAACACAACGTCTGCCTTCCTTCGCATCTCTTCCACATCCACCCCGTCCAACGTATCGCACATCACTTCATGCAAATGCGGGTAGCCTTCTGCAATGGGTGCTCCTGCGCTTGATGCTGAAATGACCGATGTGATTGTGACATTCGGATGATTCAATAACAACCGGATAAGTTCGACACCGCCGTAGCCAGTAGAACCAACAATGGCTACTCGTACATGCTTCTCTAGATTCATTTCCACTCTCTCCATTCCTCACTGCTCTCGTATTAACTCTTGAAAGTATGCTTCGTTGTGATAGGTATAAACTTCGAGGTACTGCTGCTGCCCTAAAACGGCTGCCACGTATAGGAAAATGATCCCTCATGAATAATATGTATCATTATACGTCTGTATTTATATAAATACAATGATTTTTCCATGAAATTTCATTTTCTTTACGAAAAAGATAAAAAGATAGATCATGAAACTAAGAGGAGATATCGGCCAGAACCCATGATACATAGGGATAGCGGAGATAAATAAGCGGATTTTACAATGAGGATAACTTGAACGCAAATAAAAAACGCAGCTCCCTCTACATACATGCGGGGCATGATATGCAGAGTAGAACTGCGTTTTATGAATAAAATCGAACAGCTTATGCAACGAATGAATATCTTGTAGACCTTATTAGGCATAAGTGTGACTTGCTCTTCTTGCTCTTCTTGCTCTTTTTACGCTTGCACCTTAAATCCCTCGCCTAATACCTCATTCGTATCACTAATAATGACAAATGCCTGCGGATCCACAGAGCGGACGATCGCCTTCAGCTTATATACTTCGCTCTGACCGACGACGACCATGAGAACGGTGCGTCCTTCGCCCGTGTAGCCGCCTTCGCCCTGCAGCTTCGTCAATCCCCGATCAAGATCATGCAGAATCGTATCCGTAATTTTATCGGCTTCATCACTAATAATGAATGCAACCTTCGTATAACCCAAGCCTACCTGGACCACATCGATCGTCTTGCTCGTGACGAACAAAGCGATGAGTGCATACATGGCGTTTTCAAAGGAAAGCATGAATCCGGCAAGCAAAATGATAACCCCATCACAAATCGCGACAGACAGTGCAATATTGATTTTACCGAAAGTACTCAGCAACTGTGCGGTAATGGCATTGCCTCCGGTAGAGCCACGACCGCGGAATACGATACCTAGACCCAAGCCAATCCCTATTCCACCGAAAATAGCCGCAAGCAGCGGATTATCCGTAGCAGGCCCTAAATGTTGTGTGAGATAGATAAAGGTCGGCAAGGAAACGGAACCTACAAGTGTCCGAATCCCGAACTGCTTGCCTAGCAAGCATACCCCTAAAATGAAGAGCGGTATATTGAATGCATACTGCGTAATTGCAGGGTTCCACCCAAATTGACTCTCCAGCAAGATGGATAGACCCGAAATGCCCCCTGATGCGATCTTGTTCGGCAGCATTAATGTATTGAACGTAAGCGCCATAATAAAGGCTCCAAGGAAAAGCAGGGCGTAATCCATTACTGCCCGCATGGGATGATCATATGGAAGCAGTAAGCCATTGTTGTTACGCCGAGGTTTCCTCGATTGAGAAATAGATGAATCCGATGTATGGGGCATAATGTCTCTCCTTCGTAATACACAGTATGGTATTGCAGCTATGGTAACGTGGTACTCGGTGGTGTCACATAATTCTCTGCAGTGCTGCCGTTTTGCCAGTGTTGAACCATTTGGCGTTGTTGCAATACTTGGCAGTGCCGTAGTACTTAGCGGAGTCACACTACTTCACAGTATCCCAGAACTCCGCGGTGTCGAATTACTTGGCAAGAAATCTGTATCCTGTGCCATGAACCTATCTTATTATGTGCACTCTCTAGCATGGTAAAGCATTCAAGCACAACAAAAAACCTGCCCCAATCAAAGATCGGCGCAGGTTTTCGCAGTCGGTACCAACATATTTATGCTTCAGATGATGGTTGAATTAAGGTTCTCAAGTACGCGTCAATAAACGTATCCAAGTCGCCGTCCATCACGGCGCCGACATTTCCGGTTTCCACCTGCGTCCGGTGGTCCTTGACCATGCTGTACGGATGGAATACATAGGAGCGAATTTGGCTTCCCCATGCGATTTCCATCTGATCACCACGGATTTCTGCTAACTGCTTCTGTTGTTCCTCAATCTTGCGCTCATACAACTTGGAACGAAGATGAGTCATGGCACGCTCACGGTTCTTGATCTGCGAACGCTCCGTCTGACATGTCACGACGATGCCCGTTGGAATATGGGTAATACGAACAGCAGAATCCGTCGTATTGATGTGCTGACCACCCGCACCGCTCGCACGGTAGGTATCAACTTTCAAATCCTCTGTACGGATTTCAATTTCCGCGTCGTCTGTAATCTCAGGCACGACGTCGCAGGATACAAATGAAGTATGTCTCCGGCCAGAGGAATCAAATGGCGAGATACGAACGAGACGATGCACACCCTTCTCCGTCTTCAAATAACCGTAAGCGTTATATCCTTTAACAAGCAGCGTCACGCTCTTAATGCCTGCTTCGTCGCCTGGCAGATAATCCAGTACCTCGACCTTGAAGCCGCGCTTCTCTGCCCAGCGTGTATACATGCGCAGAAGCATTTGGCCCCAGTCTTGAGACTCGGTACCGCCTGCACCTGGATGCAGCTCCAAAATGGCGTTCATTTTATCATAAGGCTCGCTCAGCAGAAGCTGAAGCTCGAAATTCTCAATACTAGCCAAGAGTTGTTCAACATTCGCTGTCAGTTCCTCAGCTAGTGATTCATCGTCTTCTTCCTCTGCCAGCTCGAGCATCATTTCATTGTCGTCATAATCCTGCTTCAGCTTCCCATACTGGTCAACAATGCTCTTGATTGCATTCATCTCGGAGATAAGTCCTTGCGCTTTGTCATTGTCATCCCAGAAGTCCGGTGCAGCCATCTTCTCCTCGAAGTTGGCAATCATCTCTTGCTTCAGATCGAAGTCAAAGAGACCCCCTAAGGTTTGTAAGTTTAGCTGCGATGCTGCGCATATTGTGACGTACACTTGCGTCGATCATCATAATACCACCTCGGCAAAATTGGTTAGGAAGGGAGCAGTGTCGCTTCCTTCTCCCGAACAACGGGCGGCTATACGGCCGCCCGTTCGGGTCTATCATGTGGAGAGCTGCGCATTGGCCTCTATCCACCATGAATATGCTGTTTATTACTGTCTATGCAGCGGTGTATATCCGATGCAAGAGTATTCATGACTATAATCGGCATAAAACTCGTTCAGCCAATTAGTCTTGCTTACCGTGACATTGCTTATATTTCTTGCCGCTTCCGCAAGGGCACTGGTCGTTGCGGCCAACCACTTCGCCCTTTACAACAGGACGCTTCTCAGCAGGTTCTGCATTCGTAGACATCTTGCTCTCTTCTATGACAGCTTGACGTTCTACATTCTGCTCTACTTGAGCCTTCATAATGTATGTGGACACTTCTTCTTGGATAGAAGCTACCATGCTGTTGAACATTTCGTAGCCCTCGAATTGGTATTCACGCAGCGGATCCGTACCGCCGTACGCACGAAGGTGAATCCCTTGACGCAGATGATCCATCGCATCGATATGATCCATCCACTTGGAGTCTACGGCACGAAGCACGACAACCTTCTCAAATTCACGCACAAGTTCTGGCCCGATGCGCTCTTCGCGTTCTGTATATTTCTCCATAACCTTGCTGAACAGGAATTCCGTAATTTCTTCTTTTTCCTTGCCCCACAGGTCATCCTTCGTAATTGTACCCTCGTCAAGCATTTGACGATGCATGTAGTTCACGACTTCGTCCAGATCCCAGTTCTCTGGGATATCATCTTCATTACAGTGCGCATCTACGACGCGCTCGATGCATGGCTTGATCATATCCAACACGATTTGGCGGATATTCTCGGAATCAAGCACTTCAAAGCGCTGCTTGTAGATGATACCTCGCTGTTGGTTCATAACGTCATCATACTGAAGGACGACTTTACGCAAGTCGAAGTTGTTGCCTTCTACTCGCTTCTGTGCAGATTCCACAGCACGCGTAATCAGCTTGGACTCGATAGGCTGATCCTCTTCAAATCCAAGACGCTCCATCATGCCAAGCACGTTATCCGCACCGAAACGACGCATCAATTCGTCTTCCAAGGACAGATAGAACTGCGAGGAACCTGGATCGCCCTGACGTCCAGCACGTCCACGAAGCTGGTTATCGATACGACGGCTCTCATGGCGCTCCGTACCGATAATGTGCAAGCCGCCTGTTTCCTGTACGCCTTCACCCAAGATAATGTCCGTACCGCGACCCGCCATGTTCGTGGCGATAGTTACTTGGTTCGGTTGACCTGCGCTAGAAATGATATTCGCTTCCTCCGCATGGTACTTCGCATTCAAGACTTGGTGCTTCACACCCTTGCGGCGGAGCATGTCAGACAAGCGCTCCGAGTTCTCGATCGACACCGTACCAACCAAGACTGGCTGGCCATTTTTGTGGCGCTTCACGATTTCCTCTACAACCGCGTTATATTTCGCATTTTCCGACTTATAGACGACATCCGGAATGTCTTTACGTTGGTTCGGCTTATTCGTCGGCACTTGGATAACTTCCAAGCCGTAAATGCTCTTAAATTCTTCTTCCTCTGTCTTCGCAGTACCCGTCATACCGGCAAGCTTGCGATACATACGGAAGTAGTTCTGGAATGTAATTGTTGCGAGCGTCATGCTCTCATTTTGCACCTCAAGGCCTTCTTTCGCCTCGATTGCTTGGTGCAAGCCGTCGCTATAGCGACGGCCAGCCATCATACGGCCTGTGAATTCGTCGACAATAACAATCTCGCCGTCATTTACGACATAGTCAACATCCAGACGCATAATCGCGTGAGCCTTCAACGCTTGTTGGATATGGTGATTCAATGTTACGTTCTTCACATCGAACAGGTTCTCCACGCCGAGTGCTTTCTCCGCCTTAGCCACACCTGCTTCTGTAAGTGCAACTTGACGCGTCTTCACATCAATCGTATAGTCCTCTTCACCTTTCAAGCGGCTAACGAACCGGTCTGCAACGAAGTACAGCTCTGTCGACTTAGCAGCTTGTCCAGAAATGATAAGCGGCGTACGCGCTTCGTCAACGAGGATGGAGTCCACTTCATCAATGATTGCGAAATTCAGTGGACGCTGAACCATTTGCTCTTTATAAAGCACCATGTTGTCACGCAGATAGTCGAACCCATACTCGTTGTTCGTACCATACGTAATATCGCACGCATATGCTTCCTGCTTCATGTTGTGGTCCATACCAGAGAGGTTCAAACCAACTGTCATCCCCAGGAAATTGTATACTTGAGCCATAATCTCGCTGTCGCGGGATGCCAAGTAATCGTTGACGGTAACGACGTGAACGCCTTTCCCTTCCAACGCATTCAAATATACAGGAAGTGTTCCGACGAGTGTCTTACCTTCCCCTGTCTTCATCTCAGCGATCTTGCCTTCATGAAGCACCATACCACCGAGCAGCTGTACATCATAATGACGCATGCCCAGCGTACGCTTTGCAGCTTCACGCACTGTAGCAAATGCTTCTGGCAAGAGCTGATCCAATGTGTCGCCCTTTGCAAGACGCTCACGGAATTCCACCGTCTTCGATTGTAATTGTTCATCGGATAATTTCTCGAATTCGGGTTCCAGACCGTTAATAACCTCAACCGTCTTCAAGAGCCGCTTAACTTCGCGTTCGTTGGCATCGCCGAATATTTTCTTTACAAGTCCTAGCATGCTTAACCCCTTTCACGCAAATCCGATCGTGATTTTATGGCCGTTCTCTATCCTTCATTCAAGCTTCTACACAAGAACGGTAACATCGACTCGTTTTGCAATAAATTGTAACAGTTTCAACAGGGTCCCGCAACCGCCGCTGGGCATGTTTTCGGCGATCTTTCATCACATTTTCACACGAATGTAGCGGCATACCGTGGGCTATCCTGCTTCCAGCAACAAAAAGAAAATTTACACTATATTAATAGAAGGCATTTGAAAATGAGGTACAAATCGCACCTTCTGAAAACTCGTACTATTATATATACGTGAAAAGAGCCCATTCCGTTGTGGAAATAGGCTCAGTCCTTTTTTGGTAATCGGGTGAGCTCTCTGCCCTACATGGCAGCTGAGAACTCAATGTGCCCGTTCTTAGCCTTGTTCAATCAATCCGTAACGACCGTCATCACGGCGATATACAACATTGACTTCCTTGCTCTCCGCATTCGAGAATACGAAGAAGTTATGGCCAATCATATTCATCTGCAGGATTGCTTCTTCTACGTCCATCGGCTTCAGTGTGAATCGCTTCGTCCGTACGACTTCCAGCTCATCCTCTTCCTCCACCGCAACTGGTGCTGCTGTAGACTGTTCACGGAACAGCTGCTCTGCCGCTGCACCAACCTGACGGAACTTGCGGTTGGCTTTCGTTTTATGCTTGCGGATCTGCCGTTCCAACTTGTCTACGACGCCATCGATCGATGCATACATGTCCTTGCTTCGATGTTCGGCCCGCAGCAGCAAACCCGGTAATGGAATTGTTACTTCAATACTGTGTACATCCTTAATGACGCTGAGTGTAACGTTAGCGCCTGAAGCAGGGGGAGTTTCAAAATACCGTTCCAGTCGGCTCAATTTCTTCTCGACATAGTCAAGCAGTGCGTCTGTGACTTCAATGTTCTGACCTCGAACTTTATATTCCATATAGCACTCCTCCTTTGGATACCTTTATTATACCATAGCTATGATGGAGGAATCAAAAAAACGGTTACAATCCGTTTACAATTCCGTATCTTTATTTACCCTTATCCTCAGGTTATAAAACGGCTTATATGGTTGTCAATGAGCTGGAATCAGAACATTGGGAAAGGTACCGGCAAGTCTTGTTAAATCATGTTCATGTGGTTGCGCTTTACAGCTCATTGAAGCTCATTAAACAGCTATAAAGAGGATCTTGGACAACCACTGAACATAAACAGTAGCAATTCGAAATAACAGACCATGAAAAAACTAAAAACCCCTGGCATCAAGCCAGGGGTGTGTAGCTAATCGGAATCATATATAATTCGACTCACGTCGGTATGATTACAGTTTGATTACGTTAGCCGCTTGTGGACCGCGAGCGCCTTCCACGATATCGAATTCTACGGATTGACCTTCTTCCAAAGTCTTGAAACCGTCAGTTTGGATAGCGGAGAAGTGTACGAATACGTCGTTGCCTTCTGCAGTTTCGATGAAGCCATAACCTTTTTCAGCATTGAACCATTTTACTTTACCTTGCATGTCGATAACATTCCCTTCATCTTCAAATGCCGTGAAGTTTTTATCCTTCACAAGTTCGACTATATCACCGGATGGAAGCGTTGTCAATGAGATTATTGGAAATTTTCCCTTTATAATTATTAAAAAAAATCTCAAATCAAATTAATCAAAATTAAGCGATTCAACCTCACTGTCCTTCACCATCGTGGCTAGATGCCCTAATGTATCAAAATGATGTTCCTTGAGAAGTTGTTTAACATGATTCAGGTACTTGGAATTATGCTCAACTTGCCGGGAAATTTTTTGAATAACATTCACCGCGTCGTCTGATGTCAAACCTTTATTATATCCTGCTATACCGATCATAAAAATTTTAATAATAGAATATAAAACACACATTTGGACATATTCATCAAACACATCATTCTTAGTTATATTCGGATACAAAGAGCTGTAAATATAATTTACAAGATAGTTTTCAAGTATGAATTCATATTTCTCCAAAAAAGGTTGATAGTGATTTTTATAATTTAACGAAAAATTCCGTTCAATCAATTCTCGTATATCATCATCTTCGTTTTTCCCTAAAGTTAGTCCTGCAACCATATTATTATGGAAAACCGTGGTTTTATCTGTAGAATAACCCATAGTTGCTCTTATTTGTACCAATTCTGTAATTATTCTAGTTTGAAGCTTCAAGTTTATTTTAATTTGATTAAAACTATCAATGTAACCTTCATGATTCATTTTCACATAATATTCTTTAATCAGTTCACTTATTTGATCGTACTGTTTCTCTCCAAGATATTTTTGCAATTTGTCAGTAAACAAACCTAGCATAATCAATCGATCGCTAATCGCCATTTTACGATTTTGAATAATATCTATCGCAAGAACCCTAAGTTTCCAGAGCAATTCTTTCTTAAAAGTTGGCTCTTGCTTTCCAATACTTTTTGTAACAATCCATTCGGATTTAATATCTTGTTCAAACTCTTCAAAATCAATGCCCCCAGGATTTAATAATGCTAATCTTGCTGCTTCTGGACAAGATAGTTTTGCAGACAATTCGGCAATACTGTCTACACTGTTTAATACTCTTGGATAAGTTGCGCATACTGATGATAACATATGCTCGCCTAACTTCTCCTGAATCCCGCAAAGCCCCTTTTCATTCAATAGCGGGCACATGCAATTACTATCCAAGTTTATGTAGGCATAGCTTCCAGACGTATCTGCCTGAGCTCTATTCCTTTTCAGTCCTTGGCTAAGCTTGGTTTTCATTCCAGGTTCCCTGACATTTTTGTATTTTTTGTATGTCGCTTTATCAATGTCAATTCTCCAACCTGAACAGCATGTATCTTCACAATCCCCACCAATACAGGAGAATTGTTTCATGTAAACAGGCAGTAGCGTAACTTGTTTCACTCTTTTCACTCCTTAAACCATCTATTGCTTAAAGAAAGGGATCTTCCCCTAAGAAGATCCCTTTCCCATTATTTGTACTCAAAGTTTAATGAAGTATCTGATTCTTTTCCATCTGGATTCATAACTTTAAAGCTTACTACTCCAGGAGCACCTGCAGCAGGAACTCTAAATTTTATTCTTCCAGAATTGACGTAATCAGCTGGATACTCTACTCCATCAAATACAATTTTTATTCCTTTAACGAAATTTGATCCGTCAATATAGATGATCGTACCTCCAGATAATGCTCCAGAAGAAGGAGATACAGAACGCAATGTCGGACTCGGTAGTGCA
This sequence comes from Paenibacillus sp. NAIST15-1, assembly GCF_001894745.1. GTDB lineage: Bacteria > Bacillota > Bacilli > Paenibacillales > Paenibacillaceae > Paenibacillus_B > Paenibacillus_B suaedae. The sequence goes on from NZ_BBYF01000004.1 coordinate 88,643, forward strand.
GGCGGTTCGTCGTAAGTAAATTCCGCATTTGTTGAAACCCCTGATGGATTCGTTATCACGATTTCAACTTTTCCTGGTGTTGTCGTTGCAGGAGTACGGAAATAAATACGGGAACTATTTACATATGTGTAATTTACCGGACTATTATTAAAGGTTACATTAAGTCCTTTCTCCAGATACATGCCGTCAATATAAACGATTGTATCACCAGACATTGGTCCATGATTAGGGGACACTTTCGTAATCTCCGGTTTGAATTCCTCATACGTATATCCGTTTGGTAGAGTAAACGACTTCCCATCTGGGTTAGTTAGAGTTACATCAACACTTCCAGCATCAGTTACAGCAGGAACGTAAGCCCTTACTGTAGTTGGACTCATAAATGCAGCCAATTTTACCGTTGTCGTACCAAAAGTAACAGTTGCACCTTTTTGGAAATCCGTGCCGACGATTTCTACAAGGACACCACCATTTTTATTGCCGCTGTTCGGTGTAATGCTTTGAATCACAGGATCCGGAAATACAGGTGGAGCATCATAGGTAAAGCCATCCGCTAGTTCGCCTGATTTGTCATCTGGATTAACCACTTTAATACTAACAGTTCCATTAAAGTCTACCACTGGAGTACGAGCCGACATACGACCAGCATTTACATAGTTTGCACTAAGTTCTATTTCTTTTCCATTATGTACAAAGAACATCTTTGCACCTTTTTGGAAATCCTTACCATCGACATAAATAATCGTTGGTTCTGCCATCGGCCCATGATTCGGGTTCACAGCCGTAACAACTGGAGCTGGATACTCAGGTGGTGCATCATACGTAAATGCGTTTGGAACTTCAACGAATTGAAGATCTGGATTAGTTATTTTAATCGAGATGCTCTCTGGAGCGTTCCAGCTTGGCGTACGAACTGAGAGTCTATTCTTCCCTATGAAAGTTGTAGGAAGTTCAATTCCACCCCATAGGACTTTAACACCCTCTACAAAATCACTACCGTCAATATAAACCATTGTTCCGCCTTCCATTGGACCATTCTTTGGCGTAATACTGCTTACAGAAGGTGCTTTCGGAGGCGGAGGTAAAAGATATTTGAAGCCTTGTGCGAGCACTGACTTACTACCGTCTGGATTAACGACTTTTACGTCAATAGCATCTTCTTTTGCCCAAACTGGCGTTTGAATAGTTAACTTTTCTCCCGAGTAGTAAATAACTTTCTCAACTTCTTTATCTCCAAAAAATACTTTAGTGCCTTTTTCGAATAATTGGCCCTCTAAAGTAACGGTCTCATTCCCAGTAGTTATCCCTTCTGCTGGGGAAACCGATTTTAATTCCAATTTCGGCGGCTCATTATATCGGAATGCATCTTTCAATTCAGATTGTGTGCCATCTGGATTTTCAATTGTGATATTAACCAAGCCAGGTTTTACTCCGGCAGGTGTTACTGCGTGCAAGTAAACATCACTATGATAAGTCACAGTTGGGGAATAATTCTCGCCAACTTTCACTTTAATTCCAGGTAAAAAATATTTGCCAGTAATCATTATTTTAGTACCGCCAGCAAGCGGGCCAGATGTTGGGTCAATCTTTAAAACTTCAGGATCTGCAAGATAATTAAAGGGTGCAGTTGCTGCTTGGCGATCATCATTGATTACTTGTAATGTTGTCTGTCCCTGCTTGCCTACAGGAACCGTTGCATCAATCTCTTTATCATTAACCAATGATACATCAGAAGCTTCGATGCCTCCAATTAATACTTTCAATCCTGGTCTAAAATGCTCTCCAGCAATCTTTATTTTTTCTCCGCCAGCAATTTTGGCTTTATCTGGAGTAACGGATGTTATCGTTGGTGCTGGGTACTTGACTTCAAGAACCGTCTTATCTGGTGAATAGTTTCTAGGTGCACCAGTATAATCCTTGTATGTGATAATAGATTTGGGGGTTGTGACAGAGAACTTTCCAGCCCCCTTATCGGATTTATGTTTGATTTTATAGGTAAACTGAAGCTTATCTGTTTTTAACTCCAAAAAGTTCCATACCAAGGTGTTGCCGTTAACCTGTGGTTTAGGTATATTATGTTCATATGAACCTGGTACAATTTCAAATGCGTCGTCTACAACTTCAGTTACAGTCACATCATATGCACTGGCAAGACCAATTTCTTTTACAATGGCTGAATAAATTTCAGATAATCCCGTTGATCCCAGAACAAAATGATGATGATGTGCAGTCGTTGCCATATCCATCATCAACTTGTTAGGGGCACTAGTTATAGGATCTTCCTTTGGTGAAAGCAATGCGATCGTATAAAATACAATACCTGCATCTTTGGCTTGTTCCGCTTTTTTCAATGCATATTTGTATGCATCCAAGCCATCTCCGCCTACTGTGGCTGCACCATCTGTCATCAGGACAATTACAGGCTGTGCATCTGGGCGATGATTTTCTAGCAACTTGATTGCTTTATCAATTGCATCCCCTGTTGCCGTACTACCATTTGCTTTAATAGTATCAATGTAATTTTTTGCAGCTTGAGGATCAGAAGTTAATTCAAAAGAGTCGGCTTTTGAACTGAAATCAACCACCCCAACTCTATGCTTCTTGAAATCCATTAAATCTACAAACCCTTTGGCAGCATCAACTGCATTTTTCATCTTATTCTCGCCATTATTTGGACCATAGTCAGGGCCCATACTTCCTGACTTGTCAATAACAAGAATTACATCATTTGGTTTTACGACGTTTACCGGCGGCGTACCTTGTATGCCAAGTTGAACCTCTGCTTCCTCTCCTACCAGAATACTAGCTGGATTGATTGTTCTGGTCATTGTTACATAATCACTCGCTGCATATGCATCCTGGATAGGGAGCTGTGCAGTTACAATTAGCAATGTGAGCACAATAGCCAAAATGCGCTTAACCTTTCTCACAATAATTCCTCCACATTCATTGAACTAAAGTATATTTACCATTTTTTATCCATAAAATAAGAATCCGTAGCTTGGGCATATGAATTATACGATACTTGTTGCATCTTTCGATTCGTTGACTGCAGTTGCTGAAGTAATTGTGCCACCTGTTGATTTAGAATCAATATTTCTTTATAGAGTTCAAGTAAAGATTCCGTTACTTCACCGTCAAGTTGCAATAATTTATATAATTCATCCAACTCTTCTTCATGCTGCAAATATAACTCTGTCTTCATTGTATTCAGAAATAAGTTGTAAATATCAATGATACGTTTTCCTACTTCATACTTGTTCATTAGCTGTTACCCTTTTTGGAAATTAGCAATGCCTGCTTCCATGTTTCGGCATAATCCTTTGCAAATTGGATAACTTCTTCAAGAAATTTTTCGTCCTTGGAGATAATAAATTGATTAATGCAATACAAATAATATTCATATAATGCATAAAGCTGTTTGGAAATATCATATTGCATATTCAATGTAGAAATTAACTCAAATAATATTTCACGCGCTCCATGAACTTTAGGCATCATTTCATCGAATTGATTCATATGAAATGATTTTTTGGCCATACTCAATTTCCTAAACAATTCTTCGTATAAAAGGAGTGTCAATTCACCTGGGCTAGCAGTCTCTACTTTGGTTTTCAAGTATTGTTGTTGGTAATTCATCGGTTTCATGAAGCATCTCCCTTTACACAAATAATTTCCGAATTGTTATAATCAGCCTTGTCCCAATTGTTGCGCTAACCATGAACCTTGGCTATTTAATTTCTGAATAGCCTTTTCCATTGCAGTGAATTGCTTGTAGTAACGATTTTCTGTCATTTTAAGTTTGTCTTCAAGGGAATCCAGCTTTTTGTTCATATCACGTAATCTATTACCAAAAATACTGCCATCGACAGCATCTGAAACCGAACCCGATCCGATTTTTTTTGTAATCTTTTTCATTGAGTTGCCCAAGGTGTCGTACAGTCGCTCACCATATCCAATTTCTGATCTGTAATTCGGATCCTTGGAGTCTAGATTACTAGACTTGGTAAACAATTTCATGACTTCGTCAGGATTTGAATTTATTGCATCCTGAAGCTTTTGTTCATCTAATTGGATTTTTGCTAAATCCTTCGTGTTTCCTTGAACAAATGGTTTAAAAGTTATTCCGATATCTTTTAAAGATTTAATAGAGCCAGAAATGTCTTTTATGGGACTCGTTAAATCTCTGCGGAGTGAATTCATCGCGTCTTGCAAAATATCATCCCGATATAACAAACCCGCTTTAGCCTTAGATTCCCACAACTGAATCTGGCTGTCTTTCATGCTTTCCTTTTCCTCGTCACTTAGTGGATAATAGTTCCGGTTTGGTCTTTCTGTTGTTTTTGCTTGAATTTTATCCACAATTTCATTATATTTCTCAACGAAATCTTTGATCTGGGACACCAGATCCTGCGTATCTCTAGTTACCGTAACCGTTACTTCTGATGTGGAAACACCTTTAAGATCAAATTTCACACCATTAAATTCAAACGAATTATTAGCCATCTCCATAGCTACGCCATTTATTGTTGCCTTAGCGTTTTGACCTACATTAGTATTAGCTGCTTGTATATTGAAATTTGTAGAAAGCGCTCCAGAACTATCGTTTATGGAGAAAGTAGAGATATCGCCAGTACTCGCCGACGTTAACATGAACCTTTTGTTTATACTATCAAAGCTCATGCGTACGCCAATATTAGCCTTATTCACACTATTCATTACGGACTCGAGCGTAGAATCAGCATTAATTTCGAATTTCTGCTCCTTCCCGTCTACCGTAATTGAAAATTCCCCTGGCGTTAAGCCCTTCGCTTTTAAATCTACTGCCGAACTAAATGCATCTCCAACGTTAGTGGAGGAAGTCGCAAGTTGATCAACTTTTACAACATAACTTCCATTCCCTGCCGACGAATTGGCCGATGCAGTGATTACGGAATTGTTGCTGCTTGAAGCTGATAATTTATTAAATGTAGAAGAAAAGCGTAACTTATCTGCCAAATTTTTAAAGCTAGACATCATGGAATTCATGTTTCGATATTCTTCACGCTGCCACATTAGCGTTTGTTTTTGCTGTTTCAGCTTATTGGCAGGTTGCCGCGCTGCTTTCATCAAATCGTTAATCATTTTATCTGTATCTAAACCGGATGACATTCCAGAAAGACGGATTGGATTAATCATTTTCTCCTTCCCTCCTATCTCTTTTCATCAACAAATATTCCAAGTTGCTCGCACAAACTGTGAACAAGATCTAAAAATTTTTCAGGTGGTATTTCTTTGATCACTTCGTCCGTAGCTGTATCAATTATCTTCACAACTATCTGATTGGTTTTTTCATGAACTGACACTTTTAAGTAGGTGTCTACGCTCTTCAAAGCTTTATTCCCCTGCTCGACGACACTGTCAAGTTTCCGCATCCCGATAGGGATAAAATTTGATTCCTGCAGAGAATGTTGATCCGATTTTTCAATATGTACAGTCTGAATTTGCGAAAGAGTTGGCCATACGGTAAAATGTTGCGCCACCCTCATCTTCAATACCCCTTTTTTTGTTTTCATCGAATATTAAAGAAGCCGACCGGTTGATACCGGCCGGCTTCCCAGAAACATCTTAACGAAGCAATTGAAGTACGCCTTGTGGTTGTTGGTTAGCTTGCGCCAGCATTGCTGTAGCAGCTTGTTGAAGAATGTTGTTCTTCGTGAACTCGCTCATTTCTTTAGCCATATCAACATCACGAATACGGGATTCAGCAGCTTGCAAGTTTTCAGCAGTTGTTCCCAAGTTGTTAATTGTATGCTCTAAGCGATTTTGTACAGCACCCAAGTCGGAACGAATCTTGGAAACAGAGTCGATCGCCGTTTGAACTTTTTCAAGGTTGCCAGTTGCTGTAGCATTTTTGCCATCAAGTGCTGTCAAGCTATCAACTTTAAGTTCAGCAGCAGTTGCTTTTGACAATGTCAACTTGATAGTTTCATCTTTGTTCGCACCAACTTGGAATGTAATGTCAGTTGGAGCGCTGTCTCCCAACAAGTTTTTAGTATTGAAGCTTGTTTGGTTAGCAATTGCAGAGATTTGTTCTGTCAATTGTTTTACTTCCGAATCGATTTTCTTATTGTCTTCATCAGTCAACACTTCGTTTGCAGCTTGAGTGTACAATTCACCCATACGTTGCAACATTGCATGAGTTTCGTTCAATGCACCTTCAGCAGTTTGAATCAAGGAGATACCATCCAAAGCATTCTTGGAAGCTTGCTCCAAACCGCGGATTTGGTTGCGCATTTTCTCGGAGATAGCAAGACCTGCTGCATCGTCCGCTGCACGGTTAATACGGTAACCGGAAGACAATTTTTCAAGGGATTTCCCTTGTTGAGTGTTGTTGGTAGTCAATTGGCGGTGCGCGTTATAGGCACCCATGTTGTGGTTAATACGCATGATTAAGTTCCTCCCTGGAATCGTGTTATGGTGTTCGCTTCCTTGCTCACACCCTATTGGTCAACGTAGTTCTTCGGCCGATAGAATCATTCGTATGACCTTCTAATATATATATCGGCATCTATTAGTCGAAATTTATAGCTAATTGACTTTTTTATTCAACTTTTTTTCTTTAATAATTCTTCAATAGTTTGGAGTTGCTCCTTCGAGATATTTGAATTTGCAGCAATCTCATTTTGCTCCTTAATACTTTGATAAATTTCTTCTCGATAGACGGGGACATCTGAAGGAGCTGCAATCCCAAGTCGAACCTGATCACCATTCACCTCTACAACGGTTAAAACAATATCTTGTCCAATCATAATCTTCTGACCCTTGGCTCTTGTCAGAACCAGCATAGTTATCCCCTCCCTATTGGATATTGCAACTGATATTGAGGGCCGTCTAAAATAATTTGTGTGGCACGGTTATTATTTACGTTCATAATAAGAGGCGCTCTTAAATTTAAAGTGGTTTTATTGTCTGGTCTTGCTGTAAGGATAACCCGGACAATAACATGGTTTTTTGAGGTGATTTCCAGCGACTGCTTGATTCCTTCACTGAGATCGAACACATACTCTGGAGCAAACAAAAATGGATCTACGATCATAAATGAAAATTGTTCGTCTATTGTGCACTGCAAACACTCGATTGGCAAATCAGGCTCAATAGAATGCACCCATACATACTCCTTCGATTCTGGAAACCCTAAAATGCCGTTCTGAAACGTAATGATATCTTCCTCTTTTACTCGTAATATTCCAAGACGTGAAGACTTCACTTCCATCTGTATCCCTCCCAAAATAAAATAGCTATAAAGAACATCTTGCGTTCTATATAGCTACTTCACCCTCATTATACTACTGCATCCAATTGTTTGCCGCTACTGGAGAAAAAAATGTAGTTTTTTTGAATCAAATACGGATTTACCTTGCCAGGATAATAATCAATTTTCGGTTTGGTGCTCTCGAAATTAAGCTGTACACCTCCAGGGTTCCACTCTGTCTTCAATTCACCTGGAGTAAACTCCACCTCGACATTATCGTAGCTCGGCGGCCCGCAAATTTCAATTGGGTACTGTCTGAACATCCGCTCTCTAGCAATCTCGGAAAATGCGTTTTCTTTCTTATGAAATGCCATCATACGATCGCCTTCACTAGCCAAGTTAGCAATATTCTGCATGGAGATTTGAAGTGATTCTTGAGCAATTCGATCCGTCACTTCCTCAAATCTTGCTTTCCCCAGGGCTGACCAAGCTTTTCGTGAATCAATTTCTAATTTGCTATCACTATGATCCATACGAACGACTACTTGTTGTTGAGAGATCTCTAGTTGAGGAGGCGGTGTTTCAATATTTAATACACCCGCCTCACGTTCTAGCCCGACCCTTGAGAATTGCTGATTTATCTGGATATGAGGTATATTCACATCACATCACCCTATCGTAAGAAATCTAGCAAGCTTGGACGTGAAATACGAGCAATTGTGTCGAGAGACGCTTGGAATATACTTTCTGCGGTCTTCAATTCTGTTATTACCTTTGGCATATCAATATCCTCGGTAGCAGACTGTAATGAAACATAATTCATGTTAAGGTCTTCCAGACGACTTGTTGTAAATTCCAATCGATTTTGCTTAGCCCCGACCTCCGCTTGTCCAATGACCAACTTTTCCAAAGCTCCTTGTAGCTTCGGAATTGCGCCTGCAATCCCACCTGTATTGTCACTAAGCAGAGCTTTCTTCATATCATTAACAATTGTAAATAAGTTGTCGGCATCCCCAAACTTCCCGAACACCTTATCGCCTAACATATTAACATCCACGTATATCCCTGCACCTACTTGATACTGAACTACACCATCATCTAATGTATATTTTTCGTTAGCTGGATCTTCCGGATAAGGCTGCTGATTCGTACGTTGCCCGTTGAATATATAGCGCCCTTTAAATTGGGAGTTCCCTAAAGAAACCAAATGTGTGTACAATTGCTCTACTTCACGTGCAATATTTTCTCGAGCATCCTTTGGAACCGTATCTGTACCACCCTGTACAGCCAACTCAGACAGCTTCTGAACAATTTGAGTAGCTTCATTCATTACGGTATCTGTAAACTTCATGAATGAATCCGCATCTTCCACATTTTCCGTAAACTGTGTTGTAGAACTAATCTCCGCACGATAATGCAGTGCACTTGCCACGCCGACAGGGTCGTCAGAAGGGCGGTTCAGGCGGCGGTTCGTCATGAGTTGTTCTTGATATTTGTCCAGCCGCTTATAGTTATTCTGCAAGTTCTTCATCATGGAGCTGCTCATCATCGATTGTGTTATACGCATGTTACTCTTCCTCCTTATCTGCCGACGACGCCGGTGCCGTTAATGAGCTTGTCCAACATTTCGTCCATCGTTGTAATAATCCGTGATGAAGCGCTGTATGCATGTTGGAATTTGATCAAGTCCGACATTTCCTCATCCATCGATACGCTGCTAACTGCTTGACGCAAGCTGTCCGCATGATCCGCCAGCAGCAAACTGTTCTCTACCATCTTTGTCGCATGGTCAGCATCTGTACCAAGTTGTGCTACGACCGACTGTACATAGCTGTTAATCGTCGCTGACTTCGTAACTGCGCCCGGTTCAGAGAAGCTGTATACTTTCTCTGCCAAGCTCGCAATAAGCAAAGCCATATCGCCGTTCCCTTGCAGCGGTACTTCTTGCGTTGTACCATTAGGTCCTTGACGCACTTCTGTACGCATCGAAGCTGCAATGTTCTTCACGTCACTCAATATATCTGCGTTTACTCTCATATTGTTAGCCGTGATCGGGCCGCCATTCTGCGATACAAAGAAGTCTCCGCCTTGCTTCGCAGGTTCAGACAGAGCATAGCCCATCTTGTGCAAACCATTCAGACCGTTTACGGTGTACTTCGTATCGTTCATCAGCTTACGCGGATTGGATGGATCCATTACTGCATTTGGTATGGATACCCCAGGCGGCAATATCGTACCCGCTGGGATGGTAACCTCTACTGGGCCATTGGCAATCGTGTTCGCGATAATGTCCAATTGACGTTTATATTCGGCAACATGAATATCTCTCGATTCCACGTAGCCTTTAATTTCACCATCTGTTAACGCACCTATGTCGCCGTCCGTAATTGGCGTCATCGCCATATTATCAATAACAAGTGTGCCACCAAAGGATACTTGATACGTTTCTTCTCCTTCAACAACATTCACGTTGCCAAGCCCGGAGAGCTGATCGACCAGCAAATCCCGCTTGTCCCGCAAATCGTTGGCATTGTCGCCAAGACCTTCGATACGCTTAATCATCTGAGTCAAATCAGAAATCTGGGTAATATAGTTGTTTGCCTCGCCAATCTTTACATTTATTCGCTCAGTCAAGTTACTCTCCAGCGTGTTCAACTGGTTTGAGATATGGTTGAACGTTTCCGTCAATGCAACCGCTTTTTGTTGTACAACGGTACGTGCGGAGAGATCAGAGTTACCCGGATTCTTACTGAGCAGCTGCCAAGCATTCCAAAACTCTGATACGCTCTTTGCCAAGCTGTTATCCGAAGGCTCATTGAATACGCCCTCAATATTGCCAAGCGTCTCCTGCTTCACCTTCCATGTGGAATGTACCGTATTCTGGTTTCGATATTCGATATCCAGCAAGAAGTCACGCACTCGGCGGATACTATCCACCTCGACACCCATTCCTAATTGGTTCGGGTTCTTAGACAAGTTATACATCCCTGGATAATCAATCGGACGTGCAGCCGTCAACCTTGCGACTTGACGCGAATAGCCAGGCGTATTCGCATTCGTAATATTGTGACCTGTTGTGCTGATGGACGTCTGGTGGGCCATAATGCCCCGTTTACCAATTTCTAATGTATGAAAAGTCGAACGCATCGCTCGCTTCCTCACTTTCTCCGTAGCTTCGCACTTCAGCTTTCTATCTGTTATCTAAATAGGTAAAGCTGTACCTTTATAACCTGCTTTCATCCTTGCTTCTACGCTCTTGTGTCGAACATGCTGCGCGGTGTGCTCGAGCTGGCTTGTGCTGGATGTTGATACACAACTTCATCCTCTGGTCGGCTCATATACAGATTCAAGGAGTATTCGACAAAGGACAACGATTGCTGCAACAGTTCCTGGATAATGACATTGCTTTCCTTCAGCTTATGCAGGGTATCGGACAAATCCCGCTGTATATTCAGCAGCTCCACGCGTTCCTCCGCTTGGAATACAAGCCGAGCAATTTCCGTCACCGTCAAATTCAACTGGGATCGTATGCCCTTCTCCTGTATGAACTCCTGTGTTGCCTGCAACCGCTCCTCATCCGCCTCCGCAACCTGCTTCAACAGTCTGGATTCCTTCGTCATAAGCTGCGACAAGCCTTCCACGTCGTTCTTGATGATCACTTGCTTCTTCTCTTCTGCAATATCAAGCAGCTGCTTGTGCAAGTCGTTCAGAAGCGTTAGCGATCCAATGATTCGCTGCACACTCACACCTGTTCCTCCGCTCATTTGTTCTCTTTACGGAACAATGGAAGCATCTTCTCTGCAATCTTGTCCGCTTCCACATGATAGGTTCCGGTAGATACCGCCTTCTTCAAATCTGCAATGCGCTCACTGCGAGCAGGATCATGTACCCGGTTCTGTGCTTCTAGCATTTCCTGTGCTTCAGTCGAGATGATCAGCTCATCCTTGCGGGAAGGCTTCTGCGATGCACGATTCATTGCCTGTTGTTTCTGAGAATATTGGATCGCGCCAAGACGCTGTGTTTCATTAATTTTCATCCCATTCACCTCGTTCCATAAGACAAACTTATATCGTTATCCATCATTGATGAAGCACCCATTACATCTTTCAATATTGCCTTTTGACTGCTTCATTACTGCTTCATTCCATCTTATCAATAAGAAAAGCCGATAACCTTTACTAAGATTATCGGCGCAGTGTCAAGAATTATTTAGATGTATTGTCATGAATATTATGAACTTAATCTAAAAAATCTCATTTCAGAGAGTTTTGTTATTGACAAACTCCAAATTTGAATTATTCGCGTGTCCGTTTCGTATCAATGACACGATAGGCGCCATCCCCCATGCGAGAAGCTTCCTTCTTCTCATCTGTACCAACTACTGTCTGTGTAAGCTCTTTCACAAGGCGAGTTCGGCAAGATTCGCACATATTCCCTTCGCGTATCGGCTGGCTGCATATTTCACATTCATAAGTCAGATTCGGTGCCTGATATATGGAAATGCGCCCTTCTTTAATAAAACGCGTGATTTGACGAACGCTTACTTCTGTTGCTTCACTCAGCTCATGCATCGTGGCTTGACGTGCTTCACGCAGATAAGCAGCACAGCGTTCATACTCCTGTTCGATTTCTTTCAAGCAATTTGGACAGAGATCTCGGAACGCCTTGGCAAAAAGAACTCCGCAGCGCAGACAATTGCTCAGCTCCATGTCATTCGCCTCCTACGATGCTTCATTTCTTCATCATATCGCAATATTCGGCAGATGACGAGCAAATTTTTATTCATAAGCCTTGCACACTTTACATACCAGCTGGAACAGCCTCTTATAAGCTTGAGGACGCATCTCATTCTCAGCCTTCCAAACCGTAATCGCCTCTCATCTCCGAGACGAGTAGTCGTACTGCGCTCCTCTTCGTCTATGCCCTCGCCCACGTATAGCTGACAATCGAGACCGGACAGTCAAGATCCCTGCATAAGGACGATAGCTTGCGAGAATAGGCTCTTATCGTACTCCCTGTTGTATATACATCGTCAATAAGAAGTACCCGCAATTCAGCTGCGTTGCTCCCTTCTCTCCCCTTACAAGCACCCCAGGCCTCTTGCAGGCTTCTCCCCGCCCATTGATGCTGCTTGAACGCATTAGATATGCTTCGCTCCCTGCCTATTCGAGATTGCTTGCTCTGCTTCTCTGCATCCTGTGTGCGCGCCAGAAGCTCTACGACCGGCCTCCCCCATTCTCTCCCCAGCGCCCATGCGAATTGCTCTGCCTGATTGAATCCGCGAACTTGGATACGCTCCCGAGTAGATGGTACATATGTAATGAGATCTGGCAGAATCGCATCCAACTTGCCCTGGAACAACGCAGTGATCCCACCATCTCTAATGCTTGGTCGCCGTTCCCACACGGTGGACAGCAGCGGTTCATAGGCAAGCTGCATCATCCTGACCATGACCAACTCATACACTCGATCCCCCTTGAATTTATACTGAGACAGCCATTGCTTCATTTGTTCGTCATATCGCACCACGCTTCGATTGGCTCTTAGACCGTCATTTCGCAAAGGATGGCGCTGACAATCTGGACAGCGGATCGCTCGCCCGCAATATGCACAGCCTAATTCACGAATCCATGGGATTAGATTGACACACTTATAGCACACCAGAGACATAAGGCTCTGTTCGTAGGGATAAAGTGGACGTAGAGCTGTATCGTTCATCCGAATGGATCTTTTGCAAATGATACATGCCTGCTGACTCGGACTAAGCATCCCGCCATATATCTTCTCCAGCAAGTCACCCCATCTCATTCTTCTACCCAATCCGCTGTCTCCTGACCGCTCCTGACAACAAATATCCTTTTCTGGCTGCAATCCGATTCATGTCCCGAATTTGCCGAACTGCTGACCGCTGTGATCGATTCCACTGCGGGGAGCCAAACACGACCAATCCTGCAGGATCATCCTTCGAACGCCCTGCTCTGCCCGCCATCTGTACTAGTGAAGCTGCATCGAACAAGCGATCGTCTGCATCAAGAATGAATACATCGCTCATCGGTACCGTCACACCTCGTTCCAGAATCGTTGTCGTGACGAGCACACGAATGTTCCGTTCTCGAAATTGAATTACTTTATCCCCTCGGCTCTCATCTGCCGCTGACGTTCCATCGATATGGACACCGGGAATACGTTCGCGCAGCAGACGTACAAGCGGATCTACTTGACGAATACGAGAAAGGAACACAAACAGCTGGGCACCTCTACTTACCGAATGATTCATGCGTGCCAGCAGTAGTGCTGGCAGCCCATGTGCAGATAAGCACTGAGCAACCGAAGGCATTGTGATTCTCATCGGGATAGGAAGTGGATGACGATGGAAACGCACTGGCACCCTAGCATGAGAGAGCTTGCCTCTTCGAACATTCTGCTGCATCGCCTCTGGCGGTGTCGCGGATAAATAGACGAACACACCCCCGGGCGTACAAGCGCGTTCTGCTGTACGCTGCAGCATCGGATCATTATGATAAGGGAATGCATCCAGCTCATCGATAATAGCTAATTCGAAGGCTTCCTCGAAACGAATCAGCTGATGGGTGGTCGCGATAGTAATATCTCCATCTCGCCACCGTTCCGGGCTGCCTCCATACAACGTAACGACCTTCTGTGCAGGAAACGCCTTCTCTATCCTAGGCTTCAATTCCAGTACAACATCACGTCGCGGCGTGGCAATCAATACACGTCCACCATGCAGCAGCGTGTCCTCCACGAGCGGAAAAATCATCTCCGTCTTTCCAGCCCCAGTTACGGCCCATAATAAAAAGGCGCCCTTACGCAAATTGCCCCTTGTTCCCTGTACCGTACTTCTACTTCCAGATGTATTCATCTCAGACAGCCTAACAACTTGGTTCCTTGCACGAACTCCATCAATATAATTCAATGCCTGTCTACTCGCCTCTAACTGTGCTGGAGCCAGCCCCCACTTCTCTAACTGCTCCTCTCGATTCGAAATAAGCGCTGCGGCACTGTCGTCACCTCGATACAGCTTGCCAGCAATCAAAATAGAACAAGACCGGCAGCGCCCCACATTCAAGCATTGTGTACACGTCCAGCATTGTAAAGAATGGCAAGTCGAGCAAGTGGAGCTGCTTAAACCCTCTGAACCCCCACAGCGTCCGCAGCAAATCGTAACCGAGGCTTTATAGAGGGATCGCATGACTCGTTTCAGCGGGGAAATACGGCTAGCAGTAGTAGGCAGCTTACCGCCGTCATCCCGGCGAGTAAATGACATCCCTGCCCTCAGCTCCACCCAGCCATGCAGCCACCCCCACTGGATGAGCGAATATCTGCTCGCAATTAAATGTTCCGCTCCCGCATCCCGCAGGAATTGAATCAATTCTTCATCCAAAAGCAATCGACCACAAATTCCATAGGCGATACGATAAGCATCAGCATGCAATGCGGACCATACTCCTGCCTGAGACACACCTTCCCCAAGGAAAGAAGCAGGCAGCCCAGATGAATTCGCATCCCATTGTGTTGTTGCATAGGCTACGGATTGTTCTGCGACCCGATACATAGGCTTCTGCTTTTCCATGACGAACAGCTTGGAGGTCGGCTCCGAATATGGCGCTTCGATAATCGCAACAGCTAGGTGCTCCTGCATCAGCCTCCGCTTAGCTTCTTCTTCAAACTCCTCCACACACGGGGAAAGAATATCAGCAAAATAACGAACCCAGCCCTGCTCTCCCCAACGCTCCATAGCTTCGCTTGGCTTGAATTGTTCCAGCACAGCGAGGCCAACTTGAATCGGCAGCTGCTGATGCAAAACAACGAGTTTTGACCCACGGGACAGGCTCCCTTCCCCTGCTAACCAATAGCGTACATCAACACGCCAATCTACAGTGATGCCCGAGTGCCATCCGTACTCCGTGCGCACGGCATAAATTCTTACTTGCATGACTATTCCCTCTCCTTCGCCATACGGCTCACCGGAGCATGCTTGCTGCTTGATATCTGGATGCGCATCTGCTCAAATTACGCAAAAAAAGCACACCCCACCCGTGGAATCGGGTGGCATGTGCTTCATGCCCAGCGCCTTATCGTATTTGTATAAAATTGTATACGAATCGACGGATTCTGACAACCCTAAACTTCAGAAAACTTCCCAAATTTAACTGTATTTGTAGTATTTTCGGTTCAATATATTCCATATCTCCCCGAACAACACCGCTTACAAGGCACTTCGAGCCTTGAAGGGAATTTTCCGCCAATCTTCTGTACTCCGTGGCTCAATTACAATTAATGTCTCTTCCGCTGCTCGCTGCTTCAATCCTTGCAGTGTTGCTTCAAGCTCATTCCTTTGAATCACAAGTAAGTTCCAGCTCACATCGTAGCCGCTCATTACACGTGAAGCAATTGGAAACGTAGCGTCCGTGGAACCGCCATCGACAAACGTGAAATGCAGCTTGCGTCCTTTCAGCCAAGCAAACCAACTATACGCACGAATCACCCATTCGATATGGCGTTCATCATTTTCCGTCACAAGCACGACATGCATCCAAGGCGCAGGTCTAGCGCCGCGTACGAGCTGCCTCCATTGATGAGCCAGATGAACGGCTGCTACCGCGATTCCGAAGCATCCCACAATCCAACATAGCATTGCGATCATGCGGCCACCTCCTTACTACCAAGTGTATGCCGCAATAGATGCCGAGGTGACGGACAAACGCCAGCTAGCCTTGTGATTCAGTTCTAGGGACGGTGTACTATAAGGTTACCCAGCCGTTCTTAATGGAATTGATGACCGCTTGGGTTCGATCATCGACCTCCATTTTCTGTAGGATGCTGCTGACATGATTTTTAACGGTCTTCTCACTAATAAATAAGAACTCGCCAATCATCTTGTTGCTCTTGCCTTCCGCCATCAAGCGAAGTACTTCGGCTTCACGTCTTGTCAGTGGATTATCTTCCGCAGCAATGAACTTCACGCCTGCATCTCTCGATTGACTGCTCACGATTCCGTTGCCGTCAAGCAGTGTCATCCGTCGAAGCTGCTGAATAAGCTTGCCCGTTACCTTCGGATGGATGTAAGCATACCCCGTTACAACCGAACGAATAGCATTAATTAAAGACTCAGCCTCCATATCCTTTAACAGATAGCCAGAGGCGCCTTTGCGCAGCGTTTCGAATACGTAGCTCTCATCATCGTGTATCGAAAGGATGATTACCTTTACATCCGGAAAAATATCACGCAATCGTTCTGTAGCGATCACACCATTCTCAATTGGCATATTAATATCCATCAGAACAACGTCCGGCACTTCCTTATTGCAAAATTCCAGCACCTGAATGCCATCTCCGCATTCGCCGATGACCTCCAGATCGTCCTCCATATTCAATATACGCTTCAAGCCCTCACGAAAGAGCTGGTGATCGTCAGCAAGGAGTACTTTTATTGTTTCTATGTCCTTCTTACGATTCTCCATAAGGTTGCTTACTCCTCTCTCTTCTCCACATTCGTCGGAATTTGTATCACGATGCGAGTTCCACGGTTCTCCGCCGAATGAATTTCCATACGGCCTTCGAGCAGCTCCACCCGCTCCTGCATGCCCAGGAGGCCAAAATGAGCGTGCTCTTTCGATTTTTCTTCCAGGGACTCTACCTTGAAACCAAAGCCATTGTCACGAACGATCACGCGTACTTCCTCTTCGTCATACGTCAATTCACATGTAACGTAAGAAGGATGCGCATGCTTCGCTGCATTGGTGAAGGCCTCCTGGACCAACCGGTAAATAGCTGCTTCCATCGCAGAGCGCAGCCGGCGTTCCAGCCCTCTAACCTCGAATGAAGTCTTAATTCTGTGCTTGTCTTCATAGTCATGTATAAATTTGCGCAGAGTCGGTACAAGCCCTAAATCGTCCAATGCCATTGGACGTAAATTAAAGATCACCTTGCGGATCTCTTCTAAGCCGAAACGAACCTGCGATTTTAAATCTACTATTTCGTTCTGCACCATTTCAAATTCCTGCTTATTTAGCATTCTTTCTACAATTTCCGTCCTAAGCACTAGATTAGCAAGGGATTGTGCGGGGCCGTCATGAATCTCACGCGCGATCCGCTTCCGCTCTTCTTCCTGTGCCAGAATGATCTTCAATCCGAGCAGCTGCCGAGTTTTGGCGGATTCCAAAATACGTGTTACCTGACTCAAATCACCGGATAAATATTCAAGCGCAACGCTCATCTGAGAGCCAATTGTCTCTGCTCGTTCCACAGAGCCCTCAATCGCGCGCAATCGTTTCTGAATATCGTCCCGCCGTGTCTTCAGGTAACCTTCCTTCTCCCGATACATCATCAGCTCAAGCTGCATCTGCGTCGCCTTTTCATAGGCCTGCTTGATATCTTCTTCGGTGTACCGGACAAAATCACGGCTCACATCTGTCAAACGCAGACGAGCTAGACGATAGTTCCGCTCCAGCTCGTCCACCTTATCACAAATTTCAGCAGTCTGATCCATAACCATCTGCAGTTCTGCGTTCATAGCTATCGCTTCATTCCGAGACGAATCCAATATTTCGTAAATCTGATATTTGCTCTCTTCCATCACTTTGATGGCGTTCTTAATGACGCGATCAATGACATCGACTTGATTATCCACTAACGTTCGGTCTCCTCGTTCATAAAAGGATGAATGGAATTTCATCCTTAATGATACCACATCAATGGATAGTAATGGACTTCGTATTTTGCTCCCATTTTACAGTTAGGCCTAATTGTTCCGATACAAAGCGAAGCGGGACTAAAGTCCGTCCTTGTCGAATAATAGGTGCGACATCCGATGCAAGTCGAGAGCCGTTGCGAACGAATGCTTTTTGGTTCACGATCATTTCAAGGAAACGTTCGCCGCGCATAATCGTAACCGTCTGCGCTGGACCGTTCCAGAGCGCCTCTCCCCCAAACGCATCAAGTACAACTCGTACCGGAACGTAGGTAGAACCATTCAACACGATTGGTGCCACGTCCAGCTTCTTCACAGCGCCGTTCACCTTGGAAGACTTGCTGTTCACAGTCAAATTCATTGTAGCTGTAGGGAAAACATCCGATGAACCAGCGGGAAGCTGTGCGATCAGGTTATCGAATGCAACTGTTCCTTCTGTTGCACGTTCGTCCTGATCTTCCTTGAAGTTAACCAAATACATTCGTTTCAGCTTAGCCGGATAAGAAATACCCAATGACGATAAATCCACTTCTACCGTCTTCCAACCTTCCCAATTGATCGATTCTACTACATTTACATAGTGAATTTTCTTATTCGCGTCATGGATCTCTAGTCGCAAATTGGTAAAGCTCTTGTCTCCATAGACGTCGAACTTCAGACCGCTAGTGCCATTAGGAAGTTCCATGCCTGTAGAACCATTCAATTCTGCATAGGCAAACTTATCAGCGCTGCCGCCTGCATTCATATCATAGGACAGCTTCAATACTTTGTCATTCGCACCGCGGCCACCAAATCCGCCTTCGATGCTGACTTGCCCCTTCGTGCTGCCCTTCGGCAATCCAGAGAAGGAGACACCCATATTTGTTTGATTGAAATTCTCTATTAATTTCTCCGATCCAAGTGTCAGAGGTATCATTGTTCTCAAGCCATCATAGCTTGCAATGGCATAGCCAATCTTCGTTCCTTCTGGAACCGAATTCACTTTAAGCACGCCATCCTCAACCTTACCGCTGAAGCCGCGAATCTCCCATTTCACAGCAGATGAAGGTACTGTCGCCTGATTGCCATTCAGCAAGGTAGCCTTCACGGGAACAGGAACACTTGCGCCGGCACTTAGTGGAGCTGAGCCGGTAGCGATTTGCAGGCTTGATAAGTCCTTCGCTCCGATGATCGTTACCTCTGCAGTCGTTTTCGCTCCTCCGGATGTAGCTACAATGGTAGCCTTGCCTGAGGATTGAGCGACGAAGGCATCCTTATCCCACTTCATCTTGCCGTCCGCAGCACTCCATTTCACATCCAAGTTAGAAGCATCTACCGGATTGTAATGCTCATCATAGGCCTTCATGCTGTATGTTGCACGCTGCCCGATAAATAGCGTTTTTTCTCCACTTAGGGTCATGCCCTTCACTTTGCCTGCTGGAGCTGTCGTGAACACACCGAGACCGTTGACAACAGAACGAACATTGTTACCTCCTTCTTTGGTTTCATGTGTCAGCTTCGTATCGAAATCGCCTAATGGCCGATTCGTCATCGTTGTGGAACCACCGCCGTCCAGGTTTACCGCTTTCCAGATACCTGCCTGTACAAGCGCCTGCTGGAATTCCTTCAATGTAAAGCCCGAGCTTACACTGTTCGATTCAGCTGTTACGATGTAAGCGTAACGACCATCCTTCGAGTAGCCGACTGCTGTACGAGCTGTTACACCACTGCCGCTAATGCCACTCGTATCACGCGTGAAGCTGGATGCCTTGCCGTTCTCAACGAGCAGCGTATGACCGCTTATCATCATTTGGAAGGAGGACGGATCTACGGATTGGCCTGTCGACTGAGACAACAGTTTGTAATCAATCTTGAGAGATGTGCCTACCTGCATTGTGCGGCGCATGAATTCCGCAGCCTGCCCGTGTCCACGCAAAATAACGCCATCTTCAGGAACCTCCATCGGCAGAGCACCCATATTAGAGATTTGCTCTACGACCCCATTGCGTACAAGTACTTCGGTAGGCGTTGTGGTCGTATCATTCGGCCGCTTCGTTCCTTTCCAAGCGCTTGTGTAGATGTACATCGCATTGATATGACTATGCTGTTTCCCAGGCTCTTTATCATATTTCATCTTGTTGATGCCTGACAGCGGGAACGATTGACCGTCCGCCACGGCCACATTTCCTGTGAAGCGATACTGATCGATGGTAGGCGTACCACTCTTCGTGACGGCAAAGGCATACATGCCTGTCAGCTCTGCAGGGCTTGTAATCATGACTCCGTCCGAAATGGAGCCTCCCATTGGAACTTGGTCGGAGCCCATCATCCAATAGTCCCCGTTTACACCAGCAACTGCCCCAGTTTCCTTCGTCATCTTCGTGACTGGGTTCCCGGTAGCTGTCTTGCCGTCCTTCCCTGTCATGACATCCAGCTTAATATAGGGATTGCTTAAGTCGGCCTCAATCACATTCATTCGAGTCTTATACGTTTTCGTGCCCCGCTGCAGCGCGTATTGGTAGGTAACCAATCTAGCACCTGAGGTAAGTATCTCTTCGCTGAGCTTTTGCAATGAATTCAATGGTGCTGCATATGTATCCCCACTAGTCGAATCTATTGGTGCATCCGCATAAACATAGTTTCCCCATCCAAATGCAGGCTGAATGAACAGTGCGCCGGATAGCACGACTGCTGCCGCCTTTTTCCCCATCCGTCTTGTGTTGATGTGGCGGACAGTTTGATTTGATTTGCCCATGTGTCTCTCTCCCATTTCGTCCTATTATGTATAAATGTCAATATGTTCGCGTGTCAACTCTACTATTATATAGACTACCAAAATCGACAAAAAGTTGCGATTTTGTTACGTATTTGGTGGATTTTACGATATAATGCCTGAGCAAAGCCAGGATGAAAAAAGAAGCCCTGCCTTCCGGGCTATTCGCCGTTAGTAGACAGGACTTCCTTCTTGTTATTTATTAATCCAACGTAATATAATCTACTTTTTTCAATAATCGAACTAATAGAATGGCTGCCTGTGCACGTGTTGCTGAACCCTTAGGCTGGAAGCGGTTCGTGCTAACCCCTTGAATGAGTCCATCCTGTACGGCCTGTGCCACGATTGTTGCGCCTGCACGTGTAAATTCCTTATTGTCCTTGAATGACTTCAGCACATCTGTCGATGCAGCGGACATCCGATATCCTGCTGCTTGTGCAGCACGAACCATCATAAGCGTAATCTGCTCGCGTGTCACAAATTGCTTCGGCTTGAATGTTCCATCTGGGAAGCCCGTAATTACACCTGAACGGATGGCCGCACCAATGTAGGCTCCTGTCATATCTCCTTGATTCACATCGCGGAAACGCTTGACAGCTTCACTATCTGGTTCAAGACCTAACGCTCGAGCAATCGAGACAGCAAATTCCTCACGCGTAATCGGCTTGTTCGGCTCGAACTTGGTGCTGCTGCGTCCACTCATAATCATTTTGGATACGAGGGCAGTCACATCCGCTTGTGCCCAATGTCCCTGCAAATCGATGAAGGATTGCTTCCCTACCGTAAAGAGAATAATCTTTGTGCCAACCATGTTTGTAATGGCTACGGTATCTAATCCTGCACGTGACACCTTGGTTGGCAAGTATCCTAATTTCGAGTAATTCTTCATCCACTCTACTAATGCTGCCCGGCTGGCAGTTACTGATTGGGAAGACTTCATTTTTACAACGGTATCGATATTCAGCGCGCTACCAGTGCCATTGTTTACTACATTGAACAACGAGAATTGATAAGCCTTCACCATTGCTGTTGCTTGTGCACTTGCAAGCTCGTTCGTAATCGTCGCTGTTTCATTGACCGGATCGATTTCAAAGAGAAGCGAAGAATTCGTGATTGATCCTTGCGTTCTTTGGATGATCTTGCTCATCGTATCACGATTAAGCGATATTCCGTATATAGCTTCCTTATACTTCACGGTAAACCAGATCGCATCGGTTCGCGAATATGCTTTTTCAAAAGCGGCTAACGGCACTACGACCCGCGCACCCGCTTCTGTGGATGGCACTTCGAATCGAAGCTGCTTATCCGAATCCAGAGATTGGCCAGCAAACTCAAATGCCGTCTTCACCTTAGTAGTATCAAGCGTATAACGATTGACCGTTACTCCGCTGCTTGTCCGGTCAGTAGTAATTTGAGCTGTATTCTGAAGCAGAACATACGCATAGTCTCCGAAGGAGCTGTCCTTGTCGCTTTTTACAAAATAGCTATCCAGCGACCCTGCTGTTGTTCCACCTGTGCCTGTGCCCGTTGTTCCTACTTTTAAGTTCGAGAATGTCTTGATTTCGATTCCGGCCTCTGATTGAAGTGCTTTAGAACCTGTATTGTAGGTCACACTTAAGTTGCTTCCATCTGTTGGCGGGTACATTAACTCGATCGTCACTTGCGTTCCACTGGCAGTTACTTGTTTAATACTCATCGCCTGACTGCCTGACATGACCAGAAACTGCGGATAATAGGACGACGACATCGATTCAAGCCGCTTGTTAAACGTCAAGATGATTGATGGGGACTTCCAGGTTATCGATTGGACAGTCGCAGCTTCGCTATCAGTCGAATTCGAAGCAGATACAAGGTTCAAGTTGGATGCATAGTTGTAATTCCAATCGCGCAGCGGCGGATTTCCTCTTACATACGATACGGTTACATGATCTGTTTTCGATACCGCCGATTGCAGAGTCAGTTCCACTCGATTTTCCTTAATCTCAACCTTCGTGACGTAACGTGCCTTTTCATTCACGAGTACCGAGAATTGGTTCTTCATCGGAATGTTGTTCTTATCCATTGGTTTGTTGTACTTCAGAATCATCTTCGTTCCAAGTACCGTTACCTCTTTCAGTTCCGGCGGCTTATTGTCATAGCTGTTCCGTACGAAAAATTCATCGATTGTTCCTACCTTGCTGCCACGGGTATCCTCTAGTGGATAATTGCCCGGTGTGTAGCTGACCTTGACAATATCTCCGTTCGATACCGAACGGTTTAATGACAAGGTCACGGTAGACGAGCTGCTGTTATGCGATAGTTTATCAATTCCTACAGTGGAATCATTGTATGTGACGGTAAATTGACCGTCTGCATAGGAAGAAACACTTTTCAGAGAATCTGTAAAATATAAATACAAAGTAGAACCGGAAATATACCCATCTCGCAGCTTCGTTAATGTCGTGTCTACCTTGTTCTCTACCGCACGGGAGCTAAAGCTGGAAGCTACATTGCCTACCGTATCACGCACCGCGCGGAAGCGTGCCGCATAGCTAATCTTGACGTCTTGACCTACAGCAACGCCGCTCTCTAGCGATACATAGACATAATTACTAGAGGTATACGCGCTGCTGACACGCCGCTCCTCGTTATTCACTAGTACGGTGAATTCGTTGGAAGGCGGATTCACGTTGCTGTCGAGCGTCTTGTTATATCGAATTTGAATTAACGAGTTGCTGTACATCGTTACATCTTCTACTGCTGGCGGATTCCGGTCAGTAATTGCCGTAGAAAACGCCCATTCAGATAGTCCTGCAAATTCATTGCCGGCTGTATCCTTAACGGCGCCCCTTGCAATGCTGACCGTATACACAGTGTTTTCCTGCAAGCTGGAGGCAGGATAAATCCACAGCTCCTTCGAATTGCGCACGTATACGCTGGCTGATTCTGAATAGGAGTAGGATTTGCGTCGCAAGTCAACACCTTTTCCCGTATACACAATTGGCTTACTAAAGGTTATAATTAACGTCTTGTTCGCCGGTACAGTCACACTGCCGGACGATGGATCGAAGCTGACAATCGTTGGCGCGGTTGTATCCGTTGATTGCGTACGGAACGACCATTCCACAGCCTCCATCAGGTTTCCAGCAGCATCACGGAATGCTCCCTTGGGTATTGAGACTACATATGTGCGATTTGGTTCTAAAGACAGAACATTCGTGGACTGAATAACCGCAGAGCCGCCTCCCGTTATCGCTGAGGTAACAGGGAGCACAATATCTTGGCGTCCATCTGATTTAATCACAATATTGCCTGTTACTTGATAGACCGACTTATCGAATGTTAGTTCCAAGCGTGTCTGTGGGGGGACAGCTGTCCCATCCAGCGAGCGCTTTGTTATTTTCGGTGGATTCGTATCAACACCAGGCGTCGTTGTAAAGTTCCAATACGTCTTGCCTGAGAAGCCTGCTACGGGAGTCCCGTCATCCAAATCCAAAAAAGCGCCTGCATCCATCGTGACATAGTACGCTGTTCCGGCTTCTAATCCATCCAATTTCATCGTTGCTGTAAGTCCATTCACTACGAAATCCTTCGCAGCGATTGTCTTCACGACACTGTTGTCACTGAACTTATTGATCTTGATGCTGCCTTGGCCCGCTTGGACAGGACGGTTAAACGTAATTTGTGCATCCGCAGGCAAAGAAATTCCTTGGCCTTGTGGCGAGAAGGATGCCGCTTCCTGCTGGGATTTAGTGGAAAATGCCCATTCTGCAGGTGTGGACAATTCTTTAGAGGCTTCGCCCAAAAAGAGCTTTCCATCAACTTTTACAACATATCTTGTTCCAGCTTCAAAAGGCTGCAACCCTTCCAGCTGGAATGTTACGTTATCAGTTGTTACTATTTTTCCGATTCCATTCGAACTTGTTTCAGCAAAGCGCTGCTGTGCTCCTGTTTTTTCGTTCGTTACCGTAATGTACCCATTCGTCATGGATACTTTTTCGTTGAACGTAAATTGTATGCTTGATGGATTGATCGAGACTTCCTGCGCACCGTTAGCTGGCAATGAGCTGACTATCGCAAGAGGGGTAGCTGCGTGCACTTCGGGCACACCTCCCCATCCGAACACTCCTAAAAAAAGGACAAAGGCCATTGTAGCCGCAATCCATTTCTTCATTCTATATGCTCCTTTCATTCCGAAGACAGTTGTACTCTATTTGTCGGTAAAAAGGAGGAAATAGTTTAGATTCATCACCACCGGTACGCAAAAAAGACCTCCTCCTAAGCCTGATAGCCTAGAAAGAGGTCTTGTATAAGCGCTCAAATAATAAAGGGTTAGATTACAAACCCGCTTGCTCACGCAGAGCATCTGCTTTGTCTGTACGTTCCCAAGGCAAATCCAAATCTGTACGGCCAAAGTGTCCGTAAGCAGCAGTCTGCTTGTAGATTGGTTTGCGCAGATCAAGCATTTTAATAATGCCTGCAGGACGAAGATCAAAATGAGATTGAATCAGTTCAACAATCTTCTCTTCATTTACTTTGCCTGTTCCGTAAGTGTCCACGTTAATGGATACTGGAGTTGCTACACCAATGGCATAAGCCAATTGGATTTCACATTTGTCAGCCAAGCCAGCTGCTACGATGTTCTTCGCAACATAGCGCGCTGCATAAGCTGCAGAACGGTCCACCTTCGTTGGATCCTTGCCGGAAAACGCTCCGCCACCATGGCGTGCATATCCGCCGTACGTATCCACGATGATTTTACGCCCAGTCAAACCTGCATCACCTTGTGGTCCGCCGATTACGAAGCGGCCAGTTGGGTTGATGTAGTACTTCGTCTTATCGTCGAGCCATTCGCTAGGAACGACTGGAGTAATAACTAATTCTCTGATATCACGTTGGATTTGCTCCAATGTTGTATCTTCAGCATGCTGTGTGGACACAACAATCGTATCTACACGTACTGGCTTATCTCCATCATATTCAATCGTCACTTGTGTCTTACCGTCTGGACGAAGGTAAGGCAATGTGCCGTCTTTGCGTACTTCGGACAAACGACGAGCAATACGGTGTGACAATGCGATCGGAAGTGGCATAAGTTCTGGCGTTTCGTTCGTTGCAAAGCCGAACATCAAGCCTTGGTCGCCTGCACCGATATTCTCGGTTTCTTGCTTGGCATCTTCAGTACGTGTTTCAATGCCAGCGTTAACCCCCTGAGCGATGTCTGGAGATTGTTCGTTAAGCGAGGTCAATACTGCACAGGTATTATAATCAAAACCATACTTGGCGCGCGTATACCCGATATCTTTGATCGTGTTGCGTACGATAGATGGAATGTCAACATAATCTGCCTTTGTGCTGATTTCTCCTATGACGAGAACTAATCCCGTGGCTACGGATACTTCACATGCAACCCGAGCATTCGGGTCGTTCGCCAAAAAGGCGTCCAATACCGCGTCCGAAATCTGGTCGCATATTTTATCCGGGTGTCCCTCAGTAACGGACTCGGACGTAAACAAGTGGCGTCCTTTCAATGACATAGGACTCGACCTCCTAACCTATAATATGGCTCTCCCATGAGCAGCCTAAACAAAAAATGAACCTTTCCCGAATGGAAAAGGTTGTTATAGCAGCCTTCGAAAAATCATATTACTGTATTTGTCCGGTCCTGTCAATGAAAGCGTCAAAAGTTGGATTACCTATTTTTGCTGCAGTGCGGTGGCAATGAGACGTTTTGTTATTTCGCCGCCTACCGAACCAGCATCACGTGAAGATAAGGTACCCCAATCAGCATGACTAGTCGTATGTTGAACCGGAACGCTGCCGAGTTCGGAAGCGAACTCTGTATCCATTCCAATATGTGCTCCGTGATGAGAAACCGGAAGTCCGAACTCGGCTGCAATCTCATATTTCATACGGTGCAGGGCGTCTCTGCTGGCTGGCACTAACGTTTTTTTGCTCACGGTAATATCCTCCCTCGTTATATATGCATCAGTGATAATTATTGTGCCTCTTTCAGAAGGATACACCCGCAGGAAATGTTGCCCGCCCTGCCAGCTCATGTTAATTACTCTGCTTTTTGTACGACTGAATAGCCCCCGCGTACCATAACAATCAAACCATTCTCCTGCTGCGGATCTGGCATCATACCGCGTCCATCACGCGGGAACAACAGCAAGTGGTTCGTCGCAACCGCTTGCCCGCTCTTGATATCTGTGCCTTCCGTTACATCCGGCACCCCATTCTCATCCGGGCTTGTGATGACTGCCTTTCCGTTGCGGACAATGACTTCAGTTCCAGCCTTAGCAATAAGCTTCTGGCCAGTTTTAACCGTTACGACTTTAAGTTCCGTATTGCTTGTTGTATCCCCCTCAGGCTGATCCTTCTTCGGGTTATCTTTGTCCTTGCTCGTAGTGTCATTACCTGTATTGCCTTTCTTCAATTCAGCTTGGATAAGGGATTTAACTTGTTGATCCACATAACTCTTCGTTACAAGTGGATCTGA
The DNA here is from genome assembly GCF_001894745.1 of Paenibacillus sp. NAIST15-1. Classification (GTDB taxonomy): domain Bacteria; phylum Bacillota; class Bacilli; order Paenibacillales; family Paenibacillaceae; genus Paenibacillus_B; species Paenibacillus_B suaedae. The sequence goes on from NZ_BBYF01000004.1 coordinate 115,821, forward strand.
AGATGTTCCTGGGGTTGTATCTGCTGCGAATGCATTCACACCCAAAATAGAACCTGCCACAATTCCCCCTGTTATTAATGTTGTAGATAAAATAACCTTCGTAAATTTGTTCATTTTTTCCTCCTCCTACTTCTTATGCCAAAAACTCCCCTCTACGAGGGGAGTTTTCTTTATTGTTTTAGTCCGCTGTTTTTGCGTTTCTAATGTTGTATGCACTACCATGGCTAGCTAGCTTGATCTTCTCTTTATCGAATACATCATACAAGGTTAGCTGGAAGCCACCGTTCTCGATTTTCTCAAAGAAGGCATCTGGTATAGATGTTGAGAATGACTGGTTCTTGCCCTCTTTAAATTCTTTAACAAAATCAACCTCTTTCTCGAATTTTTTGCCACTAGAATCTACAATTTCAATGACTAGCTTGTGTCCGTATTCACCAAAATTGTACTCGAGTTGACGAGTCATATCATAAGAGAACTCGATGGACAAGTTGGATGTTCTGTTAGCAGTCACGTAGAAATTGTATAAAGTCAACGAATAAGGGAATAGATCAAGATTTACAAAGTCTCGTTGAACCGTAGGCTGTACGACTTTCAAATCCATTGCTACTGCATTGATATATCCATCAGACTCACCCTTTGGAGGTGTCAGTTTATTCTCGGTAATTCCTTCACCGATAATAAGCTGCAAATCTGTTTTATTAACCGTTTTCGGTACTTTCACCCATGCCGTTACGACATTCAATCCTTGCGGACTCGTAGGACCCTGCACTTGGGAAAGATTTGCTTTATAGTAGCGTCCATCATCTGATCGATAGTATGCTACCATTTGAGATAAAATCGTCTGGCGCTCTTCCTGGCTCTTCATAACAAGATCCGTATAAATGATTTGTTCAACGGCACCTTCATACACCTTGCTGTTCTTTACTTCAATATCAGCTTTGCGTCCTTGAGTAGTAAGATTGTATACTTTACCAAATTCAACGACAGGCAACTTGCTTAACTTGCCTCCATTCGTGAACTGAATGATTGGGGCACTATCCGTCTCCCCTATTTTCTCCATTAGCGCCGTTTGGACTTGGGAGAAGTCCATATAACTTGGTACCTTCGTTACGATGTATACATCGACGTCTTCCCTCGCTCCGATGATTAAAGCACCATTCGAGCTTATCACTTGTGTTTTACCAGATACACCGGAAGTATCCAATTTAAAGACACCTTCTAAAGCTGGCAACTGAATTGTTTTCGTTTCTTTGTTTTTAATTTTTAATTTTGCTGACAGTACATCCCCGTCTAACCAAGGTAGACGTTGTAGAGACTCTATTGTAATTCCAAGGTTGCCTTTGCTATGCTGCACATCGTATTCAATTCCCGTTTGATTACGCATGGATTGAAGATCAGGCAATTTATAAGTTCCTTCTGGGAACTTGAAATTCGAGTCCTTTTGATTCGTTTCGGGCTTCGTTGGATCCTTTTGTTCGGAATCTCCAGGCTTATTGAGTTGAAGTTTTAATTGTTCAAGAGGTACGTCAGTAGATACCATTGCACTCAATGTAATTGGTCGTTTCTCCATCGCTTTCAATGTCAAATTATCTAGTGATTTTGTAGGGATCGGCACGGATAATCCGTTTGGCCCTTTCAAAACAAATTCATATTTTGGTATCGTCACTGGACGATTCGATAAATTTTCAAATTGGAAGGTCAATGTAATATCATTATCTTCAAAACTTTGGTTTGCCCAACCGTTCAAAATTTTAGTGCTTACCTTTGCCTTGTCGATCGTTATCACTTGCTCTTTATTCGCTGGAATAACAGAAGTGGCTGCATTCGAAGCTGGCAACTTTAAGGTTGCTACAGGCAGATTAATTTTTGCAGTCTCATCCTCTGTCAGTAGTTGAAGCTCCAAGTTTTTGATAACGACACTCTTAGGAATTGCCGTCATGAAATTCAATGTCTTTTTCTCGCTAGGCTGCAGCTTATACTCCTTACTTGCGCTATCTGGTACAAGAGGGTAACTGCTTCCGCTTGCTGTTTTAATTACGTATTTGTAAGTTGGATTCTCCAACGCTTTAAAGCCTAAATTTTCTACATTTACTGCAACATTTACATAATTCATGTCTTCATTAAGCATCGAGGTTACTCGATCAATGCTTGTTTTTATAGGAATGTCATTCATTCGTACTGTGCTGCTTTTTCCAACAACAGTCGATGCAGTCATCCATGTTGGAATTTGAAAAGAACCCAATCTGTTTTCAAAACCAGATTTGCTAAAATCCCACTTTATGATATCAAAAAATAAATCATTAATGGTGAGACCCTTCGCTACTTTTGCATAATAGGTAACACTCATCTCAGACAAACCTGGTACTACTTTTTTCTCTTTATCCTTTGTTGTCAATACACTAGAGTACACCGTACCGCCTTTTGTACGAACCTTTGTCCAGTAATCAATAAGAGGAACGCTGCGCTGCTCATTATTATAATAAGTTAACGTATACGTCAAAATATTACTTTCATCTTGTTTATACATGTTTACATCCGTCAGTTTAACTGCACTTTTAGCAGTCAACCGAATCGGCTTTAACTCACTAAGCGTATGTACTGGCGTCGGTTTAGCCGCAGGTTTTGTTTGCTTGCTCGTGCTTTGTTGTTTAGAAGCTTTTGTATCTGCAGCATAAATATTTGCCGTAGGGAAGGCTGACGCCCCTAAAATGAGGGACAACGATAACATTGTCGCAATGGCGGTTGTTCTTTTCAATCTACTTTCCTCCTATGCGTAGAATCTACATATATAGTATAACGCATAATGATAAGAGAAAGTTGCGATTTTCAGCAAGTTGGAGGGTTACATTGTTGTAAGCTTTATATAAAAAAAGAAAGCCCCGAAGGGCTTTCTTTTGAAATGTTATTTCTTGAATTTCAAGGATGTATTGAATCCATCCAAAGCAACATTGTGATCTAGTAAATCAACGATGGATTTATATACATCGTTTTCTTTTTCCAATACTTCTACGCGAACAGTATCTCCATCGTTAATTGCTGCGTATTTGAATTGGATTTGAAGCAACTTTTCATATCCTTTTTCAACAAATACTTTCTCTACTTGAGCTTCTTTGTTGTTAACATATACCTTAACTACTTTGCCAATTTCTTTTGTATCAACAAAGAGTGGTGTGTCAACGCGAATGTCCGCCAAGTAAGTTGTATCTGTTACGGATTTAACATTCAAAGAGCTTACTTCTGCTGTAGGTCTAACTTTACCGTAGTCCTCAACATTGTATTGTCCTGCTTTAACGCGAACGTTCAATACATCAGCAGTTGATGCATTTGGTGCAACTTTGAGAACCGCTCCAGAAAGGCTGGATGGAAGCTCGTTTCTGTCAGTGAATTTCAGAGTAACAACAGAACCGTCATTGCTCTTCTCATAGTCATTTGGCGTGAATGTTCCGTAGTTAGTGACTACGGAGAAGTCAGATAGAACAACATAGTTGATCTTGCCGCCAAATTCAACTTTAAGTTCTTTAGTAGAAACTGCGCTAACTTTTTTTACATTAATGCTGTTAGCAAAGTCATTTTCCAAAGTACCTTTATAAGTAAGCGTGTAATTACCGTTTTGTTTGATGTAATCGCCCTTAGCATTCGCCACTTGGCTAACACTCAAAACGTTTTCTCCAGTTCTCTTGATACCCAATTTTCCAGCTTTCGCAGTAATGCGAACAGTATCGCCAGTCATCATAGAAATATCATGATCTGTGATGGAGTTGTTGTTAAAGACGTATTTTTCTTTAATCAATGCGCTTCCGTCACCATCAGTTTTAACATCTTCTTTGAATTGAACGTACAGGTTCTCTTCATTGTTTCCTTCAACGATCCAAGAACGAACGATTCCTGTTGTAGCAGTTTGTTTTGCTGTGAACGTTTGTGTATAAGGCATAATTGTGTTTTGCAAAGCAGCCGTATCACGAACGCCAGTTACTTCCAAGATGTAATCTGTTTCGTTGGACAATTGGGCATTCAGGTCAATTGTCACCTTGTAGTTGGACTCGTTGTAATCGATTCTAGATACTGGATGCCCGTTGCGGTCTGTACCAACGAACTTATCCAATACTTTACCGTCTTTATCTTTCAATGTGTAGTTCTTGTTGTCTTTAGCAGTTGCCGCATCCAACTTTTTGTTGAATTCCAATACCAACTGATGGTTATTCAACGCGCCAACTTCTTTAACTTCCAACTTCACGATTTCTGGACGAGTTTGATCCAATGTTGGGTTCACTTTGATTTCGCGGTCAGCTTTGTTGCCGCTGTAATCAGTTGCACCTTTAACATAGATTGTGTTGTCGCCATTGTACATTTTGTTGCTGAATTCAACTTTAACTTTGTTGTCTTTGTAAGTAATCTTACCAATGTTGCCGGAAGTGTTGTGGTACACTTTCTCGATCGAACGAACAGTTTCGTTGAATTCAAGTTCAAGCTCATTCAAATCAGTTGTCTTTGCGGACACGATTTCAGGAGCTGCTGTATCTTCAGCAATCGTGAATTCTTTATCTGCTGGAATGCTCTTCAGACCGGAGAAGTCTGTGATGTTGCTTGCGCTCACTTTGTGAGTACCAACGGACAAATCTTTCTTCACGATTACTACATTTGGATACATGTAGTCAACGCTACCGGATGCCGAGCTGCCATCAACTTTGTAGTTGCTTGCTGCAACTGCATCGCCACGTTTAACTGGCTCAGAGAATACGATCTTGAATGCTTTCGTACCCAAGCCAACAACTTCTTTGATTTCAGGTGTTTTTACGTCAACTGGAGTGAATTTCTTTGTTTCGTTAAACGTTTTGGAACCATCTTCGTTCTTCACGTTTTTGATTTTCACTTCAGTTTCTTTTTGGTTCTTCATTTCGGAACCATTTTCTTCAAGCAAGATTGTGACAGAGTTTTTGTCTTGCGCCATTGTCACGCTCTCGATTTTCATATCTTTAACTTCGTAGTTGTTTTTGTTCTCAGCAGTTTTTTGCTCGAGAGAACCGTCAAATGTTACAACAACCTCTTTCAAGTTTTCAGCTGTAACGGATTTGATGCTTTGAGCAGAAGTAATAGTATAAGTCACTTTAGTAGTGATCTTGAACTCTTTACCTGCTTTGTCTTTGTAAGTGAATGTTACTTCAGTTTCTTTGTTAGCTTCAAGAGCTTTTTCCAAAGTTACTGTCTTAACTTCTTTGTCGGACATAGTGAATTCAACTGTTTTGGAGTCCTTTACTTTGTAGGAAACTACTTTAGGACCTTTAGTCAATTCGTCAGCTGCATATGCTGCTTCTACCAATTGAGTGCGAGTTGCGTTCGCTTTAGGGTTTGCATCTTTGGAGAACAAACCAGCGTCAACTGCCGCTTGGAAGAAACCTTTAGCCCATGAAGAAGCGTTGTTTTGAGCATCTTTAACTTCTTCAAGTTTCAAAGCAGTAACCAAAGTTTTAGCTGCTTCTTCAACTGTGATTTTGCCGTTAAAGTCGAACAACTTCTTCTCCAAGTCTTTACCTTGCATCAAGCCTTCTTTAGTTACAGCTTCGATGAATGGAGCTGCCCAGTTATTTTTACCATAGTTTTTATCTTTGTAAGAATATTCACCATGGATTTCTTTCAGACCGAACAATTTCACGAGTACTTTCGCGAATTCTGCACGAGTCATGTCTTTATCAAGGCCAGCGGATCCATCTGGATAACCGTTGAATACACCTTGAGTTTTCAATGCATCAAATTTCTCTTGAGTTGTTTTAGCTGCGTCAGCACCGAAAGCTACGTTTGCGAACATAGAGAACGCCATAGCAACGGAAAGCAGAAGGGCCAATCTTTTCTTCATAACCTTTTTTTCTCCTCCTCTAAATTGCTTCGTTTGTTTAGTTTGTTGCGTAGAAGTTTGATAGTTCATTTCCCTCATTCGCCGATTCACCCCCTTCCTCAGAGTGAGCGAAATGTAATCTAAAAAGAAGTCTGCAACATAAGGACATGCCACAGAAACTAGTAATCGATTAGGAACAAATGAAAATAAATAGAAATGCTCATACCACTCTAGACATTATACAATGTCAACTGCCTAGCGTAAAGTATATTTTTGTGAAATACAGGGAACAATAATTAAATTAACCACTGTATTCGAGCTTCATCATATTAAACGCACAGGTTTCGAAAAAGTTGCGCTCTACGGAAAATTATTTTTAAATTTTTTCGCAGATTTCAGACAATGTCTTGCTCATTACATTCAGTAACGCATATACACGGATATGCTATACATATTGCAATACTTGAATTCATCTATATGTATGCATTAACGAATACATCTCCTAGTATAGCTCCAAGCTAAGAAGGAGTCACTGGCTAATGTTTTCCACTGAATGACAGATCACCCATGAATATGATCATAGGTAGATTCATTACATGTTTACCAGATCAATGATCCTAATAAAATGAATATCTTCTATTATATAAGGAAGAGAGCCGAGCAAAATCGGCTCTCTCCTTATTACCCAAAGATGTACACGTTGAATCTATGTTACATCTTCGGCAGCTTCTTCAAATCAATCATAGCACGCGCCATAATGAGAGCAGCGTCGCCACGGAGCATATTCGCAGATGGCTGGAATACATAACCCTTCTTCGGATCAGATGGGTCAATCGGAACTCCTGTAATGAAGCCTTTCTTCGCGATAGCAAGTACCGCTGGCTGTGCATAGTAATCTATCTTGTCCGCATCTTGGAAATACTTCAACAGATCCTTGCGAACTTTATCACGCTTCGTCTCAAGCTTCATATTCAAAGCTTTCGCAAGCATAACCGCAGCATCCTGACGGATAATCGAGTAGTCCCCACCAAATTCATTCGGTGAAACACCACGAACGATACCATCACGTGCAGCCGTCTCCACATAGCGGAAGTCCCACAGCTGATTCACATTAATCGTATTCATCTTATCAGCCGCCGGTACAACGACGTCATTGAAATGTTTCTTACCGTCATAATTCAATGGCATCTCTTTCGCACGAACAATCATACGAGTGAATTCACCACGAGATACATACATATCTGTACCAAACATGGAGAATGGATCAAATGGATTCATAACGCCTTTTGCAAATATCGTTTCAATGAAATCACGTGCATATGGATGTTGTACCACATCATGATAAGAGTAAGACATCTTACCAACAACATAGTATCCAAAGCGCGTAATTGGAACGGTTACGGTATGTTTCTTCGAATCTACAACACCGCCAATGTTCTCCCATTGCTGTAATTCCGAATCAAAACGGAACACACTCACAGTGCGACCACCATCATCGGTTACGTTTTTATCATAACTCAATGTCAATTTACCCGGTTTAGACATGATCAGTTCATTGCGAAGGTCGCGCTTATAGAACATCTCAATTGGCGAACCTGGATACTGATAAGGCTCAACACCATACTTAATTGGGTCATAAACAGACTCTGTCTTGATGTCATCCGCTTGACCTGGATCCATCCAAATAACTGGACCAGCCTTAATAAAGCGTTCAGGGAAGCTTGCTTCGAAAATGTTCTTTGCTTCTATCTTCGCCAAGTCATAGTTCGCTGGCTGATACTCAAACTCACGGCGATCTACTTCACCATCGAATGAATTCGCAATCGCGAACAGTAGGTTGTGACCACTAAATACTTGGTTTTTGAAGTTTTGCGGCACGTTATAGTCGCGTCTTACGAGATTTGCACCTTTTTCGAAGGTCAAGTTTACTATTCCTTCAAATACCTTATGTGATTTTTTCATTGGCTCCATATACTGAGCCCCTGGAATTGACGTAGGTACGTACTTCACCGTAATCGTATTTTTGAAGGTATCCTTGCCTCTTGAAATGGCAATTTCAATCTTATTATCTTTATTTGCTTTAAGTCCTACGACAAATGCACGATAGGCATTTTCATAAGGCTTTTGTGTCTTGTCATAGCTTGGGTAGTAAATAATTTTTTCTGCTGGAATTTTATTAATAACTACCTTTTCTGCACCTGGCGAGTCAATAATGACTTCAACAAAGTTTTGGTTAACCACTCGCTTTTCAAGCGCTGGCTTCAAAATCGTGTAAGGCACATCTACCGGCACAACTTCCAAACGGTATGTTGCACGAGGGCCACCTTCGCCACTGTTAAATACAGTCATGTTCATTGCGACAGGAGTTCCATCACCAGGAAGATTTATGCCCTTAATAATAAAGCTAAAGAATTGTTTATCATTATCGTAGTACACCGATATGCCGTTAACTACTGCACTCGAATTATACGTATCCCCATTTTTGTCGGTGAACATATTCTCCAATGTCCACTCGATTTTACCTAATGGGTTTTTGTCGTTTTTCAATACAGGCGATTGAATGACTAGCTTATAATTCTGAAGCTCGTTAGCAGTACCGCTTCCTCGCAGGCTTGCAATTTTCCCTTCAATTTCAGCCTTGTTTTTTCCAAGATCAACAAAGTCGAATGTCCCGTACACATTCATCTGCGCTTCACGAGTCAGATAAACGCCGCCTTTTTTCTCAAAACGAGGATCATTAGGCTTCGGATCCGGATACGTTGTGCTGTATGGATAGATTCCGTCTGTCTCAGGTGCTGGAATAACCGGTAAGTTAGTCGGAATGAGCGTTACTGTGATCGTGTTCTCGTAATGTGATTTTTGGGAACGGAATACAAATTTGATTTTGTTGTCTCCCATATACAACGCTTCGAATGCTTTTTTCGGATCTACTAATTTGAACTGACTATTTGTTGTACCTTTGGCTAGTTCCAATGTTGTATTGTTGATACTGAAGAATACTGTTTGTTTCGGCCCTGAGTAATCAAGCTCATTTTCGTTTGCAATATTATAGATTTGACCTGCCAAGTCCTGTAATTCTTTCATTACTTGCGCTTGACGTTGAGCATCTGTCGTATCCGTATAAATCTTTTGGCCATCAAATGCACCGTCGTATTTCACATATGGTCCATATAAAAGAGTAACTGTTGCCGTATATGTTTCCGAAGAGCCATCCAAACCAAACACAATCGTTTGTTTTCCTGTGCTTGGCAGCTTGTCAATCAGGTATACAACCCGACTCATCGATGTCGGAACCCCATTGATATTTTGAACCGTAACATCCTCGGCAACAATCGTAGGGTTTAAATGGTAAGTACTAGCATCTTGCGTTTTCCCTAATGCATCTGTTACAGATTTAATCGAGATTCTAGGACTGCTACCGTTAGGAACCAAAAATTGGATTGCAGCCGGCATGGAGAATAACTGCGCACCATCCAGCTTTCCACCTTGCAGCGCCACAGCTTCCCCAGGTGTCATTGCATTGTTATATCCGCTCAAGTAATTAGCAGCGTAAATATATGGTTTGCCCGCATCCTTCAACAACACGGAGAATCCGGACATGCTCTGAAGTGATGGAGTAGATAGGGCATAGTTCGTCGAAGTCAAAGTAATGTTAGTACGAACATCTTGTTTAACAGCGCCTGGTATTTCAAATGAGTACTCCACAAATTTCGGATTCGAGGAAACCTCAACCACATTCGTTGCATTTCCGTTTGTTTTATTACCGCTGCCCGTTTCAATCATTTCATATGCGACACCGACGCTAGTCGGTTTCGTCTTTGTAGCATCGTAAGGAATAAGGACACGACCATAAATTACACCGTCAGTATTGGCAGTAATCGTAGGACTTTGCGATAAATCATATTTTGTTGTTCCACCAGTTTCCTTCATGTGAACGTCATGGAACGTCACATCACCATTGAAAAATGCCACTTCTCTTGTTGTTTCAACCGATTGCGTACCGTTAAATACTTTAATTTTAACTAAGTTCCGGCCTTGCTCAATCGCGATTGGAGAAGCAAAGAACGTCCAGTCATTGCTCTTGGACACACCAAAGGACCAGCTTCGTCCGTTCACTTCGATTTGTACCTTATCCGCATTCGGTGCTTTACCCGAGATGCTGACGTTCACCGACTTTTTCCCTTGGGAAGCATCGGAGTAAACAATTGTCGATTCATCTTCTTTTAAGTTATACACATTCCCATCCAAGGATACGGACATGTCGTACATCGTTGGACCATTGCGATACTCGATGAAGATGGAGTCATACACATCCGACATGCCTTGCAAGCCTTTGAATGTAACTTGGTTCAATCCAGGATACAACTGCAAATTATACAATTGGATTTTCGAACCATTGATCATAATGTTGGCCGTTTGGCCTTCACGTTTGTCGTTTTGATCCACTAAATATTTATCCGTCGCGGTTGGATCAGGATTCTTGTTCAGCTTGTACACGCTATAAGAGATCGAATTTCCGTTAACGCCATTCAATGTTCCCTCAAGCGTCACACGTTCACTATTTGTTATACGTGCAGATGTAGGAGAATACTGTTCATTCGGAAATACGAAGTGGTTGGCGCTTGCTGCGAATGCCGTCGATACTGCTGTACCGAGAGATGCCGGGATAAGCGTAACGACAAGCGCGAGCGTCAACAGTATGGATACCAGTTTCTTCAACGCTAATAGCCTCCTTATTATAGAACCGTAGTTGAGTTGCCTCCATCGGCTCGTTCTTACTTGTTATTTCTGTTATCGGCTAATTTCGTCCTAAATTTTAGTCAAAACTCCGAAGTTTGTATTGAGAACAGACAAAGAGAAGAGAAAGGACATTTACTGTGGTGCTCACGGAAGTAGAACTTTCAGAAGACTTTAGTTAAGAGGCACACATTGAGGGGAATTATTAAGCACTTAAAAATGATAAAAAGGAGATTTAACAGACCTACTTACAAGATACTTGTAGAGGTCCTTTTTGAGGTGTTTTTAAAAGGGAATAGCTAAGTAGTTGAATTGAATAGATCCACACTTCAATGGTTTACTAAAGAAGTTCATAAACGATCCTATATGAGGTTGTTAAGAAATAGGAAAATTAACTCAATAGAAGGAAGGATTCTAATGGTCGATATAGAACCAGCAGCGCGACATAGAAGTACATATCATATTGAAATGCATTTTAGTCACTATAGACGAGTATAAAAAAACCTTTGCCTCGAGTAGTTCAGGACAAGCCTGATCCACTCAAGAGCAAAGGTTCTATTTACAACATACATTATAATTGCGTTCTTACTTCATCAAAGTCCCCATAAAAGACTTGTGGCTATCGTTATTTCGAACGTGATTCAGCGTGTACCTTCATGCGCAAGCGGTGCAGGATGTTCAGCATCGGCTTTCTTGTCTTACTTACGATACCAATCACCTCAGCCCCAAGCTGGAGCGATACGAGCAACACACAGATGACCACGAGCGTTACCCAGTTCGCATCATGCGATGCGGCTACGGATTGGATAACCGCCAGCACTCCGAAGAATGCGGCAATACCGTAAATGATGAGCACTGTCTTGCGATGGCTGAAGCCCAGTTCGCGCAGGCAATGGTGCAAGTGACCTTTGTCTGGTGCGAAGATCGGCTTCTTCTGCAGCCAGCGGCGTACAATCGCGAAGAATGTATCGGACAGCGGCACACCAATAATAAGCAATGGTGTAATGAACGACATGATTGCAATCTGCTTGAAGCCCAGCATGGACAAGACAGCCAAGCTGAAGCCTAAGAACAAGGAACCGGAATCCCCCATAAAGATCTTAGCTGGGTGGAAGTTAAAGAACAAGAATCCAATAATACTTCCAAGCAAGATCGCGCAGAGCAAGATGATTACCGGATTGCCCATAAAGATCGCCATGACGAGGATGGTAGCAATGGCAATAGCAGAAACACCAGCAGCCAGTCCGTCCAAGCCATCAATCAAATTAATTGCATTCGTCACACCAACGATCCAGAAGATCGTAAGCGGAATTGCAACCCATGTTTCAATAAATAAATATTTATCGCCAAACGGCACATTTACAAAGTCTACAGTTAAATCAAATCCGAATACCACGACACACGCAGCTACAATCTGACCGAGCAGTTTCGCTTTCGCGGACAGCTCAACACGATCATCCAGTGCACCAATCAGTATAATGATGGAGCCTCCGGCAAGCAGTGCCTTCACAAGATTCGCATCTCGCGATGAACCAAGCAGTGTATCAGGGATAAATAACATAAGTCCAAGCAGCGTCAGTACGAACGCCGCAAAAATAGCCAAACCACCCATGCGGGGCATGATGCGCGTATGCACTTTCCGCGCATTCGGTACGTCAACCGCACCTACTTTGATCGCAAACTTCTTCACTAAAGGCGTTAATCCTGTGGCAAGCAGCAGAGCTGCCAGGCAGCCACCAATTGCGTATACGGTCATCATCGGTAGTTTCAACCCCCATTTATGTTACCGGATCGAATTATACTCCGTTCAAAATGGAAACACCAATGCCGGATTCATGTGAAAACTTACGAAAATGAAAGATTAAGCGTCATTTTACTGCACTTTTGTGGGCTTATCTTTATCCCGCATCACTTTCCAAGCAAATTTAGGCAATGCCATCATTCGCATGAAGCGCTTTGGCTCCTTAACTAAGCGATACAGCCATTCAATACGCAGCTTCTGTACCCACATTGGTGCCCGCTTGGCCTTGCCTGAAATAACATCAAAGCTGCCCCCAACACCCATCATAAAGGGAACTTCTAGCTGTTGGCGATATCTTGCAATCCAAGGATCTTGTGTGTCGGCTCCGCGAGCAACGAACAGCAAGTCAGGATTCGCCGCACGAACTTGTGCAATAACCTCTTCATCTTCATCACTTTTGAAAAAGCCATCTCGGTATCCGACAATGGAGATGGACGGATACTGTTCTTGTAACCGTTCTGCTGCCGCTTGAACCACCTCTGGAGCTGCACCCAAGAGATACACCTTCCACTTGCGCGGTTCACCCATCTTCAGCAGCTCATGCAGCAGATCGAAGCCCGTTACTCGTTCAACGACAGGATCACCGAACTTATTTGCTGCCCAGACAATGCCTGTTCCATCTGGAACAACCAAGTCCGCCTGCTTCATGACGGCCATATTCTTATCATTCTCCAAGGCGGCCATCACCATGATGGGATTCGCTGTAATCACCTGAATGGAGCGCCCAGCGTCAATATGATCAACAAGAAGCTTTACGGTATCTTCCATATTCAACTTGGAAAAGGGAATGCCGTAAATCGAAACCTTAGGTACATCCTTCATTTCTAACATATCACAAACCACCTTACGCCTTATGACGCAGCCATTGCACAATTTGTTGCGCTGGCTGTTCTGCTTCTTGCTTCAATAAAGTTATTGCTTTTTGATGTTTCTCGCGCCAGCCATCTACATCATCGAGCAAGCAGCACATATGAGATGCAGCACGAGCAGCATCTAGCTTGGCTGTTGTGCCAATCGCCTCTTCCTGCAATCGATGCAGGAATTGGTCGATCTTCGGATCATAAGAAATACCCGCAAGCGGCACCTCTTGGGAGGCCGCATAAATAAGAGAATGCAATCGCATTCCGACTAACACCCTGCATTGACTTACTTCCTGCAGCATGGACTGAGGATGCTCAAGCGGAGCGCATAAGCTCATCACCGTGCCAGCTTCAGAAGCAGCAGCTGATGGGCCGCCGCACAATCCATCTACTTCGGAAACCTCATCCTCAAGCTTCTTCATGACATAACGGGATGCCTCTTCATCACTTGCTCCATGGAACGGCAAAAACCGTAAATGGACTTTCCGCATCCGACTAAGCTGAAGCAGCATATCAGCGATCGCATCCATATCGGATCGATCTTGATTCCAGAATCGAAGGGAAACCCCAACATAGGGGCGGCCTGCCGCATCGAACCCTGTCCCATGATCGAGTGCGGGCTGCCCAGGCTTAGATGACGGCAACCGAAGACCCATTACTGGATCAGGTACAACATGGATCGCTTCTTTGCCCACTCCCATTCGCATCAAAAGCTCTGCAGACTCACGATCACGTACAGACACATAAGCAGCTCGGTTGAATACGTGACGAATGTACGGATAGAAAGACTGGCGGTTTACCGGACCAACTCCTTGCGAATAAATGAACGTCGGCTTACGGAACCACTGTGCCAGTTTCAGCACACCTAAGTAATAAGGAATCGTCTTCGAACTGGTCGCATCCTGCAGCAAGCTTCCGCCGCCGCTAATCAACCCATCGCTGCTGCGAATCGCACCCAGCAAGGCTCCGGGCTTCATTCGATGCACAGCTTCTACCCCATACAACCGAGTCGTTGTCTCTGGATCACCAGACAATACGACAGGCTCGATTGCCATGCCAGCTTCTTCGCCAGCACGTTCCAAGGCGGTCAGTATCGACAACAGAACCGCCTCGTCACCACTATTATTGAATCCGTAATATCCGGACAGTACTATTCTTGTAGCTTTGGACGCCATGCATCCCAACACCTTTCAATGATAGTCCACACGAAAATGCCAATGATCCCGATAACCAGTCCAAGGCCAAGACCAAGGAGTGTACGAAGTGTCGACATGATGATCGGCGTATGGATATGAGCGAATGTATCAACCATGGACAACTGGCCGATAACCGCGATGATGAATGCATATAGAGCTATCCGATAACGATATGCTGCAAATGCCGCAATCAAGAACAACGGGTGCGCCATCAAGAACTCTTTATTTCGTGGCCGAACTCCCAACGTATTTTCAAGCAAGGAACGGAACGATTTTTCCAAGGAAGATACGTTACCTGCGTTCCCCGTACGCGACAGGTAGTACAATCCCACTACGCCCGCGACGCCAGCAGCCACGACCATCAATACCGTAACCGGCATCTTAAGCCAACGATTGGCTTCCTTCACAACAGAATCTCCACGGTAGAGGAAGATATACAATGCGGTAAGGCCAATCGGCAGGAAGTGCAGCAGACTGACTCCACGGAATTGAGTTATTACAAGGCTGTACGTAATGTTGTTAAGCAATGCAATGACGAACGGAATAGCCATCAGCGACAACACCGTCGTGCGTAAGAACAATCCAACCGATTTGCCAAAGCGAGCCTTGAAGCTTGTAACCGGAGGACTCATGTCCACTCTTCGAACAGCGAGCACCATCGCAATCGTTGGCGCACTTATCGCCACCCCAAGGGCAAGCACTTGCTCGAAGAAGGCTGGCTTCAATACGTACATTCCTGCGCTTCCAATCAAGCCCAGAACGAAGGCAGGAAGCATCACAGCCGGCACAAAATAAGAAAGCATCAGCGCGATTAATGCTACGCCGCCAATAACTACGATAATCTTCGCAATTTTCTGCCATGAAGCGTCAAATACCGTAAATGGTTCAGCTGTACCCATTGTAAATCCGTTTTTCTCAATCGATGCAATTGCATCTCCAGGCTCTTTCAGTGTGTGAATCAGATTATCAATGGAAGTCACAATCTCAGACTTCTTCATATCTTTTTTCACACCTGCGTTCAAATAAATCATCCGAATATTGCGATCCTTCGTAGCAAGCGAGAAGCGATCAGCTAATACATCGATTTCATTGAATGACTCCTGATCGTTAATCGAATGAAGTCGAACTACATTATATTTCGTCAAATAAGCAAGCTTGTTCATCCCCTGCTGCGGCTTCTTCAAGCCTTCAATGGCAGCAATACCGATGTTGTGCTTATTCAATAGATCAGCAAAGCCTGTCAAACTTTTTTTCTCTGCATCATCATTAAAGCCTTTAACTGCATCGCCATCAAAGAGAATACGCGTTACGCCCAATGAATTGTAGTATTGCAGCAGCTCATCCATTTGCTCTTGATCATATTCCGAGCTGTCGGACAAACGCGGCATAATTGTATATCCTTTATCCACAAGCATCTGAATTGTGATTGGATCCTGTGGCATTGACTTCATTACTGCGGATTCAACCGGAGTTTCCAAGATCAATCCATTGTGGCCTTCATACTGCCACGTACGAACCTCTACACCCAAACGAAGGAAAGTCTTCTCAATCATAGGAGAAAGCTTCTGTTCGTTCTCAGATGACGTGAACAAAAGATATGTATAATTTTCATTCAGAGGCGGAAGCTTCTTCTGCAGCGTTGCTGCATCGCTAGAGTTGTAAATCAACAATCTTCGTGCGGACTTCATATCCGACAAATTGCTTTCGAACAACGCCATCGTGTGAACGCCTGCATCTTTTAAGCGTCCCAACTGCTCATCAATAAATTCATTTGGCTTGGGCATCAGCGCAGACATATCGACCAAATTACGATAATTGAATACAATTTCAACCTTATTCGCCGACTGTTCTGTCTGTACGCGCTGCACTGCTACAGGAATAGCAGCTACCAGTCCGACAATGACCACAAGCCATAGCCACTTTTTCATTTGTCGGTTCCATTTCTCTACCTGTTGAAACACTTGTTTCCCTCCTTAAGCCATTCCGAATACATCATCATGTGGAATATCACAATACTTCTACCGTGCATCATTCGATGAGTTCCGAGTCCATTCGACACCGATGGCACACAGCTAATGTTCAGCTCCGGTTATCCTTAGAATAACCGAACTCTCTGCATTCATTGCAAATGATTCCACCTATGCTGTATTCTACTCGCGATCCGACAATGCGAACATTAATTCACCTTCAGCAACGACCTTATCGCCAACCTTGGCTGTAGCCTGTCCCTTGCCGATCGTCCCCTTCAATCGTGTAATCTCTACTGTAAGTGTAAGCGTATCGCCAGGTACGACTTGTCCACGAAAACGGAAATTGTCGATTCCAGCAAAGAAAGCAAGTTTCCCTTGATTTTGCTCCAATTTCAAAATAGCTACTGCACCAACCTGTGCGAGCGCTTCAACAATGAGAACTCCCGGCATAACCGGATAACCAGGGAAGTGACCTGCAAAATGCGGCTCGTTCATTGTAACATTCTTAATTCCGACGGCACGCTTGCCTTCTTCTACTTCAAGAATACGGTCAACGAGCAGAAAAGGGTAACGGTGTGGAATAATTTCCTGGATTTGCTCAACTGTCAACATAATGCAATCTCCTCTCTTCCTCTGCCGTATAAGACGACAGCTATGCGTCAATACTAAGATCATCCTTCATGACTGCAGGCCTGAAGGTTGAGATAAGGGGCTTCCCGCAGCTTCGGCTGTTCGGGGAGCTCTCTTCTTAGAATCAGAATGCGCAACTTCCATGCAAGTCATTCTGTCTTAGCAAGACACGTAAAGACAAGTAACTTGAACGTAAAACAAATGATGAATCGTCATCAAGGTAAAAATAAACATTTCTTTCGTTGTCCCACAAGAGACATGCCTGCATCATATCCGATGCTCAGCTTCTGCCTCTTCCTTGCGATTGATTCGAATAAACAAGAGCGCATACATAAAGGATGTAAGGAATGAGAATACGATAACCACCCATAAGAGCTCAACTGCATAAGTCCATTGGAAGTAGACGAACAGGATCGCGATATAATAGAAGACTGTCGTCAATTTCCCCATCCAATTCGCAGGCACTGTCTTCTTTCCCTTGAAATGAAATAAAGCGGAACATGCAATCATCCCTGCATCTCGAATCAGCATCGCTACAGCAGCCATCCATGGCATATCTCCAGACCATAGCAAAGAAAACATGACGGTCAACATCATAAGCTTATCTGCCAATGGATCCAACATCATGCCGATATTCGTTACTAAATTATGTTTGCGCGCGATATACCCGTCCAGAATATCGGTCAGTCCAGCGAGCAACCAAACTCCGAATGCGGCGTACCGCTCACCTATGAAGAACAAAGCCACATATACGGGGATGAGAACGAATCGAATCATCGTCAACATATTCGGTAAATTCAACCTCAAAACCCCCAGTTCCCCCCATTTTCATTGTTCCTCCAACTCATTATACATGCCCGAAAACAAAAATGAAACTTTATCAAATCGTATAGCTCCCTATAGCCCTCAAGGGGGGAGCGATGACGGACAAAGTCCTTTCGGCCACCAAACAAGCAAAAAATCCCCACAAAGTGGGGACTCCGCTATCCGAACACAAGTTGGAACAAGTGTGTCCATGTGTTTATATTCAGTGCATCTGTAAAAGAGCCCTTACCTAACACGACAAATCCGGCAACCATTCCGCCGAATGTGGCTAGCACGCATAACAGTGGGACAATGGCCAGTCGAAAAATCCACTTCCCTGCCTTCGAACGACGAACCGGCTTCTGCTGAGGTGGCTGAGGTTCTTCCTGCTCCACCTCAGACGCTGGCTTAGCAGCATCCTTACCCTTGCGCAGACGCTGCTTGCGCCGCTCTTCGAATACTGGCTGCTGAGCAGGCTTGCCCACTACCGGCAATTCCTCATGAACGTCGGATTCGGCCTCCGTCTTCGTCTCCACATCCTCTGGTTCCGAGCCGGAATGAGAGCGGTGCAGACGCGCTAACGATATATCCTGTTGCAGCGGCTCGTACTCATAATCGAGCAGCTTCTTGTCTTTCCCTTCTTGGTCACTCATTATCTCACCTGCTTCGTTTACGCGCGAAGGTTATTCGCAAGCCCCCACATCGCGTCTCCGGAAGTCAAGGCCCGAGCGGACATCTGATACGCTCGCTGCGCTTGAATCAAGTCATTCATCTCGTCGATCAGCGATACATTCGATTGCTCAATCATGCCTTGCCGAACGTGAACCGCTTGGTTTTGTGTAAGATCAAGATCCTCCACAACAGCATTGCGGTTCGTATTTGGGGCCATTACGTAATAGTTGTTCTCTGTCTGAATAAGGAGTTCTGGGCTGATCGGCTTTACTACCTTCAGCGTAGCGATCGGATTCGGAACAACCGTCAAGCCGTTCTTCGTCGCGAATACTTGCCCCTTGTCATTAACCTGTATCTCTTGATCCAGCCCAATTCGGATCTCAGCGCCGTCTTTGTCCAGCACCTTATCCCCTTGAGCCGTCACAAGCACCTTTTCCTTCGTATTCGGATCAATCGTGTAATGAAAAGCGCCTTCTCGAATCCAAGCAGATTGACCATTGTCCAGTTCGAGCTCGAATAGCGCGTTGCCTTCCAGCGCAAAATCCGTGCTTACACCTGTTTGCTTCAATGCCCCTTGGGTGAAGTCTCGACTTAATGCAGTCAAATAAGATCCATAGCCAAGCGTATATCCCATCGGGGTCGCTCTTCCTGGTTGGCGGTAATCCTTATCATGCTGTCTTACATTCGTAAGCACATCAGCGAATGTCGCTGACTTCCGCTTATAACCGTTCGTATTTAAGTTCGCCATATTGTCCGCGACGATATCCAGCTTGCGCTGAATGCCATTCATCGAAGAGGCTGCAGAAATCATAGACTGGTTCATATCGTTCCTCCTATTCTAAGCGCTTAGACGCGCCCTACCTCATTGACCGTCTTTTCCAGCGTCTTATCAAAGAATTGAACGACTTTCTGATTCGCCTCATAGGCACGGAATGCCGTCATCATATCCGTCATCGATTGCGTAGGATCTACATTAGAACGCTCCAAATAACCTTGTTGTACCTGAATTTGCTGTTGATCACCAGCTGTCCACGCGACTGCTGCTGCTTGACCAGCCCCTGTTGCGTCCAGTCGGAAGCGGCCATTTCCCGTCCGAATAAGCTGATTCGGATTGTCGATACGGGAAATGAGCAGATCTGCCCCTCCAATCGCAGCGTTCGTTCGCGCATCATACATCCGGCCTGTCCCATCCAGTTTGATATCATCTATCGACACATTCGCCGGCAATACAATTGGAGCTTGATTCCGGTTCAGCACAAGTGCTCCGTCTGCCGTCGTCAGCTCATGGCGTGCATTCAAGCGAAAATGGCCATCACGCGTAAAACGCAACTCATTGCCTTCCCGAACCGTAAAGAATGCTTCCGGCTTATAAACAATATTGCCTTGCGCATCCCGTCCCTTGCCTGAAGCATCAAAGACCACGCCCGGGACGCCCAAATCCGTCAATAATGCAAAGTCGCCTGATTGATTCGTCTGCATCAGATCGCCTTGGCTGAACAGCATACGGCTCTCTTCCGCGAATACCCCTGTATTCAAGCGGCCAATGGTACGACCTGCCCCTTGATCGCCGCCCTGTAAGGACAGCATCATCTCAGGAAATGAACGCACTGCCCCTGTTACTGACTTGAACCCGGGCGTATTGATATTCGTTATATTATTCGTAACCGTATCATGCCGCCGTTGTTGGGTCATCATGCCCGAGGCAGCTGTATACAAACCTCTAATCATGTCGTTTCCTCCCGATCTGTCAAAGCATATACAATGTATATCGGATTAAACGAATGATTTCTTAACGACCTTGTCCAAATTATCCAGCATGATTCCGGTACCTTTGACGACGCAGTGCATTGGATCCTCTGCAATAAGCACAGGAACCTTCAATTCGTCAGCCATCAGCTCGTCCAATCCATCAAGAAGCGCCCCGCCGCCAGTCAAAATGACGCCGCGATCGATAATATCCGCCGACAATTCTGGCGGTGTCCGTTCCAATACCGACTTCGCAGCAGCGACAATCGAAGAAATTGGATCCCACAAAGCTTCTCGAACTTCATCGGATGTGATCGTTACGGTATATGGGAGGCCCGAAACCATGTCACGTCCGCGGATGTCCATTTCCCGTTGTCCACCTTCACGCACCGTCCCGATGTTAATCTTAATATCTTCAGACGTACGCTCTCCGATTAGCAACTTATACTTGGATTTTATATATTTCATGATGGAGCTGTCGAACTTGTCCCCAGCAATTTTAATAGAAGAGGCGGTAACGATGTCTCCCATGGACAATACCGCCACGTCCGTCGTTCCGCCGCCGATGTCAACGACCATGTTGCCGCTCGGTTGGAAGATATCCATACCCGCGCCAATTGCCGCTGCCTTCGGTTCTTCTTCCAGGAAAACATCTTTGGCACCGCTCTTCTCAGCCGCTTCGCGAATTGCCTTCTGTTCTACTGAAGTAATATTTGTCGGCGCGCAAATCAAGATGCGTGGGTGCGAGTACCATTTGCGACCGCCGACTCGTGAAATAAAGTGCTTCAGCATTGCTTCCGTAACTTCGAAGTCAGCGATGACTCCGTCTCTAAGCGGGCGGATGGGTACGATATTGCCCGGTGTCCGACCAACCATTCTGTGGGCTTCTTCACCCACGGCGAGGACTCGCTTTGAATCGCTTTCGATTGCTACAACCGAAGGCTCGTTCAAGACGACCCCCTTCCCCTTGACATGGATGAGAACGTTTGCCGTTCCCAAGTCAATTCCAATATCCTTGCTAAGCATAAGTTCGAGAGCCTCCACATTCATTTTTCATGTCTAAATCGAGAAATTACGACCGTTTTCTGCAAAATATTTACTCATCGTTTACCATATCATACTTTCTCTGCTACGTTCAATGACAGATTGGAGGGCAGCTCACATTTTAAAAAGTTATTGGAATGGGGTGGTGGTTTAGGATTTACCGGCCGTCATCACCTCACGTTTTTTTGAAGTCGTCTTCTTATATTTGATCTTCGTTGCTTCTCCACCACGCAAGTGACGAACGGACTTATGGTATTCGAGAATGTGCTTCACCTGATCAGCCAGATCGGGGTTAATCTCAGGCAGCCGTTCGGTCAAATCTTTGTGCACCGTGCTTTTAGACACGCCGAACTCTTTAGCGATTGTACGAACCGTATGCTTCGTTTCGACGATGCAGCGGCCGATTTTGATGGTCCGTTCTTTGATGTAGTCGTGCACGTTCCCGCCTCCCTACTCGGTTTAATTGGTACATTATATGAGTGGGTCGCACACTTATGCGTTGTAACCGAGCCTGACAAGCTTGGCTTAGCCGATATTTTTGCCAAGGCTCTCATCGGACAAGTCGAACAACAAGGCAATCCAAGCAAAGTTAAAACAGGAAAAAAAGCTTAGTCAAGCGGAATTCCGCTTCTTGGTAATCCGTGAATTCAATCATTCATCATTGGAGTGGCGAGAGCAAAAAAATATTAGAAAAAGTTCGTTTCAATTCCGCTATTCCTCCTACAAATAAAAAACGGACGAATGCCCTTAAGACATACGCCCGATGTTGTTACCATGTTTAACTGAATTAGTTTTTAACCAGAACCGTTGTCGGATTTACTGGCTTATTCTCATTGTACACCTCAAAGTGAACATGAACGCCCAGTTCCTTCTCCAATTCACTGCGACCTGCTGTAGCTAGCGCGTCGCCCTTCTTCACAACATCGCCTTGCTTCACTTTCACATCAGCCAAGCTCTGATATACTGTCTTCATGCCATTGCCATGATCCACTTCGACAACAAATCCATTCGTCGCATGCTGTTCAGCACGTGTTACTTTACCGCTCATTGCAGCTACTACATCAAATGCCTGCTTGTCCTTGCGCGCCAAGTCGATACCTACATTCGGAGTAAAGGTTTGCTTGTACTGCACCATTGCTGCCGCTTGCTCTTCCTTCGAAGCCTTCTCGTCATAGTACGGCATGACGACATCTACATCACCAGAATTCGCCACTGGCCATCCGAGTGTTTCGTTGGTTGCAACTACTTCGACTGCGTCCTCTTTGGTTCCAGCTGTTGTACCTGCAGTTGATTCGCCTTGCTTGATTGTTTGCCCTGCTTGCGTCGCATCCTTGTTTGGGTCGAGCGGTTTGTGATTCAAGTCTTGATAGACCCAGACTAGAGTTAGGATAATTGCTGCTGCGGCCATGTACAAAGCGGGGAATACCCATTTCTTCGACAACAGCTTTCTCCATGAGGATGTGTGAACCGCTTGAGCCCCTTGCATCGATTTGGAGGCTTCAGACGGATTTGCTGTGCTTGTCGTAGATGTATTCATCGTTGTTTTGTTTTTTGAGTTTTGATTTTGGTTTTGTTCACTCATTTGTGATCACCTCAGTAACCATTGTTACCGAGGCTAGTACTTTTATACGTAGAAATGCTAATTTTTAAGATATGAAGCTACCAATGCTTCTGCAAGAAGTCTAGCTCCTTATATAACAAGGGTTTTCCCTGCCTCTCTGCATAATTGATCTGCGTCTTGCTGTACTATCCTTTTAGTTTAGCCGATGCTAACTTCGAAGCTTTGTCCACCTTCACACCTTTATAATAGTACGTTACGATTTGTTCCGCAGTAGCCCCTTCTTTGGCCATTCCTTGCGCACCGTATTGGCTCATGCCAACACCATGCCCGAAACCGTACGTAGTAATGACTAGTTTTCCATCCACCATGCTCCAATCGAATGCACTCGATCGCAGCCCTAGCTTCTCTCGAATTTCGCGACCTGTGAACTGTTCTGTACCGACTTGAACTTGACCAACTCTCTTACCGGGGGTACGGGATAAGATCCGGAGCTGATTCCGAATGACTTGCGCGGATCCGGACTTATTTGATGTCCCGCCACCGGATTGCAGCTTCAATGCTTGCGCGGATACACCTAGTTCTGATAGAAGCGCCTCTACCTTATATGTAGTGCTCTCCGCAAATCGCGGCGCTACCCGTTCATCCCAAGGGCTTGCCACACTTTTCAAGTAAGCGACCGGGTTTCCCCAATAATCCTCGGCATTCTCGGTATATCCATTACTTGTGGAGAAAAATGCAGCCATAATCGGTTTGCCTTCATACGTAATGATCTGATCCTCTGTTTCCTCTACGGCGCGGCTCAGCTTCGCCGCCGCTTCCTTCGGCAGCCGCTCCATCTCCGCGAGCGGCTTATAGGCTTGATGGGCGACGGTATCGGTTACATCGGCCCCCTCAGGTGCGCCGCTTGTATCCTGCGCCAGCAGGCGGCGCATAATGTACGTGCGGGCGGCCATCGCCTGCGCCTTGAGCGCTTCGAGCTCGAAGCTGCTCGGCATTTCTGCTGCGAGGACGCCGCGCACATACTGCTCCAGCGCGACGCTCTCAACTTGGCGCGTGCCGCTCAGGTACACGCGCACCATGGGCTGCGCCGCCGCTGTGCTGGGCGGCGGCGACACCTTCGGCGCCTGCGGCGCCGCGCGCTCGCTACGAGCGCTCGTGCTTACCCCCTGCTGGTGCTCTTGCACCAGCAGGAGCGGCACGAGCAGCGCGAGCGCAATAAGCGCGCCAGCCCATAGGGCGGTGCGCGCTAGCAGCGGCAGGGGGCGTCTTCGCAGGCCCCAGCGGCCCCTGCCGCCAAGGCGCAGGCGCGGCTTCAGCCAACGTGCGAGCCGCCGCGCCTGCGCAGATAACATCGGTTGCGTTGCCATTGGTCTCACTCCTCTTTCTATTTTAACGATTCCTCTCACTTTCTTATCTAGCATTTCACGAAAAGAACAGAATCAATCCTCCTCTTTCTCTACCCTATGCTTTTTTAAGAGAAGACAGAACCACATACCCTCGTATCCCTTCCTGATTACTTGTAGAAGGTTTCTAGGTTCGATACGGATAACTACCAGCAACTCGTCATCTACACATGCGAATACATTCGAAAAATCGTTTGCGTACCAGGACATCTTCATGCAAAACAGCACATACTCAAAACATCTGCACCCAAAATCATATACACGCAAAAAAGCCGCCTCTTCACGAGGCGGCTTTATGTCTAGCCGGTACACCTTTTCTATCGATGCAATTGTCTATATGATCCGGGTGGAAGCTTCTTCTCCAGCTTTAGCTCACGATAGGCTTACGCCCAAGTTGGCTGTGCTCGAAAAGTCCCTTCTTCCTTCTCTTCTTTCACGCCTTGTGGCTCTTCATTCATCTTCACGCGGTAGATATCTGCTCCGAGCGATGACAGCTTCTCTGCTAAGTGCACATAACCACGATCAATATGATGAACGCCTCCGACTTCTGTTGTGCCTTCCGCAATCAACCCTGCACAGATCAATGCAGCTCCAGCACGCAAGTCAGTTGCCGTTACCTTAGCACCTCTTAGCTTAGCCGGGCCTGTTACGACAGAAGTACGGCCTTCAACCTTGATGTTTGCATTCATCAGGTTGAATTCATCCACATGCATGAAGCGGTTTTCGAATACCGTTTCGGTCACTACAGATGTGCCTTCTGCTGCAAGCAGCAATGCCATCATTTGCGACTGCATGTCTGTCGGGAATCCAGGGTATGGAAGCGTCTTTACGTCGACAGCCTTCAACGGCTGTTCCGCACGGACGCGGATACCATTCTCATCCGGATCAATCGTAATGCCCATCTCTTCCATCTTCGCAATAACAGGACCAAGATGATCTGCAATCGCACCTTCCACATACACATCTCCGCCTGTCATCGCTGCAGCAACCATATAAGTTCCTGCTTCGACGCGGTCAGGGATAACCGTATGCTCAGCACCATGCAGATGATCCACACCTTCAATGCGGATAACGCCTGTTCCTGCACCGCGAACGACTGCGCCCATCTTGTTCAGATAGTTCGCCAAGTCGACGATTTCCGGCTCACGAGCTGCATTTTCAATAATTGTTGTACCTTCGGCCAATGTAGCGGCCATCATAATATTTTCCGTCGCACCGACACTCGCATAGTCCAAGTAAATCTTGGTACCCTTCAGTCGGCCGTTCACTTTCGCTTCAATATATCCTTGTCCAAGACCGATAACCGCACCCATAGCTTCAAAGCCTTTCAAATGCTGATCAATCGGACGACTCCCAATAGCGCATCCACCAGGCAGAGAAATACGCGCCTGTCCTGCGCGAGCCAACAATGGGCCCATGACGAGGAATGATGCTCGCATCTTACGTACCAACTCATATGGGGCTTCAAAAGAATGAAGGTTCTCCGCATTCACACGAATGGTTTCGTCGGCATATGTAAGGCTTGCACCTAATTTTTCTAGTACATTGTGTATCGTTTTCACATCGTCAAGTGGAGGTGCATCGCAAATTACGCTAACGCCTTTTTCTCCCAGTAACGAAGCAGCGATGATCGGAAGTACAGAGTTCTTCGCGCCACTAACACGCACAGTACCCGTCAATCGGTTGCCTCCGCGGACGATAAATTTACTCATCATGTTTCCCTCCGCGCTTTATTTCGCCCCATTATCCGTATATCTGTAAAAAATGGTACGTTCTTTTGATTTCCAAATTACATCATACCACTGCTTTACAGCTATGGACAAGCGATATTTTTCGACAGACCCTTCCACATTTTCCTTGGGGCTATCATCCAGTGTTGACATCTTCATTCGATGTTATTCGACAAGTGCTTGAACCCTTGCCGGACGGGGTTTAATCAAGAGGAAATCACGGTATTAACCCCGTCGGTGTACCGCCGTCCAATTCCTCTTAACCATTATTGATGGTTTCAAAACAAAAAACGCAGTGATTGTGTCCAGCTCCAATAATCGACAAAAAACTGTGCCACTGCCCGGCCAACCAAAATGGCTAAAATCAAATGAACCATTTTGCCTTGTGGGCTCTGCGGATGCCGAATGAACAAATCGATCTTTACATTTTGCAGTGCCCACCACGCGAGTGCAATGCACATCAGTGTAATGATCATTTGAATCGCACCACTCCAGCCTACAGACGAGGTGACCTGTGTCCATGTTTCATTTCCGCCCACTTAGACTCCTCCTTACGATTTCCTATCCAAGGCAACGAGGAGCATCGCTGCGAACTCAGCCCGAGTCGCATCGCGATCCGGCTCGAACGTATTGCCTTCATAACCATGCACGTACCCTTGTCGCTTCATCTCAGCCAGCATAGGGGCTGCCCAATGGACAGCAGGAACATCCGCAAACGGCCCCGTGCTTATCGCTCCAGCCTTCAGATGAAGTGCATTGCCGATCATTACCGCCATCTGCGAACGCTTCACCTTCTGGTTGGGCGCGAAGCGCTGGCCACCAACACCCCCCGCAATACCGGCATTGGCAACTCGTGATACCGCAGAATACGCCCAATGCTTCGAAGTGACATCCTTGAATGAAGTTGTCTGCTTTCCCTTCGCATTCAACTTAAACGCATTGGCGAGAATGGACGCAGCCTCTGCACGAGTGATCGGCCGATCCGGGCCAAATTCCGCTTCAGGATAACCGTTAATCCAGCCTGACTTGACTGCTCGGACGATTGAATCCTTAGCCCAATGCTCCCCTATGTCTCGGAACCCAGCCACAAGTGGATCTGCCTGCACAGATAAGGAATAGAACTGTGTATCGAACTTATCGCTTGTCGTGAGTCGAACGTAGTACGTGCCCGGCTCCAGCTCAGTGCCCAATTCTACAGCGGATTCACCCAACCGGTTGCGTGCTGAGGCAAGCAACTTCTGCTCTCTCGACAGAACGGACATCGTCACCACACGATTCGAAGGCACATTGCCTATCCGAAAGTGCCCATACGCCTGCTCCTTCACTTTCCATTGGAACCAATCCACATCATTATCCTCATGAAAGACACCTTTATATTCCGTTCCTTCACTCATTGTGATCGCTTCGTATACTTTATCATTCGGCTCATTCGGATCCGTGAACTGAGTCAGGTATTCAATATGCAGCTTATACTCTCCCGCCACTGCTTCAGGACGAGCTGTTACTGCATTCTGCACCAATATATAATACTTGCCCGCGGGCAAGTCAGGCAGAACTACCGATTCAGCTTGGCCTTCCTTCTGTTCATCCACCCATCGCGTTTCCATCTGTGAACCGCGAATCTCTATCGCTGGGTCAATACGCACGGTGTCTGTGTCTAGTTTCAACCGAAGTGTCGCCTTGGTCGGCAGTTGAATCGTATACCAATCCAAGTCGGAAGCATGACTGAATGTCCCTACAATATCCTGCGTCCGTGCAGGCAGGGCATATGCTTGAAACTGCTTGTCATTTGGTTCGAACGGATCCTCATAAATGAGAAAGCGTGACGACAGTTTATAAGATATGGCTGCGCCAGCTTCTTCCGCATAGAATCGAAACACATTCTTCCCTTTTTTAACTGGAACGGTGAGCGGCTTGCTAATAGGGTGACTATACGCGGTACCCGAACGACTATCTGCTAAGAAATGTATGATTCCGATTTTGCTAGTTCCTTGAATTCGCTGCACGTTCAACTCTAGTGTTCCATCGTAGGGTGCATCTACGACGAACCAGTTATTCTTCTTCTTCCCGTTCAATTCTGCTGCTAAGGAAGTGTCAATCGGGAACATCCTTGCCTTATCACGAGTTGTATTCGTCCCAAATGGATCCTTCTCTACCGGATTCAAGAGCGCTTGATCGGCACGCAGCATCCCGTATCCGCTAAGCTGATCCCAGCCTTGGGCTTCGATATCTTTCGCCGTCTTCCGTAAATGCTGACGAATTTGATATGGCTTCAGTTCAGGATATTGGCTCCACAGCAATGCCGCCACTCCAGCTACTTGGGGAGCCGCCATCGAGGTGCCTTCCTCAGCAGCATAGCCACCACCTAATGCTGTGGTAAATACATGCCACGGTGCAACGAGATCCACTTCTGGCCCCGTATTCGAACGCGGCTCTACCCGCTGCTGTCTTGTGTTTCCACCGATGGCGAGCACCGTAGGATAAGCAGCTGGATATTTGACCGCGATTTTCTCTCCGTAGCGTTTGCCATCATTTCCAGTAGCTGCAATGAGTAGAACGCCCTTCTGCTCGGCGTAATTCACAATCTCTTCCATGTACTTTGAATATCGGTACAGTCCAACCGACATGACAACGATTTTGGCACCGTGATCGACAGCGTATAGAATGCCCGCACCTAATTTATCCTCATCGCCATAGCCTCTAGCATCAAGTGCCTTAATAGGCATGATCTTGGCTGACCATAGAATTCCGGTTGTCCCTTTATTATTATTACCTACTGCTGCGATGACGCCGGCAACGCTAGTACCATGACCGTTATCATCTTGTGGGATACCTGTATCTAGCAGGTTAACCCCCTTCACGATATTCGGCTTCAAATCGGGATGGTTAAAGTCAACCCCCGTATCAACCAGCGCAATTGTAGTAGACAAATTGCTCCTTGTCTTCGTCCATGCCGCTTCAATTCCGATTTGCTGCAAATAGTGCTGCTGCCCGTATAAAGTATCATTCGGCTTTATCACCGATTGCAGCGTGCGAACCGTATGATTCGGCTGGATGTATTCGATATCGTCCGAGCGCTTGGCATCGCGAAGCCAATCTTCCGACTTCTCTTCCTCCTTAGGTCGAACAACCATAATTCCTACTGATTCCTGTTCTGATTCTACTATACTTCGACGCAATAATACGTCATCCTGTGCCCCTTGTTTCCACTTAATAATCCATGAGGTTGAGGTTGCTTCCTCCTCATGGTTCTCATTCCTGACAAGACTCGCAGATGGCGATAGCTGCACATTCGTCCAGCTTCGCTGCGTCGCCTCCTCCAACCTTACCTCGTATATCGGCGAGATCGCTTGGCGCATGCCTGACGATTCTATTAGCAGCATGCTTGATAGTACAATGATGGTGCCAGTCACGACGACGCGAGGCAATCGTTTCATAATGAATCCCTTCCTATTCTTGTTCCGAAGGCCTGTGCTAGAGGGTGTTAAAACATGATTTCACGAGAAGATGACCAAATTCGTCACCGAATCCAATTCTTCCGACCTCTACCTTGCTCTTTATTCACGTCAATGAATGGTAAAGACAAGCAACCGACGTTTCTCCCATCCATTCAATCACAATATACCTTTACACGTTAAACGTTATAAAGTTTCGCCATGGAGACATGCTTTCCTGTTCGTATTGATCAATTTGAGTCCTGAGTCCTACATTTACAAAAAAGAATCGAGGTCTCTCGTGAGAGACCTCGATTCTCCGCTAGCACATACTAGCCTATACGTCATTGTATGCTCCAACTACCTGTGTTCCGATTACATGCGGATCAGCAAATCTACTCCAATTGAGAACACATGTTGAATGACCTTCACGACGAAGCCAGGGAACACACCGAGCAGCAGTACAATCAATACGCATAAGGCGATGACTGCTCGTTGAGTAATCGATATACGAACTTCATCCTCATTGCCAGCACGCATATACATCTGGCGTATGAAGCCGAAGTAGAAGTAGAAGGAGATTACGCCTGTTACCATCATGAGCACAGAGAGCCATACCGCATGGCTGGCAGCTGCTCCAAAAATGATGTACAGCTTACCCATGAATCCGGCTGTAACTGGGATTCCTGCAAGTGACAGCACAAGTACGGTCATCGCTACAGCTAGCCACGGGGAACGATAATACAGGCCGGCATATCCCTTCATTTCATCATGCCCTGCAGCACGCTCCATAACCGTATGGACGGCAAACGCACCGATCGTCGTAAATAAATAGGCCAACAAGTAGAATAGGAACTCCGAGAAGTTCGATGAATGCCACGATCCATCCAACATATCGAGCCCAATCGGCACAAGCAGGTAACCTGCATTCGCAATACCAGACAAGGCTAGGAGCCGCTTGACATTCGACTGCTTGAGCGCCATTGTTGTCCCGATCACCATAGACACCGCTGCTAGCACGAGAAGAATCGTTGCGAAGTCGTGATAGATGAGCATATCCCTATTGGCACCCAGACCAAAATACAGACTATAGAATACGCGGAACAAAATTGCCAAGCTCGCACCTTTGGATACAACTGCCAAGAAGGCAGCGACAGGTGTTGGCGCACCCGCATATACATCAGGTGACCAGGCATGGAATGGTGCTGCTGCAACCTTAAAACCGAAGCCCACCAGCATGAGTAAAAAGCTGACATAGATGAGCGGTTCGAAGGAATGAACTTGATCCGCCAAGCCTCTTGCAATCGCACCAAGCTGCGTACTTCCTGTCATGCCGTATACAAAGGACATCCCGTATAAAATAAATGCAGACGCTACACTTCCCAGTACTGCGTATTTGAATGCACCTTCTGATGACTTCCGGTCATTCTTCTTCAACCCAACGAGAATGTAGGAAGTAATGCTCAACAATTCCAGACCAACATAAAGCGTAATTAGATCTCCTGATGAAGCCATGATCATCGCGCCAAGTGCAGCTGGAAGCAGCAAGTAATAATATTCGCCGCGATGCGGAATCTCCTTATCTCTTATATTGCCGATACTCATTAGTAGTATGAGTGCCGTACCGGTAAGAAATACAATTTTGAGCAGCAGGGCAAAATCATCAACGCGATAGCTTTGATTGAGCAGCTGCATTGATCGAGCCGCTTCCTCGTTAAGTAATGTTCGTTGATACAACTTCCATACGACGAAGCCAAGCGAAATTAGAACGCCCAGCAGGGACAGCCCCCCGATAATATCCCGGTTCACACGACGGGGCAGCGCCAAATCAATGAGCGAGATCACAATCGCTGCAATAACAAGCGTCAGCTCGGGTGCCAGCAGTGCGAGATCGCCCAATTGCAGCAGTTTAACTGTAGTCGCTTCCATGGGCCTACCCCCTCACCTTGAATAATTCAATGACATGCTCGACGCCATTATCAATCGGAGCCGTAACGAATGATGGGAACAATCCGATTAAAATAATGCATGCCGTCAGCACCATGATCGGCACAGCTTCGACAAGTCTGGCATCCTTCAAGCTTGCATAGCGATCGTCTCTTGGCCCATAAGAGATTGCCAGTACCCCACGAAGCACATAGACACTGCTTAATATAATCCCAAGTGCAGCAAGTATGGATGCCCATTTCATCGTTCCGAACAGACCAAGCAGGGACAGAAGCTCTGCTACGAATCCCGACAAGCCTGGCAAGCCTAACGATGCCAAGCCTGACAGCAATAAGATGCCGCACAAGAATGGCATGCCCTTCGCTAATCCACCCAGTTCGCCAATTTTTGTTGTTCCTGTACGCTCCAATAATGCGCCTACCAGCAGGAAGAACAACGCAGAGATAAATCCATGCGAGACCATCTGCACAACAGCACCTTGAAGCCCAATATCATTCATCGCTGCGATACCAAGCAGAACGAAGCCCATATGACTAATACTAGAATAAGCTAAGATAAGTCTAAATTCTGTCTGCACAAAGGCGAGTATGGCCCCATACAGCACATTAATAACACCCAGTACTGCTAGTAGTACAGCCCAAGATGCGGTCTCCTTCGGAAGCAATGCTGTTCCGAACTGAATAAGACCGTAAGCACCCATCTTCAGCAATATTCCTGAGTGCAGCATCACCACAGGTGCCGGAGCTTCAGCATGCACGCGCAGCATCCATGTGTGGAATGGGAAGATCGGGAGCTTCACACCAAAGGCTACAATGAGCAAGAAAAAGATAAACGTCCGCATGCTGTCAGACAAATATACGCCGCTCTGCTCTTGATATATAAAAGAAGTCGCATCATTAATGTTCTTCATAATGACATCAAGATTGCCCGTATATACGTAATGGCCATTCGCCGCCATGTCCGGGTTAGGTGCAAAGCCTGCTGTCACCGTAAGTACAATGAAGGCAACTAAGAGAAGCGCAGAACCGAGCCCATTGTACAGCAGAAATTGATTCGCAGCCTTCTCGCGATGCATATAGCCCCAGATACCAATAAGGAAGTAAGTCGGTACCAGCGTCCATTCGAAGAACATGAAAAATAAGAACAAATCACGTGCCATAAAGACACCCAGCATTCCAACTTCAAGCAGCAGGAAAAGAATAAAATACGACTTCCAGCGTTTCTTCACATACAAGGAAGCAAACGCCGCCATCGAAGCTACGATCGTGGTCATTACCACGAGCGGCAACGATAGGGAATCTATCGACAAATGATATTGAATCGTAAATGCCCATGAGCTTAGCCCTTCAATCAATTCTGAATTGAGCGGAATCGATATCCATGACCATTGCTCTGCTATGGTTTTGCCTTGCTCGAGTGCATCGTAATTGCCATAAATGATAAGCGCCAGTAGAAGAGGCACGAATGTCGTTACAATGCCTGTCACCTGAATCGCACGTGTACGCCCCTGCGGAATGCACAGAAGCACAATGACTCCAAGAAGCGGAGAGAAGGTCAGCAGCGTTAGCAGCGGCATCGAAGAAAGTATATTCAGCATCTACCAGAACCTCCTTCCAAGTGCCAGCACGAGCAGAATTAATCCGACAAAGCCAAACAGGGATACCAGGCCATAGGTTTGCAGTTGACCGTTCTGCACACGCAGCGATGTTCGGCCAACACTGACTGTAAACCATGCTACCAAGCGTACCAGACCATCTATTACCCATTTATCGATTGCCTTCAGCAGTTGCCCAATACCCGATAGGCTACGAACAAATACGATTTGATATAGTTCATCAATATAATATTTGTTGGCAAGCAGACGATAGACAGGTGCCGCCGTATGTTCGAGCGTATCTTGACGCTTGCGACCAGGTCCGTACATGACATATCCAAGTCCAATACCCAATACACCGATAAGCGCCGATACAATCATCACCATGATATTTGCGTGCTCACCTACTTCTTCGCCTGTGAGCCAGGTGCCGAAGCTGCCCCCGAACGGAGTGTTGACGAATCCTGCAACCACAGCCAGTACACTAAGCACGATCAATGGCACTGTCATAGACAATGGCGATTCATGTGCCTTGGAAGCCTCGCTGTCTGCTGATGGATCCCCCGTAAATACGAGGAAGAACAAACGCGCCATATAAAAAGCGGTAAAGAATGCAGCAACTGCACCAATAATAAATAAGAGCCAATTATTCTGATCCCAAGCCGCTGTCAAGATCGCATCCTTAGACCAGAAGCCGGACAGAGGCGGAATACCAGACAGTGCCAGTGCGCCAATACCGAATGTCCAAGCTGTAACCTTCATATTGCGGCCAACGCCGCCCATCTTGAATATATCTTGTGTATGTACAGCATGAATGACGCTTCCCGCTCCGAGGAACAGAAGCGCCTTAAAGAAGGCGTGCGTAAACAGGTGGAACACCCCTGCGGTCACAGCCCCAAGACCAAGCGCCATCATCATGTAGCCGAGCTGACTAACCGTTGAGTATGCAAGGATGCGCTTCAAATCGCGCTGTGCGATTGCAATCGTCGCTGCAAAGATCGCAGTAAATCCTCCAACACTCGCGACAATCGTCATTGCCGTAGGCGACATGTGGAAAATATCAAACGTACGTGCAACGAGATATACCCCTGCCGCAACCATCGTAGCCGCATGGATGAGTGCTGAGATCGGTGTCGGCCCTTCCATGGCATCTGGGAGCCAGGTATGCAGCGGGAATTGACCCGACTTGCCAACCGCTCCTACGAATATGAGAGATGCAATCCATGTCGTCAGTCCGGCAGATATACCGCTCTGTGCCAGTGTATCTGCATTGCTGAACACATTGCTGATCGATCCGAAGTCAAGCGCATGACCCGGCATGTACCAGAACAGAAGCAGCAGTGCTATAAATAAACCAACGTCTCCGATCCGTGTGACGATGAAGGCCTTCTTAGCCGCAGCACGTGCTGCAGGACGCTCATACCAGAATCCAACGAGGAGGAATGAGCATACCCCTACAAGCTCCCAAAAGATATAGAGCTGGAGTAAGTTTGGAGACAGCACAAGTCCAAGCATCGAGCTGGTAAAGAGCGCAATATAGGCGTAGAACACCGTTTGCCGCTCATCACCATGCATGTAGCCTTTGGAATATACATTTACTAGTAAGCTGACCAGCGTGACAATGACGAGCATTAGCGCGTTCAAGTTCGTCACATCGAATCCGAACTCCAGGCGGATGTCACCGAAGCGAATCCAATCAAAGCTCCGGGTATAGTCCTCCATCGTTCCGGACACCCGCTCCCACAAGAGGAGCGCAGACAGAATGAACGCAGCAAGAGAGCTGATGACACCGAGCAGAACGGCTGCGCCTTTCATCTGGCGGCCAAATGCCGTCAGTATGAGGAACGCGAGCAGCGGAATGACCGGGATAGCCCATGCGAATTGCGAAAAGACGGATTCCATTGTCGTATCCTCCCTACCGATTATCTCTTCAAGTCGTCAAATTCGTCCACGTTGGCCGTTCCGCGATTCCGGTACAACGCGATAAGGATGGCGACACCAATTGCCGCTTCTGCAGCTGCAATCGCAATTGTAAAAAGAGAGAAAATTTGCCCCTTCAGGCTCGGTACGACCCCGTATTTCGAAAAGGCAATCAAGTTCAAGTTCGCCGCATTGAGCATCAACTCAATGGACAGCAGCACAATAACTGCATTGCGCTTTGTTAATACACCATATAAACCAATACAGAACAATATAGCAGCAAGTGTTAAAAAGGAAGCAAGCATCGTACTCATCCTTCATCCGCCTCCTTCTTAGCCAGCACAATTGCTCCGATAAAGGCCACCGTCAACAGAACAGACAGCAGCTCAAACGGAATGACATGCTCTGTGAACAGTTGCTTCCCGATATTCAGCGTATTATCCTGAACCAATGCAGCGTCTTGATGTACAGGAAACTCAGAGCTGCGAATAGAGAAGAATAGCACTCCAAACAGGGCAATACAGCCTATCGCGGCCAACGCTTCCTTCCACGGCTTGACGAATGCCTCATCCTGCTTATCGTGCTTGGTCATCATAATTCCGAAAATCATGAGTATCGATATCGCGCCTGTATAAACAAGTACCTGCACAAAAGCAACAAATTCAGCATCCAACAGCACGTACATCCCTGCCAACCCTAGGAAGGAGAAGGCAACAGAGACGACCATATGTACAACCTTCGTAAAGTTAAGCATCAATACCGCGCCGGAAATAATGCAGATGGCCAACACGAAGAAGACAATCGTCTCCCCCGTCCAATCCAAAGAGAAGTTAAACATTTTTCTTCGCGCCCCCCTTCGGCATGGCGGAGTTGTTCTCTTGACGAACATTGACATTATTGTCGTTCAGCCAGTTCAAATTTTTGAACAAGTCATCGCGACTGTATGTCGCCAGTTCAAAATTGTTGGTCATGACAATCGCTTCGGTCGGACATACTTCCGTACAAAGATCGCACAAAATGCAAATCTCAAAGTTAATATCGTACGTGTCGATCACTTTGCCCTTCTTCTCTGGATCTGGATTCGGTTTGCCTGTCAACGTAATGCATTCCGTTGGACAGATGCGGGCACATTGATTGCATACGATGCACTTATCCGGATCGAAATGCTGTATGCCGCGAAAACGGTCAGGCATTTCAAGCGGAACATCTGGGTATTTGTAGGTGACCTTCTTCGACGTCATCGCCTTGAATGTAACGCCTAGACCCTTCAACAGTCCTTTCACGGATCTCACCCCTAGCCTATTTGTTGAAAATTTCGATGTAAAACGCCGTCAAGAAGACGTTAAGCAGGGCAAGCGGCAGCAGCACCTTCCACCCAAAGCCCATCAATTGGTCTACGCGTATACGTGGCATCGTTGCACGCAGCCAGAATAGGAAGAAGACGCAGAATGAAAATTTCAGGATGAACCACAGCAGCCCCGGAATGAAATCGAGGAACGGGAGCGGTGGATGCCAACCACCTAGGAACAAGACCGTCGTCAGTGCCGAGAGTGCGAATACATACACGTATTCCGCCAACATGAAGAAGGCGAATCGGAAGCCACTATATTCAACATGATAACCCGCAACAAGCTCTGATTCTGCTTCTGGCAAATCAAATGGGGTACGATTCAACTCGGATACCCCCGCGATAATAAAGACAATGAATCCGATGATTTGCGGGATAAAGTTCCATTCCCAAAAATAGTTCCCTTGCCCTT
Source organism: Paenibacillus sp. NAIST15-1 (assembly GCF_001894745.1). Taxonomy (GTDB): domain Bacteria; phylum Bacillota; class Bacilli; order Paenibacillales; family Paenibacillaceae; genus Paenibacillus_B; species Paenibacillus_B suaedae. The sequence goes on from NZ_BBYF01000004.1 coordinate 152,460, forward strand.
CTACAATGGTACGCAAGCTGAGCGATCCGTTCAACATGATTATACCCGCGACTGAGATAACGAGCGGAATTTCATAGCTAATCATTTGCGCCGCTGAGCGCATTCCGCCAAGTAGCGAGTATTTGTTGTTGGACGCCCACCCTCCTAAAATAATACCAATGGTAGAGATGCTGGACAATGCGGCATAATATAACAATCCTACATTTAGATCAGCAAAGCCTAGATTAGCGGCATAAGGAATCGTCGCAATGACCGCAAATGCCGGTACATACGTGATGACTGGAGCCAAGATGAATAGTGCTTTATCAGCCTTGCGAGGTATTGTGTCTTCCTTGAGTAGTAGTTTCAATATATCAGCAACCGTCTGCAGCAGTCCCAGCGGACCTACCCGTGTAGGACCATGACGCAGCTGCATCCAGCCGATGACCTTGCGTTCGAAGTAAATCGCATAGGTTACGAAGCCAAGGACGACGAAAAGAAGAACAACTCCCCATGCAATAAAAATTAGACCATTCTGCCACGTGAGCGTCTGATTCAACAAGTCCCCCACTATGCATCCACCTCCCCGACGACGATATCAATCCCGCCCAGTATGGTAATCATATTCGTCATCGTTTCGCCTACGAGCAGCTTCGGCAGTATTTGCAAATTAACGAAGGACGGCCGACGGAACTTCAACCGGAACGGCTCCGCCTTGCCCTTGGATACGATATAGCAGCCAATCTCTCCGCGTGGAGATTCAATACGAGCGTATACTTCACCAGCAGGCGGACGTATGACGCGCGGCACTTTGCCCATTGTCTCTCCCTCGTTCGGGAATTGCTCCACAGCCTGCTCCAAAATGCGTAAACTTTGCCGTATCTCTTCAACACGAATTAAATACCGTTCATAGCAGTCCCCACGGGTTCCAAGTGGAACATCGAATTCGAATCGATCGTACAGGCTGTAAGGCTCCTGCTTCCTCAAATCCCAATTCACTCCCGTGCAGCGTAGATTGGCACCGCTAAGTCCATATGCGATTGCCGTTTCCGCATCATAAGTACCGATTCCTTTAATGCGGGTCAGGAAAATTTCGTTGCCGCTTACGAGCTTGTTGTATTCATCCAGCCTTTTGCGCATGTATGGAACAAACTCGCGGACTTTGTCGATCCAGCCTGGAGGCGCGTCCCACTTGACGCCGCCGACCCGCATGTAGTTGTATGTCAGCCGTGCCCCGCATAGTTCGTTGAACAAATCGATAATGATCTCCCGGTCGCGGAACGCAAATAAGAACGGGCTCATCGCCCCAATATCAAGCAAATACGTCCCCCACCATACCAAATGGCTTGCTACGCGTTGCAATTCCATAACGATAAGTCGGAGAAACTCTGCTCTCTCCGGAACTTCCAGCTGCATCAGCTTCTCAACGGCATGCACGAGTACATAGTTGTTCGTCATGGCGGACACATAATCCATACGATCGGTATAAGGAATAATTTGCGTATAGTTCAAGTTTTCCGCAAGCTTCTCCGTTCCGCGGTGCAAATATCCCATTACCGGGGTCGCTTCCTTGATCACCTCGCCATCAATCTTGACGACGATGCGGAATACACCGTGAGTACTCGGGTGCTGCGGTCCAACATTAAGCAATAGTTCTTCTGTACGAATCACAGGGTTACACCTCCGAATCTAACGGCACGTAGTCTTTGCGAAGCGGATGTCCAACCCAGTCATCCGGCATCATGATGCGACGCAAGTCGGGATGTCCCGGAAACGAAATGCCCAACAAGTCGTAAACTTCGCGCTCATTCCAGTTCGCAGTAGGCCATATAGGCGTTACCGATGCGATGGAAGGCACCTCGCGATCTGTCTTTACACGAACAGCAACCTCTGCTTTCGTGCTTAAATTGATAAGATGATAGATTACTTCTAAATGAGTTTCCTGGTCAATGCCGGATAAATTACGCAAATAGTCACACGACCAATCTTTATGTTCACGAAGCAGCTGAGCTGCTACCTGCCAATGTTCATTTTTCACCGTTACCGTTGGCAAATGATCATTGACTTCATTGATAGCCGCCTCTTCAACCGCATCCTCTGCGACTTCGGCCTTAAGCAAGGCTATGAGCTGATCAAGAACTGGCTGTTTGGGTGAGGGCTCTTTCGGCTTTGGCGGTTCTTCGTCTGCCTTAGCCCGAGGCGCTCGTGCGGGCCGTTCTGGCTTCTCCGCAGCATCCCCTGCACCGTCTTCCTTCGCACGCGCTCTTGGTGGACGAGCTACTGCATCGGCTGTAGTCGATGTTTCACTACCGCCTTCTGCTGCCTTCGCCCGCGCCGCGCGCGCCTCAGCAGCCGCTTGAATTCGCGCAGCCTTCTCCTCTTCCGTCAAAGGGGCACGCTTCGGCTTCTCCGTTTCCGCTGTAACGGAAACCTCCTTCGTCGCATCCGCATGCTCCTGGGATTCAGCAGATGCAGGAGCCACTGGATCATCTTGTAGTGCTGCCGCTTCCTTCTGCTCTTCTACTGTCCCTTCGACCGTCTCTAGCTTCTGCGCTGGCACTTCAGGGACGGTCTCCACATCTGATGCCGCCTGAACTGGCACTTGCGGTTCATCCGCTTTCACTTCGGACTGTTCTCCTGCTGCGGTCTTGTGTCCTTCACTTGCAGTTGCTTCATCTAAATCCGGTTTCGAACCTAGATTCGATTCTGATTTTGATTCTGGAATCGAATTAGATTCCGTATTTGATTCTTGCTTCGATCGTTGCTCAGAGGATTGTTCTTCAGCTGTCTTGTCCTTCTCTTGTTCCTCGCTCATCGATTCGTCACCCGCTTTCCGGTTTTCGCCTCATAGCGGATTTTCTCTTGCAGCTTGTTGATGCCATAGATAAGGGCCGCAGGATTCGGCGGGCAGCCTGGAATATAAACATCAACAGGCACTATCTGATCCACGCCTTTGACGACTGAATACGACTTCACGTACGGCCCTCCAGCCGTCGCGCATGATCCCATTGCGATGACCCATTTCGGCTCAGGCATTTGATCATACAGACGCTTCAATAGCGGCCCCATCTTCTTCGTGACTGTACCAGATACGATCATAACATCCGATTGTCTTGGAGACGTTCGAAAGATAACGCCGAAGCGATCCAAGTCGTAGTGCGACGCTCCCGTACCCATCATCTCGATTGCGCAGCAGGCAAGACCGAACGTAAGCGGCCATAATGAATTACTACGAGCCCATGCCTTCAACTGTTCAAGCGTGCCAAAGAACACATTGCGTTCCAACTCCTGCCGTTCTTCCGGCGTAATTGATTCTAAAGTGAGTCCCATTGAAGCACCTTCTTTTTCCAGGCGTAAATTAATCCAACCAACAGCAATCCGACGAAAATCAACATTTCGACAAGTGCAAACAATCCAAGCTGATTGTATGCAACCGCCCATGGATACAAGAAAACGGTTTCGACATCAAAAATGACAAACATGAGCGCAAACAAATAGTACCGTACGTTGAATCGGACTTGTCCGACACCAACAGGTTCGTTACCGCTTTCATAAGTTGTTTGCTTCATATCTGTCGGCTTCTTTGGTCTAAGCCATCTCCCTACCGTCAGTGCGACAACCGGCAATAAAATACCGAGTGCAATAAAAATGGCCACAATGACGTAATTGTTGATGTACTGTTCCAAAAGTCATCCCCTCCGCCGCAGCAACTGCCATTTTGCAAAAAAATAGAGAATTTTGTAATAAACCCGCCACAATTATAACAAAACCTACCAACTCCGTCTATGCAATTAATACCACCTTTTGGACAGTTTTATGAAAAGTTGTTCGGTTTTGGTTATATACATATTCACATAAGCAGAACGATAGAAGATCAGCTGGTGAATGTTTTATGAACATCTGGGAGCTCGAGCAGCTCTGGAGTCTCAGGAGAGTAACCAATCTGCAGATATGCTTCTTTCCTCTCACTGAATGCGACCACTGGCAGAGCTATGGAATATATTTTGTAAAAACCAAAAATGCACTCCTTATAGACATTCATTAGATATGACACAGAGCTGTCTACCCAATGACTACTATGAAGAGTGCACTTCAGATTAGCAGATCCAAGAAGCGGCTCAGCTTACTTCAACTATCGCATGCATGCTGCTGTCGCCGTTCCATTATCTATCGTTTGGTTTATTTCAATGTAATGCCAAATTCCGAGCCCGGTGTACCAGCAAAGACGATTGTGCCATTCTTAGGCAGCGTCACTTCGTTTTTGCCGCTGACAACTGTAAAGTTAACTGGTAGGCCTTGCTCGTTATAGACCACGAATCCACCCTTCGCCGGTAGCGCAACAGTCATCGTCTTGCCTGCAGCTGCATCCGGAACTGTATACCATCTGGCGTGCCCGTTCGCTTGCAGCGTGGCAGTTGAACTTTTTCCTGCATAGAGGGGATTAACGTTCGCACCGCTGATATACAATTTGCCGGCTTCCTCCATGTATTCGACTCCGTCTTGAGAGAAGAATCTGGATTCCGCCAGATCCCGACCGCCCAGCATGCCCGGAATATTAAGCTCGCTTTCGGCCGTGTTTGAACCTGTAATTTTTTTGTCCCCTAGATAACCTGGCAGTTCATCAGTAAGGGCTATTTGTATCGTAGGTTTCATCAAGAAATACAGAATGGAGGTATATTTCTCGTTTACTTGATAGAACGTAATGCCTTTTCGCTTCTCCCAAGTCTCAGCAGTCTCCTTAGAGAGCTTGTTCTCTTCCAATTTTTCTGCTGCATAGTGCGACAGTACAAACTGTCCCAGACCTGGCATTGTCATATATTCTCTCACCCAGATGTATGTGCGGCCATTCTTCTCGGTTACAAAACTGACCTTGGAAGTTCCATTCTCATTGATGAAGCTTCCATCCGATGTGTACACATACTTTTCTTTCGAATGGTCAATGAGAGTCATTAACGGCAAAGTCAGTTCACCGTCCTTCTTGATCTCAACCTTCACTTGCTGATTTCTAGTACCATAATAACCAGCCTGATTCGCCACCTCAGCAGGCATTCCCGCCTTTACCGGCTTGCCGAAGGATTTCTCCGGTTTTATCGTTTTAATTGCCCCCTTCTCCTTCAGCGCTTGCAGCAGCAAGTCGTTCGCCAGCATCTCATTTGTCATGCTTGAACCGCCAGAAGTCAACACTGCTGCCGCCATCTTCTGTTCTGGAAGCACTACGAGGGAAGCATGATACAGCATCGTATCGCCGCCTTTGGCTAATCCCTTCATGCCATATTCATTGAATGGAAACAGCTTCACGCTGTCCCAGCCGAGTCCGTAGTTGAAACTATTGTCTGTATCTTCTGGCCATAAACCTTTCCTGTATTCCTCATTTGCCATCGCCTGCACCGCTTTATCAGAGAGGATACCCTTCGTCTCACCTGTAAAGAGTTGCGAGAATCGCACCAAATCTTCCGCCGTGGAGTATATCCCCCCTGTACCAATCATATTCACAGTTTCATTAGGAAGCTGACCTGGGTAGAAAGGGAAATAGAGCCCCGCCAACTTGTCTTGTTCCAGTACGTCCTGCGATGTCTTCGTATGGCTCAACTTCAATGGTTCCGTAAAATTGTTGTGTATAAATGCTGTAAAGCTCATGCCGCTAACTCTCTCTACCAGAATCTCAGCCAATGTGAAGCCATCGTTACAGTAAACAGAAAACGCGCCTGGGTTCGCTTTTAAGCTTTGTGTTGATAATTGTTTCAACAGCGTATCATGCGAGTAAGTGTCATTATCCTCGAACAGGAAGGCGTTTCCCATGCTGGTGCCTTGCAGGCCGGAGGAATGGTTTAGCAGCATGCGCGGAGTAATCTGCTTGTACCGTTCATCCTTCATTGTGAAGTCAGGAATATAGTCGATCAAGGGCGCATCGAGGTCAATCTTTCCCTCGTCTGCCAGCTTCATGACGGCTGCGGCCGTGAACACTTTGCTCGTTGAGCCGATGCCATACATCGTATCCTTGGTCAACGGCTTCTTCCCTTCTCTATCGTTGATGCCAGCCTGGCCGGACACCGTAATCTTGCCGTTGTCAATCAGTGCATATTGTACACTGACTGTCCCCATTTCAGTGAGAAGAGCAGCTTTCTCCGCCGCGATCTGTTCTAGTCTCTGAGTGACTGCTGCGACATTACTATTGCCTGTTGGGGACGCCATTACTGCTGACGGAACAATCATCGACAGCGCAAGGGTTAGTGCAAGTATCCTAGGGAATCTTTTTCTCATTACAAATTCCTCCTTATTGCGAATCTGTAGTTAGTACGATTTTCCTTTTTGATTCGTTCATTACAAAAGTAAAAACAGAGAAACAATAAAGCCCCTTTCTGATCCTCAGATCAAAAAAGGGGCCAATGAATGCCCGTATTCCACGGGCCAGCTTCGACGTATTCCAGTACAAGTTACAGTCAACTTATATCCAACTTATATTCAACTCATATAGCTCATTTTCAATTCAGCTCAGCCCTAACCTAGATTCACTCTATTGAGCAGTGACCATCCATTTAGCTGGGCGTGGAAATGAGGGCAAAAAAAAGAGAGCTGCGATCCGGCCACAGCTCACGGAGGATGAGGAAACTACCTACAATTAACCAACCTACTGAAAATCAAAAGAACCAAGAAGAAGGATATTTCACTTGATGTGACGGTTCAAGAAGCAGCCTTCCCGAACGTACACTTGATGAGGTTAATTGATAACCTTCATTTGAGAATGATTATCAATATTAACTGTCTTTATTATAATCAGACCCCGTACATGCGTCAAGCAATAAAATGATATTTTCCAAAATTTATTTTCCGATGAATGACGGGTTATGTGAAAAATGGTTTTGAACTCTGCTACATATTCGGTTTACAATATCCATACATCGGATCATACAACAAGGGGTTGAACGATAATATGACACAACCGATGATTTGGATCGTCGGCGCCGGCTGCGGCATCGGACTTGGCATTGCCAAGTCATTTGGACAACGTGGTTACCTTCCTGTTCTCATTACGCGAGAAGCAGATACGCTAGAGCAAATGAAAGACATCCTGCATGATATGAATATTGAAGCGACAGGGGCTGTCGCACTTACTAGCGACGAAACTGCTATTCGTCAAACACTGTCAGCACTTGAAACAGAGTACGGCACGCCTGAGGCCGTCGTATACAACGCCTCCGCCCATGCACCTGGACTTCCCTCTGAAGTACAGCCTTCTGATATGATCGAAGACTTCAAGGTAAACGTAGTAGGAGCGTTGACGACTGCCCAATGTATTCTTCCGGGCATGAAAACACGCGGTACAGGTTCATACCTGCTGACGGGTGGTGGACAAGCACTGCAGCCGACAGCATCACTGGCATCTCTCGGTGTCGGGAAATCTGGTCTGCGCAGCCTTGCCCTCAGCCTACATGATGAGTTCAAGCAATACGGTCTCTATGCTGGCACATTGACCGTCTGCGGCTTCGTCCAGCCCAATACCTCCTTTGACCCACAATTGGTCGGAGAAGCCTTCTACAGCATGCATACGAAGCGCTCTGAGGCTGAGGTTATGTTGAAGCCATAATCAAGTTCATATGAATGATGAAAAAATAATCCTTATGAAAAAAGAGCTGTTCCAAAACCTGAGGGGTTCTGGAACAGCTCTTCTTCGATTTATATCATGATTACCATTCTTTTTGCGAGACTTTAATCCGCGTCACGGCACGTTGGAGCGACAATTCCGCACGACGGAAGTCCAGGGAATCCTGCTTGCTCCGTGCAGCCATCGCCAGACGTTGCTCCGCCCGGGCTTTCGCTGCCTTGGCACGTTCCACATCGATGTCTTCCGGCATTTCCGCGCTTTCTGCAAGCACAACGACTTTGTCCTTACGTACTTCAACAAATCCGCCATGAACCGCAATCCAATGCTCCTTGCCGCCTTCTTTGATCTTCATTGGACCAATGCGAAGCGGCGTAACCATCGGAATATGGTTCGCCAAAATACCGAGATCTCCTTCGACGCCCTTGACGCTAATCATGTCCACCTGCTGTTCGAACACTTTGTGCTCCGGTGTAACGATTTCCAACAAAAAGGTGCTCAACTGCGGTTTCCTCCTTCCGTTCTGTCCATGCCTTAGCAATAGACAGCCCGTTTCACGTCAAGCCGCTTACAGCGTCTTTGCTTTTTCCACAGCTTCTTCGATTGTACCAACGTACAAGAAGGCTGCTTCTGGAAGGTCATCATGCTTGCCGTCCAGGATTTCCTTGAAGCTGCGTACTGTTTCTTTAACAGGTACGTATTTACCAGCAAGACCCGTAAATTGTTCCGCAACGTGGAACGGTTGAGACAAGAAGCGTTGAATTTTGCGCGCGCGCGCAACCGTCAACTTATCTTCTTCGGACAACTCGTCCATACCAAGGATTGCGATAATATCTTGAAGCTCTTTATAGCGCTGCAAGAGGCGCTTAACACCTTGTGCGACATGATAGTGCTCTTCACCTACAATGTCTGGTGCCAAGATCCGGGATGAGGATGCAAGCGGATCAACCGCAGGGAAGATACCCATCTCGGAAATTTTACGCTCCAAGTTCGTCGTTGCATCCAAGTGAGCAAACGTCGTAGCTGGAGCCGGGTCTGTGTAGTCATCCGCAGGAACGTAGATCGCCTGGATGGATGTAACAGAACCTTTTTTCGTTGAAGTAATACGTTCTTGCAACTGACCCATTTCCGTAGCCAATGTAGGTTGGTAACCTACCGCGGAAGGCATGCGGCCGAGCAAGGCGGATACTTCGGAACCCGCTTGTGTAAAGCGGAAGATGTTATCGATGAACAAGAGAACGTCCTTGCCTTCTTCATCACGGAAATGTTCAGCCATTGTCAGACCCGTCAAGGCAACGCGCAAACGTGCTCCTGGCGGCTCATTCATCTGACCGAATACCATCGCCGTTTTGCTGATAACGCCGGAATCCTTCATTTCATGGTACAAGTCGTTACCTTCGCGCGTACGCTCGCCGACACCTGCAAATACGGAAATACCGCCGTGCTCCTGTGCGATGTTGTTGATCAGCTCCTGGATCGTTACCGTCTTACCTACGCCAGCACCGCCGAACAGACCGATCTTACCGCCCTTCACATAAGGAGCCAACAAGTCGATTACTTTGATCCCTGTTTCGAGAATTTCCGCTTGCGTGGAAAGCTCGTCAAACTTAGGAGCTTCTTTATGAATCGGGCTAACTGTTTCTTTCACAACCTCGCCCGCATTATCAATTGCTTCTCCAAGCACGTTGAATACACGACCCAACGTCACTTCGCCTACCGGTACTGTAATTGGAGCGCCAAGATCTGACGCTTCCATGCCGCGAATCAAGCCGTCTGTAGAAGACATCGCAACGCAGCGAACTACGTTGTCACCCAAGTGAACCGATGCTTCCAACGTCAAGTTGATGTCAGGCGCGCCGGCAGTTGTCGACTTCTGCTCAATCTTGATCGCGTTCAAAATTTCAGGCAGTTGTCCACGTTCGAACTCAATGTCGACAACCGGACCCATTACGCTAATCACGCGTCCTTTACTCATCTCGTTCCCTCCTACTGTCAAACATGCATTTCCGATTAAGCCTGAGCGTTTGCCCCTGCTACAATTTCCGAAATTTCCTGCGTAATCGCCGCTTGGCGTGCACGGTTGTACACGAGCGTCAGCGAGTTGATCATCTTCGTTGCGTTCTTCGTCGCACTGCCCATCGCGGTCATCTGCGCGCCGAACTCACTTGCCTTCGCATCGAGGAGCGCACTGTAAATGAGTGTCTCCGCATACTTCGGCAGCAACTGCCCGAGCACTTCTTCAGCAGAAGGCTCATATTCATACGATGTTACTGGACCGTTAAACGCTTCATCATCAAGCGGCAAGAGTTTTTTCTCTACCGGCACCTGTGTGATTGCGTTCACGAATTCGTTATAGAACAGAATCAGTTCATCATACTTGTGCTCTTCGAAATATTTCACGGCGTTGTATGCGATAGACTTAATATCTGCAAATGTAGGCGTGTCCGGCAACTCCGTAACAGCCTCCACGATATTAAATCCTCTTCTGCGGAAGTAATCACGACCCTTGCGTCCGATGACGAATAATACGATATCATCCTTCGTCAGCTTGTTTTCCTGCATCGTCACCATGACCTTACGAAGCACGTTGGCATTGTAGCCGCCCTTCAAGCCACCGTCGGATGTGATAACGAGATATCCCGTCTTCTTCACAGGACGCTTCTCTAGCATCGGGTGGGAAATCCCTTGCGTACCAGCCGCAATGCTGGAGACGACCTCCTTCAGCTTATCCGCATAAGGACGAGCTGCCTCAGCCTTCGATTGTGCGCGGCGCAGCTTCGCCGCACCAACCATCTCCATCGCCTTCGTGATCTGCTTCGTGCTCTGCACGCTCTTGATCTGGCGCTTAATCTCGAGAATTCCTTTAGCCACTTCCATCTCACCTGCCTTTAGCGCTTTGCGCAGGGCAAAGCGGACTTCTTCGAATGCGCACCGGGAGCCCTGAGGCTTCCCAGTTGCAGTCAACTTCTATCTATTACACGGACACGGCGAAGCTCTTTTTGAATTTCGTTACCGCTTCAACCAGTGCGTCTTCGTTTTCTTTTACCAAGTCTTTCGTATCGCTGATCGATTGGTAGATGCTATCTTGGTTACTTGCCAAGTAAGCATGGAATTCATTCTCGAAGCGTTGAATATCTGCAACTGGAATTTCATCCAGGTGCCCTCTCGTCGCTATATACAAGCTGACAACTTGCTTCTCTACTGGAAGCGGCTGGTTGACACCTTGCTTCAGAATTTCCATCAAGCGCTCACCACGGTTCAAGCGGGCAAGCGTTGACTTATCCAAATCGGATCCGAATTGGGAGAAGGCTTGCAATTCACGATATTGTGCCAAGTCGAGACGAAGTGTACCTGCTACCTTCTTCATCGCCTTGATCTGTGCGGAACCACCAACACGGGATACGGAAATACCTACGTTAATCGCTGGACGTTGACCGGAATAGAACAGGTCAGCTTCCAAGAAAATTTGTCCGTCGGTAATCGAGATTACGTTCGTCGGAATGTAAGCCGAAACGTCAGATGCTTGTGTTTCGATAAATGGCAATGCAGTCAAAGAACCGCCGCCATTCTCGTCGCTCAGCTTCGCAGCGCGCTCCAGCAAGCGGGAGTGCAAGTAGAATACGTCACCAGGATATGCCTCACGGCCTGGAGGACGGCGAAGGAGCAAGGACAATTCGCGGTAAGCCGCAGCTTGCTTCGACAAGTCATCATAGATTACGAGCACGTGCTCGCCTTTGTACATGAAGTACTCGCCCATGGAGACGCCTGCATATGGAGCCAAGAACAGAAGCGGTGCTGGCTCGGATGCCGATGCTGTAACCACGATCGTGTACTCCAATGCGCCATGACGACGAAGTGTTTCTACAACTTGTGCAACTGTAGATTGCTTTTGGCCGATTGCGACGTAAATACATTTCACGCCGTTGCCTTTTTGGTTAATGATCGTATCGATTGCGATCGTTGTCTTACCTGTTTGACGGTCACCGATGATCAGCTCACGCTGACCGCGGCCGATTGGAACCATGGAGTCAATCGCTTTAATACCCGTTTGCATCGGCTCATGTACCGATTTACGGTCGATAACGCCTGGTGCATTGGATTCGACTGGACGGAATTCCGTCGTAGCGATTGGGCCTTTGCCGTCTACTGGCTGGCCGAGCGGATTGACAACGCGTCCAAGCAGCGCTTCACCGACTGGAACTTCCATGATGCGGCCTGTACGCTTTACTTGGTCACCTTCGCGAATGTCTTTGTAAGGTCCAAGAATTACGATACCAACGTTATTCTCCTCCAAGTTGAGGGCCATACCCATAACGCCGTTAGAGAATTCGAGCAACTCGCCGGACATACATTGCTCTAGTCCGTGTACACGGGCAATACCGTCACCAACATTAATGACCGTACCGACTTCCGCCACTTCGATCTCCGATTTATATTGTTCGATTTGACTTTTAATCAGTGTACTGATTTCATCAGGTCTGATGCTCAACTCGCTTCACCCCATTCTTCCGTGCTAAATAGTAAATGAGTGTTCAAAAACGGACTTCTTGAACAGTCTCGATAAGAACTACTGCGCTTGCGATTTCAATGATCTATTTAGGCGTTCCAACTTGCCGGACAAGCTGCCGTCATACAGGTGATCCCGAATGCGGACTTGCAAGCCTCCGATTACGGCTGCGTCAACAACGTTATGAACGCGAATCGTCTTGCCTAGTTTCTGACCGAATTCAGCAGCGACAGCTTCCTTCTCCGATTCATCAAGCGGATAAGCGGATGTCACTGTTGCATCCAGGACGCCGAGCGCTTCGCCAGCAATGCGAACATAGCTGTCCGCGATCTCGCGTAGTGCGTCAATGCGCCCACGTTCGATAAGCAGCTGAACCATGTTCAACACGATATCAGATACGTGACCGTCCAGTACTTTGCTAAGTACTGCTGACTTCTCGGCATGACCAATATTCGGCGACGTCAGAATAAGGTACAATTCATGATTGGCTTTCACCAATTCCGCAGTATCTTTCAACTGCTGTTCCGTTTCTGAGACCAGTTGACGCTCCTGAGCAAGTTCGAACAACGCTTTGGCATAACGCTTGGCGATTACGATGTTCTGGCTCATTGTTTGCCTCCTACCTCTTTCAGGTATTGGCCGACCAATTGCTCTTGATCTTTCTCGTCAACTTGCTTCTCCAAGATCTTCGATGCGATTGCCACGGACATGTTGCCCACTTCTTCGCGAAGAGCGGCAACTGCCTTGTTCTTCTCGCTCTCGATATCGCGAGCTGCTTCTTCCTTCAGACGAACAGCCTCGCTCTTCGCGCCGCCGATAATCTCGTCTGCTTGACGAACGCTCGTTTGTTTCGCTTGCTCGATGATGTCATACGCATCTTTGCGCGCTGTAGCAAGAGCTTCCTTCTGTTCTTCTACGTATACTTGTGCCTGTGAACGGCTATTCGCCGCTTCATCCAATTGCTGCTGCACGAGCTCGCGGCGTTTCTCCATCACGTCGAACAATGGTCCGAACGCGTACTTTTGAAGTAAGAAATATAGGATTAAGAAAGCAAGGATCGCCCACACGAAATTTTCCCAAACAAAACTCACTACAGTCACTCCTTTCCGTTAACATGACGTGCTAACAAAACGAAGGCGCGGATGGCATCGGCCTTCCCCGCCAAACCGTTTGTCTATTCATTAAGAGAACATTGCCAAGAACGCGATAACTGTAGCGGCGAGCGGAATAACCTCGACGATACCAACACCGATAAACATTGTCGTTTGCAACATGTTACGAGCTTCTGGTTGACGAGCAATCGACTCAACTGTGCGGCTAACGATCATACCGTTACCAAGACCTGCGCCCAAAGCGCCCAAACCTACTGCAATTGCTGCTGCGATCAAATTCATTAGAAAAGTCCTCCTCAAAATTCATGTATTATTGAATTGCTTTGTTTATATGTCTCACCCGAAGTTGCCCATACGAGTATGGGTCTCGGCAGAGTTTGTTAATGTTCTTCATGTACAGATGCCTGCGCGATGTATACCATTGTCAACATCGTGAAGATGAAGGCTTGGAGCGCGCCGATAAATATACTGAAGCCTTGCCATGCCGCGAGGAATGGTAGACCGAATACCCCTGCTCCAATGAGCGTGGATATCAGTACCTCACCCGCGAAGATGTTCGCGTACAACCGGATACCAAGCGCAATTGGCTTCGCCAAGTTCTCCACGATGTTCAATGGAAGGAAGATTGGGAATGGCTCGATATAGTGCTTCAAGTAGTGCTTCCGATTGTTCTTGAGGCCTAGGTAGTTCACGAGAATGAAAACCAAGAACGCCAGACCGAATGTTACGGATACGTCAGCCGTTGGCGACTTATACCACAACAAGTGGACGTGTTCAGGTTTACCCTTAGCTGCAAGCTCATCGAATGCCGCCTGACTAGTTGCTACAATCTCGTGACCGAAGATAGACACCGGATGGTGCGCTTCGGTAATCACTGCGAACGGCAATCCTAGTACGTTAGATACGAAAATAAACAAGATAAGCGTCATCCCTAATGAGATGAATGCCTTCCCCTTCTTCAGCGGCATCGCACTACCGATAATGCCGTGCACGAATTCGACAACCCACTCCAAGAAGTTCTGCATCTTGGAAGGCTTTTCAACCGAAAGATTGCGAACAGCGAGCCGGGCAATAATAAAGGTAATGATTCCGCTAAGAAGTAGCGTGAAGATGATGGACAAATCCAGGTGCAGTCCCATAACCTCGATAATCGGTGCTGAGTGCATAAATGTGTTCACCCCTTTCCAATAGACTGCTTACACTTTCTTTTTGCTTGCCCAAATTATACTAACGAAAATCGACAATAACTGAGTAATGAAAAATCCGACAATTGTCGCCACAAGGGATATGTGCTGTTCGAACTTAATGGCGAACATGACTGCCAAGAGTACAATGCACATCCGAGTTACAAATCCAAAGCTGTACCGCCTCTTCTCTTGACTAGCAGCCATCTCTGCAATCTGTCTAACTTTGATAGACAAATAGTGAGCATAAGCCAGCCCTGCCGCAGTTCCCAGTGTCAGTCCAGCCGTATATATCCGGTATTCCGGCGCTACAGCCCAACCGAGGATGAACGCAGACAACAAGAGGAGCGTTACTCTCGTAACGGCACGAACCATGGAAGCCATATCATTCATTTTGTTCCCCCATGAACTTCTTTACTAAGTAGATGATATTGACGATGCCAAGGCATAGCCCGACGATACTCCCTACTCCAAGCCAGAGCTTGGACCCATTAGACGCATTCGCGATCCACTTCCCCGCGTAAAAGCCTAAGAGTATGTACAAGGCAAGCAAGACACCCGCTCCACTAATAGAGAGGGCGACCAGCCATGGGCGATCGTTACGATTCGACATTTTCATAGCCTATAATTCCCATTCATTTTACTTAAGATTACGAGTCTTTGTCAATTGATAAAAACCGCGTAACAACAAGGATGAAAACGATATACATTCGCTTTCAAGCTTTGAAAATCCGCGTAAACCGTACAGTATCACTGTATGCTGGTGCCTTCCCTCATAGAAGAGTGTCATCTATCAATTTGTGAACTTTGTGTGAAATGGCTCCGGGCGCTCTTCTTGAACCCCAAAACTGTGAAGAATCGCACTGACGATCCTTTGGGACGCTTTGCCATCCCCATAAGGGTTTGCAGCCTTGCTCATGCGTGCATATGTCGTTTCGTCCGACAACAGCGCCTTCGCTCGCGCGTACACTTTCTCTTCATCCGTGCCGACCAATTCCAGTGTTCCTGCATCAATGCCTTCCGGTCGTTCGGTAGTTTCGCGGAGGACAAGCACAGGTATGCCAAATGACGGTGCTTCCTCCTGAAGACCGCCTGAATCGGTAAGGATGAGGTGCGTGTGCGGATAGAAGTTGTGGAGGTCAACCACATCAAGCGGTTCTATCAGCTTAATGCGTGGGTGATCTCCCAGCATCTCATGAGCCGGTTCACGTACAGCCGGACTTGGATGTACCGGATATACGATAGCGATGTCTTCAAATTCGTCTGCAATACGGCGAACAGCACGGAAAATGTTGCGATGCGGCTCACCTTGTGATTCGCGGCGATGTGCAGTCATCAATACTAGACGTTTGCCTTGCGCCCAATCGAGCACCTCATGCTTGTAGTCAGATCGTACTGTATATTGAAACACATCTGTAACCGTGTTGCCTGTGACAAATATCGATGCATCTTGCTTATTTTCTTTACGCAAATTGCTTGCCGACCAATCGGTAGGCGCAAAGTGCAAATCAGCCAAAACGCCTGTCAATTGGCGATTCATTTCTTCCGGGAACGGAGAAAGCTTATTCCATGTACGAAGTCCCGCTTCAACGTGCCCTACCTTAATCTGCTGCATGAATGCCGCGTAGCTGGCAAGGAACGTCGTCAATGTGTCACCATGTACAAGCACAATATCTGGCTTCGCTTCACGCAATACAGGCTCCAATCCTTGAAGGACACGCACGGAAATATCATTCAGCGTCTGACGCGCCTGCATAATGTCCAGATCATAGTCTGGCTTAATATTGAACACATCGAGCACCTGGTCCAACATCTGACGATGTTGGGCCGTGACGCATACGATGGATTCGATGTGTTCCGGATGCTTCTGTAATTCCAGAATAAGCGGCGCCATCTTAATTGCTTCTGGACGAACACCGAATACCGTCATTACTTTCACTTTGGACATAGTCTTATCCTCCGTCTTTCTTCTTGCATAATAGTCAATACATTATTGGCTCTAAAATCATTTTTTTAACCTCAAAAAGATCGCTTTTCAGCACCGAGAAGGTTGCAAGAACTCGAAGCCGAGCTTCCGAAGCGAGTTTTGCCGAGCAAAACTTGTAAGGAGCAGCAGAGTGCAGACAAAGACTACATGAGCAGATAAAATGTTTCCGCAGGAAACATACTTCGTAAGCATAAGTTCATCGAGAGTGAATGCAAGATTCGATGCCGAATTGCCTCTTGAGTTGCTTCGTGATCAAAAGCGAATTCTTCTACTTTGTGCCGAACAAGCGGTCGCCGGCGTCACCCAAACCTGGAACAATATAGCCGTGATCGTCCAGACGCTCGTCCAATGCCGCCAAATAAATGTCGATGTCCGGATGTGCTTCTTGAACAGCCTTGACACCTTCCGGCGCTGCAATGAGGCACATCAATTTAATTTGCGTGCAGCTGCGCTTCTTCAGCACGTCAATAGCCGCAATCGCCGATCCGCCTGTAGCAAGCATTGGATCAATAACGATCAATTGACGCTCAGTCACGTCTGTAGGAAGCTTCGTATAGTACTCAACCGGTTGAAGCGTCTCAGGATCGCGGAACAAGCCCACATGTCCGATCTTCGCACCTGGAATCAGCTTTACAACGCCTTCTACCATACCTAGTCCAGCACGCAAAATAGGGATTAGTCCCAGCATGCGGCCAGCGATCATTTTGCTCTCTGTTTCGGCAACTGGCGTTTCGACTGTCACCGTTTGCAATGGCAGTTCACGTGTAATCTCATACGCCATCAAAGTTGCTACTTCGTCCACGAGCTCGCGGAAGTCCTTCGTCGTTGTCTTTTTGTCTCGAATCAATGTCAATTTGTGTTGAATCAGTGGATGATCGCAAATGACCAGTTTACCCATATTTCGTGTCCCTCCGCCTTTTACTCTCGTTGCTTTTCATCTCAATACGTGATGATTTGAACTGATATTCCTACTTTGAACAGCCGTACATGCCAAGCTTATCCGGCTTCATCTAAGCTAAACAGGCTCTATTATAACATTCCGAGCCTATCACTGCACGTTTTACAGGCACTTTTGAGGTATTTTTCACATTTCCGACAACTCGGTGCAAAAGGATCACACTGTACTATTTCTAAGCATGTTGAAGACAGCTTATACATGGTCATGCAGCAAACATCGGAAATTGTCGAGATTCTACTCTGCTGAGGCTCTCGCACACTACCTAGGCATCCTATACTGAAATCGAGAGTTCTCCCTGCCTATTTACGCAAAAAAGAGCAGGTGATCATCTTCAAGAGTGATTACCTGCTCTGTCCATTAAATATGCAATAAAAGAGTCCTACCCGCCAAAAGGGCGTGTCTTCCTACCTAATTAATATTTCAATGTAGAGTACAACGGGAACTGAGCTGTCAGATCGCTGACCATACCGCGTGCTTTGTTCAATACAGCCTCATCCTGTGGCTGCTTCAATGTCATAGCAATGACTTGGCCAATAACGCGCATTGCTGCTTCATCCATGCCTCGGGATGTCGCCGCTGGTGTTCCGATACGAATACCGCTCGTTATGAACGGACTTGTCGGATCGAATGGAATGGCGTTCTTGTTCACGGTAATGCCAACGGAATCCAATACTTTCTCCGCATCTTTACCCGTGATATTGATATTGCGCGTATCGATCAGCATCAGATGGTTGTCTGTACCGCCAGATACAATACTCAAACCTTCCTCAACCAGCGTACTCGCCAATACTTGCGCGTTCTTGATCACTTGCTCAGCATACTGCTTGAACGATGGCTGCAGTGCTTCGCCCAATGCAACAGCCTTAGAAGCCACCACATGCATAAGCGGGCCGCCTTGTGTGCCTGGGAATACAGCCTTGTCGATCGCTTGTGCCCAAGCTTGACGGCACATAATCATACCTCCGCGCGGACCGCGCAGTGTCTTATGTGTTGTCGTCGTAACGAAATGAGCGTGCGGTACTGGGCTTGGATGAAGTCCTGCGGCAACCAATCCTGCGATATGCGCCATGTCTACCATGAACAGAGCGCCTACATCGTTCGCAATTTGGCCGAGTGCTTCAAAATCGATAATACGTGGATAAGCGCTTGCGCCTGCCACGATCATTTTCGGACGATGCTTGAATGCTGCCTTGCGCACTTTATCATAATCAATACGGAACGTATCTTCTTCCACGCCGTAAGCCACAAAGTTGTACAGCAAACCAGATGCATTCACAGGGCTTCCGTGAGTCAAGTGTCCACCATGCGCCAAATCCATGCCAAGCACGGTATCTCCTGGCTTCAATGCTGCCAAGTACACAGCCATGTTCGCTTGCGCACCGGAGTGCGGCTGTACATTGACATGCTCAGCGCCGAAGAGTTCCTTCGCACGGTTGCGGGCAATATCCTCAACAATATCCACGTGCTCGCAGCCGCCATAGTAGCGTTTGCCTGGATAACCTTCCGCGTATTTGTTCGTCAGAACCGTCCCCATCGCTTCCATAACCGCCTCACTGACGATGTTTTCAGAAGCAATCAGCTCGATATTGTTGCGCTGACGCTGCAACTCCAAGTCCATTGCTTTCAACACTTCAGGATCTGCTTGTCGTAAATGATCTACCATTGGCATAGCCCTCCCACATTTTCATTCCCTTATTGCAATGTATGACAACGCATCTGCGTTAAGGTTCTATCGTAGCAGTAATAAAAGTGCAACAGTGGCTCTCCCGCCCCACTGCAAATAATTGTGAACAGCCTGCATTCAAGCACTGCTCCTATTCACATGAAGACAATCCATCCTCAGTTGGAAGCTGATAGACTGCCCGCTCCCCGCCTATAAGCTTCGGCCGCGTCTTCGCCATATTGACACGCGCCTTGCCAATATATCGTACTTCTGTACGCAGAGGAACAGCTACCCGGTGCAAATGCATGCCAATAAGCGTCTCGCCGATATCGATGCCAGCATGGGCACATATCTCTTCTGCGAGACATGCATCAGTCAGCTGGCGATACGCATAAGCGGCCATCGATCCGCCCGCCTTCCGAACCGGAACTGCCGATACTTCCACCAGCCGGAGCCGCTCCAATGTGCGGCGTTCAACAACAAGTGCGCGGTTCAAATGCTCACAGCATTGGAATGCAATCTCGAGACCATAGCTTGAGCGGAGCACGTCGAGACCGGCAAATATCGCCTGCGCGGTATCCGTTGCGCCCGAAGTTCCAATGCGCGCACCTGCCACCTCGCTTGTACTGCAGCCAATGACGACTAGCTGCCCGGGCTTGAGCCCTGCCTCGCGAACGAGGGCATGTGCAGCTGCCTCTGCTTGCTCGCGAACCTGCCCCATTTTCAAGAATGACGATGCTGGCCCTTGATGTTCGTTCTTCTCGATCTCATTCATCCTGCCCATTCACCTCCACTCGCTACGCTTGCGAGTGATATTTATGTTCTACGTCCGCGACTTTGCGAAGACGTCCAATATGGCGCTCTCCTTGGCTGAATTCTGTACCCAGCCATACACGTACAATCTCTTCAGCAAGTCCAGGTCCAATGACACGCTCACCCATAGCAAGTACATTCGTATCATTGTGCTCTCTCGTTGCCTTAGCAGAGAATAAATCATGAACAAGCCCGCAGCGGACGCCTGGCACCTTATTCGCTGCGATGGACATCCCAATCCCGGTACCACATATGAGCACGCCTCGATCTGCTTCGCCTGAGGCAACCATCTCTGCAACAGGTACCGCATAATCCGGATAATCTACTGATGTTGTACAATCGCAGCCTACATCAATGACGTCATGACCAAGCTCCTTGATGACTTGTACAATCCCTTCCTTAAGTCGTACGCCAGCATGGTCTGCACCAATGGCAATTTTCATTGTCGTACCCTCCATCCGTTGTCTTCAATTGTGCTCTCCGTCCATGTTACCATGCTCGGTATGCTACGGGTCTATTATAACGAATTTCCCGCAAATTAGACGAGCCAATTGCACGTTACTCCCAGTGTAACATGTCTCATTGATTGAAAAAAAGAGCATAGCACGGCTCTCTATCCGTACACTGCTCTTCTGCCCAGGCGACCGGCCGTATGCTCCGATGCTCCACCGTGGTTCCCCACTTCCGTCGCCAGTTACATCGGATCCTCTCCATATAGAACGATCATAATGGATGTCGCAACCAATTGCAACCGTTATTTTCCTGCCCACTCACACACAGCATCCTACTGCTGCATTTGGCAGTGCCATAAACCCAACACTTAAACCGTCTATGGCTGAAGCTTATCAAGCAACCTAGTCAGCGCAGCCTGAATCTCCGCCGCTGTCATCCGATACTGCTCCAAAGAACCGCCATACGGGTCTGCCACATCCTGATTCGGCATAAGCCGCTGCAATTCAGCAAGCTGTACCAGCTCGTCTTCCGTTGGAGCTTGTCCCATAGCAAGCTTCAATTGAAGATCCGCAGCCAATGATTGCAGCTGTTGATATTGCTCCTGCTCTGAATCCGGATTGCTCACATATTCCTTAAGCGCAAATGTCTTGCTCGTTGCACCCGGGAACTGTTGAAGCACATGACGCTTGTGGCTAGTCGTCAATGTCAATATAAGATCTGCCCAATGCACACGCTCTTCATCCAGTGCAGCCGATCGAAAATCTCGATGATTGGCAATATTCTGCTCCTCCAGTACAGTAGAAGCGTGCTGTGACATCGGTGTGCCGTCCCATGCTGCTACACCTGCTGATTGAACATGAATGTCCAAGCCGCGTTCCTCTGCCATATGCTTCAGCATAGCCTCTGCGATTGGACTTCGGCATGTATTGCCTGTACATACAAATAAAATGCGTATCATATGACCCCCTCCCTTCATACCATGAAACCTATCTATAGGGTCGCGCATCTTCATCAATCTCATTCCTGCTTGCTTTGACTTCGCTCCAAAGCTTAGAAAGCTTAGAAAGGCAGCAAAAACAATACCCCAAAGGTAAGCAGGATCGCCCCACCTGCAGCCTCCCCGTACTCACCGAAATGCTTGCCTGCGTGGTGGCCAAGAAATATGCCAAAGATCGACATCGCACCGCCGAACAGTCCAAAGGCAATGATCGTCATCAACAAATCAGAGCCGAACATCCCGAGCGATATTCCAACGGAAAAGGAGTCTACACTTACACTGAGTGCGAACAGCAGCATCCCCCATACCGTTGAAGTATTAATCATTTGCGAGGATTCACCCTTCAATGAGCTGTATATCATATGCCCTCCTAGCAAAATAAGAAGGCCTCCCGCTGCCCATGTGGTTACTTCACCGAGCAGCATGCTCATATACATGCCTGTTGCAACACCCGCCAGCGGCATCAGTACATGGAACAATGCGATAACCCCGCTAATGCGAACTGCATCTCTTCGCCGTACCCCTCTCATACCGATACCTAGACACAGTGAAAAGGCATCTGAGCCCAATGCTGCCGCCATCAAAAAAATCGTGATCCATTGGCCGATTGGCGCTGCCGTTTCCCACATTGCCCCCACTCCTCGTCCCATAGCGTCTGTATCCAACGTATGCGGACAAGGATAGTTTCATGACAAGCAGCAAAGAGATAACAAGGCTTGTCTCTTATAAGCTACATTACCCAAACAAGGTTCATTCACACCAAATGATACGATGACCTGCTGCCTTCATCATACGGTTCATCACTGCAAGACCGATGCCTTCTGTAGTGCAAGCTTCTGCCAGTATATAAGTTGCGCCCGCTTCATCGAAATGCCGCAGGGCATCATATAGCAGTGCGGCTGCCTCTTCCAATGCATGCACACTGCCAATCGTTGCTACAATATCAGCTCGGTATTGTTCTGCATGCTCTGCGAAGGCAAGGACACCCGTTGTCTCCCCACGCTGCTGCGCTTCATGCAGCATACGCTTCATGCATTCGGTCACTTGTTCCGCAGACTTCCCTTGCACGATATGCAGCTGACCTTGGGGAGCATAATGGGTATATTTCATTCCAGGTGAGCGAGGCGCGTTCATCTGGATGTCTTTCGCTTGCCCCGTATGCCCCGAAGCAGCTTGAGGAGATAACGACTCCTCGCTAATCATGCCGCTCGCTGCTGCCGAAGGATCTGCTTCCTTGTTCACCAGCGGCGTAGACAAGGAATCTCGATCCCCCAGCGCAGATTCTGGAGTTTGTGGAACCTGTGCATGGATCATTCCCCCATTGGGATCGACCGCTGGATCAATCGTTACCTCGGAGGCCACCTCTTGCAGCATCGCTGTTGTTATCCCACCCGGGCGGAGGACATGCACACGACTGCCTATTAATTCTACAACAGTAGACTCTACCCCTACGCCTGTCGCACCGCCATCGACAATACCGTCGATAAGACCGTCCAAATCCTCCCGTACATGCTCCGCACGCGTCGGACTAGGACGTCCTGAACGGTTGGCGCTTGGAGCTGCCACGGGACATCCAGAAGCACGTATAAGAGCCAAAGCTGTATCGTGACCCGGCATCCGTACACCAACCGTATCCAGTCCCGCCGTCACGCGAGGGGATACAGCCCCCATTCGCACCGGCAGCACGATCGTCAACGGACCCGGCCAAAAGCGTTCCATAAGACGAGCAGCGATATCACTATAAGGCAGGACAAGCTCATCAAGCTGGTTCCGTTCAGCAATATGAACGATTAACGGGTTGTCGGATGGACGCCCCTTGGCAGCAAATATACGTTCAACTGCCTTCGTATCACGGGCATCCGCGCCAAGCCCGTATACCGTCTCCGTTGGGAAGGCAACGGTGCCGCCGGCAGCTAGAATTGCCGCCCCCTCTGTTATTCCATGCTGCTGTTCGAGCGGCATATGTTCGTCTACCGACCACCACTTCGTGTGCAATCGTTGAGCGCTTCCTTCCGTCACGGCAGTCGCGCTGTCCTTCTGTTCCCGTTCATGTCGAGTATTCATTGAGTACATCCCTTACTTCGATATAGAGTGTATGCTCTCCCGCCCCGATGCCGACATCGACACTAAAAAAAGAAAAGGCGGAAGCAACGCAAGAAAGATGCCGAAGGAGCTTCGGCATCTTCATAAATTGAAGTTTCACACGTATTCGTACTTAATTCAAATCTATAAATAACTGTTGCTTATTTTAGTTGTACCATAATGACGGCAACACGTCCAGACGAGTGGAAGGCACACCTAGTGCATACAACTACTCGATTAGATTACCCAAATATTGCACTGAAAATGGAACCAATCAAACGAAACAATGCCTCTAGAGCCTCCCACAGGAAGAACTTCACTTCTGTCTCGCCTGATTCCATCGCGGCATGGGCTTGAGCCTTCCCGTCTGCAGCCTGAGCATCTCCCTCAGCTGATAGAGCGCCCTTGTCTTGTTCTCCACTCTTAGATGGCGCAGATGACTTGGACCTCGCATCACCAGTTTGTGCTTGAGCCGTACTCCCATCGACGAAGCAGAGCGGCGGGAACAGGACACACCACCAATTCTGTCCGCTTCCCTCGCCTAATGTAACGAGCAATGCTTCATACATCCCGGCAGGATATACTTCGCCTCCATACCACTTGGCCGGGAAGGATACTTCTCCAAGCTTCACCTTGACTCCATACGCCAGTCCTTTTTCGTTTAACACTTGCTCTGCCGTCTGCTTCAGTTCGTCCAAATGCCCTGCTATCAGCTCGCGTGCCTTTTCACGAGTATCCGGCTTCTCTTCTGTCTTAAGCCAGCCGTTAATCTGCTCCACAATCCGATCCCGGACCATGCGCTTCACACGCTGATCGTTATCAACGTCTGAGTTGGCCAATATTCGCAGCCGAATCGCATCCTCGGGAATATGATCCTGCTTCTCTATCTTTTGCTTCTGAATATTTTGATTATCAATGGCCTCCGCATGGCCATTTTCCCAACGCATCAAAGCTCCCGCCGCCAGTACGGCAATCGCGAGACCGAGTACGAACACGCGTAAGTTCATGTTCATCCTGCTCCTTGTGAGGTTGGGCGCGCCTCTTGTCTATCAGTATGTCCGCGAACAGGATCCTTAAACCTATCAATAGGTTTTTTTGATAGATAGATTCGTCAAAGTCTTAGGGAGCTGATAGTCTCTAAGAACCATCTGAATACAACAACTCCTTTGCTTCTCCATCATGTTCGAACTGTATCATTCCAATAAAAAAGGACCGTCTATCCGCAGATGCATTCTGCTTCATAGAACAGTCCTTATAGATTCGATTCACCTATTTGTTCCGTATCGTCGGTTTATCTACTTTATATCCGCGCACGCTCACAATCCCCGATGCTTCCTGAATTAGCATGCCGCTTGTCTTAGCGTCGTACACCGATCACATGACGCTCTATCCCTGCGAGATCAGGCACAATGATAAGCTTCTCATCATAACCAGCTTGCGCGAGCATTGCCGCCACATCTTGCGCTTGTCCTTGACCCACTTCAAAGCCAATCATTCGTGGAGCCTTGCCAAGCTCGGACAGCATGGTGACAAGCCGTCGATACGGATCCAAGCCATCCGCTCCACCATCCAGCGCCGTACGCGGCTCATAGTCGCGCACCTCACGCATCAGATCCGCGATATCACCAGCCGGAATATAAGGTGGATTGGATACGAGAATGTCCAATTCACTACCAGCGAACGGCGCCAGCAGATCCCCCTGTTTCCACGACATCCGCTCTGCAACGCCAAGCCGCCCCGCATTTCGCTTCGCGACAGCAAGCGCCGCTGGCGAGATATCGCCAGCCGTGATATGCCAATGTGGACGCTCATGTGCCAATGTACAAGCAATTGCACCGCTGCCGGTACCAATATCCACAACATGAAGTGATTCATCTTGCGACCAGATCCGGTCAGCTTCAGTCAGAATTGCCTCCACGAGGAGCTCTGTCTCCGGCCTTGGGATAAGCACATCCGACGTCACTTCGAACGGCAAACCATAGAAGTAAGCATCCCCAATAATATATTGGGTCGGCTCACCCGCAGATCGCCGTGTCACTGCCGATTCAAAAGCATGGATTGCATCTTCAGGCATCAGCTCTGTCAATGCAACCAAGTAAGCGACTCGCTCCATACCCAGCACATGCCGCAGCAGCAGTTCGGCATGATGTGCAGCATCATCGACTCCATTCTCTGCTAAAAAAGAAGAAGCCTGTACCCAGGCTTCTCTTATTGTTGCAGGCCATGCGAGGCGATATGGAGCTCTGTCTGCCGCATTTAGCTGACTACGCTCCTCATTCCGTCCGCAAGGCTCACTCATGCTTGATTCTCCCTTTCCAGCAGCTCCGCTTGTTCAGTCAACGTAAGCGTTTGGATGAGTTCCTCCACATCGCCGTTCATAATTTGATCAAGCTTATGCAGAGTCAAGCCGATACGATGATCTGTCACACGGCTCTGCGGATAGTTGTACGTCCGAATCCGTTCACTGCGATCACCCGTTCCAACCTTACTTTTGCGCTCGCCAGCGTACTTGGCTTCTTCCTCTTGACGCTTAATTTCATAGATGCGGGCACGCAAGACTTGCAATGCCTTCGCCTTATTATCGTTCTGAGACTTCCCGTCCTGACACGTAGCCATGATCCCTGTTGGAATATGTGTAACACGTACCGCCGACTTCGTTGTGTTGACGGACTGGCCGCCCGCACCAGAAGAGCAGAATGTATCAACACGAATATCTTTATCGAATATTTCGACTTCTACTTCATCTACCTCTGGCATTACAGCTACAGTCGAAGTTGACGTATGAATACGTCCGCCTGATTCAGTTGCCGGTATGCGTTGAACGCGGTGCGCGCCGCTCTCATACTTCAGCTTGCTGTAAGCACCCTTACCGGATACCGAGAAGATAACTTCTTTGAATCCGCCCAGATCGCTCATGTTCGCTTCCATCAGCTCTGTACGCCATCCTTGTGAATCCGCATAGCGCGTGTACATGCGGTATAAATCAGCAGCGAAGAGCGCAGCTTCATCACCGCCTGCCGCACCGCGAATTTCCACGATCACGTTCTTGTCATCATTCGGATCCTTCGGCAGCAGCAAAATACGAATACGTTCCTCAAGTTCCGTTTGACGCGCACTCAGTTCCTCGATTTCCATCTTCACCATTTCGCGCATCTCATCGTCAAGCTTCTCTTGCATCATTACCTTCGCCGCATCCAGTTCGCTAAGTACATTTTTAAATTCCATAAATGCTTCATAAGCTGGCTGCAGATCGGATTGCTCCTTCGAATACTCACGAAGCTTCTTCGGCTCGTTCGCCACATCCGGGTCACATAGCAATTCACTCAACTTCTCATAGCGATCCGCAAGGGATTGCAGTCTATCTAACATCATACACGCTCACCTCTCTTCTCCAATTCGATACTACCACGTATATTCATGAACCTTGATTTGCGCAATCATGGTTCGTGCTTCAATAAATGAATGATTACGGCATTCCACCATAACCATTTCCGCAACCATTCCCTCGCTCAACCTGCATTACAATGCGCAGATGATCTCACTGCATTAGCTAAGCAAGCGAAGAAGCAGAAGCGCTATACGTTGAAGCGGAAATGCATAACATCGCCGTCTTGAACAACGTATTCCTTACCTTCCAATCTTAGCTTACCCTGTTCCTTCACCGCATTCATAGAACCGCCAGCAACTAGATCATTATAAGAGACCACTTCGGCACGAATGAAGCCGCGCTCGAAGTCGGAGTGGATAACACCTGCCGCTTGCGGGGCCTTCATCCCTTTGCGAATCGTCCAAGCGCGTACTTCTTGTACACCAGCAGTAAAGTACGTATACAGACCAAGCAAGCGATAGGCTGCCTTAATCAAGCGGTTCAGACCGGACTCATCCAGTCCAAGCTCTTCAAGGAACATCTCCTTATCTTCGCCCTCAAGCTCAGCAATTTCTGCTTCTACCTTTGCGCTAATCGGCACAACTTCTGCATTCTCAGCTGCGGCAAAGTCACGTACCTGCTGTACATATGGATTGCTATCCGCATCCTTCACGCCATCTTCGCTTACGTTCGCCGCATACAATACTGGCTTCATCGTGAGCAAGTGCATGTCGCGTACAAGCACCTTTTCTTCGTCGCTCAGTTCCAAGCTGCGTGCTGGCTTATCATTGTACAACGCCTCTTTCAAGCGCTCCAATACAGCAGCCTCTGCCGCATACTTCTTGTCGCCGCTCTTCATGTTCTTCTTTGTGCGATCAAGACGCTTCTCGACCGATTCCAAATCCGCCAGAACGAGCTCCAAGTTGATCGTTTGAATATCGCTAACTGGGTCAACCTTTCCGTCAACATGCGTAATATTTTCGTCTTCGAAGCAGCGTACAACGTGTACGATTGCATCTACTTCACGAATGTGAGCCAAGAACTTGTTCCCAAGCCCTTCGCCCTTGCTCGCACCACGTACCAGACCGGCAATATCAACAAATTCAAACGCTGTTGGAACTGTACGGTTTGGAACAACCAACTCCGTCAACTTATCCAAGCGCTCATCTGGAACCTCTACCACGCCGACATTCGGATCGATCGTACAGAACGGATAGTTCGCCGATTCAGCCCCTGCTTGTGTAATCGCATTGAACAACGTCGATTTGCCGACGTTAGGCAGCCCAACAATACCTGCTTTTAATGCCATTTATAAGTACAACTCCTTAGACCGTATATTTGAATAACCATTGTTTCGAACATTACCTTACTATCATAAACCTAGTCTATCAATTATGTTTCATGTATCGTTAAGATGCGTGTAAAAAACACGCAAAAATTCCTTAACCATTATAACCAACAACGCAAAAAAAACCTAGTCATCGACTAGATTTTTTCCGTATTGTCAACTTTTGCTCACTTCAGGAGAGCAGAAAAGCACTAAAGACTTCTGCGATCTTAGCAATTTTTATTGTTCGGAATAATAAATCCTTACTCAAGAGCTGCTTGTCTGAAGCCAAGTACATATCCATCCACTTGCAGCCAGATCTGAAATTTTCGAGGTAGCGTTGTCTGTTAGTTATCTATGTCAACTGTTTCCTTTACCTTGCTTTGGCTCTTCTCGGATAAGGAGACTGTGCACCGAACATACTATTGCTGTAGCTGGATCCAACATTCAATTTCCATCATTTTTGAGTAAAGTGAGGGGTACAACTATGGAGAATAAATCGCATCGTGGCAATTATAAAGGCACCACGGCAATGAAAGCGAAAAATCAAGATATGGCGTTCGTAAATGACACTATTGAAGGAGCAAAATCCGTAACACCTTTCTCCGAGAAAAAGAAAAAGACGGACTAGTTCCGTCTTGCCAGCTTCAAATGTCCAATTGTGTATTCACATCATAACTTGTCCAATCGATCTACCTGTTTCACCGAAGGTAGGCTTAACCTAGCAAGGCTTCTCTTATGTGATGAATCGATACAGCGAACGAATCGTCATACCCGCTCCGTAGCGTTCTGCATTCGGCATATCGACTTGATTTTGCAAGCATACCTTAATGACACGTGCAGCTGCAGGATGGATCGATACCGTTCCATCTTCCTGCTTCTGCATAACGCCACCGTCTTGACCTGGCGTCTGGAATAAAGAATACAGCATCCCATCTGCGACAAGCATCGGGCTGTTCCAGTTCCATTGCAGCCACTCCTCATCCCACTGAACCGTTGACTCACCTATCTCCCATACTACCTGCCGTGAGCGGCGCTGATGAGCAGATATCGTCTTCTCCAGTGCTTCTTTCCAAAAAGCAGCTCGTTCGTCCAAGGTTGTCCCCTTACTTAAGGAGCGACATGCAGCTTGCGCACATACCGACGCAATAGCGCCGTCCGCCCACGGAAACTGAATGCGATCCATACGAGGCAGCGTACACCCCGATATGAGCTTGCTCATCTCCAGAAGACCGAGTGACTCAGGAGCGGTAACAGCTACGCATACAGCGCGAATCGCTTCGTGAAGCTCATCGTCTTGATGCTGTCCGAACGCTATGGATGGGTTGAATGGCTTACCGATACGGTGCCGATAATCTGCCAACGCAAGCAAGCCATTAAGGCGCACACGTGCTGTAAGGCCATGGAAGGAAGCCTCCTGCAGCGTATCCTCAACAGCCTCATCTGTCCATTGGAGCAAATGCAGTACATAAATCACCTGCACTGCTGTTCGATCATCTTCGTGAATGAGAGACGTCCAGTCTGCATAGCGCTCACGAAGTACGTGAAGCCAGCTCTGCTCCACCTGGGAGGCAATATCTCTAGTCTCCGCATCATCAGCATGGCGATATCGAGAGGGTGTCACCCCAAATGGAAGATGGCAGTCCATCACCGTTCGCAGTACTTGCGCTATCCCATTCAAGATGGATGCCTTCGCAACCGACTTATATCGTACGGTCAAAATATCCAAGAGCGGCTCGATTAGCGCACTAGTTGCTTCATGGACACCATGCTCCATGCACAGCTGCTCGAATAATGCTTGAGCCGCCTCCGCCGATTGCTCCATCGATCCGTTCTCCATGACACAGAGCAATTCCGGCACATTGTCTTCTGAGCCGAACGAATATACCGATCCTGCCCCATTAGCCAAGCCCATTTTCTCTACGCCTCCATAAGCCGCCCGAGTTACAGGGGCTGTGGTTTTAATTTCCATTATATCATCTCATGTCAACTTTGGAATAGTTTTATCGAAATATGTCGAAAAAAAAGAATACAATAGCCGAAACAGCCCGCAGCCGTGCAAGTGTATGTTAAGAAATCATATTCAAAGATGATTCAAATCATCACTGATTGGTGAATGATAAGTAGCATGACATTCTCCCCCTTTAGATGAATAGGCAATATAAAACAACGCCCCGGAAGGCTCATCCAGCCATCTGGGGCGTTGTTCGGCATTTCTAATTTAGACCAAGCCGATCGACGACAAGAAAATCAATATTATGAGCACAGGAGCTATAATGCGCATCGTGAACAGCCATATACTTCTCCACACGGGAGATAGACCCGTCTCTTCTCCGGACTGCTTCCATGCGTATCCGACAAGCAGCGTTACGAACAAACCGCCCAGTGGCAGCATTACATTCGAGGTCAGGAAATCAATCCATTGGAAGAAGTTACGGCCGCCCAGCGTCGCTTCCTCCAGAACCCCTCCTGCTGCCAGCGTGCACGGAAGACCGATGATGTACATGGCAGCAATCACATAAAAGGTTGCCTTGCCACGCCCCAAGTTGTAGCGGCGCATGATATAGGCTACAGGCACTTCCGCAAGAGCCAAACAAGACGTAACTGCAGCAATTGCCAGGAGCAAGAAGAACAAGCCGCCGAACAATGCCCCATAAGGCATCGAGGCAAATGCTGCAGGGAGAGCAACGAAGACAAGTCCCGGCCCTGAATCCGGTTCAATTCCAAATGTAAATATCGTTGGGAAGATGATCAACCCTGCAATAAGCGCATAGATTAAATCACCCGCTCCTACTGCGACAGTCGCTAGTGGCAGCGATTGATGCTTGTCTACGTATGCACCATACGTCAGCATGGCCCCCATACCAAGCGACAAGGAGAAAAATGCAAGCCCCAATGCCATCAGTGCGGAATGGAAGGTCAACTGTGAGAAGTCAGGCTTCAGGAAATAAGAGATTCCTTCAGCAGCGCCGTCCAGCGTAAGCGTACGCACCATCATAACCAATAAAATGATGAGCAGGCCCGGAATAACAATCTTATTGAACTTCTCAATACCACCAGATATCCCTCTGGCAATGATGAATCCGGTTAAGGCAAACACGACGATCTGCCAGACAATCGGCATCATCCCTCCGGTGAAGAGCTTGAAGTGTTCCGCATAATCGCCGCTTTGGAACAAGATTCCGGATACCGACTCAACTGCATAATGGAGCGTCCATCCCGCAATCGTGCTGTAATACGTCATAATCAGGAAGGCAGCCAATACGGCGATAAATCCCAGTACGCCCCATCCTCTTTTGCGTGATAAAGTGGTGAAAGCAGAGACTGCGTCACCGCGTCCGCCACGTCCAACAGCCAGTTCGCCAAGCAATACTGGCAAGCCAACAATTAAGAGACAGGCGATGAATAATAGGAAGAATGCTCCTCCTCCATTTTGCCCCGTAACGTATGGGAACTTCCACATGTTGCCCAGCCCGACTGAACTGCCGATAGCGGCCAATATAAATCCTGCAGAGCTGAATTGCTCCGACTTATTTCCCTTCTGAGGATCCTGCTTTGATTGCTTATTTGACATAAATGGGTATGCCACTCCTTCTTTCCTGCTGTATTTTCTAGGGTGCCCCAAGGACTGAGATAAACTCCATTTTATTCAAAAATGCGCTCCGAATCGAATGTAATATTTCTCAAATCCTCCAACCTACTTCAAGCATACCAACCTCCATGCAGCATCCATATGAAAAAAGGCACCCCTTGTGCTGCGTGAGCAGCCAAAGAGCGCCTTAGATCGAGCTATTCACATCCGTGCAGCCAAGAGTGGCTCTTACTTAATTCCTGAGTGCATGAAGCTGCTAATAAATTTGCGCTGGAACAGCAAAAATCCAAGAATCAGCGGCCCTACAACAAGCAATGTTGCTGCACTTACTTCTGCCCACTGCGCCCCCGTCTCGAAAGACTGAGCAAACATAGCAAGCCCTACAGTAAGCGGACGATTCTCTACGGAGTTCGTCACAATCAGCGGCCACAGGAAGTTATTCCACTGATAGCTGACCGATACAACCGCAAATGAGATATATACAGGCGCAGACAACGGCACGAAGATGCGCCACAAAATGCCCAGGCGAGAGCAGCCTTCCACCATCGCTGCTTCCTCCAATTCAAGCGGCAGCTGCTTAAATGTCTGGCGGAGCAGAAATATCCCGAATGCTGATGCGAAGTATGGCAGCATGATGCCCAGCTTCGTATCCAGCAAACCAAACTCCTTCAATACATGGTAGTTCGAGAAAATAAGAACATCCGCTGGTACCATAAGTTGTACCAAGAACAGCATAAATACAGCGTCTTTCCCGAAGAAGCGCAGGCGTGCAAATGCGTAAGCAGCCAGTGTTAGGCTGAGAAGCTGCGCAAGCAGCACTCCTCCTGCAATCGTGAAGGTGTTCAAATAATACTGGGCAAATGGAGCACCTTCCCATACCTTTGCAAAGTTAGCTAACGTCCACTCCCATGACCAGAATGAATTCATGCCCGCATCCTTGGGACGGAACGCCGTCCATAACATCCAGATGAGCGGCACAAACCACACGACGCTGACCACGAGCATAATCGCATGCCAGAGCCACTGCTTCATCCGTCGCTTCGTCCGTTCGATCTTCAAGGCTCGATCCGATAAAGGCGGCCTACGGCCTACGGCGCCTGTACTAAATTCTGTGTTGATCCCAACTGATTTGTCCATAAGGCGCCTCCTTTATTGATAATGGATCTTGCGATCCCAGCCGAAAAATTGTAGTGATGATAGTACCAAGAGCAGTGCGATCATAATGACAGTCATGGTCGCCGCCATTCCTTGATCGTAGAAGCTGAAGGCTGTGTCATAAATGTGATACAGAAGCAGGCTGCTCGCATTGTCTGGACCACCCTTGGTCATAATCCACAAATGATCCACAAGCTTGAATGCATTCGTCAGCGCTACAACTGCTACAAACAGCGTAGTAGGCATCGTCAATGGGATTGTAATCCGTGTCGTTACCTTCCAAGTACCAATGCCGTCTACCGAGGCCGATTCATATAAGTCCTTCGGAATATTCTGAAGTCCGGCCAAGTAGAAGATCATGAAGTATCCTGCTTCCTTCCATATCATCATGACGATCATAGCCCACATGACCGTATCGGGATGCCCCAACATATTCATGTCCGCCGACTGTCCAACCCACTTCGCCAGTTGAGCCAACAAACCATACTGAGGTGTGTATATAAACAGCCAAATATTCGCTACCGCGATCATTGGAATCATATTCGGATAGAAAAATGCCACACGAGAGAATGAACGTCCCGCTAGTGCCTTATCAGCGAACAGCGCCATAATGAAAGCAAGCGCCATGGAAGTAGGCACTGTGCCAATCGCAAACCATATATTATTGCTGAATACTTTCTGGAATACAGGGTCTTGGAACAGTGCAGTAAAGTTATCAAGCCCTACAAATATCGGCTCTGGTGTAGCCAGATCGGATTGATACATACTGAGCCAGGCTGTCTTCAGCATTGGATAATAGGTGAAGAGCATGAGGAACAACAGGGATGGGAGCAGCAGCGCCCATGCCAATGTATTGCGGGATAGACGTTCTTTCCATTTGGCGGTCATCATCCTGACCTCCTTCTCCAATGAATTCTAGTAAGTTCATGATGTATATAAATCGGCAGGGCCTAAGCCCTGCCGATACAGCACGCACATAAGGCATGCGATTGCATCTTGAGCGTGTATTACTTGTTGAACGGCTTCAGTGCGCGATCAGCCTCTTCCTGCGCCTTCTTCAATGCAGATGCCGGATCCGTCGTGCCTGTCAGCACCGCTTGCACTTGATCCGTCAATGCTTTGGAGACTTTACCATTGTTGTGCGTAGACAATTCCGCGTAAGCGTGCTCCAATTGATCACGTGCAACAACTGCTTGCGGGAACTCAGCTGCATATTTCTTCATCACATCTGTGTCGTACGCTGACTTGCGAACGCCAACATAGCCCGTATCAATACTCCATTGAGCAGCTTGCTCCGGCTCTGTCATGAACTTGATGAATTCCCAGGCTGCTGCTTGTTTCTTCGGATCGATGTCCTTGAAGATATACAAGTTGCCGCCGCCTGTAGGTGAACCGTACTGCTTGTTCATCGGCAGGAATGCAACACCGAAGTCGAATTTAGCGTTATTCTTCACATTCGTCAGGTTGCCCGTAGTATGAATCATCATAGCAGTCTTCTGCTCTAAGAAGTCTGTAGGAACCGTTGCCCATTCTACAATACCTTCCGGCATTACCTTATGCTTCTTCGACAGGTCTTGCCAATACTGCAATGCTTCTACATTCTCTGGTGTATCGAAGAATACTTTCTTGCCGTCTTGGGACATGAGGTTGCCTTTTGGATCAGCCATGTTCTGCAGGGAGAACAGTTGGAACATCCAATAAGCAAATCCGGATCCTGGCACCTCGATGCCTTGGCGGCCGTCTTTTTTCAGCTTCGTTGCATATTCTGTAAGCTCAGCCCAAGTCTTCGGCGGTTGATCCGGGTTTAGGCCAACTTCTTTGAAAGCATCCTTGTTGTAATAAAGAACGATAGTACTGCGTTGGAAAGGGATACTGTATGTCTTGTTCTCAACTTGCGAGTTCGCCATGAAAGCCGGGTAGAAATCATCAAGGAAACCGTTGCCTTCCTTCGCGATAAAGTCATCAAGCGGAAGGATTGCATTCGTATCCAGCATGCTGAACAGTTCCGTAGACAGCATAACCGCTACATCCGGCGGCTGCTTGGCTTGGATGCCAGCTTGAATCTTCGTCGTCGTATCTGCATAACTGCCTGTATAAACAGGCTTCACTGTGATGTTCGGGTGCTTCTCGGTGAACTTCGCCGTCATACCCTCAACCACTTTCGTCAGTGGACCACCAACTGCGATAGGAAAATAGAATGTCAACTCCACATTCTCATCCTTCGGTGTGGTTGCGTTATCGGCTGGAGCTGTTGTCGCCCCCTCCTGCGTCGCACCTTTCTCTGGCGTCTTTGTTCCTCCTGCTGTCCCTGACTGGCCGCAGCCTACCAGCAGCGTAAAACACATAAACAGAAGTAGCATCCACTTAGCGCGCATTTGCATATTCCGTATTCTCCCCTTTTCCAATATCGTCCTTATTGAGATGGTATGTCTCACACCACCCTTTCATACCATAACCTTGCTCTAGCAAGAGAGTGTTAATTCCATATAAATGTTTTGTTAATGATAGATTCTCAAGTAGATTCCTACGATTCCATTGATTCCATGATCCGGTATCAAAAAAAGAAAACACCCTCCCAGGTGTCCCAGATAGTCATGCACAGCATCATGCATGCTCTATCCTAGAGGAACCCAAGAGGGTGTATATACATTACGATTCCTTCGTTACGAATTCGTTAAAATGGATACCAAAATGTCCCGAACCCTTGCACTCGCCATATAATCGCTGCAGCAAGCACGAGTATGCTGACGATGACCACGATATAATCCTCACGATGCCACTCCGTCGACGAGAACCACGTACGCTTCGAATGCTTCCCGAAACCGCGCAAGTCCATTGCATTCGATATTGTCTCAATGCGATGCAGCGAGGAGAGTACGAGCGGTGTCGTAATGGATACAAAATGCTTAAGCCGCTGCACAATCGTGCCCTCGCCCTTGCCGAATCCAAGTCCACGCGCCTGCATGGCATTCGAGATATGCCGGAATTCCGCCTGCAAATCTGGAATATAGCGAAATGCGATACTGAACGCGTAGGCGATTTTGTAAGGAACGCCGATTCGATTCAAGCTGCTCGCCATCCGTGTCGGATGCGTCGTATAGATGAACAAGACGGTTATCGGCATAAGAGACATATACTTCATGGACAATGTAAATACATAGATAACGGTCTCCAATGTCAATACGTTGTAGCCCATATCGAGAAGCACAGTAGTCGTACCTGTCAATGTACTGCCATAAGCCGGTGTAATTAATAAACTGAATAAAGAATTGAATATATTAAATACGATCATCAGCCAGACGAGCAGCCGAATTCGCTTCCATGGCAACTGCGCATTGATAAGAAGGACAAGACCAATCCCAAACAGGGGCACGAAAATTCGCAAATCCTGAAATAAAAATACGATTACGGTCCACACAGCCAGCACAAGCATCTTCGCTGCTCCATCCATACGATGGAACAGCGTATCCCGTTCAATATAGAGCATACCTGATTTACTCATGATGCTTCACCCGCTTCTCGTGGTCGATGAATTTGCGCACAAGCGCCTCCGGCTCGCACACGCCAGTCAGACGGGCAAGCGTGCCAAGTGAAGTCTCCTTCACATTGGCTCGTTCAATCGCCTCCATATGGGTCAGCACATGAGCGGTATCGCCAATTGCAATCAGCTCCCCATTGCATAATACAGCTGCACGCTCCGTATATTCCAAAGCTAAGTGCATATCATGGGTAATGAACAGGAAGGACATACCGCTGTTCGCCAGCTCAGAAATAAAACTCATAAACTCCGTATAGTGCTTATGATCTTGACCTGCTGTCGGCTCGTCCAGAATCATAAGATTCGGCTTCATTGCTAAAATCGAAGCAATGGTCACCCGCTTCTTCTGTCCATAACTGAGCGCAGATACCGGCCATTCCCGATATCCGTATAGACCGCATATACGCAGTGTCTCCTCAACGCGCGCCATGACCTCTTCTTCCTTCATGCCTCGCATGCGCAGTCCGAAGGCCACTTCTTCACGAATCATAGGCTGTGTAATCATGTGGTTCGGGTTCTGCATCACATATCCGATATGTCCGCCCCTTTTCCGAATCGACCACGAGCGGATATCTTCCCCATTCAGCTTGATCGTGCCCGCCGTCGGCGCAGCTATTCCCGTCAACAAATGCGATAGCGTGGACTTGCCTGCGCCATTGTTCCCGAGCAGTGCAATTCGCTCGCCAGCACCGATCGTCAGCGATACTCCCCGAATCACTTCCCGTTCGCCGTCATAAGAGAAGCGAATATTATCCATCTCCAGCATCGAAGTCCGTTCTGTCTGGCGAGAGGCAACTCCTTCCCCAGCGACCCAATCGGATAGGCATTCCCTTGCCTCATCATTGTTGCTAATCGCAAGTAGAGAAGAAGGCTTGTCCTCAGGCTTGCATACATAGCCAGCGTATTTCAGCGCAGAGACATATAAGGGCTCTCTTAATCCATGCTGCTGCATGATCGAAGAAGCCAGCATCTCATCAGGCGTTCCGATCTGAACAATACGACCTTCTGACATGAGGACAATGCGATCAACATGCTGCTCCAGTACATCCTCAATCCGATGCTCAATAATAATAATCGTCTTATTTGTCTCGCTATGAATATGATCCATCAACTCGATGGCCTGCTTGCCGCTTGCCGGATCCAGGTTCGCAAGCGGCTCATCGAACAGCAAAATATCCGCATCCATCGACAGCACACCAGCCAGCGACACACGCTGCTTCTGACCGCCCGACAGTTCATGCGGACTATGATCGATATAAGGAAGCATGTCCACGACTTCCAATGCCTTCGTCACCTTAGGCTTCATATCCGCCGTTTTCATGCAATCATTTTCAAAAGCGAACGCTACGTCTTCCCCTACCGACAGACCAATGAACTGTCCATCCTGATCCTGCAGGATCGTCCCAACGCTGCGGCTAATCTCAAAAATGCTAAGCTCTGAGGGACGCTTCCCCTTAAGCGTGTACTCTCCCGTTATCGTTCCACTGTACGTAAAAGGAATTAGCCCATTCATACAATGGGCCAAAGTCGATTTGCCGCAGCCGCTTGGGCCGGCAATTAATATTTTTTCTCCTGGGTAAATATCCAGGTTCACATTTCGCAATGTCGGTTCGGACAAACTGCGGTATTGAAAGCTAAAATCTCGAAACGAGATAAGCGGTTCTTTCATTGAATCTGTAGCTCCTGTCTTCAAACTTGGGCGCTGCATTATTTCTGCACTCGCAGATTCGAGTTGTTGCGATTCATTTGAAGTAGTGCCAGCACAGCCAACAATCCAAGCACCAAGTGAACGCCAATATTCGCCAGCGTGGAAGCCGTGAACTGTACCCACATCTTATCTGCCGGCTCTCCGAACAAATACACATCTAAAATACTGGACACACCAAAGCCAACAGCAAGCGCAAGCGATCCGGTTATCGCCAATGCTACAATGCTGCCCTTCGAGGAGCGTCCTTCCTTAATGTTGAATGACGAATTCAAATACACAAGTCCCATCCCAAAGCCGGAAATAGCCGACCCGAGCACCCATGTCCACCAGATTGTTCCGCCGCCCCAAGTCAA
Organism: Paenibacillus sp. NAIST15-1; assembly: GCF_001894745.1. Lineage (GTDB taxonomy): Bacteria > Bacillota > Bacilli > Paenibacillales > Paenibacillaceae > Paenibacillus_B > Paenibacillus_B suaedae. The sequence continues at coordinate 190,835 of NZ_BBYF01000004.1, forward strand.
ATCAGTAATGATATGCCCGATGGCTCCACTCAAAAGTCCAACGATCGGTCCAAACATGGCACCGAAGATGGTCAGAATGGCAATTGCCGGACGCAATCCGGTCTGCGGCACTAACGGAATAGTGACTGTGCTTAGCAAGCCGTACAATGCTGCCCCGATGCCGATGGCGACTACCGTTTTGGTGTTAAAGTCGAAAATTGATTGCTTCATCCTTATGCAACCCTTCCTTCTCACTCAAAATAGGTATCGACGCTCGCCCGTTCGAGAGGTGGCCTCATCACGATTTATTAAATCCGAACGTTAGATTGTGATTCCAATCATAATATAAAGGATTTTCCATAGTATGGATACAGGTTTTATTTACCAAAACCGAGTTTTTCTAGCCTTTTGCACCGAAAACTAGGGATTATTGGGAGGAAACCATATATTTTATCTATAAAAGCAATAGATATAACGATATTATTCCGTTTATCCCGAATTATGCCGATCAGATATTCAATCCACGGTGACGATTACAGCAGCCGAACCAAACGTTCTGTATGACGCAGTTCTTGTATTGTACGCACCCCAATGCCGAACATGGCAATCCGCAGCTCAGCTTCCACCTGAGCCAGAACCTGATCAACCGCTTCTTCGGAATCTGCTGCTGCAGCAAGCAGTGAGCGCCCGAAACCAGCCACGTCGGCACCAAGAGCAATCGACTTGGCCGCATCGACTCCTGTATGTAATCCGCCGCTCGCGATAACAGGCTGATTCGGCAGCGCTTTGCGTACCTGCTGCACACTGACTGCGGTCGGAATGCCCCAATCGGCAAAGGCCTCCGCGGCACGCTGCATGACAGCATCGCGAGCACGCAGTTTCTCAACCTGGCTCCATGAGGTTCCACCCGCCCCTGCAACATCGATGAAGGCTACGCCTGCTTCCACAAGCTGCTTCGCTGTATCCGGCGCAATGCCCCAGCCAACCTCTTTCACGCCGACCGGCACGTCCAACTCGCGGCATAGCTGCTCGATACGGCGAAGCAGACCGGAGAAATTGACATCCCCCTCCGGCTGGAACACTTCCTGCATCGCATTCAAATGCAAAATAAGCCCGTCCGCCTCGACGAGCTCTACCGCACGGCGGCACTGCTCAATTCCCATCCCAACATTAAGCTGAACGGCACCAATATTGGAGTATAACGGAATGGTAGGGGCTAGGTCGCGGATGCGAAACGTACCCGCGACCTCGGGATTCTCCACCGCAGCGCGTACGGAGCCTACCCCCATCGCCCAGCCCCGGGCTTCAGCCACGGCAGCCAGCCTGCGATTGATTGGTGCCGCATGACTGCTTCCTCCAGTCATAGAGCTAATCAGCAGCGGTGTGCGAACTTCCTTGCCAAGCCATTCTGTCTTCAATTCGATCTCCCGAAAATCAACTTCGGGCAGTGCCTGATGGACGAAGCGATATTGCTCCAGCCCTGTTGTTATCCCTACTCCATTCACTGGTTGTTCGAGGCATATTCGAATATGCTCTGTCTTGCGCTGCTCGGTCAACGATGCCGAATCTGGCTGACGTTCCCGCATCGGCGCACCTCCTCACCTGATCGTATGTGCAGTTATGGCCTGTCAGCTACAGTTTGCAATTCTCCTTCATCCGCCGTTCAAGCCCCGATTAACCCTCTTCCTTCGGTTCTTCTGCACCGAAAATTTGCCGCTTCAATCGCTCTCCCGTTGGCGTAACCGCAAGCCCTCCGCGCGCCGTCTCCCGCATCGTCGATGGCATCGTCTGCCCAATGCGGAACATCGCCTCAATCACCTCATCGCACGGGATGACACTCTCTACACCCGCCAGTGCCATATCTGCTGCGACCATGGCAATCGCTGCGCCCATGGCATTTCGTTTCACACACGGCACTTCCACGAGACCTGCAACAGGATCGCAGACGAGCCCCAGCATGTTCTTCAGCGCAATTGCCATCGCATGCGCGGATTGCTTGGGGCTTCCCCCTGCCAATTCAGCAATGGCAGCCGCAGCCATCCCAGCTGCTGATCCGACTTCTGCCTGGCAGCCGCCAGCTGCTCCGCTGATCGATGCATTGTTCGCAACGACAAGTCCGAACGCTCCGGAGGTGAACAGGAATTCCACCATCTGCTCGCGGGTAGGATTTAATTTGTCCTTCAATGCGAACAAGGTACCCGGAACGACCCCCGCCGAACCCGCGGTCGGCGTGGCACAGATAAGCCCCATCGCAGCATTGACTTCATTCGTTGCGACCGCCTTGCTCACGGCATCCAGCAGCGTGTCCCCACAGAGGGACTGTCCAGATTGAATATATTGTTGAAGCTTTACCGCATCGCCGCCGGTCAGCCCAGAATGGGAACGAACGCCTGCTAAGCCGCGCTCAACTGCCTGCTCCATCACATCCAAGTTCCGCGTCATCTGCTCGATCACCTTCTCACGCGAGCATTGACGCATTTCCATTTCCTGCTCAATCATCACATCGGAGATTTTACATTGCCGTTCTTCAGTAATTGCGATTAATTCCGCCACATTGCGAAACATAACTGCTCCTCCTTCCTTCTATCGTATTTAGTCTTCCATTCGAAGCACACGATTTACTCCAGGGAGCTCTCGAATTTGCTGCAGGATTGGTTCGGCAATCGCCTCATCCGTCTCAATGACCATGAGCGCCATCTTCCCCTTCTCCTTGCGGCTTACTTCCATATGTCCGATATTCACCTGTTCTCCGCTCAAGATATTGGTCACACCTGCAATGACTCCATACCGGTCATGGTTCATAACGAGTATCGCAGGACACTGTCCAGAGAGCTTCAGACGGAACCCGTCCAGCTCTGTAATTTCAACCTTCCCGCCACCGATTGAGATTCCTGCAACCTCCATCTCATCGTGCTCGTCCGTCATCCGAATGCGGGCAGTGTTGGGATGCTCCGGTACAGCTTCCTCAGGTGTGATGATGACTTCCATTCCTGCGTCTTCTGCATATTTCAATGAGTCCGGCAATCTTGCATCGTTCGTATCGTAATCGAGCACGCCAGCAACAATGGCAACATCTGTCGCATGCCCCCGGTAAGTCTCAGCGAATGAGCCGTATAGGGAGATATGAACTCGCTTCGGCTGTCTGCCGAAAATACTTCGTGCCAATCGACCAATCTTTGCTGCTCCCGCTGTATGCGAGCTGGATGGCCCCACCATGATTGGGCCGATAATGTCAAATACACTGCGATATTTCATCGCGCTTCCCCCTTCGTCGACATCCCCTTCTCATCATGCACACGCTTGGTCACGATCTATCATTACATAGCTATTAGCGCACGAACAGCGTAGGATTGAGATGCAATAAGATCCGCTTCTGCTTCTTACCTATCTGCTAATGCGCTGCAATGCTGTCGTTATCATTCCGTGCTAGGATTAGGTTCCACTACCTTCTATATTGTACGCAATCACGGCAGCTTTCTCTACGGCTAAAACCATCCAATACCAGCTTATTCAAAACTCATCCTAGCAGGGCTATCGCCGGATGACAACCCTGCTTCGGAACAATAAAGGATCAGAATGTGGACACGAATTTGTTTATGATAATTTCTCTACATGCTGCCCTCACTTGGATGCCATCGTATAACTGTTCATGTCATGCGAAAACAATAGGGTCGAAGCCTATAGGATTCGATCTCCAAGCAGGGTGCCAATCAACTCCAGCGCGAGCCGTGCCGTGCGATTGTCTGTATCCAGCGAAGGATTCACCTCGACGAATTCAGCGGAAGTCACAATACCAGACTCATGCAGAAGTTCGAGCGCAAGATGGGCTTCCCGATAGCTTACCCCACCCCGTACCGGTGTACCCGTTCCCGGAGCCTCAACAGGATCCACACTATCTACATCGAAACTTAAATGAACCCCGTCTGTGCCATCACTGGCAATTCGGATGGCCTCCTTCATCACATGCAGCATGCCATAGCGATCAATATCATGCATCGTAAAACATGCAATTCCTTGCTCACGAATATAGGAGCGCTCGCCAGGATCTAAATCTCGGGAGCCAACAAGTACAATGTTCTTCGGATTTAGCGACTTGCCAGGCCAATTCCATTGACCTTCGGTCAAACTTGCTCGTCCCAGCGCCACAGCCAGTGACATTCCATGCACATTGCCTGACGGACTAGTCTCTTCTGTATTCAAGTCTGCATGTGCATCGAACCAGATCACACCTAATTGCTGATATTGCTGTGTCAGGCCTGCCAAGGTTCCAATGGCGATACTATGATCTCCGCCCAGCACCAGAGGGAAGCGTCCCGACTCTATAGATGCCTGTACCTGCTCGGACAAGGCGTCGCTCATCGCAATGACTTCATCAACATACTTGGCCTTGCGTACCGGGGCTGCGGTTGCTGCTGCCTCCGAATGTATAGCGGCAGCCGTACAGCCCACACGGCATTCCTCACCCACAGTAATCCCTAATTGATTGAGATGCCGCACCAGTCCAATCTGCATCAGGCATTCCGGTCCCAACTCCGCACCACGCCGTCCTGCCCCTAGACCGAATGGTACTTGAATAATAGATAATGGCATGTTCATCTGTCTGTCCTGTGCTGTCATACTGATCGCTCCCTTCGATATGACAATCCTGGAATATCCGTTCGAACTTCTACTTATTCACTGCGTCTATGATCATATCTATTACCTTCTCTAACTAAATAGGCATGACTTAAACCTTCTATCGAGTAAGCAGATTGCGATGTTGTCACCCTCTTGTTGTTCAAGCAATAATCGCCCCTGAGACCAGCACACTGCGAATACGCTCTACTGCCCAATCCAGCTGTTCCTCCGTGATGACCAGCGGCGGCGCAAAGCGAATGACCGTGCCATGCGTCTCCTTACAGAGCAGACCAAGACGCATAAGAGCCTCACAGTAGAGTCTGGCCCCCTCCGTTAGCTCCATGCCAATCAGCAGGCCACGACCACGAATTTCCTTCACAATCGGGCTGGATATGCTGGCGAGCTGTTTCTCGAAATATGCCCCGAGCCGTTCGGCGCGCTCTGCCAACTTTTCTTCGTCAAGTACGGTAAGCGCCGCTGAGGCCACCGCACAAGCTAGCGGATTGCCGCCGAAGGTTGAGCCATGCGAACCTGGCTCAAAGACGGATAAGATCGCTTCGTCTGCTGCTACAGCAGAAATCGGAAGCACACCTCCGCCAAGTGCCTTGCCCATAATGTACATGTCCGGTATCACTTGCTCCCAATCGCAGGCGAAGCGCTTGCCGGTGCGCCCGAATCCCGTCTGAATTTCATCTGCAATGAACAGCACATGATGACGGGTGCAAATCTCTCGCACCTTGCGCAAATACCCATCTGGCGGCATTACAATTCCATTCTCTCCTTGAATAGGTTCAACGAGGAATGCAGCCGTGTTCGGCGTAATTGCACCTTCCAGTGCCTCGGCATCGCCGTATGGAATGATCGTGAAGCCTGGTGTAAAGGGGCCGAAGTCTTCTTTGTATTCTTCACTGGAAGAGAATGAGGTAACGGTAATGGTACGACCATGAAAATTGCCACTGCATACGATAATATCCGCTTGGTCGCGTGGAATGCTCTTATGGCGATATGCCCAGCGTCGTGCCGCCTTGAGAGCAGTCTCAACTGCTTCAGCACCCGTATTCATAGGCAGTATCTTGGACTTGCCTGTATATGCTGCCAACTGTTCGCTCAGACGAGATAACGGTTCGCTATGGAAGGCGCGTGAGCACAGCGTCAATTGGTTCGCCTGATTCACAAGAGCTTCGATCAGCTTCGGATGGCGATGACCATGGTTCAAGGCAGAGTAAGCGCTTAACATATCCATGTATTGGCGCCCTTCTGGATCTTCAACCCACACTCCTTCTGCCTTCTCGATTACGACAGGAAGCGGATGATAGTTCCTCGCTCCGAATCGTTCCGCTGTCTGTATAATTTCCTCTGACCGTTTCATGTTCCGTCCTCCTCTGTCCTCAAAATCGATACTTCCCTACATCCTATTCCACAAGGGGTGTACACTCTCCTTTTCTCATACAGAAAAAGTTCCCATCATATTCCTTCTACGGAACATTTGGGAACCCTCCTGTACACAGCCCATTTACGAATATCTTACTTTCAAATCGCCGATTTCTCGGTGTCCTGCTTGCGCTTGGACGTCGAGCCAACGGTATGAGCCATTCCATACAAAAGGATAGCTAGCGATAGCACGCTGAAAATCAGTACCATGTAAGGCAAGCCTATCGTATCCAGACTGAACCCTGCCGCAAGAAGCACCACTTGAAACATGACCCGATCCAGCATCGTCCTGAATGAGAAGAATCGGCCATGCAGTTCTTTCGGAATCGACTTCTGAAAATACGTAGACAACAAGGGGAAGAAGAATCCAGCTGCAAAGCCAAAGAGTCCGAACGCCACAAGCGTCATCCATTTCACATGAGCGAAGAACAGCAGCCCTTGCGCAGCTGCGATAATGAAGGACAGCGCGAACAATTGCTTTAATAGATCGCGCTGACCGGATAAGCGTTTCACGAAGAATGCAGCCAGTATGAAGGCAACGCCTTCAGCTGCGTAGAGCCATCCCTTAATTTGCGTATCCTGATGCATTTCGCTAATATTAATGACCATCAAGTTGAAGCTCCCAATAAAGAATCCTGGAATAATCGATAGACAGAGCGCCATAAGAGCAACTGGCATCCCTTTGAGCATCGGGACAATCTCCTTAAATCCGCCGCCTTGCTTCTCTTTACGCTTCTGGCCGCGCTCTTCCTTAGCCTCCTCATCAATATCAAGGAAGTATGTGGAGACAAGCAGAAGTCCATAGGCGACGAGCGATGCCGTGTACAAGGCAGACAAACTCATGACAGACAGCATCATACCGGCTGCCACCGTTCCGATAATACGAGCAATCGTAGATGCGTTCATATGAACCCCGTTCAAAGCGATAAGATCTTTATCTTGAACGATAAGTGGAATGACCGATTGAAGCGCCGGAAAATAAAAGGCCGCGGATATTTGCAGACACACTGCAAATAGAATCATCCACCAGACCGAGCCTTGTGCAATGGCGAGAAACATGAAGCAGACACTTACCATCCGTCCGATACCCGCCCAGATAAGGACGCTCTTCTTGCGATGCGAATCGATCACTTTCCCTGCATATGGCCCAATGAGCACACCTGCGAGAAGGCCAGTGAATAAAATCAATGACTTCATAAAGTCTGATGGCACATAATGCTGCATAAATTCCAAATTCGCGATAATGGACGTCCAAAGCCCCAGGCCGGCGATAAATTCGCCACAGAGCACAATCCATACGTTACGATTACTCCACAAATGAATTTCCCTCCGATGATCATATGTCATAATTGCTAGTCCAAGCATATCAGTTGGAAAAAGAAGGGGCAATAAGGGTGCAAAAAAAGCCGTCTGGCAACGCCAAACAGCTTCTTAGATTTCTCCATCCACATCTTTCTAAAGTCCGTATTTCCTTTATACAGCGCTTGATTGCAGCATTGTGTTCGCTGCGCACTCATCCTTGCGTTCACAACGTTCGCCGCAGATGCGCCCTTTGCCGCGCGGCACGCACATCGGTGTACCAAACAGCGGATCATCGCATACGATGCACTCCATGCAGAATACGTCCCTCACCATATCGACCGTCAGCACATCTTCTGGAGCTCCCTGTGAATGAATGCCCTTATTGCGCACAGCTATAATATGATCGGCATAACGGCAAGCCAAGTTCAAATCATGAAGAACCATCACGATGGTACGGCCCTCATTCCGGTTCAAATCATACAATAAATCCAGTATCTCGATCTGATGGCTCAAGTCCAAATACGTTGTCGGCTCATCGAGCAGAACGATATCCGTATTCTGCGCAAGCGTCATGGCGATCCACGCCCGTTGTCGTTGACCGCCGGACAAGGCATCTACTGGCCGATCAGCCAATTCCTCAAGACCTGTCACCTTCAGCGCATGGCGTACAAGCTGCTCATCCTCTTCCGACCACTGCTTCAGCCAGGTCTGGTATGGATAACGTCCTTGCTTCACAAGCTGATGAACCGTCAACCCTTCTGGCGCTGTTGGCCCCTGAGGCAAGATCGCCATCTTACGCGCAACTTCCCTCGTTCTGGAACGATGAATATCTTTACCGTCCAGAAGAACCGTACCAAGCGTAGGTTTCAGCAAGCGGGCAAGGGAGCGAAGCAGCGTCGACTTGCCGCATCCGTTGCTTCCAATCAGCACCGTAATCTTGCCTTCAGGTATGCTTACCGTTAAATCTTCTATAATAGAGGTTTCCCCGTACGATAACGTAAGAGAGCGTGTGTTCAATACAGACATGATCGTTCCTCCCGCATTCCACAGATAATGAAAATCGTTCTCAAAAGGAGTTCTAACTAATCATGCCACAAACCACACATGGAGTCAATCTATTCCAACTACCACTATAGTCCACTTAGGCCTACAGCAGCGGTGAGAATAGACGTGCGGCCGATTCAAGAAAGCGCATGAACACTTTTTTGCGTGCGAACTGTTCTTCTACGATCGGTGCGGCCGACTGCAGATCAAGCTCGAACTCCTCTACGAGCTGCTGAACACTCTCTGTACGCATCAGCAGTGCATTCACCTCGAAGTTCAAGTGGAAGCTGCGCATATCCATATTGGCCGTTCCGATCGTCGCCATCTTTCCGTCCACAATAATGAGCTTCGAGTGCAGGAAGCCCTTCTCATATTCATAGATGCGAACCCCCGCCTCCATGAGTCCCGGGAAATAGGAGTGCGATGCCAGGAACGGCAGCCACTTATCCGGCTTAGCCGGGAACAGCAGCTTCACGTCCACACCAGACAATGCTGCTACACGCAAGGCTGTAAAGATATCCTCATCCGGAATAAAGTACGGCGTTGCGATCCAGATTGATTTCTTGGCCGAAGTCAGCATCGAGAAGAATACATTTTTCATTGTTTTGAATTCTTGATCGGGGCCACTTGCGATCATCTGAACCGCGCCTGAGGCCGACTCCGTTGGCTGTGGTGTCAAGTATTCTGGATCGTACAACTTACATCCTGTCGTATGGCACCAATCTTGTAGGAAAATGATCTGCATCGTCTTCACCGCTTCGCCTCGGACGATCATATGAGTATCGCGCCAGAAGCCATACGTCTTGCTGCGGCTTAAATACTCATCTCCTACATTCAATCCGCCGATAAAAGCGACGTTTCCGTCCACGACAACAATTTTGCGATGGTTCCGATAATTCACCCGATTCGAGAACAGCGGGAATTTCACAGCACCAAACACCGCCACCTCGACCCCGGCATTTCGCAGATCCGCCAAGAATGTCTTCGGCAGATGCATGCTTCCGACCGCATCCACCATGAAGCGAACCTTAACCCCAGCAGCTGCCTTATCAATCAGTATTCGCTTAAGCGATCGTCCGATGTCGTCATCCCGATAGATATAATACTCCATATGAATATGATGCTGCGCTTGGTTCAATTCCGTAATGAGCGCAGAGAACGTCTCTTCCCCATTGTTCAAAATCCGCGTATCGGAGCCGAAGGATATCGGGCTCTTACTAAGTCGGCTCGTCAGTCGCAGAAGCTGGCGCTCATCAGGATTGAAGGTAGCGAATACCTGCTCCCTTCGTGTCAGCGATTCATTATCAATGAAGGCATACCCCTGCCGATCCTGGACAGCCTTGCGGGCATAACGGCGCCGCTTGCGATAATTTTGACCAAATAGCATATAGAAAATAAATCCGACTACAGGAACGAGTGCCAGCACCAGAATCCATGCAACCGTGCTGGAAGGATGCCGATTTTCCATAAAAATAATAACGGCAAGCGTGATGACCGCGAGTGTCGTCATAATACTTAAGGATGTAGCGATGGTATGCCCGAACGTATCGTTTATGTATAGACCTAGCGTCATCAATAAGATCAGAAACAAACCTACCTGCAATGCTCTCCTCATCCGCATGCTCCCCCATCTCTAAATATCTGTATCTAACATGCTTCTATCCTTATACAGCATCCTACTATATAATCCTGCAATATGTCTTAATCAAGAGGTGAAGGAAGAACAATCCATATTGAATTACTATACCCGAATTCTCCGCTTTCAAATATGTCATTGACAACGATTTCAACCGTGTGACATAATTTCGTCGAACGAACGATAGGTAGTTATGGAACAGCGAAGAATGGAGGGTTTCCCTTTGACTGCCAACCGCATTCAACTTATCGCTCTATCCCATTTTGCCAAATATGGCTATGCCGGGACTTCCTTGTCCAAAGTTGCCGAGGAAGTCGGCATTAAGAAGCCATCTATTTATGCGCATTATAAGAGCAAGGAAGATCTGTTTTTGCACGTGCTGCAATCTGTATTTGTCGATGAGTTAAACTGGATCACGGACTTTTTCCACAAGCATGAGCATTTGCCGCTCTACGATCAGTTGAAGCTGCTGCTTGACTCCTACCGTCACCGGTACAGCCAGTATGATGTGCTCAAATTTATGCTGCGGGTCGCCTTCTTCCCGCCTCCATCGCTGCAAGAGCCTGTCCTTGAACGCATGCACTCCTTCATCGAGCGGCTGGAGAAGGGGCTCATCCCCCGCATGGCACAGGCGCTGCGCTCACAAGAAATTCACGGTGTTCATCCCGAGCAGGCAGCCAAGGCATTCATCTCGATATTGGACGGGCTGTTCGTACAGCTTCTGTACGGAGGCGTAAGCCGATTCGAGAGCAATCTTGAAGCCGCTTGGACGATCTATTGGCGCGGCATTACGTGCAAGTCCGTATAGAGAAGAAGGGACCTTTGTGTGGAAAGGTCCCTTGTCATATGCATAGATCTCGATTTCGTTCTATCTCACTGCATCAATATCGATACAGAATGTGCAACTATGCGATCTTCATCTGTTCTGCCCATGCGGCTTCTTTAGCGATGAACTCTCTTAGCAGCATTCCAATTGCCTTATAAATTGGATGTTCAGCATGCTGTGCCAAGTCCTCTGCGAAGCGTGGCGCCCAGCTCTTCAGATGATCCAACACGAATTCGCGCTGGCCATTCATATAACGCTCATAACGCTCTTTCGAGGCCACATTGTTCATCATCTTCTCGATGAGAACAGCCATGAATTCCAATTCTATGGAAATATGGTCGTCAGGCTCTCCGTTCATCTTCTTGAAATATAAACTGAATTCAGCATACATTTGCCGCACATCATGAGCGTATGACTTAGGCAACATTTGCTCGCTCGCACGATACATGGTCTCGCAAGGCGCTACAGGCAGCTGGCCTGAAGAGCCGAACAAGCGCAAATACTCGTCTCGCAGCGAGGAGTATACGGCGTACATTTCGTTAATCGACATGTTCGTGAGCATACTGCACAGCTTCTGGGCTCCTTCGGAACTGGATGACAACAACTTAAGCTCCTGCCCGTTCCGCCATGCCATGATGACATCTAGTGTTGGAACTTCTCCCAGGAAATCAGCCAGCAATTGATAAGCTGCCTTGCGCGTCTCCATTCGCTCCACGGTATCACCACTCCACTGTTCCAGCTGTTCTGCCGTTAACAACATCGTCCGTCCCCTCCATATGATGATTTCCAGCTTCCATCCATATTGTCCCATAACCGGACGATCAATTGCTGTGACGAATTGTGAACAACATGGCTGCTGAAAGCGTTATATGTGACACTTATGTGAATTCGAACTCAATTGCCCGGTAAATTGATACGATTCAACTGCATACATACTTTGTTCGTAAAACCGATTTATTTAGATACTAAAATACTGGTAAATTTTATTGTAACAAACGTCATACCAAAGAGACAGTTCCAATTGTTGCCTCACTTTACAGTTGATCTTCACATTTTCCAGGGAAGAAATCAGAGGAGAAACCATGAAAAAAACACGTAATAAAGGCTTTCTATTTGATCTTATTGTTGTAGCCTCCCTAGCATTGATTCTCATCATTATTTTCCTACTGGGAACAGGTAAAGAAAGAGAGACTCGCAGCCTGATTTCGAAGCTGGAAAATATAAGGCCAGAAACGACGATTGATTTGTCACAGAACGGTTATCAAATTATTGAAGGAAAAATGACAGCTGCGGCTCCAACAGGAGATTCCGATTACGTTCAGCCTGAATTTGCGCTGCTGCAAAGAGAAACTTACGTCCCCAACAAAAGGAGAAACAGAAACTATCCTAGTAATCCCGATGAGATTAACTACTGGCTCGCAAAAGATGCAGCCGTAGCTGGTTACCCGATTCGTTCTAATGAATGGTTGCTGCTGACTGGACATCTTATATTAAGACCAGCGATGGTGCATGGAGCGGAGATTCAAGATGAAATATACCTGATATGCAATGACGGAGTCTTTTCAAAAGAAAATAGATGTGCCTATCGAGGCATTCGGCCCGGCAGAAGCTCAATTATTGCCGTCCACGTGCAAGAGGGACAGCTCGTCCCGCTCAAGGAGAACAAAACCATTCTCGTCTCTACCGATCAAGCTACCCTGCTAGCACAGCTAGAGGAGGATGCTAATCAAACTCTTTCGTGGTATGTGGGGGCAGGTGTTTTCGCAATAATTTTCCTCTACGCCATTGGCAAGCATATCCTTTCGTCAAATAAGGAGGATTAAGAGAGATCAGGGCCATACTGCGAAGAATCAGAACTTCGCTACGCAGCTGCATTTCAACCAAGCATCATGTTAGACATACGTATGGTACACAAAGGAGTACATATGATGAATGCGAGTCCTATAGCATACAAAAAAGCAAATCATGCGCTCAATATATACGCCACCCAGATCGACTGCGGGCCTGTGCGCTATCGTGTCCATTACTGGGGCTTCATGCCCCAACATTACCATAACACGCTGCATCGACATTCTTTTTTTGAAATGTGCTACGTCATGGAAGGGAGCGGAGAATATATCGACGATGGCAAGCATTATCCGCTATCCTCAGGAACCGCCTTCTGTTCCCGACCTGGCATCTGGCATCAGATTCGCAGTGACGAGGGTCTTGCGCTATGTTACGTCGCCTTCGACATCATCGAATCAGATTCGGCAGATGCTTACGCTCGTGCCTATCAAGTACTGGCGCAAGATGCCGTCCCTGTTATTCCTTCAGCTGAGAAGTCAGCAACAGCAGCGCTGTGGGGCGCCCTGCTGTACATGTTCGATAACGCGAATGGGCAGGGACAAGCCGCTTACCCGATTGCGGTGCTGCAATCGACAGTTGGGGCACTGCTGTATTCGATGCTGCCGCTATTCGCGCCGCATTCCTACCAGCTCCCGGAAGTGTCCATAGGCGCCGCGAACATTTCTGTCGGCACGAATGATCTGTTCCGCAGAGCCTGTCTATACTTAGCGGATAACCTTAGTGAACCGCTGTCGCTTGAGATCGTGGCACAGCATTTGCACATTTCTCCCCGTCATCTATCCCGACTGTTCATGCAGCATGGCGGTCAGACGTTCGTCCATTATGTACAAGAACGGCGCATCCAATTGGCGAAGGAGCTTCTACTCGATACTGATGCAGCCATTAAGCATATCGCTGCGCAGTGTGGCTTCGAGTCGGTGCATTATTTTACAAGAGTATTCACTCAGCTGCTCGGAGTATCTCCTGCACGTTACCGTCGCCGTGATCTCCATCGCGCTCATCCCGATACAGATCCGAGTCAACGTCCGAACGCATAATGATGTCCGTATTTTACAAAAACAAAGCCAACCAGTCCAAATACAACCTTCCCACCATTCCTTACAATGAGGGCATACAGGAGAGAAGACAGGGGTACACAATCTCAGCTCTTCGCTGCCATGTCACTAACCTTCTGAAGCCGGAATGGAGCGGAAGGTTTCTTTCATTACTTGTTACCTAGCTGAAATGGAATTGGAGGCCTTACATGATGAACAACGAACAGCATATCGCGCGTGCGATAACCCCATCCCCGAAGCGGACTTGGACCATTTATGCGATACACCATTCCCATACGGACATCGGATATACGGAACGCCAGGAGAAGATCGAGCGTTATCACGTTGAATTTATTCGACAGGCGCTGAACATCGTACAGCAAGCATCGAACGGAACGAAGCCGGAATGGAAGGGATTTCGTTGGACCTGCGAGACATTTTGGGCAGTAGAACGGTTCTTGGAGCAAGCTTCGGAGCAGGAGCGCGAGCAATTCGCCGAGGCTGTACGCAGTGGCAGCATCGAGCTGTCCGGTACGTACTTGAACATGACCGAGCTGCCGGACTATTCCTTATTGCATAGCATTCATCGTAAAGCACAGACATACGCAGAGTCGATCGGGCAACATGTGGACTCAGCGATGACTGCTGACATTAACGGCTATGGATGGGGGTATGCCCAGAGCCTCCTCGACAATGGCATCAAGCATTTATTCAGCTGCATCCACACCCACCACGGCATGTTCGCACTTGGCCGCAAGCAAACGCCCTTCTGGTGGCAGGCGCCGAATGGCGAGAGATTGCTCGTCTGGAACGGAGAGCACTACATGTTCGGCAACGAGCTTGGCTTATGTCCCGGTGCACTCGGCAAGTATATGATCCAAGACGAATTCGATAACCAGTTAATCGATGCGCATCATGACGATATTGCACGCATCCGTATGCACCGTTATGTAAACCGGCTTGAGGAAGAAGGGTACCCCTATGACTTTGCACCGGTCATGCTGTCTGGTTTAGGCACAGACAATGCTGCACCCAACGGCCGAATTATGGAATTCATTCGCGACTGGAATGCCCAATACGGCGATACAATTCGCATTGAGATGACGACGCTTCATGATTTCTTTGCTAGATTGAAGCAGGAAGATGTAGACCAATTACCGGTCTATACAGGAGATTGGCCGGATTGGTGGTCTGACGGCGTCAGCTCAACTGCCATGCATACACAGCTGTTCCGTGACGCACAGCGCACACTGCGCAAGATGAAGCGCCTCGATCCTAAGGCTAGCATCGTGGACATCTCGAAGCTGAATCAAGTCGAGCAAGCACTTGTCATGTATGCGGAACATACATGGGGCTACCACTCCTCCATCTATGAGCCATGGCACCCGAACGTACAGCTGCTCGAAGTACGCAAGCAGGCCTATGCAGCCGAAGCCAGCCGCCTCGCGCACCAAGCGCTGGATCAGGTGCTGTTCGCGCAAGGTGCTGCACCTCTATATCCTGAGCGTCCATTCCGCTATCGCATTGTGAACACGGAGCTTGCACCCGCTGCCAAGCTTGTCACCCTATCCTTGGACGGATGGGAGCCTGCTCTATTCGAAGGTGGATTGGAAGTCGTACATGAAGGAACCGGGAATGTGCTTCCGCACCAGTCCCCTCACCCACAGTCCGTTGTCGTTCAAGTCACGCTCGGTCCAGGTGAAGAGTGCTTCCTGAACCTTCGTAAGGCATCAGCTCGCCCTACAAATCTGACAACATCCAATACCCGCCTGATGGGAAGTGATCGAGTCTATGATATGGAGGACTTGCATGCAGAAGAGTCTGCACATGGTCCTATTCGTATTGCTCAGCATTCGATTGAATCACCCTATGTACGGATTGAATGGAAGGAAAACGAGGGCATTATCTCTTGGATCGATAAACAAACGGGATGCGAAATGCTGGCAGCCAATCGCGAGCACGGTGCATTCACACCCATTTACGAGGTCACTCCGGCTGCTGATTCAAGCGATCAGAGCCAAGTCTGGGCTGTTCGCAGCCGGATGGGACGCAATCGCAAGGGTATAAACGTAGAGCGAAGCACCGGTCGCCTCGTCCGTGCACGTCCAATCGAGAATGGTCCGTTATATGCGACAATAGAGCTGACTTACGTGATCGAAGGAATGAGCTATTACGCACTATTCCTGAAGGTACATGCTGCATCGAATCGGGTCGAGATATCTGTTCGGCTTCACAAAGACAGCGTATGGCTTCCCGAGAACGTATATGTCGCACTGCCGTTCACGACTGGCGAACATCACAAAGATACCTTGTATGTAGAGAAAGCAGGAGCCATCGTACGTCCATGGATCGATCAGCTGCCAGGCACGTGCCTGGATTATACGTGCATTCAAGAAGGTCTGGCATGGTGCAATCATACGCATGCATCGCATCCTAATTCAGCTGATCCTAGCGATAAACCTCCAGTGACAGACTATACAGGTTCACAGTCCGAAGAGCTTACACTGCTTCTCGCTATGCCCGATACACCGCTGCTGCAACTGGGATCGCTTGAGCATGGCCGCAGACTTGTTCATACCCAGCAGTCGCTGGACGCTAAGCCGTCTACCTATGCTTGGTTAATGACGAACTATTGGGAAACGAATTTCAAAGCCACACTCGGAGGTTTCTACGAATTCTGTTATGCTGTGGAATTGCGTCATGATGTAAGCGCAGCGCAATTGTCCAATGAAATTTCTACGCTTGCCACATCGTTTACTGTCGCTCGCATGAGTTAAGGCTGCCGCATCTTTCAAAGTGCAGTATCATCCGCCCCCTGATGTCCGCTCCCATCAAGGCATCAGGGGATTTACCCTTCATTAGCCATCACACACAACCTTGTCTCCTTAACAAAAAAAGACCCAAACGGGCTCCTTTCTCTCCCATTCAGGCCTTCTTGGCATATTGTAAACTTACTCGTGTACACGCTGATGCTGCAATTTAAATGCACACTGTACGGGTACTATGAATGTACGAGTACGTTGTACGGGGGTACGATTCGTTCGTTCAACGTGCGGGTTCTACGTATGCTTTACCAGCATGATTGACTCCTGAATTAACCTTCTGCCTTCGCAATTTCTGCATCGAGATCGCGGCTCGTCAGGTCAGCGTTCATGAACGCTTCGGTCTCAGGGAAATGCATATGCACCTCTGACGGCTTGCCTATCTGCACGATGCCTGATTTGAGCTGCAAATCCAGCACATGCCCGCCGCCTGTACGTGCATCATCAACGAAGTGATGGTGGTAGCCTGCTACAGCTATCCCTTGAGCAAATGCCGGCATGCGGAACGCTGCTACAGTTCCCTTTTTCTTCTCCAATGTGAATGTTGGCTGAGATTCGATTGCCTCCAAGAACGGGCGGAATGGCGGCTTCTGCTTCGCAACGGTACGTGTTACTACACGCTCGAACTCCCCGTCAATACGAATCGCATAGAACAGGTTCAGGCTCGGGAGCAGGCTGTCTATCAGCTGCTCTAGATGGCTGCGGCTCATTGGCTGGTTCACACGGAATGTCTTGACTGGCTGGAAGAACGTTACGGAAGCAAATGGAGTTCCGTCTTCCGGCTGCACGGGCGTTACACTGCTGTCGGAGCGCAGGCGATAATAGTCTCCATCGAAGGCGATTAATTCCCCATCCAATTCATTGAATGTGCCTATACCGAAGTCGCCATGCTGTCTCAGCTCAGCCATTGTCATGCTTCCCTCGAATACACCGTCGAGCAGGGCGCTCATGGTAGATGTCTGGAAAATGGTGCTTGGCTGCTCTGAGCGGTGTTCCGCTTCTCGTTCCGTTGTTGTATATGAGTCCGATGGACGTAATGTTGTGTTGACTGGATGTTCCAATACGGCATTCATCTTATCTGTTCCTCCTTGTTGCAAGCTGTACTTTCCCACGCTGCCAGATGCATTCTTAGTGGAATTGGTCTGGGAGCAGCGTATCTCCAAGCGCGATATTATCACTGTAATCGACCGGAATGTCAATAACGACAGGCCCTTCTGCTTCAAGCGCCTTCTTCAGTGTCGGCACCAGCTCGGCAGGATCCGTGACACGGTAGCCAGTGGCTCCGTAGCTCTCTGCGAACTGCACCATGTCTGGCTGGCCGAATTCGACACCTGCAGTCCGGCCATATTTCATTTGCTGCTGGAACGCAACCATGTCGTACGTGCCGTCATTCCAGACGAGATGGACAATCGGCAGATTCAAGCGAACGGCTGTTTCAAGCTCCATCGCAGAGAACAAGAAGCCCCCATCCCCTGATACGGATACCACCTTCTCATTCGGACGAACCAAGGCAGCAGCGATGGCCCAAGGCAAGGCGACGCCAAGTGTCTGCATGCCATTGCTGAACAGCAGGCGGCGCGGCTCATAAGAGCGGAAGTAACGCGCCATCCATATATAATGAGAGCCCACGTCACACGTTACCGTAACGTTGTCATCGATGACGCTGCGCAGACCATGAATAATTTGCAAGGGATGAACCGTTCCCGGCTTCACCTTCTGCGGCGGCTCGCACGCCTCTACCAGCTTCGCAAGCAAGGAATCGCACAGCACCTTCGCTTCTGGCGTCCGCTGCAAGCCGGCCAAGTGCTTCGTCAATTCCTGCACGGTACGATCGATGCTTCCGAGCAGCTCCATCTCAGGCTGGTAATCATGATCAATGTCGGCTTGGACATCATCGAGATGAATGATGTGGCGCTTGCCATCATGATTCCAGAACTTCGGATCGTATTCCACGGGATCGTACCCGATGGTCAGCACAACATCCGATTGTTCAATCAGCTCATCCCCCGGCTGATTGCGGAACAATCCGATACGGCCGAAGAAGTGAGCCTCCAATTCGCGAGAGATGGCACCTGCCGCTTGGAAGGTCTCTACAACCGGAATGTTGGTATGTGCGACCAACTGCCGAATCGCATAGACTGCTTCCGGCGAGCTTGCCCGCATCCCAAGGAGAATGACCGGGATGCGGGCACTGCGCAATGCTTCAGCCGCCTCGGCTATTCCTTCGGAAGGAGCCGCTCCAAGCCGTGGCGAAGGCAATGGCCCAATCGCCGATACCTGTACCGGACTAGTAATTACATCCTGCGGCAGGCTGACGAAGGCTGCACCCTGACGCGGCGAGGTCGCTGCACGGAAGGCATTCGTCAGCACCTCCGGCAGGTTGTCTGGATGCTGCACTTCTGCGCTGTACTTCGTAACCGGCTGGAACAGTGCTGCATTGTCCATGGATTGGTGTGTCCGCTTCAAGCGATCTGCACGAGATACAGCGCCACCTAAGGCAACCACTGGATCTCCTTCCGCCGTTGCAGTAACAAGACCTGTTGCCAAGTTGGATGCCCCTGGTCCAGATGTCACCAGGCACACCCCTGGTTTGCCTGTTAATCGCCCTACCGCGGCAGCCATGAACGCTGCGTTCTGTTCATGCCGACACACAATTAAAGAAGGGCCACGATCAACAAGTGCGTCAAAAACGCTGTCAACCTTAGCCCCTGGAATTCCAAATATATGAGTGACGCCTTGACGATTCAGGCAGTCTACGACAATGTCTGCTCCACGCATAGTGGATGATTGTGAATGGGTAACGGAATCGACACGATGGTTTTCAACGCGTTCGCTTGTTTGATGGTTCGTGCGAGTCTTCGTAGTGTTCATGACGGTCATTCCTTTCCTCATGGCGATAATTGGCATAATACTAGTACAGTATAAAACACATGTTGTGAAAACACATGAAAATAATCAGTCTGTATTATATATAATACTCCTTTTTTGTATTTTGTCTATTCGCATTTTTTAATCGGTCATGGTACATTCGAGAATAGATGCCTGGCTAATGATCCTAGACTACCTTATACTACCGAACGAAAGGATAGATTTTCGATGAATGATAAATGGAACAAGCTCCATTCCGCCATGGAGCAAAGCGGCATTGACGTGATGCTCATTACCGATCCCAAACATGTCTATTATTTGACTGGCTTTGCTTGTGATCCGCATGAGCGCTTCCTTGGAATCGTAGTCCCTCAACAGGGCGAACCAACACTGATTGTACCTGTACTGGACGGGGACAAAGCAGCCGCTGTATCTGTGGTGCAACAGATTGCTACCCATACAGATACAGACAACCCTTATGACATCCTGAAGCAGCATCTGCCACAGCAGGCAGCTCGCTTCGCGATCGAGAAGGGACATATGTCCGTACAGCGCTATGAAGCATTAACGAGTGCAACAGCAGCGAAAAGCTTCGTAGATGCAGGCCCAATCCTGCAGGCGATGCGTGTCATCAAGTCGGAAGAAGAAGTCGTTCGCATGAAAGAAGCAGTTCGACTTGTCGAAGCTGTTCTGCTGGAAGGCGTAAGCCGAGTTAAAGTGGGCATGAGTGAAATCGAAATGGTGGCAGAGCTTGAATATTTGATGAAGAAGCTTGGTTCAGACGGCCCATCCTTCAGCACGATGGTGCTGGCTGGAGAGAATGCAGCACTCCCGCACGGCGTACCAGGTTCCCGCAAAATAAAGGAAGGCGAGCTTCTCTTGTTCGATATGGGCGTATACGCGAACGGGTATGCCTCTGACATTACGCGCACATTCGCCGTAGGTGAAGTGAATGATACTTGCAAGGAAATTTACAATACGGTGCTCGCCGCGAACATGGCAGCCATTGAAGCTGTGAAGCCAGGTGTTACGTTCGGCAGCCTTGATCGCACAGCACGCAAGGTCATTGCGGACAAAGGCTACGGCGATTATTTCACCCATCGTCTCGGTCATGGCCTCGGCATCGATGTCCATGAGTACCCATCTGTACATGAGCGCAACGAGGATGTGCTTGAGCCGGGCATGCTGTTCACGATTGAACCGGGCATCTATGTGCCGAAGGTGGCTGGCGTGCGCATCGAGGATGATGTCATCGTAACCGCAGACGGTGTTGAGGTATTGACTTCTTATCCAAAGGAACTTACGATCATCGGCGGGTAAGGCATTTCCTTCTAAAAGAATCCATACGTAACTTGGAGAAGCATTGTATGTACCGTACAAACCTCCAAAAACAAACACCCACCCTCCTGCTTATCTTAAGCATGGAGGGTGGGTGTTCTTCTGCATATTCGATTAACTCAACTTAGATCCAAATTGGAACAAAAGCTTTCGTCAATCATCCATCATCTCGCTCTTCTCGACAGATTCCCGGTTCGGAACATCCTTCAATCGATAGCTAAGCGTAACGAATACATATTCATCCTTAGTCTTCTGCTCCCGCAGTTCATCATTGGCAATCAGGGATTGTTCCGGATTGAAAGGGGGCGCCGCATAGTTGGATGAGATCGCATGCTGTAAATAATACGCCTTCTCCGCCCATTCCATCGGCGTCATTGAGGAATAGGCAATCTTCAAATCCGCAGGCAAATCCTCACCAAACTGTCCTTTTCGCATTCCATCCTCGATTACGTCCATACCTTGATGAGTAATGCGCAGAAGCTCCTGTACAATCAGACTGGAATGCTCCTGTGATAATTCCTTCCCCAACGTATAGCTACGCTTCTCTTGATTTGCAAGATAATACTTCTCGATTAGATTCCCCTGCTGCTTCGTCTCAATGAGCTCCAGCAGCCCGGCCTCCTCCAGCTTTTTCACATGGTAGTACAGTCTGGATGGCTTCTCATCCATTATCTCTGCCATCTGCTTTACCGTAATCGGCTCGTTTTGCGCAAGCCGCAATATTTGCATTCGGCGCGGATCTAGCATGATCTTCAACAGCTCGACATCGTTAATTATTCGTTGCTCTTGCAAGCTGTCCCCTCCTTAGTCTGAAGAAGACATCGCTAGGTCTCCTCCTGCCATACTCGCTTCGTTCGTTGTTCGAAGTGCTTGATTATATTTTAACAGAGGGAAAATAGCCACGACAATAATAAGCAGCAATCCGGCAAGCGCGGTGGCAAGCAATACGCCGAACATAGAAGCGAATAACCCGCCTATGCCTATGCCAAGAACCGTGCCAGCTTGCGACACAGAATCGAATACGCCCGATCCGCGGCCTCTCATTTCATCTGGCATAATCGTAATAAACAAACTGCTAAGCGGCACGTTCGCGCAGGCCGTCGATACGCCAAGACCAATCGACCATACATATACACTCAGCACGCCGCTCTCTTGATACAGCGAATACAGCGGCACAATGAGCAAGCAGAATAGGCCGATAACCCCGACTGCCCCGAGCAGCAGAACATTGGAAGCCATCCGCTTCATGAGATAAGGTGCAGCGAGCGCCCCCAATATGCTGCCTATTGCCACCATGCTGGAAATGAAGCCAAAATGCTCGGCAGGGATGCGGAAGGTTTGCAGCAATGCCGCATTCAGGTTTGTATTGATGACACCCACGACAAGCATGATCGGTACAAGCAGCAGAAGAAGCGCGAATAATCCATCGTGGCGGTAAATCGTGCGCAGCCCCACCTTCAAGGATTTCCAGTACGGTTCCTTCTCAGCAGCTGACTGCTTGCGCACCCCGCGTTCATCTTGGATATCTTCATGGGTTCGATCAGGAGTAGGTATTGCTTTGGACATCGCATAAATAAACAAAGCAGACAGCATAAACGTAAGTCCATTAAAAAGGAATAGCCGGTCAAAATGACCTAGTGGAATTAACAGCCCCGCAATCGATGGCCCCACCAGCCTCATAGCCATATAAGTAGCCTGCGAGAAGGAAACGGCCTGCGGGATATTCTCTTTCCCAATAAGACTGGGCACTATAGCGGAGCGCGCAGGCTCAAAAAACACGGTGCCGATATTTTGCAGCAATACTAAAGCATAAATTCCGTATAAATTGTTCTGGGATGCGATAAGCAACATGACAATGATCGCACGGTAGATATCAGCGGCCATCATGATATGGCTACGCTGGAAGCGATCAGCGATCGGGCCTACGAATGTTCCAAGGAGCATGCTTGGCAGTACATTAGCGAGTACGACAAGACTAATAGCCAGCGGATCGCTCGATAAATGAGCGACAAGAAAGATAACAACGAGCCGTGTAATACCGTCACCAAGCTCAGAAATGATTTGGGCAAGCCATAGAAATCGGAATGCGCGATTGTTTATGAGCAGCTTCATAAGGAACCCTCCACTAAGGTTATTTTTATCGTTAAAATTTATTTTAGCGATAAAAATGTTTTTGTAAAGGGGTTATTTCCCTGTTCGCAAAATAAATATGAATTGCTGTGCAAGCTCATCTGACAACAAAAAAGACGCTTGCGAGTCTTCGCAAGCGTCTTTCCTATGATCATACGTATTATTTTTGGATACCGAGCGAGAAGATCTCAGCACTGCTCAACGCAACACTTACTTCAAGGTTATTCGTGGAAGCAATGTTCTCTTGAACTTCTTCCATGATGTTGCTGCGGTAGAAGCCTTTCGCAGCTTCTGGAAGCGATACGTTCAGAGCAGCTTCTTCATGCTTGAAGTTGAACCAACGGCCGACCATGTCGCCTGTCTCTTCTGCCATCTTCAAGGAGGAGAACGCTACGCCTTCGCCGTTCCATGCCAGGAATGCATGGTTCACTGGGAACTTGCCTTCCTGCACTTCTACTTGGCGTACAACCCAAGGCACTTGGAACGAATGTGCTTCCGCGTAAGCGCCAGAAGCAACTACGTCGCCAGCATGCGGGATGATTGCATATTCAGCCGTATGAACGCCGATGCACTGCGCTTCTGGTGTCGGGAAGTAGCCCCAGTCGCCAAGCTCGCCGGAAGAGCGAAGCAGCGTAACTGCAATCGTGTTCTTGTTGTCTTGCGATACTTCGTATTCGAACAAGCCCTTGTTCGCAACCGTCAAGCCCAGCTTGCCGTCGCTTACGCTGACAAATGTGTGCTGATGCTGATCGTTGCTTGGGTTCTCCCATTCCTTCGCTGGAATGTTGTTGCGGCGTGCCGCTTCGAAGATCGATTCCGCCAAGTGTGTTTCGGACTCAAAGCCGCTTGGGAACAACGCTCTTACGCGGTGATCCTTGGACTTGTTGTCCATCGTTACATGAACATCAACGCGCTTGGCACCGCGATCGAGCGTATAGCGAGTGATGATGCGGAATGTAACCAATTCAGTCGAGCGCT
Source organism: Paenibacillus sp. NAIST15-1 (assembly GCF_001894745.1). GTDB lineage: Bacteria > Bacillota > Bacilli > Paenibacillales > Paenibacillaceae > Paenibacillus_B > Paenibacillus_B suaedae. The sequence continues at coordinate 214,688 of NZ_BBYF01000004.1, forward strand.
GTGCCTTGCGAAGGTTGAAGTCCACAATGTCGCGGCGCTCTTCTTCCAATTTATCGTCAGCGGATACTGGAATGCTCCAGTTATGCGCCACTTCGATTACCGCACGGTATGGCGTATTTTCTACAACCTTGCGCTCTGCCTTCAGCCCTGCCGTCGTAAGCGGCTTGGAGCCTGCAGGCATGCGGAACATGTACTCGTTCCCGATGTCGCCTGCATCTTCATATACGTTCAGGCCAGCATGCGTATGGCCAGTCGACTTGTCTGTCAATGTAAGCGAACCATCTTCCGCAACGACTGCCTTTAAGCGATCATTTTCAAGTGTGAACTCGCCTGTCACAAGGCTAGCCCCTTGCTCCTTCGATGCACCTGTCACCCAGGCAAGCGTCTTATAACCGAATGCAGGGATGTCTTGTACTTGCAAGCGCACCTTCACTGCACGCGCCATATATGGCTGACGGAACTTATCCTTCGGCAAGTCATAGCCGAAGACTACGCCCGCATCTTCCCATTCGCAATCCAACACATTGCCGTCTGCGTCGACAACTGCGCCTGGCACGATTGGATCCTTCTTCATTTCCGCTGCCAGCTTCATCGGATGAGCTTCGCGGAAGTAGCGGCGAGACAATTCGATTGTCACTTCCACTACGCCGTCGCGATTGTATCCTGTCGAGTTGAATACGGTAAATGGCACAGCTTGCTTGCCGCTATATACGGATGTATCAATCTGCTTCAGCAGGCTGTCTACCGTCTCATTAATAATTGTCTCTGTTGTATGCTTCGACTTCTCGAAGCGTGTCACCATTTCACGGTGCACTTCGTCCACGCTGCAGCCGCAAATGCTATCATGCGGATGGTTCTGCATCAATGTCTTCCACGCATACACGAACAGGTGGTGTGGGTATGGCTTGCCTGCTTGGTGCGCAATTGCCGCAAGCGGCTCTGCTACCTTCTCAAGCAGCGTCTGGTTCTCTGCGTTCATTTGCTTCAAGTACACACGGGAGGACGCTGTATTAACGAGCGTATACCAGCCGTCTGTACGTTGGCTGCGCAATTCGCCGTGTACTGTCTGCAGGTTCTCAGGCAGCTCCTTGCGAAGCTCATCTACATAATCGTTGAAGTTGGAATGAACGAAGTCCACATCCGGGAACAGCTTCTTCGCCACTTCAATCGCTTTGGACAGATCCGTTTGAATCGGCTGGTGGTCACACCCGTTCATGAACAACAAGTGGCGTGTAGATGCGAATTTCTCCGCATTCGGAATTTGCTTGTCCCAATAAGCGACTGCCTGCGGCTCATCAACAGGTACTTCCATTCCGTTACAGTACCAGTTCGCGAACAAAATGCCGATGACGCGCGAGCCGTCTGGGGATTCCCAGATCATCTCGGAGAACGGCGATTCATATGCTGCATCTTCCGATACTTGGTTGTTGAATCCAGTTGGCTTAACACCGCGGCCGAATACAGCCACATCAATGCCGGATTGCTTCAAAATCTGCGGCGCTTGGCCCATATTACCGAATGAATCCGGGAAGTAGCCAACCTTGGAAATGTTGCCGCCATACTGCTTCGCATCGCGATGACCGATTTGCATATTGCGCACATTCGCCTCGCTGCTTGTCAAGAACTCATCCTGCAGGATGTACCAAGGGCCGATATGAATGCGGCCTTCTTGAATGTACTTCGTCAGCTTCTCCTTCATTTCAGGGCGAACCTGCAAGTAGTCTTCCAACATGATCGTTTGTCCGTCCAGATGGAAGCTCTTGAAGCCTGGATCGTTATCGAGTGTATCAAGGAGCGTATCCATCAATTCAATCAATAAAGTGTGATGATACTCGTAAGGCATATACCATTCGCGATCCCAGTGTGTATGAGAAATGATATGGGCTGTCTTTTTTGTCATGTTGTTTCCCTCTCTTCCATGATGTGTGTGATAGAGGTGCCAGTATTCCTAATGATCTGACTTTGCTGCATGAGCGATTGGCTTGCTTATTGCTTATTCCCCTTTAAGCCAATGTTCGCGGAAAATCAGTTCTGAGAACAAGCTGTTCGACCAAGCGAACCATTCACGTGTGAACTGTGCAGGATCATCCACATGGAAGCCTTCATGCATGTAACCTGTGCCTGCATCTGTCGTTGTGAGTAGCTCGATCAGGGAAGCAATCTCTTCCTGCGAGTTTGCTGTCAAGCCTTGCATCGACAAGGCAATATGCCAAATGTATTGATCCGGCGTATGCGGGCTGCCGATACCCTTCGCTGCTTTACCGGAGTAGAAGTAAGGATTCTCTTCACTCAGAATGAAGCGGCGTGTATTTTGATAGATTGGATCGTCTGCCGTTGTATAACCAAGGTACGGAATCGCGAGCAAGCTAGGCACGTTCGCATCGTCCATCAGGTTATAGTTGCCGAAGCCATCTGTTTCATAAGCATAGATTTTGCCGTATTTCGGGTGGTGGAAGATGCCGTACGCTTGAATGCCTTCGTCGATTTCTTCCATCAGTGCGCGAGCCTTCGCGGCAAACGGCGCATCTTCATAAACCGTTGTTGCGATTTCTTCCAAGTACCGCAGCACAACAACCGCGAACATGTTGGAAGGAACCAAATAGCCAAATGTGCACGCATCGTCACTTGGACGGAATGCAGACCATGTCATGCCTGTATAGTTGACCGGCATACCCATGCCATTGTTCTTGAGCGTATCTGTCTTGCGGCAATCCATCCGCTCGAAGCGGTATGGCGATTGCGCAAAGTGACGCTGTTCCGTCGTCCACAGATCCATGATGATATGGGCAACCGTCTTATATTCACCGTCAAATAGGGAAGTGTCCCCTGTCTCTTTCCAATACAAATAGGACAATTGAAGCGGATAGCAGAGGGAGTCAATCTCATACTTGCGTTCCCATACCCAGCCGTTCAGCTTCGTTTGGTCACGGTGATGAATTTCATCCAGTGCTACTTCTTGTTCATTAAATGCATTTGCATAAGGGTCGATTTGAATATATTTCAGCTGCTTGCGTACTAATCCGGCAATGACGCGTCGCACATCCGCATCGTCCTTCGCAAGCGGCATGTATTGGCGTACCTGAGCGCTGGAATCGCGCAGCCACATGGCTGGAATATCTCCAGTAAAGACGTAGGATGTACCGTCTTCATGCAGCTTAGTTGTTGTTTGCAGCGTATTCGGGAAGCAGTTCAGGAACTGCTCCATCAATTTCGGGTTATAGGCCAATTTCGTCTTTGCTTCTTCCATCACGCGAAGCACGGCTTGTGGTAGACGTTCCATGTCGGCTCTCTCCTTTTCACTTATGATCACAACGCAAGTGAATTATTTGTATTATAGCAAATAAGATAATTAATATATCAATTATATTGTAATGATTAGGATGTGAAAAAACAACCAATTATTTGTCCAAAATAGTACACAATCAGGTGAAGCGAAGCGCTCCACCTGATTGGATACAAAGGGCTATTCATTTCGCTCTGCACGTTGTTGTCGCCATGCTCTAGTTGTCAAATCTGCTGCTGGGCGAAATTCAATCATGCCCCGGTATTGATTACTTCTTGGATGCTTTCCACTCATCCAATTGTTTTTGCATTTCAGCCATTACTTTGTCCAAGCCAGCTTGCTTGAACTTCTCTACTGCTTTAGGAACGTAAACTTTAGGGTCTACAGAACCTGTATACAGAGATGCATAGAACTCTTCTTTTACGTTTGTCAAAGCCGTAATCTCAGTTTTCACGCTGTCAGCGTTGAAGTGGAAGCCGAGAAGCGGCGCATTTTTCGCGGAATCGTTGAATTTCGCGAATTGTTCCCATTTGTCTTTAGGGTCAGAAGGCAACTTATCCAAGATGAAGAAGTTACCAAGTGTAAATGCTGGCATATCGTAACCTTCTGTCTTAGCAGGCAAGTATTCCACTGTGCTATCGTCAATACGTTTGTAGTGAACGTCTTCGATACCGTTGTTCACCAGGTTGCGCAAGTACTTGTCAGAGTTGAGCAAGTTCAAGAATTCCATTGCTTTCTCTGGGTACTTGGAGTTCGCGGAAATACCGTGCATCGAACCCATTACAGACCAGTTGTAAACATAAGGCTCTGTGTAAGGAGTAGATACAACTGGATAGCCGAGCGTTTGTGACCATTGGTTGTCTGCGAACGGTTGAGTGTCCGGCATGTCAACGAACCATTTGCCCGTTTTCATTTCATCGCCGTTTTGTGCTGTAGCCGCGTCTTTCTTTACGTAACCTTTTTTGTAGTATTCATGCATCGTCTCGAAGCTCTTCATCATGTCTGGTTGTTCCAGAACGTTGACGAGTTTCAAGTCGTTCGTATCCGTCAATGCTACACCGATTGGCAAGTTTTCGTTAACCAAGTCGTAAGGAACACCGAACTTGAATTGCTTGTCAGCAGACACTGGATACAATCCAGGCTCGCCTGCTTTTACTTTTGCAAGAACTGGCTCCAAATCGTCCAAAGTCTTGATGGAGTTGATGTCGATGTTGTACTTATCAACATATTTCTTGTTGAAGCGGAATACTTTTTGAGCTGGAAGCTCTTTATTTACAGGAATCGCGTATGTTTTACCTTCGATTTTAGCACCTTCCAAGAAGGATGGATGAACGTTCTTTTTAATATCTTGACCGTATTTGTCTAACAGCTCATCCAGTTCATAGAACGCGCCTTTTTTAGCGTTCTGTACATAATCAAATGCCCATGAGGACGTGAAAGCGATATCAAAAGGTTCCCCAGAAGCGGCGATTACCTGCATCTTTTGGTTGTAATCGCCCCAGTCGAACATTTTCATTTTGATTGTAGCGCCGATTTTTTCTTTCGTGTACTCGCTGACTTTCTCCATTACCTTGTCAACGTCTTTTTGCGGAGTACCGATCGTGTACCAGATCAGTTCTACTGGCTTTTCGTCTTTTTTGTCTCCTGCTGTGCCAGCCGCTTCATCTTTTTTATTTCCGCAACCTGCGAGAACCAAAGATGCGACCATGATGAGGCAGAATGTCATCATCAGCATTTTTTTTGCCTTAGCCATTTTGTTACCTCCCCTTTTTGTACCACGCTGAATGTTTATATTATTTCCAGAGGCGGCAATGATCATCGCCGCCATCCGGGAATAACCATAGGGTAAAGAGTTATTCTTTTACCGCACCAATTGTCAAGCCTTGAACGAAGTAGCGTTGGAAGAATGGATACGCACATGCGATTGGCAATGTTGCCAGTACGACAAGCGCCATCCGAGTTGCTTCCTGCGGCAATGTCCGCAGCATTTCGAGCGATTGACCGGAAGAGTTCAACTGTGCGTTCGACAGCAAGAACTGCATACTGTTCTCGATACGCATCAACATGGACTGCAATGGTACGAGCGATGGATTGTCGATATAGAGCAAAGCGTTAAACCAGTCGTTCCAGAAGCCAAGTGTCGCGAACAAGCCGATTGTGGCGATCCCTGGTAATGAGATTGGAAGTACAATCGTAATGAATGCCCGCAATTCACCAGCACCATCAATTTTAGCAGATTCGATAATCGCGTCTGGTACCGTCGTATTATAGAACGTACGCATGATGAGTACGTAGAACGCGTTCATGATGAGCGGCAAGATAAGCGCCCAGATCGAATCCTTCAACCCCAACACTTGCGTTATGACCATGTACGTTGGTACGAGACCACCGTTGAACAGCATCGTAAAGAATGCGATGAAGGAGAAGAATCCCCGGTACTCGAAGTTTTTGCGAGATATCGCATAAGCATACAAGCTGATAACCACCAAGCTAATCAACGTACCAATTAACGTAATAAATATCGTAATACCGTAGGAATTGAGCAACTGATCCCCAGCTTTGAAAATGTACTCATAAGCCGAGAAGCTCCATTTTTCAGGAAACAGTGTATATCCCTTACGTGCCAATGATTCTTCATCCGTTAACGAGATGACGATAACGAAAAGGAATGGGTATACACACAAGAGAGCGAATCCACCAGCAATAATATTGAACAAAAGGTTCGTACCTCTGGACAACTCATGAACGTCGCGATGTTTAGTCTTACGCAAAGTCATTCCCCCCTAGCCTAGAACAACGCATTGTCTTTGTTGAATTTTCGAACGATCCAGTTCGAGGTCATGACAAGAATGAATCCGACTAATGATTGATACAAGCCAGCTGCCGTACTCATTGAAATTTCCCCTGTCGCCTTCAAACCGCGATATACGTAAGTATCGATTACGTTCGTTACCGCATACAATGGACCGGAGTCACGCGGAATTTGATAGAACAAACCGAAGTCTGCATAGAAGATACGTCCCACGGCGAGTAGCGTTAAAATCGTAATGAGCGGTGTAATCGCTGGAAGCGTAATGTGGCGAATTTGCTGCCACTTGTTCGCGCCGTCAATCATCGCTGCTTCATAATACGTCTTGTCGATACCAACAATGGCTGCCAAGTATACGACACTGGAGTAACCGACACCCTTCCAAATATTCAGGAAGACGAGAATGTAAGGCCAATACGTCGTATCGGAGTACCAGGATACAGGGTCTTTGCCCATCCAAGTAAGGAATTGGTTCATTACCCCTTTATCTACACTCAAGAAGCTGAATGTAAAGTAACCGACGATAACCCAAGACAAGAAGTGAGGCAGGAACATCCCGGTTTGATACAATTTTGCCAACCGTTTATTCACAATTTCGCTCAAGATGATTGCCATTGCTACGGCACATACAAGACCGATAACGATGAAAACTACGTTGTATAGTATCGTGTTTCTTGTGATGACATAAGCATCATTCGTTTTGAAAAGGTATTCAAAATTTTTAAAACCTACCCATTCGCTTTGCTGCAAGCTGGCAAGGAAGCCGTCTCGGCTGAAACGATAGTCCTTGAAAGCGATCACAGTTCCGAACATCGGCAGGTAGGAGAAGAACAAAAACCACAAGGCTCCCGGAAGAACCATTAGCAGAAAGATTCGATTGCGGTTTAAGCTCCGAAAGGCATTTTTGATGAATTGCATCCCATCATCCCCCGTTGCTATGTTGTACTTATAGGGTAACTCAACTGATGCGCTTCCAATAGTCAATAAACTTTAGATTTGGTGTACAAAATAAAGAAAGGGCTTACACAGCGTCACTTCGCCATGGATGCCCTTTCCAATGCTGGTTATTATGCCAATTCATTCGCTGCACTATGGATCTCTCGATACTCTTTTGGAGAAATGCCAACATACTTTTTGAACTGCTTGTAGAAGTAGCTTTTATCCCAGTATCCAACCTTGGCTGCAATATCCGTCATCCGATAATTTGTTCCTGTCAGCATTTCCTTCGCCTTGTTAATCCGTGTCTTATTCAAAAAATCAGAGAACGTCGACTGGACTTCCTTCTGGAATAACTGCCCCAGATATACAGGGTTAATATTATACACTTGGCTGAGTGTCTTAAGTGAAAGTTCTTCCGCGTAGCGCTCTTGGATATCATGCAGCACCTGTCTGACGACAGGACTCATGTCCTCCGGTTCACTCATCAATTCAATCACATGTGCCGCCACTTGTAGAACATGATCCTTCAAGGCATCAAGCGTCTGAATATGATACACGTCATCGAACCAATCGCGTTCATCATTCAATTGCAGCACCGCTGACCCCTTCACAGATTGTTTCCATGCGATGAGCAGTTCTACAGCGAAGTTCCGCATGTCGCGCGGCGTGACACCGTCCGTATCCGACAAACGCTCGAAATCTGCTTCAAGCTGTTCGCGCAGCCCTTCCTTATTTCGTGCATAGAGCAACTTCACGTAAGGTTCCGTCTCCGGCTGTACCGAAGAAGGACGCGAGGATCGATAACTCTCAATTTCATCACAATCTATAATACTGTCATCTACTCGAACGAGATGGTATGGCTGCACCTGCTTCGCATGATCGAAGCTGACAGAGGCTTTGGCATACCCCTCCTGCACGCTGCCGACAGTGACTTCCAGCACCGATTGCAGATTCTGCTCCGTCTCTGCCTTCCATTGCACCAGCTTCTCTATCGCTTCCTGCTTGTCCTCACGATTATATAAGCCAAGAACAATCGCCGTTTCTCCGTCCCACTCGCGCACGCAAAATCCACCGAACTTCTCATCCAACAGATGCTTCGCCTGAGAAGCAACCTCATCCTGCTTCATATAGTCCATTTCATTGTCCTTCCGAACCTCAGGACGAACAAGAACGACCATATAATAAGGATGCACGAAATGAATATCCAACAGATCCGCACGCTGCTGCAGCTCCTCCATATGAATGCGGTCACGCAGCCAGCGGAACAGCACGTTGTCGCGCAGGATGTCCCGATTGTGCAGCTCCACCATATGATGCATGCGGGATTGATCCAGCTTCTGAACTGTATTCTCCAGCGTAGAGCGGAATTCATCAATGTTGATTGGCTTCAACAAGTAGTTCTCAACCCCGTGCTTAATGCCTTCCTTCACGTAGACGAATTCATTGTACCCGCTCAAAATAATAAAACGTGTATGCGGATGCGCCTGCTTAACCTTCTCAATCAACTGCAAGCCTGTCATCTTCGGCATCATAATATCAGTCACAACCAAATCGACAGGGTGATCTTTCAGAATGTCCCAGGCGGCCTCTCCATTCTCCGCTTGCCCAACAATACGGAGACCGTAATCATTCCACTCTAATATAGATTGCAATCCTTCAATAATAAACGGCTCATCATCGACTAAGAATACATCGTACATCTATATCCCCCCCAACCCTAGTCACACGAAAGTTTGTCTGCTTTCCATTATGAAGTGGTACTAGAAGTGTTCACCACGCTATTATTGCAGCGGCACCCGAACGGTTGCCGTCGTACCTACATGCAAGGTACTGTCTATCGTCAATCCATATTCATTTCCATACAGAATGCGGAGGCGCTCCTGCACATTCTTCAGACCAAGCGAACCGTGATCCTGGATTTGCGGCTGCTCCAGATCATTCTGAATCTCCTGCAGCCGTTCTGGTTCAATCCCCTTGCCATTATCGCTCACCCGAATGATCAGATCTCCCTGGTGCTGCGTAACCTCAATGCGGATATGATTATCCTTCCGATCCAAGACAATGCCATGTACGAGATAATTCTCGATGAGTGGCTGAACCGACAGCTTCATCGTATTATAGCCGCCAAGCCGCTCATCCATATGAATGGTGAATTGCAGCTTGTCTCGATATCGTATTCGGGTCAGCTCCAAGTATCGGCGGCAGTTCTCAATCTCTTCGTTCACGGTAATGATCGTCTTGTCCTTGACCATATGACGGAACATCGCTGCCAGGCTGTAGATCATTTCCCCGACATCATGAGCGCCCTTGGATACTGCCCGCATCCGGATAACCTCTAACGTGTTATATAGGAAGTGCGGCTTAATTTGCGCCTGCAGCGCTATCAGTTCCGCGTGTTTCTGCTTCAATTCGGACTTATACACCTTATTAATGTACTGCTTCAAATCCTCACACATCTGATTGAAACTACCCGCGATGAGACCGAGCTCATCTTCACGCGTAACGGGCAACCTTGCGTTCAAATTGCCTTCCTGCACTTTCTTCATCGCCATCACAATCGTCTGCGTACGGCGGGATAAATGGAGTACCGATAAATAGGTCACCATCAGAACGGCAAATATACAGAGTATCGTCACAATGCCAATCGTATTCTTCAGTCCAGACAAATGATCGGTAATGGCTGCCTCCGGCAATGCGCCTACAACATACAGCCCCAGCTTATTCGTCTGAGAGACCGTTACATAGGAGGACTTCCCATCTACCTGAATCGACTGCGGCTTATTGCGCTCGAGCTTGGACAGTTCCTCAACATCGGCCCATGTCGACGTCCCCTGTGATTGGGAAGCCGGATAGATGATCTCACCTTTTTGATCCAGTACAATCCATTGCTCACCTCGAAGGGAATACCCAATCTGACGCCCAATTCCGTTCGCATTGAAATCAATCGTAATGTGTCCTGCTGTCAGCAAAGATTCTGGACTGCTCACTCGATTCGTGAAGCTGATAAGCGGCAGCTTCTCCGACTCTGACTTAATCACATTGGTCTTTGTAGGAATAGAAGCCTGAGCCTGCTTCTCTAATCGCTTGGATCCATCTTGGTCAAGCATATCGACCAAGCGATCCGAGTGGCGCAGTAAAGGTATATCTTGTATATCGGCTGAAGTTTCTTCCTTTTTACTCTGATTCGTATAAGAAGAGACGCGTTCACCATAGCGATTCATCTTCCACTGCGTATTCATCTGCGGATCTTGGCTCCAGTCATAGAGCCCGCCCTTCACTCCATCACTTGTATACATATAAGCGAACTGCTTCGTAGGGCTGATGAGATTAATATTTTGCAAATCGGGATCCTTCCAGAACTGGAGCATGAAGAATTCCTGCATCTTGCGCACATAGAACATATTGCTCGAGCTGTAGGCATCCAAGCGATAGCGGATATATTGTTCATATCCCTCATTCAGCAAGTAGACGGTATCCTGGATGAGCAGATTATCCTGATACACCTGCTGGACGATCGCCTGGGCTAGATCATTCTTCTGATCAATGTATCGGTTAATGGTATCTACCGTGCGCTGCTGCTCCATGAGTGCGTTGCTGACATCCTTACGCGCAAAGAACTCATAGGCAAACACAGATACCGTCACTAAGGAAGCAACTGCAATGAGTGAATATATCGCAATTAATTTATTGAATAATTTCTTCTTAAAGTGCTTCTGATACATCTGGTGAAACGGTTTCAACAAGGCCTATACCTCCATCCCTTGCCGGCACACGAGCACGGTAGCGGTTCGGTACCGCTTTCTTTTTCCTATACTTCACATTCACAGCTAAGGATAATCACCCTATTCAGCTGCGTGTCTTCAAGCTTTATAATATCATAATCAATATATTGAACATAACTCAAAGTGTGAATCTATTGTTGCATGAGATGGATCTTCGCCCTACCTCTATGATTACATATATAAGACACAAACGATATCTTTTAGAATTATTAATATATTCCAATTGAGGGTGTATGAAGAAACCCAGCATCCTATAGAGGGTGCTGGGTTTTATTGCGGCTTCATTCATTCGTTCGCAAGCCGATCAGCAAAATACATTTCAATTTCTTTGTTCACCAGTCTTAGCAGTGTACAAGTAGTCCGCACTGCACTGAATACTTCGTCGCGTTCTTCCTTCTGAAGTCCAGCTGCTGTTATGTGAAATGTAACGTACAGGAGCTTGCCCTGATCACTCACTTCATCCACCGCATCGACTTGAAGGGACTGTAAATCCCATGCTTTCTCCGTTGCATAACTGCGAATCGATTCCGCAACCGCGAATGCTAAGCTCATCATCCATAGGTCGAAGGGCCTATTTAATGAGGTAGTACCAGACGGTTCTGCCTGTTTCCTGATCATGATTTGATCGTTGCCGCAACTCCCTATCCATTCATGTGGTTTCATTTCTTTTACATGGACTTGCAAGACTGTCACCTCTCCTCTGTTCTATTTCACTATTACAGCGTTCTCCGCGCCAGGCCTGAGTTTGCTGCGCCTGTTTTCAGTCGAATATCGAATAAATTGCAACAGAAATAACATCTACTTACATTTCCATTATTATTTTTTCACAGTTCGTATTCAATTCAAATTCCTCAAATCCCTTGCTGTATAAGGGTTAACACTTCGGTTACAGTTTAGTTACATTTTTGTCATTTTTAATACTTCCAGACTATTGCCAGCTTTTTTAAAATTATGTTAGTCTGGTTTTGTCGATTTTTTAGTAATCAATTTACATTTTTAACAGCTGAGGAGGAGATGTAGTGAAAACCGCCATACGGACTGCTCTTGCAGCAAGCGCAGTCATCGGATGCTTGCTGTTTGCAGATAGCACACTAGGTACGAAGGCTTTTGCTGCCGACGCGCCTAAGCAAGCCACGATCCACGTCAACGGTAATGCCTTACAATTTACCGATATTATTCCCATTATTGATGAAAATCAAAATATGTATGTCCCAGTCCGCGCCTTCGCGGAGCAAATGGGTTACTCCCTGTCTTGGTCCGCTGTCAACTCCAGCGTGAACAACATTGAATTCTCGAATGGTACGACGACTGTCCGTTTTCGTACAGACAGCGCTTCTGCCGATGTGAATGGCGAGACGATCGACATGGGTAGCAAGCCTTGGACATACAGAGATAATACATATATTCCGTTTCGCTTTTTGATGAACGCTTTTGATTTGGATTTTGAGTGGACACCCGATTATTTGAAGAGCATTCCTCGCGTTGATCGCGTTCCGCAAAAGAAGTCTGTCACGACCGCTTCTGTACAAAGTGCAGCTTCTCGCATCATCAACACCGGACGCAGTTACCTCGGCGTACCGTATGTATGGGGTGGATCAACGCCTAGCGGCTTCGACTGCTCGGGATATATTCAATATATATTCCGTAAGAACGGCGTATCGCTGCCAAGGACATCCCGAGAGATGTATAATGTCGGATATCGCGTAAGCAATCCAATACCTGGCGATCTCGTATTCTTCGCGAACAATGGCAGCACAATCTCTCACGTTGGTGTCTATATCGGCAATAACCAATACTTGAATGCTTCTTCAGGCAGTGCATACCAAGTCGTAGTGACCAGCATGTCATCTTCATGGTCCAAGCGCACGTATGTCGGTGCCAAGCGCGTTCTATAGTCATCCTACGAGACATTCTTCAGCCCGCAGCTTTTGCGGGCTTTTTATTTTCCCGCTGCCAATCTCAATATGTGCAATCGTCCGTATTCAGAAGATACAGTGCGTTCAAGTATTCATTTAATATGAAAACGGTGTCATTATGGCGAATTTAGCACATTGTCCACGCTTACACAATCTGCTACTCTCGAATCAAACTCACTTCCCATACCTTCTCACAGATGAAATACCGTGTTTCAAGGTCATTATTCCCAAGATACGAAAGCAAGCTCATCACCTTTCGCATAAGGAGGAACAGCATGAAACTATCTATTGGCGGATTTTCGTTCAATAATTTGCGAGTTGAGGGCAAGATGGATATTTTCGCTTATATTGCAACTGTCCATAAACGGTACCAATTGCAGTCCATTGATTTCTGGAACGCCTTCTTTGCAGATACGACACGCCCGCTATGGCAGGTTGTGGATGATGATATGCTGCAGCGAATTCGTGACGCACTTATGGAGCGTGAGATGGCTCTCGTGAATATTGCGGTTGATCGAGCCCACATCTGGGATCCCGATCCAGAAATACGCGAGGCACTGCATCAGAATGCACTTGCCCATCTGCGCGCAGCCGAAATTATGGGGGCACAGTCTGTACGTATTGATGCTGTTCACCATGGAGATGATGTGCTCAGCGATGAGGCATTTGAATACATCACGATGCGATACCGTGAGTACGCACAGCGCGCTGCTGAGGGAGGGTACTGGGTTGGGCCTGAGAATCATACCGGCTGTGCGCTGCAACCTGACACGCTGGTTCGCATATCTGAAGCAGTAAATCACCCGAACTACGGAATTCTGCTTCATCTTGGGCGATGGAAGCCTACGGGAGATTCCTTCTCGCTTCGCATGACGTCATCGGACACATTAGACGCTTATGCCGCGGAAGGCGACCTGCAGGCTGCGCCATGGGTACGACATACCCATGTTGATTATCGCTTGATTGAATCACCGCAGGCCAAGGAACGATTGGCATCATTGAAGAACGCTGGTTATGACGGGTATTGGGCAATTGAGTACAATGCGCCACATGAACAGCTAACTGCTATGGAAGAGGCTATCGGGAAGCTGAAGGGACATCTGGCTTCATTGCCCGCTTAACAAGGAGAGATCCGTGTAATTCCTGTTACGCTGCGCCCCCGCAACAGCGCTCCCGTATGCAGATGCAGCCTAGCTGCTTAGAACAGAGTACCAAGGGGGAGAACGATGGAATCAAGACGTATTGCCATCATTGGCGTCGGACAAATCGGCAAGCATCATCTGGATGAATACGCCCGCGTCAGCGGTGCAGAAATCGTTGCTGTGTGCGATGTGAATGAAGCAGAAGCTCGGAAAGTAGCCGAGCAGTATCAAGTCCCGCATGTGTATACGGACTTCCGCGAGCTGCTGAAGCGTGATGATATCGAGGCTGTTGATGTATGCCTGCACAACAACTTCCATGCGCCAATCACCATAGCAGCATTGGAAGCAGGCAAGCATGTATATTGCGAGAAGCCGATTGCCGGTTCTTATTATGACGGTGCAGCCATGCTTGAAGCTGCTAAGGCAACCGGACGCAAGCTGCATATCCAGCTTGCTACCTTATATAACGCGGAGACGAAGGCCGCAAAGACGCTAATTGAGGATGGGCAGCTAGGCAAGCTGTACCACGCTCGTTCAACGGGCTTCCGCCGTCGTGGACGCCCTTATGTTGACGGCTATGGCACTCCGTCCTTCACGCAGAAATCCATCGCTTCTGGAGGCGCCCTATACGATATGGGCGTATACCATATCTCTCAGCTGCTTTACTTGCTTGGTATGCCTCGGGTAACACGGATTAGCGGACAGACCTATCAAGAGATGGAGATGCTCCAGGAACGCCGGGAAACTAGCAAATTCGACGTTGAAGAGCTCGGCCTCGGTCTCGTAAAATTCGAGGGAGGCTTGACGCTCGATATCATCGAAGCGTGGGCAATCTACTTGGATGGCTTCGAAGGAAGCAGCATAGTGGGCTCCAAGGGCGGACTTCGCATGCCATACCAAACGAGCCAAGGACAGCATCCGTTCAGCTTCCATCATACTGTGTCAGATATGGATCTCAACGCAACAGTGGACGTCCAAGCGATGAATCGTCGCAGACACCTTCTTAATCCGAATGAATGGGCTTATGATTCTTCCCAAGGTCATTGGATTGCAGCGCTGAACGGGATTGTACCGCTGCTTCCTACCGCAGAGCTGGCACTGAATACGATGCTGATCAGCCAGGGCATCTATATGTCCAGTGCGCTAGGACGCGAAGTCACTGCCGATGAGATTATCGCCGAATCGGTATCTACCGCAGTTCGTCTATAGGAATAGGGATCGGATAATCGATTGCATAAATGGCAGAAAGGCAGGATCGGTAGTGAACTGCACCCCAATTGTTAGACACCATCTAGCGATTGGAGGTGCAGTTAATAGCGCTGTTCCTGCCTTTCCTGTTCATTCCGTATACATGATGAAGATGCTACTCCATTCCCTCTCAGGACTCCGACATCATCTCACGCATCATCTTTCACGTACAAGCAGCTTATGATTTCACATTACTCCATACATTAAGGGCAAATACCAAAGCCGCCAGCACTGAAATCACTCCGCCCCCGATCAACAAGGCCGTCGCAGCCGCTACCTCATTAACCGCTAATGCTAATCCAACAAGAAAAATTGGAAGTCCGATGTTGTGCAGCCAGAAATGCACGTTGCCAAGCGAACTATCCCCCGCCTTCGGGAACTTCACGTATACAAGTCCGCTGATGGCGAGCGATACCCATCCCAGCAAGCCGATATGCGCATGAAGCGACGCATATTGAAATTGCTTCGTTGCGCCTGCAATCAGTCCTGCAAGTACGCCGATAACGAAATAAAAAGCAGCCACCTTAATAAATCGCGCTCCGACTGACATCCTCATCCCCATCCTATACATAATCTCGTGATTATACGTATGAATGAAGAAAATCTATTATTCCACACCCTTTGATAAGTTCATTCTGCCTGTCTTTACATCTGATTTCATTACTAGATAGAATCCTTGCCCCTTACATAAAAAGCAAAGACCGGACCCTCCGTAGAGAATCCGGTCTTGTGGGCAGCTCCATCAATGAGCTGTTGCTATGCAACTTAAGCCTAACGGCTATCCAATAGTCAGCACTTCATGACTGGCTGCTAGTTCGACGAACGTACCCATGCCAGAGATTTGTCCTGCTGCCAGCTTGTCTGCAATTCCATAATGATCAGCACATGTCTTGCAAGCAAGCACTGGCACGCCGAGCTTCTCCAGCTCAGCAAGCTGCAAGGATGCGAGCGATTGAGAAGTCAGCGCGAGCACTCCGCGATTCATGCAGAACACTGCGGCTGGAAGCTGTTCCTGCTGCTTCACAAGTGTCAGGAACGTCTCCAGAATCGTTGCCCCAAGGCCATTCTCAGCAGCACCAATTGTATCTGATGTTAGTAATACGACTTTGCCTTTCATCGAAAGACCTCCTTCATCTTCACGCCTGCTAGATGCACTGTTTCACTATCGATCAACAGCACACCAGCAGGTGTCTATCGCGTCAAGATGCGGCGCTATAGGGGACACAAGGTCACTCCCGTTATTTCTTACTGCTTCGGTAATGCGAAAGAGCTCTTCAAGGATACCGTCAAGTTGAACACAGGCTTGCCTGGTTCTGAGCTTTTCGGATCCACATTGAAGTACCCGTGACGGAAGAATTGGAACTTGTCATGCGGCTCCACATCCTTCATATTCGGCTCGATGAAGCCTTGCTCCACCACGAGGGAGTTCGGGTTAATGCGCTCCAAGAAGGACGCGGACTCGTCCTCTTCCTCTTGCTCATCAAGAATGAGCGGCTCGTACAATCGGAACTCAGCCGGAACTGCATGTGTAGCATCCACCCAGTGAAGGGTCCCTTTCACTTTGCGGCCGGTAAACCCGCTTCCGCTCTTCGTCTCCGGGTCGTACGTACAATGGATCTCTACTACATTGCCGTTCTCATCCTTCACGAAGTCGTTGCATTTGATGAAGTAAGCATGCTTCAAGCGCACTTCATTGCCTGGGAACAGGCGGAAGTACTTGTTCGGCGGATTCTCCATGAAGTCATCTTGCTCGATGTAAATCTCGCGAGAGAATGGGATCTGGCGAACGCCCATTTCCGGGTTCTCCGGATTTACTTCCGCATCCAGCCATTCTACTTGTCCTTCTGGATAGTTCGTAATGACGACCTTAAGCGGATTCAATACGCCCATTGTCCGTGGCGCCTTCAGCTTCAAGTCTTCCCGCAGGAAGTGCTCCAAATATTTAAAATCAATAACACCGCTCGACTTCGTTACCCCGATCTCGCGACAGAACGTGCGGATCGACTCTGGTGTGAATCCACGGCGGCGAAGACCGGAAACAGTCGGCATGCGCGGATCGTCCCAACCGTCTACAACATTCTCGTCTACGAGCAGCTTCAGCTTGCGCTTACTCATCACGGTATTCGTCAAGTTCAAGCGCCCGAATTCATACTGATGCGGTGTCTTCTCCATCTCGCTTTGCTCGACGACCCAGTCATACAACGGACGTTGATCCTCGAACTCAACCGTACAGATCGAGTGCGTTACACCTTCAATTGCATCCTCAAGCGGATGTGCGAATGCATACATCGGGTAGATGCACCATGCATCGCCTGTATTGTGATGAGTAGCATGCGCGATACGGTAAATAACCGGGTCACGCAAGTTAATGTTCGGTGACGACATGTCGATTTTGGCACGAAGCACCTTCTCGCCGTTGCCAAATTCGCCAGCCCGCATACGAGCAAACAGATCAAGATTCTCTTCTACCGAACGCCCCCGGTACGGGCTGTTCTGTCCAGGCTCTGTGAGCGTACCGCGTGTCTCGCGAATTTGATCCGCAGACAGATCGTCTACGTACGCAAGCCCCTTGTTAATCAGCAATACTGCACGATTGTACATCTCTTCGAAGTAGTCAGACGCGAAAAAGAGTCCGTCCCACTTAAAGCCGAGCCACTCCACATCTTTTTTAATGGACTCGACGTATTCAGTATCTTCCTTCAGCGGATTCGTATCATCGAAGCGCAGATGCGCACGGCCTTTGAACTCACGCGCCAGCTCAAAGTTCAAGCATATCGACTTCGCGTGTCCGATATGCAAGTAGCCGTTCGGCTCAGGCGGAAAGCGTGTAACGATATCGTTTACGCGGCCTTCCTTCAAGTCATCAACAATGATGTTGCGTATAAAGTTGGAGCTATGATTTGGATTCGGATTGTCCACCAGTCATCAACCTTTCTTTGCCCTAACACACTTTGTTAATAAATATACCCGTATCGTCCAGCGAGTTCAACACCGATTGTCCACTCCTCGCGTACTGCGAGTGCAAACTTGAACCCTCGAACACTTCTATCATCCAAGTACTATCCGATTACACCAGAAGATCGAACAGCGTCTTGTCTTTGTTCACCTCAATGTATTGGATGCCCCTCTTGTTCATCCGCTCAATGAGCGGCTCATAATCTTCCTTATACTTCAGCTCAATGCCGACAAGCGCAGACCCATTATCCTTGTTATGCTTCTTATTATACTCGAAGCGCGTAATATCATCGTTCGGACCGAGCACATCCTGCAAGAACTCACGAAGGGCTCCTGCCCGCTGCGGGAAGTTCACCGTGAAGTAGTATTTCAGGCCTTCATAAATGAGAGAACGCTCTTTAATTTCCTGCATGCGATCAATATCGTTGTTGCCCCCGCTAATAACACATACGATATTTTTACCGCGAATCTGTTCCCGGTACAGATCCAAGGCTGCAATCGGCAGGGAACCCGCGGGTTCAACTACAATCGCATTCTCGTTATACAACTGAAGAATTGTCGTACAGGCCTTGCCTTCCGGTACCTGAATCACATCATCCAGCAGATTCGAGCAAATTTCATAAGGCAGTTGTCCAACCCGCTTGACCGCAGCGCCATCGACGAACTTATCGATCGTATCCAGCGTAAGTACTTCCTTGCGTTCCAATGCCGCAGTCATCGACGCTGCTCCTTCTGGCTCTACACCGATGATGCGAGTTGTTGGACTAACGGTCTTCACATAGGTGCTTACCCCTGCCGCCAAGCCGCCACCGCCAATCGTTACGAACACATAGTCTGCCGCGCCTTCCAGCGACTCCATAATCTCCATGCCTACCGTTCCGTTGCCTGCCACGATATAAGGATCATCGAACGGATGGATGAACGTACTGCCCTTCTCCTCACAGATGTTCATGGCTGCCTCGTACGCATCGTCATACGTATCCCCAGTCAGCACGACATTGACATATGATCCACCGAAACGCTTCACCTGCGTTACCTTCTGGCTTGGCGTCGTGCTCGGCATTACGATCGTGCCTTGAATTTGCAGTGCTTGGCAGGAATAGGCGACTCCCTGCGCATGGTTGCCTGCGCTTGCACAGACGATACCGCGCTCAAGCTCCTCCTCCGTCAGGTGGCGAATCATGTTATAGGCGCCGCGAATCTTGAATGAGCGGACAATCTGCAAATCCTCACGCTTCAAGTACACGTTGCAGTCATACTTAGCGGACAATATGGGGTCACGCTGAAGCGGTGTCCGAACGATGACTTCTTTGAGCACGTGATGTGCACGAACGATATGTTCCATAGTAACTGCAGGTGCTGCTTGGGTCGTTTCCATTGTCGGTTCCTCGCTTTCGATCGAATATACGTATTTTGTACACAGTGATAATGAAAGTACAACCTCTACAAATAGAAAAAACTCATCCCTAAGAAGGGACGAGTTTGAGCTCGTGGTACCACCCTTGTTCTACAGCTGAACATCGCTTCCTCTTCAGAAATCGACCTGCTCTGCTGCAGCGCTTGGCCGCGTATTCATCGCGAATCCGGGTAACGGTGGAACTGCCGTCCTTGCTTACTCACACATCTGTGCCCCGCAACCCCAAAGAATAGGAGGCGCACAGTTCGCATTCAGCAGGGAATCTCGGAGAGGATATTCGGCCATGTCAGCCATCGACTCGCACCACCCGTCGACTCTCTTCAGACTGCTTCATAGCGTACTCGTTCTCGTCATCAATTGTTGACCTGTCTTGCAACTATTATCCCTATATTATGAACACGCGGCGTACCCAATGTCAATGGGCCGCCGCAGTTGTTCCGATATTCTATTCGAGCAGGATTCGTGTATGTCTGTTACGGACAAATAGAATCAGCATCTCTCGTATTGAACAGCATTAGCCTTCCGTACCTGTCGTCCGCTGAAGCGAATCATTCGGTGATGGCTTGCGCGTAAGCAAGATTGGAAGCATCACGAGAATACCCAATATGAAGAGCACGGTTGCTACCTCATATATAAATACAATAGAAGTAAGCTGCTTAATACCTCCTGATAATGACATCGTCAGTACCATGGCACCCGTGAACATCGGGCTAAGAATACCATTAACGCGACCGATGAAATCACCTTCAGTATTTTGCAAAATCATCGTGTTAATCCCAATTTGAATGCAAGGCAAGAACAATCCACTGATGAACTGAGCAACCAGCGTCAGCCACAACTGCGTAGAGAGGCCTGCCATCAGCATGCCTCCGCTGCTCATCAGCATCCCGACAGCCAGCATGTGCTGCGGAAGCAGCTTCTTCGAAATGCCCATGGCTAGCGCACCGCCAATAAGCATTGCACCGCCGTTAACCATCACCAAGTAACTAAGATTCTCCTTCGGCAACCCAAGCCGTTCCGTTACAAGGAAGGCACCCATCGGTTGAATCAATCCAATTGCCAATCCAGCAAAAGCAAAACAACCGCCAAGCGGCTTCAATAGGCGACTCTTCATGACATAGCGGAAGCCTGCCGCCAGTTCCTGCATCACATTCGTTTGCTTATGCTTCTCTTTGTCCTCTGCATGATCAGCAGGAAGGAACAGAAGTGCTACTGCCGACAGAATGAACGCAATCCCTGTAATCACAAGCGACACTTGTATCCCATAATGTTGGAAGATGGTCGTGCCGATTGCTGGACCTAGAACCATGAACAAGGCTACCATCGTCTGGAATATCGACATGCCGGCCTGCAGCATCTCCTCTGGTACGTGCTGCTTGAACAGCTTCATGGATGAAGGCTGCGAGAATTGAGACAAAATAGCTGAAATAAAGGTCGTGAAGAAAACGGCATGCCAATCTCCTAAGACGATCGTCCACATCACGGCGAACACAGACAAAGCACTTAGGAAGTCACACCATATCATGGTCCGCTTCGGACGCCACCGGTCTGCGAATGTTCCTCCGATAAAGGAAAAAATAAAAATAGGCGCAAACTCAGCTACGGATACCATTGAGACGGCGAACGGATCTCCATTTGTCATTTCCATGACAAACAAAAGGACAGCAAAGTTCCGTACCCATACCCCAATTTGCATAAATAGACCCGCAACCATAATCGCTTGGACAAAGCGATTGCGGAACAAACTAAAGACGGACTTGTTCTCGCCCGACTGTACATTCCCAGATTGTGCATGAGTCATAGACAACTCTCCCTCCATATATAACAAATAGCAGTTCATTTATCTCTTATTTGACATGAACTTTATTAGTGTATAGCAATCGGGCAAAGATCACATCAGTTCGAAGACGGATATTATTAGTAATTTTTGTAAAGAACACATCGTACATTAAAAATACAAAGAGGTTGAGCGTTACAGGAAATGATTGTACGTTGCTATGGTAAAGTGGTAATGTTTTAATTAGGTATCATAGTGACGCAAACGTAAAGTTGAAATAAAGGTGGCATCAGACGATGAATGCAGTACTACTATCATTGGCAATATTATTCGGATTAAGTATGCTTCGCGTACATGTTGTACTTGCGATGCTGACAGCTACTGTTGTAGGCGGGCTAGCAGGAGGCCTTAGCATATCTCGCGTACTCGATGTCTTCGGAGAAGGACTGAAAGACAATGCCGGAATTGCTCTAAGCTACGCACTGCTGGGGGCATTCGCCGCTGGCTTGACGGAAACAGGATTGCCGGACAAGCTGGTGCGCGGCGCGGTAAGCTTAGTACAGGGAAAGGATAGCACGAAGGCTCCTCGTGCCGCTGCACGGTATCTCGTGTTGGCCGCCATTGCACTCATTGCTTGCATGTCGCAAAATGCCGTTCCCGTGCATATCGCCTTCATTCCCGTGCTCATTCCACCGCTGCTCGTGCTGTTCAATTCACTGCACATCGATCGGAGAGCCGTTGCATGCGCGCTTACATTCGGTCTTATTACACCATACATGCTTCTGCCTGTTGGATTCGGGGCAATCTTCCACGACACCGTAGCAGGCAATATAACCAAGAATGGCCTTGCAGTCGATGCATCACTGCTCCCGCGAGCCATGCTGATTCCGGCTGTTGGTATGGTGATCGGACTTATTGTCTCACTTGCAATCTCTTATCGCAAGCCGCGTCAATATACAACAATAGAAGGGACAACGCAGCCTGGATCTTCTCCCATCCCAGGTCAAGACGGAGTGACAAACAAGTGGGCAGCTTGGTCAGGACTCGCTGCTATCGCAGCAATGCTGACGGTACAGCTCAGCACAGGATCTATGATCTATGGGGCAGCCGTCGGATTGGCAATCCTCATCCTATCACGTGTCATTCCATGGAGCAGAGCAGATCGTGTCCTAACAGACGGCATGCGGTCGATGGCCTATATTGGCTTCGTCATGATGTCAGCCTCTGGCTTCGGCGCTGTACTGCGAGATACGGGACATATTGAGACACTTGTGCGGGCTTCTGTGGAGGCAGTTGGCGACAACCGAGCAATAGCTGCGCTGTTAATGCTTGCGATCGGACTGCTTGTTACACTTGGCATCGGTTCCTCGTTCTCCACCATTCCGATTATCGCCACTGTATTCGTACCGCTGTGCATCGGACTAGGATTCAGCCCGCTAGCCACTGTTGCCCTTATCGGAACAGCAGGTGCACTGGGTGATGCTGGTTCACCTGCCTCGGACAGTACACTTGGTCCTACGGCCGGCTTGAACGCGGATGGACAGCACGATCATATTTGGGATACCTGCGTGCCAACCTTCCTCCATTACAATGTACCGCTGCTTGTCGCAGGTTTCATTGCTGCAATGGTGTTGTAATTGATTGTAAAGCATCATGCAACTGCTGCTGCACGGTACCACAACCTCTAAAAGCAAGGGATTGTCTGTTCTTCGTCGGAGCATTGACTCGTATGGACAATCCCCTGTTAAGTACCCATAAATACGCCATCTACATAAATCAGCGAATTCCTATCTACAATCATCTATCCTTATTGACTAAGCCAAGCAGCATGCTTGCTGCATCAACATGTGTCCTTTCTACCTTTATACCCCGTAACAGCGCTGCGCATTCGCACGCAGCAGCCTCGAAGCTTCCAATATGTCCATACCTTGCAGCGCAGCCCACTCGATGGCAACATCGTACGCCATAATGGGCATCGTATGTCGGCCTGTATATGTCCCTTCGAATGGCCACGGCCCATCCGTTTCCGTCATCACCTGCTCCACTGGATACTGTCTGGCCAACGCGCGGATCTCATCCTCATAATGGATATCTGGCGTAAATGAGATGAAATAACCGTTGTCAGCCATGCGGGATATCGTCTTCCCATCTCCTTTGAACCAGTGAAAATGCGCGCGACGCACACTATATCGCTCTAGTAAATCAACGACAATCGGAGCGTCATCGTACACGGCGTGAAGCACAATTGGCAAATCCCATGCAGCAGCCCGCTGCACGAACAATTCAAGCAGCTCTATATAGGGGTAGCGGTCAAATGAGTCACCTCGCTTCTGCGACTCCTCCCGCATATAATACGGCAAACCAACCTCACCAATGGCAATCATGCTCTCCTTATACAGCTCAAGCCAAGCCAGCAGCCCTTCCTGCTCGTCAGCACTTGGAAGTGCTTGCTCAGGATGGAATCCGTATGCAGGGAGTACCTTGCCGGGATAACGATTCGCCCATTGCTCGGTGTGGTGGCAAGAGGCAAGATTCATAGACACCGCAATCACATAATCCAAGTATGGATGGTTTAGTGACGCTTCCAGTTCTGCGACTGCTGCTTGCTTATATCCATCAATATGTATATGTGCATCCACAACATGCACTTCATATTCGTTCATTGTGTTCAACCCCCATCTCAAAAAACGCCGCAGGCGTCACGTCTTAGACGAGTATCCTGCGGCGATTCACTTCAAAGGCTACGGCCTTGCTTTCTTTACATTTCTCCGGCTCTCAATTCACTTGCCTCATTCGAATTTTCGCCACGACCCTGACCTTGATCCCCTCGAATCATCCGAGCATTCCCCATAAGCGCAATACACACAAGCGCACATGCTACTGGGATGAGGGCCCATTGGAAGGTGCTAGCAATCGAGTCCGCGAGAGCTGTTGTCAGACCCCGGGCCACTTCAGGCGGAAGATCGCCCATCTGCCCGCTCATTAGTGTCTCGGGTTTAAGCTCCATCGCTGGACCGCCCGCAGGCATTACCTCCTGTAAACGCCCTTGGAACATATGCGACTGGATCGTACCGAACAAGGTGATACCAATCGTCATCCCAAGCGAGCGTGAGAAGGAAGCGGTCGAGTTCGCTGCGCCACGCTGATGAAACTCCATGCCGTGCATAGAGGACATGCTGAGCAAGGAGAAGGAGAAGCCTACACCAAGTCCCGTTAAGACCATATACAGCGTCAACAACGTACGAGGTGTTTCTGTCGATATCGTACTGAGCGCGAACATACCGCCGATGAAGAAAATACCGGATACGATCATCAAACTGCGGTAGCTGCGCTTCGCAACCATAATACCGGCAATCGAACTCGTCACAACGGAACCGATCATCATCGGTGTCAAGACGAGACCACTATCTGTTGCCGAGCCTCCATATACCCATTGGACAAACAGCGGGATATATACGGTAGCAATCACGAACGACACCCCGTAGAAGAAGCCGACACCCTGGCTTGCCGCAAACAAGCGGCGCTTGAACAGATTGAACGAAATAATCGGTTCCTGCACCCGTGTCTCAATGATCAAGAAGGCGATCAAGAACACAAGGAATATCGCAAATAGACTTATAATAACTGTTGAATCCCAAGCGTACTCTTTGCCTCCAAGCTCAAGCGCGAACATAAAGCTGACGATTGCAACGACGAGCGTAATGGCTCCGCCCCAGTCAATGCGCTGCTTCTTGGTCGTAGTCTTCTCCTTATAGAACTGCATAATGAACCATAGGGAGATAAGGCCAAGCGGCAAGTTGATGTAGAATACCCACTCCCAACCGATATATTGGGTAATGTATGCGCCAAGCAGAGGGCCCGCCACACTCGATACTCCGAACACCGCACCAAATAACCCCGTCATCTTGCCCCGCTTCTCAGGCGGGAACACATCGAAAATAATCGTAAACGCGATCGGCATGACGGCACCGCCGCCAATCCCTTGAATCGCGCGGTAAATTGCAAGCTGAATCATGCTGTCCGCTGTTCCGCACAGCGCACTGCCGACCAAGAAGACGAGCAAACCGAACACATAGAACCGCTTGCGGCCATACATGTCGGACAGCTTTCCGAAAATCGGCATCCCTGCCATTGTCGCTACCATGTAGGCTGACGTCACCCACACGTACAAATTGAAGCCGCCCATCTCGCCTACAATCGTTGGCATCGCCGTTGCAACAATCGTATTGTCCATGGCTGCCATCAGGATACCAAGCAGCAGGCCGGCAACGACCATCCGCAGATTGCTTTCTTTCGTAATCATTTGAATTCATTCCTCCTCAGGACACACCGTCATCTCTATACAGCAATGCACAGAGTTGCGGCTATCCATGTCTAACGAGATTTAATTATAATCTTTGCCTCTAACTTTTTCCACCAGAAAATGAACAGCGGGTCATTCCAGGCAGCGGGCAGGATACACATATAAGATTTGAGATGGATAGACAATAAGGGATTAGAAAGGGCTGCATCTCATCTCTATATTCTCCCCAAAAAAAGCTGCCTCTTATTAAGAGACAGCTTCACGCTTCAGCGTATAGGAGATGAAGATTGTATACTACGCAGCAGATCGGACAGTTCGCGCTTCATGCGGACGAACTCGGCCTCAGAAGCCAGCGCTTCCGTTCGCGGCCGCGCGAACGGGACAGCCACTCGCTCTAACACTTGCGCGGGGCGGTTGGATAGTACATATATCGTATCTGACAACAGCAGCGCTTCCTCAATGCTGTGTGTAATGAACAGCACCGAGCGGCGATTGCGTTCCCACAGGTCAATGAGCCAGCGCTGCATATCACTGCGTGTTAGCGCGTCAAGTGCACTGAACGGCTCATCAAGCAGCATCAGCTCATGGGGGCTCATCATTGCGCGTAGGAAGGCGACACGCTGCTGCATGCCACCGGACAGCTCATGCGGATACGAGCGTTCATAACCCGTCAATCCAACATTGCTTAGCCAGCGGCGCGCTTGCTCCCGCGCCTCCTTCTTCGGCTTGCCTGCAATTTCTGGAGCGAGGATAACATTGTCCTCCACCGTTCTCCATGGGAACAACGCGGGCTGCTGCGGCATATAGCTGATATGGCCTGTCTGACCAACCACGTTCTGCCCATGGACGAGAATATCCCCTTCTGATGGACGAAGCAGACCGCCAATGAGATGGAACAGTGTGCTCTTCCCCGATCCGGATGGGCCAATAATTGAGACGAACTCTCCTGCTTGCACCGTAATGGATACTTGATCGAGCACATGAAGCCGTCCCGCTCGACCGTCAAATGACATGCTGACATCACGCAGCTCAAGAGCGGCCTGCTTCTGTACTGCCTCATGCTGATGCACATGATCAGCATCTCGCTGGGCAACTGGCTGTTGTTCGTTTGTTGTAATCATCTTTAACGCTCCCCCTTCACCCCTGCTTATTGTCACGGCGCCAATGAATGAGCAGCCGTTCCAATGCACATACGAGGCCGAACATGGCCAAGCTCAATAGAATGACAACTGCGATTGCCACGAACATGCGATCCGTGCGATAGGCTGCTTTTTGCAGTACCATGTAGTAGCCGATCCCTTTGTCCGTCCCGAGCCACTCGGAAATAATCGCACTCATCACGCTATACGTCCCTGCTATTTTCAAGCCTGAGAAGACAGATGGAAGTGCATGGGGCAGCTCCAGCTTCCAGAACAGCTGCGACCGGCTCGCGCCCGCCATACGCATATAATTCATCATCGTGCGGTCTGTCTGGGCAAGACCATCCAGGGTAGCCACGCATACGGGGAAGAAGCATACCAGCGTAATGGTGACAATCTTCGGCATGAGACCGAAGCCGAACCAGATCATGAGCAGCGGAAGCAGCGCAATTGTCGGGATATTCTGACTGACTATGACAAGCGGATAGATCGCCCGCTTCAGCCACGGCATCGGATGAAGCGAACAAGCCAGCAGCAGGCCGACAGCGGTGCCTACACAGAAGCCAATGAGCGTCAATTGAACGGAAGCCCATGTATGCATAAGCAGTCCGCCCCCATTGCTCACGGCCTCTTGTACAATATCGAGCGGACTGGGCAGCATCCACTTCTCAATGCCTGACACCATTACTCCTGCCTGCCATATGGCGAGGAATAGAATAAATGCAATGATCGGAGGACCGATCTTCGCGATTCGACGTCCACTCATGGCCGGTACTTCACCGTCAATTCATCCATCGTAATGCCGGAAGGCTTATACACAATCTTCACTTGCGACAATACATTGATGCTTCCCATCTCAATCATGGCCTTGTTCATATCCTCAATAATACGGAAGAGTTCACTAAGTTCGCCTTCCATCGTTGTCTCCAGTGGATTTACCTGATATTTCACACCCGATGCTTGAATGACTTCGATTGCACGATCTACATAGGGAATTACGTCTTCCCCATTTTTCGTCTTCGGAACGATCTGAATACTTACTAAACTGTTCGCCATCTTGCTTCTCCTCCTCTTTCTCAATCCTCATGTAATGATCAACTTGTAACGGTCTTGGTGACGATTATCTCGTATCGATACCCTGTAACGATATACACAGGTAACGATATACAGCAAAAGGGCGCATATGCGCCCATTGCCTATTCCTATAACCGTATAGGCTTATGAAGCTGGCAAGAAGTCATTCGTAAACGCCTTGTCTACATCGATGCTCTTATCCATTAATTTGTTCTCCACGAGCCAATTCATGTAATTTGCCCATACGTCACGCTTTTGCTCGCCCCAGCGAGGTGCATCGTCTTTATACTTCGGACTCAGCCATTTCTGGCTTGCGATAACCAGGTCTTTGTTCAAATCCGGCACAGCTTTAAGCAGCAGGTTGGCTGCATCTTCTGGATTGTCAATCGCATATTGATATCCCTTGGACGTAGCACGCATGAATGCCTTAATCAATTCAGGATCTTCCTTGATCAGCTTCTCGCTTGTCGAAAGAACCGGCGTATAATAATCGAGTTCCTTCGCATATTGATTGACGTACAGCATATCAATCGGCTCACCGCGAAGCTCTGCTTCGATACCTGTCCAAGCGTAGAAGATCCACGCGAAATCAATATCCTTCTTCACGGCTGTAAAGTAATCGGCATTGCCCATGTTGACGCTCTTCAGCTTGCTGTAGTCGCCGCCGTCCTTTTCCATAATCGTGCGGATAATCATCTCCTCAACCGGAGAGCCCCAGCCGCCATACGTTTTGCCTTCAAAGTCCTTAGGTGACTTGATGTTCTTGTCCTTCGGCGCGGCAAAGCCTGATGTATTATGCTGAATGATCGCACCAATCGACACGATCGGAACATTTTGTTGTCGAGCCATCGTAATACTTTCCTGAACACTAACACCGAATTGCGCTTCTCCCGATGCGATCATCGCCTCTGATGCGCCAGTACTCGGCTGCAATATCTCAACATTCAGACCTTCTTCCTCATAGTAGCCCTTCTCCTTAGCGACATACAAGCCAGTATGGTTCGTATTCGGCGTCCAATCAAGCACAAGCTTAATGTCGCGTTTCTCCTTCGACTTATCCGTTCCTTGCTCCTGAGTCGTGTTCCCCTCTGCCTGACTCCCTTGTCCTGCTTCTTGACCCTTGCCGCCGCAAGCAGCGAGCGCAAATGTCATCATGATAACGAGCGCCAGCATCAACCCTCGTGTAAAGCGTGTCCGTTGCATATGATGAATCCCCCTTTTCTTCCTTCCCTCACTAGTGGAGAGCCGATCATGAAATTAGAAAGTGCTTCGATAACGCCTGCCGCGTTCACCAGTTGGACGATCCGCTCGATCGTATATGTGTGGATGAGCAAGTTCCCGTCCCGCCGTCCTGCAACACGATTCAGATCCACAAAAAAAAGCGCCCCCTCTGGGACGCTTTGTGTGCCGTTCTACGCGTATATGCGAATGTGCATCATACGATGAATCACGTCAATAAGGTCATCCGGCATTCGTTCATCCGTACTGCAATCATGTCCATTCTGCCCAAAGCAGCGCACATTCATGCAGAGCATGACGAATAAGCAAGCAACCTAATTATAACAATAATGACGCGGTTCAACGTCTTTCCTACGCTGGCATTACCCAGATCAGGTGTAAGGGTCGGTATCTTAATGGGATACAATCTCAGCCGGCCAAATTCCAGCACCCCTAGCGTGCATATGCAGTTATCGAAGCTACCTATTACACGGGTAATTATAGTCCTCATCCATCAGAAAGTCCAGTGACAAACAGAAATTGCAAAGTGTCCGCTGATCATTGGGGCAATGCTCATATCTCCCATCAACTTCGTTATTCGTATGCTTTATGACAGCAGATTGCTCATATTCACTAGATTCCTGTCGAAAAAAGTTCCATGTGAAACAAGGGGCAATCTTCCATTTTAACTCAAAATAATTACCTCATTGATTTCTTGGCGTAGAGAATCAAAGCTCATGCAAGGGCTACCAATTGACTAGGCAGCGTTTTATATCATTACTTAAACCGGCGTAATATTTACTGTTCTGCTTGGATTATCCCACTTTACGCTGGCTCCCATGACTTTCGAAATAAAGCTTAACGGAACAAAGGTGCGTTCCCCGTTTTTTTCAACCGGATCATCGAGTTGGATCTGTTGATCACCAGCCAATGCGGTTTTACCTCCCACGTTAACTGAATTGATTGTGCCGTTGTAGTTGATTTGAATGGTTTGAAAATCATTATTCCATTCCACTGTTGCACCCAAAGCCTCTGAAACGAAACGTACAGGAACATAAATGATGTCGGCTTTGGATTTATAATAAGGATACTCTTCACTTTGAATCGGATTGCCTTTAACATTGACCTTGACATCATAATAAATATCATCTTTATCGCTTACAGTATCAAGAATCATACCAGCCTTCACATCCACTCGAGAAATGGAGAGATCGCGATTAAGGACATAAGCAAAGTTTCCATCCTTGCTGAAGCTGATCGCTTGCCGGGGCTCTAAAAATCCTTTTATACTCCCGATGATGCTGTTATCGGAGGTGCTGATTATATTAATGGAGTTATCCAGCTTGTTGCTGGCAAAAAGGATCTTTCCATCAGGAGAAAGGGATGCGCCGTAAGGATCGCGCCCAACCTTTACCTCGCCAATGATTTTGCCTTGCGAGATGTCCACTATGGCAATACTATTACGCCCGCTGTTTGCCGCATACATGGTAGAGCCATCGGCGGATATTGAAATCGCTCGAATCTTCGAGAATCCGGAGATCTCATGTATGATTGCATTGGTTTTGACATCCACAACCGATACCTTGTCTCCCTTGAAGTTAGTAACAAACACATAACGACCGTCGGGAGATACTTTTATCCCTTGACGAGGTTGGGAGAATCCCGGAATGACAGCGGTCGTCTTATGCTGCCCGAGATCTACAACCGTTACTGTACTTTTGGCTTCATTGTTGACATACATGGTATTTCCGTCCGCGGTGACATCAGTTCCAAATGCGCCTTGACCTACTGCAACCTCATCCTTCAATGCCAAGTCTTCCGTGTTGTAAAATCGCAGGGTGCCCAGTGTGCTATCCGAAACGACAAACTGCGTACCGCCGTTAATGAACATAATGTTTCTTGGTGTGACAAAGCCGCGGATCTCCTTACGCAAAGTTCCTTTGGCAAGATCATAGACTCGAATCCATGGCTGACGACTATCCGAGACAACCGCAGTTTGCTCGTCGAGACTTACGGCCAATGAGTTATTGATAATCTCGCCGTCAAAGGGGCGGATTGCCGCAGCGGTGTTGTTTCCCGCAGCCGAGATCGAAGCCAAATTGTTATCAGCAGCCAAAATAATCGCCGGTTGAATAACGGAAAGTACCATTCCGGCAAAAAGTACAGGTTTTATCATTTTGTTTACCATCATTCACTCATCGCCTCACTGGAAAAGTTTTGAGCCAACGTAAGATGGGGCTCTTGACCAATGTAACGGAGAATTGTAAAGATCATATAAAGAACATGAAAGCATCATGTCTGATAAAATGATAGCCGTGGAGGTGAACGTTCCGATGGATAAGCTGCAGCTTGAAGGTCCTATTCTGATTGCGGACGATGATGCTTCGCTCGTCTCGTTTTTGCAGGAATACTTTGGGGCACTGAACTGCCGAGTGCTTGCCGCGAGCGATGGGCAGCGAGCTGTTGAACTGGTGAAAACTGAGGCTCCATCTTTCATCATTCTGGATATTATGATGCCTTTCATGGACGGTACTACGGCATGCTGGGAAATACGCAAAATCAGCAGTGCGCCTATCGTCATGCTTACGGCTAAAATCGAGGAAGAGGACAAAATCCGGGGTTTGGAACGTGGAGCCGACGATTACTTGTGCAAACCGTTCAGCCCGCGAGAACTCGTCGCCCGGATGCAGGCAATTCTACGCCGGATGCGTACGTCGGAGCGGAAAGCTTCGGGGCTCATTTTGAACAATAACGCGAATTTGTTATACGAATCCGAAAGCCATCGGTTTTATTGGAAGAAAGCACCCCTGCAATTCACGTACCAGGAAGCTCAAATTGTCATCACCTTGCTCAAAATGCAAGGGAAAGTCTGTACCCGCGAGCATTTGCTGAACGTGCTGTATCCGCTGGGCGATAAAGATGTTGTCGACCGCATCGTGGATGTGCATATCGGAAATATCCGGCAAAAGATCCGTGATACTGATCCCGGATTCGATCTCATTGAAACCGTCCGGAGCATCGGCTACCGGTTAAAGGAAGGGTAAACGGTGAAAATCAAACTCATTTACAAGCTCCTGGCGATTAACGCGCTAGTCTTAATTTTGCTGGTAGCCGGAATCAGCATTGGATTTAGTCAGTACACGCTTCAACTGATAGAAGAAAACCGCTTGATGGTGTACCAAAATTTCCTCATGTTCCAATCGGCCACGGGGCGTTATCTTCTATATACCAGTCTAGCCATCATCCCCCTCTCCATTGGGATTAACTGGCTGTTCACCCGTTCGATCGTCCGCCCCTTATCCGGGATGCGGAAGCTGACTGAACGAGTCGCGAGCGGAGATTATACCGTGAGGGCAGAGATTCGATCGAACGACGAAATCGGCGATTTGGCTCGTTCATTCAACCAAATGGGCAAGGAACTTGAGAGGATCGAACAGCTTCGAAGAAGCCTTGTGGCGGACGTAGCCCACGAGCTCAGAAATCCGCTATCTACGGTACGGGGCTATATGGAAGCGATGAAAGACGGCGTCCTCTCCGCAAAGCCCGAAACGCTCGATAAATGTTACCACGAGGTAGAGCGGCTCGTTTATCTGGTGGAGGACATTCACCGCCTGGCTGTGGCGGAGAGCGATTTGAAAGCGGCCATTCCCTCAAATCCGGTCGATCTCCGATCCGTTGCCCAAGAAGCCGCTTCAAGGTATATGCCGAAATGGGAGGAAAAAGCAATTGTTTTTCAAGAGGATGTACCTTCCTCCCCGGTCTGCGTCATGATCGACAAAGTTCACGCCCTACGCGTATTTGAGAATCTGTTCGACAACGCGATGCGCTATACGCCGAATGGTCATTCGGTTCGTTTATCGATGCAAGCAAACGCTAAAATGCTCCGCGTGGAGGTTACGAATACTGGAGCGGAGATTGCACCCGAGCATCTGACGCTTTTGTTCGAACGATTTTACCGAGTTGATCCTTCACGCTCGCGCACGTACGGTGGTGCGGGCATTGGGCTTTCGATCGTGCGCGACATCGTGGAACGGGCAGGCGGACGCGTGTGGGCAACAAGCGGGAATGGTTCCGTGACGATACATGCGGAACTGCCGGCTGAATCATGATCATAGAAAATCCCTCAGGGAGCGAACCGCTCGGACAAACTCCCTATACAAAGACCCCAACACCGTGATAGGCTCCCATCACTTGACAGGGAGAACTTCATATCGGTATCGGGGTCTTCATTTATTAAGAAAGCTAGAACCGCTTTACCAAGTCAACCATTGGCGCTCCCTACTTCGCTTGCTGCCCTTCTACATCTTCACGAACAGGGAAGCTTCTAGCCCAATATAGAACTGGTGTCGACAACACCGAGATGATGAGCTTAATGACATAAGTAGTAATAAAGATTTGGAACCATACATCCCAAGGCACCATGCCAGCAAACGCAATCGTACAAAATACGAGCGAATCCGCCATTTGGCTAATTCCTGTACTACCATTGCTTCGAATCCACAATTGGCCTGCCTTCGGGTATCGTTCCTTCACCCAACTAAAGAGCTTCACATCTAAGAACTGACTGACGAAATACGCGGTCAAGCTTGCTACGACAAGGCGCGGCATCAAATCAAAAATATTCGACAGCGATGCTTGTGCCGTACGCGCCATATCAGAAGCCTCAGGCGTAAAGCGAAGAGCCATCTGCATAATAATCGTCGTCATAATCAACGTGAAGAACCCGAACCACACTGCGCGCTTCGCTTCCTTACGGCCGAACTTTTCATTCAATAGATCCGTTGTCAAGAACAGCGTTGCATTCGCCGTGTTGCCAAGCGTCATGACAATGCCGAACATCTCAATCGTCTTGCCAACTTGGATATTGGCGATGACCGTCATTACACCAATCCAAGCATATAGTCCCGACTTGCCAAATGCCCGGTAGCAAATCAAGAAGAAGGCAAAGTTCGCAAGGACGAACAGAATGCCCCAAGTAAAGTTGAACATATAATAAAATTCCTCCCTAGTTTTGATTACGCGGGATGGTTACGAACCGCGGCGCTCAGGCGCAAGCCATAACTTTACCATATGCATATCGTTCATGCCAATAGAAAAATATCACTGAACAGCGATGCAATTATCCCTTATATTAAGTGGAAGCTATTATTTTACATGGATGGATGAACGTTACCGATGCCCCTCTCGTATATTGTGAGCGATATGGAGGGAATATATTGTCATACATAGCCGCATCGTCAATGCGCAGCTAATAAACAGTCGTGGAAAAAGTTTGGTTTAGTTAAAGATTTACCCTTTATGTGTGACATATATCACATTAAATAGAGGGAGTTAATGTTAAAATGACATTGTAAATCGGTTAGTTATAATTTTCACAAAGTAATTTTGAACTAAAGAAAAGGTGGGGACTCTTTATGAAAAAGAAACTTGTACTGTTACTATCCGCAGTATTGGTAGTAGGTATGTTGGCTGGTTGTGGAGATAAGAAAGAAGAAGCTGCAAAACAACCTGAAACAAACACATCAACAGAAGCGAATAAAGACGCTGCTCAAGTAACATTGAAAGACGGCGACTTCCATGCAGAATCTCCTGATTTCGATGAGAAATCCGGTTGGAAAGAAACAATGGACATCACAGTTAAAGACGGCAAAATCACAGCTGTAAACTGGGATGGCGTTCATAAAGACGGCGGAGATTCCAAGAAAAAGCAATCTCAAGACGGCAAATACGGTATGAAAGCTGGCGGTGCTTCTTCTGAATGGCACGAGCAAGCTGAAAAAATGGAGCAAGAACTTATCGCTAAGCAAGATCCAGCTGCGATCGCTGTAAACAACGAAGGTAAAACAGACGCTGTATCCGGCGTATCCATCCACGTTGGCAGCTTCGTGAAACTTGCTCAAGAAGCACTGGCTAACGCGAAGTAAGATAAGTCTACTCCTTCCTTGATCACATAGAGATAACACGGAAGCTCCGCAGTAGGAAAGCAAAATGGGCACGAGCAGCGTATGAATGCTTGAGAGCCATATATCGCTTTTTTATTCGCGGAGCTCCCTTGTTCGCATTAGATAGTTCAATTTTTAAATATTGACAAATAAGCATTACAACGGGGTGAAACCATGAAAGAGATCGTTGTATTGGGCGGCGGTTATGGTGGCGTACTGACAGCGAAAAAGCTGGCGAAGCGTCTGAAGAAAGACAAAGACATTCGCATTACGCTCATCGACCGTAAACCTTTCCATACGATGATGACGGAGCTGCACGAGGTTGCAGCATGCCGCGTCGAAGAAGAAGCAATCAAAATGGACCTGAAGCAAATCTTTGCAGGTCTGAAAGTAGACGTTGTGCTGGATGAGATCGAGAACATTGATTTCAACGGACAGAAGCTGCATGGCAGAAAGAAATCCTACAATTACGACCATCTTGTTATCGGTACAGGTTGTAAGCCATCCTTCTTCGGTATCGAGGGTGCAGAAGAGAATTCCTTCTCCCTCTGGTCGTTCGAGGATGCAGTTAAACTGAAGCAACAAATTCGTCAAATGTTCATGGACGGGACGAAGATTTCAGATCCAGAGCTGCGCAAGCAAATGCTCACATTCGTCGTTGTTGGCGCCGGCTTCACTGGTGTCGAAATGGTCGGCGAATTGGCGGAATATCGCGAAGAGCTGTGCCATGAGTTCCATGTGGACGAATCTGAGGTTCGCCTCGTCGTAGCAGATATGGCTCCGAAAATCCTGCCAATCCTGCCGCAGAAGCTCATTGACAAAGCGGACAAGTATCTCCGCAAAATGAAAGTTGAAATTATCACAGGTGCGAAGATTTCCGGCGTTACGCCGAATTCCGTTGTCCTTGGCGATAATGAAATTAAATCGAGCACGGTTATCTGGACTGCTGGTGTCGAAGGTTCTGACCTTGTAGGCAACCTCGATGTTCAGCAGCAAGGACGCAAGCGCATTTTGACAAATGACAAATTGCAGTCCGTTGATCACAAAAATGTGTATGTTGTCGGCGACAACATCTTCTATATTCCGGAAGGCGAAGAGCGTCCTGTACCGCAAATGGTTGAGAACGCCGAGCACTCTGCTGGTCTTATCGCACATAATATCGTGGCTGACTTGAAGAATGGCACACATAAGTCGTATAAGCCAACCTTCCACGGTACGATGGTATGTATCGGTGGACGCTACGGGGTAGCCGCTATCGGCACGCCGAAGAAAATGTTCCACTTCACTGGCTTCATGGCCATGTTCTTCAAGCATATGATTAATATTGTGTACTTCTTGCAAGTACTTGGCTTCCATAAGATCTGGTCTTACATGATGCACGAATTCTTCCATGTGAAGAATCGCCGCAGCTTCGTCGGTGGACATTTTGCTAAGCGTTCCCCGAATTTCTGGCTTGTTCCGCTTCGGATCTATATCGGTTTCATGTGGTTATCCCAAGGTTGGGAGAAGGCATCGAAATTGCTGAAGGATCCTTCACAGATGTTCCTCATCCCGCCTAAGGCGATGGATGGTGTGACTGCAGCTTCTCAAGCGGTTGATGCAGTTCATACAACGGTTGACGCACAAACAGCAGCATCCGCTGTTGAAGGTGCAAGTACGGCTATCAAGGCGATTCCAGTGCCTGATTTCGTCAAGGGCATTGTCGATTGGTCGATGGATTTGATGTTCTATACAAACGATGGCGGCTATACAGCAATGGCTTACATCTTCCAAGGCTGCATGGTTGCAGCTGAGGTTATCTTCGGTATTATGTTGATCTTGGGCTTGTTCACAGCGATCGCATCGATCGGAACTGTTGCGATGGGCGTCATGATCTACACGTCCGGTATGGCTCCTTATGAAATGTTCTGGTACTTCTTCGGCGGCATCGCGCTTATCGGCGGTTCCGGCAGCACGTTCGGTCTGGACTACTACCTGTATCCACGCCTGAAGCGCATTTGGAAGAAGATTCCGTTCGTGAAGCGCTGGTACCTGTATACGGATTAATTGCTCAACAAGAATAGATGGTATGGTGTACTGGAAAAGTAATGTGTACTTCGTGTCACATTACTTTCCTTATTTCTGAGGGAAGCGGGGGGTTCCCATGAATCGGCAACTATTGAATCAAACAAGTGACCTTCTGGCACAGCATCTCCCGCCGATCACCGGCATTCAATTGGCGGCTGGAACGGATGAACATCTGCTGCTCGACATGGCTCGCATGCTGAATGCGTACGATATGCAGCAGCAGGAACGTCAAGTGCTGCTCGGCTGCTACTGGCTGCTTCGTCAGGCACTGCGTACACATCAACATGTCCCGCAGGATGAACAGCTCGCGGGCAAGGCTGTGTTGGACGGTGATTTCCTGCTCAGCCTATACTATCAATTCGCCGTTCGCCATGGAATGACACAGCTCATTATAGACTTGGCAACGACGAACAAGCGCATCCAGATTCGCCGTGTCGAGGGCACTGCCTCGGATATGATGCTTCATCAACGAATGGGCCGTTTCGTGTCCACTCATTATAAGCAGGTGGCTTCCTATGGCATCATTTAACGGTACGCTGAGCGATCAGCTGAACATCTCCCTACGGCGAATTAATCGGGATTTGGAACGCGTTATTCTGCACGATCCGGATGTCCCCTCCCGATCCATTGTCGCGAAGAGCGTGTTGGATCTCATCCGTGCAGGAGGCAAGCGTCTTAGACCTATGATGACAATCGTAGGCAGCCGCTTCGGCACAGACGTGGAATCCGAAGATGTCTACCGACTAGCCTCTGCTGCCGAGCTTATTCATGTAGCGTCACTTATTCACGACGACATTCTGGATCAGTCTGATACGCGCCGAGGCCAGCCAGCGCTGCACTGCAAGACAGGCATCTATGACGCAGTTCACATTGGCAACTACATTATGTGCCGTGTCATCGAATTGCTAACAGCTAGCGGCAAGGATCATGAGCCTTACGCACATGATCTGGCGTCGATTACAACGACGCAGCTGTGTCTGGGTGAATATCAGCAGATGGAGTTGAAATACAACTTCGACCTGTCGCTTGATGCGTATTGGGAGAAGACGCGCAACAAGACGGCGCTCTTGATGGCAACTTGCCTGCAGCTAGGTGCGAAGGCAGCAGGCGCTGATGAACACGTAATCGATCAGTTGTACGCATTCGGCGATCAGCTCGGGATGGCGTTCCAAGTACGGGATGACATTCTCGACTTCACCCAATCTTCGGAATCACTCGGCAAGCCTGCTGGGGTCGATCTGCGAAACGGACATGCAACGCTGCCGGTCATTCTGGCCATGCGTGACGCATCGATCGCAGCGAAGATACATGAGTTGAAGGCAGATTCACCAGATGATGCATTCGATGAAGCCATTGCGCTTATTCATCGCAGTGGTACATTGGATGAAGCACTTCAAATGAGTCATGAGTTCATGAAGCAGGCTTGGAATATAACGGAGCAGCTGTCTTCTTATCCTGCCCACCGGGATTTGAAGGCACTGTGGCATTATTTCGAAGCCCGCACCTACTAGTAAACTTTTGATCACGAAGCAATATCAGAGGAGTAATTCGGCGTCGAATCTTGCACTCACCCTTGAAGTCCGGTGCTCATGTAGTTTCGACTACACTGCGCTCCTCCCTAAAAGTTTTGCAGAGCAAAACTCGCTTCGAAAGCGTACGCTTCGGGTTCCTGCAACCTTCTCGGTGCTGAAAAGTTTGCCTCACGTTAAATGGCCGAATCCTTGTTCAAATAAGGGTTTGGCTATTTTTTTAGTATCAATTGTTTACAAATTGTACCGTTTACTCTTTTGTGCGTTAGGGCAAGGTGGTATTATAAATATGTACAGGCTGCTTGTCTGTCACTTACACCATAGA
Source organism: Paenibacillus sp. NAIST15-1 (assembly GCF_001894745.1). GTDB lineage: Bacteria > Bacillota > Bacilli > Paenibacillales > Paenibacillaceae > Paenibacillus_B > Paenibacillus_B suaedae. The sequence continues at coordinate 253,553 of NZ_BBYF01000004.1, forward strand.
TGAAGGAGGTTGAGGTACGACGATGAAGCCTCGCCAATTCGTAATAGAAGCAGTCATGCTGGCGGTCTATGGTCAACTGTCTGTGCCGACGCGTCCAGTCGAATATATAATTCCATACACGACGATACTCGAGCTGTACGAAATGCGTCTGGAAGGTGACCAGGTCATGCCTGATCCCGAGGAAGACGTATATGCCAAGCAGCAAATTGAGGAGCTCATCTCCTACTTCGAGAGCGAGCTGAACAAGAAGAAGATCGAACGTGCACTGACAGCCCCTTGGCGCCACAGTCCACCGCTTATTTTGCAGGGCAACGTATCCTGCATTGTCGTCAATGCGATGGATAACGCCCGCTATGGCGAGACATTTGACCCCGTCGAAACGGAACTTATCCTTACCGCTATACGTGAGCAGGCTCCCTTACTTACTGATCAGTTCGAATATGTAGACCGCCTGATTACGAACGAAATCCCGATTCCCATTTACGATATCGATGATTTTGAATATGCAATGGAGCAAGAAGAAGTGTCCGGTGATTCAAGTACGAAATAACAGGAAACCTGCCCCTATTGTTAAGGAGGCGGGTTTCTTGTTTTATATGGCTCTTCAATTCGGAGCAAATGGCCACAGCATTTGAGAATATGAAGTGCTTAACCGTCCTGCTCACCTGTTCCACGATTTCTCTGAGTATCCGTTTCCCCCATACTCCAGGATATTCATCCCACCCCCACTTACATACACTTGCTTCTCTCTGCTCTGAAGCGTATCCCAGCTACCCTCCAAAAACACCCAATTAACAGCACCGAAAAAAGAGTGATGAATACCTCAGTCATGTGGAATAGTAATATTGGAAGAAGCATATTTATTTTTACTTATATTGCTATCTGTGGATGGTTGCTGTAAAACCACAACAAGTATTATAATTAATTTACACTCATTATTATACAATTCGCTGCAGCAGGATATCGACATCAAAGGAGAGTTGTTATGCCCAATTATGATAAGAAGAAGATAATAGAAAGTGTCCCACAACAAGGGTTTTTTGGACATCCTAAGGGCCTTTTCACCCTCTTTTTCACTGAGTTCTGGGAGCGATTTTCTTACTATGGGATGAGGGCTATCCTTGTATTCTTTATGTATTATGAGGTGACGCAGGGCGGACTTGGGTTGCCGGAAGACATCGCGCTTGCCATCATGTCCATTTATGGATCACTCGTATATATGTCAGGAATCATTGGAGGTTGGTTGGCTGACCGAATATTCGGTACGTCGAAAGCGGTTTTTTATGGTGGAGTCTTGATTATGTGCGGGCATATCGTGCTAGCCATACCGGGAAATACCGCGCTTTTCTTTGTATCTATGATCTTGATTGTATTAGGTACAGGACTGTTGAAACCCAATGTATCCAGTTTAGTGGGGGATATTTATAAGGAAGAGGATAATCGCCGAGATGCGGGCTTCAGTATTTTTTATATGGGGATTAACCTAGGAAGCTTCCTCGCTCCTCTGGTTGTAGGAACAGTTGGGATGAATAATTTCCACCTTGGCTTCGGTCTTGCCGCTGTCGGGATGCTGCTAGGTCTAATTGTTTTCGTAGTAACTCGTCCTAAAAATTTGGGTATTGCCGGTACAGTCGTCGTTAACCCGCTGTCACCTGCCGAGAAGAAAAAGGTATTTACCATTCTTGGTGTAAGCATTGTTGTTCTCGCTGCTTTAATTACGATTGCGATACTATTAGGCGCACTTACGTTTGACACCTTTATCAAGCTTGTTGGCGTGTTGGGAATACTGATTCCAACCTTGTATTTTGTCGTGATGTACCGCAGTCCAAAAACAACGCCCGTTGAGCGTTCCCGAATCATTGCGTACATTCCTTTGTTTATTGCTGCGATTATGTTCTGGGCCATTCAGGAGCAAGGATCTACGATTCTGGCTAACTACGCGGACAAGCGTACCCAATTGGACTTCGCGGGTATTCATCTTTCACCGGCTTGGTTTCAATCGTTGAATCCACTATTCATCATCCTATTCGCACCTGTATTTGCGTGGCTGTGGGTTAAGCTCGGCAATCGCCAACCGACTGTACCGCAGAAGTTCTCTCTGGGATTGCTGTTTGCTGGTCTGTCCTTCTTGATCATTTTGCTGCCGGCTTACTTTGGCGGTGCTGGTTCGCTCGTTAACCCATTGTGGCTCGTCCTCAGCTACTTCGTCGTTGTACTCGGAGAGTTGTGCTTGTCGCCAGTTGGCCTCTCGGCTACCACGAAGCTTGCACCTGCGGCCTTCTCGGCTCAGACCATGAGCTTATGGTTCCTGTCCAACGCCGCTGCTCAAGCCATTAACGCACAGATTGTGAAGTTCTATACGCCCGAGACTGAGATGCTATACTTCGGAGTTATTGGTGGGGTGGCCCTCGTACTGAGTCTGGTGCTTTATTTGCTATCTCCTAAGATTCAGGGCTACATGAAAGGTGTAAAGTAAGCATCGGGATCCTTTGAAATAAGTATCCGTTGATTCCAACATAAAAGTCAACAAACCCGCCTCATAAGATAAAGGGGCGGGTTCTTATTGCTTGTATAAGATTTGGATTAGATCTGGTGGGGTGGCAGAATATCTATACAATACTTAATACGACGATTAGAAAAGATGCAGCCCCGACTAATCTCGTAGGGTGGGTGAGCTTATAATTGTGGAAAGGTGCAATTCGATTAACAATAGCGAAGAATAACAACGTCCCAACAGATAGGAGCAAACCACCAATGAGCATATTGCCCATTGCATTTGCAATGCTGACCATTCGCTCCGAAAAAAGCACCCATAAATATCCTAGAAAAGCATAGATAATAACGGAGAGTGCGACTTCTTTCATCTTCATTTTCTAACGCCCCTTTTACAAGAAACGTGTCCGTAACTACTCATATTATCTCGATGTCCGCACGTTCCAAATATTTACTATTTATTGCAACTATTATAACAAACGTGTGCCGAATATGATCAAACTCAATAAAGAAATATTTCAAATCTGTATTCGTCTAATTTATGTAGCATCACTAAGGATGTTTGACGCTTCATAAATGGAGCCTATAAAAAAACTCCCCTAGCGTTCAGCATTTCATACTAAATTCTAGAGGAGTTTTTTCTGTTCTATACAATTTAAACCGTGACCTAAATAAAAAACAGGAGTAAGGTCATTGAGACAATCTCCTGTTTTTATATCCTATAATTCCTATTTTAAGAAAAAGTCAGCCATCGTACAGAACAGAATGGTCATACTGATGACTTGATTCAAGTTGTACGACGCGACATTCATCCGTTTGCGGCTGGATGGCTTGATGATGTTGTGCTCCAGCATCAACAATATGACCGCGATACCGATGCCGATTAAGTAAACGGTGCCTAGACCCCGAATGACGAACAGTACGAGCAGCAGCACAACCATGATCGTATGCAATGAACGCGCGATGAAGAGCGAATCTTCATAGCCAAATATGCTCGGCACCGACCATAATCCGGTCTTGCGGTCGAACTCAATATCCTGCGTCGCATAGATGATATCGAATCCCGCAATCCACAGCATGACGATTGTGCCCAATATAAACGGCGTCACGGCGAACTTCCCAGTCACGGCGAACCAAGCACCAATAGGAGCTGATGCAATCGTAAAGCCCAAGTACAGGTGGCACAGCCAGGTGAACCGCTTCGTAAACGAGTACGAGCAGATAAGTACAATCGCCACAGGCGACAGCCATAGGCAGAGAGAGTTCAGCATCCCTGCCGCTGCGATAAAGATCGCAAAGTTGATGATGACGAACAGCGTCACTTCACGCCCATGCAGCAGCTTCTGCGGCATATGCCTATGCGCCGTGCGCGGATTCGCTGCATCGAAAGGCAAATCGGCCAAGCGATTGAACGCATTCGCTCCATTACGGGCTGCTACGAGCGCGATGAGCGACCAGAGCATGACATGGAAGGAGGGAACCCCTCCTGCTGCCCATACCATCGAGATGATGGCGAACGGCAGTGAGAACAGCGTATGGGAGAACATAACCAGTTCTCCGAACATGCGCGTTTTGCGAATAACCTTTTGAATAATAACCATAGCTTACATACACCCCATGAGTGTTCAAATATCTATATCTATTGTCCTTAACAGGCACAATTCCAACCTGCTAGATGCGATCATGTTGCCCTGCTAGGAGCTCTCTATTCAACAGAGTCAAATGGACGTTTCCGAATCGAGGCGAAGAAGCCTATTGAACCACCTCCGCCAATACTGCGTCCAGTTCCTTCAGCATCCCCTCAATATCCTGCTCGCTCATCACGAGCGGCGGCTGGAAGGCTAGCACGTTGCGGCCAATGCCGTTCTTCCCAATAATATAGCCGCGATCCTTCATCGCTTCCAATACGCGATCCGTCAGTGCTGCGCTATCTTGTTCGTCTATACCGTGCAGCTCCGCACCAAGCATCATGCCCTTGCCGCGCACATCGACGAGTATCGCATGCTTCACCTGCAGTGCCTGCAAGCCTGACTTCAACTGATTCCCGAGCCGTTCTGCACGGCCTACCAAGTCTTCCTGCTCAATATAATCGAGCACAGCCAGTGCCGTAACCGAAGATACAGGGTTGCCGCCAAATGTCGATGCCGACGCACGGTTGAAGCTTGCCGCGATCTCATCTGTTGTCGCAAATGCACCGATTGGCACACCGTTGCCTAGTGCTTTTGCCATCGAAATAATATCCGGCACAACGCCGTAATGCTCCATGGCAAATATGCGGCCTGTACGACCGAAGCCAGTTTGGATCTCGTCGGCTATCATCAATACGCCATGCTCCTCAAGAAGCGCCTTCACCTCGCGGAAATACCAATCTGGCGGCGCAATCATGCCTCCGTTGCCTTGAATCGGTTCCACGAGCATCGCTGCAAATGTATCTCCCTTCTCCTCCAGCACCTGCTTCAGCGCCTCAATCGAGCGGCGTGCCGCCGTCTCATCGTCTGTCTCTGGATCATATGGACGGGGGATGAAGGTCACTCCGCTGTCCAAATAATCATCTGCACGCCACATCGGGATGCCCGTTACGCCCATCGTCAGGAATGTGCGCCCATGCAGGCCATACTCCAGCGCAATGAAATTGCGGCGCTTCGTATGCAGTCTGGCAAGCAGCATCGCACCTTCATTCGCTTCTGAGCCGCTGTTGCAGAAGAAGGTACGCTTCAGATCACCCGGCAGGATGCCGTTCGCGAGCCGCTCCGCCAAATCGACCATCGGCTGCGTCAAGTAAATCGTTGTCGTATGCTGCAGCGTCTCCAACTGCTTGATCGTTGCTCCCGTAATGGCTGGATTGCAGTGGCCGCTCGCCACGACTGATACCCCTGCGAAGAAATCAGTATATTGTGTGCCCTTCTCGTCGTACAAATACTGCATCGAGCCGCGTACAATTTGCGGTGGATTGCGATAGAAATGATGCGTGCACGGGAAGAAATATTGCTTCCGCTTCTCTATAACACCCTCAGGTCCGATATACGTTGTTTGCTCCTTGCTCACGTCGTAGCCACCCTTTCTCATCTTGAACTGAAGAAACGACAGGCTGTAACTTGGCCATTCAAGTCAAGCCCTGCCGCTTCTTGTTCTCTCTACTCCATTACTGCCTTTATTCTCTTATTTATCCATCATTACTTTATCTCTATTCATGATGTCATGCGTACTTCCAACTCATTCGTTCATCCGAGATTAGGAAAGAGAAGAAGCGCATTTTCTACCACAGGTACAGAACCGATATAGAAAAACTATTTAGGACACCGTAATAGCAAAATAAGAAACCTAAGCCCACCGCTATAGATCTATTAAGAATGCAAACTAAGCATGAACTGGCTGCAAATCAATCGACAGCGCTTCGCCGAATTGCAGCGACCCTAGTGTGTAGCCTGCATATTCCGGCTTCATGCCGGCATACAATTCACCACAGAGCGACAAGTCCTGCAGCGCTGTACGGTACGTGCCTACGATGCTGCGCAGCTGCTCAGTTGTGTACGACTTGCCCTCGATACGGAAGTGGTTCACGCCCGCTTCATGCAGCTCCTTCAAGAACGGCAAGTAACACAGTTCCTTGGCCAATGCCAAGTGGTTGCGTCCGCTCCAATCGCGGTACACCGGATTCTCGCCCTTGTCTGTCATCAGCACTAGGTGCTGATTGTCGACGTACTTGTTGTCCTCCTGCATGATCGGCTCTATCGCGACTGTATTTTCATACAGATCCAATTCCAGATACATGGCGATTGGCGAGCCGTGAACGATCATCTCGACCGGCACCTGCTCTGTCTCTTGCAGCAGATTCGCTAGGTCGTTCAGCGGAAGCTCTAGAGACGCATGTACGCGCTCCAAACCGAAGTGTTCATGGTACAGCTTCGCCGACATATGATTATATACGTTTAGATTGAATTCGCCAATCATCGGCAGACCCATATCACGGAACTTATGCATAGCCCCAATATTGCTGACGAGCAAACCATCAAGCCCATATTGCCCGCCCCGCAGGAAGTGATTGTATTGCTCCATGTGCAGTTCATTCATCATGCGCGGCATACCAAGAATGATTTGCGAAGAGCCCTTCATCTCAACCAGCATCTCAATATCATGGCATGTGAATGGCATATCTGGCTGGAATACGTCTCCTGTCAAATAGACAATGTCTGCACCCGCTTCGAGCACCGTCTTCGCCTGTTCCACATTGTTAACGTGAACGGATAATTGAGGTTGTCCCATCTTCTCTGGCTGACGAATGCCTGCTAAAGTGTCTTGCACCTGCTCTAACCGTTCTGGTTTCACTTCACGTTCTGCTGTAGGCGTACTGAACACTTTACCTGTGCTATAAAATTTCCCGGTTCCCTCATAACGCGTGTTGATATAATCAAGCCCTGGCTTGCCGAACGCATAGGCCGTCGAGAAGTCCCGCTTGCGGTTCTGATACAGCGTGTCGCTGTTCTCCTTCCGATCATAGCCGAGCGGATCCGCAATGTAGCGATCAATTGCATCGCCGTAGCTGTTGACGATCATCTTCAGGAACTCCAAATCCCGCATCCGTCCCTCTAGCTTGAATGAAGTAATGCCCGACTTGATCAGCTCTGGAATATGCTCATACATGTACATATCCTTCGCCGCAAGCGGATATTCGGTTGGATATACATTGCCGTCCTTCTTCACCCGGTAATCCCAGCGGCATGGCTTCATACAGCGTCCACGATTCGCACTATTGCCATACAACATCGAGCTGTAGAAGCAGTTTGCACCATGCACCGTACACATATCCCCATGGACAAAATATTCAAACTCCATGCCTGTCTTCGCTTGCAGCAGCTCTGCGGTATGCAGATCCATCTCGCGGGATGCCACAACACGTGTAACGCCCATTTCCTTCAATGCCTCGATCATCTCTAAGTTGTGCACGTTCATCATAACTGAAGAGTGAACCGGTACATTTGATAAATTCATGTCTTGGATGAGTGGGAATACGGCCAAATCTTGCGCAATAATCGCGTCTGGACCTACCTCGTTCAAGAACGACAGGTAACGCTTCGCTTCGTCCAGATCACCTTCATTGAGCAAGTTGTTCACAGTAATATAGGCGCGCTTGCCGCGGTCATGCGCCATGTTCACGGCTTCACGTACTTCTTCATAGCTAAGATTGTAGCCCTTGCGCATCATCCGCATGTTCAGAGACGGTCCCCCGAAGTATACAGCATCGCAGTTCATATCAATAACAGCTTTGAAGATGTCAAACGTTCCGGCAGGTGCCAACAATTCAATTTCTTTCCCATTAAAATATCTAGCCACAGTCGCTCTCCCCCAAGTCCATTCGTTTCAAGTAGTAGTCACTTCTAAGGTATCGCCTTGCGTTCTTTCGAATAACCAAATATTTATATTCTAAATATAACATATTTAAACTGTTATTGTGACAATTTTCACAATATATACAATAAATACGCGCAATCCGCTGCCGCTCCTCTTTTTCTTAGAGGAAAGCAACGGATTGCGCACCGATCTACCATAGTAGAATAAGTACTAACATCCCAATAAATAACGCCATGAACCAGGTATCAGCCTGCTTCCATTGCAGTTGGCGCAGCGACGTACGCGGTGCATTCAATACATAGCCACGTGCCTCCATCGCCTGTACCAGTTCCTCCGCACGACGGAAGGCACTCACGATTACTGGCACCATTAGCGTCATGACCAGCTTGCCCTTCTGCGTGAAGGACAAATCCGCATAATCCGCTCCACGTGAAGCCTGCGCCTTCATTACCTTCTCCGCTTCCTCGAATATGGTTGGAATGAAGCGCAGCGATATCCCTATCATCATCGACCAGCGCTGCGGAGAGCCTCCTACGAATCGAATTGGCTTGAGTACGCGCTCAAGACCCAGATTCAGTTCAACGGGTGCTGTTGTAAACGTTAATATCGCAGTCAGCGTCACGAGCAGCGCCATTCTCCATACGGCATATGCCCCATAAGTAACGCCGCCTGTCGTAATCTTCAAACCGCCTACTTGGACAAGTGCACTGCCGCTTGAATCAAATAGAAGATAGAAAATAAACATGAAGGCCATAATGAGCCACAGCGGCCGGGAGGCGCGGAAGTAGCGGTATAGCGAGATACGCGAGCTTATCATCATGAGCAGCGCGAACACCGTAAGCGCCGCAAGCTCAGCGAACTGCTCTGCAAGAATGACCGCGATTAGATAGATGACCATCGCAGTCAGCTTGGCGCGCGGATCAAGACGATGAATCCATGAATCGGCTGCCACGTAGCGGCCGAGCATCATTTTCGCCTGCATAAGGCTACTCCTCCTTCTCCTCCAATGAATCGGCCTGCTGTTCCAACTGCTTGCCTGCAAAATGTGATCTTCCTTCGAGCCCTACGCCTGCAATCGTGGCAGCGAGCCATTCCGTCCATCCCTCTACCGAGCAAGGAAGCTGATCCATTGGCACACCTGATCGCTCCATAACAAGTGCTGCTAGACGCATCGTTGCAGGCAGAAGAATTCCTGCCTCCTCTAGTCGTTCCGGCTGCGCCACGAGCTGCGAGCGCGTGCCTTGAAAGGTTACTTGCCCATCCTTCATTAAGGCGAACGAATCTGCATAGGCAAACAGCTCATCCAGACGATGCGTTACCATAATGATCGTCTTGCCCTCTTCCTTACAGAGCTTATGCAGCAGCGCAATGAGCTCTGCTCTGCTCACCGGATCAAGGGTAGCCGTCGGCTCATCAAGTACGACAATCTCAGGATTCGAGGCGAGTACGGTCGCAATCGCTACCTTGCGAATCTGTCCGCCGCTCAGCTCAAATGGACTGACCTGCAGCAGCGATTCAGGCAGACCTACCTGCATCATTGCCTTGCGAGCGGATGCCTTCGCCTCCTCCTCGCTCTGTCCAAACTGCAAGGGGCCGAACAATACATCCCGCTCCACCGTTTCCTCGAACAGCTGCTGCTCCGGAAATTGAAAGACAAGCCCAACACGGCGCCTAAGCTCCTTCAAGCCGCGCTCTGGCATGCCTCCTTGGAAGGTGAACTCCATTACCTTCAAGCTTCCGGAAGTCGGCTGCAAGATCCCGTTCAAATGCTGAAGCAAGGTTGACTTGCCCGAGCCGGTTGAACCGAGAAGCGCAATGAATTGTCCTTGCTCAAACGCGACATTCAATTCATCTAGTGCGGGGACAACATGCACCCCTTGCCCTTGATAGCGATACGTGACCCGTTCCGCAGTTATGATCGCCATAGTGCATTCACCAGCTCTCTCTCGTCATTCGTATCCGGCACGTCCATGCCTCTTGCTTGCAGCGCCTTCGCCAATTGGAGGGTAAATGGCGCCTGCAAGCGGCACTCCTTCATGAGTGCTTCGTCTGCGAACAGCTTAGATGGCGTTAGATCCGCCGCTATCGTTCCGTCCTTAACCACAATAACCCGATCCGAAGCGAGTATTTCCTCCGCATCATGCGTAACCGATAGAATCGTGTAGCGCCCAGACGCATGCAAGCTCTGGAGCTGAGCGGTCAGCTCCCGCTTCGAGCGCTCATCCAGCATCGAGGTCGCTTCATCGAATATCAAAATGTCCGGATTCAATACCATCATACCTGCGATCGCCACGCGCTGCTTCTGTCCCCCCGACAGTTCTGCGGGATGCCGATCGAGCCATTCCCGCACACGGTACTCATCTGCTACCTGCTCAAGTCGGCGTTCCATGTCAGCAAGCGGCAGTTGGCGGTTTTCCATGCCGAACGCAATATCATCGCGCACCGTTGTGGCGAAGAACTGATTGTCTGGGTTCTGGAACAGAAAGCCGACTTGGCGGCGAATATCTGCAACGTTCTCTTCATTGAGGTGCTCCCCGTTGACATAAATATGCCCAGCATGTGGAGTGAACAATCCATTGATAAGCTTCAACAGTGTCGACTTGCCCGAACCGTTAGGCCCAATTACAGAGACCCATTGCCCCTGAGGAACTTGAAGCGATATCCCATGGAATAGCGGAGAGCGGTGCGGATATTGGAAATGGATGTTCTCCATAAACACTGCATTTTCATATGCAGAACTGGCATGAGCAGTACCAACATCATTGGCAGTGCCCGCACCAGCAGCAGTAACATTAGCGGCACTATCTGCACTTGTCTCCTTGCCATGCGCCACCCCAATTTGCGGAGCAAGCGAGTCGAACAGCGGCAGCTTCGCCAGTGCTGCGACAATATATTTCACCGCGATGCCGATAAAGATGCCTGTTACAACACCCGTAATAAGCAAGACCGGCAAGTAGTAGAAAATATTTGCCGTACCAAACACAATATACGCCGCAGTCAGCTGACCGGCGTTGTGCGCGGCGCCGCCTACGACGCTAATACCTATCAGGCTGACGCTATCGCGGCCAATTTTCAAGATGGCGTACATCACCATGAAGCTGAACAAAGATCCTAAGAAACTAAATAGGAAGGCAGAGAAGGTTCCCAGCATGAGCGTCATGAGCAGTGTCTTCAAGATGACGAGCGTCAATGCGTCCCTTCCGTTCAAGAAGTATAAGCATGCCAAGATCATAACATTGGCTAATCCGAGCTTCGCCCCCGGGATAGGCAGAATCGTCTGCACCGGGAGCATGGCCTCTACGAAGCCGAGAACAACAGCAACAGCGCTGAATATGGCGATAATGACCGCCTTCTTCAACGCTTCGGACTGTTTGGACACGGCAATACGATTCGTATTATTGTACGACGGCATCGATGTCACTCTCCTGGCCAGCATCGCCCTCGCTGAACAGCTCGACAAGCACGCGATGAGGCAAGCATACGATTGTATCATTCGGTCTCGATACGAAGCCGAACGACAGGCACACCTTGTCGGAGCAATCGGCATCAATCATTTCGATCCCCTTATCATGCACCTTCAATAGGTTGAAGCCATGATCGGTTTCGACGCGAATAGTTTGTTCTTCCTCGGTTAATTCCACTTGTTTATAAGGTTTCCCATCTACGGAAATATGAGCGACCACCTTGGAATTGTGCAAATTTTCACTTTCGTTTTGAAAGAACCACTTCGGCACAAGAAATGCGAGCGCCGCGACAATAATGACTCCGATGAGAATCAGATCTCCACGTTTCATCTTGTTGACTCCTCGGGTTACATTTTAATTTTGAAGCTATTTTTATTATACCTCTTCGTGAAAGAAGGTTCAATGTTCGTCCATGTCATAACCGTGAACTTCAACGGAATATGCACGTGATAGTCTGCATTTCTGTGATATGCTTGGTTTGCAACTTTTTGGGGAACTGCTATAATAAAATGCTTGGTTACGAGCCTATTTCCTTAATACAAGGATGTTCAAATCCTGTCTATTTCATTACACATATATATGGAGGAATCGCCTTATGATACGTTCACGCAGCCTGCTTCGCAGTGCCATCGTTCTGTTCTCTGCTTGCGCCCTTATTTTGAGTGGTTGCGGCAGCAGTAAAGATGCATCTGGAACGAGCGATACTGCAAGCCAGAAATCCGCCATTAAGCAGCAATCCTACTTTATTTTTGATACGATCGTTACCGTCAAGATTTATGATGAGCGAGCGGATCAAAAACAATTCAAAGATATCGAGAACCTGTTAAAAGAAATCGACTCCCGTCTGAACCGTACGAAGGACACGAGCGAACTGGCGAAGATCCATGCTGCATCCGGCAAGCAAGCTGTCGCGGTTACGCCGGAATCCTATGATCTGATTGCCAAGTCGCTCGATTACGCGAAGCGTACCGAAGGGCGATTCGATCCAACCGTCGGCCCGATCGTGGACTTATGGAATATTGGCCATGAGAATGCGAAAGTGCCGGATGCGAAGAAACTCGCAGAAACCTTGAAGCTGGTTGATTATAAGGATGTTACGCTCAACCCGGACAAGCATGAAATTAAGCTGAACCGTGAAGGCATGGAGCTGGATATGGGCAGCATCGGCAAAGGCTACGCTGCAGACCGTATTGCTGACTACTTGCGCACGAACGGCTTCCCTAGCGCCATTATTGATCTTGGCGGCAATATTTTTGCCGTTGGACCGAAGCCTGGCGGTTCCGACTGGACCATTGGCGTCCAAGACCCGGATGAATCTCGCGGCAACCAAATCGGCAAGATGAGGGTAACTGATAAGACGATTGTTACATCAGGTGTCTATGAGCGTTACTTTGTGGAGAACGGCAAACACTACCACCACATTCTTGACCCAGCTAACGGGTATCCGGTTGACAATGGTCTTAGCAGTGTAACGATTGTGACGAACAACTCGACGGATGCCGATGCGCTGTCTACCTCTTTATTCGCACTCGGTGTAGAGAAGGGATTGAAGTTCGTCGAGGCAGATCCGAATATTGAAGCCATCTTCATTACTACGGATCATAAGGTGTACGTTACATCAGGCATTAAGAAAATTTTCGAGCTGACGAACGATAAATATAAGATTGTTAATTAACACGAGAGTCCCTCGTGAACATAGAGCGCCCGCTGTCTCAACTGACCTGCTGCATACAGACGATCATTGAGGGCGGGCGCTTTTTTGGGCTTATCGGTTTACATTCACTCATTCAAACAAATAAGGTACAAGCGAGTCGTGTGCTGAACAACGAACCGGAAGATTCCTGCTATCCCCGCTATCCCCACATGCTGATCAAGGCCATACCGGCTGCTACGACCCCCGAAGTCGCAATTCTCGTCCAGCCCTGCTGTTCCTTCAACACAACGATGCCTAGCAATGTCCCGATCACAATGCTGAATTCACGAATGGGCGCCAAGTGTGCAAGCGGACCAAGCGTCATCGCGAACAAGAATAGCAAATAGGAGCCTGGCGAGACGACGGAGCCAAGTACAATCGTGCGCCAATTGATGCGCCATTCCTCGCGCAGCCGCTGCGTTCTCAGGACAGAAGGCGCTAAGAATAGGAGTGCACCTAAGTTCGAAATTTGAATCAGACCCAAGGGGCTGAAGAACTGCACCACCATCTTATCCGTCAGCGTATAACTGGCCGTACACAATCCTACCGTCGTCGTAATTGCCAAGGTAAGCCACCATGTCCTGTCACGCGGCTCCTTCGCGGAGAACATGCCGCTAAGTGCGAACAAACCTCCAACAATGAGCAGCCAGCCGAGCCAGCCAACAAGAGACAGGCTCTCTCGGTATAGCACCACACTAACAATTGGCACAATGAGTGCGGCCGTTCCACGCATCATCGGGTATACCTTGGACAGATCCCCAATCTGATAGGCCTTGGATACGAGCCAGAGGTATATCCCTTGCAGCAGTAAGGACACGGCCAGCAGCAAGCCATTCGTCCAAGTCCAGTGCATGATCACAAGATCATGGATGAAGAATGGCATGAACACGACGGTTGCCAACCCATGTAAGCAAAATAAAAAGGATTCCTTATGAATGCTCCGCTTCGCGAACATATTCCAAGCTGCATGCGCGAAGGCTGAAGCAATAACTAGCAGGAGGGCGTATATAGCCAATCTAGCATCTCCTTTGCAGCAGATATCTTCCATCATCCGATTTCCCATAGTATAAAAGGTGAAGCTCCATCATGCCTAGCACCACAACAACAAGAAAACCCGGGTCGTAACCGACCGGGCCCCCTCGCTGCTGTATACAGCAGCCTATTACCATAGTTCGCTGTAGCAGCATCGTGCTTGCCATCGAACCTTGCACATGTCTCCTGCAAGCACGATAAGGTATTTACATCCCATTGACTTCGCTGCCTGACGATATTAGATTGCCGAGAACACGGTACCCGTCACCATGCGATGGAAGAACGGCTGATGTGCGATGCGATCCCCTGCCACTGGATCATCACTGTAGAATGGCAGACGTTCTGCATCAAGCTCCTCCAAGCGATCTACGCGGCCTTCCACGAAGTCGAGAATCCGATCTTCCGCCGACTGCAGCCGTGCAAGCACGGTACCATAGCGGCTGTCGAGCACTTCCCAGCCGAATGGCTTGCTTGTCGCCATCCATAATGCACGATGCGCCTTGCGCGCTTCATCGACCAGCGGACGAACGGACGGAATGACATCAGCGGCAATGCGGCGAAGCTCATCCTTATCACCATTCTGGTACGCGCGCGTGACCTGCACGCCAAGCATCGACTTTGCGCCAACAGCCTTGGACAACTTCGCATACATATCAAACACGAGCGCATGATCGCCTGCGGTATTGTCACGTGCAGCCAAGAGGCGTTCAGCAAGCTCACTGTAATGCTTCGGCAGCTGCGACTCCAGCTCTTCTGTCAAATAGATATCAAACAACCCGATCAGTGTGTCTTGGAACAACAGGAACTTCGAACCGTTCGAACCGTGCATGTTGTTCTTCGTTACACCCGGTGTCTCATCCAAGTAAGTGAGCTGCCAGTAATCATCGAAGCTCTGTCCGGTGCACAGCTGGAAGCGTTCCTTCATCTTCGCTTCATCGACTTCCCCTTCGGTATAGCCGTGCTCAGCGAACAATTGCAAGCCTGGCAGAATTGTCATATGATTTGTCTCCTGCCCGTTGTCGCCCCATGCTGTCGCGAACACTTCCTTAATGCCCTTCGACTTGCAGGCAAGCAGCGCCGGATTCGTATTCTGCCACGTCTTCCCGTAGTTCGGACTCATCGCGCCCCATACCCAGACGCCGCCAGCGAATACCGGATCAGAGCCCAGTTGGCGATGCTTCTCGATAAATTCCTCGTAGAAGCCTTGATCATCATGGTAGTAATCCCAGTAGACGAATTGTACACCCTTCGGAATTTGATCAACAACTTCATTCGAGAAGTTAATGTCGAGATCATAGTAGTGGCCGCCGTTTTTCATAAGCAGGTGGAAGTACATATCACTCCACATCATCGGCGTAAGGCCATGTTTGCTCGTAATCTCTAATACGCGCGCCAAATGCTCGTTCATAATATCGAATCGTTCGCGGAAGCCATGCTTGTGCATATATTTGCCTAGACCAAGCCCGAACGCTTCATCCATCCCGATGTGAATACGCTTGGAACGCAGCGGCTTCGTTGACGCTACAATCATATCCTCAATGAATCGATAGGTCTCCTCTTCCCCTACAAGAAGGACGTCCTCCGTATCCTTCATCTCATTCGCATAGTCCCACTTCAGCGCCTGCGCCAAGTGACCAAGTGTCTGGATGCATGCCACTACCTCAATTCCGAACAACGCGGCATACTGGTCAATCTCATAGAGTTCCTCCGCGGTATAGCGTCCGCGCATGTAGCCGAAATACGGACGGCCTGGAACCTCATACGTATCTTCGGTATATATCATTGCGCCGTTCAAGCCCATTAACGCCATTGAGCGCAGCGTCTGCTTCATCATATGTACATTCGGAACTGCGTTCCGAGATGCATCAATCATCGTTCCGTTATACGTGAATTGCGGATGCTCTATAATATCGAATGGCTGCCCCTTGCGCAGCTGCTCAACGAACAAGCCCAGTGCACGGAAGAAATGAATATCCGACTCATAGCGGATCAAGCCTTCTGCACCATCCCATGCGGCACGAAGCGACCCCTCTCCCTGCTCTACGCGAACTGTAGTGCCTTCTGTCCCCACTTCCACCTTCAATAATGACTTCAATTCGAGAATCCCTGGTAATACATGTTCGATACTGCCCGTAAAATGCAACTTCACAGCCAGATCCCTCCCCACGAGTTAGTTGGATACGCTTACAGATACAGCGAGGTATCGGTATCTTTTTATAGAATGCGAAATGCGGAAATAAATTTGTCACCCGTAGTTTACCACATCTATCCCCTGCGAAAGTGACAAGCCCGTGAATTCCTATGAAAAAAACGTCATATCGATGACGCAAAAAAGGCCTAGCCTCGATGGACTAGACCTTACCTATCTTCTTTTTCAACATATGCTCTAATCCCAATACCCTCTAATGGACAGGTGCACTTGCACTTCCTGACGATGCCACCTTGCTTGCATTGCCCACTTCTTGCACATTCGTTGATGTGTTTGAGACACCTGCCGCAGCTGCCTGCTTCTGCTCTTGCTGCGAACGCAAATATACTATATAGTAAGCCCCTGCAACGAACACGACGCCTCCAACCAAATTGCCCAGCCATACCGGCACGAAGTTCGTCAAATATTGTCCCCAGCTAAAATGGCCCTCAAAGATCGCAGCCGGAATTACGAACATATTCGCTACAACGTGCTGGAAGCCAATCGCAACGAACGCCATCGTTGGGAACCATATTCCCATGATTTTGCCGCTGAAGCTCTTCGCTCCATAGGCGAGCCATACCGCAAGTGCAACTAACCAGTTGCAGCCAATGCCGCTGACAAAGGCTTGAATGAAACTATCGTCCAGCTTATGGGCAGCCACATCTACCGTCTTCTGCAAATAAACACCGGAGCCAGTCAAACCGACCACATGACCGAAGAAGTATGCCACGAACAGCGCACCTAAGAAGTTGGCAATTGTAATGACGACAAGATTGCGAATGACCTCTACCGTAGATATGCGTCCCTTCATCCGAGCAAGTGGCACAGCCATCATATTCCCTGTCAATAGCTCACCGCCTGCTAACAAGACCAGAATAAGACCAACCGGGAACAGCGACGCTCCAATTAGGCTATTGATGCTTCCCCATTCCGCAGGTGCTCCAGCTGTTACACGTATATATAAGAGATAACCAAGCGCAATAAATGCGCCGGCAAGGAATCCTAGAATCATCATGGCGGACAATGGGTTCTTCGCTTTAATTGTTCCGGTATCTACTGTCGCTTCCGCAATTTGCTGCGGCTTCAAATAACCTGACATCGACATGACCTCCTGCTTATGCTTATTCGAATGCAAGCCCCATCATTTCCAAGGCCACACCCCATCCGCACCTACTCAGATACGAATAATTCCAGTTGGAATGTCAGCTGAACAGGTTGCAAATTCATTGTAACGGAGCCCCAATTCTGATGTTGTGCATTTTATCACAAAGTATCTTTCAAATATTGTCCATTTTGCGTATAACCCCGTGCATGTCCGATCTACGCAAAAAAGCCAGTAAGTCGCACAATCGACTCACTGGCCTTAAGCTGTATATGTTGTTGACCTGCAATGTGAAATTATGCGCCGCGCTTAGCAACAATGCTCCGTGCAATGTGTACACCTGCAGCACCCGCTTGTGCGAGTCCACGCGTAATGCCCGCGCCGTCTCCACCGCAGTACAAGCCATCAATTTCAGACTCCAACGTCGTGTCCAGCTTCGGGCGAGCGGAGTAGAACTTCGCCTCTACCCCATAGAATAACGTATGCTCAGAAGCGATGCCTGGTGTTACGCGATCAAGCGCTTCAACCATCTCGATTAGACTCTTCATCGTATTATACGGAAGAACAAGACCTAAATCTCCAGCAACAGCTTCTTTCAAGGTAGGCTCCAAGAATCCTTCTTGGATGCGCTTCTCTGTAGAACGGCGGCCTCGAATGATATCCCCATACTTCTGAACGATAATCCCGCCTCCGGACAAATCATTCGCACGCTTGCAGATTTCACGAGCGTACTCATTTGGCTTGTCGAACGGTTCCGTGAACTTGTGCGAGACAAGCAATGAAAAGTTCGTATTCGCAGAACCAAGCTTCGGATCCTTGTAGGAGTGCCCATTGGCACACATGATCCCACTGTGGTTCTCGACCACGACATGGCCAGATGGATTGCTGCAGAAGGTACGCACTTGTGTGCCGACAGACGTGTTGAACACGAATTTCCCTTCATACAGGTGCTCGTTGATTTCGCGCATGACGATATCCGATGTCTCCACACGCACCCCAACGTCCACTTGGTTGTTGTACATTTTCAAGCGGCGCTTCTTCAATATCTCCGTCAGCCATGCAGAACCGTCACGTCCTGGTACGATGACCACCTGATCCGCTTCATGCTTCTCGCCGCTCTTCAGTTCAATCCCCTTCACAATATGGCGTCCATCCTGCTTCTCTGTAATCAGATCCGCTACTTCGGTCTTATAAGCCATATCGATACGAGTCTTCAAATATTCATAAATGGATTTTAAAATCTCCAAGTTCTGTTCAGTGCCCAGATGTCGAACTTGTGCGCGCAGCAGCTTCAAGCCAGCGGAATATCCAAGCTGCTCAATACGGCGAACCGTTTCTGTCGTTGGATCGGTAATGTCCGTCGTCGCTCCGTGCTCCAAGTTGATTGCATCTACATATTTGATCAAGTCCAGTACTTGCGAAGCTGGCAAGAAATCTGTCAGCCAACCCCCGAACTCTGTAGTTACGTTAAATTTCCCATCACTATATGCCCCTGCTCCGCCGAAGCCGTTCGTAATCGAACAAGCTGGAAGACAGCCAGCAAAGTCCTTCTTCCCTGCCGCTGGAGGACATTTCTGAATCTTCTCCTCCAAAATCGGACAGTTGCGGCGATAAATATCATGTCCCTTATCTACAAGCAAAACCTTCAATTGCGGTGCCTTCAAAGATAATTCATAACAAGTGAAAATACCGGCCGGACCTGCTCCTACAACAATTACATCATATTTACTCATTGTTTCCTCCTCGATGCTCACGATGTCTCGGTCTATTTCTCTTCTATCCGATGAGCCTGCACCTATTTGGGCAAAAAAAATATCCCGTTACGTTCAGGTATGCCAAAGCATACCTACTCGTAGTCAGGAATTTACGGCTCCTGGTAGAGACCCCTAGACCTTATCTCTGGGATATACGAACAGGATAAACAAAAAAATGGCCAATCAATCCTTGCCACCCACTTCTGTGGGAGCAACCTTATTGTATCGGAATTTGACGAACAAGTCAACGTCGTTTTCGCCCAATGTTCGTAAATTATTTTTTAAATACCATTCAACTTCACTATTATAGATATATATATGAGCAAAACCCGAACAATATAACATTATCTCTTTGAGAAGCATCTTACCATAGAAAGGTAAATACATCGTTCGTCAGGTTAGCATCTACCCAAATCTAGGTTCTCGATATATCATTTACCTATATGATCTAACTCACACCAATGAATGGGCATACTGATTGGAGGTTCGCGTATGAACGCGCAGGAACCCCCCTACGGGGAAGGACTTATTATTGATAAGTTATATGTGACGAAGGGCAATTCCACACTGTTAGATGCGCTGAGCGTACAAATACATCCCGGACAATGCATTGCAGTGCAAAGCAACCATATTACGGGACAGTTAATTATCGATTTGCTTATGAATCGCGCTAAGCCCTCTGCCGGCAGTGTAACCTGGCGTGGAGTGCCACTCTCTTCTGCCTCACTCGCCACCAAAATCGGCTGGATTCGGCAGGGCGATCCCCTCTACGAGCGATTAACACCGAAGGATGCCCTTATCTTCTATATGAAGATGTATGGAGCCTACCATAAAGATCGACTTGAGCAGCTATTGAAGCTAACCGGTCTGCATGAGTGCGTGAATACGCCGCTTGGCAAATGTACGTTATCTGAGCAGCGCCGATTCCACTTGGCGAGAGCCGCCGCTCATCGTCCGGAACTAATCGTCATCGAGGATCCCGAATTTCACATGGACTTGGAGAGCAGCTACCTGCTTCGGCAATGGATCAACACTATGTGCGAAGAAGGCGCTTCAATTTTCATGACCGTGCCTTCCTTAGAAAGCGCGCTTACGATGACCAACCATGTCGTTCGCTTAACACCATCGGGCTTCAAGTCCGTTATCATTGAGGATGAGGCACCTGAAACAGGGGCACTTCCGGAAGTTGAGATCATTGAAAATGACGAGCACACAACCGATGCTGTTCAGCAAGTGCTAGCAGCGGTAGCCGAAGATGGTGGACAAGAAGGTACCGGAACGACGAAGTCTCTGAATGAAGATGTTAGCAGCCAACCATCAACCAAGGACAAGAAGTCCACATTACAAGCCGCTGAGAACGAAGAGGACGAGCCTGAATCCGCTGCATCTGGACAACGCTTCGTCCCTCAAATCAGCTTCGATAAGATTCCAGCGCGCATCGAAGACAAAATCGTGCTTATCGATCCACTGGAACTGAATTATATTGAAAGCCAAGACGGGGCTTCCCAACTTTATATGCATTCGGGTTCCCTCCCCTGTACAATGACGCTGACGGAACTGGAGCGCAAGCTTAAGGCATTCGGATTTTTCCGTTGCCACCGTTCTTACTTGGTCAACCTGCAGCGTGTACGCGAGGTCATTATTTGGTCGCGCAACAGCTACAGCCTTGTCCTCGATGATGAGAATAAGAGCAAGGTACCACTCTCCAAGAATAAATATGAGGAAATGAAGGCCATTATGGGGATCGGATAATTCGTCATCTACGCCATTCATCAGGAAAAGCTGTATTATCCACTCTCTCATTGGTTCCATTCCCCCCGCGAAATGCTCCATTCAACCTCTGGAGCACTCTATTCGCGGGGTTTTTGAGGTGATGATCACCCTTTCGCGATACGATAAGGATGTCGACAGGGACGGCAACGCGGCAATGAGCCGACTCAGCCGCAAGCGAATAATAGCGGCACCGGCATTCATATCGTACACAATATCATTTATATAAAGCGAGGGTGACTCACATGGAACCAATTATTGAAGTGAGAGCAATGACCAAGACATTCGGCAATAAGCAAGCCATCAAGCCAATTGACTTCACAATTGAACGCGGTGAAATCTTCGGATTTCTGGGGCCTAGCGGCTCCGGCAAGACGACAACCGTTAAGATACTGACTGGTCAACTGCTTCCTACGTCAGGCACAGCCCGCGTATTTGGCGTAGACATCGCAAAGATGAAGGATTCGGAACGCCAGCAGCATCTGTCTCGCATCGGCATATTAACGGATAACAGTACCTTGTACGATCGGCTCACCATTGAAGACAATCTTGTATTGTTCTGCAAGCTGTATAATGTGCCAACGAGCCGAGTACAGGAAGCGCTGGAGCAGGTTAACTTAACGAATGAACGCAAAACGGCTGTTAAACAGTTGTCCAAAGGGATGAAGCAGCGGGTAACACTCGCACGCGCCTTGCTCCATAAGCCCGATGTTTTGTTCTTAGATGAACCGACATCTGCTCTTGATCCAACAAATACGAAACGAATTCATGAGGCGCTGCGCGAACTTAACCGCATGGGCACAACCATTTTCCTGACGACACATGACATGGAAGAAGCAGAATCGCTGTGCGATCGCATTGCATTCCTCCATAATGGATGCATTGCTGCCATGGATACACCGCAGCAGCTGCGGCTAGCCCATATGGATCATGGCATTACGGTTGTTACAACAGATGGAACCCATACCGTTGAGCGCGACGAGAGTGGAGCCAAGCGCATTCATGACTGGATGGCTTCCGGCAAGCTAGTATCGATCCATTCGAACGAACCGACATTAAGCGATATTTTCATTAAAGTGACTGGAGGCGTATTACAATGACATTTTCGATAAATCGTGTATCTGCAATGATTCAGAAGGAATGGAAAGACGCTCTGAAGAATCAAATGCTTTTAATCACTGCCGCTTTGCCGCTTATTTTCGCTTTTATGTTCAGCAAAGGAGAAGCCAGTGATGGCGCCACTCTTCTGATGATGCCAGTTAATATGGCGCTGCTCATGACCTGTTTATTTGTTCAATCTATGATCGTTGCGGAAGAGAAGGAGAAGCATACGCTGCGCGTACTGATGCTGTCCCCTGCCAAGCCGATCGAAGTATTGCTGGGCAAGAGCGCAATCTCCGTATTCTTGACCGTATGTGCGCTTGTCGCAACATTTCTGATTGCAAATACACCAGCTCTTCCGCTTGTCGGTCTTGTTATGCTGATTGTACCAAGTCTGATCATGTATGTAGCATTCGGAACTCTTACCGGTTTGCTTTCCCGTACGATGATGGAAACTTCTTTTGTAGGTATGCCGCTGATGATCATCTTCTTGATGGGGCCAATGTTCAAGTCTATCTTTAATAGCACCCTAGTAAATACGATTGTGGATTACTTGCCAACATCTCAATTGTCAGCAGCAGCCGAGAAACTGTGGGACGGACAAGGAATATCATCCATTTTAATCCATACTGGCATCATCTCCATCTGGATGGCTGCAGCGATTATCATTACATTGATTGTATATCGCAGCAAGCGTTACGACGCATAATGAGCTTGTCCGACAGGAACACCATTATTTCCCGAGAAATATACGGCGGCTTTCTACTCAAGCTGCAACACGGACAGCACAGCCCTGGAAGAGTACACGCTCTCGGCTGTGCTGTCTTTGTGTAATGCAGGTATCACTTGGATCGCTCTTCTACAGATTGCCCCTCCTGCTTGCGCTCGAACAAGTCATTAAGACCCCATCTGCTCTTCTCCGCGGTCGATTCATCGATCCCGAAATGCCTCACAGCCCTCACGCATGGTTCAGAAAGCAGCTTCTCCAGCAGCTTATCGATATGCCATGTACGGCATTTCAATGTTACCTGCAGCAGCACACAGCAATGGCTATCTAGTTCACTTGATTCCTCTAATGGTGGATAGACGGTTGCTCTAGCCTCCGCTCCTCGATCCACAGGTTCAATGGAAATGTCCGATATGGCAATGTTCTGTTCCTTCAGAATAAACAGAACCTTCCCGATATGAAGCGGTCCGTCCGAAATAACAAGCGCAAGCTGCCTTACAGAGGCTGATTTCGAGAAGAGCGAGAATTTTTTCTCCAGCTTGTTCAACATGAATAAGCTGAAGAATGCGGTAAATGCGGTCAGTAGCGCTCCGTAGTAGAAGCCTGCTCCAACTGCCAAGCCTATCGCGGCAACTACCCACAAAGAGGCGGCAGTCGTTAGTCCTGATACGGTCATGCCCGTCCTAAGTATCGTTCCCGCACCAAGAAATCCGATCCCACTAATCACTTGAGCTGCTAGCCGGGCAGGGTCCATGCGTACATTCGTTTCATAAATAAAGCTTGAAAAGCCGTAACTCGACAACATCATAATGAGCGCAGAACCAAGACAAACGAGAATATGCGTACGGAATCCAGCCGCATGCTCCCCAAATTCGCGCTCCAATCCAATTGCTCCGCCCAACACAACGGCAGTGACGACACGCAGGGTAAGCTCCAGCATGCCGATTTGCCATACTTCTGGATGAACGCCTAATTCCATAATTCGTATCAGCCTCATTCGTAGATGCCCGGTTCCAACCGCAGATCAAATAGTGGAGAATGAGTATGGGCACATTGTTATTATTTTTTGTAAGCGCTTCCTGTAAGAGATCTGTTAAATCCTCTCACCCCCGCACTACATCTGGATGCAGCTTCTCAAGCAATATCCATGTTGAACATCATCGTCTCTTCGATTAAACCTTAGAGTTCCTGCTCCATATAAGTAAGGCGGGAAAATCGAGTATATAATCTGGATTATATGCGCTTGTCACCAAAGTAGAACGAATCGTTTATTATTCTTCATTCGATAAGTGACACTTGAGAGATTATACTCTCACTTACAAAAAATTCTTGTTGTTACCTGTTTAACTGTATTTCGTACTAAAAGTAGAATGCCATACACGATAAAGACATTTACCGCATATAAATCAAGCCTCCATGAACATTCTACTGCATTTCTCCATAAAAAAACTTCACTTGCATGACCTAACGGCTCCTTTGGACCATAGAAAACAAAGGGAACCGGAAATCCTAATTGTTTGCCATTATTTCCAATTAGTAATAAAAGAAAAGGCACGATCAAGCTAACAACAAAAATAAATTTACTTTTCATCAACACAATCTCCTTTTTACCATTGAAATTTACATATACACAAAAAAATAGGAGAGTATTACATGTCTAAAAACTTACTTCATTGTTTTTTCACTAGTACCGATTTTTTCACTGGCAAGTTCTGCGTTTGCTGAAGAAGGAAAAAATGTTTTAACGTTCGAGCAGAAGGAGCAATTGAAGGATATTGAAAAAAAGTATACGGCGATGTTGAAATTTTCTTTCCTGATTCTATTGGATCAGAACAGTTATTCTTGAACTCTACCGATTCTTCGGAAAGAATGAAATTCAATTCCGTAGAAGAACTTGAAGCATTTATCGATGTTTTAAAATCTGAACAAATCGTCGCCTTCCTGGCGATAATTATACGGAATACCTGCAGCTCGTGCTTTTACTATAGCCTATGCAGCTCAGCGCTTCTGCTCTACTGCTCCGCTGTTCGTTATTTCAAATATGTTTCCATTCCCCCCTCCTATTGCTCCTTTTAACCGACAAAAGGTACTTTTCAACCGGAATATAAGGAATGAACATATAGATGCCTATAGAATAAGGGTATCAAATCAATCGAGGGGACGTTGAATCAAATGATGAAGAAGCAAAATGAAAAGAACACTTGGACTTGGAGCGCATTGAAATCGAAGAGAGCATTTTGGTTATATTCCGGAATCGCATTAGGTGCGGTTTTGGGTCATCTTACTAATAATCTGGGTACATTCGTGGCTGTTGGCTTATGTACCGGTGAGGCCATGTGGAAGACGTATCAGAGACAAGTTAGCACACAGCATGCAGAAGGATAAGCTGTACATAAATGAAGCGAGACTGCCGAATAAGGCGAACGGTCTCGCTTTTTTAGTGTTATCAGCCCTGCTTAACCGCCTTACTTCTGAAATAAACGCGCTTGCAGGCTCGCATCTGCCTTCGTAGGACGGAAGGCAATATAATGATATTCCGCCACACCATGTACATAGAAAGGATCCTGCTCGATATAGGAGCGAGCTTCCTCCTCTGTCTGCGCATCAACGACGATAATTCCGCCTGTACGAGGCTCCTTCGGCCCAGATAGCAGAAATACACCCTTCGCATAATGCTCGTCCAAAAACGCACGATGGGCATCCAAATGCACATCCACATCGCTCATCGGCTTCGTATAGCTTAGCTCTACAACATACATTGCTTGTACTCCCCCTTGATCTGCTTCATAAACATAGAAGCAGCCGATGCATCAAGTATTTCGCACGAACCGAATGAAGTCAAGAACTGCTCTGTTGACTCCTAGGTATACCTCACAATGAATGACTTAGAAGAGATTATCAAAACATAGAAAATACAGGTGTGCTGCACCTTATTTTATTGTCACTTTTTGCTAACCATTCAACTCTTGGAATTCAACTCTATTTGTATTAAAGTAAACGATGTTGCATAAATATACCGCACTCCAAGGAGACTTATTCATACATGATAGCTAAGAACGACAACAATCAGCAAGATCCCTTGCATTCCCAGCAATTGAATATGGGTGGTCTGCTGCATTTCGCAATTCCATCCTTGCTCGGATTGTTTCTCTTCGTCATTCCGATTCCATGGAATGGTGAAGTGACCGTACCCATTGCATTTCTGGCCAAGCTCATCGGACAATGGCTTGCGCCGTGGCTCCCGCTTGCCGCCACAGTTATCATTGTATTGGCGTGGCTGGGGACGGCTTATACTTACTTGCGGAAGCCGGCTAATCTGCTGCAGCTTCCATTATGGAAGGCACTGTTCGCCATCTCTCCCTTCTGGTTCGCCGCACGGACGGTAGGCATGATATTTGCCTTCATCACCTATTTCCAGATTGGACCTGAGTGGATATGGTCGGAGCATACTGGAGGCATGCTGCTTACGAGCTTGATTCCAGGCTTGTTCGTCGTATTTATGCTCGCTGGCTTGCTCCTGCCGCTATTGGTTGATTTCGGACTTCTTGAATTTTTCGGTACGCTTATGACCAAGATTATGCGGCCTATCTTCACCTTGCCGGGCCGTTCTTCCATCAACTGCATGGCATCATGGCTTGGCGACGGTACAATCGGAGTCATGATGACAAGCAAACAGTACGAGGCTGGGTACTATACGAAGCGTGAAGCTGCCGTAATCGGCACAACATTCACAGCTGTATCTATAACTTTCAGCTTCATCGTTTTAAGCAACGTGAACCTGGCGCATATGTTTCTTCCGTTCTATGTGACGGTCACATTAGCTGGCATGATTGCAGCCATCATTATGCCGCGCATACCGCCGTTGTCGCGCAAGCCAGACACGTATGCGCCAGGCGCAACCCCAGCAGAGGATGAATCGATCCCATCTGCGTGGAGCCCTTGGCAATGGGGACTTCGTCAAGCGGTAAGCAAGGCAAGACAACATGAAGGAGCCGGTTCCTTCATGCGGGAAGGCTGTAAAAATACGATTGACCTATGGATTGGCGTGATTCCCGTTGTTATGGCCATCGGCACCATCGCCGTAGCCATTGCAGAGTATACCCCAATCTTCCAATGGCTCGGCGCACCGTTCATCCCGATTTTGCAGCTGTTGGGACTCCCCGAAGCAGCGGCGGCATCGCAGACGATATTGGTTGGATTCGCGGACATGTTTCTGCCTACGGTGCTGGGTTCCGGGATCGAAAGTGAGATGACCAGGTTCGTCATTGCCGCTCTATCCGTCACGCAGCTCATCTATATGTCTGAGGTAGGTGGATTGCTGTTAGGCTCCAAGCTGCCTGTTAATATGAAGGATCTATTTATTATTTTCCTGCTCCGTACGTTAATTACATTGCCGATTATCGCAATCGCTGCACATCTACTGTTCTGATTGTGAAAATCTAAGATATGGCTCTGTCTTGCGAGATATTTTCTAATTTTCTCCAAGATCAGGGCCATTTTCTATATTGCAACAATGATCAAAAACGATTATCGTTACATCATTCCATCCTTATGACAACGTTCACCTTAGAAATAGATTTTCTCTCATCCTTGAAACTTCATCTTATTAGAACTATGAACCACAAGCTGAGCCGACAAGGCAGCTCTTTCGCCTGATTTCCAATGTCGATCACTGCTCTGCTATGGATTCGCCTCAGGAAAGGAGTTCTTCCATGGACAACAAATCATCTTCATCATCTATTGCAGCATCCTCGCAGGGACACTCGCCATCACGAACGGAGTCCCCAAGCTTGGAGCCAAAAGCACATCTCCAAGCGGACACCATATTCCGCATTCTGCTTGCGATCAGCTTCGTTCACTTGTTCAATGATTCGATTCAGGCTGTTATTCCAGCAATCTTCCCTATCCTCAAGTCATCGATGAATCTTACATACGCCCAGATCGGTTGGATCTCCTTTGCGATTAACGTGACTGCCTCCCTGCTTCAGCCTGTGGTTGGGTATGCTGCGGATCGCAGACCAACACCTGCACTGCTTCCTATCGGCATGTGCTTCACCTTCGCTGGTGTATTGCTGCTTGCCTATGCTCCGAATTATATTCTGGTGCTGCTTGCCGTTGTGCTCGTCGGCTTCGGATCAGCCGCCTTCCATCCAGAAGGGATGAGAGTAGCCCATATGGCTGCCGGCGCCCGCAAAGGGCTGGCTCAATCCATCTTCCAAGTTGGCGGCAATGCAGGGCAATCCCTTGCACCGATGCTGACCAAGTGGATATTCATCCCCTTCGGACAATCAGGCGCACTCGTATTTACATTCGTTGCAGGGGCAGGTATCGCGGTACAAACCTATATTGCACGCTGGTATCGAGCGATGCTCGATAGTGGTTATGCATTCAAGAAGCGGCACCAGGCACGCACGATGGATCCATCGAAGCGCAGCCGTATTCAATCTGCTACGATTATTTTAGTTGTGCTCGTCTTCGCGCGTTCTTGGTACACTGCCGCCATCGGCAGCTATTATTCGTTTTACTTGATGGAAGCCTATCATTTGACGCTCGATGATGCGCAAATTTATATTTTCTTATTCCTCGGAGCAGGGGCAGTGGGAACATTCTTCGGCGGTCCGCTTGCTGATCGTTTTGGAAGACGCAATCTCATTCTAGCATCGATGCTCGGCACTGCTCCCCTTGCCCTTGTACTACCTTATCTGCCGCTGTTCTGGGCCGGTGTTGTGCTCGCGATTACAGGATTCATCCTCTTATCCAGCTTCTCGGTTACCGTCATATACGCGCAGCTGCTGCATCCCGGCAACATCGGAACCGTATCGGGGCTAATTACGGGATTTGCCTTCGGAATGGGCGGGATTGGCGCATTGGCACTTGGTTATTTCATTGATACATGGGGGATTGAAGCTGTAATGATCGTGTGTGGATTTCTCCCCTTAATCGGCCTCCTCACTTGGATGCTGCCAAACGACAACACGCTCCATCAATGGGCAAAAGAAATATCGTAGCATGTCGTTGTCAGCTCCAATGAACAACACACCTCTTATGTCCCGATGCTATCCGGCACTTGATTGAACAGGTGCTGGGTAGCATCGGCTATTCGTGCAAATTCACCCTTGAACCTTCCCCTGCAGCATATCGAATTGAATATTATTAGAAAATGGAAGCCCGCTTCCCCTTGCCCCAGACGCGATGTAGGTCTACAATATTGTCAACTTCACTTGAGGGGTTAATGCCATTCATTGCAGTCTAAGAGACGATGTCCTCCCATAGATAAGTGAAGGAATGAACCCAAAACCGGACACATAACGATGAGGACTGATAAGGTATACACGTCAATCCATCATTTCAACAATCATGGATTTGCAATGCAATACAGACAACAATGGAATACATCATGGAGGTGATGGAGGATGCCACAAGTAGAAAATGAGGAACGAGAACAAGCCACGGTGAATGAACAGCCGAGTGAGACCGCTGAAGAGCAAGCCACAGCTGAGGAAGTAGAGGCTAGAGTCCGTCTCCAAGAGGCGATTCATCACGTGAATGAATTATATCAGAAGCAGAGATACAAAGAAGCATTGGAGGAAGCAATGCGTCTGCAGCAGCAGTATCCAGAGCACCCGACCGTCATGGCGCTGACAGCAGTCGTCCATAAGCCTGTCGCACCCGATCAAGCGCTCTATTGGGCCTCTGAAGCGTTGAAACGCGATACAAGACTGCCTGACGCCTGGCGCGTGCGCATGTCCATCTATTACGAGCGTCAAGAATGGCCAGCCTTCGAGACTGCTGCGAGGCAGCTTGCTGCGGTAACTGAGGAAGATCCTACGCCTCATCTGCTGCTTGCACAGTACCAGCTGCGCAAAGGCGCACTGGATCAAGCGCTCCTGTCGCTGGAACGCAGCATTGACATTGAGCCTGCTGGCATTGCTTACGCTACCTATAGTTATGTACTGGCGCAATTAAAGCGTTATCCAGAATCCCGCGAAGCAGAACGCAATGCATTAGCATGGCAGGAAAGACATTCCTACACGCTTATGCAGCTTGCTTGGGCAGCGGATCAGCGCGGTGAGCCCGAACGCGCCATGCAATTCATGCAAGATGCCATACGTCTTAATCCTGAAGATAATCAGGTAAGAGTAGAATATATGGATGCCCTGCAGAAATCTCACCCTTGGTTCCGCTTCGTATGGTGGCCTGCGCAGATGCTGCAGAAGCTGTCTCCATGGATTTTAGTCATATTATGGGCTGCATTTGCAATTATTCAACCCACATTGCTTATCGCATTTATCGTGCTTCATGTATCGACATATTGGATTAGCCGCGGATTCGTAAATTGGAAGGTATATGGAAAGTTATGGGTGTCTTGAACGGCACCCTACTCTTCTCAAAGTCTCGACAGCATGCCATCCCATCATTTGAGCACATAAGATAACATCCGAACAACGCTCCACACCTAAGTACAAGCTCATAACTCAAGCGGCTCGATTTAAAATGTTAGTCCGAATGCAACCCGGTTCCTCATTTTTCTTTGACTCGATAAGCACTCTCCCAGTGCCTCTCCACAGCGTCAACTTCTCTCCACTTTCCCATTCAGATCTATCACATCTCGACCCCTTATGAACTCACTTCGCCGACTGTTCAACTGCCCTTGCAATGTTCTTTATAAAATAGGAAAATGTTCGTAAATGAAAATCGACCATTTACATCCACTCTGGGGAACGATATACTAGTGAACGTTTTGGAAAATGATCGACCCGAATGATGATCCAACGTACGCAAGATATTGAAACAGGATTCGATCCTTCCTCACTACTTATTTATGGCTAAAGGAGACGTTCACATGACTTCATGGAGAAAACGGACGATGCATTGGACGCCTGCCCGTGTGCTGGTTCTTGGCTTTTTATCCATTATCACAATTGGGACATGCATCTTGATGCTGCCGATATCATTGGCAGCTGGACACTCCCTTTCCTTCATTGATGCCTTGTTCACCGCTACTTCTGCGGTATGCGTAACCGGTCTGGTTGTTGTTGATATTGGGACAACCTACTCTGCATTTGGACAAGGCGTAATTATATCACTCGTACAAATTGGCGGCATCGGCTTCATGTCCGTGGCCCTGCTCTTCTATCTCATGCTCGGCAAGCGCATTTCCTTGCGGGAGCGACTTATTTTGCAGGAGTCGATCAACGCAAATAGCATGGAAGGCATTGTGCGGACCATTCGCCGCGTGATTATATTTGTTTTTATCATCCAGGGAACAGGAACCATTATACTGACATTGCGCTGGGCATTCGACATGCCGCTGCTGCAATCCTTCTATTACGGACTGTTCCATTCGATCTCCCTGTTCAACAACGGGGGATTCGATCTGTTCGGTTCCAGCTTCCAATTGCATGTGGATGATTTCGTAACGAATGTAGTTGCCATCTTCCTCGTGCTATCTGGCGGACTTGGCTTCATCGTACTTGCAGAATTGTATGAATTTCCGAAATCGCGACGATTGACGCTGCACTCGAAGGTGGTTTTATCCATGACCGGTATTCTGGTCGTCGCAGGAGCCATCTTCATCTTTATCTTCGAGTTCCAAAATGCATACACGCTAGGATCGCTCAATTGGGACGGCAAAATATACGCTTCCTTCTTCCAGTCCATCTCCGCTCGTTCCTCGGGAACGACAACGGTAGATGTGTCTCATATGAAGCAGGTCACACAGTTCGGTCTTATTATTCTTATGTTCATCGGCGCCTCTCCAGGCTCTGCAGGTGGCGGAATTAAGACGACGACGTTCGCTATCCTCTTGGCCGCCGTATATGCGATGCTGCGCGGACGAGAAGATGCGGTGCTGTTCCGTCATCGGCTTGCTAAGGATCAGATCATCAAGGCGTTGACGATTATCTTCCTTGCCATCTTCATGGTGCTCGGTGTATCCATGCTGCTGGCGATAACGGAAGACCAGCCGTTTATCACCTTGCTCTTCGAGACAGTGTCCGCTGTAGCAACAGTAGGATTGTCTATGGGGCTTACACCTGAAATGTCGGCATTCGGCAAGTTCGTCATCTGTGCCACCATGTTCATCGGCCGGATTGGTCCAATGACACTCGCCTATGCGCTCGGCAACCGCAAGGAACAGTCTCTGTATCGTTACCCAGAGGGCAAGATCATGATTGGATAGAACAACACAGCAAAAGGCAGCAAGCATCGCTTGCTGCCTTCTTTATTTCTCTGTATATATGACTACTATTGAATTACGCAAAACGTACTTCAGATTGAACCATAAGCACACAAGGTTCTACTAGGCCGTCTGTTCCCCGCCAGAACCCACCACAGTGGATTCCGACATACCTTTCCTCTTGCCGCTTGGGATAACCAAATTCAGAATCAATGCCGCCAGCGCCCCGACAGTAATACCGGAGGACAATACGTATACCGCGAAATCAGGCAGACCCGTCAAGGCGCCCTCAGGAAGTACAGTTACAGCCATCGTAAGCAGGATTGGCACGCCAATAATCATCATCGCACGCTCATCCAAGTCAACGAATTGAATGACCTTCAATCCATTCACGACAATGGCTACACAGACAACACCGAATATGCCGTTAATAACTGGCTCTGGAATGCATGTAATCGCTGCAGACAGCTTCGGCATCAGACCAAGCGCTATCAAGATACCGCCGCCTGCCATAATTGCCATCCGGCTTCCTACGCCTGTAACCGCGATCAGTCCTGCATTGGAAGAATAGCCTGTCATTGGCGTTCCTCCGAACAATGCCCCAACGAAGCAGCCTAGGCCTTCCCCAGCCGCAGCACGGTTCAAGCGCTCATCCGTGAGCTCCTTGCCTGTAATGGAAGAAATAACGAACCACGTTCCTGTTGTTTCAATCAGAATGATGAAGTAGACGAACATCATCGTCATAATCGCACTGAGATTGAATTCAGGCGCACCGAATGGGAAAAAGCTAGGAATCGAAAATGCGTCAGCCTCTGCTACCCGTGAGAAATCAACCTTGCCAAACATGGATGCAAACAGCGTACCCGAGACAATAGCCACAATGACCGAAATGAGGCGCGATACCGTACCCAGCTTCTTTGATTGCCGTCCAAGAAGCATACAAACAATAAGAATCCCCGCTGATACAGCAGCGATGAGAATATTCGTCCACAAGTCTCCTTCTGCACGATAAATATTGTTCATTCCCGTTGGCATCAAAGAAATACCGACAATCAGTATTACGGTTCCCCCTACCAGCGGGGGAATCATACGGCGTACAGCCTTCGCGAACCATTTCATCGGCATGCCGAGCAGCATCATGAGCAATGCCCCCGGTATTAAGCTCCCTGTCATGGCCCCTAATCCAAGCTTGCTTCCAATCGCCCCCATCGCGCCGATAGGCACATAGGACGGCCCCTGTACGACTGGCAGCCGCAAGCCGAAGCCCGTTTGGATTAAGGTCGCAATTCCTGTTCCGATAAAGCACATTTGAA
The DNA here is from genome assembly GCF_001894745.1 of Paenibacillus sp. NAIST15-1. Classification (GTDB taxonomy): domain Bacteria; phylum Bacillota; class Bacilli; order Paenibacillales; family Paenibacillaceae; genus Paenibacillus_B; species Paenibacillus_B suaedae. Next base: position 286,720 of record NZ_BBYF01000004.1, read on the forward strand.
TAAAGAATGATGTGTCAGTTGCATTTAGTGACAGCAAGCCTGCAATAATGATCGGTGCGATGTACAAATCCATAGCCAACACGTGCTGGAGTCCTAATAGAAAGGCCTTCCCGGCACCAATCTTATCATCCACCCCAACGACAAGCGTGTTCGACTTCGCTGATTGTTCCATGTGTGCTCATTTCCCCCCACGTATGCTGTAACGTTCGTTATGATTTTGATCACACCCTGATTATAGAGGGAACATTTCATTTTGTATAGATAAATTACGAATGTTTATTATTTATATTTAATTATTGTTCGTGTTTTGTGTTGACTCATCCCAATATATTTCCTAAAATAGATGTGTAAATAGCAATAATACGAAGATTGCATTTATTTCATCCAATAGATTAAGAACATTACATTCGGATTCAGCTATGGATTACCCGGATCTTTAAAAAGGAGACTGTCTACATCATGATCGTAAATGATGCCGTATTGCGTAATGAATGGATTGTTGCTTGCCGTGCACAGGATGTGCAGGAGAAGCCGCAGCAGGTGCTGATAATGGGAGAACGTGTCGTCATTTTTCGGACAGAAGAAGGCGTGCATGCGTTCAAGGATTTGTGTGTGCATCGCGGGGCTGCGCTGTCGCTAGGCTGTGTGAAGGATGGGAAGCTTGTCTGTCCGTATCATGCATGGGAGTTCGAGGGCTCCGGCGCTTGTTCACGCATTCCACAGCTGCCAACGGATCAAGCCATTCCGAAGAAGGCGCATGCGATTACGTACGGTTGTGAGGAGCGTTATGGCCTTATTTGGGTAAACCTTGGCAACACGGAGACACCATGGTTCCCATTTGAAGAGTTCGGTGCCGAAGGCTGGCGCAATGTGATATGGGGACCGCAATCCGTAGAAGCCAAGCCGCCGCGCATTGTAGAAAACTTCCTAGATGTTGGTCATCTCGCTGTCGTCCATGAGGGCTACTTAGGCGTAGAAACGCACACAGAGATTGGAGATTACCGGGTTCATCGTGTACCGGAGGGCATCCGTTCCGAGGAGATTGAAGTATTTCAGCCCGATCCAGACGGTTCCGGTCAAGCGAAGAATGTCTATTATACGTACGAGATTGCCCGTCCGCTTACAGTGAAGTTCACGAAGCGCGATAAGGAGACCGGACATCTCATGTCTATTCTTCTTACGGTGCAGCCGAAGGATGCAACGACCTCTGTAGCTTACGGGATTCTGTCCTTCAGTTATGATCCGGGCCTATCAGACGAAGAGATCGTAAAGTTCCAAGACATGATATTCGCACAGGACAAGCCAATCGTAGAAAATCAGAAACCAGAGGATCTGCCGCTTGATTTGCAAGTCGAGCTGTCACTGAAATGCGACCGTGTCAGCATCGCCTACCGCCAATACCTGAAAGAGCTTGGTGTTGTGTGGGGAACGGCGTAATGTAACCGGAATGTTGAGATGCCTATCCTATCATTCCTTGTTGCGGTTAATTCCTGTTGCAGGGAAATAGAGAAAAGCCTGGGAGTGGGGTTCCCAGGCTTTTAGCGTTACATACAATCGCATCATTTCTGCTGTGACAAACATAAGCTTAGACATATGAATATGGATTAGCTCAAGCTTCCAGGTACAGACTTGGACAAGCGTCCAGTCTTGATGGATGTTGGCTTCGCTGCTGGGCGAATCACTTTCACTTTCTTACTCACCTCCTTGCGATCATTGAATGTTTAGCATATGGAAGACCCGCTCTCAGAATGACTAGGCTTGGGTCGCTATAGTTATTGAATAGCTGACATGTGCTCCACAGATTGAAGCCAAATCGTACGCAGCACCTGCTTAATCTGCCGCTTCTCATAGGAGCATGGCCGCTCGCCTGACCGCATCCGATATAAAGGGCAGTGATTGCCCTGACAGGCTGGGCGGAAGAAGCAGGATTGACAGTTCTCATCTGTCTCTTCACCGGAAGTGGTCCAGACGGCCATTTTGTCCATATCGAGCTCTAATGTCCCATCTCCATGAATACACCCTAATTGATTGTTCGCCTGTTCAAGTGCTACCGAGCACTTATACAAATTGCCATCTGATCCGACAATCATCGAGTTCGGCTTCGCCGCATAGCAGACCGCCCCTGTCGGCAGCAAAATGTCCTTAATGAAGGAGCTTACTTGCAAGCCTGCCTGGATGGCTTCTTCATTCAATGCCCATATCTCCTTATCCTTAGTGAGGGCATCACATACCGGGAGCATCAGATCATTCTCTCCCCCCATGCAGCCGACTGGACGAAAGTAGACGGAGAACCGCTTGTCATCGCCGAACGAGTCATGCAGCACAGGGATGAATGCATGAACCGCATCCAGATTGCTATTGTCAAAGTTCACGCGAATATTAATCTCGAATGGGCGCTTCACCTGCTTAAGCGAGAGCAAATTCGCAATGATGCGCTCATAGGTATCTCCGCCCCCAAATAATCCTCTTCGCGCATTGTGCACTTCAGCAGGGCCATCAATCGTAACCATGTACCGATCAATATGTAAATCTAACAGTTGTTCGAACAGCTCCCGTGTTAAGTAATATCCATTCGTGGATATTTCCGCTTGATAAGCGACATCGTATTTGTCGCAAACATCGATGAACGCGCTCGACAGCTGCTCGATCACATGCGGAGCAAGCAGCGGCTCGCCCCCATGCCAGCTGATGGTCAAGAAGTTGAGCGTCTTGGCCCGCTGCTCCATATAGGCGATTAATCCCTCTACGATTTCGTCCCGCATATTGCCCCGTGGGAAGTATTCGTAACAGTAGTTGCAGCGGAAGTTGCACGCTTCTGTTACAAGCAGTACCAAATGCATCGCATCAAGCTGGTGCATCGCCTGATGAAGGAACTGTGCGCGCCGCATCTCGTCCGTGTCAGCCGGAACAAGGAAGCCGTGCTCCAATAAATCGCGATAGACGGCATTGTTCGGTTCCACCTCAGCCTGTCCCGGCCGCAGCCAAGACAGCACTCGTGTCTGTTCTTCCGCAGAGAACGAAGCAATTGCTCCAGAATAGCTGTTATATAATACGAGCCCTCCATCATCAACCTTAGTCTGCGCATTGAACCGTGAAGGACGCCATGTCACCATAGGCTGACTAGAAGAAGCCTTGTCAGCTGCATATTGGCTATTGCAATGAGTGGTTGAAGTTGAAGCTCCTTGTGAACAGATAGAGGCGCCCTCATTGTTTTCTGAATTCGGCTCTTGTTTCGCGCAAGCCGCACCCTGATAAGGCTGCTGCATGTTAGATGAGGAAGCTTGCCGAGAAGTATGTTGTGAGTCTTGTTGTGCCATGTCGTAATCCCATCCTTTTTCCTGTTAGCACACGTGCTTCTAGTCCTTCCATGATGACGCTCAGCACACAACAGGACAATGACACCCGTCACGTTCTCGTGGACAGGTATTCAAATCCAGCAACCCTCCGTCCTTCTAACACAATGCAAAAAAGCTGCACCCAACCTTACAATGAAGGCGGGTACAGCTTCTTATTTACCTTAACCTCTCAACAATTCTTACTGCTCCACTCTTTCTGCCATCAGCTTCTTATACTGCATCATCATAGCCAAGCGCCATGGCAGCAGCATGCCGAATGCCAGAATAAAGAACATGGACGCACTCTGTGAGATTGACACATACTGCTCCACAACATCATGCAGAATGAGCCGCAGTACGAGCAATCCAACAATGACGACAATGAACATATTCGATCGCTTCAAATATACTTCCTCGCCAATTCGTTCGAACCGGGATGTGCGAATAAGCGGATAGGCGAAGATCAATGCCCCTGCGAGGAAAGCTCCGATCGCCCATAGCCACGGTATACGCATCGCAGGTATGATGAACATACCGAATCCAGTTGCCATACCGATAGGCGGCATAATTATCTTCTTCATTGAGGTCGGCTTGTTCGCCGCACGCAGACGCAGTACGATTACCCCCGTCCCCGCACACAAGGACACAATCAGTGACATCAACTGTGATGACACGAGTGCATGTGACATGCACCATCACCTCCACTAAGTACAAGCCTATAGTTATCGCTATTACTACCTACTATTCATTAGACCCGTTGGTCATTTCCTGTATGATCTATTATATCGAATTTTACATTCACATACCAATAGCCAGTGAGGGATCTTAACATTGCATACCCAAGTCTATTTCTTATCCGGAGCCGGTCTGGTGCGCCGGGTCGCAATCGCCTCTAGAGGATTATCCGGCCAATAATGTTTGGGATAGCGCCCCTTCAAATCCTTCTTCACGTCAAAATAAGTCGTCGCCCAAAAGCTGGCCAAATCCTGCGTTACCTGTACAGGCCTCTGTGCTGGCGAGAGCAAGTGCATCGTCAGTGCCACTCGTCCGCCCGCAATGCGCGGCGTATCGTGCAGGCCGAATACTTCCTGCAGCCGTACAGCCAGCAGCGGACGATCAGGATCCTGATAATCGACCCCAATGCGCGAGCCACTAGGCACTGCAATATGTGTCGGCGCCTCCTTATCAAGCTGCTGGCGCTGTTCCCACGTTAGCATCGACTCGAAGACCGTCGTAAGGCTAAGCTTGCCAAGTTCATCACGGCTGCGCATACCGTATATATGCGGGCCTAGCCACTCCTCCAAGGTGGCTAAGAGGGCTTCTTCACTGGCATCTGGCCATTCCTCAGGCAGATGCCGATGCATGAATTGGAGCCTCGCCTGCCACTGGCGGGCCGGCTTCGTCCATGGCAGGAGGGCAAGCCCCTCTTGGGCGATGCCTTCCAGCAAGGCATGCTGCACCGCATCTGCATCAGGTGCGCTATGCGGCATATCCTTAAGCGTGAGCGCCCCTAGACGAACGCGTTCCCGAGCTCGAACCGACTGGGTCGTCCGATCCCAAGCAATCAGGTCTTCCCGTGTAAACTCCCTCGCGAAGTAACGCTCCAGCACCGCCCTGCCAAGTGACGCTGCAAGCACAATTCGACCATCGGTGCCAGCATCGTCAAGCTGCACCGCCACAATATAAGACGACTGTGCCAGCAGGGTTCCGCTTGCAGCAGCTTGCGTAAAGGCCGCGCCACGTCCATTGCGCAGCAAGTAGCGCCCATCTGAACGACGCTCGGCAATCCGATCCGGATAAGCGAAGGCAGCAAGCAAGCTCCATGCATCCTCGTCGGCCAAATCCGCATTGCGCTGTACTTGTTGCTTATCATCCTGTCCCATACGGAAGGCCAGTCTGTACTGCTTCGCCTGCTCATGAATCCGTCGCCGCACACTCTCATCGACATCCCCATGACGAGAATGACGTGATGGTGAATGTGTTCCTAGCGTCAACAGTTCCATGCGCAGTCCTAAATCGGGGTTAAACGCTGCAGGTGTCTGTCCCGCTTGCCCGAATCCCCCCCTTGCGTTAGCACTGCTACCACTATGGCGAATGACATCCCGCTCCTCCAGCAGCGCAGCTAGCGTACATGCTGCTTCTCCCAATCCAAGCTCCATCCCCTTCACGATCATATGTGCGAAGCGAGGATGAAGCCCCAACTTGGCCAGCGTACGACCGTGCGAAGTCAGTGTGCCGGACTCGGACAGCGCTCCGAGCTGAACGAGCAGTTCTTCCGCTTGTTGCAGTGCTGCAGGAGGCGGCGGAGTCAGCCACTTCAGATCAGATGCCTCCGTCCCCCATGCAGCCAGCTCCAATGCTAACGAGGCGAGATCAGCCGCAAGTATCTCCGGCACATGATGTGCAGGGAGCTGTCTCTCTTCTTCTCTCGTCCACAATCGGTAACAGACCCCAGGCCCAAGACGACCCGCACGACCGCGGCGCTGATCGGCTGAGGCACGTGACACCGGAACCGTCTCCAGCCGCGTAAGGCCTGTCCGTGGAGAGAAACGCGGCACACGCATCTGGCCGCTGTCGATCACGATCCGGACTCCTTCCACAGTTAGACTCGTCTCTGCTATGGCAGTAGCCAGCACGATCTTGCGCATCCCATTCGTTGAGGGGCTAATCGCAGCATCTTGTGCAGCCGCTGACAGCTGTCCATATAACGGGGCAATATATGCACGTTCAATCCACCCGTTCTTCGTCAACTCCTGCTCCAGAGCAGTCTGCACGCGCCGAATTTCCCCCGCTCCAGGAAGGAATACCATGATGTCTCCTTCATGATGATGAAGCGCCAGCATAATCGTCCTTACGATACGCGGCTCAAGTAGAGTATCTTCACGCCGTTCAGCATATATCGTCTCGACCGGATAACTGCGGCCCTTGCTGACCACTATTGGCGCTCCTCCCAGCATGGCCGCGACTGGTTCTGCCTCAAGCGTCGCCGACATCACGAGGATACGGAGATCCTCGCGCAAGACAGATTGTGATTCGGCGGTGAGGGCCAAGCCGACATCTGCATGCAAATGCCGCTCATGGAACTCATCGAATATGACGAGTCCTACCCCTTCCAAGGAAGGATCCTCTTGGAGCATGCGAGTCAGAATTCCCTCCGTAATGACCTCAATGCGCGTCTTTTCACTTATGCACGTATCCAAACGTACGCGATATCCTACTGTCTCACCGGCCTGCTCACCCAATGCACGAGCCATGTAGCGTGCAGCAGAACGCGCTGCAATACGCCGCGGCTCCAGCATGAGAATCCGCAGTCCTTGGAGCCATGACTCATCCAGCAGCGACAGCGGTACACGGGTCGTCTTCCCCGCACCTGGCTCAGCTACCAATACCGCCCCTGTATGGCTGCTCAGCGCCGATTTCAATTCTGGCAATACATCATCTATCGGTAAATGATTCCCGCTCATTTCCATCCTCCATACGCTAAAAAAGCTGTCTCATCCATCATAGACGAGACAGCTTCCCTACATCAAGATTATCGAAATTACACCTCATTGATTCCGATCATCAATTATTATATACGCTCTTGCCGTTAGCCTTCATCGTCTGCGCTGGTTCTACTCCGCTCATGCTTATGGAGAAGGTCTGCTTATGGCGGCGCTTCAGCAAGCTCAAGCCGAACACGGCTGATACAATGATCACGCTGATGACAATGAGCGAGGACGACACTGGCAGCGCATCCGTCAACACTCCTCCAGCGATTGGTCCAAGCATCATCCCCGCCGCATGAATCATATTGAATAGGGCGTATGCCACCCCATAATCACCGCCCGATGAATCGCCATCCACGATGGCACCTAATGTTGGCAATGTCGGCGACAGCGTAAATCCTACTGCTGCCCCTACCAAGCTGCCTGCCATCATCAATAGAGTCACATTGCCTGCAAATGCGATTAATGGTAACGTGAGCGCCAAACCAACAAGCCCTATTAGCATGAGTCGGAAAGGATTATGCTTAGCTGTAAGTGTTCCCGCTATAGGAGCGATCATTCCATAGCTCAGTGTCATGACACCGAACAGCATGCCAAGCGCAAGCGGAGACATCTGGAATTGCTCAGTAACATAGACCGGAAGGAGCGGCTCCAGCATCGTCAATGTCGTCTCAGCAAGCAGGATAATCGAAGCAACGAACAGAATCGTCCGATGCCGCAGCAGGGAGAACGTGCCTCCTCCTTCGGCCTGACGCTCCTCTCTGACAGGTTCGCGAAGTGCAAACACGACAATGATCGAAATAACTGCCGTCAATGCTGCTGCGAACCAGAATGGCGTATGGTGATCGCCAATCTCAAACAACCAGCCTCCAATTGGAGCTCCAAGCAGGGAGCCCGATGATATCCCTGTCATGGCGAAGCCCATTGCCGCTCCGCGTACCGGCCCAGAGAACAGATCAGCCAGCAGCGCCATTGCTGCTGTCCATGACGCAGCCGCAGCTAAGCCTTGCAGGAAGCGAGCCGTAATGAGCATTGCCGTCGTTTGCGAGAATACGAACAGCATGGTAGATATCATCATGAACACAAGACCCGTTAAGATCGTCTTGCGTCTGCCAAATTTATCTGCAACCCGCCCGAAAAAAGGCGTGGTAATGAACAAAGCTGCTGCATAACTGCCGAACAGAATACCAAGTGTGGTCGAAGACATCGCATACTCGGTTGTAAAATACGGCACGACTGGAATAAACAAACTGTACAACAACATGTCAATAAATAAAATACCGATAACGAGCACGAGGCCAATCCACTGTGCGCGACTAATCTGCCTCATGAAAGACATAATCCCACTCCTAAAACTAATTTGTTTTTATAAGTTTTCTTAGGCGAAAGACTGAGCCTAATGGTTCAGTCGATATAGCCTGATGATTCCAATATGAACGACCTCATGTCCCCAGTGTGAAGCATGAGCCTTGCAGCGATAAGATAAATCCCCTTGCATGGATTATCTTTGTTCCTCAGATTGATCTCTAGCAACAAGCCCATACAGCATAATATCTGCAATCGACTTTAATGCATCCGGCAGCGAAATGTTCTGCTTAGCAAAAAATCGCTGATCCAAGGTTGAATTGAACGCATCCGTAATTACCTTCACGATAAAGGCCGCATTATGCCTTAATATAATGCCTTCCTCCATCCCCTGCTCCAGCAAAATTCGCAGCATCTCCCAATCATCCCGGAGAGCCTTATCAATCTTTGACCACTGCTCAGGGTAAACGCGCTTCATTTGCTCCAAGATTCGGTTGTCATACAGCTCAAAGTGATTCGGAAGCACGGTCATTACCGCTTTCAATTTATCCAGAAGCGACAAAGTGTCATTCTTCATGATTTCTTCAGTCTTCGCATCACTTTCGTGCATCGTCTGTTCTATGATCGTATCTAGCAGTTCCGCTTTTGAAGAGAAATGCTCATACAAAGTGCGCTTGCTCATCCCAAGTCGACGCGCCAAATCATCCATCGTGAATTTGATCCCTTTGTCTTGCAACTCCTCTATAAATGCCTTCATAATCCGTTCGCGCATGAAATTCCCTCCATTCACGCCGACATAAAACTATAAAAACAAAAGTAGTTTTCTTAGTTAATGTCACTATTATACCCTACCTTTTTGACAACAAGCAAGGCCGCGCACCCCTCTTTTTTACACAGAAAAGCAAAGAAAACACACTCCGCATGATAAGAAGTGTGTCTGCTATATTATTTGCGTTTACCATTTGTGATTTTCTCAATTTTATATGTTTCTGCGTACACTGTTACTACTTGCTTTTGAGTTGAAGCAAAGGCCCATATGTTATTCTTGGAGTCTTTAAATCGAACTGCACGCCCAACCAATTCAACTTTTTTGCCCATTTCCTTCTCCAGTGCTTGTTTTGCTGCATGTACAGCCTTTTGATCAGCATCCTCTAGTTCATATATCACTTCGACACTTGGAGACTTGTCCTCATCAGATTCCCAACTCACATTGAATCCTTGCCCCGCTACGTAATAAATTTCCTTTTTGTTATCTAATTCTTTCAAATTAGATACTCGAGTGATTCTTGCTTGTTCAATTTCAATATTCGTATCTCCCACTACCGTTCGAAGCGCGCTTACTGCTTTTTCTTTTTTCGACTTCTCCCAATTGTTAAATGGGATGGTAAATCTAAAAATCCCTGATGTGGATGTAATCAATTCCACCGAACAGTTTCCATCCTCCCAAGGTATGACGATTTCTTTACCGTCCAAGTATGGTTTCGAGAAAGTAACCGACTTCCCAGCAATTTTTTCTACAGTCGGCCTTAACGCTTGGATAAACGCTTCATCTACCCACTTTATCTTTTCGTCTTGCTTCTGTGCTGGCGTTTTCCCCATCGGCTTCTCCATAATTGATGTTAACTCTACTGCTGAAGTCGGTTGAAGTGCTTGCGTTGCGGAAGGAGAAGGAGCTTGTTTGGTTTGTTGCCCCCATATTACCACTGCCATCGTTGTCCCGATTATAATCAAAAATATACTTCCCCATACCCAAATTGATTTTTTCCTCACGCAGTTCTGTCCCCTCTTAATTGATATGTAATTGTTAGTTTGCACTCAACAACACACCAGAATTTCATCTCCCAAAATATTCCTACCCAATTATAAGTTCCCTCTTAGATAGATTGCAACCTCAATCTCCCTAAGCAAATCCTTGATAATTGCATTGCATGTGCCCCACACAAAAAGAGCCTGCCCGTCTTATGACGGAACAGGCCTTAAGGTAGGAGCAGGAGCCTTCCCATGAACTGAAATCACCTTGCTGTGGACCAATGCATATGTTGGAGTACATCTTACCAGCTACATGACTTATCGAATCGGCTTAATTGCAGATACCGCTTCAACTTTCCGTGCTGTCATCTGGATGCCCTGCGGAGATTGCGGCTTCGCATCACTCTGAATGACCTTGATTGGGCTGCTGACCTTATTCATCTGGTTGCAGAAGCACATCATCTGTCACCTCCATTCCCTATATCCATTTCTAGCATATGCAGTCTCTCACTAGATGGATTGGACATGTCGACATCTGCCAAGCGGAAAGGAGAATGTATGATGATCACCTGGATTGAGCTGTTCATATTAGCGCTGGCTTCCTTTCGCCTGACCCATCTGCTCGTCTATGACGACATTATGGAATGGCTGCGCAAGCCTTTTTTGTCTGTTACGTATGTAACCGATGAGAATGGCAATGTATCGCGAATTACGGAACCAAGAGGCAAGGGGCTTCGCTATTGGCTGGGCTCACTAATAAGCTGCCATTGGTGTACAGGCATTTGGTGTGCCACCTTGCTGACAGCACTGCAGTTCTACGCCCCCGTCACCTATCCATTTATCGTATTATTAGCTGTCGCTGGCATTGCCGCGCTAATCGAGACCTACTTGCTGCGAAAGATGTAATGTTGCACGCTTGCTAGGCAAGCACACAAAAAAGGAGCCCAAGCTTAGCTTGAGCTCCTGTCCTATTCATAAATACGCATCTTATCGATTGTTCTTGCCCAGCCTTGCGATCATCGGCAAGATCAAGCCTAAACCAAGCAAAATGAATGGCGTGATGACGTTCAGCATTAGCTGGAAGTACCATTCTGACGTAAATGCCTCAACTTTAGGGAACATCCCCATAATACAAGCAAAAGCCGTAAAGACGAAACACCACAAACCGATCACGAAGCCGACCTTGCGATTTTTCACAAATTTATAATCGGATTGGAACTTGTCCCCTAGCTTCATGAGCGCCATGAAGGCTGCGAATACCCATAGGTAACGAAGCGGCATTACGATCGAGTTCAGATCAAGCAGCCAGTTGAAGAGCGAGTTCATGTTGCCAATTCCGATCGCCGGAATAACAATCAGAATCCCTACAAGCACAGCCGTCATAATGTATCCATTGACTGGCGTGTTGCGCTCGTTCGTCTTCATCAGCTTCTGAGGCACGAACTTCTTGTCCGCATCAAGCAGCAATACTTTCAGTGGTGCATCGATAGAGAAGGCCAACGCCGAAATTTGTGCAAGTGTGTTCGCTATCGCATACAGCACGAGGAATGTATTGCCGATTCCATAATATTCACCAAGCATCTTGAACGCATAGTACTGTCCGTTCATCTTCAAATCTGCCGGAATGTTGTTCGAATCGAACATCATGCCCATTGCGAACGAACCGAGCAAGGCACATACAGCAACCATCCCCGCCAGAATCAGCATCCCGCGAGGGAATTCCTTCGAAGGATTGTTCGTATTGTTGACGTATGGTGAGATTTTCTCTGCTCCACCTACGGCAAATACGAGCATGGACAATGTTGTAAAGTACGCGAAGTTAAAGTCCGGAATGAACGAGCTGACCGACATATCTGCCGTCGCAATCGTCGCGCCCGTCAGTGCAGGTGCTGTCACCGCAAGTACAATGTACAGAAGCGACATAATGAAGATGGACATCCCTGCAATCGTACCGATCTTCTTCAAGGAATTGAGCCCGCGGGAAGCAACCCACAGGAATACGAGAAATACGGCCAAGCAGATAAGCTGCAGCGTCAATGTGGAAAACTGATTAATAAAGTTCCCACTGCCTGTTACTGTCCAGCCGAGTGCGATCAGGATCCCTTGCGGCTTCTGAGCCAGATATGGAATGTGAACAACCCAGTACGTCCAAGCAGCCAAATAAGCGACTGTAGGTCCCATCGTTTCTTTTACCCAGGAACTAACGCCGCCTTGATCGTTTTTGAATGTTGAACCCATTTGTCCAACCATCAGTGCGTAAGGCACGAAATACAGCGCGATAATAAGTATCCAAGATGTTACTACCGTTAACCCTTGGTTTGCATAGTTATTAACAACGTTGCCAAACCCCCACACGGAGACGAAAGCTATCAAGGCAATGTTATACCATCGAAGCTTTTTGTTATCGTCGTTGCGGTTCATGTTGCAAAAGCTCCTCTCACTACTTGTGGAAATATGTTACAATTATGTGTGCAGACACTTTATTAGTATACAATTATCAAGATATGGATTCATAAAGAAACTTCTTCATTTGTTGGATCATATTGGGGCATCCACATTACCTATAAATTTCCCAGTTCGTGTACACTTTATGCCACTACGACCACTCCTAGCCTATCAGACGACTTACAACAAATAAGGGTTTGATCCGAATTCAAAAATATAAAAAAGCCCCGGAGCTGAGTTCCGAGGCTTTTCCTTACGATATTGGATTCCTGCCAACAACCTTAGTGGGCTGGGAAGAAAGCCATTTGAATAGCGAAAATTACGCCAAATACATATAGAATCGGATGGACTTCTTTCCCTTTGCCGCTGAATAGCTTCATAAGCGGATACGTAATGAAGCCAATCGCAATACCTGTAGCAATGCTGGATGTAAGCGGCATACTGATCAGAATCGCAAATGCCGGGAAAGCTTCGTCGAACTCTTTCCATTTAATACGTGCAAGCCCGTCCATCATGAAGCAGCCAACAATAATAAGCACTGGAGCTGTAATCGCTGGCAAGGATGAAATCCCTGCGAGAACCGGCGAGAAGAATAGGGACAGGAAGAACAACCCCGCTACAACAACGGAGGTCAATCCTGTACGTCCACCAGCAGCAACACCTGCCGAAGATTCAATGTACGCACTGGATGGTGTCGTCCCCATCAAAGAACCTGCTGTTGTCGCAAGCGCATCCGCCATCAATGCCTGTTTCGCACGCGGAAATTGATTGTTCTTCATTAGACCTGCCTGCTCCGCTACCCCAATCATCGTACCCGTTGTATCGAAGATCGTAACGAGCAAGAAGGCAAATACAACTGTGTATAGGCCATGAGAGAATACACCCGCTATATCCACATCGAACAGCACTGGTGCTGTTGGAAGCGCAATAAAGCCGTCAAACTTCATCAAGCCCATGAAGTAACCGATAAGCGCCGTAGCTGCCATACCGATGAACAGGGCACCCTGTATCTTACGGGCCATCAGGATAAGCGTGATGAACAATCCCGCCAAGGTTAGCACCGTTACCGGTTTATGCAAATCCCCGAAAGCAATCATGGTTGCCTCATTCGGCACGACAATACCGGAGGATTTCAAGCCGATAAAAGCGATAAAGAGGCCAATGCCTGCCGTAATCCCAAACTTCAACGAACTGGGAATTGACTCAATAAGCGTTTCACGCAGCTTCGTAAACGTCAGCAACAAGAAGATAATACCTGCCAGGAACACTGCTCCAAATACAGCCTGATAGCTCACACCCTGTGAAGCTACTACAGAAGCAAAGTATGCATTCATCCCCATTCCTGGTGCTACAGCAATTGGGTGATTCGCGAACAAAGCCATATATAACGTACCGATAATTGCCGATATTACCGTTGCGGTAAACACTTGCTGGAATGGAACTCCAGCACTCGACAATATCGCTGGATTCACGACAACGATATATACCATCGTTAAGAACGTTGTAATGCCCGCCGTCACTTCTGTGCGCGCGTTCGTTCCGTTTTCTTTCAATTTAAACCATTTTTCCATTGGATCAAGCTGCTCCTTTCATAAGCAACAAAACTAACACTTAGGCATCTTATTAGAAAGGCGATTCTTTGTCAATAAATTTGTACATTTATTCGTTTTTAGGTCACATATATTCCAATATAACACAGAAAATTAGCCAGATAACCCAGCTAAATACGAACATTATGCTTATCAACCAATTTCATCACAAGCCGAGTAAGCCCATCTTTACCAATTGTGACTAAATGAAACAACGATCTATATAAGTGTTCCCTTCCTTGCGAGAGAGATTCTTCAATGCTTACCTGCTCCCCTTATGGATAGTATGTCTACAATTGGAGTCCTCACATTCTTCAAACACCGTTTTTCCGGGGCATTCCGACAATGTCCACATAGAATCATCATTTCTATTCATCCCCCAAACTGCACCATTCACCCCAGAAGCTGCTCTATTCAAGCAGAATATACGGCAATTGCCTTCCATTTAGGATATGCTTGGATCACCAACGACACGAGAGGAGCCCGGGAGTTTATGAACAAGACTACAACGAAGATGGGTCTGCAATTCTTGCTTGCTTGCGGAGTATCAATACTTGTCGTATACGTCATCAAACATATGGCTTAAACCAATCTATTCCTGCTACAATCATATTCACCGGTATTTCCCGGAAAATAATATCAGTTTACATACTCATCACTATAAATCGTAAGGAGACATCATTTTATGAAATCATTTTCGACGACTTGGAAACGAAAAAGCATTCCTGTATTGTTTGCATCCGTCATTGCGTTAGGCTCAATGCTTAGTTGGCAGTCAACTGTACATGGTCAAGCCGCAACAGCAGCAACTAGCATGCAAAGCACAACAATTGCCGGAACATCTTCAACAAAATTTACAGAGGATTGGCACAAATGGATTAAAAATAATGCTTATACATTAGATACCATTACCCCAGAGAGCACGAAAGACGGGGCCGTCACAGGCGAGCGTTTCAAAGACTTGGACATGCTGAAACCGCTTTTGTCGGATAAACGCATCGTATACTTGGGCGAAAGCTCTCATGGTGTAGGCGAATTCAATTCCGCCAAGACACGATTAATTCAATTTCTCCATCAGGAGCTTGGGTTCAATGTCGTCGCCTTCGAATCACCGCTCGGTAATGCAGCAACCGCGTTCGGCAATGTAAAGACAAGCGAGGCGGAGCAATTGATGAAGAAATCCGTATTTCCACAATGGTGGGCTAAAGAAACGACTCCATTGTTCCAATACATCCAAGATTCACAGTCAACGGAAACGCCGATTAAGCTTGCCGGATTTGACATGCAATCCTTGGGACCATTTCTCAACGGAGAGATCCTGAAGGATGAAAAGCTAGCAACGCAATTTGCTGAAACCGAGAAGAAGCTGTTCCGCTGGACCAATTCCGAAGACCTTGCTGCTTACTCCGCAGTGAAGCCGGAATTGCAAAAGCTGTACAAAGACGTGAAGACAAAGGTTGCAGCCAACGAAGCTCAGTTGAAGGCCCTGTACCCGGACAATCCGCATATCGTTGCCATGGTGAACCGAACGCTGGATGACCGCCTTCGCGTCGTAGATGAATACATCGAGCTGTCGATCAAGTCGAATATTGCTGCGCAGACTGGCGACTATGCAGTAGCGACGAAGATGATGGAATGGCGGGATAAGGCGATGGCCGACAATCTGCTCTGGCTGGCAACTGAAATCTATCCAATGGAAAAGATTATCGTCTGGGGACACAATGCCCATATCAGCAAGGCCGAATCAAAAATGGAGCAGTCCTTCATGCCTGTCGCAGGGCGATTCATGGGTGAACTTATGCAGGAATCGATGTTTGGTCCTTATAGCTACACGATTGGTCTCTATGCAGGAAGCGGAACTACCCATGACAATTTAGGCGAGCCGTTAGAGGTTCAACCGCTCCCGCCTAGCTCCATCGAATCCATTATGAAGGCAGCTAATCAGCCGTATTCCTTCGTCGATATGCGCTATGCAATGAAAGGCTCTGGTACATCATGGATGGACGAGCCGCGTACCGCACTGTACTTCGGAGTGCTGCCAGAGGTATTCGTACCTCGCGAGCAATACGACGGGATTCTCTACATCGACAAGGTACAGCCGCCAACACCGATTAAGTAACAACTGCTTGCACCGATAGATGCTTCGAACGATTGAATGAAACCGCAGCCGGTAAGCGAACAATGCAACACAATGAATCGCAGCTGCGATACCTAACACTTGGAGGACAATCCGATGAAATCAATAAAAGGCACATGGAAACGTCAAAGCCTATCTCTAGCTCTCGCTTCCGTTATCGCACTTGGCTCGATGCTTTCCTTCGGAGCCCCTATACATGCTCAGGCTTCATCTGATAAGCAGGGAGATCAGCTGGAGCAAGCACGTACCAGCTCACAAACACGTGAAGATTGGAAGAACTGGCTGAGCGACAACGCAGTCTCGCTGAATTCGATCAATCCTGAACAGACTGGATCAGACGCACGAATCGCACCCGAGAAATTTGCCGATTTAGAGGCCTTAAAGCCATTACTGCAAGACAAGCGAATCGTCTATTTGGGCGAGAGTTCACATGGGGCAGCTCAATACAACTCCGCCAAAACACGTCTCATTCAATATTTACATCAGGAGCTTGGGTTCAATGTCATCGCCTTCGAGACGAACTTAGGCAATGCAGCTGGCGCTTATGGCAATGTAAGCTCGCAAAAGCCGATTGCGACAATGAAAGATTCCATATTCCGCATCTGGCAAGCACAAGAGACCGTGCCACTGTATCAATACATTCAAGATACGAAGCGTACCGATAAGCCGCTCACGCTGGCCGGATACGATATGCAGCCGCAGGGCGTCATGTTCGCTGCTGATTGGATGGGCGATGCAAAGCTTGCCAAGCAGTTTCAGGAGATTGAACTAGCACTGGACGAATGGGAAATGAGCTCGGATCTGGAGGGGTATCAGAAGGTAAAACCAGGCTACTTGAAGCTGTATGAACAAATAAAAGCGACCATTCCAAAGCGTGAACAGGCGCTGCGCAAGCAGTTCCCGGACAACCCGCATATCGTACAGCTTGTACAACGCGCAATCGACAACCGAATTCAAATTGTTCGTGAATACATGGAACTGACAATTAAGTCTACTCTATATATGGAGGGCAAAAACCTCGATTATATGTCCATGATCCAATCGTGGGAGTATCGCGACCAAATGATGGCAGATAACTTGGTATGGCTCGCTGACAACGTCTATAAAAACGAGAAAATCATCGTATGGGCACACAACGGACATATTAGCAAGGCACATTCCAAAGAATTCGGCATAGCATTGCCGCTTCGCAATATGGGCGAGATTATGCAAACAACCAAGTACAAAGACCAAGGATACGTGATGGGCTTATTCCTAGGCAAAGGACAGAACGCGCATGTCACACGCGAAATCTATGACGTACTTCCGCCTATGCCGCATTCTATAGAAGAGCTTATGACAAGCATCGGCAAGCCCTTCTCATTCATTGATATGAGTAACGCGCCTGCCGTTCCAGGCACAACATGGATGTCACAGCCAATGACGTCATACGTAACAGGAATCTCGCCAATAAGCAGCATTCCGAGCGAGCAATATGATGGCATCTTGTTCATCAACGATGTCACACCTCCAACATATTTGGAGAAATAAATAGTTATCAAGCTCCTAAACTTCATCATTAAGAAGCTTGCAGCTAGGTACGCTGATAAGCAATCACGTCCCAGCTTATGCAGCATTGTAAATGCATAAAAAAATTAGGATAGAGGGATTCAACTGCTTCTGAATCCCCTATCCTTCATTAATCCACTGCTACTAATCGATTGCGGCCAGACTGCTTCGCCCGGTACAGCTTCTGATCCGCCATGGCAACCAGCGTATTCGGTTCTGAGTCCTGAATATCCTCAATGCTGCAGGATGCAACACCAAGCGAGCAGGTCACAACTAGACTCACCTCTGAGCCAGCGTGCGGTACTTTAAGCGACTCTACATGAAGACGAATTTGCTCACCGATGGCCTCAGCCTGACGAAGATCCGTCATTGGCAAGATCACGCCGAACTCTTCCCCACCGTATCTGGCAACAACGGCAAGCGGCGGTGTAACCGTATTCTGAACTGCCTGCGCTACTCGTCGCAAGCATTCATCCCCAGCTAGATGACCATACGTATCGTTATATTTTTTGAAATAATCGACATCAAGCATAATTAGTGATAGTGGACTCTTCTGCAGCTTAACCCGCTCCCACTCCTGATTCATCATCTGATCGAAGTATCTGCGGTTGTAAACCCCGGTCAACCCGTCGGTATAGGAGAAATCAGTTAGGAGCCGATTCGCCATTTGCAGCTTCTTATTTGCTTCCTTCATCTGCTCTTCCGCTACAATCCGTTCAGTTACATCATGGAAGTACACCGACACCCCGTTGCGAGACGGAAATACGCGATTCTCCAGCCATCTGCCATGCAGCTGATCAAACTCCGTAATCTCCGCCGGTTCTCCCCGCTCCATGACTTGGTGGCACACCTCGTACAGCTTGGTCTGCTTCAAATGGGGATTAATATCCCAAATGGATCGCCCTTTTACAACTTCGAAGGAGAACCCCAAATACTTCTCCGCTTCCTTATTCATATACGTATAGCACCACTGCTTGTCTACTGCAAGAAAGGCATCGGTAATGCTATCAAGAATAATTGCAATTTGTTCCTGTGAATTGTGGAGCGCCCTTTGAGAATGATGGAGCTTCACATTGAGCTGATTCATCTGATAAAAGAAGACAAATAGTACAACTGTTGCCGACAGCAATGAGTAAACGCATGCCGCGTACCAGCCAAGCGTGTATCTATCGTTGGCCAGCAAAGTGATCGACACATCCAAAAAGAATGTGAAAACAGACAAAAGAAGCCATAAGTGCAGCAGGCTCTTTCCACGAGTTACCACATACAAATACACACAAGCCACAAGACTAATTACCCATACAATAGGGCCTATACCTGTTGAAAGGAGAAGACCATGGCTGCTATCCGAAATAAGCGTAGGCAGCCATTCATGCTGACCTGCCAATATATACGTAATCATCCCGACAACCAGCACTACAACAATAAACATCACAGTTGAAGCAGCCGTCTTATTCTTGTGCTCTGATCGCGAATAGGACTGCTTCTGGATACTGAACGTATACAGCAATATCCCTGCTGGAAATCCCGCATGCCAACATCCCCAGAACCATACCGAAGCCCGAGTCCCTGCGTACAGAACCCCCTTATCACTGAATATGCCTGGGAAAGTCAGAAGATGTGGAATCATAATTAGCCCCGTAAAAAAAAACGTCCCCGATAAAATCAAAATTGGCTTATAACCAGTTGCACGATATTGGATATAAAGCAAGTGCGAAGTCATGAAATCACCAAACATGTTCCATGCAATAAAGATCGGGAAAAAGGGAGTTACCCCCCATAGCGGCGTTGAAGCATACGGTATGACCACAAGAGTGCTAACCAGCGCGACGAAGCCGATAACCAAGGCTATCCTTTTCTGTTTAGGCACAGTCGGTATACTAAATAAGCTTGTCAGTGGATCTCGTATGCGATGCATTGATGCTCTCAACCTTTCCGCCTATCACTTGTTTCAATCCGAATCATGTTGTGATTAGTAACATAGTATCATATATCTACAGGAAGACAGGCTCAAATACTAACAATTACAAGACATGAAGATACCTTAGCCCCAAGTAACTGCCACATTTGTGTCCTTTTTACTATATAACGAAATCAGCCTGCTATTGAAACAAAAGCAACTGTATCACCATGGGCAAAAGGGCTGCCCAATTCGAGACAGCCCTCCTATTATAACCGCCTTACACGATTATTGTATTTAAATGTAACATGCTCTATCGAGAACGACGTCCGCCGCCACGACCGGATGAACGACCTCCAC
This sequence comes from Paenibacillus sp. NAIST15-1, assembly GCF_001894745.1. Classification (GTDB taxonomy): domain Bacteria; phylum Bacillota; class Bacilli; order Paenibacillales; family Paenibacillaceae; genus Paenibacillus_B; species Paenibacillus_B suaedae. The sequence goes on from NZ_BBYF01000004.1 coordinate 306,576, forward strand.
CTTGGCTCGAACGGCCGCTGGATTGGCCACCAGACTTGCCGCGGCTCTCTTGGCGACCAGCGCCTTGGCTTGACTGCGAACGAGAACTACGGCCCTGGCCTCGTCCGTCGCGCGCACTGCTGCGTCCGCCATGGCCTTCATTTCTTGCTTCACGCCGTCCGCCACGGCCACCCGCATCAATGCCTTGCTTGCCGCGAGCAGCACCGCGTCCACCTCGACCTGCACCTTGACCGCGTGCATCCTTCGCGTCGCTTCGTGTTCCACGACTATTGCCGCGTCCGCCACGTCCGGAACTGCGTTCATTATCTGACTTCTTGCCACGACCAGTCCGAACATCGCCAGCAACCTCAGTATGCTCCCCATCTTGATTACGACGCTCCAGCTTCTGTCCGATGCCGCGCTCGATCAGCTCCACAGCCATACGATCTCTAGGAGAAGCGAATGTGATCGCGATCCCTTGCGCACCTGCGCGGCCTGTACGGCCAATGCGGTGGATATAGCTCTCTGCATCCTGAGGGACATCATAGTTGAACACATGTGTAATACCCTCTACATCCAGCCCTCGTGCCGCAACATCCGTCGCGACAAGCAGTTGCATCTTCACCTTGCGGAAGCGTTCCATAACCTGCTCCCGCTTCGACTGCGACAAGTCGCCATGCAGTTCGTCCGAATCATAGCCCATTTCAAGCAATTCTTCATTCAGCTTGCTTGCTCTGCGCTTCGTCCGGCAGAAAATAATGGCTTGATAAGGGCGATGCTCATCAATAAGCTTGCACAGAGTCGCCTGCTTGGCACGATCTGTCGTTTGCACGACAATCTGCTTCACGTTCTTCACGGTAATACGCTCGCTCTGCACATGGATATCAATCGGACTGCGCATAAATCGCTCCGCCAAGCGTCTTACATTCACTGGCATAGTAGCAGAGAACAGCAGCGTCTGGCGATTCGTTGGAATCTGGCGAATAATTTCCTCCACTTCCCCAAGGAAGCCCATATGAAGCATTTGATCCGCCTCATCCAATACCAATGTCTTCACTTTCGACAGCGAGATTGTCCCGCGTCTCAGATGATCAAGCAATCGACCTGGCGTTCCGATGACAAGCTGACGACCGCCCTGGAGCTTGCGCATTTGACGTTCTACATCTTGTCCACCGTATACAGCAAGCACGTTCACGCCTTCATAAGCCTCGATAAGCTTCTTCGCTTCTGCCGTAATTTGCAGAGCCAGCTCTCGTGTAGGTGCAACAATCAATGCCTGAACATGTGTTGAACTTGCATCAATGCGTTGAATAATTGGCAGCAGGAAGGCCAGCGTCTTGCCTGTCCCCGTCTGTGCCTGGGATACAACATCTTCTCCCGACAGTACGACCGGAATCGTCTCAGCCTGAACCGGTGTTGGCACCGCAATTCCATGTTGATTCAATGTGTGCACCAATTGCTCCGTTACTCCCAATTGTGCGAATCCTCGTTGATTTAAGCCCGTCAGACAGGCCACCCCATTTCTGTATAATTCAATCTAGTCCCTATCTTGTGATGATGTATGGAAAATCGACTTCACTCTGCCTACTTGTCCATCCTGCAGGCGTACCTTGATGCCGTGCGGATGAGATGGAGAATTCGTCAGAATATCCTTCACGATACCTCTTGTCGTCTTGCCCGTACGCTGATCCTGCTTCAGCACAATATCCACCTCAAGACCAGCAAATATATGCTTTCGCTGCTGTCCATTCTGTTCCATGAAGACACTGCTCCTTGCTCATTCTATCCTTCACTGCAAACTTGCAGTTGAACCGACTTCGCCGATATTTCCATGCATATGATCGACATCGGTATCCACATATTATACACGGAAACGTCCCTATGGTATAATGGACCATCAATATCGATTCTATCGTATAAATTCAGGAGGTAACATGCTGACGTTTGAACAGAAACTAGCGGTTATCGAATCGTTCCCAGAGCTTGAGCGTAATAATGTATCACTGGGACGAGTGAACTTCCACTATGAAGACAGCATTGTGGAGAAGAAGACTGTCGTCTATCACCTGCATCCGAACGGCAACGGATTCGTCTATGCCGGCTATGTATCGGGTTATGATACAGATGCCAAAGGCATGGTTAACATCCGTGAATACTCGGAAGAGGAGCTTCGCAAGCTCATTCGCGCCTCCATTGATTCCATGTCGCCTGCTTCACAGGAGGCTGACGTCGAGATGGGAGACACTGCTGAAGAGAGCAGCAGAGAGCGCTATATCAATGACAACAACGAGACACTATGGCTCGAGTATGACTTTGAGTTGTGGAACATCTATGCGGACGAGAGCCTGGAAATGACATTCGAGACGCGTGAGGAAGCAGAGGAGTACTTGCAAGAGGAAGGCTTCTCACCTGCAAATTCATAGCAGCCAGCGAAGGGGGAAAGAAGTGCCGTACAGACTCAGGCAGGATCTTTCCCCTAACTTTATGATTTCTTGCATATTCAGCTTACTATATGCCTCCTTGCACTTCATGCATATCCAACCATGGATATCACTACCGTACACACTCCACGCTTCACCTCTTTTTCAAACAGACAAGGGAACGACGCTATCAAGCAATTCACTTATACATATAGAGTAGCCACCATGCGCAATCCCCATCACTCCTCCCGCCTAATGGAGGCAGAAGAACAGGGCGTATAAGCAGCGGATCAACATTCAAGCGCTCGATGCAACTGATTCGAATAGCATTGCCGCCACTGCACAATATATCCTTGACACGAATAGGAGCGTTCTTCTTCTCGTGAACAATGCTGGATTTGCAATAGCCGGAAATAAACGACTAGGACAAGGAGCAGCCTGTCTCCTTAATCGCACCAACATGCCCGATACGTAGTATGCGAACAAGCACAATTTATAAGAATGAAAATCAATTGTATTATCCATAAAACGTTCATTTGAGAAAAAAGCGAGGTATGGATACAATACATCATACTCATTCCTGTATGAGAATTTTACTTTAATAAAAAGGATGGTTCCTTATGACTCACCACGACTACCACCATCTCAACCATGTGAAGGAACAAGTCACTTCGAAGCGTACATTGTGGATTACATTAGCCTTGACCCTATTCTTCACCATTGTTGAAATTGTGGGCGGGCTTCTGTCCAACTCACTTGCTCTCTTATCCGACTCTGCTCATATGATATCGGATGTTATCGCGTTAGGTCTCAGTATGACCGCCATTTACATGGCAACTCGGGAACCCAACCAGCGATATACGTTTGGCTATCTCCGATTCGAAATTATTGCATCCTTCCTAAATGGACTGGCTCTGATTGTGATTGCAATTGGAATCGTTGTCGAAGGTGTTAAGCGGATGGTTCATCCGCAAGATGTTGATCTGCGGCTGATGCTGATTATCGCTACGATCGGCTTGATCGTAAACATTGTCCTGACGCTCGTATTGAGTCATAGCACGAAGGAAGAGGACAACCTGAATGTAAAGAGTGCCTTGTGGCACTTTATCGGTGACTTACTCAGCTCTGTAGGTGTTATTATATCGGCCATTCTCATCTATTTCACAGGACTGTACGTGTTGGATCCATTGATTAGTATGGTGATTGGGGCCATCATTTGCATTGGCGGCGCGAAAATCATTCGCGAATCCATCCTCATATTAATGGAGGCTGTCCCTGACAAATACGATCTGGAGGAAATACGTGCGGAAATGAACCAGGTGGAAGGAGTAGAAGATGTCCATGAGCTTCATCTGTGGGCGGTATCCACCGATCACTATTCATTGACAGCGCATGTCTTCATCCGTGAGGATATTCAGCCCTTTTGCGTCATTCTGGCTATCAATCATATGCTTAAGGCGAAGTACGGCATTGAGCACACCACGATTCAAATTGAGCATCCTGCCATGCATGATCATGGTGAATATGGCAAGCAATTTTTGCAACAAGCGGGGAGCGCAGAAGCTAACCCAGTGTAAGAGATACGCCTCGCGAGTATCCTAGTCGCCATAATGGAAAGCAGCCTGCCGAGTTACTGCTCAGCAAGCTGCTTTCTTTGTTAGGATATAAGGGATATAAACAGCATCAACCGACTTCTTGCTCGCCTATATGACTTACATGATAAATATACGACCCAGGAATTGATTTCATCTGTTCGATCACACCATGATAGGTAGCGTAATCGATCATGTACACATAGGCCCCTGGTAAATCCAGTTCTTCCGCACATTTGTCCGTAAATTCGGAGAGCCACTCTGCCTCTTGGCCAGCAGCCTCCTGCGGTACGTCAACAACTACACCATACAGGTACACTCCATATTGATCAGGGAAATGCTCCAATTTCTTCTGAACCAGATACGCTTCTTGGATGATAGGGATAGAAGCAAGCTTCTCTCTGGCATCCTTCAGCTCTTGCTCACTCAGCCCATGATGGATATAGGTGTTGTCCTGAAAGGTTAGATGCGTACGTTCCTCAATCGCATCCTTGTTCTCTTCCATCCAATCCATCGCGCGTTCCGCATAAGGATCAGCTTCCTCATATCGCCCCATGTGAACCAGATAATTGTAGATCCACCGGCACATCTGATTCGTCCGGAACATATCCAGCTTCATCACTCGTTCAAGCAGATGAATTCCGCCTTCATCTAAATACTGCAAGCGGATGCGTCCTTCTTCTTGCAGCGGCTCAATCTGATCCACATACTCCTCATTAATACGTTTTAGAAGAGGAAGAGCCTCTTCGCCGCCATACAGCAATTCCGTTGTATGCGCATAGCGGCACCCCTGCTCGAAGCTCAGCTTGCCTTGCTGCTGAAGCTCTTGCTTCAGCTCTTCATGCTCCGCCCGTACCGGCGCATATTCGTGGTGTCGCTCTTGCCAGCTTGTTGCAATTTGTGCAATCCAGCGGTTGTCCACTTCTTCCAGCAGCACCTTGTACAAGCTGCCTAGAAAATATTCTGCCGCCGTAGAGCCGCTTAACGATTCCCATGAAGGAACATGAGGTGCATCAGGAGACTGCTGAATTGCCTGCAGCCGATCCGACAAGGACGGATGCGTGTCCGTCAGTCCCGTTCGTTCAGCTAGTGCCGCCTGCCCCCATTGCCGCACCGTACGTTCTGGAAGGCCCTCTTTCAAGAAACGTTCCAACGAAACGTAAATACGAGGAGGTTCCGATACGCGCTGTGCAGCCCGATACTGCTTCGGCCAAAATACTTCCGACAAATAAGCGCCTAACACATGGATCTTATACAGGGAGGAGGCTGTTACTTCTGCGCCAGCCAGCTGCACTGAGGCGCGGTCTGCACTATATTCGTTCGCCCGCCGCAGTACGAATGTATATGCGGAGTAGTAAGGATAGAACTTGTTAAAGAATTTCTTGAACAACCCTGTACCGAACTGATTTTTCTCCTCCAGCTTCCCTACAATCGTTCCCCATGTCTTCACGACCCGGTATACCCAGCCTGAGAACCGGCTGTCACCGCCAGACAAATGCCCAAGCTCATGCGCGATTGTCGAACGGAACTCTTCTGGCGTAGAGGCCATCATGTAAGGCAATCCAACAATCAATATATTTTTGTGCCAACCAAACATACCTAAGCGAGGATGCTGCAGCATCGCAGCATTGAATTGTTCATCTACGATGATGCTGTCCACGCGAGGGGCCTTTAATTCACGCGCCATTCGATCAACCTCTGCATACAGTTCCGGCACTTCCGAACGCAACAATACGCGCCCTTCCGGCTGCTCGAAGCGAACCCATAATGAACGTAGAATAATAAGCGCAAGCGGAATAAGAATAATGAATAGCTTCACTTCACCCGCATTGACTCGTCCAGTGGAGATGGAATACCAGATGAGACCGCCTACTAAACCAAGCAGAATTGCTAAAATGAGATAAATATAGCTGAATCCAAGCACTGTTAATCCAAGTACGCGCAGCTTGTATCCTTGCGGAGAGCGCTTCGCGGACTTTTCTAGACGTTCGATGAGAGCTGCGAACTTCTCGTAATCGACTTCCATTCTGTTATGCACCTGCTTCTTATGTAGTCATACATACGATATCTATCATGCTGCTTCCTTCAACCCCTCACATCCAGCGTACTGAAGCCGCAGACTGATCCGCACGTTCCATATCCTGAATATACCGGAACAGCTCTTGCTGACGCTCCGTCAGGAGGCGCCTTCGCATGACAAGCTCTGATTGGAATTTGCTTAACCGCTGCTTCATCTCATCAGCAGAGATACCAACCCAATCCTGAAGCCTCGCAAGCTGCTGCTGAACATACTGCTCATTGCGCTCCAGCAGCTCTGCTAACTGACCAATCTGCTTGTGCGCTTGGCGCAAATCATTCAATTCGACCAGGATACGGTCGTTCATCATATTCCCTCCTTTGCTTCTCGACCTTCCATTCATTTCATTAAGCCAAATCAGCCGCCTTGAACTCATTGGCCTTGCGATCAATATAGCCTGCAAGCTCCTGCACTGCAGTCGCATACCATTCCGTCATCTGCGTAAGTTCTTGCGTGGTGTTCTCTGCTATCGATACGATGCGCTTGCTCTGACTCGTATGAATCAACTTCGTAATACTGCCAACTGCCGAGCCCGCCTGATCTTGGAATTGTCCAACATGCTGCTCTAGCGTTCGCGCCACACTGCTGAGCTCTTCGGGGCGAAGCGCAATCAGCTTGCCTCCACCTAGTCCCCCCATGGCCGCGCTTAACGCAGCTTGAACGAGCCCCCCGCCTAATGACATCCCCGCAAGAAGAACGGAATCGCCTTCAAGCAGCGCACGCGGCGAAATCGTCAATTTTTCCCCTGTCGCCCGATTGATCAGCTCATTCTTGATATCGCCATCCTTATTAAACTTGTATTGATCCAAGGAATGAAAATTTTTATCGCCGGATATGGTATCAATAAACCGTTTAATTCGTCCCTTAATACCCTTGTATTCGCTATTCGCGGTCTTAAAATCTTCGCCAAGATAATACGTTGAGCCAACATGGCTATCATACTCTTTGAGCGGTCCCGCTCCTATCGAATCGCTCGGGTGCACATAATTGATAATTTTGTCGTCAAACTCTCCATTTTTGGCTTTTTCCGCTAATTTGTCAGGCAGCAGATTTGTTACGCTTGGTGCACTGTACGTTACCGCACCAACACTATTTTTAGCGCCAGCATACTGCGCCAAGCCGCCGCCAAGGGAGTGTCCGGTCAACGTAACCTCATATTCGGGATACTCCTCCTTCACCTGCCTCACGAGCACATCAGCTTGCCGGAACTGATTATGCTTGTAGTCATGTATATCTTGCTCCATATTTTTCCTCGGGTCTAGGTACGAGAGAATTATATTTTCCCTGGAACTGAATCGTTCCTCCAAATCCTTCGCCTTGCCGAGAACAACATCATTTAAATCCGTCTTGAAATCAGGTAGTGAACGATCAAGGCTTGATGACCCTTCTGTACCTCGAAATCCAACAACTACTTGCTTCGTATCCTTATTGCGGAACACGACTGCATCGAATCCAGATTCAGAATCATGCAGCATCGTACCCTTCGGCTCAACAACCTCCCACGAGCCACTTGCGCCATCATATGCGCCAGGTGGAACCTTATCATAAGCTGAACTGGACATTTTCCAATAATCTTCATCTGATATGCGTGTTTTTTGGGCCATAGGATCTCCTGTCTTTTCATTTTTTGGTATCTATCATACAATATTATAAAAATACTTCCTGTAGGAGTGAAGACGTTATGCAAAAAAATGTCCGCTATACAGGTTTTTTGATTCTCATTTTTGCAATCTTAATAGGATGTGAAGCCACTATGAACCCTGAACAAAAGCAAGCAGCTGTTCAACAAGCAATGGCAACAGGAACTGAATATTTTAAGGACAAATACGGTTTGGAGACGGAATGGACAGAGCATCAATTCCAGCCTGAGCACGCCTCCAGTCACATTGCGTTATACGGGCATGTCAAGGATAAGCCTGAGGACAACATTTACATTCTTATCAATTACAAGACGTTCGAAGTGATTAGTTCGGTGCACCCGAAAGAAGAAATTACAGACAAAAAATAAGCAGATTCAGACACGAATTTTACTGCTGTACACGTGAAAGGAGCTATCCCAAGTTTAGGACAGCTCCTTTTTTTGATAATTTTCTTATTTTAACACTGACGAATCATTCCCGGAACATGGAGAAGATGTCCTTTGACTGACAATAAGACTCTGAGTGGTTCTATTACTTATCATTTTTGGTAAAATGTATGTGGTGCACATTTTCCATAATTTAAGGAGGGATGGTAATGTCAACATCTAAGAAATCTGTTTTGATAATTGCAGGCATACTGATCATCAGTGTAATAGGCGTTTTTCTCTATAATGCAAATAATGAGAGAACTTTTTCATTTAATGAGTTGCTGCATGAGCATTTTAAGGAAAGAGAAATTGAGTCTATTTTTATACAAAAGTTTGTATCAGCCGCGGACTATAGCGATACTCTCTTTAATGATAAAAAAGATATAGAATTCTTCATGCAATCACTTCCTGAAATCCAAGTAAGGGGCGACTCTTCTTCTCGTGGTTTTCCTGAATATCCAACATATGAATTTGTTATTAAAGGAAAAAACGAAAAGCTATTTTTGGGTATTATTATTTCTAGTAAGGATATCTTGATGCATGATTACGAAAAAAAGGAGAACTATTCATACAAGATTGCAAATGAATTCAGGCTTGGTGATTTAGAATTCCTTGATCCATTTTTAGCTAAGCTGAAAAGATGATAGGAAAAGAACAGTAAGAGACAACACAAGGTCATCTCTTACTGTTCTACCTGAAAATTATTGATCAGTAGACCAACTACCTCCGCGATAATGAAGTCCAGTGGTACGGCCTTCTCCAGTAATAAATCGAACATAGCCACCAGAAGTGTTATACTCAACCATTGGTACTTCCACCCGAATACGATCATATTGTGTATTGTTACGTAGGTACTCAGCAACCCCAGACATGTAGAAAGAGCCGTCTTTAACTTGTCTCTCAAGTGTTGTTCCAGAACCTAATCCTCCGGCAAGACCAAGAATAGTTGCTGCCCAGCCTCCAATAGTAGCAATGGTACCACTAGCAACTGAGAACAGTATCCCCATGGCAGTGGAGGAATCACTCAATTTGCTAGAAAAACTGCTAGCATTTGTATTTTTCCCAAATCCCTCTAGGTAAATAGTTCGCTGCGCCCCCATGAGTGCATAAGCCTCGTTCAGATTCAATTCAAGTGTTTGTGGATACTCTCTAAATTCAGCCATAGTAATATTCCTCCTAATTGATTTTAGTGTGAATCAAGAAATTTGCTTCATCGATGAATTTTCCCCTTCACACTATATAAGGAAACGGCATTCAGAAAAGTACAACCTTAGTGATAAAAAAAGTCTGTTCGATTTTTACGAACAGACTTTTTCGGGTTAATTTGTGTCTAATTTTTCTATCGCAACTATTAGCTTTTTTGATTGTTTCTTCTAGGTTGTTAAATTTCCCACCAATAGTTTGTAAGATATGCTTCAATACCAGTTCTACTGGAAACCAAAGATTAGTTATGAGTGATACCGTATCCATTGCCCCCATATACATTCACCTCTTAAAATCATTACTACTTAGTAAAGAGGAATTTAAAAATTCATTTTTGGCCTTTTGTAGGCAAAAAATGTGATAGAATAGGAACAAATGTTCTTGAATTGGTTGTATTTCCCTGTTTCTGATTTCCTTGAATTAAAAGACTTATTTTTAGGAGGGATATGAATGAAGGATAAAAATGCATCTGTCATAGAACAATATCAGAAAGAACTAAAAAGGATTGCGTGGCGATTACAATACTATGCGAGAGTTAGGCGTAGACGAGAAACAGCATTAAACGACTACATGTACTTAACAACGCCTGTTCATGATCATTATAGAGAGAGTCACATATATGTTATGGATCTTATAGATAAAATTCTGTTTGAAACTGGAAAGCAGATCATTTTCAAAATATATATTCAAGAAAAACCTGAAACCCAAATCGCTAAAGAAATGAATATAAGTCAACAGGCGGTGAGCAAATGGAAAAGAAAGTGCCTCAAATATCTTTATCAGAAGATGAATTTATTAGCTAGACAAAATAATAAAGAAGCCACTTTGCGACTGATACAACACTTCGAGGATGATATTTTATATTTGAGCAAGTTCATAAATATGCCTAGTGAGGATGCTGTACAGAGCATAAAGTTAGAGCTATTGCAGCTAATTAAACATGGTTCATATGGTTGTATAACTAGTGACTAACAACAAAGGAGAGTGTCCCATATGGGAACCGTCCCCTTCGAGTAGAATGTAAATATGCTAGAAATCTTCTGGATAATTGCTTACTTCTCAGAAGTGGTATGTCCTTTTTATACATTGAGGCGCTCTTTACAGTAAAAGATTTAATGATTTTGTTAGGTTTTGTTACTCACCTGTATACCTTAGGGAGGCTTATCAAATTTAGAACCTCCCTATTCTTATATACAAACACAAGTTTACAGCGCTACAGTCATGCTGTTCCAATCATTGGCCTCTTGGGAGACTGGACTCACGAGATTGCGCAAATCACCCTTAAATACAAGTTCCAGCAGCTCGGAGCTGCGGAAATCATCGGGCTCTACAGCTGCCGCAGGCTTACCGACGACGTTCAGGCCGCATTCCTCGAATAGCGACGCAACGAATTGAGAACAGAAAAACGCCTTCTCCCGCTCAACCTGCAGCTTGAATGGAATGCCTAGCACGCCAAGCAAGTTATACGAATATTTAGCTTCATTGAACATCATGGTGATGATGCGGGCACGAATCATATGGTATTGCGCAGCATTCACCATGCAGCGGTACATGGCGCATATCGTCGGCTTACCGTCAGCACGCAGTAGATCACGCTCTATCTCTTCACGCATGAAGCCTGCTGTTAACGGATTTCGGGAAGGCTTCTGTCCGAAGCTATATACTTCCTGCAATGCCGGATCGAAGGCTATAGATACATGATTCAGCGGTGCCTTGGTGTACATTCGAATGAGCTTAGAAAACAGTGTTCCTGTATCGGTCAGTACGATATAAATCGGATACCTCTTCGCATCACCCTGTCCTGTGCCCTTACCCGCATTGATTATGCTGTCCATCCATTCACCCATGCTACATTCGCCCCTATCGCTCTCTGTATTGCTGTTAGTTCCATTTTATATATTGGTCATCTATTCCAACACGTGCTGGCGACGGGTTCTGAACTGGACTTTCGTCGGGTGAGCGCATCCAACCTGCTATTGACTCTCAGATTCTTAAGCAGCAGCCACTCATTAATAGCGGCTCCTCCCACACTGTATGGCCGGCCATTTTGTTATTCGTGCATATGCATTCCTAGATCCCTCCATGTACACAAAAGGAGCCCAATTCCTAAGAATTGGACTCCTTCACCGTTCCGAATGTTCCATTGTGTTCTACATCTTAACGCAGTCTGGCAGCTGGCCCGCAGCTCTCCCGCACGATCAGCTCTGTTGGTATCATAACCTTCTTGCCAATGATCCGCTGCTTCTCCAGCCGCTCCATCATGAGCTCCAGCGCTGTATCCCCGATACAGTCACTATGCAGTCTTACTGTGGTAAGCGCAGGGGTCATGAATTGAGCAACCGCAATATCATTGAAGCCAACCACACTAATATCCTCCGGCACTCGCATGCCGTGCTCCTGAATGGCCCGAATCGCACCGATTGCCATAGAGTCATTCGCCGCAAGGACGGCGGTACAGCCGCGACCAGATGCAATTAATTCCTTCGTCAAACGGTAGCCATCCTCGGCTGAGAAGGTTCCGACACGCACCAAGGATGAATCAAAGATTCCCGCTTCCTTCATCCACTTCTCATAGGCGACCTCTCGCCGATCCGCTGTTGAGGCTCCATCCAGCATGTCTCTTCCGCCGACATACGCAATTCGCTCATGTCCTAATGCACGAATATGCACCAGTGCCTGTTCTACAGCATCATGCAGATCGACCGTCACAATATCCGACTTGCGATCCCAAGGAACATCATCCACATATACGATTGGAGAGGAGGAGCGTTGGAGCTCATGCAGCTGACCTGACCCAATCGGCCCAACCACGATGAACCCCGATGCAGCAGAAGCAGGAAGGGATCGTTCTCCCTTCTTGCCTACCTCTACAAGCTGCACGCCTCGCTCCCGAGCTGCTTCTTCTATCGCAAGCCGCACCGTTAAATAATACGGATCATTCAGCTCCTCACTCTTGTCATAGGTCATGACAATTCCGATCGTGTTCTGACTCGCCCTGATTTGCACAGGAGCAGGCGGTTCCGCTATCGGCACGGGCATCGAAGGCTCCGGCGCAGCCATATCCATCGTTCGCTTCTTCCGCTTGTACTTGTTATAGCCGAGCTCTTCAGTCGTTTCCATAATGCGGCGCCGCGTCTCGTCTGATACCGACAATGTCTCATCGAAGTTCAGCACGCGAGACACCGTGGATATCGACACACCAGCCCGCTCCGCAATTTGTTTCAGGGTAGCCATTTCGCCCTCCAATCGTTATGCGTCGCCAGCAATCCGTCATTCCGTTATTCCGTCATTCTTTCATTTCCTTACGATTGTACTGTATTCTTGCCCAAAAGCATAGAGGAAAGCCTCGCGATTGCTAGTTGCGGCGCACTGTTTCCTTCGCCTTCATCACATCTGAGATTTCCTTATTCGAATATACAGACAGCTTCAGATTCAGCTCGAACGGCTCAAATCCACTGCGATATTGACTCAGCTGGCGCTGTCCGCAGGAATTCGAGCCTAGACCATTCTGCTTCGCATCGAGATGCAGCACAATGTAATCCCGCTTCTTCAAATCAACCGTATGCTTGGCAGCATCCAAATCCTTAACTTCATAATAAGAAGCACTAAAGTCCATCTTTGGATACGCAACTGCCATGATCCCTACCCCATAACGATCCGCCAAGCGAACCCAGCGGCAGTCCGTATGATTGCCATTTTCCTGTGGATGCACGTAATTCGTGAACATTTCATCCACCGTCCGCTCATAGACGCCAAACTGATTTGCCTGCTTGGAATCTACATACGACTCCCCAGGACCTCTGCCATACCATTTGCCATTCTCACAAGCAGCACGTACACGAAGTTCCACACCAACGCGCGGAATCATCTCCGGCGCCTGTTCCTTCACGCCACCCGGCTCTCCGCTCACATCGAGCAGCACATCGCCATTCGGGTAGATACAATAATCATAGCGGGAACGGTAATGCCAAGCGGCGTTCGTCGTCCCATTCAAGACAGACACCGTCACACGGACAACATCGCCTTCCTGTGAATAGGTGACTCCTTCTACAATTTCATGCATCAAATGCATAAATGTCTTAGTTCGGTAATCATCCACGACATACATATCATTATCGATCGGCGCGCGCCAGAACTGAAGCTTTGGACCCTCTTCCACAACCGTAGTGCCATGATGTGTCCATGAGGTCATGCGGCCCTTGACCGTATCGAAGCGAATGCTGAACTCTTCCCCGCGGACGATGAGCTCACAGTGTCCCTCTTCCATCGTAAGCGTACCGCTCGGCTCGATGTACAGCATCTCACCAGCAATCGGCAGGAGGAATTGCGCCGTCGCCAATTCATGTCCTGCTTGTGCCCAGGCACAGTCACTCTTCAACGTATAAGAAAGATTCACATAGTAGTCCGTTCCCGGTTCAGGCGTGAAATCGAGTGAGTATCCGAGCTCTACCTCCTTGCTTGTGCGTGCAGCGATTCCAGTAATGTCTGCTTCGCCTGTCTGCAAAATGCAGTCATCCTTCACAATCGAGAAACGCAGTGCCAATTGATCCAGCGATGCAAAGTCATATTTGTTGCTGACGCGGATCAAGCCGCGCTGCAAATCAACCTCATGCGTATGAACAGGTTCAATGACCTTTTTATATTCCAACAATCCCGGTGAAGGGGTACGATCTGGCATGACAAGCCCGTCAATACAGAAGGCTCCATTCGTCGGATCATCGCCGAAGTCTCCGCCATAACGATAATAGACACGACCCCGCTCATCGATTGTCTGGATGCCGTGATCACACCATTCCCAGACGAATCCGCCTTGCAGCTTATCATGTGCGTAGAATAGATCTTGATACTCTTGCATATTGCCCGGTCCATTCCCCATCGCATGAGCGTACTCGCATAGAATATGCGGCTTCGTAGAGTTCTCAATAATATACTGCATCGTCTTCCGCTCCGGATGATCCAGCCACGTATACATCGTCGAGTACACGTCCGCAATATCCGTATCTCTGTCCCCTTCATAGTGGACGAGGCGTGTCGGATCCATTTCCTTCGCACGGAGACCCATCGCTCTGAAGTTGCGGCCATAGCCTGATTCGTTGCCAAGCGACCACATGATAATACAAGGATGATTCTTATCCCGCTCAATCATGCGCTCAATACGATCGACGTATGCTTTCTCCCATGCCGGATCATCCGTAATCCAATTAAAGTTGTCTGTCAGCTCGAAGCCGTGGCACTCCAGATCCGTCTCATCGATCACATACATGCCATACACATTGCACAGCTCATATAAGCAAGGCGAATTCGGATAATGCGCCGTACGGATCGCATTAATATTGTGCTGCTTCATGAGGCGAATATCCTTCTCGATATCATCGCGCGATACAACACGTCCTGTAATCGGATGCGCATCATGGCGGTTGACACCCTTCAGCTTGATGGCAATCCCATTGACGGTGAATGTGTCCCCCTTCAATTCAACAGCGCGGAAGCCCACCTGCTGTGGAATGACCTCAATGACCTCATCCCCGTCTGTTAAGGTGAAGAGAAGGGTATATAAGTACGGCGTCTCCGCACTCCATAACTTCGGAGCCGCAATTGGGACAGCAGTCGCGATGCGTTCGCCCGCAGGCATATCGCCGCAGGCTACCCGTTGTCCAACTGCATCAAGCAGCTCGTAAGACAGCGTGTGTCCCTGCTTCGCACCACGAATATCTGCGCTCAGGCGAAGGATCGCATTCGTAAAAGTAGAATCCAGCTCTGTGACCACTGTAAAGTCTTCAATCCCCGCAAGCGGCTGGGCATACAATTCGACATCACGGAATATACCGCTCAGCCACCACATGTCCTGATCTTCAATGTACGTTCCATCCGACCATTGATACACGCGGACACACACTTCATTCTGCCCTGCTTCTACATAGCTTGTAATATCAAATTCACTCAGCAGTCTTGCACCCTTGCTGTAACCGACTTCCTGCCCGTTCACCCATACATGGAATGCGGAATCAACGCCATGGAATCGCAAAATCACCTGCTGATTGTCCAGCCATTGCGGGCTAATCGCAAAGCTGCGCTTATATATTCCTGTCGGGTTGTCTGTCGGCACATAAGGCGGATTAATCGGGAAGTTGTACCATAAATCCGAGTAATGCATATTGCCATAACCCTCAAGCTGCCAGTTGCTCGGCACCGTAATGTCGTCCCAGTTCGAGCAATCAAATGATGGCCGCTCGAATCCCGGCGGCGAATACTCAGGCGCTTCCAAATAAGCGAACTTCCATGTACCATTCAAGCTCTTCCATTGATGCGCATACTTCGGCTCGTCCAGCAAGGCTAGTTGTCGATTCGGATAGGAGCGAAAGTACGCTCTCCCTTTCATACGGTTACAATTTGTAACACCCACATTTTCCCATTGCTTCATCACACGCATAGTACGGCCTCCTGCCACGGGGATTCATCACACGAACGACATCCATTTCCATCCGTCTCACCATTCGTTCCGTCTGAGATGTTGGATGAATCACATTTTCACTTTCTAATAAAATTTTACCTGAGATTAGTAAAATTCACAATCGTTTTAGTAAAATATTTTACTGATCATTTATTTTTTTACTAACTATTACATGGTGTCAGTAAAACTTTTAGTAAATACATGTTTTCCCTGTAAAATGGGTAATATCAACAAAAAGAAGAGCGAAGACATTTTGTCTCCGCTCTCGCAACCTTGATTTTACTATTATTTTACCTAAATTTTACTCAGCTTCGACTGTCTGCCATCAACTTTCCTTCACGTCTTCGCGACCATACGGTCCACGCCATGTCCACCCAAAAATAAATGACGAACATTGGGCATGCCATATTCCAGATTGCTGATATTTGCACGTAGCCAGCCTCTAGCAAGGGATGCAGCCCGTACACAACTGCTAGCGATAAGAACATCCAGCATAGTGAAAAGGATAGACAAACATGACCTTGAATCTGTATCCGATATGAAGAATAGTCCCACCATTTGCGATAAAATACCTTTTCCAGCATTAAGCCGCTCATATATTCGACAGCCGTCGGAATGACGAAGCTCAGCAGCAGAATGAGGCCCCAATTGCCCCCTTTTTCGACATAAGGAAGCAAGAGAAGAGGGGCAACTCCATACATAGGTTTGAATGGCCCTTGCAGGAAGCCCTCCTTCCAGAAACGGCCCGTTGTTAACTTACTGTATATGTTCTCAAGCAGCCACCCTCCGAACGAGTAGACCATAAAATAAAAAACGGCAGCCAATGCATCGTTGGCTGCCGCTCCTGTAACTTGCAGCGGAATCGGCACATGTGCCACCATAACGCATAACCTCCTTATGCCTGCATCAGCGGCATATCTCAAGCTAGACGTAGTATGGTTGTATTCCGCACCACTTATTCCCTGTTGTCTCGATTATTCAACGATAATAAGGCTAGCGTGCGACTGTCCTGGAAGGGAGAAAGTCATTGCCAGAGAGTGGAATGCCTTCACTTTCTGCCCTTCCTTCAAATCCGCCAATTTCAAAGCTACACCTTGCTTGTCCATGATGTATGTTTCTTTCGAGATATTCAAAACGACGTCATTATTGATATTGCCATCATTATCAACATCGACATGAACACGACCATTTACATCGCCTTCTGTCTTCGTTACGCTAAGCACCTTGCCTTCCTTAGCCGTTGTTTCGCCTTTGACAACAATTTTCTCGGCTCCGACTGTTCCCGGGAAGGTCATGAGCATAATCGGTCCAAATTGAACCTCAACAATTGCGCCCTCTTTCAAGGCATCTTTGCTGAGCGTCTGTCCCTTCTCGTTCACGATAACCGTGTTGTCTTGTACATTAATATGCAAATATTGTTGACCACGGAGAACAAATTTACTTCCGTTCCCCGACTCAATAATTCCTTGTGATGTCACATGTTCTTCTGGCAATGTCGAGCCCTCCTCTACAGGGTGAGACGATACGACATGACCTTGAATGGCCTCAGCAGCTACTGCTCCAGCGAATGGTACGCTAAGTACCGCCATAATTGATGCAATTGCCAAGCCCTTGTTCCATTTTTTCATTTTAAATTCCTCCTCTAATCTCATGTTGTTAGGGCACACCTATGTACCTACTTCTTGATGCCTTACGATTATTCGGTTTGTCTTCATAGACGGAGGAAGTATGCATAATGTTGCATAAAAAATAATTTGAATATGTATTCAATCCTATATGTGTCTTGCTTATGTCCAGTCCTGCCCTTACTAGATTTACCGCTAGCATATAAAAAGGTGCCAGAGGGAGAGCACACGATCCCCCTTTGGCACCTTATTCCTTATTATCTGTTCGTTCCTACTGCTCACCAATACGACGTTGAATAAATGAATCTACCGCCGTCTTAAGCACTGCAACAACTGGGACGGCAATGAACATGCCCAAAATACCGAACATAGCGCCTCCAATAATAATCGCAAAGATAATCCAAATGGGACCTATGCCCACTTTATTACCCACAATTTTCGGACCGATATAATAACCGTCGAACTGTTGGACAATGAAAATAAACAACGTAATCCATAGCGTCTGTTCTGGTGATACAAACAACGTAATGATACCAACGAACAACATCCCCATAAATGGGCCGAAGTACGGGATCACATTCGTTACGGCCACGAGCAAAGCGGACAACAGCGCATATGGCGCTTGAATAATAAGGAGTCCAATGAATACGATACTGCCTACGACCGTTGCATCCAAAATGACCCCTACAAAATATTGCGAGAAAATCATGTCCATTTTTCTCACGAAATCGATGACGCCTTCAGCCCGTTCCTTTTTAAGCAGGCCATGCAAAGTGCGCTTCGCGCCTGTCCCGATCTTCTCCTTGTCCTTCAACAAGTAGATCGAAACGATAAAACCGATAACGAGATTCAACAGCGCAGACGTAAAGGTAAACAAGCTGGACAGCAAATTATTCAGCATCAGCTTCAAGAAGTCACTAATTTGACTGGAGACAGAGCTGAAATGCTCGCTAATGCTGCTCGAGATTCCGGATTGAATGAACCATTCCTTACTCATGACATTGGCCTGCAGCCATATCTTCGTACTCTCCATATAGATCGGCATATCAGCCAGCAATGTGCTTACACTCTCAATCACCCGCGGTGTAATAACCGTAATCAGCAGCACAATAATGCCGAAAAACAAGGTATACACGGCTATAATACTAACGAATCGCTTCGATTTTGTCCTGGCCAACAGTCTCTTCTCCAAGAGATTAACAAGCGGGCGAAGAAGGTAGGCAATAAAACAAGCGATAAAAAACGGTGTAAGCATAGACAATAAGGCTACAACTCCACTAAGCACATAAGCAATATTGTCGATGAGCTTGTACACTATCACTGCAATGGTGAATAGCCCCAAGTAGCGCAGTGTTCTTCGATTCTTAAGCATGGTATCCCCCTGATTGCAAATTCGTCACGTATAACTTAGTATATCGATTTTCACAAGAAATGAAATAAATATGAAAAAAGCATTTTCTCATCGACATCATCGATGAGAAAATGCTTCTTATTTCGGTCTTATTGAGCTGCCTTGCTGCGACGGAACAATACGCGGTCAAGCGAGTAGTCCGCGCCTCCGCTTACTACTAAGTACAACGACATGGCTGCAAGCGCAATATCCAATTCATAGCCGCCTACGAAGCCCATTTGCAGCTTCACCGTGAAGATAGCCATAAGCATAATGACGGTAAACGCCGCCCCAATCCATCTTGTACCTAGACCAACGATGAGCAGAAGGCCTCCAATCAATTCAATAGCCGCGACAACGTATCCCATGAATCCCGGAATACCCAGACTTTCAAAGAAGCCTGCTGTATTGTCGAGCCCCCCTTGGAATTTCTCCAGGCCGTGAATGAAGAAAATAATCCCTAACGCAAGCCTGATGAACAATGTACCTAATCCTTGATTTACTGACATAATAAAACGCCTCCTATTTAACATAATATGTGTTAGTATGGTTGATTCATGAATCTTCAATTAAAACTACGCATTGTAGTGTAAAACTCTAAAAAAAATTAAGGCATAGCAGCAAAGAACAATAAACATAATGCAAGCAATACTTGCAGTGACACAATAGCCCGCGTAAACGGCAGCTTCATTGGAATATCTGTATCTGGCTCCAACAGCTGACGAATCCGGTAATTAATCGATGTATCTGCGAATGAGACATACGCAAATGGCATGCGCGGCGCCTTGCCTTGCTTCAACATCTTGAGCAGTGCGCTTCCTAAGTGTGCCGATGTTCCGAGACGTCCAATGGCGTAATGATCGGCCAGCACTTCACGGATGATGTTATACTGCTGCTTCGACCATCTCATAATTGGCATGTACCACATGACCGAAGCGAGAAGAGACAGAATGAACATCCGCAATGGATCTCGGTGCATCTGATGGAAAGCCTCATGATGGACAACTGCTTCCAGCTCATCATCATCAAGCAGTTCCATTAAGCCGGTCGATACGACCACGATTGGCAACCATAGCCCCATTGTGAACGCGATCGGGGAAGCATGCTCGACAATCATCATTCGCTGCTTGCCTTCATAGAACCGACTATTCATCTGAAGCGTCAGCTCCTGACTGCGATACGCATGCAGCTTCCAGTATGCTTTGCGAGACAGCCACATCTGCCGGATGAACAGGATCAGTACGCTAATAAGCGTACAGAACACATAGGCATCAAGCACGTACACGAACTTGGACAATCCGTAGTTCTGCATGAGCGTGGAGCACGCCTCGACGAGATTGAAGTGCAGTTCCCATCCGGCAAGCACCTTCATCGCATATAGTACCATTTGACAGAACAACACGGCTGCAATTAGAAGCATCGAACTGAAAATGAACGTAGATCGATTTTTCCACATTGTCTATTTATCCTTTTTCAATTGCTTGATTTTTTGTTCCAATTTGTCCAGCAGCCCCTCATCTACATCCTCCAAGGCATCCAGCATGTGATTCACGACAAGCGGACCGAATTCATCCATCAGCTCATGCGTTAATTCCTTGGACTGCGTATCGAGGAAGGCATCCCGACACAATACTGGGCGGAATAAGGAAGAACGCCCCTCCGTGCGCTTGACCAGGACTCCCTTATCCACGAGTCGGTTCATGACCGTCATGACGGTGTTGAAGTTGACGCACTTCTCTGCCTCAAGCTTCTTCTGCACGTCCTTAATCGTCATTTCAGAACCTTCCCACAGGACAGACATAACCTTGGCCTCCAGCGGCCCGAAGAATCGGTTCAATCCACTCTCGTGGAATTTGAAGTTATGAATTTTCATCGTGGAATTCCTCCCACTACAAATTGTAGTGTGATCGCAAACCTATGTCAAGTATGTCCATAATTAGGCATTAGACATTTATAAAATTGGCGACACCAATCGTGCGATGGATTCTACAAAGCGGTGATGAATTGACCGCTTCTGATACGTATTCCAATTTAACGCGATAGACTCCTTCATATCCTGCTCGAACAACTTGTCGAGCTCTCCCGCTACCGCTTTGTCATAGAGGAAGGCATTAACTTCGAAGTTCAGGCTGAAGCTGCGATGATCCAGATTCGCCGTACCAACCGTAGCAGCCCATCCATCTACAACCATCGTCTTGGCATGCAGGAAGCCCTTCTCATACCAATAGCACTTGGCACCAGCACGAAGCAATTCACCAAGATACGCATTTGATGCCCATTGCACCAAATGACTGTCTCCCTTCTTCGGAATCATGATGCGCACATCAACCCCGGATTGTACGGCAACCTTTAACGCGATGAGCACACTATCATCCGGCACAAGATACGGTGTCTGTACATAGATGCGATCCTTGGCTTCGAATACGAGCTTAAGCAACGCATTACGAATTTGCTGCTTATCGGAGTCCGGACCGCTAGATACAATTTGAACGGCCGTATTCCCTGTATGAACTGGTGTTGGAAAGTATCTTTTATTAAAGGCCAGATACTGTTCAGACGCGATGGACCAATCAAGCAAGAACTGGCCCTGAAGGCGATGAACAGCCCCTCCTTGCAGCTCAAGATGAGTATCACGCCAATGTCCAATCTTCGGATCGAGTCCGACGTACTCATCACCGATATTGAATCCGCCAACAAACCCAACCTTACCATCCATAACCGCGATTTTTCGGTGATTACGATAGTTGACACGCAAATTAAGATACGGGATCCGCGATGGGAAGAAGCGAAATACTTCTCCACCTGCTTCACGTAGAGCTGCAAGATCCCTATCCTTCAAGGCAGGCGATCCAATATCGTCATACAGCAGCCTTACCTCGACACCATCCGCAGCACGCTCCGTCAACGCGTCAATGATTCTGCGTCCGGTCGCATCCCCAGCCAGCTTGTAATACAGCAAATGGACATGATCTTCAGCATTCTGAATTCGTTCAACAAGCCGATCCATCATCTCGTCCCCGTCTGCAATGACACTCACCTTGTTGTCCTGTGTTAAAGGAGAGTAGCTGCTTACCAAGTTCATATAAATAAGCGGCTCATAGTACTTCACGCCATCATCCTGATATTCGAAGGTTCCCTCCCGAATTCCCCGCACTTGAGCTGCAATCTCATCTCGAACAAGACGTTCATTCCGAGGCTTGATTCGATAGACCTTCCGTCGCGCCAAATTCTGACCGAACAAAATATAGAATAGGAATCCGATGAATGGGAGCAGCAAGAGAAGCATTAACCATGCCCACGTTCCCCCTACATTGCGTCTCTCTAGAAAAATAACGATTGCCGCAAATAATAAATTAATTATCGGTATCCATATCGCCGCCAGCTCCAATAGATGTGTCCACATAGATAAGCCGCTCCTGTTCCTTAATATGACTCCATTGTACCATGAGAGAGGTGCATGCTCAGTCATTCATGTACTTAGCGTTCAGGAGGAGATGTTCGTCCACTGCTTGGCCGAAGGGCAGCAGGAGCATCATCCATGGGCACATCACTCCCGCCTCCCTTATCCGAGGAAGTGGATCCATTCTCTATCGCAGCCCCTTGCTCTTTGCATGATTCATTCTGGGGAGCACTCTCTTCTTGCTGTGTCTTCGCCTGAGTGTTGGATCGGTACATATCAACTAACAGCAGGAGCAAGGGCAGGACAAGCCCTGGCAGAAGCGCATAGGTCGCCCAATGATCGAGCAGCTTGCTAAGATAGGGAGAATTCGGGATGAATAAGATCGACCAGCTGACCGTGATCATCCCTAGCGGAATGATGAGGAAGCGATGTTCAGCTAGCTTCAAGGATTGGGCGAGGCCTACCGCAGTTGCATACAGAAGCAGCGCCATGCGGAAATAAGTCGTCAAAAACCAAATAACCGCCATCACCGCCTCGATCCGCTCCAAGAAATTACCGATGCTGATTTTTTTGGCCAGCGCATAGGTCGGATACATATGCCTCGCCGTACTCTCGGCTCCAAGGGCCAATATAGACAATAACGTTGTAATGATCAGGAACGCCCCGCCAATTATGCATCCCCACAGTAAAGCATTTGCCACTTTGCCTTGGTTCTTAACTGAAGGAAGAATCAGCAGCAAGATTGCCATGTCGAGGAAAGGAAAGCTGAAGAAGGTCAATCCCCCGCGCATGACCGGCACAAATCCACGTTCGAGAACCGGCAAGAACTGCTTCACTTCAACTTGCGGCATTACAAACAAAATAAAGCAAATAAATAGAAGCAGCACCCATGGGAAAAATATCTCAGCTCCTCGCGCAAACACTTCAATTCCAAGATAGGCACCGAAAATGATGATGAACATAAAGACAATATGAGTCGCCACAGCCGGTGTCTCCGGCATAATCTGCATCGTTATGAAATCGCCGATATCCCGCAGAGTAAGCGCCGCTGTAGTAAGTGCAAATCCGATAATGAAGCAAAGCGATGCTGCCTTGCCGAACACCTTGCCAAGGATCAACTCACAATATTCTGCTATCGATTGTCCCGGGTATCTTCGGCATAGGGCGGAGTACAGGGGGACGACGAGCAGGCCAAGAACTAAGGATAATAGAGCGGATAGCCATCCATCCTGCCGGGCTTCTTCCGCTAGGCTCGATGGGATAATCAAGATCGCACTTCCGATAATAAATAGTGCCGTCAAGATTGTCAGCTGACGAATACTTATGATGGATTGATCCTTCATCCGCCCTATCACCTCCTTGATGCTGCATCTCACTAGCTTGCTTGTCGTTCTTTACTACAGAAATCGCCTCAAAGGCTTAAACATCATCATGATCCAATCCATAGGATTCGGTATCCTCATTTTCATCCCGAGGGCTATACCAAACCCAGCAGCGATGAGCAGCATGATCAGCAGCACCCAGCGTTCCTTGTATAATTGCTGCCGCTTCATACGAGAGGATTCAGACAGGAAGGTGATCACCGCAATTACAATTGAGCCAATACTGATCCACATCTCCCCTACTCCTTCACGTCACGTAAGAATGAGTTGCCAATTGTCCCTGTCCGTACGATTTTCAAATCCACTTGAATGTGGACAGGTAGCTCCTTGAACAATTCAGCCCACCGTTCCTTATGTTGATTCCAGTAGCCCGGATATGCCCGGTGGACAGCTTCTCCAAATCCGAATATATCTGCACTTACTGCCTGCGCTCGCTGCAGTGATTTAGTTGAATGGTTAATCATCACTTGTTCTGCCGCCTTCTCCAATTGATCAAGAGTAGACTGCTGGCTTGTATCGATATTGCATTCAACATCTGCAACATTAGCCTCTGTTCGTATGAAGACGTTGATTTCTGGTCTATTATTTACAACCTTCGCCTTCACCTTGGTCTTGGAGCGAATGACCTCCACCCCCGCCTTCCCCCCAGACTCGCAGGGAACTTGAACGTAGGTGTTCTGCAAATTATCAGTCAAGTTGCTGTATCCCTTGCTCTCCGCCTCATTCATCCACCCCACGAGTCTGTCTCCCTTGAAGATGGCTATGCCTGAATACTTTAATAGCGCCTGGGTCTCGATCAGCTCCACATTCCCCTTCTTCTTCCCTGCCTCACGATCCCCCTGAATCAATATGCCTGTCAGCACTGCGTCCTTTCCGTAACTGGTTAAATTGGTTATCAAATCATCTAACCGAACACCCACTGTCGGTGCCCACGTCTTATCCGACACCTCTAGCGACTTATACATTTTATTGGCAGGTATTTTATCGAGCGGCGTATAGAAATTCAATATATCTCTCGCCGTAGTTCCCTTGGCAACCACGAGATAAAAATCAGTACGCAGCTCTTGATCACGTGATAGGAAATCGAGCGGCTTGCTGATGCCTTCACGCGCCATTTCTTCTCCAAAAACAAAAATTCGCAGATGCGAGAAATACACCTTGCGAGGTGTAATCGTGGTCATGCGTCGTATCGCTTGGAACACCGTATTTCCTTTTGCACTATATAGCGTTACAGGAGCCCTGTTGCCGCTCGGTTTGCGTGCCGATACCTCGCTTGGATCGACAACCTGCACAAATACCTCATACTGCCCATTGTCTGCTTTATCAATTCCCATCCCTACCGCTATGGCCAAATCATTCATCTCACGCCGATTCCAGCAGCCGGAGACGAGCAGACCAAGCAGCAGAAGCAGCAGGCAGCTGAGGAGAGCGGATCTCCGCTTCATGACTGTCGCCCCCTTTTTTTCACTTGATTATGTTGTTATTTTATTGGCGGCTTGGGCTTAGCTTGCGCCGGAGGCTGCTGCCGATTCTTATTGTTCGGACTCATATAGCTTGGTCTTGTTCGCATTGCCCACTGTGGCAAGCGAAAGATCGTATCTTTCTGATCTTTGATAATGATAGGTGCCAGCGGACTCATATAAGGGACGCCAAAAGAGCGCAGGCTGCACAAGTGGAGCACAATGGCGATCAGACCAATACAGACCCCGAACAGCCCAAAAGATGCAGCGAGCAGCATGAGTGGAAAGCGAAGCATGCGGAACGCATTCGACATGCTGTATGCGGGAAATACGAAGCTGCAAATCGCCGTCGTCGACACAACGATGACCATTGCAGCAGAGACGATACCTGCATCGACCGCAGCTTGTCCAATAACGAGCGTTCCCACAACAGATACCGCTGGCCCAATCATTCTCGGCATTCGGATTCCTGCTTCCCGAAGCAGCTCGAACAGAATCTCCATCATAATCGCCTCGAAGACAGCAGGGAAAGGAATC
Organism: Paenibacillus sp. NAIST15-1; assembly: GCF_001894745.1. GTDB lineage: Bacteria > Bacillota > Bacilli > Paenibacillales > Paenibacillaceae > Paenibacillus_B > Paenibacillus_B suaedae. The sequence goes on from NZ_BBYF01000004.1 coordinate 332,160, forward strand.
CCTTCCCGCTGTGCCGCCAAGCTGATCAGCAGCTGCGTTGGAAGCATCTCCTGGTGGAATGTCGTAATGGCGACATATAGTGATGGCCCTAACAGCGCGATGAAGATGCCGATATAGCGAAGGATTCGAACAAGAGTGCTGATGTCCGATCGGAAGAAGTAATCCTCAGCCGCATGGAGGAAGGATACGAATAGCGCAGGCACTACGAGCACGGACGGTGTGCCATCCACGATAATGGCGATCTTCCCTTCCAGCAGCTCTGCGGCGATGACATCAGGGCGCTCTGTATTGTATACCGTCGGGAAGGGCGTGAACGTCTTGTCCTGAATCAATTCTTCGATGTATCCACTCTCCAGAATGCCGTCAATATCGATTCGAGCCATACGGTCTCGTACCTCTTGTACGACCTTGTCATTGGCGATCCCTTGAATGAACATAATGGCGACATTCGTTTGTGTGAGACGACCGAACGACTTCGTCTCCACGCGTAAATCCTGATGCTTGATCCTTCTCCGAACCAGTGATGTATTCGTTCGTAGTGTCTCAGAGAACGCCTCACGAGATCCTCGAACAGATGGTTCTGTTGTTGCCTCTACTACACCGCGATCCTTCCATCCCTGTGTGCTGGCTGACAACCCCGTCGTATAGCCATCTAAGAGCAGTACCGTATTGCCGGACAACACCTCTTGGAATACATCCTCGAAGCAGGCTACAGACTGAATATCCCCTACCGCAAGTACTCGCTCTTGCAATAGCTTAATCATATCTGTTGACCCACCCGTCCCAGGCTGTGAGCCTGATTGCGAGCTTTGTTGCCAGCTTTGTTGCGAACTCTGGTGCGAGCTCTGTTGCGAACCTTGTTGCGGGTCTTGTTGCCAGCTTTGTTGCGCGCCTTGTTGCGTGCCTTGTTGCGTACCTTGTTGCGTACCTTGTTGCGAGCCTTGCTGCGCGCCCTGTTGCCAGCTTTGTTGCGAGCTCTGGTGCGAACCTTGTTGCGAGCCTTGCTGCGCGCCCTGTTGCCAGCTTTGTTGCGAGCTCTGGTGCGAACCTTGTTGCAAGCCTTGCTGCGCGCCCTGTTGCCAGCTTTGTTGCGAACCTTGTTGCGCGCCTTGTTGCGGGTCTTGTTGCCAGCTTTGTTGCGCGCCTTGTTGCGGGCCTTGCTGCGAGCTTTGTTGCGAGCTCTGGTGCGAACCTTGTTGCGCGCCTTGTTGCGGGTCTTGTTGCCAGCTTTGTTGCGAGCTCTGCTGCGAACCTTGTTGCGGGCCTTGCTGCGGGTTCTGTTGCCAGCTTTGTTGCGGGCCTTGCTGCGAGCTTTGTTGTAAGTTAAATTGGGAACTTGATTGATCTCCGTTCGAGGAGGCGGTAGAAGGTGCAGATACAGACCATGCAGATCCGCCCGAGCCTCCCAGCTGATCCGGCCTACTGTTCGTGGCCATGGTACCTTGTGATGCAGCTGAATCTGCTTGCTGTGTGGAATTATCACCTTGCAATATTTGACTATCGTTCAAGAGCGACTCCATCATAAAATCAGTTATAATCGCCTGATCGACTAGTCCATCCGTATATATTAATGCGATTCTTTGCTCACCCTTGCCCCCGACTCGCAATTCACGAATCACAATATCAGAGCTATTGCCGAGCTTCGTCCGAATATAATCCAGATTGCGTTGTAAGCTTGCTTGCAGCTGATCCATAGACGTCCTTCCTCACTTCTGCAGTTGATCGCATGCCTGCTTGTTGTGCTGCTGGCTTTCCACCGACAGCCATAGATTCTGTTTTCCAGTATTGCCGTGCGTTCAGCCAGATAAACCGCCAGTCGGTTCATCCCCTCCCTCTTAGTCGACAGGCCTTCCCCTCAGTGATACTATGGGAGTAATATATGCTACCAAGATTATGCCAGCACGCTGGAAAGATGCATGCCGGCTCATACAGGAGGGACAGCCAACATGGCGACACGAACCAGAGGAATGACGCTCGTATATACAGGTGATGGCAAAGGGAAGACGACAGCAGCAGTCGGGCTATGCGTCAGAGCGGTTGGACATGGCTTCAAGGTACTTATGCTCCAGTTCATCAAGAGTCCCAAGCGCTCTTACGGAGAACAGGCTTCGTTGGAGAAGCTGGGTGTTGAAGTAAGACAGCTGGGGATCGGATTTACTTGGCTGAAGACACCGGAGGAGCACCGTGAAGCATTCAAGCAGGCATGGGCGATTGCGAAGCAGGAAATCCAGTCTGGTGATTATGATCTCATCGTACTGGATGAATTGAACAACGCACTTGCAATTACAAGCTTCCCGATTGATGATGTTCTGCCAAGGGCTGAGATCATCGAAGTAATTAAGAATCGTCACGAGCATCTGAACATCGTGATAACAGGACGTTCAGCTTGTCCGGAAATCATGGAAATTGCAGATCTCGTATCGGAAATTCAGCCCGTGAAGCATTACTACGAAGAAGGCATTCCTGCCGTGCTGGGACTTGAATTTTAATTCATTCTATCTATCTCTCGATTATTCCCTTCATTAAGGCTGCATGTCCCTGCGATCTCTACCTGGAGACAAGCAGCCTTATTCTATTACCTGCGTCCCTCTTAGCAAACCGCGGCAACACTCCGATGACCCTGACTTACTTTCCAACATTCCTCATTGCACAATTTGCCTATTTTTTTATTGAAATGAGGGTAATTATTCCTCTTTTTTCCATGACATATAGATTGTTACTTCAACCATTTACCACTTTACTATAATATAGAAAAAAAGATAGAACAGCTTCTTTCCACCGCAGACAGGAGGATCGTTTATGGCAAAAACAATCGCAATCATCGGAAGCAGCGGAGGCAACCTATATAACTTAGGAGGCAAAGACCCTCTTAAACTGCTCCAAGAACTTGTCATCCAATTGGAGAGTGCTGGGATCGGCTGTGGAGCGATTCAGTTCGTTGGCGCAGACGCATCAATGGACAACGCCAAAGGCTCTACGCAGGCTGCCCTGTATGGCTGGGATGAGTCGCTCCAGACTCCGAAGCCACTTGCAGAAGGATCACTAGATGAGATCAATCAGGTTGCCACGCAATTGGATCAAGATATTGCGGCGCAGATTCGCCAGGGTCGTATTGGCGCACTCATTATGATGAGTGCAGATCCTACCCGCACCAACGCATATGCCGTGGAAGCAGCGATAGATATGAATCTGCCAATCACAGGAACTGGCGGCACGTCCATGGCTCTCACCAGTGCCAAGGGAGCGAATGTGCTGGCCGTGTCTGGCACGACCGGAACGACGAATCGTACAAGAGCAGTCACGTTCGTGACCACACTATGTCAGCATTGGGGATTGACCTATCGGCCAATTATCGGCGCAACTGCTGATGCCTCATCTGGCGGAACAGGAGAGGGCTCGCCTTGGAGACGCATTAGCATACGCGGCATTATGCTCGCCTCTCTGCCCGGCTTTATTGCGATGGCACTGCTGCTTGCCTTAAGTAAAATCCCTGCACTGGCCGGACTTAGCGAGATATTCGACATTATGATCAAGGCGCTCCCTGTCATACTGGCAGCAATTGCAGCGAAGCAAATCTCGGATCTTGATGAGGTATCCATCGTCTCAGGTATCATCGCTGGAGTCATGTCTGTCGAGGGCGGCATTATTGGAGGAATCATTGGGGGGATTGGGGCTGGACTGCTCGGGCACGCCCTCTTTCGTAAATGTGTGCAGTGGCGCTTCCCTGCTACAACTGTCAACATTGTCGCCGGCGGACTCTCCGGCTTAATTTCTGGGCTTATCGTCTATTTCATGATTGCTCCAATCGCCCTGCAAGCCGGTGAAGGTATTCGCTGGCTGCTGGAAGCAGCTGTATCTACAAGCTCAATACTAGCCGGACTGCTCGCTGGACTGCTCATATGGCCTGCCATTCTAGGCGGTGTATATCATGCAGCCATCCTGCCCATTGTCTTGCTCGAAATGGAGCGGACCGGTAATAGCTTCCTTGGAGCTGTAGACATGGCTGGACTTGTCATGGTGTCTGCCGGTATCACGTTAGCGAATATAATTACCCCTCGCGATAAGGGAGAAGCAGCCGTCGCCGTACCTGGCTTTCTGATTAATATCGGGTTCGGCACATTCGTAGAAGCAGCGTATCCCTTCATGTTCTCGAACAAATTCATCTTCGGCGGTGCTATCGTATCCGCAGGGCTGGGCGGCTTATTGGTCGGAATGTTCGAAGTACAAGGCACCGCATACGTTCCTTCGTTCATGGCGCCTCTGTTATCCAATAACATGACTGGATTCATCGTTGCGATGGTCGGGAGCCTCTTATCTGCCTTCATGATTACATTGACCGTCAACCAACTGTCACGCAGATCCAAGCGGCTTGAGCATGTGACCAAGCAAGAGGTACATACCGACAATCTTGCCGGATAAGCCAAGCATTCATATCACAACCTTCAACCCATCACCAAACTAAAAAGCGCTGGAGACTTCGCGAACCATTCCGCTTGCTCCAGCGCTTCTGTACGTGGAAATACGTATAAATAAAAATTACATGATATGAGTTCAACTGTGCACAAGATACAAGTCTATGACGTTACCGCTTGCGAATCATGAACAAGTAGCTCAGTACCGCGCCAAGTCCGCAGCATGCAATAACAACACCCATCGGAACGGCTGTATGGCTGCCAGCAATGCCGACAAGCGGAGCAGCAAGCGAGCCTGCAATGAAGGACATCAAGCCGAGCATAGCCGATGCGCTGCCCGCTCTCTCCCCTTGGCTCTGCATCGCTAGAGAGAAGCCTGCCGTATTGACCACCCCTGTACTCGATACAACAATGAACAAGGCGATGACAACTGCAATTAATGGTGCCTGCAGCAGTATCGCAGCTAAGAGCAGCAAACCACCGCTAACGGTTTGAACAATTCCTGCAATGAAGAGCCGCTTCTCATGGAAGCGAGACGCCAAGCGGCCCGTAATTTGTGTCGCAATGATGAGCCCAAGGCCATTGAGTGCGAAAAACAGGCTGTATGCTTGCGGGGATGCGCCGTAAATTTCCTGCAGCACAAAGGGTGATCCCGATATATAACCGAACATCGCAGCGAAAACGAAGCCTTGTGTGCAGGCATATCCCATGAATTCACGATCAGACAGCAGTGTACGGAAGGTTGCCATCGTCGTGCGCAGACCGCCGGTAGAACGGCGCTCAGGCTGAAGTGTCTCCGGCAAACCGAACCATGCGGCGATCATCATAAGCAGACCGAGCAAGCCGAGCACGATAAACACCCCATGCCAAGTCGTAAACTGAAGCAGCTGCCCTCCAGCAATCGGCGCTAATATTGGAGCCAAACCGTTAATAAGCATGAGCAGGGAGAAGAACTTCGTCAGTTCACTGCCCGAATACATGTCGCGCACCATGGCACGGGCAATGACAATGCCTCCAGACCCAGCCATGCCCTGAATGAAGCGGAGGGCAATCAGGCCACCTATGGACGGAACAACAGCACATAGAACAGAAGCTATCACGTAAATGGCGAGTGAGAGGATCAGCGGCTTCCGGCGCCCTCTTGCGTCACTGAGGGGTCCCAGCATCAACTGACCAAGAGCTAAGCCCATGAGACAGGCAGTTAAGCTCAATTGCGCGAAGGAAGTGCTCGTCTGCAAGTCACTCGCCAACATCGGCAAAGAAGGCAGATACATATCAATCGACAACGGACCAATCGCTGTCATCGATCCAAGAATAACGGCCATGGACAGCCTCTGCTTCCGAGTAGGTGCAGACATGGCTGAGGCCGTATTACTGTGTTGCACAGGCATACTCATAGATGGTTTTTCAATTCCTTTCTTCAATCGTAATCACGGCTGCAACCAACAATACAAGATATGTCAATTTCAACCTACATACATGTAACCATTATAGTTACAACATTACAGCGAATCAACCCTAAATCCTGTAAAGCTCTCTGTTCCGTATTGATAGGCAAATAACAACAGCCCCCACTTCATGTAAGAAATGAGGGCCGTCGCTCGCTTGACCTGCCACGAGGCAAGAAGCGTATCTATTCATGATGATATCGATTAATTGCGAATGAGATAATCGAATGCACCCAATGCTGCTGTAGCACCAGATCCCATCGAGATGATGATCTGCTTGTATGGGCTATTCGTGCAATCGCCGGCTGCAAATACACCAGGTACGCTTGTTGCACCATGGCTGTCTACTACGATTTCACCCATGCGAGTGCACTCAACGGTATCAGCTAACCAGTCTGTGTTCGGCACAAGACCGATTTGTACGAATACGCCTTGCAGCTCAACATGCTTCGTCTCACCTGTAGCGCGATCGATATAGGAAATGCCGTCAACCTTGTCTGTACCGGTAATTTCAGATGTTTGCACGTTCTTCAATACCGTTACATTCGGTAGGCTGTACAAGCGGTCTTGCAATACAGCGTCGGCTTTCAGTTCTGGAGCGAACTCAAGTACCGTCACATGTTTCACAATGCCTGCAAGGTCAATTGCGGCCTCAATACCAGAGTTCCCGCCGCCAACGACTGCAACATCTTTGCCTGTGAACAGAGGCCCGTCACAGTGTGGACAGTAAGCTACCCCTTTGTTCTTGAACTCTGCTTCACCAGGGACGCCGATGTTCCGCCAACGAGCACCTGTCGATACGATTACGGTCTTACTTTTCAGTACAGCACCGTTTTCGAGTTCAATTTCGATAAGGTCCTTCTTCTCCAAGCGTTTTGCACGCTGAAGCTTCATGACATCGATATTGTACTCTTTCACTTGATTTTCAATATTCGCTACGAGCTGAGGACCTTCCGTGTATTTCACACTGATAAAGTTCTCAATGCCGAGCGTATCGTTGACCTGACCACCGAAGCGCTCTGCAACGATACCTGTGCGAATCCCTTTGCGTGCTGCGTAAATCGCCGCACTTGCACCTGATGGTCCACCGCCAATAACAAGAACATCGAATGGCTCTTTATTATCGAACTCGGATGCATCTGGAGCAGTACCAAGCTTAGCCAGAATTTCTTCAACGGTCATACGTCCGCCGCCGAAGAATTCACCGTTCAGGTATACGCTAGGTACAGACATAACGTCCTTGCTCTCTACCTCTTCCTTGAATACGGCACCATCAATCATCGTGTGCGAAATGCCAGGATTGAGGATGCTCATCAGGTTCAGCGCCTGAACAACATCCGGACAGTTATGGCAGCTCAGGCTGATATAAGTTTCAAACTTATATTCACCACGAATGTTATTAATTTGATCAATCACACTCTGCTCTACCTTAGGGGCTCTACCGCTCACTTGCAGCAAAGCCAATACCAAAGAGGTAAACTCATGTCCGAGCGGAGTACCGGCAAAAGTAACGCCTGTATCTTCACCTACACGGTTCACACTAAAGCTTGGAGTGCGGGACAACTGTATCTTCTCCACAGTAATCCGAGACGACATGCCAGCGAGTTCCTCCACCAAGGACAGCATCTCCGAAGACGCATCATCAGAGCCAGCGCTGACCTTGAGAACAATATCTCCCTCAAGAAGCTGGAGATATTGTTCTAGTTGTGCTTTGATATCTTGATCTAATGCCATTGTAAGGACACTCCTTAGATTTTACCCACGAGGTCAAGGCTTGGCTTCAATGTTTTGCCGCCTTCTTGCCATTTCGCTGGGCAAACTTCACCTGGATTGTTGCGAACATATTGTGCCGCTTTGATCTTGTTGATAAGAGCACTTGCATCACGACCGATGCCGCCAGCGTTGATTTCAGCTGCTTGAATGATTCCATCTGGGTCGATAATGAACGTACCGCGGTCTGCAAGACCTGCTTCTTCGATCAATACGTCGAAGTTGCGGGATACGATATGGGATGGGTCGCCGATCATAATATATTCAACTTTGCCGATAGCCTGGGAGCTTTCATGCCAAGCTTTGTGCGTGAAGTGTGTATCTGTGGATACGGAGTACACTTCAACACCCAATTTCTTCAGCTCTGCATATTGGTTTTGCAAGTCTTCGAGCTCAGTAGGGCAGACAAATGTGAAGTCAGCTGGATAGAAGCACACTACGCTCCATTTACCTTTGAAGTTCTCTTCTGTAACTTCGATGAATTGACCTTTTTGGAATGCATTTGCTTTGAATGGCAGTACTTCTTTTCCGATAAGTGACATAGTTACTATCTCCTCTACTTTGATTTATGGTTTATTTAGAGCATGTCGGTAACAACACACTCGGTAACACACTTTATAATAATTATTATTAACTAAACGATTCAATCTGTCAAGCTATTTTATAATAATTATAATATGAAAATGATATTCTTTCTCAATTAGGTCATAATTCAGACATACCTTCTTCATTATGCTGTTAAATAAGGTGAAGTATTCATTTCTCATTCTTAGGTGAATGCCGAGCTGCAGTTCAATGCTACTTATTTATTACCCTAATTGAACCGTTAGCAATCTCCTTCATTAGAAATTCGATTACCCTGTCCATCTTCCTTCCTGTTTACGAAAAACATCGGGAACGATAGCAAAGAAAGTACTCATATTGAAAAATAGCACCAGAGTCTCACCCTGATGCTATCCTGACCTTTTCTATTTCTTCTATATAGAAGCATAAAAGACAAAGCTTCAAACGCTATGAAGATTACAGTAACCCTTTGCCTGGGCGATCTAAATGATACAAGTTGCGGTAACGCGGATATTGCTCCATAAGCTCGGCATGCGTACCGCGCATTTCCACCTGACCATTTTCGATAAAGACGATCTCATCCATCTGCTCAACACCAACAAGATGGTGGGTAATCCAGATGAGCGATTTGCCCTTCATCGTCTCGAACATAGTCGCCAGCAGCTCCCGCTCCGTCTTCGGATCGAGACCAACTGTCGGCTCATCGAGAATGACGACTGGCGTATGCTGAAGCAGTACCCGCGCCAGCGCGATGCGCTGCCGTTCACCACCTGAGAAGCGCTGTCCGGTCTCCATCATCGCCGTATCATACCCTCTCGGAAGCGAAGCAATAAGTGTATCCAGCTTCACTTGTTCCGCTACCTGACGAATCTCTTCATCCGAGGCACTGCGCCGTCCTAGACGAATATTGTTCGCAACTGTCGTATCGAATAGATGTGGACGTTGATTTAGCACAGACAGAATCTCTGGGATATGCTCACCATACTCATCAGCGCGAACATTATTGATCATGACGCTGCCAGACTCTGGCATAAGTGCACCTTGAATTAAGGTAGACAATGTGGACTTACCGGCACCGCTGCGTCCGATAAGCGCAATCTTCTTGCCTTGCGGCAAATCAAGTGATACCCCATCAATCGTTAAGGAGGCCGATCCTGCATGCCGGAAGCTGACTTGATCCAAGCGGATATGGGTAGACTCGCGCGCTTGCTGCAGCAGCTCTGGCTTCACATTCACAGCGCTGTCAACAGCTTGTTCCACAGGCGCCTCTCCCATGCCCGACAGACGTTCCAACGAATCTTCATACTGAGGAAGCTTCTCTACCGCTTCCGATACCGGCAGGAAGGCGTCCATCAACGGGAACACCACAAGACCGAACGCCGCAATCATGACGGCTGGCATATTCCCATCAGCCGCTTGGCCGCCGGCCCAATACACCATCGTAATAACCGTCAAGCCGACGACAGACTGGGCAATGAGTGTCCGCCACCGCGCCCACATCCGTAAATCTCGGTCTATACGGGCCACTCGCGCCTCATCCGCTTCATACGAATCGACGAATTGGGGAGCTCGGCCGCTAATAACCCAATCGCTCATACCAAGTACCGCATCCGTCAGCTTCCGATATAGCCCGCTGCGCTCCTGCTTCATTAGGCGGTGCTTCCGACGTGTAAACCATAGCGATATCCATGGCAGAATGAAGACGAGTACGGCAATATATAGTGCCATCAGCAGTGCGAACGGGAGATCGAACCAGCCGAGGGCTGCGATCCCTGCCGCATACATTACAATCGCGACAATGCTCGGAAAAATAGTACGTACATAGACATTTTGCAAATGTTCAATATCATCTGCCAGCACGCCAAGCACATCCCCTGTGCGGAATCGGGAACGAATGAATAAAGCTTGCGGCTCCAAAATCCGGTACAGGCGAACACGCATCTTCGATAAGATGCGAAGCACGGCATCATGACCTACAAGCCGCTCTACATAATGCACGACGGCTCTGCCAATACCAAATGTGCGCACAAGCACAATCGGCACATACACCATGAGAATGTTCTCTGGACGCGCTGCGGATTTGGATATCAAGAATCCGGAGGTGAACATGAGCGCACTCGCGCACAGTACTGTCAGCATGCCGAGGAAAATAATGAGCGCGAAGCGACCGCAGTAGCGCCGCAAATAAGGACGCAGCCATTGATTCTGTTCACGTGTCACAATATCCCCTCCTGCTGCGAAATCAACATGCTGTAATACACGCCTTGGCGTTCAAGCAGCTCCTGGTGCGTACCTGCCTCTGCTATCCTTCCATGATCCATAACGATAATCCAATCCATATCTTCCATCCAATGCAGGCGATGCGTCGCAAGGAAGACCAGGTTGCCTTCGAACAGCGATAGCATCGTCTGCTTGAGCTCATATTCTGTCTCAATATCCAGATGTGCCGTAGGCTCATCCAGCATCATAATCGGTCTGTCGCTCAGGAATGCACGAGCAAGCGCTACACGCTGCTCCTGTCCGCCGCTAAGAGAGCGGCCTCCATTGCCAATAAGCTCATCCCGACCATTTGGCAGCTCAGCAGTCAATGTAGACAAGCCAGCTGCTGCAAGGGCGCGATCCACTTCTTCATCAGAAGCTTCAGGCGCATAGAATCGAATATTGTCCGCGAGCGATACGTTGAAAAGATACGGATGCTGCGGGATATAAGTCGTCAGCTGACGCCAAGCTTCCTCATCAAGCGATGGCACGTCCGCGCCGTTCAAGGTGAACTGTCCTGATGTCGGACGAAGGAAACCGCCAAGCACATCAATGAGCGTAGACTTGCCTGCCCCGCTCTCGCCGACAATGCCGACTTTCAGAAGCCCCGTCACCTCACATGTTACATCATCCAGTGAAGACGGCCCATCCGCTTCATGCTTCACACCTATGCCGGACAAGGCGATTGTGCTATCCTTCGTCCAAGCAAGAGAGGATGGATGCTGTGAGGCACTTTCCCCTACTTCAGTTTCATGTTTAATGATCGCATCAATTGCTTTTCCAGCTTCTTTCCCGTTCAATGTCGCGTGATAATCAGCGCCAACCATGCGAACAGGCAGGAAATACTCAGGGGCTAGAATCAGCACCGTAAGCCCCGTCACCAATGTCATTTCTCCATTAATAAGACGAAGACCCAGGCCGACTGCTACAGAGGCAACGGATAACATCGTAAAGAAGTCAAGGGCGAAGGAGGAGAGAAAAGCAACACGCAGCGTGCGCATTGTCGCAGAGCGGTATTTGTCACTCACTTGCCCAATCGTATCGCTGTGCTTGCGGCTCTGCCCCAAGAAGCGAAGCGTCTCCAAGCCCCGAAGCGCATCGACAAAGTGGTTCGATAAAATGCGGTACGACTCCCATTGTCGATCCATCTGCTTGCGCGCAGCAAGCCCAACCAGTATCAGAAATACAATCAAAATCGGCAGCGTCACAATCAAAATAATACCGGACGCCGTATCTAGCGTGAGTACATAGAGTAGGATGAGAATTGGCGTAATGCCCGTACCCATCATCCGAGGAAGAATTAGTTCCACGTACGTGCGGAACTGGGAGACCCCTTCAAGTACAAGAGTAACGAGATTGCCCGTACCTTCTGACTTGGCAAAGCGAGGTCCATACTGGAACAACTTATCCATCAACTGACGCCGCAAGTTTACCCCTGTCTTCTCGGCGAAGTTGTAGGCTACCTTCTGCATGAGCAAGGTCGTCACTTGACGGACGGTAAACGCAAGCAGGAACAGACCCATATTTGCGGTTTGTTCCTGCAACGGCGCGCCGGCAAACAAGGCGGAGATAACCTCCGCCAGCTTGATTGCCAGACCTATGATGGATATTGTTTGCACGAGAGTAAGGACGGCAATGATGAACATTGTCGGCCTTGCTCCCTCATACTTGAGCAAATTTTTATCCATTAGTATTCTAAATGCTCCTTCTCATGAAGCCGTTTATGGAAGACGAAATAACTCCAAATTTGATATCCTAGCACGAACGGCAGCAAGGTTAAGGCTACGATCGTCATCACTTTCAATGAGTATTGCCCGGAAGCTGCGTTATGAATCGTTAAGTCGAATGCCTTATCAATCGAACTGATCATAACACGCGGGAATAATCCGATAAAGACAGACGCGATCGATAGAATGATAACTCCGCCCGTCATGCCGAATGCCCAGCCATCGCGCTTCTTCGCCATGAAGTAGCCAGCGAGCACATAAACAACAACCCCAACTACAGCAACAGCTGTCAAGATCCCACCGCGAACCTCAAATACATCCGTCTTGAAGTATGTCATAGCACCGAAAGCAACAAACAATACCGCCAAAGGCACTAGCAGCATCTTCGCCTGCTTACGTGCACGCTCCTGCAAGGAGCCAATTGTGCGCAGCGTTGTGAACATCAAGCCATGCACGAGGCACAGTACCGTAACGGTTACCCCGCCAAGCAATGTATACACATTCACCATATCGAACAGTCCAGCCTTCATTTCCATCTGGCCGTCAATTGGCAAGCCTTGAATCAGTCCTGCGAATACAACCCCGCACAGGAATGGAGGAAGCAGACTTCCTAAGAAAATCGCCCAATCCCAAGACTTCTTCCAGCGTTCTGTCTCTTTCTTACCGCGGAATTCGAATGCGACACCGCGTCCAATTAATGCAAGCAGCAAAACGACAAATGGCGTGTAATATCCACTAAACAGCGTAGCATACCAGTTCGGGAACGCAGCGAACATCGCCCCGCCAGCCGTAAGCAGCCATACTTCATTGGCATCCCAGAACGGACCGATCGAGTTGATTAATACGCGTTTCTCCCCATCTGTACGGGCCAAGAACTTCGTCGACATGCCGACACCGAAGTCGAAGCCTTCCAAGAAGAAGAATCCGACAAACAACACTCCAACTAGTAGAAACCACAATTCATTAAGAGATAACATGTTGTCCCTCCTGATCAAACGGGTCATTCGAATGTTCTGCCTTCATTACTTCATTCGGACCCTTTTTGATGACACGAACGAACAAATACACAAGCACGATAGCAAGTACGGTGTAAATTGTCGAGAATGCGATAAGGGAGAATAGCACTTGACCGCCCGACACGCTCGGCGAAATACTGTCTTCTGTCCGCATGAGACCAAATACCGTCCACGGCTGACGACCAATTTCCGTCATAATCCAGCCTGCTGTATTCGCAATGAACGGCAATGAGATTGCATAGAGCATGAAACGCATAAACCACTTATTCGGATTGCCCAGCTTCTTGCGTGCTGCCAAGAACCAGCCATACATGCCAAGCAGAATCATCAATGTTCCGGCAAGAACCATGATGCGGAAGCTCCAGAATGTTGTCTTCACCGGCGGAATGTAATCGCCAGGGCCATACAACTGTTCATACTCCGCTTGCAGTTCCTTCATCCCGCGAACTTCACCGGAGAACTTACTATAAGATAGGAAGCTAAGCAAGTATGGAACTTTGAATTCCATGCTGTTCTCTTGCTTGTCTGTATTAATGGCTGCAAATACCGTCCACGGTGCAGGGTCGCCACTTGTTTCCCACAAGCCTTCACTTGCCGCCATCTTCATTGGTTGGGTATGCATCAAATATTGTGCCTGCTGGTGACCGAAAACCGCAACCAGAATGGAAGAGACCGTAGCTACGATAACACCAATCTTGAACGATTTTTGGAAGAAAGAAACGTCCTGCTTCTTCAGCAGTTTATAAGCACTCACCCCAGTGATGAGGAACGCTCCTGTTGCAAATGCACCGAAAATCGTATGCGGGAATTCAACAAGCAGCTGACCATTTGTCAGCAGCGCGAAGAAATCGTTCATTTCCGCACGGCCATTGTTAATCTCGAATCCGACCGGACGCTGCATGAAGGAGTTCGCCGCCAAGATCCACAAGGCGGACAACGTTGTACCAATGGCTACAAGCCAAATGCACAAGCAGTGCACCTTCTTCGATAAGCGATCCCATCCAAATATCCATAATCCGATAAACGTTGATTCCATAAAGAATGCCAGCAATGCTTCAATCGCAAGCGGCGCACCAAATACGTCTCCGACGAAGCGAGAATAGTTCGACCAGTTCATCCCGAACTGGAATTCCTGAATAATACCAGTGACAACACCGACACCGAAGTTAATGAGGAACAGCTTCCCCCAGAACTTCGTCATCTTCTTGTACTCTTCATTTCCCTTGACGACATACATCGTCTCCATCATTGCGATGAGCAATGCTAGACCAATCGATACCGGTACGAAGAAGAAGTGAAAAATCGTCGTCGATGCAAACTGAATGCGCGATAATAAGATCGTATCCCACATATCGTTGTCCTTCCACCTTTCTATTTATACTCTCATTCCTATGCTGAATAGGCTGTAATACCTGCGTCGAACACGGTATCAATGACGTTGATTACATGTTCCAGTTGTATTCTGTCAGATACAGAAACGCTGCAATGTGATATTAATCACAATTTTAAAGCAATTACTTGATCAAAATAAGAACATTGTGTCGAATTTCACAAATATGTCGAAAAAAAGTGAAAAAAAGAAGAAAAAAGACATTGTGCCTTCTTTCCCCTTTACAAGCAGCCCGCAATGTGCTGCACCTTTTTACCAAAAGTTATTCTGAAATTTGTCACGAATTTGGGCATGTCACATCGCTGTCACAACAAGGTATTTTGCTGCATCTATTTTTATTTATACAGGTCGATCGTATCAATCTTGCGAATCGTCAAGTAACCAATCACTATACCAAGCGCAGCAAAAGCAAATGGCACTGCGATAATGGACCACAAGGTAAATCCGCCAGTCGACGAGCCTAGAAAGCCTGCAATTAGAATGGAGCTCGTAATGGTCGCAGCCGCTGAATATTTGCGCATGCCGAACCATAATGGAATCAGACTTAAGCAGCTTGCTGCTAAGGAGTTGATAACACTAGTTGACACTTGATGCGTAACCATACTTATTGTCGCCGTGCCAGGTACAGTGTGCGCATAAGAATTGTATAAGAGGAATCCACTGATAAGTACAATATTTGCCAGAATAATGGCAATAAAGGTGTACAAGACCACAATGATTAGCTTAGCTGTTATGAGCTTCTTCCGTGGAATCGGGTACATGAACATGACCGTTATAGACTTGCTCTTGAACTCATCAATAACCATTCGGCTTAGCAATACCGAGGCCGTAATAATGAAGGATACCTTCACAAACGTATCGATGATACCGAATACCTCGGATATATCATGGAACGCGATACCTTGTGTATCCCCATAGATTCCAAGCAAAATAAAGAGGAAAATCCCGATCGTGACATACATGGCCGTACGTATATAGGTAGCAAACCGGAATTTCTTCAGTTCCAGTCGAATGAGCTTATTCACGAGCATCCCCTCCATTCAACAGCTTCATAAAGTAATCCTCCAAGGAATGATGCTTCTTATGGACAGACTCTACCATGACATCGTTCATAACAAATGCCTTCGTAATATCTTGCTGAGACACCCCCGATTGATAGATGCGGATGATCCGGTTGTCTGTAATACGGAAATTCGAAATATGCATGACTTCTTCAAGCACATAGGCCGCCTTGCTCGCATTATCAGTGATGACCTCAATGAATTCGGACTGCTGCGCCCGAACCCGCTCCATGGGCACTTCCTCCAACAGCACCCCATGGTTAATGACACCGATCGTGTCTGCAACCAGCTCCATTTCCCCTAAGATGTGGCTGGAGATCAAGAGCGTAATGCCGAACTCGCGTGACAGCTTCTTGAACAGGTCACGTATCTCCTTAATCCCAATTGGGTCCAGACCATTAATCGGCTCATCCAGGAGCAGCAGCTCTGGCTTGATCGATATGGCCCGCGCGATGCCTAGACGCTGCTTCATCCCGAGGGAGAAGTCCTTCACCTGCTTGCGTTCAATGCCGTTCAGTCCTACCAGTTCCAGTGCTTCCTCAATCGCCTTCTTATTATGGTAGCCCATGTATTCGCAATGAAGCTCCAGATTCTCCTGCGCAGTAAGACGATCATAGAAGATTGGCTGCTCAATAATTGTCCCCATGCGAGATAGCAAGGAATAGGATGAGGGTGTCATCTTCTCGCCGAACATCTCAATCTCACCGCTCGTTGGCTGCACGAGATTCGTCATCATTTTCATAATCGTTGTCTTCCCCGCCCCATTGGGGCCAAGGAATCCGTATATCTCGCCCTTCTTAATATTCATGCTCACATTCGATACGACATCTTTGCCTTGATAATTCTTCGTCAATCGATGCGTCCGTACAAGGAAGGTCATTTCATTTACCCCTCTCATCTCTTCTGATGTCTTCATTGTATCGATTAGCTATTTCTTATTTCTTACCTAATCCTTACGAATTCCTTACGTTCTTTCCGTCTTGACATACAAATAAGGTCCGCAGAGTGCCATACTGGTTACAGCACAGCAAATCTCTTCGAACCTTGTGGCCCTTCCTTCGACGTCAACAGACCTGAACCATCACACAGCCAGCACCGGCCGGATTCTCGTAAAATACCTCAAGACATTCGCAGGAGCTTAATTGTGAAAATCGTTTTCTTAAAAGGCTTACTATGAAGTTCTATCGAACCGCCCATTGATTCAGCGAGCCGCTTCGTGATCGTTAACCCCAGTCCGCTGCCTTCGTAATTTTTGTTGCGGGAATCCTCCAGTGTATACATGCGCTCAAAAACACGGTCTTGGTGCTGTTCCGGAATCCCCTTGCCACGATCCCATACATCAACGAACAGATGCGTATCATCACTGCGCAGAGCTATGCCCAGCACACGGCCATCAGCCCCATACTCTATCGCATTGGAGATGAGATTGTTCAGTATGCGATCCAGTGCGTCTTCATTCCCTCTCGCATAGAGAGAAGCTTCCGGAATCTGAATATCAACCTCGAACCCCCTCTTTGAAAGCCGCTCATAAAATTGGAGAATATTTTTGCGGCATAGCTCGCTCATATCGACTCGAGTCAGCTCGACATGCTTGTCCCCAGATTCTAGCTTCGCTAAATCAAAAAAGGTATGTATAAGCTCTATCACTTCTACCGTCTTGCCATGCACCCGTGTGAGCAGGCGGTTCCGTTCTTCGTCACTGATGCGCTCACTGCTCAGATTCAGCGTCTCCAAGTAACCAAGTACAACGGTAAGCGGGGTCTTCAGATCATGAGAGATGTTCGATATCATCTTCCTCATCGCGATCTCCGTCTTCGCATAATTCGCCAGTGCCTTCTCATGATCGACCAGTAATTCATTTATTTGCTCAATGACCCCAATAATCTGCTTATCATCCGTGAACAGCAGGAGCTTCTCCGCAGATTGTGTTCGATGAATTTGTTCCAGCTTTTTTTGAATTTCTGTTAATTGCTGATTGCGTCTTGAATGATTCACATGCTGCGTGTAGACTACGATCAACAGGATTACCATACATATAGATAAAAGGCCCGTTATCATCATTGCTCAACCTTCCCACTTGTAGCCGATCCCCCACAAGGTCTTAATATGGGTAGGATTCGACGGATCGTCCTCTATCTTCTCCCGCAGCCGGCGAATGTGAACATTAATGACATTTTCATCGCCATAGTATTCATCGTTCCATACAAATCCATATATTTGTGCTTTTGTGAACACACGATTCGGGTTGGTTACGAATAACTTTAAAATATCGAATTCTTTGGAAGTGAGTTTCATAGTTTCTTCTTGCTTCTGTACAAGATAATTATCAAGATCGATTAGCAGTTGGCCTGCCTGAATGACGTTCTGTTCGGGCATTGGCTTCACCGCATCGATCTGAACGTACTTCGTTGCACGTCTAATTGCCGCCTTGATTCTCGCAGAGATTTCTAGCATCGAGAAGGGCTTCGCGATATAATCATCTGCGCCGAAGCCAAGTCCGAGTGCCTTGTCTACATCGCTGTCCTTCGCGGACATAATGAGAATTGGGATTGCGCTCCGCTCTCGAACAAGCTTAATCATCTCAAATCCATCTAGCTTCGGCATCATCAGATCGACAATCATCATATCGTATGTGTCAGAGGTGAACTTGGCCATGCCTTCTTCACCATTGGTTGCGGTCACTACATAAAATCCTTCCCTACTCAAATAATCCGATACCATTTCTACAATAGAAGCGTCATCTTCTACGATCAACAGCTTATGCTGCATGCCAGACTCACACCTTTCTCAGACCTTCTCGTTCATTATAGAACAATTACTTAATTTTGGGTCAAATCCCATTGGAAAAGGTAAGTAATAAAAAAAGCTGAAAATCCCCATAAATAGGACCAATAGCGGATAGAACTGGAATAGAGTCCGGACAGCATGCCCGACTCAGGTCTAGGATATAACCGAACTGAGGGCCATTTTCATGAATAGGGAGTTAGGATACGATATTAGTACCAGATAACAAGGAAACGATTGGCAGATCAGCGCAATCGAATATATAGACGAAGACTCAATTACGGCGAAGGAGTGTTATGAACATGTTCGAACGGATGGAAGCACCGTCCACACCGGGCAGGGCGAAGGTGCTTGTACTATCAGGCTCGATTGGCCACGGCCATATGCAGACTGCACAAGCAATTAAAGAAACGGCTGAACGTTGGTACGGCACAGAAGCAGATGTACACGTTGTTGATTATATGGAGCAGGTATCTCCTCACTTGCACAGTGTCGGCACGTATTGCTTCGTACAATGGGTGAAGCTGTTCCCTAGCATGTACGGGTATTTGTTCAATATGACTCGCAAGGATCGTAAGCTAGCACAGTTATTGAAGGGAGTCCGCTTCACAAGCTTGCGCCCGCTGATAAAGCTCGTAGAGCAGATGAAGCCAACTGTCATTGTCAGTACGTTCCCTGCTGCCAGTGCAGCAGTATCGAAGCTGAAGGAGCGCGGCATGATTGATTGCCCAGCTGTTACGGTCATTACTGACCATACAGATCACAGCTTCTGGCTGCATCCCTATACAGATTTATATTTAGCTGGCTCTGAAGATGCCAAGACGCAATTGATTGAGCAGGGTGTTCCTCAATCCCGCATTCAGGTGACGGGAATTCCGGTTCGTCCAGCCTTCTATGAATCCTATTCGAAGACAGAACTGCGCAAGAAGTACGGACTTGATTCCTCCAAGCTGACCGTTCTTCTGATGGGCGGTGGCTGCGGTTTGATGGATCCATCCATGTTGGATGTCATTGAGCAAGCTGGATGGGCACAGGATATGCAATTTATCATCATTTGTGGCAGCAACGATAAGCTTCGTTCACAATTAGAACGCTGGGCCGAATCCAGCCCGCTGCATGTTCGTATTGAAGGCTATGTGAAGCCTGTGCACGAATATATGGCGATGTCCGACCTAATGATTACGAAATCCGGCGGTGTTACTACCTCCGAGGCAGTTGTCCAACAGCTTCCACTACTCGTCTATAAGCCACTTCCTGGTCAAGAACAGGATAACATTCGCTACTTGCTGCGCAGTGGGGTTGCCTGCTGTGCGGAGGATGCAGAAGAATTGGTTGCGCAGTTGTCGATCTTCTCCCGACATCCGGAGACACTGCAATGGATGCGAGAGCGCGCGCAAGAAGAGGCTCCACGTTCCCCATTCCATGCGATGGATGCGATCGTGAATGCCCAGAGATACTCCTTATCGCGACGCCACACAATGGAGCAATGGCTGAACGAGACAATTGTGTAACTTGTTAATTTGCTTTGCAATTTATCTTCACCTACCGCATAGGGCTATTCACTTTATACAACGTATAAAGCAGAGTAGCTCTTTTTTAGGCCATGCACCTGGCATTTTTCTTTATACTGCACGATCACATATCATATGAGTAACCATCAGATTCTATCTTTCACGAAATTTGTTAGGAGTCATATAGAGACAGTGTAATAATATGATCTAATAAAAAAGGAGGGAGTGTGATTTGACAGAATAAAAATAGACCTCACCGCTCTTGCACACCCATTTTGATAGCCTCCATCGTAGACAAGCCCATTCCTTTGGCCACTTTGTAGGTTTCCAGCAATTTTGTCACGAACTTCACAGTTCCGCCGGCAATTGCAGCAAGAGCTCTTTCCACTTCAACGAAATTCGGATCGGCTCAAACAGGAGTGATTTAAATTGAAAAAAACTACAGTCAATTACATTCTGTTGGCGGTCATCGTAGCATTTGCCGTTTTTGCGTACTTTTTCATCCCCAATCCTCTCATACAGGAGATTGCCGTTTCTGGCGCCATTTTATATTTCGCAATTATGATGCTCCTACTCAGAATAAAGGACGATAGGGAGAAACCAGATAGAGCGAATAAAAAGACGGGAATTTATTCGGAATTTTACAGAGGAGTTTACGTCGGTTTCGGTATCGTTCTAGGCATTAATTTTTTCATTCACCTATTTGCCGATGATGAAACCATGAAAATTACATCTAGAGTGTTCACATGTACCTATGCCGCTATTTTAGGCATTTTCTATTTGACAACGAGGAACAAGTAACATGAGCCGCAATTCAACAATAAATACGACTTATGTGGACATGATTTTCCCTTCAACCGGTTATAGTATCAAGGAATGCCTAACAAGGAGGGATCTGTTCAATGGAAGACACCAAGCAATTCGTGGATAAGCTGCATGAAGACCAGCAGAAGGCAAAGCGCAACCAGCAGCGCCATGGCGAAGGCAACCCAGGTTCGAGCTTGCCAGGAAAGCAGCACAGCACTAACAAATAAAAGAAGAAAAGCCGCGCAAAAGATCCCGAAGCCGCATTCAAACGCGGTAAGGAGTCCTGCACGGCTTGTTTACTATATAGGGGGGATATCATTCAACCTGCATACTCGAAATTCATCCACAACGGCAAACGGGAGTAAGGGCACATGCGTTGACTTAGACGAATGCGCAGCAGTACGATAGACAGGAGGTTTCCGAAATTCGGTCGACAAAATGAACAAGCAAAGAAAGCCTAACGTGGAACCTTATTTACATTGAATCATGATCCGAGGTGGAACCATTTGTAATTCAAGAGCAAGTCACGCTAACGTTACAACGAACAGAATTTCCGAACCCAACTACGTAAAACTACGCCGCACAGATATCCGCCAAGCTGCCGTCGTCCTTGCGCAAGGCTTCATGGATGACCCGCTATATGAGCATATGCTTCCGGAGCGGACAACCCGCCTTGAGGTGCTCATCATCTTTTTCCGCAACTATATTGCCATGCTGTATGAGGAAGCCGACCTGTATGCAACGTCCGAACGGCTTGAAGCCGTTGCCCTCGTGTTCCGCTCTGAGCTGACAGGAGTGTCCCGGTTCTCACATGCACGGTACTTGTACCGAATTGCTTGTGCTATTATCAAATCAATCCCGATGTGCCGTTATATCAGCATCCATCAATTTATACGTGGATTGTCAACGCTTAACTCTATGAGCTCCGCCTGGATATCCGAACTGAACGAGCAGGATTATATCCATTTGGACATGCTTGTCGTGCAGCCGCAATTCCGCGGTCAGGGTTTTGTCAGCCAATTAATGAGGCCCTTGCTCTCTGAGTGCGATGCGCGTGGCATTCCTTGCACGCTGGAGACGCATAACCCGAGCAACATTTCCTTGTATGGACATTATGGATTCGAAATGGTGGATACAATCCCAATGCCCGGGAACAGCGTATCCCAACAATACTGCATGGTGTATCGTCCTGATAAATAGTTAATTCATACTTTTTACATGTATTTACATTTACTGAGCCGCATATGATCAATTATCCCTGAGCATAGGTTAAAATAACCTATGCTCTAATTTATATACGAACAGGAGGACATATGTACATCGATATATTGTTGCTTCATCATCTCATGATTAAGCCTAAGCACGGCTATGAGGTAAAGAAGCAGTTGGAGCGTCTGTTCGCCGACTCCATCCGCGTCAACAACAACATGCTCTATCCCTCCCTTCGCAAGTTCGAACAGATGGGAGCCATTACGAAGGAAGTGGACGCCCGGCCTGGAAAGCCTTCCCGCCACATGTACGCCATTACTGAGCTAGGAAAAAAGATGTTTCATAAGCTGCTGCGGGAATTCCCTCCGGAATTTGCAGCTCATGAGAATGAATTCATTGTTCGTGTTAGTTTGTTCGATTATTTGCAACTTCCCGAACAGCAGGCGATTTTGAACGCCCGATCCGTTTATCTTCGCAGCCAACTCGAAATCATTACCCAAGGACAGTCACTCACCGAAGGCAAACCTTTCGCCATGAGCACATTTCAATTCCTGATCAAGAAGCTTCGAGACGAACTGAACTGGATCGAAACTCTTAACGACCAGCTATACAATTACGGAGGAGGTAAATCAATTGAAAACAAAGGGTGAAATTTTTATTCATGAGATTACTGGGTTCAAAACGAAAGAGCAGTTGTGGAATCCGTATGCCTGGTTCCAGCATATGCGTGAAAAGAACCCTGTCTATTACGACGCAGAGCAGGATGTGTGGAATGTATTCCGCTATGAGGAAGCAAAGCGAGTTCTCTCGGATCATCAACTCTTCTCCAGCGTTCGCGAGCGCAGTATCGTCCCCGTTCCGAGGGATAACAGTGGTATCAGCCTGACCCTCTCGGATCCGCCGATACATCGTAAGCGTCGTGCGCTTATTGCCAAAGCATTCGTTCCACGCAGCTTGGATCAGTGGAAGCCGAAAATTCAAGCAATCGTCGATGGATTACTTGACAACATGCAATCACAGAGCACGGTGGACATTGTGAAGGCATACGCTGTCCCGCTGCCTGTGACCGTAATTGCCAACCTGCTTGGCGTGCCGTCACGGGATTGGGAACAGATCAAACACTGGTCCAACATTTTGTTCATGGGCCATCATCGGGGGAGCATTGAGCAGCAGAAGCTTCAAAAAGACACGGCCATTAAAGAATTCTCAGCATATTTACTCCCCCTTGTTTTGGAGAAACGAGCACACCCTCAAGACGACATCTTGTCCGACCTGACCATGGCAGAATACGAAGGAAGCCGATTGACCGATGAGGAAATCGCAAGAACCGGTATCGGCCTCTTGGGTGCCGGAAATGAAACGACAACTACACTCATTACGAATTGTTTCTATAGTCTGCTCTATGATCAACCTTCTGCTTATAAAGAGCTGCGCAAACATCCTGAGTTTGCCCCACAAGCGATCGACGAAACACTGCGCCACCGGTTCCACATCTCCATTGATCGTACAATCACGCAGGATACGAATGTGTTCGGCCCGCCTATGAAGAAGGGGCAGATCGTGATCGCTTGGATGAGTTCCGCGAACCGGGACGACAGACAATTTGCCTATCCAGAGAAATTCGATATTCATCGCATAGGCAACGACAAGCATTTGACCTTCGGCAGCGGCCACCATTTCTGTCTTGGCGCACCACTTGCCCGGCTGGAGGCAGAATATGCGCTAACATCCTTCGTCAAGCGGTTCCCTTTCGCTTCCGCATCGGAGACCTTCTACCTTGACGAGCATATGCCTGATCACAGCCACAAACTCTCCAGCCTACCGATCCGAATTCATGGATAGTCCATTTCCTTCTCCAACTCTACCTTTCCGCAACAAGAGAAATCTATCGCCGTATTTTTAGCAAATTCGACAAATTTTTTAAATGAACTTACAGAAGTCAATCCGCCCCGTTGCATTTCTATCAACCTTTCGATATGCTAAAGATAACTATCTTCATCTATGAAAAGGAATGTTTCGACATGCAGGATTGGAATGACTATTGTTTTGACAAACAAGGCGCTCGTCTGACCTACCCGTTCGGAGACGATGTCCCCGTATTCCGTGTAGGTGGCAAAATATTTGCTTTGTTCCGTGAAACGGACGGTTGTCCAAGTGTTACGTTGAAGTGTGACCCCTTCCGTGCCGAGTCCCTGCGCGAGCAATTCGCCGAGATCACACCGGGTTATCACATGAACAAGCGACATTGGAACACGGTGGCGCTCAATGGCAGCTTGAGTGATCAAGATATTCAGATGCTCATTGACCACTCTTATGATCTCGTCTTTAAGTCTCTGACGAGAGAAGAGAAAGCTGTCATTACCGCAAATCAATTGATGGGGCGAGTGTAGGTGATCATTCACCTTTACGGTTCGGAGGACGTCAATGTCCTACATGGATGACGTCTTTTTGCGGACAAATAAGACAGGGGATGTGCCAAGCGGCACATCCCTTGTCTTATGTTCAAGAGAATAAGATTGCTAATCCCAACACAAGGATACGAGCAGCATTCATCAGAATGAAGTTCTTCACGGCCAGTACAAAGGTATGTTCCTTCGTCTGCTTCGTTATGAATTTCTTCATATTTCTTCGTACAGGAATGAACGTTGCCACAATAAGCAGCAACAGCACAGGGTGTACCCCGATGGCAAAGAGGACAATGACGTCCAGGTACGCCGCCACATACAACCATTGGAACAACAACAGTGCGCTCGGCTTCCCGATATATACAGGCAGTGTATACCGCTTGTTCGCCAGATCGTCCTCAATGTCGCAAATATTATTCGCCAGCATAATATTCGCTATGCTCAGAACAGCTGGAATCGATATCGCGAACACCAACAGCACTTCTATTAGATTGATATCGAGATGAGCCATCCGAAAGTCAATCGCCAGTGATACAAGCTGTTCCTTGTCTACATGTATGTATGTAGAAATGAAAATGATAACGAACCCCATAAACAATCCCGAGAACAACTCACCAAGCGGCATTCGTGATATCGCAATCGGACCCAGCGAATAGAGGAAACCTACAAGGAAAGACAAGCCTCCTAACCCAAGAATAAGAATATCCGTCTGCAGCACCAAGGCAACCCCAGAGCTTATGGCCGTTACAAGAAGCATAACAATGACCCCAACTACCCTCGACTCCTTGAGTCCATAGGATACAATCGCATTGTGTACTTCATAACCATACCCGTGTGTTTTAATCGCCTTTTTGTAATCAATATAATTATTAATGGCCGTGGTCGCCATGTCGAAAGACAATAATGAGGCGAACATAAGTAGAAATGGAACTAGCCGAAATTCATGAAATCGATATAGCGCGTATAACGTTCCGATGAAGAACGGTATCATGCTCGCTACTTTCGTTTGGATTTCAACTAACCTAAGAAATTGCCCAACCTTCACCTCGTTACCCCCATGTTCCGCAAATAAATTGGTGTACCGCCACTGTTCTTGAACCCACATAAAAATATATCAAAATCCGCCTTCCTCGGATAGTGGATGATATATTCTACCTCATAAGGTGTCGTATTCTAGCGAAAACCCGCGAATTCACGAGTAATTAGAGCTAAAAACACTCTATCCTACTTAAAATTAGAATTATTTCCTAACAATCGTTATGAATGGTTATTCTGTGCTGTTCGTAAACGATGTATTACAAAACGGAGCGAGCGTGCGCTAGAACGAGCAATTCGGATCTCACCATTGCTTATCTACCACGGTTCATACCAACATGCACATTTACTTCTGCTGTACACAAATCCTTTAAAATTGAGGAATAATGTGGGTTTTACCGCCTTTGAAGGGTGCACAATTGTGACAGTATTGGTACACTTGATGGTCTTAGAGGCAATTATGAACAAATTTCAAAAACGGCGATTTTGGCGGAAATTCAATGATATTTATCACTTTTTCGGCTTTTGGGCTCAATTTGTGCAGGAAAAATTGATCCTTATATGGATATCTATGTCAACTAAGGATCACTATGTCATTTGTAATTCAGAGTGCTTCCTAATAAGATATAGCATGGTTACAATATCCCGATTTCCTACTATATATAAAGCCAACCAACAGAGAAA
Organism: Paenibacillus sp. NAIST15-1; assembly: GCF_001894745.1. GTDB lineage: Bacteria > Bacillota > Bacilli > Paenibacillales > Paenibacillaceae > Paenibacillus_B > Paenibacillus_B suaedae. The sequence goes on from NZ_BBYF01000004.1 coordinate 358,242, forward strand.
GGGGTACCTTGATGAAAAAGAAAGGGTTGTTATTCACCTTATTCGCAGCTCTTCTTGTCCTCTTGACCGGTTGTGATTCATTAGATGTTTTGAATCCGAAAGGTCCTCAGGCCAAGACGCAGTCCGACGTCATTATTTTCTCCATGATTATGATGGCAGGAATTTTGTTCGTCGTGTACGCACTTTATATTTTCATGTTAACGAAGTATCGCGCTTCAAAATCAGCACCTGATTATGAGCCTCCTCATGAGGAAGGCAGCAAGTGGCTGGAAATTACGTGGACGTTAATTCCGGTCATTATTGTAACCGTGCTATCTGTTGTGACGATTCGCTCTACTGTTGCAGTAGAATCGCCTCCAGAAGGCTATGACAATCAGAAGCCACTCGTTATTTATGCCGCATCATCCAACTTCAAATGGCATTTCAGCTATCCAGAAGAAGGCATTGAAACAGTGAACTATCTGAATATCCCTACGAATCGCCCAATCGAGTTCCGTCTCTATTCTTACGGACCGATTACAAGCTTCTGGGTACCGCAGCTTGGCGGTCAGAAGTACGCGATGAGCGACATGGTGACGACACTTCACCTTGCAGCTGATCATGAAGGTTCATTTATGGGTAAAAACTCGAACTTCAGCGGTAAAGGCTTTGCACACATGCAATTCGAAGTGCTCGCAATGTCCCCAACCAAGTACACAGAGTGGGTAAAAGAAGTGAAGGGTACCGCTTCTGAATTGACAGAAGAGGAATTCAACTCCTTGCTGAAGACCGAATTTGTAGGACGGAAATCTTATTCCTCCACACACTTGACATTCAGACCAGCACCAGAGGGCGAACATGGCGGCCACAATCATGGTGGATCGTCTCATGACGACTCTCATAAGGAATCGGATAAAGAAATGGATCACTCGAAAATGGATCATTCGAACATGGAACATTCCAACGATGAACACCAAGAGATGGATCATTCTCAACATGGCAACTAGATTGAACAAGAAAGGAGTAATTTGAGACTATGAAATGGGACGAATTTTTCGTTACCGGCGAACCGATGATTTATGGCGCTATGGCCAGCATCGTGCTCGTGACGATAGCCATCATCTTCAGCTTGACCTATTTCAAAAAATGGGGCTATCTGTGGCGGGAATGGCTGACAACCGTTGACCATAAGAAAATCGGTATCATGTACATCCTGAGTGCCCTGGTCATGCTGTTCCGCGGCGGTATGGACGCTCTGATGATGCGTACGCAGCTGGCTGCACCTGATATGAAGTTCCTGGATGCCCAGCACTATAATGAAGTATTTACAACGCACGGCGTTATTATGATTCTCTTTATGGCGATGCCATTTATTATCGGCTTGATGAACGTAGTTATTCCGCTCCAAATCGGGGCACGCGACGTCGCATTCCCTCGCCTGAACGCAGTCAGCTTCTGGCTGTTCTTCTGGGGAGCAATGCTGTTCAACATCTCGTTCGTTATCGGGGGCTCCCCGGATGCGGGCTGGACATCTTACTTCCCGCTTGCAGGTCCTGAGCTTGCACCGAAGATCGGGAATAACTTCTATGCGATCGCATTGCAGATTGCAGGTCTTGGTACTTTGATGACAGGCGTCAACTTCATCGTTACGATCTTGAGAATGCGCGCACCTGGCATGACATTGATGAAAATGCCAATGTTCACGTGGTCGGTTCTGATCACGAACGTTATCATTTTGTTCGCATTCCCTGTATTGACTGTAGCGCTTGCGCTTATGACATTCGACCGCATGTTCGGCTCTCAGTTCTTCTCGATGGCCAACGGCGGTATGGATATGCTCTGGGCCAACCTGTTCTGGGTATGGGGACATCCTGAGGTATATATCGTTATCTTGCCGGCCTTCGGTATATATAGTGAAATTATCTCAACGTTCTCTCGCAAGAACTTGTACGGTTACAAATCGATGGTTGTCAGTATGGTAGCCATCTCGCTCTTGTCCTTCCTCGTGTGGGCGCATCACTTCTACACGATGGGTCACGGCGCAATGGTTAACGGATTCTTCTCCGTTAGTACGATGGCGATCTCGATTCCGACCGGGGTTAAGATATTTAACTGGCTGTTCACCCTGCGAAAGGGTAAGATACAGTTCACAACACCGATGCTGTACTCTCTTGCCTTCATTCCAATCTTCACGATTGGTGGCGTAACGGGCGTTATGCTTGCAATGGCAAGTGCTGACTATCAGTATCACAATACGATGTTCTTGGTTGCTCACTTCCACTACGTATTGATTCCAGGTACCGTATTTGCGGTTATCGCAGGTATGTACTACTGGTTCCCTAAATTGTTCGGCTTCCGCCTGAACGAGCGTCTTGGTAAGATCAGCTTCTGGTTCATCGCAATCTTCTTTAACGTGACATTCCTTCCATTGTTCTTCTTGGGACTGAAAGGTATGACACGCCGTATGTACACGTACTCTGCAGAAACTGGCTTCGGCCCGCTCAACTTGCTTGCAACAATCGGTTCTGTCGGTCTTGCTATCGGCTTCGCGATTCTCGTGTACAACATTTACTGGAGCTTCCGCTACCAGCCTAGAGATACAACGAGCGATCCGTGGGATGCACGCTCGCTTGAATGGGCAACGCACAGTCCGGTGCCTGAATATAACTTTGCTATCGTTCCAAAGGTGAAGAGCCTTGATGCCTTCTGGCTCTGGAAAAAGAACAAGCAACCATTGTTCGAAGGTGAGCTTGAAGAAATCCATATGCCGAACAATAACGGCCAGCCGTTCATTCTCGGTGTTATCTTCTTCTTCTGGGGATTCTTTATGGTATTTATGTGGTGGACACCTGCCATTATCACAAGCTTCCTCATTCTGATTATGCTTGCAGTACGTTCCTTTGAACGGGATCATGGCCGCCATATCTCGGTGAAGGAAATCAAAAAGACGGAACAACAATTGCGGGGTGATAGAGCATGAAGATCGATAATACGCTGCCGCTAGAATATCAGACAGAGGAGAACCGTAACCGAATCTTCGGCTTCTGGCTGTTCCTCGGCGCGGAGATTGTACTCTTCGCGACTTTGTTCGCCGTTTACTTTACACTGTGGACTCGTACGGGCAACGGCCCGTCTGCCAAAGAAATCTTTGAAATCAAGCCTGTATTGCTGGAGACATTCCTGCTCTTAACGAGTAGCTTCACTTGCGGACTTGCGATTCACAGTATGCGCATGAAACTGAAGAAGCCAGCCATGGTCTTCTTCGGAATCACGCTGCTGCTCGGCCTAGGCTTCCTGGGTGTTGAGATTTTCGAATTCGTCACTTACGTGCATGAAGGTGCAACACTGCAAACTTCTGCCTTCCTGTCCAGCTTGTTCGTCTTGCTTGGAACACACGGTGCGCACGTAACGATGGGTCTTCTGTGGGGATCCGGATTGATGATGCAAATCAAGCGTGAAGGATTTACACATGATACAGCGAACAAGTCGTTCATCTTCTCGCTGTACTGGCACTTCCTTGACGTAGTATGGATCTTTATCTTCAGCTTCGTATACTTGAAAGGAATGATGTGATATGAAACAACTATTCCCGATACGTCATGTAATGGGTTATGTCTTCTCTCTCGTCCTTTCTGTCGTTGCGTTAGCCGTCATTGTATGGGATATGTCATTCACAACAGGACTTACAATCTTGATCATCTGCGCAGCTATCCAGGCTGCCGTGCAATTGTTCCTGTTCATGCATATCGATGAAGATAAGACAACGAAAACAGCCAACTATACGAATATTCTGTACGCATTATTCGTAGCTCTCGTGACGTTGTTCGGTACACTGTTCACGATGATCTGGGGTTACTTGTAAGAAGAACGAAGAGGCTATCCTTGAAGTCGCAAGACTTCAGGATAGCCTCTTTTTTTGCAGTGATGAGCTACTTCTTTGCCAAGAAGGCATCAATTTGACGCTGCAGCTCCTGCTGAATCCGCTTGAGGGAAGGCCCTGCTTCAACCTCGAATTTCTTCAGTGTCTCCTCAGGATCAAGGACGCCATTGAACAATGCAGGATAGTACTTCGCCTCGACCGTATTATATTGGCTAAGGTCATTCTGTACAGTAGAGGAATCGAATTCGAATCCCGTCAATATATCCTTCGTGAAGCTGTCTGCATCGCGGAGTACAGCATCGAAGTGTTCGTACGTTTTGTCTGCTTCCACATCTGTCCGCTCATCGATTGGATTCCATACCCATACATAGCCGAATTGCGAATACCCCTTCGTATCGAGCAATTTGAATTCCTTGTCGCCAAGAGCTTCCCAATGCTTCCCTTGTATCCCGTAGGACAGCAGATCATAATTTTCCTTCTGATTCGCCCAGTCCATAAACATGACAGCACGTTCCTTATTTTTGCTTACCTTCGGAACGGCGAGGAAGTTCCACTGCTTGAAGTTCGAGATATTTGCCCCTTTGGTCGGATCGAAGAAGGTCACGGTCTCCAGATCACCGTTCGGAACATTGCTCTTGAACTGCTGATCGAAGGAGAGTCCTGTACCGAACGATCCCTTCGTCACGATAGCGGCTTTCCCGCTCATGAAAGGCTGAATGAAATCCTTCGCAGTCAAAATATCCTTGTATACGAGGCCATCTTTATACATCTGTCTGGCCTCCTTCAACCATGTCATAATCGGTTCCTTATCCTCGAACAGATTGAATACTTTGCCATCATTATTTTTGTAGTATAAGGTCAGACTGCTTCCGAGTGCATGGGTAAACCGCGCATGCGTAATGTAATCATGAAGACTGCGCTGGCCGACAATCGAATACGTCTGCTGCCCGGTAGTTCCTGCCGCCGTAAACGGCGCAATGCCCGGCTCCTTATCCTTCACCTTGTAAGCAAAATCAATTAACTCCTTATAGGTCTTGATAGGCGGCACACCCAGCTTCTCACGAATATCCTTGCGCACGACATAAGCGTTGCCCGCCATGTAGACTAATCCAAGCGGCACTGCCATGATTTTGCCGTCATACTTGTTCGCATCCCACATTTGCTGTGGACGCTTCTCTAACACGTTCTTGCCATACTGCTTGAGCAGATCATCTAGCGGCTCATAGTAGCCGTCTGCAATCATTTGATTGATATGCAGCCATGGTGCATCGAAGATCAGATCGATATTTTCACCAGAAGCAAGGGTCACCTGTGTCTTCTGCCCCAAGTCAGCCCACGGCACGAATACGATGTCCAGCTTGACGTTAATCGTATCCTTCATCCGCTTTTCTGCTTCAGCAATGACAAGATCCATATCTGGCGGACGGTCTCCCGGGATCATAATCTTCAATGTAACCGGTTCCAATTTACTGCCTGACGACTCGCTCCCCTTCGAGGCATCCGTGCTGGACGATCCTTCCGTCCCTTTTGAGCAGCCCACAATCAGAGACAAGGACAATAGCAACACAAGCGAGATGTTCCACCAGCGTTTCATTTTCATTTCTTCGTCCCCCCTACAACAAGATATGAATTAGCCTTTCACGGATCCTAATGTCATGCCTTTAATGAAATATTTCTGCACAAATGGATATACGAACACAATCGGCCCAATAGTGATGCAGACAATAGCAAGCTGCATGCCGTAGGTTGGGACGACAATATTGTATTCCGTCTTGCTCCCTGCCACGTATGCCATGGCATTCAAGTTAGACATCAGCTGTCTAATCATCATCTGCAGCGGATGAAGCTTATAGTTATCAATAAATAGCAGCGACAAGTACCAGTCATTCCAATATTGCAGCGCATAGAACAGAGCAACCGTTGCAATGACCGGCAGGGAAATCGGCCATATGACACGGAAGAAGATACGAATGTCATTGGCCCCATCCACAGTGGCTGCTTCGTTCAACTCATAAGGCAGAGACCGATAATAGGACACAAGGATGAAGGCATAGAACGGGTTCAGCAGGTATGGCAGGACAAGAGCCCATAAAGAGTCTTTCAGATTAAGCCAGTTCGCAATGAGCATGTAGAATCCTACAAGTCCTGCGCCGAACAGCATCGTGAAGAAGGTTAGGAAGGACAGAATATTCCGATATTTCACCTTCGGATGACTCAGCACGTATGCATAGGAAGCTGTAAGGAGAACGCCAAGCACCGTTCCGGTAATGGTGACAAATAACGTGACACCATAGCTCCGGAAGACCTGATCTCCGGACAAGAGCATGGCGTACGCATCTAAGCTGAAGGACGTGGGGAACAACTGATATCCAGCAGTCTGGATATAGGATTCGTTCGCAAAGGAATTGATCAACACAATCCAAAACGGGATGAAGCAAATCAGGGCAAAACCAATTAGAAAACCATATACAATGCCAAGAAACAATCGTTCACGCATGTTCATCACACCTTAGAACAATCTAGAATCTGGGTCAACCTTCCGTGTCAACCAATTGAAAAAAACAACGGCGATGAGTCCCATAAGAGACTGATAGAGGATAATCGCAGAGGACATGCTGAAGTTGCCCATCTGCCGCAGCGCGCGATATGCATACGTATCAATGACATCCGTCGTTGGGAATAATACGCCAACATCTCCAATAATGGCGTATATCATACCGAAATCCCCGTAGAATATTCGGCCGATGCCAAGCAGCGTCATAATGATGATGATCGGACGCAATAGCGGAAGCGTGATATACATGATTTGCTGGAAGCGGCTCGCCCCTTCCATTTTGGCACATTCATAATATTCAGAAGAAATACTCGTAATCGATGCCAGAAAGATAATGGAGTTGTATCCCGCTACCTTCCATACGTACACGAAGGTTAGAATATAAGGCCATACTCCAGGGGATAGATACCAATCCACCCCTTCAAAGCCAAGCGCCGTCAATGCCTGATTCATCATTCCTTCTGTAGAGCTGAACATCGTCTGCACCATCATGCTGACTACGAGCCAAGAAATGAAGTAGGGCAGAAAGACAAATGATTGCGCGGTCTTCTTAAACCACTTGCCTGTGACCTCATTCAACAGAATGGCGAGCACAACTGCTGTCCCAAGACCGAACACGAGAAACAGTCCGTTTAGAAATACGGTGTTCCATGTGACGCGCAGCCAGTCATTGCCTTGAAAGAAGAACTCGAAGTTCTGGAAGCCTATCCACTCACTGCCGAATAGTCCATCGGCAAGCCGGTACCTCTTGAAAGCCAGCAAGTGCCCCAGCATTGGCATATAAGCAAATAGAAGCAGAAACAGCAGACCTGGCAGACCGAGTAAGTATAGGTATCGATTCTTCCTTATCTCATAAACAAATCCATGGCCTCCTCTTTTTGTACGTCGCAAAGCCTCCCCTCCTCACTATTCACGATCTATGTGTGAAACCATTGAGTAATAGGGTCATCGTAGCAGTTCACCTATGGATCTCACTAGTTCTCATTGGCCGAATCAGGTTCTGCTGTGGTATATGTCAGGGTTCTTATTTTGCCGATTTGGCTTCTATTTCGTTTACGGCTCATTCCCTACGCTAACCACTTGCCTCTTGCACCTGCTCCAGCCGGTACTGTGCTGGTGTCATCCCTGTTGATTTTTTGAAGGCGGTGAAGAAGTGGCTCTTGGTCTGGAAGCCTGCCTGCTGTGAAATATCTGCAACACTCAAATCGGAATGCAGCAGCAATTCCTTCACCATTTCGATACGCTTATTGAGTATGTACTGAGACATGGAGTATCCATAATGATCGAGAAATAGCTGGCGCACGTATTTGGCGGAGAGTGCAATATGGTCTGCGATATCATCGACGGACAGTGCTGGATCGTGAATATGATATTGAATATATTCGACCACCTCTTGAACGATCTTCCCCTTACGGTTCAAGCTCTTCTGATTGCCAAGCAGCGACATGATACGGACTATCTCTTCCTTCATCCACATATGGATATCCTCCAGCTTCGTGAACCTCTTCAGGCGCTGCTCCATCCCCTCCACACTATCAATGGAAGTCAGCTTGCTGAAGGATTTGACGAAAGAGAAGAATAATAGCCGCAGCTGGAACTGACATTCTGAATACCTCATCGTCAGCAATCTTGCAAATAATTGCTCCAGGAGGTTCAAGGATTGCTCTTCCTTGCCGCTCCGAATAGACTGGATGAGCTGATCCAGCAATATATCATCCGGCTGACAGTGCAAATCTGCGTATCGTTCATACTCCTGCTCCGTATAAATGCGATCCTCGCCGCTAACGAACTTGAACAATGTCACCTCACATAGCTCATCATAGACAACACGCATATCATCGCGAACATGCTTGGCTGCACTATAAGCAACAGTGATGTTCATCTGCACATGCTCCTTAGCCTGACGACGGAGCTCCGTTAATTGCTCCATCACATCATCTGCAGGTTCGGCAACTCCAATCAGAAGCAGCAGGTGATCACCGCCAAAGTCGACTACTTCGATCGTTCGGCTCTCGCTGCCTAGAAGTTCTTCCGCAATATTGCCAACTGCATACTTGAGCAGCTTCCGGGACATAAAGTCATATTGCTCCGCAATGTCATAGAAGCCATCAATCTTCACGACAGACAGCCTTATCCATTCGTGTTGAAGAATCCTCGATTCACGAGCAAGCGCTGCCCGCGTGCTGTCTCCCAATCTGCCCTGAAGAATCCATTGACGCAGGTATTCCGTCTTGATAAGGGGGTAATGATCGCGCAGCAGCGTGACACTCTGCTGAATCGCATCGTAATCACTGACAGCATGAACTCCAAGCTTCCCGTGAACCTGATTCGCCAGTCTTCGGAAGGGCTTGAAGAAGAGATGTGAATTCCAAAATACAACGATGAGCAGGACAACTAGCAGAAGTACCGAGTACAGCACGATCGTCTGCTGAAAAGTCGTCGCCTGCTGCCGGAATTGCTTCATTCCCGAGAGCGAATATAGGGTCCAGCCTTGCGCTTCTAAGTCGATATAGTTGATGTACAGTCTCTCCCCCTCGGTCTTGAGTTCGAGAGCACCATGTTTATCATTCGATCTGGACTGAATAACCTCAGGCATAATTGACTCGTTGATTGCGCCAAGCACCTGTCTCCCCGACCGGTCTAATAACGCGACTTGATAATCCGGATCAGCGTCTCCCGCGATGAGGTACTGCTCCATTGCACGCTTATTCAACAATACTACGAGATAGCCATACTGCTCCTTACGGATATAGGAGGACGGAAGCAATAAGCCTATGTAGGATTTGTTTCCTACTTCATGATGAAAATATTGCAATAGAGTGGGAGCGCCTTGCTTCACTTTCTCGAGAATCGTATGGTCGGAGAATTCCTGAAAGTCGATCAGCCCTACATTGAAATCAATCACTTTTTCTCTGCGCATATTCAATAAGTAAGCGCCTTCAAAAAAGGGTTCTTTCGATAGGTACTTGGATAGGGTTTGGAGTGCTGCTGCATCCTGCAGTGGATCATCTTGATTTGAATACATCCAGTTCTGAATGGTCTGATCCCCATACATAGTCAGGCCATACCCTTTCAGCTTCGACAGAATAAATTCCGTCCGCTCCCTCGTCTCCTCAATTCTCTCCCGATTCATCGTACCTAACTGCACAGTGGCATAATCTGAGAAACGCTGAACAAGAAACAAGGAGAACGGAATAATGATGAGGGTGATAAATATGCCACTCCATACAAAAATGCGCAAATACGTAGATTTGAACATAACCGTAAACTGCCCCCCTCCTCGACGATCTGAACAGACAGTTGTCTGGAAACTTATGAGTACTATCTTAGCCGAACCTCCCCGCAATTGCCTAGTTCTCGATCTTCCGTCAAGTTCTCTTTCGCCCAATTTCCATGTGTCCAAGCTTTATAGTCGCCTATTGATCGTGGCCGATCCCTTGACCTGTTGCCTTCCCCTTTCCAGATTCGTCCTGTAATATAGGATGTATATACCTATTTGGAGGGAGATCCTTGAAGATCCTAAAGTGGTTGAACTATGTTTTGGCCGCCGCCGTATTGTTGACAGCCGCCGTCTTCCTCTTCCGTCCCAAAATCGGTTTAGAGTCCGATATTACCATCCGGATTAACCATGCAGAGGCAGAACTAAACGGTAAACCCATATTTCAGTCGGGACGCATATACGTGCCGATGTTTTCACTTGGCCATTATTTATCCTTTTTCACCTGGATGGATAGTTCCAACGATTCCTTTCGCGTGCTTGTTCCCGGACAAGAGGTCATCATGAAGGTAGGGGAATCTCAAGTCAAATCCTTCGGCAAAACGATGCAGCTTGAGGGAGCCCCGATTATACATAACAACGCGCTGTATGTTCCGCTTCAGCTGTTCTCTTCCGTATTGCAAGTACCGATGTCTTGGGAAAGCAGGACTGGCACCGTGGATATTACGTATAACACGCCGTATATATTCGCAAAAGAGAAGGGTGCTGCATTTTGGTTTCGCAAAAGTATAGGTGACCTGTATATGAGTACAGGCAATAAGCCATTTTTACTTAAAAATATAAACTTGAAAACTTCGGATACCAGCATATTAGCTGCATCCCAGATCAGTAATGACAGCTATATGCTGCAAATCGAGGATGACACTATTACAGGCTATGTTATCTATAGAGCGATCATCCAACATCATAAAGTGGCGATTTCGTCCTTAGCCCAGTACAAGAGAAGCGGAAATACTGTTAAAAGCATTGATAGAGTCGGAGACTTATGGGTTATGATCGATGACAGCACCTTGAAGCTCGTTGCATCGGACGGGACAATCAAAGCATCCTATTTCGCACAGGAGATCTTCGGAGAGAACGATACGTTTACGGTGGAGGAAGCCTTCGACGATTACTTACTCGTACGCCCATCCAGACAGAAAATCCTGTATCTCTTCAATAGGAAGACCAAAGAATCGATAGCTTTATACAAACATCTCATGACTAGCGAGGAACAAGCATCGATCGACTCCGCATTGGCCAACGGATTGAACAAGGATGGCGACAGTCTTTACTTCAATCGTATAAAGGGAGACGTGCTCTATTTTACTCATCGGATCGCTGGCGCGAATCCAAACTCGTATACATATCAACTGAAGTAGTAGGACAAAGAGCCTCTGGAACTGACCTCATTTGGGTCAGGCATCCCGGTGAACCTGCTTCCCGGTCATGATATTATACAGGCACAATCCATTCTAACGGATATGGGAAGGTTCTCAAGAAGCGCTTCGTTCACTGCTCCCGGGGGAGAGCAGGGGATTAGCATGGCGGTCGTTAATGCGATCTCATCCACGCTTTCCGTGGAGATTCGCCGTGAAGGAAGGGTATTCCGCAAGGAAGATTACGGACAATCGGTATTACTCAAGATACAGGAACGAGCATTACATTCCTGCCAGACAATAAGTTTTCCGCTTGGCAATTGAATACGACATACTAGCTGCACGCTTTAGGCATGAGGCTGGCCAAGAATCCATTTACACATCTTGTACTGTTGCAGTCTATAAAGGAATCTTGGCCCCCCGTTGGGCTGCTGTCAGCGATCCGGTTAATCAAGCAGCTTCAAGCCGACCACGCAGCCAATGATCCCTAATATGCATAACAGGCGAAATGGATGCTTCGACTCTCGGTATATCAGCATCCCCACTAATGCCGAACCTACCGTACCGACTCCTGTCCATACAGCATAAGCGGTCGACAGCGGTATCATCTGCGTGGCACCAATAAGCAATTTAAAGCTGAGGAAGAAGGCGGCAATCATCATAATGTTATTTGGCCAATTGTTCTTCTCAGCTACCCTTTTAATACCAATGACACCGATGACTTCAAGCAGCCCTGCCGCAATTAAAGTTATCCACGCCATCTCAGTGCCCCTCCTTCCCACTCGTCAGCTTCAAGCCCATGATGAACAGCAAAAGCAGCAGTATGATTCCGATTTTGAGCGGATGAAACGTATTAGACATAACGGCTTCTACAACGACCGTCCCAACAGTCCCAATACCTGCAAATACGGCATACGTTGTCCCGATTGGGATGACCGCAGCAGCACGGATAATAAGGTCAAAACTAAGCAGCAGCGCTACAAGAACAACTAACGGTGGAATCTGCTCGTACTTGAAGCCGCTTATGGCGTTCTACTTATGACCTTCTACTACTTCATTTCCCCCTTTCTTCTGTCATCATTTTTCCTATATATACCATTATCTAATAATTCTCTACTACGATTATCTCGAAATTAAGTAACTAAATTTTCAATAAATGCGGTGAAATATAGCCCGATCGAGTCTTGTCTGCTTTTTCGCATCCACATACAATGACCTAGTATTGCAACCTAGCCCCTGTTTTTAGAGGAGGAACATCATAGTATGAAGACAAACAACAGACTTAGCCATATGTTTTGGCGGTGGCATTTCTATGCGGGGTTGTTCATTGCCCCCCTGCTGATTACGTTATCGCTTAGTGGAATTGGATATCTGTTCAAATCGGAAATTGAGGATATCGCATACAAATCGCTTTACTTTGGACAGAGCGCCAACACCCAGACCTTAACAACAAGTCAAGCGATTGCAGCTGCGGAGCAAGCGTACCCGGGAGAACGAGTGACGAAGGTCAGTTACTTCGATGATGAATCGCGCAACACCAGATTCTCCATGCGTGATGAAGCCGGTCAAGAAAGATATGTATTTGTAGATCGTAACAAACAACTCGTTGGAAGCATCCTTGCCGACGATACTTTTGGCAATATTACTCGGAATTTGCATAGTTCATTGTTAGTGGGTGGAACCGTCATCAACTACTTGGTGGAGCTTGCAGCATGCTGGGCGGTATTTCTGATCGTCTCCGGCCTGTATATGAGTTGGAAGAAGAGGGCATCGGCAGCTGGGACAAAACGTGAGAAGGTGAAATCAAGACATACGGTCTTCGGTATTATATTCACCATCCCGTTGCTTATTCTTATCGTTACTGGGCTGCCTTGGTCAGGCTTCATGGGCAACCAGATCTATCAACTAGCAGCAAGCAATGAATCACTAGGGTATCCGAAGCTGTATGTAAGCCCGCCGCAATCCGAAGCGAAGGAGCTGCCATGGGCCACTCGCAAGGAGAAGGCTCCGCAATCCTCGTCAGGCTACCTGCAACTCTCTGTAGATGATATTGAGCATATGCTTCACCATTACGGAGTGACGAAGCCATTTGTCCTGAGCTTGCCAGCAGATGAGAAAGATGTCTACACGGCATCTAAATCCGCAGGATCAGGCATTACCGGAATGGATGTTATCAAGCCTAGCGAGGAAATAACAGCTTACTTCGATCAATATAGCGGTACACAGATTCATAAGATCGACTACCGTGATTATGGACTTATCGCCCAGTGGTTCACTTATGGGATTCCTTTGCATGAAGGGCATTTATTCGGTTGGCCGAACCAGATCCTATGCCTGCTGACGGTAGTTGCACTGCTTGCCATTGTATACTGGGGAGTTAAGATGTGGTGGATGCGCAGACCTCGCGGAAGACTTGCAGCACCTCCAAGACAGCCGTACACGAAATCAATGATCGGTTTCTTTGTCATTTTAATCATTCTCGGTCTGCTCATGCCGCTGCTTGGCATGTCCCTGCTTGTGATTGCAGTCATTGAACTGATACGTTTCCTGCTGTTCCGAGGGAAATCAGCGAAATCAGTAACCGGTTAACTATTGGGTATTGAAAAGGGGAGGCATGGGCTTTCCCCTTTTTTTACCTGCATCTATACTCGTTTTAACAAAACCTTGTTTCTTGCTACACACATGTTTATAAAGCGTAACTATCCATAGAAACCATTCAACCGTACAGACACTTCACCTGCATTCACCACCCATATACTCTCCTATCAAGATTTCCTCTGAAAAACCAATATGATTTCTAAACACCCTTAAAGATCCTATACAGGAAATACGCGAAGTAACATCAAATATTTATAATTTTTATGGAAATTAGAGGAATTTCCATCTCCTTGTAGAATACTATATTAGATATCTATTATATGGTACTAATCCCATAATAAGGAGTGTATGTACAAGAAAATTATCGCTACTGTTCTTTCAGTAGGATTGATTTTCAGTTCGTTGGCTAATTCGACTTCTTTTGCCCAATCCACGTCTGCACCAATTAGTTTCAATTCCAGCTCTAGTTCTTTCAAAATTACGAGCATTAAAGATGCTGCAAGTTCTGCCCACCTATTAGAACCTTACATCTCTGTTGGCTCGAATGGGTTGCTTCATTTGGATGAAAAGGGAAAAGAAGTCGTGCCTTCAGAGACTTATGAACTTGTCAGTAAAGGCGTATCTATTTTGAATCTGACAATTGTGTCTGGAGAATCAACAGTCGATACCGCTAAACGTTTAGTAGTTCCTAATTTTAATTACAGCTCCAACATCAAGAGTGCCTTTTCCAACACTTATTGGTGGGGAGTAGCAATAACAATGACCGAGTCGGAAGCGAAGGACTTTGCTTATAGTTTAGAGCAAATTAAAGATGGATTTGCAACTGAAGCTGCAGTAGCGGGCATTATTGGAGGCATTATTGGAGGTCCTGCAGCATGGGCAGCGTCAGCTGCCGGTGCGATTGTTGCATTAGGAGCGGGGCTAATTTCCAGAAGTATTACGCACTACAATAATTCTAAAGGAGTTACACTGAATCTGCACTGGTTGCCCATTACATATTATGAGGTGACGAAAAACCAATAGTCCGTTCCCGTATGTTATAATCGCCATGAACCGTATTAATGGGAGGTGATAAAATGCTCACCTTGGCGCTTTAATTGGTGTAATGGCTTTATTACTTTTCTATGCCTCGTTAGTAATTGGTGTATTTTTCTTTGTTTTTAAACGTGCAAAGTATCCAAATCACAGACTTGCTATTCTCACTCTAATTCTTTCATGTACAGTTATTGTTATACAATTACTTTCAAAAATCATTTATGGATACCGTATAGATTTATTTACAACATTCATGATGATCATTTTAGCAGTATCCTGTTCAGTACATTTAAAAATGAAAGCCAAGAAGTAGTTTCTTTAGGGGAAGTTTCCTTGAATTTCATACAATAAGACCATCAGTCTTAAAACTGGTCGAGTACGGGTTTAAATTTGCGCCCATACTCGGCCTTTTGTTCAGCTAACGGCAAAAAATCCCAAACCAGACGATGGAAATATTTTGAGATTACTTGCTTATTCTTATCACGGTTTTAGATCATCTTCTTACTCGCCTGCGCATCACCTGATGAAGCACTTCTGAAAAAATGATTCCGATCGCGATAGCACCCGATATCATCGACGCCTTGAAGGCAAGCTGAATCGCCTGATCGTACTGATCTTCTACAATATTTCGCATCGCATCATATGCGATACCACCGGGTACAAGCGGAATGACACCGGCAACGTTGAACACAATAATCGGGGTGCGATACAGCTTAGCGAACAAATGGCTCATCATCGCAATGACGAATGATGCGGCCAAGCTCGCAGGAATAGGGCCAATATTATTGTCCGTGCACAGAATATATACGAACCAGCCTGCCATGCCGACAAATCCACATTGAAGCATCAGCTTAGGCGGACTGTTGAATAGAATTCCGAACGCAGCCGAAGCAACGAAGCTCACAATGAGCTGCTCAATCATAACCAAGTGCCTCCCTCAGTCTATATGTCCATCGTGTTGAGTTCTAAATCCACTACCTAATTGCGATCCTAGGCAAATGACAAGACACAAGCGACCCCTGCTCCAATCGCGAAGGCAGTCAAAAATGCTTCCGCTCCCTTCGAGATCCCAGATACTAAGTGTCCCGCCATCAAATCACGAACTGCATTCGTAATAAGCAGCCCAGGAACAAGCGGCATCACCGACCCGATGACGATCTTATCGAGATCACGACCCAGACCATACTGCACACAGAAATAGGACACTGTTCCGACTACAATCGATGCTAGAAATTCAGAGAAAAACTTAATCCGCGATAAGCGATGGAAATACAGAAAGAGTGAAAATCCAAGCCCGCCAGCAAGCAGCGAGGGAATGAACTCAGGCCATCCGCCCCGGAACATAATCGTAAAGCAGCCGCTCGACAGCATCGCAGCAGCAATCTGCAGCCATACGGGGTAAGCCAGATTGGATACCTCAATCTTTTTCAGTAAACGATGAGCCTCTGTATAGGACAAGCTGCCGCTGCTGATCTTCCGTGAAATATCATTCACGAGTGTCACCTTCTTCAGATCAGTCGACCGCTCGGATATTCGATACAAGCGTGTAATCGGTGCTGAACCATCTATCGCGAAAATAATACCTGTCGGTGTCACGAAGCTGTGGCAATTCTCGTATCCATAGGAAGCAGCAATACGTATCATGGTATCTTCCACCCGATTCGTCTCTCCGCCGCTCTGCAGCATAATCTTTCCGGCTAATAAGCACAGCTGTGTAATTTCATAGCTTTCATTTGCTTGTAGGCTCATCCGATGTCTCCCCTATGAATGGCATGAATTTCCCATATTGTAACCGACAGGACAATCTTTAGTCTATGCCTGCTGATTATGCGGCTATTCGCAAGCCTTGGGGTATGCCCCTTGCACATGAGCGACATCTCAAAAAGGCCCATTGAGTTTTCAATGAGCCTTGCCATACCGCTGAGCTCAAGCAGTGAGCTCATGCCTCAACGCCTTGTTGAATGCCTCCGCTATCACCTTGCGGAAGCACTTGAACGGGACATCGTTGGTGCTGTAACGATTACTCCATTGCTCGATGAATTCTTCGATACTGCTGGCAGTATCGTCTCGAATGTCGTCTGATACGGATTGCTGTATGCCGCGATTTGTCCTCCATGAACTTCGATAATACTTTTCGTAATGGCCAGCCCGAGCCCCGTACCGCCTGTCTCCTTGGAACGAGACTGCTCCACACGATAGAATCGGTCGAAGATGAATGGCAGATCCCGTTCCGGTATCGGATCCCCGTAATTGATAATGCGAATAACCGCCTGTTCGTCCAGCGACTGGATCTCAATATCGATATACCGCCCCTTGCGGCCATATTGAATTGCGTTTGACAATAAATTCTCATAAGCTCGAACGAGCCTGTCGCCGTCTGCCAGTACCTTGAGCGTGTCCTTCTCTACATGCAGTCTGCATTCCAAGCCTGCCTTCTCCAGACTCGGTACGAATTCCTCTACTAATTGACGGATGAAGCTCGTAATGTGCAGTTCCTGTACTTGAAGCGGAAGTCCGTTATTGATGCGTGTGTACTCGAACAAATCATCGATTAGTTTTTTCAAGTCGAGCGCTTTTTCATAGGCAATGTTGACATAATAACGAATCTCCACCTCGTCATGATAGCGATCCTTCTCAATGAGCTCGAGGAAGCCGAGTATCGATGTCAGCGGTGTGCGCAAATCATGCGATACCCCCGTAATGAGATCGCTCTTTGTTTTCTCCGCCTTCCGTTCTTCCTCAATCGATTGGCTTAACTGCCGGCTCATTTGGTTAATGCTCTCCGCCACATTGCCCAGCATTTGAGCTGATTTTACCGGTATTTCATGCTGGAGCTCGCCCGTGGCGATTTCACCCAATCCATGAGTAATCTCTTGCAGGTAGCTGTCCAATTCAGTCGCTACGCCATTGATCCTTTGTGCAATATCGCCTAATTCGTCCGACGAATCGATTTGGATCTTCACAGCAAAGTTCCCGTTCGCCATCTCCTGAAGCCCATCCGAGATATGCGTGAATTGACTTACTATAGGGCGACTCAGTTGATAGTAGCTAAATATAAATAACAGACATCCCGACATGACAAACACGGGCTGGGAGCCGATATTGTTGATCACCCATTTCAGCGCTATATTATACGGACTGTGCTGCAGCAAATAAGAGGCCAGCAGCTGTCCGAGCAGCAAAAAAATACCCGTGGCACCAATACTCGCAATAAACGTAATCAGGAACTTCCATCGAATCGAATTCAGCCATTTCGTCGTCATGTTTCGCTTCTCCATATCCGCTCCTATCCCATTTTATAGCCGATTCCCCAGACCGTCTTAATATATTGCGGGTTTTGGCGATCCTTCTCAATTTTTTCCCTTATCTTACGAATATGTACCATTACCGTGTTTTTAGATTCCATGAAGGGTTCGTTCCACACTTCTTCGTATATCTTCTCCATGCTGAGCACAATCCCACGATTGACTGCAAGCAGCTTCAATATGGAGAACTCCCGCGGCGTCAGCTTTACCGGAATATCGTCCACCATTACCGTGTAGGTCGCTGTATTGATCACCATATCATCAATGAAGATTTCATGTTCAGTGTGCGGATTTTCCTCTTGCCGGAGCTGTTTCGTTCTCCGCAGCAGAGATTTGATTCGCGCCATCAGCACGAGCGGATTGAACGGCTTCGTCTCATAATCATCGGCGCCAATGCTAAGCCCTGTAATTTTATCTATATCCTGATCCTTCGCGGACAGCATAATAATAGGTGTATTGCGTTCCTCCCGAATCTTCATGCATGCCTGAATGCCATCCATATGAGGCATCATCACATCCAGAATAATCAGCTGCACCTCATGCTTCTCCAGTAGATCCAAAGCCTCGATTCCATTGGATGCCTGAAGCAGCTCGTACCCTTCATTCTTCAAATAAATTTGCAGCAGTTCAATAATTTCCTTCTCATCATCAACGACAAGAATCGTTTCCTTGCCCATGTGACTATCTCCCTTTCCATGTATGCTAACAAAACGCTTCTGCTTGAAGGAGCGTCTTCCCTTGGTACATATTAATTCGACTTCCAACTACTTACTCCTCTTCTAACAGCGGGATGAGGACGAACCCCTTACGCCGTTCCAACTCTGCAGCTTACGTAATAAGCGATAATAAGCGATATATAATAGGACGCTCAGTTAGGGGGATTGTTCCTGCCGTTAAGTGAATGTTAAGAAATTAAGAATTTGATAAGGATTGACCTTCAACCAGAGACAAGAGACATCTGAATATGCCGTATTGCTGCACAGCCCTGAGAAGACAGCAGGAAATATCATAACGCGGGAAGCTTATCCCGCTACACTAGAACAAGAGCTAACAATGTTATGAAGGGGGATTTATGTATGCAGCAAATCCAAGGCTATTTTTCTTATATCGAGGGAACGCGTTATGAGGCGGGGTACCAGCAAGGAGAGTTTGCGAAGAAGCATCCTCATTTTTTGCAGGGCATATTATTGAACGAGCCGTTACCTGATGATCAATGGAAAGAAGCAGCCGCACTGCTTGAACAATATTGTCCAGGAATAACGGAGGAGATTGACGGATTCTGTGCAGCATTAGAAGTGCCGCCGTCGCTGATTTCTTATTATGCCAGCTCTGCGCTTCATTCAGGATGCAGCCATTGTGCAATTCTTCCAGCTAAAACCGAGAATGGGCACACGTACATGCTCCGCAATTACGATCTCTCCCCCAATGTGGATGATATGAGGCTATGCTCTACATCCATTGAGAAGGCGTATAAGCATACTGGCTTTTCCGTATTTCTGTTCGGTAGAACGGAAGGCATGAATGAGCATGGACTATGCGTCACCTTCTCTGCTTGCGGTATGCCTGTAGGCAATGCACCCGGTATGAGGCCTCCTAGAGCTAGCGGCTTGCAATTCTGGGCAGTCGTGCGCGCTATACTAGAACAGTGCCGCAACGTCAGCGAAGCCCTGCATCTCGTGAAGGAGATGCCGATTGCATCCAACATGAATCTCATCATCTGCGACCCGCATGGTCATGCAGCATTGGTTGAAACCTTCGACGGACACAAAGCAATTCGCGAGGTAGGCGATACAAACCAAACTCCTTATATCGCAGCCACGAACCATCCGCTGTTCGCGGATATTGAGCAATTGGAGCCCGGCAAATTGAATCATTCGGTCGTCCGCCAGCACATCTTGCAGCAGTTCCTGGAGCGGCCTGATTCTGTAACGATGGAGGATCTGCAATCCTTAGTTTCAACTGAATACCCGCAAGGCTTGGCTGTTCATAATTACAACCAGTGGTTCGGCACATTGCGTTCCATGCTGTTCGACTTGGATGATCGAACGATCAATATATGCTTTGGTTCTCCAATTGATAATCCATGGTATACTGTGCCCGTAGGCGGGAAAATGCCAGTAGATCATGTGCAGATATCGATACGTCATCATGATTATGCACCTGATTTTTGGCAAATGAAATAAGTGGTGATCCGGTTATGCAAACCTATAAGGAACAGATTGAACAAGCGATTCGATTCATCGAATCGCATCTGACAGAGCGGCTGGATGCAGAGCGTGTAGCCGCCTCTGTCCATTTGTCGTACTATCATTTTCATCGTATCTTTGCTGCAATGACAGGGGAGAAACTCGGCGACTACATTCGCAAACGTAGACTAACCGAAGCTGCTGTAGTCTTACTGTCGAGTGAGCGCTCCATATTGGACATTGCCTTAGAGTTTCAGTTTGAGTCCCAAGAGGCCTTCTCCCGCTCATTCAAGCAAGTCTTCGGTACAACGCCCGGCAGTTTCCGTAAGCGCAGCAGACGTCCCATCTTCCTCGAGAAGGATGCACTGCTGGACGATCGCCTGCAGCATCGGCTTGACTCCATTAGCCTTGTCCCAAGCATTACAGATATCGTGAATGATATTCATGTCGTAGGGGTTAGTGGGGCTGTCTCTCCCGATCACAATACGATACCGGAACTGTGGAAGGAACTACTTCAACGTCGTCATGAAATCCGCGCTCTGACGTCGGAACTCACAAGCTACGGAATATGTCCACCCCAACAAGATGTCAGGTTCCGAGACATCACGGAGCATTCGACTTTTGGGCATATGGCTGGATTCGCCGTGGAGCGTATTGCTGACATTCCGCACGGCATGCGGTCGTACACCATATCTGCCGGTACCTATGCTGTCTTCAAGCATCAGGGTTCTACCCAGCAGCTCCGGAGCACCTACGATTACATCTGGGGAACATGGCTGAACAACACACCGCTTCGCCTCGATGATCGGGCAGACTTCGAGGTATATGGACGTGACTTCTATGGACCACAGCATCCACAGTCGACGATATGGATTCACATCCCCATTCAAAAATAGGGAGGGTTCATGAGAAGTTGGAATGGCACCCCCTCCCCTCTTAAACATGTTCCAAGGGGACGCTGCCACAAATAGGGTAAAGTCCTGCTATTCGTGGTAAGATGAAAGGAGATTGATACGCTACTATTCAGAGGTGAAATGTCGTGAAACAAGAACTAATTGAACGCTTTACATCCTATGTTAAAGTGAATACCCAATCCAATGACGACAGCGAAACTTGCCCTTCCACACCTGGACAGCTCGACTTGGCTCGCCTGCTCGTAGATGAGCTGAAAGCGCTCGGCATGGAAGAAGTGACAATGGACGAGAACGGATACGTCATGGCTACGCTTCCTGCCAATACAGACAAGGACATTCCTACAATCGGCTTCCTCTCCCATGTGGACACAGCTACCGAACTATCGGGCGAAGGCGTGAATCCTCAACTGGTTGAGAATTACGACGGCAAGGACATCGTGCTAAATGAAGCACAGGGCGTTGTTCTCTCGCCCAAGGACTTCCCTGAACTACATAATTACATCGGGCATACGCTCGTTACAACTGATGGCACAACACTACTTGGCGCAGACGATAAAGCTGGCATTACTGAAATTATGACAGCGATGGCGTACTTGATTCACAATCCAGAAATCAAGCACGGGAAGGTTCGCGTTGCCTTCACGCCAGACGAGGAAATCGGAAGAGGCCCTCATCGCTTCGATGTAGAAGCCTTCAATGCTCGTTATGCGTACACGGTAGACGGAGGCCCGCTTGGCGAGCTGGAATATGAGAGCTTCAATGCTGCACAGGCTACCTTGACCTTCAAGGGCAAGAACGTTCACCCAGGTACAGCCAAGAACAAAATGGTCAATGCAGCGAAAATAGCCATGGAGTTCAACAGCCATTTGCCTGTTGAAGAAGCGCCTGAATCGACTGAAGGCTACGAGGGCTTCTACCATCTGTCCTCCATTAGCGGCGATGTCGAGATGACGAAGCTGCGATACATTATTCGTGATTTCGATCGAGACAACTTTAACGCTCGCAAGCAGAACATGGAGAACATCGTGAAGAGCTTGCAGGAGAAGTATGGAGCTGAACGCGTCAGCATTGAGCTGAAGGATCAGTATTACAATATGCGTGAAAAAATCGAACCTGTGAAGCACATAGTCGACATTGCCTACAAAGCGATGAAGAACGTTGGCGTAGAGCCTGATATCAAGCCGATCCGCGGCGGTACAGACGGTTCACAATTGTCTTATATGGGACTGCCTACACCGAACATTTTCACAGGCGGAGAGAACTATCATGGACGCTATGAATATGTGTCCGTCGATAATATGCAGAAGGCTACAGAGGTCATTGTTGAAATTGTGAAGCTGTTCGAACAGCAAGGCGCTGAATAATTGCTTCACGCGTTCTGTCTAAAATAGAGGAACGGAAGAAGGCTGTCCAAGTTGGGAGATTCCCCATTCTGTTGGACAGCCTTTCTTTATGGTAGTACGGAAATGAAATCTTATGGGCACGATCCTCCTTGTACACGTAGGTCTGATGCACAAAAATTCTAGCTCCGTTATTAGCTATGTTATTCACTATGCATATGGGAATCTGCCTCATCCCATGGAACTCGATACGCCTGTCCCTTGGCACAGAAGATGGAAGAGGATGTATAGGCCGGATCTGCGTCCTTGTCGTAGCTCTTGCGTGCAATCACCTCATCCGCATTATGACACACATCGTATCCGCCGAATAGAAGCTGAATCATCCCTTTGCCCTGTGTATAGGCGGCAAGCTCCGTGCTGTAGTTCATGAAAGTGGAGACCGGAACCCTCCCTGTGATGACCGCCTTATTGCCGATAAATGCAGGGGGTTCAAGTGTACCATGCGCCTTCTGCACATCCGCCATTACCTTGCCCATATCATCCGTATCCACCGTTATTTTGAAGTCGTAATACGGTTCCAACAGTACGTTATCCGCCTGCTCCAACCCTTGACGCAGCGCACGGAAAGAAGCCTCTCGGAAATCCCCGCCGCTCGTATGGCGGTTATGTGCTCGTCCCGTAAGCAGTGTAATCCGCACATCTGTTAGCGGCGCCCCCGTTAGCAGCCCATGGTGATCCCGTTCCAGCAAATGCTGCATAATTAAATTCTGATAATTGACGCCAAGCTCATCGGGATGACACTCGTTGAACACCTGAATGCCGCTGTCTCGTTCTCCAGGTTCCAGACGCAAGCGCGCTTCCGCATAGTGCCCAAGCGGTTCGAAGTGTCCGCATCCGTTCACAGTAGAGCGTATCGTTTCTTTATAGAGAATTTCAGGATCCGCAAAGGATACCGCTATGTCGAATTCTTCCTTCACGATCCGTTCTAACACTTCCAGTTGAATGGCGCCCATGACGTGAATGTGAATCTCCTGAACATGCTCATCCCACTGCACGCGAAGAGCAGGATCCTCCGCATCCAACCGCTGGAAGCAAGCCAGCACCTCCTTCACGTGCAACTCGGATGGGAAGATAACCTTGGACTTGAGTGTAGGTACTATATGATAGATAGCAATGTCCTTGAAGGCTCCGATACCCTCTCCTGCCGAAGCCGCCGTAAGCCCCGTTACCGCACATAGCTGTCCTGCTTCTACACGCTCGACCTTCTGCGCCTTCTGCCCATTATAGATACGAATCGATGTAATCTTCTCGAGGATGGTATCCGGCTCTGTCCCATATCGGATTTCATCCCGAACAGACAACGTCCCACTCGTCACCTTCATATGGGTCGTACGAGTTCCCTGATCATCATAGCGGACTTTATACACCAGTCCCGCCATTTCCCCCGTCGTACAATATTCAGTCTGTACGAATTGATGGATAAGCTCCAAAGCCTGCTGCACGCCTACATCCTGAAGCGCCGAACCGCATACGCAAGGGAACCATCTGCGCTCGGCAAGCATATGCCGCATCTCCCTCAGCCATACTGCCTGCTCATAGCCTTCCTCCATATAGAGCTCGAACAACTGATCATTCCGCTCAGCCATGAAGATAATGATCTCTTCACTCAGCCCTTGATCCGGATCATAAGACGTCATGTTGATGATATCTGGGGTCAAATTCTCGTAGATATCTGCGATGACCTGATCTACATCCGCACCCACTCGATCTATTTTGTTCAAGAAGAAGACTGTTGGCACTCCCCGCTCCTGCAGCAGCTTCCATACCGTTTCGGTGTGCCCTTGAATACCCTCCACACTACTTACAATGATGACGCCCACATCCATGACTTGTATCGCCCGCTCCATTTCCGCGGAAAAATCGACGTGGCCGGGTGTATCGATAAGTGTGTAGGTGTTGCCTTTGTATGTCATCACGGCTTGATCCGCAAATATCGTGATGCCGCGTTCCTTCTCAATCTCATGGCTATCTAGAAATGCATCCTTGTTATCTACCCTTCCCCGTTGCTGTATGCTTCGCGTATGATACAGCACTTGCTCGGCAAAGGTCGTTTTCCCTGCGTCCACATGGGCGAACAGGCCCAATGTAATATTCATAAAGACACCTCATTGCTGCTATAAATGTCTGTCCCCTGCGTCTATTTTGCCCATTTCCGCTTATGTCCCTTTCCTGTTGTCTATGATAGCATAGACTTACCTACTTCATGAGAGGCGGATAGAAACAATGATCGAAGACAACAATCAATTCGTACCACAGCCAAAGCAAAATGAACGAATCATCAGCTTGGAAGGCGCATGCAATGTGCGTGACCTAGGGGGATATTCAACAAAAGAAGGACGTGCAATCCAATGGGGGCGCTTCTATCGCGGCGATGGCCAGCACAAGCTGACCGAGCGTGACCAAGCGCTATTGCTGGGACGCGGAATTCATACGGTTATCGACTTGCGTCACGCGCAAGAGGTGAGCGTCGCCAAGGATACATTTGCTGATTCCGACAACATTGCCTATCATAATGTCGACCTTCTGAATCCAGCGACCACGAACCAACCTCAAGTTAACAGTCTAGGCGATCTGTATGTCAGTATGCTGGACAATAGCCAAGGTGCATTCCTACGAATATTCGAAATTCTTGCTAATCCTTCTGACGAAGCCGTCCTCTTCCACTGCACAGCTGGCAAAGATCGAACCGGTATGGTAGCTGCCTTGCTTCTGGATCTGGCAGGTGTACCGCATACAACCATTATTGAAGATTATGCAATGACAGCTGAATGTCTCCTCCCTATTATGGATGAGCTTCGCGCCGGTCGGCCAAAAGGAATGTCCGCTGACTTATATGAACGCTTCCTAGGATGCGATCCTAGCAACATGGAGATGATGCTTCAACATTTACATGCAGCATATGGAGGATCAGAGCGTTATTTAGCGGCAATTGGATTGCCTGAGGAGAAAGTACAAGCATTGAGACATAAACTGCTGGATTCGTAACTAGGATGAGTGGGAAGTCACGAGTTTGCAATGTTCAGAATGTTTAGAAAGTTGCCCTTAAACGTGTGAGCGATAAAAGAAATAAGGACTAGCCTTGTAAGGTTAGTCCTTTTGATCGTTGTTGCTCTTTTGCTGTTCATGCAGCATTGCGGCATACATTTTTCTTTTCCCAACGGCCGTCGTTCTGACAGACTCCAACTGCTCGATTTGGGCAGATAATCGCGCAAGATGGTGATCAAGTATATCCATTCGTTTATGTAACGTATCCTCTATATCATGTGGCAGACGCTCGCCAGACAATAGACATCCATCCTCAGTAAACGCGGCGATGTCTTCCAGCTTCATGCCCGTTTGCTTCAGTCCATAGATAAATTGAATGAATCTCAAATCCTGATCATTATACTGCCTTACACCTTCCGGCTTCCCTCCCTGCCGCTGCGGACTAGGAAGAAGGCCTATCTGTTCATAATATCGGAGCGTATATGCAGATATCCCGGTTAATCGTGCTGCTTCCCCAATGGAATACATCCCTTCATTAGCTCCTCTCAGTTATCCCGCCTACACCTCTCCCACAAGAATGATTTTCCCAACAGAACGGGATTCTTGCAACAAATTCTGCGCGTAAGCTGCCTCTTGCAGCGGTATCCGATGAGAGATAAGCGGATGGATCTTACCCGCTTCCAGTAGGGACATAACGGCTTGCACATCTTCACGGAACCAATCCAATCGTTCCTTCTTCAGCGCAGTAATACTATACATATGCACAGGGTTCCCGCTCTCCGTTGTCCCGCGGGCAGCCACCCCTGTCCAATCCTTGACCCAGTTGTTATTATGACCCTGTTCCAGTACGGATGTATAGCCATAACCTACAAATCGTCCATTCGAACCTAATGTCCGCATAGAACGCTCCCAATTGGAGCCCCCAATCGGATCGAACACGGCAGCCATTCCTTCAGGAGCAATGCTCGCGAGTACTTCAACAAAGTCATCTGCTTGATAGTCTATCGGTAACGCGCCATACGCTGCAACAACCTGATGCTTCGCTCCCGATGCTGTTCCGTACATCTCCAGCTTCGCCAATCGCCCCAAGTTCAACAACGCTGTCCCTACACCGCCGCTCGCGCCATGGATAAGGATTCGTTCCCCCTCCGATACATTCGCGATGCGGTGCAGCATCTGATAGGCTGTCACATAATTCAGCATACAAGCTGCCGCCTCAGTAGCATCTATTGCCGCAGGGATCGGAACAACCTCATCCATTCGGGCATACACATGTGATGCATATCCGCCTGTGCCGTTAAAAAATACAGCAACGCGATCCCCTACCGCATATTGTTCTACCCCAGCTCCAACTGCATCTACCATCCCAACCGCATCATATCCGGGAACAAAAGGTACCTCAGGCGACATCGGATACAGACCTTCCCTGCGCATAATATCCGCCAGTGCAACACCAGCACTCTGCACCTTCACGCGAACTTCGTCTGCATCGGGCGCACGCAGCGGCTCTTGCACAGCCTGCAGCATCTCCGGACCTCCATATTCAGTTACGGTCATCTTGATATTCCACACAAGCCATCTCTCCTTCAGCAGCTTCTTCGTTGATGGCTGTATTGTAGTACTTCGAGTCAACTCGAAGTCAATATCTTATTATTACGAGCAGCCAACCTTTGTTTTCCTTATATTGCCTTCCAATCATGAAGCATGTTACAGTATAAGTACCGTAGTATTTGAATATGGTTACTTAATTCAAAAGAGACCAGGGGTGTCACATGCAAAATAATATGAGGATCGGCGTTCCGAACGAGGATGGCCAGATCAGTATGCTCTTCACAAAAGGGGGATCCCGTCCAGGGGCAGGCAGAAAAGGCTTCGGTGACACGAAGAAAATATCTCTAACCCTACCTGAAGCAATATGGGAAACCCTCGAACAACATTGCCATGCGAATGAATTTTCACGTTCAGAGGCGATTAGGCACATTATTGAATCCTATTTTGCTCTAGACTCCGAGACTAAAGGTGGGATTCCGAATGCGGATTAACATTTCGCAAGATATCCTTGCCCGTGCTCTACGAGTAGTGAACAGAGCTATCTCTTCCCACACTACGAGCTCCATCTTATCCGGAATCAAACTCACAGCAACTTCCAAGGGATTAACACTTACCTCCAGTCAACCCAGCATGATACTTGAATATGAAGTCCCTATACAGCAAGATAAACTCGATATTCAACAAACAGGAAGCAGTGTAGTCCCTGCTAAGCATTTCACTGAGATCATCCGTGCGCTCCCTGCTGACAATATATCCTTACAACTCAATGAACAGCATGTCATGGAAATTACAACGGAACAGGCCGTCTACCGCATTTGTGGCATGGTTCCAGATGAATTTCCCGCTGTGCCAGTTAATCGTTACACGTCTTTGTTCCGAATCTCCTGTCTGTCTCTACAGCAGGCCATTCGGCAAATTGCATTCGCCGCCTCTACAGCAGAACACGCGTCAGTATTGGCTGGAGTGCTGTTCGAGATCAGTCATGATTCTCTCACACTACGCGCAACAGATGGGGTTCGCTACGCTTCTACAACCGTAGAGTGGAATCTGATACAATCCAACCAGTCTGGCGATTACCCACCCATTATCATTGCTGCAAAGCAGCTCTTGGAAGTAGCGAAATTACTTGGGGACAAGCAGAACGAACTCGAGGTTGGAGTCAGTTCTAATCAGGCCAAGTTTTCCACGGAGCATTGGATGATGCACTGTACATTCCTTAGAGGCCATTTCCCCTCTGTTACAGTCCCTCCTGCCTTTAAAAGCTCTATCACGCTTCATACTTCGCAATTGCAGCAGGCTGTTGAACGTGCAATCCTTCTCTCTGGCGACTCGCACGTTATTCATATGCAGACTTCAGGTCATAGAATGAAGCTTAGCGCCCAGGCTCATGGAATTGGAGATGTATCGGAATATATTGATATCCATGATTGTGAAGGTGACGATGCCCTCATTGCCCTGAACGGGAAATATTTACGCGAGCTCATTCGCTCAATCGGCAACGATATGCTGTCGATTCAACTGTCTGGCACACGAAGTCCTGTCGTCATAAAGCCCTATGACCGATCTCCATTGGTATACCTGCTCACGCCAATTCGGACTCGTGACACTACCGATTTATCCTGACAAATCTAATCGCTTGCCTCTACGCTCCTGGCTGATAATAAATAAAAGCACAGGATTTCGTCTCCTGTGCTTCACCTTAACATATGCATGTCTTGCGCTTAGCGCCGAGCTTGCCTGCGGCCTCCACTTTGCGGATATAGGCCGCCGCCTCCGGTACTTTGCAAGCTGTCTCGCCCATATTGACCTGCACCTTGCCAATGACCTCTGCCACTCGCATTGCTTCATCATGCAAAGCCAGTACATACGAGCCTACGACAATGACAAATTGATTCATCACGTACCTCACCCGATTGCGTTCCTGATGAACCGTCGATTCGACGAGCGCAAGCATTCTCCTCAATTCTTCGATATCCAGCTTCTCGTCAGACGTAATCGAGATATAGTGCAGATAGGTGCTCCAGCCGCATGTCGCAATCAGCTCTTCGCTGGATGCCATCCATTCGCGTGCTAATTCGAGAGCATACGGACTTTCTGCAGCCACACCAGCTACCGTACATTCTACAATCATATGCCAGTGTGCCTGTTGAGCCCATGATTGCAGAAGCTCCTTGGGCATTGCAGATGGATCGACCGTTAGCCCTGCCAAATACATCGCATCGCTATTCCCTGTATCGAAAAGCGCACGCGCAAGCTGCTGATCCTTCTTAACTTCCTTAACCAGCCTCTTCAGATCGCCGATCTTTACGCCGAACAGCGGCTCCTGCGCCCCATGTCGGAGGAACGTTTTCCTTGTTTGCTCTGTGCCCATCGCTTCCAGCTTAGCCATGACTTCGTCCAGTGTCACCGTCATTCCTCCTGCTCCTATCTACAACGATATATGATCCAACTTATCCGGGTTAAATATAACATAAACGTTGCTTATGCGATCTTGCTCAGCCGTTAGCTCACAGCAGCATACCGCCTTCACAACTCCTTGCTCCCGATACACCATATTCATGCTCGTATTTACCATAGTGAAGGAGAGATCCCAGCTTCGCAGCGCCACGAATGCTTTAGGTGAAGTAAGCAACCTAAGTACACGGCTTCTACCTATAATAGGCCGCATAGCAGCATGGACTTTGCCTCCTCCATCGGTAGTCAGTCGCACATCCTCTGACAGCAAGGACAACAATGCCTCCAAATCATATTGCTGAAAGGCAGTAACGAATTTGGAGACGAGCGTCCGTCTAGCATCCGTATCTTGACTAGCAGTGGGGGAATATTCTCGCGCGTGTTCCTTGGCGCGGCTCAATATTTTGCGACAGTTGGAAGTCGACTTACCGACAATATCTGCGATTTCCTCATACTCATATTCGAATACTTCCCTCAGCAGAAATACGGCTCTCTCCATCGGGGTCATCCGCTCAAGCATAACCATATACGCATAGGACAGCGAATCTACACGCTCCGCCACCTGATCGGGCTGCTCTCCTTGTTCAACAATAGGCTCTGGAAGCCACTCGCCAAAATACGTCTCTCTCGTTCGACGGGAAGATTGCAGCACATTCAGACATCGGTTCGTCATCCACTTGGCTATATACGCCTTAATATGCCTAACATCGTCCAAATTCCTGCCGACCATATCCGCAAATAAATCCTGTACCGCATCCTCCGCATCAGACACTGTGCCCAGCATCCGATATGCAATGGAAAATGCTAAGGACCGATAGCTACGATACAACTGTTCAACAGAATCAGCTTCCTGTGCATGAAGCGAATGGAGCTTTTTTACATCCATGTTCCCACTCCTTTGCCCCCCATTCTATCATTCCAAAGCTATTCTGATCCATCGAGTAAAGAAGAAAAAGAGGAGCACAAGGCTCCTCCCTACTTCTCGAAACATCCTGGATGCATTCCTGTCGAAATGGCAATACGGTTCCAACAGTTAATCGTCGCAATCGCAAGAATCAAATCTGCATATTCCTTCTCATTAAAATGCTCTCGTACCTTCTCATAAACCGACTGAGGCACACCCGCATCAGCTATTTCTGTCACATATTCCGTTAATTCCAGAACAGCCTTTTCTTTGTCAGTACATACCGGTGCTTCCTTCCACACACTGAGCAGCATGATGCGGTTCGTATGATCACCCATCTTCATCAGATCAGCTGTGTGCATATCGATGCAGAAGGCGCAGCCATTGATTTGAGAAGCTCGTATCTTAATGAGTTCAAGAAGCACCGGATCAAGTGTACCACTGACGAATTTGTCCAGAACTTGCATGGCTTGATAAGCAGGGGCATTTGCCGTTCGATAGTTAAAGCGCAATTTCATTCCATTCACCTCATCTTAATTTTGGTTACATAAGTTAAGACAGATAAGGTGCTCATTTTGTGACACGTGATGATCATTTTTTTTCAATTTCCATATGAGGTAAAAAAGTATCATCCCGAATTCCCCCCGCTAGCAAGCAGTTTGTAGTAAAATGGAGAATGGTTTTATTTGCATCTCATCTCGTGATCGGATGTGAATTGCCGCACACAAACAAATCCATATAGTTCGATCGTGTTCGCACCATTAACTATGAGGGATTGAAGGGGTAAGGGAAAAAGATGAAAGATTCATTACGCAAGCTGTTCACCAACTACTGGAGCCCTTACGTTGCCATCGGCATCGCAGGCGTACTCAGCGCGCTGTACTTCGGCATTACCAACACGGTATGGGCCGTCACCGGCGAGTTTACGCGTTTTGGAGGACATATCCTGGAGCTGTTCGGGGTCGATATCTCCGATTGGGCTTACTTCAAATTGATACAAATGAAGGGTTCGACATTCGAGCGCACGGACGGCTGGATCGTCTGGGGCATGTTCATCGGCGCGCTCATCATGATTCTGTTCAGCAACAACTTCAAGATCCGCATGCCGAAGCAGAAGCGCCGCTTAGTACAGGGCCTGATCGGCGGCATTATCGCAGGTGCAGGCGCACGGCTCGCGCTTGGCTGCAACTTGGCTGCCTTCTTCACAGGCGTGCCGCAATTCTCGTTCCATGCTTGGATCTTCATGGTGGCAACCGCCATCGGTACCTATGCAGGGGTGAAAATTGTTAGTACCAAATGGTGGAAAGGAAAGCCGATCCTGCAAAAAGGGAATGCCGCGCCTACTATTCAACAAACAAGAAAAGTTCAGCCTTATATCGGCGGGCTTGTTGCACTGGCTTATACAGGACTTATCGTGTACTTCTTCCTAGCAGGCAAGACAATGCTCGGCGTTGCCGCCATCTTCGGGGCTGCCTTCGGCATCTTGATCGAAAGAGGACAGATCTGCTTCACCTCCGCTTTCCGCGATCTGTGGATTAGCGGGCGCGCAACGATGACCAAGGCTATTATCGGCGGGATGGCAATCAGTTCTGTCCTAACGCTCATCGTTATTCTCGTGAACGGCGTCGATCCGATTACGAAAATGGCAGCACCAAGCACATTCGTCGGCGGCATCCTGTTCGGCATTGGCATTGTCCTTGCGGGCGGCTGTGAGACAGGGATGATGTACCGCCTCATGGAAGGACAAGTGATCTTCCTGCCTGTATTCATCGGCAACATTATTGGCGCTACTGCCCTTGCCTACGCTTGGGATCATCTTGGCGTATTCGACCTGCTCGTGAAGAGTGGGGCGAAGATCAATCTCATTTCTGTGATGGGCCCGGCTTGGGCGCTAATTGTCACACTAGTTTTGCTTGCAATCGGTTATGCTGTAGCTAGCTACTGGCAAAAAAATTACCGCTTCGGCGTCGGATTCAAAAAAGGAGATGCAAAATAATGACGATCGATTTCACATTGGATCTTAGAGGAGAACCTTGCCCATATCCCGTTATCTACACGTTAGAGACATTGCAGGACATGGAGAAAGGACAAGTGTTGCAAGTGATTGCGGACTGTCCAGCCGCCTTCAAGAACGTACCGGAAGAAGTGGTGAAGCACGGCTACACACTCGCGCAAGACCCTGTTAAGAATGGACAGGAACTCATCTTCTATATTCAAAAATAAAAAGGCCTGACAAAAGGAGCTGCTCGGCAAGTGTTTGATCTACTTCGTCTAAGCAGCTCCTTTTGATTTCTTATCTTGTTGAAATTCAGCTTCTCCCCTTATCTTCGAAGCTGTACCTTTCTTCCGCCTGTCTTTCGAACGAGTGTCATCACCCCAGCGATAACAAAGAATATGGCCGGGATGTACCCGAACACCGAAATCACACAAGGCACCACCGCTGCCAAAATAAGCAGCCATCCCGCGAGCCTTGGGCTGCCATTGCGCCTCAATAAAAGAATAGCCATAACACTTAGCACAATGCCTACAAATCCAGGGAGAATCCACAGCGTACCTGATTGATTCATCTGATCGATCGAAGTAGCTATCTGGCTGTCATTCCAATTGGCATGCAAATAGTCCATATATGCTGCATTATCTTTGAGGTATAAGAAAGCGACTCCGATTACGATCATGATGAGATTTAATGCTGCTCCAATGATGCTAAACACGATTTCCCCTGTTCGTCTCATGTTTGAACCTCCATTGAAATATTTTCACATCTTTCCCATGACTCGAATTGCATTACAAGCGGAATCACCCCCTTGCTTAATCACACCGACTGTACAATGATCTCAATGTATAATGAATGAATATTTTTTTATTCATTCATTATAGGGCATAAAAAGATCGCTGCCGGATTCCCTCTATTTTTCGAAGTTCGTTAAGCCTTTCATAATGAACTCCGACAAATACTGTACCAGTTGCGGAAAGTGGTGAACCCCGATTTCTTCCTTGTGTGAATCGATATAGACTAGTGAGTCAAAGAAGACAGGCAAAAGCTCATCATCAATATCCGATCTGATTCGTCCTTCCGCTTTCCACTTTTTAAATAACTCAATGGTTAAGCTGCGAATCGTATCATCATTTCCTTTGACTTCTTCATAGTACTGCTCTAATTCCCGGAAAAGATCCCGATTATACCATTCCTTAAGCACTTTATTAGAGTTCATAGCACTGATATTCTGCTCCACTAATGTTCTTACAAGGATTACGGGATCTTGATTCATATCAAGGGACTCGACCATCCTTTTTTTCATTATTTCATTTTCTTTCATATAAATTTCAAAGAACAATTTCTCTTTCGAGGAATAATAGTTATAAAAGGTTCCTACCGCTATTCCCGCCATTTTTGCAATGTCTGAAATATTGGTGTCTTTAAATCCTTTGGCGTGGAATAATTCCGATGCACATTGAAAGATGTTCTGCTTCTTATCCATGTATGAATGACCTCGCATGAATGAATAATTTTAAATTCACTCATATTGAAACACGGTTTCCTTTTCTTGTCAATCCACATTCGCCATGATAACAAATAAACCACCCTGTTAACCGCCTTAACGGAAAACAGAGTGGTTATATAAGATGCAACAATCTCTATGATTAAGCCTTGGACTGCGTCCACATATTCTCGATCTCCTCCAGCGATTTCCCCTTTGTCTCGGGGACGACGCGCCAACTAAAGAGGACGGTGAACACCGCCAGTATGCCGAATATCCAGAACGTAATGGCTGGCCCTGCGGAACTAAGCAGCGGCGGGAACGACTGGGACACGATATAATCTGCTACCCACAGCATCATGGATGCAATCGCCGTAGCCTTGCCACGAATATGGTTCGGGAAGATTTCAGACATCACGACCCAAACTACTGGACCAAGCGATATCGCGAAGGCAGCAACGTACACCAGAATACAGATAAGCACCAGCATTCCAGAGGTATGACCTGTATGGAACGCAAACCCGATCACAAGCAAGCATACCGCCATCAAGGATGATCCGACGATCAATAATGCTTTACGGCCGACCTTATCGATCAACCACAATGCCAGAATCGTGAACACGAAGTTGATGAAACCGACGAGAATCGTTTGAATCAATGCGCCATTCGTTCCAGCACCTGCTTGCTTGAAGATTTCTGGCGCGTAATACATAACCGCGTTAATACCTGTTACCTGCTGAAGCACAGCAAGCACGACACCAACAATGAGTGCCAAACGAAGACCTGGCTTGAATAGATCCGAGAGCGAACCCTTTTCATGCTTGAACGATTCCTTAATGTCCAATACTTCTTTGCGTGCCAGCTCATCGCCGTGGATTTTGCATAGGATTGGCAGAGACTCGGCTGCCCGCCCCTGTGTAATCAACCATCTTGGACTCTCTGGTACGAAGAACAGGAGAACCAAGAACAGTACGCCCGGAATAACACCTACACCGAACATCCAGCGCCATGCATTCTCCACGCCCCAAGCGTGATCGCCAGCGCCAGCGATACCCAAGTTAACAAAGTAAACGAGGAAAATACCTGTTACAACCGCTAGCTGATTCAATGCAACGAGTCGGCCTCGATACTTCGCAGGCGCGATCTCCGCATTATAGAGCGGGCAGAGTGTAGATGTAATACCAATTCCGAGACCACCAACAATACGGGCACTGATATAACCCGAGAATGTTGCTGGAATTGCAGAACCTGCTGTACCAACAATGAACAGCAGCGCAGCTGCGATAAGCACCTTTTTTCGGCCGAACTTGTCAGCCAGTATGCCTGTGCTTGCCGCCCCGACGATACATCCTACAATTAAGCTGGATACTGCCCAGCCGACTTGAAATTCGGACAGACCGAACTTCTCTTTCATGAAACCGATTGCACCAGAGACAACAGCAGTGTCAAATCCAAACAGCAAGCCTCCGAGTGCGGCTACAATCGATACGAGCGTAACATACTTCATATTTATTTGATTGTGTTCGCCTTGTTGCGTACTCATAATTTTATACCCCTTTGAGTAAAATCAATGAAGACTGGAGCTTCATTATAACATTCAGCTTGTCCGATCATGTCGATGAAACCCTTCACTTCTTTGCGGATCATCAGCATAATATCGTTCCCTGCTCGCACGGATTCCAAACATTGGCCACAAACTAGCACATTCTTGTCTTGGAGGACAAAAAAGTCCATGCCGACATATGGGCATGGACTTAGTTCTCCGTACTTCGATATTCGGTTGGCGTTACGCCCGTTACCTTCTTGAACACACGGCTGAAGTAGTTCGGATCTTTGTAGCCGACCATATAGCACACTTCCTTCAGGCTGAATTGCCCATCCAAGATGAGTGACTTCGCCTTATCAATTCTTAGCCTTGTAACGTAATCAATGAACGTTTCTCCTGTCTGCTGCTTGAATACTTTGCTGAAATAATGCGGATTCAAGTGGACATGGTCCGCTACTTCCTCTAGAGACAACTCTTCCTGATATCGCTCTACGATGTATGCAGCAGCACGATCGACCACATTCCATGTCTGCTGTTCACGTTCCTCACGGATGCGCTTAATTGCTTGCTCTACATACGCTCCCTCAGCAGATGTTCCTCGTTCAACCCGATCATCAGGCAGCCAAGAAGCATTACTTGCAGGCAGTTGCAGTTCCTCGAATCGGCATAGACTCCCCCACGAACTTGGATACGTCGAGGCAAACACTGCTTCATAATAGGAACGCCGTATTCCTTCAACGTGCCGCTGAAGCGTCCCAACTCCGACCGTAACTTCAAGACCGCATTGTCTGCGCAAAGCTGCGATAAGCTCTGATCCGATGCCCTGCACTTCCTCTTGCATAGAACCAGCCTCTGCCGTTCCCTTGCCCAAAATAAAAACAGCCATATGTTCATGCACAATCGGACTGACGATCCAGCTGTGTCTCTCCTTTACCTGCTCCTTCAATATACTCTTCGATACGTCGATCGCGAACTGCTTCTCGTCTTCGTATGATTGGCCCGCAGCAGACTTCATTCCATTCATCGCAACCACTAGCGCATACCCTCGATCGAGCGACAGCTCCAAAATATCAGCAAGCTGCAAGGCGTCTGCCTTATGAACTTGATCCGCCATTAAGGCAAGGGCAAGCTCCGTCTCAGCCATGGGAAGCAGTTGATAAAATTTATCCCGAATGGCAAGTTGCTCGTCACGCTTCCCGCACTCATCCCGAATCTCATCAACCAGACGCTGCAGCACAGCTACAATTTGATCCCGCTTTGCAGGCTTCACCAAGTATTCCTTCACTCCAAGAGATAGTGCCTGCTGCGCGTAGTCGAAATATTCATACGCAGTAACGAGCACCATTTTGACGAGTGGATGGCGCTCCTTAATCTCCTTCAGGGCATCCAATCCCTGTATGCCTGGCATTCGGACATCCATCATGACGATATGAGGGCGATGCTCGTCGGCCCTCTGAATTGCTGTACGGCCATTGTCTGCATGAATAACTTCGAAGGTATCCGGCATCATTTTCGTAATAATCCACTCCAAGCCCTCCCGCTCTAATGCCTCATCATCAGCGATTAGCAATCGATACATGTTCTCCCTCCTTTCTGATTCACATGTTAGTAAGGATACCTCCAATTATCGAGGAGTCATTATCCTGCCAATATCCTGTTGCCCCTTGTGTTCCTCCTTGTCCGGTATTCGAATCAAGACGGTTGTGCCATGGCCAGGCTCGCTCTGAATATCCACCAGATCGGTTCTGCCATAGTACAGTTCCAATCGTCTAAATACATTGTACGTTCCAAGTCCTGTAGATTGTCCCCCTGATCGGGAATCTGCTGGTTCTGCACCCATGCGAAGCAGGGCGCTGCGCGTCTCTTCCGTCATGCCACTGCCATTGTCTGCAATCGAGATTCGCACCTCGCTCGGTACACGTTCAATGGACAAGGTTACAACCGCTCCTGCTTCCATGCCTTCAATGCCATGAACAAATACATTTTCCAAAATCGGCTGCAGGGTAAGCACAGGAACGAGCACGTCCAAGGCTGCTTCATCAATATGGGTAACAAACTGGATTCGATCACGGAATCTAGCCTGCTGAATCGTGAAATACTCCTTCGCTTGCTCCACTTCATCTCGGAGCGGTACAGGCTGGTCCAGCTTGCGCAGATTATAGCGGAGCAAGTTAGACATCGACACAGTTAAATCGCTAGTTCGTTCCGCACCTTCTAACAAGGCAAGCTTGGCAAGCACATTAAGAGAGTTGAACAGAAAGTGCGGGTTCATTTGATTTTGCAGCGCCTTGAGCTCCAATTCCTTCACGAGCCGATCCTTCTCCAAGTTCGCCTTATCCTTTTCAATCAACTGCAGAAGATCATCCTGCATGCGCCCGAACGCCTCAGACAGCATACGAATTTCACTGCTGCCCTCCACTTGTGGAGGCTTCGTCTGCAAGTTGCCGCGGGAAATTGCTCTCGCTGCATGAACCAGCTTCTTAATTGGCTCGGTAATGCCGAGCGATAGCCAATAGGCAAGCATGATACTTAGCAGCGTATTGATAATAAAAAGTCCGATTCCCCATAGATTCATCGCTTCTGTGTGCGTGAAGATCTGCCGGTAGAAGGGCTGATAATAACGAAGCTCCGCATCAATCAATTGATGCCCTTCTTCTCGGATGAACCCTGCCGTCGCTTCCAGTTCCTCATACAGCGGCACATAACGCAGAGAGCTCGGTTCCCCCCACGCCTTTAGCACACCTGCTTCCTCTTCGATATACGTGTTCAGCAGATTGCGATAATTACGCACGTCCGCTCCGGCGGATGGAGCATTCGTTTTTTGCTCCGTCAATTGATCTCTCATCAACTTCAGACTATGAGCCTCACGAAGATACTCTTCGCGCGATCGATCGCTTTGATCTAACAAATAGATGTTCAAGGCACGCAGATTGCTGTCGGTTTGGGTTGCAATTTGCCTGTACATCAATACCCGCTCCAGCATGACGTTATAGCTTTGCTGTACGGTTCTTCCACTCTGGAAGACGAAAAAGGAGACGCCATTGCTCAAGACGAGCAGCGCCGGAATGAAAATCAATAGCTTTTTCCGTATATTCATCATTGTTCCAAAACCTTAGTACTTGTATATTGAGTTGCTGCGTACGGCTCGCCCGCAAATATTTGCTGCAGAATGGATACTGCTTCGGCGCCAATCTCCCTTGGCTGCTGCACGAGCGTTGCCACGATGTCTCCGTGAGCAATCGCACGCCTAGTTGCCTCTACATCATCGAAGCCAAATACGTTAATCTTCCCCTTATTCGCAGCTTGCAATCCCTCCACGATCCCTGCGGCATCCCACGCACTAAACCCGATAATCGTTCGTATATCCGGATGCTCGCTCAGCATAAGCTTCGTCTGCTTCGCTGCCTCGATGCGAGATATATTCGATGAACGCACGTCTACGATCTCATAGCCTGAAGCCTTATCGATGATGGATCTGAATCCCTCCAGCCGCTTCCGTTGATTGTCAGCCAGTTCGCTGCCTAAGATGATGCCTATTTTCCCTTTGTATGCTGAGCCATGAACGACCAATTCACCCATTTGTACACCAGCCGCCCGATTATCTGTTCCGACATAAGCGAACCGTCTGCTGTCCGGTGCATCGGAATCCACCGTTATAACCGGAATGCCTTGATCCATTGCTCTGCCTACGAGTTCATCGTACCGCGGCTCATTGATTCCCTGTGTCAAAATGGCATCCGGCTTGGAGGCAATGGCCTTGGCCAGCAGCCTCATCTGCTCCGACGGGTTAATGCGTATGGGTCCGGTATATTCGATTTCCATATCCCGCTGTGCAGCTGCTTCCTTCGCCCCCTGCTCCACCGTGCGCCAGAAGGGATTATCCAGCTCTTGGGCAATGAGCACCACATGCTTAAGCGATTGCTGCTGCCCTGCGTCTGTACCCGTCTCCAGCTGCCCAACTAGACGCTCGATTGCAAGTGTGGAAGACAAGAATCGAACAATCACATAACCGAATATAGCTGCAAGGACGATCAGGCCTATGATCCACTTTCGTTTTGCCATGATGCCCCCTCGATGTCTGCATTGAAATATAGGCTCTATTATACTGATCTCACTGTGAAAATGAAAATGAGGCTCATCACTACATTACCCCCTGCTTTATTGGCAGCTTCTAGCCGCTCCACTTCCTCCACAATGTAGTCTGTTATTTCACTTTCAGCGTTTATTCAGCTAATGCTCAGTTTTTACTCAGTGTGCTTTAATGGACCATTCATCTATGGTAAGTACCCTAAGTTCAGCGGGCACAACGATTGAATGCCCAACAGAACCGGTAAAGGTGGATAGAGACGATGAAAAAATGGGTGTATGTGGCAGGGATTCTGCTTGTAGCAGGTGCAGCCACCGCTGTGTATTTGACCCAGCGGCCGGCAGAACAGCCATCAGCTGCTAATTTGCCAACAAGAACCGTACAAGCAAGTAAGGGGAACATGGAAACAAAGGTATCCGGATCTGGATCCGTTAGCGTGTCGGAGGTGAACAACGTCAAGGCTGGCTATAAAGGTACGATCAGCAAAATCAACTTCAAAGTAGGTGATCAAGTAAAAAAAGGCCAGACGCTTGTTGTATTCAAAAAGACAGACAACTCAGAGCGAATCAAGCAAACGGAGTTGTCGCTTAAAAAGCAACAATTGCAAATGCAGCAGTTTCAGAAGCAGTACAAGGAGGCACCTGAGGAGAACCGGGAGTCCATTCAGGTGAACATGGAATCCCTCGACTTAGAAATCGAGCAAAATGAATCTACACTCGCCAGCCTACAGGCCGAAGAAGCAGAGAATCACGATGTAGTTGCTCCAGCTGCAGGGACAATTAAGGAAAGCCAGATTGAAACAGGCAATGATGTGAATGAAAATACCGTAGTTGCGGTCATCGCCGACTATACCAAACTTGAATTTATCATGTCAGCTGACGAGCTTGATATTCCATCGATTCAATCCGGACAGTCAGCGCAAGTTACACTCAATGCCTTCCCCAACCAACAATTTACTGGAAAAATCACTTCAATTGGAAAAGAGGGCAACAGCAACAATGGTGTCGCTACCTATGAGGTCGGCATCAGCCTAACCAAGCCGGATGGCGTCCTTGCCGGCATGTCCGGTCAAGCGGAGATCGTTACCCAGACTAAGAATGATGTCGTGCTCGTTCCCGTCGAGGCTGTTATCGCGATGGGCAATAAGCATTATGTACGTGTTCCAGGCGAAGCTGGAAGCGCCTCTTCTGCAGCAAACGATGGCAAGGAACCAATTAGCGGACAAGGCAATGCCGACGACGTGAATAAGCAGGATAGAAAGGCGGACAACCCGCAAAATACAGGCAATGGAAATGCTGCTGGTGGCTGGTCTAGAGCCAACCGCAGCGATTCAGGCACTCCATCTGGAGAACTGACAAGCCGAAACGGGGAAACTGGTCAAGAAAATACAAGAAACAATGGACGTATGGATATGAGACAAGCAATGGGCGGCACACTTAAGGAAGTCGTCGTTGGGATTAGCAACGACACTTATGCCGAGATCACATCCGGGCTTCAAGCTGGTGATGCTGTCTTAATTGCCACCCCACAGGGCAAGGCAGGCAGCGGTAGCAGTACCACCGAGCAAAGACAGCGCCAGAATGGAATGGGCTTTGGCGGAGGTGGGTTCCCTGGGGGAGCGAGCTTCCAGGGTGGCTCGATGGGAAGCAGAGGCGGTCGCCAATGAAGCAGCTTGCCAATACTGCCAATGTCATGGCAAACATGTCTAATAATCAAAGCATCATCTCCATTTGTAACGTTAAGAAGTCATATCGAATGGGATCGGAAGAGGTCAATATTCTCCAAGGCGTCAATCTCGATATTCAGTATGGCGATTTTGTAGCCATTATTGGCCCTTCTGGATCAGGGAAGTCGACGTTGATGAACGTCATTGGCTGTCTGGATACGCCAAGTGAAGGAAGTTATACGCTGGATGGAGTAGAAGTAAGTCGCCTGAGCGACAACAAGCTTGCAGACATTCGCAATCACAAAATCGGATTTATCTTTCAAAGCTTTCACCTGCTTCCTAAGCTGACCGCCATTGAAAATGTTGAGCTGCCTCTCATCTACCGTGGATTAAGCAATAAAGAGAGACGGGAAGCAGCACTGCAGGCACTGCAGCAGGTGGGCTTGGAGGATAGGATTGGGCATCGGCCAAGCGAGCTATCCGGCGGGCAGCAGCAGCGGGTAGCCATCGCTCGCGCATTGGCCGCACACCCGCCCATCCTGCTTGCAGATGAACCAACTGGAGCATTGGATACGAAGACGGGACACGAGGTACTCGAACTGATCGAGAAGCTGAATCAAGAAGGACATACGATTATACTCATCACTCATGACATGGAGGTTGCTGCTCGTGCGAAGAGGGTTGTCTTCATGAATGACGGCAGCCTGACCGAAGAAAGGGGGAATGGGCGTGAAGCTGTCGCAAGGATTCAAAATGTCATGGCACAGTATCCGTTCCAATAAGCTGCGCACCTTCCTATCTATGCTGGGGATATTAATTGGTGTAGCTACCGTTATTTCCTTAATGGCCATGGGCCAAGGCTCTTCCAATGCAGTCGAGCAATCCCTGCAAAGCCTGGGAACGAATCAGTTGTCCGTGAACATTATGGGTCGAGGCAGCCAAACGACATTAACTTTGGAGGATGCCATCCATCTCGCAGATGATATACCGGATATCGAAGGCTTGGCTCCTATCGTATCTGGGAGTGCGACCGTCAAGAACGGGACGACCGAATCTGCATCCGTGACTGTAGAAGGCATTACGCCAGAATATGAGCAGGTGAAGGACTTCAGAAATCAAAGCGGACGCTATATCGTGCCGCTTGACGTCACAGGCTATTCCCGAGTGGCCCTGCTTGGCGTAGATACGGCAGCTGAATTATTCAAGGGAGCAGATCCCATCGGGCAAACGATACTGCTCGATGGCGCTCGATTCAAAGTCGTGGGCGTGCTGGAGTCTAAGGGAAGCTCGCTCGGCGGATCGAATGACGAGAAGGTTCTCATCCCCATCACGACTGCGCAGCGAATGTTCCAATCGGCCGGCGTTCGCTCCGTCAACATTAAGGTTTCCCAGGAAGAACGCATGAGC
Source organism: Paenibacillus sp. NAIST15-1 (assembly GCF_001894745.1). GTDB lineage: Bacteria > Bacillota > Bacilli > Paenibacillales > Paenibacillaceae > Paenibacillus_B > Paenibacillus_B suaedae. The sequence continues at coordinate 400,807 of NZ_BBYF01000004.1, forward strand.
GTGGTCGTCGACCAGCTGAATGAGAAGCTGACGAAGCTGTTCCGCGGCAATACGAACAGCTTCAATATTTTCAACCAGCAGGATGTCAAGGAGACGATGAGCTCGATCACGAAGACGCTGTCAACAATGATGGCAGGTGTTGCTGGCATCTCCCTCATTATCGGGGGAATTGGGATAATGAATATCATGCTGGTATCTGTCACGGAGCGTACGCGGGAAATCGGCATTCGCAAATCGCTCGGTGCCAAGAAACGCGATATTTTACTGCAATTTCTCATTGAATCGGTTGTTCTTAGTGGACTGGGCGGCTTGACTGGGATTGGGCTCGCCTATGGCGCCTGTTTTGCCATGACCCATTTCTTGTCCGTTGCTACCGCCATCCAAGTCGATATCGTCATCTACGCATTTGCTTTCTCCGCGATCATCGGCATCGTGTTCGGCATATTCCCTGCCAACAAAGCAGCTTCCTTGAAGCCTGTAGAAGCTTTGCGGCATGATTGAATTAATACTGAAATGATGGACAGCATAGCTTGCAGCCCGATCAACAAGAAAGACAGCCTAATTCCCTTGTGGAATACAGGCTGTCTCTATTTACCACAATCATTCCTCGATGCTGCTACGGTCTCGCCCACACAACGTGCACCATATCAATCCAGTAGCTCTCTTCCCGTTCGATCTTGATGTCCGCGCCGCGAATCATATCCATGATGCTACGTGTATGATGACAGCCCGTAAAGCGATATAGCAATGGATTGAGCGTCTTCTGCACCGCTGATACAGCCGCCTTCGAGCTGATCCCGTGCTCCATCAGCAGCAGCTTGCCATCAGGCTTGCACCAGCGACGCATGTTGCGCAGCACCAGCATCGGATTCTGATAGCTGCACATGGATAGCGTGGAAATGACCGTATCGAAAGATTGCTCCGGGAAACTCAACTCTTCCGTATCTGAGCATATGAAACGGATATCCAATGGGTAATTTGCAGCTGCCTTCCTCGCCTTATCCAGCATTCCCTCGCTGAAATCGGTAGCTGTAATGTTCACACCTGATGGGTAGTAAGGGAAGTTAGCCCCCGCTCCAACTGCAATTTCAAGCACGTCCCCTGCTGCGCTGCCGATTAGTTTCTCTCTCCATTTTCGCTGCTTCGGATCTTCGCGGCGCTTATCGTATTGAGCAGCTTGCTTATCAAAGATACGAACTAGTTTTGTCTTCTCCAACTGATTGCCCCTCCGTTGCTCCGTATCGCTTGCGAACATGCTTGTCCACCAAGCGAGGTCGATGTCGTGTAGAAGACAATACGAGGAACACCGTCTGTTGTTTCACTATTTTTCCATTACGCATCGGCGTGATGACGCCTCTTCGCAATGTCCATTTGATAGAGTCGCAGTTCGCTTCCGATGGGCATCCGACTTGCTCTGGCGCTTATTCCATAGCATCTGCTTATCCGCAATGTCCACCAGTTCATTCAGACTTATGCCTTGACTTGGGAATGTTGAGCAGCCTATGGAGATAGACAACGGTGTCTGCTGGTAACTCGTCGGAAGCTGAATGTGGGATAGCAAGGTATGCTGAACATTATGCACTTCCTTATCATCCGCACAAGGAACCATAATAACGAACTCATCTCCGCCCCAGCGCGCAACCCGCTTGCCGCGGATTTTCATTTGCAGCAACTGACTGCTTACCTTCTTCAGCATCGTGTCACCGACATGATGACCATAACTATCGTTAATCGTCTTAAAGTTATCGATGTCGATGAAATAGACAGCCACTTTGTGATTGGCTTTAATTGATTTCTTAGACATGGCACGGAACAGGCGCAATGCTGCTGGTCGGGTGTGCGTCCTCGTTAACGGATCCGTATCGCGTTCGTATCGTAATCGATCGATGTACTTGCCAACTTGCCACGAGAATAACAGGGCCAAAGCTGACATGACCACGACCAAATAATGATTTAGACCATTTAGCGACAAATACATATGCAACGACAAAGCCGCTAGCAAAGTCACCGCAGTCAACAATATTCTGCCTTTTCGTGTCTCCATACTCCACCTCGGAATCTCATTAGACAACATTATATTCCAGCTTGCTGAACATTTACTGAACAATCTTCAAGAGAGCGCCAATCGAATGGCACACTCGCCTGTGTCCACTTCTAGTTCCTCGAATACACTGACGATAGAATTCCTTGCGTGAGATGTATAAGGACAGGGGGACATCGAAGAAGTGGCTCGTCGATTATCTAAGTTTCAATTTCATACGATTACGAGGCAGTATGGGTTGCATCTGAGGAGAGTTAAACCATATCGTTCCCTGTATAAATCTACGGCAGCATACCGGGCGACTACAGAGGAAGGGATCTTCGTCATTAAACCTTTTTATAAGTCTAAGGTTTTAACCAAGCTGACGACGAAGCAGCAAATTATCCGAATTTCGGCTTATGTGAAGATGCTTCAGGAACAGAGCTATCCTCATCTCCCCCGTTGGCTGTCCACATCGTCCGGGAGAATGTGGGTGAGCCGCCGTGGCAGGCCGTACTACATGATGGAATGGGTAGAGGGGAATCGACCACAGCATGCTCAGGACTTCGAGCAGTTGGGCAAGGCCTTAGCTGTACTTCATACTTGCTGCCAAGGAATTCTCCCTCCAACACCTCTCGTTACGCATAAGGTAGTACAGCATCTATTCCAGCAAGACGCTGCATTTCGCCGCCAGCTTCCGGCACTGCGCAGAAGCAGAAGAAGGGCATCTTGGTTCAAGACATACGGCACGCAATGTACAGAGCTTGCTGCAGAAGCACAAGGCATCATCAACAACACGGAAATACAACAGCTCTTAAATGAGGAGACCTATCGACCCACACTAATTCATGGTGATATCACTTCGCCGAATGTCATCATGAGCCCGAACGGACTTTATCTCATCGACTGGGATCAAGTAAGAATCGATTCTGCTTATTATGAGATTACGAAAACATTGTTCAACACTACTCATTTCAACCTTGCCCACATAGAGGCCCTATTGCAGGGATATGGGCAAGTGAAGCCTTGGACATCACCTGAACGATTGTTACTAAGCGCCCTATACCGTTGCCCGCTTGAAGCATGGATCGCAGCAAGGACAGTATCGGCAAGCCGTTCAATCCTTTTGCAGCGCATATTGACGCGAACCTGGAACGAGCGGATGGCTGCCATTCAATGGATAGATGAATGGGCTAGAAACACTGACAACGAGGGACAGAACGGAGAATAATAAAAAATCCATCCACCTGACTACGGTGGATGGATTTGATCCAAGGCCGGATGCCCCTAAGGCTTTCTGATCCCTTTATACATCGTACTCCATTTGCTTTCTTGCTTGCGTTATGAATTCCAGCGGCGTGGATACCGTCTCAGGAGAATATTCCAAGGCTCCCACGGTAAGATTAAGCTCGATCTTGTATTTGCCAGCCAATTCTACGTCATTGAAGGAGGCAACTTTCTCCTTCAACCGCTCGATGACCACATTGGCGCCGTCACGGTCGGTAAACAACAGCAGGCCCCATGTCGGATTATCCGTATTAAGCATGTATAGCGAGTCATTCATACGTATGCTTGTCTCACTAAGCTTGGACACACCATAGATCATTTCCGACATTTGCTCCTCGCTTACCATTCGCTTCAACTCGTCCCAATATCTCACTTGCACGACAAGCAGCGTCAGCGGAATATGATAACGCGTAGAGAGAGCCATAAATACCTTGGCATCTTTTTGGAACGAGCGGCTATTTTTCAAGTCCGTGCTTTCGTCCATCGTCGCCAGAGATGCATTTATCCGTTTCAGCTGTTCGTTCTCCGTCTGCAATCTTCGATTGCCGAGTGTAAGCATGGCACTAACTACGGTAAAGGCTGGCGTCATGATAAGCCAGAAATAATTATGAGCCCCAACGACCCCACCTTCCACGACAGTCTGATACAACGTAAACGTCCCGTATCCGAACAGGAACACAATATTCAGAACTAACCCCGTTGTCACACTCGTAAAGTACGTAACGATCGCGATAAGAAAGGCCACATTCAGCAAAATCATGTTCAGGATGTAGCGATTCGGCTCACCCACCGTAAATGCAATGCATACGAAGCTAAGCAAAAACCATAGCAAGAAGGCGCCATCTGACAGGAGACTACTTTGATTCCGTTTCATCGCCAGCCCCCCGTTTCTTGCGGTATTTGCGAATCATGAAAATGAGGGATACGAGCACGAGCAAGCCGATAAGCATTGCGGCCACCATGAAGCCCAGAACGTCCCCACGCTGCAGAACCTGCTCCACAATCGAGGAAGATTGCTGTTCCGCCTGCTTCTTGAAGCGGAAGGCGTGGATGTCGCCGTCCTTGTTCGTGGCTACGCCATCTCCATATATTCTCCACTTCGCATTATCACTGGCGAGCAGTTTAGAGGCCAAATAATCATATTCGGTGCTCGGTCCACTAATAGCAAGCAAGCCTCGGCCTGCTTCAAACGGAGATTCGATGATCTGAAGCGTACCTAAACGCTTGCCGTAATCCGCGTCCACGCTCATCTTTTCATTGGAGGTAAACCCTTCTCCATTTGCTCCATATTTAAAATACAATTTATCATTATTATCCCGAATGACTTTATTATTGTTATAGCTTCCAATTGCGATCACGTTATGGGCCTTCAAGTCAGAAGCAGCTGCGCTATCCTCAAAGAACCGGACTTCGCCTGCATTGCCCTCCGCATATTGGCCAAGAAGATTGAACACATTCGCCAGCGACTGATACGTATACATATCTGGATTTTTCGGCATCACAACCGCAACCTGATTGAAGCTGCCGTCACGAAGGAATGGGTTCGGATAGCTGTCGAACAGCAGCTCTGTCTTATCCTTCGTTTTCAGCTGTAGTACCGAATCCTTCGTAATGAATGCCCAGGGCATCTCATCCTGTGGCTCCATGCACACAACATTCCGAAGCTCCAAATCAAATGCAACCGTGACTGTAAAGTTACCCGTTACATCTAAATTTTTCGGAATCGGCAGTGTTAATGTATCCTTGTTGGCTAAATCCATATTCAGCTTCTTGCTGCCGATTGGCGTGTTGTTAATGAGCACCGTAACCATGGAGCGATCAAAATCAAGATTGGTCGCATACCGCATGTCCAGGTGGATTTTGCTCGCCTCGGCAATCGTGCGGTTGGCCGGAAGCGATATGAAGTATGATTTCTCTTGATGCATCCAGCCTTTCAGCTTATCGCCATTGTCCGTAAGCTTCATGTCCTTGCTAATGGTAACTTCAGGCGTCGCAACATCCGTATTGCCCGATACCATTTTCGTATCCCCGTCCAACTGCTTGACCAGCTCTTGATTCGCCAGCAATCGTCCTGCCTTCACCAGCATGGCAGGATCCTGAGAAGTAACGACAAGAGTAGGCTGTGTACCCGTACGAATCACGCGGATCACCGCAGCTTGCGTGACATCTACATTGCCCAGCTCACTCTTCCAGGCCGCCGGCAGTTGGTCGTACAATGCCACAGCCACAACTGCTGTTTTCCCCTTCAAGGCATCAGCATCGAATGCATACATCGGAATTTGTTTTTGCTTCAGTCTATTTTGCTTCGCGAAACCTGATAATGCATATACGGCAGCCTCCAGTTCGGCAGGCTTACTGCTCTTCGGGATCGCAATCGCGTTACGTTCATCGCTAACCGTATCCATGCCTGTAAAATGACGGTTAAAATCGCGAATGCTTGGCTTAATCGCCTCACTCGTATATCGAATAGAGGCGCCTGACGTCGCGAACAGCTGCAGCCAGTTGTCACGCTTCTCCGACGGCATACAAATTTGATTCGCATCCGTAGTGACAATATAGCCTTCGATCGTCAGTGTGTTATTCCCTTTCACCAGCAATTCCTTAGGGACGGATACCGTAAGTCGACGCTTTGGATCATCACTGACGTCAGGACGGAAGGAATGAAACTTTTTCCCGTTCAATGACAGCGTCACGCTTGACCGTTCTCTTTTCGTTAAGGGCGACGCTTTATAATCTACATGAATCTTAACTTCATCAACCTTCCAATACTCCTCAGTCTGGAAGTTGAACTGTCTGGAGGACATAATCCCGGACAAGGATGTGTCCGCACTTGAAAATGTCTCTTCATACGTACTCAGCTGAGCAGAGCCCATTGCCGGAGCCACAGCTGCCGAGGCCTGTCCAAGCTGTCCGAATAACAAGGACAAGCAAGTCATGCCGACTACGATCCACCGTTTATTCACAAGCTTCTCTCCTGTCTTTTCTTCATAAATGAGTATCAATGTTCAAACGAGTTCCTATATAAATGCGTGATCAAAATGGTCGAGATACTGCGTGATCAAAATCGACCTTCTAAAAGCGTTCTGTTTTGTACCATTTGACTTCTCGCTTGAATAATAAATCCTTCACATAGTTATAGAGCCCATAAGCGGCTACGACCATCCACATCTGGCAATATGATACATACATCAGCATAATGATCCACAGATTGGAGAGCACCATCTCCCCTTTTTCCGTGATCAACGTAATATAGGTACCTAAGATGAACAGCGTGATGGCCAGCAGCCATAAGAAGGAACTGAAGCCAGCTATCGTCGTATGTACGTAGCCTAAGGCATGTAAAATGAGCAAGATGTCGGACATGACCAATGAGGTAAGCAGCAAAAAGTAAATCGATAAAAAATAAAGGATATCAAAACGGATATTTCGTGCCTTGCGGTCAAAGAGCAGCGGAATGTTTTTGATGATGACGTAAATATTACCCTTCGCCCAGCGTGTTCGCTGCTTGAACCATACCTTTACCGTCTGCGGCTCTTGCTCCCATGTTACAGATTTCGGCTGGAACTTAATTCGATAACCCATCATGTAAATGCGAAAGCTAATTTCCGTATCCTCAGCAATCGCCTTCACGTCCCAGCCTCCGATGCTTTCCACGATGCTCCGCCGCATAATGAAATTCGTCCCCGGAATCGTGCACAGCTTGAACAGCTTCCATCTCCCTGCCTGAGCCATCCACTGGAACGACAGCGTCTCGATGTTAATAAAGCGCGTAAGCAGGTTCGTGTTGCGGTTGCGGGTACGGAACTTGCCGATTACCGCACCTAGTGTATCGTCGTTCGTAATCTCTGCTACCAGATAGCGTAGAGCCGTCTTCTCTGGCGTATTGTCTGCGTCGTAGATGGCAATCAATTCACCTCGGCTCTGCTTGAATCCGATATTGAGCGCGTTAGATTTGCCTTTCCCACCTGTCACCGCATCCGTGTTGATGATAATCAGGTTGCGGCCGTCATGCTTGCGCTGCAAATTGCCCAGCAGCTCGCTGCTGTTATCCGATGAATTATCATTGATAACGATAATCTCGTATCGATCATGGGGATAATCCAGCGCCAATAGCGACTCCACCGTCTTCGTGATAACCTTCCCTTCATTATGGGCCGGCACCATGATGGAGACGAATGGCGCCTCGCCCTTAATTGCCGGTACTTCCTCGTTCTCGATCTTGATGTAGTACAAGTATCCTGCAATGATCAGGACGACGTTGACGAGCAAGAGCGACCAAATACAGATAACCGCTATGAGCATTAAAATATCTGCAGTCGTCATGGCTATCTCCTTATTTGTAATATTTGCGCTTGTACAGTCGTTTACCCACGATGAGAAACCCTGTGAATGCAATAAGCGTCAGTACGATAATGACAATAAAAATTTTGTTCTGTACATTGAACAACGTCTCGAAGCTCTTCACTTCTTTTTCCTTATATACATAATCCGAGCTTACCTTCTTGATCACGACATCCAAGTTTACACCCTGTCCGTTAATGGTCACACTGCCGCTCCGAGACATAATGATGCTGTTGGGGGTACGAACAGTATGGGAGACGTGTTTATAATCAGAAAATGATATCCAGCTGCTCTGCAATTGCTCTACGATGTCGTCCAGCTTCTCCTCTGTATCAGGGAAGTCAAAGGTTAATGCGGAGTTCATAGGCATTGCAGGCATGAAAGTCCCTGAATGACCGAATTGCTCTAAAAATCCGGGCTGCATGCTGAATGCGGAGAACGGGAATGCCTTGGACTCATTCGTCTGAACTCTGTACTTCAACTTCTTATTTGGAAACAACACGACCGAGTCCGTAAAGCTCATGCCCTCTTCTGCATATCTTTGGTCATATGTCCAGTAGAAGTCCGCTCCAAGTCCCAATGGTGCAACCCCATAGTCTGCAAGCACGTCAATGAATCCTTCCATCTTTCCCTTTAATGTCGTATCGCTTAGATTGACCGTTGAGGCTACGGTTGGAGCATTTGCAATAATGCTTCCGTTGCGAGATTGAACATACTTCAGTGTTTCCATGTATCGCTTCATGGCCGGATAATCGGTATTCACGAACACCGGCTGCACACTTGCGATGAACGGAATTCCCGCCTCGTACATCCGGTCGGCAAGCCGCTCCAGCAGATGCAGGTCGGAGAACGGATATACTTCCTTGAAAATTACGTAGCTGCGCGCCTCTCCTGCATTGCCCAACCAGTCTCTCAGCAAATGCGACATTGCCAGCTCACTGATATTGCCCCGCTCGAAATAAGCTGCATAACCGTAGCGGCCGTTTCGCACTCCATAAGGAAACTCGGATGGAGCGCCTGCTGAACTCAGGCTCCCATAACGGGTGCCTGCAGCATGTTCGATGATGGTCACTTGCTCGGTACGAATTGCATCTTGAGCCAGGCGATCAATAGCGATTCGAATGGGACCAGGCACTCCACTGTGAACGCGAAGCTCTAAGCTTGCGGTCACCGCTGCAGGGACTCTCGCACCGATGTGCAAGTAGTCACCACGATACTGTTCGACATCTTGAAGAAAATCCTGATTCGATTCCTTCAAATCAGTCAGATTATGAATCCCTATCACCTTCGTATAAGCATCCATCTGCCCCCGCTGATAATGGTCAGAACGAACGAGCGTAACCTGGACGCCATAGGATGCCAGCAGGCGCTGCATTGCCTCGACATTTCCCTCTCTCGTTGTCCCTTTGTCCAAGCTGTCGTAGATGAGCAGCACCTTAGAGGCCGCTTGCTCTGCCGCGTGAATGGTCATAGGCATCCCACAGCCAAACAGCAGCAATGCAAGCATGCATACAATTAATTTTCTTTGGATCACGTTACATCACCACCTTGGCCCCTTCATGAACATGAGTGCTGGTATCAGAAGTAAGCAATGCAGAATCTTCATCCTGCCTGCTCCATAAGCGTCTGCGTATGGCGTCAGACACCGTTACAAACGTGACAAGGTCGAACACCGCCGTAAACACGAATTCATGCTTCGCCAAATCGGCATCCCCCGCACCAATAATGGACACCGCGATTCCCGACAATCCCATCAAAATCATGATAAAGATAAAGGAGAATCGGATCATGCGCCGTATTTGCTTGGCTCTTGCAGCCGCAACAAAGGAAGGCATGTACAATCCGGCAACAAGCACAATCCACAAAATGACGAAGCCGAACGTTTTCGGCGCCATTTTTGCCTTCAAGATGCTGTAACCGGAGAAAAACGTCGTCTGCGCACGGAATGGTTTTCCAACCGATATTTCGTAATTCCCCATTGCAGGAGGACGTATTTTGAATGCGCTCTTAGCCGCCAAATCCAGCATGTCGATAGCTTTAGAAGGATGAGTTACATAATAGCCAAGAATCGATACAAATCCGTATTTGTTATAGAACTGATTCTCCAGAATTTCAGAATCTACATCTACTGTGGTGTACAGCTCGTAATAAATACTTTTGTTCAGTATGGCGTACTGCTTGTCCATATCGAATTGTTCCAATGTAGATTCTGGATCATCGGATCCCATCAATATCCCCCGCGTCATCGCATGATATTGGTTGATGTTCACGAACTCCTTCGGTATAAGCGTGTAAGTGCCAATACCAGCCAGTAGCAAGAGCACGAGCGTTGAAGACATCAATGCCCGGAATGTTCTTCCTTTCCGAATAAAGATGAGGAAGATGCCAAATATGCCGAGAATGATGCCAAGAGGCGCATTCTGTTGTTTACTGGTAGTCAATAGTAGTCCGCTGGCCAACAGCACACCCATCATGACATAGTCATTGTATCGATTGCGATAGATGAGCAGCCCCGAGGCGAACACAAAGATCAGCATAATAAACACGATGCTCTCCCCAAAGAAGGAGTTAAAGTAAGCGGTATATGCGGTATCACCGAATAGAAATATCGCGATGATCGATATCGGGTATGCGTACTTGGAAGCAACCTTCCACGTTAAGCTCTCCACGAGCAAATATACGGCAACGATATACAGCACCACGAATATGGCAGCCTGGAAGCGGATATCGAATACATCTGGATTAAATAATTGATTGAGCCAAATAGCTGCTTTGATGAAAATGGACTGGGAAGAAAATAAGGTTGCCGCATTCTCATTGTAGTATTGGAATATTCCATATTCCTTAATAAAATATCCAAAATACTGATCGTAGTAATCGGGTGCATTGAAGTACAGGCCATTGCTGTAGAGAATTCGGAAATAGTCGCCGTTATCTGCCATTCCGATATAAGGGGGAACAAATAATGCAAGACAAGTAATGATGAATACTCCCGCGGCAGCAAGCAGTGCCGGCGAGACATATCGGCGCAGGGACTCGAGCCTCTGCCCGATTTTCAGCTTCAACCATGTGCCCGCCATCGGGTTGGCCTCCTTTTCCTATAATCAACTCAAAAAAAATGAGTCTATAGTCTTATAAATAAATTGCGCGCGATGAGTCTCAAGAAAGTATAATCGCTATTACATTCGACAGGTGGCATCCTTTTCCCTAGGTGATTCGAGGGATATTTTGTATTTTCTGAAAACAATATTTTCACCGCAGCACCTATTATACATGCCTGCAGACATCCTGTCAGTGGTGTCAACTTTCCATAAATGGCTCTATTACACCTTTACACGCATTTACTGACCAATAATATATACCCTAGCTACCATCTTACCAATCGGCACTGAATATATTCTTAATTTCGACTTAATCGCATAGTTCCAAAGTCCTGTTGTTTCTTTTTTATTGCTTTCTGATATCATATAGCTATCGACATACACGAACATGCGTTCACTTTATATATACTCATCTCACATATAGAAAGGAGAGCCGCGACTATGAATATGGAATCGGGGAATGATCAGCTAGCCCAGCGAATACTCGGATTATTTGACGATACTCCACTCAAATCCAGCCGTATCCGCCCCTTATTCGATACCAGACAGCCGCTTGACGTAGAAATCACCTGCTTCCCGGTTTCATCAGGCAACGAGCAGGCCTTTTTGGCCGTTGAAATGAGGGTCGGGCCGCAGCGACTATATATCGTAAAGCATATTCGCGAATTGCTGCGATGCATCGATCGCGGGGAATGCTATGTATTTTCAAGGCATTTCTCCTATGATCCGTCACTGCATTGCTTTCATCCCGAGCATTTTGCCGTTATCCAACAGTTGATCGCGATTTACCGCAACGAAAATGTATACCGTCACATGCCGCATTCCGCCATTCTTGCCAAGCAGGGCAACGACGAACGGATGCTGCTCATCCCTCCTTACTCGTGGGATGCCCTGCTTCCTGCCCTTCAACAAGCTCCTTCTGTGCTCCTTGCGCATGACGGATCAACATTTGAGGGACTGTCTGTTGTAGATGAGCCTCTCCCAATACAGTTCAGGCTAGATGAGGCGGATAAAGATGCCTACTGCATTGATGTACAAGGATTAGAACAAGTGACAGTGCTGGAGAGCTACGGGGCTGTCATCGCTAACGGGGCCTTTATACCGACCCCGATTGAGCAATGCAAGCGGCTCTCTGATCTAAAGAAGACATTGGACAACGGTCGCCGCCAGCAACGAATTCTTATATCACCTAATCAGATTGGTCCAATCATGGACAAGGTGGTTCCGGGCTTACAGAAGCTCGGCAACGTACGCGTAGCGCAAGCGATAGCAGATCGCGTCGTGCAGCCGGAATTACAGGCGAAGCTGTATCTTGATCGCATTCGAGATAGACTGCTTGCGGGGTTGGAATTTCACTACGGGGATATCTCCATTAACCCACTGGATCCGAATCGACACAAGCATACAGAGAATCGGATTCTGATGCGGAATACGGACAAAGAGCAGCGAATACTAGAAATCATGGAGCAGTCGCCCTTTGTGAAAACGGAAGGCGGATACTTCTTGGATGACGAGGATGCCGAATATAATTTCATGTATCACATCGTTCCCCAACTGCAACGAATCCTGCACATCTATGCGACTTCAGCTGTGAAGGAAAGGTTGTTCATCCCGAACGCTCCTCCCAAAATCTCAATCAATGTGGACGAACGTATCGATTGGCTTGAATTCAAGTTTGAGATGGATGGAATATCAGAATCAGAAATTCGAAAGCTGCTCAAAGCAATCGAGGAAAAAAGGCGCTACTATCGAATGGCAAACGGCGCGCTCATGCCGCTTGAAAGTGAACAGTTCCAAGAGATTATTCGCTTCATGAATGAGGTGGGCCTTCGTCAGGGAGAAGCTTCAGGAGCAGAGTTCCGTATCCCGGTTATGCGCGGGCTGCATCTTATCGACTCCCAAGGAGAGCGGCAAGCCGTACGATTCGGCAGATCCTTCCGCAAGCTGCTGGAGAATTTGCGCAACCCGGACCATTTGGAATTCCCCGTCCCGGACAGTCTGGTTCATGTGCTTCGGGAATATCAGGCATATGGGTTCCAGTGGCTAAAGACACTTGCCCACTACCACTTCGGCGGTATTCTGGCGGATGATATGGGCCTTGGCAAGACCTTGCAAAGCATCGCCTTCATGGTGTCTGTTCTACCGGACATTCAAAAGCGGCAGCTTCCTGCGCTCGTCGTCTGTCCAGCGTCGCTTATGTATAATTGGCGCAACGAATTCATGCGCTTCGCGCCATCGGTCCGCACCATCATTGCTGACGGGAACAAGGCGGAACGCACCCGCAAGCTGAATCATCTTGAGCGCGTCGATGTTATCATTACGTCCTACCCGCTGCTGCGCAGAGATATTGAATGGTACGCCAAGCACTCTTTCCACACGCTCATTCTGGATGAAGCGCAAGCGTTCAAAAATTACACGACTCAGACGGCCCAGTCTGTGAAGGCTCTCCAAGCCGAGTACTGCTTCGCGCTTACCGGAACGCCAGTGGAGAATTCGCTAGAGGAGCTATGGTCCATTTACGATGCTGTGTTTCCTGGATTGTTCCCAGGGAGAAAGGAGTTCAGCGATCTTCCGCGTGACGTCGTAGCGAAGCGCTCCCGCCCGTTCCTGCTGCGAAGATTGAAAACAGATGTATTGCAGGAACTGCCGGAGAAGATCGAATCCCTTCAGGCATCAGAGCTGCTGCCCGAGCAGAAGAAATTGTATATCGCTTACTTAGCCAAGCTGCAGAAGGATGCCTTGAAGCATTTGGATGAAGACGGGTTCCAGAAGAGTCGCATCAAAATCTTGGCTGGGATTACAAGGCTTCGCCAGCTATGCTGCCACCCTGGCTTGTTCATGGAAGACTATACAGGAAGCTCTGCAAAGTTCGAACAGCTGCTGGAGATTATCGCAGAAGCAAGAGAGGCTGGCAGAAGACCGCTTATCTTCTCCCAGTTCACAGAGATGCTCGCACTGATCAAGCGAGAGCTGGCGGAACAAGGAGTATCCTACTTCTACTTGGACGGACAGACGCCGAGCGCTGAGCGAGTGGAGCTGTGCAGCCGATTCAATGCAGGTGAGCGCGACTTATTCTTGGCTTCCTTGAAAGCAGGAGGAACAGGATTGAATTTGACCGGGGCAGATACCGTTATTCTGTATGATCTCTGGTGGAATCCTGCCGTGGAGCAGCAAGCAGCCGATCGCGCCCACCGGATTGGGCAGAAGCAGGTTGTACAGGTCATTCGTCTTGTTGCGCAAGGAACGGTTGAGGACAAGATGTATGAGATTCAACAGCGAAAGAAGAACTTGATCGAAGAGGTCATCCAGCCTGGTGAAGAGGCAATATCCGCCCTAACTGAGCAGGATATCCGTGATATCTTGAATCTATAGAGACAGCTGATTGATTATACAGAGCCATCAGTTCGATTCTATAGAACCACCCACTCCTGATATAAAACGAACGAGCCCCTAGCTGCGTAAAGCAACTAGGGGCTCTCTTGCGTTCATCCTTGCTCTTTCCCTCGTATTTCGTGCAAAGCTGCAATACCTATTCGTTTATCCGATCTGCGAAGAATGCCATAGTGTCGCGCATGAACACGGCAAGGCCCTCGCCGAACTTGTCGATATTTTTGGTGAACCGCGCATCATCTACATACATTTGTCCCAGTCCCTTGAATGCTTCAGGAGAGTAGTTGCCCATTGTATTCAAGAAGTCATACCATTGTTTGATCCCTGCCTGCGCTTCTTCTGAATCCGGTGCAGTTCCACGCAGTTCTGCCAGATGGAAGTATATCGCATTCATCTTCTCTCCCATGGAGGTCTGCTCCTCTTTCGTCATATTCCCAACCTTGGCATTGGACGCGTCAACAGTCTTATCTCCCCACCGCTTACGCGCTTCTTGCTCATATGGATTATGACTGAAGTCGAAGCCTTGAAACTTCTCTTTGTTCGTCATGTGAATTTCTCCTTTTCGATGTAGTATCGTCTTATCCAGCGTCTCCAGCATGACATCCAGGCGCTTGCGCTTCTCTTGCAGCATACTGCGGTGCAGTTCGAGCGCTTCGGTCTGATCGAATGTTGGGCTGTGAATAATGTCTTTAATCTTTTTCAATGGGAAGCCCAGCTCTCGAAAGAACAAGATTTGCTGAAGCATAGCCAGCTCCTCATCTGAATACTGTCTGTAGCCCGCATCCGTAACTTGAGCTGGGGACAGAAGTCCGATTTCGTCATAATGGTGCAAGGTACGCACGCTAATGCCGACGATGTCCGCCACTTCTTTTACTCTCATGATTGCCATGTAACCTCCCTTCAACAACTACTATAAAGTATCACGTAACGTGAGAGTCAATTTATATTTATTGTTTTTCAAGCTTAATTTCCTCCTATTTTTCGTTCCAACCATGGATCTGGAATTTTGGAGTGCTTGAAGTGGATACATACCCAAAATGCCCAGATTAAGATATGTACAAGCTTTCCTAGAGCCATCAAAAAACGTGATTCAAAAAAAGGTCGAGTCAGGACTCTCTTTGTCCCCAACTCGACCTTTTTGCTTTATGTCAACTCTCTTTAGTTCGCTGCATGAAGCGGCATCGTAAAGCTCTCCGCTACGGTTCGTCGATGTTCCCGGTTATTTTTTACGTACCGTAATCGTCCATGAGGCATCGTCAATTTGTTCGTAGTTCGTTATCGTATGCCCGGCTTCGGCGACCCAACGAGGAATGCTCTCCGTAGCTTGCGTGCAGTCGAAATCAATGACCAGCTCATCGCCACTGTTCAGTGATTGGATCGCCTCCTTCGCCTCGATTAACGGAAATGGACATACCATGCCCAGTACGGCTAATTTCGTTTTCATGTCATTCTCCCCCTATACGGTCTTTGCATGATAAGAAGTGCTTAGGTTACGACTTGCCTTAGTACGCGGCCTCACATATACGAAATACGAAGCCGTCCATGTACCCAAAATCATGAAAATGAGCGATACCCATCCTTGCCAAGTCATCATGGCCGTCATAACGAGCCCATTGCCAATTGAACATCCTCCTGCCCAACTCGCTCCGAAGCCCATGAGAAGTCCCCCACCGAAGCTGGATATAGCTGTCTTTGCATCCGGTGCCCGGAAGCGAAACTCGCGGCTTCCCTTCGCTGCCAGGAAAGAGCCTGCAAAGATGCCAAGCACCAAGAAAACACCCCAGTTTACATACTTGGAACTATCGCCCGTCACCAGGTATTGCAACAGATTGGCTGATGGAGTCGTTATGCCAAGACCTGACATCCGTCCTGTCGCTTCGCTCAGCGGCCATGCGAGCAGCGCAATGATTCCTACAAAAGCAGCTGTAGCAAATGGATGCCAGCGCTTTTCGAACAATAGATGATTGATTCCTTTCCGTTTCGCTGGCAAGGTTGGAATCGCAACAGCAGGTTTACGCAACTGCTTGCTAACAAGCCATAATGTCACGAGAGCGAGCACGACAATGAACGGCCATACGGACAATCCAAATGTATCCGGGATGGAATTATTCGGGGCGGCATACGCCTTTAGGCCATTGTTGACAGGCAGCAGCGCACCTGACTTCATAATGGCGCTCATCGCCATATATCCGAATAAGGCAATCCAACTCCCGATCAAGCCTTCCCCGGCACGATACCATGTTCCTGTCGCACAGCCTCCCGCCAAAATAATGCCGATGCCGAATATGAATGAGCCTACGATCGTGCTCAGCCATTGGAACGAGCCTGCCGTGAACTCCACCAAGCCAAACTGGATGAGTGCAAATACGCCGATGCTCTGAACCGTGATGGCGATGAGCAGCGCATAGAACATCCGATTATCCTTCGCTAAATACATATCACGAAATCCACCTGTCAGGCAGAATCGGCCGCGCTGCATGACAAACCCGAGCAGTATCCCGCATAACAATCCAGTAATGATCATTTGTGCCAAATCGTATATCCCCCTTATTTATACCTAGTAATACAATAGGATTTATAAGTGATAATGATTCTATCATAATGTATGGCAGAGTCAATACCAAATATGACACAGACGCAAAAAAAGAGAGGTATTTCTCCTCTCTTATCTAAAGCAATATGCTATTCTTGGCTATTTCCCTACATTTCGCCCCAGAAGATTTCCGTCTCATAATCGAAGGATACCACGCCATCTTGCTCGTTGCGTTCAAATATTCGGTGCAGTTCCGCCCTCATGGGTTCATAGTTCGGGTGGCCAGGCTCTGGTGCATACGAGGAGGATAGCAGTCTACCGGCGAGCTCCTCTTCGTTGAGCAATTGACTCATTGTGCACCTTGCCACTGTCATCTGATTCGGAGCAAAGAAGGCTGACAGCGCTTCTTCTGAAATGTTCTTGTGCTGCACCTTCTCATAATCCGTACCATACCGCTGCAGCAGCTGCTCGTATTCCTCCAGAAATGGAGTCCCTTGTTGCAATCGTGAATTCCAAATCAGGACAACCTTACCGCCAGGCTTCAGGATGCGATGAAATTCAGCTCTGGCTGCGGTACGATCGAACCAGTGAAATGCCTGCGCACATACGATATGATCAACGGAATGATCAGGCAGTCCGGTCTCCTCCGCTGCTCCATTCGCTGCACGATAGTTCGCAATGCCGCCAAGCTCCTGAACAGCTGCCTCCCGCATCGGATCATTCGGCTCAACTGCTACAACACTACTTCCTTGGGCAAGCAGCAGCTTCGAAAACTTCCCTGTTCCTGCCCCAATATCCGCAATCTCGTCACCCGCTTGGAATCCCACTGTATCATACAAATACGACACAGCCTCCACTGGGTAACTTGGTCGGTACTTCACATACGCATCGACTCGAGTTGAAAATCGTTCCTTATTATCCATAACGTTCACACTCCTGTAGATATGAAATAAGAACATAGGAAAAGTTCGTTCTGTTTCACCTGGTGAAATTAAGTTCCATTTTATTGTGTGGTTTTATTATACCGCAAAAGGTAGCAGTCTGCATCATCCATTTACACATGATTCCAGAAATAAGAAGAGCACCCCTGCTAGGGTGCTCAGATTGTCGCGTTCAGCTATGCAGTTGTTCGTTTTTATTAAGCGGCCTGCTTCACTTGCTTCTGCTTCTTCATTCTTCCTGCAGCCAATACACCGCCAATGATGACAACGATGAGACCCCATTTCAGAAAGGGGTTCTCTGTAAAGAATCCCTTTACCATTGGCTCATCTACAATCATCTTCGCTGCTGTCCAGGCCAAGACACCTGCACCAATATAGATAATGATCGGGAACCGCTCCACCCATTTAATAATAAGCGTGCTCCCCCATACCACAATAGGAACACTGATGAGCAAACCGAGTACCACGAGAATAAAATCACCATGCGCAGCACCCGCTACTGCGAGCACGTTATCCAGTCCCATAACCGTGTCTGCAATAATGATCGTCTTAATGGCTGCCCACAAGCTTCCAGCAGACCCGACATCATGGCTCTTCTCTTCCACAAGCAGCTTATACGCAATCCAGACGAGCAACACGCCGCCGGCTAAGAGCAGACCTGGTATTTTCAACAGCCATACTACAGCAAGCGTCAACAAGGAACGAAGCGCAATCGCTCCAAAAGTACCCCAGAATATGACCTTCTTCTGCTGTTCCTTCGGCAAGTTCCGAGCGGTTAACCCAATAACAATTGCATTATCCCCGGCCAGTACTAAATCAATAACCACAATCGCCATCAACGCGGACCAGAACTCTGGTGTAAAGAAATCCATAGTACCCTCTCCTCTTATCATGTCATGTATATCTTTTCTTCAATTGCGCACAATTATGAGAAATTTCCCTGGACAACCCCCCTAAAAAACAAAAATGGCCTTTACCGATCACGGTAAAGGCCATAAATAAAGACCTTTACCCTGTCGGTAAAGGTCTCGCTAACAATCGAAGTTGCCAACAAAGCCGGAGGATTATCCTCGTAATGACGACTTTATTGTAACAGCTACTCCCCTTTATAGATCCTATGTTAATCGAAGAAGGTGCAAGGGGTCAAGGTGTAAAATTACTAAATTTATGTATCGAACCGACTCTCAAAACATTGATTTAGGCTATAAGATGTGGATATCTCTGATCGCTCCCCATTTACTTGTCGTTCGAGGGCAATAATCCGTATTTCGTTTTCACCCGCAGCAGTATCTTGATCCATATCGCTGAGAAAATCGTAATGAAAAATACATTCGACAGCGCATGTGCTAAATCAAAATAAAAGCTAGCGACATAAGCGGATACGAATACCTTCCAGTTCAAATGATCATACATGCCGATCAAAAACCATAGATTCATAATCCAACCAAACAGGAATCCCCATGAGAACCCGAATATGTTCTTGCCCCACAAGCTCTTCATGAATCTTGTATTTCGCAGCAGGCCTGCCGTAAATCCAATCATCCCCCAACAGAACATCTGCCAAGGCGTCCACGGCCCTTGTCCAAGGAACATGTTCGATACCACTGCGGCGATACTGCCTACGAGGAACCCTACCTCCGGCCCAAATACGAGCGCAGACATCATAATGACGAAGGATGTCGGCTGCACGCTAGGCAGTGGCGCGAACGGCACGCGGCTCACAGCCGCAATCGCACCAAGCATCGCAATCAGCAGAATCTCTTCCGCCTTCATTGTCTTTCGCTCGAAGCGAATGAAGAAGGGCAGCATCGCGAGCCCGATCATCATAAAGCTCAGGGGCAAGTAGTACTTGTCCATCCATAACACAACTGCCATTACGACTATGGCAGCTGCCATACTTCCCACGTAGATCGTGCGTTTTAATTTCCCCATTGTTCCCATACATCCTTCACCGTGATCGCTTCGGGCAGGACATCTCCCACTGTGCGATGAATCGTTGTTGTATAGAAGTAGTTGCTCTGCAAGAAGGAGCGTGTATCATCAACTGCGGCCATAGCGCCATTGAATAACAAACCGCATCTTGATGCATAGCTGGCCGCAAACTCAATGTCATGACTGACCATGACAATTGTGGTACCCGCTGCGCGTATCATTTCAAGCAATTCAGCCAACCGGTGCTTGGAAATAGGATCGAGTCCCTTCGTCGGCTCATCCAACAGCAGCAGCTTCGGGTCGGCCAACAAGACAAGCATGAGCGCTATTTTCTGCTGCTGCCCCCCACTTATATCAAACGGATGTTTATCCATAATAGACTCGATGTCAAAACGTGCTGCGAGTTCATTCAGCTTCTCGATGCTGCTATGCTCGCCTAACCGCCTTAGCCGATCCATCAATTGCTCCCTCACCGTGTCTCTAGTGAAATAGAGCATCGGATTCTGCGCGACATACCCGATCATCCGACTCCGCTCTACTGTAGACTTCCGCAGCAAGGACTTGCCCGCATACAAGATGTCTCCTCGTTGAGGCTTATGTGCGCCCGCAATTTGCTGCAGCAATGTGGACTTCCCAGAGCCGTTGGCGCCAAGCAGGGCAAAGAATTCACCCTCTTGAATCGATAGAGACAATCGCTTCAAGACGAGAGGAGCATTTTTGTCATAGGTAAAATACAGCTCTTTGCATGTTAACAACGGCTCTAAATGCTGCCCATCAACCTTCACTGCTTCAGACAGGCTCTTCCCAGCAGCTTGCCGCCGTTCTTGCTTGCCAGCAAGCCATCTTCTTCCCTCTTTCACACTCATAGGTACAGCTCGGGCATCGCTTACTTTCTCTATTCCCAAATAAAGCTGACTGATAGATGGAAGATACGGCAAAAATAATGCATCTTCATCCTTCCATATTTGCTTCATTACCTGATCAGGAGTGCCAAGATATGCGATCCCCCCCCGATTCAGCATGACAAGCTGCGTCGCATGGGGAACAACTTCTTCAATTCGGTGTTCGCTGATTATAATCGTAAGGGAGAATTCTTCATTAATTCGGGAGAGCAATTGGATGAACTCTTTGGCTGCGATCGGATCAAGCTGAGCAGTAGGCTCATCCAGCAGCAGTACCCTCGGTCTTAATGTCATTACGGACGCCAAATGGACGAGCTGCTTTTGCCCGCCAGATAACTCATGTATCGGGAGATGGAGCCATTCCTCCATGCCAAAGAACTGTACGAGTTCCCCCACTCTTCGCTGCATTTGCGCGGTGGAATAGCCGAGATTCTCCATGCCAAAGGTCAATTCCTGCCACACCGTATTCATGACAATCTGATTGTCTGGATCTTGAAATACCATCCCGATTTCTTCAATGGATCGTCGCTCATCAAGCTGATCTAGAGCAATTCCTCTATAATAAATACTGCCACTCCGATTGCCTTCCGGCCGTACTTCCCGCTTAAGCTGGCGAAGCAGTGTAGTTTTGCCTGATCCTGATGGGCCGCACAGCAGCACGAATTCTCCCTCTTCTATGGTGATGGTGATATGATCAAGCGTCTTCTCTGAACAATTGGGATACTGAAAACTTACATCTTCGATCTGATAGTGCGCCATAACAGCTCTTCCTTTCCGTTCATCACGATCGGGATGAAGATAAATACCAAGTAACATGCTGCATGCAGCCAAAGCTGTGGCGACCACTCCAACGACTGCAGCCGTGGATACACTTGGAAGCGATTAACGCCGAACAATCCGCCAATCACAATATTGGCTCCCGTCACGACCATGATCCATAATACAAGGACATCCCTTTTATCCATCTTGTAGGATATTGCACTCGTTCTCTTCCCAACGCCATATCCTCTCGCACGCATAGAGCTAGCTGTTTGAAGCGCTTCTTCCAGCGACCAGCTAATTAATGTATGCAGGGTCTCCATGCCTTCGCGCATAAGATGCTTCTTGCTGGCTTTCGGATGCAGGTAACCAAGAACACGTTGAACCGTCATAATCTGCTTCAGCCGTCTCGTCAACAGCGGCACAAAACGGAGGGTTACCGTAATGATAAAGGCCGTTCGCGGGGCGATTGGGGTTAATAGGTACAATAATTTCTCCGGTGTGATGACGAGATTGTAAGCGACAAATGCCAGCAGTATATTGAGCAGTGATAATGCGAATAGAGCACCATATATGATCGATTCCAATGTAATCGGACGGTCGAACACATACCCAAGAATGGTAGCTCCACGACTAGAGAAGAAGGGATTGAGCAAGAAAATAATCATAGCCATAATCAGGTATCCCTTAATCCCCTTCTTGAGCACTCTCCCTCCATCCAAGGATAGATTCAATAGAACGATACTAAGTAAAGTAAGAACTGAATATACAGGATGCGTGAACATCATGCATGAGAGCAGCAGTACGGCAAAATAGGCGAAACATAATCGCGGATGTAATGTGGAGAAGCCGTGTATCATATTAGCTCTCCCCATCCCATAGTCCGTCGTCAGTACCCGCTCCTAAGTCCTTGCCTAGATCCTCCGTATACAGCCATTGAATATGGTCTCCAGGATGAATCGGCCATACGCCTGCGCTGCGGTTCGGAAATTTACTATTAATGCTGTACATCCAGCCGCTCCCTGAGCCCTT
The DNA here is from genome assembly GCF_001894745.1 of Paenibacillus sp. NAIST15-1. Classification (GTDB taxonomy): domain Bacteria; phylum Bacillota; class Bacilli; order Paenibacillales; family Paenibacillaceae; genus Paenibacillus_B; species Paenibacillus_B suaedae. The sequence continues at coordinate 423,045 of NZ_BBYF01000004.1, forward strand.
GTCGAACTCATATAAATTATCAATACCTTTTACATAAGCAGTTGCACCGGAACCGCTGAAGTCCATTTGAATCTTCTTAGCACGCGTCGCTTTTTTCAATACATCCATTACGGTTTCCGAATCGCCAATTTCGATTTCCTCTGTGCTCATGATCGTACCAATATCCGAGGATCCCACAATCGTAAGCTGCACGGTAGTAGTCTGTGGAGGCTTTGCATCAGGCTGAGAAGCAACTCCTTTGTTCGGTGTAGACTTTCCATCTTGCTTATTGCTGCCCTTGCTCTCCTTTTCGCCTGCATTCCCCTTGCTCTCTTTTGCAGAAGGAGACGTGCCAAAAGGTTTTTTATCCTTTGGAGTTACATCCGATTTCACAGAAGACTCCGTTGCTTTACTTACGATGCTTTTTCCCTGCGTTGTTTCAGTAACCTGATTTTTCTGTTGGCCTTCCTCCTTCGTCGATTCTTTACTTGTAGTAGACGGATCAGAGCGTGTGTCCTTGTGATCTGGGTTATCCGTGTCTCCTGTTTTGCTTCCTATGTCCTGTACTGTATCAGACTTGGGATCAGCTGTTGCTTGAGGCAACGATTCTGGATTCCCTTGATCCTGCTTCTGTTCGGATAGATTAGCAGTCTCACTTGCCAGATCCTTAGAGGCTTGGCTCGGGTGCTCTTGCTCTTGTGCCGTTGTATGACCAGCCAGCCTCTCATCCTTCGGCTGACTGCCATTTCCGCCATATATCCATACCGTAGCAATTACAATGGCCAGTACTGCCAGTCCAGCTAACCATTTCTGTTTGTTGCGCTTTATCCACGCAAACCATTCGGACATGTCCTCACCTCTATGCCATGCATAATCGTTGATGATGCAAGCTTGCTATCATGTAGTTCCGCTCATACGGAAAGAAGGAGATTGCTCTCCTTCTTTCTGATCGTGCAAATTATTGAATGCCGTGCAGTCTTACCATGACAACAGCAGCCATTTCCCGTGTCACATGAAGCTGTGGTTTAAAGTAACCGTCCTCACCCGACATCAGACCTGCTTGATAGGCATATTTGACGTAGGGCAATGCCCACTCAGCTACTTGCTGTTGATCTTTCGGTCCTGCCGATGAATCTGCATCTTTCGGAAGACCCTTCATTCGTATGAGCATAGCTGCCATCTCTTGTCTCGAAATCGCCTGGTTCGGTGCAAATTTATTTGCCGAAACACCCGAAATCAGACCTTTTTCTTTCGCAGTGGCAACATATCCTGCATACCAAGACGAAGCACTTACATCGGTAAATCCTGAATCTGTGCCTTGTGGCTGTAAACCAGCAAATTTCACGATCAATGCCGCGAACTCAGCCCGACTTAATTCCCGCTTCGGTTCAAATTGGGATGCGTCCTTATCTTTACCCGTACCCTGCATAAACCCGAGTTCCGTCGCTTTATGGACTGCTTCTTTTGCCCAAGCAGAAATGGAGGCATCGTCTGTGTACGTTATTTTCTCATCCTTTGGCTTCTGCGTGCCCGTTGATGCGGCGTCCGTCATCACATACAGGCTTGTTCGATTCGTCAACACGCGATCATAGGCTGTCAGCGCAAGCAATGCTTGCTGTGTTGCCATATAATTGCTCGCTTCGCCTCGTGAATGCGCAAATCCGCCGTCTGTATTGAAATACGTGCGCAGTGCTTTCAGCAAATCCCCATCCTTCTTCACGAATCGCTTGTCTTCCAAGTCAATTCCAAGACCGGACAGCGCAATAATCACCTGCGAGATGCTCTCACTCGTTTCAACACCCCATGCTTTAAATCCGCCGTTAGCGAGTTGTTGCGAAGACAACCAAGACAATGCCTTATCTGTGGCTGCTTTGACCTCTTTGCGATCTTGATATTTCGCCAATGCCTGCAGTGACATAGCAGTCATATCGATGTCGCTCACAGCATTAGACTCTTTGCTAAGCGGGAACCCGCCGTCTGAATTTTGTTGAGCAAGTAATTGCTGAATCAGCTTATCCCTTGTCCAGAGTGCATCGTTTGGAACAACTGTTTTGTTCGCATCCAAGGCTAATAAAGCAAACACGAGACCGTTCGTTCCTTGATTTGTCATGCGCCCATTATTATAGATTTTCTCTAAGAGGTTGAAGCCTGCTACATTACTTGGATCCTTGCCGATTGCCGTAACAGCCAAAGCCATGCGTTCATAGTCAGTAACTAATCGGAATTCTCCTTTTTTCTCTTTTACATAGTTTTCTAGAATCGCGTAATACGTAGAAGGAACTTTCTTACCTGAACGAGCCAGCGCCATGACGTCCCAATCATTAAAGTTGTCTTGAACGGTGAATTTGCGGTTGCTTAGTATCCATGCTGAAGCACCGTCAATAAGGCTCTTAAGCTTAGCAGACTCTTCTACCTGCTTCGGTGTAAGCGCGCCACCGCCCGTTCCTGCCCCCCCTGGGTGAACTGGCAATCCAGGTTTTCCTGGGGTTTCCTTGTTTCCTTCGAATTTATTGCCAACATCTTCGCCTAAATTTGTCGTGTACTGCCAACGAAGGACATCGCCATTCTTCAAGTTGTAGATTCCCGCACTATAGTTCGGGAACTTACCGTTGACGGAGTACATCCAACCACTCAAGCTCCCATTATCGAACTCTGCCAACCCATCGATTGCCTGAATATAGAGGTTAGCCCCTGAGCCGGTGGATTCAATGGAAATTCCTCGTTTCTCAGCAATACGTTCAAGCGCTGTATACGCTGTATCTCCATCCTGCAGTTCGACGCGAACTGGTGCAATGATATCCCCTTTGCCTATGGTACGCTTTTCGACCGACAATGTGATCGTATTTGTGACCGGAGGGACTACGCCTCCACCGTTTCCATTACCGGTCTCCTTTATTTTCGAAATATAAGTTACAAATTCAGTGAAATGATTGGTCTTAACGATCAAATCGCCGTTAAGTGCATAAGAGTAGACTTCTTCATTCCGTTCTGAGGAATTATCGTATTTTGGAATCGACGTAAATATTCCGTTTTCATTAATGAACCCGGCTTCCTTATCTCCTTGCCCCTTCAAGATGAGGGTTACGTGTTGATTGAATCGGATCTCCTGATCACCGCCCACTTTCAAGCGGAGATCAATTCCCGTTGTCTCCTTGTTTACAAGGGACAAACCCTCGTTGACCTTCGTAAGCAAATTATCATTACTTATCCCCAAACTATGGGGTAGCTCAAGTCTCTTGTCCCATGTCGAAATTACAACCGTTTTCGGTGCTATTTCTAAGTAAGTACTGCTCGTTACCGAAATTACGTGTGGCAGTTCATCCTTAAGAAATTCAAGTGTTACTTTACTTGAGGATAATGGATCCAGATAAGTTCCTTCGGTGACGCTCGTTTGATGCTCGCCAACTAAGACTGTCCTGCCATTTGTCTGCGATTGATCCGGTGGAAGCTTCACCTCTGCAAGTCGATTCCACGCCGACTTTCCATGCTTGATATCAAGTAATGCGACTAGGGCTTGCTCCGTGGACATCCGGTTTGTAGCGTTATCCGTTACTTTCCATTTAAATGATCCGTTATTTTGTTGAAAACGTGCATATGCATCAATAACTGTGTTGCCGGACTTTCTCCACTTTGCTGACAAGACATCATCGCCTGCCGCAACCAATCCCGATACGGATGTAGATAAGCTATTGGAATTATCTCCAGATCCCCATGTACCAACGGAATCAAACCCTCCGTTGTCCAATTGGCGTTTTTTCAACAATTCCTTAGCTCGTTCAATTGCCGCATCTACCGCGCTCTGTCCTTGGTATTGACCAAGTGCAAGCAGCGCCATACCAGTAATGTCAGTATCACCCGAACTGCCGGTAGCTGACAATCCATAACCTCCGTCGGCATATTGTGCTTTAAGCAGATAATCGAGCGCTTTTTGCTTGGATGAGGCATTCCATGACCCCATATCCTGACCAAGCTTTTCCCCAGCGTTTAAGGCAAGCATTGCCCAAATGTGTTTATTGACTCCACCAATGGCACCCGTTGTTGGATCTTGCTGAGCTGCCAGTTCAGCCCACAGATTCCGGTTCGTCTCCCAAGCGTGAGCCGGATTCTTTCCTAATGCAAGCAAACCATAAATATATCGAATATGATCGGTGCCTCCTGCATTTGGCCGGAGTCTTGGCTCTTTCGTTTCCCATGTAGGTAATCTCCAAGTCCCATCATGCAAATCTTGACCCGCGCTCCACAGAGCAACAAGCTCCCACCATGAATCACTCACAGCATCTTGATTAGAAACATCCTTATAATAGTCCTTATAATATTGAACCGTTTGTTCAATCATGTTATTTAACTGTGTATTGCCCTGCCCACTAGCCGCTCTTATGACTTGTGGCTGTACAAGAGATAACAACAACACGATACTTAGTAATGCAGACAAGCTCTTCTTCAACATTCTGTTCGTAATCATCTTCAATGTCTGATCTCCTTAATATGTCGATATGAAGGCAATAAAAAAACATCTTCCCTTGTTAGAAAGATGTTAGGTAACCACTTCGGTGCAGCCAAATACACTAGTAATCTCCTACTAGCAGCACGAATAAACATCCCCCTCCCATCCTCGTGAGAAATATAGAGCACTTATATGGCAGGTCTCCTGGCTTCGCATCATCGCTCGACAATCCACCTTCCCGTTAACTCAGTTAACAGTGGATAAAAGCCTTGATTGTCAGCTCTGCGTTACAGTGGCGGGACCGCGTCGAACTTGCATCGACTTCCCTATTAAGCTGCGCATGCACAGCACCATATAAACTATTTCTATGTAATTGCGATAAGAATACGTGGTTTTATTGTAGCAAAATTTAGTAGGGCGGACAAAGAACTTTCTCATAGACAGCACGAAAAAAAGCGCCCTACCCATTGGTAGGGACGCCTTTTGTTGACTACAAAATGTTATTTAGCTCATAGCTGCCTGATCGGCACCAGCACCGCTTTCTTTCTTAATCTGCTTGCTGCGAAGCTGGCCACAAGCTGCATCAATGTCTGTACCATGCTCCAACCGTACACTGCAGCTAATGTCATTTTTCTTCATGACATCATAAAAGCCACGAATCGACTCCTGCTCGCTGCGCTGATACTGGCTGTGCTCATCAACTGGATTGTACGGAATCAAGTTCACATTGACCTCGTCCTGCATCTTCCATTCTTGAATCAGCTGCACCAACTCAAGCGCGTGCTCCTGCTGATCATTGACATCCTTCAGCAAAATATATTCCAGCGTCACCCGTTGGTTTGTCGTGTTGATGAAGTACCGAATCGCCTCCATCACCTTCGCAATCGGAATGGCACGGTTAATCTTCATAATGCGCGTGCGAAGCTCATCATTCGGCGCATGCAAGGACAGGGCCAAGTTCACCCGCAGATTAATATCTGCGAAGTCTCTAATCTTATTCGCCAATCCGCTTGTCGATACCGTAATTCGTCTCGCTCCAATTGCCAGACCTTTGTGGTCGGTAACAACCCGCAAGAAGTCAACGATATTCTCGAAGTTATCGAATGGCTCTCCGATACCCATTACGACGATATGGCTGACCAGATCACCCTCACCCACTGCATCCAAATGGTGCTGAACCTTCATAATCTGCTCCACAATCTCGCCACTGGACAAGTCACGGCTTTTCGCCAGCAATCCGCTCGCACAGAAGCTGCAGCCGATGTTGCAGCCAACCTGAGTCGTCACACATACCGACAGCCCGAATTTGTGTCTCATCAACACGGTCTCAATCAAGTTGCCGTCCTGGAGCTTGAACAAGAACTTGATTGTGCCGTCAGCCGATTGCTGCTTCACATGCTCGTTAAGCGTATGAATAACGAAGTGTTCGGACAGCAGTGCTACGCTGGCTTCATTTACTTCTGTCATATCAGCGAAGTCCTTGACCCGCTTACGATATAGATAATCCCACACTTGGGATGCTCGTGACTTCTTATGCCCCCGCTCCTCTAACCAAGCGGCCAACTGATCCAATGTTAATCCATAGATGGATTGCTTATTCATCTAGTGCCCTCTTTTCAACACGTCAAAATTCTGTCTTACTTGCTTATAAGTGCTTTTAAAATAGTTCAAAAAGGTCGGTTTTCAGCACCGAGAAGATTGCAAGAACTCGAAGAAGGAGCAGCGCAGTGTAGGCAAGACTACATGAGCAGCGGACTTCGAGAGTGAATGCAAGATTCGATGTCAATTAACTTCCAGATTTACTCCGTGATCAAAAGTGGACTTTTTGAACTTCCTCTTATAATCTGATTATTATTGTCCCAGAACTTCTGAAATATAACAAGAGTCTTTCCCGTTATAGGCAATAAGCAATTGTTTTCATAGAGCATGGCGAATGCCAACAGGTATAATTAGCGCTAAAATGTACTACTAAGAGAAGCCTGACATTCCCGCGCACACAAAGACAGGACATACATGTGCCGCAACGATACACTGAATGCAGGAAAGGATACGAGGGAAAATGGAGGCACTCATCATGCTGCTCAACGCAATTGATTATATGGAGGAGCATCTGCAATCCGAGCTTGATATCGATGCTATTGCCCGATCGGCATTGTCATCCCGATATCACTTTCAATGGATGTGAAGCTGAAGTCCTTCGCTCCAATCTCCTTTCACATTCAAATCAAAGGGGAGTCTGCTTTGAACTATCGCATGATGGAAGAAGTCGAATCTACGGTCATTGGGAAAAGTATCACCATCTATAACGATCCCTACAAAGAAATTCCTGAATTCGTTCGACGAATTTGGAATGATGGCACGCATGATCGAATAAACGAGATATTGGGTCAACCTGCGCACAATCTGCTCTATGGCTATTTTTATGATTTTGAAGAGGATGGAACGAAGCGCTATCTGATGGGTTATGACCTTCCCGAGGGACAAGAAGTCCCTTCTGAATTTGATGTATTGCATATCCCGGCTATCACTTACGCCGTATTTGAAAGTAGGGAAACGTTAACGGACGAGCCGGACTCCGGTCAGGAAATTCAGAATGTATGGCGACGGATCTATTCCGAGTGGTTCCCTTCCACGAATTTCGAGCAGGTAGAGGGTCCTTGTATTGAAAAATATTACTGGGTGGATGATCAAAGAGTTGAGTCAATTTGCGAGGTGTGGATCCCGGTAAGGAGAAAGAAATAAAGCTGTATCGAATCACGCTGCACGAATTCCCTTCTTAATTTATTTATTGCGTATACCGATCCATTACTTTACGTAAGGGCGCCAGTTGCGGCGCCCTCCTACGGTCGTGAAATGATGGTGGCATAACTGTCCCATTCGTAACAACTACTGAATCTTTATTTTCTCAATGGATCCAGGCTGATGTTCACAAGATTCCCAAACTCATTGATTCTAGCAACAATTGAGGGCTTTCCATTGCTGATAAAAATGTAGTCTCTCCAAGCTTCATCAATCCTTAGTGTGTAAGAAGACATCTTGCGTTCCACAGCCGCAGTGGTCTACAAACCGGCAATGAAAGACCGAAGCGAATCCGCAAATTTCTCCGGTTCCTCCAGCATCGGATTGTGCCCGCTCTTTTCGAAAACGACCCTTTTGATCGACGGCATTTTTTCTAGATAGGCATCCCAGAGCGAGATTGGAGAAACTAAATAATCATACGCGCCTAACATGAGCAGACAGGGGACTTTAAGATGGTGCAGGGCGGATTGTGTGTCGAATACAGCAAACTCTACTCCCCACAGATGATCCAGAGCCGGCATATTGTTTACCACTCCATCCCACAAATACGCGCCATTAAATTCGTAATGATAAAAGCTGTGCGCTTGCATACGAATATTCATATGGCTGAATCGGTGCTTCGGATTCTGTTTAATATCATTTTCCAGCTTGGCGATTTCCGTGTAGAAATACTGCTTTCTCGCCTCATCAGCTGTTTGTTCAAAATAGGAAATGCTCCCCTCCTGCCGCTCCTTCGAATTCGTTGGCGCAAGATTAGCCAGTATCACTGCCGATACCCGCTCGGGATATTTATTTGTGTAAGCCATAGCCATAAATCCGTGTCCGGAATGCCCTAACAGGATGATTTTGGGGAGGTTCAATTTCACACGCATCGCTTCAATATCTTCTACAATATTATCAAGTGAATACGGTGCATTATCATTTGCAGACTTCGCAAAACCTCGATGATCGATAAAAACGAGATGCAGATTAGAAAAAACGTCATGCTCAAACAATCTTGGATAATAAATTGCGCTGCCGATTACAAATATAGGTGCGTTTTCTTTCGCTCCTTGCTCTATAATCGCTAATTTGTAGCCATCTCTAATGATGTGTTCCATGATACTCTCCTTCTTCTTGTTGTTTGCAGCCCAGCGTATCGATAAGTTCGTTGCAGTTTCTTCTGACCCAAATGAGTATTGTTTATTCACACATAGTTTTTCTGCTTTAAACTCCACTTCAATCAAATAAAGTCTATATTTTCCCACTGAAGTTCACAAGTCCTGCTTGGAATGCCCAACATTCATTTCGTCGGCTCATGGACAAGCTAATGGATGGTTTTGTTACGCAGTAGGTGCTGCTCTAAAAATTAAGTAGTGCTGGTAACGTCTTTCCTTTCGAAATATTCAGAAATATTGCGAGGAAATCGCGGAAGTAATAAGCCAACAAAAATAGGCATAGCCGATCCCTGGCTATACCTTTTCTACTTTCATAGGCCAATCTTATCCTTACAAAACAACTATGTAGGCATCATTCACCTTATCAACTGTGGTATCATCTAGCTTTTTAAAATATAGTGTAGTCATGATAAACCAAAACGCAGATCTCTTTTACTCCACGCTTGTGGATCCTCTTCTGTATTAATCAAACTGTAGAATTGATTCTTCGCTAATTAATGTGCCATTATTTTGCCCTTCACATATGTCACGCATCGTCCCCGGCCGATCGAAGTTGAACACATGGATAGGCAGACGGAAGTCCCTCGCCAAAATAAATGCGGATTGATCCATCACCCTCAAATTATGCTGGATCACATCGTTGTAATGGAGAGAGGCGAACTTTCTCGCATCCTTGTTCGTTCTCGGATCCGCCTCAAGCACACCGTCAACGCCTTGCTTCGCCACGAGCAGAGCGTCGCAATTCACCTCAATTGCCCGCTGCACAGAGGGATAATCGGTGGTGACATAAGGCTGGCCGTTGCCCCCGGCAAATATGACGATATACCCCTTCTCCAAATGGTGAATCGCTCGCAAGCGAATATACGGCTCTGCAACAGAAGTAACCGGCACGGCGGTCATGACGCGCACCTCCTTATCGGTCTTCGCCTTCAGAACGCCTCGCAGCATAAGACTGTTGATGACGGTCGCCAGTGTCCCGATATTATCGGCCTCTGCGCGCTCAATCCCCCAACTTTCCGCCATATTTCCACGAAATATATTTCCTCCCCCAATGACGATCGACACCTCAACACCCAGCTCCACGACGGACATCACTTCACTAGCAATATGCTCTAGTCTGTCAGGAGCAAAGCCGAATTCACTGCTTCCTGCAACAGCACCGCCGCTAAGTTTAATCATGACTCGCTTGTATCTCGTCATCCCCACACCTCCGTAGAAATTGGCAAAATAAAAAAACACTAAAGCAGCGAATGCCTTAGTGTTCTTATGGAATGAAAAAATATGAAAATGAAATATCGAATGAACGGTTCGTCTTCGGCTTCCAATTCATACTCCCACTCCTTCTCATCTTGATTTCCACCTATTGTAAAGAATCCATGTAGAAAAATCAACGTGATCTAGATCACACTTACTGCCTCACGGCGACAAGACCGCTATCCTGCTCAGCCACGTTGTTCCTTGCATGGATGAGATGCACAGCCTTCGCCTTCGATCCCCAGTTCCTGCTTGATTTGATCCATTCGCATTTTTCCCCACTCATACATCATTTCCACGAGAGGCAGCAGCGTCATGCCAAGCTCCGTCATGGAATACTCAACCTTGGGCGGCACCTCAGGATACACCTCCCGATGCACAATTCCATCCTCCATCAGCTCGCGCAGTTGGTTGGTCAGTATTTTATGAGATACCTTCGGGAACAAACGCTGGAGATCACTGAAGCGATGAGGGCCTTCGACGCCCAAGTGCCAGAGAATGACGACCTTCCACTTTCCACTGATAATGGATAGTGTCAATTCCTTTTCACAGTTAAAGTCACCGTTCACGATTTTCTTTTTTATTTCTTCTCGCAATGTATCAGACATCGATTCTTAACTCCTTATTTCTTCAATAAGTAACCTATAGGTAACCTCCGCACAAAAAAGTGCATTCTTCACAGGATGGGAGAGCGTCGGTACAATAAGACACATCTTACAGCGATGATCGCAACATCAAGATTCACTTTATATTCAGAAGTGATTCAGTACGTGCTGCAGCACGGATCTGACACCAACTTAACTGTGTACCACGAATAGGAGGCCATATTTTATGAATAAAAAAGCTTTATTTATTATACCACCTGAACGATTTAATGAAGATGAGCTGTTCCAGCCAAAAGCTGCCTTGGAGCAGGCAGGAGTGAACGTAACCATTGCCAGCACCACAACCGGCGAGATCACAGGCGACTTCCAAGGCAAAGCCACGGCAGAAGTCATTTTCTCCGATGTGTCCGCTGCTGACTATGACGTCGTAGCCGTTATCGGCGGTTCTGGCACGAATGATTATCTGTGGGATAACAAGGAGCTTCAGCAATACTTGAAGCAGGCACATCAAGAACGCGTGCTTGTATCCGGCATTTGCGCAGGCGCTGTTACGGTTGCCCGTACTGGACTGCTTACAGACAGAGAAGCGACATGTTATCCACTTGATATCCAAATTGACCAATTGAAAGCGAACAATGTCACGTATATCGCACAGCATGTGGTCGTCCATGATGATATTATTACCGCCGACGGCCCGGATGGCGCCGCACAATTCGGTGCAAGCTTGGTACAAGCGCTCGACTAATCAACTAACTGTATGCTTTACGCAAACAATAAGAAGCCTTCGGATCAGATTGAACTGCCGAAGGCTTCCCTTCTTATGTATTATAGGCACGCTTGCCTGATAGCTTCAATGCTTCGGTTCTTCGGTGCATCATAAATGCATTAATGATTGCCCCTGTTGTGCTTACCCTCTATTAAATCTAATGTCTGTCACTTTGCCGCTGTCCACAAACCCAATTTGCTGGTATACATTATTGGAGTCGGGATTAGTCAAGTCCGCATACAACATCGGCAGCAGGGACTCTCTATGCAGCAGCTCACATACCTCCGCTACAAGGGCACTCGCATAGCCCTGTTTCCGTGATGCAGGCGGCGTATAACCGCATTAATCCGTCCATGGCGTGGCGATCGGTGCGCAATATTTGCCATCGATGCCGGCCGACCATCGACCATCCAGAAATATAGATTCCCTTGACCAATCAATCCTTCAGCCGCCGACAATTGGCTCTCAGGCGTGACGGTTACTCCATATGCACTTTCCGAGAATCCTGCCAAAAACGAAGCCACGATACCCGTACGATTTACCAAGGCCTTTTCCATTGTTCCGCCTACATGCTGTGGCTTGAGCACTTTCGGACAGCAATACGATTCCATCCCCATGTGGGTGTCATAGTGCAGCTGTTTTGCATTCGCATACAGATTGGCGAATCGTTCCACTGTGTTCGGCAATCCCGTAATGCCAGGCAATTCATGCGATTCAAGCACTTCCGCAAGCTCTCTCAAGCGCTCATCACGTTCCGAATCCGTTATCTCCTTCAACATCCAAAGCCACCCATTATGTCCAGGAGACTGTGCAAATATCAAGGTGCCAGCCTTCGACTTGAGACAAGTTGCCCCATCCAACTCGCAAATGCGGTACAGCAGATTGAACGGCACCTCCTCCCGTTGAAAATAAGGGTTATTTACCAAGTCATCCGCTGTGCTCCATGATTCCAACATGCCATCGCCCCCTGAAATTTTAACTGATTGTACGCCTATGACATTTATCCGTCAACCCCAATCAAATAGGCTCAATGGTGGCATCATCAAACACACTCCTTAGAATAGGTCCGTAGCACAATAGATATCCCGCGCTCTTAGTCACCCAATCGGCTTTTTCCCGTGATACTTCGATGGATTCAGGCAAACAAAAAGAGACGCCCCTTAGCTTGCAGCAACAAGCCTTGGTGCGTCCCTTCGTTATTATTATGAATTCATCATCTGCTTCACAAGCTCACGGTTGCGTTCCTTGAACACATCGTTGTGGGAAGATACCATTCCCCAGCCATTTGCATCCGGCTGAATGAATTGCTTCGCCTTATTCACCGCATTGGCCGCATCTTGGAAGGCGCCTGCAATTAAGTGCAGCTTCCCGTCATGATGCAAAATATCCCCTGCTGCGTACAGCCCCGGAATCGAAGACTCACTGCTGGCATTGCCAGCCACATAGAAGTCCTCTACCTGCTCAATCTTCAATGCACTGTTGCCGATGAGGCTCGAATCCCGCTCATAGCCGTGGTTGATAATCACTTCGTCAATCGACAATACTTCCTTCTCGCCTGTCGTTTGATTCGTCAGTTCAACTCGCTCAATTGTCTCATGGTTGTCTGCTGCAATCAGCTTCGTAATGGAAGTATTGAAGAAGCACTCAATAGAGCTGTTCATCAGCTGCGTAATCGTTGCCTCGTGACCCGACAAAGACTCCTTACCCTTCCGGTACGTCAAATACACTTTCTTCGCAACCGGCTCCAGCTCGTTCGCCCAGTCAATGGCAGAGTTTCCGCCGCCTGAAATGACCACAACCTTATCCTTAAACTTCCTGAGTGATTTCACCGTATAATTCAAATTCGCTACTTCGAAGCGCTCCGCACCCTCAATATCAAGCTTGGTTGGGTTCAAAATTCCGCCGCCGACTGCCACGATGACCGCCTTGGAGTAATGCTTCTGTCCGGAGGTTGCTTCCAGTACGAAGATGCCATCCTCATTGCGAGCAATCGATTCGACCTTCTCATTAAGTACAACCTCTGGGTCGAATGTCAAACCCTGCGCCACCATTTGCTTAATTAACTGTGCTCCTGTAAGAGGTGTTAGTCCGCCGACATCCCAGATCATTTTCTCTGGATATACATGCACCTTGCCGCCAAGCTGTGGCTGATACTCGATCAGCTTTGTTTTCATTTCACGTAGTCCACTATAAAAAGCAGAGTACAGCCCTGCTGGGCCTCCTCCAATGACCGTCACATCAAATAATTGTTCCTGATCCATTTCCCTTTCACTCCTCAGAAACTCGTTGGTATTGATTATCATTATCAATGATATCCGATTCATCACCCTTTTACAACAAAAATTACTATTGACAACCGATATGCAGGAATTTATATTATGGAAAGAAATGATCTTGATAATCATTATCAATTAATGTCGATAACGCTCGTTCTTTTCCATAAATAAATGGAGGTTGAAGCATGGCTCGCCTATATACAGATGATTTAAGCATTGGTTACGGTGAACGCTTAATTGTCAAAAATCTAAGTGTACCTATTCCCGATAAAAAGATCACAACGATCATTGGCTCCAATGGCTGCGGTAAATCTACACTGCTCAAAGCAATTACTCGCATTATTCCCCACCAATCCGGTAATGTCATCCTCGATGGTGAGAACATTGCCAGAGAAAATACGAAACTGCTGGCGAAGAAAATGGCCATTCTGCCTCAAACCCCGGAAAGTGCTAGCGGGTTAACGGTTGGCGAGCTTGTCTCCTATGGCCGATTCCCTTATCAGCGCGGCTTCGGACGCTTAACGAAGAAGGATATCGAAGTCATCGACTGGGCATTGGAAGTGACCGGGACGATTGATTTCAAATATCGCCCTGTAGACGCCCTCTCCGGCGGCCAGCGCCAGCGCGTCTGGATTGCAATGGCCCTCGCCCAAGAGACGGAGATCATCTTCCTCGATGAACCGACAACGTATTTGGACATGGCTCATCAGCTTGAAGTATTAGAGCTGCTGCAGCGCCTAAATGAAGAGCAGGAGCGTACCATTGTCATGGTTCTCCATGATCTGAACCAGGCCGCTCGATTCGCCGACTACATCATCGCAATGAAGAATGGCGAAATCGTCAAGGCTGGCGACTGCGAAGAGGTTATGACCTCAGACGTACTGAAAAAGGTGTTTCAAATCGATGCTGAAATCGGACGGGATCCTCGAACGAACAAGCCGATGTGTATCACATATAACTTAATTAAAGGAGCAACAGCATCATGAAGAAGTGGTTCATCCCCTTTATGCTCATATTCGTGCTCGCAATTAGCGCCTGCACAAGCCCTGCTGCCGAGCCGAAGAAAGATGCAGCGGAGAACAAAGAAAGCAAATCCGACACGATTACATATCAGTCAGAAAATGGGCCAGTAAAGGTCCCTGCTGATCCGAAGCGTGTTGTCGTATTATCTTCCTTCGCAGGGAATGTCATGGCACTGAACGTGAATCTAGTCGGTGTAGATACATGGGCGAAGCAGAACCCTCGCTTTGAATCGAAATTGAAAGATGTTGCTGAAGTGTCTGATGAGAACCTGGAGAAAATTATTGAACTGAATCCGGATCTGATCATTGGTTTGTCAGGCATTAAAAATATTGACAAGCTGAACCAAATTGCCCCTACCGTTACATTCACTTATGGCAAGGTCGATTATTTAACACAGCATCTGGAGATCGGCAAGCTTTTGAACAAAGAAGCTGAAGCGAAGGCTTGGATCGACGACTTCAAAAAGCGTGCTGAACAAGCTGGCAAAGACATTAAAGCCAAAATCGGTGAAAATGCAACTGTCTCGGTTATCGAGAACTTCAATAAGCAATTGTATGTGTACGGCAACAACTGGGGCCGTGGAACGGAAATTCTGTACCAAGAGATGAAGCTGAACATGCCGGAGAAAGTCAAAGAAAAAGCGTTGGGACCTGGCTACTTCGCACTCTCTACTGAGGTTCTTACGCAATTCGCAGGCGACTATGTCATTCTCAGTAAGAACAAAGCTGGTGACAATTCATTCCAAGAAACGGAATCGTATAAAAATATCCCTGCCGTGAAGAACAATCGCGTGTTCGAGGTTAATATGAATGAATTCTATTTCAATGACCCGCTCACATTGGACTTCCAATTGGAGACATTCAGTAAAGATTTCGCGGCAAGCAAGTAACGTCTGGAGAAGGAATTCTTAAATTTAAGAATTCCTTTTCCTGTATTCTAAGCACCATTATGAGAAAGGGACATTATGCATGGTGAACTCGAATCAACGTACGATTCCGTTTATAGGCAAGTTAATTGTCGGAATCCTCTTATGTGCAGGAATGTTCGTCGTGGCAATGGTATTCGGCGCCGCTGACACTTCGCTGCGCGATGTGTGGCTTGCCCTTACGTCGAATGCTACAAGTGACAACATTTCCGTTTTACGAGATATCCGTCTTCCACGCGAAATAGGCGCGATGGTCGTCGGTGCCGCCCTAGCTGTAGCAGGTGCGATCATGCAGGGCATGACACGCAACCCGCTTGCTGATCCTGGCCTGCTCGGGCTTACTGCCGGCGCCAATGCAGCGCTGGCCATTACACTGGCATTGATTCCTGGCGCCAACTATTATGCGATTACGATTGCTTGCTTCATTGGTGCAGCGGTTGGTGCATTTATCGTATTCGGCATCGGTGCAATGAAGAGGGGAGGCTTCTCCCCGCTTCGTATCGTTCTAGCTGGCGCTGCCGTCACCGCTTTCCTCATCGCGGTAGCGGAAGGGACAGGGCTTTATTTTAAGATATCTCGGGAAATTTCCTTATGGACTGCAGGTGGCCTTATCGGTACCAATTGGAGTCAGCTTCAAATTATCGTTCCCGTGGTCCTCGTTGGTATCTTGATTGCAATTGGCTTCTCCAGGCAGCTGACCATCCTAAGCCTGAATGAAGAGGTCGCTGTGGGTTTAGGTCAGAAAACACTCATGGTGAAGATCATCCTATTTATCGTCATCGTTCTGCTTGCCGGCGCATCTGTAGCACTTGTTGGCAATATGGCCTTTATCGGACTCATGATTCCTCATATTGTACGAGCTATGGTCGGCACGGATTATCGATTTATATTGCCAATGTCCATCTTTACGGGCGCTACTTTCATGCTGCTTGCCGATACGCTTGGACGAACAATCAATAGCCCATACGAGACACCTGTAGCAGCCATCGTTGCCATGCTGGGTCTGCCCTTCTTCCTGTTCATTGTACATAAAGGAGGCAAAGCATTCTCATGATCTTACCCTCTCTGTTGAGAAAGCAGCGGCTTATTCTCGTATTGCTGCTCGGGCTTATTCTGCTAACTGTCATCGTCGGAATGGGTCTCGGATACTCATCATTATCCTATGATCGGTTGCTCCCTACCCTGCTTGGGCAGGGGACGTTCAAGGAGGACTTCGTGCTGTATTCTATCCGAATGCCGCGCATCCTGATTACACTCCTATCCGGCATGGCTCTGGCTTTATCAGGAGCCATCCTGCAGGGCGTAACACGCAATGATCTCGCCGATCCCGGAATACTTGGTATTAATGCTGGGGCCGGTGTATCTATTTCGGTGTTCTTCCTGTTCGTTCCCATAGACATGGGCTCATTCGCATATATGCTGCCTCTTGTCGCCTTTATCGGGGCTGTGCTTACAGCAGCTCTTATCTATCTATTTTCGTATCAACGGACATCAGGGCTGCAGCCTGTACGGCTGGTGCTGACTGGTGTCGGTTTCTCCATGGCATTATCAGGAACGATGATCGTGCTTATCTCCTCTTCGGAAAGGGCCAAGGTTGATTTCATCTCGAAGTGGCTTGCGGGGAATGTATGGGGAACAGATTGGCCATTTATCTGGGCGATACTGCCTTGGCTGGTTGTATTGATCCCCTATACCTTATATAAAGCGAATCGTCTGAATCTACTGGCACTCAATGAGCCTGTCGCAATCGGGGTAGGCGTATCCATCGAGAAGGAACGACTGACATTGCTGATTGCTGCCGTTGCACTAGCTGCCGCAGCCGTCTCCGTGACTGGCGGAATCGCCTTCATTGGATTGATGGCGCCGCATATTGCCAGAGCATTGGTCGGCCCAAGGCACCAGCTCTTCCTTCCGGTAGCGATACTGCTAGGCGGCTGGATGCTGCTGGTGGCGGATACGATTGGACGCAACGTGTTGGAACCTGATGGCATTCCGGTCGGCATCGTCGTCGCACTGATTGGTGCACCATACTTCGTCTATTTATTATTGAAAAAGTAATATAGATGTTATGCCCCTCCTACTCCTTCAACGAGTTAGAGGGGCTTTTTATATGTCCATCTTCCGTGCAAGAAGAACAGAATATCTAATCTTCCGTCTTGGCTTATTGCTACTTGAACTATCGGGTGATTGATGCGGCGGATGAATTCATAGCTGTTCCATGTACTTTTTAGGCGTAAACGTACTGAATTCCTTGAACTCCTTAATGAAATGATTCTGGTCGTAATATCCCAGCTCCATCATCTCCTCCATTACCCCCTCATAATCCGAACGCAGCAGGGCGTCCAATACATGTTGAAAGCGCACGATACGGCTGAACAGCTTCGGGGACATCCCTACATATTCATGGAATACCTTCGCAATATATCGTGACGAATACCCTGTATGCTGCGATAAATCGGACATACTTCGCGATCCGCTGCTGCTAATGATTTGCTCCGTTACATGCTTCAGCCAAGGCGGTGTCTCGTCCTCTTCTTGGATAAGCTGGCGATAGAACGATTCGAATATCGCGATTCTTGCCGGCATATTGTTCGCTGTTGCAATTTGCTCCAGCAGTATGGAGGAATTGCGGATCACATCAGCTAGTGGGATCTCGCGATCAGTGAACTCATGGGCGGGATAGCGAAGCACATGCCTGCCATAGCCGGGAAAGAAGCGAATCGCAAACACATCACAGTTCCCTTGGCGGAACCCGCCTTGCTTGCCTGAAGTCACCGTTCCGCATACGTTAGCGCTTGGGCGATCCTGATCACAGCAAATCATAATATCAATACTCCCATCAGGCAGTATCATCATCGGATGGCTGCTTGCTTCATCCAAGGAAAACGTATAATACTGAATCCCCATCGGCTTGGGATAAGCCGACAGCCGATTGTCGAAGTAGTTCATCTGCTTCCGTTCAAAGGATGGCTGATGAGGGAAATATCCCAAGTTGTCAGGCTGTGCATTCATGACATGATCACCCCCACATTAATTATATTTATCCTATCGGATTAATTATATTAAAATCAAATCTTCTGTTTGCTGTCAATCCTCTTCGACCCTCTCTTCCTCTGGATCTCTCACAGCTGAAGTAGCTGTTCTTATCAACAAATTTAGCGCTGTTCCGATTTTTACTATATTTACACCACGTTATCCCGTATGATGGCAAACAAATAACCGTATAGGATTACTCGGATATAGAAGTCGAGGGAGGAACGCCGAATATGAACAAGAAGAAAAGAATACTCTGGGCATTGACCGTAACAGCTGCAGTGGCACTCACCGTAATCGCCACAGGATGCAGCAAGGCAGCCGATCAAGCATCATCTACCGGCGAGCAGAAGGTCAAGACCTTGCTAGTCGGCACGAGCGGCGGACCGAAGCCTTATGTATATGTGGATCCGAACAACAACCTCGATGGCTACGACATTGCTGTCTTGAAGGAAATTGACAAGCTGCTCCCGCAATATGACATTCAGTTTGAGAAGACCGAGTTCCCAAGCATATTCGCTGGCATCGACTCTGGACGATATCAAATTGGCGCCAATAACATCACCAAGAAGCCGGAACGCGAAGAAAAATATCTATTTGGCAACGAATACTACTACTTCAATCGCACCGTGGTAGTGGTGAAGAAAGGCCGTACGGACATTGCATCCATTCATGATCTTTCAGGAAAAACGATCCCAATCAGTCCTGGTGGTGGATTCGAGCAGCTGTTCGTCGAACAATTCAACAAGGAGCATCCGGACAAAGAGATTAAGCCTGCTTACACCGAACAAGATCAGATCAAAACCTATCAAGACATTTCCAATGGAGCAGCCGATTTCACCTTTGCTGAAAAAGTCATGCTGAGAGACATTGAGAAGGAATACGGCATTGCGCTTGATACAGTAGAGCTCCCTAAGGAAGAAATCGAAAAGATTCAAAACCCGAAAGCCTATTTCATATTCAGCAAAACAGGCGACGGCCCTGCCATTCGCGATGCATTCGATGGTGCGCTGCGCACACTGCTGGACAATGGCAAGCTGAAGGAACTGTCCATTCAATATTTAGGAGCCGACTATACGAGATAATCAAGCCTGCTCCATTCCAAATATCCATAAAGAAGTGATGTGCATGCCCAATTTATTTGATGTAGAACTCGTGTTCAGTCAAATTCCTGAACTGCTTGCGTACTTGCCGATCACGCTAGGAATTGCCTTTGCATCCATGCTTCTTAGCCTGCTGATCGGCCTTGCGACGGCACTAATCAAGATTAAGCAAATTCCCGTGCTCCGCTCTCTGTCGGCATTCTATGTCTCCTTCATGAGAGGGACACCGATTATCGTTCAGCTCTATCTGGCCTTCTATGCGGTTCCGATGGCTATGCAGTATATCAATTATTATTACGGGACGGACTACAATACGAACCATATTCCGCCGATGATCTTCGTGCTCATCACCTTTGCCTTGAATGAAGGAGCCTACAACTCAGAGAGTATTCGGGCTGCTATCCAATCTGTCGATAAGGGTGGCATTGAAGCCGGATATTCTATGGGAATGACGACAATGCAGGTTCTGCGCCGCATCATTTTGCCCGAAGCGCTCGTCGTTGCACTGCCAACCCTCGGCAATTCTCTAATCGGGTTGATTAAGGGCACTTCACTTGCCTTTGTATGCTCGGTTGTGGAGATGACAGCCGCAGGCAAGCTGATGGCTTCCCGCAATTTCCGCTTCTTCGAAGTGTATGTGTCGCTTGCGATCATTTACTGGCTCGTGACAATTATGATAGAGCGCCTAATTGCGCGTTGGGAAAAGCGGCTGAAGGTCAACGAGAGGAGGGTGGCAGCCGATGATCCGAATCCAGGGCTTACACAAAACATTCGGTAAACATGTCGTGCTGCACCATGTGGATCTGACGGTTGAGGAAGGTCAGGTTGTCGCCATCATCGGCCCTTCGGGCTCAGGCAAGTCTACACTGCTTCGCTGCCTGAACTTCCTGGAGACACCGCAAGCGGGCTCAATTGCACTGGGCGACTACGAGCTTAATATGTCCAAGGCGACGAAGCGCGACATTCTGTACTTGCGCCGCAATACCGCAATGGTATTTCAGCAGTTCCATTTACTGAAGTACAAGACAGCTCTTGAAAATGTTATGGAAGGTCTCGTGACGGTACAAGGAATGAAGACACAGCAAGCCCATGACATCGCAAGCAGCTACTTAGATCGAGTCGGACTTCAAGATCGGAAAGACTACTACCCTCGCGAGCTATCAGGCGGTCAGCAGCAGCGTGTGGGCATTGCCCGGGCACTCGCCCTTCAACCGAAGGTAATTCTGCTCGATGAGCCGACTTCCGCACTTGATCCGGAGATGGTCGGCGAAGTGCTTGCCGTTATTCGGGCAGCTGCAAGGGAAGGACGGACGATGATTATCGTGTCTCATGAGATGGGGTTTGTGCAGGAAATTGCAGATAAAGTGATCTTTTTCGATAAGGGTTCGATCGTGGAAGAAGGATCACCGAAAGAAATCTTCAGAGCTGCGAAGCACGAGCGGACGAAGCAGTTCCTCTCCCGTGTCAGCCGACCTGCTGATTATGTGATTTAACGCTAAGAGATATAAAAAAGGAAGGTGTGTGAATCATGTCCACCGCTACAACGACTTCGGCGCCTGTATTATTTCTTGCACATGGATCGCCGCTCATCGCCATTCAGGAGAATGACTATACTCAATTTTTAGCTCAATTTGCCAAGGATCTGCCTGTAAAGCCAACTGCCTTCGTCGTATTCACTGCACATTGGGAAGTGGAATCCAGCACGCGAATAACGTACACGGACGATACCTACCACACCATTCATGACTTCGGTCCGTGGTGGATGGATGAGATGTTCGCCGTACAATATCCTGCTAAGGGAAATAAAGAGCTGGCTCTCCGCATCCACAATCTATTGAGCCAACACGATATCCAGAGTGAGCTGGATGCCGAGCGAGGGCTTGACCATGGCACATGGTCCTTGCTCAAGCAGTTCGATCCGAACGCCTCCACTCCTGTCGTACAGTTGTCAGTAAACCCGAATCTGAGCGCTAAGGAACAATTCTTGATTGGCCGTGCCATTCGGGAGCTGCAGCATGAAGGTGTGCTCATTATCGGAAGCGGCGTGACCGTTCACAATCTAAGCCTGCATAGTGACGTAACAGAATCATGGGCGCTGGAATTCGACGATTGGCTGATCGACAACATTGAACGCAAAGACTATGAAGCGCTATTCAACTATGCCGAAGACGCTCCCTACGCGAAGCTTGCTGTGCCTACACCGGAGCATTTCGTTCCGATCCTGATCGCACTAGGAAGCGGAGAACCAGAACGCGAGGCTAAGGTCATCTACCGAGATTATGCAGGTCTGCTTAGCTATTTGTGCTATCAATTCTGAGCTAGGCCTGAGGGTATCTGCGGACGGTCTTGTTTACACGCCATATTGACCATATTGAATAATTTTAAACGAAATGGAGGCGATGAAGATGGCGGATTGGTCGCGAGTACTGCCATTTACCCCTGAATCAGCGGAGCTTATCCCTGAAGCGATCGGAATCTTTGTGTTCCTGACGAAGCAGCTGGACAATCGGATGTACAAAGTCCTCTATGTGGAACAGACTGCGAATTTGCGTGCACGCTATCTCGATTACGTGAATGGAGAAGAGCCGTATCTGCTTGAACATGCCGTAAACTATCGATACGTTATCGAGCCCCAGCAAGAAGCGCGTGATGCGGAAGAGAGGCTTGTGCTTACTGAAGGTTCCCCCACATTGAACTTGATTAGAAGCGGTTCTCTATCCATCATCTAATCACGCCCATTCACCCTCGTATCATCCTCCGTCGAACAAAGGCCTGCTCTCATGGGTAGGCCTTCTCGCGTATGGGAAGAGGGCATCCTCCTTCCCCAAAGCATCCCTTTCAAGGTACTGAAACTGATATACGATAACGAACAAGCATAATCGCATGCAATCCACTTCCTCTATCCAACATGACAAAGGCTGCCCTCTATGACGAGAAGACAGCCCTTTCCCTAATTCTAGCTATTTGCTAAATCGATTACCCCTTAACGCTTCCTGCTGTCACACCTTCAATAATTTGCTTCTGCAGAACACCATAAATGACAATGACAGGCACAACGCTGATCGTAATGGCTGCAGTGAGCGCCCCGTAGTTCATATTGAACTTGTCGGCAAAGGATACGACTGCAACCGGCAGCGTACGCAGCTCCTGATCGGACAAGAACAGGTTCGCCATAATGTACTCGTTCCAGTGGCTGATGAAGTTCAAAATAAAGACCGTGACGAGAGTTGGCATCGTCAATGGGATAATGATACGGCGCAGCAATCCGTAAGTGGACAGTCCATCCATAACCCCTGCTTCTTCAAGCTCTGTCGGAATCGACTTGAGGAAGGCAGCGATGACGAACGTCGTTAAAGGGATGCCGAATGCCGCATACGGAATCATCAGGGCGAACGGCGTGTTGTAGATGCCGAAGTCCTTAATCATCATATACAGTGGTATAAGCAGCGATGCGGGTGGAATGAGGATCGACAGTAGCAGGAGCCCCATTACGAGCTTGCTTAGAGACGGGAACCTCATCCGTGTAACTGCATAAGCAATCGCTGTAGAGAGAAGTATGGTCGCGGTCGTCGCGATCACGCTAATGTATAAGCTGTTCACGAAGTACCGGCCTATATGTGCACTCGACAAGGCATTATCATAATTGTCCCAGCTTAACTTCGCTGGCAATCCCCAAGGATTATTGAAGATCTCTGTATTGTCCTTAAAGGAAGAGAGCACAACGAACAATATAGGGAAAATAACGATGACTACGTAGATGAGAAGCACGGCATGAGACAGAATACGCTTGGATCGATAAGCCCTCATTAGTATTCCGCCTCCTTCGACGTCTTCTTGTTAATGATATGGTAAATGAGCGAGAGAATTGCGGTAAATACCGTAATGATGATCGCAATGGCATTCGCATAACCGAAGTCGCCAAGCGCATATGCCTGCTGATACATGTACGTCGCCATAACTTCAGAGCTGCCGAATGGCCCGCCGTTAGTCATGATGAGTACAATATCCAGCGCCTTCATGGCACCCGTGATGGAGAGCAGCATCGTTACTACAATGACTGGGCGAATGAGCGGAATGGTTAGCAGCCATGCCTTGCGCCAGCCGACCGCACCATCTATTTCTCCAGCCTCCAACATTTCCTTCGGAATCGCGAATATACCCGCCAACACAAGGACAATGTAGAATCCTGTCCATTGCCAAGCATTGGTCACGAGTACGGACAGCATTGCGGTATTCTCATCCCCCAGCCACAATCTTGTCCATGTATCGAGGCCGACTGCTTTCAAGATTTGATTGAGCAGACCTGCATCGGGAGAATAAATGAACTGCCAAATAACCGCAATCGAAGCGGTTGAGAGGATACTCGGCATAAATACAGTCAGCTTGTAGAAATCAAGCATCCGCCTTACACCACTGACCAATATGGAGACGAACACAATAATGGGTACCTGAATGAATACGGAGAAAGACACAAAATAAATATTGTTCTTGAACGCGATCCAAAACTTCTCATCAGACAATGCCTTGGCGAAGTTATCGAATCCGTTAAAGACTGGCTCCGTAATGCCGTCCCAACTCGTTACGGAATATTGAAGCGACTTGAATAGAGGCACTAAATAGAACGTAATGTAAAGTGCCAGTGCCGGAACTACAAACAGAAAGAAAGCGACACGATTCCGGAGTATCTTGTTCATGATTCACATCTCCCATTATCCGGTGAGCGTGGGGCCATAACCGGGACAAAATGATAGGAAAACACCTGCTGGAGTCCGTTCATAGATGAAGACTGCCTGATCAGCTGCTATTTCTTCCTGGTCAGAGCTGTAATGCCTAACGAACCAGCATGTACGCATCAACCCTGATAAGAAAGGGGAACCACAGCGCTGCTGCGGCCCCCAACTATGCAATACGACGAGATTATTTCCCTTCCTTATTGCCCTTTTCTTGTGCTTGCTGCATACGCTCAGCTGCCTTCTCAGGCGTGAGCTTGCCGCCAAGAACCTCTTGTACCGTTTGCTCCAATGTTACCTTCACACTCTTCTGTACGAGCGCATCAAATGCCGGGAATGCACCTTTTGCAGAGCCTTGCGATTCGCCGAGCGCCTTCACTAATTCCGTACCACCCTCGACACCGCTCACACCCTTCATTGCAGGAATACGGCTGGATTCAACGAGACTGCGTTTTTGTTCCTCGATCGTGTATAGATTTTTAATGAATGCTTTAACGGCCTTCAGCTCATTGTCCTTCAGCGTAGCGGAGAAGCCATATCCGTTCGACCAACCGCCATTGATCAAGCCGTCGCCAGGTCCGCCAACATCAGGCATGCGGAAGAATCCAGCTACATCCTTCACTGTAGAAGTATCTCCTGTAATTGCATTCGCTGCCCAGCTGCCATCGAACAGCATCGCAGCCTTGCCTGTATAGAAATTCGCTTGACCTTGCGGATACTTGAGACCAAGTACGTTCGGGTCAATATAGCCTTTATTTTTGAAATCTTGAATGCGCTTAAATGTCTCGATGATTGCTGGATCTGTCCACTTTGTCTTTCCGGATGCAAAGCCTTCTTGCAGCTCTGGCCCGCCCAAGCCGACGAACAGGGAGTTCACAAGCATGTTGGCTGCCCAGCCATCCCCTGCGCCTGAGCCCAACGCGATTGGTGTAATACCTTTTGCTTTCAAGGCTTCACACACTTTGATCAATTCATCCCATGTCTTAGGCACTTCTACGCCCGCATCCTTGAACAGTTTTTGGTTGTAGAAGAAGCCTTCAATATAACCAGCCTCAGGGAGGCCATAAATTTTACCGTCCACTGTAAATTCCCTTAAGTTGAAGAATGCATCCTTCAAGCCCAGTTCATCCAAAATCCCAGTCAAATCAAGCAAACGTCCTGCCTTAGAGTACTTCACCGTGTCATCGCCACCGAACAGGTTGAAGATCGGAGGCTGTGTACCGGCAGACATCTCCGCCTTCAGCTTCACGTCGCGGTTAACTGTATCCTCTACCCCGTCCAACTTGAACTTCAAGCCAGGAACATCCTGTTCTGTCTTCGCTACAACATCCTCCAGCTGCTTCAGCGTCGCTTTCGCAGTGTCACGGACGTTGATGTGACGAATGACCATGGAGAATTCTTCAACCTTCTCCTCTTTAGCAGGTTCTTGCTTCGCAGGCTCCTGCGGTGTTGTCGTTGTTGCCTGCTCCTTCGCTGGTTCAGCCGGTTTCCCCGCATCTTTACTGCCGCAACCAGACAAAGCCATCATGCCCATCAAGGTGATAATCATTAACAACATCAAGCTTTTTTTCATCTCATAACACTCCCGCATGTTCAAATTTGTCCAAGCCTAAAAAAATGGCACTATCCTACCATTCAAGCTTCTGCGTATCTTGGAGTTAGCGAAATGAGGCTGTATCTTGTTGACTGTTGTTGGTATAACCCTCTTTTGAATTGTTACGGTGGATATTACAAAGTCATTGTGGCAGCGATCACCTCCTTGCCAGAATGAAAAGCGGAATGAAATATGATCATGATGTAGGCGAATGCTACCGAGAAGTTGTAAAAGTGTGGTCTGGCAATAATTAAAGCGCTTTCGAAAGGAGTGAGAACTCGATTAATTAAAGCGCTTACGAAACTGGGTATGCCCTATACGGTGATGAGGATAAGATGAATGTCTATTCGGGAAAAAGTAAATTTGGATGTGAATATAAGAATGGATATGCGGTAGTACCGGAACTACTCGTGGCTGGTGATGCAGGCTCGATAACTACTAGGTCTAATTGCTTACATTGTAGAGGGATACAGGATGCTACTACAAGGGTGAATTCCTCTACTCGAGGGATAAATTTAACGAAAATGGAGCCTATATTAGCTATAAATGAGCAGAGCACTTCCCATATGCCTAAGAGTGAACGGCTTATGTCAGCCTACTCATCTCTACAGAAGTAAACGAAATAAGCCATCCCTAGAGAGGAATGGCTTAAAAATACAAGCAGACCTATTAATCTCGGTTAGCGATCTTGGCAAGCAAACGAATAATCTCAATGTACAGCCATACAAGCGTCACGAGCAATCCGAATGCACCATACCACTCCATATACTTTGGAGCGCCCTGTTCCGCACCTTCTTCAATCAAATTAAAGTCAAGAATGAAGTTCAATGCTGCAATGATGATGATAACGACAGATATTCCAATGCCTATAAGCGAGCTCTCGTGCAAATAAGGAATGGTAATACCGAAAAATCCCAAAATAAAGCTGAACAAGTAGACAAGGGCAACTCCTGCTGTCGCCGTAATGACACCTTTACGGAATCCGTCTGTCGCCTTGATTAGCCCAAGTCTGTACACCAGCAGCATGCCCATGAATACGCACATTGTCAGCAATACTGCCTGAAGGGTGATTCCTCCTTGCCATGCTTCGAACCTTGCAGATATAGCACCTAAGAAAAGTCCCTTGGCTATCGCATAAATCGGCGTAAGGAACGGGGCCGTTGTCGGAACAAAGCTGATAATAAGTGCTAGAATCGCGCCGCCTATTACTCCACCTATTAAATATGGATTCATATTGTATCCATTCGCGAACATGGTCCACGATATGACTGCCGCTCCAACAAGCAGCGCCAGTGCCATGAACGATTTATTGACGGTACCGCCGATCGTCATTCGTTCTTGATTTTCATAGTTACCCTGATTTGCAAACGTTTCTTCATTAAGTGTTGGATTTCCGCTACGTCCGATCAAATGAATAGACCTCCTAATTATTGGTTTCACCTATTGTATCATATGCATGTCAATCAGCCTATATGGGTTATTGGATGAATCATGTAAACCTCTTAAAGTCCTAACCACGAGAGGTGAATCTACTTATTTTTCTACACGTATAGATGCACAAAAAAAGTGCAGCAATGATCTCTGCACCTTGAAGTCCTTATAGGCCATATAAGAAGAAACCCATGTTACCTGCTTGCTGTTGCTTCCATTGGATTCGCTTCTTGTATCTCTGTAATGCGCTCAAGCAGCTGCATGATCGAACTGCCCAGCACTCTTGCAAGACGGACGGGAACTGCATTTCCAATCTGCGTATATTGCTGAGATAATGTGCCTGCTACATGATATTCCTTCGGGAATTCTTGCAGGGCAATGTATTCCTCAATGCTTATCGGACGATCCTCATACGGGTGTCCGAGATTCGTACTCTTCTGAATGGGCGAGGTCAGCAGCGTTGGGGCTGGCCGATCGATCCATAGGCGCCGATAGAAGCCTACCTTGCCTCCGCCCGACTCATAGGCGCCGCCCATAGCCAGTTCTACGAACTCTTCGGGCAAGCTTCGCCAGTTGCCTCCACCCTGCGGAATCATGTGCATGTAATACAATCTCTCCGGTGAATACCGAGGGTAATGGTGCTCTTCTACGTTCAAGTCGCGCAAGACATCTCCAAGCGTCACCCATCTCAACAGCCCTTCGCCGCCCTCAGCGTCATGTGTCTTGGCGGGAAACGCATATGTTGTACTCAAGTCCTTGCGTACGCCGACAAAGAATACCCGCTCCCTCGACTGAGGAACCCCGTAATCAGCTGCTTTCAGCAGTTCATAGGTCACATTGTATTCATGGAAATGCTGGAGCAAATGTGCGAGCGCACTGCCGGGCATCTCCTCCGGCTCAAGCGGAGCATGCTCCTCTCCCCGCTGGCGGAGCGGTCTGTGTTTCAAAGAAGCAGACAGCAGTCCGCGCACATTTTCCAATAGAAAAACCTTGGGGCGTGTCTCCTCCACCAGCTGCGCGAACTTCAACATCGCATTACCGCGCGGATCTTCAAATGCCTGCCTTTTACCCGCCGTGCTGAATGATTGACAAGGACTGCCGCCGAACATAAGGTCAATGTCCTGTCCCTCATCCAAGCCTGCCTCTCGATAGATGCGCTCCCGAGAATAGTCCGAAATATCGCCTTCGACCACATTCATATCCGGATAGTTTGCCCGAAGCGTCTCACAAAAGATAGGTTCTATTTCAAGTGATAGTTTAATATCGAAGCCTGCCTGGTGAATGCCTGTATCGAGTCCACCAGCACCTGCAAAAAAGGAAATTGCCGTTGCCATAATAGCCACCTCAACCTGTTGTTCTACCTCGTATTATACCATCTCCCTCCTGACAGGTCCATGAGCATAACCGACTTGTGCTTGTTTATTATTTGGCAGTTCCCGCCGCTTCCATGATCAAGTGGTATAGTGGAAAGACAACGTCGTACGACGAGTGCAGATCACTTGTGAAGCACCGATCTTAGCGTAGGCGAATATCCTGCCTGTAAGTTTACAAAGTCACAGGAGGATGTCTTGCCATGATTCCGATGATTCCTTATTACAGCTACGAAACGCAATGTCGCCAAGTCCCCCTTACCTTCCCGCCGCAGCATCAGAATGTGCAGCCAGGACTTGAATATTTGATGCACCCTCTGCCAATTTCCGATAATCCAGGTTACAAAGGCAGCGGCAAACTGGCGGGCAAGGTAGCGATTATTACTGGTGGTGACAGCGGCATCGGACGTGCTGTTGCAATCGGATTTGCCAAGGAAGGAGCAGACGTTGCAATCGCCTATCTATACGAGCGTGTAGATGCAGAGGCAACCCGCCAAATGGTTGAAAGCTATGGAGCGCGATGCTTGCTGCTTGAAGTCGATCTCCGTCAGCCAGCACACTGCCAAGAGGTCGTCCGCAGAACAATCGAACACTATGGTCGGCTTGATGTGCTTGTGCTGAACCAAGGCGTTCAGTTTCCTCAGGAAAGTTTGCTCTGCATTTCTGACGAACAGCTGGAAAATACGTTCCGCACGAACATATTCCCAATGTTTTATTTGACCAGAGCCGCCCTGCCTCATCTTCAGCCGGGATGCTCCATCATCTCAACCGCTTCTGTAACCGCATATGCAGGCGCTCCATTGCTAGTTGATTATTCCTCTACCAAAGGGGCCGTCGTATCCTTCACACGTTCATTATCACTGCAGCTTGTTGATAAAGGCATACGCGTCAATGCTGTCGCTCCGGGCCCGATATGGACGCCGCTTACCGTATCCAGTTACTCAGCTGACTATGTCTCAACCTTTGGACGCGACACCCCAATGAGACGTGCCGGACAGCCATTTGAACTTGCACCGACTTATATTTATTTAGCTTCCGATGATTCCTCCTATGTCACAGGTCAGGTGCTTCATGTAAATGGAGGTATCATGACTGAAAGCTGAGCATACGTAGAACAACGTTGTCAGCGTGACACTCCCGTCGCTCTGCGATGCCCAATTCAACCCATACAAATTGAATAGCGAACACAATAAAACCCACCTGTGACAGTCGTCTAGGTGGGCTTTACATTTTCGCATAGCTCGCTTATATCTTTTTTACAAACTCAGACTTCAGCTTCATGGCACCAAAGCCATCGATTTTGCAATCAATATCATGATCGCCGTCAACAAGGCGAATATTTTTCACCTTTGTTCCGATTTTGATCACGGAAGAGCTTCCCTTTACCTTCAAATCCTTAATGACGGATACCGTGTCTCCGTCGTTCAATATATTGCCGTTCGCATCGCGAATGACCTTGTCATCTTCCGAATGGCTAGCATCTGCATTCGCAGACCACTCGTGCCCGCATTCCGGGCATACCAACATATTGCGATCCTCATACGTATATTCCGATTGGCAGGAAGGGCAGTTAGGCAAATTAGACATGTTTCATATCTCCATTCATTCTATATTTTCAAATCAGTAAGCTCTAAGTATATGGGATTGATGGCAAGGATTCCACTATATATGGGATTTGTCCGGAATCTGTAAAATATGCACGCCCATTGCAGTAGCTCTGTAGAAGACGTAGATTGAGGCGTTCCCTACTCGAAAATCGAACAATAATCCCAATTTTATATACGAAAGTCAAATTAATTAAAGCGCATACATGCTACCATGGGAGTACTTATTGCGCAAGTCACTAGAACTAATTCGGCCTAGTTCCTTACTGGCCCCATACCTTGGAGGGATTCGATATGAGTAAAACGATTGTTGCCATTATCGGCTGCGGGACGATTGCGAACAGTGCCCACATCCCGTCTTATATGGCGAATTCAGAGGTAGAGATTAAGTATTTCTGCGATATTCGCAAGGAACGGGCAGAGCAAGCTGTCGAGAAGTACGAGTGTGGGGAAGCAGTTGAGGATTATCATATCATTCTGGATGATCCGGAAGTCGTAGCTGTGTCCATCTGTACACCGAACTATTGCCATGCCTCCATCGCGATTGATTGCATGCGCGCAGGCAAGCATGTGCTGTGCGAGAAACCAGCTGCCAGAACGTATGCAGAGGCACTGGAGATGCAGAAGGTGCAGCATGAGACAGGCATGACGCTGAACATCGGGGTCGTAAATCGGTTCAATACTGGCGTGAATATTATTAAAAAGATGATTGCCGACGGCGATTTGGGCGAACTGTACCATGTTTACGTCAGCTTCCGCTCCCAGCGTTCGATCCCTGGTCTTGGCGGGGACTTCACGAACAAGGCTGTTGCCGGCGGAGGCGCACTCATTGATTGGGGCGTGCATTTCCTCGATATCGTGATGTACTGCACGGGCGATCCAGATCCGCAGACCGTAACCGGTCAGGCTTATAGCAAGCTGGGCAAGGATATGGAGAACTACTCCTATATCAACATGTGGGCAGGGCCTCCGAATTATGCAGGCACGTACGATGTAGATGACTTTGTAACGGCAATGATCCGCACTTCCGGTCCTTCCATTACAGTCAATGGCGCTTGGGCGCAGAACATTGGCGTGGATGAAATGTACATCGACTTCCTAGGCGATAAGGCTGGCATCCGCCTGCAGTACGGCGCAGACTTCACGATCTACAGCGCGAAGCATGGGGCTCTGATGGAGAGCACGCCGAAGTTCAATAAGACAGATATGTTCCAGAACGAGATTGACAGCTTCATCTCCTGTATTAAATCCGGCGAGAAGCTGCCTTCCCATATTGATACGGTTATTCTGACTGCCAAGATGCTGCAAGCTATTTACGATTCATCCGAACAAAGAAAGGAAATTTCGTTCGCGAAGGAAGGTTCATTCGCATGAAGAAGATCGGGTTTATCGATTATTACTTAGACGAATGGCATGCCAATAATTATCCAGCATGGATTCGCAATGCTTCTGAAGGAACCATGGAGGTCGCCTATGCCTATGGCCTGAAGGATTCGGAACATGGGCTCAGCAATGCTGCATGGGCGGAGAAGCATGGTGTTCAGCTATTGGACAGCATCGAGCAAGTTGTCGCGCAAAGTGATTACCTGATCGTGCTCGCACCAGACCATCCAGAGCAGCACGAGGTACTTGCCGAGCTGCCGCTGGCTTCCGGCAAGCCGACGTATATCGATAAGACGTTCGCCCCTGATCGGGCTGCAGCCATTCGCTTGTTCGAACATGCTGCTAAGCATGGCACGCCGCTGTACTCCTCATCGGCCCTGCGATATGCAGCGGAATATACCGAAGCAGACCGTGATGGGATTGAGGTTATATCCAGCTTGGGGCCTGGTACATTTAGGAGTTACTCCATCCACCAGATCGAACCGATTGTTTCGCTCATGGGGGCGGATGCAAAGCGAGTAATGTCCATCGGAACGACGACGGCCCCTGCGCTGCTGATTGAATTCGGGGATGGCAGGCAAGCAACAGTTCGCCATCTTGGCGACGAATGCCCATTTACGATGGCAGTAAAATATCACTCAGGCAGCAGCCGCATCTTGAAGGTGGAATCGGACTTCTTCCAGCTGTTCGCCCGCGACTTGGTTGCTTTCTTCGAGTCTGGTCATGCGACCGTTCCGTCTGAGCAGACAATTATGATTATTTCCATTATTGAAAATGGAATGAAAGCATTGCAGCAGCCGTATGAATGGATTGAGCTCCCTTGCGCTGCTGTCCACTCGTAATGCAAGTGAAGAGTGGAATGGAAAATTTGCATTTCATGAACCAATTCGTTATAAAGGGAAAATAATGATTGAGCCCGCAGGCTCTGGTTCGATATGAAGCAGATGCAGCAAGAAGCCGGCATAAGAGGAGGTATTGTGATGTTTTTATTTCGTTCGTTTCGCAATTTCGGATTAACCCGTTCCCAAACAGATCGCTTACCTCCTCCCATCTTGCTGTCATCGATCACGAATACATCGCCCAAGCAGAAGCTGCATCCCTGCTCACCACTTGCGAAACAACATTCCCCTGCCCTTGTAGGGCCTACGATCCAGGTAGATCCGACTTTCCGCTATTATCAAGATCGCTCGGCAGCCAGCATTGCCGATGAGATTATCCAAAATGGCTTTGTGGGCGTCCATTATTTCGTCGTCAACGAAAACAACGTCAATCGTGAACTCATTGAGGCATTCAAGCAGAGAGGGTTGTACGTATGGGCGCTTGTACTCGGCAACGGATCTTACTCCGTAGAGGGATTCCCTCCGGAATGGCCTAGCTGGCAAATGGAACTGCTGAAGCCTGTGAATGACGGTTACTATCGCTTCTCCCCG
This sequence comes from Paenibacillus sp. NAIST15-1, assembly GCF_001894745.1. GTDB lineage: Bacteria > Bacillota > Bacilli > Paenibacillales > Paenibacillaceae > Paenibacillus_B > Paenibacillus_B suaedae. Next base: position 455,951 of record NZ_BBYF01000004.1, read on the forward strand.
CATAGTAAGGACTATGTCCAATGGAAGAAGCAGAAGCTCGCCCAATTGGTACGCGATTATCCTTTTGACGGGATCGAGGTAGCAGAACCGTATTTCCCTGAATGGGACGGAATTAAGCGTGGTGTATACGGCGATGTTGGCCCCCTTGCCCAAGCGGCATTCAAGGAACAGTACGGGCACCCACGCATACCGAACTTCACCAATCCACGCGATCCAGACTATTATCTGACCAATAAGGCGCTATATCAGGATTGGATCGGTTTTCGCGTCAAAGCGGTGAACAGCTTCCTGAATGAGGTCATGAACGGAGAAGGCGGAGTACGAGAAGCCCGATGCGACATCCTAGTGGCTACTTGGTCGCTGGCGATAGACGCCGGACCTGACTCTGTTGCCAAGCTGCGCGAGCTGCAAGGGCTCGATGCTGCGGCGATGATCTCGGCCGTTCAGCCTGACCTTCACTTCCTGCAGACGCATTGGCCAGATTGGATGAAGCCGCAGAGCAAGCTGCCGCCACAGTATATTCGCAGCTACCAGAACTTCGTGGATCAGATACGTGCCGTCCATCCGAACATCCCGCTAGGTGTGCAGGCCGATATTGGCTCTACCCTGTCAATGGTGAAGGATCGCAGCTGGCTTCAAGAATTCGGCGAGGTAGCACAGGACATGGGGTTCTCTACTTGGACTGCCTATGAATATCATCTTGGCAAGTATATGTACGACGAAGCCCCTGTTCCGACTGCGGTCGCCCGACCACAGCGAGACAAGGTCGTGATATCGTTTCAAAAGCGGATTGATGAAGTTTCCGCCAAGCGTCCCGGCAGTGTGAGCATTGTAACGGGCAAGGCAGAGCTCCCCCTTCCACCAGAACTTATTTCTGTCGACGGCAATATGCTTATCATTCAATCCGATCAACTGCCGCAGTCAGCATTCTTCCTGCGAATTCAACAGATTGCGGATACACCTTCCTATTGGCTGTATAACAAGGATAAGCCCGCCAATGTGATGAAAGGCGTTACGATTGTGACGGTACAATAACAGACAACAAACAAAAAAAGCAATCCACTTGCCCCGAGGCCATTCGGACGGCTGTTGATTGCTTTTTGTGGTGTTCAGCTTATTGACGGATATCCCGCACTTCTTAGGTGTCCGAGCTGTCTCCCTGCTCTTCTTTATCCTCAACATATTCGAGAATATCGCCGGGCTGACAGTCTAAAATTTTGCATAGTGCATCGAGTGTAGAGAAGCGCACCGCCTTCGCTTTATTCGTCTTCAATATCGACAGGTTAGCCATCGTGATGCCCAATTGCTTCGAGAGCTCGGTTGAACTCATCTTCCGCTTGGCCATCATTACATCCAGATTCACGATAATTGCCACAACTATAACCTCGCTTTATATCGTTTGATCGTTTTCCTCCTTGATTCTCGCAGCCTCCTCAAACAACTGAGCCAAGGTTAAGCTCAATAACCCACCTGTTAGCGCAATGAACGTTACGACTACCATCGGGACGATAGTCGCCGCATATAAGAATAGATCGTAAGCGTATATCAAAAATACGGAACAACCATTGAACAAGACAATCTCAATAAATGCACAGACTGCGATGACTTTCAATGCCTTTGCGGTATGATGGGTGAACGGATTGCCGCCTACCGCTATTTTACTAAGTTTCTTGAGCTGAAATAAAGCCATCACAAACGGCACCGCGCATAAATAGATACTGCTCGTTATCACTGTCACCATGTCCTGTTCTAGAATAGAATAGGCACTCTTCAAAAAGGCAGTCAGCAGTAAAGGAGTCGCCAAAAGCGCGAGCAAGGTTAACACAATACCGCATGCCACAATGATGTTCACAACTCTTGAACTCATGGATGTTTTCATTCTTCCCAGCCTCAACTTCCGTTTTCTATGGATTTAAGACCCATTGTAGATCAGTATTTATTGTTAGTCAATAAATATTAACTCCTTAACAATAATTTCAACGTCATGTAGACTTGTTACAGATAAGCTGAACACCCGTCCACATCAGTTCTGGCGAAGTTCCTTTTCCAAAAACCGATATATATTTGCGGCAGTACACCTTAACGGATGTTCCCCCGATCTACTGAGCATGCCGGACAGCATGTCCACTTCGACTCCGTCTATCGCTCGTACAGTTGTCCCTTCAGGTATCGGGTTCACCATTATTTCTGGGACTAAAGCAATTCCTAGCCCCCTTTGTACGTAATGCTGCAGTGCCATCATGCCGCCAATCTCCATGGTGTCCATAGATAACTGTCCGGCTTCCCGCAGGATGAAATCAAGCTTTTTGCGATACGGACAAGTCGCTGCTGTGATCAATAAGCGATGCCCCTCGATATCTGCCAGTTGAATGGTATTGCGTGCAGTGAGCAAATGATTTGCTGGCAATAACAGAACAAACTTCTCCATAAATAACGGTTCGAAGTGAAGATCGGTGCCTACTTCTGGAGACGAACAGATCGCAAAATCAATTTCGCCGCGAAGCAGCTTCTCCACTAATACAGGTGTGCTCGCAATTTCCACAGCAATACGAATTCTCGGATAGTTGTTCATGAATTGTGCGATCTGAATAGGCAGCCGATGGCTAGCCGTCGGTTCCGTTACGCCAATGCGTACTGATCCCGCCTCCCCGTTGCTCATATCCGCAATATTAATCTGCAGCTGTTCCATGCGATGTACAATATCCAAACTCTGCTCATAGAACATCCTGCCTGCCTCTGTCAGTTGAATCGTTTTCCCTCGGTCAAAAAGCTGTGCGCCTATCTCTTTCTCCAGCTTCTGTATTTGCATCGTAATGGTGGATTGTGCGTAGTTCATTTCTTCTGCCGCACGGTTAAAGCTGCCGTATTTAACGATACACTGGAATGTTTTTAATGTTTTGATATCCATTAGCATACTCCTGCTTATAAATTCAATATTATTGAATCATCTATTCATATCATTCAATTATACAAATAGATAGGTAGCCAATACAATGGAATATAGGATGGACAAGGAGAGGGGAATACGTATGAACTTGAAGCATAAAGTGGCAGTCGTAACGGGTGGAGGCACCGGAATCGGCAGGGCTGTCGCTCTTACTCTATCGAAGCGTGGAGCGACGGTTGCCATTAACTACTCGCGTTCCGAGGCCGATGCAGAAGAAGTTGTACAACTCATTCGTTCAAGTGGCGGGCGCGCCATAGCGGTTCAAGCTGATATTTCACAAGATAATGAAGTTAGAGCAATGGTTGATAAGATTGTGCGGGCCTTCGGGACGATTGATGTACTGGTGAACAACGCAGGCATCACGAAGCATATCCCGATGGAGGATCTCGACGCTGCAACGGAGGACGTATGGGATGAGATGTTCGACGTAAATGTGAAGGGGATGTTCTACTGTGCGCGGGCCGTCGCGCCTTATATGAAGGAGAAGCAATGCGGCTCGATCGTCAACGTCGGCAGTATAGCTGGACAGACGGGACTCGGCTCTTCCCTTCCCTATGCGGTATCCAAGGCGGCAGTTCATGGCTTGACCAAATCCTTAGCACGAGCGCTTGCACCCAATATTCGGGTCAATTGCGTCGTTCCGGGGGCGGTAACGACAAGATGGTGGCTCGGACAGGAAGAACGTATGCAGCATCTGGCTCCTAATCTGTTGCTGCAGCGGATCTCCACGCCGGAGGATATTGCTCAGTTCATCTGCTCCGTCTTGGAGCAAGAAGCGATGACGGGGCAAATCATAACAGTGGACAGCGGACAAACCCTGTAAACTGTGAAACGTAGTCAAGGTTACGAGGGGCACGCGAATATACTTGTAATAAGGTAAATATCCTCCTGCACCTCTTCTGCGGGAGGATATTTGCATCTTACGGCTAACTGACTAGCATGTTCGATGGAATGGCATTCTCTTCAGACGATCCCCATTTACATGATGCAAAGGAGTGAACGGCATTGGATATTCAGTGGAAAGCAGCCGACATTGGGAAATGGACTCGCTCAGGCATTATCTACTTCACATCCAAAATGGAAATGCTCGAAGACTTGCCCTGCAAAATGTACAGGCTGTACAGGCAGCATAGTCTGACCTATCACTGCCACGACTATTTTCAAATTTGGTATGTGGCAAAAGGGGCTTTCCGGCATACTGTCAGCAATCGGCGATTCGAGATTGAACAGGGCGATATTTTTGTCATCCCCCCATTTACCTTGCACAGTATTGATATTCCCCCCGAACAGAACATCGAGATCTACGGCTGTGAGTTTATGCCTTCTTTTATTAACGAGCGCTTCGAGGAGAAGCCGATGGAACCTCTCTTTTTCGATGTTGCCTATCTGGAATACTTCCTCAGCCGCGATGATAGCGCACAATCAAAAATTACGCTCGAACACATTACAGAAATGCGTGTCCGCCATGTGCTCAAAGAAATGCTTGCCGAATATGAGCGGCGATCCCCCTTTTTCCAAATCGTACTGAAATCCAACCTGCTCCTCCTCCTCTCGATGCTCATCCGGGAAATTAACAAAGATCTTGTGCAGGAAGGATACGAGAAAACCGAGAAATATCGGTCGATTATGACAGGAGTCATCGATTATATCCATGCAGCCTATCATGAGGACCTCCATTTGGACACGCTCTGCTCGCTCGCGAAATTGTCCCGCTCCACCTTTTGCAGCATATTCAAGACATGGACAGGCAAGACGTTCAATCGTTATCTAGCGGATCTTCGCATATTTCATGCCCTTACGATGTTGAAACAGCCCGAACTATCCGTTACCGATGTCTGCTATGCGATCGGATTCAACGAACTTTCTTATTTCTGCCGCATCTTCAAGAAATACACCGGCATTTCCCCTACCTCCTACCGCAAGCAAGCGATCCAGCAGGAGCCAGGCACGCCACGCATACGATAATCCCACTTTTGCACACGAAAATGAAATCAAAATAAAGCGCATACATGCTACCATGGGAATACTCCAAATCCAGAAGGGAGGGAAATTGACGATGATACTTGAACACTCCCGGATTGATGCCTCAGGCTGCGTGCCCTACGCGCACGGTCTGCTTCATCGGGAGATCGGAAGTATACATTTCTGAATGATGGAGGGGGAAAAGTCATGAAAAGAAAGCCGTTGATGTGGTGTCTAGCATTCATTCTCGCGTTCTCTATGCTTGCAGGTTGTTCTGGGGGGAATACCTCCAGCGAAGAAGGATCGTCTGGCGAATCGTCCTCCAAAGAGAAGGTAGAACTGAGCTTCTGGTATGGATGGACTGGGCCGGAGGCAGCAGCGCTGGAGAAGCTAATCGCCAAGTGGAACTCTGCCAATCCGGATATTCAGGTGAAGGGATTGTCTCAGAGTGATTATCAGAAGCAGTTGACCGCCATCACGGGAGGCAATCCTCCTGATATCGCGTCCCAATTCGGGCAAAATGTAGTGCCCTGGGGACTTCGCGGTGCCATGATGCCGCTTGATGATTACATTGCCAAGGACGGCGTCGATATGAAAGACTTCGTTCCCGCTGCAATTAGCACTTCCCAGCACGACGGCAACACATATGCCATACCGATTGCCATGCACGTAACGATGCTGTTTTATAACAAAGATATTTTGAAGGAGGCAGGCTTTAGCGGACCGCCAGAGACGATCAGTCAACTTAAGGAGTACATCAAAGCACTTAGCATTGTGGAGAATGGAGGCCGCCTGCAGCGGCTCGGATTATGGCCGGGAATGGATACGTACACCTTCGCGAATGCGTACAATGGCTCGTTCTACGATGAGGCTGCGAAGCAGGTAACACCTGACAATGCTGGGGTCAAAGCCGCGCTCGAACTATCCAAGGGCATCTGGGATCAGTACGGCTCAGCTAACCTAGATCGTTTCTCTTCCGGTCTCGGGCAATATATGTCCGCTCAGAATCCGTTCTTCTCCGGCAAGTATGCCATGACAATCGACGGCGAATGGCTGCCGACCTTCATTAAGCAGTTCGCACCTAATCTGAACTACGGCATAGCTCCTATCCCTTATGACGAGAATCACCCTGAGCTGAAGAAACCGGGCAATGTAACGACAAGCGTATTCTACATCCCAAAGGGTGTTAAGCATCCAGATGCTTCTTGGAAGTTCTTGAAGTGGATGACAGAGCCGCAGCAGATGGCCGAATTCACGGCAGCGATTGGGAATTTGCCGACGAAGCTGTCTGCATTGAAGAATCCCGCCTATCATGACGTGCCAGGGTTCAAGGAGTTCTTGGATTACTCCACGAGCCAGAACTTGCGCTCTTTCCCTGCCACTTCCTTCGCCAACGAGTATATTGCGGAGTTCGCCGTACAGGTTGATACCATTCTGAGGGGTACCGTGAGCATGGAGGAAGGCTTGAAGAAGGTGAAAGACAAGATTCAGCCGTTAGTGAAATAAAAGCTGTGCAGATTTATGGCCTTCGCATCCGGATGCTTGCAGCAAATCCAGGTTCGATTCACGTATTGTTGACGAAAGGAGGGCACTCAAGATGAACGTCCCCTCATCCATTGCCCCATCTAAGCTGAAGAGAGGCTGGTCGAAGAAGGAGAGGCATACTTTCCTCCTCGGTCTAGCGTTCGCCGCCCCTTGGATTATCGGATTTCTAGCCTTTACGGTATATCCGTTCTTCAGTTCCTTATATTTCAGCCTGACGGAGTATGATCTGTTCAGCTCGCCCAAGTGGGTTGGATTGAATAACTATAAGCAAATATTTGAGGACGAGAGCTTCTATCGTTCACTTCGCAACACCTTGTTCATGACCTTCATTGCCGTGCCTACTACGCTTATTATCTCCCTGTTGATTGCCCTGCTGTTGAATACGAAGGTGAAGGGAATTAACTATTATCGGACGATCTTCTATTTGCCGTCCGTCATTCCGATCGTCGCCAGCGCCCTCTTGTGGACGTGGATGCTGAACCCGGATTTTGGTTTAATCAATACTCTACTCCGCTCCTTAGGACTCCCTGATCCCGCTTGGCTGCTGGATCCCCAGTATACGAAGCCCTCATTAATTCTCATGAGCTTATGGGGAACCGGTGCTGGAGCACTCATCTTCCTTGCTGCCTTGCAGGGCGTGCCGAAGCAATATTACGAAGCGGCTCAAGTTGATGGGGCGAACTGGTGGTATCGATTTTGGAACATCACCATACCCGGACTGTCACCCATCATCCTCTTCCAACTCATTATGGGCTTGATCGGATCCTTTCAGATCTTCACGGAATCTTACATCCTGGCGGGCGGGAAGGTAGATGGGGGCAAATCGCTCGGCGGGCCGGATCAATCCCTGCTGTTCTATGCAGTTAACCTGTATCAAGAAGCATTCGTGTACTTGAAAATGGGCTATGCCTCTGCTCTTGCCTGGATTCTATTCATCCTTGTCCTGTTCATTACATTCGTGCTCATGAAGACCTCGGCACGCTGGGTATATTACGGAGGTGACTGACGTGGCCGCGAAGCTTCGAAAATCGATTTTGCCGCATGCCGTGCTTATTCTGTTCTCGTTTCTGTTTCTATTTCCGTTTCTATGGCTGGTCATGACCTCCCTAAAGACACCGGATGAGATCTTCCAGCTTCCGCCTAACCTATTGCCGGACACGTTCCAATGGTCCAACTATGCAGCCGCCCTAGAAACCATCCCCTTCGCCCGGTATATGACCAACACGCTCATCATCTGTACCGTCAATATTGTCGGACAATTATTCGCAGCGCCGCTAGTTGCCTATTCCATATCAAGAATACCGTGGAAAGGGCGCGGCATCATCTTCTCGATCGTGGTTGCCACGATGATTTTACCCGCACAGGTTCAGTTGATCCCGCAATATATCATCTTCACAAAGCTTGGGTGGGTGAATACGATTTTACCGTTAACGATCGGAGCTTTCTTCGGGGCGCCCTTCTTTATCTTCCTGCTGCGCCAATTTCTAATGGGTATACCGACAGAACTGTCTGAGGCGGCTAAAATAGATGGGGCTTCTGAGATTCGGATTTATATCCGAATTATCCTGCCTATCCTGAAGCCCGCCCTCGTTACCGTGGCATTGTTCTCTTTCGTATGGGCGTACGTGGATTTTATGGGGCCGCTAATTTATTTGAACGATTCAGCCAAATGGACGATAACGCTTGGCCTGCAAGGCTTTCAGCAGGATCACGGGGCACAATGGGAGAAGCTCATGGCCGCCTCTACCGTAATGACACTGCCGATGATCGTCCTCTACTTCTTCGGGCAGAAATACTTTATGCAGTCTGGCTCAGCCTTGACTGGATTTAAATAAGTGAGGAGGGAAATCGAATGAATCGCGCCACAACGATGCATAAGCCGCATTCGAACTACAATGCAGGGATATATGCGCTCGCCTTACCGGTACTACGATAAAAATGGAGCTCCGCATGTATGTATCGTGGGCAATCTATCGTTATGGTTGACAAGGAGAATTACTAGCTCTTGAGCTTTTGGGCTGCCCTGTACCTTCTAACAAAGGCAGTAGGGGCAGCCTATTTGGCTGTGGCGGCGTCACTCCGTTCCATTCGCCAATAACTGATCTCGCACTTCGGTTAGGGCGAATCCCAACAAATTATCGCCCCGCCATTTCATCGGATTCTCCACATCTGGATGATCCTTAGCCATTCCAATACCCCAGATGCGGTCAACTGGGCTTGCCTCCACTAAAATCCGCTGCTTGCTCGCCTTGAGAAACGCACACAGTTCCTCATTTTGCGAAAATTTCGCGAAGTTGCCTCGCTTCACGATGTCATAGCATTCGCGGCTCCACACCTCGTTGTCAAAACGTTTCACGGCGCGCCCGAACGCCTTCATTTGCTTCGGATGCTTCGCGTTCATAATGGCTTCCAACATCTCGTTATCACCGAACAGCCTTGCCTTTTCTGCCATCATATACTGCTCCGTGCAGCTATTTTTATGGCCATCTACTGTAAAGCTAGCTGTCCACCATTGGCTGAAGCAGCTCTGATTGATGCTTCCGTCAGCAGGAGGCGTATGCCCCCAGAAGAATAAGTACTTGAACTTCTTCCCCGCTTGGTGCGCTTTCTGTAACGCTTCAAGATTATATATCATCTCTATCACCTCAACTTGGTTCATCCTACCATTTTACTATAATTGCAATCAAAAGGCGGTCTCCATCGAAGGTTCTCATGCCTAAAATCGGAAACGCCTACTATTGCATTGCGCATATTTCTTCACACGTAATAGTGATAAAATAAAGTATCCATTATAAAACGCATGTCGTGTGACATTCTTTTATCAACCGAGCCACATCTACATTGCACATACAAAGGAGCGTACAACCATGACAGACGCAACAACTTGGAAAAACGGTGCTCACGGACATAGATTCATTGCTTCCTTCAGCGGAGGAAAAGATAGTACATTGGCACTCTATAAGGCCATGCAGGGCGGAGAAGCAGTAGGCTTAATCGTCATGCTTGAAGAAGAGGGCAAGCGTTCCCGCTCCCATGGCATGCCGCCTGAGCTTATCCGGGCACAAGCCGAGGCCATCGGGCTGCCTATATTTGCAGGTGCGGCAAGCTGGACAGACTATGAGTCCGTATTTATGGGGCTGTTGGCGCATGCGAAGGAGCAAGGTGCCGAAGTATTAGTGACGGGGGACTTGGACGTACCGGAACACGGCTGCTGGCATGATCGAGTAACGAAGAATGCAGGGCTAGGCTTGGGAATGCCTCTCTGGGAAATGGATCATCTGGGAGCAGTTCAGGAATTCATCAATCTCGGATTTGTTACGATGCTGGTGACAGTCAATCTGTCGAAGGGCATGAAGGAAGAAGATTTAGGACGTGTGCTGACTCACGAGTTCGTGGAGGAGCTCCTCGCACGCGGAATTGATCCATGTGGTGAAGGTGGAGAGTTCCACACGACCGTAATCGACGGCCCTCTATTTAAGCACCCGATTCCGGTTCGCAAATGCGAAATCGTAAGAGACGGAGATTATGCATTTTTGCCTTTGGAGTTACAGAATTCGTGAGTCAGCAATAGTGGCTTGAACATAAAAAGCACAGTGCTTAGCCATTCGCTAGATGCTGTGCTTTTTCTATCCATGATTACGCCTTATTCCCGAAGACCACCTCCACCACCTGCAGCGCCGAAGCTGCACGCGGCCAGCCTGCATAATACGCAAGGTGCGTTATCACTTCCACGATTTCTTCCTGCTGCAGTCCATTCTCTACCGAGAGTCGCAAATGATAAGGAAGTTGCTCCATCAATCCTCCAGCAACTAGCGCAGAAATCGTAATCAGACTCCGATCCCGCAGCGATAATTGCTCCCGTTGCCACAGGTCTCCGAACAACACATTCTCCGAATAATCAACAAATGCCGGAGCTAATCCTCTTAACGACTCGCTTACATGCGGTTTAATTGCTCGATGAGCCATGCTAATCACCCCTCTTTGTCTGACGATCCAGCATTTGAGCAATGCCATTGCCGAACGACCAATCATCGAATTCATTATCAACAAGCACAACAAATACATCTTCATTTCTTATACTCACCGTGTTCGACAACTCCTCAGCCAGCATCGCATAAAAGCTTGTTTTCTGCTGTTCCGTCCTCCCCGATTTAAGTGTGATATGGATATAGAGCAAGCCATCGCTCCGTTCAACATTCAAGTAATTCTTGCTGTAGAAAAATTCCTCCGCCCTATGGGCATGAAAGACTTGAAAATAATCATCTTCCGGCACATTGAAGTGTGTGATCAAAGTGCACATGATTGTCTTACTGATTTGTTCAAGTAGGCGGGTGTCATATTGCTCCTCCATGTAACTAACCCGAATGAATGGCATATCCGATCGACTCCTTCTCTGAGATGCCTCCATTGTACGCCCGCTAATTTCATTTGTATAATTGAATAAAATCATGATCTTATTCGATTATTTCGATAGAGGTGACAACAAGCAAATGGATCTCAAAGAACTAACCGCATTCAAAACCATACTTGAAGAAGGGACTTTCTCCCGAGCAGCCGAGAAGTTGAATTACGCACAATCTACCATTACGAGTCAAATTCAACGCTTGGAAAAAGAACTGGGCATACCATTGTTCAACAGAGGCTGGGATGCGGAATTGACCCGTGCCGGCCACATGCTGGCAGCGGAGATTGACAGTCTCATTCAGCATTGGAACTATATCTCGGAACAGGCGAAGGCATTGCAGCAGGACGAAATTGGGTCTGTACGGATTGGAGGAATTGAATCCATCATGGAGACGGTATTCCCTAATGCATTGCGGAAGTTCCGAGTGCATAAGCCGAACATGCAATGTCACGTTGTGGCGGGAAATACCGATTTCCTGTCCCAATCCATCCTGCAAAAGGAGCTGGACTTTGCCATCTGTGGCGAGCCTTCCGACGCGTCTCCCTTCTATTTTCAGCCGCTGTATCAAGAGAGGATCACGTTCATTGCAGATCAGGCGCATCCTTTGTGTGCACAGGAGAACATCTCATTGGAAGAGGTTCTCCATTACCCAATCATAGCTGGCGGGCCAAACTGCTTATATTCGCTGCGTTTATCAAAGCATTTCGCCAGATTCGAATCATCACCTAACCTGAACACCGTAAGTCAGATTTCTTCAATCCCACACTTTGTGAAGAATACTTCTGCCGTGGGCGTCGTATTGGATACCACACCACTGATGCAGGAAGTCGCAGCAATTGACGTCAACATCGCCGATCCCCTGATTCAAATCGGCTTCTTGCAGAGGCGAGGCGCCCAGGAATATATGCAGTCGCCCTCTGCTAATCTGCTCATGCAGATCATTAGAGAAGAAATGGAGAGAGGCAGCAAACACGGCAAACACAGCTAGTCTTATCTCAGCAAAACAAAAAAAAGAGCACCTGCTATTATCCAAGCAGATGCTCTCCGACTATAATGATCCGTTATCCTTGTGCGAGCAGCTCTTTGAGCTGCTTGATTTGTTTGCGCTCTCCTGCAATGACGAGTGTCATATTGGGCGTAAGTTGTACCTCAGGATCGGGATTGATATACTGCTTTCCTTTTTCTATAGCTGCCAGGATTGTTGCTCCCGTACGCTGACGGATTTGCAGCTCGGCAATGGATTTATTAATGCATGGAAAGGACGGCCCCACCTTGCACCATTCAATGACGAGTTCATCAAGTTCCACTTGGATAGTATCCAATGCCTTCGGCTTATAGCTCATGCCGCCGATAATAGATGCAAGCTGTCTTGCTTCTTCATCCTCCAGTGTCACTTGGGAAATGCTCTGCTCTGGATCGTCATCTTCGAAATGGTATACTTCTCTTCTGCCATCATCATGGATAACGACGACGACTTTATCCCCCGACGCAGCTTCCATCTGATACTTTTTCCCGATACCCGGTAGTTCCGTTTCCCTTATCGTTGCCATATGGCCTGACATCTCCCTTCAATCCTATTTATTTGGTACGTTTGCTTTTTCTTTGGTATTGCTCCATTTGAATATGCGGTTCAGACCGCTATACACATATTTCGACTCTTTCGCCAGCAGTGGGCCAACTATAGCCAGCACGAGTACATACAGCGCGGAGAAAGGTTTAAGTAAAGGCATCAAACCGGCTGATATACCTAAGTTCGCCACTATGATGGTGAATTCCCCCCGCGCCATAATGGTAAGTCCAATATTCGTCGAAGCCTTATAGGATAATCCTGCCTTACGTCCTGCCATCCAGCCTGCAACCATATTGGACACCACCGTGAGCAGCACAGCCCCTAGAGCCATCCATGCAGCATCACCCAGCGTCAGCGGATCTATGCTTAGACCGAAACTGAAGAAGAATATCGCACCGAAGAAATCCCGGAAAGGAACAACCAGATACTCTATTCGTTTGCTGTGCTCTGTTTCTGACAATGCAAGTCCAAATAAGAGCGCACCGATAGCCTCAGCTACATGCAGGGTTTCCGAGAACCCGGCAATAAAGAATAGCAGGGAAAACACGACTATAATAAAGATTTCGTTCGATGTGATATTTAACAGCTTGTTCAATACTGGCGGCCCCACTCTTGCGATGATGAAGAATACGAGCATATACCCCATGGAAATCCCTACGGAGAGCAGAACTCCGCCAATAGATGTGGCCCCCCCAAGCAGAAGGCCGGACATAACGGATAAGAACACGGCCAGAAAGAGATCATCGAACAAAATCATGCCCAATATCAGCTCTGTTTCGGAGTTGCCTGTACGTCTAAGATCAACCAAAACCTTGGCTACGATGGCAGTGGAGGATACAGACATCAGCCCTGCAATGATTAACGTTTCATACAGCGGAAAATTAACCAAAAATCCGTAAGCCATTGCCAGCACAAAGTTCAGTACGACATATACGGTACCACCAAATACAATATTGCGCCCAGACTTAATTAACTTCGAAACCGAGAACTCTAGACCAATGTAGAAGAGCAGGAATAGTACTCCCATCCGCCCGAGAAAAGCTATTATGTACTGACTCTCTATAAAGGTTAAGTCGAACAAGCCGATCACTGGAGCATGCGGTCCGACCAACATACCGAGAACGATGAGGAATGGTATGATCGAAAACTTTAGTTTCCCAGCGATTAGCGAGGCGGCGGTAACTAACAGCAAGGCGGTTCCAACCTGAAAAATCATATGATCCATATGGCGGCTATCTCCTTCTTTCAAAATCCTGTAGCCTTATCCTGCGCAACAATATTCCTTGCTATCCAAATTCGAACAATATGACACCTGTCATCCTAATTCCTTTACAGCTGTGAATATTCCACCGCCCCTCTTCCCCACTACAATAAAGCTGCATGATGAATATGAGGGAAGGATGAGTACATGTGGAACAACGTCAGGAGAGAATCCGTCTGCTCGATATTTTGCGGGGATTTGCAATTCTAGGCACATTGGGGACAAATATTTGGATATTTGCACATCTAGGAGATTTATCTTATCTCACCACGTACGCGTATACGGGCTGGTGGAAGCTCGATGATCTGCTCCGCATGATCGTATTATTTTTCGTAAATGGCAAGATGCTCGGCTTATTAACGATCATGTTCGGAGTAGGCATGGAAATGAAGTATCAGCAGGCGAAGCGTGTGGGCAAGGCCTGGCCGGGCGTCTATATGTGGGTGCTTCTTGTTTTGCTATTGGAGGGCTTGCTTCATTTTATTCTCGTAATGGAGTATGACATCTTAATGAGCTATGGCATAACAGGCATGATTGCCGCCTTCATTATTCGAGGTGGCGATCGTGCCATATCCATCACGATGAGAGTGATTGGCAGCGTACATGTCATCGCAATTTTGAGTATCCTTCTGCTTGGATTAATGGGCGCCAATATGTCACTAGGGAACTTTGATCAGGTGGTCACTCTCTACAAGGACGGTTCATGGCTGGAGCAAGTCCAATATCGACTATCTCATTTCGTACAGCTTCGCTTTGAGCCCATTTTTGTCATTCCGTTGAATGTGTTTCTGTTTTTACTCGGCGTTCGCCTTATGCGCTCCGGAGTGTTCGCTCCAGATGAGAATGGGCAGCGACAACGCAGCAAGCTTTTGAAGCTGGGCATCTACGTCGGGGTGCCATTAAACCTGCTTATCTTCATACCCGGCGGCATTTTCGACATGCCCGTCCGCTATTTATTTGCTCCCTTTCTGTCATTTTGGTATATAGCGCTCATTGGTAAAGTGGTACAATATAACAAATTAGATCGGCTGTGGCGCCTGCTTGAAAACACAGGGAAGATGTCGTTAAGCTGCTATGTTATGCAAAATGTGATTGCTTCCGTGCTCTGTTATGGCTGGGGCTTAGCATTAGGCGGCAAGTTGAATTCGTTAACCATTATCGCAATCTGGGTGGAGATCTCCGTGTTCCAGCTATGGTTCGCTTCAAGATGGCTGCGGATCTTCAAGCTTGGCCCTATGGAGTCTGTCCGCAAGCGTGCGGTAGGCATTTTTCAGTCTAGGTGAATCTGGAGGCTATCGATGAAGATCTACCCAAGAGATCAGATGAAACAGTTTCTGCTCATAGATGTAATTGCGATCGTATATTTGTGCTATTTTGTCCTGAGCACGCGTTCCGATCTTGGTCTCTTGGGATCCCTTATGATCCTAAGCTTATTTTTGATTTCCTTCTATATTGCATTATGGCATCGGAATATCTATCTGCTGGCAGCTGTTGTATCTGGTCTCGGCACGATTGCGGTACTCAGTATCTTTATTGACCCCAATCTTCTCATGTTCGGATTTATATTTGCCGATCTGCTCGGCAGATCGAAGACCAAATGGCAAATCGGCGTCGGAACTGCAGCCATAGCCCTTATGTACGCGGTAGTCGCAAGATGGGGAGAAAGTGATTTCTATGCCAGGTATATGATGCATCTCCCCATTATCATTATCCAGATACTCCTGCCTTCTATCCTATACATAAGAGCGCGAGCGGCCAGCCTGCAAGGCCAGCTGGACTCTGCCAATGAACAGCTTGAACAATATGCCCTGCAGGAGGAAAGACACCGCATCGCACGCGATCTCCATGATACGCTGGGACAAACCTTGACGATGATCAAACTGAAAAGCGAGCTGGCTGCTAAATGGGTAGATAAAGACCCGAAGCAGGCCAAAGAAGAGCTGAACGACATCCTCAACACCTCGCGAATTGCCCTTAAGCAAGTACGGGAACTCGTTTCCGAGATGAAGTTCATTTCACTGACAAGTGAGCTGGCGCATTCGCGCAAGCTGCTTCATACGGCTGGCATTGAGCTTGTAATTATAGAGCATGGCCCTCCCCCATTGCTATCCAGTGTCGAGGAAACGATGATTGCTCTCTCTATGCGGGAAGCAATTACAAATACGATTAAGCATAGTCAGGCGCAGCACTGCACGATACAGCTTCAAATGATAGATAACAGGTACACCATATACATAACTGATGATGGTGTCGGGCTAAGCCACAAAGAAGGCGGAAATGGCATCCTGTCAATGAAGGAGCGAATGCACGCGCTGAACGGCACTCTTACAGTGGAATGCTTGCCTGCCGGAGGGACTGCGGTTGCAATGATGCTCCCCCTCCATCATCTCGGAAAGGAAAGTGCTGCTACATGATTCGCGTTGTGATTGCTGAAGACCAGCAGATGCTGCGAGGTGCCTTTGCCTCATTGCTGAAGTTCGAAGACGATATTGAAGTATTGGCGGAAGTGGCGGATGGGAAGCAGGCATGGGAAGCCATACAGCAGCATAAGCCTGACGTATGCGTGGTAGATATTGAAATGCCGCACATGAACGGCTTAGAGTTGGCATTGCAAATCAGAAACGCCGGGCTTCCTTGCAAAATTGTGATCGTTACTACCTTTGCCCGGCCTGGCTATTTGCAAAAGGCAATGAATGCCCAAGTGAATGCCTATCTGCTTAAGGATGAACCGATCGACTATCTCATTGAATCCATTCGTAGGGTCATGGCTGGAGAACGGGTGATCAGCACCGATCTGGCTGCAGTGCTCTTTATGAACAATGAGAATCCATTAAGCGAGAGAGAAGCTGAGATGCTGCGGCTAACGAAGGAAGGCTTGACGACAAGCGAAATCAGCAAATCCCTCTTCCTGACGATTGGCACGGTACGAAATTATCTATCTTCTGCCATTCAAAAGCTGGATGCTGAATCGAGACAGCAGGCCGCAGCCATTGCCGAGGAGAAGGGATGGCTTTGAACCATCCCTACAAAAACTCTCCGACAGGGAGATCAAGATTGATCGTCGTGTTGCGGAGTACCTTCTTATGGGCAATAGCCTTTGCCGAAAACAGGCGCATCAGCACAGCGACCTGCAGCGAGTCGCTCGTCAACGCCCCTTCATCACGACTGCCAATAAGGCTTACATCGGGCACAGCCGGCCAGGAGCCGGCTCGATGGTAGAAACCAGCCAGATCTGGATGGCATGTAAACAAGCCAAGATCCACGCCGCTCTGCTCCATCCATCGGGTAGCGGCAGCGACTGTTTTTAGCCCATAGCCTAAACCACGATAATCAGGGTCAGTCGCTACACAGCTAAGTCCTGATAGCCTGAACCTCTCTCCCTCATGCTCGATCGCTTTGGAGACAACTCCCGTATAGCTGACTAATTTTCCATCTGCATAGGCATAGAAGGAACGCGCATTCAGCGCTTCATGATGGGCAGCCGGTATCGTATCCTCCAGCAGTCCATCCTCCTCCGGCCATACGCGATGCAGCAAGACGGCAATCTCTCTCCATAGGCTTGCAGGTGCCTGATTATAATTTATTGATTGTATGATATCATCCGCCAATAGTAGCTCATCCTTTACGTGAAAGGTCTGGAGGCGACAAATCCCCACTCCCCTCTATTATCCACGAAATCAGAACCACCCGTCCAACGGGTGGTTTGCACTTGGGGTATAACCCC
>NZ_BBYF01000005.1 GCF_001894745.1 Paenibacillus sp. NAIST15-1
TTTTGTTCAACCACCCAATTATTCGTATTACAGGAATTCTAACGGGCAGATTAGCGTGGTGAATTTAAAACTTTTTCCACTTATTTACCGTATATAATTAAGTAGTCCAAATATATTGTGTAAGGAGGGGCCACAATGCCGCATATAAATCTCCAAATAACGAAGGGTGCTAGTAGGGAGCAAAAGGCGCAAATCGTTAAAGAATTTACTCAGACCCTTGTCAATGTACTTGGCAAGAAACCTGAACATACCCATATTGTTATTCAAGAAATTGATGAAGAAAATTGGGGGTTCAGCGGTGTTTTGACAGACGATTTTCTAAGGAGTAAGTCTTAAGTTATTACGTTAACTGGGAACGTTAGTTCAATGAAACAGCGACAGTCTAGGACTTTATTTTCTTATCCTTGGCCTGTGTTGTTTTATTTTCTAGGGTCAGTCTAAAACTTATTATATGGAGTCTGACGTTATAACAGTTTGAAAAGTCGCCTAGATCATAGACATCCAGTCTAATACTTTATTTTCTGCTGACAACAGAAACTATTCCGGCCGATTGAATCCTTTCATGATCAGCCATATAGCCAATACCAATTGTTGAACAGCAATCGGCACGTTCAATATCATATAGGTTGAGTCCAGACCGATGAAGCGAATCATAAATAACAGGCTTGCCAATATAGATAGTGTTGAGCCAATCAGACCCGAAACTGATAACCAACGGGGAACGATTTTGGTTTGGACAAAAATGCAGGTAAACAAGAACATTGCTAAAACAAATGCCAGTGTTGTTGCTACATGGTTCACCAAATCCCGACCATCCCGCAACAATTCACCCAAGGTGTGGAAATAGGATACATTCAGAGCATCAACTTTTGCAAATTCTTGACTTACTGACAGTAACAGCAGAAGAATGATAACACCAATCATAATGAACACACCTGAAATGATGCCAAAGCCAACAGAGCCTAGAGCAAGACCTTTATTATGCTTGCTTAACATCGGATACAGCAAAATCGGAATCCCAACATAGGCAGCAACCATTAATAATTGAGAAAACGCTCCTATCAGTACCTGACCTTCATTTTTAGAAGCGTTGACCAGGTAGTCTGCTCCATCAATAACAGGAACTACACTACATATCCCTGCAACCAACCCGACTATGAATAACAACCCTACAATTACAGCAGACCTTCTACTTGAATGGATACTCTTCCTTAGCATTATGAACCTCCTTATCATATCTATCGTGGGGGCTACTATCAAAATACTCCGAATCGCTTTCTGACATGACAGGGTTCGGACAGAATAACTGAGCAAAGTTGAATCAATCAAGTTGGAGTGTAAAAGCAATGAAGGGAAGGCGTCAGCAGGGGTTCAGTATCTAATAATATTACTTCGGAAATGGGTATGGAGCTGTTGGATGTCACAGATGTAATCCGCCCTTATCCGGAAGTCCATTATAGTTTACATAATAATATTATGGTTTACTTTCATGATGGACTGATTCAGTTGAAGGGTGGACAGAAGACCCAAGACGCGATCTATGCTTTTCTCAATAAATATGGAATGCGATGTACCGGAGAGATCGATGGGAGATGCTGATCTAGAAGATGGAAGTCACAGCCTATACGGATCCTAGCTGGAAACCATTGTTTGTATCTATACAAAGGCCTCGTCACCATTCTAAAACAGCAGCATATTAACAAAAAGGATGAGCAAGATCAACATTTATTAATGGATCTAAACTCATCCTTTTTTACAATTATAAATAATCGCAAATCACTTTCTGAGAGTCTTAATTATAGGCAATGTTGCCGCTGCCGCTCTTTACAGTAGATTCATCAGCTTCTAATCGATTCGGATCAAATTCATTCTCCATCTTGGCGATAACAACGGTTGCTACACCGTTACCGATCAAATTCGTAATTGCGCGAGCTTCGGACATGAAACGGTCAACACCCAGCAGTAGGGCCATGCCTGCGATCGGAATGGATGGGAAAGCAGCTAATGTTGCTGCTAGTGTAATAAATCCTGATCCTGTAACCCCGGCAGCACCTTTGGAAGTTAGCATCAATACGAGCAGAAGGGTAATTTGCTGCCAGATGCTTAGATCAACACCAGATACCTGAGCGACAAATAGCGCAGCCATTGACAGATAAATCGATGTACCGTCCAGGTTGAATGAGTATCCTGTTGGAATAACAAGTCCCACGACGGATTTGGAAGCACCATATGCCTCGAGCTTTGACATCATTCGCGGAAGGGCCGATTCGGAAGAAGAGGTACCAAGCACCAGTAAGATTTCTTCTTTAATGTAAGAGATAAACTTGAAGATGTTGAATCCGAATACTTTGGCGATGAATCCGAGTACGACGATAATAAATAGGAACATGGTCAAATAAACAGAACCCATCAGCTTGCCAAGTGTGAACAACGAGCCAAGGCCAAATTTGCCAATCGTATATGACATTGCACCAAAAGCGGCAATTGGTGAAAGCTTCATAATGATATTAACGATACCAAAAAATACGTGTGAGAGCTTATCAAATAAAGAAATGATGGCTTGCCCCTTTTCACCAATAGCGGTTAGAGCAAAACCAAACAGGACAGCAAATAACAATACCGGAAGAAGCTCACCGCTAGCAAAAGCCCCGATAACATTATCAGGCACGATGTTCATGATGAAGCCCATTACACTATTATCATGCGCTTTCTCCGCATATTGTGCAACGTCACCTGTAGCCTTTGAAATATCGATTCCAGAGCCTGGCTTAACTATATTTACTACAAGTAGGCCAATTGTAAGTGCTATGGTTGTTACAATCTCAAAGTACAATAATGCCTTACCACCGATGCGTCCGACCTTTTTCATATCGCCCATGCTTGCGATTCCATGTACTACGGTGAAGAAGATGATTGGTGCAATTACCATCTTGATAAGCTTGATAAAGATGTCTCCAAGCACCTTCAGTTCAACGGCATATTTAGGGAAAAATTGTCCGAAGAGAACCCCAAGAAGAATCGCGAATAATACTTGAACGGTCATGTTTTTCATGATTTTTTTTAACTTCATGTTCATACCCCTCGCTTTCACCATTGTAAGCGCTTTTATTAGATGTGCTTAAGTGTAAGAGAGAGGGGAGAAGGTGACAAGCATATGGTCATATTGTTCTTTTTGGTCTTTAAGGCCCAGAGATTTCGCTCATTATATCAGCCCCGATTTTCAATGCGAAATCTTTATAAAGCTCCTTTGAGGCTATCCTCCATTCCGCTGTTTGCTCTTTCGTTAAGATGGAAATCTGTAAATTCTGGTTCGTATGAATCTCGTTCATATGAGACTCATTTCTAGCTGCTTTTTTATTTGCCTGCTCTGTTGTTTCATCCATTGCTTCGATGAGCAGCTGTTGCACATCAGAAGGCAGGCTATCCCAGAAGGATTTGTTGAAAATAACGGCATAGCCCAAATAACCATGATTGCTAATCGTCATATATTTCTGTACTTGGTAGAGGCGTTTGCTTACGATATTCGATATCGTATTTTCCTGTCCATCTACTGAGCCGTCGGCTAGATTGCGATAGGCGTCGTTAAAAGGAATAACACTTGTCTTCCCTCCCCAGTTCTTAATATGCCGTTCAATTAATGGACTTGGCTGTATGCGAAACTTTAGACCTTTGAAATCTTGAGGCCCCAGAATAGGCCGTACATTGTTCGTCACTTGTTTAAAGCCATTGGACCAGAAGGCGACTCCCATCATGCCATACGGTCTAAGCGTTTGGAATAGCTTGTCTCCAAGCGGACCATTCAGCTTGCTTTCAACCTCATTCTGATCTTTGAAAGCAAATGGCAGATCCATGACTAGCCATGCTGGATCGATCTCGCTCATGGTTGAGAAGGATGGGGCTATCATTTGAATATCACCACGCTGAAGTGCAGCAACTTCATTGTTCTCACCATACAGCATGCCATTTGGGAACACTTGTATCTCGACGCGATCCTTTGATTTCTTCTTTACAAGATCAGCGAATTCAGCTGCAGCGAGGCCCTTTGGTGTGTTCTCAGCAACTACATGACTGAATTTGATGACGATCCGTTGCTTAAGTCCAGTTTGTTCATCATCCTGATAGAGATGCTCATTCAAGTTTGGCTGATATCCGACTAGATATGCAGCTAACAATCCAATAATAATGAACATTCCAATGCTTGCAATCGCTTTCAAATTTGTCTCCTCCCAGTTGCTAAATTAGACTTATTATTGCACAATAGCAGATAAAGGTAAATATTTCGAAAAGGAGGGCAATAGACTTGAACCGAATAGGAATCTATTGGAAAATCATTTTACTTTCATTCGGTTTGGTTCTGTTCTCCCTCCTAATTGCTGTAGAAGTCTTGCTAGGAAGCTTGACTAGCGTCAAAGAAGAAGGCTTACGTCAACGGCTTATTACGACTGCCCAAATTGTTGCTAATCTACCGGGAGTGGCAGAATATATCAATGAGCAGAATGGAGCCGAGAATATTGCTCCCGTTGCTGACAAAATTCGCATGCTGAATGAGGTTGATTATATCGTCGTGCTGGATATGAATCGCAAGCGCTTATCACATCCTCTATCGGATCGAATAGGAACGTATTTTAGTGGGGACGATGCGGATGCAGCTTTTGCTGAGCATATGTATGTTTCCAAAGTAAAAGGTGAAGCAGGTGTTGGCTTGCGGGCATTTGTGCCAATCATGAACGCGAAGCATGAGCAGGTTGGCGTTGTAATGGCAGGGGGACTTCTGCCAACAATGAAGGATATTTTCCCCGAGCAATTCAGATCGGTTATGGTAATGATTATATTAGCGCTTTCGTTTGGAATGATGGGTTCAGCGATGCTTGCGAAACATATCAAGAAAGAGATGTATAATCTAGAGCCGCATGAAATTGCCACGATGTTTCGTGAACATACGGCTGCATTCCAAGCTATGCATGAAGGAGTAATCGCCATCGACAGCAAGGAGCGAATCACGATTTTCAATGAACGGGCTAAGCGCATTTTTGGCGTGTCCAAGGATGTTATTGGGCTGAACATTTGGGATGTGATTCCAGATTCTCGCTTGCCTGAAGTACTTAAGGTAAAGATGCCGCTCCTGAACCACGAATTGCTGATTGGCGATACGCTCATTTGGAGCAATCGAATACCCATAATCGAGCAGGGGGTTACACAGGGAGCCATAGCGATTTTTCAAGACCGCACGGAGGTTACGCATATGGCAGAAGAACTGACAGGTGTGCGAGAATTTGTGAATGCCTTGCGAGCCCAAAATCATGAACATATGAATAAAATGCATACCGTTGCGGGGCTTCTGCAGCTTGGAAAACATGAAGAAGCATTAAGATATTTGTTTGAGGTATCTGATCAACATGAAGAGACAACAAGATTTATGCAGGAGCATTTTGAGGATGATGGAGTTGCAGGCTTACTGCTTGGTAAGATCAGTCGAGGTCATGAGCTTGATATAGATGTGATCATCGATCCGAACTGCGGTTTGCGTCAATTTCCAGATTCGCTTGATCGACGAGATATCGTGCTTCTGGTAGGGAATTTGATTGAAAATGCATTTGACGCACTTTCCAATATCAAGGTTGATCAGAAGGCAGTGTATCTGTACATTGGACAAGATGAAGATTATTTAACGATCTTAGTAGAGGATAATGGCTGCGGTATGACAGAAGGCACGAAGGCAAGAATGCTGGAACGCAGCTTCTCGACCAAAAATGGAGAGCATCGAGGGATAGGCCTATTTCTGATAAGTGGGATTATTGCAAAAGGTAAAGGGCTGCTTCGGTGTGAATCCTCCCCAGGACTCGGAACATCAATGGAAATCGTTTTTCCGATGAAGGAGGCGATAAGAGATGCAGGAGCAATGTAAGCATATCGTGCAGGTATTGCTGATTGAAGATGATCCAATGGTTCAGGAAGTGAACCGCATGTTCATCGAACGGGTGAATGGTTATAAAGTTATTGGGACGGCAGGCAACGGTCAGGATGGCTTGCGGATGATTGAAGAACTGAAGCCGGATCTAATCTTTCTGGATGTGTTTATGCCTTCATTTGATGGAATTAGTACGCTGAAGGAAATTAGAGCGCGTAATCTACCAGTAGATGTGATCGTAGTTACGGCTGCTAAAGAGACGGAAACATTACGAGCGATGATGAGAAACGGTGCAGTAGATTATATTATCAAGCCATTTAAATTAGAGCGGGTTAGACGGACATTGGAACGTTATCGTGATCGATACGAGACGTTAACCGACGATCATACAGTTACCCAAGAGCAGCTTGATCGCATTCTACAAATGGGAGATGAGATCCGAACGGATAGCACTGTGAACGATGGATCTTCTCTATTAGAGCAGAGTTTAGGGCAGAGTGTAATCCGAGACAAGAACATTATCGAATCATCATCACCTGCTGAAATGTTTATATCTACGGAAGAACTGCCGAAGGGATTAAATCCAGTAACACTTAAACAAGTGCTTGCAGTCATGGCTGATAAAGGTGGGAAGCTATCCGCAGAAGAAACAGCCGAAGGGGTTGGGATTGCGAGAGTGACAGCAAGAAGATACCTTGAATATTTGTCAAAGATAGGATATGTCTATCTAGAGGTGAATTATGGAGGCGTAGGGCGACCAATTAATCGATATGTGCTACATTCACGACCAAAATGACCAAAATAATCCGAAACACGCCTTTTACGTGAATATTAAAATTACAAATGAAAATGTAACACCGAAGTGGTGGGCTAATGACTCATGAAGCAGATTAAGGTTGCCATTGCTTATTGCAATGAAATATCTGGTATGTTACTATTGCGCTAACACTTACGATAGGAGTTGAAGAGGATAATGTAGAATTTCTTGCTAACGTTTAAGGAATAAAACAAGTTCTATTTGTGCTGTTTTATTCTTTATTGGCAAGAAAGTTACCTTATTCTTTTCACTCAAAATATATCCTTATCTGACTCTACGTAGGGTTAGATTTGTTTTATTTTTTGAGCTGCGAGAAAGGTTAACTTTCTTGCGGCTCTTTTTTATTTGTGAACCAAGGAGGTTTTTGGAATGTCATTGATCAAGGTAACGAACCTGACGTTTTCCTATGACGGCAGTTACGACAACATTTTTGAGCATGTAAGTTTACAAATCGATACCAACTGGAAATTGGGCTTTACGGGGAGGAACGGCCGGGGCAAGACTACGTTTCTCAATCTGCTACTCGGCAAGTATGAATACAGCGGAACGATTTCCTCTAACGTCAGCTTCGAGTATTTCCCGTTCCATGTCGAACACAAGGAAAAGTATACATTCGATGTGGTAGCTGACATCTATCCCGACTACGAGCACTGGCAGCTCATGCGCGAGTTTTCACTGCTGAAGTTGTCAGAAGATGTGTTATATCGACCGTTCGACTCGTTGTCCAACGGAGAACAGACGAAGGTTATGCTGGCGGTTCTGTTTTTGAAGGAGAACAGTTTTTTGCTTATCGACGAGCCGACCAACCATCTAGATCTGCATGCTCGGAAGCTGGTAAGTGATTATTTGAACGGGAAGAGCGGCTTTATGTTGGTGTCACACGATAGGGCGTTTCTCGATAATTGTGTAGATCATATCATTTCGATCAATAAGACCAATATCGAAATTCAGAACGGAAATTTCTCAGACTGGTGGGAGAACAAACAAAGACAGGATAATTTCGAACTGGCTGAGAACGAAAAGCTGAGGAAAGACATTAAGAGGCTATCCGAAGCGGCCAAGCGAACGAGCAACTGGTCGCACGAAGTAGAAAAAACGAAAAACGGCACCCGCAACTCTGGCTCCAAGGTCGACAAAGGATACATCGGCCACAAGGCCGCTAAAATGATGAAGCGATCCAAATCGATCGAGCAAAGACAGCACTCTGCGATCGAGGAAAGATCACAGCTTCTGAGAAACGTCGATAGCTCGGAAAGCCTGAAAATATCGCAGATGACTTATCATAAACACCAATTGGTCGAGCTTGATCGCGTTTCGATTCATTATGGAGAAAAGAACGTGTGCAGCGATATCAGCTTTACTATCGAGCAAGGGGACAGAATCGTGCTCTCCGGTCCGAACGGCTCAGGCAAATCCAGTTTGCTCAAATTGATTTGTGGCGAGGATATTCCTTATTCCGGCGTGTTTCGAAAAGGGAGCCAGTTGAAAATTTCCTATGTTTCACAAGATACCTCGCAGTTGCAAGGAAATTTGTCGGAATTCGCTAAATCCAGTGAAATTGACGAAAGCTTGTTCAAAGCGATTTTGAGAAAACTCGATTTTTCGCGCTTGCAATTTGAAAAGGACATTGCTTCTTATAGCGGCGGTCAGAAGAAGAAGGTACTGATTGCGAAAAGCCTCTGCGAACAGGCTCATTTGCATATTTGGGACGAACCGCTTAATTTTATCGACGTCATTTCCAGGATGCAAATCGAAGAACTGCTGCTGGAGCATTCACCAACAATCCTTTTTGTGGAGCATGACAGCGAGTTTTGCAAACATATCGCAACTAAAATGGTGGAACTGAACATATAACACACCCTAGGAGGATGAAAACAATGAACATTGAGGTTGAGGTTGTAGATGATAATGTGAACCGGTTCCTACCGGCTGACCCGGTTCACAAAAAAATAGATCTGTTGCCGGAGGTATACCAATCTATCGACAGATGCACGTAGCGATGATGTCCATAAACTCATCGTGATTTTTTCTGCGTAGTTGGTGAATGACGCATGAAAGCTCCAGATTGACGGTTGCTTTTTTGCATTTTCTCCGGCGGTAAGGAGAACACATGAAACCAACCTCCAAATATGAAACGATTGGACAGATCCTGTCCGACTTCAAGCAGCCTGCATACCGGTATGGGCAAATTATCGACGCTATTTTCAAACAGAAAATTGCTGAATACGAACGGATCACCATACTGCCTACATTTTTGCGGGAAGCGTTGACCCGGACGCTTGGTCCGAACGTCTCCAGCGTTATTCCAGTAAAAGAACTCACATCACAGCAGGTCAGCAAGGTGTTGTTTGCCATTGATGGAGGCGAACGCGTAGAGGCCGTAAGACTTTCTTATAAACGGGGATGGAAATCGTATTGTATTTCCACGCAGTGCGGCTGCGGGTTTGGGTGCCGCTTTTGCGCCACGGGTACCATCGGGCTGAAACGCAATCTAACCGCCGACGAAATTACCGACCAATTGCTTCACTTTCACTTGAACGGCCACACCTTGGACAGCGTATCCTTCATGGGCATGGGGGAGGCGCTCGCCAACCCGCACCTATTCGATGCGCTGGCGATTTTGACCAATCCAAATCTCTTCGGTCTAGGACATCGAAGAATTACGATTTCGACCATTGGCCTGCTGCCAGGAATCGATAGGTTGACGCGGGAGTTTCCACAGGTCAATCTAACCTTCTCGATGCATTCGCCTTTCGACGAGCAACGGAGTGAACTGATGCCGATCAATAAGCGGTTTCCGCTCCGCGATGTGCTCAATTCATTGGATCGCCACATCCGACATACGGGAAGAAAGGTGTATATCGCATATATTTTACTTCGAGGGTTCAACGACTCGGCGGAGCATGCGAAAGCGGTTGCTGCGCTGTTGAGGGGAAGGGGAGCTTGGGAACATCTCTACCACGTGAACCTCATTCCCTACAATTCAACAGAAGTAACGCCTCAGAGCTACTTGCCATCTGATCCAGAGAGGATCGAAACGTTCGTGCGGACGTTGAAAATGTACGGTGTGAACGTTACGGTCCGAACTCAATTCGGAGCAGACATTAATGCGGCATGTGGTCAGTTGTACCGAGCTGATTCTAAAATGAATGGATAGGGGAGATAGGGTATGAGTTCTTTCGTTCTCGGTTTTCAGGAAATGAAAAATACACAGCTATTGCTCGTTGGCGGAAAAGGATTGAATGTAGGAGAGTTATCAAGAATTGAGGGAATCCAAGTACCAGAAGGCTTTTGTGTGACAACACGGGGATATCAAAAAGCAATCGAGCAAAACGAAATGTATCATGCTTTGCTCAATCGACTGACGATGCTAAACATTGAGGATCGAGATCAAATTGGTGAAATCAGCAGGAAGATTCGAGAAATCATTTTGGAAGCGGAAATTCCTTCTGATGTTGCGGAAGCAGTAACACAATATCTCTCCCAGTTTGGCGAGGAACATGCTTATGCCGTGCGTTCTAGTGCGACTGCTGAAGATTTGCCACATGCCTCTTTTGCTGGCCAACAAGACACTTATTTAAATATTATCGGCAAAGAAGCCATCCTGCAGCATATCAGCAAATGTTGGGCCTCTCTATTTACGGATCGCGCAGTCATTTACCGCATGCAAAATGGGTTCGACCACAGTCACGTTTATTTAGCCGTTATCGTTCAAAGGATGGTGTTCCCACAAGCCTCGGGGATTTTATTTACCGCCGATCCGATCTCTTCCAACCGCAAGGTGATATCGATCGATGCGAGTTTTGGACTTGGAGAAGCACTGGTCTCTGGCCTGGTCTCTGCCGATTGTTATCAAGTAAAGGAAGGAGAGATCATCGATAAGAGGATCACGGCCAAAAAATTGGCGGTCTATGGACGAAAAGAAGGCGGAACAGAGACACAACAGATCAATCCTAAGCTGCAAGAGGCTCAAACCCTGACTGAGAAACAAATTTTACAACTAGCACGCATCGGAAGGCAGATCGAAGCCTATTTTGGTTGCCCGCAAGATATCGAATGGTGTCTGGTTGATGATACCTTTTATATAGTTCAGAGTCGGCCAATCACGACGTTATATCCGATTCCGGAAGCGAATGATCAGGAAAATCGCGTTTATGTATCTGTCGGTCACCAACAAATGATGACCGATCCTATGAAACCGCTGGGATTGTCTTTTTTCCAGTTAACCACTACAGCACCCATGAGTAAAGCTGGTGGCAGGTTGTTTATTGATGTGACACCTATGCTCGCTAGCAGAGATCATGTATTACATTACCTGGGAAAATCCGATCCGCTTATCAAAGATGCACTGATGACCGTTCTGGAGCGAGATTTTATAAAGATGCTGCCAGTTGATACCACAGCACCAAATCCGTATAAAAGCACCGCAGATAAAATGCGTGAAATTGAAAACAATCCGTCAATCGTTCCTGATTCAATTAAGCGTAATCAAGAATCGCTCGAAGCGTTGAAACACAATATCCAAACGAAATCAGGATCGGATTTGTTTGATTTTATTTACGAAGATCTCGAGCAATTAAAGAAGATTGTTTTTGATGCGCAAATTATAGATGTGATTCTGGTTGCAATGGATGCTGCAGCATGGATCAATGACAACATGAACGAGTGGTTAGGTGAAAAACACGCTGCAGATACCCTTTCTCAATCTGTACCGGGCAATATTACTTCGGAAATGGGTCTGGCGCTATTGGATGTCGCAGATGTGCTCCGTCCTTATCCAGAAGTCGTAGATTATTTAGAACATGTAAAAGAGGATCATTTCTTGGATGAACTGCTTAAGTTAGAAGGTGGGCAGGAAACCCGAGACGCTATCGATGCTTATCTCGTCAAATACGGAATGCGCTGTGCCGGAGAAATCGATATAACTAGAACGCGTTGGAGTGAGAAACCAACTACGCTTGTCCCCCTGATTCTCGGCAATATCAAAAACTTTGAGCCTAATGCGAGCAAGCAGAAGTTTGAGCAAGGGCAACAAGAAGCTTTGAAGAAAGAAGAAGAGTTATTAGAGCGATTAAAGCAATTGCCGGATGGCGAACAAAAAGCCAAAGAAACAAAACGAATGATCAATCTCATCCGGAATTTCAGCGGGTTTCGAGAATATCCAAAGTACAGCTTGATTAATCGCTACTTCGTGTATAAGCAGGCTTTACTTAAAGAAGCGGAACAACTCGTACAAGCGGGCATTATTCATGAAAAGGAAGATATCTTCTATCTCGCTCTTGAAGAACTTCACGAAGTCGTACGCACCAATAAACTGGACTACCAAATCATTATTAAACGAAAAGACGAGTACAACCATTATGAAAAACTAACCCCACCACGTGTTATCACGTCTGATGGCGAAATCATTGTAGGGAAGTACAAACGAGATAATCTTCCCGCGAATGCTATTGTAGGTCTGCCAGTTTCTTCAGGTGTTATAGAGGGGCGTGCACGTGTCATCTTGAACATGGAAGATGCTGATCTAGAAGATGGAGATATATTAGTCACCGCCTTTACGGATCCTAGCTGGACACCATTGTTTGTATCTATCAAAGGCCTCGTCACCGAGGTTGGCGGACTGATGACCCACGGAGCCGTTATCGCGCGTGAATATGGCTTGCCTGCAGTTGTAGGAGTGGAGAACGCTACCCAGCTGATCAAAGATGGACAACGAATTCGTGTGCATGGAACAGAAGGGTATATCGAAATATTGTAATTCTTGAGCGCCGTGCAGGAGTTCCTGAAGTAGTCTCCATAATTCCGAAACAAAGAAGACCGAGGAAGCTATTCCTCGGTCTCGTAATGTTGTTAATCAAGTTTAAAGCCATAAAATTCGCCGCGTCTTGATCGCATAAGTCGATATGCAGAAGGTTTGGATCGACCATACGATATGGACGAGAAGCTATATGGTCAGCGCCATTTCTGATCGTGCAGATCAAAAGGATGTATTGGATCGGCTCATGCGGAACCAACAGGACATAGGCGATGTATTCAAGCTCTATTATGGAGAAGCCTTGGTAATAAGCTTGTGTTGTGTACTTCTGCATCCTATTTTTAGTGTGATTTCTTCTATTTGAGTAGAAACTTGCTATAATTAACCATAAAAAGAGAGGTGAATATTTGCGGCCAGCGGTTTGTCGTTATTCAACATGTGAGCTCAAAAGAAACCGTGAGGTGCCGAGCTGGCGGGAGGCATTCTATTTTCGACAAACGGCTGCAAACTGCTCCCTATCGTTTTCCGTTATACGATAGAAATAAGCTGATGCTTCCGCTTATTTGATTAACTATATAAAAGAAAAACTTGAAGGAGGCTGTACATAGTGTTTTCTGTATCCAACGAGCAATTTTTCTACTCATTTAGCAAAGATAATTCGCAAGCTTTGCGCGTTCCATCCAATTCCCGTGTTGTCATCCATACCTTCGATTGCTTTAAGGATCAGATTCAATCGGAACAAGCTACGTTCCAATCCATCGACTGGAACCAGATCAATCCGGCCTCGGGAGCGATCTATGTCGAAGGCGCTATGCCTGGCGATATCCTCAAAGTTCATATCAACGAAATTGAATTGGGCAAGCAAGGCGTTATGGCTGTAGGGCCCGGACTTGGCGTCATGGGGCACCGTATCGATGCCTTTCACATCAAAATCATCCCCATAGAAAACGGCAAGGCGCTATTTAATGACAAGCTGCACATTCCTCTGACTCCCATGATCGGAGTGATCGGCGTTGCCCCGGCAGGTGAGCCTATTTCCTGCGGCACTCCCGGTGCGCATGGCGGCAATATGGACACGAAGCTGATCACCACCGGAGCGACGCTCTATCTTCCCGTTTTCCATGAAGGGGCGCTGTTTGGCCTCGGCGATCTGCATGCAGCGATGGGGGATGGCGAAGTCGGCGTTTCCGGCATCGAAGTTTCCGCTCGTGTAACCGTAACGCTCGAAGTCATCAAGGGGACAAGCATCCCGTATCCTTTTGTGCAAAATAAAGAAGGGATAGCTTCGATCGTATCCAAGCCTACGCTCGATGAAGCGGCGCGTAAGGCTGTAGAAGTCATGATCGATGCGCTGCTTCCCCACATGGAGCTGTCCTTGGGCGAGCTGACGATGCTGTGCAGTGCCATCGGCCAATCGCAAATCTCACAGATTGTCGATCCGCTCATGACAGCAAGATTCTTCATGCCGAATAGCGCGCTGGATGCTTATAATGTAAAATTATTCGAACAGTCAACAAATTCCGGGAGAGATGAGGGATAAGTCTGCAGACAAACGTGACGTCACAGCCGGAGCGTCTGGCTAATTTGGAACAGTTCGGGTACAAACAAGAGCTCAAGCGTTCCTTATCGTTCTGGGATTTATTGATTTACGGGCTTATATTCATGGTCCCGATCGCCCCATTCGGCATTTACGGCTACGTGGCGCAGGGCTCGTTTGGAATGTTATCTCTCGCGTATTTGATCGGCATGGTCGGCATGGTGTTCACGGCGCTGAGTTACGCGCGAATGTCGGAAGCGTTTCCGATTGCTGGATCCGTTTATTCCTACGCCCAACGCGGCATCAATGAACATGTCGGTTTCTTTGCCGGGTGGGTGATTCTGCTCGACTACATACTTATTCCGTCGCTTTTGTATTTGATCAGCGCCTCAGCCCTAGGAGCAATAATTCCCGAAATCCCGTCCTATGTTTGGCTGCTGATCTTTATCGGCATCAATACCGTTATCAATATTTTCGGCATCGAGATTACGGCAAAAGCAAACAAAATCATAGTCACGCTGCAACTGCTCATTCTTGCTGTGTTCATTACTGCGGCGGTTATTGCCGTTGTGAAAGGGGTTAACGGCGCCACCTTTACATTTAAGCCCCTATATGACCAAGCTCATTTCAACATCGGCACGATCATGGGGGCGGTATCCATTGCGGTGCTAAGCTTCCTTGGCTTCGATGCGGTATCAACGCTTGCTGAAGAGACAAACGGAGGCAAAAAGGCCGTCGGCCGTTCCATCGTCTTCTCTCTGCTGGTCATCGGCATCATGTTTATCGTCCAAACCTGGGTTGCGGCGCTTCTGTGGCCGGATTACACGACTTTCGAGAACGCTGATGTCGCCTTCTATCAAATCGCCGAGCTCGCAGGCGGACCTTGGCTGAAGTGGACAACCATTATCGCCACGGCACTCGCGTGGGGGATTGCCAACTCGCTGGTGGCACAAGCTGCCATTTCCCGCATCCTGTACAGCATGGCGCGCGACAAGAAGCTCCCGGGGATTCTGGCCAAAGTCCACTCTAAGTATCAAACGCCTTATGTGAGCGTCCTAATCGTCGCGGCAATTTCGCTGATCGTCACGCTCAGCTTTTCATCGCATATCGCCAGTTTGTCCTCGCTCGTCAATTTCGGAGCATTGACAGCCTTCCTGTTTCTTCATCTGTCGGTAATCAACTATTTCCTTCGGAAGCTGAAGAGCAGGGATTACTTGAATCATCTGCTCTATCCGCTCATCGGACTCGTGATTATCGGCTACGTCTGGTACAGTCTTGACGCTGCTTCCAAACAGTTCGGGTTCATATGGATGGGCATTGGGATTGTATATATGATCTATCTGAAGCTGACGAAGAAGGATGCTTCGATCGCGGAGGATCTGTAGATGCTTGTTATCTTTATGGATTAACAAAACGCTTACTTCAAGACTTTAAGTATGTAAACCTTTCGTTACTACATCATGAGGAAAGGATAGAATATGGGACAACAGGCATTAAATCAATTTCGCACATGTATTCCTTTTTTTCAACTGTTAGTAGATCCGCATCGCCAAGATATCATCCTGTGGCTTAGTGAACAGGGGCCTATGTCAGTGGGTGAAATAACAGCCCAATCTACATTATCGCGTCCAGCGATTTCACATCATTTAAAATTGCTGCGGGATCAAGGTTTAGTTACGATGGAGAAGATCGGTACAGAGCGTTATTATTCCGTAACCTTGGATATTGCTGTTGATTCGTTAAAAAAACTACTATTGTTACTTGAAACTGAGTGCCTTTAGGACATATCTTAAGGCATTTGTAATCTCCTATATGTCCAAGGGTTTGAACGCTTAGATATTTAGATGTTCGGAATTGTTGGAAGGATAAGAGCATAAGGAATTTATACAGTGAGAAGAGAAAAGGGGTGTAAAGGAATGAATCACATAGAAAAGCTGGAAGTGGATAGCATATTAGCGCAACATAAGGAATTTTTTCAAAAAGGAACGACGAATACTGTGCAATTTCGCCTCGAACAGCTGCGCAAATTAAAAGATGCCATTAAGCGTAATGAAGACCGAATTACAAAAGCACTGTATCAGGATCTAGGGAAAAGCGAATATGAGGCGTATTCAACGGAGATTGGCTTTGTATTGGATAGTATGAAGAACACAATGAAGCAAGTGAAGAAATGGATGAAGCCCCAGAAGGTAAAAACACCTCTTGCTTTGTGGCCTTCTAGAAGCCGCATTATTAAAGAGCCATATGGGACAGTACTCATTATCGGGCCATATAATTATCCGTTCCAATTGCTGATCGAGCCTCTTATTGGTGCAATTGCTGCGGGAAATTGTGCGGTACTTAAGCCTTCAGAACATACACCTCATACAACGCGAGTCGTTCATGAAATGATTCACGAGATCTTTGATAATAGCTACATCCGCGTCGTAGAAGGGGAGAAGGAAATAACGTCAGCACTTATTCATGCACCTTTTGACTATATCTTCTTCACGGGAAGTGTACAGGTTGGAAAGATTGTGATGGAGGCTGCTGCCAAGAATCTGACTCCCGTAACCTTAGAGCTTGGAGGGAAGAGCCCCGTCATTGTAGACAAGACTGCGAACTTAGATGCAGCAGCGAAAAGAATTGTATGGGGCAAGTTTATGAATACAGGCCAAACCTGCATTGCGCCAGATTACATGTTGGTACATTCGGAAGTCAAAGACGCTCTCATTTCAAAAATGAAAGAGGTCATCGTGAATTACTATGGAGAAGATCCGATGGTCAGTAAAGACTATGGCCGCATTGTGAATGAGCGCCAATTCGATAGATTGAATTCAATTCTGGAAAAAGATCGAAATAACGTAATCTATGGCGGTAAATCTGTAAGAGAGAAGTTGTATATCGAACCAACATTACTGGAGTCAGCATCTTGGTCTGATGCGGTTATGTTAGACGAGATTTTTGGGCCGCTTCTACCGATTTTGGAATACGATCAGTTGGACCATGCCATTCACACCATTCAAGAGCATCCGAAGCCATTGGCCTTATACTTGTTCACAGAGGATAAGAATTGTGAGGAAGAGGTATTGCGTAGAGTTTCCTTTGGTGGCGGTTGTGTAAACGATACGATTCTTCACATTGCGAATAGTCATTTGCCTTTCGGTGGCGTGGGGAATTCAGGCATAGGCGCCTATCATGGGAAATATAGTTTCGACCTTTTTTCACATCATAAGAGCATTGTAAAGAAGACCACAATAATCGATACCAGTTTTATTTTGCCTCCTTACAATGAGAAGAAACTGAGATTGGTCAAAAAGTTCCTACGTTAGAATTTTATTTCTTACCGATATAGGTATCATTAGGATTGTAGCAAGGATGGGATCGATGAACATGGAAGCGAAACGGTCAGCATTAGTGGTAGGAGCAACGGGTTTCATAGGGAGGGAACCGCGATGAATTTCGGTTAGGGGAAAAGGTTGGGGAAATACTTTTGAAAATGGTAAACTCTCTGCTTGTGGGGTCTGCAAGAAAATATCGTTCTATTTCAGGAGAACAGGTCGCATATGCAATGAAAGTTATCGCTTTACGAAGCAAAGAACAGAAAGTTACCATCTATCCTTCTGATGAAATTGTAAAGTTTACATCGCTTTAGAAGTATAGACCGACCACAAGACTGCCTATCTATTGGCAGTCTTTATTTTTGTGCTGTAGGAATGAGCGGCGATTTCTTATGTACGGTGACGGCAGAGCAGGTGGAACTTACCGACATCAGAAGAGAATCGGCGTAGAGGGCGAGAAAAAAGAAACAGGGAGACTGCAAGTTTTAGCCGCCTCGTCTCCATGTTCGATAATCATTGTGCCTTTCACCATGTCGATCGTAGTGGATGCTGCTATCGTTGTAAAGGCTTATTTGAAAGGGATCGATTGCTATACCGCTTCGGCTTGGACTTGGACTTAGGGATACGCTTCAATGCTCTGGCGTAACTTAGCACTTTGCGGGCGATGCTCTTGTCGGCCAAGTGCCGGAATATATAAGGGTCGGGATTCGTATTCAGCTCGATGATCCAAGGGCGCAGTCGGTTGTCCAGGCCAATATCCGCGCCGACCATGTTGAGTCCGGGATACGTGCGGCTGAGAGCTTTGGCGGCGTCATATCCGGCTTTGGAAAGGGTCTTCTCGATTTTGGACAGGTTCTCTCCGGAAACAAAAGGCTTCAGCAACGTCCGAACTTCCGTTGGTTTGCCGCCGCAATGGTAATTCGTCACGATCTTCCTCGGGTGAGCGACCCGTCCGATCATACCGGTCATCTCCCAAGCGCGTTTGCGATTGCGTTGGACCATAACGCGGATATCGAACCGGCGGCCCTTGTATTTCAAGAGATGGATTCCTTTCTGAACCAAATAAGGGCGTTTTGGTTTGTTGCGAACGATAGATTGATACATGGAAGGGAACGAATCGAACACGCGCTTCTTTTCTTTCTCTTGATACGAATAGGAGTCGTTGCCTTGTTCTACACGCATGACTCCGTTGCCGTAAGTGCCCGCTTCCGGTTTGATGTAAACCATGGAATAGCGGCGAAGCATCTTGCCAAGCGATTTTTCGTTCATTCTGCGGGTTTCCGGCACCAGCATGCGGACTTTCGGGTCTTTCAAAATGGCCTTTGTTTTCAGCCATTTGCTTAAAACGTTCTTTCGAGCGTATGTTTTCAAGCTTCGGCACCTCCTGCCATGTAATATATGCTGACTCTATCCCCCCCGGATTCAGGCAAATGTGGAGATGGAGATGAAATTTGGGCACAAACGAAAGCTGGCTTCATCTGAGAGTTTGAAGCCAGCTTAATTCGCGTATGGCTTATCCGGCTACTTTGCGCTTCGGGTGTAACTCTTTCTTTTGTGAAAAGACAGCGATCGGTAGCGTTGGGCCAGCTTATCGACGGCAGATCCCGACAGAGCGGATGGGCTGGTCGACAGACTTTTGTTGAGCGCGCTTTTGAGTCGAACTTTCTCGGGGTGAACGGAATAAACGTAATTTCCGTACGTCTCAAATTCAGAAAATCCGAACTGCTTTTTTCGGTTGACGCTATTCAGAATGGCTTTAAACCACTTCGTTCCGTGCCTCGCTTCGATTTTGTTCTTGAGCGACCGCAGCTTCGTTTTGTCGAACAACATGTAGTGCGTCACGTAAGAACGGGGACGTGGGGCTTTTGTTCCAAGTAGCTTGCGATAGGTGACGAAATATTCAGGCTGGCTCCAGTTTCGGCAATAGAACAGTTGCTTGCCGTCGGCGTAGAACCGGTGCGGCCGGATCAACACGGTATCGGCGTCGATAACCAAGAAATGCCTCTGTCTCACAACGGAACTGCTGCCGAGTTTCAACAGTTGCTGGTATAACCAGCCGGATCTCTCCCATCTTTTAGAACGGTACGCGATCTGTTTTTTTTGCAAGGGGAGAACCGTACTTTCATGAATGAAGGCACAGCCTTTGAGATGGCAGATGGCTTTGATTTTGGGGCTGTTCGGCGCCACGACGAAAATCCGGCCGATGGGATGCCGCACGTATTTCCTTACACCGTCGATCACATAGGGAAGCGTGTCCAAATCTTTGTCGATGGCCGGAATGACGACGTCGATTTTGATATCAGAGTTCGAGGCCAATGAGAATCCGCTCCTTTTCATAGTCGGTTAACGTCAGAATATGCTGAGCCGATCATTTTGGGTTGGGACTGCTGCCCCCTTACTTTCCCGTCGACAGCTTTTTTTCAACCATGACTCCGTGTATTTTGGGCTGCATCCATCAGATTGACCTCGCCCTGGATAACGTTCCCGATTGGATTTTGTGGCAGGTGTCGCAGCAGAGAGCCCCAGGAAACGACCATTAACGGTTGCATGCTGTTAGCGGTTGCACATATACTCAAAATACCGAAATTATCGGTGCTCTTAAGCAATGTGAAAGCCAAGGAAAATTCCTCGATCTAAAGGAGGCGAAACGATCGCTGTACACCACTTCCAACCCAAGCATTACCATAACACCATAGGGGCGCACGAAGCCGTACTCAAAATTGCCGACGGCGATTCCGTCGTGACATCCACAGTAGACGCCAGAGGCTTAGACTACAGAGGGGAGAGCGTCGCCGGGCGTAGAAATCCGATGACGGGACCATTCTATGTGGAAGGGGCGCAGCCCGGCGATACGCTTGCCGTACGGCTTGAGTCGATGGTGCCGAGCCGGGATTGGGGCTGGACGTTCAACGTGCTGGCGCGGAACGTCGTCGACCCAATAGCTGCCGCAGCTTTGCCGCCATTCGACATTGTGCGTTGGTCTGTGGACGCTGAGCAAGCTTCGGTTGTTTTGGAAAATCCGACGTCCGGTTTGGCCGGATTGAAGCTGTAAGCGCGCCCGTTTCTGGGCTGCTTTGGCGTTGCTCCTCAGAAAGATCAGGCGATTTCAACGGCAACGAGCGGGGAATACGGTGGGAATATGGACTATAAAGGCCTTGTAGTTGGTGTTACCGTCTTTTTTTCGGTTTTTGCGGAGGGGGCGCTCTTCCATCTTGGGGACGGGCATGCCATTCAAGGCTGTGGGGAGATTGCAGGCAACGGTGTGGAAATATCGCTCGACGTCCGTTTCACTGTTCAGGTATTGAAGGGGAAAACGATCGGTTGGCAGCGAGGCGAATCGGACACTCACTGGTTTTGCATTGGCAACGCCAGGCCGCTTGATCAAGCACTTCAGCATGCAACGACGGAAATGCTGGCTATGCTGACGAAAGACTACGGCCTGACTGCCTCGGAAGCAAGCCTTCTCCTGGGCCAGGCCGTGGAATACGAGGTGGCATAGGATGATTCTCGATGGTGCCGATGTGTCCCAAACGCTGCGCTCATGGACGAGGTTCGCATAACACATATTAAACGTATCCGATATCATGTTAATGATGACGATAACTGAGGAACTCTAGTGCAATAAAAACACGCACGTAGGCAGCCGACCAAACGATCGGCTGCCCTTTCTATGTAAATGGTGATGATGACAACAAAAAGTTAATATTTACAAAAGAACGAATGCTCGATAGTATTTTAGATGTGCTTACACTCGTAATGTATAAAATATAGAAAATAGGGGATTGTACAATCATGACAGAAGAAAAAACAAAAAAGAAGTCATCGCTAAAATACGTTATTGTCGGTGTATTACTGATCATCTTAGCCGTTACGAATCCGAATAAAGACGACTTTACTAATTATGTGAGTAAGAAAGCAGATGCAAATCACTTTGTAGCATCTGTTGCTTTTAAGCTTCTGGGAATGGAAAGAGATAATTATATTTTCTTCTCTAAGTTCTCATTTTATAACGTTAATGGAGACAAAGTTATTGTTTATGGTTTATTAAATGGTGTCTTTTTTAGTTTGTAAACAATGGTTTAACCATACATATAACCGTGTTGAGACATGAAACTTTGAAAGAAGCCTCCCCCAAAGGAGGCTCTTTATTTGCGCAAAATTAGTTAGTATAAGAGTCTTTAAAAACATGGAATATATAGGTTGACAAAAGGTTGAATTACTCGTATTATACAATTAACACATTGGTAATTGTTAAAAGAGAGAAAAGGTTGTGCTTAGCATGTCAAACAAAGAGGCCTTAGATCAATATGATGTCAAACAATATCGAACGCCAGATGGCTATACATCAGATATTGCTGTATTTACGATAGTGCCTGTTACCATCAAAGAATTCAAACCGCCTGAGATGGAGCTCAAAATTATGCTCATTCAGCGGAGTATGCTAAACAGTGAAGGAAAGCCAAATATCGAAGCAGGGAAGTGGGCATTGCCGGGTGGCTTCGTCAATCCCAATGAGACTGCCTATGAAAGTGCACAACGTGAGCTGCAAGAAGAAACAGGAGTAGAGGACATTCATCTTGAACATTATGGTGTATACGATAAACCAGGACGAGATCCGCGGGGCTGGATGATCACAAATGCACACTTTGCGATTGTTCCCGAACACAAGCTGTCCCAAAGACAGGCAAATGATGATGCCTCAGATGTTCAATTGTTCTCGGTAAAAGAGGTGATGAATCTCGATCTTGCTTTTGATCACGCACAAATCATCGCAGACGCGATTCATGTGATTCGCCAGAAGCTTCTCGAAACGACTGTCGCCAAGGAGTTTCTGCCCGAAGAATTCACGTACTCGGAGCTGCAAGCCGTTCTCCTTACGGTCACAGATGATTCCGCAATTGCGTCGGAACCGGCATTTGCAAGAAAGATCAAATCGTTGCCCTTTATCCAAGAGGTTGTAGGGAAGAAGACTACCCGAACATCGAAACGACCGACACAGTTGTACCGATTTGTCGAAATGGATCTAAACAAATCCATTTACCATACCAGAATGTGATGGATGTTAGCTGATTACAATAAGATGGTGACTAAAGGAAATAGCATTTCGAAGTCGAGGTGTGAAGTGCTATTCTAACTTTATTGTCACTACTCT
This sequence comes from Paenibacillus sp. NAIST15-1, assembly GCF_001894745.1. Classification (GTDB taxonomy): domain Bacteria; phylum Bacillota; class Bacilli; order Paenibacillales; family Paenibacillaceae; genus Paenibacillus_B; species Paenibacillus_B suaedae. Next base: position 22,490 of record NZ_BBYF01000005.1, read on the forward strand.
TTTTTGCAATAACAATTAACAATTATGGAATAGTTAAATTAAAGGAGGAGTACACAATGAAAAAGAAAGCACTCATTAATATCGACTATACAAAGGACTTTGTTGCTGCGGATGGGGCATTGACTTGCGGAGCACCAGGGCAAGCGATTGAAGGGCGAATGACTGAAATTACGAAAGCGTTTATTCAAAGTGGTGATTTCGTTGTTTTCGCTATCGACATTCATAAGGAGAATGACGCATTCCATCCGGAAACGAAGCTGTTCCCGCCGCACAACATTGAGGGAACCGATGGTCGGAAGCTTTTCGGTCAATTGGAGGATCTGTATCAAGCAAATAAAGACGCTAATAATGTCTATTGGATGGACAAAACAAGATACAGTGCATTTGCTGGTACAGACTTAGAGCTTTTACTTCGAGCAAGAGGGATAAATGAACTTCATCTAGTAGGCGTTTGTACGGACATTTGCGTACTCCACACCGTAGTAGATGCTTACAATAAAGGTTTCGATATTGTCGTTCATGAGGATGCCGTTGCAAGCTTTGATGCCGAAGGTCATGTATGGGCACTCAGACATTTCAAGGGTTCGCTCGGAGCTGCAGTAGTCAAAAAGGAGGAAAACGATAATGAATAAGGTTGAGCTTCCGATATTCAATCATGGTGATGACAGTCTCGCGCTGCATACCGATAAATATCAAATTAATATGGCGCAGGTCTACTGGCAAAATGGCATGCATAACCGTAAAGCAGTGTTCGAAGTATATTTCCGCAAGCTTCCTTTCCAGAACGGATATGCGATCTTTGCAGGCTTGGAGCGGGTCGTTCGTTATTTGTATGATTTCCGCTTTACTGATAGTGATTTGAGTTATCTTCAGGAAGAAGGGTACAGCGATGAATATCTAGACTACCTTCGGACCATTCGTTTCACAGGAACCGTTCGTTCGATGAAAGAAGGGGAACTGGTTTTTGCGAATGAACCGATTATGCGAATTGAAGCACCACTGGCGGAAGCACAGCTAATTGAAACTGCGATACTTAATATCGTTAATTATCAAACCCTTATTGCAACAAAAGCATCTCGAATTAAGCAAGTAGCAGGTGAGGATCATTGCATGGAGTTCGGAACTCGGCGAGCACAAGAACTGGATGCCGCGATTTGGGGTACGAGAGCTGCGTATCTTGCGGGATTCGAAGCAACGTCGAATGTAAGGGCAGGGAAGTTATTTGGCATCCCTGTCTCGGGCACACACGCTCATGCAATGGTTCAAGCCTATCGAGATGAATATAAGGCATTCAAAGCGTATGCAGAAACGCATAAAGACTGCGTATTCCTTGTTGATACCTATGACACACTGAGATCTGGTGTCCCTACGGCAATCAAAGTGGCGAAAGACTTCGGTGACCGTATCAACTTTAAAGGTATCCGACTTGATAGTGGAGACTTAGCGTATTTATCGAAAGAAGCCCGTAAAATGCTTGATGAAGCAGGCTTCCCGAATGCGAAAATCTATGCCTCAAACGATCTTGATGAACAAACCATCATGAACTTGAAAACGCAGGGGGCTAGAATAGATGTGTGGGGCATTGGAACCAAGCTGATTACAGCATATGATCAACCCGCTTTGGGGGCTGTATACAAGCTGATCTCGATTGAAGATGAAAATGGAGATATGGTTGATACGATCAAAATCAGCTCGAATCCTGAGAAGATTACGACTCCTGGACGCAAACGTGTATTCCGCATCGTCAACAAGGCGAATGGGAAATCGGAGGGCGACTACATCGCACTGGAACATGAAGAACCGCAGTCGGAACAGCGCTTGCACATGTTTCATCCCGTCCACACGTATATCGCAAAATTCGTAACGGGATTTGAAGCTAGAGAACTTCATCATACCATCTTTGAGAATGGCAACTTGGTGTACGATGTACCTACGCTTAACGAAATTAGGGAGTTTGTAAAAGAAAATCTCGATGTATTATGGGATGAATATAAACGCACCCTCAATCCAGCAGAATACCCTGTTAACCTCAGTCAAGAATGTTGGAATAACAAGATGCGATTGATTGAAGAAGTTCGTAATAAAGTTCAAGCGGATCTCGAAGCTTAGAAGGAGGCTGGATGAGATGGCGAAGATCGGGATTTATGGTTCATCCTTTGATCCGATTACGAATGTCCATCTTTGGACAGCAAGCACCGTAGCGCATCGTTGCAAGCTGGACAAGGTGATTTTCCTGCCTTGTTCCAGTAAGCGGCAAGATAAACAAATGAATGTGTCGGATGAACATCGAATGAGCATGGTTCGGATTGCGATTGAGGGCAACGACAAATTTGAAGTAGACGATTTTGAAATGAATCAACCTGGCTGGGAAATTGCCACGTACCAAACCTTGAAGCATTTTCGAGCGAAATATCCGAATGACGAAGTGTATTTCATCATGGGTGCTGATCTGCTCGTCGATATCGGTGAAGGGAAATGGAAGCGGGCAGAGGAACTAATTCGTGAAAATAAGTTCATTGTCATGGCAAGAGACGGCATCAATATGCTGTCGGCCATTAGCAAATCTCCAATTCTTCGGAATGCAGATGATGGCCACACGTTTCATTTGATCGACAAAGGGCTGGCAATGGAGATTAGCTCTAGTTATATCAGAGACGAATTCAAAATGGGCGGAGAGCCGCGCTACTTGGTTCCTGATCAGGTTTACGATTACATTCAAATCAATCACCTATACAAATAATGAAAGGGGAAGCGGGATATGAATAAGCAAATCGAAATCATGAACGCATTGCATGTAAACCGCACAATTGTGCCTGCGGAAGAAATTCGTAATCGGGTGAATTTCCTTAAGGAGTATTGCCGCACAACGGGAGCGAAGGGATTTGTGTTAGGAATTAGCGGTGGGCAGGATTCGACACTTGCTGGACGATTAACCCAATTAGCGGCTGAAGAGCTTCGTGCAGAAGGCTATGAAGCCAAATTTATTGCGATCCGTCTGCCTTATGGGACACAGCAAGATGAGGACGATGCTCAGCTTGCTTTGCAGTTTATTAAGCCTGATGATACGCTGACATTCAATATTGAGACTCCTGTAAATGCTATGGCAGAAGCATATAAGGGTGCTGACGGAAGGGCCCTTTCGGATTACCATAAAGGGAACGTGAAGGCAAGAATGCGTATGATTGCACAATATGCTGTGGCAGGCGAGCATCAATGCCTTGTTGTGGGAACCGATCATGCCGCAGAAGCAATCACTGGCTTCTATACCAAATTTGGTGATGGCGGAGCTGATATTCTCCCGCTGGCTGGACTGACGAAAGGTCAAGGGCGTGAACTCTTGATCGAGCTGCATGCACAGGAACGTCTATATCTGAAGACGCCAACAGCAGATCTTCTCGACAATAAGCCGCAACAAGCTGATGAAGCTGAACTAGGTTTGGAATATGAGTTGTTGGATGAATATCTAGTCGGCAACGAGGTTGCTCCAGACGCGAAGGTGAATATTGAAACCCGCTACGCGGTGACACAACACAAACGGGAGCTGCCAGTAACCCCATTCGACCAATGGTGGAAATAAGGAAATAGACTACTGGGTCTATTAAGGTACGAGCCTCTTTTTCGAAAGGCGCTTTGATGTGAAAAAATGAAAGCTAGACTAGAAAATAAAGCGTTAGACTTAGTTAATTGTAGTAACGTAAATAGAGGATGGTTAGTTCAATATAGGAGCTAATCTCCTCTATTTTTTTTTATAAAAGAATTATTAACAATAGCTTAAAAATTTGTATAAATTATATATAGGTGTTTTCCGAGATACTCTGATTGCCCGCATGTGTGACTAACGAGGAACGATAGTTAATCAACTGCACCAAACACCTTTAGTTAGGATGGTTTATCAATCAGTATAAAGTTTCTGTCGTTGCCAAGTATTGAAATATTGAACACCTTGCTTCTAAGTTTCATGGTGAACCAGCTATGCCGCTACATTTGGAAATGTTGATTTTCCTATTCTAGATGTATAACCCAAAAATAGTAAAAAAATTCAGTGAATCATGTCATAACGCTCCCCTAGTTGGCAGCATGTTTGAATTGTAAAATGATACATAGAACAACATCCCAGATTCCTTTCCGCCTCAAAATTCTTTTGGGAGGTAATACTATGTTAAAAGAGCTTTCTGTTTCAATCCTTGCAGCAACTACGTTGTTCTCTGCTAGTTCTGGTGCAGTTCTTGCGGAGCCGCTTCAAGCCTCTGCTGTTGAGGCAAAAGCAGTGAGTCAAGCCGCAGAAAGGGTACTGGCCAAAATTGTATGGAACGACGTACCCGGTGCTGCTTGGTATGAGATTTCCATCAGGAATTTAGATACCGACCGGCAATATTTTAACAGGGAAAATAATGATAATAAGCATCTCACCTATGTGGACAGTGGTCATAAATACAGATTTTGGGTTGGTGCATTTGATAAAAATGGTAAATTGATAAAACAAGATAGCACAACTAAAAGAATAAATGATGATTCATGGATATCTCTTGAGTTGTAATCAACTCTAAAGTACAACTGAAATCGATTGATTTGGCAATTAAAAAAGAAAAATAAATAAGTTCAATCAACAAAAAAAAAGCAACGGGACATGGCCAAAATGTCTGTTGCTTTTTTTGCTTTAAAACTTAGTCTAGCGTGTGCGTGTAAGAGATTATGACTGCAAAAATGTCTCGACCACACTGAATGATTGCCGTTGTGAAAGTCTGCCGTATAAGGTGGTTTGGAAAACACAAAAAAATTTGAGCGTTATGGTGATCCAGATTCATGCGAATGGAATACGACCTCTATGTATCGGATTACGCCACGGTGGGCCATCGTGATTTTCCAGGTTGACGAACAGGAAATAAATAGATAATATTGAATTATAGTTTACTTTACTAAAGTAAACTAATTTGTAAGAGGGTTGCTTAGAAAGATTTACTTTATTTTAAAAAGGAGATGAAATGAGTGAGGTTGTTTGAAGGAGTTCTGATATTTGTTCATATCGCTTGGTTGTTTTCTTTTTCACTCAGGGCGGATGCCAAAATCAAAATAAGTGCCAATATAGCAGCATTCGCTCTGTTAACTCTTCATCTGGCAGCAGAAGGTTATCGCTGGCAGATGGCGGTGACCTATACTTTGTTTGTTGTTCTGACTGTAGTCACGTTTATGCTATATTTTCGAAGGAAAGATAAAACAGAGAACAGAAAAAAAAGGAAAGCACAAAAGCTTTTATACGCCTTGCTGCTCATTCTGTATGCGATCGGCAGCGTCGCTCCTGTAGCAATGATTCCCGTATTCCAGCTTCCCAAGCCAACTGGATCGTTCGAAGTGGGGATGAGCTCTAGACACTTGCTTGAAGAATCTCGAACGAACGCCGCTTTGCCGGAGCGAGTAGGAAAAGAGCTCATGATCCAAATATGGTATCCCGCCGAAATCAATGACGACATACAACCTATCCGTTACCAATCCTTTCCCTATGCAGAATGGGCAGGCACTATGGAATTTCTTTTTTCTACGCCCCGATTTATTTTTGACTATCTCAAGTATGGCCGAACCAACAGCATACAAGATATTGCCGTGTCCAATCTGCAAGACCGATACCCCATCCTGTTATTTTCCCATGGGTTTGGCAGCACGAGAATGCAAAGCTTTTCTCAAATGGAGGAACTGGCCAGCCATGGCTATATCGTTGTCAGTGTGGATCATATGATTGATGCGGCCTTTACGCAATTTCCCGATGGGCGGGAAGCCATGAGTAAAGCTGATGCTTATTCGTATTCCTTTACGATTGAAGATGAACGAAATGTGAGGGCAAGATCGGAAGATATGACGTATGTCCTCGATCAATTGACGCTATTGAATGAACGGGATCCAGAAGGTCTGTTCACCGGCAAACTGGACATGGAACGAATCGGTATTTTGGGGCACTCCTACGGGGGTTCAACCGCTGCTCAGTTGTTATTGGACGATGCAAGAATTTTGGCGGGGGTCAACATAGACGGCCCATTGCATGAACCGGTAGCAAGCAAAGGGCTCGACCAGCCATTTATGTTTATTTTGAATAAAGACTATCTGGATTTAGACGATGAGGAAATTAAATATACATCTATCACGCCAGAGCAATTCCGGCAATATCATAGTCAAATTAAAAAGCTTGCGGATCATCACTTTAGAGAGGGAATTAGGGCAGATACTTATCAACTTATTTTTAATGCCGGAGATCATTATTCTTTTTCCGATTTTCCATTTTTATCGCCGCTGTTGTCGAAGGGGATCGATATAGAAGAATTTCATCAAGTGATGAATCGCTACATTGTAGCTTACTTTAATCATTATGTTAAGAATGAAGAGCTTGATCCCTTGTTGTTGAAAGAGGAGCATGTAAATCAGTTTTATGACTATGAAGCGAATAAAAAGAAGAACTAGTATGATTTGACGAAATCGAAATACTTTTTTATGCTACAGGTAACTTTATTGATTGAGGTGCGGCGATGCAAGATTATCTTAAAATAGTAGAACAAATCAATCAAGCCTTTGAGCAATTCACGGCGATCGTTCAAAGGGAGGTAGCGGAAGCGAAACAACTGGAACATTTCCACCTGACCCCGCAGCAGGAGTTCATTATGTACTATATCGTCCGTAATGAGCCCGTAACGGCGAGACAAATCGCTTTATATTTGGACGTCTCGATGAGTGCCGTCAGCCACGTTATGCCCAAACTCGAGGAACAAAAAATGATCGTTCGCTGGACGAATCCGGAAAATAAAAGGGAAGCGCTGATCCGATTAGGGGAACGCGGTCTGGAATATTCCGCTTTGTTGCACCGAATCGATGAGTTGTTGGTAAGAGATTATTACTCCAAGGTGAGCATGGATGACCTCGAAGCGGTTCATAGTACTCTTCAGAAATTGGTCAAAATATCGAAAATGCAAGCAAAGAAGCAGGAGGAGTTGTAGTAAGAACGTTATTGTTTCAAAACAGCTTCCTCCTTCGGAGCAGGGTGTCCGCCTGTTAATAGAATTAACATCAATCAGTCAATAGACTTTCATTGTAGCTAGGAAGCAGGGTTTAATGAACTTAAGGGTAAAAAACACATCACACCGGAGAGTCATCTTGAACTCGTGGACGACATTTATAAAGTAGACGAAGAATATTTTCAATACGAAAAAGAATGGTGGAACTAGCCTACTATAATGGAGAGATTGTGGGACTTATCCAGCCTATTGTATGTAAGGGACGATTCATTATATAGGTGTCATTCCTAATTTTCGTGGGAAAGGATTTATTAACGACTTGCTTTTAAGAGCAATTTTTTCCTAATCTGCATGATATGCTGCGTAGAAGCAGCCCTATATAAGGCTGCCTCATCCTACACTAGGTGAATCCGGCATTACTCTTGCAAAAATTTGATCATTTCGTTGAAAGCCAAATTGCGATGTCCTGCCTGGCAGTGCTGCTCGCCGCCTGTTTCCTTGGTGAACACCTTCGTCGTGATAGACGCCGCATTGCATAGTTCATTTTGAATTTGCGGCAGTCGGCTGATCGGAACATACTGGTCATTCTCTCCGGCCAGCAGCAATACATCTTGATTGATAAACGAGCCGATCCCGGCCATCGTATGCTTCTCGAAATTTTTGAGCATAGCGAACGGCGTTTTCTCGCCCGTGTTTTCCATTCCTTTTATGACTTTCCAGCTCAAATCGATGCTGTCCTTCATCATGTTTTCGATCATGGCATTAACTTGATCAGCTTCATTGGCATCCAAAAGCGTGCTTAGCTTGTTCCAGACATCTTCTGGCATTCGAATCTTCAATGCATCCAGACCGCTATAGAAAATATTGAACGCAATCACTTTATCGATCCGCTTCTCAAAAGCGGCGGCCCTCATCGCCAAATAACCGCCCCATGAAGCTCCCAAGATGCTTACGCGATCGATCTTAAAGTAATCGATAACCGCTGCAAGCGGCTTTTCCCAGTTATGAATGAATTTCAAGCCGTTTTTAAGCGCCGTACCTTGTCCCGGACCGTCAAAGACAATAATATGATAGTTAATTCTTTTTATGAAGTTCATCATCTTAACCATTTCTTCCATGTATGAATCATATCCGCCAAATACGAGCAGCGTTTGCTTGGCGCCGGGCGTTACCAATTTAATCGCTGGCAGATAGGAATGTTCATACGGAATTTGATAGGACTTATAGTCAAAATCATGGAAACCTTTGTAGAAAGTCTCGCGGTATTTTTGATACATATTCTCTTTGGCCGGATTCGACGGATTCAGATAAAACTCAGCAGCCTGATAATAGACGGAAGCCAGATCATAATCCTGGCGTTCTTCCCGCATAACCGCATATTCCAGCCAAGATTCATACCAGCTGTTCATATCCTTCAATCTTGGAATTATTCCTTGCAAATCGCTGTTTGCCCGTTCGTCTTCCTGATAAAAATCATTTAAAAAACGGTTGATTTGCAAATTGAATTGTTCATTGGCAACATATTGTGTAAACATACAATCCCTCCTTTGCGTTGTTACAAGGCCATCTTATTGGAAGGGGCTTCACCCAGCAACAAGCAAAAAAGTTCATTGCGTACGAAATCGAACGATATGTACGCCAATCCACTTTTTACAGCCATTTTGTCGATAAATACGATCTTCTGGAGAAACTTGTTCAACAGCATGCAGCTTCATTCGAGCAAGAAATATTGCGGCGTTTTGACTCCATGAAACAAGACAATGTGGCTGAAGATATCGAAATGATCGTCGAACAAACGGTTAAGCAAAATACCGTAATTTCCACACTGTTAAACGTACATGTACCTTCGGCGGATTTGCATGTGGAATTCGAGAAGATTTTATATCAAACTTGTTTATCCTTTCTGGGAAAGGAACTTACGGCACCAGCTGTATCAATAGAATATCTGGCCCGCTTGTATGCGGCAAACGCCATGGTATTGTTGCACTGGACTTTACAACATGGCAAGGATGAACATGCGATTGACCTTGCTTATCAAATGCAAAAGTTTATTTTTGACCGAATTTCATAAGTGAAAATATGAGATGTAGACTACATTAACCATTTAATGAAACATATTTTATGCTGTTAAACGACTCAAAGGTACCCTTGTTTGTGAACAGCAATGTAAAAAAATGAAAGTACTAGACTGAAAAATAAAGTGTTAGACTGAGTATATCAAGCAGGGGGCTCACGAGGAGGATACATACATGTATACGTATCATTTTGAGAAAGTAAAGATTGGGTTGTCGTCGCAAAAAAACGTAGAAACTAAGGTGCAAGAGATCATCCACAAACATGCTAAGGACGGCTGGCGCTTAGTTCAAGTTATCCCACCATATCATGGAGCGTGTACTCTGAGTTTCGAAATCATCTTTGAGAAAAAAGCATAAATAGCTAAGAGGGAAATAGATTATCGCTGTTCGATAGTCTATTTTTTTTTATATATTGAAGAATTCCAGCCAACAGATGGTGAGAATTCCATTAGGGAAAAAGGTTATGACCTAAGGCATAGAAAAAATAATATCGACTTTCTAAACAAATATGTTTCAAAAGTGTTGGAAATAAGATATCCTAAATATGGGAGTCATCTGATATTGAAAATGGAGGCGTTTTCATGAATGGTTGGATTCAGGCTGGTACGGTAGATGAGCTGAGAGAACGGGGATCGAAGCTAATCAAGGGTGGCATCGTTGTTTTTTATCACGAGGATAGAGTGCATGCGCTTGACAACCGGTGCCCTCACCTTGGTTTTCCGCTTCACATGGGAAGTGTGTGCAATGGAATTTTGACATGTCATTGGCATCATGCGCGGTTTGACGTATGTTGTGGAGGAACGCTTGACCCTTGGGCGGATGATGTACCTGTGCACGATATAACCGTTAATGACGGATTCATTTGGGTCAACCCGAATTCCCGGAACGGCAATCAAGTTCAACGGTATAAAGACCGACTTCTGAGTGGTATTGAGCAAAATATCGGACTTGTCATCGCCAAAGCTGTAGTCGGATTAATAGAAGCTGGCGTTCCTGAGACGGAAATCGCTGCAATCGGGATCGAAATAGGAGTCAAACAACGCAGGCAAGGGTGGGGATCTGGATTAACGATCCTGACCGCGATGGTCAACATCCTACCTAAGCTTGATAAACAAGGTCGAATTCTTGCGTTATTTCAAGGCTTGCTACATACGGCACGCGACTTTGCCAGAAGTGGAACCCGCTTCTTGCTCGATTCACTCCCTAATACGGGCGTTTCCGAAGAACGGTTAACAGAATGGTATCGTGATTGCATCGAAGTTCGGGATACGCAAGGCGCGGAAAGGGTGCTGCTGACCCTCGTGAAGGCAGGGGCGGATGAGAAGCGATTATTCTCAATGATGAGCATGGCGGCAACGGATCACTTCTATATTAACGGAGGCCATACACTGGATTTTCATAATAAAGCATTTGAGAGTTTGAAGTATGTCGGGCAAGAGCAGCGTAATTATGTCCTTGCTTCACTCGTTCCGATGTTTGGAAGCGCATCTCGAAGCGAAGAGCTTCATAGCTGGCAGTCTCCGATCAATTTGGTTCAGCCATTAAAAGAAGCGTTCGAGGAGCTATCTAATAAGGGGATTGCATCTGATAGCAGGGAGGAATCTGGCATCGATGAAGAGGAGCTGCTCCTAGCTCTACTCGGAGACGATCCGCTCAGGACGGTTAGCATGCTGAAGGAAGCTCTACTCAATGGCGCCTCTCCGGTTCGAATCTCGCAAATTGCCACATTGGCAGCGGCTGAACGGGTTGTCCGGTTTCATATGCAAAACGATTTCGGAGACTGGATTTCGGTGCTGCACACGTTTACGCACGCTCACGCTGTTCACGAAGGTTTGATCCGTTCCGCCGACCCATGGTTGGTTCGTGGGATTTTTCATACAGCAGCTACGATTTACCTTGATCGGTTTTTGAACATCCCTGCGGCTCCGAGACCGTCTGCAACTGGTAAGACCAAGGAAGTGCCGCAGCCCGCCGAGCTGCTTGAGATTCTCGACAAGCAGCAACAGGTGGCGCCGGCAGCGGAATGGGTAATCCGGTATCTGCGCAGCGGCGGGAAGCCGGAGCCTTTATTTAATGTATTGGGGCATGCGCTGCTTCGAGAGGATGCGGAATTCCACTCCTTCCAGATGTACGAGGCGGCCGTAGCAGAATATGACCGCTGGGCTTCCGAGTCGGGAACGTTCGCAGAGAAAGCCCGTGAAACACTGATTCTTGCGGTTACCCGTTATTTAGCGGCGCATGCTCCTACCTCACGTGAGACTCCTCATACGGCGACAATCGCATGGAGGCTCCATCGAGGAGAGAAATTGTTCGAAGAAGAATGAGTGTTAGACTGACCCGAGTATAAAGCCATCGGCAGTCTTAGACCGGATCAATAAAGTTCTATACTGCCGATGGTTTATTGAACTAAGATAACTATAACTATAGCGAGGAAGCAGTTTCATTGAACCTAAGGAGGAATTGATACATGTCTTCAAGCTATGAGAAAATTGCTTTTGTCTGGACTGAACCAAAGGAAAAGGTAGTGGTGCCAGATCGCTGCGAATTTACAAAAGTAATCCCGGAATTAGAGGATATTGGAGTTTGGAGAAATTTTGCCGATACGGATGTGGAAAATACCCAATGAGGAATGCATTTGAAAATACAAGATACGAAATTAATAAATAGGAATAGATACAATTTAAGGGCCAAAGACGGATAATTTCCGTCTTGGCTTTTTTAATTCGATAATTAGTTGCTTGCCAAAGTAGGCCGGCACAGAAGCCAGTTTCTTTTTCAGCGCTTATTGATATTTACCAGTTTAAGAGGAATGAAATTAAATTTACAGTTGTAATAGTTGCATGTATCGGTTATATTTACATATGTAATAGTTAATCTAAGATAAGAAGGGAGGACAAACAATGGAGAAAATGCCCAAGATTTCGGAATCTGAGTGGGAGATCATGAAAGTCATTTGGCGGGAAAACCCGATGACAGCCGAGCAAATTGTGCAGCATTTGCCGGAGGGCACGGACTGGAGCGATCAGACGGTCAGAACCTTCATCAACCGGCTAATGAAGAAAAAAGCGCTGGGTTACCAGAAATCTGGAAGAAGTTATCTGTATTATCCGCTAATTCCGGAAAAAGAGTGCGTGCGCGCGGAAAGCCGTTCTTTTTTAAACCGAGTCTTCAATGGCGCAGCTGGATTGATGATGACCAATTTTTTGGAGGAGACCCAGCTATCAAATCAGGAGATTGAGCGATTGCAGCAAATTTTGCTGGAGAAGCAAGGAACAGAATCTAAAGATTCAAAAGACTGATCACAGCCTTACAAGCGTGAAATTTAACCAAATGAGGTTATGCCATGGATATCGCTGAACATCTTTTCAATTGGTTTGTTGCTTCGACGCTGATGGCAAGCGCGGTTGCAGTCGTGGTGCTAGCAGTTCAGCATCTGTTCCAAAGACGCATCCATGCGCGTTTGAGGCACGCACTATGGCTAATTGTATTGTTGAGGCTCATGCTGCCGGTTCTGCCGCAAAGTCCGGTAAGCTTGTTTAATGCAGTTCCTACACTGACAAGCATAAAAAATGCTGTCTTCGGGCTTTCGTATCAGCTGGGTAAGCCTGACACGATATCCGAACACAGCCAAATAGAAAACACCAATCAATCTCATTATACAACGAATGAAGCTGAGAAGAACACTGTTTTTCAGCCTCTTATGACCATGAAGGATACGGAAGAACAGGCCGAAGCGGGCATAGAGAGAGAAAGCCACCCGGCTGTTCGTGTGCTGGCTGTAGTTTGGCTGACGGGTGCGGTCGTCTTGCTCGGATATAACCTGACCTACTGGCTGCGCTTCCTAAGAAAACAAAAACATTTCAGTCCTGTCGACAGTCCTGCGATATTGAAAATTGCGGAACAATGTCGAATCTTATTTTCCATTAAACGCCCTGTGGGGATATACGCGGATCCATCCGCTCAAAGTCCGTATATTACTGGAGTTTTCCGTCCAGCGGTCTATTTGCCGAAATCGCTTATTTCAGAAGCAGTCAATGAACAACTTCTCAAGCACGTGATCGCGCATGAGCTGGCTCACTACAAACGAAAGGATACGATCTGGAATATGATCGGTAGTCTGGTGTTTGCTGTTCACTGGATGAATCCATTCGTATGGTTCATGCTGCGGCAGATGAAGGCCGACCGGGAGCTGGCCTGTGATGCCTGTGTCCTGGAGGCGCTTGGGGAAGAGGAGGCTGTGCCTTACGGCATGACGATTATCGGATTTCTAAGACGGTATGCTACGGGAAGAAGTCAGGCTCATCTTCTTTATTTCAAAGGCTCTAACGGTCAAAGAGAAATGATAAGGAGAATTAGTATGATTCAATCTTTTAAAAAGGGTTCATATAAATTATCAATGATGGCAGTCATTCTCGTACTCTTGATCGGTACGGCAACGCTGACAAATGCGAGCGCATCCGAAGGGGGAGCTTCCGCTTGGATTCATGCCGAAGACGGCGGGAATGAAATGCTATTTCCGAATGAAGAATTCCGGGTATATGATAACCTTGAAAAAGGGGCGAAGGTGGCACCGTTTACATTTAAAGTTCCTTCCCTGCTGCCAGAGGGCTATGGTTTTAGCAAGTTGAGCATTCAATTCGATGCTTCGTCACCGAGTGTCAGACTAGATTATGTTAAGGCTAAAATAAACAAAAGTAGTGGCAACTTCAGCTTGAGAATTAAGCCAGGCACTGATCTTCAGAAACAGTATGATCAAATTTTCAAGGGAGAGCAAGACAGAATCGATCAGAAGGATAGCGGGAAAGTTATAGAGAGAGAATCCCTATCCTTAGCCGGCATAGAAGAAGGCTACAAAATTACGATTCGCATGACCACCTGGAAGGGACAGCCGGAAAGATATTATTATATCTGGAAGGATCAAGGCATAAGCTATGAATTAAGCTCCTACATCTTGTCTAGCAGCGAAATGGAGCAAATGATAGGTTCCATGAAATTTCCCGAGGCCAAGGTGAACAAACTTCATGAAGACAATGAGTATCATGGCATAATCTTGACCGGTTTGTATGATGCCGAGGATATCCGACGTGCTCAGAAGCTGGTGGGTTTTAAAGCCGCTTTTCCGCGCAAGCTGCCCGGGGAATTTGCCGCCAGCAGTTCCTATGTTTCCCGTAAAGCGAATTTCAATCATGTAGAGAATGATGAGGATTCCATGCGCAAACTGTTGAATGTCCGTTATAGCCGAGGCGATCACAAACAGAAAAATAAAGCTGATTCCGGCATCCGAGACGTTTCATTTAAGCAGATGTTAAACGGGAATATGTATCAGGAGATGAAAAAGAACGGCCAGGCTTCTTATTCGAAAATTGACGGTGAACGGAATAATGTTAAGCTCACGGCCATAACTCTACAGGGGAAAGAAGTACTTCGTACAGAACCTTACAATCTGGATGGCGAACCTAAAGGACCTAATGATCTTAGACTAGTCAGCTACTTCTGGTTTGACGGTAAGGTTTGTTATCAGGCCGTTTTCAGCGGACAAGGACCGGAGGAGCAAAAAATAGTGGAATATTTAATGAAGCCGGACCGGAAATAGAAGTCAATAAAATCATGCCAAAGTAGGCCGCCACAATCACAGTGGTGGCCTACTTAATTATTGAAACACTTACATGGTAATCCTTTACATGTGGTCAGAATATTGATATAGTAAATACGTAATTAAATATTACGTAATAACGTATATTTGGAGGTGGTATTCATTAGCAACGAAGAATTGCGTATTGAGATAGACGCATTGAAAACACAAATGGCAAGACTAGAACAACTCGTTCGAAATATTGCAACCAGTCGTCCTTCTGTTGAGCTGCCGGACGAGATTCATGCAAGTAATGAAAGTGAATCGTCTGGTTCCGTTTATTATGCTGGTCAGTATCAATCAAATGGACAATTATTGCGTTGGGAACCAAAAGAAAGACAATTAAAGCAGTTACTTCATATAGGCACCGATAAAATTTCAAAAATACTTTCAGCCTTAGGCAGTAAACCGCGTCTCGATATTATAATATCCATTCTTACAGAGTCACTTACTGGTACACAAATCGTCGAAAAGTTAGGTTTGGGTACCACTGGCCAGTTATATCACCATTTGAAGGCATTGCAAGGTGCAGACTTGTTATCACAGGACAAAAGTGGACGCTACACATTACCTGATCATCGGAAATTACCACTACTTTTGTTATTATCAGCCGTGGTGGATATGTTAGATACTAGCGATTATTTAGACATGGTCGAGGTAAGAAATTCTGCAGGTTCATATCTGGGGGAAATAAGCAAGGATGGTTTTGATGCTAATTTGCTTTTATGGGCAGTATTGGAGAATTCAATACTTGAGCACGTTGCCGGTTACGTGAGTGAGGTTCATATTTTCTTACATCAACATGGGGATGCAACCGTTAGCGATAACGGTAGAGGCATACCCGTTGGAGCATTTCAAGACAGTAATAAATCAACGGTACAAACTGTATTAACAGACATCGAAAGATTTAGCAGTGAGGCTCCGTACCAAGCACCTGGCGCGGAAAAAGGTATCAGCATTGCAATCGTCAACGCTCTTACCTACCGTCTTACTGTTGAAGTCCAAAGAGAAGGTTATATCTATCGCCAAGATTATAAGCACGGGATTCCACAATCCGATCTAATGACGGTAGGCGTAACACAATCTAATGGTACTAGTATAACCTTTAGACCCGACCCTGAATTATTTGGCAGAGGATTCGATCGAGATACACTTAATCAACAAATAGAAAGATTGGCATTGTCGTATCCGGACTTGACCGTTTATTTACATTAAGACGACGAGGAGGAACGTTATGGTTGAGACAATTTATACGAATGAGGATATCCTGACTATGCTCGATTCCTTATTAAAAGAACAATCTACATTTAATTGGGATACTTTCTATTCTGAAAGAGGTAGGTCAGTTCCGTTTTTCATTAATGCCCCAGATGAAAACTTGGTTCAATATTTCAAGGAAAAATGGATTACACCAGGAGGAAGGGGCCTAGAACTGGGTTGTGGACCGGGAAGAAACGCTATTTATTTGGCTAAGCAAGGGTATGACGTTGATGCAGTAGACGCATCCAATGAAGCTTTGCAATGGGGGAATGAAAGGGCTAAAGAGCAAGGGGGCAGCATTCGTTTTATTTTTAAAAACATTTTTGATTTGGACATTCAGAAGATACAATACGATGTAATATACGATTCTGGATGCTTTCACCATATTGCTCCGCATCGAAGAATTGATTATGTAAACCTGATTAACGAAGGTTTAAAACCTGGTGGATTCTTTGGAATCACTTGTTTCGTTGAGAATGGTAATGTAGGTGGCTCTGATATTACTGATTGGGAAGTTTATCGTCAACGTAGTCTAAGAGGAGGACTTGGATATACTCCTGAGAAATTAAAGACGATATTTAAAGACTTTCAAATTGTTGAAATCCGGAGAATGAAGGATATAGAACAACCAAGTGACTGTTTTGGTACATCAGGATTATGGGCAGCTTTGTTTCAAAAGAGAGCGGATTAATATCAAAAGGGTGTTATTGTAGGTACCTCTCTCATGCTCGGTACGTTCGTTGCCAAGAGAGTGGCGCAGCGTATGAGTATTGCCTCATTCCGATATGTATTGGATGTTCTCCTCTTATGTTCAGGGCTTTCGATGCTGTGGACTGGATTCGCTCTGTAGTGATAGTTCGACAATATAACAGAATTTTCTGCACTAATATTTACTTTATCACTCACAAAATAGTTCAACAGAACCTCATTTGGATAAATATGGGATGTTATAATCATTATCTGTGATGGTTGTTTACTTACTCCATCATACATTCTCACTCCAGGAGGGGTTGCCAATTGTTCAAGAAATCATTAATGATCACTTCAATGGCCGTTGTTCTATTTTGTAGTGCGATACTTCCGGCGACACAAACGTTTGCTGCTGCAAAACCTGCACCTGTAACATCAATAGCTGTTAAAGTTATGGATGGACAAGCTGAAGCTTCCGGAAAGTTGGGTGTGCTAGTTAGTGATGCTCTTGGTGTCATTAAGGGATCTGTTAACACTGGTGGTGAAGTACTCTACAATGTTGCAAAATGGCTTAATACAGATACAGCAAAATATTTTTCCAACAACTCCAGCAAAATCATTGAAGGGATCGATAATGCAATAGCCAAAATCGATACGGCAAAGGATTATGCGACTGAAGACATCAGTACCATTGTTCTCGATGGCCTTCGCATGGCAGGTGTTCCTGATTCATACGGTGTACCTATTGCTGAAGCAATTGCTACGACAGTTGACTGGCTTCTGCTGTAATTAAATTTGGTTAATTCAAAACCAATCTCCTGCCCGGTTATTACAAACCGTATGGGGGATTGGTTTTTGTGATATAGCAGCTGCTTATACTTTCTTCTTTGCGACTTCTTGATATAATGTCTCCAGATGCTGCTGAGCGTCTCGAAGTTCATCTTTTCCCCTTAATGTAATATCGTATAGGGAACCTGTAATAGTTAAATAGCCTTCGTTCGTCAGATGATCCAGCTCTTGTTTTACTTGCTGTGGACTAAATTGATAGCCGTGGCTGTTAATTTCAGGTTGGATCTCCTCAGGTGTAAGTGCATGTTGATTCGCATGATACAACAGGTGAATTCGTGTAAATGCGTTTTCGAAATCAGAATGCATGGTGAATAATCCCCTTTTCATAAATGGTATTCAATCATAGTTATCATTGTTTTTCTATCCCTTCATTATGCATTCCCCCGATGAAACAGTTGAAATATATACCGGATCATGGTTAAACTTCTTGTAAGATCAGCTTGTATTCACTCTACAATAATCAACGGGGTATCAAACATGACAAAAACAATCTTAATTGTCGAAGACGAACATATATTGCGGGAAATTATGAAAGACTATTTTAGCAACGAAGGATACAACGTTCTAGAAGCAGGGGATGGCAAAGCAGCATTACAACTATTTCAGGAAAATAACGTGGATCTGCTTATCCTTGATATTATGCTGCCAGAATTAGATGGTTGGTCCGTATGTCGTCGAATTCGCAAAACTTCAAATGTACCGATTATTATGCTAACCGCTCGCGTCGATGAAGATGATACACTGCTTGGATTTGAACTGGGTACGGACGACTACGTTACCAAGCCTTACAGCCCACCAATCTTACTCGCTCGAGCGAAGAGATTGCTAGAAAACCGACAAATGCAAGAAATGGACAACGAAATCATCTCTAGCAGCGGCATTTCCGTCTATGTGCATGCTCGCACGGTTACTGTAGATGGAGTTAGCTGCAGCTTGACTCATACTGAATTTGAAATCCTATCATACTTAATGAAGCACAAAGGAATTATTATCACGCGCGAACAATTGATAATGAGAATATGGGGCTATGACTATGAAGGCGATGAACGGACGGTCAACAGTCATATACGGAATTTGCGTCAAAAACTAGGGAACAAATCGGATTGCATCGTTACGGTAGTTCGGTCTGGCTATAAATTTGAGGAGATAACATGAAAAAAGGGATCGTATTCAAGTTATTTGTGTTAACAACCGCATTATGTTTACTTATCCTCGCCATCATTTATTTTGGCCAGACCGTATTTTTCAAGAAATATTATGTCCATCAAAAGGTAGAGAATGTGAAAGCAAGCCTTGAAGCATTCGCTCAAAACTATGCTAACCACGACAATCAGACGGTAGAGATACAGCGGCTGGAACAGGAATTTTATCGAGAGCATAATACATGGGTAACTATACTGGATCAACTCGGCAATATAAAAGAAAGCAATGATGACTCGATCGAAGTTGAAATAAATAGCGTTAGTGGTGGGGGTTTCACTGCCAAAACCATCACAATCCCTTTATATAGCTTTACTGATTTTCAGGGAATCCGACAAGGACATGAATTTCTACGAAAAGGGACCGACGCCGTAATTCAAGTCCTTAGAAAAGGGACAGAAGTTATTCCTTATCGAATGAGCATATATAACTTCGCACTTACGTGGGAGAATAATCAAATGGCAAACAAAGAACATGAGCTCTTTCCAAATGGAAATGAGGAAGATTGGAATAATGAGAAATTCCCTAGTCTTTACTTAACCGGAACCATAACAAAAACAACACTTCCAGCCAAAAATGAAGCTATTCGATTTATTTATTCGAACCACCTGTTCTTAGACCGAATCAGAGCATTTCAAGCGGAATTGCTGTTGAAGAATGCAGAGGAGGCAGCAGCTACATTAGAAGGTACGTACGAAGAGAATGATATCAAATATAAACAGTTTGTTATACCTATTAAAGACAAAGAGGGGAAGGATGCATATCTTTTTGCAATGACTTCCCTGCAGCCAGTTGATGAAGCCATACAGATGATCCAGGATTATTATCTTTATCTCATTGTATTCGTTCTGGTGCTTATATTGCTGGCCTCGTTCTATTATTCCAAAGGTATCGCAAGACCTTTGTTGCGAATCAATCAAATGGCAAAGAAGATAACGGAGCTGGATTTCTCTGAAAAGCTTCCGATTACGTCAAAAGATGAGATCGGAAATCTCTCCCGCAATATTAATGAGCTATCGGACAAGTTATATTCTTATATCCAAAAGCTTCAGCATGATATCGAAAAAGAAAAGCAGTTGGAGCATACACGCAAGGAATTCATTTCAGGTGTGTCACATGAATTGAAAACTCCTCTGAGTGTCATCCAGAGTTGTCTGTCGATCTTGAAAGATGGGGTCGCGAACCACAAGAAGGATTATTACTTTGCCGCGATGGAGAGTGAAGTGAAGAGGATGGATCTTCTCATTGTGGACATGTTGAAATTAGCGAAATATGAATCTGGTACCTATAAAATACAACTGGACACGTTCCGTATCGATACAGTTATTGATGAATCATGTAATAAACTCTCTGCAGAAATCGCAAGGAAGCAATTGAGTTTACATGTATCTCTTGCTCCGATCGAAGTTGTGGCCAATGAGCTGCTCATCGGTCAAGTCATCGTCAACTTTATCAATAATGCGATACGCTACACACCTGAGGGGAATTCCATTCATATTTCAATGAATGAGGAACAGGAATCGGTAAAGATATGTATTGAAAATACAGGTGTCCATATACCGTCAGAGAAAATCGAGAAAATATGGGATCGCTTTTACCGTGGAGAAGCTTCCCGCCATCGTTCTACTGGGGGAACTGGCCTTGGACTAGCCATTTCCAAAAAAATATTGGAATTGCATGAGGTCAATTATGGTGCAAGCAATACAACGGACGGTGTTCTCTTCTTTTTCTACCTCAAGAAAAGCAACTTCTAAATATGCCGAACCTAATTCTGATTGGTTATATATATGAGCAGTTTCTTGACTACATCAAGAAACTGTTTTTTATTTTATATCAATCTCTTCTGCACTTTATCTGCATCTCTCCACATTAGACTATTCATTGTTATGAGGTAGGAACATCACATACATCAAATTAACAAAAAATGAGTCACAGGAGAGGAAGAATATAATGTTAAACACATGGAAAACCATACTGCTGGCAGGAATGCTTGTTGTTTCCCTAACAGCTTGCGTAAATCAAAATGGGGGAACATCTTCACAGGCAGTTGATACAGAAGCGTCAGCAAACAAAGACGCAAAAACGCTAAAAGAATCCTCAACATCAATGAACGAAAATACTGAACTGAAATCGCTGTTCAAAAAAAGTGTTTTCTATGGCGACTCCATTACAGAAGGATTTATGTTTCATGATGTTTTGGACATAAGGAATGTATTTGGAGAGGCCGGCAAAACAGCTTTCTTCGCGGTAAAAGACAATGATGTAGCCAAACTGGTCGAGAGAAATCCTGAACATCTATTTATCGCACTCGGCTCAGATGACATCCTCTGGCCAACGGATAATCCGTTGCAATTCGGGATTCAACAATATGGGATGCTGCTCGATAAGATCAAAGAGGAGCTCCCTCATACCAAAATAACGATCTTGTCGGTGACCCCGGTAACAGAGAAAGCGTTAAAAGAAGAGCCGCGGTACTCCAATATTGCCGCTTACAATCAAATGTTGAAAGAACTGGCCGGCAAAAAACAAGTGAAGTATGTCGATGTGTCTTCTATTGCTGAGCAGAATCCATCTCTCTATGATGAGGACGGGATTCATTTCAAAGCTGAATTTTATCCGCTTTTGCTCGACTTTCTGAAAGGCGAACTGTAATACGCTTCTCATGAGGGAGGTTGACGAAGGTTGGTTTTTAGCAGTCTGATTTTTTTGTACTTGTTTTTGCCGATAACTCTCCTTATCTATTTTATAGCGCCGAATCAGCTGCGAAATGTAATTTTGACTGCTGCAAGCTTAGTGTTCTATGCATGGGGAGAGCCTGTTTACATCTTTCTCATGCTCTTTTCAACTGTAATCGATTATGGGTATGGGCTGTTTATTGATAAATATCGCAATCGAAAAAGCATTGCTAGAGCATTGTTGGTCTGTTCCATTGTCGGAAATCTTGGGACTCTCGGTTTCTTTAAATATTACGGATTTCTAGTTGAGAACATCAATTCTCTGTTCGGCTTGCAAATAGAAGTGACGACACTTCCGCTCCCTGTCGGCATTTCCTTTTACACGTTCCAAACGATGTCTTACATTATCGATGTGTATCGAGATAAGGTTCCCGTGCAGAAAAATCTCATCGCTTTCGGTACCTATGTGACAATGTTCCCACAGCTTGTTGCAGGACCTATCGTTGCATACGGTGATGTTGCGAAGCAACTCTCACTACGAAAGATTCCATTATCGCTATTTGGGGAAGGCACACAATTGTTCGTTAGAGGCCTAGCAAAAAAGGTACTGCTTGCAAATAGTATTGGCATGCTCTGGTCAAGCATCAAAGCAACACCTGCGTCTGACTTAACAGTAGCCTCTTCCTGGATCGGGATTCTTGCCTTTACCTTGCAAATTTATTTCGACTTCAGCGGATATTCGGATATGGCGCGTGGCCTTGGCAAAATGTTCGGCTTTGAGCTCACAAGGAATTTCAATTATCCGTATATATCAACCAGCGTGTCCGAGTTTTGGCGTAGATGGCATATGTCACTAGGCTCTTGGTTCCGGGAGTACGTATACATTCCTCTAGGCGGGAACAGGGTAGGGATCGTGAAGCGGCTTCGCAATTTGTTCGTTGTGTGGTTCCTGACCGGGTTGTGGCATGGTGCAAGCTGGAACTTCATCATATGGGGTCTTTATTTCGGATGCTTTATTGTGATGGAGAAGCTGTTCCTTTACAAATGGCTGCTGCAACTCCCTCGTGTCATAGGTAACATATATACACTTCTCATTGTCATGATAGGCTGGGTATTCTTTGATCTCGATCGTCTATCAACAGCCATCGCATATGTAGGGGCAATGTTTGGCTTTAGCACTCATCATTTCGCTGATAACAACACTTATTATTACCTGTCGACGCATCTCGTTATATTGCTGCTTGCGATGCTGGCAGCGACGCCATTGCCGAAGAAGATGTTTTTAGCACTAAAGCAAAGATACCCATTAGGGAGCGCAATTTTATCGCCAATCCTGTATGTTCTGTTCCTGTTTCTTTCTACAGCCTATTTGGTCAATGACACGTATAATCCCTTCTTGTACTTTAGATTTTAAGAGATTGTACATCACATCTTGCTAAGGAGGTGATTTCGCTTGAATCGTTATGACAAATTGTCTCAGTCTGTTATCGCTGTATTATTTCTTTCATTAATCGGCCTAGTTCTCATGCTCAACCTGATCTTGCCGAAGCGGGAATTTTCAGAGGCAGAAAATCGGAAGCTTGAGCAGTTACCTGCGTTTTCGTTTCACAGCTTTATTTCGGGGAAGTTCACCTCCAACTTTGAAAAGTTCATAACGGATCAATTCGTAGCTAGAGATGTATGGGTTGGTGTAAAGTCAAATGCGGATCAAGCGATAGGTAAAAAAGAAAGTAACGGTGTGTACCTTGGTAAAGACGGTTATTTAATTCAGAAATTCGTTGAAGTTAATACAGGAGAGCTTGAAGAGAAAATCCAATCAATCAATGCTTTTCATTCTGCGATGCCTGAGCTTAATAAGTATGTAATCCTTGCTCCGACCGCTGTTAGTGTCCTTCAAAGCAAGCTCCCTGATTACGTATCTGAGAATCGAGAGCTAGACGCACTTCATACCGTGAAAACATCTTCGAATTCAGGGATTCGCTATGTCGATGTATACCCAGCGCTGTCTTCGCACCAGAACGAACCGATCTATTATAAAACCGATCATCATTGGACAAGTAAGGGTGCTTTCTATGCATACCAACAGCTAAGCAGAGAAATGGGATTTAAGGCGATGATGGAAGAGGAATTCGATATACAAACGATAACGGACGATTTCTATGGTTCCTTATATTCAAAGAGCGGATTTCGGAATTTGCACTCGGACAGTATAGATTTGTATGTACCAAAGAATGAAGGGAAGGTTACCGTCGATTATGTCGAAGAGGAACAGTCCACGAATTCGATGTATGCGATGGACAATGTGAAGAAGAAGGACAAGTACACTGTGTTTTTTAACGGCAATCATTCTCTTATTCAGTTGAAAACAAGTCATCGGGAAGGGAAGAAGCTGCTAGTGGTCAAGGATTCCTATGCGAACAGCTTCGTGCCTTTTTTAACATCGCATTTCAGTGAAATTTATATGGTTGACCTTCGCTATTATGAAGGAGATGTAGCAGCTCTTGCGAGGCAGCATCAAATCCATGACATGTTGATTCTGTATAACATGAATACATTCATCGAGGATCCATCAATCAATCATTTAAAAGGGTAAGGGAGGAGAGGGATCATACCTATGAACATTTACAATCATATCGCCAGAAATAAACGATTCTTCGCATTGCTCATATTCATCTTTGCAACTAGCGTGTTATCGGGATGTGCTTCGGAGCATTCAGACATCAACGTGTCTGCTGACAAGATAGAGGATCAGATGAAACAATCAGTCAAGTTGGATAAGCTGAAAAAAGGGGACGCGCATAAGCTGAAGAAGCTGTACGACCTTGGTTCGGAACAAGTTGAGGACTTCCTGCTATATACTGCTTCCTCTAACGTTAGAGCGGATGAAATTGTTGTCCTTAAAGTGAAAGACGAAAGCCTAATAGACAGTGTCAGAGCAAGTATTGCACAAAGAATCGACGCTCAAGCCGTTAAATTCAAAGATTATCGCCCTGATGAATATGCTCTGCTTGAAAAACATGTACTTAAGGTGAAATCTCGCTACATCCTGTTTGCGGTCTCAGCTGATGCTGAACAGATCGAAAAAGCATTTGACGCGGCATTAGAGTAAAACACGATTCTGCCGATCGCGGGAAAGCATCAAAAGGTAGTATGTACATACAACTTATCGTACATCGTCGTTATGGTTTTCTTGTACACTTAGCAGCAAACTTATGTTACCATCGAATAGGCATAATATTCCATAAGAACTCGTGATGTCAAAAATAGATTGTTGAGCTAACCATAAATATATCAGTGGAGATGTCCATGATTAAAATACTTGTGGTGGATGACGAGAGCAGCATTCAGGCGGCCTTAGTGTACGCGCTGAGCAGGGAAGGTTATGAGGTGGATACAGCTGGGGACGGTCAGGAGGCGCTGGAAAAGGTGGAGACGTTCTCACCTGACGTTATGGTGCTCGATGTCATGATGCCTCGTGTAAGTGGTTATGACGTATGCCGCAAGCTGGATGGACAGCCGCGGCCTGCGATTCTGCTGCTGACTGTCAAGAATGATATTGTCGATAAAGTGCTGGGGCTGGAGCTGGGCGCTGACGATTTCATGACCAAGCCTTTTGATATGCGGGAGCTGCTGGCCAGAGTCAAGGCTCTATCACGCAGGGGAGGCTATGTACAACAATTGCAACAGGAGCAGCAGGAGGATTTGCTGAGACTAAGAGATTTGACTGTAGAGATGTTCAGCCGAACGGTATCCATTCAAGGAGAACTGCTGGATTTAACGCCTAAGGAATTTGATCTGCTGGTCTTGCTGATGCGCAATCCGGGGCGGGTCTATTCACGGGAAATGCTGCTGGAGAAGGTGTGGGATATGGATTTTGCGGGCGGTACTCGTACCGTAGACATCCATGTGCAGCGGCTGCGCAAAAAGCTGGGCAGTCACCACGGGCTTATTCAGACCGTGTACGGAATCGGCTATAAAGCATGGGGTCACCCTAGATGACCGGAAGATTTCGGATGGGCCTAAAGGGGAAAATGTCATTGTTGCTTGCTTTGCTGCTCGTTTTTGTAGTGACCTGCCTGAGCGTGCTGGTGCTGAGCGGCATCCGGGAGAACCAGCGAACCATGTTGGAGCAGTCTTTTACCCGGCAGGTTGAAGCTGCCAATCTGCGCGTGCGGGAGGAATTTCTGACCGATGGCAGGATGCCGCCGGATCAGTTTATGAAGCAGATGGGTCAACGGCTGGCCGTGGATTTGGGCGCACAAAGCGGTATGGCGGTGACGCTGTATACAGTGGATGGCTCCATTACCGGCACCTCAGTGCCATTTCAGCCACCGGCCGATGTGCAGGATGCGCTGCAATTTACAGCACAGGGGCAGTCGGCGTACATTACTGAAGGGGATCAGCTGTTGTTTCTTGCTCCTCTGTACAATGCCGATCAGCGCCTTGGCACGGTGCAATTTCATGCTTTGCTCACCGAGCAAAATACGTTTTACGCCCAGATTCGCCGGTTGTTTCTATTTGCCGGAGGCATCGTGCTGGGTGTCGGTTTTCTCATCGGTTACGTATATGTCCGGCGGCAGGTCAATGTCATTGACAAGATGAACAGGGCGGCAGCGCAAATTGGGCAAGGCGATTATCTATCGGCCCCTTCGGTAGTCAGAAAGGATGAGCTGGGTGAGCTGGCACATGGAATCTATGAAATGAGCAGAAGCATCTCTACGTCAGTCGGTGCTTTGCATGAAGAAAAGCAGAAGCTGGTAGAGACCGTGGGGCGACTACGAGAACTGGAGCGGCAGCAAAAGCAGTTCATCGGCAATATCAGCCATGAGCTGAAGACGCCGTTAACCTCGATAATCGCCTACGCCGATTTGTTGAATATGTACAGCGATGATCCTGCCCTGTTGGATGATGCCGGAAGGCGCATCCATAAGGAGGCACAGAGGCTATACAGTCTTGTGGAGAAGGCGCTACAGCTGTCAGCGATGGATGTTTACGAGTTTGAGACACATGCGAAGGCGGTTCCGCTGCAGCCATTGCTGGAGGAAGCAGTGGCCCAGCTGCAAGGAAAGGCGGACAGCTGCAGGGTTACGATCCTTACTTCGCTTGCTGCAGGTGAGGTGTGGGCTGATCCTGAGAACGTGATGCACATCATGCTAAATTTACTGGACAATGCGGTGAAATATAACCGACCAGGCGGACATATTCACCTGCTTAACTACACTATAGCGCCAGCAGACGAAGCACACCGGATGATTATCGAGGTTGCCGATACAGGAATCGGTATCCCGGAGGAAGCTGTATCCTGCATTTTCGATCCGTTTTATACGGTCAGCAGAGACCGGTCAAGAACCAGCGGCGGGACAGGACTTGGGTTAGCGTTGGTTCGCAATCTGGCCGAAAAGCAAGGAGGAACGGTACAGCTTGCCGCGACGGGAGCGGACGGTTCGCTATTCAGGGTCGAACTTCCACTACATTCTTCGAATGAAAAGGTCAATCTATACACCAATGACAAAGGCGAAGCCCGGAATGAATGAAATCATCCGGGCTCTTCACAATGGTTAAGCGTTCATCTGATTCCAGCTTTCTGAATTGTTTACAAGTTCGTTACAAGCCAGATATATTTGCGCAATATTGCCTCACTATTCTAAGGGCATGGGGGAGCTTGCAGCCGGTTGGTTCGGAAGGTGACAACAACTGGATCAAGCGACCTGGGTCCGAATAACATTTTGAAGCAGGAGGACCCCGATGAAGATCAACGAAGGAATATACATCGCCGGACTGCTTGCCGCGACTTTGCTGTTAGTTGGCATCTTATTCGGCTGTGATGCAGAGCAGAAGAGCAGTACGCTGGTTACAACAGGCCAAATCAGCACTGGAGATGGAGGAGAAAAACGTGAACTGACAGTGGTCAAGGAGAGCAAACCGCCTGCTGAGCAGGGAATTGCCGTTCAGCGCATACACCGGATTGATGGCGCAAATATAGA
Organism: Paenibacillus sp. NAIST15-1; assembly: GCF_001894745.1. Lineage (GTDB taxonomy): Bacteria > Bacillota > Bacilli > Paenibacillales > Paenibacillaceae > Paenibacillus_B > Paenibacillus_B suaedae. The sequence goes on from NZ_BBYF01000005.1 coordinate 49,850, forward strand.
GAGATGGCTGTCAGACCATGAACTGGATATCCAAATAACCACGTTAGAGAAGCTGGCCACCGCTGAGACGGAAGCACAATATAGCTACAGCCGGTTCCGTTTTGATCTGGAGACTGGAAAGCGGCTAAGCATCAAGGAACAGACAGGAGCGGGAAAGGAAGAGTTTATCAAAGCATTCCTATCCCCTGATGGGAAATACAGCTTCATTCAGACTTGGAAGAATAAATATGAGGCTGTAAATGCGATCAAAAATATGGCTACAGGGGAGCAGCGTGAAGTCGCGGTCGACAATTATATGGAAGTAGGCGGTTGGCTCAATTCTGACTCCTATATTCTAGCAGCCGGTTCGAAGGAGGGGCGAGGCGAGATATGGAACATATCCGTAGACGGTACCCGGGCAAAGATCGAGCTGAAGGATTCCGAAATAGAGTGCTTCACCGAATTTGCTGTGGGTAACGGAATGATATATTACACAGATGCTAAAAGCCGCCTGAAAAGCTTCACCCCCACACGTTCTAAGCCAACCCTGCTTGCAGCTGATGTCTCCACCTTAAGCCTGTCTCCTGACAGTCAGCGGATTGCCGTCTCCACGGCGGGCAGCGGCGGGCAGGGAGAATCGCGCCTGCTCATATACGATACGGGTGGTCATTTGCAAGGCTTGCTCATTGGCAAAGGTGATGTATTGTCCCACCAAACCTGGTCTCCCGATTCCTCCAAGCTGGCCTTCGCTGTTTATACCGAGGATAAGGGCGGCATGAATGGGATTTATATTTTTGATACAGTCTCCGGTAAGGTATCGCCGCTAGGGTTACCGTATTACCCAGCATATCCGCTAAGCTGGAACCCATCCGGCTCCAGGCTGGGTATCACCGTGGATGACAAAGAGAAGCTTGCCGTAACCCATATTGTCGATTTCAAAAAATGAATTTGTTCAATAAAAAGGAGAGATTCGTTGTGAAAAAAGTACTTCTGTCCACTATCGTATTGGGAATGACTCTATCGGGAGCCGCCGGTGTATATGCCGGAAGCAAGCTGGAGAATATCAACGCTTATCTCAATCACGGCATTATCTTTAAAGTAAACGGATCCGATCAGTCCTTAACAGACAGTAATGGCAATAGGCTGGTGCCGATCACTTATTAAAATACGACGTATTTGCCTGTGCGGGCCATTTCCGACATGACTGGAATCAATGTCGGGTATGATGCCGCCAGCCAGCAGATTCGGCTGGAAACGAAGCAGACCGGCGATAGCCAGCCAGCAGGGGAATGGACAACGATCAATTACAATAAAGCACAGATAAAGGCGATCAAAGAGGCTTACGCCGATTTTGAATCCTTTGAGACGGCCTATGCTCCTAAGCAAATGGCCAAAAACGACAGCTATGTTAAAGTGGGAGCGACAGAGGATGGAGTCAACCTGATCTTTAAACATATGATCGTTAATGTGTCGCCACGGGATTATTCCACCGGCTATAAATCCAAGGAAGTTAAGCTATCCAACGGCATCAGCGCCAAGTGGTATACACCTTCCAAAACGCCGCTGCTTGGTTTCAAACTGGATGACCGTACGGTGACGATCAGTTCCCCCGATGGTACCCTGAGCAGCAGCCAAATCGAAAAGGTAGCTGTTAGTGTAGTTAAACTGACTAATAATTAATAAGATCCCCCTGATGAAGCTCAAATCAGGGGGATTTGTTTTGACACCGTTAAACCTTTAAAGAGATGTTTACACAAAGTATCAGATAAGGTAATATATAGATGTTAAATATATAAAAAATTACCATTACAAGCCTCTTTATGGAAGGTGGTGGAGGCTTGTATCGGAGATAATCGGCGAATTCAACCCGTTGCCCATCAAGATATGTCACCTAGTATCATTACTTCTTTAATAAGACAGAATCCTTGTTGATGTAGAGAAACCTAAGAAGGAGGCATAATGATGGAGGAAGATGTACGCAGCGAGAAACATATCGTGAAGAAGGCGATATTCTCAACTGAGATACGAAAGAAAGTACAAAAGCTGCAGAAAAGGAACAATTGGTATAATTTTTTCGCAATTAGCTACGACTGGCTGATTATTGCAGGAGGTATCTATCTCGCTAAAGCTTATCCAAGTTGGTGGATGTACTTGATTAGTCTCTGCTTGATTGGCAGTAGGATGAGAGCCTTCGACAACTTAATGCACGAGGCTAGTCATATTCTGTTATTCGAGAACCGCAACCTGAATAAGTGGATGGCTTGCTTTTTTGTAGCATTTCCTGTATTCACTTCCTACACGACTTATTGCAAATCACATTACATGCATCACAAGCATCTGTGGGATCCAGAATATGACCCAGATACGAAACGCTACGCGTTGATCGGGCTGGATAAGCCACAGGACAGTATCAAACAGTTTCTGATTCGTCACATCTTCAAGCCCTTAACCCTAACACATGTTCCCAAGTATATTTACGGTACGATTCGTGTAAACATCCTATCCAAGGAAGAACCATGGTCAGAAAAGCTTGCCAAGTCAATTTATTGGCTTACAATAATAGCAAGTAGTATTTCTTTCGGCTTTTGGAAAGAACTCTTATTATTCTGGTTTGTTCCATTGCTAACGACCTTCCAGATCTTTCGATACTGGGCTGAGATGGCAGAGCATTCCGGTCTGAAGACAGACAATGAACTGTACGCAAGCCGCAATACGTTCGGCAATCCACTTGAACGTTTTTTAATTCATCCCCACCACGACAATTTCCACCTAGTTCATCACCTATTTCCGGCTGTACCTCATTACAACTTGAAGAAAGCCCATATACTGCTAATGGAGGACGAGGAATATAGGAAGGCGCATCACTGCACTGGATTTTTTAAATCATTTGTTCCCGGCTTCTTTAGCGCCATCGAAGATATCTGTGGAAGGCACTTTGGCCGCAATAGCCGCAATAAAAGAATAGAATAGCATTTCAGCAGGACAATAGGAGGAAGGATCTTGACTGTTGCATTTTTTCATGGCGTCGCATTAGCTTTTGGTCTCATTATTCCACTTGGGGCGCAAAATGTATTCGTATTTAATCAAGGAGCATTGCAGAAGAGATTTTCACGAGCGTTGCCCGTAATTCTAACTGCCGCATTATGTGACACCTTGCTAATCTTGCTGGCCGTGCTGGGTGTCTCACTCGTTGTGTTACAGCTTGCATGGCTGCAGCTTATTCTCTTTGGTGCTGGGCTGGTATTTCTAGTCTATATGGGGTGGTCCGTCTGGAAGAGTGAGCCTCCTAACACGGAGCAGGACGGGAATGTATTAAATGCCAAGAAGCAGATATTGTTTGCACTTTCTGTCTCGTTGCTAAATCCTCATGCAATCTTAGATACGATAGGCGTCATTGGCACAAGTTCACTAAGTTATACGGGTAATGAAAAATTTGTATTCACTGTTGCCTGCGTCGTTGTATCTTGGTGCTGGTTTTTTGCGCTCGCGATTGTAGGGAAGGCTGTAGGGAAATTAGATAGCAATGGTAGGTTAATCCGTAATATCAATAAGATTTCGGCCATTATAATTTGGGCTGTCGCGATATACATAGTAAAGCAGCTGATTGAACAATTGATGGCTTGAGACTTGAGAGAGTCACATGTACTAGTTTGTCGGATGACAAGAACATAGTGACGTTAAAAGACCGCTATAATGCGGTTTTTTTCTTTATGTCATCAACTTCTTGGTCAAATAAAAAGACAAGAAGTTGATGACATCTCCGTTTTTGAATAGAACATACCCATGCAATGTTGAAATCGACTATTCGTACTTACAAAGCACAGGAAGCCATTATCATCATGGCATCGCTGCTCGTATATTGTGCAATATCAATTCTTTACCCTTAGAGATTCATTCGATTTCATTCTGATCTTAGCAGTGAACGTCATCTCCACGACTTATGGATTTCTCGATATGATATAATTCGAATAAAAAGAGGAGAATATATCGGTGTTTTCACGGGAGAGTTTAGAAAAGAATCAGATCGTCGTGTATGCAGTGGCATTAATTGTAGGAGGGGGAGTGGGCTTGGCAAGTCCACAATTAGGGGGCTTGCTAGAACCCTTGGTTTCATTTGCGATTGCGGTTCTTTTATTCAGCATGTTTTGTCAAATTCCTTTTCTGAAATTAAGGGAAGCGCTCACGAATAGACATTTCATAGGGGTATTGCTGCTTGTTAATTTTATCTTCATTCCATTGCTTGTATTCCTATTAATTAAGATTTTCCCTCAGCCTGGTCCGGTTCTGATCGGAGTTTGCTTGGTTCTTCTCACTCCATGTATTGATTATGTCATTGTGTTTACTCAATTGGGCAAAGGAAATGAAAAGTTAATTCTTGCGTCTACTCCAATCCTTTTTATTGTCCAAATGATTATGCTGCCTATTTATCTTTGGTTATTTATTGGTGCTGAGGCATCTGAGATAGTACGATTTGGACCATTCGTTGAAGCTTTTGTTTATTTGATTATTGTTCCTTTATTCTTTGCATTAATCATTCAATATGTAGCTAAAAGAAATATACGCGGCATGAAAACACTGGACTTTACAGCATGGCTGCCAGTCCCGCTTATGGCACTTGTGCTCTTTTTGGTGATAGGCTCTCAAATTGACAGGGTTGTAAAGGATTTTCATGTCATTATTGCTGTGATACCCATTTATGTATTATTCCATATCATTTCTCCGGTAATTTCACGAATCATATCGACTGTTTTTCGTTTAGGCCCATTAGAGGGAAGAACACTTATTTTCAGTGCTGGAACTCGCAATTCGCTTGTTGTCCTTCCTCTTGCTCTTACCTTACCAGGGGAGATGGCTACAATAGCAGCGTCTGTGATCGTAACCCAGACCATTATTGAACTGATAGCGGAGCTGTTATATATAAATGTTGTGCCTAATTTTATTTACAGAGATGTATAGGTAAATATAAATAGATTCAGGTCGGTGAATCTGGGTTCCACAGCTGCCGTGTAATTAATATGTTCTGGATATACCGAAGTTTCCTTGCGTTGTACGTCTTTATTTTGATAAAAAAGCGGAGCTGGGGTACGGCTTGTGGAAAGCCATAGTACTCAGTTGTATACTCCTTTGTCATAAGTTGAAAACACATCTATTTAACTTATGACAAATACCTATATGGTGTTCCACTGAGCTCAACAAATTTTGCTTTTAAATCCTGAAACCTTCACTGGTCAGTTGATCCAGTTCTTGTTTACTTGCTGAGGGCTAGATTGACAGCCATGGCTGTTAATTTCAGGATGGATCTCCTCAGCTGTAATTGCGTTTTGATTCGCATGATACAACAGGTGAATTCGTGTAAATGAGTTTTCGAAATCTGAATGCATGGTATAAGAACTCAATTTCATAAATGGTACTCATTACAGTTATCATTGTTTTTCTGTCCTTACATTATGCATTTCCGTTATCGTAACTTAGATTGAATTCAAATCAATAATGTGAATTTCAGCCTATCTTTCAGTAGAAGAGAAATTATTCGGAGGGGATTACTTAAAGCACCCAGTAGCACCCAGTGAATCAATTTAGTTAGGGTAGGGAACGATATGTTTTGGAATGATACGCAGGCAACAGCAGCGTTTCCCATCACAAAATGAGGAGTGAAAGAGATGGCTAAACACAACGAACGTAACCGAAACGATGATACGAAACAAAACACGGCTGGTCTGGGAACTGGAGAGACTGTAGGAACAGTGAGTGGCGGTGCCGTAGGTGCTGTAGTTGGTTCCGCTTTAGGCCCTGTTGGAACTGTTGTAGGTGGTATCGTAGGTGCATCGTTGGGCAACAAGGCTGGCGATCAAGTTGATAATAATACCGGATCTGAACAGGATAAACAGGACTAGCTTCATTTTTTAGTGAGGAAAATCAGGGTGCCGAGGAAACTCTGCACCCTCTAACCATTCATTTGTAAAATACAACAGTTTCCATTCACTGAATCATAAGAAGAACGACTGTGACCTTATAATAACGCCCTTCCAGTCTTGTTAGCTACAAATAAAATGAACTCGTCGCGCCTACCGTACTCTTGGCGTAAGGTTTCCCTATATGCCTGCTCCGATGGATGTACCAATGCTAGCCCTGTTAGTCGGCAGTCGAATGCTTATACTGTACTCTTATCGTTTTCTTGCTTTGATTACAAAAGTTACAGGAAGCATCTTCGCTTTTTTCGCAAAATCGTTGTTATCGTCCTGCGATTGCAGAATTTCATCATCAGATTCCTCAATCATTTCCTCAATGACAAATCCTGCTTTTGCCAACGCATTTACATAGGTAGATAGTTTACGATCCGATAATGTTAGCGCACCTTCATCAAGAGATACCGAATACCAAGATTCATCGAAATAACATTTTTTAAAAGCAAGCAGATCGTTTTCAGCAACCACACATTTGTGTATAGGGTGAGACCAACTGAAAATAAATACGCCGTCTTTTTTAAGGTAAGAAGCGATTCGGCCAAAAGTACCCTCGAGGTCGGTGGTCCAGCCTATGGCATAAATCGAATAAACAAAGTCAAAATAATCCGTTGGTATGCCACATTCTTCTTCCATGGGAGAGCAGATCAATTTTGCTGACAAGCCGCATGCCGTCAAGTGTTGCTTTGCCTTTTCGATTTGTTTTTCTGATATATCCATTGCCCATAGTTCAGATGCTTTGCGCTCCCCGTGATATTGCAAGGATTGACCGTTTCCACAGCCTATTTCCAGCATCTTTTTCCCTGAGACATCGCCAAAAAGCTGGCATTTTTCTTCGGAGACAAATGCTCCGTAAAAAGGAAGCACGATTGCTCCTAAGAAGTCACTTCCTTTTGTATTCCAATAGAAGCTGTTTGTTTGATACACAGAATTCTTGTCCATATCGACCGAGATAGCGCTGCCAACCTCACCCGCGCCTATAATGTTTGTTCTAGTAACAGAATTCTTGTCCATGTCAAAGCCCTCCCCAAATATAAATAATATGAGCCTAAACGTATATCCCAACTTGCGCGTTATCCCAATAACACATTTCGAAAATGAAGATGCTGCGCTATTGATCTCAAAATAACGTATCATTTTCCTATGAACAAATCCACGTAAAATCTTCCATCCATTTCATGCTTACTAGACGAAGATAGTACATTCTGAAGAGAGGATTATACAAGACCAACATGGTATGGCTGGGTAGAATAGGGACTTTCCTTGCAATCCTAAATCAGAAGAAACTCATAGCACATATTTTTAAACACTTTAATGAAATAAATATATTAATTATAATGAAGTTGTTGGCTGGCCATTGCATTTCTCAGAGGACAATCTGGATGAGACACAGATACCACACTGAAACGCGAGCTATGTCCTGGCCGAGCTATCTCTGCCTGAGGGGTGTATCCTCGAACCGGTTGATTTACGTATATGGAACCATATTTGACGGCAGTTTTTTCAGTTGACTTGTTTGAGTCGCGGTTGCGGCTCTTTTTTTTGTATTTCCCAGAGTTAATTACAGATGTAAATAAGCTCTGTCAATTTGATCATCAACCAGTTCACCCAAGTGAGGGAAAAGTTTTTTTCTCTTTTAATGAACCAAAATACGAGAACTGGTGAATAAGAAGTGAAAGGAAAAACGAGGAGGTCTTTGAAGTGAAAGAAAGCAATCATTATCCAATACCCAGGGAGGGAAATCCAGTTGATTTTGAAACACTTGTTCAACCTCACTTAACTAGTGCATTTCGAGTCGCATTTTTGATCGTCCATGATTACCATCTCGCTCAGGATGCCGTTCAAGAAGCTCTATGGGAAGCGTATCAATCCCTATATCGATATGATGAACGAAAAGGGACATCGTTTCGAGCTTGGTTTATGAAAATTGTGACACATCGTGCACTTAATGTAGTGCGTAGAAAGAAAAATACAGAAGAATATATGGACTCTATTGACCCTGGACAAAACCCATTGGAGAGTATTCTGCAAAGGGAGAAAGAACAACAAATTTGGCAAGCGATTCAGTTGATGACGCCGAAGCATCGCTCTGCAGTTATTCTTTACTATTATGAAGAGTTTAGTGTAGCTGAAATTGCAAAAATCCTTGGTGTGTTTGAGGGGACGGTAAAATCAAGGCTGCATAAGGCCAGAAAGTTAATTGCTGAAAACATGCAAGTTAATCAAGAAAAACAGGTAATTACCGAGATGGGAGTGATCATGCATGACTAATCTTGACAAACAAATTACACAAACTTTAAAAAAGGTAGCTGGAGAATTGGAGCAGCCTAACTTTGTGATGCCATACCAAGTGGCAGCCGATAAAAGAAAAAGGTCACGTTTACTAGGCGTAGGTGCCGTGGTACTCCCAGTCTCTATTAGCTGCGCTTTGCTTTTAACGATTTCGGTGAGTCCTACCTTTGCGGCCTATGTTAAATCGTTATTTGATAGTTCTGATCAAGAACTGCAACATGCAGTACAGGAGGGTTTTTCACAGAAGGTAAATGCCTCTGTTACTGATCAGGGCTATACTCTTGAAATAGAGGAGATATTGGCCGATCCTATGAGAATTGTAGCCGTTTATTCGATCAAGGATCAGCAGAATAACTTTATTCATCCGGATAAGCTTTCCATAAGTAACGTAGAGGTGACTGATTCGAAAGGGAATATAATTAAAGAAACTAGAATATATGGGGTACAAAACCGCGAAAATTACGGATATCTCACGCTAAAAAAACCCGGGGAAACAGAAGATCAGAAGCTTGTACTACAGTTCGAGGGAAATCAGATCGACTCTGTCGAGGGAAATTGGGCCTTGAAGATTCCTTTTGATTTAGAGAAAACAACGAAGGCTTCTCAGGTGCTGCCAATCGATAAGACGTATACCACACCACAGGGACTGCAAATCAAACTAAATAGCATTATGCATTCACCGACTGCTGCTAGTGTGGATTATGAAACGAAATGGACGGAAGAGGCAAAGAAAAGATTAGTAGAGGAAAGTAAACAAGTGAAAGGAAAAGTAGATTCAGCTGATCCTTATGTTCGCTATGATGATTTTAAGCTGAATTTCCATGTTGAAAATGAAAAAGGAGAGAAAGTAAAAGATTTAACTAGGGCGCTTGATACGCCAAGCAAGGCCTTGGGAGAATTCGGTCATTTGAATCGGCAGTATGGATTTGCTCCACTGTCTCCTGATCATCAATATACGCTAGTATTGGATTCTTTAGTAAAAACAGAACCGTATGAGCTAGGCATATCATTTGAGCCAAAACAGCTTGCCGACAAACCTGTACGAGTAGATATGGATGGCAAAACGATTGAGATCAAATCCGTATCCTTTGACGAACCATTAAATGAAGCATCTCCAAAGACTGAGAAGCACGTTACGATTTTACTAGAGGCTTATGTAAAGGATATAACCTATATTAATATAGCAGATACGATTTTAATGGATGATGACACAGATAAAATTATAAATCGTTTTGGTTGGACGATTAAGGATGAAGCGGGCAAAGTATACGATGTAACAGGTGGAGACTTTAAAATGATAGGGAAGGATGAACAAGGCAGAAACCATATCCGAATGAAATTGCAAAGCTATGACATGAAAGAACTCCCTCAAAAGCTTAGTCTTACTTCAGAATTGGCAGAAAAGAGCTATGACCTGAATTGGAAAGTACCATTGCCGAAGGAAGACAAGTAAGTCACTTAGGTTTTGCGCATTTTAGGAGGAAACGAAATGAATGTGAAGAAAACAGTTGTTGCTGCAATGCTTGGTGGATTATCCGGAAGGTGAGTACATTAGGTTCGAGCTAAAGGACAAACGAGGACATATAGTCGTCAATTCACCATCCGAAGAAATCGTGCTTTTTAGCTTAGTTGTAGATCTTAAGGATGTACCTTTGTCCATTTTGACAACGGGAAAGAATAAATTGAAAGAATTGGATCCGAAGATGACGCAGGTGAAAAGCGCATATAGAGGACAGGATACATGGAACTTGCAGGGTCAGATCGAAACTTCTGTCACTATTGATGGCAAAAGCGGCAAAGTAACAGAGGCAACAATTAGCTATGCGAAGGCGCCAGACAAATCCAAGGTTGATATTGCGCGCAAAACGATGAAGCTCTTAAACGGCGGGCAGGACGTAATGGTACGTGATGGGGGGAACCTAAATTATAATCCTCAGAACAAGGAGGGAAAGGTGCTGCAGTTCTATGATGAAGAATTGAAGAATTCTATCCTGCGCATCGTGCATATCGGAGCGGATACCGGGAAGGTATGGGGGGCCGAATTGCTTCGGGAAAAAGAATCCTTTAAATCCGACGATGAATATAAGCAAGCGTTTGCCCAGCCGATACTCACGTCCGAACAGGCGATAGCCAAGGCCGCGCCGACGGTAAAGCAGCTATTTGGCGTTGATTTGAAGGGATCGAAGGTAGCGATACAGTTCGACCGCTATACGTTCACGAAGCAAGGACAGCCGACCGTTATCGCGCTTGTCAATCCGAAAGGGACATTCCATACATTCGAGCAGCTGCCGATGAAGGGCCTGAAAAATTAAATCTCAGAACGATGAAATCATAAGAAGATTACAATAAGCTGCAAACAGAACAAAGGATCTGTTGGAAAGGTAGAAAACTACCGCCAGGCAGATCCTTTGTCAGTTACCCTCATTAAGCGTGATATTAACCGTTTTTACGAACAATACCTCTATAATCAAAGACATTTTTAGACTTAATGGAACCGGGGGTTACTATGAGTGCAGCAAAAAATCGAATGATAACAATGCTGCTAGAGAGCCACAGTGACAGAATCTTCGTTTAAAAAAAACATCCGAATATAATTATATGTGAAGATTCCAGAACTATTTTGAGCACTCATGCCTCGTTGCCAAGGAGAAACTATGGATCAGAAGATGATGATTGATCGTGCGCAGCGGGGCGATATGAAAAGCTTCGCGTATGTAATACAACAAATTCAAGACGAATCGTACCGAATTGCGAATAGCTATTTACTCAATGAAGCCGCCAGCATGGACGCGGTGTGTGATGCTGTGGAAGAAGCCGTTATTCATATCCAAAAACTCGATAATCCGGAAAGATTTAATATTTGGTTCAATCGGATTGTGATTCATAAATGCAAATCCCATTTGCTCAATAGTAAATTAATTGTCTTCATCGATGATGAAGAAGTTAAGGGACTTGTGAAACGCCAAACGACGGAAGAGAATTTGGAGTTGCAATCCTTTATGAAACAACAGTCGCCAATGACGCGATTGCTTATTCAACTGAAGTATGTAGAAGGATATACGATAGAAGAAATTACGGAGATGGCGGAAATGCCGCTCAACACGATCAAAGCGAAAATTGATAACACGATCAAGCTGTTTAAACAGAGCCGTAGAGGGAGCATGTAATATAACCCAGTGACCGTCCGGTAATGACGGTCTTGGATGGCGTTCGGAGATAGCGGAAGAGCAGGTTAGGAGCGCACTCAGAAAAGCGCAAGGAGATCATCTGTACCAGTCCCGTTGCGAAGCAAGCTGCACATGACGAATCCTTCGATGGCCTGAAACGTCAATCGAATCCGTTGTCTGTCTTTCTCGTCGGTGACCTGCTCCAACGGATGTGGTTCTCCCTTTTTAAGATATCGTTTCAGCTTCGGCATCGGCTTGCTCCAGAAGCGGTAGCCGAAGGCGCCGAGTTGAGTAGCTGTCGTGTAGCATTATCTATTTCTGACTTGATTTGAAATTAAAAATATAAACCTTTGCCCACTGGCTGAACAGTTTCTAGCACAGTGTCAACCATTTCTTCATTAATTAGGGTTCTTATAATCCAAGCTGAGAGATCTTGAGCAGCAAAACAACCTGCGGCAGTCGAGATATTTCCTTCGTTTACGAAACTTTGCTCAATAACGTCTACATCAAATTCTTTAAGTTGTTCTACTACGGATGGATATGTAGTTGCTTTTTTGCCAGTTAACAATTTTTTAGCTCCTAGTAGTAGTGAACCAGAACACATAGAGCCTATTAATTGTCTTTGAGGATCTACATGAATGCTATTAAGATATTCTTGATTTTGATATAAATCTTGTACACCCTTACCACTTGCAAATATTACAGCGTCAGCGGAAGGAATATCAGATATGCTTCCTGTCATGGGGATACGTAAGCCAGACATGGATATATGAGTTTTTTCCGTTCCTAATAGTTGGACATTCCAATCAGAAATACCGCCAACTAGACGTACACGATTTAATAAATCCCATGGTAAAAAAACATCTATATCAGTAAAGTTATCGAAACAGACTATTGCAATTTTCATTCTCTAGCCCTCCATTATAAAAATATTGGCTATGTTAAATTCTAATGTTGATATTTGACCATAAGAAAACCGCCTTTTCAACGAAGGCGGTTTATTGCTATCGTGTCCCGTTAGCGCAACGACTTACTCTGTTGAATTTCGTGTTCCTCAACATAAAGCGGCATCAGAGAAGGCGGATCGTACCTTATCGCGGCCTTTAAACGACAAAATGGTGCCGATAGCCATAGCCCCATAGCCGCAACGAAATAATGAGCCTATTCCGACAGTGCCCGCATGATGTTGGATTTCGCCTCTGCCGCAATCGCTTCACTCCCGTCATCGACCGCTTGCATTAAGATCAGTATGGGGATGTATACCGCGATCAGCCGCGCCAGCAGCTTCGTTTCCTCGTCCGCTCCTCCGTACGTTTCGAAAAACACGCCGCGAGCGTAAGGTGGTAAAAAGCTATAAGCAACGCTCAAATCGCAAGCCGGATGGCCTACGCTCAGATCGCCCCAATCAATGATGCCGGAAACGATCCCGTTCTCATTCACAAGCATATTTTTGAAATGAAGATCGCCATGTAGCAGTGCATTCACCGCCTCGACACGATCCTTTTGCAGCCTGCTAATATACGCTTCGATCACACCGGAATCCTCCGGCGACAAGTGTTCAACCACCTTCGATAGAAAGCCCTCCAATTTCACTTTGCGCGATGCTATGTCCGTCAAGTTTCGATGATCTTGCTGAACTCCGCACTTCAGCGCCGCCTGCACCGGAAACTCATGCAATCTCCGCAAAAATTTCGCCAGCGTCTCTGCCGATAAAGCCCGGCGTTCTTCCGTCAAACCGATTGGGAAATCTCCTGGCACGTAGGCATAGCCAAGAAATGGTGCCGGGTATTCGTCACTTGCTTCACCATAAAACAACGGTTTCGGATAGGGGATGGTCATATATGCCTCCAGCTTCGGCAGCAGCTTGCCTTCTATACGAATCGAGCCAACTGCAATCGTTCTTCTTGGAAACCGGAACACGTACTCGTCACCGATGAGAAAAACCGTATTGTCCCAACCCCAGCCCAATCGCTTCACTTGCTTCGATGACAGCTGAGGGAATTGTCTGCCGATCAGCGTCCGCGCCTGCTCTTCGTTAACCTCCCACTCCGCATCCCATACATTCGTTCCTCCCATGAATTGTCTGCCTCCTCGTTCCTTACGTTATTTAGATGTTTACATTCCCTGGAAGTTACGCATAACTGCCCGGTAGCTTAACAAGAATACGCAGAAAGCCGAAGTTTGTTGTTCGTGTCGGTCACAGTAAATAGGCACGATTTGACCAACATATTTTTCTTATTCGATGCGGTATTCTCATATTCCTTGCTGTCTAAGTAACGAAACCACGCCAAGTAGTTCTGCAAATACTTTGTTGCAACACCATTGAAGCGATCCATCCATTTCTTCAAGCGGCTGTGGTAGCTGTTTACGTTTTGGATATGGTACACGCCTTTCACACGTTGTTTTCCGTCGGATTTGAATCGGTAATGAGTCATGCCTTTTGAATTCGCATAGGAGCTAAATGCCCTCCATGAATCAGTGCATAACACGTTTGAGTCAGATAGATGACCACCAATCGCTTCGTCTAATTTTGTAGTCCGAATACGTCCACGCCCAAGTACGCCAGAGTAAGTCATTTTCTGACGGTCACGGGCAACCAGCACGCACACTTGATCGTGGCTTATACCACGATATTTCGTTTTGCCGCCACGTTTACGTGGCTTGCGCTTGGCAATATTCCGCTTGCCCTTTTCCGAGTAAAGAAAGTAGGTCTCGTCCATTTCAACAATATCTTGAAATGCTTCGGTTGGAATCTGCTTCAGAGCGGAAAGAATCTTATGCCGCCAGTAAAACAAGGTGACATGCGTAACTTCATCGTTTAACTGCTCTGCACATTTTCTCAGAGAAAAGCTCTCAATCATGCATTCGATAAAACGAACCCACATATGAGGTCGCCTCGTTCGTTGCAGAGGGGTGTTCGTAAGGTCATTGAATGTTTGGCGACAGGACTTACAACGGTAACGTTGACGTTTAACCTCTCCAGTGCGTGTTCTTACAGCGTACTTTCCAAATCGAACAACAGAATGGTTTTTGCAATGCGGGCAAACAAGTCCATCTTTATGCTTCTGCTCTTGAATTTCATCAATCGCTCGAACTGGAAGTGCCACTCCCTTGGTTCGGGACTGCAAATAGTAGATAAGTTCTCGCTTCCCATTATCGTCCAACGTATCAGCAAGCTTTTTCAGTTCCTTTAAATCCATGGGCAAATCATCTCCGAACAGTTATATTGCCCTTATTATAGAACACTTGTTCGTAATTATCAAATATCAACAACAAAGTTGAACATAGCCAAAATATTAAAAACATTTTAATTATAACAATTTCAAGTGGAGGTAGCGTGGTTTAAATTGTTTAATAACTGGATATCGCCCCAGCGTTACCAAGCTAAAAAATTGTATCCAAAAAGTTGAAACCCGATAGTTAATCCTGCTAAGCCTGATGAAAATCGGCTTACGTGATATTGTCGGAGATCTATGCCATATCTGCGGATTCTCCGAACAAGCGGGCAGATTGGGAATTCGTCAAATTCGTGAACGGACTGGAAATGGCGCAGGTTGCTGGGAAGGCAATGAACGATACGCTGCCTACGCGATCAGACTATTTCAAGGATTTTAGAGGGCGGGAAACGGATGCTTTTTACCTCCTGAAGCCAATGGAAGCTAGCAGTGTGTTAGATAAAAAAAGCATTCCACCAGGTTTCCAAGCTGAATTCGATTCGTTATTGTCGGCTGCACTGAAATCCATTATTAACAAAGCCTCCATCTGGCCGCATTTTATTTCTGATTTTATTCTTAAATTATATTCAGATTATGTTAAGTTGAATCTTATTTATTCAATGTTAGCATAAAAGTAGAACTCATCAATTCATACATAGGAGCAAATAAAATGAACATTAAAAAAGCAATTGTAGCGTCTATGATCGTATCCAGTATGTTAGTGGCCGTGGCAGGCCCGATTCCTGCAGGAGCCGAGGCTGCGCAAGAGCAAAAGCAAACGGATAACAAGAAGGTTCAGATCGACCAGAGGCTGGCTGCCAAGCTGCAAAAAGCAATCAAAGTATATGCAGGGAAAGAGATCAAGCTGAAGAATGTCGGCGAGAAGATAGAATTAGCTCCTCATGCTGCAAAGGTTGAATCCGTAGACGGGAAATATGCTGTTCGCTTTAGTGTTGGAAGTGGTGGTATATGGCAGGTTGATGAAAAGGTTACAATCGATAAAATCAGTAAAGAGGATCAGGAGAAAGTCCTGAAAGTGTTGAAAGGAGCATATGCAAATAAAACATATGTCTTTGATAAAGAAGTGATTATGCAGCGAGACTATGATGGTAAAAACGAAAAGCTGGGTGTGGGCTTGTCGTATCAGTTGACAGGGAAAGACTTTGAGGTATATTACTTCAAAGAGAATGCTCCTAAAATGCCAAAAAATGAAGTTAGTGCATTTACAATTAAGTTCACCAAGGAAGAGCTTGACCCGAAGTTGTTGGAAACGGCAATCGGAGCAATAAAAACGGTATTTAATCATGATTTGGAAGTTACATCCGCTAATCTAAGCCGCTTTACATGGACACTTGAAGATAAGGACGTATCGCTTGAAATGGAGGAGGGAAAGGTCGTTAACGTATATCATAAAACGCGTAAAGCGGTAACGACCAACACGAAGATTACGGAAAACGATGCCAAAGAAGTGGTTGCTCCGCTTGCCAAGGAATTATTCAATATGGACATTGCGGATTTGGAAGTGAAGTGGGACAGCACCTTTAAAAATTACTACTTCATTAAAGACAAGCAACCCGTATTAAGAGTAGCACTGGATGCCGATAAGAACGTAGCGTTCTTAACATCAGGTATCAGAGCGTTTTCTGGATGGTAAAGTATCGAGTACCATTTGAATAGAGCCGGTTTGAATGTCAAAGAGTTATTGAATTGCATAGCGCAATTTGGCATGTCGTTATCGATAACAAGAAGTCAGTGGATGAAGCGGCTGCCGTATTGGAGGCCAAGGCGCAAGAGTTGCTTATACAAGCGCGAGCAGCGTCAGGTAAGAAGCCTTAAGGAATAGTAACGTGTTCTTAATTGATGTTAATGGAATGTTATGTGGTTATTTACCAATTCCTACGCTAAAATATCTAATCGATTTTATATTCAAGTTATTACATAGGAGGATTTATCATGAATTTGAAAAAAGCAATCGTCGCAACACTGGTCGTATCCAGCATGCTGACTACATTGGCAGGCCCGATTCCTGCGGGGGCCAAGGCGCAAGAACAGAAACAATCGGATCACCGGACGATTCAAATAGATCCGAAGCTTGCTGAAAAGCTGAATCAAGCGATAAAATTATTTGCCGGGAAAGATGTTGAATTGCAGAAGGTGGGCAAGCGTGAATTAATTCATAATAAGGGTACTGCAGGTCTGGCAGAAGTTCGATCGGTAGATGGAAAATATTGTGTACAATTTGACAGTCTTAAGGATAAGGAAATTATCTTGTGGGTAGGCGGCCAAACCACGATCGACCAAATCAGCAAGCAGCATCAAGAAGAAGTCTTAAAGTGGTTGAAAGTAATAGATGCGAAGTATGCCAAGTATGCAAAGAAGAAGTACGCCTTTGAACAAGAAGTTTGGGTGAGTAAACTAAACGTTAGAGCATTTAATCCTCTTGACAGAGTAAAGCTATCTAAGGAGAAACGGTACGAATTGAAAGGAAAAGATTTCTCCACTTTCTCAATCGATTTTGATGATGATGGTCAACTGAAAACTGATTATCTCCGTATTGATTTTGATAAGAAAGAGCTTGATCCGAAATTGCTGTCAACAGTTATAGCTGCTGCTAAGACGGCGTTTCAACATAAATTTGAAATGACAAGTGCTCAGCTTGCAGTTAATGTATTCCCAATAACGGCTCATGGGAAAAATAAAGCAGAGGCAGCGTGGGTATTTCATGATGGCAAAGTTACGGTTTATGCGGATCCCAATACAGGAGAAATAAAAGGCATGTACAATGAGTTTGGAATAAGAGTACGAGATCATAAGGGAATTTCAGAAAAAGAGGCGAAAGAAGCGGTTGCCCCGTTAGCGAAGAAATTATTTAATATCGACATGAATGGACATAGCGTGAAATGGGATGAACACAGGAAGGATTATTATTTCACCAGCAAAAATGGCATGAATGTGAGAGCAGCGCTCGATGCGAATAAAAAGATTGTATACATATGCGCCGGGAAAGCTGCTGATGCGCAGTTCGACGGTTATGTAGCAGATATGGAAGTGAAATCTAAATAAACGTTGCAAATGAACCATTTAATTATATTTTGACTCAGTATCGAATAATCCACTGGCTTCCATATGTCGGTGGATTTTTTTGTGTATTTGACTAAAAATGTTGATCCGTATCACCAATCTCATGGCGTATATGATAATGAATTCAGAGTGTTAGAGATATGATGTCACAAATGAGCGGGTTGAAACTGTTATATATTGTAGGCGATACACCAGTGGTACGTAATAAGAATATGTAGGAGGGTTTAGTATGAATTTAAAAAAAGCAATTCTAGCGTCTATGATCGTATCCAGTATGTTAGTTGCCGTGGCAGGCCCGATTGCTGCAGGAGCCGAGGCTGCGCAAACGCAGAAGCAAACGGATAATAAGAAGGTTCAAATCGACCAGAAGCTGGCGGCCAAGCTGCAAAAGCGGTAAAGCAATTCGCGGAGAAAGAGATAAAGTTGCAGGAGGCTGCCGAGACTACATTTGCTACAGATGCAAAGGTTACATCGATTGATGGAAAATATGTCGTCTACTTCGATTATAAAAAAGGAGAAGTAAGGCAGATCAACGGAACGATCCCAATCGATAAAATCAGCAAACAGGATCAGGAGAAGATCCTGAAAGCACTGAAAAGTGCATACGCGAAGAAAACATACGTCCTTGATAAAGAAGTGGTTCTGAGTCGCCTTTATGATGGTAAAAATGAAAAACTAAAAGATGATTATTTTTCGTATTGGTTGACAGGGAAGGATTTTGAGGCACATTGGGAAGCATCGGGTAAGGCGGAATTTGAGAGTAGAGTTTTAATAAAGCTTGCCAAGGAAGAGCTCGATTCAAAGTCGCTGGAAACGGCAGCAAAAGCGATGAAAACGGCATTTGATCATGATTTTGAAATCACAGAAGCTCAACTTTATTCTAAAGGTGACAAAGTTCAAACGTTGTCACTTAAGGATAACGATGCTTCACTTCAGATGGAAGCAAAAAAGGGAAAGGTCTTGAACGTATTTAATAATACAAGAAAAAAGGTAACGACCAACCAAGAGGTTACGGAAAAAGATGCAAAGGAAGTGGTCGCTCCGCTTGCCAAGGAATTATTCAATATCGATATTTCGGGATGTGAAGTGAAGTGGGACAACCTATTTAAAGATTATTATTTTGTTAAAGGTAAAGAGACGGTATTGCAAGCAGCGTTGGATGCTGAAAAGAAGCCCGTGTACATCAGAACGAGCAAATAGACGTTAACTGTATTCGTTTTGCAGTAGTCTCATAAGAGAAAAAAAGCAGTCTATCCTCACTTGAGGAATAGGCTGCTTTTGCTCTATTAGCTTTACCATCCGCTTTGCGTTTACAACAGCTGGACAGACGACGAAATCGGCGTCCTTGTTATATTCGAAGCCTTCGCTTACGTTTATGCCATTTGCTGTTGTCTGTTCGAGCAACGCCAACAATTGCTTACCGTCGTCGGTGCTTCCCGGTGTCACCTCTAGGGCGGTAATGATTTCTTCTTCCGTCATTGCAATATGTTCTTTGTACCCAAAAAACGATTTGGAACTGCTCTTCCAGCCGAAGCGCGCATCTGGAAGCGAGTCTTCTGGATTGATCCCAATAAACCATTTGTATGCCGGATTTACTTGAGCTTCCTGTATGATTCGCTCATCCGAGAGATGTACAGGATCTGTAAGAACAACAAACGAAACAGTAATTCCGGTTCGTTTGCCGGTCTGCCATAATACTTACAGTAGGAATGCTTTGCTAGTTCATGAATAAATCCAAAATCTACAGTGGCATGTAATTTGCGAAGTAGGTGGTTTTCTGGTACAAGTTTATATAACTCCGCATGAAACGATGTGGTTAATTAAGAAGGTCACAATAAACTGCTTACAAAACAAAGGATCTGTTGGAAAGGTAGAAAACTGCCGCCAGGCAGATCCTTTGTCAGTTACTATATTGGTAGTCGCGATCCGGTAACGATTTTCCTCCGTCTTGCAGTTGCACTTGCTGTCGCAATCTATTCTCCTTATTATGGAACATAAGAACTGCTTGCAAGGAGTGCTGAGGTCATGACACAAAAAATATTGATTGTCGAAGACGATATTCATATCTCGAAAATTATTAAAATGAACCTCAATCTAGTAAACTATGAGACCGCCGAGGCTTACGACGGCTTGGAAGCGCTGGAGGCGCTGAAGCGGGCGCCGTTCGACCTCATCCTATTAGATGTGATGATTCCGCTTATGGACGGATTTGAGTTGATGGAGAATATTCGGCCTTACCGCATTCCAGTCATTTTTCTGACAGCGAAAAATTCGGTATACGACAAAGTCAACGGGTTGAAGCTCGGAGCGGACGACTACATAGTCAAGCCCTTTGAAGCGATTGAGCTGCTGGCTCGGATCGAAGCCGTGTTGCGTAGATATGGCAAAGAAGAGCGGCTGGTGGCGTTTCAAACGATTCAAGTGGATTTGGACAAAAGGGAAGTCCTCAAACAGGGGATACCCGTCGAGCTAACGCCGAAGGAATACGACTTGCTTGTCGTTCTACTGAAAAACAAAAACATAGCCCTCTCCAGAGAACAGTTCATCGAAAAAGTATGGGGATACGACTACTATGGGGAGACAAGAACGGTCGATATGCATATCAAATCACTTCGCAAGAAATTGGATCTCCAGGATTATATCAAGACGATTTACAAAATGGGCTACCGGCTGGAGGACTAGGTAATGAAGTTTTGGCAGAAAATTTATGTCTTCACGGTCCTCGTATTTCTCCTCATCTTTCATGCAGCATCCATCATGGTCATTGAGCGGAGCCATAACAAAATGCTCGGGCAAGAAATCAACAACGCGATGAGTCAAAATATGAGCATACATACGAGCGTCGAAGCGATTGTACCGATTTTGCGCATCTATGACTCTATTGATTACGAGAAAACGGTACTAACGAGAATTGCCAATGAATTTATACAAAAAACCAGTGTTCCACGGGTCTACCTGGATATCAGGGACGAAACGAACCGGCCGGTGTTCAGCAATTTAGATTTTCCGATGCCTGCTCAGCGCAACGAACTGGATAAGCTGGAGGAGAATGAAATTCGCTATATTTTGCGGGACATCGACCAGCGCACGATTCTCTTCACTTCGAACCTGGCGAATATCAATCATAAACCTTATATGTTTACTTACATGGTAGATGTGACTCCCGTATATCAGGATCGGGTGGATCAATATCATTTTTTCTTCAAGGTGGATTTGGCGGCCTGCTTCCTGTTTATGTTGATTATGTTCCTCGTGAGCAGAGGGTTGACACAATCCATAGACCGGCTGAACAAGACGGCGCAGGTCATCGCTCAAGGTGGTTTTTCGGAAAGGGTTCAGTTGAAGTCTAGGGACGAAATCGGCGTATTAGCCAACAATTTTAATGAAATGGCGGCAGTCGTAGAGGATAAAATTTCGGATCTTGAACGGCTCAATGAACAAAAGCAACGGTTTATCGATAATTTTACTCATGAGTTAAAAACGCCTTTAACTTCCATTATCGGCTATGCCAATTTTATGAGGACGACCAAATACAACGAGGAGGTGTTCCTCGACGGCTTGAATGTGATTTATTCCGAAGGAAAACGATTGGAATCGTTATCCCTGAAGCTGATGGATTTGATTCTGCTTCAAGAGGATCGCTTCGAAATGGTGCCGCATGAGCTCGGAGCCATTGTTGCCGAAATTCGGCCGGCGCTGGAGATCATGGCCAAGGAGAAGCGGGTTCATATCGATACGGATTGCGAGGAAGGGTGCTTGCTTGTCGATCCTGATCTGATTAAGGTGCTGATCTTCAATCTCGTAGACAATGCGATCAAAGCTTCGGAAGAAAACCAGACCGTTGAGCTGCGTACTTTCTGGCGCGGCAGCCATTATATTGTTCAAATCGCCGATCAAGGCATCGGGATTGCCGAAGATCATCGGGATAAAATCTTCGAGCCGTTCTATATGGCGGATAAAGCAAGAACGAGAAGCAATAACGGGGCGGGTCTTGGCCTCTCGATTTGCCAAAGTGTCGCCAGATTGCACCATGCCGACATTCATATTGCAGACAGTGAGATTCAGGGAACGATCATTGAAGTCGACTTTGCCCCGTTCCAATCGAAAGGCGGGGAACATCTGTGAAAAAATGGATTTTAGCGTTTATGTGTATGGTAATCCTTATGCTGTTGACCGGATGTGAAGGCTGGTTTAACGCGATCCCCAAGGATAAAGTGATGGTCAAACAAATCAGGAAAGAGAACCCGGGCAACGAACCGGAATATGAAGGCGTGCTTTCTCAAGAAACGGCGAAGACGCTCAGTCTAAAGGCGATCAATACATACTACGAAATGAATGTGACAATGGATGAGCTTCGATTCGAATCGATGTACGTAGACCAGAACAAACTTAACGATCTGCTGAACAGCCCGCGGCCGCAAGAGGAACCTGTAGTTTACTACGGCGACAAAACCTTGCCCGATCGAATTCCAGAAGGGCAGTCTTCCTTGCTTGATCAAATCCCGAGAGGTCTGTATTATGTAACCCTAACACAATCCGTGAAGCCCAACGAGATTTATGATGTGGTGCTGAATGCAAAGGACGGAGATATCGTCAAAATTTCGAGATCAGGCGGCAAACAAAATCGCGTCCAGGAGATTGCGAGAGATAAGGTCTTCGATATTGCGAATCGCTTTATTCAGGAAGAAGGAAGCTACCCGCTGACTGAGTTGACGTTGAATCAAGACATGACGCGGTGGGATAGGGATGGTGAAGCGGAGGTATTCTATACGAGCAAAGATAACCAAACGTTAAAATACAGTGTTACGGTAAGCTTTTATATGAACGGAGTCAGCGGTTTCAGTAAAGATATTATGGCGCTGCTGAACTATATCCGAGTTAAATAGCCAGACTCATAGTCTCCAGGTCGATTGCCTACAGCGATCGGCTTTTTTATTGTTAATTTTGGGGCTCCTCGCAGAGTATCTGAAATTACACCGAAGCCAAAGCTTCACTTTGTGGAGATTGATTTTACAACTTCTATACAAGTCCATCTAATTTCTCATATATCGGCTCATTATACTGATGGAGAACCGCGAGCGTGGTGAATACCATACTGTAATTGAGAGGAAGTGCCCAATGAAGAAGTTTTTGATCATCCTGACAGCCGTTTTCTCTATGGTCGCCGTTTCAGCCTGCAGCAGTACCGGTAACGGCAGCGGAAATGGCAATAGATCCGGAGGAAGCGTCAGTGATCCTACAACCCAAACGGCGCAGAAAGGTCATGCAGCCGAACCTCCGGGAGGAGCGATGCCGCCCCCGTCCGATACGGAGAAAAAAACGGTGGTGTTCTCTACCGGCTTTCCAAACGATTATTATAAGCTGGCAAAGCAGCAATATGAAGCCAAGCATCCTAATATCACGATTGAGCTGCAATCCGTCGAAAGCGATGATTCCCGAATAGAACAGGATATGGAGAAATTCGTCAAGACGACGAATACAGCCTTGCTATCCGGTAAAGGTCCCGATCTTATCAATTTGGATCAATTGCCTTCAGCCGATTACATCAACAAAGGTTTATTAACCGATATGTCCAAAATTATCGATAAGGATCCCGGATTTATAAAAGAGGACTATTTCAATAACGTGCTGGATGGTATTAAGGCCAACGGTGGAATTTATGGGATGCCGCTCTATTTTTTCGTTTATGGTTTAATGGGAAACCAGACTTTCATCGAGAAGAGCGGAGTTACATTCGATGATACGAAGTGGACCTGGGCCGATTTCGCCGACACTGCCAAACAGTTGACCAAGAATGCGGATAAAGAATATTATCGATATGCTTTAGGAGGAATTACGCCCGAGCACATGTTGTCCAGATTTGTTAATGACCAATACGGTTCCTATGTGGATCAAGTCAATGGGAAAGCCAAATTTGATACAAGCAGCTTTATTCAGATGATGAAGCAAGTGAAATCCTTGTACGACAATAATATTATTAGTTCAACTGAATTATCTCTAATATTCAACCCGGTTCAAATCAATTCACCGGAAGATTACATACGCCAATTAAGGCAAAGCGAGTTCGGGGGGGAGTTTGCTTACAAGTCGAAGCTTTACTTGAGTCCGAATCCGGAAGGGGGGAAACCCGGAGCCACTTTCAGGACGTATATGATGATCGGCATCAACAACAGGTCGTCTGTTAAACCGGAAGCTTGGGATTTCGTCAAGTTTATGGTATCTGAAGAAATGCTATCTCAGGCGAAAAGCACCGGTTTCTCAATAAATAAAGCTTCCTATGTGAAGAGAGCGAAGGAACTGCTGAAAACGGGGAAGGTGGAATCCGATCAAGAAGTCGGCCCTATGAAAGGCCAAGTATTTGAGATTATCCAAAAGGATATTGACGATTTAGAGAAGTTTGTGAACGGAGCCAACTATCATGTTTTGGAGAAGCTCGTGAGCAGCTCCATCTCTCTTGCTTCTTCGTCTCAGAAAAGTACGAACAAAATCGATCAAATTGTGCAGGAAGAATCGATTGCTTATTTCAGCGGGCAGAAAACCCCGGAAGCTGTGGCCGAACTGATTCAAAATCGGGTAACCACAGTACTGAATGAGTAAGCTGCTGCGCAATGAAATGGCCGTGGCTGCGCTCTTCCTGTCGCCAAGCTTGATCGGATTTGCCATCTTTTATTTGATTCCCTTTATCATGGGGGTTCTGTATTCATTTCAAGATAGCCCGGGGAACGGCTCTTTTGTCGGATTTCACAATTATGAGTCACTGCTGGAGAGCGCTTCCTTCCGCAAAGCGGCAGCTAACACTTTTCTGTTTACCAGTGTATGCGTACCGCTAATCGTTGCTCTGTCACTATTTTTTGCCCATCTTCTGAACCAAAGGCTGTTTATCCGGAATTGGCTGCAAACTGCCTTTGTAATGCCGCTCGTAGTGCCCGTCGCTTCCATTGTGATGATGTGGCAAATTGTATTCGACTGGAACGGAACGTTGAACGAATGGCTGCATAGCTTGCATTTGGAGCGGGTGGACTGGATGAAATCAGATTGGTCTATCGTTGTGCTGGCGGTTGTATATACATGGAAAAATATCGGATACAACATCATTTTGTTTTTGGTCGGCATGCGGAACATTCCAAAGGATTACTACGAGACAGCGGAGATCGAAGGTGCGGGAAAGTTCCATCAATGGGCTCATATTACATTCGTCTATTTAACGCCAACGATGTTTTTCGTCGTTCTCATGTCCATTATCAACTCGTTCAAAGTGTTCCGCGAAACCTATCTGATTGCGGGCGATTATCCGCATGATCAAATCTACATGCTCCAGCATTATATGAACAACATGTTTCTATCGCTCGATATCCAGAAGCTGACCGCCGCGGCTGTTGTTATGGTAGGGGGCATCTTGATTTTCGTGAGCTCCATGCTGGCCATCGAGCGACGTTTCCGGAATTTTATGGAGTAGGCGAGGGGGAGTGAAAGTGGCTGTATTTCGTAAGCTGGTGCGAACAATAGCGCTTTTCCCGGTCGCTGTGATCATGCTTTTCCCGATCGTAGTCACATTTTCGAATTCATTGATGACTGAGGAAGAAATTAACCTTAACTATAATCTAATCGGCAAGATGGTCAAGACTTCAGCGGGAGAAGTCAGCTCCTTTATTAATCTTAAGCTGATTCCTGACTGGGTATCGTTTCATCAATATATGGAAGTGCTGATTGTTAAGCCCGTGTTTCTGCAAATGTTTTGGAATTCCGTGTTCTTGGTCGTACCGATCATTGTCGGACAGGTCATTGTTGCATCTTTGGCTGCCTACGCGCTGTCAAAGATGCGGTTCAGGGGGAGGGATAAGCTATTTTTCGTTTATTTAATCACCATGCTGATGCCCTTTCAGGTTACGTTAGTCCCCAACTACATCATTGCGGATGAGCTCGGAATCCTCAATACCGAATCTGCGATTATTTTGCCGGGAATTTTCAGCGCTTTTGGGGTGTTTATGCTGAGACAGTTCATGCTGCATATCCCGCAAACGTATATCGAAGCGGCGCAAATGGATGGAGCCGGACATGGGAAGATTTTTTGCAAAATTATCGTTCCATTGATTCAGCCGGGAATCGCTGCATTAATCGTATTGTTGTTTGTTGACAACTGGAATATGGTGGAGCAGCCGCTCATTTTTTTGGAGGATTCCTTCAAGCAGCCGCTATCTTTATACTTGTCGCGTATTCAAGAAGGAGCCCGCGGGGTAGCTTTTGCCGCATCCGTCATCTATATGGCTCCGATGGTTTTATTGTTTTTGTATGCAGAATCCAGCTTTGTCGAAGGGATTCAGCTGTCAGGAATAAAAGGATAGACCTTATATGGGGTGAACGGAATGGAGTTTCAACAAAGTGAACAGGCAGCAATGGGACGGAAACGAACCATACGCCTCGTATTTGGCTTGTTTATCGGGCTCTTGATTGGATTTACGCTATTTAGCAATACATTAGCGACACTGAGCTTGCCCAAGGTGGTGTTGGCGTTGCCGTCCAAGGGACAGCTTGTTCATACGTTTACGGGCAGCGGGGTGTTGAAATGGAAGGCGGAAGCGCGCTTATCGAACAACTCGGGGTGGAAGGTCGAGAAAGTACACGTAAAGGAAGGGCAGCTTGTGAAGAAAGGACAGCGGCTCGTCTCTTATGAAACAGAAGCGGCCGAACAGCAAATTCTGGACGAACGGGCGAGTCTGAAAAAGCTGAAGCTTTCGCAGGAAGGGCTGAAGCGCGATTTTCTCGAGGCTTCACACAAAGCGGACGAACAGGCGATTGCGGCAGCGAAAAATGCGCTTGGTATCAGTGAGATCGATCTCGAGGTTCAGGGGCGACGAATTCAAAAGCTGCAACATGATTTGAAAGCGAACGGCAACCTGGTTGCTCCATTTGATGGGATCATTACGACGATCGGTGTGACGGAGGGGGTGCCTTCTGGTGGAGCTCCCGATGTCGTCATCTCAAACAAAAGCCTAGGATTTCAGTTTGAATTCCTTGCGCCTGCTCATATGACCGCATCGCTGCAATCGGGCGAGAGCTTGAAGGTGCGGGTGGAGGGAAGCCAGGCTCTTCAAGTTGAAGGCCGAATTGAACATATCCAAAGTGCCTTTTCCAGCAATCAGGCCGGTGCTCCGGATGGAAAAGGAACAAATGCCGAAGTTGCCATGAAGTTTATACGGATTACGTTGAAAAATCAGGATATAAAAGGCGGTGAGAATGCTCAGGTCGAGTTGACGAAAATAACGGGCGATGCGCTCCTCGTACCCAATAAAGCGATCCGCGATGACGGCGGCGGAAAGTATGTGTTTGGAATCGAGGAAAAAAACGGCCCGCTCGGCAACGCATTTTACATTCGGAAGCTGCCTGTTACCGTTATCGATTCCAATGAATCCGTATCGGCCGTAACCGAAGGACAATTCGAAGAGGAAAAAATCGTCACCGAGAGCAGCGAGCCACTTCAGGTAGGCGATAAAATTCGATTATAATCAATTTTTCTATTGATTTCTCAAAGTCGGAGATCAGTTCAAGCCTATCATCTCCTTTTTCCCCAATCGTCGATCTCATGACCTGCTTTTCCTCGTGGCTCCATTGCTAAGGCAAGCTCTCCAGCATATATCCATAGTCTTGAACTTGGATGGTGGCCAGAGGAGTGCGCAGATTGTGGGAACCCTTGACATCCACTCCGCTTGCGCCTTTTCGAGGATCTAGGCGACTGTTCTTGCCATTACAATCTGGTTGATACAATTGTCTATTGACAGCAATGGGATTTATGTGCAAAATAAAATTGATTGATCGACCAAATTAAAAAACAAACGACCAATTAAATGACGGTGGAGGTTCTGATGGAAGACAAACAATCTTTTATTGCCGAAGCAAGAAGAGAACAGATTATTCAAGCATGCATTAACACACTTGAGGAACTCGGCTACACCAATGTCAGTTTAACCAAAATCGCTAAAACAGCAAAAGTAAGTACAGGGTTAATTTCGTATCATTTTTCTGACAAAATGGATTTGATTAACCAGACCTTGCTGTACTTGCTTAACAAAAAGTTGGATTTCATTAGTGAAAAGGTGGTTCAAGAAGAAACACCTAGTTCACAATTGAAAGCCTATATTGGAGCCAGTTTAGCTTATCAAGTAGCTAACTATAAGAATAATATCGCATTAATTGAGATTGTATTTAATGCTCAAAACGAAGAAGGAATTCCTTACTATAGGGCCGATCATGGAGAAGAAGAGGATCCATTACATTCATTACTCAAAGAGATCCTAATCGAGGGACAACAAAAACAAGAGTTTTCGAATGAGTTTGATGTTGAAATGATCTGTGTTGTGATTCAAGGTGCGATTGAAGAAAGTATGCTTAAGCACATAAATTCCTTTAGTTTTGAGAAGTACGCTGATGAGCTAACTAAATTAGCCTTGAAAGTCGTCTTGTAACATCCATTAAGGTTGGAGGTAACAATCATAATGAACAATACATCCACAATTGGTATGGGCTTCTTGGAAAAATGGATTGCAGCATTATTTCCTTTTGTGTTAGGAACGATAGGCTGGTATCTTCCAAAGTTGTTGGAATTCGCAAAAAGGATACCTTTCTTTTCCGATTCAAAAGTCATTAAACTTTTACTTTCATTCAGCCCGTTTTGGGCGTCTGTGATCTTGATGATCGCAGGAGGAGTCATAGGCGTTCTCTTATCACTAACAGTCTATAGTGAAGCATTGAAAATGAGCATAAGAGATCAAGAAATACGGATCAATAAAGATAATATAGAAAAGAGAATCAGTAAATCTGAGATAAAGGAAATCTTTATGGAAGATAATATTGTCGTTATTACGGGAACAAAGGGACAAGAGCTTTTGAGCGAAAAGACAGACATCAAGAAGGAAAAAATACGAGAAATCTTCCTGTATCATCATTACCCATGGAGTGAACAGGATCCGTATAAAGATGAATTCAATCTTTGGACCCTGGATGATCATGCATGTGGAGAAAATGCGAATGCTATCTTATATGAACGTCGAAATGCAATTAGGGAAGGGGATAAGAAAAAGGCCACAAATTTAAAAATGGACTTACGTGAACTAGGAATCGTTGTGAAAAATCAGGGCGAGAATCAATATGTACGAAAGATCAAATACTAATTTCCTATTGATTTCCACAAAGGTTTATGTAAAACTATAGAAGTGAAATTGTAATTCCACTTTTTTCCTCGAAAGGAGATGTTTTAAATGGCTGCTTATATGGTATTGGTGATTTTAACTTAGCCGAATATCGGGCGTAGTAAATTCCAATCTTTGATTATAGCTTGGAATGAGACAATCGGGAATATTACCCGTGTTTCTTTGCTATGCCGTAAACAGTAACCTTTCGTGAATACTGCTGTTAGCGGGATACGATGTAGGTCGTATCCCTTTTTGATTATAAGCCGACTTTTGGCTTGTCGCCGCGAAACAGCAGCTTCTTAGGAGGCTGCTTGTTCGCGGTATTTTTATGCCCAAAAACAACATTAATTTTAGGAGAGGATCGGCTCAATGATTGATTTAAAACAATACGGCTATATCGAAGCCGAGACGCCGCCGATAGGATTAATACCCGGAAGGGTTACGGAACTTCAGCGGGACCAATATACCGTCATCACCGAACAAGGAGAAGTGACGGCTGTATTGAAGGGTGCATTCTACCACTCTGTGGGGACTCGAGAGGAGTTTCCGTGCGTTGGCGATTTTGTTTTTCTACAATACAACGAAAGCGGCGCTTCGCGCATTGCCAAATTGCTGCCTCGCCGCTCGAAATTTTCCCGCGCTGATTATTCGGGACACGCAGCAGGGTATGCCAAAACCATACTGGAACAAGTCGTAGCAACGAATTTTGATTACGTATTTATCGTGTCGTCCCTAAACTGGGATTTCAAGGTCAGCCGCATCATGCGCTATCTGACACAGACACGGCAGAGTGGTGGCCAGCCTGTCGTAATTTTAACAAAAGCTGACTTGGCTCCGGATTTCAGTGCATCGTTAGCTGAGGTTCAGAAAATCGCCCCTGGTGTGCCGGTACACGCAGTTTCCAGTCATACCGGGAGTGGCTTAGACGGGTTGAGTGAATATCTGCAACCTGGGAAAACCGTGGTATTCCTCGGCATGTCCGGCGTGGGAAAATCCTCGCTGGTAAACGCCTTGATGAATCAGGAAGTAATGACTGTCAATGCTATCCGCGAGACTGACAGCCGGGGGCGGCACACAACAACGCATCGCCAGCTTTTTATGCTTCCTTCAGGCGCGATGGTTATTGATACGCCGGGAATGCGTGAACTTGGGTTGTTCGGTGCGGACGACGGGATCAGCGCGGGATATCACGATGTGGAGGATTTATTCACACAGTGTCGCTTCAGTGACTGCCGCCATCAGACGGAACCAGGCTGCGCAGTTCTTGCCGCTCTTGCCGATGGATCATTGGCGCCAGAGCATTGGGAGCGTTACCTTGTACAGAAGCGTGAAAACAAGTTTGTGGATGATAAAACGGGGTATCTCATAAATAAACGGGCGTGGCAAAAGTCGATTGCCATGCAGCATAAGGGTAAAAATGGAGGACACAAGAAATGAACAACCATGATGAAATGTTTGTAAAGCCCGAAATACTGGTGCTTGTTGTGAGTAGAATGCTCGGCAAGACGATAATCCGCGCAGATTATCAACTTAAAGAGTTGCAAGGCGGGACAGTAGGAGATGTTCGGCTTGTAACGGGCATGGCTGAAACTTCCGACGGTGAAAATCTGCCGTATAAGGTAGTTTGGAAAACACAGAAAAAATGGGAGCGTTATGGTGATCCGGATTCATGGCGAAGGGAATACGATCTCTATGCATCGGATTTCAACAAGGTTTTCTTCGATTCGTTCCGTTGTCCGGAGTGTTATCACGCCGAAATAAATGGCGATGAGATACAGCTATGGATGGAATATATTGATGGTGTGTCAAGTTTAAATCTGACCTCCGAAATGTATGAACGTGCAGCCAAGGAATTGGGGCGGTTTCAAGGCAAGCTGTACGCTGAACAACCAAACGTATTGCAGAATTTGACCAATTTAAGCAAGGTTGAGTTTACAAAAAACTACTATCTGCGGTATCGGTCATGGAATGTTTTGTATGATTACATACGCTCCGATGACTGCGAAATCCCGAAGCACCTATGTAAAATGCTTATAGACTTAGATAACAATTCGGACGAAATATTCAGTCGCATTGAAAAGCTGCCAATCGTGCTTTGCCATAGAGATTTTTGGGTGGCAAACATATTCTGCTCGGAGAGTAAAATCGTACTGATCGACTGGGATACCGCCGGATGGGGGCATATGGGCGAGGATATCGCGAGTTTAATAGCGGACGAAGCGGATGTCTGTCATATGGTTGAATACTACCAAAGATGCGTTCCGGCGTATTACAGGGGTTTTTCGGAATATGCGGATGTGTCCCACAACTCCGATCATTGTGTTTATGAACTAATCCTTGTTATGTTCGGATACAGGCTTGTGGAGTGGTATAAATTCGCTGAGTCGCCCGAAGATAAATCAATGCACCTTAATACCTTGCAAAAAATCTATGAGATGAGAAATTTGTAGATCCTGTCTAATAAATCCTTCTGCTATGGAAATGGCATACGCCTACTTCGTAGCATTAGGATTTTTTTGTTCAGGCAAGAACATTGCCGACATTCATGATGAAATGAATCAATCGATTTGTCAATAGAAACTTACAGCTTATGTTGCGAGTTTGTTTTTTTATTAAAAGCAGAATAAAGATGGAATTGAAGCAATAGAGATAAACGGTGTTATTTAACAAATGTAAAAAAGTGGAATGTAATAGTATCATTATAGTCTGAAATCCATTTATTACTTACCAAGATGGATACGCCAGCAGTAAATGCTAGCTATGCATAAATTTCATTTGTTCTAGGAGGATTTGATGAGAAAACTCAAGAAGTCACTTCAGGTTTTATCTCTTACGGTGGTAACAGCGGTTGTAGTAGCTGGCTCGCCATCTTGGGCACTAGCCCAAACTTCAGAGCCAGTCACCACACCAACAGAGCCAGTCATCACACCAACGGAGCCAGTCATCACACCAACAGAGCCAGTCATCACGCCAACAGAGGAAGCCATTACAGAGCTAAATAATCTTCTTGTTCAGCGAAATTTTGAAGTAAAAGCGCTTGGAGATATATGGGCGGAAGGCGACCGAGAACGTAGATTCATAAATGCTCGAAAAATATATCAGCCAACAGGTTTATATGCAAAACCCAATGAACAAATTAAGATTGAAGTTTCAGGTGACAAACCAATTACAGCGGTTATTGGAATACATCGTCATGATAAAGAATGGGCGCTTTTTTATCCATTACAACCAGGCATAAACACAATGACCTCACCAAATGGCGGTTTGTTATCATTTGATAACAGCAACAATGAAGGTAGTATTAATGTAAATGTAGTGAGCGGGGGGAGTCCTGTTCCATTCTTTGTATTAGGCAAGAATACAAATGCGGATTGGCAGGCAATGATGAATGCATATCCTAATGCACCTTCTGTTGTTCTTCAATCAGAAAGAGCTCTCTTTGTCTTCTATTATGCTACTGCTAGAGATCATATCTTGAATCAAGACCCAACTACTCTTTTACAGACTTATGATAAGTTTATTACAGCACAGGATCAAATATCTGGACTATCTAGTTCTGATTCTGATCCTAGGCATCGGTTAGATAGGCATTTGATTGGCTTTATTGAATCAGAAAATACCATACCAGGAGCGTATGCATATGCAAATTGGGATGGGGCAATTATGCCTAAAGATACTGGAGCAAGTGCCGATGCTTTAGACCTTACAAGAACGGGTTGGGGGCAGTATCATGAGGCAGGTCATCTGAGACAACAAGCACCTTGGAATTGGGATGGGATGACTGAGGTTAATGTAAATATATATTCTATAGCCGCTAAGAAGGCTCTTAAGCCTACTGAACCTGCAAGATCCCCAGGCGAGTACTTAGCTGCTTTCACGTTTGTAGATCAGCCAACCAAGAATTTTGCAGACTCTAATTCAAAATTAGAAATGCTGTGGCAGCTTAATCTTGCTTTTGGGGATAACTTCTACCCACAGTTACATCGATTATATCGTGAGATGGAAAAAACTGATCTGCCAACTACAGATGATCAGAAAAAGCAGGCATTTATTCTCAACACTTCAAAAGTAGCTCACTATGACTTGACGCCTTTCTTTGATAAATGGGGTTTACCTGCAACAAATGACACAAAAAACAAGATTAATGCATTGGGTTTACCTCTTCTAACCGCACCAATTTGGTTTGGGTCAGATTATAACATCATTAAACCGACTGATGGAATGGATAAGGTAAAAGGTATTGGGGGTATCATTGCCGCAACAGCAAATAGCGAAGAGACTTCACAGGGTAATGCCGCAGTATATGCATTTGATGGAGATACAAAAACTATCTGGCACAGTGCATGGAATAACCCAAATCAGTTTCCTTATCATATTACAGCAAAGTATGTAAATCCTACAACATTCACCAAGCTAACCTATCTACCACGACAAAGTGAAGAAAATGGAATTATTACAAAATATAGAATCCTAACTAGTCTTGATGGAGTATCCTTCAATGAGGTTGCCACAGGCACTTGGGCAAAGGACAAAACAGAAAAGACAGCCACTTTCACACCTACTCTTGCCAAATATGTTCGACTTGAAGTACCTCAAGGTGGTGGCACAAATGGTTTTGCATCTGCAAGTGAGATTAAACTCTTTGAAGCACCACAACCTGTTACAACGTATCTCAGCGATATTAATTGGTTTTCTGCCACAGCAGGTTGGGGAACAGTCCAAAAAGATCGTAGTGTTGATGGAAATACACTCAAGTTAAATGACAAGACCTATACAAAAGGTTTGGGCACACATGCTAACAGTGAAATTGTATACAAACTGAATGGGCAGTACACATCCTTTGCCGCGCTAGTTGGGGTAGATAGTGAGGTAGGTACTGTAGGTACTGTGGAGTTCAAAGTTGTTGTAGACAATCAAGTTGTATTCACTAGTGGCGTAATGAATAAAAATACAGCGGCAAAAGAGGTAAACGTTAATCTATCTGGAAAGAATGAGCTAAAACTCATTGTCACAGATGGCGGAGATGGTATAAATAGTGACCATGCCGATTGGGTAAATGCTCGTCTTATCAAATAGAATTTAACTTTACTAGTAAGTGTCTAATAGCCCTCACCTTGTTATCGAGGTGTGGGCTATTTTGCTTTTCTTTATTTTCTCTGAACAACTAATAGGAAAGGAAATAAGGAAGATCGGGGATCTACAGTCTGGATTATGTGAACCAATATCCTAACGAAGTGAGAGCGTTTATTCGGGCTGGATAGCAGTGTTCCCTCGCTGAGTGAACAGAAGATTGATTCGTCAGTGACAGAACCGATTAAATGGTTCCGCGACTTGGGCTTCGCCCGTATACAATTGAAACTGGGTGCTGACCCTTATGATGGACTGCCTTATGATGAACAAACGAAAGAACAATTGAACATTTTGATACGCAAAAACATGTATAATACAACTCAATTAAATGAGGCAGAGAGCATGTATTTCAACTTTAATGCAACAGAACAGCAATCTTTCCCTCCTAATTTACCTGTTCTTTTCTTTGTCCAAGCGCACCACCCTGTGACGGATCGATGGATCCCCGAACATGAGAAGCAAATAAAGGATTGAGATTAATCGTAGATAAAGCATATAGCCTCTTATATAATGAAACTATCTTCAAAAATGAAGGGACTGAACTATGCGCAGATATCAATATTTTCAACCTAACTATTAAAATATAATGGAGGTAAAAGTATTGATTACTGAGTTACACACAGAACGTTTACATTTGAGAAAAATGAAGATATCGGATTCGTCTAGTTTGTTTAAAATTTGGTCTGATCCGGACGTAACTAAATTTATGAATATTTGTAGTTTTACTAATGAAAATCAAGCACTGGAAATGATTAATCTCTTTGATGGTCTTTCTCAAGAGAGTAAGGCTATTCGTTTCTCCATCATTAAAAAAGAGTCCAATGAGATTATTGGTTCTTGCGGTTATAATGACTTAGATTTTGAAAATGGCAAGGCAGAGATTGGATATGACATTGCTAAATCATTTTGGGGAAGAGGGTACGCTACAGAAGCTATCTCTTCTCTGTTAGAACATGGATTTTCATCCTTAAAGCTGAATCGAATCGAAGCAAGGGTTGACCCCAGAAATGTGAATTCTATGAAGCTTTTACAAAAGCTCAACTTCCGGTTTGAAGGAACACTCAGACAATACGAGAGAGTAGACGGAAAGTTTAACGATCTCAGTATTTATTCGAAATTAATATCAGATTGATTTTATTGAAGATATTAATAGTGAGGTAGGGGATTAATATGCCCCTACCTCTTCTTATTATCAAGGCCCGAGCACAGTCCAAGCATCGTTCGGGCCATTTTTCACATCTGGGTATTCATTTTGTGTCCACCATTTGGCTTGATACTTCACTCCGTTATAAGAAACAATGTCACCTTGAACATAAGTGGAGGAAGCGCTCCATGGAGCAGGGCAGGGGTCAACTTGAACTTGAACGGTACAAAGACAATCCCTAGGCTTGTTGCATATTGGATTGCATCAAACTCTGTTGGCAGTGTTTCGATAGGTAACCAAGGGCCGCCGTTATTACCGATCTGTATTTCGAGCAGAATAACGTCACCCGGAGATAATATTTTCTCCTTTTTATTTTCTTGAATTTTTCTGTTGCTAGCTGGACAGATAAAAGAAGCACGGATGAGTCGGAACGCAACTATCTTACAGACGAAGATCGTGTCGGGCAGCATATCTGACCTCCACCTCATGGACAGGTTGAATGAAGGAATGTGGGAGAGTTGTCTCTGTGAGACATGGGAGAGTTCAAACGGTCAACTTCTAAGGATACGTGAGCATTTAAGAGAAATGCGTTTCTACATAGAGGGAGTAAAACTTGACTTTTTAAATAAATTTTTATATGCTATAGCATGTATTTTTGTGAAAGAACATGAAACAGTATGGGTTCAATGATGTGACTATGTGAATTGGAATCAGGTGTACTGGAGCACTGGGGTACTATAGGTAAGTCAACATTCCATAATAATAATTGGGGGGGAAAACTATGGAATTGTGTAATTTAACGGGTTTTTTGATTCACCGTACGGATGTTAAAATGACCAACTATTTTACAAAGCAATTAAAGCCCTATGAGATGACGCCAGAGCAATGGAGTATTATCAGTGTCCTAGACGGGGATAGACCAACAACTCAAAAAGAACTTGCGGAAGCAATCGACCGAGATCAGAGCACGGTTGTTCGAATGATCCACTCGCTCGAGAAGAAGGAGATCGTCAAACGGATTGTAAATGATACAGATAAACGATCTCATAACTTATATCTGAGCGATAAAGGTATACTACTCAAATCAGAACTACTGCCGGTTGTCATCGAAGCACACAAGCACGTGACAAGGTACTTAAGTGAAGATGAAATGCAGGTACTGGAATCTTTACTTGAAAAACTGTATGCAAGTGTTATGGATGACGGTTAGATCATCTTCGTTCCACGTTACCCGAGACGGTACGCACAAGACCCGACTCTATGGTCTTACGTCTATGAAAGCTTTTAAGAAACGATTTTGTCAAAAGAAATAAATATTTTTGTATATTATATGCTATAGCATATAATATACTCCGAGAAAGGGGGGATTTTCTTGGTTATTATCATTTTGCAAGTTATTATAGGATTATTTTTTATGTTTACTGGGAGTAAGATTATTTCCGGTAAAATGGCAGATGAGTTCAAGCGTTTCGGCATGCCTCCCATCTTTAATTTTTTGACGGGATTTATTGAGATTGCATCTGCAATCGGATTATTTGCAGGTATTTGGTTTCCAATAGCGGCTGTTATTGCAGGATTTTTACTAGCGGTTACGATGTTTGTCGCAGCCTTTACTCTTCTTGCTGTTGCTAAGGATCCTTTTCCAAAAGCAATACCGGCTATCGTACTTTGCTTATTGTCTATCATCGTCAGTATGAATCATTTGATCTAGTCTGAAAGCTAGTGATGATAAAATCCTTCTAACTTTGCTGAAGAAATATGAATAAAGTTAAAGGAAATAATATGTAACAATTTAAGTGAGGAGTTTTTTTAAATGGTTATCGATTGGTCAACAACAGCTGTGTATAACACAATAATGTCAGTTGCAACTGGTATAGGGTTATTATTAATGCTTCGATTTGAATCCCATTTAGCCAAAGGAAAAGTTGGACAACTAGAAGGTTGGGCTATAGGATTTGGAATACCCGGGTTTATATTAACGCTAACAGGAGCTCATATGACCCTTACTTGGCCCTTGTCAAAGATTGGATTCCCATTTGATGATATTATATTTGGTGAGTCTTCTCTAGGTTTTGGGGTTCTGCTTCTGGCTGCAACCGTCTTAATATGGAGAAAATCTAATCTATATGTAAAACAAGGCATTAATATGAACGATACGAAAATAGTATCCAATACATTAAAGGCGGAATTACCGTATTTATTAAAACCAGTATCTTATTTTGCTGCAGCAATGGGGCTAGCACTCATCTCAATCGCATTTGCAGGTATTGGATTTCAATTATTTGCAGCGCCACCAGAAGAACCAATATCAGGAGCTTTTGCTGATTATCCAATGTTGGAAGCTACTTTTATGTCAGGATTATTCGCGATTATAGGGATTGGAGCTGTATTATTTCCTTTTGCCTTAAACAAAGACGCAAATCGAAACTTTGCTAAAGTTATTAAATTCCTTTGGGCACTTGCAGGCATAGCCTTTGTTCTATTTGGAGCCATGAACTACTTTACACATATTGGATTGATTGTGAATACAATGCCCAAATAGTATTGAATGATATACAATGACTATCGCTCCCAATTCGATAAAATGTGGGTTGCATAAAAAGATAAAGGGATAAAAATTAACCTGCTATTAGTGATAGGTTGGTACAGTTACTAGACTAACATAGAAGCAGAATGCTTCAGCAGGGGACTGAGAACGATAAATCAATTGCATTAAGGCTGCCACAAGGCAGCCTTTTTCTCATCTAACGGGCAATTTAGTTGGAAATGAGAGCGATTATCGGGCTGGATAGCAGTGTTCTCTCTGTGAGTGAACAGAAGATTGATTTGTCAGTGACAGAACCGATTAAATGGTTCCGCGGCTTGGGCTTTGACCGATTACAATTGAAACTAAGTGCTGACCCTTATGATGGACTGACTTAGGGGTTTACTTACAGAGCTGAAGTATAGGGTTATCGAAGATAATAAGTAGAAGAGGTAGGGAATGGATATGCCCCTACCTCTCTTTTATTTAATCAAGTTTTATTCTTTTAGCAAGGACCGAGCGCAGTCCAAACATCGTTGGGACCACTTTTCAGATCTGGACGTTCATTATGCGTCCACCATTTGGCTTGATACTTCACTCCGTTATAAGAAACAATGTCACCTTGAACATAAGTGGAGGAAGCACTCCATGGAGTAGGGCAGGGGTCAACTTGAACTTGAACGGTCACCGAGTTACTTGCCGCAGACAAATTACTAAAGCCATCCCGAGCCTTGACAGTAAACGTATATGAACCACTTGTTAATCCACTGATCGTGGCGGAGTTGCTAGTTGATCTTGCTTTAGCAAAAGGATCGTTATTTACATAAATGTCATAGCCGATCAAACCAACATTGTCCGTAGAAGCAGTCCAATTCAAGTTAACTGTGCCAGAGGTAGTATTAACAACTAGATTAGTTGGTGCTAGTGGTGCTTCTATATCGTTAGGTACAGCACCTGGCGTAGGTAAATTCGTTATAATTTGTTGCAAATTAGGTAGGGTACCAATTCTATCATTGGCTATATCGGAAGTCGGGGTATTGAACGGTAACCATCTCAGTATTCTACGAACTTCATCTGGCGAATACGGCACGCCGAATTTGGCTTTAGCAATCCCTTGCAGTTGTAGAATCGCACCTACAACGACAGGTGAAGCGGAAGAGGTTCCATTGAAATAGTCGTTGTAACCAGTTGTCGAAGCAGTACTTGTTGCATTTAAGGTAGCAACGTTCTCACCAATACCGTAAGCGTCGATCCGATTGCCATGGCTGCTGAAGCCGAGTCTGTAGTGAGGTGCAGTTGATGATCCTGCTCCAACAAGTATTGCTCCTGAATCTCTGAAATCTGGGAGATCCCGATTGAAGATGTATTTATTATCCCAATGCTTGTACTGATCGAGATCAGCACTACCGTTGGCTCCCGCTTCTACAACGACAATACCTAAGCTTGTTGCATATTGGATTGCATCAAACTCTGCAGACTGTACTTCGACAGGCATCCAAGTATCATAGCCGAGCTGTATTTCGAGCAGAATAACGTCACCTGGTGATAATACTTGTGTAGCCGCTAAAATTGCTTCTACTATACCTCCTGTACGAACTAAAGAGGATACAATCGGCGTAGCTTTGTTAGCTAGCCCGATATTGCCGATAGCATTGTCAACTGCAGATACAACCCCGAGCACACCTGTACCGTGACTAGCATTTCCGTTATTAGTGCCGCCTGGTAAAATCTGTATGTTATGAGCGGCTAGATCTTCATGATTTAAAGCCCAATCCCACTCGACATCGGCCCACTTGGTGCCTTTGCCATCGCCACCTTCAAATTGCCAAGCATAAGGAGCGTTGATACCTAGAGGAGCTGCTTGCGCATAACTTTGTAAGGTGAAGCGCGGATCGTCGTCTGGAAGGACAGGTGTTGTGTTCGGAGCAGGTGCATTGGCTAGTTCTGGTTTTTTACTTACGTATGCATCCTCAACAAGCGGGAAGCTTCGCAACGTTTGCAATAACTGTTCGACATCAGCGCCAGCGGGAATTTTGGAGGAATAATAGCGGTCAAACACGGCTGCAAGAGGGCTAGCAGCAATGCTTTTGTTAGCTGACGGTAAGAATTGCTGCGAGATTAGCGGTTCAAACGATAATTCTGGTACAGCGGCTAACGGTGATATTTCTTGTTGCAATTGAAGTCTTCCTTCTTCACTTGGAAGGAAAGCTTGTTGTGTAAATTTGACAACAATTTTTTCTTCGAAGGTTGGA
Source organism: Paenibacillus sp. NAIST15-1 (assembly GCF_001894745.1). Classification (GTDB taxonomy): domain Bacteria; phylum Bacillota; class Bacilli; order Paenibacillales; family Paenibacillaceae; genus Paenibacillus_B; species Paenibacillus_B suaedae. The sequence continues at coordinate 89,783 of NZ_BBYF01000005.1, forward strand.
GTTGCAGTGTCTGAGAATGATGTGCTCGTTGGAAAGGACTGTCCACTCTCTAGAGCGTTTGCTCCATTTGACAAAGTGCCTAATGATAAAAGCAAGGTCGAGGCAAGAGCGACGGACAACGTTTTTTTTAAGCGGGAATAAGTGTGAATAATAGTAATCTCTCCTTTCCATTCTCTTAAATTTTTCTGTTGCTAGCTGAATAAATAGGCTAACAATTGTCAGTATAAGGTAAGGTAAATGTTGGATCAATTTCGAGGTAAGCGTAAACAACGATAGTTATATACAGATATCACGTTAAAACTTCTATTTACTTTATTTCACATAGGTTCAGTAGGAGATGGAGTCGAATAATCCCCTGAAGAATGTTCACAAAAAGTTTAGGTTTATCTATTGTAAATAGCTATGTAGAGGATAAACTAAAAGGGAGCATGCAAATTAAATCTACAGCGTGTGGAACAACAGTTTCATTCACGTTTAAAATCTAATAGAGGACTACAAAGGCGTAGTCTTACTAAAGCAAAGAGGCTTAGGGTTATAGCATTCCTACTTGATAGGAAGCGGGATAACCCTAGGCCTCTTTATGTTTATTCTCTGGTATGGAGGATTAGGAAGTGGCAGAAAATTTGTTTCACACCTCCTTTTAGCCGAGAACAGAATCGATGTTCATAAGTGTATTACAGCTGTAATGGTTGCTATGCTCATTGCAAGTAAAATGGTTCTAAAAAACTGCACCTAAGAAATAGAGGAGGGTACCCATGAGTATCGATAAAAAGATGATTGAAGAGATGGTTCGTAAAATCATCATGGAAAAAGTAGGGGCTGATGCGATTGAACAGAACGTTCATAGAGGTCCTGGAGGGATTACTTCTGTTAAAGTGCCAAATATGAAAGTAACAGAAGAGGATCGTCTCGATACAGGCAACCCGAATGATATCGTCTATTGTAAAGATCTTTTCTCGCTTAAGGAAAGTCCAAGACTTGGCTGCGGTATCATGGAGATGAAAGAAACAACCTTTGACTGGACACTTAACTATGATGAAGTTGATTATGTGATTGAGGGACATCTGGATGTTATCATTGATGGTACAAAGGTGTCAGCTGGTCCAGGAGAAGTGATCCTGATTCCGAATGGAAGTAAGATTCAATTTTCTGTGCCAGAATATGCACGATTTATCTATGTAACATATCCGGCTAACTGGGCAGAACAAGCGTAACATGCTAATTTCTTTTTGCCAGAGTTAAGCGGTTTATTTCGGAGATAACAATCACCAAGGACGAGGCTACCGACATGGAACGGCAGCCTCATTTTCTCTGATCTCTGAATTGAACCGGGTTACGGGTCGTACCAAACCGTGAATATCGTATCCATTAGTTCTTGCAGGAAATGAGCATTTCTTTCCTAAACAGTTCTCCCCATTATAACGGGACCTATGAAAGGGTTATTTTCCATCTTGGTTCACTTCGTACTCGTCATGTAATCGCCACCACGTGTATGGAGGTGTTTGCGGCCACCCTTTAGGGGAATCCTCCCATTCCTCTTGACGACCATAAGGCGTAAGATCGAGGAGATTGAAATCGGCTCTGATCCTGTCCACACCGCGTGCAGTCGTATAGTAGGTTCGAAACACACTATCGTCATTACGCAGGAAGATGCTCAAACCAAATCCCTTGCCTGCACCGCAATCGAAATTGAAATTGTCGCCGTTTGAGGAATACCAAGGGATAGTCCAGCCCATATGCTTTCGAAATGATTCGATCTGAGTAAAGGGTGCTGGCGAAACGAGTATGAAGGAAGTATCACGGGCGTGCAGATGAGATAGGTGGCCAATGTTGTCAACAAAGGATGAGCAGCCGCGGCAGCGATGATCAGAGCCTGGAGACATCATGAAATGATAAATGATGAGTTGGCGCCGTCCTTCGAAAAGATCAAGCAGGCTTGCAGTGCCGTTCGATCCTTCGAACACGTAATCTTTTTCAATTCTCACCATCGGCAGTCTTCTACGTTCCGCAGCAAGTGCATCTAACTCGCGGGTGAGCTCCTTTTCTCTGACGAGCAGTTTTTGACGGGCAATCTGCCACTCTTCTTCTGAAACGATCCGAGGCATTGAAGAAATGCTCATTTAATCCATTCCTCCCTATATGAGTTGGAAATTTAATTTTTCTTTAGAGGCGTTTGGCGATCACTGGTCGTTGCTGATTATCCGAGACATCTTGTATTTCGGAAAGAACACATACGGGGAGTTTATTGAGTCTGAAGAGAGAATCTCATCAAAAATAGCGTTGTTAGTAAGAGCTGTTGGTGGCATTGCATTAGGGATCGTAGAATACATGAACAAAGACGCTCTCACATAAGAGCGTCTGTTTTTATGATACCATTTCGAACAAATGTTCGTTTTTTGGAGCAGTTAAATTAAAATGGGTTACCTCGAATTTCCATATTATGAGTATAACTTATTAAAAATTATAAGTCTATATTTAATTTCCCAAGTACTTTATCATTGGTTTACCTGGCCGGGGAAAACGGTGAATATTCGTAGACCTATACGGATGTTTGCGTTAGAGAAGAGGGAGAACATTTGAAATTACATGTTTGGGATGTGAATTTGAAAATTCGCCTAATCGGCGAGGGGCTGTTCAATTTGTTGTTTTGGATGTACTTCCCTTTTATTACGGTCTACTTTAGCGAATCATTAGGTAAACAGACGGCAGGGATGTTAATGGCGATTCCGCCTCTCATTGGCATACTTGGCAGCATGGTTGGAGGGAGTTTAGCGGATAGGGTGGGACGTCGTCCCATGATGTTGGCAGGCGCCTCCCTTAAAGCGTGTATGTTCGCATTGTTTGCGTTGTCCAGTTCGCATTGGATTAATTATTTCGCCTATATTGGCATTGGATTAGGAGGTGCCTTCTATGGACCTGCTAGTGATGCGATGGTAGCTGATCTTATTCCCGATAAGGATCGACGTCAGGTGTTCGCCACGTTTACGACAGCTAATAATATTGGTGCTGTATTAGGACCCGCATTGGGCGCATTTTTTTTCTTTCAAAATCGAAGTGAGCTGCTATGGACTTGTACAATCGTCATGCTGCTCTATACGATTGCAATCTTTCTGAGAATTCATGAGAGTATGCCGGGTACCAGCAAAAAGGTTTCATTACATGCAGTTTCAACTTCGATAAAAGAACAATGGAAAGGCTATAAAATCATCTTTCAGGATAAAATATTTGTTCTATATATTCTGGCAGGCGTTTTCTCTATTATAACAATCATGCAATTGGATCTGTATTTAGCGATATATGTCACGCAATATGTCCCGTCGCAACCCCTATTCACTTGGTATGATTGGACGCTCCGGCTTACGAGTACAGAAGTATTTGGATGGATTCTCGGGTTAAATGGGCTGCTATTCGTTCTATTTGTTTTACCCACTACAAAATGGTTAAATCGCTTAAAAGATCGAGACGTGTTCATTCTGTCATCCGCTTTGGCTGGGGTGGGCATGTTCGCCATTGGATTAACGACGCATATTTGGTTATTATTCCTTATCACGGTCGTGTTTACGTTTGGAGAAATTATACGAGCTCCGGTGACCAATAATTTTGTAAGTCAGTATGCACCTGCGAACGCGAGAGGGCAATATATGGGGGCATCGAGGCTGCAATTCACGATTGGGAGATTCGCAGCACCCTTGACCGTTATTTTATCGGCATGGGTACCTCCAATGGGGGTTTTTACTTTCATCCTTGTCTGTTCACTAATTAGTATTATTCTTTATATAAAACTTTTTAAGATCTATGCATATGATGAATCTGCATCTAGGACAGGAACTTGAAACACGTTCAAGCATCCGGTACAAACGCGCAATCTTGGGCTCGATTCCTTCTGGGCACATTCAAGTAAAAGCCCTATTATCAGGGTAGTCTTCATATTTGTCTTTGATTTAGGGAAAACATAGTGGTATGTTGGTACAAATGCCCTTATGGAATGGCTCGGCCTTTGGATGAGCTATTCCAAGGGGGCAACTCATCGGTGAGCCTTGATGGACTAATGTTTTTTCCCTTTACTGTTCGCACTAAGTTTGAAGATACGCGGGCTAGCCCCAAAAAGGCCATAGGTCTTCTAAGTATACCTGGCTGGATATCACCGTTTCCCTGAAGGAGGACAACTGTATTGGATGCGCAGTTTCTAGATTTATTGGCCCAGAAATATGATACGGAAGAAAAAGTCGTAACAGAAATCATCAATCTTAAAGCGATCTCCAATCTACCCAAGGGAACTGAGCATTTTGTCAGTGACTTGCATGGGGAGTTCCAGGCTTTTCAGCATGTACTCAGAAACGGTTCTGGTACCGTAAAAGAGAAAATCAAAGAATTGTTCCAAGAGGTTTGGACGGATAAAGAAATCAATGATTTTGCAGCGTTAGTTTATTATCCGGAAGAAAAAATACAGCTGGTTAAAGGAGACCTGTGCAATCAACAAGCCTTGAACCAGTGGTATAGACAAACGATTGAACAAATGCTTAAGCTCATTTCTTATGCCTCCTCCAAATATACGCGCTCGAAATTGCGTAAAGCTCTGCCGGAGCAGTTCGTATATATTATAGAAGAGCTTCTATACAAGACGGATTCTACCAACAATAAGGATCCTTATTATGAGGAAATATACCGGCAGATTATCTCCTTGGGTCAGGCGGATAAGCTGATTATCGGCCTTGCTTATACGACCCAGCGCCTAGTGGTTGACCATCTTCATGTGGTCGGAGATATCTATGACCGCGGGCCGGACCCCGATAAAATTATGGATACGCTTATCAACCACCATTCTGTAGACATTCAATGGGGGAACCATGATGTCCTGTGGATAGGCGCCTATGCGGGTTCTCTGGTCTGCCTTGCGAATATTATCCGGATCTGCGCCAGATACGACAATTTGGACATCATCGAAGACGTATACGGAATCAATCTTCGCCCATTGCTGAACTTGGCGGAAAAATACTATGATGACAACCCAGCCTTCAGACCGAAGCTGCAGCAAGGCCATAACGTATCGGAGCAGGAAATCCTTCAGATTACTAAAATCCATCAAGCCATTGCCATGATCCAGTTTAAGCTTGAAATCCCGATTATCAAGAGACGTCCTTACTTTCATATGTCTGAAAGGCTTTTGCTTGAGCAGATCGATTACGACAAAGATGAAATCAAGATCGGCGGAAAAACGTACCCGCTGGAAAACACCTGTTTCGCTACCGTAAATCCGCAGCAGCCTGAACAATTGCTGGAGGAGGAAGGGCAGGTGATGGAGAAGCTGCTGTTCTCCGTTCAGCATTCCGAAAAGCTGGCCAGACATATGAATTTCCTTATGAAGAAGGGCAGCCTTTATTTAAAATACAACGGGAATTTGTTGATCCACGGCTGCATTCCTTTGAATGAAGAAGGAAACATGGAAGAAATGCAGATTGAAGACAAGACCTATTCGGGTCGTCAGCTGATCGATGTTTTTGAATATTATTTGCGTTACGCCTTTGCGAATCCGGAAGAGACGGATGATCTGGCTACGGATATGGTATGGTACATCTGGACAGGGAAATGTTCCTCGCTCTTTGGAAAGAGAGAAATGACCACCTTTGAGCGGTACTTTATCCAAGATAAAGAAACCCATAAGGAGAGAAAGAACCCTTACTACCATTTGCGAGAAAATGAGGAGATCTGCCGGAAAATCCTGCTGGAGTTTGATTTGAATCCGGATCATGGACATATCATTAACGGGCATACTCCGGTTAAAGAAATTAGTGGAGAGAACCCTGTTAAAGCAAATGGGAAAATGGTCGTCATTGACGGCGGTTTTTCCAAAGCCTATCAATCCACAACGGGTATCGCCGGATATACCTTGTTGTATAATTCCTTTGGCATGCAGCTCGTCGCGCATAAGAAATTTAATTCAAAAGAAGATGTGTTATGTAACGGAACGGACGTATTGTCTGTAAAAAGACTGGTGGACAAAGAACTGGAACGGAAACTAGTGAGGGAAACCAATGTCGGGGAGAAGCTGCTGCAGAAAATCTCCAATTTGAAGAATCTCCTGGAATATCGCTACATGAAATGAAACAGCTTCTAAATGAAGCAACTGTTAAAGGTAAAAGAGCAGCCGGTGGGTTGGTAGGACCCCATTTAGAGAACATAGAAAAAATACCTAAGAAGCAAGCTGTCGTCGGTACTCTACTGGCGGCAGCTTCTTTAGCTTTCTTTGTGATTGAGGCATTGTCGTAACAAATGCCTTTCCTCATCACGTTTCTTCTTGCATCTCTCTTTCTATTTTGCTATATTTGATATTAACAAAATGATATTATTAAAATGTTACTAACTATAAATTGATGTTGAGGAACTCATTTCGAAGAGCTGCACGGCTAGAATAAATAACAATGGAGGTAAGGACGCTTGAATTTGTTGGATCGCGATGGACTTACGGAACGTGAATTTTTAGAGCAGTACCGTGCCGGGGATTACGAACGGCCTTCGGTGGCGGCGGACGTGGTTATTTTCACAGTTACGAAAACGGAGGTGGACAGCTACCGCAAACTTCCGGAAAAAGAGCTGCGTATATTGCTCATTCGACGCGGAGGTCATCCATTCTTGGGCAGTTGGGCGCTTCCGGGCGGATTCGTCCGGCCGAATGAGACGACGGAGCAGGCGGCGGTGAGGGAGCTGCGCGAGGAAACCGGTGTGGATGACATATATTTGGAGCAGTTGTACACCTTCAGCGATGTTGGAAGGGATCCGCGCACCTGGGTGATGAGCTGCAGCTACATGGCCTTAATTAACAGCGATCAGGTACAGCTGAAAGCAGGGGATGACGCTGTCGGCGCAGCCTGGTTCAAGGCAACCTATCGGCTTCTACGTGAGCGTAGAGAGTTTATTGAGGATGGGTTTGTGAAAACGATGGAAAACGAGCTCAAGCTAAGCAGCGAAGAGGAAGAGCTTACGGCAGTTGTGGAATGGACGATGACGTCAAAGCCGGCCTCGACGTCGACCTCCTACTCCATCGTATCAAATCACGGATTGGCTTTTGATCATGCGAAGATTATCGCCTGCGCTATTGAGCGACTGCGGGGGAAAGTGAATTATACCGGCATTGCGCTGCACTTGATGCCGCACCTCTTTACTTTGACGGAGCTGCAGCAGGTTTACGAGGTGATCTTGGACAAAGAATTATTAAAAGCCGCCTTCCGGCGTAAAGTGGCGCATCTTGTAGCGGAGACCGATCATTATACTGAAAATGCGGGACACCGTCCCTCCCGCTTGTTTCGAAGAAATTTGGAGGAATATCGATGATGATGATATACAATATCGAGCAGTTAAGAAAAGCATATATTGCAGGTAAAACGTTCAAGTTTGTCTTCTTCTGGGGCCATACACCGCCAAAATACGGTGGGGTTGACAAAAGCTGTTTTAGCCAATGGTGGATGAGCCCTTTCGTGGTAGAGGGACACGAGTATTCCTGTGTCGAGCAGTTTATGATGTCCGAGAAAGCAAGACTTTTTGGAGATGGCGAAATGTTGGACGCGATTCTTAAAGCTAAGCATCCTAAGGAGATGAAAGCCTACGGGCGTGCAGTTGGAAACTTCGACAAGGACATTTGGGACAACGAATGCTATGGCATCGTTAAAAGAGGCAATTTGGCTAAATTTTCGCAGAATCCGAAGCTTGGCGAATATCTTAAGTCAACGAAAAACCGTATTCTCGTCGAAGCCAGCCCACGGGATCGCATTTGGGGAATCGGCATGGGACAGTCCAATCCGGATGTGGAGAATCCACTAAAATGGCGTGGTAAGAACCTACTCGGATTTGTGCTGACCGAAGTGAGAGACGAATTACTGCGAGATTAACATCTACCGGATTTGTTATTGATGAAAGAAGAGGGAATGAAATGAAACGAAAAGAAATTGCTGAGGAAACATTACGAATACAGCGGCAAGGCTTCTATGAATATAAGGGGCGGCGGGTAGAATTCGCCACTGCACAAAAGCAATCCGAGGCAAATAGCGAGCTGATTACACCGGAACTGGGAGAGAAACTGGTTCGGGGAATTGACGAGTTGCCTAAGTTGCCGCAAGAACCCGTTTATTCTGTCGCCAACGAGACCACAGTAAAGTCGATCTTGGATTTTGCGGAGCTAGGGAAAGGGCGCGCCGGCGTGTTAAACTTTGCTAGCGCAAAAAATCCCGGAGGTGGATTTTTAAACGGGGCGATGGCTCAGGAGGAAAGCCTGGCGGCCTCCAGCGGATTATATGAAACACAGCTGCGCAATGAACGTTATTATAAGGCTAATCGGGCCTGCAAATCGATGATGTATACGAATCACGCTATCTATTCCCCGGACGTAGTGTTTTTCCGTAACCAGCGGTTTGATCTTATAGAGCGGCCGGTGACAGCTTCAGTATTGACTCTGCCCGCCGTGAATTATGGGCAGGTTCTGCTTAAGGGAGAGGATCCCCGGAAAGCGGAATGTATGATGAAAGACAGGATGCGACTGGCCTTAGCCATATTCGCCCAAAAAGGCGATAAAAACCTCATTTTGGGTGCCTATGGCTGCGGTGTTTTCCGGAATGACCCGGTGAAGGTAGCAGGATGGTGGCGGGAGCTGCTGAAGGATGAAGGCTTAGGATACCTATTTTCGGAAATTCGTTTTGCAGTCTTGGACACTTCCAAAGAGGGCAAGTGCATTCATGCTTTTGAAAAGGAGTTCAATGGGAACAGAGGGTGAATCAAAATGAGCTTTATGGATGCTTTGGAGCAAATAATAGCTGAGCAGGAGCAAGAACGCGACCGTCTTCGAGTTAATCAAATCACCGTACGGGCCGACTATAAGAAAAAGAGTAAAAGCAATGTTTATCAAAAGGAAAAAGTTATTGAATATGGCTTTGTAGAACGTGATTTGGATGATGAGAATTTATATGGCAGGTTTGAGCTCTATTTCGCCGATCGCGACACTCTTCTCCAGGATAATCGGTTTGGAGATGAAACTGCTTTTGGTGAGCTTACAGATGTACATGCAGTTGCAACGGCAATCTTCCCCTATTTAGCAGAGCATTATCCCCGTTTTTTGGAGGAAACACCCTTTGCTATCAGCTATAACCCTATTGCAGAAGCTTGGATTATCGAGGGAACTCTTCCTCCGGGATCTTTTGGCGGTGTCATTTATATTGCTCTTGCAAAAGAAAATGGGAGGATGCTCATGATGTATGCAACAAGATAAATTACAAATGAAATGAGCAGATTTCAGCGAGGTAATAACACTCGTTGTCATTTTCATTTGACAAGAACATAAGGAATTAGTTATATGCAATTTTGGCTTTCACAGAAAGAGATACGGCTGTCGGATCCCTTCCGCAAGGCAATTATTTTAGGGGATATTTATGGATTGGAAACATTTGATACTTACAAGTGTGGCTATTATAATGAACAAGTTAGTATTCATTTTCAGGAGGTAATGTTATGTCCGAATGTAAACTATCTGTCGATTATGATCAATACGAGGAAGGTGTCAAAATCGTAGATTTAATAGAGGAGCTTGCAGGCAAGGATGAGAGCTTGCAGCTTGAAAGTCTCATAATCGGTGACTGGGGCGGCGCCTATGAGGATGATTCCAGTGTAGTTGTCGAAGCTCTTGTTCGGTTAAAAGACCGCTTTCCGCAGCTGCGGAGCTTATTTATTGGCGATATGTCCTCTGAAGAATGTGAGGTCTCTTGGATCAATCAATCTAATTTAGGGCCGATTTTATCTGCTTATCCTGAGCTTCGCTCACTCACCATTAAAGGGAGCACAGATCTTAGTCTTGTTCCGGCTCGCCATGACAAACTAGAGGAGCTTACTATTATTTGCGGCGGGCTTGGAACAGACGTCATTACTAGCATAAGTGAAGGCAGTTTCAAAAATTTGAAGAAGCTGGAGCTTTATTTAGGGGTAGAGGAGTATGGATTTGACGGAAGTCTCGCGGATGTGCTCCAGTTGATTGAACCTGGAAAATTCCCTCTGCTTTCCTATCTTGGGCTCAAAGACAGTGAAATTCAAGACGAAATCGCTATTGCAGTAGCCGATGCACCGATTCTTGATCAACTACATACGTTGGATCTTTCTATGGGGACGTTGACAGATAAGGGAGCGGAAGCTCTTATCAATAGTGAAAAGATAATGAAACTGAAGTCGCTTGATTTAAGCTATCATTACATGTCGGATGAAATGATGAATCGTTGGAAGCAGTCAGGCCTCAATGTAGATATCAGCGATCAACAGGATGCTGATGAAGACGAGGATTATCGCTATCCTTCATTGACGGAATAACGATGAAATCGATGATTATCATTGGCAATTCCGGCAATAGAAGAACAACCGGACTACAAGCAGCAAGAACTCGGCTGGGGTTGCCCCCAGCTCTTGTTTTGAATTATTTAGATGTGTTGCAGGGAAATGTATCCTTGAGTTCGGTTGCACATAGCTTGAGGCTAACGTTTGATGAACCTCCATTGCTGCGGCTTGACGCGCCCGGGGAACATTTTGAAGTGGAACGTGAGCTTATTGCACTTGGCGCCCCTGATTCGGCCAACACCCATATAGACGAGCGATGGCTTAGATATAACAAGTGCGTTGTTCAGCCTATCTCGGTAAGGATGGCCAAAGGGTTGGAGGAAAATAAGGGAGAGCTATATCATCCTTCCCAGTGGTTTCGTGGGTATTGCAAGCTGTTATCTCAACTGGACAGGGAGGCAGCACAGCTGTGGAATACGCCACGTTGGATGAATGCTCCCGAGGATATAGCCGCAATGTTCGATAAAAGGTATACTCACCAGATCTTATCATCGGCTGGATTACCGGTACCAAGAAGATTAGCTGCACCGGAAGACATACCGGATTACAATACACTTCGGGATGTTATGGCAAAAGAGCGGATATATCGTTTATTTATTAAGCTAGCAACGGGTTCCGGCGCATGTGGTGTAATCGCGTATCAGGTAAACCCCATTACAGGTGCAGAGTCGGCCGTGACTACGATAGGTGTGGAGAACTATCTACGTAGACCTCCTATATTTTATAACGTAAAAAAGCTGGTGAACTATAAAGAACGCCAAGTCATTCGCCAAATCATCAACTGGTTATTGGGACATGGAGCTCATGTAGAGCAATGGATTCCAAAAGCGTCTTATCGGGATCGCACCTTTGATATCCGGCAACTTGTCGTAGCAGGTAAAGCGTGTCACAGTATTGTAAGGGTAAGCAGAACACCTATAACGAATCTGCATCTTGATAGTGATCGAATGAGCTTGGATGAAATCGGCTTGTCTGACAATCTTCAAGCTGCCGTGCGACAATGCGCTGAACAAACGTTAGCGGTATTTCCACGATCAACCGTCGCAGGCATAGATGTGTTATTGAGCAGCGGTTCCTATAGACCTTATGTATTGGATGTTAATCCGTTCGGAGATTTACTGTACCATAGTCATTATGAAGGACATGATCCCTATGAATGGGAAATGAGAATGGCTACACTCTCTACGACTATCTAAAATGGAAGAGGCTCACCACGATGTTTAACATGAATGAAATTGTAGGCAGTCACGATATTCTCATGATTACGCTGGATACACTGCGATATGACGCCGCTGTGCTGGAGGAAGCAAACTGTCCGAATTTGTGCGCGAGCGGACATTGGGAAAAGCGACATACTCCAGGCAGCTTCACTTATGCAGCTCATCATGCTTTCTTTGGCGGATTTCTGCCAACTCCGGCTACGACAAATAAGGCAGAGCATGTTCGATTGTTTCATTCGAAAAATACGGGATTAAAGACACATCCGTATACATGGCAATTTGATACAACGGATATCGTATCTGGATTGCAAGCTGTGGGCTACCGTACGATTTGTATAGGCGGAGTCATCTTCTTTACCAAAAAAGTTCCGCTAGCCAAAGTTCTTCCAAGCTATTTCCAAGAAAGCTATTGGCGGATGACCTTTGGGGTTACAAATCAACGCTCGACAGAGCATCAGGTGAACCATGCCATCAAGCTCCTGCATAATTCGAATCAGACAGAACGACTGTTTCTATTTATGAACGTATCAGCGATTCATGGGCCCAATCATTATTTTGTACCAGGAGCAAAGAAAGACTCATTAGAGACACAGCGCGCAGCACTTCGATATGTTGACGGTGAGCTTGGTCGATTATTTCAGGCATTCAGAGAACGGGAACGGCCTGTATTTTGCATGGCGTTCTCTGATCATGGAACCGCCTTCGGTGAAGATGGCTACAACGGCCATAGGCTAGCGCATGAGGTCGTGTGGAACGTGCCTTATCGCGAATTTATTTTGTAAGGTGAGAGGAGAGAACATGATGAGCCATACGGTCTACCCTAATTACACGGATATCATCCAGAATTCGGAGGCTCTGCGCAGTTGGAAGGAAAACCTCACATCAGAGCCTTACCGATCATATCTATACGCTTATCCACACAAAACTTCCTATCGAGAATTGGAGAGGAAGCTGCCGCTTTCCGAACTGTGGAGCGAGGAAAAGGCAGATTCACTCTTTTTATATATGCATATCCCGTTTTGTGGAGCACGCTGCGGATTTTGCAATTTATTCACGTTGCCTGACAAGAGAGCCGACGTACATACCAATTATGTGGATGCATTGGAGAGACAAGCTGCACAATGGGCTCCACTTATTCCGAATAAGCCGATTGCTAGATTTGCTATTGGAGGCGGTACGCCGACTTTACTCGAACCTGACCAGCTGGATCGGTTGTTTCATATTGCTCAACATGTGATGGGCATGAATCCAGCCCAAGCTTCCATCTCGGTAGAAACATCTCCCGAGACGATAACCACCGAACGCTTGAATATTTTAAAAAGCAGGCAGGTGGATCGGGTCAGTATGGGGATTCAAAGCTTCGTAGAATTTGAAGCGGACGCGATCTATCGTCCCCAGAAGCCGCAGGAAGTCGAAAGAGCTCTGAGGCAGCTCAAGTTGTACCAATTTCCAATCCTAAATCTGGATTTGATTTATGGCCTTCCCGGTCAAACCCATGATTCATGGATATATTCGCTGGATAAGGCGTTGTCTTACGACCCAGAGGAGTTATTTATTTATCCGCTATATACTCGCGAGCACACGATTGTAAAGCCAGAGCAGATAAGGCAGAGTGGCGAGGATCAGAGGGTAAGCTTCTATCGTGCAGCGCGGGATCGTTTGCTTGCACATGGATATACCCAGTACTCTATGCGCAGATTTGCCAAAGCAGATGCGATTTCGAAAAAATCATTGCTTCCGTATGGTTGTCAGGAGGAGGGCATGATTGGACTTGGCTGTGGCGCACGCTCTTACACAAGAGAGGTTCATTACTCCTCGCGATACAGTGTAGGTCGTTCAGCTACAGCAAGCATCATTGCCGACTACGTGGCTTCAGCCGACTACACCTATGCAGATTATGGCATTGTATTAAGCAAGGATGACCAGCAGCGACGCTTTATACTAAAAGCGCTGCTTCATACGGAAGGCTTGGCATTGAGCAGCTACGTGGAGCGGTTCGGAACGTCATCTCTCGTCGATTATCCCGAGTTGAATCTGCTTGTGCATACGGATCTTGCTGTTATCGAGCATGAGGTGCTTCGGCTGACGGATGAAGGGCTTATGTACTCCGATTCCATAGGAGATTGGTTCATTTCTCCGGATATTCGGGCACGTATGGAAAGCTGTGTACTATCATGAAAGCGACGATTTATTTTCGCGGGAGCTTGAGCTCATGCAATTATGACTGCCCTTACTGTCCTTTTAGCAAGAACACGGATAGTCCAGAGACATTGGCGAAGGATCGGCTGCAAGTGCAGACATTTGTCGATTGGGTAACGAAGCAAGAAGGAAGCGGGCATCAGCTGTCCGTTTTTTTCAACCCATATGGTGAAGGGCTTACGCATAGTTGGTACAGGGAAGCGATGGTTAAGCTGTCCCACATGCAGCACGTTCAAAAGGTCGCTATACAAACCAACTTATCCGCTAAGCTCGATTGGACGCGCGAGTTGAATCCGGTTACGGCTGCATTCTGGGTAACGTACCATCCTGGGCAGACGAAGGAAGAACGTTTTTTACAGCAATGCGGCAAACTTTATGAACAAAAAATACCGTTCAGTGTAGGCTGTGTCGGTGTGAAGAGCGCGTTCAACTCCATTTCTTCATTAAGGAAGGTTCTGCCTGATGATGTTTATATGTGGGTGAACGCCTACAAAGATAAACCAGCATACTATTCTGCTGAGGATACAGCATTTTTGACCGATATGGATCCCTATTTTATCCTTAATGCCAGGGATTACGACAGTATGGACAAGCCGTGCCGTGCCGGAAAAAATGTGTTTTATGTCCAAGGAGACGGGCGCGTAAAGCGTTGCTATAAGGATCGTCAAGTAATCGGAAATTTGTATAAAGATGGGCTTGATGGAATCTCTAAAGAACGCTCGTGTCGTATGAGGCAATGTGATTGTTATATAGGCTATATCCATATGGAGGAGCAGTCGTTCGATTCTATTTACGGAGAACGTATACTCGAACGGATCGCAATATTATCATAAAGGGGAACTATGCATTGGTAGGAACGGCAATATGGTTAACAGGAATTCCAAGCTCCGGTAAAACGACAACGGCGTTAGCTTTGTCAGCAGCTCTTCAAGAAAGAGGCGTTAGGGTCGAATGCTTGGACGGCGATGAACTTAGACAAATGGTAGGACGAGGGCTTGGATTCAGTAGAGAAGATCGAATGGAGAATATTCGCCGTGCCGTCTATATTAGCAAGCTGCTGAACCGCAATGGTGTTACGACGATCATTTCCATGATTGCACCCTATTTGGAAATGCGAGACTATGCGCGAGCAAAGCTGGAGCCATATGTTGAAGTGTATGTGCATTGTCCCTTAGAGGATTGTGTGCGCAGAGATGTGAAGGGCTTATATGCAAAAGCAATAAAAGGTGAGATAACAGCATTTACGGGTATTTCTGATGTCTATGAACCGCCGGTGCACCCAGAAATCACGATACATACGCACTTAAACAGTGTGGAGTCCAATGTGAGTCAAATTTTAGAGTACTTGATGAAATAATGAGAGGAGGGAATGGCGTTGATTGAGCATAGCAATCTTGAAGAATATCAGGATCCCGTAAATTACGATCTTGAATTTGGCGGTGAAATGGACAAATATCAGTTCTTTCTTGAGCTTGCTAGATAGAGTCCTGGAGAAGTGTTAGAACTTGCTTGTGGTACAGGCTTAACAACGATCCCCCTGGCAAAAGCCGGCATAACGATGACTGGTGTAGATATCTCATCAGAGATGCTCGCATATGCGCGGTTGAAGGCGGAGGGGTTGCCTGTTACTTTTATGGAAGGCGATGCCCGTACTTTCGAATCGGACAAGCGATTTTCGATGATTTATTTGACTGGCAATGCATTTCAGGCATTCTTACGTGAGCAAGATCAGATCGATTTGCTCACGACCGTTCACAAACATTTACAACCCCACGGAATCTTTGCATTTGAGACTCGTAATCCGGAGGGAACGGATTTATCCGATGAAGAGGAAACAGAATGGGGATCATTTATTGATAAGGATGGAAATACTGTCAAGGTGTCTGGCACACAACGTTACGATGCTAGCCAGCAAATCATGCATTGGGTCACGATGCGTGATTGGGGGGATAAGCGAACGACTTCCCGAATTGCTTGTCGGTTCACGGATCAGAATACGCTGCATACTTTATTAACTCGTCACGGCTTTCGCGTGGAACATCAATATGCTGACTGGGATAAAACGCCGTTCTCTCCGTTATCTCCATCGATCATTAGCGTTTGTAGGAAAGATTAGGAGAGACAGACATACTGCATTGCAATAAAACATCCCCTCAACTCGAGGGGATGTTTGGTGATCCCTAGTTTAGAATGCGAGCAGGTCCATCCCTTATGGGATAGAGCTTTAACGGTCTGTTCAACGAGGGCGGGCGCACCCGTTCGGGACATGCTCATCGTAATGCCGTTTCCTTTTCCAGCATTTTGATAAGCCTGAACGTGTACACGCATCTTCTAAATACCACTTCATCCAGACCTTCAGCTGATCCTCACTCTTGATATTTAGCTCCTTCATTACTTCTTTCACAGAAATACTTACAAATCTCATCTCGATTGATTTCAATTTCAACCCCTGATTATTTCATGAAAATACGACATTCCACATCAAAAAGAGGTTATCCTCATTTTTATTGATGGAAATTTTACGGTAGACAATCTCTATAATAAAGAAACAGATGGGGCCATAAGTCTTATGGTCAACGGTAATTTGTGTGCGAAAAATATAGCTGTTGGCGGTCAGGAAATATATGTATCGGGTAATCTGATGATTGAGGAAATATTGTGCGGCTCCTACAATCATGGAGAATCGATTGTTCAAGGTGATCTCACCGTCAAGCGCGTACAGACGAAGATGGAGACTACCTGAATGCCCGGATTGAAATCAGAACTCCTGATGGAGCGTATTATTTTTATTCACTGGATCATGGAAATTATGTTTCATGGCATTATCAGCCACCTGATCAATATGGCATGCAGGACATGTCCTTATTGGATCTGAGGCGCTGGGAGGCATCTGAGCGGTATTTTGCTGGATTCAAAAAATTCATTGCTCAGAAAATATGAAAACGCGTACTGATTGTAGCATCAATAATTATAGGTAGTAGGTAAAAATACTGGGCTGATTTGCAAATCCATTTATAAACACTTACATGATCAAATGATGATGCAGAAACAAAAAAATTGTGACAGATAAACTAGGCTTATTGAAGGATTTGACGCTAGAAAATAGGTATGCAATTATCATTGCAAATGATAATCAATATCATATATTATGGGGGTATAAATCTTTCAACACAGAGTGAAAGTGAAGGGGAGAGCAAGACGGTGAAATTGAATGAGCAAGCTTTACTATGGAACCAAGCATTCATCAAGATTATAGATGTACGGCATACAATAATGAAGCAAGGCGAGGAGTTGCATGCGTACAGAATGCCCTCAAGCGCCTTCTTATATGTAATTAGAGGCAGCGCACAGCTCCAGCTGGACGGCATTGCACACCACGTCAGCCGGTTTTCCTTGATCCATGGAGGCAAGGGAGTCTATCTTGATATTACTGCGGATGAGCTCCTGGACTATTATATGATTTTATATAAAGCGGTGCTGGCGCTGCCAGCCCGTCAAGAAACGGTCAAGTTGATAGAGGATCACAATCCGTTTCAAATGCAATATGTGTTCAAGCCTCATTACCCGATCTCCGTCTTCCATCATGTCACCGCCATGAGCAAGGAGTGGCATCATTCGGATTTCATAGAGAAACTTCATGTTAAAGCGATATTTTATCAAATGGTCTATGAAATACTAGAGCAAATGGAACGACAGAATGTCATAGCCGTCAAGCCTGACCTCGTGGCCCAAGCGGTACGCTATATTCATGAGCGCTATCAGGAGCCGATTACGCTCGAGACGCTGCTTGAACACCTTGATTGCAGCTCCAGACAGCTGCTGCGCGTCTTCAAGAAGCAAGTTAGAACAAGCCCGATCGATTATTTGATTCAATTACGGATGAGCAAGGCGAAGCAGTTACTTCTTTCCACAGATTTCACCTTGAAGGAAATTGCGGAGAGCGTAGGTTATACCGACAGCTATTATTTTAGCCGTATCTTCAAGAAATACGAAGGTGCTTCTCCTACTAGCTTTAAAGAAGCTGCATTGCAGCAGGAGCAGCGTCGAAATAATCCATCCGTCGTGTCCAGATATCCCATTGCTGCTAAAAGACAGCAACGTTATATTGATAATGATTATGAGAATCATTATCATAAAAAGAGAGAAGGGGTATTACCGATGTATCGAAAGTCGAGAACAGCAATGGCAGCAACCTTATTATTTTGTTTCACCCTCTTGTTGAGCGCATGCACAACAGGAGGAACGAACGCCACATCGGCAAACAGTGGCTCGCCCAGTAATAACGTAGCAGCTTCCACAAGTCCGGCTGCAAGCAATGAGACAAGAGTAATTAAGCATGCGATGGGGGAAGAAACACTCAGCGGTACCCCTGAACGTATTGTTATATTGACCAATGAAGGAACGGAGGCGCTGTTGGCAGTTGGCATTAAACCAGTCGGAGCCGTTCAGTCTTGGATTGGCGATCCTTGGTACGACCATATCAAGCAAGAGATGGAAGGGGTCACCGTTGTCGGAGACGAGCTGCAGCCGAATCTTGAATTGATCGCGAGCCTCAAGCCGGATCTGATTATCGGCAATAAGGTCAGACAAGAGAAAATTTACGACCAATTAAAGCAAATTGCTCCCACGATATTCTCCGAAGATCTGGCGGGAGATTGGAAAATCAATTTCAAGCTCTACTCCGAAGCTTTAAACAAGCAGGCAGAAGGAGAGCAAAAGATGGCGGCCTTTGACAAACGTGTCGAGGAAGTCAAGGCAAAACTGGGCAGCAAAGCGGAAACGAAAGTATCAGTGGCCCGCTTCTCTGCCAAACAAGTTCGTATCTATCAGAAGCAAACGTTCTCCGGTGTGCTATTGAGCCAATTAGGTATTGCCCGCCCAGAATCGCAGGATAAAGACTCCTTTATGGAGGTTATGTCCAAGGAAACGATACCTAGCATGGACGGCGATGTGCTCTTCTACTTCGTATCGGAGGTTCCGGGCAAGAACGATGCGGCGAAGGTGGTAGAGGAATGGAAAAAAGATCCGCTGTTCCAGAACTTGAGTGTTACCAAGAACAACAAAATTATTCAAGTCGATGAAGCCATATGGAACTCAGCAGGCGGATATGAAGCGGCCAATCTGCTGCTGGATGAACTTGTTAAGTACTTTGATGTAAAGTAATTAAGGCGTATCGAATTAACAAGCTGACGCTGTATTCGCGTCAGCTTGTTGGCGATTTTGGCAGTTTCGTTGTTAAGGCTGCCAATGAAAAGGAGGCACGGTGCAGACATGAATGGTTCTTTCCTCACGCGAAGCAGCAAGCGGAAGCTCGCCGGCCTAGCTGTCAGCGCGATCCTGCTGCTGATTAGTATGTTGTGCAGTGTATTGTACGGTCTTCATCACTTCGGTTTGAAAGACTTGTGGCAGGCCTACAGTCAATTCGACGGATCCAATGAGCATCTTATTCTGACGACGGCTCGCGTACCCCGAACCTTAGTTGCGGCTCTGGTAGGAGCAAGCTTAGCCGTAGCAGGGGCGATTATGCAGGTTCTAACAAGAAATCCACTGGCTTCGCCCTCTGTCTTTGGCGTAAATGCAGGGGCAGTGCTATTTATTGTAATCGGGCTGCTCGCATACGGTTCCTCGTTAACGATGAGCGGTATGGTCTGGCTAGCTTTCGCAGGCGCGATCGCAACATCAGTGGCCGTCTATACGCTAGGCCTGCAAGGAGGCGGGTTCGAGCCAGTGAAGCTGACCTTGGCTGGCGCTTGTATGGCTGCTTTCACTTCTTCTATTACATCCGGCATTATGCTTATTGATAAGCAGTCGCTTGAATCTGCCCTGTTCTGGATGATCGGCTCCGTGGAAGGAAGAAATGTAGAACATTTGCTGATGGTACTGCCCTATATGGTAATAGGGTTAGCTATCTCATTCCTATTGGCGGGCTCTTTAAATATTATGGCGCTTGGAGACGATAGCGCAAGAAGCTTAGGACAGCGGTTGACTCTGGTGCGTGTCCTATCAGCTGCGGCAATCGTACTACTCGCTGGGAGCTCAGTAGCAGCAGCTGGTCCGATCGCTTTTGTCGGGCTTATTGTTCCTCACTTGTGCAGATACATCATTGGACATGATTTCAAGTGGCTGCTTCCTTATACCGCACTAGTTGGTGCAATCCTTCTAGTGACTGCAGATTTAGCATCACGCTTTATTCTAGAAACCAAAGAAGTTCCGGTAGGCGTCGCAACGGCGATTGTCGGAGTTCCCTTTCTGATTCATGTGGCCAGGAGGAAATTGCATGCTTAACCCGCGTACAGCCAAATATACGATCATGTTTATCGCTTTAACCTTTATCGTTGCTGCCTTGTCACTTCTTAGTTTATCGGTCGGTGGAGTTGGTGTTCCTCTAGAAGAGGTGCTTGCTTCTCTTGTCGGGCGAAATGCGGAAGCCAGCAACCTGATCATTATGCAGTTCCGTCTGCCTCGAATAACAGCCGCTATTCTCATTGGTGCAGCATTGGCAGCAGCCGGAGCGCTATTGCAGGGCGTCATTCGCAATCCGCTAGCTTCTCCGGATTTGCTTGGTGTAACGGGTGGTGCGTCGGTAGCAGTGGTTGCTTTCATGACTTTCGTGACGGGCTACAGCATTCACTGGGTACCGTTCATTGCGATCGGCGGCGCGTTGGTTACGGCTACCCTCAATTATGTATTGGCTTGGAAAAAAGGGGTGTCGCCGTTCCGGCTGGTGCTGATCGGCATCGGCATTTCAACCGCAATGGGGGCGCTCACTACATTCCTGCTCATTAGCGGTCCGACGTATTTGGCCGCGCAAGTGCTGAATTGGATGACAGGAAGCATCTATGGTACCAATTGGGCCTATATCGAAGTGCTCTGGCCGTGGGTAGCGATATTCATTCCTTTGTCACTGCTGATGGCGAAGGAATTAAATGTGCAATCTTTAGGCGAGGATGTCGCTCGAGGCCTTGGAAATAGGCTTCAACTCAGCCGGATGATTCTCTTATTTTATAGTGTTGCGCTTGCCGGCGCAGCGGTTGGTGCAGCCGGTACGATCTCTTTCATCGGATTAATGGCACCGCATATTGCCAGAAGACTGGTCGGAAATTGTTACAAGCTGATCATCCCGGTATCCGCGTTTATAGGTGCGATTATTCTATTGCTGGCGGATTTGGCAGGAAGAATGCTTTTTCAGCCGCTGGATATTCCGGCTGGCGTATTCACAGCAGGCATTGGCGCTCCATTCTTCATGTACTTGCTATTTAAACGCAAGAGGACTTAGCTCATCTGTCATCTCAGATAGAGATAGAGGAGGAGAATAATGGAACGCTCATTGAGTATGCTCCTGGTTAGATCATAGACTCGCTACTGAGACGAATAGAGTCCTTATAGCAAAGAGGCTTAAGGTTTTAGCATTTCTACTTACTAGGAAGCTGTATACTTTAGGCCTCTTTGTGTTTATTCTCTGGTTTGAGTGACTCCTTTCAGCCGAGAACAGAATCGATGTTTAGAACATTCAAAAATATCTCTTTAAGGTCGGCCCACTTGAGCTAACCGAGGGGACGGATTTGCTTTCGGGGATTATCGATCTTTTTGAAGAGGGAGCAGTCTTGGGGAAAGGCGTGCTGGAAGTGACGGGCAGTGACGTAGCAGCTTTCTGCGACGGTCTAATCAAAGATACAAAAACTTACGCTGACCTCTATCAAGAATCTGTTGGCCAAGAAGGTAACAACAGGAATTTTCTATAATGCCCCCAAACACAAAACTACAATTCTATAGGGTGTAGTTTGGGCGGGGATACTTACTGTGGTAGGTCCATAAATAACAATTAGATCTCGGTTCGCAGGGGTTCCTGAAAAGTGTTGCCCATTTGTTAGTATGATTTGAGTATATGGAGAAATGGTTAATCGTAATCGTCCATCACTACTCTCCAACTCAGTATTAAAATAATCTACTTTTACATTCTGATAGGGGCTATTTTTTACCATGACAATTGCTTGATATTGTGGAGGGTAAATTAGAGGTGCGGGTGCATTTCCGTCATAATATCCAGTCACTTGATCTCCTACTGACACCATTACATGGTCTACAAAATAAGTTTTGGGCGACACCACGAAATTTACGATTTCCCCCAACCCGTTGTCTACAGCTATTAATTTATAACATCCTTCGCCATTTTGCCCTGTAAAAAAATCATTAATCATAGTGATAGTACCGTGAAAAGAATAAAAATTTGTCATTACAATACCTCCTTTTGCTGTGTAAAGATACGCACTATTCGTAAAGTCAAATATCCTGTATGTATAGTATGTAGGTTAATAACTATATGATTGTGCAGATGCCTATATAGGAGATTCCTCGTGTTGTGCTAACATGTATTAGCCTTGTAACATACCTTGATGATTCCAACCACTCCACACTTATTAGAGGAACTAATCTTTAACTTTACAGGAGCGGATTTTTGTTTTAATGGTATAAGTTCATGTCCCGAGCTAAGGATAAGAACTTGTATTCATAGCCGATTAGATACCTGCATAAAAAATAAAAGCGGTATTATTTAAGTCTTATTGTTCAGAGGGAAAATCCTTTAAAGAAAAGTGCTAATTCATGACACTCCGATAACACGACTCCAATTGAGACGAAATTCTATTATGCTTATCTGTATAAATTCCTCCATATTGAGACATGATTCCAATCCCCTCCATGCTTTACCCATAGGCGTACTTACTTGGTTTTTGATCCCCAATTAATTGCGCGTTATGAATGTCAGCGTTCATCAGCAGTTTACTAGCTGATTCTATATTGTAGAGCAGAGTTGCTCACGCTTAATTTCCCCTTCCTACGTAGATTTCCAACCCGCTTGTCTATGCTTCTCACGATGTGATTAGGTATTGTTTTTCATGACTTTGTACGAGTATATAAGCTCTAAGGAGTTTGTATAAATCGGTTTAAGAAGGAGTGGATGCCCGCACGTTAACGGTTGTGCACAGCTTAGGCAGGATCCTATTCAAGAGAGGAGGCAGCTCACAAGATCGCGGCAAAGATGGTGTCGAAAAACGAAAGGCACATTATGACCAAACCAAATCATGGGAGGTAATGTGATGATGTTTCAAACCCGTTTGGATTCCCGTTTCATCCTGCGATTAATGCTGATTGGCGGCGGATTGCTGCTCGTATTCGCTTGTATGTTTGCGTTCTCGAAGACCTTGTCAGCCCACGGATATATCAATGATCCAGCCAGCCGCGCGATCCAGTGTAAAAACGGATTAAATACCAACTGCGGCCCGATCGTCTATGAGCCTCAGAGCCTGGAGGGGCCGAAAGGTTTTCCTGCTGCCGGGCCCCCTGACGGCAAAATCGCCAGTGCCGGCCTTGCCGGCTTCGCCCCGCTTGATCAGCAATCAGCTACTCGCTGGAACAAGGTGAGCATGAAGAGCGGCACCAACAACTTTACTTGGATTTTTACCGCTCGTCATGCCACGACAAGCTACCGGTATTTCATCACCAAGCCGGATTGGAATCCCAATGCACCGTTGACCCGCGCCCAGTTTGATCTGACTCCGTTCTGCACGATTAACGGGAATGGCCAGCAGCCGCCGGCTACGTTAACCCAAACCTGCAATGTGCCGCAAAGAGACGGTTACCATGTAATTCTCGGGGTGTGGGATATCGCGGATACCCAAAATGCCTGGTACATCGTCATCGATGCCCAATTCGGTTCTGGCGACAACATTGCGCCTACGGCGCCGACTAATTTGGCAGTCAGCAACGTTGGCACAACGACGGCTACACTGACTTGGGGGGCCTCGACAGACAACATTGCCGTCACGGGTTATGAGGTGTACAACGGCGTCAATGTCATCGCCACGGTTCCTGCCAATCAGACGAGCGCCAATCTCACCAATCTATTGGCAGGCACGACTTATAATCTAGCTGTGAAGGCGTTCGACGCTTCCGGTAATCGGTCACCGCTCAGCAATAGTGTCCAGTTTACGACTACGAAATTACCGGTTGACGTGACGCCGCCGACCAATCCGACCGGCCTCCATGTGATGGGCACCCCGACGTCGACGTCAGTGACGTTGATGTGGAATGCATCCACAGATGATTCCGGCATCGCTGGTTACCGGATTTACAACGGCAACACGGTGATCGCTACTGTCACTGGTACGGCAACCGAGAAGGTCGTTACCGGTTTGTCGCCGAACACGCAATATACGTTTACGGTTCGCGCTTACGACCCGTCGAACAACGAATCTGGTGACAGCAATGCCGTGACGGTGTCAACGCCTGACGGTCCGAGCGCAACGCCATGGGCTCCAAATACCGCTTATGCGGTCAATGCGCTCGTATCTTATAATGGCAAGGTGTACAAATGCCTCCAGAACCATACCTCCTTGCCGGGGTGGGAGCCGAGCAACGTGCCCGCGCTCTGGCAGCTGCAACCGTAAACCCAGGCTTTAAAAGAGCTGGAATCCCGCCGTTTGCAAAGAGCGGCGGGATTATTTTTCATGATAGATTCGATCGAGTGGATTCCATGCAATGACTCTACCATCTGGTACAAAGAAGTGCTTGTCGAGTTCACTCTATGAAAAAAGGAGCTGGAGATGGTATGAAAAGGAAAATCGCGTCTATCGCTTTCGTGTTTGTCCTGTTGTTCAGTTTTGCTTCCACTGGTTTGGCCGCCTCAAGCGGACCGGGTACAGGCAACAATACTTGGGCGCCGGTTCAAGCCCATGGCAATATTTATATCGAAGGCAACTTCATAAACAACGGGCAGATCAGCCTCGGGGTTAATTTTAATCTGTATCGGGTTACCCCGACCGGAGATGTGCTGGTAGGGAGTAATTCGACGAATACTATTGCGGCCGGTCAATATGCACGTCTCAAGATTCCTTTGGCTTCGAATCAACCCGACGGACAGTATAGACTTGTCTTAAGCTCACCAGGTGACTTTACCGTCGTTGCCTATCTGGGCTACAATTAACGTTAAAAACCTCCTCGGCCACATTTCTCCTTACGGTGGCGATGGAGGTTTTTCTTATTTTTAACATATTAACGAACTCAAATGTCTTTTAACAAAGTTAGATACTTTCGGAATCAATTTAGCTATTGACCTGAAATGGATTTCATACTTTAGCATACAAATAGGAGTTCTTTTTAAATATGCCAAAGGAGGATGATAACCATGTATACAACAATTATTTTTGATATTGATGGAACATTAATAAATACAGAACAAGCGGTGTTGAGATCCTTGCAGAAGCTGCTAAAAATTACCTATGATCGGGAAGTTGACTTCTCAGAACTTGCTTTTGTGCTAGGGATACCAGGTTCTGTCTCTTTGAAACGACTGGGCATTAAGGATAATGACATCGAATATGCCAATCATTGTTGGAATGAGTTTATGGGGGATTATAAACATTCAATCCATGTTTACGAAGGTATTCAACAGTTGCTTGCGAGTCTGAAAGAACATTCTATTTCTACCGGGGTAGTCACATCCAAGACGAAACAAGAATTTGTCGACGATTTTGTTCCTTTTGGTCTTGATCAATATATGCAATACGTAATATGTGCAGATGATACAACATTGCACAAGCCTAATCCCGAACCATTACTAAAGTTTCTGGATATCTCGGGGGCGAAATCTGGGGCATCCATATACATCGGCGACACCATTTACGATTCTGAATGTGCCAGAGACGCTGGTGTTGACTTTGGACTAGCTTTGTGGGGATGTAAGCATGGGGATTCTATTCCAGCAAAGTATAAGTTCAACCATCCACTGGACATGCTTACACTTTTAAATCTCCAGTAAAGGTATGCATCACAGCTAAAACTTCTCATCTAAAGATTGAATAGATGAGAAGTTTTTTATATAGGTAAATGATATTTATAGGTGAAGAGCATAGATTAGTTCAATCAGACTTATCGGCAATGATAAAAATTCATCTCAACTATCTGATGATGCCACTTTGACACCTGCTTGTCGGGGGACAAGAACATGGTCCTATTTAAGTCGCTATTAGCGGATTTTTTAAGATTGATTTTTCAGATAGTCGTTATCTAGATTACATTTATATACATTGAACTGTATTTAAAGTTCTAATACTCTTATAAAAAGGATATGACATTGTAAATTCATTTTAAAGTAAGAAAAGAAAAAGAAGGAAAGGATAACCAATGAAAAAAAGAAAAAATAAAAAGACATATATCATTTTGGGGATAACCCTTTTGGTTGTTATGGTTTGGTTGAATAATACGAGTCTATTTTACTCGAAAGATACAAATTATAAGATTCTAGCTCATAGAGGATTGGCTCAAACCTTTGATATTTCACAGGTAGAGTATGATACGAATACAGCTGAAATCATTTATCCACCTGAGCACCCTTATATAGAAAATACAATTCCTTCTATGAAGGCAGCATTTGATCATGGTGCTGACGTCGTGGAATTAGATATTCAGTTAACGAAGGATCATCAATTAGCTGTTTTTCATGATTTTACTTTAGAATATAGAACAAATGGTAAAGGTGAAGTCAAAGATTATATAATGAACGATTTGAAGAAACTAGATGTCGGCTTTAGATATACGGCTGATAATGGTGAGAGCTATCCGTTTCGTGGCAAAGGCATTGGTATGATGCCAAGCTTAGATGAGGTGTTTGCAGCTTTTCCTAATAAAGAGTTTTTAATTCATGACAAAGATGGAGATATGGAAACAACAAAAGTATTGTGGCATTCTTATTTAAGCAAATTGTCTAAGAACCAATTAGATAAAATAACAGTTTATGGTGATGGAGACAGCGAAGGGTTTGATTATTTACGTTCAAAACATGCAGAGTTGAAATTGTTGACGAAAACAATGATGAAAAACGCACTTTTAAAATACGAATTATTAGGTTGGACGGGATATATTCCGAAAGAATTGCATAATATGGAGCTTCATTTGCCTTTAAATTATGCGAAGTTCTTATGGGGTTGGCCAAATAAATTTATTGATAGAATGGAATCTGTCAATACGCGAGTCGTAATCGTAGAGGGAAATGGTAAATGGTCAGAAGGATTTGATACAAAAGAAAGCCTTGAAAAAATTCCAGCAGGATATCAGGGCTACATATGGACAAATAGGGTTGATAAAGTTACTAAATGATTTCATTTATCAAAAACAGTTGCTTCTTCATTGACCTTGAGGGGAATCGAATTGAACACTGAAGAAGTATGCGGCACGGGGTAAGGAATAGCGATTAGGGAATTAGAAAGCAATTAGAATCAGACATAGGAGGCACGGCCATCAGAATGTAACGCTGGCATGCCTCTTTTTGTTTTCAGGATTACATTCCAACGTATATTTATAGGAAGAAAGGCGCGACAAGGGTTTGAATATACTTTTATACATATGAACAAAATACAATGTATTCTACACTATGAAGCATATATCGCCGAAGTGGTTGATACGAAGGAGGAAGCCTTTGTTAAGACCAAATAGTTCGTTGAAGAGGTTGTATCAAAAAATCAACTAGCTTGCGTGGGTGAACGACAGATGACCAATTATGAACAAGAAAAAAAGCTAGCTGCATTAACGGCGCTGGCTTATGTAGAAGACAAGATGATAATCGGGATCGGAAGCGGGAGCACGGCAAGCCACTTTATCCAATTTCTCGGAGAGAAAGTGGGAGAAGGGCTTCAAGTAACCGGCGTGCCTACGTCCAAAGAGACGGAGCGCCTCTGTACATTACTTGGCATTCCACTGATCACAACTCAAATTCCAGAAAAAATTGATCTTACCGTTGACGGAGCAGATGAATTCGATCCGTATCTGCGATTAATAAAAGGGGGAGGCGGCTACTTGCTAAAGGAAAAACTGGTTGCCTCTTGTTCCGCTAGAACGGTTATTATTACGGATTCCAGAAAACAAGTAAGCGTACTCGGACGCACATACGCGCTACCGATCGAAGTGATTCCGCTAATGTGGGGCCAGATCGCGAAGAAGCTTAGGGACTTGGGAGGCGAAGCGAAATTACGCTCTTTTGGGACACCGCCTGTACCTTATTTGAGCGAAAATGGAAACTATATTCTAGACTGCAAGTTCGCATCTATCGATCAGCCAGAACGCCTAGCCGATGAGCTTTCCCGAATGAACGGCATCGTCGAACACGGACTGTTCATCGGAATTGCTGATGAGGTCATCATGGGGGATAAGGAGGGGACGAGATGTTTTCGCATTGGCTCAAAATGACAGAGTTTCAATGTTGTTTTTCCGGAGCAGCAATCGACATCAATATCTTGAGACGTTTCTCGCTGCCAGAGAAATATCCGCAACTTCGTTGGGATGAGTCATAAGGATGGCGTAGAGTCGATAGCAAGCGTTTATTCCACCTTATTACAAACCGTAAATTGTAGGAATAAACTCTACGGACGAGCTTTTGACTTACAAATTATATTAAATATTAGGGACATTAAAAACTGCCTAGAGGCACGGAAACCATATTAATAACATACTCTCTGAGCTCTACGGTGAGCTCAAGCGGCGCATTCCAAACATTAATTAGCGTTGAGTTTGTTTCTTAAGCCAGTATTGGCGATTGTAGGTCTGAATGAAAGGTTGTTCGGATTGCACTTGCAAGGTGAAACTGTGCTTTCATTGAGTCCATGTGAAACAAAGTGGAACATAATGTAATCATTTTACGTCTACGTTATTAAAGGGAGGGGTTCGATGCTTCGAAAAATACTGCCGATTGTATTCTCTATCGTAATGTTATTGAGTGCTTGCAGGTCAGATGAAGGCTTTCCGAACCACAATTGGGTAATACTCCTCCCCAGCCAGAAGTCAACGTTAATGGAGAATCCATTCAGGTGTATCAAAGCTCATACTGTTGGGGAAACACTTGTGCCGATTATATAAGACCAGAAGAAATGCTTAGAGATAAGGAAAAAGAATTTCTGAAGGTAGTTCAAGCTACGTATTTGTTATCGAAGTGATAGATTAACTTGTTTGTTCAATGAAACCAGGGAGCAAACCTTAGGGGGGATTCAATGATTGTACCTGCTCATTTAGACGGTGCGAAGGTGATAATGTATGTGGATAATGATGTGAACCGTCCAATCGCAAGAATGCTATATGAAGAAGATAATGGCTCTTCTAAGGAAATAATCATTACAGGGTTAGCACTTGCGAAATACGACGATTCCAATGATTATTATCTGTTCTTATGTGATAAGAACTGGGAAGTCTATCAAGATTTTGATATGGGATCAATCGAAGAGGCACTCCATAGTTCTATCGCAAGTTTTGAGCTAAACAAGAGTGATTGGAAGTATGTATAGATTACGCTAACAAGACACGATAGTTTAAACATATTTTGTTGAGCAGCTTCCGAAGCCAGCATACTTAATCAGTATGTAAACCTTTTAAAAAACAAAAAAAGGGACGGAGTCCCTCTTTTCAAAGAGTATATTAGATTTTAACTGTACCCGTTTGTCTGTCTGATGCAATAAATAATGGATCTCCAGTTTCAGTATGCTTCACACCTGCATCTGAAGTAAAGATGATGCCAATAGAAATCATCAAAAATAACAATAAGGCACTTAACAATAAGCTTGTAGGAAAAGATTGGGAGCTTGAACTTTTCAAAAAGTACCACACCCTTTACGTGGAAATACTTACTGGTTTTATGATATAGTCTACCATTTATTTGTGTCAAGACTAAAAAACATGTGAAGCTTTCGTTTGGGCAGATGACTTACCTTTGGTCTATACTAGCAATCAGTAACCCATCCATCGCTGAATTTATTGATTATGTAGGTCGATGGGTGGCAGCACGCTAGAGCATGTGGATGTAATTGCTATCTAGGGGAATCTGTAATCTTCTAAAACTAAAGGAGATAGAGGCGCTGGATGTTGGGCACTGATTCCAGTGTTTTTTGTGTGATACAATAAGGAAAAGGGTAGAAGATGGAAATTTGGAACGGAGGGAAAGCTTGCTTACGTGGAATAGCGATGTATGGGGAAAGCTGACAGGGCCGTACAGTTCTGCAGAAAATCTATCTGAGTTATTGCAGCAGCTAATGCGCCATTATAGTGAGGAGCTTTTTGATGAAATCTTCCAAGAGTACTTGTACCATCAAAATACGATATATACGGCCACATATGCAGCGATGCCTTTTTTAGCACAAATCGCATGTTCAACATCTGATGCTGAAGTGCGCAAAGAGCTGTTTGTAAATTGCGGTATAATCGAGGCAAGCCGTGATGGGCACGATGAGGAGCCATTTCCAGAAGCTTGGGCTGAACTGGCTGAAGATGTAGGCAAGTCTGTCTGCACTGAATTGTATCGTGAATATGTAGAGGCTATCGGGAAACTCAAGGCGCTTACGAAGGAAGTATTCACCTATACAGCCCATCATTCCGTCGATG
Source organism: Paenibacillus sp. NAIST15-1 (assembly GCF_001894745.1). Classification (GTDB taxonomy): domain Bacteria; phylum Bacillota; class Bacilli; order Paenibacillales; family Paenibacillaceae; genus Paenibacillus_B; species Paenibacillus_B suaedae. The sequence continues at coordinate 119,980 of NZ_BBYF01000005.1, forward strand.
AGACGGAGAAACGTTTTATTCTTATTGCGGATGCCGCTTATCGAGGTTCGTATATGCTTGCCGATATGTTGATGACTTTTAGTAACGGTGATGAGTATGTGGCCATGTGTCCGGCCTGCGACAATGATGTATATATCTGGCCTCATGTAGATCATTCTGAAGAAATCGAAATACTTCAAGCCTATGAACAAGATCCCGTCTTTCACACTGATCAGGAATCCCATCTGATCGTCCCGGTCACGTCATTTGCAGATAAAGAAATACGAATATTAGCGGAGCGGGCGGAAGCGATCGGGGAGCAAACATTGGTTAGGCATCTGTATTATTTAGCGGGGGAAGCATCATGTCCATCCTGCCGTGAGAAAATTTCCGTATGGCCGTCTTTACTTAGCACATTTTCATAGTTGGGCGCAAGTTAAGAGTATGTTAACCAATTGGATTTCTAGGAGCTGTCACGCGCGACAAGCTCCTTCTTATTTTCCGCCGATAGCCCCTTTGAGGTGAACCTTATTACTAGTTGGGCGAAAAAATCTACATTTTATTTGATCTCCTGTGAAAGAGGAGAATCTACCGTACGCAAGTGAAAACAAATAGATCCAATTTATATTGGAGCAGCCAAACCACTTATGCGTGATTTAGTTACAGCTGTTATACAACCTACAAGCAAGTGGAGGGCACTTTGTTGATTTGCCTGATGCAGTGGGAATGGGTGTTGTTTTATGGGATGATATCGTTCTTGAAGACAAGCTATGTTACTGCTATGTGTGTACCACAGAAGAAGCAGCTTATGGCCAAGTTATCATAAATGATGGGAGTAAATCAGCTATCTCAGATGGCTTTGGTGGCAATCCTCCTAATGCAACGGTCTGTAAGACCATTGACAATCAGTTATTCAAGAAACGGTTATTAGAATTATTGGTAAGTTAACATTACGGCGTGTTTTGATGAAAAACAATTTCCAGTAATAGATTATCAAAAAGTAGTATTTATGAGCAGGCCATCAGTCTGCTCATTTTATGTGTGCAACGCATGGTGATAGACTTTAGACGGGCCTCATTTTTATGAAACTCTATAAACTAACGTTAAAATCGTCTTAACTGGAAAATTTCTTGTATTGTGTTAATCTGTCTAATGGCGAACGCAATTTAGAGAGAGGGATGCTACTTGAAAAGAAACGTATTATATATTGAAGATAATGAGAAAATAGGCAGTTGGGTAAAAGAAGAATTGGAACAGCGAGGATTTTCAGTTCAGTGGCTGCTTTCTGGTGAAGGAGCCGAAAAAGAAGTACATCAGCATGAAGTAGTTATTTTGGATATCATGTTACCCGGGTTAGACGGATTTACGGTGGGAAAACGATTAAAGAAAGCAGCTCCTGCTGTTCCTATTTTGTTGTTATCTGCTCGAACATCGATAGATGACAAGGTAGATGGTTTGCAATTTGCTGATGACTATGTAACGAAACCATTCCATACGGATGAATTGGTTGCAAGATTAGAAGTATTAATCCGTCGAAGAGGTGGAACACATTCCGAACGCATTTCATTAGGAGATCATATAGAAGTAGATCCGGAAGTCCAAATGGTATATGACAAACGCACAGGAGAAGAAATTATATTGACTGGGAAACAACATCAAATTTTAATGTACTTCTTACGCCACCCCAATCAAGTTCTACCAAAAGAACAAATCTATGAAGCAATTTGGCAAGAAACTTATATCACTGGTGATAAGACCATAATGGTACATATCCATCGACTGCGTCAAAAGCTGGAACGTCATCCTGATTCTCCAGAGATTATTGAAACGTTGAAGGGAATAGGCTATCGGGTGAAACTATGAAACAGAATAGATCATTATTTCGACGTTTTCTAAAAGTACATTTTCTATTTATCTTTCTTCCTCCCATTGTGCTTATTTTCTTCAGTGCGTTTATTGGGTTTTCTATCAATGGAGATTCTATCAATAGTGAAGATCTAAATACGTTACATCTATTTTACGTTGCCTTGCTATTGTTTGGTTTTATTATTGTCGCATTTGTTATATTATCTTGGCTGTTCTTCTTGAGACTTCGCAAACGTCTCGCCCGCTTACAGAAAGTCATGTCATCTTCTGCTAAAAATAACTCATTTCCGAAACCCATATCTGTTCAAGCGGATCGTATGGATGAGATAGACCAGTTAGGAAGTTCTTTTAATTGGATGATTCAGCAGCTTGAAGACAGTCGTAAACAAGCATATGAAGAAGAATTGTTACGACATCGACTCATTGCGAATTTATCACACGACTTACGAACGCCACTTACCATTTTGAGAGGACATGTCACCAAATTAAATAAAGAATCCATGAGTGTAGAAGGACAAAACTCGTTAACAGAGATCAACCATACGATTACAAGAGTCGGAGATCTAATGGATGATTTACTTACGTATACATTGCTTACCTCAGGAAAACATCCTTTTGAGCCCGTTTCAACAGATATCGGACGTTTGGTAAGGGCATCTGTTGCTGCGTGGTATCCTGTATTTGAGGAAAAAGAAATTCAGCTCGATGTTGATTTACCGGCAGATGAAACATTTTATTGGGAAGCAGATCCTACATGGGTGACACGGGTTCTGGATAATTTATTTCAGAATATTATTCGCCATGCAGCAGCGGGGAAATATGCAAACATTGTGGTTGATGTAGAAAAAGAACAAATCATTGTTGCAGACAGAGGCCCAGGTATGGATAACTCATCCTATGAGCGTGGAGCGGGGATTGGTTTATCGACTTCAAACTATATGTTGAAAAAAATGAAGCTGAAGGCTGACTTTACATCAAATGAAAATGGCACAAGAGTAGCTATTGGTAGAGCGTAACCTAAAGGTAAGCCAGAAGTAAACAGCATGATAACCGAGATGTAACTTTGCTTCTTTATAATAGAACCATAACAGAAAGGGAGTGTTATGGTTGCTTACCATTAATAACTTGGTGACACATCGCGGAACTAGGGAAATCCTGTCGGGTGTCAGCTTTAAAGCTAGACCAGGCAGAGTAACTGGTTTTTTAGGTCCAAATGGGGCAGGTAAAAGTTCTACACTTCGCATCCTGCTTGGACTAGATCGTGCAACCTCAGGGAGTGCACTAATTAATGGAAAGACATTCGCAGAATTACATAATCCTCTAACAACAGTAGGTGCCGCACTTGATGGATTTGGAGCTCATCGTATGCGAACAGGACGGGCACACTTGCGTTGGATTGCTCGTGCCGCAGGATTGCCTCGTTCACGTGTAGAGGAAGTTCTGGAAATAGTGGGTCTCACGAATGCAGCAGGTAAACGGGTTGGGAGTTATTCCCTTGGTATGGGGAGAAGACTTGGAATGGCTGCTGCACTTCTTGGTGATCCCGAAATACTGGTCTTAGATGAACCCGTAAACGGGCTCGACCCACAAGGAATTCGCTGGATTCGGACATTTTTACGTGAACGTGCTGCGTCTGGTAACACGGTGTTGCTTTCGAGTCATCTCATGGGAGAGCTTGCAGAGACGGTTGATGATGTGGTGATTATTAATCACGGGAAAATCGTTGCAGATGGAACTTTGGAAGAAATTATAGGTAACCACTCTACGCTGGAGGAAGCCTTTTTTGCTCTGACATCTGAACATGCAGGTGATGTTATATGAGAGCATTCAACGCAGAATTATCTAAATTGTTCTCCCTGCCGGGCATTTGGCTTGCCTTTCTTATTGGAGCGTTTGCCCCAGCGGTCATTGCTGCCTTGGACATTACAGCACAAAAAGAGGAGATAATAGCTGGAGTTAGCACACGGCTATCAGAAGTTGGCTATATTGGATTCGGTCTTGGTGTGCAAGGTGTCATTATTCTTGGTGTGCTTGCTGTCAGCAGTGAGTATATGACAGAGAGCAGTGAATCTGGTGGAGGACAACAGATTACCTCAAGTTTAACGGTTGTTCCATCAAGGCTTCATTTTTTGCTGGCAAAAGCAGGCGTTGTGACGGTGATCAGCATACTGCTTTGTATGGTTGCTATGATGACAACTGCGTCAGCAACACATCTTATTCTTGGTGAATACGCCCCTGTATTTGAAGCATCTAGACTTATCGGTGCAGTTTGTTACTGGATATTCACTGCCCTTTTAGCATTTGGGATTACGGTTCTAACTAAGAATGGCATTATCCCGCTTGCTGTGCTCATCATAAATTCATCCGTTGTATCATTTAGTTTCCTGCTTTCTAAGGTTACAAAGTTAGCGTTTTACTTACCAGACAGGGCTGGCTTTGATATGTTTATGTTTACGAGCGACAGATTTCACACCCCATTCACAGGCGGTTTAGTCATGTTTGATTGGGTAGCCGTTCTATTCATTGTTGCAGTTATTGTGTTCCATAGGAGGGACGTTGCATCATGAGTGACTCTTCTAGTAGAAAGATAATACAAATCCTTGGTGCTGAACTAGATAAATTAGTTACATTGCCATTGATATGGCGCACTCTTACTGGTACGTTCATTGTTAATTTATTTTTAGCCGAAGCTTTTACTTCTGTTGGTCTACAAGAGGAAGCAGGAACGCGAAGTATACTGAATATAGGACTTGCTTCTATGGGATATCTTCAAGCAGGGTTCATTATTCTTGGTATCTTAGCTGCTTGTTCGGAGTATACTGGTGGACAGATACGAACTACGTTAACTACGATACCTTGGCGTGGTTTTCAATTATCCGCGAAGCATTTGGCATTAGCAATTATAACTATTCCTGTGGCGTTTATTATTGCTGCATCAGGTGTACTATATACTTTTATTTTAATGAGAGACGCAGCAGTAGGGTTTGAAATAGACACACTGATAAAAACATTAGTAGGAGCAACAGGCTATCTAACATTAACCACACTTCTCAGTGCAGCTGTAGGTGCATTACTAAGACGAACCACTCCTGCCTTAGTAATATTGCTTGGTTATTATTTCATTGCTAGTCCATTGTCGAGAGATTTTCTGCCTAATTATTTTCCGGATACGGCAGGATATTATATGTATATGCCGGCTTCCACTGATGAAATAAATATCTTTACACCAATGCAAGGGACAGGTATTTTAATGTTATGGACACTGGTTTTTATTACAGTAGCTATTATATTTTACCGTAAACGAGATGCCTAGATGCTCAATCCAAATTTAGGGGGAGAAGACTTGAAAAAAATTGCAGTATTATTATTGTCCTCATCATTGTTCTTGACCGCGTTGCCTACATACGTGCTGGCACAAGAAGCCAAACCGAACGTAACACGGGGAGAAGTTGTAGAATTTTTGCTGAATGCCGCAGACGATTACAATTCGGGCATCAAAAGAGAAGATATTTTGAAAGGTTACGGCAAAGGAGAGGCAAGAGAAGATCAGGAAGTGACCAGAATTGAAGCTTTGATCATGCTGGGCCGCGCGTTTTCGAACCTGCCTGCGCCAAAAGGCAATGATTTGCGCGTAGCCAACACCTCTGCATCCTATACTGACGTACCGAAATGGGGACAAGACGAAATCACCAAGCTAATTGCTTCTGGCGTGCTTACCGATTATCCGGACGGCAAACTCGGCGTTTCCGATCATATCACGAAAGAACAACTGCTTACGCTGACGAATCGGGTCATGGCCCTTAAAGGCTCGAATCCACGCGATGATTATTATGAATATGTTAATAAAAAATGGCTGAACGATTCCAAGATCCCAGCAGGCGAAATGTCCAACGGCGTATTTAACGAGCTGGCAAAAGCCAACGAGGACCGGACTAAAGCAATCATCGATGAACTTGTAAAAAAACAAAACCCAGCAGGCTCCAAAGAGCAAAAAATCGCCGATTTCTACAAATCGGTACTCGATATGGAAAGTCGCAACAAGCTAGGGATCAAACCGATTGCAACTTATATTACAGATCTGGAGAAGGCTTCCTCTGTCAAAGAATTATTTGATACTAACATGAAGATGGAGAACGAAATCTCGAAAGGCGGTTTGTTGTCTTTTGCCGTGATGGGCGACGCGAAGGACAGTAACGTCAATGCGCTGTATTTCTCGGGCCTTGGCACGAGGCTTGACAAAAACAGCTATGTCTCCGGCGACGAAAAGACCAAAAAAGTGTACACGAACTACCTGACCAAATTGTTTGTACTGTCCGGTACCGACGAGATAGCAGCAAAAGCGCAAGCCGAAGATGTGTACGCATTCGAAAAAGAACTAGCTGCATCCTCAATGGATCTTCAGGATCAGGGGAAAGTTGAAAATTACTATAATCCTTACACCAAAGATAAATTCATCGCGCTCTTTAAATCGATCGATATGGGCAAATATATGAAAGAACTCCGGGTAGATCAAGCGGACAAAGTGATTGTAACCGACATTGGATTATTGAATAAAAGCGCGGAAGTTTTGAACGAGAAAAATCTGGACAAGATCAAAGCCTACGCCAAAGCCACTTTGTTGATGAATGCCGGGGGCACTTTATCGGGAGATTTTGTGAAATTGGCAACTGAATTTGAAGCCCAACTGTTTGGAATTGAAGGTGAAAAGACAAATGAAGAAATGGCGGTCATGACCACCCAAACCGTCATGAATCAGTATCTCAGCCAGGAATTCGCAGAAAAATATTTCACGAAAGAAGCCAAACAAGACGTTGAACAGATGGTTAAGCAGTTCATCGAGGTTTATAAAGAGCGGATCAAAGCGCTGGACTGGATGTCTGAAGCAACCAAAACCAAAGCCATCAAAAAGCTGGATAAAATGACAATCAAAATCGGATATCCGGATCAGTGGAATGATTACTTGAAGGATGCTTCCATTAAAACTTTTGCGGACGGCGGATCGCTGTTTGACAACATAGTGGCAATCAATAAAGCACTCAAAAAACAAGCGTTCTCTTCGCTTGGAAAACCTGTCGATAAGAGCAGCTGGATGATGAGCACCTATGAGGTAAATGCTTATTATAATCCGCTGAATAACGAAATTGTGTTCCCGGCGGGCATTCTGCAAGCTCCGTTTTATGATATCAAAGCCAAACGCGAAACGAATTTGGGAGCGATCGGCATGGTCATTGCACATGAAATCAGCCATGCTTTTGATAATTTAGGTTCTGCATACGATGAAAACGGAAATGCGGTCAACTGGTGGACTCCGGAAGACTTTAAAAAATTCCAGGAAAAATGTGATCAGGTTATTTCCTACTATGACCATGTTGAGGTGCTTCCTGGCGTGTACAATAATGGCAAGCTGACGGTAAGCGAAAATATCGCCGACCTTGGCGGTATGGCGGCATCGCTTCAAGTACTGTCCAAAATGGAAAACCCAGATTTCAAAGCCTACTTTGAAGGTTATGCAACGATCTGGCGTATGACCATGAGTAAAGAAACGGCTGCGTACCTATCGACAGTAGACACGCATTCAGCAAACAAAGTACGCGTAAACCGTACCGTCTCGAACTTCCCAGAGTTCTATAAAGCATACGAAGTAAGCGAAAAGGATGCCATGTACGTCGCTCCTAAGAACCGCGTGAGCATTTGGTAATCCAGTAATAAATAATCCTTTTATTTGGCCCTGAGTAAGGGACATGAAATAAACGAAGCTGAAAAAGCTGGCTCCGGAAACCTACCGGCGTCAGCTTTTTTTAGGCTCAACATTTAAAAGAAAGGTTTGGAGTAAGCTCTACGGATTTGGATGAAGCAGATTCATTTCTCCAAAAAGTCCAAACTCCCGAAGATCTATTTCAGAAGTTGGTGAATCCGGACAGAATGCTTTTCGATACAGACTGGGGACATCTGTAAACGAGCTGAAAACGATGCTAACGCAAAGTGGATTTCAAGATGTGGTGGTCGAGCCAAAAGAGGAATCCAGGGCGTTATTAAAGTTTGGGTTCCTGGGTCGAAGGTGGAGGGTTATATCGTTTAGCTGTAAAAAAGGGATCGAGCCGTAATTAAGTAGTCATCATGGTAATTAATGAATAAGAGACACCCGAATTATTTGGGTGTCTCTTATTGTATTCAGCTTAACCTATAGGTAAAGACGCATCAAAGTTGCACGTTGAGCCTCATTCATCTTCAGAATGGAACGTGATTCTCTGGCTTTAGATAAAGCACTATCGATGTCGGAGGCTAATCCTAATTCCATTAATGTTCCAACGGCAACAGCTCCCGTGCGTCCTCGTCCAGCCCCGCAGTGGAAAGCAACCTTTTTGCCTGCTTGGTGATGGGTAACAACAGCCTGAATTGCTTCTTTCATTTGCGATTCTTCTGTACCCTCCGCATGATCCTCTAGAGGGGCATGAATTCTTGTAATGTTGAGTGGTGTAAGCTCAGCAGGGTCTACCTCTGCTCGTAGATCAACAACCACATCAATGCCTTGCTCTTGGATCAGTTGATTTACATCTTTTGCTCCACACATATAGAGATTTGGTATCAACTCGTGGTAAGGTTTTTCGTTCATTTCAGGCTCCTTTAATGTTGAGTAAGAATTTCTAGCAGTCTCCATTGGTTCGGTTGTTTTCCAAAGAAAGAGAGCGGTGAGTTTGGATAACACCTTGACTTTTTGAATCCATTTACTGACGATTACAACGTGGGTCTCCTCAGGATTGCAAAGGTATGGGTACTTCTCCTCTATATCATCTACAAGGGCGAGGGAGAGGTGAACTGCGGGATCTGTTGTCGTCTCCTTGAGTGTGATATTCTCGAATACGTGAGTAATTATATAATTATGTACTTATATTTTCAACAGTTTCCGTCGCATTAAATAATCAGTTGCTTATATAAGTGGATGATTATATAATAAGCTTGAAATCAGGGAGGTGCACCGAAACATGATGATCTCAATAGAGGAAATGGCGGAGCAATTTAAGTTGTTAGGTGATAAAACTCGACTAAAAATTGTCTCACTTTTATCCCAACAACAAATGTGCGTATGTCATTTAGTTGAGCTATTGCAATCGACTCAACCGAATATTAGCCAGCATCTTCGTAAATTAAAGGACGCTGGTTTAGTGGTAGAAGAACGAAGAGGACAGTGGATTTATTACTCTCTTTCGATTGAGGATAAACCTCATTTAAAAGAAGCAATTGAATATTTGCCGAAGGTAGGGGAAGAAGAGCAAGAAAAAATCAACGCGATGATGTGTGAATAAGGAGTGTGGATGTCATGAGTCAAGATAACACCAAGAGACTCTCTTTTCTGGATCGCTATCTCACTTTTTGGATCTTTGGGGCAATGGCCATTGGATTAGGGTTAGGGTATCTGGTGCCTAATTTCTCTGATGTGCTTTCTAGTATGCAAATTGGAACGACTTCGGTACCGCTTGCTATAGGTCTGATTGTGATGATGTATCCGCCGCTTGCAAAAGTGAAGTATGAAAAGCTTGGACGGGTGTTTAAAGATTGGAAGGTGCTCCTTCTGTCCTTAGTACAGAACTGGATTATCGGTCCGATTCTGATGTTCTTCTTAGCCATTTTGTTTCTAACTGATATGCCTGAATACATGATCGGGCTAATCATGATTGGGCTTGCAAGATGTATTGCGATGGTCTTGATATGGAGTGATCTAGCTAAGGGAGATCCTGAATACACAGCGGGCCTTGTTGCATTTAACTCGATCTTTCAGATCCTGTTTTATTCCGTTTTTACGTATGTGTTTATTACGGTGCTACCAGGCTGGTTTGGGGTTGAGGGCGCTGTTGTTGATGTCTCCATGGGACAGATTGCAGAGAGCGTGCTGATTTATTTGGGAATTCCGTTTGCAGCAGGGTTACTGACACGCGTGATTGGGATCAAGCTGAAGGGTCAACAGTGGTATGAACAAGTGTTGATTCCGAAGATTAGTCCTCTTGCCCTAATTGCATTATTATTTACGATTGTCTTGATGTTCACGCTTAAAGCAGAATTGATTGTCAAGCTCCCGCTTGATGTAGTGCGTATTGCGATTCCAATGATCATATACTTTGTCGTGATGTTCTTAGTATCCTTCTTCTTATCGAAAAAGTCAGGAACCTCCTATCCGGTGGCTTCATCTTTATCTTTCACGGCTGCAAGCAATAACTTTGAACTAGCGATAGCCGTAGCAATTGGTGTGTTCGGTCTGGATTCAGGAGTTGCATTCGCCGCGGTAATTGGACCACTCGTTGAAGTACCTGTATTGATTGGGCTTGTAAATGTGTCGCTTTGGATCAAGCAGAAGTATTTCGAGCCTGCACTAAATAAGTAAGAACTCATAGCTCAATTCTGTGAGGTGCGCGATGCAATTAAAGCTAGAATCGAGTATTTCCTGGCAGAAGGAAAATAATCAACGCTTTGAACCGACCCTTATGGTCGGTTTTTACTTAGGGCATAAAGGAGTACAGCATGAAAGGCACAACTGATTTAACCAAAGGCAAGATTATGCCGACTTTGATGAAACTATCCCTTCCGATCATAGCAACCAACTTCATCTCCACGACTTATGGACTTGTCGATATGATGTGGGTTGGCCGGCTAGGAAGCGGTCCCGTTGCAGCAATTGGGACGGCGAGCTTCTTTATTAATCTAGCGATCGCTTTGGCTACGATGGTTACGATCGGAACGGGAATAAAGGTGTCCCATTGTATGGGGGCAGGCGAGGGTGATAAAGCTAAGACCTATATCAAAAATGGATTTATCATGTCTGTCTTGCTAGGCCTTCTTTATATGGCATTCGTCTTTTTGACAAAGGATCAGCTTATTGGGTTCTTCGATTTAGGTAGTGGTGAAGTGAAGTTGATGGCGAAGCAGTTCTTATTGATCTCCATCTTGGGTACTGTCTTTTCCGTCGTAAATATGTTGTTCGCGACCATATTGAACGCGATGGGGAACAGCAAGCAGCCGTTTCATATCTTCACGGTTGGTCTTATTCTTAATATCATTCTCGATCCTTTTCTGATTTTTGGCATAGGACGTTTTGAAGGGTTGGGCGTTGTAGGGGCAGCTATTGCGACTTTGTTGGCAAACCTTCTTGTGACGGTATTATTTATCATTCAAACCAGACATTCTGGGATGATTACCAAGTCATCAGCATGGAATAGCCATCTCATGAAAGAAGTCATCCGCATGGGGCTCCCGATCACGATTCAAAGGGTGACCTTCACGTTGATTTCCATCATCATCGCGAAGATCATAGTACGCTTTGGTGCGGATGCCATTGCGGTTCAAAAAGTCGGTATTCAGATTGAATCAATCTCCTACATGACCATAGGTGGGCTGCAAGGCGCTATTGCTGCTTTCTTTGGACAAAATTATGGAGCGGGTCGAATAGATCGTATCCGGCAAGGATACCAAAAAGCTTTGCTGTTGACGTCGGGATTCGGCATCTTTATATCGATCATCTTTATTCTCTTTCCTGGGCAGCTCTTCTCTGTTTTTTTATCTGATGAGGCGAGTTTAGCGCTAGGGACGGATTATATGCGAATCCTTGGTTATTCCCAACTGTTTATGTGTATGGAGCTTATGACGGTAGGTGCCTTTAATGGAATCGGGAAAACCCATATCCCACCGATTTTCAGCATTACCTTTACAGCATTACGAATACCACTAGCTCTGATTCTATCCGAACCATTCGGCTTGAATGGGGTGTGGATGTCTATTGCTTTAAGCAGTGTGTTCAAGGGAATCGTTTTGGTCTTCTGGTTTAGGAGGTCGCTACGTAAAATGAAAATTCCACACACCGTGGTTTAACATAATAAGAAGGAAGGTTCAACATGTGAATTTGTTACATCGTGGAATCATACAACAAATCATCGACAATTCGTTAAATAAGGATTTGTTTCGAGGTCAATTTGGCCTAGAGAAAGAGAATGTTAGGGTTGATCATGAGGGTAAATTGGCGCTAACCCCACATCCTAAGTCGTTTGGGAGTAAGACAGAGAATCCCTATATCCAAACCGACTTTTCCGAGAGTCAGATCGAGATGATAACCCCATCTTTTGACTCGATTGAAGAGACATATGGGTTCATGGAAGCCCTCCAGGATATTGTGTCTTTAGAGCTTGATGGAGAGTACTTGTGGCCAAGCAGTAATCCTCCAATCTTACCCGATGAAAAAGAGATTCCTATTGCCAAGATGAATGATCCAATCGCGGATGAGTACCGTCATGAATTAGCAGATAAATATGGCCGTAAAAGACAACTGCTGAGTGGAATCCATTATAATTTCTCGTTTGATGAACGATTTTTACAAAAGTTACATGAAACAATAGGGCAAGGTGAAACCTACAAGGACTTTAAGGATGCAATTTACTTTAAGATCACACGCAACCTGCTTCGGTACCGTTGGTTGCTCATTTATTTAACAGGGGCAAGTCCAGTCTTTGATAAAACTTACATGCAAAAGTGTGTGTCATTAAGCCATTCAGATGATAACAAGAGCCACTACTTCGCGAATATGAATTCGCTGCGAAATAGTGTATGTGGCTATCGGAATGAAAAACCGCTCTATGTATCCTTTGATTCGGCACATGACTACGTACGGGATTTGAACACATTAATTCAGCAGGACGAATTACTGAATGCGAAGGAATTTTACAGCCCCGTTCGCTTGAAAACAGCCAAAGGATTGAATCCATTGCAAGAACTTTTAGAAGATGGTGTGGCTTACTTAGAGCTGCGCTTGATTGATCTCAACCCGCTTCATAAGATTGGGATCAGTAAAAATAAGATGCATTTTGTCCATCTATTTATTCTCTTTATGCTGCTCAAAGGAGATGAGCCTTTTGGTGCGGAAGATCAGAAGATGGCGGAACTCAATCATGATCAGGTGATCATGGAAGGCCTGGAAGGGATCCTACATGATTCAAAGAGCTCCCTTGGTACGATGAAGGAGATGGCACTTGCTTGTATCCGTGAGATGCAAGAAATGGTGCGGTTCTTGAATCCTGACGGGGAAGAGTTGATCCAAATCCTTGATGGGGAGATGCAAAAAATCCTTGATCCCGAGTTGAGCTTTGCCTACAGGATTAAGTCGGGTATTCAGAAATCCACTTTTATGAAATATCACCTAGCTAAAGCTAAAGCGTACGCCGAGGAGAGCAAAAAAAGCGGGTACCGCTTTGTTGGATATGAAGATTTAGAATTATCAACTCAATTGCTTCTAAAGGCAGCCGTGAAACGTGGGATTACGTTCAAATTAATTGACCGAGAAGAGAACTTCGTCCTGTTTACTAAGGGAGATCATAAGGAATATGTAAAGCAGGCTACCAAGACGTCGCTTGATTCCTACAGTACGGTATTGATCATGGAAAATAAAATTGTGACGAAAGAAGTTCTTAAAGAGCGTGGTATTCGAGTACCGAATGGGGACGCCTTCCGTAGTCAGGAAGAGGCGTTGGCTGCCTATGAGATGTACCGGGACAAAGCTATCGTCATTAAACCGAAGTCCACCAACTTTGGGTTGGGTATCACCATCTTTAATCGTGAGTTCTCTAAGGAAGACTATCAAAAAGCATTTGAAATGGCGTTTAAGCATGATCAGACCGTTCTGCTTGAAGAATTCATGACGGGTAAAGAGTATCGATTCCTGGTCATGGGCGATGAGGTTGTAGGGGTATTGCATCGCGTACCAGCCAATGTCGTGGGCGATGGAGTTCACACGATTGAGCAGCTCGTACATGAAAAGAATAAAGATCCGCTTCGGGGTCGCGGTTATAAGACGCCTTTAGAGAAGATTCAGCTAGGTGAAGCAGAAACCATGTTCTTAAACAATCATAATCATCAATGGAGCGGGATCCCTTCTTTAGGACAAGTTGTCTATTTACGGGAAAACTCCAATATCAGTACTGGGGGAGACAGTCTTGACTTTACCGATGAAATCCCGGAGAGCTATATGACATTAGCCATTGAATCAGCGAAGGCTGCAGGTGCAACGTTCTGTGGGGTGGACATGATGATTGATGATATTACATCTGAAGCATCTGATTCCAACTACAGTATTATTGAGATCAACTTTAATCCCGCCATTCATATCCACTGCTATCCATACAAGGGAAAGAACCGTAAAGCGGATGAGAAAATTCTCGACTTGCTGTTTGGGAAAGTAGGGAGTTAATTGTTGTCCAAAAAGAGCTTCAGCGAAAGCAGCAGCAAGAACAGCATGACAAATATATCAAAGAAAAGTCCCGGCTCACAAAAGCTGAGGAAGAAAAAATGAAAAAGGCGGATAAAATAACTCAAGCGAATGGACACTTTATACTGAATTTAGATGAGCCCACCATTTTTTTAGATGTGTTCTGTATTGAGAAGCATTGGAAGATTTCATATTACTCCATATAGAATGAGGGAAATCTCGGAATAATATATTTCTTTAGTCACATTTATCCATGATATCTTTTACATCTGAAAGTATTTAGCCCAAGGAAATTCACATGAAATCGTGCATACCAATTCAGCTGCCATGAATGTCTTTGACAACCCATGCGAAGATTACAGCAGCTTTTGTATTTGTATTTTACCGTCAACGAGATGCCTAAGTTTAGGTTATTACGTAGGGGATAAATCGCATATGTTACCTTGCCTGATTGCATAATAAGGAGGGTGCGTGATGAAAGGCCCGCAAAAACGGAAGAAGATGTTTCTTTCGTGATATGCAAAAGGAGGTGAAATCTGTGGGAAATAATAAAAATAAAACAGCAGCTTCTTCAGGTTATAAAACTCCGAATGAGAAGTTCAATACCGAATTCGCTGAAGAGAACACGATGACCACTGCTAAAAGGGTTTCTCGTAATGTAGAAACCAAACAAGGCAAACTCGTGCAATAACCCCAGAGATACGACGAGAATTTAGGGCACCCGTTAGGGAGCCCTTTTAAAGATAAATGATACATAGCTTTGAAGTCATTTCATATCCTCGCTCGATCGACTACATGTACTTTATGAGTAATATTCTTACTACATGAACGCAACAGAATTGGTACTTGCATGAGGAGTAGCAATACAATAAATCAACAATTATGACCAATCATTTAAGCAACAATTTTTTGTACATTTAAAGGTGGATATATACCCAACATTCAATTTCAATAGCCTTTATTATGTATGCATAATTGATGAACAGGTTTGCTGAGAAAAATGGATTCATTGGTAAAACATAAATAATAGATTAGGAGTTAAAATTGCATTCATTCAATAAATAATCATGTATTTCAGTTTACTAATAAAATTTCTGAGTGGTAGCTCTTCTGGGTCATCATGTTTTTTACCAAATAACATGACTTCGGTCTCTAGATTTTCCTTGTTCATTTCATAAATTGATTTTATTAAGTTCATACTAGGAGAGTCAACAGTACCGTTCTTCCACATTGTGACCATTTGGAGAACTCTAGACTCTCCTTTGTTTTTAAGCGTATTTATTAAGTTTACATAACCACAGTCGGAACCGAACACGTCACGACAGATAGCTACATGTACATTGCCATGGTCAGTAAGTAGTACTGTCGCCTGTGGTGGCATTTCTGAGTTTTGCAAAGGCAATTCTTCAGCAAGAACTGATTTTGCAGTTTCTATCATAGTTTCAAAGCTTATCATTCTCTTATTCCTTTCTAAACAGGTTTTTATGCACTTTTCACTACATTTAAATTCCAAAATGTTTGTTTCATTTAATTACAAATACAATGCTACTCAAAGAAGATGAACCTTTCGGTATGGAAGACCAGAAGATGGCGGATCTCAATCATGATCAGATGATCGCAGAAGGCATAGAAGCGATTTTACATGATTCTTGGGGCTCCCGTGGCACGTTGAAGGAGATGGCACTTACCTGTATCCGTGAAATGCAAGAAATGGTGCAACTCTTGAATCCTTATGGGAATGAGTTGACTATCCATACAAGGGAAAGAACCGTAAAGCGGTTGAGAAAATTCTCGACTTGTTATTTATACTCCATGATTTCAACATGGTTTCAACACAAACAGGATCTAAAATCCAGATATAAAGTTCATGCACACAGACATTGCAATCATAAGGGGACTAACACCTTAAGCGATGATGAATAACACTCATGTGTCCGTTGATGCCGCTGCCTATGTTATTCTTATTTATAATGGAAATCAGTCGGGGCAGTCTTCAAATGACGAGCAATGGACAAATGTAGATGGAAATTGATTTTTTGAAAGATCATAAAAAGTTGACATTTGAATTAGGATTGAAGAAGCGGGTGAGCAATATGTCAAAAATTCGGGTACTTGTAGTCGATGACGAATGGAATATGCGTAATTTGCTGCGCATTTTTCTCTTAAAGGAAGGCTTTGAGGTTAAGGAAGCTTCATCTGGTTACGAGGCGTTGTCCATCATGAAGCAGAGTGCATTTGATCTTGTCATTTTGGATGTCATGATGCCAGGAATGGAGGGTTGGGAGGTTTGTAAAGCAATACGTGAAACCGAAACAATACCTATCCTCATGCTCACGGCTCGCTCTGATACAAAGGACAAAGTACATGGACTAGGCATTGGAGCTGATGATTACTTAACAAAGCCTTTTGAACCCGAAGAGTTAGTAGCGCGTGTATGTTCCTTGTTAAGGCGTTCTATGATCAACCAATCGCAGAAGTTTCAGCATACGATCATGGAATTTCACAATCTGAAAATAAACGCAGAAGCTCGCGAAGTTCATATTCATGAAAAAAGTATTGATTTTACGCCCAAAGAGTTTGATTTGTTCCTTTATCTAGCGAAAAATACGCAGCGGTCTTTTTCACGAGAAGAGTTAGTTGAACGATTATGGGGTTATGAATATACCGGTGACACTCGTGCTGTTGATACCCATATAAAAAATATCCGAGAAAAACTACAACGCGCAGGTCTTGGCTATAATCCCATTGAAACCGTGTGGGGGGTAGGATATAAATTTACAGCCCAAGGAGTAACGAGATGAGGAACAATAGAATTGGGGTGAAACTTGGTTTAATCATCATTTCGGTATTCTTTATCGTCATCTCCTTTCTGGGTGTAAGTATCTATCAGATGTTCTCTAACTTTTATCATTCGGAAATGAGAACGGAGGTCGCAGAGATGACCTCTCATTTCATCTCGATGGCAGAAACAACGGAGTCTTCCTCAGAGGAAATGATTATGACCTTCGCTGATTTTTCAAATGTGAGTATGTTTTATATCAACTCTAAAGGCGAGATAACGCTTCATACAGGTGAACACAGTGCTTCAGACCGATCGTTTATCCATCCAGAAGATATTAAGAAGATCTTCTCTGGAAATTCCATTAACTTAGAACACCAAGATCCATTAGGCAATCGTTATGTGGTGATTGGACAACCGATCTATCGCGATAATCAAGTATCTTCAGCAATTTATGTAATGGCCTCCACCCTAAGTATGGATAAGTCTCTTGCTGCTGTGCAAAATCTGCTGCTCCTTTCAGGAGTAGGAGCCTTTTTACTTGCAATCGGAATAACGTGGATTATGGCACACCTCTTTTCTCGGCCCCTAATTCTTATGCAGCAAGCGACAAAGAAAATTGCCGTTGGAGAGTTAGAAAACCGATTAGATATTCAACGAAAAGATGAAATTGGCGATTTGGCGGAGGCGATCAATAATTTAGCAACCGACTTACAGCGATATCGAGATACACGGCAAGAGTTTTTCGCTAATATATCTCATGAACTCCGAACTCCGATCACGCACCTTAAAGGATATGCCAGTGTGCTGAAAAACCATTTGTATCAGACAGAAGAAGAGAAGGACAGTTATCTAGACATCATTTATCAGGAAGGCGTTCGCCTCCAGCATCTGGTTGACGATCTGTTTGAACTTTCGAAGATGGAAGAAGGTAAGGTCAGTCTTGTCATCGAATGGGTCGATATAAATGACATTATAAATCAGGCCGTTAATAGGGTGACTTTAAAAGCAAAGGAGAAAGGGATAGCACTTAGCGTTCATCTGACGGATTCAATTCCGCTAATCCGCGGGGATGGAATGCGAATGGAACAGATCATGATCAATCTATTGGAAAATGCGATACGTTATACAGAACAGGGTACGATTCGAATCCATACGAGTCACACTCATGATACGGTCTCTGTTTCCATAGAGGATTCAGGCATTGGCATTCCAGAGGAGGAGCTTCCGTACATTTTTGAACGTTTCTATCGAGCAGAGAAGTCCAGATCACGACAAACTGGCGGTACGGGACTCGGACTATCCATTGTAAAGAAATTAGTGGAGCTGCAGGGAGGAAACATTCAGGTTACCAGTAAGATGGGGAATGGTACTTGTTTTACGGTTCAGTTTGCCCTCCCGACGATACAGGAGGAGTCGATATGAAAAAAGTCGACTGGTTGATCGCCGCATTCTTTGTGACGATTGGCCTGGTGTGTTTAACCGTTTCGGCTATGTATTATCAAGGAGATACTTTCATAAGTAGAATAGCTTATTTCAAACGGACGACATGCATAGGGATAGTTGTTTTAGGTTTTGTCATTTATCTCATATACCGAAAAATTCGATTAAAAAAGCATAAACGAAATAGAAAGTGACTTCAATGAGGAGTCGCTTTTTGGATCCATAACAATCTACACAGTTTCAACATATTTGAAGAGTATGATTTAAGTAATTCATCAGGAGGTGACAACATGAAAAACAAGTTCATAGCGATAGTTGGTGCAACTGTTCTGACTCTTGGAATCGGATCTGCTGTCTATGCGGCAGATGTGAATCCAGGTACCATTAAAGACATGCTTCCTTTCATGAAAGAAATGCATCCAAATTTAAATGATTCAGAATTGGAACAAATGTACAACAATTGTCATCAGAGAGGGGCAAATTCTAACTCTCAGGGAATGATGCAGAAAAACTCAATGATGCAAGGAAGAGGCACAGGATCGATTTAGCGTATATCTTTGCTGAGTACTGTACGTCCAAGAACTAAATGCCACGTAGGGCTTCACAAATGGCTCTAGAAAGAGCAGAATCATACATTCAAGGATTCGTCCGGATCGAGACGTTGATTGCGTTAGAAGGCGGTATATGAAGTATTCCAAACGCGAGCTCGTCGATCTTCTGATTAACTCGGAACAATATTTAGCTGTTCATAATCATCTTTGGACAAAGAATGAGTTTTACAATATAGCTAGAAGTTCCTTCTTTATTCTGAAGGAACTTCTTTTTCATAAACGGCCGACGGTTTTCTCTTGTAATTTAGAACAGTATATTTAATAAATTTTATTACATTGACGTGCCCGTTATTTAAATAAAGAGGCGATGCCATACAATAATTCTCTCCTCAAAGTAGAAACTGTACACATGATATTGAACAAGGGTTTGAACTGGGGAAGAATAGATTTGTTATTTTCAATAGTGATGAACTCGAGCAATATCGCGGTGAAAATAATAAACGAATTAACAGATGATTTTGTGAATCACGCTTATGATCTATTGGTTAGTATTCTGACCAAAACAAAAACAGCTGCTATTGGAGAAATCACATTACGATCAAATCTACATTAGCAGCTGTACGGGCGAAGAATGATCGTTTAGTTTGATCAACATGGTAAAAAATCAGGAAGCCGGTTGCGATCGGTTAGTCTTGCGGACGATTGCCTGGCTCCAGGCCGGATGACGATACCGTCATCACCGGTTTTACAGTAAGATCGTTATGTACTTGAATCTGGCACGATAAGCGGATGTTTGATTCCGCAATGCCTTTGGCCTGCAGAAGAGCGGCTTCCGCTTCACCAACCGGACCGGCGTCTCCATCCACCACTTCGACCCGGCACGTCGTGCATTTGGCCTTGCCGCCGCAGCGGTGCAATATGTCTACCCCGTTATCCACCAGGGCAAGCACAAGTTTAGTACCTTCTGCAACTTCATAGGAGCCTCTTCCTTCAATTTGAATCGTCGGCATTTTGGACTTCTCCCCATTCCTAATTTGGTAGCTGCGCAATCAATGGCTTATCATGTGCAATATCACTATCATACTATCCAAAATCGCGATCTGTAAACAACCGAACGCGTTAACCTTTATGCATGAGGAGATCAAGCTTTGCTACTTCATCACGGTTGTATATGGAGGAACCCACCCATCCATTAGGCCCTGCCTAATTTCCCACCCCTCTTATTGGAGGCCATAAGAATTGTCCAATCCATTATTGGGGTATGTAGAGGGAGCGTGATGTAGTGGAAAAGATGATAGCTGGAATTTTTGTGTTTTTTGTTTTTATGATTCCTATGTATGGAGTATTAATATGGACATATTTTTGTCCTGAGGATAGTTTATTATGGGGGAAACGATGAATGTATAAAGAAGAACCTGAAATATCTAATTCGGCAATTCGCTTTGCGAAAGTATCCTCATTGACAGCTATTGTGGTGCTGACTATTATATTTGGATTCCTAATATTTAGTTAGCATCTTCATTAGAGAATGAAGGGTCTTTAAGTCCTTGTTATCCAACTGCATGAAATCAGATAAAATGTGTAACATCCTATCTGATTTTTTTACAACTAAAAATGGGTAACATTGTCGGATGACAAGAACATGAGGACATTACCGATTAATACTGATTACGTTGTTAAACCAGCTTCATTACAAGTTTTGTCATGCTCGATAGGCAATTGTTATAAACAAATTAAGCTATGTGGGAAACATATCAATAAAGATAAAAGATAAGTTTTAAAAACATTAAGCTATTGATAGAATTGCATTCCGTGAGTCATCTTGCGGTGAAGTAATGCCTGAGGATGTTTTTAGGTGTTATTCCCGATAAAGAATTAATGAATGTGTTAACTCTTGGGATATCTCTAGATTACTATACAACTTCAAATTAAATAGCACCCACAGAAGTAACAAGCAATTTGTGATTATTCTTCAAAATGGAATGGTTGACGGACTTTATACAAACGATTAATCAAATTGAGAAAACAGGATTTAATGAAGATTATTTTATATATGATTTACTTAATCACATGATTAAAAATCAAATATAAAGTAAAAAAGAGCCTACAAACTAGGAGATTTTTTCTGACAATACATGGAGGAGCGGGTCACTAGTTAGTTTACAAATTATTTTCTGGAAGAGCACGGTTTTGTAAGACATGTTTTGTAGTCTTTATATCTTGCTCGCTTTGATTGACAACCCACCAATCGGGCTCTGCACGCTGTAGATCCTTTGCTTCCATTACAGGTGTTCCCTCTGGTAATGTCACGATTACAACGTGGGGCTCCTCAGGATTGCATTGGTATACAAACTACACAAGTAATTATGTAGCCTGTATGTTTGCAAAGTTCGCACTTGATATTATTACTTCGTCTGGAGCTAGAATGAATGAACTCTTGCAAATTAGTTACGATAGAGAATGTTGTATAGTAACGGAAGATAAGAATGTTAATCCTCCAAAAAAGAATTTCTTATTTCGGCTTATTCCGAAGGGAAGGGAAGAACCCGAGAATTTTTATATGCCTGAAGATGTCTTTAAATTTATGACCGAAATACTGCAAATGCTTAAAGAGTCGTATACATCAAACACGATCCCTGATGTAGAATTTAGAGTATCTACAAGAAAGCAAAGTTGCAAGCATACTTTGCTGAGTACTGCACTTCCAAGAACAGAATGCCTCGTAGGGCTTCACAAATGGCTATAGAAGAGCAGAATCATACATTCAAGGATATTTGTCCAGATAGAGACATTGATCGCGTTAGAAGGCGGTATATGAAGCTTTCCAAACGCGAGCTCGTCGATCTTTTGATTAACTCAGAACAATATATAGTTGTTCATAATCATCTTTGGCTAAGGAATGAGTTTGAAAAATTCCAATAAAGCTAGAAGTTCCTTCTGAATAAAGGAAGGAACTTCTTTTCATAACGGCCCACGGTTTGCTCTAACAATGTACATACCGTTCAATATATGGTAAAATATAGGTAATTAAATCAAAATAAGGAGGGTTGATATTGGACACGACGATCATTAAAACAATTGGAGAACTAATTCGTGACACTAGATGTGCATCGAATATCAGATTGACTCAGTTATCAAAACTGTCAGGGATCAACAAAGGTACGATATCAAGAATCGAGAACGGCGAAGTAAAACGACCAGAATTTTCGACCGCATATCCGTTGGCAACAACATTGGATATCCCTTTTGAAACGTTGGTTGATTATTACGTCGAAAATGAAAAAAGATCAGACTTGTTGTTCGATATCCTGCAAGCGACGATCCAGCGAAGGAGCAGCACCGAACTAATCAGGAAAGTTGCGAACAAATACCTTGAATCTCCAAACGAAGACAGCATTGACTTAACCGAGAAGCTATATCAACAAATCGACTCCATTGAAGATACCTCCATCAAATTGTCACTGTATAACCTCATCATTGACTACTCACGCTCACATGGAATAATGCCCTATATTGCAAAAGGTTTGTATCAGCAGTACCTGATTGAAAGAAATGACTTCATGCGAATGAAGGAAACATATTACAATGGGAAATACATTTTAAATTACATCAAATTTTTGCCACAACAATATCGGATTGAGCTATACTACAAGTTAGGGATTCATGCTTATAATTTGAGACTTTATAACGAAAGCATTGAACAATGTAAGAAGATTATTACAGAAGATAATGGATTAAGTTCCTATAGAGTACATGCAATTGGCATCCTTAGAAATTCGTATTATTGTCTTGGAGATTATAAGCAGACTGAACGATATGCTATACAGTATAAACAATTCGACTATCCTTACACCCGAGAAAATGTTATTCTTATGGAGGCATTATTAAATACAAAGAAAGGGGAGATCGAAAAATCTATTGAACAGCTCCGTTCATTTTTAAAGTCCTGTAGTAATGATTCTGTCATCCTTGCCACCAATCAACTTCTTCGCTTATTTTTACAACGAAATGACCTCGAAAGCGCTAATAACCTACTGTGTACTAGCAATATAGATCAATCCGTTATTGACAAGAGCAACCCTTTAATCTGTTCCAGATACGCTGATTATCTTCAAATCAAAGGGGAATATTATTTAGCCGTTGGTGAATATGAAACATGTATTAATCTCTTTTTAGAAGGGGCACTGCACTATTCTAAAGTTAACGATACGGTTGAAGAGAAAAAATGCTTGAATATGGTCATGCATATTCATTTAGAAAAAAATATTCCTATGCAAAAGTCAACAATTGAAAAGTTAAGCGCATATTTTACTCACAATGCTCAAGTAACGGGGGATTCAGCATGAAACAGTTCATAAAGAAGATGTACATCCGCTACTCTTTTATATGCCATCGTGATCTTGACAATAACAGCTTCATCAGGAAACAATCAGGGGGGAGTTTTCCCTTGGTGAAATAGTTAAACATGCCAAAATCACCTTTTAGTTTACTTTTTGTTTCATGGACGACTAAAATATGGAATTTATGCAACATATTATATACTCGCTATGTGAGGGTGCTCTTTAAATCACCTTAGAAATAGATGATGTATCATTACATACAGTTGCGCATATAGTTTATCTTGATACGGAGTCCTTCCCATGTATAAAGAGTAATCTTCTCCAATAATATATGGAGGCGAGTTGCTTGAAGAAAAAATGGATCGGAACGTTATTAAGTGTGAGTATGGCATTTTCGATGTTTGCACCGATGGCTTTTGCAGCATCAGATCGGCAAGTGGGGTCACAAATTGGCAGCATGATGGGAACTGTGAAAGATTCTGATGTACGTGAGGCTGAATCAGCTCAAGTAGCATCTGACCTGAAATTCATTTTTGAAGAGGCATCTGTGAAAAAAGACGGTAAGTATGTATTGAATGAGGGAAAAATAGCTCAGAAGTTCGGATTTGATAATGTTGCAACCATCTCGGCATTTGTTAAGCTTGCAAACGGTGAGCAACTAACAGCAAATATGCTAGAGGGAGTGCCTAATCCAGATGCTGGAGAATTCTCCACAGCTTCATGGGGATCTTGTGTTGCTAACCAAATTATTGACTTTACAGGGATCGGCTTTTTAACTGGCGGAATGATGGAAATGATCGAAAAGAAATTGTGGGATAAGTTAGCCGTTGAAATCATCAAAATCGTCGGAAAAAATGCAATTAAAGGCGGAGCTGTAGGACTTGCTGCTAGTTTGGTTTGGTTTAGTATCCGTTGCATAGGTCAGTAAAGTTACTCAACGAAGGGAATGGTGTTGCATGAATAGCATTAGATACATATCACTTTTTGTGATATCTCTGATTCTACAGATTATTATGTTCTTTGGCATAAAAAGTGACTCGGGTGTAACTATACTAGACATGTTGATTATGTCCCTTTTGTTCAGTGCATTTATGTTCATTATAGATAAGATCACCGGCAAAAGATCCGAGTGATAAGAATCAAATCTAATGATAAGAACACCTTCGGGTGTTCTTATTTCATTTTCACACAAATGTTGCCGTGGTTTATTTATACAGTTTTTACTGAAACGTACATTACAAGATTGAGATAGCGT
The DNA here is from genome assembly GCF_001894745.1 of Paenibacillus sp. NAIST15-1. GTDB lineage: Bacteria > Bacillota > Bacilli > Paenibacillales > Paenibacillaceae > Paenibacillus_B > Paenibacillus_B suaedae. Next base: position 144,434 of record NZ_BBYF01000005.1, read on the forward strand.
ACGTGAGGTGATCTGTAATGGATTCTTTAGAGGAGAAAATTAATGAGCTTAGGAAGAAGCTTACGGAGATTGTACAGATTAAAGATGGCTTTGCAGACGAAGAAGTGATACGAATCAGCCAACAACTTGATATATACATTGTAGAAATGCAATCGCGGCAGAAAAAAGAAATTATAAATAGCTACAAACCTTTAATGAAGCCAACTTATATTTTTAAGGAGGGAATAGCATGCCCAATAATGTTATACATCATGGAGAATAGCTGTCATATAGGGGGTTTCCACTTGTTTAAGACATATGTACAAAATACGGGTTTTGTGAAACAGTAGTATGGGTTTAAAAGGAGTCTATCCAAATTGGCCTCAATCAGCTGTTAATCCCTTTAATTTGACCATATCATCTATTGGTTATTACTAAGTGCATATTTCACTTTAATTGTTCACTTTTACTGTTACATGCTGATAACAGAATTGTTTTTGGTTCGTTCCTTGTTAATTATTTTCATTCGTTTCTTTGTACATTTGATTCTTCTAATTTATATGCTCGTATCAGCGTCAAATTCGTACGTTGCATTTCTGGATTTAGATGTTATTTGATATTACGTATTACAGACACCAAATTAGATCGTATCCTTGATCGCTTTTAATCCAAATCCTCATTTATTTGGCAATCCAATTAACCACCGACTTCAATATATTCACTATTTATATGTGAATTTTTTCCCATTATCAAACCATGCAGCTGCATTTATTTATTGATTTTGTCATCTAGCGTCGTTTCTTAGTATAAATGCCTGCCAACCAAAAAAAGAACTCGGTAAGTTCATACCGAGTACATTAACCTTCTCGTATTGAAAAATCCAAAGAGCAATTATAGGCAACGCCACAACGAATGGGAACTGGCGGCTACGCTCTTAAAGAATAATACTTTCTAACTTAATTCTAATAAAGCTGCCAACCGTTCTAAATTCGTACATAGACTATGCAGCAATTGATTGGCTGCTTCTTTATTGGCTTTCTTGACAGAGATATCAAGGACAATCCGCTCATTCAGAATACCGTAGTACAGACCGAAACCTTCGCTATTTACTGGCGCGAAAGTAAATGATTCCATAATCTCATAAGGTATGCTTGTCGTTGAAATAAAGTCTGCAGTCAAAGTTTTCAACCCTTGCGATTGGAAGAAGTAATCGGACTGATTCGGGGAATCCTGCGTCAACTGGTTTATCTTATTTAGTCCGAACAAGTGACGCTCGATCCCTTCTCCACGCTGGCAGGCTTTGATACGCTCAGTGTGAGCCGCTGCCGCTCGCTGAAAGCTGTCAATCAGCTGCTGCCGGCGTGATTGCCAATGTTCATCTTCGCCTAGCTTATACTCATTCATAAAACTTTCCACGAACGCCTTCTTCTCCGTGCTTATGGATCGGGCACATTCAGTTCTTCCTTGATAATAATGGCGCATAGCTACCGGCTCATATACGCTCAGTAATTGCCCTGTTGACTCATATTGGGCTAATGCTAAGGCAATATGGAAGAAGGCATCAGGACTTACTTTGCCACGTTTCATTAGAGACTTACCGAAACGTTCAAAACTAAAGTGGGCAAAGTAATGGTTATCATACTCCGCTTGAGCCTGTTCATTGCATTGCGCCAATAACGACTGCACGCGTTCATCTTGTTCCCAGCTCAGTTCTGTAACTAATTCACTGGAACCCTCTTGCTGCGAAATCGGTTCTTCTCGCAGGTTACCGTCTTGTTTGGTAAACAGTTGATTTAACACATTCATTACGGGCACACCGTCAATCGATGAATGCTCGAAATTAAAACTGATTGCGCCGTTAGCATCGATAAGCATCTGCATCGTCTTCGCAAACCATTGATTTCTCCAACCTAATAACGCACGATGCAACTGCTCCGCTGTACTATCAGCTGCATCGTCTGAAAATCCAATCGTAAATATTGCATCATGAATCGTACGCAAATGCTGGGCATTCACCGGGTTTTGCTGCAACTGCTCATATACATCCGCCGACAGGTCACGCTTAGCAGCCGTCGCAGTTTCTACAGCAACATTTGCCACGGGTACATTGTGCGATAAGATACATCGCAAGTTGCCCTCTAATTGCACCGCTGGAATAGCGGCCCCGCGATCATCCGTAACCATTAATTTGTAGAAGTGTGAGTTGTGGATAACAACAACGAAGTTATTTTCCGCTGTATCTGCACCTACATAAAACTCATCTTCCCCGTGAGCTGGCAAGCGGCAGCTCTTGAAAATATTCCGATAGTAGCTCATATCCACAGCCGCTCCCTTTGCCGTCTGCTCCATTGGATAACGACCGGAAATAAGCTGTAAATAGATGTTTACCGCCCCTTCAATCAACACTGCCGCCTTATGAGCTCTGTCTCCCATATGTGCGTGGTAATCAGGATGAATCGTCAACGCAATATTCGTCTCGCTCTGTAAGTTGCCCCTTGTCGTTAAGTAGCTTTGCAGCCACCATGGAGCGAGCCAACTATCCGCTCCAGTTGCTGCATGCTGCTCTAACTGCTCTTGCAACTGCGGTCCCTCATTTTGCTGAAAACGCAGCACAATTTGCTTGAACTCGTTCAGCTGTTCCTCGGTCAGTACCGGTTCCACCCACTCCAGCAAAGTCGCTAGTGTGGACGGCAATGCCGGTACGGGCAGTTTCTGGAGAAGAGGCCGTAATTGTGTCGTGTACTTGTTCGTATGATTGGTCATGATGTCTCCTCTAATCTCATGTCTCATGCTTTGGTTCGAGTGCCAGCTTTACCATCCAACCGAGCACAACTAAAAAGGCAGTAGTTATCACAAACAATCCTAGATTCCCCAAGAGTGTGCTATTTGCTAATGTTTGATCTACTCCATATTCGGGCAGCGGCAAAGGAACTTTCGTAGTCTCCATTTCAAGTAAACTCCTTTCTTTTTAAACTGCAGTTACGGTTCCTGCTGCAGCTTGTGTTGAGGATGTACATATCCTTCATGGATCGTGTCATGACGTTCTTCACGTCTCGTGTCATGACGCAATTGTCGAATTAATCCGGAGATCGCCATGAAGAACAAAAACATATACGGGATACCTAAGAAAACAGCTATCGCCCGCACCCCATTCAGTGTCCCTGTAGCTACGTTGGCGAAGGCAACCATCGTGGTTATGACCGACCAGATCAACGTACGTGCTATTGGCGCGTTTTCTGGACCATTACTCGTCATAATACTCAGCGAGATCATCGAACTTGTCGCAGTCGTTGACAGGAACACAAGAATCAACACGATAAACAATATCCCGGTGAGTGTGAACAACGGCAGCCGCTGTAGAACCATAATGAACGATAGATATACATCGTCAGGATGATCCTGAATATATTGAATAATTGAGCCATCGCCAACAATCGCATTGAGGAAGCCTGTGCCACCAAATACGCTGAACCACACAATGAGGAACATCACTGGTGCTAATACGCCCCCAACAATAATTTGCCGAATCGTACGACCTTTAGAGATGCGGGCAATAAATATTCCTAGGAACGGTGTCCACGAAATCCACCAAATCAAAGTCGTATTCGGCCAATCGAAGAACCACCCTTTGTTTAGAAACGGTAAGGTCTCAAGACTAGTAGGCACGACGCCAAGGAATGTATTTTTGAACGTTTGTGAAATAAAGTTCATTAGAAACGGTGAGTTTCCTAACGCAAATACATAAACCAATATAGCGACCGCAACAACAACGTTGATATCACCTAAAATTTTCATACCTTTGCCGATTGGCAATACGGCAGCCAACGTATAGATTGCGAAAATCGCCAGTAAAATGAAAACTGAATACCCTAAGCCTTCATTGTTATAGCCGAAAACGGCAGAAACTGCATTTTTAACTTGGAATACACCAAGACCAATCGAGGCTGCCATCGTCAGCGCGGATGCACCGGCTGCCAGAATATTGGTGATGTTAGCTAATGACTTGCCCCACTTTTTATCCGAAAAACCTTCCGCAATCGGTGTCCCCGGCAGAAACTTTGCGCCACGGGAATAAGCAAAATAGCCAATCACTAACCCTGATATCGTATAGATTGACCATGCTGGCAAGCCCCAAATAAACATCGTATATTTCATCGCGTTTTCAGCAGCGGCCACCGCATCTGCCCCAGATCTGATGCCACCAGCTGCTTGCAAATAGTGAACAAGCGGCTCAGCGACACCAAAGTTTACAAGACCGACACCAATCCCTGCGGTGAACAGCATTCCTAACCATGAGAAAGTGCTAAACTCAGGCTTCTCATCCTTCTTACCTAGCTTGACATTGCCAAGCCTACTGAAGGCAAGTATTAAGCAAATTCCGATAATAATAAGCGGAATCATCATCGTAAACCAGCTAAAGGTGCCATGGTACTTATACACCCATCCCCATAACGTGTTCGTTAGATTTTCAGGATTAACGACCGCCCACACAGAAAAGATGCCAGTGAATACAATCGCCGACCAGAATGTTAATGAACTTTTGCCGCCACTCGGCATATAGGATGATGGGGAACCTTTTTCAGCCATATGTGAAATCTCCTATCTTATGTTGTAATAAGCGCTTCCCCTACATAATATTACCGTCTCACAATCCATAAATTCATCGGTCTCATAATCGAGCATACAGGTAATCACTTTCCTATTTAGAGGGATATGCACCAGGCTATAAAGGCTCAGAAATGGTACCACATGTTTCAAGTCGGCTTTTACAAATAAAAACGGATATAAAAATGCTCATGATTGATTCAGGTATACCAGGGAATCAATCATGAGCTATCATCAAAACTATCATCAAAACTATCAATCTACATGTTCGAAGGAGCGGGTTCACGGCGAATGTAGTTCTACAATATTTATCTAAGATGATTACTTGCAAATGCTAATATCTCATCAACAGCTTGAACATACCCACCCGATTCGCGGAAGGATTGTTGCATGTTTATAGCGGCTGTCTTGTAAGATGCGTGGCTTAACACATGGTCTGCGGCTTCGCGGATTTGCTCTGCAGTCAAGTCATCCATACGTAATGTAACACCCGCTCCAACTCTGGAGATTTGCTTGGCAATGACTGGCTGATCGGCACTTTGCGGGATAACAATGAGCGGAACTCCGTAATAGAGACCTTCATGAGCACTATTCATGCCACCATGTGTAATAAATAATTTCGTGTGTGGCAATAGATCGGTTTGTGGCACAACGTTATTAACGATGAAGTTTGCAGGGATCTCACCTAAATCTGAAATTTGGACTTTATCACCGATCGACATGACAATCGTATGTTCCGTGTCTCCCAAAGCATCCATACAGAGCTTATAGAAATCAATCGCTTGGTTAAAGACAGTACCGAGTGAAATGTAAATGAGGCTTCTTCCTTCGATTGCCGTAAGGTCGAAGTCCGTTTGGCTGACCCGTGAAGAGATGGATGGCCCAACAAATTGAAAGGAATGATCAAATGTTTCTCCTTCAGGTTGGAACTCCCTAGTCGTATACACGATGGTAAGTGGTGCTGGATTACAAAATACTTCGTAAGGAGAATGGATCTCCACATGATAGGTTTCCTTTACCTTGTCCGTCAGGCTTACAAATGTATCATGGATAGGCTTCGCGATCTCTGCAGGTACACTTGCATGGAACTGTTCCATCAAGCTTACGAAGGATGCCTCTGATTGCACAAAAGAAGTACAGGAATTGATTGCAGGCAGTTTCAGCATTTGAGCTATGATTCGTCCACAACCGAACATAGAATCGTGAATGATGTAATCGAATTGCTCTCCCTTGATCTGTTCAAGTACGCTTGGTATGACGACATCTGCCGTAAGCAGCAAGCCGTTGATTCGTTCAAGTACATAATTTCGTCCACCTGAAATAAAGGCTTTGATAAATTTCTGATCATCAAATGTTCGTACGATAGCGCCAGTCTTCTCCAATCGCTCCCGGAATGCTTCTATGCAGAAGTATACGACCTCTTCTCCCCGTGAGATAAGCTCCTGTACGACTCCAATCGTGGGATTGATATGTCCCTCTGATCCCCCGTTTATAAATAAAACACGTGCCATTATCATCACTCCTAAACTATACTTGCTTTCTTAGTGCGATAGGACTTGCATGCCCTCGCTTGAAGCGTACTTGAATTTGTATTCGGGATCAAGTTTATCATAGTATACAAATAGTACAAAGAATTTTTGTATAAACCCCGTAAATTTTCTCACTCCAGATGTAATTAGTGCAAATCCTATCATAAATGGGGATAAAGAAAAGATGCTAAAGCAAAAAAACATCTCCCCAAATGTATGAGGAGATGTCCATATATTCATATTAATTAGTGAGTAATGGATGATTTCGGATATAACGTTGTTCCCCAAATCGAAACATTAATATCGCTAGCTAACGGAACGTTATATTCATCAACAACTGTTCTCCACCATTCCCAAGCAAGACCTGTGCATTCTCTTGCAAAAATTCTGATGTTCTTGGCATTAGGCGGAAGTGGGATTTCTGTTGAGAAATGAGCAGTTCTATCGCGCCAATTTCCATCCCAACTTTTACGAGTCACGATTTCTTGTCCATTTTCATCATATGAAAACTCGTCCCAATATACTTCAAACTGAGCTACATATGCACCACTATGGTCAAGTTTAATTTTACCCTTCGTATATTCCGTCGTTTTCGTCTCGATATACTCGGTATTGTTGTGAACGGCAGCGATGGAATTGTCTTTCAAGAAGACGCTTGTATATGAAATCGGGTAAGCTGGATTCTTGCTGCTAAATTCTGCATTGTCCTTGATTACGCTTTGGATAACATTGAAGTCTTTCGTGACAACTTGGTTATGGGTTTGCGCGTCGCCACCTAGTACAACGGCAGTAAACGAACTGTTTTCATAAATATCTTTGTACTGTCCGCTAGCCTGAATGCTAGGATTATTGAGCAATAATTTAAATGCCGTTTGTACATCATTGCTCTTGGAGGTCGTCTCCAATTTCACATAAATGGTTCTGCCATACGCAACGTTCGATACCATCAACGGCGGAGTCTCATTGCTAACCCCTTTACGTACTAACTCAGCAAATGACACACTGTCATCAAACAGATCCGATGGATTGTTGGGCAGTCCTGCACTTACGGTATAGAAGATTTGCTTATAAGCAGCAACCATCACTTTTTTCTCGCCGTTTGCGACCGCGTTAAAGTCGATTCCAAGCGTTCCGTTAAGCACTTTAGCGTTCACATTCAGTGCACTGGAAATTTGATTTTGGCTATAAACCATGGATTCAGCATACTGTAATCTAGCTGGGAGTGTATGCGTGCTGGAATACTTCTCGCCCCAAGTCGATACGAGCTGATCAATGGCACTAGATACGCTGCCGTAATTTGGATTTTGAACGGAAATTGTGTTCTCGTTCTTCAACCCAGGCAGATCAATGCTAATATCCATTGGCTTTCTCGCAGCCATAACCAGACTAGGCTGATTATCCGCAAAATCCTTATTTGCAAGCTGTATTGCGCCTGGATAAGTGCGATTCGTGATCGAATCAATGATTGAAATATCTACGGGTGACGTTGTAAGTGATTTTTTGTCCCGTTCAACCACGATGAATTTACCATTGGACTGAATGCCTTCTTTGGGAACAAAACTACTGATTTGATCCCCTTGTACTGCCAAAACCTCATTACGATTATAGTTCAGGCCTGCGATTCCAAGATCAATATCATTGGATTCGTTGGGTGCAGCGGAGGAAATACTCGCAAAAGTGAACACTTGCAAACTAACTAACAGACTTACGAGTACTTTCCTTCCTTTCACATAGTTTGATTTTTTCTTCATACAATTACCCCTCTTTATGTAAAATTGTAGTACTAATGTACTACATTAATTTTTTTATCGGTAATTTGGTATGAAATTTTTATATTTTTATTAAGAATAAATACGAAACTTCATAACTTTTATGACATGAATAAAATATTTTTAAGTCTAATTCGATTATTTAGAGTAATATTTTCAAATTATAGGACTTTTCTTGTTGATTCTATTATTGTATATGAAATCCTAAATTACTAAGAATATCCCATTTGTAGAAAGAGTGAAATAAAACACTCCCCTAAGCATTACATTAGGAGAGTGTCGATGAACCTGTTACATAAATAGGCAGCCTCGAACCAATCAATTCCACGCATGAGAATGTGCCCTATTTCAAACCATAATTATGCGGCAACTCTAAATGGTGTATGAGCAAATTGACAGTAGCTTATGGAGGTGTAAAGTACGTGAACTGTAATGTTGGAAAAACGGAACAAGCGATTCGAATATCAGTTGGAGCTGCAATCATCTTTACGGGACTTTATTACAGAAAATGGTGGGGATTAATTGGATTGGCTCCTATCATTACAGGCACAACCCGCTATTGTCCGGCGAATGCAGTTCTCGGCATACAAAATTGCAAAAAAGTGAAATAAATGCTTCCCTTCGCTTTACTATTTACCGTGATCCAATGATGATTGGGTGAAGTCTCCAATAAAGAGTCTAAAACCTTAATAGGTTTTGGACTCCGCTTCATCCAAATTCTTCAGCCACTGTCATAATCCCGATTGATTCGGCGGATTGGCCTTGATATAGGAGATAAACGCGCGGGATGCATAAGAAAGATATTTATCCCGAGGATAAATGAGAGCCAGCTCCCAAGCGATTTCCGGTTGGGACACGGTAACGGCATGAATGGCAAGATGATGCAATCGGTTCGCCATCGATCGGGGAATCAATGATATTCCTAGTTGCGAAGCTACCATCTCGCAGCAGAAATCCCATAGAGAGGTCAAATGAGCCACCTTGGGTTCGAACCCAGCCTGCAAGCATGCTTGCTCAACTACATCATGAAGGGCAAATTCCTTGGTGAACAGAATGAAGGGCTCATTCTGCAATTCGGTCAAGCTGACGGATTTCCTTCCAGCCAGCCAGTGATGATTACTCACGATGACAACCAGTTCTTCCGTTAACAAGGAAACCGTTCGATACAGCTGCGTGTTCACCGGCAGCACCGTGACCCCAAAATCGATATTTCCTTGCTCCATCTGCATCTTTACTTGTTTCGCGCTGTATTCTACCATTTGAATCTCAATCTTGGGATAGCTCTTCTTGAATCCGGAAATGATTTTTGGGAAAAGCAATGCGCTAATTGTAGGCATGATCCCCATTGTCACTTTTCCTCTTTGCACGTGAACCAGCTCATTTACGGAAGAAGATATATCCTCTAGCATCTGCAAAATTTTTAAAGCTTTCTCGTTAACCAGCCTTCCTGTATCGGTGAGTACAACTTCCCTGTCGGAACGGTCAAGCAACATAACGCCCAATTCATCCTCGAGACTCTTGATCATCTTGCTGATGGACGGCTGAGAAACATACAACACCTGCGAAGCTTTTGTAAAATTTTTATGCTTGGCTACTTCTGCAAAATAATGAAGTTGTTTAATATCCATGTGATCCGGATCTTCCTCCTTCCCCTACAGGCAAAGTGGTATCCAAACCATTCATCCCTTGGCTCAAGATCATGATATGCCTAACATGCCAAAAACAGCACTTCGCGCCGTTAAACGCTTAGTGCTGTTCAAATATGCCAATGGATTAAACCGGATATACCGGGTGCTTGCGCTCTGAGAAGACGACAGCCTTTGATGAATAAGCCGCAAAACGGTTCACTAACTCGGTACGCAGTGAATTGGCGGGAATAATTCCGTCAATAATCATTTCGGAGGCCAGTCGGTAAATATCAATGTCCTGCTTATATTCTTCACGCTTTTGTTCGATAAAAGCAGCCCTCTCGCTTTCAGGCAATTGAGCAATTTTATTGGCATAGACGGCATTGACTGCAGCTTCTGGCCCCATCACCGCGATTTGAGCTGTAGGCAGTGCGAGGCAACAATCCGGTTCAAATGCTGGACCAGCCATCGCGTAAAGACCCGCTCCGTACGCTTTGCGAACGATTACTGAAATTTTAGGCACGGTTGCTTCGGACATCGCTGAAATCATTTTCGCCCCATGGCGGATAATTCCTGCCCGCTCCACCTTTGTGCCGATCATAAAACCAGGGACGTCGGCAAGGAATAGAAGCGGGATATGAAATGCGTCGCAAAGCGTAATAAATCTGGCTGCCTTATCCGCTGAATCGAGGAACAGCACGCCACCCTTCACCCGTGGCTGATTGGCAATGATCCCGACCGGTTTCCCATTCATTCGTGCCAGTCCTGTAATAAGCTCACCGGCAAACAGCTTCTTCATCTCAAAAAATGATCCCTCGTCGATAATACGGTCAATCAGATCAACCATATTGAACGGGGCATTCTGATTGGTCGGGATGAGCTCTTCCAATGATTTCTCAAAGAATGGTGGTGCCACTGGTTTCGCAACCGGCGGTTGTTCTGAAAAATGGGAGGGAAAGTAAGAGAGATATTGCCGCGCCATCAAAATGGCTTCTTCTTCATTCTTCGCCAGCACATCCCCACACCCTGAAATCGAACAGTGCATGTGCGCACCGCCCATCTCTTCTAGCGTAACCTTTTCTCCGATTACCATCTCCGCCATCCGCGGGGAACCGAGATACATGGATGCATTTCCATCTACCATAATCACGATATCACAAAATGCTGGAATGTAGGCTCCACCCGCAGCCGAAGGGCCAAACAGCAGGCAAATTTGAGGAATTTTGCCCGACAACTTGACCTGATTGTAAAAAATTCGGCCCGCTCCGCGTCTGCCAGGAAACATCTCGACCTGATCTGTAATTCGGGCACCTGCGGAATCCACGAGGTAAATTAACGGCACTCTCATTTTCTCAGCCGTCTCTTGGATTCGAATGATCTTCTCTACCGTACGCGATCCCCACGATCCGGCTTTTACCGTAGAATCATTGGCCATTACGCATACGATTCTTCCGTTCATTTTCCCAATTGCCGTAACGACGCCATCCGCCGGAAGATCTTCTGCGGCGCAGTTGGCGAACAGCGCATCCTCCAGCTCGAAACCCGGATCAAACAGTAGCTTTAGTCGGTCGCGAACAAATAACTTCCCTTTTTCCGCATTCTTTTGATGATAAGACGGATCCCCTCCTTCGAGGATTCGTGAAACACGTTTCTGCAGCTCCTCCGGATTGAATTCGATGGACATCCCCTATTCCTCCTTATCTGCGATATGCTTGTTACTCGCCCTTAAATATGGGAGGACGTTTATCTTTGAACGCCTGCAGTCCTTCCAAGCGATCCTTTGTCGGAATTGTGACTTCATATGCATGCTGCTCAATCGCAAGTCCAGTGTTCAGCTCCACTTCCAATCCCTTATCGATGGCGAATTTGGCCTGAGTCACAGCGATAGGAGCATTTCGAACAATACGGCCTGCTATTTCCAAGGCCTTATCTATCAGGAATTCAGGCGGTGTCACAGCCTCTGCCAGTCCGATGTTCCTTGCTTCTTCAGCGTCGATTTTTCTTGCCGTGAAAATGAGCTCCTTCGCCCGCCCCTTCCCGATCAGCCTCGGCAGCCGCTGTGTTCCTCCTGCGCCGGGAATAATTCCAAGTGAAGTCTCTGCAAGGGCGAATGCGGCTGTTGTGGAAGCAATCCGAATGTCACAGGCCAAGGCCAATTCCATTCCCCCGCCAATAGCGGCTCCGTTTACCGCGGCAATGACCGGCTGGGGCAAGGCTTCTACATCATTGATGGTCTCTCGAATGAAAGATACCGTTCTACGTACTTGGCTCATGTCCATCCCTGCGCGTTCTTTTAAATCAGCACCTGCGCAAAAGGCTTTCTCTCCAGCGCCTGTGATGATAATACAGCGAACAGCCCGATCCAATTTACATGCATTTGCCGCATCACGCAATTGTTCGAGCATCTTGATGGATAACGCATTGGCAGCTTCCGGCCGGTTCAACGTGATGAGCACAATTCCATTTCCCATATTGGAGACCAGTACGGCTTTTTCCATGATCGCCCCTCCTTCCTAGTACCGAATCATTCTCCTACATCATGTACCTGCTCATACGTTCGAGCTGCTGACCTGAAGATTCCGGCTCGGCAAGGTTCTTCCGATCTTCTCCTGAATATAACGCGCCGCGGAGAGAAGCTTTTCCTGATTGATCCCCGTCTGAATGCCCATTGAATCCAGCATGAACAACAAGTCCTCTGAAGCGACATTGCCGGAGGCTCCAGGTGCATACGGGCAACCGCCCAACCCTCCGACAGAGGCATCGAATGTTGTGATCCCCATGTTCATGGACGCTAGAATATTAGCCAGCGCCGTTCCACGCGTATCGTGGAAATGCAGAGCCAGTTTCTCGGCATCAAAACGCTTGAGCAGCATTTCCAATACATCTTCTACCTGCTTCGGATTTGCAATGCCAATCGTATCCCCTAGAGATAATTCGCCAATTCCCATTTCGAACAACGTTTCCGATACACGGATGACCTCGTCGATAGAGATGGGCCCTTCATAGGGGCAACCAAAAACCGTTGACACGTAACCGCGGACTGGCTTCCCAGCGGAATGAGCTGCTTGCACGACTTCATATAGAATGGGAAACGTAGCGTTTATTGACTTGTTGATATTTCTTTGATTGTGGGTCTCACTGGCTGACATAAAGACGGCCACCTCATCTACATCGGTCTCAAGTGCTCGCTCTAGGCCCTGCCGATTCGGAACGAGTGCCGAATACGTAATGCCAGGCATTCGCTCAATCCCTTTGGCAACTTCAGCGGCATCTGCCAGTGCTGGAATCCACTTCGGATTCACAAATGAAGTGATTTCTAAGGATGTAATTCCGGTACGGGACAATTGGTTGATCCAAGCGATTTTATCTTCTGTTGAAACGAAAACCTTCTCATTTTGCAGTCCGTCCCTTGGACCAACCTCTTTGATCGTCACTCTCGCCGGCCAGTTCATCTCCCCCAACCCCCAGCATCCGTTTAATCAAGCTCGATCAACAAATCTCCTTCATCAACAAAGTCGCCTTCGCTCACGTTGACCTTGTTTACCGTTCCTCCGGTGCCAGACGTAATCGAGATCTCCATTTTCATCGATTCCAACACGACTACATTTTGCCCTGCCTCGACTTGATCCCCAGGCTTGACAAGAATCTTGTATACATTCCCCGCCATAACCGCCACGATTTTGCTCATCTGAATAACCTCCTTTTTTACGAATAGCCTTACGGTAACTCGCCGAGGCCTTATCCGATACAGTTATGTCTGCTCCAGTACATATTTCGCAACAAAGCCTGTTGTTGTCTCGCCTGAACGGAATGCTGGATGCGCGATGACTTCTTGCAGCATTGGAATGTTGGTCTTGATGCCTTCAACCTGATAATCGGCCAGCGCCTGTTGAAGCCGCTCAATCGCTTCATCGCGATCCTTCCCTGCGACGATGAGCTTTGCAATCATCGGATCATAGAAGGGCGTGACGACAGAACCATCATGTACAGCCAGCTCATGGCGAATTCCGTCTCCTTCAGGGATAGCGAACTTCGTAATGATTCCTGGAGATGGGAAGAACGTCTTCGGATCTTCCGCATAAATCCGTACTTCAATCGCATGGCCTTCGCGTTTCACATCAGATTGACCGAAGTTCAAGGAATGTCCTGCCGCAATTCGCAGCTGCTCCGCAACCAGGTCCAAGCCGGTAATCTCTTCTGTGATCGTATGCTCCACCTGCAGACGAGTATTCATTTCAAGAAAGTAGAAATTTTTATGCTCGTCGACTAAAAATTCGATGGTTCCAGCGTTTCGGTATCCGATGGATTTAGCGGCTCTAACCGCTGCTTCTCCCATTTTTTCTCGTGTGAGTTCATCCAAATAGGGTGAGGGAGCTTCTTCCACGACTTTTTGATGACGCCGTTGTATCGAACATTCCCGCTCCCATAAGTAGACGGTATTGCCTTGGGTGTCAGCCAAAATCTGAATTTCGATATGCCGCGGATTTTCTACAACCTTCTCCAGATACATGGCCCCATCTCCGAAGAAATTAGAGGCACGCTTCTGGTTCCCTTCAAATGCTTGCTTCATCTCCGCTTCGTTATTCACGATCTGCATGCCGATGCCGCCACCACCGGCTGAGGCTTTCAGCATAACCGGATAACCGATTCGGCCGGCTGCCTGTGCTGCTTCTTCCGCATCTGCTAATGCACAGGAAATGCCGGGAACAACAGGCACGCCTGCCTGTTCCATGCTGTTTCGGGCTTCAATTTTACTGCCCATGCGGGCAATGACATCTGATGATGGGCCGATGAATACAATACCCGCTTCCTCGCAACGACGTGCAAATTCCGCATTTTCCGAGAGAAGCCCATATCCGGGATGAATCGCGTCCGCTTGTGAAAGCTGGGCGAGTTCTATAATCTTGTCGATTTTTAAATAGCTATCTGTTACTTTGGGATTTCCGACCTCGTAGGCCTCATCTGCCATTTTGACATGAGGAGCTTCCTTATCCACTTTCGAGTAGATGCTGACGGTGGCAATGCCCAGCGCTTTGCAAGTGCGGATCACTCGAGCCGCAATTTCGCCTCGGTTGGCGATTAGAATCTTTTTGAACATAGAACCAATCCCCTTTAACAACCGATCTGGCGTGCAATGACCATTCGTTGCACTTCCGAAGTTCCTTCCCCGATCTCAAGCAGCTTGGCATCTCGAAAGAATCGTTCAACCTGGTATTCCTTCATATATCCATAACCGCCATGGATTTGTACGGCTTGATCGCATGCTTTCATGCATATTTCGGAGGCAAATAATTTGGCCATCGCCGCCTCCTTCTTGAACTTCCTGCCTTTATCCTTAAGCCATGCCGCTTTATACACCATCGTGCGTGCGAGTTCAATATGCATGGCCATGTCGGCCAGCTTGAATTGGATCGCTTGAAAGAAGGATAAGCTTTGGCCGAATTGTTTTCTTTCTTTGGCATATTGAAGCGATTTTTCGTAAGCCCCTTGGGCAATTCCGACGGCCATCGCACCAATACCGATTCGGCCTCCGTCAAGCGTAGCTAAAAATTGCTTGTATCCATGACCTTCTTTCCCTAGAAGATTTTCTTTGGGAACGGTTACATCTTGTAAAATTAATTCCGTTGTATTTGATGAATGCAGCCCCATTTTTTCATAATTGTTAATGCACGTAAATCCTGGCGCATCTGTAGACACGATAAACGCACTGATTCCATTCGTCCCTTTAGTGCGATCCGTAACGGCTGTGAGGGATAGGTTTTTGGCATAGCTTGCATTGGTAATAAAGCATTTGGAGCCGGAAATGATCCACTGATCCCCATTCAGCTTCGCTGTCGTTTGGGTTCCACCTGCATCAGAGCCTGCATTCGGTTCCGTCAGCCCGAACGCGCCCATGTATTCTCCTGTACAGAGTGGAGTTAAGTACTTTTTCTTTTGCTCGTGTGTTCCGAATAAATGGATCGGTGCTCCGCCTAATGAAATATGGGCTGAATAGGTAATGCCCGTGGAAGCACAGACCCGGCTCAATTCTTCTACAGTGATTGCAAAGCTAATGGTATCCGCTCCGCCGCCGCCATATTGTTCGGGAAATGGCAGGCCCATGACGCCCAGCTTCGTTAATTTCTCGAAAACATCCTTCGGAAATTGCTTCGTACGATCCCGTTCATCCGCGCCTGGGGCAACCTCGCCCTCCGAAAAATCGCGCATCATTTTTTTGATCAACGCTTGTTCCTCGGTTAAATCAAAATGCATGAGTTCATCGCTCCCTTTTAATATAGTCCGATGTCCGTGCCGTAACTTTCGATCTTTTGCTTGACTCTCTTCAAGAAGCGGCCGCACACAAGACCGTCCAAAACCCGGTGATCCAAGGAAAGACAAATGTTCATCATATCGCGAACGGCAATCATGTTATTGATGACGATCGGACGCTTGACGATGGCTTCCATGCTTAAAATGGCTACCTGCGGTGGATTGATGATCGGGGCTGAAAGCACGGAGCCGAAGGAGCCTGTGTTATTCACGGTAAACGTTCCGCCAGTTAGATCCGCCTGCGTTAATTTGCCTTCTCTCGTTTTCGTGACCATTTCGTCTATCGCTTTGGCTAGACCGAAAATGCTTTTTTGGTCGGCGTCCTTAATGACAGGAACGAATAAGGCATTCTCGGTGGCAACGGCAATCGA
This sequence comes from Paenibacillus sp. NAIST15-1, assembly GCF_001894745.1. Classification (GTDB taxonomy): domain Bacteria; phylum Bacillota; class Bacilli; order Paenibacillales; family Paenibacillaceae; genus Paenibacillus_B; species Paenibacillus_B suaedae. The sequence continues at coordinate 160,624 of NZ_BBYF01000005.1, forward strand.
GATATGAATCGCTTTTTTGGCGATGATGTGATTGTCTGTCCACTGCGAATTTAAAATAGGGAATTCCTTTAGAGTCTCTGCTACCGACTTAATAAAGAATGGCAAATAAGTGAGCTGGAGTCCTTCTTTTTTCTTAAATTCCTCTTTAATCTGGCTGCGATAACTAACCAAATTCGTGACATCACATTCCACCATAAGCCATGCGTGCGGAATTTCCTGCTTGCTTTGTACCATTCGCTTGGCTATGGTTTTGCGGATGCCGGTAACTGGGATCTTCTCGTCGGATTGATGAATGGTAGAATGGTCAGCAGATAAGGCATCAAATGTTTCGGACGGTAACGCAATATCGGGAACTGATGCTGCCGCTTGTGATAATGACTGAGCTGGAGATTCGAGTTGCTGAGCTGGGGAGTCTTCAGACTGTTTCTTTCCTTGTACGATTTGCAAGATGTCTCTTCGGGTGATGCGTCCCGCAGTGCCCGAACCCTCTATACAGGAAAGATCCAGGTTGTAGTCTTGCGCCAGTTTGAGTACGGCCGGCGAATAGCGCTGCTGCTTGGCTGATTGCATAGTTGAATCATCGGTCTCCTCGTTTGGGGCGGCGGCAGCCGGTTTGGATTCAATTGGCGTGCCTGTTTGTTTTTCCTCCTCAATACAGCAGAGCAGCGTTCCTACTGCTACCGTTTCATCTTCTCGAACGACAATTTCGGTTATCGTGCCGCTGAATGAAGAAGGAACCTCCGCATTCACTTTATCTGTCAGCACTTCGCATACAGGATCGTATTTATTGACTTTATCCCCGACGTTGACGAGCCACTTGGAGATGGTTCCTTCCGTTACGCTTTCGCCTAACTGGGGCATGACGATTTTCTTAGCCATATTCTCCTCCCGTCGGCTCACAATTCGGCCAATTCTTTCATGGCCTGATATACTTTATCCGGGTTGAGCATGAAGAACTTTTCCATTGGCAAGCTGTAAGGCATAGCGGGGACATCCGGACTGCAGAGACGTTTGATTGGCGCGTCCAATTCATAAAGGCATTCTTCTGCGATGACAGCAGCTACTTCAGCTCCAACGCCGCCCTCCTTGTTGTCTTCATGAACAATGAGCACCTTGCCGGTTTTGCGAGCAGCCTCTACAATAGCTTCCTTGTCCAGAGGATAGAGGGTACGTAAATCCAGAATGTGAGCGCTGTATCCATCTTTAGAAAGCTGCTCTGCCGCTTTTATCGCAAAATGCAAAGAAAGTCCGTAAGAAATAACCGTGATGTCTTCCCCTTGCCGCTTAATATCCGCCTTCCCGATCGGTACCGTATAATCCGAGTCTGGCACTTCTCCCTTGATCGAGCGGTAGCATCGCTTATGTTCGAAGAAAAGAACAGGATCTTCATCGCGGATGGCCGCCTTTAGCAGGCCTTTGGCATCATACGGCGTGGAAGGCGTGACGACTTTTAAACCAGGAATACAGCAAAACATCGCTTCTACGCTTTGCGAATGATAGAGGGCTCCGCGAACTCCTCCACCATAAGGGGCACGGATGACCAAGGGACAGTTCCAATCTCCGTTTGAGCGGTATCTCATTTTGGCTGCTTCATTCACAATTTGGTTGACGGCAGGCATGATATACTCGGCGAACTGAATTTCTGCAACAGGCCTCATTCCATGAGCGGCTGCTCCAATCGATACGCCAGCAATGGCTGCTTCCGATAGCGGCGTGTCGATAACCCGCTGTTCCCCGAATTCTTCCTGGAATCCCTGTGTAACCCGAAATACGCCCCCACGCACTCCGACGTCTTCTCCTAATACAAATACCCTGCTATCTCGCTGCATTTCCTCTCGAAGAGCTTGGGACACTGCTTCAAGATAAGAAATTACGGCCATTTCTCCTCACTCCCCCTATTCTGCATAAACGTGCTTAAGGGCATCTTCTGGAGCTGAATCCGGGGCATTCTCCGCATATTCCGTGGCCTCATCGACCTCCATGCGTAACCGGTCATGGATCTCCATGTCTTTATGATCATTTAATAGCCCCGATGCTTTCAGATAATTGCTGAAGGTTATGAGCGGATCCCGCTTCTTGGCTTCTTCCACTTCTTCACGGGAACGATAGGTTCGATCATCATCGTCGCTTGAATGCGGAACTAAACGATATAGCACCGTCTCGATAAGCGTTGGCCCTTCACCTCTTCTTGCCCGATCGGCCGCCTCTTTTGTGACTTTGTATACTTCTAATAGATCATTTCCATCCACACTGATGCCGGGAAACCCATATCCCTTTGCCCGATCCGCGATGCTTTCGCAAGCCGCCTGCTTGGAGAACGGAACCGATATGGCGTACTTGTTGTTCTCACACAGGAAAATGACAGGCAGCTTGTGCACCCCAGCATAGTTAGCCGCTTCGTGAAACTCCCCTTGGTTGCTGCCGCCGTCCCCGAAGGCCGTTAATGCAACTAGCCTTTTTCCTTGCATTTTTCCAGATAAAGCGATTCCAACTGCGTGCGGAATTTGGCTCGACACGACACTAGAGCCCGAAAGAATATTCCGGCTTTTACTCCCGTAATGACCTGGCATTTGGCGTCCGCCGCTCGTTGGATCTTCTGCCTTAGCGAAAGCGGAAAGCATTAATTCCTGTGCTGTCAGCCCGAAAGCAACGACCATACCCATGTCCCGATAATAGGGACACAGAAAATCTCTCGTTGGATCCAGCGCATATGCCGCCCCTACCTGAGCTGCTTCATGACCTTGGCATGAAACGAGAAAAGGGATCTTTCCCGCGCGATTGAGCAGCCACATCCGTTCATCTACTTTTCGCGCCAAAACCATATGCTGATACATGTCAAGAACCTGCTGATCTGATAACCCCAGTGCTTGGTGCCGGTTCTGGACTTGACCAAATTCGGTGTTATTCATATCGTATCCCTCCGACAATTGTGCCGCTGCATACTGCGGTTTCCTCTATTTTATTAACCATCGTTCCAATCGTGAAATACATATAGTGCATAGTAACGATGCAAAAAAAATATAGCCATTTGATTTGGTTATGGGCTCACCTTATTTACGTCCTACACATTTTCTAATCAGTTACATAGGCTAATGGAAAGAAGCATCCTGGAGGGTTATTATGAGGTATCGTTGTCCCTTATGCGGCAATTGGCGAACTGATCATACGATCATCGATGAATGGAGTGATGTGATTCCCCCACCTGCTCCAGAGTTAAAAGCGGTCTCCATTGATCCGATAAGTACTGCACTCCTCATCTTGGATATGGAGGATTCGATATGTAACAATCCCCGCTGTGTTGCATCCATTCCTAGAATTAATAAGGTATTGACGGAAGCACGCAAGGCAGGGATGTTGGTTGTCTATAGTCTCACACATACAGGAAATGCTTCAGACATTACTCAACTACTGCGTCCTACGATGAACGAGCCAATTGTGAAATCAAACGTAGATAAATTCTATAACACGGAGTTAGAGCAGATTTTGCAGAGGAATCATATTCGAACGGTTATTGTAACGGGTTACGCGGCAAATGGAGCGGTTCTCCACACAGCAACTGCTGCTGCATTTCGTGGATATGATGTAGTCGTTCCAGTCGACGGAATGTCTGCTGCCAATCCGTATGCTGAACAATACACAGCATGGCATATGCTGAATAGTCCGGGAACACGGAACCGAGCTGTATTATCGAAGACGGATTTGATCTTACTACAGCATAGAATGAAGATGAACAATCATTCTTTTCAGTGATTGATAGTTCCATAGGTTGAAATTATATCCAAAAGAAACGCACAGCACCTTCCTAGGGGCACTGTGCGTTTCCAGTTCTGTCGTCGCAATGATAGTGTCGTATTTTTGTTCGTGATCTCCCTTTTCGAGTTCGTTGGTTCGTTGATGTAATAATCACCACCATTGTACGGCATATACCCGCTTCATGCTCGATTACAATTATCATTCTATTTCGATTTTTCCATCATATAGGATAAATCTCGATTAGAACTTCGTTGTCGGTTCCTTCACTTTATCGAAGACGATGATGCCGTCGAACTGTTCTCTCGGAACGAATCGCATTGACATCGGTGCGATAATCTCGGATGTCATGCCATCCTCCGCTGCATAGATCGGCTTGAACATCCATGAATTGCTCTGCTTCGGTGACTTATGTTTGGATAGATCGGCAAATGCAATTTTGTACCCGCTCTGCATCATCAACTCTTCCAGACTTCCCTTCGGCATTGGCTTAATATCGAAGAGCTTCTGCGTCGTAATGGTGCTTGCCTTGCCGCTGTTCATATAGAGCCCGACTACATAAGCTTTATCCTTCAGCTTCTTATGGAGCAGTTCGCCCATGCTGGTGAAGCTGCCGATCCATTTTCCTTGCTCTTTGGTCTGAATCTTAGATGTATTCTTCGCCAAATGATCGTTATGTGCCCATAAAATCACTTTTTTGCCGGGATACATCACCTTCATTAGCCATTCGACGTTGTCAGCCATAATACGGTCTCGGAATTCATAGCTTTTCTTCGTATCGTACATCCCCATCTCGATGAATTTTACTCGATCTTCGAGCGTCTTGATCGCAATATCCACCATATGCGGGTTGGCTGGATAAGCCGCTGCGAGCTCCTTCTTGTGCTCTTGGATGAATTGGATCAAGGCGTTGTATTTTGGCTCGTACGTTTCCTTTACCTTCTTAACAGCTGCCTTTGCCTCTGGATGGCCGTCTTCCATGCCATATTCATTAAACACCTTATACAAATCCGTCATTGCTTGCATCTCGAAGTTGAAATACTGCTGACCTTGTTCCTTGTCCACCTTGGCAATCCAACCGGCAATAAACTGTGTGAGATAGCCCGAAGTGAATTGCATGTCATAACCTGCGAGATGGAGCGGGTTTTTGGTTCCCTGCTGTTTCTTGATGTATTCGAACAGATTCAGCGTCTCCTTGGAGTGCCAAATTGGGAATATCGATTGCTGCATCATCTCTTTCGGGGTCAAGTTGCGGGCATTCTCGTTCGTCATGAAGGCATCCCCAAGTCCGGATTCAAATGCAATCACGTCATACCCCAACTCTTCATGCAAATACTTAATCAATCTTGTCTTCATGCTGCTGTATTCCGCAACACGGTGGAAGTTCTCACCGAGACTGACGACCGTTTTATCCTTCAAGATCGGCTTCAGAAATTCTAAATCTTTATAATTCGATGACGTTGTCGACGTAATCTCCCGTATATTTTCCTTCACTCCGTCACTCTTTTGCGCTGCCGCTGAGGCATTGAACGGGGATAGAATGAGCGTAAACGCCATACCTAGAGCTATCAATCCTTTTAATCGTTGTACTGCTTGCATGATGAAAATACTCCTCCTTAGAAATCCATTCTCGCTACTCTTTTGTTTGCAAAGACATCGTAACAGCGAATTCTAAGGAAAGTATAAAGATAGAATACAATTCTAGTTATTTTCCGTCCGTATACCCCATTCAGTGATTAGGAGTATGTGGAAGGTTATGTTTCAATTCGCGTCTGACCGCCAAATAATGCGATGGAGAATCAGCGAATGCGCGGCGGAACATCGCAATAAAGCTGCTCGGAGTTCCATAGCCAAGCGCATCAGCTACCATCCCTACAGAATCCCCTTGCGCCAGCATTTCCAATGCAAGCGTGAGACGAGCCTGTTGGCGCCACTGCGCAAAGGTCAACCCGGTTTCTGCCAATATTAAGCGGCGCAATGTACGTGGAGATAATGCTGCCCAAACGGCCCATTCGTTAAGCGTACGATTATCTTCGGGCTGCTGCAGGATCGCGTCCGTTATGCGCAAAAGGCGCGGATCAACCGGTAAGGGCAAATGTAATGGCTCAAGCGGAGCGATTTTAATCTCATCGAGCAAAACCGCGATTATTCTTTCTTGATGAGGTTCCAGGATTTCTTGATCCCTCCACGACACCGTTCGCTGCACAAGCGCACGCATGAGCTCACTTACATTGATGACACACGGAGTATGTGATAAGTCTCTGCTGATTTCAGGTGTAAGCAGTAAGCTCCAGCCGCTCATGGCTCCACTAACTGTAACCTTATGCGCTACATCCGGCGGAATCCACCCTGCACGGCGGGGAGGCAGCAACCAGGAACCGGTTGCAGTTCGCACATGGATTAGCCCGCTTTCCACACAAAAAAACTGTCCTCGCCGATGACTGTGCCAATCGTATTCACGTGTTCCAAGCCGGAAAGGGTTGTCAGAATCATCATTGCCCCAAAAAGCAATTAACGAAGGCCCTTCCAGCCAATCACTCTTATCTACCTCTTCTGTGGTCATTTTGCAACGCCCCTTTTTTGGCCATTTCTCGTTATTTTTTGTCCAATTAGCGTTATCGTACATCGTTGATCCTATTCTAAAATAAGGAACAGACCAATGTCTAATGATTGATTTCAACCAGCACATTTTTTGGAGGGATCTCGATGTCATCTAAATCTGTAAATTTATCTGCCCCAAGCGGGTCGTCATTGCTGAAAAAAGGCACTCCTGCATGGATCGCCGCATTAGTTGCTTGTTTATGCGCCTTTATGGTCGTCATGGACAGTTCGATTGTAAATGTTGCTTTGCCGGCCATGCAAACGGATCTGGGTCTTTCTGTTGCTGAACAGCAATGGGTAATTGATGCTTATCTGCTGACATTAGGCGGTTTTATGCTGCTTGCGGCACGTGCCAGCGACATTTATGGCAGAAGAGCAATACTTCAGTCTGGACTTATCTTATTTACTTTAGCCAGCCTCGCCGGCGGACTTGCAACAACAGGCCCCATGTTATTAGCGGCACGTGCCATACAAGGACTGGGAGGCTCAGTGCTCGCCACATCTACATTAACTGTAATCGTTGCAGCATATCCGAGAGGTGCCAAGCAAGATCGGGCGATATCGTTATGGGCAGCCTCTTCTTCTATTGCATCTGCGTTCGGAGTAGTGATTGGCGGTGTGCTAACGAGCGTAATCAACTGGCGTTGGGTAATGTTTGTCAACGTTCCGATCGGGGTTGTGCTCAGCGGTATGGTTGCCATTTGCCTGCTTCCACAGTCGAAAGAAAATAACCCCGCCAAGCTGGATATACCAGGAGCTGTTACAATTACGCTTGCCCTGACGGCCTTTATTTTTGGAATCACACAGACGCTTGAACTGGGTTGGAAATCTCCAGTTGTTCTGTGCTCGTTAGCCGGTGCGCTTGTGCTATTGCTGGTGTTCATCGCTATTGAAAAAAACACAGCTGCACCTTTAATACGTCTAAGCATTTTCCGCCACTGGAATGTACGGATTGGCATTTTCATGGTACTCGGACTTGGTGGAGCTCTAACAGCCAACGTGTTATTTTCATCCCTAAGCTTACAGCAAATCAGCGGATACAGTCCGCTGCAAACGGGATTAGCGCTGCTGCCTATGGCGGCTATGCTTGCTATTACTTCGATTATATCCCGTTCACTTCGTGCCGCCGGATTTAAAAGACTTCCTTTTCTAGGTGGTCTCTTGGCCGCTGCAGGATTTGTCTGGTTCAATTGGTTGCCAGCTCAACCCGACTATATTTCTGAGTTCTTGTTTCCAAGTTTGCTTGTTGGATGTGGACTAGGATTGATGTTAATGACCGCCATCCAAGCTGTGCTTGCGGGCATTCCGGCACAGGACACAGGTCTTGCTTCCGGTTTGCAAAATACAGCACGTCAACTTGGCGGGGCACTTGGTATAGCCATACTAGTGACACTCTCTCATTCTATGACGACTCTACATGCAGAGTATGGGAGTACAGCCGTAGTGGCGCAGCTAGCCGGTTACCATAGTGCATTCCTTGCGGCAGGCGTAATCTGCGGCATGTCCGCCCTGATATCGTTATTACTTCGTAGTAATAGAGCCGATTGATAGTGAATACATCGCTGGTAAGCCGCAAGGAATAATCCTCGCGGCTTTGACTACCGTTTCAATACGATAGTTGTGGGCTTTCTTGTCTCTATTGCATGTTTTATTGCTTTGCCTTACCTCTCATCGGTTACGGCTTTCGAAGGTATATACTTTTTAATATTTGCTAATATGGGAATCGCATTTCCGCTGATTTTGGGACTTCTGAATTCGTTAAATCCGACAATCCGTGGCACGATCTCAAGCCTGGCCAATTCGATCATGTACGCTGCGACAACACTCGGCTCTTGGATCGCAGGCATGATTTATGCTGCTTTTAACGGTTTTTATGCCGTAGGCATTTTTGCAGCCATTTGCTTTGCTGGTCCGTTGTTATTTTTTATATTAAGTGGTATTTTGACGATTCACTCGAAAACAAAAAAGGAATTTGCATCTTGAATGCATATAAGAAATTCAATGGATATTCTAAATCCTCCAAAATTCAACATACTAAGTATTAGTGAGAATGAGTTTGATATTCTAATACAAGTGGTGACGAACTCGCCCCCTTTAGCTTGCCCTCATTGTGGATGCATAGCGAACCTCTATAAACACGGTAACAGGGAACATGTTTGTATGGATTTGCCTCTTTACGGCAAGCGTGCAGGACTTCATATAATGCGTAAGAGGTATCGCTGTAGAGATTGCAATCGAACCTTTTGGGATCGCTTAGACCACACCATAGACGAGAGGCGAAACTGCACCAAGCGATTATTGTCTTATATAGAAAAGCAATGCCTTAAACGTACGTTTGTCAGCATATCCGAGGATGTTGGATTGAATGAAAAAACGATACGTAACATTTTTCGTGATTACATCAATCGTCTTAAAGAAGCCATTCGGTTTGAAACTCCTAATTGGCTTGGGATTCACGGAATACACATTATCAAGCCAAGATGCATGATAACCAACATTAAGGAATGTACTTTGTTAGACGTTCTACCCAATCTTAACAAGGAAACCGTTGTAGACTACCTCTCATGCCTTCCAAATAGAGGACAAATACAATACATCACAATGGATATGTGGCAACCGTATAGGGACGCTGTCAGAGCTGTATTTCCAAAAGCTACTATAATCGTCGATAAGTTTCACATTGTCCGCATCGTAAACCAAGCGATAGAATCCATTCACAAACAAATTAGAGAGAGCTTAACACCGAAGGAACAGCGTGTGCTTATGCACGACCGTTTTACCCTCCTAAAACGCCACAAAGAGCTTACAGAGATGGATAAGATAACGCTTGACCTATGGACGAATAATCACCCTTTACTGGGGATTGCTTATGAAATAAAGGAGTCCTTTTTCGATATTTGGGAAAGCAACACAAGACAAATAGCGTTCCTCAAATACCTCAATTGGAGATCTAAAATACCAAAGGAACTCCAACCCGCTTTTGAGCCTTTAATTATGGCCGTGACGAACTGGGAAGAAGAGATATTCACCTACTTCGACCATCGCTTTACAAACGCCTATACGGATTCTCTCAACAGCCTTATCCGTGTCATTAACCGTTTAGGCAGGGGCTATTCATTTGAAGCCTTACGAGCCAAACTTCTCTATACAGAGGGGCTTGCAAAGCAATGCAAGCCAAATAATCAGCGGCGGATCGAAACTTACGTAATAGAAGAAAACTTCCCAATGTTCAAAATACCTCCCGTTATTCGTGAACCGAAAAAATCAACTCTGCTTGGCATTGATATTTTCACCTTGATTGAGAGATTGGAAAAGGGCGAATTATAAGCCTTTTTCCACCAATACATCGCTAGTGTATGTCCTGAATCCGTAATGAAAACAACGGAAGACTTCCTAGAGTTCGTCGAAGTTTCATTCTTAGAACACAAATAAGCCGCAAGAAAAAATCCTCGCGGCTTTGATTTTCATAGTAATGAGTCTTTATTTACCTCTACCATCATCCTCTATTCTCCCAAATACCGTTCTTTCAGCACATTCAGATGATGCAGCTCATGCCCCGCAATCATATATGCAAGCGCACACGCCGAGATCGTCATATTGTTCGAGGTACCGATCCGCAGTACAGCTTCGTCGGTAAGACCGCGCAGCAGCGTAAGTGTCGATTGACGGACGGCTCGATAGTCCTCGATCAGCTCGGACATCGGCATTGAAGCGAATGCAGCACCGCTCATGAGCAAATTCTCATCGAATCCTGGCAGAGGTGTCTGATCCCCTCTCGCAATGCGCAGTAACCGATATGCCATGACGCGTTCCGTGTCAGCGATATGACCGAGCACTTCCTTGATGGACCATTTACCCGGCGCATAGCGATAATCTCCCTGCTCCTCCGACAGATTCACGAATAATTCCGTCGTCAGCTCTAGTTGGTCAGCTAGCATCTCCCGAAGATCCCCTTCCGGAACAAGACCAATGTAATTTGCAAAAGCTTCACCATACTCTGCCGCGAGTGGCTGTGTCAACATGATATCCACGCTCCTTTTCCAAAAATTATAGCATACACCTTCCACAATGCGGTGTTTTGTCTATGCTGGCAGTTAGGAAATTAGTAGAGCATATGTGCAATATATGGAATGAAGACCAGTTAAAATAACGGATGGAGTTGAACACTTATATAGCTTCCTTTTTACATGTTATGATCACAAAATTCATAGAAGGCTTATTTTTCATATTTTTATTGGGCTCATCAATCTCTGAGAACTGGATTAATCCATACTTCTCAAATTCTCGTCTTACTGAATTCGAATCATAGAAGAACATTTTGACGCCTTCCCTGATCTCAAATCGATCTTTACTCAGTTCTCTGCCCTTGCCATACATGGGAGCCTTTTTTGTAACAGCAGTAAACATCATGTATCCATTGGGATTTAACTGATTGTAGCAATCATGAATCAATTTTTCCCGTTCACGACGGTTCAATAAATGAATCAGGGCGTAACAAAATATCGCATCATATCGCTTGTTATCAAATGGCATATTCGTCACTGAACCATGATAAATAGTAGCATTTACCCCGTTTTTCCTAGCTAAATCAATTGCTGTTTTTGATATCTCAATACCTGTCACATGCATTCCGTTATCTGAGAATATCTTTGCATTTCTTCCGTAACCAAAACCAGGTATCAATACGTCCTTCACTTTCTTCTCGAGGAAAAAGTCCTTTGCCATAAAAGCAGAGTCGGAAGGTTCCAATCCCCACATCATTTGTTTCTCAATAAAGCTTGCTTCCCAGAATTCTGTCATAGCTTTCTCCTCAGTGATGGTTTCAAATGCGATATAATACAAAAGCATATAATGTATATTGTAGATATCTTATCTCTGTAATTAGACTATAAAAAACATCTCTGATGAAGTGAGTGTTACTTAACTTCATTAATTGTAAGCATATTGAGTTACTTTAGTAACCTTTTTGTTCTGCAGATGCGCTCTAAATTAGGTTTTGCTTGTGTCATCATATTGAATATACGATACCCTTCAAAGATATTATAGATCTCATTTGTCTATTATTGTACAGATGCGAAGTACGTAAGTCAATTTTCCCTAATCAAACGCTCCAAAAGAGAATCAAGGATCTAAGTCAAAAAGTGAACACCCCTTTTCCTTCTATTGGCCACGCCCTTAGTCATATGTATACGGTTGACACGATGTGGTTCACGGAACCAGATTAGAATTTCGTCGCATCTTGAAATTGAAATACTGCTCACCTTGCTCCTTGTCCACCTTGGCAATCCAACCGACATTAAACTGTGTTAATTATCCCGAAGTGAAATGCATGTTATATCCTGCAACATAGAGCAGCGCTGATGATTAGTGAGGCATCACTACATATTCCCATACTCGAGACACATAATAAAAACCGATCCTGGCTCGCTTTACTTGGAAGGAGTAGGATCGGTAATATGAATTATTGTTCTCTTATAGCGACATCCGGTATATATGCAAGACATCGGAGCCGCTCAATTTCTTAAAGTTTCCTAAATCACCATATATCATTGCTTTATCCGCCATTAATTCAATCGTTGAATCGTCGATGCCATAATCCGCTAATCTGCTTGGTGAAGAAAGGGATGCAAAGAATTTCCTAAGCTCGGCGACCTTCTTAAGCAACTTGTTGATCGTTTTTGCCTTCAGGATTGATGTTAAAAACACGTTCTGCGAATTGTTTGAATCGCCCAATGTTGGCATCTAGCGAGTACGTCATCCAGTTTGGAAACAAGATGGCAAGACCTCCGCCATGCGGAATGTCGTGAACTGCCGATACCGCATGCTCAAGAGAATGAGAAGCCCAATCGCCCGTGGTGCCCATGGCGAGGGTTCCATTTAAAGCCAGCGTGCTGCTAAACAGACCAGCCAAGCTTTTCCTGTGTTTCCCAATTGGTAATGACGGAGAGTCCGTTCATCTCCGAGCCGGTGGCGGCAATCGTCAGCACTGTACCCAAAGGCAATGCGTCTCCAGGCACACCTTTCTGGATAACGATATCCCAGAAATCTCCCTCGTATTTGGCTCCTACCGCGACTGCTTTCGCGTCTTCCTCCTTAATTGTAGCATTGTCTCATTTCTAGCTGCTCAAGAGGGTTCCTATCCCTCGGTTCATAGCCAGCTTATAGTAGTGATGGGCCATGGCGATATCGAATATCGCCATGCCCATAGGATTAAACATGATAGCATCGTTTGGTCTTCGTTGTTTTAGTTCATTTTCCAGCACAATGTCCACAATGGATTTCGTGTGCTCTTTTTGCAATCCCATTTGTTCATTCATGTGCAGGATATCCGTATTTTCCCGACAAACCTCTTCCCAGTTATCGACTATAATGGATTTCGTGTGATTCAGAATTTCAGGCCTAAAATCCCGTAAGGATACATTCAGAATAAGAGCATTGTCCTTAGGTTTTCGATCTATATAACCAGATTTGGACACCGTGCACGTGATAAATATATCCGAGTTTACATAAGCGTCTTCCCAGCTCTTGCAAATCTCCACTTTCCCCTCTAAATGCGAAATTTCCTCTGGTTGAACTCCTGCCACATCGTAAATATATATTTTGCTTAAGCGCTCTCCGAGCAATGAGCATAACATCTTCAAATGAAATTTACCGATCGGGCCAAATCCTACAATGCCTGCTTGAATATTTTCCAGCCGTTTCGTATTTTCATAGTATTTCACGATTAAGCCTGACACGGCTGATGTGCGTATGACGCTTATCAGCGAAGTATTGATAGTTGCTATCGGTACACCCGTTTCCGCGTCGTTAAGGATCGTTACCGAATTGGCCCGAGGCAATCCTTTTTGTATATTATCTGGAAAACTGGCAATCCACTTTATTCCCGCGATCTGAAATGCGCCGCCTGCGTAGGCAGGCATCGCAATGATGCGGTTGGCTTGATTCTGGAATCGTAAATAAGGTTTAATCGGTTGCGAGTATTCCTCATTCGCGATGCAACGAACCGCTCGTTCGATGACATCAATATTGGCATCCCAATCCACACCGAGATCCAAAATATCGGCATGATTCAAATACAGCATATAGAGAACCTCCCGTCATTTGTACGGCCTTTGACCGGCACGCAGTTAAAATAGTGACTATCTAAGCTTTTTCCCAAATTGCTGAACGCGGTCCTGCGAGCATAAAACTCCGATTATGCGATCTTCGACCTTTATAAATTCAATTTCAATCTCTACCGATCTAGCAAAATATGATAGCTCTGAGAGCGGAAACAATTCAAACTTGGATTGATCTTGCCCACTAATTAGTAGCTTCGTTCCATCACTATCAATTACCAGTTTGTAATCACTATGCAGTTCGTACTCCCCAACAAAATCTGTGAAGTCGCTTGGAGATACCTCAATGGTCATTTTTTGGCCCGGATAGTAGTTCGGCCAATGATACTCTTCGGCAATAGCCGAAAGGATATTTTGTATGATCGGTAAACTGTGATCTGTATTTACCATCACAACTGCCCCGTATCCAAGCTTGCTGTAGCCAACAAAGCGGCTGCAGTATCCTTCATTAATACCTTGCTGTCCAAAACGATGATACTCATCCTGTCCGCCTAACGCAAAACCTAGCCCCGTGTATAGATCTCGGTACGGTTTCATCATCTCGTTCACGGAGGAGTTTCTCAGGAATACATCCGACTTGCCGATTATTGCTTCCTGGATAGCGATGATAAATTTTGCTAAATCAGTCGCCTGGTTTGCCCTTTCATTCAATTCCTTATAAGTAATTTGCCGCCCTTCGCAAACAACGGCAATATGACTTGGAGTATGGGAAACCTGTGCTTCAAAAAGCTCGCTGATCGATTGATGGAATGGATACTCTGTATTCAACTGATTAACGATAAGGAGGATCTGCTTCTCTTCCTCGGAAAATATATCGAAATCGGCCAATGGAACATCCATATGAAATAGCGCCTCTTTGTTGTGTGAGAAAATAATCAGCTTTCTTCCTTTGGCCAACCGCCCCACAAATGCCCCATATGACCGTCCGGATCGCGGAAAGTGAAGCCGTACCCGCCCTGTGGCTTGTACACCATTTCGCCGATATCGTTCCCTTTCTTCTTTAACTCCTCGTACACTTCATGAATATTGTCTACCTCCAGCGAGATGATTGGCTGATGCTCTCCACTGCTATTCGTAAAGTCCAGCTTTGGCACCTCTGGGCATCGAATAAGCCCAAGTCCGACTCCCCCGACGTTAAGCCAAGCCTCTTGGTCACCCGGGGAGTATTCGAAAGTGAACGGAATACTGAGTACCTCATTGTACCACCTAACGGAAACCTCTAGATCACGAACCGGCAATGAAACAACTGCATAGTTTTTTATCTTTATTTCCATTATGTGTATTCCTCCTTGTTAAATATATTGATTTCAAGGCTTCTGTAATCACAATTCCCCATCGGCTTATCTGCAGCGAATTGAACAACTGGGATGTTGAATACGTGTTCTGGTGAATATATCTTGCTGTCTAATACGATATTCGTTTCCCCCTGCATTGGAAGCACATAAATATGGCCAAATAATATTTCTCCATCAGTTGGCATGCCGAGTAATTTGCAATACCAATCTCTTGTGTTCTCAATATTGCTTACTTAATCGATAACTGGAACGAATACATCTACTTTTCCTGGCCATTCCGGATCTTCAAATTGATAGACCTCGAGTGCAAGTGCCTTCGAATTGTTTTCAAATCCATTGTTTGCAATGTAAGTATGGATTTGTTCATAAGGGTCTTTTTCTGTTCTTGTTGTCGCATAGGAATGTGGCGGAGCTGTAAAACCAATCATGCCTTCAGGGATATCCTCAAGAGTACTTACTTCCATGCAGAAAAAATAAGTAAATAGTACTTCCGATGAGAAGTGCGGACACACATATTCATGTGAATTGATTACGTTTTTGATTTCATGTTTGCGATTCAAGAAAGATTCTTTTGTAGCTTCAACTCTCTTTGGGTCATGATTCTGAAAACTAGATGTTACTGGAATGCCGATAAATTTCTTTTCCTGGAGGTGAACAATCTCGACTTGGTCTTGGTTCATATTCATTTCTCCTTTGAAATTATTTCGTAAAGCTTTTGAGCCATCTTGAATCCTGATTCAAATCAATCAAACTGAGCAAGTTTCCATCTGGATCTTCAAAATCCATTAAATAAAAATCGCCATTGTCACGGATATCAAACACGTTTACTCCATTGTTCTTCAGATACTCATGAGCAGAGTGGACATCCTCGGTTAAGAAGTTATAGTAAGGTGTGATTAATGCATCTTTGTTCTTAAATGTAACCGGCTGCTTTTCATCTACTTGTATCAGTCCCAATACAGTAGGAGTATGATTCAGTTTCAATGTTGCACCCAATCCCCAATTTACGGTTAGTTGAAAGCCTAAGATGCTCTCATACCAGTGAATGGACTCTTCAAGATTTTTGACTGGAATAAAGATACTTCCGATTTCTCTAATAATAGCACCCATCGAAGTCACCTCATCTGATTTGTTGAAAATCTAACGAGTTAGTAATTTAGTTCGCAGTCGTGGTTCTCCCAAATATCAAATAGGTTGCCATCCAGATCTTCCAATACAAAGAATTTCCCGTACTTCCCCTTATCGCTAATGTTTCCGACATTCACGTCTTCTGATTTCAAATAGGTATGTAAAGACTCAATATCATTTGTGAAAAAGGTTATGATCCATCTCTTCTTATTGTTAATTTCGAATACGGCTCTCGTGTCGTTATCACTTTGAATTAAGTCTAATATAGGCCTATTGCCCCTAAACAAACTTAAATATCCTTCCCGCTGGTGTCGAATGTTAAATCCAAAGTGTTTCACATACCATTCTGCTGATTTCTCGATGTTAGCCACAGGAATGACATTGTATGCAATTCCAAGGATTTTCCCGTCACTCATCATATTGCCTCCTATCAGAGTAACTATCGATTCCCCATATTCGTTAGACCTGTACAAGGAATACCTAGAATATTCGTTTTCTTGAGGTGTACAATCTCAATCGAGATGGTCAAGAAGATCATTTCTGAATGCTTAAGGTTTTTAGGTTCTTCGGCAATTTCATAAAATGTCCTCATGTATTTTACGGCGAACAGCCTTATGGCTCCATCGGAACCTGTTAGAATGTGTTGGTGTGCTAATATGAAGTCCTGTTGGTGGGTTTCTAGAGTTCTCTCCATCGACTTGCCTTGGAAGAGCGTGGGGCGCGAATGCTGGTACGTTACGCGAAAACTATAATTTTAGAAGTTAGTGCTCAAAACCATTAGTTTCTAGCTAGTTGAGATATTTAATATAATAGAACAATTGTTCTCTTTTGTAAATATAAACAATTTATTTCTTTCCGGAATATCGCATAGCCTTTGTATTCACGAATACAAAAGGCTTAAGGCGCGTAGTACCGGGAGGCTTTTCTACTTTGATTCTCATGGTGTTAGATGATGGCGGCGATCTACTTGGGGGTCATCAAAGGTTAACTATTTATCTGTTTAACTCTAAATAATTCATATTATAATCTTCTCCTAAGAAATTCACCTCTTCAGAAAATCCATTAAATCCCCACTCACCATTCACGTTAAGAGTAAAGCGATATTCTCCTTCCCCAACCCTTTAGCTCCTCATCATTAGCTCTCCCCTACAATTACACTGAATATATATTATAAGTTTGGCCGTAGTCGCGTATTTCAAAATTATAACAGATCCAAGTATTTGTTACTTGAAATTTCCCGGGTAAGCGCAGAATTCGCTAAAACAATCCACCTACTGACAGAATAGCTCAGATTGGTTTACGCCGAGTTCTTCCAACGCAACTACAAATCATAATGCATGCGAGCTAGAACCTGTAACCACTGCACCTCTGCGCCCATATTGTTAACATAATGTTATTACTGTTAACTCAACGCCACTTCTCATCACATTATTCAATTCAGCACGAGTTTTAATACCAACAGACTTGAGTCTGCTCGAATCTATCTTCATAATAAATTTATTATCTTATACATTCATTTTCACTTCCTGGCAGAAAGGATGCCCAATATGAACAGCAATTCGAATATACGAACCAAACGCGATATTACCAATGCATTTACGGAACTGCTGACGACTAAGACTTTTTCATCATCCATTACTATTCAGGATATTTGCGAAAAATCGTTTGTTCACCGCAGTACCTTCTATCGTTACTATGAAGACAAGTATGATTTGCTCAACAAAGTCACGACCATGATTGCAACTGACTTTTTCCAGAATGTGAATAGCAACCGTGAGTCATTGCATTCTTTCTACGAGCAAATGCTGAATTATGTAGAAGAACACAAACAACTGTTCCTTAACCTTACGATTAAAAACAATAACAATGATGTATACAATGAGTTGGTGAAAATTACAAAATTTCGAAACAGGAATTAATTGAAACGCTCCAAACATTGATGGAGTAACGGAACATTTTGCGACAATTGTCTTATTCTGAAACATATATCTCTAATTGAATGTCGTGTCCCCACTATCTACTCTGCTATATTCGTCATGACAAAAACGAAGGAGGAGCATGAGTTGGACAGATTATTTACTACATTCGGGGATTTCATCATTCGACGTTCCAAATTCACGATCATCGTGATCACGATATTGACCTTATTTTTTGCTATTGGTCTTCCGAAGCTTGATATGCAAATGGGCAACAACATATTCGTGAATGAAGCGTCTGATGTATTCAAACGCACGACAACCTATCAGGAGCAATTTGGCGGAGAATCCATTTTCGTTATGATAAGCGGAGATCCGCAAGTTCTTTTCGCCCAAAAAACTTCACAGGAAATCGTTCGCTTTGCTCAGAAAGCCGGTCAAATCAAGGATATTACAGGCAGCATGCACTATATTGGCTTAATGAATGAAAATGATATATAATGGAAGGATAGTGAATGAGGGAGGGTGAATCGCATGAAAAGATGGTGGTCATCACATCCCAAACTTTCAAACAGCATGAACTTCATAATAACGGCTTTTTGCTTGTGTTTCGTTCCATTGTACATATTGCCGGATCATGTTTTTTGGGGCTTGGTAATTGGTTGTGCGCTTTCCGTACTGTTGAATAGTATGATCGGTACGAACTGGAGATCTTCGAAGTTTCAATCTTAGATTGTGAACAAGCCGCAGGACTAGGTAATAGTTCGTGCGGCTTTAATATTACGATTTGAATGGATCAAGCCCATTGGGGTAGTACTCCTAACTCCAAACAACACCTCGCCTTTCTCAATGAGTTCATTTTGCGCCAAATCGTGCATCGTCGCCTTTCGACCATTCAATATACCGGAGGCAGCTAGCAGCATACCTCCTGTACAAACTCCAGCAACAATCGTTCCTTCGTTGTGCATCTCGCTAATCAGTTTGGTTAGGGTTCCAATCTTTTCTTGTTTTCGCGCCCCATGTTCAGCTTTATGATTCCAGCCACCACCAGGTACAATTAACAGATCTGGACGATTATCCATTCGTAAAAAATCATTTAGTTTAAGCGTAACTCCAAACGAAGTAGTCATTTCTTGTTTTGGTTCACTTGATATGGAGTCAACCTTGAAAGGAGCCCCTTCTTCTATTGCTCTTTTGTGTACCTCAAAGGGTGCGAAAGAGACAAGCTCTCCGAAGCCGTCAAACAATACAATTTGTATTTTCATTTTTGAACACCGTCCATGTTCGGAAAGAATTTTGTATTCTTCTGCCAGTTCGCTGAGTTCCCATGAATAAAGAAAGGTTCCGTATTAATTTTGTATATAATAATCTTGCCCTCTAAAGCCGTTAAATACTGATAGGAGCCCACAAAGACGAAGCCGATTTTGATCAATAACATGTTCGCCATATGCTTTCACAAATCTATTGGCATAGTCAGCGCTTTTCAAGTTGAATTGTAGAGACCATAGCGCCCAGAAGATATCATAATGCCGATCTCCTATCCCGCCATACCCTACATCTATGAAGCCATTCCGTTTATTATTTTGCAGAATTAAGTTCGGCAAGCAATAGTCGCCATGTATGATCACTTTGTCTTCTTCAGCGTATTTATATAGAGACACCATATCTTTATATGCGGATTCTCTACTGGTATATCCCATATAGTGAAGAAGGCTCTTTTCTGCCTTCCCTTCCCTGTAATTGAGCTCTGCCCGGATGAACATTTCCTCTAGCCCGTTCGTAACAGGGCAATCCGTATGTGGAATTTGATGCAAATGTAGAAGGCTTTCCGCAAATACATCGCATAAATGCTCTGGGTGAGCTATATATTCATCGCTTGCTGCATGTGAACCGGGAATTCGTTCGGTGATCAGATAATCATTATTATCATTGGAACTGTAGTGTATTACGCTTGGGCATATGCCTTTATGATGCAAATAGCTCGTCATGATGGCTTCACGCTGCATTTGTTCTTTTGGAGTTACTTTTAGGAAGACATCGTAGGATTGATTTTTCATGTGATATACTGATGATCTTGCGGTTTTCTTAACGACTGTCACTTCTGCTTCACTGAAGTAGGCTTGTATCTCGATTGGAAATAGTTCGGTTATAACTCTCACCTCGATTCAACTGACAATATCTCACTTGGCGGTCTGCTCATTCGGGTGTCAGGTCTATAGTATTTGGTTAGCCAGTGGTACAATGACTTTTCATTGAAACCAAGACTTTCATATAACTTCCTCGCATAATTGCCTTTCACAACCCCCAGCTGAACGATGGTATTGCCGCGACGCATGATTTCATTTACAAGAAATGAAACGAATGGTCTGCCATATCCTTGAGATTGGAGATCATGCCGAACAGAAACATGACTCAGCTCATTGCCATCAATATTTCCAACCCCTGCGATTTCCCCTTCAACAAGAAGCACGTATATGTTGCTTTTGTTATCGAACATGCGCTTTCGTTCATTTTCATTCGGTGGGAAATAATAAGTCGGAAGCAAATCCAAACTTTCATGCAACTTGTAAAAAGCGACCTCGATAAGTATATGACAGGTCTCATAATCATCATCTTCATAAGGTCTAACCGAAATATGCTGTTCAGGAAGATAGCCACCTTCCCGTTCCATGATGTGAGACGACCAACTGATGTAGTAACCATTCTTATATAAAAATTGCAAAGTAGAACGATCGCCATCCATGCATCCACCCATCGAACGTTCTACAATCTTGTGTGGGGAGAGCAAGTGGTCTACCTTCGCCATGAGGGCAGTTCCAATCCCCCTCCTTCTGTATTCCTTGCTAACATAAATCGTTGTCTGTGCTTTTCTCTTTATCCCATCAATGGATAGGAAACCTACTGTTATGCCGTTGTAGCGGGCGACAAATATACCATCCGGGAACATTCTCTCGCATCTTAGCAATTCTTTAAACTGTTCATCTCCACACAACATAGCTCTGATTGAATTTTTATCCCTTTCAGGTTGGTATGGTTCTATTATCAGATCTTCCATGCGCATACTCCCTTTCGTTAGACTAGTTGATTTTGGGGAGTCATATTTTACCACATGCATATGTGTAAGTACTAGTTATTTTTTAACAGTATTCTACACGAACAATTCGTAATCTCTATGTATCCACATAAAGCTTCCCTTCATAATCGGTAGAGAAGACGAAGATTTACACTGAGATATCGACTGCCACGTTATCCTCTTCATATGCTTCACCTCATGGACAGTGATATAGGGAATCTCACTCCTCCACCTTTCCCACCTGCTATAATGATGCACGTAGGGGACATTAATTCTACTCGCTTCTCCGTTCGTGAAAAAGGCAGCTGACCCCAAGGAGCCGGCTGCCGCCAATTATCTTTATTGAGTTATCGTCCCGTTAGCCAAATCATTCTTCGAGGCATGCAACAATGATTACTACCGCTTCAGGAAGCTCGTGATCTCTGCGCACAGCTCCTTGTGAAATTGAATTCGATCAAAGCCGGGAGGATCCTGTGATGGCAGAAATGATGGTGAACTCATCGAAGGTGGAAATGGGCTCAAAAAGGAAAAGTGTCCGGCATTTTGCACGGTTCTATATTGAACTTTATTTCGATCAGCAACCCCATTCATAATAATTTGCGCATGAAAAGCGGGTGTGTAAGAGTCTTTTTCGGCGTCAAGGATCAAAATTGGGACATCAACCTTGCGTAACGCTTCTTTGGATTGAAACCATACCGATGCCGGCGCGAGTAATACGAGCGACTGAATGCGGGGATCTGGCGTGACCTCAATGTGTTGCGGTTGCCCATCTGATGACTCATGAGGAAATGAGGTAGGCTCCCCACCTGCCGCTGCCAATGCCGTGTAGCCACCGAGGGAATGACCGATAATCGAAACGTCAATCGGGTACACTTTCCCAGCAAACCTCTCATTTTCAAAAAAACAGTCGATGGCCATCCGAATGTGACGGGGTCTGTTCGTCAGATTTTGAACCGTACCTTCCAAGCTATTATCATTTCTATTATTGTATGGATGTTCAGGCATACCGACGATAAAACCGTTCCGCGCTAAATGCTGAGCTAACATACGATAGGCAAAAGGAGTGCTGCCAGTACCGTGAGAGATCAGCACCAACGGGAACGTTCCTTCCAAAACCTCCGCATCCTTTGCTAAGTCAATCGAATAGGGCCCTAATTGAACGGTTTGCTCATCTGTACCCGTAGGATACATCACCCACATTGGAAATGTAATGCCCAAAGCCTTATCCGATATTTCGACTTTACGGAGTCCCGCGGCCCCTGGCTGTTTGATTTCATTTATGTCCATTTTATGTGTTCCCCCTAAGATAGTAAGATGTAGACTCGAATGAAATGTTAATTCATTTATACTATACGGTAATTCATGTTAGCGTGTTGAACCTATTTTGCAAAGGTACAGTCGGATGTTGAGTCGTCTTGTTTATTTCACTTGTCCATAATGTACTGCGCTGCATACGGCTAATGAATTCCCGTCCGGATCAAAAAATCCACTAACTCCATTCATCATTACAATCCGAGAACGCAACCCTATTAGCATCTCCTCTACATTGGCTGAGTAGAAGTCAATTACACTATGGGTTACATCCGTATATGTATTCGTAAAAGCAAGTCGTTGTTCATCTTGATTCTCAACCAAGTATAAGTTTGGAACTCCGAGACGTTCGCCTCCATCCAGATAAAGCATGGCTGCCTCCCAATCTTCGTCCGGTTCTCCAAGAACCTTCATGCCAAAGGTCTCAGTATACCAGGCTATTGCTTTTCTCAAATCCGACACAGGGATTTCGATTGTAGCAATGCGTGGTACAATTGCACGCAGGACTTCTCGTTCGATGATTTGCCCAAATCCATCATGATTCATGAAATCATCCGTTAATACAAACAGCTCCTTTTTATCTACATAGCTATGTTAACAATACGATTATGTAAGATAATCATGTTCTACTTCATTGCTACATTCATGTCCGCTTGTACGCCGAGCTCCTTATAGGCAAGAAGAATGGCACCGACTACGGGTGGAAATAGTGGATCAACCAAGCGATATTGCTTAACTGGATGCGCTATAAGCATTTCAGTTAGTTTGCTGCGCATGTAGGAACTGCAGATGACGCTGCCGATTAGCGCGACATTGATGCTGCGTTCAGCGAAGTTGGAGCCGATAAGCTCAATCCCTAATCGGAGCTGCTCTACAGCGCGGTTGCATACGCTTCTTGCTATACTGCTGCCCTGTTCTGCCGCTGTGGTTACACATGGAGCGAATTGACCAAAATGCTGATCGCGCTTCATCGTATCTGGCTCAAATCCCCGCCGAGCAAGCTCCTGCAACTGCTCTAAGCTATTCGACTGCCAATGCTGCATCATTTCTGCAATCAGTCCTTCATCCGAATCATCTGGGCGACCTGCAAGTACTTCATACACAGCATCATAGGCAAGATGACGTGCTGCGCTATATGCGTAATGGCGATAATCCAAGTTTCGGGTTCGTGTACCGTATTCATTGATGCCCATAATCATCGTTCCTGTTCCGGCAATGGCAATGATACCTGGTTGATTTTGAAGTGCTCCTGCGTGAGAAACATCGGAGTCATTCAAATGCAGCTTGGGACAGTCAAGCCCCGGTAGGTCAGCAAATGCATGAATCCATACGTCATCTGCTTCTGAGTCATAGCCCGCAAGGCCAGCAACAAGCGCGGCCACAGAGGTTGTATCTCGCCCTGCTATCGCAAGCGCATTCTTAATCGTCGCTTTCACATTCTCAGCTGCGTTCTCGTCTTTATACTTGGATGCACAGCCGCCTTCCGCATAAGCAAGCTCATTTCCGTTTAGATCACAGAGCATAACTCTTGTATTCGTGCCGCCTCCATCAATGCCGACAACAATATTCCGGTCCATCACAGCAATGACCCCCTAACCAATTATCGAAATCAGACCCATCATCACTCTATTAGCAGCTATCCCTTCAATCGTAAGTCATCCATGCAATTCCATTACATTTCATATTCTTTAAAAATCTGCGATAAACCTTCTTTTCCGGAGCAATTGTAGCATGATTTTGTTGGCTGATTCATCATTCTCGGAAGTACTGCATTTCTGTGATAATAATTAGCTCCGCTCACTCCAATATCTGTATAAGTAACACATAAAAAAACCCGGATGACAGCCACTTTTTGTCTCCAGTGGCGATCTTCCGGGTACCCGTTCCATGCAGAAGAGTTATTGGTAATTAAAATACTTCTGACTAACCTCATTATAAAGAGTCGTATAATGCTCATTATTCTCGGCAATATCCAGTTCATTGATTGTCAGCGTATTCAGGGGGCTATCGTTACTTGGAAATACATACTTCCCTTGATGGTTCCCTATAATTTCAAATGCACCAGATGGTTCCTCTGGACTTTGATATAAAAAGAGTAAATAACTTTTCCCAGCAGTTAACGGTTTATAGAACTCATTCGGGAATTTTGCATAAGCGCCCGCCAAATCTCTCCACTGGGCATAATATTCTACCACCGGCAACTCGTCGCCTTCCTTCACCAGATCGTCACCCTTAAAAAC
Source organism: Paenibacillus sp. NAIST15-1 (assembly GCF_001894745.1). GTDB lineage: Bacteria > Bacillota > Bacilli > Paenibacillales > Paenibacillaceae > Paenibacillus_B > Paenibacillus_B suaedae. The sequence goes on from NZ_BBYF01000005.1 coordinate 185,056, forward strand.
TTTCTTCACTTTAATATTTGAAAATGTACGTGTATCCAGGGGATATTTATCTTTTTCATCCAATGTTACAATAGAATCCGTTTCTTTCTCCCAGTCTACTTCTACTATGACTGTTGCTAATGATTCCATCTCGGAGAGGGAGTAATTATGGTAGTCTGCTTCTGGACGCAATTCTTGTGTATGCAAATGCTTATATCCAAAAAAAACGCCAACTCCCAACAAAACGACCAATCCTGCTGTTAGCCATTTTTTCAAACAAAACACCTCCCATTGTTTTTATTGCACTTGAGGGCTGATTTCATGAAAGTCCATCATTCTCAGAATGACGATTTCATTTTCCGTATTTCGCTTTTATATTGTTTTTATCATAGGTCTGTATCGTGTAATAGCCGTTATCCCCTTGTTTCATAATTGCATTTGATGTGGTAGTAGGATGATCGAGACCCCATGAATGGCCCAATTCATGCAGAAAAACCTTTTTTCGTAAGTCGGAACTTAGGAAGGAATATCCTACTCTTGTTTTTGAATCTGTATTCGTGTTGATTTTAATAATTGAATCCTTCCAAGAGCCATTCCAGTCACAAGTGTATCCCAATATGACACTATATTTATAATTGCAAGTTTCCCCCCAACTTCCTGTAGCCCCCAGATTCTTCCCGATTATATTAATTCGAGCAAAATGAGGTGTTTGATCAAGACTAGATTGTTCATAAGGCTGATTCAATCCTACCTTTGATGAGACACCGTTCCAGCTAGAGTACCAACTTTTAAAAGAGCTCAGGTAGTTCGACATGCTAGGACCTACTGCTACCCCCAAGCTGGTTGTATCACTCATGTCCCAAGACCCGCTCACGTAGTCTGAATTAGCTGCGTCAACTGCTGACCTAACGAGAAAAATGGCAAGAAAACAGGTTAAAGCGATAATCCACTTTTTTTTCATAATGTCCACCTCTCATTTGAATTTCTCACAATCCCAAAACATCGGAATGTAACGATCAGGAGAACCTATCATTCTTTACTTTGGGTAGTACTGTCACTTAACAACGTAGATTTCACGCATGGCCTTCAGGCTTATTGTGCGTTTCAAAGCTCTCTGGTGGCTGGAGGAAGTTCACGTGGTATGTTGCATGTACATCATAATCGCTTTTTGTGAATTCATTTCTTTTCTATTAAGTTTACATAGTAAAGTTCTCTTGCAAGATGAGAGTGGGAATATGCAATGATGAGGGTATACAATTCGGGTCTAATGAAAGCGCTGTCTAAGGAGTGTACAATGAGGTTTAACTTTCAAACAATTACAGATTGTTTTTATTTTCCGTCTCTAAAAATCTCAGCTCCTCTCCTTCAAATTAAATCTATACTACCTAAATCACCCATTTATGTCAACGATACTTTGGGCGATGGTCTTGGCACTGCCGATTATATCTTTGATTAATAATAGTAATGATATGGGAAAAGATAGAATTTATTTCTATATTAAAGGAGGAAGACTTATTAATAGGTAGAATATATTCATAAAAGGGGGTGATCATATGAACAAAATAACAAAAATGATGGCGGTTGTTGTGTGCGCTTCTGCATTCCTCGTGGCGTTGCCAAGCCCGTCCCATGCAGCCTGGTGCGGCGGAAAAACTTTAATCAAAACCGAAACAAACTGCCTCAATGGAAAAACCTACATCACTAAACACTACATGCAAACCTGCAAGTATGACAACGGCCAATCGGAGACCAAAACATGGACAGAGACAGAAACCCGTAGCGGATGTATTGCCCAGAACTAATTCGGTTCACTAACAATTAATTTCATTCTTGTACATAAGCGGCTCTAATAATTCGTCCCATACCATGATAATGGTTCATGGTTCAGTTGAGGAATTGTAGAGCCGCTTTATCCTCCCTATTTTCGCACTCTCGCCGTTTCTCCTTTGTGTGAATCTCCTCTACATTTTCCAAGATAATTCCATCGATTTACGCCGTTTTGCGGTTACAAGTTGCATATTTATACCTGGTAGCACCCACATAGCATTTTGGTTTACCGTCATTTTTCTACACTGATTCTTGTCGCCGCTTTACCATCCTTCTCCGTACGTACCAACTGTAACAGAGCGGCAGCAGGCTGGCAGCGCCGATCCATGCGCCGAAACCGAAGATGTTTAGATATGCCTCCAACGGCTTGGCAGGATCGCCGTCGTCCATAAGTCCCAATCCTAGCGCAGCACCAAGCACCAAGCCCACGTTGCGCGTCAATGCAATCATACTCCCGAGCGATCCTGCGTCATCCTTCACCGCATGGCTCATAATGAAGCTGTTATTCGGCGAAGCGATCAGCCCCATCCCCGAACCGATCAAGGCCAGCGTACAAATAATTGCCCACAGCGGCAATACGCCGAATACCCCAGAGAATAGCAGGAACCCGCCTGCCATGGCGCATAATCCAAGCCCCATTAAGCGACACGATCCAATCCGATCAGATAAGTGCCCTGCGACGGGGCCGATTACAGCCAAGAGCAGCGGATATGCCAGCATGACATAGCCTGTATCCGCCGTGGATACCGAGGTGGTTCCCGAAATATAAAATGGCATGAGAACCAATGCAATATTGGCCATCAGGAAAGATGCGCAGCTAATGATCAGACCGCAGGCTACGGCTGGAATACGAAACGCCGAGAGCGGCAGAAAAGGCTCTTTCTGCCGGGACTGCCACAACCAGCCCAAAAGGCAAACAATCAGCAGGACTGCATACAGTAGAAGCATATTCGGAGATCGCCACCCTATCGCGCCTCCGTTCACAATGGCGTATATTCCTATGCCGATGCTGCACATGAACAAAATGGCTCCAATTACGTCCAATGAGGCTTTTCTCGTCTCTTTCTTCTGATCAGCAGGGATGAAGCGCAGCGCTAACCCGGTTGCCGCGACCGCAACGGGAACATGAATCAGAAACGCCCATTGCCAGCTCAACCATGCCGCGGTGAAGCTGCCTGCAACCGGTCCCGCCATGCCGCCTAGGGCAACAGCGGTGCTCACAAAACCGAGAGCCCGCCCTCTATGTGTGCCCGGCATATGAAACGTGATAATTGCCATATTTGTCGCTTGGAACATTGCCGTACCTGTCGCTTGCACAACCCGCATGAAGAGGAGCACGGTGAGATTCGGCGAGAGCGCAACCAGAACAGAGCTAATTGTGAATAAGGCTATGCCGCAATTATGGATACGGCGATGCCCCCAGCGATCGCCTAACTTGCCCATCAAGGGGAGGAGCGACGTAATAGCGAGGAGATATCCGGTCGTCATCCAATGCACTGTCCCAATATCGGACTGGAACACGGAGACGAATCGGGGAAGCGACACATTCACTACCCCGGCGGTAAAGTGAGACAAGAATGCGCTGAGACAAATCGCCGTCATCATCCATGCCCGTTTTCCGTCAGCTGTTCCTAGTCTCTCGTGTGCAGAAACGCTCAACAGTTTTCCCTCCCCTTAAGCGGAAGAGCGGCTTGCCGGGTATCGAATATCGGCCCCAGTTTCGCGCAAATGGTTCTTCCTACATGTCCGTAGCCCTCGATGACAATAAGCTCATTTTTTGCATGCATTCTTATCACCATATCCTGTAAAGTTTATAATTAATATACATTGCGTTATAAAATGCACGCGCTGTATTTTGTGTGCAAAGTATAAAAACCCAGCGAATATTCACTTTTTGTCACAAGTGTCTATCTTCTGGGCTTTCATATACTCTAAATCTGGTTATTCCTCTATTTTGGTTTGTGTAACGTATGATTATGAACCGCTGTACAGCGTGATTTTATTTTTTATTATCTAAAGGAATCGATATTTTCTTCTTATAGGTTTTTATATATTGGTAGCCGTCCACCAGTAGGAATTCTGGTTTATCGGTTGTGTTAAACGAATACGTCTGTTCCCACAGAATGTTGCCGTTCTTCAAATCCCATTGTCTTTCTTTCGATATTGACGATACAGGAATAACTTTGCTGCCAGCCTGTACGGACAATGTGTCCATCTTCAAGAAAGTAAATTGTTTTCTCGCAATGACAACATCATGACCTGTAGCCGTTTTGGTAACGCTGCGAATCCAGAACTTTTCATCTCCAATTTGAATGGAGCGATCGGATGGTGATGCAAGCGAGATAGGCTCTTGTATGTTATGATATCCTTCAAAATTGACGAGTTCAAGCTCAATGGACTGAATATTGTCTGTAGGGAATGGATCAAATTTCAGTTCGAAGTCTGGATTACTTCCCCCTCCTCTAGTCCAACTAACTTCTTTTCCATTCACATAGAGCTTGGTTTGGCCTGAAAATCTCGGATATTCCTCTAATTCATAATGTCCCTTCACGATGGTTGAGGTTGGGGAAGCCGTAATGTAGTCATAATGAATGGTTCCTTTATCGACAACGATGGATTCGGAAATATCCTCTTTAATGATACTCTTCATCGCTTTGTTCGCTTCAAAATCGAAGGAGATGGGATAGGATATCTTCTCCCCATTGTCCAGCCACTCAGTGAATGTAAGGGTTAATGTACGAGAAAATGGACTGACTGGTTCGAAATCAGCATCTCCCACGAACTGGCTTTTATTTTTTCCGGGACTTCCGCCCCCCTCAATTGGGCTGGAATCGGTCAAGAACCCTTTCACATGTTCAAAACTATACCGTACAAAGTCGTGGTCCGTATACTCAGTGCCCGCGGGTCGATCAATTGTATAATATAAGCGGAATACGTTATCGTCCGCAATTACGCCATTAATAGCAAGGACAGTTCCATCCTTAAGCGTTGTGCTTTTGTTTACTTCTTGTGCGACTCCCTGCTTCATCACATCCGCAATGCTGTTGAAGTTGACGCCGCCAAACAATTTGCTGCCGTAATAAGCTAAGGCCGGATACTCGTATACCCCGACCATGAGAATGACTGCTGCCGCTGCCGATGCAACCCATGCTCTCGTCTTATTCTTGTTTCTTTTCTTGACAGGAACATGTTGAAGCGCATCTCGAAGTCTGCCCTCAAGTTCTGACGGAGCCTGGATTTGATTCAATATCTCTTTATGCTCCTGTAACTTCTCCTCGATCGTTGTCATAACGATCACCTCCGATCATCACTTTTAGTTTTTGTATACCCTGTGAGATTCTTGATTTGATCGTTCCAAGCGGCGCGCCGGTCATATCTGCAATCGTCTGATACGGAAGATCATGAACATAACGAAGCTCGATCGCCTCCCGCTGCTGTGCATTCAGATGGGATAGCAGCACCTGCATGTCCATTTCGGACTCGGTATCACGATAAGGATTATCATCTGTTAATGCAGCTAGTGATGGCTCTTGCTCGTCTTCCAGTGGTACGAACCGATCCTTTTTGCGAAGCAATGCTTTACAGCGATTGACGAGAATCGTCTTGCTCCAACTGTAGAACGCTTCGTTCATCTGCAATTGCCCAATCTTCTCATATAGTGCGACTATCATATCTTCCATTGCATCCATCGCATCATGCTCATTGCCCATGTAGGTATAGGCAAGTCGGTAATAAGCGTCCTTATCGGCCATAATGAGCTGTAATAATGCCTCTTTGTTGCCTTTTTTGGCTTGTTTGACAAGATGGCTTACTCTCATGTTCACTCCCCTTTTCATAGATAAGAGATCGCGGGGATCAGAAAAGTTCATTTTATATAAAAAATTATACATAAACGTCAAATAGCCCACACCTTGTTACACAGATGAGGGCTCTATTAATCGTCTGATTACACTGTAGATTGCTGCACTAGCTTGACGCCGCGTGGCGTTCTGACGAACAACCAATTTTAAACTCTTTTCGCAAAAATTGCGATTTGTAGAGAGTCGATTCGATTAATCTTGATTTGATCTTTCTGTTTTTACATTTACGGATGAGAGTTCCCTTGAAAATGCTCCATCATGGCGCCAAATATAATACGCTTGGTTCCCGATAAAACCGCAAACAAAATCTAAGAGTTCTGCTATAAAGTCTTGTTGCCACTCATTTTTTAAATTTTGATGAATTGCTAAGAGGCGGTTGTAAACCATGCTTTCATCCAAGCCGCTATCATGCAGCATAACTAGAAAATCGTATCCGCGCTTTACTAAAGGGTAATAATCTACATCATTCAATAGCAACGGCAATTTTTCAATTTCATTGAAAATCTGTTCATAATTATTCGGATGTGTATCTGTTATAATCCTCTCCTTTTGTTTGTGGATCAACGCACATTTGACAATTTCGTTTTAAACGATAATTCAGTTTGCAGAGTCAGGAGAGACGACTTCCCATTTTCCAAACAGCGTCAAACCCGCTGCTCGAGCTAAAGAAGTGGACGCGTGGTTATCAAGCTGGCATCTGTATTGGGGTTCGTACCCTTGTGCGTAGGAGTACTTGCTAATGGAGCGCACTACTCTACGTGCATGGCCTTTCCCTCGATAATCATTCAGCGTGAGCACTCCGGTATCCGCTATATGCGAATTCAGCCATGGGTACATGCTGGCGGCACTCACTAAGCGGTTTTGCTCAAACGAGCCAAACACAGCCCAGTGATCCAATTCCACATAGGCGTCATCCAGATCCTGCTCTGAGGAAGAGGCTTGGAATTCGAAAAATACAGCATGGTCTTGCTCTGTCAGTTGCCGCAAGTCACCGTCCACGGCTTCTTGCATCAATGAGTTCTTATCGGCTTCTGTAAAATAGAAGAGATAATCTGCCCCATGCAGCGTAACCCCTGCTTTAATTAATTTTTGTCTCAAGATGGCTTCAGTCAGTTCTGCTTGTTGAGTAAGGCCCGCCTTATCAGCCAATGCCGGCGTCAGAACCGCCATTACCTTCCCGTCAGTCATTGCCAATACCATTACCCGATTGGCATCGCTTAGGTCAGGATTGATGGTGAGCGTAAGGACTTCATCGTGATAAAGGACTTCCCCATTTCCAAATTGCTCCCGCCAAAAGGCAGCAATCATCTCTGAAAATATAGGCATGCTTGTCGTTTGGAGTGGTTGATTTTGTTGATTTGGCATCTTGATCATTACCCTTTTCGTTAGACTTTTCCCTACTCATTTGCATGTGCTTCCTAATATAAGAAGCCCTATGCCAAACTGTAAATGAAAAGTTTTGCTTTTACTATGTTGAATACTCATATATTTATTTTCTGCACATTCACTTGCTTCTGAATGATTCAAAATCCCATTAGATTCTTTACATGTTCCGCATTTTTTTTAGACGTTAGCTTTTCGAGTAATAGAAATGCAACATCAAAAGCTGTACCTGGATTTGAAGAAGTGATAATATTTCCATCCTGAACAATTAAATCATTTTGCACAACTGCGCCGAAATTCTTTAACTGCTCTTTTCGTTTACTCGTTGAATGATTGTATGTGGTCGCTTTTTTTCCTTTAAGAATCCCGCTTTTGCCCAGTGCTAACGATGCAACACAGATACTAGCTATTGGTTTCTGATTGGAATAAAAATGTTGAATGACTTGTAAAAATGGCGTGCTGAAGGCATCCTCGTAAAATCCAGCTTCTTCAAATCCTCCTGGAATAGCGAGTGCATCAAACTCATCTAGTTGAATATCATTGACCGTTTTTTCAGGGATAACAGTAAGATTCCATGTACAGGTTAATTTATTCCGGAGACCAACTGTTACGACCTCAGTTGAGCCATCTCCCTCCCACTTATTCCAACCTAGCACATCTGTAAATACACTAGCTTCTACTGCTTCAAATCCGTTAGCTAATAATAATAATATCTTTTTCATGTTCTAAATCCCCTCCATATCCTTATTTTATAAAAATATAGAAGGCTCATGAACAGGCTAGAAAAGGATATTTTATTGTTTGACTTTAATTTATTAATTATTTTGGTTATTCTATATTATAAAAAAAGGTTGGATATGTTATGGATCAAATTGATAAAAACATCGTGAGAATATTACAGTCGAATGCTAAAATTTCCATGAAAGATTTGGCAGAAGCTGTTCATTTATCTTCTCCATCCGTAACTGAGCGAGTACGAAAGTTAGAGGAGCAGCAAATTATTGAGGGTTACCATGCGCGCGTTTCTCTAAAAAAAATGAACCGTCCAATCTCTGCACTTATTTTGTTTGAATCGAAGGATTGTAAATCATTAGCAAGCTTTTGCCGTAACCATCCAGATGTACTTGAGTGTCACCGGGTAGCAGGGGAAATTAGCTATATTGTCAAAATAGCAACGTATTCTGTAGAGAGTTTAGAGCAATTTATTGATGATTCCATGCAATATGGTACGCCCTCAACAAATATCGTGTTATCATCTTATGAGCAAAAAGTAATCGACCCTTATACTAGTGAAGAAGAATGAAAAATCGCGGTATAATCAGTTAGCTAGTAGCGATACTTTCTCCTGAATTATTCATATGTAATCAATCGGGCAGATTAAAAGGAGGAATGCTCGGATGAATTGGGCATCTGTATTCGAAGTGTGCTACCAGAAAAATCCTGGTTTGACGGAGCAAGAAGCGGAACATTTTATTAGTCATTGGAACAACCCTCTATCTGAGGAGGAGATTGCGGAAATACGGGAAAGGCAGCGCAATCCCTTTCCTGTAACCGATCCTTTACATAAGCTATACCAGCCGTTCGATCCGGCAAAATGGTCTATTCCGAACAAGTGTCTTCCCGCCGCTTATCTTGATTTACTGCGTTTTTCCAATGGCGGTGAATTCAGAAATGGTGTTCGGCATTTTCAGTTTTTCAGTGCTGATGAGTTACGAGCGATGATGCTGGCCTATGAATTTCCCGAGTACATGCCAGAGGCGATCCCCTTTGCTATGGATGGCTGCGGGATTCATTATGCTTGGGATATGCGCAGCAGCTCAGAAGAAAATGAATATCCCATTCTTGTATCTCACTCGGGAAATTTAGGATACGCGGACAGCGCACAAGTTGCTTCAACCTTCATAGAACTATGTATGGGAACAATCTCGGCTGAAGATTTACTTTACGGTAATGATGAATGATTGCAGGAAGACCATTCGATTTGTTTTACACAAATGAAGGCTTGATCGTCAAGATAAAGCGCCAGCGATATTGGACTGTGTGTTTTCTTTTTCAGGACGACGTTATAAGGAAAATGACCTCTAATTCCACAATACCGTGGTGGATTTAGAGGTCATTTTTTATAAATCATAGTCCTATTCTTTTACGCTTTTACTTCAGATCCACTATACACTTTCACTTCGAGCGGAGCTGTTAAATAAGCTTTAGCCTTTGCAACAAAAGAAGTGAAATGTTCACTTGAATTGTGTGCTGCCACCGCTTCTTGGTCTTTCCATACTTCCACCATGATATAGACATGTTCTGTTTCTACGCTTTTATAGAAATCATAAGCAATGTTTCCACTTTCCGCTCTAGAAGCTTTCACTAGAGATTGAATCTCTTCAACGTAAGCTTGTTCTTTTTCTGGATTTACACTTGAAACAGCATGAATAATGATCATTTGAATCCCCCTCTGCTCGTTAATTTTCATTCATAATTCACACAAAAATTTATTTCCACTCGGTTATTGTCTCCACAGGAAGACGTACGGATTGGTATCCTGCTCCATCTGCTTTTCCAATGGAAATGAGCATTACCGGAACATAGCGCTCTTTATCCATACCGAAAGCTTCTGCGATCTGATCTTTTTCAAACCCTCCAATTGGACAAGTATCATATCCATGAGCACGAGCTGTTAGCATGAACTGCATCGACACGAGTCCGCCGTCAATAAGCACGGTTTCTTTGTTTACTTCAGGAGACAGATTTGCATAGTAGTTTGTTAATGCTGCCATCTGTTTTTCTTTCACTTCAGTTGGCATATATCCTAGTTCTACAGCCTTGCTATAGATCGCTTCCCCATTTTCAAAGCTATTCAGATCCCCGAATACTGCAATCATTGCTGAAGAAGTTTCAACTTGCAGTTGGTTAAAACGAGCGAGAGGTGCTAATGTTGCCTTGCCCTCTTCACTTTCAATGACTAGAAAACGCCATGGTTGCATATTGACAGATGATGGTGCACGAGTAGCATCTTCAATCATTTCTGTCATTTCTTCCTTGCTTATTTTTACGGACGAGTCATATTTGCGAATAGAGCGGCGTCCTACCAGTATTTCTTGAAAATCATTGTTCTTTGTTGTGTTAGACATGATGTGATCTACTCCTTAATCTATATAAATGTAAATCCTTTGATCAATCAACAATTGACTGGTCAACGATTGATATGTCAAACAATATATATCAGGTCTAACATTAAGTCAAGTGAAATTCTATAGATAAACTCAGACGAATGCTTACTGTCCGCCTTGAAGAATGAGGTTATGTATCCTATAATTGACGCATCAATGATTGATTAATCATCTATAGAGGTGGAAAAACAATGCAAGTGTCTCATCAGGAAATGAAACAAATATTTCTTATGTTCAAGAATATAGAAAGACATGTCACCCAGCACTTTGAGAAACGATTAGGCATTAGCTTAACGAGATATGAAATCCTGTACAAATTACTTGAAATGGGCTTGCTTTCTCAAATCGGTTTGCAACAAGAGATGAAGATTGATCAAGCTGCAATTACAAGACATTTAAAAATACTTGAGGGAAAAGGCTTTGTTACCCGCAATCGCAATGAGCAGAATAATCGTGAAGTGATTGTTCAGATTACAGAGGCAGGCAAGGACATTTTAAGGAACTGTGATGTAGATAAAAACCAATTTATCGCTGAATTGTTTGGCGGGTTTTCAGAGCAAGAGGTAAAGCAACTTCAGATTTTAGTGAAAAAGCTTGATCATAACGTAGAAAAATTAACATAAGTCATGACATTTTTGCTTTTGATGGCGGGAGCCGTCGTGAACACGATCCAATGTGTGTTTATAGGGGGCGTTGTTTTTGTAGGCCTTGTCTTTTACCTAGTCGGGTCGGCTCCAACCAAGTCCTTGGGAAAAAAGTTCTCGCGTGGCACGATCAAATTTACATTATCGGTCTTTTTTACCTTGTCCATTTTAATTTTGTATGGGATCATTACCTATTGGAACGTACGAACCGGAGAAGTACATTCTATAAATTCATGGAGGCAGCGATGAACCAAATACTTATGGATCAATTGAATCAGTGGCATGAAGATGATGAACACCAGCGAATTGTGGACACACTGTTAGCCATACCCGAGAATGAACGGGATTACAAAATGAAAAGTCGACTGGTTGCAGCCTATAATAATTTGGGGCTTTTTGAGGATGCTCTCCAACAAGCTGATCGCATAGCAGAAGAGGGCCAACACGATCCACTGTGGCACTATCGGGTAGGTTTTACATTCTATCATGTAAAGCGCTATGAGGAAGCAGTTCAGGCATTTCGTACCGCTGATCAATTACAGCCTGGTGATGAGGATGTCGAATATTTAATGCAATTAAGTATTCAAAAAGCAGAAAAACAGCAGCGACAAGAACGCCGCATTGCAGCTAAGAAAGAAGCAGCCTTGAAAGCGAGTGGATCCGCAGCGGTCGAGCCCTTTTCGGATATGTCGCTTGATGACTTTTGGGATGACAGCGAGTATGCAAGAGAAGCATATGAATCCGAGCCGCCTACGGATGAGCTGATCGCTTCAATCGAGGAGGAATTGGGATATAAGCTCCCCTCCTCTTATATTGCACTTATGCAACACCGCAATGGTGGAGTTCCGATGAACACCCGCTTCCCTACAGAGGACGCTACTTCTTGGGCTGAGGATCATATCGCAATTACAGGAATTCTGGGTATTGGCCGTGAGAAGAGCTATTCGCTCTGCGGGGATCTCGGCAGTCAGTTCATGATTGAGGATTGGGGTTACCCTGACATTGGCGTCGTGATTTGTGATTGTCCATCAGCAGGCCATGATGTGGTCATGCTGGACTACCGAGCCTGCGGTAGAGATGGCGAACCGGAAGTAATTCATGTCGATCAGGAGCAAGATTATGAAATTACGTTCCTAGCCGATAATTTCGAAGAGTTTATTAGAGGTCTGGTGAACGAAGAGGAATATGATACTTCTGAGGAAGATAAGCTAGAAGATCTTCATAGGGTAGCTCATGGCAAATTTTCTTCGTTGCTGGAAGAACTATGCTCGAACGTAGTTGAAGTAGACCAGATTGAACCGAAAATCCGTCGTATCTGTACATGCATTGTTGAAGAGAAGGGCCATTTTTCTTTTCATGCGGATGAATTATCGTATCTGATGTATGATTTGCAGTTTTGGTTATATACAAAGTCATATCCAGAGACCAGCCGCGAGCAGTATCTGGGAATCTATGAGAAAATGATCGCCTTCGGCGGCGAGTTCGGTCAAGGCGGCTACGCACCATCCTTTATTTCGGATTGGCTGGATCGCCGCAAGAAGGAAGGACGGATTGTGCAGGTTAATGGACACCTTCGGTTTACTGAGCAATCGATTGAGGAACTAGTTCAGCAACTGCAAGAAGCCTAACAAGACCGACCAAGCATCAAGCAACCAATCACGTTCGGACGAGGGCTCTTCTTCTTTTTTAGTAATGGGAGATTCGCTATACAGCGGGAACAAGAACATTTCATTCTGGCAGAAAAAAATAAAGGACTATTTCAATTCAAAAGCATCGTCAAAAAACGATTTGAAATTAGGATACAAAAATCTCATCGACGCTTTCAGTTGATCGCGCCCTGTCTTTTCTTCATCAAAATCAAATAATATTTCATGGTCAATCTCATAGATTGCATAGTGCTCCTCATCCGAACCAGTAAGATCCATGCATAATATGTGACCATACTCGGAATCCCAGGCGAATGGAAGGTAACCCCACTTGCACAGGAGTGGATTATACATATCTTGAATGCGGCGTAACGGCTCATCGACCGGTTGTGCTGGCACGATGTCGAAATAGTGATGATAGGTTGAAATGAATGCTTGATACCATTCCGGAAAGTCCAGCCCGAATTCTTTTTCCAGCGCACAAATGTCGCCATCAGTTACGGTAGAAGGAACTAATCTCCATATCGACCACTCCTCATTAGAGTCGGTTGCCTTCATTTCACCCGGAACATCTGGTCCCATCCATCTACCAAATCCATCCTCCGTTACTTGGTCATATCGGCGATAATAAGCTTCAAATCCTTTTTTGATATAGTCCCGTTTATCCAATGCTTAGCTTCCTCTCATTAAGTATGTATTCCCAATTGCTCTACGTAGTATCGATGTGCGATTTCCGCGATTTTATCCGGATCTTCCCAAAATCGATTATCCAACTTATCAAGTCTCTCTATCTCTTCCTCAGTAAGGAACTGAGGAATATCCCAGAGTTCTGTAAGGCGCTTGTCTTCTGACAAACGTTCGATACAGGCATATCCGGATTGTATGATGTCGAGTGCATGAATCGCTCCAATCGCTTGTAACGCTCGAATTGCATGGAGATATGCCACTTCTCCCCAATTGCAGAAAAACTGAATAAACCCGCCGTTATATAAGTCAACTTCCAACAGCCACAAGGAAGTGATCTCTTGTTCCTCTGGAGTCAAGGCATCCCAGCCTGAATCATTTTTCTTATCCACAAAGGAAGAGGCAAAATCGAACCAAATGTCGCAGATATCCGTCTTCTCCATTTTGTTTCCCCCCTTTAATGTATAGACCTTATAGATCAGAACATCATTTATATGCTTCATTTATACACAATGCCGCTGCTATCCTAATAATTTATTAGGTTAATATTCAATAGAATTAACAGTTCGAGAGAGCCAATAACTGCTCCAGTCTTTCTTTTAGTGGTGCTTCTGCTTTTCGTGCCGCTCCTTCCAGCTTCTTCACGCTTCCAAAGATTCGGCAGACAACCATCTCACATTGATAATTCTCTTTGTCTTTCAATGCTTCGATAAGCGCCTCGGCAAGCTCAGGACGGTCGATAGTCAAATTTTTGACCCTCGTCCCCTCGTCAATTCCTCCCAGCAACATGGATACGATCACCGGCATATGCTCTGCCTTGACGCCATGCGCCTCGATAAATGCCTGCGGATAGCCGTCCTGCACCATTTGGTGTTCCGTATCCACCATGCCCATATAACGGGATACCAATGAGAAATAATCCTCGCTATACAAGCCGAGACCTAGTACGGCATAAGTGCCCGGCATAGCCGATTTCTCGCTCGGCTCCACATCGCTGTACCATGCGAACTCCTCCATTGCCGTATCCGCATATTCTGCAACCTTGGGAAACAACGCCGGATAGCTGAGTGCATTGGCAAAAAAACGATGAAGCTTGGACTTCGCCAGCTTTTTATACGGAAGCACGTGCTTTTGGCTGCTTTTCAGCTTAAGGTTATATTCTTTAGGGAAATCCCGCCGCAACAGATCAATGATATAATCGAGCGCTTCACCGTATGCTGCCTCCTCTTCAGATAGAATCCGGATGTCGATCGTTTTCGTCACGTCATTGTTGTGGGCCTCTATTTTCTCTCCCCGATAGGTGCTCACAAATTTACCGCTGCCTATTTTCAAATAATCTGCTGCCCGCTTTGAACCCAATTGTGCCGCAAGTCCCAGATATTTCAGCCGATTATCCGGCTCTGTGAAGCCAATCTGTACGGCTGCATAAATAAAGAACTCTAATTCTCCAGCATCTACGGAAGAAGGAATCGCTTCCTCCTTCAACACCCATTCGTTTCGATAATAACCGGTTTGGTTAAAATGCTGCGGTAAAAAATGATCCTCCGCCCAACGTTTGAAGGAATACGTATATCGGCTGGTCCATTCTTTTTTGCGTTCTTGATTCTCCTTCAGCTTATCATTGAGTCGTCGGATTAACGGCTCGATCTCTGCTACTTCCTGTTTCATTAGTTCAGGATTGACCAAATGGCTTGCAAAAAAGAAATAGTCATCTACTGCTGGTTGCACTGGTGGTTCAGATAATACCTTTGATTGAATAAATTGCTCCAGGGTCTGTTTCAGTTGATTTAGCTTTGGTTCATTGATGAACTGTTGTCTACGCGATAACTTTGAATTTTCCCATTCAAACTCCAATACTACTTCAAACTTGTAATCAAAGAAACGCGCACCCAACTCCTCAGAGAGGAACAGTCGCTCTACTCTTTCGCATAAGGCAGGAAAGAACTCCTCAATGAGAAGTTCATCCGTTAACTCCGTAATGTAGTCGCCAGCTTCCACTTTATACGAGCTGTCGCTCCAAGATAATGGCTCATAGATATCGATATGGATGTTTCCATTAGCCCATGTAAACTTGCCTTTTCTCCATGCGACTCGAAGATAATCCTTAACTCCGGCCTGTAAACTTCTTTTATCCTTAAACTCGCTCAGCCTTTTGCTTTCTTTTGCGTAAATCGATGTGACTTCCTCCCACACCTCATTCAGAAAAGCTTCTACAGCGTGATTCAACGGTGTCTCCTCCTGATTAAAAAGTGAATATGCTTGCAGCATCTATGAATCAGCTCTGCTGATATAATGTTGCCGTCATCCTATCCTCTGTACAAATAAACATATAGAAAATGCCTTCACCATACTTATCGAAATCAGCCCAGTCCAGCTGACCGATAAACCGCATTCTTTGGGCGCAGCAAGGACAATGCGGGAAGTCGGCATCCTGCACCCAACTTGGATGACCTCCGATTTGCGAATCTTGCTGAGTTAATGTCCAAGTCGCAGCATAGTACGGCGAGTGCGGCTCGGATGATAGAGTAAGCTTAATTTCTTCAACCGTAACGCTGCTGTCCTCGTCATCCCAACTAGGCAAATAATCGGGCTTCTGATTAAACCGGCTCCAAACCGGTTCTCCTAGTTGATCGAGTTCCATGTAAATCGTGCTGAAGCCTCCGCAGAGCTCGCATGTTGCCACTTGCAGGCGTTCCGTAGGCATACCGAGATACGCCAAGGATGGATGAGTGGTGTCCGCGTCCATCAAGACAGTTAGCTTCCTCTCACACCATGGACAATTGGAATTGCTCGTCTTTAGGAAGTGTGCAGCAGATGTTCCTACTCCTAAATTTACCTGCTGTTCATCCGTTGACCGAATTGCATAGCATAGCCCACTAATCAACTCTCGACTTTCCCCATTAGATGCGAGCTCCCAGCCCCCCTCTAGGGCATTTACGTCAGGATTGACGAGCAACTGTCCCGCCCACTTCGGCGGATGCAATCGCCATTCCTCAAATTGTCTTACAACCTCTGCGTCACCGATCCAGCTCAATATGATCAGGATATGATTGCGGTTGTCGTCGTCCCATTCTACTTGCTGGAGGAGTCGCTCCCGGATTTCAGGCGGCGCATCCTTAAATAAGATCGAGGGATAATACATGTCACGCTCTATGAGTTTGGGCAGAACTTTGGAAATATCATCATTCCGGTAACATACGAGAGATAGTAGAATTTGTTCCGCTTCATCCTCATTCCCAGCATCCAGTAGCTCCACCGCATACTTCAGCATTTGCGCTGCCTCTGCAGCCGTCAAGGATACATAGATGTGTTCCTTGCTATGCGGGTAATCGACATATTGAATTAGCGGACTATATGTTCTTTGTGCATGCATAACCTTCAAAATGTCTATCGGGTTCGTCAAGCCTTCATACAAATTCACCGTTTTACGATGCTGCTTAATATACGTTTGCTTTTTTTGCCGTTCCTGTTCCTGTTGGCAGGGCATGCAGATGCCGCCTGTTTTAGCCGCCGTAGCGGGCAGGATCGTCGAGCTGCAGCCTTCCGTTTTGCATGGAATGCGTTCTGCCATAGTTAAGTACCCTCCATATGGTGTCTTTTATATATCGATCACGAATCGATTCATTTCGGAAACTGCCCTTGAAGATAGGAATTCCAGAGTCTACTAACAAATGCATTGGCGAGCTTGCTATCGAAAGCCTTAGCAATGAGACCGAGGTCGTCAGACACATAACTAGCCAGCTCGGAATTTTGCGTGAGCCGAAACGTTTGCTTGAATACATATTCTCTAATATCTCGAATTGTTGCACTTTCAGTGGGGTCTTTCTTATGTATGGTTTCGTAGCTAGAGTTCCATGCCGCATCGAATGCAGTCGATTCTCTAGCGTCTAATTGTGCATCCCAGTCCTCTTCTTTTTCGAAAACTCGTTCGAAGAAACCGTCAGCACGAATCATAGTTAAGATTTCATTTGGTGTTATCAACGCAATTTCGCCTCTTTCAAATCTATTTGTCTCTCGTTCTAACGCATCAGCATACAACTTCTTACGAGCCGATGAGCAACTTGTGCTCTGAGAAGATTGCGGAATATCCGAGCCTATACAGCTCGAAATAAGGTGCGAACGGGTCGCCCTTTAGTCCGTAGCGATGCCACTGCAAATAATAAGAGATCCAATAATCGCAAGTAATCGAGTAATAGGCCTCATCCAGAATTTCAATCGGTGCATCGTAATCCTTGTGTTCACTCACAACTTCAAACAGCGCCTCATACACATCAGGATCATGAGATTGACGGATCTTGTCTATTTTCCCATGCGGCAGCAGCTGAACTTCTTTGATTCTAGACAGGTATGCTGCTGCATCTGCCGCACCTTCAATTTGCTCGAACTCTTCAAGCAGTTCCTTCAGCCCTTTAATAAACTGTTCGCCATGTTCTCTCAGCAGCTCTTCAGGCACATTTGCAACTTTACTATTAAAATAGCCTGGCACCGTGTCTCCGCCAAAATCCGCGGGATCGAGGATGTCATACATCTGTACAATCCGCTGTAAATAGGCCTCTCCATCTTGCAGCGGCGCAAAGGTAGCCTCCACCCCTTTCCCACTTGGCATATACATTTGAAAATATCCATACAGCTCATTATCTTCGATGACCGCATCATCGGATTCTACATCTTCATCCATGAGCTGGAGTAAATATCTCGCGTATGACTGTTTATCCATTTGCACCTTCCCCATGTCGCTAATCATTAGGATCAATCCCTTCATCTTCACACTACAGATAAAAAAATCAGGAAATCGGAGTCCTATGTTCCATTGATAGATCAAGTAGAAGGAAAGGATTCCATTCCTGATTATGGATAGTATACGGGGTAAGGAAGTTAGCAATCAACCTTACAGCCCACTAGTATTTAGGGAAAGATACCTTAGTCCTACTTGATTGCGTCTTTGTTCCTTATAAATGTTGATACAGCCATTAGATCAAAAGACACATCAACTTGTGTTTTATGAAATATATCTACAACAAATACTTGACCTTAGGTCAGACCTAAGGTGTATCGTTGAGTTATTCCAAGTTTCCCCCCTAGGAGTGGACGTGATGAAAAGTGAAATTACAATTAGCGAGTTAGCGAAGCTGATGAATGTGTCCGTTCATCAAATCCGGTATTTTGAAGAGAAAGGCGTACTTCAACCGAGCTACACAGATAACAACCAGTATCGCATGTACGACATGGAGCAAGTATACCAGCTGGCGCAAATTCTGCTGCTTCGCAAGCTGGAGGTGCCTGTCTCATCCATTAAGGAATGCATGACCTCTTATTCTGGAGCTCAATACCGACAGCTGCTTCATTCATCCCTGAGAGATATCGAAGTGGAAATGCAGCGTCTTAGGGAACTCCAACAGTTCATCCAAAAGGTGCTGCACGAACAGCAGGACGTCATGAACTCGACCAGCACATACCAAATCAAGCGGCGAGAACCTAGGTATTTCACACGGTGGATCGAGATGTATCCCCAGACAAAGCTTACGGCCAAACAATTGGTGGAGCAGCAGAAATCTATTCCGAACTTATTTGAAATGGATATTCACTACATCGATGATGGTTCTAGACTGAGCACCTTATGTCTGGAGACGCAAGCCCCTGGCGATTTTTCTGTGCCGGAGGGAGATTACCTGGCGATGCAGTGCGCCATTCAAGAAGTCGATGAGCTTGATCAAGTTGTAGAACAGTTCTATGAATATGCTGCTACGCAATCTTATGTTGTATGGGGACCTTTGATCGTTATTGAGAAATCATATTTGTCTCTGTTCAGCAACAACCAGCTTCACTACGAGCTGCAAACGTTAATAAAGCCAGTTGTCAAATCCGAAGGAGGCTATGAACATGACTGTAGCGCGGATAACGATTGAACCGATGCAGCCCAAGTACAATGCCGACGTTGGCCGATTGCTCGTCCACGGGTTTCGCGGGAAATTCCAACACCTTACGAACTTGAGTGAGGAGAATCTTGCTCTTTTTTTCGAGAAGATGCTGGATTCCTTTCCTGCTGAACCGGCAAGCTTGAGGGTTGTCGCGCTGCAAGCGGGAGAAGTGATCGGAACTCTGTCGATTAAATGGAGTGCGAATGCAGAAGTTCAACAGGCAACGAGTAATCTTCCCTCGTGGAAGGATTATCCTTTCATTGGAAAATGGACCTTTCTTAAACTGGTAATCGGATTGTCCCTACTAGAGCATAAGCCGTTAGCTGAAGAATGTTATATTGCTGACGTGGCTGTCCACCCTGATCATCGAAGCAAGGGAATTGGAAGATTGCTGTTGGAATGGGCACAGCAGTATGCCCTAGCAGAACCAAGCCTGAGCATACTAAGCTTGCATGTCGCAGGTACGAATCCACGGGCAAAACAGCTGTATGAGCAGTTATCCTTCTCTACCCATATACAAGAATATAGTATTCTGCGTCACTTCTTTTTCAATGAAGGAACATGGCATTATATGACCCGAAAATTGAAGACCTATAGCTGAGAGCTTCACACAAGGAGAATAGTAGATGAAAAAGAAACTAGCGATATCCTTACTATTGATCGTTCTGATATTGGGCGGTACTGGGCTGTATATTTTGAATCAGCACGACTTTGACATGGATGAACAGGCTGTTGAAATCCAAACGCCTCAAGGCAAATTAACAGGCAGCTTCGTACTGCCTAAGAACTACACGAACAAACTTGGACTTGTATTGTTCATTCATGGGGACGGCCCTATTGACGCTACGCATGAGGATGGCTATAAGCCGCTATGGGAGCGGCTTGCTTCCATTGGGTATGCTTCTTTGTCGCTAAATAAAAGAGGCCTTAACGGTTCGGAAGGCAATTGGGAGCATCAAAGTATAGATGACCGAGTGGAAGAAGCCGTTCAGGCGATTGCTTGGGCCAAAGAGCAGCCAATGATAGACGGGAAGCAGATTGGGGTATGGGGAGCGAGTCAAGCGGGCTGGGTCATTCCGAAGCTTGCCAAGCAGGAGCAGCTCGCGTTTAGCCTTCTTCTCTCCCCTGCAATCAACTGGATTAGTCAAGGTGAATACAATACACGCAGTGAAATGCTGGCTGCAGGAAAAACGGAAGCAGAAATTCAAGACAAACTGGCCTATAACCGACAAGTGCGACAGTTGCTAGAGAAACATGCCTCCTATGAAGAGTATGTCAAAATCGCACGTGAAAAGAGCTTGATGTCGAGAGACAGATGGATATTCGCCGGCAAAAATTTTTTGTCGGATGCCACAGAAGATCTTCGCAACTTCAACTCGCCTGTATTATTAATTCTGGGTGAAGAGGATATAAATGTTGATGTGAAAAATACGGAGCGGGTCTACCGTGACATCGTTAAGCCGGAATTGTTGACTGTTGCTGTCTTCTCTGATGCTGATCATTCGATGCTCAGCAAGCAGACGGTGAACTCGAATCTACGAGCAACGCTCATTAGTCTGTTCGCTCCCAGACAAATTACGATACCAGGTTATATGGATGCGATAGAGAAGTTTCTGAGGAAGTTTCTAGTACATAGCTAGTTGCTAGGCACACGTAAGATATGAAGAACGCACATCGTTCACCAACTTGCTGTAGATAGATTCTAATCTAAAACAAAAAGGATGCTCTTCACGATTTGAAGACCATCCTTTTTTAGTTCACATTATATTAGGTTATTCCTTGCTTGTTACCAGTGTTCTTCGACGAGCTGCCAGTTATTAATTGTATTAACACGCAATGATTTTTCCGCGACAGATCATGTAGTATAACAGCATTCTCAATGTCCTTAAAGCTAATTACTTACAATTAAATATTTCCTTTCTGGAAAATTAACTGAACGGAATCTCCAGTTACCAACCAAAGTAAGTAGGATACCTATTTGAGCTGACAGCCTAAAGAATTTGTCTGGATATTTTCAGAAGGACTCATTTCCTCTCTTTTCGGAACTTATCTTTCCGCGCCTCATAGTTTGACATTTAGGGCTATTGAGTTTATATAGAACCAAATATCTCAAGTTCTGTTCGCTTATTTTAATTTGTACTAAGTGCCCTTAAAGCAGCTTCTGCTCTCCCGCAAGTAACCCATAATTCGGGAACGGCATGACAAAGGCATTGTAATTGCGAAAGAAACACATTAACTTCATCATTGTCCAACTTAGAAAATGCCAACTCTGTCAACCATTCTCCAATAAATTCATTCCAGTTGTTTAGGTCTTCATAACATGCTGCTGCAACAAGGCAAACTCTTAAAGTCTCCGTGATTGTCAAAGAATATTGAGGATGATGTCTATAAACACGTACAAGCTCCTTTATCTCTTTAGCGAGCAAACTACTCCGTGCTACAGCGGCTACTGAAGCCAAACCATTCAATATTGCTAATAGTTGCGTTTTATCACTTACATTATTGAGTCGATGGTTTCCTAGTTGTAAATTACGAGCGACCAATTCTACGTGAGTTGTTTCAACACGGAAAATAAACGCAGAATTTATAAGACCAATGAATGATATGGAGCTTATTTCTTCGGATTGAAGTTGAGATTCAATTGTATCCAAAAGCTCTTGAGGAAGTTGCGGCGGAATGTCGTAGACACCCTCAAGTGGACCAGGAAAATACCACTGAAACTCAATTAAAGATCTCAAGCTTTGAGCCTTCATTCCTAAAACAAGTTCATGAAGTTCTTGGTCAGTAATATTTGTCTCGTTCTTTTGGGCAGCACTCAATATTCGTCCTAAGAATTCTGCTTTTATTTGTGATGGCAATGCAAAATCGGGACTCCATCGTGGTTCAAGTCGAATGTCAGTGAGCGATTGAAAATAAAACTGCTCTCCACAAATATTTAACGCCCAATCACTAAACAAATCGATATTCACACCAGACTTAATAAGTTGACGATGGATTAAAGCAGCATGTGACATAGAAGCTAGCCTTCTATAGAACGGGGGTTCAGATGAAAACAACCGAATTCTTGACAATTCACCGTCTATGAGAATAAACAACGCCGAGAAAAGCTTAATTTTGCTCAATGATCCATCAACTCTGTCATCTCGGATTTGTTTGATAAGACGTATTATTAACGGACTGATTTCTGGTTTACTTGATAAGATGCGTAATCCGATTTCAATAGCTCCTATTTGCGACACTACATCACCATTTGATTCCAAAAATTCAAAAACACGAACAATAACGTTTATATCGATGTTCTCCATTTTTATTTCATACGTCAAATCTGAATGTAATGACACATATAGACAATGTAAGAGACCCTCATATGGATTTAAATGTAACAATTGTTCAAAGTGCTGCCTACCCTGCCCGGTCGCATACTCCCTAATAGACAAGCTCCCATCGTAACAGCCTACTAATCTTTCATAGTATCTCTTTGAAGAAGGTATAAGCAAAGAAGTGCTTGCATTACCACTTGTTAAACCTTGGTATATCGTTCTCTCTTTGAATCCCGGTGTATCGGTAATATCAGTATGAAACTCATCTATTTCGTCATCTTCAAGCGCTCTGTTGGTGAGGATACCGTTCCACCTATTTTTATCTTCAACTGGAAAAGATACATCAGCGGATACCTTATCTAATGAACGAAGACGCAAAGCACTGTCCCCTACTAATGGTAAAAAGTCTGACAGGCTAAATTGTTGCTTGTCATTCGAAATAACGAGAACTGGTTTTAGCTTCCCATTAATTTGATATTTAAGCTTCCATACTCTATCCTGATTATCGATTATTTCCTTATTTGGTGAAAGTAAAGTTATGTCCCGTATAGCGCAGAACAGTGTCGATTGTTGAAAAGAAATATCTGATCCATTCAATGAAAGAACAGCATCTACGCTTATACCATATGATTCTCTGAAGGGTTTATCCTCTAATATAGATTCCCTCATTATCGGTGGTAATTGGTTTAAAGCAAGCTGCACTATCATTGATCTCACTAACAGTGCATTCTCACCATTTCCTATTTGACTAAATTGTTCATTTTCGGAAATATCAATAATTTGCCTTTTGTTCCATTCAACAATTGCGTCAAATAGATCATGAAACTGCTCTCTAAGAGGAGTCAAAACATTATCAGTAATCCAATTCCAAAACTCGACTTTAATAGCATTCTGAACGTTAGGAGGTGGTGAAAGCAAAAGGAGAATAAAAATCCCCCTTCCAGCATTCACAAGATAATTACCATCTTCGTATTTATGGGCCCAGCCTCGGATATCAAGTTGTCCAAGTATCCAATCCGAGTATGCAATCACTGTAGAAAGGTCGGCTTCATCTCTCCAAAAATTTTTCAAAACTCTGTGGTATACATCGAAAATACTATTGAGCCAGAGTGCTTCTTTGGGTAGTTGTAGCCAATTCCACATCCGTACACTTAAGATGCTTTCACGGATAGCCTTAAGCTCTGCCGTTTCGAATACCTTACCGTTAATCACCGAGGAATCTTCAAGGTGCGTTGTTAGCTCATAATCGTCTACTGGAATAAACACATATCCAGCACGACGTAGTTTAGTCCTATATTCTAATCGATTGTTAGAAGTAATCAAACCTTTTGAAACTAATGCATTAATTATGTCTAACGTCGAAGAAATTTGGGTTTGCACTCCGTTATATTCAATATGTTCATGTTTGTTAAGAAATCTATCATCTGAAATTATGACATTACATTTGGAAGCAAGTGCAATAACACTAACGGTGGGATGTTCAGAAATCGAATCATAATCCAATTCCTCAAACTTTTGTAATCTGTCCACCTTAATTTTTCCTGACTCAATTTGTGTACTAATCGTATATCGAATTCGTTCTACTAGTTCCTCGACATTACTAGAGATACCCTCGAAAGATATTAACTCGTTAGCAATTGAGAGCGTTCTGGGTGATACAAACGCTTTGAACCCTGCATTTTTTAGTTTTTCAAGTAGTCCTAGATGTTGTAAATAGTTAACTGCGAGGTCATCTAAATATAGTATTGCATTATCATTTATTTCTAACTCACTTGGCCAAGGTTTCTCGATAATATTTAGATAGGCACGTGCTCTCTGAAGTTCTTCACCGGTGATTTGCCCTTTTTTGCGTAAACTTTCGACTACGGACAAGCAGCTATTCATTATACTCGAATATTCACTTAAATCGGCTTCTTCCTCCATCAGTGAACCGATTCTATGAACAGGATACGGTGTAATTACGAAACACTGAGTGTCACTGTCCTGCCTTACCTTTTCCGCCTCAGTTATCAAATTTGCAAGATCATTACCAATTCGATCAGATAATTCACTACACGGGTTAATTTTTGTTACAAGTTTATTAAGTAAATCTGTTGCTATCATATTACGCAATTTTTTAGCCTGAATAATGCGACTAGGTTGATGATAAGAAATTTTCTGTTTTTCTTCAAAGAGCCATCTTAGAGTTGAATGTGGAATATGAACCTCATTAAATGCTTCAAACGTGTTTTCAAGAATATTAAGAAAACTCAATGTAATCAAAGCTGTGGCTTCAATTCCAATGACCTCAACTTCATCGATACGATTTGGTTGTCGCGTACCACTGTATGCCGGAATGATATCT
This sequence comes from Paenibacillus sp. NAIST15-1, assembly GCF_001894745.1. Lineage (GTDB taxonomy): Bacteria > Bacillota > Bacilli > Paenibacillales > Paenibacillaceae > Paenibacillus_B > Paenibacillus_B suaedae. The sequence continues at coordinate 209,828 of NZ_BBYF01000005.1, forward strand.
TTGTATCTGAGATCAGTTTTAGATAAGTTTGCATAAGATGGAAAAACCATCAAACCGACTAATGATTTGTTGAGTGAGTGAGCTGCTAAGATTTGAGGTATATCACCATTACTTAGAGATGTCCATGTTTCAGACTCATGACGATCCCATTCGGGCTTATTTTCCATAATTTCCTTGAGTGACATTTTTTGAAGAGGTCCATCGTCGTCTGAAAATTCTGTAGCCTTTTGAAGCCACAAAGAAATTTCAGGATCATTCTCCCAACCGGCGTTAGTAGCCAAAAAGTAAGCAGAAATATATACATTAGCGTCATTATTGGCTACTGCAATAGCAGTATGAATCAATTCCTTAGCATAAGGTTGTAGGTTCAACTGAATTGCCAGTTGAGCTGCACTGATTAATTCGTGAGGACTTCTATTGTTTTTCTCCTGAATTTCATTGATGATAAAAACTGATAAGGAATGCCAATCACCCAATGAGATTCCAAGATTAACTTGTAATAAACGGTAGTTTCTATCTTGCTGATCATCACTTAATTTTAATAACTCTGAACGGCTTTCGAGTAGATAACCTTCATAATATAACGCCCAGGAATATAACATTCGAAGATTTATGGATTGATCTAAGAAATCAATGTGTGCTTTTATTAATTCAACAAGTTTAAAAGTCTCTTTAGTATTAAGCAAAGCTTTTGCCAACCGTTCAGCGTCTTGTATTGATCGAGTTCTCTCAAATAAAAGTTCTCCGTACAGACAAAGACTGATCCATTCTCCTCGAAATTCGAGTTCGTCTACAAGTGGAATCAGGTCATTTAGAGATCGAGATTGTTCGAATTTTATTTTTCGATATTCAATGGGGTCAACATTTTCCACATCATTGATTAACTTCCTAATACGTTTTTCTTCATCAACTGTAATTCCCTCTTCAATTAGCTCAGATAGATTTTCGTTAGCTCTTTCACGGAGTCCAGCTTGTAAACAAAAATCGATTTGGAGATACAACAATGATTTTTTATCATAAAACTTTGAAAGTTCACTATAGTGTCGACTGATATAACTTGCAGCCTCGTCTGGAGACTTTTTTGTAAGAACTAAAGAAAAACGAGCAATAGCTGCTTCTTGTGTAATTCCACCATGAAGTGCAATTTGCCGCTCTATTTCTTGCTCTACAGTTTTCAGTTCTAATTTTATTTTAAATTGAAGAGCAAGATGCACTAGATGAAGTGAAGACTTGGAATCACGGAGTTTAGACTCTAGCCGCTTTACTCCTTGATCTGAGTCCTCTGGATCTCTTAATTCAAGCCAAAGAGCATATTCATCGTCAATTGCTGCAGCATGAAAGCATTTAAGTTGGTATGCAATTGTTGCCGCGTCAGCAAAATAACGTCGAGCTAATCGACGGGAATGAATTGAGGCTGCTTCTGACGCTAGTGGGAAGTCATGAGCTTGAAAAGGTGCCTGATTAATGACAATTGGAAATAACTCTACTGGGACTGTACTCTGTAGATAATATAATCCGCATAAATGATAAAGGATTGGACATTCATCAAAGTCTTCAGCAGTTAGCGTTTCTAAAGTTTGTTCCGCAATATCACTTTTATATAACTTTAGGCATTGCGCTAAAAGCAAGTGCTTACCATATGGGTCTAAGTTCTCTGCCTTAAAACCCACGGTTTCAAACCAGGTAATCCCTCCCTCTGCCCCATCGTGTTGTAAAATGACAAATAGACAAGCTGAACGCGAAATGGGAGTGTCAATACCAGCTAAGCTACTAAGAGCTGCGTACTTATCACCTGTATTTGAATAATTGATCAGGGCTTGTGTAATATCGATTTCAATACGATATTCTAATGATTTGGCTATTTCGAGGAATTCCGAAGCTTTTAATACTTCTTCACTGGACGATATGAAACGTGCACACCAAGATAATGCTCGACTTCTTTCAGAACTCGTCCCGTTGGAAAGTTCTCCATCAATTATCTTTCTAGCTAATGATATGGATGCCCCAACGGTATTAAACTCTGCAAAAAAACGAGATTTGCAAATCTCATCCAATTCATCTTTTATTTTTTGATCAATAAGTGTTGTTGGAAAAATAGAATGGACAAATTTGTTCGACTCCATTTTCTGAAATAAAGAGTCCAACTTTTGTTCGGTTTCTTTAATGTGTCTGCCTGTATCAATGATATGTTTCTTTTCAGCCAGAACTTTGTCTAAATGTCGATTCTTCCTCATCTCGGCATTTAACATCTCAACAAAGCGTCTTGCTCCTGATGAAGCATCCCTTTTATTTATTCCGAGACCGTTTAATACAAAACAACATTCATCAATCTCACCGGTTCCGTAGAAAATACTTCGGAGTATAACATCCCAATTTTGCTCTATTGAGAGGAAACTGCTTTGAATCGTACCGTATGTGTCACCATTTACTTTAAAAAATTCACTCGAGGTAGATTTTATAGATTGTATAAATGCTTTAAATATATGATCCTCTTCTTCACCAAAATGTTTATTAAATATTTTTTTCAATGTATCATAAGCTGTGTTACCTAAAATTCCAATTAGTATATCACCTAGCATTCAATCACCATCACTTTTTTGTGAAATTTGGAATTGATAATTAGCTATATCTATATTTATTTAACATCTTTAATTCGACATTTTACTTGGTTTTCCTCTATAAATGGAAATTGAGATTCACTTAAATCACCTAAGCTCCATTAGCAAATTTAAAGCAAAACACTATTAGCCAAGAACTTTGATCTATCAAGCACGAAGCATCAAGTATCTTTGCAACCCTATAAAAAAGCCTATGCTAGCGCTCTGACTTTTTTATAGGGTTAAATAAAAATAAGAAGAGCATAAAAAGAACAACTGAATGAATTTATGCCCCCTATGCTCATGCAATTTAGGTCTCTGATTTCGAATACATTCAGATGCTATTTATAAAATGTAGTAAAACCTGATCTGCCGCGTGTAGCTGCCTTCCATGATGATGATCACTCGATGCTCAGCAAGCAGACGGTGAACTCGAATCTACGTGCAACACTCGTTAGTCTTTTTGCTCCGAGACAAATAACGATACCGGGTTATATGGATACGATTGAGCAGTTTCTAAGGAAACTTCTTAAACACCTATAATCGCTTAAGAAATGTAAGATGCAAAGTCGGTTAATCCTCGTGTAGGAAAACCGACTTTTCTATCGTTCACTAACAGGGTAAAAAATCTATTTGCTACTGAAAACATATAATGATATATTTTTAATGCATAGTAATTTATGGGTATAACTATGTTGTTGTCACAAGGTACTACCTAGTTCTGCTCGGATACATCCTACCTAATTACGTATCCATTTGAGACCTACCCTATGATCAACGATTGAACGAACTGTCCGCGTTCACTATAACGCAACTCGATTCCGAAATCCCTCACATTAACACCCAATCACCCAAAAACAAGAATCAACTACTGCTACTTCATGAATCCGCTTCCACTACTCTAAAATGCATCTCTCACGATTCGACAATATCAAGATGCATTTCTTTTCTATCAAGCTGGTTAACAGAATTATTCGTTATGTTAGGAACTGATATAAGCTCCTAAGAGAGTTTATATATAATCCGCCTATGAAGGAGGTGTCATTTGATTAATTTCAGCGGTTATACATTGCCAATAAAATGAATGAAATGGAGGAAATTCTTGATGTCTACTTTATGTTCATCTGGAGCAAAACGGTTTAACTTTCTTTTTGCTGTCGGCACCGTGCTCGTGCTTCTCTTCGCGATGTCCCTCATACTCGGGGATAAGGCATTCGCACACGGTAACGTGACCAATAGCCGTGCAGGTCTTTGTGCAGACGGCGTGAATAAGAACTGTGGTCTGATTATTTATGAACCTTATAGTTTGGAAGCACATAAGGGATTCCCGGCGGGAGGCCCTGCCGATGGGAAAATTGCGAGTGCTAATGGCGCATTTGCGCCTCTTGACGAGCAATCCGCGACGCGTTGGACTAAGGTTAACATAAGCCCGGGACCGACGACATTTAATTGGAAAATTAAAGTGCCCCACGCAACGACAAGCTGGAAATATTACATCACAAAGCAAAACTGGAATCCTAATGCACCGCTTACTCGCGACTCCTTCGATTTAACTCCTTTCTGCAACGTGCCTTACAACGGTAAATTGCCTGGCAACACATATTCCGACACTTGCAACGTTCCGAGCCGAACTGGGTATCAAGTTATTCTTGCAGTTTGGGAAATTTCCGATACCTTGAATGCCTTCTATAATGTAATTGACGTTAATTTTGGTGGGAACGTTGATAATGTAGCTCCGACTGCTCCAACCGGTGCAGCGGCATCCAATATTGGGGCGACAAATGCAACTATCACTTGGGGCGCTTCCACGGACAACGTTGGCGTAACCGGCTACCAGATCTTTAACGGGCCCAACCAAATCGCAACGACAAACGGAGCGATAACTGCCAACTTGACAGGTTTAACTTCGAATACTTCGTATACGATTACGGTAAAAGCTGTTGATGCCGCAGGAAATATATCCGCAGCAAGCAATGCGGTAACCTTCACGACGCTTCCTGTGACCGGTCCGGATACAGTAGCCCCTACAGCGCCAAGCAGCCTTCATGTCATGGGCAGCTCAACTTCCACAACAGTTCCATTAATGTGGAACGCTTCTACGGATAATGTCGGAGTTACAGGCTATCAAGTATTTCAAGGCACGACGTTGATAGCGACTGTCTCAGGTTCAACTGTGGAATACCTTGTTACGGGTTTGACGGCAAACACTTCGTATTCCTTTACCGTTAAAGCGATTGATGCTGCTGGCAACGTATCGTTAGCAAGCAACGTTCTAAACGTCACTACACCGTCCGCCCCTACTACATATCCGTCTTGGAGCGCAACGACAGTGTATGTAGCCGGTAATAAAGTAACGCATAACGGTGTGAATTATGAAGCAAAATGGTGGACGCAAGGCGAAACACCAGGTTCTTCAGGCGCTGATGTGTGGAAAGTAATCCCTTAAAATCGGCGCGCCATCAATAATCTATGCATATAGCCGACAGGATCTCATTTCGAGTTGCTGTCGGCTATTTTTGGGTTGTTCGGGATCTTATATATTCTCCTGCTTCAACGCATCAATTATGTTCTCTTTCTTTACCTTAGCACTGGAATATAGCATAGCCGCACTGACAATAACAAATACGGCAGCAATGACAGTGAGAATATTAACCCAAGAAAAAGTAAACTCAAAAAGATAACGTTGCGACAATGTTCTATGAATGAAATACATGACGACGAAGCTTAGAGGAAGGCCGTACAAGAGAGATTTCACTCCATAAAAAATGCTCTCGTAGTTCATCATTTTCGCAAAGCCTTTAGGCGTCATACCTACTGATTTCAGCATCGCGAATTCCCGCTTCCGAAGCGATATGCTCGTCGAGATTGTATTGAAGATGTTCGCAATAGAAATAGCTGAAATCAATATGATAAAGCCGTACGAGAATACGGACATGATCAAAATTCTTTGTTCTTCCACGGTTCTGGACTGGTATTCATTCAAAAAGGACAGATTAGAATCTCTGAATTCTTCAATCTCCTGCTGTGTCTTCAAAGGATCTTTGCTTTTTAAAAATAATTGAGACTGGCCGTATGCCCCAATCTTTTCATCAATGAGTCGCTCCAAGACACGTTTTGATACGACAATATCTAACTCGCCTACTGCTGATGAACGTATCCCCATAGGCAATTGATCCGTCTTCGCAGCGATGGTTACCTCTTTTAAATCTGTTTCTTTATTTGTTTCTTCGCTTATATAGCTCAACTGAAGACTTTGACCGATTTTTGCATGAATATTCTTCGTTTGCACAAATTTATTGGTCGCCTCGTCCTTATATTGAATCGTATCCACCACGATCGCGGCGGGATGATCTGGATTCATCAGCTGTTCGACATTTGCGCCAACCGCTTTGGCATAGGCTTGCAAGCTCGAATCGTTCATGGCATTAATATTTATGTCATAAAGGTATTTCCCTTCCTTCAGTACACTCCTATCCTTCTTGACCGCTTCTTGCAGCTCATTGGCGATTGCAGCTTCTCCGATCCAGGCGTTAACCCTGTACATTTCCGTCACATTGTATTCGGTCACACCGTCAAGGGATACAATCGATTGAACCGTCGTATCGTCCATTTGATTCCCATTGTTGTACCAGATGTGAATGTCGTAATTAACACCTTCCAGTGAGAGTGCTAGAGATTGCTTGAGATTGGCGGTATAAAATGACACCGTTAAAAACAGGACGATGCTGATTATGATTGAAAATACGGTGGCATGGTATCTTCGTTTATTTCGTTTTATATTTTTCAATCCGATCTCGGCTTCGATGCCGAATAGCTTGCGCATGAGCTTCGACGTTTTCACGGCTCTCCTTGTAAGCTTCACATCGGCAGTTTGGCGAATTGCGTCAATTGCAGAGATTTTGGAAGCTTTTATTGCTGGGACAAATGTCGAAATGAAAATCGTCAACATCGAAACAACACAGGCAATCAGGAGCGACATTGGCGTGATGATGAGTGTTAATTTTTCCGTAGTCACAAGTGCCCCTTGAATGATGGGATTGATGAACAAGAAGGTTATCCCTATCCCGGCAAGACCGCAGAGGATCCCGATGGGAATGCTGATTGCTCCTATGATAATACCTTCGAAGAACACCGAATTTCTCTTCTGCCGCTTGGTCGCCCCGACGCTTGCAAGCATCCCAAGATGACGTGAACGCTCTGAGACGGATATCGCAAATGCATTGTAGATCAACGAGATCGAGCCGATGATGATGACCGCCATAATGATAACTGATAAAGAAATCAACATGCTGCTAGAGGCTTTGTTTTTCGACAAGCCATAATAGTGAAGCAACTCGTGATTATATTGGACGTTTTCGATGTTGTTGCTTTTCGCCAACTGTTCCGCATGATCGAACAAGGAACGATCAACGGTTTTCAGGACAACTGCTGCGTTGACTCGATCTGTTGCCTTTATACTGGTTTCATCGATATAGCTTATAATGGTATATCCAGGCGCCCATGCCGGTTCCATGACCGGACGTTTGATGAAGCCTACTACCGTGTATTCCTTGTTCGTGATTAGCTGTAAGGATTCAGACAATTTTCCATTTTCACGTCGCAACATCTCTAATTGATCCAGCGGTTTCTCGTTGCCCTTCTCGAATCGTTCGCCGACTGACAAGGTTAAGTGGTCGCCAATTTTATAGTTGACCTTTTCGTTCTTCACTATGGCTTCCGATATCACGACCTCCTTGTCTGTTTGAGGCAGTCGTCCCTTGCTCAACTGAATGGGAAAATGCGTGAAACCCTGTGCATTATACGCCTGGATAAATAAATAGGGCTTACTAGAGTTTTGTTTCCCTACTAACGGAGCATAGCCGAGATCTTGGGTGATCGTGACGACTTTGGTTGCATCATCGTTCTGTATTGCTGCAAGCTGTTCTTTGCTTAAATCTTTATAAAGGACATGCCACTCCCCACCATCTGCGATGGTTTGCCTTTTCATGAGATCCAAAAAAGAAAATCCAAGCGTTGCCACAGCCGTCACCATGGCAACCGAAATGATGACGCCTATGATCGTGACCAGTGTACGCCGTTTATTTTGCATCAAATGTCTGATCGTAAGTGTATTGACGATGTTCACGGACGGATCACCTCGTCCTTGGCAATCCTTCCATCTTCAATGGAAATGATCCTATCGGCCTGCAAGGCGATTCGTTCGTCGTGTGTAATTACGATCAGCGTCTGCTGATAGGCCTTATTTAACATCTTTAACAAATCAACGATCTCACTGCTATTTTTGCTGTCTAAATTCCCTGTCGGCTCATCTGCAAGCATGATCGCAGGATTGCTAATGAGTGCTCTGCCGATCGAGACCCTTTGCTGCTGCCCGCCAGATAGCTGGTTAGGCAGGTGGTTTAGCCGATGCTTCAAATTCAATGTCCCTACAAGCACGTCCAATTGCTTTTTATCTACCTTTTGTTTATCCAGCAAAAGCGGCAGCGTCATATTCTCTTCCACGGTCAGGACGGGAATGAGATTGAAAAACTGATAAATCAGGCCGATTTGTCTCCGTCGAAAGATGGCCAGCTGCGTTTCGTCCAAGGCATACATGTCTGTATCCTCAACGAACACTTTGCCGCTAGTCGGCCGATCCACACCCCCCAGCATATGTAGAAGTGTTGATTTTCCTGACCCAGAGGGCCCAACTATCGCGACGAATTCCCCTTTTCGCACGGAAAAAGATACATCATCCAGTGCTGTTACTGCTGATTCACCTTTCCCGTATTGTTTAGACAGATGTTCGATTCGTAAAATTTCCATGTGTTAACCTCCATAGCTTTGCTGATGGATATCATTTTATCTGTCCAACATGACTCTCCAGTGACTGTGAAAGTGACGATTTAGTCACTTTCGGTTAAATGACTTGCTTATACAATTTAATCCGAAACTCGGTTCCGTTTCCGCCGTCACTCCTCACATCGATCACTCCGCCCTGATTTGCGATAATACTGTGAGCCATGGCCAGACCAATGCCGATACTCCCCTCACTAGCATGCTTCCCTTTATAAAACCGTTTGAAAATGTAAGGCAAATCTTCTTTTGGTATGCCCTTGCCGTTGTCGGCAATGACAATTTCCGTAAATAGCGCATTTTCTGTAAATGAAATGGCGATTGCTCCGCCTTCCTGCGTATGCTCGACGCCATTTTTCAAAATATTGATGAGCGCTTCACTTGTCCAATTGAAATCACCTATAAATGAGACGTTGTCATCTCCATTGATCGAAACTGTCTGTTCCTTAATATCCATCGGAATCAGGACAGGCTCTAGCGCCTGCTGGATAAGCTGTTTAACCAATACTGGCTCTTTTTTGAATGGAATTGTTTTGGCATCCATTTTCGAGAGCTTTAGGAGAGATGACACAAGCCAATCGATTCGCTCCAGTTGAATTCGAATGTTGTGGGTGAATTCCATTCTTTTGACTGGCGGCAGATCAGCGCTGCTTAACAAATCGGCCATTACCGTCATGGAAGTAAGCGGCGTCTTGAGCTGATGCGAGATATCCGAAATGGCGTCCGTCAATTGCATTTTGTCCCGCTGCAGCAGCGAGCGCTGCTCGGAAAGCATAAGTGTCACTTTGTATATATCGTTCTTCAAAATGCTGAGCTCGCCTTCTTGGTTATCGCGTACGTCGAGCGAATCATTGCCGCTGCTAATTTCGCGCAAATAAATTGAAAGTTTCTCAAGTTCTCGATATCTCCATCTCGTAAATGCCAAGCTGCTTCCTATAAGCAGAAGCGACAAGATAACAACAAGTGCCAATGCAGCAGACGATATAAAAGCAGCGACGGCGATCGCTGCTGCACTGATTGTGACCATAACTGTCAATAGGATTTGTATTTCTCGATTGCGGAGCATCTAATCACCCACCTTGTAGCCGAATCCACGGATCGTTTTAATCATTGCCGGATGCTGCGGATCATCCTCCAGCTTTTCACGCAGCCTCTTGATATACACAGTTAGCGTATTATCGTTTACGAATTCGCCAGCCACATCCCAAATCTGCTCCAACAGCTGATTTCTCGTGAGAACCTGCCCAATATGATTGGCAAAGATCAGCAGCAAGCGGTATTCTAATGCGGTCAATAGGATTTCAGCCCGATCCTTGTACACTTTGCCTTCCAGCGTATTGATACGCACAGTCCCGATATCAATGATTGTTTTTGCCTGCGATGGTTTATGGTATCTCCGCAACACCGACTTGATCCGTGACAGAAGTTCGCGAACTCGAAAAGGCTTCGTAATATAATCATCGGCCCCCATATCCAGACCCATGACGACGTTGACCTCATCGTCAATCGCGGTTAAGAAGATAACCGGAATATCTTGCCGCTCCTTCACCATTTTACACAGTTCATACCCGCTTCCATCTGGAAGCGACAAATCAAACAGACATAACGCAAATTGATCCATGTTTTCAGTGAGCATTTTCTTAGCTGATGCGACATCGTGGCACAACACAGTATCAAATTGATCCTGCTGCAGTGAATATTCCAATCCAGACGCAATCGTTTTATCGTCTTCTACAACTAATATCTTCATCACTAGTTCCCCTACTCTATGCCTGAATTCATTCTTTCTTCCTCGTGTCGACATTATATACTCTATCATTTTCTGATGGGAAGAGGTTTTATGCGTAATCAACAGGATTTATCATACATTATAAAAATATATATTATTTATGACATAAAAAACCAAATTGCGACAAAATCATCGATATACAATTTTTGTATCATAAACTAGAATAAGGGTTGTAAATAATGGGGAACCATTTCATGGTTTACATGCTATTTACTGAGAAATAAAGTTTTCCGTCGTCGCACAAGTCCCTTTCACTTTCACAAAGGAGGATAATCAATGAACGAATCTGAATCTGCGCTTATTCAGGCAGTAAGAGATGTCCGGGAGAAGCATGTACATGGCGTAACGCTCATTACAGGAGATCGGCAAGAACGATTTTACAGTTACAAGCAAGTCTTTGATAATGCCCTTATGTATTTGCATACCTTGCAAGCTCACGGTATTCGTGCTGGCGACGAGCTTGTATTTCAATTGAACGATGACGAATCGGAGCACTTTATTTTTTTGTTCTGGGCCTGCATACTAGGCGGAATCATTGCCGTACCCGTCTCGGTCGGCAGCAATGCGGAGCACAAAAACAAGTTTTTTAAAATCTGGGGTACACTCCAAAACCCTTACCTTGCAACTTCGCCGCCTGTAATGGAAAGATTGCGCGCGCACGCCTCCGATAACCGACATACATTGCACGACATGGACATGATAGCCGATAAGACCGTGTATCTGGAAGCGTTGGAGTGCTCCGTCCCCGCCCACGGAACGATTCATCAAGGTTCGTCCCGTACGATTGCTTTCATTCAGTTCTCTTCCGGTTCAACGGGCAATCCAAAAGGAGTCATTGTGACGCATGAAAATGTATACTCCAACACGCGTGCGATCAATAATCGGTTCGAAACGAGGGATGACGACTCCTTTTTGTCATGGATGCCGTTAACTCATGACATGGGGCTGATCTCCTTCCATATCACCCCGCTCATCAAAGGTGTAAATCAATACATCATGCCAACATCCGTGTTTATACGCAGACCGACGCTTTGGTTCAAAAAAATAAACGACCACAATATTACTATCACTTCTTCCCCAAATTTCGGCTACAAATACTTTCTGAAAATGTTCAAGCCTGAGATTGCCGCCGATTGGGATTTATCTAGACTTCGAATTATTGTAAATGGTGCCGAACCCATTTCATCAGAGCTTTGCAATGAGTTTTTGGATAAGATGGCTCCATATGGATTACAGCGGACAAGCATAAGGCCAGCTTATGGCCTAGCCGAGGCAACTGTTGCCGTCTCCCTCACTGATGGCAAAACTGAGTTTGTACCGATTCATCTGGATCGCACCTTATTAAACATTGGCCAGGAGATTGTCATTTCGGACAGATCCACTGAACATACTCTTACCTTTGTCGAAGTTGGACATGCAATTGATGACTGTGCGATCCGAATCTGCGACGATCATGATCGCATTCTGCCGGATAAGGTAATCGGCCATATTCAAATACAAGGAAAAAATGTAACTGCCGGTTATTACAATAACCGAGAGACTACTGCCGACATGTTCACGGCGGATCAATGGGTCAGAACGGGAGATCTAGGCTTTTTCATCGATGGAAGTCTAGTTATGACAGGGCGTTACAAAGACATGATTATTGTGAACGGCCAGAATATTTATCCGCATGATATTGAACGGACAGCGGAAGAAGTCGAGGGCGTGGAATTAGGGAAGATCGCTGCCTGCGGCGTATACAACAAAGAGAGAGGCGAGGATGATATCGTCGTATTTGTCGTTAGCAAAAAAAATGATGCTCACTTCGCCTCGCTGTCTGAAAGCTTAGAAGAACATTTATTCCAGCGCGGAGGCTGGAAAATCGCAAAGGTAATACCGATTCGGCAAATGCCGAAAACGACAAGCGGTAAAGTGCAAAGGTACAAGTTGGCACAGAATTATGCCGCTTCGCAGGCGAAGGAAAGCGACAACATCAGTCCTGCCCCTGTTTCCACGGAGCGAAAATCTTCAAGCCTAGAACTGATCATGTCCTATTTGCATCATCATTGCAATGCCAAGACCAATCTGAACGAACATGAATCCTTTGTCAGATTCGGCCTGGATTCGTTAGAGGCGGTCAGAATGATCGATCATGTTGCCGACCGGTTGGGTATGACGCTGTCCCCTGCCTTGATCTGGGACTATCCGACGCCAAATAAGCTTGCGCAATACCTAGACTCTATCGCAAGCCAACCTTCCGTCCAAGAGCCTGATGCAGATCGCGGATCGATTGATGATTCAATCGCTATCGTCGGCATGGAAGGGAAATTTCCTGGGGCGGACGGCATCGCGGCATATTGGGAACTTTTGAAGGGCGGAAAAAACGCAATATCCGACATGGACGACAAAAGGAAAGCGCTATGCGGCATAAATCCGAATTTTCATATGTTCGGCGGATTTCTGGATGGCATCGAACTATTCGACAGTGAATTCTTCGCCATCTCCCCTAGAGAGGCGGCAAGCATGGATCCCCAACAACGGCTGTTGCTGGAGGTGACATGGAGAGCATTCGAAAATGCCAACATCAACCTCGCTCATCTTAAGGGCAGCGCAACAGGTGTATTTATAGGGGCCAGCGCAACCGATTATATCTATTTGCCGAAACCAAGCACAACAAATGATTCTGAGCCATATCAAGTGTCGGGCGGTGCGCTGAGTATTATCGCCAATCGGGTTTCGTATTTTTATGATTTCCGCGGTCCGAGCATGTGTATCGATTCTGCTTGTTCGTCATCATTAGTGGCCCTTCATTATGCATGCCAAAGCCTGCTCAGCGGGGAATGCGATGCGGCTGTAGCCGGAGGGGTAAACCTATTGCTTTCCGCCAGCATCACGGAAGGTTTGCAGGAAGCCAAAATGCTGTCTGAGGATGGATCATGCAAGACGTTCGACGACAGGGCCAATGGTTACGTCCGCGGAGAAGGCTGCGGGGTCGTTATCCTGAAACGCTTAAAGGATGCAATTGCAAACGGTGACCGGATTCATGCCGTCATTAAAGGAACGGCCGTTAATCAAGACGGTCGCAGCAACGGCTTAACCGCGCCTAACGGGATCGCGCAAAGACAAGTGATACGCAGAGCGATCGAGCAGGCTCAGCTGAAACCTGCGGACATCGGCTATGTAGAGGCTCATGGCACCGGTACGCCTCTGGGCGATCCCATCGAAGCTGAGGCAATTAAAGAGATTTATGGTTGTCCGTCGGCAGGGATAAATGACGACGACATCTGCTATCTCGGTTCCGTCAAAACGAATATCGGACATCTCGAAGCGGCTGCTGGCATTGCCGGACTTATCAAAACGGTGCTGGCGATTCAGCACGGCGAAATTCCTGCCCATTTGCACATGACCAAGCTAAATCGATACATAAGTCTCGATCGTTCCCGCCTCCGCATCCCTGTTGAGACGGAAAGCTGGATCAAACCTGTAAAAGCAGCCGGGGTAAGCTCGTTCGGATTTGGCGGAACGAATGCCCACGTTATTGTGCAGGAGGCACCATCCCGTACCGATAAGCGAGCTAACAATGCCATGGAATCGAGAGCGCATCTGCTGACATTATCATCCCCTACCGCGGAAGGATTAGTTAGACTCGCTTCCACGTACGATTCCTATTTACAGCACGCATCCTCAGAGCAATTAGGAGCCATATGCGGAACGGCCAATACCCGCCGACCAGCATTCCTGCACAGAGCTTCATTCGTTGGCGGCTCACTTGAAGAGATACATGAGAAAGTCCGCAGTTTCTCCGCTCGCGGGGTCAACGGCATTGCAGGCAGTCCCGTCCACTCTCCAAAAATCGTCTTTATGTTTACGGGACAAGGAAGCCAATATGTTAATATGGCCCGCGGCTTGTATGCAAGCTCAGAAGTGTTTCGCTCGAACATGAATCGATGCGCCGAGTTAGTAAAGGATCGATTGGATCATTCTCTACTGGATGTCATTTATGATGTAGAAAATGAATCTGCGTCAGCTCTCCTTCATCGTACAGACTACACGCAGTGCGCTCTTTTCGCATTGGAGTACTCTCTAGCACAAGTATGGCTATCGCTTGGAATCGAACCTGCTGCGGTAGTCGGACATAGCGTGGGCGAATATGTGGCGGCATGCATTGCAGGGGTATTTTCTCTTGAAGATGCGTTGGCTGTAGTTGCCGAGCGAGGAAAGCTCATGACACAAAAGTGCGATCCTGGAGCAATGGCGGCAGTCATGGGAGATGCGGAGGAACTGGAAAGCGTGCTTTGCGCCCATCCGAACGTAGAAATCTCCGCCATTAATAGCAGCAACAATTTTGTCATTGCAGGCGCCCCGGATGATGTAGTTGAAGCTACGAACCATCTGCAACGAGCAGGCGTTCATACCGTACCGCTTGAGGTAAACTATGGATTTCATTCTCAATTAGTCGAGCCAATGCTGCAAGACTATTACGATATCATAAAACGATTAAAATTCAATCCTCCCCAAATTCCGCTTGTCTCTAACGTAACCGGCGAATTTATCGGTTCAATTACTGCCGAGTATTGGATCAGGCATACACGGGAAGCTGTTCGGTTCAAAGACTCTTTATATACATTGGTAAATGACGGGTGCAATATCTTTTTGGAAATCGGTGCTCATGCCGTACTGTCACGGATTGGACAGCGAGAATTCAATAATGGTACCTATAAATGGATTCCTTCTCTCCTAAAAGGAAGGGATGACGAATATTCGCTGCTCGAAGCTGTAGGCAATCTGTACGTCGTCGGCGGACAAGTCCAGTTTGAGGCACTCTACCAATTGGACACTCATGAATGCGCGCAATTGCCGAACTATCCGTTTGCTTATACAAAATGCTGGCAAGGCGGTCATATGAATCCGGAATCGCCAAAGGAGGAAAAGTTGGTGAAAACAATCCAAGATAGCAATATCAGAACTTCTATTATGATGGAGATCAAGGGAATATTCGCCCAGTTGCTGAATCAAGACGTGGCAAGAATCGATGAGAACCTGCCTTTATTGGAAATGGGCGCTGACTCGCTCATTCTGATGGACGTGATTCAAAAAGTAAAAAACAAATACGGAGTAACCTTTTCGGCGCGCGATTTCTTCACCGAAATCACGAGCATTTCCAAGCTATGCGCAGCCATCGAATCGGTTATGTCGCATGATGCGCTGCCAGCGCTGACCGAACAGTTGCCGAGCTCGTCAGCCGTCGATTCGCTGTCTCTGGCACTCTCCAAATCGACAGCCGTTGATTCGCCGTCCCCAGTGCTCTCCAATTCGATGCACAACGAATCAGGGCTGCTTGGATTAATGAGCGAACAACTGGCTTCCATGGAACGTGTCATCCAACATCAATTATCCTTCATCCACAATCAACCACTGAATGGAACGGCTGTTCATCCTAGTACAACGGCAATCAACCATTCGCTGAATGGATCAACTGTTCATCCGAGTACAATGGCGATCCGACCGGAATCCCCTGCCGCGCCTTCACTGCCGACAATCTCTGAAAAAGCCTGGGTTCCCTATCAAAGATGGCAGGATCAGAAAGAAGAAAGCGTAACTGGTATGCAAGAACAATATGCCAGAGCGCTCGTGGCACGATTGGCCGATAAAACAAAAAAATCGAAAGAGTGGATAGCCAAGCATCGCCCCGTGTTCGCCGATTATCGCGGTGCATCTGGTTTCCGGTTTTCAACGAAAGAAGTTCATTATTTGCCCGTTGTCGATCATGCAAAAGGTTCGCGTTTTTGGGATAAGGACGGAAATGAATATATCGATTTAACGATGGGCTTCGGCGTGAATTTTTTCGGTCACGCTCCTGAGTTCATCGACGAAGCTATTAAGCGTGAGCTTCAAAACGGCTATGCTCTAGGCCCGCAATCCGGCATCGCAGGGGAAGTAGCAGATCTCATTCACCAGATTACTGGCTTGGACAGAAGTACCTTCTGCAATTCAGGGACGGAAGCGGTAATGGCTGCCCTAAGGCTTGCGCGCGCTGTAACCGGCAAGAATAAGATTGCCATGTTCGCAGGATCGTATCACGGCACGTATGACGGTGTTCTGGCCAGCATGTTCAATCGCCCCGGTTCAAACGGAGCTTCCCCTATGGCGCCAGGCATTCCTGCCGGGATTACGGAAGACGTCATGATTCTCGAATATAATAATCCACAATCGCTGGAGATTATACGATCTATGTCGGGTGAGCTGGCAGCAGTACTGGTCGAGCCTGTACAAAGCCGTCGTCCTGACCTCGTTCCTATCGCATTTTTGGAAGAGCTTCGCGAAATCACGCGGAGCAGCAATACGGCGCTGATATTTGATGAAGTGATTACCGGCTTCCGAGTTCATCCTGCCGGGTTCCAGGGCATATCGGGGATTCGACCGGATATGTGCGTTTACGGGAAAGTCCTTGGCGGAGGCATGCACATTGGAGTAGTGGCCGGCAGCGCGAAGTTCTTGGATGCCGTGGATGGAGGGCAATGGAATTTTGGTGACCGCTCTTACCCGCAAGCTGAAACAACCATAATCGCAGGCACGTTCTGCAAGCATCCCATTACGATGGCCTGCACGCATGCCGTTCTGCTTCATCTGTTGGAGTTCGGCCCGGAATTGCAAGAGAACGTCAATGCCAAGACAGCCTATTTGGTGCGCGAATTGAACGACTTTTTCGAATCCGCGAATATCCCTATGAAGATGGTTCACTTCGGCTCCCTCTTCCGGTTCGTCTATCAAGTGAACATGGATCTGTTCTTCTATGGCCTACTGGAAAAGGGCGTGTATATCTGGGAAGGACGCAACTGCTTCCTGTCGACGGAACATTCAGACGAGGACATCCGCAAGTTGATTGGGATAATCAAGGATACGATGACAGAGCTTATTGACGCTCAAATGTTTCCGGGTGCCCGCATTCCGGCTGGACAGCAGACTTCCGATAAGGAACTTATCCCCGTATCCGAGGATCAAAGGGAGTTATGGGTGCTTTCGCAGCTAGGCGATCAGGCAGCCATCGCATGCAATGAAACCGTAGTGCTTTCCCTTAAAGGCACGCTACGCCATTCATTATTAACAGAGGCAATGAACAGTGTTGTGGCGCGGCACGATTCCTTGCGGGTGACATTCGATCATCAAGGCAATATGATACCAATTCGGGGGACGGTTCACATCGATATGCCGATGCTGGATTTGAGCTCCGCAACTGATTCGAGTCCGGAATCTGCTGCAATCGATTGGATTCGCGATGAGACGGAGCGCCCTCTTGCATCAGGGAGCTTATATCGCTGCACGCTGCTCAAATTAACGACCGACAGGCATTATCTCGTATTTACTGCAAGTCACGTTCTCATAGACGGATACGCTATTGGAATTATTCTTGAAGAAATGTTCGCCGCCTATTCCTCATTGTTGAAAGGCATGCCCATTCATTTGCCAGAGCCTTTACAATTAAGAAGCTACATGGACTGGAAGGCGGGGCTGGAATCCAGTGAGGAGCGTCAAGCCAATAACCTGTATTGGTTGAACAAAACAGGCAGCAATACGACCCTGGATTTGCCGTTCGATATGAGGCGTCCGCACAAAAAAACCTATAATGGCGACATTGTTCGGCATATGGTCGATCCTACACTTGCTGAACGAGTGAACCGCTTTTCACAGCGCAATAAGGTTACTCCTTTCGTTACATTTTTAAGTGCCTATGCCCTGCTTCTCAATCGTTTGACGCATCAGACGGATCTGACCGTCGGGGTGCCTTTTGCCCAGCGCTCTTTGCCTGGCGGCTCCAGCTATGTTGGATATGCGGTCACATTATTGCCGATATCCATCGAAATGGATGAATACGCTGATTTTACACATTTGCTAAGCCAGGTGAAGACTTCTGTTTTGGAGGCCCAGGAGCACGGCGAGTTTTCATTCAGCAGCGTATTTCGAAATCCCGATGCCTCTCATCGTCTATCACCACTTGAAGTTGTTTTTAACTATGAGCGAAGAGTCAATATCCCGGATGCTGGCAATATTGAAGTCGATACCATCCCTACTCCGATTACGGCAACGAAATATGAGCTCAGTTTCAATGTCATGGATTTCAACCGAAATATTCTTTTGGATCTGACTTATAATTCAAATCTGTTCCGAAAAGATACGATCGAACGATTTTTAACCTATTACGAAAATATATTGCAGGCCATTATTGAACCGTCTGCCGAAAAGTCGCCAATCGCTTTGCTTCCTCTCCTTAACGATGCAGAGCGGGAACGGTTGCTTTTTGCTGGAGAGCCTGCGAATCTTCTGTGCGATCATCGCTGTCTTCATGAAGTATTTGAGGAGCAGGCCCGGCACAAGCCCGATGCCGTTGCCGCTGTATATGATCATCAACAATTAACCTACGGCGAACTAAATGTGAGAGCCAATCGACTTGCACGTCATTTGCGGACGCTGGGGGCAGGGCCCGGCGTTCTGGCAGCGATATTGGTCGAGCGCTCCCTGGACATGCTCGTCGGTATCCTCGGCGTGCTCAAAGCGGGCGCCGCTTATGTGCCGATTGACCCTGCGTACCCTGCGGAACGCATCCGTTATGTGATGGAAGACGCGGCTCCGGCCATTCTCCTCACCCAATCTCATCTCTTGCGCTCCTTGCCGCAGCATGAACTCACAACGGTGTGCCTGGATGAAGAGCGAGATACGATAGAGAAGCTATCCGGCGAAGATTTGAACGTGGAGCTGACTTCCACCAATCTTGCTTACGTGATTTACACCTCCGGTTCCACCGGGAAGCCGAAGGGCGTAATGATCTCGCATGAGAATGTCGTCCGGCTGTTTACGTCTACCGAATCCATTTTCGGTTTTCATGAAGACGATGTCTGGGCCCTGTTTCACTCCTATTCCTTCGACTTTTCCGTATGGGAAATGTGGGGCGCCTGGTTTTATGGCGGACGGTTGGTGGTCGTGCCCCATCTGACGAGTCGTTCACCGAAGAACCTGTATCACTTGCTGGAGCAGCACAAGGTTACCGTCCTCAACCAGACGCCGTCGGCATTTCGGCCATTGGCTCAATATGAGGAATCACAAGACTCGTCAAAATTAAGCCTGCGTTATATTAATTTTGGCGGAGAGCCGCTGGATTTTCAGTCATTAAAGCCTTGGATCGATCGACACGGTGATCGTTCACCTCAATTTATCAATATGTACGGAATCACGGAAACGACGGTAGTTTCTACTTACCGCCGAATAACCGCTGAGGATATCGGGCAGGACACGGGAAGCTTGATCGGAATTCCATTTCCGGACACGAAGCTGTATGTCCTTAACCGTCATATGCAGCCCGTTCCTCCTGGTGTGACTGGTGAAATGTACGTAGGAGGCCCCGGAGTCGCTAAAGGGTACTTGAACCGGGCCGAATTAAATAGCGAGCGCTTCGTGCTCGATCCGTTCGCTAATGATCCTGATGCACGCATGTACAAAAGCGGCGACCTGGCCCGCATTCGGCATAACGGGGAACTCGAATATGTAGGACGTGCGGATCATCAGGTGAAAATACGGGGATATCGCATCGAATTGGGGGAAATCGAGGCTGCGCTGAAGGAACATCCGTCTGTAAGGGAAGCTCTCGTTATTGCGGACGTTGATCCACATGGAGACAAGCGTCTGATTGCCTACGTGGAAACGGATCAATCGGGCGATATTATGCCGTTGCTGCGAGCGCATCTCGAAAGCAGGCTTCCAGATTACATGATCCCTTCCCTCTTAATGTGGCTGCAATCGATGCCTCTTACGAATAACGGGAAAATCGATCGCGATTCGCTTCCGAAGCCTGGTTACGAAAGAACGGATCTGCAGCCGACCTATGTGGCGCCGCGCAATCCAGCCGAAATGAAAATGGCGGCCATCTGGGAAGATGTTCTCGGAGTAAAAGAAGTGGGCGTGGAGGATAACTTTTTTGAGCTTGGAGGCCATTCTTTGCTCGCTACCCGGCTTCTCTCCCGCATTCGGGAAGCGTTCCAAGCAGAGCTCCCTTTACATGCCCTGTTCGATGCGCCGACTGTTGCGGCTTTAACCGCCAAGCTTGAAGACATGGGAATGACGGAAATGGAATCGGAAACAGAAATGGATCCCGTTCTCCTGTCCGAACTGCTGACCGAGCTGGAAAACTTGCCAGAAGAAGAACGAGAAGCTGTTATGCGCGAGCTGCCCCATAAGGAGGATGCATGGGTATGACGGATTTGCGGGATCGTTTGGCCTCGTTAACTCCCGAGCAGCAAAGAATGTTGGCAGCCCGGCTTGCCAAGGACAAGGCACCTCGCAAACCGCCCATAAAGCCCCAGTCAAGAAAGCTGGCGGGATCCGTTATGTCATTTGCTCAACAACGATTATGGCTGCTTCATCAGCTTGAACCGGGCATGAATCATTATCATATTCCGTTAGCGTTCGAATTTATCGGGGAGTTGGACATAACGGCCATACAGCGGGCGTGGATCGAAGTCATCCGCCGCCACGAATCATTGAGAACGCGTTTTTCAACAATGGAAGATGCGCCAGTACAAATCATTGAGCCGATCGACACCGTTCAACCAATGAAAGAAATCGATTTGTTCGCAGATGAACGCGTCGAGGACAAATACCTGGAAGCTCGCCTCATCATCGATGAAGAGGCAGCCAAGCCGTTCGACTTGGAGCATGGGCATCCGTGCCGGAGCTTGCTCATCAAAACCGGCAAACAGGAGAATTTTCTCCTGTTTGCCTTCCATCATATCGTGTTTGATGGTTGGTCTTTGGGCGTATTTCAACAGGAGCTGCTTACGCTCTATTCCTGTTATTCACAGGGAAAGCCGTCTCCCCTGCCCGAGCTCACCTTCCAGTATGCGGATTATGCGATCTGGCAGCGCAAATGGTTGTCGGAAGAAGAATTGGATAAGCAACTGCAATATTGGCTGGACACCCTGCATCATGCTCCTTCGGCATTAGAGCTGCCCACGGATCGTCCCCGATCCGCTACGCAAACTTTCCGGGGCGATGCCGCTCAATTGTGCATACCGGAGGCCGTAGTGCAACCGCTCCTGCAATTGAGCCGCCGAGAAGGCTCGACATTGTTCATGACCTTGCTGGCGGCTTTTCAAGCATTGCTGCATCGCTATTCGGGACAGCATGACTTTTGCATTGGCACTCCGATAGCCAATCGCGGAATGTCGGAAATAGAAGGATTGATCGGCTTTTTTGTAAATACGCTCGTGATCAGAAGCGACCTGTCTACTAACCCGACGTTCCGCGAGCTGATGCAGCAAACCAAGAAACAGGTTCTTAACGCATATGAGCATCAGGATCTTCCGTTCGATCAACTGGTGCAGGCAATGCAACCTGATCGCGTAACGAGCCATAGTCCGTTATTTCAAGTCACGTTCGCAATGAATGACGATTCGTTTCAGCATATGGTGCAATCGGACGGACTGCAGGTAAAGCTATTTCCGATTGTCAACAAGACGTCAAAATATGACCTGTCCCTGGTGATGAGCCGTGTTAGGGATCACGGAATCGTTGCCGAGCTGGAGTACAACACGGATCTTTTCGATTCACAGACCGTGGAGAGGATGCTGGATCATCTCCAACATCTATTGGAGAGCATCGTGCTCAATCCTGACTTGTCCTTGAGCAGTCTGGAGATTATGGGCGAATGCGAGCGGCAGCTTTTGCTATCGGCATGGAATCGGACAGAAGCCGCAGATTTAGGCAATATGTGCATCCATGAACTTGTAGAGAAACAAGCTTCCTTATTCCCAGATGCAATTGCGGTGACATTCGGGTTCGAGAAGTTCACCTATCGGGAGGTCAACATTCGCGCGAATCGGATGGCCCGCCATCTACAGCGGCTCGGTATTGGTCCAGAAGTACTGGTAGGCTTGCTGGCTGACCGTTCAGCCGAGCAAATTATCGGATTGCTCGCCATATTAAAATCCGGCGGGGCTTATGTGCCGATCGATCCGGCGTACCCTGACGAACGGATCGCTTATATGATCGAAGATGCCCAAATTCATGTACTGTTGACTCACAAGCGGCATGCAGAGCGGGTTCGGCACACGAATTTGACCGTTCTTCCGTTGGACGGAATCAGCGCCAATCCGCAAGATGGTGATGAATCGGCTCCCGACAGCGGCGCTGCGCCCGGCAACTTAGCCTATGTCGTATACACTTCCGGTTCGACGGGCCGCCCTAAGGGAGTCGAAATCGAACATCATAGCTTGCTCAATTTAGTGTCCTGGCATCAGAATGCGTATCGCATATCCAACTGCGATCGGGCAACATGGCTGGCAGGCCCCGCTTTTGACGCTTCCGTCTGGGAGCTGTGGCCTTATTTGGCCAACGGCGCCTCAATTCATATTCCAGACGAGGATACCCGCTTGGATCCGGATTGCCTGCGGGATTGGCTCGTGAATGAGCGCATTACCGTCAGCTTTTTGCCCACGCCGCTGGCTGAGGCGCTTCTCTCTCTGACCTGGCCTGACAAGTGCTCGCTGCGGTGCATGCTTACCGGAGGTGACAGACTGCGTTATTTTCCACCGGAGACGTTGCCGTTTGCCCTGTTCAATCATTACGGGCCGAGTGAAGGAACCGTTGTCTCCACGGCATGCCGCGTGCCTGCGAAATCACGGTCTTCCGTGGAGCTTACAGCTCCGACGATTGGACGACCGATCGCCAATATGAGAATTTATTTGCTGGATCGGCATCGCCATCCCGTTCCTATCGGCGTTGTTGGCGAAATATACATTGCAGGCCACGGCTTGGCTCGCGGTTATCTGAGAAGGCCCGAGCTTACAGCTGAGCGGTTCGGGTACGTTCCTTCCCTTCCAGGGGAACGATTGTATCGAACTGGCGATCTTGCCCGTTATTTACCGGACGGATCCATTGAATTTATGGGGCGTGCCGACGATCAGATAAAAATAAGGGGATATCGCATTGAACCCGGAGAAATCGAGGCGGCGCTTACGCTACATCCGGCCGTTGAGCAGGCGATCGTTTCCGTAAAGGAGCCTGGTTCAGGAGACAAGCGGTTGGTTGCATACGTGATCCCGTCAGCCGATACTACTCACGGATTGGATATAAGCGAGCTTCGGCTGCATGTGCAGGCCCGGCTTCCAAATTATATGGTTCCTGCCGCCTTCGTCGTTATGGAGGCTCTCCCATTGACGCCTAACGGTAAAGTGGATCGCAATGCGTTGCCGTCGCCGAATTTTACGGATAAGGAGGAGGAATATGTGCCTGCCCGAACGCCGACCGAAAAAAAGTTGGCTGACATTTGGTCGCAGGTGCTCGGCATTGAACTCATCAGCATCCATGATAATTATTTCAGCTTAGGCGGCGACTCCATTTTAAGCACTCAAATTACAAGCAAAGTACGTCAATTGGGTCTGGAAATGAAGCCGAAATATCTGTTTCAGTATCAATCGATCGCGGAGCTGGCTCCCATGTTAGAAGCTCTGAAGCCGCTCGAGCCAAATGGAATCGGGCAGCAAGAAGTGACGGGCTCGCTGCCGCTTACACCGATTCAGCGCTGGTTATTCGAGGAGATGTCCGTTCCCGAGCATTTCAATCAGTCCATGATTTTGTCCGTGAATTCCCAAATAAGCTATGAAGTCCTGCAGAGAGCGATCGCCCATCTCGTGGCACATCATGATGCGCTGCGCCTCCGATTTACGATGGGTCGATCCGGTTGGGAACAGGCATATGCCGCTTATACGGACGAATCGCCTCTGAAGCGCATTGATCTTCGCGATCAGCCTGCAAACCTGCAGGCAGATGCTTTTGCTGCCGCGATCACAGAGGCTCAAACCGGCTTCGACTTAAGCGAAGGCATACTGCTGCGCGCCATCTATTTTCACTATGACACCGGACAGTCAGGAAAGCTGGCCTTGGTTATTCATCATTTGGCGATAGATGGTGTTTCATGGCGCATTTTGCTGGACGATCTAAGCACGGCTTGTCAGCAAATAGTAGACCGTGAAGCCATATGCTTGCCGTCGAAAACTGCTTCATATCGCGATTGGGCGCACAGCCTTGCTGCCTACTCCGCTACGGATCAGTTGCGGGCAGAGCTGGATTACTGGTTACATCAAGTCAGTCCTCCCCCTCCCCTAATTCCGCTCGACTTCCCAGACGGAGCCAATACGACGGCCTCTTTGTCAGTTGCGGAATCGAATTTGTCTTCTGAAGAAACGCGGATTCTGCTGCAGGAGGCTCCATCAGAATTCGGCACGCAAATTGACGCTATTCTGTTGGCCGCACTCGGCCGCGCTGTCTCTGGATGGTCGGGAGAAAGGAAAATGTATGTCCATATGGAGGGGCACGGCAGAGAAGAATTATTCACTGACCTTGATATCTCGCGTACAGTAGGTTGGTTTACGAACATGTATCCAGTCATGCTTGAAGTGACAGATAGCGCGGATATATACGCGGACATCCAGGGGGTAAAAGAGCGACTGAACGTTATTCCAACTCGCGGAATCGGTTATGGCTTACTGCGCTATATGACTGAAGATGACAGTATTGCGAATCAGCTTCGCAAGCTTCCACGACCAATGATGAGCTTTAATTACTTGGGGCAATT
Organism: Paenibacillus sp. NAIST15-1; assembly: GCF_001894745.1. Lineage (GTDB taxonomy): Bacteria > Bacillota > Bacilli > Paenibacillales > Paenibacillaceae > Paenibacillus_B > Paenibacillus_B suaedae. The sequence continues at coordinate 234,654 of NZ_BBYF01000005.1, forward strand.
CAATGCTGATTGGAATAAGGAAAAGGGAGCTCTATTCACGCTGGTTGCGGATACAGCAGGACAGGATCTTGCGCCTGATACCGAACGGGCCCATTATGTCGACGTGGCGGCATTGGTGACGTCAGGCCGCCTGCACATAAGTTTGTCATACAGCGAAAATGTGCATCGTAAACAAACGATCGAAAATCTGGCTCAAAGGTTCGAAGGAGAGCTTCGAATCATGATCGGATTATGCCAGCAATCAAAATCCCATTCATCTGTCAACGAGCGGAAGATGAGCGATGTGAGCGGTCTTGATACAAGCAGCAAATGGTTCGCTCGCAATAAGGTGAATCAGAAAGACGCAATACGGCTGTTTTGTTTGCCGTATGCTGGAGGGAACGCATCCATTTTCCGCGCATGGCACGACTATTTGCCAGCGTTCGCGGAAGTTTGCGCAGTTCAATATCCAGGCAGAGGCGCGCGATTGCGCGAACCTGCCTACACAAGCATGCCGCCGCTGCTGGAAGCAGTCGCACATGCGATGAGGCCCTTATTGGACAAACCGTATATTCTGTTTGGTTACAGCATGGGAGCCTTATTGGCCTATGAATTGTCGATCTTATTATCGAAGAGCTTGAATCGTCCTCCGCTAAAGCTTATTGTCGCGGGATTGAATGCCCCGTATGTTCAGAGTCCGGTATCTCCCATTCATGATTTGCCCGAGGAAGAATTTCGCAAGCGGCTTCGCCTGAACGGGGGAATTCCAGAAGAGCTGATAGATGACGAAGAATTGCTGGAACTCCTGTCCCCTTCTTTGAGAGCCGACTTTTCGGTATGCGAGACGTATGAATATACTCATGGCACCGTACCTTGTCCCATCGTTGCATTAGGTGGACAAGACGACGAATTTCTGTCCGAACAATCGCTGACATCCTGGCGCAGCTTGACCAATTCCGATTTTTCAAGCAAGCTGCTCCCGGGAGGACACTTTTTCTTGCACTCTCATCCAGAGCAACTATTGTCGGCAATTCGAAAAGAGATCGAATGCGTCAATACCGGATCTATTTTACGCAAGTAAAACATGAATGGAGGAACATGGGGAGTTTGCTGAATTCTTTTCAGTAGACTCCCCTTTTTATCCCGTTGGTTTATCACCTATAAAATTGGAGGAAGTCGTTTCTGTTCAAACGATAAGCAAACGACTTTTAACCTTCGGTACACGACGTGCCACTGCATATATAGAGGATGCTGAATAAAAATCGTACATAAGATGAATTCTACACATGCGTCATCCAATTTCTAGGTCAGGACGAAGCCCAGAAATATTGATTTTAACAAACAACAACAGTTATTTGGAGGCTTGAAAATGATCTTGTTCGTGACCCGCTCCATGATATTCCTTCTCCTCCTTACCTATTTATCTGATAACAGCATGATTGTTCATGCTGACTACAAGGCGCCATCTGCTGAAATGAACATAAGTGTACGGACAAGCCCCTCCGCAACATATGAACATAAAATGGTTTTGAGAAATAAGGACGCCATTCGTTTATATCAGGATAGCAAGGAAGAACAAATAGAATATCGCCCTGTACTCTCCGACATATATGTAACGATTACAAAAAATAATGGAACTAAAAATTTCCGTATGGATCAATCCGGTTCCTTATGGAACGAGGCTGAATCAACACGTCTTATCCTTACACCTAAAGCGACCAAGCAGTTACTGGTACATGCAAATTTTCTAAGAAAACATCATTATGGGACGATTGTTCCTTGGAGTGAAGCGAAAGCCTTGCTTCCTAGAAAAAGTACTTTCTCAATTATTGATTTGGAGAAAGGGTTGAAATTCCGTGTTCAGCGTCGTGCGGGAAGCAGGCATGCTGATGTGCAGCCGCTAACCAAAGAGGATACGAAGACGATGAAGCAGATGTATGATAATCATTGGAGCTGGAATCGGAAAGCGATAATCGCCGTTACTGATGACAATCGAAAAATCGCTGCTTCTATGAACGGAATGCCTCATGGCGGCGATGGGATTCCGGACAATGGATTTTCAGGACACTTCTGCGTACACTATTTAGACAGCAGTACGCATCGATCCACTCATCCAGACTTATTGCATCAGGTGATGGTTTACACGGCTGCTGGGAAAAGAGAGGCGTTTTTACATAGCCTGTCTCCCGAGTTGCTGTCGGAGCTATTTATTGGAGCATTGTCTCAACGAGATAATAATTTACTTATAGCAGTGTCTGAAGGTGCACATTCTGAAACGGTTAACTACTTTCTTAAGCAGCTGGAGAACGGAACGACATATCGGATGATGAAAAGAAAAGAAATCCCCGATCCAGACAACGGGCAGCGATTAACTACAGTGTTAGAACTACCTGTTTTCATGAAACAGAAGAATATGTCGGAAAAAAGCATAGCCATTCGATTTGAATTTGCAAGGGAATCGGTTCTTTCTCCATGGAAAATAAGGAATGTGAGCCCCAGAAAGAAATGAAGAGAGCGTAGGTTGCTCTCTTCAACTGTACTTATTTTTTTATATCAATCTATGCATTTGATTTAAATCTAATTAATCATGGAAGCGGATCAGATCTATACTCAGGTATTTCATTTGCTTAGTTCACCAGTTCGAGCGGTATGCTTCTTCCGTATGATACGCTTCGCACTTATTATAACGAGCGATACGATAATGCCCCCGATTTGAATCATACTAATAGAGATTGAGTAGCCGAGTAAGGGCACTGAATCTTGGTAGCTTATAATTGGGGGTACGCCATAGCCATGCGGAAGAGCGACAAACCGCATAAATTCTAAGTAGGTAAGGTGAAAACCAATTGACGCCCAGAGGCTTCCGGTCCATAAACGGAGTAACTGCAAGCCTATTCCAAAACAAAAAATGACTACGATATAAATGATATTAAGCGTTAATCCGGGTGTCTGTCCAACGAACGCTTGAAATAGGGCAACCGCTGTCGTGACGCATACAAATAGTATGGTTTGAAAGAATACGGATAACCAAGCTGGGAATCGATGACGTAACACATCATACAGCAGCCCTCTTAACCCTAGTTCCTCCGGCAAAGCTTCAAAAAACACGGCAAACAATACATTGATAAGCAGCGCAGCAAACCACTGATCGGGGGCATGCCATTTTTCAATGACAATCCAACCTTGAACACTTGCTATAACGAAGCCCAAGACACCCAGTCCACCTGCCAAGAGAACCCCAGTAAAAAAGTGATATCCCCTTTTCCAGGAATATACCGGTGTCTTCGGTTTTATACCAGTCATCCGATAGAGGTGCTGATATAAATACAAAATAATAGGAACAACCAGCCCGCTCATCACAAGACTCTGAATTAGGTTCCGAACATGCCTTGATGAGCCGAACAATTGTTCAGCAACATCACCGGACAGACCGGCTAAAAACAGGGCAGCACTTACTGTAAACCATACTGCGAACAATAAACCTATCCATTTCATATTCTGATTTTCTCTCTTTATCATTACATCACAGTCCTTTCATTCCTAACATAAGTCGATTTATTTTCTGAAAAAAATACTCTTCATCGCACCTATTAGCGCAGGCAGGAGTATGGCTACGATTAATAATGCCGTAATTACATTAGACATCGGTAAGTCATAAGGAGTGAACCATTCTGTAAAAAGTTTAGAATTCGAAATTCTGCCCATTACTGATCCCGCTTTGATTTCTCTGTACGGCGTCCACGAATACCTATCACAGACGATTAAAAAAAGCTGCCCCAGAATAAATCCCACAAGGGGCATCATCCAGCCTTTTATTTGAATTGGACGACTTTTTTGTGCTTGCATCTACGTTCAAGACCCCTTTTCGAATATTGTTTTGATCATTCAACAGTGTGGCCTCTTATAATTCCTTTTTAGTAAATAGAAATGCAGCTATATAGTAGGAAACAATGAACAACAAGATGATTCCGATTAAAATAAAATATAAAGTAGAATCACTGTGTAATCTGTTCTCGTTAATCATTTGCATAAATATTGCCGTAGGCTGCGCCAGTGCAATTAGGATCAGTGTGAACACCCCTTGAATAATAGACGTTCCTTTCTTACTAAGCGTATAAAACAGCGGCAAATAAATGGAAGCCAGGGCTAGCGTGATGGCTGCTGGTCCTAGTATATCCATGACCGTTAATTCTGGCTTGTTAAATGCCGGGAATACAGTTGTAACGAACAGGTGAATGCCATAAGATGCTAGGACGCTGACAAGGGTAATAATAATGCCCGTTATGTATTTCGCTTTTACGATATTTTTACGGCAAATCGGCAGCGTGACCAGAAAATTGTGGTTATGATTCTTTATATCGATCAGCGTAACGTGACTAAGCGTAGCGAAAGCCGTATAAATACCCACAAGGTGAACAGACGATGAATGCTTTGGTATAAAAACAACACTGAATACAACAAAATACATGAGAGGTGTCCACAGCGAGCTTTTCACAGCGATGAATTCTTTCCGAAGCAAGTTAAGCATGTACGCGTCCTCCCTTGGTTGTGAAATACACGATGTCTTCTAATGATGGTTTGTTGAGAACCGCATAATTTCCAAATAAATGATCGGCTTCCTGCCGATTATCTATTAAGCCCTCAAAACCAACGGCTGTCTCACGAATTCCGACAAATTTCTTTCGAACATCGGAATCTAGTAGTTGTGAGTCACCTTTCACGATCACGTATCTATCGAGTACATCATCTTTCGCTTCATTGAATACGAGCTTTCCGCGATTGATGAAAGCAATGTAGTCGGCAATGCGATCCAAGTCTGTCGTGATATGAGTTGAGAAAATAATCGAATTTCGCTCGTTCTGCATCATGTCCGCAAGAATATCGAGCATTTCCCTTCTAAACACAGGATCTAGCCCGGAGGTTGGCTCATCCATGATGAGGAGCTCTGCCTCATGTGAAAAAGCAACGGCAAGGGCAAACTTCACTTTCATCCCCTTGGATAATTGTTCGATCTTCTTATTCGGGGACAGCTCGAACTGTTCCAGATAGTTGTTAAATTTCTGCTCGTTCCACTTTTGATAAAAAGGCGCAATCATCTTCTTCATGTCACGAATCGTAAGGTGATCATAATAGAAGCAATCATCTGACACGATGCCGATGCGCTGCTTGATTTCCACTTCTTGTGCAGGCATATCGCAGCCTAGTATCTTTACGCTCCCGGAGTCAGGGCGAATCATGCCGAGCATCATTTTGATTAAGGTGCTCTTCCCAACGCCATTCGGACCTATAAGCCCGGTGATGTAGCCCTGCTTCACATCCAAAGATACCTGATCAACTGTAAATTCAGGATATGTTTTCGTTAAATTACGTATCTCGATTACATTCATGGTGTGTGCTCCTCCTCGAACAATAGCTTCATATGATCGATCACATCTTGTTGACTCATGCTTAATTCCTTACTTTCACGAATGATCTCTATCATTTTTTCTTCTAATTGTTTCATACGCTGCTCCCGAATGAAGTCTTTATTGGCACCTGATACGAACGATCCCTTCCCTACCACGGAGTCGATCAACTGCTCTTTCTCCAGCTCTTCATACACACGCTTGGTTGTGATGACACTAACCTGCAAATCCTTAGCCAGCTGCCGAATAGAAGGAAGACTGTCGCCTGCACGCAATTCCCCGCTCAGAATGCTCTGTCTGATTTGGTTCAATATTTGCATGTATATCGGATCGCTCGAGGCATTGGAAATAATAATTTTCAGCTTCTATCACCTCAATGCTGTTTATATCCATATAGTGTACATATACAATATATACACTGTTGTGGTAAGTGTCAATAGAGTATTTAGTGTATATATATATTATATACACTGTTAAACCCAATGTGCCTATACCGATTCGGGTGCAGCATCTAATAACAAGCTATGTTTTTAATACTTTTAATACAACGGATGAGAATATCCCACTCCAATTAATCCCTGGATGCCTCGAAGGAATTAAACAACTATGTAGAAAAGAATGAGGTGAAATAATAAAACGGCCGAGCGTCATTATTCGACTGCTCAGCCGTTTTTGTTATGAAAGGCATAATTTACGAGTTCAGTTGTTCAAATGTAGGCAATTGGTCACCCTACGATGAATTTGCTCCGCTTTGCTACGCTCCTTGGTTATCGTTGATGAGTGTTTTCGCTACTGTGTCCCAGCGCCACGGTACAGATTGGCCTTTCAGGTGAACACCACCAAGCCACGTATCGATGCCGTTCAGAGCTACCCGGTCTGCTTGACCTTCCAGAACTTGTTGCCCCTCTTTCGTTAACGACACCGTACATTCACGGAATGAAGGCGGTGTGCCTTGGAAATTCGGGAAGGTCTCTACTCCCTCAACGTGCAGAAGTGGATGGGTACCGCTAGTCAGCTTGTCCAACACATGCCAGTATTGCAAATCCCCCATTCCAAGTTCATGCAGCTTATTGCAGACATGCTTAAATAATTCATACGGAGAAGCAATGCCAAAATCAATCTGCTCCAAAGTGAATTGCTCGACAATGCCGAGCCCATTGTGGACAGATGGGAAATGGGCAAGATGCTGCTGGAATGCTGCATTCGCATAGGGCAATGCCGACGTATCCTCTCGCAGAAGCTGTACGAGTTTGCTAGGATCAGGAGATGTATAAGCCTCCCATAATGCTGACCCTAGATCGAGCTGTTCACGACCGACAGTTTGCCACGTCCCTGATAGTGACGCCAGCTGCTCTTCATTTAATTGGCCAAGCCCGCGGAATAATTCAATGCCTGGGAAGGATCCAATGCATAGCAAGCTTAGCTTTGTACGGCCAAGCGGCTGGTGTGCAAACCAATGGAGCAAGTAGCAGAGCATCGTCTGGTCAAATAAATCATGCTCGAACCACAACACAATCTCTTCGTATTCGGAAAAGCGAGTGAGCTGCTGTTCTTGTTCGCCAGAGAGACGTGTGAATTCTGCTGCGGGAATGCCGAGCGCCTGCTCCAAGTATTGAGCCCGTACCTGCCGATTGGAGGCTGCTGTGGGATTTGCGAAGTTCGGCCCTTCCGGGTACACTTCCCTCCACACGAGAATATCCCCTTTATGTAAAACCTTACGCAAAGTGCTCGCTACGTGATCTCCATTTACAATATGCAGCATATGTTTTCCCCCTTCATATAAGCTGTTGCATACATGAGCAAAATCAGCAACAGGCAGGATTCCTTTCAGTTTGCGTCGCGCGTCGAATAGCCGTTTTTTCAATACAGGGACGGATGTGCCTAAGTACGCAGAGATTTCCTGCAATGAATAGCCGTAAAAATAAAACAACTGTACCGCCACACGCATATTTGATGACAATGACGATACGGATTCATGAAGCAGCCTTCTCAGTTCTTTTTGCTCGACGATGTCAGCGATGCTCTTCCCGCTTCCAGCTAAGCCGGTCATATCATCCAACGGGACAGACGGATGACGTTTGCGCCGAAGAATGCGGTTCGCTTGGCGAACGACAATCACCTTGAACCAACCCGGAAATGCTTCGGTTTCTTTCAGGCGACTGAGGCTGATGAATGCTTCCGCGAATGCCTCTTGCACGGCATCCTCCGCCAACTGAACGTCGTGCAGCCGTTCATAGGCTACAGCATAAGCCATTGAAGTGAACTGTCGGACGATGGGATCGAACGACTCGCGGTCTCCTTGCTTCGCTGCCTCTATCCAATGGTGCACGCCCCCAACTCCTTTCTTTCTATCCATCTATACACTAGTGCCATGTAACGGCCAAAAGGTTACTTCAAATGAGATTTAACTTCATAACATGAAATTTTGTTCAACCCCTGCTCGAATATGTTCATAGGTGATGATAGCATACACATTGTTAGGCTTTTATAGGATCGATTGAGAAAGAAAGAAGGCCACCGATTCAAGAGTGAACGGCAGCCTTTCGAGGTATTTATCGTACCTAGTTCGAAGTACGTAGCAGAGCATGGCTCTGCTACAAGCTAAGCCTCCAAATGCAAATGATCCTCATGATTGATTACGCCCAGCTTTTTAGCACTTCGTGCAGATCGAACAAAGCTCGATGGAAACGAAGGAGCTGCTCATCGTTGAACACGTCAATCTTGTCACGGAGCAGCCGTCCAATGGCTTCTTTATACTCTTTGATAAATGCCGATCCTTCTGCTGTTAAGTGGAGATTGAAGGATCGCAAGTCCTGTTCGTCGTGAGTCCGTTCCACGAATGTCATTTCGATTAATTTTTGAATAAGCTTGGAGAGCTGCTGCTTGGACATGTTGAGTTCTTGTGCGAGCTCTTTCATTCCGATTGGCTGATTGCTCTCGATTGCAACAAGTGCATAGAATTGCAGCGGGCTCAGCTTTTGCATCACCGTTTGCTCAAATAGCTTCATCATTCTGCGTTCAAATAAGGGCATCATTTCACCCCACGACTCTATAATCTCATTCATAATCGCTGCTCGCATGGCATAATACCCCTTCGTTATCGATTCAGACATTGACAATATGGATATAATCGTGATAATTATGTATATAGTAAATAACTGTTTACTATATAGCAGTTTGAATACTTATTGTTTATAACCTATCTATCACCCGGAAAGGCGGGATGTCGATTGATTGACACACAGCCTAATTTTAAGCCTTTTATCTCATAAACACAAAGATAAGGGGCAGATTCAACATGAATAGTAACCAATTGAACAGAAAGATTGATTCATACATCCAATCCATGCATGAGCGTGGGGATTTCAATGGAAGCGTGCTTGTTGCTGTACAAGGAGAAGTTATTCTCGCCAGAGGATACGGGTTTGCAAATGTGGAGCTGAACGTACCGAATCAACGTAAGACCGTATATCGAATTGGATCAAACTCCAAGCCAATTACAGCAGAAGCCATCCTGACCCTTGCCTATCAGGGCCAACTGCGTCTTGAAGAACAGTTGACAACTTATTTACCAGAATTCTCTCAATGGGAGCACATATCGATTGAGCAATTGCTGACCCATCGCTCGGGTATCCCGAACTTGGTCTTACTTCCAGAGTTCCCGCAGTTTTCCCTGCTGCCGCATACTGTGGATGAGCTTATTGCCACCTTCTCTGCTCTTCCGTTGAACTTCGAACCAGGAACAAGGTTTGAGTATGCGAATTCGAATTATATTTTACTCGGGAAAGTCATTGAAGCGATCAGCGGCAAGAGCTACGCCGATTACGTAAGGGAATACGTGCTCCTCCCTGCGGGAATGGAGAATACAATGCTTGAGGATTCGACCACGATCATTGCGAACCGCGCAGTCGGGTATGAAGTGGATCCGAAAGGCAGTCTGCAACGTGCATCCCATATTGATATGTCGAATGCGCATGCAGCAGGAGGTTTCCTATCTACGATAGATGACCTCTATCGTTTGAATTTCGCTATGCGCAGCAAGCGTTGGTTCGAACAAGATGCGGGAGATGTATCGGGGAATATGTATGCTCATCATCACCAGCCATACGGATATGGTTGGTTTATCCCTAGCATTCCTGTAGTATTCCATCATGGCGGAATTAATGGCTTTACCTCAACTTTTGTCCGACATCTCGAACAGAATTTAACCGTTATTGCACTGAGCAATATCGTAACGCCGAATACGGCGGCGCTCGGCCAACAACTGATGGACATGCTGATGGAATAAACGTCCTCTTCTCTAATTTTGTATCATTCTAGAAAGTCGGTTCATGTTAGACATTATATTGGCTAAATAAAAACGGATAGAGGTTTCAGAGAAGATCTGAATCTCAATCCGTTTCTTTGTATGCGCTATAATTACATTACTTAGAGCTAATCCGACGAACGAAAAAGTAGAAGTCCCGAAATTAAAAAACCGCCTATCCTCGGACAGGCGGGAACTATAGACTTTCGTAGTGATTTTTAACCTCTTTTAGCGAAGCATTTCAAACCCTGATGATCCAGGTATAAAAAAACGATCGAATTCAGCTTATGATACCTTGTTCTTTTCTCAGACACTTTTGTTTCAAAAGAAGGGCATGACGTATAACAGTTCTGCAGAGCCTTGCTCGTTGCAATGAAGAGTCTTCAGTGAAAAAATCATCATTTGCGCTCAACTCCTGCAGGGCTGCTTTGGCCGCATCCCAAGCAAGCTCTTCCTCTTGCAGCAGATAATGCGCTGCTTGGTATCCGTACGTCTCCACCCCTCTTAAAACCTGCACTTTCTGCCCAAAGCTCACCGTTCGATTCATCGGGCTGTACCTCTTTTCTAAGAAGTCGTATCTCGCATCTGCAGGCTATGTAACTGCAAAACCCCCATCTCTTTATCACGCTCAGATTCAGGCCCTTCGTAGACTACTTGACCCACGTAGCGTGTTTTCCCATCGGATGTATCAAGAATAACTACGAGAGGTGTTGAGCCTTTCTTACTCAAGATATTGACACGATTGTGAGAGAGAACAAACGATTGGATCTTATCAACGCCAAGCTCCGATGCTGTGATCTGAACATAATCTCTCTCTTCAAGACCTGTGTCTAAGTTATAGCGTGATAACTGAATGGCATTTTCATCGAATTTTGCGTAGACCAAGGAATTGCTCTCTAGATAATAGTGCGTGTTAGGATTAAGTTTCTGCTTTGCGTTTAACTGCTTTGGGTCTGGCAAGGCATTCAGCTTGCCTGTTCGATATGAATAAACATATCTATGTATGGCTATGAGTTCATAAGAATTCATATAATCTCCATTTGATTTGACCTTATTCTCTTGAACTTGAAAGACCATATATTCATTCGGAGCAATGCCATTACTTAATGAGCCAACCTCAATTTCTATATCATTATTTGCGCTGTTCTTCCAATGGGTTACTTGCTTACCCTCAATAAGTGCGCCGCTCTTCATGTCCAACACATAGTCAAAAGATTGAAGAAACGATTCATCCCTCTTACCGTGCTGAATGAGTACATGCAGCTGACTATTGATGCGTTGAACATCGTCGATATAGATATAATCAAATGTGCTGTCAGTAGGGATTTCGATGACATACTGCTTCTCTTCATTCGTCTTCCTATTCAACAGGTCTACATGCAGTTGAAATTCCTTCTTTGGAGACTGACCTGATCCTATATTTCTATTGGCATAAATCAACCATTCATTATCCTTATAAAATCCATTAGGATCCCTCTTGCCCCTCATAAATTGGCGATAATCCCGAAAGAGCTGCCCCATGCCTTCCGAATTATTTCTCAATGGTCGTACGGACAAGAGCTCGTCGCGAAATGTCTCCCGACTCCGATATTTGCTTCCTTCCATACTAATGGATAATGATTCCAACCGTATTCCTCCGTAAATAGCGGAAAGCTCGATACCCGCTCCCTCCTTCGGGTCGCCTTGTTCCGTTACGAGCTTGTATGTCGGCAGATGATCCGCCGCACCGTAAGTATAATAGGTACACAATATCCCTAACGTACAAAGTCCGAGAATGATCGATAATAAGTAACGTTTCATCGTAATTCCTCCTTTACACGGTAATCTTCTTGCGAAGAAGCCAGAATCCGAGACAGCCGGAGATCACGGCAACGAGCAAGCAGGCACCAAGATGCATTCCGAATATTTCAATCGGATACCAATATCCATCCATGCGTAAGAATAATATTGGATACACAACCAGGATCGCACTACCTGCGAAATACGCGAACGCGTATAGAACACCGATTCTCCGATAGCTTCGTTCGAGTAGAACTGCAGTAAAGATCACCATTACAGCAACAATGCCTAAGCCATAGCAATATATAAATTGCTCAAACTGTTTGGGCAGTAGCATTTTTAATGCTTCATTCATCGAAATCGCTTCGACGAATGTCGAATCCGCCCGCAGTTCTGCCGGAACCATCGCCTTGAAGATCATATTTTCGCCGACAAGCAGCACCAATTGAAATGCAATCATACTAAATACAAACATAATAATAGCTGTAAGCTTTGATACGTATAGCATCCATCTCTTCGTTGGAAGCATCAGCAGCCGATAGATGAACGTCGATCGCCCGAACCAATCCCGATACCAGATAAGGAGGGTATATAACACCAGAACTGTTATGCTCAGCAGAATCGGAAGAAAGAACCATTCCTTTGTTTTGAGGATAGCCCATGGGAAGGTGAGGATATCAGGTAAACCTATATCATCATAACCCATCCCATTTTTCGCTTTGAAGGCTAATGCATCCTTGATTGTCAGAATGAATGAACTGAACTGACAGACCATCGTCACTACCATTAAGGATGCCAAAATATATCGGAATCGATAGATTTCCATATGAACCAATTTCAAATAGCGATTCATCCCCTATACACCTCCCTCATCACGTCAATGACGGATTTCCCTTCTGTCGTACGCATGTCCTCGCAGTCAAAGGCAAGCTGAACCGTCCCATTCTGCAGGAGAATCGCCTTATCGATCAAATGCTCCATATCGTCTATTTCATGTGTCGTCAGAAGTACGCCCCGCTCCTCGATAAGATCCGACGAGAATACTTCAGCAATGATCTCGCGGCTAAACATATCAATGCCTGAGAATGGTTCATCCATTAAGATATAATCCGTACCCTGCGATAAACCAAGCAGCAGACTATATTTCGCAGCAGTCCCTTTGGACAGATTACCTACGCGCTCCGACCGATCCAATTTGAAAAAATCCAATAATTCCTTCGCTCGCGCCTCATTCCAATTCTGGTAGAAATCTTTCATAAATTGCATCCCGTCTGACAACTTCATCCCCATAGGTACTGTCGGATGATCTGGTACAAAAGCTACCTTCTCATACATCGCTGGCCCAACAGACTTGCCATCAATGCGAATCGTGCCGCTCTTTGGTGGGATAAGTCCCATAATTGATTTCAGAATCGTGGATTTCCCAGCTCCATTGATTCCGATCAGGCATGTAATCTGCCCCTTTTCGGCTGTTAAGGATATACCGTTCAGCACCTTGCGCCCACGATAACGTTTATGTAAATCGACAACCTCAATCATCAGAGTTCCCCCCTTCTGCTTGGTTCGTACGCGCACGTTCCTCTACATACTTCGCTCGGACAAGATCCAGCAGTTCATCGACAGGCACATCAATTCTCCCTACTGTCACGACAAAAGCCTCTACTGCATCTTCTATAAGTTCCGAACGAATTGCTCGCAGAATATCCGCTTCTTCCGTAATCCGACTCGGTGAGTTCCCTTCCGTTATAATCAACCGCTGCTCCTCCATTTCCTTGTAGGCTTTTTGCGCCGTATTTGGGTTTATTTTGAGCAATGCTCCGAGCTCTCTGCGGGAAGGAATAACCTGCCCTGCCTTTAATCGGCCTGTTGCGATCCGCTCCTTGAAATGCCTTACAACTTGCAAATAGACAGGGTCACGGTTATTAAAGACCACACTCGTCCACCCTTCATTCATCTCTATGATCACCCCTCGCATTTATCGCCAAGTGTGTGTACTATGTAGTTCATACACTTCATGGGTGTATTATGCCCGTAATACACAACGAATGTCAATAGTTAGATTTTATCCCTTTCTCTAATTGTCAGCACGAACCTACCCACTTTTCGATTTGTTGCCAATGTTCGTCTCTCTTTTTGCGTATATGGTACCTGTGAAATTGATAGGAGAAGCGTCCTTTTTTATTTGAAAAAATATTTCATCTTTTAAAAATATATTGAAAATTTTAATCGAAAGATAATATAATAGTTACCAATCCCCATATTATGGAATGGTGGTGATAAATAAGGTAGCGCAAATGTGGATGCCAATTGTGTTTTGAAAGCGGTGTCATCTTGTCTTATTGATTATCATTTTGGGAGGGAAATAATTGAAACGACTTCAAACAATCCAATGGAAAAAGCTATCGCTCACTCTCACTGTCGCCTCATTGGCGGCCGCAGGATTTGCGCCTTCGCTGCCTGCTCCATTCAATGTTGTACCGTCTGTCTATGCAGAGCAAGTCAAGTCGAATTCGCAGCAGCTGCAACAAGCCTTCGAATCTGCAGCGAAAGAATTCGGAGTACCTGTGAGCATTCTGATGTCCGTCTCCTACAACCTGACACGGTGGGAGCAACATAATGGTGAACCAAGCACATCTGGTGGCTTCGGCGTTATGCATTTGACCGACATACCGAAGCAGCAGCCAGAGGAACAGAATGCAACCGCTGAACAAGGCAGCACATCGGATTCGCTTGATGATCCAAGCCATCATACTCTTGCTGCAGCATCTCAACTCCTGAAGGTAAATCCAATCTTTCTGAAGAAGGATCCAGTAGAGAACATTCGAGGCGGAGCTGCGCTGCTGGCAAAATATGCGAAGGACATTGCAGGCAAACTGCCGGTAACGGAATCCGATTGGTATGGTGCTGTTGCCAAATATAGCGGCTCTCAAGAATTGTATTATGCACAGGATTTCGCCGATCAAGTGTTCCACACGATACAGCAAGGGATCGCACGGCAAACTCCGGAAGGTCAGGCGCTGCGCCTCACATCCAAGGAAGTAAAGCCAAACCCAGCCACTTTACAGAGTCTGCAACTGCATTCAACCATTTCAAGCAGCGCTGATTGCCCTTCCCTACTACCTTGCAGGTCTATTCCTGCAGCCTATCAGCAGAACGGGGATGACCCGTCAGACTATTCCAATTATGATCTTGCAGACCGTCCTAAATTCGGGCCAGATATTCGCTTTATTGTCATTCATGATACGGAAGAAACATATCGAGACACCATTGGCATTTTTGCAAATCCGAAGAAGAGCGTGGCCGCCCACTACGTTGTTCGCTCATTTGATGGCGATGTAACGCAAATGGTTAACAACAAAGACGTGCCATGGCATGCAGGCAACTATTACTTCAATATGCACTCCATCGGCATCGAGCATGAAGGCTATGCGATGGAAGGAGCAACCTGGTACTCCGAACGGCTTTATCGCTCATCTGCCGCACTCGTTAAATATTTGGGAGAGAAGTATGATATTCCGCTGGATCGAGCGCATATCATTGGGCACAACGAAATTCCGGGGCTTACTCCGAAGCGAACACCGGCAATGCATCAGGATCCCGGTCCATTCTGGGATTGGGAGCATTATATGGAGCTGGTTGGAGCACCACTTGGCGCCACGCATAGCCTCAAGGACATCGTGACAATCAAGCCTAATTTTAAGAGTAATTTACCTGAAGTTCAGGATGCTCCGCTCCAGCCGACGAACTTCGTTTATCTGTATAAGGAGCCGCAGTTTGATGCGGATTTAATTGATGACCCTGCCCTTGCCGTTCAGAACAAGAAAGACGGACTGAGCATAGGCGCTAAAGCTACGACAGGGCAAACCTTCTCGCTCGCAGGTGAGCTGGGGAACTGGACAGCAATCTGGTACGGTGGACAAAAGGCATGGTTCTATAATCCGGCAGGAAGCAATGCGGTTGCGGGTGCAGGAGAGCTCATTACTCCGAAAGCGGGCACAGCTTCTATACCGGTTTATGGTGCGGCCTATCCAGAAGCGGCAGCCTACCCTGCCGATGTAAAGCCGAATGAACTCGTACCTCTGCAGTACACGATTGCACAGGGACAATCGTATGTTGCCATTGAGAAGGTCAATGGCGATTATTACGAAGCCCCATTATTCACGAAGGATCCTTATGCGACGAATAAGCACATTAAAGGCAAGGAGGCATTCTATCGCATCTTTTTCAATCACCGCTTCGCTTTTGTGAAAGCTTCTGATGTCGATAAGGTGCAGTAACATTCGCTAAATGAAGAAGAGTATAGTGACTGAATTGCATGTAAGGATAAGGATATCCCATACGTGTGCAATGCTCTTCTCTCAGATATTGCTTGAAATGATATTGTATAATTATAGGTTACTCAAAAATGTCTCTAAGTTCTTATCAAAAACGAACGTCCCCAAGTTCTTGTCAAATAAAAATGACAAGAACTTGGGGACATAAAATAAACTGACCCATTTATTCAGAATACGGATAGATAATCTGATGACCTGATTCATCTGAGAAAGTTTGGGGATCAAGGTATCACAATTTTATTTGCTACAACCTTACCATCACCGTCACACGCTTAATCTTCGTTTCGACACCAATTTCGTTCCTTGCTTCTCCTCCTCTTGGGTAGCTGCCCATTTTACAGGGGCAAGTGCCCTTTCCCCAATCTCAGCATATTGTGAATTATGCCTAGCGGTAGCTTCAAGCGAGCTTTGCCAGAAGAGGATTCACGATGCAATGCCCCTCAAAAGATTAGGAGGAAAACGATGATATACCATCAACCTTACGTTCAGAACCCGGCCGGCGTGCCCAATCCGTCCGAGCAAGCATTTGAGCAGCAATCTAATAATCAAATTAGACCTCGCGATGACGGTTTTCAAGCGTCACACTATCCTTGGTGCCATATTCCTTATCATCACGGATATCACCCCATGATGTGTTGTCCTTGTGGTAACGAGCATCAAGCCGTAATGGCTCATCCCTGTGAGAATATGCACTCACCTACGAAATTTCAGCCCCTGGAGCATGAGCAGCACCCCGATATGGTTCACCCCTGGGAGCATGAACACTATCCATGCATGATCCATCCATGCATGCATCATCCATGGAATCCGTATATGGATGACCACCTTCATCCTTATCAGTATTCAGGGTGGGACTGTTGCGAGCTCGATTACCATCATGATTGGTTCCATCCATGGGATCATAGCCACTTGCATTGCCATCATCCGTGGGATAACTATCATTGCTAAGAGAAGTCCAGTCTCCCTTTCTTGAAAGGGTGGTTTCATCGCTGAGGACATGACCGTTCGCGTCAATGTCATTAGCGATGATTTTTTTTAACGGCTCAAGCTGCCTACCAATCGCAATCGTTGACGGTAGGGACCGACCGGTATAAAAATTAGTCCCGTCTCATCTCGGGAAGCCGTCCCGTAAAGCGCATCGCTGGAATTGGCGTCAAACCCGAGAAGGGGACGCCCTCCCATACCGAGAGCGGATGCTGCCAGCAATAATCGGTGCACGAGCATCCCGGCTTCCATTTGCTGTATGCGGTATCCCCGCTTGCCGAGCTGCGATTGATAGAAACTCCTCTTCCCTGCCACATGAAAGCTGAGTGGTACTTGAAACAAATTGATATTGGGAAGCGACATTCCCTCCTGCATCCGTTGCCGGTGATCTCCAAGGCACACCGACTGCAGCGCATGCGCAGTGCTATCGTACCGATAAGCGCCATCCGGAACGTCTTCGACCCCGTAGAAGCAGCCGTAAAGACATACACGGGGTTCCGGCCTCTTCTGCGGGTCATCCAGGTCGTTGCGATACGTGAAGGAAGCCGTCGCTTCCCGAAGCAGAGATGCAAGCCGCGAAATACCGATCGGCTTCCAGATAAATTCCGTCTCGGGTGAGAAACGGTTGCGGCAAACCGCCGCCAAATCATATGATAAGCGATCTACAGGCGGCAGAGGCAGTGCGGGCGCTTGATTCGGAATTGCTTGCTCATCTTGCCGGATCTGTTGAAACAATCGCGCCGAATCAAATCGGGACGCATCGCTCATCCGGAGCAGCATTGGATAATCGGCGCTCCTCCGCGACTTTATATAGTGATCATGATTGACCGGCGACAACTCCCGGCACAGCTCGGAGGCGGACACGATGTCCGTATCCTCGTTCCCACTTTCCATCCACCGGATCGCCGGATTCACCGATAACGGGATTACCGCATATACGCTCTCCTCTTGTTCTGATAGACCGAGCAGATGATTGATGGCTTGATCAAGAAATTGAAAATGCACGCCAGACGAAAATCTGAATCGTTTTGCGATTTCGAGCAGCTGTCCAATCAAAATACCGGCGTCCAGTCCCTGAAGCCGGTATGAAAAATTATTGTATTTATAAAAATTTTTCCAGTATACCGTAGATACGAACGCGGCTCCGAAGCAGCCGTTCGCGTCGCATCGATTACCGAGCGACCTCGCCAAATAATCGTCGAAATTCCCTTTGCGCAGCAACGCCAACCGATGATGTGCCGCATCGTAATGGTATACGCCTGCAGGCAACTCATCGAGCTTAAGATAGAGATACAGTTCACTCGGATAGAGCCCGCCTCCGGAAGGAACGAAGCGCCGGCACATCTGCAAGACGCCTCCCGATTCCTCCGACGCATCCCGTTCCATGACGGACTGGGTCAATTGTGCAAGCCCGTATACATAGTAGAGGAAATGTCCAATATTGCGAAGGGTTGGCACATCGGGTGTATCCATTCCTTCGAGCGTTATCGGCACTTCCCTAGATAGTGGAAACATTGGCAAGTCACGATAAAGCTTGTAAGGAAGCGGCGCGTACTCCCAATCCGTCTCCCAATCCAAGGGCTTGACCTTATCCGGATCATATTGCAAATGGTGAAGAAAAACGTCCAGATTCATTAGACTCATCGCTTTCCTCCCTGGTTTCATTCGTGCCGTTCGATAGCCGTATTTATGGGAACGGGTGCGGATATGGATTAAGCTGCTCGGGTGACAAGGGCTCTGGCGAATAAGACAGCTCTGCAGGAATCCTGAGCACTCTATCCAGTCCCGTCAACCGGATGAGATGCTGCCCGAACGTCATCGGCAACATGCCGGGAATGAGTACTTTCACACAATGCAGTCCGTTGCGAAGGGTCTCCGGAGTCGTCTGGTCGACCACGATCACTTCAAGATTCAATTGGCGAAAAACAAGCAGCATGGCCTTCAGATCATCAGTCAGATCGGCGTTCCAGCTCGTCGGTTCAAATGCTTCTTCGAACGTTTGCATCGGACGATCGTCATTCAGCAGAAAATCGAGCCTTTCCTCTGCCTGTTTCAACCCGTACAGCATAGAATGATCCTCCATCTGAACAACCTGGTACGGATCGTGAAGCATCCGTTCGTACTGCTCACGGTTTTCCTCGAATTTATCGCTAACCGTGAGGAGCATGCCTGCCAGCTCGTGGATCGCGCTCTTTGCCGCACGTATTGGATCCAGATGGGCGCCCGCGGCGCAAATGAGGTTCATGCCTCGCTCTTTTTTATTCTTCGCGAGCGCCCACACGCTTGGTATGCCGTGCTCCATTGTCGATTTATACAAATACAGTTCATAGCCCGACACTGTCTCCAGTCGCTCCGTCATCCAATTCAATTCCCGATCCTGAACAGAACGGAGATCCAGGCGAGGCAGGGGCAGACGAGCATACCAAGTCATGAGGAAGGAGTCGCGCTCCACCACTTCCAGCATCCCGTAGAAGATCGCTTCCTCCAGACTTCCGCCCAGCGCGCAGCCATTGGAGGTTTCATAGACGAATCCGTGACCGCAGCCCGAACTGTAATAAGCCAGCTGCTCCGGTACGAGAATCGGACGCTCCTGCAGAAACGAATAGCCCCATACCCAATCTATAGGCCTTTCGGGGTCGAATGACTTGAACGGGAAGTCAGAGCGTTCATACTGGTCCTTAGCATATAGTCCTACACGGAAAGGATTGAGCGCATGGTGCTGTACATTGAGGAAACTGTCATGAACGACGGATCGTTTTCCATGGGGCGACAGACCGCAATAACGCTCCAGTCCCTCCAGGATGGCTGTCATTTCGCTAACCGCATAGGAGTGGGTTCGACCTGCACAAGCCTCATCTCCGCCAAACAAGGGCAAATTGATGCTCGCATCAGCGAAAGGCGACACAAGATCCACCATTTTCCCATTCAAAAATCCGGTCCTGGCATCCAAGTATTCTTTGGCTAAAACATCTTTCAGTTCATCCATCGAGCGGCTGCGATACGTTTCGGTGCCGATTTTCTTGCTTGGCTTCAGCGCAATGCGGGCCAGCTCCTCATCGTCTTCCGGCAATCGGCCGCAGATTGGACATAGCGGAACGGGCAGGAAGAAGTGCAATGAGGTTTTCAACGTACGCATATCGATCAAGTACATCCTGCTTTCCGTCTCCGGCTGCCCGCCCATCAGCATCTTCACGGCTTCAGCCGCAACAAGGCGCGCCACCTGCAATAATCCCGTGCGAGACGCCCAAGCGTCCCGGGCGATTCCCCCATTTGACGCCAGCTTCTGCTGCAGTTTCCACGATTCCCTACGGTCACTTCCCGCCATCAGGAGCCGGGTATCCGCACATTGTGAGCACCCTTGCCCCTCTGGACGAACCAGTGGACCGACAATCCCCTCTCCGAATGCAACAAATCCGCGCAGCCAAGGCATTCCCGACTGTCTGAACCGATCTTCTGCCGCAGAATGAGAGGAAGGATCCCAAGCATCGTTCAACACCAGCGCCAAGTCTCCCGTTGCTGCTTCTCCAGACTCTATGTTCTTCTGCCGGATTAGTCGATAGCGGTCATCGGCAGACAATTGCTTGGTTACCAAATCCGCGAGCTGTCCTCCCCCGATGACCGTTACAATCGCGCTCAATGCGTCTCCTCCTCTCGCAACGACACGCCGAACACGCCTGCCAGTTCTTCTTTCATGAACGATTCTGTCGACAAATCAACGATCGCGATCCGCTTACGGTTCAAGTGCAGCATCTGCCGTACAGACTGCATTATCGTGCCGTATTCCGATTCATCGAAGCCGGGGATCGTCAGACTCTGTGCCAAGGCATCTTCCACCATGACCGAAGAGCGTTCTAGGATTTGGCCTTGGATGTCCGCCGGATCGTTTTGTATTTTCATCAGCGCCTGTCGGAGCGCTTCTCGCAGTGCCATCGTGCGGTTGACTCCGACCCCGCCGTACCAGTACCCGTTCGTACCGACCCAGAAGACTGGGAAGCCCGCCGCTTCTTGTCCCAATCCGATTACCGGGGTGTCCTGCATCGTAGTCAATGCACGCAAGCAATAGCGGCAATATTCGTCTTCAACCTCGCTTAGCTTGATTGGATTAACGGAGGGTATGCTGGATTCGGAACGACTTTTCAGCTCCTCGAATAGACACTTCCGCAATCCGCGAAGGACCGCTTCCGCAACGGTCTCTCCCGCTCCAACCCCTACATATTCATGGGACTGCGACTCGAGCGGGCTAGCAGAATCCGGCTGCGCAGGACTGGCAGCCTTCAGAACACCGGCCATTCGCGACACGTACGCCTCGATGCCTGCCAAGCCTGCTTCCTTCCTGGCTTCATGGTGCGTCATTCCCGAACAGACGATCTGCGGCAGAAGCTCAGCGGGGCCTTCCGACAGCGGGTCGACTGCCTGGACGCGACACTGTGAGAGCGGAAGCTGCTTCGAGTCCCCTTCCTCCCACCGGTGAAGAATGCCGGTCTCCGTCGAAGTCAAGCGATAGAAATAGGAGAAGAGTCGGTCTGATTCCTGCCGCTCCGCACATGGATCGATTGGAAGGTCAAACGGATCCGTTGGCTCGACCTGACGAAGACCTGTGACTAGCGGATGAGGAAGTAACGAATGCCACTCGCCAACTAATGTTTCCGGATTCAGCAGAAACAGCTTTCCGTTCAATTCCGAAGCCGTCCCCGTAACGGTCTTAAACCATTCGAATACGAGCACATTCGCTAGCATGGCTTCCGGCGTGGTAGAGACGGCGGACGGCCGATCCGCATCGCCAAGGGCGGTTCGGTGTATCCTGCGCCATGCGGATTCGAAGCAGACATCCGAATCCGGGTGCACCAACGGCCCTGCTATGCCCAACTGTGGCAAATAGATGGCGGGCAGCAGTGGCTTCTTCGCGTCCCTGCAGGCCGCATGCAATGCTCTAAGCTCTCGGGGATCGTCAACCTGAGCGACATATAGAACGGAATCCGCCAGCTGCACGACTTCTTGCCAATCGAGGAATCCGTCGTTAGACGGTAAGATCTCCTCAACCTTGATCTCGCTGTTCGATAGACGCGCAGTCGCCGTCAGTTCGGAGATCCGCTGCCGATCCGTGGTCGTCTGGTTCGTGATCAGCATACGAAACCGGGGCAATCCGGATTCCAACATGGCAGCAACGAGCGAGACAAATATCGGACCGGAACCGACCGCAATCGGATTAGCCTGGCGATAGGTTTGAAAGCGGTGAGCGCCCGAACCGCCCAAGCTGTCCAGAAATTCGATCTGTGCGGCATATTTCCGTTCTACCGCTTCGGGTAGGTCGTGCGGTAGATCTTGGCTGGAATCTCGGACAAAGCCGTTATTGAGCAGTACTTCCGCGATTTCATAAACCCGTACCCTGTACGGTTCCGTCAGCCCGTCCGTTAGTTCCGACATGGAATAATCCCCACTAAACATGGGCATCAATTTTTCGATCCACTGATCAACCATGTCGCCTTCCATTCGGAACGAACCTGTATTGTTGCGAAAGTAGACACCTCCATTCGAATCTGGAAGAAAGAACGTATCCCCTTTCACTTTCAGACGCATAGAAGGATTCAAGTTTTTATTCCCCCTTAAGGATTTGCCAGAGGCAAAACCGCATTGTACGCAGGCTTTCGGTTATCCGTCATTTATAAGTTATGTAGAGCATTTTGTCCGTCATGCCAGAAACTAAAAAAGGAACAGCCCCTACAGGACGAGACACTGTAGGGGCATACCGTTTTCGTATCGCTAAGGGAGCTTTTTGGTACTCAGCGGCAGCGAGCGCAGCTTCCGCAACGTGCGCAGCTACTGCAGCGGGCGCAATTAAAGCAGTTACTGCAACGTGCGCAGTTGAAGCAGTTGCTACAGCGAAAACAGTTGCTGCATGAACAAAACCCTACACAAAAAAAGCAAAAGCCAACACATAAGCGTGAATCCCCTGCTCCGTTCTGATTTTGCCCCGACGCAGACGTCATCCCCGTCGAATTGAACTTGCCGACATTCAAGTTTTGCAGATCCTTCTGAAAATCGTTCATTTTATACCCTCCTCATCATTCATTTCACTGTACATGCATGTGACTATCGTTAAACGAAAATGTTAGAGCTGGATCCGACCGGCATGCTGCCCATCATCCATCTCGACTAGATAATTTATGAAATTGGTTCCGCTAGTGTTCCTATGACACCCGCCCACCAAAATATGGTTAGGCAGGTATCCCTGCTGACCGAACTCCACTATGAGCTTTTGGGATTTTCGTATCCTTCGGATTGGTCGTGATTCATAGGTTCCCATTACGCTGGCATTGATAAGGGAGACCACATAAAAAAAGCCTAATTTCTCGTTTACAACACTGAGAAATTTAGGCCTTTGCTAATTTATTCGTCGCCAATGTGATTTTCGCTAGTAGCCTTATAGATCTTGAGAGTGAAGCAAGTACAGTTGTTTTGCCAAGAAAGCTGGCGTGTAAGGCATATCGTTGCGCAGCCAGCCTACGATGGTTCCAATTAAGGCAGAGGAGCCATGCCAAATGGCAATATCCTTTTGAATGGCTGTTCGATTATTCGAAGAGCCAGTCTCCTTATTTTCGAACTTTGCCGTAATTATCCCGGTAAGCATTTTTAATAGCCGATCTGTAAAAATAGGGGTTCGCCTCGATCCTAAAGTAACCTTATAAAATGGCGCATTTTCAGCAATATGCTCAAGCATCCCTACTAGCTTCAACCAATCGTTGTCTTCAGGACTATTAGGGTGAGCAGGATTGCTATTCATGGCATGCTGAAGATCTTCAATCATCTCGTCCGCCATCTTGTTCAGCATGTCCGGGATATCGCGATAATGAAGATAAAAGGTAACGCGGCTGATGGTCGCCCGCTCAGCAATACCGCTGATGGACATTTTCTCTATCTCCATCTTCTGCAGCATATCAACAAAGGCATCCTTTATTAACTGCCTTGTACGGCGAATTCTTGGGTCTGTTTGAGATTTGGAATTGTCCGGCATTCAGCTCTTTCCTTTCCGATTCACAAGATAATAAACAATTTATAAATAATTTGCAGTAAATCTCCAGCTTACTTTACACTTTGCAAGCCAAATGATAACTAATTTACATTTTGTGAAAATGCGTTGATTGATCGCCCTAACCTGTATAACTATAATCTATTTTATACAATGTTAATTATCTTACACATTGTAAATTAAGTCTATAGAGAAACGAAAGGTAGGAGTAAGTTGAGTAAACGCATGGAAACAACCAACGGTTCCATAAAGAAGGGCACGATTATGTTTATCATGATCTTGGGCGCCTTTCTTACAACGCTGAATCAGACAGTCATGAGCGTAGCCATTCCGGAATTGATGGTTGACTTTACTATCGCGGCTTCCACGGCGCAATGGCTGACAACCGGCTATATGCTGGTAAACGGAATTCTAATCCCTATTACGGCTTATCTCATGCTGAGGTTTACTACTCGGCAGCTGTTTCAAGCTTCGATGGTAATCTTTCTTGCTGGTACAATTGTGTCCGCATTTGCAGCAAGCTTTCCCTTTCTCCTAACAGGGCGGATGATTCAGGCAGCAGGTGCTGGCATTATCATGCCGCTGCTTATGAATGTTATTTTGGTGCTCTTCCCACCCGAAAAAAGGGGAGCAGCCATGGGAACGATGGGACTTGCCATTATATTTGCCCCAGCGATTGGGCCTACACTAGCCGGCTATATTTTGCAAAACTATAAATGGCAAACAATGTTCTACGGCATGATCCCGCTAGCCTTGCTTGTCATCATCTGCGGTCATATTTATTTAAAAAATGTGTCGGAGCAAGTCCGTACGAAAATCGATGTTCTAAGTGTTATCCTGTCCACCATTGCATTTGGCACGCTGTTATATGGTTTCAGTGCTGCAGGAAGTCAAGGTTGGGAAAGTGCCCAGGTGCTGTTGTCTATTGCCGTCGGCATCATGACCCTTGTTCTTTTTGTATGGAGACAGCTCATTTCCGAAAGCCCACTGCTGGATCTTCGAGTCTTCAAGTACAATATGTTCACGCTCACAACCATCATTAACATCATGATCACCATGGTGATGTACGCAGATATGATGCTGCTTCCGCTGTACCTCCAGAATGCACGAGGTTATTCTGCACTGGAATCTGGTCTGCTCATGCTCCCTGGTGCGCTTGCGATGGGTCTGCTGATGCCTGTTGCTGGGCGGCTATATGATCGATTCGGAGCAAAATGGCTTGCCATAACGGGGATGATCATAACGATTGCGGCCACTTCCGGTTTCGTCCAGTTGTCCGACTCAACTAGTTATACCTATTTAATTCTGATGTCAACGATCCGTAGAATCGGAATGGCGCTGCTGCTGATGCCTATTCAGACAGCAGGTCTGAATCAACTGCCTTCCAGATTACACGCACACGGTACCGCAATATCCAACACGGTTAAACAAGTAGCGGGTGCAGTAGGGACTTCTCTTCTCGTCACGGTTATGACGGATCAGACCAAATCGCATCTTGCGGATATGATGGCCGCAAGTGGGACAACCGGTGCAGCACAAAAGGATATGATCGTAGAAGCCTCTATTTTAGGGATTAACGATGCTTACGTTGTCATAATCGGAATTGGGGTTATTGGATTGATTCTTTCATTCTTTATCAAACGTACTTCTCGAACTCAAGAGGAAGCTCCTGAAGCTGCTTTGAAAAAAGCCATTGTAAAAGAGGCCTAAGAAGCAAACGAAAAAACTCACTCATCATCGCTTTACTGCTGGCGAACCTTTAGGCACAGGTCTGTTAGTCGTGGCCTCCACCAATTATATGTTAGGTTAATCTCTATTAACTTGAACATAAACCTTATTATTCAAATTGGGAGGGAGTAACATGCAGAAAGAAATTATCCTTTCAGCTAAAATTACCCGGTTTCGATCAGCTATCGAAGAGTTCAGCCCCTTTGAATGGTACAGACATCATTTGGAACATGAGCCGATTCACTACAACGAAGCTACGAATACCTGGAACGTGTTTCGGTATGAAGATGTCAGAAGAGTATTGAGCGATTACAAGTTATTTTCTAGTGAGAGAGTCAGGACAACAATCAGCGTCGGGGCCGACAATGAGGTAGGCAGTACTCCTGAACGAATCAATTTGAGCTCGGATCCCCCGCTGCACCGCAAAAGCCGAAGCCTTTTATCCGCGGCATTTACGCCTAGAAGCCTAAGCTTGTGGGAGCCGCGAATCCATCAAGTGGTTGGTCAGTTAATCGAGGATATGGGAGACGAACCGATCATCGATATCGTCAGGAGCTTTACCAGCGCGCTGCCGACGATCGTTATTGCAGATCTGCTTGGCGTCCCATCGGAGGATCGCTTCCTCTTCAAGGAATGGGTGGATCATCTGTTCCTTCCATTCCCGATTGATAACATTGAGGATGTACAAGAATTGAAGCGAGTAGCGGCGCAGAATTATTACAACTATCTCTACCCGCATGTAGCTGCCAAACGAACTCATCTCACCGACGATATCATCTCAGACTTGATTCGGGCCGAAGTCGACGGCGATCGATTATCAGATGATGAGATTGTCCGTATGACCATGTTCATTTTGGGAGCTGGCATTGAAACGACAAGTCATTTACTAGCGAACACGTTCTATTCCTTTTTGTATGATAACGATCAAATCTATGCGGAGGTACAGGCCAATCGCGAACTTCTTCCGAATACAGTCGAAGAAATGCTTCGCTACCGTTTCCATGTTACCAAGATGGATCGGACAGTGAAGCAGGATAACAATGTGCTTGGCGTGGAACTCAAAAAAGGCGATGTCGTTATCGCTTGGATGAGCGCAGCCAATTTGGACAAGGCGGTATTTGCGGATCCGTTTACACTGAACATTCACCGTCCAAATAACAAGCAGCATTTAACCTTTGGAAACGGCCCTCACTTCTGCCTTGGTGCTCCACTCGCACGGCTGGAGGCAAACATTGGTCTGAGGTTGTTTATGGATCATTTCCAACGTATTGAGCCGGTTCCCGGATTCAAATTGGAGGAAAATCTGACGCCTTTTGCTGCCGGGCAGACGCTGACTCATTTACCAATGCGTGTAAAACGCTGGTAGTTTATTTAGCCGATTCAGCGATTGAATATCGGATGTCTTCCAAATGGCGCAGTCCGTTGATCTTGAATTCGACTGCGAGTGCTTAATTTAAATTGTTTCATACCTATTTCCAAAAAACGCCAATCGATATGAACCTATCGATTGGCGTTTTGATTCTGCGAGCTCGGCTCAATTTCAACATGTTATGTGGGGTACTATAGAGGCTCATCAATCGGCTATTCAGGCATCTTAAAACTGGACGATGCCCCGTTCAACCGCGACAGCGACTGCTTGAGATCGCGAATTCACTCCTAGCTTGTTATAGATGCTCGTCAAATGAGCTTTGACTGTACGTTCGGATATACCCATATCACTAGCTATTTCTTTGCTGCGATACCCCCGCGCAATGGCCTGAAGGACGATTCGTTCCTTCTCGGATAGTACCATATGTTCTGTGGACGTATCTCGCTTATCATTGCCTTTATTCCTTGCCGCGAATACTCTTTCCATAATTTCAGGCTGCAGAAGCGTATCGCCACGAACCGCGGATTCGATCGTTCGGAATAAATGATCTCTGCCGGTATCCTTCAGGAGGTATCCTTTTGCCCCCAATTCCAGCCCGCTTATCATCAGTTCATCTTCATTATAAGTCGTCAATATAACGACGGGGATATCGAAGTTCCTTTCTTTTAGTTCCTTCATCGTCTCCAATCCGCTCATTTGAGGCATATTTAAGTCCATCAAAATGACATCGGGCGTAAGAGATTCCAATAGTCGGAGAGTCTCCACTCCGTTCGCTGCTTCTCCTACGACTTGAAAATTATCGTTCGTCTCGATCATAAACTTGAGCCCTTCTCTTACTACAAGATGGTCGTCGACGATAAGTACGTTGTAAGTCATGAGTTCTCTCCTTTTTTCTCAGGTGTATCTATCCGAATCAGCGTTCCGCGAGGAATATTATTCGTAATAACAAGTGTTCCCCCTAAGATGCGAACTCGCTCCTTTATGCCGATTAATCCATAATGTCCAGTTAAGGAATCCTTTTGACTCAAAGCAATTCCTATCCCGTCGTCTTTGATTTCCAACTTCATGTTCCCGTCCTCTATTCGAACATATAGCCACACATGATTGGCTTCCGCATGCCGGGCAACGTTCGTTAAACATTCGCCTATAATGTAAAGTCCATGCTCCATCATCAACTTAGGTATGCTTCCCTTTATGTTCATATCAAGAAGCACTTGAATGCCGGTGGCATTCTGAAACCGTTCTACCTCGTTGTGAATCGCATCCGAGAAGTCGACTGTTGCAAACGTTTTGGAACGAAGATTATCAATCGCCAACCTGGCTTCCGATAATGTTTTCTTCGCATGAACCATGGAATGTTGAACGATTTCTTGTGCTCTTTGGGAGTTGCCTTTCGTCAAATGTGCATCGACAGCATCCAGCTGCATAATAATACCCGCAAGACCTTGGGCCAGCGTATCATGCAAATCCCGAGCCATTCGTTGACGTTCGTTAGCCAGTGTCAATTCCTCAACCTTGCGATGTGCGCGCTCTAGATCTTCAAGAAAGGCTTGGGTACGGAACCGAGCATGAACCTGTTCTAAAAATAAATCGGCAAACGAAACGAGAATGACGTTCATCATCGCATACAAGATCGTCATTAAAACCATTGATTCGGATTGCCCCATCATGTAGAGAGTTGATAGAAATAATACATAATACACAACAGACAGCATTACTATTTTACTTCTGTCATCGTAGACACCAACGCTTTGACCCGTCAACACGGGATACATCCCAAGCAAGACCATAAAAAGGGCCTGATCCATAATAAGCGCACATCCCATAATAATTAGGCCTTGAATCATGAAGTAGACCCAAGGATATTTTGCCGTAAGAGACGAGAAATGCCAAATTAATGAGGCGTGGAGAAGCATCAATCCCGAAAAGAAGGATAAAGAAATAAACGAGGGACCGTGTAATATCTGTACAAACATAGATATGAAATAAATGAAAAAAACCCAAGTCAAGCTCGGGACTCTGGCATTAAACATGGCATCGGGTAATTCGTTATATCGATTTATGTGCGACCTCTGCTTGAACTCGTTTCCCGTTTCCATGTGTCCTCCCCTTTCGTTCTATCCAGTATTTCAACTTTTTCCGATTTTCGATTATATTTTCTATTATACCCCTATTGTAAACATGAAAAAATCGTACATAAGGGCAGATCCCCTCATGTACGATTGGGCAATGATGTACTACCAGATATATATCTATTCGATCTTTTTAGACGATTTCTTTCTTTAGCTCCGATACTCTCTCAATAGACTCGCCTTCAACATCGATATTCGGCAATATGCGTCCAAGCCATTTCGGCAGGTACCATGCGGAGCGACCCATTAGTGTCATGACCGCAGGTACGATTGTCAGCCTTACAATAAATGCATCGAACAAGATGCCGAACGCTAAAGCTAAGCCCATTGATTTAATCATAGTATCTTCAACGAAGATGAAGCTTGCAAACACGGCAATCATGATAAGACCGGCTGCCGTTACAACGCTTCCGCTATTTTTAAGACCGGACAATACGGCATTTTTCGCATTTCCTGAATGGTTATATTCTTCGCGCATGCGGCTGACGAGAAATACTTCATAGTCCATAGCTAATCCGAATAAAATCCCTGCAGTCAAGATAGGCAGGAAGTTCAATACAGGACCGGCTACAGGAATGTCGAACAGCTTAGCCAGATTGCCATCCTGCACGACAAATACGACGAATCCAAGCGTTGCTGTAAGCGTAAGAAGATAACCGATCACGGCTTTAATTGGCACCAAGATGGATCGGAATACCATCATGAGAAGAATTAAAGCAAGTCCCACAATCAGAGCAGCAAATTTAGGCAAAGCCTCATTTAATTTTTCGGTGATATCAATATTTACTGCTGTTGAACCTGTAACCATAACCTCAATTTGATCCTGTTGCTTAAATTCAGCCGCCTTATCGCGGATCAAATGAACCAAGTCAGTTGTTTTCTCATCTTTCGGTTCGGTTCCAGGAATAATCGTTACCATGGCTATTTTACCTGTTGCATTCGGAACAGGTGGCGTTGCCATTGCCACATTTGGCAGCTTGCTTAGTTCCTTCCCTATCTTCGCGAATGTTGCTTGCACGTTGTCTGTTGTCTCTGCCTTAAGAATAATAGCGAGCGGTCCGTTCATTCCAGGCCCAAACCCCTCTGCTATTAAATCATACCCGCGGCGTTCCGTTGTGTCGATCGATTTAGAGCCTTTATCTGGTAGACCGGTTTGCAAATGCAGTGCAGGCAGGCTTATTGCTCCTAACAGCAAAACACCTGCAAGCGCGATCGGTAATGGATATTTCGTAACGATTCGTCCCCAACGACTCGAGTGCTCATTGTCTTTAGGAGGATTCTGAATGGAGGCAGCTTTCGACTTCGGACGAATCCGCTCACCTGCCATTCCTAGTAGCGCAGGAACGACGAGGATGGAAATGAGTACGGCCACAAGTACCGTGAATGCTCCCGCCACGCCCATGACCGTAATGAATGGAATACCCGTTACGGCTAATCCGGCAAGTGCTATGATAACTGTCAATCCGGCGAAAATAACAGCGCTGCCTGCGGTAGCATTTGCATGCGCAATGGACTCCTCCACGTCTTTGCCTTCAACAAGATTTTGTCTGAATCTCGAAATAATGAATAAACCATAGTCGATTCCGACTGCTAATCCAAGCATGATGGCAAGAATCAAAGAAAATGATGCCATTTCAATAAAATTAGAGGCAATGATGACGGACATTACCCCGATCACAAGTCCAATGATTGCTGTCAGTATAGGCAAACCAGCAGCGAGCAAGGATGTGAATGTTATCGCCAGAATCATAAATGCGGCAATAATGCCAATGATCTCGGACGTCCCGCCAATTTCAAGCTCGGAGAATTCGACGGTTCCGCCGAGTTCAGCCTGCAAGCCCTCGTTACGCGCCTGCTCCACACTTTTCAATACGAGCTCTTTAGATGCATCTGTGACTTGCAAAGCCTCGGATTTGTACGTAATAACCGCATATCCGATTTCTTTTTTGTAACTGATCGTACCTGCCTCGTATGGGCTGACGATCGATGCAATTTCGGAGTCTTTCGATATAGACTTTAGCGTCTTGGCGATTATGTTTTGCGTGGATTTCGATGCAAGCGTTTGACCTTCTGGGGCTTTGAAAATCACTTGAATTGTACCGCCTTCAGGGCCAGTTCCTTGCGAAAACTCTTTTTTCAATACTTTCATTGCTTCCTCGGATTTGGTGCCAGGAATGGTTATTTCACCGTTTAAATGGATTCCCATTCCAAGACCAATTGATACGGCGATGATAAGTACTGCTATACTTCCAAACAAGACTTTCTTTCTGTTACGAGCAGCTGATATACCAAGCTTATACAAGAACGCTGCCATGTGTAATCACCATCCTCTACTAGCATGAATATCTGTCATTATAGCGATCAAACAGACATTTGAAATCGTACATGCGGGCAGAGTCAGAATGTACTTTCGGGCATGCCCTTTCGTGAATCGAAGCTAAATAGAAAGCCTCACGGCGTAAAAGAGCATAAAAAAACCGCGGTTTACGCGGTAGAATGTCTATACCTTTTTTCTATATATACATTATGATTACGCAATGTCCGAATTAGCGATCTCGGGTAACGATATAATTCAGTAGATGCTTCAAAAATGCAATATTGCGAGGGAATTTCTGCAAGGCTTCCGCTGCAAGACAATAGTGTTCCCACATCATCTTCCTCGCTTCATTCACACCTAGGATGGACACAAAATTCGAATTATTGTTCTCCTTATCTTGCCCAACCGGTTTCCCAAGCACGTGCATATTCCCTTCTTGATCAAGCAAATCATCCTTAATTTGAAAGGCAATACCAGCGTGATAGGCGAATTTCTTCAATATCGCAATCTCAGCTTCAGGAGCCTTGGCTAGAATTGCAGGCATGACGAGGGATGCCTCAAAGGCAACCCCTGTTTTGTAGAAACAGATGGCATTCAATTGCTCTAACGTCAGCGGCATTCCTTTTGACTGCAAGTCCATCGCTTGGCCTCTGCACAACTCTTCTGTCTTGCATGCCGAATACCGAATTAAGTTCAGAACAGTTGCAGCATCAAATTTATCTAGGGAGGATTGCTCTTGAATCGACCTCTGAATTAGCAATAGAGCTGTCAGTTCCGCAGTGGCGCTATTATATACATTATGGAGCGTAGGTTTTCCCCTGCGCGTATCGGCATTGTCTTGAGACGGAAGATCGTCGAAGATTAAAGATGCTGTATGCATATATTCCAATGATCGAAGCAGCGGTACGATGGCAGTTGACTGCAGCCCATATTCATTCACACCTATGACCCAAGTTAATATAGGGCGTAATCGTTTCCCGTCACCTGTCAAACTGTAATTGGCTGCGTCAAATAGTGAATCTTCAATTGGAAGTGTGCTAGGCTTGGTGATATGAAGTATGCTGTTAATCTCTTGTCGAATGGTTGCAATTGAACTATGGAAATGTTCCTTCTCCTTCCGATTGTTCGCGAGTTGAATAACGAGCTGATCGCGAAGCAGTTTATCGAAGAAATCCACGTTGTCCGCCTTCTGCACCATCTGTTGCACAAGAGAAAGAAAGGCCGATTCATTGAAGTCGAATATATCCATGATTTCTTCATACTTAGCTTCCCCAACTCGTTCTCTGCAGCGCTTCAAGCCATTGATTGCCCGATCCAATATGACCTCGCGCGTCGCAGCATCAGAATGATGGACCTGATGGATAATATGGGAGATCACTGACCAGTACAATTCGAACGGATTTAGTAAATCAGGCCGTTGTTGATGATACTTCAAATAATACGTATAGGGCGTTACAGCCCCGTCCTGCATATCGTCGAACATATCCGCGAAATCATCCGCCAGCTGATTATAGATTCCGTAATAGAATGTCCGGTGTTCGAACCCGGAATCTTCAGGTGCACGGATAACCGAACGGACGATTAAGCGGGAAGATGATGATTTTAGGATGATTGGGATATAAAGCTCTTCATTCGTATAATTTGCATTTGCTAGATCTTTGACACGATCAATGTCCTGAGAATGAAAAAACACATAGGATTGCTCGAAAAAAGTGTTCTCAGACCGTGGATTTTGGTAACCCTTAATATAGGTGAACGCTTCGCTCAGCTCAGAGTGGATAAAGTGAAACATATCGGTGTGCTTACCCGTCCACATTCCGAGCTCCGGAACGATTCCAGTAATCAAAGCCTCTCGAATCATATGTGAATATTGCACTTGTTCTTCTGGCGTTAATGCTCCAGAATCCAGAAGGTCGTCAATGAACGGGTAGGTCAGACCATAGCTATATCCCAGTCTGATTGCATCACCGAGCCGCTTGGCACGTTCTGCTGGGGGCGCATTATCATCTATTTCTTCCTTCATATTCAGAACTACCCCGAGCATGATCTTAATCAGCTTGCGCTGGGCATGCTCTGCATTCATCTCTTTCGGAATATGAGAGGATACGGCATTCAGCTTGTTGATTACCCAGATGACGTCCTCTTCAATTCCCACCTTCTGAGCCCAACGATACAATCCCGATAAGCTCATCAATTCTGGAGGTTGTTTCTGATTCCTTATTTCCTGAGAGGCAACAAGCTGTTGCTTGATATCGGTAGCCAGGCGTTTCACTCGAGCGCGTATGTCAGGAGAATCTAGGGACTTGCCCAGATCTCTCATGTACATGTAGGATACGCTTCGATCCAAGTAATCATCTAGCTTGCCAGTTTGATTCAGCCATTGAATATACCTGTAGTACTCTTTCGTAGATGGCTTTTTCTTGGTTTTTGAAAAAATAGATAACCATGAATGACGAGGAAGATGACCCTTCTTCCATAAGCGAAAATCCTCTGTTAACTTAGTCAGGTGAGTCTTCGTAGCTGTCTGTTCATACAACGCTGCAAAATATTGCGCTGCTCGCTGTTCAGCTTGCCGGTATGCAGTATGGGCATGATCGATAAGTGCTTCATTCATCAGGTGGCTTCCCTCGACTTCGATAAGATTATTCATTGTGCATGCGTCAACTCGTCAACAATTATTATCATTATACGTACAAGAATATTTTGGGTTACGTATTTTAGGCGCATCACCTCTTAACTCGAAGAAGCTGCCTTCCCAGACGAAGGCAGCTATGTGGAAACTTATGAATGTTATTGCTAACGAGCCAGTACAACGACGGTAATGTATTCTCGAATCATCGCGTTTGGCAAATAGTACAGCGCTCATACAGCACGTCCTAAACGTAAAGAGAGCACAACAAGCAGACGTAATGTTGCTTGGAGTACATCTTGAACATCCCTTACTTGACATAAACATTGCTTACTAGTACATCCGCAATTACTTTTGTCGGTATGATAAATTCAACCACGCCCATATAGCCAGGTGCGACATCATATTTATTGAAGGAAATGACGAGTTTTCCATTATTGTTTATATAGAAGCTCTGATCATGAGTTATGGTTTTGAAGCCCATTTCACCATCTAACCAATAGGTCTTATCGGAATCCGACTTCATTTGCTGTTTCATCTGTTCTTTAATATTTTCGCTGATAAGCTGTATATAGCTATTATCTTTAAATAAACTTGGTAAAGTAATTAATAGTTGATTTTGTTTGTCTATCGTATTGTACGTAAATGTAGTAGATGATGTACCGACCGTATTTGCAACATATCTGCCAATGGCAAGTATCTGATTGTTGTCAGTTTTGACCTCATAGCCGCTTTCTACACCTACATGTCCCCCGCCGCTTTTCTTTACTTCTTCCATTTCATCTTTAAAATCATTGTACAGTTTTTTATTTTCTTCGAGATATTTATTGTTTATGGCAGTTTCTAGTGCTTTATTATCCATATTCGTGATGGCAGGCACCTTGATATTGGCTTTGGCGGTCTCTTCATTCACAGTAAATTCAGTAAACGTGAGCACACTGACGAGCGAACCAACCAAGGGCACATTCGATATGGCTTTTGCAAAGGCGGGGCTAGTGTTGATCCCAGCTATCATCAGAATAGCTGCAGCTGCGCCTGCTCCAATCAGCTTCTTCGTCCAGTTCACTCGTTTCCGTTTCTTTTTCCCTTGTTTTATCGCACTCTTTACAACAGAATCTAATTCTTTAGGGATGGGTATATCTTTATATTTTCTTTTTAGACGGTCAAGTTGCTCGCTCATTTCTTTACCTCCTCTAACAATTCATTACTCAATTTAATTCGGAGTTTGCGGAGTCCTTGATATAACCGTGTTTTTATCGTATTGACGTTTTCATTCATGACTTCCGAAATTTTTTCTATTTTCATATCTTCAAAATATCGAAGTACAATGACAGTCCGGTATGCAGGAGGCAATTCATCCAATGCGTTTTCAAGATCAATGTCTTGGTAGACATCTTCTCCTGCTGGGGTGTGTAATTCCAATGTCTTATCATCTACAATCTGTATTTTTTTTTGCCTTCTTAGGAAATCGATCGCTGTATTGACTAATATTCTGTAAAACCAGCTCTTTATCGAGCCTTCGGATTTCAACGATTCTGATGATGACAGAGCTTTATGAATGGTATCCTGGATAATATCCAGTGCGTTTTCAGCATTTTTAACGTAACTATAAGCCAATCGATATATATCCTCTTTATGTTCCGTAATGAAACGAATAAGTAACTTTTCGAACTTGTGATTCATGCAGAGATTCTCCCTTTGATATGCGCATATCTTTTTGTTGCTATAGAATAAGACGAAGACAGCAACTCAAAAAGTTTGTACTTGAGTAGTGAAAAGTAGATGTAAAATTTTCATTTTTATCGAGATCATTGGGCAACTTTTATTTAATCACAAAAGTAAGATCATTCTGTGATGTAAATATAGGTACTGTCATCATCGTTCAACATTTTACGTTGTTAATGAAATCAAAAAAACTCGATCTCCTCTTTAAAAGGAAAATCGAGTTTTCGTGTCCTGCAGGTTCATTGATATTTATATCTAATTTGCAGATGTATTGATAACCTTTCTATATCTCTTAGATGTGTGAACTAAAAACCTATTTAATCAGCTCGAAAGATTTATTCAAATTTAGATCTTGATAGAGTTGATCGAACATTTTGCCATCTTTGGACTTCGGATCAAATGGATTGGATTGTGGCGTTGTAGATACATATACCATACCGTCGGCCTCTGCAATTACACTCCCTACAGGCGGGCCATCTTCATTGGAGAGGCGGCTCCAATCAGTCTTGTTAAAAACAGAGATCATCATCATTATTTCCGAATCTTTGTTATCTTTCGTCACGTATTCGAACTGCACGACATGCTTTGCGAATGGCATAACTTTATCTGCCTCTGCGCCTGAAATTGGGTTTACCTTGTAATGTCCATTCCATGAAGCAGGCAGTTTAACGCTGAATTTTGCCTGAGAATTCTCGTATAGCGCTTGATTATCCGCCATAACATCTTTGAGGTTAAGGTTTTCCCCAGTTAAGATAAGATGATCCACGAATCCGCCATTTCCGCCTTGAGGGGCCGTTACGATAATATCGTTCACTTTATTGCCCGTATAGTCGCCAATAATCAAATTCGGTTCTCTTCCGATTTCTCGATACATTTTTCCGTCCGATCCTTTGAATATCCAATCGTATTTCACGTATTTTTTGGTTTTTCCGTCCTGAATGATAATGGACAAGTCTCTCGCATAAGTATCCAGTTTTCCATTTAACTTTTCTTTTGTCCCGACCAATATCACGTTGTCTTGAATGTTATCCCCAGTAATTTCGGATTGCTTATAATCAAGGACATACGTATTTTCCTTTAGTTTTAATTCTGGGATTCTACATTTTTGGCCAATCTCTACATTTGATGACTTATTATTTTTTGTCGGTTGAGTTACTGCTTTTGGAGTTGAGGATGCCTGTTTTGCAAATATTACTTGCGGTGTTCCGATGCTGACAGCACAAATGAGTCCCGCCATCGCTAATAAAGGAATTTTCTTTGCTTGTTGGTTTTTCATTATGTTACCTCCATGTATTCTTGCTTGCTGTACATAAGAAAGACGAATAAGCTATCTGAAAAAGTTTGATTTCGATAAAAAGAACAAGGAGAATGCTGAATTGTATATGGTGACGTAATGTGTCAAGGGAACGAAATCATCGGCATAGAAAGACGCCGCTATACTTCGAGGCGGAAGCTAGCGGCGTTATTGTACTCATGAACCTATGACGATCTTGAATCTTGTTATCATTGCTAAAAATTAAATTATGTTGCTACTTATCGATGGTCTGAGTTTCAGCTTTCCTCCATGGCATTACGAATATCATAGTCAGCCGGATCGATATCAAGCTCCATATTCAGTGCCATTTTGGCAAGTTGGCTACCCAAATAAGGCCCTGCCGTCAATCCAGATGATCCTAGCCCATTGGCTGCAATAAGCCCCGCCCAGCCGGGAACAGCGCCGATAACGGGAAGGAAGCCTGGTGTGAAAGGGCGGAATCCGACTCTAATCTCCTCCATTGTGCTGTCCGCTAACTGTGGTGCTAAATGCAATCCTTTATTTAGAACCTCTTGTACTCCCCCTGCTGTTACTCTCGTATCATAACCTTCGACATCATTTTCATGTGTGGCTCCAATCACGATCTTCTGTTGGTCAAAGGTAAGCAAATATTGATCAGAAGGCGGAATAATTAAAGGCCAGCTGCCAGTGTCGTGTTTCCCTTGAACTCGTAAGTGCATGATTTGCGCCTTCTGATAGCCTACCTGAAAGTCAAGCCCTAATGGTCGAAGAAGCGGGTTAGCCCATGCTCCTGCACATACAATTACAAGCTCAGATGTGTAGCTCTGTTCACCTACGTATACACCTGTAACACGATTCGACTCATATTGAAGCGCAGCATCTCCATTTATAAAGACAGCGCCATTTCTTTGAGCGGATCGGAGCAGAGCATCACGAAGTGCACGACCGTCTACTCGAGCGGCACCACTTATATGTACGGATCGATATCCCTCAGCCAACAGAGGAAATCGTTCCTGCGTTTCTGATTCATCAAGCTGTGTGATCTCCCCGATTTCTGGTGCATCTGCTTTACGTACGTATGCGCGCTCTTCCATTTTGATGAGTTTCTCAACATCTTCATGTATACAGAGAGCTCCCACTTGCGCATAACCCGTATCCGTCTCCCCTTCGCTCTGGAGATCCTGGATTAACTGCGGATAGAAATGGGCTCCGGCCTTCGCTAATCGGTACCAAGCTTTATTGCGTCGCTGTGACAGCCATGGACATATAATCCCTGCTGCAGCGTCTGTAGCTTGTCCTTGATCCTTACGGTCTACAATCAGGACATTCGCTCCGAACTTAGCCAACTGGTAAGCGGTCGATGCCCCAAGAATTCCTGCTCCTACAACGATGACTTTTTTCATACTTGATTTCCTTTCCTCATTTCCTGAGTCTATTATAACGAACTTTTCTTGAAAGGATAACATAAGCGATAGGTTCCAGTTTCTGTTTTCAGCGAAGAACCAATTCCTGAGCTGAAAGTTCAACAAAAGAAGAGCTTGATGGTTCAAGCTCTTCCTGACACTTTAGCTTATTTCTTGTTTATTTACATACACGTTCATTCAACAATACCTGAAAAATACGACTTGGGCTAATTTTCATTCCCTATGTTTGAAATATTACATAATCTGAATGCCAGAGAATACGATGAACTAAGGACTTTCCATTGTTTATCCATTGGAGGTGTGCACTGTGCCGGACTTATTTGTCTCACGCTCACTAGACGAAATACGCTTTTGGTCGCGCATTATGAAAGAACATTCTCTGTTTTTAAAGCTAGGATTTAGATGTGAAGATACACAGCTTATCAATGAAGCGAATCAGTTCTATTCCTTGTTTGAGCAGATTGAAAATCAATCGCATGCTTATAAGGAGGATACAGATCCACAAGTAATTGTTCGTTTTAATACAGAAGTGCGCAACGCAGCGGCGTACATATGGGCCTTCAAACGTAAAATACTCGGCTTTGTGCTCACTTGCCAGATGCCAGGCGCGAATAACTTCCCCTTGCTTATTGATCATACGAGCAGGGAAGCCAACTATTTCAGAAATCGTATGGAACAGCTGAATAATGGTCAGTTGGATCCACTCCCCGATGCAATCATTAATGAAAATGTATTCTTCTTGAAAATCATGGCCGATCACGCGAAGTTTATTGGGCATTTGCTTGATCCATCTGAACGCCAATTAGTTGAGCAGGCCCGCAATTTTAGTCATGACTTTGACCAGCTGCTCTATCAAGCGATTGATTTAGATCACATGCGACCACAATCGCAGACGAAGCCGCTATTGGAACAATTTTTGGATCAGAACCGCGTCTCCGTAACCTCCCTGCGTGATTTCAAAAAGACGGCGAGAGACTTGATTGATGCATGTAAAATCAAGAGCATTATTCATCCATTGCTAGCCGACCATGTATTTCGTGAAGCTGAACGCTTCCTTGAAATCATTGATATGTTCGAGAATAGCTTGGGGAATGTGAAACCGTAAGTTTCAAACTTACTTAGTCTATAACTGCCGGGATAATGCATTCCTTAATCAGTGTCCATCTATCCCGAGGATTCATGGTGAATTCAGATGCAATGGCAATGACCAGATCTTGATCTGGAATGCAGCAAATAACGTTGCCGCCATCGCCTAGTGCCATATAAGCAAGTACCCCATTCTCTTCACGCAGCCACCATAGATACCCGTAATGATTGAGGTTCATCGCTATTGATTCATCAATCCATGTGTTTGATATGATTTGACGATTGTTCCAACTACCACGGTTCAAATACAGAACACCGAACCGAGCCATATCACGGGGACTTAATGTAAGTCCCCACCCTCCTGTAGAGTTGCCGTCCGGGTCTTTCACCCACCCTTTTACCTTCTTCCCGAATAAATGCTCAAAGTCATACTCCTTCATTTCAAAATCAGGAATTATGCTCATGCCGAGGGGTGCAAATAATCGTTCGTTGGCAAACGATTGGGCACTTTGTCCTGTGCTGCGTGTAATAATGGCCGATAGTAAGTGTGCCCCCGCGGTTGAGTATTTAAAATCTCCAATGCTACCATCCTGTCCCAACATATCGAGTGAATAAGTTACCCAGTCAGGCTGCATACACATCTTGTCCAGCGGCTCCCGCCAGTCCTCAAATGAATAAGGAGCCGTCATCGTGAGAAGATGACGAAGGGTGATTTCTCGCTTCTGTCTGTCAGCCGAATCAGGCACATATTCAGGGAAGAAATCGATCACCCTCTGGTCTATATGTTGAATGTAGCCTGCATCTATAGCAATTCCTATCAGCGTGGAGAGCACACTTTTCGTCACCGAGGCTACATGGTGCGTATCATCTG
This sequence comes from Paenibacillus sp. NAIST15-1, assembly GCF_001894745.1. Taxonomy (GTDB): domain Bacteria; phylum Bacillota; class Bacilli; order Paenibacillales; family Paenibacillaceae; genus Paenibacillus_B; species Paenibacillus_B suaedae. The sequence goes on from NZ_BBYF01000005.1 coordinate 275,025, forward strand.
GGCCGAAGCTATTGAAATACCTTTCGTAAGCAATGAATCCATGTCTCGCAATGACAATCCCGTTTATATTGCTATACTCTGATTGTATGATAGGTTCAAGCGTTGATAACTTATTAGCGTCCATTCGCAAGACAGATGGGACTTCAACTTGCCATTCTGTAATTGTTAAGTCATTTCTATTCATATCGCAACTCCTTCAAGAGTACTGTCCTAGTTAATTTGTTTAACCTAATTAAGGATGATGGCAGTCTCAGGTTCTATCTTTTCTTGACAGGAAAATATACCTCAGTAACCATTGCCTCAGGATCAGCGGCTTGATTTGGATCCGTTACATAGACTTCATAGGGGGAGTTTACTAGGGCATAACCTTCTTTTTCTACCCACTCCCTTAACTTGGCATATACCGAAGTTAATTCCGCATATGGTCCCCTCACGACTGACTTTGCGCATAGTCCTTCTGGCAAATCTCTTGTCCCCTTAACTGCTTCCCGAATCGGAATAGCAAACTCTGTATCGTTGCCTGCAGGGTTGTATTCTGGACTGTGATAAATCGTCATTGGTGTGCCCGTCATTGTGAGATGATCGGCGGCAATTTTTTCATAGAGCGCACCAAAATACTTGCCATATCCAGCAGCGTAGTCAACGCTGCTCATCATCCGACGCATATACAAAATATTCATAGGCTGAGTCTCAACAAGTTGCACTTCAATATGATCAAGGTACGACATGATTGATACGCCCTCTTCTATAATTGAAATATCATGATTCATTTGTGCAAGCGTAAGTTCTAATGCTTGGATTTTGAGTTGTAATTCCTCTCGCTTGCGGTTCAGGGAATCGCTCAACTTTCCTTCCGAATCATTCTCCTCCCACACGAGCATGTCTTTAATCTCCTCCAACGGGAAGTGATAAGATTTCAAACGGTTAATGAAAAGCATTTTTGTAAGCTGCTTAATGGAATAATACCTATACCCATTTTCAGGGTTAATCTCACTAGGATTAATTAATCCGATTTCACCATAATATCGAAGTGTTTTAGTTGACACTCCGCATATTTTCGAGAATTCTCCGATTGATAACAAGAGATAACCTCCATTCTTTATCATTTATCTAATCATCAACATGAATTGTGTATCGTTTCTTGGTTCAACTCCACTGTACATCTTCCCCTAAGGGCAAAGTCAACTCCTATCGTTCATGTCTCTCCATCTAGGTTTCAGATGTTCATAAATAATATAAAGCTGAAAATGACATGCTAAATGTGATGAAACGCTCAGTTTGATTAGGGTGCATTGTGTTCATCCTAGTGAGAAGAACAGATTCCATAGTGGAGGATCGCATCATGCAAAAAAAATCAACCATTGTCATGATTCTCTTGCTCTCTATGCTGCTTATGATTTCAGGCTGTGGGAATGCAAGCAAGAAGCCCGAGACTAATGCGGGCGAGAACAAAAATGTACAAAAAGAGAAGGATAAGGGAGAAAAAGATGCCACATCAGGTGCTTCAGTGGCGAAGTATACCCCGCTTGAGGAATTGAAGAATAGCTACGATATCGTCATCGTTGGCGCGGGTGGTGCCGGCATGACTGCCGCGCTTGAGGCGAAGGCGGCGGGCATGAATCCCGTCATTCTTGAGAAAATGCCAGTTGCAGGCGGCAATACAAGTAAAGCATCTTCGGGTATGAATGCATCAGAAACAAAGTTCCAGAAGGAACAAGGCATCTCTGATAAAAATGACTTATTTTATGAAGAGACGCTTAAGGGTGGACATAACACGAACAACAAAGATATGCTCCACTTCTTCGTAGACAATTCGGCCAAAGCGATCGATTGGCTCGACTCCATTGGTATTACACTCAACAACATCACGATTACCGGGGGCATGAGCGAGAAGCGGACACACCGTCCCAAAGACGGTTCAGCCGTGGGCCAGTATCTCGTGACTGGATTGCTTAAAAATGTACAAGAAAAAGGCATCCCGGTATTTGTAAATGCGGATGTTAAAGAAATTACAAGTTCAAATGGCAAAGCAACGGGAGTGAAGGTTGGATTCAGCCAGCATGGAGAAAAAACGATTGCAGCAAAATCGGTTGTCATAACAGCTGGTGGTTTTGGAGCCAACATGAATCGCATTGCTGAAGTTCGTCCCGACCTGAAAGGCTATGTCACAACGAACCAACCGGGAAGCACAGGTGATGGCATCTCTATGGTTGAGAAAATGGGCGGAACTACGGTTGATTTGAAGCAAATTCAGGTGCATCCTACTGTACAGCAGGAAAACTCCTACCTGATTGGTGAAGTTGTGCGCGGCGAAGGTGCGATTCTCGTTACGAGCAAAGGGAAGCGTTTCGTTAACGAGATGGCTGCCCGAGACAGTGTAACGGCTGCGATTACAAAGCTGCCAGAGAAAAACGCGTTCCTTATATTTGACGCGGGTGTCCGCTCAAGAGCAAAAGCCATCGAACAGTACGAAAAGATGGGTTTTGTCAAAACAAAAGACTCGATCAAGGCGCTGGCAGAAGAAATTAAGGTACCGGCTGAAGAGCTGCAAAAAACGCTCGATACGTGGAACAGTGCGGTGAAAAATAAGAAAGACGCGGAGTTCGACAGAAAAACGGGGATGGATCATGAATTGTCAGCTGCCCCATTCTATGCGATTAAAATCGGCCCAGGGATTCACTACACCATGGGTGGCGTAAAAATCAACACGAATACAGAAGTGCTGGACAAGGGCGGCAAGCCTATCCCAGGACTATTCGCTGCAGGTGAAGTGACAGGCGGATTGCATGGCGAGAATCGAATCGGAGGTAACTCCGTTGCGGAGATCATTATCTTCGGTCGTCAAGCGGGTACGAAATCCGCTGAATATGCCAAATCGATCAAGTAAGCAAATAAGCTTTTAAGTGAATATGCACCACAAGATGACCCCACCAACGCATTGGCGTTAGGCGGGGTCATTGTCATTTTTAGATGATGTGTATCTGTATCCCATTAAAATAGCTTGTAGCCTTAGTCCCCGAAGATATGCGTTATATTCATTTTCCCGCGCTCTCTATTTGAATTGCCAATCGGCTAGAAATTGGCCGCCGTTCATTTCATACTCTTGCGATTGTCTACATCAATACCTGCACGTCGTAGTTTATCCTCTGCTTCCTCTTCAATGAGTTCTTTCAACTGGGACAATACAGGGCTAAAGTCGGTATGCTTCCCATCATAAAGCTCATCTCGTATTCGATTTCAATCCATGTGCTTATATCCGCCTCATTGTGTTGGATTTGAGCTTCGATTTTATCCAAAGCATTTGCAACCTTGGCTTCATACGTTTGCTTATGTTAAAATTCGATCCACAGGTCATATACGTCTCGCCCTAGATCCCCTTTCAGTGTTTCCCGAATTCGTTGTATGGCCTTCATTTCATTCTGAGCCTTTTGCTCTCGCAATTGTTCGTTGTTCATTGTATCGAATGCAGGAATATCTTTCGCTTCTGCTTCCACTAAATCATGAATAATGATCATTTTCAGCATTTTGGCGGTATCGATTTCTTGATCTAAATACGGCTCAATCAGCATGGCCATGAGCGATACTCTCCACGAGTGCTCCGCCACGCTCTCCTGTCTGCCGTTCGATAGCCAGCTGTGCCGCAGTCAGACTTTAACTTCTCCCCAAGATTAATGACATTAAGTATATTCACCAAATGATCTCTCATCGGCTGTCTCTCCATCATATCTTCGCTCCCGTTGCGTCATTGTATTCTATGTTTTATGCCTATTGATCTCTTTAGTGTAATAAAAAGATCCTGTTTTTTCAAACAGGATCGAAGCGAGTCATGTTTATTTGTTAATGGGATTAAATAAATGAGCATTTACTCTATCCACTTCTTCTGGTGAGCGATGCATCGAGACGCATTCATTGACATCGAATTTATTGCCATTTGACTTCAATGCATTTCCTTGCATCTCTGACATGGCAATCATCCTTTCTGGATAGCTCGATATAGTTGTTCTATATCTTGAATTGAATCAAAATAAACTTTGACAGTTAGCACAGCGATTCCTTCCTCCCCTCACTCTTCAAGGAAAGAAAAAGGATTTACGCCCCCGCTGCTGAATATAGGTATTTTGCATTGTTTCGATACAAGGGAATTGACTTTTCCATCGATTTGCGCCTAAAATCACAATATTGAACAATAGAACAGATTGAAGGGATTTATATGCCATACATTCGATTTAAAGCCTTTCCAGATGCCTTCGTGGAAGAGATTACACCAAACATTGTAGAGGAGTTTGCCTCGATTGTTCGCGTGGAGCCGGAGAAGGTCAAGATTGAAGTACTGAACGTTCATATTATAACGAACACTCCGCTTTCGGTCGAGATTATGATGTTCCAACGGGATAAGGAAACACATGACGCCGTTGCCGCCAGCATCGACCATATGTTGCGAGAGCGAGGATATCCAGGCGTTCACATTTTCTTCATCATCCTCGATCCGCACTATTATTATAAAGAAGGCAAGCCATTGAGATGATTAGCTTCATGCCGATTATTTTCCATTTCATTTACACACACTAGTGTATAGATGATGATTGCAGGAGGTATCGGCATGAATGCACAACGCGCACAAGAGATCGCAGGCTCTCCAATGCTGGCTAACGTAACCTACAACGGTAGACAAGTGTATATTCAGCATGTAGATTCCGATAACGAATCGGCTCGAATATATCCACTTGACGATCCAGAGCAGGAGCAAGAGGTTCCACTCGCTAACTTGATTGAGCATCTTGGATAAAATGGAATTCGACGGATTGCTGGCTACATGACAAAAAGTGCCTTCATTAAGAGGGCACTTTTTTCATATCGTTCCAATACGTTTCTATTGTGAATGATGTTGGTTTGGAATAAAACAATCGCTCCCGATTGCGGTATAAATTTTATATTTTTGCTAAGACAGAGTTAACAAAATCGGTTTTTACTTCTGGATATTTATGTTTATTATGGGTCGAGACGTTGATATCTTACATTTCTTTCCGATAGATCCTATTCTACTAAGGATTCAGTTATTTTCCTATCTAGATTTTTAATCGCCAACATCGAATTATCCTGAATGATTCCTGTATCTACGAAACCAAATGAAGCGTATAATGTTTTAGCTATGACATTACTTGTTCGATAAAAGAGGGCTACATATTCTGCTTCCCCATATGGCTTATTTTCAATATCCATCAACATTTTTTCAAAGGCAAGTTTGCCGTATCCTTTCCCCTGATAACTCTTTTCAATCATAATATGCCATATAAAATAGCTCTTCTTCCCGTAAAAAACTTCATTTTCAAATGATTCATGATCCAACGTATCATAAATATACATCAAAAATCCAACCGCAACTCCATCGGCATAAATAGCAATGGGAGTCGCTGGTATCCCGTCTGCGTTCAACATATGAGCGTCTGCAAAGCTTCTGAGGTTAGTAGTTTGTATATAGTCTTTCTGGTTTTCTCCTACTTCAAGTGCTATTACTTCATCTATGTTATCTCCGGTAATTTTTCGTAATTCGATCATTTATTTATCTCCTCTCCTAAGACAAGCCACTTTCACACATGGCCTCAAACATCCCGAATATCTTTTCCATAATTCTCAAAATAGGATACACAAAATAATCAACAAAGCTAACTCTTTTTCCCCTGTGATTTCAAACCCTTGTTCCGCAAAATGGCCCGTTTGTTGAATTGTCATAATCCATCTTGTTAATGCAATTTATATTTAAATCTACAGTTGGACCGTGATGTTCGCTTTTTTTATGTACTCGGTATTGAGTATTGAATAAAAATACTGGTCAACCCATTGGTTCTTCCACATTAGTTCCTCTTTGAAAGTCCCTTCTCTTCTCATTCCTAACTTCTCCATGAGGTTCATGGATTTCATATTGTGACAATTACACATACCAACGACTTTATGAGCTTGTAATTGATGGAATGAGAAATCAAGTAATAGATTTATGGCTTCGTAACCATAACCCTGTCCTTGGAATTCTGGAATTATCGCAAATCCGAGTTCCCAACTTTTTCGGTGTTCGGAGTAACTCCAAATTTGAGCTAAGCCAACAGGAATTGACTTTCCATCGGCTTCCTTCTTTATGACAAAATTATATTGGGATGTTGAATTCATCTGCTCAAGATACTTGTTCCTAACTTTCTCTTTATCAGATTCAACTTGTTCTTCATACAACCAGATGCCGGTGTTCGTCTCAAGTCCACAAATAAAATCTAAGTCATCTGCAGTAACTCTTGAAAGACGAACACGCTTTCCATCTATCTTCATTTGAACCCTCTCCGTTTCTATGAATCTGCATCAATTCCCGATCACATATGGATGGGCGAACCTAGTGGTGATAAAGTTAGCTGATGCATTGTGCAGCTTTCTACGGTGTTATTCTCCTTGTCTATAATCAAGTCGGGCTGCAGCGGTTCATCGTAATGGACATCCATTAGCAGCATGCAAGAACGATACTGCTGTAAATGATTGTAGCAATGTGATAATCGAGTCGATAGACAGCAAATGAATCTAAACCGTTCTTTGCACATAAAAAGCCACATCAGATCGAAATCTGATGTGGCTTGCGCATTGAATCATCTATTTTAACTTGGTATATACGATTTTCTTAATACTATCGTAGGACAGGAAATAGTGCTCCATAAGCTGCTCGATTGTTGCACCTTCGGCAAATCTGTTGCGAATCTCATGATTTCGAAAGGCCAGCAGCTTCCTGCTTCCGGATTTTGTCCCCCATGCCTTGCGTTCTTCCTCGCGTTTCGGAATGTACAGCATGACACCATTCGTATATTTTTGAACTTCCTTTAGCAGTTCTTGTGGTAAAATGTCCGCGTTGACATATTTCATGATAACTCTACCCCTTATATAGTTAGATAGTAAGGTGGCAAAGTCTCAATATAAACATATCTCACCGTCACGGATGAAGGCGGTTCAAGCGTGCTTGGCTCTATACAAACAACCGCCGTTGTTTATAGGTAAGACTTTGCACAGAGCGATGTCCCGAGTTCGTTTTTTAACATGGTTCAACCTCCTTATCTATAGTAACGGATTCAGTATAGCATGAATCTATTTCCACAAAAACCCTCAATCTTATGTTGATATCGCAAGCTTACTCCATGAATCGACGTTTAACCTCATTGATTATCCCTATTAATGAATTGACAATAGCGTATTCTATCTATATAGTTAAGTGAACTTAACTAAACTAAAAGGAACTTATCCTAACGTAACGGAATTGATTCTGGTTGAGGATGAGGTGAATACTATCGCTATGGAGGGAATTGATATGATTGCGGAATACCGGAGAGTTATGAACGAGCTCAATGATGCTTTTCAAGATTATTTCACGGTCTATAACAAGGGAGCTAAACAAATAGATGATTATCAATTAACGGTGCAACAAGAAAATATGATGCTATTTATTATGCGAAACGAGCGGACGACCGCTCATGAGATCGCAAAAGCATTTTCGATTTCCAAAAGCGCGGTTAGTCAGGTGCTGTCTAAATTGGAGGCTGGACACTTTATTATCCGTGAGAGCAATCCAGAAAATCTGCGCGAATCCTTTATTCTTCTTGGAGAGGAAGGAACAAACTATGCGGAGCTCATTAACAAAGCGGATGAGTCGATTGTACAGAAGTTCTCATCTCATATTGAGCTTGAGGAGTTGGAACAGATGCTTCACACGATGAAGAAGATCAACCAGGTGATAACGGGGTCTGATGAAGAACAATAACGGTTATGAAACATCATCACACAACATGAATAGACAGAAAATTGAATAAGTGAGGAATAACATGAGTACAGTTACAAAGGAAAAAATGTCATTAGCACTCGTATTGTTTAATTTATTTATTGCTTACGTCGGTATTGGTCTTGCCGTACCTGTCATGCCGTCCATTGCGAAGGAGATGCACTTAAGCGGACAAATGGTCGGGTATATGATTTCGGCCTTTGCTTTTGCTCAGTTGCTCGCCTCCCCGTTTACCGGCGTAATGGTAGAAACACTGGGCAGAAAGAAAATGATCGTATTCGGGTTATGTCTGTTTTCGTTTTCAGAGATCTTGTTCGGCATTGGAACGCAGGCTTGGGTTCTATTTGCGTCGCGAATATTAGGCGGTATTAGTGATGCATTCATTATGCCTGCCGTTATTACGTACATTGCAGATCGAACGTCAATTGAGAATAGAGCCAAGGTATTAGGTTATCAAGCTGCTGCTATTAGTGCAGGTTTCATTATCGGGCCGGGACTAGGCGGTTTCATTGCCGAATTAGGCATACGTGCCCCCTTCTTCTTCGCTGCAGCCTTTGCATTCATCGCGGCGATCTTCTCCATCTTCCTGCTGCAAGAATCGCTATCTCAGGAGCAAATGGAGAAAAACCGTGCACAACATATTCGCGTCAACTTCTTTGCTGAAATGAAAAAATCAGTGCAGTCCGTCTATTTTGTACCGTTCCTCATCGTGTTTGTGCTCGCGTTTGGATTGGCAGCATACGAGATGATGTTCAGCCTGTTCGTTGATGCAAAGTTTGGATTTACGGCCAAAGATATTGCATTCATTATTACGATCGGCTCAATTCTAGGAGTTGTTGCGCAAATTCTGTTATTTGAGAAGATGGTGGCGAAATTTGGGGAGAAGAATATCATTCACGCTTCCCTCGTTATAGCGGCATTATTCATTATGGCCACGGTATTCGTAAGCAGTTATTTAGCTATAATGGTCGTGACGAGCATTGTCTTCTTCGCTTGTGATATTCTTCGTCCAGCCGTCACTTCCTTACTCTCGAAAATGGCTGGAGAAAATCAAGGCTTCGTCGCAGGAATGAACTCCACCTACACAAGCTTAGGCATTATTGCTGGGCCGGCCATAGGCGGCTTCTTATTCGACCTGAACATTAATGCGCCATACATGTTCGCAGCAGTAATCCTGCTTGCTGCGCTTGTGATGTCAACCCTATGGAATCGCAAATCGCAATTGAAGCTCAATGGCCAAAGCAATGATTAATTGGGACAGTCTCATAGGTCAATATTAAATTTGAAGCCTCCGCATTGATAGGAGCATGCAAGGAAAAAGACGCTTTCATCCCCACATATTCAGTGGTTTTGGAAGCGTCTTTGCACATCTTATGGGACTGACTCATTTGATCCTATCCTTTTGAGACAACCCCATTCATTGTGTTATTTTTGCAATTTATATTGGGCTAGCTGATTCCCTTGGCTAATCGAGTACAGATATCCATTGCCTGCATAATGATACTTCTGTCTGTCTTGATCATTAGGATACTCATACATCGTTTGCAAGGTCTTGGCATTCAGCACCTTTTTCGCATTCTCTGTATGTATCTCGATTTGCTGATCTGGTGTTTCGTAAATAATGGCTATCGGGAGATCCACTTTCACTTCGGCTTTCGTGACAAGTCCTTGGGCATTGAACAAGCTCATTACCCCATCCGCGTACACAACATAGTTCTGACCGATGGATTGAACTCGTGCATTTCCTGGAATGCTGCGTCCCCATAATGTTTTCCCTTTAGCGTTCATCGCGATTAACTTATTTCCGCTCTTCGGCACATTCACACGAAGCAGAATATCGCCGTTGTTAATGACCCAAGTCGCCTCATTCACATAGGTAACCGCGCCGCTAGGGAGGTTATAAGTGAATAGCTTGTTTAATTTCGAACCATACACCGCTAAATTGGACTTGCCGATCTCTCCTATTTGGGACACAACATATTGACCGCCAATTACGGAATACATTTGTCCCAGTGATAGCTCAGCAAGTTTTTTGCCGTTTGCACTATAGGCATATGCACGAGGTTTGCTTTTGGCTGAAGGTGTAACCTTTCTATCCGGGTCGATTAATAGAATCGTACCATCATTCATCACATGCACGTCTTCGGCATTTGGAACAGGGATGATCCAATTGCTTTTGCCAGAGGCATTCACGGAGAATAATTTCGTTCCTTGACCATCTTTTACGAGGGCATACACCGAGCCTAACTTGCTATAAGCAATCTTCGTATTCCATGGATAAGGTGTTCCTTTTTGATAGAATGTGAAGGACCATTTCGGCTTGCCGCTGCTCTCATCTACGGCAGTGACAACACCTGCTTCCCATACTTTCGTTTGTGAGGCGATATAAGTATTTGAAGCCAAATACACGGTCTTCGTGCTCGGAAAATGATATGGAGCCTCAATAAATTGATTTACCTCAGACAAGTCTTTTTGCCAACTTGGCTTTGGCAGCGGTTTGCTTGTACGACTAGCTGAGACACTAGTTACAGCACTCAAGCACAATACAACTGCCAACAAGGCACTGCTCCATCTTTTGATCCTTTTGTTCGACAACATGATGTTTCATCACTCCTGTAATGTATGTAACTGCATGAATAAATGAACATGTAATATTTTAACACGGACGCTTCAAATTTTCAGGAAAAATAAAGTCTGTCAGGTAAATGTTCAACTGCTATTTGCAGTCAGGCTGTTTGTATCCTGATATTCCTCAAGCAGTTTGGCGAGTGTCACCACTGTGTTGTTGTCAGGAAGCGGCCGGTACAATGTCACCTTCAGATCCGGAGCATCATATACCTGGAACGTGATATGTTCCATCATCATTAGCCCTGCCTTTGGGTGGAGCAATGCTTTGGTGCCAATCGGGGTTCCCATGATGTCATGGCGAGGCCACCATTGCTGGAACTCCTTACTATGCTTGATTAATTCTTGGACAAGCTCCTGGTACCAATCCTCCCCTACGTAACATGTGCTGGTAGATCGGAATGAAGCAAGCAGCCGCTTCGCGTGACCTTCCCAATCGACCAGCAGCTCTCGGTAAGAAGCTGAGCGAAAACAACGCCATACCGCATTTCGCTCTTTCCCATTCATGGCGGAAAAATCGCCAAATACCGCACATGCAGCGCGGTTCCAAGCCAACACATCCCATTTATGATCGGTTACGTATGCAGGACAATCTGCCCAATGATCTAGAAAATGCTGCACAACAGTTTGAACATCCGCACGAATCGTTTCCGGCTTATTCGCTGCCGGAGGCTGCTGAAGAGCAAGTAGAAACAGATGATTCTTCTCTTCCGCGCTTAATCGCATCACCCGAGCTAAGCTCTCTAATACGTCTTGGGAGACATTGATTTCTCTTCCCTGCTCCAGCCATGTATACCACGATAGGCCGATGCCAGCTAATTGTGCTAGCTCTTCCCTGCGAAGCCCCTTCGCTTTGCGTCTCGTTCCGATCGGCAGACCATAATCGGCAGGCTGCAGGCGATTGCGCCGTGATTTGAGAAAGTCCCCTAATTCTTGGCGTCGCCCCTGTTCGCTCTTCTTATCCAAGCTATCTCAACTCCTATACCTATTACTCTCAATACTATGATTAACAGGAACCTATTTGGATCAGGAAAATACCCTTATTCTATCACTGCGGATAGAAGTAACTCAACTAAGAAGAACGGAGGTGATTGAAACAATGAATCGTACTTTACCAGATGTGCATCATCCACAGCTAACAAGAGGATTATTGTTCTTAATGGCATTAACATGCGGCTTTACGGTCGCCAATGTGTATGTGAGCCAAACCTTGCTTGCCAGTATGGCCCAGACGTTCGGAGGGACGATTACTCAAATTGGCTGGGTTGCAACATTGGCGCAAGTAGGCTATGCACTGGGCAATCTGTTCTTAGTTCCGCTTGCTGATATGGTAGAGAGACGGCGTCTTATGCTTGTCCTTCTCGGGATCGTGAGTATCTCCTTAGCGGCAGCTGCGGTATCCCCGAATATGAACTGGTTAATAAGCATTCATTTGGTTATCGGAATAACCACTGTTATCCCACAAGTTGTCGTTCCGATGGCGGCTTCTCTGGTCATAGCGGAACAGCGAGGGAGAGTGCTCGGAAATGTGGCAATCGGGTTAGTGTGCGGAATATTGGGTGCCAGGTTCGTTAGTGGATGGATAGACGCTATCTATGGCTGGAGAGTCATGTACTGGATATCATTTGGCTGCATGATCGGTCTGATGATACTCGTTCGCAGCTTGTTCCCACGCAGTTATGGCCGAGCAGAGATGACATATCGAGCGTTAATCGCCTCTCTTCTTCCATTGATTCGGAAGGAGCAAGTACTGCGCAAGACATGTATAAGTCAAGCATTCGTATTTGGAGCATTTAGTGTTTTTTGGACAACGTTAGCCTTGCTGCTTGCCTCGCCTGCCTACTCCTTAGGTTCTGGTGCAGTAGGTATGGTCGGTCTGGTTGGGATTGGAGGCGCGTTCGCAACTCCCCTCGTCGGGAGAGTGATCGATCGCATGGGAGCTGTGTTTGCTGGAAGAGTATGTACGGCTGCTGCTCTGTTCTCTTACTTGCTGCTTCTGTTATGGGGAGAAAGTCTGCTGGTACTCGTGTTCGCCGCTTTCTTGCTAACGATTGGTACGCAAGCGAATCAGGTGGCTTGTCAGGCACGTCTTTTCGAACAGTCTTCCGAAGCTCGCAATCGTCTGAATGGACTATATATGGTTGCAACGTTTTTGGGAGGGGCTCTAGGCTCTTACTTGGGTTTGCTTGCATGGAGCCATTGGCAATGGGTAGGAGTCTGTGTCACAGGACTCTCTATGCTCCTCATCTCTTCCATCGGTCTGATTGACAGAGGGAACTCATTTGGAACATCTAACGGTTGAGCAAATGGAAAGTGAATTTTTTACAAAGGGGAAATTTCATCATGTCACGCTGTGAAGACCACTATCAAAAAGGCTTGGACATCTTGGCACGTATCGACAAAGATCATGTTGAGGCCATTGTAAACAGCTTCAAGGATTCGCCTGCTCCGGACTTAGGACGACTTGCTGTAGAATTTAATTATGGACAGATCTTTTCGCGACCAGGGCTCGATTTGAAATCGCGACTGCTTGCTGCGGTGGCAGGTTTGACTGCATTAGGCAACACTACGCAGCTCAAATTTTATATCAATGGAGCGCTCAACGTTGGATGGACAGAGGAAGAGATCGTTGAAGTAATTATGCAGATGATCATTTATGCCGGATTTCCACATGCCCTGAACACGATCTTCAAGGTAGCAGCGGAAGTCTTTGAAGAACGAAGAGCAGCTGCTAAGTAGGAATTCAATACGAAATCTATATTCCCTGGGTTCTTGGCTTGTGATGGCAAGGTACTCAGGGAGCATTAACATTCAAGGAATTATGTCAAAAAGCGGTTGACCTGATCTGCATATTTAGCTCGACTATCTTGGTATTCGGCATACATCCGGTTATTTACAACTGTGCTGTTGCCAAAGAAGAAGCGCTCATAGACAGACTGCCTCCCGCCGAATGAGCTGACGCTCAGCTCCCATGCCAATCGCGCCAATTGCACGCTCTTCTTGGCATCCAGATCGATACCCTTCATGTAACGATCTAGCTGATCGCGAATATCGGTGTTGAAGTCCCTCTCTTGTGGAATCATAATTAAATTGCTGGCGCCGATCAATTGGATGATTTCAATGATACGAGGATACATCTTCTGATAATATACATTGGCGGCAATAATCGGCTTGCGATTAGGAAGCATACTGCCCCACCTGTCCTTAGCTGCTCCCTTCTCGGCTGCAAGTTGGAAAGCCTTGAGCGTCTCCACGGCTACAATAACTTCTGTAACCTTTTCAATAATATGTTCATGGTTATTAATCCCTGTGGCTTCGACCAGCATTTCGATCGTACCGAGCATGAACTCCGTTTTTGCAATATTTTTGCAAATGATTTGAGTGCCGGCATAAACGTGGAAATGACTTTCCGTCATGAGCCGAGACGCCATCCTCTCGTCCCCGCATACAAATACCCGATCCCATGGGACAGTAACATCATCGAACACGACAAGCGTATCCATCTCTTCAAATCGGGAACTAAGCGGGTAATCATAGGAAGAATCGCCTGCTGAGAAGCTTTCTCTGCATATAAAACGGATGCCCTCTAGGTTACTTGGAACCGCAAATACGAATGAATAAGGATTGTCTTCCGTTTCAGTCCAAGAGAAAGGAGTTGGATATACGAGTATTTCATCTGAGGTTGCTCCCTGTGTATCCAATAGAAACGCCCCGCGAACAACGATCCCATCCTTATTTTTATCCACGATACGGGCAGCTTCCGGTTCTTTGAAGGTACGGAGAAAGGTAGATATTCTAGCTGCCTTAGGCTGAATGAATACATGAGAGAGAGTGATATCGTTCTCGCGGCAATACTCATAATACCGTTTCAAGTTGGATGCATACGCAGGATATTCTTCTTCAAGTACCCCCGCAGCAGATGCATAGGCCATAATGGCTGTGTTCATATAATCGGGAGCACGACCGAGGAATCCGTGATGGACACTCGCCCATGTCTCCATCATGGTTCTCCGCTGTACGAGATCCTTCATCGTCCTCGGCTGCATGTAGGAAAGACCTACTGGATCGCCTGTTGAGGGGGAAGAATATACGAGGCGTCCCTTCAATTCCTCGGCAACCTGCATGTCATACATGTTCGCTTGTGTAGCCACAAGTCCCTTGAAGGCTTCGTGTTCGGAAATTTCCCCACTTACCCTCCTCCCTGCGATTCTAACATCGGGGAGATTGTTGTTAATCCGTTCTATATATTCCTTGCCGCTCTTCACGGGCATTGAATCCGCCTCCATCGCCGCTGCGTTGTTATGGATACATTATTCCATACAGGGCGAATTGGAAATGGGCGAACACCCGAAGCACAAGCCATATTGGCAAGTATCAATAACAATACCAATTCAAATACTACTCATCGTCTGTCGTGGATCGGTATATATACATGTTCCGTTGTCACCGATCATGAACCGCGGCTTCTCTTCAGATGGAATCTGCATGACGAATTCAAATTCCTCCATGGATTCAGGACATTGGATATAAGCGGGATAACCGTGTCGTACCAGGTCATATATATGAACTTTTCAATGGAGGTTAATACTAATGTCCTGACATATTTACCCTTATATGTTAGTATAGTACAGAGAATAAGAATAACATATGATGAATCCCACATTACACATCTTACATACTTCTGCATTCGAACTAAGGAGTAAAGGGGCTGTGCATTCATGACACAAAAAGGGTATATTCCGGCTATGAAGTTCCATTGGTTAACCCCTATATATGATCCGGTGTTAAAATGGGGGATGAAAGAGAACAAGTTCAAGACCCATTTGGTTCAGCAAGGGAATGTGAAGCCAGCTCAACGTATTCTCGATTTGGCTTGTGGAACGGGCACATTGACGTTAATGTTGAAGCAAACGCAGGGGGAAGCTGAAATTATAGGGCTTGATGCTGATCCAGAAATATTGGCGATTGCGAAGAATAAGGCAGTACAGAATAAGGTGGATATTGAGTTTCAGCAAGGAATGTCCACGGATCTCCCTTTTCCAGATGCCCATTTGGATCACGTTTTTTCAAGTCTCTTTTTCCACCATCTGACCCTCGATATGAAGCGTCGAACGATAGAAGAGCTGCATCGCACCTTGCGTCCTGGCGGGACGATTAACATCATTGATTTTGATAAACCGCAAAACAGTTTGATGCGTCTTGCCTTTTACCCGATTCAATGGCTGGATGGCTTCACAACGACCCGGGATCATGTCCACGGTATTCTTCCTGAATTGTACCAGGAATGTGGATTTGAGAATGTGGAGCAAACCGGTCAGTTTGCGACCATATTCGGTACGCTGCGCTCCTATCGTGCACAGAAGCCGTCAGTTTAATGGCCTCAACTTATTTCCACAACATGTATGAAAATTGATCTAATCTCCTCTATTGAAAAAGAAGTATTCATTCTATCACATTCCCATGTTAAATCGACTCCTTCGAATCAGAGGCTATGTACAAGGATGACCAATTGTTTGATTCTATTTCTTCTTACTTTACTATAAGGAGGCTTTCTATGAAAAAGATGATCGATAAGAGAGTATTCATGCTAGCAATTGTGATAGTAACCGTTCTTGTATCTCCTCTTACTGCCTTTGCTGCTTTAACTTCCCCATCGTTAACGGTTAGTTCTTCGAATGCAGCTTGTGCCTTGAGCTGGAATGCGATTAGCGGAGCTACAGGGTATGATATCTATCGCAACGGCAATTGGTATAAATGGACAAATACGTTGTCCTACTCTGATACGGGATTGACCAATGGATCAACCTATACGTATGCGGTTGCTGCGCAAAATGACAAGACTAGTCCGGTAGAGACATCCCCGCATAGCGCCAGCAAAGCTTGCACGCCAACCGCCTCAGGCGGCAGCACATTGCCAGCTCCTACTTTATCGGTAAGTGCATCGAATGGAACCTGCAGCTTAAGCTGGAATGCTATCAATGGCGCTACAGGCTACGACGTCTATCGCAACGGCGATTGGTATAAATGGATCAGCGCTTTGTCCTTTTCCGATACAGGGTTGACGAACGGAACAACCTATACGTATACGGTTGCCGCGCAAAATGACACGACAACTCCCGTTACTTCTTCCCCGCAAAGCTCCAGTAAAACTTGCAAGCCTGTTTCTGGAGGTACTGGTGGCGGCTTTGTCGTTACCGAGGCTCAATTCAATCAAATGTTCCCTAACCGCAATCCATTCTATACTTATTCTGGTTTAGTATCCGCTCTGTCCTCCTACCCTGCCTTTGCCAATACAGGAAGCGACGCACTCAAAAAACAAGAGGCAGCAGCTTTTCTAGGAAATGTAGCCCAAGAAACGGGACATTTAAAATACATCGTTGAGTTGGATACGGCAAATTATCCGTTTTATTGCAATAACAATAATGTTCAGTATCCATGTGCTCCTGGAAAGCAGTACTATGGAAGAGGCCCGCTCCAAATAAGCTGGAACTACAACTATGGTGCTGCTGGCGCTGCATTGGGACTTCCGCTTCTGACCAATCCAGATTTGGTCGCGCAGGATTCCTCGGTAGCATGGAAAACAGCCTTGTGGTTCTGGAACACACAGAACGGAGCAGGGACTATGACTCCGCATAA
Organism: Paenibacillus sp. NAIST15-1; assembly: GCF_001894745.1. Classification (GTDB taxonomy): domain Bacteria; phylum Bacillota; class Bacilli; order Paenibacillales; family Paenibacillaceae; genus Paenibacillus_B; species Paenibacillus_B suaedae. The sequence goes on from NZ_BBYF01000005.1 coordinate 292,087, forward strand.
TGCAATTGTCAACGGAGCAGGCTACGGGGAGACCATTCGTTCCATTAACGGGACACAGGAATGTAACGGCTCAAATCCAGCGGCGGTTGAAAATCGGGTCAACTTCTTTACGATCTTCGCTAATTTGCTCGGTATCTCAACGGGAAACAATCTCAGGTGTTAGATTTGGAACTGATGTGCATAACAAACTTTTCTTCAAACAGGTACGGAACGGCCATATTAAATGAACTTAGTCAGTCTGTGTTCATGTACAAAAAAACGACTCCGTGGTAACAGAGTCGTTTTTTTTACATATTCAATTAAAATACTTTTGTCGTCCAAGATTCACAGTTCCATGTCTCTGTCACGATATCGCGATAGAATTCAGGTTCGTGGGAAATAAGCAGAACGCTGCCTTTGTACGCTTTAAGGGCACGCTTCAACTCTTCCTTCGCATCGACATCCAAGTGGTTCGTCGGCTCATCGAGTACGAGCAAGTTTGTCTCCACGTTAATGAGCTTGCACAAGCGAACTTTCGCCTTTTCCCCACCACTTAGCACCGCAATTTTACTTTCGATATGCTTCGTTGTCAGTCCGCATTTCGCCAGTGCTGCACGAACTTCGAATTGTGTAAAGGAAGGGAACTCTTTCCAGATCTCTTCGATACATGTATTGTAATTCGCGTCTTTGACTTCCTGTTCGAAGTACCCGATGTCCAGGTTGTCACCTTTCTCTACAGAGCCCGAGATTGCAGGAATTTCGCCCAAGATGCTGCGAAGCAATGTCGTCTTACCGATACCGTTCGCACCGACGAAGGCGATCTTTTGGCCGCGCTCCATACGGAGGTTCAATGGACGGGACAATGGCTCATTGTAACCAATAACCAAGTCTTTTGTCTCGAATACAAGCTTGCTGGAAGCGCGGGAATCCTTGAAGTTGAACTGCGGCTTCGGCTTCTCCTTCGCTAGTTCAATCACTTCCATCTTGTCGAGCTTCTTCTGACGGGACATCGCCATGTTGCGTGTCGCGACGCTTGCTTTATTGCGTGCAACGAAGTCTTTCAGGTCAGCAATTTCCTGCTGTTGGCGCTTATAGGCAGATTCCAGCTGCTGCTTCTTCATTTCATAGACTTCCTGGAACTTGTCATAGTCGCCCACGTAGCGGTTAAGCTCCTGGTTCTCCATATGGTAGATCAGGTTAATAACGCTATTCAAGAACGGAATATCGTGCGAGATGAGAATGAACGCATTCTCGTACGCTAGCAGATAACGCTTCAGCCATTCGATATGCTGTTCATCCAAATAGTTCGTAGGCTCGTCCAAGAGCAGGATGTCTGGCTTCTCAAGCAATAGCTTTGCGAGCAGCACCTTTGTACGCTGACCGCCACTCAAGTCATGTACGTCTTTGTCCAGGCCAATATCAACCAAGCCAAGTCCTCGAGCAGTCTCCTCGACCTTCGCATCGATCAAGTAGAAGTCTTGATTCGTAAGTGTGTCTTGAATCGTACCGACTTCCTCTAGAAGCTTCTCCAGTTCCTCCGGCGTTACGTCACCCATTTTGCCATACATGTCGTTCATTTCTTGTTCCATATCAAATAAATATTGGAACGCGCTTCTCAATACATCACGAATTGTCAAACCTTTGCTAAGTACGGCATGCTGATCGAGGTAGCCGACGCGCACGCGCTTGGACCATTCAACCTTGCCTTCATCCGGCTGTAGTTTGCCAGTAATAATATTCATAAAAGTGGACTTGCCTTCTCCATTGGCGCCAATCAGTCCAATGTGCTCGCCCTTGAGCAGGCGGAAGGATACGTCCTTGAAGATCGCACGGTCTCCAAAGCCGTGGCTGAGTCGTTCTACGTTTAATATGCTCATTCATGACACCTTTTCTTATAGTCTTTGTACTCGATATATTATAAACGTTATCGAGCTTAAAAGTAAGCGTAAAATAGGTTTCTTCAATTTTAAAGAATGTATTGTGCCTTTTTGCCGATATTTGCATGAAATTGATTGTTGCTAGCGTATATTGTATAAGCATGTTTGTTCATTTGACAACAGTTCGTCTTCTCCTATAAAATGAATGATAGTCAGTCATTTGTGATCGAGTTAGAGGAGGTCATACTCATCGAAGACAAAAAGGAACGTATTGTTCGTGCGGCTATCGAAGTATTGTGCAGCAAAGGCATCGAAAAGACGAAGGTATCTGATATCGTGAAGGGAGCCGGGATTGCACAGGGCACATTTTATCTTTACTTCCCTTCTAAGCTGGCTGTCATGCCTTCTATTGCAGAAGTCATGGTGCAGAAGATTATAGAAGCGCTCCAGAGCTCAGTAGATCAGGATGCCCCATTTCGGGATCAGATCAAGTCCTTTATTGCAACGGTATTCCAGCTTCATCATGATGGCCGAGAGCAACTAGCGCTGCTGTATGCAGGATTAGCCTCCAGTGAGCATCTTAAGGAATGGGAATCCATTTATAAGCCTTATTATGACTGGGTTACTGCACTGCTCGATAGGGCTCAAGCTAACGGATCAATCCGGAAATCGCTCAACACTGCTAGAACGGCGCGAATTGTGATTGGGGCCATTGAATCCGCAGCTGAGCAAGTGTATCTGTTCGATCAAGCGGATGAATCAGAAATACAAGCGCAAGCGGAGGAAGTATACGCCTTCGTCACTCACGCACTAGGGATTCAGGTCCTGTAGCACAAGGGCCTATCTTTTTGTCTACAAAATGACTGAATGTCATTCATATTAAGAGAGGTGTTATCATGAATCGTTCATGGATGTATGTGATGCTCACTTGCCTGTTCGAGCTGCTGTGGGTATACGGCTTTAATATGGCCTCATCGTGGTGGCATTGGGCCATTATTCTCGGAATTATTGCTGTTGATTTTCATTTCTTGGCTAAGGCTTGTGAGAAGCTACCTACCGGTACCGTATATGCGATCTTCGCAGGTGCAGGGACAGTCGGTACGGCACTGATGGATGTATTGTTCTTCGGCGGGAGTCTTAGCATAGGCAAAATTGGTTTTATGATCGTGCTTGTTGCAGGCGTTATCGGACTTAAATTGGCAGATCAAGCTGCCACGGATCATAAACAGAAAGGAGTTGCGTAACGATGGGATGGCTGTTTGTTTTCCTAGCGGCAATGTGTGAAATGGTCGGTGTAGTCGGGCTTAAGAAGTATTCCCAGCATAAAACGCTGCAAAATGGAGTGATCTTCTTAGGTGGATTCGGAGCTTCTTTTGCCCTACTCTATACTTCATTCCTATATCTTCAGGTTAGTGTCAGCTATGCAGTATGGGTCGGCATTGGTACTGCTGGAGCCGTGCTTCTCAATATGATTTTCTTCGGTGAAAGCAAAAGCCCAGCACGTATCGTGAGCCTCATCGCCATTATTATTGGGGTTACGGGTCTGAAAGCTTTGTCCTGATGAGCTATGCGTGCTTTCTATGCACGCTGTGCTTCGCAGGAATGCTGAACGCATAACTGAGGACACAGCTGAAAAGATAACAGCCGCCAAGTCGAACTTGGCGGCTTATTTTGGATGCTTAACTACGTTTACATTAAATGCAATTTGCGATCCGAGAGATGGAAGTGTACATCCGCGGCATGCTCCACGAACTTCTTGTCATGAGACACGAAGATGATCGTTCCCTCATATGCGGCAATGAACCGCTCCAATGCTTCTATAGCATGAATATCTAAAAAGTTGGTCGGCTCGTCCAACAATAGTATGTTATATTCCCCTAGGAATAGCTGGCACAGCTGGAGACGAATCGCTTCCCCACCGCTTAAGGATCGGACACTCTTCTGAATGTCAGTCCCGACGAACTGCATAGCATGCAGCACACCTCGCAAAAAACCTTCCTCATAGTCGGAACGATTTTTGACGAATTGCAGCACGGACTCATTGCTTGTATAGTGATAACTCATTTGACGGAACCAGCCTATTTTCGCTTTTGGGGAAATGGTTAAGCCTGCCCCCGCATTTGCTATTTGTGCTAACAGAGAGCTTTTTCCGCTTCCATTTGCACCCGTAATCGCTATTTTCTTCCCCAGAGGGAGCTGGAAATTTACATCTTTAAGTAATACAGTGTCACCCAATTGGAGCGTGAGTCTGTCCGCCATAATGGGAAACTTATTGTGCAATTCTACTGTTTTCGCTTGGCGAAACACGATCTGTCTCTCTTCCTGCACGGCCTCTACTTCTTGAAGCTTTTCCATACGATGTTCAATAGCGCGAGCGGCACGATGGACTGCTTTTTGACTGGTGCCTTTCGATTTGGTTTCGAACATGCGGTTTGCTAATGCCTTCGACTCTTTCTTAGACATACTGCCTGCTTGCGCAATCTTTTCGGCTTTCTTCATTTTCTCTTGTGCAGCTTTTTCTAGGCGGTTTTTCTCCTTGATAAACTGCTCGTGTGCTTGCATCTGCTGTTCGCGCTCCAGGCGCTTCGCCTCGACGTAATCGCTGTAGTTCCCTGAATACACACGCACCTTGCCTTCATGCACTTCCCAAATCGTCGTGACGAGCTCATCCAGTACGGCACGATCATGACTGATCAGGACAAGCGCTCCGTAGTAATAGCGAAGCTCATCGAGCAGGAACGCAATGCCCGCTTGATCTAAATGGGTTGTTGGCTCATCGATGAGCAGTGCTTCATAATAATGAGTCAGCATGTGCGCTAGTTTCAGCCTTGTCTGCTCCCCGCCGCTTAAACCCTCAGTACGATTCGGAACCGCCAATCTGCCTAGTAACGCTGGATCTGCTTCAGCATCTGCAGGCGCCTCCATTTGCTCAAACAAGCCATACTCGACATGCCGCTTCACGTTCCCGCTCGTGGGTTGAACAGTACCTGCAATCAACCTCAGAAGCGTGCTCTTCCCTGCCCCGTTCTTGCCAACGATGCCAATGCGGTCAAACTGATGTACAGCTAACCGGGCAATCTTGAGTATCTCTTTATCTAAATACGTCACTTCGACGTTTTCGAGTTCAAAACAAATATGTTCCATCTATTTGCTACCTCCGAAATATCATCATTTCGTATCGATAGCCATAGGAATGGTTACGATACGAGCTTCTATCTGGTTAAGAAGAAGCCCGTATTAATAGAACAATAAAAACTGCATGTATCTTCCCTCCTGCCTCGCGTAAAAGCATGGGAGCCTATTTGACTCCATTTCAATCATATAGCAGTTGGTTCGCTGCATCAATCATTCTTACCAGGTACCTTGCTCGTTCATGATTGCCTCGGCAAAGGCTACTTTTTGGACAAGGGCAGTATATTCCTCAGGTGTCGAACCGTCTTCTACACACCAACACATTCCCATTGCCGTTTCTACATATAAGCACTTCCTAATCATAGGATGCGGAATCGATAGCCTGCGTGCCAGCGTGATCATGATACCATCTATCTTCTCATAGCATGCTGAAGTTATTTCGTTGTCGAACTCATTTAAAATAAATCGAGGAATATCGAATATAGGATCACCGATCACACCCTTCGGGTCGATGATCACGTATTCCCCATCGCTGCTGAGCAGCATATTATCATGATGAAGATCGCCGTGCAGCAGCAGATTTTGCGAATAGGATGAAGCAATGGACAAGCAAATATCTCTTGCACGCTGCATATGTCTAGATAATTCAGGGCAATCGTTGCGCTGGTTCATGTAATCTGTTATCCGCTCAACCCAACCGATATAGGTTGGGAACTTTTCCGCCTCAACAGCCGCGATATGTAGATTCGAATATAAGGAACAGAATATGTCTAATCTCCGTTGTAAGGATTGCTCGTCGCGTAACGGAGTACCCGGCTGAAGAAGCTCAAGAAGAATAACGCCATTTTCAATATCCGCCTCGTACACCTTACAGAATCGCTGACCATTATATAGACGCATCGTTGAAACTTCCGTCCATATCGTTTCCGATGGTTCTCCTATTTTCAATACCGCATGCCCAACCTGATCCGAATAGCAAGTGAACACTATGTTTGCAGAAAAGGATGGGATTAGCTGCAATGAGGACAACGACCACTTCTCGGCATAATCATCGAGATGGCGCAGCATCTGTTCATAAAATGTATTTCCAAATCGCTTCACGATAGTTTCGATTTGCTCCTGCGTAAATATGCTAGATTGGTACTCCATACCCATTCCCTCCATTGTCTAAATACCTCTTTATCCATTTTCAAGTAGATAAAAAGCTGCCCCACGAATTCATTCAGGACAGCTTTGATTGCTTTGTTGTTACGCTTTTTAATTGTTGCTAACGGTTGCGGCTGGTTCTATCTTCGTCCGATACAACTTCTTCGCAAGCAGTGTTTGCAGAATAACGAACACGCCGCCTACACACCAATACATCGGTATGACTGCGGGAGTGGTCAGGGAAAACACGGTCATCATAATGGGAGACAAGTATCCCATAAATGCAAACTGCTTGCTCTGCATCGGATCCATGCCGATTTGTGTAGCCTTATATTGAAAGAAGTAGATGATCCCAACGAGCAGTGGGAGCACAACGTCTGGTCGTCCGAGCTGGAACCATAGGAACGAGTGTGCAGCTACTTCCGGTGTGAACTTAATGGCATAATACAATCCGGACAAGATAGGCAGCTGAATAAGCAGCGGCAAGCAGCCCATTGCCAGCGGATTCACCTGATGCTTCTGATACAATTGCATCATCTCTTGCTGCATCTTTGCTTTTGATTCCGCATCCTTCTTATCCTTATATGCATCTTGAAGAAGCTTCAACTCAGGCTGCAATACGTCCATCTTCTGTTTCATCTTCTGCTGATTGCGATACTGTCTCATCATGAGCGGCATCAGCGCTAATCGTACGAGCAGCGTGAGCAAAATCAATGCCAGGCCATAGCTTCCACCGAAAAATGCCGCAAAATGTTGAATCAGATACACAAACGGATACACAATGTAATGATTAAAAAAGCCTGGCGTATTAGCATCAACGGTCGCATTAGGCCCGCTTACCCCGCATCCGCTTAATAGCACTAGGAGCACCAGTGCCCCGATTAGAATGAACTTTCGCTTGTAGGTGAATACATTGAACTGCTCCATAATCGTCCTCCTTGATTGGGTAACGTTCTGATTCCAATCAAGGAACGGCAGTCTCCTGAATCTCCATCCGGCGCTTCTTTTCGCTTCACGCTTCTGGTTAGCCAGTGATGTATCTCTGTCCGACCGACGATCCGTTCCTGATGAGGAACAATCGCGACTCGGCCTCTGTATGCAGGGACTAAGAAGCGATCGACTGCGACATACAGATGTGCAACGTAAGCATACGTCAGTGAGCATATTAGACCGATCGAGATAAAATACGGAATCAAATCAGAAGACATCAGATCCTGGAGTTCCAACAGCAATGCATTCACCTCCCTTTTTTGCAGTTAACAATAGTATCACATATCTCAAATGGTGAGACAAGTTTCATTTATAGGAAAAATCAAACAGTTGGATTCAAACCCGAAAACGAGTATGAATCTCAAAAACAGGCGGAATCATCTTCTTTTTATGATCGAATTATCACGGTACATTTGCTTACCACCTGTTGAATTATAAAAAAAGCCCTGCTTAGAGCAGAGCTTGTGTACATGATTGTGATTTGATGATCAGGTCATCAATCGCCATGTAACGCCGCCAAGATTTCTTAGAATGGAATACGTTCCGAATGAATCTTGTAACCATGCTCTTCAGCCCATGAGACGAGTCCATTCCAGAACTGTTCGCACGCATCAATAATTCGATCCGGTTCAGACAACTGACCAGACATGACCATATTGGCGACCGCGTCATAGCCATCTGGGCGCTCTGGCAGCTCTAATGATTCTGGAAGTACCCTAGCTCCTGTCGAATACAGCTTCCGATTGTGAAGACCGATTAACATGGCGCCGTACTTGGCAAATTGCATAGCTAAGTAAGGAAGATAGCTTTGTGTGCCGGTTCGATTTGCATTCCGGAGCTTTCCAATGAATTCATACATTTCTCCCACGAGCACTTCATGAATTGCATTCGAGAAATCCACACTTGAGGGTAATTGTGCCGCTTCCTTCAGCTTAGAAAAAAATCCATCCGGATCATAGAGGCTTAGTGGTGAGAAGAACGGCCCGTGTGTTAATGGCCAGTCCCCTTCCACTGTGGCGGCATCGTTCAGAACCACACTTGCACTTCGTACATTCACTTCGGCCTTCCAAGGCCCGGATGACCATTCGTAACTGAAGTCTACCTCTTCATCTGCGTTCTTCAGCACACAGAACATCTCAATGTCCGAATAAGGACCGTCCGTGCCTCGGGATACGGAGCCGTACACTCCGATTGCAATAATTTGCTCACCATAAACCTTCTGCAAGCGGTCGGCAAGTTCACAACAGGTTGCCAGTCTTTCTTGTCTTGAAATTTCAACTGGTCCATTCATGGTCATTTGTGTATCTCTCCCTTAGTTTGTGTAATTGGAATGAGTGGATACAGATTCATGAATGGAGGGCCTCGGGCTTAACGGGGGACTTTCTTCGCGTGCATAGGAGCTCCTCCTCCTCTTACTCTTATTGATTTTCATGAAATAAATGATCTTCCTCTATCTTATCAATCCTCTAAGAAAAATATAAGGACTCGACGTGACATAATTACCCTATACCTGATAAAATATTCGCTCTCCTGCTAGGAATGGCAAACAATGATCAACACAAAACTTCGGCATTTTCTCCCGCATCCAATTATGTACGGACTCGTTCCCCATTTGAAACGCGTAATATCCGATAATCGAAATCAGCATCATGCCTTCGATGAGAACAAGCTCGTCCGCATCTATGTTCGCAGTTCCGTAATATCCCTCTAGGAATATATCTCTGTGTGCTGCGGGAGCCATCATCGCCCCCATGGAGATGTCTGTCCAATCGTATCCCGGGCCAAAGAATCCGAAGTCAATAAAGCTTAATTGACCATCAGGAGAGATAATCATATTACCAAAACCTAAATCACCGTGAATAAGTCCCCATCTATCCTCGGTTCCGAATTGCTCAAGTTTATCGTTGATAAGATGAATGCATTTCTCGATGATTGCGACATCTGAAGGCACAAATAAACCGAGTTCCAACCCTTTATGTATTGTTGAAATCAAGCCAACATTATATGCAATCCCTTGCTCTGGTCGATTCTTTACCCGATCGCGCGGATACTGACGGTAAAATTCATGGAGTTTAGCAACTTGAGATCCGAGCAGCTTGACCAATTCTGGCTTCTGAACGTCTTCTTTCTGAAGATCCCTACCTTCCAGCCATGTTAGAACCGAACAGTTCAATCGCTGCCCTTCATGTTCGATGACGGTAATCAATTCCCCATCTCGATTGCGCAGCGGCGATTGCACCAGCAGGCTGCTCTCCTTCGCCAAGGCTTCCAGCATGAGCAGTTCACCTAGCAAACCTTCATAAGTATGTTGCAAGCCTGTCATACTTTCTTTAAACGGCTGATGAACACGTAGGACATAAGTTCTGCCGTCAGCGTCGCTCACTTTATATGTCCGATTCTCATTATGCCTCAGGAAAGTGATTTCTGGCTTATGGAAGCGAAAACAGTGTAGAATGTGATGTAATTGTTCATCTGTCATCTTCAATTTCCTCTCATCGATGAATAAGTAGACATGTCCAAAATACTATATAAGCAGTCTACTTCCTAATGTTGGGATTGTCTACAACACTATGAAAATCCAAAGATGTTTATAGCACGGTTATCATTATTATTGCTCGCTTAAACTAGCTAAATTGCTCCCCTTCTCACCTTTTCATAAAGGAGAATCGGGCAAGCGCCCTCAGCTCCATGTTACGTGTCACATGCTGAAGACGTTTGCCCATATCGACGTGTATGCATGAGGCGGGCTAAGCGATTCACAGATTATCCAGAAACAGCATGCTGCATTGCTCCATACGAGCATACTTTATGCAGCTAGTAAGGCTTCGAAATGGTGGAACATCTGCTTATAATCCCGCTGCTTCTGTTTATAACGCATCTGATTCGACCTAGAGTACATATTTAATACAGGAACGAGATCCTGTTCTCCCTGCACAAGTCTCAATACCTCATTGACTTCTCCATTGACAAATGCAATAGCGAGTGCCCGTATGTGGCTTTGAGCTTCCACATTGTCTGGCAGGGCCGCTTCTTCCATGTATTCATCTTCCTTCACATCAAGCAGCACCTTCCGTGCTCGATGATATGCAGCCTTCACCGCCCCTTCCGTTGTCTTCAGCTTATTTGCAGTGTCAGCAACAGAATACCCGAGTACGCTGCGCATAAGGAGGACGGTTCTTTGCAGAGGAGACAAGTGTGTCATCATATATTGGAAGGCGGCTTCGATGTCAATTGTACTATTCTCCTGTATAGGATTATTGTGTTCTTGAGATTGAAGCTGCTGCTTTACCAGAATTTGATCCAATCGATGTCTTCGGCGTACTTGGTCAATCCAAGCGTTCTTAGCCGTACGCAGCAGCAGCGCTTCAGGGTTGTTGTGTTCTATCTCCTTGTCACGGGCTAGAATCTTGACCCACGTATCCTGTACGAGATCCTCAGAATCCCATTTGGAATGTGTGAGAGAGAGGCAATATCTGTTCAGTACGTCGTTCAACTGCTTCAGATTAGGTTGTTCGACGCTCTGCACTTGATCTAGATTGGTCATCCTTCACAGTCAACTCCTTCATTCGCTCGTTCTCGCTTTCACTTCATCAGCCTTCTTCATGCCTAACATGAATCATTCATGGCGGCAATTATGGTTTATCTTCTTATCAGTAAACGAATGAAGCATGCATTGCGTTACGCAACCTTGTGAAAAAAACTTTTGTCCTCTGAACCGTATCTTCTGCTGCGATCCATTCGTTTTCTGGATATTCCACAGTGGAAAAACAGAGGAGGTATTACCATGTCCAACTATATCCCATATGTTGTTGAGCAAACGAGTCGAGGCGAACGCTCCTACGACATCTATTCCCGATTGCTGAAGGATCGAATTGTTTTTGTCGGTTCTGAAATTAATGATAGTCTGGCCAATAGTGTTGTTGCGCAGCTCATTCTTCTTGCAGCGGAGGATTCAGATAAAGACATTTATATGTACATCAATAGTCCAGGAGGCTCGGTCACTGCAGGATTTGGCATCTATGACACAATGCAATACATTAAGCCGCAGGTTCATACCATCTGTACAGGATTAGCCGCCTCCTATGGCTCGATTCTGCTGTTAGCAGGAGCCAAGGGCAAGCGCTTTGCACTACCCAATAGCGAAATCATGATTCACCAACCCCATGGAGGCGCTCAAGGACAGGCAAGCGACATTGCCATCAGCGCCAAACGCATTCTCAAGATGCGCGAGAGACTTGTGCAATTAATGGCTGGCCATACTTGTCAGCCCGCCGAACGAATTGAGAAAGACATGGATCGCGACTACTTTATGACTGCAGAAGAAGCGCTTGAATATGGGATTATTGACAAGATACTCAAGTAGTACGTGACATGAGCGATCAAGCTGCTATCCAAGTGCATTAGTCAGCTTGATCGCTTATGATCTGCTTTCTTTATTAAATCTAGCCAATCGATATGATTGTAATTCCTCCAATTGCATTTTATCAATAATTTCCTTAGCAGCGAGTCAGCTGATAAGCGAAGCTAATATGATGGCGGAATCATGACGGCAAGATACAGCCCCCTTCATAGAATCGTGATACCCGACAATCGGATACCCATCCCCGGGCAGGCCTCATGCCAACCTCGATGCTTCTCAGATGAAGATCTTCCCCACCTTTTATCGTATGGCGATGCGTCTCATAAGCGCGATGGACAAGTTTCGTTGGAAATGAATTCCCTTGAACTTATTATAGGAATCATGCATGTAAGCAATCAACGGATGGACTACGAGGCGAATCGAATGATGAAACTTGCCCCAGGCTTACAAATTCGTAATGATATTGAAAGCTTGATCGATAGGTAGAGCCAAAGTCTTATTGTATGATCTATGTATCAGAACAAGACAAGAACAATAACTACTAGAGGTGAACATAAATGAAAGAAAATAAAGTAATATCGGCATTTTCGTACTGGAGCGTTCTCTTTGCGCCTATCTTATTCCCTGTATTAGCCTGGATTGTTGGAGATTCGGTAACAAGAAGCCATGCCAAACGTGCGCTATGGACTCACCTTATTCCAAGTATCGCGGTCATTATTGCGGTAATGTTGTTTGGCTTAATTGGGGTTAGTGTACGCGACATTGGCGTCGCATGGGGAATCGGTGCAATTATCGCATTTTGTGTATGCGGAGCGATAAGCGTGTACTACTTTGTATGGAATATTATCAAAGGGATTCAGGTTATCAATTCTTAATTCATTTCGAATCAGATTCTTATGCCCTGCATGACTTGAAATTATATACGCTACACAAAGGTACCTCTTTCGAAATGGGATAGAGGTACTTTTTGTGGCGTATCCTATTTATATTCAAATGATAGCATTTTCCTTAATTCTCTACAGATTTTCCCGACATTCATATTGGAATGAAGGCTCAGTCTGTATGAAATAACCATTTCTAACCCTAGCGACCCAGTTCTGGAACAACTCTTTCCATTCTACAGTTCCGAAGAAATCATTGAGCAGCTTCGTCGAATCCCATTCGATAATAAAATAAGGTTGAACTAAGGGATTCCAGATTCCGATACTGTTTACTCCCTTTTCCTTAATCAACAGCATAGGCAATCCGTATAGATACGCCATAGAAGGTTCAATTTGCAAGAACGGTGCTCCCTCCCAAGACGGCGCTGGTGGTTGTGAGCCAGTATTGGTCTGCGTATACATTGCGAACACCTGCTGCAAATTAAACCGTAGCTGGATAGGATCATACGGCGTACACTCGTTAAGGTTTTCTCCGGGTACTGTTCTGTATCGGGCAGCGTACGAGGATAGAGAAGCGCGTTCTGAATCTCTGTAATTAAGCGACTTAAAAATCTCAACTGTGTATTATTTAGTGTACTAGGATGGCTTAAAAATACAGGAACACGGAATGCCATATCAGCAGTACTTTGCAATATTTCCATCGAGCTGTTGCAGTGGTCATCTTCAAACCCATGATTACACAAAATTACCCCCCCTATCATTACAATTATATGAAATGATAATGAAAGATGACGCGGTCAAGCAGCTAGAAATAGAGGTGAAATACGCCTGTTTTGTATGTGCTGCCCAGGTTCAAGACATAACTTCATTATTCTTTTTTCAAAATTATTAAGCAATAAGCTGTTATTTTCCGATAGATAACATGAAAGCAAATTACTAATAACATACAAAATGGAGGGTTACATAGATGCGTATTGAATCTTATTATCGAATCCCGCCTGCCGCGAAGCGATCCAAGCCACAATCTGAGCCGTTATTTGCGGACACAATGAAGGAAATTCAAAAGCAGGAATCCGATGAAAAAGAGAATAAAAAGGGCAAACTCGTAACGGCCCGTGAAGACGGCTATATTCGGCAATATCTCGTCAGACCAGACGGCAGCAAAGTATTGTTAGGCGAAACAAAACAGACTTTTGGTGAATTCATTAGCAATGCTGAGTCGTCTGTAGCTCAACAGCCGGTTAACAATCTATCCAGCAATTCCAGTCAAAGTACGCAAGATATGATGGCATTATTGAATTTCTATGCGGGAGCAGTAATTACGTCACCAGTGAATCAACAGCAGCTATATGCTTTGAAGGATTAGAATTGTAATATCACGATGGTAATGTATGATTTCACAACTAACGAACAGAGGGATTCTCACTACCTCTGTTCTTCTACTTCCCCATTTGCCATATGGCCTTACAATTATGGTTTCATCACTCATTTCCTCTTTAACCTATATTGCTCTTCATTCCTGTTGTTTTCTCTTCCTCTTATTACAAACAATTGATCTGCTAGGAACAAGCTCCCGGGTTGACGGGAATAATGGCGCCCTATACAATGTAGAGAATTACAACCGTATACTTCTTCGTATAACTTTGGAAATATGGTCCAATCGTCTCTACCGAGCTGCCGTAAACAGTTTGACTACGAGGAAAAGAATGCTTGCTATGTGGGATCGGATTGAGCGCTAACTCTTCTATCTATCATGGACAGGCTGTTCTTGCTCCTTACCGTCAAACTTTAGTTATCAGAACTAAAGTTTTTTTGTATTTATATGGGTGCTTTATCCCCACACTATTCATACAACGAGAAAAGGAATGTGATTTCGAATGAATTGGAGCAAGCAGCATTGGAACAATCGAATTGCCGCAGCGGGCAGAATGAAGTCTGCTGATCTTGTCATCACGAACGGAAAGATCGTTGACGTCTTCAATCTAGAAATTATGGAAGGTGATGTCGCGATTGTAGATGGCATTATCGTAGGAATTGGCGGCAGCTATGAAGGAGATCGCGTCATCGATGCGAGAGGCCGCTATATTGCACCCTCTTTCATCGATACGCACGTTCACATTGAATCTGCTATGGTTACGCCATCCGAATTCGCTCGTGTTGTACTTCCGCATGGAGTTACGACGGTCATTACAGATCCCCACGAGATTGCAAATGTTGCGGGAGCGGATGGCATTCAATATATGCTCGATGCCTCTGAAAATCTGCCGCTGGACGTCTTTGTCATGCTCCCATCGTGTGTCCCTTGTACGCCATTCGAGCATGCCGGAGCGAAGCTGGATGCTGCCAGTCTGGAACCCTTCTACACTCACCCACGCGTCCTAGGATTAGCGGAAGTGATGGATTACCCTTCTGTACGCCGTGGTGATGCGGATATGGTGGACAAGTTGTTATCATCGCATCGGCACGGCAAGCTGATTGACGGCCATGGTGCTGGATTAGATGAAGAAGCTATCAATGTGTACCGAGCTGTAGGCATTCGCAATGACCATGAATGTGTGACAGCTGAGGAAGCAAAGGCAAGACTGCGCAGAGGTATGTATGTCATGCTGCGCGAGGGATCGGTTGCGAAGGATGTTGAGGCGCTCATCCCGGCTGTTACAGCGAGCAATGCCCGCCGTTGTGTGTTCTGTACCGACGATAAGCACTTGGATGAGCTGCTCCATGAGGGCAGCGTTGATCATAATGCACGCCTTGCTATTCGATACGGTCTTGACCCGCTGCAAGCGATTCAGATGGCTTCTCTGAATGCAGCTGAATGCTTCGGCTTGCATGCGAAGGGTGCGATTGCCCCAGGGTACGAGGCAGATCTGTTATTGTTGGATGACTTGCAGGAACTGACGATTGCTCAGGTGTACAAAGGCGGAAGCTTAGTCGGCGAGAATGGCCAGTATACAGGGCCGAAGATCCAAGCAGCTGATATCCCTGCCCCTTTATTGAAGACCGTACATCTGTCTGAAATTACGGAGCATGATCTGCAAATTGAACTGGGTGAATCAGAACGACACTGCCACATTATCGGCATTAATCCGAATAGTCTAATCACGACACATCTTATCGAGGAAGTAGACGTAGCGAATGGGTACTTCTGCCCTTCTACCAAGAAGGATCAATTAAAGATCGCCGTGTTCGAGCGACATCACCATACTGGCTGTGTTGGACTAGGCATTGTGAAGGGATTTGGCATACAATCCGGAGCGATTGCCTCTACCGTAGCACATGATTCGCACAACTTGGTTGTAGCCGGCAGTAACGATAAGGATATGCTGACAGCCGTTCAGGCGCTGCGTGACTTAGAGGGCGGCTTGGTTGTGGTAAGCCAGGGCGAAGTCCTCGCTTCGATCGAGCTTCCATTGGCAGGATTGATGGCGAAGGGCGAATACACGGAGGTACTTGATCGGATGGAGCGTCTCAATGATGCATTGGCACACATTGGCGCTTCTAAGGAGTTCAATCCTTTTGTCACCTTGTCATTCCTCTGCTTGCCGGTTATTCCGGAACTGAAGTTGACTGATATGGGCTTGTTCGATTTTGCTAGCTTTACGCATATTCCAGTGTCCGCTCATTCATAAATCAATCTGATATCACCATCCCATTCCCACACGTTTTCGACCTGCAAATAAAAGAATGGATGCTGCTCAATCACATAAGGAGGAGCAATATGTTGCGAAGAAAGTTAATCGCTGAAATCGCGGATCGAATCGTAGATTTGAGATTAGACCATCCGATTCGTGTGGGGATTAGTGGAATCACTGCATCTGGGAAGACAACACTTGCAAATGAGCTAGCTGAGGAACTTCATTGTAGGCAAAGTCGCGTGATTAGAGCTAGTATTGATCACTTTCATCATCCAAGGCAAATTCGCTACAGACAAGGCAAGGATTCTGCAACCGGATATTACGAGGATGCTCATGATTATGAGTCATTCAAACAAAAGCTTCTCGTTCCCCTCGGCCCCAATGGTAGCCTGTATTACCAGACAATCTCATTGGATCTAGCTCAGGATGTATATGTGAATCCAGAATTGCAATTAGCAGCCAAGGATTTGATTGTAATCATCGATGGAACCTTCTTACTGAAAAAGGAGCTGCGGACGCTCTTCGATTTCAAGGTGTTTGTAGATACGGATTATGCAATTGCTAGAAATAGAGGGGCACTGCGGGAGGCACTTGCTTTCGGAAGTTATGAGAAGGCGGAAGCTGTGTTTGTGAATCGATATCATGCAGCATCCCAGCTGTATATTGAGGAACACCTCCACAACTGTGCGCAGATGTCATTGTGAACAATAATGATACGAGCAATCCATACATTGTTGCATGAACCGATGAGGGCGGCCTTCCTGCTGCAGGATTAAGCCACCCTTGACGTTTTATGTATGAAGCTCGTAATAGATATCTTCTGCCTGCTGGAAATCAACATTATTTTTATCTAAATTGGCATATTTATGAGCGATCACGAACCCACATTGCTCAACGATGCGGTCGAATTCATTGGGTTGATACAGTCTCAAATGAAAGTCCTCGCATTCGGTACGAACATGCCTATTATCGATGTACAACTCGTAGGAAATCATCGAGTACAAAATTTGTTGATCCGTATCGTAAGCATGCTTGCTTCGCAGGGCTACTTCTACGGAGTCCTTCCCTACCCTCCTGCCTTCCTCGAACGCTGCCAACTCGAATTGCTCTTGATTTACGCTTGATTGCCCAATTCCCCGATAAGGAAGGTCGGATGCAATGCTTAATACGATGCGACCTGTTGGAGTGAGGCAATTCTTCATAACGTGGAGAGCATTGATAACCTCGTCCCGCTCCGTAAGTAAGGAAAATGATCCGGCTGCAATAAAGATAAGATCATACTTCGCAATCGACGTCTCAAAGTTGTTGAAATCACATAAATCAATACGTGTACTGAAGCCTAATGTTGAGAGCTTCTCTATACATCTATGTAACATATTCGCAGACACATCGAATCCATCGATCTGATAGCCTTGTTCAAGAAATGGGAGTAGAAACCGGCCTGATCCACACATTGGCTCTAATATTCTCATTGTCTTATCGGCATAAGACATCCAAAAGTCCATTTGCTCATTCGGCGCTTCCGGCTTATCCAAATCATAAAATAAGGAACATAATTCTCCATAATATTTCTTCTCCATACTCTATTCCCCCTGTACAGCAGATTTTAGGACTGGGACATAAATATCCATGACGACATTGCGCTGTCCGTGGCAGCGTTCATCATAAAATTCAAAATCGAGCTTGGATTCATCGTATACATACTCATTGTTCGGGAACCATTCCTCGAAAATGTAGGTCCAGGTTGCTTGAACGGCCGCAGCTAGCGGATCTGCATCATAAGCTGCATCGCTTTCGAAATAATCGACTGGCGGTGTTGTGAAGACGGCATAATGTGCCTCAGGAACTTCGACAGTTATCATGTCGGGAGTAACCTTGCTATAATCTTTAACGATAACGCCAAATAAATAGACAATATTCCCTTCATCTGATGCGGGGATACAGATTCCTACCTCGCCGTGCTCCGGCGGAGTTAATTGCTCATACATCTTACTTTCCAAATTGCCTCCGATATACGTATCCCAATAGGCTGCGATGTCTTTCGTATACCCGTTCGCCAGATTCGTGTGAATGCCATAGCCAGCTACTTTGAATTCGGATTTCGTTACAAAAATAGGGTGCATTCTGTCTCCCTCCAAATGAATGTATAGATTGCTTGAGTGCCATGCTTTGAACTTAGTAAGATAGACGGTCGGACTGTAGCCAAATTCTTTGCGGAAGGATTTAGAAAAACCGCTTGCTGTTTCGAACCCGTAATCTAGGGCAATATCGATAATTTTACGGTTCGGGAGCAGCTCTCTCCTTGCCTGAATCAATCTTTTCTTACGCACAAAATCCATCAGAGGCATACCTTGGTGGACGCTGAATACTCTGCAAAAATGATATACCGAGTATCCGATATGCTCTGCGATTTCAATGGCGGTAAGCTCTCTGGTTAGATTTGTTTCGATATACTCGATACTGCGCTGAATATCGTCCTTGTAATCCAATGCAAAATCTGTCCTTTCCTCTAGCAGTGGTTCGTTGTTACCTTTATTGTATCTGTTCTGTGGGATAGATGCTGTTCCAATCTTGCTAAAGGCTTGTATGTTTGCAAAAGTCCTCAAGCTTGCGTATCAATGACACGACAAAACTTGGGGACATATGAACATCGATTTAAGTCTGACGACCCTGATGAGGTTCCTAAAACAATACAGGCAAGCTCGCAAGGGAACGCATTGAGTCCTTGTTATAGGTCAGTTCCTCGGGAGCAACGGCCAGGCGCAGATTAGGCAGTCGTCGCAGCAGTGTGCGGAAAGCAACCTGACCTTCCAATCGGGCCAATGGAGCGCCTAAGCAGTGATGAATTCCCTTGCCAAAGGTTAAGTGCTCATTCTCTTCGCGCGTAATGTTCAAAGTACCGGGATTCGCAAACTTATGCGGATCAAAGTTGGCTCCGTTCAGCGTGATCACAATCATTTCGCCTTTGCGGATCGTCTGGCCGTGAAGCACTATATCTTCGCCCGCAATGCGGTTGCCAAGCAAGACTGGACCGGCATAACGCAATAATTCCTCCACTGCAGAAGGCACCAAAGAGGAATCGTTCTGGAGCAGACGCATCTGATCAGGGTGCTGAAGCAGAGCCAGCGTGCCATTCGCAATCAGATTGAATGTCGTTTCATGTCCGGCGGAGATAAGCAGCCATATGGTCGATAGGAGCTCATTCTCGCTTAATTGATCGCCTTCGTCATAGGTCTGAACGAGACTGCTGATTACATCGTTCCCAGGATTTTTGCGTTTCTCGACTAGAAGTAATTGAATATATTGAATAAATTCATTCAGTGTGGCAACAACCGCCTCACTTTCCTTCGGATCCAGTGAGGCTTGCCCAAGTGTACGCGTCCATTCTCGGAATTGGCTTCGCTCAGCGACGGGAATGCCAAGCATTTCCGAAATGACGGTGATAGGAAGCGGATAGGCAAGATCCGATACAAGATCCATCTTTCCCTGCTCCTGCACAGCATCCAGCAATTCATCGGCAATCTGCTGAATACGGGGATGTAGCTCCTCAATCATGTTGGGGGTGAAGGCTCTGGATACCAGCCTGCGCAGCCTGGTATGATCGGGCGGATCAACAGTGAGCATATTCGGCATGTTGATTACCCATTCCATCAAGGCATTCACGGATACGTTCTCCTCTATGGGTTGTTCCCTTGGTGTCAGCTTGCGGATGTCTTTGATGAAGCGCGGGTCTTTCAATATTGCAACAACATCATCGTGGCGAAATGCGAGCCATGCTTCCCCCATGCCAAAAAAATTATCAAGGCGGTACAGCGGTTCCTGCTGCTCATAAAATTTCGCATAAAATGAGACGACATCGTGCATTGGTTCCGTAGAGATAAAGTCGTCACTCGTTAATCTCTTCATATTTTCGCTCCTTTTCACATTCGCCGTTTCCATAATCATTGGGTCATGCATTCGTGTCAGTCGTGTCCGATGCAATTCCATGACGGATCATGCAGCAGAAGCTTTTCATCTCATCAAGCAAGACATTAAGGCATTCTTCTTCAATGTTATCAATATCCTTGAGCTCCTCAATAAACTTCCTTTGGAAATGCTCTAGCGTAATCTTGATTAGCTCAAAAGCTTGCTTGCGCTGAACGCCTTCTCGCAGCTGAACTTTTTCAAATAATCGTTCCCACTCTTGATACCTTATGGCAATTTCGTGCCCATACTTCAGCTCAATATCTTCTTTCAGTTCATCAGGCGTTAAATAGAAAGCTTCGTACACCAATTTGTACTCATTGGCATGTTTGCGAAAGTAATTGAGTTTTAAGCGGCTGATCGTATCTATAGCCTCAAAAAAATCCTTGTTATCGAATATGCAATCCGCTTGAATTTCGCTGAATAGCTTTTCAAAGCAATGATCCAGTAAGCTGAAATACAGCTTTTTCTTGCTAGTAAAGTGATGAAATATTAAAGCCTTCGATGTGCCGGCTGCTTCAGCCAGCATCCCGGTCGAAGTGTTTTTATAACCATTGCTCGCGAATACGGATATGCAGGCCTGCAACACTTTTTCTCTTTCGTAGAGCCTTACAGGCAAAGCTACTCCTCCTTCACTTTTTACTAACCTTTCGGTCAGTATCGATCATATGATGAATCAATCCAAATATGACGTCCATCATCTTGAATTATTGTGAAATTAATCTCAAGTCAAAAAGAGTTCAAGCCAACTCCTTTGAGGAGACTGACTTGAACATCAAAAGATAAAATATGAATATAAAACACCCGATTACTTCGTTTATCATTTCACCAGCAATAGAATTACATGATTCTATTTCGATATAAAAGCTTAACCTGATGGATCATTTTTTAGTTCTAGATGCAGCAATGGAAAAGGTCGGCCTGTTCCGTCGAGAGCTGAACGCCCTTTCTTACGAAGCCATATGTCTACTAATCGTTCATGGTATTTCGCATCATACACGACAATTGGGTACCTCATCATTGACTCTCCCATGTATGACTCGCTACCTGGCCTGCTCATCTGCATACCGGACAGAACGACCATTTATTCAAAAAATACACTTGGATATTGCACAACCCCGGATGCGTGATCCAGAGCGTGCTCTTGCAGCTCCAATGCCATAAATACCTCGTCAGCCACTTCAAATGGCGGTTGTATCCCCCATATAAAGGCCTTCTTGAAGCCAAACTTCGGATAATACTGAGGATGACCCAATACGATTACAGAACTGTATTCCAACTGTACAGCTAGTTGCAGTGCTTCACGGATCAGCTTCTTTCCAATTCCGAGAGCTTGGTATTCCGGTAACACGGATACGGGAGCCAAGGCAAGTGAATCTACGGTGTGCTGATCTCCACGAATTGTTATTCGAGATAACAGGATGTGACCGACGATATGATCACTGAGAACAGCGACTAAGGATAACTCCGGAATGAATGCGTCGGATTGCCGGATACGAGATATTAATTCATGTTCCTTTTGATCACTGAATTCCAATGAGTCGAATGCCTGTTTCACAACGGATTCAGTCACTTGGTAGTCTGCTTGTGTTTCTTTTCGAATGATGATGTTCATGTTTCCTCCTTCTTGATATATCAAAATGTTTTCTTATTCATGAAATCAAACGTATCGTTGCCGCATGAGTGGCAGCCTCGGTGCTTGAGCTGCTCTATCGTTGCGATATCACATTGGCAGCCAACCGTGATCTTGTTCCCGCACTGTTTACATTTGTACGTTCGCATCGTCTGCCTCACTTCACCTGTGTATAATGCATCCTCAAATGTCCCTGAGCAATCCGGTATGGTACGCTCAGTCGTTTTGAGAATGATCATCTGGCTCCGATTCGCGATAATCTCTGCTCCTTCGTATTCATTAAATCGCGGCATTGTTGCACTGGTCGTCACCCCCATTCTTAGGAACTCACGCTGCATCGTAAACATGTAATCAGGTGACTTATGTGCGAAGGATAAGAAAATCGGCAAGCCTTTTCTCTTCCGCAGTGCGCTAATACCTCGAGATACGAAGAGGCTCATCCCCTGCAGCGTATACGGGGGATCTGTGAAGAAACAATCGAACTTCCCTTGCAAGTTTGCCGGCAGTGGTTCTCTTAAATCGTGATAGATGCATTGAATCGGCAATCGTTTGTGCTGTGCCACATCATGAATGTAATGTAAAAATCGCTCATCCATGTCAACGACATGCACTGCTGTTTTGGAATGTCTCCCATTAGGGAATAGAGCTTGAAGCAGCAGTCCAATTGATACACTAACCAAATCGTCGTCGCCCACACACATAATCTGTTTCCCAATTAAGAATTGCTGCTTCAAACAAAGCACTGCTCTGCGTAAGCTAGTCTCCGGTGTACATTTGGATTGATCGATTCGAGTATCGGCCTGTGGACGATACTTCATGATTTCCCGCAAATCGGCTAATACATGGTGCAGATCGGAATGAATCCCATTTTCGAAAGCCATCAGCTCTTGATATAGGCTTCTATGGATTCCGAGATATCCCCATTGTTCCTCAACCCATGCTTTTCCTTTCACGGTACAGCGTGCTCCTTTATCCTGAACAATGGCCCCGACCTTGATAAGTTCCCGTTTGACAGCAGCAGCAGTTGGTATCGGAATAAGAGCTTTCCGGGCCAATTCTTTGGTAGAGATTCCAGGGTTCAAATAACATTCCAACAAGAGCTGCTCGATAACAGTGATCCCTTCTTCCAAGCGTACGCCTTCATTTGCGATGTCGATAAAATTGCGCATTGTGTCATTCCTCCTCTGTGGCGGAATGACGCTCATTCATGGCACACAAAAAAGGCGCAGAATGAACAAACGTCATTCTACGCCCTACTTGATTGATACCTAAATAAGCCCCCAAATAAAGCAAAAATCCGTGCTTCAAGAAGCACGGATGCGGGTTCAATAAATAGGCATACTTATGACCTAAGGCAAGTATGATATCCGTTGTTCTTAACTAATTCCGAGGGTACGCAAATCCACAGCAAATAAATATTGCTAAGCAGCAACACTTCTCACTGGCATTACATATACCTCACTATGGAATTTGATTAGTTAAGAACGACCGCCAACATCAACATCTCTCCCTAGAAAATTTATGCATTTATCGTAACACCTTGTAAATATACATGTCAAGTTTCTGCTCGTGCTGTCTATCACGTGCCGCAATAAGTCCGGTAAGGACGGGAAGGCGTAGGCGGCAATTTGCAGTATTCATCCTGATCCGCAGAGTACGCAAATGGATTCGCGAGAACATCCAACAGTCGCTTCATCACGCTAAAATCCCCTTCCTGCGACGCTGCATCCAATGCTTCTTCAACTCGATGATTACGCGGTATGACGCCTGGATTGCTGCTGCGCATAAGCTGAAGTGACTGCTCCTTGGATTGCGGTTGTTTGGCTAGTCTTGCTTGCCATTGCTCATGCCATTGTCCATACTCGGTGCTAGCGAATAAAGATGACTCTTTCTCGCCCGTATTGAGGGTCAATGCACGAAACGTATTGGTATAGTCAGCATGGTGCTTGTGCATCAGATTCAGCAGCTCGTCAATCAAGGCTTCATCGTGCTCATCTTCATTGAATATGCCTAACTTTGCTCTCATACCAGTCAGCCAGTGACCATGATACAACTCAAAGTATTCATTCAGGGCTTCCTCGGCCAATTCCACGGCCTTCAACTCGTTGTCATGCAGCAGCGGCAAGATGGATTCCGCGAACCGGGCAAGGTTCCACCCGCCAATATTCGGCTGATTGCCATATGCATAGCGGCCTTCTCGATCAATGGAACTGAAGACGGTGTCTGGATTGTACGCATCCATGAAGGCGCAAGGGCCATAATCAATCGTTTCACCGCTAATCGCCATATTGTCCGTATTCATGACTCCGTGAATGAATCCGACAAGCTGCCATTTAGCGATGAGCGATGCCTGGCGTTTTATAACCTCTTTGAGCAGGATCAAATATCGGTTGTCACTGTTGTCTGCTGCTCCTGGGAAGTGCCTGTTCAGCGTATAATCAGCCAAAGTATGCAAATCCTCGGCACCGCACCAATTGGATACGTATTGAAATGTCCCGACTCGTATATGACTCGCAGCGATACGAGTGAGTATCGCGCCCGGCAGCTCTGATTCACGTATGACTCCTTGACCGGTGGACACTACCGCTAAGCTGCGTGTCGTTGGAATGCCAAGACCGTACATCGCTTCACTGATGATGTATTCTCGCAGCATCGGCCCGAGGGCGGCTCGACCATCACCGCCTCGTGAATATGGGGTTCTGCCGGGGCCTTTCAATTGAATATCGAATCGTTCATCCGTAGGCGTAATATGTTCGCCAATCAGAATTGCTCTTCCGTCCCCCAGCATATTGAAATACCCGAATTGATGGCCAGCATAAGCCTGGGCGAGCGGTAGCGCCCCTTCTGGAATCGTATTGCCGGCAAGCGTAGCTACGCCATACTCACTTCTTAATGCTTCTGCACTCAATCCGAGGGAGGCTGCGAGCGATTCATTCAAAACACTAAGTTCCGGCGCTCGTACAGGAGTTGGATTCAGCTTGGAGTAAAATGAATGTGGAAGGCGGGAGTAACTGTTGTCAAAGTTCCATCCTGCGTCTAAATTAGAAGGCTTCTCGTTCATTGGATCTCCTTTTCATTCCTGCTATTTCGTATGTATCGTGCTGTTAGGGTTTGCTAACGTATATTTATTATACCTGTTCAGGAAAGCATGCGGCCAAGGTAAAGATAGATAAATCACCGAAATTACGCATTACCCTTCTCTATTCTTCTATTGACGGTGATAAGTTCTGTATAAATTAGCTTGCGAATAACTGAAGAATCTCATCAATAGTGGGAGCAAGCTGGCGATTGCCATTCTTGATTGCAGTGAAAGTAGGCACTGCCTGCTTCAATAAGTCAAAGCTATAGTAATAATAACTAAAGAACGGTATTGGATCATATCCAGGCGGCTCCCCTTCCTCCCACTGTTCCTCATCCTCTTCCTCGCTCTCCGGCCATAAGTACTTTTCTTCTAGTAAGTTTTCCATCTTGTCAACCGCTTGCCCCGCCTCCATGTCTTGAAAGGCTAATGCGGAGGCAACAGCTGCGTAAGGCGTCATTTCGTTTTCCGTAATTTGTTCTGGTTGGCGAGCTCGATCCGCCAGCTTCTGCAGCAACACAAGCAGTACCCATGGCGTTACCTGCCACAATGTCCCCTGATGCTCGATTAAATTAGCCAATTCATGATATTGTCCTTCTTCAATCAGTTGAGGAATGTCCGTTCCCCTTCCATAAGCGGTTGTCATTCGCTGCCATGGAATACAGTCTAATGAGGCAAGCTTGCTATTCATCCTATTCTCTCCAATCAAGTGCATGTATTTCCCTCGATATACCCTTGGTTCGCCTTCACGCTTTGCTCATTTCTCTTGATTGTTCAAGTATTCTCGATATAACCATAGTGCTTCATCCAATTGATCTTCGCTTTCCAATAATACCATCACTGCATACGAGATCATGTCCACCCATTCGTCCATTTTTCGAACCTGTTCTTGGGAAAGCAGGCCATTGCTCTGCAGCATACCGTCAGGATATAAAGCCCATGCTCGGGATAGCTGGCAGATGCTCCAGAAGCACGATATCAAGATTCTGTTTACTTGCGGCTTCGCGAACTCATCGGCCAGAACTTCAATGATCTTCATCAGCTCGTGGAAATTATCTTCAATTAATTCACCGCGAAAAGGTCTCAGCATGCCTAAAAATCCATTCGTCATTTTCTCGTGCTCGATGTCATCATGTTGGAAGGCATGGCATTTGAGAAGAAATAGCGCCTCGTCTTTCGTCATCTCATCTCCTCCTTTCTGAAAAAAGTTAGGTTCAATAGATACGATGCTTCTACTTACAAAGCGCTTCCTCCGTCATCCTGCAGTCCTCCATGACCAGCCATAAATTGTTCTCATCATAGTCTGCGACGATCCCATCTACACAGTAGCCTGGATATAAATATTGTGACGGTGTTCGTTCTCTTAGTTTATTGTAATCTGTTATGGCATAAGCATTATCGCTCACTCGGATGATTGCTCCTCGCGGATAAAACATCGCAATTTCCCCGCGAACCGGACGCCCCGGGGGATACTGCTTCTTCGTTTTCTTCCATGCCGCTAGGCTAGGCTCAATTGCTTGCTGCCACTCGATTTCAAATTGTTCCTTCGTAAGGATACGATCGCTCGCCTCAATAATTACTTCTTGATCGCACAGCACAAAATCGGGCGCAGTGGAGACCACGCTATGCAAATCGCCATGTTTGCTTATTTGTCGATAAGCTGTTCCGTTCTCGTCAATCTCAAAATAGTACATTTCGTCTTCCTCGACCCCGGCAGCTTCAATATATATCATCGATATTCCACCCCTACTAGTCAGCGATGCTAGAAAGTCTTCCGTGCTTTCCACCTCCAATCAAGTATATAAAGCCTGTTCTTGCAACACAATCACACGAATGACCTAGTTAGCTGTCTAAATGGTAAAGGACGCCCATCTAGGGCGCCCTTGTCCTGCAACTCGTTTACAACTTGTTCTGGCTAATTAAACTTTCCTGCCTGCCCACACATCCTTCACATATCTCCCATCGACCCCGAGCTGCTCCAACCATCTGTTTGCTTTCGTCTCACTAACTGCATGAGCCTCTTGATACATTTGCTTAAGTGTTGCCTCCACATCTGGTGACATAGCGTTTCCGTCACCGCACACATAGAACTGTCCCCCATGATCAAGGAGACCGATCACTTCGTGCTGACGCTGCTTGATGAGATGCTGGACATAAGTTTTTGGTTGACCTTCGTTTCGAGAAAATGCGGTGTGTACCGTAACAATCCCCTCTTGTTGATATTGCTCCAGCTCTTCTTCATAGATATGATCCGTCGCATCTCGACAACCGAAATAAAGATACGCGCTGCCGAGCGGAATCCCTTGCTCTTTCATAGCCTGCCGGGCTTGAAGAAATCCACGGAATGGGGCAATCCCTACCCCGGGGCCTACCATAATAATAGGTGTGCTTGGATCCTCTGGCAGCCGGAAATTGGACTGCGGTGGCTGAATGAACATCATAATAGATTCGCCTGGTTGTCTGTCGGCAAGATAGTTAGAAGCAACTCCTCGATATTCATGGCGCCCATCCCAAGCTGGACTCTGTACGACCCCTACTGTGAGACTAATCTGATTTGGCTGTACACGAGGAGAGCTTGATATCGAATAGTATCGTATTTTTAGTGGCGGGAGCAGCTCTAAAAAGCGCTCGAATGTCATCGAGCAAGCTTCATATTTCTCAAGTAAATCTAACATTGATATTCGCTTCTCAAGGATGTTCCGCCTATAGGCTTCTGCCCCAAGCAGTGCTTCTAATTCGATTCGATGCGGGGGACATACCGTCAAGGCGGCAAGCTCGCGAATTTGTGCTCGACTGGCAGGCTCCTGAAGTTCGACGCTCCGGCTTAGAAGATCATGTATCAACACAGGTCGATGTAACGGCAAATGGGAAGAACGGTTCCCTGTTGTTCGCAACACCACGTGATCGCTTCCATTTAAGTCAAATCTGCTTATTACCCGTTCAACTAGATTATCCGAATTGATAGGGAACACACCTAAATGATCCCCCTCAAGATAAGACACTCCTTCAGGCAGTTCAATC
The DNA here is from genome assembly GCF_001894745.1 of Paenibacillus sp. NAIST15-1. Classification (GTDB taxonomy): domain Bacteria; phylum Bacillota; class Bacilli; order Paenibacillales; family Paenibacillaceae; genus Paenibacillus_B; species Paenibacillus_B suaedae. The sequence goes on from NZ_BBYF01000005.1 coordinate 319,783, forward strand.
TCGATATGGCGTGTACTACGCCCGTTTCCCCCTCTTTGCAGCTCGTGATTGTCTATGACCGTTGCACAATGGACCTGGTATGATTCGGCAAACGGTGATTCAACCGATATGTTTACAACCTCTACAGTTAACGAAGAAGCTGTCGATTTCTCTGTTCCTTCAATTCCATCAAATTCTAAATCCAAAGAACGCATAACTGCTGGCCACAGCTTAGCGCGCCACTCCTCCACTTCGGTTTCGAAGTCACCGCTGGCATCGCCATGGCCGACAGGCAGCAAACGATTCGCTCCTTTAGCTGCGAGCTGTTCGTCAATGGATATGGGAATGCTCTGATAGGTACTAGGCCAGTTATGATCGCCGCAACCAAAGACGCAATAGCGAACTCCTGTCAACGCTTCTGGCTCCACTTCCTTCAGCCACTTCATGAAGCGTCGTGCATTGCTCGGCGGTTGACCGTTATATGATGCTGTTACGATATAGGTGATGCCTTCCTTAGGAAGACCATCTGGATAATCGTTAAGGGGTGCGACTTTACTTAGGAAGCCTAGTTCACGTCCTTTCTCTGCCAGTTCGCGGGCAATGCCCTCTGCTGTGCCAAGATTGGAGCCGTATAATACGAGGAGCGGCGTATGGTGAAGGGATCGTTGTTGAGGCTCTCGGCTTAAGGCTGCTCCTTCATTAGAGGGGTCACGATTTTCAATGAGAATGGCTGCAGCTCCGATCTTAGTGCGTCGCGGACGGACTTGCATGGTAAACCCTTCGGGCTTGATGGTCAGCGACTCCATAAGCTTCAATTGATAATTGGTGTGATCGATGAGTTCGAAATGTTTCAAGATTAAACCAAGCATTAATGTCGCCTCTTGCAGCGCAAATTGCTGACCGATACAAGCGCGTTGACCGATTCCGAAAGGCTTATAAGCATCATGAGGGATTTGGCTTGGATCCTCGAATCGCTCTGGACGAAATTCGTTCGCATCAGATCCCCATACTGCAGCATCTCGGTGCAATTGAGGAAGCAGTAGGAGCAGGCGATCTCCCTTCTTCATCTCATATCGATCCGCCAGCAGCGTATCTTTCTTCACATGCAAGTTGAACGCGGGTGCTGTCGGCCATAATCTCAGCGATTCATCGAGAATCATGCGAATGTATTTCAAATCCTTGATCTGTGTGTAGGTGGGAACGGGATCTTTCAATACACGATCTACTTCCTCATAGCCTTTTTGCAGCTTGTCGCGATTGTTCAGCAGAAAATACAGGGCGAAGGACAATAATCCGCTTGTTGTCTCATGTCCGGCTACTAAGAACGTAATAATTTGATACCGAATGTTGGCGTCGTCCAGAGCTTCACCTGTGTCTGGATCCTTGCCTTGCAGCATGTAAGCTAACAAGTCATCTGCCTGTTCGTGTCCGTGCGCTTTGCGTTCAGCGATCATTTTATCGACTAAGGAGAACATGACATCAATGTCCTGCTGGAATTGCCGCCGGGTTTTGATCATAAGCTTATCCTGAATGCCAAGCCGCTGCGCTTGATTCAAGGATTCATCCAATGCCCGAACCATACTTGTTACAAATGGGTGGGGTTGATCACGGTAGAAGCTGTTAAAGCGGTAATTGAAGCCGCATAGCCCGATCGTATCCATCGCCAGTCTTGTCATATCCTCCGGCACTTCAACATAGTCATCAGGATTTAGCCGCGACCACTTCTGGATTAACTGCATGGCGAGATCCAGCATCTTGTCAAAATAGCCCCGCATTGCTGTGCGGCTGAAGCTCGGGAGCAAAATATTATGGGCCTTCTTCCAGTTCGGCTCCTCCGTCTCAGAAGTAAATAATCCATCCCCTGCAAAGGATCGCACATTGTTTAATACGGTTTTATCTACGATTTTGCCGAAGCGATCAGTGTCGCTAAATTCCTTGGCCAACTCGTACCCAGAGACGACATGAAGCGTTCCAAACGGCAGCTTCATGCGGTAGATTTCACCGTATTCATTAGCAAGATTCATGAAAGATAAGATGGGTGTATTCGGATTCAGTTGAGGAATGTTGCCGAGAGGGCCGTAGGTTTTGGGTTGTGGAATCGTAATAGACATATGATTTTGCCTCCTCTAAATGGAATACAGGTTCGTTCGCAAGAGGTAGCTCATGGATGTCAGTGTTACATTGCAGCAAGGAACGATTGAAGTCGACAGTAGACAGTAGACAGGTAGGAATGAATATTCATTCCGTGTTGCAGAAGGGAACACAATCGAGTTAATGAACTCTGATTGCATTCCAGCAGCATTCCTCCACTCCTACGAGGAGTTCGTGCGTTTCTTCGAGCACTTCTGCCCGGATTGTTTCGAACAATTTGACAAGCGCCCCGTAGAAAATAGAGATTAACGCATTTGGCGGCAATGGAGAGATAACGTTCTGCTGCTGGCCGTTGAATAAGAAGTGGCGAATAAAATCCATGCCTATTTCAAATGTTTTGAGGCTTTTCTCGTCCAATAATCGAGGATTCAAGTGAGAGTCAATGAACGAGAAGGCTTCCCTGTTCTCTTTCGCGAAATGGATGGTCTGAACAAAAATGTGATGAAATTGTTCGCGGACGGTTGCAGATTCAGGAAAGCCTTGTTTGACGGCGCGGAAGAACTGCTCGGTGCATTCTTGAAACAAAGAATTCAGCAGCTCCTCCTTGCTCTCAAAGTAACGATAGATGGTACCTGCGCCAACCTTGGCTCTTTCAGCGATCATCGGTACGGTAGTCGCGTCGAAACCGCGGTCAGTAAATAAATGCAATGCTGCGAGTAAAATATCGTCTCTTTTGTTCGTGGTCACTAGCTATCACCCTTTTTTCGGAATGAACGTTCATTCCCTTACATAATATTCCACCAAAAAGGATGGTTCAAGATCAAATTGTGGCGGAATGATGTCTTGCAATCACTTGAATCACATGAGCTAATCCAGTATGGCCCTTTCCTTCCACTCGGTTCTGTTCCCCATAATAGAAGTGCAGAACCTCAAGCTCCTTGCACCAAGCTAGCAGCTCAGCGGGGTCGTATAGCATCTCTATATCCGGAGGGCCGCCTGTTCCATAACGAAGCTGCATCTTCGAATATACTTCAAGCATAATAATGCCCCCTGGCTTCACGGCCTGCTTCAGATTATTCACGATTAAGCCTTGGTCACGTTGGTGAAAGTGGCCGAAAACCATAATTGCAGCATCGTATTCTTGTTGAGCGATATGATCCGTAAGGAGATTTGCCTGCTTGGTATGCACTCGAACATTGTACTTGTGAGCCAGCTTTTCCGTTTTGATGAGACCGTTCTCGGAGTAGTCAATCGCTGTCACTTGATGTCCAGCACGAGCTAAATAGACGGCATTTCTGCCTTCTCCCTCCGCAAAAGCAACGATATTTCGGCAATTGTCAAGATGATGAGCTTGTTCTCGGATAAATGCATTCGGCTCTTCTCCATAGTAATATTCTGCTGAACCGTAACGCTCATTCCATGGAATGTTCATGTGTAACCCCTCCAATAAAGATTTGAGTGACTACCAAAGTGATTTCGTGCCATCTAGTTTTCCACTTGTTCGAACTCCTCCTCAGTCAATACTCTATTGATATGCATAGCAATTCGACTGCCGTCTGCTGCAGCGAATACAACTTGGGAGGGAGAAAAGGAAGCCGCATCCCCTGCTGCGTAGACACCCGTTATCGTGGTGCGCCCTGAATCATCTGTTTGAATCCCTCCAGTCGCGGTCAATTCACAGCCCAACTGTGCAGCAAATGGTGCACTTTGTTCAAACTTGGGAGTGACGAAGCCCCCTGATCTCGCAAGCTCTGTTCTATCTGCGAATCGAACTTGTTGGAGCTTGCCATTATGTCCGATAAAAGCGGCTATCGGTTGTTCCATGACCTTCACCCCTTTGGATTGAAGCTGCATCTTCTGCTCGTGTGTAAGGGTTGAGTATCCGTTCGTACAAAGAACCAAATCATTGCTCCATTGATAGAGCAACTTGGCGGTGTGAAATCCAGCAGCATGTTCAGACACGACCACAAGTGGTTGATCACGCAATTCCCAGCCATCGCAGTATACGCAGTTGAACAAGCTTTTTCCGTATAGCGGAGTGAATCCTTCTATTTGCGGGAATATTTCCTTGACCCCTGTCGCAAGTATCAATTTCTTCGCTTGAATGCACTGCCCCATTGTGTCGTGTACGTTAAAGACACCATCCACTTTGGCAACTGTCGTAACTTCAACATGCATCAGACGGATGGATGGATAGCGACCCAGTTCTTCGTGCGCGATGCGCCGGAATTCTGGAATTGTAACCCCGTCCCTCGTAATAAAACCGTGGGATGCATGTGTCACCGCATTTCTAGGGCGATTGTGGTCGAACAAGACGATGCTTCTTCTTGCTCTTCCTAGGACGAGAGCAGCATTCAGTCCTGCGGGTCCTCCCCCAATGATGACGCAATCGTAAATCATGATACTCATCTCCTTATTAAATAGGATATTACAGACTGATAATATCTATGATAACATATTCTTCTCCTATTTATGAAGCAGTTATTACTCGCGTTACGTAAAAATACAGAAAGAACCCTCCTGACTTGGAGAGTTCTTCTTAATAATTGATAACTGTGCCCATCATGCTGATTGCTGCATTATTGTGTACTTCTTTATTACTAAGCGAATACCTTCTCAAGCTCACTGCACCACTTCGTCCAGCCATACTTAGCGCCTGCGAGTGCTTGTTCATTGGAGATTCCGGTTTGTTCGAGATGAAGGTTAACGCTTCCGTTCCCTAAGTCTTGCAGTGTCCACGTGATCGTGTGTTTCTCCCCGCTTTCCCATGTATAGGACAGCTTGTTGGGTTCGTCTACAATCAGTACTTCACCATCAATAATTCCATTCCACCATTCGTTCGGCTGCGTGCGGAACTGAAAATGATGTCCAACGACGGCTTTAAAATCATTTTCCATTGCCTCACCAGTGTGGATATTCTGCACCCACTTGGCAAGCTTGCTGGAATCGGTTAATGCGGACCACAACTTCTCAATTGTAGTCTTGTATTGAAAATTCAGTGTTAATGTTACACTCATTCTTCTTCCTCCTCTAATAAATGTTGCAAGCGCAACATATTCAAACCCCAGAACTTGCTGTAGAAAGCCACCCAGTCTTGGACTTCTCTCAGTGGTGCGGCATTCAGCCTAAATCGTGTCTCTCGGCCGACTTTGCGGTCATATACCAGTCCGGCTTCTTTAAGAATTGTCAAATGCTTGGATACCGCTGTACGTCCCATTTGAAATTGTGCCGTTAATTCATGAAGCGGTATCTCCTCTTTCTCTGCTAACAAACGAATGAGTCTCCGCCTAGTTGGATCTGCAATCGCGTCAAACACATCCCGCAACTGATTATTCTCACCCACAACAACCTCTCCAATATCTTACATTCTGTAGTAGAAATCTGTTGGTGATATGAGGGATCAGCTATGACTACTTCTATCACCTCCTTAGAGTTTACGGCTATTTGGACACAGTGTCCATGAGGCGATGTTCAGTGCTGCATAGGAAAGCGGGAGGATCGCATAAAAACCGTAATCACCATAATCATTAGCAAACGCATGAGAGAGAGCTGCACCAGTCATGACAAAGAATATTTCAGGTGAAACATAATCAGGTTTGCAAATTTCGCTATGACTGTCTTCAAAATGGACACCTTTTGGTGTCGGTTTGATTATAAGACACCAAAAGGTGTCCTGTCAACGATTGATTTTCATGCGTCCGATCCAACCCCTATTGTTTGTATTGCCATGCATATAAATAAAAAAACCGCGCAATGCGCGGATCTACATGAAGGTATGTTCTTGTCCACCTACGATTATCGTCAAATAATCTAATCTTTTAATCCCTTTCCATCAAGAATTTGCTGTGTATATTTCTCAACCCTTGACGTTCGCGTTTTGGATTGTTTGGGTTCTGAGAAATAATACAGGTATTGTCGTTGACGCCCTGGCGTTAACGCCTCAAATGCTTCTTTCAAGGCAGGGTTTTCATCGAGTTTAACTTGAAATTCTTCGGGAACTGTGTACTCTGCCGTTTGCTTAAAGTTCACTTCCAACCCCGCTTTTTCAACTTCAATGGCCACCTTAATATAGGCCTTCAAGATATCTTCCATCTCAACGATTTCTTGAACATTGGTGAACCGAATCTGACGGGCTGCTTGTACATTCTCCGTCTGTTGGATGAGAATTCCGCTTGGATCTTTTAACAGGGCCCCTTTATGAAACAGAAGTGCACAGTACTCTTTAAACCCATGTATTAAAACGATGTTTTTGTTCTCATAGGTGTAGCATGGGTGCATCCACTTATAATCTTCGGTCAGCTCACAGTCAAGAACGATATGTCTCAGCTGCTCGTATTCTTCTTTCCACGTTTTCGCTTTCCGTATAAATTCATCGACCTTCGGATTCAATTGACGATTTGACATCAGAACATACCCCTCTTCACTTTTCGTTCAGCGAACAGTTCAAACCCTAGAGATTTATTCTGTCCCCCTGCATCAACACTTCCTATTTATTTGTAGTTTGGAACATTCGACATTTCGAGATACACATATTAAAAACAACATTAGGTACTAGACGAAATGATCTCCATTTCAGTAGATTACGAATGCGATTTCTTATGGAGTTGTTGAGCGATATCGATTAATTTCTTATTCTTCAGATGATTCTCCATCTTCTCTTCCGCTTCCTTCATCACCGCTTGAATCAGACATTCTTCGCCGTGGACGAAATTACATTCGAATAACGAGGTCGAGCCTTCGATAGCATGGATAATATCCAGAAATGTAATATCATCTCGATGACGAGTCAGGCGATATCCCCCATTTGCTCCCGAGATCGATTCAATCATGCCGGCCTTCACAAGTCTCGTTAATATTTTGGACAAGTACGTTGGGGACACGCCCTGGGATTCTGCCAACTGTTGTACGCCAACTGGCTTAACGGTAGATGCCTCAATCAGCATGAGCATAGTATGGAGCGCATAATTCGTTGCTTTTGTAAATTTCATGGACAACCCTTCTTAATCATAGATTTATGATATCGATAATATCCGTGAATGGCGACCCTGTCAATTGGGCTGCAAGGCATTGAACGTACGGACTATGTCTCGAAGCACTGCTATTTTATTTATTCGGCATGTACCGATCGATGTCTGTATTCCCTACTCTGTATGTACGATTTCAATCAGATACTGATTAAACACGGATTCCCAAGGAAATGAATAGACAAAGACAATCAATATAGGAGGTTCGCTACTATGCTCAATGATTCCTCGTCCATTCAAGATCTCCCCCAATTTCCTGAATCCTATTGGCGGGACTCCGTAACGATTCCCTCCTTCCCGAAACTTGCTAAACATACGGAAGCAGATGTTGTAGTAGTTGGAGGCGGAATTTCCGGCATAACAACGGCCTACCTCTTGGCACGGGAAGGACTCCGCGTCGTGCTTGTTGAGGCAGGTCAGCTGCTGAATGGCACGACTGGTCATACGACGGCCAAAATAACAGCGCAGCATGACCTTATTTACGACGAGTTCATTCACCATTTCGGTCAAGAACAGGCAAAGCTGTACTATCAAGCGAATATCGAGGCAAAGCAATTTATTAAGCATATGGTTCAGGAACATAAGATTCCATGCGATTATGAGGAACAGGACGCTTATATCTATACAAATTCGGATGAGTACCTGCCGAAGCTTCAAACGGAACTCGCTGCCTATGAGAAGCTGGGGATTGACGGTGAAATGGTCACTCAAATCGATCTGCCTGTGCCGATCAAGGCGGCCCTCGTCATGCGGAATCAAGCCCAATTTCACCCGGTTAAGTATTTGGACAAGTTAGTTCAGCTGTTTGTGGAATTAGGCGGGCAGATCTATGAACATACCACTGTAGAAACCATCGATAAGGGTACGCTGCCGACCGTAATTACGCAAGATGGCTTCAAGTTAACCTGCAAGCATGCCGTTTCATGCTCCCACTTTCCTTGTTATGACGGGATGGGATTTTATTTTGCAAGAATGCATGCTGAACGCTCCTATGTTGTGGGCATCCCCAATAAGAATGTTCAATTGTCAGGCATGTATATTAGCGCAGAGAACCCAAAACGCTCGATCCGTACAGCGGCATTGGATTCCGGTGAAAGCTTGTTACTCATTGGCGGCGAAGGTCATAAGACCGGACAAGGCATTTGCACCATTAAGCACTATGAAGCACTGCAAGCATACGCGAATGATGTATTTGGAGCAGCAGAAATATCGTATCGATGGTCGGCTCAGGATTTAGTTACTTTGGATAAAATGCCGTATATCGGACAAATATCTTCTTCTGTACCGAATGTTTACATTGCAACCGGATACCGGAAATGGGGCATGACCAATGGCACGGCTGCTGCGCTCCTGTTGAGGGATATGATTTTGGGGAGAGAGAATGCCTATCAGGAACTATATACACCGTCTCGCTTTCATGTCGATCCTGATGTGAAAACATTTTTCGCTCAGAACGCGGATGTAGCCAAGCATCTCATTAGCGGCAAATTGGAGCGTGTTCACAACAAACCTGAGAATCTAACGAATGATGAAGGCGCTGTTGTATCGATTGACGGTAGAAGAGCTGGAGCTTATCGAGATGATCAGGGCATGCTTCATATCGTTGATACCACTTGTACACACATGGGTTGTGAGCTGGAATGGAATCACGGCGAACGAAGCTGGGATTGTCCTTGCCATGGGTCAAGGTTCTCCTATGAAGGCGATGTATTAGAGGGCCCGGCAGCCAAACCATTGACCAAAATACAGGAATCCTGAATCTTGATGATTCAGGACTCCTGTCATGAATTTATATAATACTTGTTATGCACGACTATGTCTGAGGTCGTCGTTAATTGGATATGAATGTCTGCTTCAATTCGTGTAGTCGTTGATCATCCATATATCACCGTTTTCGTTAAACTCTATCGCAAATATACGCTCTCCATCTTTGACAAATTGAGCACTGCCGGGAGCCTTTGGATTTCTCTGCATTTCATATTCATGTAGATTATATCCGAGCAATTCAGCAACAAGAGGGAAAGCAGCTGTTTGTAATTGCTCATCCGTGATTTCAAGCTTTTTCTGCTTTTGGCTCGCGCTTGTTTTAGGATTGCTCGAATAGGTAGATAATGAAGAATCATAAATTTGACGAATCTTATAGGTTTTCGGATCGAAGCTGACACCGCCGTCAGAACCATAAGACAAATACACGGTATTGTAGCTGTCAGAGAAAAGTTTGGATGCAGCGGTGAGCTGATCAGCTTTTTTGCCGCGCAGTACAGCAAGCATGTATTGACCTTTTTTATTTTCATCATCCGAAATTTGGTCAGGACCTACATCATAGGACGTAGTGATTGTGTCATTCGAAAATCGCACTTCAACTCGATGATCGTTCTGATTATCTATCAATTTCGTTTGAACCGTATATTCATTCGTGTTTGGATCATTGAAAATGGTACGACTGATTTTAAAATATGGATTCCCTTTGTATCCACTGTCTTGCAGCGCTTGCGCAGCCTTCTTCAACAATTCAGAGCCGGCTGCTTCTGGCGTCAGATCCAACCCTAGTTGTACTCTCGATAGCTTGCCGGTGTCAGCGTTTACCCATATGTAACGCTGACCGGGGCCGTCATTTGGAGAGCTTTTGAATGCAAGGAACAAATCCTTCGTGTCTTCTGTGGGCATGATCTCTTGGAGCGGAAGCGGCTTGCCCAACTGCTGCATGACATCACTAACCGTTTGCTTAACCGTAGTGCGGATTTTTTCATTAACCTGATTAAATAATGGTTCATTTGCATACAGCTCAAGGATTTCGGATTTCTTCGGCTCTGGTTTATCCGCTGCCGCGTTCGTTAGGGCAATGCAGGCAAAAATGGAAATGATCGCGATTCCGAGAATGGTCCATTTATACGAACCTCGTTTGAACAAAGCAATCATGTTTATTCTCCTTTTAATGAGGGATTTGTCGGTTGAGAAGCTTGTCGCACTGACAGGACGAAAGCCGGTTGTCATATTCGCTTCCACCAGCTTGACAATGGTGTATCCATACTGTTTGACCTCATCTTCTTCCAAACAAGAAATGACGCGATCGTCACAAGACAGCTCCTGGTCTTCCCTCATTTTACTGGATGCGTACCATAGAATCGGATTGAACCAGTTCAGGATAAGCAGGATGGTGAATAACCAGTTTGTCACAATATCCTTGCGTATGTAATGAACAAATTCATGAAGCAGAATATGTCTTAGTTCTTCATTGCGAAACTGTGCAAAATACTTGCCGGGCAGCAATATCTTCGGTCGTAATACCCCATACAGTGTAGGACTGCTCACTCCATTCGATATCAGCAGCGGCAGTGTTCTCTTTATCTTCAAATCCTCGCGACATTGCTGAAGTACACGCAAGCTGTCTTCATCGGATACGACATAGGATTCTCTCATCATCCCGCGCGAAAATTTGCGGTTCGATACAAGCACATAGGCTGTCATTGTCAATACGCCAAGTAACCAGCTAAGTGACAATGCGGAGTGAATGAATGTAGGACTATCGTTATTCGTGACATCTGACCGCTCAGCACCAGACATGCTATTGTCCAAAATATGGCTGGTTTCGTTTGTTCCTGATGCATGTTCCGCCGATAATCTGTTCATATCATCATCCATTGACGAGATAGGAAGCGCAATTGGTTTATCTGCAAATGAAAATAGATTATATAAGCTGAACGAGCTTTCAGGTACCCAAGGCAGCAGCATCCTGGCAAGCAGAACGAACCAGAGCATGTACTGCCATTTGATCGGGAGACGATCCTTCAATGCGGCCCTCACAAGCAAGATAAGGACAACAATGATTGATGCCATTAAGGAAGTCTTTGCAACCCAATCAAAAATTATAGTTAACCATGTTAATAAGTTATTCATCTCTACGCTGCCCCTCGTCGAGTATTTTCTTCAGCTCCTCTACTTCTTCTGTGGATAGCTTCTCTTGCTTCAGGAAATTAACAAACATCGGCTTCAAGGCGCCTCCATATAGACGCTGCAAGAAGGAATTGCTCTCTGCCCTGACGCACTCTTCTTCACTGACTACAGGATAATATAGATAGGTTTTCCCTTCCTGTTCATAGCCGAGCGCATTTTTGTTGAGCAATCGATTAATTAACGATTTAATCGTAGCTGGCTTCCAGTCGCTATTCTCACTTAGCTTCTCGATTACATCGTTCGCTGACAGCTTATGGTTTGTCCCCCAAAATACCTTCATGACTTCCCATTCAGCATCCGAGATTCGCGGAATTTCTGTCATATCTTCAACCTTCTTTCTATTGATTACATATGTAATTAACATCCCGAGGTATAGATTACACTCGTAATCGGAAATTGTCAAATTTTATTCGTTTCTGTAACGCGTAATTTACTCAAAAATAGAGATCTTGTAATTAAATGAAGTAACGTAATATTTATTATGTAAACTTATATTCGGGTTTCATTTGCAAATAAAAAGCCCGAGTATGCTGACCCATCGTGGACTGACATACTCAGGCTATAGAAATTAAATTGCTTCTGGTGTTGATTCTTCGAATTGACTATTATATAGATCCGCGTAGAAGCCTTTTTGTTCGAGCAAATCATCATGGGTTCCTTGCTCAATTACAGTACCTTTGTTCATTACAAGAATCAGGTCAGCGTTACGTATTGTCGACAAACGATGAGCGATAACGAAGCTCGTTCTTCCCTTCATTAATTCGTTCATTGCGCGCTGGATATGAACCTCAGTGCGTGTATCGACACTGCTCGTTGCTTCATCCAAGATAAGAATGGATGGATTCGCAAGAATCGCGCGCGCGATCGTAAGGAGCTGCTTCTGACCTTGTGAAATGTTGGAGGCTTCTTCATTCAGAACCGTATCATATCCCTTCGGCAGCGTACGGATAAAATGATCGGCGTGCGCAGCCTTCGCTGCGCGTACAATCTCCGCTTCCGACGCTCCTTCTCGGCCATACGCGATATTTTCACGAATGGTACCATTGAAGAGCCATGTATCTTGAAGCACCATACCGAACATCGACCGCAGACTGCTGCGTTCCATGTCGGTTATATCCACGCCATCGATTTTAATGGCACCGCCATTAATTTCATAGAAGCGCATCAGCAGGTTAATGAGCGTTGTCTTCCCAGCTCCAGTAGGACCTACAATCGCAATCATTTGTCCTGGATTTACATGGATATTCATGTCTGTAATGAGCAGTTCATCTTCCTTATAGCCGAATTGCACATGCTCGAAGTCCACTTGGCCGACTGGATGTGCGATCTCAACCGGCTTCGCTGCTTCTGGAACCTCTTCTACCTCATCGAGTACTTCGAATACCCGCTCTGCAGAGGCAATCGTCGATTGAATGACGTTTGCAATGTTGGCTGTTTGAGCAATTGGCTGTGTGAATTGCCGAGCGTATTGAATGAATGCTTGAATATCACCGATCTCGATCGATTTCTTCGTCACGAGCAATCCGCCCACTACACAAATCAGCACATATCCAATATTGCCGATGAAGTTCATAAGCGGCATAATCATGCCGGAAATAAATTGTGCCTTCCAACCCGATTCATACAAGCGTTCATTAACCTCATTAAATTCTTCGAGTGATTTTTCCTCATGGCCGAACGCTTTGACAATATTATGCCCCGTATACATTTCTTCCACATGCCCGTTTAGCTCACCAAGTGACTTTTGCTGTCCCATAAAGTGTTTCTGCGACCGAGAAGCCACCATCTTAATGACGATCGCACTGAGCGGCAATGTCAGCATACAGATGAGGGTTAATAGCGGGCTGATGGTCAACATCATCACGATGACTCCAATGATCGTGATGATGGACGTAATTAACTGCGTTAAGCTTTGTTGCAGCGTTGTACTTATGTTATCTACATCGTTCGTAACTCTGCTTAGAATCTCGCCATGCGTGCGCCCGTCAAAGTACTTGAGCGGTAGACGATTCAGCTTATCATTGACCTGCTGACGCATGTCATACACAATTTTTTGCGCTACACCTGCCATCAAGTATTGTTGGATATAACTGAAAAACGCACTGAACAGGTACAAGCCAACAAGCAGCAGTAGGATATTATTAATAAAGTCAAAGTCCATGACAGCTGGGAGTCCGTTGAACTTCGCCATTGTAAATTCAAACAGTTTGGTTGTTGCCTTCCCCATAATTTTCGGACTGACGATTGAAAATATGGTACTGAGTATAGCCATCAAAAAGATGATGAATAGCTTGGTTCGGCTCGGTTTCAAATAACCCAGAAGTCTGCGTAGGGTACCCTTGAAGTCCTTGGCCTTCTCGCCCGGCATCATCATCCCTGGCCCCATCGGTCCACCACCATGCTTACGGCCGGAATTCGCTGCTTTATTTTTTTCACTCATGCGATCTCCTCCTCCGACAGCTGCGAGGATACAATCTCACGATACACTTCACTAGATTTCAGCAGTTCTTGATGCGTGCCAATATCTGCGATTCGTCCTTCCTCCAGCACAATAATCTGATCGGCGTCCTTCACCGTACTTACACGTTGTGCGACGATAATTACAGTTGCGTTAGTTGTTTCTCCTTTTAATGCTGTCCGCAGCATGGCATCTGTTTTGAAGTCTAGAGCGGAGAAGCTGTCATCAAAGAGATAAATCTCAGGCTTGCGCACAAGTGCCCGCGCTATGGACAAGCGCTGCTTTTGGCCGCCTGATACGTTCGTTCCTCCTTGGGAAATAGCTGAATCGTATCCTTCCGGCATAGCTGCAATGAAATCAGCAGCTTGCGCAACTACTGCTGCATGCTGCAATTCCTCATCGGTCGCATCCTGCTTGCCATAGCGAATATTATCTGCAATTGTGCCTGAGAATAGTACGGCCTTCTGCGGCACGTACCCAATCTTCTCCCGCAAGCCCTCCTGAGATAACTCTCTGGCATCTACACCATCAATCAGGATGCGCCCACTGTCAATGTCATAGAATCGCGGAATAAGATTCAGCATCGTAGATTTACCGGAACCTGTACCGCCGATAATGGCAGTCGTCTCTCCAGGGCGGGCGCTGAATGAGATATTGGACAATGCTGGATTCTCTGCACCCGGATAGCTGAACGTCACGCGATCGAACTCAATGTATCCGCGAAGTCCTTCCGCTTTCTTTACATGATCCTGATCACGAATGACTGGTTCCATGTCAAGCACCTCGTTAATTCGTGTGGCAGATGCGGAGGCGCGCGGTATCATAACGAAAATGATCGATACCATAACAAGAGAGAACATAATCTGAGCCGCATATTGGATAAATGCCATCAGATCGCCCACCTGCATGCTGCCAGCATTGATTCGATCCGTTCCGAACCAAATAATCGCAAGAGTTGAGAAGTTAAAAGCAAGCATAATGACTGGCATTAGCGATGCCATAATGCGGTTTACCTTTACCGCTGTCTGCGTTAGGTCTGTATTGGCTTCGTTGAAACGGTTCTTCTCATGCTCCGTGCGATTGAAGGAACGAATTACCCGAATACCAATTAAGCTTTCGCGAAGCACTTGATTCAGCTTATCCAGCTTCTTCTGCTGCGCCTTGAACAAGGGAATCCCTTTACTAGCTACGAGATAGATTGCAAGCGCCAAGATTGGGATGACAACGGCTAGCACTAACGTTAGCTTGGCATCCTTATTAACGGCCATAATAATCCCGCCAATACACATCATCGGAGCACTGATCATCATGCGAAGAATCATGACAAGCACCTGTTGTACTTGTGTAATGTCATTGGTTGTGCGCGTAATAAGCGAAGCAGTACCAATGTTGTCGAACTCCTGCAGGGAAAAATGCTGTACGTGGTTAAATACCTTGCCGCGCATTAATTTTCCATACCCCATTGCAACCTTGGCTGACAAATAACTGCTCACAATCGCACAGATTGTTCCTCCGATTGCTACCACTAGCATGAGACCGCCAATTTTCCAAATGTACGGGACATCTCCTTTTGAAATCCCGAAGTTTACAATATCAGACATGAGTGTCGGCAAATATAGCTCCGACAGCGATTGTACAAAGACAAGCGCTAATATGACGCCGATCGGCACTCGGTATGGTTTCAAATACCGAAACAACTTTATCATGCTTCTTCAACTCCATCTCCATCATCATGTGTCTTTTCTTTTTCTCGTTGTTGGCTGCGGATGTCATAGTATTCGTATACTTTCTTTAACAAATCCGCGAGATGAAGGCTATCCTCCTCACCTAGATGCTGAATCAGCCCGTTAATCTGTTCCTCGAATTGTTTCTGACCTTCTTCTGTTGTCTTCAATCCCTCTTCGGTCAGTTGTACTCGAACGGCACGCCTGTCTTCCTTATCCATAAACCTCTCCACAAGTCCCTTCTTCTCCAACACATTCAAGGTCTGAGTAACCGTCGGAGAAGTGAGCCGCAGATGCTTGCTGATGTCGGATACCCGCATAGCCGGCTCTCCCTCTTGCTCATGGCGCTTGATGCAGAACAGCATCATCATCTCACTGCGCTTCTTGCCTGCTGACATCCGTTGATTCCACTCGGCCCGATTGAATCGCATGAACGATTGGACGAGCTTATACGCCGTTGTATCTGGATCGAACATTTCCGCATCACCTCATAGATTCTAGAACACGTTTTATCTCTATATTAGATTAGCTAACTATTAGACAATCAAATAATTAGGTCACCTATTATTTTACTACTGAATTATATACCTCTAAAATAGATGATGTCAAATTCAGATCCTCCCATGTTCTCAATCATTCTGTTTACAAGTAAAGCACGATTAACTCCATTCCCCCCTTCTTAGAGTCGGTAGTCACTATCAGGAAGCATAGAAAAACCCCGCCCAAAGATGGACGAGGTTCGTCAGAATAATCACCTGTACGGATTCGATTGGATAAATCAGCATCAGCCTGCCACCGTTAATAGAACACCAATCGTATTCGTTATGCCATGGACAAGGATTCCAGGCCATACGGAACCCGTACGCTCATACGCCCATGCGAATATGACTCCGCCAACGAAATTAACGGGCATCGCATTTGTCGTTGGGTAGTGCGCTGCAGTAAAGATCAACGCGCTTATAAGAAATGCTCCTACCATTCCAACACGTGTCCGCAGCCAGCGATAGATGAATCCTCGATAGAAGATTTCTTCATATACTGGCGAAATGATCCCTGCCGATATGACACCAAGCAGCAAAGTAAATAACGTAACATGCTGTTTTAGGCTCTCTGTTTTACTATTCTCCACCGTAGTCCCTAGAAAGCTGGTAAGATAAACGGTTGCCAAGCTGAGTATAATAAGTGCAAGTATCCAGAGTATGATTCTCCACCAATCTTTAGCCGAAAATGACTTTACTCCAACCTCTGTCCAGCTCAATTTCTGTGGCCGTAAAGCAACGAAATATATGCCCAGCATTAGCGTTATGGCTATAGTAAGTCCCGTCATCGTGCCTGCATATAGTGTGTTCTGCATCCAATCATCGTACAATTGCTGCAGTGGATATTTAATCACAAAAATCACAAATACGAATTCCAGTGCCAGCAAGGCCAGCATTTGGCGCCAAGTCCAAGGATCATTTTTCTTCCACATCTCTGTTGTCTTCAATCTTCATCCCTCAATCCTCTATGTTATAATCCAACTATATTAGGTGACGTTACGTAACCTGCAAGCACTTTTTTCAGGAGGACTGACATGAATCGCTGGACAACAGGACAAGTATCGAAGATGAGAAATGTATCCGTACGAACATTGCGGTACTATGATCAGATTGGCCTACTTACGCCAAGTCATAAGGAAGACAACGGTCGACGCTATTATTCGGAAGCAGATTTATTTACGCTTGAGAAGATCACGCTCATGAAGTCATTGTCACTCCCGCTGGAGGATATTCAGCAATTGATAGACAAGCTGTCTTACCGTCACATCCTAACTGCCCATTATAATCATCTTCAGAAGCAGTTAACATCGCTGCAGACGAGCATTTCCAATACAGCGACACTCATACATATGATTGATATAGAGGGAAATCTCTCTTGGGAGAAGGTATCGAGTCTTGTGCAGAACGCACCAGAGAATTCCGAGCAGTGGATGGATTACTTCGGAGAAGAAGAAAGCAAGTTATTGCGCCAGACTCTTCCGAGTCTCGGCAATAGCGATCCAATCACTCAACAATATGTGTCCTGTCTGCGGCGGATCGAATGGTGTATTCAACAGTCTATTCCGCCAGAATCGGATGAAGGTTGCAAAATTGCAATTGAGCTGCATGAGCTGTCGATGATTACATTTGAGGGTGATGAGGAGTTAAGCGAGAAGTTCTGGGAAGTAAGAAAACGTCCTGCCAGTGAGACGGGGTTATTTCCGATATCAGATGAGGTATTGGAGTTTCTAGAAAGAAGCACGGCCTATGCCCTGAACAAGAAAAAGCAGGGGTAAAATAAATACGGTATTCGATAGCAGACCAGCTTGCTTGCCGATTAAGGAGGAAGCTGGTTTTTTAGTTTGTTGTTAGGATAAATCCTCTATAGATCGGTACTTCTATTATGAATTACATGATACCCATTCCTTTCTTATAATCTAGTATTGTAAATTAGCGAAAATTCGATTATTGTCTCACAAGACCATTTGGTTCGATCGGCTTGCTTAACCAATGTTCATCGGTTTGTACATGATTGCGGCGGACAAACTTTGCTGCACTTTCCTTGAATGCATCATAATGAAATGCAGACGCGAGTCGAACAACATAGCCCTCCTGTTCCCCACCGCAGCGGGATTGCATCGTATAGCACTTCCTGACGGCTTCCTCATCCCATATTCCCCGATACAGCACCGGAACAACAGTAAGCTGAAGCTGTTCAGCCCATTCGAGGGTATCGTCCCAAGATAGGCATATGTTCTGCCCATTCCATACCGAGAACAGCATGAAATAACTCGGCAAGTCCGTATAAGATAGCGAATGCTTCGCATATACATTTTCACCGCATAATCGATAGCCTTCAGGGATCATGTATTGAATGCCGCCATGCTGCATTTTGACGATGTGCCGAGAAGGATGATCCTTGCTGTCCAGGGAACGAGCGTGGATGCCATTGTTATACATCGTTGTATTCTCCCCGTCCATTTTTTCTGTAACAACAACCTCGCGGCCGATGAAATGATCCGTATTCCGCAAGATTTTATCGTCATTCGTATAGCTTCTGGACCAGGGAAGGTGCATCGTTTTCGGATATTTGATTTTCATGTCGTTTCACCTCCTTATTTCGCGAAAGTGTCGGCTTCCGCAAAAAAATACAATTGAGCCAGCATCTCATCGCCTAACAAATGATAAATATGAGATGCTCCAGCATCCCCGCCGTGCAGGATCTCCATATGGAAGCTGACTAGATTGACAACCTGCAGGACAAATTCCTCGTCGTACCCCATTTGCTTCAGGACATGGCAGGCGATCGCTGCGGATACATGTTCATGACCATAATAGGAGTAATATCCCCGTCTTTCCTTCCACACCTTGCAGAATGGCTTGCCTGCATCATGAAACAGTGCAGCGAACTGCATTGCCAGCATGTTATCTCCTTCGTAGAACGCACGTACATATTCCAGCACCGCATAGGTATGCTCGGACAACGTTCTCGAATGATGCGGATTTTGTTGATCATATCCTACCATCACCTGAAAATGCGGAGAGCGGGACAAATAGTTGAACAATTCGTCGTGATCCGGATTATCCGCAAGCAGCTCTTCCAGCTCCGAGCGCGAAAGCATAGCATCAGCTGGAGCATGCACGATATGAAGTTGTTGAAAGCCTTCGCCTAGTACCGGAAACTCAAAGTGCTTAGCAAACTTGGACATAACGGTCTCGTCAATCCTACGCTTCCTAGATTGAGCCCGCTGCATGGCGATATCATAGGGCGTGCTGCACACATGACATTCCACCGGGACCTCCCTGAACCGCTTCAAGAACTTCAATCTTCGTTCTCGGCTGACATTGGTTGCGTCAAATACTACATTGCGCCCAGAAGCCAATGCTTGCTCAATCTGAGAGAACGCTTCATCAAATACGACATACGTATTCTTTTGCTTCGCCTCATCTCCGAACAGCTTCTGACGTATGGAGTCGGTTGCTACATGAACAGCCCTATGCTGCTTGCACAACTCCTTCGCGTAATGGCTCTTCCCGCTACCCGGTATGCCGGCCAGCATGTGAATGGAACTCATCGATTTCTCACCTCCTTTCAATCGATACCTCTATTCATACATCAAACAGACATCAATCCAAAACTAAGATCGAATCGTTTGATGTGACGGATGGCAGATGCATTCCAGCGTATGATCATTCACCATGCCAACCGCCTGCATGAATGAATAGCAAATCGTGCTGCCTACGAATGAGAACCCGTCTTTCTTAAGCTGTTTGCTCATTCGATCACTGATATCGGTTGTAACGGGAACCTCCTTGATTGTCGCCCAATGGTTCACAATGGGTTGGCTATCGACGAAGCTCCATATGTACGTAGAGAAGGAGCCGTGCTCTTTCTGGAGTCGCAAAAAAGCGTGCGCGTTTTTAACGACACTGTGAATTTTCAATTTGTTGCGCACGATCCCTGCATCATCAAGCAAGGATTCCAGTTTCTCTTCCGTGTACTGCACGATTTTTTCTGCCTCGAATTGATCGAAGGCTTCACGGTAATGCTCTCTCTTCTGCAAGATTGTCCACCAACTGAGCCCCGCCTGCGCACCTTCCAGGCACAGCATTTCAAATAACTTTCGATCGTCGTATACGGGAACGCCCCACTCTTTGTCATGGTAGTCCACATATAGAGGCTCATTTTCTTTTACCCAAGCGCATCGTTTAGACATCGTTGTATACCAGTCCTTCTTCAATAAATCTTTCTTCAATTAGAGATTTTACATCATGATTTTATGGTGTGCTGCTGACAACTTACAAACTCAGAAACTCACACAGCGCAGATCATCAATATTATATTCTTATCTGGTTAGCAGGTTCGATCAGTAGAGCGTTTTATGCCATACTTCTTCCGTATTTCTACCTTACTTCAGCTACCAGCGGAGCGGTTCTTCATCCCGCCATAGAATCCAGCGGTCAATCTCTATGATATTCGCAGTACCGATGCTGTACTCGCTCTTGACACCGCTCTGTAAGTCAATGAGATGCAGCATTCCTCCGTATGTGCCTACCGCTAATCGTGATTCATCTGGTGATACGATTATACCGGATAAGGTGCTGCCGACAAAATATCGCCATATCTCATTACCTTCACTGTCTATTTTGCGCAAATATCCATAGGCATCACCCAATATATGACCATCTGTCAATGCAGCAGCGGCGTATACACGCATCTCATCATTCATGAGCGGCCACTCTTGTTCTGCCCCAGCTTCAAGCTGCTCCAAGTCTGCAAGCGGTACTTGAATCGTTGCCCCATTATAGAAATGGCATGCATTATACCACACTTCGCTACTGTCCTGGGCGAACAGGGAATAATGCGGATAACTGGACTGCGGCTCGAACGTATACACCTTCCCACTTGCTGCATCTCGCAATAGATGTTCACTGCACTGGCTGCCGTACGCAAGCCAGCGTCCATCCGGAGACACAGCACCGTGTACCATATCGATGTGAGTATCCTCGTAATCATATTGCTGCATCTCCGTCAGTTCAGGATGAAGCAGCTCAACATTGTCTTTGCTAAGCAAGTAGATGCCGCAATCGGTTACGAGAAGAAGACGTGAGCCATTGTCGAATGGGATAGCCTCCTCAATATGGCTAGCCGGATGTTCTGAATCGGCAAGTGATTCACAATCATTCAAGATTGCCTTAATACGTTGCTGTATAACTTGCCATGACCAAGCGGCAATCTCTTCGCCCTTCCCCAAGCTTGTAACGATTCCTCGTATTATACGTATTCCTTGTTCATTACTCAGCGCGAAGTAGTTTCCGTCCGAAGAGCATCCAATATGATAGAAGTCAGGTAGCTCTGTAATTTGATCCTGCTGAATGAGATAGATGCTGCCGCCATAAGTACGAACAAGAACAGTTCCATCATTCAGGCAGACAATTGGTTTAATAGCTTGCTGCTTCTCCTCATAACCGGGTGTAATTGGCCAGGATGCTGGCGGAATCTCCTGACGCAGCCGTTCGGTGTCCCCTGCTTGATTGGCAGCCCGTATCATGTTAACGATGTCTGCGGCCATGCCCGAACGCTGATCATCCACCGGCTCTTGTTGTGCCTGTTCCCAGTTGCTTTCCATCCCGACGCGCACATATTCATTAATTTCCGAGGCATACCGCTTTCCTTCTGTGCGCCACTTCATCGCAATTTCTTCTCTTAGCCAGCTCATGACAACTCCTCCTCATACCCATTCATGTCTCTCGTGTCAGCCTTATCCAATAACCTCGACGACGTTGCCTTCTTGATCCTTAATTTCTGTTATCTCAATCTGAAAGACGATGCTCTGTGTAGACGCAAGTTCGATCATGCCCGCCTTCGGCTCCAGCTTCGTGCTTAGTTCAGCAACCGTGCGATCATCTACGAACAACTGAATCGCATTTTCTGTCGTTTCGTGAGAAGTACGATCGCCCGATTTTATTACGATTGTAACCTCTGGCCCAACCAGTGTAAGTTCTTTGCGCTTCAAGATCCGCCCCTGCAGCAGCTTCCCAATTAAGTCCGCCTGCTTTGCACCGATGAGGAGTTTAGCCGGCTTCTTGCCTAACCATCCATTCTTGCCAGATTCCCATCCTAATTGCTGAACGAATAAGATTCCGGTGTTTGAACCATCATTCTGCATTCCTCGCTCAGCAGCTTCGGCCACTTCTGGCATGCGAAGAAGCGACTCCCGCTCCAGATCGGTAATGTAATAAGGCAGGTACGTTTGGGATACATTCAAAAGGCCGAGTGTATTCCAAGTTTGCATCGCTTCAAGCTCATCATTTATAATCCCTACCATTTGAATGAACTCTACCTTGCCATTCGGGGTATCGATTGCACGCAAATCAGGATCTTCAGCGAAGGCGAGCGCTGTTAATTGGGTATCTGCATCCAAGCATATCGGCCCGTTCGCATCCAGATAATCTCCCGATCGAAATACATTGCCGGAGTTGAATACGTATCTCCCCATATTTTGCAACAGGTTAAGCGCCCATGCGGGAGGTTCCTCATCCTCAGCCTGCCTAACCACTCTGAATGTAAGTTCAAACCCGTATCCGCTACATTCTTCATCGTCTAATTCTTTATCATAAAGTTCTGAAAAACCATAGGTGACAAAATGCCAATGCGGGTATGGAAAATCCGCCTTGAATGCACTGATTCCATCCAAGGGATCATGTCCACCCAATGCATATGAAATGATCGTGCCGTAGTGCTTAGGCTCCTGCTCGCCATAAATTGCTGTGACTGCTTGATCAATCGCATCCCATCCGGCGGTGCTTGCTTCTTGATCCATGTATCGTTTCCTCCCCTAAGGCTCAATCAATGTAAGTTAGTAATTACGAATAAGCAGTTCATAACTGCCACGCTCTGTCGCGTAATTCTATCAATCTCCTATCCTGGTAATTATATCAATGATAGAAGCAAAAATGAAATCTCGAAACTATTTTTGATTTAAACGTATTAATAATTGATTGCATTAAGCTTCTTGTAATAAAATTAGTAAGCTTAGGCAACAATTTCATTTATCTTATTCATCATTTAGGAGGAAGCAATGGATCCCGAATCGGAACGAGAAACGGTATTACAGCTTATTAAGAAAGGAAACAAGTCCTCTGCAATTGCAATGATAGGAAATGCCATTATTGCAGCTGCAAAAGGCGCAGGTGCTGCAATGAGCGGCAGTGGGGCGATGTTCGCATCTTCCATGCATTCTCTGGCGGACAGCGTGAATCAAGGCTTTGTATTCGTCGGCAGTATACTTGCGGAGAAGAAGCCCACTCGCCAATTCCCTACTGGATTCGGTCGAGTCATCAACCTCTTTTGTATGGTGGCTGTTATTGTTGTAACGATTATGGCCTACGAGACGATACGTGAGGGCCTGCATTTACTTCAGCACCCCGTACAAGCGAGCAGTGGGGCGTTCTGGATAAATATCGCGGCATTAGTATTCAATTTAGTTGTTGATGGAGCTATTTTGCTCAAAGCGATGAAGGAAATTACGAAGGAAGCAAGAGTTGAAACAAAAGGTATTGCATTTATCCCTGCTTCATTTAAGCATGTTAGTCGTTCTGCACCGCCCACTCGCTTAGTATTCTATGAAGACCTTGTTGCTGTTACGGGTGCCTTATTGGCCATGAGCGCAGTTGTCGTCACTTCCTTGACAGCATTTAAGGCTTTGGATGGAATTGCGACGCTTCTAATCGGGATATTAATGATTGGCGTTGCTTTTCGAGTCGGGTATGACAATATGGTTGGACTTATCGGGGTCGCAGCTCCTCGCGATGTTGCGGAGAAGGTAGCTTTCCTTATTCTTGCTGACTCAGACGTTACGGATATTAATGATTTGCGAATTACGCAGGAAGGGCGCTATTATCACGTCGATGCGATGATCGAACTGCGCAAGGGCTTAACCTTAGCCGACGCTGATGATATTATTTTCCGCGTTCAAGACAAGCTGATGGCGGATCCAGATATTACAGACGTTATTTTGGGTGTTTTAGAGGATAACGGGGTTACGGACTGGACGCCTGAAGCGTTGAACGAATTCTCATAATCCATATACAAGAGCGGTACGATTCAAGAAGATTCTTGATCCGACCGCTCTTTTTTATACACAAGTGCATGAAGCATCATTCAACTATAAATAAGAGGTTATCAGAACGATAAACGATATCATATACATGCAGATCTTCCCTAGCGTGCAAGGTTAACTTGATTCAGTTTTACTTTCGGTACGCACAGCTTCTTCGATGATCTTTTCGAACGACATGCGTTGAATAAACTTAGCGTATTTCTCCTTCTTCTTGCCATTCGCTTGAAAGAAATCGATCATTCGGGTGACGCAAGGGATTAACTGCTCCGCTGTCACTCCGGAAATCGCCAATTGTCCGAGGGTTGGCTTGATTGTTTTCGGTTCTCCGCCAATGTATATATCGAATGCATCCTTCATTTTCACAATTCCGATATCCTTCAGCAACGGTTCTCCTGTTCCGAGTGCACATCCAGAGTAGCCTATCCTGATCGGATATGGAACCTCTATTCCGGCTATCGCTTCATTCAGTTGCTTAGCAAGCTCCATATTCGTGTCTTCTGCTCCTCTGCAGAAATTACATGTAATCAAGCTCTTGGTGTAGAAGCCCGCTGGGTAGATCTCTAACCCTACTTCCTTCAACCGCTGCTGTACCTCACCCATTCGTTCTTCTTCCATTTCGACATACAGCTGCTTGAAGGTAGTCAGCTCGATCTTTGCCTGATTGCCTACGATAGAACCAAGCAGTGACAACTGTTTAGGCGTAAAAAGACTTCCTCCTTCTTCAAAACCCGGAGTTACTGCAAACTTCGCGAGATGCGTCATCCGATCCCTCCTCTATATACTTAGGGCGTATGTTCGTGTTTTGTTACTTTTATAGTATACCCCCCTATAGTATATAGTCAATGGATTACTCCCTGTACAGCCAATAAAAAAAGCGAGCATGCTTTGCCCGCTTTTTACTCATTATTTTATGGTATTCCTTGAAATGTATGGGCCAAGATCTTGCCATCTATCGCGTTACAATAGGCAATCCCTCTTCTTGCCACCTGACAATGCCGCCCTGCAGGTTGAAGACATTCGTAACGCCATGTGCCTGAAGAATGCTGACCGCAATGGCGGAACGCATTCCGGTTCGGCATTGGACGAGCACGGGCATTTCAGTCGGCACCTCACGAACACGTTCCGGCAGCTTGCCAAGCAGTATATGTTTGGCATGTTGAATGTGGCCTTCCTCCCATTCTGCACTTGAGCGCACATCCACAACTACGACCTCGCCGCCAACTACCTGGTCTGCGATGCTCGCAGGAGTAACGTCAGGATAAGATTCCAGCAATTCTTTGGAAGATGAACGGAGGGCGCTATCCACCCACATCTTCGTCGCTTCGATCAGACCTTCAATTCGATCGATGCCAATGGATCGCAAATCTCGGGCAATGTGAGGCAATTGTTCCTCTTCCCCCATCACATACAGCGGATGCTCGTCATTCAGGAGCCATCCGGCCCATGAAGTAAAGGAACGATTGTATGGCACATTAATCGTTCCCTTTACATGCGCGGCACCAAATGCAGCACATGGGCGAGTATCCACGACGATTGCTCCTGCTTGCACGAAACTCGCGACTTCTTCCACACTCCCTTCGATTTGCTCTGGAACAAAAAGCTGGCCAAGTAATGTAGGCCCTACCCGATTCACGTGCTTCATTCTCGGAAAATAAGTTGGCGGTTCGGGTTGCCCCGCCAGTAATGAGTTAACGAACTCATTTTCGTTCGTGAAGGACAGGGCCCAATTGAAGCGCTTCTCATAGCCTACCGTCGATGAAGGAACTGCGCCCAGCGCCTTGCCGCATGCGCTTCCCGCACCATGGGCAGGCCACACCTGCACGTATTCGGGAAGCTCCTTGAAGCGCTGTAAGGAGCGGAACATTTGCCTTGCTCCCTCCTCTGCCGTGCCTGCCAGCCCTACTGCCTTCTCCAGCAGATCAGGGCGTCCCACATCACCGACGAACACGAAGTCGCCCGTAAAAATGCCGATCGGAGAATCGGCCCCTCCGCCCCGATCCGTTAGCAGGAACGAAATGCTCTCAGGCGTATGGCCAGGGGTATGAAGCACTTCGAATTCGAGATTGCCGATGTGGAATCGGTCTCCATCCTTCACAAGGCGATGATTGACCTCGTTCCCGCTCTCATCACTCACATACGAATATATCCAATCCGGGCCGCCTTCGCCCGATAAGTAAAGTGTTGCTTCTTGCTCCACTCCGAATTCGCGCATTCCAGACACGAAATCAGCGTGTATATGGGTTTCGGCAGCAGCGATGATGTTCAAGCCTTCGGATTTAGCCGTTGTGATATATGGCGTTACATCGCGAGCCGGATCGATCACGATCGCTTCCCCCGTAGCTTGGCAGCCGACCAGGTAGGAAGCGTGAGCTAACTTGTCATCATAAAAATAACGCAGCAGCATTAGGTAATACTCTCCCCTTTCTAAATAAAACAACCACGGGCACTTGATTAACTTAACATTATGAATTTTTCGTAGACTTCTCTTACATTCGGCCCTTCAGCATCCCGTGCCAGTACATTTTAGGCAGCAGATTTTTTTTCAGCATATACATGCTGTACCGTTCCTTCGACTGATCAAACGGGAATGTTTCCTGCGGGGTCAGATCATAATCGAACTCCGCCAGAATAAGCCGATTATAGCCGGTAACGAGCGGACATGATGTATAGCCGTCATAACGTGCGGCAAGCGGTTGTCCAGCCAGCAAGCTGATGATATTTTGTACGGCGACGGGAGCCTGCTTGCGGATGGCTGCTCCCGTCTTGGAAGTCGGGAGATTGCTGCAATCTCCGAGCGCGAACACGTTCTTGAACCGGACATGCTGCAGCGTATGTTTGTCGACTTCGGCCCATCCTGCGGCTCCTGCAAGCGGGCTATTTCGAATGAAGTCGGGAGACGACATGGGCGGCACGACATGAATCATGTCATATCGGAGTGTCTCCCGATCCTTCGTAACCACGTGCTCGAACACGGCTTCCTTCCTCACCGAATCAATCGAGATCAGATCAAGCTGGTATTTGGTCGCAATGTCTTTTCGTTCGATCACCCGATTAAGTGCCGCAGCATATTTCGGAACGGCAAAGATTGACGCATTTCCCGAAGCGAAGATAATGTTCGTCTTATTTCTGATCCCTGCTTGCCGGAATGCATCGTCGGCTAAATACATAATTTTCTGAGGCGCTCCCCCGCATTTGATTGGCGAGTTCGGCTGCGTGAAGATCGCATTGCCGCCACGGAACTGGCGAATGGACTTCCACGTGCTATCGACGTATCGATAATCATAGTTGCTGCACACCCCATCCCGTCCGATACACTCCTTCAGTCCCTTGATCCGCTCCCAGTCCACCTGAATTCCCGCCGCTACGACGAGGATCTCGTACTGGATGACGGTGCCCGCCTTGGTAACGAATCGGTTGACCTCCGGATTGAATTCCTCGACCGCCTCCTGAATCCAGTCGGCTCCCTTCGGGATCAGTGATTGCTGGCTGCGTTCGGTCGTCTCCTTGCTGACGACGCCTCCGCCGACAAGCGTCCACAAGGGCTGATAATAATGTTTGGTTTGCGGATCAAGCAGCACGACTGAGCCGTGAAGCGCTTTCGATTCGCGTAGCAAGCGGGCCGCGACCGACAATCCGGCGCTGCCTGCCCCGACAATGGCAATGGTATAGTGAAGCTTTTTTGGCATTCAATGTCCTCCCCTGCTTACAAGTGCTGCTAGCTGGTGCACATGGGTATTTTCGCGCATTCTTGCTTGCCCTCATTTCCAAAGGAGTTATTGTGGGATAGTGAATCCACTTAATGTACCGATGGTCAAAATATATGGCTGGAATCCTCATTCTATGATTGCATAACAAAAAAGCAATTCCGCTTCCATGTTGCGAGGCAGGAATTGCTTTTCATTATATTATTTCGCTTCTGAAGTATGGATTTGGCTCGTCTGTTTGCTCGTCGACAAGAACAAATTCAGGCGCTTTGATCCGAATACGAGCAGCAGCATCGTTACCATCACCCCGAAGAAAAGCCACATGACGGCTTGAACCGGCCATATGTCCATCATTCTACCGACTGCAATTGGCAGAAGCGAACCACCTAGTCCATTTGCCGCCAGCAAAATACTCGTTGTCCGCTCAGTCATGCCGGGAAGCGCACTGTTTGCATAAATCAGCATGATCGCGAACATGCCTGCCATTCCAAGCCCGAGGAGAAAACTAATGACGTATCCTCCCCATGCCTGTGAGATGAAAGGCAGAGTGAGCAATACAAGGACACTGAGCACTGTCGTGATCCATAAAAATCGATAGTACGTTATCTTCTCGGCAAGTACACCGCATAGCGCACGGCCGATAACCATCGCCGTCCAATATACCGTAACCGTCAATGTTGCATCAGAGGTTGCGACGCCCCATCTCTCGATAAACAGGGATGGGAAGAAGTGCACAACAGACACTTCGCTTCCTCCATAAAGCATGAAGAAGAAGGCGCATAGGACAAGGAAAGGAATGGACTTCCCTGAGTAAGATTCACGCTTGGCTTCGGAGCCCTTACCTACTGTGCGCGTCAACATGGCATCGACATGGCCAAATGACATTCGCTGCCAAGCGATTGCTGTAAAGAGTGCGCTCACACCGAGCAGCAGGAAGGAGTATGTCCATATGCCGCGTGCAATTAGGAAGCTTGCCACGAATGGTATCGTCAGGGCGCCGAGGCCGAAAGTAAC
Source organism: Paenibacillus sp. NAIST15-1 (assembly GCF_001894745.1). Classification (GTDB taxonomy): domain Bacteria; phylum Bacillota; class Bacilli; order Paenibacillales; family Paenibacillaceae; genus Paenibacillus_B; species Paenibacillus_B suaedae. The sequence goes on from NZ_BBYF01000005.1 coordinate 348,372, forward strand.
CTCCAGCTTGCTCATCGCGATGGCTTGCTTCTCTTTGACAGCGATAAGAATAATGGTACCGATCCCTGACTCCACAAGCCCCGCTCCTGCTCCCGCAAATCCAGCTATCAAAATAACGACTGGCCATGGCGGGAGGAGAAACAGCAGCAGCTCGGCGCTAATCATCAGCAATCCGATTATAACTCCTCGTTTCCGACTGAACCTTCGAGAAATAGCAGGCATACTGAGAACGCCGAGCAGCATGCCGACGAATTGAACGAAGACGAGTATTCCCCCGTCTGTATAATTCAAGCCATAGTTCAGAAGCAGCTCAGGGAGAACTGCGCCCATAATGACAAGTGTTACCCCAGTTACAATGTATGATAGACAACCCATCCAAATCAGTCTGTTAATCATGGTGCACCTCTCTGTCAGCAATGATGATCTCGACGCCTATTTCATTTACATAACGCTGCCACTCCGCATCTGGCTCACGATCTGTGACGATAAAATCTATATCTTCTAAGCCCGCTACACGATGGAACATCGTCTTGCCGAATTTGGAGTGGTCAGCAAGGACAATGACTTGGTCTGCACTGCGAATCACCTGACGGATGAGATATGTCTCTTCTTCAAAGTCGGTCGTCAGTCCATTCATAGACAATCCACAAGTGCCGATGAAGGCCTTGTCGAAGTGATAGTCGCCCAGCATCTCAATTGCCCGCGATCCATAAATCATCCGTTGATTATTGTCCAATAGGCCGCCAAGCAGCTGAATGCGAGCTTCATTTCTCTCCGCCAACATACCGGCCATGTCGATGGAATTCGTAACGATGACATTACCCTTGGTCTTCATATGTTCTCCCACGAATCGTACCGTCGTGGATGAGTCCATGTATAAATAATCTTCGTCGTGAAGGAGAGTAGCGGCAACCTGACCGATCATCTGCTTGGACGTCGTCTCCTTCTGCAACCGTTGGCCGTAATTGGGCATCTCCTTCGAAATGGTAGGCAGGACTGCTCCGCCCCGTGTTCGAATGATAGAGCCTTGTTCCTCAAGCTTGATAATGTCCCTACGTGCTGTATCTCGTGATATAGACAGCAGGTCGCATACTTCTTCCACTTCAATGCGCTTGTTTCTCTTCAGGTGCTCTAATATAGCTGCCAAGCGTTCCTCTTGAAACATGGATTCTCCCCTGTTCTGTTAAGTAAAGTTAAGTGTTATTAAGTAAATCTAAGTATTAATCATGATTATAAGCCATAAATGGGAAGTGTCAATAGGAGAAGCGACACAGTTTACCTACATGAAAAAAGGAGTTCTGATCGATTCAGAACTCCCCTACTTCCGTTCTATTAGGATTTGAGCTGCCACAGAGCTGGAACGTTAGACGGTTCCCAACCTAGCAATGAAGTATGAGCTTGCCGACATACATAAGTCTTTCCGCCATAAGTGACTTCGTCGTTTGCCTTATAGCTGACATTTGGAGCCCATGGCTGAGCTCCGCCTTGTACATCTGTCGTTACTTGAACACTAGTTCCAGTGGAAACATTCCCGGCTGCATCCTTAGCAGTTACGGTAAATACGTAGTTTGTATTTGGCGTTAATCCCGTAATAGAAGCGGACGTAGCTGTCACATTGACTGCATTTGTCCCATAAGACACGGTATAGCCAGTTACGCCGACGTTATCCGTAGAAGCCGACCAGCTGAGTGTTACTGAAGTTGCAGATTTGCCTGTTACCTGTAAATTACCTGGGGAGGTAGGAGGTGTTGTATCTCCACCTGATCCCGTTGGAGCTGTCTTCACCGTTAGCGGTGCGCTTGCAGCGGATTGGTTCCCCTTCGCATCCTTCGCAGAAATCGTGAAGGTATAATTCGTATCTGGCGTCAATCCCGAGATGACAGCATTCGGATTCGAAACGCTCACAGATTGAGTCCCATAGGAGACGGTATATCCGGTCACCCCAACATTATCTGTGGAGGCCGTCCAGCTGAGACTGACACTGGTGGATGTCTTAGCTGTAACGATTACGTTTGTTGGTACGGAAGGAGGTTCCGTATCGGGAATAGGCGGAGTTAATGCATCCAGATAAGCACGATGACTGTTTGAGAATTCAAAGTTATTGAATTTATCCCAGTTCACTGACCATGTCATCAACCCACGGAAGTTCGGATATCCAGTCGAACTGCCTCGTGTCTTGTAGCTGGACAACTGTACGCCTTTCATGAGCGCATCAAGTGCTTTATGCACTTCTGCAACCGTAGTGAACCCGCCCCCCGCATTCGTATTTGCAGGCAATCCGAGCATAACTTGATCCTGACGCAGTGCCGGGAAGAAGTTGTTTGGATTTTTGGCAACAGGGAATCCGGTCAAGAGCATGTCGGCCATTGCCACATGGAAGTCAGCATTCCCCATCGTGTGATACTGATCATCCAGTCCTGTAATCGGGCCTGAGTTGTAGTTCTGCACTTGTAGCCAATCCAGAATATCGCGGGTTGCATGGATGACGGGCAAATAAGCGCCTGCGCGGTTGTCGCAGCTAATACAGCTGCCCCCATAGAAGGTATAGCCTAATTGAACGAAGAAGGTTTCAGGAGCCATGGTCAGGTAGAAGTTATCGGTTCCAAAGTGGTTATTAATCGTACGGAGTGCTGCAATGAGGTTGACGATAACTGGAGTGGTGGGATTTTTGAAGTCACTGTCGCCAGCGTTCAGATAGAGGGAGTGTCCTTCGAAGTCCACATCAAGTCCGTTGAAGCCGTATTTCTCAATGATCGCAATGACTGAATTGACGAAATTATCTCGGGCTCCAGCGTTCGGCAGTTGCACCTGCCCGTTCTGTCCCCCGATGGAGATGATGACTTTCTTGCCTTGGCTCTGTAAGTAAGCGACATCAGACTTGAAGTCGGTATCCGTATAATTGTAAGGCGTGAAGCCGATAGTACCATTCGTGACACCAGAGGTTGGCTCTGCGAAGGAGACGTTAATGACATCGAACTTAGGAGATACGTCACGGAGCTTGATGAACCCGGAACCATTATCGAAGTTGTGCCAGTAGCCTACAATCGTCTTGCTGGATACGGCAGCTTGAGCTTGCGGCGCCCAGAGTACCAGACCTTGCAGGAGCATCAATGCTAGAGCTGCATGTAAGACAACCATCCATTTGCGGCGGGATGTATTCCCTGTACGTAACATACGTAATCATCCTCCTTTAATCCATAATGATAGCGCTTGCAAAATGTTGATAACAGATTTGGTTATCCCTCCTATTTCATCACCAGACATATGAGACAACACCTCCATGAGCATCTGCACTGATGTTCCATGCGGCTCAGCCTTACACCATCATTATCTAGAAAAGAAGGACGGATCATAAGGGATAAATTGCAATAAAGTAGGGAGAAATACCTCTCTATATAAAAATGAGACAGGGCCAACTTCTTCCCCATGATTTCATGGTTCGCAGAGTCGGCCCTGACTATTTATTATTTGAATTGCGGAATTTCGATCGTCATCTCAAGGTTTTTCCAGTATGTTCGATCTCCAAAATCGTTCTTATTGGTTCGTTTCATTTCAAAGTTCTTGTTGCTAATTGTATAGTTGTAAGGCTTGATTGTGATCGATTTCGATTTCATCCCTGCTGGCGCATACCAATCGTTGAGGTGATACTCGGTTGTTGGCAGAACAGGTGTATAGATAAGTTTGGATGGTCTTAGTACACGTCCCTGATCATCCACAATCTCATAGTACATTCTACTTGCATGATAATCCCCCGTTTGTTCCGCAGAGGCCGGAACTGGACCCTTGCTGTCCAGTACGATACGAGTGGATACAGGTGAGATATCAAGCTGCTTAACGGTATACGAGAACTTGCCGTCGGACTTGGTTGCATTCGGTTTCAAAATCATGGCTCTGTTCTCAACCTTCACAGGAATTTTTAATTCATACGTTTCCTTAACCTGTGTCACTTTTGTCCGCACAGTCAGTTCAAATTCATCCGGTAAGGTTGCGACATGTCTAAATTCCAGCATATACATCGGCTTATCATCCATCATATAGCTGCTGAGTTGGCCAGAGGATTTGATAGGCTCACCGTTGATTAGAACTTCTGGGCTTCGAATATACCCTCTCTCCTGTTTCTCATCAGGAGTGCCGAAGGATTCCGCCATACTTTTGTTTGTCTCGTAGAATTTATTATAGAGCGCAACTCTTTCCTCATTCGAAAAGCCTTCTACATATGGAGAAGCCAGATACTGAGGCAAATCTTTGCCCTCACGTTCGATACGGAATGACAAGCGAGTCCCGTCAAATAATACTTCAGTTACCTTTAACGTAATTCCATCATGCGTAACGCTAACGTTTGGCGTTGATATAATCCCGCGCTCAATCGCCTTCTGAACCGCGTCTTCGCTCGCCTCATAGAATAGCAGTCCGATTACCGGCACTTTCTTCAAAGCTTCCGCCATCGTTGGGGATACATATCCAACTCCGACCATTCCTACTCCGAGAATGACTGCGGCAGAAGCAGCGAATAAGGTTCTTTTTAGTATACTCGGCTTACGATTGAATAGAGATGCGCTTGTCCACTCCATTTGTTCGATTCGATCCATGATTTTATCGGGTCGAATGGGAGGCGGTGAGGATTGACGAATCATTTGTTCGATCCCGTCCATCTCAGCGTATTCCGTGCGCTGCATATGTCCCATGGGCCTTCTCTCCTTTTTCACTAATTCGATCCATTAATTTTGCACGTAATCTTTCATACTTCTTGCGCAGCGTTGCTGATTTCAGGCCCATAATTTCACTAATCTCTTCAAATGTATATTGCTCCACAGCCTTCAAGAGCAAAATATGCCTCTCTTCTGCAGTGAGATAGGTTAGGAGATCGCTTACTATCGTTTCATGCTGGGAAAAGGCAATCTCTTGTTGTTCTGTCTCCTTCTCCACCTGCTTAATCAGATTAAGCCAACGGCTCTTCTTCTTCTTCAAATTAATCAGATGATGATAGGCAACTTTATATAACCATGCAGAAAAAGAAACTTGTCTATTATATTGATGTAAATTTTCATAGGCACGGATAAATATTTCTTGAACAGCATCTTCCGTTTCCGCATGATTTTTTAAAATATAGTAGCAGTATGTATACATTTGGCGTTCGAAATTGTGTAGGATCGTTCGGTAAGCTTGTTTATCACCAGCTTGTACTCGCGTTACGATTTCTTCAACATTAACGGACTGCACTACTGACTCCCCGGGGCTGGTAGATTGCAAGTGCTCAACTCCTTTCTTGTTGTCTTATTATATATAACAATCTGAACCGTTTATTTTGTGACACGTTCAATGAATTTTTTATTCTATGCACTGTAAAATAAGCGACCGTTTCATGTTAGCATAATATAACTGTACATAGTAGATACAAATTCGTAGATGTGCACAATAAGCGCCTCAGACGACTTGTTACCACATGGAAAAAGGGCAGTTCCAGCCATGCTAACATGGTTCTGGAGCAACCCCCCTTGTGTTTTATTTATTATCGATTGATCGGTATCGTGACTTGCAAATCCTTCAGATAGGTTCTCTTTCCTTCACTGCCCTTTTTTGCTCCGAGGATGCTCCAATCCTTGCTGTTTACCGTGTATGTATACGGCTTGATCGTGATAGATGTCGTCTTGTCGTCAATCGGATAGTAGAATTGATCAACATGGTATTTGGTTTCCGGTTTTTTATTAAAGAATCCGATCGTTTCTTGATTTATTTCCTTCCCTTTGTTATCCATAAGCTCATAGTAGACCTTGCTTGCATGGTATTTCCCAGATTGCTCGGCAGAAGCAGGCACTGAACCTTGACTGTCTAGAATGAGTCGGGTCGAGAATGGCGTCAGTTCGAGTTGCTTGACGGTATAGCTGAATTTCCCAGACGTTTTGGATGCTTCTGGCTTGATAACGAGCGGTTTGCTTTTCAACTCGATCGGAACCTTGAGCTCAAATGGTTCACTAACTTTTGTAACTTCAGCCCTAATGGTAAGCTCGAATTTCTCGGGCGCTTTGACTCCTTTTGCGACATAATAAAAATTATTCTGAGGACCAGAGAAACTGGCACTGTTCAATTTTATCGGCTCTCCATCAACTAATACCTTCGGGCTTAGCTTAATGTAACCCTTTAGCTGATCCTGCTCAGGGACGGCATTTTTTTTGATAAATTCATTGTTCGGATTTTCTTTTAGATCCTCCATGCTGAAATATGGGGATACCGTACCGTCCAGATTTGCTCCTTCTCGCTTGACTAAGATGGATAATGTAGAACCGTCGTACTTCACTTCTTCCAGCTTCAAGGTAATCCCGTCATGCTTCACACTCAAATTAGGCTTGTACAGGTAACCCTGCTCGATAGCCGTCTTTTCATTGATGCCGTCTAGTTTCGGCGCTGCTGCTGCGGGCAAATTCGAACCGAGTGCCCCCGTTCCAAGCAGTGCTGCCACAGATATTGCGATTGCCGTTTTTTTGATTGACTTCATTTGTAACTATCATCCCTTCTACATTTGGAAATCATTTTTGTGTTATCGTTTGATTGGAATCGTGAGCTCCAAGCCTTTCAAATACGTTTTCTTATGAGTCATTTTCCCGTTGCTCCCCTTCTCCTCGAGGATAGCCCAGTTTTTGCTATTAATGGTATACGTATATGGCTTAATCGTGATGGAGGTCGCCTTGTCGTCCGTTGGATAGTAGAATTTATCAATATGGTATTTGGTTTCCGGCATTTTATGGAAGAATCCAATCATTTCAGGCCCTATCTCGTTGCCGTTGTTGTCGAATAACTCATAATAAACTGGACTTGCATGGTACTTCCCGGATTGCTCAGCTGAAGCAGGGGGCAAACCTTCGCTGTCCAGGATAAGCCGTGTAGAGAACGGCGACAGAACAATCTGCTTAACGGTATAGCTGAATTTTCCGGAAGTTTTGGATGCGCGATCTGGCTTCACAACGAGCGGTTTGCTTTTCAACTTCACCGGCACTTTGAAATCATAAGTTTCCTTCACATGCGTCACTCCGGCCTTAATCGAGAGCTCGAATTCGTCAGGGAGCTTCACCCCTTTTGCATAGTATTGATAGCTCTTATTTGCTCCAAAGGTCTCAGAGCTGCTTATGGTGATGGGTTTGCCATCGGCAAGCACCTCACACTCTGACTTGATGTAACCTTTGAGTTTCTCTTTCTCCGGGTTGATGGTAAAGGGGAAATCAAGATTCGCTCCTTCCGGACGCAATGCGAAGGATAATATCGTTCCATCGTAGCGAACATCGGTCAAAGTTAGGGTAATTACATCATGCTTGACACTCAAATTAGGCTTGTATAGGTACCCCTGCTTGATAGCCGTCTTTTCATTGAAGCCATCTATCCTCAGTGCTGCTGTAGCTGGCATGCTGGAACTGAATGCTCCAATGCCAAGCAGTGCTGCAGTGGAAGTGACAATGATGGTTTTTTTGATCAAGCTGAACTTGTTTTTCGAATTAGGATTGCTCTCTACATGATTCATACGAATTCACCATTCCAATCTCTCTTGTTCTACTCTATATAACAATTTCAGTCGGCTCTTTTGTGACAGAAGGCATGATTATTTATAAGAACTGTGAAATCTGGCAACAAAAAAACGAGCCAATTAGCTCGTTCTTTGTCTATATTCATCTCTTAACATGCCATAGAATGCCAGATCGTAATGCTGCCCGAATCGATACACATGTTGTTTCAGTGTTCCCTCATAAGCGAAGCCGATCTTCTCCATGATTCTCCACGATCTAGGATTAGAGGTGTATGCTTCAGCGAAAATTTTATGAAGCCCTAGCTCTTCGAACCCATAAGATAGAAGCGCTTGAGCTGCTTCGGTGCCATACCCTTTGCCCCAATAAGGCTTCCCAATCCAGTATGCTAATTCTCCTCGGTTATGCATTGCTGAGATGCTAATATTCATAATGCCGATTAAGTCTTCAGATGATTTCTCGCAAATCGCGAAAATGACTACTTTACCCTTCGCCTCAGCTTCCAGCATGCTGTTGATAAATGGCTCGGCCGCTCCGCTCGGATATGGATACGGAATATTCAACGTCGTCTTGGCGACATCATAATCTCCAGCTAATTGTTCAATTCTCGCAGCATCGCTCAAGTACAGAGGTCTTAATGATAATCTATTCGTTTCAAGTTGTGGCATACTGATGTCCCCCATTTTCCTTCATGATTCATGATTTTAATAACAAGAAATTGTTCGAATTCTACCATATTGAACCGGAATATACTAGTCACCACAAAAAAACCATGGGGATATGAGTATCCTCATGGCAAATTGCATGGTCTGTGCTGCAAATAAGCAGCGTTAGACAGCTCTACTAATTTCATTTTAATTAGACATGCTGAACAGCAAGTTTCTCTGCTTGTATGAAAATAAGGATGTCGTCTCCCGGATCGCACATAGCTAAGGAGGTGGAGGTTGATTCGCTAAAGCGGGCACTCTCGCCCGCTTCCGTCATTACTTATGATAATGTGGTTCATTTGACAGCAATTGAAGGGAATAACGTTGTCCCAGCTCTTGCCGCACCTCGATAGTCGAATCGAAAAATTCGCTCAGATGAGCCGAGGTCAGCTGATCGGCTGTATTGCCTGATGAAAATACAGATCCCTGTTTAATAAGCAGCGTTTTGTTGAAGCAGGGCATGATCTCTTCAACATGATGTGTGACATAGATGAGTGTTGGCGCTTCAGGCTCGCGTGCAATCGCTTGAATCATGTGGAGCAGTTGATCACGCGCGAAGATATCAAGTCCCGTGCACGGTTCATCGAGGATCAGAAGCTTCGGAGAAGCCATTAACGCACGCCCGATGAGCACACGCTGCCGCTCGCCCTGGGATAATGTATCATAAGTGCGGCCTAGCAGTCGCTCGCAGCCGAGCAGCTTAATTAAGGTTAATGCCTTGTCCTCATCAGACTCTTCGATGTTATCGTATAGTCCGATTGAAGCGAACTTTCCGCTAAGAACGATCTTCTGAACTGTCTCGTGTCCATGGAGTCTCTGCTGCAGCGAGGTGCTTACCCAACCGATCTGCTTCCGCAACTCGCGGAGATCGAATGTGCCGAATTTCTTTCCGAGGACGGATACGCTGCCTGAGGTCGGCCAGATGTAGCCATTGATCATATTCAGCAAGGTAGTCTTCCCTGAGCCGTTAAGGCCCAGCAAGCACCAATGCTCTCCCTGTTTAACCTCCCAAGAGACCTGTTCCAGAATCATCTTGTTATCCCTACTCCAAGTTACATCGCGAACATCAATAACCATAACATCCCTCCTCTCCCATATGTGTTCGGCAGTTATTTGCTGCTTCTGCGGCTGCCTTGCGGCTCCAGATTGGCAAGCGACAAGCGAACGGCGGTATCGGCGTCTCTATTCGCAATCGCCTGCAGCAGTTGATCATGCAGCTCCGACCGGTCTTCATAATGCTGCGTGTCGACGATGAGGTGGCTTAGTTCACCGCGAAGCGCGCTGCAGAAGGCACGGTACAGATCAATCAGCACAGGATTGTGGCTCGCTTCTGCAATCGAACAGTGGAATTCCACATCATAATCTACATAGGCAGCGTAATTGCCAACCTCCAGTGCCTTTTTTCGTTCTTCAAGAAGCTGCTTCATTCGCTCAAGCTCCGTATCCGTGCGGCGCTCTGATGCCAAGCGTGCTGCCTGAGCATCCATCATGCTTCTCACTTCGGTAATGTGCACAGTCTCCGCTCTAAGCAGCCGCTGTTCCAACGAGTCTGAATCAGAAGGGCGTGAACGAACATACGTCCCATCCCCCTGTCGCACTTCCAGCACTCCAGCATGCACCAGAATCTTGACGGCTTCACGAATCGTTGAACGTCCTACGCCTAACATCTCCATCAGCTCCGGCTCAGTCGGCATGCGATCGCCAGGACGATAGTGGTGGTCAAGCGCATCGTGCAGCTGTTCAAGCACTTGATCCACCAGTTTGCGGCGAGGGACGGCAGAGAACTTGGGTGTATTCAAATTCATCAGATCATCTCCTGTTATAGAGGAGTATATTCCTTTTTTTACAAATGTCAATCCATTAGTTAGGTGTAACTCGAATCCTGCGTATGAAAAGCAAAAAACCGTGCATCGCACGGTTTTAGATAGTAAATTCGAAATTAAGCATTCGTATCCTGCATCGCAGGAATATTGATTTCTTTGACACAGGCTGCTTTGGATAATCCGATTACGCATGTGACGAGTGATAAGATATCTTGTACTGGGATGCGGGTACTGTCATAGGCAGAGAGTGCCTTTTCTGCGCCCTCTTCATAAGGAATTTCAGCAGCAAGCTCGCCTGGATTAATGCAGGTAACGGCTATCTGATCTTGGCGAACATGCTCACGCAGCGCATTCGTTATTCCTCGCAGTCCAAACTTCGACGCAACGAAGGAAACTTGTGAATTGTTCGTATGATCTAGCCCAGCCGTCGAACCAATGAAGATGATCTTGCCTGCTTCTGACTTGCGGATATTCGGAAGCAGCGACTGGATACATGTTATTGTTGATGTAATGTTGACTTGAATGATTCTGGCAATTTCCGCAGGATCATCATTGTCGAAATTGTAATCGTCCCCAAAACCATCTTGTTCCCAAATGCCTACATTGTATATGATTACATCAATCACATCTTCTGCAACTGCATTCGCTATACGGGAGGAAGCCTCCTGCTGCGACAGGTCAGCTTGAATCCAGATTCGCTTGACCCCATCTTTCAGATCTAAGCTGGACGGACGATTACGCGAGACAACCCACACTTGATCTCCTTGCTTGGGCAAACCTTTTACGAATGCATCACCTAGTCCCTTACTTGCACCGAAAATAATGTATTTTTTCATTATTCCATTCCCCTTTCAGGATTCGGATTATTTCGGATTAACCATCGGTTGTGAATCGGTTATTGCTACTCGCTGGGCGATTTGCGCTAGCTGCTGAATTCCCTCTCGTATTTGGATCTCGTTCATGAGTGAATAGCTTAGACGAATCCAAGATTGCATGTCGTTCAGCGGATCACATATATGACCAGGGACAAAGGAAATAGATTGCTGGAAACAGTTGTGCAGGAGTGCGCCACAGGAAATGTTGCTTGGCAGACGGAGCCATATGTTCAATCCGCCTTGCGGCGTTGTCCATCTCCAATCAATGGGGGCTGCCGATAGTTCCTCTTCCATTACGTCCCGTCTAATTTGCAGCGCGATCCGCAACTTCTCTAGGTGCTGCTGCATCCGTTCAGATTGATAATAATGAAGAAATATTTTTTGCGTGACGAGTGGTGTTCCGTTATCTGCAAGCGATTTGGCTGTAATCAGCGGATCGATCATCGATTTGCGAGCGAACACCGCGCAAATGCGCAAACCAGGAGCAACGTACTTGCTGAAGCTTCGCAGATAGACAACCCATCCATAGGTATCATACATGAATAAAGGCTGCGGCGGCCCCTCATCGAAATAAATATCATGAAATGCATCATCTTCCACAAGCATGCAACGATACCGCTCAGCCAATTCTACAAGTTGCTTGCGCTGGGACGGAGGAAGCGTATAACCCGTCGGATTATGGAAGGTTGGGTTCATATAGAACATTCGTGGACGATGCTGCTTCATCAGCTTCTCTATCGCTTCCAAATCGTACCCCTCCGGCGTGAACTCCACCGGTATCAATCGGGCGCCATGCCCTCGGAAGATGTCAATCGCAGCGCTGTATGTTGGCCGCTCTACGAGAATGGCATCGAGCGGTCTAATTAGGATTCTGGCTAGGAGATCAATCGCCTGCTGTGCACCCGTTGTGATCAGAATTTCGTCAATAGTCAGATCGACTCGATATTGCCGCATGAAATATTGACACAGCACATCACGCAGTTCCTCATCCCCTTGCGGTGTTGAATAGCTTCCCATGAGCTTGGGGTACTTATCGAATACTTTCTTTACGTATTCCGACAGGAACAGATTAGGCAGTAAATTCGGATCGATTATAGCTTGAGAAAATTTATAGTTAGCCGCCACTCGGTGAATATCGGACAGATTGCTTGTTAACTGTATGGCTGTTGAGCTGTTCTTACTATTGAAATAATCCAGTTCAACTGCTGACTTCGATGGGCTTACGTAGTAGCCGGATTTCTCCTTGACATAGGTCACACCGTGCTGCTTCAACAATTTGTAGACTTTGAACACGGTCAATCGATTCACGCCGAGTTCAGCGGCAAGGGATCGTACCGAAGGGAGCTTATCATGAGCCCCCCACTCTCCTCGTTCAATATTCGTCAATATGTAATCATATATTTGCTTGGATCGCATCGGCACGCCCCTTTCCTATCTGAACTTATATTGTACTACATTCATCTTCAATCTGTTCTATTTGAAGTAATCTGTTCTAGTTAAGCACATGTACGACCATACCATAGGGAATTACAGCAATCGTGATCCAGTCAGTATTGAAGCACGCATCTCAGACATGAATCCTAAAAACCTTCTATAATTATCCGAGCACTACCCCTAGTGCATTCTACTCAAATCTTGTACAGCTCATGCCGTGAAGTTGATGCGGTCAATCGGCCGCATTCACTTGGGTTGTAGCCATAGGTTTTCCGGAAGAGAGAAGCAAAATGGCTGACATTATGATACCCAACCATCATTGCCGTCTGGCTTACATTGGCTTCCCCTCGTTCCAGCACTCGTCTTGCTTCATTCATGCGCAGTTCCCGTACGTAACCAAATACAGTAGTCCCGAATAATGTCTTGAAACCTAGCTTCAACTTATAATCATTAAGTCCTGTTAAGCGCGCAAGCCCAAGCAGGCTGGGCGGCTGCTTCCACGTTCTTGTCAAGATATCCTTCGCTTCATACAGACATTGAATGTCTTCGGCAGTCAGCTTGGAAGTGGTCTGTTGCGCTTGCCCCTTCTCTTCCAAGCCATCTAAATGAAGCGCCAGCAGCTCAAGCGCTTTTCCTTCCAAATATAGCTTTTGGAGCGCGCCTTGGTAAGGGCACTGCTTCATCTGTTCTACAAGCAATGAGATCTGGGCTGAGCCAGCCGTTTGCTTACAGAAGACGGAGCTGCGAGTCAATCGTTCAAGCTCAGGAAGATCGTTGTCGAAATACCTGAGATCAATCCGGAGCTCCATATGCTGCATCCGTTCATTAGGGTGCAGCTGCGCAATCATGTTGGCTTCCTTGACATAGATGAGCGAGGACATCCCCGGGGTCATTGCATATTCTTGCGATGATGCTGACCAGCTGCCGCTGCCTGAAGTCGTATATGAAATTTCAAGATGCGGATAATGGATATCGACGTCCATCGTTACCGGACGATGAAATTCTGCGTCGAAAAAATTGATTTCTAGCCCTTTTCTTAAGAGAAATCGCTGTAGATGCCCTGTTCCGCTGGGTGCCAGAATGGAATAGATGCGCTTCTGGTCATTTGGCCGAAGTGAAGGAGTGATATCTATGAAATCTCCGAATGTATCGTTTAAGTCGCGGGAATCGATGTGCAGTTTCAAGACCTTCTCCTCCACTCCATGTCTATATAAGTTTCTGTATGGTACATGAACAAAGCAATCCAGTGTCGGTATATTCCTATGAAGCCTGGCAGGCTTAGATGTGACGATCCTGATGTGCCGTCCCCCAATGTTAGTCCAAATCGAGCAAATCCATGTATATATCTCCATATTAAAGCAAATGATTATCATTATCAATGAATGAAAATAAAAAATCTCTTTTTACCATTTCACTTGTCTTCTTGCCGTTCTTGTTATTTTTAGATGCTTATTAGTCTACGGTTAGAGTCTTATTTTATTTCTCGATAGCTGAATTGCTTATGGCCGTCTTATTCAGTACAGCAACCATAGTAATGCTCAATATAAGAACGAGTACACCCATGATTGCAAATGGAACATGCTTATCCAGCCGATACAGCATCGTGCTTAGAATAGGTGCAATTACCGCAGAAATTCCTTGTACGGCCGCAATCAGTCCTGCAACCCCTCCCTGTTGTTCACTGGATACCGCAAGCGATGCGCCTGTCATGAAGCCGGGCATCAACAATCCTGCCCCTACTCCGAACAGGGAGAACGCGATATAGTAGCTGAGTAAGCTATTAATAAACAAGAACAGTGCGATACTGCATAGAAGGAGCAGCGATCCGATGAGCAGCAGCTGCTTGGGATGCAGCTTCGATGTCTTCATTTGAATGCCCTGCGTCAAAATCATTGCGAATCCTGTCAGCATTAATCCCATGGATACCATGCGGGCAGTTTCTTGCGTAGTGAGTGCAAGCTGGTCTTGAAAATAGAAGCCGCCAACTACCTGCAGCGTAATGATACTGAGCATGGTAATCATCCCGGCTAGTAAGTTAAGGGGAATCCCTCTCTGGAACGGACTCACTTTGGGCGGCTTGGTGTGATTCAACTGCTTATGAGTAGGAACTAACATGAGCACGACAAAGAATGCGATAATCGGTAGTAATGCCCCAATATACAGAGGCCATATCAGCCCAATAAATGCGAATACAGCGGCAATTGCAGGACCGAGCACAAGCCCAAGCCCGTTTGCTGCCCCTATAAGGGCCATGCCTGAAGAACGCCCCTTTTCATCGGTTACGTCAGCCATATACGCCTGTGCGGATGAAGGTACAGCTGGAATGAACATGCCAACCATGGCTCGTGCAGCGATTAGAAGTCCAAGGAGCAGCCCCCCTTCTATTGCTCCATGTAATCCGGCATACATCGTTGCAGTGAAAATGACATAACTGACGAACATTCCGATGAAGCCCATTAAGATAACCGGCTTTCTCCCTTTGAGATCACTGAGTCGTCCCCATACAGGAGCCATAATGGCCATGGCGACAGAGCCTAATGAAATGATGATGCCTGAATGCACCTCACTTAATCCCAATTCACGAATGAGCGGCGGCATGACCGGCGCAATGATCATTAACGCTACCATCGAGACAAATACACTGAAAAATACGCTAAATCGAATTCTAGCCATCTTGAATGGCCCTCCTCTCCCCTACATCTTCTTCGGATGATTCCCTCTAGATGGTATAAGAAAAAGGATTGATCCTGCTACCGCAAAACGGATTGATTATGCCGGTAAACGGATTTTTCTTGATCCCGGGAGAGAAATAATTGCGGTTGAGGAAGCCAACAATATTTTAACTCTTGCTCCTGTTCCATATGTAGGTTCTGAAAGATTCTATACAATTCGATT
Source organism: Paenibacillus sp. NAIST15-1 (assembly GCF_001894745.1). Taxonomy (GTDB): domain Bacteria; phylum Bacillota; class Bacilli; order Paenibacillales; family Paenibacillaceae; genus Paenibacillus_B; species Paenibacillus_B suaedae. The sequence goes on from NZ_BBYF01000005.1 coordinate 363,617, forward strand.
ATGAATTAACTGATAGATTCTGTCATGTTATCTAACTTAGAAGAGCATGCAGATTGCCTTTGCAAGAATATAGCAGAAGAAATGTGAACCATTGATCGGACTTGAAATTATTCATATGAACAAAGCAAAGAATCGGCAGCTTCCACGCCTTTCTATGAAAAGTGTATTACTGCCGATTCAATGCGTGATATTAATTATTTCGTCCTAATGATAGTGATTACGTAATTGCTACACCAGCGCTTGCATACCCTGCAACCGTAGTACCCAATGTCAGACCTGTTGTTGTAACCGAGAAGACCATTAACAAACGAGTCTCTGTTGTTACAGGTATTGACAACCCCGTTGTTGCTCCATGAGAAATAGTACCAATTGCTACGATTCCAGAAAGTGATGGTGCTAGTGTAACGATAGCTCCTGGAATTGGAGTGAATGTGTTGTTCGGTGTAGTTGATTCCCATAATTGTGCCTGTATCGTTGCAGTTGCTCCAATTAGACTAAGGGCTATTGTCGTACTGAAGTAAGCAGAAATAGACGTAATTATGCCATTACGCGGCATCGAGAATGCCATGTTCAGAAGCAGACCTGCTGCTCCTGTAAGATCAATCGTTGCACCTAATGCGCTTACGGTCGGCGCAGAGTTTCCAAATCCAATCAGTCCGCCTGTTCCTACCAATCCGCCTGCGAGCGTGGTCAATAGTACAGGTACACCGGAAGCAAATGGGATAATGGCTCCTGTACCAGGAACTCCAGTTACGCCAGTAGCACCTGTAGTGCCTGTAGCTCCAGTAGCGCCGATAGCACCTGTTACACCTGTAGTTCCAGTAGCACCTGTTGCGCCAGCACCGCCAGTAGCACCTGTTGCGCCTGTAACACCAGCAGCCCCCGTAGCGCCTGTTGCGCCTGTAACACCAGCAGCCCCCGTAGCGCCTGTTGCGCCTGTAGTACCAGTAACGCCAGTACTAGGGCCGGTAGGGCCTGTCGGCCCTGTTGGACCTACAGATATCGGTGTAGACAAGATGCTATCTAGTTTATTCTGCAGAAGAAATTCTTTTTTGGTTAAGTCTTGAATTGTATCTCTTACACTTTGGTTTACAAGTAAAATGTCGCTAATTGTAGCAGGTGGAGAAGTAACACCTGGTAAAGTACCTAAAGCAAACTGAATTTTTTCACCTTCAGCATTAATAATGTGGCTTAATCCGAGCTCTTCCAAAGCAATAGAAGATAACAATAAATTGATTGCATCGTCTCTAGTTACAGAAATAATAGGAGTAATATTAGGGATATTAGATTGTGACAAATGAAATCCCTCCCGCAAGTTGTATTTTCAATTACCCTATAATTATATGAACATATGAAAGAAATGATTGGGTAAACAACGCAAGGTAAAGACATAAAGTATGTTCCGTTTCTACGCGTCATTACAGACGTGTACTCCTATAATTAGGCTGGAAACCAACATCGTGTTTACATCCAATGAAACGATAGTAAGGTGGATACTGATCGTTATTACACTTGCTCTCATCGTATGGACATGATCTTATCTTCCTTCCATTGATTAACGTATCGAAGTAATCTGTTCTATTTGTAGTAATCTGTCCTATCTCACAGCGTGTATGATCAATCCAAAAGGAGGAGGAACCATGGTTATCTTCAATTATGTGCTCGTTTGTCTTATCTTCAGCACAACCTTCCTAGCGGTGAAAATTGGTGTGGACGCCTCTGCCCCGCCTTTCCTGTCAGGGGGGCTTCGATTTTTCATTGCTGGAATCCTATTGTTCAGTTGGATGCTATGGAGGAAGAAAGCAAGCCTGTCCTTGTTATTGCACAAAGATTCGCTCCTTACAGGGATAGGTCTTACGTTCGGAACTTTTGCTGCTCTATATTGGGGAGAACAATTTGTTGCTTCGGGGATCGCAGCGATTCTGTCAGCTACAGCGCCTATTCTAGTACTTGTGCTGCAGATGATCTTCATGCGCCACAAACCCACCATTCACGCTTTACTAGGTTGTGTCATAGGATTCCTAGGAGTTGTTCTTATGCTAGTACCTGGGATCTCAGTATCGGCAAGCGTATGGGTTATTGTCGGCAGCATCGTTATAATCTTAGGTCAATTGTTCTATGCAGGGGGTGCAATTTACTCCAAACGGGTTGCAAAGCGCTTTGCAACTACGTCACCATTTGCACTTAATGCGGTTCAGATGATATATGGAGGAGCTCTACTGCTTACTCTATCCGCATTTACGGAGGATTGGGACTTTGGGAGTATGCTATCTGGTCGCGCACTTGGCTCATTGCTTTATTTAATTGTGATTGGTTCGATGATTGGGCATAGCCTGTTCTATTGGCTTGTCGCCAAGACGACGCCAATATTTGCTTCTACTTGGCTGTACGTATCTCCGATGCTCGCGCTCGTAGTTGGCGTACTGTTCTATGGGGAGAGGATCACATGGGTATCGGCTGCTGGTGCAGTAATCATTATTGTCGGCACAGCCTTTATCAATTACGACAGCTTGAAGCAATTGTTCCAGCGGCCAAAGAAAAGCCATACTGATCTCCAAACAGTACAGTCTGGATGAATCACAGCAATAAAATAAGCTCTCCCGAATGTGTTCCTTCGAGAGAGCTCTTTCTCCATTTTCGTTCATATTCTCCAAAGAAAATGATACATTTTGCAGAAAAGCAAAGATCTATCATGTTATTTCGCCAATACTTCAACAACAAACGTCTTCACAGCAATGAAACGACAAGCAGATTATACAGCATAAGTGGCATCCAAATGATTCGCACCATACAGAGCTTATTTCTTGACCCAGGAATCCTTCAACGGTACGATCCGATGAAATTCGAGATGTGTGCCCTCCCTACCTTGCTCCCTGGCAAAATAACCATGTCTGATAAACTGGAATCGCTGTTCTGTTAGAGCTTGTGCTGCCCAAGGCTCCAACATAACGTTTGAGATACGAGTATGTGAGTCTGGGCAGATTCGGTCAGTCCAGATGATGTCGTTATCCTTCGGCACAGACTCATCTAGCAAGAGGTTTTCGTACAAATGAACGACGGCCTCCACCGCATGAGCAGCTGACACCCAGTGAATGGTTCCCTTCACTTTCCGTCCAGTAAAGCCTGTGCCGCTCTTCGTGACCGGATCATATGTGCATCGAAGTTCTGTAATTTCGTCGGTTGCTGGATCTTTGATTACTTCATCACACCGGATAAAATAAGCACCCTTCAATCGAACCTCGCCATTTGGACGTAGCCGGTGGAACTGGCTTGGTGGCTGCTCCAGAAAATCATCTCGCTCGATATAAATGGTTCTCGAAAAGGGAACATCCCGTTGGCCCAGCTGCTCATTATGAGGATTGTTCTCCAATTGCAGCCATTCTACCTTATCCTCAGGATAGTTTGTTATGACAACCTTTAACGGGTGCAGTACTGCCATGATGCCGCTAGTTCGGTCTTGAAGATCCTGTCTTGCGTAATGATCCAGCAGCGAGATATTCGCGGTGCTCTCCGTCCGAATACTGCCGATCTCTTCGATGAATGCGCGTATACTCTCTGACGTGTACCCTCTTCTACGAAGGCCCCGAATCGTTGGCAATCTTGGATCGTCCCAGCCCTCAACGAGTCTCTCCTCGACTAACTGACGTAAGTAACGCTTGCTTGTTACGACACCCGTAAGATTCAATCGTCCGAATTCGCGCTGCCTTGGAGGCTCTGGAACTTCGAGTTCGCGGAGAACCCACTCGTACAGCGGACGATGGTCTTTGAATTCAAGCGAGCATAACGAGTACGTGATGCCTTCGATGGCGTCTTGAATCGGATGGGCAAAATCATACATTGGGTATATACACCAGTTATCCTTGGTTCGATAGTGCGCAGCATGAATAATTCGATATAAAACCGGATCCCGCAAATTCATGTTCGGCGAGCTCATATCGATCTTGGCGCGAAGCACTTTAGATGCGGTAGGAAAGACTCCTTGTCTCATGTTAGTAAATAGCTCTAAGTTCTCTTGTATCGTGCGGCTGCGATAAGGGCTATTTCGGCCAGGCTCTGTCAACGTCCCCCGATATTTCGCTACTTCGTCTGGCGCAAGATCGCAGACATAGGCCTTCCCTTTTCTAATTAAGGTCACAGCTGCTTGGTAAATCTGCTCCGAATAGTCCGATCCATAATAAATATAATCGGGGTCATATCCAAGCCATTTCATATCCTCAATGATGGAGTGAACATAATGGATGTCCTCCTTCAGAGGATTCGTGTCGTCGAATCGCAGATGAAATGAGCCTCCATACTGCTTCGCAAGCATATAGCTTGTGTGGATGGCATAGGCGCTCCCAATGTGGAGATAGCCATTCGGCTCTGGGGGGAACCGCGTGCACATGCTTCGACTGAACGGCGAAGCTTCCTGTTCCTCATGTATGAGTCTGTATAAATAATGGTCAGTTGAATAGGCAGTATCTTGATTCATGGTGACGCCTCCTCATGAACTTGTGGGGTGAATCGAGTGTTAACACATATCTAAAAAACGCAATAAAAAAACCTCACCTCCAAGACGTTAAGTCTTGGGGACGAAGTTATCGTGGTACCACCCCGGGTTCATTAATATGTCGCCATATTAATCTCATCAAGTACGGCATAAGAAGCATGCTTATACTCTAGCTCTGTAACGGGAGCTCCCGTCATGCCATCCCACGGTTGAACGGATCCGGCATGCTGCTCAGAGGCTTGGTTCGGGAAATGGCTCATTGCTCCTTCTCAGCTGCAGGAGCTCTCTGTATATGGGCATATTTCCTTACTCTTCTCATCATCGCGTTTCTTTTATTGGGATAGATAATAACAAATCATTCCACCAATGTAAAGTCGGATGTTAGACTGCTTTGTGTGAGAACATGATGGCAATGGCGCACCACAGAACATGACCGTATCCGTATTGCCTACTCCTTACTCCCCTCTTGATGACATGATTCCTCTCTCGATTGTGCCCGCTTGTATCGAATAGAAACAGCGAGCAGCAGAAGCGGGACTAAGATTCCGAAGGTAGCAACGAACGGAATCCAGGTTGTCTTGTTATAATCGCTGTAGTGCACCGAGCTCGGATGAACAATTATGGAGAAGATGACTAATAGAAGACCTAACGGATACACAAGGATGCGGTAATCGTGCAGTCGCAATGTCTGTGACAGACCTACACACGAGACGTAAAAATACATCGACATTTTGAAGTAAATGGTAATGAACCACATGACAGCTACAACTACTTCGACATGCTGAAAAAAAGTACCTACCATAATTCTTTTTGCCAGCGCATAGCTCGGATATAATTGCCGTGAAGTTGTCTCTGCTCCGAGAACCAGGATCGTACAGGCGATAATGATTGTCAACACAATACCGGCTAGAAGCACTCCGATATAGAACGCTTTTGTTGCTTTGCTCACTTCTGGAGTGGATGACGGATAGATCATTAAGAAGACGACAGCTGGAAACAAGTATATACTGCTGAACAATAATGTCGCACGGATCATCGGCTTCATACTCGACTCGAAGATAGGCTGAATCTTATGTATATCGATCTGTGGCGCAATGCATAACAATAGAATGAGGAGCAAGAGTATGAAGTATGGAAATACAATCTCTGCAGATCTTGCAAGCACCTCTAAGCCTAAGCGCACGCCCATAACAACGATGAATGCGAATATGATATTCGTAGCGATCATAGGAGTATTGGGCAATATCTGAGTTGTCATGAAGAAGCCCATATAGTTTAGCAGCTCCGATGAAGTAATTAATGCAAAGAAAACGAAGAACCACGAAATAGCTGTCCCAATCCATTTTCCTAAGCGCTTCTCAATCATTTCAACGAGTGTCATTCTCGGATGATGCTGTGCGACGATGCTATACAGCTTCACAAGAAGCATGCTTATTCCAATGCTAATAATTGAAGCAATCCATGCATCCTGCTTCACCTCTTCTGCCAAGCTTGAAGGGATAACTAAAATCGCAGTTCCAACGGAATATAAGAAGACGAGAATTGTAAACTGACGAACGCTGATATTATTCTGTTCCCCTTTTCCCATCATGATTGCTCCTCTCGTTCATCCCTTCAAGAATGTTGAAATCAGGCGTGTAATTGGTTTATAGATGGTTGCAACCATGTCCAGCGGACTTGGTACCTTAACATGAAATGCCAGAGCGATGCCAAGTACTGTGCCGAGTGTAAGCAGTGTACCGAATGCGACAGCTTCTTGTTTACTTCCGCTCTTCGACAATGCTGGGTATTCCATGATAATAATGGTGGCTGCAATAATGAGGATCCCTAAACTAGCTAAAATATGTCGTAATCCTCCATTTCCTATATTGTGGATATTTGTGATCAATCTATTTCAATTATCGTCGTTGAGCATTTTTTTAAACGAATTGGGAAAAATTTTTCAATGCAAGTAGCTCATCATCATTGTAAGGAGCTCTTGTGCAATGTACGAAGCTGATCGCTCCTTAATATGTCCTTCACAGGCGGAACGGGCGGTGCAATGCCGAATGAGACTGCATCCGTATTTACGATGTATCCCGGCAACCGCTTGTTCGTTATGATTTCGACAGGCTTACCGCAATTGCTGTACGGAGAATTAGGTTTTAAGCGCGTCTTACTTCGGATTAGAATTGACTATGCGGATGAAATGAAATAAAATACATCTATATTAAGTTGAATAGGCGATGGAGTTCGCCATAACCGCCGTCTAGGCTAATGACTCCTACCAGAGAATAACTTCCCTGGTAGGAGTCTGTTTTTTTGTCCAGAATGGTAAAGACAGAAAGGATGATGAGATGTTGTGAAGAAATGGAGAGGGTTGCTCGTACCTGTCTTACAGAAATCTACATACGCCGCTATTATGGCTTCTTTATTAAAGTGGATTGTACTTGGGAGTATCGTTGGGCTATTGACTGGTTCTGCTTCTGCGATATTTCTCATCAGCTTGGACTATGTTACGGGGACGAGAATCGAGCATCCTTGGTTGTTGTACCTGTTGCCGCTGGGCGGTGCTGTGGTCAGTTACATGTATTTGAAATTCGGTAAGAACAGCGCGAAAGGCAATAATCTTATTATTGAACAGATTCATGATGGCAAAGAAGCGATTCCACTGCGTATGGCGCCCCTAGTCTTGTTCGGTACGCTCATTACGCATCTGTTCGGCGGCTCCGCAGGCCGTGAAGGGACGGCAGTCCAGATGGGCGGCAGCTTATCCGAATGGCTTGGCAAAATGCTGCGAGTCGATCACACTGATCGTAGAATTCTTCTCATCTGCGGCATTAGTGGTGGGTTCGGTTCTATATTCGGCACCCCGCTTGCGGGTACAGTATTTGGACTTGAGGTGCTGGCCATCGGACTCATCCGTCACGAGGCCTTGGTTCCAGCATTCGTAGCGAGCTTTGTCGGGAATATTGTCACCTCGTCAGTATGGGGAGTATCACATGTCCATTACGTCGTCAATGAATTTCCGGAGTTATCGCTGCTTGTACTGGGAAAGGTTGTGCTGGCCTCCATCTTGTTCGGACTTACGAGCCGGCTGTTCAGTCAACTGACCCACTATTTGAAAAAAGGGTACGCCAAGCTATTCGCAAATCCGATGCTCAAAAGTGCAGTAGGCGGACTTGTTATTATCGCATTTGTGTATATCGTCGGATCACGCGATTATCTTGGCTTAGGAATTCCGCTTATTCAGAACTCATTTACGGAGGACGTATCTCCATTTGCCTTTCTTGGGAAGCTCATTTTCACTTCCTTTACGTTGGGTGCAGGCTTTCAGGGCGGTGAGGTCACGCCGTTATTTGCCATCGGAGCTACATTAGGCAATGCATTGTCGGGCATCTTGCAGTTGTATGCCCCCTTCTTGGCTGCACTCGGATTTATTGCCGTATTTTGTGGAGCAACGAACACACCGATCGCCTGCTTCCTGATGGGAATTGAATTGTTCGGTTCTGAGGGCGCCATTTATATGTTTATCGCCTGCTTAATCAGCTATTTATTTTCAGGTCATACCGGTATCTATACTTCACAACAAATTGGAGTATCTAAGGCGAAATTGATACGGATTGCAGCAGGAAGTACGATTGGCGCAGTCAAAACGGAGCAGCGGCAACAGGATCGTACTGAGTAATATGACGATAACCACGGAATGAGGCTGTCCAATTCGTTAGCTTACCTTCTGCGGGATCCTATCTAATAAGACAAAGGTCGAGTTCAGGGTAATATGGCGCCCTGCTCTCGACCTTTTTTTCATGACTATCCGATTTAATTGTGGATTGCGTCACATTCAATGGAAAATAGGAGGACTTTCCCATCTTACTTGTGATGACTCAGGCTATCTCATTCCTACTTATTCGGATGAAGATACCGATATAGTCGAAGCAGCATCGGTCTCTGTTACGCTTAGACGGTTAGACTGGAACTCGGCCCTGATGCATATCCGTGCTTGTGTAATTCAAGCAATGCTTCGAGACGGGCCTTATATCGATTGACGAGCACCTGAATATTGGAATGCTCATAGTCCCGTGTGTTGTACACGAACCGAACGACAAGCTGCCCTGCTACAATCATGGCAACCGCCTCTAATTGATACATTCGTCCATTGTCCAGTCCTATCGTATCACCTGGCGGCATCGCTGAGAACGTAAAATTTTCATTTTTCAGCTCGTTACCGAATTGACCCATATAATTGAAATTTATATTTGCCTTCCTCTCCAAAATTGCTGTACCGCTTGCTGACTCATGCTTGGTCAAATACTTCAGTACCCCATAATTCATTCCCTTGTTCGGAATGCTGCGCAGCATTTGCCGAGTCTGTTCGACAGCTGCGGGAAGGGAATCGGCTCGTGACATATCGAGAATGATCGGATACATCGTCATGAACCAGCCGATCGTACGCGACACCTCGATCTCTTCCCCGATTGCTTCTCTTCCATGGCCTTCAACATCCAAGCGAAATGTGCGTCCTCCACTCCAATCCGCAAGCGCCATTCCGAACGCAGTTAGCATGAGGTCATATGCTTCCGGGCTTGCTGACGTATTATTGCTCCGAAGCAGTGTGTCGGTTGCTTCCGAAGAGAATTCAACCGCAATCATGCCATTATCGCTCCATACGCCAAGATCGGCAGCTTGCACATCGCTGCGTATACCGAGCGGTAATGGATCTCCAGAATATTGTTCAAGCGCAAGCCAATAAGGAAGTTCCTGAATAACCTCATCCTGCTGAGCATAGGTGTGTAGTCTCTCTGCCCACTGCTTCAGAGAAGTTGACTTTGGCCTAACACGCAGTGGATGTCCGTTCACAAGCTGATCGTATCCATCAGCAAAATCTTCGAGGAGCACACGCCAAGCATATCCGTCTACAATCAGATGATGAATCGTGAGCAACAGGTGATCCCCACCCTTCGTACGGAATAGACCAAGCTTGACAATTGGGCCCTTGTAGAGATTAATACTCTGCTGCAGTTGAGTTGCAATCTGTTCCATTTCTCGCTCAGGATGGTCAGCATCTTCTAGATCGTATGATACGAAATGATAGAAGGGCCCTTCATCCGGCTGGCGGATGGTCTGAACGATCGACTTTCCATCTGAGCGGTAGGTCATTCGCAATGCATCATGGTGAAGAACAAGATGGTCAAATACATGTTCGATGTGCTCTTGCACAAATCTCGTCTTACTGAATAGGACGAATGACTGATTCCAATGATGCGGGTTCGCGAACCGCTGCTCCCAGAACCACTGTTGTATAGGTGTGAATGGAACGACTCCAGTTATGATCTCGTTCTGAGTGCGCTTATCTGTAGATCTCATGCGGGCGGCTGCCTCACCCAACGTTGGGTATAAATGAAGTTCCTTTACTGGCAAGGTATATCCGTATTGATGCAATCGTCCCATGAGTTGAAGCGCTTTGATGGAATCGCCGCCGAGCTCCCAGAAGCTGTGGTGTAATCCGATTGAGTGCCTATTTAGCGTCTCTGCCCACAGCTCCGCCAGCAGCTGCTCACGTTCGGTAACAGGCGCAATATACGGTTGATTGCCAGAAGACAGTGCGGTCATGTGAAGCAGTGCATTGCGGTCAATCTTGCCATTGTGTGTTAGCGGCATGCTGTCAATCTTCATGAAGTGTGCAGGAACCATATAGCTAGGAAGCTGATTCAGAAGCTGAGTGCGAATGTCTGAGATCACGAGTTCTTGATCCGTGACAATATAGGCAGATAGCGTCGAGTCGGAAGTATCTTGCTTGATCATAAGCACGGCAGCTTCTTGAATGCCTGGCAAGCGCTGCAGCTGCGATTCAATTTCACCAATTTCAATTCGATAACCACGAATTTTCACTTGGTCGTCTGTTCGACCAATGAATTCGAGTTCCCCGTTAGGAAGCCATCTGGCATAATCACCGGTCAAGCACATTCGCTTCCATCCATCCGAGTCGAAGAAGGGGTTCGCTATGAAGCGCTGCTCTGATTGCTCCGGTAGATTGAGATATCCGCGAGCAAGTCCTATTCCGGTGATACATAGCTGTCCTTGTGCCCCAATTGGCTGCAGCTGAAGATGCTCATTCACGATATATACGAAGCTATTCGCTAACGGTCTGCCAATGCTATAGGCTCCTCCCGCTTGCGCGTCTTTCTTGATCGACGTGACAACGCTGTTCTCGGAAGGGCCGTATTCAATTACAATTTCAGTGTCGGACTGAAGCTGCTTGCTTCTCTCTATCACCGCATCACTGACCCGCTCGCCTGCTAAGGTAACAATCCGAAGACTCGACATATCTTCTGTTGATAATCCAGTGAGTAAAGACCCATATAGGCTTGGTGTGGAAATAATATGATAGACCTTCTCTTGTATAATCAAGTTACGTAGGGCATAGAAGTCTTTCATCGCCTCCTCAACTGCCAGCACAACTGTCGCTCCCATAATAAGCGGTGACCAGCACGTCGCCACAAAACCATCGAACGCGAAGGAAATCAACGGGAGCACGGTGTCTCCTACCCTTGTCTTGTATTCTTGGTTCCGATAATGCAGAGTGCTGCCGAATGATTGATGCTCGATCATCACCCCCTTCGGATTGCCGGTCGACCCGGAGGTATAGATGATATATGCAAGGCTGTTTGGAGCAGGGTGAGTGGCTTGAATGTCATCTTTTGAAATGTCACTTAATAGCTTGCTTTCTATCCTACTTTCTTGCTTGTCGCTGTCTGCGGTGCATTTATCTAGATCCAACCATTCATATGCTCTATCGATTTGGAAACGCCTTTCTAGGCCTCGATGCGTAACGATGACTTTGACACTACTGTCTGTAAGCATAAATGAGATTCGTTCATGAGGGAGTGCAGGGTCTAGCGGAATGTAGGCCGCCCCAGCTCTCCATATCCCGAGCATGCTGACAATAGTATCGATAGATCGCTCCATCAGGATGCCTACGACATCGTCCTGCCCGATACTTTTATTCCTTAGATGTGCACTCAATCGGTCGGCTCTGTAACTTAATTCTCGATAAGTGATGGATTTCTGGTCGCATCGAATGGCTATAGCTTCAGGAGTTCGTTCGCACTGCTCATTGAACGCTTGGACGACTAAGAGAGTGGGATTGGACTCTTTTGTTTTAGCTGCCTGAAAGGAAGTCATCAGCTCTGCACGCTGCTCAGGCGTGCAAATTTCGGTTGAGTCGATAGAGCGTTCAGGCTGTGCAAGCACTTCCTCGATTACATATACATACTGTTCAAGCTGTCGCTGTATTTCTTCTGAACTGAACTTAGTTATCTGATAATCAAAGTGCAGGGACAATTCGTTTGTCGCCGCGACTCGCTGTACCCGAAGCAGGAAGTCATTTTCCTCATAGCCACAATGGATATGCTCCCATTCATATTGAACGTACTCATTGCTGTGTTCATTCGATGTATCCGTCTCCCGGTATTCAATGGATGTTTGAAAGAGAGGTGAACTATCGCCTGTTTTGGAGCGAATGTCCTGTACAAGCTGATTGAATGGGTATTTCTGATGCCTTGCAGCTGAGAATTGCTTTTTGTTCACTTGCTTAATGAAGGAGATCCTGTCTTGTTCCCCTTCTATCTGGAGGCGGAGTGGCACGGTGCTGACGAACATACCTAACATGTTTTTCTCTGCTCTATTCGTTCGATTGCTTAATGTCGTGCCGATGATTTGATTTTGGTTCCCATTCCACTTGTATAAATAAATGCCCAGTAGTGCAGTGAATAACGTAAATGGACTAACTTGATGCTTTTCGCAGAATTGATATACGTGCTTTTGCACGGAGGCAGACAATGGATAAGTTATACGATCGGATTTACAGGTGGGATCATGCAGTAGGAGTGGCGAGATTGTATGTGCGCTGTCAGAGGGATGTGCTTCAAATTCCTGCAGCCAATATTGTCGGTCTTTCTCCCGGCGCTCAGATTGCTCGTACTCCAGCTCACTAGCGATGAACTGCAAGTAGGAAGGTCGATGTGACTCAGGCAAGGTTGCACCTTGTACAAGGCAACTGTAATAGGCAAGAATATCATCAATGATAAGCTGCTGGGAGATTCCATCGTGAATGAAATGATGAAAACGCTGGTATAATACACAATCCGTAGCATTAATCCGCAACAGAATGAACTCAAATAGATCGGTATCCTTCCACGGCATTGGCACTTGAGCTCTCGCCTTCTCCCATGATTGTACGTCAATACCGACAGCATCAATGACTGGAACCTCATAACTTTGATACTTGCTGATGTATTGTCTTGGCTCCTGTCCGTCCCTCTCTACGATACGAAGACGCAGAACTTCATTTCGTCTTAAGAGCTCATTTACAGCTTGCTGCAGGAAAGGAATCTCCAGATTGCCTTGTTTCGACTTCAGCCGCAACGATACTGAAATAATGCCTAAGCTTGTATTCGGCTGCATATTCTCCATGTACCAAATTCTAAGTTGAGGATGTGTAAGTGACCAATCATTCATCAGACTCGCCCTTCCCTGTCAAATTCATCTACTAGCACATTGAAACATGCCATTGGAAAGAGGGTCAATCAAATATTTTCTAAAAAGAATTGTTCATTTGATAATTTCTTGTAAATACCGAGAATGCAGCTATAATTGTATAAATTTCGCAAAATCGGTGAAACTATCCGCACCGAAATGCAAAACCTTATGGAGACATAAATAAATGAACTTACATGCCAATGTACTTTTCTTTCGGCTATTGCTGTTAAGTATATCCATTCCTTTGGCAATGGTCACCCTCGTGCCAAATATGGTTGAAGCAAAACCTTTGAATACCGTTGAATCGAAGCGAGATGACTACTCGATCATCATCTTCCCCCACCTTCATCGCCTTGTTGTGCAACAGCATAACAAGACAATCAAGTCTTATCATATCGCAGTTGGTGATCCCGCTACCCCAACCCCCACGGGTGAATTCCGTATCATATTTAAGGGGGAGAACTGGGGGCCATCATTCGGCCCTCGTTGGCTCGGCTTGAATGTGACATGGGGATACTATGGTATCCATGGTACCAATAAGCCCTATTCCATTGGACGTCACGCGAGTCATGGTTGTATTCGTATGCGCAATAAAGATGTTATTGAATTGTATGAGATGATTCCGATTGGCACGAAAGTAACGATTATGGGACATGCACTGGGTGATTTGAGGCATAATCCACGCGATTTAGCGGAAGGTGATGTTGGCGGAGATGTGCAATTGATTCAGTCGAGGCTGCAAAGTGCAGGATATTACACAGGAAGGTGTGACGGCAAGTTCAGATCAAGCACGACGCAGGCCCTCAAGCGTTATCAACGCGATCACCATCTAGAGCCAAATGGCGTTGTTTCCTTCCCTATTTATGTACATCTTGGATTGGTAGAATGACCGTGGGTCTGCACTCTTCACATTAGCTGTTTTAGGATGCTTCCAAGATACTGCTTATGCACCCTATCGTCATTCTGAGACGATAGGGTGCATGCTGTTTCTTTTACATGTCGGCGAATATCCGAATGTGCGGTTGCGAAATGCTTCTAAGTGAGTGAATCCCAAAAAACAAGGGAAGCTGTTCAATCAGCCTCCCTTAGTTCGTAGTCATAACCTTTGTTCGGATTTGAAAGATGGTATTTTGCTCCAAATCCTACAAGACAACTCTCCAATTATGACTGTACTCGGCTGTAATGGTTCCCCGCTTCCTAATATAATCCACGATTAATTCAGCCATATCTGTCGGCAGATCAAGAACAATTGGCTTATTGGCGAACATGACGTAATTCCCCCCGCCCCCGGCTCGATAATTGTTCATAGCCACATCATATTCAGCTTTCATCTCAATTGGCGAGCCACCAACGGTTAGCGTAGTAACGCGCTGTCCTATCGGTCGTGAGACTTGAATCTCATATTCAATGCCTGACCACATATCATAATTATAATGCTGGGGCTTCGGATATAAGAATGCTTCACTAACCTGTATGTGATTCCCTTGTTCCGATAATGCAAAATAAGAGGCAGATTGCTCCAAGGCGTCCTTAATATCTTGACCCGAGACGCGAATGACTCTTAGCGTATTCGGATACATATAGTTGGCCAGCACCTGTCGCATCGTAATCTCTCCATAGAATCCTGGCGCACTATCATCGAAGAGAGCGGTATTCGATATTTCGGCACATCCGTATTCCATTTGAACCCGATTAATGAATGCGATCAACGGATGGTCTGCAAGCCGGACTTGCGACGGATCATCGACCAACATATTGCCTTCCATAGTACCAATCGGTTGATCCAGCCAGTGTTGAGCCTTCTGTTCGATGTCATGGATCGCTTCCAAGATACGTTCGTCCGGGACTGTTCCCTCTACAGAAATGAACTGAGATTGACATTGTTCTAGTGCCCATTTCCCCTCAAGCTTGGTCATGCTAAGCTCCATGAATCCGATTCCTTGCCCATGGGAGCTCGGTTGCGCGATCCATACCCCGTTCACTTGCTCATCTACAATCTTTCGGTGCTGATGACCGGTTAACAAGATGTCGATTCCGGGAACGTCCATGCAAATTCGATAGCCTTGATTTTCCCCTGTATCTGCCTCTGTCAATTCGCCAGTACGCATGTCCCGCTCAAAACCGCCGTGATAGGATACGACAACGAGATCAACCTGCTCTTCATTTCGAAGAATGTTCACCCAGCGCTTCGCCTCATCAACCGCGTCTTCAAAGCAAATTCCTGCAATATGCTGCGGCAATTCCCAGTTCGGAATATACGGGGTTGTTAAGCCCAGTATGCCGATCTTAAGTCCATTCGCATACTCCTTTACAATATAGGGCTTGCCAAAGTAAGGCTTTCCGTCTTCTTCCCGAAGCAGATTTGCGCTGAGCCATGGAAATTGAGACTCCTTAATCGCCTGCTTCAAATAGGGAAGCCCATAGTTAAATTCATGGTTCCCGATGACGGCAGCATCCGCCTTGATCTGGTTCATGCAGGCGACCATTGGATTAGGCAGCTCTGGTTGTATGCGAGCATGATAATAGGTTAGCGGTGTGCCTTGAAGCAGATCGCCATTGTCGATCAGTACAGATTCCTTATACTGATGGCGCAGAGTGTCAATAGCGGTCGCCATTCTGGCTAACCCTGCTTCAATATGCTGCTGATCCGCATAACGATAAGGCATAACGGTTCCGTGAATGTCACTTGTATGTATGATGGCTACTATGCAGGAATCACTGTTTTCGTGAAGAGGTACTGCTGTTTCATTGCTCATATGGATTCTCCTCATCTGTGTTGGAAGCATCTATCCTATCTTGGCTGGTGTCTTTCGAAAGAAAGGATAGAGAAGCCCTGGCAACCCCGCCGGGACTTCTCTATACGATCTAGCTATGTCAGACAATTCATGACATTTATAGCTTAAGGTGCAATTGTAATTGGATTAGTCTGATATACATTGCTGCTATCCTTGCGGAGACGAATGCTGGCTGCCCCGCTCTTGCCTGATTGTGTTCGCACCTGGATTGTCTTCACGGCAGTACCAGTGCTATCCGCTGTAAGTGTGAAGCTATTATAGCCATATCCGGTAGGCCAACTGCCATTATCTTGCTGCACTTGACCGACTTGCTGCCCGCCCGTTAAGTATACGCCGATTTGAAGCGTAATGCTGCTGTTCGGCGTTAATCCGCCTGCTGTAATCGTTACATTGAATGGCGTGGCTGCAGTTACCGTTGCAGGATGTGTCATCGCAGGATTGCCAGATGGGTTCTGTCCCCCACTTGGAGCGCCATATGAGCCTTTCTTGAATGTGGAAGAGTCCCACCATTTGTAGCCCGCTGCAGGTGCTGCCCACGGCTCAGGCTGCGGCTCTGTACTGAGCTGCGGTGTCTCGAACGGCAGCAATGCAGTTGGTGTGTCAAGCTGCAGTCCTGGCACCTGTGTGAAGCTTGTGTATGACTCCTGCTCGGCAAGCCAGTCAATAAGGTTCATGAGCAGTGCGGCATCATCCTGCTCTTTGTAGCCATCATATGTTTTTTTCGTCTGTCCATTCTCTTCGCGCAAATATTTCGGTGTTGCATCTTCTACTGGAGAGGAATCACCAATGACAGCGGCTTTCCCTAACCCGACCTTCGAGATAGATACATAAGCCCCTTCTGCGACACCGCCTCCGTTATATACGCCTTGATCTACTGCATTTGGCCATTTCTGGCTGCTGCTTACCGCAGGCAAGTACACGATGCCTTTCGCAATTTGCGGATTTGTAATTGCAACCGTTGAACCCGCATGCATGGCAACACTGCTTACTTGATTCGTAATGCCGAATGCTTGCTGTGGATCGACAATCACGTTAGCATTAATGTCACCGAGTGCATTGTAGCGAATACGAACACCGAAGTTGTCGGACAGCCAATCGGAGCTTGCAACATCCTGCATAGCAGCTGAGTTGGCCTCCTCTGTGCTCATCCCTTGTGCTGGGTTGCTCCATGCTCCACGGCGGTAACCGTTAAATGCTTCAGAAGCGTCCCAGCGGTTCTTGTTGCGATCCGCATTGTAATGGTCTGCGATGAAGAAGATGCTGCCCCCACTGTTGACATACTGCAACATTGCTGCTTGCTCGGATGTCTTATACGGAATGTTGGCCTCGCCAATAACAAACACTTGATAATCTTTCAGATCATCATAAGTGATTGGCGTCGACTTGCGCAATTCCTTAACCTCATAGCCTTTGTCTGCAATGCCGTTAGCGAAATCTGAGAAGCCGCCATCAATTACCCAGTCTGCTGCGCCAGCCGTTTGACCATGAGTGTTATCGAACAATACTTTCTTGCCGTTCGGTGTACCCTTTGCCGTGATATACGGCGCCGGATCGGCTGGCCCCTCCGCATAAGCGTTAGACCCTGCTCCCAAGGACAACGTGGGTAGTGCGATTAATGCAGCAAGTACAACTTTGAACCATTTGCGTTTCAACACAGTTAGCATATTCATTCTTCTTCGCCTCCTCATTTTGTGATGCGGGGGATTGTACCTCTCCGTTCAACATTATTATGGGGCTCGTATGTTAAGGGAAACTTATGTTCATGCGAAGATTATGTTAATCGATCAATATTTATGAATTATATTGAAAATATTACAACTGGTATAAGTAAGAAATCAAAAGCGGCGAAATGCATCTACTACTACTGGAATAGGCCGATATGTTCTTCGAGAAAGTTATCGAGCGTTCTCGGTGCTTGGCCAAGCAATCGAGCAACTGTATCTGTAGGATGCTCCGGAATGACCGCTGACATGGCTTGAATCTCTACAACGTGATTCGCAAGCCATAGCGGCATATGATCTTGTTCCATTAAGGAACGGCGCTGTGTGTTCGAATCCATGTTGATATACGTAATAGGACGACCGAGCATTGCTGTGAATTTGGCCGCAATCTGTTCGTAATTGAACACTTCTGAACCAGTGAGTGTATAGATGCGTCCTGCTTTCTTGTGATTCGTCAGCACTTCTGCGGCGACATCCGCAATATCTCGGCAATCGATGTAGTTGCATGCTGAGCTCCCCATTGAGCCGTAGAAGGCATTATGCTTGCGAATCGGCCCAGTCAATCGAAGTAAATTCTGCATAAAAGCATAGGGTCGCAATACGGTATGCAAAATACCTGAATCATTGAGCAAGGTTTCAATTTCCAGATGCCATCTGGCAATCTCAACTGGTGCAAGAGCGTTATAGAGCGGGCTAGAAATCTTTACAATATGCTCAATGCCGGCTTCGATAGCCGTTCGGATGATAGTGCTCTCTAATTCCACTTGTCTTGGACTATTCGACATGGACATAAAAAGTTGGCTCGCCCCTTGAAATGCAGAGCGCAATGCTGATGCGTCGGATGCATCTGCCTGGACAATCTCCACCTGTCTATGGTCACCCGCACCCAATTGAATCCGGAGTTTGTCCGGCTCTCTGCTGATGGCCCGTACGGGTACGTTTGCTTGAATCAGACTGTTTAGCAGTTCTCTGCCGATGGTTCCTGTTGCACCGATTACTACGATCATATCTTACACGCTCCTGTTCGATGTATGTTTGTGTGTTGCCTTATACCAGCGGCATACTGTAGTTGTGCTCGCTATCGTGACAGATAGAGGAAAATCTATCCACACCCGATCCAACCATGCAATCTCTTGTGAAAATGCATAAATCGACAGTTCTGTAACAACCAAAGCTATCAGCAACCCTGTTGCTACTCCTAGAAAGGCGAATATCATTGCAATGACAAGAAGATGCGACCTGTTCAACCATTGTGTATGTAATCCCCAATCTTGCAGCCAACGACCAATGAACCATGCTGTTACGGCAGATGTCCCTCCTATCGAAGTAAAGGCGGCAATGAACAGAATCTGGTCACCGATCACCACTCCTCCAATCCCGGCCATCAACGCCGGCGCAGCATAAGCTATCATGATATCGCGCCAGAGAACAGAAGGCTTAGTTATCGCGTTACATCCATTCTTGGTCTTGCTTGCATCATCTGATCTGTTCAATGTTTGTCTTCACCCTTTCTGTTAAAAAAATTAATCACTCCTACACCCATATAATTAGGTTCCTAACTATATGGGCAGAAAGGAGGGCTAGTCAGGACTAGCCCCATTCACGCTCACTCGATGTGTCTGTTTAATCAATACATTCCGCGGTAAGTGCTGAAATTCCTTCGGTAACCCTTCCGAGCAGGTCGAGAAACACGGTGCGCTCTTCAGCAGTAAGCAGTCCTACCATGGCTTCCAGCCTTGCAAAATGTTCCGGTGCCATCTCACGGAGCTTATTAGCTCCTTGATCTGTGAGAACAACTGACTTTTGCCTACCGTCTGATGCACTAGCACGCCGAGAGACGAGACCATCGCGTTCCAAAGTATCGATTAATCCAGTGACAGTCGCACGAGTCACACCGAGATTGTTGGCTAATTGCGATGGCAGCTCCTCTCCTCCATTGTCCTCCAAGTCGGCTAACAAGCGATATCGACCTGTTGATAGTCCGAATCTGGAGAAATGAACTTCTGCCGCATGTCCTAGCTTCGCGCCAGCCTCCATTAAACGAGCAGCAACAAGAATGGCTTGTGCGTCGACGTCGAGGTTGTAGCGATCAATCTGCCGCTTGGATTGAATGAGTGTAGGTGCGGTTTCATTGGCATTAGAAAATAATGGTTGATTGGTCATGTATATAGTATGGCTCCTAACTATACTGTTGTCAACTCTTTATTATTATAGAGCCGATTCGCCTACGTGTAGATGCTTCTGCAAATGAGGGATCGGCTCTCAGCCTAGAATTAAATTTGTGAGCAAATATCCACAATTAGAGTCGTACAAGCTTATCTGGGTTGCGTACGAAATAGATATTGCGAATGGCAGCATCCTCCGAATGCAGCAGGATAACGGTGTCGGGTCGTCCATCGGTATGAACGATCATTCCCGCTTGCCCATTAATAGAGGAAAATTCGTAATGCGTAGGGAACTCTTGTTGGGCAGTCTTCTTCATAAGTCCGATGAGGAATTGTGCGACTCGTTCTGGCGTTGTAATTGGATGTGCAGCAGCCGACACCTTACCGCCTCCATCAGACAGAACAACGATATCTTCGTGCAGCAGAGACACGACGGCATCCACGCTATTCGACCTCAGTGCTTGTAATAAACGCATTACCCATTCCTCACTAGCCAGCTCATGAGGGATAGGCTCCTCCTCCGAAATTCCCATCTTATTGCGGGCTCGGCTTAACAGCTTGCGGCAATTCGCCTCATTTTTATTCACAATTTGTGCAATTGCGGGATAGTCGAACCCGAGCGCTTCACGCAAGATGAAGATCGTGCGTTCCACAGGCGCTAATCGTTCAAGCAGCACAAGCATCGCGTAGGATAGCAAATCAGAACGTACAATTGAATTCATCGGATCCTCGTAGGTTGTCGCAACAGGCTCTGGCAGCCAAGTACCGAAATATTGCTCTCGTCGGCGCTGAGCTGATTTTAGCAAATCATAGCATTGATTCGTAACCATTTTGCACAAATATGCCTTCGGTTGTTCAAGCTCATTTCCGTTCAACTTATGGATTTTGACGAATACCTCTTGCACAACATCTTCTGCGTCAACAGTTGAACCAGTCAACTGATAGGCAAGTGTGAACAGCAGTGCTTTATATTGATGATAAAGTTCTGTCGTATCCATATTGTCCTTCTCCCTTGTAATCACAAATGATGCCATTATTTTATCAAACTAGCAGAATCCCAGGTGAACTTTCGTATCTTCCATCCGAGCTTGCCTGTCAGTACGAAATCTATTCCCCATTGCCGGCACCACACCAATCCACTTTCTGGACCTAGGCCAATACAAAATAACTCCATATAAGACTGGTGTAATGGCGCAGGACGATGAGCAATGTCTGCTGCTATGATTTTGGCTAGCCGATTCGCTTGTGGAATAGCTTCCTTGCATGTCATACGATCTGGTCTACCATTCTTCGGGTCAACGATATGCGCACAATCACCGATACTATATACTCCCGGGAGGCCATGAACTCGATAACTTGCATCTACGATGACTTTCCCTTCTTCAGTTACGGGTAAACCAAGTGAACGAAGGACTGGATTAGGCTGAAGTCCCAGTGTCCAAATACATAAGCCAACTGGCAGCGGATCACAGTCATCAAGGTGCAGCATACCATCCCTTGCATGACTTGCTCGACTGTGGTGAATTACAGCAACACCTAACTCGTTCAGTGCAGCTTCCAACTTGGCAGCTACCTTCAAGGGGCCTTCGGTGAATAACCGCTCCTGCGCATTTATTAAAGAAACTCGAACGTCATTCGCAGCTAATCCGAGCTCAATAGCCTCCATCCGCATTGCGTAAGCTAATTCGGCAGAAGCCTCAATGCCACTAATTCCTGCTCCTACTACAGCAACCGACATGAGACGCTTGCGTTCGAGCTGATCTTGTATTCCTGCCGCCTTCTGCATATTGCTTCGCCATTGCTGTTGGATCTGCAATGCTGCATGTTCATGAGTAAGCGCAATTCCTCCTTGTTCTTCAGCCGGTTTACGAATAGTACTCCCAAGAGCAACAATGAGAAAGTCATAGGAGATGCGATGTAATTGGCCATCCCGACCTTCGTATAGTACATGCTCGTTGGCTCCTTGTATGGAAGTAACACTCCCTTGAATGAATGTAACTCTGCTAGGCAATACATCCGACCATGGAACCGTAATGGCCGTGTCTGTGGCGGTAGGCTTGAAAAGGAGTACTTTACGCAAATGATGTGCATGCTGGTCAATAAGAAAAATATGAAGGGAGGAGTCTTTCATGCCCTTCATAATACTTGACATCGCGTGTGCAGCATTTAATCCGGCATAGCCGCCTCCAATAATGATGCATGTCTGTTCTCTCATGTGCTTCTCTCCTTAAGATCGATTTGCACATAGAACGACATAGCACAGCTGTTTGTGACAGAAGAGAATGGAATTGTATTGTTTCTATTGAAATTGGGCTATAGCCGTGAGCAATATGGGGATTCGCGGATAGACTGATGCTGAGATGACTGATATTTACAAGGAGGCACTTATGGATCCTAATTACTATCATCAAGTGAGTTGGAATTGTGTAAACAATTATGTAGGTATTCGTACGAAAGACAATATGTATCATGATGGGTTTATCTCCCATGTCGATCAAGATGGGTTAACACTTGCCATTCCAAGTGATCAAATGATGACGCAAATGAGCGGCATGCCAACACAACCTTCCGTTTACAGACAATTTGGGTTTCAGCCTGGTTTTTTCCCTAGACGCCGCTTTTTCCCTCGACGAATCCCATTTGGGTTCATTGATGACTTATTTTTACTCCCATTCTTTCTGTAGTCCTGATGAGAACAAAATCAAGCCCCTGTGTAAATTTCTAACATGATATGGAACACAGGGGGCTCCCCTAACTCGCTTTCATTCAGTAAATTTCTACTTGCGGTATCTTATAGCGATAAGGAAAGCTGCGCTTATCCAATAGAAAAGTGCACTTAGAACAATCAATGTTAGTTGCCCTTCCTTAATAAAGGGCGATATGAGGACAAACATGATACAAGAAAACAATATGAGATCCCATCCTACCCACTTAATTGTGAATAAGGTTACGTTAGCATTCCGAAGCGCATGCAAATTCCACAGAACGGCTACCGTTTCCATAAGAAGAATTCCAATCGCGGCGCCTCTGTACCCAAAACCTGGAATTGCGACAATAACGAATTGAAGCAAGACGGATAGGCCGATTCCCAGTGCAAGTCCCGTTAATGGAATCCGTTTGCGATCTTGGGCCCACAGAATACTCGTGGTAAGTTCACGCAACCCAACAATAAGAGGGATTGCAGATAGGTATCGAATAGGCTCTGCTGCAGCTTCCACGCCGAATAGGAGTATTGCCGCTTCCTTCGCATACAGAAAAATAAAAAGTCCGCTAATGATTCCCCATGTCCAGACAAATCGGAGAATTCGTTCGATATCGCGCCCGCTCTCCATGCCTGCTTCGTGCTTCGCTGCTATCTTCATCGTTACTGTATAAGAGACAGAGGCCGTTATCATCGTCGGCATATAGACGATGACAGCAGCCATTCCTGTAATAATGCCATACATCGCGATTGAATCTGATATAGAATACCCTGCAGCCTGCAGTCTGTTCGGAATAAGGATGGAGTCAATGAAGTCTGAAAGTGGTACAAGCATTCGCGTGCAACCGATAACGAAGGAGGATCTTAGAAAAAGGCCTAACCCTTCTTTGCTCAATGGGGAATATGTGATCATTATCGCCGCACGCCGTGTGGAAGATGCATATATCGTTAAAAACAAAAACGCAGCAATAGCTGCAATCGTCGTGCCATACAACCCGTAGCCTATGGCTCGACCTACTCCTTGAGCCGCGTACAGGCTTACGAAAGTAATCAGTACCGTAATCCGCACTGCTTGCTCCGTTAATTCGGACAAGGAAATCGCTTCGTAGCTGCGGATTCCCTGCATATAACCGCGTGCTAATTGGAGAAGTGGTACAGCGATTAATGCCGGGGCTAGGGCTCGCAACGCCCATGCAAGTTCAACATTTCCAATTAGCACAGCAATGTTGTTCGCATAGTATTGTGTCCAAAATGCGAGCCCCATCCCAATCAATGCAGTATAAACGGATAAAAGCTGGAATACCCTCCAACCTCGATCAGTCTGCTTCGCTGTGAATAAGGCGAGCGTAGTAGGCAACCCTCCGGAAATAACCATCAAGGCCATGCCAAAGAAGGAATAGGCAATCTGGTATAACCCAATGCCTTCTGCACCGAGCATTCTTGTTATGGCTACTCTGCCTGCAAGGCCTATTCCTTTACCAATGACGAGAACTGCACTTCGAAGTGCAGTTTGCTTTACGAGTGATGACAACAACATTCGTTCACCTTCCGACCACTCCTTCTTGTCCTCATCATTGTATGATCGGAGTGGACGAGGTATGTGCCGAAGTGCTGACCAGTTCTGCAAGCTAATCACGAATATGGATGAGCCAGTACTTCGTATATTTATCCCAGCCTAGATCAAAAGGTACTCGGTAACGATCGGCAGTGTGTGAATTCACGAGCGGGTAACCTTGAGCATCAAAGCCAACTACAATCGAAAAATGATCGATATCGCCATTAAGCTCGTACCCAATCAGGTCTCCCGCCTTTAGACCAGCCCAAGCGCCGTTTGGATGCTGATTGCTGGTCTGGACAATTGTAGTGTAGGTTCCTTTTTTGATGACTTTGCCGTACCCGCTGTATAGGAGGAAGTTTTTGAAAGCATCGGTCTGTACCCATGCTTTACTGCCTCCTGAGCGATAGTGATGCCATCCACCCTTCATGCGCAATCCGCCGCCTTCTTGATCGCCAATACATTGGGAAGCAAAATTCGTACAATCCCCTCCTTGCCCGGTATAATCCCGATATCTGGGATTGTAGCGATGATTGTTACCAGCCCCCCAAGCTATTCCTGCGTATTTATTCGCATAATCAATAGCCTTATCACGGTTGTAGCGAGTTGAAGTTGAATGTAGACCCGATGCTTGGTTTGTCTTGGCATTAACCCGATTAGACGCTGAATTGCGCGGTAACTCGGTTAATTTCGGGATTAGATCAGGATTCTCTTCCAGAGGGTCTAAATACCATTCTCGTAGTACCTTCCACGATCCATTCTTCCTTATCAGGGTAAGCGCATGCCGCGTACCTATCCCGAAGTGCTCGACTTGACTTGACGGTTGATTGTACGTATATCCGAGACGCAATGAATCTACAGCGGAGACAAATACCTGATCATTACGTTTTTTCGCCCGAATTACTCTTGGGCTGCTAGCAGCATCCGCCAATTGAAGTTGCCTATGCTTGACCCACGTTTGTACATATTGTGCACGCATCTGTTCATGCTTCATCGCCCTCATGCTTGATGCGCGTTCAGGCATATAAAAATCGCGGAGCAACCCATCTTCCTGACGAAGTAAATATTTGGCTCGATTCGCAAATAATTGCTGAATAAATGTTGTAAGCTCATTATCTACTGTTTGCTGTTCTGCGGAGAATGCGTATTGCGGTATGGAGGATACAGCAACACAAACGATAACGAATATAGGGATAACAAACCATCTATACATGTTAACGACAAACTCCTCCCTCTTTTTCCTTTTGTCACTTCGACCACATAAACTTCGCACCCTGCTCGTGAAATACATAAATACAGCACCCTTTTACTATGCCCTGCATCGAATAACTGATTCTGCTAAAAAATAATAAGCATGGTTTGTACGTTTTCGATAAACAATGATAAGCAAGGATATCATTGAAGCAAGCAAGAAAGCAGGTGCTGATGTGAAAGATGTAAATAAACGCTTGTCATGCCGGATTGCCCTTAGCCTTATAGTGGCATTCCTTAGCTTGCCGTTATTCCCTGTTGACGTACAATCCTTATCCGATCGGCAGCACGGAGAAAAAACGGCAATGATCATTATTGATGATTTCGGGAATAACGCCAAGGGTACTACAGAGATTATGGAGCTGCCCTATAAAGTAACTGTCGCTGTTATGCCCTTCATGCCAAGTACAGAAAGAGACGCGAAGCGTGCGCATGCTGCTGGTCATGATGTTATCGTTCATATGCCGATGGAAGCATTGTCAGGCAAGAAACATTGGCTTGGGCCTGGAGCAATAACAACGGATCTGAGTGATGCTGAAATTCAGAAACGGGTACATGCAGCTATCGATAATGTCCCCCACGCCATAGGCATGAACAATCATATGGGTTCTAAGGCTACAGTTGATGAGCGTGTTATGCGAAATGTGTTGAAAGTATGCAAAGAACGTGGGCTTTTCTTCGTGGACAGCCATACTAATTTTCGCAGCATTGTTGGCAAGATCGCAAGCGAGGTGCAGGTTCCCAGCCTAGAGAATCACATCTTCCTAGATGATGTACATACGAAGGCGGCTGTTCATAAGCAGTTCATGCTAATGCGCGAGCATTTCCGCCGTCATGATGTATGTATTGCAATTGGGCATGTCGGCGCTGGCGGGAGAATTACAGCAGAGGTTCTTAAAGATCAGATGGTCAAAATGAACCAAGAAAATATCCAGTTCAAAAAAGTAGCCTCTGTATTAAAGAGTAATGCACCGCGGAAATAACAAGTGTGTTAACCCAAGAATAGGGCATCCAACATGAGAATAGAAGAAGAGGATGTCCGAATGGACATCCTCTTCTTCATTATCTCGTAAACTTAACCAATAATGCTGTGAATAAACATTTCCAACGCTGTTGTATCCGTAATGTTCTGATTGCAGGTATGGCTGTTCACGCACATATAATTCCCAATGGCCTTGTAATAATCAGGCGTAGCATTCGCTGGTTTGGATTTCGTTTCTGCTGTAAATAAGGCCACTTCTTCCTGTCGATTGCATAGGAAGCACGTACCCTTCTTCTTTGCTTGGGTGAATTTCCCCTCAATACCGACAAGTCGTCCGTCTAACTGATGGATCAGATACATGCGATTCGTTCCAATGTCCGTCCATCCAAGATACGTCGTATGGCGGAGATCCAGTCCCTCCATATTCGGAAGCTTCAGCTTCTTACTCTTCGGATAGAGCTTCTTCAGCTGCTTGTCAGTTACCTGTTCGAACTCAATCAGGTAAGGTTCAAGAGAAAGCAGAAATTGAGAGAATTCTTCCGTTTTGTCGAGTGTCGTAATCCGCTCAAGCAGACGAAGCTGCTGCTCTTCTGCACTCTGGAACGCCTCTGTAATCTTGGTGAACGCGCTGTATCGTACTGTATCAACAATCTTGTGATCCGCTACTGTCTGACAAGTATGTTGAAGCAAAGTCGCTTGCTTTTTAATCAAATTATATTGGTGGTTTCTAATAAATGGTGTTGTCATGCTTTACAGCTCCTTATTTTGAATAGTTGAAGAAATAAGGTGCAAAGCCCATTATTAGAAACGATATAAGCGATCTTGGGCGACAATCATTCTTCGTATTGTCCAGCCCCATGCAAAGTATCGCCCCTAAATCAGGCTTTGCATGAGTCGTTGCTGATTCTGGCAAAGTTTTTTGCCATCCCTTGCCACCTCCCCTGTTACTTAATAGTATAAAGAAAACCGATAGTTGTTGCAACTCATCTCTATCCGTCGAACAAAAAACAGGTAGCGCTACAGCATGGGCTCCCCATATCTCACAAGTACATGCCACAGCAATTTCAACTCCTGAAGTACTTCCTTATCGCTGCCACGATCCATCCATTTAGTCGGGTCGCTCCTTAATTCCATGACAGCATCGCCTATCACGCTAGCATCTACCCTGCCCTCATGAGCAATGCGCATTGCTAATGAGGGCATTGCCGATCCTCTAAAGCCACTAGGCACCTCATGTGCCAACAACGAGAATCCCCTATGCCAGTAAAGCGCAATTGCATACTTACAGCATATTTCCTCCAGTGTCCTGCCGATGTGGGTATGTATGAAGGAGGGATCAGCGACTAGTATATCAACGTCGTCCTGTAGTGAAAGGTCGCCATGAATCTGCGCTTCAATATATTCATCCAGATTGCGACTCGGTTCTCTGCAGGAAGGATTGGGAAATGAACATGCCAGCCTGCATCGTAAATGATTAATTAGTTTGCTTGGACTAAGATTTTTGTCCCCAATGGCACAGTTATTGCGATATGCATCTGTTAAGAGTGCCGCCAATATATCATCAAGCTCGCCATAGGTTCCCATTTCCAACGGATCTAGATGGGAATCCATATATGTGAAGGTACACCGCGTTGATACTTTGGGTGACAAGAGGAAATAACACGAGCCAAATCGAGGAGCGGGCCCGTCAGAATGAAGCATAAGGTTAAGCGCCCCATATTTGGGACGCTCGCTATTGCCCGTGCCTTCGCACTGATAGGCGCCGCCAAACAACTTTTTCTCCCAAAGATCGCGTTCACCTCCAGGATAAGCAGATACACTTCCATTGGATAGAAGCGTTTCAAATTGGCTTTTGTACAATCCTTGTTCCAAAAGAGCTTCAGCAACACTTTTCATGTTCAGGTCAGGTCTGTCCGGGTGGAAGTGTAGGGCAACTCTAGCATATAACTTTATCATTCTTACAGCTTGGTCATATTCGGATTGTGAAATGGCGGAACCTTGTAATATGCCCGCTATCGTATGCTGTGCGTTCATTTTTCGGCCTCTCGCATAGGTAGTCACAAAATGCAGCGCGGCTCGCTGCGAATTCGATAATTTTGCAGCCATTCGCTCCCCTCCTTATTAAGTTCCATATCATCATCTCACAATACTAATTAATCCTATTACCTGGCACATGATATGCATCAAGTAAAGTCCTATATTCGCTGTTACTTCAACCTGTGGATAAAATCCTTTTGTTTAATCCAAATTATCATTAACTACGTTAAGGGGAAATTAGACCATATGAAACTAAAAATGCTGATCTTATTCGTATGGAGTATGTTAGATCCGATATATTTTTCGTTAACCCGACTGACCTTTCCTGAGCAATCACGTTCGAATATCTTTAGGGTAAGATTACTCCGGTATCGAGGCAAGACAATCATACTGTCTGACGGGACACGCATCGAACATAGCGATCTATTGGTAAAAATACATCTTCATAATGTTCGTTTACTTACGGAAATTTTTTATATGGAGAATGGTGTAAAGAAGGGGCGAATTATTCATCGCACGGTAGAGCAGTCCTTGCCTGGGGTGTGTCGGCATATTCAAGCCCATCCAAAATTCCGTGAAATTAAGGCCATTATCGGTATTACGATGCTGCATCGAGGATGCACGCATTTGGGGTTCGATATCGTACAGATCCATAACCCGTTATATCGTGCTTTTAAATGGATCGGCCAAATGCCTATTCATTTTTTGTCCGTATCCAATCCACTTAAGACCTGTACAAAGCAAAATCCTAGATTTTTACTGATGTCTACAGACTTGTTAATGGATAAATACGGAAGTGTGTGACAATAAAGAAAGGGAGAGTTTTGGGAATTTATTTTATTTTGGAGACGGGATAACATAATATGATGAAATGCCATATGACATTTCGTCACTATGCCGGATGACAAATGAACGAGTATATTCACCTTGAGCCATCTGTTAGGTGTGCTACACATTGGAGTAAAGGGTGATTGTATTTGCTCAAGAACAGTGTCATCATGTTGATTGTGATCGTTCTATCGGGAATGTTGGCTCGGCCTGCCTTTTCCTTAATAGAACCACCAAATCCAAGTAATAAGAATCGTTTAATGGTGCAGGACGTCATCATAGTGGATGTGAAGACAGGCAAGCTTAAACCAAATCAGTCGGTAGTCATTCAGGGCAACCAAATTACAGCAATAGCTGATACGACTGACGTTGATGTTCCTGACGATGCCCGTGTGATCAAAGCTAATGGGAAATATCTTATCCCTGGTTTATGGGATATGCACGTCCATTTGGAAAATCACATGGATAGTGCAATCCCTCACTTATTAGCAAAAGGAGTGACAGGTGTTAGGGAGATGGGCTCCAGCCTCCACCATGTTCAAGTGACACGCAGCATTAATAATCAGGAAATCTTGACTCCGCGCATTGTACATTCCGGTAAAGTTATTAATCAATTTCCAAATAATGAGGTACCTTCGCATCACTATAATTTAAAAAATGAAGCAGCGGTTCGGAAAGCTGTACAACAGTTGAAAACATATCAGGTCGATCAAATTAAAATGTACTCCCACATGCCTAAAGACCTGTATGCTGTGGCTATGGAGGAAGCGAAGAAGCTACAGCTTCCGGTTAGTGGCCATTTACCATTTACTGTACGCGCAGATGAAGCTTCTAACGACGGTATGAGAAGCTTCGAGCATTTGCATGGGATGCATATTGCTACAGCATCAAAGAAATCAGGTATTTTCAACAGCCTTGTTAAGGATACAGAAGCGGGTATTATTAACAAGGATCAGTTGTTGTATCTCGAATACGAAAATAAAGCTGCAAAGCATTATGATGCAAATGAAGCCGGAAAGTTGTTTGAGATCTTTAAACAGAATGAAACTTGGCAGGTTCCTACACTTGTAACGATAACAAGCTTAAATAAGCAGGTACCTGATGAAAGAGTGCGTTTTTTAGAACCTGCTGTTCAGAAGGAATGGGCAGCATTAATTGAAAATTGGCACAAAGATAAAAGAGGGGCTGCTATCCATCAGGAGCTGGAACAGAACAATTTGCAATTAGTTCGTAAAATGAATGAAGCTGGGGTACCGATTATGGCTGGCACTGATTCTACTTACTTGATGCCAAATCTATATTATGGCTTTAGCCTGCATGAAGAACTTCAACTGCTAGTCAAAGCGGGACTAAATCCGCTGCAAGCCCTTCAGGCTGCCACGATTAATCCGGCTCGCTATTTGGAAAATGAGGATAAGCAGGGCACGGTAGAGGTAGGAAAGCTAGCCGATCTCGTCCTGCTAGACGCGAATCCGCTCGCAGATATCCGCAACACAACCCAAATCCATGCGGTCATCATGAATGGGCATCTAATCGATCGGACAGAGATTCTCAAAAAGCTAAAAACATACCCGATTATTAAGGAGTTCTCTCGCAAGCAGAAGTAAACTGTGGTAAGAGATACGTGTCACGTACAACTATCGCTATGTTCAACTCGAAGAGCCTGAACCTTCAAGGATTCAGGCTCTTCGAGTTGTTTCTTGTGGATTCATTACCCAAACCAATTTACACTTTTACATGATTTAATCCCGGAGCGTTTGTTCCTGGATCCCAGAACACGGTGGCGTGATTCCGTTTTCACATCATCCTCCCGGATACTTCGGTTCCAGCTTCACATGAAGGACGTGCACGCCGTTTTCACTGCTTTCCTTCTGTTCAACTACATATCCTTCGCCATCGACGCGTACCTTCCATCCGAGAAGCGAAGTAATTTCCATCACTTCACGCAGCGATTTGTCCTTAAAGTCCGGAAGTAGCAGCTTCTCAGGGTCATCCGTAAGCAAATATATGCGCTGTCTGACAGCCATCGGATCACCCGGCTTTGGATATTGGCGTTTCACTGTATCTCCTGGGCCAATCGTATCGAATACCATACCTTGTTCTGCAAGCTGCTGCTTGGCATCGCGCACCTTCATGTTTTGCATATCGGGTGCCGGTACGGTCGGCCGCGAGCCGAGCTTGTTACCACTAGACTTCGGATTCGACTGCAAAGAGGAGGGTACCCCCATGTAACGCAAGGATTGGGATACAATATCCTTAAACATATAAGGAGCGACGAAACCGCCGCCTTGGTAAAAATCTTTCGGATCATCGACCACGACGAGCAGAACGATCCGCGGATCTTCTACGGGTGCGAAGCCGATAAACGATACGACCGCGCGGTCTTGATTATAACCCCCGTTAATAACCTTGATTGCGGTACCTGTCTTGCCTGCGACGCGATATCCTTCGATATAGGCATGTCTACCTGTACCGATCTCTTGATCGGCAACCACCTGCTCTAAATATTCACTTACTTGTTTGGCTACATTTTGATCGATAACCTCGCGCACGATTTCCGGCTTGCGCTCCGACACCTCACCGCTAACGGTATCTTCGATTTTACGAATAAGATGCGGCTTCATTAGATTACCGCCATTCGCCACTGCCGATACGGCCATAACCTGCTGGATCGGCGTCACCAGCACCTGCCCGTGGCCGTATGAAGCAGCGGCCACATCTGCCGCATATTCAAAGCGAATCAGTCCGCTGTTCTCACCAAGCATTTCAATCTCAGTCTTCTTGCCGAAGCCGAATTTCTCGATGTACGATTTCAATTTCTCTTCCTTCAATTTCTCGTAGCCTAGCTTGACAAATGCCACGTTGCTGGATCGCTTCAAACCCTCTAAATAAGTGATCGTTCCCCATGTCTGATTCACGTCGCCAATGGGTACTCCGCCGGCTATGATTTTGCCAGACACGAACTTTTCATCCGGATTGAAGATGCCCTCCTGTACGGCTGCCGACAGCGTCACGATTTTGAACGTCGACCCAGGCTCATAACGCGATTGGACTGCATGGTTATAAAAAGCGGATAGGTCCTTGGCTTTCCAATATGAATTCGGATCAAAATCCGGCATATTGGCCAGTCCCAGGATGTCGCCCGTTTTCGGATCGGCCGCGATGACTGTCATGCTTTTGGGCGTATATTTGTTATACACCTCGCGCATCGAATTCACGATATATTGCTGGATCGTGCTATCTATCGTCAAGTAGATGTTGCTGCCGTCCCGGGAAGGCTGAAATACTTCCGATGCTGTGGGAAGCTTATTTCCTAAACGATCTTTCTCATATTGTAGGAAACCGACAGTGCCTCGAAGCTGTTCATCGTACATTTTCTCAATCCCGCCGATGGGATTGTTCTGCTTATCCATATATCCAAGAACGTGTGAGGCCAGCGCATTCTTCGCATAGAACCGCTTGACCTCGGGCAGCAGGTAAAGTCCGACGTCGCGCAATTTCGTCATATCTTTTAATTCCTCGATAAATTCACGCAATTTCTTGGCTGTTTCGTCGTCCAACTTCCATCCTTCATTGCGCACCTCGACCTGAGGATAATATTCGTCTTTGCCGTCCTTTGTTCTCATTTTTCGTGTAAGCTCAAAGAGTTCATTCTCAGGCTTTTTCAGTACGGTATGCAACTTGTCTACGATGATGCGCTCCATATCAATCCGTTTCTCGATCAGATCCCCCTTCTTGCGGAGCTCCTGAATCACCTTGGGGCTTATCGCCACGGTATAAGTAGGGGCATCCATGGCCAATACGTCGCCATTCTGATCATAGATCGTTCCCCTGATAGGAGTCAGCTCCTTCCTCACGGACCACGAATCTCTCGCTTGCTCCATCCAGAACGATTGATTGATAACCTGATACCAGAACAGCCGAACGAAAATGACCCCGAAAAAGATTGTAAAGATGGCTCCAATCAATAATGTGCGCACCTTTATTCGCTTGATCACCTTATCCCTCTTTCTAAAAGTAATTGCCATGATTATATAAACGTGGTACGTTTGCGAGTTAGCAAGCGCAGCTCGGGCTTTCTATCAAATTAGATGCTTCAAAACAGAAAACAGTTTCATTTTCTTTATGAAATTGTGCGCTGTGATGAAATATATTGGGTTAATGCTCACTGATACGCTATTATCTTGTATAGCATCAATTTCGCTATTAAACTTACAAAAGCAGGTGTTTACCATGTCTGAGGTAGTAATCGATCCGAAAATATGTCCCTTGTGCGGCAATGAGAACCACTGCGCATACCAGGCAGGCCGCCCCCATCAGGAATGCTGGTGTATGACTCTATCTGTGCCGCAAGTGCTGTTAGAGAAAATCCCATCAGAATTTCGCAGGAAAGCATGTGTCTGCGAGCAATGTGTCCGTGCATTTCTCCAATCAACGCAAATGAATGAATGAGTGACATCAACCTTACGAGTAAAATTTGAACAAAAATGCATACTACTCATGTCTGGAACACAGTGGAACGCACGATGTTGCCTTCCCATCATTGATAGGGTCTGGAGGTAGTATGCTATGGATTTCTCATTCATTGGGGAAGCAGTCATTGTTCTCAGCTTTGGCTATTGTCTGCTGCGCGTTCTCGGTAAAAAAACGGTCGGAGAAATGACTGGCGTTGAGATCATTACGCTGCTTGCGATGGCCTCCATGATTGGACATGCTGTCAAAGGGGACGGTCTATTGCGAACATTGATAACCTTATGCATCTTTGTCAGTCTTCTCCTCATCATTCAATTCCTTGCCATTAAGTTCAATTGGGTCGAGAAGTGGTTCATTGGAAGAGCAACAATCGTAATTGAAAATGGACTAATTGTTGAAAAGAGTCTCAAAAAGCTGCGGCTAACCGTCGATCAGCTAGAAGCAAAATTAAGAACAAAGGGAATTACATCGTTGTCGGAAGTGAAAACAGCGACTATCGAGATGAGCGGTCATATCGGTTACGAGTTAGCACGACATGCTAAGCCAGTGACGATCGGAGAATTGGAGAGGCTCATGAAAGCATGGAACATGCCTGTTCCGAAGCAGACCCACAAAGAAGAGAATTTATTCGACGAAGTTAAGCAGGATGGTCACCGGAAAAAGATTGCCCCCCATTTGGAATGAAGCCATGCCAACAGGATTTACGCTATGTGCAGACAACTATGTAGTGTACTCTCATACGACTGATGTAGATAACAAAAGGCCGGCCCATTGGGTCGACCTTTTACAATTTGTTTATTCGCTGATTGATGTTGTTTTACCTTCAGTATGGTCTGCTTTTGCTGCAGCTTTGTTTCTCCTTCTCTTGCGAATAATCAAAAAGATAACCAAGATTGGAACAGCAATGAGGAAGATATACAGCGAGACGTGCTTAACCATTCCTTCTGCAGATCTCCCATACAAATAAAACAGCAGACCTACTGCATAGAACTTAACTGCTCTTCCAATTGCTGCATATCCGATAAGTCTCCATAGCGGGAAATTCATGCAGCCGGATAGAATCGTAAATACTTTGAACGGAATTGGAGTAAAAGAGCCGATAAGAATCGTAGCTTCTCCATTTTTCTTAAACATTTGATTGGCGCCGTCAATCCATGATTTTTTAAGAATTTTCTCCAAGACGGAGTGGCCTAACAGCTTGCCGATCATGTAGCCTACTGGAGTACCGAGCAGACATGCAATATATCCTGCTGTTGCTAGCCATAAGGCATTGGATGGATCCAGTAAGCTTAATGGCACCTGCAAGAAGAAGGCTGGTACAGGAAAAATAACTGCATCTGCGAAAGAGTGGATGACTAGCCCCCATATCCCGTAGTCCATTAGAAAATCAATGATGTTTTGAAACATAATCTACCCCTATCCGGAAAAATTCTTTCTATAAGTTGATTGGTAAATCTCATTTTACCTTATTTCGTGTTGCGAATGATTACACTTTGGTAATGTAGACAATTGCTGTTTGGAAGCAACTCTAAAGAAATATACTCATTCACGTTCTCAGGTATAGACGATTCTTTGTTGCCGCATCCCTTCACACGAAATGGTGGAATATGCTACCAATACAATATTCGTTTCATTGGCCGATGCGCTAGGTAATATCCCCTGCTGTTGTTAGTACGGGGCTAAAGTCCTATCGTTTCAGGTAAAATAAGCATACTGATTTTTCATGCAACTTGACAATGTTATTTTTATTCCAACCATCAGTTGAATCTCGCCTTCCTCTCATTCCAAAGGTTTGCAATGACAATTATCCTACTACGTTTATATGTCTTTTTCTATTTTAACATGTCACTCAAGAATTTTGGCAGAAAATGACGAAGACCGCTCCATGGGCGCAAGCGGTCTTGCAATTGTGTTTATAGATAATAATCGCTTGAAAAATGTCATTGATGCCGATTCCAAAGGGGCAAAACAAAGTGTGATGTTCATTACGCATTGTTATTGTTTCTGATATTGTTCGAAATAGTGAACCAAATTTTCCTGGGCTGTGTTTATATCACAGAAGCTGGCACAAAGGGATCCCAATCGATAGCGTCCGGTCTTCACAAAAAAATAAAACTTGCATAAATGAGAGGAGTAATATTCACATGAAATACGTAAAGAAGGCAGCCGTTGTCGCAACGGGTATCGCGTTGTTGTTTGGCACCGCAAATATGACGGAGGCATTTGCAAACCAAACAAACTCCGCACAGGAGTTGGAATCGAAAACGCCGGTGGTTGGTAAGGAAGCTGTTGAAGCGGCAAAAGCTGAACTCTCCCAGAAAGTAAATGGGGAGATTGGAAAGAATACAGGGGATACGTACCTCTTGTACGTAAGTGACCCAAGTCTCAATGGCGGATCTGCATTCTTGTATTATCTGGATATGTTCAAATTCACAAATTATGATGATTATTTAAACCAGGCAGGCAAACTGCAGGGTCCTGTGCTTCAAAAGCCGGTAGGTCTGCCTGAAGGTTATAAATTTGAGAATGGAAACATCCAACCCCCGATTGCAAAGCATCATAAGGAGTTTCAACGAGAAGTGAAAGCGGAAGCGGAAGCTCAAGGAAAAGGCGTCTATTACAAAAAATTCGACTGGAACGAAATGGGCGAAATCAATCTTACATTCGTAAACGGAAAAGACAATTTAGAAATGCAAGTAGCGCACAGTCTTGGCAGAAAAACGGCAAACAACGGATACCGGTACATTAAATCAACTGAAGTCGATGCCGAACAAGGCAAGAAGATCCCTGGCTTGGTTCGAAACAAGCTGATATGGTCAGATCAGGATCATATTTATAGCATCACAACCAATCCGGGCAACCCGCTCACCAAAGAAGATTTGATAAAGTTTGCTGAAACGGCTGTAAAGAAATAAGAAGGATTGTCCTAGCCTGGTGACGTAAGCAGGTATACAAGCAGGCGACCCAAGGAATAAATGCAGACAAACTTAACTCGGGTTCAGAAGAACGCCGGCCAGATCACATCATGGATCTGGCTGGCTTTTTTCGCATCCAATTGAAATGCATTGACTGCGTATATGTTATATGACACTACCCTAGCGCAGTTATATCTATATCGATAAATAGGTTCCTGTACAAGACGCTTCAGAGCTAACGATTTGCTCCGGTGTACCTGCCGCTATAACCTGACCTCCAGAGTTGCCTCCGCCTGGCCCCATATCAATGACCCAATCTGATGCCGCAATCAGATCGGTATTATGTTCGACCAAGATTACGGTATTTCCGGCATCTACAAGCTTATCCAATAATACATACAGCTTGTGTACATCGAGCGGATGCAAGCCTGAAGACGGTTCGTCCAACAGATACAGGGTGTGACCGTTAGCAGGTGCACTCAGTTCCCTAGCAAGCTTTAAGCGCTGCCCTTCCCCACCGGAAAGCGTTGTTGCAGATTGTCCCCATTGGAGATAGCCAATACCAACATCACACAACAGCTTAAGCAGCTTCGCCATTTTTGGGTGGCCCTTAAATAGTGATAAACTCTCTTCAATACTGAGCTCTAAGATGTCAGCTATGGTGTAGTCTTCATACGTAACGGCCAGGACTTCCGGAATAAACCGCTTGCCATGACAAGCTGGACATTGCACACGCAGATGCGGGAGGAAGTGCATATCGACTTCAACGATTCCGAGTCCTTCGCACTGCTCACATCTTCCGCCCGGTGAATTGAAGGAAAAATATTTCTCGTTCAAGCCACGTGCCTTCGCTGCTGGAAGTGAGGCGAACACCTTGCGAAGCAAGGTATACAGGTCTGTATAAGTTGCCACACTCGAGCGCTGCATTCGTGATATGGGAGATTGATCTACAGTAATGATGCTGTTAACTTTATTCAGCCCTGTGACTTCCCGGCAGCCTTCAACTCGGCCTCCAGTGCCGCTGGCATTTGCCAACAGATCGAATACGAGTGTCGACTTGCCAGAACCTGAGGCTCCAGATACCGAGATCAGACTGCCTAATGGGAATGACACGGATACCTGCTTCAAGTTATGAAGGGTTGCCTCATGAATGGAGATGACATCCCCATTGCCTTGTCGGCATTTGGATTGAAGACGTGATTGTGCTCTAACATAATGTCCGGTCACGGATGAAGTCTGTTCCATAAGTCGCTTAAGCGTACCTTGCCCAACAATCTCTCCTCCGAACCGACCTGCCCCCGGTCCGATATCAATAATGTGATCCGCCTGCTGCATTACACGTGTATCATGCTCTATCATCAGCACGGTATTGCCCATATCGCGCAATTCCTTCATGACCTCAATCAGAC
Source organism: Paenibacillus sp. NAIST15-1 (assembly GCF_001894745.1). Lineage (GTDB taxonomy): Bacteria > Bacillota > Bacilli > Paenibacillales > Paenibacillaceae > Paenibacillus_B > Paenibacillus_B suaedae. The sequence goes on from NZ_BBYF01000005.1 coordinate 401,458, forward strand.
CATCTGTATCCTTCGGATGAAGGCCTGTTGTCGGCTCATCAAGGACATACAACACACCAGTTAACCCAGAGCCAAGGATCGATGCTAGCCGTAATCGCTGCGCTTCTCCTCCTGATAATGTGATCATCTGTCTGTCGAGCGATAAGTAGCCAAGTCCTACAAGAATGACGCGCTTTATTTTACCAAGGAGTTCTTCGAGTACGGCAAGAAGGATCATATCGCCTTCCATACGAGACTTCGCATGAACGGCAAGCAACCAATCATTCAGCTCTTCTAACGAGCATCTCGCTAAGCTAGGCAGGGTACGGCCTTCGACGGTAACTGATCTGCTCTCGTACTTCAGACGATCTCCTCTGCAATCGGGACATGATTGAGTCGTAAAATAAGCCGCCTCGCTTGACTGCCCATCCCGCTCCTTGTACTTCTGCCACATTGCAGTTAGTACACCTTTAAATCGGCCTTTGCCAACTGTTTTGGGCGGATCAATATTCGGGAAGTGACATGCAAATGCTTCGCTCTCCACCCCATGCTTCAATAATTCCCATTGTACAGGGCTAAAACTGTGCAGCGGCCCACTCATATCCAAGCCATAATGCTTCCCTGCCGCCTCAATAATGTTGGCTTGATAATCAGTTAGGGATTCGTACCAGAAGGTGACGGCGCCTTCACGAATCGTTTTCTCCTTGTTGAAAACAGCCTCAACTTGAATATCGACTATGCTCCCTAAACCACTGCACGTGGGACACGCACCGCTTGGTGTATTGAAAGAGAAATCCGCCTTCGTCAGTGGTGTATGTGGCTGTGAGCATGCTGGGCACTTTATTGACTCACCCGCAACGTCTACGGGAGAAGGAGTTATGCTCTCTCCACAGAACTTACATGTCCTAACTCCCTTTTTCTCATAAACTGTCCGCAAATACGTGTACATATCCGTAATCGTCCCAACAGTTGATCGAGGATTGCGGTTCGTCACATGCTGTCCAATCGAGATTGACGGTGCAAGTCCAGTAATCGAATCGACATTAGGCTTGGCAATGGATTCGGCTGATATCCCACTAGACTCCACATACTGACGCTGACATTCCCGCTGCAGAATGTCCATAGCAAGTGTTGATTTACCCGAGCCGGAAGGACCCGTAACCACGATAAGCTGATGCTTTGGAATGTCTAATGTCACATTTTTTAAATTATTTTCTCTAGCGCCTTGAATACGAATAACGTCTTTCATGCAGCACCCTCCATCGTTCTAAAGTGACGGTGAAATTCGAGTTACATGATCCACTTTACAACATTCATGCAAGTGCTAGAGTTTTATAAAAAAATGTGTTGATAGACACAGACTTATCGTGCAAAACTTTAGCACGGTGCTTTAAGGTTTTACTGGAAGATTTGATTTTATGGGAAACGATCTGATACATTGAGGTCATTACTAGCTGAGGAGGAAAAACATGCAGTATTACAAACCTGTGGATATCGCAAGGGTACTTCATATCAGTACGAGTGCTCTTCGGCATTATGAATCATGGGGAGTGGTTCCTGCACCGGATCGGGATGCGAATGGATACAGGTTGTACACCGACGTACATCTTGCTTATTTTCGATGTCTTCGTGCGATGTTCCCTGGCTTTGGGGTGGGGCTAACTTGTACAGTTCTCAAACATATGCAGAAAGAAGAGGTGGACGAAGCCTTCTGGCTTGTCAATGAGGAACAGGCTAACTTGCATCAGGAGAAGGTTGTGGCAGATCAATTATTAACGGTATTGGAGCAAATTGACCTCCCGACTATTGGGAATAAGACCTTCAAGAGCCCAATGACCATCGGCGAAGCTGCTGAATATACAGGGGTTGCCGCGTCCGCCATCCGGCATTGGGAGAAGGAAGGGTTAATCATCCCGGAACGCAATCCCGAGAACGGGTATCGGATGTTCAACGCGCTGCATATCCGCAAAATATTGCTGCTTCGCACCTTGCGCAGTACGTTATATTTTCTCAAAAGCATGAAAGAAATTGTAGATGCTCTTGACCATCACAGCATCGAGCAGGCCAAAAAAGTGACGGAAAATGCTATCCGCAGCCTCCATGATCGAAATCGCCAGCAATTCCGAGGAGTACATGAACTTGTTAAACTGTGCAAGGTGCTGCAGCTGATGTAAGTAATCGCAAAGTGACTGCAACTAAGTTGTCGCTTCTTCTGCATTCGTGTATACGTTACTGTACCTTCTTCACCATATGTTCATAATCTTCCCCTGCAATTGTTATGATCTTGCCATCTGCTGTATACCCTTGTGCTTCATACAATTGCTTCGCTCGCGTGTTCGCAACGTTCACTAACAGCGAGGCGATGCTGAACCCGAATTGAGCTGCTTCTAATTCGAACGCCTTCATGAGCTTCGTTCCGATCCCTAATCCACGCTGAGAAGAATCTACAGCCAATGAATCCAAGTAGTACTCTTCCCCTTCTGTTTCTTTGATAAGTTGAACAGGATTGCCTTGAAGAGTAGATAAACGTTCCTCCAATGGGCGATCCAATTCGACCAGCTTGTACCCCGCATAAGCCAATGCATAGCCGACAGGTACATCTTCTTGCAACCAGACCATACTGTTCTTCCAGCTCAAGCGATTGTCGGACTGCTTATAGAATTGCTCGAGTATGCGCATCGTCTCATCTCTGTTCGTAGTTCCAGATAGTTCATAGGCGATGGTGCCGATCGCCTCCATCATCAATGGGATAATGTACTTGCTGTCTTCTGGTGTAGCTTTGCGAATCATGAATGATACCTCCTGAAGAGTAATGACAGCTGATCATCCTCTAGTATTGCCCTCCTGAGGGATGAGAGTCATCCGTAATAGCCGTCATCTATTATTGTACACATGTCCAATGATGAATGGTCAATGATAAATAAGTTGTAACTATTTACATAATTGGTCAGGAACAAATATCACCACTGTCAACCTGTTTGCGTAAATATTTCTTTCCTCGAAACAGTCTGGATTTCACCGTATTGATTTCAAGGGATAAGACATTCGATATTTCTGCAAGCGAATATTCCGATAAGTAACGCAGCCGGAACACATCTCGATATGCATCAGGCATTTCATTCACGATGTTAATTACGTTGTGTTGAACTTCTTGTTCTAGAATTTGCTGTTCAGGTCCTTGAGTCTGATCCTGCAGGGTTTCGATTAATGCTTGTTCTTGATTGTCGTAGGCAATGTTCTCCGTAAAATGTACGGCAGGTTTACGACTACGCTGCCGTATGAGATCAATGCATAGATTTTTTACAATAAGCTTCATCCAGCTGCATATTTTGCAAGAGAAGTTGTACCGATGCAAATTTCGGAATATGCGAATATACGCCTCTTGTACAACATCCTCTGCGTCTTGTTGATTGCGGACATATCGATAAGCGTGCTGAACTAGCAAGCTACGATATTCGATATATAATTTCGTATATACGCGTTCATCTCCGGCGAGTACGAGTTGTTGAATCTGATCTATGCTGGTGTTCATTGTTCCTCCAAATATCCTTACCCCAACGCGCAAACGCAATATGTGTATACTTGCTTGGGTACGTTATCGTGCTCTATCGAACATACAATAACATAAACTTATGAAGATAATATGAAGTTCAGATGAAAAATAAATGATATTCCCCAAATCATTGTTACAAATTGTTGCTTTTCATGCTTGTTAGTGAATACCTGTACGCCTGCACGAAAAAAAGCTGCGTTACACTCCAATCCGTTGAAGTGTAACGCAGCTTCATTCATTTGCATATCATTTCATTATTCGATGTAGTCCTTCAAGCGTTTGCTGCGGCTCGGATGTCTTAACTTACGCAAAGCCTTCGCCTCGATTTGGCGAATCCGCTCACGCGTAACACCAAATACTTGGCCTACTTCTTCCAATGTCCGAGTACGACCATCATCGAGTCCGAAGCGCAAGCGAAGTACATTCTCTTCACGTTCAGTGAGCGTATCAAGGACGTCACCTAGCTGTGTCTTCAAGGACTCATAAGCTGCTGATTCTACTGGAGATTGGGCGTCCTGATCCTCGATGAAGTCGCCAAGCTTGGTATCGTGCTCTTCCCCGATTGGTGTTTCCAGTGAGATTGGATCTTGAGAGATCTTCATAATCTCGCGAACCTTCTCTACACTCAATTCCATTTCCTTAGCAATCTCTTCTACCTCAGGCTCTCTGCCAAGCTCCTGCACCAGCTGTCTGGAGACACGAACAAGCTTATTGATCGTTTCAATCATATGAACAGGAATACGGATCGTTCTTGCCTGGTCAGCGATTGCGCGTGTAATTGCTTGTCGAATCCACCATGTGGCATAAGTACTGAATTTAAAGCCTTTTGTATAATCAAATTTATCTACAGCTTTAATCAGACCCATGTTGCCCTCTTGAATAAGATCTAAGAGTGACATGCCTCGCCCGGCATACCGTCTTGCAATGCTCACGACCAAGCGAAGGTTAGCTTCTGTAAGCATTTTCTTCGCTTCTTCATCGCCTTCTGCAATACGTTTAGCCAAATCTACTTCTTCTTCGGTGCTTAGAAGACCAACCCGGCCAATTCCCTTTAGATACATCCGCACAGAGTCATCTATCTTGACTCCTGGAGGTAGTAAATTAATATCTGCATCTGAATGAGTTTGCTCATTGTGTTCTTCGTTAGTCAAACTGTCGCCCCCCTAAAAGTATGCGTACGGATTCGAGCCGTTTTTTTCCGGTATGTGAGTGAATTACTCATAATTGACAAAGAAAAAAGTCTATGATATGATTTATTTTAATTGCATATAAAAATTAAGAGCACACACTATAGTAACATATACCTAGTAATTTTTCAATACTAATATTTGTATGTTGATCATACAATGAACCCCCCGGCATTCATGCCGGGGGGTTTTATGTTTCTCGTCTGTGAATTTTGCTGCAAAGTGCTATTGATGAAGCTTTACGTTAATACGTGTCCGCCATCTACATGGATAACGGTACCGGTCACGAATGAATTCGTGAGTAGATACATTACGCTCTGCGCAGCATCTTCTGGAGTTCCTACACGCTGTACGGGAAGACGGCTTGCGATCGATTCGTACAATTGCTGGCGTGCTTCTTCCGTCATCTTGCTTCGAGAAGGTGTATCCATGATTCCTGGTGATACAACGTTTACCCGGATTGGCGCAAGTTCCAACGCTAACGTCTTCCCCATATTGGATACAGCAGCATTGGCCGCGCCGAGAATAGATGAACCGATCATCGATTTATAGGCAACAACGCCGGAAAATAACACGATTGAGCCATTAGGAGACAGCTTTGGAGCGCCGTATTTGACTGCATAATATTGTCCCCAGAATTTATTCTCGAACAATTGTCTTGCCTGACTCGTATCCGTCTTCAGAAACGGGCCGCCAGACGTCTCTGCCGCACTTACGACAAGATGGTCAAATGATCCAACATTCTGAAAGAATTGCTCTACCTCATGTTCAATCGTGAGGTCAAGCTGTTGAACCGATGCTTTCATTCCAAGCTGTTCCTTGGCTTGCTGCAGCTTGTTCTCGGAACGGCTTGCTATGACTACTTCAGCTCCATGAGCAATCGCTTGCTTAGCAGATTCAAGTCCGATGCCGGAGCTGCCACCGATAAATACAACCTTCTTATTCTGCAACATATTCATCTGTGAATACCTCCATTAAGTGCTGCTCAAGATTGGCAATATAGTGATCAATGTTCGTGTTCTTAACTACATCGTAACAAGAGAAACTTGTTAGAGGCTTCATACCGAGAAACTTGTGTATGCGATGAAGGTGACTTAGCACATTGTCCAAGCCTTCCCCTTCAAAAAATTGATCATTACTCTCAAATGTAGAGGATGGAGCGTTCCAAGTCGTGGAGAGCATGTATTTCTTGTCTGTCAGCAATCCACCTTCACCATATTGATCGGAACCAGTGAAGAATGTACCGTATGCATACACCTCATCCATATAGGTTTTGAGCAGACCTGGTACACTGAACCAATAGATTGGTGTCTGATAAATGACAACATCGGCCCAGTAAAATTTCTTCTGTTCTTCCTCGATGTTATAACCATTTTGGATAACTGTTGTATTGACATTGTGGTGTGGACGTAACACACGAACCATGTTTTCCATTAAGGTGTTGTTCAGTTTCCCTTCAGAAGAACGGTATTGTTGATGACCGTTAATAATCAGAATATTTTTCATCGGATTCAGCTCCTTGAGTGTGAAGTATTGGCTGCAAGAACAGTATAATACTCAATAATTCCTTTAAGGAAGTACTGATATTTAATTCACCTTATTTCCGTTAGGGAAGTATTGTGTTATGATGGGACGTAACATCTAAAAATTGTTGAGGAGGATCGATCATGCTTCATCCATCTGAACCTGTAACATTGACAAAAGGAACCCCTGGTCAAACCTGCCCTATCGCGAAAACGCTTGATATAATTGGTACGAAATGGACGTTTTTGATTATTCGTGACTTGTTGATCGAGGGAACAATGCGGTTTAGCGATTTATTGAAAGCAATGGATGGAATAAGTCCGAAGACACTCTCGCTTCGATTGAAGGAACTGGAGCAGCACGACATTGTGATGAGAAAAGTATACCCTGAGGTTCCTCCCCGCGTAGAGTATTCGCTAACAGAGAGAGGCAAACTACTGGAAGGGACATTCATTGAGCTGAAGAGATTCGGATTACAGTTATGAATGTAAATGAAGCCGGAGCAAGCACTGACTGCCTGACTCCGGCTATTGATGCGGAACTTCATTCGCGTTTGTTCACTTCAACGTGAGCTTCTTCTTCCATTTCCGTTCTTCACCAGCATCGTTGCGGAATACGAAGGTGACCTCACCATTCTCCCCCTTTAACTGTTCGTCATAGATAAATCCTGAAAATTGTCCATTTCCGCTAATATAGAAGCCATCCTCCCCATTTCCACCGTGTTCGATAGCTTGCTTTGTCGTATTGATAATGTCTGTCTTCTCTGATTTCCAACTCATCTCGGCTAGTGCATATCCTTTTGGGAGCTGCTCCACTTGAAAATAAAAATGATGCTCGGATTGGCCTGGATACGTCGTCTGGTCGACGACAACCAGTATTGGAGTTTCCTGCTTAACCTTCTCCTTCGCTGCAGGCGTTGGTTGAGCGTTCTTGCCTGAGTCTGCTGTTCCTGTTGTTCCGCATGCGCTCAGCAGCATGAACAATATAAGACTAATAAGAAGCCATTGCGATTTATTCGTGTACATTGTTGTCACCCACTTCACCTATTGATTGATCTACTGTGAAATAGAACGATACGCCATCTTTCGTGTTCTCTACCCCATACGTGCTTCCGTGCAGTTCAAGAATATGCCTGCAGATCGCCAGCCCTAAGCCTGTTCCGCCAGATTTGCGATCCCTTGAGCACTCACCTCGGTAAAATTGCTCCCATACCCGTTGAAGCTGAATCCAATCATTTGAAACGCAATCGAGATACGTGCCTAGACATCATTATTCCGAGAGACATACATTGTCTTGACTATAGAATTATGACAATCGGAGCAGGCAAAATAATAATGAACTTCCATCCACGTATTTACTTATGTAGAACGACCATTGTTTTTGTCTATTGACGTTATGACGCGTTTCTGAGTTGTGTTCGCATAGGAGGTTATCGATACATGATGTCCAGTGAGGAACGTCTTTGTCGAAAGTTCGCAATGATCATTGGTGGCCAACCAGGATTTGCAGGTGGTAAATGCGTAGCTACGATATCTCGTCAGCAGATTCGGGCATTTATTTTAGGAAAGAAATTCGGCGTAACCTCTTCATTTTCATTTGAATCCCTAAATAAGAGAACACGCAGAGCTTTATGTCTAGGCAGAGTAGCCTTATTACAAAAAGAAACGAACCGCTTCCTATCCGCTATTCGCGAGCAAGGTATCCTCGTATCGTCTGTACACAGTGAATGGCTGTTTGAACGTCCACGCTTAGTCTATGTCAATATTGAGGCTATTGAGAAACCATTGATCTTCGCAAGAAAGATCAGAAAAGCGTTGAATCTCAGCAGCAAGCAGACTAGACTTGCACCAGCTAAGTAATGCAATTCCTTGTTGTAGGACGAGAGCCCAGTCCGCATGCTCATGGACTGGGCTCTCATAGGAGTACCTAACCTCGCGTATCTAAATTCTTGTGTATGGATGTCCAATTGTTCAGAATGTCCCGAAACACCTTCTGGACGATAAGCAGCTCATCTTCGTTATAGGGATCTAGAATATCCAGAAATCGTTGTTCCAGTTCATGATGCACATCCTCATGCAGTACATTCAATTTCCTTCCCTTGGGATTTAAGCGGAAATAGACCTCTTTCTTGTTATCGCTTAGTTGGGTTCTTCGTATGATGTCCATAGATAAGAGCTTGGAGCATATTCGAGATACTGTCGCTTTAGATGTTCGTAATCGTTCCGCGAGCGCCGTCACATTAATAGGTTCATGCTCCCCAATACTGGATATAACGTGAAGTTCTGTGATATTCAGCTGCAGTTCCTCGTCGAATTCATCTCCTAGCTTTCTCATTTCATGAGCGATATGCTTCTGAATCAAATCCTCGTGCTGTTCCTGTTGATGAATAAGCTCAACAAATATGTTGTATATTGCGTGCTTGCCATAAGCTGAAGTTACCTGATCCATGCCCTTCCTCCAACTCGATCTAATGATTCTATTATACTCGATCAATCATCTGTAGAATAGCGACGTGCATGCAATAGATCTGACTGGCAAGCTACGCTAGTTTTATGGTTCCGTCATTGGCATTCATCCTTTGTTGCAGCTTGGCAGCTCAAGGGCATCATGTTCAATAAAAAAGAGAGGGTATCCCCCCCTCTCTCAGACTCGACAAAGTCCTGTCAAAAGTCTGACGCGACCCCTTAAGGGATCGCGTCTCAATCAATTAACGCTATAAATACTTTATCTCATTCACCATCTAGATAAGACGGAGCATCGCCTTCATATCTTCCTGCGCATCCCCGATAAGCTTCAGGCCGAACAGATCGGTCAGAACGTTCATCACGCCTTCCGAGATGAATTCCGGCGGCTTCGGCCCGATGCGAATATCACGGATGCCCAGACTGAACAAGCCAAGCAAAATCGCAACCGCCTTCTGCTCGAACCACGAGAGCACGATCGACACCGGCAGTTCATTGACACTACAGCCGAAGGCGTCTGCAAGCGCAGCTGCGATCTTGACCGTAGAGCCGGAATTATTGCACTGCCCCAGATCGATATAACGCGGAATGCCTGTATCCGCCACCGTACCGTAATCGACATCATTAAACCGGAATTTTCCGCACGAGGTCGTCAAAATAACAGTATCGTTCGGTAGTGATGTCGCGAGCTCCCGATAATACTCGCCGCCCTTGCCTGGCGCATCGCAGCCCGCGATGACGAAGAAGCGCTTGATTTTGCCATCCTTAACGGCCTGAATAATTTCCGGCGCCAGCCCTAGCACCGTCTCGTGGTGATACCCCGTTGTCAATGTCTGCTCGCTCTCCACATCCGCCGCGGGCAGCACTAGCGCACGCGCAATCAGCGGCGAGAAATCGTCGTTCACGATCTTGGTCACACCTTCGAGTCCGGCCACGTCATAGGAGAAGAACCGATCGGCGTAGGTCCCCTTAATAGGCATTACACAGTTCGTCGTCGCAAGGATGGCGCCAGGATATTGCTCAAACAGACGGCGCTGGTCGTACCAGGCTTTGCCGATATTGCCTTTCAAGTGCGGATATTTCTTCAATGCCGGGTAACCATGCGCCGGAAGCATCTCGGAATGAGTGTAAATGTTGATGCCCTTGCCATCCGTCTGCTTCAACAATTCCTCCAGTGCATACAAGTTATGCCCTGTCACGACGATAGACTTGCCCTCTATCTTGTTCTGCGGGACGGTAACCGGAACCGGAACGCCGAAATGCTCCGTATAGGCCCGATCCAGCACATCCATAATACGGATCGCCGCGCCCCCTACCTTCATCGCCATGTCCAGATGCTCCTGTAAGTTGAAATTCGAGTTAGTCAACGTCATATAAAGCGCTTCATGCGTAATCGCGTCAACCTCTTCATCGACATAACCCAACTGCCGCGCATGCGTCGCATACGCCGCGATGCCTTTCAACGCAAACACGATCGTATCTTGTAGACTAGCAATCGTCTCGTCCTTGCCGCACACTCCGACAACCATGCAGCCGCCCGACGGCGTCTGCTCGCATTGATGACAGAACATTGCGCTTCCCCCTGTCAAAATGATTTTCTATTTTCAACATACTACATAGGGAAGCACCCCCGAGTGCGTACGATCACATCAAATATTTCAAAATCATGAATATCGCGTCAATTTCACAATCTCGCCTCATGTCACAAAAAACAGCGCGTCCATAACGGATCACGCTGCCCATATGCGATAAGTGGGTATCCCTCTCTTTTATTGCTTGCGCTATTACAAATGTGAGCCTCCGCTCGCGTCAATCAATTGTCCAGTTACCCAACGACTATCTTCTGAAGCTAGAAATGCGGCTATATCAGCTACATCTTCCGGTTCTCCCCATCTGTTGAAGGCCGACAGTCCAGCCGCATACCTCTGTCCTTCGGACTGGCTTAACGTGCCGGCGTTCATCTCTGTGTTAATGATCCCTGGCAGAATGGCGTTCACCGTAATTTGGCGTTTCCCAAGTTGCTTAGCGAGAGCGGATGTTAGTGTGTTGATCGCCCCCTTCGTCATGCTGTACGTAAAGACGACTGGCGACGCCGCTCGGGTGACAAAGGATGAAATATTAATGATGCGTCCGCCATCATTTAATCGCGGCAGCGCTTGTTGAATGACGAAAAAAGGCCCTTTGACATTGATGCTCATTACTTCATCGAACGATTCTTCCGTTGCCTCTTCCAGGCTCAATATTTGGCCGATTCCAGCGTTATTCACCAGAATATCGAAGCGATTATTCCCTGTATGCTTCTGCAGAGTGTCGTCTAGAGACCTATATAAATCATGAATCCCGCTCAATTGACTGATATCTGCGCCTATCTTAAAAGCCAAGCCACCCTGTTGTTGAATATGCCGTACCACTTCCTCAGCAAGTTCTTCTCTTCTCCCGAAATGCACCGCAACGAAGGCTCCTTCACGCGCAAGGCGCAGTGCAATGGCACGTCCGATTCCTCGACTAGCGCCGGTTACTACGGCGACTTTACCTTGTAAGCTGTTCATAGTTCATCTCCTTATGTATAGGGTCAACTATGTTATAGCACAAGGCATATTTTGAAATGTTGCTCTTACATATATTCTGACCTAATGTCCGCTCATTCTTTATTTTCTTTGTACAAGACAGCTTTGACTGCGAAGCGCGGCAGAATCAATTGTCTCTTCCATCTCGACGGCTGATTAAGCAGCCGATGCAGCCATTCCAGATTCAGCTTCTGCCACACAGCAGGGGCTCTCTTGACCTTCCCTGCAACGATATCCAGACTTCCCCCGACGCCAATTGCTACGCGGGAATGGAGCTGATGCTTGTATTTATGTATCCACCGTTCAGCGTAAGGTGCTCCGAGTGCCACGATTAATACATCCGGCTTCACGGCAGCAATATCGTTGACTATCTTGGCTTCGTCCTCTGAATGGAAGAATCCATGATGCCTTCCTACAATATGCACATGAGGATAAGACTCCTGGATAACCTCAGCGGCTCTCTTACTCACAGCTTCTTCTGCACCAAGCAAGTAGAAAGACCACTTTCGCTGATTCCCTTCGTTTAAGAGATTGAATAATAAGTCACAGCCCGTCACCCGTTCAGGAAGCGGATTGCCCTTCAAGCGAGATACCATGACGATGCCGATACCGTCAGCTGTGAGCAGCCCGGCATCGTCAATGATTGCTCGCAGGTTCTTATCCTGTTGGCAGGCCATCGTAATCTCAGGATTTAGCGTCACTACATGGAACAATTGCTGAATCTCCATGCCCTCAGTATGAATGACATCGCTAATGATATGCACAGTCTCTGTCATCGTTATTTTAGGGACAGGTATTCCCATAATTCGAGTTTCATTCGACACAAAGATGCCTCCTTGTCCAAGTATATCCATATAGTAGCACAACTTCTGCACGGAATGCCGCACCATATGGAATATGATGGTATGATCCAGTCTTTTTGCATGGCATCAACTTTTTTCAATTGCCCCTATTTATCTGACTTCGTGAAAAAAGGTTTCTATAGACCCACTCGATTTTCATCTGCTATGGTTGACTATGTTGGCAAGAATAAGTTGATGATAATGGTAAGGGTGATGATCTTGAACGGACAAAAGGTTGCATTTTTATCAGTTCTTAGCAATACAACTGTTGTGATATTAAAGCTGGTCGTAGGAATTCTGACGGGATCGATTGCCGTTATTTCAGAGGCGATCCATTCTTCCTTGGACTTGGCAGCGTCTGTAATTGCGTTTTTCTCCGTACGCATATCGAATCGTTCAGCGGATCGCAATCATCCCTATGGACATGGTAAGGTTGAAAATATTTCCGGTACGATCGAAACACTGCTCATCTTCGTTGCAGGCATTTGGATTATATATGAGTGTGTTCATAAGTTATTGCGGCCAGCAGAAATTGAGATGCCGTATCTTGGAATCGCGGTTATGTTTATTGGTGCCGGGATTAACTTGGTCGTTGCGAGGAAGGTTGGCAAGACAGCAGATGAGCTGCATTCTGTGGCGATGAAATCAAACGCACTGCATTTGCTTACTGACGTGTATACGTCACTTGGCGTAGGTGTAAGCTTGCTGCTCGTAACGCTGACAGGGTGGACAATTTTAGATCCGATTATTGGGATCTTTCTTGCGGTGTACATTATGAAGGAAGCATTCACGCTTATGAAGGAATCATTTCCTCCCCTGATTGATGCTAGGTTGTCCGAAGAGGAAGAGCAGCAGCTTCAGCAGCTGATACTCTTGCACAAAGATAAGTATATTGAGTTTCACGATTTTCGTACGAGACGCTCCGGCCCTATTGAATACGTGGACTTTCATCTCGTGGTACCTTCTGGAATGGATATCGCAACCGCGCATCATCTGTGTGATGAAATCGAGCATACGATTCAGGGCAGTTTCGAGCGGGCAGAAGTACTGATTCATATTGAGCCTGAGCATGAACGGAGAGATAGACTTGCTCAGCAATAAATAGATAGACAGGGCAGATCCCTTTCCCGGGATTGCCCTGTTTTTGTTTCATGCTTCTTGGCGTATATCGCAACCATCCGGATACATAATTAATGGTTCTCCCAACAGCTGGTCGACGGTTTGTTCTTGCATCGTGAAGAGGAGCAAAAAAGCGCTATTTGTACTGGAATGAACCATGTTGTCTAATCTGATAAAATATTCATTAACGCTCAGCGCGTCAGCAACAAAACTCATACTGTCAGTTAAAAATAAAAGTGTCTTTATTCCATGCGCCTTTGCGAATTGTCATACCACCAGACTCCATAAAATAAGTTATAGACTGACCTGAAAAATAGGAACAGCGACAGCTAAGGACGAGAAAATAAAGTCCTAGACTGTCGCCGTTCCATTGAACAGACGTGCCCCGTTAGAATGACAAATTTATGCTGGTTTTACCTCGTTTTAATGCGAGATAGTCGCTGGCTGCGCTGGTCAGTTAGCCAGTGCAGGGTTGTTGCCTGATTCCGCCTCCTCAAAATACTTCGAGTGACCGAGCAGCCGTTAGGCTGCGATGCGTGAAATGGTGTTATGCGATGGTCTGTTCTTCCTGAATCAACTACCAAGGCTCTATTCTTAAATCATTCCATTGCGCCTTCCATCGACTTACTTTCTTATCATAAATCTCTTTAGTAATTTGCCGCTTATTTGGTCTTACAACTTTATTAAACAAATCATCCAATCCGTAAGGTGCATATACATCCCATTTATCGGAAGTTATTCTTATTCCTAAAGACGTAGCTGTGGTTGGCCATGTATCGATTGCTTCTTCCACTGACTGATAGGGCTTAATCTCATATCCAAACCGACTCTTGTACCATAAATGAACTCTAGCTTCATTCTTTACATCGATCTTAAATGGATAATTAGGAAACATCCTTTCTAGCTGTGATTTTACTTGATCTTCATTCTCTTCAGATAAATCACAATCATCAAAATAGACCAAATCCACATCCTTAATTCCATGCTCGAGGGGCAAATCACTTAAATAATTCCATGTTGTCTGAGTAATACATCCCGCGCCAACATAGTAATTATTTATCTTCAGTTCTTGAACTCTATCAAGTAATTCATATATAGCTTTATGTTTTCGTACGATTTGAGCTAGTTTTTCTACTTGATGATTTAATACATGAATTTGAATCACATCTTTCTTAATGGTCTTTGGCTTGTTTGCTCTAACAGACTTTTGTATACCGTCTTATTCACGAACTTCGTAAATAATTCCTTATGTAGGGTATTCGCGAAAACTTTGGACTATCCTGCTGGTATAGCTTAATGAAGCAACGTCAGTCTAATACTTTATTTTCACAGTCTACAACTTTATTTGCCTAGTCTAACACTTAATTTTTCAGTCTAGAACTCTATTTTCTTTTGACATCTGTATCCAATGAAGTTAAAACACAGCCGGCCCCAAAAAGCCGGCTGTTCCATTTGCAATCCACACACAAAGCCTAAATATTCCGTTCCTCATACTCAAAGGGTTCTTCACATGAGTAAATGTCATGGAAAAAGCCCTTATATGGGATATCGTCTTCCAAACATTTTATGATATACGACATTACCTCGTCACTCCTTGGCTCCTCACCGCTGTTCTGCATCGCCTCGAAGTAGTCGACGATATTTTCCATGTCACACACCTGAATAAATAAAGGTAACTGTTCCAACATCGAATCTTCGATCTTGGTCTCCGATCTGTATCCCTCGAGGACTATTCCAAAATAATCATCCATAAACTTTTTACGTTTAGCGGCATCTGGTTCAAATTGTACCCAGCCCACTCCGCTTATCCAGAGACCTGCCAGATCAAACATATACCAAGCGAAACATGAATTATCGAAATCATATACGGTTATTTGCCCGGTATCAAAATCTATCGAATAATTCCCATCGTTATAATCAAAATGATTCATACCGAAAGACTCACGGTTCGTATCCAATCCTTCTAAGGTATTAAGCAGCTCAACCAGCTTCTTCTTAACCAGAGAGAAGGAGTCGGGTATCAGTTGATTGATATACTCGGCATTGTATTTATCAAAAAAGCTATACCGACGATGGACAGGAGTATACCCTTTCGATATGTGGTGCAGTTTCCCCAGGACTTTACCGCAGTTATAAAAATATTCGGAAAGAGGTACTCCTTCCCGATATCGATAATTGTTTTCCACAAGCAATTTACCTTTGGCCTTCTTAAACAAGCAGATATAAAAGGTATGATTTTGATAAGTGATCTCTTCCAGCAGATTCCCCTTCCGGGAGCTGACTACATCCGAGACACTACCGCCATGCTCATATAAATACCTGATATACTCCAATTCGGCCAGAAAATCTTCCCGCTTCCTGTCAGGTAAGAAGGCAATTCGGAGAATCTTTGCATCGGTGCCCTCTTTCTCACAGGTATATACGACATTCCGCCCTCCGTCATGTGCCGGAATAAGCTGAATTTCATAGCCTTCCAATCCGAACAACTCCGATACTACTGGAAGTAAATAGGTATCGCCGATTGAAACAATATCGTTATGAGTCATGATATTTTCTTTAGTTTGCAATCTCTCTGTACACCATCCTTCAAAAAATCATTAATTTACAACTGGACCATTGATAACCACCTTGTTTAGCATTGACATTTCACTCCTTCCAGAATTATCTACTTCAAATTGTACCTAAATATCCCAATCAAAGTCTAGGGGATTTTCTATATCCGTATTTTGCAAAAAATCCAAGAAACAATTTTCCATCAACGACTTCTAAACTTTCGCTGTGTCCGTTGAAGATTCCAAGAATGTGGATCTTATTTCATAGATTCGTTTAAACAAACGCCCTTTGGAGCTGATGGCTGTCGCTTTCAGAAGCAAAGAGTGTTTTTTTAAATTTATAGATAAATAATTATATATAATACTTGACCTATTATTCATCCCCATTTACAATAAATATACCAACATAAACCAAAAAGGTG
Organism: Paenibacillus sp. NAIST15-1; assembly: GCF_001894745.1. GTDB lineage: Bacteria > Bacillota > Bacilli > Paenibacillales > Paenibacillaceae > Paenibacillus_B > Paenibacillus_B suaedae. The sequence goes on from NZ_BBYF01000005.1 coordinate 417,665, forward strand.
GTCTTTCCATGCTGCTGCGTCACAAAGCCTTCAGACAATTATTCGCCGGAAGAATCCTGAGCGTGTTTGCGGATTCCATACTCTTTTTTTCGTTGCTCAAATGGATTGAAATCAAATCGGGCGGAACAGAATCCTTTACGTTTTTCTATGTCGCATACTATCTCCCTATCGTTCTGCTAGCCCTGCCTGCCGGAGCCTGGATATCCGGAAAAACGCTGCAGCATGTGATGGCATGGTCAAATGTCGTTCGCATGATAGGTATGATCCTGTTCTTTTTCTTCTCAGACTTGATCCCAATGCCGTGGGTATATGTACTCCTGATCACCGAAAGCATTGTCGGTTTATTTTTCATGCCTGCCAATCAGTCTCTTCTCCCGCAAATCGTAAGCGAAAGAGAACGTCCATCGGCGAACAGTTGGCTGCAAATGGGCTATACAGTCGTCAAAAATATCAGGTCAAACTTTTACGGCCTTTATGCTCAAAAACGGGTTCCCGCCTGCTTCACTGCTGCTGTTCTCAGCCTTTCTTCTTCTCTGCTCGCTGATGTGCATTATGCTTATGAAGCCCAAGGTGAAACAAGAAATGCCTGAAGGGCAAGGACATTGGACTTTGATGAAAGAAGGTGTCCTTTATATTGCTCGCCACCGCCAGCTTGGAACGTTGTTTGTTTTTTTGACGCTTGCCATGTTCATTGCTTCCTCAGTAGATTTGATTTTGCTCTCCTTTTTAAGAGATGTGCTTGGTTCAGGCGTTGAAAATCTGAGTTTTATCGGGACAGCTTCCCTTTCCGGTATGATTGTGGGTGCGGCTCTCGTTCCAAAATGGTATAAAAAGATAGAGAGAAAATGGCTGATCGTCCCTCCACTTTTCACCTTCTGCATCAGCATCGGCTGCCTATATGTGATACAAAGTTGGCTGGTAATTTTGCCTCTCTTTTTCGTGCAGGGAATTGCTCTGGGGTGCTTTAATATTACATTTGTGACCTACGTGCAGGATATTGTGGAGAAGGAAAACTACACCCGCGTATTCAGTATGTATCATATGATTTCAAGCAGTGCGGCTCTGCCGGGAATTTCGATGACCGGAGTGTTGCTCTCGATATGTGGAGTTCCAACCACGATTCTCGTGATTAGCGGTCTTTTGCTTGTACTCGGGATTGCCGGAATTTTGGCTGTTCCATCCCTTGGTAAAGGAAACTCCGCAGAGCAAACGAACATTGAAACAGTGGCGGTTTAATTATGGAAATATCAGAAAGGAAGTATAAGAGATGTCGTTAAAATATGGTATTTTGGGTTTCCTTAGTAAATGGGAAGCGACTGGTTATGATCTGAAAAAGGAATTTGATGATTTTATGAGCATCTTCTGGCATTCTCATTTATCGCAAATCTATCCGGAACTTGGGCGTTTGGAGCAAGAGGAATACATTACAAGCCGCTTACTACCGCAAACGGGCAAACCCGACAAAAAGATCTATGCCATCACAGACAAAGGCAAGCAGGAGCTGATCAGCTGGCTGCTCTCGCCTCCAGAAACCCCGAAGCTAAAGGACTCGTTTCTGATGCAAGTCTCCTTTATGGACAATGTTCCCGCCTCAGAGGTCATTTTCCAGTTAAAGGCCTATCAAAAGGAACGGGAACAGCGGTTAGCCAAGATGAAACACATTTTTCAAGAGCGATGGGAAAGCATTCGGGAGCGCAATGTCATGAAATCACGGATTGTAATGAGCTCGGCGGTTGTAAGAAGAGGATTGGAGCAAGAAATTCAATATATCCGCTGGTGTAGAGACACGATCGAGCTGGTTGAATCCTGCTCTGCACTTTGGTCGCAGGATACCGACAAATCAGATTTACCTGATGGAGAATATATCCGATTTTCGGATGTTGAACCTTTATTACGGAAATATTATGGTAATTTGATGGAAGATTAACACAGTCTATGTTTTCATGAATCGGCGCTGTATGCGCCAACAGAAGAAAAGTCCGGCTGCGGTCCGTGAACTTTCCAATTGCCATTCAACAATTGGTCATTGCTATATGGTTAATCGTGAAAGGATTATTGCTTATTTTGTATATCTGTAAAAAAAGAGAACTAAATTCAGTTCTCTTTTTTGCGCTTTACTATTTTTTCAAGAAAAGGTAATGGGCCGACTCCAATTCGTTATCTTTCCAAGCCGCATATTTGAGATTAGAAGACGAAGCAATCCAAGTCACAAAATCCGCTGCCATGATGATGATTGCAACTGTGATGCAAGCCCTGTTGCCTATAAGGTAGCCCTCCGGATCCATCGCCTCCGTCGTTCAATCCGTTATAGTAGCCTCCGAAGAAATTATGCGGTGACCAGTCAGGGCTCGCTTTTGGAGCAGGTGGTGCCAAGGACTGAAACTCTTGTGTGCCGTACACGATCTTGCCTCCTACAACTGTGAAGACTGACTCGATTTTTTTAATATCTTCTTCTGCGACTTGAAAGAAATTGTCCGAGAGAATCGTAAAATCAGCGTAATGCTGGGCTTTAATTTGTCCTTTAACATCCTCCTCTTTAGAGAACCATGCATTCCCGGTTGTATACATACGAAGCGCCTGATGTCTGTCTACACGATTGGAAGCAGGGTACAAACTAAGCCCACCAAGTGTTTTTCCCGTTACTAACCAGTATAAGGCTAGCCACGGGTTATAACTTGCTACTCTTGTTGCATCTGTCCCTACTCCGACACGCAAACCAGCAGTCAGCATCTTCGTTATCGGTGGTGCATGTTCTGCTGCCGCTGCCCCATATTGATCAACAAAATATTCTCCTTGAAAGGCCATGCGATTCTGAACGGCAATCGAACCGCCAAGCGTGATGACGCGTTCCAAATCTTTTTCCTGAATTGTCTCCGCATGATCGAGAATCCAACGTATGTCTTGGAAAGGAGCTTCTTTATTCACCCGTTCAAATACATCAAGAAAGCGCGTAATGGATTCTCCATAGGTTGCATGAAGACGAAACGGCCATCGATGCTTGGCCAGATGCTCTGTTACTTCGAATAGTTCATCTTCCAGTACAGCGGGCAGTTCTGGACGAGGTTCAACAAAATCTTCAAAGTCTGCCGCGCTATATACAAGCATTTCTCCGGCACCGTTATGTCGGTAGTAAGAGCTGCCCGTATACGGCTGCGTTGTTTCTGTCCAAGCTTTGAAATCGTTCAGTTCATTATTAGGATGCTGAGTAAATAAGTGATACGCTGTACGAACTGTAATCTCACCGCGCTTATCCAGCTCTTCGAACACTTTATAATCATCAGGATAGTTCTGAAATCCGCCTCCAGCATCAATTACACTTGTTACTCCAAAACGGTTCAATTCCCTCATAAACAATCGGGTAGAATTCATTTGATCATCATAGGAAAGCTTCGGTCCCTTAGCTAATGTGGCATACAAAATAGTCGCATTCGGGCGAGCGATTAACAATCCCGTTGGATTTCCCTGGCCATCCCGTTGGATTTCCCCACCTGGTGGGTTCGGTGTGTTTTTCGTGTAACCGATCACACGCAAAGCCGCTTTATTCAAAAAGGCTTGACGATACAGATTAAGGATGAATACGGGAGTATCAGGGGCAATTCGGTTAATTTCATCTAGTGTAGGCATCCGGCGTTCTTTAAATTGAAACTCGGTCCATCCGCCAACAACGCGAACCCAATGAGGCGGCGGTGTACGATCAACTTGTTTTTTCAACATCCTTAAAGCATCAGCCACAGAAGGTACGCCATCCCAGCGCAATTCGAGATTAAAGTTAAGACCACCTCGAATAAGATGCAAATGCGAATCGTTTAACCCCGGAATTAACATGCGTTGGTTAGCGTTAATCACTTTTGTATTTGGGCCGACAAGCTTCATTATCTCAGCATCGTCCCCTACGGCACAAAATTGCCCGTCCTTTACTGCTAGTGCAGTCGCTGTGGGGTTGTCATCGTTCATCGTTATGATACACGCATTAATAATAATAAGTTCAGCATCCATTCGATTCGGCTGCTCAATCATCTTTTGTCCTCCTTCGTTTATTGTTGGTTAAACCATAGTTTGATCCAAGGTACCAGCCTTTGCCCAATAAACATGCCCAGAAGACCAACCAGTCCCAAAAAAGGCGGCGCGGGAGACGGAATACGAAGCAATTGAAAAACGACTCCTATAGTAATGCCTGTTGCTAAGGCAAGAAAAATAGGGCCCCACATGTTCGCTCTTACCTCCCCTACATTAATCCGATTCGTAAGCGTTATTCGATTCAACAGTAAGTCTATAAATTTTAATTGGCTTGATCAATAAGGGGATTTCTATGGCAAGCATAAGCGTTTCTTATGCCTGATAAGCCAGCTATCGATTTCGATATCATATAGTTTTTTACGATGGATCCTATAGAAAATTGAAGATGGTTTGCCCGTTCATGACCCCATACACTTAAGACATGCAACAGAAGTTCGAAATCAGCTCTTTTCCGTTGCCACCATTTTAAAGAAGGAAGGGATCAACATATGTTTAATGACAAAACAGATCTACTGACACCCGAGAACTCTGCCATCATTCTTATAGACCATCAGCCCCAAATGTTGTTTGGAACACAAAGTGCTGACCGTCAAACGATTATTAACAATACCGTTGGATTAGCCAAAACGGCTAAAGTATTTAATGCCCCCATCATTTTAACAACGGTTGCTTCGGAATCATTCTCGGGCCCCCTCCATCCGCATATTCAAGAAGTATTTCCCGATCAAAAGCCAATTGATCGAACATCGATGAACTCCTGGGAGGACAAAAACTTCGTTGAGGCCGTAAAGCAAACGGGGCGCAAGAAGCTGATTATCGCAGCTCTCTGGACGGAAGTTTGTCTTGCATTTCCAACGATTTCGGCCATCAAAGATGGATATGAAGTGTATATTGTTACAGATGCTTCAGGTGGTACGACGACAGAAGCCCATAACACATCCATTCAACGTATGATTCAAGCGGGGGCGATCCCTGTCACATGGCTTTCTGTCCTTCTTGAATATCAACGCGATTGGGCACGTGAAGAAACATACGATGCCGTTGTGAATGTTGCAATCCAGCATGCTGGGGCTTATGGTACGGGCGTTGTATATGCCAAAACGATGTTTGGCGGTCACGGAGGTTAAATTCACATCCTCTACAATAGCTATCAACGTATAGGTATAGGTACAGTTCCAATAAAACCGGACTGTACCTTTTTTAGAACACGATCTGTTACATGGAAAGTGATTTCGCTGGTTCTAAAAAATAACTTATAAAATTTTGAATCGCGGGCTCAATAAACCGATCCTTTTGAACAATAAGCTTGACTTCACGTGCAGGAATCGGGTCTAAGAAACGTATTACTTTTACTTTCGAACAAGCAGAGCTTTCTAAGAATGAAATTGGCAAAATAGCCACCCCCATTTTTTGAATGACCATATAGAGAACAATGGTAGATGAGGTAGACTGAAATTTCGTTTGAGGAACCTTGGCAGTTTCGAACCCGAAAGTTTGCATTAGCTCTTCTGTATTTGTATCGCTAACAAACACATCTGAATCTATTTGTTCCAATTCGTGAAGAGAAATGGTCGTTCGATCCGCCCATGGATGATCTGCGTAAACGATGAGCGCCTGTTCTTCTTTATATACATGTACAGCATATAGTTCCTTGTTAAGTTCCGAACAATCACTGAAAGCAATGTCAATATGCCTATTCCGTAAGTCCCCATAACCATTTTCGATATTTACAAAATGAAGCGCAATAGCCGGGTTCTGTTTATGAAATTTTAAAAAAAGGGGCATCAAATACGGACAATCGAATGGCGAGATGCCGATCGAGAGCGAGAGTTGATTGGCTCGGGGATAGTTTAGTTCATATGTTTCTGTTTTCGACTCATCGATCAGCTCCATTACGGAACGAGCTTTCTCATAAAGAATTTGCCCTGCAGCTGTAAGCTTTACCCCTCTACCTGCCCTTTTAAATACAGGAGTTCCGAATTCTGCCTCGATATACCGAATCTGCTGGCTTAATGCAGGTTGAGAAATCAGGAGCGATTCTGCGGCTCTAGCAAAGCTGCCTTCTTCGCAAATTTGAATAAAGCACTCTAATTGTCTGAACACGGATTCACACCTCAACCTCTCTTTGTTATCCAGCCATTTGGCCTCGAATAAAATGATTCATCTCTTCCATGAATGCACGTGCCGTGATGTTCCATGCAAAGGAATTCAGATGGATAAGCGATACGTCCCAACAAGGTACGAAGTCTTCAAATCTCACCATCCGAAAAGCATACTCCTTGAAACTTTCAACCAAACATACCGGAAGAAGCGCTGCTCCAAGTCCTTGAAGAACCCACTGAATTAATAAAGAAATGGAAGTAGTTTCAATCATGGAACTCACAGTAAGACCACAGGCTAATCTATACATTTCGATTACTGATTTGTATTGCTGCAGAAACAAAATGGTATTCATTTGCTTCAATGATCGAATAGGAAGGAAGGGATGAGCAGCCATAGAGTGCTTTGAATGAACGAAGAGCGCCATTTCTTGCCGATACAAGTAAGTCGATACGATGGAATCCCTAGTCTTTGAATCGGAAGTAATCCCAATATCAACTACTCGTTCTAGCACACTATGCTGCACATTCGCAGTCTCAATAACCTTTAGTTGTACATGGGGATGCTTTTCATGAAATTTTATAAAGCAAGGTGCAAGATATTCAAGCTCAGCAGGACAACAACCAATTGCAAGCGTTTCTCTCACTGCTATCGCTTCGTTTTTCATTTGATATCGAGCTTCTTCAAGCAAATTCATTATGGTGTTGCCCTTATGTAAAAGAATTTTGCCTGCTTCCGTCATCTCCACCCCCTTTGCGCCTCGATTAAACAATGGCGTATTAAATTCATTCTCTAATACACGAAGCTGCTGACTTAATGTAGGCTGCGTTACCCCCAATTCCGCTTTGGCTTTGGTGAGACTTCCCGATTTGCATATTTGGATAAAATATTGAAGCTGGCGCAGTTCCATTAGCGGCACTCCTCTCTACCTGTATATCAAGCGACTTACTTTTATTGTAAAAATCGCTGCATAAAATGAACAGGTGCAATCCTATGCGTATCAGTAGCGATATTACTTCATTAAAAAAAGCATGAATCTGTCATGTAGCTGACCAATTCATGCTTCATATGATAATTACGGTGTTACGGGTTGACTTGAATCGAAAACGTAGAGGTTGGATTGTTTATTTGTGTTGTCCCGGGCCCCATATTCAGAAATTGCAAGTTATTGAACGTAACGGATCCCACTGGCTGATTCGCCCAGATTCCAAAGCCCGAATTGACTTCAAATGCATCTTCGCTCTTGCGAACGCCCGATATTTTAATGTTTGATAAAATCGTATCCGTGATCGGGAATTCCGGCGTAGAACCTTTATAGTTCGTCTGAAACATAATCCCATGGTAGGTTGGGTCAATAATTTCCACATCACTTATGCGAATACCTCGGTACTCTTTCGAGGCCGAAAATAGCCAGAGAGCCGGGAACGTCTGATTTCCCCAGAAATGACCGCCTGTACGAAGAAGCGAGACATTCTCGATCTTTGTTGGAGGAGCCGAACCAAAACCGCGGAACGCAATGCCAAAGTCCAGCGAACTGACGGTTAGACCCGAATAAGCGAGTGTATCCGCAATGTAAATATTGCGAAAGGTATTGTTGAAGCCCCCGTATACGGCAAGTCCTGCAGCCCGCCATGTGAGTAGCGATGTTAAATTTTCAAAGACATTGCCTTGATTGTCTTCGGAAGTGCCGCTGTCTACAGCATTAAACAAGGCAAAGCTATCATCACCAGTGCTGCGAGCTTCGTTGTTTGTCACCAAGTTGTTCGTGCTGCCGTTTGTAAAATTGATAGCATCTGCAAATACGTTTCGAATCCGGGAATTTTTAATGATAGTGTTATCGACGTTCTGTCCCCAGAACATACACATCTGATGCTCGACCCAGATGTTGTCGAAAGTCATGTTGGCTACGTTCGTAAATGCGAATACTTTGCCTGCCCTATCATCACGGATGTTATAGTTGCCAAAATAAGCAAAGTTGGCAAAAGTGGAGCCGTCAGCGCCTGCACTTGCTGAAAAACCGATATCTGTATTTGTCTGATTGGAAGGAGCTACAAACCGGGTATACCATGGACCAGCGCCGACCACTTTCACAGGCTTGCCGTATACTTGAAACTTGGCCCCTGTTTCATAGGTTCCGGCAGGCAAATATACCCCAATAAGTTTTCCAGTCGGATCCATACGAACTTGATCCAATGCTTGTTGAACAGCCTGGTGTGTAGTGTTTGTAGGTGTTACGTATTGGGAAGGATCGGGATTAGGCAGTGGCGATACTTGCTCCAGGCTGATGAAATCGATCGCATAGGTCGTTGTGTTTGCCGGATCCTTTTGCAGCTTGATCGTACTTCCAGCAGGAATCGTGTTATCAAACATAATGTTCGCTTCATCGTAGATAAATCGAGCAGCGCCAGCAGAAGGGGAATTGCTTGGCGATGCCTCATTGCCGTAGAGCCACGAATACCTTGATGTCAGATTGAGCGACTTTGCAAACACGTTGTTGACATAAACATTCAGTGTATTACTCAATCCATTCCCGCTAGGAGCATCAGGTATGGAGAAACGCGCAACAAGCGTGTTCGTACTTGCTTTCGTCTTAAATTCAACGAAACTGCCTGTTGAGTTTAACGTGACTGCTTTTCTGCCGGAAGCTTCTCCAGCTAAATCACCAATGTTTCGGTTCGGACCGACGATAACTGCCCCGCCTCCGATAACGCCATCCTCCGCTTCATACCTATCATAAGGCATTGTCGCGCCTTTTTGTGGCACCAAAGAACTGTTGGAGAATTTGAACCAGTTGATATTGAATAGTCCATCCCCGCTGCCCTTAAACTTCAGAAAGACATGGTGTAAACCGCTGATTGGATTTATACTGCAAAATTTTGTCGTCCATGTCTGCCATCCGCCTGTCGGCTCAACTGCACAAGTACCTGCAAGTGTACCTGCCAAGCTGTCCAATCGGATTTCAATAAGTCCTCCGCCGCCATTACTTGCCACCCGCACCTCAAACTGCGATACACCGGAGCCAAAATCGATATTGTGATAAGCTGTATAGTCATCATTTTCGATAAAGCCGATATTAAATCCGCCTTCACTGGATACTTCTGTTTGAATGCCCATTTGATCGTCGTAGCTTTCTGCTTCGATGGTGGACAATGCAGATCTCGACGACGCGAACACTCCAAACTCAGATAACTGGGCGGCTACCCAACCATTATTGGCAGTGAAATTCAGTTTTACGTATCTTGCTGCCGTAGCTGGGAAATGGATGGTTACCGTATTCCCACTGATTGGATCAAACGAATAGCTGGCCGAGGCAGCTAATGTCGTATAATTAGCATCATCGATACTGCCCGACACGGATAAGGTTTGCTCTCTTTGCCCCCATGTTTCCGGGAGCTGCAGAACGACTTGACCGATCGTGCTCATATGGCCAAGATCGACACGAAGCCATTGCGGGAATGCATTGTTCGCACTTTCCCAATACGTCGACGGATCGCTGTCTACCGCTTTCTCAGGCGTGTAAATATCGTTGTAACTGCTTGCCCAGACGGGCTTGCCTGCTGCCAAATTGGAGGAGGCTTGCACGGGGGTTGCACCTAGTGACAACTGTGTAAGTATTAAGCTTACAATGAGGAATAACAAGAGAATCGTGGACTTTCTCGGGAGTCGTACTCGCATCTTCATAACCTTCCTTTCCTTTTTGGTTGAATCGAATATGTTAGACATACTTGTAACGCTATTTTCACACATGATGCTCTCTTATTTGACTGTCATCTGATTGTAAAACCTCACCTGTACAAGCTGTGCAGCCGCCACCAACACCGTCTTTGGATCCGCATCCTCGCGTGAGAAAATATCCTGAACGACACCGGCCATCGTCGCGTAGTACTCTTGCGTATTGAACTGCGCCTCCAACTTTCCATCCATTAGCTCCAGTGTCTCAGGGGGGTATTGATACACATTGTCGTATTTTTCATAGATTGCCTTAACTTTTTCCGCATAGGCAGAATCAGGTGTGAAATACTCAATAACAGGCGGAACAAAATATTTTTGATCTTTCTGTCGCTGCTGGATACTCGCTTCTATCGACAACAGTCCTTTATCGGTGAAATAATCAAACGTAGCATAACGAAAGGCCATCTTTTGTTCTTCACTCGTCGCTTTCGGATTGATAACTAGGAAATCCCCTCCAAGCACACCTATGTGTTTGCCTCCTTGTTCGACCGCTGGCATCGGATATACGACAATATCCTCAGGCTTCATCTTCCCTTGGTTGAGTGCCTGATCAATTGGGCCGTCAGGGCCCGATATGATCATCGCCGTTCTTCCTTGAATCAAGGCGCCTATAGCATCTCCCCAACCAAGTGCCCAGTCTTTCGGGATTACCTTCGCTTCCCAAGCTAGATGTTGATAAAATGTGAGGGCTTTAATGCCAGCTTCCGAATGAAATACGGCCGTAATTTTACCGTCATCTGCTTTCTGAATATCGCCTCCTGCTCCAAATAGAAAGTTCGTCCAGTTCCAGCCGGCTTCATTCCCCTTGCCCATCAGTGCGATGCCCGAGATGCCCTTCGCAGGCTCAGCCGCCGCCTGTGCTGTAGCAAGCATGTCATCCCAAGTCCAATCAAAACGGGGCATCGCAATTTTTTTATGAACGAAGAGACTTTTGTTTATAATTGTGCCGGTAACATAACCTTGCTGGGCAATTCCATATACCTTGCCTCCAATAATGAACTGCTCCTGAAGTATCGGATTCATTTGATCTTTAAACGCATAATCATGAAACAAGCTCGTGATGTCGGCTGCCCATCCCTTATCTGCCAAAAATCTTCCTTCTGTTGCATATGTATTGAATAAAGTTGGCGCCTCATTGGCTCCCATCTTAATTCCGATTTGATTCGGATCATACTGCCAATCGCTTTTTACAACTTCCACATTCGGGTACTGTGCTACAAAACGTTTGATCTTGTCATCTTCAAGCGCCCTCTTCTCGATTTGATCAGGTGGAGGGTAGTAGATGCTGATCGTTACCTTAGCAGATTCCGCTGAATATTTTGATGCATCGTCAGTGGTGATACTTGATGAACGACTACATGCGGTTAGCATCAATGCAGAGATACATATGATTATCGAGGTTACGAGAATAACTCTACGTTTATCCATAAGGATAGCGGCTCCTTTGAGCGAATCTATTTACAATTATTATTGTAATTTGGTAGATTAACGATGAACATGTGTGATTCTCTGAAGATCATAGGCGATTCTACTTTTTGAATTCGCTCAGACTTACTCCATAATATTTTTTGAATATTTTACTGAAATGCTCCGGTGATTCGTAGCCGACCTTTTCAGCGATTTCATAGCGTCGCAGATCAGTAGTTAGTAGCAGCAGCCTGCTTTCTTCCATTCTCAGTTTCACGACATAGTCCCATAGGTTGTAACCCGTTATTTTTTTGAATAAATAACTTAAATAATTTGGACTCACATGACTTTTTTGAGCAATTTCCAAGAGTGTTAATCCCTTTTGGGCAAAATGCTCATGGATATATTTCTTAGCCTTATCTACAATTTGATTAGACTGCATGTGCAGTTCGTCCTTCATAGGCTCTTCCCCATCATGATTCCAGCAAAAATCTCCATAATAAAACACATAATGATCTGGGAATACGCGGTTAAAGCGGACTGCTCGTCGCGCCTGTTGATCCAATACGCTGATATACTCAAACCCCTGTAAAATATGGCTCATGCCGATCACAGATTGCAGTGATAAGTAACCTTGAATATTCAAGCAGAGTAATCTACCAATCACATCTAATTGACTGATTTTGTCTTCACCTGGATCGCCATATGTTTCACTATCCCACTGGAGAATGACCGTAATCTCATGCTCTGACGAACAAAAAGCAATATAATTACACTGCCCTTCAAGTAGCTCATTTGTCATGTTTAAAACGGCATACTGCAGCAACTGAACATCTTCTCCCAACGATCGCTGTCTGTTTACTGGGGATTGCAGTTGAAGATCGATTTTGAGCACCGAAAAATAGGGCCCCACTAATGAGAGATCACTCAACTGCTGAACAGCAAAAGCATCCTTACATACTATATCAGGATGAACAAGCAGCCTGTTTAATAACGCTGTTGTCGCCGGATCTGGTTCGTTCATACGAAAGTGTTCATTTAATGGAGTGGCAACTCCATCGTGTGCGGTCGTTTTTGTCAGCCTTAGCAGCACGCTGCGCACGGAATCTAGGAACTGGCTGCTGTTAATGGGCTTGATCAAATAATCTTTTGCTCCCAGCCGCATAGCCAATTGTGCATATTGAAAAGTCTCATGCGCGGAGACAACAATGGATTGAACGGACGGCTTTGCCATTTTAGCTTGATGCATTAATTCGATACCGCTCATTTCACCCATCTGAATATCTGTAATTAATAAGTCAATGTCTTCCATTCGGATAAAATCCATCGCCTCATATCCACTGTGAGCGATGAAAACATTATGGATATGTAATCCTGAAGAAGCAAGCAGATTGCTTAATCCTTTGCAAATCCATGGCTCGTCATCTACGATCAAAATGTTATACATATAAAAATTCACCCCATAAGTATTTGTTTGCCGTGAGTAACTTCGCTTTTAGGTAGAGTAATGGTAACAATCGTCCCCTGATGCTCTCTTTTGCTATAGCTAATCCCATAGGAGCAGCCAAAGTGCAGCTTAATCCTCTGCTGAATGTTGCGGATTCCATACCCGACGGAAAGCTCCTCCATCTCTTCATTCAACAATCGATGGATTTCTTCATAATCGACCTCTTTATATCCATTGTCTTCTACTCGAATAATCACAATATCGGATTGAATGTCGGCAGAAACAACAATTTCACCGTCATCCTCCATATTTTTCACGCCATGAATAATGGCGTTTTCAATTAATGGCTGAAGGGTAATTTTGGGGATCTGCAAATGGCGCACCTCATCGCTTATATTCCATACAACACGAAAACGAAACTCGTATCTACGCTGCTGCAAACTAATGTAAGCTAAAGCATGCGCCAACTCCTCTTCAATGGTTATTAATTCTCTTCCTCTGCTTAATCCGATTTTCATTAATTTGGCTAAGTCTTTAATCATCTCGGCAGATTGCGTGCTTCCTTCCAACATGCTTTTCCAGTAGATGCTCTCCAGCGTGTTGTACAATAAATGCGGATTGATTTGCTGATATAAAATTTGCAGCTGCGCTTCCTTCTGCTTAATTTCGTATTGATATTTATCGTTCACAAGATGATTTAGGCGGTCAGCCATATCATATACGGACGTAATCAGTGCACCCAATTCATCATTTCTGTTCCCCTCAACTTGTCTGGCCGCATGTTTCCCAGGTGTATAACTGCGAATGAAACGCGACAATTTTTGCATCGGGTTCATCAGCGATCTCCAAAAATAGATGAAGGCCGCAAAAACGAGTAAGGCGTAAACAATTGAAATGAACTGAATAATTTGTTTGAGTTGGCTTTGCTGCTGGAGCAAGGAATGAAGCGGGAGTCGATAGACGAGCTTTTGCTGCAGATGATAGCTATAGTTAATGACATAGATGTGACCCGAATGGATAATGTCTAGATAGCCATCTTTTCGCTCGATTTCTTTTGCACGGTCTGGGAGTTCCAATATGGATCCTACTCCTTCTGCTGTTGAGGCAAAAATTTGATTGGACCAATCTGTTAAAAAAATTTCTCCTTGCGGCAAAGAAACCGTGCTGAAATCATTTTGAATTATTTTTTCAAGCTTAGTGACTACGAGTACGCCAATCACACCGCTAGCCTGGGATATATTATTGACAGCTCGGACATAGCTTAGTGTCTTTGACTGGGACATGGAACTCATACTATCAATGACTTTTAGACTCCCCTTCCCCTGCATCCGAAGCGCTTCCAGAAACCAATCGGGCTTGTCTTGCTCCGTTAAAAAATAGACACCGGCTTGAGGAGCGGATCGATCTTTTGGAGCGAACGAATAGTAGTCAGCAGGATCATAAACATACAGGGAAAAATAAACCGCCTCCCCCCCATTTACGCCAATCGAGTAGCTTTTGAGCAGTTTGTCCAACGCTTCGTATTTGCTGACCCGTTCAAGAATGGAGTCGGTACCGCTCGGAATCATATGCTGTGTAAGCGGATTTTGAATAATGGTTTTGGTCATAAGATCAATAGAGTCTATATCTCGATTTACAAGGTTTAAGTTTTGTTTATTTAATTCAAGATAGGCGTTCGTGACGGTTTGCTTCAATATGTGCTCTGCTGTCAAGTTTCCATAATAGGTAAGAATAAAAATAGGACTTACCATAAATATAAACAGGAGCAGAAGTTTGTAGGTAACACTCATTTTTGACCTAGGTTTTGAAAGCATTGTTCGCACGCACTTCGCTCCTTCAAAACTTCCGTTTGTTGAATCGGGCGAATCGATAAGAAATAGGAAAGAAAGATAATATATATTCATCAGGAGTAGATCGTGTAGGTTATATGAGGTGGAAAAAATATTTACTAGGTTTTAGTAATGTGATTACTCTTAGTATATACGATCTATGGACAGCTGCGAGAAAAAGTCCAATAAAAAAAACAGCGGTAGTCTTTGACTGGATGATCAAGTCTTAGACTGCCACTGGTTTATTGAAAGTGCTTTGTCAATATGGTTACAGCTCAGTAATTGTGATGAACAATTCATTACATTACCAGTAGCTTCTAATTCCGCATTGCAGACGAACCAAAGCCTCAAAATAATAATAATCTCCCCAGATCATATAATCATCCGGCCCACGATCTCCTCTTACGTGATAAGAGCCATGCTGCAGTAAACCTTCTGCATCTGGCATATTCATTGTTGAATAGTTCGCAACAAGTGACTCCATCTGTTCATGCAGTGAATTGGTGAAATACTCATGATCTGGATCTTCCACATCAAGCATGCCGATCAGCTCAATCAAGCCGCAGGCAACGATTGCAGAAGCAGAGCTGTCACGAGGCGTTGACGCTTCAACAGGAACGTCAAAGTCCCAATACGCAACATGATCCTCTGGCAGATGATCGATATAATATTTCGCCATACGCTTAGAGGCAGCAAGGAAGTCAGGATCTTGCGTATATCGATAAGCAAGCGCAAAGCCATAGACACCCCAAGCTTGTCCTCGTGTCCAGGTTGAACCATCCTGATAGCCCTGATGCGTGCCTCCACGCAGAGCATTTCCATTTTCCTGGTCGAAATAGAAGGTATGGTAGGAAGAGGAATCACCTCTAACTAGGAAACGCAAGCTCTTGCGTGCATGTTTATACGCAATATCATAGTATTCCTGTTCACCTGTCTGCTCATATGCAAAGAACAATAACGGAAGATTCAGCATGCAATCGATGATGATTCTGCCGCCGTTCTCAGGATCTCCTTCTGTGCCCCATGCTTGAATAATACCCATCTTCGGACGCCAGCGATTAGCAAGCACACGTGCTGCCTGCAAGGCTACCTGCCTTGCTTCTTCACTCCTTGTTATGCGATACTGGGCAACGGCGGATAGAGAATAGAGAAAGCCGATATCATGATGATCCAAATCCACATGATGATCCAAACGATGCTTAAAGTTCTCCAAGAAGGCTTCTGCTGCTTCTTTATAATAGGAATCTTGACTATATTCATACGCCAACCATATCATTCCGACATAGAAGCCCTCGATCCAATCGTTGTTCTCTCCCCATTCATAGCACTTGTCTCCCGTAATATGAGGAAGCAATCCTGGATGATTGCACAGATTATTTGCTATTTTAGCCTGTGCATCTTCAATCGCTTTACGCCACATGAGCTCTACTCTCCTGCCAGTTAAAAGTTTGTAGGTATGCTGATAATTGCATCTTTGGAACTGTTCTCCATCATCCGTTGTGATTTGTCCCAGGAGACAAACTCTCTTGGTGTTGTTCCTACATCTCGCTTAAATAGTTTAATAAAATAGCTTTTGTTCGAATAACCGAGCAAATCTGAGATTTCCTCTACCGTTTTGTTCGATTGCAGCAGAAGCTCCTTGGCCTTCTGAAGTTTAACTCGATTCACATACTCAATAAAATTGATATTCAGCTCTCGCTTAAACAGCCGACTGAAATAACTCGAGTTGAGATTCAAATAGCTGGCCATCTCCTCCAGCGTTATCCGCTCCGACACATGCTGAATGACATATTGCTGCGCCTTAATCACTTCCGGACGCGAAGATATCGTAATCTTACTTAACTTAGCAGCCATACGCGATAAGTAGTCTAGGAACCACTCCGATAAATGCGACAAGGTTACGATTTGGCTTATTGTTAAATAGAGCTTCTCATCGGAAAACTCGCTTTGAAAATGAAGTGTAACTTTTATTTTCATATGTAAATCCAAAAGTAATTGCAGTACCCATTCTTTTACATAATCAGGATGGAAATGAGAGGCTTTCACCCAATTCGACCAATCTTGTATCGTCACCACGAGTCCAGACTGATTCTTAGCTGCTATATGCTCGCTAATCATGGAATAATACTTTGCATACTCTTGATACATATCAATTTTGCTGAATTCTCGATTCGACCATGTACTCACGCTGGATTCTGCACTATAAAATCGATGCTCCAGCTCCTGCAGCATAGGAAGCAGAGCATCTTGGATTTCTTTAGGTTTGCTTACCGTTCGACCAATGAAACCGGATACATAGATTTTTAAGTACTGTTTGATGTTTGTAATGCAGGTCTGCATCATGTGATACACATATGACTGCTCAACACTCGGATCATCCGTTAAATAGAGAACAACCAAGTCGCGATTATTGTAGTTAAAAATAACGAAATTCCCTTTATCACTCAAAATCTCCTGAAGTACATTCTCCACTGCAAAAATAATCGTATGATCATTCAATCTGTGCACACGACTCATCTCATTCAACCGATCTACAGAGAGGATCATGGTGACGTACTGTTTTGATTGAAGATTAATGCCATTTATTCCTGCCTTTTCAATCCAAGCATGCTTCGACCAGGAATTTTGATATAGGGTATCCTTCAAAAACTTGCTTCTGACAGCAGTCTGATTCAATTTGCCTAATTGCTTGTAATGTTGAAATTCAGCCAATTTATCCTGTTGGGAGCCTAATCGATGGGTTATCTTCTTTAAAATCTGCTCTATTTGCTCCACTTCCAAGCTTTCCTTCAAAATATAGTCCTGAACATTCAACTTAAGCGCTTGTTGAGCGTAATGAAATTCATCATGGCAGGAGATAATAATCGCCGCAAAGTCAGGGTTAATTGAGCTATACTCCTCAATCAGTTCGAGTCCATTCATTCTCGGCATGCCAATATCCGTAATCACGATATCAGGCAATCGCTCGAACATACGAATCGCTTCCAACGCTTCTAACCCATTGGAATACGTACCGAGTAATTCGATGTGAAGCTGTTTCCATTTGACGGCTTGAGACAAATATTGAAGAACAGGGTAATCATCATCTACTACAATCGCTGTAAACATGCAGCTTCACTCCACTTCACGGTTTACTTGGGGTAATTGAAGCGTAACTGTTGTTCCTACATCAGCTTCACTGTTAATCCGCATCAGAAACTTTTCTCCATATATTAATTTCAATCGCTGGTAAACATTCGTCACGCCAATGCCAGAGAAGCTTGATTTGTTAGGCGCAGCACCTCCCTGCCCATTCTCAAGTTTGGTTATCAATTCTTGTAATCGTTCTGATGTCATTCCGACGCCATTATCATGAATCTTAATCAGGAGGCTGCTTTCTTCTTCCAGCTTTACCGTATACGATTCGATTTCAATTTGGCCGCCATACTGATGAAACCCATGAATGATAGCGTTTTCGATTATCGGTTGGATCATAAATCGAGGAACTAAGACGTGGTCACTGCTCACGGCAATTTTCTCGACCAATTGAACCTGATTTGCATGCCTGAAATTCATCAAACGTATATAATGCTGAATGGTCTCGACCTCGTCGTGAAGCGATATCCATTCATTATCCCGATTAATGGTCATCCGAAGCAATGAGGATAACGAACCGATTAACTTCGCATTCTCTTCATCGCCGCGAATCAGAATGTTTAAGCGAATCGAATTCAACAGATTGAACATGAAATGCGGATTAATTTGTGCTTGAAGCATCTCCAGCTCTGCTTTGCGCTTCTGCGTCTGCTCAAGCGTAATCTGTTCGATCATCATCTCGATTCGATCCAGCATTTGGTCAATCGATTTGCCAAGTTGGCCTACCTCATGCTGTCCTCTAATCCCCGAACGTATATTTAGCTGCCCCGTATTGACCTTGGCAACAAATTTACTTAACTTCGTGATCGGCTTAGTGATCGCCGAGATCAGAATCATCAGCAGTATGCAAAACCCTGTAAAGAATAGAAACTGCATAATGAAGCTGGTTACTAATATCTGGTTGTTAGGACCCACTGCCGAAGAATAGGGAACTAGACTGAGCAAGGACCATTTGGTTCCAGCTACGGGCTCTGACACATAGATATACTTTTCATTGTTGTAGACAAGCGTATTCTCGTTAATCGCATAATCAGTGTATCGAAATTGTTGTCCGATGTTTATGGAATCCGACTGAGACTGAGATAAGATCGTTCCTTGATCATCCATCAGCATAATTTTCTGTTCCGAATAGCTGTTTAGCTGACGTTGAATCTTACTTTCGTTCACGCTGACAATCACATAGCCCAGCGAATGACCACTTGAGTTCTTCATGGTGCGAGCGATGGTAAGCACCTTCGGTGACTTCTGCCTCGCTTCGAAATTGCCGTAGTAATTATCTTGTAAACCAATCCATGCCGTTGAAAACGCAGCAAGCTTATCCAGTTCCTTGAATACAATTTTTCCATGAAAGAAATTCGGGTTAAAATCACTAAAAGAATAATTCGTATATGTAAACCCATTTACACCCAACACAGTGATATACATATCTGAATTCTGGGCAAACAGGTCATCCAGATTAGAAATTAAACGCATGTATTCTAACTGTTGACCTGAGTTACTACCTCTTGCAAACTGCTCTTTGCTAATTGTGACATGTTTATTGATTTCATTATTCATCAAAATTATATTCGACAAAGATAGCATCTGTTCAACAATACCGGATACATTGGAATCAACTAATATTAACGTATCCTGCGTGCTAGATACCGCTTTATGCAGCACAATATCTTTGGTTACATACGTAGTTAAGAAGTAATTCACAATCAGGGGAATCATAAAACACATCAAAGCCGCAATAACTAGTTTTGTACGAAGTGAATATCGATCTATTTTCATAAATGGAACCCTCAAATGTTCATCACTCTTAGAATAGGAACAGGGAAACGATTTATCTCATTTCCCCTGTTACCAATATATAATGATCCTATCTAATTTCGGCAAGCAACAAGATCATATTTTTTATTTTTTGTTACTATTGATTACATCTGTAATTTTCTTGTCCATATTTTCAATTGTCTTATCGATATCTTGTTTATCTAACAAGTACAATTCAACCTCAGCAATGGCAGCTTTCTCGACCTCACCAACGTAAGGAACCGGAACTGGCGCTTGACCAGGCTTCGTGTTTTTCATGGTATATTTCAAGGATTCCATATCCACCTTGGAAGGATCCTTCGAAGTGCTGACGATTTTCTCTGTCAACTTGTCGGAATCCGATTTAGCCCAACCGGAAAATACACGACCACCGATCTCCAAGCCTTCAGTTGTATACCATCTCACGAATTTGTAAGCTGCTTCTTTGTTTTTGGACTTAGCAGCAACCCCCATGTAAGTAGGTTGTACTGGGGAATAATGCTCAGTTGTACCTTCCAGCTTAGGAATGGGTGCAAACGCTGCATGGAAGGTTGCAGGGATTGCATCCGTACCGCCCGATTCAGCAACCATCCAGTCACCGATTGGTACCATCGCTGCTGCACCGTTAAAAAACTGTGTACGATAATGCAGCTTTTGAGAAATAATGTCTTCGTAAGGATTTGCTGTTTTATCTGTGTATATCATCGTTTTCAGCATTTTCAAGCTGGATGCAAGGAGTGGCTCCTTCGCATTCGAGGTTCCGTCCGCTTTCAAGAAATTGTTATCGATTTCTTTACTCTTTAGCTGCAAGTTGTAAAGGTCTGGCCAGTTATGGAAGTATGTACCATACACTTTGGAAGCGCCTTCACCTTTCGTGAGCTTTTTAGCATAATCTTCGAAATCAGCCCAAGTCCAATCTTGTGGTACCGGCAATTGTGCTGCGTCCAGCATGTCTTTGTTTAACAGAATGAACCAACGCTGCAGAGAGGATGGGAGCGCAAAAATTTTCCCATCCACGTGGGTATCTACTAGGTATTCATCACCGTACTTATAGCCTTCCTTTTCTATGTAGCTGTCAAGCGGTTCCAACAGACCAATAGAAGCACGCTGTGAGTAGTTTGTATACGGCATTTCGATAATATCCAATTGATCATCTGATGCAGCCATCAAATCAAGCTTTTGCATAGATGCAACCGAATCTCCTTTTTCGTTTAGGAGATCAAGCTCTACTTTGATGTCTGGGTTCGCCTTCTCGAATTCCGGTATGATTTTGCTCCATTGCGCCTTCGCATCAGTTTGCCAAGTGCTCAGCTTCAATGTTACTTGCCCTGCAGAAGTACCATCTGCTGCCGGAGTTGATGAAGAATCAGAGGAATTGTTGCTGCCGCAAGCAGTTAGCGATAAAGCTAGTGATACTGCTAATACAGTTTGAATTATCTTTTTCATGTAGACCCTCCTCATATGATGATGTCGCTAGTAAACTTCCTTAATGTCGGTATAATCGTAACATGATTAAAATCCGTTCAAAGCAGACAATTTTTACTCAGGTAAGATTATTTTTACTTCTTTTAGCTAGATTACTAAGATAATGTTGTGTTTACTCTGCTTCCTGTTTCTTCCTCTATATCACCTGTACCATTGCAATAGTCGCAAGGCTCTTTATAAGTTTCTTCAATATACGGTATGTATGGTGATACAATCCCTATCTTTTCTTCTGTATATCCCAACCTATGGTAAATTCATCAAATCACTCCGTTCATCACAAGAAATAGTACGTTACACCTCTTTACTATTAAAATATAATTTGCATATTTTTACTTTTGATGATAGACTATTGTCATATCTTTCCAGCAAGGAGGTGGTAATGGTGAAAAAGCTTCTAGCTGTCGCTTTAGCAACCGTTATGATTGTATCAGTTTCTAGTACTGCTCTAGCATATGGTGATGGTAGGGGGAATGGTAAAGACCTTCCTGGTGGTAATCCCCCTCCTGATCCTAACTATTGCCCTTGGGGAATTCATGCACCGTGTTACGCGCTTGACTAATGACATGATTTGGCGGGAGAATTCCTCCCGTCTCTTCATTTCTACAATTACCGTCCTGTACCATTGCAATAGTCGCAAGGCTCTTTATAAGTTTCCTCAATATACGGTATGTGTGGTGATACAATCCCTTTCTTTTCTTCCGTGTATCCCAACCCATGGCAATGGGTGCAACTCATTCAAATCACTCCGTTCATCACAAGAAATAGTATGTTAAACCTCCTTACTATTAAAATATAATTTGCATATTTTTCTTTCGATGATAGAATTCTGTCATATTTTTCCATAAAGGAGGTGGTAATGGTGAAAAAGCTTCTAGCTGTCGCTTTAGCAACCGTTATGGTTATGTCAGTATCTAGTACTGCTCTAGCATTTGTAGATGAAGGTAGGAGAGGTTCAGTTCCTGGTGGTAGTCCCCCTCCTCCTCCTCCGCCTAGATATTGCCCTTGGGGAACTCATGTACCGTGTTACGCGCTTGACTAATGTTATGATTTGACGGGAGAATTCCTCCCGTCTCTTCATTTCTACAAATTACCGTTATGTTAATGAAGAGCTTGTGACATCTTATCGATCAGGCTCTGCACGGCCCCTTTGTATCTACCATGTGTCTAATACTTTATCTTCTTTTGATACAATCTTCGTCGCTATAGAGCTCCCAACTAGCGTCCTTGCTGACGGTAACGTCAATGAATTGCTCAGTTTACCTCATCATACACAGTTGCCGTAACCGTTGTTTGATTCATCATTGCGCCTTTAGGGCCTTCCACACTCAATAAATCTTCATCTCCAAGCCATTTCGCATATAATACGATATCGCTTGTAACTGTATCAGTAGCGAAATTCCACGCATCATTTAATTCTGCATCTCGGTACCAACCACCGAATTTAATTTCAGCTTTGGTTGGTGGTGTCGGCTCGGTAATTGTCCCCCCCATATCAGCGAACTTCATCGCAACTTCACTGCCACCATTGGAATCAAAAGTAACCGCATAAGGGTTGTGTACGCCGATCGAAGGCGTTCTGCCGCCTAGTGGATTGCCGAAAAAGTCCGTTCCCTCAGTCATATGAGGCAGAGCGTTCGCACGATCTACATATGGGCTTATTACTTTGACACCTGAACCATAGGCCATGTTGTCGCCATCGGCAAGGCGGAATCCGTCCATCACGCTGTAATCAAGCTCAGTATTAACGGTTCCACTATTGGCAATCCAATGTTCCGGTGCAATCTTATAATCTTTCAATATGGAATATAGTTCATTTTCCGTTACGTAGCGGTTGGCAGCTGTTGTTACACCTGCACCTAAATATCCGCCCCCGCCTGCGTTCATACTTCCAAAAAGATTAGCTGGATAGACAATGTTGTTCGTAAACCGTCCGGCTTTAAATGGAGCGGAGGTTCCGCCGCCTTTTAGACCAACGCTGCTGTTAGCACCAGTATAAGCAAATATGTTATTTTGGAAGTAAATATGCAGGTTGGAGGCCGCTGGGTCAAACACTAACGAACTGTTATTCTTCAATGGAGAGATGATGATATTGTTATAGAATAATCCGCTTAATTCTTCGCTTGTTGAAGAACCTCCCGCAAGTAATACAAGACTGTTATAACTCTTGTTAAAATCCGGGCTACGACCGTCGTTCACGCTAATGTTATAGCGAACGATGTTGCCCTTGGCAGCATTCATCTGCAAGTACCAACCGCCATAGTTGTTCCGGCTGTAGTTATATTCATACACATTGTCCTGACAATAATTGTCGATATCCCAAGCCATACCGTCATTACTTGCATGATAAGGGTTATCTATAGCTTCATTGTAGCGGAAAATCGTGCCTTTACTTGCCATAATCCAAGCTGCGGCATAGTTCTGTGAACCAAGATATGTTGGTGTTCTATTATTTGAACCCCAGTTCGGTACCAGTTTACCGCTCTTATCGCTTAAATAGCTGTATCCACTGTCCGTAACGACATTTCGTTCTACAAGGGAATTGTTCCCGCCGGACAGAACAATGCCATCTCCAACTGAACTAGATACCCAGTTGTTTCTAAACACAGCGTTAGATGCCCATGGGTAGCTTGAGTTGCTCCAAGTGAGGCCTGTGTTGTTAGTCCCCGGGTTGTTTGGCCCATAAGCATTGTTGCGAATACCTTCATTATCGCAACGAAGGGTCTTATTGCTTTCAACCAGTACATCTACATAACCATTAATAATGATGCCCCCGGATATCTTACTCGCTCCATTCGCTTGATGCAGTCCATTTACATCATGAACATAGTTGTCTCGAATGACAATTCCTTGCATACGAGCATCCGCATAATCCTGAATGTTAAATTGACCTTGTCCCAACTTGGATATACGAGACATCACTGCAATACCGGAGCGGCCGTCACCTGCTGTAGTGCCGATGTTCGTGACTTCAAGTCCGCTGACTACCCAATAATTGACGTCATACAACTCAATTGTACCGTTTAAGGAAATACCTGATGGGCTTGACGCAGTTCCTCCACCATTAATAATCGGTCGTTGGTTAGGATCGGTCGTATTATATTTAGTAAGTGTAATCGGATTGCTTTCTTCACCGTTGCCGCGCAGTCTGATTTGTTCATTCCATACGCTGTTTGCATCCAAATAGATGGTTGATCCTGGAAGGAATACGCTTTCATTTATTTTGGAAATGGATTTCCATGCTGTCTTCGGTGTGCGTCCATCGGCACTATCATCACCGTTATTGGAGAAATAATAATCACGGGCTTCACGAGATGCAATGTTCAACTCGAAAGTAATTTCAGCAGGGTTCAGGTCGAGTCTAACGGTATATTTTCCTGGCATAATGTTGTTTCTTACAAATGCTTGTTTGTTAATCGTTAATACATTGCCCCTAACCGTATAATCCACAGCTTGTTCTAAGGTTGTATTACCGATTTTCACGCCAGCTAGATCCGCTAAATCAGGATTCACGGTAATTTTATAATCTTCCAAACCAAGAACATAAGTGCTGTCTTCGGAGTGAGTGTACACTTTAGGTAAGAGTTTTAATGTAACAGATGCTGTTGTTGTTTGGGCTGTTACTGCACTATCCATGACATATACGTCATCGATAAAATGCTTGTTCTGCATATCTTTAATCGTTCCGGCTTTATTGCCCCAGTTCGTAGCAAGTTGCAACGCATCAATCTTAAGAACATTGTTCGCTACAATAGTATTAAATGTGCTCCCATCTGCCATTTGTCTCTTTATTACTTGTCCATCAATTTTATAGGTTGTTCCCGTTGATGTAACGAACCATTGGAATTTATGCCAGCCTTTGCTGCGCTTCACGTCGACTGGATAGAACCTTCCCGTCGATCCGATTCTAACTGCGTAGTTGGTCTGGTTCGCCACCCAGTTGCCATCCGCATTCCCATAATTTATGGTAATATGTTCATTCGCGAACGGAGTAAAGCCAAATACCGCGTGATCACCGGATGATACCCCACCATCGTCGTAGTACCAGGCAGTGACGATTGTTGTCTTGCCGGCTTTAGCGGCGTAATTATAGGTTCCTGGGACAGTAGCCACCTGGCCAGCGCCACTCGTTGTCGCAGCCCTTGCTCCTGTGCGGGACATCACGTCACTTTGGACGTACCCGTTCTCACCATTCGTAAACTTCTTATCCCCTTCAAATCCATCGTAGAACATCGTGTCCGCCTTATTGAAGTAATCAACACTGGCATTCACGGTTACGACTTCGTTTTCTGTTGGAACATAGCCTTTCTTAACTGTTACGAATCCAGCAGCATCAACTTCAATCTTATTTTTATCCTTCGCTGCTGCGCTGAAGCTAATGTTATCAGCTACGAACATATCGGCAGTGTCCACGATTAGCCGCTGGTGCTCGCCTGCCCGTAAAGTTTCGTTCTGACGGACTAGCGCAATATGAGCTGAATATGCTGCACTCTCCCCTGATTCATCAGAATCTAAGAAACGTGTTGTTGCGCTTCCAATCGCTCTAACTTTAAACGTATCATCAAAGCTCGGGGACAGAGCTACATCATTACTAGTCGCTGCGACGGGACTTCCTTTTGCAATTCCATTACTGAAGAGCTGAACCGAATACGCAGATGCATGAGCAACGCTTTCCCAAGTAGCATAGGAACCGTTCCATCTACCATTTACCGGTGTAGACAAGTTCTCGATCATTAATGTTCCGTTAGAATTCCTGTAATACGAATAATTGGGTGGTTGAACAAAAACGA
>NZ_BBYF01000006.1 GCF_001894745.1 Paenibacillus sp. NAIST15-1
CTGGTGCTACTGGTGCTACTGGGGCTACTGGTGCTACTGGTGCTACTGGTGCTACTGGTGCTACTGGTGCTACTGGTGCTACTGGGGCTACTGGCGTTACTGGTGTTACTGGCGCGACTGGCGTTACTGGCGCTACTGGCTTTACTGGTGCTACCGGCGTTACTGGCTCGACTGGCGTGACTGGTATTACTGGCGCTACCGGCGTTACTGGAGCTACGGGCGCTACCGGTGCCACTGGCGTTACTGGGGCGACTGGTGCTACTGGGACGACTGGCGCTACCGGCGTTACCGGCGCTACCGGGTCTACCGGTGCCACTGGTGCCACCGGCCCTACTGGTGTGACCGGCGTTACTGGCGCTACCGGCGTTACTGGCACTACCGGTGCTACTGGCGCTACAGGTGACACTGGAGCGACTGGTGCTACGGGGGCTACAGGAACAAGTACAACTGCAACTTCTGCATTCGCTGCAAATACAACTGGTGCAGCGATCTCCGTTATTGTTGGAGGAACCCTCGTACCACTTCCAAGTGCTCAAAATATTGGCCCAGGTATCACTATCAACGCAGCAAATGACACATTCACTGTCTCCACTGCCGGTAGATATTATATAACCTACCAAGTCAATTTAACTGCCGGTCTACTTCTCGGGTCGCGTCTAATTATTAACGGCGCTGCGAATGTCGCATCCACCATAACGCCAGTGCTTACGCTATCCAGCTTTAATAGTGATGTCATCGTAACTTTGGCTGCAAATTCAACGATTTCCCTTCAATTGTTTGGACTCCTTGGGACAGCTACATTAATCAATAATGGTGCCGGTGCAGCGGTAACAATCATCCGACTCAGCTAAATGCATATATTTATAATCCTCCTTGATAGCCGTGTGAATAGCTTCTATTCGCACGGCTATCGTTTTCATTTGTAAGGTCAATTTCAGCACAACGGAAATATATATCTACTAGCAAGCACCTACAACCTTGTTCGAATGGAGGGATCAACTTGCCAAGCATAAGCCTGTGCATGATTGTCAAAAACGAGGAAGATACGTTGGCACGTTGTCTGTCTTCAGTCGCTGATTTTGTAGATGAAATAATCATCGTAGATACAGGCTCCACCGATCAAACCAAAGAAATCGCTCGTCCATTCACAAGCGATATTTATGATTTCGTATGGATAGATGATTTTGCAGCGGCACGCAATTATGCATTCAGCCAAGCTACAATGGAGTATATCCTCTGGCTCGACGCTGACGATTTTTTACGTAAAAGAGACAGAAGCAAATTTGCTGAGTTGAAAGGCACTCTCGATCCTAGCGTGGATTCCGTCACCAGGGAATACCATCTTGATCACGATGAATACGGCAATGTTACAGTGAAGAACCGACGTAATCGGCTCGTCAAGCGAAGCAACTCATTTCGCTGGATCGGCAGGGTTCACGAGTATCTAGAGGTGTGGGGACATATTATCAACAGCGATGTTGCCGTATCCCATGCCAGCATGCATCATGACAGGAATCGGAATATCGCCATTTATGAAAATGCGCTGCAGCGAGGTGAAACTTTTTCACCGAGGGACTTGTATTATTACGCAAATGAACTGCAAGATCATGCACGTTATGAAGAAGCCATTCAATATTACGAGCGCTTTCTTGAAACTGGCCAAGGGTGGATCGAGGACAATTTATCTGCTTGCGGAAAGATGGCTGACTGCCATCATGCACTTGGAAACGAGCAGCTCGAGTTAGAGAGTGCGATTCGTTCCCTTCAATATGCCGCTCCACGTCAGAAATTTGCTGTCCCCTCGGATTTTACTTTTTGCAAAAGAGTGAATGGCAGAGCTCCATCTTTTGGTACAAAACAGCCACTACCCTTAATCCATCTGACGATGTTCTTGGTTTATCGAATACAGCATGCTCTACATGGCTCCCCCACTTGCAATTATGTGTGTGCTATGATCGCATCGGAGAACATCAATTGGCCTCAGCGCATAACGAATTAGCCGCTCAATATCGCCCAGACGAACGAGCGCTGCACAATCGAGCTTATTTCGAGTCCATCGTCTCCCCATCAGACACCCCTATTACAAGTGATGCATCTCATTAATTCTTATGTTCAAGCTCTCCTTCTGCTTGCTGCTGCACAAATTCAGATACATATCTTCAATACGTGATTTCATGCAGCAGCAAGTACGAGGTTTAATCTTATTTATGTAAGATACTTCTCTAACTACCGATGGATAGTTTGAACTTTTGACGTGAGCCCCCTTCTGGGCCATTCGGAACCATCTCATCTAGAGGCACAAATCCAAATTTCTGATACAGTCTTCTTGCAGGTTGTCCATCTGGAATATCTTCACCGAACGTAATAACGAAAACTTCCGCAGGAGGATTTACCAAGCTTAAAATATGTTCAAGTATTGCCGAACCCACTCCTTGTTGTCTGGCATGGGATGACACCGATAGCCAATGAATTTTATAGATCGAGGCATTCGATGAGGAGAAGAGTACCCCGCCTAGCAGCGGTGCACCAGGGCCTCCGTCATTCTCTCTTATGCAAAACGCCCTTCCCATCTCGATGCTCTTCTCAACAGCTTCCACAAAATGAGGATCGTCCACCATTGGGCCGAATAAATATTCCACCTCTGCAGCCAATTTCAGCCACTGTTCAAGGTCTTCATGTGCAGCTCTTGTGACTTTCATAATATGTACCTCCTAATCTGCTGTACTCTAGTTGTTTGCATTACTTCGATTACCGTGAATTGCGCAGCATGCCAATCAGTTTTTTTATCACGTATACAAGAAGAATGATTAGAATGCTAGAAAAGTATACAAAATACGCGAGTATTAGAAAATAGTAACCTAATAAAGGTATGCCTTCGTTATCATCTGTACTAAGAGTAAGATATTCAATTGGTACAAATTCCTTTTTCCCTTTATCTAAAATGAATTCATTGTTTGAGCAGGGAATTTCCCTTATGCTTATCACTTCTTTTCCGTAATGGCCTGTTACTGACGGTGCTACCTTCGAAGAAGTCGTCGCCCTCCATTCATTCACCGCACCACCTGGCATAATCGAGAAAGGCTGCAAAATGTCTGCTCTTACTACGATCTCTTCCACATTCTCATGGCAAGTGTCTCTATACAATTTATGAAGTGCAGTTTCTATTTTACCCAACGTGTCATAGTGCTGTAGGACTTTCACGAAAAGAGGAAGAGTAAGAAGGACAAAAATAACGATGTACGCGATAACTACTTTGTTTCGAATCCACCTGTTCAAGAAATTTCCCCCTCCGTAAGAAACAAAAGTGTCCTGCTATTGTAGTTCAGACAGAAAAACGTAAAACTCAAGCTTAAGCTTCTTTTTTACCTATACGCTTCCTTCGAATATACGAATGTAGGATATACACCGTTAATACGGTGAAGTAAAAAAGATAAACA
Source organism: Paenibacillus sp. NAIST15-1 (assembly GCF_001894745.1). GTDB lineage: Bacteria > Bacillota > Bacilli > Paenibacillales > Paenibacillaceae > Paenibacillus_B > Paenibacillus_B suaedae. Next base: position 3,438 of record NZ_BBYF01000006.1, read on the forward strand.
ATGAAATATAAAAACATTACCTCAAAACTAATCCCTGCTTTATCATTTGAATCCAAAAATAATAGATCTACTGGAATAAATCTTTCTTTTTCTCTATCAAGCACAAAGTGTTTACTCGAACATGGAAAATCGCTGATACTGATTGCTTCATTTCCGTGATGCCCTGTCAATTCCGGGATTTTCACAGAAGACGTCACTGCATTCCAATTATGTCCAGTCTTCCAGAACCCGAATTCTTGAATCAATTTTGTTTCAACTTTGATGTTATCGACATCCCCACCGCAATAATCAATGAATAGTTGATGCAATGCCTTTTCAATCATTTTACTTGCTGCGTAATCTTGATAGAGCCATTTCAATAGAGGCAAACTAATGACAATAAATAAAACTAGAAATTTTATTGCTCGCCTTCTCGTCATGTAATATCCTCCACTAGAACAGATTGAAATTGTACACCTGTGTGCCTCATCCGATATCTATTTCGCGGTGTTCCCTTTTGACTCTTACTGTCATTTACGATCAATTCCGGCGAAAACAAATATCCTCGATGGGATATGCTTTCGCCGGAAAATGTGCCGCTATATTATAGTAGTTGAACTCGATTCGGGAAAAATTGATCCGTTATGGTATATGTCCACGTTGCAGAGGGAATCTTCAATTGCTCATCATTGAAATGAAGCTCGATGCATCCCGAATCGATGTTGGAAAAATGATCGAGCACTCTCTGCACTATGACCCCATCAATCTGCCCAAATGCCGCAATCACGAGTCGGTTGTACTCATCCAACGGATTGTTGTTCCCGAGGCTCTCCAAATGGATGCCTTCCTTCACATAGGCGACATACGCTAAATGGTCAGCCCAGCATTGATCCATGATTGCCAGAAGCACTTGTCTCTCAGCCGAATGAACAGTTGGCACACCGAACTTTTCACATAACAGCTCATATCGCTCTGGTGCATAATTAGCAATAATGTTAGGTATTTGTCTCCCATGCAGGATTTCATTGCGTCGATTGAGAAAGATCATTCGCTGCTGCTCCAATAAATCTGCGTATTTGTTCAACGTCTTCTTCATATTCAGATGCTGTCCATCCACAACTCGCTGTACATGCTCAATCAACTGCAAGATTCGGCTATCATTCAAGGGCTCGTCCTGCTTACGAGCAAGGAGATCATTTGGCAGTACCTCAGCAAGACCATAGCGAATGAATAGATCATCCTCCAAGCTAATCATGTAACGTGAAGTTCCTGGGTCTCCTTGACGTCCCGCTCTCCCTCTTAGTTGATTATCAATTCTCGCATTCTCATGTACATTCGTTCCGATTACATAAAGGCCGCCCAGACTTGCTATCTTCTTATAGTCTTCTGAGCTTCCGCTACCAAGGACAATATCTACTCCCCTGCCTGCCATATTCGTAGACACCGTAACAGCCCCTAGCATTCCTGTCTTGGAGATAAGCGCAGCTTCTTCCCAATCGTTGTATGCATTGAGAACCTGACAGGCTACTCCGTCCTTCTGCAGTGCTTCTGCATATTGATTCGATTCCTCAACGCTGGACGTTCCGATCAGGATGGGTCTCCCTGTTCGATGGACAGCCCTAACTTGATCCACAATGGCTTGCTGCTTCGCAGCTCGATGCGTAAATACCATATGCGGCTCATCTACTCTTCGACTGGCCTTGTTGGGCGGAATGGAGATCACTTGAAACCCGTACATGTCCATGAACTCCTGAGCTGCCAACTGTGCTGTAGTTGTCATACCGCATTTCTTTGGATACAAATGAAGCAGATGCTGTAGCGTAATGGTTCCTAGCATCTGGCCATTCGTGCGTATGTCCAATCCTTCCTTCGCCACTACCGCTGCCTGCAGCCCATCCGGCCAATGCCTGTGCTGTGCGATTCGACCCGTACATTCATCAATGAGCTGGACTCGCCCATTCCTCACTATATAATGTACATTTCTCTTCAAAAGCGCCTCAGCATGCAGCGCGCATTGCAGCATAGTCAGTACGTTAATATTGTGATCCTCGTATAAATTGCCACAACCAAGTGTGGCTTCGACTTTATCGATGCCAGAGTCTGTAGCGTATACATTGCGCAACTCCTTGTCTGTCTCATAATCCACTCCAGAAACGAGCTGTTTAACAATGCCTGCATAAGCCAACGCCTCCTGCTTCGAAACTCCCCTCTCACCCGCAATGACTAATGGAACTCTCGCCTCATCAAGCAGAATCGAGTCAGCTTCATCAACTAGTGCAGCATGAAATGGACGCTGGACGAGTTGCTCTGTCTCCCGAGCCAGCGAATCCTTCAAGTAATCATAACCTGCCTGCTTCGCTGTCAAATACGTAATGTCAGCAGCGTAGGCCCGCTTTCTATCCTCAGTACTGCAGCCCTCTGTAATACAACCAACTGATACGCCTAAATATTCATAAATAGGTCTCGTCCATTCTGCATCTCTGTTGGCCAAATAATCATTGAATGTAAGAACATGTACCCCGCGTCCTGACAAAGCTTGCAAAAAGGCAGGGAGAACGGCGGCTAACGTTTTTCCCTCACCAGTCTGCATTTCAATGATCCAGCCTTCATGTAAAGCCATGCCTGCGAGCCATTGCACGTCAAATAATCGGATTCCCTTTACTCTCCACACGGCTTCATCAACTAGTGCAGCCGCCTCCATGACATCACGATCCGACGCTGCGCCCTCTTGAATCCTTATTTCCATCATTTTCGCACGCTGTTTGATTTCTGAATCACTCCATGCATGTGCATGAAGCTTCCTCATTTCTCTCACTTGCTCCAAGTAAAGCATCAACTTTCGATTGCGATGGTTCTCGCTCCATTTCTCAAACCATTTACTTGTCATTCTCGTACTCCTCCTTACATTGAGCGTTTCTATCCGCACAAAAGGAGGTGTGTATCAGGTTCCTTCCAAAGGTGGTAACGAACAAGAATCAATTGATTTCGAATACGAACAAATTCATATCCTTGTACAAGATGATTAGAGAGTGGCCGGTCTTCGCCTTGTTGCTCTACATTGACATGCACCTTGCCTAGATAAAGGAAGTTCTCCATAAAGAGAAACACACAGTCCTGTACCCGTTCGAAGTCGAGATCACCTGCTAGCAAGCGTTGAAACATGACATATATTCGAATGAGATAGTCGATTTCTTGAGCATGATTAACTTGGTTCATCATCTAACCTCGCCTAAAAACCATATTTTGCCTTGTAAAGAGTGTATCTATTTCTCTCTCCCGCGTCAAAGAGAAGTTGAGTTCTTGCGGGAACATGCTCTATTGGGATGCAATCTGTAGCAGTCCGCGGAACCCATGATTTGACGGGCTTTTTGCCAATGGACTTCCGTTCTGGAAGGCTGAATTCCGTACGTTTCTGTTGATGTTTTACATCACTTTCACATCAACGTTTTGAATACTTGAACTCATCGCTTGCCAGCGATGCGTTCTCCCACCCTTGGGTATTATTAAAATTAAAAATTGACCCAAATGAGAACAGGTTTTCGGCAATAGCCAGTCCTACTGCAGAAATACACCCAATTACCCCTAAAGTCTCTACTTTTGAAGTATTATAGAATTTATCTCCATCTGTAATATACATGCCACCTGTGTAAGCACTCAGCCATTCGGCAGTTGTTTGGATCCTTGTTCAATTACTTCATCAGGTATAGCTTCAATTAGGTATAGGTTTTTTTCGCCGGGAGGAGGGGTTAATTTGAATAAAAAAAATATCTTTTTTGGGTTAGTGGTTCTAGTTATTGCTATTATGGGTTTTATTATTTCTCGGACACAAGTTGGAACATTCCAAGTGATCTTTAATATTTTTGCAATTCTAGTAATTATCCTGATTTCTCTTCTGTTTTTTAGAAAAAAATCGTAAAGCTGACGTGAATATAAGTAACGTATTTTTGACTCCACGTGCTTTACCAAGCGTTTCAAGAGGCGTACAACAAGCGAGAAAACAACGAGACTAGTTTGGTCCCTTAATCGGTGGCTTTTCGCTGAAAAGTAGAATATGCTCGCGTGGTTGCCCACTGGCTCTTTTGTAAAGGAGCTAGGATCTTGCAGGATCGTAGTCTCTTTTTTTATTGTATCCAGCAATCAAACATATTGTTTCATCACCTAGTTTTGAGCCACTACATAGATTTCTTAATGCTTTTAACTTAAAAAGGTTCTTGCCCAACATATCACTTGCACGCACCTTTTCTCCACAGGTACAGGATTTCCAATGTCCGTTTCATTCCTATATAGGGAAGCATACTTCATACATATGACTTCCATTTCGACCCATGGTAATATGAGGAATGATAATTAGAATTGCTTAAGAGGGGGACTTTCCATTGGAGACAAAGAAAAAAGTCATGGTCATCTTCGGAACGAGACCGGAAGCGACGAAGATGTGCCCAGTCGTTCAACAGTTGAAGCAGCATTCCGATTGGTTCGATACCAAGGTTGTCGTCACGGGACAGCATCGAGAGCAGCTCTATCAGGCACTCTCTCATTTCTCATTGACACCGGATGTTGACTTAAGCTTAATGAAGGAAAATCAATCACTTGCCTACTTCACCTCTGCTGCGATCGCAGGGCTGGATAATATCATTTCAGAAGATAGACCGGATATGATTCTTGTTCATGGCGACACGCAGACGGCGATGTGCGGCGGACTAGCAGCCTTCTTTCACAAAATCCCTGTCGGGCATGTAGAAGCAGGCTTGCGTTCCCACAACAAATACTCCCCGTGGCCAGAAGAGGTCAATCGCAGAATTGTAGATGTCGTAACCGATCTACTGTTCGCGCCCACCTCAGTTGGGAAGGACAATTTACTTCGTGAAGGGTACAATGCTGGGCCTATTTATATAACGGGGCAAACGGCTGTAGATGCTGCGATGCAGACCTACCAAGAGGATTATACCTTCCATGAAGCTTCATTAAATGAACTGATTCACCACCGCGGAAGACTGATTACGGTCACTGCTCATCGCCGCGAGAACTATGGGGTACCGATGCAGAACATGTTCCAAGCGATTCGCCGTATTGTAGACGAACATCCTGATACGGCCGTCATTTATCCTATCCATATGAGCCCAGTCGTACGGGATGCAGCGAATACCCTGCTGTCTGGTCATGAACGGATTCACTTGCTGGACACATTGGAGTATCCAGATATGATCAACCTGCTCGCCCGCTCTTATCTGATTATGAGTGATTCCGGTGGTCTGCAAGAGGAGACAACGGTATTCAACAAGCCGCTCGTGCTGATGCGGGATACAACAGAACGACCTGAAGCCGTGGCCGCCAATATGGTCGCGCTAGCCGGGACTGAAGAAGACTCGATTTTCAACATTGCCAATCGGCTGCTTGCGGATGAGCAGGCGTACCAAGACATGACCAAGTCAAGCAACCCGTTTGGCGATGGACAAGCTTCCAAACGTATCGTAGACATCATCGCACATCGCTTCGGCTTTACGCCGGAACTCCCAGTTCCATTCGAAGGCTAGAGAACGATAAGTTCAATCATCATGATCTAACTATTGCGATATCAATCGTGCCCCATAGATAAGACATGGAATACCATCCAAACAATCTCTAGCATCTTTCACGGGGCACGAATCCATTAATAGCTTCATTCAACGCTTTGATCAAATATTTTGGGCGTATCGCTCACTTGGCATTTTCGTCAACACGACATATAGACAGGAAACGGCATCTGTTCCGCTGCGGTAAGAGAAGCTCTCGTCACCAGTAATATGAAGGATGTCACCTTCGGCAACTCTTGTCTCCACCCCATCATTATTCACGATCCCGCTTCCATCCAGAACTAGAATATTGACGGTTGCTCCCGGATGACGATGTGTCGGCAATTCGGCTCCCGGACTGAAGTTCAATACGAATATCACATTGTCCTCATCCTTATGAATAATTCGTTTCGTAAATTTGTTCTCTACATATTCTTGATACTCGGTCACGTGATTTTTCTGCATGAGCTCTCACTCTCCTGGATTTTAGTTGTAGTTCCTTCATTACCCCATTCCACGCAAAGCCAATCCTTCAACTATCACGAAAGTATACGTTTATCTCATAGCTTCCCTTTTGACTTTTAGACTTCATCCCCAAGTACTTCTATTATATTGAACTTGTTTACATACTTTGTGATTCCAATCACATTCAGTAATAGCCAAATATACCGGCCTACGATAAAGGCCTTTTCCTACTCACACATCCGCTTGCAATCAATGGCTAAAAATTGTACGATCGATAAGAATTCAATCACAAAACGTTAGAATTGGAGAATGATCCATGATCAATCAAATCGGACAAGTTATGCTGTATGTCAATGATCAAGACCAAGCGGTTCAATTTTGGACAGAAAAAGCCGGATTCATTGTCGTGTCGGAAGATAACAACGGACAGGGAATGAAGTGGATTGAAATTGCTCCTGCACAAGGCGCACAGACATCCTTCGTGCTCCACAATAAGCAGCTTATTGCCGAAATGCAGCCAGAACTCAACCTAGGGACACCTTCGATCATGCTATTCTCCGACAATCTCGATGCACTGTATGAAGATTTCAAGAACAAAGGCATTACAGTTGGTGATGTAGTGACAATGCCTGGTGCCAGGGTATTCAACTTTGCTGACGATGAGAATAACTACTTTGCCGTTATGGAACGAAAGTAAGCGATATGTCGCAGAATACAGCGCCATCACATCTTGTGCTGGCGTTTTTGCTTGTACGGCAGCATTCTAGATAGCACACCATTGCATGATTGAACCATGGGAAATTAGTGTAAGATAATATAAGGTGATTCATCCATGAAAGGGAGGTTCTCATTCATGAGCCGCCAAGAGCTGCAAGAAAGACTGAAAATGAGGGACGTTGAAATCCGCCACGGCGAGCAATTCAACGCTCTGCTGCGCTATGTATTCCAAGTGACCAATCATGATCTGCAGGCGCTTGGATGGGAGAATCGCGAAATCGCGCAAGCGAAGCTGCCCATACTGAAGCAGGCCGATGTACTAGGATGGTTCGATGGCGACAAGCTGATATCCCAACTCGCCGTGTATCCATTCCAAGTGAATATATTCGGTCAAATCTACGAAATGGGTGGACTAACAGGCGTCGGAACCTACCCAGAATACGCCAATCTTGGCTTAATGAATAAACTAATGCGTCAAGCTCTGACGAACATGCGCAAGCGCAAGCAATCCGTGTCCTACTTATATCCCTACTCCATCCCGTATTACCGTCGCAAAGGCTGGGAAATCATCTCTGATAAAATCTCATTCGATGTGAAGGATACACAGCTGCCGAAGCTCAAGACGGTTCCTGGCAATGTCGAACGCGTCACCATTGAGCATCCGGATGTACGGCAAGTCTATCATCGCTTCGCCCTGCTGACACATGGCGCTATGCTGCGCAACGATCTGGCGTGGGAAGAATACCTGCGATGGGATCTCGATGACATGACGGTCGCAGTCTATTATGACAGCAACCATGAACCGACAGGATACTTGCTCTATTGGATCGCTGAGGAAGTGTTCTATATGAAAGAAATGGTGTATGTCAATCAAGAGGCACGCAACGGGTTATGGAACTTTATTAGCGCACATTTCTCCATGGTGACCCGTGTGAAGGGACATATTTACACGGATGAGCCGCTTGCATTCCTGCTCGAGGACAGCGATATTAAAGAAATTATTGCGCCATACTATATGGCACGAATCGTGGATATTGGATTGTTCCTGGAGCAATATCCGTTCCAGCCGCAAGAATCTCCATGCAGCTTCACCTTCGTACTCCACGACCCGATGCTGGAATGGAATCAGGGCGTATTTACATTAACGGTAGATGAGCAGGGCAACGGGCATCTTACCAAAGGCGGGAATCAGCGGGATGCTGAATTCGATATTCAAACCTTGACCACGATGCTTATGGGATACAAGCGCCCATCCTACTTGGCGAAAATCGGTCGATTCCAAGCCAACGAGGCCACCATCGACCTGCTGGAGAAGCTCATTATTCGGCAGATCCCTTACTTCTCTGACTATTTCTAAATATACGAAGAAGAGAGCACATCCGGCTCCCCTACGGGTTCGGTGTGCTCTCTTTCACGTGATGGACTTTTTTAATGAATCGCCATTATTAATTTTTGTATGTTCTATTTGTTTAAAAGCTTAGCATTGTTCTATAAATTTGTTTACAGAGTAGCCATCCCATCAACCTGGCAAATGCGCCTGCAGCATTCTCTTCACTTCGTAAATATCCGTTAAGGCTTGCGATTCCTGATCCGAATATTTCTCACAAATCATTTTTACAAATACAAACCCGAATTCATGCAGCAATATGGCCAGAAACACCTTATCGATGAACGCCTCGCGGCCGCATCCTATCTCTCTCATGAACAATTGAATCAGTTCTGCATCAAAATCAAACAAGGAGAACAGGATTGGCGGGTACTCGTACTCGGCAGGAGCGATCGTACTGTCTGCAAAGTCGATAATGAATAATTGCCCTCCATCATCCACCATCACATTTTCTGCTGTAATATCTCCATGTACGTGTACAGGCTGGGATATCGAGCTCTGAGTCACGATTTCAGCAATCTGCGCCCGGATGGACTCTGAAAAGAAGTTCCATCTCGTATTGCGTACAACCCTCTGCTGTATTGCACTTGCATCAACATGCTCCGAAGGCAACGTATTCAGCTTGTCCAAATTAGCAAACAGCTGCTTCACGAACGCTTCCTTCTGGTTTAATGTCCAGCCTGAGAGCACCTTCCCCGCTTCCTGACCTTGAATAAAGTCCATAATGATGTATCGGAACAAATACTTATCTTGAATATAGGACGCTGCGATCACATTCGGTGCGTGGATGCCTTGCTGGATAGCACGTTCCATAGCAGTTATTTCTGCTTGATAATCCACATCTGTATTCGCTCCGGATTCCTTGGGTGCAAATATTTTAATCACATAGCTGCCGGCACGAAATACCGCATTTGTACCTGGCGTCAACTGGAATATGTGCTCTGCCCCGCTCAGGTTTTCTTTTCGGTAAATGACTTCGATGAGCTGACGAAAATCCTCAATCGATTGATACACCGCTCCCCATGAATCCCAGTTGTGAATCTCTTTTGCAAAAGCGTGACTCATTGTCTCTCCCCCACAAACACATGATGCACTACTTATCCCGTCTGCGATACAAATCAAAAGATTTATATCCTTCGGCCAAGATCGCCTTCATTTCTTCAAGCCTTTTGTCCTGTGTTTCCTTCCGCTTAGCACTGTACACGTAACGCGCCCAGTCCTTTTGATATCCCGGTGTCAGGCTGTTGTAAAACTCCAGTTCCGCACTGCCTGCTAAATATGCCTGAATATCTGCAACATGCTCAACATAATCATCAACGCATTGGCTCTTTTTAGGAGATGCTGATTTGGCTGCTTTTTTGGCTTCGGACTTCAAGCCGATTACGGTAAAGACGTCATCCAAGCTGACCATCCGTGCGAATTTAAGTTCGCTGCTTCCTACATAGCCGTCCTCATTAACGAATCCGATGCTGAAGAAGCTGTCACGTTCAATATATTGCTCGTATTTAGGATTATTTTTCTTCGGATAAGCGGTAAATAGATATCCCTTGCTGTTCAGCAACTGCTTATCGATAACCATTTGTACCAGCTCTGTAAATTGTTCTAAGGAGTAGATAAAGGCAAAAATAAGATCATAGCTGTCCCGCTTGATCGCAGTGTCATAATCCAACCCATCGAATTCCGTAATATCGTCAGGTTTGCTCAAGATTAATTTCATCGGATATTTGTTCAAATTCAATTTATCAATGATGCTCTTCTTGGAGTTCTGGTTCATATCGTGTCATTTCCTTCCCTTATCATGCTGTCCATAATTATACGCAATCACATCCATGATGCAAACGTTATGCCATCCGTATCTCAAGCCACACACTACGCATACTACAAGCTACAAGCTTTCCTTGTAACCAATGGCTATGAAGTTGGACAAATGAAAAGACACATTGATAGCAAACTCCAAGTCGATCGACTGCGGATAGAACTTCATGATATAGGTCACCACGTAAGGCGTTTCGATATAAAATAGCTTCGCTTGCAGGGTACATTCGTTCACCCAGGATGCATACACAACGACTTCCTGCAGGGACATGGATAGATCTTTGTAAAGTACAGCCTTCGTACGCATCGGCTGCGCTGCGTTTATAGGCAAAGCAATATCCCGCTCATCTCCATATAGCAAATGAAGCTGCACCGTCTCATCCTGAGCATCGAGGCGGATTTGCTTCAATCCACTATCATTCGGTTGCATGACGTACACATGCTGATGCAGTTCCGGCAGTTCCAGTACTTGTTGGGCATGCTTTCCCCCTACTGTATGCCGCGCTTCTCTGTGCAACGGAACCGTCCAAGACCAAGACTCAACGGAAGGCCACTGACTGGAATATTCAATACTTAATGGATGACCCTCTTGCTCCACGCCTTCATGCGGATGCTCCCGAGAATCACCACTGCTGTCAACTTCGTCAAGGAGATCATAAATGAGATTCAGAAGTGTTTGCAGCATATCCATGGTCGGATAGCTAGCCGTCGCAGCAATGACAATCCCATCCTTCGGAGAGACGAAGCATAACTGACCGAATGCCCCGTCTGCTCGGAAGCAGCCGTCTCGACAGCGATGGAACTGATAGCCATAGCCCTGAGCCCAATCGATTCGATTGGTTCCTTTGCGATTATCACTTTGCTCACTTGTCGCCAACTGGATATATTGTTCTGACACGATGCGCTTTCCCTTGGACATGCCCTTGTTCAGCAGCATCTGACCGAATGCCGCTACGTCACTCGTCGTTAGACTTAGCCCCATCCCTCCAGCAGTAACTCCCATCGGACAGGTTTCCCATACAGGTCTATCGATGCCTAACGGCTCGAATAATCGAGGCATGAGAAAGTCGACAAGATTCTGTCCCGTTACTCGCTCCAATATGGCAGACAGCATATAGGTCGAGTGTGTACTATATTGAAATTGGGTACCCGGCTCATCATCCACCTCTTGCGCTAGAAATGCCTTGACCCAGTCCTGTTCCTTAGCGACAACAGGGTAAATATCACCCTTATGACCTGCTGTCATAGATAGCAGATGGTGGATCGTCATCGCGGATAGTTTGTCGGACACTCGTTCTGGAAGCCGTTCGGGAAAGAATGAAATGACCGATTCATCCAGACGGATAAGCCCCATGTCCCATGCAATGCCAACCGCAATGGAGGTCACACTCTTGCTTAAGGAATACAACAGTTGCGGGCAATCCCTGCGATACGGCTCGCGCCAAAACTCTGCAACCGTAGACCCATGGTGACACACGATTAAACTATGAACCGGTAGTTCACATTGCTCGATTTGATTGAAAAATTGCTGGATACACGCGGATTTTCCCCGGTATCCAGCAGTTCGGTCGTTTCTCATACTCAAGCCAGATTCACCCACTTTACCCACAATTCCTGCGGGTTCAGCTCGTAGATCTCCTTTTCTCGGAATAAAAATTGATGCATAATGAACTCCCGGCGAATCGTTGCGAAATCCTCATGGTAGGCCTTAATGAATTCGTTAATTTCCTTCTCGCTATACCTGCGTCCGGCCTCCAGATTAGTCACCATATGCTCCAGGATGATAAGCTTCTTCTTCAACTGTGACGGAATATTTTTGAGCTTGCCCTCTTTCGAGAAGAAATTGCGAATCACAGAATCCCTCAAACGCTGCTGTTCCTCATTCAACATCCCTATACCTCCATCAGCTCCGCGGTAAATGAGATTGATAGCCGCAGCAGCATTATTTTTTAGAAAATAATCATTTAATGAAAAATAAATCGTGTTCTTCTCTCTTCGTTCGTTGATAAGGCTCGCTTCGCGAAGCTTGGCCGCATGATGAGTAATCGTGGCAGGAGTAACCGATAGCTTCTCCGCTAACACCTGACCATTCCGCTCACCTTCCGCAAGCAAGATGAGCATCTTGACACGTGTTGGCTCTGCCAACGCCTTATGATAGGCAACCACCTTGTCTAACTGCATACAGGTATTCACTCCTCCTCAGCTTATTTAAGTAATGATGCGGTAATCGCAGAACATGCACGAATTAAACATCCATCAAATTAGATGATCATTAAATTAGATGGATGTTAAAATAGATAATACACAATCGAGGAATATATTGTCAACCCAATTTTTGTATACTATAGTGGAAAAGGAGCAGAATGATCTGCCAGCACGAAATTACTACTTACAGAGAGAGGTAACGAATGGAGCATACTACGACTGAATTGCAGATTCGTCATTTTCAACAAGAGGACATGCCATTATTAGGGGAGTTATATCAATCCGTTACGTCGCGTCCGAACGCGATATTTTGGTGGGTTGGTGAAGAAGCGAATTGGAGCAACGTGTATTGTGCCTTTGAGCATGGCAAGATGGTTGCCAAGGGGCAAGTCAGCATCATTAATATTGTACCGCCCGGTCGCGCTCAAGAGAACAAGCATGCCATTTACGTTAATATCAAAGCGATCCCAGAACGTGAGCATGACTATGTATTACTTGCCCGCATTTATGAGCTGCTGTACGCAAGAGCCGTTGAATTGAAGGCAACACTTCCTGCCGAATACGGAACGAGACTCTGTGTTGGTAATGATTCAACTGAAGAGGTGAACAGTCAATTCTTCCTGCAGCGTGGTTTCCGTCATCTGATTAGTCTATATCGTATGAAAAGAATGATAGAAGCACCTATCCCAGAATTGCAATTGCCTGAAGGTTATCAATTTTCTCATTGGAATTTGGATACGGATGAAGAAGCTCATGCCTATCTGGATATCGACACAGAAATTTGGCCAGATAATCCGCTTGGATTGGAAAGACTGAATGAATACAGGCAGTATCCGCTCTGGAATTCAATGGTTGTCCGCCAAGGGGATACCGTCGTCGCCGGTCTATTGACGTGGAAAGAAGATGATTATGCCCAAATCGAAAATGTATTCGTTCGCGAGCAATGGCGTGGACAGGGCCTTGCGAAGTTCCTGCTTGCTCAAGCACTCCAATATGCGAAGTCTCATGACATACCACGTGCGAGCCTTGAGGTATTAACCGATAATCGAACAGCATTGCAATTGTATGAGTCGCTCGGATTTGAGCAGAAAGCAGAAGAAATTCGATATTGCATAGAGTTGTGATATAGGAGTCGCATTCTGTGCCATTTTTATAATTTATGTATAAAATCCCCGTAGAGTGGCTCGTTCATACCCATTCTACGGGGATTTGAGAGAATTGCTCAACTTTTACTCTCCTCTAGCATATTCATGATCTCCTCTACTACGATCTCAGGTTCATCATGATGAATGTAATGTCCGCTCTGATTGGCTATTCGAATCTTGCTTGACGTCGACAATCGCTGAAACTCGGATTGTAGCTTTTGTTCTACTTCTAATATTTCCATGTGAGGCCATCCTTCATGGTACTCATCGGGCAACCCTCTTATGATAATAGAGAGAGGAATGTCATGCAGCTTCGCATGTTCGGCAATTTGCTCATAGCTTCGCATTTTGTCGATTCGCTCACTATTCTCCATGGGGTTCATCAGATATTCCCTATTTTCCGCAATCCGTTCTTTCGGAAGCACCTTTTCGTATGCCAACTCTTTGTATTCAGGCGCCGCATCTACCAGCACGATTCCACATATGTCTTGCGGATAAAGGCCTGCATATAATCTAGCGACTAAGCCGCCGAAGGAATGCCCCACCAATACATAAGGAGGTTCTACGTTAAGCACTTGCAGCAATTCGGAAAGTTCTTCGACTAAACAACGACATGTTCGTGTTCCTGATACGGATTGGCTCATGCCAATACCTGCCCTGTCATAAGAAAACGTTGACGCTACCTCTGATATTCTGTTCTGTACCACCTCCCATGTCTCACAGCTATCACCTAATCCGGCGATAAAAATGACGCTCGGCGTGCTGTTTCGCAAATATTTACTATATAACTTTACATTGTCGCATACATGATAGGCTTCCATATATCTATCGCGCTCTTCACTCCTACCTTCCATCATGTCCATCCCCTTCTTTCGATGAATTCGCATTTTCAAAATTATAGACTTCATAAAAATATTACAGAATCAAACGATCTGATTATTAATGGAGTGCCTGTAATGAATGTAGCAATAGGTGATGATGATGTCAGCCAAAAACAGGATTAGGCTGGAACAATTATCTCACTAATTGCCCAGCCTAATCTAATTGTTATTCAATTGTAATACGACGTAACCTTACATATCAAACCAACGCAATTCGCCGCCCTTGAGCTCCAATTCGAAGCTCTTTCCATTCGCGTACACAGTCGTGTTGCGCGGCTCTGCCGTGTTATTGACAACGCAATACGTACCTGTTTCTGGATAGACATGGATTTCCGTATGGGCATCCGAACTAAACCAATTGTGCAATTCGTGATCCTTGCTGCATGACCATAATATTGCACGATGCAGCAAGCGGGCGTTCTCCGCACTATACGGCAGTCCACCGATATAGACAGATCGGCCGCCGAAGTAATTATTAACTGCAAACTGCACTTCTTTATCCTTGCAAGCTAAAATATCAGCGCTCGTTGCGTATACATTTTTCTTGCCTTCACCGAAGTTAATGTCACCATTCATATCGGCGGTAATAAAGTGAGACGGCTTTTCGTCCCAATTATATTTATCGTAGCCGAGGGTAAAGCCGCGCTCCAGCTCAACGCCAAGAGCATCGCCCAGCTGGAAGAAACGACCTTGATGTTGAACCGCAGAAGGTTCACCTACCCCGATAAAGCCGCCTCCGCCAGCAATAAATGCACGGATTTGCTCAACAATATACGGGTCTTTCCAGTTGTCGCCGCCGGTATGTGCGGTGTCAGCGTCACCGACATTAATAATGACATCGATATCTTTTAGCAGCTGCGGCTGCTCACGAATATCGTCAAAGCTAATGAACGATACATCAAAAGGAGCTCCGCTCAAAATCTCAATAATGCCCGCATAGCTGTAGTTTTGTTTCTGGTACAGCGCATGATGCACCATATGACAGCCCCAAGAGCGCATTTTCCCCCAGCAGTTCAGTACAGCAACTTTAGCTAAGCACATTGGCTTCGTGCGTGCCTTCTCATATAAATCGCGGAATTCATCGGCAACTTGCGTTACATAATCCACAAAGTCTGGGAAGTCCAGCGCCAGCTTCAAGTAACCGCCATAGCCAATGCGATCTACAGGCTTACGCAAAATAGCTCGTCTTGCCGTTAACCAGTTCTCTTGAGCTTCTGCCGTTGGATTCCCGCCAGGATGGAACGTATCCGGGAAGAAGTATGGCAGGAAGCGCCCTTCTGTATATTTCACCCCAGGAATGTCGCTAATTAAACGAAGTGTCGAACCATTGCCGACGCTGCCCACGACTGCATCCAGCCCGATGGTTTTAAACTCATCCATATAAGGCTCAGTGCCAATAAAATGATCCCCTAAGAACATCATCGCTTCGCGACCTTCTTCATGGGTAATATCAACGAGCTCCTTAGCGAGCACCGCCACTTCGCGCCGTTGGAAGGCCATAAAGTCCAAGTATTGCTTTGACGGAATCCGATACTGGTTGTTGTAGTACCCTTCGTCAATAATATATTCCGGACGGAACTTATAGCCAACTTCACGCTCGAACTGTTCGAGAATATATGGGCTGACGCTCGCGGAATAACCATACCAATCCACATATTTCTCCCGACGCAGTTCATCGAATATAAGCGTGAACTGATGGAAGAACGTTGTGAACCGTACTACATTTACATAAGGCTTGTCCCGCAAAAATTCACGCAGTCTGCCTTTGGAATATTCACGTGTCTTAGGTTGACGTACGTCAAACGTAATTTGTCGTTCGAAATCCTTCCAATCATTAACGACAGCATTGTACATATGAACGGGATCCCAAATCAGATAGGTTAAGAAGCTCACGCTATACTCATGATAAGGTGTTGTATTCGTAATCATTACACAGCCGCTAGCTTCATCATAGCTCCAGAGATTCGTAGGTACGACCTCGCCAGTGGTACGATCGATTACTTCCCACCAACGGTAAATATCATCGCGGTTGTTAACTTGCAATAAGTCTTCGCTAATCCCCTCCAATAGACGAATGGACAGTTCAGCATCGGTAGCTGCAACAAATCTCGTTGAAATATAACATTGCTGTACTTCGTCAGGGTTTGCTTTCGCCCAATTGTTGTCTTTGCGGGTTGTATAGTAAGTAGCGTATACTTTCGCTCCACATTCAGCTAGCTCTTGCGGGAAAGTTGTGCCGTCTGCATCGCGCACAGCATCAGCTCCCCACAGCTCCATCGTTTTCAGCGTTTCTCCTACGACATCAAGGTCGGTAGGAATGGTGAGGCGCCCTCTGCCTTGCTTGTTCTGGTTCTGCTCGCCCATTTGAAACATGCTCCTTCCACATAACTGATTGTTGATACCATCATACTCAGTGAGAAAGAGAGACCCAAGGACGGATTATGACCTTCCACGGGTAAAATTTTGACCTTTGCTGCAAAAAAGGCTACGTTTAAATAGATGTTGAAAATTAATATATTAATAGAAAACACATAGTATAATTAAGCCATATATACAGGTTTGGAGGTATTATATGGAAAATCCGTTTCTTTGACTTCATTCACAACTAATTAGGGAGTTACTATGTAGAGGTAGAATGACACACCAAGAATTAGAAAATGGAGGATAAATTATAATGATAAAAAATAATTTGAAAATAGAAAATATTCCAGCGATTTTGTGGGGTGACAAATCAGATAAGTTATTTGTGGTGGTTCATGGTAACATGTCAAACAAGGCAGATGACTCGATTATTGTATTTGCAGAAGAAGCAACAGCATTAGGTTATCAAGTACTTAGTTTTGATTTACCTCAACATGGTGATCGTAAGGATGATACTTATCTTTGCAACGTTCAGAACTGTGTTCAAGACCTCAATACAATAATGACCTCTGCAAAATCGTTATCAAATCATATAAGCCTTTTTGCTTGTAGCATGGGAGCATATTTTAGCCTATTAGCATATAGCCATGAGCCGTTGAAGCAGTGCTTGTTTCTCTCTCCTGTGGTAAATATGGAACGTATCATAAATAATATGATGACATGGTTTAACGTAAGTGAGAGTAGATTAAAAATAGAGAAAGAAATTTCTACACCTATTGGACAAACTCTCTATTGGGATTACTACTGTTATGTGAAAGAACATCCTATTGTTGCTTGGAATATTCCAACTTCCATTCTCTATGGTTCAGAAGATAACGTATGTGAGTTTGACGTTGTATCTGAATTTAATAAACGTTTTAACTGTAATTTGCAAGTAATGGAGAATGGAGAACACTATTTCCATACTGAGGAACAGTTGCAGGTTTTCAGACAATGGCTGAAAAAACATATATACGAATAACCTATTCGAGATTTGGGGAGGTACTCCTTTTTCTATGTCTGATAGGTAACCGTCCGTACCCGATAATTCTTAAGTTTCCACATCATTTTTGTATTCTAATTTTCAACTAAAAGGCCGAGCTAATTGACTATTAGAAGTCATTAGCTCGGCCTTTGTCACCTTTTTATATCTCTAAAGCTGACCAAGATCGATATTATTCAAATCCATGTTAGCTTCATCTTCAGCCTGATTTGCAGCCTCTGTTGATACTACTTTTCCTTCGTATTCAAGGTTACCGCTTGTCAAATTGAATACATATAGACGATTACCTTTGAAATTCTTATGACCCACAATATAGAGATAGTCTTGTTTAAAAGCATAGGTAATGTTTCTACTTAAATCTATATTTGTATTCTTCAGAGTAGTCTTATATTCTTTACTCACGAGATCATAAGAAACAACATTAAATCCTATATTTTCCTTACTCGATACAGCTTTTTGCAGGAAATAAATTTTCTGTCCATAGGCATTCATAATATTATTCAATAACATTTCATGCCCTTGGAACGCGAGCGGCGAGATTTGCCCTGTTTTAACATCCACTTGATATGCCTTTTTATGATTATCTTTACTAACACTTAAAATCCATTGATCCGTGTGATCCAGATCTTGATTGGCTAACCTTACGAATTGATCATCCCCATTTGCTGCTACAGATTTAGCTCCTGGTAACGCGAGCGGCTCATTCGTAATCTCCTTTGTTGCTAGATTAACACGGATAATCTGCGGTTCAGATACATAACCTTTGGCACTGTGATTCAAAGACACCATTGCAACAAGCTGTTGATCAACAAGCTGTACATTTTCTACAAAGATATCTGAAACATCATGATCTACATTGATATCGGATCTGATTTCCTGCGTATTGTCCTTCTTCTTGTTAAGCACAGAAATACTGAGCTTAGCATTTTTCTTCGCTGATGGATCATTGGATTGCTGCTTATCTACGGTACAATTCACATAAGCAAGTATATTCTGATTTTCATAGAACCCAGCTAAGTTGTTCTTCCCACGCATGAACTGACGATGCTGATCCACCCATTTATCCAATTGCGTTTTGACTGGTCTTCGGTTGAACCTTTGGCTTATCGTTAACTTTTTATCTGTATAATCTGTACCATTTGTCGTGATATAAGCTGATTCGATGCCAAAAACACTGTCCTTACTCATGTAATTTCCGTATAAAGCTATACCTTCAACGAGAGAAGCATCCCCTTGAACCATCGTCAGCTTATAATTAGGTCGTGTCTCTTGTGAAGCCTGTACATAATACGTCCCGATTGTAATAACCGCGAACACTACAAGAATGGCGTTAACCATATATTTTCTCATTCCTTAACCTCCTAACCCTTCAATTATACCGATATTTTCTTACGCAATAGATACAAGCTGTACCAAAGCGAACCTCCAGCAATGATCACTATTAATCCGAGACAAGTGCCTATGATTTCTCCTGGATAGAAGTAGCTATCGTATCTGCTATAACCCATAAGATAGGGTATTGAGGCTAATCCAGCTAGAACCGCAAAGTATAGTACGATAAAGCCGATCCCTTTCAGTCTGTAGCTCCGCTCCATTAGAATCGCTGTGAACAAGACGATCAAGCCTGTAATGACCAGTCCATAGTATAGTACAAACTCAGAAAAGTAGGGCGGAATCAGAACTTTAAGCACAGTAGGATGCTTCAAATAATCAAATACCGAGATGTTTCGATATAATTCAGCAGGAAGAATCGACTGTGCTATCAAATTCTCCAGTGGAACAAGGACAATTTGCAGGGCGACAAATCCAAATGCGAATAGCAAGATCGTAACCAGCTTGGCAAAATACAAATTCGCCCGATTGGACGGCAACGTGAGCAGGCGATATACTACCGTATTTTTACCTCTCCAGTCACGGTACCAGATGAAGCAGCTATATATTAGCAGCACTGTTATGCTCAAAAATATGGGTCCGAAATATAGAAGTTTATTATAGTGATCATACACCGTACTGTTTAGCTGAATATATCCAGTCACATTGTGATATTGCTCAAGGGTCCATTGATTCACTCTCATTGCCTCATTCGCAGAATCCAGCCAATGATTAGCACCAATGGCGACTGCTGCAAGTTGCAAGGCGGCTGTCAGCACCATGAGTCCAATATATATTTTGGCAAATCGGTTCATTTCAAAATTCAATAGCTTCACAAAAGCTCTCATTTTATGTACACCTCTCTCATTACGTCCGTAATGGACTTACCTTCCTGCTCGCGAACTTCTTCACAGTAGAATTCACGTTCTACCTTCCCGTGCTGTAGCAAGACCGCTTTATCAATTAAATACTCAATATCGTTAATTTCATGAGTTGTAATAATCACACCACGATCCTCGATCAATTCACTCGTGAACACATCAGCAATTTGCTCGCGGCTGAACATATCAATCCCCGAGAACGGTTCGTCCATTAGGATGTAATCACAATCCAAGGCAAGTCCGAGCAACAAATTTAACTTCGCAGCCATTCCCTTCGACAATGAGCGATCCGAAGAGCTCAGTTGGAAGAACTTAAGCAATTCCTTTGCACGTTCAGCGTTCCAATTCCGATAAAAGTCAGTCATAAAGCTCAAGCAATCAGCAATTCGCATATTGGAGGGCATCGTTAACGAATCTGGAATGAAAGTAATTTTCTCATACATCACAGGTGTTAGTGTTACATTATCGATTAAGACTTCACCTTTGTATGGTGTCAGTCCCATGATGGACTTCAGCACCGTTGACTTCCCGGCACCATTGATTCCGATCAGGCAGGTAATCTCTCCCCTGGCAGCAGTGAAGCTAACGCCATTAAGTACCTTCTTGAATCCATAATTCTTCACCATCTGATTCACTTGGATCATTTTGTGTCACCACCCTCTGGAGATAACTTTCGCTCGGATGTATATTTTGTCTTTATGATATCTACCAGTTCTTCAACTGGAATTTGAATATTCCGAATGGAACTGATGAATATATCCACTGCACTTTCGATTAATTCAGCACGAATCGAGCTTAGTATTTGCTGATTCTGTGTAATTCGACTCGGGGAATTTCCTTCTGTTACGATCAAACCCTGTTCCTCCATTTCCTTATATGCCTTCTGCGCCGTGTTCGCATTAATCTTCATTACTGATGCCAGTTCACGCCGTGAAGGAATTTTGTCTCCCGCTCCGATTTGCCCTGTAGCAATCTGTTCCTTGAAGTAGCGGACAACTTGAATATATACCGGTTCTCGAACATTAAAGCTGACACCTAATTTTTGTTCTTCTGTCATACAACCAACTCCATACGGAAAGTGTGTGTACTAAGTGGTTCATACATCTCATTCATGTACTATATGTGTAATACACTTTTGTGTCAATAGTTTGATTTTGAGCACAGGCTTCTGGGGTTATCGTTCTTAGCCATTGTATTTCGTGCCAAAAAAATATAAATAGAGAAGTCTAAGTTGTTAAGGAAAGGAGTTTACCAAATCGATATAAAAATAGTGAACTATAGTACAGACATCGGTATGATGTGGCATCTTCCTCAAGTCTAGTTGGCATACATAGCGAGGGCAATGGGTTTATTTGCAGTAAATCTCATAAGTATATTGACGTTATTAAAGCAAAAAGCACGAGGATATACATAAATTAAAGGCGAATTCTTACTCACCATTTAATTTTGCCGTATCGATTAACTTGCAACACTATTTTCTGAGAGACAGCGACAAGTCTAATCCCTGTAATGATTACTTCCCTAGCTACAATAAATAATGAACCAAAAAGAGCTGCACTAGGCAGCCCATACTAAAATGAATCAATTTCATAATGTTTGAACCTAAAAAACTGTAGACTACTCCAATTCAAATTTTATCGTTTTTTTGCTAAACAGCTTGAGCCTGGCACTGTTTGTTTAGGCGATTACTTGCCAGTTTCATACTATTGTAGACAAAGGTATAAAAAATGATTAATGTATAATCTTCTTTAAAAGCGAATTAAGGGAAGTCAAAATGTCTTCCCTTAAAAGGTATATAGTTTCAACATTGTTTTAAAACATCACCAAAAAAAAGATATAGACCTCCCTGCTCACAGCAGGCTCAGATCTATATCTTTTATTCGCTCACTTTACTTCATAGCCATAAGCTTCAATTTGCGTTAGTGCAGGAAACGGCGACGGGTCATCGGACTTGATTAAGTTCTTAACTGTCAATGACTCTACCTGCCGCGGCGTAAGCTTAAATACCTGCTTGGCATGCGTTTTCGTGAGATGAATCGTCTCACAATCACCGTTTGAGAAGCAGACGGTTACTTGCTCCCAGTAGTTATCGTGAGGAAAGTCTGCTCGCAGCGTTAGAGCAATGCAGTCAATTTCTACAGTACGTCCAAATTGCACGCTCATTTCAGCGTCATCTTGCTGGTTAATGCCCCACGACTCAAATGGCCATGCCCCGTGACCTGCATTAAAACAATTGCCATTTATGGCATTGCGTGCGGCAAACACGGACTCTCCACGCGTCTCCACATTCGCAATCGCATGCGGATAACAACTGTCATTCTCATGTTGGTCGAACGGATTAAGCGCTACATTTTTGTAACTGGAGATTTCCGCTTCAGTCGCTAGACGCACACTAAGGGCATGGATGTCACCACTATATGATTTCGGATTATAGGAGATTTTCTTCTCTCCAAATGGAATCGTAAGCCGATAGCAAGTTGTCGCCAAATATACGAACGTTTCTGGCATCGTATCATCAAGCTGCAACATTACATATTGATTGGGATGCTCGCTCTTTACAACAATTTGGTCACCCTCTTGATAGGGCTGATGATATACAAGCTGGGCTTGCCCCTGATCAGAAGCAGCTGCCAATACGGTATGATTTGCATCGTGAATTTCAATCGTAAACTGCGTTAGTGGTGTCATAAGATGATCATCTCTTTCTTCCGTTATTTTTGATAGATTTACGAGCATTCGTTCTTATACTCACTCGGTGTCACGCCCATATACTTCTTGAACACTTTAGAGAAATAGGTACGGTCTGAGTAACCTAGTGTCAGTGCGATCTGTTCCAGCGTATGCCCAGATGTTTTCAACATTTGTGAAGCAATGTTCATCTTATACTGATGTACATAATCCGTGAAATTGCTGCCAGTCATGCGTTTGAAATAGCGTGAGAAGTAACTTGGATTCAAATACAGATAGCGCGCAATATCAATGGAAGTAATACTATCAGCTAAATTTTGTTCGATATAATGTTGAATTTGCTGTAACTTAGGTTCATAGCTATTAGCTAGTGTACCTTGCCCTTGTTTCCCCTGTTTATCGCTAGGCATAGCCATCGCGGTCAGCGTGCGTTCCGCTAATGCAAGCACATCAACAAGAGTTCGTGACTGCTCTATATAATTGAAGATCGCTTCATCGAGTCTAACCGAAGCTGCAATCGTCAGCTCGCGTAAGCAGACTTGCAGCTCATGCATGAATGAAGCAGGTTCAATCATCCTTGCTTGAAAATGTTGCTTCATACTCCCGATAATACGTTGTATGCCATCTATATCATGAATAGCTAGCGCCTGCTTCAGTTCAACTTTATAGTTGTCCAACTCCCCTGCAGGCAATTGCAGCCATGTTGATCCTATCGCCTGCTGGCGATCGGCAATCTGCATCGACTCCCCAACATAGAACTCATATTTATGGCGCAATAAGGAGTGATAACAAGTACCCATTTGCTTAAGTTGCATCTTATCACTTACCATGACGCTTACAAGCTGCAATTTCATATATTGGGCAACTCGTTCTTTCAATTTTTGCAAATAGCTGTTGAAGTGCAACACGGTGTTATCTGCTAAATTATCGTGATAGTTATACACAATGACAAGATGCTGTTGCTGCAAAAATGGTGTGATCCCTTCAAACTTGCGTGCTAATTCTTCCGCAATATTGTAGACGGCATAGCAAATTAACGATAACGATTGCTGTGAGTAATGTTCATCGTAACTAGCATATTGTACATGTACAAGACTGAGCATATACCAAGGACAGTTCCACCTTACTCCAATGCCAGCAGCATATTTAAGGATTTCGTCAACATTCGTTCGATCAAGCACACTCTGCAATAAACCTTGCTTGAGCAACTGTTGATTGTAGCTTGAAGGTTGTACACTGACAGACGATGATTGTTTTTTCAGTAAGCGCAGAGACTTATGCAGACTTTGTTGCAACTGCTCTTCTGTTAACTGATCTTTAATTAAATAATCGTCAGCTTGAAGCTTAAGCGCTTGTCTCGCGTAGTTGAAGTCTTCATGACAGGTTAAGAAAATGACGCGCACGTCAGGTTTGAGTTGGCGAAACTGTTCTGCTAACTCAATCCCATTTTTTTGTGGCAATCCAATATCTGTTATCACAATATCTGGAACGGTCTGCTGAAACAGGTGTACTGCTTTTACGCTGGAATAGGTGGCAGCTACCACTTTCAACTGTAATTGTTCCCAATCAATCATTTGTTGCAATAGTTTGAGCATTGGCACATCATCATCAATAAGCATCACTTTGTATATCACTGGTGGTCCCCCCGCTTGATGTCACTGGAATCTGCATTCGTGCCGTTATACCGTCATACCTGTTAGGAGCAAAAGAAAGCGTAGCCTCTGAACCAAAAGATAGTTTCAAGCGTTGAGCAACATTAACCAATCCGACCCGCTTATAACTAGGATCAGGTTCATCACTGCAACGCAACACACTTTCATTCAGGCGATGCAACAAAGACTCATCCATACCTGCTCCGTTGTCGGCAACCTCAATGACGATGGTATCCGCGTCCTGATAGACGGAAATCCAAATTTGAGATTGCTGGCGCCCACTATCATTGCCCTCTATATCTACATCAGTATCGACAAACCCATGTAAAATTGCATTTTCAACTAACGGTTGTAGTAATAACTTTGGAAACTTAAGTATCTGCAATTGCGGCTCTACATCGACTTGCAGTTGGATTGGAATATCACTGCGCATTTGCATAATATCAATGTAGTGACCCATTAACTCACACTCTTCTTGCAGTGTTGCCAGTGCATTGAAATTCATATAGGCACGCAGTAAGCTCATTAAAGAGTCAATCATACCGCTATGCAGGCGATCTTTCTGCAACATTAGGCTACACTTAATTGAGTTAAGCGTATTCAACAGAAAGTGGGGACGAATTTGCATAAACAGCGCCTCAAGCTCCAACACTCGTCTCTGCTCCTGTTGCCGTTCCATGTCATGAATGGACTGTTGCAGCTGATCCAACATCAAGTTAATCGTCTTGCTAACCGCTGCTAGCTCATCATCTCCCTTAACTTGCAGCCTAACATCTAGCTTACCGTTGCCAAATTGTCCTGCAACCTGCTGTAATTGCTCAATTGGACGATGCAATCGTTTCGAGATCAGCAGTGCAAACAAAGAGAATATAATGACAAAAAGCATGACTTCAGCAGAACCGATATAAAGCGTCTTTGAAATGATGCCTCTAAACGTGTTGTTGCTCATCTCATACACAAGCTTCCACCCGTTTTTGCTCAGCACGACTTCCGAGCGCATTCGATCGTCCACCTTATTTGAATCGGATGCAAGCAATTGTGTTGAGCCAGCAATCCGGTCACCATGCTCATCCAAGAGAGCAACATCCCATGACTTCACAGCTTGTAATGCTTTTTCGAAATAGGACTGTTCAATTCCAATCAGCAGCACGGCCGTATGCTCTTTACTAACGCGATCATAGATGACACGAGCAATATAATATTTACTAGCTTCCTTGTCCTCGAGCAGTCCTAACCACTGCAGCCTTTCTGGCTGCTGGAAATTAATTTTGCTATACAGTTCAGGTAAATGTGGTAGTAGTTTCGCCGGTTCATCATCTCCTGAAGGGATAATAAAATGCTGGCGGTTAATTAAGTACATCTGCGTCTGCCTATTCAACGTTTTTGAATTGATAAGCGAGAATACAGCTTTGATTTGTGAGAAATTCTCATAATCAGCATAACTATTTAATTGCTTCACATCAGCGAAATTACGTAAGCTAGTTTTGAAGCCTTCATCGTTTACAATGAAATGGGAGGCAAATGTAGCATCATCGATTGTTTTGCTAAATTCTGCTCCAATTACGTTCAACATGTTCTCATTCGTTGCATGCAGCTTATCCAGCATCGATTCTTTAATTAGATAAAAAGATTGCGCAGATACAGCAACCATCGGTACGATAATAAATAGCATGAAGGAAAGTAACATTCGTTTATAGTAAGTTAAATGGAACATGAGGTTAGCGTCACTTCCCTTCCTTCAATCCTTCATCATTTCCGTTACTGTTCAAGCCAACATCATCGACTTTCTCTTCCTATTTCGATTTACGCTCATACCAGTAGCCAGGAATACCGCGTGCAAGACGCATGAGCGCTTCCAAGTAGTAATAATCGCCCCAAATCATATAATCATCAGGGGACAACCCACCATGGACATAGTACGAGCCATGCTTAAGCAAACCTTCCGCTGCATCGTCACCAATCGTAGCATAGTTGGTAATCAGCGACTCCATACTGGTTGTCAGCATCTTCTCGAAATAAGGACGGTCGGGGTCAGCAGCATCCAAATGTGAGATAAGCTCTACCAGTCCGGCAGCTACAATCGCTGAAGCTGAACTATCGCGATACGTATCAGCCGTTACAGGCGCATTGAAATCCCAATAAGCAACACTGTCCGCAGGCAAATGCTCAAGGAAGTAGCGCGCCATACGCTTAGATGTCTCCAAAAATGCTGCATTTCCCGTATAGCGATAGGAAAGTGCAAAGCCATATACGCCCCAAGCTTGCCCCCGCGTCCACGTCGAACCGTTGCTATAGCCCTGATGAGTCGCACCGCCGATTGGAACCCCCGTCTCGGTATCGAAGAAGAACGTATGGTATGAGCTATCATCTCCACGAACGATATAGCGCCGCGTTTTCTCTGCTTGGATTTCTGCAATTTCCCGATACTTCGGATCACCAGTCTGTTCGCTTGCCCAATACAACAATGGCAGATTAAGCAAACAGTCGATAATGATACGACCCGCTTCTTGCTCGTTATCTTTCGTTCCCCAAGCTTGAATGTATCCGCTTCCATCGCTCGTGTTACGCCAACGATTCAATAAATGATCAGCTGCCTCCAGTGTCAGCTCACGAGCACGATTATCGCCTGTTATGATCCACTGCGCTTTGGAAGACAAGCTAAATAGGAAGCCAATATCATGATGATCCAATACAACTTTTTGATCAAAGCGCTGACGGAAACTAGCCACTGTAGCTTCTGCTGCCTGCCGATAACGCTCATCTTGTGAATATTCATAGCATAACCACAATATTCCCGACCAGAAGCCATTGGTCCAGTCGTTGTTATCATTCAGTTGATATTTCCCATTCAGGCTAACATGCGGAAACTGAGTTCCAAACTTATCAATATTGTTCAGCGTCTTCGCTAGAATATTTTCAATTGCTTGTGTGTAAAGCTTATTTGCTTGCATGACCGTTGTTTGCGTTCCCTCTGTAGACATCTGCATTTCAGCCCTCTCCCAGAAAAATAACTTAATGCATTTCTTATGATAGCGGATACATTCCGCAGAATGTACGCCTTAATTTGTGTGAAATGTGAACAATTTTGACTTTTTTGTTGTATTCGCTTTCCTCTATTTCACCTTAACCGTTGTCGTCTGCTCGTTATGGTGCACAATTACGCGATCCGATGTCAGCCTCACCTCAGGCAGCTGCGACTCACAACCAGCAGGAACTCCTGCCATCACACTAACTAATAAATGTGTCCCTGGCTGAAGTTCAGCACGCAGTGCAGGCATCAGAGTACGCTCATAGAATACATTGGTGTTAGGCTCGGTGCGAATCATCTCCGCTTGTGTGAATCCTCTAACCGCCTTGGCGATGGTGCTCCCAACAGGCGAATCGTAACTTGCCCAGCTTGTCTTGACTACGGCTGTGTCGTCACTGCTAACCGTGGCGAACGGCGCTGAGAAACTGGCATCATAGGCAATTAAGGCACGGCTAGTTTCCAACTCGTGGATGCGTACATGGCTGTCACCACAAGGGATAATCGTACTGCGAATCGTAACTCCGACTTGCGACTGCCAGTTATGTATAAGTCGATCTTCATGCAGCTCGTAGCTCGAATCGAGCGGCTTATCACGAAAATGTACGCCATCCTCACTAACAGCAAGCACGCTATCAAAAGCACCTTCATAGTAGTAATAATTACTTCGCGGCACACTAAAGCCAAATACAGTCGAATAGGCAAATTTAGAGTACTTGGCGCAAGCATGGTTCTGATAGCCAATAAATTGACCTACCGGATACATAAGCACATGTTGTGAATGATGCGTATGTTCAATCAACGCCTTCATGCTCGGCAGCGGCAATCGTCCTGGTGATACCTCTTGCTCTACTTCCTCTGCCTGCCAATAAGGATGGCCATCGGGAACAGCAAGCAATAAGAAACTTTTGAATGCCCAATACGGGGAACCCGCACCGTTATAGCCCTCGCCCATCACCAAGTTCTGATAGTGATAGCCTACGCTTAGCACGCCATCTGTCGTAAAAATATCATGATTCATCCAGCTTCGCATATTGCGCGCATACAAACCTTTAATGACGCCCCATGGCAGAGCTTCAACGTCGGCCAGCACAAGCGCGCTCCAGAAGCTTACTTGCGCAAATCGATACGCTAGACTGCGACCGAAAGGAATCGCTTCTCCCTTGCTATCGAACCAATACTGATAGCTGCGCGCAAAAAGAATAGCCCGCTCTC
Organism: Paenibacillus sp. NAIST15-1; assembly: GCF_001894745.1. Classification (GTDB taxonomy): domain Bacteria; phylum Bacillota; class Bacilli; order Paenibacillales; family Paenibacillaceae; genus Paenibacillus_B; species Paenibacillus_B suaedae. The sequence continues at coordinate 31,819 of NZ_BBYF01000006.1, forward strand.
TCAACCTAGCTGCCCGCTCCGGATCTTCATCCGCCATAAACGTAACGTAGATTAAACTATAATAATGGAACGCCCATGGGATGTAATAATCAAACTGCTGATCCACTCCGTCAAAATACCAGCCATCGCCAACATAACACGACTCAATCAGGGCAAAATCTTCTTCGATCTTCTCCTGAGAATACTTCATGCCAAGTCGCTTCAGTGCCACATTCACTAAGATGCGAAAGAAGTGCCAGTTATTCGGTGCCAAACGGCGTTCATTAATTTGCCATAGCCAGTCCGCCAAATGCTGCTGTTCTGTCTTCGAAAGAGTATCCCAAGTTTTGTGCGGTGCAAGCAGCAGTGTAGTCGCGATAGATGCCATCTCGACCAGCAGCTGATCGCCATCCATCGTCTTGCCATAATAATACTCGCTGTGTGGGTTGCAACCCTCCGCTAGTCCACGCATCCATTGATGCTGAAGCTGCTCGTCATCATAATGAACGAGGAAAGGCCCCAATCCCCACAGGATTCGTAAGAATCCTTCGGCATCTCTGCGATTTTCGGTATAGACCGTGCCGTGGCTTCCTAATGCTAAGTGTCCAGGCTGTTCTGCTAACCGTGACCTTAACGGCTCTACTAACGTCAATAGGGCTTCCGCTACATCGTCACGATGATTCCACTGCATGCTACGTATTTTCTCCATCACGATTATTCACGCTTCCTTCAACAGTTTTCACAGCACAACAAACCTCATAACTCACATCGTACACAGATAAATTACAAAGACTAACAGCTACATACTCCTGTTAGTCTCTATTTTGATCTTACTATTCGAAATTAAGGCTGCTTACCAATATAGGCAAGAATTCCACCGTCAACATATAAAATATGTCCATTGACAAAGTCACTAGCTGGCGAAGCTAAGAATACCGCAGGACCTGCTAAATCCTGAGTTTCGCCCCAACGCTCTGCAGGTGTCTTCGCAATAATAAAGGAATCGAACGGATGACGGCTGCCATCAGCTTGAAGCTCACGCAACGGAGCTGTCTGTGGCGTAGCAATGTAGCCTGGTCCGATACCATTACATTGGATGTTATATTGGCCATACTCAGAAGCGATATTGCGGGTTAGCATCTTGAGGCCACCTTTGGCAGCAGCATAAGCAGACACCGTTTCCCGTCCTAATTCACTCATCATCGAGCAAATATTAATAATTTTACCGCCACCTTTTTTAATCATCCCTGGAATAACCGCTTTGGAAACGATAAATGGTCCGTTCAAGTCAATATCAATGACTTCACGGAACTCTTCCGCAGTCATTTCTGTCATTGGAATCCGCTTAATAATGCCAGCATTGTTGACTAGAATATCAATGACTCCAACTTCCGCTTCAATCTGTTGCACCATCGCTTGTACACCTGGCTCGTCGGTCACGTCGCATACATATCCATGCGCCTCAATGCCGGCTTCCTTATAAGCAGCCATACCGATCTCTACCGTTTCTGGCTCACGAGCATTAAATACAATTTTTGCACCCGCACGCGCCATAGCGCATGCCATTTCCAATCCGATCCCATACACTGCACCTGTAACGAGAGCTACCTTGCCATCAAGGCGAAATTGATCTACCGAAAATTGTGACAACTCTTCATACTCCCCTCTCTATAAACCCTATCTATTCATCTATCTACTTTAGATCGTCCATAGCGACCATATCCATATCGGTGTATGTGATATTCTCGCCGCACATTGCCCAAATAAACGTATAGTTGCTAGTGCCAACACCGGTGTGAATGGACCAGCTTGGACTGATAACCGCTTGCTCATTGCCGACAACGAGATGCTTCGTCTCATCAGGTTTGCCCATGAAATGAAATACCTTGTTGTCCCCTTCCATATCGAAGTATACATACGCTTCCATGCGTCGCTCATGCGTGTGGCATGGCATCGTATTCCAAGCGTTTCCTTCTTCTAGGTGCGTATAGCCCATTTGCAACTGGCATGACTGACACACATTCGGATGAATGTACTGATAAATTTTACGCTTATTCATTGTGTTATCAGCACCTGTCTCCATTGGCTTAATGTTATCAATGGAAATACGCACATTCGGATATTTGTGATGAGCCGGGCTAGAAGAAATATAAAATTTCGCTGGATTACTAGCATCTGCACTAGCAAACAGCACTTCTTTCGTCTCTTTGCCGATATAATAGCCATCCTGATTGTTCATCGATTCACGCACACCATCAATCGTAATAAACCCAGGACCACCGATATTAATGACACCTAGTTCACGACGCTCTAGAAAATACTCAACACCCAAATCTTTACTAAGCTTAATCTCTAACGGCTCTTTCGTAGGTGTTACGCCACCAAAGATCAAACGGTCATTATGCGAGTAAGTCAAGCGAATTTCACCGGGAACAAACACCTGCTCCACTAAAAACTCCTTGCGCAATTCTTCTGTTGTCATGCGTGCGATCGATTGTGGCGCATACGCGTAGCGTGTCTCCATAGTTTGCATATTTTCTAGTTCCTCCCGATTTCATAGACTTGGATTCATCACAATGAACAATGATGATCATTCGATATTGAACCTACAATCATCATAGTAAATGCTCCCAGCAATAGTAAGTCAATTATTTTGCTCGATTGTGAACAATTTTGACTTTATTGCTTATTTGACTTTACTTTTTCCTTTTTATGTTATTAGTTCGATAGTAACCTACGCTAAGCTTGCTATAACCGTAGCTCCAAGCGGGATATCCAGCTGATACGTATGTGGCGCGGGCTGTGTTACGGCCACTGCCATTGATGGCTTACCAGAACGGAAAGTAAGCGGAACCGTACTATAAATAACACAAGGCTTGCCAAGCGTAGACGTTATCTGCGCCTGCTGCAGCTTGCCTTCCTTCCAAGCCATATCAACGGTAAATCCACCGCGGGCACGCAAGCCAATAACATGACCCTGACGCCACGCATGCGGAAGAGCCGGCAGTAGCCGGATTTCATCCCCGTGCGACTGCAATAGCATCTCCTGCATCGCTGCTGCTCCACCAAAGTTGGCATCAATTTGGAATGGAGGATGGTCGCCGAACAAGTTCGAGTGTACCGCTTTGCTTAATAGATTGCGCAAACTCAGATGTGCCTGCTCTCCTTCATCCAGCCTTGACCAGAAGTTTGCAATCCACGCTTGACTCCAGCCCGTATGTCCTCCACCATGAGCTAAGCGCCGCTGCAGCGTGAACTTAGCAGCTTGTCCAAGATCAGGGCTGCGATGAGGAATGATCTGTTCCCCTGGATGCAAAGCGAATAGATGAGAAATATGGCGATGCCCCAGCTCTACTTCCTCATAATCAACCGCCCACTCCATAATTTGTCCATGGCGGCCGATTTGCGGCTGTGGCAGCTTACTGCGTACTTGCTTCCACTGTGCCAATAAATCTTTGTCCTCTTGGCCCCCCTGTTCCATATGCCCTTCATCCAGTTGCAATAGCTCACCGGCACGGATGCATGCTGTAAACAACGCATACAAAATTTGCGAGTCCATCGATGGACCATAGCATAGCGCCCCGACTTCACCCTGTTCACTACGATACGAGTTTTCTGGTGATAGGGATGGTACGGTCACCAGCTGTCCTGATGGCAGCTCCAATAAGAAATCTATGAAAAATAACGACGCTTCTTTCAACACGGGATACGCGCGTTCGCGCAAGAACGAAAGTGAGCCGTTATAACAATAGTGCTCCCACATATGCAGCGCAATCCATGCGCCACCCATCGGCCACATATTGGCGCTCACATATTCACCGTAAATGCCTGTATCCGCCCACAGGTTGCTGCTCGTGTGAGCAACAAATCCACGTGCACCATAAATGTTGCGCGCTGTTCGGCGTCCATTGATGACCAAGCGTTCAATAAAATCAAATAGCGGCAGGTGACATTCCGCTAAATTCCCCGTCTCGGCAAGCCAGTAGTTCATTTGCAAGTTAATGTTAAGATGATAGTCCGATTCCCATGGAGGAGTAAAACTATCGTTCCAAATCCCTTGCAAGTTAGCTGGCAGAGTTCCCGGTCTGGAGCTGGCTAGCAGCAAATAACGTCCGTACTGATAAAACAGCGCCTCCAGCCCATTATCAGCGGCACCTTGCCGATATTGTTCTAGTCGCTGCGACGTGGACAAGCATTGCTCTCTAGTAATCTTCTGCTGTGGCTCGGTTCTTTCTCCTTCCTCCGCTTCCAAATCCAACGTTACACGGTTAAACAGCGGCTTATAATCATCCAAGTGTCGCTGCTTCAATGTCTCATATGGCACTTTTGCTGCCTGTTTTGCCTGTTGACAAGCAACAGCATAAGCATCAGCACAGCGAAATGAAGTCTGCGCTGCAACAATAAGCGTGACTGCACGAGCTTGGCGAATATCAAGATAACTGCCCGCCGTCTGACATTGTCCACCCTCAACTTCTGCCCGCAGTACAACGGCATAACGTACGCCATCGGCTCCTAATTGTCCTTTCATGGCAATAGCCTGTCCATCATCTGTCTGAACGATATCACCGGTGAAAGGTCTACGGTCGAATTTAGCTGCAAAGGTTAAGCCTGCAGCATCGGTCGTAGTCATCCGGATGACCAGCACTTGATCAGCGGCACTAGAAAATATCTCACGGCTGTACTGAATTGCATCTTGCCGTCCTACTTCATAATTTACCTGAACCAAAGCATTATCCAAGTCTAGCTCACGACAATAATGATGAATTGCATGAACATCTATATCCGTATCAAAATCCAAGAACAAGTTGCCTAATGTCTGATAAGGGTGGAAATATTGGGGTACGTTCGTCATATGCTTCAACGCTAACTTTTCTGCCTTGCGCACGTTACCCTGCAGCAACAAGTTTTTAATTTCCGGCAACGCCGCTTGCGCTGCTCTGTTATCGTTATCCCTTGGACCACCATACCAAATCGAATCTTCATTCAATTGAATCTGCTCGCGCTGTATCCCACCATATACAACGCCCCCTAAGCGCCCGTTACCGATTGGAAACGCTTCCGTCCATTTGCTAGCCGCTGTCCGCTCAAGCAAATAATAGTTGCTTATATGATTCATTAAGCTACCCTCATTTCTTTACAGAATCCTGTGTAATAGCTCGTATCCCCAATATCGTACTTCGCACCATTATATCGACATTCCACCTAAAAATAGATGCACTTTTATGACCATGTGTGTGTCCCTTTTTGACATATCGTACGCTTCAGCTGCTTACATCCTGATCCATTCGAATCGTGCAACAACCTATACACGTCACTCTATTTTTCTGGTTCATGCTGCACAAAAAAATCGGACGATTCATACATGCTGAATCGTCCGATCTGCGTATATCATTTCGAATCTTTTATATCCCCTTTGCCTGACGATAGGCATTTACATATGCGGCAGCTTTCTTCCGAATCAACGAGAAATCTTTGTTCTTAACTGCTTCATTCGTCAAATCGGAGCCGATCCCTACCGCTACCGCTCCGGCTTTCACCCATTCACCTAGGTTATCCAACGACACACCGCCGGTTGGCATAATGTTAGCCTGCGGCAATGGGCCTTTGATCGCCTTGATTACGGATGGCTCATACAGGTTGCCTGGGAACAGCTTGACGATATCGGCTCCAAGCTCAAGTGCTTCATTAATTTCCTTGATCGTCATCGTTCCTGGCATTACCGGTACGCGATATCGGTTGCACATGGTTACGGTCTCAGCACTAAGGAAAGGGGACACTACGAATTGAGCGCCGCTAAGAATCGCCGCGCGTGCCGTTTCAGCATCCAGCACGGTTCCTACGCCAATAATCGCATAAGTAGATTCATCCGACGAATCCCATTTATATTTTTGAGCTAGTGTCTCAATTGCTTTCAACGCAAATGGAACTGTCATCGTAATCTCTATCACTTTAATTCCGCCGAGAATCGCTTCCTCGGCCATGGCGACAACTTCTTCTGCCGTCTCCCCGCGGAGTACGGCAACGACACCTTCCTGCACAATCTTCTGAGTAAGCTGCATTTTCTTCATATTGTTCTCCTCCCCATTTATCGATTGTCGTTTTCGTTTCTATTAATAGTTCTCAATGAAACACCTTTATCGCTCAACATGCATCTTACCGGCAAGCAATCGCTCGATTTGTGCTCCACTAGGTAGACCTTCCCAATCGCCAACCGTCTGGATTACCTGCGAGCCTATCAAATTACCGAGACGAACCGCCTCCTCAAGACTATATTCCCGCAGCAAACCAGCTAGAAATCCAGCACAGAAGCCATCTCCAGCTCCTACCGTATCGACTACATGATCAACCTTATAGTAAGGAACTGATGACAGTTTTCCGTTATCCAGAATATAGGTTTTATCCTCGCCACCTTTAATAATGCTTACAGCGGACAGCTCACTGAGCTTGGCAACGATCTCATCCATCGATTCCGTCTCATACAGCAGTTTCAATTCATCTAATCCCGGCAAGAAATAATCCGCTTTTCGCGCCAATGGCAACAGAACCTTTCGGGCTGCTTTCACATCCCATAGCTTCAAGCGCAAATTCGGATCGAAGCTCACTTTGACGCCGTGCTGCTTCGCGATGTCCATCGCTGCTGCCGCCGTCTCCGCACAGGATGTGCTTAATGCAGGTGTGATCCCGGTAATATGTAAAATCTTTGCTCCAGCAATATATTCCTCATCCAAATGCTCAGGAGTCATTTTACTAGCCGCCGATAGCTTGCGGTAATAATAGACAGAGCTTCTTCCAGCTGCATTCTCTCGAATCATGAGTCCTGTTGGGGCTTCATCTGTGAATGAAGCGCGTGTAACATCTACGCCTTCCCCCCGCACCATCTTATAAATCCGCTGCCCGAACGGATCATCTCCAAGCCGACCGCACCAGCCTGCGGAATGTCCAAGCCTTGACAAACCGATCGCTACATTCGTCTCAGCTCCTCCAAAGGAAGGCGTCAAATTCGATGTATATTCAAGACCTTTCCCCCCCTCGGCGATCAATAGGGCCATACTTTCCCCGAAGGTGACCACTTCCGGATGAGCATTTCGATTATTCATTCATCTTCACCACCCTGAACCTGACTGTTGTACACTTCGAATGTGGACAAATTTGGCCACCAGCGCGAGCCAGTGATTTGAAGACGCAAGCGACTGCTGCTTATGGCTGGAAAATGGCAGATCCGCTTGTGACCGATAATCGTACCATTCAGAATTGACTGCCATGCCCCTGTACCTGCTGCTGTATCCGTACTTTCCTCTGCAGCCTCAGCAGAATCGTCTTGCCAATACTCCAAGCTGAAACTCTCAATCCTCTGCGTATAGCGATACTCCTGCAGTACGATATGGTCAAACGTTTGCTCTGTTCCTAGGTCGACAGTGATACTCGCCACCTCTGTACCTTGCTCAGGAGCCCAAAACGTATCTCGATTGCCATCCAGTATATTGGCCGCTTCATATCCAGCCATCGCTTCACTAGCCGTAGCAGCAGCATCGCGTGCCATATTCGTCTCAAACGTATTGCGAATCCAAGCTCCGAGCTCCTCTAACCGTTGCACATCATTCTCGTGGAGCAGACCGCGCGTATCGGCAGGAATATTAAGCAAGAGCGTAGCATTGCCTCCGACCGAACCATAGTACACATTCCGCAGCTCATCCAGCGACTTGACTTGATCATCTTGACTCGCATGATAGAACCATCCCGGACGAATCGACGTATCCACTTCCGCTGGATACCAGACAAGCTCCGATACATTTGCAATTATGTCGCGGCTACCCAAGTCTTCATCCTCTGAAGTGAAACGCTTGGCGAATTCAGCATTATCTTCCTGCTGTGAATGTTCCTGAATTCTCTCCTTATCCTGCAGCTGCGCAGGTACTACGCTCCACTCCGACTTGCGACAATGCCCCGCCTCATTGCCACACCAGCGCACATCCGGCCCACATACCGAAATACTCGCTTCTGGCTGCAATTCACGAATCAGTGCATAATAGCCATTCCAATCATATATTTGCCGTTTGCCGTTAGGACCTTCACCACAAGCCCCATCAAACCACACACAGAAAATATCCCCATACCTAGTCAACAGCTCGCGCAGTTGATTGGTAAAGTACTCATTATAAGCTGGCGAATCCCCATAACACGGCTCATGACGATCCCAAGGCGATAAATAAATCCCAAACTTCAACCCGCCTTCACGACAAGCATCTGCCACCTCACGAACGACATCACCCTTGCCATCTTTCCATGGGCTATTCTTCACCGAATGCTCTGTATACTCACTCGGCCATAAACAAAACCCATCGTGATGCTTACAAGTCAGAATCAGCCCTTTCATTCCTGCAGCCTTACAAGCACGCACCCACTGCCGTGCATCCAACTGTGTCGGGTTAAAAATATCAGGCTGCTCCTGCCCACTGCCCCATTCCTGATCCGTAAACGTATTCACTGTAAAATGTACAAAAGCATAAAACTCCATCTCTTGTATCGCCAACTGTCGCTCAGAAGGCCGCACCAACGCTGCCGCTTTAACTTGCTCTTGTCTTATAACTCCACTGCTGTTCATTACCATTTCCCCCCTCTCATTTTCCCGCTGCAACATCTTGAAAAATATAAAAAGATATCATACATATCTATATGGAAATTAAAAACCCAACCTAACTTAGGCTAATAATAGCAAATCAAAGATAGGTAGAAACACGCATTATTTTTTTATATATATGCAATATTTTGACCTTAACATCGAAAGCCAAGATCCTAAAAATCGGATCTTGGCTTTCGATTGGTTATTTTAACCTCTACTAACTACAAACTGGAAATATCTTCATCTAAACTCAAACCTGCTGGGAAGTCACCTTCACTTAGATGATACAGTTTGGCACCTACTTAAGTCGTTGACCTTAAGACATGACTAATGCAGATGGCTTGAATAGACAGCATCTCTTATTTCAAATCATTTAACATGCCTAGAATCAAAGTAACTGCTTCAGCTCTGGTTGCAGCAGCATTAGGATTGAATGTACCAACTCCATTTCCTTTAATCAGGCCTGCTTCTTCTGCAGTTGCCACATAAGGCTTAGCCCATGCTGGCACTTGATCCGCATCTGTAAACGTCAGAGTTGCATTTGGATGTACTTCAAGACCCCGTGCACGAACAATCATAACAACGAGTTCACTTCTGGTGATATCTTTATTCGCACGGAATGTACGGTCTTCATAGCCTGAAATATATCCAGCTTTAGCAAGTGCTTGAATGTATGGCTGTGCCCATACTGGTGTTTGACTTTGATCCGCGAAAATAAACCCTGTATTTACGGGTTCCAACTTTAGCGCTCTAGCTAACATTGCTGAAATCTCACCGCGAGTTATCGTAGCATTCGGCCTAAAGGTTCCATCCTCATAGCCACTTACAAAACCAAGCTCAACTGATTTTTCAATGGAAGCCTTCGCCCAATGATCTGCGATATCAGACAAATCTACTGTAGGGGATACTGGATCAGTAGGTTTCACTGGTTCAGTTGGTTTAGGTTTAGGTGTTGGTGTCGGCGATGTTGGTGTTGGATCCGCTGATGGTGTCGATCCGCCACCTACCGGTGTATCGTCTTTATACGTTGCTGTTACTTTAACTGCTTCACCTGGCATGATGAACGTATAGATGTTGTTATTCGTTGTATCTTGGGTCAACGTCAAGCTTGCTGGCGTAACGATCCACTTATCGAACACTTTACCCACAGGCGTATCTAGTACTACAGTTACGGTTTCACCTTTCTTAGCAGTCTGTTTATCTGCTGTTACACCTTCCATGGTTACGGTGTAGGTCTTGCCGAGATCAAATGTTGCCGTGTACGTCTTACCGAGCGATCCCGAAGTGTTGACTTCAATGCTAACTCCATCTTGTATCGGTGTAACTTTTATCCCCGTATCTGCAGTCAGCAATGTCAAGTTCGGTTGATGGATTTCAACCGTCACTGTGTTTTGCTTTTGCGTTGGATCGGATATCGCAATTTTCATTTCGCCGCTGTCTTCTTTCATGATGACCGTAGCTGCGGATTTAGCTTGGATGCTTCCCGCAGTATCCGCACTCCAGAAATTCGCAGCGGTGATGCCAAGCTGCATATTGCTAACAGCCTGTACGGTTGATATATTGCTTAGCACATTGACAGCTGATTGTTCACTATAAGCTTGTGTTTGTGCCGCTGTCTTACCTGGAAGCAACACATATTCGTAACTAGCTGCTTGTGGATTATTCCCATGTTCAAAGGCAATGCTGGCATAGTTGCGCGTCAGCTTATCTTGCGATTGACCGTTGTTAATCTCAGACCACGAGCCTGTTCTCGCCTCGCGTACGACATGCAGTGTGGGTGTAGTTGGGAAATAATAGCCCATATCCGTACCAGAACCTGCACCATTGCCCGCCAGATGCGCCCAGTTTACATCATCAATATCTGCTGCATAATCCAATGCTGTAGGCACCTGTACACCGTTAATCACAAAGGCGTTATCACCGCTGCTATTCAACTTGCGATTATCAACAATCGTTTCTACCGATTTTGTAGCGGCCGATGTTTTACGAATATCTGTACCGAGGGCAACAATTTCATCATCGAACATGAACCATGATTTCTTACCACTTAAATCACTGCCCGTTACTTTCGTTAATGAGAAATCCATGCCGCTTGCACTATATAAATGATCTAGTGTTGCACCGCCAACATGGCTTTTCGTATTGTAATAGTACGCCCATTCGCCCGGCATCTTCCCTTCTCCAGATCCGTCTGTTGTTGTTCCTGGCAGACGGAAACTGTTAACCGTTGCCCAAAATCCATCGCGATATTGCAATAAGTCTTCGTTATAGATATAGGTCATGCCAAGACCGGTATCCCAGCCTTTTACATTTTCTTTATTACCCATCTCAAAGGCAGAAATGCGGTCTGAGAACATGCTTAGCCCAAAAGCGTAGTTCGGACGATGATGCGCGACACGGGCCATACCGTTGAACATATAACTGCGCGACAGCTCACCGCGCGGTGCGACAGTATCATCGTTCATCACTTTCTTCAGCAGCATCACACTATAAATCGGCAAGCCTTTATAGTAATCATGAAAGGTTGTATCCTTGCTTACCCATTCCTTAACCATACTGCGAATAGTAGCGCTAACCTCTGGTGGTGCGCCCTCTGCTAAACTAGCTAAGGCTACAATCGTACCGCGAGCCGTACCCGAATCTTTTCTGGAGATCCCCCGCCCGTTAACCATATCCATGTACAGCCCTTTGTAAATAACCGGTTCGAATGTATCACTTGCCCACTTATAAATGTTAGCTACACGCGCGTCAGTCACAGGCCATGGTGAAGTGTTGAGCAAATAAGTGATGTCCGCCGTGCGGCTGAGCCAGACTGCACCATAGCCAGCCGTGTAAGCGATATTCGCATGCTGCACCAGTGAACCATCCTCATATACACCATCACCTTTCGTGACATAGTTAAATTCGGAACCAATCGAATCCCGTCCTTGCGTAATTTTAGCGCTATTTCTACCAATTACGCCGCGAAGAGTTACAACAAGTGCTTTGTCCAGCAAATTGCCACCGGTTTCGATCACGGAGCTATTTTGCACCCGCTTTGTTGGATTAGGACAATACTTATCTATTGTCCGCATGAAGTTGCCTATTTGCTGATCGTTCAACTCATCATACATAAGGATCAAACAATCATTTAACAGCTGCGGTGCACCGATTTCAAATCCCCACCAGCTGCTGGCGCTGCTGTAGGATAAACGCTCGTTATAACGCTTAGCGTACATCCAATCCAGAGCACCTATAATTGCATCCCGCAGCTGCGGATCGTGATAGAAACGGGAAGTCCCTGTGTTGTAAGCGGTTGCAATTGTTTTAATACGAGTAAACTCGCTAACGATGTTGTTGGCATGCTGCTCCTTCGTGTCGGCGTTATCGACAAGATCCGACCATAAGTATCTACGGCTGCTATCATTAGCACTAAGCGTATCGAGATAACCCGTCTTAGCGGCATTGGATACATTATTGTCCATCTCAGCTACTAGTGCCTGAATAGCGGGATCAGAAGCGAGGTTATCGTCTACAGCTCCTACTAACTTCTGCTTCCAACGTGTACGCAATTGGTCGTAAGCAACTGCTGTCTCTGTAGAGTCTACACCAATGTTACTTTGTGCCTTTATCATCTGGTCTTCTGTTGCAACCGTGATTGTTGCTACACCCGCAGCAACTGCTGTTACATTGCCATCTTGATCAACAGCAGCTACATTCTCATCACTAGTACTCCATATTACTTTGGGAGAGGGCAGGTTATTTGGAGTGACGGTTAATGTTAGCGGCTTCGTCTCCCCAACCGTCATCATCGTTGCCGTCGGTTCAAGCGCTAACCCCGTTATGCCGTCATATTCCTCCAGCCGAATGTTATCAAACCACACTTTGCCGGTGCTATTTTCTAAAAACAATTCAACAAAAAATTTGGCACCACCAGCCGGCACCGTTATAAAAATTTGCTGCATCGTCCAATCGTTCGTACCATACACCTTCGTTGAAGTAGGTCCATCTATTAATTTTGTGTTAGAAGGATTCAGCACAGAAGTGCGGAAATAAGCTCCGCTGCCACCTGCAATATTTTCGGTTTTATACCACACTTGCAAGCGATACGATTTCCCAGCCTCCACGGGTGCCTTAGCATTAATCGATACACGGCTTGTGCCGGAAGCATCTATCAGCATCGATTGCTGACCACTATAAGAATCATAGGTAGCGACCGTTACACTTACTGTCCTACCAGCTGGTTTACCAGAACCTACAGGAATCCATGTGTCCCAATTGACAGGTGCAGGGTTCGTATCCGTATATTGAGTCCAAGTACCGCTCGGCGCTGCAGTTGATTCGAAATCACCATTCGGAAATAAATTAGCAACATTTGATGACATCGCTACACCTGTGCCAACAGGCAAGAACGTGACTACTATCGCAACTACTAGTAACAAACTTAGTATTTTTTTCATCACTCTTCACCCCTTCTCTGAGCACCATACAGAAAAGGCGTCCCTCTTCCCACTATTTGTACTTTATATAGCATGGAATATAGAGACGCCTAGTTTCAGCGGATTTCTATTTATTATATTACTTACAAATCGTTACTTCTTCTCTTTCTCATTAATAATCTTCGTTGCTTCTTCAACCATCCATGCTTGTACTTTTTCAATTGGCTCCGTGCTAAGCATAAATTTGCTGAAGCCATCGTCGATCACTTTTGTTAAGTCAGCGCTTGAAATGGTAAGCACCTTGGAAGCATCCAAATACTTAATATCGTCGCCAAACAGCGTGTTCTTTAACGACTCTACATCGTACTTGTCCGTGTTTTTACCGATCATGCGCTCCAATAGTTTTGTCTGATCTGCTTTCTTCCAACCGGAAAACTCCTGTCTATTGGCTGAATCTGCTGTAGACATGAAGCGCATCAGCTTATATGACTCTTCCTTGTGCTTCGTTGTTGCACCCATTGCTAATTGTGAACTGCCAACAAAGTATTTACCGCCCTCATAATCTTTAGGCAAAGCATTCTTTGGAGGCAAAGGAACTGGCGCGAAAGCAGTCACAAAATCATGTGGGTACTGCTCAAGATTGCCTGGATCTGGAATCGTGAAGCTGCCTGACATAATCATCGCTGCACTACCACCGAAGAATTCACTGCGATAGTTAAGCTTAGATGCTAGCACATCCGCATAGGGTTTCGCTGACTTATCAACACTTTCCATGTCTTTGCGCAATTGGAAGAAGTACGGATAGGTTGGGTCAGACAGAATTGTACTGCCATCGTCATAGCGGAACGGATCTTTCATTACCGTTTGCGCTGGGGCATTCATATACAACTCCCACGTATGGAAGTAGGTTCCGTATCGTTTGTCTACGCCTTCGCCTTTTGTCAGCTTCTTCGCATACTCGCGATAGTCATCCCATGTCCAGCCGAATTTAGGAACGGGCAGTCCCGCTTCATCCAACGCATTCTTATTGAGCATGACATAGGTATAACCTGATGTATATGGCATCCCGTAATATTTGCCGTCTACTTGCGGATTTACATAATACTCATCTTCCGCTTTCAAACCTTCTTTATCATAGAATTCATTTAGTGGCGTAAATGCACTGCGAACTGCTCTTTCAACGACCGCTGAAGTACTTGGCAATTGAACGACGTCAACTTCATCTCCGGACGAAATAAGGAAGTCCAATTTCTTTAACATTTCCAATGAATTACCTGGAACGAGCACGACATGTTCCACTTTAATACCAGGGTTAGCAGCTTCAAACTCACGCAGCATTGCGTCTGTACCCTCTTGTTGAGCCTCATTGTCCCAGTTATAGTACTTAAGGGTCACTTCCTTCTTCTCTGTACCGTTCGATTGTGCGGATTCGTCAGCTTTGTTTCCACAAGCGCTTGTAAACATCATTAATGCTAGTAGTAGGCATGTGGACAGAAGAAAATAACGTTTACTTTTAGTTGCCATGTGCAACTTCCCCCTAAAATGAATGATAGTAAGCTTTGAGTCAAGGCCTTGTTAGCGCTTACAGACAGTATATAACGTTTGCAAATTGCCTGCGTGTATAATTTTGTGCTTGTGCGATAACGATTTTGACTTATTAGAAGACTCTAAACTAGAGATGTCTACAGATTTATCTTATCATGAGTCCATATGCTTACCCTTTCACACCACCAAGGGCAATCCCACTAATAACTTGTCTCTGCAAAACAATAAACACAATCAGCAGAGGAATAATCGCTGATACTGCCGCCATCATCATAATCGCATCGTTGGTCGTATAATCATCCCTAAACAAGGTCATGCCTAGCGGAACGGTATACAAAGATTTCGATTGCAAGAAGATTAACGGATTTTGATAATCATTCCACGACCAGATGAACTTAATAATCGCCACCGTCGCGATTACAGGCTGACAGAGCGGAAGCATAATCGAAGTGAAGCTGCGCAGGTGCCCTGCACCGTCAATTTTAGCAGCTTCCAAAATATCATCACTCACACCGGCCATAAACTGACGCAACAAGAATGTAAAGTAAATCGAAAACATACCCATCAATATTAGCGCTGCATGGGTGTCATATAGTCCCAACCAACGAATAAGCATGAAGCGAGGAATGAGCGTCGCTTGATCAGGAATAATCATCATGGCTAACAGCCCGGCGAATACAAGGTTTCGACCGCGAAATTGTAGTTTCGTAAAGGAATAGGCTGCCATCGTTGATATAAGTAGCGAGAGTAAAGTAACGATAATTGCCACTTTAATGGAGTTGAAATAAATCTGACCAAACGGTACCTTTTGCATCCATACTGCCTTAAAGTTATTGACAAAGTTAGTTGCAGATGGAATCCATTCAATCGGGAAGCGCATGACATCTTTTTCAAATTTAAACGCTGATGACACCATCCATAATAATGGAAAGATAAAAAGTATAGACAATGCCCCCATCAACACGGTAGCAATAATTTTAGTAATCTTATTACGTAAGGTTAGCATCGTATTCTCCCTTTCTATTAAAATGATTCTTCTTGGCGCATCTTCCACGTTGCCGCAGTAATCAGACCGATAATCGCAAATAACAGCCAAGAGATTGCAGATGCATAGCCCATATTGTAGTTGACGAAACCTTCTTGATAGATGCGGAATACAATTACCGTTGATGAATTATCAGGACCGCCTTCGGTCAAATACGAAATAATATCGAACACTTTAAATGAACCAATAAGCATCGTAATAAGCAAGAAGAACGTTGTTGGACGGAGCAGCGGGATCGTGATATTGAAAAACTTCTTCAGCCCCGTCGCCCCATCAATTTCTGCCGCTTCATATAATTCTTCGGAAATATTGGACAATCCCGCCATGTATATAATAATCGTGTAACCGAGCCCTGCCCACGCGCTAATAATAGCGACCGCGATTAGTGATGTTTTCGGATCAACGAGCCATTTCGGAGGATTCGATATACCAAGATCCATTAGAAATTGATTGATAGGGCCTAGTGAAGGGTGGAACAAGATGCTCCACACTGCTGCCACAGCGATAATCGAAGAAATGTAAGGTATAAAGAATACGACTTTAAAGTAATCTTTAAAGTAGACTTTACTATGAATAACAACTGCTAACACAAGCGCAAGCGCAATCGGAATTGGCACGGTTAACACCGTATATACTAAGTTGTTATATAATGCCTTCCATATCGTTGGATCTTGAAATAAATGAATGAAGTTTTGTAGACCAGCAAATTTAATACCTGATACCCCAGATAATAAATCCCAATCTGTAAAACTTAAATACAATGAAAACCCAAGGGCAAATACATTAAGCATTAACATACCCACTATTTCTGGCAGTAAAAACAGCCAACCAACTAATGCTTCCTTTCTCCGTGGCGACCAAAATTTTTTCACTCCGCTCTCCGCCTGCTGTTTTGGAAGCTGATAACTTGATTTTGTCTCTTCCACTTTTTATGTCACCTCAGCTTATAATTTGTTGACTTCATCATAAGCCGCAGGCAAGGGAGAACAAAGGATGGATTATGACCTAGTGTGGGTAAAATTTTGACCTTTGTCGTGTAAGGAAACATGCAACCGAGTTGACTACTATTGAGCATCATTTAGATGAAGGGCTTGATGAGATAAGTCGGAGATGGAGAGAGCTGGATCACTCGAAACGGGGAAGAAATGTAAATGTAAACAGAAAAGCGCCCCCTACTTTTCCATGTAGGGGCCGCCCATCACTCTCTTTCGCAAGGCTGAGATACCTAATCAATGATTAGAAAGTGTTTGTTGATATTGAGACCAGAGGGTATTCACGTCTATGCCAGTAATCAATTGAAATTGACTTTCTTTCCACAATTGAATTTGTTGCTCATTCATGCCATAGGGGATCCTTGCCGCATTTAATGCACGAATGAATCCGCGATGTTTCGAATCTTCAATCCAGCGAATGAAGTTCGCCGTTCCATTGCTAGACCAAGTTCCACCCGGGCTGATACCATAACGATTATGATAACCCGTTTCGTAACGCAAGCTATCAGCTACTGCTTCCACATCAAAGTCGCTATATTGATAAGCATGACCCAATTCATGGTAAAGGATCCCAATAATTTCATCGCGTAATGAGTTGTTAGGATTATTAGCTACGAAGCTTGCGAGATACTGAGAACTGATACCTAGCGTTTTTAACTCATTGTCTCCTGACATCCAGGCAACTCCAGGGGTGTCTACGATTTCCACCAGAATTTTCTTTACTCTAACCGGCATTTCTGCCGGACTCTTGTATAAAATTTTATTTAATTTACGCAAGATCGTCAAAATTTCTTGCTGGGCATTGGGTAGCGCTTGATCGAATAAACTGTAGCCCGCAAGATTCTGAACTTCGATGATCGGGTTCTCGGTATGCCACATGTCATTCGTGCGCGAAAATTCAACTTCGCTTACTTGCAAAGCGTAGCCGCTATGATTTTGGATATTGTTGAGCCTATAGTATTGATAGGCATTTGTATTGTTATTCAATAAGTAATGTTTACGTTGATGGCGAAGCTTGAAGTTCTCATCGCTTTTCGTATCTAAATCCGTCCAGTTGATAGAATCATTGGATCCCTGCAGAACCCAGCTTCTCGGATCAGCATCGGGACTATTATTGTACGATTTAGCCGACGTAAGCGCGTAACCATCGATCATAACCTGTTCGCCAAAGTCGAACTGCAGCCATGCCGTATTGTTCCAAGTTAGCCACTTGGTATTGCTTGATCCGTCAACCAGATTCGCCTTGATATCGTCTGGCGCATTTTCTCCGCTGGCTGTAACCGTGGGCTTAATCGTGCTGAAAGTCTGCACATCATTACCGAATAGCTTAATTTCGGATAACTGCAGCATCCCGCCGTCATCGTACTGATTAGCAAAGTTATCAAACTTTACAAATTTATAAGCAGCCGTATTGGCAAATGAATAGGTTTTCGTTTGATGTCGGGAGGTGAAGCTTTGATTCTGCTGTGTGTCCAGATCATCCCAGACAATCCCGTCATTGGATCCTTTTAACACCCAGCTTTTCGGATCTCTTCCAGGCTCATCCTCCGCAGTTGTAATGGAGTACGAGTTAACGATCTTTGCACTCGTGAATTCATATTGCAGCCATGCTGGAGTATTGAATGTTAACCACTTCGAAAAAATATACTGATCGAACGCTTTTTCCTTGCCTTCATGCGACCCATTTTCACCACTTGCGGTTACCGTCCCGTCTACAGCTAAATTGATCGGCAGGATAGTCGGAGTCGACTCGGCTGCAATAGCAACCGGAATATGTACATTGCTGCAAAAACCTAATCCTATTGCGGCCGCTAAGATAAGTACTCCTGTTTTTTTCATGTTTGTCCTCTCCTTTTTTTGATTAAGAAGTTTCATGATTTCCCCTACTTTTCAGTTCACTTTAAAATTAACTTCCGGGTATTTTGCGGCCAACCTTTCTAGTGCTGAGCTGTCGCCTGTCTGTTTCACATAAAGGTCAAAAAAAGCGAGACTGAATTCGTTAATGATACGATGAACGTACCGTGGATCTTCGCCAGGGCTTCGCAATAATGGTGAAATCAGATGAAAATCAGTGAAGCTCGTATGATCCGTGTGAGGAACGACCATCGACATGCCACCGCCGGCAAGCGCACGCTCGTTGCGGTTATTTATTACCTTGATATCTTCAAGTGGATCATCGATGATCCCTGCGCTCATGAGCAGAAACGGTTTGCCGATTCCCGTATCTGGCACATTTGACCCGTATAACAGACCGTCCATATTAATGGCTGCTTTGATACGGGAGTCCTCCACCAGCATTTGTGCGGCGGTAGCTCCACCATAAGAATGGCCGAACATACCGATTCGAGAGGTGTCGATCCTTCCCCTAAAGCGGTCGTCTACATCGCCTCGGTTAAGCTTCTCCACTTGATCTAGCACAAAAGCGGCATCTTCCCGCCATAATTTGATATGGCGATCTCTTTCAGCAAGTTCAGTTAGATTCGTAGACTGAAAGTATGCGGTTCGACCGTCTGGATAGACGGTCGCCGCAGCGTCATAGGCATGGTCGATACATAAGACGATATAACCTTGACTTGCTAGCTCCTCGACTTGAAACGTATTTTGATTGCGAAAACCGTTCAAACCATGGGAGAAGATCAATACGGGATAACGGTTCTCGGCGTCTGATAGCCGGGCTTCCGTGAACGCATTCGATTTCACCACATTCAGATGGCCTAGTACGAATGCCGGGACGGACACATCTTTTTCCAGCCCCTTTGCGACCTCATGCGCATTGCGGATAAAGGGCTCGCGATTTCCCTCGCCTTTATCACCTGCAGGATAAAAAATCTGTACCATTAGCTCGCGCCGGTCATTCGGATCTTCCGTAAAAAGTTCCTCCCGCTGATCATCAACCCAATGATACAGCGTTGTGCCGACCATAAATGGGCCGGTCGGTTTATGAAATAAAGATACAGGCATGAGTGCAGGCATTGCGACCGCTACAGACAAATAAATGACAAGCAGCAATGTACGAACCGTTACCGTAATTCTGTTTCTGGGGCTCTCTTTGCTCCTGGCCAATAGATAGCATACTGTCAATATAACAGGGGACACATAAGCCGGAATCATCTGCCAACGGTAGCCTTCAGCGATAAGCTGTATGATAAGAACACCGTAGGCAACCGTCAAGGCGGTAACAGACCACCGTTTTGTCTTCCAGCCTGCAAATAGAGTCCATCCGAGGAGGACGAAATTAACAAAGATCAAACCGATTTCCCAAAATCCCATCGGATTCTCCCACCTTTCTTCATTTTCATCTAAGTACTAGTGGTACTAAAATATTATTTTCGGTACTAACAATAAGTATTGCATACATTTGCTCTTAGTGAATCCACGAAAACAAAAAAGCTGAGAAGAACGGAAACCTGTAAGTTTTGTTTTTCTCAGCTCTAACAAATGGGAGCCTCATTCTACTTCCTAATTCCATTCAATATGATATCTACCATCATGGAAAGAGATTCTTGCACCGTAATTTGGCTGGAAGCTAAATTGCGCTGATCGAAAATCGATGTCATTAAGAAATTGAGGGTTTGGATCAGTGTTGGAATATGCATCGGACGAAAATCACCATTATGGATGCCTTCTTCAATGAGACTAGTAATGATATTCCACTCATCATTAATGCCTTGTTCCATTTCCCTCCACCGTTCGGGGTAGTACCGCCGAAGTTCGACCAGTAAGCGTACATAGCTGTTCTGGAAATCATGAGGGACAATCAAGAGTATCCCTTTTAATTTTTCAGATATGGTCAAATTCGTATCTTGGATCACTTCTCGAAATCGTCTTTCCGTTTCTTCGTTTACTTGCTGAACCACATAACCTATAAGTTCGTCCTTGGACGGGAAATGCTCGTACAACGTGCTTTTGCTTACACCTAATTCGCGCGCCAAATCATTCATTGTAAATTTGATTCCTTTTTCATGAAATAGCGCGATAGCAGTTTTGGCAATTCGTTCTTTCATCCTTAGTTCACCTCAAACCAAGAGTAGTACCGATAGATCCATTTATGGTACTTTGGGTACTAGGAAAGTGTAACTCTTTATCTCCTTGGGGTCAAATTCTGCGACCAAGTTAGCACTAACTACTTTAGATTTTCGGGGTTTAGCTTTTCCAGTTCTGGAATCACGAAACGTCCGTCTTTTCGAATCAGTCGATCATCAAACCAAATCTCTCCACCGCCATACTCTGAGCGTTGAATCATCACCATGTCCCAGTGGATTGCTGACTCATTCCCATTTGAAGCATTATCATAGCATCGTCCCGGTGTGAAATGAAAGCTGCCATCGATTTTCTCATCGAACAGAATATCCTGCATTGGTTCCCTAATAGCAGGATTCACCCCAATTGCAAACTCCCCTATGTAACGTGCACCTTCATCCGCATCTAAGATATTGTTTAGCCGCTCGGTGTTGTTTGCTGCCGCATGGATGATCTCTCCATCTTTAAACTCCAATCGGACATTTTCGAATGTAAATCCCTGATAGGGTGATGGTACGTTTTTATGCACGGCTTTCACAAGTTCCTTTGCCAAAGATGTGTCGATTCCAGTTGAATCTATTAATACATTGTCTCCCTTTTGCACTTTTGTAGAATAGTTTACGAGAATATCAGCTAATTTCGTAAGTCGTGGATCTAACATACATATACACCTCTCCCATCGTTTTTTAGCGATAACCTATTTTCTAATTCGTTGAATTTCCTTCACCTCCTCATCTGTGAAAGAGACCCCCTCTACCCTTACATTAATCTCTACAACGCAAAGTCCAGTCATACTTTGAACCGCTTCGCGGATGTTTACCTGCAATTGATGACACACTTCATGAATTTTCATACCGTACACAACCATAACTCGCAGGTCTATAGCAGCTTCAACTTCACCTACCTCGACGGACACGCCCTTTTGCACGTTCTTGCCACTCAACATCTTCACCCAATCATCTGATAGTCCGCCAGACATAGCAGCAATTCCTGGAGTCTCAAGCGCTGCAAGACCAGCAATTGTGGCAACGACATCATCGGATATCTGAATGTTACCTCCATGCTTGTTCAATTGATTCTCAGCCATGGTCATCTTCCTTTCTGTCTCTCCAAGTTAGATAGAGTAATCTATCGTTGAACATGAAATTGAATACTGTACGCAAAATGGTTCCTCCCGCCGACCATCAACCCAATCTCTCAAAATTCATCGTATTTCTCCCTCGGTCTGCATTTTCATCATCAAAGGCATCCCGATAGGTAAGAAACAATCGGAAAAAATCATAATTACTTCCATTCGTTTTCTACTGTGCTTATTTCTTTCGTACCTGTAGTACCCGTTTAGTATTTATAGTACTGATATTGTTATCATACCATAAAATAACTCTAAGTCAACTCTTCAAAAATTCCGGAAGCAGAAAGCGTTCAGAACTTAGAAGTCGCCTTCCACAGCGTCAAATCTATCTCAATTATCCTGTAAATTTAATCAATAAAGCTCGCCAGAGCCGAAATTTCCGGACCATATCCCCTTACTTGATCCCTGCCATGGCAAGCGTCTGGGGAGCACTGATGTTGGATGAGCCAATACACCCGATTTGCTCGCTGGGCTGGTACTGATCCTGAGTGGGGTCTTTCTAACGGGTCATACGGTCCGCTGCGCAGTCCAAAGTAGAACCCAATAGAGCTCTTGCCAGATAGTTGCATCTGTGATATAATATGATATTGTAATTTAAATTTAACCCCTTTTACGTTCCTCGCTAGAAGAATAACCCTTCGTGACCACGAGGTTTTAAATTCCTATTTTGAATAACCCAAACGAAGTATGAGTTTATGTAAAGACGAAATTCTGATTCACACTGGCGCGGTCATCGGAGCCGCAAGGACAAAAGAGAGGTAGGGCTTTTGTTGTTTTAGAAGTGTCATTATTCTGTTAACCTATATAAAATGATCTGAAGTTAAGGTAATCTCCCGTTCATTTTATGCAACTAGAAAACAACCAGGGACCGGCTGCAGCCATACTACAGGCTGTCAGGGGTTAAATAGTTGGCGTCATGCTGCGCCAGACCAAAACACAAACCCCCGGGGCGCTGCCACAGCAGCTTCACGGGGGTTTTCCATTTGCCCTATACTTTGTAACCATTAATCGGCGATTTGATCTGCGTGCCTCTCTTCATTATTCAAGCAACGCCACCGAATTGTTATCCATGCCGCCACATTGACAAGGTAGCCGATGTATTGCCCCGACTATTATAATGAACGTTACATACAAATGATTCACAGCACTCATTTCTCTCAAATCTTCAAACATATGCTCTTTATGAACAACGGCTGTATCCACAGTTCGCACACGTCTTGCAGCCTTCCATATTGATAAGAGAAGCTGAGCCGCAGGAAGGACATAAGTCTCTCGACATCCCGCTCATCATCGGTGGAGATGTATCTTTCTGAGCAGATGATGAATCTTCAATTGCAGCTGCGATTGGTTCCTGTTCGATCGATTCCTGTCGTGAAGAATTAACCTGTTGATGATTGCCACTGGCAGTCTGATTGTTGCTGTTTGACTGATGGCCATTTTCAATCAATTGTTGGTTATTATTGTTGTTCGACTGACCGCTGTCATTTTGATGGTTCTGCTGACCGTTTCTCCCTTCGCCATTTCGCTGGCGCTCTTGATCACATGCCTGCTCCTGCATATGTGTCTCCAGCGCTTTTGCGACTGCATCTGCAATCGACTCCACCCGATTAGCACCGAAGCCAACGGAGCCTGAACCACCGATTCCCTTCAAATGCTTGATTAACAGCTCTACTTTGTTGCCATGGTCGCCATAGCGCAGGAACAGGGAACATACGCGGCCTAGCGCTTCCGCCATCGCAAATACATCGGACCCAGCCTTGCCGACGTTTAAGAAGATTTCTGCAGGAATGTCATTCAAATCATTAATCGTAATGTACGCCATCCCGAACGGCGTATTAATCTTATACGTTGCGCCGCGCAATACCTGTGGACGGCGCTTGTACACATTATTTGAGCTTGCTGATTCAGACTCTCCCCCCTTGGTTGCAGTTACCTCAGCAGAAGGAGAAGCATTGCCATGTGTAGATTCCTGAGTAGATTCCTGACCGTCATTACTTTCCTGCGCTCGGACTCCATCCTTCTGTTCATGATCTGAAGAGACACTCAAAGACGATGCACCAGACGAGCCAGTATCCTGACGATGAAGCTGCTGCTCATTTCCGTCCCCATTGTTCTTCGTCTTCTGTTGACCCTCAGAGACAAAGGAAGACTCGCAATGAAGAACCCCTCCTTGTGTTGATTGTGGCTCCTCCTGATTGTTCGTATGGGAATCATCCTGTTCAGAGTGCTTTTGCTGCGAGTTCGAATGGGAATCAGCTTGCCCCGATCCTGAATGGTTGCTCTCTTCCTGCTTCGACTCTTTCTCCGTCGACAGCACTTGCACGTCTCGACTTCCATCTCGGTAAATGGTTACACCTTTACATCCGAGATCGAACGCCAGTTCATACAATTCCTTTGTCTGCTCGATAGTAAAGTCATTCGGACAGTTCGCCGTTTTGGAAATCGAGCTGTCCACCCAGCGCTGAATCGCTGCTTGCGCACGAATATGATCCTCTGCTGACAGATCCATCGCTGTTACAAAGTAATCCGGCAGCTGGTCGTTCGGATGCGCATCCTTCCATTGCTGCGCAATCGGCACGAACTGCTCGTCATAGCCGAGACGGCTCTGGCGGTAATATTTGAAGGCGAAGTACGGCTCGATCCCGGTGGAAGTGCCAACCATGGTACCCGTGCTGCCCGTCGGCGCTTGTGTAATGACCGTTACATTACGCATCCCCTTCGCTTGAATTGCTTCTTCGACCTCAGGATATACACCGCACATTTGCTTCATGAAGCCGCTTGACAAGTAAGGCTCTGCTTGAAAGGCAGGGAAAGCCCCTTTCTCCGCAGCAATATCCGCAGAAGCCAAGTAGGCCTCGCGGGCAATAAAGCCGAACAGCCGGTCAAGGAATTCGAGCGAGTAAGGACTTCCATATCGGATGCCAAGCTTGATCATCAATTCTGCCAATCCCATCGAGCCAAGCCCGACACGCCGCTCCTTCTGTTGATTGTTTTTATTCTCCTCAAAATGATACGGAGTCTTATCAATGACGTTATCGAGGAACCGCACCGCATAACGCGTTACCTTCGATAGCTCCTCCCAAGCAACATCCCGCTTCTCAGCATCATAAAACTTGGACAGGTTGAGCGCAGATAAATTGCAGACACCCCACGCCGGCAGTCCCTGTTCTCCACAAGGATTCGTACAGATAATCGGGTTGAAATACCAGCTGTTCGACATCTGATTATAATGCTCCATGAAGACAACACCCGGTTCCGCCGACTTCCACGCCGACTCTATAATCGTATGCCAAATGTCGCGGGCCTTAACTGTCTGATAAGGAATGACGGCCTTGCCCGCCTTCTTCCACTTTTCCAAATCTCCATCCCACTGCTCATCATAGTCCGGATCACTCGTATCTGGAAATACAAGCTCCCAGTCCAAGTCCTCCTTCACGGCCTTCATAAATCCATTGCT
This sequence comes from Paenibacillus sp. NAIST15-1, assembly GCF_001894745.1. GTDB lineage: Bacteria > Bacillota > Bacilli > Paenibacillales > Paenibacillaceae > Paenibacillus_B > Paenibacillus_B suaedae. The sequence continues at coordinate 57,027 of NZ_BBYF01000006.1, forward strand.
AACACAGACAGATAAGTTCGCATTCGTCACTTGACCTGCAGTCTGCTTCACCGTAATAAAATCCAAAATGTCCGGATGCCAATCATACATCATTAACATTAAGGCACCACGCCGGCTGCCGCCCTGCTCGATAAGTCCTGTCGTATAGCTGAATAAGCCTCCCCATGAAACCGCGCCACTGGATGAGCCATTAACACCACGCACAATAGCCCGTCTTGGACGAAGCGAGGATAGATTGATGCCAACGCCGCCACCCCGAGCCATAATCTCTGTCATTTCCGAGAGCGTCTGCATAATCCCGCCTCGACTATCCTTCGGAGACGGAATGACATAGCAATTGAACAAGGTTAGCTCCTCGCTTGCTCCTGCTCCTGCTGCGATTCGTCCACCCGGGACAAGCTTCCAATCATCGAGAATATATCTGAATTTATCCGTCCATTCCGCTTGCTTCTCCGTAGTCTCAACGGAGGCAATTGCAGATGCCAATCGATCCCACATTTCCTCCGGTGTTTTCTCCACGGTCAGGGTCACATGCTCAACAGATGTCTGGATGGTCGCCCCGCTTCGGAGTGCAACAGATAAATTCCGGCCATTACGTGCAGTAACCTCTCCAACCTCCTTCGTCGGAAATTTCGGATCTTCCTTGGTTAATACAAGCACAACGTCCCCCACTCGGGTATTGTTCGTATCTGCATCCTTTTTTGCATATCGATCTAGAAATATCTTCTCACTTAGTCCTTCCAAGCGTTTCTTCTGTGGCATATTCAAAGAGAACAACCTCCTGTGCTTCTTCATTTCATCAAATCTTTATCAACAACCACGTGCGTTAGACCTGCTTACATGGTATGTACTCAACACTATATCTAGTGTCCAAAAAGTATTTTACATCAACATATACAAAACCACTGTGATAAATCCCTCATTTCAAACTCTTTCCATCGTATCGTATGAACAGTTATGAAATAAGAAGATTACGTCCATACTACACGGTAATGAAGAATAACGAATCGATTAAGGAGGGAGACAACATGCGTACGTATCAGCCGTCGAACGAAGAGTCTCGTACACCGAGTAACGCTTCTACGACACTAGCTTACCCCGGAATCGAAGCATCTATGGGAACTGTGGGTATTAATGGAGATAACCCCTCCACATCCTCCCGTACTAGCACAGCTGCAATAGGTCGCATCCCCCTTACTATCGAGAACGGATGGACGGACGAGCTTCTTGCTCGCATTGACAAAAACAGCCCTTGGGATGACTGGACCTTATTCCGGCTTGCATACGAAGCCCAGCAGGCAAAGCGAATTCATGCATTTGACGAGCTTCAATGCTTAACTCATATTACAAACGTCGATCCACTGCCGCATCAGTTAGAGACAGCCCGCAAAGTGCTGCATGATATGCGAGGCAGAGCAATATTAGCCGATGAGGTAGGTCTCGGGAAGACGATCGAAGCCGGTCTTGTTTTGAAGGAATATATGATTCGGGGACTTGTGAAGCGAGTGCTCATCTTAGTGCCCGCCTCTCTTGTGCTGCAATGGGTTCGTGAGCTGAACCATAAGTTCGGCATTCCTGCGATCGCCCAAAAGAAGGGATATCAATGGGCAAATGACATCGTAGTCGCTTCCATGGATACTGCTAAACGCGATCCGCACAAGGAAATTCTCATGGAGCAGGAATACGATATGTTAATCGTTGACGAAGCCCATAAACTGAAAAATCGGAAAACAACGAACTATCAATTCATTCAGCATTTGCGCAAGAAATACTGTCTTCTGCTAACAGCTACACCCGTTCAGAATGATATGAACGAGTTGTATAACTTGATCAATCTGCTGAAGCCAGGTCAGCTGGGCGGTCAAGGGGAGTTCAGCACGAACTTCGTCGCAGACAAGCGGATGCCGAAGAATGAGGGCATGCTCCAGAGCGAGCTATCGAAGGTCATGGTGCGCAATCGCAGAGGTGAAGGCAATGTTCATTTTACGAAGCGTATCGTTAAGAATGTTCCACTCACCCTCTCGCCGGAAGAACAGGCGCTCTATGATGGCGTCACTCGATTTGTAAAGGAGCAATATCGAACAAACAGCGGGGATATCGGCAGCATGTTCTCCCTCATTACGCTGCAGCGGGAAGTATGCTCCAGTCGGGATGCCGTCTTCTTAACACTCGTGAATTTGTCAAAGAAGCTTGCCGAGGACTCCCCTATTCGCAATTATATCTGGGATCTTGTCGATCTCATTAAAGGCATTAATGCGAATACCAAAGCCGAAACGGCGATGAACATTATTCGCGAGATTAATGAAAAAGTTATCGTGTTTACCGAATACAGAGCTACCCAGGAGTACTTGCTGCAGTATTTCCGCAATGCCGGTCTAGTCGCAGTTCCTTACAGCGGAGGGATGAACCGCGGCAAGAAGGATTGGATGATGGATCTTTTCCGCGGACGGGCACAGGTCATGATTGCAACAGAAGCCGGGGGCGAAGGTATCAATCTGCAGTTCTGCCATCATATGATTAATTTTGATTTGCCATGGAACCCGATGCGCGTAGAGCAGCGGATTGGTAGGGTACATCGGCTTGGTCAGAACAATGATGTGAAGATCTACAACCTATCAACGCAAGGAACGATTGAAGAATATATACTGAACCTGCTTCATGAGAAAATCAACATGTTTGAGATGGTCATCGGCAGTCTCGACATGATCCTGGAACGGTTCGAGAAGCAGGATTCTCTCGAGAAGAGCCTCTCCCGCATTCTTCTGGAATCGGATTCGGAAGATCTGATTCACACCGAGGTGGAGCGTTTAGGCAATTCGTTAAATGCGATACGTGAAGAAATAGATATGGAAGACGACGAGAAAAGTGCAGCAATAAGTAATCTCCTGCATAACATGAGTGCCGAGATTGAAGGATGATGACAGGAATAGGAGGTAGGAAGGAATGAATACGGAGCAAGTACGACGATTTGTGCTCGATTATTTGGAGGCCACCGATTGTCATATCATGGAGACCTCACCTGCCAGTGTAACCGTGAAGCTGTCAGAACGAGCCGACCGTAAGCTTACGAACCGTCCCTACTATTGGGGTTTTGTTGATCGCACAGGGGCAGAGCCCGAGACGATGCGATTCACCTTCGTATTCGATCCTTCTGCGATGCAGCCTGAACCCCCTCGTGGACCTTCTGCCCCGCCAGTCCTGCCACCTGCGGGTGCCGCCACAGCTCCGCCAACTGGTGCAGCTATTGCTCCGCCTCCGGGCTCTACCCCTGCCGGTACAGCCCCCGGCGACTCCATCCTCGGTCGCTACTTCGGCGTAGCACCCGCCTTCACAGGCGGCGGTGGAGGCTTAGGACGAATTCCACGCGAGGATGTTACCTTCGGCAGCCGGCGGCTGTCGAGCATCATGCAAGCGGTTCATGAAGAGGGTCGCTTCATTCAATTGTTCGCTGAACCAGCCAATGCCGGCAGTACTGCTGCAAACAGTTCCACACGAGGTACTAAGCGTTCTACTGCATATGAGCCATGGCTTCTCTTAAATCTTAACGTCGAATTTGCATGCGACCTAAAGAGAGAGGAAATTCATTCGTTCGGAATATCTCTGATTACGGGACGAATTCGGACTGACTTCATGGAACAACTGCTGTCCATGCCCTTGTCCCCTAAGCTTCCTTCCAATGTGCATGTTGCGCCTTGGTCGTTGTCTATTCAACAAGCCCGCGAGGCTGTAGAAAGACATTTAATCGATCTCATCTCTACCTATGACAATACATGGGCTGTGGAAGCGTCAGAACGATTGGAAGAAGAGCTTGCGAGATTGAAGTCTTATTACGAACCTCAGCTTCAGCAATTCAGCACCGAAGCCGAGCAGGCTGCGAATATGCCATCCAACAAGGACAAGCATGGCGGGGATGATTCCGACACTGATCCCGAACAAGGGAATACAAATTCCCCTTCGAAACAAGAACAGATCCAGCAGCAATATGACATGAGGTGCCAAGAGATTCGGTGGCAATTCGAGCCTCGGATTGCGGTCAATTTTCTCAATGCAGGTCTGATTCATCTTCCTTCGACATTGGCCTAAGCCTATCAATCATGAACAGTGCAGAAACGCCACATTGCGGCAAAAATAGAACGTGTAAAGGACAAGCACCTGAACAATGGAACGACACCATTTTTAGAGCTTGTCCTTTACAATTAAGGAAATCAACTAACAGCAACCGATACAGGAAGCCTGTAACAACGGAAATTAGAGGTGATTCGATGAATAATGAACCTTGGTGGACGAAATTGGCTTATATCGCCGCATCCGCTGCACTGACTTCCCTTGTAGCTGGCAGTGTTACTGTCGGCATTCTGTTTGCATCAAGCGAAGCCAAGCCACTATCGGGCAGAACCAATGAGAACTTGGTAAGCGAAGCTTATGCTCTGCTCTCCTTTCAACAATCCTTATTTAGTGAACATTCGATCATCTTGACGTCTACTTCTGCTTCGTCTACCTATCACACCTTCCAGTCTGCACCCGCATCTTTGACCCCGCTTTCAGGGGGTGGAGAGAACAAACAGATTGATGAAGCAATTATCCACTATCAGCAGCAGCTCGCCAAGAAAGCCCCATTCCAGCAATGGGAGCATGCAGATACAGAACGCTTCCCTCTTGGCCCTGGCATGCATGGGTGGTTCATCCGCGTTATGGACAAACAAAAGCAAATTGGATATATGATTCTACAAGCAGATGCCGATGGTCGAATACGACTGTCGGAATATGGGCTTGGCGAACAGCAGCCCTTCGATGAATCAACCTTACAGGATGCATTGTTAGATCGACAGCAGCAGCTTGTAGAGGAACATAATAAGGAAGTTCAGGTAACGAGCATTTACCCGTACCAGCTAGCCCCGCTGCTTACCGTATGGCGAGTGGAATGGCACAACGGGAACGTTGATTGGCTTGATGCGCAAAGTGGAGAATGGCTCCCGCTGCCGAAGCAGTATGCACCAGCGCCAACAAAGCGAGATGCAAATGATAGCCCGACCTTGTTGAGTCAGCCCTCAGCGAGTCAATCTAAACGCATGGACAGCAAGGAACGATTGCTTTCGATACAATTGCTATCCTCTCATGCCGCCGCCTCCTCGCAGAGCTACAGCGAGGTTGCCTCTTCAAGCAGTTTGATTGCACCATTCGATCCCTATGAGAATGTGAACTGGATGACTAAGCTATCTATAAATAGCTCCAAGGAGCTTCCTCTTACTTTTCGTGATCAAAATTGGGTTTATATACAGCGCATAAGTGGTGGGGCTGTTAATCAACCTTTTTCGTATATCGGGATTCAGAGATGGATGCTTGGAGGAGGAAATAGAGATGATGGTCAGAGCAATTCAAGCGATTTGGCAAAGACAAGAGACAATGTGTATGTAATTGTCGCTTCTCCTGACATGAAATCCATGCGTTGGCTCCCCTCCTCAGATGCACTGCAAGCGGGGGCATTTATTCCACAGTCATAAAAATATGTTCATAGCTTGATCCTTGCAAAGAGGCACGACCTTCAAAGGCGTGCCCCTTTTTTTGCCTAAGGTTGAGAAGGCGTCCCAGATCCTGATGATGGAGTGTTAGAGGCTGTTTTGACTTGTTTGCGCAGTAGTCGGAGCACATTTAGTTCTCTGGCCCGCTTGAGCAGAGGCTTGCTTGCACTCCCCCATTGGCCAGCCCACATTTTGACTCCGAATGGCACCATTCCGAACCACTTCGTTTGCCATGATTCCTTTGCACGATTTTTCCGCTCCATTTGACGCTCCCGACGCGCTTCAACCGGCGTATCCATATAGGTGACAACGCGTTGTGTAATGTATTTAATCAAGTCTTCTCCTTTTCCTGCTTTAGCCATAACGGTTCTCAATCCTCTCGTCGTTATCTCTTGGCTGCCTCGCCCCGTCATTCTTAGGATACCCAGATCTACGGCGCACCAACCCAAATTGGCAGGAATGAGGTTGTGCTTCGCTGTACACGATAAAGATGGAGTGATTATGTTGACCATGTGACAGAAAGAAGGGATTGCTTCATGCTACATCAACCGTCATGTGCATCGCGATTGCGCCGAATGGTCGCTGGCATTATAGCTATTGCCATCGGGTGTACCGCTAATATTGGGGTCGGACATGCTGGACGTGCTGCCACCACAAATGAGACAGCCGTATATCAGGAGTTAGCCGTGGACGCAATCCCCGAACCTTTTGCAGCATCTGTTCCACCCAATACAGAACCAATTGGATCCCTTCCGAGTCTTCCATTCTCTAAGCTGGTCTTAATTGATGCAGGACATGGGGGAATTGATGGAGGAACAACTCACGGCAATATCTTGGAGAAGGACATTAATTTAGCTATCGCTCAGAAGTTGTATCTTATGCTGAAATCGAGGGGCATTCCGGTCATTGTCAACCGAACCGGTGATTATGCGCTTAGCGATGATAACCGATGGTCGGCCACCCGCTCTAGACATCGCAAGGATCTTGCACAGCGTCGGCAGCTAAGTCAAGAACTCCCCGTATCCGTATTCATCAGCATTCATGTCAATTGGAACAAAAACAAAGCTGCACGCGGCCCGATTGTGCTGCATCAGAAGGAAGGGCGAAGCCGAATGCTCGCTTGGTTTATACAACAATCATTGAATCCAATCTTTGCATCGCATAAGCAGCCAGAGCTCGGCCCTACTTATTATTTGCTCAAGCGGGTGGAGCAGCCAGCAGTGATTGTTGAGGCCGGGTTTATTAGCAACGATCGGGATCGTAAGCTGCTGACCGAACCACGAACTCAGACGCTCATTGCATCACGCATCTGTGATGCAGTTATGTTCTATCAATCCATGTTCTAATTGGGAAGAGCGCTCTCTTCATCTGTTCAAGCAAGGGGGCGCATTCCAGCGTCATATTACAATTAGGCTGTGCTTTGGGTTTCTTTAGGCATAAGGAGAGGAGCTTCGGGGGTTGCTTTTATAAGTTAATTGATTAAAGCAAGTGGAAATAAATAAACCTCTTAAGTTTTATCCTTAAGAGGCTGTTAACGTTCCATACTTTCCAAAAACATATGCTCACCCAATCGTTTAAAATGAGATGCAATATGAGATGCTAAAGCGGACGAGAACTGTCCGTGAGATGACAGTTTATAAAATCCTGATCGCATCCTATACACTTACGCTGTGCGCTGTTGTACAAAATTCATAATCACATAGCCTTCAACAATACGATACTGAATCGCTCCGTACTTCTCCATCAACTGCAATGCCGCAGTAAGAGCATCAATCGCTTCGGAAATGACACCAGGTTCAATGCCTCGTTGATTGTGCATGTAACGCGTATTCAATGCATCGCGATGTACAGCATCAAGCTTCGAGCACGCAGCATGAAAGATCATTTCTTGTTCCTTCGCACGTGTAATGGCATGACGCAACTTGTCTTGTTCACGACGCGCACCCATCATGTTCATCTTCATATCTTGTACATAAGACATGCGATAAGTCAATCTACGCTCATTCAATGCACGGCTTGCACGGTAATCACCCATGTGATTCAACCAATTGTTTACTAGTATTGTATTCATTTGTATTCCTCCAACTTCTTAAGAAAAAACCTCCTAGCTCTATTTTCAATGAGTCAGGTTTCTTAAAATTCTCTTTCTTTAACATGATTAAACATTTCACAACATGTTCAAACATCATCCCAGCATAGGATGATCAATCCTCATAACATTTCACAACTAAAATAGCCAATAAAAATAAAGCAAACTTCACTACAATTATAATTCCAAGCTTAAAAAAGGGACGAAGCAACAGTGAGTAACGAACCAATGGACAGACAAGTGGTTGGCGAAATGGACGGTGAAATGACGGTTGAGGGAGTATGTTGCGCTATTGAATAGTTATTATACTCTCATTATTCCACCATGTCAATACCATTTTTTCAAAAGTCAGATCATTTACGCCCCTTACTCCTTTATCATAATCGAAATTCCTCTACATACAAGTTAAATAATTGTATACAAGTTCTCAATCGTAGTCGCAAACCACTTACCTTAGCATAAGATAATGGGAAAAGGATATGATTATTTAAGAAGTAGATTCTACTCAACTGTGTGCTCCATTTATGTTTTATCACAGTAAAGCAACTATGCACTCAAGCATATAAGCGTTAAATGACAAAAGATCTTCACATTTACATAGCAGGATTGGGTAGGATCTTGTAGTAATATAAAGATACGGGATCAGACTTTAGGACGGAGAAGCCCAAAACTGTCAGCCGTGAATATAGGAATTATGAAGGGAGCAAGTAAAATGAACGAACAACACGTTGCACTGTGGTTGTACAACAAGATTAAAAGAGATATCGTCGTAAACTTGGCTGATGCAGTTCAAAGCATTGAAGAAACATTCGGCAATCGTTTCACTTTTGCCTTTGACAACGGGATGAAAGCAGTCAACAAAACAGTTGCTATGGAATTTGGAAAATTGAACAAGGATGGAAAGATCGAATGGAATCCTTCAGAATATAAATGGGTTTTTAAAATGTAAATAGCATCTATAGAAAATGACGAGCCGCTGGCCATTAAGCCAAGCGGCTCTTTTGTATTACATCATTCCGACGACACTCCGATTCTCGACAATAGAACCTCCGCTTGGGCATATCCAGCAGGCATACTGAGATATATGCCATAATCATAGTAGGAAGCATCATAGCTTTGAACCGATTTTGTCGTTCCATCAGCCTTCATTCCCTTAACACCCAAGATATGCGCGTTCCTCTTGTTCCAGGTTGAATTCGGATAAAATACGTCAGCTGCTTGATTTTGATTTAAACTAACGGTTATGGCTTGAGTTAGCGGGACATCATATCCGTGGACTTTTGCGTTCCCGCTGCTCGTTATTTGCACAAGATATTCCCAATTTTCGATCTGAGCAGATTTCCCTCCTGGCAATTTCATCACGACCACTTCCGCTTTGTCCATGTTCGCCTTGTTGGAATCCGGGTTGAACGAGCCATCAGCCTTATCATTGTAGTGGATTGGTGCTGCCAAGCCATAGAAGAGGCCGCTCTGTTCCCCAATATCTTTGTTCCACAGCCCATGTTGAACATTCCAGCACATTCCGTTATAGGCAAACACATAATCTTGAATAGGACGCTGCGGGACTAAGCTTCCACCGCTGAATTTACCCAGTGAAAGCCTACTGAGCGGGGATATGCCTGAGCCGTCAATTTCAATGCCTGATCCTCCGATCGTCACTCCCCCATATGAGTCACACATAAACAGATTGTTCCATCCCAACATGATTCCGAACTCACGCCAGCTTCCATCCGGTTGCAGAGCCCCGATATCTTCACCGGTTTGGTTACGTGCAGGATCCCCTACACTGTATGCCTTTTTCCCGTTAGCCTTCCATAAATTCATTCCCTGATTGTCTAAATCTCCGATGTTCTCTTCACCCGGATACGTGCCGCAAGCCTGCATTTGCCAACCGAAGCTAAAATTGTCGACATTGATCCGCTTGAATCGCTTGGCTGTCTCATCGTAGCGTGCGTTAATAAGCAGCCACAACTCATGTACTTCGACTCCGTTGCGTATCGTATGGATCGTGGCTGTATTAAAAAATGGATCCTGCAATCGCATCCCCTCCTAAACCATAGTATCGATTGAGGTGGCCGATTGTTACGGATGCTTATTATTGAATACCCTTGCTTGTCTTGCAATAGATTAAAAGGATACATGTGGAAGATGTCGAAATTATATTGAAGATAGATCGGCTGGAAAGAATCGAGAGGATGCTTACTGCGCCAAGTATAACAACTGCAACAACTCAATCTAATATCGTAAAAACCAATCACAACTTAAAAATTAAACCGTAGCAGCATAACAACGAAGCGGGTTAGGATAGCAAAAACAAGCCTTGTATTGAACGAATTTAACATTTTATGTTAAGCAAGAAAGGCCAGGCTAGGAAAATTAGTTTTTCCAAGCCTAGCCTTTTCTAATACATTAACGCTTATCTTACTTATTTGGGGCTGTCTTTCCTTGCCCCCACTTGGATCATTTGGCTGATCAACATACCGAGGGGGCTTTTTGTAACACCTCGTGCGATTCCAGACTATGCAAGCCCTACCGATTCTCTTCCTCAGTTATGATGAGTTTGAGTCGTTTGCCCCGCCATTTTCATTAAGTTCTCCGAGTACACATTCTCTATTTCATAGGAATCATTTGCATATACTTCTGCTAATCTATCCACATCTGCTTTATTCCGCATATGCTCTCCTTTTTGTGATTTTCCATCCCTATCATAAGGAACCTAATAATAACCTACATGCTATCGCTATCTTTTTACTAAGTCGACCTGGGTTTCTGTTCGTCTGATCAGAAAATGAATCGCTTATTGGCTGCTAGCTGCATGAATGACGGGACGTTTATGATTCCATGGTCGGGCGGCTTCCAATTGGGCGGAGAGCCGCAGCAGTGTAGCTTCGTCGGCGAATCGCCCAGCAAATTGCATCCCGATCGGCAGGCCGTCCGCGCTCCAACCGAGCGGAAGTGATACAGCAGGCTGGCCTGTCGTATTAAAGAGACTAGTGAACGGAGCACGGGTGAATACTTGTTCTGTCCAGCTTCTTAGATCGATATCCGGATTGTTGGCATTCAGCTCGCCCAACGGAAAAGGCACAGACGCAATCGTTGGGGAAAGCAGCACGTCGTACTGTTCAAAGAAACGACCGACGGATCGAGACGCTTGCGCACTGATATCGAGGGCATTAAGCAGATCATGGGCGGTTAAGGTAGCGCCGTATTGGTAAGCTTTCAGTATCGTTGCTTCCAGATTATGTTCCGAGGGCTTCCTATTCAGGGTCTTCGCAAGCCGCTCAATTCCATGATACGTGTTGGCCGCCCATATGTGCATCGTCGCTACAAACAATGCTTCATAATCCACTTCTGGCAATACCTCCACTAATTCATGCCCGAGTTCCTCACATAAGCCGACGGTCTCATGCAAGACACGCAAGCATTCCGCATCAACGGGGGTGCCTGAAAACGGCTTGCCCGTCCAGGCTATCCGCAGTCTCCCCGGCTCCTCATCAAGTTCTGCTGAGAAGGGACGGCTCGGCCGCTCGGCCCAAGCATAAGCCCCCGGGTCTGGCCCCGCAACCGCATCCAGCAGTGCAGCCGTATCACGCACCGTCTTGGTCACGGCAAATTGTATACCGAGTCCGCTCAGTACTTCTCCGTTGTCAGGACCGTTGGGTGTTCGTCCACGCGTCGGCTTCAAGCCGACCAGACCGCTGCAAGCCGCAGGAATGCGGATAGAGCCTCCACCGTCATTGGCATGTGCAATAGGTACAATACCTGCCGCGACCGCCGCAGCAGAGCCGCCGCTTGAGCCGCCTGGACTCCTATCTGGATTCCAAGGGTTTCTCGTCGGCCCATACAGAACCGCTTCCGTTGTTACATTGAAGCCAAATTCGGGCGCTGTGGTCGATCCCAGCGTCACGAGTCCCGCCTGTCGGAACCGCCTCATCATCTCGGAGTCGTACGGGTAGATCATTCCTTCCCCCAGACGGCTCCCGCTATTTAGAGGCACTCCAGCCGCATGCAAAGTTGAATCCTTGACCAAGAATGGAATTCCAGTAAAAGGGCCATTCGGCAAAGCAGACTTGCTTTCTTTTTCTGCTAGCTCCTGCATCGAGACGGCCATCACATTTAGTTGCGGATTCACCAGCCGGATAGCTTCGCAAGCTAATGCCGTCAGTTCCTCTGGCGTAACTTCTCCGCGCTTGACCAGTTCAGCAAGCCCCAGACCGTCATAACTAGCATATTCGGATAACTTCATTGCATCTCACCTCTTTCCTCGTTATGCGCTTATCTTAAGAGATGGAGCGTACTTGAGATCAAGCCTGCAATACATCTCATTTTCCAAAAAAATCTGGAGTGCCCCCGCAATTTTAGTTTATTATTAGATTAAGGGAAATATGGGAGGTGCTTACATGAAGATTGGAGCATTCGCCAAGCGTTTTGACGTGTCCGTAGATACGGTTCGCTACTACATCGAAATCGAGCTGTTGCTTCCGGATAAAAAAGCAAGCGCCCAATATGAATTTACTCCTTCATGCATTGAGGATATGGCCTTTATCAGTGAAATGAAGCAGTTTCATTTTACACTTCAGGAAATCCGCCAAATGCTTTTGAGGAAGCGAATCTCTGATTTTACCGTCTTCGAAGACATTCGCTTGCATTATCTACGTATGATGAACGAAAAGAAACAGCGGCTAATGAAGGATAAAGAGCAACTGGAAAACGCTCTTCATCGGCTTGAAAATAAATTAATCACTTTACAGGACGAGCCTAGGACGGAAGCAGAGACCGGAGTACCTTACTCCTTTTTGCCCCTGCTTTACTGCCCCTCCTGCCGCATTCCACTGCAAATACGAAACGCCTGCCTTCAGGGAAAATATATGCTTAGCGCACAATTATACTGCTCCTGCTATTATCGGGCTGAAATCAAGGATGGCATTCTGCTTACCTCGGATAAAGAAAACGCTCGTTCCGCATATACCTATGGCTATGAGCACGAACGATTTCAATTGCTTTCATCTGCTTTTATCAACTTGACGGAAAAGGGCAACCAATGGTTGGCCGACCGACTTAGAAGCGAACCTGCCAAGCATCAGCTGATTGTGGAAGCCAACGCTGATGTGTACACGGTTCTACCTAGATACATCTCATCTCTCCCACCGGAGACGATGTACATCTTTTGCGGTACGTCGAGCGAACTGCTGATCAGGCTTAAAGAGAAGCTTTCACAGAACCATACCGATTTGCAGGCGCTTTATATCGAGAGCAGTGATTGGCAGCTTCCGCTAGCCCCCGTTACCGTTGACTTGATCGTCGACAGCTTTTCGTTCAACGACTTTTCGTTACACAATCGGATCTTCCCGCTTTTCCCAATGCTGCCTTATCTCAAGCCGGGCGCCCGTGTGCTGGGGCACTATTTGTATTATCAGCCGCCCGCCGCTTCACTTTCGCGAATTTGTCATCTGTTTCCGCAAGCTCATGAGCGAACCTATCATCCAGATTATTTGGATGATAACTTCTCCCGTGTCGGCATGAAATTAACGGAGCGCGAACTGCTTGGTTACACAAAGGAACCAGGAAACTATCTACGCTATCATGTCCATAACGAAAAGCTTCATCTGTTGGCTTACTTGGCTGAGCATCGTGACAGCGGTGATCGTCCAAATCTTTTTGTTCAGTGATGTGGATGACGGATTCCTAACCTCTTTCCAATTCCCTGTTCTTCCACTATAATGATAATCATTATCAATTATAGATAGAATCAATAACACTACCATCCCTGAAATCTGGGATTTAATATACGGAAAACGGAGACAATCATAAGCTCCCTGTTACCTGGGTGCATGGCGTTTTACATAGAGTTTGGAGGATACCTACATGTGGATGATTTATGCTTTTGGTGCGGCGCTATTTGCAGGTTTAACTTCTATTCTTGCTAAAATCGGAATTCAGCGTACGGATTCCAATCTAGCTACCGCCCTTAGAACCGGAATTGTTGTCATTTTTGCGTGGGCTATCGTGTTTGCAGGGAACTTACATACGAACCTGTTCGACATCAGCACGCAGTCTCTCTTCTATCTCGTATTATCAGGACTGACGACCGGCGCTTCTTGGATCTTCTATTTCAGAGCGCTGCAGCTAGGCAATGTGAATGTCGTCGTTCCCATTGATAAATCAAGCACGATTATGACAATGCTTTTTGCAATTATCTTACTGGGGGAACCAGTTACCTTACTGAAAATCATCAGTATGGCGTTGATTGGAATCGGAACGTACATGATGATACAAAGAAAACAAGATGCTGGACAATCCTCTGACAAAAGCGGTAAATGGGTTTGGTATGCCGTACTATCCGCTCTTTTTGCAGCAATCACAGCAATCCTAGGCAAAGTCGGCATTGAAGATGTTGATTCCAATCTAGGCACCGCCATCCGAACAATCGTTGTACTGATCATGGCGTGGTTGATTGTATTCGCAACTAAGAAACAGGGCGGCATCAAAGAAATCGACAAAAAGAGCTGGATTTTCCTTACCTTATCGGGTTTGGCCACCGGCATGTCCTGGCTGCTCTACTTCAAAGCACTGCAAGAAGGGCCCGCAAGTATCGTAGTCCCTATCGATAAATTAAGCATACTCGTGACGATTATCTTCGCTTACATTGTGTTTAAGGAAAAATTGTCTATGAAAGCTTTTGTCGGTCTCCTTCTGCTTGTTGGCGGAACCTTTATGCTTCTGTTATAACTACCACTTTCTGCGCACATGGTTGATTTGAATAATGGTAAGATGATTCATAAGTTCAAGACTCCGGCTGTTTTATCCTGGAGTCTTGAACTTATATCTAACTAGATATTGGATGACTGTTGACCTTGTACTAACGATCTCACTCGGATAGCCAAGATCGTGACTTCACCTATAATGGGGACACAAAAAAGGCCCGTAAATCATCATGCATCCGATTTACGAGCCTGTTCAAAGCTGCTATGATAAAACATCTTATCGAAGAATTACAGACAAATAAAAAAATCCTTAATGACGTAAGGATTCTGCTAATTAGAGTATGGTGCGGTCAAGAGGACTCGAACCTCCACGATATTGCTACCACTAGAACCTGAATCTAGCGCGTCTGCCAATTCCGCCATGACCGCATATAAGATATTGCGTTTGAAACCGATAATAATTCGGAATCAGTAATCATTACTATACACGGTTGGAACCATTGTGTCAAGCACCGTCATAGCAAAATTTAACGATTGTAATTAACACATACAATCTGATGGAAAATTGATGATTATTAAAGGGTGAAACGTAAAAACACCCCGCTGCCGAAAATCATCGACGACGGGGTTATTAGATCATGTAAATATAAAAAAAACCTCATAAGCATGAGGATTCATTGATGAAAGTATGGTGCGGTCGAGAGGACTCGAACCTCCACGATATTGCTACCACTAGAACCTGAATCTAGTATTGGCTGTGGAATGTAGCTCCTTTTATTCTTCAAACCCTTGTAAATCAAGGGTTTTTTCTTTTTCCTTTTCCAACTAGTCCTTTCTATTCTATACAAATCTGTTGAGTCTGTCCCCGATTTGTCCCCATATTTCCTCCGCCCCCAATAACATTTCATTTGGGGACGGACTCAGAATTTATAACTACTTTCAAGCGCCGATGAATAGTTAAACGTCCCAGCAGAGCGGCATGGTGAATAGCTAAATGTATATAATAAAAAGCCCTGGAGTAATTCCGGGCCTTATCATGACTATCCATATACAGGTTTATTACAACGCAAGCAGGTATATACTCCGTTCAACCATTTCCCCTTCATAGCAGCTTTACACCCACATAAGTGAGGTTGCACTGGGGCAATGGGCTTTCGAGTTGATGGTGTTCTTCTCTCCAGTCCCTCATGCTCTTACCTCCAAAATGTCATCCATCTTAATCCATTGCTTTTCTCCATCAAGAAGCAGTTTGACGCGTCGACCTTGAGGATCAAGATCTATCACCTGAGCTGTGAGCTGACACTGTTCAAATGGATCATACATTTGAAGTGTGATTGTCCCGCGCTCGCTCATGGACTGCTGCAGAAGTGCTTCAATCTGTTCACACTCTTGTTCATCAAGCGTAGGTCGCTGCTGACGGTTCCGTTCATGTTGCTGCTCAAGCAACGCCTCTCTATGCTCGGGCAGGATAAAACGTGAACCTTCAAAAATTCCGTTTCCATTAAGCTTGCTCATTCTCATCCATCTCCATAGGAACGTTTGTTCCTATTATATTCAAGCGGAGTCATTTTAACAATGTTAATTTTGAGCAATATAAAAGCCGACGAGGGCAATCCTCTTCGGCTTTTATTCGTTCTCAGAAATGTGTCTCATTAAATCGGCAGGTTGGCATTCAAGCGCATCGCAAATCTTATCAAGTACATCAACTGGTATGTGCTTGATTGTTCCAACTGCAAATGCTGAAATGGTGGGCGGTCTTATGCCTGTTTTCTCTGCAAGTTCTTTTTGGGTCATCTCGCGTTTGGCAAGCATAACCTTAAGGTCGAACTTAATCATGATATCACCTCTCACTACATTATATACGATATACGTATTATATTAATACTATTATCGTAAATATTTTTATGTTAAATACGTTTTTCGTATTGTTTTATTACGTTATTCGTAGTATAATAAGAGTATAGAAAGGAGGTGAACACAAACATGAGTAAGAAAAAGACTCCGGCACCACCGCCAGAGTCAGAAAAGAAAGGCGACCGAATCTCGGTTCGCGAATGGGTATTGCTCACCACAGCGTTCGCCCAGCTCGTAACCGCGGTCATCAGCCTCTTTAAATAAGAGGAAAGCCACTCGCCCTTAGGGGCGGGTGGCGATTCGGTCGCCTATCTCAAGTATAACACAATCGGAAAAACAGAATACAAGAAGGGATTGATGAGCGTGAAAAAAATCAATAAGATTGACGTAGCGATTGGGCTTATGATGTTGTCTCTCACCATCAATATCATCAACCTGTTCAAATGAGTAGTTGGCGTATGCGGGGGCAGCAGCCCCCTTTCTCCAAACTCGAAAGTGTACAAGACTTCGTTGATCTTTTCCAGGGCACCCGGCTTGATTACGTAAGTTGGGGCGCGGATATTGTCAACGTCCTGACCGTCTCCTGGGTGAGCTGCATCCTGGATGACAGATATACCGATGATCACAAAAAGGTTCGACGATTAAAAAACCTTTTGGCAGCATCAGCAAAAGTCCATGAATGAAAATACTCTGAGGTGGGCTTCTGCCCCCTCTATATTTATGTAGGAATATTTGGCGAAGGCTTATGAGGAATTATAACTAGATAAAGAAACAAGAGCCGCAGGGATGCCTTCCCATACGACTCTTGTTTGCTTGCCGGCACACCGGCTCAACACCAGTATATCAAACATCATCTCAACGTTAAAGAGGTAGGCTGCTGCGAGATAGAATGCAATCAATTCAAACAGCAACAGTGCTAGCCTCCTGTTGAGGTTCAACAATAAACGTTTATATCAAGCTATTCTGACTATACTAATACACGCATTGTCATATACCGTCTCGCCCAAAACGCCAAATAAAATTAAGATATTAGTTCCTTTTTTTGTATTAACTATGGCAGACCCTGATAAATTCCCTTTTTCCCCTGGAGGAAAATATGAATTTGATGCAAGAGATGAGTTTAACGTTTCGCCATTTAAGCTGAGTATAGTTGATGCAGCATTGTACTCCTTCGGAATAGTCACGCTAACCGTATAACTCACAAAATAAACAGCATTAGACGAAAGATGAATTTCTCCCGTCCCCTCTTTAAGGGTAATTCCTTTTCCATTCTTAGCTGTTATCACCTGGAATGAAATAGGCACACCCGCTTTTAATAATTGCTCCGCACTACTAAAAGCAGAGAAATTATTTTCCGTTACATTTCCCATTCAAATGCATCTCCTTTTATCAAAGATAATACATCCTATGTTCAGAGAGTTGGACAAGTTCTAGCTCATTTCTATCAAATTCTATAAAACAGGCAAAAGTATAAAATAAGAGAGACGTAGTTTCTCTTAACACATACTTACTATTGAATAAACGGTTCGACCGTCTCCTTTAAGTGTAGCCGATTGGTGCTTTAACTGAGACGATCCAGAGCCGTCCAAGAAAATGCCATCCGTGAGCGTGCCGCTGCCTATCTTCTGCTTGATGGCCATCCTAAAGGATTCCGCTGTACAAGGCGAATCCGTGACTACCATCCAAATGTTCAAACTAGATCCATATACGATTGCAGTTCGATATGTTTTGCCTACCATGTTAGGCATGTTTTGCTGCCTAGCTATCTGCAGCCAGTGCTCATCGTCCTGCAGCGACATAGATATGCCTCCCTGCGCCCAGTACCGGCTACGATCAGACACCTGCAGCTCGTCGGCCGACCTGACAACCTGGATGCTATAGCGGCGAGAGGCTACATCCCAAACCAATGTGCCACGGGCATACTTGGCATTCTCCCAACCCGAGCCGTACTCTCCGCGCTTGCCCTTTACCGGAACGTCACCATGAACCGCTATGGAGAGAACGGCTCCATTTCGGGGATCAAAAAAGCCGCCATTGATAGCAGCGGCTAATGGCTGACTTTGTACGTTTGTCCGGCAGGATCGAAGCTGCACATCGTTCGGGCTGCATTTAAGCGAGTGAAGCACGACGCCATCTGACGCCGTGCATTTGCTGTATGTCGCCTTGCTCACTTTGCCACCCCCTTGGATATAGTTACCACTTTATGTGCCTGGTCCCATTTGACACCAGCGCCAAAGGCCTCAGCCATCGCTCGGGCGGGCACATATGATACGTCATTGATAAGGATCCCGTCTTTAATTTGCTTGCCATCAACAATAACCGTTACATTATCTTTTGCTGCTGGATCAGGCTTAGGTGCTGGCTGCTGCGGCTTGTCCAGGCCGATCATCTCCCGATCAATCATGTTCAAAAACTTCGACCAGTGAGGCAAAATACGGCTAGGACAGTTCTTCCCTGTCCAATGCTTATGCGGTACAATCCGCTGTAGAGGAATGCTATATTTCTTAGCAAGTTTGGCAATCAACCAAGCTGCATTAACCCACGCCTTCTGTTCGTCTAGTCCAGCATTCATACATACCTCTATGCCAATACTCGTCGCATTACCTGGACCCGATCCATCACCGGCATGCCAACCTTGCTCGTTGTCACGCAGATGCTGATATATGTCCTTGTCGTCCACCGTGTAGTGCCAGCTCTTCTTCGCCCCGCCGCTACCGTTCAGCAAATACTTCGAATGTGCTTCTGCTGTGGCTCCTACAGATTCATTATCTGTGTTGTGAATAGTCAGCCACCCGGGTGTCATTTGCTTGTTTGGCTTGTTCGCTCTCCCATCTGGTAACAGCCTTTGCTTAATTTCGATTGTCATCGTTACTCCCACCCTTTCCTTTCAAAACCTCAACTGCCTGCTTAATCACACCAGGAATAGGTACGCCGATGCGCCCGCCGTTCTCGATAATAGACAGCAGCTCGTTCGCCATATAGAAAAAAACTGTGGCGTCCCTAAGCATGTGCTGGTCACCGAGAACAGTGTCGACTTGGTGAGCTATCGAAATGATGACAAAGATAAATACCTTACGTGCGATGCCAACAAGCCCACGACTGCTGCGCAGCTTGCCCTCTGTTCCAGCAGCCATAATACCAGTGATAAAGTCAGCCACCGTCATAATCAGAAGCACCTGCAGCAGCAGCGGCCAACCACCGAACAGGTACGCCCCAACAACACCAAAACCACCAGCTGCAGCTACTTGCTTCGTGCCGTAGTCTCCTACGAGTTGTCCTACAAATTCAATAAAGCGATCCATATAAATCCCCCTTCGAAATAGAAATAGCCCCCGACATTAACCGAGGGCATAAAAATAGCGCTGACCGTCTATGCGGTAGCGCCTACTGTTGGCGTAGCAATAATTTGTTGTCGTTCTTCGTCTGAAATAAAAATTGGGACGAATGTTTCCAGCTTATTTTCGTCCGCCAGCCCTTTACGCCAACAGTCTACTAAAAAGTCATAATACAGGCTCTTCACTTAGCATCACCTCCTGCAATTTGTGCCATCAGGCCAAGAACTGTAGCCTGTAACGCGTCTATCTGCTGTTGTTCCGGCGACGGTGGGCGAACTGGATTAACAATGTACTTTTCGCGCGCTGCTTCGTACTCGTCGGTTGTGATTCGCAGAATGTCGGCATGCTCTGGAATATTCTCCTCGTTCGTGATGACATAACATACCTGTTCACCAGTCGGATAAATTTGACTACCTGGGACGAACTTTTTTATGTTCAGACCCTTGTAATCAACATCGCCTTCATACTCTGAAAAAATATTTGTTATTCTTAATCCTTGCATTTAATCCTCTCCTTATCGCGCTGCTAGTGCAGCCAAATACAAGGCCATATGAGCCGCATCAAAATGTCGTGTGTCCGCTACCCATTGACTTCCATTCCATCGCATTGTACCTGATCCGCCGTATCCATCCCGTACAAGTGTATTTTCGTCAACAAAATACGCTGCGTATGAATTTGCAGATTGTGTGTATTGTCCAAATGAAGCTACGATTGTCCCGCTGGAATCATGCAGATTCCCGTTTCGCGCTTCGAAATAATATACATTTCCGCGTGCCCGTATCATGTCAGATACATCGGTTAGGTTTAAATTTTTATGGGGAATTCGATGTGTCAAATTTCCATTGTCATCGTACACCAATATTTCTTCCCAACCTTTGATGACTGCCATTAGATTAGGGGCTGCGATTGCGCCCATCATAAATCCCCTAATATCTAGACTGCCCCTTCCGTACTCGCGCTCATACACGATAGTGCCGTTGTAATCTACTTTCCGTAGACCGTATCTAGTATTGTAATTTTCTACACTCTCCGTAAAACCGCTGTAAATTAGGCCGTCACGAAAATAATATCTCCCTTGCACAATCCTATTGTAATTGATGGACGACCAAAAATTCGGGGCGAGATTCGTTGTTCCTGCGGCCTTTTGAGCCGTTCCTTGAACACCTAGTATATTTGCCTCCTTTAAAATGTTCTCTGGCTTCAGGTGCGGCGCTGGAGCCGTTACCCACGACGCTCCGTCGTAGTATCCGAATGGCGGTTGTAAAAATACCCTATCGCCTGCCCAAACCGTATGCGCGGTGCTAGGCATGTGGACATTTTCAGCAGAGCGAAACGGCATTGTACCTGTTAATGGCACGCCACCATCGTTGGTAAACGTCTTACCGGTTAGCACTTCCGGAGGCTGTGCATTCCCCGAACCCTTTATGATGTTACTGATTTTACCGAACAAGGTAGCCAGCGATTCTGTCGCCGTAGCAGAGACCCCCTTTGCTACCAAATTTGATGCCCCCACCGCTTTAGCATCATTAACCTTTTGTGCTAGTTGGTCGCCCGAATCTCCCCCTCTAGCTGGGGATCCAATAGCGGCGGCGACCTTGGTTTTTATGCTATTGGCAAGCGACTTTAAATACTTCAGCACTCCAAGCACGTTCTTGTCAGTAAACTCAGGATCATCAACCGCTATAGCTGCTGCGGCATGGGCTGCTGTACTTTTTAAATGGTCGTCCAGTTTATTTGCAGTCTGCCCCTGCTGAGTCTTCAACTGTTCGATGTCTTTCTTATCCTGCTCCGACATCAACCCACCAACAGATACCGTGGCAAACGGTATTACATCCGTGCCACCAGGAAGGTGTGTTTCCGCATGCTTACCTGGCGTCGCATCCCCTGTCGCTGTCACCGTCACTTCATTGGTATCAGGATTAGAAGTAACGGTAATACCGATGCCGCCTTTAATTTTGAGTGAGTCGCTTTTACTTTTGGCAGACACATCATTGACCTTCGAAAAAGCAAGCTGGTTGACTTCAGCGCCCTCCTCGATGCTGCCGAGCTTATCGTGATCATCTTGAGTAACGTGGACAACCTTATCAGCCTTGTGATCATCTAGGTCGGCCTGAACAGCATCTACCTCAGCCTTCCGAGCCACATCGTCAGCAGAATCTGGAGCAGCTGCTTTCATTCGGCCAGCAGCATCGCGCTGAGCGAGTGCCCCCGGAGTGGCTGCAGGCGTGCTTGCATTCAGCTTCGTGTAATCTGACGCTGACATAAAACCTGCTGCGTTCCCCTTAGCCGTAGGATGCTCATCAGCTCCACGCTCTTTGTGCGCTGTCAGAGCTGCTGCAGCTGCCGCGATGGCAGCATCCCTAGCAGCATCAGCTTTGACTTGAGCGTCTGCAGGTGTACCCTTTGTGTCCATGTCCTGCTGCACCTTATCAAAACCGATATTGATGTTGTTGAAGTCCTCACTTATCTTCTTCGTACCAACAAGGTTGCAATACTTATTTGCCACTAGCCTCATCTCCTTTCTTGCTCAATTGCTTTAGCCGTTTCTCGATGGCTTCCTGAACACCCAGCAATATTGCTTTCTCTTGCCCAGGATGGTATGGAGTCACGGCCATGATGACAGCGCATATCTCGGGCACGGGCTGGGTTGGATCCAACTCAATGCGAATGATAGGTTGTACTTGTGCCATAAATGCCTCCTTCCAAACAAAAAGGCCCCGCTATTAGCGAGACCTGAATAATTGGTATTTGGTTATTTCTTTGCTGCTAAAGCTTCCTCGACAAGACGAAGGTCTTCGTTTGCTCTTGCGATGATTGCATCATACTCATCGAGTTGTTTTTCCATTACTACGAGTACGGGTGCTTCCTCCCCTGATTTCTCCTGCGATTTTTTCAAGGTCTCAATCTCTTCGACAATGCTTTGACGTTCCTCAACAGCAGGCTTGATTCTATTTTTCTTTATACTATCTCTTAAAACTTCTAGGCTCTCTTTAGAATCCGCCATATATTTATTCCCATTTGTATCAGCTTTAGTTGAACCTCCAACCGAAGCATTTACAGCTTGTTTAGATGTCACAATTATTTTTTTACCTTCCACTCTGATATCAGCTCCTAACGCTTGCGACACACCACGTACTGGAACATTGGTTCTCCCATTGATCACAGCACCTTTATCTTGCAATGCCTTACCATTGACAACTACAGTGTATTCTCCAGTCACCTTCTCGCCCACAAGCGATTTGATTTGATCAGCAAATGCGCTGCCTGCGGTTGTTACCAGAGCACCGATAACAACACCACTTACTAGATACATCCATTTTTTCATAGAGCAAAACCTCCGTAACAATATTTACCTACATATTATCACTTCGGAGATGTAGTAGTAAATGATTGGCCCCCCCAGTTTTGGTTATCTTTATTACCATGGTTGTGGCTAGGCAAATACAATGAATGCGTATGGTTATTAAATAAGCGCTGAAGATTATCGAGTTGTGACTGCAATGAATCCAGTTTGTCTCGTAGTCCAATTATTTCACTGATACCCAACCTTAGCCCCGATACTGAAGAATTGAAGTTTACGGGCCCCTGTAAATAAATCGTTCCACTTGCACCGAGACGTAAGTCACGGTTACCAATGACATGCATTTCCTCAGTGATAGCATATACAATCCCCATTGGCGAACCAGACGTGTTGTAATATGTGTGGCCCGAGATATCTGCTTGTGAATTCCATCCAAGCTTCACTCTCTGCCTACCATTGTTGTCATAGAATAAAAACCCATCTGGGGAAAGCTCGATTCTTCCGCCAGATACAGCTGTCTTTATCGAAGAGCCGATAATGGTTGTTCCGTTAATCGTGCCACCGTTTATAGTAGAGGCGGTTATGGTTCCGCTGAAGTCCCCATCTACCCCACGGAGTGTACCAGTAAATGTTCCGCCAGCGGCCTGCAGGTCGCCAGCAAAAGTCCCCCGTGCTGCTCGCAGCTCGCCGCTGAAGTCTCCATCAACTCCACGAAGAGTGCCGGTAAACGTTCCACCTGCAGCCTGTAGGTTGCCACTGAATATGCCGTCAGTCGCCTCTAACGTACCATTAAACTTGTATCTTCCAGCCCAAGGATCGAAGTATATTTTGTCTTGTCCGTTAGCCTGGAATGAGAGCTTATCCGAATTGAGAATCACTTTCGAACGATGATCCTCTCTCTCGATGATGAGCCCATCAGTTCGCGTGATGGTCGCACCAAAATAGTTCTTTCCCTCTTTAACTGACGTCTTGTCCAGCTTATTCACTTGCTGTGATAATGACCCCTCTACGACAAATTCTGACTGCTGCGCCGACACTGACGGAGCTTCGAGCGACATTCTCAACCCGCCGGCAAAACTAAATACCTGGTGTAAGATGATCGACTTGTACCGGACAATTCCATCCCACGGGATGTGAGTATCCTGCCATGTGGAAACCGTCTCATCCCAGGTAGCTCCCTCCTGCTGTTCAAAAGCAATGATATCGCCTTGTTCAAGTTGAGGGTAACCACGGGCATTCATAGTCAACGGTAAATAAGAAAAACCGCTCAACGTGGCAAGCAGATCATTAACCATACTCTGCGTCACAAACGGGTTTTCGATATACAGGGTGTGATTTTCATCGCCACTACCGGCTTCATAATACAAATCATCCTCTGTGTTGTACGTGGCCACTATTCTGGTATATGTCTTGACCGGATTAGCCTGTTTGGCCGTGAAATAATCTGCTGTGGTCATCGCAAAGACAGGCTCTTCTGCCGCCGTGAACCTCTTGAACTTTAATGTACCGGCTTTGTCAATGTAGATGCTTGCACTATTGGCCGCAGCAATGTAGGCAAGCACCTGACGCATGCTATAACCTGCAGGCCCTACCTGAATCTTATAGGAAGGATTAATCACCACAGTGTTGTCATAGATCCAGCCTAGCCGCGCACAGATCTCGTCAAAGACCGCCTTATGCGTTGCCGGATAGGTCAGGGACGATATGTAGGCCACGTCTGCGAAAACTAGTTTGTCATAGCAGACATAAGTCCAAACGTCATTGACTCTTTCTCTCGAATCTACAAAGAACTCCCCTAGGGGCAGCCAATTTGTACTGGAGCCGTTCCAATTAATGTCCATGTCATTCCATGGATACTGTGCCTGCAGCCAGGTCATCCCCGCCATGGACAAAGACAGATAGGGTACGATTCGAGCATTCGGCTTAACAATCTCATTCGTGCGTAACTTAATAGTGAGCTTACTGGGGATTGCCGTACCTAATTCAAAACCATCTGACAGGCTCAGGCTGTTTTCAATTGAAAAATCTACGATTCTGGTATTGTCATATTCCTCATTCCCCACAGTTGCCTTGACTATAAATTCCCGATCCGGGCGCCGTAGATAATCAGTGTAGAGTGGCGATATTGGATACAATCAAATCACCTCTCTGTTAAGGTCAGCTTCAGCCCATTCCACATAATCTCTGAGCCCTTAGAGACAGCAAAAGGGGTTGGGCGGTTACCTACGTAAAAAGTCTTTGTCTCATACTTACCTGTCATAGGATCGGGATAGGTTACTGGAAAAAATACATTTTCCATAGACCGTAAGAGCGCAGATACCGTTGCCCATGGTAACTGCCCCCATGTCATTTCAATCTGTCGTTTGACCGCTATACGATCACGTTTGAGTGTACCGTCTGCAGTCCGGACGGAAGATTCCCCGTCATCAAGATCAAGTGTCGTCACAGTGAACTGGGATGGGTAGGCTGCAATGTCCTGCCCATTGATTTTCAATTGCATACATAGTCCTCCTTTCCAACTTCGTTAGTCGCTTTGGATTTTATATGAGTAGTAAGTTGCGACCTGCTTGCCGATTGGCGCTATTAATAGTTTTGATAGCTAATCTCCCGAACTCTGTTTCTCCAATCTGAAGCACTGTATGTTTATCTCCGGATCTTAAAGCATCAAGGATCATCATTAGTGCGTCCACAACCGGCTGGTTGTTCGCTCCGATCATGTCCTGTAACTTGCTTAACGGGCTCACTACTTCTGGGTCAACAGAAGCTCCTCGGTTGTCTCCGACCATTGCAAGCGTTGGGCCATATGCTAGCCCACCCTTAGCAAGGCGTGGAATCTCTGGAACCTTAATACCGAACGTCCCGCCTCCCAGGAAATCAGGGATGTCGAAACTGAGCTTATTGACCTGCCGCAACATCCAGTTAAACGCATCAATGATCATGTTGACCGCGCCCTTGAATAGGCCGACGATACCATCGAAAATGCCGCCACAGAATGTCTTGATTCCTTCCCATGCACGCTTCCAATCACCCGTAAACACACCGGCGATAAAATCAATAATGCCACCGAGCGCTTTAATAATCCCCCTAGCTGCGTCTACAATTCCGCCTAGTGCCGTACCGATAACAATTAAGATGCCGTTGAATATTTCCGCAAAGATAGGTCCCAGCTTCTGCACTAACCAATTTACGATTGGCAGGATGAACTTATTGAGAATATCGAGTGCAGCTGAAGCAAGCTTGCCGACAAAATCCAGAACTTCCTTGACAAGGCCCTTCAGATGCTTATCCCATAGCTGAGTCAGCATGTTTAACATACTGGTTACGAAAGGCTTGAGGAACCCATTCCATAGGCTATCCCATAACTTCTTAATTCCATCTAATGTGTCCTTAAGTCCGCCGATAATCTTTTTGCCCCATTCTCCCCACCATTTGAAAATGATGTCAAGAGTATCCTGGACAACCTTTGATATTAACTTCATGGCCGGGCCAACGGCTCCGCGCCAAATGTCGTCGAAAATCTGCTTAGCAACATCAAATAGTCTTCTGAATATATCCTGCGCACCCATCATGAAATCGGTCAGCATTGGAAGCCCCTCACTAACAAACTTAGATAGGATTGGAAAGACAGAATCCCAAAGAGTCTCAACAACATTAAGTGCGCTATCACCTAAACCCGCCAGTACATGCCCAGCGAGCTCTATGCCCTTCTGCCAAAATGGGATCAGCCCATTATGGATCCAGTTCTTCAGTGGTTCACCTAAAGTCAAGACGTCATTAAACATCTTTCTGAACTGTTCTTTCCCGCGATCCAACACCGGGGATATCTCTCCCCACGCAATTTGAAAACTTGGGCCGAACGTTGACACCAGCCAATCCCATCCGGACTTCACCCCTTGCCAAGCCCCATCAAAAGCGGCTTTAACGTCAGCGGCCAGTTTGTCCATCTGAGTTTGGATACTGTCGATATCCATTTCAGGCATCTTCATCTCAAAGTCTTTTCCACCACCGGCATCAGGTGAATCGTCTTTCTTACTGAAATCCAAGGTGTTTAATTCATCGAAGCTAGCAAGTGCCCCCTTGGCATCCTTATCTGCTTTCTTTGCTTTCTTGCCGTAGCCCTCCATGGCTTTCTTAGCCGTTTCAATCCCCTTGGCCGCGTCATATGACTGTTTGTATGTCTTACCGAAGAGCGCCGATATAAACGCCGCTATGTAGGCCGTGGCCCTCGCTAGGAACGACATCAAGGCATTGATTGCTGGCAGAATAGCCTCATAGATTGGCTGGAAAGCTACGCGTAAATTTGTCTGTATCGCGTTCAGGCTGGCCGCGTATTCGGCGTTTGTTTTGAGCGAAGCACCCAGATAGGAATTAAAGTCATGGACTGCCCTATATAGGACTGAGAACACAAAGACCTGCTTTAAAATACGGGAGAACGCTGCCGTAAACTGGTTACCCATCTTACCGGAATCCCGGCCAGCCGTGTTGAAAGATGTTCCGGCCCCCGCTGCTGCTCTGGCCGCATTATGCAAGTTGCTGGTCAGCTTGTTTGTAGATTTGTTCGCCCGATTAGACTGCTGTGCTGCTTGACCCGTTGCTTGCCCTGCTTGTTGTGATGCTACTGCAACCTGATTCGATGCTTGGGCTGCTTGCTGGTTACTAGCTGCTGCCTGTTTTGCGACTTGTCCCATTTGTTGGGTAGCTGTCGCAGCCTGCTGTATTGCGTCATCTAGTTTCCATATTTTCGCAGCCGTATCATCTGATTGTTTGCTCAGTCGCAAAATAGTGGATTCCGTGTTGAGTATCTTTTCTTGCAGCTTACTTTTTGCAGCATCGTTAAAAGTGTTCTCGTAAGATTCTTTTAAATCAGCCAGCTTTTGGTGCTGCAGCTCCAGCTTGGCGTTAGTGTTATCCAGCACCTTTGTGAGATGTTCTACTTCTGCCGTGGCAGCGTCAGAATCAAAGGGTTCAGGAGACGCTTTTGTCTTAGCCTTTGTTCGTTTACCTGAATCACTACCTGAATTGCTACTAGAACCATCACTACAACAGCAAGCCGCCTGTGCACCAGCTGTTATGTCACCTGAAAGCTTTAATTTCTCTAGAAACTTAGGCCCTTTTAAGCCAGACAGCTTTCCAGATATGCTGTCGATCGCTTGTTCCGCTGCCGTTTTGTTTTCCTCTATGGACTGCTTCATGGCCTGGCTTGCCGTATCGATAGACTTTACTAGGCGACCCTCAACGGCAGCTACGGATTGCTCCATACCATCGGCAATTCCCTTCATTGCCGTTTCAGTAGTAGACTTCAGCGTCTGGGATATATTAGCCGCAAACCCATTAAGGCTAAAGCCGCCAAAAGTGCTTTGCAGGGATTTAGTAAGCTGCTGTCCGATCTCCCCAGCTGCCGCTGTGATCTGCTTAGTAAGATCGTTACCGCCTACCAGCTCTAGGCCAAGACTGACCTTTCCAACTTCATCCGACACTCGTTCACCCCCTTGCCGGACAAACAAAAAGACGCCAGTGATGGCGCCTTATCCGAATGCTTGCATTATTATATTTTGGAATTCCTGTACGGCTTTGGCCTTCTCTTCATCAGACCATTTGACTTGATTCATTCCCCGTACCCGCCACTCGTTGCGAATTCGATGCTGCTCCGTACTGAAATTCTTCAACTTTTCTCTATCATTTTCACTTCGAATCGATACGATCTGACCTAGTGGCGTCTCTGGCATGATCCCAGCAAGCAGTGTACAAAATTCATCCCAAGTCATATCCGGCTCAGCACGCAAGCGAATGCCGTACTGTGCGGCAATGGATGCCTCAATGAGGGGCCAATCCTCGTACAGGTCATACCAGGTATTAGGCTTCGTGCTTGGCCGCGAGAAATCGAGCCTCAACAACCTCGAATTCTTCTCCGAGTGCACCGGCAAGGGCAGCCACGAAGACTATTTGAAAATCAGCGAAGGAGATATCTGATTCATTAATCTCCGCCACGACTTCCTTCCCAAGTGCAAGTTCAAGCACTTCGTCCAGGTATGCTGCACCATCACCAGCTTCGTTCATCTTAGCCTGAATTGTTAAAACTGTATTCTTACGGTTATCAATCGGGTATTCCTTACCTTCACCCAATTTCAGCACCGGGCGCTCATTGGTCAATTTACCTGTAATATCAATTGTCTTTGCCAAATTCAATCATCCTCTCGAAATTAAATAGACACATCCGCTTAAGCGACCGCCGTTTAAGGAGTAGTAGGAGCTGGTGTATAGTTTGGTTTGCCGTCTGATTGAAGTTCGCATTCCAATGCAGATACAGTCGTACTGTCACCACCGTTAGGAGCTGATACACTCACAATGCAATCAAATTCCAACTTGCTGCCGTCTGGAAATTCGATCTCCGCTTTGCTGGAGCAATCAAGTCCTGACTTCCAAGCCGTATTGGCGATATAATCATTCCCGGGATCGCCCACATGTCGCTTGCCATTTAGAGTAATACTAAACCCTTTCCCCGTGGCAAGACGCCGTGTCCACCCTTCTGTCTCCATTGGAGTCCATTCTTCAACATTCGTATCGATGGCAATACTAAACGTCTCCATCTCCTTGATCAGCACCATCTCTTTCGCTGTAGATGCCCTGCCTTTGGTACCGATCTTAAACTTAATATCAAATACCGGGAATACTCCGCTTGTTACTGCAGCCATGTTCTCACCTTACCTTTCATAATAAATGTGCGTTTCAATCACATATTCGTACACGCCTTCACTATCTGTTCCAACACTGATTGGTTCAGGCTGTGGCATCTTAAACATGGCGACTCTCTTCCCACCGATTTCTGCTGTCTGACCGAATAGGGTGGCGTATACTTCCTGCGCTTTCTGTTCTGCTACGTTCGCGTTCTTGCCCCAATGAACAAGGATTGATACTGCTTTGACCTGATAGCCTGTCGCTGCCAATCCCCCCACAGCAATACGAACGGGCGCCCCAGTCGTATTGTAGAGGCCAATACATTGCTGTTTGTTACCATCTATCTCCCCTATATACCATTGAGGACAGTCAATCTGTGTTTTGAGCCAATCTCTTACTTCGGCCAACGTCATCATTTGATCAGCCCCTTCGCTGCCATCTTAAAGAACGTACCGTATGACTTTACGACAAACTCCTTCTTGTCACCGCTTAAATATGGCTCCATCCATTTACCCTGCGCATTAGTATTTTTGTCGGTCCTAAAATTGTATTCTGGGTGCCAGTACAAACGACGAGCATACGGGGTATCGAAAATGACCCTTGCCGTTCCCTGCTCTACTAACACATGTCCGCTACGCTCCAGTTCCCCTGTTTGCTTCGGGACGACTGCAGAAGTCACGATATCCGACTTGACAGCTTCCGCCGTCATTTCAATCGCCTGCTGCTGGATCTTATCTAAATTATTTAGAGCTGCCTGGTTGAGTGTGACCCTTGTGGTTACCTTCATCAGCTCAACTCCAGTTCTGTACTGAACACGCTACCGTCTGGATTACGCGGCCGCTTCGTTTGGTAGATGTTCTTTTGATCTGTTCCAATCAGCACGTAGCCCTCAATTTTCTTGCTTGGGTTAATATCCCCCTCGATGATTATCAGGCCCGAAAGTTGAACCAGCCGCCGCTCTGCATTAAGCACTTGCCTGGACTTCTCATCATAACAACAGAGCCCATCGAAGATTATCTCCTCGACAGGCTCACCGTCTTCACTTAGTTCTGTTTGATACACTTTGACCGGCGTGACCTGGTTCCACCTTGGGAACGGGAATTTCATCAGCACAGCCCCCTATTCGTCAGCCCAGTCGGCATGAGCAGATCAAGCACTACTTCCGTAGTCTGTACTCCACCGGCACCAGTAGTTGCTTTGAACGTCATGCTGGTGCTACCAGCACTGTAGCCAGACAAGGGCATGGTAAGATAATCACCATACTTAAATACAAAATCCGCCTGCTGGCAAACGGCCTTGGTCACATTGATGCGTTGAAAAGACGTGAGGTTATCGAACCCACACGCCACAATGCGATTAAATGTTAGCCGATCGATCTGATCGGATGCTCGATCCAGTGCTTTCTCCAACTTATCAGAAGGAATCAAGCCGTCGCCATGCCGATCGTAATCATCTGCCGTTGCATAGGTCATACGATCACCTACTTCCCGGCTTTTGCGCTCTTCGATGGCTTTTCAGCAGCCTCTGTTTGTTCTCCCTCGCCTGGAGGTACACTGGATTCAGGAGAAGGTGAAACGCCAGGTTGATTATCCTCTTCAGTTACAGGCTCCTTTTCAACCTCATACCCTTTTGACTCGAACCATTCGAGAAGGTGAGGGTTTTCCGTTTCTCCAACCCCGTTAGCGAACGTTACACCAGCAGAAATACCGGTGTATTCTTTGTTCGGTGCAATTACTTTGGCCATGTTTCTCATCCCTCCTTACGATACTTTGATCTTGCGCATGACACCCGCAGCCTTTGTTGCTTTTAGTGCAACAGCAGCAACCATCTCAACCTCACCAGTCTTTACGGCTCCAGATGTCGTATAATCAGGCAGCCATGTGCGAACAGGCGGTTGTCCAGCCATCGAAACTCCATGGAAACCATCCAAGCCTAAACGCACAGCGAACAACGAAGTTTCCCCTGACGATTTCGTTCCAACAACAGGATCATTAGTACCGGTTTTTGCTCCAAGGTCAACAAGCGGCGTCTCATTGTACTTTTCAACTTGACGGCCAAACTCATCACGCGAGATCGTATACATACCAGCGCGGCGGGCACATGCGCGAATTTTTGCGATCAGTTTCAAGTTACCCAAGATGCCAGAAGGTGTTCCGTCTAGCCCCATGAGGAACTCATCCAATTGATCCAAAAACACTTTATAGTTCTTATCCACTGCTTCGGATGTTGATAAGTCAATGGCATCTGTTGGAAGATACTCCGTGCTAGAACCTGTCAGGGCCTTTTCTAATCCATCAAATGCCTTCGCTTCTACTGCGGAGTCTCCGTTAATTACCGTGTCGTTAAACAGTGCCTGTGCAGCCTTTACCTTCTGTTCCAATTGCAGTTGCACCTCTGACACAATGCCGCCCATTCCAGCGATGATTCGGTCAATTTGGAATGTGCCACCGAAGATCTTCAGATCCACGTTATGCCGCTGCTTGGTAACTTCCTGCGGTGTGTACTCTTCGTTAACGGCACGAAAAGCAGCTGTTGGTTGAGTGATAAGGCGTGTGTAGCCGTATGTCAGTGTTGCACCGCCACCTGTTGGAGAAACAGCGTCGTCAAACGTCAGATTCTCCAACAGGAAATTATTCTTACGGAATTCATCAATCACGCCCATAGTCAACGCATCTTGAACGTTTTTCTTTGCTTCACTCAGTGTTACTGCCATTATGAATCACTCCTAATTATTATTTTTGGAAATGGGCTGCTATTGCATCCTTGAGAGAAGCCGTTGCAGCCGGTGGGTTCGGGTTGCCGCCACCACCTACACGGAATCCCGGAGGCGTCTGCTGCTGTTGGGTGTCATCCGACTTGAACAGATACGCATCAGAGGTTTTTAGTTTCGAAAGCTGTTCCTCTAGTCCTACAATCTTGCCATCATCCCCTACGACCAACTTTTCTCTATTAATCAGTCCAGTTACAACCTTTTCATTGTGTACCTTACCGTTGAGTGCGGCCGAAATAGCGTTAGTAAGTGTGATCTCCTTTAGTTCAGCAGCGTGCTTTTCGGCAGCTTCTTTATTGGCTGCAGTCAATGTTTCAATCTGCTTTTTCAAGTCCTCGGACAGGCCGGCAGTCTTTCCAAGTTCCTCAATCTGCTTGTCACGATCAGTAACGTCCTTTTCGGCCTTCTTCTTCGCTTCTGACAGCTCGTTATATTTGTCCTTCGGAACGGTGTACTTCGGCAGCTCTTTGCTAACCTCTGCAACGATTCCATCAATTTTGGATTCTTCGACGTCCAACTTCTTCAAAAGCTCCTTCAACCAATCCATATATCATCATCCTCCATAGATTTTTATAGCTGCTCTCCAGCTATGGGAGCGTGCCGTTATGCTCCGGTCTGAGCACGCCTAGTTTAGAGCCATACGACAGGGCAAAATAAAAACACCCTCTCAGGTGTCTGGTTGTTCATATCTACTCTCGGTATCGATCCCTACGCAGCTGAGGATTGTCCTCTAGGTGCTGCTTTAGATGGTTAGTCCATTCCTGCACCTTTGCACTGTACTTTTTACGATTATCTTCATCCAGTGAGCCCTCGCGAAGCCGCTTGTATCTCCTGATCTGACGCTCCATGTAGCGCTGCCGCTGTTCGGCTTGATAGTTAAGTTTGGCCATCTTCTCGTCCACAGGGGCTGGCATCTGAGTGATACCTGGAATGTATGTAGCTAAAGTATGACGGCAATAAGGATGAAAGGCATTATTCTTCATCGCCTCGGACAACAACACATAGCCGGTCTCCTTAGCTAGCTGCAGTGCTTGTTCTTTACCAATCATTGTATATATATCATCGATCATCACAGTTCCTTGGTACGGCATACACGGCTCTGAACAGTTATTATGAGCCGACATAATAACCGTATAAATCCCCCATTCATTCCGCTTTTTGCCCTCCCCCAGAAACGTAGCGCGCTGCGATGCTGTCCGAAGCGCCATTTCAGCGTAGGCTGATATCGTGACGCGACGACCATTCGAATAGGTGATACAGTCGATTCCTTTCTCCAGAAACTCCTTCGTAGCCAAATCAATCGCCTGATTAAGTGACTTAGCCCCGGCAGTCATATGCATCTCTGCTTTGTATATGACCTGCCTGTACACATCATCCATCTGACGTAGTACACCATGCTGCGCTTTCTTCAGGTCACCTTTTACGCTGTCTTGCAGCACCGTCAACTTCTTTTCATTCATCCTGAAGAATTCAGTCTCCGGTGATGCTTTCGGTAGAACTGGCTTCGGCTGTGGAGTATTACTTGGTGATGGCTTCACTGTATTCACAGCTTCCGGTTCAACTGGTTTCGGAGGTTTAAAGTCTTCAGGTAAGCTGATTTCACCAGAAACAGTTTTTTTGACAACCTGCTCAACAATCTGCTCACCCGTATTAAAACTATCCCGCAACACCTCATCAACCAGTTTATCTGCCTCTTTAAATGCTTGATCAGTAATCTGTTTGTTTGCTTTCCGGTAGTCCTTGATGTTCCGCAGCTTCGCAAGCTGCCACTGGTCAAACTTAAATCCTACCTTTTCCTCTTCTCGCTTGTGCCTGGACAAGTTCCGTTTTAAGGAAGCGATCAGGTTCAAAGTCATCTCGGTAAAGATGCGACCAATATCATATGGGCTTTTGTGCTCGCTCATTCCACCTCACCAGATTCAGGGGGTACCGTTTCAGGTGGTTCGTCATTCTCACCGACTTGCGGCTCATCCATCGACGTCAATCCCTGCTCTACTTTCAGCCGCATGACCTCTTCGTCCTTTTCTTCATCGGTCCAAGAATCTCCATATAGCTCTTCGACTACTTGTTCAATTGACATGATGCCGTATGTCTTCGCCTTTCCGATCGTCTCTACAACGCTGTCAAAGCTCGGGCTGGCATACTCCCCGAACGCAACGCTGGCTTCGTAATCGCCAGCTGTTCGATTATTCATCGTGTCATATACCTTTAGCACCGTATCGACTAGCTGAGGAATGACCTCATTCAGCCGTTCGATGATCTTGCCACGGGTGTAAAGCGTGGCCTTTTCCTTCTCGCGCTGCGCCTCAGCATTGTCTAGCTTCTTGAGATCGATGCCAAGTGTAGATGGGCTAATAATGCCCTGCAAACACATGTCCAGGGCGCTTGCATAGCTGGCCACGAACGCCTCAAATAGAATAGCGGGCTGTACCATATCGATCTGACCTTTTGCATCCTCGGCCATTACGCTGCCGATGCGAATGAACTGATTATCAAACGGGTTAGGCTTCATCAGAGCCCCATTCTGTGGATTCTTAGGGATCAAGTCCTCAGGAATGTACTTCTGTACCCGCCCGGCACGTATAGCATCCACCCATTGGCTTATGACCTCGTCGAGAGCATCGAAGCTGTCAGCTTTCGAGTCGAAAATGGACTTGCCTCGGCCCTTCCACTTCTTACTCCGGAAGAACGCAAGCGGTACGGCCATGATGAAGTCGCCGTCAAACGTAATCTCAGAGGCCAACTCAGCGGTATCCGGTATCGAGGATAGCGGAACCTCTTTACCATCGGCATTCAGCAATCGGCACCGAACGTACCCGCGCCCAAATGTCTCCTCAAGGCGATAGTCCTTATCCTTAAAGCGGTAATCGGTGTAGAAGATGACTTCCTGAAGCCGTCCACGATCACGCTTATAGCTGACCTGATCCCCCGAATAAAACTCGATGATCGGATACTCGGTAATTTCAGTATCCAGTGTAATTTTGAACGCCCCGTCACCAGCTACAAGCGTCTCGATGATAGATTCGCCCACCAACTCGTCGAAGTCGTTATCCTTGGCTATCTCATTCCATAAGTCCGTCTGCTCCTCGTTCTCCAGCTCTATGCCGTCCATATCAGCCACGACGATATCAGACAGGCGCTCAGCAATCATTGCTGGAAGCCCTGAATGGATCTTCCTAATAGCCAGATCATCGGACGGAACAGCTGCCCAGAAGCGCGACTTACTTACACTATCGGATGCCGTCTGCTTGTAAAACTGGTCTAATTCGCTCGGATCCCCGCGATACCAGAGCCGGTTCCGCAGCACATTCGTTTCATAGCTGAACGGCTCCTTGATCGTTATGATTTTGTTATCCTGCGCTGGCTGGATCCTCAGCATCTTCATGATCATGTTCTTAAACCACCCCATTCCTACCCTCCTAACAGGTACATTGTTTCTGCGATGCCCGTTGTAGCATCCGGCGCATCATCATTCTTGTTCGCGCCCTCACGCTGGTAGCTTGTCATGGCCTTGTGGTACTCCGGCCATCGATCACGCCAATTGACTGGGTAGTAAACATGATTCATAACCCAAGTGGCGTTGGACGTTATACGTGCAACCTTGTTCTTCGATTGGTGGAACCAGCTCACATCTGTTCGGTTGCTCTTCAAATCCACCTCCAGGATTCGCTTCACATTCCGCGCAAATGATCGGCCACCACTGTTGGACTCAATTCTTTCTTTATTGACCTGGAACGCAAAAAGAGCCTTCGCGACTGCGGGCTCTGTGATCTCCATTGGTTCCTTGGTATATATGACATCCAGGACGTACGCCTCTTTCTGATATGCACCCCAGATGATGTTGCAAAGGTAATCTGATCCCTGATCGGCACTGTCACAATAGGAGTAAATGCCAGTGAACAACGCTTCACCGTGGCTATCAACCGGCAACTGCTCATAGGTCTTGAACGAGCTGTACAAGCGACCTTTAATGTCAATGGGCTCCTGCTGGTAGTTGGCGCTGGCTATGTCGGCTCCCATGGCTCGTACCTTCATGTCATACGACTCTCGGCTTAGCACTTCCTCACAGAGCATCGTCCCATCGTCCTGCAGCGCCTTCATGCTCAAGTGACGAACTTTCTTACGTTCCTCTTTGAAATGCTCAAGCGCACGGCCTGCCAGGTCACCAGTTGCCCAACGGGTCATGATGATGATGATTTTGCCGCCTTCCTCTAAGCGGGAAAGCATGGTGTTCGTAAACCAGTCCCAATGCTTCTCCAGCGTGGCCTCATTGTTGGCTTCTTCGGCATTCTTGATAAGGTCGTCTATGATCAAAATACTCGCCCCGAAGCCTGTTGCTGTACCCGTAGGAGACGTTGCCAGATAGTTGTTATAACCACCCTCAAGGCTCCACAGGTTCATGGCAGCGTCACCCTTTGCAATCCGGGTATGCGGGAAAATGTCGCTATATACGATTACTGTAGGGTCGGCCTTGGCTGTGCTTATGCCATTTCGGACAGCCTTGGAGAACGTCGTGGACAGCGTTTCGTTATAGGAGCCAGTCATGATTTTTGCTGATGGATCCTGTCCGAATACCCACTGGGCGAACATGGATGCCGTTCTGGACTTGCCATGCCGTGGCGGCTCATTGACGATCAATATGTCGTCATCTGACTGATAGAAGTCTTGCATCTCATTGCACAAGTCATTCAGATACTGTCTATCGTCCTTGTAGAAGTCAGGAGCCATTGCCTGGCAAAATCCGAAGAATTCACGCCGTGCCAGTTCGATCTTGGCGTAAAGCTTGATCGTCTCTATATCAACCATCTCGTATCAACTTCCTGAGCTCATCGGTGGTTAAGCCCTGAAGCGGGTTATTGACTTCCACGTTGCCACTATGTCCAATCTCCTGCTTATCGCGCCACTTATCAGGTCTACGGTTCTTCAACCAGAATATTTGTGCCGTAACGTCTGGTTGTACTTCCTTCGTGACTCGTTTAGTCTCGACCATAACGTTTATCCACTCGCCTGTTTCTGGATCGATCTGCCTATCGGCTTCTCGGGTCACCTCATCATACTGATAGCCAGTTGCACGCTTAAACAGCGCATTTTCAACCTCAACGTCCGCTACTTCCTTGCCCTTTTTTAAGGCTGCCGATAATGCCGAATACTTTTTGACATACTCCCGAAAAGTCGAATATGCCACACCAAGTTTTTTGGCGATATCCTCATCTATAACCCCGTCACGCGCCCATGCTTCTACAAGCAGGAGCTTGGGTTCAACGTGAGACTGGTACTTGTTTTTCCTTCCTCCTGCCATGTTATCAACTCCTTCTAGGGAATAGAAAAAGCCGCTAATCACTAGCGGCTTTGTTTTTACAGAATAACACTTGATGTGTCGAGAGGTTTCTCCTCAAAAGGGTCTGAAATATCCAAATTAGGATACTTTGACTCTATAGATTCAAGAACGGCATTAATGCTGTTTGAGAGAAGTCTATGTTCCTTTTTCAGTTCATTAAATTCGTTCTCAGTTCTCTCAATTGACCGTTCCATTGATTCAATGTAGGTTTTGTAGAATCTAGAACGCTCCGCTTCTGGTAATTCATCATGTGCGTCCTTGAATATTTCAAACTGGACACACATTAGACGGAGTTCAGACTGCTTATTTTCTACTCGTTCTTCATCATGCTTAAGATTTTCTTTTAAAATAGATTTCCATTCAAATATACCTTTAGCCAATTTATTATCCACTAGGTATCCCCTCCTTGTCATAATATACCTTTCGACACCAGGTAGATAATTCCTCCTAGAACTTCAGTCTTATTTTAAGGCATCTAGGGAACATATAGTATTGCTTCGTGCCTTCCCATCGTCCCCATCTACAGCCGATATATTTATCAGGCTGCTGTGGTTTTCGCTCAGGCGGCTGCAGCTTTGCTATCTTGTTAGCTATAGTAATCACCTCAAATTCGCAAGCGCTTGGGATTTTGGATAAAGAAAAAAGCACCCGTATTTGGGTGCTTAATCCTGCATCAATTTTCGATGGAGAAATGCTTGTACTTGGTCGTGGTAGTAAAAAACCTTATTTATTAACTCGTTAAGTTCATCTGGAGAGTAATCGAAATCAAAGCGACCATACAGATTTATAACTCTCCTGACTGATATCTCGTATATTCCGACTGCTTTCTCAAGCTCCGTCAGGTCTTCATTAACAAGTGGGAAAGTCTTCTTGTACATGTCCAGAATAGTCGTTATATGTTTTTCCGAAAGCTCTACGTCTCTCTTACTCACTATTTTCCTGTAGTGGCTATCATCTCCAAAGTAATGCTTATCAGAATATCTTCTTAACCTCTTGTCATACTCATATTTACTAGTAATCGTTTGGATTTCATTAGTCATAATATCTCTCGCCTCCATATCATCATATTTCGACACAATGGAAGCCATATCCTGCAACTAAAATGCCGCCTCCATTTGGAGACGGCTATGTGAGAAGAGGAGAAAGAACCAACACTTATAATTCTTCTGACACTACCATATTAACACGGAATTCAGCACGTATGTTCCCGTATTTTTCCCTCGTTTTTCCCGACTTTTTCCCACCCAACTAAGATTGCGTATTGCGCTAAGGCAGTACGTCGCATTCTGTAGTACACACTTCTCGCTAGATGCATTCTCTGCAACACTTCCCCCCAAGGTAAACTTTCGATGAAGCTCAGGCGAAGCAGTTCCTCATATTCTGGCTTTTGCTCTTTGATGATTTGCAGTATGTCATCAATCCGCTGCTTCTCAGCAAGCAGATCCTGATATTCAGCAAGCTGCGCCAGAATCGCTTCGAAGCCTACCGGTGTGCCTGTCCGTGCCTCGATGACCTTCACAATCTTCCTCTGCAGCTCCTCTAGCATTGTCCCGTCCTCATCGTCCACCGGCTCACAGGCTTGGACGGCTTTCAGCTGCGCCTTGGTGCCAGTCGGATATCGTTCCAGGTACGCATGCGCTGCCGCCTCCAGGCGCTGCTCCTTTGCTGACAGGTACATGTAGCTCGGCATACGTCGAAGTTTTGCATGCAACTCCTGCAGGTGGTCGTCTTGGTTCAAGCGGGACACCGTAATGCCATTCCCTACGCTGTACGTTTCCAAGACACGGAGACGGCCAATGATGTCTCGATATCCTGCCAGCTGCTCAATTACCTTTTGCTCTATTGTCTTTGCCATCAGCTCCCACCTCCTCTACACTTCGTAATCCTCTTCTTCGCCCTCTATTTCAGCGTCATATTCTTCTTCACTGATTGGTACCACCCATTCCGGGTCTAACCCAATCTGCTTGGCCAAGTTGCCCGCCAGCTTCTTATGAATTGCATCGTAGTCATCCTGCGTCTCTGGTGCTTTTTTGCAATTTCCCAACTTAATCTGTGTATAGCATTCTGCTGAGTCCCCATATTCATCATGAGCCATTTCAGCTTCTGGCTTTATCAGGAAACAAAATCTAAGATCCACCAGCGTTTCTGACTCTTCAAAAGCAATTTGTTTATCAACCACTCGTTGCTCAATTTCCTTAGCATTTGGAATCATGCAGTTTCACCTCCAACGATTAACTTATCTATTGTGATCACTTTCATTTCAAGTGCTTCCGCCAATCTAACCTCAAGCCTTGCCCCTCTCGATTTCCACCATCCAGGTAACACCGCAACCATGTCAGCACCCATAAGCAGCTTGATGTCTGCCCGCATGTACGTTACCCAGTCCTGCTGTTCAACAACAACATCCGCAGGGTTAAGCACATGATATCCGAGTTCACGTAATTGTGATGCAGCTCTGTGAAATGCGGGGTGGTTGAACTCTGGTAATCCGGTCATCGGACCAGAAATATAGACTACAGGCATATGGCTCATCTAATTCACCCTTTCTGGATTTTATTTATCCGTGCTTTGACCGCCTGCATTAGTGCCTCCTGGCCGTCTGCCTTTCGTTCAAGGGCTGCGACAGCTTCCTCGTCCATCGTCCCTTCGGCCACCAATCGCATAACGACAACACGCCGTGTCTGCCCTTGCCTATGAACGCGGGCGTTTGCTTGCTGGTCTTCCTCCAAGCTCCATATCTGGTCATACCATACGACGGTCTGGCAGCTTGATTCCTGAAGGTTGAGGCCGTGGCCAGCTGACTTAGGGTGTAGAAGCAGCAATGGTATTTCATCATTGTTCCAAGCCCTGATATCCTCGTTCCCGTCTTTCCCTTTTCGAAGGGCACGTGCTTGCGGGAACCGCTCTTGGATCCGTGAAAGGCTATGCTGGAAGTTGTAAAACACCATGACAGGCTTGCTCTGTGCCGCTTCGATGATGTCCTCCAGTGCGTCCAGCTTCGCGTCATGGATTAGTTTGACGCCTCGATTCTCATCATAGACGGCTCCACTAGCCATCTGCAGAAGCTTGTTCGAAAGCACTGCCGCCGTACTTGCTACCACGTCGGCGTCGATATACTCCAGCAGCAAGTCCTTCTCTAGTTTCTCGTACAGATCCCTAGCTTTCTCCGACATCTTTACAGGAACCGCCCGATCAATTCGTTCTGGGAGGTCAAGCCAATCCTCTGCTTTCATGCTAACCGCTAAGTCATTAATGGCTTCGTAAATCCGTTCTTCTGATTCTTTCTTTTGCTTCCAGTTGTAAACGACATGACCGCTTCTCTCGCCTGGGGTAAAGTAACGGTCGCGATAGCCTGTTATCGTCTTACCTAATCTCTCACCTTGATCCAGTAGATAGATGGGCGCCCACAAATCCATAAGGCTGTTCGGTGCTGGCGTCCCGGTTAGGCCGATAACACGCTTCATCATTGGCCGAACTCGGCGAAGTGCCCGAAACCGTTTAGACTGGTGATTCTTGAAGCTACTAACCTCATCAATTACAACCGTATCAAAAGGCCACTTGCTGCCATACTCTCCAACCAGCCATTCCACATTCTCACGATTGATTACGTAGATATCAGCTTCAGCCCTCAGTGCTTTCCGTCGTGCCGTGGCACTGCCCAACACTTTTGATATCCGAAGGTGCTGCAGGTGATCCCATTTGCTGATTTCCCGTGCCCATGTATCGTCAGCTACTCGCAACGGCGCTATCACTAGAACCTTCGTGGCTTCGAAGTAGTCATTCAACAACAGGTCGACTGCTGTTAGAGTCGATACTGTTTTCCCTAAACCCATCTCTAGGAACAATGCGATATAAGGTGTATCAAGGATTCGGGATGTCGCATACTCTTGATATTGGTGTGGCTTATATCTCATCTAGAATCACCTCCGCTATAAATCTGTTGATGCCCTCAACCGAATCTATTTTATAAACCTTGTGACCTAACTCTTGAAGGGTACGCGCCCATTTTTGTTGTAAAGGACGTAATGGCTTACCGGGGGCTTTCATCTCTACGAAAGCCACTCGACCTCCCGGCAGAATTACAATTCGATCTGGTACGCCGCTATTGCCCGGACAAGTCCACTTCTCTGCTCGTCCACCGATCCTAGTAACTGCGTTCACCAACTGTCGTTCCAGTGTGGACTCTCTCAAAATTTTCATCTCCTTACTGTATCAGCAGTAACACTCGCACGCGCGTACTGCGTTTTTTCGCGTTTAACTACGCTCTACGTATACTTAATCTATCTATTATCTAATCTAAAGGAATTTACTGATACAACTGATACAATCGCCCAAATCTCTTGGTATTAAAGGCTTTACAACGTATCAGCAATTTATTTTTTACTGTTACATCACTGATACAACTGTTACATTTTTTGTATCAGTGTATCAGTGATGTATCATTTACTGATCGGGGTTACTGATACATCTTTCAAACACGGTTTGAAGCCCATAACCTGAAACACGCGCTCTCCCTTTCCGCTCCCGCCACCCTGGAATGCGGCGCAAGATGTCGCACACTTCTTTCGCTTCCCATGGCCGCATAGTACCTTTCTTATTCCCTAAGCACTCCGTCCATATCTGGGCTGCACACACACGGTCGCGCAGCTGCCCCTCTGGCTCGTCCGCCCATTCATCTTCAACAGGAGTTTCTAGCCATTCTTGGATAAGACCTTCACGTGGATCCGACTCCATATGTGCTGCTTGCTGCCGTTCCGCCTCCATGCGGGCTTCGCTATCCAGTTCCAAAGGTTCCCCCGCCTTGAACCAGCTCAGAACCTCCGCCCAGATTTGCCGCACCTCTTCATCGTTCAAGTGCTCCCAGTGGCTAAGCTCTGCCCGTTCCGGTACAACCTCCACGGGCCAGAAACGGCGGTTTCCGGTAGCATCTCGAAGGAAGCCCCTCGTATTCGTCGTACCGAAGAACACGCATTTCCGTGGGAACTCTGATACCTGACGATCATAGGCAACCCGATAACGGTCTTCCGTCTTCGAGAGAAACGCCTTAACCTCCTCGACTTCCGTCCGCTTCATGGCCGACAATTCGCCAATCTCGAAAATCCATCCTGATTGAAGATGTTCCCCTGCTTCCTTGTTCTCGAACGTTCGCAGTGAGTCACTGAACCACTCACGGCCAAGCTTAGCAAGTAGTGAGCTCTTACCTGCCCCTTGTGGGCCAACAAGCACAAGCATCTGGTCAAACTTACAGCCAGGGTGATAGAGCCGCGCTACAGCTGCCAGCAGCATCTTACGTGTCGCCTGACGAATGTAATGGGTATCAGATGCACCCAAGTAGGTCACGAATAGCCGTTCAGCTCGCTGCACACCGTCCCATTCCGTACTTTCAACAAATGTCTTGATTGGGTGAAAGGTATTCATATGCACTACCTCCGTGAATGCGTTCTGAATTGTCTTGGCCGAGTTAATTCCGTAGACTTTAGCGAACCAATGCTGGAGCCGCTTGTCGTCAGCCCCCAACCAAGGTTCATATGACCGATTCGGCCGTTCCTGCTTTCTCCAAGGTAATGCTTTACGAATGACTTCTGTATTTCCAAAAGCGTCATAAGCAAGCACATTACGCCAGAAGCCATGGGTTAGAATGATTTCAACATTGCCGGCAGTCGGAAGCGGTAAACCCGTCTTATGATGACAGTCAAGCTTCGTTTCCCAATCATCGCCCTCCGGCTCCTCTTCATCTTCAAAATCGGAATCGTCAGCCATCTCCGCAAATTCTGCATGCCGTTCAGCGATACTGAGCTTCTTTACTTCTGGCCGATCAGCTGCCCAGCGTTCCATGGCCAAGTGACTCGGCTTCTTAGCATCTGGCGTATGATCTTTCACTCGCTCGTCGAGATGGCCGAATTTATGAACACGGATAAGATCAAATAGGTTATAAGTGCGCCCATCCGCTGCGGGATCCGAATCCTG
Organism: Paenibacillus sp. NAIST15-1; assembly: GCF_001894745.1. Lineage (GTDB taxonomy): Bacteria > Bacillota > Bacilli > Paenibacillales > Paenibacillaceae > Paenibacillus_B > Paenibacillus_B suaedae. Next base: position 100,579 of record NZ_BBYF01000006.1, read on the forward strand.
GTGAGAGTATGCTAGATCCTGATCTGGGTATATCTCTAGTCCATTGGCCGATGTGCCGTGTTGATATGTGTAGCGGTTTGGCATTGTTCCTGTAACGTATATATCAGAAAGGAAAGTGTCGATGCCCTCCTCGATTGTGTAAGAACGACAGAAGAGCCCAATTACGCCTTGCTTTTCCCGTGGATCCTGAGCACGTTTCCCCGTAAGCACAGGCCCGGCCTTTTCGTCTTTATGCCGTGGCCACGCCATGACATCCTGCCAATCGTCATACTGGGCAAGGATGCTATCCACTCCGAGAGACTCGCCCTCGTTAACTTCGAACACGGGATCAGCGTCCTTGCTGCAGCTTGGTAAATACATAAGTCTATGGACGTCGAAAGTCGTTTTGTCGAAGTAACCCATGCCGATCATCTCAGCCACTTTTCGGCTTGTAGCTGCGTACTCGTCTGGGCTCATCGCCCGATCAGCCGGAACAATAAGCCGATATTTAGGCTTAGCCGGGCGGTGGCTATGCGTCGAGTACACGACATAAGCTGTGCCGCCCAGTACCAGCTCCACGGTGAAGAGGAAATCATCGTCTGCAAAGTCAGCGTCAAGTGTAATCAAACTCCTCGAGTCAATGTTCTCCTTCTTCCGCCGCCCAGTCCGTACAAGCCCGCCGACAAATGCGGGCCCGTCCTTGACTTTCCCTTTCCCTGCGCTGTGCATCTTCTCGTACTGCTCCATGGTTTCGTTCGTCCGGCGTACTTTACGCAGCCGATCAACGAACTCGTCCCAAGTCAGATATTCAGGTTTCCAGTTCGTGTCGGCACGATGCTTGCCGAAACTAATGTCAAGCTCAACCATGTTTACACCTCACTCATCTATAGCCGCTCATTCATCTTGTTGATAGTTGTTCGCACAGCTCCTTTATACTTTTCATGAAGCTCAGCATCACCTTGCATTTCAGATAGAGTCGAGAGAATATCCTTGAAGCAAACCACCAAGGAATCGAATTGATATTTGAACTTAATAGTCAAGTCATTACCTGGCTGCACTGCTTTCTTCCGCAGCTCTTCGAGTTCTTTTTCCACTGCTTCAGGTATTTTCTCAACCACTGCCACATCAATCGGCTTTGCCTTAAGTTCACTTTCTAACTGCTTTATCCGCTCCCGTGACTCTTGTATCTCATCTTTAAGCCGCTGTTCCTGTTCTTCATCGAAGTCCGCCTGCGCTTCTTCCAACTGCTCATTGAGCTTCTGGAGTGCGGCGCGCTCTTTCTCCGCTGCCTTCAGCTGCTTCTCTAGCTGCTTCTTCTCCTTAATCACCTGTTGTAGTTCACGCGCTGACTTATCCTCATTCTCGGCAGCAAACTGTTCCCGTTCCTCTGTCGGGACACCAAGAAGAGCCAGCGCCTTTGTATAGCTCATATTGCCAAGCGCTTGTGAATTTGAACCGTATTCGTCAGCCAGTCGCATAAAGTTGTTCGCGGTAGATTGGCTGTATTCGACGTTCTCTTTGAGCCAGCTTCCCCATTCACCATGCGGAACTAGTTCCTTCACTTCCTTGAGCCGCTTCCCAATTTCCATCGCGCTGCGCAAAACCATTTCTCTGGCCTGAGCATCAATGCTACGAATCTCGGCCGCGATAATATCAACTGATCTCGATACCTGTGTCATACGGCTACCCCCTGGATTGCCTTAATGCGCTTCTTCTTAGTCAGCTTCTCATCGATGAATCTTTCAACGAAGGCTTTCACTTCCGGCGTCATGCTACAATTCTTTAACCCGCGGCACTGTAAGACCTTCCCGTCATTTACCTCCATCGTGTAGAAAGGTGTATCCGGTTCCGATTCTCGTCGGATGACAAGCAAGGTGGTCTTTCCGTTTGAATACAATTCAGCATAACGACCTACACAGTGGCTAAGCGCCTCCCCCTCGTCGAAGAGTTCAATGCTAGACCCGGCAAGCCGAACAAACAAACCATTATGAGTAAAGCTATACTTGCTACCTAGCTTTTTGACTAGCTGCTTGATTCGAGTGTTTACTGCTTCATCTCTTTTGATTTTTATACTTCGCATTGTTTTCTGGTGTGCAACACGTAAATCGTTTGGGAACACCACTGACTCGCTTGAGAGATCCATTCCCAGCTCCTCGCATTCTCCGAGGTAATCCTTCCAATCAGAAAAAACGTAAGATGCACTAGAATAGCGCTTTGCATCTAGCTGCTTCAGAAAATAGCGCAATATCCTTTGTAACGAGCCGCGTTTCAGAAGAGGTTGTAACCTTTCACGGTTATACCTACCTGCTCCCCTTGAGAACTGGCTAAGTTCACGTGCCTGGTCGAACGAGAAACCTAGTCCGAGCTTTTTAAAATGCTGATAACTGTGTAGTGACTCGGCGTCCCCTTTGTAAGACAACCGAAGCCATTCCTTTGCTTCTGCTTTTGTGAGTCTGAGCACTTTTTCTATTGATTTCCCATGCCAATTTACAGCCCCGTATGTCTGTCCCCCGTCCAACTTCGTCGTAATAAATCCGTGCATACCTAGCTTGGTGAGATACTCAATGCAAGGATATCGAGCTGCTAGATCGAAGAATTTAACCATATCCGTCTGCGCATAATATCCTCTGTCGAAATACCTCTCCCAAGTAGAATATTGAAATGGCGTACCGCTAACAGCACTCTTAATATTTTCTTGCGAGATGAAGCAAGCTGTTCGAATCATCGACGTTTCAAACTGTGAAATAATACTTTTTCTCTTCGTCCAACCGCCATATGCCCACTCATACAATTCACTGTTACCCGGTTCAAACAAATACATATGATTGCATCTGTATTTAGTTTCGACTTCTTGGTAATCTCCGCTATAATCACGTAAAACGTGCATACCACGTGCTATAATCGCTTTCGGATTTTGGGTAGATTTCTCGTACCACATGAAGAATGCAAAATCCGCTAGTCTCTTTCGGCTTATACCACTTGCTTTAACCGTACACTCAGAATTACATTTTGGGCATGACGTACTGTCGTTGTGCTTAAGCATTTCAGGAGTAACAAAGTTCTCTTTGCAATGCGTACAATAGCCGAATTGAATCCCCTTAACGCGCTTTACGAAGATGTACCTGCTCTTTAGCAAAACTACATTAGTAGCGTAGTCAACGATTTCGGAACTAATCTGCTGTGGAAAATGAGCCATGAATTTATCGAGCTTAGCATCGTCCTTTGTCACGTCTTAACCTCCCTACTTCAACAGATCGTCAAGATTGATATCGAAATCATCTGCAGGTGGTTCCACTGTTTTAACTGTGGCCGTCGGAGTCTCTTGGCTGGTAGGAACTGCTACTGGCGCCGACTTAATGCCGTAATATTCGAACACAACAGCGAAGCCTTCCTGCGGTGTCAGCATGGCCACGTTTCCTTTTCGCTTCTTCTCAGCAGCTTTTCGCATGGCTTCCAGACTCTTTACGATCGTCTTTTCATTGACCATAATCTTGTCAGCCTCTTTAGGATTGGACTCAATATGGTTAAGCAGGTATTGCCCTACGAACTGCACATAATCGTTATCTTTAGCTCCGGCCATTTCGGCCTGCAGCTTTGCTTTTGCTTGTTCTAACATTCCAGCTCCTCCTCCGGAAATTAGTCTTTTTGATAGAAATCACATTCAAACCCTGCTGCCTTCAACGGCAGTCCTGGCGCCCACTCAATCGGCCGCCCCATTATCTCTGTCACATGCTCCACGGATCCTGTACCGACCGGCACATCCAGAACAACCTCGTCATGAACATGCATTACGATGCGGTACCCTTCAGCGGCCAATCTCTCCATACTGACGGCCAAGCAGTCCCTGGCTATCGCCTGAACCAAGTTCTCCACCAGTCGCCCGCCATATGTACGGTGTGATGTCCATTTTTTCGTTTGCTGATCCATCCCGTCGAATACGATTCCATCTTTGCTGAAGTTCGGATCCGGCTTGACTCGTGGATTCACATACGCCAGACTTCTCCCCGATGGAAGATCGGCAAACAGCATACCTGCTTCATATCGATACTGCACACCGTGCGCCAGCTTAACGGTTGTTTTCTCTCTCACAGCAGTAATAGCTGCTTCCTCTGCTTTGTACCAAAGCTTGCGAATGTTCGGGTTTGCGTCCCTCCATTGCTTAACAAGGCGTGGGTAATCGTCTGGGTCAATCTCCTTTTTATTGTCCATAGCTGCCATGGCATTTGGCCCACCTTGGTAGCCACAAGCCAGAACTGCTACTTTACCCGGTGCGCGGTAACTATAGTTTGCATGCCCTTTGACAATAGTCTCGAAAGGTATTCCGAACATGTTCGCCGCCGTTGCTTCATATATCTTGCCGTGCCCGCGGAATACATCGAGCACCCAGTGTTCATCTGCGAGCCATGCCACAACGCGCGCCTCGATGGCTGCAAAGTCGCTGACAACGAACCGATGCCCTTGTGAAGGGATAAATGTAGTCCGGATAAGCTGAGACAGAACAAACGGTGGCGCGCCGTACAGCAATTCAAGCAACTCATAATCCCCGCGGTGTAATATCTCCCGTGCCAGCTCCAGGTCTTCAATCTCGTTCCTTGGCAGGTTCTGCACCTGAATGAGCCTTCCAGCCCAGCGCCATGTTCGGTTAGCTCCGCAAAACTGCAGCAGCCCTCTGGCTCTCTCGTCCTCGCACATTGACCGGTGCATGGCGTTATATTTGTCCACGCTGGTCTTACCCAACTCCTGACGCAGCTCCAGCACCCGGCGTGTGTCGTCGTCCGGTGCCGCGTCCAGCAACATAGGCATGTGCTCCTTTGCAAGACTCTCTGCCTCTAAGCCGTGTTTTGCAAGCCAAGCCTTGAGCTGGGTATCACTATTCGGGTTATCAAGCTCAGTCAGATCTTTGGCCTCCTGTAGTAGCCGGGCTCCGTACTGCTCAGCACAATCGATAGCAGCTTTGAACATCTCGGGATCCAACCGAACGCCACGATCGTTGATTTGCTGATCTAGTGCCCATAGATGCCACTCATGATCTGGAACAGGGAAGCGTTCCAACTTACGGCGAATCTCGCGTTCTACTACCACGTCCTGACGGCAATAGTCTATGAACTGCTGCCATTTCTCCAGATCGTGGTGAGGGTGATTCCGAGTCCTCTGCCCATTCACTTTGCTAGGCTTACACGGTACAGAGAAGTATTTAATCAGCGCCTTACCCTTAGCGTCCTTCTTTGCCTCTAACTTCAGCACATCTGCCACGCCTTCTAGGTACCCAGGAAGCCCTAATGTGAGCGCGTGAACGGATGTACATTTCCAGTGTTTTGGGTTACACACAATATTCAAATACTTACTTATGCAAGTCCGTTCAAAAGCTGCATTGTATGCCGTCTTTGTTACATCCATCCGAAGCGCATCTATGACATCTCTCGGGATGTCCTCGAATGCAGTTAGGTCAATGACTTGAACCGGATCACCGTCGAAGGCGAAACCAAACAGCAAAATCTCGAAGTCAGGTGCTTCTACATAGCGGTGAACACCACATTTAAGCAAATCGATGCTGCTGTATGTCTCAAGGTCAATCTGCAGAACTGTCACTCTCTCATCTCCCATAACATTATTGAGAAAGGGGACTCATTGCTGAATCCCCCTAAGAATGTGCTAGTTCAAGAAATCTTCCTCATCGTCAACGTCGACATCAATGTCGAAATCCTCGTCGCTGAAGTCATCGTTCAAGCTACTACGGCCGCCCAGGAAGTCCCCATCCTGAACCTTGACTACATTATTAAGACCAGCAGCTACACCGCGATTCCCCTTCGCATCGAACGGATAGAAGTTAAGCGAAACTTTGGCATAGCACCCGCTGTAAACCTCCGTCGTGTCTGTAATCTCTTGGAATTTGGTTTTACCATTGCTATCCTTACCGATCGGCTTGGCGATACCAGGCTTGTTCTTCGAAGTGGCATTCAAGAAATAGTGACCAGCATAAGCCTCATCATCTGGACGCTCATCATCACCATCACGAAGCGGTGTCTTGCAGTTGGCCGGAACCTTTCCGCCCCATTTACCCTTGCCGAGCTCCTTCGCTGCATCAACAGCCGCTTTGATCTTGCGAAGAGTCTCCTTGTCGCTCTTTGGAATCAGAATGGCTGTGCTGTACTTCTCATCGCCCCCATCAATGGATTGCGGTTCAAAAACGTGAGTATAAGAAAGACGTACCTTTCCCGTGATTACCTTTGTTGCTTGATTGTCGATTGCCATTTGAACATTTCCCCTTTTCGTTGTTTTATAACTTCCTACATGCCATTTGCCTGAAGACATCATGTCTACGTGATAATCTGCGATCTCACCCATTAGCTACACCTCAAATTCCACGCTAGAAAATTCATCCTCCAAGCTGTTCAGCTCAGACCGCGGATCAGTTTCAGGAACAAGTACCGGCTTGCCTGGTGGCTTGATAATCAACTCACCGATAAGCTTCTCTAGGTCTTTCTTTCCGATTCGTTTCTCCAGTTCACCAATGCCGTAAAGCTCCTGCGGTTTAAGGTACTTGTCTGATTCCAGTTTTGCTGCTCTGAAAGTAGACCACGCTGCGTCCTTATCGGTGATTATTCTATTAGAACGCCCCTCGACTAACTTCCAATGAGGGATACGCTTTCCGCTCTTGGCCTGTTCAAAGGCGTACTCGGTGATATCCTTTGCCCAAGCCTGCAGCTGTTCAGCAATAATCAGAGTCGCACCGATTTCTTCCGGTGAGAGCAACGCCGGATCCTTGAACTCATGCGCCAACGCCTTCATGTTCTGATCAGCACGGGCACGGCAATTGCCTTTCACCTTACACCAGCGGCAATGACTACCCGGATTAAACTCACCCTCGCCAGCAAAGGCCAGCGCTGCTGCAGGCTTGACCACATTCTCAGCCCACTGCAACAGATCATCGACGGTTACAATATCTGTACTGACACTATCAAGGCGTGGCTGTACAATGGTCATGCGCACTTCTTGTATGCCATACATCCAGTTATAAGCGGACCAGGCTCCGAGGCCGTACAAACGAAGCTGAGGGTTGTTAATCGCACTGACTGGAACTCCTTTTCCATATTTGAGATCGATGATTTCCAGCACTCCATCTGATATCAGAACCACGTCTCCTGTGCCGTAGCCCTCTGGTACCCATTCCGTAAAATCCAGACGTTCCTCCAGCATCACGGATGCGTCAGAACTACGGGCTTTGGCTTCCATGAATCTCTCCTCAACAATCTCCACGTACCGCTGGACAGCGCTCTCCATCTCGGCGTTGTAGTACGGGTTAGTGGACATGAAGAGCTGCAAGGCTGTAGCAAGATCTGACCGTCTTTTAGAGTTGCAAGGGAATATACTGCGGCTGAGCAAGAGTTCTGAAAGCTCGTGCGCTGCTGTTCCCTCGTCTGCGTACTCGCTGCGCTTATCCGCGATGTACTCACTGAGTCGGGCGCTAGGCGGGCAGTTTATCCAACGATCTGCCCCGGATGCACTCAATAAGGCGTGAGCTCGTTCTGCATGTGCTGGCTGTGTCATAGAGCTTTCAACCGTTCTAGGAACGCAACTCGCTTCTCCTCCGGTACTTCGGAAAGAGACTTGCTCTCAAACTCGTCTAACAGTGCCCTAATGGCCGCCTTGCCGTCGGGCGTCGCTCCCTTCTCCTTCCCTACGGCACGCAAATCTTCAAAGGTCGGTATATCCTCACCAGTGCCCTCACCAGTAACCTCAGCAGTCGACTTGTCTTTCGTTTTTTCAACCGATTCAGTTTCCTTCGTTGCTTCCGGCTTTGGCTCAGTTTTAGTGGTGCGCTGGCGCTTCGGCTTTTCTTCTTGCACAGGAGCAGCAGCAGTTACAGTGTTGACCGCCCCTGTGAATGCTGTTGACAGTGCTGCAAATTCCTCAATGGCTTGACCGGCATTTTCACCCGTTATTTGAATCATGACTGGCATGTATAAGTCCTCCTTGTAATTGGGTATGAATTAGTGATAAACTTGCTTTGAATTCAGACTAAATTTCTGCAGCTCCTCGCGGCTCCTACCCCGCTTGGAGTTGTTTTTCGTTTTTGAGCCTGCTTGCAACCATTCGATACTGCCTACGGTACATTTGGCGCGTTCGAACCGATTCAGACGACATGGCCAACACAAGCAAGTTCATACAGACACTCAGTCGTTTCGCTTGTGGCATCCTCTCTATCACCTCCCTATTGGAATCTAAAACCCAACCTCTCAGCCTCGACAGACGCCCAAGCCCAGAACGGATAGTACGCCGGATCGATTGCCGATTTACAATAAACGTCAGCCAGATGATCCAGGAGCTTATCAGGAATCTGCATTCAAATTCTCCTTTCCAGCAATGACTGACTTCACCTTCGCTTGCTGAATCATGCAGGGAACAGAACAACATAAATCACGCCCCACTTTCCAGACACGCTGCCCGAACATGATTTCTGATTTACATGGTGGACAGTAGTCGATTACTTCCCTAGACACTTGATCCAGAACTTTACTCATGCCGTTTCCTCCCTCCAGCCTTTATAGGTCTTACGATCTTGTTCCCTCCCCCAACGATCAAGGGCATCGGTGCTGAAAAATATCCGCCTGCCTACGCGTCGATGAGGAATTTCTTGTCGCTCGCATAAGGCGTACAGTGTTTTAACTGAGATAGGATCCTCTTCACTACTAATGTAAATCGCGGCTTCTTGAATGCTCAGTGTCCGATCTTTGCAGCCCAGTTCTTCCCGAAGACGTTTTTCAGCAACCGCGACTTCTTCAGCAACAATAGAGCGGATAGCTTGTTCTAGTGCTGTCATACTAAAGATCCCCCTCCTAAACAACCTTAAATAGTTGTCTGAATTCAACATCAGGGAAGGCACTAACTAGACCAGCGATAAATTCATTTCCCGGAGAACGCTGACCGCGTATTACTCGGTAGACTTGTACCTTAGTAAGTCCGATCTGGTCGGCTAAGTCCTGCTCCTCCCACCCCATTTTTAGCATCAAGTCTTGAACAACAGGATTGTTAAGAACGACTCGCATGGGATCAACTCCTTTCTGTTACCTTATGGTATTAATAGTAAACTACTGATACCAGAAGGTAAAACCTGATATTTTACGTAATTTGGGCTAATACGGCCAAATTCACGGGATATCGATAACTTTTACCTTTTGGTAACACTTTTTCTTTTAATACCTTTACCTTTTGGTTGTTTTGGATTATATTAATTACCAAGAGGTAATGAAAAGGAGAATGAATGTGAGTGACTTTGGGGTATATCTCAGAAAACTTAGAGAGGAACGTGAACTTGGAGTAAATCAGCTCGCTACAATGTCAGGGGTTAGTAATGCTCAAATTTCTCGCATAGAAAAGGGATCAAGAAATGCACCAAAGCCTGAAACAATTGAAAAGTTATCCAAAGCTTTGAAGGTTCCATATGAAGAAATGATGAGTGTAGCAGGCTATATAAAAGACGACCATCAAGTTAAAGAGGATAAGCCCCCTTACTACGCTCTCTCACCAAGTGATGAATTAGATATTGCAAAAGAGTTAGAAAAAATAATGCAGAACCTTGAATCAAATGAAGCATTAACATTTTACAATGAACCGATGGATGAAGAGACAAAAAGACTTATGCAAATTTCTGTAGAAAACTCACTTAGAATAGCGAAAGAAATGGCAAAGAAAAAGTTCACGCCTAAAAAATTTCGGGATTAAAAGCGTGATCGGGGGATCAGAATGGATTTCATAAAACGCACCGTATCCCGGTTAACCAGTATCCATAAAACAAATGATCCATTTGAAATTGCTTCACTCCGGGACATACTGGTTTTTTACGAGGATCTAGGGGAAGTTTTCGGATACTACAATACATTTAAGCGAATTCACATGATTCATATAAACCAGTTTCTTGATAAAAACGTTCAGCGTTTTGTAGTAGCCCATGAGTTAGGACATAGCATACTGCATTCCAAAATAAGCACACCATTTATGAAGCAGTACACCTTATTTTCTGTTGATCGAATTGAACGGGAGGCTAACAGATTCGCGGTTGAAATGCTTCTGCCAGATGACTTACTACTGGATGGATGTACATTGTATGAAGCCGCCGCCATATGCGGAGTGCCTAAGGAAGTAGCACGCTTAAAAAAACTACCTAGGCGATTCTATTAAAAGCTGAAATCCCATACATACCTTTTTTTGAAGAACCTTCGCGCTCTCCAGCCGAAAGGCTGTTTAAATATACCTATTAACCGAACATACGTTCTGAGAAAGGAGAATAATTACAATGGCTAAGGGGAGTATTGAACAACGAGGAGAAAATTCATGGCGTTTAACTGTCGATCTAGGTACATTACCAAATGGGAAACGTAACCGCCAACGTAAATCAATCACTGTAGATGACAAAAAAATCCTTCGTTCAACACGTAGACTTAACGAGTATTTGGACGATCAACTTGCATTATTTAAACAAGAAGTATTGTCTGGTGAGTACATAAAACCCGACAAAATGATATTTTCACAATTTATTAACTTGTGGAAAAAGAAGTACGCGGAATTCCAATTAGCAGCCAGCACAAGAGACGCCTACTACAACCATATAAGAAATCACATTGAACCGCGCTTCGGCAATAAGAGAATGACCGAAATTAAAACCTTGCACGTTGTTGATTTCATTGCAGACTTGAGAAAACCTGACGCTCGTAAGGATGGTAAGGGAAAACTAAGTGATCGAACCGTACAGTACATTTATGCCGTGATGCAAAATTTATTTACTATTGCAGTAAAATGGGAGCTAATTAAAAATAACCCCCTGGAGAAGACAGATAGACCAAAAGCAAAGAAGGTAAAAGCAAAATTTTATGAGTCTGAGGAAGTAACAAAAATAATAAATGCCCTCTATAAAGAACCGGTCCATTGGAGACTCATGATGTTAACTGCAATAATCGGAGGATTGCGACGCGCTGAGTTGGTAGCACTACGATGGTCGCACGTTGATTTTAACCGCAAACAAATATTTGTGGAAAAAAGCATCCCTCTTAAACGTAAGGGCGTTAATTACGAAAAGGGTACCAAAAACGATGATGAGAGATATGTCGATATGCCGAACTGGTTAATGGATGAATTCAAAGACTTTAGAAAGGAGTGGTTAATTCAAAGAGAGGCGACAGGAGACAAATGGAAGGCTGAAGAAAGTGAATATGTCTTCCACGCAGGTTATGGTACACCTTTTTATTACACCCACCCTACTGCATGGTGGAAGATGTTTACCCAGCGGCATAAATTCAGCTATTACAGTCTGCATAAGCTCCGCCATACATCTGTTACGGTATTGATTGAAAAAGGAGCATCTATCAAATCGATACAGGAACGAGTTGGACATAAACAAACTCAAACTACTACCGATATTTATGCCCACGTAACAAAGAAACTAAGTCGTGAAGTAGCTAATTTATTTGATGAGCTAGATCCCGCGAAAGAAAATTTCCGTCCCCAATCCGTCCCCAATTAAAATTTAGGCTAAATGTACGCTCCATTTAAAAGTCCCGGAAAAACAAAAAAAGCCTTATGTAGCAAGGCTTTCCGGCTTTTAAAATATGGTGCGGCCAAGAGGACTCGAACCTCCACGTCATTGCTGACACTAGAACCTGAATCTAGCGCGTCTGCCAATTCCGCCACGACCGCATATTTAATTACTTCCGATTGAGTCGCTAAGTTGTTTTCCTGGCGACAAGGAATATAATATCACGTCATTATAGGATCGTCAACACTTTTATAAACTTTTTGCAAGGATATCTTCTTATTTCTGCTGCAAGGCAGCTGGCAGGTTTCCCTCCCCGCTGCCTTGCAGTATTCCAGTTTATCCGATCAAGTCTCAGGGACTGTTCTTGGCTCATCTGCAGGTTGAATCATATAGCTGCGACTCAGCTTCACAACACGCCGATTCCGCTTGCGAATCATGACATACTCATCATCCCATGCAACCACGAATCCTCGAACATCATTCATCTCCAGTATGTCCCTAATGACTCTGACAAATGTTCCTTCCACTCGATAACGATCAAGCTCCGCTTCCTCCATCATCGTGTACTTCACACCTCCGCTATGTACAACATGCAAGGCCTGCCATCATAGCAGGCCTCGCACATACGCATGCTTCATCTCAATAGCCCACATGTTCCTTCGTATCGTTCGTTTCAAACCAATAGTCCAATACCTTGGCAGACATGACACGCTTGTTAATATACGCAACTTGTTGCGCGGTAAATTTCCCTGTCCAGCCCACCTGCAGCTGATCGCACAGCTTTACGATCGTCAGCAATTCTGACCAAGCGACATACCTTTTGTACCAGAAAAATTGAGGGTGTTCGATCATATACGGGTACAAATCATCGAATTCCGTGTGTTTGCATGCTAGTGCCCGTTCAAAATGGTTTTTAGCCTCCGTCACTTTTTCTTCCAAAAAGCGAGCCGTTCGTTCATCCACCATCTGCGTTGCCCCCTCTCACCATCTTATCTTTTATTATATGTCAAAGTGGTGAATGGAGAAAAGCAGACAATTCTTTTCATCAACTGAAACTAAATGGAGCTTTGAAGCGTCTAACTATATAAGAGGGTTATTTTTGCTTATTTTTTATTATTTACTGTTGATAACTAGTTCATAACGTCCAAATTGGCAATTGATTCAAATTCCGTATATAGGGTAATATGTTCTAGGCCCGTCGCGAGGCGGTAGAGGAGGATTTACGATGTGGCGATCTACTCGGCAACGCAGTATAACCATTGTACTGGCCGCAGTCATGATGACGTGGCTGCTTCAAGGATGCACCTCACAGGAGCACAGCATCCCCCCAATTGAAACGGATACACCTTATTCGCACCAGAAAGATTCTCAGGTGAAGCCAGATGAACGCAAGCCTGTAGGGAAACAAAACGAGAAAACCGAAATTGCATCACCAAAGAGCCAATCCTCTCATAACGGTGATTCTACATATACGGATCAAGCTTTTGATCGTGCACACCCTCAATTGAAAGGCATTGTGCTCGCTTCGAACAATGCCGCAGTTAAGGAGCTATGGGGAGAACCTGAGGAGCATTATGTCATGGATGATACCGATCCAATTGACGTGTATCAATACGAAGGCTTCTCTTACGGATGCAAGCAGGATGGGCGAATCATATTTGTTGAAGTATCTGGCGAGGATACCTCGACAGGAATCCAGGGCTTAACAATTGGAGACAGTGAAGCTACCGCCTCTAAGGTGCTCGGACGTCCAGATCATGATACAGATTATGTGTGGAGCTATGAATTAAAGAACTGCTTGTTGAGACTTGATCTGGATCCGACGACAAACAAGATCCAAGCAGTTAAGCTATTTTCCAACGAACGCGTATAATGGACTCTATAATAAATAAAACGCCTTGATTCCACGTGGAGTCAAGGCGTTTTATTGGTTCGCATCCGATAACGAATAATAAAGTATGTGATAGTGCCTCCTACCGCAAGCACTAGAAGACCACCAAACAGAATCGGGTTCCCCTTCGAGTGAAGCCATCGCACCGCATCACGCCAATGATTTCCCACAATATGTCCAATCGTTAGAAATGTAGCCACCCACAATAATGCACCTGATCCAGCCGCAAAAAGATAAGTTGTCCATTTCATTCTGGACATCCCCGCCAAATAACAAGTCAAATGACGAAGTCCCGGCACGAAATAGCCGAACACAATACTCCAACTTCCATATTTCTGAAACCAGCGCTCTGTTCGTTCAACTCGCTTCGGCGTCAACTTCAACTTCTTCCCGTACCGATCCAGCAAGGGCTTCCCCACCCGACGACCGACTATATAACTGATGAACATCCCGGTCATACTCCCCGCAAGACAGACAGCGAAGGCAGGTGCGTATTGAAATGGGCCATTTACAGTCAAGCTGCCTACAAAGACCATCAGCGTCTCATCCGGTACAGGGATGCCGATGATGCCTAGCGCAAGCAACATAAATAAAGCTATGTATCCATAATTGGACAGCGCCCACATGACTGTCTGCACCGTAAGCCCCCCTCCCGTAATTCGATATCTATTTTATCATAACCATGCAGTCATGTCCGAACCTACTTGCTCATATTTTATAGTAATGCGTACAAGCCTGGCTGGCAAGGAGGCGTCTTAACGTTGAGAAAAGCAGTGTTAGTTATGCAAATTGCATTCACGTATATTGGAACCGTCGTGGGGGCAGGGTTTGCGACCGGACAGGAAATATTGCAATTTTTCACAGCTTATGGGTGGTGGGCTCCCTTTACCATCGCATTGTCGACAGTGCTGTTCATCTGGCTGGGCACGAAGCTGATGCTCCTGTCTCATGACATCAAGGCTCGATCCTATGAGGACATTAATCGCATGCTGTTCGGAGATCGGATTGGCGGAGCAGTCAGTCTATTCACGATGGTCATTATTATTTGCGTCAATAGTGTAATGCTGGCAGGAGCAGGATCCGTGTTCGTGGAGTATTTGCATTTGAATTACCAGATTGGTCTGCTGCTTACATTGGTTAGTTCCTATTGGTTCGTCAGCCGGGGCATGGGCGCCATCTTGAAGCTGAACTCCATCGTCGCACCTACAATGCTTACGTTTACCTTGTTCATCATCATTCATACCATCCAAATGCCAAATGCTGCTCAAGCGCTAACGCTGAGCACAGACAAGGCCTTCTATGCAGCATGGAGTGCGCCGCTCTTGTATGGCGCCTTTAATTTAGCAATGGCGCAAGCAGTTCTCGTCCCGCTTGGAGCTTCGATGCCGAACAAAAGAGTGATTCAACTTGGGGGCATTATCGGAGGCTTACTAATTGGATTAATGCTGCTTTCCGGACATTTTGCGTTGGCTGTGTACATGCCCGGTATTACGCAATTCGATATTCCCATGGGCCATATTGCATCCGGACTTGGCGTATTCATTCAATTGATTTATGTCATGCTTATTTTTTCCGAGATCTTTACAACCTACGTTGCCGATGTGTATGGGATTACCCTGCAGATGCATCAACGTACAGGAATTCATCCGAAGCTCCTTATTATCATGATCATGCTATTTTGCTTTCTGTTCAGTCAATTCGGCTTCAAGCCACTGGTATCTCACTTGTATCCAATATTTGGAGTGTTCAGCCTTGCATGGATATACCTGCTAATTCGTTCATCTGGACAGCGTCCGACTCATACTCATCGTCCGCCGACCGACGCTCCATTTCCTGCAGCGCTGCCATTGCAGCCTGCACGTCAGAAGCATCCAACTTCTCCGCCTGAGAGCTAACAACAGTGAACCTTATATCTAGGTGCAAATAAGGCGCAGTCCCTCTACTGGAGGGAACCGCGCCTATGCTTAAGAGCTATATGCCAATCGTTGCATTTCAATCAACCGCACTTCCGGCAATTCACGCTTTATCAAATCAACGACATGAGGATGGCAAGTCGTCATCATGACATGATGCGAATCGGAGAGCGCAA
This sequence comes from Paenibacillus sp. NAIST15-1, assembly GCF_001894745.1. Taxonomy (GTDB): domain Bacteria; phylum Bacillota; class Bacilli; order Paenibacillales; family Paenibacillaceae; genus Paenibacillus_B; species Paenibacillus_B suaedae. Next base: position 116,068 of record NZ_BBYF01000006.1, read on the forward strand.
TAAGCGCCTTCGCTGCCAATCCTAGCCGTTCCTGATCGAAGTTGACTAGAATATCATCCAGCACAAATGGCACGGATGCCCGGTTCGTTAGCGCTTCTGCAAGCGCAAATCGAATAGCCAGATATACCTGCTCTGCAGTTCCTCTACTGAAATGGTGACTCCATACTACCTGACCATCCGGCCTTGCCAGCGCGATCGTCTTCTCACCGAAGGGAATCAGCACGCGAGTATATCGCCCAGCACTCATCTGCTCCATATAATGGGCAGCACGTTTCAGTACAGCAGGCTGTTTCTCCTCCTCATACAATCTGCGAGTATGCAGCATGAGTGTCTTGGCAAGCGCCAGAATTGCATAACGGGACGCTTGCTCGTCAAGCTTCGATTCCTGCAGCGCAATTTCCTGGTGATGGGAAGCCCCCTCCACCTCTTGCTTCAACCTCTCCAGCTCCTGCTCCAATCTTCCCTTGCGTCCTTCCAGCTCTCGAATCCGTGTATCCAGCTGTTCCATTTGACGTGCGATGGAAATACATCGCTGCTCGAGCTCACGTCCATCATACTGAATCAGCAGTTCCTCCATTGGTCGAAATGCCGTGCGTTCTCCTCCGCGATACAGCACTGCTTCCAGCTCCCGAACCTGCCGCTCCAGCTCAAGCTTATAGTTGTACGCATCAGCACAATGCAGCAATTCAAAACCAGTGTTCACACCGGCTTCCAGAAGAAGCTTATTCATCGTCTCCTGCATCTGACTGGCATGAATGTGCTTCTCCTTCCACTCATCATCTAAGGAACTGCTGTGAAGCAACAATTGCTGATATTCCTGCTCGATAGCCTGTTCACGCTCGATTCGCTCCAGCAGACGGAATAATCCACCTATCATTGATCCTGTCAGAAGCTCCACGCCCTCATCATGAGCAGCGACTCCGTATTGAAATACAGCTTCAGTTCCTTCTTTCCACGAACCAGTGTCATTCGCCTTCATCGCTTGTTGAGCTCGAGTTGTGATCAGATGCTGTGCGGTATGCAGCAAGCTGTTGCAATCCTGCTCGAACAATTCCAGCTGGCCAAGCAGGCGCGCATGCTTCACAGCCGCGCGATGACGCTGCTGCTCCACTTCTTCGGCTTGTTCCCACCTTCTGCAATGTTCCTTTACACCCGCAGGGGTGAGTCGTTCTGGAAGATTCTCTTGATCGAGCCATGCATGCCAATCGCGTAGACGCCCTTCTTCTTTCTTATGCGCAGCATCCAGTTCCGCTGTAAGCAGTCGACAGCGTCGTTCAGTCACAATCACCGTCTCATACAGAGAACGACAGCGTTCTTGTACATGTAATCGTTCACGATGCCAGGCTCCAACCTCTTGCGCAGTCCTTCTTAGTTCATCGATGCCAGCATCGGGTATACTGCGTGCTGTGCTAGAGAGATAGGGCTGCAATAATTGACGGAGCGCCTCAGCATGCACACGGATTGCATGTTCCAATCCATCTTGCGCACTCTCGCTACGCGCCATCACATCCGCTTTGTCTGAAGAATGCGGTGGAGATTGTGAAGATACATATGCCATTACAGCGGTAGCTGCTAGGCCTACCAAGGCAATGACGAGAGCCATTAGCCATTGCTGTGCCATCCACCCGAGCCCGGCAGCCAGCAGCACTACACCTAATCCAAATCCATAGATAATGCGGGAGTGCGCAAACTTCTGCGGACGCGGTGCATTGCGGTTCCTTCGAGAATAGAATTCGTTATGTACTCGTTCCGGTGTAGGAACATGCTCCTTGCCGTCACTTGAAGCATTCCACACCCGCACCGCATCTGCTAATGATTGCTCTGCGCATGCGATATCTACTGCGCTTCCCTCGTTTGGGGCAAAGCCACTGCCATTCACTCCAGCCGTCTCACAGCGTTTGAGCTGCATCTTGGCATCGTCGTACTCTTTGGTCGCAAGCTCTGCCTCACGGACTGCATGTTCCATCCCGGCTTCTGATTGCGCGATTGCGAGACGACACGAATCCGCACGTCTCTCTGCCAACTGTGCCTGCTCCAAGTAGGAGGAAGTCTTGCTCGCCAGCAGCATCTCCGGTGTCCATGATGAATCCGTCTGACGAGAGAGCCGCCATAATTCAGCTTCGGCAGCATTGCATTCCACTTCAGCCTCTCCGGCTGCTTCTCGCCAATGTTGGACGGTATCCGTCAACTGCGCAAGCCGGCGTGTCTCCGACTCCAGATCTAGCAGCTGTTTGAACGGCTCCTTCCCTTTCTTACGGTCAGCTGCTGCTTGCCGCTTCTCTTCGATTCCTCTGCAAGCAGCTTCCGTATCATCAAGCTTCCGATCAAGCTCCCGCCACTGGGCAGCAAGCTCAGGCAGCCTTATTGACAGATCTGTCGGCTGTTCATCCAGCTCTTGCTTGGCGGCTATATAGCGAATCCACGTATCGGCCACACCGCTTGCGCGTTCAGCCTTAGCCAGTTCCTCCCGTTGTACAATTCGCTGCTCTACACACTGATTCAGTTCTAGCTCTATTCGAGTCAACTGCTCTTCTAACTCACTTAGCTTTCCCGCATGACGATGCGCTTCTCGCTGAACTCGTTCTAGCTTGTCCATCGTATGAAGGGTCTGGTTGATCAACTGATTGCGGCCCCTCGGCCGAAACAGTCCATCCATCGATTGCTGCAGCCAACGCTCCGCCTCAGTTATCCCTCTGCCGCCATACAGCCCTGTATCATATAAATAGGCCCCAACCTCGTCATCCTGCAGCGTTTGCAGCTCCTGCAGCTCATCTAGTGTTATGCCAAATAAGCGGCAGAAGAGTCCCGCATTCAATCCCCCTAACAGTTCATCCTCCAATTGAGATTGGCTGATATCTATCAGAACTCCTGTTGCAGACACCTTACGGATACTCGTATGGAGTGAACCATCCCGCTCCCACCGCTCAATCGTCCATTCGGCACCACTTTGATCGAGCACGCTCATCCGTCCCCCATATATAGCCCCTTCGATCGGCACATATCGGGTATGACTGCTTCTCCGCTTCGGCAATCCATACAGCATGTCCCGAATAAAATAGGTAATCGTACTCTTCCCTGCCTCATTAGGTCCATAGAGCAGCGTAATCCCCATATTCGAACCGCGTTCCGCAAGCGGGATTACCGCATCACGGAATCCTCCATACCCCATAAGGTGAATCTGTAATATTTTCATGGACGCTTCACCCCGCTCTGGAGCCACTCAACGGCTAACAGCATCGCTTCTCGCACCCATTCCTCCTGTGTCTCGCTGGATTGGGAGGCAAGCCAATTCCGCAAGCGTGGCTGCTGCAGAAGTGTCTGCAATGCTTCCTGAATCAACGCTTCTCTAGCTGTATCATGCTGTTGTGCCTGACTCGCTATTCGGATCAAGTCTCCTGGGAAGGTATCAGTCGCCTCCCACTCCTCAATATCAATATCAGGTGTACAGCTGATGCGAAGTGCGATTGGCCACAGAATCCCTGACACCTCTTCATAAGAAGCATGGTCAAGCTCTTGTGCTTGCCATGCTTCCCTCCATTGTTCGGTGAAGGATTCCTGCTGCAGCGAGGCATACAAGGGCGTTCGTCCGGTCAGTTCCACACGAATCAGCGTTAATCGCTCCCCCTCTTCACCTTTCCAAGCTGCCATCTTCTCATCAAGCAGCTGCATGATAGATTGAAGTGAACTTATCCCACTAACATCGATCTGCTCCTGACGCCAGCGAACCGTGTCCAATGTTTCGAATTGCAGGTTGACATCACCAAGCTCATTCACATTAACCAGGTAGCAGCCTTTCGCACCTGTTTCTTTTACATGCCTGCCTTGTGTATTGCCGGGATATACAATATAAGGAGATTCGTGCAGGACTTCTCTCTTATGAATATGGCCTAGCGCCCAATAATCATATCCCTTTTCCACAAGCTCTCTCTTGGAGCATGGTGCGTAGGGATCGTGTTCTACACTTCCATCAACCGTTCCATGAAGCAGACCGATGCGGAACAGTTCATTAGCTGCAACTGTCTGTTGACTCCTATGTGTGCTCTCCTCTACGCTATCTGCATGCACCGTACATTCCTCATCCGTGGAAAGGCCTTTCCCCGCTTGCACAGCATTCCTTTCAGGACGGCTGGGATACATCGCTGCCAAATTCTCGTAAACTGCCATGTCTGCATAAGACATGCCGCATATAACCGCTACCGGCGAGGCATTCTTATTCGGAACAATAACGGCTTGTGGTTTATCCGTAGGGAAAACGGTCACATTGCTTGGCCACTCCCACTTCACCTCGCGATGAAGTGGATCGTGATTCCCATGAATGATATACACGGGAATCTGCTTATCCTGAAGCTGCTCCATCCCCCGCTGAAGCCTCCACTGCGCCTTAAGCGAGCGATCTCTGCCATCGTATAAATCACCGCTTATGACAACAAAGTCTACCTTCGCACGAATTGCTAACCGTACGAGATTGTCCCAGGCAGCGAACGTTGATTCCTGAACTTCTCCCTTCAGCTTATCCGGCAGAGCTTGTAGTCCGCGGAAGGGGCTATCAACATGCAGATCCGCCGCATGTAGAAAACGAAACGGAATCAATGCCTCACCCCCGCTTCAATTGATAATGTAAATATTTGCGCTTCAATTCATTCACGATACGTGTTAGCGAATAAGTTTGCTTCGCCTTTGCCCACGCAGCCCGCGCAAGTTCATAGCGGAATGATCCATCCATCATCGCTCTCTCCAGCGCATTACAGAGCGCAGTCGGATCATCAGGCGGTACAAGCAGTCCATTCACCCCGTCTTCAATCTGCTCTGCTATCCCGCCAACATTCGTTCCAATAAGAGAAAGCCAGCATAGCGCCGCCTCAGCGAATACAGAACCGAATGCTTCTGCCCGCGACGGTAATACGAAAATATCGAAGAACGGCATAAACTCCTCGGGATGAAGCATATAGCCATAAAATATCGTCTCATCATATATAGACAGCTCCTGTGCGAGCTGCTCTAGATCCTCCCGAATCGGCCCATCGCCGATAATATGAAGTACATAAGCATGACCCCGCCGCTTTAGCTCTGCACATGCCTGCAGCAGTACATCGAGCCCTTTGGCAGGAACTAAGCGGCACATCGTGATGAGTTGAGGCACTGCATTATCATGGGCGATCGGCTTGAATCGCTTCTCATCAAATCCATTCGGCAGAACCTCTATTCGATCCGCATCATGAACATAAGCCTTCAGATACGTCCGGAAAGAATCGGACACCGTCATCATCTCATCCACTTGAGATTCCAACTCACGGTATAAGGATGTTAGAAATTGATGCTCCGGTCCATTGGGTTCAATCTTTCCATTTAAGATGAGCTCTTGTTCAAAGCTAGAGTGAACGGTCATAATTACAGGTGTATCCGGGTACAACTGCTTCATTACAAGCCCTACAATGGGATGATGTGCATGTATCAGATCATAGCGATTCGTAAGTCGCAGCTTCGACCACCAGACATAGTCGCGATACGTTTGAACATATTTCTGCACAATCGAACTATCCCCGTACTGCTTCCAATCGAAAGTATGAAAATGGACTTCTTCCTGCCCTTTGCCCCGTATTCGCTTCGGCAGCGAAAAGATCTCCATCTCCCAGTGGGGCGATTGAAATCGATCAAGTATATATGGAATCATGGAGGATACCCCTCCAGGCTGTTCAGGCGGAAAAAACAATGCTTGCAAAATATTCATGCGAGCGCCTCCTTCTTGTTCGCGCTTTTCGCCATTCAACCTTTATGATATATTAGAACATATGTTTCAGTAAAGAACCTTCCCAATGGAGCTGTCATTCATGACTCATTTGGCTAATTCCCTTTCTGAAGTGAACAATGTGATGGGATCAGTGTCTTCCTGTATCCTTTACATTACATTTATTATGATTCTGATGGCGATTCGTCTTTATATCCGTCAGCGATCACCAGCATATATTTTGCTCGTTATCTCCTTATTCCTTATGGCGGCGGAACGTCTGATTGATGTGATTCGTCTGCCATTGCTGGAGTGGAACCCTCATATTTATAACTGGTTTGTCGGTGGCGCGACCTTGCAAGCGTTTTCCTTTGTTCTCGTGAACATGGCGATATACCGGCTCTACAAGAGGCCTACTCGAGGATATCGGGTTCGCTTCTCAGCAATGCTGCTGGTCATCCCAATTGCGACGATGCTGTCTATTCCTTTTGACACGAACATCACACCTACCATCGCTAACGCATGGCCACTGCTGCTATATCTTATGTTCGCAACGCTGTTTTGTTATGTGTGGGTAGCACCCAGAATCGGACAGCGTATCACTTATATATGCAGCTTAGCAGCTTACTTTGCCACGATTTTGCTTACATCTATGAATGCCTTGCTGTTTACATACAATAACAATCAGCTGTTCCTGTTGGAACGGCTACTCCCACTCGCCTATTACTCCCTATTGTTCTTCATCTTGTTCGAGCGCGTGGTCGAACTGCTTCATATGACTTATCGCACTTCCATTACGGATGGGTTGACAGGTCTATTCAATCGAAGACATATTATGAAAGTGATGCAGCAATATATCCGCAACGAGTACAAAATTTCATTTATTTTTTGCGATATCGACAACTTCAAGAAAGTCAACGATACATATGGTCATGATCAAGCAGACGAAATCTTGAAGCAAGTGTCTCTGATTATTCGGGAAGAGGTGGAGGACTATGGCGTACCTGGCCGATTCGGAGGCGAGGAACTAGTGGCGCTGATTACGCATCGCAATGCCCGTACCGAGCAAATCGCTGAGGCAATCCGGCATCGCGTAGAACAGGAGACAACGGTAACCCTTAGCATCGGTCATAGTACGCTGCGCAAATATATGACTTCAGATGATATTGTACGAGAAGCGGATCAGGCGATGTACTATTCCAAAACTCATGGCAAAAATCTAGTCACAAATTATCTCCATATCCAGAAAGCCTCGGGCAACATGTCCTAACAATAACAACGCCTTCTCCTGCATCTCCATGCAAGGGAAGGCGTTGTTCGTTATTCCAGATTAAGTGCTATTGAACGTCTCTTTTGTTGAAAATGATGAGAGACAAGCCAAGAAGCACGATCATATACACGGCAAAAATCGTAACACTGAAACCGAAGCTCGCTTCTTTAAATGGAAGATTGTCTCCACCGTTGAAATACGGCTGCCAGTTCAAATTCGGGAAAATTAAATACTTGTACCACGGCTTGCCAGAGAAGAAGTATATCCCCGCTCCAACGACTGACTTCATCACAATCGGCACGGTAATTGCCAGACCCAAGCTGCGTGTCAGCACAGCTGCTGTCATCGCAAGCAGTGCATAGAACAGTACATCTGGAATTCGGAAGACGATATCTTTCAATATGGACGCCAGTGTAACATCTGCTGACATGAAGCTGAAGAAGATCATTCCGATCACAACACTGCAAATGACCGTGAATACATACACCGACAACAAGATGAGTACTACAGTAACCATCTTAGAGGTAAGTACCGTTGTGCGGCTTGCCGGTCTTATCAACAACTGCTTAATCGTTCCATCTCGATACTCGTCGGTAACGATTTGTGCAGCGACGACCATGATAAAGATGCCAATGAGGGAGCTGAACAAGAAGTTGACGTCGCTCACAAAAGCCATATATGGATATGGATCACTTTTGAAAATAAAGAACCGCATTGCAGCAGCTACAATTAACGTAATAACCGCGATAAACGCGTAAAAATAAGGCACTTGGCGCTTGCTGTTCGCCTTCATCCATTCATTTTGCACAAGGGATACGAAGTATCTCATTCAATACGTCCCCCTTTCGTCATGGACAAGAACGTCTCCTCTAATGTAGGCGCCACTGTGCGCACCTCATAAATGAGAACACCCGCTTGAACGAACTTCTGTACGGCTGTAGGAACCTCGTCATGCATCAGTTCAACTTTAACTGCACTGTCTTCCTCTACACTTGCCTTCCAAGCTGTAGATGCCAGCACTTCCATCGCTTTCGCGGCATCGTCGACCACGAAGCGAATTGCCATTGCTTGAGATTGTTCGCCCTCTTCATTCGGATCAAGCGATCGTTCCCCGACAAACTTACCGTTCTGAATGATGAGCACTCGATCACACATGAGTTCAATCTCAGACAATAAGTGACTGGATACGAGAATCGAGATATTTTCCTTCTTCGCGAGATGGCGCAAATAATCACGCAGTTCACGTATACCGGCGGGATCTAGACCATTCGTAGGCTCATCCAATATCAAAATGGATGGGTTATGAAGCAGAGCCTGCGCAACACCCAGCCTTTGGCGCATCCCTAGGGAGTACGTCTTAACTTTCTTGTCCAGCGCATTTTCCAAATCTACCAGCTTCACAATTTCCTTAATGCGCTCCTCCGTAATCGGCTTCCCGCTCATACGTACGAAGTGCTGCAAATTTTTGCGTCCGGTCATAAATTTGTAAAGCTCTGGGTTTTCGACAATCGCGCCAACATGAGCCATCGCCTTCGCGCGGTCGGTTCGAATATTATGCCCCTCTATTACAATATTTCCAGAAGTCATCGACATCAGGCCGACCATCATCCGGATCGTCGTCGTCTTCCCTGCTCCGTTCGGGCCAAGGAATCCATATACTTCACCGCGACGCACACTGAATGACAAATCATCGATAATCGTTTTTCCTTTTATCTTTTTCGTGACGTTTTGTAGTTCAACAACGACATCATTCACCATTCATCCGCTCCTTTCTCCTGTCTTACCTGGTTGTTCTCGTAGATGCGTATCTCTAGCTTCCCCTAGTCAAATTGTATCCATGAGTTGATCTTTCCAACCCCGAATCCTACCACATACTCCATACGTACAAGCTTACTATGACGTTTCGCAAAAATGTCTTACATTATTGTAACCTGTACCTCCAATCACTACTAGAAAATCACAATGATGAATAAGAGATTTCATGCGGTTATTCCCTAAAGATTCAACGTTGCATCGAAGGCCAGCAGTCCGGTAAACTATACAATGCTGATTACTTATACCCATTCGGAAAGGAGCTGTAACATGTCCCTAGAAAAAACAAACTACTCATTGCCTCAAGCTTATATTGAGCAGATGAAGCAGATGCTCCCTAAGGATGGGGATGCATTTTTGCAAAGCTATACAGAGCCGCGAACCTTCGGACTGCGTGCTAATCCCGTGAAGTGGCTGACACATCCTGACGCTCGCTCGCGCTCAGAGAAGCTATTTCAGCTGCGCCCCGTGCCTTGGTGCGAGGAAGGATACTATTACGAAGAGAGCTCGCGTCCTGGCAAGCACCCGTATCATGCAGCAGGCCTCTATTATATTCAAGAGCCCTCTGCAATATCTGCAGTAGTCCTGCTTGATCCACAGCCAGGCGAATTCATCTTGGATTTGGCCGCTGCGCCTGGAGGGAAATCTACCCACATTGCAGGACGGATGCGAGGTGAAGGTGTCCTCATCTCCAATGAGATTCATCCACAGCGCGCCAAAATATTAGCCGAAAATATCGAGCGAATGGGGATCCCCAACACGATCGTCACCCAATCCGATCCACATGCGCTAGCCGTTAAGTTCCCGCAAGCCTTCGATCGGATTATGCTCGATGCCCCATGCTCGGGTGAAGGCATGTTTCGTAAAGATAACGATGCTATCAAGGAGTGGTCTCCTGAGCATGTTGCCATGTGCGCAGCACGGCAATGGGATATTATTCAGGCAGCAGTAACGATGTTGAAGCCCGGCGGGACGATTGCCTATTCCACCTGCACTTTCAACCATCAGGAAAATGAAGGGATCATTGAAAAATGGCTTCAGCATTACGAGCAGTTCAAGTTGATTCGCATGGAACGAATTTGGCCTCATCACTCTGAAGGAGAAGGACATTTTGTAGCCGTGTTGCAGCTACAGGAGGGCGACTCGGAATCAATTGCTTCCACTAGCTCTACTAGCCGTCGCGGCAAGACTACCCGCAAGGGAGGTGGAACCCGCTCCAACGAAGCGCAGACGGCATTTACACAGTTTGAGGCTTGGATGAAAGAGTTCCTACCTGGGATTCACTTGCCTCAAGGAATGCCCTTGCTGTTCGGGGAAGAACTCTATTGGCTGCCGCAGGGCAATGAATCAGCTGTTCAAGCACTACGAAGTGGAGAGACACTCCAAGGGCTCCGCATCCCTCGTGCCGGTCTGCATCTCGCTCATATACGCAAGAATCGTATTGAGCCCGCCCATGCACTTGCGATGTTCTGCAGTTCTTCAGAGGTAGCTGCTCAATCCATCTCATATGATGTGGAGGATCCGGCCGCGGAAGCCTATTTGCGAGGTGAAGCTCTGCTTCTTGAAGGAGAAAATGCGAATCTGAAGGGATGGACACTTGTCGCAATAGACGGATTGCCAATTGGCTTCGGCAAAGCATCAGGAGGCCAGTTAAAGAACCATTATCCAAAAGGATTGCGCAAATAAAGTAGATTACCTTACAAGAAAAGCTTCGTGCAAATAAAAAAACCACTGATCTTGCACAATAGAATGCTCCTGAGAGAAGCTTCGATTGTGCAAGGACAGTGGTTCACATGAGCGAATCATTGTATGGGTGCTCGCACGGAACCAATTCCAGCATAGCTCCAGTACAATTTTCTCTAGGGCTGGGTACAGCTATTTACAATACTTAAGCAAAGTTGCCGCCACTCCATCCTCGTTGTTCGACAGTGTAACTTCCTGTGCGGCAGCCTTTACTTCAAGCGGAGAATTGTCCATAGCCACGCCCAAGCCAGCGAATTGAATCATCGTCATATCATTATAATAGTTGCCGATAGCCAATACCTGCTCACGAGGTACGCCGCGCATAGCAGCAAGCTGCTTGAGTGCATTTCCCTTCGTTGCATCCTTATGCATAATATCGATAAAGTAGTCTCCTGAGCGAATAAAGTTGTGCTCATGTGTCCATTGATTCAATTCATGCTCCACTCGATCTATCTCTTCCTTATGCCCGCTCATCGTCAGCTTCACAGGAGCATCAGTCAAGCCCGTCCAACCTGGGAACTGCTTCGGCTCAATCAGGAATTGACGGTATAGATCCAGCATCTCCGGGGTCAACTCATTCAGCTTGTCCACATAGAGATCAAAAGCTGTATTGATATCAAAGTGAACTCCGTTCTCACGGCAATATTGAATATAAGGCTCCAAGCCAGCGCTCGGGATATCGAAGCGGTGGAGCACTCTGCGCCCTTCTGAAGCAATGGTAGCTGCACCATTATGGGTAATGACAACACCCTCTAGTCCGATTTGCTCTAAATAAGGAAGCGTACTGATCGGACTTCTTCCCGTACACAGCACAATCTCCATACCTTGTGCCGCAGCCTTGCGAATCGCCTCCGCATTCGCGCTGGACAGCGTATGATCGTCATGAAGCAGAGTTCCATCCATATCTAAAGCCACGATGCGATAATTCATCACTGATTTCTCCCTCTCATCTCTATCTTCTGTATCGTATGAACAGTATGATATTCGTAAGTGTAAAGCAGTCCTATCCAGTTGTTGCTATGGTTAGTATTGCTGATATTGTTGCTATTGCTGCTGTCGTTGGATCAAGGTAAGCTCTTCTTCCGTACACTCTCTCCACTGACCGAGCTTAAGAGCCGAATCCAATTCCAGTTCGCCCATTCGAATTCGCTTCAAATAAATGACTTGCTTGCCGACCGACTCGAACATTCGCTTCACCTGATGAAACTTCCCTTCCGTAATCGTCAGTTCGATGAAGGAGTGCACGGTTCCATCGGATTGCTCCTCATGGCCACGTATGACAAGATGAGCTGGCTTCGTCACATATCCATCATCCAGCTCTACTCCTTGTTGAAATGCTTCTCCATCCTTGCTGTCAACCCGTCCTCTAACGGTAGCCACATAGGTCTTCGGGACGTGCTTCTTCGGAGACAGCAGCTCATGCGCCAGCTTGCCGTCATTTGTAAGCAGCAGCAAGCCCTCTGTATCTTTGTCCAGCCGACCTACTGGGAAAGGCTCGAAGTGCCGCAGTTCTTCAGGGAGCAGATCAATCACCGTCCGTTCCCGTATATCTTCCGTAGCAGATATTACGCCTTGCGGCTTATTCAACATAATATATACAAATTCACGATAGCGAATCTGTTCGCCATCCAGCAGCACTTCATCTGCATCGGGATCCACCTGCAAGCCGCTGTCCTTAATTACCCGTCCATTGACTTGAATTAGGCCAATCTTCGCCCATTTTTTAATCTCGGAGCGACTGCCGCAGCCCATATGCCCTAATAGTTTGTCCAGCCTTATCTTTTTTGCCACCGCATGCTCACCTCCATGCTGCACGGTGTGCTTGTGTTCATTCTTCGTTCCTATCTTCTCGTATTGCATTGTGCACAAGCTATTCTGAGCCGTGCTCTTACAGCATACCATGCCAGCTGCGCTTATCACAACGAATCGACATGTCATCGATTTAGGTGACAGCATTTTCCCTCCCCCTTACATTATTGTCACAATGCAGTCAAGAGAGAAACTTTCCCTTATAATCATCGTATGGAACACTGTTATGCGCTGGCTCGATACATATTTAATCAAAGAAGTAGATAGAAAGGAGGAGCCGAATGTTACGTGTCGAAGGCCTATCACACTCATTTAAGAACGGCCCCGAAACCACCCAAGTACTGCATTCCATCAATTTCGAAGTGAAGCGCGGCGAGATGGTTGCACTGCTCGGCAGCTCAGGTTCTGGTAAGTCAACATTGCTTAACTTAATGGCAGGCTTAATGAAGCCAACTGAAGGAAGCATCTATATTGCAGATCAGGACATTGTGAAACTAAACGAGAACTCACTCGCTGAATTTCGACGCAAGCACATCGGATTCATTTTTCAAGCGTATGAGCTAATAGCCAATTTAACTGTACGTGAAAATGTAGAGCTCCCGCTTATTTTTCAAGGAATTCGTCCATCGGAGCGGAAACAAAAATCGCTACGCCTGCTTGAACAAGTCGGTATTCCTGACAAGGCTGAGCTGTTCCCTTCCCAATTGTCTGGTGGACAGCAGCAGCGTGTCAGTATTGCACGCTCTCTTATTACCGAGCCATCGGTTATTTTTGCGGACGAGCCTACCGGTAATTTGGATACACGTACAGAAGAAGAAATCATTGCAATCCTGAAAAACTTGAACGAAACCGTTGACACCACCTTCATCATCGTTACCCACGAAATGGAAGTGGCTGAACAAACGAAGCGGATTATTACGTTGAAGGACGGCGTATTGATCGAAGATGGATCGCGCACACGCTTGAATTCGATAATAGCAGAAGAAGCTGTTCCGGAGGATAAAATCCTTCAGCCCGTTGGAGGTGAGCAGTCGTGAGAGTACGAGACTACCTCCATCTTTCATGGGATCAGTTGAAGAGACGGAAGGTCGTAACCGGATTATGTGCAGCGGGAATATCAATTGGCTGTGCCGCTATTATTATTGCGATGAGTGTCGGAGAATCTGCACAGACGTTTGCAGAGAAACAGTTGAACACGTACTTGAAAATGGACGAGATTACGGTAACACCAAATACCGGGGTCAGCCAAGGTGGAAATCAAGGAAAAAACAGCGGACAGCAGGCAAAAGGTGCGGATGACGAGAGTATTGAGCGCGGAAAGATTACAGCCCAGAAAATTGAGGTCATTCGCAACATCCCTCATGTCAAGGCTGTTGCGCCATTCCAGCAATTCGGCTATTTGGAAATGTATACGATGGATGATCGTCGGACTGGAATTGAGGTATTTGCGACAGAGCTCAATTCGTTAACTGAATTTGACAATAAGTTTATGCAGGGATCCCCTTCAGACCTTGATGGTACCGTCGTATTGAGCTATGGAGCCACTCTCGGACTTATTGACCAAGAGACGATGGATAACCTGATGGAGCAACTGTCGAACAATCCGTACGACGACTCCTTGATGGAGCAGTATAACAACCTAAACCGTATTCCTACAGCGATGTATCAACGTCAACTTCGTCTCAGGACGATGCTGATGAACGGGGATAGCAAGACCTATATGAGCTCCCCGCTTCGCGTGTCTGCTGTATTGAAGAAGCCAAACGGTGTAAGTGAGAATCAGGTAGCTTACGATAAGAAGCTGTACGTATCTCTTGAAACCGGCAAAATGCTGATGCAGGAGCTGCACATGAATGACGGCAGTGCAGAACAAGGTACATACAACAATGTCATCGTAAAAGTAGACGACCAAGCGAATGTAGAACAAGTTGAGAAGCAAATTAAAAAGTTAACGTTAAACACGCAGACAAACCTCCATCAAAAGGATCGACTGCAGGAGAACTTCGCAATCGTCAAGACGATTGCTCTTGGAATCGGCATTTTCGTTCTTTTCATCGCCTCCATCTCGATTGTGGTGGCAATGACAATGTCCACGTATCAACGCCGCCGCCAAATCGGCATTATGAAGGTGCTCGGTGCGAATCTAAGACAGATTCGCAACATGTTCATCATTGAGGCGGCTCTGCTCGGATTGGTTGGTGGATTGATTGGCGTTATGCTGTCCTACTGGATCGTATGGGGCATTAACGGGGTTACAGCAAGTACAATGTCCGAAAGTACGGGGGATGCGATTATCTTCATCTCCTACTCTAATATTCCGATCGGAATTACATTTGCAATCGTAACAGGCATTCTGTCGGGCATTTATCCAGCAGTCAGCGCCTCTCGTACCGATGCTCTTACCGCCATTAAGCGCGACTAACAGCCATCATTTTTGCGTTGTCTGTAGAGCTGTTCCACATAGAGGAGGACATTTACCAAATGAAATCGAAAATAAAACCGATATTGAAATGGTCAATTATCATACTTATTTTAGGCGGCATCAGCTTTGGATTGTATCGTTTTGCTAACCCACCACAGCCAGAGCTTCCGATGGACAATGCGGGTGCGATCACCTTCCCGGTTACGAAGGAAACACTTGTGAATCATATTGAAGTAAAGGGTAAATCCACATATGAAAAGGAAACGATCGTGTATGCGCCATTCGGTGCAGAAGTGAAGCAATGGGCTGTAAAGGATGGGCAGCAGGTGAAGAAGGGCGAAACTATCTTCCGTCTCGATCCAAGTGTACTGTTGAATGAAATTGCACAAGCTGAAGCTGTAATTCAAAAACAGAAGCTTGAAACGCAGCTCGCACAATATCAATCCGCGCTAAGCGAAGAAGATCAAGCGCTCCCTTCCACGGAAGCCGAAGTGAAGAAGAAATTCGTCGAGAAAGAAACGGCGAAGCTTCAGCAAGAGCTGAACAATGTAACCATTGATATTCAACGAAAGGAAATCGCTCAGAAGCAGAAGAAGGTAGATGTAGCCAATTATATTGCACCTTCGCCAGGGATTTTCCTATACGATGATCCGAACAAAATTCCACAAGCACTAAAAGAGAATGAACGTGTCGGCAAAATCGTAGAACTGAAGAAATTGCAGCTCGTTACGCTAGTTGGCGAACAGGATGTATTCCGCATTAAGCCTGACATGGCCGTTGAAGTAAAAATGAACGCCATGAAGAACGTCAAGATCAAAGGGAAAGTGCTGAAAGTGTCCAAATTCGCAAAGGCGGTATCCGAGGAACAACGCAATAACAATCAGCCCGCTCAATTTGAAGTCATCATCGGACTCGATGCCAATGAGAACCTGATTGCCGGTCTCAGCCTTACTGGACAAATTGAGACACAACGGAAAGAAAATGCGATCGTTGTGCCAACTGTTGCCGTTATGCGGGAAAAAGAGAGCGTCTTTGTTAATATCGATAAAGGCAATGGCCAAATCGAACGAAAAGAGATAAAAGTTGGTCTCGAAACAAGTGAGAAAACAGAGGTATTGGAAGGATTGAAGGAAGGCGATACGGTCGTGCTGCAATAATCGATGCCACTAAACCTACAAGTTTGTAATTCACAATGAGATCATTCAATATGAGTTCGATAAAATAAAGGAAGCACCCTGCAGAACCGCAAAGAAAGGTTCCGAAGGGTGCTTCTTCTCTATTACAGTGAAGATTGCTCCGCTTGCACATCTTCTTGTTCAAATAACTGATTCCATTGTCCTGATGCGATCTGGACTTTGCGGATTCGATGCTTCTCTCTCTCCAGCACAGTGAATTGAATACCGTTCCATTCGAGCTTAGAGCCCTTCTTGCAATCCGGCATCCGATCGTACAGCCATCCTCCGATAGTATCGATATCCTCGTGCTCAAGCTCAGTGGAGAGCAAGCTATTTACATCCGTAAGCAGTACTTTCCCATCAAATATATAGGTATGCTCATCCAATTGTTCAATTTCAGGGCGTTCTTCCTTGTCAAATTCATCACGGATATCGCCAACGATTTCTTCCAATATATCTTCAATCGTGATCATACCGGATGTTCCACCATATTCATCAATTAGGATCGCCATATGCGTGCTTTCTTTCTGCATTCGCTTAAGGAGCTGATTGATCGGAGTAGACTCCGAAACGGTGAGAACGGGCAGCATGATGTCAGATAGCTTCTTATTAGCCGCTTCATCATATTGCAGGAACAACTGCTTCGTGTTGATCATGCCCACAATGAAATCCTTGCTTCCACGAATAATCGGATATCGGGTATACTGTTCCCGCTTCATGACTGGAATGCTCTCCTCTACAGGCAGTTCCTCCTGCAAGCAAATCATGTCCGTTCGCGGAACCATAATTTCCTTGGCCAGCAATTCGTCAAATGCAAATATGCGGCTCACATAACCGAATTCCGTTTTATTGATTTTACCACTTTCATAGCTTTCATTCAGAATAATCTGCAGCTCTTCTTCAGAGTGGGCCTCTTCTTGCTCCTTCGCAGGCTTCAGACCGAACATGCGGATAAATCCATTCGCAGAACTGTTCAACAACCAAATGAACGGGTACATCACTTTGTGGAACCAAATGATCGGTCTAGCGAACAACAAGCTGATCTTCTCCGACTTCTGGATCGCAAGCGTCTTCGGCGCAAGCTCACCAACCACAACATGTAGAAATGTAATGACGATGAATGCAATCAAAAAGGAAAGGATCGAAGCAGCTTGCTGTGGAACAGACAACCACTCAAATACCGGATGAAGCACCTTCTCAATGGAAGGTTCACCGAGCCAACCAAGTCCAAGCGCCGTAATCGTAATTCCCAGCTGACAGGCGGACAGATATCCATCCAGATTGCTCGTCACTTGCTTGACCGCAAGTGCATTCTTGCGCCCTTCCAGAACCAGTTGATCTACACGGCTGGATCGGATTTTAATAATTGCAAACTCTGTGGCTACAAAAAAGCCGGTAAGGATAATCAGTATTGCTACTAGAATAAAGCTGATACTCGGGGGCAAATCCATTATTTGTCTCCTTTATGAACCAAAATATGAAGCTTATTTCCACATATTATACAGGTTAGCAGAACGGAAAACAAAAGTCTCTACAGTCGGAAATCGACTTCTATCGTTATTGTTATTCCAGTCCTCCAGTAAAATAACATCGGCACGCTTCATTACACGAGCGCATGCTCTCCTGTAAGCTGTAGAACCAATTTTACATAAAACTATCGCATACGGTGTATCCATACAAGCCAGCGCATTCAACTTCTCATATATTAATTTTGCAGACCGGCAAGATTGGGGGTGAAGAGATGACGATCTTGTTTAACAGAACGCTGATATTCAACGATTTGGATGAATTGCTTTTAGGCAGAAACACATTTCAACTCGTGCTTCAAAATGGCATTAGTCAAAGTTTATGCGACCTCCACATTCAAACTAAAAATAGCCTTGGAATCCCGCCTATGCTTGCATCATTAAAGATTCAAACAACATTTGAAGCAAAACAATTGGTTCTGGCTCCACCTGTAATATCGCTTGATTTGGATTTAACAACGTTCTTTAACACCCACCAATGCATTCCAGTGGGTGGTACCTTCTTATTGACATTGACATTCACCAGAACGTTTTTGCCGGAAGATACTCTGCTGATTGGTCCTACGAATTCTCAAGGCATCATTGTTATTGCTTAATTCGTAACGGGATCCGTTTATGTAGAGAAGAACACCACTTCAGGCCTTGCCCCAAAATGGTGTTCTTCTCTTCTTCTAACATCAATATGTCACGATATTCAACTTGTCTTATTCATGTAAGGAAGGCAGCTCGCAGCACTCAATGAGCGCACCGAGCTCCTTATCCACGATTCGAATCGTAAGATTTTGAAATGGAGGCAAACTCCCGTCGCAATTGCGCAATTCGTCCAAGGTCTCTTCAGAATCGTTACGAAGCTGCTGCAAGTCGATCCCCAATATGATATCTGGATAGGCATCCAGCTTCTGAAGTGCTGCGGTCAGCAGCTTAATCGCTCCAGGACGATTGCCGTTCTGGAAATGATGCAGCCCCACTGCTACCTGAAGCAGCCCTTGAAGCAGCGGCTTGCGCCCCTCTTCAAGCCATAACTCTTCCATGACATCATGGCATTGATAATAATCCCGTTCTTCATTGAACAGCTTGATGAACTGAATATACAGCCTGTCATAAGGGAGAGCCGACTCGATATTCATAGCTGAATATTTCCGTTCTTCTTCGCTCTCTCCAGTGCACTCGTGATCTCTTCCTCTAATTGCTTCAACTCTGTAATATCATCCTTCTCCCATACTTCATTGAATCGGTTCTGGAATTGAATCGCCTCAGAAATACGGTGGGAATAATACAACTCTTGGATAAAGGACAAGCATTTCTGTACAATCTTCGACTTGTCCTCGAAGCTCTGCTGCGCGACGAGAATTTCCTGACGGATGCTGGACATTTCGTTGTCTAGTACGAACGCCGCCTCAGCCGCTGTCTTCAGACGCAGACGGACCTCCTCAGGCAAGCTGTCCTTATATTTATAATTCAATGAATGTTCAATCGTTGCCCAGAAATTCATGGCCAATGTACGGATTTGGATCTCACCCAAAATCATTTTCTGGCCGAGCGCCGTTTGAACCGGATATTCGATAATCATATGGAAGCTGCGATAGCCGCTTTCCTTATAATTGGTAATGTAGTCCTTTTCATATACGACCTTCATGTCTTGTCGATTCCGAATCAATTGAGCCACGCGATGAATATCATCGACGAATTGGCACATAATTCGAATCCCAGCGATATCTTCAATTCCCTGCTCCAATTGATTAAGAGGCACCTCGAGGCGCTTCGCTTTCTCAAGGATGCTAGAAATTCTCTTCACCCGACCCGTTACGAACTCGATAGGTGAATATTCTTCTCGCTTCTTCAATTCAGTTCGCAACGTTTTGAACTTGACCTTCAGCTCTTCGACGGCCTGTGCATAAGGCAGCAAAAAATTTCCCCAATCTCTTCCGTCCATTTGTACGCCTCCTGTCCATTCCAACCACTCGTTCAGTGAACCTATGCCTTTTCACTATACGACCATTCTTATCGATGATCAGCCCCGATAGCTTCTGAGATATGCTTGAATCCGTCCTGCTTCATCAGTCGCTTCAAGCCCGAAGCTAGCTCACGGTTTATTCCTGGCCCCTTATAAATGAGACCCGTATATATTTCCACCAGACTCGCTCCGGCACGTATTTTCCGATATGCATCTTCGGCAGTGAATACGCCACCCGACCCTACGATTGGGATGGCTCCCTTGGTCATGCGATAGATTTGCGATACGACCTCAGTCGAGCGTTCCGTCAGCGGCTTACCGCTCAATCCCCCGTTCTCCAATCGATGGACATGGGTTGCACCCATCCGTGACAAGGTAGTATTGGTGGCAATTATTCCTGACACTCCACTCTGCACAATCGTCTCGGTCATGCTCTCCAATTCACTATCAGATACGTCCGGTGCAATTTTGACGAGAATGGATTTGTTCTGACCATGTGCAGCATTCTGACGATTCATCTCATCAACGACCAGACTGAGCAGTGCCTTCAGCTCATCGCCATGCTGCAGATTCCGCAAGTCAGGCGTGTTCGGCGAGCTGATATTGACGACGAACAAATCTGCAACATTATACATCGTTTGTATGCACTTCAAGTAGTCTTCATGCGCCTTATCATTTGGTGTTGCTTTATTTTTACCGATATTGACCCATACCGGAATTGGTCGATCCTTAATCGCAGCCAATCGCTCGCGCATTGCTTCTGTTCCTTCATTATTGAAGCCCATTCGATTGATTAACGCTTCATCGGGAGGAAGCCGGAACATACGTGGTTTCTCATTACCAGGCTGTCCCTTCGGCGTGACAGTGCCCACTTCCATAAATCCAAAGCCAATGGATGAGAATCCGCGGACGGCCTCCGCATTTTTATCAAGTCCTGCTGCTAGTCCAATTGGACTGTGGAATGTGAGACCGAACAAAGAGGTCGTCAGGGCTGGATCTGCCTTCACACCATACATCCCACGCATCATGGCTAGTGCACCTGGCACCTTCGTCGCTTTCGCCATGCCACCTATAACCAGGTGATGAGCTTTTTCAGGATCTAATTTGAAAAATACCGGTTTAGCTATGTTGCGATATAACAAAGGTTCCACTCCGTTCATTGTGCCATACATGTAAGCCATGGTTACTGACAACATCGTATAGTTACCGTACCACGCAAGTCTTATTCTCTCAATCACAAGACAATGCGTTGGAGAATTCTTGGCGGGCATAAAAAGGCTCCATGTCCTAGTTTAAAGGTTTCTCGCGCAAAAGAAAAGTACATATGTCAACCAACCTTGACTGGTCAAACCTTACGAAAACGATTACAATAGGCATATAGAAGCTAGAATCGTAAGAAAGGTGATGACCTATGGCAGTGAAACGCAAATCCCCATCTATGCCAGCCAAGCATACTGAAGAAGTAAACAAGAAGGCGATCTATTGGATCGGCGGGGTTATCTTGCTATTTGTCATAATTGTCTCAACGCTGCTTATTGCGAATGGATGAGCATGTAATCATAGTAATTTATGGGAAAGAGCCGGATTCCAAGTTATGCTTGTGAATTCCGGCTCTTCTTTTTCTCCACAGGTGTGCAAGGATGTACGATTACAGCCAGCGATATTTCTTGTTCGGATTGTCCTGATTTGGGCTCAATTTGAGCCGGTAGCGGCCCTCCTTATCCGGTACAAGCAGTTCATCGGGCAATATATCAGAGCCGATTACGACCTCTGTCCCCATCGGCACCATATCGAATAATTCTTCAACATCTTCCTTCCCCATCCGTACACAGCCAAGCGACTTATCTCTCCCAATGCTTTCCGGCTCATTCGTGCCATGGATCGCATATAAGGTATCCGATAGGGTCATTCCCCTGCTGCCAAAATCTCCAGTAGATGACCCGTTTGGATCGACTACCTTTTCAGAAATCCGGAAGGTTCCTAACGGGGTTCGTTTGCCGCCGAGGCCAACTTTGTAATTTCTAACCATTATATTCCCGCTTACAACCGCAAGCCGATGTCGCTTCTTATCTACCAGAATTCGTAGAGGCTCTCTGAACGGATCTACCTCATCGCTCCATATCTGATTCAGCGCCTGCTGCTTAGCCTTTTTCGGGGCTGCCTGCTTGGCGTTCTTCATCCGAGCTATAAATGAAGCAGATACTTCTTCATAGGCACTTGCAATCTGCGGCGTAATACCGGACACGATATTGTTCGGGTATTTGCCTGCTAGGGCAGCCAATTGCTTCGGCGGTTGATCCTTCGTATGCAAGGCCGCCGTCAGTGCTGACTTCGCCACTAGCCGTTCTACACTCCTAGGCATCCATTGCTGAACAAAGGATTGTGCCTGGGAGCGCTCTGCCTCACATTTGCACTGCTTGCCCTGCAGCGGAGTAATCACGATCCGTCTGCCATCCGAATCGGATGTCAACCGATTGTCGGGACGCAAGGGCGGCTCCCACATCCACCAATTCTGCTGAACACGAATATTCAGCAAATAGTGAACATGACCAGTCCCAGAGGCGAAATGCTCTGTATGCCTCAGGGCTTGACCGAAGGCTGCATTGTCATGTTCAGGAACAAGAATGCCTATCTGAGTAGAGAGAGCAGGGGTACCAACTAGGTGATGATTCCCGGCTCTCGAAGAAGACGTATCATCACCCGCTGCTTCTATTCCCTCATCAGTAATGGCTGGGTGCAATCGGGAAGGCGCATTCACCTCTCCCGCTATCGAGCCGAGTAGAAGGAATACCAAAATTGCTGCCCCCACCCGGTTTCTCACCTTCCGCGGCGAGGACGACACGGTCTGCTGCATTTGCGTTTGCGCCAGCAGTTCCTCTATTTGTTCAGAAGGACGTGGTACATTCTCGAATGCATGATAAATATCCCCTGCTTGCTTAAAGCAGTATTTCGCCTTGCCTTGTTCGCCATTTCGCTCATACTGTTTCCCGAGCAAGTACCAGGCCATCCGATTATCTGGATGCGCCTCAATATATTCTTTCATGTAAGCTTGGTCTTTCTTCGATCCGAGTGGATGATTTCCATCTGATGAAGACGTCAATCACATTCCTCCCTTCAGCAACTTACTTAGCTGTAATTCGCTGTGGCGGCAAATACGAGCCTGTTGCCGCGTAGCGCAGGAAGATTCGGTCTCTTACTACAACTGCTCGAGCTTGTGCAACCCACTGTACATCGAAGCCGAATTGTTCAGCTACGAATCGGACAGGTACTAGAATCCTGCCATTTTGGATAAATGGGGCTGCTGGCAGCTTCGAGACGGATGATGTGCCATTGTCTGTCACATTGACTTGACTGCTCCCCGGACGCAGATCGAAACTGCTATCTCCAAGCTGAAGAATCACACGCTTGTCTGCACGCCATACCGTCTTATACCCCAAGGTTTCAGATAGAACCCTCAGAGGCAAGTAGGTTCTATCATCTTTAATCATCGGCGCTGTATCCGAGTCCAGACGCAAGCGATTATAGACAAGCTGTACCTGGGATGCCCGCGGCTGCCCCGAAGATCCCATAATTCCCTCTGGGAGTTCATAACGGCGAATGAGACGAATTGCATTGTTAAACGCATCCGTCACAGCGATTGACCCGTTCGCAAGCACAGCAACTGCTGTAGGCTCGTGTAGCTTGGCGTACGAGGTAATCCCGTCTACGTCGCCGCTCTTGCCAGCTTGTCCGCTTAGTGTAACGACCTCTCCCTTATATATATATCGGACAACATGGTTCCATCTATCAGCGACTACAATCCCATTTTCCTCCGTAATTGCAATTCCTGAAGGATTGTTGAATAACGATCCTGTAGCAGCGCCGTCGCGATATCCACCAGATGCATACAACACTTGCTGGACGTTCGGTGCTGTATAAGCTGCAGTTGAGCTGCTCCCAGCAATGGTGGATACATTCCCCTGCTTCAAATCAATCACACGAATACGCTGATTTCCAGTATCCGCAATGGCTAACTTGCCATCACGCATCATTGCAATCCCACTTGGTTCATTGAACTTTGCCTCAGCGAGCTTGCCATCCTTATAATCTCCAGCTCCAGTTACAGCTCCAGGGGAATATTCGACGATTCGAGAAGAACGGGCCGTCAATGTCGTGACCGTACCATTGGCATCAATCCGTCGAATGACATGATTTAATGCATCAGCCACATAGATAGACCCGTCATCCGCTACTGCAATTGCACGCGGCGAATAGAAGCGCGCCTGCCCCGCTTCGCCATCCTTCCATCCAGGAATGCCATCGCCGGCTACAGTTGATACATTCCCATTTCGATCAATTTTACGAATAATATGATTACCTGCATCAGCTACGTACAGATTCCCCTTCTTATCCGCTGCCATTCCAATCGGCTGATCGAATTGAGCTTGAATATCGTTCCCGTCTTTCCATCCCTTCGTATTCCTCATGCCTATTGTCGCCAATATCCGCCCATTTACGTCCAGTCGTCGGATGACCTGATTGCGTGTGTCTGCAACAAAAACCGATTTCCCTTCGGATACAATTCCAGAAGGGAATTGTAGGCTCTCTTCTGGTTTTTTGGCCAGCGCGCTGCCTGATAAGTAAACCGTTTCGTACCAATGTGATGCAGACTTCCATGCGCCCATCTCGATCGCTGGGGAAGTAAAGCGTTCAAATGCTTGCGTCTGATCAGAATTCTTGTTCAACGATGAGGCTGCTGCATAAACCTCGGCAGATGATGCCACCGATGCAGTGCTCGCTATCAGCATAAAGGTGACGGCAAGGCGGAATTTCCCTGTTACTAGTCCTACTTTCATCTCCACTATCTCCTTCAATCTTTACGGAGTAACCTTAATCTCAAGTGGTTTCTCCATTTTATTGACTTGCAGCAGCGCACCTTTCTCATCATAGAAACGAACATTGGATAGTTCCAATGTAACTGGGTCTTTGCTGCCATCCTTTTTATAAGGCAGCTTAATGAGCGTGTCGTCACTGCTTAGCGTCACATGTCCAGCTTTAGTCATCATAATACGGTACGTAATCAGGTTGCCTGCCGTCACTACCGAATCCACACTATTGCTCGACTGATAATCTCCAGGGAGGTGTGCAATTCGAAATTTGCCCCCGCCATCACGATATGTATCCGGATGACTCAGCAATTGAGCTTTGTCTATCTCAGCTCCAGCTACCTTGATTGTAAATTGCAGTGTTGCCGCAGGAATCGGTGATGTTAGTCGCTTCAGTACTGCCGACACAACGAAATCCTCATTTGGCTTGACCTGATCTACATTGGCAGCCAGTTCGAGAACATGCTCCTGTGGTTTCGGATCTGGTTTCGGATCTGGTTTCGGATCTGGTTTCGGATCTGGTTTTGGATCTGGCTTTGGGTCTGGGCCTGGGTCTGGCTTCGGATCCGGTTTTGGATCTGGCTTCGGATCTGGTTTGCTTGGATCCGGCGTATTCGGATTAGGATTCATTTTTCCACCCTGGGTATCGCCTTTATTTTTGTCCGCTTCCTTGCAAACTCGGTTTTCGTACGCATTCTGGCATACTTCCAAGCGGGCATTTTGCAGATTTTCTTTAAATTGCTGTTTTGCATGCTCCGAACCAAGAGAGTCCTCGTAGTTCTTTTCTATTTTGGCCAGCTCTTCAAACTCCGCAGCCATCCGCTGCTCTTCAAGCGAGTGATTGCTTCCTTCCTTAGGAAGAGACACATTTTCTTGGAGCACTCCCAGCTTAACCTGTTCTTCAACATGCTTACGTATAAGAGACTGCTGCTGACCTTCCTCCTTTGTCAACATGAGCTTGGCTGTTTTCCATGGCAGCCCAGTCTGATTTGCCTCCTGTTCGGTCAGCTTGCCATGTTCAACAGCAGTACGGATCACATATGCAATAAAATTACTCACATTATGGGCTGCTCGAGTCTCAAACAGAATCGATTCACTCTTGCCGCTGTTCAAAATATCACCGATCATCTGAATGGATCCAATCGGCAGAATCCCACCGTATTTTCCCTGCAGCAAGCCATACGATCGAAGTGCATCACAAGAGCGCAACTGCTTTTGTACTGCTTCACACTTTTCCGCTAACCAATGAGTCCTCATCGCTTTATTCTCATCTTCTGCATCTGACGCACCCGCAATCATCGCC
The DNA here is from genome assembly GCF_001894745.1 of Paenibacillus sp. NAIST15-1. Classification (GTDB taxonomy): domain Bacteria; phylum Bacillota; class Bacilli; order Paenibacillales; family Paenibacillaceae; genus Paenibacillus_B; species Paenibacillus_B suaedae. The sequence goes on from NZ_BBYF01000006.1 coordinate 141,672, forward strand.
TGAACAATGGCCATGTCCCATTGATCCAGCAATGTTATCGCATCCGCGTATCCATATTTCATTCCAATGCCCTGCTCAGATTCCGAGAACGCCGCAGTCTGTGCCGGAAATACATCATGATGGCCTATCGTTACGACCTTGCTTCTGCCAAATGTTGAATCCAGCTTCGTCCCTTGCCGATTGTCAAGAGAACCAGCATCGCTGCTTATCTTGATTGGGTACTCGGTACGTACCGTACCGGCTGTAACATACAACTGGGTCAGTCCATTGAACGGATGTACTTTAACCCCAAATTGTGTTCCGCGCACCGCCATAACAGTCGTCGGCGTCTCAAGGACGAACCGATCATCGGTTCCCGCAATCGACTTCACCTTGGCAAATACAGAGCCAGCCCATACACCGATGCGTGTTTTTACACCGCCGTCCTTTTTTAGTTCTGTAAAACTAACATCTGCACTCGCCCCAATGGTCAGCTCATCATCTTTATCCCCACCGGCCAATTGAATAACAATGCGTGATTTATCTCCCGTGAGAAGACGATCACCTTGATTAATGCTCATCTTCTTGAACACTTGGATCGCCTTGTCCCCTCCTGCCTTCGTTACGTATACACTGCCCTTCCATTCCTTCACAACACCTACTCGTACAGCTTTGGCAGGAGCCTCTGCGCCGTACACGGTTCCCCATGATCCAGTTCCAAATAGAGTGAAAAATACAACCATACAGGCGAGGCTGCTTTGCAACAAGCGTTTCATTTGCATTCCTCCATGCTCTCCTTACATCACATATAATTCAGGTGTCAGACAACGTCAGCATGAACATACTGACGGATCCCCTTCGTTCTGACTCATTCTCGTTCTGATAACACTTCATATGCCATTACTTCTTCGGACTTCCCCTTTAATTGGAGGGGTCCAATCTTTGCCAGGTCGAAGCGATTGCATATTCGCACGTACGTACCTTCCCCAACTACGATTTGCCCTGGTAAAGCCCTTGATTCTAAGCGTGAAGCCACATTGACGCTATCTCCAATCGCCGTGTAGTCCAAGCGTAGCTTCTCTGAACCAACATTGCCCACAATCGCTTCCCCACTCTGAATGCCAATGCCGATCCCAAATCGATCACTAAGCTCAATACCTTCCGCTAGCCGTGCACGCAATTCCTCAGCACAGCGCTGAAGCTCTAATGCGGCACGCACTGCATGATCCGCATGATTATCAAGGTGATATGGAGCTCCGAAGATCGCCATAACGCCATCACCCATAAATTTATCTAATGTCCCATTGTGCTTAAATATCGTGTCAGCGCACAGATGCAAATATTGATTCAAGAGCTGAAGCGTTGACTCTGGTGCCAATCGTTCTGACAATGGGGTAAATCCTCTAACATCAATGAACATCACTGTAATATCCGTGCGTACCCCACCTGCCTTAACAGGCTCATGTGATTCCAACAGCTTCGTTACCACGGAGGGTGATACATATCTGCCGAATAGATCTTCAACATGCTGTCTTGCTCTCCGTTCCTCCCGACCACGGTAAGCGACAATGAGAATATAAGAAGCCCCCATTCCGCACAATTCGGTAAAGTAAGGAATGAAGACGGAGCCGCTCTCGTAAATCCCAATCCATACGAGCGTAAATACCAAGACGATGCCTATAGCAGCTGCCGCCCCTCGAATTCCCCGAATTCGCGATGCACTCCAGACTACGGCACCAATGCCAATGAACAAGGCAAGAACGTTCCATGCGATTGGCGCTTCCTTATAGAAGCGGCCTTCTACCAGGGATTGAACCATATTCGCGTGAATCTCAACACCATACAATGTCATGGATCGACTAAGCGGTGTCATATGCCGGTCGCTCAAAGACGCAGCATATGGACCTATCAGCACGACAGAATCCTTATAATAAGAAGGATCAACCGTGCCATTCCATACATCAGCGAATGACTGACGGTCATATCCGTCCACGTCCTCCTCACTGCTTCCATATATAGAAGAGAAATAATCAAAAGCAGCTTGCCCACGATCATCAGTTGGAATTCGCTTTGCTCCTCTATACCATGTTCCACTTGTCTCATCCCATGAAATCTGTTCATTTTCCGGCAGCAGCTGATTCGCCGCTAAAATATCAATTGAGGGAATCATACTTCCCCGCTCATCCGGAATGCCAAGACAGATTTTTCGGATAACACCATCTCCATCAGGCAATACATTCACATGTCCAAGCTGACTTTCACCAATTTGAATGGAGGATGGAGGCCGTTCCACACTTTCCGCCCGAAGGGAATCCGCATGTTCCTGTAAGGGAAGAAGGGATACTTGCACGGGTAAATAAATGGTTGGGTATGTATTCAATTGCTCAGATAAGGTTCGGTCGTCCCTCTCATTCTGGGAAGGATCTAGCATAAGTATATCGATGATGACCGCTCTAGCTCCAGCCTTCATCAGCTTCGCGCTTAATTCAGCATAATGGGATCGTGGCCATGGGAAAGAGCCCATCTGTGCCAAGGAAGGCTCGTCAATCGTAATCATCTTAATTCGATCATCTGGTTGGCGTTCTTCAATACTCTTCGTACGCAAGGCATCACGAAATGCCTGCTCTGCCATATGAAACACGCCGCCTGTCCCATTACTATACCCATATACCGTAACCATCGTCAGTATCATAACAACCAATGACGGGACGGCAAATTTTTTCATTTCGATATCACCTGCTTCATTTGAAGGCATGAACCCATATATTGAGAATTACAGTTTGATATACTCTGCTATATTTAATCTATCATATTGTATGAGCGTATACGATGATATGGGCAATTTCAAGTTGAATTTTGTCGAATTTTGCGAATTTTCGCTTTGACGCAGTAATTAGATGGGGTGAGCAGATATAATAAAATCCCCGCGGGAGGCGCGGGGATCGTGTAGGTATTCTCTCTCTATGTGAGTATACAGCTTGCAGTAGGTTAGTTAAATGGTGCGTCCGCAATCTTAATAGAATCTGTTGGGCAGCCATCTGCAGCATCTTGCAGATCGTCGAACAGATCGTCAGGGATAGCGGTTACCCCTTGGTTGTTATCACCTTCATAAATAACTTCTGCGATACCTTCATCGTCGTAGTCGTAAATGTCAGGTGCAGTAGCTCCACATGCGCCACAAGCGATGCATGTGTCTTTATCAACCCAAGTATATTTTGCCATTGGTTAGTTCCCTCCTGTAATGTTACAGATCTTCTTGGTTCCTCCGTTATCAATATAATACAAACAAGCTTGGAATTCAAACGATTTCCAACTTTTTTAAATGATTTGGAAATTATTATTCGTCCCCTGATTCATGCAGCGTATCCGTCTGGAGTGAAGTCCCTCGTACACGATGGTTGCGAAGCAATGAGGATGGATCATCCCCTATCATTCCTAACGTAACAATCGCATTCTCTCCATATTTATCTCGAATCCGATCCATCGTCTCTATCAATTGCTCCCGCTTCGGCTGCCGCTCGAAGTCGAACAGATCCAACTGAACGGCTGCCTCTTGCTTCGGTACTAGATTTTGACCTGTAATCCCCAGCAGTCGAATAGGGCTGCCTGAAGTCCAATGTCGTTCATAGAGCTTCCATGCTTCATCCAACAAGATGTCCGCATCATCTGTCGGCCCTTGAAGCGTGCTCGACCTCGTAATCGTCTTCATCTCCGGATTACGAATCGTAAGCTGCACCGTTTGCGCCATCAACTTCTGCTTCCTGATCCGACGAGCAACTTGATCAGCCAAGTTCAGCAGAACCCTTCTTACTTCTTCCTTCGATTCCACATCCCTAGGCAAAGTGGTCGTATGACCGATCGATTTGCTCTGTTCGCGTTCCGCCTTCACCTGCCCGTCGTCCAAACCATGTGCCGCCTGCTTCATCCAATGTCCCTGTATGCCAAATAAAGAAACAAGTCTCCCCTCATCAGCATGGGCAAGCTCTCCGATGGTTCGTATTCCTGCCCGTGACAGCTTATCTGCAGTCTTCCGCCCAATGCCGAACAACTCCCCGCATGGCCTGTGCCACAATTGCTGAGGTACATCTCGGATTCGAAGGATCGTTATGCCGTTTGGCTTCTTCATATCAGAGGCCATCTTCGCCAGCAGCTTATTAGGCGCGACACCTATAGAGCAGGGCAAATTTAATTCTTCCCGGATTCGCGTCTGAAGTTCGTTCGCGATATCGAGCGGTGTTCCGAATATTTTGGATCCAGTAATATCCATATAACACTCATCAATCGATACCACTTCCACCAGTGGGGTATAGCTGCGCGCAATGTCTATAAAGGCTCTCGAGTACTTCCGATATAAATAAAAATCTGGACGTATGACAATCAAGTGAGGACATAGCCGCATCGCCTGCTTCACATGCATTCCTGTTCGAATACCAAGCTTACGGGCTGCATAAGAACAAGTAACAATGATCCCCTTGCGCAATTCCATACTTCCTGCAACCGCTGTTGGCTTCCCCAGATACTTCTCCGGCTCCTCTGCGGCATGTACAGAGCAATAGAAAGCATTCATATCGAGATGCAGAATGACGCGACCCTTGGTCGGATAATATTGTTGTATGTTATCACGCGAGGTTTCGTTCTCGTTCATACACTGTCCTCCTTCCTAACATATTAATGATACCTCTCATCCATAATTTAATTGTAAAATTTATACATCTTCGTTAATCGATCAATTCATCTATTCGAACAATTGTTCTTCCTAATTCCTAAGCTTACCGATATCTCTGATCGGTTGCAAGCCTCTTTCAAGACTCCCGTTGGAAAAAAAACAGTGATTCATTTATGAAAATACGTCTATACAAGCAAAAAAGCAGTGCTATAATAGGGAAATAGTTATTTCCATATTCATCCTTGCAAAACTGAAGGAGGTTCCGAGAATGTCGAAAGTCATTTCTATTTTTGACACTACACTTCGCGACGGCACCCAAGGCGAAGGGATTAGCTTGTCTGCAGACGATAAGATCAAGATCGCGCGCAAACTTGATGCGCTTGGCGTCACATACATTGAAGGCGGCATTCCAGGCAGCAATGGCAAGGATATTGAATTTTTCAAACGAGTAGCGGCATATTCATGGAATGCGAAGCTAACCGCATTCGGCAGCACTCGCCGCAAAGACTCAATGGCCGAACAGGATTCGAACCTTAATCGGATAATCGAAGCGAACGTTCCTGCCGCAACGCTTGTCGGGAAGTCATGGGACTTCCACGTACACACTGCGCTGCAAACTACGCTGGATGAGAACCTAGCTATGATCTATGATTCCATCGCCTATCTGAAGCGAGCAGGGCTTGAAGTCATGTTGGATGCTGAGCACTTCTTCGACGGATACAAGAACAATACAGAATATGCGCTTGCTGTACTATGCAAGGCGCAAGAAGCCGGAGTTGATTGGGTCGTTATGTGCGATACGAATGGCGGAACGCTTCCTGGCGAGATCGGCAGTATTATTCGTGACGTATACAATCACGTCCATGTGAAACTCGGCATTCATACTCATAATGATTGTGAGCTTGCTGTCGCGAACACACTTGCTGCGGTAGAGGCGGGTGTTACCCAAGTGCAGGGCACCATTAACGGATATGGCGAGAGATGCGGCAATGCTAATTTGTGCTCGATCATCCCAACACTTCAATTGAAGATGGGCTATTCTTGTGTTAACGCAGAGCAACTACAATCGTTGACGCCTGCTGCACGCTATATCAGCGAAATTGCCAACGTCACGATGCCTGTGAATCAGCCTTATGTCGGCAATGCAGCCTTCGCCCACAAGGGTGGAATCCACGTGTCCGCGATTATGAAGGATGCCCGTACCTACGAGCATATCGTGCCTGAGCTGGTTGGCAACAAGCAGCGAATTCTCGTCTCAGAACTAGCAGGTCAGAGCAATGTACTATCCAAAGCACAACAATTGGGCTATGAGCTTGACCCTACGAAGCCTGAAACGAGGGCCATTATGGAGAAAATCAAGGAGCTTGAGCATCAGGGATATCAATTCGAAGGTGCTGACGCTTCGTTGGAGCTGTTGTTGCGCCAGGCTACAGGTCAAGCTGAAGATCCATTTACATTCGAATCTTTCAAAATACTAGTTGAAAAATCTTCATTACGCTCCGTTGTATCGGAAGCGATTGTGAAGCTGCAAATTGATGACGAGTCGATCTACATGGCTGCAGAAGGCAACGGTCCTGTGAACGCTCTCGACAGCGCATTGCGCAAAGCACTGAGCCGTCACTACCCTTCCATCGCCGACATGCACCTCACCGATTACAAGGTTAGGGTGCTCGATGAGAATAATACGACGGCTGCCAAGGTACGCGTGCTTATCGAATCAACAGACTCGCGCAATACATGGAGTACGGTTGGCGTCTCTAGCAACGTCATCGAAGCGAGCTGGGAAGCACTTATTGACAGTATTCGTTATGCACTCATCGGTCAAGAGAAAGTCGCTACATCGGCTGAACGCAAAGAACAAGTCGGACTCGTCAATCACTAATAAAATGCGATATATCCGGAATACGAAAACAGCCATAACCCCTTTAACGAAGATGTTACGGCTGTTTTCATTTTTCGTTTTTCGTTTTTTTTATTCCTCTATGACTTGTTGAATCGCTTTTTCTAATTCAGCTGGAGGTCTTATGCCATCGTAACGCTGCCGGATTACCCCATTCTTATCCAGCAATACATTGGTAGGAAATCCAATTCCGTTATACGCCTTGAAAGCTTTCCCCGCGGTATCCAAGAGCACTGGATTCGTCAATCCAAAGGCAGACACGAATTCTTTGGCTCCTTCCTCCGTATCATGAGCGGTCACATTGATCGATACCATCAACAGCTTATCCTTGTATTTATCATGCAGCTTCACTAAATCAGGTGCCTCTGCCTTGCATGGATCGCACCATGAAGCCCAGAAGTTTACAAAAATCGGCTTATCCTGCTTGCCACCAACTGTAATCGGATTCTGACCGCCAAGCACATCCAGTGATATGGACGGTGCTAACTGCCCTACTTGTCCGCCAATCTTAGTCGGTGTGTCATTCATGGAGGCGGTAGTGTCTGACTTATCGTAATTGTTCCATATCGCGATTCCAATGAGCGCAACACTCACTACAAGCAATATTAGACTTTTTTTCATTCTTGATTCTCCTTGTTCGCGTCTTGTTCCGTGTTCATATTGTACCCTTTTTCCAGCAAAAATACGATTCCCCACAATAGCTTTCTGAGCAAACTTACGTATGCCAACCTAATTATGCGGGCACAGTAACGACGAATGAAATATGACTACTCGCGAAGGAAAGATGATATATGGCATCTCAACAATCAAGGCCATTATGGATTGAATATGCAGCGTTAGCAACTGTCCCGCTTGTTATGGTATTGGGCAATTCCATGCTCGTGCCCATTCTGCCCGAGGTGAAGCGCAATCTCGGATTAACTTCCCTGCAGACAAGCTTCATCATCACCTTGTTCTCACTGTCTGCCGCCATTATTATCCCGGTCGCTGGATACTTATCCGATCGCTATGGCCGCAAGAAGATTATCATACCTGGTCTTCTCATCTATGGGATTGCCGGGGTGTTCACCGGCCTTGGCGCGTTGTGGAACTCCTATCCACTGCTCATTAGTTCACGAGCAGTTCAAGGCTTGGGTGCAGCAGGAACTGCACCTATCGCCATGGCTCTCGTAGGGGATTTGTATAAGGATGCTGAAGAGAGCAAAGCCATGGGCTTAATTGAAGCATCGAACGGAGCTGGCAAAGTTATTAGTCCGATTCTTGGCGCTGCGCTTGCTCTCTGGACATGGACCGCTCCTTTTTTTGCATTCCCATGTTTTTGCGCGCTCTCGCTTGTGGCCATTATCTGGCTCATTAAAGAACCCAAACGACAAAAGGAGCCAACCCCACTCAAAACTTATTTGCATAATGTCGGCTCCATATTTAAGAAAATGGGACGGTGGCTCATCCCCGCATTTTTTGCAGGGTCGCTCGCCTTATTCATTTTGTTTGGCATTTTGATTTATCTATCCGATATATTAGAGGAAAAGCCGTATTCCATCCAAGGCGTTGTGAAGGGTCTTGTACTGGCAATCCCTTTGCTTGGCATTGTGACGACTGCATTTATCACAGGCAGCGTAATCAAAAAGAACGGCATACTTATCCGGCGAATGATGATCATCGGGCTTGTACTTATGTCTCTGTCATTGGGACTCACCATTATGTTCCATAAGCAGGTCTATTGGTTTATTGCGTTAATTACAATAAGTAGTATAGGTACTGGCATGCTGCTGCCTTGTCTCAATACGATGATTACGGGCAGCGTGGAGAAGGCTGAGCGCGGCATGATTACATCGCTATACAGCAGCCTGCGATTTTTCGGCGTAGCCCTGGGTCCTCCCCTGTTCACTTGGATGATGAGCAAGTCACATCAGATCATTTTTATTTCGGTGACAGCTCTATCCATCATTGCCCTCGTACTCGTCTGTCTCTTTATTAAGCCGGATGCGAAGGTTCAATGATCATTCCCATCATCCCCTAAATAAGATAAGCGAAGTCTCGGAGCGGACACCATCCTATGGCCGCTCCTTTCTGCCATTTCTCGCTAAGTTGAACTCTGCTCCAGGAAAGAATGTAAATTGTCATATAAATGCCATGTTCAAACAGGAATTTCAGAACCATAACGTTTGACTGTATGGTTTGCAATCTTGTATCATAGAATGAATAAGTGAGGTGATGACGATGGGGGCTACTAACAAGTTAATACGAATCGGAGAGCTGGCACGCGCCGCGAATGTAAGTCAACGAACGATTGACTATTACACGACGATAGGCCTGATTGAACCGGTGAAGCGCACAAATACAAACTATCGTCTGTACAGTCATGAAACGATTGAACGAATCGAACGTATTAATCAATTAAAACAAGAAAAGTATAGTCTCGATGAAATCAAGCTTTACTTCTCGCAATTGAACAGCGTGACTGCAGAACGTGAATTGGAAGAACGACTTACCGAATTGCAAATCCATTTGCAAAAGCTCGAACGTGAAGCAAAAGAGCTCAGCCCAATGCTGGATAAGCTCAAACCAACACAAGCGCAGTCATTGTTCAATCGTCTCGCAGCTCAAAGCGCGGCTTGTGTAGAGGTACTGCTCACATTGATCGATAAGGGCAACAATCACTTTATGATGTAAGTCAGATTGCTGCTTGACCGTACTCTTGATGTTTAGGAGGTTTGTACATGCTATTTTTTCACCCGATGGATTTCTTGATTCTAATCGCTTTTGGGCTCTCAATTTGGGCGCAGTTCCGCGTTAAAGGAACCTTTCAACGCTTTGCTCAAGTAAGAGCAATGAGTGGTCTAACCGGTTACGAGGCAGCGCGCCGCATGCTGGACGCGAATGGCCTGCATGATGTTCCAATCGAGCCGATTCAAGGTGCGCTTACTGACCATTACGACCCGATTAACCGTGTTGTACGTTTGTCCGAACCCGTATATTATGAGAACTCAATCTCTGCAATCTCAGTAGCATGCCATGAAATCGGCCATGCGATTCAGCACCAGCAGTCCTATCCGATGCTTGTTCTGCGCCATCGCATGTTCCCATTAGTTAATTTCTCATCTGGTATTGCGCCTTTCATGTTGATCGCAGGCTTCCTCTTCCAATGGAGCAATTTGATTCTGTTAGGGATTATTTTCTTCTCTGCAGCGGTATTGTTCCAGCTTGTTACCTTGCCAGTTGAGTTCGATGCAAGCAGACGTGCACGCGATCTAATGATTGCTGAAGGATTCGTAACGAACGAAGAAGAGCGTGGCGTAGCGAAGGTTCTTAACGCAGCGGCATTAACCTACGTTGCAGCAGCTGCCATTTCTGTACTGGAACTATTGAAGTACATTATGATCTTTACAAATCGCAACGACTAATCTCGAACGTGAGCCATTGATCCAAGAATCGAAGAGCCCCATTCCTATGCGGATACGCATGGAATGGGGCTCTTCTGTATCATGACAAGCCTATTTATGATGAACTAGCAGAAGATGAAGCCGCCGCTGTTTTAGCTAGTTGCTGTAAGTCGTGCTGAGCAAAATATTGAAGTAAAAAGGCATGGAATGTATGCGCGACAAGAGGCAATTTCTCCCCTGATCGGCGTATGATGCCTATTGTTCTCGTTACTTCCGGCTTTGCAACCCGTACTCTGGCAGGCTGCAGCTCAGAAGTATGTTGAAGCGCCATGTCCGGCAATAAACTCACTCCCATACCAGCAGCGACAAGTCCCCTTATGGTTTCAGTCTCCTCACCTTCGAAGCCAATACGCGGCGTAAAGCCCGCTTCGATGCAAGCATCCCATACAATGGGACGTAGGGAATACCCTGGACTAAACAGAACAAAAGTATCTTCTTTCAGCTGCGTCAATGTGATTTCTTGTTCATTCGACAACGGGTGATTTGGAGGCAAGATTGCAAACAATTCCTCGGTCAACACAATCTCTCCGGTTACATGCTCACACTCCTTCGGGAAAGGAGAAATGAACGCGAGATCCACTTCGCCGGATACGATATCCCGTATTAGTGACGGATACATGCCTTGCTTGAAACGAAACTTTACATTCGGATGACGCTTGCGGAATTCTGCTACAATGCTAGGAATGAGATGCACACCTAGACTATGCGGGAACCCAATCCGAACTTCCCCCAACTCTGGATCCATAAACTCTTGCACTTCTTGAATCGATCGCTCAAGATCCTTCAAGATTTCCTCCGCCCGCTTGCAGAACAATTGACCAACAGGTGTTAACTGAAGGTTCCGTCCCTTCTGAAGGAACAACTTAACACCTAGTTCTTCCTCTAGTTGATGGATTTGCCGGCTGACGGCGGATTGCGCCACATGCAGTTCTTCAGCAGCTTGCGTGACATGCTCTTTTTGCGCCACTTTCACAAAGTAGTGCAATTGCCTAAGTTCCACGACTTCTCGCTCCGTTCTGTCAATTATGCTATTTCATCAATTTCATTTTCTACCTGCAATTCAAGAGGAGTGCATCACTACCCTCTGGACAAGAGCTGTATGATATGCAAGCTCTGCTCACCGGATAAGCCTTAATACACCATACACGACAAATCCAGCGGCTAAGCCACCCAAATGGGCACTCCAGCTGATGCCTTGAATGACAAAGGATTGAACAATACCAATCCCTAATATTATAAGCAATGTTCGACGGGATGCCTCATCAAGTGTCTGACGCCGGAACAGGGCAATAAACAAATAGGCCCCGTAAATGCCGTATATTGCACCTGATGCTCCAACCGCAAGTGTCCCCCATTCCGATAGCCACAGTGCAGTCGCATTCCCTAGCAATCCACTTATGACATACAGGACGGCATACTTGAACGATCCCATCATCTGTTCGAGCGGCGGTGCAAAGACAAATAAGGCGAACATATTAAACAGCAAATGCTCAAACCCACCATGCAGGAACATGGCAGCGGCAATGCGCCATGTCTCCTTATTGAACGGCTCTACCTTCCAGATTGCCCCATGTCGAAATAGATTTTCACCATTTGTACCACCACTAGCCATCAGCACGATAAACATCACGATATTGGCGATGATAAGCAGCGTTGTAATCGGGTAGCTTTTGACATAGGTGCGCCAATTCTCGTACCGAATAAAAATCATCGAGTTTCTCCTCACTTTCACCTGCCAGTTCACATTCATAGGCGTACTTGCCCCAACCATGTAATCGGCTACTCGGAATCATTCTCAATCGTGTAGCGAATTCATCACGAAGCGACATTGGACAACCTTATGTGCAAACCGTATAATGGACAATAGGTTTACCAATTATGTGCATGATATGTAAGAAGGAGGCTACCAACCATGTCCGCAGAACGTACAGGTGTGGCAACATTAAAAGGAAATCCTATCACATTGATCGGCCCTGAACTTAAAGTAGGCGATAAAGCGCCTGAATTCCAATTGAATAAATCGCTTGTTGATGTAGTTGGGCTTGAACAATTCGCTGGTAAAGTAAAATTGATCAGTGTAATCCCATCCATCGATACAGGTGTTTGCGATGCGCAGACGCGCCGCTTTAACGAGGAAGCTTCCAAGCTTGGCGACAAAGCCGCAATTATTACCGTGAGTGTTGACCTCCCAATGGCACAAGCTCGCTGGTGCGGAGCAGCCGGTGTGGACAATGTCGTCATGCTGTCTGACTACAAGGACAACAACTTCGGCAAATCTTACGGTGTGCTGATTAAGGAATTACACCTCGATATGCGCTCCATCTTCGTAGTGGATGCCGATAATACGATCCGTTATGTTGAATATGTTAGCGAGATGACAGAGCACCCTAGTTATGAGCAAGCATTGGCTGCTGTCCAAGCGCTTCTGTAACACCGCGACACAAATCAACTAGAGTAAAAGCGAGAGAAGAGTGAAGGCTCCTCTCTCGCTTCATGATCCTATCAACGAGTATTCATATATCGCCCTACGGCGCCCGCTACTACCTTCACTTCCGCTCATTAGCTATTCATTTTGTAAGATGCCAACTTCTTGTCCAATATGGCATACAAATCAAGAATAACACGATAGTTAGCTCCAAAATCACCAAGTCCACCGCGAGACGCGGAATAGATATCTATTGCGGTCTTGTTTGGTCCTACGTTAATGACAGATACGGTTATATCCATCGTCCGCCCCGTCATTGTTCTCTTCTCTAGCGTAATCTCGCCTACAGAAGACACCTCATGCAACACTTTGTACCCTTGAATTTTCTTTAGCGTGGATGTAACTTCACCCCAAGCTTTCTCTCGGGACATTTGATAATAATGCGTTTTCAATTTAGGGTCCTTTGCACGATCGCCGCTCGATTCAAAACTGCGAACGATACCGACCAGTACACGTTTGAGTGACAAGAGTGTGTTCCTCCTTTTTCTAGACAGCCGATGCTCACTTATCTATAGTGTAACATTGTTCGTAAGGATACGAAAGAGGATTTACATAGAAAAAGAAAACACCTCCTCCCATGAAGTCATTCACGAAAGAAGGTGATTCGTTAGAAAGAAAACCCGCCTATGCCGTTCAGCTCCTATGCTTCTGAACCCGCTCTCGCAGGTGGGTGCTCGCATAAGTACGTTTGACTTCCCTTCGGAGAGGGCTTGCCAGCGATACTTAGATGTTGAACTCCCTAGAAACAAACATTGGTTCAAAACAACGTAAGCCTACACGTACATCGCAGGATGTATTGTTTATTATACTGTGTTGTTCACGTATTGTAAACCTTGCGCCTTGCGTATTTCTTAACATTCAGTAGCGGATAAACTCTTAAAAAGCTACCCAAACATTCTAGTTCATCCGTTAGGATCAACATCATATCACATTTCTTCAATGCAATGCAAGTTCTAGTTCTCTTACTGCTTGTTAGTCGTGTTCCCCGCTTGTTCTCCATCCAATTGCGCAGCCTCTGATGTCTCGCCGTTCTCTGTATCGGCCGCTTCTTCACCTTCACCTTCCTGAGCAGCCACCATGCGCTGGTACTTGTCCTGAATCTTCGTGAAGGCGTTATTGAAGTTGAAGTAAGATAAGTATGCAATAAGTGAACCTGTGAAGAAGAACAATAGAACTGGCCATTTCGTCAAGCTAAAGTATAAAATGATGCAGCTCAATACAATCGTTACGATACTGCTAACAGGAGTGAAAATCGTTAACAGCACACTGTTCTTCATAATATGTGTTGTTTTTGCTTGTAAATGTGCAACCATCGAGAAGAAGTTAAACAGTGAAACGAACAGCAATATCAGCAAACCTAGCATTGCATACCCGATAAACTGCATAGACTTCAACTCAGTCATATACACGTAATAGTCGATATACATAATAACGAACAGCAGCGTGTAGAAGATACCGCCTACCATCGCCTGCTTATAATTATCTTTGTATGATTTGAAGAAGGTACGCAGGAGCTTTACGTCCGTGTCCCCCATGATCCACTTCCGCGCAACGGAGAACATCGCAGCTGTCGCTGGGAACAATGTAAACGGTGCCACAAGTCCCATCGCCCAATTCATCGTAATGGATTCATTGATAAAGTTCTGCTGATCAACCATCAGCTTCATGAATAAAAAAATAAAAAAAGGTGACGAACAGATAAGCCACAATATGTTCGTGACCGAAAAACGCATGATCCATTCTGAAATGCGGTAAAAGCCGCCCATAATCCCTCGAAATTCCAAAGGTCATTCCCCCTCATCATCCTGTCTCTACTACTATAATACAAATTGCTACCTTAGTGCCAGTGCCTATTTTGTATCCAATTAGGTTCGTGTCTACAGCGAGAAAAGGGACTCCGCATAGGATATTAAGTGAAAACACCAAACATCGCAGTGTTAAAGGAGGTTCCCGTATGGGGCAATTAGGTTTTGGAGGTAGCTGTGGAAGCTGTGGCTGTGGTTTTGGTTTTACTTCCACAGGGGTGATTCTTGTCTTGTTTATTTTGTTGGTTATTATAAGTCGCTCTTTTATATAATGAACTGTTGCAGCAATTCGGATTCACGCTAATCATCCTTGACATGCAAAAAAGACCGCTCCAACTGGGGCGGTCTCTTTTGATCAACGGAAGACATTCATCATTCGAATGTGCCTCGTGTCCTATTCGTCGCGCTTATTACGGTTCTCGTCGTTGTTAAAACGTCTTGGGCGGCGATCGCCACCACCACCATTGTTGTTGCGGTCGCGGGAATCGCTGCGGCCATAACGCTCGCCACGTCCGTCGCGGTTGTACCCGCCACGGTTGCCATCACGTCCACCATCACGACCACCATCGCGTCCTCCACGATAGTCTCGTCCGCCACCGGAACGACCATTGCGGTTGTAAGGTGCAGACATCTTGCGTCCGCTAGAACGAAGGTCTGGCTTGCGACGCTTCGCACGGATTGGATCTTCAGGAGTCAAGTTGATAGAAACATCCTTCTTATCCCCTGTCAGCATCTTGAATGCAGCAGACAACAATTGTACGGAGTCGTATTGCTCCAACAATTCAATGGAGATTCCTTTGTATTCATTTAACTCGCCATCCTTGAGAACATCAAGAATACGATCTGCAATGATACGTTGCTTCCCTTCGATTGCTTCTGCAAGGCTAGGAATCGGCTTGCGTGGAATACGATGACGAGTTACACGCTCGATGAAGTGCAAATGGTCAATTTCACGAGGCGTTACGAAAGACCATGCGCTACCTTCTTTACCAGCACGACCCGTACGGCCGATACGGTGTACATAAGATTCCGGATCTTGCGGCAAGTCGAAGTTAATTACATGTGTTACACCAGAAACGTCCAACCCACGTGCAGCTACGTCAGTCGCAACGAGGACATCAATGCTGCCGTCACGGAACTTGCGCATAACCGTATCACGTTGGTTTTGGGACAAATCGCCATGCAAACCATCTGCAGAATAACCACGCTTCTGCAATGCTTCAGACAATTCGTCTACACGACGCTTCGTACGGCCGAATACGATCGCAAGCTCTGGAGATTCCATATCGAGCAAGCGGCTCAATGCATCGAACTTCACACGTTCAGGGACTTCAATGTATGCTTGTTCAATGAGTGGAGCACTTACATGCTTAGGCATAACCGATACATGTTCTGGCTCGCGAAGGAATTGATTAGCAAGCTTTTGGATGTTCGGTGGCATCGTAGCGGAGAAAAGCATTGTCTGGCGTTGTTCAGGTACTAGGCTCAAGATGGAAGTGATATCTTCCATGAAGCCCATATCCAGCATTTCATCTGCTTCATCCAATACAACTGTTGCAACATCATCAAGACGAATCGTCTTGCGGTTGATGTGGTCAAGCAAACGACCTGGTGTACCGATAATAATTTGTGGGTGTTTTTTCAAAGCACGGATTTGTCGTCCAATATCTTGTCCGCCATAAATCGGCAAGGAACGAACGCCTTTGAAACGAGTCAATTTGCCGATTTCCTCAGCAACTTGGATCGCCAATTCACGCGTTGGAGTCATAACCAATGCTTTTACACGTTCTTCTGTTGGGTCAATCTTCGAGATCAACGGGATACCGAAAGCCGCCGTCTTCCCCGTACCCGTCTGCGCTTGTCCGATAAGGTCTCGTCCGGTCATCGCTACAGGTATCGCTTTCTCTTGGATTGGAGTCGATTCTTCGAACCCTAATTCCGTAATCGCCTGAAGCACTTTCGGCTCCAAGCCAAATTCTGCAAATGTCTTCAAAATATTCATACTCCTTCATTGTGGACAATCCACAGCCTTATCTGTATTCTTAAGTAGCGCGACAATGGTGACGAATGGCACTTTCAGTCAACCGTCTTCTCATATACAATGCGGAGGGACACTCTTATTGTGTAGCGTGAACTCCGCGTCAAATTCATGTACATCGTTGGTAACTAAAGCCTACTCAAGAATATCCAGAATATTATAACACAAAAATATTGAAGAATACCAGATCCGAACTAACTAATACTACGTTTTGAGGTGACATTGCTTGAAACGAATTTTTGATTTCATCATGTTAATTGCCGGGGCAGCGCTCATCGCTGCATCATTTAATTTGTTCTTAATGCCCCACCATCTGCTTAGTGGCGGCGTATCTGGATTATCGCTCGTAACGAATTACTTGACTCATTGGAATCCGAGCATTTTATATTTCGCCTATAATTTACCGCTAATCATATGGGGCTGGTTCGTGCTTGGCAAACGCTTTATTGGATATAGTTTACTAAGTGTCGTCGCGACAACTTACTTCATATCCGTCTTCCCAGTTAAAGCTGTTGCCAACGAACCGCTTTTATCTGCTGTATTTGGGGGCACACTAGTAGGTATCGGAAGCGGGATATCTCTACGAGTAGGCGGCTCATCAGGTGGATTTGACATTATCGGTTCAATTGTAACCAGATATCGCGATTTCTCAATCTCGAACATTCTGGTTGGAATGAACGCGGCTGTTATTGTAACCCATGGATATTTATCGAATGAGTGGGAACTGGCGCTTTACTCCATGGTCTCCATTTTTACGACCGGCAAAGTAATCGGCACCATCTATATTAATCACTACAAGGTAACGGTGTTCATTATTACGAGGAACAAGGAAGCACTTATTAACAAGCTGCTGGTCTTGCCGCATGGAGTTACCGTTATAAAAACCACAGGTGCATTTACCGATATTGAGAAAGACATGTTGATGACCGTTACTACACGTTATGAATTGACCGAGTTAAAACGTGTTATTCGTGAAAATGACCCTAAAGCTTTTGTAAATATTGTGGAGACTGCTGGTGTCATCGGGAATTTCCGAAGGCCGAAAAATAGGTAAGCCGTTCGGTTGCCAGACGTACATATGAATCGTTGTCAGCGATATAAGAAAGCCCGTCCATTTACTTGGACGGGCTTTCTTATGCGAATAAAATTTATAATTACATCGGTATGACTCGGATGCTCTACGCTGGATGTGGACATACTATGCGAAAATGCGCATCGTTTATTGATTATAGAGTCATCTCTTGCTTATACTTCTCAACTTCAGATGGAGAAGCGAACACATAATGCCCCGGCTTTATTTCAACTAAGCTTGGACTCTCCACATCATAGTTATGAATACTCGGACTATAATATATGCGTTGGCGATTCCGCTCGTAGTGCGGATCTGGATGAGGAATGGCTGAGAGCAGGGATTTCGTATACGGGTGGATTGGTTGCCGATATAGATCATCAGCCTTGGCTAATTCCACAATCTTCCCATTATACATAACGCCAATCCGATCTGAGAAGTATTTAACGACAGACAGGTCATGGGCAATGAACAAAATGGTAAGCCCAAGCTTCTTCCGAAGCCGATTGAGCAAATTCAATACCTGCGCCTGAATCGATACATCGAGCGCAGATATCGGTTCATCCGCAATAACAAGATCGGGACTCGTAATTAACGCTCTCGCAATTCCAATCCGCTGTCGCTGCCCTCCTGAGAATTCATGCGGATAACGACTCGCGTGTTCCCGGGTTAACCCAACGGTCTCCAAGATTTCATAGACCATATCCATGCTTTCCTGCTCACTACGGCAAAGCTTATTAATTTTCAAGCCCTCCGCAATTATTTCCTTCACGGTCATACGAGGATTCAGTGATGCGATTGGATCCTGAAAGATCATTTGCATGCCGCGCGTCACTTCTTTTTTAATTTCCTTGGTCAATGCCCCTGAAATGAGTGTTCCATTAAAATAAATTTCTCCATCCGTAGGCTCATACAGACGGATAATCGTTCTGCCCGTTGTCGTCTTGCCGCAGCCGGATTCACCTACAAGCCCAAACGTTTCGCCGCGATACACTGTAAAACTAATGTCATCGACCGCTTTGACCACTGTTTTTTTTCTACCAAAGCCGCTGCTGAAATATTGCTTTAAATGCTTAACTTCCAGCACCGGATCGCGAGTGATTACATTCGTCACCTTATCGCACCAGCCTTCCCGTTTGCTGCTCAATTCGTCTCTTCAATACATCCGGAAGCTCCACCTTCGGCGCATTCGGATGGAGAAGCCACGTCGCGGCATAATGCGTGTCGCTTATCCTGTACATCGGCGGCTCTTCCTCGAAGTCAATATGCATCGCATATCGGTTGCGTGGAGCAAAGGCATCTCCTTTGGGCGGATGCAGCATATTGGGAGGCGTTCCTGGTATGACTAGCAATTCATCGGATGAGCTCGTGCCCAGATCAGGCATGGACACAAGCAAGCTCCAAGTATAAGGATGCTTCGGATTGTAGAAAATCTCGTCCACCGTTCCATGTTCGACGATTTTGCCCGCATACATCACGGCCACGCGATCAGCGACGTTAGCCACCACCCCAAGATCGTGCGTAATGAATATGACGGACAACTGCCGTTCCTTCTGGATTTCCTTAATCAGATCGAGAATTTGCGCCTGAATCGTGACATCAAGCGCCGTCGTCGGCTCGTCACATATCAGTACCTCCGGATCGCATGCAAGAGCAATAGCAATGACGATACGCTGACGCATTCCGCCGGAGAACTGGAACGGATATTGATCGAATCGCTTCTCCGCATTCGGAATGCCTACTGCCTCCATCAGCTCCAGCGCTTTGACTTTGGCATCCGCTTTGCTTAGCTGCTGTGAACGAAGCGCCTCCATAATCTGTTTGCCAATCTTCATTACCGGATTTAGAGACGAAAGCGGATCCTGGAAGATCATTGCAATTTTAGAACCGCGAATTTCGGTAAACTGTTTCTCCGTATATTTCGTCACATCTTGTCCATGATATAGGATACTGCCGCGTTCAATAACGGCATTTTTCGATAATATCCCGACGATCGCTTTGTTCGTTACGGATTTCCCTGATCCGGACTCACCGACGATAGCCAGTGTCTCGCCTTTGTGCAATTCAAAGTCGACTCCGCGCACGGCCTGCACCTTTCCCGCGAACGTTTTGAACGAGATATGCAGATCATTAACTTGAAGAATCATATCGTTGTGTGTCGTCATCCTAGCTCCCCCCGCTATTCGCTATTATTCTTGGCCTCTCAAAGTTGGATCGAATGCATCCCGCAAGCCGTTGCCGAACATATTGAACGACAACATCAAGATCGAAATGACAATTGCAGGAAATAGCGTCAAGTGAGGATGCTCGAGCAGCACCTTCTGACCTTCTGACAGCAAGCCGCCAATGGAAGGTTCGGGAGCAGCGATACCGAGTCCCAAATAAGAGAGAAATGCCTCTGTAAAAATAGCCCCTGGAATCGCGAGCGTCGCTTGCGTAATGATCGGGCCGATTGCGTTTGGCATAATGTGCCGGAAAATCAATAAACGATCCCGCGCTCCCATCGTCCGGGATGCCAATACATATTCCTGACCTTTATGTTTATAGAACTGCGCCCGAATCATGCGGCTCATGCCAATCCAGCCCGTAATCACCATCGCTAATATTAACGGAGTTATACCTGCACCCATGAGCATGACAAATAGAATTACGACGACTAAGCCAGGTATTCCACTCAAAATCTCAATAATCCGCTGCATAATCATATCGACCGCTCCGCCATAATACCCGGAAATCGAACCATATGTAAGTCCAATCAGCATATTGATGGTCACGGCCATAAACCCGATAATCAACGAAATGCGGGTACCCTTCCATAACCGCGTCCATTGATCACGCCCCAATGCATCAGTACCCATCCAGAAATATTTATCTTTGGCCTCTTTTAACTGATACATATCAACTTTTGCTTGCACCATTGGAATTTTGTTGCCGCGGTAGTCGACTTCATACTCTTTAAGCACTTTCACGATCGAGCCTTTATATTTTTCTTCCATGCTCGTTTTTTTCACGTCCATCACTTTCGTTCCATCCCAAATCCCCAGCTTCTCCAGCACCGGGACACGCGGGGGCAGCAAGCTCCAATCAATATGCTGTTCACGGTAAGTGTATGAACTGATCATTGGAGCAATGATCGCAAGCAGAATGATAATGCCAATCACAATCGCCGCGATGGTAGAAGCTTTATTCCTGCGGAATCGCAATAACGCATCTTGTAAAAATCCAATTGCCTTGCCTTCGAATTTCTCGTCCGCGATAGGCTTGTCCCGTTGAACGAATTCGAATGGGTTCCGTTCCATGTTGGGCTCCGTATTCTGGCTCGTCTTCATTACTTCTTCCCTCCCATTCGAATGCGCGGGTCAATAATTCCATATGATAAATCCACGATCAAGATGCTGATAAGAGCGATTATGGAATAGAAGAACATAACAGCAATCGTAAGCGGATGATCCAATGAATTGATCGAGTTCACGGACAAGGAGCCGAGACCCGGCACGCTGAAAATGTTCTCGATTACGATCGCTCCCGACAATATGGAGAAAATCATCGGTATAAGGATATTGGAGAGCGGAATGAACGAGTTGCGAATCGCGTGGCGCACGGTAGCCTGCATATGCGATAGGCCCTTCATTCTTGCCAACAGCATATAATCCGAATTAATTGTTTCGCATAATTCGGCGCGCAAATACCGGGTTATGATTGCTATTTCACCAAAGGACAACGCCAGTACCGGTAAAATCATAGATTTAAACTTATCCCAAGTGATCCCTTGATCCGTCGACAGCAAGATCGGAAGAAGATCCCACTTGAAAGCCACCACATATTGCAACAACGCTGCAAATACGAAGGAGGGCACCGAAATAAACAGCACGACCATCATATTGATCCCGTGATCGGTCATCGTATTCTTCTTTAATGCCGCGATGATTCCGCACATAATGCCTATTGGGATCGTAAATATAAGCGCCAATATATTTAACTGAATCGTGATCGGAAGTTTTTCCTTAATAATATTAAATACCGGAACCTTAGGCTGGACTTTAAGCGAATCTCCGAAATTGAAAGTAAGGAAATCCCCCAGGAAATATACGTATTGAACAATTAGCGGCTTATCCAAATGATATTTGGCTTCCACCCGTTCCCGAATGTCCTTAGGCAATAACGGATCGTCTACGATGCTACCGGGCATAGCATGAATTAGAAAGAATAGCAGGCTAATGATAAGAAATAGAGTAATAGCCATGGCAATGAGTCTTTGCGATATGTATCGTAACATAAGCCTGGAACTCCTTTTCCGCAAGGTAGGAGACCTTGCGCAGCCGCAAGGCCTCCTCTGTTCTGGTATTAGTCGACAATGTCTGCTTGCAGGATGGCAAACCTGACTTCAGGGAAATACTTCCCTTTTGTAGCCAAATGAATACGATCTAGATAGATGACAGCATTATTGTTTTGGAAGACTGGAATTTGCGGCACGTAATCGGCTAGCATTTTCTCCATTTCCCCCAATGCCTTCAGTCGTTCCTCTGGCTTCAGCAGCAAATCGCCTGTCGTAGTGCGCTTCTGCAATGCGTCGAACGCGTCGCTGCTAAATCTATGGTTACGGTTCGGGAAGTCCTTCGTCCACACCTTCAAGCTGCTCCACGGGTTGAACGCATTTTGCGTCATCGAGCCGATACCCAGCTCGTACTTTCCTTCTTTGTAAGCGTCATAAGCGGATCTCGGTGGCATCGCTCTGAGCTTAATGGCCAACTTATCCTTGCCAAACAAATTTTCGTACATTTCTTGCGTCACTTCTGCCGTGCGCTTCATCGTTTCCTGCGCATCGAAGTAGGTGATTTCAATCGTTATTTTCTTGCTGCCGTTCGCCTGATACGCCTTTTCAAAGAATTCCTTCGCTTTATCTGGCTCGTAGCCTGTTCCTGGAGCTACGGCTAGCTTCCCTTCTTCGGAATCGCGATAGCGCTTGCCCTCTGTATAGTCTCCAACAATACATATCGTAGAAATATAATACGGTGCCGATTTGAACGTTTTGAAAATGCCCTTGGTAATTTTATCGCGATCGAGACCATAGTACAGTGCTTTGCGGAAATCGTTGTTTTTCAAAATCGGGTTGCTGTCCGATTCAGAGTTTATATAGAAGCCCCATACACCGTCAGCTTCTGTATAGACGACCCGCGGATCTTCGCCGTATTTGTCAAATTGTTCGCCGCTAATTGATACCGAGTCAATTTCGCCCTTTTCCCACAGTTGAACGCGAGTCGAGCTTTCCGTTACAACACGTGTCTCGATGCGATCAGGCTTATAGATAGCCGCCAATGGGGCATCTGGATTTTTCTCGAATGTGTGATGCTGGTCGCGTACCCACTCGGTCAAGCGATACGTCCCGGAAGAAGGAACCTGCTCTACCGTAGTTCCGTATGTCGTTTCGCTGCGATCGGGCTTCATGCCGCTCTCATACAATTTCTCGTGAACGGGAGATGTAGGCGAATTTGCAGTGACGGTAAAGTTGCTATAAATGTCAATTTCCGGCAATTCTGATTCCAGCGTGAGTTCCAGCGTGGTATCGTCTTTAGCCTTAATTCCGACATCTTCCCATTTGGCTTCACCCTTAAAGTATTTGTTAGCGTTTACAATAGGGATATCGTCAAATAATACGTATGAGTTCTTATTAGCAAGCTTCGGATCAAGCAGCATTTTATAGGAGTATTCATAAGTTTTAGCATTGATCGGCGTGCCGTCCGTCCACTTCAATCCTTCTTTTAACTTGAACGTCCATACTTTATTATCCGTTGTCGTTGGTAAATCAACTGCATGATTGCCAACAAATTTTATATTGTCCGTTGGTTCGTCATAAATAATCTCCAATAAATTTCCATAAATATATTTCATCATATCCGTAGTTTCGGCACTGTTAGATGTGTGCTGGTTGAACGTATCCGCGGACATCGTCGCAAGCCGCAAGACTTTCGGCTTATCGCTTGCAGTGCCTTTCGACTCTGTCGCAACCTTACCTTCATTCTCTTTACTTCCCTGATTCTCTTGTCCGGCATTCCCGCTCCCGCTCGTGCAACCCGCGAACGTAAGCATCATCATGATAGCCAAAACAACCAAGAACGGTTTTTTTGGCAGCTTCATACAATCCCCTCCTGATTTTCTCATTTTTTTCAATTCATTATGTAAAATATGTGGGTAACAAAGGAAAAAGAATATTGGGTCGATTATGCCAACAAAATTGACACCTTGTGAAATAATGTACCTTTGGATTGGATGGATGCGTTCACATTGTTGTAGGTTTGATACTAGACTGAGAGCCGATTCATTGAGGAAGATCATTACTTGTCGGTTGCTATATATGCGTATATACCACGAATCGACAACGATCAAATGCATACTTGTGAGGTAAATTATGGTATAGTTTTTTTATAAATCTATCAAACTAAATACCCATAGTCAACAGTTAAATCACAGAATATCCCTTAGAATACTCAAGGAAATGCAGAAATAGGAGGATAAATGATGGATTATGCCGAATCATTCCTAGTCATCACATCAAAATATCTTCTCACTCGTCACATCAGAATCCTCCAACACATCTAGATACGAGCGAGTTTAAAGGGAAAGGATTTTCGCCATGAAACGACTGCTGCTTGTTGTAACCCTCTTATTTACAGCTGGTTATTCCATCTTAAACGGTCATAATTCCCTGCTTATAAACCTGTCGAATTCCTTCTTCATCATCGGTCTTATCTACCTATTGATCGCCTTGCTTGCTTACGTGCGGAACATCGGCTTTTTTAAATCATTGAGCTATCATCTCCATCGCAAGGAGAAGGAAAAAGAACATGCGCTTCATTACGATTCCAGTAACATATCGTCGTCTGGGCAGCCCAAAAAGAGAATGGCCCTGCATGAATATGCTGAATTGATTCGCACAAACCAATGGTCCAGCAAAATATTATATTTGTACTCGATTCCGCTGCTGTTGTGCTCCTGTATACTGGCGGTACTCGCAGCATAACAACCCCGCTCCATAACAGAACGGGGAGTAATCAAACGCTATTCAATCTTTAAAGCGTTCATTTCCATGTAATCACAAAGTATTAACCCGTCCAGCAAGGACGGGTCTAATCCTTCATCTCTCTTTTTGACTAATTGGACAAGGTCTGCTGTTGCACATGTTCCTGCTCTTTGCTTGTCTCCGAATCTGTATAGCTTAATTGACGCAATGCCGGCCGCGTCATCGCACCAAATACAATGACTAACAAAAATATCCCAAAAATACGCACAACAAGCTGGATACCTATCCCAGCATGCAGCAAATAGGCAACGAATGCGTAAGAAAGCGGTGTTAATCCGGTTACAATCGATATGAAGATACTCATTACTTTCCCTATCATATGATGGGGAGTACTTGAATGAATGTAAGTGAACAATGGGATATTCATAACCTGAATCAACACTCCAATCGTGAACAATACAAGCATAGACACGACTAAATGATGCACATATCCGAGAGAAGTATAAGCAATAACGATCAGAAACAACGAGCATAAAATAACAATTCCCGGTCTTGCGAAAGACTTTCGCAGAGATACAATAACGGATCCCAATATAAATCCGACTCCCAGCGAGACCTCTAACACGGCTAACACAACTGCGTTCCCCTTGAAAATATCCTTAGCCAAAATAGGAAGCATTACCCCCATTGGACCAGTCACGAAAAAATTCATAATGAATCCAATTGCCATTAACGTGGGCAATGCGCGATGTGTGCGTATATATTCGAAAGAGGAGGTCAATTCCCTCCACTTTGATTTCCTTGGTGTGCTGGAATCATGCGATTGAATCCGAATAAAGGATATAAGCGTAGTCGAAATAATGATAGAAATAAGACTAAATAGAAAGACACCGGAAAAGCCTATTGTAATAATAAACGTGCTGCTGATTAAGGGACCTATGATTAAACTGTACTGATTAGCCATACGAAGCAGCGCGTTGCCTCTCTGGTAAGCCTTTTTATCAATGATTGAGGTAATAACAGAGTCATAGGCCGGGCCAGCAAATGCATCCAGCACACCGAACAAGAAGGAGACGATGATAAGGAATAACGGGGTGATCATATCCAGCCAGTACATCGTCAGCAGTACCCCGATCGAAAGCACCTTCATCCATTGCGATGAGAGGATAATGATCTTTCGATTGACGCGATCTGCGATTACTCCGCCGTATATCATGAACAGCAGTCTCGCACCGGAAGAGGAGAAAAGGATCAAACCCAAATAACTGCGCGAGTCAAATAAGGTCACTGTCAGCCATTCGACAGCAACAATGTAAATATAATACCCAGGACTAACTAGAATTGCGGCGGTCAGCAGCAGCATGTAGTTCCTGTTGCTACGGAGATTAGTTGTTGTATTCATAGGCAGGCTCATTCATTCTGGATTCTTCATGCAAGATCAACTGAATCAACTCTTCCGGTTGCGGAAGAGCGGCATCTGAACCGGTATAGGTTCCGCTTGAAGCTTTATATCCCTCTGCCTGTACATTAACGAACAGATGTCCATCCGTCTTGAGAATTTCCACGTTCCGCTGCACGCTCGGCTGATTCCACATGGTGTTATTCATATTCGGGGCGATGTATATCGGGTTCGTATAGTTCAATACGCAGCAGCTTAACAGATCGTCTGCCATCCCGTGCGCCATCTTGGCCAAGAAGTCTGCAGATGCGGGAAGTATGAGGAAGATGTCGGCATCCTGAACAGCGTTGACATGCGGAGCTTTGAGATTTGTCGTAAATAGATCATCATAGACATGATCGCACAAATTGGCTAGTGCAAGCGTAGACACGAACTGCTTGGCATTATCGGTAACGACAATATCCAATTGACACTGAAAGCGGCCTTTAAGCGCGAAAATATAGTTATGTACGTTCAAGGCGCCAATTGTACCTGTAATCCCTATTAAGATTTTGTTATACGCTCGGCTCATAAGCATAATCCTCATTTACTAATGTAATGTACTTCTTAATACTCTTCTTGACTGGAGGACATGGTGTTGCGCCAGTCTCAATTCGTTCGAGCGGGCATGCATTCCCCTGGCATGATGGTCTGAAGAAGCATTTGGTGCAAGAAGCATCCTCATTGACTCCGCCTGTAACCCACAAGCTCCATTTCTCTTGATCAATGACCATATCCCCATTTTCAAGAATATCGCCTACATGATTCATTGGATTATTGAACGCAACTGTGCATTTGTAGATCATCCCGTCAGACCCGATTACACATGAGGATGGACTGGAGGCATAGCATTCAGAACCTCCTGGACGCAAATATTGCTTGTAGAAATCGAAATTAAATCCTTCTTCTTTCGCTTTCTCATAGAACGGAAACAGCATTTTCGTATCGCATAAATGGATGTCAGCTGTCTGTTCCCCTTTCAAATTCTGTATCGGCACGAAATGCAGCATGAAACGGGGATCGTCAACAAATGCACTGCTGACTAACGAAATATAGTTATCCATCACAGTCGACACTTCTTGATTGATATTGGAACGCAGTACAACATGGAATGGTTTATCGCTTTGCTTCATCTTCAATAAATTCGAGAAGATCGTATCAAATGTCTTCTCTCCAAATCGGCCAACTCGATAACTGTCATGCGTTTCCGCAGTCCCATCCAATGTGATTTGAAAGCTTCTCACATTCATCTCTAGCAGTTCCTCGAAAGTCTCACTATTAAGCAAATAGCCATTCGTTGTGATATTGGCGTGATATTGCACGTTGTATTTGGCGCAAATCTCCTTAATTGGAGCAGACATACGCTTTATGACATCGAATGATTTGAGCGGCTCCCCGCCAAACCAGCTAATGAGCAGCCGGCTATAATTTTTTACGTTTCTCTCCAAAAAGTTCAATATTCCTTGTTGCACTGATTCCTTCATTTCGGACTTCAGAAAGTCTTCATAACAGTAAGTACAACGGAAGTTGCAATCCTCATTTGGCAGTATTATTAACTGAAGCATACGGTTCTCAGCTAACATATTGTACTTTTGCGCAGTTGCCAGCTGAAATTCATTCACTCGATTCTTAACTAAGAAACCTTTATTTTGTAAATGTTGAATTAACCCACTGCGGATCTCATCTTGCGACTCTACTGCCTCGAGGTCCCTGACTTTCAACAGCTCATCAACAATCTCTGCCTCTCCACCAGTGAACTTACTTATTTTCCCGGTATATGAATTATATAGACGCAAATATTCACCGTCTGCGACACGAACATTGAAACGAGATGCCTTGAGCGTGCTGCTGTCCTGGATCGTTATATCTCCTCTTAATACCAATTGAATCCCTCCGCAGCTATTTAAAATACCTACCAAATTGAGAATTATGTACTCGCTCAGCATTGTTGTTATTACTATATGGATAACTGTCCTGCTCATTAGTGCAAGCGATTCAGTAGGATATCCTCGGTTCAAATAAATGTAAACGATTACAAAATAGGCTGGAGCCTATTTTGTAATCGTTTGGGATGAGTGCTTAACAGAAAATGTTGATTGTCTTGGATCCGCCTTCTTCGCCTTCTTTTTCAACTGAAAATGCCATTTGATTCACCTCCATAATTTGGTTTGTTTCCTACTTGCAAGTTCAGAATAATTCCATTTTATACTAAAGTCAACTCTTTTCTTGAAATTTTTTTTGGTATAATATATAACAAAATTAGGTTTAATCCATGTATGACAACATTCTATCTATTACCCTCTAATCGCTAAGTAAACAAGTTATTTCCACACTGATGTTAAGTTGATTCACTCCCTTATTACGAACATTCGATATCACTCTCCATAACAAAAAGAGCCAAAATCCTGCAGGCAGAATAATGGCTCCCCAACGTATATGTTATCTGTTACTTGTAATCATGACTCTTCCTCTCGTTTCTTAAGGCAAATATTCATATCTTACGTCGACCCAAGCATTTTCGTTTGTGGCAAGACCTAACGTTGCAGCAACGCCTGGCGACAAATCGATCCCGGCAGGATTGAGCACCTTGCGACCCTGTGAATCCTTGCCATTGTTCCAATTATTATAATAGGCAGCTGTTGAAGCAGGAGTACCCAATGCTAATCCAGAGCCGAATCGCCTAGGATTGCTTCCGTTGGCAGTATCCCAGTAATTATCATCGACATTCCAAGGGCCAACATCCTTCACTTCTACACCAAGGGCAAACTTAACCGTATTTGGATTATAAACATTGACTACATACTTCGGATTGCCATACGTCCCTCGCAATTGGACTGGGATATTACTAATCCAGCCTTTATTCGCAAATTTAATATATTTATCAGGCAGTGCGACCTCATAGGAGCCGCTTATATCTGGATCATATTGAGTTGCAAAAATTCCAGAGATTCGCGGTACGTCAGCATTTGCACCGTATTTTGTCTTCAACCATGTATTTCTATATTCTTTCTCGTCTGCCCACCACTTCGTCACCCATTCTTCGAAGGCAATGTGCTTATCTTGGAGCAGACTCTGTAAGGCAGCATTCCGTACTTGAAATAAGGTGTCTGCTTTCGCGTTATAGCTGTCCACCGTTAGCGACTGCGCCTGCAGCTGCAGTGCTCTGGCTGAATTACGTTCTTTGAGCCCCATATCCTTTAGTTGTGTCATTTGCTGATCGGACAATCCCAGAGCCGACTGAAGTGAAGCTACATCCGCTTTCAGCTTGTCGTCCTTGGTCCAAAATAAATAATTCAATACTTCCTTGCTGTCCAGCAGTGGGTTCGATTGTTCATCAGTTGCATTTCCATAAGCAGATCCCGTCGAAGCAAAGAGAGACAAAATGAGAGTAAAAAGCAACATGATGGTCATATTCCTTTTTAACATAAGCTTCGCCTCCATATTTCATGGCATGTAATCCGTGCTTATTCATTACTCGCAAAACGATACCGGCTTACGACAAATATGCCAGAAGGACCTTCTTTACTCGGTTGGATGAGCTCTAGCTGAATGCTTCTCCCGTCTTTGAGTGTGTATTGGACAACTTTCTTGGCTTTCTCATCTACAATAAGCTTCACATCAATGTCTTCATTAACAACGAGGCCTTCTTGTGTATTGAGATACTCTCTTGATACTTGCTGCCAGTCTGTTAGTCCAGGCTTATGGCCTTCATCCACCTGTTTTTGCAAATTATCTGCTTCTTGCTGCGAGAAATTAGTGCTAACCCAACCCCCACCCTTTGAAGGTGAACCTGAACAACCAATCAATACAAACACTACAACTAAAAGTATGGCGCTAACGGAAAAGAAACTTGTCTTTACTCTCATATACGCGTCTCCTTCTCATCATTCGTATTTGTTGCCACGCTGACATGTTATTGACGCGCAAGTCTTGACCAATGTTTCTCGCATCACATCAAAGGCATCCCCCGCTTCTCTGATTGTTAGGGCTTGTCCCTCTTTTTGCCATCCAACTGATGTATATCTATTACTACGTAATAGACCAATCAAACTTGACACAAATGTGAAAATAAAAGGCTGATTAAGCTCATTGAGATGAAAGACTAGATTGTAACCATATGGAGTAGAAGCAAAGAGAATCGGTAACCGAGGGGGTATGCTGGAGTTATTGTAGCGTTCACACAAATACGAACACCTTATCGGGAAGCCGTGGGGTGGGGTATACCTTTGACACCCTCACG
Organism: Paenibacillus sp. NAIST15-1; assembly: GCF_001894745.1. Taxonomy (GTDB): domain Bacteria; phylum Bacillota; class Bacilli; order Paenibacillales; family Paenibacillaceae; genus Paenibacillus_B; species Paenibacillus_B suaedae. The sequence goes on from NZ_BBYF01000006.1 coordinate 171,753, forward strand.
TGCCTCCCTGCACAAGCGTATTCTTGTGCATACCTGAGGTGCTTCAAACTACATCAATTGCTTATGCTAGCTCACGAGTGCTCGCAGACAGATTCAAGAAATAGTTCAACGTCTTCTGAACTCGTTGAATCACTTGCTCCTGAACAGGCTGCCCTTCTGCTGTGAATTGTCTTGCATCGCCGCCGATGGAAATCCATTCTGGACAGTTAATTCCGTGCACATTGCGAACGATTGTCTGTAAATGCGTCAATGAACTGATACCAACCGCACCACCTGCAGAGCTAACCGACAAAACGACCTTATTGTTGAAATAGTCAAAGCTCAAATAATCGAGCGCGTTCTTCAATACGCCGGATATACTCCCGTGATACTCAGGTGTAGCCAACACAATGGCATCAGCTGCGAGAACCGACTCTCTTAACAGCTTCACATTCGTATGCTGTTCTGCATCGTCTGGGCAGTAGAGAGGAAGCTGCAGTTCATTGAGATCAATGACTTGCGCCTCATGGCCTTTCTCCTGAATACTTGCTGCTAGATAACGAACAAGCTTCGTGCTTGTTGCTTCTTTACGATTGCTGCCAGAAATACATACGATGCGCATGATCGCACTCCCCTTCCATCATCATTCGGCTGACAAGCGTCTATTACATCTATTAATCTCGAACGGGGATGATATATCCGCTGCCATTCACGCAGCGTTTCTTCTCTAGCAAAGTCAATCCCTCCCAAGCAACGCCTGGGATCTCCCGCTCGAAATGTGCTTCTGCTTGCAGAAAAGCTTGTTCTTCTGTATCTGCTGTCAGCACACATACGAACGTCCCTTGCGTCGAGGACGCTTCCAACCGATATATGTACATTTTTCCATCCCCTTCCCTATCGCACATCATACATAAAACCGGAATCATGCGTCAAGATGTCACATCAATTGAAATCATTTATCCCTCCTCCGCACATCTTGCAAATATACAAAAAAACCCGGCCAACCGCATGATGCGGCTTTGCCGGGCTTATCCAAAGCTGCGTGAACCAGCAGCGTCTTATTGACACAGACGTGAAGCCAATTCGTACAGCTCCATATTGAATTCCTTCTTCGTGTTCACAACAAGATCGATGTCGGTTGCGACCAGCTCCCCCTTAATCATACCGCAAGCCTTGCCGGATTCGCCTTCTATCAGCTGGCGAACTGCGAAGTCGCCTAGACGGCTTGCCAAGATACGGTCGAACGCTGTTGGGGAACCACCGCGCTGAATATGACCGAGAACCGTAACGCGCGGCTCAACAGTTGGGCAGCGTTCAATGATGGCGTTCGCGACATCTTCACCGCGTCCAACACCTTCCGCTACGATAACGATGCTGTGACGCTTGCCGCATTCGAAGTTCTCACGCATACGACCTGCAACTTCATCGATGTTATGGTCAACTTCAGGTACAAGAATCGATTCCGCACCACTAGCAAGACCTGCATACAGCGCTATATCTCCACAATGGCGACCCATCACTTCTACGACGGAAGAACGCTCGTGGGAGCTCATCGTATCGCGAAGCTTGTTTACTGCGTCAACTACGATGCTGACAGCTGTGTCGAAGCCAATTGTATAATCTGTAAAGGAAATATCATTATCAATTGTTCCTGGCAGACCCATTGTCTTGATGCCAAGCTTGCTCAACTTGTTCGCACCTTGATAGGAACCGTCGCCACCGATAACAATCAAGCCATCGATGCCGTGCTTGCGCAAAATGTCTGCACCCTTTTGCTGGCCTTCTGGAGTTCTGAACTCTTGGCAGCGAGCGGATTGCAGAATCGTTCCGCCACGTTGAATGATGTCACCTACACTGCGAATATCCATTGGGCGAATATCTTCGTTCAATAACCCTTGATAGCCGCGCTGAACTCCATAAACCTCAATTCCATTGAATATAGCTGCACGCACTACTGATCGGATTGCAGCGTTCATACCTTGTGAGTCTCCGCCGCTTGTCAATACGGCAATCTTTTTTACAGCAGACATGATTCGTTTCCTCCCTCATAATCCTCAATACATATGTTTACGTATCCAAAGACTGTTCAACCAGAAAAATAATCGCATAAGCGGACTATTCTTCATGAGACGCTTGGATACTTGTTGAACCGCGGCCTGTTCCCTTACTTTCGGATCTGATAAATATAGAGCTAGCAGCCCTTCTATAATCATACGATGAAATCGTCCATCCGGCAGTGAGCTAACTCGCACCGTTGCAAGGTCTGCAAAGTGGCCAATCCGGTTCACGACCAAGCTCTGATCGTCGTAATAATTGCAGAAATTCAAGTCTCCGCCGGCACGATCTTCTTCTTGGTCAATTAAATAATCTAACATAATATGCAGTCCACATACATATGGAAAATATGCCTCTAGAATGCGGTCTGCATCTGCTTGCGTCAGACTCTCGTCCGCCGCAGCCAAAAATAACTGGAACACACCTAGTGTGGAGCCGGTCGCCGCAGCGAATTCATTCCAGCCCAGCTCCGTATAAGCCGATTCATGCAGACTCCACCAATCCAGCAGCGCCTGCTCCCGGGAATCCGGGTGAATATGCTTGTACACCTGAAGGTCTGTATACAGTCCGACGAGACGAACAATATGCGGCTGTGCGATTCCATACGCCGGCAGTGAAGCAATACTATCTCTGCACGTCTGTACTAGATCACGCAAATAGCCCCCGTCCTCTTGATCATCACGGAGCGCATAATAGTCTTTGAGCGGTTCGTCCGGTTGGACCGCATCCAGCATAGCCTGATGGAGCAAGCGGAAATCCTCCGCATCCATCGAGGTGCTTCGGTCGCACAGGTTGTCCAAATAGTCACTGATCGTCTGAAAAGCAACAATGAGCGGGATCAATATATGGCGTACATCTAACCTAGCCGCAGCGTATACCGCACCGCCCTCACAATGAAATTGCTTGCTAGCGATGCTCGCGAGCGCCTGCTTGCGCAGCTCCTCGTTCGGAATTCGTTCAGCCCGCGTCTGCCAGCTTGCCAACGATTGACGAACCCCCGGCAATATATACTTATATACGCGGTACATGAGTCCGAGCGGCTCTTTCGGAGCTCGCGTACGGCGTTGCCTCACCTGATTCAAGAAAATCCTCCGTCCTCTGTGTAGGTCAACTTCTACGAGATGATGTTACTCACACTTATTGAGTACCCATTTTAACCACACCTATTATATTACGAAGTGACTAATTGCACAAACGATTGCATGCGATATTCACTAGTGGTGATTTTTGGCATCTACGTCCTGATGAACCCGGTACCACAAATTCAAATCGATAATTTGCGAAGCAAGCTCTGCGATCTCGCTATTCAGCCGGCAGGAAGCCTCAAATTGCTCCTCCTCATTCAGCGCATTCTGCTTCAAAACAATCGTACGTTCCAGCTCTTTAATACGGTCGGGAATTCTGCCGCGAGTGTGTTCCCACTTGTCCATAATGAGCACTTGTTCGTCCCAGCTCATTCCATCCCAAGAATCCTCAACTATGGGCACTTCAATACCAAGCCGTTCGTCGAATTCGAACCAATCATTCACCATGCTGCCGCACCTCCGGTAAATAGGATGCATCATTAATGCTGTTAATGTACCATGCCGCTTGCGAGGATGTAAATGACGAAACCGCCCCAATCCACAGGAAGCATGCTATACTAGGGATTATTCCATTTTTACTTGCTCAATTGACAACTCCGATTTATACACATTCATCTACTTCATGGAGGGAACACGCATGGCGTATCCGGCACCCCGGAACACAGAAGCGCATTGGCTGCGCGCCTTTACATTTATGATCTTTATGACCTCTTCGGTCGTTGTATCGTATTTGCCGCTCTACTACAAATCATTGCAGTTTACAAGTGTCCAGATCGGGCTTCTCTATTCCATTGGACCGCTCATCTCTATCATTTCCAACCTATTCTGGGGCGTAACCAGCGATAAACTCGGTACGTTGAAAAAAGTGCTCATCACGTTGTTGGTCGCACAAATCGTATTATCTGTGGCACTTGCTCAAGTATCCTCGTACGGGTTGGTTGCTCTGCTTCTCGTTTGCTTTTATTTCTTTTACTTTCCGATATATCCATTGAACGACAGCTTCGCGATTATGACTGCACAGGCTCAAGGCAAGAGCTTTATCGGCATTCGTGTTTTTGGATCGATCGGTTTCGCGGTATCTGCACTTTTATTCGGATTCATATTACGCTCGGTAGGCGCTTCGTACAGCATATGGGTCATTGTTCTGCTTGGCTTGCTGTCGCTGGGGCTTGCCTTCCCCCTTACGGATAAGCGCGCCACGATGAAGAAGATGGAACTGTCCGGACTGTGGGTTGTCCTGCGGCAGCGAGAAGTACTATTGTTCTTCCTGTTCGTGCTGCTGCTTGCCATCGGGCATCGTCTGAATGAAGCCTTCCTCGGATTGTCATTGTCCCAGATTGGGGCAGATGAATCTTTGGTTGGATGGGCTTGGATGCTCTCAGCGCTTAGTGAAATTCCAATCTTCTTCTTATTGAATGCCTATGGGGAGAAATTCAAGGAACTGCCGCTATTAGCATTCTCCGGGTTAACATATACCATTCGGCTTCTGCTTATTGCAGTGCTGCAAGATCCAACATGGATTGTTTCTACGCAGTTGCTGCACAGCGTGTCATTCGGGATCTTTTATTTCGTTGCCGTTCGCTATATAAGCCGTGTCATTCCTGACGAATATCGTTCAACAGGGCTTGCACTGTATACGATCGTCTGGTCCAGCATCGCAGGGCTCATAAGCGGAACTTTCGGTGGAATCTTAATGCAATCCTTCGGCAAGGATGTGCTATATGAGGTTGCAGCAGGGTTCTCATTTATAGCCTGCCTCGGCTTTATAACTATGGCTATCATTGCCCGTCATAGTGAAACAGCGACAATCCAAGCGTCCAGCAGACACAGCTAATTGCATTTTTTCAACTGTACCGTATAATAGTAGTAGGTCTTAATACAAGGTCTTAAAGCAATCATACTACTCGTTCGGTGGAGGGTCACCAATATGACAACAACGTATGAGACAATAAAGGAAGTCATTCATGGGCGCCGCAGCGTTCGTCGCTACGATGAACGTCCCGTGTCTGTCGACGACATTAAAGAGCTTGTGGATTGTGCGCGTTACGCGCCAAGCGACACAAACTCCCAAACATGGGAGTTCATCGCCGTTGTGAATCGTTCGATGATCAAGCAAATCGAGCAGCTTACATGGGATGCACTGCATGCCAAGGCTCAAATAGCGGAAGAGCAAGGATTAAACAAGGAAGCGAGAATGCTGCTCAAGTCCTTCGGGCCCTATGCAACGGCCTTCTCAGACGCACCAGCACTCATTGTATGCTTAGCGACGCCTTACACTTCGAAATTCCGTGAGCGCATCTTCGATCCGATTCAACTGGTGCCGACTGCGGTATGGGAAGAAGAGGGCATTAAGAGCAGCTGCTTGGCCATTCAAAATCTGATGCTAGCCGCTCATGCGCAGGGCTTAGCTACCTGTCCAATGACTGGCCCTGTCCTACTGGCTGCTGATGCAATCAAGTCACTGCTTGACATTCCAGAAGACCGCCAGGTCAACATGGTGCTTGCACTCGGCTATCCGCTGGAAACACCGGCCAAGCTCCCACGCAAGCCGGTCGAAGAGATACTGCGCATCATTGAATAACAGGGCATGTCCACGTACCAATCGCACATGAAGCCCCTTAGCTCCCCACAATAACTGTGGCGGAGCAAGGGGCTTCTCTTTTGGGGATTCGTATTATTCCTGCTATAAGATCTGATAATATTGCCTGATCTATGTTCCATTCACTTCCGTAGCATCAAATACACGATGATCACCCATCAGTTTCCCCGCATGAAGGAGACGGAACTGGACTGGCGTCATTCCCTCTTGCTGCTTGAATCGATGAATGAAATAACTCGTGTGCATGAAGCCAACCTCCTGTCCCACCTGCTGGACAGACAGCCTCGGGTAAGCGAGTAGAAGCTGCTTCGACTTACGAATCCGCAGACGTATCACATATTGAAGCGGCCGCATATCAAGTGTTCTTCGAAACAGCTTGCATACATATTGCGGAGTAACACCTATCTGGTCGGCCATCTGCTGAAGTGTAAGCTCCTGATGAACATGTTCTTGAATCCACTCCAACAACGGCGTTAACGGATCATTATCCACGTGCCGCCCTTCCCTGACCAGAGTCTCCCATCCGGATTGAGTCCACGCCATAATCAGCTCATAGGCAAGTCCTGACAGCATTGTGCCTTGTCCCTCATTGAACGAGGATCGGTTCAATAGAGCAATCGCCCTCTTGATTGGCTCTAGCGTGAGCTCAGGGTTCATTGGAGTAATCCTTGTCGATTGATACAATTGAGCCGCAGTCAGCAGCTCCTGCGATAAGCTTCCTTGAAATCCAAACCAATAGATTCCCCACGGCTCCTCAATTGGCCTATATTCATGCGGTATATGGGGAAATAAGATAACACCCTGCCCAGTCTCAACAACGATAGGCTCGTTCATCCCCTTCCACCAGAACTCGCCGCGGCCGGACGTGCATTGCAGCCACTGGTAATCAGGATATCCGCTCAGTCGCACAATTTCCTGTTGGCTTACCCAGCTTCCTACCGTGGTTACAACGAGTGGCAGTGACCGATCACGCTCGCTTATCATTGGAAAATGAAAATGCTGCATCGACTTCACCTGTTTCGAGTTTCATATATTGTTATTTCAAATAAAATCGTTAGATTGATTGAGCGTCTTTTTTCATTTTAACATATATACAATCAATAGCCTTTTACATTCATATCGTGATATTGAGTCTATAGCATTTGAAGGGAAGATGAGAATGTCAGTAGAACAAATGAACCTGGTAGATCCGCACAATGAACAAGCTTCATTAACACTGAATGAATTATTGCAGTCACCTACTGTATTGCATCAACAACGCCTCCATGACCGTGCCTACTTCATTCCTTGTGCAAGCGCCTCTGAAGCATTGACGTACGAGCGCGGTGCATCGGCCTATTTCCAGCAGCTGAGCGGCACCTGGAAATTCAGCTACGCAGCGAATCCCGAGCAAGCACCGGCACCGTGCTGGATGCCCCAGTACGATGATTCCGATTGGGACGAGATTCCGGTACCTTCGAATTGGCAAATGCACGGCTACGGAAAACCAGAATATACGAATATCCTCTATCCGTTCCCAGTTGAACCGCCCTTTGTTCCCCATGAGAATCCTACAGGAACGTACCGCAGGACTTTTTGGATTGAGCCAAGCTGGATGAAGCAGCGGGTCGTCCTTCGATTCGAAGGTGTGGACAGCGCATTTCGAGTATGGGTGAACGGGCACTTTATTGGCTACAGTCAAGGAAGCCGCATTCCTGCGGAATTCGACATCCGTCCCGCCCTGCAGCAAGGTATGAATCAAATTACCGTTCAGGTATACCAATGGTGCGACGGCTCCTATCTGGAAGATCAGGATATGTGGTGGTTAAGCGGTATTTTCCGCGATGTGTATTTGCTGGCCTTCCCGACGGAGCATATGTGGGACTTTACGGTTCGCACGCACCTGCTCGACAATGGTGAGCGTGCTCAACTGGACGTTGATGTCGAGCTCTGCATCAGCGAGGAGGCTGCGCAGTCACATACATTTGCATGGACATTATTGAATGCTGCCCGCCAGCCAATTTCACCGACGAACACAATCTTGGTATGTGATCGATGCCAGCAATCAGAGCCAATCATCCGGGTAAGCACTACCGTAGAAGCCCCTACACTATGGTCAGCGGAGACCCCTTATTTGTATCATCTCGTGCTGGAGCTTCGAGACAAGAACCAAGAGGTCATTCAAGTAATCTCGCAGCGAATCGGATTCAGAGAAGTGAAGCTTACCGGTACGAATCTTCTCGTAAACGGGAAGGCCATCATGTTCAAGGGCGTCAATCGGCATGAATTCCATCCGGATCATGGACATGCGGTTCCCTATGCCACAATGGTCGAAGATGTGCGCTTAATGAAGCAGTTCAACTTGAATGCTGTGCGGACCTCACACTACCCGAATGATCCGCGCTTCTACGCCTTATGTGATGAGGCAGGGCTATACGTAATCGACGAAGCGGACTTGGAAACACATGGATTTCAAGCTGCCGGGTGTTGGTCACTGCTCAGTGAGGATGAGACGTGGAAACAGGCCTATGTGGAGCGAATGCAGCGGATGGTAATCCGTGACAAAAATGCGCCGAGCGTCATCATGTGGTCGCTTGGCAATGAATCCGGCTGCGGGCCCAATCATGCAGCCATGGCTGAGTGGGCACAGCAATATGATCCGACTCGCCCCGTTCATTACGAAGGCGATTGGAGCAACATGCTTGAACTCGGCATCCGCTCGACGATGTACCCAACACTCGAAGCCATTGAGAAGGTTGTCCAGTCTGATGACGATCGTCCGTATATTTTATGTGAATTCGCGCATGCAATGGGCAACGGACCGGGAGCGCTTAAGGACTACGTGGAAATGTTCTATCGCTACCCGAAGCTGCAAGGTGCGTTCGTCTGGGATTGGGTCGATCAAGGCATTCGGCGTGAGCGAGAGGATGGCCGCCAAGAAATGGCGTATGGCGGTGACTTCGGCGAGCTTATTCATGACGGAAACTTCTGCTTGAATGGACTCATCGACGGAGACCGTAAGCCGTGGCCCGCTCTGCATGAATACAAAAAAGCGATCGAGCCTGTCAAAGTCTATGCCAGCAGTGAACCAGGAGAATATATCATCGAGAACCGGTACGACTTCCTTCCATTATCATGCTTGCGCGGTCACTATTCCATCATTGCCGATGGTGAACTAATTGCCGAAGGGACATTCGAGGTGCCCGAAGTACCTCCACGTGAGCGCGCTGCATGGCGGTGGGATGCGCGGACAGCGATTCGAGCCGCGTTCGGCCATACGATATCTGAACCGGCATTTCAGCATATGTGGCTTCGGTTCTCCTTCCGTTCGGGTAGCGGCACTTATGGCACAATCCCCTGGCTTCCTGTGGGTCATGAAGTGGCATGGGCTCAATTTGAGCTTGAGCCTTCGCAGGTTCTTCAGCTACAGCATATCGATTGCATACAGGAGACAGCAGCTTCCTCTACCATATCATCGTCTAAGAGCAGCCTGACATCCGGCTTCGGTATTAATACTGCCCCTGCAGGCATGATGTCGCTGAAGCCCATTTCGATCCATGACCAAGGAGCTAGCCTCATCCTTACAGGCAGCAGCTTTACTATGGAGATCAATCGGTCAGACGGAAGCCTTCTCTCTTGGCGTTTCCATAACACAGATTTGCTAACTGGCAGTCCCCGCCTTCAATTATGGCGTGCCGTTATCGATAATGATCGCTATCTGGTGACGGATTGGCGGAATGCTCGACTACATCAATTGAAGGAACGGATGAAACAGGTGACCATCGATTCATCACGCGCAGCAGAGGGGATGATTACCGTAACGACCTGCTTCCGGTTAGGAGCACCTGCCTTCATGTGGGGATTGGCCTGTGAGCAGATCATGACCATACAAGGAAATGGGATCATACAGCTGCACATTGACGTACGGCCTGAAGGATGCCATCCAGAGGTTCTCCCTCGTTTTGGCTACGAGCTTGGCATCCCTGCCGGCTTGAATTCCTGCAGCTGGTATGGACGCGGTCCAGGCGAAAGCTATGTCGACAGCAAGCAAGCAGCTGCAATTGGCTGGTACGAAGCGAAGGTCGATGATCTTATGGTGGCATACGAGAAGCCGCAGGAGAATGGCAATCGTACAGATACAAGATGGGTATCTTTTGTGAACACTCAAGGCACGGGACTATTCTTTACAAGCAGTTCTGGAGTGGACACCTTTGACTTTAGCGCCCATCGCTACTCGGTCATGGACTTGGAGAATGCCGCCCATCATGCTGATCTAGTGCCTCGAAGCGATATTGTTCTTCATCTGGACAAAGCACAGAATGGTCTTGGTAGCAACAGCTGCGGCCCGAGAGCGCTCCCTGAGCATGAATTGAAGTGCAAGGACATGTCATTCAGCCTGCAAGTGATCCCATTCAACTGTGAGACACTGTCTCCGAGGCAACTTGCGCGGCTCGTGAACAGCGGTATTCTATCTTAATCAAATCCACGACTCTCGGATCGAGCAATATCTTTATAAACAAGTCTGATGAACAAACAAGGTACAAGATAACAAAATAATGGGTTCAGGCTACTGCGATCAGATGAGAACATAAAAAAGCAGCCATGCTCAACATGAACATGGCTGCTTGGCGTTGCTAGTGCACTATTTATAAATGACAGCCCTTACGGGACAATTCATTATAATTTAATGACATTAGCTGCTTGCGCACCGCGATTGCCTTCAGTAATATCGAACTCTACTTCTTGGCCTTCGTCAAGTGTTTTGAAACCGTCGCCTTGGATTGCGGAGAAATGAACGAATACGTCTTCGCCGTTTTCCACTTGGATAAATCCGTAGCCTTTTTCTGCGTTAAACCATTTTACAGTACCTTTCAAAGTCAAAACCTCCTCACTTCTTCGCCCTGACAGGCGAATAGTAATATTATACTTAAGCAAAAAGTCAAACGCAACTTTTCCCACAAAAAAGATTTTTAAAAAAATTGCAAATAATGTGGTCTATATTGCGGCTTTCCAGTGAAATCAGATTTGATTTCATTTAATGGCTAAGGTATCATGATCGGTAAGACGAACTGCTTGGCAATACCGCTTACAACTTAGAGTGACAGTGCCCTGCACCAAGAAACGAGGGAACCAAATTATGATGAAGAAACATGTTATTTATAAAAAGGATAACTGGAATATGCTTACGGTTGAAGTACAAGGCCGTTATATCGTATTGCGTGAAATATCCGAACAATGGGGAGAAGAATGCCATAACTTCTTGAGCCGTCCGGCCTTGATGCATTGGGCTGAACAACGCTTTCCTAAAGAAGATTACGTAGGCAAGGAAGAAGAATGGAACGAGATCATGGACAAATTCAAGCAAGTATAAAGGCAGGATGCTTATGAATTCATCAACGAACCTTATTTTTGTTTTGCTTGCATTTTCACTTGGAGTGATCCTAGTCTGGAAGAGAGACACGCTGCCAGAGAAGCTGCGCAGGCCGTTGGCAATTACTGCATTATGCTTGATTACATTCGCCTTCTTCCTAATTGTCTATTCTTTCTTTGCGCTCGGCAGTTAGCTTCTCCAACGAACAAGCACAGCCGCCCGCAACAAATAGTTTGGCGTTCTCTGGTCATACTACCCTACAGATTAATCGGTGAGTGCACACAGCACCATTGCCGCACGGCAACGCTACCGGAGGGGGATATATGGCCACGACACGCCAATTGGTTATCGGGCTGGTCACCTCTGCCATCATGGTGACCAGCCTACTGTCTGCTTCAACAGCCGCTAGTTACAAGCAAGCGACAGCGAAGCCATTATCGCAATATCAATATATAAGGAGGGTACATATGGAACAAGTATGGAAACGTTCAGAAGTCCCACAGGATGTCCGCTGGAAATTGGAGGACTTATTCGGATCACAAGCAGAATGGGACAAAGAATTCTCGCTGGTTAACCAGCTGTTGGATAAAATGAAGCAATATCAAGGCAAGTTGAATGATGCGGGAGCACTGAAGAATTGCTTTGAGCTGGAAGACGATATTTCCCTACATACAGAGCGCCTGTACGTATATGCGAGCATGCGCCATCATGAAGACACAGCGGAAGCTGGATATCAGGCATTGTCCGAGAAGGCCAAGCAATTAAGCGTAACAGTTGGGGAGGCTCTCTCTTTCATTACGCCTGAAGTTCTGTCCTTGTCTGATGAGCAATTGAATGCCTTCATTCAAGAACCGAAGCTGGCTGCTTACCGCTTCACGTTGACTGAAATGCAGCGCCAAAAGGCACATATTCTGTCCAAGCAAGAAGAAGCGCTGCTCGCGCAAGTTGGAAGCATGTCCAAGGCGCCTGAGACCATTTACAGCATGCTGAACAATGCCGACATGAAGTTCCCAACGATTAAGGACGAGAACGGCAAGGATGTAGAGCTGACACATGGCCGCTACATTCAATTCCTTGAAAGCCGCAACAGCGAAGTTCGCAAGGCTGCTTTTGAAGGCGTATACGGTACATATCGCAAGCTTCGCAATACAGTTGCTTCTACACTCAATGCGAACGTACAGAAGAACCTGTTCTATTCTCGCGCACGCAAATACCCTTCCACATTGGAAATGTATCTGTACGGCGACAACATTCCGAAGGAAGTATATACGAATCTGATTGACACGATCCACAAGCACTTGCCGCTTATGCACCGCTACATGAAGCTTCGCAAGCAGCTTCTGGGTGTGAAGGAACTACATATGTACGACCTATTCGCTCCGGTTGTCGATGAGTTCGACATGAATATTACATTCGAAGAAGCGAAGGCAACTGTTAAGGAAAGCTTGAAGCCGCTTGGTGAATCGTATCTGAATGTGCTTCAAGATGGTTTCGACAACGGATGGATTGACGTTTATGAAAATGAAGGCAAGCGTACTGGCGCATACAGCTGGGGCGCATACGGCACGCACCCTTACGTGCTGTTGAACCATAAAGACAATTTGAACAGCATGTTCACATTGACACATGAAATGGGTCACGCACTGCATTCGTACCATTCGGACAACAACCTGCCATATCGTGACGCGCAGTACACCATCTTCTTGGCAGAGGTTGCTTCCACATTGAATGAAGCGCTGCTCATGGATTATATGCTGAAGAAGACAACGGATAATAAAGAAAAGATGTATCTGCTTGCATACTACATCGATCAATTCCGTACAACTGTATTCCGTCAGACGATGTTCGCTGAATTCGAGATGATTATCCATGATCACGCTGAGAAAGGTGAAGCACTGACACCGCAGCTCCTCTGTGACGTGTACTATGACTTGAATAAGAAGTACTACGGAGATGACATGGTCATCGACAAAGATATCGAGATGGAATGGGCACGTATTCCTCACTTCTATACAAGCTTCTACGTGTTCAAATACGCGACAGGCTTCTCGGCTGCACAAAGCTTCGCGAAGCAAATTCTCGAAGAAGGTCAACCGGCAGTCGATCGTTACACAGGCTTCTTGAAGAGCGGCGGCAGCGACTTCTCGATCAACATTCTGAAGAAGGCCGGCGTCGATATGTCCACTCCGAAGCCAATCGAAGAAGGCATGAGCTTGCTTGAATCCCTTATCAAAGAGATGGAACAGCTCGCAGCAAAATAAATGTAAAAGAGACGCTAGACAGCCTAACTAACTGCTGTCTGGGCGTCTCTTTTTTTGTCAGCTATCCTGTCACATTCACTCTTGTATCAAATTGAGTAAACCTAGGGACACGATGCGTGCTAATAGGTAAGAAGCGAAGAAGTTGATATAGCTGCGCTATGTGATTTCGGTTCCATCGAACGGCCAGCTTCGCTGTACGCCTGCCCCATCCAGCTCCGCTTGATAAGCGCTGAGATGCTGCTTATCCTCATAGACCTTGCGCGGAATGATCCCTTGCTCAATCGAATAAGCGATCAAGTGACCGACGGATTCTCCAATATTCCATTCGGTTGGATGCAAGCGATAGCACCCGTTAGTAAGCTGAGTCGTACCGATATTTTTGCAAGCAGGCAGAACATTCGTGACCCGCTTCGGAATGAGAGATCCAAGTGGAATTTCATAAGGCAAGGTCGGAATATAGCAGCTTCGTCCAGTCTTGGTTGTTGTATGCAAATCCATAGAATAATGCCCTACTCCTACACTATCCTCATATCGACGAATACCTAGTCCCTGCCCCTTGCGAAGCTCCTTGCTCACATCATGTTCCGTTATCGTATATAAGGCATGAATTCTTCTCGATTCACGAATGTAAGCCGACTTAGCAAGACCATCATCAGTGCCGACAGATGGGCGATACAAGCGGAATTCGGGGTACCCTACTCCACCATCTTCACGTGGCGCTTCTGTCTGAAGCCAGTATAACAGAGACAAGCTTAACTGCTTAGCCTCCTCAACAATCGCATCCCGCTCTTCATAACTCATCTCAACAGGAGATGCAATGGAATAATCATTTTGCGGCCAATTAATTAAGGACAGATCTCCCTCATAATGGCCGTCCCGAAACTGCGATGCGTCCACAGTACGGCGATACGTCCACAGAGGCAGCGGGTCTATACCGTCGGGCATGCAAATGAACTTGCGCAATTCATGAGTCGCATTCGGCTTTGTATCCCACCAACTTAACAAAGGATAAGGCGATCCTTCATGGTGAAAGCGCCTCCACCAATCATAACTTGCCGGCTTGGCAATCAGCTCATTGTGTTCAGCGGCGTTGGCATCCAGCTTCTCCAGCGACATCACTACTGTAAACGCTTGCAAATCAGCGGGGTCTGCTTCTGTTAGCGCATGAGGCTCCCCTGTCATCTGCTGTGATTCAGCACCAACGATATATTCAACACCTGCGAGCGGCAGCACGTCACCACATTCTGTTGCATCTACGTAATATTGTCCAGTGAGTACTGTCTTCTCTCCTGTAATTCGATTGAGCACGGTGATGTCTTGTACGGCATCGCCTTGCGTGTGCGCTTCAAGCGGAACCGTATGATACAAAATGTGCAGACGCCCTTCCTCAACATGAGGGCGAAGCCACGCTTGCAGCAGATCATGCGCAACATTCGGCTCGTGACACAGCCGGCTTACCCATCCATTCCCCGGATTGAAAGTATTGTCGTATGCATCTCGATCCTGCAGCAGCTCCGGCTTCACAAGTGCAGCATAATAACTCCGAATCTGATTGCGGAATACTCGATAAGCAGCAGTACATCCTGTTTGTTCAATCCATGGGTGTTCATCTGGTGGAACTGCTTGACTGGTAAGCTGGCCGCCAATCCAGTCCGTCTCTTCTGTCATGATCACTTCTAGGCCCCGATTCGCCAGTGTCCAAGCTGCCAGCGTTCCCCCAAGCCCTCCACCAATAATGACAACGTCTGCCTTCCTCGTATTCATGAATGTCCCTCCATTCACTTCCAGATCATTCCTCCCATGATCATATCATGACATGTCTGTATTATGAATCCTTTTTCCATAATGAAAATATTTGATTGGAGCAACCATTCAACTTGTGGCGAATGAAGTCGAACATTATACTGAGAATAGATACATAAACATAATGGTAAGGAGGCTACCTGCAATGCGTATTCAATGGTCCCTGCTAGCAGGACTTATATTTGCGCTCATTACGGCGATATTTGCAGTCATTAACGTGAATCCAGTACAAGTGAATCTCTTGTTCGGCACGTTCGATGTACCGCTCATTCTTCTCATTTTGGGCTGCACCCTGCTTGGAGCTGTAATTGTCGGTTCATACAGCATCTACCTGCAGTTCCGCTCCCAGAAGAAGATTAAGCAATTGGAGCATCAGCTTGCTCAATATACAGGCGACGCTGACACTAGCTTGTTCGAGAATCATGAATCGACAAACAACCTGGAAGAATTGCATCCTCATGGCGACAGCACGACAAATGAGGATTTAACAGGACTCACATCAAGCACAGCCAATTCGAGCAAGATTGATCACTAGCACCAGTACTTGCATCAGTACTTGTATTAGTACTTGCATCAGTACTTGTATTAGTACTTGCATTAGTACTTGCATCAGTACTTGAATTAGTACTTACATTAGTACTTACATTAGTACTTACATTAGTACTTACATTAGTACTAGTCTCAGAACTAGTATTTGCATTAACATTAACACTGATTAACACTGGTATTTAGCGTTTAGCGATTAAATCGTACCCATTTATCATATCAAGGAGGAATACAGTCATGACTGCACCTGATCATTCAACTATTTCATCACAACCCTTCCAAGCGATAATTGACGAAAATTACGTAACTTCCTTCCTGCTCGAATTGCTTAATACACCGAGTCCAACAGGCTATACCCACCATATTATGGCCCGCATTGGCCGTGAAGCGGAACAACTCGGATACGCATTCGAGCAGACTCAAAAAGGCTGTGGCGTCATTAAGGTAGCAGGAGAGAAGCACGATTCGAACAAAGTCATCGGATTGTCTGCCCATGTCGACACGCTGGGTGCTATGGTACGATCCATCCATGCTGATGGCACACTTCGCTTAACTTCCCTAGGCGGATATATGTCTAGTTCCATGGAGAATGAATATTGCCACATACATACTCGTGACGGTCGTACATACACAGGAACAATTATGACGAACCACCCTTCCGTGCATGTATACAGCGACGCACGCGAATACGCACGTGAAGAGAAGAACATGATTGTGCGCATCGATGAGCTTGTACATACCAAGAAAGATACCGAGGAACTTGGCATTCGCACAGGTGATTACGTTTCATTTGACGCACGTCCTGTACACTTGCCAAATGGATTTATTAAGTCGCGCCATCTGGATGACAAAGCTAGTGTAGCTGCCTTATTCGGATTGCTGGAGAGCATGAAGCGCCACGCATGGCAGCCAAAGCACGATATTGTCATTTTCATTACGAATTACGAAGAAATCGGACATGGCGCATCCTACATTCCCCAGGAAATAACGGAGATGCTTGCTGTTGATATGGGAGCTATGGGCGATGATCTGTCTTGCAAGGAGACGGACGTGTCCATCTGTGCGAAAGATTCATCCGGGCCTTACGACTATATGATGACGGGCACTCTTATTGCTCTGGCAGAACGAGAGGGAATCGAGCATGCAGTTGATATTTACCCTCACTATGGTTCCGATGCTTCAGCTGCGCTTCGCGGTGGCAACAACATCCGTGCTGCCTTAATTGGGCCAGGCGTTCATGCCTCACATGCGATGGAACGCACTCATCAGCGGGCAGTAATCAATACAGCACGCTTGATTGCTGCATACATCACAGAGGAATAAGAACCTGATCCCTTATAATAAATGCTGTCTAAATGTCAACTCTGAAGCGAGTGATATCAGCCTGTCTTCTACCTAATTACACATAAGCAGCATGGAATGAAAGGGAGGTTCGAAGGTAAGATGAAACAGCAATTTGCAGCGTTATGGATTAACCAGCAAACGGATGGGATGCTGGATGTAAGTGTTCAACAATGTACCCCCGAGCAATTGTCAGCGGGAACCGTAACGATTCGTACCGCGTATTCTGGATTGAACTACAAAGACGCGCTTGCCTGCTCGCCAACAGGAAATATCGTAAAATCATACCCCTTCATCCCCGGAATTGATGTATCTGGGGTCATCATTGAATCAGAGGATAAACGATATTCGGCAGGACAGCGTGTACTAGTAACGGGATATGGGCTAGGCGTAACCCATACGGGCGGTCTCAGTGAGATTGTCCGCGTACCAGGCGATTGGATCGTTCCACTCCCCGATTTGCTCAGCCTAAGGGAAGCGATGATATTCGGCACAGCGGGTCTCACTGCTGCTCTCGCTGTCGAACGGATAGAACGCCATGGTATTACAACTGATAAAGGCCCTATCCTTGTTACTGGTGCGACAGGCGGAGTCGGCTCCATCGCAGTCTCTATGCTGGCACAGCTCGGATATGAGGTTGCCGCTTCTACAGGTAAAGCTCAGTATGAAGAGTTACTTCGTTCTCTTGGTGCCAAGCAGATTGTTGCACGTGAGGAACTTCTTCCAGAGCGGCCTCGGGCTCTCGATAAGCAGCGCTGGGCAGGAGCGATCGACGTCTGTGGCGGCGCGATTCTTGCCTCTGTCCTAGCGTCCCTCCATTACGGCGGGGCTGTGGCCGCAACAGGAATGACGGCTGGTGGAACTTTGCCGGCTTCTGTCTTCCCATTTATTCTGAGAGGGACCGCCTTATATGGCATCGATTCTGTATTCGTACCGAGTACAGATCGTGTCCGCCTCTGGTCACGAATCGCGGCGGAGTGGAAGTCATTCACCCATACCCCGAACTGGATTCATGAATTGCAGCTGACTGATGTCCATAGCTATCTCAACCAGTTGCTCCAGGGCCAATCATCTGGGAGAGCCATCGTCAAGATTGGCGAAGATGAATAACAGTATGAATTGCGATTAATCGGCAGAATTGTTGAACGGTTTGCCGTACGAAAAAAAGAGCAGGAACCTCACATGGGGACTACCCACTGAGGTTACCTGCTCTTCTCTTATTCGCCTAAGTATGTTGCGACTTGGCACGATCCCAGCGTACGAGCATCTCTTGAGCCACTTGCTCCAGCGAGCCTCGAATGCCAACCTTTGGGATGTTGATCTGCGTATCAACGAATGCTCGGTTCGCTGACATGAGCGAACGTTTCCAGCCTGGACACCGAGCAAGGAATTCTTCCGGATTGGCCATCTTCACTCCCAGGAAGGATTGGCCCATCATATCGTACACTTTAATTTCTTCTACCTCTGACCACGATACTCTCCCTGCTGCCCCAAGCGAGGCTTGATCATAGAAGGCATCCGCTGTCAGGATGACAGCTGGCTTAGGGACTAACATGCGGTATGCGCAATATACACCGCTCATACCGAAAAATACGACACTTACTCCCCCTAGAAGCACGACTCCACCTTCATTTTGCATGAGCATGACCATTCCAATCGCAATAAACACTATGGAACATAGGAACATGACGATTAACTTGCGCTTACTAGGATATATCACTATATCATGTGGTGCTGGTTCATACTTCCCCATCATACGAACGCTTCCCTTCACTCCGCTGATATTCCATCGTAGTTGCTTCGATCGCTATAATCATCGATGAACTATGGTGTATTCACATTCACTCGAACCAGCAGCATTATTTCGACTTCTCAGCCTCGATTTGCTCCGCTAGCTCGCTTAAATAAGTCCATCTCTCCATCAAATGCTCCAAGAGCTTCTGAGCCTCCGCATCTTCCTTCATCAGCTCCTGCAAGCGTACTGAATCATTGAACGCTTGTTCCATATCTTGCTGGATACGTTCAATATTGCTTTCCGCTTCCATGATTCGTTCCTCAATCTGTTCATACTCCCGCTCTTCCTTGTATGACATCTTGAGCTTAGGCTTGCGCTCCGATCGGCCCGCAGGATCTGCAGCAGTTCCTGTCTTCACTGTTGGCGTGCCGCCTTCTGTATTCGCCGCATGTGCATGCTTAGCTCTCCATTCCATATATTCGGAGTAATTGCCAACATGCTGGGAGACACGACCGTTCTCAAACGACCAAATACGTTCTGCCACTCGATCTAAGAAGTAACGATCATGAGATACCGTAATAACAACGCCAGGGAAGTCATCCAAATACTGTTCCAGCACAGCAAGTGTCTGTACATCCAAGTCATTCGTAGGCTCGTCAAGGAGCAGCACATTCGGCGCTTCCATCAAGATACGAAGCAGTTGAAGGCGTCGCTTCTCACCACCGGACAGCTTGCCAATCAATGTCCATTGCATTGTAGGGCTGAACATGAACCGTTCGAGCATTTGTGCAGCCGTTACGGTATACCCCTCGGCGGTTTGCACGGTCTCTGCTCCCTCACGTATATATTCGATGACACGAAGGGATTCATCCATCTCTTCATGTTCTTGTGTGAAGAATCCAATCCGAACCGTAGGACCGAGCACAATTGTCCCTTGCTGAGGTTCGCGCTTGCCTGCAATGACACGAAGCAATGTCGACTTGCCGCTTCCATTTGGCCCTATGATACCAATGCGATCCCCTGGAACTGCGATGTAGCTGAGATCCTTGAACAGCTCCCGTCCCTCAATCGAACATCCCAGAGACTCAATCTCCATGATCTTCTTCCCTAGCCGTGCAGACATCGCAGATATCTCCACTTGACCGTTCTTCGCAGCAGGGTTATCGGCCTGTAATTCCTCAAAGCGCTGAATTCGCGCCTTCTGCTTCGTCGACCGAGCCTGTGCCCCGCGCCGAATCCATGCCAGCTCATTACGGAGCAAATTCTGACGCTTATCCTCCGAGGCTGCTTCACGCGCCTCACGATCTGCCTTCAATTCAAGGAAACGCGTATAATTCGCTTCATAGAAATACGCGCGTCCTTGATCTAATTCAATCATGCGATTCGCGACGCGATCGAGGAAATAGCGATCATGCGTAATCATAATCAATGCACCGCTGCGCTTCTGAAGCAATGATTCCAACCACGCTACGGTCTCATTATCAATATGGTTCGTAGGTTCGTCCAGCAGCAGAAGATCCGAAGGATGAATAAGTGCTGACGCAAGCGCCACACGCTTACGCTGGCCACCTGAGAGATCGCCCATTCGGGCATCGAAGCGCTGAATCCCCAGACGGGACAGGATCGTCTTCGCATCGCTCTCAAGCTGCCAAGCCTGGAGGCGATCCATGTCGTCACTCGCGCGTACCAAGCGATGCTGTACTTGCTCATCATTCGGTTGGGAAGATGCTGCTTCCAAGCACGCGGTATACGTCCGGATTGCGACCATTTCTGGGGCATCCCCACCCATCACCTGATCCAATACAGTTGCATTAGGATCAAATTCCGGCTCCTGCGGCACAAATTGAACCCGAACGCGGCTGCCAACCATGATCTTGCCTTCCTCAACGGGCTCTAATCCCATAATCGTACGAAGGAATGTAGATTTCCCCGTCCCATTTACCCCAACAATTCCGAATCGATCCCCTTCTTCGATTCCGAATGATACGTCTTTAAATAAAGTTTTGTCCCCATAACTTTTACTTAGTTGTTCAATCGTCATTACATGCATGAATTCCGTTCCTCCAATCAAGCGTCGGCCATCTATAACGAAGGTGAAGCTGCAAGCGAACTAGGCTCGCTTTACTTCATCCCCTTATAACCTTTTATCCTAACCCATAGACACATTCTATCTATCCAGATAGCAAATAGCTGTCAACAGTACTTAGTGCAGATCATCTATCTGCCTATCTCCGCTCCCATCATCGAAAGAGGAGAACCTTCGGTTCCCCCCTTGCACGCGATTAGGTATGAAGCTGCTAGAGCGGTATGCCCTGCTTACAGCCATTCACAAACAACTCAGATGCGAACTGAATCCGCTGCCGCAAATCCTGGTTAGAGAAGGTCGGATTAAATAATATATCCATCTTGAGCATATCGAGCATACCGATAAATGATTTGGCATGAAGGAGAGGATCTGGCAAATTGAAATCCTCCATCGAGCTTGCGATTCGCTGTACATAACTCTTCATGAAGTTGCACAGCGCCTCCATCATTTCCGGATCCTTATTTGGCGCCTTGAAGAACAGCTTCGTATACTCTCTGCGATTATAATAATATTCCAAATGATGCTCGGCAACGAAACCTAGACTTCCCGCCAAGGAGTCCCGCTCAAGCAGCCCCTGATCCAACTCTTGCAGAAATTGCTCAAAGCCTTGCATCATCATTACGGTAAACAGCTGCTCTTTGCTCTCGAAATATAAATATAGCGTTCCTTTGGCAATACCTGCCTTGTCAGCTATATCCGACATTTTCGTTTCATAAAAACCATTCGAACCGAAGAGTTCATAAGCCGCGTCCATAATCAACTGCAGCTTGTCACCCTGTCCATAACTCACTCGGTTCACCTCCTTGTACGCTGCTGCCATGGTTACTTACATTCTGCTTCGACTATAACATGAGACAGGAATGTTGTCGATTTCAATTGCATGACAATTGATCAACTCTTTTCGCCTATAACAGCAGAATGACAACAATAGACATCAGCCCGCCGGCACAAGAAGCAAGCAAGTTCACGTTATCA
This sequence comes from Paenibacillus sp. NAIST15-1, assembly GCF_001894745.1. Taxonomy (GTDB): domain Bacteria; phylum Bacillota; class Bacilli; order Paenibacillales; family Paenibacillaceae; genus Paenibacillus_B; species Paenibacillus_B suaedae. Next base: position 193,568 of record NZ_BBYF01000006.1, read on the forward strand.
TTATTTAACCAGGATAGGCCGCGGATGTGCTTGGTTGCTGCACCGCAGTGCATAAGCCGCTCAGTCGACGCCCCGCAAGCGTTGCATTGATATCCTGCTTGGATAGTTGCCCCCAGCAGGGAATCGACTAATGCGCCTGCAGTACCGCCAATTGATGCTGCGACTATGATAATCAGGAAATAGGTCCAATTCAATCCTTCAACAGGCTCTTGGCCTATGATTGCATGCTGCAGGATCATCAAGCACATTGCCGCCATTCCAATCGTGAACGCGCCTGCAACCGACGCCAGGGTTCCGAGGAGTGATATCGCCCCTGAAGTACCCGCTTCGACTTGCTTGCCACTTAACAGTGAGCGTGGTAATCGACGGCTCAGGCTGCCAATTTCGGTTGCCCATGTATCTGCATTCACGGTCGCCATTACCCCAATGAACAGCCACAGCCAATAGGGACTCGGCCAAATGAAATTGACGATGCATAGCAGCATCCCAATTCCACCATTTGCGAATACTTGTCCAGCATCACGCTCGCCTGTCTTCTCATAAATCTGATCCAGATGGGCCTTCTTCCGTTTCTTCCATTTCGACCAGAAGGTCGAAGATATGAAGAAAGTAAGCAGCAAGCCAAACCAGACAAGATCACCGCAGCTATAATAAATCGTACCCATGATCACGGCTGCAGCAGCCCCGGATCGTGTTAATGCACGCTTCCACAGGGCTGTTCCTGCTACAGCAGCGCTGCCGATAAATCCGATCAACCACGGATTGATGCTAAGCCCGAGTTCAATCCAACGATGGAGCATTGTAGCCCTCCTTACGTTCTACCATACCATCACCGCTCAACAGGAGGCTTGGCTGTAATGCGACAGCTGCCAACCAATTCTTCACCAAGTTTAAGCACCAATTCATCATGCTCTTCTATCGGCCCTACACCGGCTGGTGTGCCTGTGAAGATGATGTCGCCTGCACCTAGCCCATAATGCTCGGCAATGTGGTTGATAAGCACATCGATAGAGAACAGCATGTCCCGTGCTGTACCGGATTGAACAGCTTCTCCATTGCGTAGAAGGCTGAATGGCGAATCGAGCAATGCCTCAGTTCCTGGATACGGAAGGAAGTGTGTAATCGGGGCAGAATGCAGCACCCCCTTCGCCGCCATCCACGGATGACCCTTGCGCTTCAACACATCCTGAACATCACGCAGCGTAAAATCAATGCCCAGCGCATAGCCGTCAACTGCCTCATCTGCAGTCATGCCTGGCTGCACGGTTGTTCCGATATGCAGGACAAGCTCTAACTCATGGTGAACGGCTCCCAGATGCAGCGGAAGGGGCAGCAGTGTCCCTTCTGCTACGCTATGAACCGCATGAGATGGCTTCATAAATACCATTGGCTCTTGCGGAACCTCGTTGCCAAGCTCGGCAGCATGCATGCGGTAATTACGGCCAATGCAATACACATTACGAATATTAGAAGGATCTATCTCTCCTGTAAATTGCGACTTTACTGGATTCATGTTCATCCGTTTTTCCCCCACTTCATATGCAATTCATTATGATAAGTATAAGCTATGATTTCTTCCGAATGTTCCCGCCCTGATCGATCTGGACGCCCGGGGATATTTCCTGCACCCGTTTCATTAGCTTCTGCCCTCGTTCACCTTCGAGTGGAATAGCTTGCCCTACGTTTGTAAAGAACGGGGTCATCTTAAGCTCGCACTTCCCATCCTTCTTGCATTCCGCTTGAAGCGCCATCGTTTCCCAGGTTTTTGGGTTTTCTGCTTGCGTAAAAATAAAGTTGCCCATTGAGTATGCAATCCAGCTGTTTTTTTGCTGCTCGAAGCCCTGCACGACATGGGGATGGCCGCCAACGATGAGGTCTGCTCCGGAATCCACGAACAGCTTCGCCAGCTCCTTCTGCTTCGCATTCGGCTCGTCCGTCCGTTCTTCTCCCCAATGCGCAATCACGACAACAATATCCGCTTCCTTCTTGGCGGACTTGATTGCTTCTGCCGCCCGCTCCTTCGTCCCTTCATAGGTTGTTGCTACTCCAGGCTTGTTCTTCCACGCATACCAGGTGTCGTCCGGAATGACTCGACTAAGTCCTAAGAATGCCAGTTTAATGCCATTGCGCTCTACAATATGCGGCGTATAGGCTTCTTTGGAATTGTTTCCAGCTCCTATGTAAGCAATGTTAGCAGATTTTAATGCTTTAAATGTATCAAGCAGCCCTTCTTCACCTTGATCCATCGAATGATTATTGGCCAAATTGACAATATCGATTCCGGCCTCAGCCATTGCCTGTGCCATCTTCGGAGACGATTTGTATACAAACAGTTTGTTGTCTGCTGGAGAACCACCAGTCGTGAGCGGCGTCTCCAAATTTCCAATCGCAAGATCCGCATCCTGCAGCAGTGACTTCGCATAATAATAAGGGAAGTCATACCCTTTATCCTTCACAACATCCTCAACGCGACCTGACATCATCATGTCACCTACGAAGGCTAGACGAACTGTCGGCTCCTTCTTATCATCCGGCACTGCTGTTGCATCATCCGCATTGGCGTCCTTAGAATCCTTCGAGTCATCCGCACCTTCTGCGGTCTGATCTTGTCCGCCTGTCCCTTGCTTATCTCCGACAGGAGCTGTTATTCCATCCTGCGCTTCCGTTCCACCCAAATCGAACAACTTCCCCTGCCATGCAAACAGCGCTGCTGCAATGATGATGATACCTAGAACACTGTATCCCCATACAGCTCTCCGCTTCCTGTTCTGACGCTGCTCTCGCTGCTGCTTGTGACGTTCCGTTCTTGATAGCTCCATAAGCCCTCCTTCGTATGTTCATTTTTTTGTATGGTTAGATCCAATACATGCTTATTCTATTATAACAAGGGTACGATAGCCTCGGCAAAGAAGCATTTTCAACTCCCTCTACTCTGCCTATACCCAAACGAGGAACGAATGAACTACATTCTAAGTCCAACCAGTTCCAGTTCCAGTTCTAGTTCTAGTTCCAGCAGATGTTATTTAGTCTCATGGGCAGACATATATCTTTTTGCACCAATTTGCACCGCATGAACAATACAAAAAAAGAGGCCGTGTTCATACACGACCTCCTAATTATCACGATCTGTTATATACGTACGATATCGCACTCATTTTATCATGGCAGTATGTCAAGAACTGCAAGCTTCTGCAAGCGTTCAGGCCATGCTGCTCGCACATGCTGTCGGCATGCCGTTCTCTGAAGCAGTCTCAGCTAAGATTGCAACGGACTGTTCACCCGCCATTCGCCCGCTGTGAATACAGTCTGGCATTCCAACCCCTTCATAGGGTTGACCCGCAAGAAATACACCTGGCAATTGAGTTCCAACTGACGCGCGCAGCTTCTGAATCGCCTGCACATGTCCTACCGGATATTGCGGCATCGAGTGCTTCAGTCTCGTAACCTCTACGAACTCCGGCTCGGATGTAATTCCCATAAGGTCTCGCAATTCATTGCGAACCGTGCGCTTCAGCGCTTCATCCGGCCAGTCGACACGCTCCTCATCTCCCGCTCGCCCAATGTAGCAGCGAACGATAAGCTTATCCCCTCTTGAAGTATGGGGCCACTTGATCGATGTCCATGTGCAAGCCGTTATGGCTCGCTTCTCTTTGCGTGAGATGAGGAAGCCAGTTCCATCCATAGGCTTCTTCACCACACTGCGTTCGAATACACTGACAACATTGGCAACCGATACATGTTCAATCGCCCGTAGTGCAGATGTATCCACATGTCCCTCTAAGAAGGTCGAAGCATGGTACGATGGTGTTGTGACCACGATTGAGGACGTCTCTATCTGGCTCCCATCATGGAGATGGATGCGATAGCGGCCATCTTCCATCTTCTCGAATCGGTCAGCACTCACGCCCAATTGAACATTCACCTTCAATTCTCGCAGCACATCCTCCAAGCGCTCAACAAGTGAGGTTAGTCCGCTGCGGAACGTTAAGAAGGTGGAGCCTCTTGCCACATCCGGCAATCCAGGGAGATTCTGTCCAGCCTTCCGACTTGCCATCATTCCCTTGATAAGACTCCCATACTTCCGTTCTACTTCGGCAAATTGCGGGAACGTCTGCTGCAAGCTCAACTTGCTCATATCCCCTGCATAGATGCCGGCAAGCAGCGGCTCCGCAATGTGCTCCATCACTTCATGACCTAATCGCCGCTCCAAGAATGAGCCTAGCGACTCATCCTCAGTCGACATACGCGGCTTCTTGAACAAATCCATCAACGCTCGCAGTTTGCCCATGACAGAAATAAGGCCTGTCTTCGCGAATGGAGTAAGCTCAGTAGGAATTCCAAGAATAAGGCCTGGCGGCATGCGATGCATAACCCCCCGCCTTACAATGTATGTCTTCTTGGCATGTGGATTCGTAGCTACAAGCTCCGTCTCCAGTCCGAGATCGCGTGCTAAATCGATCATCGGCATCTTACGGGCGAGAAAGGAATCCGGTCCCTTCTCGATAACACATCCATCCTTGCGCAAGGTCTCGATCTTGCCTCCAAGTCGTGTTGCTTGCTCAATGATAGTTATATTCAGAGTTCGTCCGTTCTCTTCCGCCTTCTTTGCCGCGTAGTAGGCAGCGGACAACCCCGTTATTCCCCCGCCGATGATGACCAGATCCCGCGAACAGTTCATGTTACGCCCCTTCTTTCTCTAGCTCCCTATTGATCCAATTTCATAATCGTGTCGGCCAATACCGACATGAATTGTGGATCGTCGTTCAACATGCGAATGCGCTTGAAGCCAAGCTGCAAGTTCTGTGCATTCTGAAGTGCTTCAATGTCCAAATCATACAGGACTTCCAAATGATCGGATACGAATCCGATCGGTGCAGACAGCACCCACCTGGTTCCCTCGTCCGCAACAGTGGACAGCGTGTCTAATATATCTGGGCCAAGCCATGGTGTTGCAGTCTGGCCTGCACTTTGCCATGTAAAGCGCCATTGGCTATCCTTCAAGCCACACTGCTTGGCTATAGCTGCAGCTGTTGCATTCAATTCATCTGGATACGGATCGTTCATCTCCAGTATTCGTGCCGGCAAGCTGTGGGCGCTGAACAGCACCTCAACCGCTTCACGATCCGCTCCTTCCTGTACGAATGCATCCAGCTGCTCATTCACTCGCTCCGCAAGCGCATCAATAAGTTCCGGATGCAGATGATAGCTATTCACACATTTCATCCGAATACCGTGCTTTTCCGCCTCTTCCTGGGCACGTTTATTGTAGCCGCCGACACTCATCACGGAGTAATGCGGAGCCAGAACAATACTTACGGCCTCCGTAATACCGTCGTGCGCCATTGCCGCTACGCCGTCTTCTATATAAGGCTGAACATGCTTCAACCCTTGATAGCACATATACTGTACATTTGTATCTTCCGTGAGTCGATCCAAGGCAAGCTGCAAGCCAGCGACTTGGCGATCCGTATGCTCACGAAGTGGAAATACACCGCCTACAATTGCTTCATAGCGCTCTTGCAGTTCAGTTAGCTGCTCGGCAGAAGGCGGATTTCCTCTCCGGATGTGCGTGTAATAGGGTTCGATTTCTTCCATGCTGCGTGGTGTCCCGTAAGACATGACGAGGACCCCTACTCTTCTCTTACTCATGCGCCACCTCCATCGTGATTTACTGCCATGTTCTATTTACGAGAAGCAATGGCTTCAGCCGAGTACGAGTGAACAAATTCCGTTAATTGCTTCAGCTTGTCTAGCGATGCCTCAGGAAATAGTCCGTGTCCAAGGTTGAATATATAACCTGGCTCCTTCACGCCTTCGTCTATAATATGAGCCGCTTCACGTTGAATAATGTCCATCGGACCGGTCAGCAGATAAGGATCAAGATTGCCTTGCACCGCATATTTGCCAGCCAAGCGCTTGCGACCTTCTGCAATTGACACACGCCAATCCAGTCCGATCACATCAGCCTTCAGCCCATGCAAATACGGCAGCAGCTCACCTGAGCTAACGCCTGGGAAGTAGATGCTTGGCACACCCAAATCAGATAATTCAGAATGAATCCGTTCCATAACAGGGAGGACATATCTCACGTAATCACGTGGCGACAAGGAACCCACCCAGCTGTCAAATAACTGGAATGCCTTGCCTCCATTCGCAATCTGAGCACGAATATAGCGAATAACCATATCGCCCAGCTTGTCCATAAGAGCGAACCATACTTCCGGCGCTTCATACATCATCGTCTTCGTCCGAATATAGGACTTCGATGGCCGTCCCTCAATGAGATAGCTCGCAATCGTGAACGGTGCTCCCGCAAATGTAATCAACGGTACGTTCAGCTCCGCGTCCAGTATCCGAATTGTCTCGAGAATATGCCCAAGATCTCCTTCTGGATCAACTGGCTTCAAGCGCTCAACATCCTTAGCAGTGCGGATCGGATTATGAATAACTGGACCAACCTGCGCTACAATATCGAAATCAATACCAATCGATGCGACTGGATTCATGATGTCTGAATAGAGGATAGCGGCATCGACACCAAGCTTCTTCACTGGCATCATCGTCACTTCCGCTGCCAAGTCTGGCTGGCGGCATATTTCAAGTAAGCTGTACTTCTCCTTAATCTTGCGATACTCCGGATCATAGCGACCCGCCTGGCGCATATACCATACTGGCAAGCGATCTACTGATTGTTTGCGGCATGCGCGGATAAAACGATCATTATAAGTCATAGATACCCTCCGAACGAACGGTATTGTGCAAATTGTTACAACCTGACGCTTCCATTATGCCCGTTTTCCAGAACGACCACAACCAGACCATCTCTCGAAGCTATGACAATCTGTTGACAATCGACGTCCGGAAATGAACAGACTTTGACATTTTATCATACATGCCCCTCCTTTGCCGATATTCCACCACTTCTCTGCGTTCATTCTACGTATTTAAATTTGAACATGGACACGTTCGAGACAACCTTACCTTCATAAAATTTATAATGTTGCACATCATATGCTCATGGATTAGGGACACATAGGAGGGACAGCACTTATGGACTGGCTTCAGCAGCTGAATGACGCGTTCCATGATTGCGATGACTTAACCGTGCGTTCTTATGCTGACGGAGAAGTAACGCTATATTACTTTGACCGCCTGCTTGATTGAAGGCAGTTCCAACAAATTGTGACCTCTCTCTTCGAGTATAATCCAACGGATGTGAGCATTATGCGAATGTTGTCCACATGGCAAGCCGTCAATGAGCCTAGCCCAGCAGCAAGCGAACGCTGCTTCATCACTTCCGTATTGGAAGGTCAGATTGGTGCGGTATACCGTTCAAAACTGTATACCGTTGCCTCTGGAGGCGCCCCGACTAGACCCGTTGGCGTTACAGAGCGAGAAACCTTAATCACGGGCCCACACGACGCCTTCATCGAAGATGCGTGCACCAACATCGCTCTCTTGCGCCAGCGTTTGCGCACAACTCACCTCAAAGTGAAGCAAATAGACATCGGACACAAATGTACTCAATACGTTTACCTGGTTTACTTGGAAGGGAAAGTGGATAAGTCTGCACTTGCGCCGACTGCAGTTCCTTCAAATGGATGAAGTGATGGATGGAAATACAGTTGCAAAATATTTGGAGAATTCGCCGTACTCATTTTTCCCACAGTGGTACGATACAGAACGGCCTGATGCAATTGCTAGTTGTCTATCGCTTGGCAAAATCGCGCTAATTACGGATAACAGCCCTTCCGTGATGGCGGCTCCTGCACGTTTCTTGGAATTCTTCGCATCAACAGGGGACGCATATGAGAGATGGCATTTCTGCGTTTTTATTCGCTTTCTGCGTTTAGCTGCCTTCATGCTTACTATGCGTCATAACCGGATGACTGCCCCACTGTATATCGCTGAGAAGCATCTCAACACCACCCAGCCGCTCATTATTGAGAACGCTCAAGTCAGAAGGGAAATTCGAGTCCTTCGAACAGATCCCCATCCGGAGATGGAAATTGTGCTAACCATCAAAGGAGCCACCACCTCTTCATTGAACGAGCTCAGCAACAATAAGGTTGGCACTTCAACAAACATTGCCAAAGAGCTTCAGCGCAAGTATGAGCAAGTCATTCACTTTCTGCAGGAGAATCGGACCGATTGCCTCGGAGTAGGCATGCATGTGCGCAATAAAATCGGGTAACCCGCTTATAAAGGGGAAGAATGGCCGGAGCGATTTGCGAAATCCAACATACGGTGCACAGTGAGTTTCATGAAAATTAACGAGGTGTAAGATTGATTGGCACGACACCTTTCAATATGACAACATTGTTATAGTACAATATGGTATACTGATACCAGTTGCTGGCACATCGGACGGACCGTGACCTAAGAAAGTGGTGAACAGGATATATGCAGCAATGGAAACTAAATCTCATCATTTTATGGTTCGGTTCATTTCTTGCCATGGCGGGAATGACCATGGTAACACCGTTTCTCGCTTTATATTTGCAGCATGATATCGGGCTAACCGATACCCATCAAATCGCACTCTGGTCGGGTTTTATATTTGCTGCGAACTTCTTCACTTCATTCATCTTCCAGCCAATCTGGGGGAAATTTGCCGACAAGTACGGTCGTAAAGTAATGCTGCTCCGCTCTGGATTCGGAATGGCGGCAGTAACCGCGTTAATGGGGCTAGCGCAGACACCTTGGCACCTCCTGCTGCTGCGCATGCTGAACGGAACCATTTCCGGGTTCAACCCTGCCGCCGTTGCCCTCGTATCGTCAACGACACCGAAGGAACGAATGGGCTTCGCGATGGGTGTGCTTCAATCCGGCGTCGTTGCCGGATCTATCTTGGGTCCACTGATTGGCGGCGTTCTAGCCGATTGGGTCGGATATCGCCCTATCTTCTACATTACAGGCACCTTGCTCTTCCTCGCGACCTTGCTGACGATGTTCATGGTGAAGGAATCATTCGACCGCGAGAAGGCAACCGACGCAGCCGAAAAGTCTGTACTCGAGGGCTTCAAGGAATTGGCTCGCATCCCGCAATTGAAGTCGTTATTGGCTGTAACCTTCCTACTTCAATTTGCAATGCTCAGCCCCATGTCGCTGCTTCCGCTCTATGTACAAGAGCTGCATGGGTCACAGAAAGATCTTGCGCTGCTCGCGGGCATTGTCAGTGCGGTTACCGGGCTATCCAATATGATATGCTCGCCGATACTCGGGAAGCTTAGTGATAGGATCGGGTCGCATCGCATCTTGACCGTCTGTCTTATTGGTGCAGCCTGCTCCTTAATCCCTCAGGCATTCGTCAATCAAGTATGGCAGCTTGCTGCCGTACGATTCGTGCTTGGCATATTTATGGGAGGTCTTCTCCCATCCGTCAACTCGCTTATTCGCAAATATACGCCTGACGGAATGGAAAGCCGAGCTTACAGCTTCAACAGCAGTACACTGGCACTAGGCAATATGGTTGGGCCAATCGTCGGAGGATTGGTCTCCGGCGTGATCGGGATAGAGGGAATCTTTATTATGTCGGGAGCGTTATTGCTTATCAATACTGTGTGGACTCGCTTCTCGTTGTACAGCAGTACACGTGCACAAGTCCGTCCGTAGTGTTAGCGAAGCACGTGTTCCATTTGAGTAGTCGTTCATAAGCAGTTCAAGAATAGGTCACAGCAGCATGCCAGTTACCTCAATAGGCTTCAGACATAACGAGAATATCGCCAACAAGACCCAGGGATGCCCTGGGTCTTGTTCTATATTAGACTCGCCACCGAGCTTCGCTCTACGAACTCAAAACGCATAATATGCTGCTCTGGCATCGCTTCTGGCTGCATTATGCGGGTATAGCAAGCCTGGAACATGGCAGCACCAGCCTCTTCGTTGCGATAATCAATCGAAGTTACGCCGATTACTGCCGCCATAGGGAAGTTCTCACAGCTTATCAGGGACAGATGTTCCGGTACATAGATGTCCCGCTTCCTTCCCTCCAATATAATCCCAGCCGCAACTTCATCGCCAGAAGCAATAATAGCGGTCGGACGATTATCCATGGCAATCCACCTCTGCAGCACCTCAGCCCCATGCTGTATATTACTGCTTCGATAGAACATCCAATCCTCATCAGGTGTTACACCAACATCCCGCAGGGCATCCATATAGGCCTGCAAGCGGATTGAACTATTGTAGCTATACTCCCTACAGACTGATATCCCGATATGTCGATGACCTTTATCGATTAGATAGCGCATGGCATAGCTGTAGCTTCCATAGTAATCGAAGCTGATCGAGCTGATCGGGCGATTGCCAGCATGCTCTAACGACACAATCGGCCCATAGTGTGCGTACTCCTCAATCGTATCCCATGATAAATCCTTCGATACAATAATCAGTCCGTCAATTTGTCTACGCTTCAACATATGAAGCGCGCGCAGCTCTTCTTCCTCGTTATAATCCGTTTGAAAAAATACGAGGTTATATTTATGTTTCAGCGCTTCATCTGCCAATCCCGTCATGAAACTGGAGAAGAAAGGCATATCCATGCACGGAAGCAGGATGCCAATCATCTGTGTTCTCCCTTTGACTAGATGAACCGCATTGAAATTTTGACTGTAATCAAGCTGCTCGACCACCTGCATGACGGCCTCACGCTTCTCCTGACTCACATAGGGATGATTGTTCAATACACGGGATACCGTGGTGACGGATACCCCCGATAGCTCCGCAATCTGCTTAATATTCGCCATATACGTAATCCCCCTCATTCATCCATCGCACTCTTTATTATAACGCATGGTAACCGTTGTCTGAAAAAAAGTAAAAAAAGCTTGCTATGAAATGCATTTCATCTGTTACGTTATAGCTGTAGCCGTTATCTGCTGGCGTAACCGATGCATGTGATGCAGCACGTACAGCATTGCTTCGTCCCATGGAAGAGGGCGTTACGGCAGAACGGCTCGCAGCCGAGCAGCATGAAGAAGGAGAGAGAAATGATGACAAGAAGCATCGTATTTTTTGACATAGACGGAACATTATTGAATGAACAGAAGCGGATCGATCCTTCTACGAAGCAGGCTATCACGCAGCTCCAGCAGTCCGGCATATATACAGCGATTGCAACCGGCCGCTGTCCTGCATCCTTCAAGTGGGTATGCGAGGAGCTCAATATCCAATCCTTCGTGTCCATGAACGGACAGTATGTCGTCTTTGAAGGACAAGTTATCCATGATAATCCGATTCCAGCTGCTGAAGTTGACCGCTTAACTACAATGGCTGACGAGCGCAACCATCCTCTCGTCTACTTGCAGGCAGATGCCATGCAGAAGTCCATGAAGCAGAATACATTTGCCGAGGCGCTAAAGCAGTTCCAAATCGATCGACTGCCGGTTCGACAGGCCAGTGATTCAAATAAGCCCGTTTATCAAATCTTACTATTCTGCAATGAGCAGGATGGAATGGAATACGCCGCACACTTCCCTGATTATCAGCAGTATCGCTGGGGCACCTACGCAGTAGACTTCCTACATGCCAATACAACAAAAGCTGTTGGGCTGCAAAAGATGATCGAGCATGCCGGATTCTCTCGAGAACATTGCTATGCTTTTGGCGATGGTACGAACGATATTGAAATGCTCAAATTCGTTGGCACTGGTGTGGCGATGGGGAACGCATCCGATGATATTCAGATACATGCTAATTATGTGACATCCTCAAATAATGAAGACGGAATTCGGAATGGTCTGCAAGCGATTGGTCTCATTTAGCACATATATGAACGAACAACCCTCCGGTCTGCATGCTGGAGGGTTGTATGTTCTATTACTATGATTTCTTATATAATGTGCAGAAGGTTCAAGAATACGAGCAGAATGACTATCGGAATGACATAACGCAACAGCATCACATATAGGGCAAGCCCCTTATGCCACCATGCTGCTTCTGTACGGAACTCCTCCTTCAACCGATCCTTAGGGAATCGATAGCCGACGAATAATGCGATTAGCAGTACGCCGAGCGGCATCAAAATATTCGTTACTGCGTAGTCAGCAGCTTCGAAGATCGTCAAGCCGAATAGCTGAACTTCGGACAGTACGCCGAAGGACAACGCAGAAGGTACACCAGCCAAAAAGATCAAGATACCAAACAGCACACTTAATCGTTTCCGATTGATTTTATTCCCGCGCGAGAAGCCCGACACCAAGATTTCCAACATCGAAAATGCGGAAGTCAATGCCGCGAATAAGAAAAGCGCCAAGAATAACGTAATAAAAATTCCGCCGTAAGGCATTTGCTCGAACAGTGCTGGAAGCGTGCCAAACAGCAGACCTGGACCTTCCTGCGGCTTCATCCCCAATGCGAACAACGCTGGAAAAATCGCGATTCCCGCCATAATCGAAGTCAACACGTTCAAGCTAACGACCGACGTCGCAGATTTCACCAACGACTCCTTCTTGTTCAGGTAAGAGCTGTATGTGACCATAACAGATACACCGACACTGAGGCAGAAGAAGGACTGTCCCAGCGCATTCAGAATAGCTTGTCCGGTCAGCTTGCTGAAGTCCGGCATAAGGAAGTACTCAAGCCCTTCCGTCATGCCCGGAAGTGTCAGCGATCGAAGAATGAGGACAAGAAACAGGATGAACAGCCCTGGCATCAAGATGCGGCTTGCTCGCTCAATACCTGATTTAATCCCTTGACCGACGACGACAATCGTAATCAGCATGAAGGATAGCTGCGCCATGACTGCAGTCCATGGATTGGAGACTGTCTGCGCAAACAGCTCATCATAATTTCTGCCTTCTACGAGCAGTCCCCCTACAATACCACGGGCCAAATACAGTAGAATCCAGCCGCCTACCACACTGTAGAAGGAGAGCAGCAGGAAACAAGTTCCCATCCCTAAATATCCTGTCCAATGCCAACGCGTGCCCGGCGCAATTTCTTTATATGCACCGATTGCTTCCTTGCCTGTTCCACGACCGACCACAAATTCTGCAATGAGCAGCGGCAAGCCAATGCCTAATGTAAAAATAAGAAACAGAAGTAAAAATGCCCCGCCACCGCTAGTGGCGACGACATTCGGGAACTTCCATATCGCTCCGAGGCCAATGGCCGATCCCGCCGAGGCCAATATAAATCCAATCTTCGAAGTCCACTGCTCATTACCCTTCATGAATTCCTCCTGCAACCGTTCTTTCTCGTTGTCATCATCTCATCTTGCTTGTTGCCTAATCTGTGATTGTTGTACCTTAGAACGGAAGCCAATTCATTCCGTGCAAAAACACAATACCTACGATAATTGGCAGAACGTAGCGCAGCAGCACTACATATAACATTAGCCCCCTATGCCACATCGATGGCATTGTGCTCCATTCTTCCTTCAATCGCTCCCGAGGGTATCGGAAGCCGACAAATAAGGAAATAAGCAGTACCCCCAGTGGAAGCATCACATTCGTTACCGCAAAGTCTGCCCACTCGAATACATTCTTGTTCAACCATGTCAGCTCGCTGCCTATTCCGAACGACAGTGCGGATGGCACGCCGAGCACGAAAATAATCGTGCCAAACAACCAGCACATTCGCTTTCTACGTACTGCATCATGATGCGAGAAGGCAGCGACAACGATCTCAAGCAGCGAGAACGCTGATGTTAGTGTTGCGAACAGGAACAAAGCGAGGAAGACCGCTATAAATACACTGCCGTACGGAAGCTGCTCAAATACATTTGGCAAAGTCACGAACAGCAACCCAGGCCCGTCCACTGGCTTCATCCCCAACGCGAACAATGCAGGGAAGATGGCGATTCCCGCCATGAATGAGGTCATCACATTTAAGCCAACGACAGACAGTGCAGGCTTGCCAAGCGATTCCCCCTTCTTCAAATAGGAGCTGTAGGTCACCATACAAGAACCGCCTACGCTCAAGCAGAAGAACGACTGCCCCAGTGCATTCAGCAGTGCTTCCGAGGACAGCTTGCTGAAGTCAGGCTTCAAAAAGTATACAATACCTTCATACATTCCAGGCAGCGTCAAGGAACGCACAATCAGCACCAGGAACAACACGAACAATCCTGGCATTAATATACGGCTTGCACGCTCGATGCCCGCCGTAACCCCTTTGGACACGACGATTATCGTCAACAGCATAAAGGCGCCCTGTGACAATACCGCAAACCACGGATCTGCTGAGGTTTGCGAGAACAGCTGCCCGTAATCTCGTCCGTTCTCCAGCAATGTGCCGCTAATTGAACGAATGAAATAAAGTACAATCCACCCGCCTACTACACTATAAAAGGAGAGCAGCAGCGAGCATGTTGCCATTCCGAGATATCCGACCCAGTGCCAACGGCTGTTCGGCGCCAGATCCCGATAAGCGGACACGGCTTCCTTGCCTGTTCCACGACCGATAAGAAATTCGGCAAGGAGCAGCGGAAGACCGATACCGAATGTAAACAAGATAAATACAAGAAAGAAGGCTCCGCCGCCGCTCGTTGCGACTACATTCGGAAACTTCCATATAGCTCCGAGACCAATAGCGGCTCCGGCAGAAGCCAGTATGAATCCAAGCTTGGACGTCCATTGTTCTCCCGATTTCATATCATGATCCATCCTTCATAGTCTAATTGCTGTCACATATTATAACATAAGAAGGAACGGCTTCACGCATGATTTTAGGGCTTCGGCTGCGGAATTCATACACCAAATTACGGTTATCGAACAATCGCGAGCGCCAAGCCGTCATAGGCAGGCAGCAGCGTGCTGATCAGGCGTTCATCCTGAGCAATTCTCTCATTGAAGAGACGCATAGCCTGTACAGCTGGCCCTTGCTTGGATTCATCGAGGGTGCGTCCACGCAGCATCAAGTTATCTCCTGCAATAATGGCTCCCGGTCTAGCCAACCGTATCGCATACTCCAAGTAGTTCGGGTAGTTTCCTTTGTCCGCATCAATAAAGAAGAAGTCAAATCTTGCCTGCTCCTTCTCTAGTTCAGCCAAGGCGTTCATCGCTTCACCGACTCTATATTCCACTTGACTTCCGTATCCCGCTTCTGTCAAGTTGTTCTTGGCAATATCCGCATAATCCTGACGCAATTCAAGCGATACCAGCTTGCCGTCTGACGGCATTCCGCGAAGCAGACAGCAGCCGCTATAACCGCCTAGGGCTCCAATTTCCAGTACATCCTTGCCCCCTGACATACTTACAAGCATGGTCAGCAATCTTCCGTACCCTTCGTGCACGGATATATCAGGCAAGCCATGTTGCCGAATATTTTCCTTAATCCTCTCTAATTCATGATCCTTCTTATAGAGCTGTTCCAAATATGTTTCAACCGCTTCATTAGACATTTTCACAACCTCCTGCTTTTTATGATATGATGAATGCCATATGAGTACAAGTCAGACGAGAAAACGGAGTTGAATGAGAACAATGAATCGACCTTGGTCGTTAATCGCAACTACGCCGATGGGGCTGGAATCCGTCGTCGCACGCGAATTGCAGCAACTAGGATATGAAACCCAAACCGAGAACGGACGCGTCAATTTCACTGGCGGCCCGCTGGATGTGTGCCGCGCCAATTTATGGCTGCGCTCCGCGGATCGCATACTTATTAAGATGGGACAATTCCCTGCCCGTACCTTCGATGAGCTATTTGAAGGAACCAAGGCCATTGACTGGCATGATTGGATTCCGGCTCACGGCGAATTCCCGGTTGATGGACGCTCACACAAATCCCAGCTGTCCAGTGTGCCTGCCTGCCAAGGCATCGTGAAGAAGGCAGTTGTTGATAAATTAAAGCAGCAGTACCATATTGAGTGGTTTGAGGAAACAGGGCCGTTATACCGGATTGAGGTATCCCTGCTTAACGATATCGCTACCATTACATTAGACACAACAGGGCCTGGACTCCATAAGCGTGGGTATCGCAAGCAGCTGACTGGGAAAGCCCCGCTCAAAGAAACAATGGCCGCTGCACTTGTTCAGCTTAGCCGCTGGAATCCAGAGCGGCCGCTGTATGACCCATTCTGCGGCTCCGGCACACTGCTCATCGAGGCAGCTATGATTGGATGGAATGTAGCCCCCGGACTTCGCCGCACCTTCTCCAGTGAAGCATGGTCCGTCATCGGCGAATCATACTGGGAAGAAGCACGAGATGAAGCATTCGATGCTGTTCGGGACGATATTGAACTGCAGATCATGGGCTCTGACATTGATCCGGAAGCGATTCGCCTAGCTGAAGCAGCAGCGAAGAGCGCCGGCTTCGGTCGTGAGATCCAGTTCCGTGTTGCACCGGTTGCACAGGCTAAGCCTACCGGAGATTACGGCGTCATATTGACGAACCCGCCGTACGGGGAACGCTTAAGTGAGCAGGAAGAAGTCGACCGCATGATCCGCCAGCTCGGCTTCGTCTATAAGACGCTTCCGACATGGTCGATGTTCGTCATCAGTCCAAACCGCCAGTTCGAACATCGAATCGGCGATCCAGCAACGAAACGCCGCAAGCTGTTCAACGGCAATATCGAATGCCAGTTTTATCAATACATGGGCCCGCTCCCACCACGCAAGCCGCGTCCGGAGCAACAGTCTTAATTTTAATCGGAGGCCGCCTCTATCCAATCGAGTTGTACATCACTCGATTAGGATGAGGCGGCTTTTTTTATCGAATCCATCGGATAGAAACGTTGACGAAAATACCTCCATTTTTAAATAATTGGTAAATATATAAACGAAGTCCACTACTGTAACAGGTACCTTCTTTTTCAATTATTACATTATCGTAAAATCTGGTATGATGAAGATTGTTTGAATAAGTAGAAGTACAGAAAGGATGAAAGTATGAATTCGTCTATGTATGGCTCGTACCACAACTCAAGCCGTCGTCTTTCTTTCTCGTCCATATTCGGACGATTCGATATGGTATGGTTCATTGTCTTCATGATGTGGAAGCTGTTTTGGTTCGATCGAACGCTATCGATTCCCTATATGACAATGACCACGCCCGACTTTTTCGTCGCACTTGGCGCTGTTATCCTTATCGCCGGTTGGACGTTCTGGCTGTCCAAGCGCTGGCGTACAATAGTACTGCTTGTGCTCAATGTACTACTTACAATTCTTATCTTTTCCGACTTGGTATACTTTCGTTATTTTCAAGACTTCATCACAGTACCGGTGCTGCTGCAAGCTGGACAAGTTAGTTCGCTTGGCGACAGTATCGCATCCTTGATCCATATCGGGGACATCTGGCTATTCATCGATTGGATCATCGTTATTCCATTAACGATCATGTATTTCAGAGTACTGTCCAAGGAACGCCGGGAACATCGGAGTGGATACTCGCTTAGCAGTGAACGGCGCCGTCGACCGGCATGGGTGAGTCGCTTAATCACCTATATTCTTAGCCTTGTCATAGGCGCATTAATGATGGCTGTGCCGATACATCAAGCAACGACAACATGGGCATCCGGCGTCTTCTCGAGCAATTGGTGGAATGCTTCCATCTATAACATAACAGGGCTGTTCGGATTTCATGGGTATGATGTGTACCGCTATGCGGAATTGAAATGGTTCGGCGGAAATAAGCTTAGCGAAGAAGAACTGGATAAGGCGCAGCATTGGTTCGACGATCACCGTGCGAAGCTGCAAGGCCCGCCTGCCTCTTTCGGCAAATATAAGGGCAGCAATGTCATTATTGTGCAGGCAGAAGCTTTTGAGAATTTTGTCATCGGCAAGTCCTTCAACGGACAAGAGATTACACCGAATTTGAACAAGCTGCTGAAGGAAAGCATGTACTTTAGTCGTTTCTCCCATCAAACCGGACAAGGTCGGACGTCAGATGCAGACTTTGGTGTGAACGCAAGCCTTCACCCATTGCCAACCGGTTCTGTCTTTATCCGTTATCCAGATCAAACGTATGATTCGCTGCCATCTATTCTGAAATCGTCAGGATATTCCACTGGTGCGTATCATGCCTATGATGCGGGGTTCTGGAATCGATATATTATGTACAGCAATATGGGATACGACACCTTTATGAGCCGTACCGATTATAAGATAGACGAGCCGCTTGGGTGGTCACTTGGTGATAAGTCATTCCTGCACCAATCCGTAGCGCACATGGCAGACGGCAAATCTCCATTCTATAGCTTCCTTATTACGCTGACCAGCCATCATCCGTACAAGCTGCCAGCAGATAAACAGGAGCTGAATGTCGATCCATATCAGGACACGATCTTTGGCGACTATTTGCAGGCTATCCATTACGTAGATGCAGCGCTGGGCGAAATGATTGAAGATTTGAAGCAACGCGGTCTATGGGATAAGACAATTTGGATGATGTACGGGGATCATGATAATTCGATTGAAGATCGCGAACCGCTTGCTCGCATGCTTGGTCATGAGATCAGTGATTTCGATATGCTTGAAATGAAAAACCAAGTGCCACTTATCGTGCACTTGCCTGATGGAGCAAATGCAGGTACCTATGATACCGTGAGCGGTCAGCTAGATGTTGAGCCGACGCTCTTGCATTGGCTCGGAATCGATGCAAGCGATAAGCACCTCATGGGGCAAAATCTGCTGAACTCAGCAAATCGCTTAGTCGTCTTCCGTAATGGCTCATTCACAAACGGCAATATATATTATGTACCGTCTGCTGACGGACTGCTCGAACACGGTACCTGCTATGATTATGGGACACGCCAGCCAACTGATGTAGCTGCGTGCCAGCCATTCGCGGCAGAAGCGCAGAACCGACTTCACATCTCAGATCAGGTCATTATGAACAATGCAATTAAACAATTGCGTGAACGTAAGAAATAAAATAAACAACGAAAAGAGCCGCTGCATCATGAAGTGCTCCCTGTCAAGTAGACAGTGTAAAAAAACAAAAATCGTTCGTTTATTTTCCTCAGCTCGGTTTAACAGAGCTGAGGATTTTTCATTATGCAGCTCGTCGGTATTCGTTAGGTGACAAGCCATCCAAACGCTCTGTGTAGCGGTGATTGTTGTAGTAGTGAATATATTTGCTAACATCGCTGAGGACATCTTCATAGGTATCAAACTTTGCAAGATAATAGCTTTCTGACTTGTAAGTACCCCAAAATCGTTCAATAGGTTGGTTGTCCAAACATCGGCTCACACGAGACATGCTTTTCCTAAATCCGTATTTTACATGGAGTCGGTTATACTCATGAGACGTGTACTGGAAGCCTCTGTCGCTCTGTAGAAGTGGGGATACGCCAGGGTTCTTCGCGTAAGCCCTTTTTAGCGTGTCCATCACGAGTTTATTATTGTTAGAATGGCCTAATACCCATGAGACAATGGAATTATCATATACATCAATAATGGCACTCAAATAGGCCTTGCGCCCATTCCCATACTTCAGTTCTGTCACATCTGTACACCATTTTGAATTAGGGGAATTGGCATCAAAGTTACGGTTCATTACATTTTCAGCTACATGGATCTCCGAGGTCTTCACATAACTTGGTCGCTTTCTGCGAATGACCGCTTTGAGCCCAAGAGCACACATGATTCGGTAATAACGCTTTTTGTTGTATTTCTTTTTGAGCTTTCGGTTTAATTGCGTGCGCATTTGACGATAGCCAAGTATCCCTTTTCGCTTGTCATATCGAAGCTTCACTTCTTTGGCTAACGCACGAACTTCAAGTTCCATGGCAGATGGTTTCCATGTTAACCACTTGTAATAGGCAGATCGAGCAACTCCAGCTAACGTACACAACTTCGTAATTGCGTAACCTTTTTCTTTGTTCAGTTCTTGAATCACTTGATACAAGTTTCCTTGTCGAACGAGGGTTAGCGTTGATTTCGTCGCTTGATCTCCGCTAACTTTTTTGCGAAGGCATTCTCCATCTGTAGGTATTCATTTCGCGCTTCCAGCTCTTTAATCCGCAGCTTAAGACGTTCATGCTCATCTAGTTCTTCTACAGGCTTTTTGCGACCGCGATTGTCCTTAAGAGCATCCTCACGGCCTGCTTGATATTTCCGAACCCAGGTGTACACCTGCTGATAAGATACACCGTACTTTTCGATCGCTTTTTGATAAGCCAACCCATTAGCGATTGTATATTGAACAATTTCAATGCGTTCTTCGAAAGTTGTTTTACGTCCTTTGTTCATATGAGATAGTCCTTTTCCTTTATGTGTAGGTTTCAATTCTATCTCATTAGTATACTTGGTAATCCATTTCCCCAAAACACTTCTACTCGAAATACGATGCTTCTTTGTCGCCTCTTCTACAGAACAATGACCAGACAATACATCGTTAACTGCAGCTAGCTTCAATTCCTTTGAGTACGATCTCCATGTATTCGATCGCTTTAACCCATGCAAACCATCTTCTCTATATTTCCTTATCCATTCTTTAACTGTGTGATAGCTAATACCTAGCTGATTCGCTTCATAGTTTGGATTTGATTTGTGCTCTAAGCATCGCTGAACGACATGTACTTTTGTTTCAAAAGAAATTGAACTTATTTTGGACATCAGAAAAACTCCCATCACTGTAGCAGTAGAAACTTTTATTTTTTCTACTGTCTACTATGATGGGAGCATATCATCATCGCAAGCGGCTCTTCTTGTATCTTCTTGCTGACCGTGAACCAAGGTGCACAGACATCATGTAGTGCAGTGTTTACAGTAAATCCTCCTGCTCCAACAGCTTATCAACCTTGCGCCGTCTGCGCTTCTCCTTCAAACGGTAGTCCCGCTCCTCTTTGCGAAGCGCCTTCGTTATGGACAGACACATCCCGAGCAGAATGACGGCAAATGGCAGGGCTGTAAGAATAGATGCGGTCTGCAATGCCTCCAAGCCGCCTCCGAGCAGCAGAACAACTGCGATAAGGGACTGGAATAAACCCCATGCAATTTTAATCAGCGCACTTGGATTCGGATTCCCGTTCGTCGACATCATCCCGAGCACGAAGGTTGCGGAATCTGCTGATGTAACGAAGAAGGTAATAATCAGCAGCGTCGCCAGAATGGCAATATAACTTCCAAACGGCAGAGCATCCAGTGTTACAAACAATGCTGACGTAATATCCGCCTTGACCGACTCTACGATTGGAAGTCCATCGAACATTTCCAGCTTCAGACCCGTAGCACCGAATACCGAGAACCAAATAAAGCTGAATCCACTTGGCAACAGCATCGTTCCTAGTACGAATTCCTTAATCGTTCTCCCCCTGGAGACACGCGCAATAAAGGAACCGACAAATGGCGCCCATGCTATCCACCACGACCAATAGAACAAGGTCCAGCTTGCTACCCAGGAATCTTCTGTGAACGGCGTCAGCCGCAGACTCATCTGAATAATATTTTGCAAGTAACCGCCAAGCGTCGTAGTAAAGGAATCAAAAATAAAGGATGTTGGACCCAGCAGCAAAGTGAACAAGAGCAAGCCTAACGCAATAAGTAAATTTGTATTGCTGAGAATACGAATTCCCTTGTCCAGTCCCGACACTGCAGAAGCAAGGAACAACACCGTTACAATCGCAATAATGATGACCTGCACCGTTGCATTGCTCGGAATACCGAATGTGTGGGCAAGTCCACCATTAATTTGCATCGCACCGAGACCTAGTGATGTTGCTACCCCGAAGGCCGTTGCAATAATCGCCAATATGTCGATTGTTTTACCAATTGGCCCCTTTACCCGATCGCCAAGCAATGGCTCAAAAGTCCAACTGATCAAGCCATTATGGCCTTTTCGGAACGTAAAGTAGGCGATTCCCAGCGAGACAAGTGTATAAATGCCCCAAGGATGCAATCCCCAATGGAAGAAGGAATAGCGCAACGCTTCATTCGCAGCACCTGGCGTCATCCCTTTTAGCGTTGGCGGATTTATGTAATGGCTGATGGGTTCGGCCACCCCCCAGAATACGAGCCCGATCCCCATACCTGCACTGAACAGCATGGCGAACCAAGAAATATTAGAGTATTCCGGATCGTCATCATCGTTGCCTAGTGTAATGTGTCCGAACTTGCCAAAAGCAAGATAAAGACAGAAGACTAAAATGATTAGCGCCGTAATCAGGTAGAACCATCCAAACCGCTCTGTCGTAAATGACAAGGCTGCGCTAGATTGCGTGGATAGGCTCTCTGGGGACAGGAACCCCCAAATAACAAACGCTAATATAACTACTACTGATATACCAAATACCATAACCTCACTCCCAGATGCTAAGACTTGATGTCGGCGATGGAAGGGCAAAAAAATCCCAGACATAGTCCGGGACAAGAACAAACATCATGACGATAAAGACAATAAATTGCGTACACCTATCCCTCAAAGGAATCCAGTTGGTCTGCACCAATGGAATTCAACCGGGATTGCTCCGCTGCAAGCATTTCTTCAGCTAATTGGACCGGATGTGGATTATCGCTGTCTGCTGCCTGTTGTACGGCACGCTCAGCGTGTTGAAGAGATTGCTCCGCCTGATAGACGGATTGGTCCGAAGGATGTGACATTGCTTGAGATACAGCGTTGTGCGCTGTCTTGACTGCGTTCTGCGCTTGCGAAATCGGGTTTTGCGATTGCAAGCTTGAGTCATATTTGGACATGCTGCGAGCCTCCTTCGCCAGAGTATGGACTGTTTGTTCCCAACAGAGAGTTGTCTCCAACGTTAGGATATCGCTTCGCAGCTTTTTCTATGCGGTTAAAAACTTACTATTTCACAAAAGGCTTCGCCTTCTCGATAGCTTCATCCTCCGTTGGTGCAGTAACATATCGCCCATTGATATAGATGAACACTCGCTTGGCACAATGCCCACAGTATGACTTACAGCCTATCTTGATATCCGATGCCGGATCCAGATTTTTAACTTTCGGCAAAAAAGTTTTCATTTTGATATGCCGACATTTATCACAAATACGAATATCGTTCGCCATTGTTCTTCACTCCGCTTTACCCCATTGTCTTGTTGTACTTTCGCAATGAAATTGTTGCGTTCGCCAACCTCTATGTCATTGTACGGGAACCTGGGGCGAGAAGCAACCTTTTGCGTCACATTCCGTCATTTTAGGTTCGGATCTTCATACTTTAGGGCACGTTTGGAAAACCAAGGCAGCAGAATCAAGGTGAGAATAATGTCATCAATCGGCATAAATGGAATCAAATCTACCGGAATCAACCAGTAGATAACAATTGCGCCTACAAATACTGCCTTCTCCCAAAAAGGAACACGCTTCGATGTCAGTAATCTTGGCACCGAACTGAGAAGCAGCCACAGCCTCTGCCAAGATCGCTTAGGACGTGGTCGCCGTTGTGGACTGCGTGGAGTTGGATTCGCCAATGGTTACACACCTCCTGCTGTTAGTGTGCGTAGCGAATCAGAGATCATACAGCAGCAAGCAGCAATGCCCTTGCGTGTCCTTCATTATCGTTGCCTTCGCTATGGAAGCAGCGCTTCCTTCATGATAGCGGCGACTTCCCGATACATTCCATCGAAGTCATCGAGCGGTAGTGGACTAATACCGTTGCCAACTTCAATCGTGAAACCAGGCTTCCTGTAGCGCTGTATGAACCAATCCTTATAGCCTGCATCGCTGCCTGACAACTTCACTGCCCGATATCCACTCGCCCTCTGGAATCGTTCTGCCCACGCTAAGGATTCATCTGGTTCGAAATCACGATAGTTCCAATATATTTCCTGTCCTTGCGTATGGAAGGACAGAGCTAGTTCAAATGGAATCCGCTCGGATAATCCCGCCAGCGCAGCTGCTTCCGGCTCAGACAGCGGCCTAGTCCCACCATAGTTGAGAGGTGCTGGCGAATACACACCCCTTCGGGCTTGTTCTTCCTCCCAAAAGGCAGGGAACTGATCATTGAGATCAATCCCGCGAATATTGGCTTTCCAACGATGGAATCTGCGAGAGCCTTGATTCCATTCCATAATCGAATTGTAGAACGGGTGATTCGGGGAGATTCCTTCTTGCACAAGCTCTACCCCATCAGGATTCGTCATCGGTACGATCCACAATGTCGTTCGCTCATACGCAGCAAGGGGATCCCACCCGTTCCATGCCCCGCCACTGTCGTAGGCTCTTGCATAATCTTCGGCAAATTGCATCAATAGCGCCGATGTAATCCATTCATTCGCATGTACAGAACCATTCGCATGTACGGGCACAGTACCGTTGCCGATTACAATTGCGGGAATCGGCTTCCCCAGCACACTCATTCCGATCTGCTCAACGCGGACGAAGGGATAACTGTTCTGCAAATGATGAATGTCTCGTACTAACTGACCATAACCGTATTCGGTGGTCTTCCTCTCCCATTCCCTACTCCACTCGAAAGGAATTAGCATCAATTGCCCTTGTATGATTCTCCTCGGATCAATGGTTGGATTCGCTTCGGCGAGCCGCTGTGTCGATACTTGGAATCGCTGAGCGATATGATAGAACGTGTCTTTTGCCTGCACAACATACTTATTAAACGGAAGCTCCGGAATATCAATTACTTGTCCGGGAATTGCGTATCCCTCTAAGCGCAGCTGAGGGTTGGCGTTCATCAACGCATGCAGTTGGATGCCGTAACGTGAACAAATACGAAGATAGGTATCCCCTTTTTGCACTAGATAAGGAACAGCCACGATTGTCGCTCCTCTCCCAATTCGTTATTGGTTGAGCATATGCGGCGGGATAGAGGTTCATAACTTCAAGGATGATCATCCCTAGGTCGTAACACAGAGAAGACGTTCCTATCTGGCAGACTATCTGCTCAAAGGAACGCCCTCAAATATCATGATCATATATAAGTTCATGTTTCTCATTGAATGATTTTGGATTACATGATTTTAGGAATTTGCCAAATGACTGGAGTAGCCTGAATCTGCTCGCCAAGCCACTGGCGGGCGATATTCTGGAATATTTCCGGATCGCCGCTGCAGAAAAACTGATGAACCGGTACTGCTTCCGTATTCGCCAACTGGCTTTTGTCCTGCAAAATCGTACTGATCTCGCGAGCTGTCTCTTCCGCTGAGTTTATTAATTGTACCTTAGGCCCAATCGCATCTTGGATAGAATCGGACAGGAATGGATAATGGGTGCAACCTAAAATGAGAGTATCAATAGGTACATTCTGCAACTGTTCGAGTGACTCGCGTACAACATCAGAGGTCGATTCACTGTTTCTGAACATCCCCCTCTCAACAAGAGGAGCTAGACGAGGACAAGCTTGACTGACTACTTCAACATGAGGAGACAGCCGCTTCAATGCTTGTTCATATGCGCCACTGCGGATTGTGCCTTCTGTTCCGATAACACCGACATAGCCGCTATTGGTAGCGGACAGCGCCGCACGGGCACCTGGATGAATGACTCCGATTACAGGAATGGACACGTATGCTCGAATATATTCCAATGCTACGGCTGTCGCTGTATTGCATGCAATTACGATCATTTTAGGCTGAAATTGAATAAGATAATCTACGATTTGACGGGTGAACAGCCTTACTTCCTCGGCAGTACGAGGACCATAAGGCGAACGGGCTGTATCACCGAAATAGATGACTTTCTCCCGCGGCAGTTGACGCATCACTTCTTTGACAACTGTCAACCCACCGACACCCGAATCGAGCATGGCTATAGCTTGCTGCACGAATACACCGCTTCCTTCGTCTCTTGATTGACTGACCTTACTTACCATATGTATTCTTTAAATAAAACGTACCTCGATCTTATCAGTAAGAAGGACA
Organism: Paenibacillus sp. NAIST15-1; assembly: GCF_001894745.1. GTDB lineage: Bacteria > Bacillota > Bacilli > Paenibacillales > Paenibacillaceae > Paenibacillus_B > Paenibacillus_B suaedae. The sequence goes on from NZ_BBYF01000006.1 coordinate 219,286, forward strand.
AGGTTCAAGTCATCTAGTACTGGCAAAACACGGTGCGAAACTTTTTGCTTCCAAAAAACGTCATTAATAGGTGGAGACAAATCAGAAAGGGTTGAAAAAGATGCAAACGGAGCGTTCTATCTCCAAACACAATAAGAATCGAGCGTTGCCTCCGCGCCACGCAATTCGGGCAAAACAGCGGACTAGCAATCCCAAGCAAGGGAAGCCGAGGAAGAAACGATCTGTATGGCGCATTCTGCGCATGGTTGCGGCTATCTTCATCCTAATTTGCTCCCTTGGCGCCGGATGGTTATTCCTGACCCCTTCCGGTACAGATATGCGGTTCTTGATTGCCGATACACTAATCACGACGCAGCATCGACATTGGGCCAAGTATATTATTGGTCAGGCCGAATTAGACAAGCGTGTCCAAGAGTATTGGAAGAACTTCGAGCGAATGGGAGATGAGAAAGCCACGATTGATATCAAGAAGCCTTCCATTGCTGAACAAACCAAAAAACCACTCATCGAATATAAGGAAGTAAGTGGTACAGGCGCTACCGGTGCTTCGTTCAGTGGGTATCTGATGATAGTGAACGATCCATCCAAAATTCGAATTGGCGTTCCCGGCAAGGCCGGAAGAGGCGAGAAGGTCTCTAGCATGGTAAAACGTACTGGTGCCCTTGCAGGAGTCAATGGCGGTGGATTCGCTGATCCGAACTGGGAAGGCAATGGCTTCAAACCAATCGGAGTCGTCATCAACGACGGCAAGTTATATTACAACGGAGTAGGCAAGAAAAATACACAAATTGTAGGGATAGATAAGGATGGGAAAATGGTCGCCGGCAACTTCTCGGTGAGCGAGCTGCTCGACATGGGGGTAAAAGAAGCAGTTACCTTCCAGCCTCGCATGATCGTGAACGGCAAGGGGCAAATCCGCAATCATGCGGACGGTTGGGGAATTGCACCTCGGACGGTAATGGGGCAGCGTGAGGATGGAGCAATTTTATTCCTTGTTATTGATGGCCGCCAGCCTCATAGTATCGGGGCCGACTTATACGACTGCCAAAAAATTATGCTCGAGAATGGCGCAATCATCGCTGCTAACTTGGACGGAGGCTCGTCTACTGTACTTGTCGAGAAGGACGGCGTCATCAAAAATTCACCATCAAGCCAATATGGCGAACGTTACTTGCCTACTGCATTTTTAATTTTTGAACATCCTGAAGAAGCGAACATCCCCAACATTTGGGAAGGGTTGAATCCGGGTGATATCGATCCATCCAAGTGGTAATCAACGTAATTAGACGTATTTGAAAACACAATGATCCCTACCATCTCATTGCTTTCGCATAAAGTGGTAGGGATTTTTAACAATAAACGCTGCTAATGTCTCCTTGCGGCTATTGTACTTCTTCCTTATTCTCCCCATCCTGCACGTTCACTTCCGCCTCTGCTTCCTCATTCCATTCCTCAGTCGGTTCTGCTGTCGGTTCTGCTGTCGGTTCTGCTGTTTGTTCAGCAGATAAGCTTGAAATGGCCGCGATTTGCGCCTCTTCTGAATTCCGCTGTTTCCATGAGCTGAAGCCTTGCTTGAAGGATGCAACCTTGCCCTTGGCGGATGAAATCAACTCGTCTGTCTGCTCTCCAACCTGCCTTGCCCACTCCTGTGTCCGTTCACTGACCTGCTGTGCACCCTCTGCAATATCTTTGCGCAGCTCGCGACCGCTCTTCGGTGCGAACAGCAATGCCGATACCGATCCAATCACACTTCCGATTAATGCACCTATCCAAAACTTCTTATTGCTCATCTTTCCTTCCTCCTCATCACTCAGTTCCCGGTCTATTTCTCCGAGCTAGGAGATGTAGACGAGCTAGGAGAGCGCCCAGATAGCTTCCCTTGAATGGAGGCCCATATAGAGCATCCTAGCTCAAATAGCTGGAGGATATCCGTCAATCGCTGCTTCCCTGCAGATTCCGTACCTTGCTGGCTAGCATGAGATATAATTCGCTCCAATGCATCATTTCCTCGTTGAATGATATCCCGGGCACGCTGCAATTCATGTGTCCACTCCTTGACCGTTCCTACTGTCTGTTCTGTTTCCTTCAGCACATCCTCAGCACGACGCGTCAACACTTGGAGCTGGTGAGCTAATTGCTTCCCTTCATCCAAACTAGCGTCTGCCTTCCCCAATGTGCGCATCCCACGGATAATCAGAACGATAGCAGCTATACATACAGCACTCCAAGCAATAGCAGCCAACAAGATGCTCCATTCCGTCATCGTCTCCCCTCCTTAGCTGTGAAATCAACCGGGCGCATGCCCATGTCGTATTGACAGTATAAGGAAGTTGGGCTCGTATTGACACAACCATGCCTGTACTTTTTGGGTATGCCTGTCCTGTGCAGCACAAAAAGACAGACCCCTGAGGGGTCTGCCTACATCTACCTAACATATGCAGGAATACGGCTGTGCAACGGTGTGCGCTGAACTCATTCCATTTATTCCTGCTTGTCTGTTCGAGGACGAATCTTGTACGTACAGCGCTGACCCCGCTCAGCAAGGCATTCTGTCCGTTCTACATCACTATTCAGTAAATCCCGGAACAATGCTAGTTCACAAGCACACGGTTCTTTATATTGCTGAGCGACTTGTGCGATCGGACAATTGTACTCATGCAGGAGCCAGCTTCCATCGTCTGCTTGCTCCGTCTCTACCATATATCCATTTGAGTCTTGGATGTGACCAAGCGCTTCTAATCGTGCTTCAAAATTCTTGCCTTGGACAAGGGGTGTGTATTTTTCCAGCATCGACTGTTTTCTGCCTTCGAACAGACGTTGGACACTATTCTCATCCTGCCAAGATTCCATTTCTTGAAGCAGATCTAATATAAGCTGATGATATTGCTTTGGAAATCGTTCGTCACCCGTATCAGACAAGCGATACATTTGCAAGGGACGACCCATCTGCTGACGAACCATTTCGGTATCCAGCAAATGATCCTGCTGCATGGCATATAAGTGCCGTCTTACCCCCATCTCTGTCATCTCCAGCTGCTTGGCAAGCTGAGCAACAGACATAGCTCCATTTGTCTTGAGTAAGCCCATAATCTCTTCACGTGTGGATAATTTGCGTACTGGTTGCTTCATGTAACCACCTTAACTTTGGTTGTCATCGTATCGTCATTGTATCGCATCACTCCCATACAGACAACAACCTTGCCTCAGATCCCATACATGAATTATTTCAGTGCCAGTTCTTTCGTTATGAAGTGGCGAACAGATTGAGCGAATTCTGGCAGCCATACAGGGAGGCTGGACAGCTGAGGATGTATCGCCCCTCTCTCCCAAGCGATATAATCTTGAACCAGCGCCCTGCGCAAGACAACAAGCTGAAGCAATGACGCATGAAGCTCAGGTGATACCGCTTGTTCCTGAGCAATAATCTCGACGATATCCTCATAGCTGCTCGCATCACGCATCAAGAATCCGTCAATAAGCAAGCTTCCGACATCGGTTATAATCTCGATCGCGATGTGCAGCGCACGTTCCTGCGCGAACGAACTATGTAGACTTCCGTCCCATTTCGCTATAATCTGCTCTACTGTCTGTATGAGATTCGGTATAAAATCAAGACGCTGCTCGATCTGCTCCATGTTCACGTAATACATTCGTTAGCCCTCCCTTGAGATGGTATTGCGTATAACGCGGAATGTCGACTTCTACTTCATCCCTCAAAGCCTAAGTCTTCCGTCCCATTACTACATTCGGCGTAGGTGATCAATCTCCTGTTCCTGCCTGCGGCATGAAAAAAAGGAGCTTGCCAGCCCCTTCTCTCAACTGAAACGTATTATTCTACAATAAGAACCGATTTCATATCATCATGGCCTGTTCCACACATAACCGAACATTGGATTTCGTATTTGCCTGGTTTCTCAAATACAACGTCCTTTTCCATTTGGCCATCCTTCAGATCAATGCCTAAATCTTTAATTTCAGCACCATGCAAGCCGGATTTGTTCACAAGCTTCATGCGAACCTTCTCTCCAGCCTTCACTTTATACTCCGGTTGGTCGAACTTAAAATCACTCGTTGCCACAAGCTTAACTAGAGTGACTCCCTCAGGAGCTGCCTCCTCGACCTCCGGCTTCGGCATATTGAACAGCATCAAGCCAGCGGCAAGCAGGCACGCAATGCTGAACAAAATGAACATAGCCCATTTCTGCATAACAGTTCTACGCCCCTTCGTCAGTTACATTCATCACTTCTCATATTACAAAATCTTTCCTATTTCTCTCAATACATTCTTGCAAATTTCGGAAGCAAATTTTGTAAATGTGACAATTCAATGAACATCAAATAGGTGTAAAATGACATCTCTTGTGTCTTGAGGAGAAGATATCCATGTAAAAAATAATATTACGCTTCTAGCTGTTCATTCGTATCTCGCAGTTCACTAGGTGACATTTGGAAGTGATCCTTGAATAGTCGATTGAAGTTGGACAGGTTGCGGAAGCCACTTTCTGCGGCAATCTCGATGATTTTTTCATTCGAAGAGGTTAATAACTGAGCTGCATATGTCAATCGAAGCCTGATGAGATAATCCAGTGGTGATGTGCCTACCGTCTGTTGGAACAACGCACTGAATCGGGATGGGCTTAAATGTGCCAAATCAGAGAGCTTCTTCAACGTCCATGGAAAGGCTAGTTGACCTTCCATTACGCGAATGACCTCTTTCACCGTCTGCACACCTCTAGATGGCGCAGGAGTATAGCTAGAGAGGGGTTTGCTAGCATATCTGCTAAGCAGCGTCAGCAGCCGCATGTATTGTGCTTGAACGATAGATACATAGCCAAACTCCCTCTGAGCCAGCTCTTGCTTCACATCCATCAACACTTCGGATAGCAATCCGCATTGCGGCATAGACCGATACAGGACATGTGGCACAGTTTGTCCGATACGATGTATTACGGAACTCATATCTTCGGCCCACCAACCATTCATCTGGTGAGGCGTCTCAAGATGAAACGCTTCCAGCAGCAGCTGATCTGTCCCGCATACCCGATGCAATTGCTGAGGTGGGATAAGCACAATGTCGCCCTGCTGGATCGTATACTGTGTTCCGTTAATGATATATAGGCCGTTGCCCCCAGCGACACGATTGATTTCCCAATGCGAGTGCCAATGCGCGAGGGTCACCCTTGGATGATTGCCATGCACCATTTGCTCGATTCTCGGCATCATCACGTTCTGCTGCTCGCCTCCCATTTCAACTGAAGCGTGGCCCGATGATTCTAAGTCAGAGTACCTTATCATATAATTATCAACCTCCTGGCATTCTGCTATGAATATAGAGGTGAACATTGGTTAAGATTATGAGAAAGGCTTATTTGCGTTTGTGTGAAGCGGAAATACTCTCAGCAAGTTTGGACACCCGCTCCTCCTGCTTCATCGTCATTCGCGCAAGTATGGAGTTAATTTCATTTTGAAGTTCGTTTCTCTTTTCAATTAGTTCACTAAGATGCTTGAATTCTGTGTCGTCTTCGTGCATGGTGGGCTCCTCCAATTTTGTCTCAAAGTCATTCGCTCACTATATGTATCACCATCTGCAAGACAAATGAAAATACTTAATTTTTGGAATATGGATTTTCCACCCTTCGTGAAGAAATAAATTGACAAACGAGCCCAAACAACATAATATGTTACTTGCAAAAAATTTAAGGATGCAGGTGAAGCCAACGTGACCTATGAACCGATTGTAAAGGAAAAAACGTTAATCGAACGCAACGATGCCGATAACCTTTATCAAGTAAAAGTAAAATTGCAAGATGGTACGCTATGCCGCGTCTTTTATAATCACGGTGCCAAACATGTTAGCAGACTGCTTACTATTCCATGCCCGATTTGCCGCAAGGATTTCATTTGCAAATGCATGAGTCGCTTCGCAGACCAACTTGACGAGCAGATCAACTTGCCTGAACTGCTGGCTAAGTAAATCGCACAACGATTCATCCGTTCGGATTCGTTCACTGAATATAAGCAGAAATACAAACTCTCTTACTGCTTCGTGCAGGAAGGGAGTTTTTGTTATGCCTTGCAGCATAAACTTCCAGCCCTTTTTCTCCTCTCAACAAAGCAACCTAATTATACCATTTATTCATTGTAAATTTGAATAACCCTCCATTTTCTAAAATTTTTTTTATCTTCCCTTTCCTAGCTGTGAACGCATGTTAGTACCGCTCGCGGCTATAAGAGCAGACCACTGAAAATCATAAGAACATTCATCCACGTATGCCAGACCACGACAGGAATGAGGCTGTTGGATTTGATCGTAATTCCTCCCAAATACAGCCCACCCAGCGCAAAGGCGATGCAAACGCCCCAAGGAAATCCAAGGGAATAATGCTGTAAACCAAACCCTGCGCTAGTCACAATCACTGCCCACTTATCACCTAATTGTTCAGAGAACCGGCTAAGAAGCACCCCTCGCCAGATGATCTCCTCCAACACATTTATGAATGAAAAAGCGAGCGCGAATAACCAAATCTCTTGCACGTGTCCCCATCCGTTTCGAATCACAAACGGCATAAAAGCTACAGAAGTCGCTGCAATTGCGACGGGCAAGAAAACCTTAACTTTGGATTGACGGAAGCCCGACCAAATAAATGGTATATCTATCCGCTCGTTCCAAAGCGGTTTTTTCGCATACAGCATAAAAGGTAATTTTTGAATAAGCGCTAAGACAAGCAAGGGAATGAGGATACAAATCAGTGACAATCTGTTGAGAAGGATATGCCATTCCTTGGGCTCCAAATCAATAATCCAATTTGAATTTATGAATAGGTATAGAGCAAATCCGACACCCAAACCTATCGTTGTCAGGAGAAATGATCGCATTGGCTTGTAAATGAAAAGCAATCCAGTACAGCATACCCACAAACTCATCAATATGTAGTTTTGCGTTTGCAGGGAGATCATAAGTGATCCAACCAGGAACAGACAAGCTACATTTCGAAATAAAGTGAAATTCATTCTTTATCCTCCTTATGGAATAGACAATCGTGGAATTACGCTGGAGGGTACTCATGTGTCCATATTATCGAGGCACTCCATACATATACTGGACTATTGTGAGAGGATGTGAGTATTGACATGGATAGGAAGGAAATGGGCTTTGCAGATCGTGTAATCTTTATTCTCGGACTAACCCTAGCCGGTGTACTGACATTTGTCCTTCTGGTCGGAGTCATTGTTGCAATATTAAAATTTTTCATGGAGAGAAAAGAACGAACCATCCAAGTTCAGCCAGCTCCAATGCTAAAGGATGATCCGAAAGCACCTTTGGAAAGTGTTTCGACAAGTGAGCAATTATCTGAAGAAAAAGAATTGCAACTCAATGATGAGCAAGAAAGACCACCGAATTAGATGATTTTAGAATGGAGATGACGCAATTGACAACGAGTAATCAAGGGATGTCGAAGTTCTTTAGTGATGTGAAGAACGGATTTTTACACTTCGCCAATACCTATTCCGTAGCGGTGAAAAGCGGCGCGAATGTGGCAGAGAAGCAAATTATTGAAGCGATGGAGGATGCGGATCAACCATCCGATATTCCTGCTGGAAAGCTGTTCGCAGCCGTTAAAATTGGCGTACAACATGCCAGTGAGCATTTGGTGAATTCAGGTATGGAATTCGCAGAACAAATGAAAAACAGTCAGAAAAGCAATATGGAGAGAAAGTGAATTTTGCCATCGCTACAATTAAATAAAAGGGTTGACTCTCTGTTTCGTGTTTTCTCCTCTCGGTTGATGAACGTACGTTATTGACCAGAGGTTTTTTTGAGTTGGACACGCATCTGCTACGAGAGCATGGTTTGAATTATTAAGAAAACATAGGACCACTTCCTTCAACGATAATAAGAAAGCAGTCCCTATTACATTTTCATGTATTTATTACTCTTTATTTTCCTTCTCTTTTGCTTTTTTTTCTTTTTCTTTTTCCTTTTTATCTTTTTCACGCTGCTCTTTCTCAATCTCTTTTTGTGCTTTTTCTTGCTCCTTTTGTGCCTTTTCTTGCTCCTTTTGTGCTTTTTCTTGCTTCTTTGCTTGCTCTTCTTCTTTTTTCTTAGCTTTTTTCTCAATCTCCTTCTGTTCTTTCAGTCTCTCCTTTTCTTTCTTTTCTTCCTTTTTCTTTGCTTTCTTCTCAAGTTTAGCTTGCTCTTTTGCCTTTTCTTTTTCCTCTTTATCCGTTGATTTCTGTTCTTTCATTTCCTCACTCATGTTTTATCCCTCCATTTTGGAATTGAGAACCTTGTTTACTCGGTATCTAATGACTTCTGGATTAAAATATTCAAGCATATGAATCCCTGGAAATACCTGAAAATAGATGTCATATCTCTTATAAGGGATTGTAGTGTGCAGATCAGGGATACGAAGATTGAGAGGCTTTCGGAACAGATCAACAGCCTCTTCTTCGCCCTTGAGCCCAGAATCAACCACTTTCCTATAGGATTGTAATCCCATCGAGCTGATTGCTTTGCCAATCCCCTCTTGTCTATGAGCAATACTCTCAAACAAAGAAGCGGGTACGTACTTTGAATTCACGATTGCAATATTGTGAGAAACGATAAAGTCACTTTTGTCGCTTATCAATAATGATTCTCTCAGATATAAAGAAGCGTCAGAGGAGTCCACTTGATAATCAGCAGGTACTTCATTCAATTGCTCTTGTCGAATGACCGTTACGAGCATCTTTTCATCCAACAAGGTTTCCAGCAAATCTGTTGTCCTTCCATCTGTCACTAATAGCAAATCGAAAATCAGTTTCTGCAAAAAGTCCAATGCTTTCCCCGCATACTGCGAGTCCTTGCCATCGGTATCTGTCATACAGTTACCTCCATTAGCCGTATGTCAGCTCGTGTTGATATATAACCTGTGTACAGCAACTTCTGGTATGATAACTTGCTGCTAACGATAGAGACCGGAATCGCGGAGACCCTGCAAAAAGGTGTGAAATTCGTCAAGATTCAACTGCTGCTTCGCATCAGAAAGTGCAACCTGCGGATTCGGATGCACTTCGACCATAATACCGTCCGCGCCAGCCGCTAACGCTGCTTTCGCGCATGGAAGCATAATATCCTTACGACCAGTCGCATGGGTAACATCCACGAGAACGGGGAGATGGGTCTCTTGTTTCAATATCGGAACAGCAGAAATATCGAGTGTATTACGCGTCCATTTCTCGTAGGTGCGAATTCCGCGCTCAATTAACATAACTTGGTTATTCCCGCTGGATAGCAAATATTCAGCCGCAAATACGAATTCCTCGAGCGTGGCGGAGAGACCGCGTTTCAACAAGACAGGCTTTTGAGTTTGGCCAACGGCTTTCAGCAAATCAAAGTTATGCATATTGCGGGCACCAATCTGAAAGATGTCAATGTAACGAGCTGCCGTGTCAATATGCATAGGGCTCATGATCTCACTGATCGTCACCATCCCCGTCTCATCAGCCACTTCCTTCATGATTTTCAATCCTTCTTCACCAAGGCCTTGGAAATCATACGGTGATGTTCTCGGTTTATACGCGCCTCCTCGTAAGACGGTAATGCCGGCATTCCTCATTGCGGAAGCAACGGTAAGCAGCTGATCTCTGCTTTCAATAGAGCAGGGGCCAGCGACGATAATAGGCGAAGAGCCGCCGATTTTAGTATGATTTACTTGAATAACGGTATCCTCACTCTTATGCTGGCGGCTAACGAGAAGCTTGCGCTCGGCAGGAGCCTCTTTTTTTATTTCAGGATTCGCCAAAGAATGGGTAGCAAGCTCTTTCAGTAGTTGTTGGTTGCCAACTGGCTCCGCATGTGAAATGCCCTGCTTATTCTTTTCTTGAACGATTTCCGCAGCCATTCGTGCACGTTCGTTCATCAGATCAAGCAATTGTTGGTTAATTCCATCCCATTGCGTAATTAATTGTTTCCATTTGTCGCTCAATACGAGTACACCCCTCTTTTTCACAATTGACTGCAGCCTTTCCCTCATCAGCTTAGATTTTATTTCGCTTCTGGATATATACCGGTTTGGTCGATGGCGCGTTATTCACGAGCCCAACTCGATCGAGAAGCGTTGCGTCGGTAATGATTTGAAGGGTGATTGGTAAATGAAGCTTTTCAGCTAATCGAGTTTGGATGTCCTCCCTACTCCATTGTCCAGCATCGTGCGAATCAAGAAGAACGTACAATCCCTCTTCTTGCTCCAATACCTTCCACGCATCTGGGGCAGGTGTCAACGAATAGACAGCTTCTTGGATGTCATAAGCATCTAGAATCGTATCACCGATTACGATTCGATCCTTACTTCTACCGTAATGCATCAACTTGCCCATTGCTCGCCCACAAACACACTTGGAAGGTTCGACGGAGATAATATCTTCATTAAAGTATCGCAACAGAGGAGAAGCTTGATGTGTGAGCGTTGTTATCGCCGCAAACCCTCTTTCCCCTTGAGCAACAGGGCCTGAACCATCTTCATGCAGCACTTCCACGTAAAAATCCTGCTCCACGATATGCATCGATCCATACTCACACATGGTTGCAATATTCGCGGTTTCAGTCGAACCATACATATTAAAAACGGGTACACCCCACAGCCTCTCGATATGCTCTTTGCGTTTCTCGCTCATTAACTCACCAGCAACGCATATAGCCCGTAGCGCTGGTAATTCTGTGTTCACATCCAAACCAATGAGACGCGCTGTCTCAGCCAGAAGCTCCATTTCGCGCGGAAGCCCCGCTAATACGGTAACTTGTAGGCGCTTCATAAGACTTAATACTCTCGGATATGGTGTAACTACCGTACGTCCGCTTGCAGGTACAACCCCTGCTCCTGTCTGCCAAGCAGCTTGCTGCATTAAGAAGGCGGGCAGCGCCAGGGCATACGGGAATCGAATCAGCACAAGATCATTCGCTGTTAATCGGACTCCGCATTCCTGAAGCTGTCTTCCGCCTACTCGCATATCTTCATGCGTGAACCAAGAAGCGGAAGGTTCTCCGGTTGTACCCGTGGATTCGTGGTATTGGGCAATCTTACTCATTTCGACAGCTAGGTGTCCGAAAGTACCGGCATTCCGGAGATCTTCTTTCGTTGTCAAGGGCAGTGTTTGAATGTGCTCCATCCCGATATCATCGATGTTATAGTTCGCTAATCGATCCTGATATAGAGGAGATTTTATTAGGCGTACTAATAAATTCTTGAACTTCTCCTCCCGCTCCCTCTGAATATCGGTCATAAGGGCACCTCCTCTCGGCGTAACACGGCGCTTTAGGATGGTTAATGCGAATCCTTGGCCCCATGCTCCTAGCTGTCTTACGTGAATATTCGCGTTGCTTTGCCAAAAGTCCGAGGAATATCATGTCTGATTTCCACTTCGCAATCAATGCCGATTCGATCCGTCATATGCTTCCGGATTTTCGTTGCCAATTGCTCATCTGTTAATTCCGTCCGAAACGGTTCGGCTTCAATCTTGAATGATCCCTGATTCAATTTGAAGTGATACCACATACCCACATCTGGAATTTCCATCAAAAATTGTTCTAATAGGAACGGTGAGTAGTCCTCATCCCCCAATCGAATCATGCTTTCCATTCTTCCTCTCAAATGAAGGACGTCCATCGTGAGACCGCAATCACATTTGGATTTCTGTAAATATCCGATGTCCCCACTGCGATAACGCACCATTGGCATGGCCTCGCGCAACAGCGTCGTTACCACAATTTCTCCCGTCTTGCCGTAAGGAAGCTTTTCCTGCGTAACTGGATTAATAATTTCGACTTTTACATGTCCCTCCATCACGTGATAACCTTTGTGCTCACTGCATTCGACCGCGACGACGCCACATTCGGTCGATCCGTAGAAGAAGGATACTTCGCATCCCCACCATTTTTCCAAACGCTCACGGAATTTATAGGAGCAGCCTTCACCTGTAAGCACTATTTTTTTCAATCGTATGTCTTCACCTATTTTGATGCCGAACCGCTCGCTTTCTTCAGCCAAAAGCGCCGCATAAGAGGGCGTCGTAGTCAGAACGGTAGCTTGGAACTCCTTCATCAATTCTAATGACTTATCGACGGGAGCCATGTAACCGCCTTTGCCAAGTGACAGTACTGCCGTTCCAAATGCAAACTGAAACAACCGCTGAAACCCAAGACCAGGCAGAGCAAATTCATAAGGCAAGGCGACGGCTACCACATCAACATCCGTTTCCTTAAATAATTCCAAATATTTCGGGAGCAAATCATAGACATACTGATCAGCTAACGAGTACGAGGTATAAATAGGCTTTCCCGAAGTACCGCTCGTAAGGTGAACCTGCCCGATTTCTTTCGGATCCACACATAAGATCTTCTGCTTATCGCCTCGAATGACGTCTTTATTCAATAGCGGTACATTTGTTAATTGCTCCAGGCTTTCAATCTCCGGCACTGTAAAGCCTGCTTCTTCCAGCTTTGAACGATAATATTCATTGCGGTCCCAAACATGAGCAAGCGTGGCGTTAATTGCTTGTAACTGATACTCTTCAATTTTTTGCCGAGGCAGCTTCTCAATGGTGCTTCCATCCTCATCCAATTTCGTGAAAAATGCTTTGAATTGTTCTAGATGGGATGTATGTTCGTCCACGGTTACCTTCATTTTATGGGTTTGTGCTTTCATAAAAATCCTCCTAACCATTTTCAGTCCACACCTGCGGCATGTTATTCGTCTAGCATTCTCTCAATGTTTTTTGTACTCCCCATCCCTCCAAGTCATCCTTATATGAAATGCAGGCAATGTCACCCTTGACTCGGACAACTGTATATCTTCTGAAAACTGATTTTTTCATCCAATCAATGCAGTAGGGACTCGCATATCGTAGCAATTATATAACCTTCGAAATCATGAGTTGTTGGCGTAGAGGGACTCGACTTTCAAATGAATGGCGAAGCAAATTGGAGGTTAGGCATACATGTCATCTGACAGCACTCCTGAAAAACAATTCAAGATCGCAAAAAAGCTTCTTCAAGATGGAGTTGATGGAGACAAACAGGCAGCGAAAAGAGCGCATGAGAAGCTTTTAAGGCTCCGTGAGACCCAGCCTCATCATGCGCTTATTGAAGCCTATTACGGTAGTTCATTAGCCCTCTTATCACGTGATGCCGTCAAACTTGTTGAGAAAGAAGAAAAAGCACTCGAGAGTCTGGAGGTATTGAATCAAGCAGTAGAAATGGATCCCAACGAAAAAGAAATTCGCCTCTTACGCGGAAGTGTCTGCCTGCATCTGCCGGAGTCTTATTTCTATTCTTCGAGAATAGCGATCGAGGACTTCACATTCCTCCTTGACCGTTATCAACAAGATTCAAATTACCTTACCCACAAACAAGTCAGAAGAGTACTTCGAAAGCTGAGCAAAGCCTACGAAAATAGCGGCAATCCCGTCAAGGCGAATGAAGTCTCACAGCGTCTTGCCTCCATGTATCCAAAGAAAAAAGATGATTAGAATCATGCAAGCGAGCAATGTGTTCATGCTGAGTACAGAGAGGATGAATTGAGTGACAAACCTTAATCCCAGCGATATGGAAGGCTCAGACTTAAATGAGACTTCAACATCGAGCGATGATCATGCTTCATTGACCGAATCTGTTCTAAATTCCGTGTCAGATCAGGTATCTACTCCGTCTGACCCGTTCAATGAAAGACTCACCCTAGCTATCCAACTGTATCTGGATGGCGTAGCTGGGAGTGCGGCTGCTGTTCAAGAAGCACATCAGATTTTAGAACAGCTTCACACCGATGATCCAGATCATCCTCTTGTTGGTGCTTACTATGGCAGCACCATGATATTGATTGCAAGAGATAAAACAGAGGCATCTGATAAATTGAAATGGTCAAAACAGGGATTGAAAATGCTCGACAATGCGGTAGCCGCCGACCCACACGACAGTACGATCCGACTGCTTCGCGGCAAGTCCTCTTACAATCTCCCAGAGCAGTACTTCCATCGGACGAAGACGGTGATTGAAGATTTCACCCACGTCCTCAATACACCATCTGACACGCTTGACACTGAAAAACAATTGGAACTCATCTATGAACTCGGTGAGGCTTACACTAAGATAGGCCAGAACCAAGACGCGGCTACGTACTTTAGAAAATTGGAGAGTCAAACACAAAATTCGGCATGGAAGCAGCTATCCAAGCAAAAGCTGCAAGAGCTAGAAGGAAAACCAGCAGTTGAAAAGATACCAAACAAAGGACCTTCTTCCATCTTGATTGAAGCTACTCGAACTGTAGGCAACGCCCTCCTTGCTTGGTTTGATAATGAAAAGGAGAATGAAAAAGCAAAAGAAAAGGCGGAAGAACGCGCGAAAAAACGTGCAAAAGAACGTGCAGAGAAACGGGCGAAAGATCGGGCGAAAGAACGTGCAAAAGAACGCGCGGAAGAACGGGCGAGAGAACGGGCGGAAGAACGGGCGAAAGAACGCGCGGAAGAACGGGCGAAGGAACATGTGGAAGAACGGGCGAATGAGCATGCGGAAGAACGTGTGAAGGAACATGTGGAAGAACGGGCGAATGAGCATGCGGAAGAACGTGTGAATGAGCATGTGGAAGAACGCGCGGAGGAACGTGCGAAAGAACGTGCGAAGGAACGTGCGAAAGAACGTGCGGAGAAACGTGTGAAAGAACGCGTGAAAAAACGTGTGAAAGAACGCGTGAAAAAACGTGTGAAAGAACGCGCGAAAGAACGTGTGAAAGAACGCGCGAAAGAACGCGCGAAAGAACGCGCGAAAGATCGGGCGAAGGATCGTGCGAAGGATCGTGCGAAGGATCGTGCAAAAAGACGTGCGAAAGAACGCGCGAAAGAACGCGCGAAAGAACGCGCGAAAGATCGGGCGAAGGATCGTGCAAAAAGACGTGCGAAAGAAAAAGCCAAATAGCTGGTGCATGAAATGGCCTTAGAAAAAGAAGAGAAATATCTCTCCTTCTAAACCACTCCTGATGTTAGTTCGTCGACGCTAGCAGTAAGTCGAATCCTATCAGACTATACCTCAGGGGGATAGCCGTATTATCGGAAGGGGGTGAGATACATGTCTGATAAACACAAAGAATTTTTCAAGAGTTTCCTTGATTCAACTTTAAAAAGCGGCGCTAACAACATCGGCAAACATCTTCTCGATGCAGTAAATGACGAAAACCAACCCGTTGATATTGTTTTTGGGAGAATCGTAACTGCCCTTAGGGACGGTGCCATTGCAACTGGCCAAGACGTGTTGCGAGCTCAACTTAATCAGGATAAGTAGTTAACTTGAATCACATGGAATTCCCTAAATGTTGCACTAATAGATAAGAGTGATAGGAATTTTACGTAAATAGTCCCATGTCTAGAAGGGGTTGTTGACAAAATGGGTTGAGGATCTTGTCCTCAGCCCATTTTTGCTGTTTGAATGAATAGTTTGGAAGTGATCGAAACCTCATTTCACTTCTTACTTTGTTGATGTTTCATTTCTGCTTGGGCTGCCTTTACTCCTCTGACGATGGCCTGCTCAAGCACCACCGCTGCGACGGTGCCGACTGCGGTCACGGCGGCATTACCAATAAGCCCGCTAGTATCGGTTCCGGTAGCTATGCAGAATACAGTGTCCCCATCACCTTGAATATGCACCGGGGAAATCGCCCGCGCCATTCCGTCATGGGCGAGTGTCGCAACCCTCCCTGCCTCGGCTTTGTCTAGTTTTGCAGTGGTTGCGATGACAGCGATGGTTGTGCTTCTGCTCCGGGTCGAGATCGG
The DNA here is from genome assembly GCF_001894745.1 of Paenibacillus sp. NAIST15-1. Classification (GTDB taxonomy): domain Bacteria; phylum Bacillota; class Bacilli; order Paenibacillales; family Paenibacillaceae; genus Paenibacillus_B; species Paenibacillus_B suaedae. Next base: position 235,081 of record NZ_BBYF01000006.1, read on the forward strand.
CATTGGTGGTATTCCTTCAAGAATTGCCCGAGTTTGGTTAACGAATTTACCATCAGGCTCGAGCGCCCCAGCTATGATATGATCATTATTCCAAATATCTCCGAGGGCATTGACGACTACAATAGCGGCTACTATAGGACCGCCCGGAATTTGCCAAGAGGCGGTTCCAACCCCGCCCTTCATCGGCGTACCGTAGATTTTCCCTACCGTCGCACCCGCTCCAGCACCAACACTGCCTTGCGCCACGGCACCGGACTTCGCAGCTTGTGCTGCCTTGTAGCCCAACTGTGCGTCAGGCCTGGGGGAGCCTTTCGCATAATAAAGGTCAAAAATAACAGCCGCAGGCACAGTAGGGAGCGGTCCAACATCTGTCGGGGTACCGTACCCATTCTCTGCAAGCCAGTTCACGACACCTGCTGTTGCCGCAAGACCGAAGTTGCTGCCGCCCGTAAGAAGAACCCCCTGTATAAGATCCGTTGAAGTTCCGGGTTTAATCGCATCTGTCTGTTCCGTACCCGGATAACCGCCTCTGACATCCACACCAGGAACTGCACCTTCAGGGTACAAAATAACCGTGCAACCGGTACGACCGCTTCTATCCTCTGCGTGCCCCACTAGGATACCCGGAACATCAGTAATACTCCCTTTGGCATGAACTTTTGTCCCCTGACCAATTAATCGGTTGGCACTCGGCCCAATCGGATGATTAAGTATGCTGTGATCATCTTGATATATCTTCTTTACGGGATTCTTCTCATTATTGAAAAAAATTTTATTGTTTTTTTCAGGTACCCCTTTGCCTCGATAAATCCCTGAATTCCTCATTCGAACTGGAAAACCCCAATATTTCGCCCTTCGAATAGCTTTGTCTGCGTTCCCGCGCTTCTCATCATACCTTGCATCCTCTGGCTTTATGATTTTCGCGGTCAATTTTGTTTTTTTCTATCCATTTTTTCAACTCCGATTTCATGCAGAATAGTACTGCTTAAAGCCTCATCTAATGACATTCATCTATAAATAATATGTTTGGGATGACAAACGTGCTCTGATAAAAACCAAAAAATCCACCTTTTCAGGTGGATGGACTTTTATATTTGGTTAGCCAAGGTGATCGCGCTCGCACGCAATGCTCGCTCCATCTTAAACATGAGCAAACCAACCATTCGAAATCCTTAATTATGTATTCATCTTGCTAGAACCGGATTTCCTAATTACTTTTCAGTCCATGTCCGAGAACCGCGACTATTCATCTGAAGGAAGTGGAGAAATGTGTCCGACATAAAGAACAACGCCTAAGATTGAAAACCCCACTTAGGCGTTTAAATTGAGCCAAGAACAATAACTGGCTTAGCGAACACATCTTTTCAAGAAAGCACCTAGATCGATAGAAATTATGAGAAGTCATCCTCATACGATTCTTGTTAATTCACTGTTAATTACTCGATGCGCGGCAACATAACGATCTTTCGGACTAATCCCAAACGATGCAAATTGAACTTTCGATTGATTTGTAATAAATTGAACTTCATACTGCTTCGTATTTCCCACAAAAAAGCTATTGAATGTGGATGCATTCGGTTTCACTGTAAATACAACGTTATGAATCAATTTCTTTTTTCCGTTTAATGCAAACACTTTGATTCTTACTCTAGCATTTTTATGTTGATGCTGGTTTATCGAGTTCACAGCAATATCTTTAGATACAATCTTGTCTTTCTCCGTTAGATTATTTAGCGGTCCAGTCGAATATTTTCGAATCATACATACTCTCCCTTTAATAAATTCAGATATTAAGTAAAAAGTCAGCCCTGTAATATCTTATTCATTCATGGGTTTATCCGATTGGACGATATCTTCTTCTTTATCATTACACAATTGAAAGTTGATCAAAGAAAAAGTGCCTCCGTGCTGAGTGACAGACTCCTATTAGGCCCAAGTTGACATAGCTGAGGGCTTCGCTTATCATTTAGATACATTTAAATGTATGTGTAGGAGAAATAAAATGGCCAGAAATAAATTTCCGGAAATTACACGAAAAAGAATTATGGAATCTGCAGTTAGACTATTTACGCTTAAAGGTTGGAACAACGTAACGATTCAGGATATTGTAGATGATGTAGGAGACATTACTCGAGGTGCTTTCTATCATCATTTCAAATCAATCTCAGACATCATTCAGTCCGTTACCAAAGAGATGATGATCCAGCAAGATGTTTTTACTCATATTGATGATTTAGAAAACTTAAATGCCTTAGATCGTTTAAGAAAAGGAATCACGTATTCGATTCTGCAAAGTATAAAAAACGGTGACCATTCGACCATTTCTCGCGAAATGATTTCAGCTGAGTTTGTTTTTAGTCGGATTACAGAAGGTATGAGAGTTGTTGCGCCAGGCATTCACAAAGTCATTGAAGAAGGTAATAAAGACGGTTCGATCCAAGTTGCGTATCCAAAGCAAACAGCAGAAATTTTTACAATGCTTTTTGATATCTGGATGAATCCAGGAATCTTTCACGTCAGCCGCGAGGAATTTGTTCAGAAAATTGAGCATATCGCCCTAATGTTTGAAAGAATTGGCATGCCTATAGTCAATGAAGAATTGAAAAATGTTTTTCTGGAGTTGTTTGATAACGTACAGGAACAATAAACTACATTGAGTAGTTTATTATTTTGCCATTTTACATTCAAATGAATGTAAAAAATTTTACCCGCATACATTCAAATGTATGTATATGAAATGGAGGTTCTATGGTGAGAAACTTAGAGATTATTTTTGTAGCTATACTGATCGTATCAAGCATCTTACTGCTTTTTAAGCAGCGTGGTGTTACCAAGTATAATGTCATCATTTTATCGGTTACTTATATAGCCTTATTTGCAACTATCCTTGCAATCGGGGCCAACTGGCGCTTGATACCCGCTTATATCGTAACAGTGCTTTTGACCCTGCAGGTTTTTATCAAACCACGCAACACGAATGTATCAAAAAAAAGGGGAGTGAGAATTTTAAAAGGGGCAGGTATTGTTGCCGCGGCTGCTGCCATGATTGCTTTACCGACGATTTTTCCCCTGCTCACATTTCCAAAGCCTACGGGAGAATATACGGTAGGTACGCAAGCCTTTCATCTTATTGATCAGAATCGAAAAGAATTTGTTGTTCCAAATAGTCAAGTATATCGTGAATTGATGGTACAGGTTTATTATCCAGCCGAAAAAGGGTCAGGCTCTCCTGCTCCTTATAATAAGAATATTGATGCATTAACGAAACAAATATCAGCTACACAGGGATTCCCTTATATCGCAACCACTCATTTGGGATTGACCGAAACACATTCGTTTACAGACGCCACACCCTTACAAGCAACAAAGAAATTCCCACTGTTATTGTTTGCACATGGTATGAGCCTATACAGTCAACAAAACACCTTTCAGTTGGAAGAGCTGGCGAGTCATGGTTATGTAATCGTTGCTCTTAACTTTACAGGCGATGCGGCAACAACCGTTTTCCCGGATGGAGATCGGGTTGATTTTACACCTATTGAAAATACAATCACTTTTTTAAACAATCGGATTAAACTTTGGGAGCAGGATGCCGCATTTGTGCTAGATGAAGTAACCAAAGCTGATTTTGACGATAAATTTAAGCCGATCGCTAAGTTAATAGACTATGACCATATAGGTATGTTAGGTCATTCTTTTGGTGGTGCCACTTCAGCACAAATGTTGGTAAAGGATGATAGAATCAAAGCTGCCATTGATATGGATGGCGGATTGTATGGTGACCCTATGCCGAAAGATGGTCCTGGAAAGCCGTTAATGCTGATGAATGCCGAGGCTTCGATTAAGCTTATGAAAGAGGCAAACAGCCGGGAACCAGGAAATCGGGATGAGTTGTTTGTGGAAGCCTACTTGAGAAATAAAACCATTGAAAAACCTGGCGTGTATACCGCAATAATTCCTAAAACGAGTCATGGCAGTTTCACTGACTTAGCAGCCGTTTCGCCGATCATTAATGAACCAGGAGCAGATGTACCCGCGATTTTTCAGTTGATTAACGAAATGTCACTGAGCTTCTTTGATAAAAATTTAAAGGGAATCACCGATAATAAAATGAACGAAATTAAGCAGAAATATCCTGAAATTAACTTAACTAGATATTGATTGTAGCCGTTTTGTATATGGATGTTGGTACGCCGTCCCGGACTGTTCATCCATTGGTTCATCACTTCGGCAGGGATCGTCTGACCTTTGGCGATGTTTTCTCCTGCGGAACTATAAGTGATTCACATCCTTTAGTTTGTACATTGAGGCGAAATGCTCCAAATTTGTCAGAAATAACTAGAGAAAGTACGCTGAAAAAAGGGAAACCCATAGCTTATAGGAAATTCCCCGATAAGCTATGGGCTTCATTACATATCATAAATATAATATTTATTCAGAAACATCTTGGAATGTTAAACCAGGGAAAACGGTATAATTCTTTAATTGGGTATCACTGATTATGTTTGCATAATCTATCAGGTATCCCTTGCTCATATATGGAGCTACATCAAAGTCCCATTCAGCCACAAATGGTGTGGATAAGTTCATGTAATGAACTATTTTTACACGTACTTTGTATTGGTCTCCATCGCTCCTACCTTCCCCTTTTCTTTTAGCATCTACTATTTTTTTAGCATCAACTATTTTCAACTCTAGAATGGAAGGATATACTCCTCCTCCTGGTAGTTCGACTGAACCGTTATTCAAGTAACTAGAGGCTATTGTTTTTTTCCAAGCTTCTTCATCCCTTGAATCATATGTAACGAAATACTTATTAATCAAAGATACGATGTCTGCCCATTGTCCCCCAGTTAGATTTAATTTTTCATTCCATAGATCAGGAGTAGAAGCCGAAGTACCGCTTTTCTGATTAATAATTACTGTTTGTTTTTTAGAATCCCAAGTCACATCAGCACCTAATGCCTTAGAAATCGTACTAATAGGAACCATGACTCTTCCGTCAACATTGCGAGGCGAAACGTCAGTAGGTACTGTTCGACCGTTTACAACAATTGAAATTTTCCCACTAGCAAATGCTCCCCCAATTAACAAAGAGGTAAGAGCAAAAACAAGTGATACAACAATGACCTGCTTTTTCATCATTTTAAACCTCCTAAAATATACTATTGGACGGAATTCCCAGAATGATCTTATCACACTTATTGATAAATTACATCTTTATCGATCATCGTTTTCAGGACGTTTATTACAACGTAGTCCTTGTACTCCAGTTCCTTCGTCTCAGTTCGTATAATAGCTGCAAAATATCCTAATATGGCAGAGCATTTAGAAGATTTAGTATTAATGGATGTTGTTCACTTATTCTTTTTGCGATATCTTCACTTGCTTCACCAACAGACTGGTAGCAAGGCTCTGTGAATCGAGTTCCTCTTCCAGCCAATTCACATATACACATCTATCCGGCAGTAGTTTTTTCCAATCACAATATACATTTACCGACGCTCCAGCATATGGAATGGGAAATACTTTTATTTTGTTTATTTCACTCACTCCTAATAATATCTATACTTTATTTAATGATACTTCTCTATTCCTCGCTGCTCTGCCAGCAACAAATTTACCATACCACTATAGCTATTCAAACCGTCTGTCTGATTATTCGCCTTCAGATATAAGTCATTTACAATTCTTGAAATACTCGAAATAACACCCTCATACTTATCCCGATACTGCTCATTTTGTACTATGTCATGCTGCACCGCCTTGGACAGACTGGACATTATATCAGACGCCTGATCTGAATCAACTTTCTTTAGTGCTGATATAGAATAATCAAACGCTAGAAAAAAACCACTGTAGAGTATCATTGGATCATCCTGCTGCTTACATGCCAGATAAGCTATAAAATTTGCCTCATCCTCATGCATAAAACCACTCTGATGTGCCAATTCATGTGCCATAGTAGCAGACACTAAGAAAACTGGCACATTAACATTAATATTGGATTCAAAAGTAAAAGGGACAAAAATACCGTGTATCCCTGCACGCGACATTAGTTTTGACATCACCACTGGTTTTGGTGTTGAATATAAAGAATGCTCCAAAACAGGATATTTCTTTGATAACATTTGCATCGACAGCACTGCGTGTTGTGCATAATAATTAAAATTATCCGGTACTTGAGCCAAAAGAGCAGTATCCTCTAACTTTTCCCTTGCCAATTCCATTTCAACAGCAAGTGACTTACACAATTTCACTAGTTCGTCCTCGCTGTAGTTTCCCTCTTGATATTCGGTATAGGACAAAAAAGAATATCTGTGATAGTTTATTCCACCCAAAACAGTATAGCAAAAATATATCACGCTACAGATTGCAACTATTCCTAGAGTACCACGATAAACTACCATCCTACGTGCACCTTTACTCATGATAACCTTGCGCACATAATAACCTATATAAAATAGAAAAAGTAACACAACCAACACTACGAGCCATTCACTAATAGAAAATTTGACCCAAGAAGGTACAAATCCTACTGTTTTTGACAATATCGGATATACAGACCTACTGTATTTTTCTGCCCAATCCTGATGGTTCTGCGCGTATTTTGTCAGTATATAAGCCATAACTCCAAGTGAGATCAATGGCAATCTCTTAAGTAAAAGCTTTTTGATAACACATCCTCCTATCAAATTACATACTATGTATAATTATCGCGATTTTCATCCTAGAGTACCATTCCTTCTCTTTATCTTCAAGTAGTTAGACTACCTTAGAGGTGGAATGGGACGCCGTGCTCTCTCTCCTTCGGTTCCCTGCGCGCGGACGAACCCGGGTTCGCTCCCCCTTCTTATACTCCACCAATGCAAAAAAACACGACCCATTGGATCGTGTACGATTTATACATTTGGTGGAGCCAAGGTGATTACGCTCGCAATCCTCGCTCCATCCTTTACGGGATGTCCCATTCCTGATTATTCTTGCTGTCGAAGCTCACTCAACGATGACTACCTTAGAGGTAGAATGGGACGCCGTGCTCTCTCGCCTTTGGCTCCTTGCGCGCGGACGACCCCGGGTTCGCTCCCCCTTCTTATACTCCACCAATGCAAAAAAACACGACCCATTGGATCGTGTACGATTTATACATTTGGTGGAGCCAAGGTGATTACGCTCACAATCCTCGCTCCATCCTTTACGGGATGTCCCATTCCTGATTATTCTTGCTGTCGAAGCTCACTCAACGATGACTACCTTAGAGGTAGAATGGGACGCCGTGCTCTCTCGCCTTTGGCTCCTTGCGCGCGGACGACCCCCGGGGTTCGCCCCCTTTTGCAATCCACCATAATAAAAAAAGCAGCCCATCGGCTGCATTTATTATTTATTTGGTGGAGCCAAGGGGGATCGAACCCCTGACCTCTTCGCTGCCAGCGAAGCACTCTCCCAGCTGAGCTATGGCCCCATATTTTTGTATGCCAAATTATTATACTACCTCAACACAATTTCCTGCAAATTCCTATTATTGGCCTTGGTAGATTATTTTCTACTTCTTTTTAACAATTTCATAGCAATAGGAAGCACTTAGACATCATTCCTTCTTTTTTCTCTATTTATCTTTCTTTTTCATTAAACTGTTCAAAGTAGATAATCCGTTGAGTCGTGTTTTTTGTTACATCGATTTCATTATCAATTGACTCGAAATGGATATCATTGTATTCTCTAACGAAGATATTCCCTTTTCTTCCCCCCCTCGAAGCACACCCTTGTGTATAACTTCGTCTACATCATCGTCATCCCAATTGTATGCTTTGGAGGTATAGGAGCACTTCTTGGATTAAGTCTCTCAAATGACAATTTTCCCGAAGTCTATACATACATCCTCCAAAATGATCATATCATCATCATTGCGAACATCATTCTAGGACATACGCTCGTATCGAGCATATACCGAACACAAGCACACTAATCCATTCATTATCTACCTCCTTATTGAATAACATTTATCCTAGATAACACGCTGTTGGTTAGGCGTGTTTCTTTGTGCTCATAACAAGGCTTCATCTTCCCCGTTGTTTATCGGTCTACAGACTGACTGGAAAACCATTCCACAGAAGGTTTATCAGGCTGTAAATTACTTTTACAATGCAAATAGACTAAAAAACGAGTGCAAACATTCCATCTTGAAGTAAGGAGAAATGGAAATGAACAATAATTTCAACATAGCAGGTTCGAGCAGCAGTGAATGGGCTGTTCAAGCCCGTGGGCTCGTCAAAACATTCGGAGACAATCGCGCTGTCGATGGCGTAGACTTGAACGTTCGTGCTGGTTCGATATACGGAGTCCTGGGTCCGAATGGAGCAGGGAAGACAACGACGATTCGCATGTTAGCTACATTATTGCGTCAGGATGCTGGCGAGGCACGGATCTTCGGACACGATGTCGTGAAGGAATCCCATATCGTCCGTCAATTAATTGGGGTCACAGGACAATACGCATCGGTTGACGAGTCCCTAAGCGCTACCGAGAACCTCATTATCTTCTCGCGGCTGCTCGGTCTAGGTCGTGCGGAAGCGCGGCGCAAGGCTGCTGACTTGTTAGAGGAGTTTGGCTTGTCAGAGGCAGCCAAGCGGCCGCTCAAGAACTTCTCCGGAGGCATGCGACGCAGACTTGATTTGGCTGCAAGCCTCATTGCTCAGCCCCCGCTCATCTTTTTGGATGAACCGACAACAGGGCTGGATCCGCGTACGCGCTCACAGATGTGGGATACGATTCGCCGTTTGGTCGACACAGGCTCAACCGTGCTCCTCACCACACAATACCTCGATGAAGCCGATCAGTTGGCAGATCGTATCGCGGTTATCGACCGCGGCCAAGTTGTCGCAGAAGGCACCGTGGATGAACTTAAGGCTTCCGTTGGAACGTCGTCGCTGCATTTAAGGCTTCAACATGAAAAAGATATCGCCGATGCGCGTACAATCGTAGAGCAAGTACTTCAAGTCCGCTCCAATGTAACCGCCGAAGCTGGAACGATTACTGCACCGATGGCCGACGCCGACCAAGTAACAGACCTGTTGATCGCTTTTCGCAACCAAGAAATTCGACTTGCCGAAATCAGTGTACAAAAACCTACACTTGACGAAGTATTTCTAACCATCACTGGGAACAGCTCGTCGGGTGCTATAGAGAACACGAACGCGATCCACAATACCGAACGCATGAACGTTAGAGAGGAGGCACGTGTATGAGCAATGCAACCGTAAATAAGAGCCCCCACCAGCAATTAAAAAACTATGCCAGCTTCGGTCAGTCACTACGTAATTCAATGACAATGGCCTATCGTGGGCTGCTCAAAATAAAGCGTACCCCCGAGCAATTGTTCGATGTAACCATTCAGCCCATTTTGTTTACCCTCATGTTCACCTATATATTTGGCGGGGCAATCTCAGGAAATGTACATGATTACTTACCAATCATTATCCCCGGCATTCTTGTTCAGACGGTCATTACAAGTGCCGTCGCCACTGGTGTCCAATTGCGTGAAGATATGGATAAAGGCGTATTCGACCGCTTCAAGTCACTTCCGATCGCGCGTATTGCGCCTTTGGCGGGAGCCCTTCTGGCAGATACGATCCGCTTTGCCATTGCAACCGTACTCACCTTCGTGATGGGCTACTTAATGGGCTATCACCCAGCCGGAGGCCTAGGTTATGTCGCAATCGCCGGCTTGCTTGTCATTGCATGCTCCTGGGCAGTCAGCTGGATTTTTGCCTTCTTCGGCGTCATTGCTCGTACAGCAGCTAGCGTACAAGGGATTGCCATGATGGTGCTGTTCCCGCTCACCTTTCTCTCTAATGCGTACGTACCGGTCAATACGATGCCAGATTGGCTTCAATGGTTTGCTAATATCAACCCAATCACCCATTTAGTAAGTGCTGTACGTGAGCTCGCCAATCAAGGCACGATCGGCATTGAATTTGGCCTCACTCTCCTGTGCGCTATGGTCATTGTAGCCATCTTTGCCCCACTCACCGTCCGCGCGTATATGCGCCGCACCTAAATTTCAAATACGTAGCAGATGGATAACCTTGCAGCTAATGTTCAGCAGATGGTCACCATGGGTGGTCACTCAATATACAGCCCTCAACAATTTGGGTAACTGAAAAAACATCTGAACACGTAAATGTAAACATCTACGGTAAGGAGCAGAGAACTAAATCCCTGCTCCTTATCGCATGATACGGGAAATGGAAGTATTCCTAACAGAGTCATACTACACCCTTAGCAGAGAAGGGGATATCCTTGAATATCCACGGATAACCCCCTTAATTCTATTTTACGAATCGCCTGTAGAGGTCTATACTTAAGGGGTGTTAAGGAACAAGGCACTTCTTAAACAGCTTCGTTCAATCGGGATGCAGCAATCCCCCTTGAACCCAGTTATCATATGGGTTCTTAGCTCAGTTGGTAGAGCAGTTGACTCTTAATCATCAGGTCGAGGGTTCGAACCCCTCAGAACCCACCAATTATGTGATCAAAACGGCAGAGAATGCCGTTTTTTGTTGTTCTGATCGTTACTTCCCAATGCAGCTTTGTTTTATAATAACCTCACATTTAACTCACGAAATAATTTGAGATACGGATTTATCTCGTTATTCGCACTATCCCCATACATTCTCTTCGAACTTAACACCTGCAACTAATTACCCATCAAATTATTGAATCAATAGGTTAAAAACAATGATACTTACTTTCATAAACAAAATCTAAAACAAGTGTAAAACTCTATATTCCTATATTTTGGGGTTTTATTTCAAATCCCTCTAGGCCCTATCATAATAACCATCAATTCCTTCTATTAAAATAGATATTGACCGATTTTAGTAATTATTTATCTTAAAAAATATTTGGTTCTATATAGCATGAAAAGAAAAATGATCCTTTTCCTAATAAAAAACTGATAAACAACCGATAAAATGAAAGTAATAAAATATAGGTCTTAAGGAGTGGTTATCTTGTCAGCTTGGCTCAAAAACAATCACTATTTAATACCAAAATAGGATTTTCATTCGTATTTCTAAATTTGGCAAGGTAGCTCCTACATGAGCATCCTAGAAAAAGACAGCAAAGTGGAGGTTTCGAGTGATGTCCAGAAGTAAATCAAGTAAATTATTAATTTCCGTTCTATCAACAAGCTTACTATTTGCCTCAGCCGGAGTGGCCTATGGTCAAACCATTAATTCAGATATAGTAGGACATTGGGCGGAGAGTCAATTAAGAAATTGGAATGCTCAAGAACTGATTGAAGGATATCCAGATGGTTCTTTTAAACCGAATAAGACCATTACGCGTGGAGAATTCATGGCTCTCATTAACCGTTCATTTCAATTCAGTCAAACAACAGACATAAGTTTCATTGATATGAAAGAATCGAATTGGGAATACACAGAAGTTCAAAAGGCAGTAAAAGAAAATTATATATACGGCTATGAAGACAATTCTATACGCAGCTCCAAACCATTAAGCCGCCAAGAAGCGGCTGTTATTGTGTCAAAACTATTGAAGATGACTGACGATGAACAGGCAGCCAATGTATTTAATGATGCCTCATCAATCGCATTATGGAGCAAAGGCAAAGTAGGCGCTGCAGTATCCAAAAAGATCATTATAGGATATTCAGATCATACCTTCAAACCAAAAGCTTATATTACAAGAGCTGAAGCAGTTGTGATGCTGGATAAAGCGAAAAGCCTTATCCTAGAAAAAATACCGGACAATAACGGCAAAGTTGTGCCAGAGACCAACCCGGAATCTAAAAAACCAAGTACCGAAGCGAGCAACATTTCTCAATCCAAATCAAAAAAAGAGGTAGAAGTAATATATACATACGGGTCCAACTCCGATTCTAAATCTGAATCAAAACCAGAAACAATACCGGATCCGACTCCCAAACCTGACCCTATACCAGAACCAGAACAGAAACCGGAGCCAAAACCAGAACCTAAACCAGATCCAAAACCAGATCCAGGGCTGCCTAGTGTTACAGGCGTGACGTATACGACTTCTTTGGAAAATTATATTGCAGCGGGAGTATCTCAAGTCGCAACGCTAACAATTACGAATGATGCGGCATCAGCGGGTATGCTCCGCGCTACGTTTACGGATGGTACATCTCCTGTGGCTGTTAATGTTGTACTGAACGGAACAGAGACTGCGACTCATATAGCTACAGAAATTGCTGCGGCATTTGGTTCTGCAATTAAAGGATGGAATGTAACAGCCAAAGGTGCGGATGTAATCTTTACAGCTGATGCCCCTGCAACGAATAATTCGAGTGTTGCAGCTAATGTAGAAGGTCTAGGGACAGGCATAGGTATTCTTTCGAGTAAGATTACGACACCGGGCGCTGAAGCTATTTCAGGCACTGCTCAGGTAGCGACATTATCTATATCTAACGGCGCTAAGGCAAAAGGTTCATTTTATGTAAGATTCACAGATGGGACAACTCCTGTTCAAGTAGATATCTACTTAGCTGGAACAGAAACTGCCGATGAGGTAGCTGCAAAAATTGCCGCAGCTTACGGAAACTCTATTTCGGGCTGGACTGTAATGGCTAATGGTTCGGATGTCCTCTTTACCGCTCAAGCACCGGCAACGAATAATGACAACGTTGCAGTATATATTTTAGAAGCTTCGGGAGTAGGAGCTCCGATGAGTACAATCACTGTACCGGGAGATATTAGCTCCAACACAGCTCAAGTTGTGACATTACAGCTTCCTGGAAGTGAGCATCAAGATGGTCCGATTGCCGTTAAATTTACTGACGGCATTTCCACAGTAACTATAAAGACGACATTGCTGGACTATCCGGAAACAGGTGCTCAGCTAGCGGAGAAAATTGCTGCGGCGTTCGGAAACTCTATTCCGGGCTGGATCGTATCTACAGACTATACACGTGTATTATTTACAGCCAATGCTCCTGCCGAGAATAATCCGAAGGCTGTCGCAAGACTATCGGGGGATCATACTGGAGTAGGAATGCCAGATAGCACGATTACCACCTTGGGCAATCCAGCTGCCTCTGCAGGTGCTACACAAGTAGCGACATTATCAATAACTAACGGTGCTAAAGTACAGGATTCAATTTATGCTGATTTCACAGATGGTACAACGTCCAATCGTGTAAGAATCGACTTAGCAGGAACAGAAACCGCAGATGAGGTGGCTGCAAAAATTGCCGCAGCTTACGGAAACTCTATTCCGGGCTGGACTGTAACGGCTAATGGTTCGGACGTCCTCTTCACCGCTCAAGCGCCTGCGACGAAAAATGACAACGTTGCAGTATATATTTTAGAGGCTTCGGGAGTAGGGGCTCCGATAAGTACAATTACTGTACCAGGTCATATTAGCTCCAACACAGCTCAAGTTGTGACATTGCAGCTTCCTGGAGGCGAAACTAATGATGGCCCGATTGGCGTTAAATTTACTGATGGCATTTCCACAGTAACTATAAAAACGACATTGCTGGACTATCCGGAAACAGGTGCTCAACTAGCGGAGAAAATTGCTGCCGCGTTCGGGAACTCTATTCCGGGCTGGTCCGTATCTACAGACTACGCGCGTGTATTATTTACAGCCAATGCTCCTGCCGAGAATAATCTGAAGGCTGTCGCAAGACTATCGGGGGATCGCACTGGAATAGGAATGGTGGATAGCACGATTACCACCTTAAATAATCCAGCTGCTTCTGCTGCACAAGTTGCAACATTAGAAATTCCTAACGGAGCAAAGGCTCCCGGTTCGATTCATGCAGAATTTACAGATGGGTTAACCCCTGTTGCCGTAAATGTACCCGTAGCAGGCACGGAAACAGCTGATGAGCTAGCGCTGAAAATTGCTACGGCATTTGGTTCTTCAGTTATCGGGTGGGATGTTGCCGCCATTGGCTCAAACGTCCAATTTACGGCCCTAGTACCAGCTGCAAATAATGATCTTGTTGTCGCAAAAGTAGAAGAGATGCCAACAGGAATCGGACAAATGAACAGTACAATCACCTCAGAAGGGGTTGCTGCCTCTATAGGCGGTACGAAGGCCGCAACTTTAACAATTACCGAAGGCGCAAAAAAAGAAGGAACACTCTTAATTACATTTACGAATGGAACGGCATCCTTTCCTGTTCATGTCACACTCACAGGAACCGAGACACCTGCTGAAGTAGCAACCAAAATTGCACAAGCATTTGGAAATTCAGTTTCCGGCTGGAACGTAGCTGCAAATGATAAAAATGTACATTTTACAGCTAACATCCCTACTGCAATCGATACAAATGTCAGCATCACGATCCAAGAATAGCTGTTAGTTAATAATTGTAAACCTAATTGCCATCGCAGGAATATATCCGTACTAGGAGGTTCCCGCGATGGCATAACTGAAACCCTTGAAACTAAGGGTTTTTATTTTGCTTACTTCCCCTATTCTCTCGCCCTTATCGAATGAAAAAACCATTAATCATCAGGTCGAGGGTTCGAACCCCTCAGAACCCACCAATTATGTGATCAAAACGGCAGAGAATGCCGTTTTTTTGTTGCATCCCATGTCCCCTCCCCTAAGATTCTGTCGTTCATCGAAAATTTCACTTTACATTAAGGTTACATAGAATCTGGATTAAGTTTGCTCCTATATTCTGATGATGTACGAAAATGATACAGAGGAGAGAGCAAACAATGAATATGTTTTCCAAGCGCGTGACGGCCATTGCACTGACCTTCATCGTAGTAACCGGCATGCTGAGCGGTACGGGTACATTATCAAAAGTTTCGGCGGCAGCATCCGTAAACATAGGTCCACAAGACCCAAAAGAAGTTGAGCAATTTGCCGATAAATTTTTTAGCCGTCCAGAAATTAAGGACAGCCTGGCAGGAGCTGCGTTTGTCGTCGTCAAGGGCGACAAGGTGCTGTTGAAGAAAGGCTACGGCTATGCAGATGTGGATAAGAAGCTGCCAGTCGATCCGAATCGAACCGTATTCCGCGTTGCTTCAATTTCCAAGGTGATCACCGCTACGGCCGTGATGCAATTGGCAGAGCAGGGCAAAATCGATTTGAACAAAGATGTGTCTGCATACCTGGGAGATATTAATATCTCAAATAAGGCTGGCACTCCCCTAACCACGAAGCATTTAATGACGAATTCGACCGGATTCGAATTCGGGGACGGCTCCGAATTATCTACGGACGATTTAACTCGAGAAGTATCTATCAAGCAATATGTATCGGACAATACGCCTACGGTGATCCGCAAGCCTGGCGAGTACTATCGCTATGACAATCTAGGCTTTACGATTCAAGGTTACATCGTAGAGCAAGTGAGCAAACAGCCATTTGGCGCATACGTGCAGGAGCATATTTTTAAACCGCTAGGTATGACAAACAGCGATTTCCGCTTAACCTCGGACATCACGAAGCACCTGGCCGTTCCCTATAACGTGATGGGAGAAGCAATTCCTACCTACGCAACCGTTCCGACAGAACTTCCAGGCGGCGGCATGCTTTCTACAGGCGCTGATATGGCCAACTTCATGCTCGCCCATCTTAACGGCGGCAAGCTGGGAGATGCAACGATTCTTAAGAAAGAAACAGCAGCGGAAATGCATAAGCCTCAGCTTGCCATACATGAGAAGCTGCCGAACATGGCATACGGCTTTGAATACGCCAATCAGCAGCTATACAACGGACAATATATGATTGAAAAAGCCGGGGATATGGCCGGGTATCACAGCAATATGTGGTTGATTCCTAATGAAAAGGTCGGCTTTTTCGTCACTGTTAATAAGGATGTTGAGTTCCGTAAGGAATTGTTGGCAGCATTTATGGATCATTATTACCCGAAGAAAGAAGGCGCCCAGGTTCCTAATGAGCAAGCGAAACAATCGTTGGAAAAATTTGAGGGCGTGTACAGCGACTTGCGGAATCGGATGTGGACCTCTCGCGTTCATGCCAAGGATGGCAAGCTTATCGTGAAAGATCCGCTAGGAGAGCATGTGCTCCGTGAAATCGAGCCCCTGCTTTTCCAAGATGAACAAGGCGTAAAAGCTGCATTCACATTAAATGACAGCGGCGAGGTAAAGGCATTTTATTACGACCTGAAATCAGATAGTTGGACCGAAAAATTAGCAGCGCCGCAGCATTATCTGGATGTTAGTGACGACCATCCGTATGCTCCGTATATCTATCACTTGCGCCAATTGAAAGTCATTGATGACAGAAGCGGAGACAACCGCTTTCAGCCTGCACAAGCAATTACCCGGGAACAGTTTATCGGTTGGTTTATTCGATGGGCCGGGGTATCTCCATCCAAGAGCAAGCCTGCTTTTATAGATATATCCGACAGTGCGTTTGCTAAAGAAATACAAGCCGCGTATGAGTTTGGCGTCATTCAGAGGCCAGAGAACGGCAAATTTCATCCGCAGGAATTGTTGACGCGCCAAGAAGCAGCAACTATTATATGGCGTATGGCAGTCGAACATTTAAGAACAACGCCGAAAAAAGTTTCCCTCCAGGATCACACCGATTCCTGGGCGCTGGAAGGCGTTCAGTTCGTCATAGCCAAGCAATTATTTGGCCCTGAAATTGTCCAAGGAAAAGACGGGGCGTTCGACTACCGATCCAAGCAGCCGATGCTGAAGCAAGAAGCTGCAGCTATGTTGTCTAAGTTTGCCGACAATTTATTCTAATCCAGCACAACTCCCGATCGATCTGCGCTAATCCGCAAGTTGATCGGGAGTTATTGTTGCATACATAGAGGTGAAACAACAAATGAAAACCATACTTGTCATTGATGATGAAGCCGAAATTCGGGAACTGCTGACCATTTATTTGACCAACCACGGCTATGCTACGATTACAGCTGGAAACGGTGTCGAAGCTATGACCATCTTGCAGGGTAACCCCATCGATTTGGTCATAGCCGATATTATGATGCCGCACATGGATGGCTTGGAATTGCTCAAAAGGACGCGGCACAATTCGCAAATTCCGTTCCTCTTTATTTCCGCCAAGTCTGACGATATGGACAAAATATATGGCTTGCAGCTCGGGGCGGACGATTATGTGGGCAAGCCCTTCAATCCGCTGGAAGTCGTCAGCCGCGTGCAAGCGCTGTTTAGGCGAATCGACTCCTTTGCCAAGGTGGATAACCAGGAGCAGGAATTTATCGAAATCGGAGATGTGAGGCTGAATATAAGGAGCTGCCAACTGTTCAAGTCCGGTATCCAAAAAGAACTGACATCATACGAGTTCAAGATTTTGGAGCTCCTTATGAGAGAGGCTGGCAGAGTATTAACCAAAGCCCATATTTACGAGCAAGTATGGGGCGAGGAATACATCGGAGACGAAAATTTAATTATGGTGTACATAAGCAAAATCCGTGAAAAAATTGAGGATAACCCGAGAAAGCCTGTCCATCTCATTACAATTAGGGGGTTAGGCTACCGTTTTGAAAAAAGCAAATAATCTCTCCGGTCGACGTCCCTTAAAACGGGTATTTTTTCGAAATTATGCAGTGATCTGCGTCCTAATGATCGCAGCGATCATTGTATCTCTCCTTAGCACGAACCTATTTATGAGACGATATATAGATGAACTGGTCGTTGCTCAAATTAATGGAACGGATATTTATCGATACCCTTTCCATAACATCAGTGAGCATTTGCTGGACAAGTACGGCGGCTGGTTCGAAATCGTGAATGAGTCAGGCGAGATCATTTTTGTCAAAGGAAACAAAGAGGACGACATCAAGCATTACGAAGAAGGTCAAATGTATGCCAAAATGGATGTAGAGCGAAACGATGATGCAATCTCCTATCATGCTTATCAAGCAAAAGGGCCGAACGGCGAATCTTATGTATTGTTGTGGAAAATTCCTGAACGCTTGTTGAAATTATCAACTGCGACAACGATCTTTGCTGCACTATTAGCTATTTTATTGTTTATCCTGCTTTACTTTTACGCCCGCTATTCGGTTAGACAAGTGAAAAAGCCGCTGCGGCAAATCTTAGAAGGCATCAAAGAGATGGAGCACTTCAATTACACGAAGCGGCTTCATTACTCAGCCGAACAGGAATTCGCGGAAATACAAGATGCGTTTAACGGCATGGCTGAACGTTTGCAGCGCACTTCTGCCGAGAAGGAAGCTGCCGAGAACAATAAGCGAAACATGCTGCTTCATCTATCGCATGATTTGAAGACGCCGATTACTTCGATTTACGGTTATTCGCAGCTTCTGTTGGACAATCAGGCATTGGAAGACAAGGATACCCGAAAATATATTCAATACATTTACGATAAGTCAGCTTATATGGCCAATTTGATTAAAGACCTATTTGAACTGGCGAAGCTGGATGACAAGCATACGGAATTGAGCAAAGAGAAAGTGAACGTTACGAAATGGTTCCAGCAGCTCGTGGTGGAATTTTATCCGGAAATAGAAGAGAAGGGATTTGAGCTTGATGCACATATCCCGGAAGAGCCGCTCTATGTCAAGATGGACAAGATTCATATGAGTCGCGTCATCACTAACTTAATTAGCAATACACTGCGATATAATCCAGCGGGAACGGTGCTCTATGTCTCATGTGCACGACAAGAAGGAAACGTTATACTGTGGATCGGAGACGACGGAATTGGCGTTCAGGAGCCGATCAAGGAACATATTTTCGAAGAATTCATCCGTGGCGACGGCCCGATTAAAGACAGTACAGGATTAGGTCTCGCCATTTGCAAAAAAATCATAACGCTCCATGATGGCACGATTGAATTAACGCAGGATCAGTGTTACCATACCTTGTTTCAAATCACGTTGACTATTACGGAGGACTAGAGTCCCTTTACAAACGGATCATCCCGTGTATAATGAAAGCTGTCACGCATATGAACAATGGAACAATTGCATAGTGAATTCGAACACTAGGGGTGCTGTAACAAGCTGAGAGACAGCGGCAACGCTGTTAACCCTTATAACCCGAACTAGATAATACTAGCGTGGGGAAGTGTAGTCGACTGATTGATATAAGCTGCGGCTTCGTCATGTTCGTCATTGCATGAAGCCATGTCATACCCTTGTATCCTCAAGCGTAACTGCACCGACTCACGGTGCAGTTTTTTTGTTGTCTGCTGGCCACAATTTGATTCGTCTGGGAGGATATAAGTTATGAGTCAGTTATCTTGCGGCACGAGCCGCATCGTTGGTTGTCGCTTTTCCATCTATCCGATGAGCGATCGCTTCGTTGAACTTATTTTAGGAGCGTTGCGAGACACAGATATGTCTAAGGTATGGTGCCATACCGATGATGTCAGCACCTGGGTTCGTGGGCGCAGTGAACATGTATTCGATGTTGTACAGTCTATCTATTTACATAGCGCGGCAAGTGGAGAACATGTTGTGCTGAATGCTACATTCTCTGTTGGCTGTCCGGGCGACACACAAGGAGATGCCTTCATGAGTACGGACGAAATTCGAATGAATGCGGAACGATATCAAGCGATTCCTCTCAAGGTCGCTGCTCATTTTGCTCTCTACCCGCTCGGAACAGCAGATTACATGGATACGATCTATGAGATCATTGGCCTTGCTAAGGAAGAAGGCACTTTCGATGAGAGCGCTCATTATGCAAGCCGCTTAGAAGGAGATGCACAGCGAGTATTTGCTACACTTGAGAACGCGTTTAATCGGGCGAGAAAATCAGACAAGTCCCATGTGGTGATGACAACTACGATGTCAGCCAACAGCCCTTCCACAAGGTAGCAGCTGAAGAAAAAGAAATTCAAAAATGCAAGCTACAAACCCAACGGACTCATCCGATCATCGTTTTAAGAAAAGAGGAATGTTCATGAATTCGCGAAACAGCCAATGGAAATTACGAGATATCGTCGTTCTCAGTTCATTATCTGTTGTGTTTGCCGTCATTTATCTGCTCTTCTTGCAAATAGGCAATGTGCTTGTTGGCTTTATGGGGCCGATGGGATATGAAGTCATCTTCGGCATTTGGTTTATCGTATCGATCATCGCCACCTATATTATCCGCAAACCGGGGGCTGCCGCCATTTCAGAGACAGTCGCTGGATTGGTTGAGGTATTAATCGGCAACGCCGTAGGACCTATTTTGATTGTGTCCGCCCTTATCCAAGGTTTAGGCGCCGAAGCCGTATTTGCCGCTACAAGATATCGGAATTATTCAACCAAAGTGCTCATGCTGGCTGGGGTGGGCTCCGCTGTATTCAGCTTCGCGTGGGGGTATTTCCGCAGCGGTTATGCGGCCTACTCTGTTGGTCTCATCATCGCGATGTTCGTCGTTCGCTGTATAAGTGGCGCACTCATCTCGGGTCTGCTTGGCAAATGGATTGCGGACGCCTTGGCCAATACAGGAGTTCTGAGAAGCTTCCCAATTGCAAAGGGGCAACGATAACATGGCAAGCCCAGCGCTTCTCATTCCCAATCACCCAGCACAATCGACCTTACAACGTGACGCCGAGCATGGAGCTCTTATTGCACTGGAAGCCACTGATCTGACACTCGCCTTCGAGATCGAAGCCGAGCCCGTCTTATCCAACATCAATGTCACCCTGCATGAGGGGGAAACCGTTCTGCTGCTAGGCCCAAGCGGCTGCGGCAAGAGCTCGCTAGCCTTTTGCCTTACCGGGCTGTATCCACATGCAATAGACAGTCTCGTTGAAGGCAGTGTCCATCTGTATGGCAAGCCAATCGAACAGTACGATTCCGGTGAAGCGGCCCAGCATATCGGAATTGTATTTCAAGATTTCGAAAGTCAGTTCTGTATGCTGCGTGTAGAAGAAGAAATAGCCTTTTGCCTAGAAAATCGGGATTGCCCTCGAACTGAGATGGAATCCATGATTCAAGAGGTATTAGAAAAGGTAGGATTGCTCGGATGGCGACATGCGTATATCCACGAGCTGTCAGGAGGCATGAAACAGAAGCTGGCTCTTGCCTGCGCTCTAGCCCTTCGCGTGCACATGCTTGTGTTGGATGAGCCTACATCGAATCTCGATCCGTATACAAGACATCAATTTGCTGTACTCATTTCAGAACTGGCACGCAAGGAAGGGATGACTCTGCTTATCATTGAGCATCAATTGGACGATTGGATCGGCATGACGGATCGCCTGCTCGTGATGGATGAGGCTGGAGCCCTCGTCTTTGACGGTCTTCCTGTCTCCTACTTCAAGCATCATGCAGCTGAAGCCAAGTCACGCGGTATCTGGCTTCCGCAAGCGCTGGAACTGCAGCAATTCATCCGTGAGTGGTTTAATCGCAGCAACAGTAGCGATAGCAGCAACGATGACGATAGTAGTAACATTTTCGATTTCAGCAATTATGATGAGCAGTCCGTTCATCAGCGTCTCGAGTCCGCAGAACCCGCACTAACCGACGAGGATCTGCTGAACCTGCTGCTGTCGCTCCCTAAATTAGCACAGCAGGATGTGATGCGCATCCTAACATCAGCTCAATCGAACGATTCCCCACGAAAGCCTGAGGAAGTCCTGCAAGCGCACGACCTTGTCTATCGGCGTAAAGGAAGAGTAATCCTTGATCACGTGTCCCTTACTCTGCATGCAGGGGAATGGGTAGCACTTGTCGGCCCAAACGGAGCTGGGAAGTCTACCCTCGCCTCCCTCTTGTCTGGATTGACACAGCCGGATGAAGGTCAAATCATTCTGAATGGCATGCCTCTTCATCGATATGCAGAGCGGGAGCTGAGAGCCTTCATCGGATATGTATTCCAGAATCCAGAGCATCAGTTCATTACTGATACCGTGTTCGATGAACTTGCATTCGGGATGCGCTTGCAGCTTCTGAGCGAAGAAGAAGTACAGCAGCATGTCGGAGAAGCCTTGACACGCTTCCGCTTGAACAAGGTTGCCAATGCCAATCCCTTCTCCATCAGCCAAGGAGAGAAGCGAAGACTCAGTGTCGCTTCCGTTCTTACCGACAGCCAACAGCTATTGTTATGCGATGAGCCGACATATGGACAAGACGCTTATACATCCAAGCAGCTGATGGACACCCTGCAAGCACGAACCCAAGCAGGCGCTACTGTCCTGATGATCACGCATGATATGGAGTGGGTTCAGACCTATGCCGACCGAATTATTGTGCTAGATGAAGGTTGCATACGGTTTGACGGCAGCCCTTCCAAGCTGTGGAGGGAGCACCCTGAGCTCGTGGAGAAGTGTCATCTGCGTATGCCGATGAACTTCGCGGTGGCATCTCGCCTACTTGCACAGACGTCAGGTATCGAAGGAGGAGATCATCCTGATACTCCGTGATTGGAATCCAAGCATTAAGGGGCTTGCGATCATTATAGCGGTTATAATGCTGTCGTTGACGTTCGATCCGGTTACACCGCTTGCAGCCCTTGTCTACATCGTTCTATTTACATTCCTATTGGGGAACATATCATGGCGTAAATGGCTGCTTAGCTTCTGCCCCTTCCTCATTATGGGCATCGGCTACGTGTGGACGGCCCTCGTCTTCCCGCGTTCTGCCGATCCCGCTTCAAGTGCCATTCTATGGCAGTGGGGGTCGTTCATCATTAAAGAGGCCACATTCCAGCAGGCAATCTCACTCGGACTAAGAGTGCTTATCTTCTCCGCCTTGTCGCTCATCTTCATCTTGACGACAGATCCTGGGCGATTCATGCTGAGCCTGATGCAGCAGTGCAAGCTGCCGCCCAAATGGGCATACGGCATTCTGGCAGGCTATCGCTTCCTCCCCTTCTTCAAGGAAGAACTGCGCATCATACAGGATGCGCACCGCATGCGAGGCATAGAACGGGAGCACGGCTGGAAGAGCAAGCTGCGGGCATGGAAGCGTTATGCAATTCCACTGCTCGCTTCAGCTATCCGCAAGTCGGAGCGTGTAGCTGCCGCCATGATATCGAAAGGATTCACAGGCCGACGTGGAAGAGCTTATTATGTGAGGCTTCGAGTTACATGGAAGGATTGGGTCTTACTCGTCCTTCTGCTAGGCGGAATCGCGTTATGCTACTACGTATCCTGGAAACTTGGGTTCGTACAATGGTATCAGGGACAATTGTGACACATTATGACACCCTTTTCGTACATCCTGCATAACATATCTAAGCACATTGTGTGTTCCGCTATTATGCGAAAAGGAGGTCTTTCTATGCCTAAAAAAATCACGCCTAAGAAGATCACGTCTAAGACGTTATCCCCTCATTACTCCAAAAGTGTAAAGTACTTGAAAAAATTCGTTAAGATAAAGGCCAAAAACGGTAACGTATATACAGGCACCATCGTGAAAGTAGATAAAAAGAGAGTGTACTTAAAGGTCAACTCCGTAAAGCATGCGGGAAAAGTACACACTTCATTTTTCCCTTTCATCTTGCCGTTGGTGCTCTTCGATCTCCTTGCTATCGTGCTGCTTGACACCCGTAGAAGAATTATTTTTTAACGTCTATTCTCCCTCAAATGTTTGAGGGAGTTTTTATTTGCACGAAAAACTCACGAACAATTCGAGATAACGCTCCGGCTCCTCAAATCGGGGAAAATGCCCGCTACGATGGAAAATCGTCTGCAATGTAGATCTGCACCTATCCATCAATCCACACTTGATTGCTCGATAAAATACAAAGAACCCCTCAAACAGTTTACTGCTTGAGGGGTTTTCCGAGCTTGTTTAAACTATTTATCTGGGTGTTCGCCAAGGGCGTTCTTCGACAGAAGATGATTCAGTTCCTTCATAAACATGCTGATATCCTTGAACTGACGATAGACCGATGCGAACCGCACATAAGCAACTTCATCTACTGGATAGAGCTGCTCCATGACGAAATCACCGATGACACGGCTGTCTACCTCCGCATGGGCGGTATCGCGCAGCTGCTTCTCGACCTCCGAAGCAATCATCTCCAGCCGTTCCACAGATACGGGACGCTTCTCACAGGCACGAATAAGTCCGCGCAGCATCTTATCCCTACTGAACTCTTCCCTGCTTCCATCCTTCTTAATAACGATGAGCGGAGTCTCCTCCACCATCTCGAATGTAGTAAAGCGTCTGCTGCACAGCTCGCACTCCCGCCTGCGGCGAATAGACTTATTGTCGTTCGCTGGACGAGAATCAAGTACCTTTGTTCCTAAGTGGTCACAATAAGGACACTTCATTTTCGTTCCTCCGTTCTACTCTTGATGTTATCACAATTCACTTTTTAAAAAGTTACCAGTGGTTACCTGTAATGATCTTTGAAAGAATGCACACAATACAATTACCAACCGCAAGGAGGTGAATCAAATGAGCCAAAACAATCGTTCCAGCAACAACTTGGTAGTACCTCAAGCGACTGCAGCTCTTGAACAAATGAAGTTCGAGATCGCACAAGAGTTGGGCATTGCCATCCCATCTGACGGATACTATGGCAACATGGCAACTCGTGACACGGGTTCTATCGGGGGTTACATCACGAAGCGCCTTGTCCAAATCGCTGAACAATCTCTTGCAGGTCAATACAAATAATGACGGAAGAAGCGTCGGACATCATGCGCGATAACGGTATCGGCTTGTCCGATGCTTCTTCTTCATTCTACTTCATTTTCGGATAGATGTTTTTATACTTATCATAATAATGGATAACACGCTGTACGTACAACTTTGTTTCCCCATATGGAATTTGCTGCTTGGCTGTGTCATAGCTGCCGTCCCATACTTTGTTGCGAATCCATTTGTTCACATTGCCGGGACCCGCGTTGTAAGCAGCGATCGCCGCTATCCAATTCTCATTGAATTGCTTATGCAGCGATTTTAGATACCATGTGCCAATAAGAATATTCGGGTCGGCCGTATTTTTCAACTCGTCCAAAGACCAACGATTATTCATCTTCAGCTGCTCCATCGCCCATGTGGCCGTTTCCGGCATCAGCTGCATGACTCCAATCGCTCCCTTGCGAGATTCGCGCCCCGCTTGGAAGTTCGTCTCCACTCGAATGATAGCAGCCACAAGCAGAGGATCTACATCATATTGAGCTGCATATTTGCGGATCTCGTCTTCATATGCAATCGGGTACATCCATCTCCCCAGCCATTGCGACTGAACGAACAACAAGAACAGCATGCCCAAAAACAACAGCAATAGCACTCTCTTTTTGCGGAGCATTTTCATCATACGATTCATGGCAAGCCTTTCTCCGACCAGAAATGGTCGAGCTGCTTGATCGTATCTTCCAGCGAACCGCTATTGTCGATAATAATGTCCGCCAGCTCTCGCTTTTTCTCCATACTCCACTGAGCATTCAGCCTCTGTTCAGCTTCGCGCTCGCTCCAACCGTCCCGTTCCATTAGACGCTGTAATTGAACACTTTTTGGAACATACACTACCAATATCGAATCGAACATCTCGCTTAGACCTGACTCATACAGGAGCGGAATATCAACGACAACAAGACGTTCTGGATAGTCCGTCTCATATTGATGCATTTGACGCTGGATTTCCTTCCGGATAGCCGGGTGGGTGATGCTTTCTAACGCTTTGCGACTTGTCTCATCTGCAAAGACAACCTCCCCTAATCGCTTCCGATTGAGCGTTCCGTCCGCAAGCAGCATGTCCGATCCGAAATGCACCGCAATTTGTTCCAACACGGGACTGCCAGGGAGAACGACTTCCCTGGCAATCTTATCAGCATCAACCAGCAGAGCGCCTCGCTCCACTAGTAATCGGGAGACGGTGCTCTTGCCGGAAGCGATGCCTCCGGTTAACCCGATGTTCATGCCTTCACCTCATTCTATAATAATGCCGCTTACGTCAGCAGCTTAATAATCCCCATTATAATTAGCATCAGGCCTGGCACAAATGACAGCTTCCCAATCCATCGCGCGCCTGCGAATGCAATCCCAATATGAATGCCGAATCGCAGAAATATGCCGCTGAATAAGGCGATAACAATCGCGGTCATGAGTGCAGGATAGCCTAACAACGCAGCTCCTATACCCGCTCCAAATGCATCCAACGACAACGCGACTCCAAGCCATGCAGCCTCTACTGCACTAATGGTGCCTGAACGATCCATGTCCGCAGCGCTTGGAGTCTTCAATATTTGAATGACAACGCCCAGACTCTTCAATTGAATGTGCACCACTTGCCGCGGCTCATCCCCCATCGGAATAGATGGAACTGAAGAGGATTGAACAACTGCTGATACATGCATCTGATCTGCTGCCGCATGTTCACTGCTTGCTATCTGATCCAACCGAGAATCCTCATCGTGCGATGAGCGAAGCAGCTGCAGGATAGCCCAACAGCCAATCCCGACAAGAATAAGTGAACCTATCCACTGAGCTACAGCAGGAGATACATACTGAATAAGCAAGTTGCCCACTTGCATCGACAGTAGAATGACCAGCCCAGAGCAGCACGCAATGACAGCAATTGAAGTCCAAGGGATGCGGAGCCGGCGCAATCCGTAGGTCATTCCTACTCCGAAGCTATCCAGACTCAATGCAAAAGCCAGGATGAACAAAGACACTGTATGAATAAGCAACTACCGTTCCCTCCCGCTAGGCTTCCCGAGCAAGTGCAGACTACGTACAACTCACAGCTCAGGAATCCCGATTTACCATATCATATGGGCAAGAGTGGATAAGAGTGCTTATTCAACTTTTCAGCTTACTTAGATTCCATTACTGAGAACGATGCTGGCATACCGGGCAGTAATGGGTACCCCGACCGCCAACTACTGTCTTCTCAATGATACTGCCGCATTGAACACAAGGTTGCCCTTGACGTCCATACATTTGCAGCTGATGCTGGAACATCCCCATTTCCCCTTGGCCATTCACATATGACTTGATAGAGGAGCCGCCAGCTTCAACCGCTTCCTTAAGGGTATCAATAATCGCGCGATGCAGAAGCGCGTACTCTTCATCCGTAAGCTCATCTGCCGCACGATTCGGGTGAATGCCTGCTCTGAACAGAGCTTCATCCACATAAATATTTCCGATTCCTACTACGATGTGCTGGTTCAGCAGGACTGGCTTAATAAAGCTGCGCCGTCTTCTCATCGCTTCTGCGAAGCGTTCGACAGTAAATTCAGGAGACAAGGGCTCTACTCCCAGCTTATGAAGAGGAGGCTGCTCCCATTCCTCTCCTGCTGCGAATAGATGCATCGTGCCGAATTGGCGGACATCCTTATAACGCAGCTCGGTACCGTCATCGAAATGGAAAATAACATGCGTATGCTTCTCAACTGGCTCATTAGCAGCATATACGCCGTAGCGTCCTTCCATACGCAGATGGGATACAAGAACAAGCCCATCCAGCAGGATCCGCAAGAACTTGCCCCTGCGTTCAACCCGTTCGATCGTGTGACCCTTCAATGCATCACAAAATTGCTCTATTTCTAACGGCCGCTGGATAATACGAGGCAGCGTAACCGTTACCCGCTCAATCCGCTTTCCAGCGACCAATGTATTCAATGTTTGTTTGACTGTTTCTACTTCCGGCAATTCCGGCATGTCCAATCACCTCTTGATATTTTCATTATACCGAAAAAGCCGCTCTCATGTAGGCTTGGCGGTTATTACATCATCCTCGCTCACCGCTTGGCTTACGTTCTACTTCGCTTCATACCAATTCTCGCCGCTGTTTACATCTGCTCGCAGCGGAACACAGAGCTCAATAGCCGATTCCATTACTTCAGGAACAAGCTTCAACATCGTCTCCATCTCTTCATCCGGAACCTCGAATACCAATTCATCGTGTACTTGCAGCAGCATGCGGCTCTTCAGTCCCGCTTCGCGCATACGAGCATCCATCTGAACCATAGCGAGCTTAATAATATCTGCGGCTGTTCCTTGAATTGGAGTATTCATCGCCGTTCGCTCTGCGAATGAACGCAGATTGAAATTAGAAGCATGAATATCCTTCAAGTACCGTCTGCGCTCCAGCATTGTCTTCACATAGCCGTCTTGGCGAGCGAGCTTCACGATGTCTTCCATATACTGCTTAACACCTTGGAATACAGCAAAATACTGCTCGATAAACTGTGCTGCTTCCTTGCGCGTAATATTCAAGTTCTGTGATAGTCCGTAATCACTAATCCCGTATACAATCCCGAAGTTAACCGCCTTCGCCGAACGGCGCATGTTGGCGTCAACCTGCTCAGGAGACACACCAAATACGTCCATCGCGGTCTTCGTATGAATGTCCATGTCATGCAGGAAAGCTTCCTTCAGCTTCTCGTCTCCCGAGATATGAGCCAATACACGAAGCTCAATCTGAGAGTAGTCGGCAGCAACGATATGCCATCCCTTCTCCGAAGGAACAAACGCCTGACGAATCTTGCGTCCTTCCTCAAGCCGAACAGGAATATTCTGCAGGTTCGGGTATTGGCTGCTTAAGCGTCCAGTCGCAGTAATGGTCTGGCGGAAATAAGTGTGGACATTGCCCGTTTCCTTGCGCACTTCCTTCAGTAATCCTTCAATATACGTCGATTGGAGCTTCGTCATTTGACGGTAATGCAGAATCAGTGGAATGATCTCGTGGTAAGGCTCCAGCTTCTCCAATACTTCCGCATCTGTAGAATATCCGGTCTTCGTCTTCTTGATGACTGGAAGTCCGAGCTTATCGAATAGGATCTCACCGAGCTGCTTCGGCGATCCAACATTAAACTCCGTACCCGCGAGCTCGTAAATACGCTTCATTGTCGTCTCAATTTGTTCCGTAAACTGCGTACCTAATTGATTCAGCGCATCTGTATCGACTTGAATCCCGGTCTTCTCCATCTGTGCCAGAACGCGAGACAATGGAAGCTCCAGTTCAAAATAAAGCCGGTTCATTTCCTGCTCCTGGAGCAATTGCTCCATCACAGGCTTCAGCTGGCGTACAAGCTTGCCCTTGCGAGCAGCGTGCAGCGCAACGGTCTCAAGTTCAGGAACCTTGAACTTGGCGCCCTTCCCGTACACTTCTTCATCCGTCGGGCTAGACGACAAGCCGTACTTCTCCGCAATCGCTTGAAGGGACAGTGCCGCATCATCAGGGTTGAGCACATAGGAAGCAAGCTGGGCATCGAATGCGGAGCCATCATAGGGAACGCCTGTCCAATGCAGCACCAATTCCGCATAATGCATATCGTAGCCGCTCTT
>NZ_BBYF01000007.1 GCF_001894745.1 Paenibacillus sp. NAIST15-1
AAACAAGGGGGCGTCCCAAATCTTTTTAGACTTTTGGGACACCCCCTTTTACTGCAAGAAAGGGGGAACTTATAAAAAACAGAACGAAAATCGAG
Source organism: Paenibacillus sp. NAIST15-1 (assembly GCF_001894745.1). Lineage (GTDB taxonomy): Bacteria > Bacillota > Bacilli > Paenibacillales > Paenibacillaceae > Paenibacillus_B > Paenibacillus_B suaedae. The sequence continues at coordinate 96 of NZ_BBYF01000007.1, forward strand.
CTATATGGTGTATGACACTAATAATCAAAGTTTCCCGTCTAATACTCTTTTTTCTCAATAGATTAGCAACATAATGAATACACTGTTACATACGAATCAAATTATATTTGACAATATTAGTAGATCAATTTGGAATGAAGTGGGATATGGATTTATAATTATGAAGGGGCAATCATGAACAGGATACTGATCTGACGCGGTTGTCACTAATATCTGCCCTGTAGAGTGTGATCTTTCAGGAAGCTGGTTCGAAAAAATGCTTTTGAAGTTTTGACAGGATGAGGTGCGAATATGGAACAGGTCATTATTGATTCATATAACCCTGAATGGATAAGAAGGTATGAAGAAGAACGAGACAAGATTATGGAAGCCGTCGCGGACATAGGTTTGGCGGTTGAGCATATCGGCAGCACGTCGGTGCCAGGGCTCAGTGCCAAGCCAGTCATTGATATGATGCTTGGTGTACGGGAATTAGAAGATATGAAGGCGAAGCACATCGAACGATTGCTGGAGATTGGTTATGAATATGTGAATAAGCCAGATTTCCCTGAACGATTGTTTTTTCGCAGGGGACAGTGGAGAGCGGGCACAGAACATCTGCATGTCTATCTGTATAATGGGGATAATTGGAAGGACAATATTCGATTCCGCAATTATTTACGGATGCACCGGAGCAGTATATGCAGCTTAAGCATGCTTTAGCTGCACAATTTCCGCATGATCGCGTTCAATACACAGCGGGGAAGGCTGATTTCATACAAGGCATCATCAACATGGCGCGTAGGGAAAATGTGAATCTGGATTAAGGTTGGGTAAAGTTTTATTTATATTGTTCTTTCACAAGCAATCTTCCACTTTAAGCGGTATATTGAAGGTATATCGATGGACGGTAAATGGATGTGATTCTATTTGGCTTAACGAAGGAAGAATTTGTGCAGAATGAGCGGGAGTGTAATAGAAAGGAAAAATCAAAAAACAGGAATTGTTGCGTAGGGAAGAAAAGGTTATTCCTTTGTAAAATATCGTATAAAACCAATAGGGAGTAGGATATGTAGTGACCATTCGTTTAGCTGAAAAGTTGGAGTTACCACACATCATGAAGCTCTTCTCACAGTGCACAGCACATATGATTGCTCAAGGAATCGATCAATGGGATGAACATTATCCCAACGTGGAAGTGGTAGAACAAAGTATAGCCAGTGGGTCAATGTATGCCTATTTTAAGGATGATTTGATTTGTGGAGTCATTACCTTGCACAGCAGTCAGCCTACCGAGTATGAGACGATTCAATGGCAGTCTGGTCAGGATGCGGAGTGTCTTGTTGTTTATCGCCTTGGGGTTGATCCGGAATTGCAGGGACTAGGGATAGCAACGAAATTAATGGGCTTTGCAGAGTGGTATGCAGGCAACCATTCTCTATCTAGCATTCGATTAGATTGCTATTCCAAAAATGAAAGGGCTTTATCATTCTATCAACATTTACACTATGAAATAAGAGGCAAGGTTATTTTCCCACATTCGGATGTTCCGTTTTATTGCTTAGAGAAAAGAATTCGTTAACACACCTATCAACTAAAACGAAAAGAGCGAGATACATATGATAGTTGAGCTTGAGCGCGATCAATTTTATACATGTACGGATCTTGTGAATTGCACCACGATGCTGGAGCCGAAGGCAATCGTTGCAGGCAACAACCCCGGCAGAATATTTGTCGATCACCCGGAATCGCCGCGATCCGCTATGGTGTGGCAGGGCAATTTAGACGGTTTTTTATTTGTTGGTGACGCTAGTAATGAGTCCTTCAATAGGGACATAAGAGTCTATATGGATGAAGTGTTACGTGAAGAAGCCTTGGAATTAGGGTTGGAGTGGGCAGAATGCATCGGCACTCATCCAAGTTGGAAGCCAGCGATTGAGCACATATTTGCCGATCGAGAGTTGTCCTCATGGACATCATATGTATATTCGCTAATGTTGCCGGATTACAAGCAAGATGCAATCCAATTGCCTGACGGTGATTATAGGGTGGTTCAAGTTACCGACGAACTGCTGCAAAATAAAAGTATTTGGAATCATTCTTTTCTCGAATCAAGGGTTCAGGACTTCTGGGAATCTACGGAGCAGTTTCTACAAGAAGGCGGTGGTTTTTGTGTGATGCACAATGAGACCGTCGCAAGCTTGTGCATGACCGGCTTCCGATACCGTCATATTCATGCGCTAGGAATTGACACGATAGAACAATATCGTGGACGCAAGCTTGCGCAGATTGCAGTTCGTGCGTATGCGGAGCATTTGTTTTCCCAAGGACAATCGATGTGCTGGGACTGTACAGCATCGAATAAGCCGTCGAGTGCAATTGCAGAGCGAATAGGGTTCCAGAGAGAAATGAGCTACAAGGGATATCAATATAAGCTGTAGTAGGGAACGTACTTTCTATTATGTAAACCAGGAGGCTGATTGATGAATGACGCAATTATCATATCAATTGCAACGTGAGATTACGAAGCAGGTACATATCAATTATCTATTATTTGTGCCTGACCAGTATGGAGAGGATCCTACGGTGAAATGGCCATTGCTGCTCTTTTTGCACGGGGCTGGAGAAAGAGGAAACGACATCGAATTAGTGAAACGGCATGGTCCGCCGAAGTTGGCTGAGAAGGGAGAGAAACTCCCTTTTGTTATCGTCTCTCCACAATGCCCGGAAGAATCATTATGGGAAATCGAACGCGATGCGATTATCGCTTTGCTGGATGACGTATGCGAAACCTATCGTATTGATGAAAGCAAGATCTATGCAACTGGTCTAAGTATGGGAGGCTATGGAACATGGAACTTGGCTGCGGATTACCCAAATAAGTTTGCAGCGATTGCGCCGATCTGTGGCGGGGGGAACCCACAAAAGGCGGCACAGCTCAAACATACAGCCATCTGGGCATTCCATGGCGAGAAAGACGATGTAATACCTGTTAAAAAATCGAACGAAATGGTGGATGCGGCGAACGCAGCAGGCGGCAATGCCAAGCTAACCATCTATCCGAATGCCAATCATGATGCATGGACGGAGACCTATCAAAATCCAGAGCTATATCAATGGCTTCTAAGCCATTCCAAGCCGGCTTCATCAAGCGAAGCGAATGAGTAATAAGTTAAGTCGTTGAACGAGCATCCATGATCTTTACCAGCTGCCTATCCGGTTTATTCCAATAGATTATCTTCATTAGGAGGAACGAAGACATGTCAAAGGAAGTAAATCTGCAAGACCTTGAACAGCGCCTAACGGAGGTAGAGAAGCAGCTTGAGAGAAATCAGAGGTTTATTCGAGGGTTCAAGTATGTAATCATTGCAGTCATCGTTATTTTCCTTGTTACATTCGGAATCGGAGTCATTCAGTTTATTGGTGCAGGCTCTGCATAGAAGAATGAATCATTTATTCACACAGTAGATCGTTAGAACAAGAATGATAGATATAGAAAATTACACGACAGAGAAGGTTGTTGAATCGAACATGGAATCATTATCTACATGGATTATCGAAGCAGATATATCAAGTATGCAGGCGGCAATGAATGCGGGAGAACTGACCGCGGAAGAGCTGGTTAACGTCTATTTGGAACGTATCCGTAAGGTTGATTCGGAGCTTCGTTCCATTTTAGAAGTAAATCCGGATGCGGTTGCAATTGCACGTGAACTTGATAAGGAACGGCAAGAACGGGGATGTCGTGGGATGCTTCATGGCATCCCCATTGTATTGAAGGATAATATCGATACACAGGACAAGCTGCACACAAGTGCAGGTTCGATCGCACTGGCGGAATGGACCGCACCAGAAGATTCTTACGTAGCAGCACGTCTGCGTGAGGCGGGCGCGATCATTCTTGGGAAGGCAAATATGACCGAATGGGCAAATTTTATGTCAAGCACAATGTGGGCGGGCTACAGTTCACGAGGTGGGCTAACGCTTAATCCATACGGGCCAGGCGAATTATTTGTTGGCGGGTCGAGCTCCGGTTCGGCTGTTGCGGTAGCGGCGAATTTAACAGCTGCTGCAATTGGAACGGAGACGTCAGGTTCGATTATTTCTCCATCCAGTCAAAATGGTATCGTGGGAATTAAGCCGACATTAGGGCTCGTCAGCCGCAGCGGAATTATTCCGATTACGATGAGTCAGGATACGGCTGGGCCGATGGGGCGAACCGTAAGAGATGCAGCCATAGTGCTGGGTGCGATAACGGGGGTCGACGAGACAGATGCATGTACGCAGACGAGTAAGTCTCGATCATATCGCGACTATACACCATTTTTAGATGAGAGCTTCATCGGGCAGGCGCGAATAGGGATTCCAAGATTTTATTATCAGGACTTGGATGAAGCGAGGCTTGCGATTATGGAGTCTGCCATCGAGGTGCTGAGAAGCAAGGGTGCAACCATCATTGATCCGGTAGAGCTGTCTTGTGAGCATGTGAAATGGGATTCCAATGTACTTCGATATGAATTCAAAAAAGCGCTGAATGACTATCTAGGTAGATTGGACATTACGATGCCCGTTCATTCTCTAAAAGACGTTATTGCGTACAACGAAGCGCATGCTGACATTGCCTTGAAATACGGTCAAAATGTGCTCCTATGGGCAGAAGAGACAAGTGGAACGCTAACGGAGCCAGAATACCATGCTAGCCTCAATCGCAATCAGGAGATGGCTCGCAAAGGCATCGACGAAGTCTTGAGTAAGCATGAATTGGATGCACTGTTCTTCCTAGGCAATGAGCATGGCGCTGATCTGGCTGCTCGAGCCGGGTATCCATCCATCACCATCCCGGCGGGATATGCCGAGTCTGGGATTATAGCACCTGGGGGCTATACGACGAAAGGGCCGCAAGGAGTTACCTTTGTCGGAAGGGCTTATGCGGAACCGACTTTGCTGAGACTGGCCTATGGTTATGAGCAGGCGACGAAGCATCGGGTTGCTCCTCAGTTAGAAAAATAATGGGGATATCCCTTCTGTAGAGGACAAGGAGCTGTATATTTATTCATCGCGAGTGATACATATTGTATCTACACCATCTATTATGAGCAAAATAGCTGGAATATTGATCCTGCTCTACAGTCTCGAAACTGTATGAATAGTATTACGATACCTACTAGAGTTAGAGGTGGATTGGAAATGGAAAGCGGCATCGCATCCGAAGAGCTAATCAATGAGATCGAACAATCCGAAATCAATTACATGTGGGATCGCATGCTTGCGATTCAGCAGAAACCGGGCAATCCCGAGGCTGTAGAACTGGAGCGAATTGGGGAAGTTGCGTGCTACTTTAGTGCTGGAATGCCTTGGCCGTCCTTCAACACGATAAAAGGATGCAGAGGAGCGGATATAGACCGAATCGAAGATATGATGAAGTTCTTCACGGATCGTGGAGGGAAGCCGCAGTTCGAAATTGTGCCCGGGATGGTGGACGCTCCATTTCTGAAGCGGTTGTCGGAGCGCGGCATGTATCCCTCTGGTCATCATACATCCATGTATTACGGGATAGAGCCGAAGGCGTTTGAAGAAAAGTGGGTGGATGATCAGCGCATTCGCGTAGCTGAGCTGCAAGAAGACGATTTCGAAATGTATGCCACGATTCATTGCAAGGGAACTGGATTACCGGACAGCGGAATCCCGCATGTCGCGATGAATAATCGAATTTTATATCATCGTCCGGGCTGGAAGTTCTATGTCGCTTATGTTGATCAGCAGCCTGCCGCTGCAGGGGTCATGCATATGCACAACAGTATTGCCTCCTTGACATTTGCGGCGACCTTACCGGAATATCGTAGGCTCGGATTGCAGAGCTGGCTGTTGAAACATAGAATCGCAGAAGCAGCAAAGCTTGGCTGCCGGTTGGCCGTTAGCCAGTGCGCATTTCTATCACCAAGCCATCGTAATATGGAGCGGGTAGGAATGAAGATGGGTTACGTACGAACAACATGGACGAGCAGATAGAGAGTAACTCAAATAAGGTGGGATTTGAAATGGAAGTCATGAGCGGGGAACTATTTACGGTTGACACATTAACGAAAGATTTTGAGGCTCTGGGCGTGCAGCCGGGGATGAACCTTATTCTGCACTCCTCTATGAAATCATTAGGAAGCTGGGTAGCGGGCGGCGCATCAGCTGTCATACTGGCGCTCGAAGAACAGCTAAGTGAGCAGGGAACTCTGGTCATGCCAACGCACACAGTGGATTTATCAGATCCATCGACATGGCAATGCCCTCCTTTGCTTCGTGGGGAGCGAACAAGGATTGGATCATTGCGAATCACAGTCTCGATTACAGTCTGGGTGAACAGTCTCCGATAGCGAAACTGTACGAGCTAAACGGTTGGGTCTTGCTGCTGGGCGTTGGGCATGGCAATAATACGTCTATCCATTTGGCTGAGTATCGTGCTGAATACGCGAGCAAGCAGATGATGGTGTTGAAGTCTCCTATGATTGTAGACGGTGTGAAATCATGGGTAGCCTATCAAGATGTGGACTTCGATACCGATGACTTTGAGAAGCTGGGGCTGACTTTGCCCGTGGTACTGGTTATGTGCGCAGCGGGAAAATAGCAAATGCAGACGCATTGCTAATGCCTGTCCGAGAGCTTGTTGATTATGCTGTTCAGTGGATGGAGAGAAATCGACGCTGAACGCACGCAGCACCTCTTTGTACCTATCGATGTTGGTAATGACGCAAGATGAATCTAGCTATAGAACGATATAGAACATTTGCAATTGCGATACCGCAAGCAATACCCGCTGCTCCGAATACAACTTGCACAATTCCGGAGCCTGAGAAGGAGTCGCTGCCGGCAATTAGTCCTCGAAGCGCCTCATAGAATGTAATGCCGGGCACGATCGGCACTATTCCAGGTACGATATATACCGTAACTGGCAAGCGGAACTTGCTGGCTGCAGCCCACGCAGCAAAAGCCAGTAAAAACGCAGACGTGAAGCTGGATAGAAAAACACCGAATCCTCGGGAAATGAGCTGGATATAAGTGATCCAGCCGATCGTGCCTATCAGTCCTCCCGCAATAACCGAACGCTTCGGCACATTGCATAGAACCCCGAACGATACAGCAGCGAGGAAGCTGAATATCATGTGAATGGCGATATCTCTCATCGTCAAGCCCCTTCTTTCTTTGTCTATTTACCGAAGAATAGATAATATGCACTTGCAATGCCGGCGCCGAGCGCGCTAGCGGTAAACAACGCTTCGATTGCCACGATCATGCCAGAAATATAATGTCTGGCCATCATATCGCGAATCGCGTTCGTGATAGCGATGCCCGGTACGAGCGGAGCAACCGCCCCCATCATGATGAGATCAAGATGCACCCCTCTATAAGTAAAAGCTATATAGCCTGCCACACCGCCAAGCAAGGCGGCACCGTATTCAGGCAGGAAGGGCGCATGCAATGCTCGTGTCAGCCATGAATGCATGAAATAGGCAACGAGACCTGCGAATATGGCTGCTGGCACATCCACGAATGATCCTCCAAATAGGAGAATGATGCTTCCACTCAAGCAGGCTGTGCATATGAACTTGTGCCACAGCTTCAGCTTGCACACATCCCTTTCAATTGCGAATAGACGATGCCGCATGTCTTGAAGACTAATGCGGCCAGCAGCAAAATCCCGAGATATCTGATTGATGCCGCATATTTTATTCAAGTCATACTGCCGCTTATCGATTCTCTGAAATTGAGAACCGCCCGAATTCAGCTTCACGAAAATGCCATTGACGGTTACGTAGGTGTAATCGCTAGTTGGACGGGAATCTCCGATGGCGTGGCGAATCATCCGCTCCATCGTATCCTCAACCCGGCTTGTTTCCGCTCCGTTCTCCAGAAGCAACTTTCCTGCAAAGAGCACTGTCTCCAAGAGGTAATCCTTATCACGCGCCAACGAGCCGATATTCATGAATGGGGAGCCACCTTTCTTTATAGACCGCTACTGAATGAAAAGAGCAGTTGCAAAACTATTTGTGGATAATTATAATCTATAATAGATAAAAAAAGTAGATGAATAAATCGAAATTTTTATTACATCATGCGGAAGGGTGGTATCAGGATGTTGAAGCAGGAGTTGGAAACGCGTATTGCCAAATTGAAAGCAAAGATGGAAGTGAAGGGCTATGATGCATATGTCGTATCGTCACAGGAGGATATTTGGTACTACACGAATATTACGTACAGTCCCGAAGAACGGCCATTTTTTATCGTCATTTCACTTGATAGCAAGCCAACCTTGGTCGTGCCTAAATTGGAAGAGGCACATGTCCAAAAAGGGATATTGGACACAGATACTGTGTCTTATTGGGATTATCCATCACCTGCCGGTGAGAATTGGTTTGAACGGCTAAGCAGTGTATTACATAAATTCCAGCACATTGGTGTAGAGGCGAACATTCTGGCTGAGCATTATATCCGCATTCAAGGGGGCCATGTAGAGCTATGTCACTTCGTCGCAGCCGACCGGCAGATCAAGAGCGATTACGAAATGGAGCGCATTCGCTTTTGTGCAAATATAGCGGATCGTACGATGCTCGACATTTTCAAGAAGGCGTCGAGAGAAACGATGGTACTGGAAATGTCCGCCCTGGCACAAATTCCGCAGGTAGAGTTGATTAAAACAAAACAATTGGATCCGCTTAACACGAACCTTTTAGCCGTCGTGTGGCCTGCTCCTGAAAGTGCCATGCCGCATGGGGTGCCGGATATATACAAAAAGGTTGGGGATGGCCCGAATGTGGCGATGACCTATTACCGAATTAATGGGTATGCCTCGGAATGCGAGCGCACCTTCTTCTTAGGAAATCCGACGAAAGAAGAAACCGAGTTGTTCCAACATATGATGAATGCCCGCAAAGCGGCGCTGAGTGTATTGAAGCCGGGCGTAAACGCGAAGGAAGTTGATTTGGCGGCGCGGAATTACTTGGCGCAATATGGACTTATCGGCAATTTGCTGCATCGGACGGGACATGGAATTGGGTTAAGCAATCATGAGGCGCCATTTGTGGCGGAAGGCAGCGATGAGGTGCTTACAGAAAATATGGTGATTTCGATTGAACCGGGGATCTATGTGGAAGGCGTTGGAGGCTTCCGGCATTCTGATACGGTTCTCATAACGAAGGATGGTTATGAATTGCTGACGCGGGCTCCGATCGAATTGGGTGAACTTATATTCTAACATTGATAATTTCGGATAGAGGAATGCGAAGCATGGGTACTTAGCAGGTATCCATGCTCTTTTTTATTTGTGTCGGATTCGAAAATACCTATAATGGAAGTAGGGACGCACATGCTAGTGCAATTATATTGCGGGAACAGCAAGTAGAAGGAGATAAGGATGCAAATTAAGAGTGGGGTAGAGCAGGCGATTTGCATTTTGGTGATGCTGGCTACTCAGCATCATGGAGATGCAGTCACGAGCGATACGATCAGCGATCGATTGGATGTGTCGCCGTCTTTTTTGAAAAAGATTATGAGAATGCTGGTCGTACAAAAATTGATTACATCGACCTCAGGGAAGAACGGTGGCTTTCAACTCGCGAAGGATGCGGACGACATTCGGCTGCTCGATGTGTTTGAGGCGATAGAGGGCACCAAGCCATTTTTAAAAACGACGGATTTGGTTCATCAGATCTTTTCGGATCAGCGTGCTGTCGCGGTCGGTGAGACAATAATGACCCAAGCCTTCACCAATGCGGAACGTCGTTATCGAGAGGAATTAAGCCATTATTCGCTGGGCGTACTGCTTAGAGAAACGTTCCAAGTAGAAGACTTGCAGCAATTCGATTGGAATGCATATCGCAGGGCATAGCGTGGTTATCGGATAATACTCGATTTTGTAACTTCTAATATCGAAATTCGTATGTATAATAATGGAACAGCATTTACTCGTGATAAGCCCGATCCAGGATCATCCGTATCTCAGATCGGGTTGTGTTGTATGTGCAGAAATGATTTCGAACGAGTAACGGCTCGCGAATAGGAGTGATAGTGATGAGCAAGAAGACGACATTATATATTGTCCGCCACGGCCAAACCGAATGGAATGTGGAGCGGCGCATGCAGGGGCATATGGACTCCCCGTTGACGGCGCTTGGGGTTAGGCAGGCACAATGGTTGGGTGAAGCGATGAAGGATACAGCGATTGATTGCATCTATGCCAGCAGCAGCGGCAGAACGGATATGACTGCACGGCTCATTCGCGGGGAGCGTGATATCCCGATTATTAGTACGGATGCGTTGAAGGAAATTCATATGGGAGACTGGGAAGGACAGCTTGCAGATGAATTGCAGCGAGCCTATCCAGATCAGTTCGAGGCATTTTGGTATGAGCCGACCGAATATAAGAGCGTGAACGGAGAGACATTCGAAGAGCTTCGTCATCGAGTGCTGCCGTATTTACAGTCCATGATTGCGGACAACGAAGGCAAGTCGATTCTGATCGTGACACATACGGTTGTCGTGAAGACGCTGATGGCTTACTTTGAGCACAGACTTCCAGATCAACTCTGGGAGCCACCACACATTCAGCCAACTAGTCTCAGTCAGATAGAGATTATTGCTGGTGAACCACAAGCTGTAATTGTTCAGCATGGAGATACAAGTCACTATCAGGCTTCTTTCCAAGAGTAAGGTCGAAATGAAGGCAAATAAGTGAAGCGGAGGACGTGCTGCTTATGACTGTTTTCCTCGCTGTTGTTATTATTATTGCAGGAGCTGTCAGCTTCTTCTTTCCTAAGTTCGGATGGGAGATGAAGCATGGGTGGACCGTAGATGGAGGAACTGGGCCCAGTGATGACTACATCATACTTACCAAGATAAGCGGGTTTATCATCATGGCCGTAGGCCTAGTATTATTTATCTACAGGATGATTGTCTGAGTGGCTTTTGAAGCTGGCAATGGGGGCGGAGATATGGTGGATGATAGACAGTTAGATGAGTTTCTGTTGATATCCAAACATCGACTGGTTTCCCACTATCAAGTAAAGCTGTTGTCATGTCTTCAATGCATTTCACCTGAAATGCTGTGGGATCAGGAGTCAGAGGGTGAAAATTGTATTGGCAGCATTGTGCTGCATATCATCGCGCACGTCGACCGCAATACGATGCGGCTCTCGAACCCTGATCGCCGCTTCGATCAGGGCATCGAAACGCATTTTCCGAATGAGCCTATGAGCAAGCTGGAGTTGATTGCCCGGGTAACCGAATCCTTTGAGGCTTTAGGTGCGGCGATCGATCAATCTCATTCCAAGAATCATTCTATGTATGACCTCTATCATCTCGTTGAACATACAGCCTATCATTCTGGGCAAGTCATAGACCGTGTACAGCGGAGAATAGGCACGCGGTTTCAATTTGTGCAGCAAGGGCTGAATGAAAAGGCGCTGCGGCAAAGGGTCGAAAATGAACTGGAAGTTCGAAAAGCAAAGAACGGCTACATAACTATTTTTCTTTTCCAAATATACTGAAGAGGGTGACGTAAAATGAGCAATTCACGCAAAGGGATAGCAGGAAAAAGAATATACTTACGTCCATTTACTGGTGACGACATAGATTGGTACTATGAGGCATTACTCCAACAGGAGTCTAACCGATTGACGGGTACGAAAAAGTTGTTTTCCAGAGAAGTACTGCGAAACTATTTGGATACAATTGCATCTGACCGTGAACGGGCACAGTTCGTTATCGCGCTGCAGGAGGATGAGCGGCCGATTGGAGAAATTGCGATTATGGATATGGATCCATCGAATCGGAGCGGTCATATTCGTATCGCGATATTCTCTGAAGAGGACTGCGGGCAAGGGTACGGTTCGGAAGCAATGATTCTTATGTTGGATTACGGCTTCGGTATGCTGAACCTCAATCGAATTGAATTGGTTGTATTTTCATACAATGCAAGGGCAGTCCGAGCCTACGAGAAGATTGGGTTTGTACAAGAGGGGATTCAGAGAGAAGCACTTTACTACAATCATGAATACCACGACTCTATTATGATGAGTATACTAGCGCGAGAATTTCGGGAGAGACATGGCGTTTCAGCAGGAGCGTCATCATCTGTCTGAAGTATCGTGATATAATTTACGAGAACAGTTATTTTGGCTATCTTGGGAGATGATAAGTTGGATACGAAGTGGGAATATCGTACGATCAAATATAAGACAGGAGGATTTCTGGGCGGCAAGGTCGATGAAGATGGCTTCGAGCAAATGCTGAATGAAGCCGGCTACGAAGGATGGGAGTTAGTGTCCTGTTTCGACACGAGCACCACCCATGGTCAGTCCAGAGATATCATTGCTGTATTCAAGCGCAAAGTCTATTTGTAAGGTACATATAAGGAATTTGATGAAAGTTGGCCCAGTCCTGGATTCTCATAAAACCGCGACTGGGCTTAGGGGTATCTCGCAACTATATTCTCATCGTACAGAACAATGCGCCTGCCTTGCATCTCTATCAGAAGCTTCAGTACAAAGAGGCATATCGCTATTGGTACCGTTTGCGTGGAACGCACTGATTGCAAGGGGGAGCTCTATGAAATGGTTAGCTAAACGAGAGTTCAACATTCCTCATACTGGCATCAATAAGATTGAGAAGGTTCAGATCGGTGGAATCGAACAATACATATTGGTTCAATCGATAAGAGAAGGTCTTCCTATCCTGCTTATGCTTCATGGTGGTCCTGGTCTGCCGTTGCCAGGTGTATCTTGTCGTGGCAGACATGATGTTCATGTGCATGGGCAGTTTGTAGAAACGTTTTGCGCGAAGTTGGAGGCTCCTGCTGGCAAACGGTTGATCTGGATGGATAAATCCGCTCATATGTTCCATCTTGATGATGCTCGTCGTATTGAACAGGAACTGATCGAAATCGCAATAAGGGCGTAGGTTCGTTATTGTATCCTAATGAAGCATTAAGGGGAGGCAGAGATGATACTAGAAACAGAGCGGCTGCAATTGCGGCAGATGAACCAGGCAGATTATCCAGATTTATGCGAGATTCTGCAGGATAAAGAGGTCATGTATGCCTATGATCGCAAGTTTGAGGATGCTGATGTACAAGCATGGTTGGATCGGCAGAACGCGCACTATCAAGAGTATGGCTTTGGATTATGGGATCTAGGGATGGCTGTTATAAAAGAATTCGTCAAGCCATATCAGATCGGAGATATGCTTCATTATCTGTATGCCGTGAAGAAATAGCGATCTTTATCATAATAAATCTCAGTTGAAGATGAGGTGTTTGGTTGAACAAGTTCTCTAACCGTATACAGTCTGAACGGCTTGTGATTAGACCGCTTGAGGGAGAAGACTACTTCGCATGGCTAGCTGGATATGAAAATAGGCTGCCTGCACAGCACAAATATGATGAAGGCACCGTTGAGATGAGCAGATACACCGAAGAATGGTTTCAACTCGAGATAGACAATCATCAAAAATTGGCTGTCGAAGATAAACTATATTTTTTCGGCATCTTTCGAAAAGAAGACAACGCCCATGTAGGGGCCATCGATTTTTCTACGCTATTGCGGGATGATTTTCAATGGGCCAGATTAGGTTATATGATTCATAATCAATATTGGAGAAGGGGTTATGGAAATGAGGCTGTAGCTGCAGCAATTACTTTTGCGTTTGAAAAACTTAATTATCATCGCATTGAGGCGCATATTAACCTTGATAATACTCCTTCAATCAAATGTGCAGAAGGGGTTGGAATGAAGTTTGAGTGTATTCGAAAAGGATTTATATATGAAAATGACGCGTGGACAGATCATCTCATCTACTACATAAATGCAAAGTAGACCAGAATAGCCAGCTTATCTTAACGAAGGAAGCATGGCTTTTTTTTGTATGTACATCGGTTCCTGTTTTTAGGATAATGATTATGCCTAATTTTGGGATTAATATTCATATTCAGCATTCTGCCTAACAACAAAGCGTTCATTAAGGAGATATGAAAGACATGGGATATATATCGGAATTGCGGAAAGTTGTAGGTACGAAGCCATTGCTTTTAGTAGGTGCCTGTGTACTCGTATTTAATGAAGCAGGCCACTTATTGCTTCAAAAGCGGGCGGATACTCTGGATTGGGGAACGATAGGCGGCGCAATGGAATTAGGGGAATCGATGGAGGAAGCGGCGCATCGCGAGCTTTATGAGGAAACGGGACTTCGTGCAGGAGGAATGAAATTTGTTACACTGTTGTCTGGATCGGATATGTACTTCCAATACCCGCACGGTGATGAAGTCTATAATGTAATGGCTGTGTATGAAGCTTTGGATGTAACGGGAACACCTGTCGTGAATGATCATGAGGGTTTGGAAGTGAAGTATTTCGCTCTTGATGAACCGATTCCAGAGTTGAATCCATTCAATGAGAAGTATTTGCGCAAGGCGGGATATATTCAGAAGTGGTAATTGAAGATGACAATCGGAAGCAAGGAGGTTGAGCATGATGCGTCATTCTAAAGTAGCATGGGGGATAGCGCTTATCTTGCTTATTACAAACTTGATCACGATAGGATGCCTTATGACAGAGAAAAAGAAAGAAAATGGGACAGTTGTGCAGCCTGCGTTGGATGTGTTCGAGTTAAGAGGGCAGTCAGAGCACTGGAAGCTTCGTCATTATCAGGTGATGCGAACATCGAATTCGATACGAAGAGGATCTGCATCATTGACTTACTTGGGTGACACCAAGGATATTAAGGATTCCTCATCGTTTTATATTGAATATTACGAAAAGCATGGGGAACGCGAAGAGGGAGTTCTTACGAGTGGAATGGTAGCTACGAACGGCAGTGTGCAACTATTATCGGAATTGGATCACTTGGGCTCCACTCAAAGCGAGCCTACGGAGTTCGAGCGGGCCATGACGAAGGATGACTTCGCTGGCAGTTATGTCAAATTGCGTTGGTCAGATAGTTATGGTGAGGAGCATGTTGAAATAATTGAGTTGGAAGTGAACAATCATACCACATTCTCATAAGTGAGTGATAGTTGTTGTTTACAATGAGCGGGTGTACGAGTCGGGAGGTGTCGGTGTGAAGGCTGTTATCTTCGATTTGGATGGTACGTTATTGGATCGAGAGAGCTCATTGCTATCTTTTCTTGAGGATCAATTGCATTGAAGCCTATTTTGACTGTATCTTGATTTCCGAGTGGGAAGGGCTACGCAAGCCAGATCCAGCTATCTTCCATCGTGCATTGTATAAACTGTCTGTTCGAGCAGAAGAAGCGATTTACGTCGGCGATCATCCGGACAATGACGTGAGGGCAAGCCGTGCAATTGGAATGACTGCAATCTGGAAGGAAGACAAGTATTATGAGATACCTGCAGAGGCGGATGCGATGATTCGAGATCTGTTGGATCTCAAATTATTTTTATAGAATTGTAGCTGGAAACTGATTTGGAGAAATCATATCATGGTAGACAGTAGATATGATTTGAATGATAGAGGAGACATGAGATTCAAGACAGTACGAAGACAACAAGAATATGTGAAGGAGATCCGCGATGCTATACCATTTTAGTGAAGATTCAACCATTTCCACATTTATACCGCGTCCAGCAAAACAATCGCATATTCCGCCGGCAGTATGGGCGATAAATGAGGAGAATGCGGTTCATTATTATTTGCCCCGAGATTGTCCAAGGGTCATTTATGCAAAATCGGATATGATGAGTACGGAAGATGAAGCGAGATTCTTTGGTCACACAGTGGCAAACAAAATAATAGTGGTTGAGAATGACTGGCTCGAGCAGATAAGCAATACAACGATCTATAAATATACGTTTGAAGATTCCACTTTTCAGTTACTAGATGCGAATGCTGGATACTATATTTCGCAACAAACGGTGAAGCCCATTCAGATCGAGCCGATGACCAATCTCATTAAGCACATCGTGCGAACTGGGGTAGAATTGCGGTTTACACCGAATTTGCATCCCATTTACAATGCAGTGCTTGCGTCTACGGTGGATGCTTTTTCGATTATTCGATTTCAACATGCGAAGCCATTAGCCGCTGAATAACGTACAGGATATGCTCCTGATACATAAGGCTATGTTATGATGGGGGGCGGTCAGATGAAATGGTTGTTGCGCACGCTGCCAGCCTTACTACATGTTGTCGCAAGTCTTCAATACATCAGATTTATGGTTGGAGCTGACGAGAATTCGCTCAGTTCC
The DNA here is from genome assembly GCF_001894745.1 of Paenibacillus sp. NAIST15-1. GTDB lineage: Bacteria > Bacillota > Bacilli > Paenibacillales > Paenibacillaceae > Paenibacillus_B > Paenibacillus_B suaedae. Next base: position 16,319 of record NZ_BBYF01000007.1, read on the forward strand.
GTACTTATGTATGGATTTATTATATTAACGGCAATCACAGCGTCAGTTACCATGCTCGTGTCAAAGGGACAATGGAGGCAGTTTCTAATCTCATCAGTTGCTTATATCGTTTGGATTATCGTATGGATGGTTGGACTCCAACCGATTATCAATCTTAACGTTGTGAATGCCCCTGAAGATGATCCGGCAATAGGCATGCTGATACTTTTTGTCGGGTTGCCGCTGTCGCTTATCAGCCTTGTTTTTGGAACGATAACTGGAATCATGCTCGTGCAGCTTCGAACGCAAATCAGGTTGTTTCGACAGTAGATGACAGCCCAAACTATCTTTTCCACTATTACAAAACATCAGGAGAGACATCATATGCTAATCTACAATATCTGTTATATTCAACGCGGGAACGAGGTACTGCTGCTTAATCGGGAGAAACCGAGCTGGATGGGGTGCTGGAATGGCATCGGCGGCAAGCTGGAAGCAGGGGAGTCTCCTCGTGAATCGATGGAACGTGAATTGAAAGAAGAAACGGGAATAACGCCCACGGATTTGACATTCAAGGGCATCGTCAGTTGGAGGGTGGACGGGACGAGGTTTGGCGGCATGTATTTGTACGCAGCAAGTGTGGAGAAGAGCTTTACATACAATACGCCGATTAAGACAGACGAGGGCATCTTGGATTGGAAACGAGTAGATTGGATTATGGATGTTCATAATCAAGGAGTCGCCTCTAATATGTCCCAAGTTCTTCAAGGCATGAGAAGCGATATGTACTGCTACGATTATCACTGCATATTTGAAAAAGGGAAGCTGCTGGACATTACTGCAACACAGATAGATTCCACGTTGGAACGGGATGAGGTACAGCGGGAGGCGTATTTGCAGAAATATGCTGTTATGGTCCATTCCTCATAATCAATAATTGAAATGTGAAACGTTAATACCTAACTGCTAAACACGGGGGCGTTACGAGATTATAAAGCCAAAGGGCACTGCATTTAGGGTGTCATTGGCTATTTTTTTTATCTCAAGAATCGGTCTTACGAACTTGTTCCATGCAGTCGAGTTTTTTTAAAAGATGCCGTTCATGATGCTTGGTATGTGTATGACAGCAGTCGAGAATATTAGTAGAAGGGGATAAATGCTAAAAGGAGATGAACTTGCGTGAACGCATCAAATATCAATCCGTTTCTGATGTTTTTCGGCAATGCTGAAGAGGCAATCAAGCGCTATACTTCCGTATTTCAACCTTCTGAGGTGATAAGCATTGTGCGACATGGAGATGCAATGCCAAAACTGGACGAAGGAGATAAGGATAAGGTGCTGCACGCCGTGTTCTCGTTGAAAGGACAGGTGTTCATGTGCATTGATAACTTGGACAAGCAGCATCGCCATGAGTTTACGCCGGCTATATCCTTGTTCGTGACATGCGATTCGGAAGAAGAAATTGATCGAGTATTTCGGGAGCTGTCTGAGGAAGGACAAGTGCTGATGCCGCTTGAAGCCTCGTCTTGGAGCGCCAAATTTGCTTGGGTACAGGACAAGTTCGGTGTATCGTGGCAATTGAATCTGGCGAATACATAATTTGCATTTGCATGAGAAAGGAAGAGGAGCGGGATCTTTAATGGTCAGTAATTGACCTTAAGGAGAGCCGCTCCTTTTCGCTTCGTAGGGGATCTTGGTTCAGGCTATCCTTTGTTGAACTGAATAGTGCTCACTATCTCTATGAGCTGACGCAGCCCAAGCTCGATGCGATCCTCAGGCACATTCGTCACATTGATTTTCAACAAATTGCTAGCCGGGAACGAAGCTAAGTAATGCTTGTCGATCGATTCGAGATGAATCGATTTCTTTTGTGCATCAGAAATAAGCCGCTGCACAGGCAGTCTGTCATGCAGTTCCAGATGGGTATGCACCGTTAGATGGGATGAAGCGCTTGGGATTGCGAAATGTTCATGCTGCTGAAGGGAGATATCTCGCAATACTGCCTGCATGAGCTGCGACCTTCTGGCATACGAGGTGCGTATTTTCTCGCGATGATGCTCGAACATGCCGCTCTTCAAGTAGATTTCGAGCGCTCCCTGCGATAGCATGGAACTGTCAATATCCTGTGTTCGTTTATACCGATTGAACGTCTGGATTAGTGCATCTGGAATCACAGCCACCCCAATGCGGAGCCCTGGAAAAATAATCTTCGAGTAGCTCTTCAAGTAAATGACATGCCCAGATTGATCGTACGCATATAGTGGATCGGACTTCGGATTGTGTTCCAAATCGGCCAAATAATCATCCTCGACGATATAGACGTCGTATTTGTGTGCGAGGGCAGCGATTCGCTTCCTTTCTTCGGTACGGTAGGAAGAGCCAAGCGGATTATGGAATCTTGGTATCGTATAAAAAAACTTAATGTCCTCCGTACGGAATATTCGTTCTAGCTCGTCCATATCGATGCCTTGCTCCGTTCGGCGAATGCCCATTACAGGAAGTTGATGCGTTTGCAGATGTTCAACCAGCAGATGATAACAAGGCTGTTCAATAAGAATCATCCTATTTTGGTTCGGAAAAGGCATGGTACAAAGTATGGAGAGGGCTTGCTGCACCCCTGATACAATGAAGATGTTGGACAGCTGTGTAAACACCTGATAATTGGCGAGATGCCGCTGCATGAGTGCAAGCAGCGATGGCAGCCCTTGAGAGGTCCCATAGATGAATAGATCATTTTTGTAGGTATCGATCGCTTTGTTGATACAGTGCTGGAAATCCAAGTATGGGAACACGCCAGGGTCAGGCGCGGCGGAGACAAAATCGATAATTTCCTGCTTCTTGAAATCTGCTTGATTTCGTGCCCGAACAACGTAATAGCCGCTCTTCGCCACCGAATAGATGAGATGTCTTTCTTCCAAATCATGCAGTGCCCGAATGATCGTGCTCTTGTTGACCCCATATTGAATGGCAAGCTCGCGAATGGAAGGAAGTTTATCCCCGTCGTTCAAGGTGTGCTTCTCCAGATTGCGCTCTAAATTCTGAATGACCTGCTCGAATTTATACATCGATCTCCATTCACCTCGAATCTGTACCGGTACAGATGCTAATTTTCTTGATTGTAGCATAGTGCTGCAGCAATTAACATGGTTGTAGGGCCTTCAGTAATCAATTGCTTGCAAGCAAGGAAGAGAGGAATCGATCATGAATCATTCAGCTGTAAAAAAAGCGTATATCGCCGCCATCCTAAATACACTGATTATTGGATTTTCCTTTGTTTTTGTAAAAATAGCGCTGCAAAGCGTAAACTCGCTAGACATGCTTGCCTATCGATTTACGGCATCCTTTGCGGCTATCATGATCTTGATTCTGTTCGGAAGAGTAAAGCTGAACCTACGATGGAAGGATGTTGCGACGATTGTCCCGCTGGCGGTTCTCTACCCCGGATTGTTTTTTGCCTTTCAAACATTCGGTCTCGTCACCGTATCTGCTTCGGAGGCTGGGATTATTCAGGCGGCTGTACCGATATTCACGATGATATTCGCATCGTATTGGCTGAAGGAACATTCCACATGGCAGCAAAAAATTGCTCTGCTTCTGTCGGTCTCAGGACTTATTTATATCTTTGCGATGAAAGGCGTTAACGTTGGAAATACAAGTTTATTAGGCATCTTGCTCGTCTTCCTGTCTGTGCTCTCCTTAGCGGGATACAACGTTGCTGCACGCAAGAGAACACGCAAATATGGAGTGATGGATGTAACCTTTATTATGACCTGCTTCGGATTCGTGCTCTTTAATGCGATGGCGATCTTCCAGCATATTGCGGAAGGAACGACATGGAATGTGATGCAGCCGCTATTCGATCCGATGTTCGTAGTCTCCATTCTCTACTTGGGCGTGTTATCTTCTCTGATGACCGCATACTTGACGAACTATGCATTATCGAAGCTGGAGGCTGTGAAGGTAAGCGTATTTACGCAATTAGGGACGGTTGTGACGATGGGAGCAGGTGTCATGATCTTGAACGAAAGCTTGCAGTACTATCATATCGTTGGCGCTGGGCTCATCATAATCGGCGTGTTGGGCGTCAATATCCCGCTTCGTCAACGTCAACGTACAAGCAACATGAAGAAGCAGGCGTGAGATAGTGAATTTGTGAAGTGTGTAAGAAAAGCCAAAAGCACCGAACCTCGGTGCTTTTTTTTACCTGCTATAGATAGTGAAGTTGACTCCGTATATCGGCAAATTAGCTTTTGCGGCGACACGCTGTGAAGAGAAGTTGTCACAGAACGTGCTGTATAACGGGATGGCTCCGATCCTGCGGACCGCTTGAGCCCAGCTTGCAACTACGTGAGCTGCGTACCCTCTACCACGAAAGTCGTGAAGCGTTTCTAGCCCAGCCTCATGGGCATGACAAGAAATACGAACACTCCGGCATAGCGATACAATCTGCTCATGGTGAACGATTGCGACGCAAGGCTGTGCATACTCGATTTCTGAGGCCAGCCACTCGAATCCGCTGTAATCCCATTTTGTTATATTTTCTTGCGTGATCGTTACTGGCTTCTCCGAACTCGCATCCGCCAAGCTGGTATCAGGTACATAGTAACAAGGCCCCATTGTGAATTGTTCAGCATGCAGGAGGCTCATATAGGATTCATAGTGCTTCGGTGTTGCATGAATATCACGAATTGCGGGTTCAACCTTAATTAATGACTTCAGTTGTTCGACTACCGAGCTTGGAACATCATGGCGAAATCTACATATCGTCTTGCCATCCATGGTTCGTCCTAAGAAAAAGCGAGGAGCTGGACGCTCACCAGGCCACGGCTCGTTAATCGATCGAAGCCGCATCTTGTCATCATGCGTAAACAGGGCTTCAGCGTGCATGTTCATAAGCTTATTAGAAGATAGCAGACTTGCTTCTGGATTTTCTTTTTCCGTTTGAATGAGTAGCACCCCCAAGTTGTTTTAGGTTTGCACCGTACCCTAATTCTTCATTTACGTGTACCTCTGGTTCCTGTTGCAGTGATTCTAAGGAAAAGTCTTGCGTTATGCTAATGCAGTATGCAGCCATCGCAGTGTTGCACCCTAGTGTGATGTTTCCAAAGAGTGGATACGGCACTCTGTATACAGGTGGTCGAAGTAAAGAATACCTTGTAATGAAAATTACCTTGATGGATTAGGTCTTGATTGTTATGATAGCAAAAATAAATGGTAGGAAATAGCTAATAATTTTTTCAAGAGAGGACGGTGCAATTGATGCCATATTTACATGGAAACCGCATCACATTACGCGAATATCGCAGAGAAGATTTGGGATGGATTCGGAAATGGGCAAATGATGAGGAGATAACGAATACACTGAGTGATATTTTTTTGTATCCGCATGCGGAACAAGATACGGAAGCCTTTCTAGAAATGATGATTGACAGTTCGTCTAAATCGAAAGGCTTCGTCATCGCTGATCGGCAATCGTTGGATTATATCGGTCAAATTGATTTGCATCAGATTGACTGGAAAAATCGCTCCGCCGTACTTGGCATCGTGATCGGCCGCAAAGATATGCTTGGTGCCGGTTATGGCAGGGAAGCGATTAGACTGATGCAGAAGTTTGTATTCCACTCCTTGAATTTGAACCGGCTGGAGCTGGAGGTGTATGCATTCAATGAGCGGGCGCATCGTTGTTATATCAGCTGTGGCTTCAAGGAGGAAGGGAGACTCCGCCAGAAGATGTTTAAGGACGGAAAGTACTCGGATGTTATCGTGATGAGCGTGTTAAAGGACGAATATGAGCAGATGCAACTTGATGGGAAATGACCTAACAGCTGAAAGGTGATGCATAATGGCAATGATCCCGCGATGGGAGCCTGAACAGCAGCGCTATGCGTTATCGGAACAGGTATACCTGCTGAAGGCGGATAAGATCGAATGGGGAATATACTGCTCTGTGTATTATAGTGCAGAATATAACGGTTTTTTCAAGGATCAAGGATATGAATATGAAGGATGGCGAGATCCCTTCTGGATTTATGAAGGCGAAGCTCGCATCGGCGGGGTAGTGATAGCGCCCAATGTCATGTATACGCTGTTCTTCATCCCGCCATTCAGAGATGAACGGCGCATCGTGCTATTATTGAAGGAAGCGCTAATCAGCTGGTCTGATCTACGCAAGGATATTATTATATTCGAGGTACTGCCAGATCAGGTTGAGCTGCTAGGTAGAGCTGGCTTCTGGCCATCAGCATTCAGATGCCGCTGGATGCAGCGGCCAACCGAAGCTTTTGTAGTCAAGTGGGAAGATCACTTTGTTGTGGAGACGCCAGAAATGATCCAGCAGGATGGCATCAATCAACTGCGGAACGAGAATGACATTGCGAAGCTCTTATATCGAAGTTTTGCCGGTGCAGGTTCGATAGATGCCATTCGCAGACAGCAGACGGATATGCAATTCTATCAAGAGGATATCCGCGAATATGTGTCTTACACGAATGACTTGGTAAGGAACGCCTCGACGATCGTTGTCGATAGTCATACGAATGAAGTGGTAGGCGCATGTCTCGTGTCCATGCAAGGAAGTTACCCAGCTATTTATAATATTGCCGTGCATCCTTCCTATTCGGGGCAGGGGATTGCCACAAGAATGCTTCAAACGGCATTATCTAATTTGAAAGGGCACTATCCTGTTCTAAGACTGTATGTGATGCAGGGGAATACAGCGGAATCGGTATACTACAATCTTGGTTTTATGCCTGGGCCAATAGAGGTTCAGCGCATGTATATTCCAGCACAAACTGATCGATTAGATAGCAATCGTACATAACTGTCAGCAACTCCTAACAGGGTAGGAGAATCGCTAGATTCGCCTCCTGTGCATTTTGCATGATCACACATTTCCGGGATGAACGATGAATACTAACAAAGGTATACCCACATTGCTTTTACCGTAAACGAACATGATATTGATGAGATAAAGACGAAGCTTCAACAATACGGTGCCCGAATACTGCCTGGAAGAGAGCGTGATGAGCGGGACAAGCGGTCGATCTATTTCACAGACCCAGACGGACACCGATTTGAATTCCACTCCGGTCAATTGGCGGATCGCTTGGACTATTACAAGGATACGATGCCACATATGACTTTTTTGGAATGAATGAATCCATATTCAACTAATACTATTTAGAGATAATGTATAAATCATCTTTTTGAACAGCACTTTGCTAGCTTCTGGGGGTAAGTTTGTGTTGCAGGATTTCGACCCTGTTTCGACGAAGCTTATTACATCAGCAGGGACAACTGCAAACATTCGCAAGCGTAAGGTGACAGGAGATTATTTCGATTGCTCGCTAAAAGAGAAGGATGTCGCCATGTCATAAAGGAAATAAGCGCTGCATCAAGACTAGTCAGAAGAGGTAATGATCATTTATCTGATTAGATAGGGAGTGTTTTTCCGATGCGAACGTTGAAGAGCTTTACGAAGATGTTGTTCGAATTGATCTTAGGATTGTACTATGGTATGTTTCGCCGTGGAGAGCACTATGACAAAGAAACACAGCATTTACGTGGTGTCCGCTATGGAGCTTTCGTAGTTGGCCTAATGATTGCACTGGTTATCGTGGCCATGATTTTGTATCCGAGCAGTTTGTAACATACAAGGGAGCGTACAGCATTGGTGAATATACAACCGGAGATTGAGGCTATTCTGAATCGATATATCAAGCTAATTGATGAATATAAGCAGGATTGGCTGGAGGGATTGTATCTCTATGGCTCAATTGCGTTAGGGGATTATTCGTTATCATTAAGCGATATTGACTTCATTGCGATCACTCGTGAACGACTGAATGCAGATGAGATCAGACAAATGGCTATTATTCATGCGAAAGTAAGGCGGTTTGCTCCAAAGCCTAATATGAACGGGATCTACTTGACTTGGGAGGATATAGGCAAGTTGCCTCATGAAATTGCGTCGTTTCCCTATTATTGTGATGGGAAGATGAACCGAGCAGGTTATTTCGAGCTCAATCCTGTGACCTGGTATGAAATGAAGCATCACGGCCTAGCAATCGTTGGGCCGCCTGTGGCTGAATTGGATATTCCCTTAGATATGAACTTGTTCTTGTCTGATATGCATGAGAATTTGAACACCTATTGGGCGAATTGGATGCAGAGATCAACACCGTTCTTGTCTATTCATTCCTTCCTGCTGCTCAATCGTGCTCAAGTTGCATGGGGTGTACTTGGTGTAACCAGACAATGGTATACGTTCCGTGAAAGAGCGATTGTGAGTAAGGCTGGAGCGGGGGAATATGCATTGCGCATAGTTCCTGTGCGGTGGCATAAGATTCTGCAAGAATCGATCAACGAAAGACGAGGCATCGGGGAGTCACTCTATGCTTCGAAGTGGGAGAGGAAGCGGGATGCCTTGGCGTATATGACTTATTTGCTGAATGAGTGCAACCATTTGTTCGATAATGAGCCTAGCAGCGTAAATTGATTGGTAACGCAATTATAATATCGATGTATTTCTGAAGATTCGGGGTCACGGGGAAGTGAACTCGAGTCTTTTTTATTTTTCTCTATGATAATCATTATCAATACTATATAATGACATAGATTGTTGATTATGATTATACTGACATAGAGAAATGAGGGAATCGATTGCTGCGAAGGTTTTTCTCCTATTATCGTCCTTACATGGGGCTGTTCTTCTTAGACTTTACCTGTGCGGTATTCGTCGCATTACTTGAGCTCGGGTTCCCGCTGGCAGTGAACCAGGTTGTGGACAAGCTGCTGCCAACGGGGAACTGGACGTGGATCGTATGGGCTTGCATTGGCCTGCTCGTGATCTATTTGATTAATATGGTGCTGCATTTTGTCGTCACGTACTGGGGGCATATGCTCGGCATTAACATTGAGACAGATATGCGCAAGAAAATGTTCGAGCACCTGCAGAAGCTGTCATTTCGTTTCTTCGATAACAATAAGACAGGGCAGCTGATGTCCCGCATGTCAAATGACCTCCTTGAAATCGGAGAGGTAGCCCACCATGGGCCGGAAGATTTATTCATTGCGGTGATGACACTGCTCGGCGCATTTGGTCTTATGCTAGGGTTGAACTGGAAGCTGGCCGTGTTGACGTTCGTCGTTGTTCCGTTACTATGTTCCATCACGATCTATTTCAATAAGAAGATGATGGGGACATTTCGGAGAATGATGACAGACCTTGCTGATTTCAATGCTCGCGTAGAAGACAGCATTGGCGGCATCCGCGTTGTTCAAGCCTTTGCTAACGAGGCACATGAGAAGGAGTTGTTCGCAGAGAACAACGGCCGCTTCCGCAAGACGAAGCTGTTATCTTATCGCATCATGGCGTGGAATACGTCAATCAGTTATATTTTGATGCGTATTGTAACCGTATTTGTACTGCTGTGCGGTACATGGTTTGTCATTCAGAAGGAATTATCTTACGGAGAGTTTTTGGCGTTTATTTTGCTGACGAACGTATTCCTCGGCCCGATCCAGAAGATTAATACCGTGATCGAGAGTTATCCGAAAGGAATCGCTGGATTCAAGCGCTATGTAGAGATTATCGACACCGAGCCTGACGTGAAGGATAAGCCGGATGCAGTGGATGTGGGCATGCTGCGCGGCAATATTCGGTTCCAAGATGTTACGTTCGGTTACGAACAGGATCGTCCTGTTCTGCGCGGCATTAACGTTGCCATCAACGCCGGCGAGACGGTTGCCTTCGTAGGGCCGTCGGGCTCTGGCAAGACGACGCTCTGCAGTTTACTGCCGAGATTCTACGATGTGCTTGAAGGCAGTATTACGGTAGACGGCATTGATATTCGCGATTTGAAGCTGCAATCGCTGCGCAAGCAGATTGGCATCGTGCAGCAGGACGTCTTCTTGTTCGCTGGAACCATTCGTGAGAATATCTCATATGGGCGTCTTGGAGCCTCCGATAAGGATATTTGGGAAGCAGCACGGCGCGCGCGACTGGATGACTTCATTCGTGATCAGCCGGACGGCATGAACACAGTAATTGGCGAGCGTGGGGTGAAGCTGTCGGGAGGTCAGAAGCAGCGCCTTGCCATTGCGCGTATGTTCTTGAAGAATCCGCCAATCCTTATCTTGGACGAAGCAACATCTGCACTTGATACGGAGACGGAAGCAGCTATCCAGCAGTCTCTAGCGGAATTGTCGGAGGGACGGACAACGCTAGTTATCGCTCATCGCTTGGCAACGATTAAGAATGCCGATCGTATCGTAGTTGTAACCGATAAGGGAATTGTAGAACAGGGTGGTCATGACGAACTGCTTGCAGAAGGCGGCGTGTATAGCCGACTGCACAAGGCGCAATTCAGAGAATAGCATCTAATTTTATGTGCTGACCAGCATTGCTGATCATACTTGTATATTTGTATGATAAAATGAATTAGATTTTGAAGCCTGATTCACGCATGAATGCGTTTCGAATCAGGCTTTTTGTTTTGTTCGATTAGGGTACTTGGACCACTTCCAGCAGGTGGTTGTGTGAGGGTAATTTGCAATGATAATAATAGTACCTTGACTGTCACAGTACTTTGATCTATATTGTTATTGAGGAGGTGATCCTTGCATGAATGCGAAGCTGTCTTCCGATTTGCTGCGCGGCCATACGGATACAATTATTTTGAAGCTGCTGATGAGCGGAGATAAATACGGTTATGAAATATGCAAGCTGGTGCACAGTGGATCAGACGGGCAATACGAGCTGAAGGAAGCCACAATGTATTCCAGTCTGAAGCGGCTGGAGTCAGAAGGAAACATTACTTCCTATTGGGGCGACGAGACGCATGGCGGTAGACGGAAGTATTATCGCATTACGGACAAAGGGCGCGTCACGTATGCAGACAATAAGCAGAATTGGGAATATGCGAAGAAAATATTAGATATTTTGATATAAGAAAGGTGGAATATGCGATGAATGAGCGACTAAGACGATACTTGGACAGCGTCTTTTCCCCATATGAAGATTTGAAGCAGATCCAGGAACTGAAGGAAGAACTGCTGTATGATTTACAGGAGAAGCTGAGCGATTTGAAGAAGGAGGGTTATGATGATGAGGCAGCTTATCTTCTAACGATTGAATCGATTGGTGAGATTTCTGAACTCATTGAGAGTATTAATTCGCAAACGGTTCAGCTGCAGCAGAAGGTGGGGATGGACTTTTCGAAAAGCAATTTGGAAAACTCTGATTTCAAATCGACTTCTGTTCATGATGGACAGTTCAATTACAGCAATTTGAAAGGATCGGATTTCAGCTATTCTGATTTAACGAACAGTTCTTTCAAGTGCAGCAGCTTGGATCAGGTCAACTTTACAGGGGCAAATTTGTCAGGTGCGCAAATTGTGAAGTCAAGCGCGAGAAAAGCGATTTTCACAGATTGTATCTTCGAGAATACCACGTTCAAGTCCTCTGATTTCTCTGGCGTCAGCTTCGACAACTTAACATTCAATGGGGTTGTGTTTGATTATGCTGGATTGCGAAAGACAACATTCCGCAATGCGGTATTCAACAATGTGTCCTTTAAGACAGATGTGAAGAAGACGATTTTCGACGGGGCGACGATGGATAAGCTGACTTATGCGCTGCTGAAGAGCTATAAGGCTGATTTGTCCAATGTAACGGTGCGCTAAGAAGCTTGGTGCGTCTGCATAAAGGATGAAGTATTCATAATGTGAACTTACCTGCGGGCCATTAGGCAGCGGGTAAGTTTTTGTTATATTATGGAGGTTTTAGAGCCGTACACCTTATCGGTACGCTGCCCTCTCCTTCTTCAGCTTGAAGGCGATCCCTATGAACAATTACTTCGAATCGATTGTGATTAACTTCATAGACAATCATGCTGCTGATTGCTAGAAATGATACATATGTAACATTTGGCAAAGATAATAGGGGGGCAAGTCACAGCATGAGTGGAAAATCAGTTGCACCAGTCAGTCAAGATTATATCATCGAGCAGGTCAAAGAGAAGTATAGCTGTACCGTCTTGAAATGCGAAGGACGTCCTGTGCTTGAATTCAAATCCGAACAGGAACTTCATGAAATTACGGATTATGTGCAGCACAACTTCGAAATGGAATTAATGGATGTATTTTTTACGGCCATTGAGAGTTTGCAGCCAGAAGAGTAGGAAGCTCATATGGGGAGGATTATCTACCAACCCTCCCATGTTGTATAAGGCTAAGAAATGCGATTTTGCAGCATGTTACAGTGGAGTGGAAAGACCGCGAAAAGACACCAATTGATGCCAAAATGAATTTTTTTGTGATAAATGACCGGGTAGCAATGTGTTTTGGTGTACAATAAGATATATTACGTCATTACGCAGCTATTGAGGTGTAGAAATATGATTATTTTGAAAAGTCAGCAAGAAATCGATGCAATGCGCGAATCGGGGAGACTGCTTGCGCAGGTGCATCAAGAGCTCGCAGGTATGATTAAGCCTGGCGTGACCACACATGAGATCGATCAGTTCGTGGAGCGCTATTTGCATAAGCATGGTGCAACGCCTGAACAGAAGGGATATCACGGCTTTCCGTTTGCGACATGCGCATCTGTGAATGATGTGATCTGTCACGGGTTCCCGAACAAAGAGCCATTGAAGGATGGCGATATCGTAACCATTGATATGGTCGTAAATTTGAATGGCGCTCTGTCTGATTCAGCGTGGAGCTACCGTGTCGGTGAAGTATCGGAGCAGGCAGACAAATTGCTCACCGTTACGGAGAAATGCTTGTATCTCGGCATCGAGCAGGCGGTTTCAGGCAATCGACTCGGAGATGTCGGACATGCGATTCAATCCTATGCAGAAGCGAATGGATTCTCGGTAGTAAGAGACTTCATCGGCCATGGTATAGGCAAGGATATGCATGAGGAGCCGCAAGTACCGCACTATGGTTCTCCAAATCGCGGCATTCGCTTGAAGGAAGGCATGGTCATTACGATCGAACCGATGCTGAATACGGGCCGCTACCATGTGAAGCTCGACAGCGACGGTTGGACTGCACGTACAGCTGACGGCGGTTTGTCGGCGCAATATGAGCATACGATTGCGATTACGAAGGATGGTCCAGTTATTTTGACAACCTTATAAGTGGAAATAGCTGCGAGCAGTTGTTACACGCGTCATGTATGTGAGTATGTGCAAGCGCCCTCTGGTGGAGATCATCCCATTTAGAGGGCGCTTTCTCTTTTTGTATCCCGTTTAATTTATATGTTGAAGGATTTGTCAGAGTGATTATAGAATGGATATATCTGTCTATCGCGAAAAGGGGGATCAATCATGATACATATACAGACAGTTGCACGAACTCAACTTGATGAGTTGGCAGAGCTATATACGGAGCTCGATGACAGTGAGACGAACATTGAAAGGCTAAGAGAAAGATTTACTGCGCTGCAATCGAACCCAGACTATACATTCATAGGTGCAGTAGATGATTCCGGCAAGCTTGTCGGCTCCGTAATGGGGATTCGCTGCTATGACTTAACAGGTCAATGTCGCCCGTTCATGGTGCTGGAAAATATGATCGTAAGCAAGAGCTATCATCGAAAAGGCATTGGACAACTCCTCGTAGATGCGATTGAGAAAATTGCCATAGAAAGCGACTGTCAGAGTGTCGTTCTTTTATCAAGTGCGTGGAGAACGGATGCGCATCAATTTTATGAGAAGCTTGGATTTACGAAGGATGCGGCATATGGCTTTATTAAGCCATTGAATTAAGCAATGACGCAAGAGAAGGAAGAGATCTTGCAATGACTTCGCAATTAAAGGGGGATGTCGATGAAATCGTATCGGACGAACAGCAGCGATGGCGTAGGCATACATGTTCTGGATACGTTGGATGAAGCAGATCCATCTATTACCCCATTGCTTATTTGCCCGGGATTGTCCGAGACCGCGGAGGAATTTGAAGCACTTATGGAATTCTTGCTTCCGCGAAGATGTGTGGCATTGTCATTCCGTGGACGAGGACATAGTGACACACCGCTCACTGGATATGGCTTGGAGGAGCATGTGGCCGATATCGAGAAGGTTGTACAGACCGCTGGATTGATTCAATATCACATGTACAGCCACTCAAGAGGAGTATCCTATGCGTTGGGGTATGCGAGAGCAGCAAAGCCGTATATACGCAGTCTGCTGCTTGATGATTATCCGCCTGAGCATCGTGCCATGAGCGAAGCGTGGGCCGAAGAATACTTACATGAATACATCATTCCGCACGAACGCTTACCGCACATTCGGCAGGAAGCGATTATCGGAATTCATCGTGATTCTGAATATGCTGCTCTTGAAATCATGCTTCCACAGCCTGTTCTAGTTATGCATGGTATGCTGGATGATTCAATGATTACGGAAGAAGATCTGAATCGTTACAAGTTGATGTGCGCGGATCTGACGGTGCGGCCCTTCGCTCACTCCGGGCATGGAATTAGGATGACGGAAGAACAAGGATTGTATGAGACGATTCGAGACTTTTTGAATCAGTGTGACAAGTAAGCAAGGGCAGGGCTCGGGAACTTTTACAACTTTTATAATCGGATCTGAGGTCGAGCTAAAAAGGTGAAAATTAAAGATGATGCAGGGAGAAGGAGTGCACTGTTCCTTCTCTTTTTCATATTGGGAAGAAGTCTACAATTGTTGGGAAGGTGGCTAATAAAGTTCACCGATTAGGCATAATTGAGGTGTTGATCTGCATAACAAATAAATGGTACAATATGGCATATATTATAAATCTCTGGTGGTGTACGGATGTCAAACTTTTGGAATGCGGTCATCTCCGGCTCCAAGCAGCAGAAGCTTATGCTTGGTGTTTTTGTATGCCTATTCGTCGTCACGCTCCTCGAACTTGAACTCATTGATATGATGACCATTCATTATCATTCAACGGGCAGAACATCAGGCAATGGCAACATAGGATTGATTGCAATCCTCCTATTTCTTCCGTTCTACCTCTTGTTGCTGTCCCTCATTGGTACTGCATCAGGATTCGTTTATATGAATCGGTTGAGTAATAAGAAGTCCAACAGCGGGTTTCTCATTTTCCTCATTGGAATATCGATTGGATTAGGATTGGTACAGCGCTTTGTGTTTATGAGAGAGGGCGTACCTGATGATGTTTCGGACAATTCCTTATTGGATTATTTGCTCACTCCGTATATGAATTCTGCTTTCTTCAATCTATTCACGTATTTATTAGGGATTATTTTCACGATTGTGTTCAGTTACTTCATTGCACTTCTCACTCATTCCCTCCGTAACAAGCAGGAAGTAGCGGAACATGGTTCTCAATAGAAGAATAAACTTGTCTTTGTTGCCCTATGATGCGCTTTACAGGCAAGCAAAGGTGAAGAAGCACACCTCAGACTTCCACAACAAACAACTCGTTCTTTCTTTACACACGAAATGATATTTTGCCCACAACATGTGATTTTTCCATTTTTATATGTGCATGACAGTGCTCCAACTATTCTTGATCTTCCAAGTTCATCGGATGCTTCGATGGATTGATTCATCGTGCAGGTAATAGTTATTCCTCGTTTTGTGAGTTGGAGGTATGAATTTCAGGATGAGGATCATATGGATGACTGTATTGTGTTTCTGTGTCATGTTGTCCACAATCGGCTGCTCGTCAACAGAATGGCAGCAGTATACGAAGTTGGCCGAAGCATTTAAGCAAGCACAATACGATGTACCTGATTATACGCAAATTACAGGACATGTGGATCAGCTCCTCGGGAGATACGAGAGGATTAAGCCTTTCCTGACCCGAGAGACATATAACCAACTGTATCGAAACCGAACTCTGGCCATTGCGTTAGGTACAGCCAAGAAACAGCAATGCAATATCGAAGTGACTTCATTTCAGCTAGAAGAACAATCTGAGACTGAGGCTGAACCTAAGACGGTGAAGTCAATGTCATTTACGTATTCCATGACCATGCAGCTGCGTGATGCACAGGGACAGCTGATTGAAGTGATCGAAGTGCCGGCAGGTCAGATGGATTTTGCAATCCAGGATGGAGGATTGTTCATATTGAGTGATCGAGATGGGGAGCCATTAATGAGCAAGTACAACTAGGAGGTTGATTGTCATGATTATTAAAATGCAAACGGACGTATATCGTTCGATTGCACAAGACTCGCTGGGCTGGAAGATGATTGAGCCTATAATTGAGCGAATCAAGGGCAAGGACCCTATTGAGAAGTCACAGGTGTATGCTAAGTTGACCGAGGGTCAAAAGGCGCTGTTTATGTTTTTTGTGTTTCATAAGCATACTGAATCTATCGATGAGTTTTATTGGTTTTCCTCTTATTTTGTAGGTGATCTACGGGCGTGGCAGGCTTTGAAGAAGGGCATGCGGCAATTTGAGGATGAAGGCATGCTTCGCTTGTATGACCAAGTAGAAGCGTTAGTGGAGTCATACAATCGCAAGCCAGACCGATCTTGGCGCGAAGCGATCGTTGCTGATTTGGAACAAAATGAGGAACTCTACGGCAAGGTATCTCACCTTTATGAAGCGTACAAGAAGCAAGCACCAGCGACGCTTGAACACATCCATCATTATATTCAGCATAACGTAGAAGAATTTGTTGAGCTTGTAACGTAATTATCAAAAATTATTAGCGCATATGCACACTCTCTTACTTTTAAATAGTTATTTTTTACAACATTTCCGTTATAATAATCTATGGAGTATCTAATAGAGAGGGTGCATATGAGATGAAATTTAGTGATTACACATATGTTCGACCTGATGCGAAGTTAATTGAGCAGCAAATTAAACAATTGATTAGTTCCTTTGAAGCTGCGGAAAGCTTCGAACAGCAAGATCGCATCATGTCAGACATCAACAAGCTCCGCAGTGAATTCGATACGCAAGCGCAGTTGGTATCCATTCGCCATTCGATCGATACAAATGACGAATTCTACAAAGCAGAACAAGAGTATATGGATGAAGTAGGTCCCGTTATCCAAGAATACATAACTGACTATTATCGGGCGCTAGTGAATTCGAAGTATAGAGCGGAGCTCGAGGCGAAGTGGGGCGTTCAACTGTTCCAGTTGGCAGAGAAGATGCTCAAGACATTCAGCCCTGAGATCATTGAAGACTTGCAGCTGGAGAACAAGCTGTCGACAGAATATTCCCAATTGATTGCTTCTGCGAAAGTTCTATTCGAAGGGGAAGAGCGCACGCTGGCACAGCTGACACCGTTCGAGTTGTCCACAGATCGCGTTATGCGCAAGCGTGCTTCTGAAGCGAAGTTCGGCTTTATGTCCGAGAACGAAGCGAAGTTCGACCGCATTTATGATGATCTGGTTAAGGTGCGTACGAAGATTGCGAAGAAACTGGGCTACGAGAATTATGTTCAGCTTGGATACGACCGTATGTGCCGTACCGATTACAATGCGGAAATGGTAGCGAACTTCAGAGCGCAGGTGTTGGAACATATCGTGCCAGCAGCTACGAAGCTGAAGGAGCGTCAAGGCAACCGGATCGGCGTTGATCAAATGTACTACTATGATGAGTCGTTTAACTTCAAGACAGGGAATGCGACGCCGAAGGGTGATCCAGATTGGATTGTACAGAACGGTGCTAAAATGTATGAAGAATTGTCGCCAGAGATGAATGAGTTCTTTACGTTTATGCGTGAGAACGAGCTGATGGATCTTGTCAGTAAGAAAGGCAAGCAAAGCGGCGGGTACTGTACATTCTTGAGTGAATATGGCGCACCGTTTATTTTCTCCAACTTCAATGGTACATCCGGCGATATCGATGTTTTGACACATGAAGCGGGCCATGCGTTCCAAGTGTACGAGAGCCGTCACTTCGAAGTGCCAGAATACAACTGGCCAACGTATGAAGCTGCAGAAATTCACTCGATGAGCATGGAGTTCTTCACATGGCCATGGATGGAGCTGTTCTTCCAAGAAGACACGGAGAAGTATAAGTTTGCTCATTTGGCTGACGCGCTGTTGTTCATCCCATACGGAGTAACGGTGGATGAATTCCAGCACTTTGTATACAGCAATCCGGAAGCAACACCTGCGGAGCGCAAGGCTGCTTGGCGCGACATCGAGAAGAAGTACTTGCCACACAGAGACTATGAAGGCAATGATTACTTGGAGCGCGGCGGATTCTGGCAGAAGCAAGGCCATATCTATCAGTCGCCATTCTATTATATCGATTACACATTGGCACAATTGTGTGCATTCCAATTCTGGAAGCGCATGAATGAAGATTGGAAGTCCGCTTGGGCAGACTATCTGAAGCTGTGCCGTGCAGGAGGAAGTCAATCCTTCACAGGCTTGGTACAAGTAGCGGGACTGATCTCACCATTCGAAGATGGCTGTATTGCTTCGGTGATCGGGGACATTGAAAACTGGTTGAATGGTGTCGATGATTCGGCATTGTAAGCAATCAGTATTGAATAGCAACTGATATGAACATTTGGACCACAAGCACGAGTCGTGCTTGTGGTCTTTGCATAAGGTCAAATTTTTGCTGTTCTCCGTTTATTGCAAATTGATGTACTGTTAATATTAGGGGAGAGGAGAGGGGGTGGTAGATAGTTTTTTTACTTCTTCCATGTATGGCAATTAAAAGGCGGGTAGAATAAAGCTAAAGTGTTTCGGAACTTCATGTGGGTGCAGCCGGCTTCTATTTTCTAAAATATTTCCCACCAAAATAATCTATGGATCATCTAATAGAGAGGGTGCATAAGAAGATGAAGTTTAGTGAATACGCATATGTCCGACCGGATGCGAAACAAATTGAACAGCAAATGAAACGACTGATCCGTTCCTTTGAAGCTGCAGAAAGCTTCGAGCAGCAGGATGACATCATGTCCGACATTAACAAGCTTCACAGTGTATTCGATACACAGGCGATATTGGTATCCATTCGCCATTCGATCGACATGAATGATGAATTCTACAAAGCTGAGAAGGAATACATGAACGAGGTAGGTCCAGTGATCCAAGAATACACAACAGACTACTATCGGGCGCTTGTGAATTCGAAGTTCAGAGCGGAACTTGAACAGAAATGTGGCATTCAACTGTTCCAGGTGGCTGAGAAGATGCTCAAGACGTTCAGCCCAGAAATTATTGAAGACTTGCAGCTGGAGAACAAGCTCTCAACCGAATATGCTCAAATAATCGCTTCTGCTAAAATCTCATTTGAAGGGGAAGAGCGTACATTAGCCCAATTGGCACCGTTCCAGCAGTCAACGGATCGTGACATGCGCAAGCGTGCGTCTGACGCGTATTACGGTTTCATGGCAGTGAATGAAGAGAAGTTCGACCGTATTTACGATGATCTGGTCAAAGTACGTACGAAGATTGCGAAGAAGCTGGGCTACGAGAATTATGTTCAGCTTGGCTATGACCGCATGTACCGTACGGATTATGATGCGAACATGGTCGCGAATTTCAGAGCACAGGTGCTGGAACATATCGTGCCAGCCGCTGTGAAGTTGAAGGAGCGCCAGCGCAATCGGATCGGCATTGATCAAATGTACTACTATGACCAAGCATTCGACTTCAAGACAGGCAATGCAGCACCGAAGGGCGATCCAGAATGGATCGTTGAGAACGGGGCGAAGATGTATCAGGAACTGTCTCCGGAGATGAATGAGTTCTTCACTTTCATGCGTGAGAACGAGCTGATGGATCTTGTCAGCAAGAAGGGCAAGCGAAGCGGCGGTTACTGTGCGTACTTGAGTGAGTATGGCGCGCCGTTTATCTTCTCCAACTTCAATGGCACGTCCCATGATATCGACGTATTGACGCACGAAGCGGGCCATGCGTTCCAAAAGTACGAGAGCCGTCATTTGGAAGTACTTGAATATAACTGGCCAACTTATGAAGCAGCAGAAATTCATTCCATGAGCATGGAGTTCTTCACATGGCCTTGGATGGAGCTGTTCTTCAAGGAAGATACAGAGAAGTACAAGTTCGCTCACTTGTCTGGAGCGCTGTTGATCATGCCATACGGTGTATCCGTAGATGAATTCCAACACTTTGTATACAGCAATCCAGAAGCAACGCCTGCAGAGCGTAAGGCAGCATGGCGCGAGATCGAGAAGAAGTACTTGCCGTACTGGAATCATGAGGATAATGATTACTTGGAGCGTGGCGGTCTTTGGCAGAGGCAAGACCATATCTATCGAAGGCCATTCTACTATATCGACTACGCATTGGCACAGTTGTGTGCTCTCCAATTCTGGAAGCGCATGAATGAAGATTTTACATCCGCTTGGGCAGATTATTTGAAGTTGTGCCGTGCAGGCGGAAGTCAATCCTTCACAGGCTTGCTTCAAGTAGCCGGCTTAATTTCACCATTCGAGAATGGCTGTATTGCTTCAGTTATCGGTGATATCGAGAACTGGTTGAATAGTGTCGATGATGCGGCATTGTAAGCAAATCGTACTGATTTGCAATTTGGAACTTCATGTGGGTGCAGCCAGCTTCTATTTTCTACAATATTCCCCACCAAAATAATCTATGGATTATCTAATAGAGAGGATGCATAGGAAGATGAAGTTTAGTGAATACGCATATGTCCGACCGGATGCGAAACAAATTGAACAGCAAATGAAACGACTGATCCGTTCCTTTGAAGCTGCAGAAAGCTTCGAGCAGCAGGATGACATCATGTCTGACATTAACAAGCTTCGCAATGAATTCGATACACAGGTGCAAATGGTATCTATTCGCCATTCGATCGATACGAATGATGAATTCTACAAAGCCGAGCAGGAATACATGGACGAGGTAGTTCCAGTAATCCAAGAATACATAACAGACTACTATCGGGCGCTTGTGAATTCGAAGTTCAGACCAGAACTTGAACAGAAATGGGGCATTCAGCTGTTCCAGTTGGCTGAGAAAATGCTCAAGTCGTTCAGCCCTGAAATAATTAAAGACTTGCAGCTGGAGAACAAGCTGTCAACCGAACATTCTCAATTGATCGCTTCTGCCAAAATCCCATTCGAAGGAGAAGAGCGTACACTGGCACAATTGACACCATTCGAGCTGTCTACAGATCGTGACATGCGTAAGCGTGCATCTGAGGCGAGGTTCGGATTCATGGCGGAAAACGAAGCGAAGTTCGATCGCATTTATGATGATCTGGTGAAAGTACGTACGAAAATTGCAAAGAAGCTTGGCTACGAGAATTTTGTTCAGCTTGGATATGACCGGATGTGCCGTACGGATTATGATGCGAACATGGTCGCGAATTTCAGAGCACAGGTGCTGGAACATATCGTGCCAGCTGCAATGAAGCTGATAGAGCGCCAACGCAAGCGGATCGGCGTTGATCAAATGTACTACTATGACGAATCCTTCAAATTCAAGACAGGCAATGCAGCACCGAAGGGCGATCCAGAATGGATCGTTGAGAACGGAGCGAAGATGTATCAAGAACTGTCTCCGGAGATGAACGAGTTCTTCACTTTAATGTGTGAGAACGAGCTGATGGATCTTGTGAGCAAGAAGGGTAAGCAAATCGGCGGTTATTGCACATTCTTAAGTGAGTTTGGCGTGCCGTTTATCTTCTCCAACTTCAATGGTACGTCTCATGATATCGACGTATTGACACACGAAGCGGGCCATGCGTTCCAAGTGTACGAGAGTCGTCATTTCGAGGTTCCGGAATATAATTGGCCAACTTATGAAGCGGGAGAAATTCATTCGATGAGCATGGAATTCTTCACGTGGCCTTGGATGGAGCTGTTCTTCCAAGAAGATACAGAAAAGTATAAGTTCGCTCATTTGGCGGGCGGATTGCAGTTCATTCCACACGGTGTATCTGGAGATGAGTTCCAGCATTTCGTATACAGCAATCCGGAAGCAACACCTGCGGAGCGCAAGGCTGCTTGGCGCGACATCGAGAAGAAGTACTTGCCGCACAGAGACTATGAAGGCAATGATTACTTGGAGCGCGGCGGATTCTGGCAGAAGCAAGGACATATTTATCAATCGCCATTCTACTATATCGATTACACATTGGCACAATTGTGTGCATTCCAATTCTGGAAGCGCATGAATGAAGATTGGAAGTCCGCTTGGGCAGACTATTTGAAGCTGTGCCGTGCAGGAGGAAGTCAATCCTTCACAGGTTTGGTACAAGTAGCGGGACTGATCTCACCATTCGAAGATGGCTGTATTGCTTCAGTGATCGGGGACATTGAGAACTGGTTGAACAAGGTTGACGATACTGCCTTGTAAGCCTTCAATTGAAGTAGTAATGAAGGCCACAAGCGAAAAGTACTTGTGGTCTTTGCATTCGGAGCAGATGGAGTAACAGTGGAAGAGGATTGGGAATTACAGGGTTCGTAATCGTGTGCGGTCGTGTATAATATAGCTGTGAAAGTTATTGAGCGATAACTGGATTGGTTGAGGAAGGAGGGATAGCATGAAGATGAAGTGGCTAGGCATCGCGTGTGGGAGCTGTCTGCTCCTAACACTTATTTTAATAAGTGTAGCTAGCCTAACCACAGCTGGCAAATGGCTGGGCCTCACAGCTGCAATCCTGATTGGAATAGGCGCCTTATTATTTGGCGTGTTTGCCGATCCGAATCAGGCACGATATATCCACCATACGAGCAGTAAGGACGAGCGGCAGAAACGTGAACGGTGGGGAACCTTGTTTCTAATCATGTCCACCCCATTTATTGTGCTATCTCTGATTTTATTAGCAATTAGCCAATAGCTTGGGTACGAACTTTCGGTATCAGAAATCATGGATTAACTAGTCAACAGGAGATTCATTCATGCACTTTGTATTGTTACTTGTAGCAGGGCTCTTTGCCATTTTTTTAGTGTCTAGCATCATTCGGCATGATTATCGCAATATCGTATTTCAATCTATTGTTCTCTCGGTAATGCTTCTGCTGTATATCGTATTCCGCAAGGATCAGAAGCGGAGTAATGAATTCGTGATTTGGTTGTACTTGAATCGTGAGCAGCTTCGACAAGAAGGAACCAACTATGAACAATGTCTAATTGATCACGAATCCGAATTCGTGCAGTATGAGGTCTGTCTATCCTTCGGGATATTCAGCTATCGAACGAAAACGGGCTATTATGTGAAGGGTTATCATCTGACACCGCTTCTGAATATGGCCTTCAGTCTGTATACCTTCGTATTTGGCTGGTGGGCGCTCCCAGCTGGGCCTATCAATACGGTGCGTGCACTAGGTTTTAATCTGTTAGCCAAGCCGAAGAAGCTGGAAGAGGTACTGACCGAGATTGAGGTAGAAGTGAACGATGCGCTGCGTAAGGAAGAACAGAAGAAGATGAAAAAGCAGTCTCGCATGTCGAAGGAAGAACGTGTGTTTGACAACCAACTATAACGACAACAATTCTGTGCATATTGCTGTGGCATCTGCATGGTAGAAGGAGCGGATTCGAATGATTAAAGCAGTAATTTTTGATTTTGATGGCTTGATTGTCGATACGGAAACAGCATGGTATGAGTCGTATAAACAGGTAAGTGCTGCATACGGAGTAGACTTGAAAATAGAAGTATGGGGACAGTGTGTCGGTGCTTCCTTCGAGCACTTTGATCCTTTGGATTATATCGTAGAACATGCAAATCGTCCGATAGATCGAGATGAATTCAAGCGGGAGGCGGATGCGCAGTTCGCGATTATCATGGAAGGGAAGGGCTTGAGACCTGGAGTTGAGATGTATCTAACCGAAGCGAAGCGTACTGGATTACGTATCGGACTTGCATCTAGCTCGAATCGTGTGTGGGTTGAATCCTATTTGAATAAGTTCAATATTCGATCATACTTTGAAGTTGTGAACACGTCAGATGATGTGGAACGTATCAAGCCTGCTCCAGATTTATATGAGAAGACGCTGCGTGAACTTGATGTTGAAGGCACGGAAGCGGTTGCGTTCGAAGATTCGATGCACGGCATGATCGCAGCCAAAGCAGCGGGAGCTTACTGTGTGGTCGTACCGAACAATGTTACCTCGCATATGGAATTCACAGGCAGTGATGGACGATTAGACTCGATGGCGGAGAAGGAATTGAATGCTGTACTCGCAAGCGTCGCACCGAGCTCCCAAGTTGAATCTGTGTAACAAAAAATGGTGAATTGGAGGATATAGATTTGTCATTTGTATGGGAGAACATAGTTGGAGGAATTCTGTTCCTGCTTGTTCTAGTCGCAGTGATGATCGGAGTGGTTCTTCTAATTGTTCGCTCAAAGCAGCGCACCTCTCAATTGCATGTCAGAATCGAGAAGTTGGAACGTCAGGTGAATGAACTACAAG
Source organism: Paenibacillus sp. NAIST15-1 (assembly GCF_001894745.1). Lineage (GTDB taxonomy): Bacteria > Bacillota > Bacilli > Paenibacillales > Paenibacillaceae > Paenibacillus_B > Paenibacillus_B suaedae. Next base: position 40,649 of record NZ_BBYF01000007.1, read on the forward strand.
GTCTTCCCGCCAATAAACAACGATACTAACGATCGGAACTCTAATGATCTGTTCTACATGAAAGTTGGGGGATAGAAATGACTGCATCGAATGAAATTACATATGGTATGTATACAATGTGTATGGTACAGGATGGAGATCAAGTACTCTTGATGAATCGTCCTGACAGTAAGGGTTTTCCTGGATATTTGGCTCCGGGAGGCAAGGTCGAATTTCCAGAAAGTCTGACAGAGGGAGCGATTCGAGAAGTCTATGAGGAGACAGGTTTGCGAGTGAGTGGACTGATCTATAAGGGCTTGGACGAATATGTCGTTCCTTCTACGAATTATCGGTACATGGTATTCAATTATTTGGCTACCTCCTATGAGGGAGAATTGTTGAAGAATCCTCCTGAGGGGGAATTGGGGTGGGTGCCAATTGAGGAAGCGTTGGAATTGCCAATGCAGTCCTGGTTCAAACGAAAGTTTTCTTTGTTTTTCAAGGAAGGGACATTTGAGATATCTGTAGTATGGAATGAAGAGGAGAAGCAAGCGATAGAAGAGAAGATTGTCTTGCTTGTATGAGGAAGAGGACAACCAAACGTGTAGTTGTGAACTCGTATCATGTAGCCTTCGCAGAAAACGCCGAGATTGCCTGGCGTTTTTTTTGTGTGTTTATATCGAAATCATGTCATGCATGCCCTCTGCATGATCCGACATTCTTGTTGAAGAGGGAACGCAGCACTCATTGTATCTTAATGAGAATTATAAAGATTGCACATTAGTAATTGGTGTGGTTAAATATGGTATTAAAGATGGAGTTGCAGGTTATTATCGCATTTTTTAGGAGGATCGATATCGTGTCCTTGCTTATAATTCTTGCGGAACTGGGGCTGCGCATACTTCTTAGAACAACAGCGCCTCTAAGCTGTTCAGAAGAAGAAACGAGGGAATACAAGCGGGCATATCAGGAAGCGCTTGATGGGGATGGCATCGTGCGGATTGCTCCTTCTTATTCAAAAGAACGGTTTGTACGTTACATCGCTGCTGCGGAGAACGTGCTGCTACACGGGTCGAATCATCCAGAAATCGATGAGCTGCTTACGAAGCAGCAAACGTTGTACAACGGGATCATGACCGAGGCGGTTTTTGCGACTAGTGATGGGATCCACCCGTGGAGGAGTGGGACGATTTATTTGCTGTCCAAGGATACGTTCAACGGCCCCGAACAGAAAGCTGCCGCGTTCGATGAATGGACCAGTTGCACTTCAGTAAAGCCGCTCGCTCGCATTCATGTCGAGCCGTCAGACTTTATATTCTTAGATCATGTAGCAGCGCATAAGAGCACAGAATCTGCCGCATGGACCTGGTTGTTATACAAATGGAGATCGCGCGCTCGTAAACGAATGCAATCGACGCCCCAAGTATAAATATAGTGTTTGGAGGAGAAAGAAAATGAACAGGAAAGAAATATTGCTCGATCAATTTCTCGTCTGCACCTTAGAAAAAGGCTGGTTCGCTCCGTTATTCACATCGTTGGAAGGCTTGTCCGCAACACAGGCGCTATGGAAGCCGAATGATCAGGTTCACTCGATATGGGAGATTGTCGAACATTTGATCTTCTGGCAAGAACGCTACTTGCTTCGCTTTCAGCAAAAACTAGTCCCTGATCTGACAATGGAAAATGAAGAAACCTTTAGATTGGGTAAGTCTGATAGAACCGAGGAGGATTGGTCAGAGCTGCTGCAACGGTTCGCTTCTGTTCTTGATCAGTGGAAGCAGGAATTGACTTCGTCCAGCGAGAGCAAGATGGAAGAGCCTGCACGTCCTGGTTCCGATGAACCTTGGGAATCGACGCTCATCAATATGAATGCTCATATTGCCTATCACGCCGGACAGATTGTTTATTTGCGCAAGCTGCAAGGAGTATGGGACTCACAATTAGGGGCTTAATCATACATCATGGTTTGGGATAAAAGGAGGGGTTAAGATGCAGCAAGAAATCGTTGATTATTACACAGGATTTGACGAGTGGGGAAGATTGGAGAGGGAGAGCTTAGAATTTCGCATCAATTGGCATTACATGAAGCGGTATCTTCCATCACAAGGGGAGGTTCTGGATAATGGTGCCGGACCTGGGCGGTACGCGATGGAATTGGCTCGCTCTGGTTATCAGGTCACCTTAACTGATCTAACACCTGCCTCTGTTGATTTTGCAGAGAATAAGGCTGCTGAGCTTGATCTTACTGCACAATTTCGCGGATTCTATGCCGCAGACGCTAGGAAACTGCATATGCTACCGAATGAACAATATGATGCAGCTCTCATGTTAGGGCCATTGTATCATTTGCAGGAGGAAGAGGAGCGGGCAGCCGCCGCAGAAGAATTATACCGTGTAACAAAACCGGGAGGTATCGTCTTTGTTGCATTCCGACCACGCCTTGTACACACCCTTCTCTCTCTTAAGTTTCCACAGAATTGGAAGCCGCTTGATAACGTAGAGGCATTACAAGATTTTTTACATACCGGAATATTCAATCATTCAGATAAAGGCAGATTTACGGGCGCATACTTTTACAAGGTAGAAGAGATTATGCCATTCATGCGTGAACATGGATTTGAAGGGATCCAGTTGATCAGCTCCTCTGGGCTTGGAGGAAATTTAACACCGGAGCAGTGGCAATATTGGTCGAGCCGTGGCGAACAAGAGCTCGAAAGACTCTATCAGTTGCTATATGATACTGCTGCAGATCCTTCGCTGCTAGGAACAGGAACCCATTTGTTATACATCGGTAAGAAAATCAGATAACGAACATCCTACAATTTGATTGACAATTCTAAGACTCAGTATCGAGGTAAACGCCGCGATGCTGGGTCTTTTTTGGTATAGACATGACGAAATGACCACATTTTTCTGAGGATGCAACAATTTACAACATTTTTTGCACTAATACAAAACTATTGTAACAGGGAAACAAATATGATAGATTACAAGATGTCCCAAAAAAGAAGAAGTTGAACCGACATGCTAGATTGAGAGATAACGAGGAGGAACTGATTTTGCAGGTGAAATCATGGTTGAAAAGTTGGATTGCATCATTACTCGTATGTATTCTAGTCCTTACATCGCCGGCGTTTACGTATGCCGCAGTTGGTACATCAGTTGATTCATCCGCGTCTACTGTACTGTCTAATGCATCGATGGCGTACGATGAGAAAGTTATGGATTCGAAGCCATCGGACGGTGGTCACCAAGTTATCGATCCCAAGCTGTTGCAAGCTTTTCAGTCTGACGGGGTTGAGACGTACATCATCAAGTTAAAGGAACAGCCGGATATGAAAGCCATCTCACAGCATGCGCTGCAATGGTCTAAGCAGAAGGGAGAATCATCAGCGAAGCAGACACGCACGGTGCGCAACTTCATTGTGAACTCGCTAATGAGCACGGCAGACCAGTCGCAATCAGGCATTATTCAGCAGCTCCGTCAAATGGAGTCCGCTGGGGATGTGCGTGAATTCCATCCGTATTACATTGTGAATGCGATTGCGGTAACCAGTACGAAGGCGGCCATGGAGAAGCTCGCAGCCCGTGATGAAATCGAGAAGATTCTGCCAAACCATACATATACGCTTCAATCTGAAATCGTGTCGAAGTCGAAGCTAACGGGAGCACAATCTGCTGCTGGCAATCAAGAAGTTCCGTGGAACTTGCGCAATATTAACGCAGCTCAGGCGTGGGAGCTTGGCTTCGATGGAACAGGCGTTGTGGTTGCCAACATGGACTCCGGTGTAGATGGAACCCATCCGGCACTGCAGCATAAATGGAGAGGTCTGAATCAAAATGGTGACATTGTGGACCCAGAGCTAAGCTGGTTCGACGCCACAATCGAGAGGAAGAAGCTGCCTACGGATGGAAGCGGTCATGGTACGCACGTTATGGGCACAATGGTAGGCTCTGAGAAGGATGGCAGCAACAAGATTGGGGTAGCCCCCAATGCGAAGTGGATAGCGGCTCGTGTGTTCGATTCGAATGGACAAACGACAGATGCAGATCTCATTAAGGCGGGGGAGTGGATTCTTGCACCTACGGACAAGCACGGAGTGAAGCATCCCGAACTTGCGCCCGATGTCGTGAATAATTCATGGGGGAACGTACCTGCTGGCAAGAATGAGTTCTTCCAAGATATCGTGAAGGCATGGATCGCAGCCGATATCTTCCCGGCATTCTCAGCAGGAAATACGCATCCTCCGGAGAACAATGGCGGTCCAGGCTCTATTGCAGCACCGGGCAATTACCCTGAATCATTCGCCACGGGTGCGGTTGACATGAACAACAAGCTGGCAGATTTCTCGCTGCAAGGGCCGACGCCATATGGACAAATGAAGCCGGAAGTATCTGCTCCAGGTGTACATATTCGTTCAGCGGTACCAGGCGGACAATATGCGCTCATGAACGGCACCTCGATGGCAAGTCCGCATACAGCAGGCGTGGCTGCACTGATTAAGCAGGCAAATCGCAGCTTAAAGGTGAAGGATATAGCGGAAATAGTAACAACCACTACGGACGCATTAACCGACGATGATTTCCCGCAATCGCCGAATAATGGCTATGGCTCAGGCCTTATTAATGCACTCAATGCCGTGTCAACCCAGAACACAGGGCTGGGAAAGGCTGTTGGTCAGGTGACGATCGATGGGGTGAATGCGGGGACTCCGACGATTGAACATGAGCCTATTGTATTGACGTTCAATATATTGGACAAGGACATATTTGCACGTGTGAAGGACGATGTCAGTGTAACGGATGTGAACCTTTATGTCCGTGAGAAGGGGACTACCGGCTGGAGTAAGCACGCGCTGCTTCGAACTTCCGGAAGTCATATGAATGGTTTATATGAGGGCGCTATCCCTGTTCAAGAGCTGTCGTTGAATGGTATTGAATATTATATAGAAGCAGTAAATTTCGCAGGCAGCTCGTCCAAGACAGACATCTATCCCATAACGGTATCGAAGGGAGTCAAGGTTGGTTATACGCAAGATTTCGAAACCTCAATAGAAGGATTTGGATTCGGAGATGCATCAGGCGTATGGCAATGGGGCGTTCCAACAAGCGGCCCGAAAAAAGCATTCTCTGGCACCAAAGTAATGGCAACCGTTCTGGATGGCAATTACCCGAATGGAACTAACAGCTATGTAGAAATGCCTGTGATTGACTTGACGGATACGAAACACGCTGTTTTATCCTTTGCTCATTGGTATAAGCTTGGCGATTGGTGGAGCGCTTCCTTTGATCGGGCAGAAGTGTTTATCGGCAGCAAGAAATCGAACTTCACGTTCGAACGGGTAAAAACCTTTACGATGCGCAACACCACGTGGACAACCGAATATATCGACTTGTCCCCATATGCAGGGGATCAAATCTACGTTGTATTCAATTTACGAGGAGACTTTGGCAGTGACGAGGGCTGGTACATCGATGATATTAAAATCCAAGCCCCTGATTCGACAATTCCGCTTCCCCCTAAAATTAAGACTAGGAGCAACGCACCAGGCAAAGTCATTCTTGATTTTGATAAGGCGCCTTCGGGGACATTAAAGGAATATGTCATTTATCGTACGAAGGATTTAAGTGGGAATTGGGACGAGATTGGCACAAGCTCTGGCTATAACTTTGCCGATCTGCCTGCCCCTCAGAAGGGGACGTATTATTACAAGGTAAAGGCGCGAACTGTCAGTCATACGATGAGTTCAGACTCGGATATTGTATCTTGGACATTTACGGGCGGCAGTGAAATTTTCAGTGATGATTTCGAAGGCAATAATAAGGGCTGGACTGTTGAAGGGAAAGGAAACGAATGGGAGCATGGTGTTCCGCATCCGACTCGTGGGCCGCAAAAGGCAGTTTCGGGCAAGAATGTATGGGGCACGAACTTGAATGGCCCTTATGGCGGCGATGTGAATGAGAGCCTTGTATCGCCTGAAATCGATTTAACACAGGTGAAGCATGCGACGTTGTATTTCCAACAATGGTACGATATTGATGATGGAGATAAGGCAACAGTTGAGATAAGCAAGGATCAGGGAGCGACATGGAAACCGCTCGCTGAATATCCGAAGCAGGGGTATGATACGAATCATCCACGTAGGTTCTGGTATTTGGAAGAGCTTGGACTTGATACTTACATGGGAGAGAAGATCAAATTACGCTTCCGATTCGAGAGCAAGCAGCCATCGATCCAGTTCGGTTGGTACATTGATGATGTGGAGGTTAGGGAGACCCCTCCGGTGATGACAAGACCGAAGACATCTTCTACTCAGGCGGCTGCCGGACAAGCAGGGAAAGCAAATGATGACACGCAGGGAGCAAGGAATGAACTCTTTACCTTAGAAATGTTGAAATCAGCGAAGCGTGATCATGCCGCGAAGCCGGATGAGCAACTGCAGACCGTGACGCAGCAGTCAAATACGGGCCGGATGCCGATAATGGCGGACATCAGCGTCGTGCAATCGCAGCGGGCAACACGCTCTGATTCAGGAACCGGAGGCTATACACTGAAGCATCCGCCTGGTGCATATACGCTGCAAGTGGAGGCTTATGGTTATAAGACGGAGCAGCGACCGATTGTCATCGAGCAAAATCAAGATACGGTGATGAATGTTCATTTACAGCCATTGGCGAAAGGCAAGGTTACCGGTAAGATAGCGGATCGTGCAACAGGGTTGCCGGTGAAGCATGCGACAATCAGATTATTAAATGATGTTCGTGTTGAACCAGTTGAAACAAATGAAGAGGGACAATTTGAACTCGAAGCCTACGAAGGTGACTATCAACTATCGGTATCCGCATTGAATTACTTATCGGTTCAAGACAACATTAAGATCACAGGTAACGATACGACTCATGTTTCTTATACGCTTCATAGCTTCCAAGGATCAGCTGATGAAATCTATTACGATGATGGCGTGGCTGATAATGCCAAGGCATTCTTTGTAACTGGAAATGGGTTTGCAGTTCGTATGACAACGGACGGACCTGCACAAGTAACCGGTGCAAGATTCTTCTTCTGGGATCAAGGCTGGCCGAATCCTGGCGGGGAGAAATTTAAGTATGCCATCTATGATGCCAGCGGCCCTGATGGCCTTCCAGGCAAGATGGTGGCCGGTCCGTATGAAGGCAAGGCAATGCTGGATGGTTCGTGGACAGATGTAACGATACCGAATCCGATTATTGTCAACGGTGATTTCTATGTAGCCTACATTCAGGACGGTGTCATGCCAAATGTACCAGGATTGTCGATGACGAAGCTTGGCAATTTTTCAGGGCGTTCATGGAAATTGGATCGCGGTTCGTGGAAGAAGATAGGGAACAGCGATGGCAATTACATGATACGGGCTAAGGTTACAAAGATTGTGGAAGAACCGGTGATTACTGAACCAGTGTCAGGCAGCACAGTTACAGATGCTCATATTTTTGTGAAAGGAATATATCCAACCGATGGAACGACGATTCACTTATATCGTCAAGACGTTCGTGTCGGAACTGGAACGGTGCAGCAAGGACAATTTGCGATATCAGCTGAATTGGAGCGTGGAGCGAACAAGTTGTATGCAGTCGCAGAAACGAATGGACAAGCGACAAGCAAGTCGGCCACGATTACGATCAACTATCAGGCACCTGTACAAAATGGGGATATTACATCGATCGCTGTACATCCGCGAGATGTGTCCCTGAAGGCGGGGGAACAGTCGACGCTGACTGTAACAGCGGCCGTATACGAGAATGGCAACCTCCTACCGATGCCAATAACAGAAGGCTTGATATTTACTTCGTCAGACAGTCGAATTGCCGAGGTAGATCAAGCTGGTCGTGTTACAGGCATGAGTGAAGGGGTGTCGGTCGTTCAGGTAACCTACCAACAGTGGAGTGATCAAGCAACGATAACCGTGCATCGCGGGGACGATGGAAGGGAGCCTGAACTCCAAGGCATTACAGTGTACCCTGATAAGCTTGCAATACATGTGAGAGATTCAGCACCACTGTCTGTTGCAGCGATCGTATATGAAGATGGAGAAGTTAAATTATCGCCAATTACAGAGCCGTTGCAGTTCCATTCCTCAGATGAGCAAGTTGCCAAGGTAGATGATAAGGGACGGGTAACAGGTTGGAACGAAGGCACGGCAACAATTACAGTTGGATATAAAGATAAACAAGCAGAAGCAACCGTTACGGTGCGTAAGAAAAATGTTAATCCATATGAGCCTCCTATTTCTTCAGGCGGGGGATCATCCAGTTCGCCCGTAACAATTCCTGAGAAGGATAAGCGGATACCGGTTATTGCTAATAACCGAACGATTGGGTATCTGGTAGAGCAGCCAGCTTCTGCGACAGGTTCTAAATCTGCTAAGGTATCCCTCTTGGAGCAATGGCTGAGTGAGCAGCTTACGCGTAAAGCTAGTACAGCAGTTGAGATGGATCTTACTAGTGTACGATTCGAGGATTATACTCACGTATCGATCACTTTCCATGCAGCGATGATGAAGCAGCTTCTGGCTTCTGGGAAGGAACTGCATATTCGTTCAGCAGCATATGAATTGAAGATACCAACGGCCTCCTTGGCGGATTATGCTGCGGCAGATCAGTTTAAGCTGCTTGTATCCGTCAAGAAGGGTTCGGAGCGTCAGGCAGGAACAGGGGAAGGTGCTAGTGGCGACCAGGGAAATCTCGTATCCAGCCTTGTTGCCATTCATAACGAGAGCGGCAAATTGACTCAGCCAGTTATCCTCTTGCTTCGAGGGGACGCTTCGAAAGTGAGGGATTTGCGCAAGACAGCTATGTATCGGATAAATGCACAGGGGACATGGAGTGTTGCAGGAATGGCAACTCATAATGCGGAAGGACTTGCTTTGACTGTTGAACAGACGGGAACGTATGCGTTGTATGAGAACGCTCCAAGCTTTGCGGATTTGGCAAAACACTGGGGCAAAGATGCAATTGAAGTACTGGCAGCACAGCAAATTGTAAAGGGAACGGGTAAGGGACTCTACACGCCGAATGCAATTATCTCTCGGTCACATTTCCTCATGATGCTCGATCGGTTGCCACATCATGCAGGCACAGAAGCTGCCATGAAGAAGAATGAAAGATTCGTGAATGGTGTTGGTAAGTCGGCAGTTAAGGCAGATAAAGAGCCGTTTACACGTGCTGAAATGGTAGCTTTGCTTGCTCAGAAGACTGCGAAAGTAATGCCAACCATCGCGAAGTCCCATTTTACAGATACGGATCATCTAGACCAGGCGAATCAAGCTGCTATTGCTTTTACAGTAGAGCAGGGCTGGATTCAAGGGATCGGTAACGGACGATTTGGAAGCGATCAGACTCCGACTCGCGCGCAAGCAGCAATGCTCATCTATCGATATTTGAAGTCTATGAACCAATTATAGGTGCACGGCAATACGAAGTGATGTCTAATTACAAGTAAGAATTCCAGCAAATCCGTCCGCAACAATTGGGCGGATTTTGCTCTGTTTATCGAATAAGAAGAACTAGAATTAATTGTAAATGTGTACATGATCATTCGTTACTGTGATATATTGTACATTGACATCGAGATCAGGCTCATGTGACAATAGAAAACAACTTGAAGAATGAAAACTTCAACGAAGAGAACGAGTAAGCTATGAATGCCGATCTACAGAGAGTTGGTGAAGTGCTGCAAGCCAACGTTCGGCGCATAACTGAACATCATCTCTGAGAAGCGTGGCCGAACGAGAGTAAGTAAGCTGCGCCGGAATATCCACCGTTATTCGGATATCGCAGCAAGTGTGGCTGCGAAGAGAGCTGCATGGAGCAGGAGAGATTGATGCATTGGCAATTGCGAATGTCTATCATCAGGCTGCATGAATATGGGTGGTAACGCGGATAGAATCCGTCCCTTTCGAGGGACGGTTTTTTTGTTGTATGGGGATGCTGCTGTAGAAATGTACTAGACGTCTAGGGGGAACAGAAAGATGAAGTCATTGCCGAGAAGCCACGTGTTTTTCGTGGGACTTATGCTATTTTCGCTATTTTTCGGAGCGGGGAATCTAATATTCCCGCCAATTTTAGGACAACAGGCGGGAGACAGCTTCATATATGCCATATCAGGGTTTATCCTGACTGGTGTTGGGCTGCCATTGTTAACGGTAATTGCGATTGCACTATCCGGACGAGATATGCAGCACTTAGCAAGTAGAGTACATCCTAAGTTTGGGATCTTGTTTGCGGTTGTTGTCTACTTGTCCATTGGGCCATCCATGGGAATACCGCGGGTTGCTAACGTTGCATTTGAAATGGGGGTACGCTCTTTTGTACCTGAGTCACTGCAATCAAGCAGTTGGGTTTTGTTCGTGTACACACTCGTCTTTTTCTGTGTTGTTTATTGGTTATGTCTAAATCCATCCAAGCTCGTAGTGCGGGTTGGCAATATCCTAACACCATTGCTGCTGATTTCGATTACGATATTATTCATTGCTGCCATGATGGGACCGCTCGGCGAAGCACAGCCTGCTATCAAGGAATATGCGGTTTCACCAGGATTCAAAGGGTTTATGGAAGGCTACCTAACAATGGATACGATAGCAGCATTGGCCTTCGGCATTATTGTTATTAATGCCATTCGTGATCAAGGAGTCCAAGACAAGCGAACGATTACAAGAGCGGCTATACAAGCAGCCATCATCGCAGGTGTTGGACTGTCCTTGGTTTATGCAGCACTCGGGTTTTTGGGAGTTACAAGTGTGACTGGACTCGGTTATGCGGCCAATGGAGGACAGCTGCTAACGCAAATCGTACAGCAGTTGTTCGGGGAAGCTGGATTAATATTGCTGGCTGCCATTGTCACGCTTGCTTGTCTTACGACCTGCATCGGATTGGTGTCCGCATGCAGTCAGTATTTCTCAACACTACTTGGCCGATTTACTTACAACCAAATTGCATTTATCATTTGCGTGCTGGGGTTATTGGTGGCGAATCTAGGCTTGAATAAGATCATTTCGATTTCAATCCCAATTTTGCTTATCATTTATCCCGTATCCATTGTATTGATCATTTTATCACTGTCACATCGCTTGTTCGGCGGTCGTCAATCGGTATATGTCGGTGCACTGGTCGGTACGTTCATCATCAGTATATTCGACGGATTGAAGCAAGCTGATATTCAGTTCGACACGATTCTGTCGTGGTTGAAGATGCTCCCGCTGTACAATCAGGGAATTGGCTGGTTGGTTCCGGCCATTGTCGGAGGGGTTATTGGTTATTTACTTGGCCTTATCTGGCCGGAAAGCAAACAGTTTTTTTACAAAGTAACAAGAAAATTCAAGACTTATTTCAAAAAGAAGTAAAATGAATGAGAAGCTAAGCGGCTGGGATTACGTGGAAATAGCTTCTTTACAGCAACATCCTTATATGAAATAATTGGTGAAAATATAGATGAATGATATCTAGGAGCTGATACGTTGAACATTCAAGAAGTGATGGATATATTGCCGCATCGTTACCCATTTCTCATGATTGATCGCGTCACTCAGATTGAACCGGGTACGTCCGCGAACGGATATAAACTCATTTCTCACAATGAATGGTTTATGTCGGGTGCGTCAACTTTCATGCCGGATTCGCTTATTATTGAAGCACTTGCCCAGCTAGGAGCTTTTACAGCTGTCCAGAGTCAGCAGGGTAGTCTTGGCTTCTTATCTTCATTGAAAGGTGTGGAATCAATGGGGAGCGCATATGCAGGGGACAAGCTAGAGCTCAGCTATGAAGTACTGCGGAGCAAAAAGGGATTCACAATTGGCAAAGGCGAGGCTTCAGTGGACGGACGTGTCATTCTAAGAGCAGATGAGATCATGATTTATACCGCTTGATGAGATGAAGGATTATTATCTAAATCGCAATCAATAAAGAAGAGTCGTCCGGGGAATTACATGGACGACTCTTCTTGTTATTTGGAAGGGGGAAATATCTTATATCTTGTATCTTATTTAACAGCCCATAATGCTGGAACGTTAGTAGGCTCCCAGCCAGCTAATGATGTGTGCGGCTGGAGGCACTCGTATACCGTGCCATTGTAAGTAACTTTGTCGCCCACTGCATAGGATTTATTTTCTACCCAAGCAGCTACTGCAGGTGCATCAGCAGTTGTAGCGGATACTGCATTGCTGTCTGCAGAGACATTCCCAGCAGCGTCAAATGCACGGACAGTGAATGTGTACGCTGTCTTCGGGCTGAGGCCAGTAACCACATAGTCTGTTGTTGTGCCGGATACAGTTGCAACTAATGTCGTTCCACGATAAACGCGGTAGCCAGCAACGCCAACATTATCAGTGGAAGGGCTCCACATCAGCGATACCGAAGTAGATGTCGGTGTACCCATTACATGCAAGCCAGTTGGTGCAGTTGGAGGGTCATTATCAACAGGTACTGTAGGTGTGGTAACGCTTACTACATTGCTAGCAGCTGATTGGTTGCCAGCAGCATCTACCGCTTTCACACTAAATGTATATGCAGTATTGGATGTGAGACCGCTTACAGTATACGTTAGTGTGGATCCCGGTACGTTGCCAACAAGGGAGTTGCCATTGTACACGTTGTAACCGGTTACACCAACGTTATCACTAGAAGCATCCCATTTCAAGGACACGCTTGTTGCTGTTGTTGCAGTCACTGCCAGGTTAGCAGGTGCAGTAGGAGCTTGGTTGTCGCCAGGGTTCGTTCCGCTAAAGTTCACGTCGAGTACATTGTAGAATGCGTTTGGAGTATCTGCAATTTCCCACACTGCAAGGATAACATGATAGCCAGTGCGAGCTGGTACATTACAAGTATCCGAATACGTCGATGGAGGACGTACGCCACCATAATTAACGGAGCAGAATGGTGTTAGATCGAAGGAGTCGCGTGTCAGCTTTGCATTAGGATTCCAATTTTCTTTTGTAATATAGTATTTCCAGCTTGATGTTGCATGAGCTGCAGTTAGTTTCCAATTGAACGTGTTTTGTCCAGCATTGATGTTGACTTTAGTCCAGCGAGTTGCGGATTGCTCATCCAGTTCAGGGAAGGCTCCGTTAGCGCTTGCAATTTTGCCGTCAGCAGGTCCAGCATTAGGAAACCCCTTCGGTGCTTCCAAGCTTTGTGGTTCATACTGAATCGCTCCGCAGTTTGTATTCTGACCGGATTTACACAATGCAGCTCTGCTGGCAGGGCCTTCGATATAACCATGTCCAAACGCTTTATCAGCAAAGAGCACCATACAGATAACCGTTACGAGCATTGCACCAAGACCGACAAGCAACTTCGTTGTTATTGGGTTGGAAAGACGCAGTTGATTCACACTATCAACCTCCTAAGAATAATGGGATGTCATGAAAACAATTCAAATGAAATGTTAAACCCTTTAAACTTAAAGTCGGCCTCCTTTCCATATGAAGTTGTCAAAATAAAAGAGTGGAGCTCCTAGATGACGCTATGGATACAGCTTCTAGCAACTCTATTATATAAACTCGGAAGAGTTCATATACAAAGCAACATACTTAGTCCCAAAATGAAGGAATCGTGGACATTGTCCAGCAAACGGGTGGATTTCATGAACAGGTATTCGTGGTCGAAATATAGAAGAAAATGCTGTTGAAATATTATTGTTGTTGTTGTTTGTTTCTATCATACTTGAAAGTGTGACCAATGTGTGAACGAAATATTTTAATTAGATTGCGCATGCCATTATAAAAATTAATTAAACCGCATTAACTTTCAGGTTGTACTTTGGAACGGGATGGGAGGTCATTATGGTTCATAAACAAGGAAGAAGGATGCAGCCATCCTTCGTAATCGAAGTGGCGTACATCCTTTTATCATGTAGTGTTTGTTGGTTGTATTTAACTTGAAAAGTCGCCATTATCGTGATTGATTTGCCATTGAATACCGAATTTATCCGTCAAGTTACCGTAGGCTTTGCTCCAAAACGTTTCTTGGAGCTCCATGCCAACTTGTCCACCTTCCTTGAGCTTGTTGAAGATGGATGTCAATTTATCGACATCTGTGTCAACAATAGAAAGAGTGATATTAGTGCCTGCTTGGTATGGCATGCCCGGAAATACATCAGAAAACATCACGATCGTTCCTTGAATGTTCAGTCTTGCATGCATGACCAAATGTTTGGCCTCCTCGGGAAGAGGATGGGATGGATCTGACGGTGTGTCCCCAAATGTCATAATATGAGGCTTGTCTAGCCCGAACACTTCGGCGTAGTACTCGACTACCTCACGGCAGTTGCCGTTGAAGTTGAGATATGGATGGATGGACATGGTTGGCTTCACTCCTTAGCAGTTGTTGGTTCTGAAGTCTAACGGTTCTTTTGCATACTAGCATTATTGTCGTTTCACGATTCATTATACATGGAAGTGAAATTCAATCATATTAAATTTTATCTATATTTTTTACTGTCCATAGAGTTATAGAGTAGGCATGGTAATACAGGAGATTGTTTGCAAGAGAGAAAGAGAAAGGGAAGGGTTCTTTGAGGGATGAAATGGGAAAGATATATGAAGCGGGTATCTAACACGGGAATAAGAAAGGATGGATTCCACAATGACAGAACCGATTGCAATCCCTGATCTTTCATTAAGACCTTATCAGCTCACAGTGGAACGAGAGATGGAGACTCCTCCAGCTGTTCTATACAAAGCATGGACACGCTGGTTCGATCGCTGGTTCGCGGAACCGGGAACCGTAATGATGATGGGTGAGGTGAATACGGTTTTTTATTTTGAAACGGTATACCGCCCTGACACGAAGCACGAGGCCCAGCGGCATCCGCATTACGGTAGATTTCTCCGCCTCGAACATGATCGGTTAGTTGAATTGACATGGGTGACGGGGAATGGGGGGACAAAGGGAGCTGAGACTGTCGTTACCGTAACATTGCTTCCCTCTGCTGACGGAACGAAGCTCCGCCTAACGCATGCTGGATTTCCAGATGAGGCATCCAAGAATCAGCATGAGCAAGCATGGCCAACGGTGCTGGAACAGCTTGATAACCGTATGAAGATTGCTGACTGAGCATTTGCTGTATCAATCGTAAAGGAAGTATGACACGTTTTTTTCGTGTCATACTTGTATGCCTGCAACGGCATACATTCCGTTACGCATAATTTGCGTGAGCTGCTTGGCCATATAATCTACGGAGAACGGCAACTCCTGATCCAGCCATGCCTTGATGACCATCATATAAGCCCCTGCAGAGTAATTGATGAGAAATGCGTCATGAACCTTCAATTTAGAGGGATCAGATTGGAGCAGGGTAAGATCTTTACTCATATTCTCCTTAATCATCTCGATCGTAGTCCACATAAACCCCGGAACGTGCTCCAGCATGACTTTATAAAAATCGCGGTTTCGATCAATATGCTGGAACAACCTAATGAACTTTGGCGTTGGATCATAAGTGGAATGTTCCTGTTTACCTTTGAACTGGTCTGCGGATGCTGGATGCAATTCGACATCCTCCATCGCTTGCTTCATCATTTCTTGAATGCTTCGCTGCAGAAGGTCTTGCTTATCCTGGAAATGATAATAAAAAGTAGAGCGATTCATGTCGGCCCTCGCAATAATGTCCTGTACGGTTAAAGCTTCCAAGCCCTTCTCGGCGATTAGGGTGATGAATGCTTCCTTTATGATGCGTCGTGTTCGCTTTATTCTTCGATCTTCTGTTTTCTGTGAATTGGACATATTCGTCTCCTCTGTAGAAAATATTGAAATCTATCAGACAAGTGATCTGAACCCGTACGTTTTCCGACAAAATCTATCATATTGATGGTGGTAGATTATCGTTTCAATTTTATAATAATCCTTAAGATTCATTTTATCCAACACTATGTCGGAAAATTTTTCTTAGGGAGGAGATGTACCAATGTCTGCGATTTTCTTCAAAGGCGGAACCTTGATTGATGGAAAAGGCAGATATATAGAGGACGCAGGCGTATTGGTTCAACAGGATGTTATCGTTCAAGCAGGAAAAGCCTCAGAAATTACGGTAGCAGCCGAGGCACGTGTGGAGGAGCTTGACGGTAAGATTATTATGCCAGGGCTGATTGATGCTCACCTGCATTTAGTTGGTGCAAGAACACCTAATATGGTTGCGGCCTCGATTACCCCATCAGAAATCCTGATGGGGCGGGCGCTGAATGATACGAAGAAAATGATCAATGCTGGCGTTACGAGTGTTAGAGATGTCGGAAGCCATATTGCGGTGCATGTGCGCAACCTTATCAAAGAGGGTGAATACAACGGGCCGCGAATTAAGACCTCCTATCAAATGCTGAGTCAAACCGGAGGGCATGGCGATTTGCATATGCTGCCTCCCCAATTTAACAAATATGGACATATATGCGACGGCATAGCAGAATGCAGCAAGGCAGCGCGGACGATGTTCCGCCAGGGGGCGGACTTCATCAAGGTTTGTGCATCAGGAGGGGTATTGTCTGAAAAGGATGACCCCCGTTCGCCCCAATTTACGATTGACGAGCTGAAAGCGATCGTGTATGAGGCAGAAGCGGCAGGTTCATACGTCGCAGCACATGCCCAGAGCACGGTAGGCGTTAAGAATGCCCTCATAGCAGGTGTCAAAACAATTGAGCATGGGGTGCTTATTGATGACGAAGGAATCGAGCTCATGTTGAAAGCGAACGCCATATTGGTTCCAACGATGACGATTACGCATTTAATCGTTACTCACGGATCGCGCATGGGATTGTCTGAAGCAACGCTGCAAAAGGCCATATTGTTGAATAATGCGCATAATCAAAATATGCAAAAGGCATATCGGGCCGGGATCAAGATTGCAATGGGCACAGATCTGATGGGCGTAACTCCGATTGAACATGGACAGCATGCTATGGAATTGAGCCTGCTTGTGAGTGAGATTGGACTGAGCCCAATGGAAGCCATCATCGCCGCGACCAGAACGGCCGCGGAGGCATGCGCGATGCAGGATTCCATTGGTACGATTGAGGCAGGCAAGCAGGCGGATCTGTTGATTGTCTCCCATAACCCACTTCACAATATTAAGGTGCTTGAGGATTGCGTGAATATTGAGCAAGTTTATGTGGGGGGCAAGCGATTAAAGTAAGGAAAAACGGAAATAAGCAATCATAATTTCTCGTCCTTTATTGTTGAGGCTGACAATTCGGGGCGAGTTTTTATTGCATTTGGGCATGAAAAAGAAAAAAATGAATTGAACTTCTATGGAATTTATTGTTATACTTCAATTAATTAAATGAACATTTAATTAATTGAAGCGAGGGATATGAATGGGCAAAATCGCAGTTATCGGTGCAGGGATCAGCGGATTAGGTGCAGCATATCATTTGCAAAAAAAAGGGCACTGTGTAACGGTATTCGAACAATCCAACTCAGTTGGCGGAAGAATGCACACAAGTCGCAAGGGCGGATATGTTTGGGATAACGGTGCTCAATTTATGGTTGACTCTTACCGGTATATGAAGGAATTGATGAAAGAGCTTAGTATGAGTGAAGATGTGACTTATGTCAATCCGATTCAAGCGATGGCGATTGGCAATCAGCAGATTTATCGATTTCAATCGGCGAATCCCTTTAGTTTTTTTCGCCATCCGAAGTTGAATGCCCGTGCGAAGATAGCTGCCGTGAAGGTGTTGTACAACGCATATAAATATCGGAATGAAATAGACTTTCACGATTCATCTCGCCTATGCTTGCTGGATGATGGCCGTGATCTGTCGTGGTGGAGAAGCGAGGCAACGGATGCTCTTGTCGACTGGGTGCTTAGTGTCCCAACTTCCACCTTGTTTTTCTGGAACGAACAAGACACATCTTGGCATGCCCCCTTATTATCCTTGCGCGATGCGCGCAGCACTTGGTCGATATATACGCCAAATGGGGGAATGGGGAGAGTTCCCGAAGCGTTGAGCCGGCTTGTTTCGGTTCAACTTGGTGCGTCAGTCACCGCAGTTGAATCTACCGATATTTCAAGCATCCGAGTTTCAATAGAAGGGAAAGAGGCTCACACTTGCGAATATTTCGATAGAGCCATCATCTCCGTCCCTGCACCTGCTGCATTGCGAATGATCGCGAATCCAGAGCTGGAACTGGGAAAGGAACGCACGGATTTTCTAGTAAATACGCGGTATACGACAAATGTAACGACGATTATCGGATACGAGAAAGCGCCAGAACAGCAAGCTTATGGATTTGCCGTGCCGTCTGTGCTGAACTCGGATCTAGCTGCGATCGGGTGGGATCACTTGAAGGGGCCAGACAGGGCTCCATCTGGTCAAGGTATTGCGGTTGCGATGCCGACTCATTCCTATAGTCAAGCGAATTGGTCGAAGGCGGATCAAGAAATCGAAAATGAGGTAAAGAGAATGGTAGGACAATTTTATCCGATACAGGATATTCGTCTTATGTTCACGCATCTCCATCGATGGAGGCATGCGATGCCGATTCAATATCCAGGTTGGGCTCGATCGCGTGACAAAGCGCTGAAGGCCATGCGGCCAGAGAATCCAAAGCTGTTTGTCTGCGGCGATTATTGGGCGGGCCCGACGACAGAACATGCTTTGTATTCTGGATACCAGGCAGCAGAGGGAGTATTGGACAGCTTTTAGAAAGGAGCAAGCAGATGGCGCGTAGAGCCGGAATTACGATATCAAGAGATGATCTATTAGATGCTGCTTTATTGAAGTTTGCGCAATTGGGATTTGAAGGGACGAAGGTAGGCGGCATTGCGGAACAAGCAGGAATTACGCCGGGAGCTTTATACTTTCATTTTAAAAGCAAGGAGGATTTATTTCATTCGTTAGTTGAACGAGAATTTGCCAAAACAGTCATAAATCCTCCCGCAGCTAACCTGTCGCTTAGAGAAATGTTAGTTTACGCCGGAAGGCAGCTCGTTGACATGTTTCGGAGCAATCCTCCTTTTACAAAAATCATTTTCATTGAAGGGATCAAAAACCCGCAGATTGCTGCTCCATTCTATCGTCAATTGCTGCGTCAGACTGGTATATTGGAAGCGGAACTAAGGAGACACTTCCGCATTGCCGAAAATGATGGATCCGCTATTCTACACTATGCCTCCCGTTTTTTTCTAGGTGCGGTGGGATGGGCAGAGATGGCGCTGGATCTATTCGGAGGAAGACAGCAGGAACAGGTGGAAGACAGCCAAATGATTGAGTTGTACGTGGATATTTTCCTGAAAGGCTTGGAAGGGATTGTTCCGCCGAGCAGCCCATAATTTGAAGACAGCAATTCAGAGCATGTTTGGATCGGCATGTATTCTTTTGGCCCACGGCGAGAGATTGCTTCAAGATGCTGGATATATACACAAGCCGTGAGCCATCTGAGGCATTTGCTGTCTTACAATGTAATGCGTATTCTTTGAATTATGAATTGAGGGATGTGTGCATAACGTGTCCAAGCATTTACGTTTGATTTATATAGAAGAGATTCAAGCAGTTCCAAGTTGCTGGAGTAAGTTGACTCAGCCATTCATGAGTCTGAAGTGACAGTACTGGGAAGTAGTATACGACCTAGAAAATTAAGAATGAGGGGATTTACCAAGCTTCCATTTTAAATAAAATTGTGCCACGCTGAATAGTGCATTTTGGGTAATTAGCAGGTAAAAAGCAAAACCGATCACAGATAGTGTATATGTTAAACGTAAACATGTAAAGAGTTTTTTACATTTAGAGGCGACTTGGAGCTGTGCTTGCATCGCAGGCCGCTTTCTTGTGAATGTAAAAGCGCTATAAGATTGACATGATCTGGATTGCATACTAGTATGAAGAAAGACTACTATATTTGTTTAACTTCATTAATACTTCCCTGCATATCTACGACTATCAAACTCAACAAGACATACTCTCCATTTGTTTGAATTTGTTTGCTTTTCTTATCGAACAACACCTATGATGCGACGCAAAAGTTAACAATCAACTATCTGACGCGTGGGAGGAAACAACATGGAAAAAGTAACAATTCCGGATTTCTTAGAAAGCAATCAGCAGCAATGGGACGAGGAATACAAGTCGAACGCATGGGATTATTTGTCGGATATTACGGAATATGCTCGATATTCGGTGGTGTATGGTTACATTCGGAAATTTATTGGAACAGAAGGGATTCTGGATATGGGCTGCGGGACAGGCATCTTGTTCGATATGCTTCTCGACAGCGAGAAACAAGGGTATACAGGGATTGATCTGTCACAAGAAGCCATTAAAGTCGCATCGGCCAAATCCTCATTGAATCAGTTCCACTGTGGTGACATTAATCATTATGTGCCTGCAAAGAAATATGATGTGATCGTATTTAATGAATCGCTGCATTATGTGCCCAATACGCCGCAGAAGCTGCTGGACTACTCGAATTATCTAACCCCACATGGTGTCATTATCTCATCTCTGTATTCACATAAAAACAAAGAAGATCTCGCCTATATGATGATCGAGAATAAAGTAACGGAAATGGATCAATGCAAGGATTTTGAGGTGATGGACAAGGTCAGTGTGTTCAATCATCATGCAGAGTTGAAATGGTATGTCCATTTGTTAAAGCGGAAACATACAGATTTATAAACAAGGAACTAAGGAAAATCGTATACAGATATATATAATGAAGGAACCGTTTTTGGTCCATAATCTGGGCTGCCGCAAACGGTTCTTTTTATTGGGTGATGAAAGAGTGATTTTGTCGTTATTTCTCCTTATTTGTCGGCACCATTTGTCGATGGGGGAATTGTGGATCACCTTTACATAGCACAGCAATTTACGTCTTGACAACAGGCTTGGATAAGGATAAAAATGTTAGTATTAGTTAATGCTGTTACTCGATCGGAAGTAGACAATAGAAGGAGGGTTTTTGGTTAATTTTATATTGCTTGTACAATTTCATAGCAACCAATTGAGGAAAAGGGGTAGAACATGGATACGCTTCAACAGAAACTATTTTCCAAGTTCCTTCTAGTCTGGTTCGGCCAGCTAATATCGAATATTGGCAGCGGTCTGACTGCCTTTACGCTCGGCATCCTAGTATTACAGCAAACACAAAGCCCGACCAGCTATGCCATGGTCATATTTTGTTCGTTTATGCCATCTCTGTTGCTTAAGCCGGTCGGGGGTGTTCTCGCCGATCGCTTCGACCGCAGGTTGATGATGATCTTAGGTGATGCAGGCTCTGCTTTTGGTCTCATATTCATTTTGGCCTTCGTGCTGATGGGCAGCTTGGAGGTATGGCACATATACGTAGGGGCATCCATTAGTTCGATATTCGGTGCCTTGCATAATCCCGCCTACAAAGCTTCTGTTACCGACTTCGTCAGTGAAGAAAAATACACCCAAGCAAGCGGCTTGATGCAGCTTGCCTCCACTTCTCAGTTTCTAGTCTCCCCAGTTCTAGCTGGTATCTTGATTACGATTATGGACATCAAATACATATTAGTCATTGATATTTTGTCATTTATCATCGCGGCGCTATTGGTTGTATGGGTTAGAAGCAATCGGGTAGTTGCTGAGCAAGCTAAGCTCCAGAATCATCATGTTGAAGAGCAGGTCAAGCTAAGTTTTTGGCATGAGCTGAAAGAAGGAATGCGGACAATCAACGCCAATAAAGGGATTGTCGTACTCATTACACTTACTTCTGTATTGTGCTTCTATATTGGATTTTTGCAGACATTGCTTGCTCCGATGATGTTGAACTTTACAGATCCGAAGACGTACGGAATCTCTCTATCCGTGTGTGCGTCGGGCTTGCTAGTCAGCAGTTTGCTGATTAGTATTTTTGGAGGAATTAAGAAGCATGTCGCTACAATGACGGTATGTCTTGTCTTTGTTGGGCTCTTCTATTCGCTTATCGGCGTTTCGACGAATGTATATGTGATTGTCGTATCAGGATTTCTCTTTTTCTTTGCTCTAGCATTTGTGCAGACGAGCTTGGAAGTATTGATTCGGCAAAATATTGACAATACCGTGCAAGGCCGCGTATGGTCCCTCATATCGGTGGCTACGCAGCTCGGATATCCGATTGCCTATGTTCTTTCTGGTGTATTGGCCGAGCATGTATTCAATCCGCTATTAGTGGAGGGCGGTTTGCTCGCTACATCAGTTGGCAGCATTATTGGCATTGGATCAGGTCGTGGCATTGGCTTTATGTTTATTGTGTTTGGAATTCTCATCGCATTCTTATCGTTTGTTACAGGTCGAACCAAAGTGATTAAAGAATTGGAAAGCAATGCAGTGGATGAGAAATAAAAAAGAGATGAATACCATTAATACAATATAATGACAACAAAATATAAGCGCTCTTTCTTTATCCAAACACGGCTGTGATTTATCGTGCTTCGATAGGCAAGAAGGGGTGCTTTTTTTTATGTTCTTCGCAGGGAAATACACGTGTAAATCGCACTATATCAAGGATTTGGGAGATAAGGTCAGCATTAATAGACCGAATAGAGGAACAACTCTGGTTCGTCAAAATGATCAGAATTGGAGAGAAGTCAATAGACAGAAAAGAAACAAAATTTCAGGAATATTGGATTAAATCCATTTGGGACAATTGATGACAGATATTGTTTAGTATAAAAATAATATTATTGACAGAATTAACCTTTCAACTTTATTATCTTTGGTAACAAATCTATCAATTGAGAGGAGCTTGTAACGATGTGGTTTCTGTTGTTATGGGGATTGGGAATTGTCTCAGCGGTAGTACAGCTTTGGATCAACGGTTTTTCAGCAAATACGAGCGAAATTGCGAATGTGCTGTTGCTGCATCAGTTTGTTGTGACATTTGGCTTAGTGGGTGTCATAGGATTTATTTACAACATTGCGATTGCTGACAGAACTGCATCTCAATTGGGCTGGCCAGGCGGGCCATTTCAAGTCAAGTACGGATTTTCCCAAGTTGGTCTTGGGGTGATGGGAATTATGGCAATTTGGTTTCACGGAAACTTCTGGGTAGGCGTACTTGTCACAATGTACATATACGGGTTAAGCGGGTTGTGGTCTCATACATATGTCATGATTAAGAACAAGAAAGCAGATGCAGACAGTATTGGAAATCTGATCATGGATGTCGTGTACCAAACGTTCATTACGGTTCTGTCGATCATGGCCGGCGGAATCTGGGTCTTCAACTAAGGAGGTCTAGCTTATGGTAACGCGCAGACTAGAATTAACAGAAGTCCAGAAGGGAATATTCTTCGATTGCCAAATTGACGACCCGCTCTCTTATAACATCACAGCTTCCATCATGCTCGAGGGAGTGGACGAAGTTCGGTTCGAGCAAGCTCTGAGTCTAGTCATTGAGGAGCAGGAAGCCTTGCGATGCAGTCTTGATGTCAGTGATGAAATGCCTCTCCTCGTTGTCCACGAACGAATCAATATTCAACTAACAAAGTTAGATTTCTCTGCAGAACCTGAACTTCAGGAAGAACGGGTAAAGCTTCAGGTTGAGCAAGAGTTAAACCGAGTATTTGACCTCACAGCAGCTCCGCTATTTCACACAAGCTTGATTAAGCTATCTGACAAGAAGCATATTTTTCTCATCAGCATTCATCACATCATTTCCGACGGATTATCACTCGAAGTGTTGAAGCAAAAGCTCTTGGAATACGATCATAAGCTCGCACGAAAAGAGCCAATTGAAATAAAGCCGAATACGGGATTTACCGACTTCATGAGCCAAGAAAATACAAAACTTGCTCAGGGAGGGTACGACAAAGAAAGAGAGTATTGGGCGAAAAAGATGATAGGTGCAGAGCCTCTTGCCCTGCCGAATGACTTTATTCGACATCAAGTTCATGGCATCGGCAAGGAAAAACGAATCGAGATCTCATCTGATCTATTGCAACAGATTCATAAACAGGCGAGGGAACAGGAAGTTACGACCTTTATGTTTGTATTGGCCGCATTCGGTGTACTGTTGAATCGTTATACGCAGCAAGAGGATGTTGTGTTCTCCTCACCATTTTCATATCGTCCTGATATGGATTTCGAGGAATCGATAGGCTGCTTTGTGTATATGCTGCCCATGCGTCTGCTGCTGAAGGATGAACAGAGCTTCTCCGAAGCACTGCAGCAAGTGTCGAAGGAGTTTATCGAAGTCTACAAGCATATCGGTTATCCGAACAATCTGATTATGCGAGATAATCAATTGCTCCCATTGCCGGGAACTCCATCTATCTTCGATGTTAGCTTCGTATATGATATCGTAGAAGACAGCGATCAGTACGAACTTAAGGCAGAAATCCTCGATCAAGATCGCGTAACATTTCCCGGCAGCCTAATGGTTATCCTGCAACATACCCCTCACAAAGATTTGATTAAACTTCAATACAAGCCAGAACTTTTTGCAGATGAAACGATTGATTTATTAGGTCTTCGCTTCATGAAACTGCTGGAACTGGTAAGCGGACAGGCAGACATCAAGATCGGAGAAGCGGAGTTGCTGTTGGAGCAAGAACGAAGCCTTATCCTGCAACAATTTAATCAAACTTCCTATTTTACATACGAACCTCGTACCATCATTGAACTATTCCACTCCAAGGTCGCTAAGCATCCGGAACGAAAGGCATTGATCGACCAAGACCAAGTTGAGACATATGCTAGTGTTGATGCAAAAGCTAATCGATTGGCCCGCAATATCCTTCAGAAAACGCAAGGAACTCCATCCTGTATCGGCATTCAGCTGGAACGATCAGCTAACTTAGTCATTAGTTTATTAGCGGTTCTTAAGGCGGGATGTGCATACGTGCCTCTAGATCCAACGTATCCGTCAGCTAGAAAACAATTTATTTTCGAAGATGCGAATGTGTCTTATCTTATCACTACGTCAGATCTCCCATTCGAGGAAGAATGGAAAGTAGACATCATCGATGTGGGTGATCCGAACATATACAGTGGGGATGACTCGATTCCCGAAGTACAGCTGGATCCATACAGTTTGGCCTACATTATGTACACTTCGGGTTCGACCGGCAAGCCGAAGGGCGTCATGGTCGAGAATCATAGTGTCGTGAATACATTGCTCGATCTGGAAAGACGTTTTCCGGTGGAAGAACATGATCTGTACCTACTCAAAACACCGCATACGTTCGATGTATCCGGAACGGAATTGTTCGGGTGGTTTATGGGAGAAGGCAGCTTGCTCGTATTGGAGCCAGACGGAGAGAAAAACCCGCAAATCATCTTGGAAGAGATACACAAGCATAAGGTTACTCATATCAATTTCGTACCTACCATGTTCCGAGCCTTCTTGGAACTATTGGATAATGCGGACAATCTGTCAAAGCTAGCCTCCTTGAAGTGGATATGTATTGGAGGGGAGGCTGTAACGCCGGATATTTTGCATAAATTCCATTCGCTGCATACGGATATTAAGCTTGAAAATGTATATGGTCCAACGGAATGCACGATATGGGCTTCCCATTATTCGATTAGGGGCGACGATACAACACGCTCGATTCCAATTGGTGAGCCGCTCAATGAGACGCGCTGGTACATCGTAGGCAAGCAAGATCAATTACAGCCAATTGGGATCGCAGGTGAATTATGTCTTAGCGGTGTAGGCTTGGCCAGGGGATATTTGAATCGGGATGAGCTGACGAAGGAGAAGTTTGTCGCGAATCCGTTCTATCAAGAAGGGATCGATCCGGACTACTTCCGCAATATGTACCGCACGGGGGATTTGGCCCGCTGGCTTCCAAGCGGAACGATTGAGTTTCTCGGACGAATTGACTTTCAGGAAAAGGTGCGCGGCGTCCGGCTCGAGACAGGAGAAATCGAGAATGTGCTGTCGCAGATGGAAGGAATTACGCAGGCTATCGTTGTTGTGAAGAAGGAGACAGGCAAGTCAGGTGCGTTGTGCGCCTATTATCTCTCTGACGATGAGATTTCAGTGGCTCAATTGAAGGAGCACCTATCCAAGGAATTGCCAGCGTACATGATTCCTTCCTTCTTTGTACATAAAAGAGAGCTTCCTCTCAATACGAGCGGGAAGGTGAATCGGAATGCGCTGATCGCGGACAAAGACTATTTAGATGCAGCTTCATCAAGCGACATAGCACCGAATACCGATTTAGAGGTTCTTATTGCCTCTGTGTGGCAAGAGGTACTTGGAATTACCCATGTCGGTGTGGATGATAGTTTTTTTGAAATCGGCGGTCACTCAATAGCCTTGATCCAAATGCACAACAAGCTGAAAAAAGCATTGACGCAGGATTTCCCAATCACGCTGCTGTTCCAATATCCAACTGTACGATTGCTGGCTGATCATTTCAATCAAGCTGAGGAAGAGACGATTACCGATCGGAAATCATTTTTCCAACGGGACAGAAAAGTCGTTCGATCGGATATCGCGATCATCGGCATGTCCATTCACGCGCCCGGTGCTTCCAATATTCATGATTTCTGGAATAACCTAAAAGGCGGCGTAGAGAGCATCCATTTCTATAAGGATGAAGAATTGCTCGAATTAGGGATTCAGCCCAACCTGCTGAAATCACCGAATTATGTGAAGGCAAAAGGACGCATCGATGGCATTGAGGAGTTCGATCCAAACTTCTTCGAATATACACCAGGTGAAGTGCAGATGATGTCGCCACAGCTTCGTCTTCTCTATCAAGGGACATGGGAAGCATTAGAGGATGCCGGATATTATCCCGGATCTGATACCTCGAAGATTGGGTTGTTTCTTGGCGGGTCTGACGATTTTGAATGGTATCAGAAGGTTCTGTTCGGCGAAAGTGGATTTAGTGATAAGTATCAAGCTTTTACACTGAGCACGAATCATTTCTTGGCGACTCGGATCGCTTATAAGCTGGATATTAAAGGGCCAGTTTATTCAGCGCTTACAGGCTGCTCGACAACGCTGGTTACCCCTCACTTATCGTGTCAATCATTAATTCTTGGCGAATGCGATATTGCTGTGGCTGGTGGGATCACGATCGAACTGCCGAATGAGGGGGGCTATTATTACGAGGAAGGCATGATGTTTTCTCCGGATGGACACTGCCGGCCATTTGATGCCAAGGCGAAGGGAACCATGTTCTCGAATGGTATGGGATTAGTCGTGCTGAAGAGATTGGATGAGGCCATAGAGGACGGCGATCACATCTATGCGGTCATTAAAGGTTCTGCGATTAATAATGATGGAAGGCAGAAGATTGGTTTTGTGGCGCCAAGTGTGGAAGGACAAGCTGAGGTTATCCAGGAGGCGTATCGTGTCGCAGGCATTGATCCAGAAACGGTAACCTATGTCGAGGCTCATGGAACAGGCACCGCGCTCGGCGATCCGATCGAGGTGGAATCTTTAACGAAGGCATTCGCATCTGAAAAAAAGCAATTTTGTACGTTAGGCTCGGTGAAAGGCAACGTAGGGCATACCGATACAGCTGCTGGAGTGGTCGGCTTGGCGAAGGTCGCACTTAGCTTGAAGCACAAATATATCCCGCCAACGGTTAATTATAGGGAACCGAATCCCAAAATTGATTTTGCGAGTTCGCCATTTACCGTGCGGGCACAAGGAATGGAGTGGATGACCATCGGTACAGGCAGCAAGCGCCGAGCAGGCATCAACTCGTTCGGGGTTGGCGGTACGAACGCCCATATGGTATTGGAGGAAGCTCCGAGCATGATGGACAGCAGCGATTCGGAGCAGGTGAATTTGCTTGTGTTCTCCTCCAAGAGCAAGGAGGCGCTTGTCAACACCTCGTACAATGTTGTACAGCACTTGATAGACAACCCAAGCATTAACGTTACCGATGCGGCATGGACATTACAGATAGGAAGGAAGCCATTTGCCTACCGTAAGGCGCTCGTCGTGAATAACCGCTACGCCGATGATCCACAGCTTCTGCTGAAACAGCTGCAAGACGCTGCTGTTCATGAGGTGCAGCCAGCCAAGCGGCAGGTATACTTCCTGTTTCCAGGACAAGGGAGCCAGTACCAAGGAATGGGTCGTTCCTTGTACCGTTCCGCTGAACAAAGCGCAGTATCCCGCATATTCAAGCGGCATATGGATCATGTGCTGTCATGCCTGACTGAAGACGAACGGCTGATGTTCGAGGATATGATATACGGCGATGGCGATAGCTCACGAATCAATCAGACGGAGAACAGTCAATTTGCACTGTTTGGCACAAGCTACTCATTGGCGCTTACGATGCTGGAGCTTGGCGTGAAGCCGGCAGGAATGATTGGACACAGCATTGGAGAACTTGCCGCGGCAACGGTCGCAGGTGTATTCGAACTGAAAGATGCGGTGGAAATTGTTCGCTTGCGCGGACGTCTGATGCAGCAGCAGGAGCCAGGAGTAATGCTTGCCGTTATGGCGGCAGCAAGCATGGTAGAGCCGGAACTGATTCCGAATGTGTGGATTGCGCTGGAAAATACGACAAATAGCTGCGTCCTTGGCGGACGGGAAGAAGCGATTGCACATTTCGAGGCGAAGTGCGAGAAACTCGGCTGGAAGGCAGTTCGGGTAAAAACATCCCATGCCTTCCATACGCCGATGATGGAGGAGGCTGCTCGAGAATTTGAGAAACGGCTCTCCGCCTATCGGTTCAACGAGCCTCGTATTCCGATCGTCTCGAATGTGACCGGGGAATGGGTGTCGCCGAGCGAAATGAATCGGGCGTCCTACTGGGCAGCGCATATTTTACGACCAGTGAACTTCGCCAAATGCCTGACACAAATCTTAAAGTCGGAGCACGATGTATTCATCGAAGTCGGGGCGGGTCGTACCTTAAGTACTTTTGCGAGACAACATGAATCCAAGGCTGCCGGTCAACATTTCGTGAACTTAATACGCCATCCGCAAGAGGCGCTGGATGATGTGGAATATATTCATCATAAGCTAGGACTCCTATGGGGAGCGGGTGTCGATCTCGATTGGAAAGCCATGCGAGGCAATACTGTTCGTAAGCGTGTGTCGCTACCAACCTATGTGTTTGACAAAGGACATTTCCCAATTGATATCGCGTTTAGCGCTCCACAAGCATCATTGCCACGATCAAATGCTGCTGTGCATCAATCGTCTTATTCTCAGCATTCGCAGAATCATGTGGATCGTCTCGCAGTGGCAGCGACACTTCGTAACCAGAGTGAACTAGAGCAGGCGGTATTGGATGCGTATAAATCTGTATTCGGTTTCGACACGATTGCAAGTGATCAAGACTTCTTTTCGCTCGGCGGCGACTCCTTGAAGGCGGTTAGCTTGGCTCATGCGATTCAGCAGCATGCAGGTATCAAGGTGGAGATTGTTGATTTATTCACCTATTCATCACCGATCGCATTGGTCGCTCATTTGTATGAGAATTCAGCATACTCTTATCAGCAAGTGCAAATCGCACCTGCGGCACAAAGAGATTACTATCCATTGTCATCTGCTCAAAATCGGATGTATGCACTGCATCTGCTTGATCCAAGCAGCGTTGCTTATAACCTTCCATCTGCTACGAAGATTAGAGGGCTGCTGGACAGAACCCGAGTAGAACAAACACTGGAAAAGCTCATGTTGCGCCACGAATCTTTGCGGACTTCCTTTGACATTATCGGCGATCAAGCCGTTCAAATCATTCATGATTCCGTAGATATTCCTTTTACGTATCGGGAAATAGACCGTTTCAATGACGAGGATATCATGCCATTGATTCGTTCATTCATTAAGCCATTCTCTTTAGGAAGTGCGCCATTGTTCCGAGTCGAACTCATTCGCACAGGCTCGGACGAGCAGCTGTTGTTGTTCGACATGCACCACAGCATTGCGGACGGCACATCCATGGAGATTATTACGAGAGACTTCAACGCGTTGTATTTCGGGGAGTTGACGCAGCCGGTTCTTCAGTACAAAGATTATGCAGTCTGGCAAGCGGAGCAGCAGTCTGCTGGACAAGAAATCCACGATCAGCGGGCATACTGGCTCCAGCAGCTTGGCGGTGAACTGCCTGTACTGGAATTGCCGACAGATTATGAACGACCGCCTGTCAAGGACTTCCATGGCGACCGGATTTATTTCCACATTGAAGAAGATTGCGCGGCGAAGCTCATTCAACTGGCTCAAGAAACGGGAACGACGCTGTATATGATGATGTTGAGTGCATGGTATGTCCTGCTAGCCCGTTATTCTGGTCAGGAGGATATTATCGTCGGTACGCCTGTAGCGGGAAGAACGCAGGAAGAGACGAAAGATACCGTCGGCATGTTTGTGAATATGCTTGCGATACGGAACCGTCCGTTGAGCCAGAAGTCGTTTGCTGAGTTTCTGCATGAAGTGAAGGAGAATGCACTGAAGGCATTTTCGAACCAAGACTGCCAATTTGACGAACTCGTTGACCGTCTGCACTTGCAACGAGAATTCAACCGCAATCCACTGTTTGATGTCTGCTTCGACTTTCAAAATATGGAGTTCCATGATCTTGAAATCGATGGCATCTCGTTTGCATCATATGCCTTCCCGACAACGACGTCCGCTTATGATCTGGTACTAACCTGTCAGGAAAACAAAAAAGAGAAGACGGTAGAAGGTTTCCTAGAATATGCGACGGGATTGTTCCGCAAGGAAACCGTGCAGCGAATGATCGGACACTTTCAGGCCATTTTGCAGCGCATCACAACGGATATTAATACTAGTCTGGGGCAGATCGAATTCTTGACGCCAGAAGAAAAGTTATGGATTGTGACCGAAGTGAATCATACGGCGCTGCCATATGACGAGAACCTAGTAATTGTAGAGCTGTTCGAACAGCATGCACGAACACAACCAGACAAACCGGCGCTTATCGTTGCTGATGGACGACAGCTTACGTACCGCGAAGTGAATGAACAAGCCAATGTGATCGCGCACCACTTGATTGAACAAGGTGTTACAGCGGATACGCTAGTTGGCGTGATGCCAAGACGGGATGAGTACTTAATCGTGTCACTCCTGGCGGTGCTGAAGGCAGGCGGAGCATATGTTCCGATCGATCCAGCATTCCCGAAGGAACGAATCAAGTACATGCTCACAGAGAGCAATGTGAATATTCTATTATGTCCACAAGAGTATCAAGCGGGCATTGAGTTTGCAGGGGAAATGGTAGATTGCAGAGAGATCGTTAGCTCTATCAGAAATCACAATACAGATGACTGCAGCAATCCCGTATCACGAACTCATCAAAACAACTTAGCTTGTGTCATCTTTACGTCAGGTTCAACGGGCAAGCCGAAAGGAGTCATGATCAATCAAGGCTCTATCCTCAATTTCATTCAAGATATTCAACAGAGAGGTGTGTTCCAGCACGAAGAGGATCGTGTCATTTGTGTAACGACGTTGTCCTTTGATATTTTCGCATTCGAGTCGATTGTTCCACTGTGCACGGGCCATTCCGTATATATTGCCAATGAGAATGAGCAGCTGGATCCAATGCTGGCGAATGAGAAAATTGTTCAGCACAAGGTTACGCATTTGTTAAGCACGGTTTCGCGAATTAAGGCGTTTGTTGAGAATCCAGATTTTGCACCTGCACTGAAGCAGCTTGCCTGTATTTTGAGCGGAGGAGAGCATTATCATGACGCCTTGTTGAAAGACTTGCAAACTCGTTCCGAAGCAAGATTATTCAATATGTACGGCCCGACAGAAACAACCATCTGGTCGGTAGCGAAGGAGTTGACGGCTTCCAAGTTGGTTACGATTGGACAGCCGATTGCGAACACACAAGCGTATATCATCAGCGATTCTGGACTGCTGCAGCCGGTAGGGGTATTCGGCGAATTATGCTTGGCTGGACATGGACTTGCACGCGGATATTTGAACAATCCGGAGGAAACGAAGCGCAAATTTTTCGAAACAGAACAGCTTCCGGGCTGCCGCCTCTATCGCACAGGGGATCGCGGACGATTGCTTGCCAATGGCGAAATCGAACTGATGGGACGGCTGGATTCGCAGATCAAAGTACGCGGATATCGGGTGGAGCTTGATGAGATTGAGAAGGTTGTTCAGAAGCATGAACATATTAGACAGGCTGTAGCTGCTGCTTACGACGATAAGCGCGGGAACAAACAGCTTGGATTATATTGCACGGTTAAAAAAGAAGCGGATGTTGACGGAGAAGCGCATATATGGCTCAAGCCGTGGTTGCGAGAGAAGCTGCCTCATTATATGATTCCTGGCTTCGTTCGTCAGCTGGAGGAGATGCCGACGCTTCCAAATGGAAAGATTGACAAGAAAGCACTGCCGCTCCCACAAGAGTCATCGGAAATGACGGGACAAACGAAATTGCCTTCAACAGGATTGGAGAAGGCGATATTGGATATTTGGAAGGATGTGCTCGGAACCGATCGCATTAGCGTGCGGGATAATTTCTTCGACGTTGGCGGGAACTCATTGGGACTAATCCTGATTAATAATCGGATCAATTCTCTGATCGGGCGTTCCATTCCGTTAATGCAGCTGTTCCAATATCCAACGATTGAATCATTAGTCAAGAGTATCGGCATTCCTTCAGAATTGCAGGACATTGGTCTTGCAATGCCAGTTGCTCCAGTTGCTGCTGAAAGTCATGCGACAGCAGATATCGCAGTGATAGGGATGGCGGGACGATTCCCAGGAGCGCCTACGATTGATGCATTTTGGGATAATATCGTATCTGGCGTAGAGTCAGTTGTGGAGTTCTCAAACGAAGAACTGCTGCAAGCTGGTGTGGATGCTGACTTGCTGTCTCATCCGAAATATGTGAAAGCAAAAGGTTACCTTGATGGTATCGAGTATTTTGACTCCGCATTTTTCGATTATCCCTACCAGGAAGCCAACATGATGGATCCGCAAATTCGGCTGCTTCATGAATGCGTATGGGAAGTGCTGGAGAATGGGGGATACAATCCTTCTGCATACAAGGGGTTAATTGGCCTGTTTGCCGGAAGTGGCTCCAATCTTCCTTGGATGATTCAATTCTTAGGTCATCAACAAGATCTGCTTCGTGCATTCGAAGCGATTACCTTGAATGAAAAAGATTTTCTGACGACCCGTGTGTCATACAAGCTCAATTTGAAAGGGCCTAGCTTCAATGTGCAAACCGCTTGCTCAACTTCATTAGTAGCGATTCATCAAGCGGTACAGTCACTGCAGCGTGGAGAGTCGCATATGGCGATTGCCGGTGGAGTGTCCATTTCCTATCCGCGGAAGGAAGGCTACTTATGGCATGAAGGCATGATCTTCTCCCAAGACGGGCACTGTAAGCCATTCGCGGAGGATTCATCGGGAACCGTATCTGGCAATGGATGTGGGGTTGTACTCCTCAAGCCTCTAGCCGCAGCCCTTAGAGATGGCGATCATATCTACGGTGTCATTAAGGGATCGGCAATGAATAATGATGGCCTTGAGAAAATCGGGTACACGGCTCCTAGTGTGAGCGGTCAAGCCCAGGTCATTCAATCTGCCCTTAGACAGGCTGGCGTATCGGCTGAGGATATCCACTATGTTGAGGCACACGGGACAGGAACGAAATTGGGAGATCCGATCGAGATTGAAGCCCTGAAGCAAGCATGGGATACGAAGAAGACGGGCTATTGCGCCATCGGTTCTGTAAAAGCGAATATCGGGCATCTCGATTCTGCGGCAGGGGTGGCAGGCTTCATCAAGACCGTTCTGTCCCTGTATCATCGAACGATTCCGCCTTTACTTCATTTTACGAAGCCGAATCCTGCAATTGATTTTGCGAACAGTCCATTTTATGTGAATACACAGGCTGAATATCGGACGGATCGGAGTCAAATCTTGCGGGCTGGTGTAAGCTCCTTCGGTATCGGTGGAACGAATGTGCACGTCGTGCTGGAGCAGCCGCCTGAAATAAGCCGATTCCGGCCATCGGAACCTGTCAATTTGCTCTTGTTCTCAGCTAGGAGTCAATCGGCATTGACCCATACGAGTGAGGCTGTGTTGGAGTACTTGCACAGCCATCCAGAAGTCCATATCTCGGATGCCGCTTGGACATTGCAAATGGGGCGCAAGCCGTTCGAATACCGCAAGGCGCTCCTCTTAGATGGAGGTTTACCATATGAGACGAAGGAAATGCAGCAATTCCTTCAACAATCCGGATTGCGTATTCAGGACGGCAGACCGACCGCTCACTTTTATATTGCTGCGGAAGCGGGGGTTTATCGCGATTTAGGCCGAGATTGGTATACATCAACGACGCAAAATCTACATCCGCTAGCGGCAACATTCAACCGCCATGTGGAACGGGTGATTGCATGCACGGAACTCGATAAGAGGGATGCCTTCCATCAGTTGCAAGATGACCCTGCATTGGAATGGTTTACTGTAAGTTACGGGATAGCAATGAGTTTGATCGATGTTGGTGTCCTGCCAGATGGACTATTCGGTCAAGGCATTGGTGAGGTATGTGCCTTAACGGTTGCTGGGGTATTGGCCTTGGAGCACGCGGTTGAATGGGTACAAACAAGCGGGAAATGGCTGCAAGGTTTGGAAGAAGGGGCGCTAGAGGCTGTAGTGAATGGTGCCGGGACAGAGGCGGTTAGAAAGCAACTATTCTATTATCCACTCCGTCCATCCCGAATTCCACTCATTGATGTAAGCCATAATAGCAGCACTATTGAAGAAATCAGTGTAAGTGTCGTTGCGATCGGCTGCGAATGTTCGGATTACGCGTCTGCCACATCCCAACATTCACATCGAACGGAGGCGCAGGATTCGCCGTCGGTTCATAGGCTGCAAGCTGGCGGGAATGGAGCATCTAGCTGGATAGAATTCCAACGCTTGCTTGCCCAGCTGTGGTGTGAAGGCTTCGAGATTGATTGGTCGATGCTGCATCCGGAGAGCGGAAGACAGCGTATCCCGCTGCCGACCTATGTGTTCGATGCGACGTATCATGAGCATGATGTGATTCTTAATGCATTTGAGCTGAAGCGTAAGGAAGAAGGTTCATGTGTCCAAACCCTGTCGCAAGCTCAGCAGATCGAGATTGGTCAGTCATCCAGTATTAGGAGTCGGGATACCATCAGTGAGCAATTAGCAGAATTATGGCAGGAGCTTCTCGGCTGCGGCGAGGTAAAGGCTGAGGATGATTTCTTCGTCATAGGCGGTCATTCGTTGAAGGCCATTTCCTTGTCCGCCAACATACAACAAGCATTTAAGCTGGATATGTCATTGACGGAAATATTCGATAATGCCGTATTTAACCAGATGGTGGACTGGATATGGACAAACCGCGCTGACGAGCAGGAATTCATGGCGATTCAGTCTGTTGCGAACAAGCCTTATTATGAAGTCTCATCTGCGCAGAAGCGCATGTATGCCGTACATGAGCTGGTTGGCGATGCGGTTCCTTACAATTTGGCCTCCGTATATGTGGTGGAAGGGCAGCTTGACAAGGCAAGATGCAAGTCAATCATTGATGAAATTGTGCAAAGACATGAATCGCTGCGCACTCGGTTCCAGATCGTAAATGGAGAAGTAGTCCAAATCATTGAGGACGAGGTGCCTTCCGTTGTTGAATTCAACACTACAACTGAGGAAGGCGTGGAAGCTGAAATCAAGTCTTTCATCCGGCCGTTTGATTTGGCGCAGGTGCCGCTGCTCCGCGTAAGATGGACGAGCATACACGAGGAGAAGCACATTCTGCTCATCGATATGCACCATATTATATCGGATCAGTATTCGATAGCGATTTTACTAGAAGAGATGCAAGCACTGTATGCTGGCAAGACACTAACGCCATTGTCCCTGCAATATAAGGATTTTGCTGCTTGGCAAAATGAATTCTTCAAGAGCGAAGCATTTGGTACACAGCTTCAATATTGGAAAGAAGAATTTGCAGGCGAGATTCCGACGCTCAATATGATGACAGATTACGTAAGACCGCCTGTGCTTACCTTCTCGGGCGATGAAGTGGAATTCGAATTTGGTGAAGCACTCAGTGGGCGGCTGGAACAGTTGGGATCTGAGCGAGGATTGACCCCTTATATGATTCTCATGGCTGTTTTGAAGCTGACGCTGTGGAAGATTACGGGCCAACAGGATCTTATTGTGGGTACAGGAATTGCAGGTAGACGCCATGCCAATCTCGAGCCGATCGTCGGAATGTTCGTCAATACATTGGCAATCCGTTCACAAATTGATGAAAGCCTAAGCGTGGGCGAGTACCTGCAATACATGAAAGAGAAGATGCTGAAGGCCTATGAAAATCAAGATTGCCAGTTCGAGATGCTGCTTGAGGAGCTTCATATCGAGAAGAACATCGCAAGAAATCCGCTGTTTGATGTCGTTATCAATTACATTACGATGGGCACGGAGGAATTGGAACTGGACGGATTATCACTAACTCCTAGGCCAATGATGAACAAGGATTCGAAGTTCGACCTCACTTGGACAATCGAGAAACGGAACAATCGCTATGTGGCTTCCTTGGAATACAATACGAGTTTGTTCACCAGACAACGAATCGAATCTTATGGAACGCGATTGCTCCACATGCTTACGCAATTGACTGAAGATACAACACGTAGGCTGAGTGAGCTTACGCTTGTAACACCACAGGAGAGAGAGTGGCTGCTGCACGAGTTGAATCCAGCAGTTACGCTGGAAGCAGACCATCCAACGCTTGCACAGTTGTTTGAAGAACAGGTGGAGCTGCATGGGCAGCGCCCTGCAATTGTGTGGAATGATGAAGAACTGACTTATGCAGAGTTGAATAGCCGAGCGAACAGGCTCGCTACACGCCTTGCAGGCATGCATGTTCAACAGGGAGATCATATAGCGATATTGCTCGATCGTGGGCCGCTGCAGATTGTGAGCATTCTAGCTATTTTGAAGCTGGGCTGCACCTATGTGCCGATCGACCCAGATTATCCGCAGTCTCGGATCGCCTTCATGCTGGAGGATAGCGGTGCTTCTCTCATCCTCACAGATTCAGTGCTGCAATCCACCCTTGACGAGTCACTCCCTCGACTGTTGCTGGATCGTGAGGGAGGTCGGGCAGCAGAAGATGACGATGGATCTCACGACTCAGCATCATGGACAACCAATATCGGTTCCAATATCGGAGATGCAGACGATACAGCATATATCATGTACACGTCAGGTTCGACAGGAACACCGAAGGGAGTACTTGTTAGTCACCGCAATGTAGCCCGTGTTGTGAAGAACGCGAATTACGTGACGATACTGCACAGTGACAGAATGCTTCAATTGTCCAATTACGCATTTGACGGTTCGGTAT
This sequence comes from Paenibacillus sp. NAIST15-1, assembly GCF_001894745.1. Lineage (GTDB taxonomy): Bacteria > Bacillota > Bacilli > Paenibacillales > Paenibacillaceae > Paenibacillus_B > Paenibacillus_B suaedae. The sequence continues at coordinate 77,901 of NZ_BBYF01000007.1, forward strand.
TCGATATTTTTGGAGCGATTCTGAATGGTGCTTGTTTAGTCATCATCTCGAAGGACTCCGCAATCGAAATTGCGCAGTTGGCCAAGTTCATTGAGCAGGAGCGAATCACGGCCTTCTTCATCACGTCAGCATTGTTCAATATGCTGGTGGATTGGGATGTAACCGCACTGAAGCATGTCCGGAAATTGCTGATTGGCGGGGAAGCCATTTCAATACCGCATGCACGCAAAGCGGTAGAGTACCTAGGGCCGGATACATTGATCAATGGGTACGGGCCAACGGAGACGACGGTATTTGCTGCCTACTATCCAATCGGACATACGAACAAGCACGTGCACAGCATTCCAATCGGATATCCGCTCTCCCAGACCAAGCTGTACATCTTGGATCAGCAAGGGCAATTAGTGCCTCCATATGTACCTGGCGAGCTGTATATCGGCGGAGCGGGCGTAAGCAAAGGATACTTAAACCGGGATGAACTGACCGCACAGCTATTCGTGAACGATCCTTTCGACAAAACGGGCAAGCTGTACCGAACTGGGGACTTGGTATGGAGGCTTCCTACAGGGGAGATTGGCTTCATTGGTCGACTTGATTTCCAAGTCAAAATCAGAGGCTTCCGGATTGAGCTTGGAGAGGTCGAAAATCATATTCAGCTCATCAGCGGCGTGAAGGAGGCAGTTGTATTAGCGAGAACAGATCGAACCGGCAGCATGTACATGGTTGCATACTACACCGTTGAGCAGGCAGACCGTGCGGATGGACAGGGATGGAATCAAGAGCAGATGAAAGCACTGCTGCGCGAAAAGCTTCCAGCCTATATGATTCCTGCTCGTCTGATCAAGCTTGAACGAATGCCTCTCAATATAAATGGAAAGATCGATCGTCAGGCCCTGAAGAACATCAGTGAGAATGAGCAGGGTCAGTCGACATATGCGGCTCCGATAACCGAGGTCGAACGGACGATTCTGCGCTGCATGCAAGAAGTGCTGGATCAGGAGAGACTCGGTATTACAGACGATTTCTTCGAGCATGGGGGGCATTCCATTAAGGCTATCGCACTTGTTCAGGCTCTGCTGCAAGCTGGGCTTCAATTGAAGGTGAATGAGATCTTCATGTATCCGACAGTCGAGCAGTTGGCTGCGCTTCCTGGATTGAGCAGCTCTCGTTCGTCCTCATTTCTCCAAAAGCACGACGACCCATGGAGAGAGGGAGCAGCGGCCGAGCTTTCTGAGCAGCAGATCCTGTTGCTTGTGCAGCATGTACATGCCTCATGCTCTCTCATTTCCACAATGATGGCTTCAGCGGATCGAGTTGGCCGTTTCCCATTGTCGCCTGTCCAACTCGCACACGGAGCATTCGGGGCTCAAGTCAGCGGATTTGTTACTTCTATTCACGATGTGGACGAGAAGTTCCTTCGCAACTTGCTAGTCACAATTATTCAGCGCAATCAGCTGCTTCATAGCGTAATGGAAGGGGAGGATGAGCCTGCTTGGAGTGAGTATGATAGTACCGCTCTCTCTGCATTCATCGCTCAGCACATTCCGTATATCGATCTGCGGACGTATCACGAGACGACAAAACAACGTCTTGTGGATGGCTTGACTGGCGTTATTTTGTCAGAACCCTATATAGCGGGCCATTTGCCTTGGAGATTGTGCTGTCTGCGTGTATCAGATGATACCCATCAGATTCTATGGGGATTCGACCATATTGCCTTTGATGGGATGAGTGCAGAAGTTGTGCGTCGTCAATTTGAACAGGGGATAGCAGGCAGGGACGACGAGCCTATTCAGCCGTATGCAGATTATGTAACACTGCTGTCCAAGGGGCCAGTAGGTATCACGGAACAGGATATCATCGAATACCATGAGCTGCGAGTATGGAAAGAGCAGAACAGCTCCATCATAGACAGTCTGCTCCACGTTCCGAACCGAGAGGTTACGGAGCTTGAGCTGTCCATCCCGATTGCATTGACGAACATAGCAGACCCATGGCAGTATTCGTTTGACTTGGTTGGCGCTTTACTGCGTTCCTATACAGGAATAACCGACGTTCCGCTCGCGATGATCCATTATGGAAGAAGCTATCAAAATCAGGATTTCTACAACAGCGTAGGAGAATTTCTAGATATTATCCCCGTGCTGTTGCACGAAGGACAACCGGCAGCTAGGTTACAAGATGTGATGCAGCATTGCAGACGACATTCGATTAACTTCTTGTCACTGCTGTACCATAAGCAGCTATCAGGGGAATATATCGAACTTGCGAGTCTGCTGGATGCATCTTATCGCAGCGGCGGGCAGCCACAAGCTCTTGTACTCTATAATTTCCAAGGCTATGCATCACAAGAGGAGATTGATGCTTTCCGGAACTCATTCAGTGAACAGGAAGCCAGTGCTCCAGCTCTGCTATCCATTTCCGTCAACTACGATAAAGAACAACTGCGTATTCACTTGGAAAGCCCGCTAGGTCTCAACGCAGACGTTATCCAAGCATTTATTCGTTCATATCTCCATGGTCAATACACCCTCGTGCACTAACTTGGCTTCTGAATTCAATCAACGGCAACTCTTCTTGGTGACGGCTTGCTGAATGCTGTACATCCTGTTCAGCAAGCCACTACTTCTTGCGTCATCCATATAAGGAGGTTCAACATGTCTAAGAAGGCGATTCAACATGGCAAATCTCTTACACTTCCAGCAGAGTATCACACTTTAGCCGAAATGATTCAGTATGTCGCAAATCAATATCCGCAGAAGGGCCTCACCTTCGTAGACGCTTCTGGAAATGAGGAATTTCTAAGTTATCCGGAACTTGTGAAGAATGCCCGGAAAAACTTAAGCATGCTGTACCGAAAAGGGATACGGCCAGGTGAAGTAATCATTTTGGAAATTGATCAGTCTAAAGATTTCTACTGTACATTCTGGGCATGTATATTGGGTGGCATTGTTGCGGCCCCGGTCAGTCAGCCTACCTCGTGGAAGCCGCTATCTGCCGGATTGCTTAAGCTGACGAGAATTTGGGAGGTGCTCCAAAAGCCAATCATTATTATGGAGGAGCACAATCGCAAGTATTATGAATCGCTTCAACAGAGTTCCTACTATGAGGGAATCCGCTTTTTCTCCACGCAGGAGCTGGAAACCGAAGGCGTAGGGGAGCCATATGATGCACAGCCGGATGAGCTAGCGTTCCTCCAATTTTCTTCGGGCAGTACAGGTATTCCGAAGGGAGTGAAGCTGAGCAGCCGCAACATTTTGATTAATGCGCTCGCCATGGCAGAACGATTCGAGACGAAAGAGTCGGATACCGTATTTACGTGGCTGCCACATACGCATGATATGGGTCTGTTCGTTCAGCATATTACTCCTATTGTGAGCGGAAGCAATATTGTCATTTTCTCACCGTATACGTTTGTCCGATCACCCTATCTGTTCTTGCGCAAAATGTCTGAGCATCGGGCAACCTGGTTCGGTTCAACGAACTTCGGATTTGATTGGATGATACAGAAGGTCGCGGACGAGAAGCTGACCACACTTGATTTGTCGTCTTTACGGTTTGCACTGAATGGAGCTGAGCCCATATCAATCCATGTGGTAAACAGCTTTGCTAAGAAATTCGAACCATGCGGGTATAAGCCTGAAATGATGCTGCCTGCCTACGGCATGGCAGAAGCGACAGTTGGCGTCAGCATTTGGCGAATGGATGAAGTTCCGAAGGTAGAATACATATCCCGATCTAAATTGATACATGCACAGCTTGCTGTTCCTGTTCAGGGAACCGATGAACGAGATCGCCTTCCGTTCGTTCATGAGGGCACTCCGTTTCCTGAGATCAGTATCCGAATTGCGGATGAACACGGGTGTACAGTGGACGAGTATGTTGTAGGAGAAATTCAGATTCAAGGTGGTTCCGTCACTTCCGGTTATTACAATCGTGACGACTTAACCGAGAGTTTGTTCGTTGACGGATGGCTGCATACCGGCGATTTAGGCTTCATAGCGGAAGGCTCGCTTGTGGTAAGCGGGAGAATGAAGGACATTATATTTATCCGCGGGCAAAATTACTTCGCTCATGATTTGGAGGAAGTGTTGTATGAGCAAGGTGCGATTCCGCGCGGCAACATCGCGTTCGTAGGTTTGTTTAACGGCGCTACACAGCAGGAAGAACTGCTTGCCTTCGTGAAGCACAAATCGGGTGTAGAGAAGCTGCTCGATCTTCGCCACCAAATCATCACTCATATGCGAGAATCTCTCGGCATTGAGGTTACTCATGTCATTCCGGTTCGCACGATTCCGAAGACAACGAGCGGCAAACTCCAACGCTTCGAGCTGCGCAAGAACTATGAAGCTGGGGAGTATGACGAGGCGCTTCAAGAAATTCATGCGGGGTTAGAACTGCGTCGTATTCAGGAGCGGGTTATTCACTCTCCTCAAAATGAACTTGAATCCTTCCTTCGCCGGAGCTGGGCAGAAGTACTGGGCATCCCGGAAACACGTATATCTACAGATGATTCTTTCCTGGCATTGGGCGGAAGCTCGATTCAACGTTTTCAGTTCTTAGACCGCATGGAGAAGCACTTTGGCAGAGAAATTGGATTTGAACTATTTGTCATCTGTAAGACCATTAAGCAAATGGCAGATTATTTGCAAACGATGCCTCAAGCACGTGAGATTCCTGCATCGGCATGGGATGCTGACAACAAATTAGACTTGCATAATGCTGTTGCCATTACTGGAATTGCGCTGCGTGTGCCGGGCGCAAGTACGCCTCAGCAATACTGGGAGAATCTATGCACGAAGAAAGACAGCATTGCCAAGGTAAGTGAGAAGCGCAGGCAATTGGCGGGAAAACCAGAGTGGGATGACTGGCTTGGTGAAATTGCGAATATCGACTATTTTGACAATGACTTTTTCGAGATTTCCGATGAGGAAGCTGCATTCATGGATCCGCAGCAGCGGCTGATGCTGGAGATTGCCTATGAGGCACTTGAAGATGCCGGTGCGCTGCCGGGGCTGGATGAGAAACGCAACATCGGCGTATATACCGGCATTAACATCAATACGTACTACCAGCTTGTTATGAATTATATGGACAAGCATGGCGTTGATCGTATCCATCCAAATACGATGGTGGGGAATATGCACAATATGGTATCGGCTCTGATTGCACATAAGCTCAACTTTACAGGGCCGGCGCTTGTAATCGATACGGCATGCTCATCCTTCCTAGTAGCGCTTCATCAAGCAGTTGCAGCGATTAGACAGAACAGCATATCAGGAGCGATTGTAGGTGCCGCTAATATATTGGCAACACCAATCGTCCATCAATTGTCGCGAAAGGCGGGAATTGTCTCCTCGACTCGTTGTACGAAGACGTTCGATATTGAAGCTGATGGATCCGTGTTAGGTGAAGGGGTAGTAGTTGTGTACTTGGAGCCTCTTACTCAAGCAGTTCAGAACAACAAGCAGATATATGGCATTATCCGCGGGAGCGCCGTCAATAACGATGGATATTCGCTTGGCATCATGGCGCCAAATCCGGGCGGGCAATATCAAGTTCTGTCCGAAGCGTACATTGATGCGAATCTGTCACCGGGTGAAGTTGGCTATGTGGAAGCACACGGTTCAGGCACGAGAATCGGCGATCCGATTGAAGTGAACGCGCTAACTAAGCTCTTTACTGAAGGAAAGAGACGAACTGATGGCAAGATCGGATTGGGCTCTGTCAAGACCAATATCGGACATTTGCTGCCTGCCGCAGGCGGGGCCGGACTTGTGAAAGTGCTGTTATCTCTCTATCACAAAAAGCTGGTTCCAAGTCTGCATATGGGCACACGCAATCCAGCTCTTGAAATGGAGAAATCACCGTTCTTCATTGTACAGGATGTTGAAGAATGGTCAGTTGATGAGAATAACACCCGTAAGGCAGGGATAAGCTCGTTCGGATTAGGGGGAACGAATGTGCATGTGGTGCTCGAAGAATGGAATGGGGCAGAGGCACCCTCCACTACGAGCGAAACTGCCAAGGCATTCGTGACATCCAAGACATCCGAAACATCCGAAACGTCCTCAGCATCTGAGGTGACTGCAGCATCCGCAGCAACCACAAGAACCGCAGTTCGTCCGCGTAAACATTTGCTCACCCTGTCAGCTAAATCTGAGCATGCGCTGGAGCGGGTTATTCGTCAGACACAGGAATTGCTGGAACTAGACCCTTCTATAAATATCAATCATCTATGCTTTACACGGAATCGTTATCGCAAGCATTACAGCTATCGAGCTGCCTGCATTCTTTCCAATTCTGATTCATTGAAGGCAGAGGTATTACCGACGGCAAATAGAGGTCGTTTCTTGAAAAACCGCGCCGCAAAAGTAGCGTTAGTTATCGGTGATATTGCGAGCCAATCGCTGGCTGATAATCTCTTAACTCGAGATGCTGCCTTTGAACAATTCACAATCGACCATTTGGATGTACTCGAATGTGGTGCGAGCCAATATGGGGTTTCTGAGCCGGAAATGAAGGAGCGCGTACAGTTATCGGTTTTCTTTTATTGGTACTCGCTTGTACAGCGAATTCTGCAAAGCGGAGTTTCAATAACCGAAGTAAGAGGACTTGGTTCTGGCCAGATCCTTGCTGATCTGCTGCAAGAACGAATGGATATCAAAACAGCCTTAGACACATTCATGAGCGAATCGAAGAGCATTCGTGAAGAAGGCGAGGATAAGAAGTGCAGTGCTCATGAAGATGCGGGTCTGCTGCAATCGAGAGCGGATGTCCTACTCGGCGTGTGCATGACTACGGAAGAAGCAGACAAGGTGCTGTCGCATAAGCAGAACAGCAAAGCTGAGCACATTCTGATCGAGTCGAGCGCCTCTGGTTCGCTTGAAGACACAGTGCTTCATACTGTTGGGCAGCTGTACGTATCAGGTGCTGATATAGACTGGTCGTCATTGCATCCCGACGGATCTGGCATGCTCGTTCCTTTGCCAGCATACCCGTTCGAGCAGACTTCCCATTGGATTCGTGAATAGTAGAGAGGAGAAGTGAAGATGAACAAGGAAGAAATCGTGGGCTTTATGAAAGCAGAAATTGCAACGATTCTTAATGAGGAACCAGAAGAGATTGATGAGGATATGAACTTCATGAAGATCGGCGTGTCCTCCGTTCAAGCTCTCAAAATTGTGAACCGACTCCGCAGAAAACTGGAAATCAATATTAATCCGGTGGCATTGTTTGAATTCAAGACAATTTCGGAATTCGCTGGGCATTTGAGTGAATGCGTAGAAGAAAAGGTGTCGCTATGAAGAACATTCAAGAAATGGAACCAACACAGGCGAATTCACAGGCAGCGATTGTGGAGGAGGCTCGTACATTTGTTGATAAAGAAGTGCGTCCACTTGTGCGAAAAATGGAAGATGAGGGTACAATGCCGCGTGAGCTGATTGACAAAATGGCGCAGAAAGGCTATCTGGCGGCATCTTTACCTGTCTCCTATGGCGGGCTTGGCCTCGATGCGATCCATTATGGCTTATTTACAGAAGCGTTCGGTAAGGCTTCTGTAGCAGCGCGCAGCTTGATAACCGTTCATACCTCGCTAGTGTCAGAGACATTGCTTCGCTTCGGGACGAAGGAGCAGAAAGAAACCTGGCTGCCGCGGCTGGCACGAGGAGAACAGATTGCATGCTTCGGATTAACCGAACCGGACGTTGGGTCAGATGCCAAGAATATTAAGACATCATGGCATGAGGAAGACGATTATTACGTGATTAATGGTGTGAAAAAGTGGATTACGTTTGGAGATATCGCGGATGTATTCTTTATTGTTGCAGCGAATCAGGGGAAGAGCTCTGTATTTCTCGTGGAGAGAGCTTATGAGGGTGTTGAAACAAGAGCAATTGAAGGACTAATGGCATCACGTTCAACCCATCTGGCTGAGATTCATCTGCGAGATGTTAAGGTGCCGAAGTCACATGTAATAGGGAGGCTTAACTTCGGCTTCGAATATGTGGTCTCGACGGCACTGGATAACGGCCGATACAGTATCGCGTGGGCTGGTGTTGGCATTGCGCAAGAAGGCGTGGATGCAATGGTGTCCTATTCCCGAACCCGCTCGCAGTTCGATCAGAAGCTGAGCAGCTTCCAACTAATTCGCGGGATGATCGCAGATGCGGTAACGAAGGTACACGCTGCAAGAGCGTTATGTTTGCGAGCAGGAGAAATGCGGCTTGCGAAGGAAGACGAGGCTACGATTGAAACGACAATTGCAAAGTATTTTGCATCCAAGGTAGCGGTGGAGGTCGCAAGCGATGCTCTGCAAGTACATGGGGCCAATGGCTTCAGTAATCAATATCCGGTGGAGAGGTTGTACCGGGAAGCGAAGGTGTTGGAGATTATCGAGGGATCCTCCCAGATGCAGCAAGAAATGATTTCGTATTACGGTCTACGGCATTATTTCAAGCGAGGTTACTCGATATGAAGCTTGCCGCAGCATTTCCTGGACAAGGCAGTCAATACAGCGGAATGTGCCGCTCATTGATGGAGGAGTTCCCGCTCGTGCAGGATGTATTTGACGAGGCGAGTGATGTATTGAACTTGGATTTACAAGACCTTCTGTTGAATGGAAGCTTAGAAGAACTGTCACTTTCCGAAATTGCTCAGCCCACAGTCGTGACCGCAAGTTATGCACTGTATCGAGTGTGGGTGAAACAGATCGGACTTGTACCATTCGGAGCTGTAGGGCATAGTCTTGGCGAGCTTTCGGCGCTCATTGCGGCAGGAGCATTGCCCTTCTCGGACGGTGTCCGTTTGGCCAGAGACAGGGGAAGACTGATGCATCGCGCGCTGCAAGAGAAGAAAGGGAGAGCGGGAATCGTTGTAGATATAGATGTAGACACGCTTACAGATATCATCGAGAGCGTTCGTTCACATGATTATGTCACAATTTCCGGTTACAATTCTCCCAGTCAGTTCATCATTGCGGGGCATCAGACAGCACTTCTGAAGGTAGAGGATGATGTGGTCGAGGCGGGGGGAGAATTTATTCCATTCCGCATGATGCCTATGAAGGCAGATGCGCCTTACCATAGTGCATTAATGGACTATTTGAAGCCTGAGTTCGAAGCTTGCTTGCAGCACGTGACATTCAGCCCTACCAAATTCGATGTATGGTCGACAGTGACAGGTAAAATTATCGAGCCCGCAGACAACTTAGCAGCGATTCTTGCCCATCAGTTGGTTACACCGGTGTATTGGAATCAAGTGCTCGAAGCGATGCATGAAGCAGGAGCTGACTTATTTGTGGATATTGGCCCGAATCAAATCACCCGTAATTTGATTCGGGAAAATACGAGGCTTCCTCAATCTTTATCATTTGATGATCAGGCGGATCGGGAACAACTGTCTCAACTCCTTATTCACGCTTGACCGGATATTGATATCGTATTGCAGCGATCCTATCTGATACAAAATGCCAAGAAGGAATCTACTGAATGATGGGTATTGGTAGCTTCGTTGGATAGTAGAGTCAATAAAGGAGGGATAGCGCAATTGATTACGCGACAGAACACAATGGAGCTTTACAACCGGAGAGTGAAAGAACTGCTGCCCGGAGGCGTGCATTATAATTTCCATCTTCCGTGGGAGGAAACCCCAATTCACTTCGTCAAAGCCGAAGGCAGTCGGGTATGGGATATGAACGGCAACGAGTATCTTGATCTATATGCTAGATTCGGTGCGCTGATCGTTGGCCATGGGAATCGAGAATACAATGAGAGCCTGAAGGAGACAATCGATCGGGTTCTCTCGGTTAGCCACTGTGATATGGATGCAGAAGCGCTTGAGTTGATTGCGAAGTATATCCCTTCGGCTGAGATGATCCGTTTTGGCTTGTCAGGTACGGAAATCGTACAGAATGCATTACGGGTAGCTAGGGCATGGACAGGCAAAAACCGCTTCGTCCGATTTGAAGGCCATTATCATGGCAATGCAGACAACATTATGGGTGGGAGAGCGCCGCGCAGCGGGGAGCCAATTCCATCCGATTTCAGAGGAGACCTCAAAGGAACAGCAGGCCGCGCAGCGAACTCGCTTGAGAGCCAATCCTACTTGCTGCCATGGAATGATGAAGCGGCACTAGAAGAACTGCTGCGGAAGAAAGGCCATGAAATTGCTGCTGTCATCACGGAGCCGGTATGCGTGAATGGGGGAAGCGTTATGCCCGCACCGGGTTATCTGAAGAAAATGCGGGCGTTATGTGATGAGTATGAGGTTGTACTTATTTTCGATGAGATAATAACCGGACTTCGTATGGGATTAGGCGGCGCTCAGGAGCAATTCGATGTACGTCCTGACCTGACAACACTTGGGAAGGCAATTGCGGGAGGCGGCGTACCTGTATCTGCACTAGTTGGCAAGAAGGAGATTATGCAGCTTCTGGTCGACAAAAAAGTAATTCATGCTGGAACTTTCAACGGGTACCCGCTTGGAACGGCGGCTGTCAAAACAACACTGGAAATATTGAGTCGCAATCAAGGGCTGGCAATGACGGAAATGAATGAAAAGATGTGTGAGATGCAGCAGATTATCCAGCAGGAAGCGGATGCCATAGGGCTTCCACTCGTCATTCAAGGTCCGCCAGCATGTTCAGCCTATCATTGCTGCTCTTCGGTACTGACAAGTCCTTCGGACTATGATTTTGAGATTATGTCGATGGACATTATTTTGAACCATAATCTTTCGAAGAATGGCATACTCGTGTCGACGATGTCGAGACTGTATCCGAACATATCCCTGACAGCAGAGGATGTAGAATGGTTCCGAACCAAGGTAGGCAAGGCTTTAGCGGAAACGAAGGAAACATACGAAGAAATCTACTAATCATTTGCTCTTCTTGTATCAGTCTAGCTCCGGCTAGCAGATTGTAAGCGCGGTATTAGTGAGCACATGAAGTGTCTGCATAGCATGATAGAGGAGGGATGGGAAGAGGTCGAACCAAACAGTTGCGATCGTGGGTGCAGGGGTCATGGGCTGTGCAACTGCACTGGATTTAGCAAGATACGGCTATGAGGTACTCTTAAAGGATATTTCATCCTATCAACGAATTATTGACGACTTGCTTGGATTCGTCTCGAATCGCTTATCCCATCTGTTCATGAATGAAGCGGCCTATCTCGTACAGGATGGAATAGCGACGGCGAAGCAAGTGAATCAAATTATGAAGCAAGGCTTCCATCATAAGATGGGGCCGCTGGAAAAGGCTGATTTAATTGGCTTGGATACGGTTGTTCATTCGCTAGAGGTTCTGTATGACAGCTATCAAGATCCCAATTATAGATGCTGCCCATTGTTGAAGAAGATGGTTGATGCAGGCCTGTGGGGACGCAAAAGTGGAAGAGGGTTCTATGACTATTCCGATGGAGGATACGTATGAGCGAAAAAAAAGAGTATAAATGCGTCGTGTGGGATTTGGACAATACACTATGGGATGGGGTGCTGGTGGAGTCATCCAGCGTCCAACTTAAGGAGGGCATTCGGGAGATTATCGAGACACTTGATAGCCGCGGAATTCTTCAATCGATTGCCAGCAAGAACGACTATGACTTGGCCATGTCCAAGCTGAAAGAGTTCGGATTGGATGATTACTTCCTGTATCCTGAAATTCATTGGAACGCCAAATCATATTCACTCGCAGAAATTCAGAAAAATATCAATATCGGTATGGACACGATCCTGTTTGTTGACGATCAACCCTTCGAATTGGAAGAAGTACAGAACGTCCATGAGAGTGTTCACTGCATCAATGCGGATCAATATCTCACCCTGTTATCACATCCATCACTGAATCCTCGTTTCATAACGGTTGATTCTGCACGAAGACGCAAATTGTATCAGGCTGATTATCAGCGGAAGCTGGCAGAAAGTGAATATCAAGGGCCCTCGGAGGCGTTTCTTGCAACGCTGTCTATGAAGTTTACGATCTATCCCGCACAGGAAGAGGATTTGCAGCGAGCTGAGGAACTGACGGTTCGGACGAATCAATTGAATGCTACGGGAAGAACGTTCAGCTATGAAGAATTGGACGAGTTGCGGCAATCTCCGCACCATCGGCTGTTAGTCTGCCAATTAGAAGACAAGTATGGAGATTACGGTAAGATTGGGCTTGCCTTAATCCATACCCAAGAAACTCATTGGAAGCTAGAGATGCTGCTCATGTCCTGTCGAGTCGTATCGCGAGGCGTAGGGACGGTGCTGCTCAGTTACATTTTACAAGAGGCTCGCAAACAGAACACCCCGCTGCTGGCCGATTTTCGCGAAACAGGACGCAACAGGATGATGTATGTCAGTTATCGCTTTGCAGGATTTCGTGAGAAATCATCGGATGGGCAGGGCAACTATGTGTTGGAACATGATTTAGACAATATTCAAGACTTCCCACCTTATATTGAAGTCCAATTGCCAAATGTTGAAGGAGGATACTATGAACTATCAAAATGAAATCAGAAACTTCATTCATCAAAATTTGTCCATTAGCGAAGACAACATTGAATTCTCGGATGACGACAATTTCTTCAAATTGGGTTTCGTCAACTCGCTGTTCGCGATGAAGCTTGTGAATTTTGTCGAGCAGAGGTTCGGAATCGAAGTCGAAAATGAGGATATGGATTTGAAAAATTTCAGCACGGTCAATAACCTACTGGCTTTGATCCATAAGAAAGTGAATGTGTAAGTAAGATCCAGCACCAGACCAATACGATAGGGAGGTTGAAAAGATGAGCAATCATAACAAATATCTGTATTTGTATTTGGCCATCTCGTTTGGCGCTTGTTGGGGGATTGGGCTTGCCTATATGCTGTTTGGGGACATTCTGGTTCCGATTACAGGACCTCTCACGCTTATGCATCCGCTGACCATCATTGCGCTTTACTCACCATCGTTCGCTGGATTGATTGCGTATTATGCAATGGGCGGTTCAAAGGCAGTGAAGGGCGTGTTCTCCAAACTGATTCCTAGAAAACAAGACTTGTTCTGGTTCCCTGTATTGTTAGTAGTCGTCATTTTGTTCGTAGCGACAATGCACTATGGCTCAAAGCTCTTCGGCATTCCTCTTCCGCAAATGACATACAGCATTTCTGACATGTTCCTAATTGGACTGTGGAATCTGATTGAGGAGACAGGGCTTATCGGTGGAATCTTTGGCTGGATTGGCTTTTTGCTTCCTTTTCTTCAAGGCAAATTCAAAAACAATGTTACCAGTTCGCTGCTCACTGGACTCATATTCGGACTTTGGGTGCTGCCAGGCTACGTGATCTCTTCCTATGAAACTAGCACCTCCTATTTTCTCTACGTTATTCAGCTCATGTTCTTCATATGGTTCCAAAGCTACGTGTTCAATGCAACAAGAGGCACTCTGCTGTTCTATCTCTTCACGTTCTGGCTGACAGCAACGGGAAGCCGACTTCAGTTCTATTACTTCAACGCGCAAGTACAGATTTTGCAAGTCAGCTTCTTCTTAATCGCTGCGATCATTATGCACTTCATCTATAACAAGCAGAAAGAAAAGAACAACTATGAATTGCAAATGTCTCCACAATTCATTCAAGCATAACGGTCTATTCATCGTTTCCAGATAATCAAGGATGCTCATTCGTCTTCCAACATGAAGGTATTTACAGCATGTTGACTTATGAGCATCTTTTGCTTTGAGCATGTGCTATTCATGCTCGACTCATGCTCGACGGTAATCTTGTTGGCGAATACCAACTGGGCAAATATAATAGAGACAAGGATGACATAAAAGCGCGGGAAGAGCATCTGGCTAGCTGGTTATTGAAGATGGGCTTCTAAATGTCATTCAATATATCGGTCAAAAGGTGATGAACATAACGAAAATCGCAGCATTTCACTTACCGGAACACATTTCGCCTGCGGAGTATGATGATTTTATGAGCAAGGTTGCACCGCAGCGAAGAGATCGAATTAGAAAATTTAAGTTTGTTGAAGATGCGTACCGCTCTCTGTTTGGAGAATCTTTGGTTAGAGCAGTGTTATGTAAGGATTACGGATATACAAATGCAGACATACATTTTGAACACAATGAGTACGGCAAGCCACGTGTCGCAGGAGACAGCGACTTTTCCTTCAACATTTCTCATTCAGGCTGCTGGGTGATGATGATATGGGGGCAAGGAGTGCTTGGCATTGATGTGGAGCAAATAAAGCCGATTGACTTGTCGATTGCGCGCCGTTTTTTCTCGATGGAAGAAACGGATGCTCTAATGCAAAAAGCCGACGCGGAGAAGTTAGACTACTTCTATACACTTTGGACATTGAAAGAAAGCTATATCAAGGCAGCCGGAAAGGGCTTATCTATTCCGCTGGATTCCTTCTCCATCGTTGACAATGGGGCAGGGACATTCGAATTGAAGCCGGATAAGGAATCGGTACGCTTCCATACGTTCGAGCTGGAACATGGTTATAAAGCGGCAGCCTGTACAGAAGGACATGAGCAGCATGAACGATCGCCATCTATCTCATATGTAACGATGAATGATTTGCAGCAGTGGATTCGATGAATAATTGGAAGATAGGAAGAGTTGAAAAGCCGTCCCCAAGTTCGAAGGAGAACGTGGAGTGACGGCTTTTTGTTATGGTTTATCGTTTATAGATTTGGCGATAGCGAGCAGGTGTAAGTTGTTCAAATTTCTTAAATGACTTAATGAAGTAGCTCGGTTCACTGAAGCCAAGCTCATTGCTAATTTCCGAAATAGACAGATCGGTAGTCTCCAAGATTTGTTTGGCCCACTCGATTTTGAGATGCGGTATGAACACCGAGAAGTTTTCTCCTGTTTCTTTCGTAAAAATACGACTGAAGTAGCTGGGACTGACATGGCAGAGTGCCGCCATATCCGTCAGCTTTACGTTCTCGCTCTTGTGTGTATAAATATAATCGAATGCAGGCTGAAGCATCGAGTTGGAGGCATGCATTTGCTGATTTTTCATCTTGCTAATTTGATTGTCGATCAGCGTGTTATCCAGTTCTGCCTTGAATGTCTGAATGCTGCGATAGCTATGGTCTGCTAAAAACTCGGATGCAGTCTTCTCACTATGAAGCGCCTGCCGATACATTTCAATGGTTGTATTTTTGGAAATGGCTTCCTCTACAATGTAATTGCATAGATGATAGAGCATTTCAGAAATGGTGACAACCTCATCATAGGACAGTTCCGGCAAGGAGCTGTATTCTGGTTCGAGATTCTTGAACTTTCGATTCGCATCCGCATTAGCGGGTCGGTTTACAATTTGTTCGAGCTCCATCGGATTGTCACGCAGCTTGACTTGTCCGGCCATTACTGCCCCCATATATTGATTATTCACGATAATCGGAATGGCAATATCGACAATGTTAAAGTGGCACAAATAGATATACGGCTTATTCAGCCGAACAGCCTCTAGACCGCCGCGTGCATCGCACTTCTGGCAGTATTGCGACAACGATTCATCTTGCCGTATGGCCTGGCAGAAGCTTTGGCAATGACTATGCGCTGTTACTGGGATGCCCTTATAGTCAGTCGTAATCACGGCCATCTTCGTCACTAAGGATAGCGAGTCTTGCAGCTGCTGCCATTTTTCCATATCGATGATGCTCTCTAAGCTAAAACGGGAACTCACGATGACTCATTCTCCTTTTGTTTGCATAGCTAAATTATAGCATATTTTTCTGGTTGAATGACAAGATAATACCATTCGGCGTACAAATGATAAGAAAATCCGATAAGATAGCGCTTTATTTCGCAATAATAGTTCAATGATCTGGTTCATTGACGGTTCTATAATAAACATATAAATAGCACAGAGGAGGCATTTAATCATGAGAAAAGCGTTTATCAGCCCAGCCAAATATGTACAAGGTGAAGATGAACTGTATAACTTGGGTTATTTCATTCGAACATTCGGAGATTCTGCTCTTCTGATCGCTCATCCAGATGATGTGCAGCGTGTAAAGCATAAGCTTGAACATACAATGAATAAATACAAAGTTACGTTAGTTGAGAGCGGTTTCACTGGAGAATGCTCTCGTCAAGAAGTAAAACGATTACAACAGCTTGCTATTGAGCATAATTGCTCATGTACAATTGGACTTGGCGGTGGCAAAGCGATTGATACAGCCAAATGTGTGGCAGAAGGGGAAGCGCTCATTATCGTTCCAACTATTGCAGCAACTGATGCGCCAACTAGCCATTCCGCGGTCATGTACACGCCTGAAGGGGAATTTGACGATTATGCTTATTTCAAGCAAAGTCCTAGTGTGGTCATGATTGATACGACTGTCATTGCGAATGCGCCAACGCGCTTCCTCGTAGCAGGCATGGGAGATGCGCTCTCCACTTACTTCGAAGCACGTGCAACAGCAAGCTCTTATTCGAATGTAAATGCAGGACTGCCTTGTGGTGCAATGGGAGGAGTAGCACCTGCCAAAGGTACGAAAGCAGCACTCGCACTTGCGAAGTTGTGCTACGAAACATTGCTTGAAGACGGTGCGAAGGCGAAGATGGCTTGCGATGCGAACTTGGTAACGTCTGCACTGGAGAACATTGTAGAAACGAATATTCTGTTGTCTGGATTAGGGTTCGAGAGCGGCGGATTGGCGGCAGCTCATGCCATCCACAATGGATTAACTTCACTTGAAGGCACTCACTTTTATATGCATGGCGAGAAGGTAGCCTTTACAACATTGGTGCAGCTTGTCCTTGAGAATGCAAGCGCAGCAGAAATGAACGAGGTATTGGAATTCTGCGTAAGCATTGGTCTTCCGGTATGCTTAGCTGATCTCGGTGTAACAAGTGTTACGAACGAGGAATTACAGGCAGTTGCACAGAAGGCGTGCATCCCTGAAGAATCTATCCACTCCATGCCGTTCCCAGTCACAGAAGAGATGGTCGTATCGGCGATTCGAGTGGCTGATATGATGGGTCAACAATTTAAAGGCCAGAAGGACGTGTAAGGAATGAAAAAAATATTGAATCAACCGGAAACATTGGTTCGGGAAATGTGTAACGGTATGGTGCTTGCACATCCGGAACTGGAGTTCATCAGCAAATACAAGATTGTCAAGAAAAAAATCGTGAATGAGAACAAGGTTACGTTGATCAGTGGCGGAGGAAGCGGTCATGAACCAGCTCACGCTGGATTTGTTGGACAAGGCATGCTCGATGTAGCCGTATGCGGTGATGTATTTGCATCCCCATCACAAATTCAAATTTATCAAGCGTTAAAGGCCTCTGCAAGCAAGAAGGGAACGCTGCTCATTATTAAGAACTACAGTGGCGACATTATGAACTTCAAAAATGCGTCGCATCTAGCCAAAGAAGACGGAATTCAGGTCGATTATGTCAAAGTGGACGACGATATAGCTGTAGAGGACAGTCTATACACGGTTGGCCGCAGAGGTGTTGCAGGGACAGTGCTCGTTCATAAAATTGCAGGTGCGGCCGCTGAAGAGGGCTTGGAGCTTGCAGAAGTGAAGGCGATTGCTCAGCACGCGATCGACAACACAAGAAGTATTGGATTCGCGCTTACCTCATGCACAGTTCCAGCAAAAGGAACACCAACGTTCCAGTTGAATGACGATGAGATCGAGTACGGCGTAGGAATTCATGGGGAGCCTGGCATTCGCCGAGAGAAGATCGCTTCTGCTAACGAACTGGCGAAGAAAATGGTTGCGGATTTGTTCCGTGACATGAAGATTACAGCAGGCTCTAAGCAGGAGTTAGCCGTGCTGATTAACGGATTTGGCGGTTCCCCGCTGCAAGAATTGTACTTGCTGGCGAACGCTGTAGTTCGGGAGATTCATGCGCAACAAATTACTCTTGTTAAAGTATTCGTAGGCAACTACATGACAAGTATCGATATGGCTGGTGCGTCGGTGTCGGTTATCCGCTTGGATGAACAGCTTAAGCATTACCTCGAAGCAAGCTGCAATACGCCAGCGCTGCAGGTGAGTGGTTCATTTGAACCAATCCATCCTGAGGAGATGTCCGAAGCAGGAACTGCGAGCCACGAGGTATCTTTTACAGTAGAGACGGACGAGGCCTTCTCGAAGGTCGAACATAATGTGTTCACGGTTAATAACCTGATCTATCTAACAGACAAGATGAGCGAAATCATTATTGAAAATGAAGTTCCATTCTGCGAGTTGGATTCACATGCAGGTGATGGCGACTTCGGTATGAGTGTGGCGAAGGGCTTCAAGCAATTGAAAAGAGAATGGCATGACATCATTGCACATCATTCAGATAACATGGGCAGCTTCCTCCATGCTTGCTCGTTAGTTATTATGGAGCATTGCGGCGGCGCTTCTGGCCCAATCTGGGGTTCAGCATTCCGTGCAGCCAGCAAGTTCGCGGGCGAACGCGTAGAATTGACCGTTTCTGAATTTGCACAAATGATGCAAGCAGTTGTTAAAGGCATTCAAGACACGGGCGAGCGCTCATTTGGAAGAGGAGCTGTAGTTGGGGATAAGACACTTGTCGATGCGTTGGCTCCATTTGCAGATGCGTGGGTACAGAGTGCGTCTGAGGGCGATGATGTGAAGACTGCTTCTGTGAAAGCGGCAGAGGCTGCTGTTCAAGGTGCAAAGTATACAGAGACAATTGTAGCTCGTATGGGAAGAGCGGGGGCGGTTGGCGAACGGAGTCTTGGCTATCCTGATGCTGGTGCCTATGCGCTTGGTGTGATTTTCACAGCGTTGTCCCAAGTGATCAAGTAAGAAGCGAGCGAATTAGGAATAGAACAATTTCCGACCAAATGGAATACTAGAAAAGTAGAACCGGAGTGCAGTCTAGCATACTCCGGTTCTTTTCGTTTGGAAGATATTATAATTAATTACAATATATTTGAAATGATCTCCTGTATTATCCGTGTTAGGATCGGAAACGTACCACAAAACAAGCCGAAGCTCGTCAGAGCGCGGGGGAACCGATTCATTGGGGTGAAGTCGTGTAGCGACAGGGGAGTCCACTTTAACCCGAACCCGACAGCTAACCTCGCAGGCTGCAAAGGGAGAGATGTACAGGATGAAGAAGACATTTAAGAAAGTTGTAATTACAAGTGCGATTGCATTGGCACCGGTTATGGCGGTGAACTCTGCTATGGCAGCACCCGTTAGCCCAGTGCAACAGCCGAATCCAATGATGAACTCGAATTGTTCAAACCTGGGTATGAATATGGACTTTGATAAAGTATTCCAAGATAACTCGGAATTGAAGCAAATCTTGTCCAAATGGATGGAAGCCATTCAAAAAGAAATTGGGAATAAGCCAATCGTTCCGCCTCCCGTTCAAAAGCCAGAGGTGGACAAGCCGGAAGTAAATAAACCAGAAGTTGAAAAGCCAGAAGCAAACAAACCTGAAGTTGAGAAACCTGAGGTAGAGAAGCCAGAAATCGAGAAACCTGAAGTTGAAAAGCCTGAGGTTAACAAACCAGAAGTAAACAAGCCAGAAGCTGAAAAACCAGCAACACCTGGTGACAATAAACCAACTGCGCCACAAGACAACAACAATGCGAACAGTGACTTCGCTAGCCAAGTTATCGATTTGGTGAACCAAGAACGTGCGAATGCTGGTTTGCAGCCATTGAAATCCGATGCACAATTGAACAAAGTTGCGATGATCAAGGCGAAAGATATGAATGATAACAACTACTTTGACCATCAATCTCCAACACTTGGCTCCCCATTCGATCTGATGAGAGCACAAGGTGTCAATTTCAATACTGCTGGCGAGAACATTGCCAAAGGCCAACGTAATCCGCAAGAAGTAATGAACGCGTGGATGAACAGCGATGGACACCGTAAGAACATCCTGAACTCCAGCTTCACTTCCATCGGTGTTGCATACTACAATGGTGTGTGGGTACAATCATTCACAGGCTAACGAGTTAAGTATGTAGATATCACATCAAGAACCTGCAGGTAAATGCAGGTTCTTTTTTTTGTATTTAATCAGGCGCTCTACAAGAGAATAACGAGGAAATTAACAGAAATGAAGTTGATCTTATATGTCTCTGTTGAAGACCGGATTCAGTTTCTTTTCAATGTTATACCAATTGTGCCATTCTGTTGTTGGAACGATGAATTCTCTCATTGCTGCACGCATCCATACAGATCGAGCAAAATTTTTAACATTTATGCGTCTACAGCGATAAATCACTTTGTCTTCATTGGGCAGCTCAACCTGCATAAGCCACGCGCAATAGGACGTGAACGACAACTTATTAAGCTCAAGCATTGACAAGACGGCTGTCGCCATGCGTTCATCTTCCTCTGTTCGCAAGATATGATTCGCATGAAGAAGCATGTGCTCAATGGCACTGAGAAGCTTCTTGCATTCCTCTGGGCCAATGTGTGGACTGCGTACACAAGCAGCCATGACATCTGCGATGTGAGCTGGAGCATGAGCCCATCCTTTAACTTCTACATAATCGCGATAATCGTTCTCCTGCATGCAATAATCAACAACTCGCTTCGCAATGTGTTCATATAAAGGCTTGCTTATATAAGGCTGTTGTTCATCACGCTTCAGAAGCAGTGCGAGTAAGAGGGCGGAGAATGTACGTTGGAAGACCGAATCGTTCTCAGCAGTCCCAATTCCTTTGAAAAGCATTTGGTCTGATAACGTCTGATGAAGAAGCTCTGTTAGTTGTCCAGCGGTCAGGATTTTTTGTGTAATAAGCCATTCATATAATATCCCGTATGCAAGATCATCCCTCAATTCAGGATCTGTAGAGCCAAGTAGGCTGACTACTTGTTGTACGGCTTCATATTGTTCGATTTCTGTTGGTAGCTCATATTGATGATCCATAATTGAGCGCAGCTGCTGCTTGTCCATGAAATGAATCCCCCCATTAAAGATGTTTAGGTATTTGTATTCGCTAATGAATAATCATAAAAAGAATGAGATGATCATTTTAACATGATAGGAAAGAAATGTATATGTAGACGAATGGTAATAACGAACGAAATCATGGTTTCTAGCAATACGGTATAGTTAGCAAGTAAGGAGGGAATGAATAAGAAACCCCCTGAACATAATCGTTAAGGGGGTGGGCGATAACTTTATACCCAACCGAAGGCTCTAGCGAGCTGAGCCGTGGCGAAGGTGACAGCTATAGCGATTCCAAGCGGAATAACGGCAGATAATATTGTCCATTTTGCACTCTTCGTTTCTTTATAAATGTTGAATAATGTCGTTCCGCAAGGGTAGTGGAGCAAGGAGAACAGCATCATGTTCAATGCAGTCAACCACGTCCACCCATGCTGCAGGAAGATATCCTTGATGTTCTCCATTCCATCTGCATCAACCATTGCCCCAGAGGACAAGTAGCCCATTAGCAAGATAGGTAGGACAACCTCGTTCGCAGGCAAGCCGAGCAGGAATGCCATAACGATGAATCCATCTAAGCCAATAGCATGGGCGAATGGATCGAAGAACGAAGCCATATGATTCAATACGCTGTCGCCACCGACAAATACGTTGCCAAGAATCCAAGTCAGAACGCCGGCCGGTGCCGCAATAACGACAGCGCGAGTCAATACGTTAAGGGATTTGTCACGTGACGACAATAAAATCGTCTTCCAGACTTGCGGTCTGCGGTACGGTGGAAGTTCAAGCGTATAATGTGTGGGCACACCGCGCAGTGCTGTTTTGGACATGACCCAAGATACGGTCAAGGTGACAACAATCCCAATCATAACCATACCCATCACGATAGCTGCCGTTACGATCGTCTGCATCCCGCTTGCTACACCTGCTGCCATGAACAGAGATGACAACAGAATCAGGGTCGGCCATCTGCCGTTGCATGGTACGAAGTTATTCGTTAATATCGCTAGCATGCGTTCTCGTGGCGATTCGATAATCCGTGTAGACAAGATCGCTGCTGCATTGCATCCGAAGCCCATTGACATCGTCAAGGCTTGTTTTCCGTGTCCGCCTGACTTTTTGAATAGACGATCCATGTTGAATGCAACTCGAGGCAGATACCCGAAATTCTCAAGTAACGCGAAAATAGGGAAGAAAATAGCCATTGGCGGCAGCATGACACTGATTACCCATGATGTACCGCGATATAAGCCGAGTACAAGAATGCCATGCAACCAAGCAGGAGCATTCATTGCTTCAAATGCCGTGTTTAAGTACCCTTCAATCACTTCGAAGAAGGAAAATATCATTTCCGACGGAACATTCGCTCCAGCAATCGTCAACCAAAATACAACACCCAAGATGGCGAGCATGATCGGAAAGCCCCAGATCGGAGAGGTTAGAATCTTGTCTAACCGGTATGTGCTTTTTAATTTCTTCTTGTCTTCATAGACAACGGCTGCACTGCATATATCACGCGTCGTACGATAAATATCCGTTACAATTCCGTCCCGAATTGCTTCTCCGCTTGCAAGAGTGCGTGCTCTGGACAATAAGGAGTCCAATGATTCTGAATTAGTGGCAAGCGGTGTGGCCATATGAAACAACTCCCTTCACGGTATCTGCGACCGGCGAGTTCCATCTGGATCTCATCGAATTGATCAAGCTCTCATCACCGTCAAGCAGACGAAGTGCAATCCATCTTGTTGGAAATGATGTGCCAAGCTTCTCCCGAATGATCGGTTCTAGTGCTGCGATTTTCTCTTCTATATCCTCGCTATATTGCACGAGCAGCGGGGCAGGTACAATCTTGCCGGAAGCTACGCCCCTAATTTTCTCCATCATTTGATCAATCCCAGTACGGTGTCGTGCAGAGATCGCCACTGCGGGTACACCAAGCTTCTTCTCAATCGCATCAATGTCGATCTTAACACCGAGCCGCTTCGCCTCGTCCATCAAGTTAATACAGACAACAACGCGGTTGGTCATTTCCATCACTTGCAGTGCCAAGTTCAAATTACGTTCCAGTGATGTCGCGTCCAATACGACGAGTGTCACATCGGGTTTCTCAAAAATAATATAATCCCGAGCGGCTTCCTCGTCGGCGGAATTGGAATAGAGCGAATACGTACCTGGCAGGTCGACCATTTTATAGGTAGTACCTTCATGATTGAAGTGGCCTTCTGCTGTTAGGACGGTTTTTCCCGCCCAGTTTCCCGTATGCTGCCGCATTCCTGTAAGGGAATTGAATAAGGTGCTTTTACCGGTATTTGGATTGCCGGCTAAGGCAACCGTATATTGTTCTGTCATTGATCATCACTCCCAACTATTTCGCCATACATGAGTATGCTTTCTTCCTTGCGAAGCGCTATCGTTGTATTATTGACTCGGAATGCGATCGGATCGCCGAGCGGACTGCGCTGCAGCACTTCGATCACATTGCCTGGAACAAAACCGAGATCAAGCAATCTTCTCCGTAGTACTCCTTGAACTTCGATTCGATTCAACCGTACATGCTGGCCTGTGCCAGCACTGTATAGCGTTACGACATTTGAATGCATTTGATTCACTCTCCTGATTTCACCATGTCCTAAAAAGTTTGCCTAGTGCAAGATTTGTCCCAAAAAAAAGCGGAATTGTTCCGTTCATGCTACTTCATTAGTATAGGTCAACTATGTTTGTTGGGCAACAAAAACTTTCCCCGATGCAAAAATATTTATATTTATCATATGCGTGAAGGGTGGAAACGTTGCCATCTTCTCCGTGAAAATTATCATTCTAGTTGGATTGATCATTATCGCATTCTAAATATCGTGAGTTCGCTTCTCGACAGTGATGATGGTAAACGGATTACGCTTAGCCCACCAGCAATTCTAAACCCTGCATAATGATTCATAGACATTGTACGCACGATGACACTGATGGGAACACATTATGTTCAATGCATCAATTATGTACCGTGTCAGAACAACTAGAAGCGGCTAATATACAGGAAATTCCACCTCATTCGTCGAAGGGTAGAGTGTGGAACGAGGCGATATCGTACATGTACGAAAATAGCATGATCGATTTTCAAATCCTTGGTGCAGAAGGGAAGATTGAATCGTGAGTGATAGATTGAATAAGTCTAATACGATAATCCATCGAATAGGCATCCAATACCCGATTATTCAAGCAGGGATGGCAGGGGGAGCAACCACCCCTGAGCTTGTAGCGGCTGTATCGAGCGCTGGAGGGCTCGGGACGTTGGGAGCGGGATACATGCAGCCTGAACAGATGAGAAAAGCAATTCGGGCAATTAAGCAGCTTACGAGCAAGCCCTTTGCAGTAAATCTATTCATACCAGAACCAGCTGGGATTGATCAGCATATATCGGATGCAGTGATGGAAGATTTACAGAATATCGATAGACAGCTGAATGAGCAAGGTCAAGAAATCAGCGAGGGTAGAAGTAAAGATAGAAGTAAAGATAGAAGCAAAGAGACATACTGCTTTGATGAGTCAGCTTATCGGCTAACTTTTCATAACCAGATTCAAGTCATTCTTGAAGAGAACGTTCCGGTTCTCAGCTTTACATTCGGAATTCTCGATGAGATCTATATTCGTCAATTGAGAGAAGCTGGCATTATCTTAATAGGAACAGCAACACATGTTGCCGAGGCGATTCAGCTTGAAGCTGCAGGTATCGATATGATCGTGGCTCAGGGCAGTGAGGCAGGCGGCCATCGTGGAACATTTGTGGGAGACCCCTATTCATCTCTAATCGGCACATTGGCGTTAGTTCCTCTTATTGTCGATCAGGTATCCGCTCCCGTCATTGCTGCCGGCGGTATAATGGATGGACGCGGGATAGCGGCGGTCATGGCCCTTGGAGCACAAGCAGCACAGTTAGGGAGTGCTTTCCTGCTGTGCAAGGAGAGTGGGGCACATCCCGCTTATCAAGCGGCCATTCGCGCATCTGACGAATGCAGTACGGTCATTACGAGGACAATCTCAGGCAAGCCTGCAAGAGGAATACGGAATGATCTCATTCGCAGGCTGGAGACTTATCACGATTCCATACCTGCTTATCCAATTATGAATGAACTTACTAGAAGCGTTAGACAGTCGGCTGCTCGAACCAATAATCCTCAATACATGTCATTATGGGCAGGGCAAGCAGCACGAATGGGGGAAATTCAAGGAGCGCATGACAAGATGGAGCAGTTGATCAAGCAATGGAGAGATGTAGTGGAGACGTTGCAAAAGTAAAATTGAGAGCGACCGATGGTGATACAATGATGATTAAACGATGATGAAACGATGATGAAACGATGATGAAACGATGTCAAATCAATGATTCATCAACGACTAGACAACGAATAAATCACGATAATTTGATAACGAAATGTTGATGAATCGTTAATGAAAATGATGGAAGAAAATAATCTGAAAAATTTACGAAAATGAGCCAGATTAAGCTATGTAGGCGATAGTTTAAGGAATTGGCAAATAGCTGCACAATGTTTCGTTAATGCAAGTTTTGCAAAAAATCATAATTTGCTTCATAATGTCTTAGGAGAGCTCGACGTTCAGCGTTGGGCTTCCAAGCATGAATCGCGGAGGAGCAAGACATATGAGTGCTTACATTGGGGAACGTTATCAATTATGCAAGGTAATTTTGCATTTGGCAGATGGAGTTTTATATGAAGCCATAGATTTGTCACTTAAGAGAGATGTATTTATATATTTGGTAGAGAATAAGGGACTGGATAAGGCTGAGCAATGCAAGAAAGCGTTTGGTCAAATCTCGCATTTTTCAAATAATCGATTCTTCCATATGCTGAATGCAGGGACGTCCGGCAGTGATTTCTTCGTGGTGTTCACCTCCTATAGCGGAATGCCGCTGGCGAAGTACATACAGCATCACGCGCTGAGTGCCAACAAGACGCTGTCCTTGTTATATGAAGTTGGTAAGGCGATTCAAGATGCGCTGGAATCGAATATTACGAACTTCTCCGTATCTGTCGACAACTTGTGGATTACGGAGGATCATCAAGTTCTTGTGATGAACTATTGGTCAGAGGCACCGACCGAGCGCTGCGGTACATTGGGACTGTGCTACTTGCTGTATCAGCTGAGCACACTGCATTTGAATGTGCCTCAATACTATGAAATGTATGAGTCGCGCTTGGCCGGTGCATTGAAGGAACTGTCTCCAGGTCAGAAGGAAGCGCTGTTGTCTCTCGTACAGAGTGTCTATTTAGGAGAAATCTCGCAGTTTTCCTTCATGCTGACGCTCCGCGAGATTATGGATTCGCCGAACATCCCTGTGAAGACAATTGGGGGCATTTATACGCCGCCCGTTCCGAAAGTGGATCCAGAGCTGCTCATCACTGCTGAGGAAGAGGCGGAGGAAGAAGAAGCCGCACCTTATGAAGCGGATAACGCGGAGAATGTGGGCCGCAAGAAAATGATACTCATTCTTGCATGTGCTGCCGTATTTATTTGCGTATTGGGCGGAGCAGTCATGTTGGCAAACTCCTTGTCGAAGGCAAATGATGCAGCAATATCTACTGATGCTCCAGAGTCTAACGATCAGGTTGCAACAGAGAATCCAGCAACAGAGCTGGGAACGGATTCAGATGCAAGCCAACAGGACTCTGGCTCTTCTACAAACGTAACAGAGCCGCCAGTGACAGATAACAATAATAATTCATCCAATGACAATTCCTCTCAAGAACGCGAGACGGAGAAGAAATCGGATGATGCGGATCGGAAGTCGACAGAGCGCGACCGTGACCATGACCGTAATAGGGATTCCAACTCGAACAATACGAGTGTAACTCCGCCTACGACGCCAGAGAAGAAACCTGACGATCATACAACAGATTCTGGTACGACGAATAACGGTGCTCATGATGGTCAGACAGGGACAACGCCAGACACGACATCGCCACCAGACGGTCAGCAGCCTGATGGCCAGCAGCCGGATCCGAACACGAATACAACGACGGAACCGCCGAAGTCTGGTGAGATTGCTGTTCCTAACTTGGTGGGCTTGTCGAAGGAAGAAGCGGAGAAGCAGATTCTTGCAAGCGGCTTGAAATATGAGTATGTTCTCGAGAACTCGGATGAACAGGAAGCAGGGAAAGTATTTAAGCAAGAAGTTCCTGCTGGTGGAGCTGCGAAGAAGGGTGACAAGATTAAATTCTATGTTAGCCGAGCGAAGAAATAATAAAAGCAATCTAATGCTATAAAACTGAAGGACTGAAGGTAAGTTACATTTCGTCCAATAATGAAATGCCCCTAGTGCCGTAACCGAATTGTCGGTAGGCGCTCGGGGCATTTTGCATGTTGCTGCTTATTACTTATTAATTACAAGCACAGTTCAATACAGGCTTCCGTGCGGCTTGGGTTTCATCCAATCGCTTCACATCCGTATAATGCGGTGCATTCAGCAGCAGTTCAGGCTGTTCCTTCGCTTCCTGTGCGATCTGGATCATCACATCGATGAAGCGATCCAGCGTCTGCTTGCTCTCTGTTTCCGTAGGCTCGATCATCATACATTCCTCGACATTGAGCGGGAAGTAGATGGTTGGCGGATGGAAGCCGAAGTCAAGAAGGCGCTTGGCAACATCCAGCGTCCGCACGCCGTACTGCTTCAACCCTTTGCCTGACATCACAAACTCATGCTTGCATACGCCTGGATATGGAATATCGTAATAAGGCGCCAGACGGTGCATCATGTAGTTGGCATTCAGTACCGCGCATTCAGATACACGGCGCAGCCCTTCTGGACCGTAAGTGCGAATATATACGTAGGCGCGCAAGAGGATACCGAAGTTACCGTTATAGGCCTTGACTCGTCCAATGGACAGCGGAGAGCCTTGATCGAATTCATATGAACCATCCTCATGCTTCATCACCGTAGGGGAAGGGAGGAATGGAATCAGTTTGCTCTTCACGCCAACAGGGCCAGCACCAGGGCCGCCGCCGCCATGAGGCGTACTCATCGTCTTGTGCAAATTCAAATGGACAACATCAAAGCCCATATCCCCAGGACGCGTAATACCCATAATGGCATTGGAGTTAGCGCCATCATAATAGAGCAATCCGCCAGCTTCATGAACAATGCTCGCGATCTCGACAATATGCTCTTCGAACAATCCGAGTGTACTCGGGTTCGTGAGCATCAATGCTGCCGTATCAGATCCAACTGCGGCTCTGAGTGCTTCCAGATCAACGAACCCTTGTTCGTTAGACGGTATTGTAATCGTATCTAAGCCAGCTACAGTTGCACTAGCGGGGTTCGTACCATGCGAGGAATCAGGAACGATTACCTTCGTCCGCTGCTCGCCGCGACTCTCATGGTAAGCGCGGATCATCATCAACCCCGTCCATTCTCCATGCGCGCCTGCCGCAGGCTGAAGGGTGACCTTATCCATACCAGTAAGGGCAGCTAGATCTTCCTGCAGCGTGTACAGCAGCTCTAGAGCCCCTTGCACCGTGCTTGTAGGCTGATAAGGATGGATTGCTGCGAGTCCTGTCAGCCTTGCTGCATCCTCGTTAATTTTCGGATTATATTTCATCGTACAAGAGCCGAGCGGGTAGAAGCCATTGTCTACGCCGAAGTTGCGGCGTGATAAGGCGGTATAATGTCGAATCACATCAACCTCATACACTTCAGGCAGCTCAGCCTCTTGACTGCGTAGCATCGAAGTTGGGATAAGCTCATGAATCTCGATTTCTGGAACATCACATTCCGGTAAGGAATAGGCAATACGGCCAGGATGGCTTAATTCAAATATGAGTGCTTGTTCCGGTTTCATACGCAGCTCACCTCCAGCAGGTCAATAAATTGTTCGATGTCTGATTTGGATTTTTTCTCCGTGACCGCAATGAGCATATGTCCTTCCAGTTCAGGATAGAAGTGGCCAAGATCCAAGCCGCCGATGTATCCGTTGTCCAGGAGCATAGACTGCAATCGATCCATGTCAGTACCTTGCGGGAGACGAAGTACGAATTCATTGAAATAAGGCGCTTGGAATGCTAATCCCAGATTGGGCTTGTTATTGATATAAGCAGCTGCATAATGAGACTTCTGTATATTGAGCTTCGATACCTTTTGCATTCCCATCTTGCCCATGACGGACATATAGACGGAAGCAGCAAGAGCAAGAAGTGCTTGGTTTGAGCAGATGTTGGATGTCGCCTTCTCGCGACGAATATGCTGTTCTCTCGCTTGGAGTGTTAGAACAAATCCACGCTTGCCATCCAGATCCTTGGTCAAGCCGACAATCCTGCCTGGGATGCGGCGCATATAGGGCTCTGCAACGGCAAAGAAACCGCATGTAGGACCGCCGTAAGATGCTGCAATGCCAAGCGGCTGGGCATCTCCAACACATACGTCGACACCTAGTTTGCCAGGACTCTCCAACATAGCAAGACTCAGTGGATTCGTACTCATGATGAGCAGGCCTTTATTTGCATGTGCAATCGGTTCAATGGCGCGCACATCTTCAATGCATCCGAAGAAGTTCGGGGACTGAATCAGTACGGCAGCAGTCTCGTCCGTGACAGCACGCTTCAGCTGATCAAGGTCAGTCACGCCGTCTTCATATCCAATCTCGACCACTTCAACATTAAGTCCTCGAGCCATTGTGCGAACAATCTGTCTCGCTTCTGGATGGACAGTGCTCGAGATGACAAGCTGCTTGCGCTTCGTTGCGCCGACCGCCAGTGCCCCAGCTTCTGCAAGTGCAGTAGCGCCATCATACATGCTGGCATTGGCAACAGCCATACCAGTCAGCTCGCATATATAGGATTGAAATTCAAAGATTGCTTGCAATTCACCCTGACTGATTTCAGGCTGATAGGGTGTATAGGCGGTATAGAACTCTGATCTAGAGACTAGATGCTGAATGACTACAGGGATATGATGATCGTATATGCCAGCACCAAGGAAGCTGGTATGGCTCTCACTGTTAGCATTGCGGGAGGCCAATTCCTTCATATGCTTCATCATGGCTGCTTCATCTAATGGTTCAGACATGGGCAGTACTCCATTGTAACGAATGGAGGCTGGGATATCGCGGAATAGCTCGTCAATGGAAGAGATGCCGATCTGCTGCAGCATGTCAGCCTGATCTTGTTCCGTCACTGGAATGTAACGATGCTTCATGATGGATTCGCTCCTTTGGCAGGGGTCGGGATTCGTTTATAAAATGGAGTCGAGACGACGCGGGCTTTCAACTGCTTGCCGCGAATTTCGACAAGAATTTCTGTATCCAATTCAGAGAATGCGGATTCAATCAAGGCTAGCCCTAGATTGCGCTTTAATGTCGGCGACTGTGTTCCTGTTGTAACTTCTCCGATCACGCGCCCATCTGCAAGCACTGGATAATGGGAGCGAGGAATGCCTTTGTCGATCATCTCGATGCCTACCAGCTTTCGTGCCGGTCCATCGGTCTTCTGCTTCGTTAATGCTACACGGCCGATGAAGTCGCCCTTATCCAGCTTGACGAATCGTGCTAGTCCTGCCTCAAGCGGCGAGATATCGGCAGTAATTTCTTGTCCATAGAGGGGCAGACGTGCCTCGAAGCGCAAGGTGTCTCTAGCACCAAGCCCTGCTGGGAGCAAGCCGAACGGTTCGCCCGCGCGAATCAGCTCATTCCATACGTGCGCTGCATCTTCTGCGGACAAGTAGAGTTCGAAGCCATCTTCACCGGTATAGCCTGAGCGAGACAGCAGTGTTGATACGCCGCAGACTTGAGCATCCGATAGGAAATGGAATGGAGCGAGCGAATCAATAGGTGCCTCAGTTACCGCAGCAAGAATCGCTTGGGCATTCGGCCCTTGAAGGGCAAGCAATGCTGTGCGATTCGAAACATTGGTCAATGTAACGCCATGAATCAGATGCTTCTGCAGCCATGCATAGTCTTTATCAATGTTGGAGGCATTAACGACGAGCATGTAACGGTCGCTCTTCATCTGATAAATGAGAATATCATCGACAACTCCTCCGTCAGGGTAGCACAGCAGCGTATATTGTGCTTTGCCATCCTCGAGCCGCGATACATCATTTGTTGTCATCTGTTGAAGAAACGTCAGGGAGGCAGGGCCGCTTACGATAAATTCACCCATGTGGGAGACATCGAATAGACCTGCATGTGTACGAACTGCTTCATGCTCTCGTTGAATGCCGATAAATTGAACAGGGAGCTCCCAGCCGCCGAAGTCAATGCAGCGTGCACCCGGATAAGCAGAGTATTGATCAAATATTGGCGTTCTCTTCAATTGACTCATGAATTCACCTCGATACGCGTATTTGGACTAATTATCGGTATACGAACATAAAAAGGACAGCCGAAAGAAAAGTGGATGCATCGCATCCTCTCATTCTCTCGCTCTGTCCTTTGTACCTGAGAGTGTCGCCGATTGTCGCAAACAAATTGTTTGTTTCCGTGTCTACCATCGACTTTCCCCTTGGGTGA
Organism: Paenibacillus sp. NAIST15-1; assembly: GCF_001894745.1. Taxonomy (GTDB): domain Bacteria; phylum Bacillota; class Bacilli; order Paenibacillales; family Paenibacillaceae; genus Paenibacillus_B; species Paenibacillus_B suaedae. Next base: position 109,295 of record NZ_BBYF01000007.1, read on the forward strand.
CTGTATTCGTTTTCATGAATAGCAGTGCTCTCCAGAGGTGCGTCCGGTAAAAGTCCTTTTGCCTGAGAGATTCACCCATTCAGGCTTACTCCTTCGGCGCTGCTATGTCTCAGCAGTCTCTCCCTTTACCATCATTCGCCATTTTCAGCTGTCATCTCTACATTAGTTGAGCTTTCCACACTTTGTCAATTGATATTTTCTTCACAACTGATTTCATAGCTTGTCATATTGACAATCATGCATATCTTGCAATAATCTAATGGTGTTATAATTACCCAGTTTAATCGTAATTCGCGAACGAGGAAGGTCGGGAGAGTTTGACAATTGCGATTGTCAACACCGAAGGAGCAAGTTGCCAGCCGCCGATTGGCAATGAATCTCTCAGGTTCCATAACCGCCATTCTGACGCAGCTCTGGAGAGTGCATTTCTATGCCGCCAAAGGGGTAAGTTCAACCGCAGTTGTGGCTGTGGAGGAACGGGAACTCTCAGGTACCGAGGACAGAGAACAAGGCGACAAGGCCGCTTCCTGTCCATTTTTACGATCTCGATTGGATAGACGGCCTGATGAATGACATTATGAATGAAATGGGGCGTTGACATGAGTGAAGTGAAGAATGGATTGCTGTATAGTGAAGAGCATGAATGGGTAATTGCCATAGAAGGCAATACGGTACGAGTTGGCATTACAGATCATGCACAATCCCAGCTGGGAGACATCGTATTCATCGAATTTCCGCCAGTAGGTACCAGCTTGTCCGCAGGGGACAGCATGGGATCAATTGAATCGGTGAAGACTGTATCTGAGTTGTACTGTCCGGTATCCGGAACAATTACGAAGGTCAATGATGGATTGGAAGCGTCGCCAGAGCTTGTGAACAGCAGCCCCTACGAAGATGGATGGATTGCAGAAGTTGAAGTAGAAGGCAGCGTTGAGGAAGCTGTGAAGCACTTGCTGAATGCAGAGCAGTACACGAAGCTGATAGATGAATAGTTGAATAGTTGAAGGAACAATAGGTTGAGAACTAAGAACCTGCTGTACCGGTATCATGCTGGTGCAGCAGGTTTTTTCATTTGCTTTCTGACAAATTTCGATAGGATTCACCGCCGAAAAGGAGTACAATATAAGCATCGACAACTAGATGTTGCAATGCTAATAAGAATGCTAGGTGAATGGAATGACAATCGCTTTTTTTGATTCTGGAATCGGTGGAATAACCGTGTTGGCTGAGGCTATGAAGCATATGCCGCATGAACAATATTTATTTTATGCAGATACGCTGCATGTCCCTTATGGGACGAAATCTCAATCCGAAGTAATGCGCCATGTAGATTCAGCTGTGGAAGACATCATGCAGCACAATGTGAAGGCGCTTGTTATTGCGTGCAATACAGCGACAAGCATCGCAGCGTCAGAACTAAGACGGAAGTACGACATTCCGATCATCGGGATGGAGCCAGCAGTCAAGCCTGCCGTGGAAATGAATCGCGACAATGGCAAGCGTGTGCTTGTATTCGCGACAGCGTTAACCTTAAGTCAGAACAAATACCATACATTAATCAGTCGAATTGACGAAGAACATATTGTGGATTCGATTCCCTTGCCGGAATTGGTAGAGTATTGCGAGCAGTTAAACTTTGATAAGGGAGTGATAGGAGACTACTTCGTGCATAAGCTTGCTGGATTGGATTTGAATCAGTATGGAACGATTGTGTTAGGATGTACGCATTATCCCTATTACAAGCACATATTGAGAGACATTATCCCTGCTCATATCCAGCTTATAGACGGCAGCCATGGCACCGTGCAGCGTCTAGCACAAGTAATGCAGGAAAACCAGCTTAAGCAGTCATCGGATACGTCAGTTCGCCCTTCAATTCAATTTATGTGTTCAAGTCATGAGCAGAAATACATAGACAAGTTACAGACTGCACTCTATACCTATCAGACCTTCGGGGGAATGGATACGAATGAACAATCAATTGTTCGAGCTGACGGGGAGCAGTGCTAAGCTGATCCCGATGCTTCCTGAACATAAGGAAGATTTATACGAAGCAGCATCTCATCCTGATATTTGGCACTACTTGCCGCGCACCATCCGCAGTCTTACGGATGCAGAACGAGTGATTCATGATGCTGTTCTGAACCGCGAGAAGGGGACTGAGTATCCATTCGTTGTCATTGATCAGCTTACAGAGCGAATTATTGGCGCGACGAGAATAATGAATATGTCTGCCTTGCATCGATATGCCGAGATTGGCGGCACATGGTATCACCCTTCTGTATGGCGTACTCGCATCAATACAGAGTGCAAGTATTTGCTGCTGCAATATTGCTTTGAACAGCTGCATACGATTCGTGTTCAGCTGACGGCAGATGTGCGCAATGAGCGCTCGAATCGCGCCATTCAACGGTTAGGAGCCGTATACGAAGGGAAATTGCGCCGACATCGGGTGATGGAGGACGGGTATATTCGCGACTCGAATGTGTACAGCATAGTTGATGAGGAATGGCCACAGGTGAAGGAGAGGCTCGAGCAATATTTGCACCAGGTGTATGTGTAGTTATAGTTATACCGCTATTCAATCGTTCAATTCACAGTTATGTATCAATAAATACAAAGAGAGGATGTGCCCGCCAAGTAGATGGGGCTAACATCCTCTCTTTCTTATATGATGATTAAGCCGCTCGCTTATAGGACAAAAGTAAAGATAATGATGGATGTTATAATACTCGGCAGCCCAATTAAAAACATCGTACCGCTGAATTTAATATTTCTTCGATGGTCTTCTTCTGGAATATGGCCCATATTAAATTTAAGCTTCGTATCATCCCTGAATAGACCCGAGAAAAGGGAACCGACTACCCACAACCCTAAACCTAAATAGCAATTGATGTTGAATAAGGAGCGGAGATCTCCATTTTGCCAAATGTACACATACAATACTGAAAGTACAATGAAAACGAGCCCAATTGCAATACGTCGTAAGATCATATCACACCTCCTCGAATTCCACTATTACCCATCATACACCAAATTCAATCTATGTGAAAGTTAGATCAAATTTAATTCGAATAAAATCAATCAAAAAAACGAGTATTGAATTTATGATGGTGAACAAGGAGACTTATGAAGCCAGCATCCTTACGAAGTTACTTGTACACCCTGAGATGTACACAGAATACGGAATGTATCGCTATCCTTCTTCAAAACTATGGCGTTAAACCCTGATGTTTCATTTGTATCGGTATGGTGAAGTGATAGCCAACCACGATCAAGCAAGAATATCCGATCCAGGCTGCCGGAATCTGTTGCAATGGATGCTTGCATCTGGTAGGCGCTGGAATACACAGATAAATCCTTTTCAATATTCGTTGTTTGAATTTCGACTCCAGTCAATGTATATGAACTAGGCCAGACACGCGATTGCTCGTACTCGATTAACCATGGCATGTGTGGTCCAATGTAGGCCGTCTGAAAAGAGATGCTGGTTCCGTCTTCTAATGGAGCGAGTTGATGGTTAGGTCCTATGTAAGGTATTCCTAGACTTCTTGCAGGTTCAATAAATGAAGGCAACCCTCCTGTTACTTCTAATGCGACTCCGAAAATCCCTGCACGTTGAGAGGCAAATGCAGCGAATGCTGAGCCCAATGGCGTCTTCTGTGCTTCTTCTAAATCCTCTAAGGCGATGAGTTCAATAAATCCCTCTCTTAAATAGGCAACCTGCCCAATTGTTCCTGGGAACGGAATGACTTGCTTCGTAAATATAATGCCAGTAGTTTCTTGAATAAGATGGACTGCTTGAGACAAATTAGGTACTGCAAGTGTAACATGATCCAAAAACAGCATAGGAAATCCCTCGTTTCTTCTCAAATTACAATATTAATTGTCTGTTATATGTTGCTTCCAATGAGTAACTAGTTTTTCTAGTTGCAGCTCTGCTTCTCGTAATAATTGAATCTGTTCTCTTATCTCCTGAAGTCGTTCTTCATAAAATGCTGCAGCGCATTCAGCTTGATGATTGCTGTTATTGCTGTTATTGCTGTTATTGCTGTTACGCCCTGGCAACCCTTCACAGTTCTGAATCAGGCGCGCTATCTCAACAGTGCTAACTCCAAGCTTCAAGAATAACTGGATCAGCTGAACGCGCTGGACATCGATGTCTTCGTATATGCGATACCCATTCTCTGAACGAGCGGGGGACAGCAGATGCTTCTGCTCGTAATAACGCAGGGAACGAAGACTGACTCCTGTAAGCTTAGATAATTCACGAATATGCATTGTTGGTACCAACTCCTTCATAATGCGGCCACAAACATAGTGTAAAGGATGACATGATGTGAAGGTCAATACGTAATAATCAACATTTCTATGAGCGAGCAGGAAATGTAAGAGTAGGAACCAGTGAGGTAGAAAAGAAAGGTTTTTTACATTATCCGATTTGAAAAGTGTATGGTGTGTTGATTTCAAAAGGAAAGAGGAGGGCAGCTAACCACAATAGGATGTTGGTTAGCTGCCCTCTTTATTATGGCTTCGTTATCGACGAATGTGATAGTTGCAGGATCTGATGGTGTATGTTCTGTTCAGACAGACCGCCATGATAACAGATAACTGTGTCAATCGGATATTTGGTCAGCTTGGCGAGAGAGTGAATTGCGCTGTCCATGTCCAGCGTCGCATGCGGGACGGGGCCTTGCAGCATTCCATGAACGCTTATCATCGCGTCGCCGGCTAGCAAGATACGGCTGCGCTCCAAATAGATGCTGACATGCCCAGCTGTATGACCAGGCGTGTGGATAATGCGGATTCCGCCGCAGTAAGGAAGAACTTCATTATCCGTAATCAATCGGGTTACGTTCGCTGATGGATGCATGTTACACATGGCCAGAACTTTAGGACGATGTTCTTCTGGCAGCAGCGGCAGAAGCTTCGCCATAGCTTCGCGGCTAGTCTTAATGAGTGGATATTTGCCTTCTATGTATGGGGCGTCTTCGTGGTGTGCTATCACCTCGAGATGGCCATCCTTGGCTGATACCACATCAGGCAGACTCCCGATATGATCGAGGTCTTGATGGGTAAGCAGGACAGCATGCAATCGATCGAGCGGCACGCCTGTTTCTTGCATCGCATGCTGGATTCGAATCCAATCCCCTGGCATCCCAGTGTCGATTAGTATTGCATCCTCTTCATCCCATATTAGAGTAGGATGAATTGCTACTGGTCCTCCGATGCCTTCAGATTCCAACTCTAACATCATGACTCCTGGTGCAACGATCATAGTATATCCCTCCATCGTGAGTAAGGTTTGCCATTACGTCTTAGCATAATATGTTTTATCACGGATGGTATTCAATATCAATAGATAAATATTATATCTTAACACATAAATAAATTATTGTCAATATGCTCATCGAATCATTTTGTGCATTTGATCATCTTGAATTTACGATATTGAACGAAAAAATCGTATTCAACAGAAGAAAAGCGGTATCCATCCGGATGCCGCTTGTTTCAGTCATCTATATCGCTGTGTCAACGATGATTAAGGCAGCATACGGCCTCTCGTGCTAACGTAGAGGGAATACCATTCTTCACGTGACAATGTAATGGAAGTTGCATCCTTGCAAGCGCGGATCCGCTCTGGATTAACAGTACCAATTACGGGCTGAATATGTGCTGGATGTCTCATTAGCCATGCAAGTACAATCGCTTCGCAAGTTGTATTGTATTGGGAAGCTAGCTTCTGAACAAGCTTCGCGGTAGCTTGAACCGATTCGGGTTCATTGTCAAGATTTCGTCCAGAGTACAAGCCTTGCGCCAGCGGTCCCCAAGATTGAATTTGAATGCCATTCATGCGGCAGTATTCGAGTGTTCCATCTGGGAAGGTATCGTCAGCAGAAGCTGCTTGATTCACGTGCACGCCTGCATCCAGCCAGCCATAGCGGGCTAAGCTCATTTCCAACTGATTTGCAACGAAAGGTTCATTGAAGCATGATTGCAGAAGTCGAATCTGACCAGCACTCATATTGGATACGCCGAAATGACGCACTTTGCCGGATTGCTTCAATTGGTTGAATGCTTCAGCGACTTCTTCTGGTTCCATCAGAGGATCAGGACGGTGCAGCAGCAATATGTCCAAGTATTCAATACCGAGACGGCTAAGAATGCCGTCGACACTCTCTAAGATGTGAGACTTGGAGAAATCATATCTTCCCGGAATATCACCATCAGCGAAACGAATGCCGCATTTGGATTGGATAATAATCTTCTCGCGTAATCCTGGTTGCGCTTTCAGCACGTCGCCAAATACTTGCTCCGCTTTGCCGCGGGAGTAAATATTCGCATGGTCGAACATATTGATGTCAATCTCAAGCGCCGCTTCAATAGCAGCTTCCGCACGCTTCACATGTTCATTTGTATACGGCTCATTATCCCAGCTTCCGCCCATTCCCATGCAGCCAAGCACGATGCGGCTTGCCGGAATTCCACGTTCATTCAATGGTAACGTTGTCACAAGCAATCACTCCAATGTAGTAGTCAATATTAATAGTAATCGTGTTGCTTCCTAGAGTTCGTCCAAATCATATCTGGATGATGCATTACTAGTTTACTACAGCAGAGTGCTAGATTCCACTATCACATCGACTAAGAACCGCATCGGTTGTAAAATAACCTGAATGTGGTTCTTCTCAATTGGAAGGGTTTGTGCCAAGATAAGAAAGGGGAGTTGAGCACATGTTCCAAGATTTTAAGCTGATCCCGGGGAGACCAGCTTATTTGCAAGTTAGAGATTATTTGCGATTGCTCATTAATCGCGGATGGCTTACAGCTGATCAGAAGCTTCCCTCGACAAGGGAGCTTGGCAATGTATGGGGTGTAAGCCGCAACACCGTTATTGCAGCTTATCAAGAACTTGCTGATGAAGGGCTCATCTATTCAATCCCTGGGCAGGGCAGCTATGCTTCACCTGCTGAACGAGCCGATACAATTGTAGCAAATATGGACTGGAACAAGAGAATGAGCGAGAAGGCGCAAACTGCTGAGCGCATGGATGTGATGAAACACGGTGTACGCGGCGAGCGCGGAATGATCTCGTTTATGAGTATTGCGCCAGATGAATCATTATTTCCACTTCAATATGTTAAGCAGGCATTGGTAGACCGTATTGCAGCCGAAGGCGAGATTATGCTGAATTACGGATATGCTCAGGGATATCAGCCGCTAATTGAAGAGTTGAAGCGATATATGGAATCTAAGGGCATTGATATGAAGGGCAAGGATATGCTCATTACGAACGGCTTCACGGAAGGACTCGATATTGTCCTATCTGCTATGGATAAGCGTCATGGGCGTGTCATTTGTGAGAATCCTACCCATCATAGTGCCATTAAATTGTTCAAGATGCATGGCCTCGAGATCGAAGGCATTGCGATGGAGCACGATGGGATGAACATGGAACAGGTAACGAATGCATTAGAGGAACGTTCCTATGATCTGGCATACTTAATCCCATCCTATCAGAATCCTACTGGAGTGGTGATGTCTCCTAGCAAGCGGATGACTGCAATCCGCTTATTTGCCAAGCATGGCATACCCGTAATCGAAGACGGCTTTAGTGAGGAACTGCGCTATTCAGGTGCGCATGTCGCACCACTTATTGCCTGCGCTGGCGGGGCTAATCATGTTATCTATATCGGGAGTTTCTCTAAAATTTTGTTTCCAGGAATGAGAATCGGCTGGATTATTGCAGATGAGCAGCTCATTTCATATCTCGTTAGTATGAAGAGGGCTCGAACGATCCATACCTCAACATTGGATCAAGCGGTACTCTATCAATACTTACACAATGGGCATTTTGAATCTTATTTGAAAAAAGCCAAATCCGTATATAAACGCAAGTACGAATGGGCTGTACAGTGTTGTGAACAACATATTCCACTCCGCAGATTATGGGGCGATGGTGGACTCCACTTATTTATTGAACTGGATCCTTCGGTTAATGTTGAGGATGTACTTATGAAGTGCCGTGAACAGGGCGTTCTATTTACACCTGGAAGCCGATTCTACACAGATGGAGGAGGCGCCAACACATTCCGAATTGGATTTTCACGCGTATCGGAGCCAGACATCGAGCGAGGGACTCGAATCATAGGGAACGTAATAAAGCAAATCATCCAGGGGGGATAACAGATGAAGGTTGGTATCATTATGGGGGGCGTGTCTACAGAACGAGACGTCTCGCTTATGACAGGTCAGGAAATGATGAAACACCTAACTGGCAAGTATGAGGCGGTACCTATTGTATTGAACAGCAAAGCAGAGCTGATTGACAAGGTTACAGGGATTGATATCGCGCTCCTCGCGTTGCATGGGGCGTTCGGAGAAGACGGCACCATTCAAGGAACACTTGATACGCTCGGGATTCCGTATACCGGGGGCGGGATATTATCAAGCAGTTTATGTATGAATAAGCTGCTGACGAAGAAGCTAGTGAAGTTTGAAGGCTTCGCAACAGCGGATTGGCTTATGCTGCGATCGAATTCCGCCTATGATATCGATCGGATTGAGGCAGACCTAGGTTATCCGCTCGTCATTAAGCCAAACGCAGGCGGATCCAGCATCGGTGTACAGTTGGTGCACAATCGTGATGAGCTTGTCGCGGCCTTAGAGGAAGCGTTCCAATATGATTCGGAAGTGCTGATTGAGCAATATATTCGGGGCGAAGAGATCACATGCTCCATATTAGATGGAGCAATGCTGCCAATTCTATCGATTAAGCCGAAGGGGGAATTTTTCGATTATACCTCCAAGTACGAGGATGGTGGTGCGGACGAGGTAGTTATCGAGCTGCCGGAGCAAGTGATGCAGCAGGTTAGCCGGACTGCTCTTGGCGTATATGAAGCTGCGCAATGCAGTGTATACGCTCGTATTGATATGATTTTACATCAAGGAACTCCGTACGTGATTGAAGTCAATACGCTTCCTGGGTTGACGAAAAACAGCTTATTGCCTAAAAGTGCACAAGCAGCGGGGATATCGTACGGTGAGCTGCTTCATCGTATTATCGAAATCTCACTGCAAGAACGGACTTATATAAACAGGAATGCTGCTGTAGTGAATTCCTAATCCACTACGAACAATGTGATGGATAGGTATGGAAATGCATGTTCATGCACATAATAACCTTCGATCCTAGGTTAGGGAAAGGAGGGGCAGCAATGAACAACAAGCAATCTCAAGATGATCAAGTTGCTACAAAAGCAGAGGTTCAATCCACGAAGCTGAATAAGCTTCCTGTTCCTGAGCAGGCCAATAATGTGGAGTTTAGTGCAGAAGCTTTCGAACAAACGGGAGCGAACCGTTCCGCAGCGAAGGACAACGATACCGTGTAATCGTGTAGGCACCTTGCCTCAGTCTTATCATACAAGACTGGGGCATTTTCCGATTTGACGCGGGCTAAGAAGGATTTTTCTTGCCATTTACTTACAGGTTACAAGGAAACACTTGAAATGTTCGGTTAGTGCTGATAGTGTGTTCTTTAGATAAAATCGATCGCAACTTGGAATAGGAAGGCGATCCGGTTGGCATGGAACGGAGGAACAGAGATGGAAGAGAATAAGAACGATCAATATGATCATCAGAAGGAATTGTTTGAGCAGTTAGGAATTACGCTGGATGCATTCACCATTCATCAGAAGGATTTTCAGATTAAATTCCGTGGATATGATCCCGATGAAGTAGACGCGTTCTTGGATGATATTATTAAGGATTACAGCCAATTCTATGCGGTAATCTCTGATCTGTTGGAGAAATACAAGGAATTGAAGCTGCAAGAACGAGCAAATAAGATCTCAATGATGCATCGTGAACGTGAAGAAATCGTAAACACGGAGCCGTCTGTGGATGTTAAATTCATTGAGGAAATCGTTCGTAAAATGGAGCAAAATATTACGGAACTGAAATATCGTATGACCATTGGTCAGGATTCGAACAAAGAAATGTAAACAGACTAGGCGATGCACAGCTGCATGTTGTACCGCAAGTCGAATACATAAAGATACCCGCGGAGTCGCGGGTTTTTTGGCATGTTCTAAAGTTCGTGTTCTTATCCGGTAAGTCTCTGCGTGCTTCATGGTAATACAGCAGTGTGCCGCAATATCATATTGGCATGCTATATGGATTCGATTCAGAAAAGTGATAGCCGCTTTCAGATTTCTGGCAGCTGCTTGTACTTAGAACGAGACCGATCGATACCAACAGCTAATGACATAGTTAATGCACTCCAATCTTTCTTTCATGAGTAAACCTCGTTTTCCTCTTTATATTTTTACTTTCAGCCTGTTGAGTCTCATAGGTGTAGCGAGAGATGTTCAGCAGCATGCCAACCGAAGTCATACACACAATCAGGGAAGAGCCTCCATAGCTGATGAAGGGAAGCGGGATACCTGTAATCGGCAGAAATCCAGTGGCAGCACCTATGTTCATCACAAGTTGGATGCCTATCATAGAAATAATCCCCGTACCAAGGATTAGTCCGAACGGTTCATTGCAACGCAAGGCTACAAGCAGTCCACGAGCCAGGAAGAGGAAGTAGAGCAAGAGAAAACAGATTGTACCTGATAACCCCCATTCCTCCGCAATGATGGAGAAAATGAAATCTGTGTGTGCCTCTGGCAGGTAAGACATCTTCTGTATGCTCTGCCCAAATCCAGTCCCAGCAATCCCGCCATGGGATACAGCATATAATGATTGAATCAGCTGATAGCCGCTTCCATCAGGATCGTCCCACGGATTCATAAAGGAAGTAATCCGCTTCAACCGATAGCTTTTGAACACGGCGAGGAATATGATAATGGGCGCCAGTCCTAGCAGGATCGAACGAAGATGGGACAGCTTTGCACCACCGACATAGATGAGAACCCCGGTTACAATGATGATAAGCAGGGAAGATCCGAAATCCGGCTGTTTCAATATTAATAAGGCGATGCAGCCAACCACGAATAGGAGTGGAAGCAGCCCGAGCTTGAAGCTGCGAATCTTGTCTCCCTTGCGGGCAATGAGAATAGATGCATATAGCAGCACAAATAGTTTGATGAACTCTGTCGGTTGTATGGTGAAGCCGCCTATCATAAGCCAGCGCCTTGCACCATTTACATCCTTGCCAATGAGCAGGACGAGCAGTAAGGTGGCAATGGAGCCGAAGACAAGCAGGACAGATAGCTTCTTGAGTTTCGGGTAGGGGATGCACATAAACAGCAGCATAAGAACGAATCCCACACAGGCAAATCCGAGCTGGCGATCAATGAAATACCAGGGTTGTTTATAATATTGCAACGCGGTATATGAGCTTGCGCTAAATGTCATCATGATTCCGAAGCTTACCAATAAGACAGTTAGCAGCAGTAGGAGAAAGTCCGGTCTTGTTCTCCGTATTTTCATACTAGTTCCACATCCAATCTACCTAAGACGCTATGTACTGTGATTAAGAACGTATATTCTAGATCTACAAATTGAAAATCCCTCTATATACGCTAGAGGGGGATTCAATTATGCATTCGAAGCTAAACAACAAATGAGTTGCAGTGAATGAAAGGAACGTCCAAAGTCAGGGAGTCGTAAGGATGGAGACGATGTAAATTCCAATATATGGACATATGAACAATCATATCGTAGCTGTTCACGATTGAGCTTGTCAACTAGATTTTGGACTGTTTTACGAGGGAGAACGTGATTTCGAAAGTGTATTTCAAATGTAACATTTACCCACTGATATGATGATATAATCAACAGTGGTGATGTCATATAATGGCATCTCTACTAGCTCTAGTTGAAGTAATCTTGGGAGGTTGCGGTATGATTCGTACAATCCAAATTGAGAAGTATCGACCCGAATTGGCAGCAGCGATCGCCGACATGTGGAATGATAGTCATGAATCATTCGGCGGCGGAAATTCAAGGATGACGGCACAGCAAGTGCGGCAGAGGGAGGAGAGTGCGGATACTCTAGCCTTATACTTAGCGCTAGACGGCGAACGGGTCGTAGGCTATTGCAAAATATGCGAGTATCGGGAAGACACGGGCGCACTGTATGTGCATTTATTAAATGTCCATCCCGACTATCATGGGCAGAAGATTGGCAAGCAGCTCTTACTTCAAGTCATTGATGACACGATTACATTAGGATGGCCAAGATTGGATTTGTACACGTGGCAAAGCAATACGAAGGCGGTTCCTTTATATAAAAAATGCGGGTTCTTCTGGGAGGATCGGGATGAAACGACACATCTCATGAACTTTATCCCAACGGTAGTCCGCACAGAAGCATTGGCATCTCATTTTGAGTATTTTGATTGGTATCAGGATTCCGTGAGAGAAATCACCCTCGCACCAGACGGCATCAAGCAAAATGGGTTCGACTATTATCGGTATGAGTGGGAGAAGTCCGGCAAGAAGCTGAGAGTGGAATTTGAACGAAGAGGACGCGGTATGAGGCTGATTGATACGGATGATTATATATTGACGGCCGAGATCGCGCAGCCGGATCTGATTTGCGGAAGAACCTACTCGATTCACTACCATCTCGTAAATAAGTCAGGGAAACCTCTTCATATCGAACTTCAAGGGAAGAGTGATCGCAATATTCATTTTGATTGGCAGTCATCAATTGATGTAATTGGAGAAGCAACCCTCCAGGCAGAATTCAATGTTCAGCAATTGCAGGAGGAAATCAGCCAGTGGAGAACGACTCCAACTGTATGTACAGAGCTGTTGATCAATGGGAAATCCGCACAGTTCCGAGTCGGTGTTGTTCCGAAACAGCCCGCTGCTGTGGAATTGAGGCTTCCTGATCTCGGCGCCTTCCATAGGAAGCAAGGCGTTGCCTATCTTGACATCGCAAGTCACCTGGCAGAGTCAGCGACGTTCCGCTTCATGCTCCCTTCTCAAGATCAGATCGATTGGGAGCACAGCCAGTTCGAAATTCAGATCGAGCCGCTCTCCTGCAAGTCCATTCCACTCCGGTATCAAGTTCTTCAATTCGGTTATTACCAAACCGAGCTTCTTATACAAGTTGAGACAGGGTCTGGAGAATCATTGTCATTCCTTCCGTTAATCAGTGCGTCATTCCCAGGGATAGGTGCAGCTTACGGGGGGCGTTGCAACTCAGGATGGCAGATTGGACATGGAAAATATGCAGTATCTCTCATGAAGGAGCATAACGACACAACGCTTAGCTGCGTCGGAATGGACAAGCACATGAGTCTCTTATTTCCGAAACTAGGCAAGCCATTTTCGGATGAGTTCTCCAAGGCAGCGCCTAGTCATGTGTCTTTTGCAAAAGAAGAGAACGGAGCCATGGTGAAGGAAGTGCATTACCGCTCCTCAGCTTTCCCGGGCGTCTTATTGAAAGTAATGACTCGGCTTCATGGTGATGGCATCGTTGAACGCTGGTTCGAAGCAACGAATGAAGGGGATAAGCCGCTGCTTGAAGATTTATGGATATCCCAATCCGTTCGGCATGATCTCTACCGTGCAATCATTCCTTATGCGGGTCAGTTTGTAGAAATGAATGATTCTATCGGAAGTGAATATGAGTTCTGGGATAGCAACCTAATAACGGAACGTTGGTTATTCAGCCGCGGAGACGAGCTGCCGATCGGGATAAGCTGGGGTAAGAAATACGAATTGAAGTTTCAAGGCTGGTATATGGATTTGGATACGAATATAGGGATGCTTGATGCTTGGAAGACAGTGAAGAGTGAACCCATATTCATTTCACTGGGAAGCTTTGTGGATTGGAAGGCCTTCCGTGCTTGTACCATGCAGGAGGGATGGGATGAGCATATCGAACTTACCCCTCAGACGCATCTGCAGACAGTCGACCGGAATCCGTTCGTGAAGGGCGAACCTACCATGATCTTGGAGGATCGAAAACAAAGCATATGGAGTGGCAATGTGCAGATGTCATACCGCTATTCGGCAGAGATTGAAGCCCAGTGCTCCATAACGCCTGAAGAAGAGGTGACGCAAGCAAGCGTGACGTTGCGCCCACTACTTCAATCGATTGATGTTGTTGATGCTCACACATGCTTGGATGTAGAGCTAGGGCAGTATCATTCAGCAATCTTCCGTCAGTTATCGAGCCCGATTGATTGCACCGAGACGGTGGATTCGGAGTATACCGTATACACGGTTGATAACGGAGTTATTCGGATGAAAGCGGCACCTGACTATTATTCTTCTCTGTTCTCGCTCGAAGTTGAAGGGGAAGAATGGTTAATGAGTAATTTCCCGGATCGGGACGTTAAGTCATGGTGGAATCCATTTGTCGGTGGGCTTTATTCCAGCCTCGATCAGCTTACGATGCTGTCAGCCTTAAAACAAGAACGGTCTGCACAATTTGTTAAGCTGTTTGATCAGCATCGTAATGAATGGCAGGGAATTCGGGTTGATCTTCATATTCGTGAGCATGAAAAGTATAAAGGAATTCGATTGAGCAATTATTATTTACTGTTGCCAGGTGTACCAGTATTATGCCATTTCACGGATGTGCATCAAGCTTCTCAAGCTTATTTGAATGATCGATTGGAACAAGAAATGTTCATTTATAACGGGGAACCTGAGCAAAATAGCTGGCTCGAAGCGTATTCTTCGAACGGAAAGCCAATCGCTTTCCCTCAAGGTAAGGGAGTTGTCGATGTTTACGAAAATTCTGATTATCGATTCGGTTCCAGCGATAAGACAGCCATTATGCACATCGTGACAGATCATACGATTTCTCGCTCGAGCGTGTATGCCAATAAAGAAGTGACACATACAAATGTGATTCACAAGCTGCACATCCCGAACGGTCATACTCAGCGTACTTCTCCCGTTATGCTGATGTTCTCGATGGAAAGAATCGAACCGGAGGCGTTAACCGATCTTCGTGCTATTCGTTTTCCGCAATCTGAGCCGGAGGTGGTCAAGGGGTGAAAATCATTGATGCCCATATGCACCTGTCCCGAATCGAGGAGTTCCAGCGTACGGCAGACGAATTATCCAAGGTAGATTACAGTGTGAAGGGGCTTCTGCAAGAATACGCACAGCATGGTGTTGTCTTTGGTATCGGAATGGGGCTGGCAGAGACGAAAGCAGAGGGATTCCCTGATGCTGAGGCCCATAACCCGATGGTACTTGATCTTGTTGATGAGCTCCCTCCTTCGATTGCTTATTGTATTGGTATCAATCCCAATCAATGCGATGAAGAGGCATGGGCACGGATAGAGCTCGAACTGCAGAAGCCGCAAGCAGTGGGATTGAAATTATATCTTGGCTATTATCCATTCTATGCATTCGACAGTGTCTATGATCGGGTATATGAGTTGGCTGCCAAGTACGAGGTTCCGGTTGTATTCCACTGTGGAGATACGTATTCAGAACGGGGGCTGCTGAAATACGCCCATCCGTTAACGATTGATGAAGTGGCCGTGAAGCATCGTGATGTGACGATGATGATGGCACACTTCGGTGATCCATGGGTACTGGACGGAGCAGAAGTCGTATATAAGAATCGAAACGTGTATGCAGATCTGTCGGGGCTGCTTGTGGGAGATTCAAGGCGATTTGCACGTTTGGACGAGGAGTCGCCATTATTTTTTCAGCATTTGCGCCACGCCATCGTGTATTGTGACCGCTATGATAAGCTGCTCTTCGGAACAGATTGGCCACTTGCACCGATTGGAACCTACATTGACTTTGTGAAAACGGTCATTCCGGAGCGTCATCATGAGGAAGTATTTTATCATAACGCCTTGCAAGTATTTCCTAAGATCAGACCCCTAGTTGGGTGATGGCACAAAAATACGAATAAAGAGATAGATACCTATACGAGCTGTTGCGGGAGTGCATAGATTATCTTGTAAGGCTTCCGCTCTACCAAGAGTGGAATCACCCATACAAGCAGAGGTAAAGGATGGTCGTCATCATGAGAACGTCTCGACGCAAAGGCTCGAAACCCAAGCACAAGCTGTCCGCCTCGCCTAGAGCAGCCTCACGATCTATCAGCAAGCCGGGCAGAACGAAAGCATCTGCGCCTTACATGAATCAAAATGTAATGGGGCTAACAACCCCAACGGATCCCTCTGCATCCAATGCAGTTGCGAATCAAGAAGCTGCAGGCAACGCAGGCGGTGGTTCTTACACTTCATTGAACAGACAATATGGAATCGATGACCTGATGAATACGTTCGGCAAAATTCAGAAGATGTTCGGCATGTTCCAGCAAGCACGATCCATGTACAGCACTTTTCAGTCATTAATGGGCCCAATTGCGCTCACAAAAGGAAATCGTGCAAAAGCAGGAGGTCGCCGTCATTCTGGAAAGCCAGTACGCAAGTCACAGCCGTCGATCCAATCTCGTTCATCTCGCAGCAATGCCAGCAAAGGACAACGGGGCGCACGGAAGTAGTGCAGCCCCTGACTCCTTACAACGTTCCTTAGGCTGCGAAATCACCTTAAGCCGATAAATAGAGTGCTCACCAGCACATCAGCATGATTACGTGATTCCCATTGATGGGTTATATAAAATAGAACAGGGACAAAAGAAGGAGCCAGCCTTCTATTGTCCCTGTTATCAAATATATTAGCTTATGAGTTAGCTTTGAATTTTTTCAGGCTCCGGATACGTGATGCCGAATGTATTTACAGTAACCTTTTTCATTTTTTGGTCTTTCTCCGGCTTGTCGTTAGCCCCGGTTGGTACATTCACGATCGCTTGCGCGATTTCCATCCCTTTGATCACTTTGCCAAAGGCCGCGTAATCCCCATCCAAGTGTGGTGCGTCTGCTACCATGATGAAGAATTGGGATCCTGCTGAATTCGGATCCTGAGAGCGTGCCATTGATAATACGCCTTCCGTATGCTTCAGGTCATTCTCTACTCCATTGTTCGCAAATTCTCCCTTAATGCCATAACCAGGCCCGCCAATGCCGATGCCTTGAGGATCTCCTCCTTGAATCATAAATCCTGGAATAACACGATGGAAGATCGTCCCGTCATAAAATCCTTTGTTCACGAGAGAAATAAAGTTGTTTACGGTGTTCGGAGCTTTGTCAGGATACAGCTCAATCTCAATGCTGTCTCCGCTTTCCATTTCGATCGTGACAATCGGATTTTTGGAATCGGAAGTCTTTTTGCTATCGCTGTTATCTTTCGGAGCCTCCTTGTTCGTCTCTTGACCAGACTTGGTTGTGTCTGCCGCTCCATTTTGCCCAGTACTTGGCTTGCTGCCGCAACCAGCCGCGATAAGCAGTACGACTAGCATGAGCGTGAAGAATGTAATGGATTTTGTGCGATTCAAAAATATTTCCTCCTTGTCCTTGCTGCAGCAACGCTGCAGTTGTCTCTCTATCACATTACCACATATGAGCAGCGAAGCATAATCTTGAAATGATCGTATCACCAAGTTAATGAGAATGCTTGAATCAGTTATCATGGATTCAAGGGGACGAGTACATCCTATAATTGAGCAATGAATCCCTCAATTTGTCAGTGTTGTTCTCTTTCGTTGTGTGCTAATATGGACAATGTGTTCAAGAAGAATACATATGTATACTGTGTGAGGACATATATATTGATTTGTTTGCGTGCACTGGAGGGGAGTACTTCATGAGAAAACTAGGATTATTACCGCGTATTATTATCGCAATCCTGCTCGGTACTGGAGCGGGACTAATTATGCCAGATTGGTTTATAAGAATATTTGCTACGTTTAATCATTTATTCGGGCAATTTTTGAGCTTTCTCATACCGTTAATCATTCTTGGCTTTATTATCCCAGGCATTGGAGAGTTGGGGAGGGGAGCTGGCAAGCTTCTTGGCATAACGGCATTGATTGTATATGTATCCACGGTATTGTCTGGCATGCTGGCATACGGCGTCGCCAAGACAACATTCCCGTGGCTGCTGTCTGGAGCATCTGGCCTTCGGGCGAGCAATCCAGAAGAGATGCTGCTAACAAGTTACTTCAAATTGGACATGCCACCGGTATTCGACATTATGACTGCTCTGCTGCTGTCCTTCGTGATCGGTGTCGGCATTACGTTTGTGAAGTCTAATGTCTTGCTTACCGCATCGTTGGAGTTCAAGGAGATTGTAGGCAAGGTAATCAATGCGATATTGATTCCACTATTGCCGTTCCACATTGCGGGGATCTTTATGAACATGACACAAGCAGGCGAGGTTGCATTCATTCTGCAAGTGTTCCTTAAAGTTTTCCTTGTCATATTGTTGCTGCATGCTGTGGTCATTGTTGGACAGTATACGATCGCGGGCATATTGAACAAGCGCAACCCAATCTCGATGCTGCGCACGATGCTCCCGGCGTATTTAACAGCGTTAGGGACGCAGTCTTCTTCGGCAACGATACCCGTGACCATGTCTCAAGTGAAGAAGCTTGGTACCGATGAAGAAGTATCGAACTTCGTGGTACCGTTATGTGCAACGATTCATATTACTGGCTCAACGGTTACGATTACTTCCGTAGCAAGTGCGATCATGTACATTAATGGCGCGCCATTATCGGTTAGCACAATGATGCCGTTCATCTTCATGTTAGGCATATCGATGATTGCAGCACCAAGTGTTCCTGGTGGCGGCGTCATGGCGGCAACCGGATTGTTCCAATCCATGCTCGGCTTCGATGAAGCAATGATTAGTCTTGCCATTGCACTGTATATTGCACAGGACAGCTTCGGTACGGCTGCTAATGTAACTGGTGATGGCGCGATTGCCCAAATCATTCATTCGATTAAGAACAAGTGGCAGGGGAAGACAAGGGCGGTAAAAGCATCTGAATAACAGAGATAGGTTGATTATAAGGAAGGGATAGGCGATGCACAGCTTGTCCCTTCTTTTTATATATGTTACATGTGGTAAAATGTAGAAGGGTAGTAAGGCTGCGTTCTATGAAATTCATTCACCAGGTGAGGTACATAAAGGAGGTTGTCATCGTCTTGAAATGGAATAACTCGCTCCCAATGATGAAAATGATCATATCCATGTGCATCTTTGGCTCTATCGGATTTTTCTCCGAGCATACTGGATTACCGTCAATGGAGCTTGTCTTCATACGATGCATTTGCGCAACATTATTTCTGGGAATTTGCTGGGCGGCTTCAGGCCAATACCGGCGTGAACAGTGGAGCAAACGGGAATTGCTGCAAACGATAGCTTGCGGTGTATTTCTTGTGGGCAATTGGGTGTTCTTGTTCAAGTCCTTCGAGTGGATGTCGATTACGATTGCGATATCGATATATCATTTGGCTCCGGTAATTGTCGTGCTAGTTGGAAGTATCTTATTCAAGGAAAAATTAACGGTCTGGTCTATTTTATCTGTGGGGATATGCTTCGTCGGTACTGTTCTTGTTATCGGTATCGAAGGAGGCGCAAGCATGGACGAGCTGTTCACATCAGGGGTAGTGTGGGCATTCATGGCAGCCGTGTTTTATGCAATGACGACATTGTTAGGCAAGGGTGTTGTTCAACTAAGTGGGTATGCGATTACGATTGTGCAGACGAGCCTCGGGATCGTATTGCTGCTGCCATTCGTTGATATGTCGTCTTATGGTGCATTAACATGGAGCAATTGGTTCGCAATTGTGGCGACTGGGTTCATTCATACCGGATTTGTATATTTATTGTTTTTTGACAGTTTGAGAGAGCTGCCTACACGAGTCATTTCAGTACTCGTATTTCTCGATCCCGCCGTGGCAATTTTACTGGATACGTGGATCACTGGATTTCGGCCGACAGGGATGCAGATAGGGGGAATCGTTCTCATCTTTGCAGGTATGGCATGTGCAATGATAAAACCTAAAGCCAAAGCGAGGCTTAGCTATGATGGAACGCAGCATTGAATACATGACCATATCCATTTTGCAGCGATCATGCAGTGATCACCGCAGGAAAGAAGTATATAGCACGATCATGGATGAATGACGGTTCCTATATGGATGAATCCATATAAAATAGCTTGTCCGATGTTAAAAATTCTTGGACAGAAGGACAAGATGAACGAATATACGAAGACGGTAGCGAGTGCTTTGTACGCCATACCGGGAGGGTGTGCCCAAGGGCAATATATCGCCTAGGCATTATTTGAATCCTAATAGGTGAAGTAGTAGGAGATAGAAGAACAACCCCGGCTGAAACAGCCGGGGTTGTTGGCGTAAATTAGAAACCGAAACCGCATCCAAGAGAACGGGTAATAATGACGAGCAAAATGAAGAGAACAAGAATTACGCCAATGCTAGTAAAACCTCCACCACAAAAGCCTCCAATTGATCCACATTCAGACATGTTCATTGGCTCCTTTCGTCATGCATTTATCTTACGTAATAAGTGTATGTAGGTAAGGAGCACGGTGACTAGACGAATGTGGGAAAGAGAACGTCTAATTTGAGCGAGTGGTTGTGCTGTTTGACAAGCCGTTCGTGATGCAACATAATAGCACTATTGTGCCTATTATTCGTGAATTCAATAGGCGAAGAACGATAGTTATGGGGGAAGATGCAGTGATGCAATTATGATGAGTTGGCTTTACTTAATCGGTGCGATTACATTGGAGATTATCGGAACCATCTCAATGAAGATGTCGAACGGCTTCACAAGACCGGTTCCTTCCATTCTCATGATTGTTTGTTATTTGCTTGCGTTTACGAGCTTGAATTTCTCACTGAAGCAGATTAATGTCAGTGTCGCTTATGCGATATGGTCAGGTGTTGGTACTGCAGCCATTGCCGTTATCGGATATTATTTCTTCTCAGAGTCAATGTCTTGGATTAAGGTTATATCGATCTTGCTTATTATTCTCGGCGTAATTGGTTTGAATTTGCAAGGAGGCAGTCACGAAAGCCGTCCAGCCGAGGTGACGCCGCAGTCCATTGATACAGCTGCTTCTCCGGTGACTGCAGAGGACGCATCAACCACTATCTAAGGGAATATATTTAGCGGGGAACCAGACAATTGTTCTGCACAAGGTCAGGAGGAAACACCTTCTGCCTGTATAACTTTCTTAAGGAGCTTGATAGGAAGGGTGAAGGAATTCAACATGTCTGATCCCATTATAGCTATAATCTTTCACTCTCATGAACTGAACGGCAGCCCTCGGCGAGTTACCTCGTCTGAGGGCTTTTTTTGTAGCTGGCAAGAGAAGTATGGGGAGCACAGGGATTGGAAATGGAGTTTGACATTCTGGAGTCGAGTAGAGTACTATGGATTTTGACTAATAAGTCGAAAATAAAACTCACGGGTTCTTAGAAGAGGTGGAGAACATTGTCAACAAAAAAGAAAGGTTCAGGTTCGCTTGTTATCCTCATGGTTAACATGTTCATTGCTATGGTTGGAATGGGGCTGATCATTCCGATTATGCCGAAATATGTGACGGCGTTTGGGGCTACGGGTCAAGCAATGGGGTATTTGGTGGCGGCATTTGGATTAACGCAATTTCTGTGCTCTCCGATTGCAGGCGAGTTGTCAGACAAATATGGCAGGAAGCTGCTAATCGTAACGGGAATTGGATTATTTACCGTTTCACAGCTACTGTTCGGTATGGCTGAACACATGTGGATGTTGTATGTATCACGACTGCTAGGCGGAATGTCAGCAGCGTTAATGACACCTCCGATGATGGCCTATGTAGCGGACATTACAACGGAAGAGAAACGGGGGAAGGGGCTCGGCATGCTGATGGCTTCCATGACGCTCGGCGTTGTCATAGGGCCTGGTATCGGAGGTATGTTGGCGGAATACGGAATACGAGTTCCTTTTTACGCAGCAGCAGCACTTGCTGGATTGTCCACGGTAGTCTCTTTGTTGTTCCTGCCTGAATCTCTGTCTGTCGAGGAACGGATGGCAGCGAGAAGCAACACGAAGAAGAAGGAAAATTTGCTCCGACAGATGGCCGCTTCTGCGAAGGCGCCGTATTTCATGCTGCTTGTGCTGGTGTTCGCATTAACGTTCGGATTGCAGAATTTTGAAGCGATATTTGGTTTATATGTAGATGTGAAATATGGATTTACGCCGAAGGATATTTCCTTAATGATTACACTAGGTGCGATAATCGGAGTCATCTGTCAAGCTGTCCTAATTGAGCGCCTGTTGCGAACATTCGGTGAGAAGAAGATTCTGCTCACGATGTTTGGATTATCTGCCATCAGTATGATTTTGCTATTGTTCGTTTCGAATTATTTTCTTATTTTCTTTGTTACGATGTTGTTCTTCGTGGCAACATCCATCGTACGGCCTGCTATCAATACGCTATTGTCGAAGATGGCAGGGAATGAGCAAGGGTTCGTTGCAGGAATGAACAATGCTTATATGAGTCTTGGCAATATTATTGGGCCAGCGATTGCAGGAATCCTGTTTGATATTCATGTTCAGATCCCCTATGCATTTGGCGCCATTGTGTTGTTCGCAAGTGCGGGCATGCTTATTGGCTGGAAGCGGGATGCATCTTATACCAGTGCAGCACAGCGGGGCGAAATAGTCCGATAAAAGGTGTATCTTGGCTCAATCGGAGTAGATGATAAGTGTATCTTCATATGTCCAAACCCATGTGGTTGCAGGTAATGGCCACTTTTTGTTATGATATTGAGAACTCAATAGTCATATTAAGAACTTGTTAGGAACCAAGTGTGGAGGACAGCGAATGGAAGAGCATATGCCAGAGAAGAAGAAGCAGATTCTATTATCGGCTATGAAATTGTTTGCATCCAAGGGATACGTACAGACGACGATGCAGGAAGTCGCTTCCTTCTGTAAAATGTCAAAAGGAAGTGTGTATCAATATTATAGTTCCAAGGATGAGCTGCTGCTGAACATCTTCATGTATCAATCCAAATTATTGAAGGATCGCTTGCTGATGTTGGAGCGCGAGAAACAGCCTAATCCTCGTGAACGGTTAATAAGCAAAATCGGGGTTTATATTCACATCTGGAACGAACATCCTGAGTTTATCAAGATGCAGATACGGGATAATACGAAGCATACCGAAAGCAAAGAGCTTCGTGAACACATGCAGCAAATGAATAAGTTTAATATAGAGACGCTGATGGAATCCTTGCAAGATATCTATGGGGAGCAATTCAGCCCTTATATGCTTGACAGCGCAACGTTGCTTAGCAGTCTGATTTTTACCTATATGTATATGAAGCTATTCGACAATTTCCCCATCGAGATGGACAGCCTCAGTAGGTACATTGTTACGATCATGGATTATGTAGCCGAGGGGATGTTGAAGCATGGACCGGAGCCAATACTGAATGGAAGCATGGTCGGATTCGATGAGGAGCATTTGAAGCCAAAGCAATTGCATCCGCTTGTGCTTGTGAAGCAGCTGAGAGAGGCTGTAGAGAGTATGGACATGGATTCGAAGGAGAAGAAAAGCTGGAATAAGCAAGATGTTCTGGATTCTATTCAAGTGCTGGAAGAAGAACTGCTGCAAGTACGTCCCCGTAAGGTGATTTTGCTCGGAATGCTGTCAAATTTGAAAGAGATTGCACCTCGGACTTCCTTGTATGAGCGTCTATGCAAATCTATTGAAGCGTTGTCCGGAACGGCACCAAGCACTCTTCGCTAATACGCGGAGAGAGTATTTTTTGCTCACTACGATGTATGTATGAAAATGTCACAATATCGTAGCTTAATAGGGACGCAGATGGTAAAAATAGACTTGCAATTACGATACAATAAGAGTAAAAACGATGTGGTATCGTAATGTGGAGGTCGGTATGAAGAAGATACTTGTAAGTAGTGTAATCGCTATGATTATGATCGTCCTAGTCGCCTGTGGCGGCAAGCCGAAGCCGAATGATTACGACTGGAAGGTTACTGCATTTGAGGCGGTTGATCAAGACGGACAGCCTTTTCGTACCGAACAAATGAAAGGGAAGATATGGCTCGTTAACTTTGCGTTTACAAGCTGCACTACGGTATGTCCACCTATGACCTTCAACCTGACAGAAATTCAACAGAAGCTAAAAGAAAAGGGAATTGAAGACGTACATATACTATCATTCAGTGTCGACCCTTCTATTGATACGCCGGCGAAGATTAAGGAGTTCCTTGGTAAATATAAGGCTGATACGACCCATTGGCGCTTTGTCACGGGCTACAGTCAGGCAGCGATTGAAAAATACAGTCTTGAGATGTTCAAATCACAAGTGCAGAAGGTGGAAGGCGATGATCAGGTGATCCATACCACCTCAGTCTTCCTCGTTGATCAAGAGGGGACCGTGCTCACTCGCTACAATGGATTAGAACCGCCAGAAGATAAGATTGTCGAGGATGTTAAGTCACTGCTAGAGTGAAATCTTGACGGAGGTAGAGTGCATGCTGCGGTCAGCTTGATCATGTACTGAAATCCCATTAGAAAATAATGCGCATGGAACAATCGCAATTAATAGGCTGATTTATTCATGAAACGCAATGATAACGGCACAGGAGCTACTGCTCTTGTGCCGTTTTTTTGTTGAAGGAGTTAGCGGTCAAGAGTCAGTCAAGAAGACGGATAAAGGTGAGAGGGTTCGCAACGAATGAAGCGGGAATAGTGTGTATATGTAACCAAATTGTGGTATCATTTCGATAATAAATCAATGTGATATTCTGAGTCGAATAGAGGGAGTTAACATGGAAGATATTTCGTTTCGACCAGCAATACCGATATTGCGAATATTCGATGAGCATAAAGCGCGTGAATTTTACGTAGGTTTCTTAGGATTCCGAATGGAGTGGGAGCATCGCTACGGGGAAGATTTCCCATTGTACATGCAGGTAGCACGCGGCAATTGCATACTTCATTTATCAGAGCATCATGGGGATTGCTGTCCTGGCTCGGCAGTACGAATTGAAGTTAGCCATATACGGCAGCTGCACGCTGAGATGTGCGGCAAGCAGTATAAATACGCGAAACCTGGACTCGATCCGGATGAACATGAAATGTGTGTCACTGATCCATTTGGCAACCGAATCATTTTTTATGAGCGGGCAAGTTGTTAGAGGAACGTATCGTGCGGATCATTTCATTTACAGATAGATGGCGAGGTGCTCGAATGTGACAAGACGCATCCTTTTTACTGGTGGAGGAACGACAGGACATGTGGCTGTGAACCTTGCTCTCATCCCTAAGTTTATCAACAGAGGATGGGAAGTACGATACATTGGTTCCCGGCATGGAATCGAGGCCGAACTGATTGTTGGCTTAGATGGGGTAGAATACTGTAAGATTGCAACGGGCAAGCTGCGCCGATATTGGGACTGGAACAATGTAAAGGATCCATTCCGTGTATTGAAGGGGACATGGCAGGCGTATCAATATATCCGTACATATCAGCCTGAGGTGGTCTTCTCTAAGGGGGGATTTGTAACGGTCCCTGTTGTCATTGGTGCTTGGCTGAATCGTGTACCGGTTATCATTCATGAATCAGACCTTACCCCAGGATTGGCGAATCGGATGGCCTTGCCCTTTGCCACGAAGGTATGTGTTACGTTTCCGGAGACGATTGAACATGTGAAGCAGCGCAAGTCTATCTATGTGGGAGCAGTTGTTCGTTCCGAGCTGCTGCTGGGCAGTCGATCCAGAGGGTTAAATGCATGCGGCTTTACGCGTACGAAGCCAGTACTCCTCTTCATGGGCGGAAGTCAAGGTTCTAAACGATTGAATGAGCGAATTCGGAGCAGTCTGCCGAAGTTACTGCAACAATATCAGATTATACATTTATGTGGAAAAGGGAATATAGATCCTTCCATTACGTATCGCGGCTATCGACAATACGAATATATGAAGGAAGAGCTTGGCGATGCGCTTGCAGCTGCTGATCTGGTCATTTCAAGAGCAGGTTCCAATGCAATATTTGAGTATTTGAAGCTGCAGATTCCTATGCTGCTGATCCCGTTGTCTATGAAGGCGAGCAGAGGAGATCAAATACAGAATGCCCGTTCCTTTCAATCCGCCGGTTATTGCCATGTTCTGCTTGAAGAAGAAATGGAAGGGTCTGCATTTATCGAAGCCATTCATAGCGCTTATGCCAATAAAGAAGTGATGCGGGAGAAGATGAGACATTATCGTCAAGACGATGCGATCGAACAGCTGTTAGACGTAATCCACTCTGTGGCCGAGCGGTAGCCAGGTAGGGGATAAATGTGTTTGGATTACATTGGTTTTCATAATTGTTTCATACCATTTCATTTTGGTTAAAAAAAGAATAGAAGGACATGATCAAATATGATTATCTAACATGGCATGAACGTGGCTCGCTCACAGAAAGGGGCAACAAATGGCTAAACTTGTACTGATTCGACATGGACAAAGCATATGGAATTTGGAAAATAGATTTACAGGTTGGACGGATGTCGATCTGTCTGAACAAGGACTCATTGAAGCGAGACAGGCAGGCGAGATTTTGCGCAAGCATGGGTTCGTCTTCGACACCGCTTATACTTCTGTGCTGAAGCGGGCCATTCGAACCCTTTGGATCGCACTGCATGAGATGGATCAGATGTGGATTCCAATCCACCATACATGGAAGCTGAATGAACGTCACTATGGGGCGCTGCAAGGATTGAACAAGGCGGAGACAGCAGAGAAGTATGGGGAAGAGCAGGTTCATCTGTGGCGGCGATCGGTGGATGTACGTCCACCTGCATTGGAGCCGACTGATTCACGCTATGAAGCAGCAGATCGGAAATATGCTTCCTTGCAGCCGGGTCAATTCCCGCTAACAGAGAACTTGGAAGATACGGAGAAGCGAGTGCTTGCTTATTGGCATAAGACCATTGCTCCGGCAATTCAAGCAGGGGAGCGGGTCATCATTGCTGCTCATGGCAATACACTGCGGGCGCTTGTGAAGTATCTGGACAACATCCCTGCCGACGGCATTGCAGATCTGAACATACCAACAGGGACACCGCTTGTGTACGAGCTCGATGAGAAGCTGACACCAACACATCGGTATTACTTAGGGCCAGATGGGAGAATCCCAGCAGGCATTATCCCTGAGCACATATAAGTTATTCAAAACGAGGGAGAGCTGTCATATTGTGCGGCTCTCTCTATTTGATTGTGTTGATTGAGCCTCTAATGTTGATATTCCGCTGTACCAAGTGTAAAGTAGAGACACAATATCAGTTCCTATATTACATAAGGACAACACCGAAGGGAGTTACATACATGGAACAACGTATGTTAGTGTTTGTTGGATCGTATGCTGAAGCAGATTCTTCTGGACTTTATGTGTACTCGATGGATGAGAATACTGGCCAATTGACGAAGCTGGATGAAGCAGCAGGGTTGAAAAATCCAACGTTCATCAATGTCGATGTTGATCAGCAGAAGCTCTATTCCATTGGAGAATGTGTCATTGAAGATGGTTCGAAGACTGCGGAGGTAGTTAGCTTCGCGATAGATACAGCTTCAGGCAAGCTGACGCAATTGAACCGCGCCTTCTCACTTGATGCTCCGACATGCCATATTCAACGAGACTCTCAGAGCCGTTACCTGATCGTTGCCAGCTATCATGGCGGCCGCATTGGATTGGTAGAGCTCCTAGAAGATGGACAAGTAGGAAGCCAGCTTGATGTACAGCAGCATCACGGCCAAGGCCCGCATCCGAATCAGAACCAGCCGCATCCGCATTCTGCATTTTTCAGTCCAGATGAGAAGTATATCTACGTGTCTGACTTGGGGATTGACCGGGTGAAGTGCTATTCCATAGATAAGGAGCGCCACATGCTTGTTCCGCACGGTGAATATGAGGTTCCAGCAGGATCTGGGCCGCGTCATTTGACATTCCACCCGAATGGTCAATTCGTCTACGTCATCAATGAATTGAATTCAACGGTGAGTGTGTTCTCTTACGACGCGAGCAATGGTGAGCTCCATGCGATTGAGACGGTCTCGACACTTCCTGCTGATTTCGATGGCGAGAGCTATTGTGCAGAGATCGCCATTTCAGAAGATGGGAAATACTTGTATGGATCCAATCGTGGACACGACAGTATCGTTGTATATGAAGTACAGCCTGACACTGGCAAATTGACGACTGTACAATTTGTTTCAACAGAGGGAGGTCATCCCCGTCACTTTGCATTGACACCTGGTGGAGCGTATTTGCTGGCTGCCAATCGAGATGCGAACAATATCGTCGTATTCCGTGTAGATAAATCGACTGGCAAGCTCACGAGTACAGGGCAGTCCGTTGAGGTGTCCAAGCCGGTATGTGTGAAGCCGGTGTACATCAAGAAGTAATTTCTGTCTAGCGTTCAGATAGACCAGTAAGAATAGAAAAAGCCGATTTTCGCATCTGCGAGCATCGGCTTTTTTGTCGTTAACAGTTGAATGATACGATTGAATGGGATGTAGTTGATTAGGAGACCGTACGAGTCGTGTTCGGGTCCATTGCTGCAGCTGGAGTGGAGTGGTTCGCCCGTCGTTCACTCATGAGGAATATCCATACCCCAGCAATGAGCAGCACACAGGCAATAAATTGGGTAGTCGTTAATGATTCTCCCAATAGAAGCCACGCGAGAACGGTAGCACCTACAGGCTCGCCGAGCACGCTCATCGAAATCGATGTGGCGCTGGTGTACTTCAACAACCAGTTGAACAGCATATGTCCAAGCACGGTTGGGATGACAGCCATTAATGCGAATAAGAGCCATTCTCTAGCTTCATATCCAATAAAGGAGTAGCCTGCGGAAAGGTTGTAAACAGCCAACGCCAGACCAGCTACGAGAAAAACGGTAAAGTTATAGACGTAAGACGAGACGCGCTGTCGCAAATCCTGACCCAGCAGCATGTGTATGACGACCGAAATCGTACCAAGGATAGATAAAATGTCTCCATATAACGCTCTCCCGGAAATGGCCATATCACCCCAGCCAATGAGCAGCATGCCGCATAAAGCAATCCCGACACCAATTAATGAATTTCTCGTCGTTCGTTGATTGAAAATCCAGAATGATCCGGCCATTACAAGTATGGGTTCCAAGGCAAGCAGAACGGTCGAGCTCGCTACAGTCGTATAGCGCAGCGACTCCATCCAGAGGAGAAAGTGCAAACCGAGGAAGAAGCCTGACAGGAACAGACGCAGCCAATCATTGCGCTGGACAGAGCTCCATTCGGAACGATAGGTCCACGCCCATGGCAGAAGCACAATATTCGTTATCAGGAGACGATACATGCCAATGACAGCGGCGGGGGCAGTTGACCATTTCACAAAAATGGCCGAGAAAGAGATTGCGATCATACCTACGATGAGCAGGGCATACAGATGCGATGATTTTCTTGATGACATGAGCAGAAGACACCTCGGTATATGAATGAATGGTAATCACAATGTGCTAGTATACACCAACTGCCCCCAACTTGAAATAAAAATCATGATTATCAACCTAAAAAAAGGACTGTGGGACGAATGACCGTCCCCAGCCCTTAATTGCGCTCATCAGCTTGCGTTGAACAAGTAATGATTGTTTCTATTTGGATTGCTGTACGTTGAGTTGATCGAGGCTTGCAAATTCATATCCTTGTTGACGTGCACCATCAATAATGGCGCCAAGGGCCCCGGCATTATCCTTCGATATGGAGTGGAGCAGAATGACCGCTCCAGGATGAAGCTGCTTTACAACCTTATCATATGCATAGCTCGTTCCCCGTTGGGCATTGACATCCCAATCCAAGTAAGCCACGGACCAGAATACATTCGTGTACCCCATATTCTTCGTGATGGCTAGAGTCCGGTCATTAAAGATACCACGTGGTGGTCGCAGATAAGGCATATCCTGCTTGCCCGTGACAGCTGATACTGCCTGTTTGACCTTATCCAGTTCGGTTCGAATCTGCTCATCCGATATGGTAGTCATATCCGGATGACTCCACGAGTGGTTCCCGATCAGATGTCCTTCATTAATCATTCGCTTCAGTAAATCTGGCTGTGTATTCACATAATGTCCGGTAACGAAAAAGATGGCTGGAACCTTCTTCGCCTTCAACGTATCCAGAATTTGAGCCGTGTATCCATTTTCGTATCCGTTATCAAAGGTTAAGTAAATCATTTTTTTGTTTGTATCTCCGAGAAAAATAGCTCCGTGCTTCTCAATCGTCGGTTTGAAGCCTTCCTCGTCAATCGAAGGAAGCTTGCCGTTTACACTCTTTTTGAATCCAAAGTGAAATGCTGGACCCTGTTCGGCGTATGCGGCTGGCTGAATGCTTGCGGCAAGCAAGCAGAGGAGAGCAGTGGCAATCAGAATGCGTTTCATATGCAAATATACTCCTTGATGTAGGTTAGAATCGATCAATCATGGCTTACTATTCCATATTTGCAGTAAACTTATACGCACTGATACCCATGCATTCCTAATGAGAATACAAGTAATCCTTATTTGTTGTTAGACTGCTTCATCTTCTCCAACTCTTCCGACACGACGAAGGCAAGATCTTCGTTGTTGTACATAGACAGCACGGCGAACAAAGTGTCGTCAGGAATTGGTCCGGCCTCCTCCTTCGGAACCGTAAGATCAATTGCCTGCTGCAATCGATAGTTGTCGCCCTGCTTCGGGTATGCGCGATGATAGAGCTCGGCTGGATCAAGATTATGGTTCACACACCATTGTGCAAAGATAAGAATCATCATTTGCTCATCACGCTCATAATTGTCGATAATTTGTTGTTCTACTGCACTACGCGTCATTGCAAAAACTCCCTTACATAGATTCATACAGCTTATTATAACGAAGATGAATTGTGATTCTCAATCCTATTACTTAATTGAGAGGGAGAGACGTTGCAATGATCGGCCTGTAATGCCAATTGGAGATGAATGCTCATACTTACTTACTCGCTTAGCTTAGAAAGCGTCGGATATATATGGATGAAGTCGCGGAACGAACTGCTCTAGAGTTTCAATACTGTTGATGGAACCTGCAATAAATCCGTTATCGAATAATTCGCATGGTCGCTGATAGCCAAGCAGCATGGTTGTGAGTGCTCTAATGTTCATGGACAGGGTGTTGGTCGTGTTGACAGTGGTACGAACCTGCTTCCTATCTTGAGAGTGAATAGCAGCTTGCCCGTTCTCAAATTGAATGACTACATTATTCCACGGAGCCTGGTCGTCACTTATGTACAGAGAGAGGGGAGGGTGTGCAGGTACAGGTGCAAACGTATATTGCTGTAGAAATAATGTAATATCTACAATTCGTGCCATGACAAAAGGTTGTATGGTACGAACAATTCGTGGAAGGTTCAAGGCGAAAAACAGGCGCTCATTCTCACAAAGACGCATATTTACTTGCTCTACCATAGAATCATGCTGACAAATATAATTCCATAGCCCCTGTCTAGAATCCCTTGTAACGCACATGAATTCATGTACATGCATAGCATTATTTTTTATCTCATACAACATATACCCTTGAGGCTGCGAATGCTCACTATAGTACACCGCCGCGGTGCGATTATGATAGTGAGCAAGCCACCATTCGTGATCGCGAACGACCATACCTGAATGCTGCAATGACCATGCGTCATATACCGCTTCAATATCAGTAGAATGCGTATCCTTGGTATAGCGGCGAACAACGCCTGTCAGTTCAGGATTCAATGGAATTAGATCATGCCGGCTAAATTGGCAAGTCATGCGGTCGCTGAATACTTCCCAGCCTGCTTTGCGATAGAAGGGGATGGAGAAAGGATAGAGCATGGATATAGAAGTTCCAGCGGCCTGCATTACGCGCAGTGAGTGGTGCAGCAATTGCTTGGCATATCCTTTGCGTCGAAATTCAGGATATGTGGCAACCCCACCGATTCCACCCATCTTCAGCTTATTCTGGCCGATATAGATGTGAAAAGGAAGGATATGAAGCTTCGCAGCGAGCTTGCCTTCATCGTACACACCAAAAATCTCATGTTTCCCCAATTTATGCAGATATTCTTCATAGTCTTCAGGTTCAACGCTGTACTGGAAAGCATACTCGGATAGCGATATGGCTTCAGAAAACTGTTCCTTGTTCAAACGAATAATTGACATTGACAATCCCCCTCAATAAATGTGTGTGC
This sequence comes from Paenibacillus sp. NAIST15-1, assembly GCF_001894745.1. GTDB lineage: Bacteria > Bacillota > Bacilli > Paenibacillales > Paenibacillaceae > Paenibacillus_B > Paenibacillus_B suaedae. The sequence goes on from NZ_BBYF01000007.1 coordinate 141,387, forward strand.
CGCTGTATATGATCTATTGTAGATGAAATAGACAGGGATGCAACGATTGAATGAAGAAGGTTTGATTGAAAAGTCGGGATGGTAATATATGCAAATGGTGAAAACTTTCATGAAAATGCGAAATGTCATATTGCTCAATCTGAAAATCTAGATATAATGAAGTCAGGGCATGTCAAGGAAGCAACAGCATGCTACTATGTGGATTGAATATGGATCTTCAGGGCAGGGTGAAATTCCTGACCGGCGGTATGGGTGCAGCTGCGCCCGAGCCCGCGACTCGTTGTTCGCTTACTCGGTTACTTGTAACATGTAAGCATCGAACGGAAGAACAGCGACTGACTTGGTGAGATGCCAAGGCCGACGGTATAGTCCGGATGGAAGAAGATCTCGCACACGTTGTTTGGTACAAATGCATACAACAATAGGTCTTATGCGAATTTTTCTCTTCTGCATGTCTAGATCCTATATTCAACAACCTTGGAGGTTATTGAATATGGAACATCGTATCCAGGCCGACACACGCATGAGCAGCTCCGCAAGAGGAGTATGGTTCGTTGCGATGGGGGCGGCACTGTGGGGAATTGGCCCACTGTTCCGGGTATGGGTCATGGAGTCTATGACTTCGACCCAAATTGTATTGATTGAGCATCTGATGCTCGCCTTGTACGCGATCCCGGTGTTATGGATGCACCGGAAAGAGCTGCGCAACTGCACATGGAGGCATGTACTGGCATTGCTGTTCCTGTCATGGGGCGGCTCAGTAATAGCGACCATTATGTTTACCGAAGCATTTGCACATGGTGATGCGAATGGCGTACTGCTGCTGCAGAAGCTGCAACCAGTCTTTGCAATTATTTTAGCGCGGCTGTTGTTGAAGGAGACGCTCCCGCGTCGCTTCTCGCTACTGCTTATTCTTGCTATTATCGGTACGTATTTATTGACTTTTGGATGGTCTTTGCCAATTGGGCATTACAATGAAGTCATTGGCTTCAGCAGTCTACTGGCACTTGGAGCAGCGTTCCTATGGGGCGGTTCCACAGTTATGGGACGGTTGCTTCTCGACAAAATGGAATATGAGACGGTTACATCGCTGCGATTTTTGATGGCACTCCCTCTGCTCATCGTGCTGACATCATGGGAGTCACCAAGCTGGAATTTCGCCACATCAGAATGGGGGACACTGTCGTTCTACATCTTCTTGCAGGCTCTTCTCCCAGGATTGGTTAGTCTCTTGCTGTATTATCGCGGTCTATCGACTACCAAGGCCTCATATGCGACTCTGGCTGAGTTGTCATTCCCATTGGTAGGGATGATGATGAATTGGTTCGTGTTCCATCAGGCGGTCACTGCAGCGCAAATTTCAGGCTTCGTTCTCATCTGGATTGCGTTGTATATGGTATCAAGACAAAATTAATCGGCGGTGGCAGTGCAATGATTCGTAATAAAGTTGCTGTCAATCGTCTTCCATAAATGATAAGAGACCCTGTCTGCTATGCCTTGAACGCATAGCAGACAGGGTCTCTTATGTTAGTTAGGTTAGAAGAAGGAATTGATAGCGACAAGAATGATGATAGCTCCGCTTAGCACCGTGCTGAATTGTCCTACTGTATAGCGTCCTATGCGAATGTTGGCCATCTTCTGCCCAAGCACGGCACCCAGCCACAATGTGACAAAACTGCCGATCGCAGCGGTTAGGGATATGGCGAGCGGTGATAATCCGATAAGTCCAGCACTTAGGCCATTTGTAAGCGCATTGGCAGACAGTGCAACGCCAAGCACAGCTGCTTCCCATAAGTTAATCGTCCCCGATTTATCCTTATCCGCTTCCTCTGGTCTCTGCAGCATTCGTTCTAGTGAAGAGCTTGAATTAGCTTCACTGCTTGCTTCTACTGCTGTGGTCTCCGTCGAGCTGCCATGGTGAGAGGTCAGTAGAACAATGCGGATGCCGACAATAAGCAGGATGAATGCGGCAAGCAAGGTAGGCAGTATACCAGGAAGAACCTGCGATATCCATTGACCGAACATGAGACCGGCCATACTGAAAATGAAGCAGATGAGCGAAATGAATAGATTCGAAAGCACTCCAATTCGTATTTTCCGTATTCCGTACGATATTCCCACCCCTAAATTATCTATACTCGAAGCGACTGCTAATCCTAAAATCATAATCCATTGCATGATGAATCTCTCCCTTGGTTAATTCCCTTGATTCGAAGTTATAAATGGTTGTTTATTGAATGTCATTTGCCGTCCTGTCAATCGTGAAGCATCTGCAGCACAGTTTCCCTCGGAGGCACGAACACTAGCTGATGCTCACTTCCTGCTGAATAGGGCAGGGGGGGGTTCGAATGACAATCTCCAAGCTGGAATTTGCGTTTGCTCATCTCATCTACATAGAACACATTCCGAAATACTACCGATGTGCCATCCTCTTGATGGACTTTGGAACATTGCAGGCAGTAATACATAGCTGTTCAACTCCTTATTGTGGGTATAATCCGGTGCCGCTTGCAGCACTGTTGAGGTATCATATGTCACGATGTTGAGAGTTGTGAACCGGAATCGCCGAAATGTTGAAAAAAAATCAACAGCAAGCTGATTGGCCTGTGATAAGAATCAACCGCATGCTGATGGGAGATGTGTTGAGGTGGTTGCAATGAATGCTTATCTGTCTACATCTGTGGCCTTCCTCGTTCAAACTTGGTCATACGTTGATGTCAAATTTATGGGGTAGGCTAGGCGAACTTGTGCATATACATGTCATAAACAGAGCGAGAATGGGCAGTAGAATATGACTGCGACAAGGGGTGATAACCATCGAACAGAACAACCCACTCGGTGACATGTTGAAAAAATCGATGAAGGAGCATTCGCTCTCCATGCGCAAATTGGGGGAGCGGACTGGAATGGATACCGCTACGATTTCTCGAATTATCAACGGCAAGCAGCCCGCTAAGATACACCATCTAACTTCATTTTCCAAGCATTTATCAATTCCCGTTGAACAGCTCATGGAGGCGGTTGGCGTCGAGTTCGGCAAATTGAGCACGGTACCAGTGGTACCGATTGGAGATGAATTACAGGAGGATAGCCTTCAATTCATACTCAAGTCCATACAGCTGCTTGATTATCCATTCACGAAGGAGCATGTACGTCTAGAACTGGATAAATACGAGCAATACGCGCAAACCAATGAAGGAGATCGAATGATTCGCGACAATTTCCATGCCAAGGTGAAGGAGGTAAGCGGTTGGGGACCATTTATCGATCAATTGAATGATACGTACACCCAATATTGCAGCGAACAAGCAACAGTAGAAGAACGTGCCGTATTAGGAAGCGCACTGCTGTATTTCATTTTATCGGCAGACATTATTCCAGACTATCTGTTCCCAATCGGATATATTGATGATGTGATGGCAGTGCAGCTGGCGATGGAGAGACTGACGGCCCTTCAGGTTGCAGAGCGCATTGTAGAGAAATAGGGGTGTTCCAGGTCGGATGTTGACCGGAGCACCCCTTAGTCTTGTTTCATTCTTGTTCGTTAATGTCTACGCAACGAGCTTAATCACGTTCGAGACGATATGACATCCTTATGCTCTTGACATTGCATATGGCAGGGTCGCATCTTCATATTGCTGTTGCTGTGGTTCTTCTGACATCGTGAAGGACAACGAAGCCCCATTCGTCAGCTGCCCGTGATCAATATACAGATTGGATACGTGCTCGCCATTTACTTGCACACCTGCAACATATTTCGTCTCCGAAGAGTTGTTCGGCGCCTCAATGACAATCTGCTTGCCGTTGTCCAAGTTGACCGTCATCTTCTTGAACATTGGTGTTCCCAGTACGTATTGCGGTACCCCCGGTGTAAGAGGGAAGATGCCCATTGCACCGAATACATACCAAGCTGCCAAGCTGCCGTTATCCTCATCGCCAGGCAGGCCGTCAGGCTGCGCACTGAACAGTTCGTCCATCGTCTTGCGCACCCAATATTGAGTCAAGGTTGGGTATCCAAGCGCAGTATACACATATGGAATATGGAAGCTAGGCTGGTTGCTGATCGCGAACTGACCGAAGTCAATTGCAGCCATCTCCGACATTTCATGAATTTCGAAGCCATAGGATCCCACTTTGAATTCTGGATCTGCTGCGAACAAGGCATCCAGTCGCTCCTTCAACTTCTCACGTCCGCCAATCAGATCTGCCAATCCAAGAAGGTCATGCTGCACAGCCCAGCTGCTCTGCCATGCTCCACCTTCGGTATAAGGACCGCCCCATTCTGTGGCGTCGAATGGCTCCAGCCAGCTTCCGTCTTCGAGTTTACCGCGCATGAAACCGATTGTTGGATCATACAGGTGCTTATAGTTGCGGGCACGTTCCATTAATTGCGCATACTCCGCATCGCGTCCCAGATGCTTCGCAATTTGTGCAATACAGAAGTCACCGTACACATAATCCAGTGTATTGCAGACACTCTCATGGGTATGGATGTCAGCAGGCAAGAAGCCATGCTTCAAGTACTCCTGCATTCCTTTGCGTCCTACACGATGATCATCCGCTACAGTCATCGCATGCTTCAACAAACCTTCGAAGGCAGTGGCAACATCAAAACCAGTAACGCCTTTGGCTACGGAATCTGCGAAGCTGACGTCGATCAACGTACCAGGCATCATGCTGCGCTCACCTGGGGAAGCCCATTTCGGCATCCATCCGCCTTCCTTATAAGCATTCACCCAGCCCTGCATCATTTCATTCATGAAGGACGGATAGAGCAGGTTGTACAGTGGGAACGAAGTACGGTACGTATCCCAGAATCCAATATCTGCGAAGAGAGGGCCATCTTCAATCTTCCCATTGTACGGGCTGAAGTGGATTTGCTTATCATTCGCATCAAATTCATGGATTTGATGTGGGAACAGGGAAGTCCGATACAGACAAGTATAGAACGTTTCCAGCTTGTCCTTGTCATCACTCTCGACCTGAATGACACCTAGCTGCTTCTCCCATACATCTGCAGCCAGCTTCTGTACTTCATCGAAGCTGCGCTCGCCGATTTCGCGATTCAGGTTGATGAAGGCCTGCTCTTCACTGATGAAAGAAGTACTTACCTGAACGTGAACAACACGGTTGGCTGGCACGTTCAGTCCTACATAAGCACCAAGGCGCTCATCTGTACCAGACAAGCCAGCAACCGGCTTGGATTCATGGTTCGTCAATCCGCTTGCATCTGCATCGATTGGGCAGTCGAACTTCGCAACGAAGTACATGCGATAATTGTCAGGGGTTCCTCCAGCCTTAGCCGTCGTGTAGCCTGTCAATGTACCGTTCTTCGGATCAATCTTCATCGAAGATTCACCAGGGAATGGAGACAGGATAAGACGAGACTGCTCAGGACGGTCAAAGGTCAGACGCATGCTTGCGCAGCGCGTCGTTGGCGTCAATTCCAATGTAGCCTGATAGCGCAGCATCCGAACCTTGAAATAGTCAGGACGCACGATCATGTCCTGTCTGCGGAAAGAGGAGGAACGCTCAGGTGCCCAAGCTTTCAATGGTCCGGATTGCGGCATAAATGTCATATGTCCGTAATCTCCAATCCAAGGGCTCGGCTGGTGGGTAAGACGAATGCCTTCAAATCGATTGTGATTCGGGTTGAAGAACCAGCCGCCACCAGCTTCAGTTGTCTGTGGACTCCATGCATTCATCGCAAATGGCATGGAAATAAGCGGCAATGTGTTCCCGTTGGAATAAGGATATATCGAATCCGTACCTTGAAGTGGGTTTACGTGAGATAGCAAGCTCATCGGTGTTCGCTCCTTTGTAGAAGGTTGCGCAGGAGGAGCAATGAATACTCCCATCATACACAACTCATGAAATGTTATATCAAATATGACTTACACAATGTATTATATGACATAATTATATTTATCTCCTATCATTAATTTAAAAAAACTCTCAACTTTTATGATACAATAATCTTAACAAATAATCGAAAGATAATGAGGAGGAGAGCGGATGTATCCATACTATTTACAGGGAGATGAGGAGATCTACGGAGACTTTCCGTTCACACTGAAGATCCATCATCTTGAAGCACCGGTCCCCGCTCATGTGCATCATTTTATTGAGTTTACATACGTCATAGAGGGTTCAGGCAAGGAGTTGATCAATGGGGTAGAGAAGGAGCTCACTCCAGGAACCTTCACCCTTGTATTCCCGCATCAGGTTCATGAGTTGGATATACGGGAAGGAGAGGAACTGAAGCTGTATGTTGGGGCAATCGGACTTAAGGCCTTCTTTGGGGCTGGAGAATCTCTGCTTGCGCTTCACAGCTTGCTCAAAGGCGCAGAGGGCGACAGCAATACGACATACCATCTGGATCCAAGCACCGCTGAGCGCATTCATCTGCTGCTTCAAGACATGTTTGAGGAAATGCAGGAGCATAAGCCTTGGAGCCGGATGATCTATCTTGCGAAACTTACCGAGCTATTCGTGTGGTTCGACCGATATCGTATCTCCCACCTTCATGAGGGTGCCCATACTGGCGAGGATCATTTGCGAAGGGGAATGTGGGAGGTTGTCTACTATGTATACCAAAATTTCAAAGAAGAGATTACGCTTGAGTCCTTAGCGCAAAAGTATAATTACAGCTCGTCCTATATTAGCACGGCCTTCAAGCAAATGGTCGGAGAGAACTACTACTCCTTCTTAGAGCGGATACGAGTGGCACATGCATGCAACTTGTTAATCAGTACGGATATGAAGATAACGGAAATAGGATTTGAGGCAGGGTTTCGTTCATATCCGACCTTCAATCGGGTATTCCAGAATCGAATGGAGACGAGTCCAACGAAGTACCGACAACAAAATCATATCGCATTACTAAAATCATGAGAAAAGGAGCCTCTATCGCGATAAGTACTATTGTACAACCGCTTAGAGGCTCCTCGCCTAGTTAATGATGAAGGCTATGGATGTCTATTAACATAGTTGCATGGGACATCACATCATTGTCATGATACGGAACGGGTTGACCGTCAGAGAGACAGCGCCATTACAGACGCAGCTTAATCGACCGCTTATATAGTGGATACAACCACTTCACACCACGAGGGGTTAAGGTATCTGCAATGAGATGGGAACCGTAGCCAAGTAAGGATACGAGCGCAATTCCTTCGAGCTCCAAGTGTTGTTCTAATCCCCAGCCAATAGCTCCCCATAAAAGAGCAGCCCAGATGGTGTGGGATAATCCCCGATGATTCAGCCATGGCACCCAGGCAACGAATACGCCCAGGCCGATGAGCCAGCTCCAGCCAAGCAGGATGCCGCCTATGAGCATGCTCCCACCGACACAGCTGACGATGATGTTGCGAATTAACCCTTCCTTCGCTACAAATCCGAGCAGAAGCACGACAATTGTAAGAACGATGGCCTCTTGGCTTAACGAACCATTCGCTCCATATTGATAGATGGCACCTGCAGCACAGCATACGCCAAGCCACATCAATAGAGTATGTACCCGTTTGGCAGCCTTGCCAATTCGTCTGCTTAGTATGCTTGGGCCATCAAGATCCGCGCTCAGCGCAGATAACGCAGCAACTGCGAGGTAGATGGACGCATTCTGGATGGAGAACGGGTAATGCGCCGCAGCTGCGGCTCCGATAGCCACACCGATACTAAGGTGTGTTGAACCTTTCATAATATCTCCTTTCTAAACAAGCACATGGTACTCATTTATGCAAACATATGTTTGCCAATCTATTATATAGCTAATAACAAAAAAATTAAATATAATGATTTTCCAAATGAGAAATTGAACATTTAGTGAAACAGTATTACAATCAAAGCGAGCGTTGCTTTTTCTGTCTTATACATGAACCTACTACTCATGAGAGAAGGAAAGGGAATCCAATGATTATGAACCCGACTCGTATCGAAAAAGACTTTTTAGGGGAAAAAGAAGTACCAGCCGAAGCCTACTATGGCATTCAAACACTTCGCGCCGTAGAGAATTTTCCAATATCGGGCACGCGGATGAACAAGGAATTGATTCGTGGCTTGGCTATCGTCAAGAAGGCTGCCGCTCTTGCCAACATGGAGGTGAAGCAGCTTCAAACAGACACTTGCAATGCGATCGTACAAGCCGCTGATGAGATTATTGGCGGTCAATGGCATGATCAATTCATCGTTGACCCGATTCAAGGCGGGGCAGGCACGTCGATGAATATGAATGCGAACGAAGTTATTGCGAACCGAGCGCTTGAATTGCTTGGCAAAGCGAAGGGCGACTACGCAAGCCTAAGCCCGAACAATCACGTCAATCGTTCGCAATCGACGAACGATGCATTTCCAACTGCAATTCATATTTCTGTCTTAACGCTCGTAGATAAGCTGCTCATTGTTATGAAGGAGCTTCACAGCGCATTCTGCAGCAAGGCGAAGCAATTCGATCATGTCATTAAGATGGGGCGCACACATCTTCAGGATGCGGTACCGATTCGCTTGGGACAGTCCTTCGAAGCATATAGTCGTGTTCTCGCGAGAGATATGCACCGGATTGAGCAATCGAAGCAGCATTTATATGAAGTGAATATGGGTGCAACGGCTGTAGGAACAGGCTTGAATGCAGATCCGCGATACATTCAGCGTGTTGTTGAGCTGCTTGCTGAGATTAGTCAATTGCCGCTCGTGCATGCGGAGCATCTTGTTGATGCAACGCAGAATACGGATGCGTATACAGAGGTATCTGCTGCGCTCAAGGTATGCATGATGAATATGTCGAAGATGGCCAATGACCTGCGTTTGCTTGCTTCAGGTCCACGTGCTGGGTTTGGTGAAATTCGATTGCCGGCACGCCAGCCAGGTTCATCCATCATGCCGGGCAAGGTGAATCCGGTTATGTGCGAAATTGTCAATCAAGTAGCTTTCCAAGTTATCGGAAACGATCATACGATCTGTCTTGCTTCAGAAGCGGGTCAGCTTGAATTGAACGTCATGGAGCCAGTACTTGTATTCAACCTGCTGCAATCGCTGAGCATGATGCAAAATGTGTTCACCGTATTCCGGACGCACTGTCTTGAAGGAATTGAAGCAAACGAAGACCACTGCCGCGAGTTAGTGGAGAACAGTGTCGGCATTATCACTGCGCTGAGCCCGCATCTGGGGTATGAAGTATCGGCACGTATTGCGCGGGAAGCTACAGAGAATGGCAAGTCAGTTCGGGAGCTATGTCTGTTATATAACGTATTGACAGAGGAAGAGCTGGATACGATTCTGGATGCGTACGAAATGACGAAGCCAGGAATTGCTGGTGCAGCCTTGTTCGATCGGGAATAATTGTATATTGAAGAATGTTAGAGACATCTCACGTGAGATGTCTCTTTTCTATAGTCGGATCGGCATACATTTTGCTTTGACAGGTGACGCTAAGTAATGATATATTTTATCGGCCTAATGGTAAATGAATGCTGATTGGAAAGGGATGTACTGGAAAGTGACAACGAGTCAAGACGACAAACCGAAATTGATAATCACAAAAATTCTGAAATGCAGAAATCCGGAATGCAAAGCATGGGTAAGAGACGAATTTGCCTCTGGTGAGCAATCTTGCCCACTCTGCAAAGGACCGATGATTCGAAGCATGAAGCATTTGCCTGCTGTTCAGAATAAAATAAAGCGTCAGCCTAAGAAAAAGAAAGAAGAGCTGTGGTAAGCAAGCGAAGCTGCACTTATAGCCTCTAGGTAAAAGAGCCTCTGTGAAGATAATTTCGGGGAACCGTTATTGTTTTGCAGCGGCTCTTTTGCGATGTGGGATGAAGTGATGAGGTATTGCAAATAATAGACTGAAAGGATATACGCTTTGATATGTCTATTAGTAAGGAGTAGATAACCGCAATGTCAGAATCAAATTCACCCCATATTCCTCAGCCGAAGACATTTGGTCTGCTGGGGAATTTGCCGCAGCTGAACTTGGAAGCTCCAGTTCAATCCATGGTACAGTTGGCTGAGGAGTATGGTCCTATATTTCGCATTGATTTACCAGGGAGAAGCGAAATTTTTATCTCTGGTCATGAGTTGGTAAAGGATGCGTGCGACGAATCGCGCTTCGATAAAAACGTATGGGCGCCCTTGCGCAGTGTGCGGGCATTTACCGGCGACGGACTGTTCACAAGCGAAACAGAAGAGCCGAACTGGCAGAAGGCGCACAATATATTGCTGCCGAGCTTTAGCCAGTCGGCTATGCGCGGTTACCATGAGATGATGGTTGATATTGCGGTGCAGCTTATCCAAAAATGGTCGAGGCTGAATCCGGATGAGAGTATCGATGTGCCTGAAGACATGACCCGTCTGACACTCGATACGATTGGTCTCTGTGGATTCAATTATCGATTCAACAGCTTCTATCGCGATCAGCCCCATCCGTTTATTACAAGCATGGTTCGTGCGTTAAGCGAAGCAATGCATCAGCTTCAGCGCCTCAATATTCAAGATAAGCTCATGGTAGTCACGAAGCGGCAGTATCGGCATGACATCCAGTTTATGTACTCGCTCGTAGACAAAATCATTGCGGAGCGGAAGCAGCAGCCGGATGAAGCTGGTCAGGATTTGTTGAGCCATATGCTGAACGGAAAGGATCCAGCAACCGGGGAGTCATTGGTTGACGAGAATATCCGATACCAGATTATTACGTTTCTAATCGCGGGTCACGAGACGACAAGCGGTCTGCTGTCGTTTGCAATCTATTACTTACTGAAGCATCCCGAATGCTTGCAGAAGGCTTACAAGGAAGTGGATCGTGTGTTGACGGATCCTGTTCCGACGTATGCACAAGTGAGACAATTGCCATACATACGGATGATACTTAATGAATCACTTCGCTTATGGCCGACCGCCCCGGCTTTCTCACTATTTGCGAAGGAGGATACACTGCTGGCTGGCAAATACCCGCTTGCAAAGGGCGAGAGTGTGAATGTCCTTGTACCGAGGCTTCATCGAGACCGTGCTGTATGGGGTGAGGATGTAGAGCAATTCCGACCCGAACGTTTTGAAGACCCGAGCCAAATTCCTCATCATGCCTACAAGCCGTTCGGCAATGGCCAACGCGCTTGTATCGGGCAGCAGTTCGCGCTGCAAGAGGCTGCGCTCGTTTTGGGCATGGTGCTCAAGCATTTTGAAATAATCGATCATACCAACTATCAGTTGAAGGTGAAGGAAGCATTGACGCTGAAGCCTGACGATTTTCGGATTCGCATTCGGCTGCGGAAGCAACTGGGGGCAGGCGCTTTGTCTGAAAAGGGAGCGCTGGGTGGCGAATCAGAATCGTCGCATGAAAGTACTCAACAACAAGCTCCATTGGCCGAAGCACACGACACTCCGCTGCTCGTCCTATACGGCTCCAATCTCGGAACGGCCGAAGGCATTGCACGCGAGCTGGCGGATGAGGGACGCTATCAGGGATTCCGCAGTGAGGTCGCTCCTCTAAACGACTATGTAGGCAAGCTCCCGAAGACAGGGGCCCTCCTCATTGTAACCTCTTCCTACAACGGCAGGCCGCCAAGCAATGCACAGGCATTCGTGGAGTGGTTGGAGCAGCTTGACGATGGCGAGCTGGAAGGTGTCCGCTATTCCGTATTTGGATGTGGGGATCATAACTGGGCCAGCACCTATCAAGATGTACCGCGATTCGTTGACGAGCAGATGCAGAAAAAGGGTGCTGAACGGCTGATGAATCGGGGCGAAGGGGATGCGAGCGGCGACTTTGAGCTGAATGTCGAGAGCTGGCGTTCCAAGCTGTGGCCAGATATGATGAATGCGCTAGGATTACAGCTGAGCAAGCAATCCGAAGCCGTTCGCAGCACGCTTACCGTGGAATTCGTAAAGGATTATGCAGGCAGCAGGCTTGCCAATTCGTATGAAGCGGTTCATGCCGAGGTTGTAAGCAATCGCGAGTTGCAGCAGGCAGGAAGCGGGCGCAGTACCCGTCATATCGAGATCGCACTCCCTGATGGAGTCACCTATGAGGAAGGCGATCATTTGGGAGTGCTGCCGCGTAATCATACTTCTCAGGTGAATCGCGTGCTGCAAAGATTCGCGCTGAACGGCAGCGATCATTTGATTGTTAATGCAAGCGGACGCAGTGCGGCTCATCTGCCTACTGGCCAACCGGTCAGCCTGTCCGATTTATTTAGTCATAGTGTAGAATTGCAGGAAGCTGCGACCCGGGCTCAACTTCGTGAATTGGCGTCTTATACAGCTTGCCCGCCTCATAGACGTGAGTTGGAATCGCTTCTAGACGAGGATAAGTATGTAGCTGAAGTGCTGCGCAAACGGGTTTCCATGCTTGATTTGATTGAGAAATACGAAGCTTGCGAGATGCCGTTCGAGCGTTTTTTAGAACTGCTGCCTCCGCTTAAGGCTCGATACTATTCCATTTCCAGTTCACCTCGCATTCAGGAGAAGCAGGCGAGCATCACGGTCGGGGTCGTCCTCGGCCCGGCTTGGAGCGGCATGGGAGAATATCGTGGAGTTGCTTCCAATTATTTGGCTTCGCGTGAAGCGGGCGACTCGATTCTGATGTTCGTACGGACACCTGAATCCAAATTCCTGCCCCCTGCCGATCCTGCAACGCCGATCATCATGGTTGGACCTGGAACCGGGGTCGCACCTTTCCGCGGCTTTTTGCAGGCTAGACAGGCACTGCAGCAAGAAGGGAAATCGCTTGGACAAGCGATCCTCTATTACGGCTGCCGGAATGAAGCAGATTACTTATATCGTGAGGAACTGGAGAGATTCGTGCAGGATGGAATTGTGACCGTGCATACCGCCTTCTCGCGTAAAGAAGGCGAGGCTAAAACGTATGTCCAGCACATTATAGCTCAGCATGCGGAACAAATCGTAGAATTACTGGATAAGGGAGCCCACTTATATATCTGCGGAGATGGAAGCAAAATGGCGCCTGATGTGGAAGCTGCTGTGCGGCAAGCTTTTCAGAACGTGCATCGTGTTCATGAGGAGGAGGCGAAGCATTGGCTGGAACATTTGCAAGCGGAAGGGAAATTCGCAAAGGATGTGTGGTCTGGTTTGTAGCATCAGACCATAATTCTGCACCATCTATGGTCGTCTGGATATACACCATTTCATCGGATGGTTGGGAATTTGCGCAGAGGAAAGAAACAACTAGCAATGACAGAGAAAACGACGATGTTGTCGTTGCATGTCATTGCTTTTTTAATGCAGAAAATGCTTCAAAATGTCTTTCTCAACTGATTAATTATTTGTGGTAATATGTGGATAGGTGTGCAATTGAAATTGAGAAGCGAAAAAAGGAGGAATGGAGTTGACTGTACATCACATAAAAAGAAAGTTTCTTGCTGGTGTGCTGCTTGTTTTTGCCTTGCTGGGATGGAGTGTCATTATTGATGATACCGCTGCTGCTGCGAAATCAAAATATGCAATTCAGCTAGGAAATGCAACGGTACCACAAAATGAGATATTGAATGAGCATGGGATGATCCTAGTTCCACTATCCACAATAACGGGTTCTATGGGGCTCGACATGTCCTATGCTTTTCAACCGGGATTATATGATTATCATGTATACGCTATGCCGCAAAAGACCAAGACAGTCGAAGTTGGGGGGAATGACTATCGTGGATATTGGGTCAGCACACATCCGAATGGCAAGGAGGAGTACGAAGATTACACCCATGTTTATCAACCAGATCAGGATTGTGCTCCAAACTCGGATGTCTGTAGAGTGTTGAAGAAGTCATACCGCGGACCAATCATCCGAGACGGCCAACTGTATGTACAAGTACGATGGGTTACGCAAGCATTTGATTGGAATTTAACAATTATTCCGCGTGGGAAGGGGCAATTCGTGATTAAGATTACATCCAACACTGAGGGGAGCTAATGCATGGAGAAACGATCAACAAGGCCAGGCCGAATGTTAACGTTCATCTTGAATCATAGATTGATCTCGTTTTTGTTGATTGTGTTGTTAGTTAGTTTGAACGTGTTACTTTTCACGAAAATCTCATTTATCTTTTCTCCATTCATTATTTTCATTAAGACAGTACTGTTTCCAGTGCTTTTAGCAGGTGTGCTCTATTACTTGCTGAATCCGATCGTTGATCTTCTGGAACAATGGAGAGTCAAACGATTCATATCCATTCTCATTCTCTATATTCTCATTATCGGCATTATTACGGTCGTCGTTCTTGCTGTTATTCCTGTCATTAAGAAGCAAGTTATGGACTTGATTGCCAACTTTCCAGGGTTCAGCACCCAGATTGAGACGTTGTTCCGCGACATGATCGGCAGTGAGTTCTTCAACCGTATCCAGCAGAGCATCGATATTAATTCCAGCAACTTCGTAAGCTCCTTGTCCGAGCGGGCTACCTCGCTCTTAAACAACACATTCAATGGAATCGGTGGATTTCTAGGTGCAGTCACCGAAACGATTCTCGGCCTTGTCATCGTTCCATTCGTTCTTTTCTATTTGCTGAAGGATGGCCGGCGGCTGCCTGATTATATCCTTACATTTTTGCCGACTACGCTGCGCAAGCAATCCCATCAAGTGATGTCCGAGATGAATAATCAAATCAGTTCCTACATACGGGGTCAGATTATTGTAAGCTTCTGCATCGGCATCTTACTGTATGCGGGCTATTTAATCATTGGGCTTGAATATTCACTAATTCTAGCAGTAATTGCAGCTTGTACGAGTATTGTACCGTATTTGGGCCCTGCAATTGCAATCACACCCGCGATGATTGTGGCGCTTGTCACTTCACCGATGATGCTGCTGAAAATGATCATCGTCTGGACGATTGTCCAATTGGTGGAAGGGAAGTTCATTTCGCCGCAAATTATGGGGAAGACACTCCGCATTCATCCGATTACGATCATTTTCGTCATCTTGACAGCCGGCAACCTGTTCGGTGTAGTGGGCATTATTCTGGCTGTGCCTGGGTATGCAGTGCTCAAGGTTGTTGTTACGCATTTATTTGACTGGTTCAAGCGCCGCTCTAATCTCTATGACGATCATCTTACGATGTAAGTTGACTCTGCAGCTTGGGCAATTGATAATATTCATATGCAGCGCCATTTCAACGTTTGTATGCGATGAGATGGCGCTGTTTCATGTGTTCATCGCTTATTCTGCATCCTGAGATAACGGCAGTTGCTGCACCGCAAAATTTTGATGATCTAGTATCGAATCTATTTATTTTTTATCCTGCCAAAGGAGGAATGATCACAACGACCTATTTGTCAAGAAGAGGGAGATGAGAAATTTATAATGTTGCTCTAATAGATTACAAAAAAGTAAACAACAGCAATGTTTCAGCTCTTCTCTAGAAAATAATGGATAAAAATTATGTGTTATGGTATGTAACGTCGCTGGTGAGCACATCAGCACTATCCATTTTTCTGGGAGATGAGAATATTGTTGAATAAAAAGAAGTTTGGAAAAATATTTGTATGCGTAACATTAACATTGTCCTTTGCACTGTCAGCAGGTGCAGTAATGCCTGTTCAAACAGCTAGCGCGGCTTCTACATCGCAAAGCTCCAAGGCAGACAAAATTATAGCAACAGGGAAAAAATACTTAGGTGTTAAATATAAATTCGGTGCCAAGTCGGGAAGCACGAAAGCATTCGACTGCTCTTCGTTCACACAATATGTATATGGCAAACACGGAATCAAGCTTCCACGCACATCGAAGCAGCAATCCAAGGTTGGAGTTGCAGTTAGCAAAAAGAATATGAAGAAGGGTGATCTCCTGTTCTTCTACTCTCCGGTTCATCATGTAGGAATCTATATGGGAAATGGAAAAATCTTGCACACTTATGGCAAGGGCGGAGTAAGAATTGACAACTTGAGCAAGTGGGAGTCCCGCTTGACGAAAGTTCGTCGTGTAATTAAATAGTTTATAATGGACAAGCCTAAAGCAATACGATGTACTGCTTTAGGCTTGTTGTATGTTCTCAGGCGTTGTGCGAGTACGGTATGCACACAATAAATGTGCTGCCCTGTCCGATCGTGCTCTCAACTCGAATGGTGCCATGATGCTGCTCTACGAGCTCCTTCGCAATAGGCAGCCCTAAGCCCGTGCCTCCCGTTACGCGAGAGCGAGCCTTATCGACTCGATAAAATCGATCGAAAATTTTATCTAATTCTTCTTCGGGTATGCCAATTCCGGAATCCGATACTCGAAGGCATGCATTTTCTTTCTCTTGATAGACGGCAACTTCGATCCAGCCCAGGTCATTGGTATACCTTATGGCATTTTCAATGAGAATAATGGCAACCTGGCGCAATTGTTCCTTATCCCCATGTACATAAGCAGCCTTATTCAGATGCAAACGCAAGGAAATTTTGGAATCGGATTTCCATAGCTGCTTGATTGCTTCTCGGACAATGTCGGTAAGATTCACTTGTTCCTTCGGTGAGGGGCTTTTGCCTGAACGGGCTAACGTCAGTAGCTGAACAATTAGCCGCTGCATTCGCTGGCTCTCTAGGTCTAGCGAATCCAGTGATTTTTGCAGAACCTCAGCATTTTGATTCCCCCAGCGCTTCAGCAGCTTCACATGACCACGAAACGCGGTCAGCGGAGTGCGGAGCTCGTGTGAAGCATTTGTAATAAAGTTCATCTCCCGTTCAATCAGTTCTTCATGCTCATCTAACAACTGATTGAAGCGCTCCGCCAATTTCGTTAACTCCACCGGCGTTTTGGGGACATGAACCCTCTGCCTTAAATTCGGTGAATTCTTCATCTGAACAATTGAATTCATTATGCTGAACAGGGGGGAGAGGTTCCTCCTTGTTATTTGATAAATAAGCAGCGATCCTGCAGTTGAGCTGGCAAGTGCAGTAATGACGAGTACTTTAGTCATAATGAGCAAGATGCGTTCAATGGAGTGGAGCTGAACATGAATATAGATTCGACCGACCTGCCCGTTGGTTTGATTCCATATGACTTCATCTCTGATGAACAATCCATAGTCGGTGTTCCACTGCACGGTATCAAACCATCGGAATCGATTTTTCTGTTCGGCGAGGAAAGCCTCGTCCCAGTTGCGAGTTTGTGCTAATTTGCGTCCATCAGAGGACACAATTTGAACATCATAGTTCGCGTGATCGGGGTATAGCAGTTCATCGAGAAGGGATTGCCACTCCAGAAAGCCATCTTGAATACTTTCCCTTAGTTTGCGTTCGACGGCGAAAAGTTCCTGCTTGGAGTCTTGGAGCAACAGATGGGTAACTGCTCCCATAATACAGATCCCGATCAACAGAATGACAGCTAATAGGCTAAGAACATACCAGATCGTGAAGCGGAACATTAACGTATTGGCAGAATGCTTAAGCTGCTGGATAAGTGACTTGAACATGGTCATTTCTGATTCCCTATGGTTCACGCAGCACATATCCGACACCGCGAACGGTCTGGATTAACTTATGCTGATAGCCGCGATCCAGCTTGTTGCGCAAATATCGGATATAGACATCGACGACATTCGTCTCACCAACAAAGTCATATCCCCACACAGAGGACAATAGCTGTTCACGGCCAATCACTTCACCGAGATGTTCCATTAAGTATTGAAGTAATTCGAACTCACGCTGCGTTAATTCGATTCGATCCCCAGCACGGGTTACGACTCTTTTCTTCACATCCAAGATGAGATCGGCAAGCTGGTATACTTCCTTCTCTTCCGGATTAGCGGCATGGTTGGGGCGTCGTAAAGCGGTGCGTATGCGGGCAAGCAGTTCCTCAATCTCGAACGGCTTCGTAATATAATCATCTGCACCTGTATCGAGACCAGCAATGATATCTCCAACATAATCACGAGCAGATAAGAGGATAATTGGGACATCACTGACGCGCCGAATTCTCCGGCATACTTCAAGGCCGTTCAGCTTGGGCAGCATCCAGTCTAGCAGGATGAGGCTCCACTCGCCTTGTTGAAAGAATTCTAATGCTTGTTCCCCGTCTACAGCGACAAGTACCTCGTACCCTTCATGCTCAAGTTCAAGCTGGATGAATTGAGATACACTTTGTTCATCTTCGACTAGTAATATGGAGTGGGCTGACATGTGTTCACCACGTTTACACAAAGTTTTCCTATAGTATGACCTTGGGGTTGGGAATGCATTCTAGACTGCTGGAAAAGGAAATAGCTCTCGTCGCTACGTAGAGATTCGACGAGAGCTATCTTGTGGTTAGCGCGGAATCGGCTGAGCAAGCAATGTGCTGATCAAGGCAGCTGCTTCTTGCTTGAGCATGCTGCGTTTGGCTTCATAATTCAGAGTGCCATCTGCGTTAGCTTTAATTTCGGGGCCGTATTTGTGCATAGCGGCAGCATACTTGACACCGTCTAATGCCCAGACGTCAGTATCGCCAACCAGTTTCGCTTCTTGCACTGGAGATCCGAACACTTGGGCGATTCGCCACGCAATCATTGCCGCTTCTTGCCGTTGAATGGGTTGATCAGGTCGGAAGAGCTCACCTGATGCTCCGGTGATAAGCCCCAGCTCATACGCCGTTTGAACGTCTTTGGCAGCCCAGTGGCCTTTCATATCGGTGAAGGAGACTGCGTTCAACGAAGGCTGCATGCGCAAGCACTGCATGAGCATGGAGACGAATTCAGCCCTCGTTATGGTAGAGGAGGGACGGAACTGTCCTTGATGTTCGGATACTCCACTCCTCATCATGATATCTTGAATGTATCCATAATACGGATGATTCTTGTCGATATCTGAATAGAGGACTTTAGGAACAGTGAGCTTCTCGAACCATGCTACGTTGCTGTTATCCATGTAGGAAATTTCCCCATTGTCTTCCTGTTTGAAGCCAACTAACTTTCCATGATCCGTACGGAACAGCCATGGTTCGATCTGAGTCAATGGATGGGTTCCGTAGAATGGATCGATAAGGGATAATTTTTTGTCAGATTGCTCAGCAATTTGAACGACCTGGATGCCCATCCGAAGATTACGGTAGTGGCCAACTAGCTTGCTTTTCACCTCTTGCGAGGGCTCTGTTTTCGGTTGGGCAGGCCGTTTGTCCGGATAATAGTGATTCATAAAGGAACGAAATACCGTGTTGCGATAATCTACACTAGAGTCTTCGTTGGAATTGTATGCGACCAAAAAGCCGACATTTTGTTCTGGCAAGAGACTTAACCAAGAGCCGAACCCTGGAAGATTTCCACCCTTGCTTATGACGGTTTCACCATGATAGGCTTCTTGAAACAAGGATTCGAAGCCGTATGTCGTATTCGGAATTTTCGGATGAGCGGATACACGGATTTTTACCATCTCGCGTACGGTTTCAGGCTGTAAGATTCGCTGCCCCTTGTACGTACCGCCATTTAAAAGCGCGATCATAAATTTAGCCATATCCGCACCGGTTGATACAAGGCTCCCGTCGGGGCCGTCTGCGGGAGATACCTCGTAATAAGGAAGAACTTCACCTGTCTTCTTATAGCTTGTCGCTAGATCCTTCTTAGCATCAGGCGTCATCACGAAGCTGCTGTTCGTCATTCCAAGAGGCTGCAAAATATGCTGCATGCCATATTCATGGAAAGGAGCTCCAGTTATGCGCTCAACGAGATAGCCTTGAAGGCGAAAGGCGAAATTGTCATAGCTGTATACAGTGCCTGGCTTGCGTACAACCGTTGGCATATACTTGCGAATATACTCAGCATTCGTCTTGACTGCCATGTCGTCCGGAGCTTCAGGGTAGTCGAAACCAGTCGTGTGCGTCATGAGATGCTCAGCTGTTAATGACCCTTCGACTTTTCGAGGAATGGCGACATCCCCCATGTACGCGCTGATGTCTTTCTTCAGATCAATCTTACCCTGCTCGGCGAGCTGAAGCAGGGCCAATGATGCGAAGGGCTTCGTTATGGAAGCAAATCTTAGAATCGTATGATCGGGATCCATGGACTTTTTGGTTTCTATATCTGCATAGCCATACCCTTTGCTTAATAAGACTTGCCCATCCTTGACGACGACAAAGACAGCTCCCGGAAGCTTCTTCATTGAAGGTGAGGAAAATAACTTGTCAGCAAATGCTTCAACCTCCTTAGGATCGGAGGGGCCATTAGTCACGATTGATGGGATCGAGGCTTGTGTGTTCCGTACTACTGTGCTTGCGGACGGGGAAGATTCTGTACTCGAATCAGCCGCATACGCAGGAGCGACAGTTGTGAGTGCCACGGCAAGTGAGAGTATTATCATCAGCTTCCGAGCACGACGATGATTCAGATTAGGGCTGGCAGATGTTCTTTCTGAAGAATGTGGTTGCATGTTTCTCTCCTCCAATATGGATAAGGATTAATGGAGACTGAACTTGCGAGTACATATGAGACTGTGTCATTCTTGCACGGTACTTCAATTGCTGAGCATCTATTTGCGCTGTTTTTTAGTAAATATGGGCTCATGCTGAAAATCTTCTTACTTGCATGAAGGAGATAGATTGAGTTACTGTGGGTTAACCATTCTTTTTTTGTTGGTTTGAGTTGGTTATGATAGAAATCATAGTATAATCATTTACATATAGAAGAGAGGCATTCATCGAGTTACCTATCGAGCTACACGAATTAATAGGCTACGCGTCATCGAAGATGTTGCGAAAATGGTTCGTTAGGGATATCCTCTGCTTCGACATACATACATATGCAACTAAGAAATCTAGCTTACAAGGAGGGCACAGTTTATGCTTCATCCGTCGTTAATTGAGAATGTGCTTACCGCCGCTTTAGCAACTGGCGGGGATTTTGCTGAGGTATTTATGGAAGATCGGACGACGTCTAGCTTGGGGATGATTGGTGGGATCGTAGAACATGCACTTGGCGGTCGAGATTATGGCGTCGGCATACGCATATTCAACGGGGTGTTCGCGGTATATGCGTATACGAATGATTGCACCGCAGATAATCTGATCAAGGTAGCTGCTTCAGCTGCACAAGCGATCCGTGGTCAAACCAGAGATATTGTGATTGATTTGCGTCGAGCTACCATTGCTGATCTTCATCCTGTTCTTATTCCGCCGAATGAAGTAGGGAAGGGACGCAAAATAGAATGGATGAGGCGCGCGCATGAATCATCCAAGGCGTACAGCCCGACGATTACGCAAACCTCGATAGCACTGAATAACTGGGTACAAGATATTTGCATTGCCAATTCCGAAGGACTGCTGGTGGAAGATCGCAGGACCTATACGAGAATGAGCTTCAGCTCGATTGCTGAAGCGGGGGGCGTCAAGCAAGGAGGATATGTCGCTCCTGGTGCTCACGCGGGTCTGGAGTTAATCGACTCAATGAATATTGATTGGTACGCAAGAGAAGCGTCCCGTATCGCGACTACAATGGTAGGCGCCGGCTATGCGCCGAGCGGCAAGCTGCCGGTTATTATCGATAATGCCTTTGGCGGTGTCCTATTCCATGAGGCATGCGGGCATGGACTTGAGGCGACAGCTGTGGCGAAGAAGGCTTCTGTGTTCGCCGACAAGCTCGGTGAGCAAGTGGCGTCTCCACTTGTAACTGCCATTGATGACGGGACGATTCCGAACGCATGGGGCTCACTGAATATCGACGATGAAGGATCGCCAACACAGCGTAATGTGCTCATCGAGAATGGGGTGCTGAAGGGCTATTTGATTGATAAGCTGGGCAGCCGCAAGATGGGAATACCGTCAACGGGATCTGGCCGCCGGCAATCCTATCAATTTGCACCGACCTCCCGCATGAATAACACCTACATTGCAGCAGGTCATTCCACACCGGAAGAGATTATTGCCAATACAGAGTATGGCCTGTATGCCAAGACAATGGGCGGAGGCTCCGTGAATACAGCGACAGGTGAATTCAATTTTGCGGTCAATGAAGGCTACATCGTGCGCAACGGAAAGATCGAAGAACCGGTCAAAGGTGCAACGCTCATCGGCAAGGGAATCGATGTTCTCCAGAAAATTGATATGGTAGGCAACAATCTAGATCACGGTCAAGGCATGTGCGGCTCATTGAGCGGCAGTATTCCCGTCAATTGCGGTCAGCCAATGCTTCGTGTATCCAGCATGACGGTTGGCGGAAGAAAGGGGGAATAAACGATGGCATTGGAGATTGCAGCATTTCAACAGCATCTATTTGAAGAAGGGCGTAAACAAGGCTGCGTGAAGATGGAAGTCTATTATGAACAGATTCGTTCAACTTCTGTGCGTGTCTCTAAGGGAGATATCGACGCATTTACAATTAAGGAGACGGGCGGCGTCTCATTTCGTGGTGAATTCAACGGCAAAATGGGCTATGCCTATTCGGAAAGATTAGAAACGGATGTCATTGCATTTCTGATTGAAGAAGCAAGAAGTAATGCGTATGCACTCGAAAGTAGCGAAATAGACCAGTTGTTCCCTGGAGCACCCACTTATCAGCAGGTCAAAACCCATGAAGCGGAGCTGCTGCTTACGGCTCCACAGCTTCTCATTGATGCAGCGATGGACATGGAGCGAATCGCGCTAGCATCCGATGAACGGATTACCTTAGTGAGAAGCTCTTCCGTTACGCTCACTGAGAATGAGGTCACGATCGCTAATACAGAGGGGTTGAATTGTAGCGCATTATACAGCACTGCAGTTGGCAGCCTATCCGTTGTGGCGACACAATCTGGCCAGACGACGACAGGCGATTGGTTCGATTACTCCATGGAACGCTTCGAGGATATCGACTTCGAGGCTATTGCTCACAAGGCAGTTGAGGAAGCGGTGTCGAAGCTGGGGGCGGATACCATATTGTCCGATCAATATCCAGTTATATTCCGTCATGATGCAGCCAGCAAGCTGCTAGGTTCTTATACGTCCATCTTCTCGGCAGAGGCGGTAAATAAGGGCTTCTCAGGCTTGAAGGATAAGATCGGTGAGCAGATAGCGGGAAGTAATGTCACCCTTGTGGATGACCCGCTCATGAATGGCGTTCTGGGTGCTTGCTCGTTCGATGCAGAGGGGTATGCCTGCACATG
The DNA here is from genome assembly GCF_001894745.1 of Paenibacillus sp. NAIST15-1. Taxonomy (GTDB): domain Bacteria; phylum Bacillota; class Bacilli; order Paenibacillales; family Paenibacillaceae; genus Paenibacillus_B; species Paenibacillus_B suaedae. The sequence continues at coordinate 164,412 of NZ_BBYF01000007.1, forward strand.
TACGGAAGTGATTAAGGAAGGCAAGCTGCTCACTTATTTGCATAATGGGAAGACGGCAAGCAAGGCAGGTTTGGTCTCAACAGGTCATGCCTCTAAGGGCGGGTACCGCGGTAAAATCGGTATTGCGCCTCACAATATGTATGTACTTCCAGGTTCGACGGCGCTTGAGGACATGATTGCAGGCATGGAGAGAGGTGTAATGATTGTACAACTCCAAGGTCTGCACGCGGGGACGAATGCCGTATCCGGCGAATTCTCGTTATCCTGCACCGGCTTCCTTATCGAGCAGGGGAGAGTCGTACGTCCTGTCAATCAAATCACGGTATCCGGCAACTTGTTCGAGATGTTGAAGCAGATAGAGGTTGTAGGCAGTGATATCCGATTCACAGGCAGATGTAATGCGCCATCATTGAAGGTAAAGGGCTTGACGATCTCAGGAGCATAAATCTGAAGCAAATGCAACACAGGAATTGGATTTGACAGGAAAGAAGCCCGCTTTCTATAATGAATTGTTATAATAAGGTCGGTAGATAACAGCAGGAGATGCAGCATGACTGAACTATCAAAAAAAGAAACGTTTGTTTTTGGGTTAATGTTATTTGCTTTATTCTTTGGTGCAGGTAACCTCATATTCCCACCTGCGGTGGGATATGCGGCAGGTTCAAGTGTATGGCAGGCGATGGTAGGGTTCTTAATTACCTCAGTAGGACTGCCGATTCTAGGTGTTGCAGCAATCGCTAAATCTGGTGATTTGCAGTCGCTTACAAATCGCGTCCACCCAGGATTTGGGTTTGTGTTTACGCTAATTACGTATTTAGCGCTAGGGCCGTTTCTCGTCATTCCGCGTGCCGGCAGCGTAGCGTTTGAGATGGGAACAGTCCCACTCCTTCCAGAGCCGCTTCGAACAAGCGGCTGGTCATTATTGACGTATTCCGTGATTTATTTTGTCATCAGCTATTGGTTGTGCTTGAATCCATCGAAGCTGTTCGAGCGCATCGGCAAAATACTGACACCGATATTGTTGGTGATGATTATTATCGTCTTCATTCAAAGTTTATTCCATCCGCTCGGGGACTATGGTATGCCTGCAGAAGGGTATGTACAATATGCTGCTTTTAAGGGTGGTATAGATGGTTACTCAACGATGGATGCCTTGTCTGCTCTATTGCTTGGTAGTGTCGTCGTATCGGCAATACGCAAGCGTGGCGTTACGAACACACAGAAGCTGTCTGCCATCACGATTAAGGCTGGGCTGATCGCAGGTGTATGTCTCGCCATCATTTACATGATGATCGGGTACCTTGGATCCACGAGCCATTCTGTAATCGAAGGGGCTGCGAATGGCGGTCAAATATTGACTGCAATCGTGCTATTCTTATTTGGCAAATGGGGCACCGTACTGCTTGGGATTGTATTCCTTCTTGCTTGCTTAACGACTTCGGTCGGCCTGTTGGCAGCGTGTGGAGAGTACTTCCATTCCATTATGCCGCGGATTTCGTATAACAAGTGGATTGGAATCTTATGTGTCGTAAGTGTAGCCGTAACCAATTTGGGGCTTGATCAGATTATTTCATTTTCAGCGCCAATCGTGTCCGCCATTTACCCACTTACCATTGTCCTTATCATTTTGGCGTTGCTTCATCGCATGTTCCATGGACATTCAGCCGTATATATTGGCAGCTTGCTCGCAACTGCATTAATCAGCATTGTGGATGGCTTGAAGCAGGCGAATTTTGAAATGGGAGCGGTGGAGAGACTGTACAGCCATCTCCCGTGGTATACAGCTGGACTTGGCTGGGTCGTTCCTGCCATTGCGGGGGCAATTATCGGCTATTTGTGGGCATTCGCTCGCAAGGAATCACAGGATAGTCAGCCAACCGAAGCAACGGAAGCAATTGAATAATGGTAGAGTGAGTATAAGCTTAATTTCCTTAGTTAGGAGATTAAGCTTTTTTTCATCTCGCTGTATGAATTAACAGAAGGAATACACGAACGGGGAGCGAATAGAATCAGGATATGTTGTCGAGCATTTGCTTAGGCAGTATGTAAGAAAGGGGATCAAGATACGATGATCGTGAAAATGACACATTCGAATAGGGATGATTACAATAAGCCAAACGACGACGGATTTACTGTGATTGGTCGGATTGTTCCCACCTATAAAAATGATACATGGTCTTATACAGAAGAACGATTTGATGAGCCGTATTTCAAGCAATATGAAGAGGAAGAATTTGATAACCGTTATATAGAGGACAAAGATAAGGCAGTGTTCTTCTATTACGGGGAGGACAGCTGCGTCGGACAAATGAAAATTTGTTCAAACTGGAATGGATTTGCGCTCATTGAACATATTCAAGTTGCAGCAGCTTGGAGGCACAAGGGAATTGGAACTGCATTATTGAAGACGGCTGTGGAATGGGCGATGCAAAATAACTGTGCGGGTCTTATGCTTGAGACACAGGATGTGAACATTCAAGCGTGTCGCTTATATGCCAAGTATGGCTTTGTCATTGGCGCAGTAGACAGTATGATGTATGCGAATTTTGCAACTGCGAAGGAAAGAGCGATTATTTGGTATTATAAGTTTTCGCGTTAGTTGCAAGGGAATCATAACGGCTAGATGAAGCCTCCTTCTCCATAGGGCAGGCTTTTTTTTTTTTTTTGCGCTGAAATAGTGCCTTTGTGTTGAAGCATGTGTTTTCGATTCGCTCTAATAAATGTGTTCGCAAGGTAGAATTACCGACCCTGAATATAAATGTGTCTTTAATGTGAAAAATATGTGTCAATTCCGTTAACGTTAATGGTATAATAAGGAATGACAACAAAGAAACTTCATACAACCTATCATGCATATCAGAATGGGGCGGATGAAATGAATTATCAGGTGAAGGTTCCTACGCGAACAAAAGCGATATTGGGTGGCTCTCTGTTATTCAGTGCCGGAATGCTGCAAATTGCGGCCATGACAGAGCGGACATTTCCTGTATTGTTCTTCATGCAGATGGCGGTTATTGGCATTGTCATAATGTCATTGATCGCGGGAGCATACGCGACATGGGTTAAGCGGACAGTCGAAATACATCCAACTTCAGACACGATTCGCTTGCATGGCAATGTGTATCATGCAAATGAGATCGAATCCATTAAGATAAAAGGCGTCAATTCCCCTGCAATCGGTATACAATTAAAATCGAAGCATATAATTCCGTTGAAATGTTGTTTTTCCTTCACGAAGGGAGAACAGCGTGGAAATGAGGAGCTTCTGAAATGGGCGGAACGCAATGGCGTTCCCGTGAAGCAAACGTACTTCATTACGTGGATCTAACGACAGATGTTATGCCAGGGAAGGGAGGCGCTGAAATGATTCGAGAAGTTGCAACATTATCCATTAAGGCTGGTATGCGCAATGATTTCGAAAGCGCCTTCCGTCATGCATCTTCGATATTAGAAGCTGCAAGAGGGTATATCACACATGAATTGCATAAATGTGTAGAGGCAGCCGATCGATACATAGTAATTGTACAGTGGCACTCTTTGAAAGAGCATGCGGTTGGTTTTCGTCATACCGTGCAATATGAACAATGGAATGCGCTGCTGGAAGCTTATTATGAGTCACCTCCACAGGTGGAGCATTATGTGCAGATCCCGGTTCACTTGAAGTAGTGTGTTTATCATTTCATGTTGTCTACTCTTTTGTCTATATACAGCGTGCCGTCACGTTGTATCTCCGCATAGAAGATTTCCTCGATTTGCTCGGGAGAGCATCCAGCTTTACGCAGCGCTTGACTTAACCATTCCTTCGTCAGGTTAAGGTCAAGTAGATTTTTATAGACGATAGAGCCATCAACGATAATCTCGGTAGGCATATACAATGTAGGCTGTACGCACACTTTCAGGTCCTCTTTCGTAGGGGACTCTTTTTCGGCTTTTTTGAGCACACTCATTCTTCCATGCGGTTCCAGAATTGCATAATCAACATCTTGAATGGAGAAGACATCCTTTTCGCGAAGCAGCATGCTAATATCGTCCATATTGAGATGCATGGACGCCATTGCTTTTTCGAGAATCTTTCCTTTTTTGATGACAATGGTAGGTTCACCGTCTAAGAGTACGCGAATTCGTGGGAACTTTAAGGACAGCTTACCGATCCCTATTGTTAGCAGGCTCCATACTGTTAAGCTTATGATTCCGTCAACAACGGAAATATGAGTCTCAATCGCGATATCCGCAGCGATAGAACCAAATGTGATTCCAGTGATGTAGTTGAATAAAGTAATGTGGCTCATTTGTTTTTTGCCTAGCAATCGGCTAAATGCAAGCAAAGAGATGAATGCAAATATAGTACGAGCTATGATGTCCACGGATGCACGCTCCTTTGTAATTGGAGTTTGTCCCACCCTCTTTGATATTATTCGAATATAAGTCCTGACTACGGATACATAGAGTACGTTCTTTGCAGCAAAAGGCTAAATGATCATCCATCTACATAGGATATAGGGTTGCTGAAGCTGCTATAGATGAGGGGGATATACATAATGGCTTGTCAACAAGAAGATTTGACCGTTGATATAATAAATGTACCTACTTCTGTATTTGTTGATGTAGAAAGTGCGTTCGCCAGTGATCAACGCCGACTCATGGTTAGCGATAATCCTGAAATATTAAATGAGTCCTCATTCCCAGGAACAGCGTGTACCTTATGGCATGATATTGTGCGCACCGATGAGGAATCTGTCACGCATCGCCTATTCGGATGGCATCGCAATGAAACAGGACAGCCGCTGCAGCTGGGGGTGACTGTACAAAACCTGTCCACATCTACCCGGATAGCCATTCAGCATATCCGCAGGGATATTCATATTCAGCCGGTGTCAGATCAGATGATTAAAGTAGGACAATGTCTTGCAAAGTCTTGTTTAAGCGGAACGCTGGATCATTATACTTCCGTAGACCAACACGCAGATGTGACTAGCACAGCAATGATTGAGTCGGTAAGGCTGGATACCAACTATTTTGCAGGGTTTATCTATGAGTTCACGATAGAACGGGATTCAGGGGCAGGGGAGATGGAGTATGCGATCCGTACAGTCGCAAGTCGGGATGTCACTGCCGATATAAGACTCATTCATTCAGATCCGCTGACTCCGTACGGCACTCATCCTAGAGGAAGCTGGCCTTATGCCGAGGTTCATGCTAGGATGCCTGCCTATGTTATAGGGACAGAGCGTGTATACCGTGTGTGTGCCCGAAAGAAGATGAATGGAGAAATGGCTTCTGACTTTTTGTTTGCCGCAAGTGCAAGCGAATTACGGGAAGGTGCGGTTGATAATACCGGTCAATTCGGTGCTATTTACTTGTTGGATATTCCGCTGCATAATGATACGGAGGAAGAAGCAGTTGTTAGCATTTATGTAAATCCTCGAGGGGGAGCATTTGCAGGGGCTATATTCGTTGATGGAAAAGTAATCGGTGTACCGCTCATGATGGACAACACGAATGTATGCTTGATCGCGAAGGTTGTGGCTCCTGTTGGTGTTCGTACCTTTCAATGCAAATTGATGACGGCAGGGGAATCCAATTTACCGCTCGGCATTTATTTGAAGTAGTGGTTTAGAGTAGTGGTATGAAGCAGTCACGGAAATGAAGAACTGAAGATTGGAACTAAGGGATGTGGTCGTTTTCAATGCAAATGTATGTCGGGTTACTGCGTGGAGTTAACGTAGGTGGCAAAAACAAGATAAAAATGGCAGATTTGAAGCTTCTTCTTGAAAATATGGGACTTGCCCATGTACGAACGCTGCTGCAGAGCGGCAATGTTGTATTTGCTTCATCAGAAGCAAGGGAATGGCTAGAAGCACGAATTCAGGAGGAAATAGGGAATGTATTTGGCTTCAAGCCGAACGTCATGCTGCGGACGGCTCAGGAAATGAAAGCTATTGTAGCTGATTGTCCGTATGACGCTGCTGCGCTGAAGGAAGGAGAGGGGATTCAGATTACAATGTGCAAGGACGAGCCTTCGCCTGACACCGCCAGTATATTGTCTAAGGGTATGCAAGAAGTTGATGAATTCCAGATACAAGGTCGTGAGATATATTGTTTGTATCGCCAGAGGGTCTTAGATTCGAAGCTGGCAAATAATTTTCAGAAGCTAGGATCGAATGTAACGACACGGAATTGGAATACCATGACGAAACTTACGGCGCTTGCGGGTGAACTTGATGATTTCCTGAAGCGTGAGAATGGTAATGGAAATGATTAATCTATTGGTTCGTCCGATGGAGACTTACTCTATTGACAAAATGGGTGTTTTCACATCATAATATGTAATGTTTAAACATATAAACATACGAGGTGAGAATCATCACGACTGAGCACGGACAATATGATTGCAGCAGTAACAAAGAGCAGGTGCTGGAGAAGTTCCAGCAGGCGACCCCCATTTTTCAAGCGCTCGGAGACACGAATCGGCAGCAGATCATTATACTCCTGCTTGAACATAGCGCTCTGAATGTGAACCAAATTACCGAACATATGGAGATATCGAGACCGGCCGTCTCGCACCATCTGAAAATCTTAAGACAAGCCGGGCTCATCACGTTCGACAAGCAGGCGAATGAGAAGCTGTATTCCTTGCGTGCAGGGGGATTTATGACGACGATTAAAGAGTTGATGCTGTCCATTGAAGCGGGAGTGTAACCAATGAAGGCAGATTGGTTCGGATAGAAGATGCGTATCGTGTTACAGATACTCCATGAATTCAAGTCGATTTCCAAATGGATCGTTTACATAGAATCGAATTACACCTTCTTCTATCCGGGCAGAGTCGTCGGCCACTTCAATATGATGCTGCAGGAGATGGGACTGTAGGGATTCAAGATTGGTAACAACGAAGGCGGGATGAGCTTTTGTCGCAGGAACGAAGTCTTGCTGCACGCCGATATGGACTTGGTGACTTCCACATTGAAACCATACACCTCCACGCTGCTGAAGAGCTTCGGGCTTCGGAATCTCTGACCAGCCCAATAATTCGTGATAGAATTTCCGTGCTACGGATTCACATTCGACGGGGGCGGCTAACTGGATATGGTCAAGACCATGAAAGATGTGGGACATGAGTAACCTCCTTTGCTGTTCCATTCTGTGGAACTAAGTTTCAAATTCCTAATCCTATTATATAGGATCAATATGTAAAATCCAATGGGTAAAGTGTTTCTGTGCAAGAAGTGCTTATTTTTTTTGCTAAGTATGTTTAAATGTTTAAACATATTATATAATTAAAGGGTGAACGATTATCATGAGTAATCAAAAGTCTAACCGAAGCATTTATGTGCTTATGCTGCTCGTGCCGTTATTTTGGGGTGGATCATTTTCTACAGCAGCTCATGTCATTACCGAGATTCCTCCACTCGTAGCCGCAACGATTCGATTTGCATTGGCAGGGATGATCTTAGCGGTGCTGCTCACGATGCGATCAGAGTGGAATATCCGTGCATGGAGGGATAATTGGAAGGGGCTTCTCATTGTATCGCTTACGGGAATTTTCGGATACAATGCGTTGTTCTTTATGGCGCTGCATTATACGTCTGCAATTAACGGTTCACTCATCATTGCGACGATGCCGCTGTTCGTATCGCTTGGTGCGATGTTATTCTTCAAGGAACGATGGAGCGGAAAGTTTGGGATTAGCCTTGTGCTGTCCTTCATCGGTGTGGTTATCGTAATTACGAAGGGCTCATGGCACCGATTAGCTAGCTTGTCCTTCAACGAAGGAGATTTATTGTTTCTGGCAGCATTAATGTGCGGGGTCATATATAGTCTTGTTGGGAAAAAGGTAGTGCATGATGTCTCTCCCTTGTTCACGACTACAGTAATGACCTTGTTAGGTTCTCTGTTTCTGGGAGTCAGTTCGCTATTTGAAGGGGGTTGGGGTAAAGTTCCCGATATGTCTCTGCAAGGTTGGACGGAGATGGCGTATATGGTCGTATGCGGTACACTTATTGGTTATATTATTTTCAATCTTGGCGTGCAGCAAATCGGTGCGAGCAAGGCGAGCATATACTTGAACTTGACGCCAATCGTAACCTCACTATTGTCCGTATGGCTGTACGGCGACAGCATGACGTGGTCGATTACTGTGGGTCTTGTCTTCGTGCTGGCAGGTGTATGCTTGGCAACCATTCAGCCGAGACGAAGAGCTAGAACATCAATCATCGGTCAATCGGTGAAGTGATAGAAGATGATATGGTCGACCGACCGCCGTCATACAGCGAAACACAGCACGTTGGGAGTTGCCCGTGGACGAAAAGATAGATATTGAATAGTTACGCTGCGGTCAGAAGGTTGCGATCAGTCAGGTTGGATAGATCAATATGACTATTTGGCGAATCATCTCTCTTGGATAGCGAAGGTAGGGAAGAAACTCTCCTAGTTGGATCAGGGAGAGTTTCTTTGATGATCATTTTGAATTATCTATCTTACCGGATCTAAAGAAATTTAGACGTGCGGGCCGGTGAACGGGAAGCACAATGCGGCCATATAGGCGAGCGTGATTAGTCCAGCCATAAGCAGAGTGAACCATACATCGCGCCAATGGCAGCGTGTTATATAATAGTAGGTACGTGATTGGCCCATCTGGAACCGCTTCGCCTCCATTGCGACAGCGACTCGCTGCGCGCGGCGAATGCTCTGTGCGAGCAGTGGCAGAGCATACATTCGCAGACGCTCGTAAATCCCTTTGAATCCTTTGCTGTATTGAACGCCGCGGATTTGCAGGGCATGCGTGCGAACTCGGTAATCTTCCCAGATCGCAGGTAGCAGCCGCAAGGAGGCGATGAAGCTATAAGCATATTGCGGCGGAAGCCGGAATTGCTGCATCAGCGCATAGAACAGCAATATTGGCTTCGTCGTGAAGGCGAATGTGATGCCAAGCATGCCGAAGCAGAGTGTCTTCACTCCGATGACAAGTCCGCGGTAGAAGCTCTCCTCTGTGATGCGGATTATTCCCCACGACCACCATTCATGCTCCCCCTTGCCGAATAAGATCATCGTGGATGCCGTCGAGACGAACAGGAAAAGGAACGGTGTTGTCACGAACAGCAGCTTCTTCGTAGAGTGGCCGCTGCATACAAACAACAACAGTGTGTATAAGATTAGCTGATAGCACGCAAAATCAAGCTCTCGGGTAAGCAGCGCAACGATGAGCAGGGCGAGAAAGACGAGCAGCTTGAGCGCAGGGTTAACCTGATGGAGCCACGTCTCGGATTTGGGAGCGAGCAGTTTCATTTCATCTGCACCTCCCGCATTATCTGTCCACGTGGGGAAACTTCTTGTTCCATCAGTTGGCCTTTCTCAACATGCCATATCCGATCTGCAAAACGATCCACGATATTCATGTCATGTGTCACCATGACTATGGCGGTTCCTTCTGTCCGAAGCCGGTTCAATTTTTCCAATATAGCAAATGTATTTTTAGCGTCTTGCCCGAAGGTTGGCTCATCCAGGAGCAGGATCGGACGCTTACGTATCATCGCTGTGGCGACACTTAATCTGCGTTTCTGACCAAGTGACAAATGATACGGATGCCGATTCTGTCCGATATTCAGATCGAATGATTCCAAGACTTGTTCCACTCTATGTGCAATGTCCGATTCATTCCAGTTGTTTTGCCTAGGTTCATAAGCAAGCTCATCATAGATCGAATCCGTTAGAAACTGCATCTCAGGATTCTGAAATACGAAGGCGAGTTCGGCTGGAGGCTGCTTTCCCGTATTTCCGAATCGCGGGAACCATCGCTTGCGAGCCGGTGCTGGCAGCTCTTGACCCTCAATAAGATAAATGCCGCTAGTACGCAGAATTTGCATAAGAGACAACAATAGTGTGCTCTTGCCAGCCCCGTTCTCTCCAATAATCGTTATCCATTCACCCGGATAAATATCAACGCTCGGGACGGATATGCGACGAATCTCTTCATAGTATCCGCTAAAATCACGCAAAGAGAGCAGTGGCTGCAGGGCTTGCAGACGCGCGTAGATGTGCCCACCGTCCTGCTTGCAATGAGGCTGTTGAAATCCGTTCGCCGTTCGTTGCTGCGATATGGCTTGGTAGGCTTCTGAATGAATGTAGTCCTGCCATACACCTGGATACCATATGCCATACTCAATGAGCTTATCTTTATGGTGTAGAAATACGATCTGCGGTTCACCGTCCGCAATGATTCGTCCAGTGCTGTCGAATAATACCACACGATTGATAATGTCGATAACATGCTCGATTTTGTGCTCCACGATTAGAATGGTGGAGGAATCGGCAGCTTGTTTTACGGTGTCCCAGACTTGTTTCGTTCCTTCAGGATCAAGAAGCGCTGTAGGCTCATCGAGGAACAGCACCTCCGGTTCTAGCAGCAGGACGGACGCAAGTGCGAGCCGCTGCTTCATCCCTTGGGATAGCGTTTGGATTTCTGTATGCAGATTGTTGAACTGCAATCCCACTCGTTCAAGTATGCCTATCATGTATGCTGGCATTTGATCACGTGGGATTGAGAGATTTTCCAGTACAAAGGCGAGCTCTTCATCTACATATGGCATGCAGAACTGGCTGTCCGGATCTTGGAATACGTAGCCCCAGCTTGAAGGAAGCTTAATCTGATCGTATTTCATCGGCACTTCGATAGAGTGGGGCATAATTCCGCTTAATACTTGCAGCAATGTTGATTTGCCGCAACCGCTTGGCCCGAGGAGCAGTACCTTCTCACCGGTAGAAATGTGGAAGGAGAGGTCCTTGAACAGCAAGGAATCCTCTCCTGGAAATGTTAGGCGCAAGCGGTCAACAAATGCAGACGAATTCGCATGAGATTCCTGTTGCATGTGTAACCACCTTATTCCGAATTTATGGCGTACGCACAAATTCTATCTATTCATATTATGCGTGCTATTGATTAAGTACCGCGTAATCCTCTTTGGACACAGGACGTATGGATTTGGTTACCCCTGTCGCTTCCAATGCACGAACGAGCAAGCCGGCAAATACGCCAGCGAAGATGAACGCACTAATGACACGAAGTCCATACTTCAAGACGAGCACCCATGTCTCGTAATCTGCATATCCATAACCGAGATCGATGATGAATGAGCCGACTGCGGACAGAATGCCAGCGATACCTGCGATGACGATGCTGTGCTTGCGGTATCCAGTCAAGGCGAATGCCGATTCTGCCGCCAGACCTTGTACACAGCCATACACAATCGTCTCTAGTCCCCAAGCAGAGCCAAGAATAGCCGATAAATTAGCGGCAGCAAGACTTGCCAGGAAGCAGACGCCGGGCTTGCGAATGACCAGGTACGCGAATGGGCCAGCCATAAACCACATGCCATATGTTAATTGTCCTGCTTGTGGGAACAGCGGCTTCGCGAGACTGTAGACGCTCTCCCACATTTTGAAGATCACACCAAATACGACCCCGATCATCACGGTAATGAGAATATCCGTAAACTTTAATTTGTTGCTTCTCTGTTGTTCTGGCAACATAACCCTCTCCTTTGTTGTATAGCTTGCATACAAAAAACCGTCTGGCAACCAGACGGTAGAAGAGTCCTAGATCACAGCAGAGCATGATCACATGACAAATACAGATTCTCTACGCTGGCATTATCCAGATCAGATTAACGGTCAGTAGCGGTATACTTATCTACAATCTCAGCCTGATTCCTCAAGCCCCCGAATTTGTATGACTATGCAATTGCTCATATCATACAATATTCATGATAGGTTGACAACGAAATATTTACAAAAAAAACATAAAAAATACGAAAGAGATAGAAGTCAATGGTTGTAATCGTTCGCTAGACAACATAGAAGAGAGGAATAAGGAGATAAGGAGCGTGTTTAGGAGATTTGAAGAGAGAATAGAACAAAATGAGGATCAGGAATAAGTCCTGATCCTCATGAATTGTTAATCGTGTAAAGCTGTAGAATGTCGTCTCAATGACAAGCTGTATACGATCCCTCCGCAAGCAAGGACTGCTATGAGCAGCATAATCAGGCCACTGTATAAGGGAAATGAAGCTTCATTGGCAACGGCAACGGTAGGTGTCAGTGAAGTCAACAGCCACCCGTGTGTAAGCAGACCGCCGACTACAGCGATGCCGATGCCTTCAGCCATAAAGCATGCAAAGCTGAGCATGCTCATTCCTTCTCCTGCTTGGTCAGGTGCAAGTGATTCTGCAACGGAAGCAGAGATAACCGTCTTAATGAATGACAACCCTCCGAACACGAGCACGAGTGCGAACGTCATCAGCCATGGAGAATCATTCCCCCACGCAAGGAGCGTGACGAAACTGATTGTGACCAGACCTAATCCAGCGACAAATACAAATGAAGTTCCTCTCTTATCAACGAGAGTTCCACCGAGTATGCCGAACAGAATGACGCTGAGTGTCCCTGGGAAAATGATCGCGCTGCCGATTACAGCGGTCGAGAGTTGATGTACATCCCGCATGAAGTAAGGAACCATGGAAATAAATCCAGCTATCGTTCCTAGTAAAATAGAACCAGCAAGCGTGCCGAGTACATAAGGGCGATTAGCGAACAGGGATGGAGCAATAAACGGTTCGCGAATACGGCGGATATGCAAGGCAAACCCAAGGACGAGAATCATACTACAGACCAGATAGAACCAGACATATGTCGTAGTAAACAAGGTAAATAGAATAATGCCTGCTGACAAGAGGGCAATGCCGATGATATCTGTTCTCCCATTGCGAGAAGGCTCCTGCGGCAGTGCGGTCAAGAAGAAGGGGAGACTGACTATTGTCATTACCGGAATGATAAATAGGTAGGACCAATGCACATAATCTGCCAGTACACCGCCTACAGCTGGGCCAATCCCTTCACCAAGCGCTACCATAGAACCAATCATGCCAAACGCCTTGCCTCGATGCTGTTCTCCAACGTAGCGAGTGACCATAACCATGATGAGTCCGGGCACAGCCGAAGCCCCGGCACCTTGTATCAATCTGGCTGCCAATACAGCTGACAGGTAGTCATGGGCGAAGAAACCGAGCAACGAGCCACTACCATAGATGAGCACACCGATGAGCAGCGGCTTCTTAATGCCGTATTGGGATGACAGGGTGCCATAAATGATGGAGCCGAGCGCGAAGGTAATCATGAAGCATGTGTTGATCCAATTCGCAACGGACGGAGTGATACTGAAATCGTGTGCGATGTCGGGCAATGATACGTTGAACACAGTCTCATTCAACACACTGAAAAAAGCTAAAAAGCTTAACCATGCGATCGATTTCTTCACATTGGGAAAGGCATACACGGGTTGTTCTTGTTCTGCCGCCTCGATGCGGTTGTCATTGTTCATTTGTTCCACGAATAGGAATCCCCTTTCTCTTGCTAAAGGGGAATTGCGCAGTTTACAGGGGTGTTATGCGTTATCCCCGATCAATACCTGCCCCAGTTGATGTTACGCACTTCATCTTAACGCCTCCTCATTATTGTTGCTTCCAGTATAGCAGTGGGGTTTTCCTTATTCAATTAAAAATGCAATAATATAGAATGCACTCAACGCAAGACAGACAAGGGTAAGGAGATACAAAGTAGATGAATGTACTTATTGCAGACGATGAGCCGCATATGTTGAAAATTTTAGCGGCTTATTTTGATAAAGAGGGCTTTCGAACTTTTACGGCGGAGAACGGGCATCAAGCGCTTGAGATCTATTACAACCAACCGCTGGACTTGGCAGTGCTCGATTGGATGATGCCGCAGATGAGCGGGATTGAGTTGTGTCGAGAAATCAAATCGAATTCGAAGTTAAAGGTGCTCATGCTAACGGCCAAGGGAGAGCATGAAGATGAGCTGACAGCTCTTGATTCTGGAGCGGATGAGTATATGCGGAAGCCGTTCGATCCTCGGGTTTTGCTGGTGAGGGCGAAGAAGCTGCTGAACATGCAGGCACAATATCTATTCGGGGATATCCAGGTAGATATGGAAGGACAGAAGATTAGCAAGCGTGGAATTGATCTGCGAGTTACGAAGAAGGAATTTCAATTGATGAAGTTTTTTATTCTGAATAAGGGGCAGGTCTTAACGCGCAAAGCGCTGCTTGATCATGTATGGGGCTATGATTACTTCGGCGAGGAACGTACGGTAGATACGCATATACGCCGCTTGCGGGAGAAGATCGGCGAGGAGTGGATACGGACGCACCGTGGTATGGGCTACAGCTTCGAGCATCCGAATAGCCATGAATAAGCTTAGTCGCAAGCTGTTTGTGCAAATTGCACTTATTCTTGTCGTAGTGTTCGGACTCTCGTATTGTGTGAATACGTTCTTTATGCCGAATTATTTTGTCCATCAGAAGCGTGCTGCGTTGACGGAAGCGGTGGAGAGGTTGCTCAGCATAGAGTCGAAGCAGCTCCTTGAAGAAGTTCAGCGGGTGGCGGATGATTACCACTTCACAATCGTTCATACCCCCTACGACCATGACATTGACCGCTTGAATTGGACATTGCGTGAACAATTTACGCGGGAGCGGATTGCGATGAGCAAATTCTGGCTTACGGAAGAGAGCCTTGCAGAGCTAATGCGCGGTGGGATAGTTACGAAGTCGTATCAGCAGGAGAAGTTGAAGTCGAGCGTTCTCGTTACGTTTGTCATGAAAGAAGGAATGATTCTCGCTGTAGGCGAATCGGTGGCCAATTCAGGCGAGACGATACGTATCGTCAATCAGTTCAATTCGATTATTGCGGTAGGTGCGCTCACTCTAGCCCTCCTGCTCACTGCTTGGTTCTCCAAGCGAACGGTGAAGCCAATTGAGCAGCTTAAGAATACGGCGGAGGATATCGCCGAACGACGATACCGGACAGTGGACATCCGAACAGGAGATGAGATTGAGGAGCTTGCACACAGCATTAATACGATGAGTGATAAGCTGAAGCAAGCGCATCTGGAGCTGGAGGAGAAGAACCGGAACTTGCGTGTCCTTATTCGTGACATCTCACATGAACTGAAGACACCGCTTGCCGTGATCAAGGCATATTCCGCAGGGGTGAAGGATGGTCTGGATGACGGTACCTACATGGATGTCATACAGTCGCAAACGGATGATATGTCCGAGCTCGTTACGAAGCTGTTGGAATGGTCTCGCTTGCAGACGGAAGAGCTGAACATTGAAAATGTTCATGTCGTTAATCTTCTTGAACAAGTCATTGCGAAATATGAGCTACCTCTGCAGCAGCATTCGATTGAGTTGACCTTAAATGATCAGAATGCGGAAAGCTTTTGCGTCCAGGCTGATAGGGTCAAGCTTGAAATGGTGCTGAACAATCTCGTATCGAACGCAATGAAATATACGACGAATCGGAAAATTCAGATTGATCTTACGAACAAGGATGATGCGTTAGTGCTGTTCATTCGGAATGGATGTACATTCTCCATGACTGAAGAGCAGCTGAAGCAATTGTGGGAGCCGTTCTTCGTTGCTGAGAGCTCGCGGAACAAGCAGCTTAGTGGTACAGGGCTTGGTCTGGCTATTGTGAAGGGGATCCTGCAGAAGCACAAGGCGGCTTATGGCGTGCGACTGCACAATGGAGATATCGAATTTCATATTGCGCTTCCTCTATGCAAGCAGGGGGAGCAGATGTAAAACTGCCTTTCAAGTAGTGTTTTCAATATACTGCTGAAAGGCAGTTTTTTTTGTATGTAAGCAATAAATTTCATGCTCTCGTTATTAGATGATCATGTTCACGCAGACTGGTTTTCTTGATGGCTATTTTCATTTTGTCATATTGGCGTAACATTGATCTCCTATGATTGGGTTGAGGTGAGATCATGAAGGACAAGAAGTGGAGCAAGCATGCGATTCGTGTGTCTCTGATTGTGTTGCTTCTGCTTGCAGGAACATTATTTTATGGCATAAAGCTGGAACCGAACAGCTTAAGTGTGACGAGGCAGATGATACTAAATCGGTATATCCCTCCAAGTTTTCATGGGATGAAGATTGTACATTTTTCCGATGTTCATTTGGGGGATCATTTCAATGATGTTCAGCTGCTTGAACTTGTTGATCGGATTAATCAAGAACATCCAGATATTATTGTGTTTACGGGAGATATGGTTGACAATTTCAATGCGTATGGAAATCGGAGAGACTGTTCCCAGCGAATACTAGGACAGCTGCAAGCAACATTAGGCAAGTATGCCGTATTCGGCAATCATGATCGCGGTGGAGGAGGCAGCCGGATTTATCAGCCTTATATGGAGGAAGCAGGCTTCACTGTACTCGTGAACGATACCAAGCAAATTCATCTCCCGAATCATGATGAATATATCACCATTAGTGGGCTTGATGATTTCTTGTTAGGTACGCCCAATATACATGGAACGCTAAAAGACTTAGAACCTGACAACTTCAATTTACTCGTCGTGCATGAGCCGGATGTTGCCGATCAAGTTATCGATTATCCGATCGACTTGCAATTATCAGGCCACAGTCACGGGGGTCAAGTTCAATTGCCGTGGTACGGCACGATATACACGCCGCCATTAGCGAAGAAGTATGTTGAGGGGATGTATAAAATCGAGGGAACAACTACCCTGAACAAGCCAATGAAACTCTATGTCAATCGAGGCATCGGGACGACAGAACTGCCTGTCCGTTTCCTAAGCAAGCCTGAAATTACGGTTCATACATTGATGCGTTCGTGAGAACTCTCACAGCAATGCTTGGAGAACAGATAGGGCACTAGTTTATCCATTTGCATCCCGATGAAGGGACACGAGCGTATGGAAATTGGCAAACACGTGCAATTGGCTGCTAGATTCGTTACACTTACATTTGCAAGTATGTAGAATGCGAATCAGATATGGGTAATCTACGATA
Source organism: Paenibacillus sp. NAIST15-1 (assembly GCF_001894745.1). GTDB lineage: Bacteria > Bacillota > Bacilli > Paenibacillales > Paenibacillaceae > Paenibacillus_B > Paenibacillus_B suaedae. The sequence goes on from NZ_BBYF01000007.1 coordinate 181,306, forward strand.
GATATAAGGGGAGAACGGAACGATGCAGCCTATTCGCGTGCTTGTCGCCGACGACGAGCGAGAGATTCGAGATTTATTGAAGAAGTACTTAGAGCGGGAATTATACACGGTAGATACAGCAGCTCACGGTGAAGAAGCGCTGCGATTGTTCGAGCAGCATAAGTATAATCTTATCATTCTCGACTTAATGATGCCTTACATAGATGGAGTAGAGGTGTGCCGTCGTATTCGGGAGAGAAGCAATGTGCCCATTTTGATGCTGACGGCGAAGGACGAAGAGATGGACAAGATTGTAGGTCTGGGTATCGGTGCTGATGATTATATGACGAAGCCCTTCAGCATACATGAACTGGTTGCAAGGAGCAAGGCATTGCTGAGAAGATTCATGATCCTAGGCAGCGAAGCCGGTAGCCTTGCAGAAGAAGGTTCAGCAACCATGCGATTTAAGGGATTAATAATTAATGTTAAAAAATATGTAGTTACCCGCAATGGGCAAGAAGTAAATCTGACCGCCAAGGAATTTGAGTTGTTGAGATTGTTCGCTTCTCATCCTGAGCAGGTATTTACGAAGACGCAGATTTTTAGACAGGTGTGGGGATCAGAATACATTGAGGACGATAATACAGTTATGGTTCATATTCGTAAGCTTCGGCTGAAAATTGAAACAGACCCATCTGAACCGAAGCTGATTCAGACGGTGTGGGGCATTGGCTATAAGTTTACAGGTGAACGCGATGAGGCATGACAAAAACAGTCTAATGCTGGTTATTTTATTAATGGGATTAACTATATGGTTCGTCATCGATAGTATGACAATACAGCCTCTAGGTATATACAGGTGGGGGCTGTTTGCTGTGTTGTTTACCGTTGCTGCGCTGCTGCTCTACAGACGTGTTCGGTTTATAGCGGAGGTTAGGAGCCATGCTGCCGCCGTGAAGCGTGCTGTTCGCGGCAATGTCAATACGAGACTGCTGGCGAATGAATCTGAGGCGTATGATGAGATGCTCTTTTCGATTAATGAATTAATTGAGCAGATGGAGAAGCTTCAAGTGAATGCAATTCGATCCGATGCTGCCCGCAAGAGGCTTCTCGCTAATATCTCGCATGATATACGAACACCGCTTACTTCGATTATCGGTTATGTCGATGCATTGCAGGATGAACATATCTCTTCAGAGCAAGAGAGGGATGAGTGTGTTGCGATTATTTCAGCGAAGGCGCAAGCGCTTAAGGAATTGATCGACCATATCTTCCAGATGGCGAAGCTGGATGCGGATGAAGTCGAGATGAGATGGGAGTCATTAGATGCTGCGGAGCTGCTGAGGGAAGCGTTGATTTCATTTCTGCCAGAGTTGAAAAAGAACGGTATGGATCTAGCGGTTCAGATTCCTGAGGAGTCCTGTATGGTTGCAATGGATCGCTATGGGTACATCCGAATTTTGAACAACCTGATCAAGAATGCGATACAGTATGGCAAGGATGGTCAGGTATTAGGGGTGGAACTAGAGCGGAATGGGGCGAACATTGCCATTACGATATGGGATAAAGGGCCGGGAATTCCAGTGGACGAGTTAACGAAGGTATTCGAGCGAACCTACCGCTCCGAACGATCACGGAGTCTGCTTCATGGCGGTAGCGGGCTAGGATTAGCAATTACGAAGGCGTTTGTCGATAAGCTTGGCGGGCACATCTCCGTGTTAAGCGAGCCGCATGTCCGAACTGCCTTTATCGTCAATATTCCCATTCGAAAGACATTGCCACCAGTTAAGAGATAGTTAAGAACTCATTAAGCAGCATTTAAAATCAACCCCTTACGATAATAGTAGACTTACTCAGGAGGTGCTGCATGAGCACGATCATACGTACGACCCGGCTCACGAAGCAGTATGGGGAACAGATTGCTGTTCATGATCTGAACATGAATGTGAAGCAAGGCGAGATATACGGCTTTCTTGGTCGCAATGGCGCTGGCAAAACAACGACTATCCGCATGCTGCTTGGATTAATCAAGCCTACAGAAGGGGAAATTGAACTATTCGGGCAGCAATTGAACGCTAAGCCTAGAGAAATCCTGTCCCGAATCGGTTCGATGGTGGAGCATCCCGGATTCTATGAGAATTTAACGGCATATGAGAATTTGCTCATTAATGCGAAGCTGATGGGCGTATACAAACGAAATGCGTTGGAGGAAGCACTAGAAACGGTGGGGCTGCAGGAAGAGACGAAGAAGCTGGTAGGTCAATATTCGATGGGGATGAAGCAGCGTCTCGGGATTGCCAGAGCGATCCTGCATCATCCAGAGCTGCTTATTCTTGATGAACCAACGAATGGCCTTGATCCGATTGGCATTAAGGAGATGCGCAAGCTCATTAAATCATTAGCGGTAGAACGCAACATCACTGTGCTTATATCCAGTCATATTTTATCCGAGGTTGAGCAGCTTGCCGACCAGCTTGGAATTATCCATGAGGGGAAGCTGCTTGAGGAAATTTCAATTGGAGAGCTGCATAAACGAAATCGCAGATATATCGAGTTCCGTGTGTCCAATGACAATAAGGCAGCGATGCTGCTCGAGTCGCGAGCGGGCGTCCATGATTATGAAATCCATGGTGACGGATTGATACGTGTATATTCACGGATTGGAGAACAGAACAAGCTGAATAAGATGTTTGTTCAGAACGATATTGATGTGTTCAAAATGACACTCCACGAGGACACGCTTGAAGATTATTTCGTAAAGCGGATTGGTGGTGGTACGATTGGTTAATTTGCTCTATACCGAGTTATTGAAGCTGAAACGATCGAAGATGTTTCTCGTGAGTATAATTGGGGCGTCTGCCGCACCAATTATGATGTTCATCGCATACTTGAGCCAGATGAAGCGTGAGCCAGAGAAAGTAATCCCTTTCGAAATTTCATTTTATAACACGAATCTGAATGTGATGCTGCTGCTTGGAGTACTGTTGTATGGTGTTATTACTGCATATTTATTCAATCGAGAATTTGTGGAGGATACACTCAAGAACCTGCTTACAATCCCGGTATCAAGAGTTGCTCTAATCGCGAGCAAAATGCTTATGCTGCTCATATGGATACTTCTATTGACGATGGTGGCATGGGTGCTTACATTGGGATTCGGATTTTTTATCAAATCAGACGGGGTAAGTGCCACGGTACTGGTGTCTTCATTGGGTGACTATGTACTAGGTGCTGTCCTTATGTTCCTGTTGTCCACACCGACGATTTGGGTAACCTTCTTATTCAAAAATTATGTGCCGACCATCATGTTCACAGCGGTGATCACGTTAGGGAATGTTACCGTGATCAGTTCCGATTACAAGGCGATTTTCCCTTGGTCAGCTGCACATGTAATTGTGACACAAAGTTATGTAGCGGATTATCCGCCTCTATACTCGTTTATTGCGGTCGGTATCACTTCGCTATTCGGCTTAGTAGCAAGCGTTCTGTATTTCAACAGAATGGATATTAAATGAAGTGAAATATATAGGAAGTTAATTGAAGCAGATCGACCTCCGGGTCGGTCTATTTTACGTTCTCTACCAAACAACATGGCGGACGCGTAGAGAATGAGGATCAAAGCAATCAGGAATACAGCTACAACCTTTAGCAAGTGTTTTATGATGATGATCTCCCTTCAAGAGGCAATATGAATGAGATGGGGAATAGGTAGGCATTGCAAAAATAAAATTTCTTATTTCCGTAGCGGATCATTCTTTTGCATGGTTATGCACATTGCTGCTTGAAGAGACAAAAAGGAGTGAGGTTCGGCATGGAACTGACTCTGTTTTTCTGTGATTATGTTGAACATCACTGTCACAATGGCTCGAAACCGCGCGGTTGCCCGGGAAATGAGAGTACAAGCACGGGAAATGAGTATGGATTGCTGGGGAATTTCCATCGAGTAAGGAAACTTCCTTATCGGGTTGGTTTCTCCATCTGGATACTGGCGATGACCAGAATGGGATCGTAGTGCTTCTGTGGAATGTAAGGTAAGAAAAAACAAAAAATCATTGATCTGAATATTGATCCATATCTAATATATGAGGTGAAACAATCAATAGAAAGCCACATGGGAGGGAGCATGAATGGATCTGAGCTACTCGATTTATGGAACAGGCGAGCCGATTGTGCTGATTCACAGCGGAGGCGTCGATTCAAGGGCATGGGGGGAGCTAGTACCACTTCTCGCAACAACTCACCAGGTCGTTACCTTTGATGCTCGTGGTACGGGGCGATCGCCCGTACCGCAAGTACCGTTCAACCTTGTCGAGGATTTACGTCAACTGCTGGACGACCTGAAGCTGGAACAGGTGACCCTAGTTGGGCATTCTATAGGCGGAGAATTGGCTACTAACTTTACATTAACCTTCCCGGATAGAGTCGCTCGACTGATCGCTGTTGCTCCATCCTTGACAGGTTTCATCTTCTCAGAGACGTATCGGGGCTGGATTCAGCAATTGAATTCACTCGCTCCGGATGTGGGCAAGATGATACAGTTTTCATTGGAGGGGCCAATTTATCGAACGGTCATGGCTAGCGGTCAGCGTGATATCTTTATTGATATGCACACCCAATACTTTACGCGTGTCTTCACAGAGTGGCGCAGCTTTGAGGTGATATGGCCTCAGCCACCTGCGATCGAACAGTTGGAGGAAATCGCGGTTCCTACCTTGTTTATGTACGGGACAGTGGAGTGGGACGATATGCGCATGATCGCGGAGGAGTTCAAGCGGATACCACGTATTGCTTTCGTCGAAATAGAAGGTGCAGACCACATGCTCCCATTGACGCATCCTCAAGAAATGGCCTCGCACATTCTATCTTTTTTGGCAGCAGGGGATGAATCGTAGGGTACAAACTCCGTGACATTTCACGAATCAGCGGCAGTCAGACACGACTCTGGTGTCTTGTACTGCCGCTATATCTGTATCTATATCTGTATCTGGTCGATATCTTAACGTTCCAGTGTAACTCATAATCATACTATGCAAGTTAACCAATGATCATTAAATCGTGATCGTGCGATGTGGTTTGCTATAATGCGATGTTCCGCCACCACCGACGATCACTCTTCCGCCTCTCGGAAACACCAATCGCTTGTTTATCCCGCCTGACAGTATTACCTCAACTTTAGCCCGGTTTGCAGTTGCAATGTAAATAACATACCCACTTCTTGAAATTTCCGTTCTCCAATTCCGATCAAACTCAGATCGCAGTACCCGGTTTGAATACACCTGATTTACCACATCAGATGATCTCGATGTTCGTAGCGCTTTAGATTTGCTCATCGGATGTTTCCCTCCGTCTATTCAAAATGAATTGACATGAATCACTTCTAGTAATCACTTCTAGTAATCACTTCCAATTATTATATGCTTGTTCATATCCGATGTTTGGATTGTGTATGTGGTAATCAAAAAATGTGCTGATTTGACTCCAATGTCATGGTTAAATAAAAAAAGTTGAGATTGGAGAGATCGCCATCCCGTCGCTGAAAAGGGGAATATTCGAATTTTTTTATCATGTATTTCTCTACAATTCCAAAATAAATGATCTCCAATATTCGTCTGAGGTGTGGTACGATAGTAATGTTTTGTGCCAATAGTCGACATGAAATTTGATAGAGAAAGCGTCATAAAATGGACCTTGCCATTTCTCTTAAAATTGTATATGATTCTATAGCGAACTATATATAGTTGGTTTAATGCGATACATACACTATATATTGTGACAGCAATTGGAATCGAGCGGCGCCACGCGCCAGATTCTAAGACATGCCTATTCAGAGATTGAGAGATTAAAGCGACAGCATAAACGCAATTAGGGTACGCAACGTGTCGATCGCTTTGATCCTTGTTTTTGAATGAGCATTTTTTGTTCGTTCCATTTGCAAACTAGTCGAACAACGGAGGGGTCACGTGCTTATCGCTTACGATTCGAAGACGGGTAACGTGAAACGATTCGTCGATAAATTGGATTTGGAGTGTGTTCGTGTCACGCCTGACACCAAGCTTAATGAACCCTTTATCCTGATTACGTACACGACCGGGTTCGGACAAGTTCCACAGTCCACGCAAGAGTTTCTGGAAGAACACAGTCATTTGCTCCAAGGTGTCGCGGCCAGCGGCAACATGAACTGGGGCACTCGGTATGGGCTTGCAGCTGACCATATTTCCAGAGAATACTCCGTCCCCGTACTGATGAAGTTTGAACTCAGCGGGACAAAACGAGATGTAGACAACTTTATTCGGGAGGTCCATGACTTTGATACCAAAATGGATACAGCTTAACAATGAAATCATGGTTCAGAAGGACGGTAAATTTCAATTTGGCAAGGATCACGACGCAGCAAAGAGCTACTTCGTTGATTATGTCAATCAAAATACAGTGTTTTTCCATAACCTTGAAGAGAAGATTCATTATTTGATCGAAAATGATTACTATGAGAAAGAGATTTTCGACCAATATGAATTTAAAGATATTAAGAAATTGTACGAGTTCCTGTACTCGAAGAAATTCCGCTTCCCATCCTTCATGAGCGCGTTCAAGTTTTATAATAACTACGCGATGAAGACGAATGATGATACGAAGTTCTTGGAACGTTATGAAGACAGACTGGCGGTTGTATCCTTGTTCTTAGCGAGCGGAGATATGAACAAAGCATTCGAATATGCAGATCTGTTGATTGCACAAGAGTATCAGCCAGCAACGCCAACCTTCCTGAATGCAGGGAAGAAGCGCAGAGGAGAGCTCGTCAGCTGCTTCCTGCTCGAAGTGAACGATTCCATGAACTCGATCGGATTTGCGATCAACTCCGCACTTCAGTTAAGTAAAATTGGCGGCGGTGTGAGTTTGAACTTGAGCAAGATTCGCGGTGCAGGCGAGCAGATCAAAGGGCTAGACGGTAAAGCAAGCGGCGTACTCCCCGTTATGAAATTGTTTGAGGATGCTTTCTCCTACGCAAACCAATTGGGACAGCGTGACGGAAGCGGCGTTGTATACTTGAACGTATTCCATGCTGACATCCATGAATTCCTGGATACGAAGAAAATCAACAGTGATGAGAAAATCCGCATTAAGACTTTGTCGCTCGGCGTCGTTGCTCCGAACAAGTTCTTCGAGCTTGTTGAGCAGGATAAAGACATGTACTTGTTCTATCCGCACACGGTATTCCAAGCATATGGCAAGCATTTGGATGATATGGATCTCTCCGAAATGTATGATGAGCTCGTAGACAATCCGAAAGTCCGCAAAAAGAAAATTGTCGCTCGCGACCTAGTTTTGAAAATTGCACAGATTCAGATGGAATCTGGTTACCCATATATCATGTTCGTAGATAACACGAATGAATATCATGCCCTGAAAGAAATCGGTAAGGTTAAATTCTCCAACCTGTGCAGTGAGATCGCACAGCTTAGTGAAGTGTCCACAATTAACGATTACGGCATTGAGGATGAGATTAACCGCGATATTTCCTGTAACTTGGGTTCACTTAACATTGTTAACGTCATGAAGAATAAGCGGATGCGTGATACGGTTCATCGTTCTATGGACGCACTGACAGAAGTATCTGACCGCAGCAATATCAGTATCGTTCCATCCGTAGCGAAGGCGAACCGTGAGCTTCATTCGGTAGGCCTTGGTGCAATGAACTTGCACGGTTACTTGGCGAAGAACAAGATTGCATATGAGTCCATGGAAGCAAGAGACTTCGTGCGTGCGTTCTTCATGATGCTGAACTTCTATTCCTTGGAACGTTCCATGCTGATTGCGAAAGAGCGCGGCGTGACGTTCACGGACTTTGACAAGAGTGAATATGCGAGCGGCGCATATTTCGATAGATACTTGAACACGGACTTCACTCCGAAGACAGATCGCGTGAAGGAATTGTTCGAAGGTCACACGATGCCTACATTGGAAGACTGGGCTCGCTTGAAAGAGCAAGTGATGGAGCATGGCTTGTACCATGCATACCGTCTGGCGATCGCACCTACAGGCTCTATCTCGTACTTGCAGTCGTCTACAGCTTCGATCGCGCCAATTACTCAGCGCATCGAGGAGCGTGAGTACGGAGATTCCAAGACGATCTATCCAATGCCTTACATTAACGATGAGAACTACTTCTATTACAAAGAAGCATATGACATGGATATGTTCAACCTGATTGACTTGGTTGCGGATGTTCAAGTTCATATTGACCAAGCGATCTCAACGGTACTGTTTGTTAAGGATGATCTGACGACTCGTGATCTTGCAAAATATTATATTTACGCACAGAAGAAGGGGCTTAAGACGCTCTACTATACACGTACGAAGAAGAAAACAATCGATGAATGTGTAAGCTGCGTTGTCTAATTGAGCGCAACCTGCATTAAATGAGAGTTCAAAAAGGATGGTTTTCAGCACCGAGCACTGTGTATATTACTTCGTGATCTAAAGCGGTCTTTTTGAATTACCTCTAGAAGGAGATTCGTAGATGAGAAACTTTGAAGCTGTTAACTGGAACAGACCTGAATCGGATTATATGGAAATGCTGTGGACGCAAAATACGTCCCAATTCTGGCTTGATACGGAGATTCCAATCTCGAAAGACTTGAAGTCTTGGACGAAAATGTCCGATGATGAGAAACTTGCCTATATGCATGTGCTTGGCGGCTTGACCTTGCTGGATACAGAACAAGGGAACGTGGGAATGCCGGTTATTGCGCAGCATGTAGAAGGGAAGCAGAAGAAGGCAATTCTGATCTTCCAAGCGGCAATGGAAGAAATTCATGCGAAGAGCTACAGCACCATCTTTACGACGGTTGCTAGCACAGCAATGATTGATGAGACATTCGATTGGGTAAAAGACAATAAGCACTTGCAGAAGAAGACAGCAATCATTGACGGCCTATATAAGGGTATTCAAGACAACGATCCAATCAGCTTGTACAAAGCGATGGTAGCATCGGTATTCTTGGAGAGCTTCCTGTTCTATTCCGGCTTCTTCTATCCACTGTATTTGGCTGGACAAGGCAAGATGGTAGCAAGCGGTGAGATCATTAAGCTGATCATCCGCGACGAGAGCGTCCATGGCGTGTTCGTAGGCTTGCTTGCACAGGAAATTTACAATAAGCAAAGTGCGGACGTGCAGCGTGAGTTGTCCCAATTCGTGAACAAGCTGATGCTTGAATTGTACGAGAACGAGCTTGAATACACTGAGCAGCTATATGATGCAATTGGACTTACACATGAAGTGAAGAAGTACATTCGTTACAACGGCAACAAAGCGCTCATGAACTTGGGCTTTGAGCAATACTTCCCAGAAGAAGATGTTAACCCCGTTGTCTTGAACGGTATCCGTACCGAAACAAGTACACATGACTTCTTCTCCACGAAGGGAAGCGGGTATCAAAAGGGCAAGGTAGAGCCTTTGCAAGACAAAGACTTTACAATGCTGAACGATCGTGTCAAACAATCCGATATCTTTGCATAAGATGATAAGGATTGCTAGGAATGATGCAAGAACAACTGAGTGGGAACGCTCAGTTGTTTTTGTATTGTCGTGTCATAAGAGCGGAATACTTAATGTACCGGCTGCATGTATATCCATACTAGGGGAACACCCGTATATTCATGAATCAATTTTCACTGCTTTAGTTTGATGAGATAATTCGGACAGATGATTTTCATACATAAAGGACGGGCTTTCATGAAAAAAAGAATTACGGATATTGCTATCATTATCGCAGGCGCTTTCATTTTTGCATTAGCAGTTAACTTGTTTGTCATCCCCAATGATTTCGGTGAGGGCGGGGTAACAGGGGTTACCATTATTCTCTACTATCTGTTCGAATGGTCACCAGGGTTGATGAACTTGATCTTAAATGCGGTATTGCTTGTCGTTGGCTACAAATTCTTGGATAAGAAAACGACGATCTATACCATCATTGCAGTTGTGTTCAACTCATTATTCCTGCATTTGACGGAGAGCTGGCGGATTGCATCCAATGAGCTCATGATCAATGCGATTTTTGGCGGTATTTTCGCAGGTGTCGGGATCGGTCTTATCATCCGAGTCGGGGGCACAACAGCAGGCTCGACGATTTTGGCTCGCATTATGAACAAGTATTTGGATTGGAATGTAAGTTACGCATTATTGTTCTTCGACCTCATTGTGGCATTCGCGTCGTTCTTCATCATTGGACCGCAAGGCTTGATGCTAACTATTGCGATGCTGTATGTAGGGACGAAGGTGATGGATTTCATTATCGAAGGATTGAATCCGAAGAAGGCGGTTACGATTATTTCCGTGGAGCATGATCGGATCGCGGAGCAAGTGAATGTCGTCATGGATCGTGGAGTGACGGTACTGGAAGGACATGGTTATTATACAAAGGATCGGAAGCAAGTACTGTACATTGTTATTAGTAAGCAGGAAGTATCAACCTTGAAGAAAATCGTCCGAGCAACAGATAAGGATGCATTTATTACGATTCATGATGTTAGGGATGTGTTCGGAGAAGGCTTTATTGATATTACGAAATAACCAGGCTTCAACAACCAAATATGGCGTGTCTGCCACTTGGATTCCGCGCCACATCTAACTGTGAAAAAGTTAGGTGTGGCGCGGAATGTTTTCGCTAACACTTTTCTGCCAAAATGTGCGATAATACGAATTGTACAACTAGAATATGGGAGGGCACAACAATGGTACAACCGTGGTTTGAGAAAGCGAAGCTTGGGATTTTCATTCATTATGGCATTTATGCGGTCGATGGGATTTCAGAATCCTGGTCTTTCTATAATGGAAGAGTGTCGTATGAAGACTACATGAAGCAGCTCGATGGATTTACGGCAAGCAAGTTCGATGCAGACAAGTGGGCAGACCTCTTCGAGAAGTCTGGCGCGAAATATGCAGTTCTGACAACGAAGCATCATGATGGCGTTGCATTGTGGGATACGAAGTACAGTGACTTGAACGTTGTGAAGAAGACGCCTGCCAAGCGTGATCTTATCAAAGAGTATGCCAAGGCGCTTACAGATCGCGGTATTAAGCTTGGTATGTACTATTCCTTGATAGACTGGTCACATCCAGATTATGCAAGTGTGTACGAAGGCGGGAAGGTGCCTGAGGATTTGAGCAAGGTGAACCGCTTCTGCAGTCCGACGGATGGTGTACAGGATGAAGAGGCATGGCAGCGCTTCCTCGAATTCAATAACAATCAATTGCGTGAATTGCTTACTGACTACGGCAAGGTGGATCTGCTGTGGTTCGACGGGGACTGGGAGCGCAGCGCAGAACAGTGGAATTTGCCAGCGTTCAAGGATTACCTGCTGTCGTTCAACCCTGAGCTTATCATTAACTCCAGGCTTCAAGGGCATGGGGACTACAAGACTCCGGAACAGGGCTTGCCAATTACAAGACCAGTAGGGCCATGGGAGTTCTGCACAACCATTAATAGCTCTTGGGGCTACCAACACGATGATGATTATTATAAAACATTGAATCAAATTATCCGAATGTTCTGTGACTGCATTACGATGGGCGGGAATATGCTGTTGGATGTAGGGCCAATGGAGGACGGGACAATTCCGCAGCGTCAGGAAGAGACACTCATTGGTCTGGGCAACTGGATTCGGACGCATGAAGAGGCTATTTATGAGACGGATGAAGGCATTCATACTCGTTATTACTTGGGCGGCAGTACCGTGTCCAAGGATCGTCAGACGTTATATTTGTTCGTATATGATGATCCGAAAGAAAGCGTTTGCTTAAAAGGTCTCTCGAATAAAATTAAAAAGATTACGGTGCTTCATTCTGGCAAGGAATTAACTTATGAAATTCAAGGTGGCGTGCCGTGGTTCAATATTCCGGGTACAACATGGATACATATGACGCCGGAAGATGCGCATGAGAATGTAACGGTATTGAAGATTGAACTGGAAGGCGAACTGGATATGTACGGCGGTTCCGGTGCCGTGGTTACACACAACTAGGGAGTTGCAATCATAGAGAACACAACGTAGAGAGGAAGACGACAGCATGAGCAGCAACAAGCTGATTTTAGCGGGTTATGCAGGTGATCCTGTACTACCGAATGTTACAGCAGAAGATGCGAAGAAACTAACTCATTTGAACGTGGCATTTGGTCATGTGAAGAACGACCGCATTACGATTGATCATTTGCAGAATTTGTCTCAATTGCAAGTATTGAAGTCTTACAACCCTGAGCTGCTCATTCTACTGTCGGTGGGCGGATGGAGTGCAGGCGGGTTCTCTGAGGCTGCGTCGACAGCAGAAGGAAGACGGCTGTTCGCAGAGTCTGCAGTGCGAGTCTTAGAGACAGCACCATTCGATGGCATCGACCTTGACTGGGAGTACCCGTGCTATTCGGAAGCAGGAATAGCGTCCAGCCCGAATGATAAGCAGAACTTCACCTTGCTTCTCAAGGAACTGCGCGAGGTGCTTGACGCCCAGGGGCACGCAGACGGAAGACACTATCTGCTGACGATTGCAGCAGGGGCAGACCAATACTATATCGATGGTACGGAAATGGATGTGATCCATTCGTATTTGGACTTCATTCAGCTCATGACATACGATATGCGCGGCGGCTTCCAAACCTTGACGGGGCATCACACGAACTTGTACACATCGACTGGCGACTTGTTCCGCATTAGCATAGATGCATCTGTACGGTTATTCGCTGCTGCAGGAGTGCCTAGAGAGAAGATTGTCATCGGTGCTGCCTTCTATTCAAGAATGTGGAAGGATGTGCCGAATACGAATAATGGCTACTTGCAAATGGCGCCTGGATCGGGAGGGTATGGACCTGATTATACGAAGCTGGTTGCGGAATATATCGATAAGAATGGATTCGTTCGTCATTGGGATGAGGAAGCGAAATCTCCATACTTGTACGACGGACATAGCTTTATTACGTATGACGATCCAGAATCCTTAACGCACAAGTGCAAGTATGTGAGGGAGCAGGGAATTGCTGGCGTTATGTTCTGGGAATATAGCTGCGACCATACGCATACGTTGCTGGATGCTATGTACCGTGCCTACACAAGCTAATTAGAGATGTTAAATAGAGAATCCCCTGCATACGTCAGCGAGGCTGCTGAGACATGCAGGGGATTTGTGATTAGTGGATATCGTTCTTCTGGAAGTTGCCGCCGAGTACATCCGATACACTTTCGATCGCGATGAACGCCTTGCTGTCAATCTCTTGGACAACAGACTTCAGCTTCGCTAGCTCCAGACGGGTAACGACACAATAGATAATTTGGGTATCTTCCTTGCTGTAACCGCCTCTGCCGTAGATGAAGGTCGTGCTTCGACCCAAGCGGCTCTGAATTGCTTCTGAGACTTCCTCATATTCCTGCGATATGATGGTTACCGACTTCGACTCATTCAAGCCCTCAACGACGATATCCATCACCTTCGAAGCAATATAGAAAGTAAAGATGGAGTACATGGCTGAATCCCAGCCGAATGCGAATCCAGCTATGATAAAGATGAATACGTTGATAATGAGAATAATTTGACCAACTGGCACCCGAGTCTTCTTGGACACGAGAATGGCTACGATTTCAGTACCATCTAGTGATCCGCCAAAGCGAAGAACGAGACCAACACCGAGACCGAGAATAAAGCCACCGAACAGAACTGCCAATATTTTCTCATTTGTAAATGCTTCTGCTGAATGCAGCATAAATGTCGTTCCGGACATGACTATGATTCCGTATAAGGTGGAAAATGCAAATGTTTTTCCGATTTGTTTGTATCCGATAATTAGAAACGGAAGGTTAATAAGGAAGATGAACAGACCTAGCGGCAGGCCCGTTAGCTTGGATACCACGATCGAAATACCGGTTATCCCACCATCAATCACACTGTTAGGTACGAGGAATAATTCCAACGCTACCCCCATTAGAATTGCACCAGACGTGATGAAGATGAATCTCTTCAAGATGTCTAGAACGGACATTTTCTTATGAACTCTAGCCATGCAACAAATCCTCTCTGTCTATAGGTTAGTACTAACTTTACGTATGTATATCATATCATTTTCATGAAACATGAACAATAAAGCGACCAAGGTCATGAAAATAACAGTCATAAAATGCAAAACTCAGCGCGAACTGGTAGAGCATGTATATATCGTTTGGAGTAAGAAAAGGATAAGATAGCGGCAATTATTTCATGCAAGCGGAATGGGTTCAGATGTGCCTCAAGGATGAGGATTTGTCAAAAGGAGAACAACATGTATCTGCAACTTCTCTGGTTAGTGCTTTTGCTGCTCCAACGGCCAACCGTATCGGAACCAATCATGATTGGACATCATGGCCAACAAATTGCATCTGCTCACCGTGCGGATTATTTACTTCCTGGTGCTGCTATTGTGAACGAGCAACAATTAGATAAGCTGATGAAAGCGATAGATCGCCAAGTAGCCATTGCTCCGATTAATGCAGCATTGAATGGTTATGGTGGGATTATTCCCGAGAAAAATGGGATGAGGCTGGATCGAGAATCATTTATCGAGCAGTTTTATAAATACATCGTCAACAGCGGTTCGATGAGGATAGAGGTGCCGATGCAGATTGTCTATCCAAAAGTAGACAGTGAACTCCTATCGCATATTCGTGAGAAGGAAATTGGTCATTACACAACCTTCTATAATACGAACAATAAAAACCGTTCTATGAATATAAAGCTTGCTGCAGAGGCGATTAACAATCACGTCCTATTTCCAGGAGAGACGTTCTCCTTTAATGAAGTTGTTGGGCAGCGCACGCAAGAGAGAGGGTATGTGCGTGCGCCTATCATCGTGAAGGGGGAATTGTCAGAAGGAATAGGGGGCGGCATATGTCAGATATCATCCACCCTGTTCAACGCTGTCGACCGCGCAGGGCTACATATTGTGAAGCGCTACTCTCACTCTAGGAATGTAACCTATGTGCCGCCTGGTCGTGATGCAACGGTAAGCTGGAATGGACCCGACTTTACCTTCCATAATCTTTACAATCAACCGATATTGATCCGAGCCTTTGCCAACGGGGGAAGCGTACATATTGGTGTTTACTCATCGGAAGAGATTCGCTACAAGCAACGTGATGTACCTGGTGCTTCGAAGGAACTGCCTGAAGAAGTGAAGGATATTGATGTGGACAAGGAAGAATAATGCAGGTGAGGGTGCGATAATCAACAATAAGACGGTTGCTCCTCTCGATGGAAGAGCAACCGTCTTATTGTTGCGAATAATGCGTGTACCGCTTGCCGCGGTAGAATACGGATACCGCGATAAGAATCAGACTGGTGAAGATTAGAATGAGAAAGGAGGCTTGATAGCTTCCGCCGATGTCGTAAAAGACTCCGGAAACCAAGGGGAGTAATCCGCCTATCAAATATCCGCCGAACTGAATCATGGCCGTCCATAGACTTGCGTCGCGCGAAGTGCTTGTTACATCGAGAGGCAGGATTAACGCAATCGAGAACAGGCCGCCCGCTCCAATCCCCATCACTGCTGCCGACAGAAATGGATTCACCTCGGCAGGAAAATAAGAAAGCGCGCTGCACCCTGCCAGACTGCATATGGAAAAGGCTAACAGCCATGACTTGCGAGAAGTGGTACGATTCAACATAAGCGGCGTCACCAAGCCTGCGATCATCTGCATGATCGAATATACTGTTACTAGCGTCCCTGCAGTTGCCGCATCCATCCCAATCTCCTGAGCACGGGGGGCAAGCCAGGTAGCAGCGGTGTAGTAGATGCCGGATTGCAGTCCAAAAATAATGAGGAACAGCCATGCTTGCTTATTATTCCACGGAAGCTTGCTCGATTGCTTGCGAGACGATGCGTCGTGATGGTTAGGTGACGCATGCTTTCGAATAATCGGCCACCACGCAAGTATCCCGATAACCGCGAAAATGGACCAGATGCCAAGCGCCGTGCTCCATGATCCGTGTGCGGCACGCTCAATCGGTATCGCGTAGGCGGTGCTGATCGAA
Organism: Paenibacillus sp. NAIST15-1; assembly: GCF_001894745.1. Lineage (GTDB taxonomy): Bacteria > Bacillota > Bacilli > Paenibacillales > Paenibacillaceae > Paenibacillus_B > Paenibacillus_B suaedae. The sequence continues at coordinate 197,330 of NZ_BBYF01000007.1, forward strand.
GCGCCGATGCCCATGCCGGTTAAATAGACGCCGACTATCGATGAGGCGTGAGCAGGGAAATGATGCTTGATGAAACCAGAGATCAGCGGACCGGCAACCGCAATCCCGATACCGGCAAGCAATGCGGTAAGCAAGAGCAGGAAGGAGGTGACGGCGAAGAAGCGAGCGGCCGTCGCGATGCCGATTAGTCCGATGCACACGGTGATCGCTCTTTCCATTCCCAATCGATCGCTCAAGCTGGCCGCCATAGGAGCGAATATTCCCATGCAGAACAGTGGTATGGACGTTAGCAGGCTGACCGATATCCCGTTCATTCCCAAATCTCTCTGAATGTCTTCCAGCAGCGGGGAAATGGACGTAATCGCGGCTCGCAAATTTGTAGATACGAGAAACAATGATAGAATCAATAAAATGGTATACCCCGTACTGCGTTTGTTGGGAAGCGAATAATCAATCGCTCGCAGTTCGGATTTCATAACATTCACCCCAATCAGTCTATTTATCTAATTTATATTTATCTAATTTGAGTTCTTATCGCGCAATGGACTGTTTCACCTTTATTTTTATGAATTATACCAGATATTTTCTTCACTCATGATTGTTACGTCGAAAAAAGAAAAAGAAGATTGAATTTTTTTATTTTCTGTGTTTAATATATATTAAATCAATTAAACATTAGAGGGTGTTGTCATGGGGAATTTCACGTTGAACGATGCTCAGCAGTCCTTGATCGAGGATTTCGGAACGTATATCGAATCATCAGGGGGTGCGCGCTCACTCGGGAAAATATGGGGCTATCTGCTGCTAGCAGGAGAACCGCGTTCGCTTGATCAGATGGTGCTGGACTTGCAGATTAGTAAAGGCACAGCATCCTTATCTGTTCGTCAAGGGGTTCAAGTATCCTTGTTTCGCAAAGTAGGTATCCCTGGAAGCAAACGGGATTACTATGAACTGCATCCGGATGCTTGGACGTCGATTTTGCATACGAGCATTGCGCAAGGGGGAATGATGGGGGATTATGTGAGACGGGCGAAGTCCATCGCATCGGATGAACAAGCAAAAATGAAAATGGATGAAAGCATCGAGTTTTTTGATTTTGTCGTCCATCAAATGAAGCAAATTCTAGTTCAGTGGCAAGAACAACGTCAACATAAAGACAGTCATAACTAGGGGGAGACAACATCATGCCGAAGGTAGCTGTGAATGGGATGCTCATGCATTATGAGAGTAAGGGGAAGGGTTCGCCTGTCTTATTCCTACATGGCAGTGGATCATCATGGCGAATGTGGGAGCCGCAATTCGAAGCCTTCTCCGAACGGTACAGCATGATAATGCCGGATTATAGGGGGCATGGCGATTCTACTAAGGAATTTCCAGAGGGCAAATATGATCATTACGTGATTGTTGAAGATTTGAAGTGTTTCTTGGATGAGCTTGGGCTGAACAAAGTACATGTCATCGGTGTCTCGCAGGGCGGACAATTGGCGACCCTGCTTGCAATCCGGTATCCACAATATATAGATAAGCTAGTCATATCGAACAGCTATAGTGAAATGCCGACGGTTGCAGCAGGCTGGGTGCTGTCCATTTCCAATTTTATTTTCAGCCTGCTTCCTTACCGTACGATCGTGAATCTCATGATGAAGTTTTATAAGGATGATCCATATACACAGCGAATTTTACGCAATTCTTTCTCAATCGATAAGAAGATGCTCCTTGCTATGAAGACGGCTCCTTTCCCGGCGCATACGAATGAACTGTACCGCATTCAGTCACCAGTTTTAGTCATGGGAGGAGAAGGAAAGATAATGACTGGTATTGACGAGGGGAAAGGGTCTCGTACCATTTATAATCATATTAATCATGCAACTCTTGCCTTGTTCAGAGATGCTTATGATCCGCTGAGCACAATGCGCAGAGATATTTTCAATGAGATGATTATCGATTTCTTCGAGGACAGGCCGTTGAGAGCGCACAACGATGTTGTGATAGAAAGGAAGCAATCCTAATCGGATTTCTATTGTACGCGGTTTATGAATGTGATACGGTGGTGGAACGTTAAAAGTGAAGGAGGCGTTGTGCTATGGCAAAAATGACGAATTTGAATTGGGTGTATCAACGAGATGGGGTCAACGCATAAGCAGCCCACGAAACTGCGGCAGCCCCGATAGGATGAGAGGGGAAGCATCGTGACAGCACATTCATTCACTTCTGTAACGATTCAGCTAGGAAATGTATCATTTGAGCTCAAGGAAGCTCATTCTTTCGATTGGATTCACAAGTATGGACACGTATTCTGCGTATTCGACGAGCAGGATTCTGGGAATATTGCGTTTGGCGTTGAGCAGGAAGGGCGCAAGCGATTTATTAAATATGCAGGTGCTAGAACGAAGGAGTATATGGGCGAGCCGGAAGCTGCCATCGAGCGGTTAAAAGCGGCGATTCCGTTATATACGGCACTGAAGCATCCAAACTTGATTGAGCTATTGGAGCTTTTTGAGGTTCCGGGTGGAGGATATGCCGCCGTATTTGAGTGGTTCGAAGGGGAATGTCTGCATTCTCACTGGTCATTCCCACCGCCGGCTAAGTATCATGATCCAAGATCTCCATTTTATCGACATCGGCATCTTCCCATGCAGCAGCGACTGAACTCATTGGATGTCATTTTTTCATTTCATGAGCATGTGGAAGCACAGGGATATGTGGCAGTAGACTTTTATGATGGAAGTATCTTATATGATTTCATAACCAATCGAACGAAGATTTGTGACATCGACTTTTATCGGAGATCTCCTGCTGTCAATGATATCGGGGAACAATTCTGGGGAGCGATGCGATCCAAATCGCCAGAGGAATACGAATTAGGCGCGCTGATCGATTCCCGAACGAATGTGTACAATTTAGGAGCTATTGCTTTTGGACTGTTAGGTGGGGAACGAAATCACGCTTTGGAACGCTGGGAAGCAGGACAAGCGCTGTATGAGGTCGCTCTGCAAGCCGTTCAGCTGGATAGAGAACAACGATTTTCAAGCATTGCAGCTTTCAAATCTGCTTGGGATAAAGCTCGAGGACAGACGATATTATGAGCTCATGGTTGCATGAACCGATAGAGTAGGAACGAATGAATTTTACTTATGAACCCTCTCCAAGTAATGTTGGAGGGGATTTTTCATGTTTTATATACTGGCGAAATCGCAGGTCAACACGTACTATAACTGTTTATTTCCACTAGGGGAGGTAAGCTATCGGAGAGGGGCATAATGGCTGAGAATGTACTCGCGATAACAATCAATAAGTAGTCCTAAATATATCAAGTGGTACTATATTCCTATAAATATGCAGAGAAGAATTGATAGGAATGGGACTAAGTGACCTGTACTGATAGCTTATAAATTCGTTATTATGAAGGAAAGATTCGTCGAAGCACTGCTTTCGGCGTTTTTTTTCATAATCAAAGGAAACGTATGTTCGTAACTTTCATCAAAATGACACGAATGTGGCGAATTTGAAGGAGGACGGAGTGGACAAGAAGGCGAAGCAGATACTGATGAAAACGTTCTGGAGCAGTGCGGGATGGAAAGATACTCGTACGATAACGTTCGCTGGGGAGGATTTCGAGTACGCTAAGGACAAAGGTCTGATGTTCGATCCCGTGACGATGAGTCACGATGAATGTGTGCTGCGCATCGTAGAATTGCATAAATTGATTACGAAGGAGATGGTGGCACAAGCCTTCCTGCATAGCTTGTCTACGCGTAAGGTGCATCTGCGAAGTGCGCTCTCCAGTTGGGCACTAACACATGGTTTGCTACCCCATCCATTTGAGAGCAATATCGGTAGATGCACGAGCAGCACGTACGCGATGTATGGGGATTGCTATGAATGTGACAAGAGCGGGATTGCCGTTCTTGAATCCTATACGAATGAAGATATCAATGTTCTGAATTTCGAGCGGATGAAATGGGGAGGCGTTCGTCTTAACCATATCCTATATTGTCTATTAGATCTGGAACAGCTCCTAGCAGAAGGGACAGTTGACGTTACGGAAGAGGACGTGACCATTCTCCAACATATGCTGACCGCGATAAAAAGCTGCCAGCCTAGCGATGCTGCGCGTCAATTGGAGAAGAACTTAAGCAATGTGCTGCCATCCAATAAACAGGAACGCGATGTGATGATGGAAATTTTGTCTTATGCGGGTGTGCTGCGAGCTGGTTCGGAGAACAGGCCAGGCAGGGGTGGGAAAAACGACTTCTTCGCTGTTGTAAACTGGCGTGGAGTGGATGGGTATTCCGATCATGCGGTTGAGCATTACTTTGGCAAGTGGTTGTATGAATAGGAATCGAGTACATAAAAAGGATAGTTGACATTGGACAGATAGGAGGAATCAACATGATCGAAATTACAGAGTCATACGTAGATTCACTTGCCCCGAACGCCTCAGCCATCAAGAATGGACAGGGGCTCGTGAAAAAGCGGAGCTTCGTACAGTTGAACCGCTCAGAGGACGGTTCACTCTTATTTGGGGAATGCTCAGGCAGCGGCAAATCGAATTATCAATGCTCGGCAGACTTCATCCAGCCTGAGAAGCCAATTCTGCGCTGTTCCTGTCCAAGCAGGCAGCTGCCATGCAAGCATGCGCTTGGGCTGCTATATGCTTATGTAGGCGGAGGGGAATTCGCAACAGCGCCTGTGCCTGAGGATATCATCTCCAAACGGGAGAAGGCAGAGAAACGCGAAGAAAAGAAGCAGCAGCAAGCAGCGGATGGAGCCGAGCCGAAGCCGAAGAAAGTAAACAAGTCCGCTCTGAAGAAGAAAGTTCAAGCACAGCTGGACGGACTGGAGACGTTAGAGAAGCTGGTGCTGTCGCTCGTGCGCGGGGGCATCGGTACGATTGATACGAAGACGATTAAGATGATTCAGGATCATGCCAAGCAGCTAGGGAATCACTATTTGCCTGGGGCGCAGAATGAACTCCGGAGATTGGCCTTATATTTATCGAGTGATGAAGATCGAGAGACCATCTATACCAATGTAATGGAGCAGTTGACTCTCCTACATGCCTTCATTAAGAAGGGGCGGAGCCATCTGACTGCGAAGCTGGATGATCCGGAACTGGCATTGGATCACGAGAGCACCGTAGAAGAGTGGCTGGGTCATGCATGGCAGCTTAACGAATTGAAAGAATGCGGATTGATGAGCGAGAATGTGGAGCTTATTCAACTCTCCTTCCTCAGCTACGATGATCAAGCTCGACAAGAATATGTCGATCAGGGCTATTGGATGGAGAGAGAAACTGGTGATATTCATCGCACGATGCAGTATCGTCCGTATAAGGCGGCTAAGCAAATGCGTGCAGATGATAGCTTCTTCGATGTTGCACAAGTGAAGACGCTCTATCGATATCCGGGAGAGATGAATCGCAGAGTACGCTGGGATGAATTGATTACTAGAGTAGTAGGAGCGGAAGATGTGGAATGCTTGTCCGCACATGCACAGCGTTCGTATGCTGACGTACTAAAGAAAGTGAAAAATCAGCTGAAAAATCCGCTCGGCGATAAAAATCCAGTGATGCTCCTTCATGTGTCAGACATAAAGCAGACAGATCAGAATGAATATGTATTGTTGGATGAAGCGGGCCAGCAGATCGTGCTGGATGATGTGTGCGCTTCTCATCATTCCACAGTGTCTCTGCTCCCGCTGCTCCCTGCTGATTGGACGAAGGATGCTTCGATGCTGGTCATGTTCGAGCACCGACTTGCAAGCGGACGATTGCTTGCACAGCCATTAACAATAATGAAGGATGCGGAAATGATCCGTCTCATGTATTAAGGAGGATTGGCCATGAGTACAGCATTGTTGCAAGAGCTTCATCAAGAAGTACGGCGACTGTATATTGCAGGCAGTGATTTGGCAGTCGGCGACTTCCGTCTAAAACGACTACTTCCACAGTTCCAGCAGCTAGGTGAGCGGGCCCCCATTTTCAAGCGGCTGGCAGAAGGAATTGCATCATTAATTGAGCCTCCTGCGGGCAAGGAGCAGTCTTCAGCGGAGACGCTGCAGGACATTGGAATGCTCCTTCATTCCGTCTTATATACGCAGGGAAGCTCGGCTCCGGCAGGGCAGTTGACTGACATGGAGAGCTATCCGAGCAATCTGTCTACGAAGCTGTCCTACCGCAAGCTGGCGGCGGTGCAAGAAGCACTAACGACAACAGGCGGAGGACGCTATGAAGTGATCTTACAGGCATTCGAGGACGGTATGTTCGCGGATCTTCGCTTGTTGCAGTACGCGATTGCAGCCCTTGGAGACCCGTATACGGAAATTGCTGATCTAACTACGGATAAGATTCTTCCTTCCTACGGATCGCAAGTCGTACCACATCTGATGAAGACATTCCAAATCGATGGCGGCAAGCTGGAAGCAAGAAAGCTTCGCGTCATCGGTACCGTCGGCGGAGAAGACGTGGCATCGTTTATCTATGAAGCGGCCCAGTCCGGCTCGGATGAAGTGAGAGCGACAGCAATCCGATTGTTGTCAGCCTATATCCAATATGAAGAATCGGTTCTTGATTGGACGAAGGAGAAGAAGAAAGCGATTCGAGAATCCGCGTATCATACGCTTGCGAACTATGGAACAGACAGAGCGGTGGCACGCTTGCATGAAGCGTTTGCCAGCAAGGATATTGAACTTGCCTCAGAAGCGGCAGCTGAATGTGATCATCCGCAGCTGACTGCCCAGTTGGTGCAGGATTTGGATCGCGATTTGAGCGCAGCGTTGGAACTAGCAGACGATAAGAAGAAGCTGGAGGCGGCTTGGACGAGGATCCGATATGTAGTTCGTGCATTGCATGAAAAGCGGTGCGCAGAACTCTACGACGTATATGCGAATTACGTGGGCCGCTATGAAGAATATAGACCTTTCCAATGGCTGGAGCTGCTCCACACTGTCGCTTGGTATATGGAGACAGAGAATTCGGAAGAGGCACTTGCTCATTTGCGAAAAATTGAAGATCTTGACGTACGCTTCATGTCTTATGCTGTTCGCGCCTCGTTCCATCTGTTATCACCAGAGGCAATGTACGATCACTATGTAGAATCGATGCGGAACAAGTGGAAGATGCAGACGAACAAAGAGATGCAGAGAAGGAAGAAGGAACTGTGCTCCACAATCGAAGCACTGGTACTGTCCAGAGAATATGTTGAGGTGCCTGCAGAGTGGAGCTATTCCAACGGAATGATGTCACTATACACGATTGTCATTCAACCACTTCCGCTTATTCTTGCTGCATGGGATGAGCGCTGGCTGGATTGGTTCATTGAGCAGAATGAGCTTGAGCTCGTATGTGCTTTTGCACGGCCGGGACACGAAATAAGCGCCAAGTTTATGTTGAGGAAGTTGGAGCAGCATCCTGAATTCCGCAATACGTACGCTGGCTTGATTTTGTCTGGATTGAAACGATCTGACGTGCCTGAAGAAGTAATGTGGGAAGCTTTAGTGGGGGCTATCGAGAACAAAAAAAATTCGAATTGTTACACATTTGATGGAAATGTGTATGAACGCATATATGAGCTGCCAGCTTCGTATCACGCTCGCTTGTCAGAGGTTCTTCCTATATACAAGTATACGGCTGGCGAACAACTGCGCTATGTCGTGGAACAGATGGAGAAGAAGCAAGCAGTGGTTGCGTCAGAATCGGTATAGCGCTGATTCCTTCTAACACGGAAATTGAAGAATTGTGGGCGCATTGTCAGAGTTATAAGACAGGTGCGTGCAACGAGCTTAAACGTCAGGGGAGATGATGAGATGGCAACGAGCCAACAGCAAATGCAGGATATCATGCGACTCTCAGCCGAGCGCTTGTATGAGGATGAGATTGCGGCACTACGCAAGGCGGACAAAGGAAAGATTCCAACAGGATGGCAAATGTCTCCGCAAGCGGTGCTCACGTTCATCACGGGAGGCAAGGCAGGAAAGACGACAATTACACCCAAATATATCGGCAACAGACGATTAGTTGAAATGGCGATTGCAACACTTGTGACAGACCGAGCACTCCTTCTGATCGGGGAACCGGGTACAGCCAAGTCATGGCTTTCCGAGAATTTGACTGCCGCTATTTACGGTAATTCCGGTCTTGTCGTACAAGGAACTGCTGGAACGAGCGAAGAACATGTACGGTACTCGTGGAATTACGCGATGCTCCTTGCGAACGGACCTACGCCGGAAGCGCTTGTTCAGAGCCCAATTATGCGGGCGATGGAGGCTGGTGGGATCGCTAGATTTGAGGAAATATCTCGCTGCGCCTCTGAGGTGCAGGATGCACTTATCTCGATACTTTCGGAGAAGACAATATCTGTGCCTGAGCTCGGCAAGGAAGTAAATGCGCGCAAGGGTTTCTCCATCATTGCGACAGCAAATACAAGAGATCGCGGAGTCAATGAGATGTCGGCTGCCCTGAAGCGCCGATTCAATATTATTGTGCTGCCAACGCCATCAGATATGAATACCGAGGTTGAGATCGTGAAGAAGCGCGTTCAGGAGATCGCTTCCGCTTATGATTTGCAGACAGCTGCTCCTTCTGATGAGGCGCTTCACAAGGTTGTAACCATATTCCGTGAGCTGCGCAGCGGCATGACGGTTGACAGAAAGGAGAAGGTGAAGTCTCCGGCGGGTGTCATATCGACGGCAGAAGCGATATCCCTGCTCACGAACAGCATGGCGCTTGCAGCAAGCTTCGGAAGCGGAGAACTGAGCGATGAGGACTTGGCGGCTGGTCTACAGGGAGCCATCGTGAAGGATGATGTCAAGGATAAACTCGTCTGGAAGGAATATCTCGACAACGTGATGAAAAAGCGCGGCGCGGAATGGCGCGGACTATACACGGCTTGTAAGGAGCTGAACGAGTGATGAGCGTGGTTGCGGCTTCTGCCGTGAACATATTCGGGGTTCGGCACTTATCGCCGGGCGGCGCGAAGCATATGTTGGATGAACTGGAGCGGATACAGCCTACAGCTGTGCTTATCGAAGGCCCCTCGGATGCGACGCCGGTCATCTGTCATTTGACGAACGAAGTAACGAAGCCGCCTATCGCCATTTTGGCCTTTACGGATGACTTGCCCGTGCGGACGGTCATGTGGCCATTTTCCGCTTATTCGCCAGAGCTGCAAGCCATGAGATGGGCAGAGCAACATGGCGCACAAGCTGCATTTATCGATCTTCCATCCTCTGTCACGCTTGCTTTGCAGGAAACACGGCATCGCGCAGATTCTGCTGATGAGGAAAGTGACAGCATGGAGACTGAATCATCTGAACAACGGATACAGGAAGGGGAACAGCGCTCGATTTACGGCCGAATTGCCGAGCTGGCAGGGGAGCCTGACTATGATACGTATTGGGAACGAAACTACGAGCACAACTTGAACCCGGGTGCCTATCGTGATTCCATATTGGCTTTTTCCGCTGAGATGCGGCTGTTAACAGAAGAGACAGAACGACTGACCGATCGCACGGAATATGCCTACAACGCGATCAGAGAAGCATATATGCGGCGGAACATCCAAGACACGATAAACGCAGGCCATGCTCCTGAAAAAATCGTCGTTATATGCGGTGCGTATCATGCTTCTGCACTGGTGGATCTAACGGCAGCGATGACGGATGAAGAAGTGGCGCAGCTGCCGAAGCGGAGCTCGAAACTTACCCTGATGCCTTATTCCTATTATCGATTGTCCTCACGCTCAGGTTATGGAGCGGGTAATCATGCGCCTGGCTACTTCCAGATGATGTGGGAGCATATGCTGGACGGCACGCTTGCTGATCTGCCGATGCATTATTTATCCGCAGTTGCTCGTTCACTGCGCAAATCAGGGACGCATCGCTCTACAGCAGAGGTAATTGAGGCCGTACGTCTGGCGCAATCGCTTGCCTCCTTACACGGAGGGAGTGCGCCGACCTTGCTGGATTTACGTGACGCGGCACTTACATTGCTCGGTCGCGGTGAACTGTCCGTTATCGCAGAAGCATTAGTGCGAGTTGATATCGGAACTGCAATTGGATCGCTTGCTGATGGCGTTAGCCAGACACCGATTCAGGATGACCTGAACCGTTGGCTGCGCAAGCTGAAGCTGGAGAAGTACAAGACGGCCGTGGCGACCGATCTCGCGCTTGATCTGCGCGAGAATCGTCGTGTCAGTTCGGAAGAGTCTGCATTTCTTGACTTGAATCGCTCATTTCTATTCCATCGGCTGACTCTGCTTGGTATATCGCTTGCGAAGCAGAAGCCGAGCCCACAAGAGCAAGCAACCTGGGCCGAGCATTGGGTACTTCAATGGACGCCGGAAGTGGAGATTGAAGTTGTCGAATCCACGTTGCTGGGAGAGACAGTTGAGGTGGCTGCTGCCTACAAGCTTCAGCAGAGGCTGGATAGCTGCGTAACGATTAACGAGGCATCCAAGCTAATCCGCGTCGCCTGCGAGTGCGGCATGCTGACGCAGATGGAAGCCGCTCGTCAAGCGCTGCAGCGGCTGGCAGTGGATAGTCGGGATGTCGTTCAGATTGCAGCGGCGGCAAGAGACCTGTCTACGATTATCCGTTACGGCGATATAAGACGTATGGATATGACGCCATTGCTGCCACTGCTGGAGCAGCTGTTCTTCCGCGCTTGTCTGTTCCTGCTCGATGCTAGCAGCTGCAATGATGAGGCTGCCAATGCCATGATCATCGCGATGAACGAGTTGAACAGCATATCACTCGATCATAGCGAACGGGTTGATGAAGCGCTATGGCTGCAAGAATTGCAACACTTGGCAGAGCGGGATGATCGGAATCCACGGTTGTGCGGATTTGCCTGTGCCATATTGATGGAACGCAACGTCATCTCTGCACAGCAATGTGCAGAGGAGGTGTCACGCCGCTTGTCCCCAGGTATCCCAGCAGAGCTGGGTGCGGGGTGGTTCGAAGGATTATCAATGCGCAATCGATATGCGTTGTTGTCACGCATGACGCTCTGGGAGCAGTTGAATGAATATATTCTATCTCTGGATGATAATGAGTTTGTAAGAGCACTCGTCTTCCTGCGGCGAGCATTCAGCACATTCGATCCGAGAGAGAAGGCGATGATTGCCGAGCTGCTTGGGGAATTGTGGGGCGTCCAACCCGAACAGGCCGAAGAGCTGCTTATGGGTGAGTTGAAGGAGGAAGAAGCGAGCATGATTGACGAATTGAATGATTTTGATTTTGGGGACATATAACATGAGCAAATTCGCTGAATCACAAGCACTTACACGTTGGCGGCTAATCCTCGGCCAGCCAGCTGAAGCGCAGCTATCCAGCTATTCCGTGAATGGCTGTACCGATCTGTCGGAAGAAGAACAGATCATGGATCAAGCATTGGCGGCTATCTATGACGAGACGAGTGATTCGCAGGCCGAATCCAGTTCTTCCGCTGGCAGGAAGGGAGCAGGACTTGGCCAATCGGCACCGCGCTTATCAAAATGGCTTGGAGATGTACGTTCCTTCTTCCCTGAAGATGTCGTATCGATTATTCAGCATGATGCGATGGAGCGAAAAGGATGGAAGCAGCTGCTGTTCGAGCCGGAGGTTCTGGCGCAAGTAAAGCCAGATATTCAATTAGTGGGCACATTGCTGTCATTGAAGGGGAAAATCCCTGAGAAGACGAAGGATACGGCTCGCATGCTTGTACAGGCGGTTGTGGATGAACTCGTGAAGCTGCTTGAAAGTGACATACGCCGAGCGGTTACGGGGGCGCTGAATCGAAGACAGCATTCTCCGCTTCCGTCTGTAAGCGGTATCGATTGGAAGAGAACCATTTCGCGTAACCTGAAGCATTATGACATGGAGCGGAAGCAGATCATTCCGGAGCGGTTCTATTTCTTCGACCGCGCGCAGCGCAATAAAGAATGGACGGTCATCGTAGATATCGACCAGAGCGGATCGATGGCGGACTCCGTAATTTGGGCGTCTGTAATCGGGTCAATATTTGCATCAATACCATCGTTGGATACACGGGTTGTCGTATTCGATACCGAAGTGGTTGATCTGACAGAACAGTGTGCTAATGATCCGGTTGACATGCTGTTCGGGATTCAATTGGGCGGTGGAACGGATATTAACAAATCTGTGGCGTATTGTGAGCAGTACATATCGGAGCCGAAGAAGACATTGTTCATCATTGTGTCCGACTTGTATGAAGGCGGCAATCGTGGAGCGCTCATCCGCCGGATGAAGGAGCTAAGGGAGGCAGGGGTAAGGACAATGTGCCTGCTCGCGCTATCTGATCAAGGCCAGCCCTTCTATGATGAGAATCTTGCTAAGATTCTAGCGCGGGATGGAACACCATGTTTCGCTTGTACACCAAGCTTGCTGCCAGAATTGGTTGAAGGAGCGTTGAAAGGGCATGATCTGACTGAGCTGGCTAAGCGGGTAGGTACCAAGTGATGTGGTGCTCACAACGTTATAATCTAAAAAGAGGACGGTATGTTAACCGTCCTTTTTTTCATTTTGATTTATGAACTGGAATACAAGATGTCACGATTGCTGAAAATTTGATGCAGGTGATGCCCCATATGCGCCACGTAGTCTTGAATTAACCATTCCAAGGTCACGATTTGTCCGTCAGGGAGCTTGCAGCGAATATCAAGGCTTGGTTGAGAGAGAGAGTACGCGGTTGATAGACTTCCTCTTGCAGCGCTTGAAACTGTTCAGGCAGCGTATTCAAGGCAGCTTCGAGTCTGGCAATAGAATTTGCAATCAAAGTATCCTCTCCCATGGCATTGATTGTCCATCTAGACATCTATATTTATATTGTACTGCGATCATGAGATTGCTGCCATAGAGCCGCTAAGAATTCACTTACACGAAGTATTCTCTCGCAGCTCAATGACAGGATGAGCCAAAATATAATGGGAGATATGCGAGAACAGAGTGAATCTTATATACCTTATTGATGGAGACTGATTGGAAGCTTATGTTTTGATGAGGTATAGGTAAATAAGAAATGCTGGATACGATGACAACATCGAGTGTATTTAAAGCGATTAAATAAAGGCGGTTGGGGAGTCACGCTGACAATTGTAATTGTATAGTCAATAAAATAAATACGCTATAACTTGCAGGACTAAAAAAGAACAATAGTGATCGAGCTATGTTGTTTACCATTGTGAGCGTTTTGATGAGCAGTTGTGTTACTCACGAGGTTACTGAGGTTGAAGTGCTGCTTTGAGGTGAATGGCTGCGAGTCAATTTCAGTCTGCGGAACAACAGTTGGTCCACTCCGAAGCGGCCTGCATTGGTATAGGCGACGAGAATGAACAACGTAAGGATAATCATGATAGGATTGGCGCTGATAGAACCACTTAGTAGAAATGACATATTCATTACAATGCCGAAAAATGCTGCAGTTCTCGTTAACCCGCCTACGATCAGGCCGATACCGACAAGAAGTTCTCCCCATTGAACCATGAGGCTGAATAGTTGGGCATTCGGGATTGCGACATGTTCGAGGAATGACGCCCACCAACCCTGAACAATAGGATTCTCGCCAGAAGCCTTTGCTAGAGCACCTTTCAAAAATCCGCTTGCATCAAAGCCTCCACCAGTCATTTTGTGCAATCCGGCTGAAACCCAGGTGTAGCCTACATAAAGCCGGAGGGCCAACAATAGTGCTGCTGCCCACACATTTTTCCGTAAAAAATCGATCATTAACCAATCCTCCTTAATATTCGTGTGATTCCCATATATAGGATGCATAAACACTTTATAGTGCAGGACGCTAATTTGCAAGCCCCATTAGAGCTATTTTTTGACTAAAAGCTTGCATTTTCTGCATGAATATAACGGATATCACATTATTATGCGTAATCACTAGAAAAATAGTAGGATTAAGAGAATCGTATCGCATCAGCCGTACAGACGGGAATCATCCAATGCTTATGAGTAGTAAAGCACAGGCTATCTCCTATTGAGAATAGGGGATAGCCTGATAGCAACGCATAGTTAGAAATATTGAATTTGTAGGATAATCGAACTGATTAACATGCCGCTGCCACAGCCAAGCGCATATGCGCTCAGTTTGCGGCTAACTGTCAACTTCCATTGCTGAAGTGAAGTATCGGCTTGAAGACGTCTGTCTTCCTCGCGCAGTGCATTCGATGTCGCTGTGAACATGGAGCCTAGTGAAGAAGCTCCACGTACAATTGGATTCAAAAATCCAGTACGCATAACATAAGCAAGTGCACCAATAATCATTAGAATCAGTCCATACAGAAAGCATCTGTTCACACTGCCTACATCAATTCGATCACTCATAAGCCCGAATGGGGGAGCACTAATGATGTACACGATGGCCATGACGATAATCGATGATACCGCGTATCGTGCCAACATGATTATTGCTCAACACGCTTTGCGAAGCGCAGATCAGGGTTAGAACGAACATCGAACACGATGCCTGTTACTTTTGGACTTACAAGTGCTGTATCCACGGAGAACAAGATCGGCATGATTGGCAAGTCTTCCATCAATACTTTTTCAGCTTGCTGGAGGATTTCAACCCGTTTGTTAGGATCCAACTCGTACGTAGATTTTGCAATCAGGTCATCATACTGTTTATTGTTCCAATTTGTGAAATTGTTCGAGTTTGTAGATTGATAGTGAACAAGTACGCCAAGCGGATCAAGGAAGATTCCTTCCCATCCCATACGTGCAACTTGGAAGTTCTTCTGCTTGAACGTATCAATATACGTTTTCCATTCTTGTGTTTCGAGCTTAACTTCTACGCCAAGGTTTTCTTTGAACATCGCTTGCAACGCTTCAGCCACTTTTTTGTGCTTATCAGCAGAATTCAGTTTGAATGTAACAGGCGGAAGAGTAGACAACCCTTCTTCCTTCAAGCCCGCAGCGAGCAATTCTTTTGCTTTTTGAGGATTGAACTCGTAATACTTAGCTGCATCATCACGGAAGTCGTTGCCGGACGGGTTCTTGATGCCGTATGGCACATAGCCGTATGCAGGTTGTTCGCCTGCCTTGGTTACATTCTTCGTCAGCGTCTCGCGATCGATTGCATAGGCGAATGCTTGGCGAATTTTTGGATTTGTGAATGGTTTTTCATTTACATTGAACGAATACGTATAGACACTGAACGTAGGGTGAGCCAAGTATTCTTTATTTTCTTTCTCTTGATCCAGTGTATCGATTGGCAGTGCCGTAATCAAATCAAGGTCGCCGGTTTTGTACATTTGATAATAGGTTGTTGCATCTTGCACCATTTTGAAATGGATGGTATCCATCGAAATGGCGTCTTTGTTCCAGTAATGATCGCTCTTTGCAAGTGTAATCTCTTCGTTATGCTTCCATTCCTTCGAAGTGTAAGGACCATTGCCTACGATTGTACTCGCTTCAGCTGCCCATTTCTCGTCTTTGTCTACGACCGTAGAACGAACCGGCAAATACGCATGTCCCATCGAGATAATCGGGAAGATACCGAGCGGTGCCTTCAATTCAACGATCAACGTATGATCATCTTTGGCTTTAACGCCAACGTCATCCGCGCTTCCTTTGCCTGTGTTGTACTCTTCTGCACCTTTAATGTAGTACAGTGAGGAAGGGTCGTACGCTGCTGTCTTCGGATTCAGTACCCGTTTCCAAGAGTATTCAAAATCTTGTGCTGTAACAGGATCACCGTTCGACCACTTCGCATTATTGCGAATCGTGAATGTATACGTCTTGGCGTCAGCAGATACATCGACTTTGCTCGCAGCACCTTCTACGATTTTGCCGGCTTTGTCATACGTGTAGAGGCCTTCATATAGGTTATCGATAATAAAATAAGATGTTGTATCTGAAGCGAGAGCTGGATCTAGGGTGTACGGTTCGCCGCCCGATAGATTCGTTGTGATCACTTGCGGAATCTTGTCGCTGGATTCTGTACCGGCAGCAGATGATTCCTTCGCTGTCCCGTTATTGCTTCCAGAGCATCCGGTTAAGGCAGTTGCGGCTAAGATAAGAATTGCTAACATTAGGTTCCATTTTTTCATGCTCGTTCCTCCAATAATATCTTCATATGTAATAGATCATTCTTAATACAAGTGGCAGGCAACCCAGTGATTGCTGTACACTTGCTTGCCTTCCGGCATTTGATTTGTGCATAGCTCCGTTGCTGCTGGACATCTGCTATGGAACGGACATCCGGTAGGCGGAGATAGCGGGCTTGGCGGATCGCCATGCAGTACAATACGTTCACGAAGCCTCTTATTTGAAGGGTTCGTTGTTGGAATTGCTGACAATAAGGCCTGCGTATATGGATGAAGCGGGTTGGAGAACAATGAGCTTCGATCTGCCAGCTCCATCATTTTTCCTAAATACATCACGCCGATTCGATCACTAATATGTTTGACCATCGCCAGGTCATGGGCAATGAATAAATAACTTAAGCCTTGTTCGATTTGCAAATCCTTCATCAGATTTACAATCTGCGCCTGTATCGATACATCGAGTGCAGAGATCGGTTCATCAGCGACGATAAATTGCGGATTCACGGCCAATGCGCGGGCGATGCCGATACGCTGTCTTTGCCCGCCGCTGAATTCGTGCGGGAAGCGAAGTGCATGATCCGGGTGAAGCCCAACTTTCTCAAGCAGCTCAGCAATGCGCTCTTTGCGGGCCTTGCCCCTTGCCAAGCGATGTGCGTCGATTCC
This sequence comes from Paenibacillus sp. NAIST15-1, assembly GCF_001894745.1. Classification (GTDB taxonomy): domain Bacteria; phylum Bacillota; class Bacilli; order Paenibacillales; family Paenibacillaceae; genus Paenibacillus_B; species Paenibacillus_B suaedae. The sequence goes on from NZ_BBYF01000007.1 coordinate 214,045, forward strand.
TTCGGCAATAATGTCGCCAACACGCAGTCGAGGGTTAAGTGATGCATGCGGGTCTTGAAAGATCATTTGCATGCTCCGATTTAGCTCACGACGTTCCAGGCCGCGTGCCCTAGCCAATTCCTTGCCATTGAACACCACCTTTCCAGATGTAGGCTCCAGCAGGCCTACAGCGACTCTGCCTAATGTTGACTTGCCGCTGCCGCTCTCACCAACAAGGCCAACCGTCTCGCCGGGAAGGATGGATAAGCTGATTCCGTCAACTGATTTCACGCTGTGATTCGAACCTGTCCGAAAATGCTTATGCAGTTGATGGAGCTCAAGAATAGGCTTCGACATGTTCATTCCTCCTTGCAGGGCCTGTCCCGTGACCGATTGGTGTTCGAGGGTCATTCAGCCAGCAGCGAGCGCTATGCTGATCTGAGAACGAATGGGTGTCAGGCAGATGCTGCAGGCAGACCTGCATGGTATAAGGACATCTCTTCGCGAAGGGACAGCCAGTGATCGGTTCGGATAACTCTGGAGGAGAACCTTCAATCGGTGTCAGCCGTTCATCCTCGGAGGTATCCAGCTTCGGCGTGGACTGAAGCAAGCCCCATGTATATGGATGCTTCGGACGCTCGAAGATATCTTCGACTGTGCCTGTTTCCACAATCATTCCGGCATACATGACTGCAACGCGGTGCGCAACCTCAGCCACGACACCGAGATCATGGGTAATGAGCAGAATCGAGCTTCCCATCTGTTCTTGCAGCGTTGTCAGCATGTCAAGAATTTGGGCTTGAATCGTGACATCCAGTGCGGTCGTAGGCTCGTCCGCTATCAGCAGCTTGGGATTGCAAGCTAGTGCAATAGCGATGGATACCCGCTGCCGCATTCCTCCACTAAATTCATGCGGGTATTGACCGTATCTTCGTTCCGGATCTGGAATGCCTACTAGCTGCAACAGTTGTATCGTTCTCGCTCGCGCATCGGTTCTGCTAAGCTTCTGATGCTGGCGCAAACCTTCAATAATCTGCGTACCGATCTTCATCGTTGGATTCAAGGAGGACATCGGATCTTGAAAGACCATACCGATCTCGGAACCACGCAGTTTCCTCATTTGAGAGCGAGAGAGTGAAGTGATGTCTTGGCCTTGAAAATGAATGTCTCCACCCTTCAACTTCGCATGTGGAGCAGGGAGCATTCCCATAATGGTTCGAGCGGTTATGCTTTTACCGCTGCCGCTCTCGCCGACGATTGCGAGTGTTTCCCGTTCATCAATATGGAAGGACACGTCTCGCACGGCTTGAAGCTCTCTATTTCGTGATTGGAATACAACATGCAATTGTTGAACTTCGAGCAAATGCTTCATGAGTGCACCTCCTTATTGTTGTGATCGTGGATCTAGGGCATCCTGCAATCCATCTCCAAATGCGTTGAATGCGAACATGGTGAGCGAAATCATCAATCCTGGGAAGAACAGTCGCCACCATTGGCCGCTTAATATGACGCCAAGTGAATCGTTGGCCATTGTGCCCCAGCTGGCATCAGGTGCTTGTACACCTAGACCGAGAAAACTTAGAAATGATTCAGAGAAAATTGCCGCCGGAATCGTAAACGTTAAGTTGACGATAATGATGCCCGCAGCATTCGGGAGCAGATGCTTAATGATTATGCCTGCATGAGATGTGCCAAGCTTATGCGCTGCAAGTACATACTCTTGCTGCTTAAGCTGTAGAATCTGTCCACGTACAACACGCGCCATTCCAACCCAGCCTGTTATAGATAGGGCGATAATCATGGTGAAAATTCCTGGCTTCATAACGACAAGAAGCAAAATGATCACGAGCAAGTAAGGGATGCTGTATAAAATTTCAACAATGCGCATCAACACATTATCAACGCGATCACCGAGCCTGCCGTGACCTGCCATATATCCTGAAATGCCACCTACTACAATGCCGACGACAAGATCAATTGCCGCTGCTGCGAATCCGATCGTAAGCGAGATGCGTGCTCCTGCCCAAGTTCGCGCCCACACATCGCGTCCCAAATCATCTGTTCCGAACCAATGTTCTCCGGAGGGAGGGAGGTTCGTAGCTGTTAACGATTGAGCGCTCGAAGAATAGGGAACGAGCGATGGACCAATAGCGGCGAGGAAAATAATGACCAGCAGCAGCACGAGTCCGAGTACGGCGAGTTTGTTGCGCGATAGCTTGCGCAATCTGTCCTGCCACAATGGAACGCTGCGAGTTGCGAGCTGATGCTCTGCTTGGTGGCTGCGTTCGATGGGATGGAACAGATGATCCAATTCGGCTGATGAAGCTTTCATGCTAATCTCCTTTGCTAGCAAGTTTAATTCGCGGATCAACGATCCGGTAAGACATGTCGATTAAAAATAACGTAACGACCAATACGACGCTGTAAAAAATCGTTGTGCCCATAATGACGGGATAGTCTCGATTGAAAATACTATCGACGAAGTATTTTCCGATACCAGGGATCGCAAAGATCTTCTCCACCACAAACGTGCCTGTGAGGACGGATGCGAACAGTGGGCCCATGAAGGAAAGTACAGGAATTAAGGAATTTCGCAATCCATGACGAATCACAATTTTCCAAGTAGGCAGACCCTTGGCTTCTGCTGTATGTATGTATTCCTGTTGCAGTACTTCCAACATGCTCGTTCGCACGAAGCGGGCAATGATCGCGATCGGCGCAACTGCAAGCGCGAGTGAGGGAAGAACCGTATGCTTCCAAGTTCCCCATGCAGCGACGGGTAGAAGCCCCCATTTCACCGACATGTACTTAATAAGCAATGGTGCCAAGATGAAGCTGGGAATCGAGATACCGAGCATCGCAATCATCATCGCTGCAAAATCCAGCGCGCGGTTATGATGAAGGGCGGCAACCGTGCCTAATCCGATTCCGACCACGATTGCAAGCAGCATAGATTGAATGCCGAGAATCGCTGATGGTAGAAAACCGCGGGCTATCAAGGTGTTAACATCCGTTGTCTTGGATTGGATCGATGGCCCTAAGTCCAAGGTGAGCAGACTCTTCAAATACAATAAGTACTGTGTAGGCAAAGGCTTATCCAGGTTATACCTTGCCCTCATGTTATCCAATACGGACTCTGGCAGCGTCTTCGAATCTGAAGCGAATGGATCACCTGGGATCATGTGCATGATCACGAAGGTCAGCGTAACAATGATCCATAGTGTGACCAGCATGGCGAATAAGCGTTTCAGCACAGCCATTATTCTGTTGTCTCCTGTTCATTTAAAATCACATAATACACATTGAATAAATCGGAATTAAAATTAAATAAAATCTCCTAACGAAATCGTAATCAACCGGTTGTTAAATATTAAATCTGATAGGATTAGTATGAATAATAGGATAGAAGGTTTGAAATGTCAATGTAATACTATGTAAATTTCAAAATTTAAATTTCATTTCATCAGCTCATACACTTTAGAGGTAAGAAAGGGGGAAACGATGCCATTCCATTGATTGTAAAGGGATATACTGGTACAATTGGTTATATTCAAACTTTACTAGATAACGAAATGAGGGGATCGTTTGTTATACATGCGTATCGACTTAGAACTACTCCATGCAAAGTCTATATTATGGACATGAACGGTAGCTTGTGTGGAGTTACATCGCTTAACCGTTCACTTTCATTTTGACTTTCATGGTGAAAATACGTTTATAATGTAGGCTTTGCTCCCTTAAAAGAGACCAATTTTTTAAGGAGCGAAGGGATCATGAAATATATGAAGGCGAATGAATGCTTGCCAGAACATCTGCTATTAGAAATACAGAAATACGTCTGTGGTGAATTCATATACATTCCAGCACCGCAAGGATCTCGTAAAAAATGGGGCGAAAACTCTGGGATTCGAAGAGAGCTCCAAGTTAGAAATGAGAAGATTCGGCACTATTTCCGTGAAGGGGCATCGATTGATCAGTTATCTGAACAATATTGCCTGTCTGTAGATAGCATCAAGAAAATTGTATACAAGAAATAAGGAATGGGAAACCCGCCCTGCTTCGAACGCAAGGCGGGTCTATTTGGTGTTAATGCCATAAATCCTTGCCGCTGTATAGGATCGTTTGTGGATTAGTAGAGATATCTCCAGAGGTAAAATGTCGCATAAGCTTCCCAGCCGCTCCACTTCTCAGACATCTCTCGCAATTCGCTCTTCGTCGGCTTTCTGTCGGAACCGAGGCGATGGCGAATGGCATTATGAAGTCCGACATCATCAATCGGAAATGCAGACGGCATTCGCAAGCAGCGCATGAGTACGTAATTGGCCGTCCATGGTCCGATTCCACGTATTTGCGTCAACATCAGTTCGGCTTGCTTGAAGTCGCCGGCCGCGAGCAGCATTTCTTTTGACAATCGCTTATCGGCAATTAGCTGTGCAGTATGGATCAGGTACTCGCATTTTCGTTCGGTCATGCGCAATTGCTGCAGATCTTGGACGGTTAGAGAAGCGATATCGTGGGCAGTAGGATAGATCCAGTAGGTGTTCCCATCACATGTAATCGGCTTGCCAAAATGTTCGACTAGTCTCCGCTTCAACGTATACGCAAACGCAAGATTAATCTGTTGCCCAATAATTCCCCAGCTCAACGCTTCAAATAGGTCAGGGATGCCAATGATTCGCAATCCAGAGAATGACTGGACAGCATGTTGAAGCAAGGGATCGTTTTGGGCCAGAGCGTAAAAGGGTGCCAAGTCAGTGTCTAGGTCGAACCAATCTCGAACGTAATGTTCGACAGCACGATGTTCCTTCGGATTACGAGGAACCGTATTTCCAAGATAGACAATGTTCAGAGATTGATCTTCATTGGCGCTAATTTCTACGATTGGCGAACTATGTTCAAGAGGAATTGCCTTACATACCTTGTGTTGTTGTATCTCATATAGACATTCATTGGTCGTACGAGATAAGTAGTTCAGATTCTCGTTGAAATTGAATTCCGTAGGAACCTCCAACCGCGTCCGATTTTCCTTGTGTTCCATCGTCATGTTATCCCTCCCTGCACGAGAAATATCTCCTATTATAGTTGTATCATACTTCCGAATCACATGGATTTCGAAATATTGCGTTTCCATTCCTATTCGCGTACATAGCCCCGTCTATCAGGTTATACTGGAAGAGGAGGTGAAGTTCTATGCCAGAGAGGAACGAACCTATTCGGTTCACAGTTTTGTCTGAAGATGGGGGGAAGCAAACCATCATGCTAGGTATAGCGACAGATGAACAGTGGCAGGCCATCTTAGGAAATGATTCATCCTACGATCACCACTTCATCTATGCAGTGAAGACAACAGGGATCTTCTGCAGACCCTCATGCAAGTCAAGACCTCCAATTAGAGCGAACATATGTATATTTCAGAATGCGGAACATGCACAGAAGGCTGGATTTCGCCCGTGCAAACGGTGCAAACCATCAGGAGAGCGCATGCCGGATCAGGAATGGGTCCAGCAGATCGTTCAATGCATTCACAGCCGTTACGCGGAGTCATTGACGCTTCAAGCACTCGCTGAATTTTGTCACGGCAGCCCTTATCACTTACAACGTACATTTAAGCGGATAATGGGGGTATCTCCGATGGAATATGTTCAGCGTACGCGCATGCATCATGCCAAGCATCTACTCATTCATTCCAAGTATCCTGTTGCGAACATAGCACAGACAGTAGGGCTTTCGAATACCCCGTATTTTATCACCTTGTTCAAAAAAATGACCGGACATACACCGGCAGCCTATCGGATGCGCGAATGGAATATCGATCAGGATGAGATAAGCGGAGGAGAGAACAATCATGGGAACTGAGAACCTCAATATATATTGGGCATTGTTGCAACATAATGCATGGCATCTGCATATTGCTGCTTCTGAACGCGGTTTATGTTATATTAGCGGTCAGAATGAATCATTTGAACAGCTTAGTCAATGGGCTGAGCGGCACTATCCTGCTGCTGGTCTAGTACGTGATGATGAACGTATGCAGCCATATGTTACGGAAGTAGCGGAATATTTGACAGGGCATCGTACGGAATTCGATGTGCCGCTGGATATACAAGGCACTCGGTTCCAATGTGAAGTATGGGAAGCACTGTGTGCAATACCCTACGGTGAAACTCGAACTTATTCCGAAATCGCGGAACAGGTTAAGAAACCGAAGGCCGCGCGAGCCGTTGGCAGTGCTATCGGGGCGAATCCTATTCTGATTACGGTGCCCTGCCATCGTGTCATTGGGAAGGATGGCTCTATTACTGGTTATCGAGGCGGTCTAGAGATGAAGAGGCGTCTTCTGCACGTTGAACAACGGCCTGCGATCAAGTCATGACGTAGAAGGTTGATAAAGATTGAGCGCTGGCGAAGGGAGGAGTGAGGCGAATGATTGACTTGCAATTTACTACACCGAAAACGCTGCTGAACAAAGGTTCCGGATTCCTAGCCGACTATTCCCATACACTGAACCCATATACCGGGTGCTCATTCGCCTGCTCTTATTGTTATGTGCGACAAATGCCAGTGGCTAAGTTCCGCAAGGCGGAATGGGGCAGCTGGATCGATATAAAACAGCAGGCGGCAGAGGTTCTGCGCAAAGAACTGCGGAGAGCGAAGACGAAGGGCAATGTCACCATCTTCATGTCATCGAGTACTGATCCCTATCAGCCGATCGAATATAAGGAACAGGTAACGCGCTCGCTGCTGGAGGTTATGGCTGATGAGCAGCCTGATTTCCTATTGGTACAAACACGCAGCCCACTTGTTCAGCGGGATATCGATCTGCTGCAACAGATGAAGGACAAGGTGCGCGTAAGTATGACCGTCGAGACCGATAGGGAAGAGATTCGCAAGCATTTCTCGCCTGGAGCACCGCCAATTGCAGCTAGACTGAGAGCATTGGAACAATTGCGTCTGGCAGGTGTTCCGACCCAGGCAACGATTGCCCCTGTTCTTCCAAGCAGTGAATCGTTTCCACAGAAGCTGGTAGGGCTGACGAATCGAATATGTATCGATGATTTCGTTATGGGTGATGGCAGCGGGGGAGCTAGAACGAGACAATTGGGAATATTCAGATTGTACGAGGAGCTCGGTTTACAGGAATGGTACGAGCCAGATGCATATCAGCTCGTGTATGATCGGTTCAGCCGCGTGTTTGCTCCCGATCAACTTCATATAAGCCGGAAGGGATTTGCCCCAACATAGACATCGATAATACAGACGGACAGCAAGGACAGGAAAGCTTTAAAGATAGTAAAGCTAGTAAGGTTGGATTGGCAAAACGGTAAAGACGGTTATGCCAGCAAATACAGACAACATTTACGTTTGGACTTATGGATATCAGATGAACAAAAGGATAGACAGCGTAGGAAGTTGGGCAGTTCGCCGACTCTGATAGCTGTCTATTTTTTTGTCTATATACAAATGGAGTAAGATGCGTTATTGTTTATATGACTAATTGCACTAAAATAGTCATATAAATTGTTGACGAAGTGCTAGCATACATAGGAGCGTGAAGCAGATGACACAGGTTCATGTACAAGGTTGGGTGGCAGCAGGATTTGAAGAAGTGGAAGAAGAGTTCGTACGGAACTTTACGAGGCGCAAAGAAACGGGTGCAGCATGTGCTGTATATATACAGGGCAAGAAGGTTGTAGATTTATGGGGCGGAGTATCAGATCCTTATAGCGGAACATTATGGCAAGAGCATACGATGGTACCGGTATTTTCAAGCACGAAGGGCTTTGCAGCTCTGGCAGGGGCACTTGCGGTATCTCGGGGGCTGCTCGATTATGATGAGCAAGTCGGTGCCTATTGGCCCGAATTCGCCGTTCATGGCAAAGATCGCATCACAGTTAGGCAACTGTTGTCGCATCAAGCTGGACTGTGCACGGTAGATACATTACAATTGGAGAAGTTTGCAGATTTAGATACTGCACAAGTCGCCAATAAGCTTGCGAACGCAAGGCCGGAATGGACACCAGGCGTGAAGCAGGGCTACCATGCTTGGACAGTTGGGTGGTATATCGGTGAGCTTATACGCCGAGTAGACCCAAGAGGAAGAAGCTTGGGCCGTTTTTTTCACGAGGAGATTGCGAGTTCGCTTGATGCGGAATTCTATATTGGATTGCCTAAATCAGTACCGAATGCAAGGCTCGCTCAGGTAAGAGGAATTAACAGTCCAGCTCAGATATTAAAGCATATTCATGAGATTCCATTCTCCATGCTGCTCGGCTTCCTCAACCCACGCTCGTTAACAGCGCGGAGCATGGTTGATCCGAAGCGGCTAGTTGCGAATGAGAACTTCAACCGTCGTGAGATGCTGGCGATCGAATTTCCATCCGGCAATGGAATTGGCGAGGTACGCGCAATGGCTGCCATATATGGTGAATTTGCTGCGGGTGGCAAGAAGCTGAAGTTGTCCAAATCGGTACTTCGAACGCTAGAGGCTCCACCGGAGCTGCCATTATCAGGGACTTATGACCATGTGAATCGGACCAAGCTGGCTTATTCCGTCGGATTCTGGAAGCCCATTGAAGGGCATACGTTCGGCAGCAGCCACCGGGCATACGGACATCCGGGAGCCGGAGGTTCCTTCTGCTATGCAGACCCAGACTATGAGCTGGGTTATGCCTACGGGTTAAATGAGATAGGCGGGTATATGGACAATAATCCGCGTGAGAATGCGGTGCGCCAGGCGGTATATCGCTGCCTGAAGTAAAGGAGAGAGTCATTATTCCGAAGTTTAGTGAGATGGAAAGAGAAGCGGTTCGTACATGCCTAATGTCCACAGGCAAGGAACAGTTCACTCAATATGGACTGAAAAAAACGAGTGTTGATGAAATTGTAAAGGCATGCGGCATCGCGAAGGGATCATTTTATGCCTTTTTCCAGTCGAAGGAAGAACTGTATTATACCATCATGCAAGCAGAAGAATCGTTTAAGGATCAGAAAATTCGAGAAATGCTGAACAGTGAACGATCTCCGAAGGAACTGCTGAAGGGCCTGTTCGACTTGTCATTTGAGATGCTGGAGACAAATCCGTTCCTGAAACGAGTTCAACAACGAGACGAATACGAATTGCTGATCAGAAAATTGCCTAAAGATAAGTTGGAAGAACATATTCAAGCTGACAATCGAGCTGGTGCCGAGCTGATTAAGCAATGGCAGGAGAAGCAGGTCATTATTGATAAAGACCCAGAAGTCATTATCGGTTTACTGCGCTCGGTTATGCTGCTGTCATTGCACAGAGAGGAAATTGGAGGTAAGTTCGATCAGGTCAAGGAACTGCTGCTTGAATGTGTGACGGAGGGACTGCTTCGCAAATAACAGGAACACAGCTTCATAATCTTACCATCAAAGTTGTACTGCTGATCAGAAGGCGGTGCAACTTTTTTATTAGGCAATGTCCTTTTTGTGTGAGTTTAAGTGTTGTATAGGTGAGGGAAGGAGGGGAAAGTTGGAATGGAGTCTGTTGAAGGGTTTGTTGAACAGGTGCAGGCAGGCCAAATCGAAGAGTATATCCATATCATTAATACCTACCAAAACCCGTTATTTCGATACTGCTCACGTCTGCTAGGAAACAAGCATGAAGCAGAAGATGCTGTTCAGGACATCTTCGTGAGAGCCTACGAGAAAATTCACTTGTATAAGCCAAATGTATTGTTCTCTTCTTGGCTATATAAGATTGCTTACCATTATTGCCTCAATCTAATTCGCAAGCGCAACATCCAACAAAAATTCAAATGGTGGTTTACACAAGAGTCGACAACGGAGAGTGCTGAAGACACCGTCGGGAAGTCATTATTTGATGAGCCGCTTCATTCCGCATTGAAGCAACTTAGCGTGGAGGAACGGAACTTATTAGTTCTTCGCGTATTTGAGGAAAAGTCTTTTGCAGAGATCGGTGAGATTCTGAATAAAAGCACGGAGACAGTGAAGAAACGGTTTGGACGTACTAGAATCAAATTGCAGCAGTTCATGACTGAAGAAGGGGGGCGGGTTCGATGGAGCGAATCAGATCTATTATCGAAGATGAAGAAATAAGACGATATGAGCGAGAACTTGATACTGAATTGATGATCGATATTCGCGAACCCGTTATGCAGCGCATTGATAGTTTACACGTACATAGGAAACCCATGAATCATTCAAGAGCAAGATTACGTAGAAAGACGATCATTGTTCTTACCTCCATCATTGTTGCGTTAACCTCTATCTGGGGATATGCGGCATCTAGAATAATCCAAATTCTTAATTCCAAAGGAGATGTCGTTGTTGAGACAAGAGAAAGGAATCTCACTCCACGAGATTTTCGCATAGATAAGAAACTAGAGGAATATGGGGAGATGGTGAAAGCACAATTAAAGCCAGGAGAATGGGCTGCGTATTACGTTAAAGACGAACAGTATACTCATTTGACACAAATAAATAGAGTGAATTTTGAATATAATCCGATTGTTCATACCTATTATGATCGTTTGCAGCAGGAGATCAAGGATAAAGCTGGAGTGTCTGCCGTCGATATAGCAAATGCTCCAATAGGGCTAAAGTTTGAGTCAGGATGGGTATTTCCGAGTGTATATCCATTTAACGAAATAAAAGGATTAGCAGAACAATTTGAGAAAGAAGCAAAACAAGCAAAAAATAATCAAAACCTGTTTATCAAACCTCTAGCTTGGAAAGAAGTAGGCAGCTCACGCGCGAACTTCAATTACGATGGAAATCAACTAAAGTTGATAGGTTTTTACCATACTCAGTCGCGAGTGGTCTCGCAAAACACTTCAGGAATTGCCGTTTCCAAATTAAAGTTGAACGGGATGGAAGTTTTGTATAAAGAAAGTGTACAAGGGAAAAATGCCAGCTTCAAGCATCAAGTGGAATGGATGCGGGAGGATGAAAGTACCTATTATATGTTGTCTGATGAAGCGGAAAGTAAGCTATCCAAATCCGAGTTTATTGAGATTGCGAAAAGTATGGTAGGGAAATAGGCATGTTTGAAAGCGGCCCGAGTGGCCGTTTTATTTATTTTACAAAACAGATCTATTCCGTCCCTTTTCGCTTGTGTCAAGTGTTATACATAGTGAGACTCAGGTGAGTTAGTTCATTTGGTTCCACGACATGCTTCAAAAATAATGAGAAGAAAGGGATGGACAAATTATGAAATCAAAATCATTTCTAATTACCATGTGCGCCGTTCTTGCGATGTCAATGAGTATAAGTCAAGTGGTGACGGCAAAGGAAGCTTCTGCAGCTAACGGAGCGTCCACGAAGAAAAAGGAGTCACAGAAAAAAGCAGAAGCCAAGCAAAATGGAGAGCTTACCATCAAGGATGGAGAGCTTTATGCTACTTATACAAGCAAAGATAACTCCATTTCATTTCGATTCAAAACGATAGCCAGTGAAACTTACGAGGAGTTTCTCAAACAAGTTGATCAGTATAAAGCGCCAAAGTTTACGGAGCCAGCTTCCTTGCCTGAAGGTTATAAGTTTATCAAAAGCAAAATCACTCCTCCGTACCCTGATTTTTCGAGCGAGGCATATCGGATCCTTCTAGACCAAATGAAAAAGGAAGCTAAAGGAAAAAAAGAGTATCAGAAGAAGCTGAACTGGAAGGAAGCCGGGGAGGCAGGTGTCATGTATGCGAAGGGTTCGGACTTCATTTTCTTGACAGTGACAAGAATTCAGCCTCTGACTATTGAAAAATCACCCGCTGCTCCTGTTGGCGGAAAACTGGAGAAGGTGAGTGTAAGTGGATTAGATGCGTTTTATACGACAGGGAGCAATGCACTATATTCGAATGTATTGATGTGGCAAGTCAAAGAGAAGAAGCTTGAATATAGGATTTCTACGAATAAGCAAAGCCCATTAACGAAGGAAGAACTTATTCAGATCGCAGAAAGTTGGAATGCTGCGAACTAACGGTTTCCACTGATTTCAGGAACATATAAGAAAGCCCTAGACGATGTCATAGGGCTTTCTTGCATGCACATGTTGCGTCTTGCTTTTACAGCAGTTTGTCTGCGAAAGGAGTGACAAGCTGTAATTTCACGCGTTCTCGAAGCTCCTGCATTTGACTAACGAGGTACGCGCGATTTTCTTGAATGTAGCTTGCTGTTTCTATTAATGCTATCTCCATATAATCGGCATGAGTTGGTATGATAATAGTTGGGAGACTCATCGAATGTACAAAGTCATACGATTTGAAGCGGTAGCCCAAGCAGATGAATGGGATTCCTGCAGCAGCGGACAATACGTTGGCGTGTAGTTTCAGGTTGACAGTGAAATCGAATCTTTGTACTAGTTTTAAATAGGAGTCAAGGGAATGAATCTCTTGATCGAATACGACATGGTCTGGGAATCCGATTTTTTGCTGCAAACGTTTGGCGGCTTCACGGTCTGGTCCCCATACCACATAAATGTAGATCTTGTATCCCTCTCGAATCCAGCGCTGCGCTGCATAGGCAAGTTCATCTTCCACAACGGATTCATTGCGTCCATAGATGCGATTATAAGACGTTCCCCAGTTCAGACCGATCCAGCGTTCACCAGTTTGTCTCACACCTGCATGGTCTGAAGTAGGGAGCGGGGCCAACATGGCGGGATCCCCACTAATGGATACACGATCCATTTGTACACCGTTGTTGGACAAGTATTCGTAAGTCCATGGACCTCGAATGCCGCAATATGCCGCATTGCTGATAACCTCTTGCAACATTGTGCGATATTCGGCACTATCAGCTGCAGGTTCAGGGCTTAAGGAGCGGTCATCATTGATCATCAGCCGACTGAGTCGATCATGTCCGCTGCCCCAGATAATTGTTGTTTTGTTCTTCTTGGCAGCGTGATACATAATATCAACATACCCTGGTATAAGAAGAGAACCTCCGCCAAGCACTACGGTGTCATAAGGGGAGATATCGTTCACATCAACACCCGGCAATGAAGGGATAATTTCGTACTTATCCGGTTCTAAATATGCCTGTGACATGTTATGGAACATGCTCCACATCCATTCATCCCCGAAATTGTTGTAGCCAATCCACCCCAGATATAGTATTTTCCTCATTTGTGTTGCACCTCCTCTTGGCCGGCTTGCAGGATGACATGTCGATAGAGATCTTCCAACTGATCCACGATTTTGTGAATATCGAAATGCTCTAACGTCCACTTACGGCCCTGTAACCCGGTCTTGCGCAAGGATGCTTTATTAGCCAATGCCTCGCGCAGTTCATTCGCGATTAATTCTTCGGATGGCTTACATACGGAAGCATGGTCACCGAAATATTGCTTCCATGCCTGTTCATACGTGGATGGCGTGACAAGCCCGAAGTACCCGTGGTTGCCGATAGCAATTACCGGCTTGCCGCAGGCCATTGCCTCCAATGCTACTCTCCCTGTGCCGACGACTATATCGGCGAGACTTAGATAATCGCGAACCTTTTTCTGACTTCCTACCATGTGAATGAACGGTTGTCCAATTTCAGATTCAATGCTTTTGGACAATTCGCGAATTTCGTGATATTGATGCCCATCTCCGACGATGACGATATTCAGTTGAGAACGTCCTTCCAAGCGCAGTCTTCTCGCGGCCCAGATGAGCATTGTGCACACATAAGCCTTGTCCCATGACAACCTGCTGGCGTACACGATGGTGTCTGCATGATCCGGTATACCGAGACGGCTCCGTAAAGAGGAGGAATCCACTTCGATGAACTCATCCGGATTTACTCCATTTGGGATTAGCTCAGATTGAATATTCATGCTCTCCAAAAATTGCTTCACTGGATGGCTTACACTAATGACAGCGTCACTATATTGATTCATACTAGTTAATTGATCTTCAGGATAATAAGTGCCATGAGCGGTAAATACAACGGGAATTCCTAGCTCTTTTGCAGCCATTGCGGCGTATAGGCCAGACGGTGATTGGTGAACGTGAACGACGTTGATTTTCTGGGTTTTCATGATTTGCTTTAATGAGGAGATGATTTTGGGCAGCATGTGGTTCTGCAAATGAAGAAGTGTTCCTGGCGATAAATCAACAGCGTGAATTTGACATCCTGCTCGTGCATAAGCCTCATACATATTGCCGCTGGCGCCGGCGTATATCGAGTGAATTCCACGCTTTTTAAGGGCTTTAACAATGCTAAGCACATGCGTCTCTGTACCCCCGACGGCTAAGCTGTCCATCACCATCATCACACGAATACGATTAGGATTCATTCGTTGGATCCTGCTTTTTTGAAAAATATTTTCGAGAGCGTTGTTTTGGGTGACTGCGGTAGTAATAGAGAACGTCAGGGATATTTTCAATATTCAAATGGTTAGGATCCAGAGAACGGGCAATAAAATCATAATCTTCCGCGCCTTTTACACGTCTTGTGTGACCGCCTATACGATCGAACAGAGCGCCGCGCATCATGATTGTGCCATGACATACACAGTGCCCTCCCTTGCGATAGGTTGTACGGATATGCTCTCCATAGCGAAGCCACTTCGGGATTGTAACGACCTCGTTCGGGTCATGTTCGAACACGTGATAGTTTGTGCCTAGCAATTCAATATTTTGATGAGCTTCAAGATAGTTGATTTGCTTTTCCAGCCGCTGCAAATGGGAGATATCGTCGGAGTCTTGGATTGCAATGTACTCTCCCTTGGCCATATAGAATCCAATTGTCATTGCTCCTGCATACCCGATATTCCGGGGAAGTGCCATTGTAAATATCGAATTATGATTGGGTAAGTTTATGCGATTATCGAGAAGCCAAGCTTGTGTCTGTTGGATGGAATCATCGGTCGAGCCATCATCAATCAGGATGATCTCCCAATTTGTATACGTCTGCTGTAGGATGCCGTTCAGGCATTCCTGCAAATAAGCTGCACGGTTGTAATTGGGAATTACCACACTGACTAGTCCTTTAATTCGAGAATAAGTCATATTTATACCACTCCAATTTCAGAATTTCAGTATGAAATTAAATAATACGAATATAAGAGATCGATTTTAATGGAAAAACAGCGTATTGGCCATTCTCATACCCAGATATGCTTGATGTGCGCAGCGTTAGCTTGGTATCATCGACAGAAATGAGCGTACCGGTAGTAGTTTCCAACGAAGTAGCAACTTGCAGATTAGAACCGATTAGGGGTCTGAGCTTGTCCATCATGGTCATCACCTCCTTTCATGAGATTAACCAGCTTGCAGAGAAATCGCATTGGCCAGCTGCACAATAACGACCAGATCTTCCGATTCCATAATTTCTACATAATCGTTTCCGACTTCTGTGATTATCCCTTCTACGATTCCAGCCGGTGTATTAATGGACACATTCCGATTCACATACCTCTCAATCATTTCCTGAAGTGGAGAAGAGGGAGGATGTGGCTTGTTCAGTTTTTCCATTTCTTGTTTCATTTCAACTTTGAGTCTCTTGATGATGGGATTATCCTCATTTGGATTGCTAAGCAGTGAATCATGCACTGCTTGTTTGACAATATTGCTAATTCCTTCGAGCAGTGCTTGCAGCTCTTTCTCATTTGCTCTGAACCACATAAACGTCTCACCTGATTTCTTCATTTTTCGATAAAATATGATACATTTTATACGTTTCCTAGCTAATTTGATTGAGCAGATATACGAAATCTATGAAAATGTTTGTTTGTATGGAAGCAATTATCATGTAAAATTTCAATTTATTAACATTTCCAGAGACAGTTTTATCTTTTATTTCGAAATAGAGAAGGAAGATAAATAGGAAGAGTTGACTTTCTTTATTGTTGTAACTATAATAGTTACATCGAACGAATTATTTTTTTGTTATCGGTGTAACTACAGTTGTTACATCATAATTGAGATATGGAAGGCGAGGACTTGAATATGACTGTGAAGATTAAAGCCTATTCTGATTTTGTATGTCCGTTTTGTTTTCTGGGCAAAGGCCCGTTGGATGAAATCGTAAAGGAGAAGGACGTTGAAGTGGAATGGATGCCATTCGAGCTTCGTCCCGAACCATATCCAAAGATCGATCCGTGGAATGAACCTGATAAGCTTGCATCGTGGGATGCATTTATTAAGCCAACAGCAGAGAAGCTCGGCATCGATATGCGTCTGCCGCATGTATCTCCTCATCCATATACCAACCTGGCATTTGAAGGGTATCAATATGCGAAGGAACAAGGCAAGGGCAACGAATATATTCAGCGCGTGTTTACAGCCTTTTTCCAAGAAGAGCAGAATATCGGGGAGATTGAAGTATTGACGAAGGTTGCAGAGGAGCTTGGCTTGGATGCAGCAGCGTTCCGCGGGGCGCTTGAATCCCGCACATATCGTGAAGCTCATCAAGCAGCGATCAAGCATGCTTATGAAGAGGCTCGCATCTCAGCTGTACCGACATTCATTATCGGTGATCAGGTGATTCAAGGTCTGGCTAGCAAGGAGCGTTTGGCTCAAGCCATTGATCGCGCAGCTTCCAAGCAGTCATTTGACTCGGTTGAAGGTATGCAGTGCGATCTCGATGGAAATTGCTAAGTTTATCTTGTATATCAATCACATTATTTATAAATGGAGGAAACCTCAATGACAACATTCAAAGACGCAATCATCAACCGCCGTTCCATTCGCAAAGTAACGAAAAATCCAGCGATTACAGAAGAGCGCATCCGTGAAATTTTGAAAACATCCTTGCATGCTCCAACATCATTCAATATGCAAAGCGGCCGTGTGGTCGTATTGCTGGACGGTGAACATGAGAAGTTCTGGGACATCGTGAAAGAAACGCTGCGTGCTCGCGTTCCGGCAGAGAACTTTGATGCAACCGTTCAAAGACTGGCAGGTTTCCGTGATGGTGTAGGAACAGTCTTGTTCTTCGAGAACCAAGCAACGATTCAGAGCATGCAAGAAAATGCTCCTAGCTATAAAGAGCAATTCCCGTTCTGGTCCCATCAAGGCAGTGCAATGCTGCAATATGCAGTATGGACAGCGCTGGAAGCAGAGGGTATCGGAGCTTCCCTTCAGCACTACAATCCAATTGTAGATGAAGAAGTGAAGCGTACATGGGATATCCCGCAAGAGTGGACGTTGATCGCGCAAATGCCATTCGGTGAGCCGAATGAACAACCAGGTGAGCGCAGCTTCCTGCCGTTTGAAGAAGTTGTAACGTTCCACAAATAAGATTATGTACTAAAATAGTTAGTTTTCGTGGGAGGGCTGGATATGGAAAGTCAGCAAGCAAATGTAGACATCATCCGCCGCACCTATGAAGGGCCTGAATTTCTGTTTGGAGCATTAACTGACAGCACGGTATGGACGGAAGCGGCCGGATATCCGTACGGTGGCACATTCCATGGAGCCGCTAGCATTAAGAGCAATGTTTTTGAACGCTTAGGAACGGACTGGGACGGCTTTGTCGCCACTGTGCACACCTTCCATGAGGTTACGAAGAAAAATATCGTAATTACAGAAGGCGTTTATACCGGAACATACAAGGCTACAGGGAAATCCATTCGTGCAGATTTCGTACATGTATGGAAGCTTGATGATGGCAAAATTACAGCATTCAAGCAATACGTTGACAGTCATGTTGTTGTTCAGGCTATGTCTTAGCATCATGAATAGAAGAAGCATGTCTCTCGTTATAGAGGGCATGCTTCTTTGTGTTTGGAGCGCCGTTACCTGTGCTTCATCCGGTATCACTCGTCAATTAACTCCAGCAAATAATCCGTATACTTTTCCTCGCTCATTCCCGATATGGCATCACGAAGTCTATCCTCAGCTTGCTCAGGAGATAGAGCTTCAAAGTCTGCTTCCTGCATACTTATCATTCGCGCTTGAAATTCAGGCGAACTATGCTGCGTTATATATTGAATCACTTGCTGCAGGGGCATTTTTTTGAGCGCCCATATACTGACACCATCACTCACTCAAGCAACCTCCTTCTATTTGTGAATTGGCATATACCGTTATCGTGTCCGATTTCCGAGGCTCAGATTCTTAGATACTCCATATTACATATTAGGGTTGACACTGCTGTTATAGAGGAGTAGGATGGGAATATAGGGTTTTGAACATGTGTTCAAAACGATCGTTCAAAACAAATGTTCAATAAATAGGTCCAGCATTTTCGCAGTTCCTATACTAAATTTCAATGTTTAATTTTTTGTTCACTGCTAGTGTCAATATCAACCTACAACTTATTCATCAATAACAACATGAGAGGAGAACAAAGATGGTTCAAGACACAAATGACGTGAAGGCAAAGATTCTCGGCGCGGCGAAGAAGCTGTTTGCACGCAATGGGTTCGAAGGAACAACGGTAAGGCAAATTTGCGAAGAGGCGGGAGTAGCGCTTGCGCTTGTCTCGTACCATTTTGGCGGCAAGGAAAAGGTGTTTTATGCGCTATTTGAGTCGTCGATTCCCAATTATGCAATGGCAACCTATGCGTTGCAAGATCCGGAGGCAGACTTTGCGAATTTTATACGTGAATTTGTTCGCCTGCGTCAGACAGAGCCTGAGCTCATTAACTTGCTGCAGCAGGAGATCATTATGCAAAGTCCGCGTATGGAGAAATTGCAAGCCTATGTCTATACATTGTGGAAGCAGCTTCGCGACATACTGGAGGCGGGAAGAGCGAAGGGATGCTTCCAATTCACATCCTTGAAGCAGACGCTGCACTTTATTATAGGAGCTCTCATTTTCACTCGAAATGTACCTGCGCTAGACGACTTGTTCGAGACAACAGTCATGGAAGAGAATGCAGAGAGTGTTGACGAGATTGCAGCATGCACCGTTCATTTTCTCTTGAATGGGTTGAAGTAACCATTAGGTGATCCTTGTACAAATACTTGGTATTGCTTGAATGTTCCAATACGGAGGAATACAATATGAATAGTTCTATTATTATCTTGTTTTTGTTCGCATTTACGATACACAACTTAGAAGAAGCAGTGTGGCTCACCAGACAATCTTCCGCAGCTGGGAAGGTGAAGATGCATAAAGCCGTTACTCAGGATCAGTTTTTGTTTGGCTTATTTTGGGTAACTGGATTCGCTTATTTGATTACAGCCCTATATATCATCTATCCAGACGTTGCGTTGTTCAAATACGCGTATTTCGGCTATGTGAGCGGAATGATTTTTAACATCATCTTCCCGCATTTGATATCGACGATTATCGAACGCTGTTACTCGCCAGGTTTATTTACGGGCCTATTGGTCATCGTTCCGATTGATAGCCTCATTATGAAGACAGGGCTTGCTGCAAATGTAATTTCAGTAAGTGAGCTTATTATCAGTACGATCATTGCTGGTGTTGTCATAATGGCCAGCATTCCATTTAGTTTCAAGGCAGGCAAGAAACTGATTACATATTAATCTTATTAACGAACGAATCTTTTGAATTGAATACCGGAATGGATAAGCAGTATGCGCCAATCGGATAGAACAACTATTCGGTTGGCGCTATCTGTTTTTTTATTTTTGGACACGTGTCACAAATCGGAGATTACGGTTGTTATAGAGGTTGGAGAGCATCAAGGGAGGTGAACCTGTGGAATTATCCAGCCCGGGGGAACGACAACAGAAGCAGCAATTTATTGAGGCGATTGTTGCGAAGGTGCAGGAAGGCGATGATGAAGCTTTTGCAATCCTTATTCATCATTTCGAGAGGCAAATGTACAGCTATTGCTATTATCTATTAACGAATCGAGAAGAAGCAGAAGATGCTTTGCAGGAGATTTTCCTACAGGCCTACCGCAATCTGAATCAATACATACAGAACACGAACTTTTCGGCTTGGCTGTATAAGATTGCATATAACCACAGCATGAATGTACTGAAGAAGAGAAAACGCTGGTATCGGCTGCTCTTACGCAGTAGAGAGATTGCACCTAATCCTGTTCCTATCAATCATGCAGCAATCATTGAGAATATGCTCGAACTATTGACAGTGGAGGAAAGGCATATTCTGCTGCTTCGAGCAGTTGAGCAATATAGCTTTACTGACATAGCGGACATTATGGGCAGTAATCCAGCTGCGATTCGCAAGAAATATGAGCGGCTGCGTACGAAGCTTCGAAATAACGATAAGGAGGTCTTTGCGAATGGCGAAATGGTCCAACCGAACTAAGCTGACCGATCAAGAAATAAATCAGCTTGAACAAATCATTCACGATACCGAAATGCCGGTCTATACATACAGTCATCGGATCATGAATCGGATTCGGGAAGAAAAAGCAGCGAAGAAGAAATCAATCTGGAAGCCAGCATTGATCGCTACCTCCTTAGCAGCCGTTATTAGCGGTGGTGTAGTTGGAAGCGGGTTCGTCTCATCAACGATGGCGCATGCTTTAAGCAAGCTGCCCTTTATTGGCGTCGTGTTCCAGCAAACCGGCGATTTTGGCCTTTCTTATGCGGTTGATAACAATCTGGTTACGAAAATCAATCAATCCATCACCCATGACGGGGTAACGCTTCGGATTAAAAACATGGTTTATGATGGCATCCGCTTGGCTTTTACATGGGAGCGTGAAGGAGACAACATATCTTCCTATCTATTCAGTCCCTCTTTAACGGACGATAGGGGAGTAATTCGTCGAATTCGTTTCTTAGACTCTTCACTTGAGGAGATAACATACGACTTAAGTTTAAGCATGTACCAAACTCCTGGAGACCCAGATTCTGGTTTCTCAGTAAGTAGGAGTGAACCTTCCGTAACGAGAAATGGAAATCTCAGCAGCGAGCCGAAATCACTACCCGATGAGTTCAATATCCGCATGAATGTATCATTATCGGGAGTTCGGGAGGTGTTCATGTTCAATATTCCGGTGAAGAAGAATACGAAAAATATTAATTTTACAGAGAATATCACGAGATCCTATGACGGTCTTAGCCTGTCGCTTGAGAAATTGGAGTTAACCCCAATCACGACACGAGTGATGCTGAGAGGAATAGGAGAAATGCAGCATGTTCCCGATAAATTTATAGGTCCGAAAAAAGACTTTGGACTGCGCGATAACCTGCTGTTCAGTGCAGACGTGTTCGATGATCAGGGGAACAAGGCGAAAGGACTGATAGATGCGGGACTTGGAGGATTAGCTAATAAGTACGAAGAGTCGAATGATTATGGATTGGATTTGATGTTCGAGCCATTCCGGCAAAAACCGAAGTCGATTACGATCAAGCCTTTTTTGTATGATTATGAGTCTTTAGAAGACCGGAAAATCGAAAAACATTATATGAAAGAGCTAGAGTTCACCATAGAGCTAGAAAAGGAATAGCGTCTTAGGAGCGAGGAAGGAGAGGCAGCAAGTATGGGGAAATCGAGAGTCACAATCACACTCCTTATGATAATCGCATTGATAAGTGGATGTGCCGGCAAGACGCTAGAGCATGACGAGTCCATACAGACAAGCAAAATCAAGGTGCTGTATCAGGATGAAGATGCGTACTATGTCGATATCGGCAAAATAAAAATGATGAACTATCCAGTGGATCAAATCGAATTTATTGTCCAGACGAACGAGTTCGCCAAGTTCAAGGATGGAAAATCTCTCGATGAGTTTTACGAGGGGCAGAAAAAGTTCCTAGACAAGCACAAGCCGGATGTCATTGTTGTTGATGAGAACCTGTTCGCGGATACCGCCCGGGAAGGGAAGCTCTATGACATGGAGGCCGATCTGCAAGATGAAAGCTTTCATCTAAACGAATTTATGCCTGGACTGATCGACCGAATGAAGAGCAGAGGAGACGGGAAGCTGTATGGAATAGCGCCCTTTTTCTACAGACAAGTCTTATTTTACAATAAGGATCTGTTCGAGAAGCATCATATATCTCCTCCACGAAGCAATATGACATGGGATGAGGTGCTGGAGCTGGCTGGACAAATCTCCGATCCCGGTTCGGGGAAGCGGGATTTTCACGGCATTTATCATACGTACTCCGCCGCCCCGGCGATGATGTACCAGATCGGTTCTTCTTCCGGACTGAGCTTGTTCGACGAGAAGGGGGAGAAGCTGCTGATCGATACAGACGGATGGAAGCATGTCATAAAGAAAATGACAGAAGCAGTGAGAAGCCGTGCGCTGCTCGTTCATCCGAAAGAGCGCAACATGACCCATGATGGGATTTTTTTAGATGGGGATTCTGCCATGTTAATCGGTGATCCATCCTTTATTCATAAAGATGTGATGCAGCCGGACGATAAGAGAAAATTACACAAAAAATGGGGCGTCCTGTCGCCGCCTGGCAATCCGAAGTTGGCAGAGGCGAATATGAAGCTGCCCTATGTGTATGCAGTAGCAGCAGATTCTGATAACAAGCAGGCTGCGATGGAATTCGTCAAATTCATCAATGGCAAGGAAACAATGGGGACATACTTCCAACGCTTTGTTTATGACTACGCGCCGACGCGCATGGGCAATCTGAATGATTTTGATTCAACAGTAACAGAGCCGTTCTATCAATTGAAGCCGCAGAAGGCCGACGGCATATGGGACAACCCGAATGTACCTCGTGATTTCTTTCTCGCCTTCGAGCCGATCCTGTCGGAAGAACTGCAAGCGGTCATTGACGAGAAGAAAACCGTAGATCAAGCAGCTGCCGAATTAAAGGAGAAGGGGCAAGCTGTATTACACCAATTACGTCACAAAGCACGCTCAAGTAATTTAACTTCCTAGTAAACACATGAGTCCCTTATTGGTAAACGTCTGGTCTGTTCTTTGCGATAAATATGCTGGAAGGAGAGTAGGAGAATATCTATGAAAAAGGTATGGAGAACGGGAATTTTCATGCTGACGATTTTATCCCTGCTGAGCAGCTGCGCCGAACAAAAAGAAAAGCTCGAGCCACTTCAGGCTGGCACAATCAAGGTCGTCTATCTCGATGAGGAATCATTCTATGAGGATTACGGGAAATACTTCAAATTACAATTTCCACAAATCGACGTGGAAGTGATCAGCAAGTCGAAGCTCATTACCGAATTTAATAATGTCAATGATTATGAGGAAGCGACTAGGAAGTTTCTGAATACATACAATCCTGATGTATTGCTGTTAGATGAGCAAATGTTCAAAGCCTTCGTTGAGGAAGGCAAGCTGTATAACCTGGAGACAGCCATTCATCAAGATAGCTTCGATCTGAATGGGTTTATGCCTGGACTCATCGACAAGCTCAAAGCGTTAGGCAAGGGTGATTTGTATGGTCTTGTGCCGCACGTCACCTTACATGCCCTGTATTACAACGAGGATTTGTTCAAGGAATATCAGGTAGAACCGCCGAAAAATAAAATGTCCTGGCAGGAGCTATTGGAGCTGGCTGACAGATTTATGGGTCAAGGCAGTGGCGGCCGACACGTGTACGGCTTGGAGGAAACTTATTCCGATCCCGGACGAGAGGTACTGAATATCGGCTTCGATTCTGGATTACAGCTATTCGACGAGAAGGCAGAACAAGTGCTCATCAATACGGACGGCTGGAAAAGCGTCATGAAGCTCGTCACGGAAGGAGTCCGCAGCGGGTCGGTGATTCTAAATTCGAATGGCAGCAACAAACATTTTATGAACAAAGAAGCGGCCATGATATTTGGTTCGCCAGATCTCATGCTGTCGCTCAAGCAGAACGGTATCCAAATGAGTTGGGGCATCGCAACCATGCCCGTGCATTCAAATGATGAGTCCGTGAATATAACTTCACGTGAAATCTTCGCCATATCAGCCGCTTCTTCCAATAAGCGGGCAGCTTGGGAGCTGGTCAAGTTCGTAAACGGTGCAGACATGGCGAAATCCAAGTCCAAAACATATAACGGGACATTGCCGTCGCGGACAGGATTTTTGAAGGAATACGACGGAAAAAGTCTAGAAGCCTTCTATATGCTAAAAGTGAGGGAAACAGCGAAAAAATGGGGGAACGCTCATGTTCCGGAGCCCTTTTTCCGCATGTTCGTAGAGCCGCTGCGAGCAGAAATGCAGGCTGTGATTGAGAATCGAAAAACGGTTGATGAAGCAGCCGCCGTGTTGGAGGAAAAAGGACAAGCGGTGCTGATGCAGGCACGCAGCGAAACTGGAAAATAAGGAATCGTTGATAGGTAGCGATAAGGCAATGTACTCCACATATACATCATGTCCGAACGACAATAAAAAGGGGAAAGCGAGCGAATTATGCATAGTAAATATAAACTTGTACTCCTATTGCTGACAATCATGTCACTATTGGGCGGATGCTTTGGCGGAAATTCAGAGATGGCGCCGCTGAAAGACGGCAAAGGGAAGCTTAAGATCGTATATAAGGATGAGGAATCATTCAATCGGGATTATGGGAATTTATTTCTAATGAAATATCCGGATATTGAAGTTGAAGTGATTGCTCAGGATGAGTTATTTGAACAATCCGAGCAGAATTCTTCCTTTGAATTAAATGAAGAAAAGAAGAGAGTAATAGAGAAGTATAAGCCTGATGTATTGCTGTTGAATGAAAGCATGTTCGAAGCCTTTGCCCAGGATGGGAGGCTGTATGACCTCGATATGGTCATTAACCAGGATAAATATGATATTGACGGATTCATGCCAGGGCTTATCGATAGGCTGAAAGAGAAGGGGAACGGGAAGCTGTTCGGATTGGCGCCTTATTTCGAAACACCTGTGTTGTATTACAATCGTGGACTGTTCAAACAATACAATATCAAACCGCCGCGAGATCAAATGAGCTGGAAAGAATTGTTGGATCTAGCGGGCAGATTTGCGAACGAAGGCATATATGGACTGTATCAAACGGAGAAACCGGAGAAGCTGTTGTATGATATTGCGGCTGCCTCTGGGCTCCGTCTGGTTGACAATAAAGGAGAGAAACTGCTGATTCAATCCGAGGGCTGGAAGGAAGCTATAACGTTGACTGCGGATGCAATCCGCAATAAGTCCGTGTACATACCAGAGCAAGACGCAAACAATGAGCGCAGGGATCGTTTTTACGAGCCTTTTCATCAAGAAAAAGCCGCGATGACATTTCAAGAGTCCTGGTTCACTGTTCGTTTGAAAGAAGTTCCGATGTATGAAAAAACGCCGAAGATCGATTGGGGTATTGTTACGACACCAGTCGATCCGGCCAACCCGAATGAATCTGCCTATGTGCATTTGTCAGAAATTTATGCGATATCCGCAAATTCTGAAAATAAGCGGGCAGCATGGGAATTTATCCAATTCATAAATGGAACGGACATGGCTCAGGTCGCCACGCTGGGGAATAACGGGAAGCTGCCTACGCGTACAGGCTATTTTAAGGATCTGGAAGGCAGAAGCACGGAGCCATTCTATCTGTTGAAGCCGAAACAAGGTAATGGACTGCTGGAAGATAAGAACATTCCTCACGGGTTTAATGACCTGTTCGACCCGTTATTATCAGAAGCAATGCAAGCGATCATAGATAAACAGAAAACGATAGATGAAGCCCTCGCAGAGCTGGAAATGAAGGGGCAGCAAGCATTAATAAAAGCGCGTGAAGCGGCAGCGAAGAAATCGTAAGGGAATCTCAATTCTGGTTCCCGGATATGCAGAGCTATATACATAACGAAGCAAGGGGAGAGGGAATTGCAAGTACGAACTAGCTGGAAAATGGGGATAATGCTTCTCATTATGATGTCATTGGTAAGTGGTTGTTTTGGTAGAGAATCGGAACGAGAGTCCGTCAATAAGGTCAAAGGTACAATTAGAGTCGTCTATCAGGATGAAAGTGCATTCAATCGTGATTATGGACAACTGTTCAAACTGAAGCAGCCTGATATTAATGTTGAAGTGGTGAGTAAATCGGAGTTGTACTCCAAGTTCGGAGATCCTGATTTTGATTTTGAGACAGAGTCGCAGAAACTGCTGGACAAGTATAAGCCCGATGTATTGCTGCTGGATGAGACATCGTTCAAAGAATTTGCCCAAGGCGGCAAGCTGTATGCGATTGATGGAGTCATTAAGCGAGATCGTTATGATGTAGAAGGGTTCATGCCAGGTCTTACCGACAGGCTCAAAGCAATGGGCAAGGGGACACTGTACGGACTCTCCCCCACTATAGATACCACTGTATTATACTACAATCGTGATTTATTCAAGGAGCACAATATTGAGCCTCCTCGAAATCAAATGAGCTGGAAGGAATTTTTCGAACTGGCCGCGAGAGTAGCGAATGCCGGTAGTAAAGATAAGCCTTTGTATGCGTTAGCCCAAGAATATGGCGGAGCAGACAGCATGATGTATTCGATTGCTTCCTCAACTGGCTTGAGGATGTTCGATGCCAAGGGAGAGCAGCTGTTGATCAACTCGGAGGGTTGGAAGGAGGCCATCCAGCAGGCGACGGATGCGGTGCGGAGCAAGGCACTGTATACTCGACCGGCGACGAAAGATCCTCAGCCCATTGAACCGGGGAAAGGACTCTTCTTCACAGGTCAGGCTGCAATGAAGCTGGGAACACCGTGGGATTTGGAGCATTTAAGGGATAAGAAAGCAGAGAAAATCAATTGGGATGTCGTGACAACTCCGGTCGATCCTGCGACACCCGATGAAACCGGAAATATAACCATTCGCGAAATTTATGCGATCGCAGCTGACTCCGACAATAAGGAGGCCGCGTGGGAACTGGTCAAATTTATAAACGGAACGGAAATGGCCAAGGTGGCATCTCGTACGACTGTTGGCATGATCCCTACCATTCCTTCCAGACCGGATTATTTCAAGGAATTGGACGGCAGAAGCACGGGAGCATTCTATACATTGAAACCGAAGGAACTGTCCGTATTTGATGCGCTGTGGGGCAACAATAACGTTCCTGATGACTATAGCAGTTCTTTCCGGCCAATGCTGAATGAGGCGCTGCAGGCCATTATTGACAATGAGAAATCGGTGGATGAGGCGGTGAATGAACTGCAGATGAAGGGCCAAGAAGCGCTTCGGGTTGCGCATGAACTACAAGAAGATAAACGATTGCACGGCAAAAATGGGAAATAAATGACGAATTGTGGCAATTTATTTCTTATTTTATTCTTAAATTTTATTCATTGAATGTTAAGTTGTGTATTAGATGCTCAATGTTAGCATAAAAGGGAGGTTTAAATATGAAACTTTGGAGGAAATAAAATGAATGCAAACAAAACAATTCTAGCAGCTATAATCGTGTCGAGTATGCTGGTTACAGTGGCAGGCCCAATTCCTGCAGGAGCTGAGTCAGCGCATGAGCAGGAGCAAACGAATAATAAGAAGGTTCAAATTGACAAAACGATGGCCGTCAAATTGCAAAAAGCGGTAAATCAATTTGCTGGGAAAGAGATTAAGCTGCAGAATGTTGCCGAGTCATTGGGCGGTTCAGAGGCGAAAGTTACATCGGTAGATGGTAAGTACACTGTCTACTTTAATGATAAAGAAGGAGTATGGTCGATAGACGGAGCGGTTCCACTTGATAAAATTAGCAAAGAGACTCAGGAGAAGGTGCTGAAAGCACTGAAAAAGGCATACGAAAAGAAAACATACGTCCTTGATAAAGAAGCGATTCTAATGCGGCCTTATGATGGAAAAAAAGAGAAACTAAAAGATCATTTTGCGTATGCCTTGACAGGGAAAGGTTTTCAGGCAGTATGGAGGAGTGGAACAGATTTTGTCAGTGAGGTTACAATAAAGCTTGCCAAGAAAGAACTCGATTCGAAATGGCTGGAAACAGCAGCAAAAACGATGAAAACGGCTTTCGATCATGATTTGAATGTAACAGAGGCGTTGCTTGTTTCTAGCGGAGAAAATTACCATAGGTTGATACTTAAGGATAACGATGTATCTCTTGAGATGGATGCAAAAAAGGGAAAGATTGTGAACGTATTTCATAATACAAGAAAAAAAGAAACGACCGACCAAAGGATTACGGCAAAAGATGCAAAGGAAGTGGTCGCTCCACTTGCCAAGGAATTATTCAATATCGATATTGCGGAATATGAAGTGAAATGGGACAACACAAATAAAGATTACAGTTTCGTTAAAGGCAAAGAAACGATAATGAGAGCAGCATTGGATGCCGATAAGAACGCTGTGTATATTTTAACAGATGGCCTAGCATGATTGGCGTGTTATTAGACGTTATCGGTCTAAAAATAGAATTACAAATGAATGCACAAATTTGTACAAGAACTGATCTGAATGTCCAAAAATCCGTTAAAGTCCAGACTTTGACGGATTTTTTTTATTTCTTATTTTTTGAGATTAACATCCGAATGACGTGCCACTGACTTGCGTTAAGTGCACAGATCACCGATCAGGGTACTTCTCTGTCCCGATAAATTTCGGAATGCGTCACATTTCACATGATCCGGATTGTTATATATTAGGAAAGCTTCTTGGGAGAGTAAAACTGAGACGATTTCCTGCCCCGAGGAAAAGAACAGAAATGGAGAAAAACGGAGATGGAGAGGGGGAGTAAGAAATATGAACAAAGGTTGGAGAATTGCAGTTCTACTCGTATTGGTCATGTCATTCATAGGCGGCTGCATGGGGAAGAAGGAAGTACTGGAACCGATTAAGCCAAGCAAGATCAAGCTGGTCTATCAAGATGAGGACGCATTTTACCGCGATTACGGAAAGTACTTCAATATGAAATATCCGCAGATTGAAGTCGAAGTCATTCCGCAGGTTCAGGTGCTCAAAAATCTCGGGAAGATGATTCACGCGGATGAATACGAGGCGGAAGTAAAGAAGCTGCTCGAAAAAACGGACGCAGATGTATATATGCTGGACAGCGGAATGTTCAAGCAGTTCGCCACCGACGGCAAACTCTATGACATTGAAGAAGCCATCCGGCAGGACGGCTATAATATCGAGGAGTTCATGCCGGGACTTATCGATTCGATCAAAAATCTGGGCAACGGGAAGCTGTATGGGCTGGCTCCACAAGTAAGCATTGGAGCTCTGTACTATAACACAAAATTGTTCAAGGAAAATCAAATTGATCCGCCGACGAACAAGATGACCTGGGAAGAGGTGCTGCAATTAGCAGCGAGATTTTCTAATGTTAAAAATGGAAACCGTCCTGTGCATGGCTTGTACTTTTCGAATGGCCATGCAGGCAATTTGATGTTCGATATCGCCGATACTTCAGGCTTAAAGCTTTTCGATCCGAAGGGGAAGAAGGTGCTCATCAATTCGGATGGCTGGAAAAAAGCAATGAAAATGGCTGTGGATGCCGTTCGCAACAATGCGGTTTATTTCCGTCCAGAAGATCAGATGTATTCGTCAAAAAGCGACTTTTTTGATGATGGTGTGGCTGCGATGACTATATCCGGCCCTCCTGCTACATATGCCGTTAGAATTCCTGTAATACGAATAATTGGGTGGTTGAACAAAAACGA
>NZ_BBYF01000008.1 GCF_001894745.1 Paenibacillus sp. NAIST15-1
AAATCATATACACTCTTAGTGTCCAAGTTCATTAAGGGGCTTATGAGCTATTATGATAGATCATGTACGGATGTCCTCTCTTCGCGGTGAGGACATTTCTTTGCAATAAGCGAGGGATGTACGGGACTGGGGAGAGGAAGTATCGTTTGTTAGATAGGAATAAGTGACAATTCTCCCTATTAATACTTTAGAATCGAATATTTTTTTCTTTTAACTATATATTTTTAAAAGAAAATTTAGTATTATTTATAACGGAATCCGAATAATACGATAAAAATCATTTTTGTTTGTTCGGTTTTGCGACACTTTGTACGGACATAACATAGAATACATTTACTTCACATGAAGTGTTGATGTATGGAATGGAGACAAGATGAAGAAAAAGATTTATTTTAACCACGATGGCGGCGTTGATGATTTGATTTCTTTGTTTTTGTTATTGCAAATGGATAACGTTGAGTTAACAGGTGTATCCGTTATTCCAGCGGATTGCTACTTAGAACCAGCGATGTTTGCAAGCCGTAAAATCATTGATCGCTTCGGAACAGGCGGGCTAGATGTAGCTGCGTCTAATTCGCGTGGGAAAAATCCTTTCCCGAAAGACTGGCGCATGCATGCATTCTATGTGGATGCTCTGCCGCTCTTGAATGAATCTGGCAAGGTCGTAACTCCGGTTGCGGACAAGCCGGCACATGAACACATTATTGATACGCTGCGTGCAACGGAAGGCAAGACGACCTTATTATTCACAGGTCCGCTGACTGATCTTGCTCGCGCATTAGATATGGATCCAACAATTGAAGAGAAGGTAGAACGCCTTGTATGGATGGGCGGTACATTCCGCGAAGCGGGTAATGTGCATGAGCCTGAGCATGATGGAACAGCAGAATGGAACGTATTCTGGGATCCGGATGCTGCTGCTCGCGTGTGGGAGAGCGGAATCGAGATTGATCTCGTAGCGCTGGAAAGCACGAACCAAGTACCGCTTACATTGGATGTTCGTGAACGCTGGGCTGCAGAGCGCAAGCATATCGGGGTTGATTTCCTCGGTCAATGCTACGCAATGGTGCCGCCGCTCGTTCATTTCTCTACGAACTCGACGTACTATCTGTGGGATGTATTAACGACTGCCTTCGTTGGCAAGAGCGATCTTGTGAAGGTACAGACGGTGAATAGCAAGGTAATTACCGAAGGTGCTAGCCAAGGCCGTACGGTAGAAACGGCAGACGGTCGTCCGGTACAGGTCGTATACGATGTAGACCGCGATGCATTCTTCGATTACATGACAGACCTAGCGAAAAAAGCAACAGAGAAGAGGGAGTCATAATGTCAGAGAAGAAACGCGTCATTATTGATACCGACACAGCAGGAGACGATACAATCGCGATCTTAACGGCCCTTCACTATTTCCAAGTCGAAGGCATTATGATTACAGGCGGTAATGTGCAGTTCGATCAACAGGTGGAAAATGCACTGTATACGGTTCAAGTTGCAGGACATAGCGGCAAGGTTCCGGTGTACAAAGGATATGAAGGCCCACTTATGGGACTTGGCCATAAAGAGCATCGTACTGTTGAGGATGTTCACGGCAAGGACGGGATGGGCGATTCCTTTTTCGAAAAGGCGATTCAATCCCCTGCAACTGGACATGCGGTTGATTTCTTAATTGATACGGTGCATAACAATCCTGGGGAAATCCATCTGCTGGCGATTGCGCCGCTGACGAATATTGCGATGGCGATCAAGAAGGACCCGACAATTATACCGTTAATCCCGCATCTGTATATTATGGGCGGCACGAACAATGCGCTCGGCAACATCACGCCGACGGCAGAGTACAACTTCTATGTTGACCCAGAAGCGGCTAAGATCGTGCTTCACTCAGGTATTCCAATCACGATGGTTGGCTGGGAAATGTGTACGCAATATTCCATCATGGACGACAACGACCATGCGGAAATCGAGCAGCTCGGCACAAAGGGTGCGAAATTCTTCAAGGACGTGAACAAGGTCGTCATGCGCTTCAACAAGACCGTTCACCGTCTGAATGGTACGACGCATCCAGATACATTGCTGGCCGCAGTTGCGGCAGATGAGTCGATTATGACGAACTCTCATCTCTATCATGTTGATGTAGAGACGGTGGGCGAGCTGACTAGAGGCTACAGCCTAGTCGACATCAACAATCGATTGGAGCGTACGCGCAATGTTCGTGTATGTGAAGCGATCGATCGCGATGCGTTTAAGGGAATGCTAGTTGATGTATTAAAATCCATAAACTAACATAGAATATTCGAATTCATGCAAGTGAAAATGAAGAGGTCTATCCGACCCTTTCGTATTACAATCTTGGCCATAGACTCGATGAAGAAAGGATCTGTATATGCAATACATTTGGGGGCTTCTAGGAATTTTAGGCATTCTCGTTATAGCGCTGGCATTATCTAAAAATCGCAAGTCGATTAACCCGAGAACGGTCATTGGCGCGTTCGCGATTCAATTCATCTTTGCGTTAATCGTACTGAAGTGGGAATTCGGCAAGACGATGTTGAACTACTTATCCAAAGTTGTACAGAGCATCATTGATTCCACGAATGCGGGGATTCAGTTCTTGTTCGGCGGGATACTCGGGGCAGAGAAGGCGGGCTTTACGTTCGCACTGCAGGTGCTGCCGATCATTATTTTCTTCTGTTCCTTAATCGCAGTTCTGTATTACCTCGGCATTATGCAGTGGGCAACAAGAATCATTGGCGGATTTCTATCTAAAGTACTCAAGACGAGCGAAACGGAATCCATGTCAGCGGCAGCGAATATTTTCCTCGGTCCAACCGAAGCGCCGCTTGTTGTTAAGCCTTATATCGAGAAAATGACCAAGTCGGAGCTGTTCGCGATTATGGTCGGCGGGCTGGCGTGCGTATCCGGCTCCGTCCTTGGCGGATATGCGATGCTCGGCGTACCGATCGAATACTTGCTTGCGGCAGCATTCATGGGAGCACCAGGCGGCTTGTTGATGGCCAAGATCATGATGCCGGAAACTGATCACCATCTTCGAGTGGAAAAGGTTCAGATGGTCAAGGATACGGAGTCCCGTAATGTGATCGACGCTGCTGCTCGCGGTGCCTCAGACGGTCTGAAAATTGCTGCCGGGGTAGGAGCGATGCTTCTGGCGTTCATCTCGCTCATCTTCCTAGTGAACATGATCATCGGCTGGGTTGGCGGCGTGTTCGGCATTGAAGCATTGACGCTCGAGCAAATTCTCGGCTACCTGTTCGCACCGATCGCCTTCTTGATCGGCGTTCCATGGAGCGAAGCACTGCAAGCAGGTTCCTTCATCGGGCAGAAGTTCGTCTTGAATGAATTCGTCGCGTACACTTCGTTCGCGCCTGAGATTGCAAGCTTGTCTCCGAAGAGCGTAGTCATCATCAGCTTTGCGTTGTGCGGCTTTGCCAATCTGGCGGCTATCGCGCTGCTTATTGGAGGACTGGGCGGTATAGCTCCTTCCCGCAGGCAGGATCTCGCTGAGCTGGGCTTCCGCGCGATCATTGCTGCAACACTGGCAAACTTGCTGAGTGCAGCCATTGCGGGTATGCTCGTGTAGTGTGAGTGTGTGCGAGGCTAATAGTCAAATAACAATAACATATCGTTAGGAATCAAGAGGCGGTCGCTTCCCTGGATTGAACCAGGGAACGGCCGCCCTTTTCATATAAAAAGAGTGGCAGGAAGCATGTCTAACACTTGAAATTTTCAGAAAAAGGTATAAAATGATTAAAAGTTGATGTAGAGAAACATTTTTGGGAGTGGAAAAAAGGTGGGCTGATTATGGAGTCAGGAAAAGGCAGATTCTTTCACAAAACACAAAATGGCTCAAGCTTAGAGGAAATAAATAATACGGTTCCGATACCTCAAGATGCAGGTTTCTGGAGGAAGCTGCTAGCTTATTCAGGGCCGGGTGCATTAGTCGCAGTAGGATACATGGATCCTGGCAACTGGGTTACCTCCATTGCGGGTGGGGCGCAGTTTGGTTATTTGCTGTTGTCGGTCATTCTCATCTCCAGTCTGATTGCCATGCTATTGCAGAGCATGTCTGCGAAGCTAGGAATTGTAACTGGAATGGACTTGGCGCAAGTAACCCGGTTGAAAACGGGCAAAAAATGGGGCTTTGCCCTATGGATGATTACAGAGCTGGCCATTATGGCTACAGATATAGCTGAGGTTATTGGTAGTGCGGTGGCACTGAATTTATTGTTCAATATCCCTTTGCTCGTCGGTGTATTTATTACCGTACTTGATGTATTTTTACTATTGATATTAGCGCGGTTTGGTTTTCGGAAAATTGAAGCCATCGTCGTTACCTTGATTGCAACGATTCTTGTTGTTTTTCTGTATGAAGTCATTATCGCTCAACCAGATGTGGCTCAAATGCTTGGAGGATTCATCCCAAGAACGGAGATCGTTTTTAATGACGGGGCATTATTTATCGCGCTAGGCATCGTTGGCGCCACGGTAATGCCGCACAATTTATATTTGCATTCGTCGATTGTGCAGGCACGCCAGTATGATCGTGGAGATCGGAAATCACTCAAAGAAGCAGTCAAATTTGCGACGATCGACTCCAATATACAGCTAACTGTCGCGTTTGTGGTGAACTGCTTACTGCTTATTCTAGGTGCATCCTTGTTCTTCGGTTACAGTGGCTCCTTGGATACACTGGGGCAGTTATACCGTGCACTGAATGACAGCTCGATTGTCGGTGCGATTGCCAGCCCTGTACTGAGCGTACTGTTTGCCGTCGCCCTGCTGGCATCAGGCCAGAATTCAACGATTACAGGAACCTTATCCGGGCAGATCATTATGGAAGGCTTCATTCATATGAAAATGCCGATGTGGGCTAGACGGATGATTACTCGTCTTGTTGCCATTATTCCCGTCGTAGTATGTATCCTGGTGTTCGGGAGTACGGAATCTGTAGTCGAGAAATTATTGATCTATTCACAAGTATTTCTAAGCGTCGCATTGCCGTTTTCCATCATTCCTTTGACCCTCTTTACGAGCGATGAGAAACTGATGGGCGAATTTAAAAATAAATTATGGGTCGTTATTCTCGCCTGGGTCACTTCCGTAGTATTAACGATTCTCAATATCTGGCTTATTATTACGACATTCCAATAATATTGCATAACATGAAGGCTGCAAGCCTATGAACCCGAGTGGTGACACGATAAAGCGTGCTCCTCTCGGGTTCTTTGTGTTTAGGTTGCATAAGAGGAGAAAAAAGAAGGAATAGAAAGGACGAAAGAGTTAATCTCCAACTGAGATTTCCTCATTTTCTTTTGAAAAGGATACGCCTATCAAGTATCGAATATATGACGTAATAACAATATACATACAGAGGAATTTGAGGGAGGAGAAACGATGTACAAATCATTAGGGCAATTTGAAATCACCTCCGGGAAACTGGTTGTATCCGATCCATGCTATGACTTGAATGAGAATACGATCATTATGGGTGTGCTGGACGATGTGCTGAATGGAGCATGGAGCGCATATGTAAGCAAGACGGAGGTTCAAGATTGGGGAGAAGCTTGTGCCAAGCTCATTGCTTGTCATAGCTCGGTTGCCGATAAGCTGGAGACCCTTGAATGGGTGAAAGGGAACTTCATTGTAGGTGTAGATAGCGGACAGGCCGGAATCTTTGACGCAAGCAAATATCGAATTCCCGATGCCGATACAGATAGTACAGAACCCAATGATACGGACAGCGAATGGTATTACGCTTGCTGCGATATTACAGGGAGCGGTGAAGAGGCCGGTGTGCTGGATGGTGGAGTAGTTTCTCGCACAGGATTTGGCGATGGAGCTTATGCGGTGTATTATGCCGTCAACGGGCAGACTCAGGTGATTGGAGTTAAGATTATTTTCATTAAAGACGCAGATTTATGAGAAACAACGGCAGAACTACTTGAACGGGTCATCGAGAAATGTCTGCTGTTAAAGGGTAAGGGTACTAACAAAGAGCAAGCATAATGATATTCCGAAGGAGATGGAATGTCATTATGCTTGTTTTTTCATATCTTTATCTTACGAATCTTCCAGCAATAATTTATATAACTTTAATTTGTGGAAGATTGAGGGGCTTTTTCATTCGCCAGATCATACGCAGCTCTTGACGCTTCGACACTTGCATAATGAGCCCTTGCCCATTGCCTCAGCTCTTTCATTGGCTGAAGCAAGGATTCGCCTAGGGGCGTTAGCGAGTATTCAACGGCTGGAGGCACGGTTGGTGTAATATGTCGTTGAACCAGCCCATCCCGTTCCAGCTTCCGTACTGTCTGCGTCAGCATTTTTTTGGAGATCCCCTCGATTCTCCTTCCCATTTCCCCATATCGGATGCTTCCGTTCTCCAATGCATAAATGACGAGTGAAGTCCATTTGTTCGAAATGATTTCAAGTACTCTGCTATAGCCGCACCCTGCCAACGAGATGTCAGGGTGCTTTGTTGTGGGTGAAGATGTCAAATGATCTCCCTCCTATGCACCTTGAAGTATCCTGGACACCAAAAAGTGCCTACTTTTGTAATTTTAGTTTATAAAATATATTATTGTATGTCTATATCAACGGAATAGGCGTCATTCTTAGTCATAAAGTAATAGGGACTTCGAATGAAAACACATGTAGGTGAAAACTTAGCTGTTTAATGGGAGGAAATGAAGATGACAAATGTGATCAAGGCTCGTCCAAAGCTGTATGTGATGGATAATGGCCGTATGAGCATGGATAAGAACTGGTTGCTTGCCATGCATAATCCGGCTACGGTTCTGAATCCGAATGCGGCGACCGAATTTGTGGAGTTTCCTGTCTATACGGTGTTAATTGATCATCCAGAAGGCAAGATTTTGTTCGATACAGCTTGCAATCCGAATGGAATGGGCAAGGAGGGCCGGTGGGCTGAATCGATACAAATGCTTTTTCCGTGGAAAGCCAGTGAGGAATGTTATCTGCATAATCGACTGGAACAGTTGAACGTATCTCCTCAGGATATCAAATATGTCGTGGCTTCTCATTTGCATTTGGATCATGCAGGATGTCTGGAGTTGTTTACGAACGCGACCATTATCGTTCACGAGGACGAACTGAACGGAGCTTTGCAAACATATGCCCGCAACGAAAAAGAAGGGGGCTACATATGGGCCGACATCGATGCTTGGATCAAGAATAACCTACAGTGGAAAACGATCAAGCGGACAGAGGATCAACTGGAATTGGCCGAGGGCATTACGCTGCTGAACTTCGGAAGCGGGCATGCTTGGGGCATGCTGGGCTTGCATATCAACATGCCGGAAACGGGTGGGATCATCCTTGCTTCCGATACCATTTATACGGCGGAGAGCTATGGTCCACCGGTGAGACCGCCAGGCAATCTGTATGACTCGGTTGGATACCGGAATACGGTAGATCGTATCCGCACGCTTGCCACACGAACAAACTCCCAAGTATGGTACGGGCATGATGCCAATCAGTTTAAGGGATTTCGTAAGTCAACAGAAGGATACTATGAGTAAGTGGTTGCCAATTTAGGATTCATCCTTTAATGAAATGATGAAGGTATCAGTCCCCATAAAAGCTAGTAAAAAAGGAGTTCATCCGCTGATGAACTCCCTGCTTCTTTTAAAAGGTCAACATTGCCCCTCGCTCGTCAAACACGGAATCTGGATTCCAAGCGACTTCCCAATAGTTGTTCTCCGGATCTGCGAAGTAAGCAATTCTTCCTCCCCAGAAGGCATCGCTCGGTTCGCGGAGAATGCGTGCACCTGCAAGTCTAATTTGCTCAATGGTGGAATCGACTTGTTCAGGGGCATCGACATTGATAGCGAACGTGACTCCACGGAATACATTTGTCTGCTTCGGCACTTCAACTCCTGCATCTTCCGCCAGCTTCTCAATTGGGAACAGTGAGAGAATAACCCCTGACGTCTTGAATACGGCATATTCATCCGAACTTATTTCCGTTTCTGCCCATCCTAACCGCTGATAAAAGGCTCTCAGGGAAGGCAGATGATATGCGCCAATCGTGAGAAGACTTACTCGTTGCGGTACCATATGTACGCCTCCTAGCAAGGTAATAGATTTCCTCATTGTATCCCAATCACAAATTCAACTTCAATCCTAGGACCTTAGGTGATATGCACCATACAGAAATGGGTCTTGTTGCCAATTGCTCTGCACTTTATAATCTCCTTGTATGTCAGAACTACAAAGAGAAAAGCCGAGGTCATATATCATATGAAGAGATTGCTTTTGTACATGACAGTTATATGTATAGGGATGAGTGTTGGATTCAATATTCCTAACGTCTATGCTTCTTCACTTCGAGTCGAGGTGGATGGAAGGGAAGTAGCCTTCCCGGACGAACTCCCTTATGTGGACGCTGCTACCAACCTGACTATGGTTCCTGCCAAGTTCGTGTCCGAGAAGCTTGGCGCAACAGTGAAGTGGAACAGGCCGCAGAACCAGATCCTATTTACCTATAAAAATGATACGATTGCGCTGGGGCTTGGAGAAAATCATGCCATTGTAAACGGGGAAACCGTAACATTCGGTGGGGGCGCTCTGGTCAAAAACGGACGCACCATGGTTCCGCTGCGCTTCATTAGCGAGGCCTTTCATGCTCAAGTGGAATGGCAGCCGAAGCAGAATCAGGTCAGCATCATGACGGCCGTCAGCAATGTGCCGAAGGGGACATGGATATGGGACAGCCAAGTGATCGTAAGGGATTCAGACAAGGCGATAAGCTTGGCTAAAGAGCGCAATGTGACTACCATCTACCTTCAAATTAATACTGATATGGCCCCGGCGATCTATGAAAGCTTTGTTCGCAGCGCCAAGGAACAGGGGATTCAAGTAGAGGCACTAGAGGGACGACCCGAATGGGCTTATAAGAAAAACCAGGATAAAATAAAAAAATTCATTGCTTGGGTCAACGCCTACAATGCGTCCGTCGAAGCGGAGGCAAGGTTTGCGGGACTACATTTCGATATCGAGCCTTACCGCTTAAGCGAATGGAAGAAAGACAATAAGGTGCTTTTGGAAGGCTGGATGGACAACTTGCGACTGATCGAGAAGGAAACCAAGGAGAACGATCTCAAAATTACGATGGACGTTCCGTATTGGCTGAATACGATCAAAGTGCCGGGGACGGATTACAGCATGAGCGCATGGCTTTTGGAAAAATTCGATTGCCTGGTAATCATGAATTATCGCAATCATGCGTTAGGCAAAAATGGGATCGTGGAAAATGCGCAGGCGATGCTGAGAGAAGCTTCCACGCTGAAAAAGAAAATTGTCATTGCCGTGGAGACAGTAAAAAGTTCGGAGGGTCCACGGACATCATTCTACTCCATGAGCAGCGAAACGATGGAAAAGGAACTGCAAGCCGCCCATAACCAATTAACACGCTATATGAGCTATGCTGGATTTGCTGTTCATGATTTTAAAAGTTGGCAGGCTATGAAATAAGAACTACCTTTGACAGGGTTATTATTACGTATCACTTCCATATATTTCAATGGCGAGAGAACTTTGATTCTAATGCTTAGCTTTGATATAGTTAGCTCTTAGGTCGCAAATTAAGGATTAAGGATTAAAACCACCCAGGTACAGGGAACTCTATATACAAACAATCGTGGAGTGATTATATGAGCAAAGCTAAGGGTAAGGGCGGAACAGGTAGAGGAACGGATAAAAAGGGTTGGACTAGATGGCAAGCTAGTGAAAGAAGAGCAAAAAACAAACCAAAACCTTACACAAGCAAAGGTACTAAAAAAGCGAATGGGCCAAAGTCGGATGGCGCAAAGAGCACAAGCAGTAAGTAATAAAGGATAAAGGGTATGGTTCGTTAGACAGAAACGTGCACTTTTATTAGAGTCATCAGCAATTTTCAAAATGTGATTACAACATCTAAATGAAAAAATGAGAGAACACCTCTTTTTCTAGCATGGTTTGCACGTAGCAATTCCGAGCTGGCTGAATCACTCTCTCCTGAGTGGAAGAGAAGCAGCGCGTGCCTGTAAGAACGGCATGCGCTGCTTCTTTGCTTGTTATTCGTCATTCTTTGATTCAGCCTAACTGCCATAGAATTCTTGATACTGGCTCGGCGTGACGTGGGCGTACTTTTTGAAAATGCTGATGAAGTACTTGTAGTCGCTGAAGCCAATATCGTGAGCAATGTTGTAAACTTTGTTGTCGCCTGATTTCAGCAGGTCGATTGACTTTTGGATACGATAGCGATTCAGGAATTCGTTGAACGTATAGCTCGTCTCAGCTTTGAATTTCTGATTTAAGTAGTAGGCACTCAAGTCGAGCTGCTCCACAAGATCGTGGATGCTGATTTTCTTCGCATAATTCTCCTGCACGTACGCGATCATTTGCGATACATACTTCGAAGTCTTCGTTTCTTTCTCCATAAATTTGCTGTTCAGTATCTCTTCGGTTTCTTGCGGATGATTCGAAATGACCTCATATTTGCGCTGCAAATCGACCTTCGTCTTGGCCGATTCTAGGGCGGCGATCAATTGATCATCCTCCAGCGGCTTCACGAGGAACTCGGTTACCCCCAATTGCAGTGCCTGCTTGGCAAGATGGAACTCATTATAGCCGGAAATAATAATGCTGCTGAACGTATGCTGCTGCAAACCCTCGCGAATCATGGAGATGCCGTCCATAATGGGCATGTTGATATCCGTGATGACGATATCCGGCTTCAGCTCGCAAATTTTCTCATAACCGTCCTGTCCGTTCAGCGCTTCTTCCATCACGATGCAATCATACTGCAGCCAATCAATGCTGAAGCGTATGCCTCTGCGTATCATATCTTCATCTTCAACTAGCAGAACCTTGAACATCGTCTTCACTCCATTCGTAAGGAATTGTTAGTGTTATACAAGTGCCAGTCCCTTGCTTGCTGTTGATGTGGATGCCGGATTCCTCGCCGTAGAGCAGCACTAAGCGGCGGTGAACATTGTAGAGCCCGATATGCTGTGTCGTATTGTTTTGGCTGTGTAGGATTCGGTTCACCTTCAGCAGTGTCTCCGCGTCCATGCCTTGTCCGTTGTCGCATACCTCCAGCATCAGCTTCCCGTCAGAAGGGTAGATGCGGATTTCGATAAGCACATTGCTTTGATTTTGGTAACCATACTTGATAGCGTTTTCAATGATTGGCTGCAGCAGCAGCTTAGGTACGTATACATGATTGGTTTCCTCTTCGACGGTAATGCGGTATTCCAACCGCTCATTGAACCGGATTTGCTGCAGCTTCAAATAATCCCGTACATAATTCATGTCATCCTTAAGCTGAACGCTCCGATCATTGCCGATGCTGTATCGCAGCAGTCGCGACAGCAGAATAACGATTTGCTGCGCTTGATTGGCGTCCATCTTAATGGCGTATCGCAGCGTCTCCAAAACGTTGAAAATGAAATGCGGATGGAACTGCGATTGCAGCTGCTTGACCTCGATAATCGTGCGTAGCTCGGACAGCTCTTTATTTTTCATCATCAATTCCTTCAACCGATCCAGCATCACATTGTACTCATCGCCGAGTATCTCGAACTCATCATTCGTGTGAATATCGACATAGCCGTTGAAATTCCCTTCGCGAAGTTGGGCCAAGGCCAGAATTAATTTATCGACGGATTCAGAATTGCGGGCAGACATTTTGTTCGATAGGAAATGAATGATGACCCACAGCAGCAGGCTGGCAGCGAGAATAAAGACAGACACCGTGTAGTAGGTGTATTGCTCTGACTTGTAGGAATTGAGCGTGACCACTTGAATCGGTGTGCCCGGTATGCGCTTGGTATACATGTAGTACGTACCGTCGTTCAACAGAACATGTCCTTGCTTGTCCAGCTTAGGACTGAATTTGTTCAATACGCCCTTGGTGACATTGCTGGTAGTGGCAATGATCGTGTTATGCTCGTCCGTGATCATCGCAATCTCATTGTTCTGTTCGAAAATGAGCTTCTGCATGTCAGATTCGTAGAGCTGGTAGATGATATAGCCAATCGTCTGCTCATCCTTGACGATCGCTTTGCCGAACGTGTAGCTTGTGTCGCGATCATGGGAATAGCGGAAGCTGTTCATTTCAGTCAGCGTGTTGCCGGATTTCTGATCAATCCGGTTGATGAGATTGCCGAAGGCGAAGCTGTTGTAGAGTGCATCCGGCGAATCGGAGCTGGCTCGGAAGATGCCGTCCGTGTCGACGATATGGAAGATGCTCTTCACCTTTTGCCGATTATTGAAGTCATAGAATTCGGAATACACCTTGTCGCTGCCTAAGCGTGTAGTCACATATTTCGTCACGGCAGGTGAGATAGCCATCCGATTGATTTCCTCGTGATACTGTTGAAACACCTCCGCCATAGATTTACTGATCGACTCGGCGGCCTCCGTCGTTTTTTGCGTCAAATTCATCCTTCCGTTAATGATCGTAAAGATGAAAAACAGCACAATCAAAATCAAAAATGGAATCACCGCATACAGCTGAAATAAGTGACGGGTTGACTCCTTGAAGGTGCGAATCTTCTTCTGTTCCATGTCTCCCTCCAGTGTCGGTAAGCCCTTTCATTCCATATTATACTGGTTCGTTGTTGAAAGA
This sequence comes from Paenibacillus sp. NAIST15-1, assembly GCF_001894745.1. GTDB lineage: Bacteria > Bacillota > Bacilli > Paenibacillales > Paenibacillaceae > Paenibacillus_B > Paenibacillus_B suaedae. The sequence goes on from NZ_BBYF01000008.1 coordinate 12,653, forward strand.
AGATCATCCAAATACAACCAAGCCGGCCCTCCAGATGAGGTACCGACTTGGTGTGGATGAAGCATTCAAATATGTTGTTCAAGAAGTTTGGTTTTCAGTACCGAGTTACTTCCTGTGCAACTTCGTGATCAAAGGCGGACTTTTTGAATTTCCTCTCTTATAGGGAGACTTCTTTTTGTCCGGACAACTTCAGGAAGACGAGCAGCGATATGACTGTGATGACGGTCAGGATTGTAGATAGTGCTGCTGCCACGCCATAGTTACCGCGAATAACTTCGGTATAAATGGCTACCGTAACGGTCTTCGTCTTACCTGTATACAAGATGATCGAGGTACTTAATTCAGTAATGATTGTGATCCAGCTTAGAATTGCACCAGAGACAACGCCCGCGAGCATCATCGGCAGTGTAATCTTGAAGAATGTTTTCATCTGGGAAGCGCCCAAGCTGATTGCGGCTTCCTCAATACCGCCGTTAATTTGATGCAAAATGGCTGCACTGGAACGAATCGTATAAGGCAAACGCCGAATGACGAACGAGATAATCATAATGAATGCTGTTCCGCTCAGTGCCAGCGGCTTATCGTTGAACGTAATCAACAAGGCGATACCTAAGATAGAACCAGGAACGATGTAAGGGAACATCGTGAAAATATCGATTGTGTTCGTTAATGCATTCTTTCTGCGAACGGTTACGTAAGCAATCAGAATCGCAAGCAGGATAATGATGACGAGCGACACGATAGCTAGGATGAACGTGTTCGTAATGACACCACCGATGCTACTGAAAGCATTCTGATAGCTTTGCAGTGAGAAGCCATCAACGAAGACGCGGCCGTTCGATTTCAAGAATGAAGTATAAATGACGTACAATTGCGGCAGCAGCGCGATTAACGTATACAGATAGATGACAGCATGCGCCGCGATGTTGCCGATGCCTTTCTTCTTCTTCGCTTCAAGCGGGTGCAAAGCACTCATTGTGATGGATTTGCGATTGGCGATAAACTTTTGCATCAGGAAGACTGCTGTTGCGAACAATACAACGATGACACTGATTGCGGCAGCAAAGCCGTCGTCGCCGCCGACTTCACTGATGAACTCGGTAAAGATCAGGACAGGAACGGTCTTGTAGCCTTCACCGATCAGCATCGGCGTACCGAAGTCAGCCAGCGCGCGCATGAACACGAGCAGACCGCCTGCGAGCAGGGTTGGTGTGATGAGCGGGAGCAGTACCTTGCGCATCTTGTTGATGCCCTTATAGCCCATGCTCTCTGCTGCTTCCATAAGCGATTGATCCACATTTTTGAGTGCCCCGGATACGTACATGAAGATAAGAGGCACCATTTGCAGGGTCAAGACAACTAAAATACCGGTAAATCCATATATGTCAGGCATTTGGAAGCCAAATGTATTGCTGACGAATTTGGTAATGACGCCGTTTCTTCCGAGTAGAAGAATCCAAGAGTAAGCACCGATGAATGGGGCCGACATGGACGAGAGCAGAATCAAAATCCGAATCGTTGAGTCCCCTTTAATCTTAACGGTAGCCATTATATAGGCTAGCGGTGTTGCGATGAGCGCCGCAAGGGCGGTTACGCTGACGGTAACTTTAATACTGTTGAATAGTGCATTGGTGTAATACGGCTTGCTGAAAAACTTCACGAAGTAGGCGAGTGAGAAATCGCCTGTTGTACCGTTGAAAAAGCTTTTGAACAGCATCGTAAACAAAGGCAAGGCTAGGAACAAAAGATAGAAACCAAATATCAGGAACGAAATGTTAGTCCAGACGTCAAATCGTTTGCGCGTCCCCCTCATAGTTGACCGCCCCTTGTATAGTTCAATTCACCTGCAGCATCGTATACATTGATTTTTTCCTTTTTCACCTTCAAATGAACGACTTGGCCAGGATCAAGAATCTGTGTTGTCTTCGATTCCTGTGTAATTTCCACGCGCTGACCGGATTCCAGATCGACGAAGTAATGCGTGTTCTGACCCAAAAAGACGCTGTGTACGATGGTTGCCTTCATACCCGTCTGATCCTCAGTAATGACGAATTCCTCTGGTCGAACCGAGATTTTGACATTCAATTCATTTTGCTTCGCTGAAGCCGGAAGCTGAATGTTAGGAAGCTCCTCAGCATAGCCGGAACCGAAGTTCACCTTATAGTTGTCGCCCTGACGCGTTAAGCTGCCTTCGATAATGTTCGTGCGGCCGATGAATGTAGCTACGAATACGTTGGCTGGACGTTGGTAGATTTCCTGCGGTGTGCCCAAGTGCTGAATGACGCCTGACTTCATAACGGCGATGCGATCGGATACAGCCATAGCCTCTTCCTGATCGTGTGTTACATACACCGTTGTAATGCCGACTTCGCGTTGAATTTCCTTAATCGCGTTCCGCATATCGACGCGGAGCTTCGCATCAAGGTTGGACAACGGTTCGTCCATGAGCAGTACATCCGGGTGGATGACGATTGCACGGGCAAGCGCGACGCGCTGCTGTTGGCCACCGGACAGGTTCTTCGGCATGCGATCTTTATATTGCTCGATTTGTACGACCTTGAGGATATCTTCTACTTTGTCGTTGATTTCGGCCTTGGACAGCTTCCGGTTCTCTAGACCGAACGCAATATTTCCCTTAACGGTAAGGTGAGGGAAGATCGCATAGCTCTGGAACACCATCCCGATATTCCGCTTGCCTGGCTCAACCTGATTAATGACGCGTTCGTTGAAGTTGATTGTTCCGCCTTCAATGCTGTTGAAGCCAGCAATCATGCGCAGAAGTGTCGTTTTTCCGCACCCGGAAGGACCGAGAAGCGTGAAGAATTCGCCTTTCTTGATCTCCAAGGACAACTCTGGGATGACGGTCGTATCGCCGTATTTCTTGACTAGGTCTTTTATTTTTATTGTTACGCTCATTGTTGTCACCTAACCTTTTTATAGGTAGTCAAAAAGTCCGATAATCAAAAGTGGTGCTGAGAACCGGACTTTTTGACACGCATATTTTGATTCTGAAAACCGATTATTTGCTTGTGAATACAGAGATGTAGCGCTCTACGATTTCAGATTTATGTGCACTCACGTAGTCTGTATCTTCGTCAATCATGTTTATCTTGTCGAGTGGCGTCATGTAGTCGCCGAGCTGTGTATCTTTGCGAAGCGGACGGTTCGTCAATTGCGTGCCGAATGCATCTTGCGCTTCCTTGGACAGGATGAAGTCGATAAATTTCTTCGCATTTTCCATGTGTGGTGCGTCTTTAATAATGGCGGATGCTGCATCCAAGAATACTGCGCCTTCCTTCGGATACACGACTTCTACCGGTGCACCGTTTCTGACATATGTGCTAGAAGGATCTTCGTATGTCAAGCCAACGATGTACTCGCCGTCTGCGACACTCTTATGAACCGCACCAGAGCCGCTTGCAATTTTGCCGTCGAGATTCTCAATCAGCTTGCTGACATAATCCCAGCCCTTTTGATTTTCATAGTCGCCGCCCATAGCTTTCAGCATGTTCGTAAGCTGAGCGAAGGCGGAGCTGGAGCTTGCCGGGTCAGCGGATGCAATTTTGCCTTTCAGCTTCGGATTGAGCAAATCTTCATAACCCTCAATTTTGATATCGCCGATCAGGTTCTTGTTCACGAGCAGCACGCTGCCGTCTGAAACAAACGGAGTTGCGAACCCTGTCTTATTGCGATGGCCTTCAATCAAGTTCGCATCTTCTGGAGATACGTAAGGCTCATACAGGTCAGCATGCTCGCGGTAGCCCGCCATGGAGCCGCCGAACATAACGTCCGCGTAAGGATTTTTCTTTTCGGACTGTAGACGCTTAACAATTTCGCCTGTACCGGCTGTTACGAGCTCAACCGTAATGCCTGTCTTCTTTTCAAACATTGGGATGATCGTCTTGATGATTTCTTCGCTGTTCGGACTGTAAATGACCAATTTATTGGATGAACCCGAATCCGATTCACTGCCGCCACAACCGCTTAACACTCCGACAAACATCATGCAAGCCGCTAGCATCAAAGAAAGCCTTTTCATTTGTATATTCCCCCTTGAGCAATGTTCATTGCGTTGTGAGTCTATTGTAGCAAGTATGGTACCGCTTACAAATCCTATAATCCGCAAACATCGTCTAAAATTCGCAAGTGTATTTTGGAGGGGAGGACCTAAAGTAGAAACAGCGAATAATGCGTTTTCTTTGACTTCGAATGAAAAAAATAGAGACTATGATTAGTTTAATTCGAGACATGGTTAAATCCTTTCATAAGTATTAGTTGTTAATTATCAATAATAATTTAACGATAAACATTAAATTATTATTGAAATACATAAACATCCCTGCTATGCTCTAGTCATCATAATAAAGGAGCAGGAAACATATGAGCACCCTTAAAATTCAGAAAACGAGCAAAATATTGGCTGTTTGTTTACGAATGCTGTGTATCATGCTGTTGCTAGTAACGATTGTGGAAATTGTCGCAATCCTATGGCTTTCTCAGATGTCAGGGGATGAAATTCCAGCAGCAATAAACACTATGAGCTCTATATTCTTACATATCGACCATAGTGATTACGCCAAATCGGATCTGATTATTACATTCAGTGGGGATGTAGTGAGGCTATGTCTAATCATGGTGATACTATTTATTGCCGGGGGGATTTTTAAAGATATTAGTAAGGATTATACACCGTTTGTTGCCAAGCATATGAAGCGTTTGAAACGGATATCCTTGCTCATAGCTGGGATCGCCATTATTCCTGGATTTGTTGAAATAGCAATGATTCAAATGGTCACGCCAGCGGCAAGGGTTAATGTGTCGTTTGAGCTGTTTTATATTTTGGTCGCGGTCGTATTCTTTTGTCTAGCTCAAATATTCGATTATGGTAGAATGCTGCAACAGCAATCCGATGAAACTCTGTAAGGATGTGTGTATTATGGCTATTGTTTTGAGGCTGGATCGTGTGATGGCAGACCGTAAGATATCTCTGAACGAGCTTGCGGCTAAGGTAGGAATATCAAATGTTAATCTCTCGAATATAAAAACGGGGAAAATAAGTGCGATTCGTTTCTCTACACTTGATGCGATTTGTAAAGTCCTTGATTGCCAGCCTGGCGACATTTTAGAGTACAAGGGAGAGGAGTAATAAGAGATGACTGTTCCCATGTTGGTTTCATCACTTATTCAAGTAATCTTATTTAGTGTAATTCCACTGGTATGTTGGTTCCTATTCGCCAGAAAGAAGCAGTCTTTTTTTGAATGGATTGGATGTAAACTTCCTGTTATCGAGAAAAGAAACAGCTTTTTCATCCTGTTCTTCTTAGCGCTTCTCTTGTTCATATCTCTTGGGTGGATAATTATTTTGTTTTTCACTAATGACACCGATGTTGCTGCATCGCAATTTTATGGAGTAGGCGTTTCAGGTATAGCTGCGGCTTTGTTGTATGCTTTCGTACAGACCGGTTTATCTGAGGAAATTTTATTCAGAGGTTTTATCGGGAAGAGATTGATTTCTGCGTTTGGATTTGCAACAGGGAACACGGTTCAGGCGTTATTGTTTGGTTGTTTGCACGGAGTTATGTTTTTTTCAAGAACCGGAATTATCAATGCTGTTATCATAACGTTATTTACTGCTTTAATTGGCTGGTTTATGGGGTACATAAACGAGAGATTAGCAGGAGGATCGATTATTCCAAGCTGGATGATGCACGGATTGGCCAATTCGTTCTCAGCGATGACGATGATGTTCCAATTGGTGTAGTAAGATGATATGCCATGCGGCTCTTCCATTGGATGGATTCTAATCCCTAGATACTCTTGATATTTTGGATATTATCCTAATTAAGAAAGCGACCCTTGAACTCAAGAGTCGCTATCTGTATGTTTTGAACCTATACCTTAATATTACGCAGTTTAGTAATTTTCTACATAAAGGAGGGCTGTGTATGAAATCAGTAAAACTTCTCATCATCATGCTTTCATGCGTATTACTTATTAGCTGTTCTAAAAAAGATGCCGTGGAAGGAGTTGATTTTACAAAGGTATTTGATGAGGTTATTGGTTATTTATATATAGATGATAAGCTCTACAGTCTGAAAACCAGAGATAATTTCCCGGAAGAGAATTTAGGCGAACAAATCGGTGAGGTTCATGAAATCGTTGAGAAGCCCGTAACTGAAGGAGATGTGGTGTATCCGGAGGCCACTCGTACCTATGAAATTCGCAAGGGCGATAAAATATTCAGGGTAAAGGATGGCGATAAACTTCTAGTTGTTATCCAAACGAAGGATGGCTATATATTAGGTGTCATTTTTCCCACTTAAGTTGCTCTCTATTATTATGTGCCAGATTGGGTACCTTTGATCACTGAACAAAATAGGATAGCAACCCTTGAACTCAGGAGTTGCTATCCTGTATTACCTTGAATTTATACACCATTCCTTACTTCTACAACGCTGCCCGACGGGCTCTATCTCGAGCCGATGTTGCTTACCACCCTGATCCAATGTCCAAAGTTGACCATCCTGACCCGTTGTCACTTTTCGCTGGAGACCATCCCGAGCCGATGTCACTGACTGACCAGCCTGAACCAATATCACTTAACGGAGACCATCCTGATCCGATGTCAGCTAGATTCACTCCCGAAGATGCTCCTGTAGAACCGAACAAGAAAAGAGCCATGGACATCGTGATTAATATTTTTTTCATTTGAATCCACCTCATTTAATAGAATGTGTGTGAAACGACTTTTGTGCTCTTCAGAAGCATGGATCTCATACTCTTGAAAGGTGAGAACAGCCATTCCGACATACTGCATATTTTTAAGTGAAAGTGCCAGTTCCAACGATAATGCATTGTAGTCAAATCCTAATTCATGTTGGGTTGTTTTCAAGTAGTATTGCGCCATTGCATGTGCAAGGCGTAATTTATGCTTTTCGTGGAAAGGATCTTTTCTAGATAATAGATCGTCGATCTGAGCTTTGTATTTCTCGATATATATTGTGGCGGCTTGGAAAGCTTCATTGCTGACATAACATTCTAAAGCAACAGGAACTACAAGAAGGAGTTGGTCACCTTCGAGCATAGCCATGAGCTTCTCAATAGACTCTTCTTGCTTCATTTCAATAGATATATATAGACGATTACATTGAGACAGCCATGCATAATGATCTCCATATGAGGCATATTGCTGTGTTGCTTTTAAAGCGACTTCAAAGTTTTTCATTCCCTTAAGTGCAAACGATTCATACAACCAGCCTTCTGCCACGAAGTCATTTTGCCCTACCTCAAACGCAACAGCGCGCAATTCCTTGGCATACTGGAGCAGCTTTGCCCAGTTCTCTACGACATTGTAGTATGTAAGAATACGATAATAGGCGTCGAGCCTTAGTGAATCAGGCAGTATAGGCAGATATTCAATCAGCTGGCATAAGGCTTCGTTGCCGGCTCCACTCGTATCCAAGTCTCTCAAGATGAGGAATCTTCTGAAGTAGGAGATGGCTATTTTCTCGCTGCGGCTGTATCCATTGCGAATGATGATGTCGTAGAACGGGAGTGAGTAGTTGCGTTTCGGTGACTGGAAGATGCGTTCGGCGATTTTGAAGGCGGTGTCGATCAGTTTGGAACGATTGGTTTCTTCATAGAGGAGTTGTACTAGCTGTTTGACCAAGTCATACTTTTCTACTTCAATACAGTGGAGAATAAAATCGCTTGTCTTATCAGGCCGCAATCGGCCCAGTTCGTTGCAGCATTCCCCTATGAATTCTTCATAGAAGGTGTCTATTGGTAATCCGAATGCATGATTGATCGCGTGGAGCTGAGGCAGCATAAGTGATTGCTTGTTGTTGAAAATGTAACTAATGGTTGAACTGTCGATGCCGGATGCCTCTGCTAACTCTTTCTGCTTCCACCCCCTTATGCTCAATTCATCTTGTAACCTGTGGCGGAGTTCCATCGGAGCTACATGAAGATTGCTTGTCATGTCGAATCCTCCTTATTTAGTAATTCAGCATAACAATTCGAAATCCTTCCTGAATTGACAATTTATTTAAATTTCTGTTGGTTTTTAGTATAAATGAAGATGAAGTAAATGGCAAATTGACATCTGGTTGAATTTCTATACTATTTTTGTCGAAAAATGGAGAGTCCTACTTCGATCAGGTTGGCACGCAATAATTATCTATTGATGGCATATGCACAAGCAGCCTCACCTATAGGTTCATAGGATAGGAGGACAAATTACAGATGAAGCATTTATCGGGGAATCCATGCTGTAAGCGGTACTAAGTATAAGGGGAGTAGCGTTTGCAACCGGGCGTCCCTTACACTCTCTTGTACCTCCTATCTTCTCACAAAAAGGTGATGACATGTCCATAGAAGCGTTTCAAAGGCTGGTCAGCAATGCGACTTCTGTCTTTGTGGGTACGAACATGGATCAAGCTGCGCTGAATGCGGCCAACGGTACAGGCACGAATGCTGACCAAGTAGCCCGCACCCTTGCTCCTGTAGCGTGGCCACTATTGGAGAAGTACGATAATGATAACAGCCTGCAAGCGTATTCTCCATTCGGAGGCGTTCCCAATCCGGAATACGTATGGAAGCTGCCGGTATCTGATGGTCAGACATCGGCTTTTGCAGCAGCTTCCGCACCATTTCTGATTCCTGCGGGTGCAAGTGTCTCGTTCAGCTTGTTTCTCAATGCCTTTGCCGACAATGCGATGGAGGCGAGAATTGAGCTTTTTGAGGATACGGGCGGTGCTGGGACCGGGCCCTTTGCGAAGTCTGCTGAGCAGCCTGCGGGGTTAGATGACTTCTTCTTGATCGCGGGAGATCCCAATATGCCAGCACTCGGACTCCTAGAGACGCAGCCGTATAACTGGCAGGATATCCGCGTATATTCTACTCGCTGCCTCGTTTCTGGTTCGCCAACCGCCTCTCGAACATTCAAAATCGTAGTTTCCTTTCATGTGACGAATTATCTTGTCATGAATCCACCGAATCCAGCCGGCTTGCAATTTGCTGTCGATATGTACGCTGACGGACCTGATTATCTGTATGTATCGAATGTAGGCGATAAGACGGTAGAAATCTATAATATCTCAAACCCTACAGCTCCTGCGCGTATCGGGCAGTTTAATGGAGGCAACTTGAACAATCCAAGAGGCATGGCGATAACCGGAACCACGCTCTATGTTGCGAATGCAGGCAGTTCCACGGTGTCTATGTATAATGCAGCTAATCCAACAGCTCCTCTGTATATAGGGGAATTTAATGGAGCCAACTTAAGCTCTCCTCATGGCTTGGCGATAACGGGCACTACACTGTATATAGCCAATCGGGGGGATGGTACAATTGAAATCTATGATATTTCAAATCCTACGAATCCTGTGCATGTAACCGAGTTTGGCTCAGGAGATTTGCACCGACCTGAAGGCCTCGCAATAACGGGCACTACGCTGTATGTAGCCAATCAAAATGATGGTACGGTCGAAATATATGATATTGCGAATCCGGTAGCTCCGGTACGCGTAACTGAGTTTGGTTCTGGAGACTTAAGCGAGCCTGTAGGACTGGCGATAACGGGAACCACGCTGTATGTCGCCAATCAGGGCAACAGCACGATTGAAATTTATAATATTACGAACCCAATCGCTCCGGTGCGTATAACTGAATTTGGTTCAGGCGAGGTAAGCGAACCTGCTGGAATGGCGATAACCGGGATCACGTTGTATGTAGCCAATCAACTTGATAACACGGTTGAAATTTATAATATTTCTACTCCAACGTCCCCTGTGCGGGTGGGAGAGTTTAATGGAGGAAATCTAAATCAACCTTACGGGTTGGAGATAAATTCGTTTGTAGGCTAAAGAGTCCGGATGAGATACAATCAACATACAGACCAATGTTTTCCGCGACCGGTATGAACCTTTGTATGTCAGCCACTTGATTTGACGGAGAAGTCAAGCCGTCAATGACGGCGGCTTTTTGTTCCCTTTCAAGAAGAATCGAAATCCTATTAGAACCTAGCAGATAGAGGGATTTTTCCAATGAACAATGACTATCAATCCAGAATCGATAAGATCATCTCTTATATAAAAGAAAACAGCCATCAGAAGCTTAGTCTCGATCAGCTTGCCAGCATTGCGAACTTTTCCAAATATCATTTTACGAGAGTCTTTGCGGCGCATGTCGGCATAACGCCTATGGCATTTGTGAATCAAGAGCGCTTGCAGAAGGCAATTCACTTATTGGAGCAAACGGATCACACCATACTGGACATCTCAAGTCTGTGCGGTTTCGAGTCCATATCCACCTTCAATGCTGTATTCAAGAAGCACCAAGGAAGTACACCGAGCGCGGTTAGGAGCAAGCTGCGAGATACCATTCAGCATACAAATCGGGAAGAACGCAATTTGTCAGCAAATCATAGCAATAAGCAAGAAGAGTTATCTTTCTCTCCAGACTACAATAGAAGTCGCAGACATCCATTGCTGCAGAGAGCGTGGGAGAACATGATTGCGATCAAGGATATTCCGGAAGTCGAAGTGGCGTATGTGCGGCATGTCGGGAGTTATTTGGATACCCGCAGTGCATGGGACAAGTTAGGCAACTGGGTACGAGAGCAGGGGCTTGCCGCAAGAGAACTGTCATTCATTGGCGTTTCGTTAGACGATGGAAATGAATTCGAGGAGTATGCCTGCCGCTACGATGCTTGTGTCACGCTGCCGCCAGGATTCACCAAGCAGGAGCACAAGGACATCTCATATGGAACCCTGCCCGGTGGTAGGTTTGCGGTCTATTCGTATTACGATACCGTTCCGAATTTCGTTCTTGCTTACGAGACGATGTTCAGGCTGTGGCTGCCAAGCAGCGGCTATGAGGCAGATGATCGACCATGTCTTGAACTTTGCCTGAACGATCCCAAGCAGGATAAGGAAGGCAAGTGCAGAGTGGATTTACATATTCCGATTCGTCAAAGAGCATGAGAAGCATAAACAGAGGGGCGGTATGAAGGTATGATGGAACATGAACATAAGCACAAGCAGCATGAGCATGATCTGGTAGCAATAGAGTGGCAGGACAAGCATGATCATCTTGATCGCATCTTGCAGCAAGCGGGTACGATTACGATCACTCCCTTGATGCAAGGTATGGAAGCAGAGACCGTTAAGGTGGTAACCGATACGGACAGCTATGTGCTGAAAATATGGAGCAGAGATTCCAAACCGGATATTCGTCTGCAATACCAGTCTCTCAATTTGCTGCATGCGCAGGGAGTATCCGTATCGAAGCCATTCGGTTGGGGGATAAATGCGAACGGTGACAATGTGCTGCTGACTACCTTCGATGGCGAGCCGTTGGGTGATGGCAATGATCAGACTATAAAGGAGATTGCGAATCTATTAAACCGCGTACACCGCATTTCTCCAGAAGAATTCCATACTCAGGTACAACTGCCTCGGCATGATTTCAGCGAATATTTCTTCCCGGGTATGCAGGCGCATTCGGATCTGCATCCTCACCTAGAGCAATTGGTCGAGCTGGCAGCACCGAAGCATGAGCGAATCATCCACGGGGATTATCATCTTGGTAATCTCGTTGAGAAGGCGGGACAATTAACGGTCATCGACTGGACCAATGTGCAATTGGGAGATGCAAGATATGATTTCGCTTGGTCGCTCACGCTGCAGCAGATCTATATACCGGAGCACTTTGCCGAAGTATTTCGTGATACGTATTTAGCTATAAATGATATTCCCCAAGAGGAACTTGATATGTTCCAAGCGCTGGCATGTCTCAGATGGATACTTCTGTATCGCAATGGGGGCATTCCAATGGGGCCAGATACCCTAGACAGGGTACAGCGGTTGCTGACTAGCAATCCACATCTACACGGGATTACATGCTAAAAGGCTTAAAAGGTGGAACAAGACGGTCAAGGTCAAGGCAGTGATGTTACGATCATACGACGAATACGATTAAGCTGAAAATATGGAGCGGTGATACGATGAACCTGGACGCCGTGTTTGGGCAATTTCCGATATTGAAGTCAGATACACTTATGTTGAAGAAAGTCGAAGAGCATCATCTGGATGAGATTTATGACATTTACAGCAACGATACCGTTTTTGAATATTGCGGCATTATTCCGAAGCATAACAAGGCGACCGTCAAGAACATGATCGGACATTTTGAGAGAGACTTCAATAAGAGGTCGCGCATCAAATGGGGGATATTCACCAATGAGGACAGCAAGAGATTGGTAGGTATCATGGAAGCGTTCGACTTTAATCAGAAAGTGAATATGGTGATGATCGGGTACTTCTTGGCAGAAACGGAGTGGGGGCAAGGCATTGCTGCGGAAGCGACGCGAATTGTTGTGAAGTTCTTGTTCGAGGACGTGGATGTAAACCGAATTCAAGCCGAAGTTATGCCTGCAAATGAACGATCGAAGCGGGTGCTGCTGAAGAATGGCTTCATCAAGGAAGGGACGCTGCGGCAAGCATCGCTCTGGTCGGGCAAAGGAATCGTAGACTTAGAGATATATGGACTATTACAGAGAGAGTATAAGATCGAGGTTTAGTGAGCAGTCCTCACTTTGTGTTGTAATTTCCTAATAAAAAGGTTCGAGGGGGTGCGGCTTCTCGGACTTTTTGTATTGTTACGAGCCAATTTGGACAATCTGCTTTCTCTACTAAATAAGTACGATTCTCATAAAAAAATGATGGAAACTACTAGATTTAGAGAGCATAGGCTATAGTACAATCAAAATTGTAAGCGATTACCATATCTGCAACAGATAAGACGACTACATAAGCAAAGGAGGACAAACGTAACGCGTAACGAAGAACAACAATCTTTTGTTGGGAGGAATGAGATGAAGCGGTCAAGCAAGAATGTAGTGATTTTCATGCTATTCGTGCTAGCAACTTGGATGCTGGCACCCTATTATGCAATGGCTTACGACGATGCTAGCAATGCTGTCATGCTCGATGTTGTACAGGAGGGAAATTCGATCCAACAAGACACTCCTTCGGTTGTTGATTCCACATATGGTGGAGAGCAGCTCAAATCTGCATCCATGCCTACTGTCATTGATGTTACTTACTATGGAGCAAAGCCGAATTCGCATGAGGATGCGGTAGTTCCCGTCCAGCGAGCGATTGCTGCTGCGGCGGCTGTGGATGGCCCTGTCGTTCTACATTTCCCGGAAGGCAGATATGATTTTTATGCGGAAGATGCGGAGAAGCGGCCCTATTACATCTCCAATACAGCTTCCGAGAGCGAGAATCCAGATGTAACGAAGACGATTGGCTTGCTGCTTAAGGATATGAAGCAGGTAACGGTTGAAGGCAACGGGTCATTGTTCATGCTGCACGGGAAAATGACGACCTTTGTCATCGATCAAAGCGAGGATATCGAGATTCGCAATGTGCGAGTCGACTATGAGCGACCGACGATGTCGGAAGTGAAGGTGCTGGAGATTGGCAGTGACTATATGGATGTCGAGGTTAATCAGGATTCCTTATATGAGATTCGCGGCGGTCAAGTCTATTGGGTGAGCGAACCGAATAAGACTGGAGCGCGTTATTGGGAATTCAAGGACGGAATCGCCCAAGAGTTTGATCCGGATCAAAATATTACATGGAGGACAGGCAATCCCGTATCCAGCGCGACAAGCGTGCAGGAGTTGAAGGCCAATACGCTGCGGCTGCATTATAATCAGGCTCCGAATACGACGGTAGGGCATGTATTTCAAATTCGAGACGGGGTTCGCAGTCAGGTGGGCTCCTTCATTCATAAGAGCAAAAATGTCACGTGGAAGCATGTGACGATGCACTATACGCATGGGCTGGGGATCATTGGACAATTCAGCGAGAACCTGACATTCGAGGACATGACGTTCGCACCGCGCGCAGAAACGGGACGTAGCGCGACCGGATTCGCTGATTTCATCCAGGCATCAGGCGTGAAGGGCAAGCTAAAGATTATGAACAGTACCTTCCGTGGGGCTCATGATGATGTCATTAATGTGCATGGGACTCATCTCGAAGTGGTGCGCAAGCCGGCACCGAATCAGATCGTCGTTCGCTTTATGCATCATCAGACGTACGGATTTGAGGCGTTCTTCCCTGGTGATGCGATCGAGTTCATCGATAATAGAACCCTTACGTCTGTAGGCAGCGGCAAGGTCGCTCAGGCAGCCCGGATCAACGACCGTGAAATTACCCTCACCCTTGAAGAGGATGTACCTTCGAGTATTGGAACAGGCGTTGTAATCGAGAATGCCACCTGGGCGCCAGAGGTCGAAATTAAAGGAAATCACTTCTCGCGCATTCCGACGCGAGGAATTCTTCTATCCACGCGCGGCAAATCCATCATTGAAGACAATGTGTTCGAGCGCATGCAGATGAGCGGAATCCTCATCGCTAGCGATGCGCAAACCTGGTACGAATCCGGGATGGTTCAAGATGTAACGATTCGCAATAATACGTTCATCGAGAACGGGAATCCGGTGATTCAGATTCATCCGGAGAATACGAAGTATGCAGGGCCTGTTCATCGCAATATCAACATTGAAGGCAATACGTTTCAGATGCTAGACAATACCGTACTGTTCGCTAAGAGCACGGACGGCATTCGTTTCTCCGACAACAAGATTACGAGAACGCACCCCAACATGAACCCCAATGAGCAAGTCGCATTCCACCTCTTAGAGAGCAATCATATTTCAATAGAAGGCAATCAATTCGAAGGCGAAGGTGTAAATCGAACCGTTCTTCTGGACAGGACGCCTGCGGATGAGGTCACAATCTCCCCAGAGCAGCAGTTGCATGTGAATGATAAGGGAGTGCTGAAGAGTATTTCGATTGCAGCGGGCAACGACCAGATGACAGTGAAGGCAACAGCTTCAAGCGAGGCGACGCAGTACAATGGTGATGCTAAATACGCGATCGACGGCAATCCATCGACGTTCTGGCACAGCCAATGGGTTCCGTACGCACCACTTCCGCAATCGATTACGCTTGAGCTCAGCATGAAATCAGTCGTTAGCGGTTTAAGCTATCTTCCGAGACAGGAAGGGTATAACGGGAACATCACTGCTTATAAAATATATGCAAGTACAGATGGAGCCCAGTTTACCGAAATCGCGAGCGGCAACTGGTCCTCCGATTCTTCGGAGAAATCAGCAGCATTCCCTCCTGTGACAGCTTCGTTCATCAAGCTGGAGGCTACTGAAGGCGTCGGCGGCTTCGCATCGGCAGCGGAGGTTCACTTAGAGAGCCGAGTGGAGCGGGATTATACAGTTGGGCAGAGCTTTCAATTAGGGGTAAAAGGCACGACGGTTGGCGGATACGCTGCAGATCTGACCAAGGCGGTCATTACCTACTCAAGCGACAACCGTGCCATTGCCCGAATCGATAACAACGGTGTCGTGACGGGCTTGCAAGCCGGAACGGCTAACCTTACAGCGACCGTAAATTTACGTGGAAATGTGGCGGAACAGACGATTCCCGTGACGTTCAAACCGCAGCAGGGAACTCCTGTGGAGCGAATTATCGTAACCGGTCACAATGGCATGCAAGAGATTACGGATCCATTCGGTACGCTGCTCATGCAGGCGAAGCTTGAACCGCCGCATGCTGATAAGCAGGCGGTTGAATGGAGGGCGTACAATCCAGGCACGACACAAGCCTCGCACGTCGCCGCGATTGACAGCAATGGCCTGTTAACAGCGAAAGCTAACGGGATTGTTGAGGTTCGTGCTGAAGCAACCGATGGATCAGGTGTGTATGGCAAAGCGCTCATTGCAGTAAGCGGCCAACTGACACTCAATTCCGTATGGACATGGATCAGGGAAAATAAAGAGGCTTGGGCGCTTGATGCCGAGCACAACAACATGAAGATCAAGACAGAGAAAGGGAATCTGTGGAGGGACGCCAATTCGAACAAGAATATACTTCTTTATGCGCCATCTACCAAAGATGTTACGTTGATTACGCGGTTGACCTTCAAGCCGACGAAGGCGTATGCCGAGGGAGGACTGCTGATCTACGGCGATGATGATAACTACTTCTATGTGGCCAGAAAGAACCATCCGGGCTATGGAGGAGCCATATTCTCCGTTATTTCTGAGTCGAATGGAGCTCCGCAAGAGCAGGTAACGGCAGATCAGATTCAGAGCGATACGGTATATCTAAAAGTAACAAAGGAAGGCAATCGGTATGCAGGCTACTATAGCACGGATCTTACGACATGGACGCAAATAGGGGGGGCATATGAAAATGCAACGATTGCGAATCTCCATGTCGGATTGTTCGCCAATAATGCAGGCGGAAGCCCAGGTGAGTATGGGGATACTGCTGAATTCCAAGACTTCCGACTGAACGATAACATCGTACCGTTCACAGGCTATGCCGTTGATCCGACTTCGTTGAACGATACGATCATGCTAGCGAACAAGATCTATCATGCAGCGAAGGCTGGAACTGAACCGGGGCAATATCCGCAGAAGGTCATTGATGAGCTGCGAGCTGCTATCGAAGCAGCTGCTAAGGTTGCTCATGATGCAGGAGCGACGCAGCAAGAAGTGAACAGAGAGGCCGTAACCTTGATGGAGGCTCTTGATACGTTTCATAGCGGCGTCGTTCCGGGGGAAATTACAGCAATTCGCATGAACGATCGACTCCTTACGGACTTTGCGCCAGAGAAGACATCCTATCATATCGAATTGCCCGTAGGGACGGCAGAAGTGCCTATTGTCAGCGCGGAGGCCAATGATCCACGCTTGCGGGTAAGCGTCATTCAAGCCTTGGAGCTGCCGGGAACGGCTGTGATTCGAGTCATGAATGAGGATTTCAAATTACTGCGCAGCTACTCGCTCCATTTCAAGATGGCGACGGTCCCCGAACCGGGTTCCCCATCCGGAGGATCGTCTGGAGGTTCTTCTTCCAGTGGATCTAACGGAGCAACTACTGGCAGCAGCGGAGCAAATAACGGTTCAGGCAATCAAACGGGCACAGGTGAAGGGTCTGCCAGTGGTTCGACCGGGACGAAGAAGATCGCCCTCAAGGATATTTCCGGGCACTGGGCCCAAGCTGCGATTGAGCAGGCTGTAGCACAGGGGATCGTTACCGGATATGTAGACGCTACCTTCCGTCCGAATGAGCGGGTCACGCGGGCCGAATTCGCGGCAATGCTTAGTCGCGCCTTGAAGTTGGATGGAGATGGTTCGAAGCTTCTGGATTTCGCCGACCTCGACAAGATTCCGGTCTGGGCTCGGACTTACGTGGTGAGTACGGTCACTGCGGACATTATTACGGGGTATCCGGATCATACCTTCCGTGCAAGCCATCCGATCAGCCGTACGGAGATGATCGTGATGATCATTCGTGCATTAGGATTGAAGGCAGATTCGCAAGCCCAGCTTCCATTCGCTGATGCGGAGCAGATACCTCTGTGGGCCAGGGAGCATGTATCCGCAGCATATGCGGCAGGTTTTATTCGCGGTCAGCAGGGCAACAAGCTGGCTCCGAATAACCCGGCGACGAGAGCGGAAGCGGTAACTTTACTTGTTAAGGCTATATCAAGTAAACACTAGCTGTTCGCGTATTGCATGCAAGCCGGATCTCTTTTAAATAGTAGTGTTAATAGATGAAGAAGCAGCCTTTTAATCTTAGAAGGCTGCTCCTTTATTTTGATATACGCGAATCAACGACGCTACATCTCCCATTGCTAGCATTTTCAGCATATCTATCAGGCATTTTTTCAGAAAAATTTGTTCTGGATCATATGCATAAAAATTGGTAATATTGGATAATGATAAATAAGTTTGTTCTGCTTTGGAATACATGAATGCTTGATTTCTTCTCCTACAGTACAAACCTCTCCGTCGATTCTCAGGGAAAGGAAGAACGGTTAGCTTAGCAATAATTACCTATATCTCAGGATTCAATAGACATGTTAAAATCGTTCTTAACCTAAACATAGATAGCATAAAAATTGGTATGGGATGTAAATGTTTTAAATAATTACTGATTGTGTTTGCTTTTGCGTACCAGAGCATAGGGGGAATAATATTGAATAAGCTTTTCCGAAAGAAGTCATTGAGCCTCATGCTTGCGCAGAGCGAGAAAAAAGAATTGGCACGGGCGATGTCTTTGCTCGATTTGATTTTTCTTGGCGTAGGCTGCGTGATCGGGACAGGGATTTTCGTCGTTACGGGCGTCGTGGCGGCAGAATCTTCGGGGCCAGCGATCATGCTATCATTTGTTATCGCGGGTATTGCCTGCGCGCTTGCTGCATTTTGCTATGCGGAGTTCTCCTCGGCAGTGCCCGTCTCGGGAAGCGTATATACATTTACGTATGCAACATTGGGAGAATTGCTAGCTTTCCTTATAGGCTGGGATCTCATGCTCGAATATGTAATCGCGGTTTCCGCAGTCGCTACGGGATGGTCTGCGTACTTTCAATCTCTGCTTGCGGGCTTTAACCTGCCGATTCCAGACATTATATCCTCTGCTCCTAGTATGGGGAAAGGTGGCCTTATTGATTTGCCGGCGGTTCTCATCATTTTGGCAATCACAGCGCTCGTCAGTAAAGGAGTTAAGGAAAGCATTAAGTTCAACACGGTCATGGTGTTCGTGAAATTAGCTATTATCTTGCTGTTTATCGCAGTCGGGATATGGTATGTAAAGCCTGATAACTGGACGCCGTTCATGCCTTTTGGATTTAGTGGTGTGATGACGGGGGCGGCTACCGTGTTTTTCGCCTATATTGGGTTCGATATCATCGCTACGGCATCGGAAGAAGTGGAAAACCCCAAAAGAGCATTGCCAATCGGGATCATCGTATCTCTGCTCATTTGTACGATTTTATATATTACGGTATCCGGGGTATTAACCGGGATGATTCCATATACCATGCTCAATGTCGGTGCGCCGGTTGCATTAGCATTGGAATCCGTAGGGCAGAACTCGATAGCGGGGATCATATCAATCGGAGCGGTATTTGGCATTACGACCGTAATCCTTGCCATGATTTATGCACAAGTCCGCTTATCGTTCGCTATGAGTCGTGACGGCTTGTTGCCGAAAATGTTCTCGCAAGTGAATGCCAAGACCAAAACTCCAATCGGCAACACATGGTTAACCGGGTTCGTTGCGGCAGGCATTGCAGGTTTTGTTGATCTAACCACGCTTGCGCATTTGGTGAATATGGGGACATTGGCTGCGTTTACATTAATCTCGGTCGCTATCATTGTCTTGCGCAAGAAGTTTCCTGAATTGAAGGCTTCATTCCGTGTTCCGTTCGTACCCGTGCTCCCTATCATTAGTGCGCTGCTTTGCCTGTACCTTGCATCCAGCTTGCCTTATATGACGTGGATCTCATTTATGATATGGATCGGCATTGGCACGATTATATACTTTATGTATTCGCGTAAGCACAGTAATCTGAATTAATAAATCATATGTTATGTCACAAAAGAAGCAGCCTTCTATCCAGAAAGCTGCTTCTTCATTATGCCAATTTCCGTGTAGCAGCCGCCGCTCCCTCTGGGTGAGAAGGACGGCCTTTCACCCTCCTTCCTCACCAGCGTACATGCTGTAGGGAAGATGGCCATTTGACAAATGGCGGCATTTCGACGTCACCGTCCCTGTTCAGGATGAACGGCGTATGTCAGTGGGACAGGGCTTCTGTCTTGACGGGTCGAAGGCGCGCAGTGAAATGCCGCAATATCGGCGGTTCGTAGGTGAATTCTAATCCTGTTAGTGTTCCTGCCCGATCCTTGATTGCAATCAAGGCATCCGCAATAACATCCATATGGTTATTCGTATAGACACGGCGCGGAATCGTCAAGCGCAGCAATTCAAGCTTGCTCTCCAATTGCTCGCCAGTCGCAGCGTCACGTCCCAGCAGAAAGGAACCGATCTCAACCCCCCGTATCCCTGCTTCAAGATATAGCTCATTCGCCAGCACCTGGGCCGGGAATTGGGCCGCGGAAATATGCGGCAGCATCTTCTTCGCGTCTACGAAGACGGCATGGCCGCCCGTTGGCGTCTGGAACGGGATTCCGCCTTCCTCGAGGCGTCTGCCGAGATATTCGATCTGGCCGATGCGATAAGCAAGATACTGCTCGTTGATGCCTTCGCGCAGTCCGCGGGCAAGAGCTTCCATATCGCGGCCGGTCAAGCCGCCGTAGGTCGGAAAGCCCTCCATCGGCACTGTCATCGAACGCGCTTGCGTAAATAAGGTTTCATCCTCTTTAAAGGCCAGCAAGCCGCCGATATTGACAAGCCCATCCTTTTTAGCGCTCATCGTGAATCCTTCGCCATAAGAGAACATTTCACGGACGATATCAATAATCTCTTTATCTTCATAGCCTTGCTCGCGTTGCTTGATAAAGTACGCATTCTCGGCATAACGCGCGGCATCAAAGAAAACGCGAATCCCGTTCTGCTTCGCAATGGCGGATACCTCACGGATATTTTCCATGGATACGGGCTGGCCGCCGGCGCTGTTGTTCGTCACGGTAATAAGAATAAATGCGATATTTTCTGCTCCTTTTTCAGCGAGCGCATGGCGCAGCTTATCCACATCAAAGTTTCCTTTGAACGGGTAAGGCGTCGTCGTGTCATAGGCTTGTTCGGTAACAAGATCAACCGCAATCCCGCCAGCCAGATCGACATGCGCACGCGTTGTATCGAAATGCCAATTGCTCAGGACATACTGTCCTTTTTGAATAAGCAGCGGAAACAGCACCTTCTCAGCGCCTCGTCCCTGATGCATGGGAATTACATGCTGATAGCCTGTAATCTGTTGCACCGCGTCGCACAGATGATAATAGTTGCGGCTGCCTGCGTACGATTCGTCGCCCAGCATCAGGCCTGCCCATTGGTTGTCGCTCATCGCGGTCGTACCGCTATCGGTCAACAGATCGATGTACACTTCGTCCCCGCGCAGCAGGAATGGATTATATCCCGCCCGTTCAAGCGCCTTTTCCCGTTCTTCCCGTGAGATCATGTTCAACGGCTCTACCATTTTGATTTTAAAAGGCTCTGCGAATCGCGCCATTCCAACACCTCCGTCATTGAAAAGTTTTTATTCAACGTACAGCTTGGAAGTCCTCTCACATATATCCAATATTTTGAAATCAATTTTATTATACTGGGAAAATATAACGCTTTCAATCAGAGGATCCGGCACGATTCGGGCAAAGTGTTCGCTGTTTATATGCTGTTCAACTCCATAATCTCGCCATTTGCAGCGTTCACAGCGTACGGACAGTCCAGCTTTCCGCACAATACATACTTCTTCAGTTCCGGATGATACACGTAGACCGGCGTCAGCTCGATGAATCCCTTTTCATTCAGCTTCACATAGGCTTCATCCTGACTGATGACAACCTCATCTGCTGCCTGAAAATCATCGAACATTTCGATAAATGGCAGGTTGTCCATTGCATTTACAGTCACAAAGCGCTGCGCATCAATAAACAGAACCAGCTTGCGCTGGAATACGCGTTTGCTTGGCGTCTGCTCCCGCAATATCGCTTCCAAATATCCCTGATGACGATGCAAATGCAAAGTCTTCAACACCCATTGTCCGGAGTCGCTCGGGTATAGTTGGCTCATTCCTTCAACAACCGCTGCGACCGCCTTCTCTTGCTCTGCCTCGGTAATCGGGAAGGAGTCGGGATGCGGCTCACACGCTACCGCTTGTTCGACAGTGACCGTCTTCTGCCACTCGATGTCCACCTTTTCCAAAGGCTGTGTTTTAGCCTGTTCCCATTCGATGACCTGATCGATATTCAGCCACGAACCCGCATGGATAATGAATTCGAACGGAATGATGGAAGCTCTGCCGTTCGTCACATAAACCTCTTCGATTCCATAGAGCGGAAGAAGGCGTTGTTCCTCGTACACCGGATATTCGAGCAGCTTCAGCTGCTGCTTGGCAAGCTGCTCGACTTGTACTTGTTCAAGGGAGAGGGTGAACGCTTCCTTTTGAATCAATGACTCGGAAGCATAGAATCCATACTTGGAATACTGTACGAGCTTGTTGGCTTCATCGATGTGGATCTCGATACGTCCGCCAGGAGACAGAGGGGTTCCATCGACGCATTCATGGAAGATATATTGGCCATTCTGGTGGTGAGAGAGCTGAAACTGCTTGCCATAGACGAGTTCGGTATCTCTCTCAATCCACGCAATGATCTCTTCTAAGTTGATGTACGGAATAGAGGGGCTGTTCGCATACGATTTCCCTTGTACAAAAATAACACTCGTATATTGACCAGCAGTCAGGTCATAGGAAATAACGGCTGTCCCTTCGGGATTTGTATCTTCATCAACGGACTCCTTCACATAGGGCGGATACCACTCCATGCTGAGATAATAGGTCGTCTCATTGAATGGATTCACTTCCCGGTACAATTCTTGTGTGTGCAAGCGGTAATTCTCTAATCCGAACTTATGCTGTGTGGCCTGGATGATTTCTTGTATATTAATAGTCATTCTTGTTAACTCCTCTAAATATTGTTGCTGATATCATACCATTTTCAATATAAAAGTAGGTGAATGAAGCATAAGCGAAAGTGAGAAAGTTATAGCGCTAATAAGATAGTATCAGAATCAAGATTCGACAAAGGAATGGTTCGCTGTACCTATTGAGCGAAGTAGACGCAATTTCCTATACTAGAGTCGTTATCAATAACAATCTGAATAGGAGGCGTATAATGAATCGCAATTTTCCGTTCTCGCACAAGCTTCTGCTCAAAAGTTTAAGCGCTGTTCTTGGTGCGGCAATTCTTACAGCAGCGCCACTCGGATCATCCTCTACAGCTTATGCGGCAAGCAGCACGAATTCGTCTCAGGTACAAGCTTGGCAGACCAACAAGGCTTACTCTGCAGGCGATATTGTTTCCCATCAAGGCAAGATTTATGAAGCGAAGTGGTGGTCCTACAATAGTAGACCTGATGCAAAAGTAACGAACGAATGGGACACCTCATGGAAGTTATTGAATGACAACAACGAAGATACTACACCTCCTACCGCTCCAACGAATCTCGTATCAACCGAGCAATCCTCCACCTTTATTACACTCACTTGGACAGCTTCAACCGACAATGTAGCCATTTCTCATTATGATGTTCTCCGCAACGGTGCGAAAGCAGGCAGCACCATCGCCAAGAAATTCACAGACTATGAATTGGAAGCGGATACAGGATATCAATATGTCATTCGAGCGGTGGATACATCGGGCAACTATACTGACAGTTCAGCGATAAGCGCAACAACGAAGGGCGGTGGTGGCCCAGTCACTGACATTGGCGTAGGAGAGAGCCGTGTGCTGTCCGACGACCAGATTAGTCAGCTGTGGAATGGCATTAATCCTGCCTTCCTGCCGGATGCGGCTGCAGCGGAGGTACAAGCAGCGATTCCGAAGGCGGAATATGAGTCCACGTTCCCACTGCGCTACGGTACACCGGAATGGGATGCAAAAGCGAAGGGCAACTACTATTACAAGCCGAACCAGTCCGACTATTATTCCTATGACAATCTCGTAGCAGCAGTACGCGAGATTGCGAATATTAAGTATAAGGAAGTCGTCCGCGAGGGCTATCCGAACGTGAAGCAAATTTACCGCCTGGACAAGCAGGCGAAGACCGAAACCTTGCTCTTCCAAGCGCCAGACTTCAATGATGCCAGTCATTCGAATTTGCCGAAGCTGACGCAGATCGTGGATTTCGGCAGTTTCCTGGGTGAGGGGAGCAGTAATGACCGCAAGCGTGAGCTTGCTGGGTTCCTAGCGAACATCGCTCATGAGACAGGCGGCGGCTGGTCTACGGCACCAGGTGGCGAGCTGCGCTGGGCGCTGTTTTTCAATGAAGAACTAGGCTTCGTCAATACGGACAAAATCGGCTATGTAGATGAGGACAACCTGTTCTGGAAGCCGGTACCGGGCAAGTCCTATCATGGGCGCGGTCCGATTCAGCTTAGCTGGAACTATAACTATGGCTTGATTAGCTCCATTGTATATCGCGATCCTAGTGTACTGTTGAACGATCCAGACAAGATTACAGCAGATGGGAAGCTCGGATTCATTACAGGGCTGCTCTTCTGGTTGACCCCACAGGATCCGAAGCCTTCCAACCATGACATCATGACAGGGCAATGGACACCTACGGCAGATCAGTTGGCGAAGGGGCTCGTGCCGGGATTCGGAGCTACTATTATGGTAATCAACGGCGGTCAAGAAGCGAATTTGCCGGAGACGGCCGATCCAGTGCGCCGCCGCGTTGCGCACTATCGTGATCTTACGACACGCATGGGTGCGAACATTGATGGCGAGAAGCTGGATACTGCGGGAATGCAGCCATTTTAATTTGGAAATAGCGAGCCACAATTTAAGAAGCTGTCTGACGGGTGGAGATTTCTACTTGTTGGGCAGCTTTTTGTATGTTTTGCAGGTAATGAAATCCATGTGATGTAGAAATGACTTATAGCACGAGGGTATTACCAATTTATTCAAATGAAAACGTTCGATTGTATGATATATTGTTGTTTGTATCTTCCTTATATAGCTAAATTATTGAAGAGTGTCGAAATGATGGGGAAACGTGACTGCATATAATGAATAGCTCGTTAAGAGAGAGAATGCAGGGGGAATGATATCAAATGAAAATCCGATTAGTAGGGTTTCTATTATTTATCGCCATTATCGGGATTGTGATTGTTACGGCACTAACGTGGAATGATAGCGTTACGGAAAAGGCGATTAGCAAGAAAGAAAAGCAGCTTCACGAACCTGCGGTTCTAACGAAGGAGCAGCAAAAAGCGATCAAAGACATCGAATTTCTGTATAACAAAATTGCGGACACACATCCTGCCACCGTAAATGGAATACCAGAGGAACTGAAGGCCCAATACGAACAAGTATTGAAGGAAATTAAAGAAAAGAAAGATCAGATATATCGCAAAGATATTTATTTCTGGGGACAATCCATTATCGCCCAACTGCATGATGCCAATTCAGGGTTTGTAACCAATTTAAGCTTTCGAAAGCGCAACATTCCCATTCTATATAAATGGTATGAGAATGGGGTGTATATCTATCACAGTAATGAGGAAGATTTGAAGGTTGGAGATAAAATCATTTCTATTGGCGACAGAACAGTCGAAGAGTTGGCCCAAGAACTTAGCAAATATATCCCTAGTGATAATGAGATGTTTTTGCTCGCTTCGTTGGAGATATCACCCCTTTTGGCTGAAGAGGTGTATTTGGAGAAGTTAGGTTTGATTGAAAATAAAGATTATGTTGTCTATACCATCATGAGGGATGGGAAAAAGCTGCGGCGGCCGATTAGGTTGCAGGTGAAGCCTGTTTCAGTGGGATATCCTTCGAATTATTCTCAAAATATAGCTAAAGACAAAAACATAGCTCTATTAAAAATGAATATGCTGAAGTCAGATGATGTGTATGATGCTGAATTAAAAAAGTTCTTCTCTTCTGTTAAGCACAATCAAATCGACAATGTCGTGCTAGACCTCCGTGATCATAAATTCGCTGGGAATCCGAATGCTATCGTGAAACTGCTCCAATATGTGAATGTGCAGCACTATCAATCCTTTGGGGTAACGCATAATTCACAAGTGGCGAACAGTGGAGGGAACATGGAAGGAATGACAGAAATAATACGTTCAACACAGAATAATAATGTTCATAAAGAGCTTGTATTTAAAGGGAAACTGTATGTACTTACCTCCAAAAATACATATGGCGGAGCATCATTGATGGCGGCGATTTTGCAAGATAATAAGATTGGGCAGGTGATTGGCGAAACGCCTGGAGGAAATGCGAATGCATACATTGCTTCCGTAAAATTCGATCTGCCAAACAGTAAATTTTCCATGTATTTGTCAAGTAGACAACTCGAAAGACCGGATGCTTCCAAAGGAGCAGCGCTTGTTCCTGATTATGTGGTGCCGTCAACCTACAACAAAACAAAACATGTGGATGAGCAGCTCGCCTTTGTCGAACAACTCGTGAACAAAAAATAAATAGTGCGTACACTTGTCCCCAGCGCTTCCATGCGTCTGGGGATTTTCATTGCAATGGGCGAGAAAAGTGGAGTCTGAACAAACGTGAATAGGTGATTCGAAGCTTCCGCCCATGGATCTTGTCAGGTACAATGAATGCAGCAGCACTTCACAACAATTACCATTCATAAAAGGGGAGACAAGGGATGGTGTATATACGCCAAGCCGCAGTGCAGGATGTTCATATACTTAGTGAGCTTGCTTATGCATCCAAGGCGTACTGGGGTTATGATGAAGCATTTATGGAAGCTTGCCGGGAGGACTTGACGATTACTGAGGCGCATCTTACAGCCGCTCAATTATTTGTCGTCGAGAAGAATCAGCAGATTCAAGGATTTATTGCGCTCGAACAGGATATTTCACAGCAGGACAAGGGCCTAGTAACCTATTTGTTCATTCATCCGAATGCTATCGGACGAGGGTATGGACAAGCGTTATGGAACCGTATGATCGATGCTGCTAGGGATCAGGGAATACGCGCGGTACTCGTACATAGTGATCCGCATGCGGAACCTTTTTACATACGAATGGGGGCTAGAAGAATTGGTGAAATAGCCTCAACGGTATTCCCTGGCAGGGATCTCCCTGTACTAGAAATCATAGTCTAAGCTTCCATTTAGATGGATGCGGAGCAACGGGCGACAAATCATGTGCACCACAACAGTTGTATATAGAAGTAAAGACCAGTATATGGAACGCCTTAGGAACGATATCTACAATTAGAAGTGGGTCTTCAATACACATATTAGGAGGGTCAGACGTGAAAAGAATGCGGAATATGTTATTATCGCTTACGCTTATCTTGAGTCTCGTCGCAACAGCTTGCACAAGCAATACAGCTGATACATCACAGCCAACAACGGATAAACCAGCAGAAAACACAACCGCAGAGAAACCAGCTGAAACACCAGAAAATACAGTAATTGAAGTATCTACGGTTCGTGCGAAGGATCCGTATTTGAAATTTGATGCAGGTGAAACGTATGATAAGAATGCCGTATATGATGCTCTTGAAAAAGACATTGGCGTTAAAGTGACGAATAAGTGGGTTGTAGATGGAGGGAATACCGGTCCGCAGTTCCAAGAGAAGCTCAAGATGGCGATTGCGACTGACGACTTGCCTGACTTCTTTGTGGCTACACCAGCTCAACTGCAGCAGCTCATCGAGGCAGATATGATTCAAGACTTGACCGAAGTATATGACAAATATGCTACGGATGAAACGAAAGAGTTCTTAATGCGCGATGGCGGTTTGCAGATGAAGTCTGGTACATTTGACGGTAAATTGATGGGAGTTCCAGAGTCGGGTACTGCGTTCACTCCTCAATTTGTATGGGTTCGTACGGACTGGCTGAAGAAGCTGAACCTGCCTGAGCCGAAAACGATGCAAGACCTGATTAAAATTATGGAAACGTTTGCAGCAAAAGATCCAGGGGGCACTGGAAAGTCCTATGGTCTGGCAGTGAATAAAGAATATTATGAACCTACAGGTGCACTTGGTCTCGTAGGCTTCCTGAATGGATATCACGCTTACATGAAGCAATGGATTGATGATGGCAAGGGTGGATTGATGTACAGTGATATCCAGCCAGAGATGAAGGAAGCTCTCCGTTCCCTGCAAGATATGTTCAAGAAGGGGCTAATTGATCCAGAATTTGCAGTTAAGGACATGATGAAGGAATCCGAATTGATCTTCAATAACCAAATTGGCGTACTCTATGGTGCGGAATGGACTCCGGCTCATTTAGCTCAAGGTGCAGTCAAGGACGGCAAGGTTATTCAAGAATGGAAACCATTCCGCCTTCTTTCCATTGATGGTACGGAAGCGTCCACGCAAACCGAACTGGGTACCGAAAAATATAATGTTGTCTCCAAGAAAGCGAAACATCCAGAGGCAATGATTAAATTGTTGAACAATTGGATCGTGGTTGACAACCATCCAACAGAGGAACAGAAGGTATACGAGTATGGTAAGAGCAGGAAAGAGAGCGGCAATAACTACTGGCAATTGAGCCCGGTTATGGCGTTCAACCAAGGGAACAACAATGGCGAAATATTGCCAAAGGCAATCGAAACGAAGGATGAAAGCTTGCTGCAAACGAAAGACCAAAGAAGGCGCTATGAACGTGCTATGAAGTATTTGAACGGTGAAGATATTTCGATGTGGTGGGAAATGTTGATTTCCGGTCCAGGCGGAGCGGTATCTAACACTCCATACTTGAAAGAGCACAACCTGTTCCATCGCAACAAATTCTATGGCGCTCCAACGCCTACGATGGTCGAAAAGCAAGAGCTGCTCTTGCGCAAGCGTGACGAAATCTTCGTAAAGATCATCATGAACCAAGCGCCGATCGATGAATTCGACAAATTTGTGGAAGACTGGAAGAAGCTTGGCGGCGATGACATGACGAAGGAAGTAAACGAATGGTACGCAGCAAATAAATGATTTCACGGGGAGAGCGGATATGTTCCGCTCTCTTTTTTTACTGTGTCAGTCACTGTGAATAATTGCAAATGCGCTCATCGGACATGATTCTATTGGATTAAGGCCCAAGAGCATGAGGAATCGCAACAGCTGTATATAGAAGTAAAGACCAGTATATGGAATGGGATTTGAATGGTATCTACAATAAAGGTAGTTCTTCATTCATATATAGGGCATGCCCTTCTTTTTACATTTTACTACAAGTAGGTGGAGCAGAATGAATCGATTATCTCGGATGTGGAAGCGTGAATGGCCGCTGCACTTGATGCTCATTCCCGCACTAATTTTCATTATTGTATTCAGCTATATTCCGATGGTAGGCATTATGATGGCATTCCAGAAATATATCCCGTCGAAGGGATTGCTGGGATCGCCATTCGTGGGATGGAAGAACTTTAAGTTCCTGATGGATTACCCGGATATCGGCCGCATCTTTTTCAATACCATTTACATCGCGGTCATGAAGATTCTTGCTGGATTGTTTGTTCCCATAACGATCGCAATTCTCTTAAACGAATTACGCAAGGAATGGGTGAAGCGAACGTTTCAGACTTTGGTTTATTTGCCGCATTTCTTATCTTGGGTCCTGCTCAGTGGTATCGTTATCGACGTACTCTCTCCTTCTACAGGAATTGTGAATCATTTACTCAGTCTGTTCGGAGTGAAGCCGATCTTCTTCCTTGGTGAAAGCAGCTGGTTCCCTTATGTGATGGTCGTTACGGACGTATGGAAGGAATTCGGCTTCGGTACAATCATTTATTTGGCGGCGCTTACAGGCATTAATCCTGTGCTGTATGAAGCTGCGGAAATTGACGGAGCTGGGCGCTGGAAGCAGACCTTGAATGTAACCTTGCCGGGCATGCTGCCGATTATCGTACTCATGCTTACGCTTAGCATCGGGAACGTGCTGAATGCCGGATTCGATCAAATATTCAACCTGTACAGCCCGCAGGTATACGAGAGCGGAGATATTATTGATACATTCGTATATCGAATGGGAGTCGTGGAATCACAGTATGGGTTTGCAACAGCTGTTGGACTGCTAAAGTCGGCTGTTTCTTTCATACTAATATCCGTATCGTATGTCATGGCCTATCGCTTCGCCAATTACCGCATATTCTAGTCAAGGAGGACGAAACGTTATGAAAAAGTCGTTAGGCCGACGTATCTTCTTAGGTTGCAACTTTGTATTTCTAGCTTTTATCTCGATATTATGTCTATTACCGCTTGTTCATATATTAGCCGTGTCCTTCAGTTCAGGGTCAGCGGCATCCGCAGGCAGGGTCATACTGTGGCCGGTTGAATTCACGACAGCAGCGTACCAGAACGTATTCGGCAAGCCGGAATACTTGCGCGCGTTCGGGATCACAGTTGAGCGTGCCATATTGGGCACGGCCTTCAGCATGTTCTTGACGATCATGACCGCATATCCATTGTCGAAGGATACATCACAGTTCCGTTTGCGAACCGTGTATGTATGGATATTTGTATTCACAATATTGTTCAACGGCGGCTTGATTCCATGGTATATGACCGTTAAAGCGGTCGGTATTATAGATACGATATGGGCTTTAATACTACCGAATGCTGTTCAAGTATTCAACATTATTCTCCTGCTTAACTTCTATCGCAACTTGCCGAAGGAGCTGGAGGAATCTTCGAAGATTGACGGAGCGGGACATTTCACAACCTTGTGGAAAATATATGCACCCTTATCCATTCCGGCACTGGCAACGACTGGACTCTTTACGGTTGTCTGGCACTGGAACAGCTGGTTCGATGGTATGCTGTTAATGAACCATCCTGATAAATATCCGCTGCAAACCTTCCTGCAGTCGATAATAATAAAGCTGGATCTGCGCTACCTCAAGCCTGAGGAAATTCAGCTGATGCAGAAGCTGTCCGACCGTACAAGTAAGGCTGCACAGATCTTCGTTGCTGCATTCCCAATATTAATTATATATCCATTCTTACAGCGATTCTTCATTAAAGGAATTGTGATGGGAAGTGTCAAAGAATAATAGTAGCTGAAACCTCCAAATGTAGGGAGAAAATACGATGAAACTATTATTCCGCATAAAAGATTCTTCCATCTTCATGAAGATTATGGCTGTATTTCTAATCGTATTGCTCCCCCTCATGATGATTACGTTATTCATCAATGAGCGGGGAGCTAATAGCATTCAGCGGGAAGTATCACGTTCTACCTTAAATACGACAAGCTTCTACCTGGACTCGCTCGATAAGGAAGTTGAACGAATTAACCGTTACTTGCCGAACTATGTAACGGACAACGATTTGCTGGAGCTGGCGGCACTAGGGACAGACTTGACCGCCTACGAGCGGGCCAACAACATTACGCTAATTCAGAAGCGATTGGAGCTCATGAAGAATTCGAGTCCGTTTATTAACGAAGCCAGGGCATACGTACCGAAAATTGATCGTACGCTGCTCAGTCAGCAATATGACACGACGCTCAATCGAGAGGAATTTGATGCCATGCAGCATGAGAGTCCTTTCTATAGCAAGCCATTCATATACTGGAACAATCGACTGTTTATTACCCTACAATACCCGACGACTACTTTCAAGGACCCAATCTATTTGGTTGGTGCAGAGTTGTCCGTTAGAAAGATCAAGGAAGCGCTTGATCAGATTGCAGGTTCTCTGAATGGAGAGACGATGCTGCTGAATGTGGAGCACGGATGGGATATTCGCAGCAATGAGCAGTCTACACTGTATGAATCGATGAAGGCATTTATTCAGCAGAAATGGAAAGAAGAAAAGCAAGAAGGCTACGATATCGTAGAGTATAACGGAGAGCGATATTTGACTGTTTACAAGTATTCTGCCGTTTGGAGTTCTTACTCTGTAACCTGCATACCGGAATCAACCGTTCTGGGGCCGATTCAGAAGTATCGGCAATGGTTCTGGTGGGCATGTGGATTGGCTGTTGTGGCAGCGCTGTTTTTCTCTTACTCCTTGATGAAGCTCATGTATCGACCACTCATGAAGCTCATTCATGCGTTCAGGCGGGTGAAGCAGCTTAACTTGACGCCTGTTCCGATTGATCGAGGTCATGATGAGTTCGGATATTTGTATCAGGCGTTCAATGATACCGTGCACTCGTTGAAAACACTCATTGAACAGAACTACGAGCAGCAAATTCGAAGCCAGCGCTCGGAACTGAAGCGGCTTCAATCGCAAATCAATCCCCATTTCTTGTACAATTGCTTCTTTGTACTGTGCCGGCTTATTAAGTCGGAGGACAAAGAGAAGGCCTACCAATTCTGCTTGTATATCGGCGAGTATTTTCATTTCATTACCCGGAACGATGAAGATGAAATTCCGCTAGAGATGGAAGTGAAGCATTCCTCGACCTATGTAGAGATGCAATCAATCTGCTATGGGGATCGGATTCAAGTGTTCCTCGACATCGAGAGCCAGCCAATACGTGTACCGCGTCTTGTGCTGCAGCCGATCATTGAGAATGCCTATAAGTATGCATTCGGCAATATGCGTGGAGCAGGAGAGTTGTGGGTTCACAGCGAACAGGTTGAAGATGGAGTTGTGATCAGTGTCGAAGATAATGGAGATGACTTGGACGACGAGAAGCTGAATGAGCTTTGCAATCGCCTTGCCAATTGTACCAATCACATCGATGAGACGACAGGGCTTATTAATGTACACAGACGGATACAGCTTCGCTACGGAGATTCATATGGATTGAAATTGTCGCGTTCTGAACTTGGCGGACTGAAGGTACGTATACATCTGGGGCTTGAATAAAGGAGGAGATCGGCATGCGACGAATGCTCATCGTGGACGACTTGCCTATTATTGTAGATGGGTTGTTGGAGTTATTTCAGGGCATGGAGCATCTTGAACTCGATATTTTGAAAGCGTATTCGGGTGAAGAGGCATTGGATATGATGCGCAGATCCGCTTCGCCCATAGATATTGTTATCTCTGATATTAAAATGCCTGGCCTGGAAGGGATTGAGCTGCTTCAAAATATTAAGCAGAGTTGGCCGAACTGTAAAGTGATTTTCTTGACGGGCTATAATGACTTCCATTATGTGCAAAGTGCTATGGTTCTTGGCGGATTCGACTATATCTTGAAAATTGAGAGCGATGAGAAGATTATCGCTGCTGTTGAACGGGCCATTGCTCAGCTTAACAAGGAATGTGAGCAGATGCGCAGACTGGAGCAGGCGCATTATCGGATGCGGCAAGCGCTACCGCTGCTGCAGAGAGAATATGTATGGGAGCTTCTAGAGGGCAAGGCGGAGGTGCTGAGAGGGATTGAGCGGCATTTTCAAGAATATGATATTCCGCTGCGTGCCGATCTGCCTGTCATGATGGTGGTTGGTAAGGTGGATGCTTGGAAGAATTCCTTCAGTTCACTTGATAAATCCTTATTGCTGTATGGCGTTCAGAATATCGTCGAGGAGTATGTCACCCCGTATATGGAATGCTTCTCCTGCCCATTCGAGCATTCCAAGCTTGTATGGCTGCTGCAGCCGCGAATGACGAAAGACGGCAATCATAGCTATTCCTACTCCAGTTATGAGTCTCATGAAGATGTGATGTCCGAGTCGGAAGTGTGGAAGTCATCACAGGCTCGCTTGAACGGAGTTATGGGCATGATCCAACAGACCTGTCAGCGCCTTCTGCAAGTAACGGTATCCTTCGCATTCAGCAGTACATCGACGGAATGGGCGAATGTAGCAGAACGATTCCAGATGCTGAAGTATTGCTTCGTGTCGGGGGAGCGGCTGCCTAACGAGGTTATTTTGACGGATTCCGATATTCTGCAAATGCAGGAGTGTGGAGACGGCACAAATACGCAAGATTACTTTCAACATAACCGAATTCAACTGCTGCTGAAATGTCTGGAGAACAATCATCGCAAGGAGTTTTATGAATTGTTCCTGCGCATTACGAAGGATTGGAACAATGAGGAGGAGAGCAGCTATGCTCGGAAGATGGCGTTGTATCATTCCTTGTCGGCGTTGTTTCTGTCCCATTTGGGAGAGAATCCGAAGTTGAAGCAAGAGGTCGGCGCGAAGATGGATATTAGTTTCTTGTACCAGAAGAAGGAGTCATTCACATGGCTTGATATGAAGAAATATTTCTGGGAACTCGCTGATCATTTATTCGAGCGGCAAGAAGGAAGAGAAGAACAAGTTCCAGGTGAACTGATCAAGCGAGTTCATCGTTACATTGCCAATAATTTAACCCATGATATCTCGCTGATTGCGATTGCGAACGAGGTAGGGTTGAATCCTTCCTACTTATCTAGACTATATAAGCAAATGACAGGCATCGGGATATCCGATTACATCAACGATTATCGCAATCTGCAGGCGAAGGAATGGCTGCTCAATACCTCGAAGAGGGTCAATGAGATCGCATCCGCGCTAGGTTACAATTCGGCGCTGGCCTTCATTCGCTTCTTCAAGAAGCAGAATCAGATGACACCGCTTGAATATCGGATGAAGCTGCAGGAGAAGAACATTAAAGAGGGAATGTCCTAAAGCTCAAGAGCGTAAGAGCGTAGAAATTGCCAAGCAGTGCGGCAAGTGAAGTTCGCAAGTTTGTAAATTCGGAAATCGTTGGCCGGATACAGCTTCCGGCCGCGCATTCGCAATCGGATGCATGTTCATTTTTGCAAGTTCTCTAGACCTTCAGTCATGGCAAGCTTGGCTGGAGGTCTATTTCTTTTTGTTCTGCAATTCTTTTTCCACAATTAGGTTGGCCTCTCCATTGGATGTTATTTATAATGAGTGTTATGCCCGTAAATGGCGGGCCATATGAATCGGAATGCCGTCTTTAGCGGATATGAGCTATACGGAATGTGATGGTTTGGTGTGATAGGTGATAGGAGGTTTAGCGGAATGAGGGGAAAGATCGGTTCTTTTTTGAAATTTTGCGGCGGTTTTCTCATATTTGCGCTTGTACTTAGTATCCTTGGGATGCTTATGGATCGATCTATGTTTCGGAAGGATTATCTAATGATATGTCTGCTTGTATTTCTTCTTCCGGGATTGGTGCTCCGAAAAATTGGGGGCAGTATGAAGAAAAAAGCAGATGAACGCGAGCAATTGCGACAACTAGGGCTTAATCCGCCTAGCATGGCCTTCCAATCATTCCTGCGATTTGCAGGAGGATTTCTTATGTTCTTATATGGGATCGTATGGTTTGGTATGATCGTGAACTGGTCGACGCAAGGAGATAAGTTCATGTTGGCTGCTCTTTTTGCGCTGCTCTTTTTCACACCGGGGGTATTGCTCTGGTGGGCAGCATCAGGATTGGAGAAAAGGTCACAGGAGCGCTTTAGAAGAGAGCATCTAGCTTATTTCGAACAGGAGCCTGTGCCAATGCCTTCGTATGCGCCAACAATTGAGGAGATCGTTAAGGAAGCTCCAGCACAGCCGATTCGTCGTGCAGAAATGGAAGCAGCAGCTAGCTCGACCGTACCACAGACTGCACCACAGCTGCCCAAAATGATTGCATGTTCTAGCTGTGGCGCACAAACGAGCGTATCTCCTAGCTCCACCTCAACTTGTGAGTATTGCGGTTCAACGGTGTCTTATCGGTAAGCTTATCATGACGTAAGATAGCAGCCAGGGGATAAATTCCTTTGGCTGCTTTTATTTATAGGCGATTATTATTTGCATGTATAGTGAATAGTGTTTTATTAGCGCTCTGCAAGTGACTAAATTGTCACCTTCACTGTCACTTGAAAGTCATGTTAGGCAGATAAAATGATATCCATCAGCATAGCTATGGGGGTTTGACAATGGATATTTTAAAAATCGAGCATCTGTCTGAAATATACGGTAAAGACGAGTCGGTGGTTAAGGAGCTTGACGATGTTTCTTTTTCGGCAATCGCCTATAAGGGAGTAAACCATGACTAAACAGCAGCGTAAGATTATATTGGGCATAACCATATGCTATACATTTTTGATTCTTTATTTTATATTTCTAGCTTTCGGTAGAGTAGGTACCATAGATCAAAAGGATGGTTACACCTTTATTCTTATACCAGACAGTTTTTTTAGGCTGCCAAGTGTATCAGATCTTCTACATCCTACTCTAATGGACTTGGTTGGATTTGGAAACATCGCAGCTTTCATTCCTTTTGGCATTTTGATTCCGTTGTTATATCGAACGGGCTTTATTCGATTCATTGCATTGTTCATCCTATCCATTCTCGTGATTGAAACGATTCAGGCACTAACTTTGCTCGGCAGCTTCGATATTAACGACGTAATTGAAAACTCATTAGGCGCAGCAATCGGATTCTGGGCGTACAAACTTGGCTTTCGTACAAATAATATCCGGAAAAGTATAGCTGCCACGGGCATTTTCATTGTTGTCCTTATGACTGTGGTTTGGGGAAGCTTCGGGATTGTTGACAAGGCGTTCACCCAAGAAATGGGTCCCTTTGTGGCGTTGAACGAACTGATAGACAGCACCGGAAATACATCAACGGGCACAAAACCATACCGTTTCAAAATTGGCGGTCAAACCGTAGAGCCCAAATATAATGTGTATAGTATCGAAGGTAAAAATAGGGAAACATACACGTATTCGTTAGGAAGTAAGGAGCTTTATCTCTCCTTGTTTTATGGAGTTCCCGATCAAAAGGAATTGAAGGGGAGAGTAAGTGTTTCCGTTGATGGTCATGAGTTCCTGTCTGCGTCTGCAGAACATCAACGCCAAGAACCGGAAATATTCACTGTTTATCTCGAAAAGGCAAATGAGCTAACGATAACCATTGAAGGAAATGAAACGGTGTGGGATGTTGCGTTTAGAGAGATGAAATATTATTGGAGCTGGGAAAAGCGCTAGCAATAAGGCGAAATCCGAATGCTGTACAAGATAAGGTGATTCATGTTCTTGATTGAAGATCGATAGAAGCTTGCCGATCTAATAAGCAGCCAGGGGATAATTGCCCTTGGCTGCTTTAATTTATATGACGAATTGTATATGAAGTGCGACAGTTACCATTAAATAATCCTTACATGCGCAAGGATGGTCTATAAGATTCATCGCTCAATTCGGATGATGGATTAGCGCTTTCTTGCAACGATGGCGAACCGTTGTTCATTTGTACGAATGCCTTTGTCCGTCCTATTGTCGGCAACGAATTGCTTGAAGATGCGCATATCATCCTCGAATTGCCCGAAGTTCGGTATCGTTGGCGTATGTGTAAGAATGAACATCAGATCTTCTTCGGTCTGATAATACTGTGTCAGATTGATTTCATAGGATTGGATATTCATGAATCCTGCTTCGCCAAGCTCTTTCTGATATCGACGCAGCAGGGTGCCGGATTCAACGCCGTTGCTTTGTCCTCTGCCGAATGCCTGCTTCAGGTTGAGCTTGTTGCCTTCACTGATTTGTTGGGTTAGGAACACGCCATCGTCCGTCAATACCCTAGCAACTTCTGTGGAATTGAATTCGGAATGTCGACATGTGATGATGTTGAAGTGTCGATCTGGGAACATAAGCTGCTCTGCATTCATCTGCATAAAGCGAACATTGGACTTCTGCGCTGCTGCCAGATTCGCTTGTGCCATACAGACCATGCTTGCAGAAGCATCGATTCCAACGAGCAGAAGCACTTGACCTGCGATCGGCAGCACAGATTCACCGCCACCTGTACCGATGTCGAGCAGGATGTCCGACTTGGCGCACAGCTTGCCAGCCTCATGGAATAGCTCCCAATTCGTCCCCTCTGTAGTTGATTTCACTTGACTGAAATCCCAACCGTTCAGCTTGCCTACTTGATTATAAAATTGTTTGTAATCGAAAGAGTTCATATTGATTCCGCCTTCCAATAGTATGTGAAATTAATGGGGCATACGAGTTGTCAGAACGGCAGGAACTGTACAACTGCATATCCTTCTGAATGGATTCCATTTCGTTGCGCGGCTCTCTGGTTCCGTTAGGCTCAAAAGGGCAGACTATCCCCTTGATAGCTGGTACGCGTTTTGACCCAGCCCGGAACCTACATACCTCGAACGTTGCGGAATGACATCCATTTCACCTCATTGGAAAGAATGACCGAATTATATCATGGGAAAAGATTGAAGGTCAAAGCATTATCTCTCTTGATCGTTATCTCATAGAATTCAATAAACCATATAAATCTTATATAGCAAATATTGGGTATCGTGTTACAATAATAGATACTACGTGTCTGCTGGCGGACGATGCAACTTCCACGTCCCAGTCAGGCCAGAGCTTCTGGAGGAAACCGTGAAACCGGATTATGCTGGCATTTGTTTGAATCGAAATGTTGTGCTTCATCATTCCTATAAAGTGAAGAAAGTAATCGCTTGCAGCGAGCTGGCCAATGTATATGCGGGACGGAAGCTGGCGGACGGAGCGGCGGTCATCGTGAAGGAGTTCTACCCGAGGCAGGTAGCTCTTCGCGATCTGGACAAGCGAACCGTGCTGTGCCGTGTACCCTCTGTTCAACGGCAGTATGATGAGCTGCGGGAGGCCTTCCTGATGGAAACGCAGATGCTGCAGCAATTGAGCCACTCGAACATCGTTCGCCTTGTGGATTATTTTGAGGAGAACGGGACGCATTATATGATAATGGAGTATTGCAAGGGCATCTCGCTTGAGCGGTTTGTTGAAGAAGGCAGGCTTGTTTCCGTGGCCGATTTCCTGCGCGATACGATACTGCCGCTTGCATCTGCGCTTGAATATGTCCATGCGCAAGGCATCATTCATCGCGATATCAAGCCAGCGAACATTATCATTGGAGAGGACGGTCAGCCGAAGCTGCTCGATTTCGGTTCTGCTATATACTATGAGAAGACGGGTCATCGGATTTTTACGAGCACGGGATATTCACCGCTTGAATTCTATTCCGAAAAATCGCAGCAGGGAATCACGTCCGACGTATACAGCTTTGCAGCTACGATGTATTTTTGCCTAAGCGGCCGCACGCCGAATGATGTGACTAGGCGCTTGTTCCAGGATAATCTGGAATCGGTCAGAAGCCTAAACCGCAGCGTCAGCCCGCTGATGGAGCGCACTATTCGCAAGGGACTAGCGGTTCGCCCAGATAAGAGGCATGCTTCTATGAAGCAGATGAAGGCCGCGCTGCATGCGGAACGAATTCTGCTGGCAATGGTTGAGCGCTTGCTCGGCAAGCACAAGGCGCGGCAGCAGGATGATCGCAAGCAGGCTTAGAGGTAGGTTGGATACAACTACGTTCGCAACAGGCCATATGTTGTACGATTTACAACAATATAGTGTGTTAGGTAGCATTTATAGGATTTGCTGCATAAAGCGCAACATGGCATGACGATGCCTTATTAATAAATAATGAGAGGCTGTCCGAATGTGGGACAGCCTCTTTATTTACTTATTGAAATCTAGGTTCTAATGAACTGAATCGGCCCCTGATTTGTATTTACTTCCATTGTCCTACCGGTTGCCCATTTCATTTAGCGTGACATTGCAGACGGATCCGCATACGATACAGTGCCCTGTTTAACAGCTTTGAAGCGCAGCTCGATCTCCGTTATCCCATCCTCGAACGTAATGTACAGCTTATCATTGTATTCAAGCGTTTCCGTATCGTTCGGCTTAATAGGCGTACGTCCCTTGGCCACCGTACAGTTGGTACGGTGCTTGATTCGGAGCGTGCCGTTCTTGCCAGCCTCGAACAGGATATGGGCGGCTTCCGGCAATGGCTCATTCACATCCAGGCGGGCAAACAGCTGCTGCAGGCTCACCTTCCGCGTTTTGCCGAAGGAAGTAAGTGGCCAGTATTTAACGGGAACCTCATTGCCGCTTGCCGTATTTAAGAAGTACCCTTCCAGTCTCCCAGTGAACGTCGGCTTTGGACGCAGCAGCACGTATAGTGCGAATAAGGCAATCAATGCAGCCAACGCACAGCCTCCGATAATCCAATAACGTTCCCACACCGAAGAAATCTGCACGTTCAGCTTTCCAGTAACCGTTCCCCCCTCAGGGTCAGTTGCCGTTACGGTTATTTCCGATGAGCCGGAATGCAGCGGGGACAGGTAGAGCGTCGCACCGTCGACACGTGCCTCCATTCGATTTTTATGATCGCTGGAGACAATCTTGTACGTCAATTCATCTCCGTTCGGATCGGTGAAATAATCCCCGAAATTCAGCTTCGCCTCGCCATCTTCCTTCACGATGCCAATTTGATTCTGTCCGGACAATACGGGCGCTTTATTGACGATTTCGAGCATACTGCCAGCAGTTTCTCTGAAGAAGTGGGGCCCATTCATGATGATTTTCCAGTCGTATTTTCCTGATATGCGGAAACGATGCTCCGCCGAGAAGCCTGTCCCATTGTTCGTCATCTGCACGCGTTCTTTCTGCTTCGTCTGACGATTGGTGATAACAAGCTCTGCCTGTACGTCCGTGTATACATCCTGATCTTCCAATGGCTGCTTGTTCGACAGGGAATACAAGCGAGCCGCGAAGGCTGTCGGCAGTCCTTTCGTCGCTTCCTTGGAAGTCAATTCTCCGCCTGCCCGCATGTTATAGCTGCCAAGCAGGTTCACCTTTATAACATCCCCTGTCATTCCCCTGAACTTCAATAGCAGCTCGCCTTTGCGCGGCTCGGGAATCTTCATCAACGTATATTTGCCGGATTTATAGAATCGCGCATTCTTGGTGCTGTTATAGAGCTGAGACTCCAGCAAAGGGCTCTGAGACAGCAGAATGAGATTCGCCTCTGACATGCTGGAGTTCGGAAGTGGAACCTTTACTTCCTGCAAGTCTCCAGTCGCAGTTAACGCGGCGATCGGAACGAGAACCGATTGGATTTGATCGGCGAAAATGCGGTTGAATATATCAGGCAGCTCCTCTGTGCTTGTCGTGACATACGAAGTGCCGCCGGTCTTTGCGGCAATGGTCTTCAGCTGCTTCTCATTCACCGAGCCGTCCTGATTCAGGCCGATGGTGTAAATACGGTATCCCTGCTTCTTCGCCTGCTGAATGACGCGCTCTACGTCCTGGTTCGAGTCGGCGATCGTTCTGCCCGTGTAAGCATTGCCGAAGTCGGTGCCTCCGTCGGACAGCAGAATAATGAATGGCTTATGGCCTTGTCCAGTTCCTTTCCCAGCGATCTCGGCTCCCTTCTTCAAGCCGAGGCCTAGATCCGTGTACCCATAGCGGCGCAAGCTGCTGATCTGACGCTTCAGCTTCTCCTTCTGCCTGGGCTCGGCGAGCGAAGTTAGCGGCTCCGAGGCCACGATTCTGTCGTTATAGGCAACGAACCCAATACGCGTGCGTTCCGAATCGCTCATGTCCATGAACATATTGACGACTTCCGACGCAATGCCTTCCTTGTCGGTCTCGTTCATGGAATAACTGACGTCCATGACGAATACGGCATCGATTCCTTGTGCTGAATCGGCCTGAGCTAGGGAAGTGCGAATAGGTATTAGGGATGATGACGTTAGAAATAACAAGCAGGTCGTAAGCAGGAAAATCATAGATTTGAAAATATTTCGTCTACACATAAAAGCTATATACCCACCTTTTAACAAAAAATATAAATATTTTTTGTTTCGATATAAAGTATTTGTTAGATTCTACCGAAATATTTGGGAAAAGGAGGAATGGTGTCTGGGATACTGGGCAGTTGGTACTGTCATCCTATCTCAAATCATCGGAAATAAGTACCAAAAAGTGAAGGGCTAACGACAAATTTTTTTCTTGATTTGGGTAAATCAAGGGGATTTATAGCGAATTTGAGCGACAAATAAATAATATTGACAAATTTGGGATGTTCTCTCTAAGATTTAAATAGAACTAATCACCCAAATTATAGAAACTGTATTTGCGAAGGAATGACTTCTCTTGCATATCTAGTGCGAGAAGACTATAGCAACGAAATAGAGAGGAGGAAGCATAAAGTCGTGCATGCCAGTCCTAGCTTATGCGTTCCAGCGTAAGCCAAGTTGGCTGCCGTTTTTTGTGCTGACATTATGGACATTATCAGTCAAACGAACCGAGCCATGCTTTTCGAGGAGATTAACCCGGAAATGCTGGATCTGCTGACCATCGTAGGCGATGTCAAAGGAATTGACAGCCTCAGTGACGACAAGATCAAGGAAGTGAACGAGCACCTGCTTGTTCGGAGCTTTGATGAGTTCCTCGACAAGTTCTCCCCGAGCGTGTATTCGTTCTA
This sequence comes from Paenibacillus sp. NAIST15-1, assembly GCF_001894745.1. Lineage (GTDB taxonomy): Bacteria > Bacillota > Bacilli > Paenibacillales > Paenibacillaceae > Paenibacillus_B > Paenibacillus_B suaedae. The sequence goes on from NZ_BBYF01000008.1 coordinate 54,450, forward strand.
CAATGCAGCCAATCAGAAAGTGATGTATACGCTGAAGAAGCCGGAGGGAATCGCCGAGGATTGCATCTCAGAAATTAAGATCGACCAGAACAATGATTTTCTGAAAATGCTGTTCACCCTGATCGATACGAAGCGCAGTCAGGGAATTACGAACGTCGATTTCAAGTTCGAGAATCTGCTCGACATGATTTCGCCGAAGAAGGTGATGGACGATATTCGCCAAGTGCGCAAGGAAATCCATTACTTGTATGGCCAGTATGACAAGCTGGATGAAGGGGATCCGAAGAAGCTTGATTTGGGCGATAAGCTGAACGGGATGTTCGAGGACGCCAGCAAAAATTACAACAACGTGATGGCAATGCTGCCGCTCGCGATTGAAGATATCAAGACACGGCTCTTGCTGGGCGGCTCGCGGGAGGAGAATCAAGCCGAGGCGATCCAAATCGGCATGCTGACGATCGGCGAGTCGGGCGAGTTGAAGATCATTGAAGCGCCGAAGAGCGATAATACCGAGCTGATGCTCTTGGATGACAACAGCGGTACCGAGCTTTCGAACGTGTTCGGCGAAGATTATGAATCCATTACAGAGACGCCGTCTTCATACGTGAAGGATTTGGTAGTGCGTACATTCTGTCCGCTGCCAGCGGTACATAACGAGGTCGATACGGAGACGGAAGTACAAAACTATAATACGTATTTGGAGTTCTACAAGAATGCGAAGGATGACTTTGTAAAAACAGTCAAGCCGCTCGTGGAGAAGATACTGGGCGTACGGATGTTCTTCGATCAGTATGCGACCAAGAACAAGGGAATGCTTCCGTCCATGCTCATCACGAACGCGAAGCTGGATATGACCGTGAAGAGCAGCAATATTCCGCGCTTGGAGACGTATCTGAACACGGTGAACTCGAAGAATGAATTCTCCGACACGATCTGGTTCGGGATTGTGCCGTCCGTCGAGTTGGAATCGGCCGGCAAGGTGAAGGTGTCCCGCGAACGCTTCCGCGGCAACGGCAAGACCGTGAAGCAGGAGGGCAACACGATGGAATCGCTGTCGATGCTCCTGCAAGTCGTGAAGGACTATAAGGTGCAGGTATTCTTCAACTTCGAATCTGGAGAAGAGACGACCTTCAACAGTCTGGCAACCACCGGTCTCGACAAGTATATCGACAAATGCAGCAGCATGGTTCGCAAGGAATACAGCGAGTTCGCCATTCCATGCATCCCGAACTTCACCATTATTCCGAAGGATAAGTCCGGCGTTGTCATCGATAGCCGCATGCTCCACACGGAGGACGGAGTCAAGCTGTCCCAAGATAAGGAAGACATCTTGAAGCTGTGGATCGAGGGCGTGTACGTAGGCGCCGCTTATGTTGCTGCAGGGGTCGTTGCTGCCTATCAGTGTCCGGAATATTTGCGCGAATCGTTCAAGAACGTCAGCCGTGACTATCCGGGCGTACGCTTCGATATTGAAGCAAGCGACCATGCGCTGCGCGCGGTTACGACGATGGCGAAGGAGATTACTGGATTTACGAACAACATCAAAGACGCGATCAACTATAAAAACTTTGGCTTCGTCTTCTCTTCCGAGAATGCACAGCTTCAGGATAAAGACATCAAGCGAATCACGGTATACAAGGCCAGAAGCATGGCATTGACCGAGAATGGCTTCGATTCCATATACAAAACGCTTGTCAGCACCTATATCGAGCGGATTCTCCGCTTCCAGACGGGTGACTTCAAGCATGAGAACATCGTGAAATTCTTCAGCAATAATCCGAGCAGCCAAAGGAGCAAGTGGCTTGGTACGCGCGGCTTTGTCAACTCGATCATTCAAGACGGGGATGACATGTCCTATGTGATAGACGACAAGAGCAATCTATGCCATATCGATCTTGTGTTCAACGGCAATGTGAAGAATCTCGAAGTCATGATCACGAAGGGCACTACGCCTGTTAAAGCCTAATGATTAGAAGCTTGGCTGGCATATGGAAGCGTATGTTAGAGGCGTGCTTCAAGCGCGCCTTCCAACATAAATCCCGTAAGCATTCCATGCTTGCGGAACCTAAATTATTTTCATTCAAGGAGGCAAAATTCATGGGATTCATACTTAGAGTAGAAGGCGCAGAAACGATCGAGCTCGGCATGGACAACATTCAGAAAGTTGTGTATGACACGGACACACCGAACGATTCCAACGCAAGATCGACGGACGTGGGTGCGACGCTGCGCATTTCCGGCAAAATCATCACGGCGACTGACGGTGACAACGCTGACGACACGAAGAAGCTGGCATTGTGGTCGCTCGTTCCTGCCGAGAAGGCGGACTGCTACCGCAAGGTAACGCTTGAGGTTGTAGCTGCGGATCAAGTGGTACGCAAAGTGTATTTCCCGAACGCATTCGTGGTTGACTACTCCGAAACTTACGGGGACACGGAAGGCGTAGGTACATTCACGCTGTACATCAAACAAAAGAAAGACAAAACCGAACTGGCTACAATCGACGGCGGTTACCCGGTATAAGCAGGTACGGCCTGTTCTGGTGGCAGTGCGGACAACAAATATTAAGAGGCTTACAGCCTCTTAATATTTTTATCCGGTACACTGGGAAATTCATGAGAAGCATTGCAATATTTTGTTGAAAACCGTTAGAAAGGCAGGGGCGAGGCGAATGACGAACTATTATGAACTTCTGGGCGTACAGCGGCATGCATCGCCTGAAGAATTGAAGAAGGCATATCGGCGGCTCGCCAAGCAGTATCATCCCGACGTAAATGGGGGAAGCAGCGAGGCTGAACAACGGTTCAAGCAGATTCATGAAGCCTACGCGGTGCTTCAGGATGAGGCTGCACGGAAGGCTTATGATGATAAGCTGGACGGCATGGAGCGCGGCTCCGAACGAAATCATGATAATCAGTCTGCTCATTCAAGAGGGCGCAATTCAGCTTCCGGAGAAGCGGCAAGAGGAAGAGCCAACTTCGATCCACAGAACGTGGAAGCCAATTTCGCGCGATTTTTCGGCTTTGATCCAAAAACGAAGAAGCCAATGCAGAACGGCGGCAAGGACGCGGGGAATCCGATAGATACGTCCGAGATGTTCCAACGCTTTTTCGGTATGAACAAGAAAAAATAGAGTGGCTCTGCCGATTGCCCATGCAATTCGGGTACGGCTTCGGCGACTATACGCACGCGGTATGGTATTTTCGGACGAATGACAAGGCAGAGTGACAGGTGAGAACAGCTCCGAACAAGCTAGCAAAGCCATCGTTTTGCTTTAGGTACGGTGCTTTTTTTTGATAAAAGGGATGCACATGAGTTGAGCGAGCAACGGAGGAATGAGATGTGAGTAAGCAAAATAGCAGCGATCAAGTTCAACGTCATGCCAATCGGAATAGCGGGTGGATCGCGCTCATTGATATAGGGGTTGCAGCTATTGTGGTTGCTGCTCTGTTATATGTGTACATATGGAACATCGATCCCGTCCTGAAGGCGGCGGTCGGAGTCCTTCTGGCGATCGCGATAATCGCGTATGCGGCGCGGCGTTCCGGTAGTCGTGAAGCAGGCCGGCAGGACGAAGTCGACACCATTGCCAAGCTTGTACTCCTGAATGAAGAGGGAGAGAGCGTAAAGGAATGGTATATCCACGGCGAAACATCCTTGCTTATCGGCAAAACCGGTGCAGAAGGCGAGGTTGACATAGATCTGTCGGATTCGGAATATGCGTCGCTTATTAGCAAACATCATGCGGTGCTCAATTATGCCTCGGGCCATTGGTTCATCGAGGATCTTGATTCCCGCAGCGGGGTGGGCATTCGAAGAGCCGGGGGAAAAAGGGTGAATCAGTTGGAGCCGGAGGAGCCATGCCGGATTCATTCCGGCGATGTCATCAGCATTGCCAACACGCGGTTACTGGCGAAATAACGAACGATACATTGACTTCATGATCATAGGAGAACTATTCAAATTGACGGGGGAATGAAGAAAGATGAGTCTGACAAGATGCGCTAACGGACACATGTTCAGTACGAGGAAGCATGGCAGCATATGCCCTTATTGCAGCATATCGGTGGAACAGCCGCAGAGTGCGGACGCGAAGAGGCCGCCGCACGTGGAGGACAATGAGAAGACGATGCCGTACTTGGGGGAAACGACTGGCATTGAGCCAGTTACTGGCTGGCTCGTATGCATCGAAGGCCCTCAGCTCGGTCAGGACTATCGAATTATGGCGGAGAAGAATTTTATCGGCCGCGCAGAGGAGATGCATATTCGCATCTTGGGCGACAATGCCATCTCGCGCAGGAATCATGCGGTAATTGTATACGATCCGAAGAAGCGCAATTTCTACCTGTTGCCAGGAGATGCCTCAGGACTTGCTTATCACAACGAAGAAGCCGTTTATTCGCCGGTGGAGCTGGCAGCGTATGACGTCATTCAGCTCGGTCGCAGCAAATTTATCTTCATTCCGCTCTGCGGCATACATTTCGAGTGGAATCACAATATGGGTTAGGGATGATGACCACAATGGATGTACAGAATTGGGTACCGTATCTGATCGTGTTGACTTGTACTGCCGCAATTCTGCTTCTGCTGGGTGTGCGGCGCCGGCTGCTGCTGGATACAGTGAGCCTTGATCCACCTGCGTCCGGCATGCCGATCGGCAATGGGCAGACGATTGGCGCCCGTGAGGAGCAGGATGATTATTTTGCTAGCGTCACGACCGCACACGGTACGGCCGCCGTACTTGCGGACGGCATAAGCGGCCTGGCGCACGGCAGAATGGCGAGTACGCTCGCGGTGACCGTATTTATTCGAGAGTTCCTCAAGCTAGAGCATATTCGGGAAGTCCAGAGCTTTTTCGCGAAGGCGGCCAAGATAAGCAATACGGAAATTTTGCGGAATTTGAAGGGCGCTCCTGGAGGAACGACGCTGGTAGCTGCCGTCATTGCGGATGATCTTCTGTACTGGGGAGCCGTGGGCGACAGTATGATCATGGTGTTCCGGGAAGACAATTTCATCCGCATGAATGAACGTCATATCTTGGAGTCGGTGCTGCAGGAACGCTGCTTAACGGGGCAGATCACAAGGGAAGAAGCAATGGAGCACCCGATGAAGAGGCGGCTCATCAATTACTTGGGGTATGAGAATTTCAAGAGCATTGAGATTGGCAGCGAGCCGTTCAGACTGCAACCGGGAGACCGGATCCTTCTCTGCAGCGATGGGGTGTACAACACGATGACGGAAGTGGAATTGGAGCAGATTCTGTCCAAGCCGATTTCGCCTCACGATGCAGCCGAGGAGATCATCGAAGCGATCGAACAGAAGAGATTGATCAATCAAGACAATGCGACCATTGTCATTGTGGATAACGCATGAAGCCTGCTGTTCCTGGCTTCGGTAGATTTCTGGGAGAGACAGATCGAATCGACCACTTTACTCGCTTTTGATTGCGTGAAGGCGAGAATTTCCTTTTTGAACACGAGCTCCGTGATAGGTATGCGAATCATGGGACAGGAGAAGCGGGGGTAAGGATGAGAAAGGAGAACAGCGACTTTAAGACCAGCTTCGTGACGGAGGCCGGTTCTTTTCTACATAATAAAGACTATTTCGCCTATGTGGAGCTGGATGATATGGCCTGCTGGGTCATCGCGGACGGCTTGGATTCGGACATGGAAGTCGACAGTGCCGAGATGGTCGTCAAGAGCATTCTTGGCCGATTTACGGAGAAGCCGACGATGTCTTCGCTGCGGTTGAAGCATTACATGCAGGAAGCGCATGAATGGCTGCGAGCGGAGAGCAAGCGCGTGCGCCTTAAGGCAAGCCTGATTCTGGTCGTGACAGATTATGCGAAGATTCGCTGGGTGGCAGCGGGCAATGCCCGCCTGTATCATTTTCGCGGCGGACGCTTATTCGGTCGCAGCAGGGATCAGAGCTTGGCACAGTCCATGAAGGATGCCGGAGAAATCTCGGAAGAAGCGATGGAGGTTCATGAAGAACGCCACAATCTTCTTCAATATATGGGGCAGCCGGAGCGCCTGGAGCCGTACGTGTCGAAAAAGGTTCCTTTGTCTGAAGGAGATGTTCTGCTGCTGTGCACCCCAGGCTTGTGGGAGGATGTCAACGCAACGGAAATGGTCGACGCATTAGCGGATGCGAAGGAGCCAGAGGATTTCACGGATACGCTTGAGGACGTGCTGCTCAGCAAGCAGCGGCAAACGGTGAGCAATTACACGGCTGTTGCTGTGTATGCGAACAAGGTGTTCAAGGAGGATCCGAAGCGTAAATGGCGTTTGCTGAAGAAGTGGCTATTGGCCCTGATCGTGCTGCTGCTGGTTGGTGGAGGCGCGGCCTTCTACTTCATAAAGCAGGCGGCGATCCAAGCGGAGAATTTGGAGAACATGCTCGAATATCAGAAAAGTGCAGACATGTATATGAAGGATAGCGATTATCCGAAGGCCATTAAGGATTACAGTGAGGCGCGCAATATGGCGATTCGGTTGAAGGACAAGTTCCACCGGGATTTTTTCGCGAAGAAGCAGCGCGTGATGCAGCTTATGGTGGACGGAGACGAAGCCTTCAAGGGACAGGACTTCGCGAAGGCGCTGGACAAATACGGGAAGGCGCAGGAGGAAGCAAAGCCATACAAAGAGTTCAATCATAAGCAGCTGGAGGAGAAAATAGACCGTTCCCGCACGTACATGCAGATTATGAGCTGGGTGCAGGAAGGGGACAAGAAGTTCGAGGCACAGGATTATGTTGGGGCGCGCAGCTCTTACCAGAAGGCACGGAAATCCGCGCTTGAGGAAGGGTACACCGACGGTGAGAAGGATATCCGAGCCAAGCTCGATTCAGCGGAGGAGAAGCTTACTGGTTTGCGGAAGGAGAAGCGGCTGCTGGAGGGCGAGAAGTATGAGAAGAAGGGCGACCAGCAGTTTGCCGGGCAAGATTATCTGGGAGCTATCGATGCTTATTCCGCCGCGCAGCAAATCTATCAGGAAATCGACATGTTGGAACGTGTGCTGGGCATGGAGCGCAAGATCGATAAGGCGCTGGGCAAGCTGAATCCGGCGCCGCCCGCTGCACAGCCGCCTGCCGCCGCGAATGGAAGCGGGGACGCAGGAGGCAATGCCGGGGGCGGAGGCGCAGCGGGCAATACGGCAGGCGGATCTGCGCCGAGCAACGCCGGGGGCGGAAGTGCAGCGGGCAATGCCGCTGGTGGAGCCGTGCCGAGCAACGCCGAAAGCGGAGCAGCTGCGAGCAGCGGATAAGGGATGCCAACGGGGAATGCTTCAACTTCCGGCAAAGGGAATGAAGCTCCATCCCCTAGCAGGGAGAACAAGGGAACAAGGAAGGAGTCCATCAGGCGCCATGAAGGAACTGATACATGATCGATTAAGCAGGATGGAGGATCTGGAGCAGCGCAAGTTATTGAAAAATGTAATGACTGGATTGTTCCTGAACCTGGTGGAATATCAGGAAGACATGAATCGGAAAATAGAGCGCAAGGTATTCGACGAAATTGAGGATGGCGAGGAAAAGCACGATATTTTCGTATCGATGTGCCGCCGCGACGATGTCGACCCGATTCATGATTTCCTCCGCCCGATGCTGCCGGAGGACACGGCACACAAAACGATAGAAATGGGAAGTCTTGTCGAGCAGATGATGCAGCAGGGGAAAGCGCTGCTGCTAACTCTGTTTTTGCAGTGTGATTTTGCAAGGCTGCATAACCTGATGTCAGGGAAAAGAACATTCCGTGGAGAGATGAAGACATCAGGGGGCAATTATGCGATTACGGTGCGCTTGTCGCAAAGCCGACTGTACATCAACGAAATCGAGAAGCTATACCGTGTCTTTCAACAGAACAGCGTTCCGTGGAAGACATTGAATCATCCATACGCTTATAAATTTTTTGACGTATGGCTCACGGACTGCGACAGTGCTTTGCGGGAAGAGGACGAGATCAACGAGATTACCGTTAATCTAGAGGAGTTCGAGCCTCATAAGCACGTGGATCTCGTACCGCTCTGGAATATCGAGCGGCTTGCCATTCAGAACGACGGCTTTCCCGAGCCTGCAGCCGATCGAATTAATTACGAACATGTTCTGGCGATTCACAAGCTGGGCAGCGAACATGGCTATCTGGTGGAAGGAAATGAGGAGCACATTCGTTATATCAAGCGAACGAGAGACGATTTGACGATTGTGTCGCCGCATGAGAAATCCGGCATGTGGACGGTCGTGAAGATTGCGCAGCCTTCGGAATCCCGGCTTGGAAGCTTGGAATACAAGCTGGTATCCAATCGCAGAGCAGATGGCTTTATCGGCAAATATGCGCGGAAGCAAGCCCAAATCGTGCGATCCAAGGGCGAGATTGTGCGGCTCGTGAATGCTTTTGAGGCAGCGCAGATGCTTCAACTGGAGCATGTGGATATCCTGGAAGCGAATAACGGCGGAGAACAATCCTATGAGATGAACTCGTTCATTAGCGACAATGTGCGGACGGTACTGGATAAGAAAATTATGCGGCTTAGCTTCCGCGCAGTCGAGGACGAAGTGTCGGAAGGAGAGCAGTTCATTCTGCATGATCTGATGAGCTTTCTCGTTTCCGAGGTGCAGATGCATTTTCCCGAGTATAAGTGCGAAGGGGTATTGGCGTGAATTACATATGGGATTTGGTCATTAAGGCAGAGCAATCCGGCCTGAGCGCGTCGGATTTTTGCTTTGTCCCCGCCAAGGTGTATTCGCCCTATATGGAGCTGAGCTTGGAGGAGCTCAACGTTTGGGCGAATGCGGTGCCGGACACAATCGAGGTGAATCCGTATTATCGGTTCTACGATCTGTTCAAGGACATGTTCGACATTAACAATGAAGAGGATGTGGAGCTGCGCCAAACGCTGTTCGATATCGTGCTTCACTTTTTGACGGAAATTGATCGTTATCAGGGGATGAACCGGCGCGAGTATTACATAAAGTTCGTGCTGCGCGACATGGAAGAGGGGAAGTTCGGTTTGCGCGTCAGCAAGGGGATCGGCCTGTTCAATCAAGAGCAGCGCGAGATGATCGCGGGGAATGTGCTGCGGCTATATGAGACGGGTGAGGCGATATACCTGCTCAAGGATACGATGCGTGGCATCTTCCGCAGCTCGACGATCTATGCGAATTGCGAGGATCGGGACGAGCTTCTCTTCTATGTCGGACAGGAGGAAAGTGAACCGGCGCGAATGAAGCTCGAATTGATTCAGGAGCTGTTCCTGCCGGCAAGATTCCATACGGAAGTGTATTGGCAGGATCATTTCGGCATTATTGGCATGGAGGATACGATGCGGATTGGAAATGTGTCGCTGTATTAACTTATAAAGATAAGAAGCAAGGCTGGACGCGAGGCGGCCGGGAGGGGGCAAAGATGAGCGAGTATACATATAGGCTTTATAAGCAGCCGGCCAAGCGGGATGCGGGGCGGAAGCATGTGGAATATACCCGGGAGGAACTATCGGAGATGACGACATTTCAGCTCCGGAACATTTGCCATCAGGAGAAGCTCATTGAAGGAATGATCCATACGCTTGATCGCGACGGATTAATTGCAACCGTCATGAAATACCGGGGGGCGGAGGAAAGCCAGCTCATTCAAACGGCTAGCCCGGTCGGGTTTGAACGGGTCGAGAAGATGGTACGAACTTATCTCCGCATGCCGCTGCCGAATGACGGAGGTATTCGGGTTCCGGCCAAGATTACGCTATACGACGGCTTGAAGCTCGATCGACATGATGGATACAGGGTGGAAGCGGGAACGGAAATTGCCGAATCGAACGTGCTGCTTGTCAATGAGCATATGGAGCTGTGCGCGATCCTCAATCTGGTGAAGGATAGTCTGCGTCCGGGCAGCTATTGGCTTGCGATGGGCGAGGGAGCGGAAGTGAGGAAGACGGCGAATCGCCAATACAGTCTGCTTTTTTTCCCGAAGCAAGTATCGGAATATGTGTATCGCACGTATTATCGCAGCACCCCGCAGCCGCCGGCCAATCTGTACTATTACAAGATTCCTGTGGCGGATTTGGATATCCGTGAGCTGGAAGAGACGGACGCGGTGTTGGCGATTGACTTCGGGACGACGAATACAACGGCAGGGGCGTATTTGCACGGTGGGTACGTGGCTTCACCAAATGCAACGGATCTACTGAACGGGCGAATCCGGCTTGATCGTATCAACTATGTGTGCTTCCCTGACGGAACATCCAAGGAAGGGGAGTGGATCGAGTCGCTGCCTACTGTAATCGGAATCGCAGATTGCTCGGATCCGGAGCGAATCCGGTTCAGCTTCGGCAGCGATGCGCTGCAGGATAAGAGGAAGAGTGGGTACAGCTCCAGCGCCTCCGTGTTCCATGGAATGAAGCGCTGGGTGAACAATTACAAGCGGCTGGAGGAAGTGACGGACGGCCATGGGAATGCGGCAACGGTAAGCAGAAGCGATTTGCTGCGCGCCTATATGCTGCATGTAATCCGAACGGCAGAGCATCAATTCAAATGCCGCTTCAAGCATCTCCATCTATCGGGCCCGGTCAAGATGAAGACACAATTCATCGATATGTTCGCGGATATGTTGCCGGAGTACCGCATTGAGACCAGGGATGCGCTGGATGAAGGCTTGGCCGTATTGTACAACACGATCGCTGATCAGATGGAGAAGCAGCGGTTTCTGGACGGCGAAGAATATCAAGCGCTCGTGATCGACTGCGGCGGAGGAACGACCGATCTGTCGTCATGCCGGTTCCGCATCGAGGATGGGCATATCGCTTATAAGCTCGATATCCATACATCCTATGAGAACGGAGATACGAACTTCGGCGGCAACAATCTTACATACCGCATCATGCAGTACATGAAGATCGCATTTGCCGACTTCTACAGGAAGGCGAGTCTGCCAGACATCGACAGCTTGATTGACATTCCGGCGACGGACATTTATCGGCATGTCGACGAATTCGGCGCAGATGCCGTCTATTCAAACTTCGACGCCCGTTATAAGGAGACGGAGCACTTTCTTCCGACTCGGTTCAAGGAATATGAGAACCATGCGCGCGATGAATATCAGCGCGTGCGGAACAATTTTTATGTGCTGTGGGAGCTGGCGGACGGCATGAAGAAGGAATTTTTCCGCAAAACGGGCATCCTTCGCAATCGATTCCACTCAGGGCCGGGAAGCAGGACAGAAAGCGACTTGAATCTTACGGCCGTGGATCGATGGTGCCTGTCACTGCGCGAGAACGGGCAGTTCCGGGACGTATACGAGCCGCCGGACATCGTGTTCAACATTCAAGAAATGAACCAGTTGATTCGTGGAGATATTTACGCCATCGTACGCAAGTTTCTGGACGAGTTCTACCGCGACGGTAGGCTGCAGGACTACTCCATCATTAAGCTGACAGGCCAATCCTGCCGCATCGACGTGTTTCGGGAAGCGCTGAAGGAATTCGTACCGGGAAGAGCAATCGAATTCCGGCAGAAGGCGGAAGATTCGGGGAAGGTTCCGGAGCTGAAGCTGGCCTGCTTGCGCGGTGCCCTGCGCTACTTGAGCGCCCGGAAGTCGGGACTTATCGAAGCGCAGCTGACGAATCATGCGCCGGTCGTTCCGTATTCGGTCAGTGCCTGGACACATACCGGGCGGGAGAAGATGCTCATCTCCGGCTACGAGCGGCTGGATCAGGCGCAGGGCTCGATTTCGCGGCCGCTTAGCGCGCATGAGATCGAGTTCCATATTCGTGGAGGCGACGGGCAATTGAGACACACAGTGACATATCGGAATGATTTTGCCGATTACAGCCCTGCTCTATACGAGGAGATCGCCGCCCAGTACGGCGCCAGCATTCCACAGGACGATACGGATTCGATTGCCAACGGCGAGGCGAAATGGTTCGTTTTTGCGGGCGATGGCAGCTGGGGCTTCAACGCAGTGCCGGTTGCGCGGGTGAATGAGCAGCTCCATATCGGGAAGAAGCAGTTCTGTGCATTCGAAAATGATTTGTCAGAGCTGGATTTCTTCGACGGGTTGAAATAAGGAATCACGAATTTTTTAAACAAAGTCTAAGGAGAAAGGAGGGAACGCCTTGTTTACGCACCAAATGCCGCATTTCCATAAAGGCCGGATTCTGAAAACCGCCATGCTGGAGAGCCTGCGCGATTATCCACGCCAGTTCGCCGACATCATCTACCAGCACTATTCCGACGGTATCATCGTGGGTGGAGAGGTTCAGGTCAATGCGGAAAGCTTGATGATTACCAAGGGCATCGTCAAGCATGACGGCCGCTTATATACCATGGAAGAGGATTTCGAGCTCCCGTATTCCTCGAACGGCAAGGAGACAGTGCTCAAAATTCGCTTTCTCACGGAACAGGCAGCGAGCGACTTCACGACGCTTCCGGGCGAGATCGTGCTTGATGAGAACGACATGCAGGTGCAGACGGACGAGCTGGAACTCGGTCGGTTCAAGCTGAAGGAGGGTGCCCGGCTGCGTGCGGATTATCAGGGTTTTGCCGACTTGGAGACCGAGTATAACACGTTCAACGTCATCCATGTGCCGTATGCCGGCATCGGAAGCAGCACGCTGTCTCCATTCATTTTGCAGTATTTCGCCAATGAACTGCTGAAGAGCGGCACGGATCACCCCTATGATGCGAGCTTTGCCATGCTCTGTCTGAACGGCGGCGCCGTGGAACGGAACGTCATTCAGCATTATCTCGGTCAGCGTCTCGGAATGGGATACCGCGAGCTGAGCAATGAGCGCATCTTCGCAGGCCTGCGGAGAATCTTGAGTGAAGCGGGAGGAGGCAGAGCGCTGTCTCCTGATGTACGGCACGGCGGCCGGCAGCGGATGATTGTGGATTGAGTCAGGGGTTCTAAAAAGCAGGAGTTACCACCTGAAGCAGCAGCGGCGAATATTCATCGGCTCACAGACCGGATGTTATTTATTCGAACGACAGCGCTTCAATTCCGATTGCATTTTCCAAAAAGTCATATTTTTTTAAGAAGGGACTACCCTTATGAACTATATGGACGAGCAAATCCTTAGCATCAAAAACAAGCTTAATCAGAATGCTGCATTTAAAAATGAAAATACGATCCTATCTCAAATGACTATAAATAATCAAGATAAAAACATAACTGAGAAAAATTCAACGTTATGGCTGGGCGATAAGCTCATTACCATGGAAATGAGAGCGATTTTGGACGGACAAATGGCGGTTAGCGTCCCGAAATTCTTTAAGCTAATGCCGCTTGCGCAAGCCAAGTTTAAATATCCTTCGGAGCATCGTCCGGAGCTCATTTATACTTCGGAGGATGGAACGGTGAATATCACTTTTAATCGAACCGAAACCCCTTTGGCGGTCGAGGAGCTACCTGATTTTGTCGAGCAGATGGCAGACGTTCTGCGGTCTGTACAACCGATCCGTAACTGGATGGGTACTCAAGTGATTGTGAATCGTTCCGGTCTATCCATCGGGCAAATCCGTTTTATAGCTGCAGGTGTGGATACGAATTTGTACAACGAGATCCTGTTGTTCATCCATGCAGGACAGGTGATGATGGGGACGTTTAACTGTGTGGAATCGGACATGGAGGTATGGCTGCCTGTTGCGGAACATACGGTACAGTCGCTCCAAACGGTGTCAGTGCCCTTGCCTCCTACGTTTGAGAAAGGAGCGTATTCGCTATGAGCATAGGCTACGAAAATATCCAAATCCATCCTTACGAGCTGGTCAAACTGGAGCAGCTTACCCTCACGAAGAAAATAAACGAGCATACCCGTCTCTATTTTACCGGGATCATCCCCGAGGAGCTACGGGACAGCTATGTGGAAAAGACAGAGAAGAACACGGTCATTCAGGTGAGTCAGCGAGACGAATCGGGCGAAAGTAAGCCGTTATTCAGCGGGATCGCACTAACGGTCGAAGTAAGGGTTGAAAGGGACGTTTACTATCTCATGGTTGAGGCCATTTCTCATACCTACCGGATGGATATCCAACAGCGTACCCGCTCTTTTCAATATACGAAGATGACGATTCCTCAGATGCTGGAGATCGTCGGCAAGGATTATGAAGGGCTGGATGTGATTGATGGGGCGACAGGCGGAGAGCCCATCAGCCGAATTGCCATCCAGTATCAGGAGACGGACTGGGCTTTTTTAAGACGCATGGCTTCCCACTATCATACGAGTCTAATGCCTGTGGCCCGTTTTGACAGTCCTAAATTTTATTTCGGCATCGAGGATAGCCCTGCACAAGTGGTGCTGGATCATACCCGTTATACCGTGCGCAAGCAAATGCTGCCTTTTCGCTATTTTCAGGAGAATGAACAGGCAAAGGTGGGCGAGAATGATTTTATTGTTTATGAGGTAGAGACGGACGAGGTGCTGGACTTGGGGGCTCGGTTAGCTTTTAAGGGACATAGTTTGTTTGTCATTGAGGCCTATACGGAGATGAGGCAGGGCTTACTGCGTCATCAATATGTGCTTACTTCGTACCAAGGATTGCGACAGAAACGTTATTATCAGGACAAACTGGCTGGTGCTTCGTTAGGCGGGGTGGTCGTGGACGTGCGTCAGGATCAGGTACGTATCCATCTGGACTGCGATGAGAAGCAGACGATCGAGCAGGCGCATTGGTTCACCTATTCGGCGGTGTATAGCGGCGGAGGACATACAGGCTGGTATGTAATGCCGGAGAAAGGGGATCCGGTGTCTTTATATTTCCCGGGAAGTCGTGAAGAAGATGGCGTTGCGGGAAGTGCGGTTCGACGTGCGGGTAGAGGAAGCGGACACAACAAGTTCTCCAATCCGCAGATAAAGATCTGGCGAACGCCCCACGGGAAGGAAATCCGTCTGGGACCGGATGAACTGGTCGTGACGGGGAAAGATGGCTCTATTTTTATCAAGCTGGACGACAAGGAAGGTATTCATATTGTGAGCAGCAAGCAGGTAAGTATCTCGGCGGGTGGCAATTTGAGCTTGTCTGCAGGGAAGAAGATGAGCTTGTCCGCAGGCAGCGAGCTGCGTCTGGACTGCAAGGGCAGTCATATTCAATTGAGCGGATCAGCGGATATGAAGGGCAGCGAAGTGAAGTCGAATTAGGCTATAGTTCGCGAACGAATGAAGGCAGTTTGATGATATGACCTATGAAGAGCTTCAGATCGTGGGGGAATGTAAATGGAGAAGCCTAAAGAAGAGCTACACCCGCAGCAAGCCGCCTCGAATCTGGCGTGGTACCTGATCCGCAGACACTGGGCACTGAAGTTCAAGGCGGTGCAAGAACAGCGGATGAAAGCCTGTATCGAGGAATTTCGTAGGTATTGCCGGGATATTCGACAAGCGCAGATTCAAGGGAGAAAGGGGAAAATCGGCTATATTACGTACTCCGCGCTTCGTACCACATGGCTGGAGGAGCGGCCTGCTTATCTTGTAGAAGCTTCAGATGCCTTATGGATGCTTGATCCCCAGCCGATCCGATTTGAATGGGATGCGAGCTGGTCATATTCCTATTGGTCCGATTTACGGCAGCAATTACAAGGGGAAGTAGAGAAGCAGTATGTTTCGCTATCGGAGCTTGAATGGGAGCATGCCATGCTGGAGGCGGCAGCACATATTCATGCACTCCTTGTAAATATGATTCGTCTCGCGATGAAGCAGGCCGTGTGCTTGCCGGAATTTCAAGAGTTGGAGCGGGAAGAGACGTTCGAGATTCGTGTGGGCGAATACATGGACCACAGTGTATCGGTGTATCGAGAAGATCGCAGAGCCATGGAGGCAGATGAGATTCGGTTATGGCTAGAGGAAAAAGAAGAGCATGCATATGGTTATCAGGCTTTGACCCAAGTCCAACTGTCGGATGGAGATTATAGTTTGCTGGATTTTCGCTATACAGCTTTTCGCCAGATTGAGATGGAGCATAGCCGTCTATATGGCTGTGTTTTAGTAGGAACGGTGTGGCAGGAGAGTCAGTTGAATGGTAGCGACTTGACATACAGCTTGCTTCATGGAGCCGATTTCAGCGGATGCTCGATGAAAGGGGCGATATTGGATGCCGTTATGGGCAGCGCCGGATATGGATCAGATGTTTCTTTGGATTGGGAGCCATTGGGTTTTGCCGGTGTAGATTTCACAGGGGCAAGCTTGCATAAGACCAGCTTTCAAGGTGCGCAGTTGCGTGGAGCCGTATTTCAAAATGCGTTACTTCAAAGAGCGATTTTTACCGGAGCGGATCTAACGGATGCCTGCTTTGCTGGGACAGATCTATCAGGCGCATCTTTTGCCGGCGCTTGTTTGATCGGGGCTGATTTTACGGGAGCTAATGTACAAGGAGTCATTTTTACAGATGTACAGCGTAGAGAAGCCATTGGATTGGATTCGGGAACCTTTGAGAAATCCCATCTATATAGTGATCCATCTGCGCCTGCACAGTCGAGGGACACCGTTAGTAAAAGGGAGTGGCTGCATTGAGATATTTTCGACTGATGGTAGACGAGCGGGTAAAGAACAGAGTGGAGCCTGCTGCGATGTCTCCTTTGCAAGTAAGAGATATCCTGGCAGATCCACAGGGACAGAACCAGCAGGAGGACCCTCTTTTTCTAGCTGTGCATACCAGTCAACAAACGGTGTACCCGGATTTTTTGGAATTTCCTCTGCCGCTGGTGTCGGATCGGATGAAATCATTATTGGAGAAATATATGCCCGGACTGGAATGGAGAGCGGTCATTCTTACCGATTTCAAGCAGGCCAAACAGGACGTATATTGGTTGCTTCGTCCGCCGATGGAAGATTGTTTGTCCGCACAAACGGAATGGTACCCCAATCAGACATTGAAGCGTTTGATACTGAGACAGGGGGAGTTGGAATCGCCTGTTTTTCGGATTAAGGGCTCCATCGAACCTCATATTTATATCCATTTGGCTGTGGCGGAAAGCCTGTTACGACGATTCTTTACAGGCATTCGATTGCAAAGAGTTGAGATGGAGGCATGAAGGGGGAGAAAGCAAGATGGAAGAAACTCAGGTGAAGCCGGGAAGTGCTGCGAAAAAAAGCTATGTCGTGGCAGGAGCGATCTTAAGCTGTAGTTATGGTACGCAGCCTACCCGTCTGAAAAGGCCTTTTAGCCATGGCGTCTACATTAAAAACAAAGCACAAATGAATATTGGAGATTACGTGCCCGGGGTGAACATCGAGTCTTTTGGGAACTGCTCCAGCCCGCTAAATCCAGCCGTGCAGGCCAGTGAAATGGTAGACATCTATGGCGTGAAGAAGGCTCCATGTGTTCCGATGCTGACCATGCCGTGGCTGAACGGGAAAAGTGATGTGAAGATCGAGGGTCAGCCTGCCTTGATGCAGAACTGTACCCTTCAGTGTCTATATTGTGGTCATATCCAAATCGAAAATGACGGGCAGGAGTTGGATTAAGGTTCGGCTCTCAAAGACGTCAGGTTTCGGAAGTGACCGCGGCTTTATGCCGCCCGAAAGGAGAGATGAGCTCATTTGAGTGCATTACATAACGAAATCGGATATGAAAGTCTGCGTTTCTACGGTCCCTTTCAGCCTCAACATATAGAGAAGCTTCAAATTACAAGAACCATCAACGATCACGCATATGTAACGGTAAGCGGCATGCTGTCAGAAGAGCAGGGAGCTGCATGCATTGGACAGAACATGGAAGAGGAACCGATCGTTATCCGCCAGTTGGATGAGCGAGGACAATCGGTAAGACGACTGTTTCATGGGATTGTAACGCGCCTATCCGTGCATTGCTTTCGGGGCGTGTATACCTTTGAGCTGGAAGCCGCTTCGCATTCCTATCAGATGGATATCCAGATAAAGAAGCGATCCTATCAGGATATTCATCGTACCTACGATGATCTGGTCACAACGATGATTCGTAAATACAAGTTTGGAGACGCCATCGATACCGTAACCAACAATACCAAACTGGGAACTTTTGTTTTACAATATGAGGAGACGGATTGGGCATTTTTAAAGCGTCTGGCCGCTCGCTTTGGGTCAGTGCTGGTGCCGGAGGTAACTGCAGCGTCGCCTAAGGTCTTCTTCGGAATGCCGGTAGGCAAACTGTACAAGCTGGAACGGGATGTAAGTTACCAGGTTTGTAGGACGTTCCATGAACTGGAGACGGGGAAGCCGGGGAGACGAGCGGGCTCGTATGTGACCTATGTGTTCGAAAGCCTGCAATACTATGCGTTGGGTGATAGCATCGCGTTACCGATTGGATCTGGGAAAGAGCTCGTTGTTGTTCGGGCAGTAACACGGATGAAGGATGGACTGCTGCTTACCCGTTACGATCTCCAGGCTGAACAGGATATTCGCTATGCCCGCTATGAGAACGATCAAGCTACGGGGATTGCGCTGACGGGCAGCGTGTTGCAGGTACAGCAAGATTTGGTACAGCTCCAACTGGAGATCGACCCTAAGCAAGACCCTGCTAAAGCATGTTGGTTCCCGGTGGCCACTCGCTATGCAGCAGAAGACCATAGTGGCTGGTACGATATGCCGGAGGTTGGGGCGCGTGTGGAGCTTTATTTGCCGACGAGCCGGGAACATGAAGCCTATGTCATGGATTCGCGACAGCATCGCCAGGGACAAGGGGAGCCAGACGTTAAAGTATGGAGACATGCGCAAGGAAGCGGCGTGGACATGTCTGAACAAGAGCTGACGCTGTCTACCTCGGGAGGATTTTCAATTACACTCCATGAAGGGAACGGCATTACCGTCAGCAGCCCGGGAGATGTGCGGATTCAAGGCGGTCACGTGAAGCTGGATGCAGGTCAGGAGCTGTCGCTTACAGCAGGAAGTGCATTGTACCTCACAGGCGGAGCCAGCAGCATGGTACTAGATGGTGAAACGGATATCAAGGCCCCGGTGGTGGATCAAGAGGGAACGGTGAAGGCTCCAGTGTTCGTCATGGATCTTCCTCCCGTGCCGGAGCCGCCACTAATGAACATCAAAGACTATGAAGCAGCACAAGCCGCAGCCAAGAAGGGTTCATCTAATAACACAAATACCCCGACCGCGAAGATCACGAACCCGGCGGATCAAAAACAAGCTGATGGATTGCTGGGTACGGAGTCCAAACTGCTAGGCGCTATTCCGATAATAGGAGCAGTAGCTGGAGCAGTAGTGGGAGTAGCAATGGGAGCAGCATTAGGCGGATTTGTCGGAGCGGCTGTGAGTACGAGTCTACTAGCAAGCGCTGCTGTTCCTGTTCGAAGTACAGGGACGAGTCATGCTGGAGGTGGAGGCGCAAAAGGTGGATTGCATCCACTGAAATATCTGGCCGGTTTGTTCATGCAAGGACTCATCAGTCAATACGAGCACGAGAAAGCCAAAGATGCCTATTATAGTAAGTGGCTGCTGGGCAAGGTGTTCACAAGTGCGCGTCATATAGCAAGTTCTGGCGGTCTACTAGAGCTGGTTCAAAACATAGCAATAGAGTCAAATGCGATGGCTCAAGCGTATAAGCAGATTCCACCTGAAGTGAGACAACGCTGGAAGGCGAACTACGATCGTAACATGGCAGAGCAGCCGAAACCGAAGCAAGAAGAATCCCGGTCATGGCTGGCTATGCTAGGCGAAGCCCAGATCCAGCAAGCGGAAGCTCAACTCGCGATGGGAAAGAAAATTGCAGATGTGGGCGCGCAGACCGGAGAAGAAATTTGGTCTGGAGTTAAAAAAACGGGAAATAGCTTTGCAGAAATAGGAATTGATTTTTGGAATGGGTTAGAAGTACGTGCAAACAAATCGTTAGATTCTCCATACGACTTTGGCAACTGGTTAACGGTAGGGGCATTTGACGAAGTGAGTAGTAGAATTGAAGGATACAAGACAAGGGCCGACATGCGCAATGAATCCCCATATGACTATGTGAACTGGTTGTCGTCGGGTATTGCAGGTTCCTTCAAAGAAGCATTTAATCCAGATGATCCATTATCTAAGGAGCATTGGATGGGTTCCTTTGACGTATTCACTTTAATTTTGGGGGCGAAAGGAGCTGCACCAAAAGGTAGTGGGCCTACTCTTCCGAAGGTGAATGCAAAGACGCCGGTGCCAAAAGTAAGGGAACAAGGTAATCTGGATGTAAATAAGCGGAAGGATGGCTTTGAGGGGGCAGGTGAAGGTACACGTAAAACTGGTGCTAATAATTCTTCATATAGTGGGCAGACTGGGCAAGGTTTAGGTAAAATAGAAGGAAAGGAACTGAATGTATCTCCGAAAGGTTTAAACATTGTTAAAGAGCATCTTTCACAAAATTTTGGAGACTTCCCTGAGAATTTAGCTATGATTAAAAGGCTTGAAGAAGCTTTAGCTAATAATAAAAAAATATCTGGTGCCGATGCAAGCTTTTACATGCACGAGGTTTCGGAATCAACGATGATGAAAAAAGGAATTGATTATGACACCGCTCATGAGATGGCGCTTCAAAAATATGATGTTTCTCGATTTAGCGTATATCATGCTGATGTTATCAAATCAATGCCAGATATATTTAATAAAAACTGGAGAAAGTTTTGGGGGGTAGAAGAATGATTATATTAGATAATTTAGGACAGTTTCGTCGGGGGAGAATATGGATAAACGATTTACCTGAAATGAGATATAAAGTAGTGGATAATTTAACGTCATCAGTTAAAGTAAAACCAAAAAATTATACTAGGCCTACTAGTTTGGCCCTAGAATTGCTGCTTTCTCGTCGGGACATGAGTAACTACGCCCTCTTAGGTGTTAAGTTTATTCCTGGTAATGATGATAGGGTGAATATTACTGTTAATGTTGGGGAGGATGAGGATGAATTATTAAATGATAATATTGCAATGAAATCAGATAATGTTTTCGTTGGAATACCGCTTGAGTACGCTGAGGCTGTTTTAAATAGTGCAGTAAATGTTATTGAAGAAACATCGCAGTTTCCGAGCGGTGATCTAGAGTTTTATATTGGTGCTCATGGAGAATCAGGCTCCAGCAAATTCTCATTTTCAAAAGTAACTGAGGTAATTGTAAAGCTACTGATAAGTGCGCCTGAATCTAAAAACACTAATGAACTGGAAACTTTTGTTAGTAGCAATCTTTAGCGAATATGAGTCTGTTTCCCTAGAGAAACAGGACTAAGAGTAGAGGAATGAATATTAGTAACGTAAAGTAAGAAACCTGAAATTCTAATAAATTTTCTACGAGGCCAATATGCTGTTGCCAATAGGCTCCGTAGTACGAACGAAATAATTAAATATGAGGGTGAACTGAGATGGATAACGTTAACTCAGAAGGTAATCATTGCATGAATTTTACGAATGAAGAGATTATGAGTTATTTGGTGAAACCACTTAAAAAGCACCCAAATATATGTGTTAAAGCTCTTACTTTAGATGAAAAAGAGGTACAGGATACAAATGAACAAATTAGATATGTAAGCATCGATGAGGATAAAGATTGCTATTTCTCTTTTTTGGGATTTCAGACTTCATTATTCGTATTAGAAGAAGAGTTTATGTTTATAGATGACGAAGCGAAAGAAAATATTGTTTCAAGTCACACTTATGGGAATGTTGTTTATGAAGGAAATTTAAGAGATAAATCCCATAAGGAAATATTAGAGTTGATGTATCAAATATCGAGTATATTAGTAAATGTAAACGAACTTGAAATTGAGGAAAGAAAGGTTTCACAAACAGGAATTCAATATCCGAAGTGTGAGTATAATGTAAAACTAGTTTCTGATGTTGTTGATAAAGGGAGCATTCGTTTTAGTAACATTCTTTTTACTTTTAAGGATAACTTAGATTAACTGTAATTTTTGACTCTAAATTAGAGACTGGGAACTGAGAGTGCAGCAATAAAAGGGTTTATAGATTGTGAACCAAAATCTAATAAACTAAAATAAAAGGTCAGTTTAAGTGGAAGAAATAAACGGATGAATTCGGAAAATTAATGTCAGAAATTTTATGTGAATCAGATTTACAACTCCAAAAAAGAAAAACCTACTTATATAGGCTTATTCCAGCAGATGGAATAGGCTTTTTTGTGCAATTATTAATGGATCCGCACAGAAGATAGGTTTGCGCGATACTGCTTGGAAAAGAATTCACCGACGTGAGAGGCTGGAGAAACTCAGAGACCAAGGAATCGCGAGTACGATTCTTGCTGACTCTCAACAAAGAGATAGAACTGGCGGCGAGCAAAATCCTACAAGATGTCGCCACAGCTGAAAAATGAAATAGCGAAGCTGATATGATAAATACAAGGATGAAAGGAACCAGTGATGGAGTTGATGCATAGTTGGTGCTATTGATGCTAGGAAAGGATCTGTACGCTAGGAAGCAGTATCTAGGAAATTAAGGTAAACTGGAGTCAAGCGACGACGTTTATCGAGGAACACCTGATACGCCGACAGGAAGCCACAGGGTGTTTGAACACCTAGATGACCCTACTAGAAGTCCCCATTTTCCTTATGTGCCAAGAAATGAAAAATAAGTGGGTGAGAGTAATTGAGTTCATTTCTGTATCATGCCTACTTGCAAGAAAATCACGAACATTTTGTTTTAGCAGAACAAGTCATGCAGTTGAACTAAAGGATCCAACACATCATGGCAATTCCGATGACTAATCTTGATCGGCTTTGCATTAGATTTTGATTGCCATCATTAGTTCATTTTATATAGAAGGGATAATGTTTTCTACTAAATCTAATAATCGTTATAGTAACGGTGGTAGAGTGAAAATTGAAAAGACTGAAAGTTTAAGACCTTTAGTTACGCCTGATTGGGTTAATTTTAAAGGCCCCTCGCTATACTCTGTGGGAAGAGTGACTTTTTACCCGACCGATTTGCCAGATTGAGATGGAGCATAGCCGTCTATATGGCTGTGTTTTAGTAGGAACGGTGTGGCAGGAGAGTCAGTTGAATGGTAGCGATTTGACATACAGCTTGCTTCATGGAGCCGATTCTAGCGGATGCTCGATGAAAGGTATCAAAACCGAGGAAGCTTAGAGCAAATGAAAATGACTTATTCTGGATAGTTGAATTGGATGCTGATTTTAATATTAGAGGGGTAAGATAAATGAGAGTAAGTCTTATCGAAGGTTTAGAAAAAAAAGAGAATCTATCAAAGAATAAAAAATATATAGTTTATTCTGTGGAAACTAACAAAGATGGCGAGGAATTCTACAGGATAGAAAATGATGCCAATCCAGTTGTCCCTTATCCAGTTGCTTTATTTAAAATTGTATCCGATAAAATCAACTCTGATTGGACATTATGGAATAAGCCTAATAAATGTTCAGCGTTATTACCTAAGCAATTTGCGTATCTAAGCTTTTGGGAGGATTATTATAACGATGAATTGGAGGCTTTAAGAATATTTAATTTAGTTAGAGAACAGCTATTTCTAGAAGAATTAGAAGAGAATGAGATACGTGAGATTTTTGAAAAAGAAAATGAGGATGAGATTGCATTCATCATTAATGCCCTTATTAAGATGAAAGACATTAGATTTATTAATCCAGTAATTCAATATGTAAAATCAAAACTAGAAAAAAGTTATGGAGAAGATAGTGCTACATTACTTGCATTTCGATATCTGAGCCTTTTCAATCAAAGTGAAGTAGAAGATTATTTCATTTATTACTTGACTAACATTGAGTTAGGAAATGACCAATTAACTGCAATAGTAAATGAATATTTTGCTTAAAGGGTTCACAGTCGTCTTCACTCCCATTATCATTGTGGGTGAGGAATAATCAATAATTTTGTGTAAACTTATTTACAATCCCAACAACAAGAACGCACAATACAACCAACAAACAAAACACTAAAAACTTGATCTACACGTTTAATAAACTTTCAAAGGCTTATTCCAACTTGAACGATAGGGAGGATGAGCCTTTTTAATATGTCAATAAAGAAAAATGTTAGTTGTCCTTATCGTGGATCAACAGAGAATCGGAAATGAAATTGTCGAAATACACAGCAGTTAGTATGTAGGAAGAAGTATACAGTTCATCCAGTTTATACACGAAAGAGAACCTTGTATAATTAGAAAATACAGGATTATCGAATATAATGAGGCTTCTTTATAGGGAGACAAAAGGTGGTATCGAATGGAAAGTGATTCAGAATCATTAATTAGAAATGAAATAGAATACTTGGAGGAGACATATGGACAAAAAAATCATCTCAACGATATATGACTTTTGTTTAGAAGAAGATTATGATAGTACTTTGGCAGAAACGCTAAATTTATTAAAAAATAGCTCTGCTATAAATGCATTAGAAAGCGATAGTATTGCTTTTCTTGCTAGCATGATTCCCTTGGTTGAGGATAACAGTACAAAGGCTCAAATAATTGAAACTATTATCGAGTCTCCGCATTATGTTAGCAACGATACTAAACTGTTAGACGAGTATATAAGATTGGTGTCGTTAGGGGAAGTGGTTTTTTCGGAAGCAGTAAGATGTTTTAACTCATTTACAGTTACTGGCGTTACTATGAACGAAATTTTCACGAAATTGGCGGAAACTCCAAATAAAGAACTAGCAATTGAAATCTTAGTGTTAATGTCCGAAAGCGATTGGGGAGATTTACCTAGTCACTTGGAGTCATTCGCTAATGAAGTTAAAACGCTCAAGAGGATAAGATACCGCTCCGGGGTAATCTCAACATTTTTGTTAATTGTTCATCCTTTGTGTTCAAAGTATGCATATATCGGTTCATTGTCATTTGGATATCCGTCTTCTGAAGTAGCGGTAAATGATTGGGCTTGGGAAACACCAGAAAGCACAAAATATATGTTAGATCGAAAAATTGTCAGTCCAAAAGAAGCAAATATATTAGTAGAACTAGGGCGTTTAATACGCAGTGACAAGAACAACCTAGGTGCAGCAGATATGAAAAATTTGTATACTCGTTTTTTTGAAGATAAGAATCCTTTTGATGTGATGTATACTTTGCCCGAATAATATAAGATTTGTAGATAGGGATCAAAACACATTCTGCAGCCAGTCCGAAAATCACTCAGCGACTGGCTATTTTTTTTCGTCTGAATGTGAATTGAGTTATAGCCAGGTACTATAGCGGTCACGTGAAGCTGGATGGTGAAACGGATATCAAGGCACCGGTGGTGGATCAAGAGGGAACGGTGAAGGCTCCAGTGTTCGTCATGGATCTTCCTCCTGTGCCGGAGCCGCCACTAATGAACATCAAAGACTATGAAGCAGCACAAGCCGCAGCCAAGAAGGGTTCATCTAACAACACAAATACCCTGACCGCGAAGATCACGAACCCGGCGGATCAAAAACAAGCCGATGGATTGCTGGGTACGGAGTCCAAACTGCTAGGCTCTATTCCGATGATAGGAGCAGTAGCTGGAGCAGTAGTGGGAACAGCAATGGGAGCAGCATTAGGCGGATTTTTCGGAGCGGCTGTAAGTGTGAGTCTGCAAGCAAGCGCAGCTATACCTGTTCGAAGTACAGGGACGAGTCATGCTGGAGGTGGAAGCGCAAAAGGTGGTTTGCATCCGCTGAAATATCTGGCCGGTTTAGTCATTCAAGGACTTATCAGTCAATACGAGCACGAGAAAGCCAAGGATGCTTATTATAGCAAATGGTTGCTGGGCAAGGTGTTCACAAGTGCGCGTCATATAGCAAATTCAGGCGGTCTACAAGAGCTGGTTCAAAACATGGTAATAGAGTCAAATGCGATGGCTCAAGCGTATCAGCAGGTTCCACCCGAAGTGAGAAAACGGTGGAGGGCGAGCTACGATCGTTATACAGCAGAGCAGCCGAAACCGAACCTCGGTCATGGCTGGCTATGCTAGGCGAAGCCCAGATTCAGCAAGCGGAAGCCCAACGCGCGATGGGGAAGAAAATTGCAGAGGTGGGCGCGCAGACCGGAGAAGAAATATGGTCTGGAGTTAAAAAGACGGGAAATAGCTTTGCGGAAATAGGCATCGATTTTTGGAATGGGTTAGAGGTACGTAATAACAACAAGTTTGATTCCCTGTACGACTTTGGCAACTGGTTAACGGTAGGGTCGTTTGACGAAGTGGGCAGTAGAATTGAAGGATACAAGACAAGGGCCGACATGCGCAATGAATCCCCATATGACTATGTGAACTGGTTGTCGTCGGGTATTGCAGGTTCCTTCAAAGAAGCATTTAATCCAGATGATCCATTATCTAAGGAGCATTGGATGGGTTCCTTTGACGTATTCACTTTAATTTTGGGGGCGAAAGGAGCTGCACCAAAAGGTAGTGGGCCTACTCTTCCGAAGGTGAATGCAAAGACGCCGGTGCCAAAAATAGAGGAACGAGCTAATCTGGATGTAAATAAGCGGAAGAATGACACTAGGGCGACAGGAAATGCTTCCGAAGGAAATCCATATCGGGGTGGGGGTGGCAAAATAGATGATACTCCATCTACTATAAAATATTTAGAAGACATGATTAAAAATGAAGGATTTGAACATGGTGTTATATTTGATAGTAAAGGTAATGTATTAAGTAAATTAATTACAGATAGCCATCCTACGAAAATTAATTTTTCGCCTTATAAGGATCAAATTAAAGACGCTATTGTAACACATAATCATCCAACAAATGGGATGTTTAGTTGGCAAGACTTTGAAACTGCCATTGCTTTTGATGCAGCGGAAATTCGTGCATCTCTTCCAAATAATGTTACATTCAGTATGAAAAGGGGGTCAAACGGCTGGAGTGTCTCTTATAACGATATAAGGGATATTTTTGCAGAAACTCAAAATTCTTTTAGGAATAACCCGGAAATAATGAAAGTTTATAGAGAAGAAGGGTATGCTAAAGTTAACGATATGCTAATGGAAGACATAGCTAATAAAATTGGAGGAATCTATAGTGTTTACAAATAATGATGACACCGGCTTAAAAAGAGATTTATACGAACAATCAAAGCCTGGGATAATTGATACTTCATCGGTGAGCCCTAATTGGTTTACTTTTATTGATCATGAATGGGATGCACTACAGAAGGATTTCTTTGAAAAGCCTCTCGATGGTTTGTTAGTAGATCTAGTCTCGATATTTAGAAAAGGGAATCCCAATTACATCAATTTAGGTAGCCTATTCGGTACTGAAAAAAAGAGAATTGAAGATAGTAATAAGATAATCTACAGTGTTAATCAGGTGAATCGGAAGGAAAACGATATTACTAATGTTACAATGTTCCTTGATCCTGATAGCCACAAAATTACAGAGATTTATATAAGTGTACAAATATTACCTCCAATGAATGAACTCAAATGCAAAATAGAGGATAGTTATTCTGATTTACTTGTTAGTGTAAGCAATGAGTTTTTGATTATTGATAATGATTTTAAATTAACACTTAAAAATAATTAGGTAAAATAATTCACAATGCGAGCTAACTGATATGCTTCCATCATAGTAGACAGTGGAAAAAACAAAACTTCTAATTCTACAATGATGGAAGTTTTTATATTGTCCAAAAGAGTCCAGTTTCCTTAGAGGTAATTAAATGTAGTAAAGTGATGCCTTCAAGCTTAGATTATGAAGCGAACAGTTGGAGATAGATAAAAAACAGGGCAAAATAAGGTTGTCCCAGAAATAACATGAAGATTGAAGGTGTATTCAAGACAAATTTAGAGAAAATGTTGTAGATGCACTAACCGTATGGTAAATAAAGGGGAATAATAATTGTGAACATTAAGGAATTTAAACATACTTTATTCATAGGTAGAGCTGCATATGGAATTAGTTGTTTTGAGAACACACTTACAGCCCAAATATGATCTTAATGATTGGAAGGTTGAAGGTTGTTTTGAACTATTTATGGTGAGTTCACTAGTATACAGTACTTAGATGATTGGAATGATTGGCTGTTGAGTAAAAATGAATTTGTATATTTGTATAACATATATCAAAATATTGATGAATCAATTGATATTTTACTACGGATATCTATCAGCCATGTTTATACTGAAATTGAACGATATGGTGAGGATAGTCTTAAAAATTGGAGAGGATTATCCATGTCATGATTGTTAACAACTTTCCATCACCAGACATTGAGCCTTTTTTGAAATTTTCTATAGAAGAAAAAAGAGGAGGGGGGAATAAGTTTGAGGGTACAAAATTATCTAGAATTCTGTAACATCAGGTATTGTAAAGACTTTCAAAGGCTTATTCCACTTGAACGATAAGGAGGTAAGCTCTTTTCATGCCCAGAATCAATCAAGCTTTCTCTTCATTATGATTACCGATCGCCAATTTCCCCTCTTTTAGCAAGGCTTTATAGTACCATGGAGTTTATGCCCATGTATGTTTCCGCGTGTCTCTTCCGGAATCCGGAACCATAACGTTTCTAGTGCTAACTACTGCTTTTTCCTCTTGGACTTTATAAACTCTTTAAATTTTGTTATCTCTTCGATTTCTTCTTGTGTCCAGTCTTCTTCTTTATCGATATCTTCTGTACTTTCTCCAATCAGTTTTGATACCTTGACTCCTAATGCATTCGCGATTGCTTGAATTGACTCGAAACTGGGATTATATCTTTTTCTTTCAACATCCGCAATATAAGATCTGGATAGATTCGCAAGCTCTGCTAATTCAAGCTGAGTAAGACCTTTTTCCTTGCGAATTGCCCTCATGTTCTCTGATAAAGCCATTTTAGTTCCTCGCTTTTGCTTGTATTTCCGTCTTTTTCTCTAGTATATCTTGTGAACTGTGAGAAAACAATGAGGATGATGACGTGATTACAAGCAACATTTAGAAAAATGACGTAAATACAAGATATAACCCTATTGTTTCTGTGAAATTATTGAAATTGATTCAAAATAGATATTTGCTAATAATACGTGAATACTGTACATTATAACCAAAATGACGTGATTACAATACAAAGATGATTAGGAGGAGCTGTGATAAAAGTGAATAGCGAACCATATGCAATGATGCTACCGTAACTTATATCGATTTCAGGAGATTTTGAAACGGTCATCGTCTAGTTAAAGACGAGCTGGAAGGAAGATTCAAGGTTACATATACGTATAGCGAAGCACTGTTACGTAAGAAAGTAGGTGAGTTGGGAATGAGAAAGGCAGTCATTGAAATTGGGCGGGAACACGATATCATGCATATCGACGGATACTTAGTTGCGGAAGACTGTCTTATTGTAATCGAGAAATATGTAATGTGGATGTATAAAGTGTATGTAAAAGACGAAAGCGGAATATTCGTGAGTGATCAAGCCGGGTTATGGCTAGGAAAGCTGCTGCGCGAAGAAGACGATGAGCAGGTGCTTATATTACGAGTTCTCAACTTCATGCAAAATATGTCCTTTTTTGGATTTATTCGGAATCATCGCGACTGGTCAATTGACTACGATTTTTGTTTCGTTGAGGCGATGCTTTAGAAAGCAGTTAAACATGCGCAATGAAACCCAATATGATTATGTGAACTGGCTGTTATCGGGTATGGCAGATATGTTTAAAGGGGCATTTAATCCAGACGATTCCTTATCTAAAGAGCATTGGATGAGTTCCTTTGACGTACTCACTTTAATTTTTTTGGGGGAGAGGAGCTGCGCCGAAAGGTGGTGGGCCTACTCTTCCGAAGGTGAATGTTCAAAAGAAGACTTCGGTACCAAAGGTAGTGTGGGAAAATAAACTAAAGATTTATAAGCTGAAGGTTGGCATTGAGGGTACGGTTAAAATCGATGATTTTGCTAAAGAGCCGTTTTTACCAGATGAGTACTATCAAAAAATTGATAATTATCTTGCTAAAGCTACAACGGCTAGAGATAACTACTGTTGTAAACTTACTTTGCTGGGTTTTACTTAATGCTTGTATTCTCGCTATCTCTGCAGAGGATTTAGTAATTAGTAAGTTTATTCCGCCTAGTAATGCGAATATTATAATGACTTCTGCAATTAGACCATGGACAGGAGAAGTTATTGCAGTATGTACTAGATGCCAGACAAAGTTTCCAGTAAATCAGTTTATAAAAGGGACGGTGTTTGATTAATGCAAGAAGAAAAAGTGGACTATGGTTCAAAGGCGTGTATGCAATTTTCTAATGAAGAACTTTGGAAATATCTCATAACTAAATTTGAAAGTAATCCAGCTGTAGCTATAAGAACATTGTCTGATGATGATAGAGAGATTGAAATAACCTCAAGTACACCAATTCAATTTATATGCTTTGATGGAGAGAAACAAGATTTGTTTATTAGTTTCAATGGAAATCAAACATCAATTTTTGTTAAAGATGAAGAGATAATGTTTATTGATGAAAATACAAAAGGTATTTATACAACAAGTGATACTTTTGGAAATGTTGTATATGAGGGGGATCTACGCAATCTCTCACATGTTGAGATACTATCTCTATTTGCTGATGTTATTTCATGCTTTATCGGTGCAGTAGAAGTTGAAATAATTGAGAAAGAAGCTCCTTACAATGAAGAGAATAAGCAATACAAGTATTATAAACCGCATATTTATGAAATAAATGTGAAAAATAAAAATTTGGACAGAAAGATTAAATCTTTCGAAAATATCACCATAAGTTATTAATTGAGCATTCTACATGGGTCTTTCAAGGATTTTGAGTAAACTCATTTACTATTCTTACAACAAAATCATACAATACAACCAACAAATCAAACACTAAAAAACTTGACAAAACACTTGATAAACTTTCAAAGGCTCATTCCATTTGAACGATAGGGAGGATAAGCCTTTTGTGCCAATAATGAAAAATGTTAGTTACCCCTGTCGTGGATCAGCCCACAAACGGAAATGTAAAATAGCGGATTTTACTGGCGGCGTAGCAGGATTGGCTGTGAATCCAGGAGGAGTAGGCACGAGATAGAACTTGTTAACAACAACGAATAAGATGGTAAGTTCTTTGGCTGCCACCAAAGGTGGGCAAATTGTACAAAATACGAAGTCCAAGTCATTGCTGCACATGATAATCAAGTAAGATAACAGGTATGGATACTGTTTGGCGCTCATTTAAAATAGAAAATCAGTATCCATATGCAGAAAATTCAAACCAAATGAATCCATGTTTAACGTGTAGTGATATAAAAAATATAGAGGAGTATATGAAATATGCAAATGCCAATAAAAAGTAATCACATCCCATCCATAGGAGATTGTACAAATCTTTTTGAACGATTATCAAAATATATATCCAGATTTGATGAGAAATGGGTAAATGAAATAGAACCAGCAAAAAAAGAGAGCATAGATACGCTAAAAAATCTAACGCAAATTAATAATTATAACTATCATTATCCTAAAGAATACGAGATTTATTTAAATTATATGGGGCAGGATGACAAGGGTTTACTTAGAACTCAACTTCCAGGATATGCTTCAATTTCTGAGATAATTGATACTTATGAAGGGATACATGAAGAACAACCAGACACTTTAAGTGATAAGTATATCCATTTTTTTCAAACTGATTTATATTATGGTCAACTATCATTTGATTTTACCCAGACTGATAATCCCCAGATTGTTATGACTGATGAGGATAGCCAGTTTGTAAGTTATTTTGCAGATAACTTTGAAAAATTGTTATTTCAATGTGCATTTAGTAAATATGAAAGATTAAATTATGATAAGTGTATAATGTTTACTGGATCATCTAACATGCTTAAAGAAGCAATACAGAGGCACAATGAGTCGGATGTTCTTAGCATAATTGATAAATTTTCAAAAACATATGATTTTCAAAGAGCATGGTTTAGTGATTTGACTCATCACATAGGTTTTAAAGACGGCATTAGCTTTTACATCGATAGTAGGGATAATGCTTTGTGTGGGTTTATTGTAGGTGATTTAGATAAACAAATCGACAATATTGGCGAAACCTTATTAGCTGAACTAAATGTTAATAAAAACAATTAAAGCTTTCATATGCAAAGTTTCATGTCACATAGGGACAGTCAATAATTTGTGTAAACTTATTTACAACCCCAACAAGATCGTACAATACAACCAATAAACCAAACAATAAAAACTTGACTGACACGTTTGATAAACTTTCAAAGGCTTATTCCACTTGATTGATAAGGAGGAGTAAGCCTTTTTAATAGATAGAATGTAATATGAGGTGCGACTGTTAGGGATCAGTCATAAGTTACAGAACGTCGTCTCCGAGCACGTCGGATCGAAGAGGATGGGAAGAACATAAAGAGAGCTTTCCTTAGAAAGTAGAAGATTCTACTTTTGGGAAAGCCCTTTTTTATTGCGTGCGTGTGCTGTTTATTCTATTCTTATGGCTGAATTATCATCTTGATCGCATTAATGAGGCAAGTCGTTGGACACGACGGATTGCAGGGTGCGGTTTCTGTCTGCGTTCAGTTCCCAGAACATCGCGCCGCGTAATCCTTTGGATTTGATGAACTCATTTTTCAAATGAATGGATTGCTCGTCATCATACGAAATAAAGACTTTTGTAGATGGGTTGTAGAGGGATGGCGTTTGCGTCACATTGTTCCAGTAGCGGATATACCCTTGGCCAGCAACGGTATATTTACCTGTGGAATCAGCAGACAGCAGGCCAGTATTCTGCATGTGGGCGAAGTCATACGTCGAGCCGCTGGAACCGCCAGTGGCTTCACCGCTGCAGCTTTGGTACAGTCCGTTGTTATTTGGGCCAGCGTTGCATCCTTTCCAGCCATAGCCATAGAATGGTTCGCCTATGGTTATTTTGTTTGCAGGAATGCCTTTGTTCAAATAGTTGGTCACTGTGGAATTGATGTTGAATTGACTGCTGCCGTTTGTGTTGGCTGGGTCGTTGTACAATGGCGATCCGATGCCGCTTGTCGCATCCCATGGGCCATAGTAGTCGTAGGTCATGATATTAATCCAGTCCAAGTACTGTGCAGCGTTGGACAGCCAGTTGTTGGTGCCGCCTGCATCGGCAAGGAAGCTGGAGTTCGCGCTGGAAGCGATCGTAATGTAGTAGCGCTTGCCGTCTTGCTGTCCAGCTTTATCAAGAGCTTGGCGAAGGGTTTGCAGCAGCAGGATGTAGTTGGCTTTGTCAGCTGTACGTTGGCAAGTCTGACCTGACGCGCAAGGTACGCCAACGCTGTTCGGATATTCCCAGTCGATGTCGATGCCATCGAATTGATATTGGCGCAAGAAATTGACGGCAGAAGTCGCGAAGTTGCCTCTTGTCACAGGGTCATTCGCCGTGTTGGAGAATTGGTTGGACCACGTCCATCCGCCGACAGAGGCGAATAATTTCAGATTTGGATTGGTGTTTTTCAGCTGTCTGATTGTAACCAATTGGTTGTAACCGCCATCAGCTGTACCGTCTGTAAATGAATCTCCAATTACGATGGAACCGTTCGGCGCATTATTTGGGGTGCCATTGCCGTTTTGGCAGGTCCATGTGTTTGGATTTGGATTATCGGGGCTGTTGGAAGGATTTCCATGTCTGCCGTTCCAGCAAATATCAAGGAATGCATAGTTGATAACCGTTACTTTTGTCGGGTCAATTTTGGCAGGCGTGAAGGACGGCGTATCGTAAGCAGCCCAGCTTGGGAAGTATCCTATAATCTCATATTGGGATGAAGGTTGGGAACGTGTTGTAACGGTGAGCGCATTACTGGCGGCGGATACATTACCCGCGGCATCTTTTGCTTTCACAGTAAAGGTGTAAGCGGTGTTGACAGTTAAGCCTGTAACGGTGTAGGAGGTTGTATTCGAAGAACCTGCCAACGTCGTGCCATTATAAATATCGTATCCGGTGACGCCGATGTTGTCTGTCGAAGCAGTCCAGCTTAATGATACGGAGTTTATCGTTACGGTAGGAGCTGTTAAGTTGGCGGGCGCTGTTGGTGGCTCCGTGTCTATAATAACAGCGCTTGTCGTGACATTGACTGGTGAGCTGGCAGCGGATACGTTGCCGGCGACGTCTTTCGCAGTGACCGTGAACGTATAGGCAGTGCTGGCATTCAAGCCTGTAACGGTATAGGAGGTAGTTGTCGAAGAACCGGCGAGTATGGAGCCATTGTACACCTCATAACCTGTGACACCCACATTATCCGTTGAAGCCGTCCAGTTCAATGTAACCGAACTGCTGGTCACGTTGGAGGCGGTTACATTAGCAGGTACTGTCGGAGGCTGGGTATCCGGAACAATAGCCAATGTCGTTGCGCTTACAGGCGAGCTGGCAGGGGAAATGTTGCCGGCAGCGTCTTTGGCTTTAATGATGAAGGTATAAGTGGTATTTGGAGATAAACCTGAAATGGTGAACGTTGTCGTTGCAGTCGAACCCGCCAGTGTCGTTCCGTTATAGACGTCATAGCCTGTAACACCGACATTGTCGGTAGATGACGTCCACCCAAGGGTGACGGATGCGGTTGTGATATTGCTAGCTGTAACATTCGCTGGAGCAGTCGGCGGCTCCGTGTCGGCAGGAGCTAATTGTTTGCTCCAAAGTGCAGGAACGTTTGGCGGTTCCCATCCGACAAGAGAGGTATGTCCTTGTACACATTGGTAGGTATCGGTTCCATAGGTGACGAGATCCCCTGTTTTATAGGCCGTATTCGGTGCCCATGGTGAAGCGGCGAAGGCAGACAATGGTACGGCTGTGAATACCAGAATGAAGACAAAAAACAAGATCGCACAAACTTTTTTGGCCTTTCTCAATTTGAACCACACTCCGTTTCATATTGGATTAGATGCATCAGATCTGCAGAATAGGGTGAACATCTCCTTTCACTTATAAATCTATGTAATCGCATTCAAATTTCTTAGAACGATAGATGGATGCTAGGTGGATCAGAATGCGAAATTACATGCCAGGGCGGGATTGTGATGCTCAAATTAAGGCGGTATCTAAGACAAACAATAGAAACGGCATAGTCTTGTATGTGATGAAGTTAGTGAAGTGTGAAGAAGGCGTTATTCATCCTAAGAATCCATGTGTTATAAAGAGGAGGAAGAGGCGGAATAAAGCGAATCGCTTTAACAATTTGCAGTCATCGGTTTACGTGTTGCTTGAAATTTGGTAGTTCATAAATATTGGGTCAAGTCGAGGGAGATCACATTTATAGATTTTCCAGCTAAACGTTTTAACACGAAAATAAATATATGCACAATGTGAAGTGAGTATGAACGTTATGATGCCGAATGAAGCATGGGCTAGGGCAGGCCTATTTTCTTGATTTCCATTATGAGGATGGTGTCTGAAGCAGCTGCCTTATATAATAGAAATGGGAGCAGATAGAAGAAAGATTAGGAATGCGGACTTAATTATGGATACGTTTTGCAAGCTTCCTCGTAGTAGTAAAGTAGT
Source organism: Paenibacillus sp. NAIST15-1 (assembly GCF_001894745.1). Lineage (GTDB taxonomy): Bacteria > Bacillota > Bacilli > Paenibacillales > Paenibacillaceae > Paenibacillus_B > Paenibacillus_B suaedae. The sequence continues at coordinate 89,806 of NZ_BBYF01000008.1, forward strand.
GAATGTAGTGTATATCTTCATATTAATACAATCAGTTGATATAGGGAAGTAGAAACGATCCCTTTCGATGTGTATGGCTCCATACTATTATTGGCGGAGGTACTGCAGAATATGGCGATTATTGATGTAATCAAATATGATGGTTCACCTGATGTATTTGCATGGAAGTTTCCCAATCATGAGCTGGCAACGTGGTCGCAGCTTATCGTAAATGAGTCTCAGGAAGCGATTTTGTTCAAGGGCGGGCAAGCGCTCGATAGCTTCACAGCGGGCAGGCATACGCTTAGCACGGCGAATATTCCGATATTGAATCATATTGTTAATTTACCGTTCGGAGGGGACTCTCCGTTCACTGCGGAAGTATGGTATGTCAATAAGGTTCATTCTCTGAATGTAAAATGGGGCACGCGTACACCGCTTCAATTGCAGGATCCTAAGTATCAGTTGTTCGTGAAGGTGCGTTCCTTCGGGCAGTTCGGCATTCAGATCGAAGATGCGCGCAAGTTCTTGGGTAAGCTTGTAGGCACACTGCCTGTATTCAATCAAGATACGCTGACCGAATATTTCCGCGGCGTGCTTATGATGAATATTCACCAGCTGATCTCTTCCTACTTCGTGCATCGCAAGATTAGTATATTAGAGATCAATGCCTACATATCGGATATTTCCAAGCATATTCAAGAGCTGGTTGCACCGGTGTTCGAGGAATATGGCATTCGTCTGCTTAATTTCTATGTAGACTCGGTCAATACGCCTGAGGATGATCCAGCCACACAGCGTTTGCGAGAAGCGCTGGCGAAGCGGGCTGAAATGAATATTATCGGATTCACCTATCAGCAAGAGCGTACATTCGATACGCTTGGAGAAGTCGCTAGGAATGATAGTGGAGTGAAGTCAGATCTGATGAGTGCCGGAATGGGCCTTGGCATGGGGTACGGCGTTGGCGGTGCCGTAGGCGGCGTCATGACGCAGATGGCAGGCGAGCTTCGAGTTGATGCGCATGACAAGGTATGTCCGAAGTGCAATCGTGGCAATCAGCGAGATGCCTCCTTCTGCACAGGTTGCGGTACATCGCTGGCTGTAAGTGGCGGCACGGAGAAGCCGGTTGAGGTGAAATGTCAGGCATGTGGGGAGCAGATGCCGCGTACGACCAAATTCTGCCCACACTGCGGGGATCCGTATAATCCATGCCCAGAATGCGGGGCAGACAATCCGCCGGATCAAGGTGCTTGTATCGAATGCGGACAAGCAATGCCAGTTCCATGCCGTCATTGCGGCGAACCGGTGTCCAGCAAGGTCAAGTTCTGTCCGCACTGCGGCGAGGTGACGACGCTTACTTGCAGCGGGTGCAACAGCGAGGTTAAGCCAGGGCAAAAATTCTGCGTGGAATGCGGCAATAAGCTGGTATAGGGGGAGAATATCATGAAGTGGGCATCACGGTTCAAGTGGATTACATCAGCGATATTTCTCATTCTAGGAGCGGTAACGGTTGGTTTATTTTTTGGCCTGAGCGATGTCGAATCCCGCGGCTTCTCATGGTGGCTGTCCTTCGGCTCGCTCATGATGGCAGGGGTGATCAGCTATCTATTCTGCATGAGTATGCTCGTCCATCTGTCCAAGCACAAGGATGAGGTTCCTATGAATTTATCAATGGGAGCCATCGCCTTCATTTACAATATTGCAGTTCTTGTACATATTGTGCTGTTTTGGCTCGTCCTGGATGTATCCGAGAAGCTGTACATGTGGATTCACATCATCACCTTTGCATTAGCGTTCATTTTGGCGCTCCTCATTGGCCTCACGCGATTATCTGTTGGCCGCTTGCAGAAGGATGAGAGTAATCGAATGCAATTTAAGAAGCGACTTCAGCTTAGTCTGCATGGAGCACGACTGGAATTGGAAGGCTGGGAGCATGCAGAGCGTGATGTGCTGCTGGAACAGATGGGCAAGCTGGAGGAGCAGGTGAAATATAGCGATCCGATATCGGTACCGGCTATGGTACTGGAGGAAGGACAGATCATGGATCAGGCTGCTCGCCTGGAGGAAGGTGTACGATCTATGGTGCGTGATCGCAACACGGTATACAGCGCTGATGAGCTGCGCGATATGATCCGGCAGTTGTCTAACGGAATGAAGCTGCGCAATGAGCAGTTAGCAGCGGTGAAATAGCAGTGGCAATGAATAGTTACGATGGATAGACAACGACAGATTTAATATGAATGTATGCTCAATAGTTAAATAGATAGAAAGGTGAACTGAATTCCATGGGTGGTTTATTACGCACAATAGGAAGAGTGCTGCTCTTTTTGCAAGTTGCTTTTATTTTTGGCTTTTTCGTAAGCTTATCTCGTGTTACTCCTGCTGATGACCCGGTAGGGAAGCTGGGATTCTCTGTATTTGTATTCGGGATTCCAGGGCTTATGTCGTTCATCGGCGGCAAGTATTTGAAGAAACGTAAGGAAACACGGAAGAGGATGCGGGAGCAGAATCTGATTCCGGCGCGCGATTCGTTAAGAGTGAGCGACTTGCTTCGATTCATCGGCTATATCATATTGTTCGGCATCGAGTGGAAGTATCTCACTGTATTGGCGGAGTGGCCAGTACCTAAGTCTCAATTAACGACAATCTATGGCGTAGGGCTATTCTTCTTCATCCTTGGTATCTTCATGCTCTGGCGGGCTTCTCGAATCGATGCGAAGGCAGATGCGTTGTACATGCAGCAGCAAGCAGAGAACATGAACCCCTCAGACGAAGATAACGAAGACGATGAAGAAGAGAATGAGGATGGGTATGACGAACCGGTACATAGTCGTGCTGCTGCAGAGGTGGCTGCCAGTGCGCCATTGCTTCCGAAGATGGTCAGCTGCCCCGGATGCGGCGCTCAGACCGAGGTACCTCCTCGATCTACTGCTTCTTGCGACTATTGCGGATCTGCGGTTCCGTATGAGTAAGTGTAGCACATAACTAAGCGATGATTGTTGCTGAGCAGTAGAGAAATCTAGAGAAATTCGAGATTGTTAAGCGAAATAGGGCTAAATACAGGGCTATAGATGATTTTAGTAGAATTCAGGAGGAATGGGAGACATATAATGAAGAAAGGCTCTTTTTTAAAAGTAGTAGGCGGAATCTTTTTATTTTTCCAAATCAGCTTTATCCTCTCGTTCCTTCTTAACTTGTCACAGCTTCACGAGATCGAGGATTGGTTCGGGAAATTGTTGTATTCTGTATTCGTATTCGGCATTCCAGGAATTTGTCTGTTCCGCAAGGGCAAGCAGCGAAGGACAAAAGCCGAAATCGAGCTGCAGCTTCGTCAGCGGGGCATATTACTGCCTGCCAAGAAGCTATGGAGGGCCAGCAATTTCATGCGAGGCTTGGGCTGGATGATGATGTTATTCGTAGAGCTTGTGTTGCTGGGAAATATGATGATCTGGTCGGATATGCAGGAAGAAGTAGAGATGCTGTTTGTTTTTGTATTATTACTGGGTGTTCCGGGTGCTCTTCTCGTGTGGGCAAGCACGAAGCTAGATCGCAGTGCGGATGAAAAAGCTATGGTAGAACAGTATCGGGTACAATTGGGGAATGAGATGACCGATCACGATGAAAGGGACGATAACTTTAAACCTTACGAACGTGCGGCCGCAAATTCAGCTGCTGCCAACAAGCCGACGCTACCAAAAGTAGTCGACTGCACGGGTTGTGGTGCCCAGATAAAGGTGCAGCCTGATTCTGTAGCAGCATGTGAGTATTGTGGCTCCATGATGGCATACGATGCAGTGTAATATTATGGAGCTACTATGATTCAGAAATGATGGTACAATGAATGGGTTCATTTTATAAATAGGTGGGATATCCTTGGAGATGTCGTTACGCAAAGCGCGGATATGCAAGACACCGCTGCTTTTTATTTTGCTTTCATTTCTGTGTGTAATTCTCTTTTATATGTGTGGCGTCTTCATGGGGTACAGCCCAGATATGCTTATCCAAGTCCCATTCATTATGGCAGGTTATACAGCTTTTGTATTTATTTTGGCCTATCTAGCTTATCGGCATTTGCATGAGGAACGGGCATTTATCCTTTTTATCGCATGCTTAGCCTTCTGTATCCGGTTTATGTGGGTGCTTGTTGTTGATACGAAGCCGGTGTCTGACTTTCACATTATGTACGATGCCGCGGTGAAAATGTCGGTAGGGGATTTCTCGTATAAGTACAGCGATTATTTCCAGGCATGGACCTATCAATTAGGCTTCACGATGTATCAGGCGCTGATGATTAAGATCTTCGGCACAAGCTTGCTGCCCTTGAAAATCATAAATGCACTCTGGTGCGCAGGCATCACGGTGTTGGTATATAAAATTGGACGGAATCTATTCCATGAATTTGCGGCGAAGTTCGCTAGCATCACTTACTGCTTCTTCATTCCCAGCATTGTAATGAGCTCGGTATTGACGAATCAGCATTTGGCGACGTTTCTGTTCTATCTCGGGTTTTACTTTTTGCTCCAAAAACGAACGCCCAAGTGGAAAGTAAGCATGGTAATAGCGGTGCTGCTGTCACTTGGCAATCTCATACGTCCATTGGGCATTGTGATCCTATTAAGTATCCTGTTTTATGCCGTGATCTATTTAATCGTACTGAAGAAGGAGTCCATCAAAAAAGTGGTCGGCTTCCTTGTTATTTTCATGACGACCTATTTTGCTATCTTCTACCTGGTTAGCTTCATTGCGGTAGGAACGGGAATCTCGAATACGCCATTAGAGAACCATGATCCGATGTGGAAATTTGTGTTGGGCTTCAATCGTGGGACAGAGGGGGCCTATTCGGAAGAGGACTTTAAAACAGTGTCGCAATATCCGTTAGGAGAAGAGCGAACGCGTATTGAGAAGGAAATGGTGTGGGAGCGCCTGTCCAATGTTGGAGAGCTGTCGAATCTCTTCCTAAGTAAAATTCGGCTTATGTGGGGCGAGGTTGATGCGTTATTTTGGAGCCTGAATACGAACAGCGTGAGCAGTCTATTCGGTTTGATTCATACGTATTCGTATGTCAGTTACTTTGTCATTATCTTACTGCTGTTCTTAGCCGTTGATCTTCTTATTCTGCGCAGGGATACCGAACATAAGTATCTGTTCCTCATTCTATTAATTCTCGGCTATATGGGTGTGCATCTGTTCATTGAAGTGCAGCAGCGGTACCGATACTTCATTATGCCATCGATGATTATCATTGAAGGGTATGGTGCTTATGCGCTCGTTGTCGTCATGTCCCAGTGGAAGGAGCGCATCCCATTCCGCCGGCTGCTGCGACTGCGCGTGAAGGATGCACGACAAGAAGTCGCCGAGGAAGCGTGACCTTGCTTTTTTAAACCAAACTTAAACGGGAAACATAACCTGTTCGTGGATACGATCCATCCATCACGACGGATGGCACAATAATATAGGTTGAATAGGGCTGCATACGGGATGCGGCTCTTTTTTTGTGTGTGCTGGAGGAGGATTCCCGCCTGCTGATTTCGCCTTTTCAATTGCACATTCGGTATCGCCTGTTTGGTCAATCATGATATGATAGAAGAGAATGGTTTCCAAGCTAACCCAGATTGGATTGGGAACGGAATCAGAGAGGAAGAGGAGGGGAAACCGATGATGCTCGAGCGTCGAGAGTTGCAGCAGAAGCCCATGCCACAGGATGTCCAATTTTATCGCGCTGAGAGCGAGATCGGAACACCGCTGCCTTTTAAAATATATCGTTGGAACCATGCGGGTGGCAGCATACGTGATCATACGCATGACTATTTTCAAATCTGGTATGTCGTGAAGGGCGAGTTCATGCATACGATCAATAATCACACGTATCGGATGGTGAAGGGCAATATTTTTGTAATCCCACCATACGCCGTTCATCGGGTGACATTAGTGGCCGGTCAAGGAATTGACATTATTGGACTTGAGTTTCTCCCGCATTTTATTGACGAGCAGTATCAGCCGCATAATGGGAGCAGAGGGAGGTTCGACTACTCCTATCTGGAACAGTTCATGCTGGATGAGGAACATGTGACCCCGAAGGTGGCATTGTCGGGAGCGACTGATCTTGAGGTATCGAAGATTCTGAATGATATGCTGGACGAATATCAGCAGGCTAATCGTTATTACGAGCTGGTACTTAAGGCGGATCTGCTGAAGCTGATGACGATGCTTGTGCGAGAGATGGATCGACAGCGCAATTCCGATGACGTGGATGAACGATTGGGCAAATTCAAGGAATTGATGACGGCCGCGATTCATTACATACATGAGCATTATAATGAAGAGCTGCGCCTAGAGATGATCTGCCGCAAGTTTAATATTTCGAAGACATACTTCTGTGATTTATTTAAACGATTTACCGGTAAGACGTATAATGATTACTTGGTCGATATTCGGATTCACAAGGCGGCCGCGATGCTGCTTGATACCGATATGTCGGTAACGGATATATGCTTCCAAGTGGGCTTTAATGATGTTCCGTACTTCTCCCGAGTTTTTAAGCGCAAGACGGGGGTTACGCCGAGCCATTTCAAAAAGAACGCTTTGTCTGTGTGGCAGCATAGCTAGATGAACTCAGGAGATGTCTATGGCAGGCTCAAACTGTAACCTCTTGCCTTCCGTAGATGAGGGACCAGCATGTAAGGAGAGAAATAGCTCCAAGTGAGTAATGAGCAGTTATTGCTGCATCGTATGCAGAGATATTGATAGCGAAAATAAAAAAAGATCGGGTCCAGCACATCAGAGACATCTGACTGCTGAAACCCGATCTTTTTTACATGGTTGTGGGCGAATATGTCCAGACGAATCTAATCAATGTTTCAGATGTGTATCCAAAAACTTCACCATGGCATTGTAGAATTCGATGCGGTTTTCCTCATTGTTGAAGCCGTGGCCTTCGTTGTCCTTCACCATATATTCGACGTCAACGCCTCTCTTCTTGAGGGCTTCGACGATTTGATCGGATTCGGCTTTGTTCACGCGCGGATCGTTGGCGCCCTGCGCAACAAAGAGCGGCGTTGTGATTTTGTCCGCATGGAATACAGGAGATACGGACTTCAGCATGTCTTTGTCCTTCTCCGGATGGCCGATGCGCTCATAGAACATGTTGCGGTTCGCTTCCCAATAAGGCGGCAATGTATCAAGCAGGGTGAAGATGTTGGATACCCCGACATAATCGACGGCTGCTGCATACATGTCCGGTGTGAACGTAATGCCGGCTAGTGTCGCATATCCGCCGAAGGATGCACCGTAAATGCCGACGCGCTTCGGATCGGCGATGCCTTGCTTGATTGCCCATTGTACGCCATCCGTGATGTCATTTTGAATGTTGCGGCCCCACTGCTTGTTGCCGGCGTCGATGAATGCTTTTCCGTAACCCGTAGAGGAGCGGAAATTAACCTGCAGCACGGCATAGCCGCGATTAGCCAGCAGCTGAGCTTCTGTATTGAAGCCCCACATGTCGCGGGTCCATGGACCGCCATGCGGATTGACGATCAGAGGGAGGTTCTCCGGTGTCTTATTCTTCGGCAGCGTTAAGTAGCCATGAATCGTCATGCCGTCTCTGCTCTTATAGGAGATCGGGTGCATGTCCGCCATCTGCTCTGAATTGAGCCAGTCACTCAGGTTGGCGAGCAGCGTCAATTGATCCGTTGTGGAATCATAGTAATAATACTTGCCCTGCACTTTGTCAGTGGATAGGCTGACGATGAGCTTGGTCTTGTCTTCATTGTAGTCGTTGATGCCGATTTCGCTTTCTGTTGCATGCAGCTTGTGCTGAAGTTTTTTGTGCAAAGCCTCGAATGATTCATCAAAATATTTCACATGTACTTTATCCGTTATATATGCAGTCATGAGCAGTTTATCCTGCTTATGGTCATACACCGCTCCTGCCAGATCGACGTCCGGATGGGAGTAGATCAGCTGCTCATTGCCCTGAAGGTCGTACTTGACGAGCGCGGACTTGTCGCGACCTTTGTTGGATACAGCATAGATCGTCTTATTGTCCTTAGAGAAGCCGAGCGGGCTAACATTGTCGCCGCCTGATGTCGTAATGAATGGCTTGAATTCGTCTTGCTCTGTTGCCCGGTACAATACGACGCCCTCGATGCCGTCTGAAGCAACGGCAAGGCGAATTTTGCCGTCATGGTCGGCAATCCACTCTTGAATGTCGCCAGGATTTTTCGCGACCAGCTTCGTTTCGCCTGTCTTGATGTTCAGCTTGTACACGTCGAATGCCTTGGCGTCTTCTTTGTTCATGGAGACGAGAATCTCGTCCTTAACGCCGGACAGTGCACTGACTACGCCGACTCGAACCTTATCGAATGGCGTTAATTCCTTCTCTTCATTGCCGTTGAACGCTGCGGAGTACAGGTGGAAGTTCTCGTCCCCGCCCTTGTCCTTCAAGTAGAGGATATGATCGCCTTTCCAGAAGAAGCCGGAAATATCGCGATCCTTGGAGCTCGTTACGCGCACTGGCTCGCTGGAACCGTCCATCTTCTGTACGAAGACATTCGAGCGATTTTCCCACGGTGCTGCATAGGAAATATAATTGCCGTCCGGAGACAGCTGATAGGAGAAGCTTCCAGGGTTGCGCATGAAATCCTCGACGGAAATTTGCGGCACGCCCTTATTGTCGATGCCTGAACGGCTCAGCTCCACAACGTTCTCGAGTGCGGATGCAGCCTCGCGCAGAGTTGCTGCGTTATTCTCATGCAGTTTCCCATCTGGGAATCCCTTGAGCAAGCCCAGCGTCTTAGCGCGTTCCGCATAATCGGTCAAGCTCTTCTCGTCTTGCTCCTTGCCAAGCGCACGAACGAGGATGCGGGCAATCTCGCCGCGCTTAATCGGCGCATCAAGAGAGGCGAAATCTCCGTCAGCTACCAATCCCGCATTCTTAGCAGCCTTCATTGGCTCGATTCCGTGTTGGTACGTGAGTGCCAAGACAGCAAGGCGGACGAACTCGTCAACGGAAACCGTAGACGTCAGCTTCGCATGTTCATCCAAAATTCCTTTGGACGTAAGCGTCTGAATCCCATTCTGGTACCAAGTTGCAGCTTCGGTTGGCTTCTGTGCCATGACGGACGTCGGCAGCGATGCGGCAAGCACGGCCGCGAGTGATGCAGCAATCCATTTCTTTTTCAATGACATGAACCCCTTTGTATATGCTCATAATTTTAATTACTTCAAGTATATACGTAAATATTGGGATTACAGGATTCATGTAAAATATAACAGTTCAAGAAATATATTGTTCTTACACATCGCCATACATACAAAAAAAAGGGCCCTTTCTCATGGAAAAGAGCCCTTTTATGGATTGGAAGCTATTTTGTTAAATGGGTATCCAAGAACTTCACCATGGCATTGTAGAATTCAATTCGATTCTCTTCGTTGTGGAAGCCATGGCCCTCGTTGTCCTTCACCATATACTCTACATTAATGCCTCTCTTCTTGAGTGCTTCAACCATTTGATCAGATTCAGCTTTATTTACGCGCGGATCATTGACCCCTTGTGCGACGAAGAGCGGTGTAATGATCTTATCTGCATGGAACACAGGGGATACTTCCTTAAGCAGCTCCTTATCCTTCTCTGGATGCCCAATCCGTGCATAGAACATATTGCGGTTCGCTTCCCAATACGGCGGCAGCGTATTCAGCAGGGTGAAGATGTTGGACACGCCTACATAGTCGACGGCTGCTGCATACAGATCCGGCGTGAAGGTTATGCCGGCCAGCGTTGCGTATCCTCCGAATGATGCGCCATAAATGCCGATGCGGCTTGGATCTGCAATGCCTTGCTTGATTGCCCATTTCACGCCGTCCGTAATGTCATTTTGAATATCGCGTCCCCACTGCTTGTCGCCAGCATCGATGAATGCTTTGCCATAACCTGTTGAGGATCGGAAGTTAACTTGCAGCACGGCATAGCCGCGGTTAGCGAGCAGCTGAACCTCGGGATTGAAGCCCCACTCATCGCGAGCCCAAGGCCCGCCATGAGGATTCACGATAAGCGGGAGCTGTTCGGGCTGCTTATTTTTGGGCAGTGTCAAATAGCCGTAGATCGTTAAGCCATCTCTGCTCTTATAGGAGATTGGATGCATATCGGCAAGTTGATCCGTTGTAAGCCAGTCGCTTAAGGCAGCAAGGAGCGTCAGCTTATCCGTCGTTGAATCATAGTAGTAGTATTTTCCCTGCACCTTGTCATTCGACAGACTGACGATGAATTTCGTTCTTGCGTCGTTGTAATCATTGATTTGGATTTCGCTTTCCGTTGCCTGCAATTTATGTTGCAGCTTTTTGTTCAGAGCTTCGAAGTCCGCATCGAAGTAATAATTATGCTTCTTGTCTGTGATATAGGTAGCCATGAGCAGCTTATCTTGCTTGTCGTCATATACTGCACGATCTAAGTCGACCTCAGGATGGGAGTAGAGTAGCTGCTCCTTGCCCTGCAGGTCGTATTTGAGCAGCGCAGTTTTATCGCGGCCCTTGTTCGATATCGCATAAATGTTCTTGTTGTCCTTCGTGAAGCCAAGCGGGTAGACGGTTTCACCTGTATCCGTTGTGATGAAAGGCTTAAATTCTGCGTCCTCTGAATCGCGATAGAGCACTGATCCTTCAATGCCATCCGTAGCAACAGCCATGCGGATGGCGCCATTGTGATCGGCAAGCCAAGATTGGATATTGCCAGGGTTTTTCGCTACAAGCTTGGTAGCCCCTGTCTTCACGTTCAATTTATAGACATCGAATGCTCTCGCGTTATCCTTGTTCATCGTAATGAGTATTTCGTCCTTCACATTGGACAGTGTGCTGACTACCCCGACGCGAACCTTATCGAATGGAGTGAGATCCTTCTCCGCATTGCCGTTGAATGCTGCCGAATATAAGTGGTAGTTTTCATCTCCGCCTTTGTCCTTTAAGTACAGGATGTGATCGCCCTTCCAGAAGAACCCCGCAATATCGCGATCCTTGGAGCTAGTGATGCGTGCAGGCTCGCTCGAGCCATCCATCTTCTTCACGAATACATTCGTCCGGTTCTCCCAAGCTGCCGCATAAGAAATGTAGTTGCCGTCCGCAGACAACTGATACGAGAAGTTGCCAGGGTTGCGCATGAAATCCTCAACGGAAATGAGCGGTACACCCTTGTTGTCGATTTGAGCTAGACGGAGCTTGCGCAGGTTGCGAAGTGCAGAGGCGGCTTCCCCGATAGTCGCGTCTTTATTTTCATGAAGGCTGCCGTCTGGATAGCCAGTAAGTAAGCCAAGAGATTTAGCACGCAGCGTATATTCGGTTAATGTCTTCTCGCCGCGTTCCTCTGTGCCAAGTTCATAGGCGCGAACGAGGATACGGGCAAGCTCCCCGCGCGTAATCGGTGCGTCGAGAGAGGAGAATTCCTCAGCGTCGACCCAGCCTTCATTCGCAACTGCCTTCATTGGATCGATTCCATGCTGGTAGGTGAGCGATAGTGCGGCATAGCGGATGAAGTCCTTTACCGGGATTGTGGACGTTGGTTTTGTCTGCTCGGGAAGAATTCCTCTGGAGACGAGCGCCTGAATCCCTTCTGTATACCATGATGAGGCGGCAGTAGAAGTAGACTTCTGTTGCGCCATGACCGTCAGCGGAAGCGATGCAGCGAGCACAGCAGCAAGTGCGGCGGATATGACTTTCTTTCTCATGAATTGAATAACCTCCTTATATGTACAGACCCATATATGTATATGATGGAGCTTTTTATTTAGTATTTGGATCAATTGTATGTATTAGGTAGGTTATATGGAATCGTGTGAAATATACGCGAACACCCCGGATAGACGCTGACTGCTGACGTCCGTTCCAGGGTGCTGCAAGTAGGTGTGAAGTTATTGGATGGAGTAAGGAAGCTTGAATGTCCACAGTTCAGTGCCGTTGTCGGACGAGCTGCTGTCCACACCGAAGTCGTTATCATTGACGATTACGAGTTTGTTGCCGTCTACGAGGGATACACCTTCAATTTTCTCATACGGATATTTGAATTCAACTGCATCCAATACAGTGCGCTTCGCAAGCGGCAGAATGCTGTTGGATTTCAGATCAGCAAGAGACATTTGCTCCAGTGTCTTGCCAGACTTCTCGTCGTCATACTTGCCAAGAATATTCGTTGCTGTCGTGAGATCGACCGCATAAATGCGCTTCAATTGAGCTTTATCGCCTGCATTTTTGTCACGTTCGTCAATCAGCAGCGTATTCTCGTTGATGGCTACCACGTCCGAGATGACAATGTCTGCTTGATCCAGACCGGTGAACTGCTTGGCATCCTCTGTCACATATACATATTCAGCCACTGGCTGCAATGTCGCAAGATCGAACTTGATGATGCGTAGTTGACGCGAGTTGTCTGTAGACTTGTCTGGATTGCGCAGCGGGCTTTGCATAGACATGAACATGTACTTGCCGTCTGGCGTAATACCGACGCCTTCAGCACCGCGATTTTGGCGAAGCTTATTGTATACGGATGGAAGAACTTCTCTAGCTGGTACAAGCGGTGTAGAGACTTGTGCAGCCCATCCTTTTGGAACAATGCGCTCAATAATCGTACCGTCGCGCTTCACATGAACGATGGAAGGGCCGTATTCATCCGAGATCCAGAACGTGTCATCCTTCGCGTTATAGGCAAGACCCTCGATATCGAGTCCGTATGGATCGTAGGCTAGCCCTTTTTCCCCTTTGGCATCGAATGGGGCTTCGTCACGACCTTTACTATTCGGAAGTCCGGTAATATGAGCATTTCCCGTCGTCGGATTTTTACCATTCACCTTGAGTGGGATTTGCTCCAATATTTTAATTTCATCTTTATCGATTTGAATCTTGTATAAGCTAGGCGTATAGCTTGCTAACGGGAACGTCCGGCGAGTTTTACCGCCAACCTCAACTTGGCCATTCGGGCCACGGTCAGCAGTGGAGTAGAACACATTGTCAGGATCGCCAGGCACATGAGTCAAGGATGAACCAATGCCCATCTTAATTCCTTCAGCTAAGTTCGCTGCATTGAGCTTGTACTTGCCAGTCAACTCAGGCTTGTCCGTCAACGCAACACTGCCTCTGAATTCATCCCAATCTACATATTTGCCTGTTACTTCACTAAGTGCGCGAAGAGGCATATACAGACGGGAGTCGATTTCTACAGCCGGCGAAGCAGGCGTAACCGTTTGCCCGTTGCTCGTGTACGTAACGTGAGATGCCGGTACGCTTTCGGCAGCTTGTACCGAAGTAATTCCTGTTCCAGCAGTCAATGTCAATGCGGTTGCTAGCGCGATCATAGCTTTCTTTTTCATTTGTTATGTCCCTCCATAAGACGAATCTATAAAATGTGCATTCTTGTCTGTTCACCTGGATTATAGCAACCGCTTGTTAAGGTTATGTAATGGAAGGGTTAAGGAGATGTAATGGAAAACTTGAGAGTTTGTAAATAGAGGGGCATACAAATAAAAACGGAAATCGGGAGGTAAAGTCTAGCGATAGGCTTGTATGCTTCTAGCATCATTATCTGCTCGATATAAGAGTAAAAATTCATATCAGAAAATCCCAATTTTGAACGTAATATAGTTGACAGTAAAAAATAGACTAGGTACACTATTACTATATTGTTAGCACTCTGTGTAGTGGAGTGCTAATCCATTACTTACTATAATGATAATGACTACGTGTAAGTAATGACATGAAAAGATATGAGAGGGGATTTTTATTCATGGCTAAGAAGCAATTCAAAGCAGAATCCAAGCGTTTGTTGGAAATGATGATCAACTCGATCTACACGCAGCGGGAAATCTTCCTTAGAGAGCTCATCTCCAATGCGAGCGACGCGATCGACAAAATGTACTATAAAGCCTTGTCTGATGACAATGTGGTGTTCAATAAAGAAGATTACTTCATTAAAGTATCGGTTGATAAAGAGAACCGTACGTTGACAATAGCCGATACAGGGATCGGGATGACGAAGGAAGAACTGGAGAACAACCTCGGCGTTATCGCGAAAAGCGGCTCCCTTGCCTTCAAGACGGAGAATGAAGCGAAGGATGGCCATAACATTATCGGCCAATTCGGTGTAGGCTTCTATTCCGCATTTATGGTTGCTGATGTCGTGACGGTAATTAGTAAGGCGTTCGGCAGTGATGAAGCGTTCAAATGGGAATCGAAGGGTGTAGACGGGTACACGATTGAGCCTAGCGAGAAGGATGTGCCGGGTACGGTTATCACATTGAAGATCAAGCCGAACACGGAAGACGATCAATATGACGAGTATTTGGATGAATACCGTCTGAAGTCGATCGTGAAGAAATATTCGGACTTCATCCGTTACCCGATCAAGATGGATGTGACGAAGCATCGTCCGAAGGAAGATGACGATAAGGAATTCGAAGCGTATCAAGAAGAAGAAACAGTGAACAGCATGGTTCCGATCTGGCGCAAAAATAAGAATGAGCTGACGACAGAAGACTATGAGAACTTCTACAGTGAGAAGCGTTATGGCTTCGACAAGCCGCTGAAGCATATTCATATCAGCGCTGACGGCGCTGTTGTATATAATGCGATCTTGTACATTCCAGAGAATACGCCATTCGACTATTATACGAAGGAATATGAGAAGGGGCTTGAGCTGTACTCGAACGGCGTGTTGATCATGAACAAATGCGCAGAACTGCTCCCAGACTACTTCAGCTTCGTGAAAGGGATGGTCGATTCCGAGGATCTGTCCTTGAACATCTCACGCGAAATGCTGCAGCATGACCGCCAGTTGAGCTTGATCGCGAAGAATATCAAGAACAAGATTAAGAGCCAGCTGCAATCCTTGATGAAGGACGAAAGAGAGAAGTACGAGCAGTTCTTCCAATCGTTCGGCAGACAGTTGAAGTATGGTGTGTACAGCGACTATGGCATGAACAAGGATGTGCTGCAAGACCTGATCATGTTCTACTCCTCCAAGGAGAAGAAGTTGGTATCGTTGGATGAGTACGTAGAAAGAATGCCAGAAGATCAGAAATACATTTACTACGCAGTTGGCGAATCGATCGAACGTATCGAGAAGCTGCCGCAAACTGAGCTTGTGTTGGATAAGGGCTATGAGATTCTGTACTTCACAGACGACATTGATGAGTTCGCGATTAAGATGCTCATGAAGTACAAGGAGAAGGAATTCAAGAACGTATCGAGCGGCGATCTCGGCATCGAGTCCGATGGCGATGACAAGTCTGCTGACGAACAAGACGAGAACAAGGAACTGTTCGAGGCGATGAAGGACATCTTGAAGGATAAGGTGAAGAGCGTTAAAGCCTCGAAGCGCTTGAAGTCCCATCCAGTATGCTTGTCTGCAGAAGGCGAAGTATCCATCGAGATGGAAAAAGTGTTGAATGCGATGCCGAACAACCAAGCGGTGAAAGCCGATAAGGTGCTCGAAATCAACGTGAACCACGAAGTGTTCCAATCTCTGAAGAATGCTCATGCATCCGATGAAGAGAAGCTGAGCCTGTATACGAACCTGCTGTACAGCCAAGCACTCTTGATTGAAGGCTTGCCGCTGCAGGATCCAGTGGAGTTCACGAACGATATGTGCAAGATAATGGTGTAACGAAGAGGTTCTCTTCGATACAATGAAAGAAATCATGATGGAAGATAACCCGCTGTCGGCCCAAGCGCTGGCAGCGGGTTTTTGCGTTTGGCTATCTGCACTTCAGGAGGACGTCAATGGCCTTGAACATAATGCGAACTGCCTTAGCGGTGGATCGCAGTTGATTCAAACTGCAGATCAGATAGGCATCGAGGGCGGGATGATAGAACATAACGGTTCCGGAATAGCCCCATGCGCCCCACGCATTATATCTTGCCGGGAATAAGATTGGAACGGTTCGAAAGCGGACGATGCCGTACCCATAATCCACGCCCGGCCTGAACTTCGTCCATACTTGCATGCGCTGGAGGCTTTCGTTGGATATCAACTTGCCGCTCGTAAGAGCCTTCATGAATGTCAGCAAGTTCTCTGAGGTCGATATTAAGGCGCCGCCTGCGTATTCCATGCTGATGCTTTTGTAATGGGTGATTGCAGTCTGGCCGGCATATAAGTCGGCCATGGGATAAGGGTCTTCTACTGCCGGTGTAGAATAAAACGCCATATGCGTATGATGGAGCTGCAGCGGTTCGAATAAGTAACGGCGAAATGCTTCATGGAGTGGATTGGATGTAATGTTTTCAATGAGTAAGCCTAGTAAGTGGTATCCGGTATCCGAGTAATGGATTCCCTGTCCGGGAGGGAAATGGGAAGTCAGATGCTCTTTGGACCATTGGATAACCTCCTGCGGCGTCCATTGGCGCGAAGGTTCCGAGGTGAACAGATCGAGCATCCGCGGGCCTTGCTTGGGGCGATCCTCAAAGTAATCGTTCAATCCGGACGTATGGCTGAGCAGATGCTTGATTTGAATTTGAGTAGAGTAATCGGTGCCCTTGTAAACATGCAGTTTGTGCATCAGCTCAGAGGGAAGGTAATGATGGATGGGATCTTCGTAGGTGAGCTTGCCCTCTTCGGCGAGCATTGCCGTAAGTACCGAGGTGAACAGCTTGCTTATGCTGGCAATATAATAGCGCTGCTGCGGAAGAGATGGCTGACCTCGTGTCGTGCCTTCCGCCATGTTCAGATGAATGCCCAAGGGCTCGCAATGTACGAGAAAATAGGCATTATGAAGCTTGCGATTACGCTGAATAACGCTTCTAAACTGCCGCTCGATTCGACTCATCGCTTCCTGACGGTTCATAATTGCTCCCCTTTCTGCCGCATGCGGGCGGCAGCGATAATATCGGCGGACGTACTGTCCATGACCTCAATGTCATTGAAGCCTTCTGGCAGCAGGCCATTAGCCGTCATAACGGACAGACCTAGTGTAAATATTCTCATCTTAAGCAGAATAGGCATCAGCTCTTCGTCTGTGAAATCGGCAAGCTCCGGATCGGTCTTCATTCTGTCGATAATGCTGTTCATCTCGCCCGGCTCATGCTGCAAATAGGGGTTCGGTCTCATGACCATGTCGCGGAACAGGAGCGGGTATTCCCTTGCGAAGCGGAGTGTGGCAACGCCAATATCATGAAATGGCTGGCCCGTATCCTGACTGAGGAGATAATCGTCGCTGAAAGTAAAAATACGCTGTACAACCACTTGAATGAGCTCCGCAACATCTGTGAAGTTGACATAAATAGGCGCAATTGAGCTTCCCAGATGTTCTGCGACCTTGCGAATCGTAATGCTGTAGATTCCTTCTCGCATGGCAATGTTGAAGGCAGCATCAATGATCGTATCCCGCGAAAATTTCGTCTTAGGCGGCATAGCGGGTTTCCTCCCTAGTAGGCATCCAAATCCAATGAAATATCATCTGATACATATCAAATGATATTTATATAATCAGTATATATGTGACAGGTAGATTTTCAATACCTCATCAGGAAAAAAACGGAAAATATATTTATACATCTGTTCGACCCTTCTTAAATGGGGAGGTTTGTCATGAACGGCTTTTTGTCCTGCCAAAATGAAATGTTGATTGGATGGAACCAACTTCCTTCATAGCCAATCTAACGTAATAGAATAAGCTTATTCAAATCTTGAGGGAGGATTATCAATGTGCTAACGGTGGACGAAGTAAGGCTGGCACAGCAGGGAGATTGCGAAGCATTTATTCGTCTTATTACAGGTATGGAGCGCAGTTTATATCGGGTAGCACGTTCCATCTTGAAGCGGGATGAGGATTGTGCTGATGTGATTCAGGAGGCGATATTCAAGGCGTTTCGCGCGATACATACTTTACGAGAACCTGCCTACTTCCAGACATGGATGTTCCGTATTGCAATGAATGAATGTCATCAATTAGTCAGCAAGCAGAAGCGGGTTGTCATCATGGCTGATCTTCCTGCAAAAGCCGCACCTGTTGTGGACAATGAGCATATCGAGTACTTGGATCTGATGGCGGAGATTGATCGGTTGGAGGATAATCACCGCATCGTCATTTCGCTGCATTATTTTGAGGACATGTCTGTGAGAGACATTGCGGAGCTGCTGGACACAACAGAAGGAACGATTAAGTCGCGCTTGCATCGGGCCCGTGCAGCGTTGGCGAAGGTGATGGACAATCCTTTTGAAAGGACGGGCGACTATGAAACATGTTGATATGGAGCATGTGCTCAAGCAGGCGGCGGCCAATGAGCCGCTCGAAGTCCCTGAAGTGGTGCGGCAGCGCTACGACGCTACCTATGCGCAGCTGCGAGACCTGGCGGCTAAGCGGGATGCTGTGCCAGATGTTGTGAAGCAGAGTGTTGTGAAGTCCGTTCACGCGCTGCGATCGAATGCAGCAAGTCGACAAAAGAGACGCTTGCGCCAAGTCGCCGTCATAACGGCAGCGGTATCTTTTATCGGCATGGGCATTATCGGTTCTGGGTTCGTGTCGCCGGTGATGGCGCAGACATTGAAGAAGATTCCGCTTCTGAATACCGTGTTCACGATTGCGGGGGACTTAGGGCTGCAGGCAGCGGATGAAAAGGGGCTCGTCGATAATGTCAATCAAAGCGTGACGATAAACGGAGAAACGCTGAAAGTATCCAAGGTCATCTACGATGGGGCAAGATTATCTGTGGGCTTCGTTCAAACAGCGCCTGGGCGGAAAATCGAACAGGTAAAGCTGGCGATTGACGGAGAACTCGATCATTTTGCGAGCAGTTTACGGGATAGCATCCTATCGGAAGACGGCAAGACGGTAAACAGTGTCATTAACTTTACACCTAACTGGAATCTGCCCGATGAGTTCGAATTGAAGCTGTTTGTGTTCTTGGAGGGAATGGAGCAGGATCGATTCGAATTCAGCTTCCCCGTAAAAAAGGTTGCTTCGCTAACCATCACATCGGACATGGTAAGAAAGCACGGGGAGTCCGTCGTGAAAGTAGATAAAATCGAAATGTCGGAAGTGTCAACGCGGGTTATTTTGAAACACGAGCATCCACATCGTCCTAAAGAGTTAGAGCCATTGGGACTTAATGTTGCCATCTTCGATGATCGCGGAAATGAACTCCAGCCAATTAACGGGAGGGATGGATCAGGGACGTTGATTAATGGGATCGAGCACATTACGTGCAACTTCAATTTCGCACCGTTCCAACATCCATCGAAATCGATTACGTTGAAGCCGTATTTCAGAACATTTTCTAAGAAACCGCGGTCTCAAAATAAAACTATGGTTAACGAGATGCCAAGCGAAGAGAAGCCACTTATTCTCAGCCAAGGAGCGGCTGGACGTTTGGAAGTGACGCGCTTGGAATGGAAGGGCGACAAACTATTTGTCTATTACAACAAGGTTGGCGACAATCCGTTTGATAACGGTCGTCGTTTATATTTGGAAGATGAGCAAGGGCAATTGCTCATCGATGAGCAAATCCGGGTGATCGATCCCGAGAATTATCGCTTTGTCGCGGAATATGACCAGGTATCGCCCGATCAGAAACTGACATTCGTGACGGAAGATACACCACTGGTGGATTACATCAAAGACTTGGAAATGACAATCCCCTTAACGGATTAGATACACAGAAAAGGAACACATAAACTGACAATGCTGAAGGGAGCAATTTCAAATGAAATCATGGAACAAAGTATGGATATGCATGACGGCAGCGGCGCTTGTACTGACAGCTTTACCTGCAACGGAATCTTATGCATCGAAGAAGGTCGCACAGGCGAGTGAACAGAACACGATGAAGCTAACAGATGTGGATAAGGAAACCCAAGAGAAAATAAAAAAAGAGGTTCGTGATTTGTCAGGCTTGTCTATCGTTGAGGCCGATGTGAACTTGGAAGGAGTGAATTTGGCGATTACTTTCAAAGACAATATAGGGAATATGATGATGAACAAGAACACGAAGGAAATCGTGTTCTTGAACCTGAAACTCACCTTCGATCAACTAGAAAAGGCCAAGTCAGGACAAGATGATTAGCTTGCTTAAGGAGCTGAATAATAACCGGAAGTATGCACCGAAACAAGTGGATCTACATAAATCCCCGAATGAAACCCGTATTTCGATGCTGGGTGAGGATTTTGCCGCTTCCATGACAGATCAGGATCATACCGCTTATATCGACTTCTCCTATAAGGATATAGACGCTTCAGTACGTAAAAATGCAGAAGAAGCCTTGAAGAAGTTCTCGAACGGCGGAAATCAAAAACTAACGAGAGCTCAACTGCACAAGTTCGTGAACAACGATCCGAAAATGAAAGAGGATTCTTACGTATGGCGAATTAGCGGCGGCGATGAAGAGCATTGGGTAGGCCTGGAGATTGGCGCTGTTACGGGTAAAATCTATGATGTTCTTATAAAGAAAATGGATGTTCCTGATAAAGATAAAGCATATGCGGATTTGGACATCAAGAAGGTGAAGGCTGCAGTAGAATCCAAAACAAAGTCAATATTCAATGTAAGCTTGGGCGGGTACGAGGCGAAGCAAGAGTCGAAGTATGGAAATAAATTTGCCTTCACGAAAAAAGGAAGTCCTACGATAGAAGCCAGAGTGGACTTGAAAGGGAATTGCTACGGTATCAGTCTGTTGCCTGAGAATGGAAAGAGGAACTAATGGGTAGGAGGAGGATATCTTCATGAAACGATGGAACGTAGTTCTATCTGTAACCGCAGCAGCGCTGCTTATGGTATCTATTCCGGCACCGACATCCGATGCAGCGGCAGCGGCCAACTCCAAACAACAAGGCGAGCCGGGATTCATGAAGACCGTTAAGGATTTGGACAAGGAGCTGGTGGAGAAGGCGCAGGAGGCTTTGAAGCCGTTTGTAAATGAAGAAATCGACTTTGAAGGCGTACGGTATTCGTATAAAATCGATGGGAAGAAAGAGCCTACTCTTTATTCGAAAGCCTATCGAACCGTAACGCATCCCGTAAAGGGAGCGGAGAAAATATTTGCTGCTGAGGTTACGATCAAAGCACAAACCGGTGAAATTTATCAAATCAATCTCGACCCTCAGCTCTCTTCCTTGGACGAGGGCATCCGGACAAAGATGAAGGCAGCCATCACAGAAACAGAGAAGAGCCTCTCGTATGACGATATTACAAAATTGAACATTGATGGAGCAAGCGGCGAAGTCAGTACGCTAGGCCCTTACCAGCTTGTCATCGACGCGAAAAGCGGCAAAGTGCAAATGGCAATTTATAATGTGCCGAATTCTAAGGTTGATCAGAGGGCTGTCCAAGCTGCTCAACAATATAAATGAAAAAGGAAAGGTCTTCGTATTAAACAGAGAACTAGTTGCGAAATCAAAATAGAAGACCGAGGATGTTTCGACGGAGAACAGAAGACAGAAGGCAGAAAAAATCAGAGAGGCTGAGTGCCCTCTGATTTTTTTACATATGATCCGGTTTCTTATGCAAGCCCTACACCATTTGCAGTTCTTGGCTGTGAATATCCACGTACCGTGCGATATATTCTTGGAAGGTGAACTTCTCATCTCCCAGCGAATAGATTCGCGCACCTGGCTGTAGAAATCTCAGATCCAAATGCTTAATGACGCTTGGATAAATAGGGTGAATCAAATCGATGAAGTCCGAATCGTAAAAGGCTTGCGCAATTTCTATCGTAGAAATTCCGATTCGCTGCAAAATGTTCATCGCTAAGTAGCGGATAATATGGTAGCGGGGATGGCACACCGTGCAGAATAGATGCTCCTTCTGATAATGCTGCTCGATGAAATTCGCAAGTGGAATATCAATGTCGAATTCGCGTTGGCGGAGATTATACATGAATTCGTTGTGGATCATTTGCAGTTCTTTGGCGGAATAGAATTGCTCGTCAGACAATATGGCGACAATTCGCTCCTTGCTCTCTCCTTGCTTCAATAACCGGAGAACGTTCTGATCCTCGTATCCATACAGCGTATTCTTGTTATTGTAAGTAAATTGAGGGTAGTAGGATTTGAAGTAGGCGTTGCCAATGCTAATTTTCTTGCAATGGGGCGGCAGCCTGCTTAACAAGTAATCACTAGACAAGCGCTCGCCGTAGGCATCACTCGTCTTCATGTAAATGAACAAATCACAATCGTTCAGCACATGATCGCCGATACCGATCTCTTGATTGCAGTTTTGGATAGGGAGCACATCTACCAGCTTATAACTGTAACGGAATGTGTGAGATGCCATCAAATACCTGCGTATGGGAAATACGTGACAATTGCCGAATACAATACATTTTTTCATTCGATATACACTCCCTCATTCTATCTATGATAGACAGAGATAATCGAGCCTCGCGTTCCGTGTTCAGGGGTTACGTGACAGGAAGATAATTGTCAACGGGATTCAGCGGGAAATGATTGAATGGAAGGTGGTAGGTCTCTTTCCCTAGAGTACCGCCCCACTTGGTCTCATAATAGTAGTGGTACAACGGGAAGGTAACGTGATGGAGATGGGTGAGCAGGGGATTGGACTTAACCGTCGAAGCCCCGGCATTATGATGGGTCACGCCCAGTCCGGTTGGAACGATCGGGTATCCTGCCAGCACGACTCTTCGGTACCAGTCCTGATCGGAGAAGTACATAGGAAGCAGGTGGTCCCACGGTCCAGCAGCCCTAATTGCGTCCATGTGAAATGCAGCGAGCGTATCCAAGTTAGTGAAGGCGACGCCCCATCGATGCCCAGTCTGCTGCCATGCTGCTAACGTAGCGAGGAATGCATCCGGAACGCCTTCATGAGCTTCTGCGTCGGAATGCATATAGAGAACTGCGTTACATTGCCGCTCAGCGCCCCATCGATGCAGCATATTTTGCGATTGACTATGTGAGAAGGGAACGGGGGGCTCGTAAATCGAAACGATAGAGGATAACGCTTCTTCATGACGCAGGTCATGGCTGTCTGAATTATCGATGATAACCGTATGCGGCCAGTAGGGCTGGATACTGGCAATGGCCCGATACAATAGATCAAGGCGATTCACATAAAAGATGCCGAGCATGTATTTCATCCTAGCGACCCTCCACAGGTTCATGCACGAAGCGGATAGGAACTGACCTATTGTTAATATATAATGCACGGCATTGGCTATTGGTCAGGGACAAAATGTCCCTATTTGTAAAAAAAAGCGTCTGAAGCCAAATTTCCCGAATCAGTGAGGGAAAGTGAGGGGAAGTGAGTGAACCGCACCGCCTTGTACTTCATGCTTTTAAGTGCATGATCGCTGTGGTATGCTGTGATTTACAACTAGACCGCTTACCGACTTCGAAGAAGATAAGTCATACTGCCAGGGGAGGAGATCATGGTCAGACTGAAAGATATAGCAGAGAGGGTCGGAGTCTCGATATCGACTGTCTCACGCGTTATAAATCATGATGACAGCAGGCGAGTAAGTGAAGAGACGAAGCAGAAAATATGGCAGGCCGCCAAAACACTCAATTATCAGGTAACACCTATAGCCAATCCCAAAGCGCGTACCCGAACGCGGCATCACACATCTCCTATGTCCACTCATGCGATTGGCTGCATCCTATCACTTCCTGACAACAAGTACAATCATCCTTACTTTTCTCCGATTATTCAAGGAATAGAAGCCAAGCTGCTTGAGGCAGGAGCTTCACTTGCTTTTTTACATACCCAAGCTGAACTGAGAAGCACCACGTTGTTTGAATCCCTATTGAAGTCGTATCAGCTTAGCGGAATCATTTGTGTAGAAGGAATGGATCCTGCTCAATATAAGTGGCTGAAGGAGAGAGTGCCGAACATTGTTGGGATCGATGTAGCAGATCCGTCGATTCCAGTTATTTCCTATGATCGGATGAATGCGGCAAGGGTGGCGGTTGGTCATCTCATCACGAATGGGCACCGCAAGATTGGATTTATTGGAGGGAAAGGGCTTCTTGGACAACTGGAGCGGGAGAAGAGGTATCGGGGATACCGAATCGCTCTTGAGGAAGCGGGCTGTGTGTGGAACCCGAATTGGGTCATTGACGCTGAATGGGATGCGGATCGCAGTTATGAACAGATGAAGCAGCTAGTACAACAAGTAGATCGGCCTACTGCGATGTTCTGTGCCAGCGATATGATGGCGATTGCTGCGATGCGGGCAGCAGCGGAAGAGGGACTGTCCATTCCCGGGGATCTTGCCTTCATAGGCATTGATGATATTGAGTTCGCCAAGTACAGCTCTCCGCCATTGTCGTCTATTCATATTCCGAAGTACGAGATGGGGTATGCTGCTGCGAAGGCTTTATTGGATGGGCTGACGGATCCATATCCAGCGCCTTTCCGAATGCTGCTCCCTTTTTCTCTGATTGTACGCAAGTCTACCTGAGCGGATGCGGCTGTCCTCAATAGCTGTTAAACAGGAGATCAGTCCTATAAGATAAACGAAGACGCCTTTAAAACCACGGTTTTAGTGGAGAAAAGGCGTCTTTTGTCATGCAATGTTCACCCCCATGTAGGGGGGCAAAATGTAAGACGGACTTTTGAAGCGGATCCTTGTGTGTTTTACTTCGAGCCTGTCCTATTACGAACGGGAACTGATAATCGATGTAATGAGTTGAGGATACCAGTCCTGAATCGAGTCGAACTTGAATCCGTGCTGTACTGCCTTGCTTGTATTCAGGCCCCATCGATCCGGCACGCCGAACGGAGACAGGTGAGCGGTATCGAATGCTGCTGCCTGCTGTGGATCGGAAGTGTCTACGATTAGCGCGGATTTGCCTACGCCCTCTTCGATAAGCTGAATGATCTGACGGATCGACAGTACCCCGTCTGAGCAGGCATTGACAGGCCCTTCGAAGTGCTGGTTTTTCAGCCAGAATAGGAAGCGGGCTGCTTCATCCGAAGTGATATAGCTCATCTCGGCTTGTGGATTCGGAAGTCCGATAGGAAGCCCCTGTTGTACATGCTCGATGTGGAAATGAAGCCGCTTCGTATAGTCATCCATGCCAAGCACGATTGGAAACCGGACGGCACATACGGGGAAGGAAGCATGCTGGAACAGGACGGCTTCAGCAAGCCGCTTGCCTTCGCCATATGCGATTTCCTGCGGAAGATTGGCTGGAATGGCGTATGTATATGGGGAGAATTCCTCTTCGGAATAGCCTATCTGCCCGAAGGGATAGACAGACAAGGTTGAAGTGAAGATGTACCGCTTCACCTTGCCAGCAAATATCTCACAAGCATGGAACGCATCCTGCGGGTGATAGCCGATATTATCGTACACGACATCCCATTCCGTGTCGCCGACAGCCTGCCGCAATTGTTCAGGCACTGTTCGGTCAAGATGGATACGCGTCACTTGATCACCGAAAGAATCCTCCGTATGTCCTCGTGTTGCAACGGTAACATCCGAGCCTTCTTGAATAAGCAGGTTTACAAGCTTCTTGCCAAAGAAGCGGGTTCCCCCGAGTACTAGCACTTTACTCATGTCATCAAACTCCTTCTCTTACCTGTTTATAGTGTGAAGGGGACGATTAATTCTACCTATGTTGTATTCGCCGATTGCACGGATATTCCTGTACGCCGTATTGAAACTGATCAACTCCATGCAATACGGAGAAGCTGAGGGAGATGCATAGTTTGGATATTTGCCCCAAATATTTAAAATTTGGTTAATGAAAAATTCATCCAAAAACGTGTTGACGGAGGAAAGTTTAGCGTAATATAATGACGACAAGCTTGCAGATGAAACCATTTCGTAGTAAATGTGCTCGCGATATTTTTATCCAAACTTCAATAGATTTTACCCCAAATATATTTGTCTTTTTTGCGCAAAGTGATTCAATACCCAAACTTAAGTACTTGGGTAGCACTCATCATATTCCCATCACATGACCATCAATCACGATCATCACATAAGAAAATCCATCACATCAGACACATTTCAATTATTCACCATTCAGCATGGTGCAGGAAGAAAACTCCTTATGAACCCAAGAACCCAATGATCTAGTAGATCTTTGCACCTATGATCCTATGAACCCCGACTCGTATGAATTTTATAGATCTCACCATGAGAGCCGACTAGAAAATATCTGATTGAACGTTAGCCATTGTGCTGCATGCTTTATTGCTGACGCTTATTTCCCCTTACCTGCATCTAGCTGCTGCACAAGAGAACTAGCGGCATCGCGTATTGAAAGCGCTTTACTATAGAGGGCGATGTGCTGCTGCAAGCGGTTGTTTTGCACAAGACTTGCAAGCATAATCGAGAGGAGAATGAGGAAATGAAGACAGAGAAGCAAGTTCGAATTGGCATGATTGGTGCACGAGGAAGAGGGACAATCGCAAAATACTGGCATCAGCCGGAGGGTCGATCCATTGTAGTAGGCGCAGCTGATATTTATCCGGAGCGCCTTCAGGAATTCAAGGACGATGTTAACCCGGATGCGTTCGTCACGACAGACTATCGGGAACTCCTTGCACGCGAAGATATCGATGCGATAGCGGTGACCTCGCCTGATTTCTGTCATGAGGAGCATGCCATAGCAGCGCTGAAGGCAGGCAAGCATGTATTTTGCGAGAAGCCGCTGGCGATTACGGTGGAAGGCTGCGACAATATTTTGAACGCATGGAAGGAATCCGGCAAGCATCTGATGGTTGGCTTCAATATGCGCTACATGAACATGTATCGCACGATGAAGGAAATTGTGGATTCTGGTGTAATTGGCGAGATCAAGGCTGTATGGGTAAGACATTTTGTAGGCTGGGGCGGGTATTTCTATTTCCACGATTGGCATGCGAACTCCAAGAACAGCACAGGATTGCTGCTCCAGAAGGGATCGCATGATATCGATATCATTCATTGGATTACAGGACGCTATGCGACGAAGGTGAGCGCATTCGGCAGCTTGGACTTTTATGGCGGGGATAAGTCGAATGACTTAACCTGTCCAAGCTGTGAGGAGCGGACAACGTGTACGGAAGCGAGCCCAGGGAGACTGATCGAATGTGCATTCCGTGAAGAGGTGAATGTGGAGGACAACAATATGGTCATTATGGAGCTGGAAGGCGGGATTAAGGCTTCCTATTTACAATGCCACTTCACACCAGATTATCAGCGGAACTATACCTTTATCGGCACGGAAGGCCGGATGGAAAATAACGAAATGGAAGACAAAGTATACGTATGGACGCGCAAATCCAATACAGAGCGCGAACTGGCAGATCGCGTGTATCAGATTAAGGAGGCGAAGGGGTCGCATGGCGGAGCGGATCCGAACATTTGCAAGGACTTCGTCGATATGATTCTGCATGGGAAGGAGCCGATAGCAACTCCACTTGCGGGTCGTATGAGCGTGGCTGTAGGTTGTGCGGCAACCGAGTCGATTCGCCAAGGCGGCGGCGTTGTCCCTGTCTCGCCAATCCCGAATTTGGATGCTGCCGCTATCCTATCGGAGGGCTAATCCATGAAGCAGCCGGATAGCTTGCACGTAGACGATGCATCAGGGAGGAAGAGGCGATGAAGGCAACTGAACTTGCAATGCAGCGTTCCAGTGAGCTTGAACCTGGGCGCAACAGTCGAATGGAGCGTATACGCAGGGGGCTGGTGAAGAATTGGCAGTTGTACCTGCTCCTGCTTCCGGTCGTGTTGTACTATATCATCTTTCACTATTTGCCGATGTATGGCATTCAGATTGCCTTCAAGGACTTTATGGCGAATAAGGGGATATGGGACAGTCCGTGGGTTGGCTTCAAGCATTTTGAACGCTTCTTCAACAGCTTCTACTTCGAACGCCTGCTGACGAACACGGTGCTCATCAGTCTGTATTCCTTGGCGCTAAGCTTCCCAATCCCGATCTTCCTTGCGCTGATGCTGAACGAAGTGAAGGCCGAGCGCTTCAAGAAGGTCGTACAGACCATTACGTACGCCCCGCACTTCTTGTCGGTCGTCGTTGTTGTGGGGATGCTGTTTATTTTTCTGAATCCGAGTACAGGCATTATCAATCATCTGATCGTGGCGATGGGCGGCGAGCCGATTACTTTCATGACCTCACCGGGCTGGTTCAAAACGCTGTATGTGTTGTCCGATGTATGGCAGACGATGGGCTGGAGCTCCATTATCTACTTGGCTGCTCTTTCAGGTGTCGATCACCAGCTGCATGAAGCAGCGACCATTGATGGCGCAACGCGTGTACAGCGCATCTGGCATATTAACCTGCCTACGATAGCGCCGACGATCATCATTCTGCTCATTTTGAATCTGGGCAGCGTCATGTCGGTCGGTTTCGAGAAAGTATTCCTCATGCAAAATTCACTCAACATGAGCAGCTCAGACATCATCTCCACCTATGTGTATCGTACCGGTATTTTGGACGCGCAGTACAGCTTCTCAGCTGCCGTTGGATTGTTCAATTCCGTTGTCAATTTTGCGCTCTTGATTGTTGTGAATTACATTGCGCGGCGTGTCAACGAGACGAGCCTATGGTAAGGGGGACAGAAGATGATCGACCGTTCGTTTGGCGACCGCATATTTAACCTAATCAATTACACGCTGCTTACTTTGCTCACTCTCATCGTTCTGTACCCGCTCGTATTCGTGTTGAGTGCTTCCATCAGCAATCCGGAACATGTGCTGCGCGGCGAAATGTGGCTCATTCCGAAGGGTTTCAATCTTGATGCCTATACGAAAATTTTTCAAAACAAGGACATTCTGCTCGGCTACAGCAACACCATTCTATATACGGTCATCGGTACGGCGCTTAATGTCGTGATGACCATCTGTGCTGCATATCCATTATCTCGCCGTGATCTGGCAGGGCGGGGATTTGTAACCGGACTTATCGTATTCACGATGTTCTTCGGGGGTGGATTGATTCCTACCTATTTATTGATTAAAAACTTGAACATGCTCGATACACTGTGGGTCATGATTATCCCGAATGCTGTATCCGTATGGAATATCATCATTATGCGCACCTTCTTCCAGCAGTCGATTCCCGGTGAGCTTCAGGAATCTGCGATGATCGATGGATGCACGCACATTCAAACGCTGCTCCGTATCGTACTGCCGCTATCCATGCCGATTATTGCAGTTATGGTGCTTTTCTATGCAGTGGGTCATTGGAACTCGTACTTCAATGCCTTGATTTACTTGACGACGAAGGAGAAATTCCCGTTGCAGCTTATCCTGCGCGAAATCTTGATTCAAAGCGATTCCGGCGAGTTTGTGAAGCTGACTTCTGAATCAGCGGTCCGGATGAAGATGAGCGTGGAAGGGTTAAAGTACGCTGTACTCGTCGTAGCGAATTTGCCAATGTTGATATTGTATCCGTTCTTGCAGCGGTACTTCGTGAAGGGCATCATGATTGGCGCATTGAAGGGGTAGATTACACGGCTATCGGTATCGGTATTCCAATATTGAATAATCAAGGGGGACATGTGATGCGTTCAAGAAAATGGTTCACATTGACACTTAGTGTGGTGCTGAGCTTCTCATTGCTCGTAACAGCGTGCGGCGGAGGCGGCGGTGGTGCAGCGAACGAAGGCAATCGTGATGAGCGTGTGGCGCTGATGAACAAGGAGGGCATGCCGATCGCGAAGGACAAAATGACGATGACGGCCTTCGCCGGCAAGTTCTTCGCTTCTTCCGATTGGAGCAAGCTGATGCTCTGGCAGGAATACGAGAAAATGAGCAATATCCATATCGAGTGGGAGACGGTGCAGATCGACAGTCTGAAGGAGAAGCGCAACATTAAGCTGGCTGGCGGCGATTATCCAGAGATGTTTTTCGCCTCTGCACTGCCGAAGACGGATTTAATCAAATACGGTAGTCAAGGAACATTTCTCAGGCTGAACGACCTCATTGATCAATATGCGCCGAACTTCAAGAAGATTATGGAGCAGTACCCGATTGTAAAAAAGGGAATTACGATGCCGGATGGCAGCATTTACGGCTTCCCAACCATATTTGATCCGGAGTTCAAATCGCTGTTCTACGGCACACCTTGGATGAAGCAGGAATGGCTGGATAACGTAGGAATGAAGGCGCCAACCAATCTGGATGAATTGGTTCAGGTGTTGAAAGCGTTTAAAGAAAAGGACCCGAACAAGAACGGCAAGCAGGATGAGATTCCATGGGGATCCAGGGGCGTCAGCATTATGATCAACTTTTTGCGCGGACCATTTGGATTAAGCAAGAACGGGATAGCCAACCCGAATGTGGATCTTGATCCGGCGACGGGCAAGCTTCGCTTTGTTCAGTCAACTGATGAATATAAGCAATTGCTGCAATATGTCGCTAAGCTATACAAGGATGGACTGCTGGACAAGGAAACCTTCACGATGAAGGATACGGACATTACCTCGAAAGCGAGCGCCGGCTTATATGGGTTCTTGGACGGTGTTGATCCGAAGGCCGTATACAATCAGGATGGTTATGTGGGGATGCCGGTCATTCAAGGGGTGAACGGAGAGAAGCTGCTGACGAATATCGGCTCGCCGCTTGGCAACCTCGGCATGTTCGTCCTGACGGACAAAGCGAAGAATCCAGAAGCCGCAATTCGCTGGATTGATCATTTCTATGGCGATGAAGGCGCCAAGATGTTCTTCATGGGCTTTGAAGGTGTTACCTATCAGGTGAACGACAAGGGTGACTATGAATATCTAGATGCAATTAAGAACAACAAGGATGGTCTGAATCTGGATCAGGCCATCAGCCAATACCTGACGTGGCCGGGCGGCTACTATCCTGGCATCGTGAAGCAGAAGTTCTTCAAGGGTGCGGAGGGCTATCCTTCTTCTGTGAAAAATGCACAGGATGCAGAACCATTCTCCGTGAAAATGGAAGATGTGTGGCCGTCCTTCAACTTCACGCCAGAGGAGCAGGAAGAATTGACGACGATCCAGACGGACATCCAGACGTATATCGACGAGATGCGCGACAAGTTCGCCTCTGGAGCTGCAGGCTTCGACCAGTGGGATGCGTATGTGAAGCAGTTGGAGCAAATGAACGTGAAGCGTTACTTGGAGATCTATGAAGCTGCTTATGAGCGTTATAAGGGTGGAAAATAATCTATCATTAGACCATATGACCCGCAGTGGGCACTTGAAAAGAGGCTGCCTTGCGGGTCGTTTTTTCGATTAGAAGGATTAGAAAAAAATATTGACACCGTTTTCATTACCAATTACTATGAAATTGCGGATAATTGGGTCACCCAATTTTGAATGAAACGCATGAAAGGTAATGAGCAATGACGATTAAAAAAATTAAGTACCACCGTGTCTATGAAGATGTCATTGAACAAATAGAGAATCTGATTCTCGAAGGCAACCTGGCTCCGGGAGATGTATTGCCAACGGAAAGGGAGCTCGCCCAAGCATTCGGCATTAGCCGCGGAACTTTGCGGGAGGCCTTCCGTATTCTCGAACGAGAAGGACTCATAGAGACGCGCCCCGGAGGCGGACGCTTCTTGAGCAAGACGCTGAACGAAGCCGAAGACAAGAAGCGTATGCTGGAGAATATCGAACGAGCCACGATCATTGAGCTGCTCGAAGCAAGAGAGATATTCGAGACGGGCATCGTCGAGCTTGCAGCGGAACGAGCGACCGAGCAGGATATTCGGGAGATTGAGCAGGCATTTGAGAAATGGGGCAAGATTGACCGTGACTCTGATGATTCGGATGATTCGAATGGTCAAGCCAATCCGGATCAAGCATTCCATCTCTCCATTGCCAAGGCGACACACAATGTTGTACTCGTCAACTTGATCGATCTGCATATCGATCTGCTGCAGAAGACACTTGCGAAGACGGAACATATTCCGGGACGCAAGGACGATGTATATAAGGAGCACTACCGCATTTTACAAGCCATTAAGGAGAAAAACCCACAAAAAGCAAAGGAAGCACTGCTCTATCACTTGCAACAAGTTAAGCAGAACATTCTGCTCCACAATGGAAGCTCAAAAGGGTGAGCGCATCGCTTCCTTTTGATCATTAAATTGGATCATCCAATTACCCACATTTCCAATACTCCCTAGAACTCACACCTAGACCCTAAAGAACACCGGATAGCAAGCTGCAAACAAAAAATTACAACACGCATTGCGTACTGTGATGGTGGAGGGTACCTATGACAAAAGAACAATTCAAAATCCTGGCCCCGTGCGGGATGCTGGGCTATGGCTTTCCAAGGGCCTCGTTCATGAACGGTATGGCGCATCATCCGGATGCCATTGTCGTAGACGCTGGGTCTACGGATGCCGGTCCCCATAAGCTGGGTGCGGGAACTGCAATCGTCAGCAAGCAGGCTTGCAAGAAGGACTTGGAGATTATGATCAACGCGGGAATCCAGGCGAAGATTCCGATCATCATCGGATCGGCCGGGGGCAGCGGCGCCAAGGTACATGTGGAATGGACACAGGCCATCATCATGGAGATCCTTGAAGAGCATCGCTTCCAAGGCATCAAAATCGCCACGATCTGGGCAGACATTCCTCACGAGGTGGTTGCTGCGAAGCTGGATGCCGGGCAGTGCGAGCCATTGGGCCTGACGGTTGCACCGCTGACTCAGGAACGCTTGGCGGCAACGACGAACATCGTGGCGCAGATGGGGCATGAGCCAATTGTAGAGGCGCTTCAAGAAGGAGCGGATATCGTTATTTGTGGACGAGCCTATGATCCGTCTCCATTTGCGGCAGTTGCCATGCTTCATGGGTTCGATACTGCGCTTGCCTATCATCTAGGGAAAATACTAGAGTGCGCCGCGCTGTCTGCTGAACCGGGTACGACTAAGGATTGCATGCTGGGCATATTGCAGCCGAATTCCTTTATCGTGAAGCCGCTTAGCGAGGCACGCAAATGCACAGCCGTATCGGTTGCCGCCCACACGTTTTACGAGAAGGAGCATCCGTACATTTTGCATGGTCCAGGGCTGACGCTGGATTTGGAGCATTGCATCTTCACGGAGCTTGGTGATGGCAGCGTAGAAGTAAGCGGCAGCCGAATATCGGAGACTCCGGTGTACAAAATCAAACTGGAAGGCGCTATGAAGGTGGCCTGCCGTACCTTCGTCATTGCCGGTGTACGCGATCCGCTCCTTATTGCACGGATTGAAGAGGTAGAGGAACTGGTCAAGCAGCAGGTGTATGAGTACTATGATGAAATTTCAAGGGAAGACTACCACATTCATTTCATTAATTATGGCTTGAATGGCGTGTTGGGAGAGCTGGAGCCAATTCGGACACCTGCTCATGAGCTCGGTGTCGTCATCGAGGTAACTGCCAAGACGCAGGAACTGGCGAATGCGATTTGCAGTTCTGCCCGTTCCACCTTCCTTCATTACGGGTATGAGGGAAGAAAGTCGACGGCTGGCAATCTGGCATTCCCATTTGCACCGAGCGACGTGCCGTTCGGCGACGTTTATGAATTTTCCGTCTACCACTTGATGGAGGTTGCGGATGGGCTGGAGATGTTCAAGAACGAATATACAGAGGTGTAGTCATGAAGCTATATGACGCTGCGGCCGTATTTCGAAGCAAAAATAGCGGGCCCTTCGAGATTACGATAGACGTCTTGTTCAAAGAACCGGAACTCTATTACAAAATGAAGCAGTCTGGTCGAATTAATAAAGAGATGGTATCCAGGTTATACCAAATCCCGGTTGAACATATTACGCAGCTTGTGTTTTTCGACCAAGCGCTCGGCTTCAAAATTACGTTCGCCAGACAGGTATCCTCAGGCACCGTATTCGATCGGGATGTATATGGAGCGCAGCAGCATGCGCCGCTCATGGAATTGGAAATCAGCTAAGCAACCGCCCGGAGGTGAGTGGAAATGAAAGCGGCTTCGAAATTAAAGCGGGTGTGGGCGGACAAAGTGCTCTATCTCCTGCTGCTGCCT
The DNA here is from genome assembly GCF_001894745.1 of Paenibacillus sp. NAIST15-1. Lineage (GTDB taxonomy): Bacteria > Bacillota > Bacilli > Paenibacillales > Paenibacillaceae > Paenibacillus_B > Paenibacillus_B suaedae. The sequence continues at coordinate 123,679 of NZ_BBYF01000008.1, forward strand.
TGTATTGCGTATTTTCTCATTTTTCATATATGGCCCATTATCGGAATGAAACTGGCCTTCTTCGACTATCGCATTTTGGGTGACCATGTGTTCGTGGGTTTGCAATATTTCCGCGAATTATTCAGTACACCCATCTTTATGAATGTTCTGGCGAATACGCTCATCATTAGTGCGATGAAGCTGGTATTGCTGTTCCCACTGCCCATTTTGTTCGCATTAATGCTTAATGAATTCCGCAATGGGCGCTTTCGCAAGGCGGTTCAGGTTATCTCCTATTTGCCTCACTTTTTATCGTGGGTCGTCATTACAGGAATATGGTTCGAATTTTTATCTCCATCGACAGGTGCCGTCAATGAGCTCATTCAAGTGTTCGGCTTTCCCGCGCATGACTTTCTGACTGACAAGGGCAGCATTCGCTGGGTTCTGCTAGCGAGTGAGGCATGGCGCAGCATCGGATGGGATTCGATTATTTATCTTGCGGCCATCATGGGAATCAGTCCTAGCTTGTACGAAGCGGCATATGTAGATGGGGCGAGCCGTTGGCATATTGTAACGCGGATCGTGCTTCCGCATTTGTATATTCCGATGGTTACGATCTTCATCCTCAATGTTGGTTTCATTATGAACGCAGGGCTGGATCAAGTATTGAACTTCACGAACGATTCGGTCAACAGCAAGATCGATATCATCGATACTTACGTGTATCGGGTTGGTCTCATTAATGGCCAATACTCGTTTGCAACGGCAGCGAATTTATTCAAGAGCTTAATTGGGGTCATCCTTGTGCTGTCGACTCATTTTATATCGAAAAAAATTACGAACAAAGGCGCCTGGTAAGGAGGGATGCATCTTGCGAAATAAAATAACCGTATCCAAAATGCTGATCGGCCTCATCCTCTCAGCACTTGTCTTAACGATGTTCATCCCGATCATGAACTTGATTGCCAGAGCGCTGTCGAATCCAGACAAGGTTCATATGCTGCGGGGCTATGAAATCTGGCCGCAAGGCTTCTCCCTTATTAACTTTCAAGTTGTGCTCAACAATGCACTGGTCAGCAAGGCGCTGTTGAACTCTTTGTTTATTTCAATTACGGGTACATGCATCAGCGTTATCTTTACCACACTCGCGGCCTATGTGCTGACCCGCAAACATTTAGTAGGCAAGACGCCGATTATGATTTTTCTCATTATTATTATGATCTTCGAACCGGGGATCGTGCAGGAATACATGGTCATTAAGGATTTGCATCTGCTCGACAGCTTATGGGCTATGGTATTCTACCGGATGATCAATGTGTACTACCTTATCATTATGATGCGTTTCCTTGAAGAGATCCCGGACTCCCTTATCGAGGCGGCGAGAATCGACGGTGCCGGACATATTCGAATGTTCGTCAAAATTGTCCTGCCGCTGGCTCGCATACCACTGCTGACAATCGGGATGTTCTATGCGGTTGCCAAATGGAATGAATTTTTCAAATCGAGCATTTTTCTATCGAGCCGCGACAATACCGTATTGCAAGTGCTGCTGCGGCAGTTCGTTGTGGAACGGGACAGCACAGCCCTAATCGGCACAGCCGATCTGCTGAAAAACAGTAATGTTGCGCAGCTGGATTTCTCATCTCTGAAAGCAGCGACGATCGTCATTGCCATTATCCCGTTTCTTATCCTCTATCCTGTCATTCTGAGACATTATACAAGCGGAGTGATGGAGGGCGGAGTGAAAGAATAAACAAGCTATTGTGATCAAAGAATTGCATTTTGTTCAAAGAAAAGCAGCACAGCCTTCTTGGTGCTCAATACCAGCGTATGAACACGAAGGATCATAAATATGGGGGAGGAAATGCAATGAAAAAAATGATTTTCCTTATGCTTGCCAGCTTGATGATGCTTACTACAGCGTGTGGTTCCAGCGGAACGAAGGATGCGGGAGATGCACAATCATCATCCGAACAAGAGGCAGTCACGATATCAATTGTCGGTAAGGATCTGCCGCCTGATGCAAGGGTGATTAAAGGGATTGAGGAAGGCATGAAGGCAGAAGGAAAGAACATTAAGCTGGAGGTCGTTCCAGTACAGAGCGGAACTTATTCGGAGAAGCTGGGCTTACTGCTGCAAAGCGGCACGATTCCGGACATTATGTACTTCCAAGGCGGGGATTACGCATTTGCCATCACGCAGCAAATCCTTGAAGATCTCACCCCTTACATTGAACAATCCACCCATGTAAAAGCATCCATGAACGTGTTCAATCAGGAACGCACGAAAAACTATCCGTATTTAGTATGGCTGTCGCCAACAAGCAGCCAAATTCCAGTCATGCGCCAGGACTGGTTCGATAAGTCGGCTACAGGCAAGGAATTGCTCGCGAATCCATCCATAGATAACTATTATCATTTTTTCAAAGAAATGAAAGAAAAGAATGGTGCCAAATTTGCCTACACGACAGCGGGCAATCTTGATGAGCTCGATGTGATGTTCGCACAAGCATTCGGTTTGAACTCGACATGGATTAAGGGCGCGGACGGGAAATACGCATTCGGCAAAACTACATCATTTGAAAAGGACAAGCTGGAGTTCTATGCCAAGCTGTATAAGGAAGGTTTGCTTGATCCAGAGTTTCTAACAAAGAAATGGGATACGAAGGAAAAAGCTTTTTATGATGGCCAAGCTGCCATTATCGCAGGGACACAGGGCAAGGTGATCGACCTGTACAATAACAAAATGACGTCTCAGAATGGAGCGTCGGCCAAGGTAATGCCTCTGCTGCCAGCGAAAGGCAAGGCGCAAGGCTACCTGCCGATCGATGTCAGCAAGGAAAGCCGCGGCTTTGCGATAAGCAGAGTGTCCAAGCATAAAGATTTGGCTTTTGCTGTACTCGAATATTTGGCTAGCCCGAAGGGGCAAATGCTCGATAAGCTCGGCATTGAAGGTGAAGAGTATGAGATCGTTAACAACAAAATCAAGCTGAAGGACAAATTCGCGGAATGGTACCCGCTATTCGTCGGCTCTACGATTAACTTCAAGCCGGAACATGAATTCGATCCTGCGACACCATACCTGTCTGAACCGGCAATGAAGTCAATGGAGATGATTGACTCTCTGTCGAGCAAGGATAATGCCTTCATAATACCAGCCGAACTTGCCGGCAAATGGGACGCCTGCAATGAGCTGTACAAGGAATTCGCAGCGAACATCGTGATGGGCAGCAAATCGGCAGCTGACTTCGACAAGTTCGTGCAGGCGTGGAATGATGCCGGTGGCAAGGAAATTACAGAGTACGCGAATCAAACGATCAAATAGGAAGCTCGAAAGCTAGAGCGTATGAGACTGGATATCGGGGAGCGAGGCGACTGCCTCGCTCTTCAGGCAGGAGGGAGAGAAGCGGGATGGTTTCTTTTGCGCAGCGAGTACAAGGAGCAATCTACGGAACAGCCTATGGGGATGCAATGGGTGCTGTCGTAGAGAAAATGACGTACAGCGAAATTAAAGAGAAGTATGGGCGCGTGGAAACAACGCAAACGAAATGGTGGAAGGCGGATTGGCCGGAGGCAGCGAGGCAGGGGAGAATGAGAGGCCAAGGCATTATTACCGACGATACGTTAATGACGCTCGCATTAATGAATGTATATGTTACGGAACGCCGTCACCTGGATGCCTATGATATGGCAAATGAATTCGTGAAGGAGATTGCGTTTCGGCCACGGTATATTCCGGAATTCGGCCGGGAAGCGCTCATTATGGATCGATTGTTCTATCCCGAGAAGCATATTTTCAATCGGCATGTGCTCGCGAATTGTGAACCGCGCGAAGGCGGGTACGGCAATATGGTCAACTGCGGGGCAGCCATGTATATCTCCCCGATCGGCATCGTGAATGCCTGCAATCCGAAGGGAGCCTATGATGAGGCGATTCTGTTCGCATCCGGGCATCAGCTCAGCTACGGCCTCGAGGCGGCAGGCGTAATGGCATGCTGTGTTGCGAAGGCAATGGAGCCGGGAGCGACCGTACATGATATAGCGGATACGGCGCTGCATTATGCGAAGGACGGCACGAAGCGGGCGATACATGACATTTGCGAGACGGCTCTTCTTCTTCAGTCCCGCAAGGAGGATCGAGAGGAAATCGTTCGTTCCTTCCATGAAGTGCTCGCGCGCTATTCACCAATGGGAGACGATGTGCATCGGAGCATACACAAGATCGGCATCCCATCCAATCACTACACGCCAAGCCGATTGTTCGCCATCGAGGAGCTGCCGCTTGCACTGGCTTATATCTTGCTGCACGAGGGCAATCTGCTGGAAGCGGTCAAGGACGGGGTCAGCTCGGGGCGCGATACGGATTCCATCGGCGTCATGATCGGCGCTATTCTGGGGGCTATGCAAGGCGTGCAGGCAATACCTGCGGAAGAGATAGCTACACTCGAAGACATCAATCAGCAGCGCATCGATCAGCACTGCGAAGCATTCATGGAAGCGGCAACCGCGATCATTGGCACGGATGCCCAGTTACATCGAAAAAGAGAGCAAATGATAGATCAGATGATGTAACTCATTTACAGCATACGAAAATGGAAAACGTTCTTACGTTCTAACATTCTTACTTCATAACATGCAAGAGAATAACGACTTAGAGGCGGTGACAGATTGTATGATACCGAACAATTATGTAGAGAAGATTTATGCAGGTTACTTGGGAATGAATATCGGGATTCGGCTCGGAGCGCCGGTAGAGCCGACAATTTGGACCTATGAGCGAATTCAGAATACGTATGGCGAGATTACGGGATATGTGAAGGATTTTAAAAATTTTGCGGCAGATGACGATGCCAACGGCCCTTATTATTTCCTCCGTGCACTCTATGATGATGCGGTGGATCGTGACATTACGCCAAATGATGTGGCGCGTGCTTGGCTCAACTATTCTCGCGAAGGCATCGGCATGTTCTGGTGGGGCGGATATGGCGTAAGCACTGAGCATACCGCGTATATCAATTTGAAAAAAGGAATCTCCGCTCCGCAATCTGGTTCGATTGAGCAGAATGGACAAATTATTGCCGAACAGATTGGCGGTCAGATTTTTATTGATACATGGGGACTTGTGAATCCCTGCAATCCGAAGAAGGCGGCTGACTTTGGCGAAGCAGCGGCAAGAGTATCACATGATGGTGAGGGTGTGCTTGGCGCGAGATTTTTCTGTGCGGCGATCTCGAAGGCTTTCGAGACAGCGAACATCGAAGACATTATTGAAGCAGGTCTAGCGGAAATTCCAAGCGATTCCCTCTACGTGCAGGTTGCGCGTGCTGTGCTCGCCTTCTATGAACAGCATCCGGACGATTTCAGAGCATGTCGCGCGATGCTGGAGCGGGATTGGGGCTACGATAAATATACGGGTGTATGCCATATCATCCCGAATGCAGGCGTATGTGTGCTGTCCATGATCTACGGACAGGGCGACTTTAACCGTACTGTCGAAATCGCGACGATGTGCGGCTGGGATACGGATTGCAATGCTGGCAATGTTGGAACGGTGCTTGGGGTAGCTTGCGGCTTAAGCGGAATCGGGGAACATTATCGCACGCCGATCAATGACGGTATCGTCATGTCGGGCATTTCGGGTTATTTGAACATTCTTGATATTCCTACTTATGCGAAGGAACTGGCGATTCTGGGCTATCGCTTGGCCAATGTGCCATGCCCGCCCGAGCTGCTGGACAGCTGCAAGGAGAACGAAATCCATTTTGACTTCGAGCTGCCAGGCTCAACACATAATATGCGCGTATCTGATCCATTCTTCTGCCGCCTAAAGCATTCTACAGAACAGGCGTACCAAGGAACGGGATCGCTTGAGGTGCTATTTGATCGCATGACTCGCGGTGAGAGCTCGAAGGTGTTCTACAAGTCATTTTACACTCGGGATGACTTCAACGATGAGCGTTATTCGCCTACCTTCTCGCCGAAGGCTTATTCAGGGCAGACGGTATCGATGAAAATTTACCTTGATCAGTGGGGCGGCAATGCGCCGATGACGATTGCCCCATATGTGCGTTTGGCGAAGAGCAAGCGGGATTTGGTACAGGGTTACCGCAAGCTTGTGAACGAGCAGTGGATCGATGTGGAATTTGTCATTCCAGACACAGAGGGAGAATTGATTGATGAAGTTGGCATCGTTCTGGAGTCAGACTCTACGCGCAAGCCGAAGAGCCTTGGACGCATCTTCATTGACGAATTCCGGATTTACGGCAAGGCGGCCTACACAATTGACTTCCACAAGCAGGCGATGAGCTTCGGCTGTGTGACCCCATTTGCTCATAATCAAGGGGCATGGAGCTTGGTAGATGGCAGCATGTACGTGATGACTGCCGAGTCTAGCGAGTCATATGCAGGCAATTATTTTGCGACAGATTACTCGGTTGAGGTTACGCTCAACCCGCAAAGCGGGGATTCACATCTTGTTGCGATTCGGGCTCAAGGCGCCATGCGCGGCTACCATGCGGGACTGAACGGTAAGGGTCAAGTGTCTTTATACGCCAATGACTTCGGCTACAAGAAGCTTGCCAGCTGTGCCTACCCATGGAAGTTGAATCAGGAGTACGACATCAAGCTAACCGCAGAGGGCAGTACCCTTACACTAAGCATCAATGGCGAGCAATTGCTGCAGCACGAGGATGATGCGTGGAGCTATGGCATGTATGGAGTAAGCACGCTCGGTGCGGCTAGAACCTACTATCGAAAACTGACAATAACGGAGCTGTAAACGAGACGAGCGCCATTTTACAATACGAAGAACCCGCGGGATAAGGAGGGCGGGTTTTTCGTATTTTCGACGATTAGGTCGTGATTCTCGGGTGCTGCGTTTAGGAACGCTTATTTCCTTTGGAACTTTTAGCATCCATCGTGTTAAGGAAATCCTTTGTGGTTCGAACCACATACTTGACCTCATCAATCGATCTTTCCATGAGCGTGATTCTATGTAGATCAAGAAGCATCTGCTTGTCTTCGATGCCATCCTCGATGCCGAGCTTCTGGAAGTCAAACAGTTCACTAGGCATAATATCCAGCGCATGCATAAGAGATTCCAATGTCTTCAAGGTTACATTGACTTTCCCGGATTCAATATCGGATATCCGCGACTTGCTCATGCCCTCTTTTCCCGTTCTTTCTGCAACTTGCTCCTGGCTTAATCCTTTTGCGAGTCGAATCATTCTTAGCTGTTCGCCAACAAACTTAAGCAAATCTGACATGATGTTCACCTCAGTTTAGAGGTTATTGAATCGTAGAGGAAAATGAGATATCACTATAACATAACAAAAAGATAAATGTTATACTATAATGGAACTATTATATGGAAAATGATATGAATCATGGATAATTGCATTTCCGTAATCAGTTTAGTAATCGATGTGGAGGAAGAAAAAATGTCTGATTGGGTAAAAGATACCTTGCAGCAACGGTTGGAATTCCTTAGGACACAAGTCGAGATGCTACCGGAAATAACAATACTGCAGAATAAATTAGATGAATTGGAGCATTCGATTCAGCGCAAGTTAGGTCGAAGTGGGCGCAGCTTGCACAAGGAATGGATACAAGTGCAGAACGAGATGGCTTCTATGCAAATGGGATGGATCTATGCAAAGGGTGTACAGGATGGATTGAAGATGCTCATCTTCTTGAACAAGTCAGAGGAAGAATTGGCGATGAGTAATAGCCATCTCCCAATGAACTAGCAAGAACAATGTCATCAGGTTAGACAAGCTCAGCAGTAAGAACTGTTGGGCTCTTTGTATTGGTTTCATTCATAGCTATATTGACGATGATAATCATTATCAATTATGATGAGAAAGATGGTAGGATTCATTAAGATAGATTCATTATGCTCACCGATTTCTTCTATATAAAGTAGGAGGCAGTATGAAAACGATGAATAAACGGAATCATTCCAGCAGTCGCATTTCCTGGAATGAAGCGATCTATAAACTGCGTACAGCAGAATACCGCAAGGATGTGCAGGGCTATCAATCCGCTCAACAGTGGACAAGTACACATCTGTTGATCATTACAACACAAGGGCATGGAACGGTACAGCTGGACAAGAAGGAATATTCCTTGTCTCGTGAAAGTGCGTATTGGTTCGCCCCTGCTCATACATTCGGCATGAAATCAGAAGCAGAAGATGGCATAGAGGCCTATCTTTTTTATTTCGATATGTATAGAGAAGCAGAGGAAGGAGCACTGCTTCATCCCTTGCATGATGAACGGGAAATCGAACACCAGGAGACAATTGCGGTGACTTCAGCAGGAGAACTGACACTTCTGTGCGATGCAGTCGTTCGCATGCATGGCAGCGAGAGTGCTCAGGAACGATTCCGTGCTCAATATGCCTTCCAGGAGCTTATCTATACGCTGCTGAATAAGAAGCCGAACCACACTGATCATGGAAGTTCTTCCATTGAGAGAGCGAAGGCATACATGGAATTGCACTACAGTGACAGCTTGTCGATCGAGCAATTGGGAGCCATTGCAGGAGTAAGTCCGAAGTATTTCGTCGATTTATTCAAAAAAACATTTGGCCTCAGCTCAAACGATTATTTGACAGAGCTGCGAATGAATAAGGCGAAGCAATTCCTGAATCGATCTGATGTGAAGCTGCGAGATATTGCGCATCAGGTTGGATATCAGGATGAGTTTTATTTCAGCCGGAAGTTCAAGCAGATGGTTGGTGTTTCCCCTTCGGTTTATATGAAGAGCCGCAGGAAGAGAATTGCTGCATACGGAACTGGAGTAGCGGGCTATCTGCTGGCGCTCAATATTATTCCCTATGCTGCGCCGCTGCACCCGAAATGGACGAAATACTATTACGATCAATATCGCTATGATATTCCTGTTCATCTCAGCGCGTACCGTGTCAATGAGCACTGGGAAGCGAACATCATGAAGCTGCACGAGGCGGCGCCGGATGTAATCGTCAGCATAGATGGGCTTGCCGAGGAGGAGCAAGAGCAGCTTGGTCAGGTAGGCAACGTCTGTCAAGTTCCAAGTACGAGGAATTGGCGAGAGCAGCTGGTGCATACAGCGAAGCTGCTTGGGGAAGAGACGGAGGCTGCGAATTGGCTTGCTCAGTATGATCGTAGAGTGGATTGGGTAAGAGAACAACTTCCATCTGGCGTGAAGGATGAGACCTTCCTCTTCGTTAGAATTTTGAGAAAGCAGATCTATGCATATTGCAATCGTGGAATTGCAGAGGTTGTATTCGATAATCTGCAGCTCCAACAGGCATTCCAATGGCCAGAGCAAGTCTATAACATGGAGCTGTCATTGGAGCAGCTTGCCCTAATCAATCCAGATCGCCTGCTCGTCAACGTCTGCCAAGAGAGTGAGACGTTAGCCGCTTGGGAGCAGCTGCAGGAAAGCTGGCGATGGCAGCAGCTTAGTGCTGTGCGTCGTCAACGTGTTCATCTGATACATACAGATCCTTGGGTCGAGTATTCTCCGATCGCGATGGAACGAATGATGGATACGATGCTTCAATTGCTATCTGGAAATTGTCCATAACAATTCAGGAATTTATCCATTGGAGATTCGGGATAAACGTTCTATCATTTAATAGTGATAATCATTATCAATTGAAACGTTAGAAGGGAGTTCAGAAATAAATGAACAAATGGATGGTTAAGGGGTTATTATTGCTTTCACTTTCACTGGCATTGACAGCATGCGGTGCTGGTGGCGCGAAAGAAGGCGCTGATGCGAAGAACGGTTCAGGCACGGAAACGACTGCACCTGCAGCGTCTAACACAGACAATAAAGATAAAGAGTCGGCACCATCCGGCGAAACAAAAACAATTACGTATTTGGATCAAACGTATACGATCCCTGCTAAAAAGGAACTTCGCATCGTAATTTCTGGTTCTATGGAGTCCATGGAAGATGCGGTTGTACTTGACGCGAAGCCAGTTGGTGCAATTAGTGTAAGCGGGCAGTTCCCTGACTTGTTCAAGAAAGCGACAACGGAAGCCGTATCGGTCGGAGAGAAGATGGAGCCGGATTACGAAGGAATCTTGAAGCTGAAGCCTGACGTCATCCTCGCTTCTACGAAGTTCAAGCCAGAGGCTATCGAGAACTTCAAAAAAATTACGACTACCATTCCGGTATCACACGTGTCTACGAACTGGGAAGCCAATCTGAAGCTCTTGGCAGAACTAACAGGCAAGGAGAAAGAAGCGGAAGAGGCTTTGAACAAGTATAAAGCCGACTTGGATGCGACGAAAGCGAAGTTCGGCGACAAGCTGAAGGACAAGAAGGTACTAGCGGTTCGTGTTCGTAAGGGCGATCTGGCGATCTACCCTGAGGGAGTCTTCTTTAATGCTTCCCTCTATAACGATTTGGGTCTGACGGCTCCCGCAGAAGTGAAAGCAGCGAAGGCGCAAGAATTGATCTCGCTGGAGAAATTCTCGGAAATCAATCCTGACTATCTGTTCGTTCAGTTCTCTCCAGATGAGAACAAGAATACACCGAAAGCACTGGAGGATTTGGAGAACAATCCAATCTGGAAGAGCGTTAATGCGGTGAAGAACGGCAAGGTGTTCGTCAATGTTGTGGACCCGCTCGCACAAGGCGGCACAGCGCTCAGCAAATTCTTGTTCCTTGAAGCAGCAGTAGATAAGCTGTCCCAATAATTCAGATGTTCAAATAATAAACAACAGGTTGGTACGATATGCATAATAAGAAGGCATTGGCGATTGCAATCATGATCTTGTCACCAATTGCCATGGTGGCGGTCATCGTATTATCCGTGCTCTATGGAGCCAAGAACATTGATGCGAATACCGTATGGAATGCTGTGTTCCACTTCAATCCGGACAATGTAGATCACCAAATTATTTTGCACTCGCGCATGCCGAGGGCAATAGGGGCGCTCTTGATCGGGGCGTTCCTAGCCGTATCAGGAGCCATGATGCAGGGGATGACAAGAAACTATCTTGCATCCCCTTCTATTATGGGGGTATCTGATGGTTCGGCCTTCGTCATTACGCTGTGCACGATTTTGGTTCCTTCTGCGTCATCCATTGAAATGATTTTCTTTTCGTTATTAGGTTCATTGTTTGGCGTCGTTGTCGTGTGGGGATTGGCCTCCACAATTCCGGGTGGGTTGTCGCCAGTGAAGATGGCGATTGTCGGAACGGTTATCGGAACCCTGCTCAGCAGCATTTCATCTGCGATCGCCGTTTATTTTCAAATTTCGCAGAATATCAGCTTCTGGTATAACGCTAGGCTTCATCAATTGGATCCCCAGTTAATTAAGCTTGTTATTCCATTTGCTATTGTTGGATTTATTCTGGCGATGTCTGTCACCAGATCAATTACGACACTCTCGCTTGGCGAAGATGTTGCGGCTGGCTTGGGGCAGAAGACGTTTTTTGTAAAGCTGCTTGCAACCGCTTCAGTCGTCATTTTGACCGGTATTTCGGTAGCGCTGGCAGGCAAGATTGGCTTCGTTGGTTTAATTGTTCCTCATATTGCACGTATGCTGGTTGGAGTGGATTACCGGTGGACGGTGCCTTGTGCAGGCTTGCTGGGGGCCTTGTTCCTTGGCCTTGCTGATGTACTCAGCAGATTCATCAATCATCCATTCGAAACTCCAGTCGGTGTAGTAACAGCCTTAATTGGGGTTCCATTCTTCCTCTATCTCATTCGCAAAAAAGGAGGGGGAGGACGTGCATAGAGATTCATTGCTTCGTTGGTGGGTTGTATTTGGCGTTGGGCTCGCATTGTTCTGTACTGCGGTCTATATAAGCGTGACAAATGGCGTCTTCGATATGACGGTGAAGGATGTCATCAATACCATCCTGGGCATTGATCCGCAGCCGGATCATGAGCTTGTTATCTTCGAGTTCAGACTGCCGCGCATTGTGCTGTCTGCGATGGTAGGTTTGGGTCTGGGCATAGCAGGCGCTGTTATTCAAGGCATTACGCGGAATGGCCTTGCCGATCCAGGGATTTTGGGTATTAACTCTGGTGCCGGAGCTGCAGTCGTACTGTTTATGTTTTTCTTCCAAGGGAAGATCGTCGGCACAGATTGGTTTGCAGTAATGGCTATGCCTTTGTTTGGACTTGTCGGTGGCTTGCTGGCAGCTATCTTTATTTTTGCGTTCTCATGGCATCGAGGCAGGCTTGATCCGCAGCGCTTGATCTTAGTTGGTATTGCGGTAGCTTCTGGTCTCGGGGCATTGTCTATGTATATTTCATTGAAGATGAATCCGCAGGACTTCGAGATGGCAACGGTGTGGATGTCAGGCAGCGTGTGGAATGCGAACTGGCATTACGTTGTGGCCGCATTGCCATGGCTCATCATTTGCGTCCCATTCATTTGGTTCAAGTCACGGAAGCTGGACTTGCTCCAATTCGAGCGAGACAGTGCGATGAGTCTTGGCGTGGCAGTCAATCGGGAGACAAATTTACTGCTCATAGCCAGCATTGGGCTTGTCAGTGCTTGTGTATCCGTATCCGGCAGCATTGGCTTCGTCGGCTTGATCGCACCGCATATTGCACGGAAGCTGGTCGGTGTGAGTCATCATCGCATGCTGCCCGTGTGCGGAATAATCGGGATGGTTATCGTTGTCGTCTCCGATTATATCGGCAGAACGATTTTTGCGCCGATATCATTGCCGGCAGGTGTCGTTGTGGCGCTGCTCGGCGTTCCGTATTTTATCTACTTGCTCTATCGAGCTCCGAAATAGGTCCGATGTTCGAAAGACATAACATTGACATCGGCAGAGTCATCGGAATTCATTCCGCACAATAGGGGGAGGAACCAGCATGAAAATAGCAGAACAACCGATTACGCTGCCGCGTTCTACGGTTTACAATATGGGTTCCACGCATACGAACCGAGATTATCGAATTAGTGTTAGTGTTCCCGAGGGCGAAGCTCCTTCGGAGGGGTACCCGGTTCTGTATGTGCTCGACGGCAACGCGTTATTTCCTCTTTGCGCGGAGTCGGCTCGCGTGTTGAAGGGGCGAGGCATTCGCGGCTTCGGCCCTCTGGTTGTTGTAGGGATTGGTTATTTGACGGAAGGAAACTTTCCTGCGGATCGCTTCTATGAACTGACACCTCCAACGGATCGTGCATCCTTGCCGCCAAGACCAGGCGGGGAGGAATGGCCGCCAACTGGAGGCGGCGACAACTTCCTTCGCTTCATCGAGGAAGAGCTGAAGCCAGCAATCGAAGAGGCGTATCCGATTGATCGTTCGAAGCAGGCTTTGTTCGGTCATTCACTCGGTGGCTTATTCACACTGAATACGATGTTCACGAAGCCTGATCTGTTCCAGACTTATATTGCGGGCAGCCCCTCTATTTGGTGGAGCAATCGCTGCGTGCTGGAGGCGGAGCAGGTATTTACGGCGAACCGAACTGTAGAGCCTGATCCAACCCCTGTGCGGCTGCTCATGACCGTTGGGGAAGAGGAAGCCTCACACCCGAATCGGATGCTGCATAATGCGGAGGAGATGTACCAACGCTTGAACAAGCTGGAGGAGAACGGCTTGTCCGTGGATTTTCATGTATTTCCTGGTGAAGGGCATTTATCGGTGCTTCCCGGCTTGATCGGACGCGCAATCCGATTCGCGCTTCATAAATAAGAAGTAACAAGCAGCCTGCTGACCTATTTCAGCAGGCTGCTTGTTTGTTTGCGGATCGGCGCGCCTATGTTTGCATGTTTTAACGTGACATATATGACATTTATCATGTCCCTTATCTGACGTTTATGACTACTGCGGATGACACGGATTCTCTATACTTAAGATAATTAAGTATGGGTTCATACGATATCACCTATGTTCGTTAACAATTTAGGGGGAACTGACAAGATGGCCGATTCGAAGCTTACTAGCTTGAAGAAGGAAGTAGCGCCTTATGAACAGATCGATATGCGATCGAGCATTCGACAAATATGCAATACGATTTTACCGCTTTTGGTTCTGTGGTATGCCGCTTATGCGAGTCTTTCGGTATCCTACTGGCTATCACTCGTGTTCATGGTCATGGCGTCCGGCTTCGTCATTCGGACATTTATTATATTTCATGACTGCTGTCACCAATCCTTTTTTAAGAGCCGGAAGGCAAACGATATACTGGGAACGATTACAGGGGTGATCACCCTTGTTCCGTACCAGCAATGGAAGAACAGTCACTCTATCCATCATGCCACAAGCAGCAACCTAGACAAGCGGGGAATTGGCGACATGTGGGTGCTGACGGTTGAGGAATACGAGGAGGCTTCCTGGTGGACGCGTCTAGCTTATCGTGTATACCGCAATCCAGTGGTCATGCTCTGCATCGGGCCGATTGCCATCTTCCTGATTGCTTATCGCTTCAATGTTAAAGGTGCGAAGCGTAAGGAGCAAGTGAATACGCACATTACGAATATTGGAATTGTAGTATTATATGCATTGCTGTGTTGGGCCATTGGTTGGCAGGCATTTCTGATGATCCAAGGGCCAATCTTCTTATTGTCGGGCATGCTCGGCATCTGGCTGTTCTATGTGCAGCATCAATTCGAGGAGACGTACTTCGAGCATGAAGATGAATGGAGCTACGTGAAGGCGGCGGTAGAAGGAAGCTCCTATTACAAGCTGCCGAAGTTGCTGCAGTGGATTACCGGCAACATCGGCTTCCATCATGTGCATCATCTTAGTCCGAAGGTGCCGAACTACAATTTGGAGAAGGCGCATGATGCGTCCATTCCGCTGCAGAAGGCAACGACAATTACCCTGCGTACGAGCCTGAAGTCGCTCCGATTCCGACTATGGGATGAAGAGAGAAAGGTATTTGTTAGCTTCAAGGAACACAAGCAGATGCTGCTGCAGAAGTCAGGTCGCATTAGAAGCTCTATCAAGCCGCCAAGAGCGGGGATTCAAGGGGAATAATGAGCACGGCTTGGCATCATTATGGTAAGATACAATTAAATATGGCAAGAGGAAGGAGGAAGACAACCATGCAGAAGTGGTATCACATATTTCACAGGAGTACGGGATTGAGCCCGTACGTGTGGGTTGTCTTTTATATCCTTCCTTTTTACTTTATATTTCGGGCCTCTTCGCCATACGAAGTTGGTATTGGCGTAGTCATGATACTGGCGTTTTTCGGCTGCTATGTGTTGTCGTTTGTATCGAAGGGATGGTGGGTCTACTTTTGGACCTCCTTCCAAGTGATTATTTCCATTACAATGACGGTACTGTTCGGATATGTATACTTTGCATTGTTTCTGGCGTTCTTTATCGGTAATATTCAGCACAAAATCGGCTTTATTACGTTATATACCATCCACTTGATTAGTACGATTGTGACGATCAACTATGGATTTGTAACGAAGAATCCGGTGCTCATCACGCAGCTGCCATTCGTTCTTGTCAGCATGATCGGAGTTATCCTGCTCCCAGTAACGACTTATAATCGCAACAAGCGAGATAAGCTGCAAGGAGAGCTGGAGGATGCCAACAAGCGGATTGCGGATCTGGTGAAGCTGCAGGAGCGACACCGCATTGCCCGTGATTTGCATGATACGCTTGGTCAGAAGTTGTCGCTCATCGGCCTGAAGAGTGATCTTGCAGGCAAGCTTATTCATAAGAATCCCGGACGTGCCCAAGCAGAAATCAATGATGTGCGGCAGACAGCGAGAACGGCCTTGAAGGAAGTGCGGGAACTGGTGACGCAAATGCGGGGGACGCGGCTGGAGGATGAGCTGTTCCGTATTAAGCAAATTTTGAAGGCGGCTCAAATTGAGTTTAGCCTAGAAGGCGGCAAGCCTGCGAATATCTCTCTTCTTTATGAGAATGTACTCAGTATGTGCTTGAAAGAAGCGGTTACAAACATTGTGAAGCATAGCAATGCGACGTCCTGTTCGATTCAATTTGAATCTTCGCAAGCAGAACTTAAGGTTAAGGTGCAGGATAACGGTGTTGGGATGGACACCAGCCTTCAGTCGACAGGCAATGGCTTGCTTGGAATGAAGGAACGGCTTGAGTTCATTAACGCAAGTATGGACATTGTATGTGATCAAGGTACGGCCATCATCATACAAGTGCCGATCGTGACGAAGCAGCCAATTAAGGAGGTGGGGACGTGATACGTATTGTCATTGCGGAAGATCAGCGGATGCTGCTTGGAGCGCTAGCGTCTCTGCTGGATTTGGAAGAGGATATGAGTGTTGTCGGGCGGGCAAGCAATGGGGATGAGGCTGTAAAGCTCGTTCATGAGCACAATCCAGATATATGCCTGATGGATATTGAGATGCCAGGGAAGAGCGGGCTGGATGCCGCTGAGGAACTGAAGGGCGCAGGCTGCAAGGTCGTGATCCTGACGACCTTTGCCCGTCCGGGATATTTCGAGAGAGCCGTGAAGGCAGGCGCGAATGGATATCTGCTCAAGGACAGCCCGAGCGAGGAACTGGCAGATTCAATCCGCAGCATTATGGCAGGCAGACGGATCTATGCTTCTGAACTGGTAGATGAAGCATACTCGGAAGAGAATCCGCTGACAGAGCGGGAGAAGGAAGTGCTTTGTCTGATTGCAGACGGCAAGAATACGAAGGAAATTGCCTCAGAGCTGTATATCACGACAGGAACCGTGCGCAACTATATTTCAGTTATTCTCGACAAGCTTAATGTGGGCAATCGCATCGAGGCGATTACGCGGTTTAAGGAGAAGGGCTGGTTCAAGTAAGGCTGGATATCGATAGAAATGGAGGAGTGCGCTTAATGCGCGACTCCTCTTTTTGTGAAACCATTGCATGACCTAAATAGTCTAATGATGGTGAATATTCGATTAAGGAGTGAGTGGCAATGACAGTTACAAATCATACAACAGCAATTCCGAAATTAGGTGTAGGAGCGGTAATTCGCAATCAAAATGACGAAATTCTGTTGGTCAAGCGCAACCGGAACCCGGAAAAAGGAACATGGAGCATTCCTGGCGGCAAGCTGGATATGTACGAATCATTAGAGGAATGCGTTATCCGTGAGGTGCAAGAGGAAGTTAACCTGGATATAACGGTGACCCAATTGCTATGTACAGCGGAAACGATCCGTCCCGAAAATGATGAACACTGGGTGTCCCTCATCTACGATACAACAGTACAGGGAGGAGAAGCACGCAATAATGAGGCAGACGGAGCAATTGGGGATATGCGTTGGTTTTCCCTGGACAAGCTGCCCGAGCAATTGGCCTGCTTTACGAAGCCTGCAATAGATCGAATATTGGGAAAAGCTTGAGGCTTGAATCTAGTTTGGTTTAAGTGGAACGTGTGGGAATGAGCGTGGTGCAACATTTTCCGGGAAATAATGTGGCTGAGCGACAAAAACAGAACAAAACTACTTTCAGCAACAGGGTTCTTGTATTCTGCTATTCCTCAAAATTATTGAGATGAAAAAGATATCGCAAGATGTTAGCTGATGGGATTCAACAAAATAAACCATTAGAGGGGGAAGACGTAATGCTTGCTTCAGATGGTCAGGTATCGATTAGAGAAATGTCTTATGCTGATGAAGACTTTGCTTTGTTATATAAATGGCTGAATGATAAAAAAATCCTAAGTTTTATTGAAGGTCCAAGTACCAGATTTACATGGGAACAGATTATAGGAAAATATGGGCCACGGGCAAGAGGAGAGCATTTTGTCACCCCGTGTATTATTGAATTTAATAATGCTTCTATAGGATATTTACAGTTCTATCCGTTACAACAGGATGAAATTCATGAATATGGAGCAAAGCTTGATCAACCGCAATTCGGACTAGATATATTTATAGGAGAGACTGATTTTTGGGATAAGGGAATCGGAACTCTGGCATTGAAACTTATCATTCGGTATTTATTTACCGAGCGAGAAGTTGAGGATATTTACATAGATCCACAAATCGTGAATGTCAGAGCAATCAAGAGTTATGAAAAATGTGGATTTAACAAGATAAAAGTACTACATGAAAGAGAATTGTTTGATGGAGAATATAAAGATACCCAACTAATGAGGATAACATTAGAGGAATTTATGATGCAAAATGATTGAACTAATGGCTGTATTCATTCAATGAACCAGCGGCAGTGTACTATTTTACAACACAAAGCTGCCGCTGGTTTTATAGAGTCGACCTATTACTTTTTTGGAACGATTAACTGAAGCCCCTGCTCCCTTACATACTTGATACATATCCGTTTTCACTAGACCAAGCGAATTTTATTCAAAACAATTTTTCACTCGAAGAACATGCTGCTTTGCTCCTCATCTGCAATCGCTTGAATTTCCTCTGCTCCGATATTGATATAGATATAGCCTTCTTCTTCTTGCTTCTTCAAGGCGCGTTCCTTCGTAAACTTCGGACTTGCCTCTCCCGAATCCTCATCATAGACGAGCAGAATGCCATCTGTCTTGCGGAACAGCAGCTCGTCCCTTGCGATGAACTGCCATTTGCCACTGTAGGGAGCATTACTCACCGAGCCATAGTAATCGATTCCGCGCATAATTTCTTCGAAATAGGTTTGCTTCTCCTCGCTCCACTGTGCTTGAGGATTGGCGTACGCCGTAATAATGGAGCATTTCAACTGCGGATATTGTTGTTTCAGCGAGATAGCAGCTTCGCAAGCCCATAAATCGACTCCATACTGGCCAGGTGTGATGACCCATTTTAATCCTTCTTCAATTAGCGGAATAAGGCGAGATTCTATCGCTTTGCGTATATAAGGAACTCCCTGATGCTTATTGTTATAAATGCCGAGTTCGTGAGCTCGATAGCCGGTAACGAGTAGATTTTTCAATGTATGATTCCTCCGAGAATGTATCTATATATATGATTATAGACGGTATAACTAAAAATGATAAATATACATAGAATGGGACTAAATATCTAGTTCCTTCATCAATTTGACACATGTTTTAGTTCTAAAATCCCTGTTACAGAGACGTATGAATTGGTTAATATGAGTAAGTATACTAACATTTAGGGGGAAAAAGTTTTGAAAAAATGGGTTGCACTATTGTTGGGGGCAATATTAGTAGTAAGCATGACGGCTTGCGGAGATAAAAAAGACGCTGCTGGAGCAAACAGCTCTTCTACAGCACAGACGACAACTGAGACAGAGAAAAAGGATGCTCAGGTTCCATCTGTCGATGAACTTATTCAAAAATCAATTGATGCAAGCAAGTCGCTCAAGAATTTCTCTATGGACAGCCAAGTGAAGCAGGATCTTACAATTAGCCAAGGTGAACAGAAGCAAGAGCAAAATACGGAAATAAAACTGAAAAGCGACATGACTAAAGAGCCTTTCAATCTGTATCAAGAAATGACAATGAACGTAGCGGGTCAAGGTGAGCAAAAAGTCGTTCAGTATATTTCGAAGGACGGCATTTATTCACAAGTGAACGGGCAATGGACGAAGATGCCGGATGACATGAAGGCACAAATTCTTGAAGGTGCGGAGAAAGGGGCAAGCCCAGAGCAGTCCCTGGAACGCTTCAAATCGATAGCGAAAGATTCGAAGGTATCCGAAGAAGGTACTAACTATATCTTGACGGCGGACTTGTCCGGTGACGGGATGAAGGAACTGGCGAAGTCGTTGATGACCCAATCTGGTTCTAACAGTAATCCTCAAATGGAAGCAATGATTGAGCAAATGAAGATTAAAAGCATTAAGATGAAGTTTGGTGTCAACAAGGAGTCATACCAACCAACAATATCCGATGTCGACATGTCTATGGAAGTAGAAGAGCAAGGTCAGAAAGTTGAACTCAATATGGTTATGACAAGCACATTCTCGAAGCATAACGAGGTTGGCGAAATCAAGGTGCCACAAGAAGTATTGGACAGCGCTAAGTAATCGCAATGTATAGACTAGACCGTCGAATCTACGGATTTGGCGGTTTTTTTATGGCATTAATAGTTCTATTCTACTAATTTCTGTTTCGGAATAGGGCTACGTTCACTTTGTCTGTCTATCGATATTGGTTACTATGAGGGAGCATACTAATTTTGGGAGGCAGACGGTTTTGAAGAAGTGGACGGCAGCACTCGTAGCGATCATGGTAGTACTAGGCATTACAGCATGCGGCAACTCAACACCTACGGCAGGAGAATTGATTCAAAAGGCTACGGATGCGGATAAAACATTGAAGAGCTATTCAATGGATGTCCATGTTGAGCAAGTGAATGGGATTCAAGGCGACAGCAGCAAAGAAGAAAAATCGGATATTACAATCAAAACTGACTTTACAAAGGAACCGCTTGGTTTCTATCAAGATACGTCAATTGTGTCAGACCAAACGAACCAAACGATTAAACAATACTTCACCAAAGAAGGAGCATACTCTCAGGTCAATGGCGAATGGGCGAAAGTTCCGGATGAGTTGAAGAGCCAGTGGGAAACGAACATTAAGAGCCAAATGAGCTTGACGCAAAATCTCGATAAATTTAAGCCGTTAGAGAAAGATTCGAAGATTACCGTGGAAGGTAACGAATACATCATGACTACGGATATGTCTGGCGATAAAGGCAAGGAGTTGGCGAAGACGCTGTTGTCCGAGTCATCTGGTGAAGAAGCTGCGGAAGCGCTTGGCAAGATGAATGTTAAGACGCTTACCATGACATATGGCGTGAATAAGGAAACCTACTTCCCAACAAAAAGCGGCTTTACACTTGTGCTCGAAGGGGAAGAGAACGGACAGAAGATTTCGATCAGCATGAAGGTGACGAGCACAATTACGAAGCATAACGAATTGGCCGAAATTAAAGTGCCGAAGGATGTTATCGACAACGCTCAATAGGATACGATTTCGATTGTCTATGAAGAAAGAAAATAAAGTTATAGACTGAGAAAATATAGTTCCGACGGCATTACTGTTATCACGCGGTACACCCCATAAAAGGAAAAAAAAGCAGAGATCCTATGTGTTAATCTAGGATCTCTGCTTTTTGTGTCATGATGAATATCTTATTGCTCGTGTATCACGCGGTACAAAACGAGTGCCGCCTGCGCTCGAGTGAGCGTTCCCGCCGGATCAAGTTTGTTATCGGTGGTTCCTTTGATAAGTCCTTTGCTCACTGCGTACACAACGGCTGTCTTTGCATCCTGTGAGATGAGTTCTTCATCCTTAAATCCAAGCGAAGCGCTTGAATGGGACAGATCAATTTTCAATGCCCGCGTAAGCATCACGACCATTTTTTCGCGAGTAATCGGTTTACGTGCCCCAGGCTCTGCAATCCGCTGTTCCCAAGTCTTTCCGTTATTCGTCAAGCGATCAAGCAAGGTGGCGAACTCCGCTTGGGTAATAACGTCGTTCGGCTCGAATGTGTGTATGCTGCCTTTGCCGCGCATCAGTCCGTGAGCTGCAATGACTTCAATTTCATCCTTTGCCCAATGTGCAGTAAGATCATTGAAGGATCTTGCATGCTCTGCAATCGTGTAGGTGCCGAACTGCGTGACCTGGAAGGAAATATGCTTCTTATCAGCTGCCTTCATTCCGGCCAGTTTATAGCTCCAAGCATTTGTTGTTACGCCTTGAGCTTCTGCGTACACGCCTGCCTTACGAATATCTTTTGTAGCTTCCATCAGCTTCAAGGAGATTTCCAACAGGATATTCTTTGCTTCTTGCGGCCCACGGATCGTGATCATCGGAGACGTAAAGGTCGTCTCGCCATGATGCTCGCTAAAACCTTTGTCCTTATGCTCTGCAAGAGACACCACAAGCTTGAGTCCGCTCGTTCCGATGAGTTCCACAATAGACTTATTCGGAATGGTAATATCGAATTCGGCTGTAGACAGAAGCAAATCCTTTCCTGATTCCTGCAGCAGTTTGGCGGCCGATTTGTCCAGCGTGAAGGAGACTTCATTGTAATCCTTCATGCTTACATCGCTAATATCGGGTTGAACCTGCTTGGCATTTTTGTCCTGCAGCTGTTTTTTCACGGTATTCGCATTTATCTTGAACTCCGCATTCACTGCATGCTCCTTCTTCGTCTCTGCCAGTAATCCTGCCTTCATCGTCTTACCGACTGGAATTGTTCCCACAGAAGTCGAAGGTGTAGAACTACTAGAACCTCTAGAGCCTTCAGATGAGGAAGACAAAATAGGCAGCTCTGGCTTCGGATTCGGATTCGGATTCGGAACAGACGGCTTGATGACATCAACGGTAGACGAGTGAATGTAACCGATTCGGATCCGTTCATTGTTTGCGTTGAACAGATTCGCATTTACAAGATTGAAGGTATATTTCCCTTCTTGGTCGCTCGAGAAAGCGATGGTTGCTATGTCGCCGTCTCCTTCATAAGCGCCTCCGTTGAGATTTACGGAGTAATCCAATTGCTTCTGGCCATTAGGTAAATCGGTTATGTTCTTTGTCGTGATAAGCGGGACATCCGGATAGTTCAACTTTTGATAGGTAGCCATCGTAACGCTTGGCTTTATATCTAAGAGAGTCAAGCGGCTGTCATAAGTAAGACTGAATGAAGCTGAATATACTGCTTTCGACACAGAATATTCGACCTTTACATCGAATGGATCTCCTGTCAGAACCTTAGATTTGCTGAGGCTAGGAGATACAACATCAGGATCGGGCTTTTTATCGTCGACGGAATTCTGCGTGACGAAGTTCTGTGTGTAATATACATTTGAATTCCCCCCGAAGTACACACCCACCCCTAGATGAGAAAAGTCTCCCAAAATATTCGAACGATGTCCTTTCGAGTTCATCCAGTTCTCGTGAACGAAGATGGCACTCGACTGTCCAGCAGCAATGTTTTCCCCTGCCTTTTGGTATACGATTCCGTCCGCCTTCAGCCGATCGAACGGGGATTTGCCGTCCGGATTGTTATGATCGAAGAAGCTTCTCAGCCCCATATCGTCGCTATGCTTGCGAGCAGTTCCCGCAGCCTTTTCATTCCACTTCAATGGCTTCATGCCCTCGCGGACACGCACAGCATTAGCCAAATCGAGGATTTGTTGCTCAAAGCTTGTCTGCAATCGCTTGCTAGGCGTGCCAAAGTACCCCTTGAACGCCAGTTCCACATCCTGGGCAATAAATTGGACAGCCGTCACCGTATTCCCTTGATGGAGATCATAGAACACGGTTGCATACATACCGCCGACCTTGTACAGGCTATATTGTCCGCTGTTGTCCATATTGTAAATCGTATTGCCTTTCCTAATTTGACTGAGGGAAGATCCGAAGGCTGCCTCTACCTCCTGCTTGGTTGAACCGAATCCAATGCTTCCATAAGAATCATTCGCATTCGTATAGAGTGCAACGACCTTGTGGTCCTGAACACCAACTTGTAAGTAATGTTTATAATCCTGATTGTAAATATACCACTCGAAGCCATATTCACTTAGATCCTTGCGAACCGGCAGTCCGATTTTTTGGAATAGTTGATCCTCGCTCATTCCTATGGTGATGCCTTGCAGTTGGTCTGCCCCTGCCTGCGGAGCATTGTTCGTTTTCGTGACAGTAATCATACTACCGACCAGCTTATCCGCTGCATAAAGGGTCGGCTGATAGATAAGCATCCCGGCTAACAGCGCAGCGCTAGCTGTAATCGTCATACGCCGCATTCTTCCTGCTTTAATGTGTTTATGCTGTTCTTGGTACATTGCGTTGTTGGTTGCTGTACAACATGGCCGCATCATTTCATCTCCTATTCTTTTACATTCTGCGATCAAATGAGATGAACACCGGGGACGCTTTACAATAGCACAAAAAAAGCGCCACCCTAATGGCAGCGCAATAAAAAAAGACGCACGTAATGTCGCAATTAGGGCAACCCGGCTGTCATCGCATTGTGAAATACATTAGACCCGTGGCTTTGCGTCCCCTGCTTTCGCTAGGGTTTGCCATTATCCAAATGTTACAGATTAAATGTCTATAGTAACATGTAAATGAACAGCTTGTATACAACTGTGCCTATAGGTACGCAAAATTCATCAAGTACCAGGTCTATCAACCCAGTACGATATTTATGTTCGTCATGCACCTCTTCAATGAAGCTGCCCCATTTTTAAAAAAGGATCATGAAAGTACCATTAAGACTTCGCTCGAATTTTAGTTAAAATCACATTGGCCGCTTCTACTGCACCACCAGCATTCTGAAAAGTTTCTGACAGTTTTAGCGCATTTTCCTGATATGTCCGATTCGTCAACACCTCAGATACCGCTGCTGCCAAATATTTTGGCTTCTTTCCTTTCAACTGTAAACCTGCACCCAGTTGAGCAACCCGATCAGCCACTAATCCTTGTTCGCTATGTTGCGGAAATAAAACCATTGGAACTCCAAAATAAAGGCTTTCATTCACACTATTCATACCGCAATGGGTAATAAATACATCGGCTGTTTGCAATACCGATATTTGATCCACGACGTTATTCACTGTAAAATTTCTTGGTATGTTGCCAAGAGAAGCAATCTCCGTTTTTTCACCAACTGACATCACAACATCATAGTCCGTATCTGCAAATGCCTGAATAACTTTTTGGTAAAAATCTTGATTTTGATTCAGTATAGTCCCAAGTGAAATGTAGATTCGTTTTCTATCTTTTTTATTAATCTGTATCGACGGAGACTGTCTGATGGATGGTCCGACAAAAGCATATCTTTCAGAAAACGTATCCGCCATCGGTTGGAATTCTTTCGAGGTATAGACAATGGTGTCTGTCTCATTATTATTTTGAACAATCGATATAAAATTCTCAATTTCATACCCATGATTCTTTAACAACTGAATTTTTCTGTTCATTCGGGGCAAACCCACGATCATTCTCCATAAATCGATAAAACCACGCTTCATCAGTTTCGCGGTGTACTGATTAAAAGCAAAGGTAGTAGTCGAACAAACATATGGAATTTCTAGTTTTTTAGCAAATAATTTTCCCCAAAAGCATATAGAGTCAGATACAATACAATCCGGCTGAATTTCCCTTAATTCCTGACATACCTTCTCATCCAAAGCAATGGTCGTATCGGCAACCATCTCAATTAATGCTGTAAAATCTTTGCCAACCTTGCGATCCAATTCCTTTTGTGAAAGCTGGGGCAAGAACTCATCACAAGCAATGAATGCAGCGCCAGCACCTTCTATTTTTTCCTGAAATTCTAGAAAGGAATAGTACCAAACTTGATGGCCTCTATTGACTAATTCGGCTACCACCGGAATGGTTGGATTAGTGTGACCATGCGCGGGTATCGAAAAAAATACAATTTTGCTCATTCTGATTCATCTACCTCTCGCTCCGCTTTTTGGATCATCTCTACAAATTCCATGAAATGATTACTTTTTAAGAGAGCAATCCCTTTTGTCGCATCTTCCCCCAAGACAATCAGCTTATCACCAGCTTGTATCTGATACATTTCGCGTGCCTGTTTGGGAATGACAATCTGTCCCCGATCACCTACCTTCACAACACCAAAGAACTGCTTCCCCGTGGGAGCGAGCTGATTCGCCGCTTCTTCACTCATATCACGGGATAATTGATCCAAGGTTACTTGAAAAAGTTCAGCGAGTATTTTGCATTTAAAAATATCGGGCAAGGCCTCCCCGTTTTCCCACTTTGCTACGGTCTGTCGTGATACGTTTACCTTCTCCGCTAATTGCTCCTGACTGAATTTATGCTTTTTACGCAACACACGAATATTCATACCAATCATATTTTTCATCTCCATATACGTTAAATATATAGAAGAACCAAGGTGAAAATCTATCAACAGTTCGCAACATTTTATGTTAAGAATTGTGGCGAAGAACAGGTCATAGATGAAGCTAACGTCGATAGCGCCGTATTCGATTTTGCGAACCAAAAGATCCTTAAGTACAAGCTCGTCCAAGGAGACCATGGAGATTTGGGCAACGTCCTTCGCAACACATTTTTCGCAATATATCCAATACCTGTGCACTGCTATTTGTCCATATCATACCAAATTAATAGAGAATACAAACTGAGGTGTTCTGTTAAAGAACAAGACTGTCGACAGTCTTTCTGTATCCATTAGATGTATCGATGATGTCTAAATGCTTCTATTTTATTGAAGTAATAGGTTTTAACTTACTGTTCCCTTCTTTATAAATTGGCTAACATGGGTAAAGCAGATTATTTTAGGGGGCTGTTATTTTGAAAAAACGGATAACCATACTACTAGCATTCTTATCATTACTAGGGATAACGGCATGCGGCAATACGATGCCCACTGTAGATGAAGTATTGCAGAAAGCAATTGAGGCTGATAAACGTGTAAAGAGCTTTTCCTTGGATATCGTTCAAACACAAACATTGACAGCAGACCATAAAACACAAGAATCAAAGGTAACTACAATGAGATATGACTATACCAAGGAACCGATAGGTTCATATTTCGAAAGTTCGATATATTCTGATGAAGTGAACCTAACGAAAAAAATGTACAGAACGAATGAAGGAACATATTTTCTTGGATATGATGGTCAATGGAGGAAGTTGCCAGATGATTCGATGAATCCAACTCAAATACAGAAGGATATGGATTTGAATGAGCTCTTTAGACAGATCAAGATGTATGCAAATGAAGCGAACTTATTTCAGAAGGCAAAGATTATATCGTGACAGTGAGTTTGGAAAATGAAAAGGCTAAGGAAGCGGAACATTTTTTGTGGTCGGAGTTACCAAGCAAGGAAGAGGATAAATTAGAACAGGAAAAGTCGGAGCAAAAGGGTAATAAACAAATCATGCTCGATATGAAAAACATAGTCATTAAATATCGGATCAATAAGGATAATTATTTTCTTATGAGTACCGCTTTAGAATATACCAAGTCAGGAGAAGAGTCCGGACGAAAAATTGAGGAGCATTTTGTAAGTAACTCAACATACACTAGACACAATGTGGTTCCTCAGATTAAAGTGCCACAGCATATTATAAAAAGCGCTCAATAAGAAGTTATTTTTCTACTGGTTGATTCCGCCGCATCTTTTGAATGCGGCGGTTTTTGCATATTCTTGACAGGACGAGCTATGATCGTGTATGATTTTCCTCGTAATACCATTTTATGATGATGAGGATTAGAAAGGGGATGGCGGTATTGTCAACTGTTCTTCAACGGAAATTGGCTTAAGACGGGAGAAGTCTGCCCATTTTTAGCTTAACGCCAATCGAAGAACAGTGGATAAAGAACCGATTCCTTTTTTCATATACAAGTACGCGTTCATGAACTTTGGGTGCAGAACCAAGCGGAACGAACAGACAACGGTCTGTTCGTATTGGTCTACAGCACTAAGGATGAATTGAACTACCATTAAGGGCTATTTGTATAGGGCAAGGCGATTCGTTCGCCTTGCCCTTTTTTGCATACACACAAGTAGATACTTTCTTTATGAAGCTGTTCTCTCGCTTGGCGTTGAGCATCATTTACGCACATGCAAAGGAGAGAATGACATGAGTATGTTATCTGTAGAAGAAGTAACCCATTTTTATGGAGATAAACGAGTATTTCTTGATATTAGCTTCCGCTTGCTACCGGGGGAGCATGCTGGAATTGTAGGCAGCAACGGAGCGGGCAAATCAACATTGCTGCGTATCCTGTCCGGTGAGCTATTGCCGGATGCAGGGAAGGTGGAGTGGCTGCCTCATGTGAAGGTAGGTTATTTGCAGCAGCATATTGATCTGCAGCCTGGGATGACCGTGCTCGATTATTTGCGCGGGGCATTTGGTCACCTCTATGCCATGGAACAGAATTTGATGGAGTTGGCACACAAGATGGCCGAAGATGCTGACAATCTGGAGTTATGGCTTGCCAAGTATGGGGAGCTTCAGCATCGACTGGAGCATTCGGGATTTTATGAGATTGAAGTGAAACTGGAACAGATCGCAGCAGGCTTAGGGCTGCTTGATATTGGTCTGGATCGGGATGTCGAGAAGCTGAGCGGAGGTCAACGCACGAAGCTGCTTCTAGGAAGATTGCTCTTGGAAGAGCCCCATGTTCTCCTGCTGGATGAACCGACGAACTATTTGGATGAGGTGCACATTGATTGGCTGAAGGGCTATTTGAAGGGGTATAAGCAAGCCTTTTTGGTCATTTCCCATGATAATTCTTTCTTAAATGAAATTGCCACGTCGATCTTTCATGTCGAGCACCAGAATATTAAGCGTTATGTAGGCAACTACGAGGCATTCCGCAGCGTATACGAGCTTAATAATTTGCAGCAGCACGAAGCGTATAGCCGACAACAGAAGGAAATTGCCAGACTCGAAGATTTTGTCCAGAAAAATAAGATTCGCAAGGCGAAGCAGGCCAAGAGCCGCGAGAAGATGCTGGAACGCATGACGCGGATTGATCGACCAACTTCTGGTGCGAAGCCGCGGTTTTCTTTCCAAGTTCATGTGGAGCCTGAAGGTAGAATTATGAGGGCTGAACAGCTGCAAATCGGCTATGCGAAGCCGCTATGCTCGCCTCTGAATCTGTTGATGAAACGAGGAGAGAAGATTGCGATTGTCGGTCATAATGGGGTTGGCAAGACAACGCTGCTTAAGACGCTGCTTGGAGAATTAACCCCATTGCATGGCAATGTTCGTCAAGGAGAGCGGGTGAAGGTGGCTTATTTTGCCCAAGAGCTGTTCGTATCCGACGATTCCGCGCTTGATCAATTATGCGCATTCCGTACAGACATGACACATCAGCAGATACGCAAGCTGCTTGCGATGACTGGGTTGACGGAGGAGCATATTCGGCAGCCGCTCAGCTCGCTAAGCGGCGGAGAGCAGGCTAAGGTGCGATTATGCGAATTGATGCTGACGGACAGCAATGTGCTCGTGTTGGATGAACCGACGAATCACTTGGATACACGGGCGAAGGAGGCCCTTATAGAGGCGCTGCGCAGCTACACTGGTTCAGTGCTGCTGGTATCTCATGAGCCTGACTTTTATGCAGATTGGGTTACACAGGTGTGGTCGTTGAAATAAAGGCTGCTCGGTTTGCAGCTCGACCATAGTAGGGAGATTGCAGAAAGCTGCAGTCTCCCTTCTTTTCTTGGAAGCAAGAGAACATTCTCACTATTCATATTTTTTAACTGTGATATAATGTTGGTTAAAATAGGAAGGCGAGGTTATATGAATGCCACTTGAAACATTTACTGCTTCTGCACATCTGCAAAAGGGAATGGTTGTAAAGGCGAGATCACGGAATTTCGAGATTACGATTGACGAGCCGAAATCGCTGGGCGGTACGGATACGGCAATGAATCCGGTTGAAGTCGTACTGTGTGCGTTAGGCGCCTGCCAGTCCATCGTGGCAAGAGCATATGCCCGTAAATTCAATATTCAGCTGGAGCAATTTTGGGTGGAGCTTGAGGGGGATTTGGATACAGATGGCTTCATGAACAAATCTGACGTGCGCCGAGGCTATTCTGAAATTCGCTACAACATCCATGTGAAGAGCAATGCTTCCTATGAGCAGGTCGAACAATTCGTGCAGTTCATTGAGCGTACATGTCCGGTTGGGGATACGATTAGTGCTCCTGTTCGACTTGTATTGAATGGCATTATTCTGGAACAGGACTCTCCGCAGGTCACAACATAATGTAGGAGATGCACCGTAATCTTAATTGCGCCCCTGTACAGTAGGGATGATTCCACCTATGATGGAATAGAGACTACGACATGGAGGCAATTCAGATGAGCAATTCAATTCGACTACATGAAAATTTTGAACATGAACAATTGAACACGAACTTGATGTGGTACTCGCCGCCTCGAGCGTGGGAGATCAATCAAGAATCTGCAAAACTCATTGTTCGCACCGTCAAAGAAACCGATTACTGGCAAAAGACACATTATGGCTTTGAAGTCGATAATGGACATTTTCTATATACAGAAATTGAGGGGAACTTCAGGCTGACGACCAAGGTATATTCCTATCCTGTTCACCGTTATGACCAAGCAGGGCTAATGGTTCGCTATTCGCCAGACACTTGGCTCAAAACATCTGTAGAATATATTCCGGATGGGAGCAATAAGCTCGGCGCAGTCGTCACGAACCACGGATATTCGGACTGGTCAACCCAAGAGGTTGATAATGGGGATGCTCCGGTCTACTTCCGTATTTCCCGGATTGGGAACGACTTTTATGTCGATTACTCACTGGATGGTGCCGCATGGAAGCAGCTTCGCATGACCCATTTGTTCGAGCAGGAGTCGAAGCCAATTCAAGTTGGTGTCTATGCATGCAGTCCGCAAGGTGAAGGGTATGAGGCACATTTTGATTACATAACGATTGAAGAACTTTCGGATGATCGAACTCAAGTGTATAAGTAATGGGATTGCTTCAGAAACAGAGTTTATCTTGAAACTCGACCTTTAAATGGTCAATGTGGGGCCCTTCTCAATAAGGGCCTCTTTAGCGTTTGCGCATTTTGGATACTTCTCGAACCTAGGAACTATCTCAAGTTCGGCAAAAGGATGCACTCCGATCAACCCATCAAGCAATCGATATCCACATGTGACGTGTGTACGTTACCCCCTATTCTTCGCTACAATCCATCGTTTTCGGTGATGGAATTCTGCTCTGCCGTACTAGTTCCTGTATGTTCCGGCCCGGATTAAGTTGAATGCAGGGACGTTTTCGTGCATAGTAGAGGGTGAGGACAGTACGGAACTACTACAATAGAATGGGGAACAATCTTGAAAACGTTCAAAAAAGTCTATATAGAGCTGACCAGTGTATGCAACTTGGCTTGTACGTTCTGTCCGCCGACAGAACGCAAAGCGAACTTCATGAAGCTGGATGCATTCAATCATATTCTAGATGAGATTAAGCCGCATACGAATCATATTTATTTGCATGTCAAAGGAGAGCCCTTGCTCCATCCGAAGATCGATGAACTATTAGACGCAGCCCATGAGAAGAGCTTCAAGGTCAATATTACAACGAACGGTACACTTATACGCAAGAACAAGCATAAGCTGCTTGGCAAGCCAGCGCTGCGCCAGATGAACTTCTCGCTTCATAGCTTCGATGGTCATATTGGCTCGGAGAACCGTGATAAGTATCTTGCTGATATTTTGGAATTCGTGCGTGAAGCTGAAAAGCATAAGGTTATCTTTTCGTTCCGACTATGGAATTTGACGCAGGATAATAAAACAAACATGGAGCGCAATCGCAACCGCGAGACGCTTGAAATTATTGAAAAAGAATTCAATTTGGACTATCGAATTGAAGAAAAAATTATCCCGGGCAGTGGTGTTAAGATCGCAGATCGTGTTTATTTGAATCAAGACCATGAATTTGAATGGCCAAGCTTGAGCGCTCCGGAGGATGATGGCAAAGGCTTCTGCCATGCGCTTCGTTCCCAAGCAGCGATACTCGTGGACGGAACCGTTGTACCGTGCTGCTTGGATGGCGAAGGGGTTATTAATCTCGGTAATGTGAACCGTGACTCATTCTCGGAGATTGTTGAAAGTGAGCGAGCGAACAACTTGTTCTACGGATTCTCCCGCAGAGAAGCTGTGGAGGAACTGTGCCGCAAGTGCGGGTATCGCAAGCGGTTCGGCACATAACAGAATGATGTTAATCTGAGCGACAGCAGCGCATGAAGGTAGGAAGTTCATGCCCTTCTCTCGAATACGTTGAAAGTTGAAGTCCTTATTAATCATGTATGGTTAATAAGGGCTTATTTGTTTTAGTATTGTTGCGATGCTCTAATTGAGGAGGAAGACATTTCAAGGGTTTATCAAAATGTTTCCAGGTTGTAAAATGTTGATATATAAACAACAGGAGAGATATGTACATGGGAAGCAGTGAATGGATGTTAATCGCAGCTGTTATGATAGCCATTTTGCTCGGAGCTTCGATCTTGGTTGCGATTCAAGGAAAGAAGCCATCGAAGAAGAATGGAAGATTACCGCAAAACCGGGCAAAGCGAGGTACTACAAATAGAGCTTCAACACGTTGTCGTGAAGATGAAGCGATCTTATCAAGTAAGTTGGAAGACTTGACGGGTGCTGAGTTCGAGCGCCTGTTGGCCCTTTATTTCCGAGATCAAGGTTATGGGGTCACAGAGGTGGGAGTCGGCGGCAGCGATGGGGGCGTGGATCTTGTGATTACGGATCGACGGGGAGAGAAGACCGCTGTTCAGGCGAAGTGCTATGCCAGTCACCATAAGGTTCCTGTGCAGACGGTTCGTGAACTTGTTGGTGCTAAACGGAATCACGATTGTATTTTATCCTTGTTGATTACGACATCAGATTTGACAGGGCCAGCGAAGAAGGAAGCGGAACAATTCAAAGTGGATTATTGGCACGGTGCACTCATTGAACACAAGCTGCGTTCATGGGGGAAGTGGAATCCTAGGAAAAGGACATCGAAGAAAAGTAGTCGAGAAATGGAAGTAGCAAAAGCAGAGCTGAAGCAAGGTAGTAAGGAAAGCGCAGCATCCGCATCAATGATTTGTACTTGCGGCTCGCCAATGGTGAGAAGAAAAAGCAAGCAAGGACAAGCATTCTGGGGATGCTCAACCTATCCGAAGTGCAGGCATACCCGATCGGTATAATGGTACTCTAGGAACAGAACACATATAACTAAATTACGAAACCGCTGGATGATCAATCATATAATCATAGTTGACGTTAAGCGGTTTTGACCTACCCACACTTTTTTATCCGTAGAATCTATCCCTTCAGAAATTCTTCAGAACTCATTAAGAACTCATTCAGAGCAAACTCCCTATGATCCCAAGACATGTTGGATATGATAATAACAACCAAGGATACGAGCGAAAGGGAGACGTCAAATGAGTGTGAACATGATTCGGGAAAAGCTACTGTTCTTAAATACATTTTTTCGAACGCCCAAACAGATAGGGAGCATTACGCCAAGCTCACGATTTCTCGCGCAGCGCATGATGGATGCTGTGGACTGGCAAGAGGTGCAGCATGTTGCCGAATTAGGCGCGGGAACAGGGGCCATTACCAGATTTATCGATACGGTTAAACGAGATACGGCCAGAGTGATTTTGTTCGAGAAGGATCCATTGTTGCTGGCGCGTTTGCAGGATAACTATCCCGAATACGCTGCTTATCCGGATGCTGGTGAGCTAGGCAAGATATTGGGGGATGAAAGTAGGGAGAAGCTGGATTGTGTGCTGAGCGGGCTGCCATTCTTCAACTTCCCGCAGCAGTTGCGTGATCATCTGATCGAGGAAATTTACGCATCGCTTAAGCCGGGAGGTCTATTCGTTGCATTCCAATACTCTCAACAAATGAAGCCGCATTTGGCTCGCTATTTTAATATCGAGAATATTCATTTTGTGTTTCTGAACGTTCCACCAGCCTTCGTATATGTATGCCGGAAAGGGAGCGGGTTGCAGTAATCGGGTATTCGGCCTTCGACTCTCGATCCTTTTGGGGGTTGAATATCATTTCTTTTTCAATTGGATTGTTCATACACTTCTCTTAAGCTGTATACTTGCTCTACAGAAAGGAGAGTAAGGATGGGATGAGTCAAGGGATATTAGTAACAGATGATGATGCGGACATACGAGATGTGCTCCGCATTTACTTGCACAATGAAGGCTATACCGTGTTTGAGGCAGCAGATGGGATTCAGGCATTGGAACTGCTGCAGCATGAACATATTGATCTTATTATTCTGGACGTGATGATGCCGAATATGGATGGTATGCAGGCATGCATGGCCATTCGTCAACATACGAAGGTGCCGATTATCATGCTCTCCGCCAAAGGAGAGAGTCTGGATAAGATCACTGGACTTCATACAGGCGCGGATGATTATATCGCCAAACCATTTCATCCGATGGAGCTTCTGGCGAGGGTGAAGGCTCAATTGCGCAGACAATCTTTCGCGGAACAGGAAGAACGCATCATGCAGGCGCCCCCGATTTCAGATGAAACGTTTATCGAAATAAAAGATTTATGCATATATCCGGAACGGCATCTCGTTATTGTCCGGGGGAAGGAAGTGCTGCTCACCCCTACTGAATTCTCGATATTGGAGCGGCTGGCACGGCGGCGGGGGCATGTATTCAGCATTGATAAGCTTATTGAATTGGTCTGGAAGGAAGACAAATTCATCACGGACAATACAGTAATGGTGCACATCCGCAATATTCGAGAAAAGATTGAAGAGAATCCTAGAGAGCCTCAATATATTAAGACCGTATG
This sequence comes from Paenibacillus sp. NAIST15-1, assembly GCF_001894745.1. Lineage (GTDB taxonomy): Bacteria > Bacillota > Bacilli > Paenibacillales > Paenibacillaceae > Paenibacillus_B > Paenibacillus_B suaedae. The sequence continues at coordinate 157,853 of NZ_BBYF01000008.1, forward strand.
GGGAGTGGGGTATCGGATTGAATAGAAGGATATGGGCGATGCTGCATGGGAAGCATAACATCCGAGGACGTTTGTTCTGGTTTGCGCTTCTCAGCTTGTTTTGTACCTTTATTACAATGGCGCTCATGGATACGGTATCGTCCTATTTAATAGGTCACGGTGTCAGTCCATTAGTGTTTCTATTTCTATACCTTGCATACTTCTTTCTCTTTACACGCGGTTTACTACAAGATTTAAAGAGATTGACAGAGGGGATCATGTCTATTGCCGAGGGGGATCTGCAATCCCGTGTAACCTTGGATAGACAGGATGAACTCGGCATTATTGCAGATTCTATTAACCATATGGCGGAACAGTTGCAGCGCATGATTGAGAAGGAGCGTCTTACCGAGCAGATGAAGATGGAGCTTATTACGAATGTCTCGCATGATTTACGCACACCGCTGACAAGTCTGATTGGATACTTGAACTTGTTGCAGCAGGAGGGGGCAGCAAGCAAGGAAGAGCAGCTGCGCTACCTTCACAATGCATGCCGGAAGACCGAGCAGCTTAGCCAGCTGATCAATGATTTGTTCGAATATACAAGACTAGCTGACAATCGAGTGGAAATCGAGCGCTCTCGTCTTGATTTGAGCGGACTGCTCCGCCAATTGCTTGTTGAATTTGAACCGTTGGCAAGAGAGGCGTCGCTCAAGATTCGGCTTGTCCATGCATCCCAACGTGCGATAATGATAATGGCAGATGCAGAGCTGCTTGTTCGATCAATGGATAACTTACTAATGAATGCGTACAAGTTCTCGATAAGGCCCGGAGAAATTACGGTGCGGCTCTGGGAGCAGAATTATACAGTATGGCTGGAAATAGAGAACTGGGGGCAGCCTATTACGAAGGAACAGGAGCAGCGATTGTTCGAGCGGTTCTATAAGGCGGAAGCCTCTCGTAACGATCAACACGATAGCCCCGGGGCGGGTCTCGGCCTATCTATTGCCTATCATATTGCAAGACTGCATCGTGGTCAGCTCAGCATGTCGCATGAGGAGGGGAAGTTCACGTTCCGTCTGGAGCTCCCGCTGGACGGTCAGTAACAATGGATAAGTCTGGCTTCTCCCCTATACCATGGAGTCAATAGAATAGATCTAGTAGAAGAGGGCACATTTCCAGTTCATTTGGGAATGTGCCTTTTATGATGTGGAGGGGAAGAGGATCACCCAAGGAATCAACAATCATAGAAGTACTCTATTTGATGGATAAAATAACCATAAAAGGATTGCATCGTCTTCACAATACAGGAATGATATGGTATCACTAGCATATGGATCGCGAGAGAATCACTCAGGAGGAAATTATGAATCTAGTACTGCATATGGTGAAGTCACTATGCCTCAGCTTTTTTGCATTAATCATGATAATGCTCATTGTCCTATTTCCACGCAAGCTGGAGATCGGCATGGAAGGCTATAAGATGACAGCGAAGTATCAGTTCAGCTGGTCGCAGTATGCCGAGAACATCACAGGATTTATACGCGGTATCTTTGTTGACAATACCTTAGGCGTAACCCGTTACGGGGAAGCTGTAGGTTCTGAGGTGCTGACAGTGATGGGGAACAGCCTAACTATTATTGTGATTGGCTTTCTATTAAGTTTTATATTGGGCTTGTTGAAAGGGATTGCTGACTATAAGCTGTCCAAGTCGAAGTGGAATGTGATCGGGAACGGAACGACTTGGTTGTTTCAATCGGTGCCTGACTTCATGGTCGTGCTGCTCATTCAATGGTTTGTTATTCGATACATGCCGTTTATTCATTTCTTTGAGCAAAAAGAATGGTATGCCTTCCTCATTCCATCTGTACTTGTATCCGTATATCCAGCTATGTATATTGCACGAATTACGAGCGCTGCAATTGCGGCGCAGGAAGGACAGATGTACATTCAGGTTGCCAAAGCGAAGGGAGTGGCGCAGCGAATGATTTTGTTCAAGCACGTTGGCCGCAACAGTATGGGAACGATTTTGTCCCACCTGCCTTCCTTGTTCGGATACACCCTGTCTAATTTACTAATGGTTGAATACTTAATGAGTTATCCTGGTGCAGCTCACCGTTTGTTCCAAGCGATTGATTATGATACTAGCTTCGGATCGGGAGTGAATTATGAGCCGGGTATCATTATCGGGATTGCATGCTGTTTTACGATTATGGTGGTGCTAGTTCAGTGGATTGCCTTGCTGGCCAAGCGTTCCATTGCGCCGACATCGAGATAAAGGAGTGTCCTCATTGAAAAACTACACACTATGGATCGGTGGGGCAATGCTCGCCTTGGTTTTATTTGTGATGTACCTTGGTCCAGAATTGCCGTTCATAGACAAGTCGCTTACACCCGAAAAGCATAGATGGTCAGAGCAGGGCAAGCTCATGCTACCTCCCTACAAAGCTTCGGATCTGAACTGGATTGGCTCGGATAAGAAAGGCGTCGACAACTTGAGCAAGCTCGTGGTAGGAACCAAGGAGACGGTCTATATCGTCTTCTTCATTGCTCTGCTGCGCTATATAATTGCAGTGCCATTAGGCGTGCTCGCGTATAAGCAGAAGGGAGTTGCTCATTGGCTGGTAACAAGCTTGAATCAGATATTCACGTTTCTGCCTGTTATTTTCTCAGCTATTCTATTACTGAGTATGCCGTTCATCCAATATTCGAGCAATCGTATTCTATGGGTAATCCCAATTCTCGCTTTGCTTGAGGTGGGGCGAGTGGCACATATTGTGCAGCAGCAGGCGAACCATATCTCACACGAATTATTTGTGGAAGCAGGAGAATCGCTTGGATTAAGTGGATGGCGCCTGGTTCGAAATTATTATATGCCGTCGCTTGTACCGGAGATCGTCATTAATTTTTGCATTGATTTGGGCAAGGTCATGCTGCTTATTGGACAATTAGGTGTGTTGAGTATTTTCTTGACGCACAATTGGGCCGAGGTTGATTACTTCACCATGAAATTTGTGAATACAAGCACCAACTGGGTGTCCTTGCTTGCAGAGACGCGCGCGGATATTTATTTAAGCAAGTTCACTTTCGTATTTTATCCCGCGCTCGCTATTCTGTTCACGGTGCTCACCTTCAATCTATTGGGAGAGGGCCTACGACGCCACTTCAACCGCCGTATGGGCTCCTATTTATAGAAGACAGAGAGACGCAATACGATGCGAATTTTGAAATCATCACGTTCGACAGAGACAGAATCCAGCAGGCAGAGAATCGAGCGGAGACAGACAAATCTGGCTTGGCGTTATGCAGAAGGATAGCAAGCTTAGCTTCTTCGTAGAGTGGGAAGAGCAGGATGTCTTCATGACATACGATGTTCATAAATAGAGTGGGGAAACGCATTGCTCCGATTGGATATATGCTTTAGATTATAGAATTATAGACAAAGAAAAATATCCCAATCACAACGAGATGATTGCTTAATGGAGGGTGCCGGAGAGATGAGTGTGAAGGCCATCTTGCTAGGAGCAGGAGTGCGAGGAGCAGATGTATACGCACAGCATGCTTTGCAATTCCCAGAGGAATTAGAAATTGTCGCGGTTGCCGAACCGGACGAGGAGAGGCGGGCGGTGTTCGCGCGCGAGCATCATATTCAGGCGGAATATGTATTTTCGGATTGGAAGGAAGCACTGCAAGGGGCACGCTATGCGGATGCGGTGATGATCTGCACGCAGGATCGCATGCATTACGAAGCGACGATGATGGCACTGGAGCAGGGCTATCACGTGTTGTTGGAGAAGCCGATCTCGCCTTCACCTGAGGAATGCGTCGAGATTGAGGCAGCTGCGAGACGGTGCAACCGGATCGTTCTTGTATGCTATGTGCTGCGCTACACACCATTCTGGTCCTCTATCAAGCAGGTGATCGATGCAGGCAGCATCGGAAGGATCGTGAATATTCAGTTATGTGAAAATATAGGCTTCGCTCACATGGCCCATAGTTATGTACGTGGCCATTGGAGTAAGACGAGCGAGTCCAGTCCGATGATTTTAGCGAAGTCATGTCATGATTTAGATATTATTCTGTGGCTTATGCAGCAGGATTGCAGGCGGCTGACGTCCTTCGGCTCGCTGTTCCATTTCAAGCGGGAGAATAAGCCAGCAGATGCGCCGCTCTATTGTACAGACGGCTGTCCGCACGTTAAAGAATGCTGCTATGCAGATTTGAGATATTACTTAGGAGAAGGTCGTCGTCGTGCGCTGCATTTCACGAAGGATCCTACAGATGAGCATATTCGGGACGTGATTCGCGAGACGCCTTATGGGCGGTGTGTCTTCCAATGTGATAATGATGTCGTCGATCATCAGGTGGTCAATATGGAATTTCGCAACGGAGCGACGGCTTCCTTTACCTTGTCCGCCTTCACGCATGACAGCTCGCGAATGGTGCAAATATCAGGAACGAGCGGGGAAATACGTGGTAACCTAGAAAAGCAGACATTCACAGTATATGATTTTGTTGATGATACCTCACAAGAGATGCATGTCCATGATGAGGGTCGCGAAGGCTGTACGGCCATGATGCATGAATTTTGCCGTCTCGTTTCGCAGCCGCATAATAGGAACGACTTATCGGCTGTGCTGCGCGGCTCCGTGCAGAGCCACATGATGGCGTTCGCTGCCGAACGATCCCGATTGCATGACGGAATGCCTATGGATATTCAGCAGCTGACGCGATATTACCAGCAGGTAGTCAGCAAGCCCTTGGTAGGTACATGTTCAGAGCGGTAATGTTCCAACGATCACTCGATAAAAAAGAGAAGGGGCTCACCGACGAATGTAAAAATTACGTTTGGTGCAGCCCCTTGTTATTGTAGAACGATGATTCTGTCTTCCGCAACGTAAACCTGTAATTTCTGAGGATTACAGGTTTACAACTCTTTGCTTGTTCCTGCGGCCTTCACTGGAACGCGGTCACCACGCTGCGTCCAGAACGCCAACCCCATCGTTGCAAGCAGTAATATACCCGTGACCCAAAATACCATGTGGATGGAGAACACACCACTAATAGCCCCCCCAACGAGTGGGCCGAGCATTCCGCCAAATTGATTCGCGGTCTGATTCAAGCTGAAGGCGCGTCCACGGAAATCACTGTCTGTTGTCCGCACCACGAGTCCGTTCAATGCTGGGAACACAGCGCAGAAGAAGATGCCATATGTAAAGCGGATAATCGAGAACCACCATATATTTTGAAACGGAATTTGAGCGAGCGTACCGATACCGCCCGCGAGCAGGCCGATCAGAAGAACCTTCTGGAAGCCGATGCGGTCGGCAAGCTTACCCCATCTTGCTGCGAACAGAATACTTGCAACGCCAACAAGCGAGAACACAAATCCAGCTACTAATGAGGCGTCCTTCGCGGAATGCCCGATCTCTACAATGTAGAGAGGCAGAACAGGCTCTATCGTCATGACCGAGAATTGGGTCAATAGGGAGAGCAGAAGTACGATCATGAACGGACGATTTACGGATGCGATCCGAATGGTATTGACGATCGAACTGCTGTCCTTCGTTGGAACGAAGTTCTCTTCTTTTACCCAGAAGATGACGAGCAATGTTGCAATCAAACACAAGATGCCTGCACATGCGAATGTCAGACGGCTGTCGAACAGCTTCGATAAAATACCGCCAAGGAGCGGTCCCATTATTGTACCGGTTGCAGTTGCGGTTGCCATCATCGACAGGGCATAGCCGACCTTTTTTTCAGGTGTACTTGTGCCAACAAGGGCAATTGATCCGGGGATAAAGCCTGTCAACAGGCCTTGCAATATACGGATCGTTAATAGCTGGTACTGATTCGTAACGAAGGCTAGCATAATATAAGTTACGAATAGTACAATTCCGGCCCGGATAATCATTGGCTTGCGTCCATACTTGTCGCCAATCGCCCCCCAGAACGGAGAAGAAATGGCACCAGCGAAAAATACGCTGCTGAACAAAATCCCCGACCACAGCTCAATATGATCCTTTACACCAATTTGAATCAAGAAGAGCGGCAGGAATGGGACGACCATGGAAAAGCTTGATGAGACGATGAATGTACCAAACCATAGAATCCATAAATTTTTCTTCCATGTTTCCATTGGACTTTCACTCCTGTAGTTGTTTTCAGCAAGAGAGCGATTCCTTCGGAGTGTGTTGTTCCTAGAATCTCGTTTCTATTTGCCTACTTACTTTAGCAATAAACTATTATACACGACCCGCCTATGAAAAGCTTCCAACGTTTGCATATGCAAACTCGCTGTATCGTATGCGGTGACATGCCGAATGGACAGCATATCCTCTCATAATGGGCATATGATCGAAGAGTCGACAACTGAATAGGGGGGCGTATAGAAGGGACAGATTGTCTTCCTAGCTTGAACCTATTCATCTCCTGTCTCCCGTAGGCGCCTAGCGATATATCAGCCAAGTGTCTATCACTGTCGGCAGCGAAAGAAGCAAAGAGAGCGCCCGCGTAATTTGCAGGCGCTCTACTTCGTAATGGTATAGTATACGTAGCGTTCGCGAATCACACTATAGACTACAGGCGAAGTGCGGCTAAATCGAAAGCAGGCACGAGACCTTCCTTCGCTGCGCGGCCAAGCAGTGCTTCGACTGCAGCATAGCCGTCTTCACCTAAGTTTCTAGTAAATTCATTCACGTACAGGTTAATATGGGCATCCGTTACTTCAGGCGACATCTCCTGTGCATGAGCTAGGACGTATTCACGCGATGCTTCTGGGTGTGCCCATGCATATTCGACTGATGCGCGTGCCCAGCCGGCGATTGCGTTCACATTAAGCGTGCGGCGGGCGATTATGGCACCGAGTGGAATCGGCAGGCCGGTATCCGCTTCCCACCACTTACCCAGATCGGCAAGCATTGTGAGACCGTAAGACGGATATGTGAAGCGAGCTTCATGAATAACTAGCCCTGCATCAATGTGGCCATCTCGAACGGCCGGCATGATCTGATGGAACGGCATGACGACAATCTCTCCGACCCCGCCTGGCACATTCTGTGCAGCCCACAACCGGAACAATAGATAGGCTGTAGATCGTTCACTGGGCACTGCGACACGTCGGCCAGACAAGCTGGATGGGTCAGCTGGGGTCGAAGCCGATTCCTTCGTCAATACAAGCGGTCCGCAGCCACGGCCAAGCGCTCCCCCACATGGCAGCAGGGCATACTCAGACAGTACCCAAGGCAATGCTGCGAATGAAATCTTGAGCACATCTAACCCGTTTCCGCTCGCTGCAAGGTGGTTCGTGATATCAATATCTGCATATGTTACATCTAACTCCGGGGCACCCGGTATAAGTCCATGCGCCCAAGCATGGAAGACAAACGTATCGTTCGGGCATGGGGAATAGGCGATTTTCATGATTACAGCACCTCTACTAATACTGCGCTGGCAGCTTCTAATGCATTCAGCGCTTCTTGAATCCGCCAAGCGGCACGATCGCGCGGTCCGACGGCATTCGATATCGCGCGTAGCTCTAGTACGGGCAGACCGAAATCCTGCGCCGCGGTTGCTACGCCATAGCCTTCCATGGCTTCAACGGCTGCTCCAGGCACACGTTCTGCCATTTGGGCTGCGGTTGCAGCTGTGCCTGTCACGGTTGCAACCGTGAGCACGGGGCCGGAACGTGCTGGCAGATTCGCTGCTTGCAGAGCTGTCGCTACTTGAGCGACAAGCCCAGCATCGACAGGAATGCGAGCAGAGCCGAAGCCAAGCTCGTCCAGACTGGAGAATCCCTCTGGGGTCTCCGCACCTAAATCTGCGGCAATGATGTCGCTTGCGACGACCAATGATCCAATCTCAGCTTGTCCGGGAAATCCCCCGCCGATACCGGCACAGATGACAAGCCGATAGTTGGATGAACCCTCATTTGCAAGCTTCCGAGCCGTCCGGGCTGCGGCCGCTGCTACACCCACGCCACCGAGAATGACGTCATATTGGGGATGATGCTGAAGGCCGCGCAATACGGCATCCCGCTCTGCTGTGACAGAAGTCACAATTAGAATGCGGCCCTCTGTTGGCTGTTCGGCGGCTTCAGCTGCACTAAAGACAGTTGAAACCGCTGCTGAGGCATCCTTCATTTCCTTCATCATGTTGGTCGCTCCTTTATGATACAAGACAAGCGTTTCACACACACCGTCTATCGCATCGGAAAAATTATATATCGATTTACTTCCTTCAAATTATCTTCTTCCTCAATTTCTGTAAAGAGGGGATTTATTGTGTAAAGGGGATAATCTATGCTTGCTTCTTATCTTATGTTTATACTAACATATCATAGGATGGTTTATGAATAGAAGCATTTACGATTACCAAGTGAGCTCAGGATCGTGAACAGGTTTCCGCAGTGGAAGCAGCGGTTTAGCAGATCAATATCGGTTATGATATTGTTGGGCATGGAATGACTGATGCAGATAGATGGACTCAAAAGCAGGCAGATGATTGTTCAGGAGGAGTTGATTAGAAGTGGTCTCAAATCGTTGGAGTGAGCAACATGAAGTATCATCTGATAACTGTGATTACAAGCGCGATTGTCGCTTGTCGACATTAATGGAGTGGATGCAGCGGGCAGGTGATTCCCATCTTGCATCGCATGATGTATCCATGGACGAATTGGTAGGCAGCGGCATGGCTTGGATGCTGTTGACCGTGGATTTGGAACTGATGAGAATGCCGAAGTACGGAGATGTACTTCAGTTGGATACATGGCATAAGGGAGCGAGAGGCGTTCAATGGCTGCGTGATTATGTGGTCTACGATGCAGAGCATCAGCAAATTGCTCAATCCCGCACGACATGGGCACTTGTTGATCTGAATAAGCGGCGTATTCTTCGGGCATCCGCATTTCCTTATGATGTTCCTGTCAATAATGAGGATTCTGTGGGGGAGATGCCTGAGAAGGTTGCCATACCAGAAGAATCTTCTCTTCGCCTTGCTTATACCCTCCACGTAAGACAGAGCAGTATTGATATGAACGGCCATTTGAATAATGCCAGATTTGCTGATATATGCTTGGATGCGATGACGCAAGAGGAATTGGAACGAGGTGTGTCGCGCTTCCGAATTACGTACCATAAGGAAATCATTCTCGGGGATCAAGTAGATGTATACCGTTCTACTGGTGAAGCGCTGCATGCAGATGATCGCCGCTGCTTTATTCGTGGACAAGCTTCGGATGGCAGTACGTTGTTCGATGCTGAAGTTGTTTATCGAGAAGAATAGCTGCTGGATGGATGGTGCCGGGGATTGGGGAGCGCTAACGTTGCGCTCCTCTTCTCTGTGACAATGACATTAATCGTCAGAATGATCGGATTACGTCGGCTAATTGACATAATTGTCGAAAAAAGACATCGTCCTCAAAAGGATGATATGATACTATATTCCTGAAATTGGATTTTTTCGCCTGGGAGAGTGCAGAAATTGAAAAAAATAATAACAGCAGTTCTAGGGATAGCCTTAACTTTTACATTCATTACACCACATGGGCAAGCTCACGCAGATGCAAGTTCATATGGGGTTATGGATACGAAGGCGTACCGTACTTACGTCCCGATACGCTATTTGAGCGATAAGCTGCACTATCAAGTGACATGGGAGCCTACGAGTAAGCGCATAGAGGTGGTAAGCGACGATAATTATCTGGAGATGACATTAGGTACAACGCAGGCATATGTCAACGGAATGAATACGGAGTTGGAAGCAGCCCCATTCCGAGCAGGGGGGACGACTTATGTTCCAGTTCGGTTCGTCAGCGAAGCAATGAACCTGTCTATGGAATGGGACAAGAACGGATCGCTTGTCCATTTTTGGAATGGGGACAGTCATGTTCGCTTGCCTATTGTCTCGAAGCAGCGGATCAACCAAACATCGTCAATTGAGAAGAGCTGGCGAGCATTCAAGGTCGGGAACAAGCGGGTGACGACCACGATGCTGACCATAAATCTGCTGCATCCTCATATACGTCTCGGCGTAGGAGTGGGTTACGGAGGAGAGGGCTCGGTCGATAACCTCAAGCATATGGCAAAGCGTAATTATGCAATCGCTGCGATAAATGGGGGCTACTTTGATGCTTATTCCAATTCGAAGGTGAAAGTCCCGTATGGCTATGTAGTTAGAAACGGAAAAATGATACATAACGGCTCTGGCGATAAACGAAGTGTGCTTCTGTTCACGAAAGATAATCAAGTAGAGATGATCCCGGGGCCATCATTCATAGATCGATTCCAAGAAGGGGATGTGTACGGAGCTTTGCAGGTAGGGCCGCGTCTTATTACAGACGGCAAGATTACCGTTAATCTGAAGGGCGAAGGCTTTAAAGATCCGAAAATATTGAAGCACAGCAGCATACGCAGTGCGGTTGGTATAACCAAGGACTACAAGCTAATGATCTTGACTACATCCAGCGCTACGATTCCAGAGCTTGCTAAAGTGATGAAGCAGGCTGGCGCTTATCAGGCGATGAATTTGGATGGCGGAGCATCAAGCGGCCTTTATTACAATGGAAGATATATGACATACCCTGGGCGGAACATTAGCAATGCGCTGCTCATTTTTAAATAAAAGAAGTACTGAAAAACAGCCGCAAAATTGCTATATTAGCAGACTGCGGCTGTTACTCTATCTACGAATCAATCTACCTTGGCTCCGTATGCTCTAGCAAATGCAACGGCTTGAATCATATCAATTCGGACTTTGGTAAGTTCCAGTGCTTTGAAGTTCACTCCGTTCATCTCAGCTCCTCGCAAATCTGCACCAGCCAATTTGGTTTTGGTGAGATTTGTACGGGTTAGATCGGCATCCCGTAGGTCAGCCTTCTCCAGCTTGCTTTCAGTCAGGTCTGCCTCCATGAAGCGAACACCACGCAAGTTCTGCCTCGTTAAGTTCGCATGGCGCATATTCGTATACGACCAATCTCCTCCGATAATCGTTATGCCATCCCATAATACAGTGGTGAAATCCGTCCCTACCATTTTGCATTCTGCAAATTTGGCCGCGAATAAATTCACTCCTGTGAACCGGCAATTCGTAAATGCACTGTGCGTGTGTGTAGAGCCATTGAGCACGGCTCCGGTGAAATCACAGTCAATAAATTGACAGCTTGTTGTCACTGCTCCATCCAGTTGTGCACCTCGGAAGCGGCAGGAGGTAAACGTGCAATTGCGCAGCTCAGACTCGCTCCAATTGACATAGCTAAAGTCGTTGCCGTCGTACTGTTCTTCTATATAAGTTGTCATAGGATACTCCTTTGTAGATTTCATACGATATCGTTCATCTATCCCAGTAGTTATCGTAACAAGGAAATCTACCTGTTTGCAATGATGCAAATATTACGAGGGGACATCACGAAAAAATACATTTCGACATTCTTTTTTCGACAGTCATCTCACTATTGTTTGTATATACTTTCTCTATGTCTTTTCCCATCCATAGATCGACACAGAAGTAGCATGAACAGGGATTTTCAACAAGATCCATGAAGATTATTATATTTTATGGAGACGCATATTAGAAATGGTTCAATTTCCAGATTCTAAGCAGGATTTTACATATTTTTGTTGAAGTATTGCCCATATCGGATATGGAATGATCCTTGAATACATACAGGGGTGTGAAATGGGATTTAAAAACTGGTTCACGCGAGGTATTTTCATAGGCCTCATTATATTGGTTATTGGAGCTATAACATCGCCTTCTCTATTATCCACACAACCAGAACCCACTAAAATAACGATTACCCAATGGGATGTAATATGGGAAAAGCAGCAAAGTGCATGGAAGGACATTGTAAGGAGAACAGAGGGATGGGAGACAATTGATCTTCAATCAAGCGTCCCTCTAAAGCCACAAGGAAGCCAATCTGCATGGTATCGAATTTCTCTCCCGCCTGTGCATTGGGATCAACCCGGGTTATACATAAGTATGTTATATGGATTTGAAGTAGATGTATACTCGGATGAAGGTAGAAAGCTGTACCACTCTGCACGTGATTATGGATCTGACGTATATCAAATTCTTGTGCCGATCAGACCATCCTCTAATAGTCAACATGTATATATCCATACGGCTACAACGGTAGAACGAATTGGAATCCAGAAATCAATCATCATCGGCAATTACCAAGAAATCATTCAAGATTATGCGAATCAAGGGCTCATAGATATTTTACTAGGTAGTTCATTGGTGTTTATCTCCATTGTAATGCTTATTTGCGTCTTTTCCCTTCGTAATATTGACGTGCCCAGTTGGTTATCTCTTAATATCGTAATCATGGCTGTTGGTATTATCATGATTACGAACTCTAAGTTTATTCATACTTATTTCGGCGAATATGGCAAACTGACTGTCATCTTATTTGACATCGCCATGCAAGCCCTTTCCCCAGCACTAACTTATTATTTCGAGCAAATTACTGGACCCGGACCATTCTCAATTACATTGAAAATCAGGAAGTTTCAAGTTGTTTACTCTATACTCATGCTTGTGTGCCTGTTTATAAATATACTATCTAATAATCAGTTCTATGGTTTTTTTTACTTTATAACCGTCAAAGTGTATGCAGTCCTAATTGTCGGGCAATTGTGCTTGCTGACGGGGCTTTCTATCGTATACGCTATCCGAAAAAATGTGGACGCGATATTGTTTGCAATTGGCTTTACTGTTTTTGCTATTGTGACATTAGGAGAATTAGTTTGGTTTCTGCTTCATTCTGGCCAGTATGAACTTACCATTTGGAAATGGGGAGTTATTGCCTTTATCATTGCCTTCATCATGATTATGGGCAGAAGAATCGTTGCGACGCATGAACAGGTTATTCAATATTCCAAGGAGCTTGAAATGTACAACGGCAAGCTGCAGCATTCCGAAAAGATGCACATCATCAGCGAACTTGCAGCCTCTGTAGCCCATGAGGTGCGCAATCCGCTTCAGGTAACGAGAGGATTCCTTCAGTTGATGAAGAATCACTCGAATGACAAAGAAAAGGAATACGTGAAGCTTGCATTAACTGAGCTTGATCGCGCATCCGAAATTATTACTGATTTCCTCACTTTTGCGAAGCCAGAGCTCGAGGATGTCGTGATTCTTAATGTTGGGGAGGAGCTTAGGCAGATTGAGGGGATACTTATGCCGCTTGCAAATATGCAGGGTGGTGTTATCGAATTGGAAGTAGAGTCAAATTTATTGATTTACGGCAACTCATCCAAGTTCAAGCAAGTATTTATCAATCTGATCAAGAATAGCATCGAAGCACTGCAGGATGGCGGTATGATCCGAATAGCAGGGTATGAAGAAAGAGGGGGTATCATGATCTGTGTTCAGGATGATGGTGTAGGGATGGATCAGGAGGAGATAGCACGCCTTGGCGAGCCTTATTTCTCGAATAAGACGAAGGGAACTGGGCTAGGGTTGATGGTCACCTTCCGCATCGTTGAAGTTATGCAGGGAAGCATCCATTTTCACAGTGAGAAGGGGAAAGGGACAGAGGCGATAGTGCGCTTTCCTTCTGCACTGGAACAGCCACCTATTGCGCTTCATAGTGGTACTTAGACGATTATACAATAGTGAGAAGGGGCATTCCACAAGTCATAGCCTGACGAGGGAAAGCCCCTTTTTAGAGGGAGATTATTTACCAAACGAAACGGCGAACGCCTTCTGCAGGGAGTGTCTCTGCTGGATTTGGAGGTATGACGAGGACGAAGCGATCTTTTGTTTCTTCCTGAGTCGTTAGTTCAACATGGTCAGGAATCGAAATGCCTAGTACTTCTTTAATGGCAGCCTTCGGATCTTTGAGCAAGCGCTCCTTAAATGAAGGATCTTCCCAGGCCTTGTGAATGATTTGATTTTTGAAAAGTTGCTCCGTAGTTACCATGTGCACCCCTCCGTATATGGAATGAACTACACAGATAATGTAACACTTTGCCTGTTTTCTGAACTACTACTTTGTTACCGAATTCGACAACCAATACGACAATCCGCCCATCATCAGCACTTCACGCTGCTGTCGAATATGGTCGGCTTCTTCGACAAGAATGTTTGCTAGTGAACGGTTAAACTCTACAAGTTGAGGGGACGCTTCCGGCATGGCATCCAGCTTGGCTTGAAGTTTCAAAGCTTCTTGACCAAAGGAAGCGAGGATGTCGGATACGGTAATGGCATGTCGAACGAGTTCCTCGGTAAGTGGTTTATCTGTCGGAATCTGTTGAATAGAACGAATCCACGCCAGCAGACAATTATAGCTTCCATCTTGTAGATCTGTCTGCCAATCTGCCCAGTCATCGGTCATCTGCAAACAAACAAGCACAGTATCAACGGCCTCGTTTACATGCGGGAGCTTATCCTCCATACCCGTTAAGAAGAGCGCGCCGCTACTAGACAGCTTGACGAGGGCTGACTTGTGAGCGACCTTGAGGCGATCCGTCATAAATACATCCTGCTCACGCTCGCTAGTGACGCCATGAACCCACTCCCATGTGTACTGCCTGAAGCTGTCCCATAACGGGGACTGGGGAGGGAACATCTGTCTATAGATGTCGAGCAATTCGATATAGCATAGATTACCCAAGGCAAGCTGCTCGGCCTTGTTATCGCAATCATTATCCATGACATCATCTTGGATAAAGTAATAGAGCATGCCGAATATGCTTGCAAGCGCCAGGCGGCGGCAATGCGCTGTCGAGAGTCCAGTCATGTCCTGCATCCAATAAGGGAGGCAGTAGCATATATAATTATTTGTGCTTCGATCGTTACTGGGATTGAATTTCTCTATATAGCGCAATCCTGCGTCATTCAGCGGGGCTGGGAATGTCTCGATGATACACTCGGCATCTTGAAAGACCTGTTCAATCTCGGAGCGGAACGGTTCATACCAATGCATAGTATCCCTTCTTCCTATGTGATTGATGTTGCAACTCTGATATGTATGATGTTCGGACATGATGAGAAAACTGGCAGGCATGTGCAGCGTTTGTGAGTAGGATGGTAGCAGCATGAATGCATAAGAGGTAGGTGTGAGTGCGGAACTGACACAGAAGATGCAGATGTTGATAGGATATCTTGAATAGGAAGTGGAAGCTAGGAAGTTGAGATCAGTTACCACCAGTATAGAGGAAGATTGGATACATCGACAAGAACATTGCTGACTATTAGGAAGAAGTCCAACTGGAGAAGTCTGCCTACAAAAATCTATCTACAAAAGTCTGTCTACCAAAGTCACATCTCGCTTTGCTCATTTCGTTTCTACCTCGGCGCTCCCCTTGAGTTACCAGGGAACGGGATCTCGCTCGGGGAAAAGGGACGCAACCTACATGAAGCCATTCCGTATTGGTATAGAAATAACGGTTTAATCTAATGCGGAGACGGAGAGATCAAGAGGAATGGGAGAATCGAGAGACGAGCTTCAACAGATGCTGCAAGCGATAGAGGAATGGGAACGCGAGCAGAAGGACTTATCCATATTCGAGAAGATAGGACGGCTGCCATTCGCGCTGCTGGATCGCTTCACTCCCAAGGGGATACAGAATAAGATTGCTGAATTGCTAGATGAGTTGGGAGGCTATCTCCATACAGGAGGAAGCTACCTCGTCCAGAAGAAGAGCATATTGCAGAAGCTTTGTGCAAAATGGGCAGAAGAAGATCCTGTTTCCCTGGCGGCCTCTACTGCGCAGGGGAATCCACTGGATCTGCTGGCTGTGAAGCAGATGCCTCTAGCTCTGAGCAACACAGTTGCGGATTCGGTACGGGAATCCAATAAGAAGGTAGCATTTGCTCAAGGGGCAACGACGGGATTTGGCGGCATATTTACATTAGCGGTAGATATACCTGCGGTTCTTGGGATCGCGCTTAAGGTGCTTCAGGAGACGGCGATCTGCTACGGCTTCGATCCGGATGATCCCAGAGAGCGGCTCTTTATTGTGAAGTGTATGCAGTTCACGATGTCCGACATTGTAGGCAAGCAGGCGGTGCTGCAAGACATTGGCGACTACGACAACCCGAATAGACTTCGAGACTCGGTGTCTGAAGTACAGGGATGGCGGGAGACGATGGTGTCCTTTACCGATAATTTTGGCTGGAAGAAGCTGTTCCAATCCGTGCCGGTTATCGGCATGATATTCGGTTCGTTTATGAACCGTTCTATGATTCATGACATGGCAGAGACAGCGCAGATGCTATACCGCAAGCGGGCAGTGCTGGAACGTCTCAATGCGCTGGATGACTGCTGCTAAGCGCTAGTTGCAGATATTGCTTGCTGCCCCTTCGAACCGATCCTTAATCCTATGGCAAGCGGCTCAAAGGGGCAGTGGTTAGATGTAATGAATTCGGCCCAGCGGCAGCGGCCTGCGGCACAATTCACGTAAAGCAGGCCGCGGACCAGAGAGGCCGATGATGGAGATCAGGAGACGCTCTACTCTAGGACATGATTCGCTTCTGTCCCTCTAGTGCTCGAATCTCGCTTACATTTTGCGTAAATTCTAACGTCCCCATATATTGCCCCGACTCATCCCGAACAGCGAAATAGCGAAAATAGACGAACTTATCCTTGAACGGGATCCAGAAATCCTCGACATCTTTTTTTCGCGATTATTAATAAGTTCGCTCATCGTAAGTCTCCTTTGTCATTGAGATCCATTATCAATAAGTCAATGCATGCTTAGATGAAAGCAAAGAACAATACGGGACGATTTGATTGAGATCACATTTTGCTTTGCATAATTTTTGACGCATTTCCTTAAACGAATTGCATTTCCGTACCCAATCTTGGAACAGTACGGCTTATTTGTGCTGGCTAGGCACTTCATTTGTGTGTGGGGATAGGTGTGTTCTCAGTTTGTAAAGAAGAGTGAGGAAGCATAGGTGTTATGTATGTAAAAATATGGTTTGTTAATGGCAGGTATTTCAATTACTATTTATGTACGGATATACACAGTGCGATGTAGAAATGAAGTGCATATCAAGGTACAGGAGTGCCGTAGACAGGCGGGCCCACATGCGGCTGATGAAGAGTCAGTCGATGCCGACATGGCCCAGTGCACGGTGCTGGTTAAACGAATATGAGACGGGATGTGATGCTATTCATGAAGGGAAAGACATTGTTGTTTAGTCATGTCCGTGCTCATCTGCCGCTCTATGTGACAGCTGTAGGCTGCATGGCGTTAGCCAATATCATTTACTCCTTTTTCCCCACCTTGCTAGGGCGATTCACTGATGAGCTGCAGATGCGGGGGCTGACGAAGGGGTCCGTGATTCATTACAGCTTATGGCTGCTTGGAGTTGCTATCGGATATGGCTCCTTGTTTGGAATTGGACAATATTTGAATCATCGCCTAGGACGTAAGTTTGAATTCAACATGAGACAGAAGCTGTTTACTCAATTTACAAGATTAAGTGAGCACTATTATTCGAATCACGGTGTAGGCAAGCTTCTCAGCTATTTCATGAATGATGTTACCTCGGTTCGAGAAACGATTGCCAACGGCGTGAACCAGACGACGAATGCGACGATCCTGCTCCTGTCGGTCATCATTATGATGGGGGTAAGTGGCATTCCGCTATATTTGGTATTCGTGTGCGTGCTTCCACTGCTTACGATTCCGCTGTTTGTCATTTATTTCGGACCGCGCATTCGCACTCGTTCACGTGCGGTGCAGGATTCCCTTGCGGCGATGACGGAGTCCGCAGAAGAGCAATTCGGTGGCATGAAGGTGACGAAGACATTCGCAGTTGAGCATGTGGCAGAAGAACGCTTCGGCGCAACAGTGGATCAGATTTGCAGCAATCAATTAGGGCTTGTGCGGATGACATCTCTCTTCCAAGCGCTCATTCCGTTCGCTGGCTCACTTTCCCTCGTTATCGCAATAACGTATGGGGGTGTGCTGTCGATGCAGGGACAATTATCCCTTGGAAGCTTCGTTATGTTAACCCTGTATTTGCGCATGATTATGACACCCCTGCAGCAAATCGGCAATGTCATCAATGTGATGCTCCGCTCACGAGCTTCTCTTGATCGCTTGAACCGGCTGTTGAATGAAGAGCCGGACATCCGTGAATATGCGGGTGCTCAGCCAATCTCGGCGGACGATGCTGTGATCGAGATCAGGAACCTGACATTTGCCTATCCAGAGGAAAGTAGAGAATCATTAGCTGATGTGAATATTCAGATATCAGCAGGCAAGACGCTCGGCATTGTTGGCAAGACGGGCAGCGGCAAGTCGACACTAGTGAAGCTGCTGCTTCGCGTCTACGATCCTCCGAAGGGGACAATTCGAATCGGAGGCCAAGACATCTGTGAAGTTACGCTAGAGAGCCTGCGTACCCAAATTGGGTATGTGCCGCAGGATGGATTCCTATTCAGCACGACTATTCGAGATAATATTGCATTCTATAACCGAAATGCTGCAGACGAAGCGGTTGAGGAGGCGGCGAAGCAAGCGGACGTATGGGACAATATTATGGGATTTCCCGATCAGTTCTTTACGAAACTGGGAGAGCGCGGCCTTACCTTGTCCGGCGGCCAGCGTCAACGAACGAGCTTGGCACGGGGAATGATTAAGAACGCGCCCATTCTCATTTTGGATGATAGTGTAAGTGCGGTTGATGTTGTAACAGAGACGACGATATTGAACAATCTCCGGGAAGTTCGAAAGGGCAAGACGAACATCATTATCGCACACCGGATAAGCGCTGTATGCCACGCTGATGAAATTATTGTCCTTGATCATGGCAGCATTGTGGAACGTGGAACACATGAAGAACTGATCCAATCAGGCGGCTATTATGCCTCGCTCTATACGATTCAAGAGGAGGGGAAGAGAAATGCCTGAACCGACAGCGAACGTAAAGGGCAGGAACAATCATCATCCTGCACAGTCCAAGGAGATAGGCTCACGCATGGCAGGGGCTTCTCCCGAAGAGCGCAGGCAATCGTTTCGCGCTATGTTCGCTTATGCGAAGCCGTATCGCTTGACGTTTCTCGCCATATTTTTATGTACATTCCTTGCAATTGGAGCGGATTTGCTGCAGCCTTATCTCGTGAAGATCGCGATTGACGATCATGTCTTGGCCGGGAAGCACGGTGTGGGCACATTATTTCTGATTGGCGGCAGCTATTTGCTTCTCGCGCTGCTTAGCTTGCTGTTCACCTATATTCAGGCGAACCTGCTTCAGAAGGTGGGGCAGGGCATTGTCGGCCAGTTGCGGAAGGATCTGTTCAAACATATATCAAAGCAATCGATGTCATTCTTCGATCGCCATTCGATGGGCAGCCTCGTAACGAATGTGTCCAGTGACACCGAGACGATCAACCAGTTCTTTACTCAAGTGCTGTTAAGCGTAGTAAGGGACGGCATGTCGCTTCTCTTGATCGTGGTGTTTATGTTTTCGCTCGATGCGAAGCTTGCGATGTTCTGCCTTATCTTGTTCCCAATTATTTTGGCGATTGCGGTAGCTTTCCGGAAGGCGCTGCGATCTGCTTATCAACGCGCACGGGGTGAGCTGTCAAGGCTTATCGGATTTTTGGCGGAGAATCTGTCGGGTATGGGCCTCATCCAGGTGTTCCATCAGGAGAAGGAGCAGACAGAGCGCTTCACGGCGCAGAATCGGAAGTATTTGCAAGAGAATCTGCGCGAGGTGCGCACGAGCATCATGTTCAACCGCTCGTTCGATGTGCTCGGCAATGTGTCGGTCGCATTCATTGTGTGGCTTGGCGGCATGGCCGTATTGGATACGTCATTGGCGTTCGGAGTTCTGTATGCCTTTATCAATTACATTCGGCAGTTTTTCCAGCCGATCAACCATATTACCCAGCAATGGAACACGCTCCAATCCACAATCGTATCTATGGATCGCTTGTGGCGCATCTTCCGCATTCAACCTGAAGTACAGGATCCGAAACCAGAGCAGGAGCATAATGTAGTTGCCTCTGAAGTGCAGGGCCAAGTCGACTTCAATCATATTCGCTTTGCTTATGTTGATGATCGCGACGTGCTGCATGATCTGGATTTGCACATTAAGCCAGGTGAGTTCATAGGTATCGTAGGCACGACGGGAGCTGGCAAGAGCTCACTTGTGAACCTGCTCGCGCGTTTCTATGACGTCAAGCGGGGAAGTATTGAGATTGATGGGGTTGATATCCGCCGACTGCCGCAGCATACGCTGCATCAGATTGTCGGACTAGTGCAGCAGGATCCATTTCTGTATTCGGGATCCATTCTTGATAATGTCCGCTTATTCCAGGATACCGTATCGCGGGAGGAAGTGATCTGGGCCTGCAAGTCGGTTGGGGCGCACGGCCTGATCAAGCGCTTGAAGCATGGCTATGATACAAGGCTGTCTGATCGCGGGAGCGGTCTATCGGCGGGAGAACGGCAGCTGATTTCTTTCGCTCGGATTCTCGTGTTCCAGCCCCGCATTCTCATCTTGGATGAGGCAACGGCACATTTGGATTCTCATACCGAACAGCTCATCCAGCAAGCGCTTGAAGTGGTCTCAGAGGGTAGAACGACGCTCGTGATTGCTCACCGTTTATCGACGATTCAGCATGCAGATCGCATTATTGTCATGCGGCATGGCCGCGTTGCAGAGGAAGGGACGAACGAGTCCCTTATTGCACAGAATGGGTATTATGCAGAGCTGATCCATCATTCGCGTTCGTACCCAAGAACAGCCGAGCAACAATAATCTGCTTAATACGATGCATCTTATCTCCTAATAGCAGTTCAGAGCTAGAATGGGAGGTAAGGTGTATTTTCATTTCAGCTTAGCTACTAGTTCTAGCACCCGTGACTTTATTCTAATTCCCGCCAAAGAAGCAGCACAGGATGGCTTCTATCACCAAGTTTCAGTTCTCTCGCGATATCCAGCATCAGTATTATCCTCTCATTCACTATTTAATCCTTGGCCGCATATCATGTGCCGGTACCCACGATTATTCTGTTATTTTATCTAAATTTAGTATTAGATTATAATTATTATTGATAAATGCATCTCGGTGTGCTAAATTAATAACACGCTTAATAATAATAATTATTATTTAAAACATAAAATAAAAACATGCGGAGGCGATATTATTGAGTAACCCGACGAAACTGACAACAAATCAAGGCGCCCCAGTAGCTGATAATCAAAACTCGAAAACAGCTGGACAGCACGGTCCAGTGTTGTTGGAGGATTACCATCTCATTGAGAAGCTTGCGCATTTCGATCGAGAACGTATTCCTGAGCGTGTCGTCCATGCTCGCGGTGCAGGGGCGTTCGGTGTGTTTCGTCCGTATCAAAGCATGTCTAAATATACAAAGGCAGCCTTCTTGCAGGATCCTTCCATTGAGACGAAGGTATTCGTGCGTTTCTCTACGGTCATCCATGGAGGGACATCTCCTGAGACGCTTCGCGATCCACGCGGATTCGCTGTGAAGTTCTATACAACCGAAGGCAATTATGACTTAGTAGGCAATAACCTGCCTGTGTTCTTTATTCGGGATGCGATTAAGTTCCCGGATATGGTGCACTCCCTGAAGCCGGCTCCACATACGAATATCCAAACACCAGATCATTACTGGGACTTCATGTCGCTGTCTCCTGAATCGACCAATATGTTGACATGGTTATTCTCAGACCTGGGTATCCCGGCGAATTATCGAGAAATGGACGGATTTAGCGTACACGCCTTCAAATGGGTGAATGAGGAAGGCAAGGTTGTCTATGTGAAATATACATGGAAATCACTTCAAGGTGTACGTAGCCTGACTGCAGAAGAAGCGGAGCAAATTCAAGCGAAGGATTTCAACCACGCTACTCGTGATCTGTATGATTCGATCGAAGCAGAAGACTTCCCTGAATGGGACTTGTATGTGCAAATGATTGAACCATCGCAAGGGGATGATTTTGATTTCGATCCGCTTGATCCTACGAAGGTATGGCCGGAAGAGCTCGTGCCGATGATGAAGGTAGGGCGGATGACATTGAACGAGAACCCAGCGAACTTCTTTGCAAGTGTAGAACAGTCTGCCTTCTCGCCAAGCGTACTGGTACCTGGCATCGAGCCATCGGAAGATAAGCTGCTGCAAGGCCGCTTGTTCTCTTATCCGGATACACAGCGCCACCGTCTAGGGACAAACTATTTGCAAATACCAGTCAATTGCCCGTTTGCCCAAGTTCGGAACCATCAGCGCGATGGAGCCATGAATGTGAATCAGGATCCGTCTCCAATTAACTATGAACCGAACAGCCATCCCGGCGCATATGTTGAAGCTGGAGGGCAATACGCAGAGAGCGAAATGCTCCTCGACGGCACGACGATGCGGCGTACGATTAGCAAGACGAATGACTTCGGGCAGGCTGGCGATAAGTATCGCAGCTTAACCCCAGAGGAGCAATCGCGATTGATTGCGAACTTGGTGAACGACCTCAAGCAGGTTAGACCTGAGGTTCAAATGCGCGCATTGTGCAACTTCTTCCGTGCCGATGCGGGCTATGGTGCCCGAATTGCGGCTGGCCTTGGGATTGACGTAAGTGCGCACACACAGCATATGAACTCATAACATGCTCTTAAGTAACGACGAAGACAACGATAAGAAAGGTAGGGACCCCCATGAATCGCAATTCGATGATCTCATTCGTACAATCTGACAGTAAGCGAGAACCCGTACATTTAACACAGCAGAGAGAAGCGGTCTTATCGTTCGTTAATCAAGCCAAGTCCCCCGCAACCGCGATTGAAATTTATATTGGAATGCGTGCGACCACGAAGCGCATTTCACTCTCTACGGTATATTGCAGCTTGAAATATTTTGTTAAGAACGGTATCGTGCGTGAACTGAATGAAGATCACACCTCGAAGCGGTATGAATGCATTGCCAAATAAGTACTTGAATCCTTGATGGATTTTATCATTTACATGAGGAAGGATAGAGGCTCAGATTTATATCTGAGTCCCTATCCTTTTTTTGCGTGACCATACCCTGATGTATTCCTTGGCTGCTCCCAATTAGATTGCAAAAAGAGGCTCTCATTTTTTGGATCTGGGGCATCTGATGATAGCGCTCGAAGACCGGCGATATGGTATATTAAGGGGAGAAATGCGTTTCGCTTGGGTGGCACATGGTCAATGATTAGAAGGAGAAATGGGTATTGATGCTTAATCCAGAGCAGCTTCAGTCGCTAATAGAGCAGATTGAGCTTGTTCTGCTGCCTGCAGCAGACATTCGCAGTCTGAATGGGGACGATCCCGTTCAAGTGTCCAATACACCGGTGGATTGGGAGGTTATTGGCGCAGGGAATTATGCGGTCGTCTTCAGCCATAAGCAATATGCCTCTGTTGCCGTAAAAGTGTATGCAGCAGGTAGGAAGGGTTTGGACGACGAAGCGGAAGTATATCGACGTCTTGGCAAGCATCCTGCCTATTCGGAATGTTATTACGTCGGGCAAGGATATTTGATATTGAAGCGGCTACCTGAGGTAACGCTGTATCACTGCCTCCGGCACGGGATATCGATACCACAATCGGTATTGGATGATATTGATGAAGCGCTGGAGTATGCATCCGCACGAGGGTTGACCCCAAGAGATATTCATGGGAAAAATGTCACCAATGATTGTGGCAAAGGGTATGTCGTGGATGTATCCGATTTTCTGATCCCGCAGCCTGACCGCATGTGGGGAGACTTCAAGCAGGCATATCGGTTGTTGTACAAACCGCTAGGCTTGAAGTGGGGAGTGCCGGTTCCGGAGTGGCTGCTTGAGCTGCTTCGCAAAAGCTACCAGATGTACCGTAGACGCGCGGCTGCGACGGGCTGCGATAAGAACTGACTAAGCGAGTGGGAAGGAAAATACATGGGAAGTAGAAGGTCATTAGTACTAGGAATTCATATTTAGCAATGTCCATACACGGTGTCAGGTAGGGCTGGCATGCCTCAGTATGGTGCAATATAAATGTAGTCATTATTGCCGCGAAGGGAACGATAAGATCATGTCAACCGAGAGACAAGGCCTGTCTTCAGACAAGAAGTGGGACAAGCAAACAGTAGTCGTGCATGATTGTCACGATGAACGGCATTTCGGAGCAGTTACAATGCCGATGTATCAGAACAGTCTGTTTACCTTTTCATGCCATAAGGAATTTTATGAGGCATTGGATTCTCCGCTAGAGCACCATCTCTACTCGCGCGGCAACAATCCGAGCGTCAATGAATTAGAGCGTCGGTTGGCTCTGCTGGAGCGAGGGGAAGCAGCACGCTGCTTCGCTTCAGGAATGGCGGCGATCTCTGCGGCCATTATGTCAGCGGTGAAGGCCGGTGATCACGTCATCTGTGTGGATCATGTCTATGGGCCGACTCGTGAAATGCTTGGCAATTACCTGCACCGCTTCGGGATTGAGACGACATTCGTGAATGGGGAATCGATTGAGAGTATAGAAGCCGCTGTTCGGCCGAATACTTCGATGTTATATCTCGAGAGCCCGACAAGCATGACGATTCGACTTCAGGATCTGCGTGCATGTGCAGAGCTCGCCAAGCGAATCGGAGCGACAACGATCATTGATAATACGTGGGCGACTCCGATATTCCAGAATCCGCTGGAACTCGGTATTGACTTGGTGGTTCATTCCTTGACGAAATATATTGGCGGACATAGTGATATTATGGCTGGGGTTATTATCGGTTCACATGAACGGCTGCAAGAAATCGGACGCCAAGAATTTCTGTTATACGGCGGAATCATGACGCCGCAGACAGCATGTCTTGCGATGCGCGGACTGCGCACGCTCCCACTGCGTATGGAGCGGCTGCAGCAGAATGGTCTTGCTGTGGCTGCGTATTTGGATGAGCTTCCGTACATTGCACGAGTAAATCATCCCGGACTGACTACTTATCCGCAGCATGAGTTGGCGAAGCAGCAAATGAGTGGGTACGGGAGCTTGTTCTCCTTCGAGATGGCGCTTCCGCTTGAGCAGGTGCTGACATGGGCAGATCGGCTGCAAATGTTCCGAATCGGGGTCAGCTGGGGTGGCTATGAGAGCTTAGTGCAAGTTGTTCGTCCACTAGCAGGGCAAGAGGGAGAAGAGCTTGTCCTCGTACGGCTGTACGCAGGACTTGAGGATCCTGAACTGCTCATTCAGGATATGCGCCGCTCCTTCGAACAATTGGGACTATCGTAGAATTAGAGGTATATAGGATGAACACAAAAGAACTGGCTGCGCAGATAGACGCGTCCAGTTCTTTTTGCGTTGCAGCCATCATTTTTCGATACAGAGGGTAATGTTGAACTCGCTCTCTTCATCTTCGATGTAGGCTGCAATCTTGCGCAGCAAGGCAGCAGCCTGTGATCCTGAAGCTGCTAAGTCATACTTGAACTTCATCTCTTCTTGGGATAGTACAACTTGGTGAGAAGCCGGAGAGAAGCTGCCCGTTTCATCTCGGAGCGTATAGCTTGCGTTTGCAAGCAGCGACTCGTTGGATGATCGAGGCATAATCGGATTGAATACACTTTTTTTCCCGCATAGATCCTCATAAATTTGTAGCTTCTTCAACCAATTGTAATACATCGAAGAGCTCTTGAACCCGAAGCCTTCTGCCATTTCATGAATACGATTGCTTAGACGCAGCTTCTTTATGGTATCAATTTGTTCGTCTCTCTCAAGGGACTCAATATCCTGAAGAGAAGGGAAATTCATACAATCAGCTCCTTAGTGTGATGAAAATCTCTTGGATTGATTTGGATAGATTATAATCTGTCAGGATCAGAAATACAATGTGTCAATTGTGTTACGAGGAGCAATTGGTTACATGAGAAATGTACGAGATGAAGCAGAATGTTTTAATAATTGTTGAAATTACTCTTCAACATGGCTCTTTTCGATCTGCGTAAGCACATCCCTATGAGATTCATGTGGAATGATAATTCTATTATTATATCATAAATTGAAATAAAATTTCAAAAGCGTATAATAAGATATAGAGGTCAAAAATGACATGTTCTCTCAACAAATAGGGCTTAATGGATTCAGCAGCAATTATTTATGAAGGCGTTTACATATCGTGTAGTGAATTGGAGTTTCTAAGGAGGAGAAAGGTTGCGCACACGATCATTAGCTGTAAAATCGGAACATATTATCATCGGACTAATGTCAGGTACATCACTCGACGGGATTGACGCCGCAGTCGTTCGCATTCAGGGTGCGGGAGTAGAGTCTCGGGCAGATATGATCGTCTTTCATTGCAAGGAATATGATGATGAGCTTCGAGAGCGACTGAAAAGATTGTGTACAAGAGGCGGTACGAGTACAGAAGAAATATGTATCATGAATGCCTATATGGGGGAAATGCTGGCACAGGCGGCGCGCGAGGCGGCAAGCAATGCTGGAATCTCGATGGAGGACGTCGATTTCATCAGCTCCCACGGCCAGACAATCTGGCACCAGCCTGTCGTAGATAAGGCAGATCGATGTGCGGTTCCTTCCACTCTACAAATTGGGGATATCTCAATCATTGCCAAGCATACGGGTGTCCCCGTTATCGGAGATTATCGGCCGGCGGATATGGCAGTTGGCGGACAGGGAGCGCCATTAACGCCGTATGCGGACTATCTGTTGCTGCGAGACTCGGAAGTGGGCAGAATTGCGCAGAACATTGGCGGAATTGGCAATTGTACGATTCTTCCTGCTGGCGGGGATCAGAGTACGGTGACCGCCTTCGATACGGGTCCCGGCAATATGCTGATCGATCAAGCCATCTATCAATTATCGGGCGGGGCATATGGGTATGACCGCAATGGGGAATGGGCGTCACGCGGCCAGGTGAATACTGAGCTGCTGGATGAATTGCTTGCACATCCATACTACGCCGAGCCGCCAGTGAAGACGACTGGACGTGAGATGTTCGGTACGGATTATGCGCTGCATTGGATCGAGCATGGCAGAATGCTGGGGCTGTCGGCTGAGGATATCGTTGCGACATTCACCGCATTGACGGCCCGCACGATTGCGGATGCCTATCGGCAGTTTGTATTTCCTCAACACCGCATACGAGATGTTATTGTCAGCGGAGGTGGAGCACGCAATGCAACACTGATGCGCTGGCTTGCGGAAGAGCTGCCGGAACAGAAGGTGACAGCCTCTGATGAGATGGGATTGCCGGGAGATGCGAAGGAAGCGATCGCATTCGCCCTGCTTGCAAATGATTTTATACACGGGATTCCGAATAATTTGCCTCGTGTTACCGGAGCTGTGCGTCCAACCATTATGGGCAAGCTGGCCATGCCATAATCCACTTCATAGCTATGCTTGCTATGAAGTGGATGAGAATTTCTCGGTAATAGGACTTACGATTGCGTTCTAAGATTCATCACAATGCTGTGGGGGGATTGGGCGATGCCGGAAGGTCGTCTTGCTGCGAACAACGCACAGTTTCAGGATGCTAGCGCGCTGATTGATGATGCAATAATGAGTGGAGATATTCCAGGGGCCGTCTCGCTTATTTGGTACGGTGGTCATGCGTTCGAGTATGCTAGGGGCCATGCAGTGGATACAGATAAGCAGAGGATACCAGTCACGATTGATACCATATACGATTGTGCTTCTTTGACGAAAATTGTCGTGACACTCCCGTTACTATTGATGCTGGTTGAGTCAGATAAGCTTAACTTGGATGATCCTGTGGTCACGCACATGCCCGAGTTCAGCGGCAATGGAAAAGATTCGATTACGATTCGCCAATTGCTCGCACATACTTCAGGCCTGCCTTCTCATCGGGATCTGTACTCGCAGGGATGGTCATCTGATGAGATTGCTCGCCATCTGGATCAAATGGAATTGGTGTATCCACCGGGAGCGGACTGTCAGTATAGTTGTCTCGGCTATATTGTGCTCGGCAGACTTATAGAGCGCGTATGCGGAGAATCACTGGCTACAGCGGCGGAACGCATGCTGCTGAAGCCGCTCGGCATGGTGGACAGCAGCTTCAATCCTCCGCAGGAGGCTCGTTCACGAATAGCGGCTACGGAATATGATTCGATGCTAGAGGAGCATTGCTGGGGAAGGGTCCATGATGAGAATGCAGCTGCGTTGGGCGGCGTCGCCGGAAACGCAGGGCTGTTCGCTTCGGCACGCGATCTGGCGCACTATGCCCGCTTGTGGGTAAACAAGGCTGAGCTGGATGGAGCGGAGGGCAATTTGCTGTCTAACCGCGTCATTCAAGAGGCGCTCCGTTGTCAGACTTCCAATATACCCAATGCAAAGCGAGGACTCGGTTGGGTGCTGCAAGGAGATACCGCTGATTTTGCTGGAACAGGATGGTCAGCCTCCAGCTTTGGTCATACAGGCTTTACGGGTACAAGCATATGGATCGATCCTGAACGGGATATCGTAGTGGTGCTGCTTACCAATCGCGTGCATTATGGACGGGATAAGAGTATATCAGAACTGCGACGCCAATTTCATGAAGCCGTCCTAGCAGCAATCACAGAATAAAGTTGATTTGTCGGCATGAAACGGAGAATTCACGTCCCTTTATCACGATTTTCGTCTAAAACCGCCTGCTGTTCGCTTTGAGCGTTCGGCAGGCGGTTTTGTCTTTCGCTATAATAGATGAGCCAAGTTATCATTTTGGTTATGCATATTTCATGATATAGGATATAATGGAAATCAGCTGTATGTGGAAATATGTCGTATTTTCAATGTAAAAGGGGTACTACGATGACATTACCGATTCTTTATATGGTCATTCCTTGCTATAACGAGGAGGAGGCCTTGCCAATTACGACACCCGTACTCATCGAATTGCTGAAGGGACTCGAACGGGATCAGCTCGTATCAGCCGACAGCCGTATCGTGCTTGTAGATGATGGGAGCCGAGATGGAACGTGGCAGCAGATCGAGAGGGCCCGCGCCGCTCACCCTGTTATTTGCGGATTGAAGCTTGCTCGCAATGCCGGCCATCAGAAGGCGCTGTTAGCCGGACTTATGTACGCGAAGGAGCATGCGGACTGCATCGTGTCGCTAGACGCCGATCTTCAAGACGATACCGGAGCCATTCGAGAATTCGTGCGCAAGTTTCATGAGGGATACGAGGTCGTATACGGTGTTCGCAACAGCAGAGCAACAGATACATGGTTCAAGCGCTGGAGTGCTGAATCCTTCTATAAAGTGATGCGCAAGATGGGTATCCCATTGGTATACAACCATGCAGATTATCGCCTTATGAGCCGGAGGGCTGTAGAACACTTGAGCGAATTCCATGAAGTGAACTTGTTCTTGCGAGGAATCGTACCGCTGATCGGATTCCGTTCTACAACAGTTGCCTATGACCGTATGGAGCGTGTTGCAGGTGAATCGAAGTATCCGCTTCGCAAGATGCTGTCTTTTGCATGGGATGGCATTACGTCGTTCAGCATCAAACCTATGCGCTTTGTTACAATGCTTGGTTTCATCAGCCTGGGAGCGAGTATTATTGCCGGAGGATACACGCTTATTTCCAAGCTGACAGGACATACCGTGTCCGGCTGGGCTTCATTGATGTTCTCGCTATGGTTCATCGGCAGCATTCAGCTGCTGGCGTTAGGTGTGATCGGAGAGTACATCGGGAAGATATATAATGAAGTAAAACGCAGACCACCCTATATTGTGGAGACGGTGCTGTCTGACGCATATGTGGCACAGAATGAGGCGCAGCCTTCCTGGCCGGGTGCCCAGCGTGCAGAGGTGAACCGATGAGCCGTGAGCAAGCGGCTAGGAAGGGCTGGCTGGGATTATTCAGCCGCTATGCGGTTGTCGGCGTGATTAACACATGCATTGGACTTGGGCTTATTTATGCACTGATGCACCTTGCTGGATGGGATCACTTCGCATC
The DNA here is from genome assembly GCF_001894745.1 of Paenibacillus sp. NAIST15-1. Lineage (GTDB taxonomy): Bacteria > Bacillota > Bacilli > Paenibacillales > Paenibacillaceae > Paenibacillus_B > Paenibacillus_B suaedae. Next base: position 187,723 of record NZ_BBYF01000008.1, read on the forward strand.
GACATTTGTCGGGAACACCATAGGGGTGCTGTGCAGTTATGTGCTCAATCGCCGCTTTACGTTCCAATACGAGGGGGCGCAGCTCAGCAGCTTCATTCGGTTCCTTGTTATTTCCTTGCTCTGTTATGCAGCAGCCTACGTGCTGCTTCATCCTGCATTCTCGGCGCTGGTTACGGGGCTGCTAGGCTCGCTGCCGCAATCATGGCAGCAATCGCTGATTGTGTTATGCGAAGCGGGTGCTTACACCGTAACTTCGTTTGTGCTCCATCGACTGATTACCTTCGCCGCACCATCGTCAGCATCTGAGCCTTCATCCCGTGCGGTGCGAGCGAGTGACGGACAACACGGAGAGGACTATGACAACTACCGCAGTGCAGAACGCCAATAAATGAAATGAGGCGCTTCCCCATCTCGGGGAAGTGCTATTCTTTTTAGTTAGGAGAGTGATTCTTGGCATGAAACGAAAAGATTGGGTATCTTGGGGTTCCGTTCTAATCGGTGCTATCATTTTAACATGCATTTTGTTTACTTCACCTTATATCGGAGTAGCAGATAACGGAGACTTTGATCGTATCGTGCGGAGCGGGGGGATATCGCCGCTTAATGACACGTTTACATATGAGGACAAATATTTCGGATTTAGTCATTCCAAATATGATTACGGCCCATTTGCTGTCAATTATGCGTCTTCGCAGGTGTTGTTTGTCTTCATTGCAGGGCTGCTTGGACGGGTGCTCAATCCATCCTATTTCCCGATGCAGGCAATGGGCATTGTATATTCATTGCTGCTATTAAGCACACTGTTCGTCATTGTCCGCTACGCTTGTGCAGGCAAGCGGTGGCTGCAAATCACAGCAGCGCTCTGTGTGCTGTTCATGTTTTTCGATATTGGATATGTCGGTTATTTTCATTCCTTTTTCGGTGAGTCGGTTTCCCTGCTGTTTCTATTGTTGTCCACGGCGATTGCGGTTACTTTGGCAAGGCAGCAGCATCCTTCACTCACTTGGCTAGTCCTATTGTTTGTCTGCGCGTTTATATTGGCAGCCTCCAAGATTCAAAATGCGCCGGTTGGCTTGGTGTTTGCTTTATATGGGCTTCGATTGTACAAAAAGCGGCCGGATCGAGCTTGGAAGCGGGTGATAGCTGGGGGAGCAGCCTTCATGATCGCGACAACAGCGCTCATCTATGTGTTCGCGCCTAAAGAGCTGAAGCAAATCAATTTGTATCAGACGATCTTCTTCGGAATTTTAAAAGATTCTCCGCATGTGTCAGAGGACTTAGATGCACTAGGCATCCCTCAGAAATATGCGGTTCTCGCTGGAACGAACTATTTTCAATCCGATGTCCCGATTAAGCAGGATGCGCCTGAGCTTACTGAACATGTTTACTCCAGACTTGGACATATGGACATTGTTGGCTACTATTTGCGTCATCCAGGCCGGATCATTGACAAGCTTGAGGCTGCCGCTGCGCAGGCGACATTTATTCGTCCTTATTACCTAGGGAGCTATGAGAAGGAATTGGGTGAGCCACGCGGTGCACTATCGTATACCTACAGTACTTGGAGTGAGGGCAAGAAGAAACTAATTCCGAAGAACTTTACCTTCTTCTTCATCTTCTTTGTACTATACATTGGCATCGTGCTGAAGGAGTATATTCGGAATAAATATAAGCGTCAGATGCTGGATGTCACGCTCATCGTAGCCTTAATAGCGATTATCTCCGTCGCAGTGCCACTTGTCGGCGATGGGGAAGCCGATTTGGGCAAGCATCTATTCCTGTTCAATGTGAGCTTCGATATTATGATCGTATTTACGGTCATTTGGATCGTGTCACAGGTGCGCCGGATATTCGACCGTTCGCCGGAGTTGGAATAGCGGGCGAAATACAGCCATGATATAGCTGCGCATATGGGAAATCCCCTCGGGCCGCAGCTGCACATCGTAAGATATCGATGATGCAGCTACGGAACTCCGAGGGGATTTTTATACTGCCTAATCTGTTATAGATCCTTAACATTGTTATGCATAATGGACAAGATTCTGCGGAACGTTTCCACTTCTTCCTCTGTTAATCCTTCAATCGTTTTCTGGTAAGCTTCAATGGATGGAGCAAGTATGTCTTCTTTGATTTCTCGGCCTTTGACAGTCAAGTATACACGAAGTGATCTGCGATCCGATTCATGCGTTACTCGATAGATAAAGCCTTTTTTCTCGAGCTTGAACAGCATGCGAGCTACATTCGTCTGGTCTTTATGCAGCCGCTCAGCGAGTTCCTTCTGTGTGATTCCTTCCTGCTCCCACAACACCACTAAGATTTCCCATTGGTCGACAGTGATGTCGAAAGGATTTACAACCTTCTGATAATAATTCGTAAGCTTCAAATCTGCCCGATGAACAATGACTCCGATATACTTTTCTAATTCCAAATGCGGACCCCCAGATTCATTCACATCGTTATTATAGTTGTTCAAATACGCATACTTTGAACAACCCCTATCGTTGTTATGACCATTATAGGTAAGGACAAATAACGTGTCAATGAAGCGGGACAGTTGTCGATTGAGCGACGAATCCGGGTTACTTCCGTGTCCTCAAGGCTGTGCTGCTGCCTTCTCAGCAACGCTCATGACGATCTCGGCAGCCCGTTCATATCCTCCTGCTTCGCGAAGAGACTTGCCGATGGCATGGGCTTGCTGCTTATAGGAAGGGGTATGCAGCACTTCGAGTAGTGCGCTCCGCAGCACTTCTGGCGTGAGACTTTGATGATCCACGATAACTCCAGCTCCCCGGTTCTTCACTTGCATGGCAACCATAGGCTGATCGGACGTTAATGGGATCATGACGAGCGGCACATCGTAGTATAAGGCTTCACTTGTGCTGTTCATGCCGGCATGTGTAATGAAGACATCCACTTGCTGCAGCACTTCCAATTGCGGCAAGTAGGGTTTAATAATGAAATTGTCTGGAATCAAGTCAGCAAGCGGCTCCATATTTGTCTCTTTGCCACAGGCTAAAATGAATGTAATGGATTCATTGCGAAAAGCTTCAAAGCATAGCTTGTAAAATTCAATGTTATTGTTCAAAATGCTGCCTAGCGATATATAGACGGTATGTGCGTAAGGAAGCTGGCTGCGATCCAATGTGAAGGTTGGGGCATCCATGCGCGGTACGATGGATGAGCCAGTGAACACATAGCTGTCGTCCAGCAATTCTGCATTCGGCTGCAAATCACGGCTGAGATGCACGACCTTCAGCTCTCCATATGCCTTGAAAATATCAGACATGTCGGGAGTGGATAGTTGATAGCGCTCCGCTAATTGCCCCGCGATCTCCATCGAGGAATCATAGATTGCCTGAATTTCCTGCTCCTCCTGCTCGGTCAGCTGTTGTTCTGCTCCGAGCGGTTTCACGAATACGAACGAAGTGATGGAGCATACAGCAGGGATGCCAAGCCGCTCTGCAATGATTTGCCCGCCCCAGCCACCTAATAAGTAATCATAAATCAAATAGTCGTAAGAGCCCTGCTCAGTGAGAGCAAGAACCTCTGGAATGATAGGTTCAATCATGCCGCGCAGGATGAAATGAATAAATTGGTAAGGATGCATGTAAACTTTCGGCTTCAATATCGGATCATCAGCAAATGATCCTCGGGCGTACGTGTAAGTGATGACTTTTGCACCTGTTGCTTCAATCCGTTTGCGATATTCCTCGGTGCACACATAAGTGACTTCCTCGCCGCACTTCACGAGCTGCTGAACCAAGCCTAACGATGGATTCACATGTCCTTCAGCAGGAGTAATGACAACCAATGCACGTGCCAAATCGTCCACCTCCAATAATGGATGCTACATTGATGAATGTGACTGTACAATGCTGTGGGCTTTCATTGTAATGCGGAAAGACGTAACGAAACTGAGAACAACGAAGCAGAGTTGCAGAACCAATGCCATCATGACACCCGTGAAGATTCCCAATTGCAGGCTTTCACTTAGAGCTACAAGGGCCCCACTTATCCCTATGCTTACAGCTATGCTGAATGAATCGATGAATTGGAGTGTGGCGGATACCTCGCCCTCCTTGCCTTCCTCAGCCAGCTGCAGAGCAACTGCTCCAATTGTTGGGGTGGCTAGCCCGACTCCAAATCCGGTAATCTTTATGCTCCGGAAAGAAGGCAGTGTCATACAGAGTGCGAGCACGATAAGAGGGAGCACGAGCCAAAACACGAATCGCCACGATAAATTGATCGAGATGAGGCCTGCGACATAAGGTCCGATTAATGCAGGAAGAACATAAGCGGCTGAGAAAGCTGCCAATATAGAGGTGCGCAGCGAATCCGGGTATCGAACCGTTACAATGTAATAGACACAGGTGACAAGGGAGCCAGCACCAAAACCCTGCAATGCTCTTCCTGCAATGAGCATATACATATGGAAGGAGAGAGCAGCTATGATGATGCCAATGACAAAGATAGAGCAAGAGACGAGAACGGATGCAATTACGCCATGCCGATCAATTTGTTTGCCGATAACCATGGTACCGATAAGTTGAAATAATAAGAAGGTACTAAAGATCCAGCCATACAAATGGATGCCTTGCAGACTGTGTGCGAGTGTGGGAGCTATGGTAGTAATGGCGAGACCCTCGAAGGCGACAGTAGATAAAATGAGTATGATGCCGATTGTCAACGCCCGATACGGAACTTGAAAAATTCCGGTGTCTGCAGAACGAATTCCAACACACCTCCGTTCAAAAGTTATAATTGCCTTGACAATAGTAGTCATAGCAACTAATTGGGTAAAAAGAGACATAACCGTTATGTATGGATGCAATACAATGGTTATGTCTCTTTGTCGTCCTAGATAGTTGCTACGACTATTATATTCACGGCAATCATTTATGTCAATACCTGTAAATTTGAATATTCACTTAGCTGGAGCTGCAGATTACCATCTGATCCACAGGTTTCCCTTCCAAGTCGGGATATTCGCCCAGCGCTTTCCTTTTGCATCATATTTCACTGTACGCACGGTTACCGTCTGCGGCTTCAATTCTCCAACCTTCTTGCCATCAATGGCTTGATAGAGTGGAGTTATTGCTGTTAACTTGACACGCTGGCTTTGTTCTGGATTTAGTATCCATGCTTTGCCTTGATAACTATTGATCTGATACCAGGTAAATCCGGACTCATCAATTTGCTCATTGATAATAGGAAGTGTCTGCGCTGCAAGATTGCCCGTCTGCTTGCCGTTGGGTATGTTATATATGGTTGTATTGGGGCCGACTGCAACGAGTTTGGAGTAGGCATTCGGGTCTTTCATCCACGCTGTACCCATCCATGTAAACACTCGATACCAAGTCGTATTGTGCTCATCCTTCGATGCTGCTTCAATTGAAATCACCTGGGGCTCCAAGAGGCCTACTATTTTACCGCTGATTGAATCATAGAGAGTCGTGTTTTGTTTCAGGTCTATCGACACGATTTCTGTCGTAACAACTCCAGTTGTATCTGCTGCTTGTGCGGCAAATGCTCCTGTTGCAGCTATCGTACTGAACGTCAAAGTCATAGCCATCACTGCCACTAATTTCTTCATTATTGAATTCTCCTCTCTCATGGTTATACAATGGTATGGTTTACTGCTAAGGTGAACATTCCGATTACTGGTTACTGGACTTGTTGTCAGATACCCACTTTTATGTTAGGCCTTCTCGAGGATATTGAAGTTTGCGATGAGGACATGAAGGTATCATTTATAGGTGACATAAGGAATGTTCCCCCGCCTTGTTTAGTATGTAACCGGTTTACATGGTAGTGAAACAATATTTTGGAAGGAATGATAAGAGTGAAGACATTGTGGAAATGGCTGCGCCGTGGATTGTTGACGGTCATCGTATTGTTTATTCTGCTTGCTGGAGCGGCGTATTTTTACATTCAACCGACTACGGTATTAGGCTGGCCTCCTCAAGTGGATGTGTCCTTGTCTGAACGTTTGGAGCAAATCGTACACAATCGTTCTCTTACGATACAATTTAGCGAAGAAGAGATTAATGGACTGGTATCCAAGCATATGCAGGAGACAGAACCTTATCGCTCGTTGAAGGAAAAGTGGAATATTAGTGGGATGAAGACAGAGCTTGCGAACAATGAATTGGAAGCAACGATTCAATTGGAGCCTATCTCTTATGTTCAAGCAGAGCTCAAGATTACATTCCAATTGGAGTGGGATGATAGCAGTCAATCGGTACGTATAGTGCCGACTGATGCTCGCGTGAAGGACATTTCAATCCCTCTCTCATGGCTGTCACTGCAGACGAAGGAATTTTCCTTATCGTCAGAACTGCCGCATTTAGTTAAAGTAAAAGAAGTGAAGTTCTTAGAGGATGGCTGGAAGTTCCGCTTTGGGCTGAAGCTTTAGTACGGAGTAAGATAAGCCTATTTGATGCCGATTGCTAGGTTCATGTTAGGGTAAGTGTGTTAGATAGGACGATAGAAAAGGACGTGACAGTTTGCCTAATCGTGAACAACTGCTCCAATTGCAGATGAATTTCCGCTCTATGCTGCGTGGGATGCGCACCCAATGGGATCGGCATTTGGAACTGCATAATCTCAATGTAAATATGACTCAATTTGCAGTACTGAATCTTCTATTTCGCAATGGGGCAATGAAAGTAACAGATGTAGCGAAGGAGCTTCGCTTGACACCTGGAGCCGTAACGGGCATAACCGATAAGCTCACCTTGCTGCAATATGTTATACGCAATCGAGATGCACTTGATCGTCGCATTCATTATTTGGAGCTTACAGAAGCCGGACATGAGAAGGTCAAGGCAGTAGAAATCCAGCGTGAGATTGTGTTCTCGCGCTTCTTCGAAGGAATTCCGGATGAAGAGTTGCTTCATTTCATACACATCTGTAAGCAAGTCAACCTCAATCTGGATGAAATATCACAAGTTGGGGAGTAATAATAGCATCACATGATGCTGGATGGAATTATGGACATGAGAATGTCCGCGCCTCCTGCGACCAAGGAGTGAAATGACCGTGAGCAACGGTTGGTGGTTGATCGTTCATGCTGTTGTTGTGCTTGGACTCCTCTATATGCTGTATGTCATGCAGAAGAGGCATGTGTCCTTTACGAAGCGGGTATTTGCTGGGCTCGGCTTAGGGATTGTATATGGAGCGATTCTCCAGCAGCTATATGGAGCTGGGCATGATATTGTACGTGTGCTCAACGATTGGGTGTATATCGTGGGTGGTGGCTATGTACGTCTGCTGCATATGGTCGTCATTCCGCTGATTATCGTATCTATCATTTCCGCGATCTTGCATGTGACGACGAGAACGGGTGTTGGCAGGATGAGTGCAGTGATTATAAGCATCCTGATCGCGACGACTGCCGTTGCAGCTGCTGTCGGCATCGCATCTGCGCTGGCCTTCAATTTGTCCGCTGTGAATATGGAGGCGGGACAACAAGAGACAGAACGTGGGCAGCACTTGAGTGAACAGGTCGGAGAAGTGCGTGATATGACGATCCCGCAGCAGGTACTGGAGTTCATACCTACGAATCCATTTCTCGATATGACAGAGGGAAGAAGAACTTCTACCATTGCAGTTGTTATTTTCTCTGCCTTTGTTGGAATTGCAGCATTAGGTGTGGCTAGGAAGAAGCCTGAGCATGGGCGCACGTTCGCCTCTATCATTGATTCGCTACACGCGGTTGTTATGCGGATGGTGACATTGGTGCTTCGATTAACGCCGTATGGTGTTCTTGCGTTGATGATTCGCGTTGTGTCTACGACAGCACCAGCGGAGATATGGAAGTTAGGCCGATTCGTAATTGCTTCTTACGTTGCACTGATTGTCATGTTTATCATTCACCTGCTGCTTCTTGGGCTATCGGGGATATCACCTGCACGATACGTGAAGCTCGCAACTCCTGCCTTGGTATTTGCCTTTACGTCACGTACAAGTGCAGGTTCTATTCCGATCAATGTGGAGACACAGAGGGATAAACTTGGAGTACCGGAGAGTTTTGCGAATTTTAGTGCGTCGTTCGGCGCTTCAATGGGGCAGAATGGATGTGCCGGCATATATCCTGCCATGCTGGCCGTTATGATTGCACCTACTGTGGGAATGAATCCGCTCGATCCATGGTTTATTCTGCAGCTCATAGCGGTAGTTGCGATCAGTTCCTTCGGTGTTGCGGGTGTTGGAGGAGGAGCTACATTTGCCGCACTAATCGTGCTGTCCTCGATGAATTTGCCGGTTGGCTTGGCGGGACTGTTAATTTCTGTAGAGCCCCTAATTGATATGGGGCGCACCGCGCTAAATGTAAATGGATCCATGCTGGCGGGCGTATTATCCTCTCGTTGGCTAAGACAGTGGGACAAGGAAGCATTTCTCCGTGGTGAGAGCCGTTCACTTTCCGGGGAAGAATCTTAGTTGAATATGATATGAACGGTTAAGTATTACAAAAGGCTAAAGGCTCGTCATACGGACGAGCCTTTTTTGTTATTCTTGTATGCTGCATAGAGCGATATGGCGATTATGATACTCGTCTTCCCGTCACAAGGGAGATGATGAACAGAACGAGGAAGATAAAGAACAGTACTTTGGCGATGGATGCTGCTGCTGCTGCGACGATCCCAAAAAAACCAAACACACCTGCAATTACAGCGATTACTAAAAATATAGCTGACCATGTAAGCATAAGCAGTTCCTCCTTGATAGAATGTTACGAAAAAGGTTTGGGCCGAGCAGCTTGTCTATGCTGCTCGATTGTCGTGGCTTGCATGATGATTACCACAGCGGGAGGACAGCTAAACAATTGGGTATTTTTGTTTCACAGTTCTGCTTTCAGGGTATTTATTCATAATTGGTATACGGAAAAATGTGTTATGCTTGGGAATGCGGAGAAAGGCGGTATTCATCTATGTTATTGGAAATTAGTGCATTACTTGCAGCAGCAGCGTTTGCGGTGCTGGTGTTCTATCTGATTCAAACACTGCTGTCAGCCAAGCGCTCTCTGGAGCGGGCTGCCGATACCCTTGAGCAAGTACAGCAGACCGTGAATTTATTGAGTGGCGACTTGCAAGGTGTCGCCAAAAATGCGAATGAACTCTCTCTAGAGCTGTCTGAGCAATTAAAGAAGATGGAGCCAGTGATGGACTCTGTTCAACATGCCGGTGAAGCCTTGAACGAGATCTCAATCGCTGCGAAGCAGGTATCAGTAGGACTGGTTAAGGGGGTACGTCGAGCCGCAGGGAGATTTGAACGTAAGCCCACCCCTGATAGACGAGTGTCTAAGGAGCATCAGGCAGCAGCGTCTGCGCCTGTATCAGCACCGCTGCAGGCGGATACTGCTGTGATAACACAGGAGCCACTGGGTGAAGCCGAGCATAAGCAAGAACGTGAACAATCACCGCAGGGACAAAGCCATTCCCATTCCACAGCTAGCCAACAGCAGGATTGGAAGGAATGGGTCGATATTGGGACGAAGCTGTGGCAATTGTGGAGACAGCGCGCATAGTGCGGGAGAGCCGGTTAACAGTTTGGTTAACCGGCTCTCGTTTTTTTTCACAGGCAAGTAACAAAAAGAGATGATCTTCTTTGGCCTTTTCCGGTATAGTGGTAGTTGGGAATTATGGGGGGCTATGTCGAAAAGGCACGAACTATATCATAATCGATGAGGGGAGGAGAGTATGATGAACGTTCTCGTCGTTGATGACAATCCGACGAATGTCATGCTCATTCGGGAAATCCTTCGTAAAGCTGGCTATGACGGAGTGCAGACTGCTTCGTCAGCCCATGAGATGTATCAAGTTCTTGGGATGGATGGGCCTCTTGGGCCTATGTATGTACCGGATATTGATCTTATTTTATTGGATATGATGATGCCGGAGATTGATGGACTGGAAGCTTGCAGCACGATCCAACAATACTCTGAGCTTCGGGACATTCCGATTATTATCGTAACGGCGATTGGGGATTCCAATATGCTCGCAGAGGCATTGGATGCGGGTGCGGTTGATTATGTCACGAAGCCGATTAACAGGGTGGAGCTGCTGGCTCGAATCCGGCTAGCGCTGCGCTTGAAGCGGGAGAAGGATTGGCATAAGGAACGTGATCGCCATATTCGCGATGAATTAAGCTTGGCCGCGAAGGTGCAGAGCTCTGTGTTGACAGAGCCTTATCAAGATGAACATATTACGATCAAGGCACTATATCAGCCTTCTGAGGAGCTGGCGGGAGATCTGTATGCTTGGTTCCCGCTGGGCCAAGGCAGATATGGAATTATCATAATCGATGTTATGGGGCACGGCGTATCCTCTGCGCTGCTGTGTATGTTCATTGCTTCCGTTCTACGGGACGCCGTTATGCAGATCGAACAGCCGGATCTTGTGCTTAAGCGATTGAATACGAAATTCCATCAGCTTCATATGAACGGGAATTTAATGCTCTATTATATGACTGCATTATATGTGGTTGTTGATACGAACAAGGGATGCATCCAGTATGCGAACGCAGGACACCCTCCTGGCGTTGTCATGATGGAGGACGGTGAGCTCATAACCTTGGAATCTACCGGATATCCAGTAGGCATGTTCCCAGAGCTTGAAGTAGAGACCAAAGAAGTAAAATGCGACTCACGTGCTCGAATTGCAATGTATACGGATGGGTTAATGGAAACGGCAGGCAACAGCGTGGAAGAGGCTATGGAGCGCATTGCCAATATTCTTCGACACGAGAAGACGTTGCAGAGCAGTTCATGGGACGAGCTGTTTGCACCTGGTTCTGATGAGGACAGTGAGGATGACAAGTGTCTGATTTGGGTGGATGTTCATTGATTTAGAAGGAGGAGCAGACAGTGAAGTTACGCACGAAATTAATCGCTGGCTTCGTTCTGTTCATGCTTATCATATCCGGACTTGGCTGGGTGTCTTATGATCGCATGAGCAGCTTGCAGCAGGATCTGGATCAGATTTATACGGACAGCTTCCGCAAAGTGGAACTTGCCTTTTTGATTCGGGACGACATGGACAATATCGCCAGCGTGCTGGTGACCGATATGCTAAACCCGAATGTTAACGGCGAAGAACTGTTGCAAAAAGGGAAGGTTTACCGTGATGATATTGTTAAATCGTTCAGGGAGTTGACGGCACAATATTCAACGGCGCAAGAGAAGAAGCTCATCGAGCTGGCGATACGCGATTGGGACAAGTACGACGAATTCGTCAACAAGTCAGTAGAGCTCACCACCAAGAATAAATATGAAGAAGCCAACGCATTGCGAAATAAAGAGGGATTGGAATATCAACGCAACTTGAAAAACAGTGTGGCCGATTTGGCCAATCATCATGAGATGTCGATTGACAATCAGGTGCTGGAAGCGAAGAAGCATTACGAGCAGTCGATTACTTTGACGGCCGGTATCATGGTGCTGGGGCTTGTCGTTTCCTGCGCGATTATGTTGTGGGTCATCCCGAGTGTGACACGGAATTTGAATACGATGTCCATCATGATGCGCAGTCTTGCCCGTGGAAGGCTTCGTATTGTACGTAAGCTTGAGCCGCATACGAATGATGAGATTGGAGAAGTCATTCAAGTGTTCAAGCGGATGGCAGAAGACTTGGAAGCACGCAAGAAGAATGAGGAATTGTATCGGAAGGCTCAAGAAGAGCAGGCATGGATCGATGGAAATGCAGCACGTGTTACAGAGCTTCTGAATGGAGCCGCTACATTGAATCAGGTTGGGCAGATGTTCATTAGCGAGTTCGTGCCGACACTTGGTGGACAATATGGCGCCCTGTATATTCGAAATGAGACGGATCAACCAGATGTATTCGAACTGTTCGGTACTTATGCAGCTACTGACGATTTGAAGGCTGAGCGAACAATGGTTGTTGGGAAAGGCCTGCTCGGTCAATGTGTCGTGGATGAGAAGCCAATCATTATAAGCGACATGAAGGATTGCTCCATTCGAATTGAATCGGGCGTATGTCAATCTCAACCGATTGAGCTTATCTTATTCCCGATTATGTTCGAACGCAGAGTGATTGCGGTGTTAGAGATGGCATCATTGACGAAGATGTCACCTGTACAGCATCGACTGCTCGAAAAGCTCGCACAGAAGCTCGGGGTCATCGTGCATACGATCTCTGGACGCTTGCGTGTAGAGGAATTGCTGCGTGAGTCACAGGCGCTTACCGAAGAACTGCAATGCCAGTCTGAGGAACTGATGACACAACAGGAAGAATTGAAGCGCTCGAACGAGCATCTGGAATCGCACACAGAAGCATTGAAGCGTTCTGAGGAGATGCTCCAGCGTCAACAGGAAGAACTGGAACACTACAATACGGAACTGATCGCGAAGACACGTGCGCTGGAAGAACAGATGCTGGCAACCCAAGAGAAGAACGAAGAGCTCGAAGGGGCGCGAACGATATTGGAACGCCAGACATTGCAGTTGGCCTTGGCTTCGAAGTACAAGTCTGAGTTCCTCGCTAATATGTCTCATGAACTGCGTACTCCGCTTAACAGCCTGCTGGTGCTGTCCCAATTGCTGGCGGAGAATAAGGAAGGGAACTTGGGACAGAAGCAGGTCGAGTATGCGCGTACGATTAACATGTCCGGTTCGGATCTGCTTAAAATGATTGATGAAATCTTGGATTTGTCCAAGATCGACGCAGGCAAGATGCAGTTGAATTTTGAAACTGTCTATTTGAGCGAATTGGCCTCCTTTATGAGCGACAGCTTTGAGACAATTGCAGAGCAGAAAGGGCTTGAGTTCAAGGTAGAGATAGATCCAGATCTGCCAAGCTCCCTAGTAACTGATGGGCATCGAGTGAAGCAGGTTGTACGCAATTTGATTGGCAATGCATTTAAATTCACAACGAAGGGCTCAGTAACCCTTCACATTGCGAAGGCGAAGCCGGAGCAATTGCCTTCCCCGCTTCAGGAAGCGGATGAGCCTTATTTGGCGATACATGTTGTAGATACCGGGATCGGCATTCCGAAAGATAAACAAGATTTGATCTTCGAAGCGTTCCAGCAGTTGGATGGTACAACTAGCCGAAATTACGGCGGCGCAGGGCTCGGTCTGTCCATCAGCCGAGAGTTGGCAAGACTGCTTGGCGGCAAGCTGCAGCTGGTTAGTCGAGAGAAGGAAGGCAGTACGTTTACCTTCTTCCTTCCGATGAAGGCGGTAGAGCCTTCATCAATTCCAGTTAACTCCACCGTTGCTTTGTATGAAAAGGCGATCGCAGAAGCCCAAGCGGCACTAACCGTAGAGGGCGAAGAGGGGCATACATCAGAGGAACGCAGTAAGCTCGTCAAGCCTCATCTGCCGCAGGTATCTGCGAACCATGAGGGTATGCCTCTTACTGCTTGGGAAGAAGCGTTGCTCAAGGAAGTCGCTGTTTCTGAAGAAGTGGACGGACATAAGTGGCCATTTGGAGAGAAGAAGCTGCTGATCGTTGAAGATGATGGTCCGCAGCGACAGTCTCTAATTGCCTTAATTGAAGGAGCGGACGTAGCCGTTACCGCGGTCTCTACCGGGACGGAAGCACTCAAGGTACTCGGGGAAGAGAAGTTCGACGGCATGGTGCTGGATTTGCTGCTTCCTGATATGACAGGTTTTGAATTAATGGATGAAATTAGTCACCACTCCCGAATCCGTCGTATCCCGATCATTGTATACACTGGCAAACTGCTGGATGCGAAGGAAGAGACGGAACTGAAAAAGCGTGCACAGAGCATCATTATTAAGGATGTGAAGTCTCCTGAACGTCTGCTGCAAGAAACGATGATTCTCTTGAAGCGTTCGGAGGAAGTTCAGCTAAGCGATGAAAAAGAAAACCAGGGACCAAGTGATATGCTGCTGTCAGGCAAGCGGGTACTGCTCGTCGATGATGATGTGCGCAATGTATTTGCGCTATCAAGCGTGCTAGAGCAGTACGATATGAATATCGTGTATGCTGAAAATGGACGCGAAGCACTTGAAGCATTGGATGGGGAAGAGAATTTCGACCTCGTTCTCATGGATATGATGATGCCGGAGATGGATGGCTATGAAGCGATGCGCCGCATTCGCGAACAGCCTCGATTCGAGAAGCTGCCGATCATAGCACTGACGGCGAAGGCGATGAAAGAAGATCGCAATAAGTGCATTGAGGCAGGAGCGTCAGACTATGTCAGCAAGCCATTTCAGACGGAACAGCTGCTTTCATTGATGCGAGTATGGTTATATAAATAACAGGTAAGCAATATGTTGACATGATGAATGAAGGAGCAAGGATAAGATATGAACGGAAACGGGCTCGGTTTACATGATGAGAGAAGAAGGCCCCAGGATTCGGACCGAGAACGCATTGAGATTGAATTGCTGTTAGAAGGGGTTTATCGAGTTTATGGTTATGATTTCCGGGACTATGCGTATCCTTCGCTCAAACGGCGCATTTGGCATCAAGTGCATGAGGAAAAGGTAGACACGATTTCGGAGCTGCAGGGCCGAGTACTCTATAATCGGGAATGCTTGCAGCGTTTTGTCCGCAGCCTGTCGATCCCCGTTACCGAAATGTTCCGGGATCCCTCCATGTTCTTGGCATTTCGTCAACAGGTCGTCCCTATGCTGCGTACGTATCCGTATATTCGGATATGGCATGCGGGTTGCTCGACAGGAGAGGAAGTATACTCCATGGCGATACTGCTTCATGAGGAAGGGCTGTATGAGAAGACCAGGCTGTATGCAACCGATATGAATCCGCTATCGCTGCAAAAAGCCAAAGAAGGCGTATGCCCGATGGACAAAATGCGCACATACACCAAAAATTATTTGGAGGCGGGCGGGACAAGCTCTTTCTCCGAATATTATACGGCTTCTGGAGAGGGCGTTGTCATTCATCCTTACTTGCGTAAAAATGTAATTTTTGCAGAGCATAACCTGGCAACAGATCGATCCTTTAATGAATTTAACGTCATCCTATGCCGCAATGTAATGATTTATTTTAATGAGCCGCTGCGCAACCGGGTTCATGATCTTTTCTATGAGAGCTTGGCGCCACTAGGTGTGCTTATTGTCGGAGGCAAGGAATCCTTGCATTTTACAGGGAGAGAATCTCAATACGAGGAGATCGATCGTAACGAGAAGATTTATCGTAAAATACGATAGGAGGCACAATTGTGAACACCTTGGAACCAATCAATATTTTGCTCGTTGACGATAGGCGCGAGAATTTACTTGCACTTGAGGCCGTGTTGTCCGAGGAAAGCTATCGCTTGGTCAAGGCTACTTCAGGCGAGGAAGCTTTGCGCCACTTGATGAAAGAGGAATTCGCCGTTATTGTGCTGGATGTTCAAATGCCAGGCATGGATGGGATCGAGACGGCCAAATGGATTAAGGCTCGCGAGAAGACGAAGAATATTCCGATAATATTCGTATCCGCGAACTATAAGGAAACCGAGCATTTATTTGCTGGATACTCAGCGGGTGGGGTTGACTATATGGTCAAGCCATTCGTCCCCCATATTTTGAAGTCGAAGATTCATAGCTTCGTTGGTATATTCCTGGCACAGAAGCGGCTGCAGGCGCAGAAGATGCTTCTCCATCAGAAGACGAAGGAACTTGAGCGGATGAACAGTGAGCTGGCAGCTGCAAAGGAAGCAGCGGAGCGTGCGGCACTTGCTAGAACACAGTTTTTAGCAATGATGAGCCATGAGATTCGAACGCCGATGAACGGGGTGCTCGGAATGGTTGATCTGCTGCTCGACACTGAGCTGACAAGTGAGCAATCGAACTATGCGGAGTTGATCCGCAAGAGCGCCGATACACTGATCAGGACGATTAATAATATTCTTGATTTCACCAAGATGGAATCAGGCAAGCTGGAATTAGAAGAATTTCCGTTCGATATGAACTCGCTCATTACAGAAGTTTATGAGCTGTTCATGGTCGAGGCGAATAAGCGGGATTTGACCTTGTCGTATTCAATGGATGAGGATGTGCCATCGTTATTGTATGGAGATATGCTGCGCGTCAGGCAGATCCTTATTAATCTCGTAGGAAATGCAGTCAAATTTACGAATCGTGGGAATGTCAGCATTTATGTGTCCATTATCGAAACGAAGCGCACGGGGGAAGGCAATAAGTTCCATGTCCAGTTCGATGTACGGGATACAGGAATCGGTATTCCAGTCGATAAGATGGAAGGGCTGTTCCAGCCATTCGCACAGCTTGACTCTTCTATGAACCGCAAGTATGGCGGAAGTGGATTGGGGCTTGCCATTTGCAAGTCGCTTGTCCAATTGATGGACGGGGATATTCGTGCCATACCGGTACCAGAAGGGGCCCTATTTACATTTGACGTATGGTTGAAGGAATGTGGCGAGTAGCCGTCGCATTCTTTTCCCATTGTTTCGATTTAGATGATGAAGGTTATTTACCAATAAAGTACATTTAACAAGTTTACCTATGTATAGGAGAGGAACATGATGAACGGAAAAAAGTTTGCAGTTAAGACGGTACAGCAAGAGGGACAAGTAATTGTCCAGACTTGTGGAGATTTGGATTTGGCAGCAGCGAAAGAGTTTCGTTCCACGATGGAACCGATTGTGAACGATGCGAACACAGAGCTTACCTTAGATCTGAAAGAGCTGACGTATATTGATAGCACAGGGATTGGAATCTTGATCTCGATATTGAAGATGCGTCATGAGCAGAAGTCAGCTTTCCGTATTGTAAATGTACCGACACATGTCCAAAAACTATTTGATATGACAGGTATTTCGAAATTTCTGACCCCACAAGCCTAACAAATGAACGATGAAAGGGACTGAATCAGAATTATGGAACACGCAAGAGAATGGAAGCGCGTTAAGTTATCATTGCCAGCACAAGCCGAATATGTGGAGTTGGCACGGTTGACTTTGTATGGCATCGCAAGCCGTATCGGATTCTCCTATGAGGATATAGAAGATATGAAGGTAGCGATTTCGGAAGCTTGCAATAATGCAGTGCTATATGCGTATGATTCGCAGGGTGGAGTCGTTGAAGTACTGTTTGAGGTTGCTGAGGATGAGATTGGGATCATCGTACAGGATGAGGGAGCGAGCTTTGATGCAGCAAGCAAGACCAGTGGGGTGGAAGGCTTGCATGACAAGCAGCTTGAAGATATTCAGGCCGGTGGTCTTGGATTTTATTTAATGCAGGCGTTGATGGATGAGGTTGAAGTGATGAGCGTCGATGGTCACGGCACCGTTGTGAAGATGAAGAAGCGCCTGCAGCGAAGCGGGGAACTTCTATGAGTGCTGTCCCTCAACAACATTCATCCGAGGAAGCAACACGGCTCATACATGAATATCAAGCTACAAATGATAATGAGATTGCAACGATCCTCATTCAGAGATACGATCCCATGGTCAAGATGGCCGCAGGCAAGATTTCACGCAACCGTCCGGACTTGTATGAAGATTTGATGCAGGTCGGCAATATGGCATTGATTCGCTTATTGAAGCAATTCGATAGTTCGTTAGGTGTTCCGTTCGAAGCTTATGCGATGAAAAGTATGATTGGGCATATGAAGAACTTCTTGCGGGACAAGTCATGGTATATACAAGTTCCACGCCGGATTAAGGAAAAAGGTGCGCTCGTACAGCAGACCATTGATGAGCTGACAATGAAGCTTGAGCGGTCGCCTAATGTAAATGAGATTGCGGAGAAGTTGGAATTGTCCGTCGAAGAAACTGTCGAAGTTCTAGCCGGTCGAGAGTGCTATCATTACGTCTCCTTAGATACCCCATTATCGCAGGATGAGAGTGCTGCGACATTGGGAGAGCTGATTCGCTCTGAAGCCGACGATTATGAATCGGTGGAACGCAAGATGGATCTGATGGAGGCTATGAAGGAACTCAAGCCGGAAGAACAAAATGTATTGGCACTTATATTTAATGAAGGATTATCACAGCGCTCGGCTGCGGATCGTCTCGGCATTTCCCAAATGAGCGTATCGCGCATCCAGCGGCGTGCAACGGAGAAACTTAAGAATATATTGACATCGAATAATTCTTCGTAGAAAAAATGAAGATGCTTGTCTGTATAGACAGCATCTTCATTTTGTGTCTGCTATGATGGTATAGATGCAATTCTCATGAAAGATTAGATACCGTTCACTATTCCTTCTTCAACTCGTCCGCAATTTCCTCTGCTACGTCTGCAGATGCTTCCTTCAACTGATTTGCAGTGTTGGCTGTTGCTTCCTTTACGGTTGCAGCGAACTCCTTGGATGCTTCTTTCACGCTGCTAACGACTGCACCCGCTTTTGATCCAACCGTTTTTACGGTTTCAGCTGTGCGGGATCCAAGATCTGTCGCCATTTCTTTTGTTTTGCCGCCTACTTGCTGTGCCTTATCGCTTATATCTGAGCGCAGCTCGCGTCCGGATTTCGGCGCAAGCAGCAGAGCTGCAGCCGCTCCTATCGCGCCCCCAATGAGAAGTCCCTTTACAAATGTGTTGCAATCCATTTTTGCGTTATTGCATTCTGTGTTTTGACTCATACTAACCTCTCCTTTTGTGTGTAGTCGAAAGTCTTACTAGAGGATTACACAATTTTAGGAGGTTTGAAACAGAGGCACCCATTATCTGTACCTATCGAGCGCTTCTCTTGCGGTCTCTCAGCCACTGCATCGCCATAATGGTAAACAGAAGCCAGATTGCACCTGCCGTGTATCCGCCCAGCACATCGGTTACGTAATGAACACCCAAATAAATGCGGCTAAGCCCGATGCATACAATAAGTAATACCGTAAGCACAAGCACATATCCGGCAGGCTTGCCCTGTTCTTTTAAGTGAACCCATATTAAATATCCAATCATGCCGAAGAAGGCAGTACTAACCATGGAGTGACCGCTTGGAAAGCTGTAGCCATTTTCAACGACCCAGTGTTCCCAGTCTGGTCTTGCCCGCTGGAAGCAGATCTTCAGGCCTTCATTGACCAAGGCGCCTCCCAGCGAGACAGTCAGAAGGCTTATGGCGTCCCATCTGCGCTTGTACACGAAGGCAAGGAGTACAATAAGTATGCCAGCCAATGGTACAACGACACGGCTAGATCCGATATGGGTGATCCATGTGACGACAGTTGTTAAGGTAGGGGAGGCTGCTTGGCGTACCGTATCCGTTACGTAGCGATCGAAGTCAGTCGTTTGATTCAGAAGAACACTTCTAGTGATAAAAAAGAAAACGATAGCCAAGATAAGTGTCGCGGCAGCTCCCCCTAGAAGATTTAGTGCGAACTTGCGTTTTGCTTCTGGCGTAACGCCCCGATATTGTTGTTTCACAGTTGTCAACACTTCTCCTTTAGGTGTATGTTTACATTACAAGATGTCCGCTGATGCTTCTTAAAGCACGAATTATGGACAAAAGGTAAATATGTAATATCAATAACATATTTCCATGCTTTGTTGCAACTGGAAGAAATGAAAGGAAGACGAACATGAATGAACGTCTAGTGGAGGAAACACGTAATGGCTGGCTGGAGTGCGAGCATCGTGGTGCAATCTGTGGTGTCGATCGCCATCTGCAGCCTCAATATGCGCTCGGAGATATATATACACCGATGTTCCTGCGTTCGGCAGGCAAGCCACTGCAGGCGATCCCTGTTGTTCGCAGTGGGACACTTGAGCATTATGGGCTGCAAACTCGAGATTTAGCGTTGATGACAGCGTCTCATCGAGGAGAATCCATTCATATTGATACGATGGAACACATTATGCAGTGTGCGGGACTTGAAGAGAATCATTTGATTTGCTCGCCCTCTTTTCCATTGAACGAAGAAGTGAAAGAGCAGTATTTGCGCGATGGAGGAGAACGCCGGAGAGCGTATCATAATTGTGCTGGCAAGCATTTCGGCGTCCTTGCATGGAGCCATATGATGGGCTGGGATCTGGCGACTTATACGGAACCTGAACATCCCGCACAGCAAGAGATTACACGTACAATCGGCGAGATGGCAGGTGTTGATCCAGAACAGATGCATGCAGGTACAGATGGCTGTGGTTTCCCGGTGTATGCACTTCCGCTTCAAGGACTCGCAACGGCGTATGTGAAGATCGCCTGCCCAGAGCTTATTAAGGATGAACCGACTCGCCAGGCTGCAGAGCGCATTCGCAATGCAATGCAGGAGCATCCATTATTAGTTGGCGGTACGAATCGGGTTGACTCGCTGTTGATGGAAGATAAGAACATCATAGCCAAGGGCGGCTTCAAAGGGATATTTGCCTTCGGACTTCGTCGTGAAGGTCTGGGCTTCGCCTTCAAGGTAGCGGATGGTTCAGATGAGGAATGGGCGCATATTGTTGCATCGATTCTCGAACAGATTGCTTATGAGGAGAAGTCGACAATTGAGCGTATTCGTCGCGTGTTCCCAGGCACAATTCGGAACGACAACGGCCGTGTGGTCGGAGAACAGAAGACGGTATTTCAGCTTCAAGCATTGAAGTGAGCGGTATGATGCGCAATTTCGTTGTAGTATGACATCATAGAAGAGGTGAGCTAATGAATCCCATACTCTTAGAGGTTATCGGTACGACAGTGCAAGAGGTGAAGGAAGCGGCGCTGCATGGAGCAGATCGCATTGAACTGATTACTGCATTTTCAGAAGGGGGACTAACCCCTAGTCTCGGGCTCGTTGAAGAGGCTATAGCTTCCGTAAGTATTCCGGTTAATGTGATGGTACGGCCGCATAGCCGTTCATTCGTGTATGATGCTGACGATCGAGCAACAATTGTGCGCGATACTCGCTTGTTACGTGAAACTGGAGCGAATGCTATTGTTTTTGGCGCGCTTACACCGGAAGGGAAGGTAGACGTTGATCTGCTTGAGAGAGTGTTGGAGGCAGCCGGCGATTTGCCGCTGACCTTCCATCGCGCGATCGATAAGTCTGCCGATCTGCTACAAGCCTTGGATGTTCTGCTTGCTTACCCACAGGTGACTACTGTACTGACATCGGGCGGTCAGCCAAGCGCTCTGCAAGGCCTTGCGTGTATCCAGTCCATGGTGCGGCAGGCTGCTGGCTCGAATCTGGGGATTTTAGCTGGCAGTGGACTGACCGCGGAGACAGTGGTTGATTTCACAAGGGAAGCAGGAGTGAAGCAGGTTCATTTTGGATCGAATGTACGCATAGGCGGTCATGCCCTAGCACCAATTGACCCTGAACGTCTGCGGGCTTTGCGGTCGTCGCTCAATACAATTACGGTATAAATAAAAATAGCTCCCGAGCCGCTTTGCTTATGCACTGTGCGCTAGGAGCTATTTTTCGTTTGGTTGCAACTGGTGATGCGATACGACAAAGTGTTAGGAACGGCGTAATTTGCCGAGCTCAGAGACAATCGCCTCTACTTCACTGATGCTGAAAGCAGGCTTGCTCATAATGATATCGTAAATATCCTTGATGTCGTCATATTGCTCTACGGAGAACGCAGAGGACTGCATCGCTGCTGCCGTAGCCATCTTCAATTTATCCTTGATCACATCAATCATCATTTCTACATTGGCTTGCGTTCTTTCATTGGAAACCATGGTTCTCCTCCTTAGACGCTATTGCGATAACGTCCTATTCAACATGTCCGTATTGTATCACGAAAGCAGTGGAAACAAAACGATATCCTCGCCTAATTCAATGTTCGTCTCCGAGGCATTTCTTATGCTTCCTTCCTTATTGTGCCTTGCTTGGCATCAGTGGAATTGTACAGTAGAATGTGAATCATGAAGCAGATTGAATCATGCAGCAGAATGAATTATGAAGTAGGATTGATCAAGAAGTACAAAGAACAGAAGGAGCTCTCCGCCCATGCAAGTCAACGGCAGTATGAATAAGGTATACGAACAGAGCGGCCAGAGAACGCGCTGCACGATAGATCGTCTCCAAGATTGGCTGCGGCAAGTCGCAGACAAGCATCAAGGTCAGGACGTTATGTTCGTCTGCATCGGTACCGACCGATCCACAGGAGATGCGCTTGGACCCTTGGTTGGCACCCGACTTGCGCAGCATGGCTTGCAGGTGGTAGGGACGATGGAAGAGCCATGTGATGCCACGAATTTGCAATCCCGGTTATCTGCGCTGCGGGATCATGTTGTGACGGTTGCAATCGATGCTTGCCTCGGACATCCAGGCTCCGTAGGACAATATCTGGTCAGCCACTCCTCCTTACAGCCAGCAGAATCGGTCGGCTTAGCTATGCCGGAAGTGGGTCAATACAGCATTGCTTGTGTCGTGAATGTGAATGGCCCGAAGCCGTATTGGACATTGCAGACGACTTCCTTGCATCACGTCATGAAGATGGCGAACGAAATAGCGGATGCTATCATCGAATCATTTCTTCCCGAGCCAAGCATAAATACCGAATAACCTCCATACAAATGATGTCGTGGGCCAAAAAAAGATGGAGCCGGATCGCCCTCCGCCTCCATCATTCGGGTTCATACAGATGTGCGTGTTAAGCTGTACCGATCCGTTCTGGGGGAACGGATCATTTTTTACTTTCCCGGTCCGTCAGCTTGATGATGAGCTGAACTAACCCGAGAATAAATGCACTCGTGGCAAAGAAAAGTTCGAACCCTTGCATATTGTTCACCCCCCCTCTATTCCATATCGCAGATTACTGGTGCGGGCAATGCTTGGAGTTGGCTGCTGATTCAGGCATTTATGGGTAGTGTAATATACTATATATGTATGGATGTTTTTGGAATGAAAGAATGCTTTGGACAAGCTTTTTTGAAAATTTTGTGTAATGGTAATTAAAGGTGCATATTTCGGCAGGTTCTGCATAAAATGAAGGCTTGCGAATTTGAGAACGTACCAGAAGGAGAGAGGGATAAGCGATGACAAGAATACAGGTGGATGCTAACTTTACGATGAATGTAGAACAGCAAGGACAAGGTCCTGCTGTCCTATTGCTTCATGGCTATTGTGGAAGTTCGAAATATTGGGAAGCGATAATGCCGATGCTGGCGCAGAACTATCGCGTCATTGCTCCAGATTTGCGAGGTCATGCCAAGTCAGATTCACCTGTAGGCGCATATACCATTGGACAAATGGCTGACGATGTGCTTGCGCTTGCCGATAAGCTCGAGCTATCGCAATTTGTGCTGCTTGGTCACTCTCTTGGTGGATATATTACGCTGTCGTTCGCTCAGCGCTATAGCAGCCGCTTGCATGGGTTCGGGCTGATCCATTCCACGAGCTTGCCGGATACCGAAGAGGGCAAGCAGAATCGCTTGGCCGTTGTCGAGAAGCTGCAATCGCAGGGTATCGTTCCTGTTGTGGACGGATTAATCCCGAAGCTGTTCGCGCCACAGCATCTTGAAGAGCATGCCTTGCAGGTGAGCAGGGCGAAGGAGATTGGATATTGCACACCGCCGCAAGGAGCTGCTGGAGCAGCGCTTGCGATGAGAGAGCGAACTGATCGGACTTCGGTATTGCAAGGAACTGAGTTACCCGTGCTGTTAGTAGCGGGAGAGCACGATCAGATTGTGACAGCAGATAAAGCCTTTACGGCGAGCGGGGACAATATTTCGCAGGTTACGATAGAGAAGGCGGGTCATATGAGTATGATGGAGACGCCAGCGACACTTGCGGATGCGCTGCACACCTATTTAGCTAATGTATTTCAGTAAGAGGCAGCAGAAGTGTTCTGATGTATTAGGGACAACGATGATATGGATGACCACGTCTAGGGGAGCTTCACTTGAGGAAGCTCCCCTTTTTCGCTATACTTGACTTACTTTTTGGATGTCTGAATCCGAATATTATGTACATGAAGCGAGGCTTTGACATGAATGAGGCGTTTAAAGCACTTGCAGATCCGACTAGGCGACAGATTATAACCTTGTTGAAGGATAAGGATATGACGGCAGGAGACATCGCCGATCACTTTAATATGACGAAGCCAAGCATCTCTCATCATCTGAATGGGTTGAAGCAAGCGAAGCTCATTCTTGATGAGCGGCGAGGCCAGCATATATGGTACTCACTCAATACAACCGTATTGCAGGAGGCTCTCGGCTGGTTTCTTGATATCATTTCATACCAGGGGAAGCGAGGGATGGATGATTAATGAAACTACTGGATCACAGTCTGGAGAGAAGGGCATTTCTTGTATTGTTTGTGTACAACGTGATTGTAGCTGGACTGTTGTGGCTGGCATATCCGAAGCTTCCAGAGAGGATTGTATCCCATTTCAACTACTATGGCGCTCCTGACGGGACAATGGAGAAGACGATAGTTTTTATCATATTCTCTGCTATCTTAATACTGATCCCCGTACTTTTGCCGTTCATTCGACGTGCAGATCCGCAGCAGCACAATTACAAGAAATTCGAATCCACATACATATGGTTCGGCTGGGCATTGTCTGTGTTCCTGCAAGCTATATTCGGCGTCGTGATCGGCTATCATCTAATTAACGGGTTTCCGGTGCAATCTCTGATATTAACTACGCTCGGATTGTTGTGGATGTTCCTTGGCAACATGTTTGGACGTGTGCGGTTCAACTATTTTTTCGGTATCCGTACGCCGTGGACGCTTGCAGACGAACAGGTATGGCGCAAAACGCATCGTCTGGCCGGCAAGGTGTGGCTTATATCGGGTTTACTAGCATGTGCTGGAGCATGGCTGCTGCCCCTCCACTGGGGTGGATATATCGGTTTACTTGTAATAGCGGTATCAGTCTTTGTCCCCATGATTTATTCCTACCTTGTCTTTCAATCTAAAATACGGCCGAGGTGATGGTGATGCACCAACGTGATTATTTACTCCGGTTAATTGAAGAGATGACTCGTATGTTTGGTCAAGCGCTTGGACTAAAGGAAAAGAAGAAGCGTGAGCAACTGATTGTCGAATGGGATGAATTGTTGCAGCGCCGTTTTCGGATTAGCGGGGAACTGGCTGACAAGCTTCCGGCAGAGGACATCATACGACTGTTCCGGACGGGAGAGCGGCTGCATGCAGATGAGATCCAAGCATTGGCGATTGTACTGTATGAGCGGGCTAAGTTGGATTGGGAACGAAGCAGGCATGATGATGAGTCGTCGCCGTTTGGCGCTGCCGAAGTGCCGCGATATGGTGAGAGCATGATGGGAACTGACAATGACGAGACAATATATATTCTGCGATTGATGAAGTCGTACGAGCTTTTGCTGGAAGCGACCTCGCAAGGTAGTGATCGGAGGCTGCTTCCGGTTCAAGACTCGATGGAAGCGATATATCAGGTAATCAAAGGCTATCATATTGATAATCGCTTAAGGGAGAAGATGTGGCGCTGGTTTGAGAAGGAGGGTCGTCTGGCTGAAGCAGAGGACTCTTTGTTTGAGTGGTTGAACAGTGGAGAGCGGCATCATCCTGAGCAGGCAGCAAGTCGATATACGCAAGCGTTGAAGTTCTATGAACGACTTGATGCAATGTCGGATGAGACGCTTCTAGAAGGCGGATTAAGCCGAGAAGAGGTCATCTCGGGCAGGGAAGACGTAAGTAAGAGTACAGCATGGCAAATGGAACGGTAGGAGTTATAAGCAGATGGAACAATTAACAGAGTTAGTTGAACGAGTGATTACAGAACAAATCTTAAGCAGTGCAGTGCTTAGCCAACTGCGGCGCAAGCCTGAGGAGGGCTACACCAAGGTGCTGCTCAAGCCGGTGCAGTTGCGCGGACAGATTCAGATCCAGTTCGAGTATCATTATGATAATAAGGTGACGCATGATAATGTCCCGTTAACAGAAGCGGCTGCGAAGGTGATGTCTTTATTCGAGAGTACATTCAAGCAGGGACTGTTGCGGACAACAGAAGGCGATTACCAAGTGTTGATCAGCAAGAAATTCAAGGTAACGATTCGCAAGCAAGCGGCAGTTGTGCGCAAGGTTGAAGTGTCACATAACCGCAAGAAGCAATATGTGTTGAACGAGGGAGTTCCGGTTCCATTCTTGGTCGAACTGGGCATCATGGGCAAGGAAGGCAATGTGATTGCAGCGAAATATGATAAGTTCCGCCAAATCAATCGTTTCCTCGAAATGGTGGCGGATGTGCTGCCGCATCTGCCGAGCAATCGTACGGTCCGCATTATCGATTTTGGCTGCGGCAAATCGTATCTAACGTTCGCGCTGTATCATTTTCTGCATGTAGAATCCAAGCTCCCGGTTCACATTGTAGGGTTGGACTTGAAGCGGGACGTCATCAAACGGTGCGAGGCGCTTGCTAGGCGCCTTGACTATGACGGACTCTCCTTCCAAATGGGGGATATCGCCCAATATGAAGGTGCCGATGAGGTCGATATGGTGGTGACGCTGCACGCTTGTGACACCGCGACAGATGCAGCGCTAAACAAGGCTGTACGGTGGGGAGCTCAAGTTATCTTGTCGGTTCCATGCTGCCAGCATGAATTGAACCGTCAGGTGGAGCAGAGCGTGCTGGAGCCCTTGTTGAGACACGGCATATTGAAGGAACGTTTCAGTGCCTTGGCGACGGATGGACTGCGGGCGAAGTTGCTTGATTGCGTAGGATATCGTACACAATTGCTCGAATTTATTGATATAGAGCACACACCCAAGAATATTTTGATTCGTGCGGTTCGCGGTGAAGAACCTGCTGGGCAGGTAGAAAAGACTGACCCGCAAATGTGGAACGAGTATGAGACGTTCAGACAGTTTTTGAACGCAGATCCGTACTTGGAGCATGCCCTGCAGGAGCTGTTGGAAGCTCGTGGCTGCAAGCGCACAGTATAAGTATCTAAGGCTAGAGCCCTCTCCGTTGTGTAGAGGGTTCTTTTTGATGTGGGGGATAGGCAGGCTCATAAGCTGAATTGGTTCTTAGTTATGATCCAACGAATATGGGCGGCTCTCGTTACATCGCATAATGTAGGGCCTGCTCCTTCTCTAGTGAGCTACATACATGAACTCCTTGGTCGAGCGACTCTATCCAGCAGTATGCTTCTCTTCAAATTCCCTCCGTTTTGGACGATATATAAAGGAAGGTAGTATGGAACAGGAACAGTAACAAATCAATGCCCATTAAAAGAATCTATAGCTGCATGGTTATAGAACAGGGCAAAGTGAGTTGTTGCAATAGAACAAGCAGGACGCCTATGTCTGGCTCGATCTTCATACAGCAAGAGCAAGATTAACGTGAATAGTGAAACGAAGCGAAGCGGAGCAAGGGGATAAACTGCGAACGAAGAACCTAGGAGGTTGAACGGTCAATGACGGGAGCTTATGTAACGGATGCTCCAGAGCATTTGTTAATGTCGCTTTTGCACAGTCGTACAGTGCTTGAGGGCGACAACTGCATTGCAACGGGAGTATTGTCTTATTTAGAAGGAGATGTCATGGAGGTAGAACTGCCAGAATTCGAGCGGTTTGAACTTGGAGAGGCGCTGAAGGTGACCATATATTCGCCGGTAGGCATATTTAATTTCCATACTCAGGCTGTGGCACGGCATGAAGGGTCGTTGATGCTTATTCATCCGCCGCATCAACAGCGTAAATTTACAGATCAACGCTTATTTCCGCGAATAGAGGTACGCAAGCATGGATACGTACTGCCTCCACGACCGGCGGAAGGAATGGCAATTACGCCGACGCCAATACCGATTCATATCGAAGATATTAGTTTGAATGGGATCGGTTTCAACATTAAGGGGAACGCTTCATTCGTGGAAGGAAGCGAATTAGAGGCTGAACTGCAGCTTGGATTTGCTGTTCCTTGCCGCTTAACGATTGCTCGTATGGCGAGTCGGGAAGACGATATCTTCTATGGAGCCAAGCTTCAGGTAACCAGTGATCCTGCACAACGGTCCCTGCGTGCATTTATTATGCGGGAACAGATTAAATCACATATTGATCGCAAATCAAAAAATTCAATAACAGCTCGCCCATAACATGCTAAAATAGCAATGTACTTCACCATTACATAGAATAGAAATGGTAGGAGAGAAAGGGAGGGAGGGAGCAGCTTGAAGCGCGCTTCTCGTCATGTAAGGAACTTATTAATCGGATGTCTTGGCATCGTGCTCCTATTAAGCGCCTTACCAACATCGACGTCAGCAGCTGGGCTAAATAATCGATACCCGACTAAGGTATTTGAGGTATTCACAGACGTTGCAATGAATCAGGAAGGGCGTCAGAAGATTAAGGCCGAGTTAATTCAGCCATCTGTTACGAATGTTACGTATCAGGAAGTGGTGAACATTGATCCTGCAATTGCCGAAGTAAAGGTAGATTTACCTAACGAAGAATACGTGGTGACGCCGCATAGTCCAGGATCGACTACGGTCGAGTTCAAATGGACCCAAGGGGATGGAACGGTGCTTCATCATAAGTTTGTCGTTGCGGTAGTCGACCCCTCACAGGGTAATATTATTCCTCGGATTAGAGAACCTGAACAGGAAAGTTATGTGCAGCTGGGGTCTTCTGAAATCAATGATTTCCAATATATATTTGAGAATGT
Source organism: Paenibacillus sp. NAIST15-1 (assembly GCF_001894745.1). Taxonomy (GTDB): domain Bacteria; phylum Bacillota; class Bacilli; order Paenibacillales; family Paenibacillaceae; genus Paenibacillus_B; species Paenibacillus_B suaedae. The sequence continues at coordinate 216,209 of NZ_BBYF01000008.1, forward strand.
AGATTGGAGATCCAACTTACCGGTACCTTATAACGAGCTTCGCTCTGGAAATGGATTCAATAATATAACACCTGTTAATCAGAAAAGATATATTTTCAGCGCTGTGGCTCAGAACGCAGTGGATACTAGATGGGTATTCAAAGTAACAATAAAAGATACGAACGGTAAAGATATATCCGCTACATACTATAAGGACTATAAAATCAATCGATCGCCCAGCCTGAAAAATAATTTCGATCGAACGCTGCATTTGACTCCTGGCGGTGAAGCAAGTCTTGAGCTGTCAAGATATTTTGAGGATTTAGACAATGATGAATTATTCTTTACTGCAGTCTCGGCAAACGGCCTGGTCTCATGCGAGATTAATGGGGATAACCTGTTGTTGCGTGCGAGAGCCGATTCCGCAGAGGGCATCGAGAAAATCACGATTACTGCGGATGATCAACGACAAGGTATTCCTGTGCATGGAACATTAAGCATGTACATCAGCAAACCGCGCGAAGTTGGCATTGCCGGTACTTATCCAGAAGTAGATAACGGCTTTGAAGTGATGCCAGCTGGCTCCGGTGAGTATTACATGGCTCCATTTGAACAGTATCTGCCTTCCTATGCAGAGCTCGAACAGAAGGTTGCATCAGGTAATGCTCGTAAGGGAGAACTGACAAGTGGGGGCAGCCTTACATTCATCATTGATCAACAAAAGGGCCAATCTAAAGGATTTGATGAAGGACAGTATGGTCTCTATCTGTTCGATGGAACGACGGTCACGCTGGAGCGAGCGATTGAACTGTCCGGCAAAGAGAAAGTCATTCGTGAATTGAAGGAGCTGGCTGCCGCAAGAGGCGAATCATCCTATCAGATTGTGGACGCGCAGCAATGGCTGTTCACGAAGGGTGACAATAATTTTGTTCGCGCTAAGATCGTGATGGCGATTCTCGCAGAATAACAAGCAGTATCGTCAGAAGGTCAACCTAAGGGTTGGCCTTCTTTTTGATTGTCCATCATAATAAATATAGAATTGGTAGAATCGGGAAAGAAGGGGGAGTGCAGATGAAGGTGGATTTACAACAAGATGGCCATGGCAATTTTGTTGTTTTGTATGTTGGAATCGGGATAATCTTCGCTGTGCTTCTTGTTGGGTTATGGAAGCAGGGGCTGTTCTATGATCGCGATGTGGGAATGCTATCCCTCCTGCTCTGCGCAGCTTCTGTATGTATGCTTGTCGCATGGAAGTGGGATGCAGTCCTTCCATTGCCACTCATATATCCGCTTCCCCTGCTCATCGGATATTTCATTAGCTGGGTGTTAGGGCCTGCAACCGTATATGGCACAGAGATGCAAATCCTAAGAACCGCGATGCTGCAAGCTTGGATTATACTGCTCGCCATTATGCTGCACAGAGGGGGGGATCAGGCTAAGCGGCTCATTACAGGTTCAATCATGTTAGTCGGATTCTTAATCAGTGGCAGCGCTCTTGGCATGCTCTATGGATGGATACCGAATGAATCAGGTGTGATGGTGAGTCAGAATTCAGAATTGTCGGCGTTTGGATTTCGATTAGGTGGGGTTGTCCAATACCCGAATACGCTTGGTGTACTTGCCGGGGCGTTCGCGTTACTGCACTTGAACGGTGCAGCCTGTGCGGCGGCTAAAGCTCGAAGCCAACGGAGTGGAAGTGTTCATGTACGGGTTGTCTCTACCAAATGGCTGCTTGCGGCTGTGCCGATTGTTCCCCATTTGGTCGTCCTTGGTCTTACCGAATCAAGGGGATCCTGGATCGTGTTCGGTATCGTATTGCTGGTTGGAATCTGGAGCGCTCGCGACTATCGTGCGGAGTACGTGACGACGTTTTTGTGGTTCGGAGCATGGTCTTTCCTAGCGGCCGCATGGAGTGCCTCGATGTGGCAGAGTGGGGATGGGTGGCTGCCGATGCCTGTTTGGTTCGCTTGGATCGGTTCAATTGTACTGTTCAGCGGCGTAATGCTGAGTCTGTCTCAGAACCGTTGGCTACGAAATGGGTTGATTCTCATCATACTTCCAATGCTTATGATAGCAGGCATTCACTTGCTGCCTACAGGGGCAAGCAGTCGGATTACGGATCATTATGCTACTGCAGGAGCGCGAACATTGTTCTATAAGGATGCAATTACTCTGTGGAAGGAACATCTTTGGTTCGGCGCAGGCGGAGATTCATGGCGGCAGCAGTTTGCACGCATACAGAGCGAGCCGTATGTTGGCAAGGAAGTGCACGGCAGCGTGCTGGATATGCTGCTTGATGTAGGGCTGGTATTTACAATGCCTGCAATAGGGTTAGTATTAGCAGCATTGCTGCTAGCATGGCGTCGGCATGCCGGATTCGGATTGGCCGCAGCGATGCTGCTTGCACATAGTCTGATTGATTTCGACATGTCGTATGGGCTAGTGACGCTGCTGTTCGCATTGCTGCTAACGCTGGGCTTGTACGATGAGAGCCTCAATCATGGCTCTCCAAGGATGCGTTTCGCGCTGTGGCAGGTAGGCACGAAGCGCGGGAAGCGTCTCGCGGCACTGCTGCTTGCCGCTCCGCTGGCAGCCGCAATCGTGCTCGCGTCGTGCCACCTCGTGGCACAACAGCTCGCCGCGGCCGCCAGCGCTGCTGCCGACAAGGCCACAGGCCCTGTCGGCATGGCCCGCGCGCATGCGCAGCAAGTGGCTGCGCTGCGCTGGGCGCCCGCGAACACGGCGCTTCGCATCGCCGTGAGCCGAACCTTGCCTCCGCAGGAGGCGCTTGCCCTTCTGCAGGAAGGGCTGCGCTACGAACGCGATGGCAAGGGGCTCTACCGTGCGCTCGCCTTGGCAAGTGCACGCCTTGGCCGCGCCGATGATGCCGCCGCTTGGTGGGAGGCGGCGGTTAGCAGCGACCGCTTCGATCGCGTGCTGCAGACCGAAGCCATTGAGAAGCTGTCGCTTGCGGCGCACTACAGTGCAGATCGCCTTCAAGCGGCCGCATATGCGAACGCAGCAGGCAAGATGTTCCGGCGATATGAAGCGGAGGCACATCATGTCCTTCTCATGAGCAATCCTGCGAACGGCAAGCGTTTCGCAATGACGGAGGAAGCGAAGCGGGCTTACAGCTCGATCGTTTCGTTGATCACGAGGGGACAGTAGTTCATGGACGTTAACCAGAATTCGGAGCGCTGGTCGCCTTCATTTGACGTCACCAGGATACCGGACTTTTCTCATGAAGTTGAAGGTGAACTTTGAACATGCTGTGCCTGCCGGCACGCCGATAGGTGCGGAATCTCGAACAACTCAAGAAAAAACCGGCCTCGTCGCAGATAATGCGAACAGAGGCCGATTTGAACTTTCCGCTGAATTAATATTCGCCACTCCAAGGCGGTACGATCAGATTAATAGCATCGTCCCGCAGCATCCGGTTGAAATCAGCGGTACGTACCTTCGCTGGAGCGAGTACGTCAATGTTGCCAGCACGATAAACAATATGAAAATGACATCCATAAGACGGGAAGTTGGCTTATTTTCAGGCTCTATACTGGAGTCTTTTGATCTGCATAAACCGCTACCCGGAAACCTCCTGCATTTCTTGCGGCTGCGTTGATTGGAACCTGGTCGGCCATAATACGTGCTGAAAACTCAGGCATATGACGCCAATGATGAAGACAACTGTTCCCAGCAAGAAAAACACATTGCTCACACCCATTCCACGGATCAGTAAGCCTCCGATTAAAGGCGCACCTACCATCATCGTGCTGGCGGACATATTTTGAATGCCAAAGATCCGGCCTGTCATACCCTCAGGAGTTTCTTTCTGTAGGACATAGTTATAAGTCACAATAGACATCCCGTTTCCAATACCGATCACAAGTCCCAAGACGATGCTCCATATTTCATGCGAATCCACCCTTAAGAGTCCCATGCTTCCAAAAGCAGCTCCAATCAACGCGGCTCCTCCCCCGATCCCAAGTCCATACCTCACTTTGCCAAGACGGTTCAGCAATAGGATGGTGATAAACGCTCCGACTCCTGTGGCAGCCACCATCCAGCCAAGCAAAGACTCGTTATGAGGGGCAATTTCCCGATACAACGTCGGAAACTGGAAATCGATCATCAAAATAATCAGCATAATGATCATATTCACGATAAAACTACTAAAAAGAATCCGGCGCTGCAGCAGCAATACCCACCCTTGCTTCCATAATTGGGCGAAGTTCATCTTAGTTCCTGCGCCGTTTTCCGAGTCATCAGAATTCTCCCGATTCTCTGCTTTTGCATTTTCATCGATATGCCGCATTGTATATAGCAAGATGCAGGAGAAAAAGCGCGTGATGGCATTCACCAAAATACATAATTGTGGGGAGATCACTGTTAAAGCCACTGCGCCGAGCAGGGGCCCCGCGATTTTGGAAAATTGATTAACGAGTCCGTTATACGAGGTTGCTTTGAGCAGTTGATTCTCCTGAACTACCTGGCGCGTTAACGCTTGATGCGCTGGAACGCGGAATACTCCCATTGTGGCGCGAAACGCAAGCAAAGGCAGCATCCAGTACATGCCGGGAACAAACAGCAGCAATATGGTGAGCAGCGTCTCGGCTGCATCGGCCAACAGCATGAGATTGACCTTCTTCCAGCGGTCGGCGATTACACCGGCGAAAGATCCGAACAGAATGCCGGGGAGAGCGATCATCACCGGAATCAAGGCGATCATAAACGGATCCGCATGCCAGCGGTATGCCACCAGAATCTCAATTGCAAAGACGTCGAACCATTCGCCGAAAGATGAGACTGCATAAGCCGAGTACATTTTAGTAAAAACCGGGTTTTTCCAAATAGATGTCTGGCGCCCGTTAGATACAGATGTGGTAGACATGAATTTTTCCTCCGCTAAATCAGAATTACTCTCACTTTAACGAAGAAATATCAGGGGATTATCAGACAGAACCTAAAATCCGCTCAATCATCTGTTCTATAGGCTGTTTATATGCCTCCAGCTTATACCGCCGTTCAAACTCATTATATCGAGTCTGGAAGGTTCGCAGCAGTTTGGAATCGTTATATGACGTTTTCAAAAAATGGAGCGTACCAACGATCAACCGAGCGAGCAGCGGTACATGATGCGCCGTTTCGCCGGCCTCAAGGCCATATTCGAATGCAGCTGCTGCTTCCTGGGGGCAGCCTTGAAGCAGCAGCAATTTCCCTCTTAAACCATGGTAGGCGCTGATTTCCCGCAAATAAGGAGCTTCAGCCAGCATGTCTTCGATCTGCCTAGAGCACCGCTCCGCCTCCTGGATACTGCCTGCGACCAAATGAATATGCATTTCCGACATGGCAATATGAACCTTGAAGGTATCCAGCTTACCTTGCTCCTTTTCAATGATCCGATAAGCTTCTTGCACTCGCTGCAGATCCTCTTCAACACGACCGTTATCTGCATAAAGACCGAGGATATTTAACACTTTCAGCTCACGATGCATCTCAAACGGCAAAATACCCGATTCTATTGTCCGTTCAAAGTAATTCAGACTTTTTGCCGGTTCCATGTAAAAAGAGTAGTAAAATATCAGCAGCCAATATAATTTATCTGGGTTCTCCGCACTGCTTTCCAGAAACCAGTCCAGATCTGCCCGCACAAACCTCAGAAACATTCGATGGGAGGGACTGATATTCACGCCAAGAAGCTCTTGCTGATTGACAAGGGCTAACATCGATTGGCTTTGCCCTAACATGAGATAGGTGTCCAACAACTGCCCGATTTGCTTCTGCAATCCACTATCCGTCAGCGACGGAACCGCAAGTCCCAGCGTTTCTTTTATTGTGAGGCCGTAGCAAAGTCCCCGCACGGTGATCAGTTGAACTTTTCCGCTCCATGGTTTCATTCTTTTTCGGAGCCGATACACATGATCATCTACCGTTCGCTCGCCCGGATATTCCATTGGCCATACCTGATCCAGCAGCTGCTCCCGGCTAAAGACCTTGCCACGATTTCGGTACAGAAATTCGAGCAGCGCGTATTCTTTCGCAAGCAAGTTGATTGTCTCAGCCTGAAAGCTGACAGAATAATCACGAGGTTCAAACGCAAGCCCGGCCACCATAATCAGCATCCTCAGTATTCCTTGTCGTAATCGACAATGCTGCGAGCAGGACGTCCCTGTGCGATATAGGCCTTGAGATTCTCGATAAACAGCTTCGTAGCTCGTTCCTTCAATTGCTCGGTATTGCCTCCAATATGAGGAGTCATGATGACATTGTCCATGGACCATAACGGATGATCCTCAGGCAATGGCTCAATGTCGAACACATCGAGGCCAGCGCCTGCGAGGTGACCGCTGTTCAAGGCGCCGATAAGAGCATCCGTCTTCACCGATGCACCCCGTCCAACGTTGATAAACAGTGCCCCTTGCTTCATGGCAGCGAACCTATTTTCATCATATAAGTTTATCGTCTGAGATGTCTTTGGCAGTATGTTGACGACTACGTCGCATTCAGATAGAACTTCATTCAGCTGCTCGAACGTGTACAAGCCGTCGACATAATCAGTCGGTTGAACGGAGCGGCGTACGCCTAGAACACGCATCCCGAACGCCTTGGCAATTCGTGCAACCTCAGCCCCGATTTGACCGATGCCGATAATCCCCATGGTCTGGCCCAGCAGTTCCGTATAATTCCCTTTACTGTCCCATACGTGTCGATCTTGGTTGCGAATCGCTTGTGGCAGATTGCGAGTGAAGCCGAGCAGCATCGCGAATACCGTCTCCATCATCGGGACGGGATGCACACCCCCCGCCGTAGTCAACATTACATCGTGCTTGCGGAGTGTATCCATCGGAATATAATCGGCACCAGCCGTCCACAGCTGTATCCAGCGAAGCGGGGAATCATCATGGAGGCATTCCTCGATGATAGCAGGCGACCAACCGAAAATAACTTCAGCTTGTCGGAATACGTCTCGATCGAGCTCCTTAGCTCGTCCAGCAATGATATTGTATTCGGGAGCAGCGAGGCGAATGCCCTCTAGAAGTTCTGGCGGCAAAGCTAGTGCACATACGATATTTTTCAAGATGAAGTCCTCCTTAGCGTCCATTTTCTAACATCATAACTCGAATCCGATTGGTGCGTCTATGAGTGCTCCGTAGGTTGCTGGACATTAGAAATAGGCTGAACGGATGGTAACCGACAGCCTGCATGAGCGATTATAGCAGTTAGCCTCCGAATGCTTGCCGGAAGCTGGAGGATAATTTCGCTTGATCTACATTCCACAGTGCGGCAAGCTCTTCGCAGACGGTCTCGTCCCACCAATCGGACAGCTTCTTGCGGTTGGCACCGTTCTCGTGAATCCAGATCAAGTTCTCAATCACTTTGCGATAGTATAGTTCTTCTCCTTGTTTGACGAGATCTTCGGGAATCCAGACGTTCATCCGCTTAATGGTTCGATACAACTCATTGTTGCAAGCACGGCGAATTCTTCTGGCTGTGGGGAGAGGCCTTGTATGAGGCTCCTTCGGGGCTTTCAATGGATGACGACTCCTTTCCTGCATATATGTTCATCATATGCAGGCATCCTACCCAGGTTCCTTGTGGCCACGCGCTATTTCGAATCGATTACGATATACCCTACCATAGGGCCTTCATGCTGCATATCCGGATGGGTTAAGCAGACGATGCGATGAATGCCTTCTTTGGCAGTAAAGGTGATGACGGTTTCTTTGTCTTTCTCGATGCTGCCTTTTACATTCATGCTCTCGATTTCGAAATCATGCTTTTTTCCGTTAATTCCGCGAATACGAAGCTCTACTCGCTCACCGGCTTTGGCGTGAACGGTACCCGGAATAAATTGATACACTTCGATTTCTTTCCCATTATCCAGTTTGGACTTAACCTCTCCTGTAACCATGTGGAGAATTCGAGTCGATTGAGGTGCTGCCTCAACTGCCCGTTCCGACCGCACGGTTTCATAGCGCCAGAACGCTGCAGCTACTAATATGGCGGAGAAGACGATTGCACCAATTCGCAATTGTTTGCGAGAGACAATCCAAAAACGTGTCAAATTGTGAAACCTCCTTTGCCCAATTGAGTATCACTTATTAGTGCTTGTTCATAACATTTCATTTGCAGGCAGCCATTACTAGAGAAGATATAAGGTACAAGCTTGTGCTTAGTCCAAGTGTATGCATGGCCAGGGTAGCGCATGACTTGTGTTATCCCATGGGTAAGGAGCATCAAGATCGAACAAGCCAAAGTCATGATTGGAGTCATGGCGATCCATATGTTAGAATAAGCTGGGAATTAAAAAGGGAGAGAGACGAGCTATGGCATGGATACATGATATGATCAATATGCTGCTTCATTGGGTGCAGCAGCTTGGGGAATGGGGAATAATGCTGGGGCTCATGATTGAAGTCATTCCGAGTGAAATCGTGTTAGCCTACGGCGGATATTTAGTATCGATTGGCAAGGTCAGTTTTATCGCTGCGATTATTTTCGGCACAATTGGTGGTGTCTTTGCGCAACTCATCGTATATGCAATCGGCAGATATGGCGGGCGGCCCTTCTTGGAGAAGTTCGGGAAGTACATCCTGATACGCAAGCACCATATTGAGAAGTCGGAAGAGTGGTTCCAGAAGTATGGAACAGGCGTAATCTTTTCTGCACGATTCGTTCCGGTCGTCCGTCACGCGATTTCCATACCAGCAGGAATATCCAAGATGCCGGTAGGAAAATTTACGCTTCTGACAACGCTGGCTGTAATCCCATGGACCATCCTATTTGTTTATTTGGGGTACGCGCTTGGAGATCAGTGGGAACATATTAATGAGAAGGCGGCACCTTATGTTCAGCCATTTATTTTGGTTGCACTTGCTGGCCTTACCCTATATTTTGTTATCAAATATATGAAATCCAAGCGAAGAGAGGGGAACCCGAAATGAGCAAACATGTAGCGAATGTGATAGGTCAAGGAATTTCACCACAAGCATTTATCGACTCCATGCAGAAGAACAAGGAAGCCTTCATTTCCTGGTATGATCAATTTGCTTGGTCCAGTGAAGAAGAGAAGAAGTTCTTCGAATCGCTTCAATATCGGGACGATCTCCGGTGCTTAATCTTGGCGGCAGATTGGTGTGGAGATGCGGTACGTAATGTGCCTGTTGTGTTCCGCGCTATGGAAGCAGCAAGCATTGACACGGAAGTCTTAATTATGGAACAGTTCCCTGAGGTTATGGATCAATTCCTGACGATGGGCGGACGCTCTGTTCCAATCGTCATCTTCGCTGATACGGGCGGTTACGTTCTCGGTCAATGGGGACCTCGTCCAAGTGACGTACAGGCACATATGATCCGATTCAAGGAAGAGAACCCGGATCGTGAAGCTCCGGATTATCAAGATAATTTGAAAGTAGTCAGACAGCGTATTCTCGAACAATACGGCGAGGGAACGGGCTATCATGCTCGAATTACGTCTGAATTGAGAGAACTGCTGTCGGGCTTTTAATATAGCAAGGAGCTGACAAGACATTGTTTACAATTCAAAGTTTCAATTTAGGTCCTGTCCAAACAAACGCCTATCTATTGACAAATGAAGATACGAAAGAAGCGGTTGTCATTGATCCAGGCATGAATCCAGATCGGCTGCTGCAAGCGCTCGATGGACTAAACGTTAAGGCAATATTGTTGACACATGCGCATTTCGATCACATTGGCGGTGTGGATCTTGTGCGTAAGGCACATCCGTGCCCGGTGTACATTCATGAGCTTGAGGCGGAGTGGCTGACAACACCGGAACTTAATGGCTCGACCATGTGGCCGCAAATGTCTCCGCCAATGTCCATGAAGCCTGCGGAACACTTGCTGCAAGATGGGGATACACTGGAGCTGATCGGTTATTCCTTCTACGTCATGCATACACCTGGCCATTCGCCGGGCAGTGTGAGCTTCTTGCATGATAAGCACTTGTTCGCAGGTGACGTTCTTTTCCGGGAAAGTGTGGGGAGAACAGACTTGAGAGACGGCAGCATGAAGACACTGGTGAACTCTATTCATAAGAAGCTGTTCACACTAAGCGACGAAGTGACGGTATACCCCGGACATGGTCCGACTACAACAATTGGATACGAGAAGAAGCACAACCCATTTGTCTAATACGATTTTGCAGTACATAAGCGCTTGGCACTCCTGATTCCTGATGAACAGGGAGACCGAGCGCTTTTTGATGCTCACTTTATCCAATATCCATAGATCCATTTTGCTAGCCAATCCTCGCTCGTGATATGATCAGGGAAGCATACAGCAACGATGGGACTGCCTACTACTATGTATCGCAGTCCTTTTTTTTACATAACAGATACAAGTGCAAATAAAACGGCAGATATCATTTCCTAATACGAGGAGGAGTCAGTTGATGCATTCCGAACAGCGAATACATGCAGCAATTATCGAAGAGCATCGCAATCGAATCGCTCGCCTGCAGCAGAAGATGGAGCTTGCTGGTATCGATTTGTACTTAGTTACACACAACGTGGATATATATTACTTAACCGGCTCCATGCAGACCGGCTATGTGCTCGTACCGAGATGCGGCGAACCTGTCTATTTGGTGAAACGCAGCTATCTGCGTGCGCAAAAGGAGTCGATCATTCGCGTTGCTCCGCTCGGTTCGTTCCGTCAGCTTGGTGAGACGATCCGCTCATACTATGCGGAGCTGTTCCAAGTTAAGGAAGCTGTCGTCATTGCTACAGAGTTCGATGTTCTACCTGTTCAGCAGTATGAGAGATTGAAGACGGTCATTCCAGATGCGAATTGGACAGACGGATCAATCCTATTCCGGGAACTGAGAATGATTAAGTCCTCTGATGAACTGGATCGCATTCGGGTTGCCGCAGCTGCTGCACATAAGGTGCTTGCTGCTGCTGCAGATTACATCCAGCCGGGAATGACAGAACTAGAACTCATTGCGTACATTGAACGAGAATTCCGACTGCAGGGCCATGTTGGAATGATCCGAATGCGCGGCTTCAATCAGGAACTAATAACTGGCATGGTGGCATCAGGAAGTGCAGGCGCAGAACCGACTTATTTCGACGGCCCCGCTGGAGGGCTTGGACTGACACCTGCAAGTCCACAAGGATCTAGCCGTAAGGCGATTGAAGTGAATGAACCTATTCTGATCGATTTCGGCTGCTGCATCGATGGATATGTAATTGATCAGACCCGAACCCTTGTCATTGGGGAACTGGACGATGAACTCCAGCGTGCTTATGATGCTTCGGAAGCGATATTGCGTGCAACTGAGGAACACTTGAAGCCGGGAACGGTATGCGAGACATTGTACGAAGACGCGGTTGATATGGCGAAATCGTATGGATTGCAAGAGCATTTTATGGGGTATGGTGAGGATCAAGTCAAGTTTCTTGGACATGGAATTGGTATGGAAATTGATGAATGGCCTGTATTGGCCCGCGGGTTCAAGCAGCCGCTTCAGGAGGGGATGGTAATTGCTATCGAACCTAAATTCACTTTCCCGGGACGCGGTGTCGTAGGTATAGAGAATACATACCTCATTACTGCTGATGGATATGAGAAGCTAACGACTGCGGAGGAAGGATTGCGAATCATTTCTTTGTGAACATAGACAATAGCTAGAGTCGGATGTACAGCTTTTATCGTATGCAATATAGAGAGGCTGCTTTTTGTGACCAATTGCGATACTCGTACGTATACATTTACAGAAACCATAAATTCTAGTACCATATAGAATACATCTAACGGATGGGAGGCATGGACAATGCTGCCTTTGGGAGAGAAAGTAGTCATTGTTGCCGACCGTTTCGAACAACATTTGCCTATCGGGGAATACGGCTATATTATTGCCTATGACCGCAATGCAGACAACGCATTCGACTATGTCATCCGAGTTCCGAGAGCAAACCGCAACTTTTTCGTGCCAGCATCCGATGTCGATCAAGAGGAACGGTTGCTGCAGCAGGAAGCGGACCGCATCGAACGGGAAGCACTTATCGATTATGCACTGGCGACCCATAATGAATCATTATTCCGTCGAATTATGAACGCAGACGCAGAGCCTGATAGCGAAGAGAGCGAACAGGACGGAGCAATGTCACAAGAAGAGTTCATTCGCCAAGTGAATTTAAGAGCTTGGATTTGAAGAAGACGCCGATCACCGGTCATTCCGGTGCTTCGGTGTTTTTTTGCATCCATTACTTTATCAGAATGACGCGTTGAGTTGATTCCGCTTCTAAGCTATAATAAGGGGATGAATTTGGCCTTGATGGCGCAAGGAGGAACAGGCTGCCGATGAGCATTCACGTACAAGACGTCGAGCACGTTGCTAAGTTGGCAAGACTCGACTTGAGCAATGAAGAGAAAGAGCGTTACACGGAACAGCTGAACGCGATTCTAAAATATGCAGAAAAATTAAATGAATTGAATACCGATGACGTCACGCCAACGACTCATGTTCTACCTATACGGAACGTGATGCGTGAGGATGAAGCGCGTCCTTCACTGCCGATAGAGAAGGTAATGGCTAACGCACCGGAAGAAGAAGATGGTCAGTTCAAAGTACCGGCCGTTCTGGAATAAAGCGAATAAGGGAGGATGCCCGCATTGACACCACTTGAGATGTCATTAACGGAAGCAAGACAAGCAATACAAGAGCGCAAGCTCTCCGTCTCTGAATTGGTGGACGCGTCATTCCGACGCATTGCCAGCACGGATGAGCAAGTGCAAGCATTTCTTACTATGAATGAAGAGGGTGCCCGTAACGAGGCAGCGGCAATCGACAAGCGCATCTCGGCAGGAGAACAGATCGGCTTATTGGCTGGTATCCCTGCAGGGGTTAAGGACAACATCGTAACGGAAGGAATGCGCACAACATGTGCAAGTAAATTCCTTGATAATTTCGTACCTGTATATGACGGTACGGTATCCCGCAAGTTGAAGGAAGCGGGTGCCATTACAATTGGTAAGCTGAACATGGACGAATTCGCAATGGGCGGATCCAATGAGAACTCTGCTTATCGCACGACTCGCAACCCGTGGGATTTGGAACGTGTTCCGGGCGGATCTAGCGGTGGTTCCGCGGCTTCCGTAGCAGCTGGACAAGTTGCGTTCGCGCTAGGCTCTGATACAGGCGGATCAATCCGTCAGCCAGCTTCCTATTGTGGAGTCGTTGGCTTGAAGCCGACATACGGTCTCGTTTCTCGCTTCGGCTTGGTTGCATTCGCATCTTCATTGGATCAAATCGGTCCAATTACGAGAAATGTGGAAGATGCAGCCCTTGTGCTCCAAGCGATTGCAGGCCACGATAAGATGGATTCCACTTCGGCGAAGGTAGAAATTCCGGATTATGCAGCACAGCTGACAGGCGATGTGGCTGGTCTGCGCATTGGCGTGCCTTCTGAATATATTGGACAAGGTGTCGATCCGAAGGTGAAGGAAGCTGTGCTCGCTGCCTTGAAAGTATTCGAGGATATGGGTGCGACATGGGAAGAAGTATCGATGCCGCATACCGAATATGCAGTAGCGACCTACTACCTGCTTGCTTCCTCGGAAGCTTCCTCCAACTTGGCGCGCTTCGATGGAGTTCGCTACGGAGTGCGTGCGGACAACCCTGACAATCTGCTGGATCTGTATCATCGTTCTCGCAGTGAAGGCTTTGGACAAGAAGTGAAGCGCCGCATTATGCTGGGTACGTATGCACTAAGCTCAGGCTACTATGATGCCTATTACTTGAAGGCGCAGAAAGTCCGCACTTTGATTAAGCGTGACTTTGACGAAGCATTTAACAAGTTCGATATTTTGCTCGGGCCGACAGCACCGACTACGGCATTCCGTATCGGCGAGCAAATTAATGATCCATTAGCGATGTATTTGAATGATATATTGACGATTCCGGTCAGCTTGGCTGGCGTTCCAGCAATTAGCGTACCATGCGGGTTGGCGGATGGATTGCCGGTTGGCTTGCAATTGATTGGCAAGGCGTTCGACGAAGCGACTGTGCTTCGTGCAGCCCATGCGTTCGAACAACGCACGGAGTTCCATAAGCTGCGTCCGCAGTTGTAATTGAGGAGGCTTACGACATGCCAAGTACGAAATATGAAACGGTTATTGGCTTGGAAGTGCACGTTGAGCTGCACACCAACTCGAAAATCTTTTGCGGTTGCTCTACCGAATTCGGAGCACCGCCTAATACGCATACTTGCCCGATTTGCTTAGGGCATCCCGGCGTACTGCCGGTATTAAACCACCAAGCGGTAGAATATGCAATGAAGGCTGCTATGGCGTTGAACTGTGAAATTGCTCCGGTAAGCAAGTTTGACCGGAAAAACTATTTCTACCCAGACTCTCCGAAAGCATATCAAATCTCTCAGAACGATCAGCCAATTGGGCAGAACGGCTGGATTGATATTGAAGTGAACGGAGAAACGAAGCGGATCGGCATTAACCGACTACACTTGGAAGAAGATGCAGGCAAGCTGACGCACGTAGATGGCGGTTATGCTTCTCTCGTCGATTTCAACCGTGTCGGCACACCGCTCGTAGAGATTGTATCTGAACCCGAGCTTCATTCACCAGAAGAAGCGAAGGCTTATTTGGAAAAGCTGAAGGCAATTATGCAATATTGCGACGTATCCGATGTGAAGATGGAGGAAGGCTCCCTTCGCTGTGATGCGAACATCAGCATACGCCCGATTGGCCAGAAAGAACTGGGTACGAGGGCAGAATTGAAAAATATGAACTCCTTCCGCGGCGTTCAACGTGGTCTTGAATATGAAGAGGAGCGCCAAGCTGACATCCTGGATGAAGGCGGTAAGGTTGTTCAGGAAACTCGCCGCTGGGATGAAGCGCAAGGGCGTACGCTCACGATGCGCAGCAAGGAAGAGGCGCATGACTATCGCTACTTCCCGGATCCGGATCTCGTTACACTCATTATTGATGACGAGTGGAGAGAGAGTGTGCGGGCATCGATTCCAGAATTGCCGGATGCACGTAAAGCTCGCTACACGAGCGAATATGGCTTGACGAGCTACGATGCAGAAGTCATTACGGCATCGAAGAAGCTGGCTGACCTGTTCGAGGAGAGTCTTCAATATACGAAGGATGCCAAGGCAGTAGCCAACTGGATTATGGGTGACTTACTCGGATACTTGAACGCGAATGGCCTTGAAGCGGATGCTTCAAAAGTTACTGGCCAAGGCTTGGGCGAAATGATCGGCTTGATTGAGAAAGGCACGATCAGTTCCAAAATCGCCAAGACGGTCTTCAAAGAGATGCTGGAGACGGGCAAAGCTCCTCAAGCTATTGTTGAAGAGAAGGGACTTGTCCAAATTAGTGATGAAGGCGCCATTAAATCTGTCGTCGAGCAAGTAATCGCAAACAACCCACAATCGGTTGAAGATTACCGTGCCGGCAAACAGAAGGCGATTGGATTCCTCGTGGGACAAGTAATGAAGGAGACGAAGGGTAAGGCCAACCCGGGTCTTGTGAACGAATTGCTTGTTCAGTGCTTGAGCGAGCTGTAAATGTAAGCTATAGATAAAAAATGAAGAATCGATTAGGGCTCCGTAGGACGGATGGGTAACATATCTGAACGTTGGAGCCAGGCATGGAAGCGGAGTGAATCTCCGCTTTTCGTGTAGATTCAAGTTATTTTCATGTAGTCGTATACTCTGTTATTCCGAAAGGGTAGTGAAAGACATGATACGTCAGTTGGATATGAATGATGTTGCAACATTGGATCAACTCTGGAACCTGCAACAGGCGGCATACCGGATTGAAGCAGACATGATTGGCTTTGACAAGATCCCCCCTCTGATGGAAACGGTAGAAGACCTGCATAATACCACGGAAACATTCTATGGCTGGTGGGATGAGAATCAGTTGGCTGGAGCGGTATCCATCGAAATGACAGGGCCTGTAATTATGGAGATTTGCAGATTGATGGTTCGGCCGGATTATTTTCGGAGAGGGATCGGTGCAAGTTTGTTAGCTCATGTACTGCATATGCCAGATGTTCATACGCACCGTATTGCAACGGGAGCTCGCAATCTTCCTGCGCTGACACTGTATGAACGCGAAGGCTTCCGATATGTGCGCGACGAGGAGATTGCGCCGGGCATATCGCTGCGTCACCTGGAAAGAAGGAGGTAGTCGGATATGGAATTGCTCGCGGAGATACCTGCAAATAGTCCGTGGGTAATTGATGATTTTTCATTAACGCTTAGATTGCTGCTTGCGATGCTGCTTGGCGGCTTGATTGGATTGGAGCGAGAACAAGCGAATCATCCAGCGGGGCTGCGAACACATATATTAGTTTGCGTTGGTTCGGCACTTATCATGCTGTTGTCCATTTATGGCTTCTCCAGCTTCGTGTACGAAGGAAATGTCCGTGTGGATCCTGCTCGTCTCGCTACAGCAGTAATTACAGGCATTGGTTTTCTTGGCGCAGGTACAATTATTTTTACGGGCAAATCAATCGCAGGACTTACGACAGCGGCCTCTTTATGGGTCGTTGCGGCGATTGGACTGGCAGTAGGTGCTGGATTCCAATATGCAGCTGTGGTGACGACAATCCTAGTTATCGTGATTTTGTTCGGATTCAACAAGGTAGAACAGCGTTACTTCGGTGGCAAGCGCACTCGCGTTTTAACATTAGATGCGGATTCTACTTCTGAATTTCTTCATGAGCTCCATGTCTTCATGGAAACCCATGATGTTACCGTCAAGAAGATGATGTTCCAACGCTTATTGAATCAACCTGGCGATCCGATGGTGGAGAAGCGAGCAGAATTGCAGCTCGTTCTTGGCGTCCCCAAACAGTTCGACATGTTCGTATTTGTAGAGCAACTCGAGCGAGTGCAAGGGGTTCGCACTGTTACCTTAGAGTAAGAGTCCAAAGCGATCCTAGACTAAAGTCGGTGAAACCTTCCTAGACTCAGGAAGGTTTCTTTCATTTCTGTATCCAACGTACAATGAATATAAGCTTAATACGTACGGTAGAGCGAATTCGCACAATGAATTTTGCTGGGTAGAGAAGGGAAGAGACTATGGTGTATCGTAAGACAACTCAATTTTCGGATGAACTGATCGTCAGTCAAGTGCAGCAAGGTAACGAGGAAGCAATGCGTATTTTAGTGGAAAGACACCGTCCATTTGTGATAACGTGTATTTGTCAGACGGTACAAGATCGTTATTTGGCGGAAGATATCGCCCAAGAGGTATTCGTGAAGGCGTATCGCCATATTCATTCATTTCGGGGTGACTCGAAATTTACGACATGGCTGTATCGGCTAACGAAGAACCAGATGATTGATATATTGCGCAAAAAACGGAAAGAAGGCCGGGTAGAACGGCTTGAGCCGCACCATATGGCATCCTTTCAGCTTCATGATGTTGCTGATATGCCGGAAGAACGCGTGATGAAGAAGGAAAAATGTGAAGAGGTTCACGAAGCACTTCGGGCATTGCCAGAGAAATATCGTATGGTCATGGAGTTGTACCACATGCGCCAGCGGACATACGCAGAAATTGCGCAGATGCTCAAGATGCCAGTTAGAACGGTTGAAACTAGATTATATCGCGCTAAGATGCTGTTTAAGCGAGCGTGGCAGGAACATGCCGGATTAGGAGCTATGTAAGGAGGGAAGGACTTGGCTGATAGAAAAGATGATCAATTACATGAACCTCACAATCAAGGATTCCGTGAGCAGTCTGCTAAAAAGGAGCAGGATGAGCAGTTTTTGCGTAAGCGTCTGGAACAATTAGCGCGGAGAGAACGCATGTCTCATGCTCATGAGAATCATCAAGGATATGGCCCAGGCCCAGGAGCGCCCATACCACCGCCTCCGATGTATGGAGCAATGCCGCAGAAGAAGAGCAAGTTTCTTTCTTTGTTTTTGTCCTTCATTTTCCCTGGAGCAGGTCATTTCTACTTAGGGTTAATGCAGCGCGGGCTGCTTATTATGATGATGCTGGCCTTGGATATCGTAGCTATCGTGTATTTTACAGCAATAGATGCGAAAGTGAATGTACCGCTTGTCGTATTGTTAGGATTAATGCTGCCGGTGATTTACTTTTTTAACTTGTTTGATGCCTTGCAATGTACGGAACGTGTCAATCATCAAGCGATGTTTGGTGGCATAGAGCCGACCAGACAAGGGCCGCTCTTAGGGCTTTTTCTTCTGTTCGGGGGAATAGTTATGCTGCTATTAACCGTAGATCCAGCGTGGCTTCGTTGGTTCTTTACGTATGCGGGATCCTACGCGGGAGCGGCTCTTCTTATTGGTGGCGGTATCTTTCTGCTTGTGAAGGAATCGAATAAGAGACGCTGACGGACAACCGAAGGAGATGGTCTTCAGTGGTTAAGGTAGGGAGAATTACTGCTTCGCTGCTGCTTGTCGCTGTCGGAATCATGCTGCTCAGCGATCAGTTGTTTGGATATCATACATTGCGATTGTTATTAACATGGTGGCCCTTGTTATTTATTATATGGGGGATCGAATATATTTGGACTGGCGTGTACCACAGCAAGCGGGGGGATAATCGTCGTCTGCGCTTGGATTTTTTAGGCATGTTCGTTTCTGTTTTTATTGCAGTCTCCGTCTTCATGATTTCTCAGCCTTCCCTGTTCCGGGATTGGGTACGAGGCATTCAGTTCGACTTCTCCATGATGAAGGAGATGGCAGGTGATAATGGGATAAATGTCCGCTTGCCGAAGCTGGAACATTCGATATCAGGGGATATATCGAAGCTCGTTGTTCGCAATAACAATGGGGAGATTCGGATTCAGACTGGGAATGTAGAGAATATGGATGTTGAGCTAAGTGCAATTGTAAGCGGAGTGGATAGAGAGCAGGCGCAATCGCTGGCTAACCAATCTGGAGCATCCATCGATAATAAGCCTTCCGAACATACATTGACGATTACCGCGAACGGCTCGAAATTTGCATTAGGGAATCGGCCAATCCGCATTGATATGATCATCACCATTCCGGCTCATGTTATGTGGAAGACGGATGTGATGACGAATAATGGGGATATCGCGATCCATGATATGAAAGCCGAAGCAGTGGCGAAGAGCAACAATGGTGATATTAAGCTGCTTAATATTGAAGCCCCAGTACAGGGAGAGACACTGAATGGTAATCTCTTTGTGCAAAATATACGCGGTGATGCCAAAGTATCTACCATGCGTGGGGATATTACGATGTACGACATCAGTGGGAAGTCGATGGCGGATACGAAATCAGGAGATATCGACATTCATGAATCGGCTGGTGCAGTCCAAGCAGAGACCTTGAGTGGAGACATGCTTGTTGAGTCAGAGAACATCGGCGGCAACTGGAAATTGCAGAATATGGCGGGTGATACCACCATTGGCATACCAGAGGGGGCTGATGTTACATTGCAAGCGATGAATCGTTTTGGAGACATCGATATAGATTCGGATTTTCCCTTCCATGTCGTAAAGAATAAAGTAGAGGGTACAATAGGAAATGCTACGTATCAAGTCAATTTGGACACGAATGGTGACATAAGCATACGAAAACGGTAACAGCGCGACGTATTAAGGATTGACAAAACAAAAAACTTCCACGTACAATGGACATATAGAGATTATTTTCTGAGAATCGTTACAATCTACGATTTGTTGGGATAACCCGTATAGAACTAATGTGAGCGTAGAAGGCGGTGGACAAGATGAAAACGCGGGTTCAACATGCATTGGGACATCTGAAAATGTCCGGAGTACGCATCACGCCACAGAGACATGCGATATTGGCTTACTTGATGGATGCGATGAATCATCCGACAGCAGATGAAATATATCGAGCACTCGAGCCGGATTTTCCGAGCATGAGCGTTGCTACCGTATATAACAACTTGAAGTTGTTTATTGAAGCGGGGCTCGTTCATGAGTTGACATATGGGGACAGTTCTAGTCGATTTGATGCCAATGTAACAGATCACTATCATGCCATTTGCGAGCGATGCGGCAAAATTGTTGATTTCGCTATTCCTGAATTAATGGAATCGGTGGAGAAATCGGCTGCAGAGGCTACTGGTTTTAGCGTACGCGGACATCGGATGGAAGTGTATGGTGTATGTCAATCCTGTGTGGAATCGACTAAGGAGCAATAGGTGATGGTCGATATTCAATACAATGCAGAAATGTAAATGCGCGCGGCAGTTCATGCTTGCGCGCTTTTTTATTTTATCGAATCCAATGATGCAGTCTGAAGAAGTAGGAGTTGACTATATGAGAAGCAATGGAGTGGGGAGAGGTGCTCCGCATTATCGAACCGGCGGAAAGAACCGTAAAAAAGGGAAGGGAGGAGGATGTCTCTTTATTCTGATTGGACTCGCCATCCTGGCAGCGAGCGTGTGGAAAGGATGGGATGGTATCAGGGATTGGTTACCTGGTCAGAATAAGGCTGACTCCCAGATCTCTCAGGTAGAACAGCCCTTGATCTGGGATGGTGCCTGGACGGGATATGGGACGAAAGGCAAAGGTGAGAATTTGCTCATACCTGTTCAGGCATTGTCTGATAAGCTTTCTATTGTGTATGAGAATAGTTCCGAAACCGTCATTATGACAAGTTCTAAGGACGTTGCTTCAGTTGCGCTTGGACACTCAACGGGAAGCTTGAATGGTCGAGCTAAACAGTGGTCAGCTGCTGCTGAACAAATTGGCGGCGACATTTATGTTCCAATGACTGCGTTGAAGGAAGTATACGGCTTGCGTGCGAAGCAGTACACTTCGAATGGTGCGGTTCAACTAAGCACACCGGGGCAGACTCTTCAACAGGGGATCGTCATTCAGCAAAAGGATGATGCCAAAATAGCCTTGCGTGAAAATGCTAGTTATCAAGCTCCCTCCTTAGAGAAGCTTGCAAGTGGAACGCAAGTCACGGTCTGGGGTGAAGAGGGAGACTGGCTCCGGATTGAGGCGGAAGGCGGCAATGTCGGTTATGTTGCTAAAGACGAGATTCAGCGTAAGGGAAGTGTAGCAGTTCCTTCAATCTCGCCAGCGCCTGTTCCTGCGTTTGTAAAGGAGAAGCGACCAGTAAGCTTGGCTTGGGAAGCTGTGTACTCGCGTAATCCGGATCCAACCAAGCTGCCCGCGATGCCAGGGACGAATGTTATTAGCCCAACGTGGTTCAGCTTGGCTGACAACGAGGGAAATGTAGATGAGAAGGCAGATCCGCGTCTTGTACAATGGGCGCATCAGAATGGGAAGCAGGTATGGGCGCTGTACAGCAACAGCTTTGATCCAGACCGAACTACAGCTTCGCTTGCAACCTTCGACAAACGTAACCGAACGATAGCACAATTGGTTAAGCTCGCAGAGAAATACAACGTTGACGGCATTAATATTGACTATGAGAACGTAAATGTTGAAGATCGTGATAATTTAACGCAGTTTGTACGAGAGCTTACTCCTCGTCTACATGCGAAGGGTCTTGTTGCATCGATTGATGTGACGGCGAAGTCTGGGAGCGGCAGATGGTCGCAATTTTTGGATCGGGAACAGCTGGCGCGTTCCGTCGACTTCATGATGGTTATGGCTTACGATGAACATTGGGCGACGAGTCCAACTGCTGGTTCTGTTGCATCCTTGCCATGGACAGAGAATGCTATGAAGCGAATTATGGAAGAGGATAATGTGCCTCCGCATAAGCTCGTGCTTGGAATGCCGCTATACACACGGATATGGACAGAGACAACAGAAGGCGGAGAGGTGAAAGTATCCTCTAAGGCTGTTGGTATGCAGAAAGTTCAAGACTTGATTCAGGATCGTAAGTTGAAGCCTGTTTATTCGGAGAGTGCAGGTCAGCACTATGTCGAATATGAGGAGGAAGGCGCAACTCAGAAAATATGGATCGAGGATAAACAATCGATTCAATCCCGCATTCAAATGGCAGAACGTCTAAAGCTCGGCGGAGTCGCTGTATGGGCCCGAAGCTTCGCCAATGAAGGCATATGGAACGTTCTTCGATATCGAAACTCTTAATCACGCAATGATACTTTTTATAAGTTAGAAATAAGAAAACCGTCTATCTAATCAGATAGGCGGTTTCTTCGTTAAGTCTGTTATATTCGGTTCACTCTTGCGAGTGAGGCTCGTGAAAACATAGATGTCTGGTCATGGTGTTGTGGGAATCAACGAGTCAATGCGTGAGAAATCTCTTTGTAAGTCATTCTTCCCTCACTTTGATACGGTAACATCCTTCTTACTGTCTTGATCTAAGTTGCTTTCTGGGGCGATGTTTTCTGCGGTTGCCTTGTCCGGATCAAGGGTAAGAATCGTTCTACAGAACATGCAGCGATCCGTTCTGCCGAGTATTTTGGTCTGGCGACCACACTCTGGACATTCAAGAATTACAGCACTAGTGGACAACATGCCAGCCCAGAAGTAAATCGCGACACTTCCCAAGAGGAGTATCATTCCCAGTACCATGAATACTCCAGCGAAGGGGCGTCCTTGTATGCCCCACATGAGAATGCCGGATGTGCCGAGCACCATCATTCCCATTCCGGCTAATGTAAGTACAAGTCCCCACAATCGAAACTCATTGATTTTACTTGTTCTAAAAAGACGTTGTTTCATCGCAGCCTCTCCATTTCAAGATTGAAAATGTTTTCGAAGGAAGAAGGAAAGAGAGTTTCTATGTAGAATTATAAACTATCATTTGATGTAAAAGAAAGCCAAAAAAGCGTGGGGTCGAGAATGAAACATGTATTGGATAACTCCATAGATCAATTAATTGGTGCGACTACAGTCAGCGGTCTTTATATATTGGATCGCAGCCAATTGGATGCTGATATGCACCAATATATTGATTGGGATCGCTATGTGCTGGTTGTTGATGAAGCGTGTCCGTCCCATCCTTTTGAGTCGATGGAAGTATCGGCCGATGACAGCTCAGTTGCACGCTGGATTTGCATCCACCCAGATAGGTGGGAGGAATGGATCGTTTCGGATGAGGCGAGGTCACTGCTTCCGTTTTACGGGCGTGGCAATATTCGCGTAGATCGCGATGGATTGCTTGCAAGTTGGCAGGAAAGATTGATTCAAGAAGAGAAGACTCCGAACCAGATGCAATACATGAAGACATATGCGCTGTTTTTGGAGGCATATAATCAAGCGAAGCATTTACGGAAGCTGGAATACATGCTAGACGCTTATCGATGTGTGGATTTCGCATTCTATTATTGGGCGTCGCTTGCCATAATGGAGCAAGGAGAGATGCCTAGACAAGCGTTATGGCAGCAAGTGAAGAAGTTAAATCTAGGTGTCTATAAGATGTACGAAGAATTCACTGCAAGCTCTGAGACGATGCCGCAGCGAATTGAACTTGCGTTGCTTGCTTGCGAGTTCTCTCTCTCATCGAAGAGTGTAGAATGCTGCGCACCATTGCTGAATTGGCTGAAGCAAGCGAAGGGGCCAGTTCCGATATCGGATATTATGCAGCACCAAGAATTCAAGTGGATGGCCGGTTATATGCCAGCTCTACTAAATAAGCTTACACATCGCGGTTGTGTAAAGGAACGTTTGATTGAGCATGCTAGTCCATATGGCAAGCTAGGGTATACTCGGGCCTATGAATGGGCTGGTTGACGGATGCACAATCACAGAAAGTTGAGTCGCTGCATGACAGCTCATGCAGCGTTTTAACTTTTTTTAAATAAAGTGTTGACTTGGGTTTGAAATATATGATACATTAATACTCGCCTCTTCGAGAGAAGCACTTCGAACGAAAGCTGAATAAGCAATCATTCGAAAGCTCGAAAAAAGAATTTAAAAAAAAGTGCTTGACTCTAAGAAGTGAACATGATATATTATAAAAGTCGCCGCTGACAAAGTGGTGAGAAAAAGAAAGTAACTAAGAGATTGGTTACTGACTGAAATTGTTCTTTGAAAACTGAACAACGAGCAACGTTTGTGAATGAGGTAGT
>NZ_BBYF01000009.1 GCF_001894745.1 Paenibacillus sp. NAIST15-1
TCTCCAATAAAATTGACCGCCAACACGACAATAAAAATGCATGCTCCTGGATAAAGCGCTTGCGTCGGATCGACAAGCATGAATTGCTGTGCGTTGCTAAGCATCAATCCCCAGCTCGTATCAGGAAGCTGTACCCCTAAACCGAGATAAGATAATCCGGACTCGGCAAGAATCGCCCCGCCTACCATTAAAGTAGCGTTTACGATAATCGGAGCCGTGGCATTGCGAAGCAAATGTCTGCTTATAATCCCCCAACTGGACACACCAATCGCCTTGGCCGCTTCCACATACTGCATCTCCCGCAGTTGAAGGAACGTTCCTCTAACAAGCCTCGCCGAGCCCATCCAGCTTGTAAAGCTTAAAATCATGATCATGTAGCTGAACTTCGGACCGAAGATAGCCAATACCAAGATGTTCAGGAACAAGGTCGGGATGGAGTTCATGACATCCACCAGCCTCATGAAAATCGTATCGATCCAGCCGCCGAAATATCCGGAAATGGAACCAATAATGGTTCCGATTACGACAGAAATAAAGGCAACCGAGAAACCGACCGATAACGACACTTGACTGCTGTAGATAAGCCGTGACAAGATGTCCCTTCCCAATTCATCCGTTCCCAGTGGATGACCAGGACTGCCCGCTGGCAAACTTGACTTCAACATATCGATCGCGGCTGGGTCATACGGGGCAATATATTTAGCACATAGAGCAATGACGACAAAGAACAATAGGACGATGGCTCCAACTACTGCAAATGGATTGCTCATAAATTTCTTCCATGCCATTAAGGTCATACTTGTCGGCTTCTCCGACTTAGGGCCAACCTCACTCGTCTTGCCGCGTTCAGGGTCAAGCTGAGCACCTTGTAAGCTCGTTGCACTCATGCCGACATGCCCCCTTTGCCCAATTGTACACGCGGATCAACAACCGCATACAAAATGTCCGCGATCAAGTTGCCAAGAACGACGATAACCGTTGTAATTAAGGTAATTGCCATCAGTACCGAATACTCCCGCGACACCGCCATCTCAACGAACAACCGCCCCATGCCTGGCCAGTTAAATACGCTTTCCGTAATCGCTGCTCCCGCTATGAGTATCGGCAGATCCAGACCAAGTACGGTAATGATCGGGATGAGCGCATTCCGCAAGGCATGACGGAAAATGACCCTGCTTTCCTTCATTCCCTTCGCTCTCGCCGTTCGAATGTAGTCCTGCCCCAGCACCTCAAGCATGCTGGATCGAGAATATTTCACGTAAGAAGCCAAGAAGCCTAATGTGAGAACCGTGACAGGCAGAATAAGATGCATGAATAAGTCCTGAAAATCGCCCTCTTTCCCCATCGAATACATGTCGGATAAAGGCAGCCAGTCCAACTTAATAGAAAAATAACTCTGCAAAAGAATACCAAACCAGAATGTCGGCATGGCAAACCCAATATAAGAAATTAACGACGCTGTCTGGTCGGATAATCCATACTCTCTCGTACTATTGTATATCCCCCAGGGGATCGCAATGATTAAGGAGAGCAGCCATGCAACGCTCATCAGAACAACCGTATTCTTCACCGTCGGCCAGAGTATATCACCTACTGGGAGATTATTCTTGAAGGTTTTCCCCAAATCACCCTTCAACAGGTCTCCCACCCAGCGAATATATTGGATATGAATCGGCTTGTCCAAGCCGAGATTTTTCGCTTGTATTTTACCCGCTTCCTGAGACAGTCCCGGCGACAGAAAGATTTGCGTCGGACCTCCTGGTGCTGCATGAATGAGTCCAAAGGTAACGATGGAGATCAAAAACAGCACTAAGAGTGACTGTAGTACACGGCGGATCAGATACTCCGTCATAGGAAATCCTCCTAAATCGTATCGTGTGAATTCATGTATTAGCACATCCATATAAAAGAGGAAGGGGCAAGCAACCCCCTCCCCTCATCATGCATATTCAACCTGTGCTTGGTATTTTATTCTACCCACCAGTTGATCATGCGGAACATGTATCCATATGCGAGTCCTGGTTCAGGTCTGTCTTCTTCCGCATATTTCACACGAGGGTTCAAGCCCTGTGGTGTACCATATTGATACATGAATACATAAGGAAGATCCGTTGTGATTTCTTTACCGATCTCTGCGTAAACTTTCTTACGCTCGTTTTGATCAGCGACAGAGTAACCTTTTACCCACAATTGATCGAGTTTTTCGTTTTTATACCAACCCGAATTTTGGTTCGGCGGGAAGAACTTTGAGGAGAGAATGCTTTCTGCGTTCGGATCTGGATCATTTAATGACCATGCCGCCAAGATAGCTTGGAATTTACCCGGTACAATGTTCTGCTCTTGCCAAGCAGCGAAGTCAACGCCTCTCGGCTTCACTTCAATGCCGATATCTTTCAAGTTCTGTTGGATAACAGCAGCAACCTGTTCGCGGCGGCTATTACCTGTATTGTATTGAAGTTCGAAGGAGAACTTGACGCCGTTCTTCTCTAAAATGCCACCTTCAGTGCTAGCCTTCCATCCATCTTCAGCCAGCAGCTTCTTCGCCAATTCCACATCATAGTTATAAACTACTGCAGTTTCGGCTGGATCTGCCCATGAGCCTGGCAGGAATGGCGAGTTCATCAACTTACCTGTTCCCTTAAGGATATTGTCGACCATGCCTTGGCGGTTAAGCGCGTGAGCGATCGCTTGTCTTGTCTTCTGTCCAGCAAAGAAGCTTTCTTTATTATCGAAGTTCATTTTGTTAAAGTTGAAGCCCATGTATTCGTAGAGTGGTCCTGGTGCCAAGATGACGTTGAGGTTGTCGCGAGCTTGAACAGCTGCTAGTTGGGTGACTGGAATCGCTGATACAGAGTCGACATCTCCCTTGATGAGAGCTTGCACTTCTGTATTTTGATCTGCGTAGATTTTGTAGATGACTTTCTGGATGTGAGGTTTTTTCGCTCCCCAGTAGTTCGGGTCTGCGTCGAAGCTTAAGTATTGTTTTTGCTTCCATTCAGTCCATTTCCAAGGACCGTTCGTTACAGTCTGCTCTGGTTTGGAACCGTATGGATGCTTCTTCAATTCTGTAATCGGAACATCCTTCAAGATGTGATATGGCACTGGTTTAAGTCTAAGAGAGTAGAGGAATGGGGCAAATACTTGCTTTAACTTGATCTGAACAGTGTGTCCATCGATCTTCGTTACCGATTCAACATGTTCGAATTGGCTAATACCTGGGGAACCTACTTCTGGGTTGCGTACCGTATTAATGGTAAAGATCAAATCATCCGCTGTTACTGGTTGGCCGTCGCTCCATTTGGCTTCTGGCTTCAATTTGACCGTGTAGGTCTTCAAGTCTTCACTGATTTGAGGAGGCTCAGCCGCGAGAGACCAAGGCTCTACGACTACGTTCGCTTGACGGTCAAGATCGTACAGGCTGGAGAAGATCAAGATTTCAGCATCCCCGGATGAAGTATCACTTACGTACAATGGGTTTACCGAAACGATATCCGAGAAGGTACCTAACGTGATTGTACCTCCATCTTTCGGGGTCTGAGCCGTATTCTCCTTCGCTGGCTCTTCCGTTTTCGCTGGTTCGGTATTTTTGGGCTCATCCTTTGGAGGATTCGTCGATGTGCTTGAACCTCCGCACGCTGACAACAACGATCCCATTAGTACCAAGAGCAGCATAAATGACATCCATTTCTTTTTTGCCACATAATTCCCCTCTCTCATTTTCGATATTTTTGTGAAGGATATATTTTCCTAGACATTGTATCATTTGAATCAGCCTACAGGTAGTAAAATGATGGAAAATATTTATAATTTGCAATTATATTTTTCATTTTACTGATTACTTTCTTTAAAAAGACTATATAGAAAGAAAAAAGGGGCGACATCCGCCCCCTTTACCACTTTACTCCAATAAATTAACCTATGGTACACGGGATACGAACGTAAATCTTCTACGCTCCCCTTCCTTCTTATCCTAGCGCTGGATGCTGACAATTCTCTCTGTTCCATTCCATGTGACGCTGGCCCCTATGGATTCGGCAATTGCTCGAACAGGTACATAGGCACTGCCATTTAGAATGATGCTATTTGGCTGAGAAATATTGTTGAGATACGCGACCTTCTTCGTATTGTCCCATCCAACAGAAAGACCCAATGCTGACGCTATATCACGAATCGGACCGTATACGACATTTTCCTTCATTATTCCCTGCGCTGCTTCTTGTCCATTGACTAGAATGCGAATTCCATTTTGAAGTTGCTGTACTTGCCCCTTAATTAAAATTATGAACTGGCTCCAGTACGGGAGAATTTGCGAAGGGCACTGCTTGCCTGACCATTTCTTATGCGGGACAACTTGATCGACCGTAAGCGTATAGCGCAAAATCAGTGTTGCCACGAGCCACGCTGCGTTATTCCAAGCCACATCTTGATTCATGCCCGTATACATGCATACCTCAATAGCAATGCTTGTCGTGTTGCCAGGCCCATTGCCATCGCCTGCGTGCCATCCCTGCTCATTATCACGCAGATGCTGATAAATATCCTTGTCATCCACCGTATAGTGCCATGATGCTTGTCTCCCACCGCTTCCATCTAACAAGTAGCGCGCGTGCGATTCCGCTGTTCCGCTTGTATTGTCCGTGTTGTGGATCGTAATCCACTGTGGTGTCATAGGCCTGCTCGGCTTGTTCGGACTGCCATCCGGAATCAGACGTTGTTGAATGACGATGCTCATGGTTCATCATCTCGCTTCTGCATAATGTGTTGTCCTAGAAGACTTGGCATGCATGCTGCGAGAGCTGATCTATCACCAAAAAGCGTTCAAAGGAGTTGAACGCCGCTTGGATCATTGCCGCAAATGGATTGTATATAGGAGAATCACCCTAAGATATAAGTGCCGTCGCAAATCTTCTATAGTAAAGCATACGTACTTTCATAGAAGTTTGGCTCTGGCAATTGTCTCGATGGATTTGTCTGTTTTGGCTCCACTCATCAGCTTAGATGTCCATGAATCTCCTCAAATGACAGTAACAAATGAATCTCGTTAACTATCAACTACAATGAATTATGAATGCAATAAAGTATCATTCCAATTTATAGCTGATTTCACTTTTCATGCATTCGCAGTTTAGAAGGACAATGATACAATTACCTCATGCATTCCAGCAATTGACTTCATGAGAATTGATTAATTAGGAGAGATCTATGTGGAGCGTGAATGGAAACTAGAACAATCGTCGCCTAGCACTGAAAAGAGGCCATTCTCTACCGGTATCGTCGTCACCTCTATCTTTGCAGCATGTTGTGTAATCGGCTTGTCTATCTTTACTTTGGTTCATAGCATGAAAGTGAATGATGCCGCAGAGAAGCTGCAGCAATCCTTCTCTAAATTGCAAGCAGACTATGAGGAACTAAAAAGAGACAACAGCAAACAGAGATTTACGATGAATCAACTGCAGAACAATCTCTTGTATGCAAATATTCAGCATGATATGGAGGAAAACGTCGTATCCGATCATTTGATATTGGATAAAATCTACTTCGACGATATCGTCTATCGCAAAGGAACGAGCGGCACGACCATAGACGTTCGCACTCAGCCCGAATTTAACACTAAATATGCGGGGTCTGGGAAGTTCACTCTATCTGATAAAGAATTGAACAATGTTGTAACCACGTTCATGCAAGCAGCGCGAGATCAATATGAGTGGTGTCTGGAAATGTACAGCATGGATGCCGTTGCACCAGATTGGAATGAGCTTACGCATACCATTACGATAGGCAACTATGATCTTGGAACCTATCATAATGGTTTGTTTACGCCTGTTAAGAAATAGTATCTTTGAGCTTAGGTAAAACACCTCTAGCTTCTGCAATCCGCTGAACTGAGAAATCAGGTCATTCAAAAAAGAGAGAGTCAACGAGAAATGCTATTCGATGACCCTCTCTTTTATTAGTTCTGTTAAGATTGATAAAGTATCATTTATGCATGTTACTGAAACAATTTAGGCTCTGCGAGTGCTGCCCACGTAGACTCGAAAACATTGCCTGGTTCCGCCACAATTTGAAGCTTAAGTACCCCACTCACATCAATATTTACAGGATTAGGGTTATCTCCGCCCTTTACATTTTCAAACGAAGCCAATTCTGTCCCATCACCAATAAAGCGATAGGTAACCACTCTATTCGAATTTTTCGTTTCATCATCTACACCAATAAAAGTTGATAGCTTTTTATATTTTTCATTTAAGTTATAGTCAATAGAGGTACTTTTGTTGTTCATAAAGCTAAGATTAAAAACAATTCCTTTTTGGAACTTATCTCCTGCAATTTCAATTTTATTGCTGTAAGGGTTTTGATTAAAATGAACGCTTGAACCACTAGGGCCATCCGTTCTTGCATAATTTACATCAGATAAATATGTAAACGAACCTTCTTTTTTACCAACCCAGGCTGTTTTATTTTTCCCGTCATACGAAAATTCTTTCCCCGAAGCGTCAGCAACGAATTTCACTGGAGCATATAGCTGCCCTTTATAGAGAATCGCATTATCTGTGCTAACTTTCTGGACACCATCGAACATATACTTTATGTTTTCAAACGAGACTTCAATTTTTGCCGTGCTAGCAGCAAATGCCGCTGTACCAAATAGCAGACCCCCGATTACTACTCCCATCAGGAGGCCTTTTAGTTTCTCCTTCATCATTCAGTTCTCCCCTGTTTATGTTTTTAGCATGGATTGACCAATCACATCACTTCGACATATACCACTATATTCCTGCATATTCTCCCAAAATACCTACCTATTTTGTCAAATAGAGTATTAGTAAATATCCACAAATTATAAATAAACCCACAAAATAGGTAATTTGTATCATTCATCTTTTATTACTATTAATGGTAATATAGATTCACCTGGAAGAATATTACACATAATGGACTTAAAGTTGAAAAATTAAAAAGGAAGTGTGCCAAACTATGAAAAAAACGTTTGTATCCTTACTTACGACCGCTCTCTTACTTACTGCCGCTGTTCCAGCTTTTGCCCAAGAAAGCACTCAAGCTCCTGCACCAGCAGCCACAAGTGTTGTTAATCCTGAATCGATTTCCGCTTCGTCTTACTTCTTCGCTAATGTTTCTTGGAGAAATGTTTCTGGCGCAACTCGCTATGAGTATTTCGTGTATAAAAACGGAAATTTGGTTGAGTGGGGAAGTCAGAGTGTTACAGGCAGAGATGTCGGGATGGAGGAATTCGCCGCTTACAGAATAGAAATTAGAGCTGTTGGGTCAAATGGAAATCAGCTTGCTTGGGGCACAACGAATACCTTTGTAGCAGGTCCCACTTCAATTTACGTATCTCTGTAGTCTTTGGAAGGTTCATGTAAGTATCTCAAAGGAATAAACAGAACAAGAACCTGCTTAGCGTTGAAAATAATGACTACCATAACTCAAATAGGCTGCCAATACGGCAGCCTATTTCTTGTATCAAGTCCATTTACAGTATGGATGCTTTTTATAATAAGGAAAACGCCCACCGACGTGAGATGACGTTAATGGGCGTTGAAGTGTTAAGGAATATTATTTTTACAAATTACCGTTTGCCCTATATGGTTGAGCATAATAACTTTTAATCCTATGCCTTCCATCGTATCTTGAAGGATTTAGCTTTCTTTTCCTTCCTATGGGTCCATCGAACAGTACGTCACTGACAAAATCTCCTATAACAATAAAATTAATCGGATCTCTATTCACATGTCTTGCCAAACATGCAGGAGGCGGTTCTTCGCAGCCTAGGAGATTCGATTACAGCAACGAAAATCGAGACTGAAAATCCGCTTTATCTGGATAAAGGGTAGATGAATGGTAGATGAAGCACTTAAAAAAGGGAAAAGCGCGGCCTCCGATTGCTCGGAAACCGCGCCGTTATCGACATTACATGGTGCTGGAGAAGGGAATTGAACCCCCGACCCACGCATTACGAATGCGTTGCTCTACCCCTGAGCTACACCAGCAAATTTTGTTGACACCAAATATTATAGAGAAGTCAAATTATTGTTTCAACACTAAAATAAATTTACCTATATTTACTATATGATGCTGCAGAAGTGTTCTAGAACGATGTTCCTTCCCTTCATGCAGCACCATATTCTATTTTCCGCATCCAATCGAAATATCTACAATTAGCTC
Organism: Paenibacillus sp. NAIST15-1; assembly: GCF_001894745.1. Taxonomy (GTDB): domain Bacteria; phylum Bacillota; class Bacilli; order Paenibacillales; family Paenibacillaceae; genus Paenibacillus_B; species Paenibacillus_B suaedae. The sequence goes on from NZ_BBYF01000009.1 coordinate 8,185, forward strand.
TCCGCTAAAAGCGCACTGACCAACTTCTCCAACGCTTCTTGATCCTGTTCATTGAAGCGATCCGTAATCGGGCTATCGATATCCAATACCCCGATAAGCTTGCCTTCTTTCATCAGTGGGACAACAATTTCGGAGCGCGATGCCGCATCACAGGCAATATGTCCGGGAAATGCGTGAACATCCGGCACAATTATTGTACGCTGTTCCTTCGCCGCCGTTCCGCACACGCCGCGGCCAAGCGGAATTCTTACACATGCAGGCAGTCCTTGGAACGGCCCGAGCACAAGCTCCCCTTTCCCCTCATCCATCAAGTAAAATCCAGCCCAGTTAATATCCTTAAGCCCATGCCACAATAGCGCAGCTGCATTAGACATATTCGCAATGAAATTCGGCTCACCTGCGATTAATGCGGACAGCTGTCCATTGATAATCGGATAATCCTTGGCTCTATCGCCAGTATATAGTGTCGGTGTGAACATCTGTACCGCCTCCCTCAGTCCTATTTGTAATGTATCATACCATAGTGGAATGAATTCCGTGTATGATGCAATTAGAAAATAACGTAGCTTTCGTTTCAAAGCTCTCGATATAATGTAAGAAAAGGGTAACGGAACAAATGCCGATGAGGAGGCAATCTGATGAGAACGAACACCTTTCAATTTATAGATGAAGAACAAGTACGGATTCATGTCTACCACTGGATGCCCGAGGACACAGTTGAGGTTCGAGGCGTGGTACAAATCGCTCATGGGATGACCGAAACAGCGATTCGCTATGAGCGCTTTGCCGAAGAGCTTACGGCTGCCGGTTATATCGTATACGCCAATGATCATCGCGGTCATGGCCTTACAGCAGCAACAGAGCAAGACTTGGGCTATGTTGGCGAGGACGGATTCACGTGGATGGTGCGCAATATGGCGCAGCTCACCAAGATGATTCGAGAGCAGAATGGCGATATTCCACTGTTTCTGTTCGCTCATAGCATGGGCTCTTTCCTCGCTCAGCAATATATAACAGAACATGCGAGCCTGATAGACGGCGTCATCCTATGCGGAAGCAATGGCCCTCGCGGTCCTGAGCTGCTAGCAGGTGTCGGCGTTACGAAGTTGATCGCCTCGGTGAAGGGTTCTCGCCATCGTAGCGCCTTCATCGATAAGATGGCGTTCGGCAGCTTCAATCGCAAATTCAAGCCAGCACGCACACAGGTAGACTGGTTAAGCCGCGATCTGGAGGAAGTCGATAAGTATGTTGTAGATCCTTACTGTGGATTTCTAAGCACGGTCGGATTCTATCGCGACTTCTTCAAGCTGCTGCGCAATATCCATCGTCCCGAGGTCATGAACCGCATTCCGAAGCAGCTGCCTGTGCTGCTTATTGCAGGAGATGAAGATCCGGTAGGCAACTACGGCAAGGGTGTGAGGAGGTTGGCGGACCAATATATGCAGCTTGGCTTGGAACAAGTGGAGTGCAAGCTGTATGAAGGTGCACGCCATGAGTTGCTAAATGAAACGAATCGGGATGAGGTTACGGCGGACTGTCTTGCATGGTTGCAGCGTCAGACCCCGAGTTTGACCAACTCCTAAAGTTTCGCTAGTCTGTCATTTGTACCCACAATCTGGATCAGCGTATAATAGACTTGAGTCAATGATTTAGTCCAATGGAGATGGAAGGAGATTTTACATATGTCTCGCTTGTTTGAACCGATAACGATCGGAGGAGTTACAATCCCGAACCGGATTGCTATGTCTCCGATGTGCATGTATGCATGTGATGATGAAGATGGCAAAGTAACGGAATGGCACTTGGTCCATTATGCCTCTCGTGCAGTTGGGCAAGTCGGGCTTATTATCGTGGAAGCGACTGCCGTCACACCAGAAGGTCGTATCAGTGCTCGTGATTTAGGAATTTGGAGCGACGATCAGATTGCGGGTCTGCGCAAGCTAACTGATCTGGTGCATTCCCATGGCAGCAAGATCGCAATCCAGCTTGCCCATGCAGGCCGCAAGGCTACCGTTCCAGGCGCAATTGCCCCATCGGCAATTGCATTTAGCGAGGAATACACAGTGCCGGAAGAAATGTCGCAGGAGCAGATTCGACGGACAGTGAAGGCATTTGCAGAGGCCGCTCGCAGAGCGAAGGAAGCAGGCTTCGATATCGTAGAAATCCATGGTGCTCATGGCTACCTGATCAATGAATTCCTCTCCCCGCTTACGAACCAGCGCATGGACATGTACGGCGGTAGCACAGAAGGAAGATACCGCTTCTTAAGCGATGTAATCGATGCAGTACGCCTCAATTGGGAAGGCCCCGTGTTCGTGCGTATTTCGGCCAATGAGTATGCGGATGGAGGCAATTCTCTGGAAGCTTATATCGACTATGCACGCCGTATGAAGGATCAAGGCGTCAGCCTCGTTGATTGCAGTTCCGGCGCGGTAGTACCGCATCCAATCGATGTATTCCCCGGCTACCAAGTGCCTTATGCGCATGCCATTCGTCAGTCCGCTGGCATAGCTACGGGAGCAGTCGGCCTTATTACCGAGCCAGCTCTAGCAGAAGAGATCGTCCGTAATGACCGTGCGGATCTCGTCCTTCTCGGACGCGAACTGCTGCGTGACCCATACTGGCCGCTGCGGGCCGCACGAGCACTTCGTGCTGAACTGCCTAAGCCGAAGTCTTACGAACGCGCTTGGTAAACCGCAAGATAACATAGATAGTGCCCCGATATAGAAGAGGTGGCATTTTCTAACTCAGCCTGTTGCCTTCTTCATGAAGCAAGCATAAGCAATCGTTGTTACTATGGATAGAAAATATACTCAGTTACGAAGAGGGCATTCTTCATGGATGCTCTCTTTTTTATCTTCAGATACAACAGCGAAACCGACATGTTCGACATTTTGTGATACCGATAACTTTTTTCGCCGAAAATCGCGTTTCCCTATTGAATATCCGATTATATCCATCTAGTATAAGGATAAGTTTGTTCTTCATTGCCATATTTACGTATTTGTGTGTTCTCCAACACCTACCACATGCATTCATCTAGAGGAGGATGGAAGATGGATAGAAGCGGCGTTCCTGAACCGAATATCGTGTTCGAGCCAAAGCATTACATTTGCCACCGTGCAGCAGAACCGTTACAGCTTGATGGACGATTGGACAAGCCTTTTTGGGCGAATGCCCCGTGGACAGACGACTTTGTCGATATTGAGGGAAATTTGAAGCCACGGCCGTTCAAGCGCACACGGGTCAAAATGTTATGGGATGACGAGTATTTATACTTCGGAGCCGAAATGGAAGAAGATCAAATATGGGCAACATTGACGGAGCGAGATTCTGTCATTTTCTATGATAATGATTTCGAGATTTTCATTGATCCCGACGGCGACACGCATAACTACTATGAGTTCGAAATGAACGCCTTCAACACGATATGGGACTTGCTGCTTCCGAAGCCATATCGTGATGGCGGTCCGCCTATTAATTCCTGGGATATTCATGGCATTCGCACTGCCGTTCATATTGATGGCGAAGTGAACAATCCGAATGCAGACAACAAGGGTTGGAGCATTGAAGTGGCCATGCCTTGGAGCGTGCTGAAGGAATGTGCGCCAGAGGGACGCCTGCCGCGTCATGAAGAATATTGGCGCATTAACTTCTCCCGTGTCGAGTGGCGTGCTGAAGTGCAGAACGGAAAGTACGTGAAGACAATCAATCCGGATACGAACGCCCCTTATCCAGAGTATAACTGGGTATGGAGCCCGCAAGGCATTATTAATATGCATTATCCAGAGCTGTGGGGCTTCGTCGTCTTCGCCGAGGCGAATCAGCCAGAACCCATCTTCCAACTTACGCAAGATGAGCTGATCAAGTGGGAGCTGCGCAAGCTCTATTACCGCCAGCGTCAGCATTATGCAGCGCATGGACATTATGCCTCCACCTTGTCAGTGTTAACGAACGAAGAGGTGTGCAGCATTGAACCTGTCATTGAGACAACAAGCGGAACCTTCCTCATGTCTGCCAAGTCACAGGACGGACTGCAGTGGATTCGCATTCAAGAGGATGGGAAGGTGTGGGGCGAATAGGTTTGCTGCTGCAGCATGCATGCTCCAAGCCTTCGGCACATCCGTTCTCTGCATTTTTTGTAGTTATCGATAACATAACCAATAACCAGTAATCGATGTTCCAATGACCAAGTTCGACCGGACTAACAATCATACATGAACCATCACTGCATCACAGATATTCCACACACGGAGCTGATGAACAAGATGACGAGTACAACTGGCTACGCAGATAGCACATTCCTTCAACAGATCGAAGATAAGTTTCATTATAAACAAGAATTAGCCAAGCACCGTTCAGAAGAGCTATTCGGTGTATTCAATCAAGAACTGACCTGCGAAGAACGTTTACTCTTGAAATACTTGTACGCCTACATGCCAATTCACGACTTGGCTGACTATAACGGGAATTTCTTCTTAGCTCATGTGCGCCGCACTCTAGCAACACGTCAGGCGCTTCCTTGGGGAAAAGATATTCCAGATTACATCTTCATGAACTTTGTCCTCCCCTACCGGGTCAACAATGAGAATATCGACGACAACCGCGAAGTGATTTATCAAGAGCTTGTTGATCGTGTGAAGGATAAATCCATGGTCGATGCGATTTTGGAAACGAACTATTGGTGTCATGAGAAAGCAACCTATGTCGGCACAGATCAACGTACCGTATCTCCATTAACCCTGATGCGTACGGCTCTAGGCCGCTGCGGGGAACAATCGACACTAGCCGTCGCCGCACTGCGCAGTGTCGGCATTCCGGCGCGCCAATGCTACACGCCGCGCTGGGCGCATTGCGATTCGAACCACGCATGGGTGGAAGCCTGGGCTGATGGCACATGGTACTTCCTCGGTGCATGTGAGCCGGAGGGACGCCTGAACGAAGGCTGGTTCAAGGCTCCTTCACGCCGCGCCATGCTTGTGCATACGCGCGTTCCTGCTGATTATAACGGGCCCGAGGAAACGTGTTCCAGCCACCCTTGGTATACCGAGATCAACCTGCTCGGCAATTATGCGCCGCGCAAGACCATTACAATACAAGTCGTGAATGAACAAGGAGAAGCAACACCGGCCGAAGTTCATTTCCAAATGTACAATTTCGCTGAATTCTACTCTGTTACGACATTGCCAACCGACGCGGATGGACAAGTAGCATTCACAACGGGATATGGCGACCTGCTTATCCACGTACGCAACGAGCAAGGCTACGGCTTCCGCCATATTTCGGTCGGAGATGCGGATATTTTCACCGTAACGCTCCAGTCTGAGCCACCGGAGCACGAAGTATTAGAATTCAATATGGTGCCGCCGCCAGAGATTCCAGACAAGAGTGAAGATCGGATGACAGACGAGGAACGTCAGGCGAACGATAACCGCGTCCAGCACGGTACAGCAACACGTGCCGCATACGAAGCTACATTTATAAATGAAGAACAGGCTGGGGAATTAGCGCGCAAGCTCTCCCTGCCTGCAGATCGTGTATGGACGGTACTTCGTCATGCACGTGGGAACAGTCATGAAATAGCGTCTTTCCTCAAATCCTGCACACCGGAGCATGGCGAATGGCCGCTGCGACTGCTCGAATCGCTGCACGAGAAGGATACACAAGACACGATGAGCGAGACACTGTGCGATCATTTGGAGGGTGCCCTTCCCTATCTGCAGCAGGTGAAGGATGAAGAACTATTCGCAACCTATGTGCTCTGTCCGCGTGCCTATTATGAAATGATCAAGCCTTATCGCTCATTCTTCCAAGCCAATCTAACGGCTGAGGAGAAGGCGGCCTATACAGCCAATCCGCAGCAGCTGGTTGAGCGCTTGGCCAATGACATAACACTTGAAGGCTGTATCGATCGCTACAATGGCATGATTACGCCAGTCGGCGCATTCCAATTGAAGCTGGCTGATCGCGTAAGCCGGGATGTATGCTTCGTGGCAATCGCGCGCAGCATCGGAATCCCAGCGCGACTTGAGCCGCTGAATACACGTCCGCAATTCTGGATGGATGGCGCGTGGCAAGATGCCCTGTTCCATCAGGATGCCGTCGAGGCGCCTATGGATGCTGCCGCTACTGGTTCCGTCGTATTTACACGAGGAGAAGGAGATCAAGAAGCTGCCTATTACTTGAATTTCACCATTTCTCGATTCGAGAAGGGTAGTTGCCGTACCTTGACCTTCCCATATGGAGAAAAAGATATGTACGACAAGCCTTACGAGGTGCTGAGCGGCGACTATCGAATGACAACGGGAACTCGCCTTAGCGACGGAACGGTGCTAGTTCGCCAAACCTTCTTCTCGGTGCAAGACGGGACAACAACATCGGTGCCTATCGTGTTCCGTAAGGAAGAGATTCATGTTCCGGTACTCGGTACAGTGACGGCCAATCAGTGGGAACTCATGACCGCGAAGGCGGATCTTAATATTCCCGAGCAAGGAATCGTCCTTGCATGGCTCGATCCAGAACGGGAGCCTTCCAAGCACCTCGCGCGAGAATTGCGTGAGCTCAAGGCAGAGCTCGATCAATGGGGAGGCCGGATTGCACTTATGGTAGAAACGCAGCGCAATCGCGGCGAATTCAAGCTTGAGGGCATGCCGGAGCATACAACATACAGCGTGGATGAAGATGGAGGGGCTCTGCAAGCTCTGCTTCCTTCCTTGCCGGAATGGAACGGGCAAGAATACCCGCTCGTTGTTGTCGTGGATCATCAGCACCGCATCCGCTATCAGCTCCAAGGCTACAAGCTTGGCACGGGATCGGATATCGTGAAGACCGTAAACAATATGCAGTAACGGTACCGAGTTAGACGAAGTGACGGAGGCGCTATCACGTACATGGTTAGCTCTTTTACTTTGATAGCCTCCCTTGTAGAAATCGTAGATGGTATGATGTCAGATCGAGTTCGAGCATTGAAGCTGCTGAACTCGATCTGTTTGCTTTTATCGAAAAGGATAGCAAGGTTCGAGATTGAATCGAATTGAATTGCAGCCAGTTCTTACAGTCAATCCTTATATCCTCGATCCTTACAACCAGTCATTAAAGCGGCGGATATACCATTTCTTGACGGTCTGCGTCAAAATGCAGTAACCGAGCAGAATAGCTGCCAACCAAGGGAAATACGACAATGGCAGCGGCACTAAGCCAATCCCTTCTCCGAACTCGGAGAACGGAATCATAATGCCTGCCAGCATAATGAGCCCCGTCAGCAGCATGACAGGAAGGCTCGCCCGACTCTGGATAAATGGTACCTTCTCCGTACGGATCATATGCACGATCAAGGTTTGCGACAGCAGCCCCTCAATGAACCAACCGGAATGGAATAGGGCTTGATCTGCAGGTGAATTCGCAGCGAAGACGAACATCATCAATCCATAAGTGAGGAAGTCGAAGATTGAACTTGTTGGCCCAATGAACAGCATAAAGCGGCCAATCGACTTCGCGTCCCACGTACGCGGCTTCTTCAAGAACTCTTTATCCATGTTGTCCCACGGAATCGACAGCTGCGACACATCATAGAACAGGTTCTGCACGAGCAGATGCAGCGGCAGCATCGGCAGAAACGGCAGGAACAAGCTTGCGCCGAGTACACTGAACACGTTGCCGAAGTTCGAGCTGGCCGTCATCTTGATGTATTTGATCATGTTGCCGAACGTGCGGCGACCTTCGATGATCCCCTTCTCCAGCACCATAAGAGACTTTTCGAGCAGAATAATATCTGCCGACTCCTTCGCAATATCCACCGCAGTATCAACCGATATGCCAATATCCGCTTCCTTCAAAGAGATTGCATCGTTAATGCCGTCACCCATAAATCCGACCGTATGCCCCTTCGCCTGCAGGGCACGAACGATCCGCGCCTTCTGCATCGGATTCAGCTTCGCGAATACCGTCGTCTTGTCAGCCAGCTCCGCAAGCGCCGTATCGCTCAACTCATCAATTTCCTTGCCTAGCACAATACGACCTGTGTCGATGCCCACATCACGGCACACCTTGCGCGTCACCGCATCGTTATCTCCAGTCAGCACCTTCACCGCTACCCCATGCTCAAGCAGCGCTGCAATTGCAGGGGCCGCACTATCCTTCGGCGGATCCAGGAATCCGATATAGCCAACGAATACAAGCCCTTGCTCATCGGCAGCACTGTAGGATTCACGGGAACTTCCATCGTGCAGAACTTTAATCGCTACACCAATGACGCGAAGCCCATCTTCGTTCATTTCATTCGCTTTGCGCAGCAGTTCCTGCTTCATATCCTGCTCCAAGCCAACGACCTGTTTGCCATCAAGCATGGATTCACTGATTGAGAGCATCTCCTCCATTGCACCTTTGCAGATCAGAACATGTTCCCCTTGCTTTCTAGACAAGACCACAGACATCCGTCTGCGATTGAAGTCAAATGGAATCTCGTCAACCTTCATATAATCCAGATCCAGACCCGCAAGGCCATGCTCTTCTGCCCGCTCTACGACCGCATGGTCAAGCAGATTGCGGAGCCCTGTCTGATAACGGCTGTTCAAGTACGCGTACCGAAGCACTTGCTCGCTTTCTTCCCCATGGATGTTCAAATGCTTCTCCAGTATAATTTTGTCCTGCGTCAAGGTTCCTGTCTTATCCGTACACAGCACATTCATCGCGCCCAAGTTCTGAATCGCGTTGAGACGCTTCACGACTACCTTCTGGCGTGACATCGCCATCGCACCCTTCGCCAGATTCGACGTCACGATGACGGGCAGCATTTCCGGCGTTAACCCTACTGCGACTGACAATCCGAAGAACAGCGCATCCCACCAGTCGCCTTTCGAGAATCCGTTGATGAAGAAGATAATCGGCACCATCACCAGCATGAAGCGAATAAGCACGAAGCTGACACTGTTGATGCCGCGCTCGAAGCTCGTCATGGGCCGTGCTCCGACCAAGCTGTGCGCCATCGCGCCGAAGTACGTTTGCGAGCCTGTCGCAATGACAACTGCCGTCGCGGAGCCGCTGACAACCGTCGTCCCCATGTATGCCATATTATCTAGCTCCAACGCCTGCTTAGCTGTCTTAATCGCCTTAATGCGGCGCTGTACAGGCAAGACCCCAATATCCCGCTTCTCTACCGGCATTGCTTCTCCCGTCAACGCCGACTCCATAACAAGCAAGTCCTTGGCAGACAGAAGGCGGATATCTGCAGGAATGAGATCGCCTGCCGCGAGCCTTATCATATCTCCAGGAACGAGCTGCTCCATATCAATCTCACGGCTCTGCCCGCCGCGAATAACTGCGGCTGTCGTCTTCACCATCGCCTTCAGCTTCTCCGCTGTGCGCAAAGAGCGGAATTCCTGCGTGAACGTAATGATAATACTGATCGTAACCATTGTCGAAATAATAATAACGGCCTCTGTATCATCCGTTAGCGCCGAGAATACGTCCAGACCGAGCAGAACAAGAATGAACGGATTCTTGAAGCATCGCAGCAGCTGAATGTACCAAGCAGGCGGCTTCTCATACGCAACCTGATTAGGGCCGTACTCCTCCAAACGGCGCATCGCCTCCATCTCGTCCAAGCCGTATGGCTTCGTCTTCAACTCTTCCAGCACATCATCGACATGAGACTCCGATGCCTCAATGAGACGCTGTTCCAGCTTCGCATTTTCCTTATCTGCATCTCTGCGCGACACATATTTAGGCCATTTACGTTTAGTTTGATTAACCTTCATTTCCATAGTGAATTCCTCCTTCTCATGCACCAAAGTACGCAAAAAGACCTCCCTGCCTACAGGGAGGTCTGCATGACCCGAACCTTCATTTCCTTGCTGTCTGCATGCGCATACTTCTTCCGCACAAGAGGGGAAATCCCTCATTTTCTCACGGATGTCACTTGCTTGTGGATATGATCCATACCAGCAGACCTCGACTATCCAAGGTCTGAATACTCCATGTACAAACGCACATACGAGTACTCCTGCTGCCGATATGATATGATCTTCGATCGCCAATCGAAGCTGTCATTCTCCACAAGTATACAGCCGTTACGGTCGGGTTGAACGAATTTCATCGCAAAGTAACGGAGTGCAGCACTTCTGAACTACACTTCCATTTCCTCACATCACAAAATAAGCCATCCCATGTATCGGTGTCGGCAAGTGAATAACGCATAGGAAAGCAAGGAGAATCAAGGTTCTCCCGTTCCAAGGTTTCACAAAGCTATGCAATTGTGTCTTCGGACTCGGGCTTCCGTCCATGCGTAATCACCGCCTTTTCCTGTCTAATTGATTCATCATACGAAAAAAACCCTTCGGCTCGCCGAAGGGTTTCGCATGCGCAAATAAAGAACTGGGATATTGCCTATCCCGTTCCAGCCCTCCTCGTCGAGCTTCAGCACTATACAACGTAAAGGGATTCATTCCCTTAGCCACCTTAAGAAGAGCCTTAATCCGACAATTCCTGTTCTACCCATGGGCATCTCTCGATATTTCTGGGCAGTGGCCTCTGTTCGTATAGGAGCCTCACCTAACAAAGCTTAGATTGTTTTTCCTCATACAATGTATTACGGCACTTCTCGTTTGTCAACCGCATAACTCAAAAAAATATTTTACACTCATGCTGTAGGATTCCGTCATTTTCAGTTGTTTTTCCATTACGCTGTGTGCTATACCGCATCCGAATCCATAGATCGGCGAAAGGAGGAGGCCCATGATACATTTCCATCAAATCAATAAGCATTACGGCAGCTTTCATGTGCTTAAAGACATTAATTTATCGATCAAGCAAGGGGAAGTCGTTGTCGTCATCGGCCCAAGCGGTTCGGGGAAAAGCACAATGGTTCGCTGCATTAACCGGCTCGAAACGATTACCGACGGCGAGCTCATTGTCGACGGGATACGCGTAAACGACAAGTCTACTGACATTAATCGACTTCGGCGCAATATCGGCATGGTCTTCCAGCACTTCAACCTGTATCCGCATAAAACGGTGCTGCACAATATTACACTCGCCCCGATAAAGGTAGCAGGCATGTCCAAGCAAGAAGCAGAGGAAGCAGCAAGACTGTATTTGGACAAAGTTGGCATTGCTGATAAAGCGAACGCCTACCCTTCTCAGCTGTCAGGTGGTCAGCAGCAGCGTGTTGCCATTGCGCGAGGACTCGCGATGAAGCCCAAAATTATGCTGTTCGATGAGCCTACATCGGCACTCGATCCTGAGACTATCGGAGAAGTGCTCGACGTTATGAGAACGCTTGCGAAGGAAGGCATGACGATGGTCGTCGTTACCCATGAGATGGGCTTCGCCAAGGAAGTAGCAGATCGCATCGTGTTCATGGATCAGGGAAGGATTGTCGAAGAAGCAGAGCCTGTTTCCTTTTTTACAAAACCGCGCGAAGAGCGTGCCCAGCTATTTCTTAGCCGGATACTGAATCACTAAATGATAAGCGATGAAAAGGAGTGTATGTCCCATGAAACGTTGGATGAAATTGATGAGCATGACAATTGTAGCCGCCTTTATTGTAAGCGCTTTATCTGCTTGCGGAAATCAAGCCTCTGAAGGAGAAAACGCCCTTGCAAAAATCAAAAATCGGGGCAAAATTATTGCCGGCGTGAAGTATGACCTGAACCTATTTGGACTGAAGGATCCTGCCACCGGAAAAGTGCAAGGCTTGGACATTGATATTGCGAAACAAATTGCCAAAAAGGTGCTGGGCAATGAGGATGCGATCGAGTTCATGGAGGTGACATCGAAGACACGGATTCCGATGCTCAAAAATGGCGACATAGACTTCATTATTGCAACCATGACGATAACCGACGAGCGCAAAAAAGAGATTGATTTCTCGGATGTATATTTTACAGCCGGCCAGTCCCTGCTTGTCCCTGCTGACAGCCCCATTAACTCCATTAAGGATTTGACCAATGATTCCAAGGTACTCACAGCCAAAGGCTCTACATCCGCCAAAAACATTCGCGAATCTGCACCTGACGCGCAAATTCTAGAGTTTGAAAATTATGCCGAGGCATTTACAGCCTTGAAGGCTAAGCAGGGCAATGCGTTGACGACTGACAACGCGCTGCTGTATGGAATGGCTAAGCAGGACAGCAACTTCCGTGTCTTGGATGAGACATTTACAGAAGAGCCTTATGGCATCGGCATTCGCAAGGGAGAAGCAGAACTAGTTAAAGCCGTGAACGACACCTTGAAAGAGCTGAAGGAGAACGGTGAATACGACAAAATATACGAGAAATGGATCGGCAAAAAGCCAAACTAACAGACCGTCATGTCCGCACGGATTCCGGTGAGGGGATAAGCGCTGGCCGCTCATCCCCTCTTTCGGGTTCATCCAGCCTACCAACGAGGGAGGAACATTGATGTTTATCAACTTTTCGATTCTTAGCGAGCATCTGGATCGCTACTTGATCGGGCTGGGAGGCACGCTGGCTGCCAGCCTGATTTCACTCGTGGCAAGCTTTATTCTAGGTGCAATCATCGCGGTATTTCGCATCACACCCGTCAAGCCGCTTCAATGGCTTGGTACGATCTATGTTGAATTTATTCGCAACATCCCACTGATGCTCATTGCCTTTTTTACGCTGGTCGGGCTTCCGCTCGTAATTGGCACCGTCCTTATCCCATTTGTGGCGGGTCTTACCGCCTTGACCGTGTATACTTCTGCTTTCATCGCGGAAGTGATTCGTGCTGGAATTCAAGCAATCCCCAAAGGACAGATGGAGGCTGCCCGATCTTCTGGACTGACCTATACGCAAGCAATGTGGCATGTCATCCTGCCGCAGGCCGTCAAGTTGGTTATTCCGCCACTCGGCAACCAATTTTTGAACTTGGTCAAAAACTCGTCTATTTTCACTGTTCTATCCGCTACAGACATCATGTATCAAGCTGACTTAATCAATTCCGATACATTCGACACGTTTAGCACCTATATTTTTGCCGCGATGTTTTATTTGGTGCTGACGATTCCGCTCAGCTTCGGTATCCGTTATTTGGAACTTAAATATCAAGGTGTGAAGGGAGTCGAAGCATAATGGATTTCATTGGAGCGTTGTCCCCTGTTAATATGCAGTTTTTGCTGCAAGGCGCCCTTATCACCTTAGAAGTCGCCATAGTGTCCATTATCATTAGCTTTATCATCAGCGTCATAGTCGGAACCGTTCGATATGCCCAAGTCCCCATTCTAGGCAAGCTATTTGCCATCGTGGTGGAGATCATTCGTAACCTGCCCCTATTGCTGATCATCTTCTTTACGTATTTTGCCCTGCCGCAGATCGGTATTAAGCTTGATAAATTTACAGCGGCCATAGTCGCTCTTGTTATTTTTGAATCGGCCATGATTTCTGAAATCGTGCGGGGTGGGTTGAACTCAGTTGAAAAAGGACTCCTCGAAGCAGGACGCTCATCCGGGCTGACAATGACTCAGACGCTAAGGCATATTGTTCTTCCCATCGCGCTTCGGCGAATGGTTCCGCCCATCGTCAGCCAATTTATCTCGCTATTGAAGGATACCTCACTCGCCGTCGTCATTGCCCTGCCGGAATTGATGAACCATGTGCAGATCATTAATGGGCAAAATATCAATTACGTCATTCCAACATTCTTGTTTGCCGCCCTGCTCTATTGCATAGTCAATTACTTGTTATCCCTCGCCTCACGCAGGCTGGAGCACAAACATTCCTGAATATGGATAATTCTACAAGACAACATACCCTCTTTTCCGGTACGATAAGAAGAGGCCCCGAAGGCAGGTGCAGTGTCGGAGCTTGCGGAAAGGAGTGTTCATATTCGATTGCGTGACCAGAGGCTGCTTATTTGGAGCATCATATTATTGTCCACAGGGCTGCTCGGTGAGATGAAAATCAACCCATTTGGCGGTGATTTTCGCTTTTCGCTCGGCATCATGGCCTTCTTTTTCGGGTTGCTGTGGTTCTCGGTTCCCGTGCTTGCCACGGGTATCTCAGTAGGGGCATTCGTTGTAGTATTCCGGATCGCGCTTGGATTGCTGCTCTATGATATCCCCATTCCTCTTGGATTTGCACAGCACATGCCTGTATTTTTTTACTACGTCACCTTCGCCGCCATCATCTTCCTGCTCAAATTGAAAGCGAATGTGGAATATCATGTGAAGGTCGCGATATACGGCGCACTTGCCGATATGGCATCCAATGGTGTGGAGCTGCTCGTTCGCATTGCCTCGGGCACTCCGTCCAACATGAGCTATCAGGAATACCTGCTCATCATTCTCGTTGGCCTGCTGCGCAGCTTCTTCGCCGTAGGTCTGTGCAATATGCTGGCCATTCGACAAGTTCGTGCACAGGCAGAACAGCGTCGTCTGGAATTGGAACGTCTTATGATGATCAATTCCGATCTGTTCGAAGAAGCGTTCTATTTACGCAAGTCCATGTCCCATATTGAAGAAATTACGCGCGAAAGCTATCGGCTGTATCAATCGCTCAAGCAGCGGCTCTATGCAAATGCAGCACAAGCATTGCAGATTGCCAAGCATGTACATGAGCTGAAGAAAGACTCCGAGCGCATTCTGTCTGGCCTATTCAAAATCATTCATCAGGAACGCATGCTCTCCAAACGCATTCAGATTGCTGAATTATGCGCCATGGTCGTAAGGGCAAATACTAACTACGGCCTGCTGCTCGGAAAGCAGATCCATTTACATTCCAGCTGCAACATGAATCTCTCTACCACCGAGATCTATCCGCTTCTCTCTGTGTTGAACAACATTGCATCCAATGCTGTTGAAGCGATACCACAGGAAGGTCGAATCGATTTGCAGGTTGATTTGCATGACGGGCTCCTCTTGTTCTCTATCATCGATGACGGGCCTGGCATCTCGGCAGACGATCTTGAACTGATCTTCCATCCCGGATATACAACTAAATTCGATGCTGAGGGTAACTCTTCAACAGGCATTGGCTTATCGCATGCCACTGACATCGTCCAGCTATTCAAGGGCGACATTGACGTAACCAGCACTCCCGGACATACATGTTTTCAAATTCGGATTCCTGTAGAGCATTTAACTTGAGAGGAGGGTGTTCACTTGTTAAAATTCTATCTTGTCGAGGATGACCCTGCTATTCGTAAAATGCTTATGCGGATCGTTAGCGAAAGTGGCCTTGGCGAAGTCGTTGGCGAAGCCGGTGATGGCTCCTATGTATCGGCAGAGGTTGTCAGCCATGCAGACATTGTCATCATTGACTTGCTTATGCCGGGCCGCGATGGAATTGAGACGGTAAAGTCACTGCGGGAACATGATTATAACGGCCGCTTTATCATGATCTCCCAAGTCGAAAACAAGGAAATGATCGGCGAGGCCTACCAACAAGGGGTGGACACATTCATCCAAAAGCCTATCAATCGCTTGGAGGTGTTGTCTGTTCTTCGGCGTGTATCCGACCATTTGCGATTGGAGAAATCCATGCAATCTATCCGAAATTCACTTCGCGTCTTCGAAGTATCTGGAACGGAAGCCCTGCATGCATGGCAGGGGCAAGCACCTGTGCAACAGGAGAAGAATATAGAACAGCAAGCCAGATCACTGCTCCTGCAACTAGGGGTTGTCGGGGAAGCTGGTGCTCCTGATATGATTCGGATTGTAAAATGGCTGAAGGGACAAGAACAGGAACAACGACTGCTTCAAGATTTGCCGCCACTTAAAACGATCTACGAACAAGTAACATCGCACGGTCAAGCTGCAGGAGATCATCTCAAGCGCGATGTGCGTGCAATAGAACAGCGAATTAGACGATTAACTTTGCAAGCGCTTACTAACTTGTCCTCTATCGGATTGAGCGATTACGGCAACCCCACCTTTGAATACTTCGCGGCGCGGTTGTTCGATTTTCAAGAAGTACGCCTGCGCATGCGAGAGCTGGAGGAGTCCCGTAAGTCCACTTCCTGCAAACTAAATCTAAGAAAATTTCTATATGTATTTTATATCGAATGTGCCTCTACTCCGTGATCGATTCAGCGGAAAAAAGAGAGTACAGTTCCACCCTCTTCCCATACATACGTGCAGCCAGTACATCGATAATGCATTCAAATGAAATGTCGCACAAACTCTGGCTGCCGCCCTTTTTCCCTCTTTATTCGACATCAACTGCAATCTGTTTTGTCCACTGCACGCGGACAAACAGGTTTTATTCCATATGCGATCACAACATCCCCCTCCATCCTCCCCTCAGCAAGGAATCGCAGTAAAAAAATATTTTTTGTCCCCCGCTTACATCCCTCGGACAAGCCTGCTGGCAAGGAATATTGCCAATATAACACTCCAGAACCAGTGACATTTATCACCTTGCGCCTATTTACTTACCCTATATGTTGTAGTATATTTACAAAAGAATATCTACATGTTGTGATTGTTAAGAAATTACTACTACCAATACGCATAAAGTGCAAATGACCTCGAGAACAGCAACAACGGATAACCCTTACGCTGTATTCGAGGTTCGTTTTTGGAGCTTGTTAACAATCGCTAGGTAGATGGCAACTTGTATAAGCCATATCGGATTGTCGAGAATGATGAAGGTGTGCGTCCATGTATGGCGCACGCGCTGTTCTTATGCGCTTAGACAGAGGAGTGCTTCATTCAGGCCTATTATCAGCCCTTTATCTTGGATACATAACCAGCACTCAACTTGAAGTTTTATTTCTTCTGAACGACTCCGACATAGATAGCTAAGCTCCATCTCAATTCGATATTCGAGGAGGAATACTCACGAATGCAGACGACTACACCTATCGTCCACACCGTTCACAAGCCTAACAATCGCTCCCTTGCCTTCGATGCGGATCGCATTAAGCGCTACGGAGAGCGAATGATGGCTCCCTACCCTCAGCTTGATCGTGAGCGCTGGTACCGCAGTTTGCTGTCGAAGCTGCGCAGCAGCAGCGTACAGGCTGCAGATATTACCCAAGCCAGCATGATGACTGCGTTGGAATTGGTGACGAAGGAAGAACCGGATTGGAAGTTCGTTGCCGCACATTCCTTATTAACGAAGCTATATAAAGAGGCAGCCCTCCATCGCAACTATAAGTCTTATCCGGATAAGCCTTACGGAGATTTCTACAAGCTTATCTCTCGGCTATGCGATCTTGGTATTTACCGTCAAGAATTGCTGGAAGCTTACACACCCGAACAAATTCGAGAACTTGGACAATCCATTCAAGCGGAGCACGATCTTATCTTCGACTACATTGGACTTCTGACATTAGCAGAGCGGTATCTCGCCACTGACTTCGAAGGCCGCACGATGGAGCTGCCGCAGGAACGTTATATGATCATTGCTATGTACTTGATGCATAAGGAGCCGGCAGAGCGCCGAGTAGAACTGGCTAAGGAAGCATACTGGGCAATGGCTAATCTATACATGACCGCTGCTACACCGACGATGGCGAATGCAGGCAAGAAGGTGGCCGGACAATTATCCAGCTGCTTCATCGACACGGTAGACGACTCGCTGGAGGGCATCTTCGAGTCCAACACCGATGTAGCCCGCCTCAGCAAGATGGGCGGCGGTATCGGCGTATATCTAGGCAAGATCAGGGCACGCGGCTCCGATATTCGCGGACATAAAAATACAAGCTCAGGTGTTATCCCTTGGATTCGCCAGCTTAACAATACAGCCGTCAGCGTCGACCAATTGGGCACACGCAAAGGTGCGATCGCAGTGTACTTGGACGTGTTCCACAAGGATATTCTGTCCTTCCTCGATTTGAAGCTGAACAACGGGGATGAGCGCATGCGGGCGCATGATATTTTCCATGGGGTGAGCTTGCCGGATCTGTTCATGGAGGCGGTGGAGAACCGGGAGGATTGGCATCTGTTCTGCCCTCACGAAGTGAAGAAGATCATGGGCTGGAAGGATAACCATGGACGCCCACTTGGACTTGAAGATTTCTACGACGAGCAGCGTGGTCAAGGCCAGTTCCGCGATAAATACGCCGAGGCAGTTGCGAATTCAAACCTGCCGCGCATTACACTGCCTGCGATCGACATTATGAAGCGTATCTTGAAGTCGCAGCTAGAGACAGGAACACCGTACATGTTCTATAAGGATGCCGCGAACCGCGCGAATCCGAACAAGGCGCATGGCATGATCTACAGTTCCAACCTGTGTACGGAAATTATGCAGAACATGTCTCCTACCCTCGTTGAGCAAGAGGAACTGACCACTCAGGATGGACAGTCTCGCATTATTATTAGCAAGATCCCTGGTGATTTTGTCGTATGCAATCTGAACTCAGTCCATCTAGCGCGTGCTGTGCGTGCCGATATTCTGGAGCGGCTCATTCCGATTCAGGTTCGCATGCTGGACAATGTTATCGACATTAATCGCATTGAGGTGCTTCAGGCGCAGCATACGAACCGCCGCTATCGCGCAATTGGACTTGGAACCTTCGGCCTGCACCACCTGCTTGCCCTAGAGGGCATCGCTTGGGAGTCCGAAGAAGCCGTGCAATATAATGACGCGCTCTATGAGAAGATCAACTACCTGGCGATTCAGGCCAGCATGGAGCTTGCTAAGGAAAAAGGAGCATATCCTCTCTTCGCTCAATCGGAATGGGAGAACGGCCGCTATTTCTCCGATCGAGAATATACAACAAGCACCCGCCAAGGCAAATTCGTGACGACCGAACAGTGGCAAGAACTTGCGGATAAGGTACAGGCGAACGGCATGCGCAATGCATGGCTGATGGCGGTAGCTCCGAACGGTTCTACTTCCATTATTGCGGGCTCAACGGCAAGCATTGATCCAGTCTATGACCTGCTTAGCTATGAGGAGAAGACGACGTACAAGATTGCCAATCCTGCTCCGGATCTATCGGAGAAGACAATGTGGTATTACAAGACAGCCTTCCGTCTCGACCAGAACTGGTCCATTCGTATGGCAGCGGCACGTCAGCGCCATATCGATCAAGCACAGAGCTTCAACTTATATGTACGTCCGGATATTCGCGCAGTAGACTTTCTTTCTCTCCATCTTCATGCATGGAAGGCTGGGCTGAAGTCAACGTATTACGTGCGCAGTCAAGCATTAACCGTGGAAGAATGCGAAGCGTGCAGCTCGTAACGCACCCATCGTCCAGCGACGGACTCGAATCACTGTTAGAGGTTGTTCAAAAAGTCCGCTTTTGATCACGAAGTAAATCATGAAGTGGACTCGGCATCGAATCTTGAATTCAGCCGGGCCTAAACAGATGCTTACGAAGTATGTTTCCTGCGGAAACATCTCAGGTGCTCATGTACCCAAAACGTACACTCCGCTCCTCAGGCCCTAGCTTCATCCAATTGAGGCGTTTTGAAAAAACGCACATCGGAAGCATAAGCTTCGGTGCCGAAAACTGGCCTTTTTGAACACGCACTGTTACGGAAATCCGTTCATAAGATCGGGAAGGGCTACTGAACGTTACATACAGCAGCACAGCCCTTTCCTACTGGTTGACTTTGACAGCAACCAATTTGTGCATGATTGTGCACGGGGAATAAGGTGTATAGAGAGGAAGAGTTCTATGACATTGTTAGATCGTGAGCTAAATCGGCAGCTCATCTTCAATACAGAAGCACCGAATCAATCGACACGAATTATTCTAGGCGAATGCTCCGGCATATTGAATTGGAACGACATTCGTATGCCGCATATGTATAAATTGTACAAAGTACTCCTTCAAAATCATTGGATTGCGGATGAAATTCCGATGGCGAAGGATGCGCAGCAATTCCCGCTGTTAGACGAAGAAGAGAAGCATGCATTTAAAATCAATATCTCGCTGCTTGCTGTGCTCGATTCCATGCAGACGATGTTTGTCGGTGATGTGAAGAACTACTTCACTGACTCATCGCTAGAAGCCATATCGGCGATCATTGCGCAGCAGGAAGTCGTGCATAACCAATCGTATTCCTATGTACTGTCCTCTCTCGTATCCGAGCAAGAGCAGAAGGATATCTTCGAATATTGGAAGCATGATCGTGTGCTGCTTGAACGGAACCGATTCATTGCGGACATTTATCAGACATTCCGCGATAATTCAACACCTCAGACGTTCTTTGAAGCACTCGTAGCGGATCTGATATTGGAAGGGATCTTCTTCTATAGTACGTTCGCTTTCTTCTACAATTTAGCCCGGGATCAGAAGATGATGGCGACGAGCCAAATGATCTCATACATTCAGCGTGATGAGAACCAGCATTGCTACTTCTTCGGTGAGGTGTTCAAACAGCTGCTTGTGGACTTCCCAGAGTTGAATACCGAGGCTAACCGCCAATTTGTGTACGATACGATTGACCATGCTGTACAATTGGAAACCAACTGGGCCCATTATACGCTCAAGCAGGTACGCGGCATCGATCTGCGTGAATTGTCGGATTACATTAAGCACATTGCCAATCGCCGGTTAAGCCTTATCGGTATGGAGAAGCTGTATGAAGGCGTTGACGTAAACTGCATGCCGTGGATTAAGCCTTTCTCGGACGAAGCCTTGAATGCAACGAAGACCGACTTCTTCGAAGCGAAGTCCCGCACTTACGGCAAGGTCGGCGATGACAACGGCTTCGACGAGCTGTAGGCAGCTGTAGGCTGGTGACTGTTTGCTGCTTGAGTGTCTGTTAGAAACCAGCGTATGTGTTGAATAATGAATATGGATTAGAAATGTAGTCTTGAATTCTGATTAGGAAATACAGATGCGAGCGAGCGGCATATCTGAATCGCCGGATGTTTATACTTTGTATATTACAGTCACCCTTGTCTGCCATGAGATAAGGGTGTTTTTTATCTAATTTACAATTTCTTAGGCTCTAGTTAACAATCTCCCAACCCCCGTGTCCTACGATACATATATCACTCATATCTATTACATATACATTTCAAATATGAAGCAAGCATGGAGGTCCGTTTATGAACAAGAAAAAACTAGGTACCGCCGCAGTCCTGACAACATTGATTAGTACTCTATTCGCTGGATCATTGTTTGCAGCACCTGTGAACCCAATTAACCACCTGGAATGGATGCAATCGAAAAGCTACATAACCGGATCCAATGATGGCCTAGCGCTTGATCGTCCAGTCACACTTGCTGAAGCAGTGGCGATGATTGCCCGCGTACAAGACAAAGAAAAAGAAGTGAAGGCAATTGATCCTTCCATCCAAGGCTGGGCAGCCAAAGCACTCACTTGGGCGAAGCAGAACAACATCGTGGATGCAGCACAATGGAAGGAGCTCCATCGTCCAGCACCTGCTGCGACACTGCAAGCTGTAGCCAAGAAGGCAGGGCTTGATGTAGCAGTGACAGGAGATACGGTGACACGCGAGCAGTTCTTCACAGCACTCGGCGATGCCATTACGACACATATTACGCTCGGACATACGAACGATACGCATGGACATATGTTAGAAGACGAGAAAGCGAAGGAAATGGGCTACGCTAAGCTCGCTACGTTGATGAAGGAGCTCCGTGCAGAGAACCCGAATTCCATGGTGCTGGATGCAGGCGACATGATTCAAGGTACGATTTATGTGAACCTGTCCAAAGGGGAAACCGCAACAAAGCTGGCTAACGCGCTTGGTTATGACTTCATGGCGTCCGGCAACCATGAGTATGACTTCGGCTACGAGCAGCTCACGAAGCTGACGAAAATGTTCAAATTCCCTGTACTCGCTGCGAACGTATTCGACGCACAAGGGAAGAACCTCCTGCAGCCGTACGTCATGAAAGAGGTTGGCGGCAAGAAATTCGCGATTCTTGGATTGGTCACTGCAGATACACCAATCGTTACGCATCCTGACAACGTCAAGGGCTTAACCTTCAAGGATCCGATCGAAGTCGCGAAGGAATGGGTACCGAAGCTGCGCGAGGAAGCTGACCATGTCATCGTCCTCTGTCACACGGGAATATCCTATGACCGTGAAATGGCCAAGCAGGTTCCAGGCATCGACATCATTGTAGGCGGACATACGCATACACCAGTGGATCAGCCTGAACTCGTCAACGGTACGTATATTGTGCAGGACTGGGAATATGCGAAATCGCTTGGCCGTGTTGATCTATACTACCATGGCAAGGATTTGGTTCATTTCTCCGGCGGACTGATCAAGTACGATGAAGCGACGAAGCCAGACCCAGAAGTAGCTGCCATTGTTGAATCTCTGAAGAAAGAAACCGACTCCCTATTGAACGAGAAAATTGCTACTGCAAGCGTAGATCTAGACGGCGATCGTGCAAGAGTGCGGAAGCAGGAGACGATTATGGGCAACTTAGTAGCAGATGCCATGCTGGCGCGCACTCGTACAATGCCTGGATTCGAAGCCGATCTGGCCATTACGAACTCAGGCGGTATTCGCACAACCATCATGAAGGGCGATATTACGAAGCGCAACTTGTATGATGTGCTTCCATTCCCGAATACACTTGCTGTTGTTGAGGCGAAGGGCAGTGATTTGACAGCAGCCTTGGAAAATGGCGTTAGCGAGATCGAAGCTGGTTCCGGCCGCTTCCCTCAAGTTGCTGGTATCACATTCTCCTTCGACATCAAAAAGCCAAAAGGAAGCCGTGTATCGGATGTGAAGGTTGGCGGTAAGGCGGTGGAAGCTGACAAAACGTACCGCGTAGCTGTAAATGACTTCTTAATCGCCGGTGGCGACGGTTATGCCATGTTTAAGGATAAAAAATCACTTGATACAGGCGTGACCCTCTACGAAGTCGTGGAGCAATACATGAAAGAGAAGAAAGACATTACAGCAAAAATCGAACAACGCATTAAGCAATAACGAAATTACGGATTTCTTATGGCATGAGGAATCCCCCCTTCTGAACATAGACACGTGTTGGCGCATCCCTCTTTCCGCCTCGCGTGTCTACTTTTTTATGCAATGAACCGGCCTGGAAAATTAGACACCAATCCGCATACTCTCCCTACTTCAGTCAACTAGCATTAAATCTACCAACAATAGCAATCAGATTCTATGGGAAGCAGTATGATTCTTTCCTATACTGATTGGGGTAAGTATTAATTGGAAAATATTGCGAAGGAGCTGATCGAGTGTCACCCTCACCGAATATGGAGAAGAACGCCGAGCTCGTTATTATTGGTGGAAGTGTAGGAGGCTGTGCAGCTGCTCTCTCCGCTTGTCGATTAGGCAAGACAGTGGTACTGACGGAGGAGACCGCCCGTATCGGCGGCCAATTGACAAGCCAACTGGTTCCGCCAGACGAGCACCCGTGGATCGAACAATTCGGATGCACGCAGACATACAGGCAATTCCGCAATGAAATACGCCGCTACTACCGGGAACATCTCCCTCTGGCCATGAACGCCCGCTCCAACCCGGAGCTGAACCCCGGGAGCGGCCTTGTAAGCCGCCTCTGCCATGATCCACGCGTAGCTCTGTCTGTGCTGGAGTCAATGTTATTCCCTTATGTGAACAACGGACAGCTTACCATTCTGACGCAATGCCGCGCCACCAATGCCGAGGTTGATGGCGACCGCATCCGTGCGGTAACCGCTCAGGATGCAGCGGGCAACGAATATGTGCTAACTGGGGCATATTTCCTCGACGCAACCGAATGCGGAGACTTGCTTGCCCTCTCGGGCACAGAGTATGTCACAGGTGCAGAATCGCAGCATGATACCGGCGAATCGCACGCCGTGCCGGGCGACCCTGAACCGCAGAATATGCAGGGCTTCACTTACTGCTACGCCGTTGATTACGACAAGGACGGAGATTATACGATTCCGAAGCCTGCACGCTATGACTTCTGGAGCCAATATCAGCCTTCGTTCTGGCCGGATCGTCTTCTAAGCTGGACGGCAGTCAAGCCAACGACGCTGGAACCCATCACCTACTCCCTCTTCTGGGAGACAGGGAAGTTCCCACTGTTCCATTATCGGCAAATTACGAACCCGTCGCTGTATGATCAATCGTCAGGCGTACTCCCTACTCCGGTGTCGGTCGTCAATTGGCCGCAAAATGACTACTGGCTTGGTTCGATTATCGATGTAAGCGAAGAGGAGAAGCAGCGGAGCCTATTCGATGCCAAGCAGCTCAGCCTATCGCTCTTGTACTGGCTACAGACAGAAGCACCGCGTCCTGACGGAGGCATCGGCTACCCGGGTCTCCGATTGCGGCCGGATGTCGCCGGCACAGCAGACGGATTCGCCATGTACCCATATGTACGGGAGTCAAGACGGATTCAAGCAGAATTCACTGTGCTTGAGCAGCATATTGCTACCGATTGCCGTCCTGGTCAGCCCGCTGAGACATTTGCTGATTCCGTCGGCATCGGATGCTATCGGATTGACCTTCATCCTTCGACCGGAGGCAAAAACTATATCGATATCTCTTCTTTGCCGTTCCAAATTCCGTTAGGGAGCTTGCTTCCGGTTCGCATGGACAATCTGATTCCCGCCTGCAAAAATATCGGGACGACGCATATTACCAACGGCTGTTACCGCGTGCATCCAGCAGAATGGAACATTGGCGAATCAGCTGGCGCACTGGCTGCATATGCACTGAATCAAGGTATTGTGCCGCGCGCTGTGCGCAGTGACGAGAAGCATCTTAGCGCCTTTCAGAAGCAGCTGCAGCAGCTCGGCATAGTACTGCAATGGCCTTCTACAAGGCCTGTATAAGCAGCCAAGGAAGCATCGCATCGATTCTTCCCGCAGCATAGGAACCAGGACTTAATCAACCTAATGACATAAATAAAAGAACCCTCCAGAATTCTAGTTTTGGAGGGTTCTTTTATTGGCCGGTTTGCAGGTTTTCATACTTTTCTTTATTAGCATCTACTTTGGCTGGAATTGAAATGGATGTAGAGAGCAGAACTCCTGCAAGAAATGTTTTGAAAATTTTTGATTCTATCATTTTTTCCTCCATTCATTCTTTTTCATTCTTTCTTTTTTTGAAGAAATCGAACAAATCGAACTTGATGACATAATCAAAGAGGAAGGTAATTACAACAGCTCCAAGTGGAATCATTGAGTATACCCATAGCGGATTATTTGGAGCTTCACCAGGGGGTGCATCAGTTAAAATCACAAAAAGGACAATACAATAAATTATGGCCAATACAATACCTGTAACATTTCTATTTTTCATAGGCTGTTTTTCACCTCGGATTCACTTAAGAAATTCAAAGTATAGTAAATAAAGTGTAACACTGCCCAACAAAAAATGGATCTATCTTTTTTTAGTGGCGATATTTGTTCTTATATGTACCAAAGCTGGGATTTTGTGCAACAGTCCAGCCCCCAGGCCGCCGTATTCGGCCAAATTCAGCCTTGAGCGGCAATTTCGCTTCCGTGGAACATCCAAAAAACGGGCGAATCGCAACATTTACGATCTCCTGTTTTCTTCGTATTTCTTTGATTCATGTATTAATCCATTTTCCTTCAATGAATGAAATAACTTCTTCGGTCGATGAACTTCCTTCCTCATCGATTTCTCGTTCACATCGTGAGGACGCAGTAATAAGCTTCCCCATCATCCACAAAAGGGGTGGCCCTTGAATCTCGGGCCATCCCCTTTGCTGTGCACACATCTTGCAGACGATATCTGCATTCAGCATACCTATCTTGTTTTTTGCTCATGCTTAACGCTTCGCATACCAATCATTCGCGGCCTTCACCATATCCGCCCCACCCTGTGCATGCCATTCCGCGAGGAACTGGTCATAATTGTCGAGCGGTTCCGTTCCGCTAATATAGTTAATGAACGTGTCCTCTTGATACTTGTTCAACCGCTGCACGTTCTTCGAGATATCCGGCATTGGAGGCGCTGAACCGAGTGGATCAGCGATTAACAGGCCCTCCGCATTTTTCTGGAATGTGTTGAAGTAGTTCTCAACGATTGGGTTTTTCTTCAATCTCGCCTGCCAGTAGATCGGATAGTTCTTCTCGTCCACACCCGTCAAGAATGAGCTTGCATTTGTACGCTCATCTGCGAACTTCGGCAGAATCGGCGAGTAGGCTCCATTTTCAAACTTGTGATGTACACCTTCTTCACCGATAGCGATCCCCTTGAAAATATCCTTATCGAACTTCATGTCGAGCCACTTCACCGCTTCTTCCTTGTTCTTCGCGAACTTCGGAATTGCAATGTAATAATTAATCGTATTGCCCGGCGTGCCTACACGCGCTTTCCCCGATTTGTCCTTCAATACCGGCACAATCGCAAGCTTCGCATCTGGGAAATTCTTTGCAAGTGCATTTTCCAAGTTCGGAGCAATCCACCACCCTGGACTATACATGGCAGCCTTGCCGCTTGCCATCTTCTCAATCGATTTATCCGCCGTATTAATGCCCCACTCGGAGTCGATTAGTCCCTCTTTGTACAGCGTATTCATGAACTTCAAATATTCCTTCATCTCTGGAGCTTCAACCGCGTGAATGATCTTGCCGTCCCGCTCCAACCAAGCCGTCGTTAAGCCGAACACACTGGCGATGTCCGGATGTACAGGGATCTTGCCTCCCGTCAGCGGAATCACATTCTTCTTCTCCTTGAATGTCTTCAGCACCGTCACCAGCTCATCCAGGTTCGTCGGCATCTTCAAGCCCAGTTCATCAAGCCAATCTTGGCGGACGACGAGCGCATTCGATGAGGTTCCGCCTCCGCCCGTTTCTGGTATAGCGTAAATTTTGCCGTCATAACGGGCGCCATTCCAAGAATCTGGGCCGATAACCTGTTTCATATTCGTTCCATACTTCTCAATCAGATCATCCAGCGGCTCCAGCGCACCAGACGATACAAGCTGATAGTATTGGGCTGAAGCGAGCTTCATAATATCATAAGACTCCTTGTTCGCCATGAGCAGGTTCAGCTTCTCGTCGGCATTTTCCGCAGGAAGCATCTCATACTTCACGGAATATCCCGTCTTCTCCTTCAAGTATACGGCTACCGGATCGCTATTCGGCTCGAAGCGATCGAACTGCATCAGCTGACGGAGCTGCTTGCCGCCTTCTCCTCCTGACGCACCCTGCCCTGAACCGGCGCTGTTGCAGCCGAGAAGTGACAAGACCATCACAATCGAAATCAATGATATCCATACCTGTTTACGTTGCATGAACATACCTCCGCTCTTTTGGATGTCCCCCGAAATATCTTCACCGCATTACCCTTTTACGGAACCAATCAGCACCCCTTTCACGAAGTATTTTTGCAGGAACGGATATACCAGCAATATGGGCAAGGTTGCAACAAGAATCGAAGCGGCCTGTATAGCCTGAGGCGTCGTGTTCATGACCGCATCAATATTCGTTACATGCCCGCCATCCTGATATGTGATATTGGAATGCGCAAGCAGTTCCTTCAAGTACAATTGCAGTGGCTTCAACTCTGCCGTATTGATATAGATCATCGAGGCAAAGTAATCATTCCAGAAGCCTACCGCAAAGAAGAGTGCAATGGTAGCGAACACCGGCAGCGACAATGGAACCGTAATGCGGAACAAGATTGTCAAATTCGATGCTCCGTCCATCTTGGCCGATTCCTCCAGCTCATCGGGCAGAGACTCGAAGTAGTTTTTAATAATCAGCATATTAAACACGCTAACCATGCTCGGCAGAAAGAGCACCCACAGTGTATCGATCAGATTCAATCGGTGCATGAGCAAATACGTAGGAATAAGACCACCACTGAACAGCATGGTGAACACATACATCAAGATGAATATTTTGCGTCCGCGCAGACGCGGCTTGGATAAGGGATATGCGGCCAATGCGGTCATGAACAGACCGAGAGCCGTTCCCGCCACGGTAATTGTGACCGATACGAGGAAAGCATTCATGAATTGAGAGTCGCGCAGCACATATAAGTACGTTCCGAACTGAATATCAACCGGGAACAAGGACACGCTCCCTGACATAACCGCTTCCTCACTGCTGAGCGACTTCGCAATCAAATTGAGAAATGGGAACAATGTCGTCCACGACACAAGGGCAAAAAACAGATAGTTCAACACATGGAAGATACGCTCCCCTACCGACATTCGAATGGCCGTTCTTGTTCTCCGCGAAGCAGTCAATTGGTGTCTCATGTTATGCCAGACCTCCTTCCTTCTTACGTTCAGGTTCCAAATAAGCGGCGACTTGCAACATCAAGAGAGCTGTATGCTGAACTTCTCTCATTACCAGATCCCCCGATTCAAATAGCGCCGGCTGAGAGCGTTTCCACCAATAATGAGCACGAAGCCTACGATGGATTCGAACAGCCCCACAGCAGCTGAGAAGCTGTAATTCTGCTCGCCTAGACCCGTACGATATACATACGTGCCGATAACATCCGACACATTGTAGACGACGGGATTGTACATGACGAGAATTTGCTCCGTCCCAGCCTCCAGCATATTCCCGAGCCGCAGGATGAACATAAGGAGAATGACGGGAACAAGCCCTGGTAGTGTAATATGCAGAATCTGTCTGAACTTATTTGCCCCATCGATCTTGGCTGCTTCATACAGCTGTGGATCGATAGAGCTTAAGGCGGCCAAGTATACAATGGTCCCCCAGCCTGCTTCCTTCCAGCCCGCCGTGCCGACGAGCAGCCAGCGAAAGACACTGTTGTCGAGGAAGAATTTGATCGGCTCTCCGCCGAACCACTCAATGATTCGATTCACAAGCCCCCCATTGATGGAGAGCAGATCCATAAAGAGCCCGCTAACGATAACCCATGACAGGAAATGAGGCATGTAAATGATCGTTTGTACCGGACGCTTGAACCACATTTTCGTAAGCTCATTCAACAGAATTGCCAGCAGAATTGGCAGTGGGAAGAGAAGTACAATTTTCAGAACCGAAATGATAATCGTATTCCAAAACACTTGAACGAACTTCGGCGATTGAAATAGTCGTTCGAAGTGCGAGAACCCTACCCAAGGACTGTCCTCTATTCCGCTAAAAATGTTGAAATCTTGAAACGCAATCACGACCCCATACATCGGCGTATACTTGAACAGGAGAAGAAAGGCGATCCCTGGCAAAAGTGCAATGTATAAGTCCCAGTCCTTCCGAATGTCGCTCCACAACTTTCGCCCATATGATCGTGAAGACAAACGTGGAGCATTGTCCAATTCCAGCTTATCCATAGCTCCCATCCTTTCCGTGGCATGAGCACTTGGCATTCATTGTTTGCTGCATCTGCTACTAGCCTACGGCATCTGGCTGCAATCGAACACGGGAGAGCCATGACTTCTTCTGGTAAAATGATTTCCATCGTGAGGTCAGGTTCAACTGAGCCTATGCAGCCCGTTAACCCCGCTTCCAGTCACTCGGCGTAACCCCCCAATATTTGCGGAATACCTTCGTGAAGTAGCTGACATCGCGGAATCCCGCCGCCTGTGCTGCCTCATATACCCGCTCCCCTTGAAAGAGTGCCTCCTTGGCTCGCTCCATGCGGCGCATAAGGAGATAAGACGAGAAGGGCTGATCCATCTCCTGCTTGAACAGCCTGCTCAAGTACGAGGCATTAATAAACAGCCGATCCGCCACTTCCTGCAGGGTTAGCTCTGTATGAAGTTCACTCTCGATTAGCTCCTTCACTTCCGATACCAAGCGATTGCCGCCGCGACGACGCACCATGCCTGCTTCCGCGCCAATGCGCCGCATGACACTTCGCATCCACTCACTCCACTCCTGCTTCGTTCGCAGTTCGGCGGTGTGACGGAACCATCTTGCATCCTCTCCCATTACCTCCGCCATCGACCACCCCTGCCTGCGCAGCCACATAATAATCCACGATTGCAGGAACATCATCTGCTCCTTAAATGCCTCTGCCTCTGGAATCGCACATACTGCGCGAATCCAAGCTTCGGCCAGTTCCGCTGCCTGCTGCTCTTCGGCAGTGTTCCAGGCAATGTCCAGTTCCCGTTCCCACTGCTCCGTATGTATCGTTACGGCCGAAGCATCTTCAGCCGCTCTCAGTCCGTGATTGCGGTACGGAATGACAATATCGCCACCATGAACGAGCCGCTGACGGAGCGCGAAGTCCGCTTCCTTATACAACCGCGGCACGTCAGCCAGCCGCCCGCACGCCGAGCAGATGCCCGCACTCGCCGTAAGCTTCAATGAAGTCTTAATATACTCCAGCATCTTGCCTGCCAGTGCATGAATGCCAATCATCAGTTCTCCATCCGATCTCTCACAATGACTTTCTGCTGCTTGAGATGCCTCTACCCTTCCATTCTCCTCAGCCATGCCCCTAGAGAACGCAGCTGGCGGATAGCGAAATAGGATGGCGAGCGGACCGTCTGCTTCGCGGCATAATAGCATAGAGCCATATTCCATCCCTGTCATCGTTTCCTCCACGACTTGGCCGACCGCGAAGTGCATTAGACCCTGATCGCCTCCAAATGCCTGCACCCGCTCCTGCGGGTAAGGATCAGGATCGATTACCATCACTGCGTAGCGCTCGTCTTCCTGCAAGTCGATACCGAGTTCTGTCATTCTCCTTATCAGCGAGGCCGTCGACAAGCTGCCATCCAGCCCTTGGCGCAAGATGCGCTGACGCAGTATCGGCAAGTAGTTGTGCCATTGCTGACGCAGCATATCGGCATCGTGCCGCCGCTGAATGTCTTGGCGGCGCTCCGAGACTGCAGCGGCAACTGCTTGCAGGATGGCATCCTGTCCCGCCGGCTTCAATAGATACTGCTTCACCCCCATGGATAGCGCCTCTTGAGCATAAGGGAAGTGATCATGACCGCTGAGCACCACCGCCTTCACCTCAACATTCCACTCCGACGCTTGCCTCACGAGGGATAAGCCATCTCCGTCCGGCAGCTGAATGTCTACAAGCAGAATGTCCGGACGCTTCAACTGCAGCCACCGCTTCCCTTCTTCTAGGGTAGCGGCTGCCGTTACTTCCGTAATCCCTGCCCTCTCCCAAGGCATAAGCTCAGTTAAGCTTTGACGGAGCCGCAGCTCATCCTCCACAATCAATAGGTTCATCTTATCTCCTCCTCGGTGACGATTCGAAATGAAGGCATTCTTTACTTCATCAACTAGCGAAGGGGCAGCTGAAGGCTGCCTAGCATTAAGCATTAAGCATCAATTTATTAAGCATTAACCTGCCGTCCTCGACCGATCTTCAATTTGTCTCCCCACGTATGGCTCGGACAAGGGGAGCAAGAGTGTTACCGTTGTCCCCCCACCCCATACACTATCAATATGAATGTTTGCATTCTGACCGTAATTCAAGCGGATTCGTGCCGCGACATTTCGAAGTCCATAACCAGCACCTGTGTGGCCGTTCGCCACCACACCATGCTCTGTCGGCTGCCGCAATACAGCAGACAGTTCAGCTTGCAATTGAGCGCGCATGTCCTCCGTCATACCCGTTCCAGAATCGATAACCCTAATTGTAAGTCTTCTCCCTTCTGTGTCCTCCTCTACTCGGACTACAATGCGCAGCAACATCTCTGCTTGCTGGGAGGACTTCTCCAAGCCATGTATGATGGCATTCTCGACAATGGGCTGCACCAGCAGCTTCACGAGCGGAAGTTCCTCTGCGCACGATTCAATATCGTACTCCATATGGAATAGGTCTAAGAACCGGATTTGCTGGATTCGTATGTAAGCGTGCAAATGCTCCAGACAGTCCTTCACGGTAATTACATCCTTTCCCTTACTTAGACTTAGCCTGAAGAATCGGGATAAGTGAAGTACCATCTCGGAAATATCCTCAGCTTCAGCATGCTGGGCCATCCAATAGATCGAATCTAGGGTGTTATATAAGAAGTGGGGATGGATCTGGGATTGGAGCAGCTTCAGCTCTGTATTGGCAAGCCGCAAGCTCTGTTCATAGTGATCGTGAATGAGGTGCTGCTGCTGCGATGCCATGTGGTTAAATAGGTGGGTCACGATACCGAATTCGTCCTGTCGCGTCGAAGTCAACCTCACATCTAAGTTGCCGCTCGTCATCGCCCTCATACCCCGAGCTAATTTCCGCATAGGAGCAGCAATGCTCGTGTAGATGCTATAAGCCATAACGAGGGCAATGACAATGCTCAGCGCAATCATAAACACCGCGTAATACTCCAGCTGGTAGGACTGGGCGAACAGCTCCCTCTTCGGCTGAGCCAGTGTCAGTGTCCAGCCGTAATAAGGCGAAGCTGCTTGAATTAACACCTGATCATTCGCTTCTGCACGTGTCAAGTAATCCTGATACGATTCAGGCTGCTTAGCCGTGCCTGTGACCCATTTCCCATCTGCCGTATATAGATGCAGCTCTGCTTGTGGCGATGGTGTAACAGAACGGATATATTGCTGCAAGCGCCCCATGTTCAGGCTAATAATAAGCGCATGACGTTCTCGATTCGGGTTGTAAATATCCATCGCTCGAACGACTGCCAGACTATCCGCTCCAAACGCTTGGCCGAACGGCTTCCCCGCCCCTATTCGTTCGTCCGGCTGAATGAATACAATGCCTGTCCCCAGTCCATTAAGCAGCTGTCGAAGCCAAATGCGTTCATCCGCACGATCAACCGGAAGCACGCCATGGAGCGTAGAAATCACGGAGTTGGAATGATCGTGATATACAGCAATTTGCGAGAACATTGGATGAATTGATAGAAAGTTGGCCAGCTTATGCTTCAGATCGGCGAATGCCATGACATTCTTCGGCTCCAGCTTCCTCTTCGTATGTGCAAGCGCATCGTTCATCTCCGTATCGGTTGATAGCACCGCGGACAGCTCTTCCACGTTCTGAAGCACGAGCTCAATATTGTCCATGAGGGCATGCATTGCACTTTCGGTACGAGCGGTCGTCTCTGACAGAAGCAGCTCCTGAGAGCGCTTGTTGGAGAACCAGCCGGTCAACAGCAGAGGGATCAGAATAAGTACAAAATAGATGGTTAATCGCCACTGAATCCGTTGTCGAATTTGGTCACGTATCATTTTCAGCATATTAGCACTCATCCTCCGTGCTTCGAACTGCGTTCAGACTGAATGAATGGCGGCTCACTTCCAATCTGGTTGCGACTGAAGTGATACCAGTCATTGGCCTCCTTCGTCATATCACGCCCCCCTTCATTCATCCATTCCGACACGTATCTGTCGAAGTCCTCAAGTGGTCGATTGCCAAGAATAATGTCGATGAGCATATCATTCTTCTTCAACAATAACGGTGCATATCTTGTCATCGCTGGTGTCGGCAGAGAACGGAAAGCGCTCGGACGTGCATGCATGGATGTAAATCGAAGATTATCGTACAACTGGTATTGAATTCCTAACGAATCCAGCCGGGATCGGGTGTAATCCTCATCAGGCATATCTGCCAAATTAGCATAAAGTCCGCGATAATGATCCTGATTATGGCGCTCCATATTGGTCACCCTCTTCCCCTCCTTCCAAGCCCACACGTCTCCCTCGAATCCAAGCTTGAGGGTATCCCTCCCCTCCTCGCCGATATAGTTAAGCAGCTTCAGCACCTCCACCGCGTGAGAGCTGGTAGCAGGGATTACTTGATAGCTTCGAACTTGAGGCAGCGCAAAGGTTCCACTTCCACCAGGCCCCTTCGGGAAAGGTAGGGGGATCCATTCTGCACGCGGATCCCTTGCCTTGCTCCTCTCCAGCACACCACGGGTATCGTACCATGTTCCCGTGAACAGCCCCAGCTTCCCATCCACAACCTGCCGCTCCAGTCCACGCTGTGTTTGAATCGGGAACAATGGATCTACGAGCCCTTCCTGAACCATTGTTCGCATGAAGGCAAGGGCCTCCTTCATCTCTGGCTGCACATTGGAATATACGAGCTGACCATCCCGTTCCATCCATTGATTGAGCTGCACACCATATGCACCGAACCACGGTGAGGTGCGGCCCAACTCTTCAATGAAGCTGGTACCATAAATATCGTGCAACCCATTGTCATCCGAACGGAGCGAAGTAAAGGCACGCATCACATTTACCATCTCCGCAAGAGTAGCTGGTGGTTCAAGTCCGAGCTGTTCCAGCCAATCCTTGCGAATATACATCATCTCCTGCCCCCTTCCCTCATGCAGGCTCGGAATCGCATATATTTGGCCGTTAAAGGACACCTGCTCCCACACTTCAGGAGGAATCCGTTCCTTCAGCTTTGGCGCGTATCGGGCAAGCAAGTGGTCGAGCGGTGTTAGCATCTGCTTCCGTGCGTAAAAGGAGACCCAATTCGCATCCGTAATGCTGATCAGGTCTGGTATATGGTTCGACATCATCATGACACCGACGCGATCCTCATACCGATGTGATGGGGGGATGATCACTTCTACTTGAAGACCCGTCTTCACCTCGATGTCGGTTACATACGGATTGTCGTTCTCCGTCAACGGCTCTGGGAACCCTATGCCAAGACTATTCAATACAACCGTAACCTTAGGCAGCAAGGAACGCTGTTCCGCCACCTTCGACTGCCCTACCTGCCCACTGCATCCAATCAGCAGAAATAAGCATACAGCTCCTGCCATCATCCCGCCTTTCTTGTACACAAGAGCCGGTCGCAGCACAACAGCTAACCCACTCGTTGTAAGCGTATACATTTTGAACAGCATGACTCTAATCCTGCTCGCCTCTCCCCGATGCTTCATCCACATACTTGCATTCCCCTCTCCATACCTGACCTCCATCAATCTGGGCGGAAGATTATACCTACCTGCTTTCCCTTAATCATACAGAAAGGGCCTATCAGATTGTACTCTCTGATAGGCCCTTTTTTTCATC
The DNA here is from genome assembly GCF_001894745.1 of Paenibacillus sp. NAIST15-1. Lineage (GTDB taxonomy): Bacteria > Bacillota > Bacilli > Paenibacillales > Paenibacillaceae > Paenibacillus_B > Paenibacillus_B suaedae. Next base: position 42,926 of record NZ_BBYF01000009.1, read on the forward strand.
TATTTATTCTTCTTCGGACAGACGCTTCAAATCACTGACATGCTTGTCTAATCGGCTGTATCCATCAACAAGCACCTGAATATCCATATGCTGCTGCTCCATATTCGCCAATACTTCTTCTACAGAAGCCATATGCTCCTCCGTGCTGTTCGTAATCGTCACAACACCGTGTGCCATATTGGAGTACTGTGTCTGAAGGTCGCGAACGGCTTCATGCATCGCTTCCGACTGACGGTTCACCTGGTCGGTGTTATCCGTAATCGTACGCATAATCTGCTCTACTTGCCCCGTAGCCTCTACACTGGATACGACGGCAGATTGTCCACGTTGTACCTGCTCTGCTGCGGCACTGATCTGAGTTCGTATCGTTTCCAATATGGTTGCAATATCCTCAGTCGCTTTCTTCGCATGGTCAGCCAGCTTGCGAACCTCTCCCGACACTACTGCGAAGCCCTTGCCATGCTCGCCTGCTCGCGCAGCTTCAATCGCCGCATTCAAGGACAGCAAGTTCGTCTGTGCGGAAATATCACTAATGGTACTGACAATATCGCCGACCTGCTCCGTCTGCGCATTCAGTGCGTCCATCACTTGCACAGTCTGTTCCACTGTACGCTTCACACGGTCAATCTCACCGACAAGGGTGTCAATCTGACCACTGCCCTGCTCGGCCAATTGCAGTGTAATTGATGCGACCTGCTCCAATTGATTCGTCCCGTTCGCAACGTGACTTACGGAGCGCTCCACGGATTCCACAGAGCTTCCGATATGCTGCAGGCTAATCGTCTGCTGTTCGAAGCCTGTCGATATTTGCGCGAATGTCTCTGTAACTTCACGCGAGATCGTTCCTGTCGATTCTGCACGCAGCTTCTGCTCATGACTGAATTCATTAAGCATCGTAACCGAAGATTGAATTTGTCCAAGCAATTCTATCGCCTGCTCCTTCGATTTCAGCGCTTCCGATCCCCGTTCTGCCACTTGCCGCTGCAAGTTCTGACTGAACACAGCAGAAGCGCTGAGCGCGATCGTAACGAAGAGCAAATACATCAGCAGATACATAAGCGGTTCCCGCGCGAACAGCTTCTCATGCAGGAAAGGATCATAGAACACATATACAGTCATCAGCATGCTGAGAACCCCGGTGAACACGATAGGGCGATAATTTTGATATAAGGTCATTGCAGTGATTGCGACATAGAACAATAAGTACGTGCTAAAAATCGGATTCGGATCCGACTTCATTAGCATCAGAACCAGAGAGCAAAAAAATACCGGAATCAGATACATGACATACTTCACACCAATGCGCTTGTATGTAAGGAAAGTTGCTAGTCCACAGGCAACTGCACCGGATCCAATCAGCACATAAAGCATTGTACCGACAATACCTGCAGCCAAATCGCCGATGATTCCAATGGCAAGCATTGTCCATATGATCTTGACAAACAGGCGGTTACGTCTGTCAAGAATCGTTAGTTCATCCACGTAATCTACCAACTTTCTATGTATTCAAAATGATCGCAGTTAACAGCTTAAAATCCGCTTACGTTAACCTCAATACCTTATTATATCGGCTAACATCTGGCAGGAGTTGAGTATTCTTCGACTTGTTCCTGTTCTGGAATTAACCAATCGAACTTGGCGGGATTTTGCCAGACTTCCCCGGCATGGATAAGGGTAGGGATGACATCATCTCCCTTGTAGAATGTCTTCTTCCCAACCTTGCGCATCGGAATATGGAATGATACACGCAGCGCACGTGCGAACACAGGCTCCAACAAACAAGCTAAATGCATAATACCATGCTTGCGCGAGTAGTGAACGAGTGAAGAGAGCAGTCTGTCTATATTATGACCGCGATGATCCTTCAGCAAAGCTACCTTATCCACTTCAGCCACTTGTTCTGGGGCATCCATCACCTCCGGTTGTTCAGCAAATGGCGCAACTTCTTCAAGCTTACATGACCTCTCTCTGTATAGCGTCAACTCGAATGTGCCTACAGCCATACCTTCTTCATTAAAGACAATGACTTGATCCAACGGGCGCGCGGACGGCTCCAACTCGAAGCCCTTCTCTTGCCAGACCGTAGTCCAAATGGATCGATACATCTGCAATTGTTGTTCGCTTTCCACCGAAATGTGCATCTCCCTGTAACTCCTTTATGTATGTAAATATTTATATAATTTGTTATCGGTCACAGGTAAGGAAATGATTATATAAATCATTTTTCAAAAAATATGAAAACAGAAGGTTATTTTCTGAAATCTCACTTCTCTTTCTCATTGTAAAAACGATCAGTTATAATGCCAACTCCCCATCTCAAAATTCGTTCCAACGACCCAATTATATATGAATATATACTCACATTTTGCCAGTTTGGTTGCAGTCTATGCCGCTATCCAATCATCCTCACGACTGCAACTTTACATTTGTCATAAATGTAAACCTCCTATATACTTGTAACAACGTTAATTTAGACACAATCCATTCGTAATCGGAGCGATTTATAGATGTCACAATCCAAAGTAACTCAACAACATATTGCCGACGCGCTGAACTTGTCCCGCAATACCGTATCGAAGGCGTTGAACAACGATCCTGACATGCGCGATGACACGAAACGCCGCATCATGAAGAAGGCCGTCGAGCTCGGTTATACCAAATTCCATCAATTCGAAGCGGCGGAAGGAATCAGCTCGACCAATCGTATCGTGTCCCTGCTTACTCATTCGGATTATATGGGCAACCACTATTGGTCTAGCTTCATCAAAGGACTGAATACAACCTTGAAGGAAGCTGGCTACTCCCTGGCGATGACGATTATTGATATGGAAGAAGAGCGCGAACAGAAGCTGCCTTCTCTATTCGTGCAGCAGCGGCCTGCTGGCGTTATTATGATCGGCCCCTTCTTGAGGGAGTACTATGAACTAATCGAACGTTCAGGCATTGCCTCGATGTTCATCGATACGTATGCGGACTTCAACTTCGGCATGCTGGGCAGCGATATTATGCTCGTAGACAATGCCCATAGCGTATATGCCCTAACGCAACAATTGATTGCACGTGGACATAAGAAGATCGGCTTTGTAGGGGATATCGGCTCCTGCCTCAGCTACCGCGAACGGTGGGAAGGCTTCAATCGTGCGCTGTCTGAGGCAAGGCTGAGCGTCAATGAATCTTGGTGCATCATTAACTCCATGAAGCGTCATTATTTCAATGAAGAGGAACTGTCCGCAGCCTATTCCCGGATGGAGGATAAGCCAACGGCCTTCGTATGTGTGAATGACAATATTGCTGTCGACTTCATGCAAATTGTGAAGGCAAGCGGCATGCGCGTACCAGAGGATATCTCCATTACCGGATTCGACAACATCGCCGAATCGCTGCTTGTTCATCCCGCCATCACGACTGTACATGTACCGAAGGAAGAGCTCGGCATGCGCGCCGGAGAACAGATCGTATGGCGCATTGACCACCCGCATCGTCCGAAGGAGCTTATTCGCATCGGCGTGGAGGTAGAATGGCGCGATTCAGTACACAGTCTGATATAGTTTACATTTGCACATCTACATTCGATATATAACACGTTTTTGCACATTATTTGCACAGTAAATGCACAATATTTACTTGACATTGTAACCTTAGTGTTTTACTCTTTAGTTATTCGGAAACGCTGTCATTGCGTTTCGAGAGACAATTGACACATGCTGTGTTACAAGTTCAGTTGACATTGCACACGACATCAATAAAGAACAAGGCTCTCACCTATTCTTTTGGTCTCAACATCTGTCACCTGCACTTGAACAGCACAGGTTTCATACTTACTACGCAAAGCGAGGTTTGCATCATGAGCCAAATTAAGATCATCGGTCCAGATATTCCGAACATGCCTTGGGAAGAACGTCCTGAAGGACATCGCGACGTATTGTGGCGCTACAGCCAGAACCCAGTAATTCCACGCGATTTGCTGCCTAACTCGAACAGTATCTTCAATAGTGCTGTTGTTCCGTTCGAAGGCGGATTCGCTGGCGTATTCCGCTGCGACGATCGCAATCGCTACATGCGCTTGCATGCTGGCTTCAGTAAAGACGGCATTAACTGGGACATCAACCATGAGCCGCTTACATTTGAATGTGACGATCCGGAAATCGGCAATTTCATCGAAGGCTACGACCCACGCGTATGCTGGATCGAAGACCGCTACTATGTAACTTGGTGCAACATCTACCACGGCCCAACAATCGGCGTGGCATACACATATGATTTTAAGACATTCCATCAGCTCGAAAATGCATTCTTGCCTTACAACCGCAACGGAGTTATGTTCCCGCGCAAAATTAACGGCAACTATGCAATGGTGAGCCGTCCGTCCGATACAGGCCATACACCATTCGGCGACATCTTCTACAGTGAGAGCCCTGATATGGAATTCTGGGGTCGTCACCGTCACGTAATGGCTCCAATGGGCGGCTGGCAGAGCAAGAAAGTTGGCGCAGGTCCAATTCCAATCGAAACAAGCGAAGGCTGGCTCATGATCTATCATGGCGTCCTGAACTCCTGTAACGGATTCGTATACGCATTCGGCGCAGCGATCCTCGACCTGGATGAGCCTTGGAAAGTAAAATACCGCAGCGAACCATACTTGCTGCAGCCTTCCACATTGTACGAGTGCGTAGGCGACGTTCCTAACGTAGCATTCCCTTGCGCATCGCTTGTGGACGCAGCAACAGGACGCATCGCGATTTACTATGGCGCAGCTGACACGGTTACTGCTCTTGCATTCGGTTATGTTGATGAGATTATTGAATTCGTGAAGAACAATTCTCGCGTGAAGTAAGATATACTGTAAGCAAAGACTGCTGGGGAGCAGCACCGACTTACAGGGCTCTTCCTTTCTTTGCAACCCCTATACCTATGATCAAAACCCCCTTGCATCTGATCGCAATAAGCGGCCAGCGCGAGGGGGTTTTGTGCAATAATGTGCAATAAGGAAGTCTACGATTATTTAAAATGTACAGTCTTACACCATCGCACTGCGCAATTGCTGCACGTAGCGCCATCGAATGACGAAGAAGTAAATAATTTGAACAACTGTGAAGCTAACGAGCACTTTGATTGTACTTTCCCCCACAGAGAAGTGAACCAACTGCTGCAGCGCTGCAAATGCAACCCCACTATGCAAGATTGCGATGAAAAGCGGCAAAAAGAACATAACCAGCAGCTGTCGTGTCACGACGCGATTCAGTTCCTTGCGAGTCAACCCCATCTTGGACAGCATCTCGGTCTGCTGCTGATCCCGACTGCGATCCGTATATAATCGGAAGTATAAGAAGCTTGCGGCAAAGGTGAAGAACACCACACCAATGAGTACGCTCACGAGCAGCAGCAATCCATTTGCCTGCTTGGCCGCTACCCACTGTGGGTACAGCGCTCTGAACTGAAACTTCATGGATTCGCTCTGTTCTCCTTCTTGATCTGTGTTCAGTTGCTTCATTAGCTGTTCTGTTGTATCCCCAAGCTTACTCCAATGCTCTACCGCAAATCCATATACCGTATAGGATCCCTGGCCTGACTCATCCCGATCAGGTATCTGCTCATAAGCATCATCCGTTACCACAACAAGCCGAATGATCCCATAATCCTGCGGCAGCACTTGATGGGGTACAGCTTTCATAATTTGAAAGGCAAATCGAGTAGTGTCTTCTATCAGTTGGACAACTTCTTCGAAGCCTTCTTTACTATATACTCGCTCCCCCATGACTGAAGTCGGCACAAGGAATGCTTCATTATCAGCAGTAATCGCTTCTTGCTCATATCCAAGGGCTATCGCCAGCTTGTTATAATCGGACAACTTCATAACCGTGACATCATTACCTGCAAATTTCAAGGTAGCTGCGCCAACTCGATAAGGCAATTGTGATTGTTCCAGTTTTTGTTTAATCAAACTTACATCGGCCTGTTCCTGCTTATTTCCTTGATACGAATAATACGTAAATGCAAACGGGTTCGTCATCTCCGCTAACCCTTGATTGCCGATTGCCGTACACGTACCAATCGCAGTAAATGCAACCGCCGAGATTACAGCAACGATAAAGAACAAGCGTGAATTATCCTTCAACCGATATCCCAGTTCAGAGAGCGTCAAGAGATTCGTCTTCTTGAAATACAGCCGCTCGCTCCGCTTCAACATTCGCAGTGCAAATACCGCGAATTGCGTGAACAGAAAATACGTTCCGACTACAGTCAGCACCACCCCTGACAGGAGTACAAGGAACGAATACGTGATGCCTGTTGCAAAGGAAAACACCGTCGCATAGCCCGCTCCGACGAGCAAGACGGCTAGCACCGACAGTCCTATCGACGCCTTAGGTTCAGGCTTCGGCTTGTCCGATCCCTTGAGAAGATTAATGAGTTGATGCACCCTTACCATCCGAGTAGTCACGATCGATATCAGCAGGAAGAGGATCAAGAATGCGATAAACGTTGTCCCTATCGCCTTCAATGGTACATAAAACGTTAAGCCTTTATCAATCGCCAGAAGTTCAGATATCCCGGAGAGGATCAATTTCGAGAAAATGACACCCAGCAATACGCCTGCCACAATGGAGGCGCAGCCAATCAGCATATTTTCCATGAACACCAGCTTGCGAAATTGCTTAGGAGACATTCCATGTATGATGAGAATGCCAAATTCCTTGTTCCGTGTCTTAAGAAATGAGCCTACCGAATATAAGATGAAGAAGAAAGAAAACACGATCAGCAGAACCTGCGACACACGTAGTCCCATCATCCCGAGTTCGCTTAGTGTCTCACTGGAAGATCGAATCTTGCCGTTCAAATCGGGATGGAACAAGAGCAAAGAATAGGTGAAGAACATCAGTACCGAGAAGGTACTGCTCCAGAAATGAGCAGCGTACATGCGCTTGTTGCGAGTGATATTATGAATAGCTAGTTGTGAGAACGTCATTCGGATTGCCTCCCATCACGGACAGCACGTCCATTATGCTGCGCATAAACATGGACTGACTGCCTCTGCGAGTAATTTCATGATGCAGCTGACCATCCTTAATGAAGACAACGCGATCACAATAGCTTGCCGCCATCGCATCATGCGTAACAAGCAGCATCGTTGTCCCCTCCTCCTTGTTCAGCTGATACATCGTATCCATCACAGCTCGCGATGACTTCGAATCCAGGTTTCCAGTCGGCTCATCCGCCAGCAGCAGCTTCGGCTGGTGAATAATGGCGCGTGCAATAGCTGCGCGCTGTGCTTGCCCTCCAGAAATCTCGTAAATTCGCTTGTTCAGCAATGCAGTAATGCCAAGCCTCTCTGCCAGCGCATTCGCCTTGCGGTGCAATTCCTCCACTTCTACCCCGTCCAGTGTTAAGGGAAGTACGATATTTTCCTTAACAGTCAGCGTATTTAATAGATTAAAGGATTGGAATACGAATCCGAGCTCGCGCCGGCGGAATAGAGCCAGCTTCTCCTGAGTTAATTGGAAGGGATTATTGCCATGAATCAACACTTGGCCAGATGAAGGCGCATCAATGGTTGCAATCATATTCATTAAAGTGGTCTTCCCGCTTCCAGATGGCCCCATGATACCTACGAATTCGCCCTGCTCAATACCTAGATTTATATTGGACAATGCCTGATAGGCTACCTTTCCTTCATAGGTCTTACTTAAGTTTCTCACTTCTACCATTGTCATTTTCGATTCCACTCCTGTTTACGAGATTCCTATATTCATCCTGCATATTGTTCAAAGCCATAATCGAGCAATTCTCTCGCATCTGTCCAAACGCTATTCGAACCGGAATGCAGAACAACTGTAATCATTCGGTGATCATTGCGCTCTGCAGCGGAGACTAGACAGTATCCGGCTTCATCGGTGAATCCTGTCTTAATGCCTGTTGATCCTTCATAATAATATTCGCTCTCCTGTTGCAGCAGCCGGTTCCGATTCGTATACGACTTCATAATCTTCTCCATATCCGCGGACACGAGCTTCACATCAGCAGTGGTTTGGCCCACAATAGCGCGGAACACTTTGCTCTTCATCGCTTCCTTCGCAATAACAGCCAAGTCATGTGCTGAACTATAATGGTTCGCATCGTGCAATCCATGCGGATTCATAAAGTGCGTGTTGCGAAGGCCGAGCTCCTCTGCCCGATCATTCATGCATTGAACGAACACGCGGATCGCCTCTTCCGTATCCAAGGATGCATCGGCGCGTACCTGACGTCCCAATTGAACGGCAACCGTTCTCGCCGCATCGTTCCCGGATGGAAGCATCATCGCTTCCAGCAAGTCTTTCCACGACAATTGCTGCCCGAAGCGCAGCCCTGCCGAGCTCTCCCCCGGCTTGGCAAGCAGCACCTCCTGCCCTACAGTCACCTGTTCCTTCATGTCTGCCATCTCGATGGCGAGGAGCGCGGTCATTACTTTGGTCGTGCTGGCCGGTGCGAGCCGATCATCAGTATTCATCCCGTATAGAACTTCACCTGAATCTTGATTGATGACGATCGCTGCCTGGGCATCCAGGCTTCCTGAAGCAAATACATTCTGCCCAGTTACAGTGTGCACGCTATTAGACACTACTTTATATATCTTTTGTTTGATTTGTCCTGAGTAAGGTTGCAGTATGAACCAAATACCAGCAGCGGCGATGCAGCCTGCGAACAGCCATCTTTTCCTATTCAATCTCACGATTATCCACCCTTATCCTGTTATCATGCATTCGCATGTCTTCCCGTGATAGATATCAGGATAACCGAATGGACTTAATAATGTGCTAAGCAGAAATGAAGAAAAGTGAATGAAAGATGAAGAAAATATGAAGAAGACGGTATAAAGGTTATGTGGAATTTATACCCTATGTACAAATCTATTAATTCTAGACCTTAGTAGGGGGGATTAATCAGCTCGAACAGGTATAATAGACATATGATTGTGAAATATGTAACATATCGAGGAGGTATACCTTATGAAACGCAACATCTTAGCCGCTGTTCTCATCTTGGGAGGAAGCCTCTTGCTTGGCAATACCGTATACGAGGGACTCGCAGGTGCGGGAGAGACAGAATCCGGCACAGCATCAGCTCACGACATGCAACAACACCATATGGAACAATCCCATATGAGTGATTCCCATATGAATGATTCTCGTATGAGTGAATCCCGAATGAGTGAATCTCGTATGGGAAATATGAACAGGGATGTATCACCACGTCACGGATCGGGCGACTCCCATATGTCGAAGTACTCCAGCAATAACGACAACTGCCATAACGAAGCATAAGTAGAACAAGAACCGAAGGCTCACCTGCCTTCGGTTCTTATTCATACAATGGAGGCACGGAGCTTGGAATCTCAACGACAAAGTAAGTGCCTTCCTGATTGCTTATCGCTTCAATTGTTCCCCCATGCAGCTCTACAATCGTCTTGGATATCGCAAGACCCAGCCCAGAACCACCCGAATGCTCCGATCTTGATTTCTCCACACGGTAAAATCGATCAAAAATATGCGGCAGATCATGAGCCGGTATAGGCTCACCGCTATTATGCACAGAGATCATAATTCGAGTCCCCCGCTTGCGGAGGAATATTCCCACTGCAGATCCACGCGGCGCATAGCGCATCGCGTTGGTAAGCAGGTTGTCGAATACACGCACCAGCTTATCTGGATCCGCCTCGATCCAGTACTGATCCTCATCGCTGTGCATCGAGATGGTCAGTCCCTCCTGCTCCATCGGATAACGATAGTGTACACACAGCTGACCTGCCATTTCCACAATATTGAGCGGCTTCGTATGCAGCGTCATCCCACCATTCATGCGGGTATATTCGAACAAGTCGTTAATCATGACGTTCAGGCGCTGAGCCTTCTCATAAGCAATATTCGTATAATGCCGCAGCTCTACTTCATCCCTATATCGATCCTGCTCAACCAACCCTAAATACCCCATGATGGAGGTAAGCGGTGTGCGAAGATCATGTGATACGCTTGTAACCAGTTCATTTTTGGTACGTTCGGCAAGGCGCTCCTCTTCCAGCGACAGCTTAATCTGTTCGGCCATACGATTAATGTTATCCGCAAGCTTGCCAATTTCATCATCCGTGGAGACGGTGCAGCGGGCATCCAGATTGCCATCCGCCATACGCTGAACCGTTGCTGTAATTTGCTCCATATTTTTGATTAATTTGCGATTCAGTAAGAAATAGATACCGACGAACAGCGCCAACCCAACGACAATGAGCGGCGGAACGATTCCGAACATTCGCTCCAATGCCCGAAACAAGACATTAAGCAGATCAATTTGCAAGTAACTGTACATAACCATAGCTAGACCGAGCATGAGGTAGGCTGTTATCAATGCCAATATAATGCTCAGCACGAAGGTGAACAGCATCTTCCATCGAAGGCTACTATACCATGGTGTCTTCAATCTTATACCCTACTCCCCATACGGTCTGAATGAGTTTGCCACCGCTTGATTCCAGCTTGTCCCGCAGCTTGCTGATATGAACCGCCACCGTATTGTGCGATCCATTGAAGTTCTCTTTCCATACTCGTTCGTACAGCTCTTCCGCACTGAATACTCTTCCTGGGTTGCTCGCCATTAAGTAGAGAATATCGAATTCCACACTCGTTAAATGTACTGCTTGTCCATCCACCTTCACCGAATGGGTCGACTTATTAATATCCATCGTTTGAATGCGAATGACATCCACAGGCTGCGCTTGAGACTGAAGCTGCGAGTTCAATAAGTAAGCACGACGGAGCAGCGATTTCACACGTGCTACCAGCTCCAATGGATTGAACGGCTTCGTCATATAATCATCCGCACCTGTCATAAGGCCCATGATCTTATCCATATCTTCCGACTTTGCGCTCAGCATCATAACTGGCGTCGCTTGGTTCTCCCGAATTTTGCGGCATACCGCAAGCCCATCCAGTCTCGGCATCATCACATCGAGAATGACCAGTTCGATAGGTTCATGCTGAAGGATGTCCAATGCTTCCACACCATCGTATGCCTTATGCGTGCAATATCCTTCATTTTTCAAGTAAATATCGATTAAGCCAGCGATCTCTTTATCATCGTCGACAATTAATATATTTGTCACACCCATTACCCTCCTGCTTCCACTATCAACATTGTTGGCACTAGCATACCGTTAAATACCGTCCCGGTTCAACGGCAATCACTAGCAGCCTGCTCTCCTGTTTACATGAATCCACGGAAAAATTCCAGAAAACGCTGCCCTTCAGTAACATTGTGCTTCATAACCGCATACGTTCTTGCGGTAGGCAGCATCAATTCCGAGCAATCCACCTGAAGCAATCTTCCTTCCGTACGTTCACGGCGAATCGTAATCTCAGGCAAGAACGAAATGCCAAGCCCTTCTTCAATGAACCGCTTCGTTACATGAACTTGGGTAACAAGCATTGTGCGAATGTATCGATACCTCGTCTGCAGCTCCTGCATAAGCGGCTCCCAATATTCAGGATGATTATAAGTGAGCAGCATATGATTCGCCAGCAAATCTCCGAGCTGGAGCGGAGAAGCAGTCTCTGCATCATGCCCATCATGCGGCGCAACAAGCACCACCTCGTCCTCCCCCAATATATCACAGGTGAGCCGCGCATCACTTGCCCACATTCGAGATAACCCTAGATCCACCTGATCCTGCAGCACCGCATCGGCAATTTGCTTCGATTCCAACACCTGAACTTGAACCTCTACATCAGGATTAGCATGCACATAGCGATTCAAGACATGTGGGATGAGATATGCCGCTACAAGCGGCGATACCGCCAGATTCAATCTGCGGGTATAGCCCTGTTTGAAGCGATGCAGCTCCTGCAGACCTTCCTCGTGAACGGACAACAGATGTTTCGCGTGCGGAAGGAATCGCCGTCCTTCCTCGGTCAATTCTACTCTGCGTCCTACTCGTTTAAATAAAGGCGAGCCCAAGTATTGCTCCAACTGCTTGATCTGGATCGTTACCGTCGGCTGCGAAATGAACAATTCCTCCGAAGTGCGACGGAAATTCTCATGCGCAGCAGCGTGCACAAATGTTTGTATCCATTTCAAATCCATCGTCATCGGCTCCTTATTGATTATGATTCCCTATTAAATCAATAAAAACGTTTCAATATTTTTAATCAAAGACCATGTATATAATAATACATATTAAAGGAGGAGGGAAATGATGGTTGACAAGGGGTTAAAAGGTGTTGTTGCAGCAGAAACCGAATTGAGCTTCATTGACGGCAGTGTCGGTATATTGCTTTATCGCGGATATGATGCTAAAGAACTTGCCATTCGGCATTCCTTCGAGGAGGTTGCTTACCTACTCTGGTACGGCACACTGCCGAGCTTAGCAGAATTGCAATCCTTCAAAGCGGCCTGGGTGCGCTGCAGACAGCTGCCTGAGCCTGTCATCCATTGCTTGAACCAGCTTCCTTCAGACATGAACTTGATGAGCCAGCTGCGCACCGCAGTCTCTGTACTAGGAACGACCGTATACGAAGGGGCTCCACACATCGAACAAGCGATGGCGTTAACAGCGATGATGCCTGCTATCATCGCGAACTTGTATCGCAAGCAACAAGGGCTGCCTATATGGGACTCGATACCGAGTAACGAATCTCTAGGCCATGCAGCCCATTATCTATATTTGCTGACAGGTGAGGTTCCGACCGATATCCATGCCAGCGCGTTGGAAACGTACATGATCCTTACCATGGAGCATGGACTGAACGCTTCCACCTTCACCGCTCGCGTTATCACATCCACAGAGTCGGATATGGTATCCGCTTTGACGGGGGCGCTTGGGGCGATGAAGGGGCAGCTTCATGGCGGTGCTCCTTCAGGTGTAACGGAAATGCTGGAGGCGATCGGTACGGCTGATCGAGCGGAAGACTGGCTGCGTGAACAGTTGGAGAATCGTAGTCTGTTAATGGGCTTCGGTCACCGTATATATCGAACACGCGATCCAAGAGCAGAAGCATTGAAAATGCGCATTGCGCAGATGGAGGAAAGTGACCATTGGCTCGATTTGGCTCAGTTTGTCGAGGATACTGCTGTACGACTGCTCGCTGAATATAAGCCTGGGCGCAAGCTGTATGCGAACGTCGAATTTTATGCAGCTGCCATTATGCGTGCAATTGGCTTGCCTAGTGAGTTGTTCACACCAACCTTCTCGGCAAGCCGTACCGTCGGCTGGACCTCCCATATGATCGAACAGGCGAAAGACAATGTCATCTACCGTCCCGATGCCAAGTACATTGGCTCGTTTCCCACTACTGAACATGTATCGTAAAGCGTAAACCTTGGTCTCTATCCTCGTTTTTATACATTTATGGGGTGCCTCTTCGTCGGATCGGAAATAATCAGACGAGCAGGCATCTCCTTTTTTATCCGAAACCACGTAATTTATCCAAAAGACGAACAATCACAAATTTGTACCACTTCCATTATCCAATCCTATTTTGGCGGATCGAACCCATCATAATATGGTTTAATTAACCAACGTAACTTTTAAGCACCTTATAGCCTGTCCTCTTCATATAGACATTTTCCGATGACACCCCAAGCACAATCCCCTAGTTATTATCATATTTATTTGAAATACGCCCGTATAGAGCGCGAAAAATGTCCTCTCTTGAAATACATACCAGCCACTTCAAATTGTTAAAATTTTTCTATAAAAAGGTTTTATGGCCATAAAAGATTATATTAATGTAATAAAATTTATCACCCTGTGTAAAATCTTCTTTTACGGATGTGGGCGTTTTTGCGACAAATCGTATTTCAAAAAGCGCACATTGTCAGTATAATGTGTGAAAAGTGTTCCTATATTGCAGAGAGGTTAGGTGTAATCCCATGGAAACCATACAACGCGAACAAACAGAAGTACTTAACCCATACGAAATCGTTAAGAAGCAAATTGATGCAGCTGCAGCTAAATTGCAATTGCCCGAGCATGTCACCGAATTACTGAAGAGACCAAAGCGTGTTCTTTCCGTAAACTTCCCAGTTCGAATGGACGACGGCTCAATTCGTATCTTCGAAGGCTATCGCTCGCAGCATAACGATGCAGTAGGACCAACAAAGGGCGGCATTCGCTTCCATCCGGATGTAACACTTGACGAAGTTAAAGCACTCTCCATGTGGATGACATTCAAGTGTGGTGTTGTTGGCTTGCCATACGGCGGCGGCAAGGGCGGCGTTATCGTGGACCCACGCACACTCAGCAAAGGCGAGCTTGAGCGTCTCAGCCGCGCATTCATGGAGGCAATTGCTGACATCGTAGGACCAGAGCGCGATATTCCAGCTCCAGACGTATATACAACACCTCAAATTATGGGTTGGATGATGGACACATACAGCCGCTTGCGTGGACACAACTCGCCAGGCGTTATTACAGGCAAGCCAATCATCATCGGTGGTTCCCTTGGACGGAACGCAGCGACTGCTCAAGGTTGTGTATATGCAATCCAATCTGCATTGGAAGACATTAAACTTCCGATGGAGAACGCAAAGGTAGCCGTTCAAGGGTTCGGTAACGCTGGACGTATTGCAGCTCGCCTGCTCACAGACCTCGGTGCAACAGTAGTGGCAGTCAGCGATTCCCGTGGCGGTATCTATGATGCAGACGGTCTTGATCTGGATCGTGTAGAGCAGTTGAAGGACGAAGCAACGATCCTCGATTACGGCGCAAGCTACCATATCAGCAACGAGCAGCTGCTTGAGCTGGATGTAGATATCTTGATCCCGGCAGCATTGGAAAATGTCATTACACAGGAAAACGCTCCACGCGTCAAAGCACGCATCATTGCGGAAGCAGCAAACGGACCTACAACTCCTGAAGCGGACGCAATCCTGAACAAGAACGGAACGATTGTTATTCCTGACATCTTGGCAAATGCCGGCGGTGTTACCGTATCCTACTTCGAGTGGGTACAAAACCTGATGAACTACTACTGGAGCGAAGAAGAAGTTCTGGAGAAGCTCCAAGTGAACATGGTGAAATCGTATAATGCCGTTCGTGATCTGGCAAAAGAATACGCTACAGATCTTCGTACAGCAGCCTTCATGATTTCACTTCAACGCGTTACAGAAGCTATGCGTGCAAGAGGTTGGGTATAATCCATTCCAAGCGCTAAAGGTCAAATATATCCTTACCCTTCAACATAAGTTCAGCCCTCTCCACTTCCAGTCGGAAGCACGAGAGGGCTGATTCTGTATATTGGACACATAAAAACCATTTTCATGAATTGAGTATATTCTTTCCACATACACTATCAACTATATTTTTCTAACCGCCTGCGCTCCCTTATTCAGCCGTCTTGTCTTGTTGGTAAGAATGGGATCATGGTCTATAATGTAACGTGTAGCACGATACTGACACAAAAGGAAAACATAAATCATGAATGCTAAGCGTACCAATAAGCGCCGTTCCCGATTCATTCCTTTTCGAATGACAAGGGATATTATAGGGGTGTGGAAATATGCTCACCGTCCTTTTCTTCTATTTGAATTGGTTTACAAACTACTGACGATTGGCGTATTCATCCCGCTTCTATCGATACTTTTCAACAAAATACTAGATGTCGGGGGCTTCAATGCGGCCGCGAATCACGATCTGCTCCGCTTCGTGTTCAGCAGATACGGCCTGATCAGCCTGCTGCTCATGGCCCCCATTGCCATGATGCTCATTTACACGGAATTTGCTGCTCTCGTCTATATTGCCTATTACGGTATTCAAAAGAAGCGCGCACGAATTAGGCCTGTGTTGTTCAAAGCCATCTCTCGCTTGCCAGGCTTATGGCGCATCGGGATATTCGGTCTGGCTCTTTATTTGCTGCTGTTGTTCCCACTGCTTGATGCTGGTATTGGAGGATCACTGCTGCCAAGCGTTGCGATACCGAACTTTATTACCGGCGAGTTAATGAAGACCAGTATCGGAACCATCGTCCTAGTCATTGTCGCGCTGGTCGTTCTTATTCTCAATTTGATTTGCATTTATGCCCTGCCGATTATGGTATTGGAAGGCAAGAATCAATTTTGGAATGCTGTCCGCGAGAGCGGCCGATTGTTCTGGCGCAGCAAGTGGTCATTAGTTAGAGCCGTGATTGAATGGGTCATTATCTTCTTACTCCTATTCATTCTCCTGATCTGTATTCTCATCCTGGTTGGACTTCTGCTTCCTGATGTAGATAGCGAAGGGGCTGCCATAGCTATTACGCTCGGCATCACACTCAGCCTAGGCCTGTATATTGCAACGCTAGTTATGACACCATTGTTTATTACCGTCATTACACTGCTCTATGTGCGATACCAAGGCCAAGACCAGGTGAACCTTGATACAGATGGAGTCGATGCCACTGTCTGGGAAGGTCGCGACATGCAGCGTTCACTTGTGCGGCGTTACCGCCCTGCACTGGCGACATTCGGACTTCTTATTCTTATCGCCATCGGCTGGGGAGCAACGACCTTATTGACCGATTGGGGAGAGGCTAATGATAAATTCATCATCATGGCTCATCGCGGCGATGTGACTGCCGGTGTGGAAAATACAATGGGTGCCTTCGAAGGCGCCATTCGAACAGGGGCTGACTATATCGAGCTTGACATTCTTCAGACGAAGGATGGCAAGCTGGCAGTTATCCATGATGAGAACTTGAAGCGGTTATCCGGCAAAAATGTGAATGTGTTCGATCTTACACTCGCTCAGTTGCAGCAAATTCCGCTGCGCGCAGGGGAGTTCCGTGACTTCGTGCCCTCCCTCGACGAGGTACTCGAGCGAACGAGAGGGAAAATCAAGCTCAACGTGGAACTCAAGACACATGGTCATGAGAAGAACTTGGTCTCTACCTTCGTCGACACGATACGCAAACATAAGGCTGAACAACAAATTATTGTACAAAGCCTAGATTACGAACTGGTTCAGAAGGTGAAGAAGGCAGCACCGGATCTGACGGTCGGGTATGTCATATTCGCCACCTTCGCTCCGCTTAATCGCTTCGAAGCAGATTTCTTCGTTGTCGAAGAATCATTTGCCCGGCCAAGACTCATTCGTTCAGCGAAAATGAGCGGCAAGCCCATTTACGTCTGGACGGTCAATGATACAGAGAGTGTAGAACGATTCTATACCCTTGGAGCTGACGGTATCATTACAGACATTGCCACTGATGCAAAAGAGACCATTAATGTACTGCACATGGTAGAGAACGAGGAGCAGTGACAATAACAAGAAGGCTCCATTCCCATTTACACACAAACACCCGGTAAAGAAGCGAAATCCGCTTACCTACCGGGTGTTGTTCTTATCTCTATTTGAACGATTTGCCTATCAGTCCTGCAGCTTCTCTCGTACGGACTGCAGTTTCTGAGCAACCGAGGACGGCTTGTCTCTGCGGTCATCGATTTTTAACACAGTTGACACTCGCTGTGCTCCTGCCTCGAATGGACTTTCATGAAGTGCCTGCACCGCTGCGAGCAATCGATCCAATGGCCCCTCAATAATGGTTCCCATCGCAGTTAGCTCATAGGTGATGCCCTCAACACTCTCCAGCGCCTTCTGCATTCCCGCCACGTAACTGCTCAAACTTGTAGAGCCTGTGCCGACTGGAATTACAGTAATCTCAGCTATCGCCATATACGTTCATCCCTTTCTTGAACCTATCTCCATCATATCCCTTCACGAAAGAGAGCTCAATACGATTCCTACAATAATTATCTCCATTTACCTTCTCCTATAAATAGAGGAGAACATGCACAGGTTCGTTCCCATCCAACCTAGCTCAATCCCGAAATAGACCCATTTGCGTCCACATGGATGCGTTCAGCAGCAGGCCGTGCCGGCATTCCCGGCATTGTAAGCACTTGCCCCGTGTGCACCACGACAAATCCAGCTCCAGCAGATAAACGAACATCCTTCACTTCAACGGTGAACGCCTCTGGTGCGCCAAGCAGGCCTGCTCGATCGGAGAAGGAATATGGCGTCTTCGCCATGCATACAGGCAGGCGGCTTGCTCCAAGCTGCTCCAGCTTGCGCAGAGCCCGCTTCGCCGCAGGCTGATAATGTACACCTGCCCCGCGATATATACGCGTAACGACGTCTTCAATCTTCTCCTCAATGGAGTACTCATCCGGGTACAGCAACTGGAATTGCGATTCGGCATCAGAAGAATCGGCCAATTCGGCAACATACTGCGCCAATGCGCGGCATCCTTCGCCACCATTCTCCCATGCCTCAGACAGGATCGCGCGCACTCCCGATTGTGTGCACAATTCGATAACCGCATCCAGCTCAGCAGGCGAATCTGTCGCGAATCGATTCACAGCGACAACCAGAGGCACGCCGAACTGCTTTATATTTTCAATATGACGCTGTACGTTCACGAAGCCAGCACGAACCGCCGCCACATTTTCGCTGGCCAGCTCCTGCTTGGATACGCCACCGTTATATTTCATTGCCTTCACCGTAACGACCAACACGGCTGCCGACGGGAACAAGCCTGTCTGGCGGCACTTAATATCCATGAATTTCTCCGCACCAAGATCAGCGCCGAAGCCCGCTTCCGTTACTACATAATCTGCCAGCTTCAACGCGAGGCGAGTAGCACGAACACTGCTGCAGCCGTGCGCAATATTCGCAAACGGGCCACCATGCACCAGCACTGGATCCCCTTCGCCTGTTTGCACCAGATTCGGATGAATGGCATCCTTGAGCAATGCACACATCGCTTCAACTGCATTCAAGTCCGCAGCGGTAACTGGCTCATCCTCTTCGTTGAATGCCACTACAATGCGTCCTAGGCGACTGCGCAGATCATCCATATCTTCCGCCAGACATAGAACCGCCATAACTTCTGAGGCAGTTGTAATCATGAATCCATCCTCACGAACAACGCCATTGCCATCTCCAAGACCTACGACAATACTTCTAAGGGCACGATCATTCATATCGACCGCCCGCTTCCATATGATTCGGGAAGGGTGTATACGCAGAGCGTTCCCTTGATGGATATGGTTATCTAACAATGCCGCAAGCACACTATGTGCAGATGACACCGCGTGAATGTCACCGGTAAAATGCAAGTTAATATCCTCTGCCGGCACGAGCTGCGCCTTGCCGCTTCCCGTGGCGCCGCCCTTCATTCCCATGCAAGGGCCAAGCGAAGGCTCCCGCAATGCCGCAACTGCCTTATGTCCAACTCGATTCAGACCTTGGGTCAATCCAATCGTCGTCAATGTCTTCCCTTCACCAGCCGGTGTAGGATTCATTGCTGTTACGAGAATGAGCTTCCCGTTCGGCCGATCGGCTACGCGATTCCATACATCTTGTCCAAGCTTAGCCTTGTACTTCCCGTACTGCTCTACATCTTCTTGCGGAATGCCCAATTGCGCTGCAACATCTACGATTCGCTTCATCGTCATGCCCTCTCCCCCTGTATCCGGTCGTGTTCCATCTTGAGAATAGTTAGTGTCCATTCCTGGTAAACATATCATCTTTATTATACACGTCCAGCCTGTTGCGTACATGCACGTTCCTCACAACGGAAATAAAGGCAGCCAAAGTACATTACAAAAGTGCATCGCAAGAGCACATCGCAAAAAGGCCTGCTTGCGCAGCCCCCGCAATATGCGAGAGCTTCCCAAGCAGACCCTATAGATTCCAATATGAATTACCTACGAATCATGGTTCTGTTGAAGCGGCGCCGCCTCGGCCAGCACACCTTCGAAGGCAGACAGATACACACGACGAATATCATCTTCTGTCAACAGCAGAGGACTGCGCGCAAGAAGTCGCCTTTGCTGTATGCCGTCCTGTACAAGTGACTCCAGTGCGTCACGAGGGATCTCGAAGGCATCCAACGTCTGCGGGATTCCCGTTTCTTCGATCAACTGCTTCATCCGCTCAATGGCAAGGCAGGACGCCTCTGCATCGGACAATTCACGAACATCCGCGCCCATTGCCTCTGCGATATGGCGAAGACGCGTCATACAGGCACCACGAATATAATTCATCACATACGGCAGCAGAACTGCATTGGACTCGCCATGCGATAAATGGAATTGTCCCCCGAGCGGATAAGCAAGCGCATGAACACCGCCCACGCCCGCGTTGAAGAAGGCGAGGCCAGCCAAATAGCTGCCATAGCTCATTTCAGTCCGTGCTTCCTTGTTCGTTCCATCCTTCACCGCCCGAACGAGCGAACGGCTAATTAAGCGAATTGCATGCAGCGCCACCCCATCCGTTGTCGGACTTGCATGTACAGATACATAAGCCTCGATTGCATGGGTTAATGCATCCATGCCCGATGCTGCAGTGACTCTCGGTGGTACACTCACGGTGAGTTCTGGATCAATAATCGCCGCATCAGCCAGCAAGTAATCATGAGCAACAACGTCCTTGGTTGTCTCCAATGACAGCACGGATATATCCGTTACTTCCGAACCTGTGCCTGATGTCGTCGGGATTAGAATCTTCGGCAGGCCGCGTACAGATAATGGACGAGTCCCGCTCAAATTCAAATAATCCGCAACTGCTCCCTCATGCTGCGATAGAACTGCCGCAAGCTTAGCCAAATCCAGCGCACTTCCCCCGCCTAAGCCAATGACAAGATCGAACTTACCTTCACGTGTATAGCGAACGAGTGCCTCTCCTGCCGCAAGCGGCGGCTCCGGCATCGTATCCGTATAGATATCAATATCATAGCCTACCTCACGAAGCGGCTGAAGTACACGCTCCACCGTACCGTTGCGAAATACCGACTTGCTCGTCACGCACAATATCCGCTTCGGTGCGTGACGCTCCACTTCGGACAGCAGTTGGGCTGCTGATCCCCACCCTGTATATTGATAGGGTGCAAATCTATGTGTAAACATACCTTTCTCACCTCTTCTTTATCTTGAACCTTGCTCATTACGCACACCTCGCATGGATTCGGAAGTATGATCGTAACATCCTTAGAGCCCTTGATCAACCTGCTACCAAAGATAGACGAATCGATTTTCCATAATATATGTATACAAACAAGAGCCTCCTGGATGGATCAGGAAGCTCTCCCAAATGATTAAGCTATCTTCACTATCTGTACTGTATTTGCCAACCTTTCTTCCATAACTCACATTAGTTTTCATTTGCTGTCATACATTCGATATCACTGGCATCAGGATACTTCCTGAATAAGGGGGTTCGTATACAATCGATAGTAGAACCCTTCCCGCTTCAGCAATTCTGCATGGGTTCCACGCTCGATAATACGACCTTGCTCGATAACGAGAATTTGATCTGCCTCTCGAATCGTGCTTAACCGATGAGCGATAACGAAGCTCGTACGTCCCTTCATCAAGGTCTGAAGCGCCTTCTGAATATGCATCTCTGTTCTCGTATCAATACTGCTCGTCGCTTCATCCAATATAAGGATGGCTGGATCCGCCAAGATAGCCCGCGCAATCGTCAGCAGCTGACGCTGCCCTTGACTCAGGTTGCTTCCGTTTTCCGTAAGCACAGCGTCATATCCATCAGGTAGGCGCACGATAAACGAATGTGCATTGGCAAGTCTGGCAGCCTGCTCCACCTCTTCATCCGTTGCCTCTAATCTTCCATAACGAATATTGTCCCTAACCGTTCCGGCAAACAAATAGGTATCCTGCAGCACCATGCCAATCGAGGTACGCAGCTCCTCCTTGTCCATGTCTCTAATATCTTGCCCATCAATAAGGATTGAGCCTTGATCAACATCATAGAAGCGCATGAGCAAGTTCACGACCGTTGTCTTACCAGACCCAGTTGGACCAACAAGTGCTATTGTCTGACCGGGTTGTGCAGTTAGCATAACCTCCTTCAGCACCGGCACATCCGGCTTATATCCGAAGGATACATCTTGGAAGACAACTTCCCCCTTCATGCCTTCTAATGGCAATATTGTCTGTTGATCAGCATACTCCGGCTGCTCATCCATGATTTCAAAAATACGCTCTGCGCCAGCAATCGCTGCCTGCAGCATGTTATATTGATTTGCCAATTCGTTAATCGGACGAGCAAATTGTTTCGAATAATTAAGAAATGCCGTAATAATTCCAATCGTAATGACGCCTTGAACCGCCATATAGCCGCCAACCGCCGCAACTAATGCGAAGCTAATATTGTTAATCGCATTCATGAGAGGAGGAACGAAGCCAGAGAAGGCTTGTGCGTGGATACCCACATGTCTCAGCTGAATATTCTTCTTCTCAAACGCAGCAATCGCTTCTTCCTCGCGGCCAAATGCCTTGATGACCCGCTGACCTGAAATCATCTCTTCAATATATCCATTCATTTCTCCTAGCTCACGCTGTTGATCCGTAAAAAATCGACGCGTTCGCTTCGCTATGCTGCGGGTCACAAACAGCCCCAGCGGTACGACAATTAAGCTAATCAATGTCAGTACAGGACTTAGTGCAATCATCATGCCGATAGCGCCAGTTACCGTTATGACACTGGTGAAAATCTGAATCGTACTCTGTGACAGAGAGTTGTTGATATTCTCGACATCATTGGTCAGGCGACTCATCACATCTCCGCGCGGCCGCTCATCAAAGAACTTGAGCGGAAGTGTCTGCACCTTGACGAACACATCCTTGCGAATCGCCTGAACGGTTCGCTGCGAGATGCTTGCCATCATATATGTGTGCATCCATGAGGTTAATGCACCTAGGGCATACACAATAAGCAGCCAAGACACAAGTGATCCGAGCAAGGCGAAGTCGGTTGTCCCTGAGTCGATGCCTAGACTGTCAATAGACTTGCCGATCAAATAAGGACCAATCAGCGCACACACGGAGCTGGCGACGACAAGCAGGAAGACTCCCAGCAGCGGCATGCGTTCCGCACGCAAATACTGCCACAGTCGAATGATAGTCGCCTTGGATTGCTTAGCCCTCTTAGGAGGGCCCATAAGGTGCATGCCCCCTGATCCAGGCCCTTTGTGGCCCATCATTTTGACAGAATGGTCAGCGGAACTGCGTTCTTGCTCCCGTCCTATACGGGAATTCTGCTCTGACACGCTAGACCGCCTCCTCTCCGACTTGGGAACGATAAATATCCTGATACACTTCACAGCTATCCAGCAGCTCTGCATGGGTACCTATGCCAACCACACATCCGTCATCAAGCACCATGATGCGATCCGCGTCCAGCACGGAACTGATTCGCTGGGCTACTATGAGGCAGGTCGTGCCCTCCAACTGCTCTCGAAACGCCTTCTGCATGCGAGCCTCCGTACCTGTATCCACTGCACTTGTACTGTCATCCAGAATAAGTATGGACGGCCGCTTCAACAACGCTCGCGCAATGGACAGGCGTTGCTTCTGCCCACCGGACAGATTGACGCCTCGTTGTCCAATCATCGTATCGTAACCTTCTGGCAGCTTCTGAATGAACTCAGCCGCTTGTGCAGCTTCAGCAGCTGCCTGCACTTCCTGATCGGAAGCTGCTGCATTCCCCCAGCGAATATTATCCCGAATTGTCCCGGAGAACAGGATCGATTCCTGAAGCACCATACCAACCCGCTGCCGCAGCTTGCGCAGTGGGATATGCCGAACATCTGTCCCACCCAGCAGAATATGTCCTTCTGTTACATCATAAAATCGTGGAATTAAGTTCACCAGTGTTGATTTGCCTGCACCGGTGGAGCCAAGAATCGCAATCCGCTCCCCTGGCATCGCCGTGAAAGAAATCCGCTTCAGGACAGGCTGCCCTCCTCCACCTGTATAGCTGAAAGAAACTTGATCGAAGACAAGCTGGCCATGTGCCTTAGAATAAGCTGTGGTGTGCTCCGCTGAATCCGTTGCTAGTTCTGATTCATGTTCTGTTAGATGTTCCATTGCATGCTCTGACCCATGCTCCACTTCCAGTCCAACGTTACGAACAGCAGCGATATCTGAAATATCCGTCTGTGTATTTAGCACTTCAGATATTCGGTCTGCAGACACCTTAGCCCGAGACAGCATCATAAGCATCATCCCCACCATCATAAGCGCAAACAGAATTTGCATCATATAGTTCGTAAAGGCGATGACTTCTCCCACCTGCATACTGCCGCCGTCCACCTTGATTCCACCGAACCATAGAACAGCTACAATACTGAAATTCATAACCAGCATCATAACAGGCATCATAAGCGCCATAATTCGAGCAGCCTTCACCGTTACTTCTGACAAGTCAGCGTTCCTCTTCTCAAACCGTTCCTGCTCATACGAAGAGCGAACGAATGCTTTTATAACACGTATGCCTGCTAAATTTTCGCGCACTACACCATTTAATCGATCGAGTTTGGTTTGGACGTTTTTGAATAGAGGAATACCTTTGCGGAAAATAAGAATAAGTGCCCCGAACAACAATGGAACCGTTACAACAAATATAAGGGCCATCTGCGCATTCAACGCGAACGCCATCGCAATCCCACCCATGAACAATAGCGGAAAGCGAGTCATCATGCGCAGCATCATCAGCACGACGTTCTGCACCTGTACGACATCATTCGTTAAGCGCGTAATCAGAGAGGAAGTATGGAATTGATCCAACTTGTCGAAGGAAAAGGTCTGAATGTTCTTGAACATGGCTAAGCGGATATCTGCGCCAACATGCTGTGAAGCAATACTCGCAAAATAAACGCATCCCATTCCACCCGCAATACCGACAAAGGCGATGCCGACCATCATGAGCCCTGTTCTTGCGATATATCCCATATCCCGATTCACTACACCATAGTCTACAATATGGGACATCAGCGTCGGCTGCATCAGATCACATATGACCTCAACGAGCATGAGGAGCATCGCGCATAAAGCCGCTTTTCGATAAGGCAAGATATAAGCAAATAACTGTTTCATGAATACAGCGCACCTTTCACGTTAGTTTGGCAACTAATGATACAAACTGCAGTAGGGGTAGCTCGGAGCTTATTGTAGAAAACTCCTTCAGCAGCCAACAGCGGTCTCTATTCTATTCGCCTAACCCCTCTTCATCATGAGCAGACAGATTGTGATGCATATGCAGCAAGAAACGACGCAGCAGGATTTTCTCCTCCTCGCGGAATCCTTGGAAACATTGCTGTTCCACTTCCTTCACCGCCTTCTGCACATGCCCTACGGCCTCCTTGCCTCTTGGCAGCAAATATACGCGGGATACCCGCAAGTCCTCCTCATCCGCTCGGCGTTCGATGAGCCCCGCTTTCTCCAAACGATTCAGCATCACCGTAACTGTTGCTGGCTTAATCTTCGCCTTCTCCACTAATTCCTTCTGGCTCCGCCCATCTTGATCACTAAGCAGAAACAGCATTGGCAGCTGCCCAGGATGGATGCCCACATCCTGCACCTTCTTCATCATTTCATTGTTGTATGCCCGCACAACCTGTGACAGCAACACCTCTAACGAATCCAAATACGTATCTTCCATTGCCTATAAACTCCCATTCATTTATTTAGCCGACTACTTATTTTGTGACAGTAGTCTACCACAGAGCTGAATCGGATTCAAGCAGCAGACAACCCCCTCAACCGTACGTAACCTGCGCAAAAAAAAGCATCTGCTCACGCAGACGCTCTCTTCCCGATTCCCGTATATCATCAACAGTCCTACATACTGCCTTATTTATGGCTAGCATGCAGATCATGCATGTTCTGATGAAGCTCCTTAATCATATGATTCATCAAGTATTGCTCTTGTGAATTCAGTCCGTGCTGATTGTCCTGTGCAATGTATTGCTGGATATTCCGCTTTAACAGTTCATTTCGTCTATCTAACATTTGTTCGTAACTCAAACAGAAGTCACTCCTCGCTTGTTGTACGTGCACAATTTAAGCCTATTTAAGTATAAGGAGTAGACTCTTGTTAGAAAAATGTGGTGTTCCCTCTTCCTGCCGCATCTGACCGCAAGAAGCATCATCTTCATGAAACAGAACGGTTCGCTTGTAATAATGCTCGCTTTTACTCCCTGTTAGTCCCCTGCATGAAATATAAGCCCAATCATTTGCCACCGAAATCAAGTGCCTCTGTTAGTTTTGCATAGATGCTTACAATCTCATCCAGCTTCATACGGACAAGTCCACTCGATGAAGGGGCGACGAACTCATATACGCCCTCTACAACCGGATCTGCCTGTACACCCCAATTGATGCCCGCACGCCCACTGTACTTCTCATACACACCCTTTCCGACAAAACATACGGCCCTCGGCTTATACATCTCAATTTTCTGACGAAGCTGCTGGCGCCCTTCCGCATACTCCTCTGCCGTTATCTCCGCAGCCTCTCTAGTCGGACGGGCAACAATATTCGTAAACCCATAGCCTAATTCAATCAGATCGCCATCTTCCTCTGCCCGGAACAACCTTGGAGTCAGACCTGCTCGATAAATGATCTGCCAGAATCGATTGCGTGGATTCGCATAATGATGCCCCGTCGCTCCTGATCTCAAGCTGGGATTAAAGCCAACGAACACAATACGCAGATGCGGTGCAAGATGATCGGGAATGGAATCCATCGACATGACCTCCTTCACTTATTTACAACATCATGAGAAATTAGAAAATTTCGCATATTTTTCGAAGTTGCCTCACATAATAGAAGAGCGGCAACATGCGAAAACGCTCGTGAGCTGCATAACAATTCGTTTTCACTGTACCGACTGCGCTTGCAGACATACTTGGAACTTGCCGAGTCAACCGTGAATAGAAGGGCTGTCCATAGGGGCAGTTCTTTTCATTCAGCCCGCGCTTTTATTTATCCCATCTCATCAGCGCGCACAAATAAAAGGAGGGTTCTACCATGTACTATGCAAAAAAACAACCCGAGCCAGTCCCCGAGGAGCAAACATCCATCTGGCAATGCAGTCAGGACGGCTGCTCCTGTTGGATGCGGGAGAACTTCACATTCGACGACACCCCCATTTGCCCGATCTGCCAGTCTACAATGGTTGAATCGTCGCGTATGCTCCCTACACTAACGAACAACACCAATTATGCCCACACGAAGTAGAATCGCTCAGCTTCGACGTCCGCGGCTGGCTTCATCCGTCTATGGACTGAGGCTGGCCGCATTTTTTTACAGCGAAAGGTCTGTGCGCTCACAATGAGACACAGACCTCTTATTTATTCTTATTATGTTCTAGCGCTTGTACTAACGAACAACGACTGCCGTACCGCTTACTGCAACCATCAACATGCCTTCTCGCACCACTTCATAATCCACGTCAATGCCGACAATTGCGTTGGCGCCAAGTCGTCTTGCCGCATCCTTCATTTCTTCCATCGCAATGACACGCGCTTCCTTCAATTTACTCTCATATGCACCAGAGCGGCCGCCTACTACATCACGCACAGAGGCAAGGAAGTCCCTTACGACGTTGGCTCCCATGATTGTCTCTCCCGTTACAATATCTATATATTCTACAATTTCTCTGCCTTGAATCGATGGTGTTGTCGTTACGATCATCATTTCATTCCTCCTAAGGGTAGGGTGACTTTAAACTCTTCATGCATTCACTGTTTTCTATAGTATCCAGTATACAACGAGCCATTCACAGTACCTATTGATTAATATGACAATCCACCCTCATTTACTTACATTATTGCAACATGCATCTATGGTACTCTTCTCGTCCGAACAGATAACCAGATTACCTTGACAAGATGCTATTAAATTGGTTATATTTTACATGTAAATAATATATCGTAATTTCTTGCGACGGAAGCACCCGTAGGAATGGGCAATCATGCCCTTCTTGCGGGTTTTTTGTTGTCCTGAAGTTAACGACCAAGAGGAGGTTTACAAATGAAACAGAGAGGTTGGCAAGTCTCAGCAGTGCTGCTCGCCGTGTTACTTCTACAGCCATTTCTATCCGCAGTATCGCATGCAGCAAACAAGGAATTATCCCCCACAGCGAAGACCGCATTGACCAAGATAGCTGAATCCGCTACCCCAACCCAAGCCAGCTCCATAGACTCCATGTACAGCGAGCTCATTTCCTTGCAAAATCAGAGCCTGCAGCGAGACAGCACCCTGAAGCAGGTGCAAGCAAAAAACAAAGAAAACCTGACTAATGTACGCAGTAAGCTTCAACACTGGGATACCGACAAGATTAATAAACTGGAAGCCTCCCTAAAGCAAACAAGACAACGCTATGAACCGCTATTCGCTTCATACCAGCTCCTGAACGATCAGCTATCCCGCATGGGCTCCAAAAAAGACGACAAAAAAGAAATGCTGCGCAAGCAGCGCGATATTGTGAAGGCCGCAGTGCAATTAGCAAGAATGGACATTAAAACAAAGGTAGAAGCAGTAAAGAAGGCACGTGAGAGCAAATCGAAATTCGTAAAACGCGTACGTGATATTCTGGCAGGCATCAATACCGTGAATGCCCAAATGAAATCAGAACGAAGCACGGTTAGTGAGTTACAGAAACGCACTACGCCACTATGGTCATCGCTCAATCAAGCAATTAAGAAGGGAGACGCCAAAAGTTCACTTCAGTCGCTAACATCCCTCGTCTCCCTAATTCGTCAAATCGATCAGTCCAAAAAGAAGCTGGAGCAGCACGAGTCACGTATTACTGAAATTGTAAACAAAGCAAAAGGCACCTTCACTTCATGACATAATACAGGCTCTACGGTTCACGCCAGATGGTCGCAAATAAAAATCCCCGGAGTTATCCGGGGATCATCATTCACATGCAGCTGCGACGGGGATTAGACAGAAGGGAGCAACTCCAGCCGAGGCCCTAATCGCCGTTCTACACTGACTGCTTATGCTGTTCTAAGGCAGTGTCTGTGTGCTCTTCTTCATCAGAAGTATGCCGCGTGAAGCGTGCTTCAATTTTTTTGCTAATCAACAGAGACAGGCCTATAAATAGGACGACAAAAATAAGTTGCAGCGGATGATCAATAAATCGTTGTATATCGTGACCAATATAGGATACGGAGAATACCATGAGCGCCTTGCCAAAGAGAATCGCAATGAAGAAGGAGCGGATTCGCATGCGCGCAACAGCCGCGACCATATTAATAAGAACGAAGGGACCTACTGGGAAAATACTAAGCAAGAAGACATAACTGAATGCATTATGACGCACCCACAGCATGCTCTTCTTCACCTTCGGCTTCTCAGCCCAGCGAGCGAGCAACGGGTGGCCTGCTGCCTTGCGCACAATGAGGAACGTCAGCATGCAGCCGCTTACGATTCCAATCCATGAATAGAGAAATCCGAGCCACAACCCATATACTGCAGCATTCACACCTACAATAACGAGGGTAGGCAGCGGCGGGATAAAGGACTTCATGAACGTCAGTAATATGCCCGGCAGCGGCCCGAAGGAACGGAATTGCTCCAACAACGCCTTCAAATGCTCTTCGGTAAAATAAGAAGTTATCTCGGATAGTTCCATGTTGTACGTATCCACCAGCCTCTATATTTATCTGTCCGAAATGGCTCAATATGATTGCCATTGTCATACGAGAGGAAGCCGCCATAAGCTCGCTTCGAACAATAGCATAACATACTTCATCCCCGCTATACTGCCTCTACAACAAAAAAGATCGACAAATAAATGGCGTGGCTGCGAATATAACAAAAGCGAAGCAGAAACACAAAGAGCCGCCCCTGAGGACGGCTCTTTGCTATTCATACGGCATCCCTGCCGCATAAAATTAATAAATGCCCCAAACCTTAGGTCTGGGGCATTGTAATTTCGTGTCTTACAGCTTTACAACGTTCTCAGCTTGTGGTCCACGGTTGCCTTCAACTACGTTGAACTCAACGCGTTGGCCTTCGTCCAACGTTTTGAAGCCGTCGCCAGTGATTGCGGAGAAGTGTACGAATACATCGTTGCCGCCTTCAACTTCGATGAAACCGAAACCTTTTTCTGCGTTGAACCATTTAACTGTACCTGTTTGCATGAACAAATACCTCCTAAAATTTACATGACCTCTTATTTACATAAATAAATAAAATTCACATATTGGACAAGGTTATTCTAGCTTCAAAATAACCCTCTGCAATATGTGAATCAGGTCAAATTTGAATATAGTCATCTTACCACATGGTTACCCAAATAGCAATTCCTGTTTTTTAATTTGTTTTAATTTCCCGTTGTCCAAGTCTTCTCAGGCTCAGACAACGTCAGCGTATTCAACTAATTAACCACATCTACGTGCTCAACCTTCTTTATTGTCATGTACATTACGAATGCACCGATCAGTGCCAAGATGATCGGAACGATAATGATTGAATTCAGCGAGACTCCCCCATTATTCGAGCACACGATGGAAACAATGAGCAAGGAAGACATGATCGTCGTCGGTGTCGAATATTTTTTCATGCCGAAATATAGCGGAATGAGGCTCATAATGCTTGCAGCAATTGCATTCATGATCAACTTCAATGCCCCTCCCCCAATTATCGACAAAGTCAGGGGCTCTTGTATAATGGGTACAAATGCATTTGCTGTCAACAAGATCGCGTTGAGCACAATTTCAGACACAATAATATTGCTAAATGTGAAGATGGCGATAATGGCCAACTTGCTGAGGAGGATCTTTTTCCGACTTATTGGATACATAAATAGGATGTTTATTGTCTTTGATTTATATTCATCAATAATGAACCGAGATATCAATACTGCTGCAAAGACGATAAAGATCATTCGTACAAATGAATCCACACCCACAAAAAGGGCAGTGTAATCCGCGAAAACAACTTCTTCCATCATGTTAGGACTGTATAACATTAAGAATAAGATGGCAATCGCGACAATATTTGCAATAATCGCGTTTCGAATATACCCTCCTATGTGATGCTTCCGAAGCTCCAAAGCTATCAAATTACGCAACATGATCGCCTCCATCCAACAAAGATAAGAAGTATTCCTCTAAAGAGCTGTTTTTCTTATGGATCGATTCTATTAAAATATCGTTCACGACCAGTTCCTTCGTCAGCACTCCCTGCTGGATATTCGGATCATATACTCGAATTATGCGCTCATCCATGACTCGTAGATTGTGTATGCCTAGTTTATCTTCGAGCAGGAACGCAGCTCGCGTGCAATCATTCGTCACAATCTCAATATATTCGCTATTTTTCATACGAACCTCGTCCATAGACACTTCTGCAATTAATCTACCCTTATTAATGACACCAATCGTATCTGCAACAAGCTCAATTTCACCCAGCAGATGACTTGATATCAATATCGTTGTACCATATTGTCTGCTCAGCATGAGAAGCAAATCGCGTATCTCCTTAATCCCTATCGGATCCAGCCCATTAATAGGTTCATCCAACAGAAGCAGCTCCGGCTTCGTTGCGATCGCTCTGGCGATACCTAGCCGCTGCTTCATTCCAAGCGAGAAATCCTTAACTGCTTTATTACCCACATGGTTGAGCTTCACCAGCTCCAATGCTTCATCTATGGCCTTCATGTTGTGATACCCCATGTACTCGCAGTGCAGCTCCATATTCTCTCGTGCCGACAGCTTGTCATAAAATACAGGGTATTCGATAATCGTCCCCATCCGAGCCAGCAGATGATACGACTTAGGGGACAGCGCTTCCCTGAATACTTCAATTTGGCCCATCGAAGGCTTAATTAAGTTCGTAATCATTTTCATAATTGTTGTCTTACCGGCCCCATTCGGACCCAAAAATCCATATATCTCTCCTTGGCGGATGTTCATATTCACATTCGAGACGACCTCTTTACCTTGGAACGTCTTCGTCAAATGATGTGTACGTAATAAATACGTCATGCCAGTATCTCCTCCCGCTCAATGCGTATTTCCCGATGACTTTATTGTATGAGGCATTCCTCTCTAATTCCTTACTCAATCCTTACAAAAATCTTAAGCTCTATTTGCTCTTCATTCAGTCTCACTCGACACACCTTGGTATTCCTGAAGCCGATTGCTAGATTATCTGCTCTACTCATTATCGTACGGGCATTGGAGCGTTTCAATCCGTTATTTCCTTCTGATAGCGATGAATAGTTATTAAGTTGGAGGCATATAGATGGATTATCAGGTATGAATCAACTCTAGTAGGTTAATACTTGTAGTATGTATACAAACTAGTATTTTCTTATCATTGACAAATTGTCCCTCGTAACCTATATTGAGCTTGATAGTTCCCTATGCCTATGATTACAGTCATCTTCGCTTGGATAAGAGGTGTTATGATTGATCAATCACATAGGGCACACTAATCGAAAGATTAGGCCGCAAAGCTTCGGAGTCTAACGGTCCTACGACCTATGATAGTCCGGCTGCATCTAACAATTCTGTTACTTGCAGCTGGACTTTTTTTATTTATGTGAAGTTCTGGCGGAATTAACTGTCCGTTGAGCTATATAAATAAGAATGAGGAGGCATGGACTCACTTCGGTAGGGGAGGAATAAAATGAAAAAATGAGGTGGCGAATTGAATGAAACGTAGAGTAAAGTTGGCCGTAACATGGCTGTGCGTATTTGCCGTGTTCTTCGGGTTTATTCCTCACACACTGCAAAGTGCAGATGCAGCCGCACGCGATCCAATTTGGCCAGAGCCAGGTGCTGTGAAATTAAGCAAGACAGCGAAGCCTACCGGGACGCCAGGAGAGTGGCAGATTACTCTGACCGCCGAAGGAAAGAACGTTGAAGCCGGTGATACCGATGTCGTACTTGTCTTAGACAAGTCAGACAGTATGAAAAACTACAAACGGTTAGACAATGCCAAAAAAGCAGCGGATAAATTTGTAAACACACTGCTTTTGTCCAACGTCAAAACAAGAATTGCTCTTGTCACGTTTAGCACCAGCGCAGAGGACACATCATCCGGATTTCTTGGCCAGAATGACAAACAAAAGCTCCTGAACAATATTAAGGGTATCTCGGCTTCCGGAGGGACAAACATACAAGGCGCTCTCAACACAGCACATCAGTTACTAACTACAAAGAGTTCAGCTAAAAATAAATTTATTGTGCTGCTTAGCGACGGTGCGCCAACGTTCAGTTCTCCTGCAAAAAAGGCCGCTCCTTATTCATGGCCCGACAACAAGTATAACTTTGTACTTTCCAACTTTGACTACACCAAGACTATCGGTTCTGGCAACAGCTATGAATTATCCTCTGGCTTGTTCGGAGATCGATACAAGATAGATAACTATACGGTTAAGGACAATGGAATCCCTACGATATCTCAAGCCAAAACATCCAAGGATGCAGGAATCACCATTTATTCGATCGGGCTCGAGGTCGGCAGTGATGCTAACGCTGTATATGTATTAAAGAACAGCGCTTCAGCAAACAACTATTACCCGTCTGACAGCGCAGAGCTGGAGAAGGTCTTCTCTGAACTGGCAGGGAAAATTTCTTACGCGGCTGAAAATGCTGTAGTCAAGGATCCGATGGGTGAAATGTTTAACCTTATTTTCAAAGGTAATGCACCTGTTGAAAAGCAAGACTATACAGCATCTCAAGGCACGGTGAAATGGGATGCAACTTCAGAAACGTTTGTATGGGACGTTGGCAACATCGTAGAGGGAAGTCCAGCAACCCTGACATATACCATCAAAATGGACTCTTCCAAAAATCCAAGTGCCGATGTCAATTACCCGACAAACGGACGAACTACCATGGAATACACAGATGTGAATAGACAGCGTACAACAAAAGATTTTGAAGTGCCGCAAGTCAGCTTCGGCAAAGGCTCCATTCTTGTGAAAGGCTACAGGGTAAATGATCAAGGCGAGCCTATTAACGCAGACGGCAAGGTTGTCGAACGCGTGGATCTTGCAGAGCAGTTGTACAGTGGGTCTTTCACCATCAACGGCAAGGATGCGCTGGACATAGGGCCGAAATATAAGGTTCCTGCTCCGAAGCTTGATAACTATGTATTGAAAAAGGGTACTGACCCTACAGAAGAAACGTTAACGATTCAGGAGCCTAATAAAACCATTTGGTTCGGATATGCGCTAGCTCCACAAAAGTTAACGATTAAGTATGTAGATAAGGACTCTGGCAAATCCATCGCTGACGACGATACTTCGCTCTCCGGTACCAACGGACAGACAATTACGCTGAAGGCGCTCGACATCCCAGGCTACACGCCCGAGAACGCCGAAGTTCAATACACATTTAAGGCCAAGGACAACGAGTATACCTTCTTCTACAAGAAGACAGCACTCCCTATTACCATCAAGTTCGTCGATAAGGATACCGGCAAGTCCATCGCTAACGATGACACTTCTCGCTCAGGTAAGATTGGCGAGTCTGTTACGTTGAAAGCTATCGACATCCCAGGCTACACGCCTGAGAAGGAAGAAGTAACCTATACTGTCAAAGCTGCGGATAATGTGGTTACCTTCTTCTACAAAAAGGCGGATCTCCCTATCACTATCAAGTTCGTCGATAAGGATACGGGCAAATCCATCGCTGACGACGACACTTCTCGCACAGGCAAAGTTGGAGAGTCCATTACGTTAAAAGCTATCGACATTCCGGGTTACACGCCTGAGAAGGAAGAAGTAGCCTATACCGTAAAAGCTTCGGATAACGTGGTTACCTTCTTCTACAAAGCAAACACTCAAAAAGTAATTATCAAGCATGTCAGCAACGTTACGCAAAGAGAAATCGCTGCCCCAACATCTGAACAAGGTGTCACTGGCCAGACGATAACGTTGAAGTCACTAAACATTCCAGGCTTTACAGCTGACAAAGCTGAAGATAGCTATACGTTCAAGGCCGAGGACAATGTATACACATTCTGGTATACGCCAAGCAAACAGACACTGACAGTGGAGTATTTGAGTAAAGAAACCAAAGAAGCACTTGCAGATTCCGAAACTTATAACCGGCCTACCGGTACGAAGCTTGGGTTGGAAGCCAAGAAGATTCCTGGCTATACGCCTGAGGTAGAAAGAGAGCTTTACACATTCACAGATAAAAACGACACGTACAAATTCTTCTACACCGCGAATCCACAAAAAGTAACCATCCACTACATTGACCAAGATACCGAGCTTCCTATCGCAAAAGATTCTTCGAAAGACGGCAAAACTGGAGAATCAATAACACTGACTGCACTAGAAGTCACAGGCTACACTCCAGTCAATCCAGAAGTAAAGTACACGTTCACGGCTGAGGCTAACCAAGAGCATACCTTCTTCTACACCAAGAATGCTCCTGTAGAACGTACTGTTCACGTCCACTATAAAGAGGCGGCTACTGGTGCGGTTCTGAAGGAATCCACTTCGACTAGCGGCAAGATCGGAGAAACCGTTACGCTGAAAGCCGAAGATATTATCATTGATGGTGTAATCTACGTGCCAGACTCCTACCAGCATGAATACACAATCACTGAGCAAGCTAAACAATCCTATACGTTCTTCTACAGCAAGAAAGAGCTGCCAACCTATTTCGTAACTATTCATCACCTTGAAGAAGGCACTGACGCAGTGCTGCAGGAACCTACTACGGTCAGCGGCAAGTCTGGCGAAGTTGTTCATGTAACAGCTGAGCCAATCTCCGTAGCAGACGCTGTTTATCAGCCTTTAAAATTCAACCATGACATTACGATTGACGGAACTCCAGAACAACAGTACACGATTTACTACAAAAAGGGCGATCCTGTAGAGGCATTGCTGCTGACGGTACAGCATCTGGATAAGGAGACTCTTGCACCGGTAGCAGAACCAACTTCGTTGAAAGGCGAAGCCGGAGAGCACATCACACTGAAGCCAACACCGATCACAGTGACAGACGCTGTATATAATCCAGAACAGTCTACTTACAACTATGTCTTCACTGCGGATGCTTCACAGACGTTCACGATCCTCTACATCAAGAATCCAATCAGCAAGCCTGATCAGCAAGTAACGATTAAATATGTGGAGCAAGGAACAGGCAAGCAGCTCGTAAATCCAACGACGAAGAGCGGTAAAGCCGGGGAGAAGGTCGAACTTACGGCACTGTCCATATCGGGGTACACACCTGTGAAATCCACTGACACTTACACCTTCACCGATAAGGAAGGGCAAGAGTACATCTTCTATTACACGCAAAACTCAAGTGGCGGAGGCAGCAGCAGTGGCGGCAGCAGTACCTCCTATTATCCAAGCTCCAAGCCATTGCCACCAGTTCCACCATTGCCACCGGTGCCGAAGTTAGAAACGCAATATCATTACAATTACATCAATGGATATCCGGATGGGGAAATCAAGCCGAAAAAACTGATCAGCCGCGAAGAAGTGGCTGCTATCTTCTACCGCTTAATGGAGAACACTACACGAGCCAACTTCTTGAAGGGCACCAACTCTTACAAGGATGTAGCCGAAAAGCGCTGGTCGAACAGACACATCTCCACGATGGAGAATGCAGGGATTATCACTGGGTACCCAGATGGCACTTTCCTGCCAGAAAAACCGATTACGAGAGCAGAGTTCGCCGCAATTGCTTCCAGATTCGATAAGCTGAATGAGCAGACGAATACACTGTTCTCCGATATCAGCGGTCATTGGGCAGAGAAATACATTGTATCGGCAGCCAACAAAGGCTGGATTAAGGGTTATCCAGATGGCAAGTTCAAGCCAAATCAGTACATCACTCGTGCCGAAGCAATGGCGTTCATCAACAGCGTACTGAACCGAAAAGTGCACAACGATGATGTCCACAAAGACGCGAAGAAATGGCCGGATATCGCCCCTACGGATTGGTACTATTCCGATGTGATGGAAGCGACGAACTACCATGACTACCACCGCAACAAGGATGAATTCGAATCGTGGGAGAAAGTAAACGCTGATGTCGTGTACCCATAATCGCGACTGAGCACGAATATGCAGCAAAGCGCCTCTTCGACGCATGTCGAGGAGGCGCTTCTTCTATGTAGGGCTCTTAGCTCGCAAATAGCTTAGCCATAAATTCATAAGTTAACGGCATGCTGCTCTTCAAATCGTCCCTTGTCGTATCGCTAAACAAATACAAGCTAGCAGCTTCAGCGAAATACTCCGTTGGATACGTCGAAACATAGCCATCACCTTTATATTTTACACTTGCTTCTTTATTGAAAATGGTGTTGAATTCTTCAGTACCACTAATTTCATTGAAAACGAGTCGGTCAACCGCATGCAGCGTCTCGTGAATTTCCAGATTAAACGAATTGTGCCCCTTCCCTTTCTCGCTATACCCGATGCGAACCGCCACAACTCGCTCGCTCACTCCAGGAACATCGTCCCATGTCAATCCAGTGCCTTCCCACCCTCTTGGTACTACTCCCTTCAGGTAAGCAAGTTCTGGCTCGTCCGTAATGGCTCCTTGTGTAAGCTTAATCTTAACTCCTTTACTATATAGAGCATTCAAGACCGATGTCGGAATCTTCTCCAGCCGCTGCTTCATTGCAGCTGCCTCACTTCGATTGTAATCGCCGTTAGGCAATACAACCAGCTTGTCCAGAATAGTCTGCTCCTGCGCTTGAACCGGAACTGCGAATAATGGGCATACGATGATAACAGCAAGAATAAATGCGACAACACGCTTGTCCCATTTCACAATACATTCTCCTCCCGAAGCGAACAGCTGAATAACCGATTCAACACTGCCCTGCTTCATGATTGGTAACTGGCTGGCTTAGCGAGATTCGCTGTAGCCCCTATAGCTTTGCGTCACCATTTTTCAATGGCTTTGCCCTTGTGCAAATACGGAGTGCATGATATGAAGTTTGCAAGCAATAAAAAAAGATCCCCACTTACCGAAATAAGAAGGGATCGTAACGTACATGGACGTTGCCGCTATTCCTCTATAATCGGTAACTGGCTGGCTTAGCGAGATTCGCCGTAGCCCCTATAGCTTTGCGTCGCCATCTTTCGATGGGTTTGCCTTTATCAATATAGACTCTATTGAAATGGAAAATAAATCTATTAGTTCTATATCACTAGATTAATGCTGCTAGAATCGAAAGTCAAGCAGGTAACGGCAAAATTTTACAAGAAAATCGAGTCCTTTTTCCTCCCTATGCCTGAACTTGTCGCATTGTCCCATAACAAAGAGCCCCGATACAATCGGAGCCCCTTCCTCTATGAATCTACCTACTCCATCACTGCCTATAGATTTACTTCGTATGCTCTAGAAGGCTTCACCAGGAATGATTTCATTACATGCCTTGGACAAATTATTGGCTGTTGCTTGTCGGCCATCTGCAATCGACAGAATGAATATACGATAGGCAACACCACTTCGAAGTGCGGATCCTGTAATGTCCTTATCTGAAGAAGTAAGCGTCAGGATACCCTCCTCCGATACCTTCACCACACGATATCCTCCGTTGCGTACCCGATTGGCTTCCGTCAATGTAAAGCTATCTGCGTATCCAGAAGGAACTGCCATTATCGCGTAATAGGCGATGCCCTTGCTATCTGCTGCCTTATCGAATGATACTTTGAGGATTGCTCCTTCCCCTTCCAGGACAGCAGTTACATTCGCCGCTGCTGGAACCGCAGGATCAAGCAGCTTAAACTCCTCGGAAGGAGCAGAGAGTGCATTGGATGCACCTCTCCCTTCGGACACAGATAAGATAAATACTCGGTATACCATCCCTTTCGAGAGCTGCTTGCCGTACACATCACGTGCAGCATCAGGCAGCATCTCCTTCACAACGCCCGCCTGCTTAGATACCTTCTTATAATTGATTGCCGATACGGTATTTGCAGCAGATAGCTTATAGCCCTCCGCCTTCTCCGACGGAACGATTAGAATTCGATATTCGGCAATTGTGGAATCATTAGCAGGTGCCGAGAAGCTCACTTCCACATCCCGGCTATTGCCGTTGTTCTTTGTTCCTTGCACAGCAACATTAGTAACTGTGTCTGCCCCTAGGTTATCCTCCAAGACGATATTTGGGGAAGGTGCTGACAATGCATTTGTTCCGCCGTCATTGTCTCCTACTGACAAAATAAAGACTCGATAACTAACACCATTTTTAATGGATGAACCATCCACATCACGAGCATCCGGGGACAACGTCAAAGTACGATTCGCTCCGTTCGTTTTGACAACTGTGTAATTGGATCGCGGTACTTCACTAGCCGCAGAGACGCCGAACTGACTTGCATTCGCCGATTTTACGACCAGCACTCGATATTGGCTTATATTCGACTCATCTACTGCTCGGGTATATGCTACCTGTAGATCTCGGCCATCACGATAATCGCTAACATCCTGTACACCCACATTCGTAGCGGAGTATACCACAGCACGATTCTCCAGTGTAATCGGCCAAGACGGATTGGATAAGGCATTGGAGTAACTGCCCTTCCCAACAGATAAGACAAATACCTGATAACTGATTCCATTTCGAATAGAAGAGCCATCCACATCACGGGCATTGGAAGGCACCACAATACTTTGATGTCGTCCCGTTGTACTGACAGCGATATAATTTGATCTAGATATTTCATTTGCACCGGACAGTGTAAATCGATTGGCATCTGAGGACTTTACGACCATAATTCGATACTGGCTAATATCCGACTCATCCGATGCCCGCTCGAAGCTAACTCGCAAATCACGGCCATCATTATAATCGCTGACATCACTGACCGTTACATTCTTAGATGCCTGAACATTCCCTTTATTGTTGAGTACGATCGCAGAAGATGCTGCGGAGAGTGCAGAAGCATTGCCATCCTTGGCTACTGCCATTACGAATACGCGGTACGTCTCCCCATTGCCAATATAAGATCCCTGTACATCTCGGGCATTGGACGGCAATGTCGTCGTTATGTTGTATCCATTCCGCGCAACATCATAATATCTGCCGGACGGAACTCGGTTCGCATCGGACAGATCGAAGCTTCCGGCATCTCGATTTCTGACTACAAAGATCCGGTAATAGCTCACCTTCGATTCATCGCCGGAGCGAATAAAGCTAACCTGCAAGTCACGGCCATCCCCGTAATTGCCCACATCATCCACTTTTGTAATGGACGGCGCCGCGATCGGACGATCCAGCGTAATAGAGGATGAACCTGCAGACAACGCATGCGGAGACACCTTGCTATTGCTGCTTACAGAGAGTACAAATACGGTATATGAAATATCGCTGCGAATATAATCACCGGATACATCTCTTGAGGAAGAGGAGAGCGTTGTCGCTAACGTAGAATTGGAACCAGATTTGGAGATTGTCGTGTAGAATGAGTTAGGCACAGCATTTGCAGCAGCCGTGTCAAACCGATTGGCATCTCTTGTCTTCACAACGTGGATTTGATAATTCGCGATGTAATCATCATACTGCGGTCGTGCAAAGCTGACCTGAAGATCTCGGCCATCTCCGTAATCGGCCACATCGCGTACTTGCACATTGCTTACAGCGGACACTGTTGTGTTCGTTAATGTTAGGGTTTGGGAAGCTGAAGATAACGCCGACTTGTTCGTACCTTTGCCTACCGCAAGCACTAACACCACGTAGGATTGACTCTTCTTCAGAAGGTCTCCATCTACATCGCGAGTGTTGGATGTAAGCGGCACTTGTTGTGGCCCGCCAATCGGGAACGCCACGGTATATTGACCTGTAGGAACAGCCAATGCTTGCGACAAGGTGAATCCATAGACATTCGCGGCCTTCACTACAAATACGCGATAGTGATCCACCGCTGATTCCGTTGCCGATTTCAAGAAGCTGACCTCCACATCACGGCCATCTCCATACTTGCCAGCCGTTTGCGCGCTGACACTTGTTACTGGGGCTACCGTTTTGTTTGCAGGGAGTGTCCGAATATAAACGCTCTGTGATCGCTGATTCCAGCCTACCTCTGCCCCAATTGCCTCACTGACGAAGCGTACAGGCACCATGGTTCTCCCCAGCAATGTCTGCGGCGGTACATCAAGTACAACAGCGGAGCCGTTTATGGTCGCAGCCTTGGAGCCAATCTTCAGCACAATGGTAGTATCGTCCTTAATGGCCGTCACCATTTGCCTTCTCTGATCCCACAACACCTTGGCATCAAGCGCTTCGAATATGGCGCGCATCGGAAGCATCGTTCGACCCTGAAGCGTTGTCGGTGGCTGATCCGTAATCAACTTCACCCCATCCATGTAAATGCTGATGGATGCAGCTGCTTGCAGCTGTGTTGGAATGACAAGCAGCAGCATGACGACTGCCACAATCCCTGACAGTATCCTTTTCACCCGTTCCTCCTCCTCGTTCACCAAACATGATAATCCAATATATGTCTTCCTGTTGCCTTCTTAACGTGGCAATCTAGAGAAAGGTTTCGCTCTAAGTTGCAATCATTCAAATTTGGGCTTGCCTTTTTTTTCGCATGGCTTCCATTACTATTCAACAGGATAGTTACTATATAAATTAACCGTACTTTTATTAGAAAAGCAGTTCGATTATGATAACAGCACAGCATGCGCATGTTGAATTCATAATTACGGAATGTGATGGAGCAAGGCTTAGGAGGAGGAACACGTTTGAGAGCAATTGTATTTGGAAGCACCGGCTTCATTGGAAGTCATGTCGTAGAGCAGCTGCTGCATGCTGGGCATGAGGTTACCGCCGTCGCACGGCATACAAGCAATATCTCATGGCTCAAACAGACCGGCGCTCAAGTCATCCAACTCCATATGGAGGATCGTACAGAACTGGCTTCTGTCATCCAAGGACATGATGTGGTCTACAACTGCACAGCAGATGCGAAGCTGAATTCGACGATACGCTTAGACGCACCCGTAGAAATTCAATTGACGAAATGGTTGACAGAAACTGCAGCCGCGCAAGGAGTAGCCCGCTTCGTTCAGTTGAGCACCATTGTTGTCTATGATTTCCGCAGCATTGAGCCAATTGATGAACGATATGATACTCAACCGATGTACCCGATACAGCAGTTAGCACTAGCAAGGGAGGAGATCGTACAAGAAGCTGGCCTCCGTAATGGAATGAAGACGGTAATATTACGTCCGGCAAGCACGATTGGAGTACGCGATCAATCCTCATTCTTCGCCAGAAAGTTCGTGGCACATGCCCGCGATCAGTATCCAATCGTCGGCGGTGGTTCAACGAAAGTGTCTCTCGTCGATACTCGCGATATCGGCCGTGCGATGGAGTGGCTTGGTACATATGGTGAGGTCGGGCAGGATAATGGGGTTTATGTATTGAAAGGATTCGATACGACTTGGATGCAATTGAAAGAGGCCATCGATGCCGCTACAGGAAAGCGCGCTTCCCTTCTCCATATCCCCGCTGAACTGACTGAGGAACAACGGAAAGCGTATCCTATGTCGCCTTTTGCATGGGACACATTAACGACCAACCGCATTTGGGACGATTCGCAAATTCGCCAGCAAGGATTCCAAACCCTCTATTCCATGGAGGAATCGGTTACGGATGCAGTTCGTGATCTGATGACTCGGCAGCAATATAGGGCTTATTAAGTAATAATCTACTTTTAAAATACAAAAAGGGACACGAAAATTCGTGTCCCTTCATAACGAATAAACTTAATGCACAAGTAACCCCGTCAACCCTTACTTGGAGGATTGAACTGGACTCGTGTTGGCAAGAACGGCTATCTTCTTCTCACCCTTGACCATTGCAGACTTGCATTGCGGGCATGTCGGTTCATTTGAAAAAGTGAAATTATCTCGCATCCATCCATTGCAATCTTCACTCGAACATATCCACACCGATGTTATTTCCATCGGCACATCCTCTTGTGATTTCTTCCGCGAGCTGTACAAACCCCATCTCTCCTCACATGATATGTTGATACGCCGACTGTAAATATAAAAGCCCCAAACGTCACGTTCGGGGCA
Source organism: Paenibacillus sp. NAIST15-1 (assembly GCF_001894745.1). Lineage (GTDB taxonomy): Bacteria > Bacillota > Bacilli > Paenibacillales > Paenibacillaceae > Paenibacillus_B > Paenibacillus_B suaedae. The sequence goes on from NZ_BBYF01000009.1 coordinate 85,768, forward strand.
CGATATTGCGACTACAGCCGAATCAGTATGGTTCCATTATACCATACTTCCAGATTAATCTGTGTAAAAAGTGGATCTCCGTTCCAATTCTGAATCAACCTGTACAAAAGCTCTGTTGAGAAGCGGCTATTTCCTCCCGTAATCGGCCTTAATCTCGCCCCAATGCTCGGTTTCCCACTTCAGGATTTTATTGCTGTAGGTATTCGTCTGCAGCCAATGAAGCGCCCGGTCTACTAAATTCCACACTTCCCGCGTCGATTCATTGCGAACAAGCGTTGTCGCCACTTTCTTCTCGCGTACCCACTTCATCGCGGTTCGCGAATCACTGTATATCGTCTTATTGCTGCCTTGCTGCTTGAGATAAGCCAAAGAATGCACGATGGCAAGGAACTCGCCTAGGTTGTTCGTTCCATTGGGAATAGGCCCATTTGCAAAGATCACTTCTCCTGTCTTCGTATCTACTCCCTGATACTCGATCGGCCCTGGATTCCCTCTCGTCCCTACATCTACGGAAATGCTGTTATAGTCAATCTCTGATTTGGATACGGAAGCAGCAGCCCCAGCGGACTTCCCAGAAGCCCCCTTCTTCGCAGCGCCTTGACCCCAATGCTTCTTCCAGCCTTCCCGATAGGCCTTCTCCGCTTCGCTCTGGGAGGTATAGGACTTATACTTCGCGTCCTTGTAATTGCTCACTTGCGCTTGGCATTCCGGCCAGCTCGTATAGACTCCTGGCTTATTGCCTTCCCATACCACATAGTATTTCTGCTGCGCCATAACTCGTACCGCTCCTTCACCTTCTGCTTCTCTATTGACAGCGACAGCTGCCACTCCACCAGAAATACAGAGGAACATGTTGTTCCTCGTGATCCAGCGTTAGTTGCTCCATCTCTTTACGCCAAGCTTACGTCCATCCCCAGCAGAATCCATCTCTGTCCCATGCGACTTTGCCGCGATGCAGCTTACGGAACGCCTTCTTCACTTCCTTGTCGAGCGAAGCATTCCCATTCTCATTCACATATACGAAATGCTCCCCGAAGTGCGCCTTCACATATTCAATGACATCGCTCTGATAAGCGACACCCTTCGTTCTAATTTCATCGATCATCCATTCCGCTACTTGCTGAGCTGTGTATTCCACCAACATTCCACTCCTAATTCGTATCGATACTTGCATGCCTGTTTTCATTATAAATGAGCCCGCATCATATTCCTAATGTGCTCCACAAATTTTCCCTAATAAAAAAGCCGTCGGTATCCGACAGCTTTCCCCACTCTTTATCCGTAATCCGTTATCCAGTTTTCTTCGTAACGATTTTCAAGGCACCGTAAATGAACAATTCTCGAACATAACTTCCAAGCTGTACGTGCAATTACCATTGTCTAATCTCGAAAGATAACATCATATACATCACAACGTTATGACCTGACCATCCTCCGGAACGAGGAATTGATCCGCAATCCCTTTCTCTTGAGCATAACTACGCAGCTCCTGCCTCGACAGCAAGCAGTGATTCACCGCCTCCATATGCGATGAAATGATAATGGATTCCGGCGATGCCTGATGCGTCCGATAAATATCTTCCTTAGTCATGAGGATTGGGTCCCCGATAAGGAATTGAGCTGCACCTCCGTTTACCACAATCACTTCAGGCTTGTGCTGTTGAATTGCAGCGTCCACCTCATCGCACCAGATCGTATCTCCCGCGACATACAAGGTCTTCTCTGTTGGATGCGACAAGACGAAGCCGGATACCCTGCCCATCCGCTCTCCAATTTCTCCAGTGCCATGCCGACCAGCTGTGCGCTGCAAACAAACTCCTCCTACGGAGGTATGTTCATTCATCGCCTCGACATGATGGAAGCCCGCATCGCGAATCGATTGAGCATCCTGCTCGTTTTGGGCAATAATGCGAATCTCTTTAGGCAACACCGATTTTGCCGTGTCGTCGAAATGATCAAGATGAAGATGCGTTATAATGACGGCATCCACCTGAATAATCTCTTCAATAGGAGTCGGCAGCTCAACAAGCGGATTGCGAAGCTCCGCATGCGGTGTATTTGGGAATGCTGGGTAAGTCCCCTTAGGGGCCAAAAATGGATCAACCAGCAGCCTTTGACCTCCGTACTCTATAATCAGCGTAGCATTGCGAATTTGGGTAATGTTCATTCTGCACTCCTCCTGTGGCAAGCAAGCCTCTTTTTCTCTTCCTACGAATAGGATAATATGATTGGAGATAGGAAGACATATACAGAATCAAGCGTTAAGCGTCAAATACTTGATTAATGAAAGAGGTTGTTACGATGCTGGATTCTACGGATCAACGCATTATTGAAGAACTGTCCCGCAATGGACGAGTCTCGATGAAGGAACTGGGACAGAAGATTCATATGACAGGTCAAGCAACGGCGAATCGCGTACAGAAGCTGGAAGACGAAGGCGTTATTGAACACTATACGATTCAATTGAATCAAGCCAAGGCTGGGTACCCCGTACAAGCATTTATTCAAATCTATACAAAGCAGCCGGATCATCGCCCATTCTTGTCCTTTGTCGAGACACAGCAGACCTATGTTCTTCATAATTATAAAATTAGCGGCGAATGCTGCTATATGATGGAGTGCCGCTTCCCCTCCAATGAGGAACTGGATGCATTCCTCGTGGAATTGAATCAATATGCGAATTACAGACTGTCGATTGTCATTAAGAAAAACCCTTAAATAGAACTCACAAATCTTCAACCCATCATTTAACGCCATACATCGTCAAACATTCTAACTTTCTTGTCAGCCAATGCTGACAGTAACATAAAGAATACAGCCGTCTTTAAGACGGCTGTATTCTTTGTCCTTTTTATCAGACATGACAATGATTATTTACGGCTTATCGGCACCTTTGAATTCGGCACGAAAGATTTCGTCATGGGGATTAGTCGAGGATCCTGCAAACTGAAGTATATTGACGTTAGCACTCATGACATGCTTGCCGTCAAGCGTTCCCCCGCTTTGTGAACCGAATCCATGAATACCCCCGCTATGGCCCCACACCGACTCTCCATTTGGACTCTTCGTTACTTCATAAATGCCCAAGCCATACCGACCGATAGGGGTATCCACACCATCCAGCATTTGAGTCATCAATTCTTTTGACAACAGCTTGCCGCCTAGCAGTGCACTGAAAAACGCATTCAGATCCTTGGCGGTCGAAATCATGTCGCCCGCTGCGTTCCCCCATGAAGGATTGAGCTCCGTGATGTCGACGTATCCTCTGCCTTCCAATGTGATATAGCCCCGTGCATGTGGATCTGGCAAAGAGGACAGCGTGCCTGGAACGGAGGTACTTTTCAACCCCAATTTTGCAATAATGCGTGCCTCGATATTTTCGCCGTACGTTTTACCCGTAACCTTCTGGATAATAACTCCCGCCAATACATAGTTCGTATTGGAGTAGCTCCATCCCTTGCCGGGCTCGAATAGCGGCTTCTGCTCCAAGCCAAGCCGAATCAATTCATCCGCGGAATACGTTTGATAAGGCTTCTCTACTACGATCCGCTTAATGAAGTCTTCCGTTGTAAAATTGGCAATGCCGCTCGTATGATTCAGCAGCTGACGAATCGTAATTTTGCTCCCATCATATCCATTCCCCTGAACCACGCCTGGAAGCCACTTTTCCACGGAATCATCCAGACTCAATTTGTTCTCCTCCGCCAATTGAAGCATTACAGTTGCGACGAACGTTTTCGTAATGCTGCCAATACGGTAATGGAATTCCGGATCCATCTTACGATCACTATAAATACTTGCCTGGCCCGCCCCATACGACCACACCTGTCCATCCTTTACAACCTGTGCTAGGATACCGGGAACTTCCTTACGCTTCACAAGGTCATCCATCGTCTGTTGGACAAGTGAATGCTTCTCATTTGGTAGATGGTTTACTTGACTTTCTTGTGTCGAAGCCCAATTGTTTCTCACATCCTGTGCCCGAGCTGCCGAAGTATTCAGCAGCATGGATCCTGCAAGCAGCACAGAAAAACTCGCCAATAAACATTTTTGAAATAACATAGAATCCTCTCCTCTTCTTTTCTTGTAGAATCGCGGCATACATCATGCACTCGGTAGATTCAGAAGCTTAATGCCCGCGAATTAATCTCAAGCTATCTGAAAAATGTCATATTTCGTAGTAACGAAATGTCACTTATGACAAATTACTAGGCAATATGCTCGCGCAAAGGGGCATGACATGGGGTTCATATGACAAAATGTCATGATGTGACAAGCGCTGTATCATCCCGTTCTGCCGTTAAATTCTAGTAACATGGATGACGTAATTGCCTCTTGACTGTCGTCATAGTTGTTATCAATACATTGCAGAATCTATCGGGACTATGAAATGAGGTGCTAACATTGAATATAGCAATACCGTGGACGAAGCAGCGGGCGTGGTACGATTGGGCGATTCTTGTCACTCGATTCTATTGGCTGATCAGCGCGTCAGTCATCGTACTAGCGTTCCGTGAAGAGTTCCCTCACGCGATGTGGATGCTCTGTACGCTAGCCTTGCTCGTCTATCCTCTTCCATTGCTGCTGCGCTTCGGAAGACAATGGCACATGCTTGCGGAAATCTTGCTTGTCGGCGTTTTTAGTATTTGGATAAGTGCCTACTTGCCTTTAGCCTCATGGCAATTCCTTATGGCTGCCTTTGTATTCGGCTTCTTAAGCAGCCGCAATTCGATATGGTGGACCGCTCCCCTGGTTGTGATCTGTATTCCCTTTAGTCTCGGCATGGCCGTTAATTCAGCAATGGATGAGATTTTACTCCGATACCTGCCGAACAACGGGTTAGCCTACTTTCTAGGCTTTGCTTTTCAATTGCTGGCACTCACTCATAAGCAAGGTCTCATCATTCAAGAGCAGAATCGCGTGCTCGAGCATCATGTGACCCAAGTAGAGAGGCTTACCTTGATCGAGGAGCGGAGCAGACTGTCCCACGAGCTCCACGATACAATCGGACACACGTTAACATCCGTCATTATGGGATTGGAATCGATGCGTCCCGCCATTCCTGCATCACACGGCGAGCAATATGGAGAAATAATAGTACGGGCTCGCAAAGGGCTCGATGATATACGCACACATCTGCATGAGCTATCCCCCGATCAGATGGATGGAACCCTAAGCGAATCGATAAATCAGCTGTCGAACAACTTCTATACCTCGACAGGCATCAAGGTAAAACTCCGCGTGTTGGGAACAGAGTGCCCTGTAACGAAGCACGTCAGTCACTGCCTATACCGTTGCTTGCAAGAAGCCCTGACGAATGCTGTACGTCACGGACAAGCCACCTCCATAGATATTTCGCTATATTACGATGAAGAATGGCTCCGTCTGCATATCGAGGACAATGGCCAAGGGATGGAGCAGGTACAATACGGCTATGGACTTTCGGGTATGAAAGATCGTCTGCTTGCATTGGGCGGGAATCTGTCTATTCATTCCGTGCCTAGAGAAGGTACGGTAGTCGTATGTAAGGCGCCTCTCATCATGCCAGCGCCGAACGCTGCAGTGCGCGTTCTTATCGTAGACGATCGGGAATCGATTCTGCATAGCTTGCATGTGTTATTGACCAAGCACCCTGAATTCGAAGTGGTCGGGGCGGCCTCCAATGGGCGGGCAGCACTGGAACAGTGCGAGCGATTCCATCCAGATCTAGTGCTTATGGATGTAAAAATGCCGAAAATGGACGGGATTACCGCCCTTCAAACGATGAAGCAGCGGTGGCCTGACTTAAAAATTGCATTTCTGACTACTTTTCCGGACGTCGGGCAAGCGATGACGGCCCTTAAGCACGGTGCCAACGGCTATATGCTGAAGTCAGTCCATCCTAAAGAACTGATTGAGGCCATTAAATTGATTAACAACGGCGGGACGTGGATCGCGGAAGGCATTGCGGAGCAAGTATTTGCAGGCATGAAGCAATCAAAGACGAGCAACATAGAAAATAGCGCAGGTCATATTCAAGACAATCCATATGGACTTACACAGCGTGAACACCAAGTATTGCACCATCTATCATTGGGCCTTAGATACAAGTCAATCGCGAAAAAGCTCTTCTTAAGCGAAGGCACTGTACGAAACTATTGTTCCATCCTCTATTCCAAGCTGAATGTAGGCAATCGGGAAGAGGCTGTATTAAAAGGAAAACAGGAGAATCTTTGCTAATGACCCCAGCAACGCGAATGAAGGAGCAATAATTGCCCCTTCTTATTTTACTGTTCGACCTCAACTGACACGCCCGTTAGGGGTCAGTCCATTAATCGGGGATGATCGAGAACGCGGTTCGTCCCTGTTCTTCTACTCGTTGTACGGTTGTCAGCCTCTGATCGATCTTGGTAATATCCGTAATTCCTTGTTTGTTCTTCTCAATCGTTAACGATAGGATCATCCCTTGCAGCGTCTTTGGGTTCTTCTTCAATCTCGTTGTCAGGAAATTTCCTAGCGAAGAAGCCGCCACCCGGAGCCGAGTGCGACCGTACCTATCCTTCATTTTTTTGGAGATGACGGGATGAAGGACATGTGGGTGAGCGCCCAGCACCACATTTACACCGTGTTGGAACAGCAATTGCATGAGCCTTCGCTGCCTTGCCGTCGGCGTTGTTCGATATTCCTGTCCGAAATGCAAACAGGCAATGACCAGATCTGTTTGCTCTCTCAACGCCTTAACATCAGCAAGCATCCTGCTCGGATTCAGGCGATTGACCTGCCACGCTTTTGGGACAGGGATTGAATTTGTACCCAGCGTATACGCGGCAATGCCTAGCTTGATTCCCTTTACAGGTATGATCATGGATGTGTGCGCATCTCTCCTCGAACGATAGGTACCCGTGTGCTTCAATTCATAACGATCAAGAACTTCAAGTGTTCGGACTAACCCCTTCCCGCCCCCATCCATGCAATGATTGTTCGCAGTCGAGAAGAAATCAAATCCTGATCGCTTCAGTGCAGGTGCCAATTCATCTGGACAGCTAAAGATCGGATACCGTGTGACAGGATGCCTTTGCTCCTTCCAACGATTGCTCCCCTTCTGTTTCAAGATGCCGTCATCATGCCAGGTTGCACCCGAGAATGTCGTCTCTAAATTGCCAATCGCAAAATCATGCTCCTGTATATAAGGAGCTACTTGTTCAAAAATCGGTTCAAATCGATAGCCGTCAGGCTGCTTCGCTGATCCAATGATTTCACTCTTCATCAATATATCTCCTACCGCGGCAATCTTGATTACCGTCAAGTCGCTCACCCCTTCCTGCCCATAGTTTATTCAGCTACCCAACAATGTGTAAAAATAACGCGAACAATACGGGCAAGGTCCCAGTCAGACGAATAGGATAGGGTAAACACCTACAGGAGGAGGATCAGACTCCATGAAGAGAAAGGCGAGAAAGACAGCAGCTAAAACACATTCTCTAGTCGAGCCAAAGGGACCAAAGTGGGAACATCATCTCGCATTGATGAAGGATCATGAGCTGCGCGGGCATTTACCAGAGACATTGAGGCTGGATAAGGACTCTTTATCATTCATGCTATCGCTGTATCCAACAATCTATGTGAAGCCGAATCAAGGCGCCTTCGGTGAAGGGGTCATGAAGGTAAGCAAATCAATGGATTCCTCTGGATCAGAACAGTTCCATGTCCATCACGGAACGAAGCAGCATACTTTCCATTCGGAAGAACAATTGTATCCCTTCATTCTGGCGAAGAAGACAAGCAAAAAATATATTGTGCAGCAGGGAATTGATTTGATGAAATGGGAAGATCGCCCCTTCGATCTGCGCATTATGGTCAGGAAGCAGGAAGACGATAGCTGGAAGAACGAAGGTATTCTCGGCCGTGTTGCCCAGCCTAACAAAATTGTGACAAATATTCGCAGCGGCGGAAGCTCCATGTCGATTGAGAAGTTATTATCCTCGCATACCAATTGGGTCAGTCTGCGCAATGTGAAAGAGCAATTGAATCGGATCAGTGCGCGTACAAGTGAAGTGATTGAGACCAGATATCCCGGAGTGAGGATACTCGGTATTGATATCGGCATCGATCAACAATTAAAGCCATGGATCATCGAAGTGAATATGAAGCCAGAGAAAATATGCTGGGATTGCATCGAAAAACTCTACCAGGAAAGTGAATCCGTCTAGCCTATGGAAAGCAAAAGAGAGCCGACATAACGTCGACTCTCTTTGCCATTCTACCAGCCAAAATCCAATGTCTTTCCCGTTTCAGCCAGTGTCTTAATATTGCTTAGTATCATCCACCAATGTCCCTTCGTACTCTCATAGGATGGATGTCCTTCCGTCCAGTTGTCATTGACCAATGTTAACCGTGTACAGCCGCCAACCTCGTCAATCGTGAAGGTAATCCGAGTCTCCAGCTCCGCATGATTCTCACGATAAGAGGGCCCTGGATGCTCTGTATAGCTCAACACTTTGTTCGGTTCATAGGCCAAAATGCGCCCATACACATGCACCGTCTCGTCGCCTTCATTGCCTGGACCTACATATTCATAAGGAGCTCCAATTTCAAAGGTCGATTTCAGTACACTGCCGAAGAAAATTTTACGCGTCCCTTCTGGAGACGCGATCGAATTCCATACAATCTCAGGCGATGCTCCAATATAAAATTCATACTTTAATGCTTCCATTTGCCTTCACTCCTTCGCAAAATGACTGACTGCTCGTTCCCAGACTAAGCAGCATTGCGGTGATTCCCATCTATTGCTACTATGATTATAGATATTGCCCGTAAGCTTGTATTGTAAAAACGCGACAGTCCACAGGAATTAGGCACATTGTAACGGTTGGCACATAACAGGGGCTTGCTCAATCAACAAGTCCATCGTCCTTCAATCTTGATTTCGGGAGTGATTCGCATCGTACTTATGCAACCCACAATCCATAAGCCTAGCATGGGCATTTTGAACATGAAGCAAGGCGAACAGAAATTCACGCTTGCGCGCCATGTGCCCTCTGACCAATTGCGTGATGTTATTAAGCACTTCTGGATCATTCGCTGGGATCTAACCGATCAGCCTCCATACGAACAAGGGATTGTTCCAAACCCATGCGTTAATATGGTCATTGAGCATGGTCACACGGCTATCTATGGAGTTGCGCAGAACCGCTATTCTCATCGTCTGGAGGGCAAGGGAAAGGTATTAGGCATCAAATTCAGGCCAGGTGGATTTTATCCGTTCGCGGGCCTGCCCATCTCCCAGATTACGGGCCGTTCAATGCGTCTTGAAGATGTGTTCCAAGCTGATCCGCGTCTACTTGAACAGGCTGTCCTATCCGAGGACGAGGATGAGGATATGGCCGCGGCAGCAGAAGCCTTCTTCCTAGCGCATCTTCCCGCTAGAGACAACAACGTGGCTTATCTCAATCGCATCATTGACCGTATTCAGGGCGATCGCCATATTACGAAGGTCGATCATGTATGTGAACAATTTGAGGTGAATAAGCGCAAGCTGCAAAGACTGTTCCAGCAATATGTGGGTGTGACGCCTAAATGGGTCATTCGACTGTATCGATTGCACGATGCCGCAGAAACAATCGACTACGGTTCTTATCAAGATTTGACGAGACTATCCATAGATCTTGGCTACTATGATCAATCCCACTTTATCAAGGATTTCAAGGCTATCATCGGTGCTACACCAGAAGAATATACGAAGCGTGTTCTTCACGCAACATAGGAGAAGGCCGGATTCCCCTCGCTGTATGGGTCTCCGGCCTTCTGTTATTGATTCATAATTCCAATGGTTTCATTCCTGCTTCTAGCTTATGTTCTCCAGCTATATATCCTCTATTATCAAATGAACCGGGCAATGATCACTACCCATGATGTCCGAATCGATGCGAGCATCTACTAAAAAATCGTTCAATCTCGAAGATACGAGGAAGTAATCAATGCGCCACCCGATATTCCGTTCACGCACCTTCGGCATGTACGACCACCAGCTGTACGCGTCCGTCCGATCCGGATAGAAATGCCGGAACGTATCTGTGAAGCCTGCGTTTTGTAAGATGGTCATCTTCTCCCGCTCTTCTGCTGTGAATCCGGAATTGCCCTGGTTTGACTTCGGATTCTTCAAATCGATCTCTTGATGAGCAACGTTCAAGTCGCCACATACGATGACCGGCTTGCACGCATCCAGCTGCTGCAAATAGCCGCTGAATCGCTCTTCCCACTCTAGTCGTTCTTCCAGACGGGAGAGATCACGCTTCGAGTTCGGCGTGTACACATTGACTAAGAAGAAAGATTCGAATTCAAGCGTAATGATGCGGCCTTCCGGCTCCTCATTCTCCTCAATGCCATAGCGAACCGTCAGAGGCTTCTTCTTCGTAAATACAGCTGTGCCGGAATATCCCTTCTTGAGCGCATAATTCCAATACTGCGAATATTCCTCCCCAAGATCAAGCTCAATCTGCCCTTCCTGCAGTTTCGTCTCTTGGACACAGAAAATATCTGCGTCCATCTCTTGAAAGTAGTCCATAAAACCTTTATTCACGCAAGCGCGCAACCCGTTCACGTTCCAGGATATAAGCTTCATCTTCTATATCTCCTTGCTTAGCTATCAATAGTTTAGATGGTACTATACTATGTAGTGTACCATAATCTAGTACGGCCCGTAGACCAATCAAGCAAGAGTATATTGGGTCAAATTACCACAAACCTCTGCCCAATAACAAATTCTATAATACTATTTTTCTATATTGAACCTCTTCTAATAGGCCAAAATACCCATGTTTAAACTATGAATCGTGAGGTAAAATAGTCACTAACCTTAATGGCAACATATGGGTCATATTACTTTTATAAGGGGGTCTGAATTCAGATCGTTTGCATCATTGATAGAGCGCAGGCACAGCACTAACCATTTCAAAAGGGAGGTTGCAGCTTGAAATTACATACGATACGTCGAAAATTAGCGGGAATCCTTAGCATCGCCATGGTAGCCGCCATGCTATTCCCAGCCTCATCACACACTTATGCGCAAGAAATTACTTCGAAAGAACAGGTTACACCAAAGGTCAATTCCAACCTGTCTCCACAGCTCCAACTTCCTGGCCAACCCGAATCACCAACCAAAACAGGCAACAACTTTGTTCCTCAGTCCGACAGCAATAAGCCGATAACCGTCATCGTCGAATTAAACACAGAACCCGTAGCCTTATCCCAAGCGGAGCAAGGGCAAAGCTCTGCTCCTTCTGCTGACGATCAAGAAAAGAAAATTAAACTCGAGCAAAACACCTTTAAATTGCAAGCCCGGATAAACTCGAAAGCGGTAATCCGCCATGAGTATACGGCCGCACTCAATGGATATTCCGTGAGCATTCCAGCTAATGAAGTGGATCGCCTAGCGAAGCTTCCTAACGTGAAAGCCATCTATCCAAACTTGGAATATAATATACCTGTTGACGACGGGGGTGTATTCAAGCCACTTATGGATGTAAGCGCTCCCTACATTGGTACGAATGTATTATGGGACATTGGCGTCACGGGTGCTGGCATTAAGGTTGGGGTTATAGACACAGGTGTCGATTATAACCATCCTAGCTTAAAGGATGCCTTTAAGGGTGGTTGGGACTTCGTTGATAACGACAGTGATCCGATGGAAACCCGCCCTGATCTTTCGAAGCTGCCTAGAAACGGAAAACCATACCATACATCACATGGAACTCATGTAGCCGGCACGATTGTGGGCCGTGGCGACCCTAACAACCCGAACGGAAAGACGGGATGGGTCAGAGGCATCGCTCCTGGCGCTGACTTATATGCATACCGGGTACTGGGACCATACGGCAGTGGATATACAGAGAATATTATTGCTGGTATTGATAAAGCAATTAAAGATAAGATGGACGTCATCAACCTGTCGCTAGGCGGAACATTCAACAACGCTTATACGGCTGATTCAGTGGCCGTCAACAATGCAGTACGCGCTGGTGTAACCGTTGTAATGGCAGCAGGCAACGAAGGTCCTAATTCTGGAACGCTTGGCTCGCCTGGCGGAGCTCACCTTCCAATATCCGTAGGAGCTTCTACACCTCCAATGATTACACCTTTCTTCCAGGCTCCAGGCATTCAACAATTGCTGTACGCCAAACTGTCTACGCATGCACCAGAAATCACTGATAAGAACACATCATTCGAGGCGGTATATGCCAACCTCGGCAAGCCTGAGGACTACAAATATATCAAAGCATCCGGCAAGCTTGTGCTCGTCTCGCGCGGCGATATTAGTTTCCGGGACAAAGCAATAAATGCAGCGAAGGCTGGAGCTGCAGCGCTTATCATTTTCAACAACGAACCTGGGGAGCTGGGAGCAACTCTTGAATTACCAGATCAATACGTTCCTACCTACACCCTCTCACAAGCTGCGGGTCAAGCACTAAAGAGAAACATTGATAAAGGGATAACCACGGTTACCTTTGATACCGTACCAGAGGAGGATCTATTAGCGGACTTCAGCTCCCGCGGGCCTCTTCTTCCGGACTATATGATTAAACCAGACATCACTGCTCCAGGTGTTGCGATACGTTCTTCCGTACCAGCGTGGGATGGAGACTATGCGTCGAAAGGCTATGAAGCTAATAATGGTACAAGTATGGCCGCCCCACACATCGCTGGCGCCGCTGCCCTGCTGCTGGAGAAGTATCATCACAAGATAGAAACAGACGAACTGAAAGCTCTCTTGATGAATAATTCTAAAACCATAGAAGACCGCGATCATAGATTATACTCCGTAACCGAACAGGGCGCTGGACGAGTGGATCTCAATCAAGTTATTCAAGCTACAGCCATTGCTCTCGTTGAAGCAACAACCAAGGCAACAAGCGATGGCCAAAGTATCCCGTATGAGACAGGGAGTGTATCTTTTGGATTGGTTCCAGCAGGCACCCACTCCAAAGAAATTGTCGTTAAGGATATTGCAAATACGGATCAAACCTATACAATCAGCAGCTCCTGGAGCGGAACAAGCAAAGGTATCAACCTGCAGTTCACCTCGAATACGGTAACTGTACCTGCAAATGGTTCAGGAAGCCTACGGGTTAAGGTAACGGTTCCAGAAAATACTACCGGCAGCTATGAAGGCAGCATCACCTTAACTGAGCAAACAACCCATCACCAGCTGCACCTTCCTGTCAGCCTGTTTGTTGGGGATAACTATGGAATTGCACCAATTACAAACCTTACTGCGGATCCTATGTACTTCTCACCAGGCGGCAAATTTTCTCCTGCTCAGACAGCAGATGCTTATTTCGATGTAACAACAGATCTGGCTGATTTCAAGATTTCAGTAACAGACGCGGTATATGGAACATACATGGGCGATTTTTATGACAGCCAAGGCAAACTTCACAAGCCGGGTGTCTATGGATATCGGAATTGGAATGGAACGGTATGGAAAGGCGGGAAAGCTGTCTCCTTGCCGGATGGGCGGTACGAGTTCACTCCATCTATCAACGATAAGAAGCTTGAAGACCAGAAATCATTTTTCGTTATTGATCGCGAAGCACCGGAATTTACTCTGGATGATCCCCCTCTTATCAGGAACCAAGAGAATCCAGGCACGGGATTTATCCGAGGGGAAATTACGAAGGACTTATTCAAAGATTTATTCCCTGACAAGATTAATGAATATATTACCACAGTTGCATTTGATCGATTGGACAAGCAGCATATCGGCAAGATGAACAGTGATGGAACATTTGCAATTGAGGTTCCGTTGAATCCAGGCAGCAATGAATTCATTCTAATGATATATGACGCTGCAAAAAATGGTTTTGGGTATATTGCTGAGCGTATCGTGTTCGACAATAAAGATATCGTCTATGCGGGAAGCAGCAGCTCTAAAGTGCCGACTAGAAATCCATTTGACGTCAAGATCAATTATTCCGTTACAGAAGCTGTATACTCTGCTTCATTCAGTCTTACTTATGACAGCCAGGTAACGTTGTTGGGTGTGGAACCAAGCGTTACGATGGCTACTTATCAAGATAAGCACTATCCAGGTACGCCTCTGATCATTAAAGAGGATAGAGTTGAAGAACCTGGAGGCAAGATCAGATTGAATTACAGCGTCAGCCTAAGTGGGGGGGCGTCTGAGAAAGAGGGCGATATTGCAACGCTCGTCTTCTCTGGCAATCAAGAAGGAACTTATGGGTTTAACCTTGAAAATGTGCAGCTGTATAATGAGAACAACGAATTAATTCCAATAGACAAGGTCTTATCTTCTAAGATAGAAATCGCCAATCCATCCGAGCCGAATCCAGGGCCAGGGCCGGATCCAGGACCAGATCCAAGTCCAGGGCCAGCTCCGACTCCAGGGCCAACGCCGCCAGTTTCATCTTCTTTATCAGGGGGTTCTGCATCTTCAACTGCGCCTGTTCAGGTTCCATCAGGCAAGCAACTGAAGGCGGGATCACTGACGGAGACGAAGAAGGATGGAGTTGCAAACGCGGTGTTCGCGATAAATGCAGATGCCGTGAAAAAGCTGCTGCAGGACAAGGACGCCAAGCAGGTTCAACTCGATATTAGCGATGTTCGCATGAAGGAATACGGTGAAGTTGCGTTCACGCTGGACAAATCGACTGCGATGCAACTGCAGGATTCAGGCAAGGACTTGCTCCTGTCAGGAACTGAATTTGATATTATCATCCCGAATAAATCGGCAGCTGATCTTATCGGCTCGAACGGAATTGAGCTTGTGCTTTCCCTGTCTGACCACAAGGATAAAGGGTTCGCAAAAGAGCGTGGCGAAGCTACCTACACCTCTCCAAAGCTCACCATCCGCGGCCCTAAAGATGCGAAGAGTGTGACGCTTGGGATTACACTCAAGCTGACAGATGCCGCGAAGGATACTCGCAGGGCAGGTGTCTATGCACTCGCGCAAGATACGGCTAACACTTGGAAATACACATTGGCAGGAACACAAGCGGCCGACAAAAAATCGGTCACGTTCGAAGCAACTCAATACGGTACCTATACCATCGCAGAGCATGTAAGACCATTTAGCGATATTGCTGCACATTGGGCGAAGGATGAAATCGAAGTAATCGCCGCCCATGACCTGCTGCATGGTAAAGACAGCTTAGACACGTTCAAACCGAACGATGTCATTACTCAGGCTGAATTTGTCTCCTTGCTTGATCGCTTGACGAACAACGGCAAGACATGGGAGCAGCGAATTGCTGAGCCTGGGGCACGGAATCCAATCACACGCGAGAAGCTGGTCGTCTTGCTAGCGCAAGCACTGCAGACCGATCTCTCCCAAGCGAATGCATCACTTGGGTTCAAGGATGAGGCTCGTATTTCACAAGATGCGAAGGCTGCCGTTGCATATGCAGTCAGCAAAGGGCTCATCAAAGGTTCTGATGACAATACGTTCAATCCAACTGGAACTTCCACTCGTGCACAAGCAGCCATCATTTTGTATCGTGTACTGAATCAGAAGTAAGCTTAGCGGCCTATGTACAAGAAGCAGAATTCCTACGCACTTCGCGGAGGATTCTGCTTCTTTTTTTCATAGAATTAATCATTATCAGTCCATCCTACCGCTACTGAAGCTCAATAAGCAGGGCAAGTTAGATAATCAACCAATAAGCCCCGTCCAATATCCATTTACCGAGGCAGCCATATCCGAAATGTACTGCCTTCGCCTATTCGGCTAACAACGTCTATCGTTCCGCCATGTGCTTCAACAATTGATTTCGTAATAGCCAGACCTAGTCCGGAACCTCCACTTTTACGATTCCGCGAAGTTTCGCTGCGATAGAATCGATCGAACAGATAAGGAAGATGCTCAGGAGCAATACCCAACCCATTGTCAGAGACGGATAGCTGAACTCCATTCTCATTTTTTATACCCTCGACGTGAATGTGCCCTAGTTCTTCATCCGTATGTTGAACCGCATTATGCACCAGATTGAGCACAACCTGCTTCATCTTATCGGGATCTTGCTTGCATAACAGCTGAGGCTCTAGCGTAATCGCCACCGTTCTCTTCCCTGCCAGCATTACAAGCTGCGGTTCCATGCTGCGAATGACTCCATCGAGAGATCCTTCAACCAGTTCAATGGAAGGCACCCCATCTCGATCCAGCTTCGCTAGTAGAAGCAAATCATGAATCAGCTTACTTAGTCGCTCCGACTCACTATGCATGCTTGTTAATGCCTTATGCAGCTGTTCGGGATGCTGGGCCGCCCCACGAAGCAGAACCTCTAGAAATCCATGGATCGAAGTCAACGGTGTACGAAGCTCATGGGATGCATCGGCAACGAAGCGTCGCATCTGCTCCTTCATCTCCCGTTCCGCGTCGAAGGAAGTCTCTAGCCTCTCCAGCATGCTATTGAAGGAATCGGCTAGACGATCCACCTCAGATTGTCCCTGCGCGGTGGAGAAGCGCCTATCCAGATTGCCTGCATCAATTTGTTCAGCTGTATTCACCATTGCAGACAGCGGTCGCAGCGTCCTTCGGATGACTGGAAGCAGCACAATTACCCCTAGTAACATCGCTATAGCCGCTATCATGAGAAAAGTAAGCGTCTGCCCCATGAGCAAGTCGTTAAGCGGAGCCGTTGGCGCACTAATCTGTACCGTCCCTATTTCCCTGCCAGGAGCTGATAAGACGGGATGCAGTACAACCAACTGTTCTTTTCCGTTCGAATCATTTGCAATGTGGTAGGATGGATTGCCCAGAGGAGCCCTTCTTGCCTTCTCATACTCCTCAGCATTCAATTGTACGGTGGCAAGTTCACCTTGCCCATTCGGCAGTGAATGATAGCCTCCTGCTTGATCAATGAAGGCCACATGGGTATCCGGCATAAGCAGCATCGGCATTGAGGGTTCGGGTACACGCTGTCCCGACTGTTCAAGCTGACGATGATACTGTCCCACCCGCTTCCAGACGAATCCAGGAATGCTCATTGCATGACTTTGAAGACTCGCTGCTTTATTCTGATACACAACCTCGCGCATAAATATATACTGCAGCATGCCGACGATCACCAGCAAGATAGCAATGACAAGCAAAGAACGATACAGCAATTGGGTACGTAGTGAATACAAGTTTATGATCCTCTCTAGACCGGAACGCCATCGATTCCTCATGGGATATCTACCCGATAACCAGCTCCACGCAACGTTCGAATTAACTGATGTTCCTTGTCGTTCAACTTTTCCCGCAAAGATCGGATATACACCTCGACAATATTGTCCTCTCCCCCAAAGTCATAACCCCATACCCGATCCAAGATGACAGACTTGCTCAATACCACGCCACGATTCAGCACGAGGAACTTGAGCAGATCATACTCCGTTGGCGAGAGCGCCAGCACTCTGCCGCTATACTTCATTTCCTTGCGCTTGTCATCGATCACGAATGGCCCTACCTGCACACCCCCGAACATCGTCGGGAACTGATTGCGAATCCGTGCTTGAATTCGTGCCAATAGCTCAGCGAAGCTGAATGGCTTGACCATGTAATCGTCTGCCCCCAGATTCAAGCCCTTCACACGGTCATCCACCTCATCCTTCGCCGTAAGCATAATAATCGCCACATCTTCTGACTTCTTCAGCATACGGCACACCTCATACCCGTCCATCCCCGGCATCATCACGTCCAATATAACGACATGAGGCTGGAACTCAGTAAATCGGGCTACAGCAGTCACGCCATCCTGTGCAGCCTGCACATCGAACCCCTCATTTACCAATCCCAGCTCAAGAAATTGTAAAATATTCGGTTCATCATCTACGATGAGAATTCGAATCCCTCTGCTCCGATACATCCACGCCTCTCCCTCACTGCTGCGATATATTCCCTGTTCCTTCTATTATCCTATTATTAGCTGAAATACAGCTGAGCGTTCGCTTAAAATTTATTGAGGCTGCGCGAATGCATGGAGTCCATTCACTACTACGATAAATCGATCAAGTGAATTTAGCGAATATCCTTCTGGATGTTCCTATACCATTCGATCGTTTCGTCTATTCCTGCCGACAAACTATACTGAGGCTGCCATCGCAATTCCTGCTTCAAACGCCCAGCATGAGCGCCAACATACAAGGGTTCATCTACGGGATCAGGGAGTGCCCCGAATCGAAGCAAACGTTCACGCCCCAACTTCTTGGCAATCATCAGGGCGATCTGCTTTACCTGAACCGGCTTCCCTGAACCGATATTCAATGCGCCCTCCACCTTGCTGAAGAGAAAAGACACCAGCGCATCCGCCACATCCTTAACAAACAGAAAGTCTCGATACTGCTTGCCTAGTGAGCAAGCCGCCTCTCGTCCATCCAGCAGTGAACGAATGATGGAGGATACGAGACGGTTCCCTTGCTCATAAGGGCCATATAAATGAAAAATACGTGCCCAGCCGCTGCTTATCCCCTGTTGTTCCGTATAAGACTCCAGCCAAGCACGCAGCGAATTTTTGCATACCGCATATAAAGTCTTCTTCGATAATGAAGAATTGACCTCTGACAATAATCCCGGCGTCCATTCATATTCGGCACAAGAGCCAGCAACGATCAATCTTTGTCCGCCACATTGAATGAAATGATCAATAAGCTTCTTGCTGGATTGCATCCAGTTATAGTTGCTCAGAGAAGTATAACATTGCGGCGGAATGGCATCCCAGGCAAGGTGCATAAGGTGTGTTGGTCTTACCTGTTCGATAAGGGCCTTCACTTCTTCCTCATCCCATAAATCTATCTGATGCCACGTACAGAAGAGATCCGCTCTATGCGCTCTCCGATATATAGCATGAACGTCATACCCTTTCTGGAGCAGGATCTGAACGACGAAGCCGCCGATCCACCCACTGCCGCCCGTAACCAGTATTTTATCCATCCTTTACACCACTTCAATCACTGGAACAAGGATGACAAACTTCCCGCCCCATTCTCGGATATAAGCGCACTGCTCCATAATCTCTTCTTTCAAATTCCAAGGCAGTATAAGTACATAATCTGGACGTACTCGCTTCAGCTCCTCGGGACTGCGAATAGGAATTCGCGAACCAGGCAAATATAGCCCCTGCTTATATGGATTCTGATCCACCGTAAATGGAAGCCATGCCGTATGGAACCCGCAATAATTAAGCAGTGTATTGCCCTTCGCCGGTGCCCCATAACCTGCTACCAGCTTGCCTTGATTGCGAGCTTCCATCATGAATCGGACAATATCCTCCCGCATCTGTTCTACCTGCTGGGCGAACGCGGTATATGCCCGCCAGTCATGCAGTCCGTTCTGCCTTTCCTGTTCCAGAACCTTCTGCACAGCTGCTGCGGCCAATCTGTCCTTGTCCTCATGCATGATATACAAGCGCAATGACCCCCCATGTGTAGAAAGTTCTTCTACATCTGTTACTTGGAGGCCATGCATGGAGAATAGCTGTTGAGCCGAGAACAAGGAGAAGTAAGAAAAGTGCTCATGATATATCGTATCGAACTGCTTATATCGAATAAGATTGAGTACATGCGGAAATTCAATCGTTATGGTGCCTTCCGGATGGAGCAGCCGTTTCAGACCAGCGACAAAATCCTGGACGTCCGGAACGTGAGCCAGCACATTGTTCGCTACGATTAGATTCCCGCTAATCCCCTCGTCCTTAACGAGCTCTTCCGCCAGTCGTTGTCCGAAAAACTCTGCCTTCGTCGGGATTCCCTTATCCCTCGCAAGTTGAGCCACATTGCTTGCTGGTTCTATGCCCAGTGTTCGTATGCCCTGCTGATGGAAATACTGCAGTAAATAACCGTCATTGCTCGCAATCTCGATGACCTGTGAATCACCGTTCAGTTGAAATCTGCGAATCGCCATGTCTGTATATTGTTCTGCATGCTTCAGCCAACTTGTAGAATAGGAGCTTAAATATAAGTAATGCTTGAATATACTAGCCGGGCTCGCGAACTGATCAAGCTGTACGAGACAACAAGTATCACATACGTACGAATGGAGCGGATAATGGGGTTCGGCATTCCCCAATTCCTCTGGTGTTAGGAAGGCATTTGCAAGTGGAGATTGTCCTAAATCAATAAAGGTATGCACAAGCTGTGTACCGCATATCCGACAATGTGAGTTCATTCGCCTTCTCTTCCTCCTTCTCTGCGAACATAATCGACGATCTGCCGCTCTGATAGCAGTCTAGCATTCATTCCTGCACGATGCTGCTGATGCCAGGACATCGTCCATGCCACAGCCTCCCTGATAGACAACTTCGGATGCCAGTTTAATAGCTGTGCTGCCTTGTTGCTATCCAGAGATAGTCTGGGAGCTTCATAGCGAGTGGCTGCTTGTTCTAGCACCACTTGTATGTCTACCTGCCAGATCTCTGCTGCCATTTGAATGATATCTTGAACGGTTGTGTCTGGCTGTTCCAGCGGCCCGAAGTTCCATCCATCTGCGTATTGCGGATGGTCCCACAACTTCTCCGCGAGAAGCAGATAACCGTGCACGGGCTCCAACACATGCTGCCACGGTCGTACCGCGTTTGGGTTCCGAACAAGCAGTGGTTCAGAGGCGGAACAAGCTCTTATTACATCCGGCAGAAGGCGAGATTCTGTCCAATCCCCGCCGCCAATGACATTGCCTGCCCGAACGGAAGCCATTCTAGGCCCTTGTCCATCCTCGCTGCGAAAATAGGAATCCCGATAGCTTGCTGCAATGATCTCGGCACATGCCTTGCTTGCACTATAAGGATCATGACCGCCTAGCGGATCCTCTTCGCGAAATGAAAGCGTCGTTTCCCCAGTATTGCGATAGCACTTGTCGCTCGTTACATTGATAACAGCACGAACGCTAGCTGTATGACGAACCGCCTCCAGCAGATACACCGTTCCCATTGCATTCGTGTGGAAGGTGCTTACCGGATGTTCATAGGATGTTTGTACGAGCGGCTGTGCAGCCAAATGGAACACAATCTCCGGCTCGTACTCCGACATCACCTTCAGCAGAGCCGAATAATCATTCACATCTCCAATAATGGAATCCCTACTCAAGGCTTGAATATTCGCAGCATTGTACAGGTTCGGCTTCGTACTCGGTGGTAAGGCGTATCCAACAACCTCCGCACCCATCAAGGACAACCACATCGTCAACCAGGATCCCTTGAAGCCTGTATGTCCCGTAACAAGAACCTTCTTTCCCTGCCAAAAAGTTTCATTGATCATGCCTGCCACACCTTCCATGGCGCTTGTCCCCGTTCCCACAAGTCCTCCAATTTCTTCTTATCCCGCATTGTGTCCATCGGGTGCCAGAAGCCATGATGCTCATAAGCCATAAGCTGCCGCTGGCGTGCTAGTTCGGTTAAGACATCCGTCTCCCATACGGCAGCATCGTCAAGAATATATGGGAACACGTCAGGCTCCAATACAAAGAAGCCTCCATCCCCTGCAGGCTTCTCTGTAAAATCGATGACCTGCTGCTGCGCCAAGGCAAGCGAACCGAATCTTCCTGGGGGTTGAACTGCCGTTACTGTCGCATATTTGCCATGGGATTGATGATACGCAATCAATTCAGCAATATTTACATTACTAACTCCATCTCCATAGGTGAGGCAAAAGGTAGAGTCGCCAACATACGCTTGAACCCGCTTAATCCGTCCTCCCGTTTCTGTCCCCTCACCAGTATCGATTAATGTAACCTTCCACGGAACAGCATTGTCCCCATGATAGTCAACAGTGTTACTACCCATATCTAACGTGAAATCCGTATGCCGCATATAGTAATGGATGAAATATTCTTTTATGGCGTAGCCCTTGTACCCCAGACAAATGATAAACTCACGAATTCCATAATGGCTGTACAGCTTTATAATGTGCCACAGTATCGGCTGGGGGCCAATCTCGATCATCGGCTTTGGCTTGACCTGCGTCTCCTCACCGATTCTCGTTCCGTATCCGCCTGCAAGTATGACTGCCTTCATACAGCTCACCTCCATACACGCTGATAATCAGGATGATGACTTAAATCAGTCGCTTGGTTCACATAACTGTTATATCTCCGCTCTAATTCTTCGCGGGTAACGAGATGCTGTAGCCCCATGCTTCGATAAATACTGCCTTCCGAAAGGGTTGGTCCAATCTGCAACTTTCGAAGCCGTGTTTCCTCTGTCCATGGGCTATAGAAAAACTTGATAACAATGGCTGGATACGGATTATCATTGAAGGGGTAATCGATAAACGGATGGGAAGAGAAGTGTCTTCCTGGAGCATAATTACCCCGAGGGTACTTATGAATGAATCGGCCGGTATCAGGCAAAATAAAACCATGATGGCGCTGCTCTACTAAAGGCTTGGCTGGATCCGGCTCATCATATCCGTAGTTAGGGTCATCAATTAGCATAATCGTACGAAGAGAGTACATACTGCTGCCCATCTCATCCAGCGAAGAAAAGAACTTATTCTTATCAGGGAAACATAAAAATTCCGTTGTATTCAACGCCATTTTCCAGCCCATGCACTCTTCCTCGATTTCCATGACCTCTATATCAACCTGTTCTGCGTCAAATGTAGGGACTTTGGAATCTCGAACCTCCCAATGGGGAACTAATTGTCGGCAAATTTCAACAGAGCGATCCGTCGACCCTCGATTGATGAGAACTCCATGATCAAAAAGTGAAGCATGATGCTTCAGCCACCACGGCAGTAAATATTCCTCATTGTAGAAGTGAGAGATTACAGTTCTCATGTTTTCCATACCTCCTTTTCCTATTACTATATGAATCTCAAATAATAGAAGCCTCTCATAATCGTTCCTATATACATACCTTTTTTCATCGCCATTGTCCGGTTCTGCTTCTTCCATCAACGCCTAATACGATAAAAAAGGCGGCCCTTGGTTGGGCCACCTCTCAATCATTCCGTATGCAACTAGCTCCCTGCTTATTGTGTAAGGCTATATTAAGAATTGCTTGCCAGTATTTCTCGCAGTACTGGCTCCAGTCCATCAGCCATCTGCACAAACCCTAGATCGGTAGGATGAGTGCCGTCCACGAAGCATTCAAGAGCATGCTGTGGAAGAAGCTGTTCACCATCACAGAAGTAGATATGACGATCCCCTGCTTGCCGCAAGGATTCCACTAGCGTCATCTGCATGTGCTTGCGCACTTGATGCAGTCTGGAGTCCTCCTCATCGAAGCGTGTGAAGGAGAATGCAAGTCTCGATAATATAAGAATCGGAACTTCTGGATACACTTCACGATAAATCCGTACGAATCGCGGCAGTGTCTCCGCATATCGTTCTGGCGAGACGCTGTTCGCTTCGTAGTCCAGAATAAGACAAGCTGGATCGGATATAGATGCAATAATATGAGCTAGCTCGGCCTCTCCTTTTCCATGGCCAGAGAAGCCTAAGTTAATGAATTCACGATTGATTCTTCGACTAAGAATGTTCGTGTAACACATTCCAGGACGCATGGCACATGCCCCTTGGGTGATGGAGGTTCCGTAAACAATAACCTTGCCTGGATCCTCATAGGCAGGCGGGGACTCCACGATGGCATCCCTTTTCAACCCGACCATAATCTCCTCTACCCCTTGATACAGCGGGAAGTTCAGAACGACAAGCCTTTTCTGTGCTTCATCTCGGAAAAATAGGACAGACTCATACTCAGAATCTCTAGGATTCCATCCTGCCGTCGTACTTCGGTAGTGGAGATGTCCATCCGCTTCCACATAGCAATCGAAGCCGCACTGCCCCGTCGCCGACATATGATACATGTCGTGTGGGCCAGATAACTTCACCCGCAGGAACAGCTTCGAAGAGTCCGTCACGAAGCGGATCTGACCGCCTGCTGTATGATTCGCCAGCCATTCGACCCCCTCTGGAATCTTATGTTCGGGCGAGATGGGGAGTCGCCGATATCTTCCCTCCATAGACAGCCAGTGGAATCCAGCAATGGCAAACGGTGCTTCAAGCGGCGAATGCCAGACCACATCGGATGTGTTCGTCCTCTGCTGCTCCACAGTCAACTCTGCTTCCTTCACTTGTACATCTTGATATTCCGAATCCATTTGCAAGCTCCTCTCGAATGGTGTGCTTACCCAAACAGACACTTACTCACTGGATTATTTCTCCATAGTATATTCCTACTCCTCTTCATTTCTTACATAATTTCGATTGGGAGGGGGAATGTATGGAGAGTATCTATTTTGAAGACACAGGAGGAACACCATTATGTCCCGAAGAAGTCGTCGAAAGTTGCTTGTTACAGGTGCCGAGAACAGCGTCAATGCCTTTAAAGCCGAGGTCATGCGCCGCGAAGGATTTGCAGTAGATCCGAACCGGCCGAATGATGTCAAATATGAGGTAGCTAAGGAACTGGGTGTTCCGTTGCAAGAAGGTTACAATGGACAGTTGTCAACGGAAGATGCAGGCCGCGTTGGCGGACGAATCGGCGGCTCGATGGTGCGCGAGATGATTCGTCTTGCTCAGGAGAACTTGACGAAGAAGCATGGAGAGTAAGATCTCTTGCTTGGCATGTCAGGCATTATTTCATGAAATAATCATTCAGCAACGGTAGGAGTGTCTGCTTATGTGCTATGAGAGCATTATTATTGGCGGCGGCATAGCCGGTCTGCAAGCTGCCATTCAGTTGGGGAGATATCGACACCGCGTTCTGGTGATCGATAGTGGTTATGGCAGATCGACGATATGCCGTTCCTACCATAATGTGCTTGGATGGCCTGAGGGGGTATCCGGTTCCCAGCTTCGTCATTTGGGTAAACGACAGGCCACATCGTTAGGCATACATCTGCTTGAAGATACCGTGACGAGCCTCGCCCGTGATGACGAGCATGGCTTCGTCGTAACGACAACAGAGAACGGCCTCTTCACTGCACGTACACTCCTGCTCGCCACTGGAATCATGGATCGGATTCCATCATTGCCCAATCTTATGCCTTGCCTAGGCCTTACGGTGTACGTGTGCCCTGATTGCGATGGTTATGAAGTGAGCGGTCGTCGAACCATTGTGCTTGGTTCTGGCTCTACAGGTGCTGATATGGCACTAACGCTATTGTATTGGACCCGTGACGTCGTCTATGTGAATCACGAGCAGAAGCCCTTGTCTGCTGATCAAATGCACCAATTGGATGCTCAGCAAATTGAAGTAATTGAAGCACAGATTGAAGAAGTAGTATGTAAGGGAGAAGGTATCTTCAGTGGCGTGAGACTTTCCGATGGAAGGATCATTGATGGAGAGCGTGGATTTGTTGCCTTCGGAGGCAATGAGGTGAAGTCCTCCCTCGCAGAGCAGCTTGGGATAGAGCGGCATGAAAATAAACACATTATGGTGGATCCACGTACGAAAATGACCAATGTTCCCAACGTATGGGCGGCAGGAGATGTGTGTGTGCATTCGGAACAGGTTACGATTGCGATGGCGGAAGGTTCACAAGCTGCCATTTGGATGCATAAAGCAATCCTTCAGCAGGCTTCCCCTAAGGAATGATCCTCATCATCTTAGATTGCTGACGCCTCCTTCCAGCATCCGGTTGCTGCAATTGAGCTTCACTGCTGCTATCCGATTCCCTACGAAACCGCGCCTACCATCATGGTGGGTTATGGAAAACATATTGCTACATACGGTACAATAGAGGCACGAACATAGTCCGTTAAGGGGGTGCCTCTTATTACGAAGAAGAATCAAATCATGTCCAGATTGCTCGGTGTCACGGCTCTCTTGTTTCTTCTTGCTGGGCTAGCTCTTATCTTATATCCAAAGTGGAACCAATACAATGAGCAACAAAGAGAGCTTCGGCTCCTTACGGAGTGGGACAACTTGCCGCAAAACAGCATTCAAGTAACCTCCAAGACACAAACCGATTCAACCACACCAAAAAAACAGGAGCCTAAATCCATTGACGGTCTCCTTGTATATGGGGCAATATCGATCGACAAAATCGATCTGCGGGAACCTATGGTAGAAGGAGCCACACCTGCCTCTCTCAAGGTTGGAAGTGGAATCGTTGTCCCTGGCCGAATGCCGGGCGAGATCGGCAACTTTGTATTGGCGAGCCATCGCAGTCTGACATTCGGCAGACACTTCAACAGGCTCAATGAGTTGAAAAGAGGCGATAAAGTTCAATTAGAAACGTCGGATCAGACCTACACGTATACCGTGCAATCGAAATCCATCGTGACCCCAGAAGATCTGTCCGTTCTCGATCAGAATCCAACGGATCGGGAGCTGACACTTATCACCTGTGATCCAATCGACACAGCCACACACCGGCTTATTGTGAAGGCTGTCATGGAGAAGACTCCATAACGCCGCAACAATCAAAGACGCCTCCAACACCACTGTTTCTGTGGGATTGAAGGCGTCTTTTTACCACGGCCTGCTAGCTTCGTGGCGTATAGAAGTTTTCCGTGTAGTAGACTTTCGATTTACCTCCGAAAAATACGCCCACACCCATTCGCGTATAATCTCCTAATATGTTAGCACGATGCCCTTCCGAGTTCATCCAGTTCTCATGAACGAAGATGGCACTCGTCTGGCCGGCGGCAATATTCTCTCCTGCGGACTTATATACGATTCCGTCTGCCTTTATTCGATCGAACGGCGACTTGCCATCCGGATTATTATGATCGAAGAAGCTTCTTACTCCCATATCACCGCTATGCTCGCGTGCTGTTCCCGCGATCTTATCGTTCCATTGCAGCGGCTTCTTGCCATTCCGTACGCGAACCGCGTTCGTTAAATCGAATATTTGCTGCTCGAAGCTTGTCCGCAATTGCTCGCTAGGCGTTCCGAAGTAGCCCTTGAACGACAATTCCACAGCTTCAGCAATAAATTGGACAGCTGTTACCGTGCCGCGCTGATTCACATCATAGAACACCGTCGCATAAGCGTCGCCCACCTTGTGCATACTGTACGTTCCACCGTTATCCTTGTAATTGTAGATCGTATTGCCTTTCTTAATTCGACTGATGGAAGACCCGTAGGCTGCTGTAACTTCCTGCTTCGTCGAACCAAATCCAATGCTGCCATAATCAGCCTTAGCATTCGAGTATAGAGCTACAACTTTCTTGTTGAGCACACCGACCTGCACATACTGCTTATAATCCTTGTTATAGATGTACCACTCGAACCCGTACTCGCTTACGTCTTTGCGTGCTGGTTGGCCCAGCCGCTCGAAGAGCTGCTTCTCACTCATACCGAGCGAAATGCCCTGAACCTTGACTCCTGCCGCCTGTACATTCAACAATTCTGATGCAGCAGTCCCGCTTCCGCTAGTTTCATCCGCTGCATAGAGAGTTGTCTGTGGCATGAACATGCCGAACAGCAATGCAGCACTAAGCCCTATTGCAATTCTTCGCTTGCTGCCTACCAATGATTGTTTTTCTTCTACTTGCCAGTTTGCGTTGTTGTCAGTCGTTTCCGTACAACGTGTCCGCATCCTTACCATCTCCCATTCTTTGACGTTATCCGCTCGAATGAGATGAACACCAGGGGCGCTTCTTGTTATACAAAAAAAGCGCCACCCTAATGGCGGCGCACTTAAATAGACGCTCGTATTGTCGCAATTAGGGCAACCCGGCTGTCATCGCATTGTGTAAATGCATTAGACCCGTGGCTTTGCGTCCCCTGCTTTCGCGAGGGTTTGCCATTATCCAAATGTAACCGTTATATGTCTATGGTAACATGCAACAGAACTGCTTGTACACTCCTGAACGATTGTAATCTTCTGTATGTGGACAGAATAGTAGGATACCCGCCAAGGAACTCTCCCTGGCGGTTCATCACATCAACGTCTTACAAATAATCGCTTCCGAGCAATCCACATGAGTGCTGCGGCAGTAATGAGAATCATACCGACGATTGGCGATGCAGGCGCTTCTTCACCAGTTTGCGGCAGCTTGCTGCCCGGCTTAGGATTCGGCTTCTTCGAATCCGTCTTGCCTCCTAGATCTGCATCATCAGGATTTCCTTCATCATCCTTGTCACCGTCTGGATTGCCCATGTTTCCACCCGGCTCCGTCGTATTTCCTGTATCGGGATCTGTCGTCTCACCAGGTACCGTAGGCTGATCAGGGTCAGTCGTCGTTCCAGGCGTTGTTGGCGTTGTTGGCGTTGTTGGCGTTGTTGGCGTTGTTGGCGTTGTTGGCGTTGTTGGCGTCTTTGGAACTGTAGGATCGACGATCTGCCCAGGGACCGTTGAAATGTTCGGATCTGTCTTAGGAGGTGTCTTGTCGTCTGGCTTGCTTGGCTCCCACGGTTCATAAGGATCCGTCTTGCCCCCTCCCCCTCCATCGGTATAACGAACATTCTCGACCGTAACGACAGTCAACTGCCCTCTCGTAATTTCGAACCCATTCAATGTAGTGTTGCGAATATAACCGCTTGGAGCCTCTGTTTCCTCGAAGAAGTATTTCCCCGGCTTCAAGGCTGGAAGGGATGCTTCTCCGTTTGTATCCGTCGTTAAGATCGGAAGCTCTACTCCTGCCTCATCTTTAACCGGCTGCTTCTCCGCATCCAGAAGGCGGAACTTGGCACCAGACAGCTTTTTCTCTTTATTGTCATAAGCAATCTTAATCAGCTTCACTGAACCCGTCGGCGGCAAAGCGAGTGTATTACGCACAATGACTACTGCTTCCTTGCCAGCGTTCACATCAAACTCGATTAATTCCGTGTTCAACACATATCCGACTGGCGCCTTCGTTTCTTCTGCATAATACTTGCCCGGATTCAGGTTCGGAATCGTGACTTCGCCATGCTCATTCGTGATTAGCAGCGGCAATTCCACGCCTGCTTGATCCTTGACTGGCTGCTTATTCGCATCCAGCAATCGGAACTCCGCACCTGGCAATTTCCTTTCTTCATTGGCCGCATCAACTTTAACCAACTTAGCAGTTCCGGTCTTAGGCACTTCAGGCTCACGTGTATTCGGTACCTTCACTTCAGCTACTGCCTTCTTGCTTACTGTGAATTCGAATAAATCACCGTTCAACACATACCCTACCGGTGCCTTCGTTTCTTGCGCGAAGTATTGGCCGGGATTCAGATTCATAATGATCAATTGGCCATGTTCATCCGTTACCAACTGTGTCAATTCTTTGCCTGTTTGATCCTTGGCTAGCTGCTTATGTGCATCAAGGATGCGGAATTCTGCACCAGGGAGTGTAGTATTCGTGCCTGCCGCCACTTTAATGACTTTCACCGTTCCTGGAACCAGTTTGTTCAAGACGGTAATCGGTGTGTCCGTTCCGTTCTTGACTTCAACTGTAATCGGCTGAGTATTGAGCACATACCCTTCTGGAGCTGCCTTTTCTACTAAAGTGTAAGTACCGCTCTTCAAATTATCGAAGCTCAGTATACCATCTGCAACAGTTTGCTTCGTGGCAATGATATTCCCTTTGGCATCTTTAAGGACAAATTCTGCACCAGAGAGCAACGCACTGCCAGCTTCATCTTTCTTAATTACAGTAATGGAGCCAGGAAGTGATGTGTTCTCAACCGTACGCGTTGCTAATGTTGTCTGATCCTTTTTAATCTCAAATTGTATTGGCTTTGGATTTGAATCCAACTTATATCCCTCAGGAGCCCTTACCTCAATAAGTTGGTATTTGCCTCCGGGTTGGAGTTCTTTCAGCCTAAGCTTCCCGTTTTTATCCGTCTGCTCATCCGTTCTACCAGGAACATCCTGATACACATCATGTTCATCCTTTAATTGAAGCTTGAAGATGGCACCCTGCAGCCCCTTGGATGGATAATCCGCATCGACCTTGGTCAACTCGAATTCCCATACGCCTTTCGTGTTTTTGATGACTTCTATTTGCCCGTCTTTTTTGAACGAAACAGAGCTCCAACCATCACCTTGAATAAAATACCCTTTTGGTGCTTCTACTTCTTTGAGCTTATATTTTCTAAATCTCTTATCTGTAAATGTTGCCTCACCATTCTTATCAGTAACTAATTTCTCTAGTAAGACAGTTCCCGATTGATCATAGAGTTCAAATTCAACTCCTGGCAGCGTGATTTTTTCATTGTTTGCATCTACTTTTTTAATAATTAATTTACCGCGTCCAGAAGGATTTGCTCCTCCTCCAGCTCCAGAGAGGCTCACCTGAATTTGTGCCTCTTTGTTACCTTGACCAACTATTTGCCCCTTAAAAGACACATCATTGGTAATGACATCACCGTCATTAGCATCAATATAGGATTGATACTCCAATCGGTACGATGTTTCCAGACTGTCAAGGAACGTAAGCGTGAAGGTTTGCCCGTTAAATTCAAGCTTCGCTACGCTGTCCAGAGGCTCAACCAGTGTTCCGCCAGTCTGTGCTCCTGCCTCTCCCGCTCCAAGCTTATAGAGCTTAATCGATTTTTGATCCAATGTGTGACCCTTTGACAAGGTATCTGTTAGAACCGCACCTTTGTCAATAAAGGACTGGCTTCGGTTAATGAAAACTTTCCATAATGCAAGATCAGATTTCTCACCTTTCCCTTGCTCGCCTTTCTTGGATACATACTCTCCGCCAAATGCCGGTGGAACTTCTGCCGACTTCTCGAATACTTTCTTCCCGGCATCGCCCATATCATACACTTTGGCATTATTCTTATAAGTTTTATATACCTGTTTACCTTTCAAACTAGTATCATACGTAATACGATATGCCGTATTGATCGGCTTCTTCGTGAAGATAATGACGATACCGTCTTGACCGTTTTCACTCACATTTTGGAACGTATAATCGGAGATTTCCGTTCCTTGCTTAACGTCATTTTCTCCGCCATTAAGATTTAATTCATACACCTTCAAGGAACCCGTTACAAAATCTTGCCCCTCTGTGTAAAAGTCCTTAACGACCGCTTCCTTAATCTCATTTAAATTGTAATTGAAGTCAATTTGCCATGTGATCACTTTTGTTATCGCATTGTAGCTGCCTGTTTTGTCTCCATTTGCAACCGTATATTTATCCGGTTTCGCTTTTCCAGTTACTTTGATATAAGGAACCTGAGGAGCTTTTTCATTCCAATCCACAAGTTTTGCTGTGTTGATTTCTTCCTTGGTGAATTTATTAGGATCAAACTTTGTTGCATATGTGATTTTATGCTTTGTTTCGATTTTCTCGATGAGAATTTCAAAGCCTGCAGCCGTCTTTGTTACGGTGTAATCTTGCCCTGCTACCAGCTTCTTCTGTGTACCAACCTCTTCAATTACAACGCTGCTTGGTACAAAATCAAATACATCCGTACTGAACGTGTCCTCAATTTTAACTTTATTCATTTTTTTACTATCAGAGTTAATTGTTAATGTCCAAGTAACCTCTTTATTCTTAAAGTCAACAATACCGTCAGATTTGCTGAAAATGACCTGATCAATTGGTTGTTTTCCAACTTCTGTTGTACCATCATGTATTTCCACACGATTCGTAACTTCTGTGCTGTTGTACACACGGTTAACAGATTTCGTTTTGTATTCAATTTTATAGGCACTGCTAATCGATTTTTTAAATTTCAACTCGAAACCGTTCGCTGTTGGTCCGACGATGTAATCTTTCCCTTGTTCAAGTGCAGGAACCGATTTCTCCACAGCTGCGCCTGAATCCTTGATTGTCATCTCTTTAACGACAAACGATGTTTCATCCAGCTTTTGGAGATTATTCTTATCGAAGAAATCCTTAATCCACGCATCCTTTTGATCAATGGTTCGCTCATTATAGTTGTACTCAATTGTCCATGTAATCGTCTGTGTACTAGAATCGTAATGAACTGATTTCTTGTTTAACGGTTTGCTGAATGTAATTTCCACTTCTTTTGTAACTTCATATGGCTTGGGAAGCGTATCTCCTGTCAGCTGCGCTGAATTTTTAAATGATTTTGTTCGATAGTCTGTTCCATCTTTATAGCCAGACAAGTCAGTAATTATCGTTGCATATTCAACTCGATAAGCCTGATCGATATCGCCAAAAGCAATACTAAATTTGGAATCCTCAGGATTTATCGTAAACTTGTTAGTAACATCGGCTCCCTTTATCGCTTCACCACCATCACGACGAACGTTTATTTCGTATATTTTGATGGAGGATTTGTCTAATACTAAGCCATTTGGAAGCTCATCTCCCAATACTGCATTTATAATATTTTCACTGTTTCGATTCAGTTCGATATTCCAATTGATATTTTTCGGATTCCTCGTCTTATCTGGTGAGCCAGATTTGGTCATATTGCTTTCATTTTTACTTTTGAAATTAATGACGAAGGAAAATCCGATATCATCAAACTTGATTTCTTGCTTGGTTCCTCCATCAAATTTGCTTTCGTCAAATTCCCGCCAAACTTCAAAAAAACCTGCCAGGCCTTGACCATTATTAATTTCATCATTAAAGGTGAATGTCACCTCACCATTCTTCGTTACAACGTAAGTACCAACAGTATCACTTCCACCTTCAAGATCACCAGTTAATTCCCGATCCACTCCAAATTGATCAGGCAATTTGAACTTGAATGTAGAGCCAGTACCATACTTATGTCCGTCCTCAAGCTTCCAGTCAAAAATGATTTGTACCTTATCGCCGATATCAGGGCGGACTTTGGTAATATTATTACCAGCCTTATCCTTTATGGTTACTTTCGTTATAATATTTTCATTTATCTCCCCATAAGTTGCCTTCGTCACACTAGGGGCATTCCCGTAAGTCGCATCTGTTACACTCTGCGCTGTACGATTAGAACTATCATCTAGCAATCCATCAAATGCACTCACCATAGTAGGTGGGAACACAAGATTTAATAGCAACGCAATTACTAAAAATACATATAAGGTCTTTCTACGTTCTTTCATGTCTCGTAACATTCACCTCTTCAGCTTTAGTTCGAGCTTCAACTTCATTTCCCGTAATCGGTTAATAAAGTGCAGCTCCCCCCTTCCTTACCGGCTCTATGTATAGCTGCTTCTGCTTCAACGATTAGGCGAGAGTCTACTTACACAATAATCCATGATTCTGAACAAAAACTGAAACATACGCGGTTCACTCTTTAAACGAATTTTAAACGAACGATCGACCTCTCCTTAATCTTCACCCTTTACGCTCAATAGACAGAGGCAAGTACGCTCTGAAGAACGGGAGGAATAGGAACGTTATGCGGCTCTATGAAATATTGCTGGCTTTCTCTTGCTTTGCATTATTGATAAGTACTCTATTTACACACAAACTGCCCCGGCTAACCGGCATCGTAGCCAGTACAATCAGCATGTCCATTCTCACGCTGCACTTGTGGCAAGAGGGTTATCGATGGCAGATGTTCGGCGTGTACAACCTAACTATCGTAGTAACGGGGAGTCTATGTTGGAAAAGTATACGGTCATCTAGCACGTTCAATCTGTGGAAATCTGTGCGCTATACTTTATTTGGCCTATCCTGCGTCGTAATCACATTGACCGTCTTGTTGTCGTCATGCTTGCCTGTTTTTCAGCTGCCGAAACTGGAGGGCCCCTATCAAGTAGGCACATTTGCGATGTCGCTAACGGATGAAGGTCGAGAGGAGATCTATACAGAGAATGGTGGAGATAAACGTAAAATCCTTGTGCAATTCTGGTACCCCGCACAAGTAGATAATGTGCAGAAGACCGTACCTGTCTTTCCTGAGGATCCAAAGATGCTCGCGTCCTATAAAAAGGGATTATCATCATTTATCAGGCTCCCTGAACCGATATTCGATTATTGGAAGTACATCCGCAGCAATGCCTATGAAGAAGCAGCAGTACAGCCTACTTCCGTTCCCTATCCATTAATAATCATCAATCATGGAATGGGGACAACCCGATTGCTTCATGTGTCTCAAGCCGAACAGATGGCCAGCCACGGTTATATTGTCGCTTCCATCGACCATCCGTACAGCACAGTAGCTACAGCGTTTCCAGATGGCACAAATACAGACTATCGAACTACTTTCAACATGGATAATTTCTATACGGTAGGCAAATCTATCGGAACGGTATGGACGGAGGATGTGAATTTCGTCATTCGCCAGTTGGATGGCTTGAATACTGGTCACATGCCAAGCCCACTTACGGGCGCCATCAACATGGACAAGATTGGTGTCATGGGCCATTCCTTCGGGGGCGCGACCGCATTTAACGTCTTGAACACGAACCCCCGCGTCAAGGCGGCGGTCAATATGGATGGCTCTCTCTATGAATTAGACATCAATAGACTAGCCGACAAGCCCGCCCTATTCCTGAAGGCTGATAAGTTCACCGAGATGAAGGAGCAGCAGCGTAAGGGGCTTATTACAGATACGAAGATGAGCAGCATCATTGCACAAGAGCTTGCCATAATGGAGAAAGTAAAGCAGCACGGTGGAAGCATCATTCAATTGGAAGGTGCAAAGCATTATAATTTCACCGACCTGCAGCTCTATTCGAATCTCCTGCAATACGCCGGTATTACAGGAACAATCGATGGGTACAGAGGGGCATCTGTCGTCAATCACTATGTTCTGGATTTCTTCAATAAGAACCTGAAGGGTACTGGCGGAGCGCTGATGAAAGGCGCCAGCAGTGAATATCCCGAAGTTACGTTTCATTGATACACAATAGTAATGCTACTAGGCCGGGAAAGGCAGTCTTCCTTCCCTTCCCGGCCCCAGTCTAATGAAGATAAAAAATCAATTACAGGGTAAGAGTCCGATTTAATCATAAGTAATATACCGACGGTTGGTATCTATTTGTGCAAAAAAAGTTGTTCTACCCCTTACTTGAAATTCGGCGGACATTCCATACATTGATACCTGCAACCACAATTCCGGAGCCGAGCAAGCTTAATCCCCATCCCGTCTGACCAAGCCCAAGTACGACTCCTCCTACAGTCAGCAGCAGCAGTCCGATACCACCACTTATTATAGCACCTCTGTATGCCGCCTTCCGAGATGGGTGTGCAGCTTGATAAGCCTGATTCATTGCTCTCTTGTAGGTGCTGTCGGACAGCCTCTTCGTTGATTCAAGCAGCCTCTTATTTCTCATTTTCACGCTCTCCCCATCTCCAATTTCTTCCTTATCTTCATCACAGGCACCCCTCATTCTCACTTTGCAATTCCTAAGTTAATAACTGCACTTGCTAAAGCACATACGCCAAACAGAACCGCCCAGGTTGCCCAAGTGCTTGTATCGCCACGCCGCTTGCTCAGCACGAGTCCGATGATTCCCGCTATTAGAACCACACTCGCGATGACAGATCCAACTATAAATCCTACATGCATTTGCAATGTCATCTCCTCCTTCACTCTACATTCAGGAAAGCCCCCATGTTCTTGTATTGCTCCATCGCTTTCTGAATCAAGCTGTCGCTGACAACATCCACGCCTAATTGCTTCATCATTAGCTGCAGAAATTGGAGACGTCGAATGGTTCCCTCGATGTCTCGCATGAACAGTACCGGGTTCATCCATACGTTCAACAGCAGCAAGAACACTTCTGCGCATTCATCGGGATATTCCGTCCTAATCGATCCATCTTCCATCCCTTGCTTCATAATAGAAGCAAGCTGCTTCGCATCCTGCAGTACGCAATCCTTGATCCCATTCACGACAAACTGTGGATTATGGATCTGTGAGCATAGGAGAGCATCAAGAGAGTGCGCATCGTGATCGACTGCAAGAGCTTCCAATAGGGAAATGAGCTTCTCGCGGGCATTCGGTGCTTGAGTACTCTGTATTAAGGTCTGGAACATGTCTGCTGCACGATCTGAGCGCTGGTTCATAACCGCCTCCAAAATCTCTTCCTTGGACGTAAAGTGATGATAGATCGCTCCCTTGGACATTCCTACTTCATTAATAATGTCTTGAATACTCGTTTTGTCATAACCCTTTTCCATGAAGAGTTTTGCAGATACCGCCATAATCTGCTCCAGCGTCTGTTCTGGATATTTGTTTCTTGCCATACTGTTTTCCTCCTCCATTTTAATACCGACCGTTGGTATCTATAAGTATAATGTCATAATCACAGCCTTCCGTCAATGTTCTCCTGAGTCTGTTCTTTCTGCTATCCCGAATCCATTACCAAGAAAACGATTGACTCTCCCGTGACGGGAGACTCTATACTCGTAATAGAGAGAAGGGAGACATCAGGATGGAAGGATACTATTCAATCGGGGAAGTATCAAAACGGACTGGCGCAACCGTTAAAACGATTCGTTATTATGATGAAATTCAACTGCTGCCAGCTTCAAAGCTCAACTCCACCGGATATCGCTACTATAACGATGAAGATATCGCCCAGCTGGAGCTTATCTTATTACTGCGATACCTTGGCTTTGCTGTTCAGGAAATCAAGCAAATGCTGCAGCATGATATGCCAGTGTCCACTTCAATCCAGTGGCAGCTGGAGGCTATAGAGCAGCAGATCGAGCATTTAGGACAAATGAAGCAAATTCTTGTTCATGCCCAAGAGCAGCAGCATCGGGGAGCTCCACTTGCTTATCTGCACGACATTGCAGACATTGTCCATAAAAGCAGTCGGCAGCGGCAGCAATTTATCGCTAGCAAGATGCAGCATGCACTAAGTGCGAAGCAGCTGCCCGATCGTTGGCGAGAGCAAGTTCTTACCGCTTGTATTGGGTTCGTCCCGAAGGAGCAGGAGCTGACTGAGGATCAGCTTCACGCATGGTCAAGGATGAGTGCCATGCTGGACGACCCTGCCTTTGTCCAAGAAATAAATCAGAAGCTTAAACCATATTGGGATGCGATATCAAGCCAACAGCTTGACCCTTCCCCGTGGGGAGAGCAATATGTGACAATTACGAACACAGTCCTTGCCCTAATCGAAGCTGGAGAGAACGAGTGCAGTACAAAGATGCAGCAAGCCGCGCTTGATTACGTGTCGCTCGTCACCGGATCCACACCGCCTATTACACTGGATCTAGTGCGCTCCTTCCTCGAGCATGGGGAGGCAATGACTTCAGAGCGTGTTCAGCAATGGTGGGAGCTGGTTACTGCACTCAATCCATCGCTTGCTCCGCAGGCGCGAGCGCAACATATGATTGCGCGGACATTGGCATATATGGCCGGTGAATCTAAGTGGACGGCTGGAGGTGAATCAACATGACCATGGTTGATGCACAGCGTATTCCTGTTGCTGATGGACATATACATATCGCTTCCTATGGCATGAATCACGAGGAGCCTGTCATGCTGCTCCATGGCACCGCAGCCTATCATTATTGCTGGCGCATCGTAGCCGAGCAGTTAGCATCACAATATCGCATCTACTGTCTTGATTTGCTTGGTTCTGGGTTCAGCGATAAGCCGCGGACAGCCACATACAGCAAACGAGCACAAGCTAAGCGAATTCAGACTGTTATTGAAGCGCTAGACTGCGGTTCTGTCCATCTTGTCGGCCACTCCATGGGCGGTGAAATCGCGGTACACTTAGCCTTGCAGGCTCCTCATCTGGTGCGCAGCTTGACCCTCGTCGCTCCCGACGGCTTCCGCCGCGGTGTAGCCTCACCTGTGAAATGGGCTGCCCGCAAAGGCTGGATGGAAGGTATATTTCGTGGGGCGATGAAGCGCCAGTTGAAGCCGGGCACGCTTGCTCGGATGCTTCGTTTGCCACTGGAGCATATGACCCCTGCATTTATGGACAGCTGGACGAAGCCCTATCAGGATCCGAATATTCCTTATGTCATTGCCAAGACATTGGCTGACGACGATACAGGCGCCATCGCGCCTCGAGCCTCGGAGATCGCCACTCCCACGATGCTGATCTATGGCTCAACCGATAAGATGATTCCAATGCGGGTGTTCCGGCAATATGAACAGACAATACCCGGCATTTGCACAGAAATATATGACGGATTCGGCCACGTTCTTATGGAAGAATGCCCTGATCGGCTGGCAGCATCTATTCGTTCCTTTATCGACAAGATCAAATGAGGCATGATAAGTGGAAGCAGATCTACTTGTAACAAGAGAGGCACACAGTAACGCTGGTTGTTAGAATGCCAATAAGTTGTATAGAATACAACTTACGAAATCTGTTCGTAGGAAATAGACAGGTTATGTTGTATAGCATGCAGCATTTTTCCGTGGCAGAGGACAAATATGACCCGCTCAAAAAGGCTCTTGTTGCACAGTGTGCAGCATTGACCCGAAATCGGCCCTATTAAGCTCAACATTCTTGCATTTCATACAACACAACATGCCGGAAGCACACCCATCATTAAAAACAGGGGTGCCCCGAAGTCATGACTTTCGGAACACCCCCATAAGGAATTTATAGGATTGTGGTGTACAACACGCTCTATTCCAATAAAAAATGATAAGTGCTTGCTCGATTTCCTGTTACGATTTCAACGGAATTATATTTTTGTCGATCTGTGCTTTAGAGGATTCCCCAATGAGTCCTAATCTCCAAAATGCCGTTCCCTTCAGTTGATGACGCTTCGCAAGTCCAATCACGCTGCTAATCGTTTTCTCGTTCTCACTCCAAGTAGAAATGCCTAATACCAGCTTCTCCTTCGGTACTTCCTTCAGAGCAAGCTTAATCGCCCCATTTACTTGATCCAATGGCTCTGGTACATTCCCTTTTGTATATTCATACGCCATAATAATGAGATCATCTGCTACTGTGGCCAATGTCTTATAGTCATATCCTCGGTAAGCTCCATTCAGTGGATGAAGCGCCAGGGACAGCTTAAGATTAGCTGCCTTGGACTCTTTGGCAAGACGAGTCACGAATTCATTGTAATCCCGCTTTGCCTTCCCAATATCTCCAGACAAGCCCAACCCTTCAAAATCAAGCACGATGCCGGAGAAATTTTTGTCCGTTGCAAGCTGCACAATATCCGTAATCGCCTTATCGCGAAGCGCCGAATCCTCTAGCATTTTCGTCAGCTCGTTCTTCCGATCTGAAGCAAATACCATGAGATACGGACTAGTTCCTTCCTGCTTTGCCTGATCCACTATCCCCTCAGGTGTTATTTCTCCTGCAGCTTGGGGCCAATAGAAGTCTTTACCGCTCGTTGTGATCGTTCCATCTTCTTGAAGCCTTGCCCAGCCAAATCCCACAGTATCAAATTGAGGGATATACTGGCGCTCGCCGAAAGCTTTTACCGCATAAAAGGCCATACTGTACATCTTCTTTGGCGGTGACTGCAAGGAGACGACTTTCGTTTTCTGATCCCAGGATACCTGTGCACCGAACTGCTTACTGAAAAAGCTGAGCGGAATATAGGTCGTTCCGGTACGGGCGAACGGCGCTGCATTCAACTGCACGGCCTGTCCATTCACTTTGGCTGTCTTCTGGTTCAATTGCAGAACGACTACCTTCTTCCCATCTGCAGTCATTTGATTCGCCGTTACCGTCTTATCTTTCGCATTCCACAGCACTTCGATGCCGAGCGCTTCTGCGATTCCACGGAATGGAACCATCGTATTCCCCTGTACAATAATGGGCTCTGCCTGAAAATCTAGCGGATAGTTATCCAGCATAATCTTCGTCTTCATAGATTGACTGTTCCCAGCCGCCTCTGCGATGCCTGCTTGCTGCGGAAGAAGCAGCGTAGAGGTCAACAGCATAGACAACAGCGAACAGATAAGAAATCGCTTTTTCAAGAAAGCTCCCTCATTTCTTACAAGATTATGAGAGCGATTGCTCTATTACTCTCTCATTCGGATCTATTTTAACTTATTTCTCAATAGAATTCCTGTACTTCCTTAATGTTCCAATCCATTCGCAAGCCTGTCGCACCACATCTGCAAATCAGTCTCTATTTACATCAAAAATATCTCAATGGGAATGATTCGCCGATCGCCAGAATACATATGAGATGTACAAGTTATTAACCACTGTACCAATTCCAAATAGAAGGAGTGATTGCATCTTGTCACAGATTCAGATCAGTCCTAAGGTAGAAGCATTCTTGCAAGGTACGAAAAAGCTGTTCATCAATGGAGAATGGACAGAATCCGCGAAGAATAACGTATTCTCCTCTATGAATCCGGCAACTGGTGAAGTGCTGGCTGTCGTTGCCGAAGCGCAGGAAGAAGACGTCGATAGAGCTGTACAAGCTGCTCGCGATGCCTTCGATCATGGCGAATGGTCCCGCATGAGCGGAGCTGATCGCAGCCGTCTCATTTACAAGCTGGCAGACTTGATTGAATCGAATAAGCAAGAGCTTGCGGAGCTAGAAACACTGGATAACGGCAAGCCGCTCCGCGAAACCTTGGCTGCCGATCTTCCTCTCACCATCGAGCACTTCCGATACTATGCTGGCTGGGCAACCAAAAATGTTGGACAAACGATACCGACTGCCGGCAACTTCCTCACCTATACGAGACATGAGCCTGTAGGTGTAGTAGGACAAATCATCCCGTGGAACTTCCCATTGCTGATGGCTGCTTGGAAGCTGGGCGCCGCACTGGCCACTGGATGTACAGTCGTCCTGAAGCCAGCTGAGCAGACACCGCTGTCAGCACTCTATCTCGCACAGCTCATTCAGGAAGCTGGCTTCCCGCCGGGCGTCGTCAACGTCATTCCAGGCTTCGGCGAGACAGCTGGTGCTCCGCTTGTCCAGCATCCAAATGTCGATAAGATTGCCTTCACAGGATCAACAGTAGTAGGCAAATCCATCATGCAGGAAGCTGCCCACTCCTTGAAGAAGGTTACCCTTGAACTTGGCGGCAAGTCGCCGAACATTATTCTTCCTGATGCTGATTTGTCCCGGGCAGTCCCTGGAGCGCTCAGCGGCATTACCTTCAACCAAGGGCAAGTGTGCTCAGCAGGCTCACGGCTGTACGTGCAGAAGAAACTCTATGATAACGTTGTTGCTGACCTCGCTTCCGAAGCCAAACGCATTCGTGTTGGCGCTGGCTTGGACTTAGACACGGAGATGGGGCCTCTAGTATCTTCCGAGCAGCATGATGTCGTCCAGCGCTACATCGAAGCAGGCAGAGCAGCTGGCGCTGAATTGGTGACGGGCGGAAGCGTACCTTACAATCAAGGCTACTTCATCGAGCCAACGGTGTTTGCACAGGTTGATCCACAGATGACCATTGCTCGTGAAGAAATCTTCGGCCCAGTCATTGCAGCATTGCCTTATGATACGCTGGATGACTTGATTGAACAGGCTAACCAATCCGACTACGGCCTTGCATCTGGTGTATGGACACAGGACTTGAAGAGCGCCCATTATCTTGCAAGCAAGCTTAGAGCAGGAACTGTATGGATCAACTGTTACAACGTATTCGATGCAGCCGCTCCATTCGGTGGCTACAAGCAGTCAGGAATCGGGCGTGAAATGGGCTCCTATGCGCTAGACAATTACACCGAAGTGAAGACGGTATGGGTGAATCTTGATTAATGCTGCATTTCTAACCCTTGGCATGACATAGCAGTTATCCAGCTGCCAGCAGCTCGATAGGAAGGGAAGGCCGGTCTCGGGGAGCCGGCCTTTTTCCTGCTGGTCTGACAAGCTGGGACGTCTCATTCTATCTCAGCAGTCGAATTCAGATTTTGTTCAGCCAAATATGGTTGAATAGAACTAACGAGTACGACTATGACTGCTGGAGGAATGCGAACATGCTATTATCCATCATTCAACAAGAAGCACTTGAGCAGGCAAGACGACATGGAGGACGGCTCATTCGCTGGAGTGGAGGATGTTGGACATATGAGGGAGCAGCTATTTTAGAAGAGGATGATCACAGCAAAGCATTCCCCGAATGGCATTGCACCACCAATACGATCTTCGCCTTGGTACGGCGCGGTTACCTGTTGATGGAAGATTGGCGGAGCTGTACACTTGTTGAATCACTCCCAAGCTTGAAGTCTATTAATATGCGGGCTATTCTGGAACATAGGCACTTGAAATCGTAACACGGCTATTCGCTATTTGTAGAAAGCTTATATGCAGCATACATTCTCCCTGCGTATTCAGAAATAGAAATAGAATGGGGGCTATCTTAACAATGGGACTGCATGCCATAATTGTTGATGATGAGCGACTCGCTCTAAAGAAAATGGAAAAATTGCTGACGGAACAGACCGGAAGAAATAAAATTGAGCGATTAATGGCTTGCTATAATCCCTATGATGCAATTGAAATTGCACAGCGGGAGCAGCTCCACGTAGCATTTCTAGATATTGAAATGCCGGAGATTAACGGGTTCGAATTAGCCGAACGCCTGCTGCAAATTCATCCACAGCTACATATTATTTTTGTGACGGCCTATCAAGAATATGCGGTCAAAGCATTCGAGCTTAATGCGCTTGATTACCTACTAAAGCCGGTTCACCACAATCGGCTGGCATTGACCTTGCAGCGGCTTACCTCAACGAATCCGCATAATGGGGCAGCTCCTGCAATCAGCCATGAGCGTACACCCCAGCTGACATTATGCTGTCTGCAAAGCTTGCACTATATTGATGCGAACGGCGCTGCACAGCGATTCCCTTGGAAGACGCTGAAAGCCCAAGAGCTATTCGCGTATCTGCTCTATTACCGAGAGAAAACCGTGAATAAGCAGGTGCTGATGGATCTGCTGTGGCCGAATTATGATACGGAACGCGCTACGACGCAGCTGCACACGGCCATTTATCAAATTCGGAAAATGATCAAAACCGCAGAACTCGATATAGAAGTCAAATATAAAGACGAAGGATATCGTCTGGCTTGGGGCGCATTGCGACTTGACGTGGAAGAATGGGAGAACTCTGTTCGCGAAGCTCCCTTACTGCAGAGGGATACCTTAGCGCAGCATCTTG
The DNA here is from genome assembly GCF_001894745.1 of Paenibacillus sp. NAIST15-1. Taxonomy (GTDB): domain Bacteria; phylum Bacillota; class Bacilli; order Paenibacillales; family Paenibacillaceae; genus Paenibacillus_B; species Paenibacillus_B suaedae. The sequence goes on from NZ_BBYF01000009.1 coordinate 128,533, forward strand.
CCATCTTGAATGCATACACAGGAGATTTCCTAGAAGAGCATCGATATGGCTGGGCTGAATACGAATGGGAGCGCATACGAACGATCTGGTTGAACCATGCCGAGGTAATTGCCCAATACTACCTTTCGGATGAAATGTACTCAGAAGCTACTCTGATCTATCGCCAAATTATTGACAAGTTCCCTCATATGGAGCATGGTTACTTCGCGCTAATGAACATTTATGCCTCTCTGAATCACTCAGCCGAAGTACGCAAGCTGTACAATCATCTGACAAGCAGGCTCGAAGAGGAGTATGATACGGCCCCTAGCAAGGAAATTATCGACTGGTACCATCAATGGATGATGGAATCAGCGCAAGCTAATGGATCTGTAATCTAGCAGCTGCTCAGCACATACACCGACCAACGCCTTACCCATCCCGATAACCTATCGGGATTTTTTTGTGTAAACTGTGTTTCTTCATTTTAATATAGTCGCCATATAATCCTTGTACGCCCCTCCACCTTTCTCATTTCCGCACAAAAAAATGTCAAGCAAATCTGTTTAACATACCATTTCGTTGGGTAATTTCACATGTCAGGAAATGTTTTCTGAAACTTTCATTTGGTTTGACAAAACTGAATCCTTTAGTAGACAATGATTCAGTTGCAAAAAAATTTAAAAAATAGGAGATTCTAAGAATGAACAACCTTAGAAAGACATTATACGGTCTCTTAGTAGTCGCTATTATGTTGAATCTTGTTCTGCCTCCCACGCTTGTTCAAGCGTATGATGGGTTGCCGAATCAATTGTTCAATACCGGAGATCGTAATGCCACAAGCGTTACCGACCTCACTTACGGCAAGGATCCGAACAATGGCCAGGATCCCAGCAGCGTGACGAAGGTTACTTACGGGGCAATTACAGACAATATTCTTACTTCCGTGTCTATAACGGATGCGAAGGGGAATAATATTTCATCTATTCGTCCAAATCTGAATGAATATGTGAATATAGACTATACTTGGAAGCTTCCAGCCGGTCACCATTACGGCGCTGGCTCGACCTTTACATTCCGACTTCCAGACAAGTTCCAGTTATCGGCCCCAATTAAGAATCAACCTTTGAATAAAGGTGGAATCGAATACGGCACCTTTGATATTACGCCGGACGGTCAAGTAACCTTCACGTTCAATGAAGAAATTGAGGATGGCCAAGAGCTGATCGGCGATTTCTTCGTATGGAGATATTTCGACGAGAAAAAGTTTGAAGGTGGAACCCAGCAAGAGATAACTTTTGATATTCAAGGGGACTCCAGCTTCGAAATCCCAATTCATTTCAACAAAAATCCGAACAGCAAAGAGATTACGAAGCGTGGCACAGCCAATCGAACAATCAATCCTACGGAAATCGAATGGGTTGTAGACTTCAATACAAGTGAAGACATTATCAATAACGCTATCTTCACCGACATGCTGCCAGACGGCTTGGAAATCGATATGAGTTCGATTACAGTACATAAGCTTGACGTTCAATTGAACGGAACGGTTAAAGAAGCTGAGCAAGTAGCTTACCTCCCCGTACGCGAAGCCAATGGCTTCAAAATCGAGCTGGGCAATATACAAAATGCCTATCGAGTGAAATACAAAACGAAAATTACCAAGACAGAAGATAAGCGCTATACAAATGCTGTTCAGATCACAGGAGATAATCATAACCCTCTAACGATCTCTTCGGGTGTGGATGTACGATTCAGCAAGCCGCTAGAGAAACAATCGACCGGCTACGATCCTTACACGCAAACGATCAATTGGAAGATTGAATACAATTACAACGAGCGTGATATCGACCAAGCGAAGGCTTGGATTGCGGATGTTTTTGACACGAAGGTTCAAGAACTCAATGTAGATTCATTCGTAGTGAACGAAATGTCTATTGACGATAACGGAAAAGCAACCGTTGTCAGACAACTGGGCAAAGATGAATATACGGTCGTAAAAACAACCGACGGATTTAAGCTGCAATTCAAAAATAAAGTAACGAAAGCTTATTCCATCGAGTATTCGACCAAATCCATTGACCGGGTTTATGAAAATGGAAAAATCAACAATAAAGTCACGATGCATGACAACACCTCTAAAGAGGCATCGAGAGACATTTACCCTGTCATCTTCTTCAAGGGCCATGACGATGTTAACTATGCCAACAAAACGATTGGTTGGTACCTCACCCTGAATCAAGACAACAAGGTGATGGAAAATGTCGTCGTAGAAGATATATTCAAGACGAGAGGTTTGACCATTGATCAGAAAAGCCTTGAGGATAGCTTGGCGGTTGCTGGATTTACCAAAGATAAGGATTATACGATCAATTATGTAGTAGATCCTACAAATTCCCGCTATCATAGCGGATTCAAGATTACATTTACAACGAACATTACTTCCAGTCTAGTTATTCGGTATCAGACAAAATTCGATCCAGTTCTAAATAACGCCAGCTACACAAATAGTGCGACTCTGAATTGGGAAGAAAAAGGCGTATCTCAGAAGCCTATCACGAAAGAAGATACCGTTACACCAGATGGCTATACGAAGAACAACGGGAATAAAAGAGGTTCTTACGATGCCCGCACGAAGGAAATTACGTGGACGATCGATATCAACTACAACCTTCACCACATCGATAAAGCCGTACTTCGCGACTTTTATACCGGCGAGCAGACATTCGTTGACGGATCTTTGACTGTACACGAATTGATTTTGTCGGGTGGCGCAAATGGTGTTCAAGAAGGCCGCATTACAAACGATTATACATTCGAAAAGAAAACGGAAAATAATAAATCGGGCTTCGAATTAACGTTCAACAACCCAATTGACAAGGCTTACCGAATTACCTACAAGACAAGCCTTAACAATCAGTCTGTCGTCAAATCCTACAGCAATGGAGCAACATTGGAGGATAAATCGACATCCAACAAAGTATTCGACGGCTCGGCTTCCGTGTCACCGCAATACGGAGATGAGTATGTATCCAAGACAGGTGTCCAAGGTAAAGGGGAACAATCGGACATCGCGTTCTGGACCGTCAACATTAACCGCAGCCAATCGCACATCAAGGCCGGTTCGGTTCTGACAGATACGTTGTCTGCCAGCCAAAAGCTTGTGCCAGAGTCGATTAAGCTGTACGAAACGACCGTGTCACAGAACGGAACCTTGACTAAGGCTTCCACGCCAATGGATTTAGAGCAAGTTGCGGAATTGAAAGTCGATGGAAACAAGCTTACGCTTACCTTCAAGACAGAACTGGATAAAGCTTACGTTTTAGAGTATCAATCCTTTATTGATGCCGATAATGGCGAGAGTTTAAGCAATAAGGTATCTTTTGAAGGTCAGTCCTCCGGAACAGTAAACGGCAATGAATCATCAAGCATCAAAGTTGAATTCGCTGGAGCAGGGGGCGGAGCAAGCACCTCCAGCCGCGGAGAGTTGAAAATCAAAAAGGTCGATGCTGCTACAGCAGCGCCGCTGGAAGGCGCGAAATTCGGGCTGTACGATAAATCGGGAACGATTCTGCTGCAAGAAGCTGTAACGGATCAAGACGGAATCGCAACCTTTACTGATTTGCGATTTAGACAATACAAAATTAAAGAGCTGGCCCCTCCTCCAGGCTACTTGCTGCCGCAAAAGCCGGAGCAGGTCATTACACTGAGCAAGGATGGCCAGGTCGTTACCATTAAGAACATCAAAATCGTAAGAGATTTTGAGCTCACGAAAGTAGATGCTGAAAATAGATCTAAGCTTCTTGAAGACGCTGTGTTCAAGCTTCAGCGGTTTGATGGAGTCGGATATGCAGATGTCAATGGATATACGAACATACCTACGAAAAAGAACGGTAAGTTGAAACTGACGGATCTCCCTCCAGGTCAATATAAATTGGTCGAGGTTCAGGCTCCCGCTGGGTATAAGCAGGAAGCTAAAGAAATTCCATTTACCATTGATGAAAACCAAACCGTACAAAAAACGGGGACTGTGACAAATAACCGAATCAAAGGCTCTGTTGAACTGACAAAGGTAGATGACGGCAAGCCTGCTTCACCTCTTGCTGGGGCTGAGTTCGAGATTCAAGATGCTAAGACAGGTAAAGTCGTACGCAGCAAGCTGATTACCGGAACAGACGGTAAGGTGAGCACGGGCAACCTGGATATTGGAAGCTATCAATTTGTCGAGAAGGCTGCACCTAAGGGGTACAAGCTCATTACGACTCCATTGAAATTTGATATTACAGATGAGGGCAAGATTGAGCTCACATTTGTAAATGAAAAGCTTCCAGGTACATTGAAGCTGTTGAAGATCGAAACAGGTAAAGCAACCAAAGGGTTGAAAGGCGCTCAGTTCCGTCTCCTTGATGAGAACCAGCAGCCTCTCTTGGATAAGAACGGGAAGCCCTATCCAATTCAGACTACGGATAAGGATGGACTTATTCTGATTCCGAATTTGAAGGCGGGCACTTACTTTGTCGAAGAGACTAAAGCTCCAGTTGGCTATCTCATCGACAGCAAGCTGACCGAGTTCACGATTACGAGTGAGAAAGAAACGCTCGTTACTGTCGAGAATACTCTTGAGCCTCTTCCGGGCTCCTTGAAGCTCTTAAAAATTGAAACGGGCAAGAAAGATAAAGGGCTTGAAGGCGCTCAGTTCCGTCTTCTTGACGAGAACCAGCAGCCTCTTTTGGATAAGAACGGTAAGCCGTACCCAATTCAGACTACGGATAAGGATGGACTTATTCTGATTCCGAATCTGAAGGCGGGCACTTACTTTGTCGAAGAGACTAAAGCTCCAGTTGGCTATCTCATCGACAGCAAGCTGACCGAGTTCACGATTACGAGTGAGAAAGAAACACTTGTTACTGTGGAGAACACTCGCGAACCTCTTCCGGGCTCCTTGAAGCTCTTGAAGATTGAAACGGGCAAGAAAGATAAAGGGCTTGAAGGCGCTCAGTTCCGTCTCCTTGACGAGAACCAGCAGCCTCTTTTGGATAAGAACGGTAAGCCGTACCCAATTCAGACTACGGATAAGGATGGACTTATTCTGATTCCGAATCTGAAGGCGGGCACTTACTTTGTTGAAGAGACTAAAGCTCCAGATGGTTATCTCATTGATGAAAAGCTGACGGAGTTTACGATTACGAGTGAGAAAGAAACACTCGTGACTGTCGAGAATACTCCGAAGCCTATCAAGCCAATTGATCCGGTTGACCCAATCGATCCTATTGATCCAGTCGATCCGGTTGACCCAATCAATCCTGTTGATCCGGTTAATCCGGTCGATCCATCACATCCTGGTGACAATTCGAAGGAACCGACCGAAAACGGCAATAAGGAACCGAGCAAACCTATCAATCCGGAAGAACCAAACAAGCCAGAAAAACCTGAAGATGATGGCAGCATTCCTGGCCACATCACAGAAGAAGGCTCTAATAAAGAGCCTGAGAAAGAAACGGGCAATGAAACAGGCGACAAGCCAAATAAAGAAACGGATTCAGGCAACGAAACTGGTGACTCTGGTAAAGAGTCCGATAAAACGGATGGCAAAGACTCCGGCGATGGCAAGGATAACAGCGCCACTGACAATGGGTCGAACGAGAAGTCCGAAAATAACGGAACATCGGATAAAGTAAAAGATAAGAGCACAAGCAATAACATCACCAACCGTGAACAAAACCGGAAGCAAGATAAATCCGACAAAGTGCTGCCGAAAACAGGCGAAGACAGCCCGCTGCCTATGCAGCTTGCTGGACTGGCACTTGTCATGCTCGGATCCGTATTGTTCGCCATTCGCAAGAGATGGATGAAATCTTAATAGCAGCTATTCCAGACCGACCCCAACTTATGGGGTCGGTTTTTCTATCCCCTTCCACCCAAAAGAGGATTGATATTTCGGGCATGATCGAGTAAAGTAGTAACTGTGCATACTGTGTATCTATCTAATATACAGTATGCACAGTTTCGAGCAAAGAGGGTATTTTATGAACATTATTATTAAGAACGTGTCCGACGTTCCCTTATATCAACAGATCAAGGATCAGATCAAAGACGCGATTCTGCGCGGCGATCTGAAGGAAGGCGAACTTCTACCCTCCATTCGCTCACTTGCGAACGATCTGCATGTCAGCGTACTAACGACCAAGCGCGTATACGCTGAGTTGGAGGAAGAAGGATTTATCATGACGAGGGCTGGGAAGGGCTCGTATGTGGCGCCAGAGAGCCAAGAGCTGCTAGCAGAGTCCAAGCGTCATCTCGTGGAATCGAAGCTCGCGGAGGCATGGCAGCTAGCCCGGACACTAGATATTCCGAAGGAAGAACTACGTGAAATGATGGAACTACTATTTGTAGAGGAGGATGAGCAATGAGCAATCTATTGGAAGTAACGAATGTTAACGTCCAATTTGAACACTTTCGTCTGAACAATATTAGCTTCGCCCTACAAGAAGGCTGTATTACTGGATTTATTGGAACGAACGGTTCAGGGAAGACGACGACCATTAAAGCCATTCTAGGACTCATTCAGAAGAACGGGGGCAGCGTTTCGTTTCTGGGGAAGGAAATGGACAAGCATGAGCGCGAGTTGAAAAACCGCATCGGCATCGTATTTGATGAAGGCTATTTCTATGATGATATGACGCTGTCGGAAATGAAGAGCATCATCGCTCCTGCCTATACGAACTGGGATGAAGCCATCTTCCAACGCTATATCCAGCGCTTCAATCTGCAGCTGAATCAGAAGATATCGACCTTATCCAAAGGCATGCGCATGAAATATGCAATTGCACTCGCCATGTCCCATCATGCCGATCTACTCATTATGGATGAGCCCACGAGCGGTCTTGATCCCCTCATCCGGAATGAACTGATGGAGCTTCTATTGGAGTTCATGAACGAGGAAAGAAAGAGTGTCTTTTTCTCCACACATATTACGTCTGATTTAGAGAAGATCGCAGATACCCTGTTGATGATCGATCATGGGGACATCTTATTTCACGAAGACAAGGATGCATTGCTGGATTCACATGCCCTTGTGAAGGGAGACAAGAAGCTGCTGAATGAGCGCACAGAATCCCTCTTCTTATCTCTACAGGTTACCGCATACGGATTCGAAGGCATTACGCGCAGCATTCCCGAAGTGCGGCAGCTGATGGGCAACGTGCATATGGAGAAGCCGTCCATCGAGTCCATTATGCTGGCTTACATAGGAGGTCATCGACATGCTCATTAATCTGGTCAAAAAAGATCTCATCCTTACGAAAAAGTATTTGCTGGTCATGCTGCTATTCGCCATCGGTGGACCTCTATTTATATCTTATCGGATGCCGCTGAGCGGAAATGGAAACATCAGCTTTCTTATTACCGTACTCTTTATGGAGTTTATTCTATTCAATACCGTGTCTGTATCGGAGGAAAAGTATAAGGGGGCCTCGCTGCTGTGTGCCACTCCCTATACACGCAATGCGCTAGTCAAGGCTAAGTATCTGCTCGTTCTCACCATCTTTATTGTGAGTCTCGGCCTTTATACAATCACATCCCTTGTCGTTCCACAACTATTAAGCCGCTTGAGTGTCTTGGGCGTAGGGACGGCCTTGCTGCTCGTCAGCCTGTACTTGGGCGTGTTGATTCCGTTGCAGTACAAATATGGTTATGAAAAAACGAAGTTCATATCTATGATGATCATATTCGTGACTCCCTTCATCACTCCAGTGATCATGAAGTGGTACCAGTCTCGGCCTGTTTCCATTTCGATCTCGCTTCCACTTCCACACGAGATTCAGCAGTGGATTCCATGTATCATTGCGCTTGCCATTGGCATCGTGTCGATGATGATATCAATTCGTATTTATGCAAGCAAGAACTTGTAATTATCCGTACAAGTCGCAATCTAAGAAAGTAAACAATACATCTTAAGGCGAGGGATAATCCCCCGCCTTATGTCGTTCATAAGCATGTGAACGTCTACCTCTTTTTATGGAAAAATAGTAATTTAGCCATCTGCCCTTCAGCGAGGAGCCACAACAATTCAATTCCCTTGTTCTTCAATTTCTGCAGCAATCACCTGTATATTCATAAGGGAGGGCTGCCTAAAGGTCAGTAAGGTGACCTAGGGCAGCCCTATAAATCATTTCACAATATCAATCCATTATTATTTCGTCATAGCAAAGGATACACTCGTCCCCTCATTCACCTTACTGCGAATAACGAGACCCGCTCCATATAGCTGCTTCAATCGTCGGTCTGTATTGAGCAGCCCAATTCCCCGCTTCTCAATCCCATGGAATTCAAGCAGAGTACCAACTCGATGAGCATCCATACCTACACCGTCGTCGCGAATCTCCACATGAACATACCGTTCATCCTGCGTAATCCTGATCCACACTGTGCCCCCACGAGCACGGCTTAGCACCCCATGTCGAATGGCATTCTCCACAAGCGGCTGGATTGTCAGTGGCGGAATCATCACCCGAATGTGCTGCTCCAGTTCCCAAATGACATTCAGTCTGTCCTCGAAGCGAGCATACTCGATAAATAAGTAGGAACGAACGAGATCAAGCTCATGTTCAATCGGTACCAGCTTCGACGAGTTCAAGAAGTCGAAGCTGATTCTCAAGTAAGAGCTGAATGCCTCAATAAGGTCATTCATCTTGTTCGTGTCGAAATCACTGAGCGCCGTAATCGTGTTCAATGTATTGAATAAGAAGTGAGGCTGGATCTGTGCCTGCAAATAAGCAGCCTCCATGCGCAAGCGATCGTTCACTGCCTGCTTCAACTCCGTCAGCGCCTGTACGCGGGAGCGCAGTTCCATAGCATCAACAGGCTTCGTTACATAATCATTTGCACCCGCCAAAAATCCCGAGTGCACATCCTCCGCGTTGCTTCGCGCAGTTAGGAGCAGAATAGGCAATTCCAGAATCGTAAAGCGTTCGCGAATGAGACGAGTTAACTCGTAACCGGACATATGGGGCATCATGACATCCGTAATGATCAAGTCCCACTTGGCTGCATCCAGCTTGCTTAAGGCCTCTTTGCCGCTCGTTGCTCTCACAACCTCATATTGATCGCTGGACAAGATGTCCCCCAGTATTTTTAAATTCACGCGATCATCATCAACAATCAATACCATTGGCTTATACAGGGCCGAGGCCGCCTGCTGCTGCACCACATGAAACTCGTCAGAGATCATGCTCACCTCGCTTGCAGCCTGAGCAGATACAAGCGCCTCTATCTGGTTCTCCTCCTGCACAAGCGGAATGGTATCCAGTTCGGCCAATTGCAGGGTGAAGGAAAATACAGAGCCCTTCCCCAGTTCCGATTCCACATCCAATCTTCCACCATGCAGCTGCACCATTTGCTCACAAATGCGAAGTCCAAGTCCGATTCCCCCAGCACTTGTATTCGTATCCGCAGTTCCTTGCTCATAAGCATGGAATGCCCGCTCCTGCAGTTCCTTATTCATGCCAATGCCTGTGTCAGCAACAGAGATACAGGCCAGTCCTTCTCGAACCTCTGCGGAAATCGTTATTGAGCCCTCGTCCGTGAACTTGATTGCATTATGCACAAGATTGGACAAAACTTGAACTAATCGCTTCTCATCCGCTATAACAGGCGGAAATGTATCTGGTATCGCCATAACCAGCTGAATTGGCTTGCCCTCCATCATGAAACGCAGCATGTCCAGCACGCCAGATGCCACCGACTGCACATGAAGCGGAGTGCAATATAAAATGACTTTCCCTTCCCGAAGCTGTGCCAAGTCAAGTAAATCATTAATGGTATGCGACATTCGGCGACTGATCGTAATAAGCAGTTCCATATCTTCCCTGCTCTTCTCATCCATCAGTTCCTTCTCCCGTGTGACGACGGACTGCGCAATATTGATGACACCGTGCAGCGGCGTACGCAATTCATGCGACGTGTTTGCCAAGAATAGATCCTTCTTCTCGTCAGCCTCCCGCAACTGCTCGTTCAATTTTGAATTCTCTTCAGCATTGCGGAAATATCCCTTGAACCAATACGCCGAAAATCCAACAATCGAAGCGATGATGTTGATCGGATAGTAAATCATATTTTTCGTTCCGCTATAAATAAAGACACTCCAAGTAACCCCCGACATGACACTGACAGCCGCAAGCAGCAAAATATAAGCTTCCCTGCGATTTTGATAGACCATCTGCATAATCAGGGATGATAGCCAAATTATCGGGAAGAGATAAAGCACGCTGAAAATCTTATAGGCCGTCGTGAAGAAAATATACGGTGCAGGGGCAACAAGTGTAAATGCTGTAAACATAACTAAGAAGCCCGTATATCCGTAGAACAGCTTACCGCGCCGTGTAAATCCGGAAAAGTTCCTTCCCATAATCATCATGAAGCAGGCATGCCACAAATAAGCAAGAATCTTGATTCGAAGCGCCCAGGTATAATTGATTGGAAGCCATAACAGCAGGATCGAATCATTGTCAGCGATGACTAATGTACCTGTCATTGTCATTAATAACCCGAAAATAATAAACGTCTTCTCTCTCGGATTAAAGCAATATAAAATGATGGCATATAGGCCATGCAGCATCAAAATGATAAAGGTAGCTAGTTGAAAACCGATGGAATACCAGCGTTGAAATCCAACTGCAGCCTCCGTTCCGAATCTTACAGAGCGAACGATGCCTCCTTTATAGGGACTGTCGAAGTTGGAGACCTGAAGCAGAACCTCGATAACGCCTTGATCCTCTGCCTCGACCTCATAAGAAGCGGTAAATGATGACTGAACGGGTCGATACGACTCCACATCGGTGGCCACTACCCCCGATTTCGCACTGATCTGTCCATTGATGAGAAAAACGTTGGCAGCTTGAATTTCTCTTATCCAAAACGTGTAGGGTTGACTTACCGTCTGATCAACCAATATACGAAGCCGGTACGTCCCATAACCATATGAATTGCTTTTATGCTGCTGCCAACCTTCCCTCCAATCTCCGGGAACCTGAACATAGCTCGATTGGCCTTGGAACTGACGCAGCTCATTTTCATTAGATAGGAATGCATCCGGATAGAACTCCCACTGGCCATCCAAATATACGGTATGCCTGTTATCCAGCTTCATGCCGCGCATATCAGCTACCCCATTAGCCACCTGGACATGCTGAGATGCTTCCAGAGTAATAAGCCATGTTACGTGAATACTGGCAAGCAAAAGCACGAACAATAACGTGCTCACAATGACTTTTTTCTTGTTCATCATTCTATGAAATTTCGACAGCAATCTTCTTTTTCCTGCACGTTGGAATCCTCGCCCATTTTCAATGTTTGCTAATAAAAAGGCGAAGAGCTCTTCGCCCCTCGCCTCATACAATCGTACCTATCATCGTTCTTCCAGCATTATTTCCCTATCTAATATTCCCTATCTATTCCCCGTCTATTACTCTATCGACTATCACTCATCTGCTATTCGACACGCAGCGTATACCATTCGATTGCCGAAGGCTTGCTCGTGATCTGACCCACCATTGGGTTGGCATAGTACCACGTAATCGACTGATCTTGCACAAGCGGCATCATGTTCCCAGGGGATGGAACACCCCCAAGATAGGTCGGCTGCTTAAGCATCGTTCCTTGGCCATCCACGACCGCATACTTCATTCCTTCCCCGAGTCGGCTCGACTCCGTCCATAACAAGACAAACTTATTATCATCGATCTTGCTAATATATGTATCCCTGATGAACACGCCGTCCTCAGACGTATGCTGTGTCAGCCATATCGGCTGGATGCTTGATTGATCTTGCGCATTCTTCGGCACGACACTAAGGAATACATTTTTGCTTTTCCCATCTTGTGAACCGGCGGTACTGTTGGTGCCAATGGCAAGATAGCTGGATGCAGATACTTCTAGTCCGCCCAAGTTGGCGCCTGTGTAATTATCACCGATCTTGCCCGGTATATTAATGAGGTCAATTTTTTTCGTAATCTTACCACCCTGCTCCACCTGCAGTACAATAGAGCGCGGATACGCATCGCCATGGTCAGCGTATACGATTCGATCTCCATCTATGCGAACATATGTAGCAAAGGAATGGCTCACATGGTTAGACGGGAACTGACCACTCTTACTAAGCACCTTCATCGCAGCCATATCAATGGTAAAGGTCATATTCGACTGATGCCGCAAACCATCCTTAGCGGTCTTATAGCGAAGACGAGTCGATTGAACTACGAGTTTGCCATTGGCACTGTCCATCGTAACATTCCCAGATCTGAACGGTTCTGATACGTACACATCTGATACATCTACCTGACCAAGCTTGTCCCACGAAGCATTATATTTCACTACGCGATATACTGCCTTTGTGCTGGATTCCTCCATGTTGTCTTGTCCGAATACGAGATAATAATTGCCGTCCTCACCTTGATGGAAGCCTCCGAATTTGGGCAGCTCCATGTTCAGCGTCTTACTTCCCGCTGCGGTATAGTCCTTATTGAATTGCTGAATATGTATCTTCTGCTTGTCCGAGTCCCATTGCAGCAAATTCAGCTGTCCATCCTTCAGGAACAAATAGCGGGCAGCTGGCTCGAACCAATTTCCATAATTATAATCATTGGTTGTACGCAGCTGGGTAACCCCTTCAATAGAGCGGATCGCCATCTCTGGTTGGGCAATGATATGAATTGAACTGCTTAACGCCCGCCACAGAACGGGAACATGCAGCTGCTCCCCTAATTCCCGCAGTTGAAAATAATTGCTGCCCCCGATATTATAAGACGTCAATTGAATTTCTTTGCCATCTACATATACTTTGGAGGAAGTCGGTATCGCCTGTCGTTCAACTGCCTTGCCTGACTGTGCAGACTTCTTGGCAGGCTCTAGCTCCCCTCCGATTGGGGTATAGGCTTGTCCTGTATGCACACGAATCGCATTACTCGTGGTATCAACGGTTACATCGAAGCTGCTCTTCGTCCCCTTCAATGCCATTGCAACATCTCTCAACTTGAAGTAGTTGCTGTCCCCAATATTGTAGGCATCCATCTGATTCATCGCTTGTCCATTAATGCTCACATTGGCCTGAGTCGGCCGCGCCATTACGGATTTGTCTGCAGCCTGAACGGAAGCAGCCATTCCCAGCATCATCACGAAACTGAGGAGAATACTTACTTTTGTTTTCATGAAATTGATGTCCCCCATTTTTCTATCTAGCTTCGCTCATGGCTTGCATCACTCATCGCACACCATGGCCATCCATATCGTCCATAATCTCTACCATTCTATAGCAACAATCTAAATTGTACAACGAGCCTAGCGGCGATTGACGGCAGTAGAGCACTTCATTCTAGTAGGGCTTCAAGACTTCAACCGCCGCCTTCCTTCGAAACTAAACCTCCCTGCTAGGATCCCTGTATGTCTTCGTACCAATTCTAGCAGCAACACCCCATCCACGATGCTCGGAAATGGCTACGTTCCGATTGTCGCGACCATATTGGAGTCGCTGTAGGGCATCAAAATCCGGATGAATGACCTCATTGGATAAATAAGCCGAGGTCTTGCTTCCAGGCTTCCTCGCTCCATTCAAGGCTGTGATCATACCCTGTGAAGAGGTAATGCCAATACCATGCCCGTAATAGAGATCGTTGCCCAGCTTCACGACATTTTCTCCTTGCCACTCCGGAGTACGCGGATTGTAGTCTGGATTTCTAAAATAAAGAATATCCCCTAAAAATGTCTCAGCGAGGTTTGAGTTCGACACCAATCGAAGATTACGGTCATAATTCCAATCCCATAGAAGCAAATCCTGAAAGTAACGGTCAAAAACGGTTTCACCAAGCGTATCTATGACTGCCTTGTACAGAACGATAATAATAGCTGTCGCACATTCAAATGCATACTGTCCCCCATTATGGAAAATATCGTTGATGGCAGCAGAAGGCGAGACACCTCTTCTTAATTGAAATCCCCCCCTGTCCGTGCGTATCCAATACCTCTCGTTGCATCTGGAATCGTCGAATCCAGCAAAATCCACCCCACTATCGTGCAATGCCTTCGCCGCATTCACGATATTGGAGCGCATTCTCAATTCGAACTTCAAGTCATCAAGGGAGTTATATCGATAAACGACAGGACTCTTCTGCTTAGCCGCAATTACACTCCTCTCCAACTCCGATAATCCCAATGTATTGAACTGTCCTGTGTTAACACCTGCAATCTCGATCATTCTTACTCTCCTCCTAAAGTTCCTCTGATTACCGAACGCTTTGCGGGGATCGGAACACATGAAACGGATCGCACTCCTGATTAACTAGGTGTAACCTACAGTACTCTATGCGCCCCCATCTACTCGGGTTCATGTCAGAAAAAGGGGCCTACATCGGATAAGCATGAAATCTTCATAAAATAACAGAACTTAAAGCTTATACTACAATATGGAAATCAGTGCAAAAATCCGCTACAATAGTGATTATCATCATCAATACCTGCATGTTCACCTCAACCTTCTGTCTTTCTACTTCCCTTGTTTGCCTTCATCCACACGACATTCAAATTCCTTATTGTGAAGATCGGATAAAAGAATCGGATAGGTGCTCTCGACTGCCTGATACACGGAATATGGACGTATGAGATACCGCCGTTAATACATAGATGGCTTACAACCTGTGTCTAAAAGGAGGGATCTTAGCTAACCAGCTTGGCTCTACGCATGATTAGAAGACGGAATGTTCTGATAATGAAGGAGGAGTATTGATGAATGTTGGAATACAGCCTGGGAGTGGGCTATATTTGCATGTTAAATGGTTCGCAGCCGATCACGAGTGGACACCTCAAGCAATGAGCAAGGTGCTCACCCCTACCTTTCTGTTCTGGTTTAGCTTCACGATTGTAGTATTGCTGCTTGTTTCGAGATATAACGCAGCTTTGGAGCGCATCCCTATCGTTGTGAAGGTACATTCATTTCTCAATAAGTTAAAACGCTTTCACCTATTGATTATGCGAGTGGGTGTTGGCATTGCACTGTTGATGCAGATAAGCACAGGCTCCTACCTAGCTCCCACATTGCGAATCGAGACATGGTGGGTCTATGCACTTCTTATTACTAGCTTGCTTGGTCTGCTTCATCGCAAGACCTTGTTTATAAGCGGTATAGTGTTAGGCGTCTTATATGTGAAGGCACTCGCTAATTATGGAATGTTCCACATGCTCGACTATATGTTCTACCTCGGCATCATTTATTATTTGCTTGTCTCGAACACGAGATGGAGCCGTTCTGGCATCCCTGTCCTCTATATATGGACCGGCTTGTCTCTTGCGTGGCTTGCGATGGAGAAGCTGACCCTCGCCAAGCTGGCGTGCTCCCTGATGCACGAATACGGAATTCCGTCACTAGGCTTTACCGTTGAAGACTTCGTACTGATCAGCGCCTTTATTGAGCTTGGCCTTGCATGGGCATTTATCGTCGGTATTATGAATCGATTCACAGCTCTGCTATTAACCGGATTATTCCTCGTCACAACCACTGTATTCGGATTTACCGAAATCATCGGCCATATGATTATGCATACGATACTGCTCATCTTCCTTATTGTTGGCCGGGACGGCTATACGACATTTCTGCTCTCCAGACGCGCTCCCAAACTACGCAGCTTCTTCGTGGTGCTGCACTTCACCATTATGATCTTCAGTATGATGACCGTGTACATATGGATGGGGCAGCCTAGCAGCGGATTTACTGTACCTGATCCTGCGACGCAAGCAGCACAAGCGAGTAAAATACCGGCATTTTGCCCAATCAAGTGACGCAGCTAGTAGCATTTTTACCAGTAACCTCGTATGTCGTGTCGGCCAAAAATTTAAGCGTTATAACTTATTGACCATTGGTACCTCGACGTAGGTGGCTGTTTTTCTCTCAACAGAAATGAAAAAAGACACCATTCGGGTGTCTTTTTTCATGATGCATATCGTATTGCGGCTCGACTATCCTTCCAGATCCACGTTGTGGTAGACTTGCTGCACATCATCAAGATCTTCGAGCGCATCAATCAGCTTCTCGAACTGTGCCTTCTGATCGTCGTCCAAGACTACTTCGGTCTGGGGCAGCATCGTAATTTCAGCTACGCTGAATTCCGTAATGCCCTCATTCTTCAGCGCTTGCTGAACAACATGGAATTGATCCGGCTCCGCGTAGATGATTACCGCTTCATCCTCTTCCAAGATGTCGCGTGCGTCTACATCGGCGTTCATCAAGATTTCCAGAACATCGTCTGCACTCTTGCCTTCCAGACCGATAACGGCCGTCGGACTGAACATATACGTTACAGAGCCGCTTACGCCGAGACTTCCGCCATTTTTGTTAAATGTGGAACGAACCTCCGAAGCAGTGCGATTCACGTTATTGGTCAAAGCGTCTACGATCACCATGGAACCGCTTGGACCAAAGCCCTCATAGCGAAGCTCATCATAGTTCTCATCGGAGCCGCCCTTTGCTTTCTCGATCGCGCGATCAATGATCGCCTTTGGTACATTGTATGTTTTGGCACGTTCAACCACGAATCGCAATGATTGGTTCAGCTCGGGATCAGGCTCGCCTTGCTTCGCTGCAACGTAGATCTCTCTGCCGAAACGCGCATATATACGACTCGTATTCGTGTCCTTAGATGCTTTTTTTTCCTTAATATTATTCCATTTACGCCCCATACTGTATCTCGCTCTCTTTCCGCATAAAGTATGCATACTCCATATAATTATATCTTTTCGAGAGAGCTTGGGCAAATATGAAAACTTTTGAATTTCAATTCTTAGCTAGTTATATTGGCGATTTTTCCGGTAAAATTCAGACATTTCTAGCAAACAAGATATCCGTTCACACTGTTAATTCGTACAAAGGTGTAAAAAACAGAAAGCTGTGTTAAAATACTGTAATTGCACCCGCTATTTTGTTAGGGAGGTTTAGTGAATCACCATGCTCATTATCGGTATCACCGGAGGCACCGGATCCGGCAAAACAACGGTTGCCAAGTCCGTCATTGACCGTCTTGGATCAGATAAAGTCACATTCATTTCCCAAGACAACTATTACAAAGATCATTCTCACCTCAGCATGGCTGAACGCGAAGTAATTAACTTCGACCACCCGCTCGTATTCGACAACGAGCTGCTGCTTGAGCATGTGAACCTGCTCAAGCAAGGCAAAACTGCTTATGCACCGGTATACGACTTTACCGTTCATGCCCGTTCCACGGATGAGACGGTAGAGCTGAAGCCGAATAATATCATCATCATCGAAGGGCTTCATGTGCTGTTCGATGAAAATTTACGTCAATTGCTCGACATTAAAGTATTTGTGGACACCGATCCAGATGTACGGATTCTACGCCGTGTACTTCGCGACATTGAAGAGCGCGGTCGGACGATTCATTCGGTCTACAACCAGTATCTGACTTCGGTCAAGCCGATGCACGATGCATTTATCGAGCCTTCTAAGAAGTACGCTGACCTGATTATTCCAGAAGGCGGTCAGAACGAGGTAGGCATTCACATGCTGTCTGTGCTGACAGAGAAATATTTGACGAGCGAATGGAATTAACGTGAAGAAGCCGCTCGAATGGCAGACCTGCATCTGCCATTCGAGCGGCTTATTTTCTTATGAGCCAAGTGGCTTTTTGCTAAATGGTATACAGTCAGTGAGGAGATATCGCCCTCTCTGTCTGTTATGGCTTTACATTGTAGGTTCGAAGCTTTCCAGCGTCTTCATGCCATCGGCTCCAAAAATATTGTATACTCCAAATTCATAGAAGGAGTAGCCATAGTCCGTGTTTCTTTGAATTCCTTCGAACTTCACATATCTCGCTTCTGTTGGCGTGAAGTGAATTGTGTCCCGCCCATCTTGAGCCGTAATGATTCCATCGTTCTTTGTCGTGACATTTACCCATTCTTTCTTATCGTTAGACACGAGGATTCTGTATGTTTTGGCGCGAGCGTATTCCCAATCAATGCGGATCGTATCGAACTCCTTCACCTCGCCAAGATCAACCGTGAACCATGAATCATCTACATAATTGCTTGCCCATCTCGTAGCAGGGGATCCGTCCACTGCTTTT
Organism: Paenibacillus sp. NAIST15-1; assembly: GCF_001894745.1. Classification (GTDB taxonomy): domain Bacteria; phylum Bacillota; class Bacilli; order Paenibacillales; family Paenibacillaceae; genus Paenibacillus_B; species Paenibacillus_B suaedae. Next base: position 146,634 of record NZ_BBYF01000009.1, read on the forward strand.
TGCGGCATGTAATTCGGGCTATTGCTCTCTACCGAGGAAGCTTCAACCGCCTTATTTTCCGCCAAGTTGCCAAGAAGGTAGTAAGCATTATCCTTCAGCGTATTGTAAGCACCATCTGCAATGTGGCCTTTGATTTTCTGGAACTCCAGCATTGCATTGAACATCTTGATAAACTTATTGAACTTTTCATCATTACCTTCGAATCTCTTCGCATTATCCAAATGAGCCTGCAAGGAGCGAGCCGCCCCCGGATTTTTGAACTGGTTCTCTTGCTCGAATTGATCAACTAATGTTTTGATGAGATCCACATTTGTCCCAGCATCAATGATATAAGTTGTCTTTTTCGATTTGCCCGAAGTCACCGTAACCGTAAGTTCATGCTTGCCAAGCTTGCCTGCAAAGTTAATTGGCGTACCTGCTGTGTACGGCTTGCCGTCGAATGTCGCAGTAACTTTAATAATGCCGCTTCCGTCGTCATCCTTGAGCTGCCATGTAAATTGCACCGTCTCTGTGGCCGGCACTGTTGTATGGCTCTCCAACGGCTTTCCGTTCATTTGTACGTCAGCATCGGAAGGAACGCCGCTATTCACGCTGTATGTGCCCTTCACGAATTGGTACAGCCAATCATACAAGATCCGATTGGATGGATCCTTGCTTACGGCTGTATTATATACAGCGTCATTGCCCTGATAGTAAGCATTGTAACCATTTTGCATAAACCCAGTTTCTGCGCCGTTGTTCAAGTACTCGATATACTTCTCACGGAAATGGTTATCCGTCAGCATCCGGTCATCAAACTCCAGCTCCATGCCCATGCCGTGCTGTTTCGCTAAGTACGCTGCGTCCGGCAAGCGCTCAGGGTCGATGTCATCCTCGAAGAAGTAATTTGGCTGGTAAGCCACATTATCGATGCCAACATCCTTCCACAGGAATGACTTGTATCCGGAGAAGAACGGAACCCAGAACAGCCTCATGCCCATGTCATGCACCTTGGCACTTGTTGCACGAAGCAGATCTGGTCCCTTGCTATGTGTGCTGATCTGCTCATCTAACCAGTACATGCCGACAAGCTCCAAATTGGAGTAGTTGGCAGCAGCCCACTTCTGCTTCACTTGATCCAGCCACCAGTGAACGGCCTTCACCCGGTTAGCAAGTGCCTGTTCCACACCGATCGAGTCGCTGAAGCTCAAGTTGCCATCGCCAATATCACCGAAGTCAGCGATGCCTTCTGCTGGATATGGGATCATATACACGACTTTCGTTTTACGGTTAGGATCGTTCAGCTTCACCCCGACTTCTTTGGTCGCTTCATTTAATTGATACATATCGCCTTGCGCTGCAAATGTCTTTTCTAAGTACCATTTCCAGTCGTCCAGCTTGCTGTTCAGTCCCAAATTACGGCCCATTGGTGTATCTAATCCAAGATAGAGAACTCCATCGAACAGCCAATCCTTCGGATTGCCTGCCTCATCTACATAGCTAATATTCGGAATGATGCGCTCCTTCGACCAATCACCCTTGCCATTCGCATAGTGCCCGTTGTACAGCAGCCCAAGATCGCTAATTCCGGCAGTCGCTTCTCCTGGTGCTTGGAAGGCTGGTGTCTGCGTAGGAACAGTATCTGCACCTTGCACCTTGCCGTCTTCGCCTAGAATTTCAACTTCATCGACTAACGTCATCGCCCTGTTATGCATCATGAAGCTTATCTTCACATAACGTGCATAAGCGATGCCACCGTACGCCAATCCTTCTTTGTTCGGATCCTTGATTCCCTCTTTGTTGCCCTTCCATTCAAACGTCTCTTCATGCTGTCCGTCTATCCATAACGTTTGGAGTGCATTATGAGATAACAAACCCCAATTTTCCTTATCGTCCGATACGTAAATAGACACGGTCAACGGTAAAAGGACATTGTTGTTCGGCCAATCCTGCAAGAAATGAGCCTTAACGGATGAGATTGATTTATTCTCGCCGAGGTCAAATACCACTTCACGCGTTCTCTTCTTCAAATGTCCGACCCATGCCGGGTCTGACTTCGTGACCTTGCCGTACTTGCCATCTGTCAGCTTATAGCCATCATCAGCATACCCTGCTTCTGGTGCTTGCGACCATTCATAAGGGAGACCTAGAGCCAGATTGCGCTCCCCTTGCTGAGGTTCAGCAGCTTGCTGCGCCGTATATTGCTCACTCGCTGGCAACGACGTATTCGCCTCCTCCGCCTGTACTAATGGAACCATCATTGAGAGGGCTAACACCGTAGACATTACGATGGATAACCATTTCTTTTTCATTAATTGAACTCCCTTTCTATATGTAAGATTATGAATGTCATCAAATTCGGTAAGCATGTAATTTGATTGAATATTATTGCGGTTTCATATCTCCCTCCCTTTTCAACTGATAAAACCCACGTATATGATAGCGCTTACTTTTAAAATAAGAGACTTTCTGTCCTATTCAAATAGATTAATCATTACTTTTGTATACTTTTGTTTACCTACTCTATCAAGACATCATTTTATTTGATTTTGCCAGGGATCAACCCCGTAATATAGCACACCCAATTGACTGCGATGAAATTAATACCTTCCTATGCAAAAAGGAGCTTCGTCCATTTGGAAGAGCTCCTTTTGAATGTATAAAGACTCTGATCTACCTAAATCGTCATAGGTCTACTGTTCTTGCTCCGACTTCCTCGAGAAGCAAGAAGCATACAATTTCAGTTCCTCTTTATTTGTAGCAACGTGCCCCTCTAACTTCATTCCGATTTTCTCTAACAGATGACCGGATCGTTCGTTGTCTATCGTGGTGATGGCTACTATGCGTTCTAAACCAAGCGTCGTTCGACCGTATTCCAATGTTGCGGCAGCCGCTTCGTAGGCGTATCCCCGCCCACGGAACTCAGGGAGGAAGGCAAAGCCGATGTCCACATCTGTCAGGGAGTCCCTCTTGATAAGTCCGCACAATCCGATAGGAGTCGAATCTTCCTTCAATTCCGTCAAAAACAAACCAAAACCTAGTCGCTCATAGCTCTCCATCGGACCACTCACAATATAGTCACGCGCACCTTCAACCGTTCTAATCCCTCTATCGCCAATATATCGGTGCCACGCTTCATCGTTCAAGAGTCGTAATATAAACTCTGCATCATCCACAGTCAACTTGCGAAGAATTAATCGATTCGTTTCTATAACCGTCAACGCAGCTGCCCCCTTATACTCAATTCTGGTGCATGTGAATTCCCGTAACTACCATATATAAGTATGCAATTGACGTTGTATGTCTATCGAGAACCGACAAATTAGATGCCAACTTCCCTCATCTTCACTGTAATTTGCTCAATCCTGCCGTCCATATCTATCCCCGTAAACTTAGGGAGACTCAACTCGCTCACAATCGCTCCATCACGCATGAACATAATGCGCTCCGTCCGTGCCGCAACCTTGGCGTCGTGAGTAACAAGCATGACCGCAGTACCTGCTTCGTTGATTTTAGAAAAGATGTCCATAATCTCCTGTGCCGACTTCGAATTAAGCGCACCCGTAGGTTCATCACCAAAAATAATTTTGGGACTGTTCATAAGCGCACGGCATATCCCTGCACGCTGAAGCTGACCACCCGACACTTGTGTAATGTCGCGCTTTTCTAGCTCCGCAATGCCCACCCTCTTCATGAGTGCCCTTGCCTTTTCCGTAATTTGTGCAGCATTCTTTCGATTGTCCCTCATAGAGGGAAGAATGATATTGTCGAGGATATTCAGGTTTTTCAACATCGTCGGCTGTTGGAACACGAACCCCATTTTTGTTCTGCGTATATCAGACAACTCGTTCTCGCCAATCTCCGCTAAATTCTTATCGTCCATGATGACTTTACCGCCATTTACGCCATCTGTTCCGCTCAGTGCGAACATCAGTGTTGATTTTCCCGATCCTGAAGGTCCCATGACCGCGACGAATTCGCCTTCATTGATTTCAACGGATACACCGTCGAGAACATTGCGCTTCTCATCACCCTCGCCGAAAGATTTTACGAGTTGATCGCCGATAATGATCTTCTTCATATGCCTACTCCTTTATACTTTCGGAAATTTTGATTTGCCCTGCTCTCGATGTACCGATGATGGTTGCGATAAGCACAGTACCGATCATCATTAGTGGGCTAAGCAGATACGCTGACAGTGGATTGACCGTAAATTGGAACGCCGACGCCCCAAAGTAAGAGACCATTGCCCCCGCAAGCATCTCTCCGAGCGTATTGGCTAGAAGCGTTCCAAGGACAATGCCCACAATCAGCACGAACACGGAACGCGTCACATACTGCGCCTGAATATCCGAATTTGTAAAACCGAATGCCTTCATAACGGCAATGGAGTATCTATCCTTTGCAACAAGCAGTTTCATAAACAACAAGGTAACCAGTACCGCTATCAACAACGCAACGGCAATTGCGGAATAGGATGCCTTGCCAACAGCACTGATTGTCGAGCCAAATGTCTGTGCCATAAACTCATCGATGTCTGACACCTTTGCAAAAGGGAATTTATCCGCATATTCTGAAACTTTACTACCGATAAGCGATTTGTCAGCAATTACCGCACTGATCACAACCCACATCATCTCTGCCGACTGATCGGTAAACACCGCCTTTGCGGTTTTGCCTCCATTGGTAATGTCAGAATAAATGCCGCTTACCTTGAGATTTTTTTCTTTCCCCTCTATCACTAGAGTCATGGTATCGCCGACTTTTTTGTCGAGCTCTTTGGCGTTCATCACCGACAGCGCCACTTCATCTTCTACACGTGGAGCCGTACCCTCCGAATATTGCACTGGGAATACGGAATGGTCTCCGAGCTCGATCTTTACCCTTTCCTCCGAGCCATTCTCCATCTTAGCTTTAAATGTTTTGGTTGTGAGTACCGCATACTTGGAGATCGCGCTATCGTTGCTCATTGTTTTGAGCATTTCAGCTGCCTTCTCAGACATATGGTCAGTCTGCTGTATATCGATGCGCATATCGCTGTTGCCTATCCCCATATATTTGATGAAGCTTTTTGAGGAAATGGTGTTGTAGAGGTTCTGAGGAACGATGATGATAAATGCCGAAATCACCAACACGGCAAGCATTGTAACGTATAGCTTCTTCCTCGCAAGCACATCTTTGATACCAAGAAAAGCATTGGTATGGAACAGTTTGTTGTTACTCAGATTGAAGCGTTTTGCGCCCGAGGCCTTTTCCTGAGAGGTTCCATATCGAATGGCTTCGGCAGCGGATATTTTCCGGAAGCGTCTTAGCACTCCATTTACAAAAGCAATAATTGCCCCAAATACAAGCAGTACGCCGATTACCCCGAACAGCATAGCAAGAGAAGTGTTCTCGCTTTCTCCCATATACATGCGGATATTTTCAAGGAGCATCCCTTTGAATACAAAAGAAAGTGCATAACCGAGCACACAGCCTGCCGCTGCAATCGCCGCATACTTCACCAGATAAATTCCCTTGATATCGGCAATGCGGAGCCCTATGGCCTTCATCACGCCAATCTCTCGGTAATCGTCTTCGATCTTCGCCAGGAGTGTAAAGCGGATGCACATCAATGCGATTGCTACAACAAGTACGCTGACTAGAAGGATCACCCCTATCATCATCCCGTCGGAAATCGCGTTAAGTGTTTTGAAGAGAGAATATGTAATCGCTGGCCCGTTCGCTTCAAGTCCAGAAGAGGCATAAGCCGTTTCGAATTCACTCGTCTTAGACAAATCCTTGAGTCTAAACTCGATCAAATACTCGACGTTCCCTGCATGTTTTAACTCCTCATAATCATGCTCGCTGACCAGCATTCGCTTCGAAGAAGCTAACGAGGAATTCATTTGCGAATCTCGAAGCATGCCCGCAACCGTGAACTCCTTCCCGCTTATGTTCGCCTTGTCGCCAATCTTCGTGATTCCGTCCTTGATGTAGCTGATCGGAATGTACAGTTCTCCATCGGATGCTTGGATAGGACTGCCGTCAAGATTCAAGAGGAAGTCGAACTTCTCGCTCTGGACAGTAAGACCATTGTCCTGCACACTATTAGCAAGTGAACCATTGCCAAAGCGGATTTGCGAGCCGTCCATATTCAAAAACTCAAGCACCTGAAAGTCTTCAACATTAGCATCTTGCTCCGCAAAAGCATTCAGCCGTGCTGTGTTAAGTGCACCTGAGTGCATCTGCATAAAATGCGGCGTTTTCGCCTGAATCATAAGTGTGTCTAACGCGCCTGTTAGATTGACGATGAGAATTGCCGCCAGTGAGACAAGCATTGCCGCAGCGGCAACAAATATCATCGTTGTCAGGGTTATTGCCTTGCTCTTCAACATGTCATTACGGATTATCCTGAAATGCATACGTCACCTCTGTTCCTCGAACTTCTTAGCCGATTTCAAGTCGTACAGAATCACAAAAGCCATGCAGAACAAAATTGCAGCAATAAGTCAGCGATGTTCATAAGTAACCTAAGCAACCCTTCCCTGTTATCTGTCACTAGTCATATGGCTATCTTCCCTGATGATAGAACGAGAACTTATATGTTCCGGCTCTGTTTGAAACTAGGACGTTTTGGTCGGATACGAAACCTTCATGATCTCAAGAAAAAATTCACATTTTTTCCGAATAATGTAGTTCTATTTAACTACTCGGCATGTTTTCCGTTTATGTTTCCGAACATCCTCATCGTGTGAATGAGACTTCCCTCTGCAGCCCCAAGCAGTCTCTCTATGTTATAAACAAATGCCTGCATACGTAACATCCGCTCTTCGTCCGTCAATTCAACCACATCATCATCCAACACGGTATTTGCATAGATCACGATCATCTCCATGCATTCATATGGGAACGGCGTATGGAACATGCCCACCTGGATGCCTTCGCGGATAATTTCCGCCAGTATCGGCGTAACGCCGTTAATGATGACCTTCTGTATTTTCTGATGCATAAGTGCGTTCTGCGGCTTGTGAATATGCTCCATTATCTCCTTGCTGCTCCCGCCGCTTATGTTCAGTGCCATGACTACACGGATAATACGCTCGACTACAGGGATGCTCTTGTCAGCAGCAATATCCTGCGCCGCACCTAATAGACGGACATTGTACCGCTCGATCAGCGCGTCTAATATATCCTCCTTCGATTTAAAGTGGTGATATAAGGTTCCACGTGCAATCCCGACCTTATCGAGGATATCGTTTGTACTTGCACCGTCAAAGCCTTTCAGGCCAAAAAGCTCATCCGCTGCGTCAAGAATTTCATTTCTACGCTCTTCGGCTTCTTTTACAATTCTCATCCATATACCTCTTTCTTTAGTAGACCGACTGCCTGTCTGTTAGATGTTAACATAAACCAATCTATTAAAAAAGGACTTTTGCCCTAAAAAATTTGAATACATGGAAGGGTTTAATAAGTATCCCTTAACGCTTTTGTTGGGTATTAAAAAAGCTCAGACCTAATCAGGTCGAGCCTTTTGTAAAGCAACCACTATTTCGTCTTCATCATCTATCCAAAAACCGGATTACTGTACCGTAAGAAAAAATCTCCATAACCTGCTTTTTGCCAATCAAACTATCAGAAACAGCTACACGATATTCAAATTGACAACTTATCACAGCATCCCCACGCAATTGTTCACATTTTTTCTTTAACTGATTTTTAACTCCCTCAAAGGCTAAATTAGGGTCTGCAGATTTATAATAGCCTTCTTTGTGAGAATCCATCGCGAATATGGTATCAATCACTTCATAATTTCTTTTCAGATCACCTGTTGTGATGATTACTGACATAACCTATCCCTCCGAATCCAATGATTTGTATGTAATCAAGGAGTATTTCGGCAAAGGGCAAGGGCATTCCTTCCAAACCTATGAAATTCGAAAGGTTTGTCTTCTCATCCACATCGTGGCGACCCACTTTTCGCCTTTGCTTACAGGTGTACCTGCATGCAGGGTAAGTTCGTTTAATTCAGGATTACTGTAAAAATATTCGAAATAGACCGCCATGCCTTTATTAGGGAACACGGATAAATTAAGCTTAGGAAAGGTCGTTTCTCCGCCTTCCTCCACATCATTCAGATACATAACTAGTGTACTAATTCGATTATTGCCACTTGCCCGACTCGTCTCAGCGAAGTAATCATAATGCGGTTTATACTCCTGACCGGGGGTATAGAGCAGCACTTGCAAACCATCACCATGCTCGATCGGAATATTCATGATATGAGCGATTCGCTTCTCAATCCTTGCGACCGACTCACTGTCTTCACAAAATACTCCACTGCTCGTTCTAATTTGATCGACCGAACGGTCTTCTCCGATTTTGGAGCGCTGCAGCCGATCTCTTGAGTGTTCAATCAGTTCATCGCACTCTTCATTACTAAGGACATTTCCTAATACCATAACCAAGGGCTCCTCATATTTGGCAAGGATTCGAATCTCTCGATCTTCTGTCTTAATTGTGCTTCCGACATGATCAAAAATAGTACGTTCTTTCTCCGTCGCGTTCCCGATCATCCTTAGGTATCCCCCAGCTAATGACATCAATCACAAAAATAAGATACCATAAAATGGTCATTCCGCTCTACTAATTTTTAGAAAGGTACAGACCACTCTCACCTTTACCTCTACATTCCGAATCATACATTCCTGACTCACAACTAATACGCAGCCGCAATATAATGTTTCTAGGCTGTATGTGACGAAAATACACGAGCATTCAGTCAAACGTTATCATTGTTATTGTTTTCATCTGGTGGTTGACGTTGTCTTTATGATAAAGAGTGGAACGGGTGATATCATTATGATCTATACGGCTCTTGGGGACTCCATCACATTTGGGGAAAATGCTTCTTCACTAGCACAGTCTTATCCCCGATTGATCGTCTCTGCGTTACATTCAAAATCATGCAGAGCCCAAGGCTTTGTTCTGGCTCAGCCTGGTTGGAACAGCTATGATCTATTGGATGCTTTGATTTGGCGCGGGGCTCCTGTAATCAGTCATTCCTCTGTCGTTTCGGTATGGATTGGCGGGGTGGACTTAGCGAACACGGCACTAGCCGCGCTTAGATCTAAAACAGCACCGGAAGTAAAACATATGATTGCAAACTATGAACGGAATTTAAGTTCCATTTTCACTCAAATTCAAGCAGGAAGCTGTGCTCGAATCGTTTGCTGCACCCAATACAATCCATTTCCCAAAAGTCCTCTTGCCGTTGATGCGGTAAGCAAATTAAATCTTCTAATCAGTGAAATTTCCCGTCATTTTGATGTTACGGTAGCTCCCGCTCATAAGTGGTTTGAAGGGAAGCAGGCCGAGCTTATCTATGGATTTCAACATGGAAAGATTGAAGATGCACTGGGCGGATTTTTGCCGATACACCCGAACAACAGGGGTCACCAAGTGATTGCAGCGAAGTTGGCGCCATATCTTTTTCCAAACACTCCCCCGCTTTTTACTTAACGAATAAGTTCTAGTATAATAGCGAAGAATGAAAATAGTACAAATCCAAAGGAGGGATTGCACATGGATATCAAAGCAAAAATTGAAGAAGTCGTTGCAAAAGTCAAAAACGATCCGGACTTCTCATCTAAATTTATGAGTGATCCTGTCTCGGCGATCGAATCTGTAATAGGGATTGACCTGCCAAATGATCAGATCAATGCATTAATCGAGGGTGTAAAAGCGAAATTGACCGTAGATAAAGCCAGCGGCGTTTTTGATTCGATCAAGAAGCTGTTCTAATTTGTACATAACAAGTTGAACAGTTCTCATACAAAGGGGATATACAAGTCATGTGAAATGACCTGTATATCCCCTTTTCGTATTTTTGCAGCTGCTTAACTGGCCATGGCCGGAATCCTAATATAGTAATATCTCTGGGTGCATGATATGGTAATACAGGAAACTATTATTAGAAAGAAGGAATTGAATGATTTATAAAGCAGATCACAATGTAAGAGAAAAATTGGTACCTATGTTCGAACATATGGATAGCACGATTGTTCTCTCCTATCTCCAAGGACATATGGGTGATGCTTGGGTAGACAACCTTGAAAATCCAACTGTTGCTCAAATCACTGTGGGGATTTTTGTGTTTTATGCGGGGAACCCCAGCGCAGAAGAATCTGAAGAATTACTTCACAATCTTCCTGAATTTACGCTTGCAATTGTTGATTCGGATGGGTGGAAAAAGCGGATAGAAACGGTTTACAAAGGATCCTATGAGAAATTTCAGCGATTCAGATTTAAAAAAGATTCTGTGGATTTAGATAGAGCACACATACAGAATCTACTGTCTGCATTACCTGAAGAATATGAAATTAAAAAAATTGATAAAGAGATAGCTAACGCCCCTTCCTTCCATGAGCTCTCAGAAGACTTTGTCAGTCAGTTTGATTCGATTGATGATTTTATGGAAAGAGGAATCGGGTATGCTATTTTACATAAAGGGCAGGTTGTTTCTGCGGCAACATCATTTAGCATCTATGATGACGGAATCGAGATCGAAATTGCGAGTCACCCTAACCATAGAAGGAAGGGACTTGCAGCAACTGTTGCCTCTGTACTGATTTTAGATTGTCTGGATAGAGGGAAATACCCGAGTTGGGATGCGGCGAATGCTGAGTCTGTTGAGCTAGCAAAAAAGCTGGGATACACGTTCAAGGAATCTTACGACACATATTTTATTAATAACAAAGTGAACAGAAGCCAATCTTAGATCCTCCAGCATTTCTTTATACGCCTGTAAACAGGTAAATCCCTAACTGATTTTATTATGGAATGTATTATTTTTTTGGGTAATTACAATAATGATCTAGGGGAATCAAAAAGCATGCATAATAGGATTTTAGAAAATCAAAACGTAGGAGGTAATCATGGGCAGAATCGTTCATTTTGAAATTCATGTAGATGACATGGAACGTGCTAAGAAGTTTTATGGAGAGGTATTTGGATGGACATTTGAGGATTGGAGCGATTATGCTGGAATGCCCTATTTCGGAGCTACGACTGGGGATGCAAATGAACTGGGCATTAACGGGGCTTTGATGCAACGTAAAGGCACTACCCCTGAATCAGGTCAGCCTTTGAATGGCTATGCATGTACAATGGGAGTGGAAGACTACGATTCTACTGAAACAAAAATTCTAAAGTTGGGAGGCAAAGTCGCATTGCCGAAGCATGCACTACCCGGAATGGCATGGCAGGGGTATTATATTGACACCGAGGGAAATACTTTTGGGATTCATCAGCCAGATAAGAATGCAAAATAGAATTTTTTCCTTTACACATAGAAAAACCCGGCCGCTTGAGAGGTCGGGTTTTTCTATGTGGATCTTATTTTATATACGTGAGAGATGCGAATCTAAGACGAAGCTGATTAATAGAAAAACAATCATTCTGCCATTCATTTTCTCTTCCCCTTTATCAAGGGTGTGCTAAAACAGACCAAACCCCTTTTTAATTACATGGACATATGTCCATTTCATTTTTACACCATTTACTTCTGTCATCTTCTGAATTCTGGTTTGACTTCATGGTGGCGAGGGGACTATTGACTTCTCCATTGGACTTGCTGCCTAAGCTTATCCTACGATGACTACCTTTGGGTTTGAAATCGACCAATGTTATCAATCCCATCCACAAATCGTCACTCCCCTATAGGCATCTGCATACGATGGAGAAAATGAACAAATCTAAATTGGAGGTCACGACTATGAGCTTGCAACAACAGGGGCAACAAGAACAAACACTGTATCGAATGGATCCAACGACTATGCATAACGTAAGATCCATTCAAGATCACATAGGAAATATATGCCGCAACCATATGAATAAACTTGTTCTAGTGGAGACGATGGATGGCGATGTTTTTGAAGGGGTACTTATCCACTGTGAAAGAGGAATTTTATACTTACGACTTCCAAGCCATGGGGCTAGTCGCGGTTTTGTTCCTGGTTTCCAAAATGATTTCGTCTTGCCCCTAGTGCTGTTCAATTTACTCGCCATTTCATTAATATAGGCCTGATCAAGCCTAATCTAAGGAGTGAAATCTTATGGCATTTGTATCGCCTCAAGGACCACAAGGAATACAGCAGGCACCATCCTCCCCTCCTCCACAATTTGCACCACCACAACCCGCTGCTACAGCGTTCGCCATCGATCCTGGAGCTATTTCTGGTTGTTTATTCCGCAACACGTATGTGTGGTTGAGAAATGGGAACTCGTTCTGGTTCTTCCCAACCTTTGTTGGACGTAGATCCGTTGCAGGTTTTAGGTGGACCGGTTTTGGATGGATGTATACGGGAGTCGATCTAAGAAGCATTGTGTCATTTACATGTTTTTAGAGAAGAAAATAGCGGCCCAGTCCCTTACCGGTACTGGGCTTTTGCATATGGGTAACCCACAAATTTAAAATCTTTACCTAAGGGCTGCACACTGACATTGTGAAGCTCTACAGCGCCACTCATCTTTTCGATCCCTGTCCCGCCGAGAAAGGACGATGCATTCCGACCACCTATCAACTTTGGAGCCATGTAAATAATGACTTTGTCGATGAGTTTATTCTCAAAAAAGGCTGCATTGATTTCACTACCGCCTTCTATCAAAACGGAAGAGATCATCTCCCTGCCCAAAAGCTGAATAACTTCGGTTGGATTGACCCTGCCCGTCTGTTCCGTAACAAAGACTTTAACGCCTGCCTTTTCTAATGCCGCCCTCTTCTCGGCGTCATGAGAAGTTGTTGTAAACACCCAAGTAGGAGCTTCTCCATCTGTAACTACCTTAGCCCCCAAAGGTAACCGTAAAGAGGAATCCAAAACCACGCGTATCGGATTCCTACCGTTAGGCAGCCTTGTTGTAAGCTCGGGGTCATCTGTAAGCACCGTGTTGACGCCAACTAGGATCGCGGCATTCTGATTACGGAGAACGTGGACATCTTCCCGAGCTGCTTCTGAAGTAATCCATTTGCTATCGGAAGAGTAGCTATTGATTTTCCCATCCATCGTGATTGCTGTTTTTAAAGTCACAAACGGAATATGCTGTACAATGAATTTATTGAAAACCTCATTCATTTGGTAAGATTCTTCTTCACATACTCCCGTGATGACTTCGATTCCTGCCTCCCGGAGAATATCCACCCCTCTCCCCGAAACGAGCGGGTTAGGGTCAAGTGCTGCGATCACCACTTTTTTAATGCCTGCTTCAACAATAGCAACTGCGCATGGCCCTGTTCTGCCATAATGGGAACAAGGCTCAAGCGTCACATAGATGGTCGCTCCCCGCGTAAGCTCTCCAGCCATGCGGATCGCATGGATTTCGGCATGGGGTTCGCCTGCCTTCATATGAACTCCGATGCCCACGATGCGGTTTTCGTTGACAATCACAGACCCTACAAGCGGGTTGGGATCAGTCTGCCCCTTCATGGCCTTTGCATTCTGTATGGCCAGCCGCATATAGAATTCATGGTTATTCATCATTGTTGCAGGAGCCATTCCCTTCGTTTATATGTCCCGACCGCACGATTTTGGTTTTTAAGTATTTTTCATTATATTCCGATACATCCCCCCAAAGCTGTACCCGATCTTCCACTGCCATGCCTGCGTTTCGAAGCGCATCAATCTTTTTAGGGTTATTGGTTATCAGTGTAACCGGTTTGGTCCGAAGGACATTTAATACTTGTATCGCATCACTATAGTCACGGGCATCGTCAACAAATCCAAGTTTAAGATTGGCATCTACGGTATCGTAACCATTTTGCTGAAGGATATAAGCCAGCGCTTTACTGAAAAGCCCGATCCCTCTGCCTTCGTGGTTGGCAAGATAAAACAGCGCGCCAGTTCCATGTTCGGCAATATGCACCAATGACTGCTCTAGCTGATATCCGCAATCACAGCGTTTGCTGCCGAAAATATCCCCCGTGTGGCAAATGGAATGGAACCGGATTAAAGCATGATCTGCATTCTCGAAGTCTCCGTGCACCAGCACACTCGATTGTTGAAATTCAGCTAAATTCACATTTGATAATTTGGCAACAATATGCTCAAAATCTTCCGTTACCTCGCTGCAATTCAACCAGCAATACCATTTAAACTGAACGGTCTCCCCCTGCAAATTAATCGGAAGATTTATTGGTCCGACTAGATAAATGGCACCGTTTTCCGTGTTGATCATTTTAATTCTCTCTTGTAGAAGAGAAATGACTTTCGGATCAAACTCCTTAACAGCAGGCATTAACACAACTCCTCTTTTAACCAATGTTTATGTTTTATTGTGAACGAAACAACTTTTATTCCCTGTTAATGGTTAAACCAGCATCCCGCCTAAGCCAATCCAGAACATCACGTTGATTTTCTTCCGAAACGCCATGGTCGGTCGGGTATATCTTTAATGTGATTCGTTGCGTGTGTTCCTTTAAATATGTCGCCGTTTCATGCACGATTCTGACTGGGAATACGGAATCATACTCACCGTGCGAGACAAATACCGATACATTATTCAGACTTCGAAGTGAATATTCCGTCTTTACAAAGTCAGGAATGTATCCATTCAACGCAACAATTCCCTTTAGTTGATCCCCCATTGTAAGTGCAAGCGTCATGGATAAAATGGCGCCTTGACTGAAGCCGAGCAAGTAACATTTGCCCGGATCGATTGGATACTTATCCATCGCATATTGAATGAAAGCTTCGAGCTGTTTTATCGCCTCATCAAACATCTCTCGAATGGGATTGCCCAAACTTTTCAGTTCGTAATATTGATATCCTGCACCAAGCGGTAGATTACCGCGAATCCCAATGACAATGAAATCATCACTTATAGGTGCTACCAAGCCAAACATATTTCCTTCATTAGAACCTTTACCGTGCAGCGTAAAAATAACCGGGTATTTCTTATTCGGTACTACATTGGCAGGCAGGTGAACGTCATATTGGTAAAACGGAGTCATTTGAACCACCCTTTTTGAGACGCTTTTCCTGCCATAATAATGTGGTCAAGCGAGAATGGCGACCGGTCGGCCACTGCAAGGTATAAAGAAACCATCATAAATCCAAGATCCAACTCATAGCCAGCCATTTGAGCATTGCCAAGAAGTCCGGCGGAGAGTTTTGCAGTCAGTATTGCACCAATAAGCATTACTACGAATAACGCCGCTACATAACGGGTAAACAATCCCGCTATCAGCATAACACCGCCCACAAGCTCAAGCAGCGCCACGATATAAGCCGCAAATCCAGGGATACCAATGGAACTGAACCATGCCTCAACATTAGTCATGCCCATTTGAAATTTCGCGATACCATGAAACATAAATATGATTCCTAGCACTACACGCATAATAATTGTTACAGCAGCTGTCTTCGTCACACAAATCACCCTCAAAATAATATTAGTCATAAAGAAATAAAATTCATATTAGTAATACTAATCAAAAGCAAGTAGCGTGTCAACAAAAAAATTGCTAATATACAATTATATTTGTTATCACTAATATTAAAGAGGTGCAGTCCTATGGATATTGGCTCCACAATACGTGCTATCCGAAAACGAAAAAATATAACTATTGCTCAGATCTGCGAAGAAACTGGTCTATCACAAGGATTCATGAGTCAAGTGGAAACGAATAAGACTTCCCCTTCCATATCAACTCTAGAAAACATCGCAAAAGCACTAAAAGTACCTTTAGCTTACTTGCTATTAAAGAAAGAAGATCGGATGAATATTGTTCGTAAAGATGAGCGAAGCATTACGACAAGCGGTTCTGATAAGTTAACAGTGCAGCACTTAAGCTCTACGAAGAACGTAAGGATGATGGTCGTAGAGTTTCCTCCAGGGGCTTCGACAGGGATTGCTCCACATGCGCATGAAGGTGAGGAGGTTCATGTTGTCATTGAGGGAAGAATCTACGCGGAGCAGGGAGAAGACGCGGCCGAATTTGAAAAAGGTGATTCCTTCAGTTGGAACGCATGTA
Source organism: Paenibacillus sp. NAIST15-1 (assembly GCF_001894745.1). Lineage (GTDB taxonomy): Bacteria > Bacillota > Bacilli > Paenibacillales > Paenibacillaceae > Paenibacillus_B > Paenibacillus_B suaedae. Next base: position 162,622 of record NZ_BBYF01000009.1, read on the forward strand.
CACCCCATTTGGTGAAAAACATCGGTGATGAAACTGCCATCGTTCTAATATCCATCTATACGGAGAACGACAACAATCGGGAGCTAATCTAACTATCAGCTATGTTCGTAGGACATAAAAACGAGGAGTCTTGCCAGTGGCAGAACTCCTCGTTTCGTCTATGTTTAAATCAACTTATACTCTTTAAGCAGCTGCATGATTCTGGTGTGAGAAACTTTTTGCACACCCGTCACTGCTGCTAATTGGATTGCTGGAGGCAGTTCCATATCGATTAGCTTCTTGCCGTCCATCATTTTCGCTGTGGAATCCAACAACACACGGACATCATAAGCGGATCCAAATACTTCTGGCACGCCGCGATCAATGTCAAGAAGCGTGTATACAGCTTCCATGGCGGTACGCACCGAATACTCCGTGGTGAATACCGTGTCTCGCGGTGTTTCGGCAAAGTTACCGATAAAGGCAGCGTTGATACAACCATCAGGAACTACATTCGGACGGTCTCCCGCAGCTCTTGGCATGAAGTAAGAGGTAACATAAGGCATCATGCAAGGCACACAGTTTGCGGAGTTTACGGCAAGATCGTGAATCTCTGCTTCAGGTACGCCCATGTGGTAGAGCCATTCTTCCGTGATCTCGATACCCGTGCAGTCCTTCATCGGTTTCTTGATGTAGTCACCTGGCACGTCGCAATACAAGCTGTAAACCCATACGACGAGCTGATCTTTTGGCTGCGATTTGAAGTGAGGCTGTCGGTTCAAGGTAAAGCTCATCAGCCATTTTGAATCTTTTACTGTCACGATACCGCCGGTAACGACCTTGCCACTGAATGGATCCCGCTTGCAAATTTTCTCGATGTAAGGAGGGATTCGGTCATCCAACGTTGTAACCGTAGCAGACTCCCAGTTGCTTTCCGCAATGTTGCCACAAAATTTGTCTGGACGGCCGAAGGCAGGATCCTGCTCCGCAATCTTCTTCCAAAGCTCCCAGCTTCCCCCGAGGGAGGTATTCATAATGGCAGGAGTGTTGTTGTCGCCTAAAGTGGAGCTCTCGGTATTGCTGCCATTCGTGATGAATACCAGATCATTTTCAGTCAGGTCAAAGTATTTTTCTTGTCCGTGTTGAACATAGACCAGCTTTTTAGCAACTTTCTTGTTCTCCGTAATATCAAACTCAACATTCGTTACGGTCGTTGCATATTGGAAGGTGACGCCATGGCCTTGCAAATACTTCATTAGCGGCAGTGCAAGAGACTCGTACTGATTGTATTTTGTAAATTTCAACGCTGAGAAATCTGGCAATCCCCCGATATGATGAATGAATCTAGCGATATATCTACGCATTTCCATCGCGCTATGCCAAGGCTCAAATGCAAACATCGTCTGCCAGTAAAGCCAGAAATTCGAGTTAAAGAAATCTTCCGAGAAGACATCTGTAATTTTCATATCTTCAAGCGCTTCTTCTGGAGTAAAGAACAACTTAATAATTTCCATCGAAGCGGTTTGAGTAAGTGTGAATTTGCCATCGGTATGTGCATCCTCACCACGATTGAGAATAGCACGCTGCAAGGAGAAGTTCGGATCCTCTTTGTTTAGCCAGTAAAATTCATCTAAGACCGATGCACCCTCTGTTTCAAGTGAAGGAATAGAGCGGAATAGATCCCACAGGCATTCGAAGTGGTTCTCCATTTCCCGGCCACCGCGGATAATGAACCCCCGACCGTCATCGTAGATGCCGTCTAATCCACCTCCAGCAATATCGAGTTCTTCAAGAATATGAATGTTTTCCCCCTTCATCTGACCATCCCGTATAAGGAATGCGGCTGCGGACAGTGATGCAAGACCAGAGCCAATCAGATAGGCGGATTTTTGATCAACACCGAGTGGTTTCTTTGGACGGGCAAAAGCTTCATAGTTACCATTGCTATAATACATCCTTATAACCTCCTTTAGTGGTCCTGACACCTCCACTTTATAAGAGTATGAATGCAATAAAAATAGACAGGTAAAGCCCTGTGTCTAAAATTTAAACTTCAGGAGCCATATGTCTAAAAAATCCATCGGTTATGGTAGAATAATAAGAAACATTGCATCCTAAGGAGAGGTTTCCAATTCATCCGTACACCAAGCATGCATTAGCTGATGCATTGAAGGATATGCTGGGCACCAAGACTTTAGATAAAATAACGGTTAAAGACTTAGTGGAAGCCTGCAAGTTGAATCGCCAAACCTTTTACTATCATTTTCAGGATATTTATGACCTGCTCGGATGGATATATAAAACGGAGGCACTAGGTGCTATCCAGAATAACAAATCCTATGCGACTTGGCAGCAGGGGCTATTAATCATTTTAGAATTTGTGGAGAGCAACAAGGCGCTTTGCATGAACACATGTCGTTCTCTTGGAAAAGAGCATTTGGAAATGTTTTTAAATCAGGTTTTGTTTGAACTCCTGAGCAATGTCATCAATGAAGTTTCGGATTCCCGTGTGATTTCAGAAAAAGACAGGACGTTCATCGTTCAATTTTACAGTCATGCCTTTGCAGGAACGCTGCTGGATTGGATTGAGGATGGGATGAAAACACCCTGTGAGGTGATCGTGAACCACATCGTTCGACTAATGGATGGGCGTTTTATGGATGCAGTGGAGCGTTTTAAGTGAATTTTATCTTGTTTCATTAATTAACCCCATATTAATATGTAGTACTGAGATTTGAAGGTTATTGTCCTTAGTGGTTGAAATCGATGCCGTGCTCGTCTCGTCTGCTGTTGTTTTCCTTCGAAGCAAATCCATCGCTTCCTGTAGGAATACTAAATCTATTATTTCTATCATTTTTTACAAATTGATACTTAATTTAATGAAAACGACCTGGATTTTACTACCAAATACCCCCTATACCTGATAGACTAACGAATAGTATTATATTTCAAGGGGGAAAACATGAAGAACATCACAAAATTTCTATCTATTTTATTAGCCGCAGTGATTATATTATCTGGATGCTCAAGTAATAATGCTGCGGATTCGAAGGATCGATCTGCGGATGAGAAGCTGGCATTATCCTATGTCACAAACTACCACAATGGAACGAAAGAGGCCAAAACGAAGTTTGTTGATGAGAGTATACACCCTGATGTGCAAGGTAAATTCCGTGTTGGTGCTAAGAGAGCGCTCCCGGAGGACGAGCAGCTGAAGGATCCGAAGGTTGTAGAATCTGCTGATTATGATGACGGAGACACAAAAGGATCATTAGTACTCATTCAATCGGCAGACGATAAAGAAATGATTGCGCTGATTACCGAAAATAAAGTTTACATGCATTTTAGTCTACAGAACACGGCTCCAGATACGTACCAAGAAATACGTAGTCAATTTAAAACAGCTAAAAAAGGCTAAATAATAAAATTGAAAAAGAGCCACCGGATCTGAACTGAACCCGCCAGTAGACATTAGAATACAATGATTAAGCAGCCTTAGCTCGTACTCCATCGGGCTAAGGCTGTTTAGTTTTTTCTGCAGCCGTTCATCCCTAATTCCTATCCCCTGTCTTTTCCAACCCTTTTGATTTTTTCATTGGATGTTCGCCTTTTTTGGGCATAGCGAAAAATGTTCATCTAGGCATTTGAACAGGCTAAATTTCTAGATACCCATACAATAGGAATAGAATAGGGAAAATGCCTTGTACCCGTCCAATTATATGAATTTGAGGTGACGGTCTTTGGATTGGAATCAAAACAGAGGAACTTACCATGCATTTATCAGCCTTGGAGCAACGTGCCAGACTGCGCATCAATTAAGAAGACTAAAACTCCGTAAATTTAGTGGCCCACTTGATTGGTTCATTTCCTATCCTTCCTCGAAAATTTCACATCTTCTCAAGACAAGGTTCAATGGATTTATGGAATTAGACAAATTGCGTCTTATAAACATAGTCGATAATCATTATGTTTTACGTGATACGGAATACCATGTAGATTCGTATCATGATTTCCCCGTTCCTTATAATCCCAACCAGCTGTACCCCAAGTTTAAAGAGACAATGGATCGTAGGGTATCCAGATTTTTGAAAACAATAAAAACCGGCCCTGTTTGTTTCGTTCGTACAGAAACCTCAAGCTCTGAGGCGCGGCTCCTGGAACAAGCTTTATATGGCATTTCGCACAAAGATTTCAGGATACTCATAGTTAATTTCCATAATCAGTGGGGAAAAGGCGTCATTTATGACGATTGGGGATTGCAGCGCGTTTCTTCTGTCAAAATTCCACCAGGCAAGAATTGGAGAGGCTCAGACCATCATTGGGATCTCATTATGAAAGGGTTTAAATCGGTATAGTGCCTATTTTCATCTGCCGATTTATTTGAACGCGACAATTAGAAAATCACGTCATTTGAGACGTAATTAATAGTACTCTGATTGCACGTACTGAAGCCTTGTTCATCTTTGAGTAAATAATCTAGTTTCTACAATTATGAAAAGTTCTCATCAAGATGTTGAAGCATTTGGACTTGAATAAGCCGATGATCATTCTCATGAACCGACATACCCAATGATTTCGGAAAAATATCAGCTAAGTCGATAATGTATACGATAAAATATAAAACAACGATAATTTGTGTGAGGAAAATGGCGTAGGTATGTGATATCAACAGGAGATAGCACGCGATAAACAACGTTGTTGATGTCCTGCATCGTTATCGCTTCCTCTCATCCTTTGGTGTGTCTCAAGCTTATCAGTGAGGAAAGAAATTGTATTGCAAAAAAATATGTATGTATATTCAAGTATAAATTATTCATTGGCCATGCCATACAGGGAGTGTCGGTGTCTCATCCTATAGTGAAAAATTAGTAACGCCCTTCTTATATGTATATTTCAGAGTGTATGTTTCTTCTTTTCCATAGGGCATTGTAGCGATTTTTATACGAGTATAATCAAGCCTGCTATCTTTTAAAATTCGTTTCACCAGGGCAATACTCCGTTCTTCTTCCGTAACAACACAAAATATATTTAGAGCATACTTTTTCGAGTCGGACATGCATTTCCCCATATCTGAGCCATCAACATAGCCTAAGTTAGCATCTGCTAGAGATTTCTCCAAATATTCCATTACTTTATCTCTTAACCAGTGATCACGTTGACTGCCTTTGGCACTTTTCAATGGATATTGTACCACTAACCAGAATTTTTCGCTCATTCAGATTCACCAACCAATCTAAAATTAATATATTTAATTCTATCGTATGAGCGAAGATACCGGCGTTACCAATGAATACTCATATATAAATAACTATAGCAAGAAAACATTGTATGTGGACGCGCTTATTAGCAACAGCAAAAATACTGTTTGTACGTTGAAGTCTTACTCCGATGCTTCTCACTCCTGTGCGTGAGACTGAACCCCTGACAATGGCGTCTCCCATGCTACACCACTAACGCAAAAAGCCAACCTCATGCGGTCGGTTTTTTCAGGTTTTTGGTGGAGGCGAGGGGATAATCGATATCTCCATTAACTTTGCTTCGTAGATTATTCCCAGATGACGTTCTTAGCGGTTGGATATCGATGCCGTGCTCGTCCGCTGATGACTTTCCTTCGAAGCAATATCCTACGCTACCTGCGCGCGGAACGTACCCCTGACAGGGGCAAATCCCCTTTTCAACTCCACCAAAACAAAAAACCGACCTCACGCGGTCGGTTTTTTCAGGTTTTTGGTGGAGGCGAGGGGATTCGAACCCCTGTCCGAAGATAACGCAACACGAGCTTCTACGGGTGTAGTCACAGTTTTGATGTCACCCGAGCATCGCCCCGTAACCGGCTATGCTTTGGGTCAGCCTGATTGTCTTCTTCAGCACACCCCAGGCGGAGATGTGACAGCGTATCCCACTAAAAGTTGAGCCCCTATCTCGGCACATGGGCGATGCAGAGTAGAAGCACGCTCACAGGTTATTAAGCTGCGAAAGCGTAGTTTGTTTGTTGTTTGCCGTTTAAATGGCTTTAGCGTTGATGAAGTGGACGCGTCCCCACTACCCGCTACCCGAGCCCGAACTATCCCCGTCGAATCCAAGAACGCCCCCATAAGTGATAAGCGAACCTCGCCCATCAGGGGAATAGAATCTTGAATTAAAGAGAATCTAGTTAAGACACAGATAGTGTATCCTTCCACACTATTCAGTTGTCAATGATGTTTGTATTCGGTCAGCAGCGATACCATGCTGTGCAGTAGTTCGTTACCGACACGTTTATTATAACACACTCAAACGAAAGTTGTTAGTCAACTTGTTGCCAACGCTACATGCCTTTTCCTTGGTACAAATGATCCAACAAGGAATACTGCTAACAACAGTAGCAAAAAATCGCATTATGCCTCAAGCTAACCTTAATACTTCTGCTTCTCACGCAGCGCGCGCTGAATTTGACGATCCGCATCCCGCTTTGCAGCTGTTTCACGCTTATCGTAGTTCTTCTTGCCTCGACCGAGTCCAATCAGCAGCTTCGCATATCCGTTACGAACGTATACCTTCAAGGGAACGAGCGTGTACCCTTCCTGCTTCGTCTGCCCGATCAGCTTGTTAATCTGCTCTTTGTGCAGCAGCAGCTTGCGCGCACGCGTCGGATCAGTAGGATTGTGTCGATTACCCTGCTCAAATGGGCTAATATGCATATTGTGAATAAACGCCTCACCACCGCGAATCGTAGCAAAGGAGTCATTAATGTTCGCTTTGCTCATGCGCAGCGACTTGATTTCTGTCCCTGTCAGCACCATGCCCGCTTCATAAGTGTCCTCAATAAAATAATCATGGGACGCCTTCTTATTTTGGGCTAAAACTTTATTATCATTCTTCTTACCCATGATTGCCCTCCAACGTTACGACAATGACATCATCACCAAGTGAACGAAGTAATTGCCCTAGACCACGTCACTATAGCTTGTTGCTTAGAAGTATATTGTACCAAAAAGAACACCCCCGACTCAAGCAAGAAACATATTGGCTCAACATGTATTCAGACAAGAATGGGCTCAGACTATGTTTGGCTTAAGGTGTTCTTCAATTCATATCTCGTAATCGTAAAGTAACTCCAATTACGATAACATATGAACATCCGAGACTCCCTGTAATCGAAGTATCGCCTCGCAGCATACGGCTACCGATTTTACATCCTCAGACAGCACCTTCAGTTCAATTTGCAAAAGTCTTGCACTTGCCAAAGTACGCTCTTTATCATCCATGTCTTCGGGGTGGCCACCCTCCCTGCCGACTTCCATATCGCTTTCAGACAAGTGGTCGCTTCTATCCTTCTGTTCTGAGCCCTGTCCCGCTCCAAGCCACTTCGTCCACGACTTCCCTACATTGCGCTCCGGCCGCATGCGAATGCTTCGTACCGTAAGTCCCTGCTCCTCTGCAACCTTTGTCAATTCTGACAGCCATCCTTCACGTTCCTCCACAACGACTTCCAACTCGTGAATTCGATGTGCAACCCGATTTTTAATATCAACCTTATTCAGCAGCCACAAAGCGACGAGAGATAAGGCACAACCGAATAAGGCCGCAGAAATAAAGCCAGAGCCGCAAGCAAGCCCAATCGCCGCCGAAACCCACAAGGAAGCAGCTGTCGTTAGCCCCTTCACACTAGTTCCATTGCGTATTATCGTCCCTGCTCCAAGGAAGCCAACACCGCTGACGACCTGAGCCGCAATACGCGCCACATCCACAGCGGCTTTATTATCACCGCTTAAATCTGGGAATCCGTATACCGATATGAGCATGACAAGCGCCGATCCGAGGCTCACCAACATGTGCGTCCTTAGCCCTGCAGCCTGACTTCGCTTCTCCCGTTCCAATCCAATACAGCCACCTAGCACTAATGCAAGCACCATACGCAGCATAACATGATACATCGATATATCTGAAGGGCTCATCTTACTCACCTCTCTAACGAAGTAAAAAGCAGCGTCTCTTAAGATATGTACATTGTATCATATGTATTCCGTTTGATTGTCCGTATGCCCACCTAAGCGTTGAAATCGAAACCCCAACTTCCATCTCACAGAAAATAATAAACGGCCCCAGTCCCGCTCTTAAGCGGAACCAAAGCCGTTATTTCTACTTGTTAGAAAACGGAAAACTTATCGCTTCTTACGAACAAACTTTGCAGTCTTGCTGTTTGCTTTCCCCTTCTGCTTTGCTGCTTTGTGGGCAGATTCGCCTTGATTACGAGCCTTTGCCGCATCTTCACCAATGAAGATCCCGCTTTCGGACGTCGTTCTCCGCCCCTTCTTGCCGCCAGATGTGCCGCTACCTCGATAGGAGCCTCCATCACGCCCTGGTTTTCTACCGCCCTGATCATTGCCACCTGATCGACCATAACCGCCTCGGCCAGAGCCAAAGTCGAAGGAGCGTGGACGATCTGCTTCTTGTTCCGCATCTGCAATGAGACGATCTACCCAATTGGAGTCATCATACTCCTTCTTCGCTGGGGCTGGACGCTCCGCATTCCCTTGGCCTGCGCCAAAGTTAATGCCACCCTTACCGCGTGGCTGAGGTGCACTTGATGACTTCTCATATGGATTGACTCCACGACCCTGCTCTTCGCGCCGTCCTTTGCGTCCACGACGGCCTCTCTGCTGCTCACGGAATTCACCTTGGTTATACCAATCCCCGGCAAATGCATCGGCCTCATGCTCCACAGCATCACCATGTGTGTGACGCTCATAACGAGTATCCTGCTCTAAGTGCTCCTCATGCTCATGCTGGTGCTGATTTCGTCCGTATCCACCTCGTACATGCTGACCGGAAGAAGCACCATACTGCTCATAAGCTTGCTGTTCCGCAGGATCTATGCCAGTGACACGTCTATCAGCACGACCAGCTCCAGGCATGCCTTGACCAGCGTGCCGATCTACACGACCGTCTCCACGTGCACCTTGACCAGCAGGCTGATCTGCAGCACGACGACCACGATCGAAACGTTCTGTCGGACGACTATCTCGACCGCCCAATCGATCCGAACGACCGCCTCTTGCTCCTCTATCCGCATCGCGGCCATTTCGCGGTTGTCCACCACGGTCGCGTTCTCCTGGACGGCCGCCTTTTCCATCCTTACGGCCCTTATAGTCGCTACGTCCAGCTCCACCGCGTCCTTCGGCACCAAATCCACCGCGACCACGTTTCTTCCGGATGTCGAAGCCGAAGTCACGTCCGTTATGGCGAGACTTGCTCTCAATCAGCTCAAAATCAATCGTATGCTCATCCATATTGACACGAGCTACCCGAATACGAACTTCATCGCCAATACGGAATACATTTGCCGTCCGTTCCCCGATCAGCACCATATGCTGCTCATGGAAGTGGTAATAATCATCATTCAATTCACTTAGTCGAATAAGCCCTTCAACCGTATTGTCCAGCTCAACGAACATCCCGAAGCTTGTCACACTGCTAATAATGCCGTCAAATTCCTCGCCGACCTTATCGAGCATGAATTCAGCCTTCTTCAGCGCTGTTGTATCCCGCTCTGCATCAACGGCTACCCGCTCACGCTCTGAGGATTGCTGTGCAATATCCGGCATGCGTGCATGTAGCTGCTCCAAGCGCTTCTCAGGCAACGCTCCTCCATTATCCATTACTTCCCGCATGACTCGGTGAATGACCAAGTCTGGGTAACGGCGGATTGGCGATGTGAAGTGCGAATAGAATTCAGCAGCTAGTCCGAAGTGGCCTGTCATCTCCGCATCATACTTCGCCTGCTTCATTGAGCGAAGCATCATCGTGCTGATCACAGTCTGCTCACGCGTTCCCTCAATTTCCTCAAGCAGCATCTGCAAGGAACGAGGATGTACCGAATTGCCCTTGCCTCGAACAACATATCCGAAGTTCGCTGCGAAGGACATGAAGTTGAACAGCTTCTCACTATTCGGCTCTTCATGAATCCGGTATAGGAACGGAACTCTAAGCCAGTGGAAATGCTCCGCAACCGTCTCGTTAGCTGCCAGCATGAACTCTTCAATAATCTGCTCCGCAATCGTACGTTCCCGCTTGATGATATCAGTCGGTACGCCCTTCTCATCAACCAATACCTTCGATTCCACAAAATCGAAATCAATTGCGCCACGGTTCATCCGCTTCTGGCGGAGCTTCAGCGCCAATTCCTTCATGAGCTTGAAGCTGTCAACCAAATAAGCGTAGCGTGCTGATACCTCTGGATCCTCATCCTCAACGATCTTCCGTACATTAGTGTACGTCATACGCTCAACAGTACGAATTACACTCGGGAATACATCATGCTTCACGAGCTTCGCCTTCTCATCGAATTCCATCTCGCAGGACAATGTCAAACGATCCACACGCGGATGGAGGGAGCATATTCCGTTGGACAATCGATGCGGCAGCATCGGAATAACTCGATCAACCAGATACACACTGCAGCCGCGAGCATATGCCTCGCGATCCAGCGCAGAACCTTCCTTCACATAATAGCCGACGTCTGCAATATGGACGCCAAGCTTGTAATGTCCATTCGGAAGCTGCTCTACATATACCGCATCATCCAAGTCCTTCGCATCTTCTCCATCGATCGTGACGATATTCATGCCCCGTAAATCACGGCGTCGCTGACTGATGATTTCTTCCTCGGTTATGGAATCCGGCACAGCTTCTGCTTCTGCCATCACTTCATCAGGGAACGCCTCCGGAAGCTGATGCTTACGGATGACGGACAAAATATCAACGCCAGGATCATCCTTATGACCGAGAATTTCGGCCACCATGCCTTGCGCTGCTGCTCTTCCTTCCGGATAGCTTACGATATGGACAACGACCTTCTGTCCAGTAACCGCGCCATGCATATCTTCCTTCGGAATGAAGATGTCGCGATTGATCCGCTTGTCATCTGGAATGACAAATCCATACGATTCGTAATTTTGAAAAAGGCCGACAACACGCTCCACTGCACGCTTCACAATGCGCACAACTTCGCCTTCCAATCGAGCGCCATCAAAGCCTTTATTCGTCACGCGTACAAGCACGGTATCCCCATGCATCGCAGTCTTCAAATCATTCGCGTGAATGTATACATCGGGGTGCCCCGTTTCTTCCGGAATCAAGAATGCGAAGCCTTTGGCATGCGCCTGCAGGCGTCCGCGCAGCAAGTTCATACGCTCCGGCACACCGTAGCGGTCTGTACGAGTGCGCAGCACCTTACCCTCTTCTTCCATTTGATTCAACATTTTCAGAAATGCCTTGAACTCTGAAGCGCCTTCAATATCGAAATGCTGCTCCAGCTCTTGATAGGTCATCGGCTTATAAGCGGTTTCACGCATAAAGTCCAACAACTGTTGTTCTGTTACCATTCCTTCACCTCACCTTGCCATGACCTGCATGATACAGTATAACAATATATAACCTAGTATACACGAAATAAAATCGTTACATCCCGGCGCTTTTCCTACATTTTTTCCGTTCGATCCACATCGTAGCAAGTTTCTTGTCTCCGCCGGAAAAATGGGTACAAAAAAAGCGAGGAGCTTGTCCTCGCTTTGCTTACGAATGGGAATTAACCTTTAAGGAAATAAGCTACGATCAGTGACAAGATAAAGAATCCTCCTGCCAATACAACCGTTGCACGTTGCAGGAACAAGTCCAGACCGCGTGCCTTCTGCTTTCCGAATAGATGTTCCGCACCGCCGGAGATGGCACCTGACAAGCCGGCACTTTTCCCTTTCTGCAGAAGCACAATGCTAATCAAACCGATAGAAAAAATGACAAGCAAAATTTTCAAGAAAATTTCCACAGTTACACCTCCTAATGCGTGATACACGTTCGAAAAGCCAAAAACAGTACTTTTATTGTATCACACGAATAAGAAGCAGGCAAGGCTTATCCTCTCCCCCTTCCTATCTCTTCCGAAAAGCTTACCCCAGGTTACAAGGCATTTGGTGCATCCCTACACGAATATATCCCTTACTTATTCTTCGCCATGCTGCAGCAAGCGCAGTGCATTATGGCGCACAGGTCCAACATACTGATTAAGTGGGAAAGAATGACGGATCGCTTCCGTAATGAAGCTCTTCGCCTTATGGACACTCTCACGTACATCATTCCCCTTCGCCAGTTCTGCTGCTACTGCTGCTGAATACGTACAGCCAGCGCCATGCGTGTAGGTTGTATCGATCAGATCAGCGTCCAATATTTCGAAGGATTTGCCATCATACAATACATCGACGGAAGTAGGCAATCCAATCTTGGAGCCGCCCTTTACCAACACGTACTTCGCTCCCTGCTCTTGAATGCGGGCAGCGGCTTCCTTCATATCTTCGAGCGTACGGATTGGCGCTGTTCCTGCCAGTTGTGAAGCCTCGAACAAGTTCGGTGTAACCACGACAGCCTTCGGTACGAGTATGTCCCGCAAAGCATCGTTCGTCTCTGGGTGAAGCGCCTCGTCAGCACCCTTGCACACCATAACCGGGTCAACAACGACGTTCGGAATGTTATGCTTCTCAATGGTGCGGGCTGCCAGCTCAATAATATCGATAGAACCCAGCATACCGGTCTTCATGCCTGAAATACCGACACTCATGATTGTCTTCAATTGCTCTTCTATCGTAGAGAGCGCGATTGGGAACACCCGGTGCGCCCAACCTTCATCCGGATCCATCGTTACAATGGTCGTCAATGCGGTCATGCCGTACACACCGCGTTCTTGGAATGTTTTTAGGTCGGCTTGAATGCCAGCTCCACCGCTCGTATCCGAGCCAGCCAATGTCAGCACTTTATGAATCGGTTTCATGTATCCTTACCCCTTTACCTGATATCAACAATTTAAGATAAGTACATTATAACCGATTCACATGAATCTTCCGAGGAGCCGATACTATTTTTCGACAATCTTTATACTGCCCGCTTCTGTCCGCACCTTAATAACCATATCGCTTCCATGTTTCTCATTCGGTGCGGAGACGCTTCCCAACTCTGTTTTCAAATCAAACTTCCCGTTGTATTCAGGAACAACACGGATATTCACGCTTCCAAGCTGGCCTTCCGCATCAATCGGATGTGCAGCAGCTTGAACAATAGAGATGGAGCCTGCATTGGCTGAAGCCTGAACATTCTTCTTCGTCTGGTTCAAGTCAACACTTCCCAGTGAAGAGCTTGCTTCGATCTCTGCATCGACATTATCTGCCACCACTTGGCCTGAGTCTGATCTAAGCTTAACGAAATCCCCTGTTACATTCTTTACCTTTACCCTTCCCAGATTACTTGATGCTTCAAGTCGCTTAATATGCCCACCTGTCATTTCAAACGCACCTGCAGACACATTCGACGACAAATTGTCGAGCACAAAATTCTCCGATGCATGGATGATAACTTCATGATAACGACGCTGTATATTACCGATGTTGATATTCAACCACCCTGCATTATCATTGTCTTCAAAATTCAGCTCTAGCGTTCCATTCTCCGCCTGAACATCACGAATTCGATTAATGACCGCTTCTGGCGCCTGCCCCTTCAACTCAATCATATTCTTGTTATCATTGATCCAGCTTACCTTAACATCCCCATAATCCGCATCGATAACTATACTCTCAAGTTCCCTTACATCAATGCGAGATTCATAATCAGATGTCTTATCTGCCCCTTTTTCCTGACCAGATGCATCCTGTGAACCTTCCGCAGAGATACGGTACTCATAAGAAGGAAGTTGTGACTTAAATAGCTGATTTGGGCCGTAATAGACCAAGCCCGCAACCCCTGCCACGATACACACAATTCCGACCATATTCATGGTTGCACGATTCCAATTCATCTAACCTCGCTCCTTCCTTCATAGGCGACCCAGTGGAAATAAATTCGGTTCCATTTCAAATATGCACGTCCTACAGCAACTATCGCTTGTATTAAAAAAATTCCTATTCCAAATGCAATGGCAACTATCGACATTTCCGTTCCATAGAAAGCTCCGCCACCAAGTGAGAACTTCAATACGTACAAAAGAGGAGTTGCTAATAACGCAATAGCCGCTACACCAAGCCCAAACCACGTTGCCCATAGCCCGAACATAACCGGGACAACCATAATGCTAATAAAGATCGTACCTGCGTAGGCGATAGCTGAACGGGGACGTCGTCCTTCGGACTGCTGATATGGTGGGTAAGCAGTATTCGGTATTCCGCCGTACTCTTGAGAATATCGATTTGGTTCCCCATAATGCTGATTCAAATCCAACGGATGTTCAGCATTCTTCAGGAAGCTAGGATCCTCGAAGAGTGGAGGTACTTGTGAAGCTTGACCTTGTTGACTATGAATAAACGGTTCTGTTACCGGCTCCCGTTCAACCTCTTTATCCCCTCGTTCACCTAACAGCAGCTCGGCCGCAAGTTCTTCCGGATCGCCAAGCTCTCGAGCAATCTCTTCTTCTGTTCGTCCCTGCTGCTTGCTGAATTCAAAGTGTGCATCATACTCTGCTAATATTTCATTGCGCTCCGACTCTGGAAGCGACAGTAGGCCCATTTTCAATTGCAGCATAAATAACTGCTTATGCATGTTGTTCACCTCTCTCACTTCTCCTTGGATTCTTCTTCCGCTTCGGTAAGCAGATTGGCTACTCCCGACACAAATTTATCCCACTCGGTCACGAGCTCATTCATATAATCCTTGCCTACTGAAGTAAGCTTATAATATTTCCGTGGCGGTCCCTCGGTAGATTCTTGCAAATAGGTTGTACAGTGACCATCCGCAACCATCCGTCGCAGAACTGGATATAGAGCACCTTCGGCAACCTCCACATGCTTGGATATCTGCTGGGCCAGCTCGAAGCCGTAACGATCTCTCTGGTTAATGAGAACCATGACACACAGTCCGAGCACCCCTTTTTTAAATTGAACGATTTCCTTCAATCGAGTCACCCCCACTCCATAACGTGATGAATTATAATTTATGATTCAGTATTGTATATTGATTAGTAGTACACGATGATTATATCCCCTGGAATAGTGTTCCACAATAGGTTATTTCCAAAACTAGCCTCAGGTCTAGGTAAAACCCAACTAGAGTCGGAATGAAGCAGTGAAGCATAATTTCACAAGGATCAGAACGGGTAAGAACAAAGAGAAATAAGGGAAATAAGGGAAGACAAGAAGGACAAGTACGAAAGGCAAGCAAGAGTAAAAGGTAGATTAAAGGAAGAGCACAATATGCCTTCCTCACATATGGATATGGGGTCATAAAAAAGAAGCCAGACCCCTTCAAGGGAGTCTGGCTTCTATCGAATCAGCAAGCCGCATGTGCGGCAAGCCAATTATTTTTTCAAGTTGTAGAAGGATTTCAAGCCGTCGTAACGAGCTGTGCTTCCCAAGTTGTCTTCGATGCGAAGCAATTGGTTGTACTTCGCAACGCGGTCTGTACGGGAAGGAGCACCTGTCTTGATTTGGCCAGCGTTTGTTGCAACCGCGATGTCAGCGATTGTGCTGTCTTCGGACTCACCGGAACGGTGGGAGATAACAGCTGTGTAGCCAGCGCGTTTTGCCATTTCGATCGCTTCGAATGTTTCTGTAAGCGTACCGATTTGGTTAACTTTAACCAAGATGGAGTTACCGATTCCTTTTTCGATACCTTGAGCAAGACGCTCAGTGTTTGTAACGAACAAGTCGTCACCAACGAGTTGTACTTTGCCGCCCAATTTTTCAGTGAGCAACTTCCAGCCATCCCAGTCGTCTTCGGACATGCCGTCTTCGATTGTGATGATTGGGTACTTGTCAACCCAAGAAGCAAGAAGGTCAACATACTCAGCAGATGTGTAGGACTTGCCTTCGCCTGCCAATGTGTATTTACCGTCTTTGTAGAACTCAGTGGACGCAACGTCCATACCCAAGAATACTTCTTCGCCTGGCTTGTAGCCAGCTTTTTCGATTGCTTCGATAATAACTTGAAGCGCTTCTTCGTTGGAACCAAGGTTAGGAGCGAATCCGCCTTCGTCACCTACAGCCGTGTTCAAGCCTTTGCTCTTCAATACGGACTTCAGGTTGTGGAAGATTTCAGCACCCATACGAAGTGCTTCTTTGAAGCTTGGTGCGCCAACTGGCAATACCATGAACTCTTGAACGTCGATGTTGTTGTCAGCATGCTCACCACCGTTGATGATGTTCATCATTGGTACTGGCAATTGCTTCGCGTTGAATCCGCCAAGGTACGTGTACAAAGGCATATCCAATGCATGTGCAGCAGCGCGAGCTACAGCCATGGATACAGCCAAGATTGCGTTAGCACCCAATTTGCCTTTGTTAGGCGTGCCATCAAGCTCGATCATTGCTTTATCGATTGCAACTTGATCAAGAGCATCGTAACCGATGATTTCTGGAGCGATAATTTCGTTTACGTTTTTAACAGCGTTCTCTACGCCTTTACCAACGTAACGGCCTTTGTCGCCATCGCGAAGCTCAACCGCTTCGTGAGCACCAGTGGATGCACCGGAAGGTACGATTGCACGGCCGAAGCCGCCGGATTCCAATTTAACTTCTACTTCTACCGTAGGGTTACCACGGGAGTCAAGCACTTCGCGTGCGTATACGTCCATAATCATTGTCATGGTGTGTACAACTCCTTTTTTGATTGTTTATAAATAAATTACTATATATCCAGGTAAGTTGTAAAACTTACTTCTTAATCATGCTTTGTCCTGTCATCTCTGCTGGCTGAGGCACGTTCATCAAGTCCAGAATCGTCGGAGCGATGTCTGCCAAGATGCCGCCTTCGCGCAATTCCACGTCATTCGAAGTAACGATGAATGGAACCGGGTTCGTCGTATGTGCAGTGAATGGACGGCCTTGCTCGTCGAATACCATATCCGCGTTGCCGTGATCCGCCGTAATGAGGCAGACGCCGCCTTTCGCCAATACCGCTTCAACTACCTTGCCCATGCACTCATCCGTAGCTTCTACGGCCTTGATTGTTGGCTCCAGCATACCGGAGTGACCAACCATATCAGGATTCGCGAAGTTCAGGATAATCGTATCGAACTGGTCAGAGTTGATTTCGTTCACTGCTGCTTCTGCAACTTCGTAAGCGCTCATTTCAGGCTGCAGGTCGTAAGTTGCTACCTTAGGCGAGTTGATAAGCACACGCTTCTCACCAGGAAGCTCAACGTCACGGCCGCCGCTGAAGAAGAACGTTACGTGCGGATACTTCTCCGTTTCCGCAATGCGAAGCTGCTTCTTGCCATGCTGCACGAGCACTTCACCAAGCGTGTTGTCCAACTCTTTTGGAGAGTAAGCAACATATCCGCCAACTGTTTCTGCGAACAGCGTAAGCGCAACGAAATGCAAGTTCTTAGGGAACTTGTCGCCACGATCGAAGCCGCGGAAATCATCGTTGGTGAACACTTGGCCAAGCTGGATCGCACGGTCTGGGCGGAAGTTCATGAATACGACGGAGTCGCCTTCTTGAACCAAGCCAACCGGCTGATCGTTCTCATCCACAATTACCGTAGGCATAACGAACTCGTCATATACGGATTGGGAATAAGATTCTTCAACTGCAGCAATTGGATCGCGGTATTTTGGGCCTTCGCCGTATACCATTGCGCGGTACGATTTCTCAACACGTTCCCAGCGCTTGTCGCGATCCATCGCATAGTAGCGGCCTTGAACCGTAGCGATACGGCCTATGCCAACTTCGGCGATTTTGGCTTGCAGCTTTTCGATATATCCGCGGGAGCTATCAGGCGCAACGTCACGGCCATCCAAGAATGCGTGAATGTATACGTCCTTTAAGCCTTCACGCGCACAGAGATCGAGCATCGCAAGCGCGTGGTCGATATGGCTGTGTACGCCACCATCAGACAACAATCCGTAAATGTGAAGCGCTTTATTGTTCTCCTTCGCAGTCTTCACTGCTGCAAGCAGTGTTTCGTTCGAGAAGAAGTCGCCTTCACGGATCGATTTTGTAATACGAGTCAGGTCTTGATATACGATGCGGCCTGCACCGATGTTCAAGTGACCTACCTCGGAGTTCCCCATTTGACCTTCTGGCAAGCCTACCGCTTCGCCGCAAGCTGTCAGTGTCGTATGAGGGAATTGGCTCATGTAACGGTCGTAGTTTGGCTTGTTCGCTTGCGCGACTGCGTTGCCAACTAGTGTATCGCGAAGTCCGAAGCCGTCCATGATGATAAGTGCTACCGGTCTAGGTGCGGACATCTTACTTCGCCCCTTCCACCAAGGAGATGAAGGAAGCTGGTTGCAAGCTTGCGCCACCTACCAATGCGCCGTCAATATCACTTTCTGCCATGTATTCACGTACATTTTCCGGTTTTACGCTTCCGCCGTATTGAATGCGAACAGCAGCAGCAACTTCATCATTGTACAAGCCCTTCACAACGCTGCGGATGTAGCTGATAACTTCATTCGCGTCTTTTGCTGTGGAGGATTTGCCTGTACCGATCGCCCAGATTGGCTCATAAGCGATGACAGCTTCTTTTGCTTGTTCAGCAGACAATCCTTGGAATGCTGCTTCTGTTTGCACCTTGCACACGTCGTTCGTTTTGCCGGATTCACGCTCTTCAAGCGATTCACCTACGCATACGATTGGCGTCAAGCCATGACGGAATGCTGCATGCATTTTTTTGTTTACTGTTTCATCAGTTTCCGCGAAGTATGCACGACGCTCGGAATGACCGATAATGACGTAGTGTACGCCAAGGTCTTTCAACATAGCGCCGGAAATTTCGCCTGTGAATGCACCGGAATCTTCAAAGTGAAGGTTTTGCGCACCAATCTTGATGCTCGTGCCTTTCACTGCTTCAACCAATGCTGGCAAGTTTGTAAATGGTGCGCAGAGTACGCTCTCTACGCCTTCCACTTCTGCTTTGCCTTTCACTTCGGATACGAAAGCAACAGCTTCCGATACCGTTTTGAACATTTTCCAGTTCCCTGCGATAATCGGTTGTCTCACACGATTCACTCCTTTACGCATAAGGGAGCGGCCGAAGCCGCCATCCCCTTACTTGCTCTCTTACTTATCGTTCAATGCAACCACGCCTGGCAATGCTTTGCCTTCCATGAATTCAAGGGAAGCGCCGCCGCCTGTGGAGATGTGGTCCATTTTATCTTTCAGCTTGAACTTCTCAACCGCTGCTGCAGAGTCGCCGCCGCCGATGATTGTATAACCAGCAGTTTCCGCACATGCTTCTGCTACCGCACGCGTACCATGAGAGAACGGCTCGATTTCGAATACGCCCATAGGCCCGTTCCATACAACAAGCTTGGAATTTTTGATAACGTCAGCATAGATTTCACGAGTTTTCGGACCGATGTCAATGCCTTCCCATTCAGCAGGAATGCTGTCGATCGCTACCACTTGTGTGTTTGCATCTGCACTGAAGTCATCTGTAACTACGATATCTACTGGCAAGTAGAGGTTTTTGCCAAGTTCTTTGGCTTTCTCGATGAAGCCTAAAGCAACATCAAGCTTCTCGTTGTCGACAAGCGACTTCCCGATTTCGTTGCCTTGTGCTTTGAAGAATGTGTATGTCAAGCCGCCACCGATCACGATATTGTCGGCGATTTCCAACATTTTGTTGATAACGTCGATTTTATCTTTAACCTTGGAACCGCCTACGATTGCCGTAAATGGACGCTCAGGGTTTGTCAGCGCTTTGCTAAGTACATTCAATTCTTTCTCCATCAACAGACCGGACACGGCTGGCAAGTGATGTGCGATGCCTTCAGTGGATGCATGTGCACGGTGAGCCGCACCGAACGCGTCGTTCACAAACAAGTCCGCAAGTTCTGCGAAGGCTTTAGCCAATTCTGGATCGTTCTTCTCTTCGCCTTTGTGGAAACGAACGTTTTCAAGCACGACAACGTCGCCGTTTTCCATTTTTGCAATTTCAGCTTTTACGTTTTCACCAATTGACTCGTCAAGCTTCTTAACGGGCTTACCAAGCAGTTCGCCAAGACGTACTGCTGCAGGTGTCAGACGCATGGAATCCACAACTTCGCCCTTCGGACGACCCATGTGGCTTGCCAAAATAACTTTCGCACCTTGTTCCACCAAATAGTTAATTGTCGGCAACGTTTCGCGTACACGTGTATCATCCGTAATCACACCATTTTCCAATGGAACGTTGAAATCTACACGTACAAATACGCGCTTACCCTTAACTTCTACATCACGCACACTTTTCTTGTTCATCCCCGTGTTCCTCCTATCGTCGATTACACCGGCACACGCCTCTCTCTGGTGTGTTGTTCGGTATGTTCTGTGTTCTTGTTCTGTATGGGTTCCATCTAAATCTTTCTCTCTATATATCGTATATCGTTCGTTAGTATGTTCTGGTTTCTCTCTATACTCTCTATCTCTGTATATCTAAAAATCTGTGTCCGCACTGGTTCTCGATATGCTCTAGGCACTATAAGGATCAAAAGAGGAGGCCTGAACGGTCACTCCTCTTTGATTGTAAGTGCTATGCGATTACAGACCTTTTTTTGCGATGAAAGCTGCCAAGTCTACAACGCGGTTGGAGTAGCCCCACTCGTTGTCGTACCAGGATACAACTTTAACCAAGTTTCCGCCGATTACCATCGTTGTCAAAGCATCGATAGTGGAGGAAGCTGGGTCGCCGTTGAAGTCGCTGGATACCAATGGCTCTTCAGTGTAGTTCAAGATGCCTTTCAATGGGCCTTCAGCTGCTTCTTTCAAAGCTGCGTTTACTTCTTCAACAGTAACGTCTTTCTTAAGTTCTACTACCAAGTCTGTAACAGACACGTTAGGAGTAGGAACGCGCATGGACATACCGTTCAATTTGCCTTTCAATTCAGGCAATACAAGGGATACCGCTTTAGCAGCACCAGTTGTAGTAGGGATGATGTTTTGAGCTGCTGCACGAGCACGACGCAAGTCTTTGTGCGGCAAGTCAAGAACGTTTTGGTCGTTAGTGTAGGAGTGAATTGTGTTCATCATACCTTTTTCGATACCAAACTTGTCGTTCAATACTTTAGCGAATGGCGCCAAGCAGTTTGTTGTGCAAGAAGCGTTGGAGATGATTGTATGGCTTGCAGCATCATACTTATCTTCGTTAACGCCCATAACGATTGTGATATCTTCGTTAGTAGCAGGTGCGGAGATGATAACTTTCTTCGCGCCGCCTTTCAAGTGCATTTCAGCTTTGTCTTTCGCTGTGAAGATACCAGTGGACTCAACAACGATTTCAACGCCGTTAGCGCCCCAAGGCAAGTTCTCAGGGTTGCGCTCAGCGAATACTTTCACTTCGCGGCCGTTAACAACCAATGCGCCCTCTTTAGCTTCTACAGAAGCTTCGAATTTGCCGTGAGTTGTGTCATATTTCAACAGGTGAGCCAGAGTGTTTACATCTGTCAAATCGTTGATTGCAACGATTTCTACTTCTGAATTGTTCAATGCTGCGCGGAATACGTTACGTCCGATACGACCAAAGCCGTTAATACCAACTTTAACCATTGATGATTCCTCCCATTTCCTTCGCAATTTTTTTATATATCTCAAGACGGCCTGTAAGGCACATCGAGACCACAATGTTTCAATACTTCAACTGCTGCTGCTTCATCGATAACGAGAATGTCTTCGTGTCCTGCACGAAGCACTGCAGTAATCGATTCACCTTTGCTCTGACCTCCAGCAATGGCAATGACTACCTCCATACGAGAGATGTCCTCAAGGCGAAGGCCTAGTGTTAGCATCGTATGAACGACATGCCCGTCTCGGTCAAAATAATACCCGAACGCTTCTGCAAGCGCCCCTTCTTCGAGCAGCTGCTGGATCGTCTCTTCATCCGCACGGCGGCGCTTCGCCATAACGAGAGCTTCTCCAATGCCATGCACGACAATGCGTGCTTGGCGAATTACTCGCAAAATGTCTTGGATGTTCGGTTCCTGCTTAAGCGACTGATACGCTTCCTCACTCAGCAAATCCGGCACATGCAAGAGCCGATACTGAGCGCCTACGCGCTTCGCCATCGTGGAAGCGATTGTGTTCGCTTGGTATTCCAAGCTCTCCCCAAGTCCCCCACGTGCGGGTACGAACCAATTGCCTTTCAACGGTGATGAACTCGTCAATTGATCTGCCATTGCAGCCAATGTGGAGCCGCCTGTCACCGCCACGACATCTTCCTTGTCCATTACGCTGCTGAGCGCTCTACAAGCCGCTTGCCCGAGTTCTTGCTTCACGGCAGGCGATACATCCGAATTGCCGGGTACGACAATGACCTGCTTCAAACCGAATGCTTGGCGGATACTCTCCTCCAGCTGGCGCATCCCGAGCAATTCGCCCATCACGGATTCCAGCTTCCGGACAAGTTGCCGGCCTTCATCAGTGATTCGCATACCCGTGTTATCCGAATCAATCAGGCCTTGCGCCTTCAATAAATCGGTCTCTGCACGGAGCACACGCTCGGTCATCTGCAATGACGTTGCCAGCGTTCTTCTCCCAATGGAGTCGGACAACATGATTTGATGCAGGATGGTGTAACGCTTCTTCAACAGTTCAATGAGTTCAGGTAGAAGTCGCTTCTGTATTTCTAACCACTCACGCATTCTCTCCACTCCTGCTTCCCATAAGCAACCATTGGACTAAAAACGTCCCATCTCTACATTTTTTGTCCCACCACTATTCTACCGAATAACGCAGCAACTTGCAAGTATCCTGAACCCCTGATTTTGCGCCCAAAACCGCGAATTCTCTGCCTATAAACAACTTCTATAATAAGCAAGCAATATCGAAGTTATTCATTATCAGACAACATATCTAGAAGGGCATACGACTGCCTATGATGTAATTAACCCAAAATACGACAAGTTAATACATATTTCGCAAAAATTTTAGACATTCCTCAGTATAGACATTAATGACGGACATCATGCCCTGCTCGTACCTGCGTTTACAAAAGTTTTGAGCTTTCCTTCACATCCTGTTCGCTCTCCACGTCCCCATGTAGTTTAGCCATCGACATTGCTCACTTAGATCGGGCAACATCCACCTTATTCGGCACCGTCCACTTATTATAGAAAGAATTATTTTAAAATAAATATTCAGTGGCGCTCACTTGACTTTGTTATACGCTTTCTTATATAATAAATTTTGCTCTTGTATGAATGCGCCCGTGGTCCAATGGATATGACGTAGGCCTCCGGAGCCTGAGATCAAGGTTCGATTCCTTGCGGGCGCGCCATTTACACTCCTGTCCTTATTTGGCACAGGATAAGAAGCTACGTTACGCATATATTTAGGTGAATAAGCACGGAAGTAACATCTTGAATTTTGCAGAAGCGAAACGATAGATGTTTTTTTCTCTACATAGTTTGACCATCTTTGACTTTTTGTTTCAAGTCCTTTATATTGAATGTGTAATGATATTAGTTAGGAGGGGTTATCTTGAGTTATGTACCCGTAGTTGTTGAACAGACGAATCGTGGCGAAAGATCCTATGATATTTACTCTCGATTGTTGAAGGATCGCATCATCTTCCTCGGAACAGAAGTGAACGATCTCGTGGCGAATTCGATTATCGCCCAGCTGTTGTTCTTGGCTGCAGATGACCCGGAGAAGGATATTCATTTGTACATCAATAGCCCAGGCGGTTCAATCTCAGCCGGCATGGCCATATACGATACAATGCAGCACATCAAGCCGGACGTATCTACGATTTGCGTGGGCTTGGCAGCTTCCATGGGAGCGTTCCTGCTTAATGCAGGTGCCAAGGGCAAGCGTTTCGCCCTGCCGAACAGCGAAATTATGATTCATCAGCCGCTTGGCGGAGCACAAGGGCAAGCGTCCGATATCGAGATTCGCGCACGCCGCATCTTGAAGATGCGCGACACGTTGAACAAAATTTTGGCGGATCGCACAGGTCAGCCACTTGAGCGCGTGGAGCGCGACACGGATCGCGACTACTTCATGTCTGCCCAAGAAGCGTATGAATACGGTCTGGTTGATAAGGTTCTTGGCAAAGAGTAAACAGTAAACGTGATACAGCCTCTCTCATGCGATCTATTTTGCATGTAGAGAGGCTGTTTTTTATTGCTTATTTCAACTGAAATGAATAACGAAAAGCTAGGTTTACTTAGGTAAGAATGATCGGCAAGGACTCGAAACCGAACATAAACTCGCTCTGGATGCGCTTCAACGGCTTGGAATGATCACATTGATAGTTCGGGAAACGATCGAGCATTGCATTCAACGCTATCCTCGCTTCCAGCCGTGCAAGTTGAGCCCCCAGGCAGAAGTGGATACCATGACCAAACGCTAAATGCGGGTTTGGCTGACGGCGAATATGGAAGAGTTCTGGCTGTTCGAACACAGACTCGTCATGATTCGCTGACCCGATCCACAACATGACGAACTGCCCTTCAGTTAACATCATGCCATCTACTTCCACATCCTTCTTCACACGGCGAAACATTAACTGTACCGGCGAGGTAAACCGCAGCACTTCTTCAATAGCGCCAGGCAGTAAAGAACGATCGGATCTAATATCGTCCCATGCGATGCGCTCACTGTCGAAACACGCTAGTGCAGAAGAGAGCAAATTCGTTGTCGTTTCATTGCCAGCCACAAGCAGCAAAATACAAAACCCAATGAGCTCAAAGGGGGACAACGGTTCTCCGTCTGACGTTGCATGCACAAGCCTAGTGATCAGATCATCCTGTGGATTACGGCGGCGTTCTTCTGCGATCGCCTCGAAATATACAGCCATCTCCTTCTGGCAATTGCTATTGCGGTCAATGTCACCACTCACTAATGCCTCCGACCATTCTCGAAACTGATCTCGATCGTGTACCGGTATGCCGAGTATTTCTGCGATTACAATAATCGGGAGCGGAACTGCGAAGTCTTGAACTGCATCCATTCGTCCTTTGCTTTCCACCTTATCTAGAAGCTCATCCGCCAATGCTTCAATTCGTGGAATCATCTTTTCAATGGATCTAGGTGTGAAGGCTTGTGAGACTAATGTTCGAAGCTGGCTATGCTTCTGCGGATCGGTGCGGAGGATGCTGTATTCAATCGGCCGCTTGTCTTCGCTTCGCAATTCGGAAGAAAAATGGTTGTAATCAGCAAATATCCTCTTAATATGATCGTATCGGTACGCATGCCAGAACGTTCCCCCCAGCAGCTGAGGATTCTCTGAACGCAACAGAGAGCTCTCTGACCACAACAAAGGACTCTCTGACCGCATAGTTTTGTAATGAGATAATGGCAGCACTTCATGCTCTTGAATCCATTTCATCATTCAACCTCTCCCCTCCTTAACCATGCAACATAGCTTCAGTCACAACTCTTCCTCGATTTACAGGGATTCGAAATAATATCTTGCATTAAAACTAATATATGTAAATAATAACCTACATAGACCTAGGCCTGTATGCACTGAAACAACTTCGGGTCGACCTGTTAAACACCGAATTCAATTCATTTAGCTACAAAAAAAGGACCGCATCGCGCAAATGCCGATGCGGTCTATATATGTTCTAGGGGTAAACTGTAAACCATGAGAAAGATGAAACGGATCACCTTGTGCAACGGAAGACTCCGGTTGACCAAGGCCAGTAATCGCTGCCGGCAACCCTCCTTCGCAAGAACTCATCTGTCATTCGGTCCATTGTTAGAATACTAGAGTTACATTAAAGAAAACTGAACCGAACCTTAAAATAAGATAAAAAGCAATTCCCTCAATGGCTATACACCTACAATGTCCACTCTACAGAAATTGTTGTACACACTACGAAGTCATTCCATTTCCGAATGGAATCGTTTACAATATGAATATTGCCGCTTTTTTTCAATTTCTCGCTTTACAGATGAAGCGAAACGTATACAATAATTACAAATCATCAGCATCTTTTCTCTATTAAATTGTCTTCTTACTAATTGCCAGATTCACTTCATAGCAAGATTACATCAAGAGACTACTAGGAGGCTTGTCAGGATGAGTTGGAACTATTTTCGGTCGAAGCTGCTATTACAGTACATATGGTCGTATATATTGATTTTTCTCATCCCATTAGTGGTTCTCACGATCTTTATCTATCAAAATGCCGTAAACAATCTTCGTTCCGAAATTGAGCAATCGAACGTGAACCAGCTCAATCAGGTGAAGCTGAACATCGATTCTCGCATGACGGAGCTTCGAGACATTGCTTCTCGCATTGCTTATGATGAACAATTGACACCTTATATGATACGGCATCCCTATTACAGCCGCGATGCGATATCCGCGCTCGGCAAATATAAAGCGAACAGTTCCATTCTAGAAGAGCTATTCCTTTTCTACAGGAATAGCCACGCCATCTACTCGTCAAAAGGAATGACCAATGTAGATGTCCTCTTTGATCAATACTATCTATTCGAGGACTGGAGCAAGAAGGATATTATTAAGGAGCTGGAAACTGAGCTCTATCCTGTCGTGCGACCAGCGGAATCCGTTAACTTGAGCATGAATATTACCAAGTCCATGCTTGCGTATATTATCCCGATCACTCCTAACAGCTCGTCTCCACACGGAACCGTGCTGTTCCTGATGGAGGAATCGAAGCTAACGGGACTTATGGATACCATTCTGAATGGATTCAAAGGCAATACCTACATCTTCGACGAGAAGGGTCGTGTGCTTACCCAGAATAATCATGGAGAGCCTATCCCAAAAACTGAGATTCACTTGTTGTCAGAGCTCGGGCCCGGCATCCATAGCTTGAAGCTGGATAATATGCAGCAATCCATTGTTTCTGTTAAATCTTCCATGAATGGGTGGACCTATGTGACGGCTATGCCAAGCGAGCAATTTTTCGGGCGTGTGTTCCATATTCAGACCTTCTTCATGCTCGCATTCGCTGTAGTGGTCATCGCCGGCATTCTAGCAGCCATAATCCTGGCACGCAAGCAATACCATCCAATCCATGATCTTATGGAATTTGCCTTGTTGAATGAAGAAGCCTCTGCTGCACAGCCAGCACCTAAGAGACGCAATGAGTTGGAGTGGATTCGTAAAACTCTGCATGACTATAGTGCCCGCGTCGATATTCAAGAGCCATTTGCCCGAAATCAATTTCTGCTCATGCTGCTCAAGCATGGGAAGCTGGACAACCCAGAATCTGCACATATTATGGAGATGATCGGCATTGAACTGACAGGCAAGTACTATTTCATCATTGCAATCTCTTGGGATGAGTATCCTGGCGTCGCAGATGCATTGCAGCATCGTCAGCAGATCGTAGAGCTGTTCGAGGAAATTGAAATTCCAGAATACGGTGCACACGCATATGGCATTGAGCTGCCGCATTTTGATCAATTCGCCCTTATCGTCAGCATGAATGAGGACTCAAGAATCTCCGTGGAGCACCAGATGGAACAAATCGTCGAAGCTCTTCGAACAACCGTGATGGAAAGCACGCACCTCATCCCATCCATTGGTGTTGGTAATGCCTATGAGGATGCAGCGCTCTTGAATCAGTCTTATATCGAGTCAGCTTCTGCGCTGGAGTATCGTATGGCGAACGGCAAGGGCAGCATTACTTATTTCAACAAGCTGTCCCATACGCCTAACGACACGTTCTGGATCGCTAAGGACTCCCTGCTTAAGCTTACACAAAGCTTGAAGCAGGGCAATGATACCGTTGCAATGCAAATGATTGAAGCGATATTCAACAAGCTGAAGGCAGAGCGCGTATCGATCTCTCTCCTTCGCTGTATTTGCTTCGATATTATGAATACCTTGCTGAAGACAGCGTCTGAGCTCGGCTTGAACGAGTTAATTCGTGATATTCCGAGCTTCACCTCCTTCGAGTCACTGGAGGAGCTTGAGAAGAAGCTTCAGCTCTTGGCCGCACATATCTGCGAACAGGTAGAGCGCAACTCGGAAAATGAACAGCTCTCTTTAATGGACAGCGTCATTGCGTACGTTGATCAACAGTATACCGACTACAGCTTGAGCTTGGAAGCGACCGCACAGAAGTTCTCTATCTCGTCCTCTTATCTCAGCCGTTCATTCAAGGAGAAGACAGGCAGCAACTTCTCTCAATATATATGGCAGCGCCGCATGGATGAGGTCATTCGCCAGCTGCTGACGACTAGTGATCCGCTGAAGGACATCATCGTCAGGGTCGGATATTTGGATACACCGAACTTTATTCGCAAGTTCAAAAAAGAGACGGGATATACACCAGGCCAATACCGGAAGCTTCATGCTTCAAGCGAGCAAGCGAAAGCCGCCGCAGATGCGGACGATGAATCTATAAGCTAAGTGCATACGTACAAAGAAAACGAGCACCAAAGGCAGAATAGGAAGCCTAAGGTGCTCGTTTTCTTTCCGATTAGCTTAATTCACAATTTACGAGGTCACAACTAACGTTTACTTCCCTGAGTTCCATTGGTCATAGGCTTTTTGATAAACCTCAACGATTTTCTCAGCGCCCATCTTCTTCAATGTACCTATATACTTATCCCAATTCGCAAGCGGTTCTTGCCCTGTTACGAACTTCGCTTCCATTTGCTTCACGTAAGTGTCGAGGTCAGAGCGCAAGCTCGATACTTGCTGCTGATCAGCCTCGGACAAATATACGCTCGGGAATGGAACCTTCGCGATCGGATTGATTTTTTCCTCTGTTTCTTTCTTCAACCACTTCTCGAATTCGCCTTCGAATCCGCGCTTCACTTCTTCTGTCATGACTTTCGGGACGATCGTACCGTAGTCCGGCGTCAAAGTTGCACGATAGTCCTCACGATCCTTACCATCCGGTACCGGAAGTTGTTTCTTTGTATGGTCTTCCTTGTTTGCATACTCCCACAACGTGCCTTCCGGACCGTAGCTAAGCAATTCGGAGCCTTCTACCGAATAGAAGAAGTCTACCCATCGCATGGTTGCTTCTGGGTTTTTGTTCTTGTTCGTAATCGCGAATACGCCCTTCATCAAACCTGGATGCTTCGCTGCGACCGGTTCGCCCATCTCGCTTTTCACAGGAGCGTACATCGGGTCAGTCATGCTAGGCTCGCCACCCAATGTGAAGTAGGCATGGTAATCAGCGAACAATGCCACTTGATTATTTTTCCCTTTTGCTTTCTTTTGCTCATCCGTTTGGGAGAAGGTTTCATGATCTAACAATTCTTCGTTCCACAACTTGTTCAAGAACGTAAGATAGCCTTTGTATCCTTCCTCCATTGGAGAGTAGTGAACTTTCCCTGCTTTATCCGCATAGATGAATTCGCCATACATCCCCCAAGAGCCGAACAACCACATGCGAATGTCGTCAAGCTTAACGGAAACGAGCGGAATTTCATCCTTCTTGCCATTTCCGTTCGGATCTTCTTCTTTAACCCGTTTCAAGTATGTGTATAGTTCATCCGTTGTGGATGGTACTTTGTCCATGCCAAGCTTCTTCAAGAACTTGCCGTTATACCACAATGGACCACGATACCAGCCTGCATCCAAGTCAATGCTTGGCAAGGAATAAATATGTCCATCTGGCGTCGTAATCGACTTGCGAATATCTGGATTATCATTCAGGATTTTGTTCAAATTCGGTGCATACTTCTCAATAAGTCCTTCCAAAGGAATCAGTACCCCTTGGCTGCTTCCATAGTTGATTTCATCTGCAGACTGCAATTGGCCAGAGAAGAACACATCAGGATAATCGCCACTAGCAAATACAAGGTTGCGCTTTGTGTCAAAGCTGTCGAGAGGTGCATTTCGGTATTCAAACTTAATGCCAGTCTTCTCTTCCATTTGCTTTAATAAAGCCATATCCTTCCAGTTTTGAATCCCTACGTCTTGTCCCATCATCGTAAGTGTAATAGGTTCCTTAACGATCGGGAAGCCTTCTTGATTTAAGTTGCTAAGTGCTTCCTCGCTACCTTTGCTTCCCTCTGCGGCAGGCTTGTCTGACGATCCGCATCCTGCGAGCATTGTGAAGATCAAGGTCATAGACATCAACAATGCCCACGTTTTTTTCCATTTTTGCATGGCAATGATCCTCCCTTTTGATGATTATTATACTCTTTGTCCTGCTTCTATAATAAGCAAAGGCGAGCCTTCGTTTATTACCGTTCATAGATTCGACAATGACAACGTACATATCTTTCATGCTCACTAGACGAAATAGACGAGATTCGTTACTGATGAATTCTACTCTGGTTACAATCACAAGCGCATTCTAAAATTTACAACAGTCTGTTCAAGCTATCCTTTGACCGATCCAATCATAACCCCTTGCACGAAGTAACGCTGCAAGAATGGGTATACCACGATAACCGGTAAAGTCGAAACAATAATGACCGAATATTTGACGAGCGATGCGATTTCTGCCTTGTTGTTTAGCGCAGCGGCAACCGAACTACTTACCGCAGCACCAGTCGTTTCTGCCGACATTTCCTGCAGAACAAGAATTTGACGTAGGATCATTTGCAGTGGATATTTCGACTCTTCATTCAAATAAATGAGAGCGCCAAAGTAGCTGTTCCAATGTCCAACCCCATAGAATAATGCCATAACGGCTATGATCGGAGCTGACAACGGCAAAATAATCTGCAGGAATAACCGCATGTTCGTACAGCCGTCAATGCTTGCTGCTTCCTGAAGTTCTCTAGGTATCGTGGATTGGAAGAATGTCCGTGCCACTATGATGTTCCAGACCGATGCTGCACCCGGCAAAATTAACGCCCACATACTGTTGATTAGCCCCAGTTCTTTAATCAACAGATATCCCGGAACTAATCCGCCACCGAAGAACATTGTGAACAGGAACATCCCCATAAAGAAATTACGTCCAATAAAGTCCGATCGGCTCAATGCGTATGCTGCCGGTAACGTTACGGCTAGGTTAACGCAAGTACCTACAACGGTATATAAAATGGTGTTCCCATAACCACTCCATATCTTTGAGTTCTCGAACACGCGTGCGTATCCGTCAAATGTGATTCCTTTTGGGAACAGCCACATTTCACCAGAGGCTACCATCTTGGGATCACTGATAGACGCGCTTAGAATATACAACACAGGATACAATACAAGAATCAAAGCTATCGTTAAATAAATATAGTTACATACGATAAAAATCTTGTCCGCTCTCGTTTCTTTCACAGTAGCAGCCATGTTCCATTCTCCTCCTTCCTACCACAAGCTTGTTTCGCTCGTGCGTCGCGCGATTTGGTTAACAACGATGAGCAAAATAGCATTAACGATCGAGTTAAATAAACCTATCGCCGTGGAGAAGCTGTACTGCGCATCTACTAGACCTGAACGATATACGAATGTCGATATGACATCAGAAGATTCCATGTTGAGTGGGTTTTGCAAGAGCAATATTTTCTCAAATCCGACACCGAGAATGCTGCCCATGTTCAAAATGAGCAAGATTGTAATCGTTGGAATAATTGCCGGAATGTTAATATGCCAGATACGTTGGAACCGGTTCGCGCCATCTACAACGGCCGCTTCATGGAGCTGTGGATCAACACCAGATAAGGCTGCCAAATAAATGATTGTCCCCCATCCCGTACCCTGCCACACACCAGACAAGACATACATTGTCTTAAACCATGCCGGATCCGTAAGGAAAGAGGCCGGTTCAAATCCGAAGAACTTAATGATATGAATGATGATACCAGTTGAAGGAGACAGGAACGTAATAATGATACCTGCCATGACGACAACGGAAATAAAGTGCGGTGCATAGGTTATCGTCTGTACCGTTCGCTTGAATATCCCATCCTTAACTTCATTAAAGGCAAGCGCCAATATAATTGGCAGCGGGAAGCCTATCGCCAGCTCATACAAGCTGATGCTCAGCGTATTCCACAGCAGATCCCAGAAGTAGTACGAGTTGAAGAAGCGCTCGAAGTGGTCGAATCCGACCCATGGGCTCCCCATAATCCCTTTCGCTGGGATGAAGTTTTTGAATGCAATTTGAATCCCGTACATCGGGCCGTAATGGAAAATGAGGAAGTACAAAAATGCAGGAGCAATAAATAAATACAACTCCCAATTCTGAAGCATCTTCTTCCACGTCGGTTTCTTCTTATTTGGAACCACGTTCATTGAAAGGGCACTCTGTCCATTTCCTTGCATCGTGTCCACTCCCTCCCTTCAAATGATGGCATGGTTGGCACAGTCACTTTCATTGATGAAACGATGAACTGTGCATGAAGCCATGCTAACGCTTTCATGAGAACATTTTAGGCATCCTTTACCAATATCGTAAATATGTCGATTCCGCATTGTCGTTAACATATCCTTTACAACCGCGCCACTGCGCGTTTTTTGATCACGCACCCTGCGTCGGTACTACCTCAATTGCAGGCGAAATTGGTACATTTTGATGTTACCGATCACACACCAAATGTTACACATTGTCAGGAAAAACATATCGAACAAGGCTGATTACAACGCTTAATGTTCAGCTTCCAACCCTTCCATCTATTGCTGAATTCTGCATCAGGATGTATGATAGTTCTATTATCATAGAACTAATGGATTTATAAACTTACATACATGGACACATGTATAAGAAAGGGGAAAGATTCAATTGTCTACTTATCTTCTTGTCCACGGAGCATGGGATGGCGGATTTGTATGGAGGGAAGTCGCATCCCTGCTTCGACAAGCTGGTCATGATGTGTACACACCCTCCCTCACTGGACTTGGAGAGCGAACACATCTAGCTCATCCAGACATTGATCTACATACCTTCATTCAGGATATTGTAGGGGTCTTTATTTATGAACAGCTCGAGGATGTTATTCTTGTTGGACACAGCTTCTCTGGAATGGTAATCACCGGGGTAGCTGAAATAGTACCTGATCGAATCAGGCAGCTGGTCTATGTTGATGCCATGGTTCCACGCCATGGAGAATCTGTGGCGACCCTCTCAGCTCCATACTTGGATAATCCCTATCCAAGTACTGCAGATGGCGACACACCGGCGTTTATTGCACCACCTAACTTAACAGATCCGCGTAAATCGCCAATGCCGACACGTTCGTATATGCAGGAGCTATCTATTACCAATGAGCGTGCCGCTGCCCTTCCTCGCATCTACATAGAACCGCTGGATCATCCTGATAGTTGGCCGATGGCTGCCTTTTTCCGCGCAATGGCCTTACGCGCCCGGGATGCCGGCTGGCGCCATATGAGTCTCGAGCAAGGAGGGCATTGGCTCATGAAGACTCAGCCCGAACCATTGTCCAAGCTGCTCCTGAATCTGTAATCAACATAAAAATGCCCTTACTCCACATTAGGTGTGGATTAAGGGCATTTATTATTCAATCAATACTATGCGATTATCTTCCGCTCTTCAGTTCTGTCCACAAGCGATCATATAATTGGATATTTTTTCCAACATCGCCGAGCCATTCTGTTCGACCAAGTTCTTCGTCAGTTAAGTTAATCATCTTGTTGTCCAGATACTCTTTGCTATGGTGCTCTTTTGCCTTCGTCACAGGATTGCTGTAACCGATAGCCTCATAGTTCTTCGCACTGTTCTCCGGATCAAGCATGAAGTTGATGAACTTCTCCGCTAATTCCTTATTCTTCGTACCCTTTGGAATCGCATAGTTGTCCGAGAAGATCGTGCTTCCTGTCTTCGGAATCATGAATGCAACATCTGGGTTCTCACCATGAATGACAGATGCATCGCCAGACCATACCGTACCGATCCAGCCTTCTTCCGCAATCATCTTCTGCTTGATGTTGTCCGTATCGAATGCAAGCACGTTCGGAACAAGCTTGCGCAGGTCATCAACAGCCGCGTTGATTTCCGCTTCATTTTGGGAACTGTTCGACTTGCCTGCCTTCTTCAGCGCCATACCTACGATCTCGCGGTTGTCATCCAGAAGAAGTACTTTACCCTTGTACTCATCCTTCCACAAATCCGCCCAATCGGTTGGAGCTTGCTTCACATATTTTGTGTTGTAGGCAATGCCTGTAACACCCCATGTATATACAATAGAGTACTTGTTGCCAGGATCAAATTCAGGGTTTTTGAAACGATCCGTGACGTATTGGAAATTCGGAATATGATTTAAATCGAGCGGCTCCAGCAGATCTTGCTTAATCATGCTAGCCACCATATAGTCGGACGGTTGAATTAAATCATAATTCGCGCCGCCGGCTTTCAACTTCGCCAGCAGTTCCTCGTTGTTGGCAAAAATCGCATAGTTAACTTTTACGTTATTCTCCGATTCGAATTTCTTGATCATATCCATATCGAAGTTATCTGCCCAGCTGTACAAATTCAATGTTTGCTCCGGCTTAGAAGAGCAGCCTGCCAGTGCAGTAAGTGCCAACATCCCGGCCAATACGACCGCGAACCATTTCTTTTTGTTCAATTCTTGTTACCCCTCTCTGATCCTGCAACAGATCCTTAGAATGTAATAATTATTATGATTCAAATTCACTTGCTCACATCGGGTGAACAGTGAATTAGAACGGCAGCATAGAGCTTTTCTTCTCTCCGTTACCGCGGTTCAACAACCATTGCGCCAGTACGATCAGCACAACGCTCAAGATAATCATTAGCGTACACAAGGCGTTGATCTCTGGAGAGATCCCCCGTTTTACCAATCCATAAATGTAAATCGGCAATGTTGTCGAGTTCGGTCCGGCAACAAAGAAGCTGATCATAAAGTCATCAATCGACAGTGTAAAAGCCATGATCGCTCCGGCAAGCACGCCTGGCCATATCGAAGGCAGCGTAACGTAGCGGAATGTCTGCCATGGTGTAGCACCAAGGTCAGATGCCGCTTCTTCAAGCTGCTTACCCATGTTGGCAAGCCTAGAAGCAACAATCACATACACGTATGAAATACTGAACGTGATATGTGCAATAATAACCGTCATTTTGCCCAGATCAATCTTAAACTGGCTGAACAGCACCAGTAGGGACAAGCCCATAATGATATCCGGTACAATAATCGGCAAGTACAACAATCCGATTACGCCTTGCTTGCGCTTGGCAGTCATTCGGCGAAGTGCAATTGCGGCTATCGTGCCGAGTACAGTCGAGATGACTGTAGATATCAATGCGATCGACAAGCTGTTACTGAGTGCTTCCATTACTTGTCGGTTGTCGAATAGTGAACTGTACCATTTGAACGTGAAACCGCTCCAATTCGAATTAATCCGCGAATTGTTGAACGAGTACGCGATAATCAAAAATACAGGTATATAAATAAATAGAATTAACAGTATCGAATGGAGCGCAAGAAGCGGACTCTGATTCTTTTTGGTTGCTGCCTTCATGCCCCCGCCTCCTTCGATGCATCATATTTAGAGCGGAGTGCTCGGTTGAACAGCCCAATAATAATTAGGGAACTGATCACGAACACGACTGACAGCGCGGAACCGAATGGCCAGTCACGCGCACCTAGGAACTGATTCTGTATAATATTGCTGAGCATTTGCGCCTTAGCACCGCCCAGAATGTCTGTAACAACGAACATCCCCGCTGTTGTCACGAAGACAAGCACACTGCCTGTCATCATGCCAGACTTCGTCTGCGGCAGCGTAATATGCCAGAACGACTTCCATTTCGTAGCACCCAAATCACTGGATGCCTCAAGCAATCGCTTGTCCATTTGCTCCAAAGAAACATAAATCGGAAGCACCATATACGGAATGAACGTATAGACCATTCCAAGCAGTACTGCTCCCTTGGTATAGAGCATTTGCAGAGGCTCCGCGATCAATCCCAGATCAAGGAGCGTCTGATTGACGACCCCTTGCGTACGAAGCAAGAGTACCCATGCATATGTCCGAATCAAGAAGTTAATCCAGAACGGAACCGTAATGAGAATGAGCAGCAGCTTCTGCTTCGCCGGGCTCGTCGTCGAGATATAATATGCAAGCGGATAGCTGAACAACAAGCAAATTGCCGTTGTTAACACGGATAGCCACAGCGTATCCCAATAAATACCCAAGTATAAGGGATCGAAAAATCGTTCATAATTGTTCAACGTAAACGAAAAGACGATATTGCCGAGCTCGTCGCGCTGCATGAAGGATACAGCGATGACCGCGATCATCGGCACGACAAGGAATATCGTCAGCCACAATACGACCGGCGCAATGATGCCAAATGAGCGTTTCATGAGCCGATCATCACCTCATCTTGCTTACTCCAGCTTACTCCAATATGCTGGCCAATCTCCCACGTCCGCTCGTCCTTGAAGTCAAGCACAACCGATACGTTCGTTTGGTCGTTATCCAAGTGCACGATCAGCTTGTGAATGTTCCCCAAATAAACGATATCCTGAATAATTCCAGTACGAGGCGCACCTTCCACATCCGCTGTCACATGAATTTTCTCTGGACGTACGGTGAAGAGGTTCTCTTCATGGAATACGTTGTTCTCCCCTACAAACGTAGCTGCAAACAACGTCTCCGGGCGTTCGTAAATATTTTTAGGAGAGTCGATCTGTTCGACACGTCCGTTATTCATAATCACGATTCGATCCGACATCATCATCGCTTCTTCTTGATCATGGGTTACATATACGAATGTAATGCCCAAGCTCCGCTGCAATTGCTTCAGTTCAGCCTGCAGATTTTTGCGCAGCTGCAAATCAAGTGCACCAAGCGGCTCGTCCAACAGCAGCACCTTCGGCTTGTTAGCAATTGCCCGTGCAATCGCAACACGCTGCTGCTGTCCACCAGACAATTGATGCGGATAACGCTTAGCAAGTGCTGTTAGCTGCGTCAAGCGAATGGCTTCATCAATACGCTTGCGCTGTTCAGCTTGCGGAATTTTCTTCATCTTTAGGCCGAATTGAATATTTTGCTCGACCGTCATATGAGGGAACAACGCGTAATGTTGAAATACAAGATTCAAATTCCGCTTGTTCGGAGGTAAGTTCGTAACATCTTCTCCATCTAGGCGGATATGGCCAGATGAAGGCTGTTCAAAGCCAGCAATCATGCGTAAAATGGTTGTCTTCCCACAACCACTCGGACCGAGCAGCGTCAAAAATTCCCCTTCGCCAATCGTAAGCGACAGAGGATGCACAACGGGTTGCCCGGCAAAATGCTTCTCCACATTTACCAGTTCAATCATTAGCATCAACCCCTTACATCGTCAGTCTGCCAATTGGAGCAGCTGTTCCTGCATGCAGCATGCCATCGCAATGGCAAGCTAACACGCTCTGCAGCACCACCCCAAATGGGATGAACAAGAATGCGCGCAGTGTATAGGATACGTTCTTATTCATTAAGCAAAAAAAGCCATATCCATTGGTATGGCTTCTACGTCCCGTTCACGTTGGCGTTTTTGCATATCCAATATACATCGTTTTGTCTGACGATACAACTTATTTTAACGTAATTTCGACAAAAACATACATTTCTTTTCAACGGTTCGACCTATTTCCAATAGCGATCAGGCCATGAGGCACTTATTTACATTCGAACTATCGGAGAATACGATAATATTCAATTCCCCTGTTACATTCTAGGGCTTTGTTCCCTAAAATACAACCCCTAATCCAAGATGGCTTCCATACAAAAAGGCACTATGTCATTTCTGACACGAGTGCCCCTTGATACAGCGCCATTTCTGATGTACTCTTACCCGCCTAATTGGGAATATTTCATTGATTTAACAGAAGGCTTTCACCCAAGCCGACGCTGTTACTGCACGCTTCATTTCAGTTGTTTCTGCGTTCTTTATTTCAATTGATATTGAATTTGCACCTGTGCATTCAACTTAATAAGTCCGCCCTGCACAGAAGTTGAAGCCACATCCTTTTTCATATCCGACGGGCTTGCTGCTGCGTCGTACATCACGCGTATCGGGGACCAGTCCGCCCCAGACTCTGTAATCGTAAGTGCGACACCTGCTTCACGGCCTGCCGCTTTCGCGAGTGTGGATGCCTTCTTCGCTGCATGCTGCACTGCCTTCTCCAGCACCTGTGCCTCATAGTCAGCGCGCTTCTCCGTATCGAATTGAATACGGACTACTCGGTTCACACCTGCATCAGTAGCAGCATCAACTAAGCTCCCTAGTCGATTCAAATCACGATACGTCACACGCACAGCATGCTGTGCTTGATAGCCTATGATTTGAGGCTCTTTATTTTCCACGTATTTATATTCAGGATTAACCGAGAAATTGACCGTCTTCAGATCCTTTTCCTGAACACCATATTTCGAAGTAAGCACCTGTTTCACTTTTTCGAACAACACTGCATTTTGCTTTTGTGCTTCAGCCGCTGTTTTCCCACGTGTATCTATTGCAAGCTCCGCATAAGCCACATCAGGCGTTACTTCCAATTCTCCCATGCCTGACACGTTCACCGTATCCTTCACGCTGAATTCTGCCGCTGCTGCATGCACAGGCACCGGTGCCGCAACTCCTGTCCCCACAAGCAGCGCTCCTGTAAGCATGACCGCCATCGTCATTCGACGCCATGTCATTCTTCCTGTCAATTGCGTCATAATCCATTCCTCCATCACGTTATAGATTGTAAGATTGACTTGCTTCTTGTCTTCTAAACGTTAATAAGATAAATATTGTTGCAAGTCCGGTCATAACTTTAGATGTATTTTCTGCAGTTATTGAATCGGTACAAATGTAACTCTGCAGATTCATTTTTATAATCATTAATCTACAGTTTTATACAATTTTTGTCATTTTATGCTTATTTCGACCTGTCGATCGGTGAAAAACCATGATATGGTAGAGCTGTAATTTCCATTAAAAGACGTCTGAGGAGGAATACATGTGATTCGTAACAAAGGAAAATACGCTTTGCTTGTTGCTCTTGCATTGAGCATGCTTGCTCCTGCATCATTATCGGCCAAATCTGCTGATGAATTGATGATCGAACAGAAGTACGGACCAGAAACGGGGTATTCAAATGTATACCAAAAGCAAGACATTCTTAAGGCATTAACCGCTGTATACGAATGGTCAGCTGATTTCTCCACGACAACCCAACAACAAATTAAGAAAGACATCGTAGTTCCTAGCGACACTCTCCGCACTACACTCCAGTTGAACGTTAGCTCTGAGAAAAATACCGGCAGTAATGAAAAATTCAAGGTCGAATTAGAGATGTACTACCCTTGGGCAGGTTATTTGATCGAAGAATCACGCGAACTTAGTGTAGGTTATCAAAATGCACCTGTATACTTCTATAAGCTCAAGCCAGGCAATACATATCGTCTGCGCATCAATGGGAATGTTAAAGGATCCGTTGACGTCTATAGAGAATAGGCTTCGACAATCAATCGTAACAACCGCACTACAAATACAGCCTGATCTCCTTCAAGAGATCAGGCTGTATCACACTTCATACCGTTCATCTGATGCACCATTCAACAAGCTTACCATAATAAAAAAAGAGCCATTATGGCTCTTCTCTTGATCACAGTCGCAGCTCGCTGCCCCCACTATGATTGAACACGATGTCAGCTACAGATTAGCTGTCCAATTCTTCCTTGCTCACAAGCCCGACTAAAGCGCTTACAGCCTGATCGGCGTCCGCGCCATCCGCAGTAATGGTAATTGACGTGCCGGTGCTGATTGCGAGACTCATAATACCCATGATGCTCTTAGCATTCACTTTCTTATCTTCTTTTTCAACGAAGATATCCGAAGAATATTTATTCGCTTCTTGAACGAACAAGGCCGCAGGTCTTGCGTGCAGTCCAGTCTTCAAACGTACGACAATTGGTTGTTGAGCCATGCGAATCATACCCCCTATATTCCATGTAGTTTACATTACACAAATTTACGCTAATTTGCTCTATTTCATCACATATTAGCATTATAAACGATTTTAAGCGAGGAATAAAGTTTATCTCGCTATCCGTTGCGCATTCGCTCAGCCAGCTCGTCTATCTTGCGCAGTCGATGATTGACACCGGATTTACTAACCTTACCGCCCAGAAGCTCTCCCACTTCCTTCAGATTAATATCCGGGTGTGCCAATCTGACCTCGGCAACTTCTCTCAGCTTATCTGGGAGTTTATCTAATCCAAGATGCCTATCCAGATAACGGATATTTTCGATTTGGCGCACAGCCGCACCAATCGTCTTATTCAAGTTAGCCGTTTCACAATTGACGATTCGGTTCACGGAGTTGCGCATATCCCGCATAATACGGACATCCTCGAACTTGAACAGCGCCTGGTGAGCACCGATGATATTGAGGAACTCAATAATTTTCTCGCCCTCTTTGATGTACAGGACAAAGCCCTTCTTGCGCTCAATGAATCGTGCATTCAACTGGAACTCATTCGCCAGATCAACTAATGCGCGGCAATGTTCCTCGTACATCGAGGATATCTCCAAGTGATAGGAAGATCCCTCTGGATTATTCACCGATCCTCCTGCCATGAACGCTCCTCGCAAATATGCGCGTTTGCAGCAGTTATTTTCAACAATCTGCGTGTCAATGCCGTCCGTGAACAAGAACCCTTCCGATACAATGTGCAGGTCACGCAAAATCTCCTGCACACGCGTCGGAATACGTACAATGTACACATTATTTTTCTTCAAGCGCATCTTCTTGCGTACAAGCAGCTCCGTATGCACTTGAAAATACGTTTTAACAAGCGTATAAATGCGGCGTGCGATCGCTGCATTCTCTGTAGAAATGTCCAATATTACCTTGCGGTTGGACGAGAGCTGCACAGAACCGTTCATGCGCATTAGCGCAGACAGTTCCGCCTTCTCACAGCACGACTCGGATTCGATCATGGTTAATTCTTTTTTTGTCTGTGCTGCAAAAGACATAGCGGCTCACCTCTTTCGTAACATCCAATTTTCCACAAGCTGATAAATATGATGACTAAGCTTATCCGCGTCATGACGCAAATAGGTGCGGAACAGCACTAAGGAATCCGCGATTACCTGATATCCACGCTTCGTCACTTCTTCCATATCCAAATGGACAGCCTTCGCCCCCTGTTCGGCATATTTATCCTGAACTTGCGGCGGAATCTCCCCATTATTCACGATAACATAATCGAACAATTGAGTGCCGACATGAAGCTGAACAGCTTCCAAATGATCACTCACGGAATAGTTATCCGTTTCCCCCGGCTGAGTCATCACATTACATACAAAAATCTTTACCGCATTTGATTCCAATACTGCCTGTGCCAGCTTCGGTACGAGCAAGGTAGGAATAATGCTCGTATACAGGCTTCCTGGTCCAATCAGGATGGCATCCGCCTGACGGAGCGCCTCAACTGCCTCAGGCAACGCCTCCACCTGTTCCGGTTCTAAGAACACACGCTTAATGCGCTGGCCGGCTTGCGGGATTGATGATTCGCCAGACACAATAGACCCGTCTTCCATCTCGGCCTTCAGGACAACTGCTTGATTGGCTGCAGGCAGTACCCGGCCCCGAACCGCAAGTACGCGGCTCAGCTCCCGAATGCCTGCAACGAAATCGCCGGTAATATCCGTCATCGCCGCCAATAGCAAATTACCCAGGCTATGTCCTGCAAGTCCAGATCCACTCTTGAAGCGATACTTCAACATTTCCGACAGCGATGGCTCCACATCAGCCAACGCTGTCAATACATTGCGTATATCTCCTGGCGGGGGCATCTGCAGCTCGCTGCGCAATATACCAGAGCTGCCTCCATCATCCGCCACAGTAACGATTGCGGTAATATCGAGCGGCTTCTCCTTCAACCCTCGAAGCATGACCGACAGCCCTGTGCCGCCGCCCATAACTACGATACGTGGGTTTACGCGCTCTTCTTTTTCACATGCCATAACGACCCTCCACTAATGCCGATCTCTCTCAGCATCACGGTGACTGACACGGACAACCTCCGTATCACTCGCTCCGATTGTACGACCTAAATATTCTGCAATGGCCACTGATCGGTGCTTGCCGCCTGTGCATCCGATGCCGATGATAACCTGACCTTTCCCTTCCTTGCGATACTGCGGCATAAGGAAATTCAGCAAATCAAGCAGTTTAGCAAGGAAAGCCTGTGTTTCTGGCCATTTCATGACATAATCATATACTTCAATATCCTGTCCAGTTCTCGGGCGCAATTGCTCCACATAATGCGGATTCGGCAAAAAACGTACGTCAAAAATGAGATCCGCATCAATCGGCACCCCATATTTGAAACCGAACGAAGTCACATTCACCGACATCATATTCT
Organism: Paenibacillus sp. NAIST15-1; assembly: GCF_001894745.1. Taxonomy (GTDB): domain Bacteria; phylum Bacillota; class Bacilli; order Paenibacillales; family Paenibacillaceae; genus Paenibacillus_B; species Paenibacillus_B suaedae. Next base: position 204,755 of record NZ_BBYF01000009.1, read on the forward strand.
GATCCGCGTGCGTGAATCGTGCCGCAATTCGTTCCTTCAACTGTACAGGCTTCAAATTGCTCGTATCAATAACCTGTGTCGCCCAACCCTTCAAATCTTCCAGCAGTGTGCGTTCCTGCTTAATTCCTTCAAGCGGCATGCCGCCTGGATTGAGAGGATGACGACGACGGCTCTCCTTATAACGCTGCACGAGAACAGCATCCGTTGCATCCAAGAACAATATTTCACAATTAATGGTAAAGTGATCCCGAATATAATTAATGGATTCTGATAAGGCCGTGAAAAATTCTCTGCCGCGCAAGTCAATGACAAGCGCTACCTTGCCAATCTTACCCTTGGACTGCTCGATGAGTTCAGCAAACTTCGGTATAAGTACTGGCGGCAAATTGTCCACGCAGAAAAAACCGAGATCCTCCAAGCTCTGTACAGCTATTGTCTTCCCTGCACCAGACATCCCCGTAATGATAACCAGCTTCGCAAGAGCTGTCATCTCTGTCGATTCCATCATCGTTCGTCCTCTCCTTCTTACAAGATTCGGCTACGAACGCAAGAACAAGCCTGCCGCACCAATCATACCCGCATCATTGCCTAGCTCTGCTGGAACGATGGATACGCCGCGCGTAACCGGGTCAGGTGTTAATTTCATGAATGTTTCACGAATTTGCTCGAACAGGAACTCGCCTGCCTTCGATACGCCTCCGCCAATAATGAACCGCTCTGGATTCAATGTCACTGCTACAGCAGCCATCGCCTTGCCTAAATAATAAGCTGCACGGGATACGATGCGCACTGCGACCTCATCTCCCGCCTTCGCCGCATCGAATACATCCTTTGCTGTAATGCTCTCTACCAAGGATAAGGAAGTGCGATCTCCGCGTTCAACTGCATCATTGGCCATTCGAATAATACCTGTAGCCGAAGATACTGTCTCCAAGCACCCCATCTTGCCGCAGCCACATTGGATCGCTTCCAGATCAGGGATTACCGCCATATGGCCAAGCTCTCCTGCTAGACCTGAGAATCCTTGTACAATTCTACCGTTAATAATAATGCCTCCGCCGACACCCGTTCCGAGCGTGTAGCAAACACAATGGTCAATGCCCTTGCCTGCGCCGCTCCACACCTCGCCAAGTGCGGCAACATTTGCATCATTGTCAATCTTAACTGGCTTGCCTAGACGTTCTTCTAATATGGAACGGATCGGCACATCCTTGAATCCTACGTTGGGCGCCAAGATGATAACGCCTTCCTTTACATTCGTAAATCCTGCGACTCCTGCACCGACGCCAGCCACCTGGCTCCAATCGTAAGGAGATTGTTCCACAATGAGACGAACATATTTTTCGATATTATCCATGACAGTATCCGGACCCTTAGCTACTTCAGTTGGTCCCTCAAATGTATGCAGAAGCTTGCCTTCCGCATCACAAATTCCAACTTTAATGGCCGTACCGCCCAAATCGACACCCACGTAGATCTGCTCAGACATGCGTCATCCACCTTTTATATACGTAATCGAATTATGGTACTTTCAGTACCCACTATACGCGAACCCACTAGTCAGGTCAAGAGAACGGAGCCCCTAGCCAAGCGTTGCCAAGCCGCGCCAGAAGCGCGTATAAGCCCTCCCTGCGGCCTAATTTTCGGCCATACGTTCCAGTCCGTTCGACACGCTCGCCACTCCCACTTTTCCCGCTCGACCACCTGACCTAATCGTACGAAAATAAAGAGGGAGCCTACTGGCTCCCAACTTTCGAAAAGTGAGTTCTTTTTCACCTTATTGATTCAAAGACTGGCTCCAGTCCTGCGTAATATGTCCTTCCAAGAACTTCTCGCAGTCCAGAGCTGCTTGGCAGCCAGAACCGGCTGCTGTGATCGCCTGACGATACTTCGTATCATGCACGTCACCTGCAGCAAATACGCCTGGTACACTCGTTTCCGTAGAACCTGGCTTCACAATTACATAGCCATGATCGTCCAGTTCAATGTGACCTTTCAAGAAATCTGTATTTGGCTTGTGGCCGATAGCAACGAACAAACCGTCCGTTTCCAGAATTTCTTCTTCGCCAGTCTCATTGTTTTTCACCTTGAGACCTGTAACACCCATGCCTGTAGATACGACCTCAATTGGAGTACGATTCAAGCCCCATTTGATCTTCTCATTATTTTTCGCGCGATCCTGCATAATCTTCGATGCGCGAAGCTCATCACGACGATGAACGAGTGTCAACTCGGAAGCGAAGCGAGTCAGGAAGTTAGCTTCCTCCATCGCAGAGTCGCCACCGCCGACAACGATGATTTTCTTCCCACGGAAGAAGAATCCGTCGCACGTAGCGCAGGCGCTGACCCCTTTACCCAAGTTCTCTTGCTCACCTGGAATATCCATATATTTCGCAGAAGCGCCTGTTGCTACAATTAACGTTTCTGTGACAATCTCGCCTACACCTTCAACTTGAAGCTTAAATGGGCGGCTAGATACATCAACACTGTTTACCCAGCCTGTCTTGAACTCTGTGCCGAAGCGCTCAGCTTGCTTACGCATATTGTCCATCAATTCAGGACCCTGGATGCCTTCTGGGAACCCAGGGAAGTTCTCAACGTCTGTAGTCGTCGTCAACTGTCCACCTGGTTGAGGTCCCTCGATCACAAGCGGGTTCAAGTTGGCGCGAGCCAAGTAAATCGCTGCTGTATAACCAGCAGGTCCTGTGCCGATAACAACTGATTTATATACTTTGTTCTCCATGGGGTTGGCCTCCCTTATAATCAAGTATTTATTTTATCTTCATGTAAAGGATTGCTTGATTTTAGCTTCTACCTGACAAGTGTCTTCCATTCGTTTCACATGCTTGGCAACGGTAGTTGCCGATACACCATATTGCTCTGCTGCAAGCTGATAGGACATCTCACGTCGTATCATCTTCGCGATAATGAATTCGATCGCTGCAGCCCAGCTTTCCGCCTTGCCAATTCGTGGTACTTCGTCGGGATATAAGTGCGTAATAAATTCAATCCAAAGCGTCTCTGCATCATGCATCTGAAACAGATCGTACCGCTCTTTCATAGAATCACGCAATATATCTAGTACCTGCTGCCATTGCGACTCCCAGACCGGCAGACGATTTGCAATATGATTACGGTGAACTTGAATATACTCGCCCTTCCATTCTACCTCAATTGGATCTTCTACCCCATGCATACGAAGCACATATACAGCAACCTGCTTCATGTATGCATCCTGGTCTGGATCCAGCAGCATAGAGCGAAGCGCATCATTAGCCTCATCGTCACCAAGTAAGCTCATCGCTTGGAGTGCCTGAAGCTTGACATCCGGCTCACCGAATCGCAGTGCCCAGAACAATGAAGCTCGTACAAGCGGATCTTTCTTGAGCTGCTGCTCCCAATCCTTGCCGTCCTCTGAACGACCCGAACGACTGCCATCAGTTGAATCAGCCTTCGAAGCAGCCCTACGGCTAGCCTCCTCATAAGGTAGACGATAATGATAGGTTGGCATAGGATCGATATCTCCCTCATCACGCTGCTGCAATCGTTCCATATAGTACGTTGCAATGCCGGAATTGGGATCCAGTCTGCGGCATACTGCCCACCAGCGAGAAGCCTCCTCATATCGACCCAAGCGGCAAGCCGCTACAGCCGCATAATGGTAAATACTCGCTTCCCGCAGCATATGGCCTGTTACTAAGCGGCGCAAATGCTGATAAGCAAGCTCATGCTCATCCAACATACCCATCGTAGTCGCAATCTTGAACAGATGCTCCCGATAGAAGGGCTGAATCTTGCCAATCATCGCAATAAGCTGCTGGACGACAGCTTCATTGCCGGCATGGCGCTCGAATATCGCCAAGTTGCACAATGCATGCAAGTTCCCTTGATCTCTCTCAAGAACAGCATCAAGTGCCTCCCGCGCTTCATCGAACTGCCCCATATAATAATAAGATAACGCCAGGTTGTTCCATGCGGCCAAATAATCTGGATCCGAATCCACAACCCGCTTCAACAATTTCTCTGCCTCTACGAACCGGCCTGCTTCGAGCAGCATGCGTGCTTCTGCATGCTCATCCTCTGCCTGCTCAGAGATTCCCATCTCTTCGTCGCTCAGCGCTGACGGCAGCTTCGCAGCCGACGATTGAGCTCCCACATTCTGCTCACCGCGATGCTGTGATGAAGAAGACTGCTTCGCCTCGAAACGAATCATTTCGAGCATTTCCTCCGCTTCTTCCGTATACATTCCTGTGAGATCACGGGATAAATACGTCTCAAGCATCGCCTCCGACTCCTCGAACTGCTCCATATAAGCAAAGTTATTCGCCATATAATAGTAGCATTCATTCATATTCGGATCGAGTTCATGCAAGATGTGGTGCAATGTATCGTTAGACTCTTCGAACCGTCCCGCTTCTGCAAGAGTTCCTGCAAGATTGCACTGCAGGATAGGGTTGTCCGGTTCGCACTCCACCGCCTTGCGAAAATATGTCAACGCCTTGTCGTAGTGCAGTCGTTCCAACGATTGTACCGCACGTTCAGAGAACGAAGCAGCATCCATCGGGAACATAACTACCTTGTTCTGTTCTGCCATCGCCAAGGCCCCTCCTGACACTCATATACTGTACACATACCCAACAGTATATCATATTGACGCTCAATTCCTGCATCCCTTTCGCGAAGTCTTTCCAAGGGACAGATTCAAACCTCGCGTTTCTCTGTAGATTCAGGCACAAGCCTCTATATTTCCCATAACCGCAAGGGCCGGAGATTCAGAAGAAGCACATCGGTAATACATTATCAACTTCGATGTATTATTTTTATATAATAATAATTCTTATCTTATTATAACTCAAATCTTGATCACAGGCAATCTGTTGACCCCTATTTAGATATGTTCATATTCAAGTTCACAACCACGCTAACAACGAACAATAGGCGGGCAATTGCATTGCGCACCTCTCATAAGGAACACATGACATCGCCCGCCATCCTATGCAGCTTGTATTCACGACTTTACTTTCCCATTCTGATTATACGTATCCCGTCTAGCCCCACGGTGGCGCGCCTCCAGTACAGATAACACGTCTCCCAGCGCAATGTTGCGTTCGCGTAGCAGAACAAGCATATGGAACAGCAGATCTCCAATCTCCCCAACTAGTTCCTCCTTGTTGTCACTCTTCGCTGCGATCACAACCTCGGTAGACTCCTCGCCTATCTTCTTCAATATCTTATCGAGACCCTTCTCGAACAAGTAGGTTGTATATGATCCCTCAGGACGCTCAATCTGCCGCTGTGCTATAAGGTTCTCCAGCTCTGCCAGCACCGAATTTACAACTGGCGCATGACTCTCTTCTTCCCTCACATATCCCATAAGGCCACTTTCGAAGCAAGTACGGCTTCCGGTATGGCAAGCCGGTCCGCTGGGACTGACCTGCACGAGCAGTGTGTCCTGATCACAATCCACGGCTATGGATACGATTCGCTGCGTATTGCCTGACGTTGCGCCCTTGTGCCACAGTTCTTGACGAGACCTGCTCCAGAATACTGTCTCTCCTGTCTCGCACGACAAGAGCAAGGATTCCTGATTCATATACGCCACCATAAGGACTTCCTTCGTGATGGAATCCTGCACAACAGTCGGCACGAGGCCGTATTCATTCCAACGGATGGATGCGGCCAAGCGTCCTCCATCTACTATTACTTGTTGCGTCATCGTACACGTACCCCCTCTGCGTGAAGCGCCTCCTTCACTTCTGCAATCGATACTTCCTTATAGTGGAATATTGACGCTGCAAGCGCAGCATCGGCATGTCCTTCCGTAAATGCCTCCACAAAGTCACCTGCTCGCCCTGCACCGCCTGAAGCAATAACGGGGATGCCGACAGCATCGGATACTGCACGTGTCAGCTTATTATCGAAACCATCCTTCGTTCCGTCCGCATCCATGCTTGTCAGCAGCAATTCCCCTGCCCCAAGCCGCTCCACCTCTTGTGCCCAAGCCACTGCACGCAATCCAGTAGGTGTACGCCCACCGTGAATATACACTTCCCATTCTCCCCAGGTCTCATTGTACTTGGCGTCGATGGCTACTACGATGCATTGCGACCCGAATCGCCGCGCACCATCCGTTATGAGACTTGGCTGCTTCACAGCCGCTGTATTTATGCCGATCTTGTCCGCACCTGCACGCAGCATGCGCATCATATCATCGACAGAAGAGATCCCGCCACCCACTGTAAAAGGAATCGAGATTTCTCCTGCGGTCTGCCGTACTACCTCCACCATCGTTGCCCTACCCTCGATAGACGCGGAGATGTCAAGGAATACCAGTTCATCTGCGCCCTCCTGATCATACAGCGCAGCAAGTTCCACCGGATCTCCAGCGTCACGAAGCTGAACAAAATTGACGCCTTTTACAACACGGCCATCCTTCACATCTAGACAAGGAATTACACGCTTCGCCAACACCGCAATCGCCCCCGTTCCGTATGGCTAGCTTCGTACGGCTGCCTCCAGCCGTACTGCATCTGCCAAATCAATGCTGCCTGTATAGAGTGCCTTGCCAATAATTGCTCCACCTACACCATCAGCCGCATACTTGGATAGAGCATGAATATCATCCATACTGCTGACGCCCCCAGAAGCAATTACGGTCTGCCCCGAGACCTTCGCCAGTTGTACAATTGCCTCGATATTCGGCCCCTTCATCATGCCGTCTCGAGAGATATCCGTGAAGATGAACGTCTTCGCCCCTGCCGCAACAAGCTCAGCCGCAAGCACGCCCGCCTTCACTTCCGAGGTCTCCAGCCAACCACGTGTGGCAACGAATCCATTGCGGGCGTCGATGCCAATCGCAATGCGGTCGCCATACTTGCCAAGTACGGTTTCAACGAAGCCACGATCCTCTATTGCCGCTGTGCCCAATATGACACGCGCCACACCCGCTTCCAGCAGCTGCTCAATGTCCTCAAGCGTGCGCAGGCCGCCGCCAACCTGTACCGGAACCGCTACAGACCGTGCAATTTCACCAATGAGCTCCGCATTGATCGGGCGCCCTTCCTTCGCTCCATCCAAGTCCACCAGATGAATCCAAGAAGCGCCATTCGCTTCCCAACGCTGCGCTACTTCTACAGGGCGCTCATCGTAGACCGTCTCTTGCCCATAATCCCCTTGTACAAGCCGGACACACTTTCCCCCGCGAATATCGATTGCTGGATATATCGTGAACGCTGCCATCTGCCTCGCCTTCCTCTCCCATCATTCTCCTGTCTATGATCTGGCCAGTTGTATGGATTGCCTGCCCGAGCCAGTCAGCGCCAAAAATCTCCCTAACAGGCGCAGTCCCAATGCTCCGCTCTTCTCCGGATGAAACTGCATTCCATATACAGAGCCGCGCCCTACTATTGCCGCGACTTCAACGCCTCCATAGCTGCACGTCGCAAGTACATCTGATTGCTCTTCCGCAACTACTCGGTAGGAATGTACGAAATACACATAACCACTCTCTGCCTCTCCCGCCAATGGATGTGCTGCTTGCTGCCACATCAGCTCATTCCAGCCCATATGCGGCACCTTATAAGATCCGCCCACGAAACGCACCGCACGACCTGGCAGCATGCCTAATCCCTCATGGTAGCCATGTTCATCGCTTCCCTCGAACAACAGTTGCATGCCTAGGCAGATGCCGAGCATTGGCTTGCCTCCTTCAACTACCTCCTGCAGAGTGGGAATGAGCCCGCTTCCTCGAAGCGCCTGCATGGCATCTCCGTATGCCCCAACCCCTGGAAGAATGATGCCATCAGCAGTCAGCAATTCCTCACGGGAACTGGTCAGGACGACCTCATATCCTAATCGCTCCACTGCCTTGCTAACACTGTGAAGGTTCCCCATCCCATAATCGACCACGGCGATCATGAGCTACAGCACTCCCTTCGTAGAAGGAACACCTTGTACCCGCGGATCAACCGATGTCGCTTCATCAAGCGCCCGCCCTAACGCCTTGAATACCGCTTCAATCATATGGTGCGTATTCTGACCGTAATGAACGATGACATGAAGTGTAATTCTCGCCTCCAGCGCTAATTTCCACAGAAACTCATGCACAAGTTCCGTGGTGAACGTGCCCACTTGGGCGGATGGATAGGAAGCTCTGTATTCGAAATGAGGTCGGTTGCTTACATCGATAACCACTTGAGCCAGTGCTTCATCCATCGGAACAAACACAGACGCATACCTCTTGATCCCCGACTTGTCGCCCAAAGCCTCTCTTAATGCAAGCCCGAGACAAATGCCGATATCCTCAACTGTATGGTGATCATCGATGTCGATATCACCGGTAGCATCGACCTTCAGATCAAAGTGACCGTGCTTCGTAAATAAATCCAGCATATGCGTAAGGAACGGAACGCCAGTATCCAACTCACTTTTTCCCGTCCCATCAATCGAGAATGACAACTGAATATTCGTCTCATTCGTCTTGCGGGCAATATCCGCTTGACGTATACGGCTAATCGCTTCCTGTACCATTAAAAGTTCCGCCCTTCTGTTGAAGATTGCAGTTTTTATTCTTACTTTCTATGATCAAGAATCCGCTATTCCAATATAAGTTTCGCAGCTCGTTGACTGCACCTAGCTTCTCACGGTTCCTTCTCCACTGTTCCCTGTCTTTCACTGTCTCTCTTTACTTTCCGTGCCGCTCCGCCCGGTTTCTATTTATGTTCTCCACTCTATCTCTAAGTCTCTATGATCTCTATAATTTCTATCTCTATAATTTCAGAATCCCTTCTATGTCTGCTAAATCAGCCATCTTTACTATTTCTACTATTTCTACTATTTCTACTATCGCTGCTATCTCTACTATCTCTTTTATTGTCACTATTCTTACTATCGTTATTGATATAGTACTGCTGTTATTCCTGCGATTTCTGTTGCTGCTGTTTTCTCTTAATCCTACTCTTACTGCTATCGCAACTGTTCTATGACGCTATGTGTAGCTTCAAACCCCACGCTTGACTGCTCTTGCAGACGAACCTCAATTGCCCTGGCATGCCCCTCTAGCCCTTCGTGGCGAGCCAGTTCGATAATGGCCGCCCCATTCGTCAGCAGTGCTTCCTTGCTGTAACGAATTAAGCTCGACTTCTTCATAAACATATCTACATCGACGGGGGAAGAGAAGCGCGCGGTTCCATTCGTCGGAATAATATGGTTCGGTCCCGCGAAGTAATCTCCAACCGGCTCAGAGCTGTAAGCACCAAGGAAGATTGCCCCAGCATTCTCTATGAGCCCGAGCCACTCCATCGGCTCTTCCGTCATGATTTCCAAATGTTCAGGAGCCAATCGATTCACGACTTTGACGCCCTCGCGCAGATCCTCAACCACGATAATTGCCCCGTATTGTTCTATAGAAGCAGAGGCAATGTGACGGCGAGGCAGTTCCTTCAATTGACGTTCAACCTCGATTGACACAGCTTGAGCCAGATCCATGGAGTCTGTCACCAGGACAGCCGATGCCATCTCGTCATGTTCAGCCTGGGACAATAAATCAGCTGCCACAAATACAGGATTAGCCTGCCTATCCGCTAATACGACAATCTCTGAGGGCCCCGCCATACTATCGATATCAACGACCCCATACACTTCGCGTTTCGCCAGTGCTACGAAGATGTTCCCCGGGCCGCATATTTTATCTACTGGGGCAATTGTATCCGTCCCATAAGCTAATGCAGCAATCGCCTGTGCACCGCCAACCCGATACATTTCCTTTACACCCGCTTCGGCAGCCGCTACGAGTATGTATGGATTGATTCCTTCCGTCCCACCAGTAGCTGGAGGAGTGACCATTACGATCTCCGGTACTCCTGCTACTTGAGCAGGAATCACGTTCATGAGAACAGATGACGGGTATGCAGCTTTGCCGCCTGGCACATATACACCTACGCGTTTCAGTGGACGCATAATCTGTCCAAGCAGAGTCCCATCTGGTTCGAACTCCATCCATGATGTCCGCTTTTGTCGCTCATGGAACCGTCTGATGTTGCTTGCAGCTTGACGAATGGCCACTAAGAACGCTTGATCAACCTGCTCGTAAGCCAGCGCAATATCCGACTCTTCTACACGAAGCTGTCCTTGGGTAATGGCGACCTTATCGAACTCCCAAGTATATTTGATTAGTCCTGCATCTCCCTCATGCCGCACATCGCTAACAATCCGCTTTACGCTGCTCAATTGCTCGGGGGTGCCGTAATCAATTTTCCGATCCAGGCTCCAATCCGCTGCTTGTATGATCCGCATCTCACTCTCTCCCTCCTAATCCCCTGCTGCAATAGACTTCGATGCTCATCTAGACTGATGACTAAGAACATCCTAACGAATGGCCGCTGACTTCTCCAATGTCTGGGGCACAATCCGTTGAAGCCGTTCGCACAAGCTCTGAATGACCTCGCTCTTCATGCGATAACTTACCTGATTGGCGATCAGTCGGCTTGTAATGCCGAACATCTCCTCTAGCTCTACCAAGCCGTTCTCTTTCAGTGTCTTGCCTGTCTCCACCATATCCACAATTCGATCAGCCAGACCAATCAAGGGAGCCAGCTCGATGGAACCATTGAGCTTAATCACCTCTACTTGCTGACCTTGCTCACGAAAATATTGAGAGGCTACATTCGGATACTTCGTTGCGACCCGCAAGTGGCTGACCGGCTTCCATGATGGCAATCCGATGACCGACATCCGGCAGCGTGCAATCCCTAGATCCAGCAGCTCGTATACATCCTTGTTTTCCTCCATTAATACATCTTTGCCAACGATGCCGATATCAGCCGCTCCATACTCCACATAAGTCGGGACATCAACAGGCTTCGCCATAATGAACTGCATGCTCGCTTCCGGCACATCTATAATCAACTTGCGCGACTCATCCTCATCCTCTGGAACATAGAGTCCAGCTTGACGGAACAAGGCAGATGCCTGCTTGTAAATGCGGCCCTTAGGCATTGCAACCTTAAGCCAATCTTGCATAAGTCGTTCCTCCTTCGTCGTCAAGCACGGTTCGTGAAAGCAAGCACCTTGCTTCCTCGATCACCACATGTATCGGGCTGCACCCCCGCCTCAACACTTACGTCCAATCGTTTCTCACCTTCAGAATCGATATATTGCGTTACCACTTTCTTGCCTTCCTTCCGCAGACGTGCCGCTTCCCGGAATGCCTCCTGACGGTGAAGCTCATCATATTGAATGGTGAGTGTTGCTATTTCTCCATCTGTTGCATCACCACTGGTAGACAGAGCATCCACAATACGAGTCGTCTGAAGGGCGAAGCCAGTTGCGGGCGCCGAGCGACCGAACTGCTGCAGCAAATTATCATATCGTCCTCCGTTTAAGACAGGGAATCCAGTATCCGCCGCATAACCTTCGAATATCGTACCTGTATAGTAGGAAAAGTCACCTAGCATCGTTAAATCCAATACTATATGGTCTTCCACCCCGTAGGCTTCCAGCACATCCCACACTTTCTCTAAATGATGGATGGATTCCATCATCGCTGGCACATCAGCTATACCGCGAGCTGACTTCAGTACATCTCGGCCTCCTCGCAAGTGCAGCACTTGCTCCAGGCAGCCTCGATGCTCTTGATCTATAGGCAAGCTATGAATGAGCTCTCGATAACCAACTACATCCCGTTGCACTAGGCGCAGCTTCAATTGTGTCTGTACCTCTTTCTGCTGAGGAAGTGCATATTCAAGCAGCCCTTCCAAAAAGCCATGATGTCCCAGTGCGACCTTAAACCGTTCAATCCCAGTTGCTTCTAAGCAAGCAATCGACAGCGCTATTACCTCAGCATCAGCATCAGGAGACCCATCCCCAATCATCTCTGCTCCTGTCTGGTAGAATTCAGCTTCACGTCCTGCTTCCTCCTCCATTGAGCGGAACACATTCGCATGGTAAGACAATCGAACAGGGTACGGTTCCTTGCCGAGCAAGGATGCCACAACTCGCGCTATTGGTGCAGTCATGTCAGAACGAAGCACCATTGTTGTGCCGCGTTGATTCAACAACTTGAATAGCTTGTGATCAGAGGTAGAGCTCGCCGTGCCTACCGTCTCGTAATATTCCATTGTCGGCGTAATAATTTGCGCATAGCCCCAGCTATCCATCGTGCAAAGTGCTTTCCTTTCTACTGCACGTAACCGGCGCACAGCTTCTGGCAAATAATCACGAACACCCGAAGGCTTCTCGAACATTCTCGGCTTTGTCATTGCGTCACCTCGGAATTAGATGCTTTAGTGAGTTAATATATTAACATGTTACCTTATTAGCAAACCAAAGAATTTTACTGGTAATATTATCACGTAATATTCTCATCGTCAATCCATTTTCAACGCAATTCCCTTTATTTCTCTCCTCCCCCACAATCCCCAGCCCGAGCTTCCTGCACAAAAGAAAAGGGACACCCTCTATCCTTGCAAGTTGCAAGAATACAGGGTGTCCCTTAAGTGCAGAAGATGTATACATGTCCTGCTCTTCTGGTGCCGTTAAGAAGCATTCGTACTCCTAATCATTTCAACTGCTGCGGCTGGATTCTTCCGATTCTGCATCCAATCGCGCGGCGGGGCTCCTAATCCAAATGAAGCGCCCGGTATAAATCGAAGTGCCCCATACACGATGATCCATGACATTCCGAGGGCGAACACATAACCACTGAAGATGAATAATGGATATAGCGAGGCGCTCCCCCTATGCCACGGAAACTGTCGATATAGGGCAAGGAATGCGGGATGAATGAGGTAAATGCCGAAGGATAGATCCCCAAGCTGAGACAGTAGTCTTCTTCCGAGCTCTGGTAGACGGCGTTCCAGATAGAAGGCAAGTTGGATGAGTACAATTGCAGATAACAACGTATGTCCGTTCCAGAGCAGTTCATAAATAAGTGAGTTCATCTCTTTGCCCGTGGAGCGTGTCCAATACCATATCTGCACATGCAGCAGCGCGAATCCAAGCCATAACAACCAGATTGAACCTGTTATCAGCTTATAGCGTACCGAGCAGACTCGTCCCCAAGAATCAAGCCAAGGGCGTACTTTATGAAAGTTAATTCCTAAGTAAGCACCTGCAAAATAAAAGCTTATGTATGACAGCGAAATACTCCCTTTTGCCGGAATTTGCACGCCATATTTGTTCCATAATACATACCCCCATTGCAAGGCCAAGCCGAGTGGGATAGCCCAAGCGACAACTCGCCGGGAGCGAAATAGCAATAGCAGCAACGGGAACAATAAGTAGAACTGTATACTAATAAACACAAAATACAAGTGTGTATATGCAGTTCCTGTTAATAGCTTCGTAATGAACACAGGCACTGCTTCACTCCACGAACGATCTGGATACCAAGTTACCTGCACAAGCATAAAATAGAAGACTGAGCAGATTAGATAAGGTATAAATACATAGCGAAATCGATTCTTATAGAACTTCCCCAGCACCTGAGGCTGCAGCTTATCTCCACCACCATAGTTATAGAAGAGCACCATGCTGCTAAGTAAAATAAATGTTGGTGTACCGTACTTGAAAAAGATGTTGAAAAAGGTATACCCGTAAAATAAGCTTGATGTCTTCATCATCGCTGCAGTTTCCGAAGTTGCATGAACACTGATAACACCAAGCATGGCAAGTGCGCGCACGATAGAAAGAGTCGAAATCCGTTCTTTCCGTGCCACTATTGCATCCCTCCATTCACTTTGTGGGGTTCGTTATACGATCCAACTTCATGAGGATAGACCTTTGCCTTTGCGTGTATTGTGATAACCTAATTGGGAGGATGCACTGTCGTCTGTGTTGGTTGGTTCTGCCTCTGTACATTCCCGCTTCTTTTTTTCGGTACCGCCCCAAAGAACATCCAACTGAACGGAATATAGCGATGACATAATTCTACAATAGCCCAAGACAGAAGGAACGCACACAGGAACCCTCCCCCGATATACAGCGCATAACTAATCGAGTCTCCCCCTCCTAGCGGAATCTTGCGATAGAGATATAAGATCACGGGATGAATCAGATAAATGCCGAATGAGACATCTCCGAATCTAGTAATTAACTTCACGGATCTCTCAGGGAATTTGCGTTCAATGTATTGAGATAATTGAATGAGTACGACGCACGACAGCAAAGCGTGAGCATTCCAAGCTGCCTCATACCATAACGTATTGAAGCGCATACCATATTTATAAGTTGCATACCATAGCTGAACATGGCCGAGTGAAGCCGCAATCCACACGAGCCACACCAGCGCTGTAATCCAGCGATCACGTCTGCTGCCTTCAGGGGTTAGTGCATTGAACCAACCTTGTATGCGGTTCCAATACACACCGATGAACGCCCCTACCATGATATAGATCGAGTAGGACACAAGCAGGCTCCCCTTGTATACAATATGCAGGTCTAGCTTGTTCCAAATGACAAAGCCCCAATGTAGGGCTATTCCAATAGGAATGGCCCATATCGCTGATTTTACTGAGCGAAAGAAGTACAATATGACTGGAAATATCAAATAAAACTGAATTAGAATAATGACATAGTATAGGTGTGTGTATGCTGTTCCTTTAATTAAGCTGACAACATAGGCCTGTAAAGTATCTCCCAGACCACGACTGCGATAGGCTAGCCAATGATTCAACAAAAAATAGCAAGTAGAACAGATTACATAAGGAAGAAGAATTAGTTTTAATCGCTTGGTGTAGAATTCCTTTAAGGAGCTCCATGAGGTTAATCCTTTGTCGCAATAATTATAAAACATGACGAAGCTTGTCAGCAGCAAAAAACCAGGAACAGCAAATTTGCTGAACACATTCAAAAAATTATAGACAACAAATGAATCGGTTGTCTGTGTCGCCTTAATCGTCTGCGATGTAGCATGGATGCACAGAACTGCCATCATCGCGATAGCTCTATATATCGATAAAGATGAAATGCTCGACTTATTGCTCATGTCATCCATTCTCCCCATACCGAGGAATCAAGGGTGTCGAATCTAAGAGGTAACTCGGCAAATAATAAGTTTATCGTATGACAACGTTCGAGGTTATTTCCCGGGAAACAACCTCACAATTTGTTGAACGTCGTCAATTTCGTATTTTATACCGAATAGTTGATGAAGCTGGTGCAGTGACAGATACCAAATATCCTTTTTTTTAACCGGCGTAAGCTCGGAATATATGGGTGCTTGATCCCAACTTACTGTATAGGAAGTCTTTGCACGCCCAAGCTGCACATTTTTCCCCTTGTTCCCCATCCGTTCTAATAATTCTGATGTTCGAATTTTCTGATTGCCTGCATTTATACGGAATCCATTTGTTGTCGTCCGTTGATTGATACCTGGCTTTACCGTGAAGGTAACATGAATACCCAGCTGCTTGCACACTTCCAATACATCCTTGTTATACGCCCCGTACGGGAAAGCAACCACACTATACGTATTGCCAAGCATCTGCTTTAAGCGATCTTCAGCTCGCTTAAGATCCTTTTTAACCTTCGCTGTAAATTCCGTGCGTGTCTCCTTGCGATGCAGCTTCTTCAAATATTCTGGCTTGGACAACATCGGTCTCAAGGAACCCTGCTCATTAACCACCGTATATACATGCGAATTGTACGTATGGCTGAAGAAGCTCATTCCATTTCGCTTCATCTCACGCATCTGTTCCCAGGTCAGCTTCGGTCGTCCGGCACTCTTGCGATTGTCAATCGTAGAGACAATGACGAAGTTCGTCGCAGGTATATGGTACTTCTGCATGATCGGGTACACTTCTGTATAGAAAGATTCGTACCCATCGTCGAAGGTCATCAAGACCGCATTCGGTGGAACCGACCCTCCATGAAGCATAAAGTTCATGTATTGATCCATGGAAATGAAATGATAGTTATTATGGAGTAAAGCCTGAATCTGCTCTTCCAACTGATTCGGTGAAATAAATGTGACGTTATCCGGATTCTTCTGAACATTGTGGTACATCAGTGTCACTACTTCATCACGATAATGGACTGGTGTATATACCCATTGTGAGTCCAGATTATCCGTTGGTGCCAGGTCTAATTGCTTGTCTGTCGTACGCACTTGAATGCCGAAGGCATTCTTCAGGGCGTCGGCTGGGACATACCATTCATTCCCCATTAACAATGCCTGCTCTTCCGAACCGTTGTACCCGTCCCATACAATACGATGTGATAGCGCCTGTACCCCATCCGTATTCAAGAACAACGTGCTGCTTAGAAGAGCTATGAGCAATATGACACCTACAGTGCGTTTCTTTCGCATGCGAACTTCCCTCTTCTTCCAGTAACATTACATTTATTTTAATCTAACATACTTCGCAAGTGTTGTCATTTTTGTTTCTATATTCAAATTGTTTGTAAATACCAAAAAAAGTGGCAGGTGGGGATCCCCTTTCCTACCACTTCTCAGCTTATCCTTCTATTGTGAGGATGCTTCTATCATGGGAGCTGCATCCCGAATAACCCGCATGGGATTGCCGCCAACCATTTGACCAGGCAATACGTCTTTGTGCACGACCGTTCCCGCCGCGACAACAGCGTGATCTCCAATCGTGACACCCGGCAAGATCGTACTATTGGCTCCAATCATCACATGACTGCCGATTCGAACCGTTCCAAGCCGATATTCGTGTGTCAAATACTCATGTGCCAAAATTGTGGAATTATAGCCGATTATCGTATTATCCCCAATCTCGATTCGTTCAGGGAAAAAGACATCTACCATCGCCATTAGACCAAAGGCCGTGCATTCACCTACCTTCATGCACAGCAGCTTGCGATAAATCCACAATTTCATACGCAAGGAGGGGCTGTATCGTGCAAGTTGAATGCAAATGAAATTCCACATTCCCTTCCAAGGACTGACGGTTCGGTAGATTTGCCATAGACTGTTCGACCCTTCGACAGGATGCCTCTCCACATCTCTCACTTCTATTTCCGCTCCAATCCGACCAATGCGTATAGATCCCGCATGTCATGAATAATATGGCGTGGCTCGTATTGACGAAGGACAGCTTCTCCCTTCAGCGACCAAGCTACGCCGCATGATATTACGCCGGCAGCGTTCGCAGATAGAATATCAGCCGGACTATCACCAACCATAATCGTCTGTGCAGGATTTTCCTGCAGTGCTTCAACGGCTCGCAGCACCGGTTCAGGATGCGGCTTCGGATGATTGACATCTTGTACAGTAACAATCGTGCTTAAGTAATCAATGAGTCCGAACATACGCAGCGCCCGCTCTGTTGTCGCCCGCATTTTTGTCGTCACGACACCAAGCTGAATGCCTGATGCATGCAAATCCGCCATCACTTCCTTCACATAAGGAAACTCACGAACAAGCTCATCATGGCGTGCTACATTGTATTCACGATACGCTGCTACCAGTTCATCCACCTGATCCTGCCCTGTAAAAATTCGAAGCTGCTCTTCAAGCGTTAATCCCATACTCGGGATAATATGTTCACGAGTGAACGGTGACGGCGTCTTGTCCCGCAGAACGTGGAGAAATGTCTCGATAATCAGCTCGTTCGTGTCGATAATCGTGCCGTCTAAGTCAAACAGTACCGTTCGTATCATTTTCATTAATTACTCCTTCTTGCTCTCGTTATGATCTTTTTGTTGATTATCTTTCGCTTCATTCGCATCATCAATGTCTGATGATTCCTGCACAGCTTGGGTGTGTGCAGTTTCGGTTTTGACAGTTTCCGATTGTGCATTGTCCGAATGCTCTTCCGCAGATGCTCCTGTATCATATACATTCTCTTCGGCCTTATCCACCTGTGTAGTTACTGCTTTTTCCGTGCTACCAGCAGCAGCCTCCGGACGAAGGGTTGACACAATCGGCGCATGATAAGGAACTCGCGCGGCACCAGTCATACGACGAATGATAATCGTAATTACACCGGCCACAATCAAGAAGATCGCAAGCAGCTGCGAGATACGTACATTTCCATACGCAGGATCAAGGAAGCCTGGCTCGAATACAACCGTCATTGGCGACCACAATCCATCAATAAGCGACACTACCCAGTCTGAACCTTGGTAAGCCAAGCTATCCGTGCGAAGGCCTTCGATAAAGAATCGGCCGATGGAATACCAGATGAGGTAGCTGATGAATACTTCACCACTGCGAACACTGCGCAGACGTCGCAAGCCGAATAACAGCAACACTCCTATGAAGCTCCACAGAGACTCATACAGAAAGGTTGGGTGATGGAATGTGCCTTGGACGTTCATTTGATTCACAATAAAATCAGGGAGGTGCAAGCTATTGCGCAAAAATGATTCCTCAACCGGCCCTCCATATGCTTCTTGATTCACATAGTTCCCCCACCGTCCAATCGCTTGTCCGATGAGAAGTCCTGGTGCACAAATATCTGCAATCCGCCAAAAAGTATATCCTTTCTTACGGACATAGATGAGCGCGCAGATGACTGCACCTATGAGAGCACCGTAGATGGCAATGCCCCCGTTCCATATTTTAAAGACATCTACCCAATTGTCCTTATATTCATCCCACTTGAACGCGACATAATACGCGCGTGCCCCGATTAATGCGGAGGGTACACCGAACAATACCAAATCCATAAAGAAATCTTGGGATATGCCAAATCTCTTCCCTTCCCGAATCGCAAGCAGCAGCCCAACCAGTGCAGCGGTACCAAGAATAATCCCGTACCAATGCACTTTCAATGGTCCGAGCTGAATGGCTATCGGGTCTAGCAGCATTGTTGCCATTCTCTACACTCCTTCATTATATAGGCTACACTGATGATCAATCGAAATCGTCCATATCCTCGGCAATCGTTTCCGTCAGCTTGTTCGTAAACTGCAATGCCGCATTGTAACCCATACGCTTGAGGCGATAGTTCATGGCTGCTACCTCAATAATAACGGCCAAGTTCCGACCTGGGCGAACTGGTACGGTAACGAGAGGAACATCCGTATCAATAATTCTCGTTGTCTCTTCATCAATGCCGAGACGATCATATTGCTTATCTTGCTGCCAATTCTCTAGAGAGATGACCACGCTGATTCGCTTATTGTTCCGAATGGCACCTGCCCCGAACAACGTCATCACGTTAATGATGCCGATACCGCGAATTTCAAGCAGATGGCGGATCAGCTCTGGTGCCGAGCCGTGCAATACATTGTCAGAAGTTTGGCGGATCTCTACCGCGTCATCCGCGACTAGACGATGTCCGCGTTTGACCAGCTCTAGTGCTGTCTCGCTCTTACCAATCCCGCTGCCGCCAGTAATTAGCATACCAACACCGTATACATCGACCAATACACCATGAATGGTAGCCGTTGGTGCCAGCTTCTTCTCAAGGAAGCTCGTAATGCGGCTCGATAGAATCGTTGTTGCGGTGCGCGAGCGCAGCAGAGGCACTCCCTGCTCCTGACATACGTCGAGAATTTCCTGCGGAACCTCGAGTCCTCTTGTTACGATGATGCAAGGCATCTCTTCCGAGCAGAACAATTGCATACGCTCTCGCTTCGTTTCGGGGGAGAGCATTTCGAAGAAGGCAAGCTCAGTCTTACCAAGAAGCTGTACTCGTTCCTTCGGGTGATATTCGAAATATCCGGCCATCTCTAGGCCTGGGCGATGTAAATCATCAACAGTAATTGTTCGCTTCAAGCCTGTATCGCCAGCCAGCACCTCCAGGTGGAACTGTTCCACCATCTCGGAGACCTTTACCTTTTTGGCCATCGTCGTTCACTCCTTCGTCTCCGGCATTGCTCACAATCGATTACGTCCTGTTATGATGCCAATAATGCCGTATCTCTTTGTATTCATCGTATAGGAAAAACTAGCTTTTTTCAACGTTCCTTCTTTCGCAAGCACAACCTTGGCATATTCCACGATTTTTTTCCATATTTGTTGAAGGGATGCAGGAAAATCACCCTATCTCCACGAATATTCCAAACTACCTATCGATAAGGAGGTGTATGATATTTATCCCGATTCCCGTACCTGGCTGATAAATAGGTTAAGCGAGCAGGACGATGAATCCGAAATCCACCTATGACGACTTCCTTGTCAGGCCCATTCGTCCATAACCTTATATTTGAACGAAGGAGGCAATCATATGAAACGAAGTTCCTTACGTATGTCAATGAATCCGCTTCCAAAACCATTTTCATCCCTTGCTCTCGTCTTTATCCTCTTGTTGTCACTCTTCCCTGCTACTGTCTTAGGGGCAGCAGCCCCATGGTCACCGAATACCGCCTACAAAACCGGGGATCTCGTCTCCTATAGCGGCAAGACTTATGCTTGCATTCAGCCGCATACTTCACTAACCGGCTGGGAACCACCGAATGTCCCTGCTTTATGGAAGCTATCAGCAGATGAGCCTGTTGACACGACACCTCCTGCAGCCCCAACCAATCTGCGCGCATCTTCAATTGGCATTACTGAAGTCGTATTAGCCTGGAACCCAGCTACGGATAATGTGGGCGTCGTATCTTACGAAGTGTATAATGGCTCACAACTGGCAGGCACTACGAATACCACATCGTACACTGCCAAAGGGCTTACCCCAGACACAGCCTACTCATTCAATATCAAAGCCCTCGACGCTGCTGGCAACCGGTCAGAAGCGAGCAACAGTCTGGCCGTCCATACGAATACGGCCCCTGTGGATACAGAACCCCCAACTGACCCAACAGGATTACAACTGTTGTCTGCTACACCAACCAGTTTAACCCTCTCGTGGAATGCATCGACCGACAATATTGGCGTCGCCGGATATGATATTCTCCTTAACGGAACCAACGCTGCTTCAACATCCAACACGACCTACACATTGACTGGGCTCACTGCAGCCACCTCTTACACGATTCTCGTTCGTGCCTACGACGCTGCCGGCAATCGTTCTGCGGACAGCAACATTCTTACTGCTGATACCCCTCAAGTTCCGATTGGCAGCGGCTCAAAACAATTAATCGGCTACTGGCATAACTTCGATAATGGATCAACCAATATCCGCTTAAAGGATATATCTCCGCGCTACGATATCATCCAGGTTGCATTCGCTGAGCCAATCGGCGATCGAGTAACGATGGCCTTCACTCCTTACAACGCAACGAAGGAACAATTCAAGGCTGATATCGCTTTACTTCAATCCCAAGGCAAAAAAGTGCTTATTTCGATTGGTGGGGCAAATGGAACCGTCGAACTCACCTCTACCACAGCTAGAGATAGTTTCGTACGTTCTATGAATGATCTCATTCAAGAATATGGATTCAACGGAATCGACATTGATTTGGAAGGAAGCTCGCTTGCCTTGACTGGTGCCGATACCGACTTTAAAAACCCAACAACACCGAAGATTGTTAATCTCATTAGCGCAATCCGGACGATTCTACAAGGAAAATCCTCAGATTTCATGCTAACTATGGCGCCAGAAACTGCATATGTACAGGGTGGCATGGTTGCATACGGTGGCCCATGGGGAGCTTATCTGCCTGTAATTTATGCGTTTAAAGATCGCTTGAACATCCTTCATGTTCAACATTACAATACGGGCTCCATAACCGCACTGGATGGACGTTCCTATAGCCAGGGCACAGCGGATTTCCAAGTAGCTATGGCTGAAATGCTGCTGCAAGGCTTCCCGGTCAACGGCAACGCATCCAACCGCTTCCCAGCATTGCGCGAAGACCAAATCGCCATCGGCTTGCCAGCTGCTCCAGCTGCAGCAGGCGGCGGTTATACGTCACCTGCAAATATCGATAAGGCATTGCAATATCTCGTCAAGGGAACGGCATACGGAGGTACCTATCAGTTGATCAAACCCTCAGGCTATCGCAACTTCCGCGGAGTCATGACCTGGTCCATCAACTGGGATCAAGCAAGTGGAAACAACTTCTCCCAGCCTGTACGCACCACATTGAATGGGTTGCAGTAATTGGGGGACTATGGATCTAAGAAATTCAAGAACAGGCCTCGATTTTGAGCAAAAATAAAAGCGGTTCAATCTTCCACGATCCGAACATCCATACTTCACTGAACATACAGATTACGAAACAAAAACATGCAAAAAAGGCTGGCCCTCAGGGCCAGCCTTCTATTTATTGAATCCAATTAGCTTTCGAACAAGTTCAACTCGGAATCTTTGTCGAAAATATGGATTTTGTTCATATCGATAGCAAGCTTCACGTTTTGGCCTTCTTTCGCGTTAGAACGTCCGTCTACACGAGCGATAACCGTTTCCTTGCCTACACCTGTCAAGTACAAGAACATTTCATGACCCATGTTCTCTGTAACTTCGATAGCTGCAGAGAAGATGCTGCTAGGGGAAGCTTCCAAGAATACCGGCTCTTCATGGATATCTTCGGAACGCACGCCGAGAATAACCTCTTTGCCTACATATCCTTTTTCTTTCAAAATTTGTGCACGGCCTGCAGGAACTGCTACATCCAAGCCAGTCGCCTTGAAGCGGAAGTTGCCGCCTTCTTCAGACAATACACCTGTAATAAAGTTCATTGTAGGGGATCCGATGAATCCTGCAACGAACATGTTAACCGGATGATTGTACAATACGTCCGGGGAAGCTGCTTGTTGAATGATACCGTCTTTCATAACAACGATACGGTCACCCATCGTCATCGCTTCGATTTGGTCATGCGTTACGTAGATAACAGTTGTTTGCAAACGCTTAGCAAGCTTGGAGATTTCCGCGCGCATTTGACCGCGCAATTTTGCATCCAAGTTGGAAAGTGGTTCATCCATCAAGAATACTTGTGGTTCACGAACGATCGCACGACCCAAGGCAACACGCTGACGCTGACCACCGGACAAAGCCTTAGGCTTGCGATCAAGCAAGTGCTCGATGTCCAAGATGCGAGCTGCTTCACGAACGCGCTTGTCGATATCTTCTTTTTTGAACTTACGCAGTTTCAAACCGAATGCCATGTTCTGATACACGTTCATATGCGGGTACAACGCGTAAGATTGGAATACCATCGCGATATCGCGATCTTTAGGAGCAACGTCATTCACAAGGCGGTCGCCAATGAACAATTTACCTTCAGAGATTTCTTCAAGACCTGCGATCATACGCAGTGTTGTCGACTTACCGCAACCAGATGGGCCTACCAATACGAGGAACTCTTTGTCTTGAATGTCCAGGTTAACATCCTTAACTGTTGGATTATCTGAACCTGAATACTTCTTGTAAATATGTTCTAAACGTACGCCTGCCATGTGCGTTTCCCCCTTATAGTTAGATACAATGTAATCGGTTACTTTCGATACATTTATCTTACCGGAACCCTGTACAAATGACCATACACAAACTGCACAAAAAATGAATAGCCTATTTTGTTACTTTGTACAATAGCAATATCAATTTTACCAACACAGCATCCGTAAATTGACGAACGTCCAACCCGGTCTCATGTTTAATCTTATCTAATCGGTATAATAGCGTATTACGATGGATATAGAGACGCTTGGCTGTCTCGCTTACACTACAGTCATGCTGGAAGAACGTATCCAGCGTAGACAGTGATTCTACATCATTGAAGCTGTCTGCCTTCGTAACGACACGCTGCAGAAATTGCTTACGAACCGCATCTGGTATACTGTTGACAAGCCGTTCTAGATGCAGCTCCCATGGAAGATGAATATTGTCTGTGACATGGAACGTCCGCCCCAAGTACATCGTTTCTCTCAGCTGGCTAACGACCGACGGCATACCCTTCACCGGTGCAAAAGGATACCCAATGGACAGCTGGCTGTCACCTACCCATTCACTGGCCACCAGCTCATACAGTCCCAGACAAAAAGAAGTAAGTTGCTCTTCCATCGTCTCCTTCGTTTCTACATCCTCGTCTGCCTCACTAACTTGAATCAGTTGCTCGGGACATAAGATCAGCCACTCCTTATCCGATAAAGGAAGGAGGATCAATTCTCCGCCAAAATAAGACTTGAGCAGTTTATATAAATGCTTGTACCCTGGCCCATCTCGATGAGCATGTTCCGCAACAAGCAAGAAAGGCACTGTCTGTGTGAACATTTTCGTCTTCCATGAGAAGGAGTCCGGAATTTCCGCGGCCGTATCTCCATCTCGCATGTGCTCGATGATCCATTGACCGATTAGATAGGCCTGCTGCTCATCCGTGACATGAACCGTATCCATCGCCGATTTCGGTTGATGCTGCATCAACAGCACTAATTCAAGCCATTGCAGCTCTTGTCCCGATAGCGATTTCCCTTGCAGCTTCATGACTTCGGTTGTTGTCTTACCCTGCTTCCATAACAAATACCATTCCTCATCATGCTTCACCATCGTACGAGGAGATGGAGTTCCATCCTTCACTCCCACAGCTGCTGATATCCAATCTTCCCACTGTGCCGTTGATATGTGTTGCGACTCTAAGCGCATACCTGTTAGTCGCTCGATTTGCAGTTGTAATGCTTGCTTATCCATCATCGCTCTCAACCCATTTCATCCAGCATAAATTACTTCCATTGTACCATATCAAGATACAAAAAAACCGGACTGGCTAATCCCAGTCCGGTACTTATGTATGATGAGTGTTATATGGGTTGTTTAGCAGCCTGTTTGTTTTGTTTCATTCTCATCCATTCTTCTGCAGCCAACACGGCCACTATACTGCACGCATAAATAATACCCGCTATCCTTGGCTTCCCGATTGCGTCAAAACATTTTGCAATACCAAAGCCAATAAACGTAGTTGCCAGAAACACAGTCACTCGTATTATCCACTTGTTCATGCTGTCTTTACCTACATTCGGTATAGTTGTGAACATACAAAAAAACCTCAGCTTCCGCTGAGATTGATTAAATAAACTGGTGAGCCATGAAGGACTCGAACCTTCGACACCCTGATTAAAAGTCAGGTGCTCTACCAACTGAGCTAATGGCTCGCAAATGGTGGAGGCTGATGGATTCGAACCACCGAACTCGTAGAGAGCAGATTTACAGTCTGCCGTGTTTAGCCACTTCACTAAGCCTCCGCATTTACATGGTGGCTTGGGACGGAATCGAACCGCCGACACAAGGATTTTCAGTCCTTTGCTCTACCGACTGAGCTACCAAGCCGTATTCAATTAAAAAAAGTGGGGATTGACCTCCACTTTTACTTGAAATAAAAATGGCGGAGCTGACGGGATTCGAACCCGCGGTCTCCTGCGTGACAGGCAGGCATGTTAGGCCTCTACACCACAGCTCCAGGATGGTTAAAATGGTGCCGGCGAAAGGAGTCGAACCCTCGACCTACTGATTACAAGTCAGCCGCTCTACCAACTGAGCTACACCGGCATATTATGGTGGACGCTGACGGGATCGAACCGCCGACCCTCTGCTTGTAAGGCAGATGCTCTCCCAGCTGAGCTAAGCGTCCATGTTGTTGTAAGAAAGGTAATATGGTAGCGGCGGAGGGAGTCGAACCCACGACCTCACGGGTATGAACCGTACGCTCTAGCCAGCTGAGCTACACCGCCATATTATCATCAATTGTATCACCAGAATATAACTGGCGGAGAGAGAGGGATTCGAACCCTCGCGGCTGTTACACCCTAACGCTTTAGCAAAGCGTCCCCTTCGGCCTCTTGGGTATCTCTCCAATTCGTTAAGGTGCGCAATACGCTTGTCCACCGTATTATACGCGATTCATGATACAATTACAAGGTTTGAACCTTGAAAACTGAATGCGAAAGTGTCATGCTCTGAATCAAATAGGATAAGCCCTCGACCGATTAGTATTGGTCAGCTCCACACATTACTGTGCTTCCACCTCCAACCTATCTACCTCGTCGTCTTCAAGGGGTCTT
>NZ_BBYF01000010.1 GCF_001894745.1 Paenibacillus sp. NAIST15-1
CTGACCAATACTAATCGGTCGAGGGCTTATCCTAAAAGATTAAACCCCAAAAAGTGACGTGAAGCTTTGCAGCAACACCGAAACCTTTTCGGGGGCCCCGGATGAACAATTAGCACTAACTTTCGCATTCAGTTTTCAGGGTGCAATGTTTTGGAGTCTGACTAGTGCAGACGAAGAAACGCACACAGCACTTGGTCGTGCTGAACCTGAATTTCATATTGGCTAATGCCAATGCTGTTTGGTGGCGATGGCGGAGGGGTTCCACGCGTACCCATCCCGAACACGACCGTTAAGCCCTCCAGCGCCGATGGTACTTGGACCGCAGGGTCCCGGGAGAGTAGGACGTCGCCAAGCAGTTAATATTCCCTGATAGCTCAGTTGGTAGAGCACTCGACTGTTAATCGAGTTGTCACAGGTTCGAGTCCTGTTCGGGGAGCCATGGAGAGATGTCCGAGTTTGGTCGAAGGAGCACGATTGGAAATCGTGTAGGCGCCACAAGCGTCTCGAGGGTTCGAATCCCTCTCTCTCCGCCAGTTTGGCCCGTTGGTCAAGGGGTTAAGACACCTCCCTTTCACGGAGGTAACAGGGGTTCGAATCCCCTACGGGTCACCATTTTATGAATGAAATTACGTAGTACAGGGTACTAGTCAACTAGATAGGAACCATCTGAACAGGGTGGGATCATTACATTCAAATTTGTTAGTATCCAGCGTGAATATCGCGGGGTGGAGCAGTTGGTAGCTCGTCGGGCTCATAACCCGAAGGTCGCAGGTTCAAGTCCTGCCCCCGCAACCAAATATGTAATCACTATCTTATATAGGATTGCGATTGAGTTGTTAAGGACACTTAGCTCAGCTGGGAGAGCACCATCTTGACAGGGTGGGGGTCAGCGGTTCGAACCCGTTAGTGTCCACCATAAAGAGCTATGAAATAATTTTTGATAGATTAAGATACATAGCATTTATATGAAATATTATATGGACGCTTAGCTCAGCTGGGAGAGCATCTGCCTTACAAGCAGAGGGTCGGCGGTTCGATCCCGTCAGCGTCCACCATCATATCGCGGGGTGGAGCAGTTGGTAGCTCGTCGGGCTCATAACCCGAAGGTCGCAGGTTCAAGTCCTGCCCCCGCAACCAAATATGGAGCTGTGGTGTAGAGGCCTAACATGCCTGCCTGTCACGCAGGAGACCGCGGGTTCGAATCCCGTCAGCTCCGCCATTTTTCTTCTTGAGAAATGATCAAATTGAATAAGGCCCGTTGGTCAAGGGGTTAAGACACCTCCCTTTCACGGAGGTAACAGGGGTTCGAATCCCCTACGGGTCACCATTTCTCTCTTATGAGAGCCATTAGCTCAGTTGGTAGAGCACCTGACTTTTAATCAGGGTGTCGAAGGTTCGAGTCCTTCATGGCTCACCAGTTTGTGCAATTTTCAGCCTGATGCGGAAGCGTCGGGCTTTTTTTGTCGTTGTTTGAACAAGGAGAGCTGATTCGAGAGAGCGTAAGATGCTCTGAGTACGCAATCTTTGATTTAAGGGTGCTAATTTGTACTACCCCTAGAATTATGATAAGGGCATGCTCTATTGATGTTTTATTCGAAAGACATTATGATTAAAGGAATAGATAACTAACTCCTTTTATAAAAGGGTTTCAATAAGGTGGGACGTTATGGTGGTAGACAAAACCGTTAATATTAAGGAATTCAATCGAAATCGAATATATATGCTGCTGCGGCAAGAAAAAAACTTATCTAAGCAGGATATTGTGCAGCATTTGCAGATTAGCTTACCAACCATTACGCAGAATTTAAATTATTTGCTGCAGGAGAAGCTGATTGCGAATACGGGGAAAATTGGTAATACCGGAGGACGCAATGCACAGGTCTATTCTTATATAAGCGATGCCAAAATCGCTATTGGCTTAGATATTACGCGGAACCATGTCACAACAGTGGTTGTTGATTTAAATGGGGATATTATCCACATAAACAGAAGAAGACAAAAGTTTGAAACCTCGGATCCTTATTTTCAGTTATTGGGAAATATCATTCAGGAGGACATAAAAGAACTGGATATTGACGATTCGAAAATATTAGGTGTCGGCATCGGGGTGCCGGGATTGATTACGGAAGACCACCAGACTGTCTTTTACGGGAAGATCCTGAATTTCACCGGAGAGACGCTGCAGCGCTTCACCAAGTACATACCGTATCCGGCCATTCTTGTGAATGATGCGAATGCGGCTGGGTTCTCGGAAATATGGGCGACGCCGGACACGAAAAATGCATTTTATATTTCTCTTAGCAATAATATTGGCGGAGCCGTTTATATTGGAAATAAAGTGTTTGCCGGAGAGAATCAAAAGAGTGGGGAAATCGGGCATATTACGATCATTCCAGACGGTCTCCCTTGTTATTGCGGTCAAAAGGGCTGCCTTGAGGCATATTGCTCAGCTTCTTTATTAGCAGATACAGCTGATGGGAGTTTGGGGCGTTTTTTTGAGGAGGTACAGGGCGGCAATCGTGAAAAGCTGATCGTTTGGGACAACTATTTGCGCCATCTTTCGATCGCCATTAATAATATTCGCATGCTGTTCGACTGTGACATTATCCTTGGCGGTTACGTAGGGGCTTATATGGAGAATTATATCGATACGTTGAAGAAGCTGGTGGCCAGCCGCAATACGTTCGAAGATCATGCAGATTATGTGCGCATTTGCAGTTATAAAACGGAGGCTATTGCGGCTGGGGCTGCTCTGCCCTTCATCGATCAGTTCATTAATCAAATATAAGAAGATACCAAGCTTACAGCATCGCATGGAGTAGGTCAAGAGGAGTCAAGTTCCTTTACCTGCTTCATGCGTTTTTTTTATCTTTCAATCGGCTGACAAGCAGGAAATGCTTCGCATCTTGTACTGCAAAATAATACTTATTTTTTAATTGCATATTGACAAGAAGGACGAGAGGGAATATCCTTGCATTAAGTAGTTTTATAAAACACTTTAACAAAAGTAATTTACTTATTGGGGAGGCGGATGCATAATGAATCAACAACAATCTACCAGCTTAAAAGCCACGACAGGGAACGTACCAGCAACTATGAAAGCGCTTGTAGCGTATGGGAAGCATGATTACCGCTTTGAAGCCAACTATCCTACGCCTGAATGCGGGCCAGACGATATGATCATTAAAACGGAAGCATGCGGCATTTGCGCAGGAGACTTGAAGTGCATGCATGGCGCAGCAATGTTCTGGGGCGACGAGACACAGCCAGAATGGGTGAAGCCTCCGTTTATTCCGGGGCATGAATTTTTAGGAACAATCGTAGAAATTGGCGAAAATGTAACCGATTTCAAAATTGGGGATCGAGTAACTGCGGATCAGATCGTTCCTTGCCAAGAATGCAGATTTTGCAAAAGAGGGGAGTACTGGATGTGCCAGCCCCATAACATATTCGGTTTCCAAGGCTCGAACAACGGGGGAATGGCGGAATATGTTCGATACCCGAAAACGGCGGTTGTCCATAAGGTGCCTGGACAGATGGAATTGGAGTCTGCGCTGCTGATTGAGCCTTATGCTTGCTCGAAGCATGCCGTGGATCGGGCGCAAATCGGATGCGAGGATGTCGTCGTTATCTCTGGGGCGGGGCCTCTGGGCTTAGGAATGATCACATATGCGAGAATGAAAAATCCAAAAAAATTGATTGTGCTGGATTTGGTTGAGAACCGTTTGGAAAAGGCGAAGGAATTTGGCGCGGATATCGTCCTTAATCCGAAAGAGACGGATGTGGTTCAAGCGATTTTGGATATGACGGAGGGTTACGGTTGCGACATCTACATCGAAGCGACAGGACATCCTTCCAGCGTAACGCAAGGATTGAGCATGATTCGCAAGCTTGGACGCTTCGTGGAATTCAGCGTGTTCGGGGAGCCGACTATCGTGGATTGGTCCATCATCGGAGACCGCAAGGAGCTGGATGTATTGGGATCACATTTGAGCCCATATTGTTACCCATTCGTCATTGAAAATGTTGCAAACGGCAATCTGAAAACGAACGGCATTGTGACTCGCAAGTTCCCGATTGAGCAATGGGAAGAAGCCTTTGAATATGCATCTGGTAAGCATGGTGATTTCAAGGTTGCAATTACGTTCTAAAAAGGGTGAATGCAAAATGGAGAACTATGTAGTTGGAATTGATTATGGCACATTAAGCGCCCGTACGATACTTGTTAACGTATCCACCGGAGAGATAAGTGCTTCTGCAGAGATGAATTATCCTCACGGCGTAATGGATCAGGTGCTGCCGGACGGCGTAACGAAGCTGGGGCCGGATTGGGCTTTGCAGCATCCGCAGGACTATTTACAATGCACCACTGCAACGCTGACAAAGGTTCTGGAAACGAGCGGCATTGATGCCCGCCAGATTATTGGCGTCGGCACCGATTTTACGGAATGTACGATGCTTCCCGTAAAGGCGGATGGAACGCCCCTATGCATGCTGGATGCATACAAGAACAATCCGCATGCGTATGTGAAGCTGTGGAAGCACCATGCGGCAGCAGAGGAAGCCAACCGACTGAATGATATAGCCCGTATGCGGGGCGAGGAATTTTTGGACTTCTACGGTGGGAAAATTTCTTCAGAATGGATGTTTCCAAAAATATGGCAAATTCTTAATGAAGCACCCGAAATATATGAAGCCGCTGATCGGTTCATGGAGCTTGCCGATTGGATTACACTACAGCTAACTGGAACAGAAACACGAAATAGCTGCACAGCTGGATATAAGGCCATATGGCACAAGCAAAACGGATTTCCATCAAATTCATTTTTGAAAGCGCTCGATCCAAAGCTGGAACACGTCGTTGACGAGAAAATGTCGAGAACCATTTATCCGGTCGGCACAAGAGCTGGATCAATTACAGAAGAGAGCGCAAAATGGACGGGACTGGCTGCGGGGACAGCGGTATCCGTAGGAATAGGCGATGCCCATTGCGCCGTAATCGGCTGCGGGATTACGACTCCCGATATTTTACTAATGGTGATGGGGACATCCGGCTGCGACATGCTGGTCAGTGAAACGGCAGTGAAGGTGCCGGGCATTAGCGGCATTTGCGAGGACGGCATTTTGCCTGGGTTCTACGGCTATGAGGCAGGACAATCCTGCATGGGAGACCATTTCTCATGGTTCGCGAATCACTGTGTGCCAGAGCGCCTAGGGCAAGAGGCCAGAGCTGCGAACAAGCATGTGCTGCAGCTTCTCAATGAGAAGGCAGAGAAGATTAAGCCCGGCGCCAGCGGCTTGATTGCGCTGGATTGGTGGAATGGGAACCGTTCCGTTCTGGTGGATGCGGATCTGACAGGATCAATGTTCGGCATGACGACGGCTACGACAGCCGAAGAAATGTACAAAGCATTGGTTGAAGCAGTTGCATTCGGGAAGCGGATGATTATTGAGAACTTTGTACAGCACGGAGTTCCGATTGCCAAAATCATGGCTACAGGCGGGATTGCGGAAAAAAGCCCATTCATTATGCAGACCTTCGCGGACATCATCGGCATGCCGATTCACGTCGCGGCAACTCAGCAAGGAACAGCGATGGGGGCCGCCATGCTCGGAGCCGTAGCGGCAGGCAGTACTAATGGAGGATACGACTCCATTCAGCAGGCTGGGAAAGCAATGGGTGGAGGCATTAAGAAAACGTATGAGCCGCAAGGTAAGCACCGGGAGATTTATAATCGACTCTATGCCCAGTATGTGCGGCTGCATGATTATTTTGGTCGCAATAAACAGAGTCCGATTAAACAATTGAAAGCGATTAAATTGGAAGTGATGGGTGGAGAGAGTTCAAATTAACATCTTTATAGAATAGCTGCATTACGGACAGTAGAAGAAGGAATAGATCATCCAGGAAAGAAGTGATGCACTTGAAAGACAAACATATTTTGGACAAAATAGGTATTCCTTCATCTCTAGCTTGGGGCTATCTCGGCATTCTGATCTTTATGATGGGGGATGGTCTGGAGCAGGGATGGTTAAGCCCATATCTGGTTGAACAGGGACTCACCGTACAGCAATCCGGCATTTTATTTACGGTATACGGGGTTACGATTGCATTGTCTTCTTTCCTGTCCGGATTATTCGTTGACGCGATTGGACCTAAAAAAGCAATGTTGACCGGGTTAATTCTATACATTCTCGGTTCCGTAGGCTTTATTGGTTTAGGAATTACCCAGCTTTCATTTGCAACGATGCTGCCGACGTATGCGTTTAAGGGTCTCGGCTATCCTTTGTTCGCATACTCGTTCCTCGTCTGGATCGCTTATCAGACACCTCAGAAGAAGCTGGGAACGGCTGTCGGCTGGTTCTGGTTCGTGTTCACTGGGGGCATGAACGTACTCGGCGCATACTATTCCACCTGGGCATTGAAGCACCTGGGGCATATCAATACACTATGGAGTGCAATCGTATGGGTACTGCTTGGGGCATTGTTCGCACTGGTCATCAATCCCGGCGGCAAGCTGGATAAGGCCAAGGCAGAACAGCATGACAACAAAGTAAAAGAGCTTGCCAAAGGATTGGCAATTGTCAAAAAGGAACCGAAAATCGTATTGGTCGGCTTAGTTCGCATCATCAATACGGCTGCACAATTCGGCTTCCCCATATATATGCCGCTATACATGGAGAGTCAAGGCATTAGCATTTCATCCTGGCTGCATCTATGGGCTATGATTTTTATCGGAAACATCGCGTTCAACCTGCTGTTTGGCATTGTGGGCGATAAGCTTGGCTGGAGAAATACGGTAATGTGGTTTGGATGTGCAGGCTCGGCCTTCTTTACGATTTTACTCTTTTACGTTCCTCAACTTGCGGCAGGCAATGTATGGCTTGTGCAAATTGTCGGGATCTTGTGGGGCGGATGTCTGGCAGGCTTCGTGCCATTGTCTGCGATAGCCCCGTCTTTGGTAAAGGAAGAAAAGGGTGCAGCGATGTCAATCTTAAACCTGGGCGCGGGATTGAGCGCATTCGTTGGTCCAGCTCTTGTTGCTTTATTTATTGGAAGCCTCGGTTACGCCGGCATTACGTGGCTATTCGCTGGGCTATTTGCAGCAGCAGGCGTTATGATGATTTTTGTCACGCTCCCTGCTGAGGACAAAACAACGAAGGACGCGAGTGCACACACCGAAATTGTAAGCGCTTAATAAGGTTACCTAAAAAAGCAGCTCTTCTCCACTTGGGAGAGGGCTGCTTTTATCATAATGCTAGCGATCAATTTTCTGGTAACTATTGTTTGTTCGGTATAAGGTAGGACTGATTCCATACACGTAGGTAAACTGATTTGAGAAGTAATGGATTGAATCGTAGCCCAACATTAGTGCGATTTCCGTAATTGATTGGCGGCTTTCCATCAACAAAACGGCCGCCTTTTTCATGCGAGCCTGCAGCAAATACGCTTTAGGCGATGCTCCTGTCTCTTGCTTGAAAAGCCGATAAAATTGGGACTTTTCCAGCCCGCATTCGCTGCACCAGTAATCAACCGAATGCCGCTGCTCGGGATGTTCGTCCATTCGCTCCAAGATTCGAGCTATGCGATAATCCGTAGGATTGGGCAATCTGCTTGCATCGTACCATTGAATCAGCCAGGAGTAAAAACTAGCTGATGCAGCCTGCTTCGTATAGCAGCCGCGCCGATTATATGCGGTAAGCACATGCTTCATCAGCTCAATGAAGTAAGGATAAGGGCGAAGCGAAGTGCAGGTCGGCAATGATTCCAGTTCTGAGCAAGGGTTATGTGCGGTTAACCACCTCGGATCGAATTCATCCCATTCATAAGCAAAGGTAGGCTGGTTCGGCGGAGGAGCCTCCCATAGATCGCAGTAGATATTACATGCATTCATCGTTTCATTTGGTGCATGCTCGAAGGAATGCCATTGTCCAGGGCGGACAAAGATGAGCGTGCCGTTCGCGACCGCATATCGTTGGTCATCTATCGTCATATGGCCATGGCCGTCCAAGAATAAGTGGAATGCATAGCTGTATCCTCTGCGCAGCTGTTCCTCTCGCGTTCCTCGGTAATTATACATATGCGCTGCACGGATGTATGGCCTTATATCCGCAATGGTCATCATGCCTATCCCTCCGGTTCGTTAGCGGAAATTTTTATAACTGACAGGAACTTGTTATAAATACGAGCAGCTAGGAACATGATACTATGTTTGCAGAGTTATGTCATGATAGGGGAAGTCTTGAAATGAGAATGATGACAGCATGTGTTGGCGAGGAGGAACAATAATGGTTGATTTGGGCAAGGTGTTAGTAGAGGAATCACGAGGCGGTTGGTTGGAATGTGCATATACAGGACATATTGTAGGTGTTAACGAACAAGCTGAGACACTATTCCATGTTGGCGACCCTGACTATGTAAGCTTTATGCGCTCTTCTTCGAAGCCGGTGCAGGCGCTCCCTGCTTTGTTAGCAGGTGTTCCGGAGCATTACGGATTAAGTGAGGAAGAGATCGTCTTAATGACTGCATCTCATCGTGCACAGCAGTTCCATGTACAAGCACTGGAATCGTTCATGAAGAAGACGGGGATCACTGAGGATCAATTCGTATGCAAGCCTACCTATCCACTGAATGGCGCTGCGAGGGACGAGCGGATTGCCAACGGGCAGCCACCGCGCTCCTTATATCACAACTGCTCGGGCAAGCACTTAGGTGTTCTGGCATTATGCAAGATGATGGGGTGGCCAACCGATAATTATGCAGAACCGGAGCATCCCGTTCAGCAGAAGGTGCTACGCTTGATGTCTCAGCTTGCTGATGTGCCAGCCCCGCAAATTAAATTAGGAACGGATGGCTGCGGGTTCCCGGTATATGCTATTCCAATTCGCAATATAGCCCTCTTGTATTTGAGATTGGCTTGTCCGGATTTAATTGCAGATGAGGAAGTGCGCAGAGCGATTACACGCTTGACGAGTCTAATGAACAAACATCCATTCTATGTATCCGGAACGGAGCTTATTTGTCCAACACTGCTGCAGGATCCGAATATCGTAGCGAAAGGCGGAGCCAAAGGCATCTATTGCTTCGGCTTGCGCGAGCAGAGAATAGGGATAGCCTTCAAAGTGATGGACGGATCGGAAGATCAATGGCCGATCATTGCTGCTGACATTTTAGAGCAGATTCAATACCCGACGACAGCAACCATCGAACGCTTAAAAAAGCTGAGCCCTGCGGAGACGAAAAACGACAATTCGAGGGTAGTAGGAATTCGCAAGCCTGCTTTTACACTTGAGTGGGTTAGATCATAAGAAACTAAGAACATACTATTAGAACCTGCTTGTATGAGCTGAGATATGGCTTGGCAAGCAGGTTTTTTGACAAGAAAAAAATACCACCAAGAAATCTTTAAAAAAGATTTGCAATTCAATTATCAGTCTGATATATTATTACTTGTCCTTGTTGAACGGCAACGACGACAACGAAGCAAATGAAGTTGTACAGATTGGTTAACACAATAATATGCGGACATAGCTCAGTGGTAGAGTATCGCCTTGCCAAGGCGAGGGTCGCGAGTTCGAATCTCGTTGTCCGCTCCAGAATATGCGCCCTTAGCTCAGCTGGATAGAGCGTTTGACTACGAATCAAAAGGCCGGGAGTTCGAATCTCTCAGGGCGCGCCACTTAATTTCATAATGGATTATTTCTACTAAGCCGGTGTGGCGGAATTGGCAGACGCGCGCGACTCAAAATCGTGAGGGAAACCGTGGAGGTTCGAGTCCTCTCACCGGCACCATCCATTCGGGACGTAGCTCAGCTTGGTAGAGCACCTGGTTTGGGACCAGGGGGTCGCATGTTCAAATCGTGTCGTCCCGACCATTATCATCAACCGTCGGTTATAACCGACGGTTTTTGCTATTCTAATCCTTCTTTTTTTCCACCCTTCCTTCCTAGATGATTTTTCAACTTTTTTCAATTTCCCTTGAACGATTCTTAATGCTAATACGTAATATAGATGCTTTGCGCAAAGCTCGTTGCGTTATGATATTAAAGAAAGGAGGCGAATACATGTCTGAGCAGCATCGGATAGAGCGAGCAGTCAGAGGAGACATGGATGAACTTGCTGTGCTGCTGCATGAGAATTACTCCTTTCTATATAAATATGCCTTGAAATTAACGATGAGTTCTTCGAATGCTGAAGATTTGGTTCAAGACACGATGGTGAGGTGTATGGAGAAGATTCATACGTACAATGGGAGTTCACGATTCTCGTCATGGCTAATTACGATTGCGACACGCCTGTTTTATGACAAGATGCGCCGCAAGAAAGTGGAGAGCAAATGGCGAGAGCAGGAACAAGCTGTACGTCAGCTGCGCTATCAAATGGAATCAAGCAATATGGAGTGGACGGCAGCGCTGGAGCTCCTTGGTGAGTTGTCCTACGAACAGAGGACTCCAATTGTGTTGAAATATTATTATGGATATCAGGTTAATGAAATTGCAGAAATGTTGAACGTTCAAGCAGGTACGATAAAATCACGCATGCACTATGGCTTGGAGAAGCTGCGGAAGGAGTGGAAGCAAGATGAGTGAGAAGCAAGATAACAAGAAAGGACATGTAGATTCTCTACATCAAGTACCGATGTCCAATCATGCTACACATCCGGAACAGGACTCGGTGTGGGAGGAGAGACTGCATCCTCACTGGGAACACTTAGATGAATGGAGTGATCGCCATTCTCCGCATCCGAGTGCTGCCCACATCCAGCAGGTATTGCTTCAGGCGAAGAAGAGGAACCGTAAACGGCTGTGGAAAGAACTGCTTGTCTTATGGAGTGCTGCATTGCTGCTAGTTGGCGGCGGGTGCAGTCTTGCCCAAGCGAATTGGTATATCTATGTCTGGATGCAGCTCATTTCCCTGTGTGGCGCAGTTCTTATTTGGGCAATTTGTATCCATCCGAGCAATGGGAGTGAGCAGAATGAATAATGGTACTGAGAATGTCCCTTGGTGGGTCTGGGTTCTAATTGGAATCATTCTGCTCATTCAAGGAACTTGGTTGTTTTTGGATGCTCGCAGGCGGAATAAGTACCCTTGGTTCTGGGGGATCTGGGGATTCACGGGAACCCCTCTCCCGCTGCTTGTCTATATATGCTTCGTTATTCGGCCGTGGAGAAAATTGAAATGAAGGAACAGACAGATTAATTGTATAACTTCCCCTTTATCTGGGCCACACTATAAGAAAAGCCTCCAAGTATATAAGTGCGTGTTCAAAAAGACCGGTTTTCAGCACCGAGAAGATTGGATGAAGCTAGGGCCTGAGGAGCGGAATGTACGTTTTAGGTACATGAGCACCGGAAGGTCCGGCTGAATTCAAGATTCGATGCCGAGTCCACTTCATGATTTACTTCGTGATCAAAAGCGGACTTTTTGAACAACATCTATAAGTGATGATTCTGGCGGCTTTTTCTTGTGAGCAAAGCAAGATGATTCTGGCATCGTGGAATCAAATGCTTTACTCAAATTAACAAGCAGTTAGAGGGGATTACTTATGGCTCGAGAACACCGTACCGTCTCTAGGTTCTATTTTCGAGTGAAGCAATGGAAGAAGCGTTTGCGGCGCTTCCGCAAGCCGATATGGTCTTTGGCTGCAATTGTGTTGTTCGTAGCGGTAGTTGCCATTGGGATACAGTTGTCTGATCGTGTGCGCAGTATGCTGGCGGACTATGATAAGCCATCTTCGATTGAGACCTTCGCCTTATGGAAGGATAATGAGTCTAAGCTTAATGAATCAGCCCAGCTTGTGATCGCGCAGTTGGTTCAGCAGGATGAACAGCGTGAAGTTATTGCTCGCAAGCAATATATATGCGGAAAAAATGATGAAGTGTTGGGTGCAAAGCCAACACGTGACATTATTCAGCTCGTGCTCAACCATCCAGACTGGTCGGTATCCATGGATGCAAACGGACGGGTGATCCTGGAGGAACAGGTTGAAGAGTTGTCAGGTACATGCAAGGATAAGGCGCATATTAGTCTCGATAAGGATGGGAATCTGACGTTGTATGACGGTCCGCCTGAAGGTGGAAAGGTGATACGTACATTTTTCCAATTGGATGTAGAGTCCATGGAGAGTTCGCTTCCTCCGAAGGTAATGAAGCAGCTATATCAAGGGATCCGCATTACAGATGTCGATGCTTATCATAGTGTGCTGTCTACGTTTAGCGATTATGCGATCGAAGAGACGAAGAAAGTCATGAAACCAACCCACTCGAATGAACGTATTACAAAATAGAGGCAGTAACAAGTAGGACGCCGTAACCGACGTCCTTCTTTTTTTGTATATTCTCGGGTTTAGGTCATGAAATGTAACATAAAGAAAAATGGTATGGATTGCCCTTAGCCACCTACAAAAAAAATGTCGGTTTGCGGTCATAATAATTGTACAGCGGAAAGGGGAATGCCAATGGAACTTATTCTCATGTTGCTCATCATTTTGGCTTCGACAAAGATCGCAGGTGATCTCACTGTACGATTGGGTCAACCAGCCGTACTTGGTAAACTCATTGTGGGGATAATTATCGGCCCAGCTGTGCTCGGATGGGTTTCAGACGGTGAACTAATTAAGGAAATGGCGGAAGTTGGCGTCATTTTGCTTATGTTCATTGCTGGTCTGGAGACAGATTTGGATGAATTGAAGAAGAATTGGAAGGCGGCGTTCGCAGTAGCAATCGGCGGGGTCATTCTTCCTTTTATCGGTGGATATAGTGGTGGTCTGTTGTTCGGATTAGATTCGAACCAATCCATGTTTGTTGGTCTGCTGCTCTGCGCTACATCGGTAAGTATTTCGGTACAGACACTGAAGGATCTAGGACAGCTTAGCACTAGGGAAGGTACGACCATTCTTGGTGCAGCCGTCGTGGATGACATCCTGGTTGTCATACTTCTTGCCTTCATGCTCAGCTTGCTCGGTGCAGGCGGTGGCGCTTCAATCGGACTTATTATCGGGAAAAAAGTTCTTTTCTTCGTAGTAGCAATACTAGCAGGGATTTATGTAGTGCCTCGAGTGATGAAGTGGCTTGCACCGCTTCGCGTTACCGAAGCTGTTATTAGTGCGGCACTTATTATTTGTTTTGCCTTTTCTTACTTTGCAGACTATTTGGGCGTTGCAGGCATTATCGGTGCATTCGCTGCCGGGATTGCCATCTCGCAGACGAAGTTCAAGCATGAGGTAGAACATCGCCTTGAGCCAATTGCTTACGGTATCTTCGTACCAATCTTCTTCGTAAGTGTTGGGATTAATGTCAACTTCGAAGGCCTCGGGGAGTATGTATGGTTTATTGTACTGTTTACCGTTATTGCAATTGTAACGAAGCTGTTCGGCTGTGGATTGGGAGCTCGACTGACTGGATTTGATCGCAAGAGTGCGATCGGGATCGGCTCCGGAATGGTATCCCGCGGTGAGGTTGCACTTATTATTGCAACGACGGGTCTTGAAGGCGCCTTGTTCGATAAAGTGTATTTCACACCATTCGTTATTGTCATCATTATGACGACATTGGTGACGCCTCCGATGTTGAAGATAGCATTCCGTCATTCTACAACTGAGACAGCGGCAAATCAAGTATCAGCTGGGAAGTAATCGGCCGTAAGTAGGCTGTTTTCCCTGCAAACATCATAGGAATGACTCATTCTCTTCTTCACGATCTATGTTATAATGGAGTGAACACATATGTTCGCTTACTGGTACATGGATGCGGTGAGGGAGAGATTTTTTTTGCGTATTTTGGGGATTGACCCAGGGATTGCGATTGCAGGATTTGGGTTTGTAGATAAACAAGGAAGTCGGATTGTACCTGTACAATATGGCTGTATTCAGACAGAACCTTCGACAGCGCCGGAGATGCGGCTGCTGCAGGTGTATGAAGCTACGGAGCAGCTGCTAGACAAGTATAAACCAGATTCTATGGGAATAGAGAAATTGTTCTTCAATCGAAATGTCACGAATGCGTTTGCTGTTGGACAAGCACGCGGTGTTATCATTCTAGCAGCTGCCAAGCGCGGCATACCGATTGCAGAATATACGCCCATGCAGGTGAAGCAGGCTGTTGTTGGTTATGGGAAGGCAGAGAAGAAGCAGGTTCAAGAGATGGTGAAGCTGTTCTTGAAGCTGAAGGAGATACCGAAGCCCGATGATGTTGCTGATGCTCTTGCGGTGGCGATATGCCATGCGCATTCGAGTGGGCTTAATGACAAATTGAATGGAGTATGGCGATCATGATCGATTTTTTGCGTGGACAGGTTGCTCATTTAGAAACCGAATATATCGTCTTGGATGTTCAAGGCGTTGGGTACCGTGTCTTTACCCCGAATCCCTATGCTTTTGCAAAGCAGGAAGGGGCAGTCACCGTATATATTCATTATCATGTGCGTGAGGATGCAACATTGCTCTTTGGATTCAGCTCGCGAGAGGAGCAGAAGCTATTCCGCAGGCTGATCGATGTGAACGGAGTAGGGCCGAAGGTAGCGCTTGGCATTCTAGCAGGCTGTGGCAAGCCGGAAGCAGTTGTAACTGCCATTCAGCAAGAGAATATTGTGTTCTTAACGAAGCTGCCGGGTATCGGCAAGAAGACGGCTCAGCGTATCATTCTGGATCTGAAGGATAAGCTGGACGGTATCGGACTGGATATCCATCCGGACGCCTTGTTCATGAATGTCACAGTAGCAGACGATGACAGTGTGGACGGCAATGTATGGTCAGAGGCTAGAGAAGCACTCAAAGCATTGGGATATACAGAGACAGAACTTGATCGTGTATGGAATGACTTGCAACATCGCATTCATGCGGATGAAAGTGTAGATTCTTTAATGAAGAAGGCGCTGCAGGCGTTGTTTAAAGGATAAGAAAGGCGGTTAAGATGGAAGAGCACGAACGCATCATATCAGCCAATTGCATGATGGAAGATCAGGCAGTCGAGTTAAGCCTAAGACCGCGTTATTTGTCCGAGTATATCGGTCAGTCGCAGGTGAAGGATAATTTGAAGGTTTTCATTGAAGCTGCTAAGCTCCGCAAGGAAGCGCTTGACCATGTCCTGCTGTATGGACCTCCTGGTCTTGGAAAGACGACCTTATCTAACATTATTGCCAATGAGCTTGGCGTAAATATTCGTACGACTTCGGGGCCGGCGATTGAGAGACCGGGCGATCTCGCGGCATTGCTAACGAACTTGCAGGAAGGGGATGTCCTCTTCATAGACGAGATTCATAGACTGCATCGGACTGTAGAAGAAGTATTGTATCCGGCTATGGAGGACTTTGCACTCGATATTATTATCGGGAAGGGGCCGAGCGCCAGATCCGTTCGTCTGGATCTGCCGAAGTTCACCTTGATCGGTGCCACAACTAGAGCGGGATTACTCTCGGCTCCGCTTCGTGATCGCTTCGGTGTTGTGAGCCGCTTGGAGTTCTACAATAAGGATGAATTGAGCTATATCGTGTCGCGTGCCGCGGACATATTGGAAGTCCAAATTGTGGGGGAAGCAGCGGATGAGATTGCTGTTCGATCAAGAGGGACGCCGCGGATTGCTAACCGATTATTAAAGCGGGTGAGAGATTTTGCGCAAGTACGTGGTGATGGCATCATTACCGCAGCCATTGCGAAGGAATCGCTGCGCCTTATTCAGGTTGATCCACTTGGCCTTGATCAAATTGATCACAAAATGCTGCGCACGATGATTACGAATTTCCGTGGAGGCCCAGTAGGGCTGGATACGATTGCGGCAACGATTGGCGAAGAGAGCCAGACCATCGAGGATGTATACGAGCCGTATTTGCTGCAAATCGGTTTTCTTCAGCGGACACCTCGGGGTAGAATGGTTACCCCTCAAGCCTATACTCATTTAGGATTGCCTATACCGGAACAAAATTAAGTAAAACGCGTACAAATTGGCGTATGCAGAGGAGACGTGACAGAGGAAAGGAATGGGGAAACTTGAATAACAACAGGAACGTTATCCGATCCGTTGCAAGTGTGCTTACGGGGGCTCTGCTGCTATGTGGAGCTCCGTATGCTCTTATACAGCCAGCTAACGTCGCGTATGCGGCAGCAAGTAACGAAGCAAGACCTGAGCAAGCTGCTCTTCAGAATCATATCCGAGTGGCTTTGTTCGCTAATTTGAGCAAAGGATCACCTGGGCAAACATCGCTCCTGTCTCTGGCCTCCACAGCATCGCTGCAATTGGAAGCACGAATTGGAGCGAGTTCCAAAGGCAGCATTGATGTGGATGGTGGACAAGCTCGCTTTAGTGCGGATGATTATAAAGTGAAATTACTCGAAACCGATGATTTATCTGAGGCGCAATCGGTTATGAAGAAGGCACAGT
This sequence comes from Paenibacillus sp. NAIST15-1, assembly GCF_001894745.1. Lineage (GTDB taxonomy): Bacteria > Bacillota > Bacilli > Paenibacillales > Paenibacillaceae > Paenibacillus_B > Paenibacillus_B suaedae. The sequence continues at coordinate 16,375 of NZ_BBYF01000010.1, forward strand.
CTTCAGGGCCAGCATATATTACCCAGATTCCAAGACGTGGAACGACATTCTTCGCTGTCTATGCTGGCAGCTATACAACCAGCAAATCTGCCTCCCAAGCTATGGACAAGATGCGTGGAATGACGGTGAAGGGATATGAACCATCCGTCGTTGGCCCCCATTATGTGCAAGCTGGCACATATGGCTCCCAAGATGAGGCCAAAAATGTACAACAATCCTTGTTGGATGCAGATCTTGATGCTTATGTGGTTACATTGGCAACGGATAGTGGAGTGCGGACAGCGGTCTGGGCAGGACAAGCTGCTTCGGATGCACAGCTTAGCGGGATACAATCGGTAGTCGCATCGAAGGGATATGCGGCGGGTGCTGTACAAGCCCAAGGTGCTGCTGTACATAGCATGGAATCGACTGGCAACGCGCTTACTCCTCATTACCGCGTATACGGCAGTGCGAAGTGGATTGTGAAGCCGAAAACGACGACGACGATTAAGGTAAGCGAACGAAGCGGAAGAGCGTACCGCGGCGTGATGGAGGTTAGTCTATATAAGGACAAGCTGGCGCTGGTTAATGAAGTGCCGCTTGAAGAATATTTGATATCGGTCGTTGGTGGAGAGGTCTATTCCAGCTGGCCGATGGATGCATTGAAAGCACAGGCAGTAGCCGCTCGTACATTTGCACTGTATCAAGGGGACAAATTCGAGATTGCTAATGTGGTAGATACAACATTAAGCCAAGCCTACTTCGGCGTGGAGAAAGAGCATCCAGACATTAAGAGAGCCGTGGAAGAGACTGCTGGAGAAGTGTTGATGCAGAACGGCAAGCTAATCGAGGCCATTTTCAATTCCAATGCAGGCGGCAAGACGGCTGATCCGATGGAAGTCTGGGGGGGCTCTTACGATTACTTCCAAGTTGTCGATAGTCCAGACGATGTCGCAGAGGCAGGTTCCAAATCATGGTATCGCGTATCCTTGCCAGATGGTAAGACAGGATATGTTCGTGAGGATGTAGTGAGTCTATCCGGGCAGACGGCAACCGTTCTTGAAAATGGTACGAATGTACGCCCAACACCGGCTATTCAGACAGACGTTCAGCCTGTAGGGAAGGTCGATAAGGGTACAAAGTTAACTGTGCTTGAAACGATTAAAGAAAATAATGAAATGAATTGGGTACGAGGCCCTTATACAGCGGAGCAGATTACCAGCTGGCTGAAGGATCGGACAGACACGACATTAAGCGGAACGATTAAGACTCTAGCGGTTACGGAAAGAGGTCCATCTGGACGTGCTGTCAAGATCGAAGCTAATGGCAAGCCTGTCGCGGTTAGTTATCCAGACAACTTCCGTTATGCATTTGGCGGTCTGCCGAGTACATTGTTCGATATCGTTCCTGGCGGATCAGGTGTGGTGTCTGATGTCCTCAGCAATGGCAGCGGGACAGGCACATCCTCGATTTCTATCGTTGGGGCAGACGGCAAATTACAATCCGTTAAAGATACCTCACAGCTTCGTGTTGTCAGCGGCAGCAGCAAGACAAGCGGGAAGCTCCCAAGCAGCATGGTAGCTGTGAATGGGAAAGGTACGACAAGCAAAGTGTCGCCTACCAAGGAAGAGCAGAAGCCAGTCGTAGAAGCGACATCGTTCTTGTTTGTTGGCAAAGGTAATGGGCACGGAATCGGAATGTCGCAATGGGGTGCCAAGGGATTAGCCGATCAAGGGTATGACTATAAAGCGATTTTGCAATACTATTACAAAAATGTAGAGCTAGTGAAGCGTTAGGACGGATAGCAGATGAATGTGGACTTATATGATTTTCATTTACCAGAGCATTTGATTGCGCAGACACCGTTGGCAGTACGGACTGCATCTCGATTATTAACATTGAATCGCCAGACTGGTGAAATGGAGCACCATACATTCCCTGAAATCATTAATTATTTACAGCCGGGCGATTTATTGGTACTGAACGACACTCGGGTTATCCCTGCGCGGTTGTTCGGAGTTAAGGAAGATACGGGAGCTAAGGTGGAAGTTCTCTTGCTCAAGCAGGAAGAGAATGATTGCTGGGAAGCGCTCGTGAAGCCAGGGAAGAAAGTCAAGCTGGGAACGGTTGTAGTGTTCGGTGATAAGTTGAAAGCGGAAGTGTTGGAAGAGCGTGAGATGGGGGCGAGATTGCTACGCTTCACATATGAGGGCATTTTCAATGAAATATTGGATGAGCTTGGACAAATGCCTCTTCCTCCATATATTAAAGAACAGCTGGATGATCGTGAACGTTATCAGACCGTGTATGCGAAGCACGAGGGATCTGCTGCTGCACCTACGGCAGGATTGCACTTTACGAAAGAGCTCTTAGCAGAAGTGGAAAATAAGGGAGCTCGAATTGCTTATGTCACCCTCCATGTAGGATTGGGCACGTTCCGGCCTATGTCTTCTGATACGATTGAAGAGCATGTCATGCATTCGGAATATTATGAAGTGAGTGCAGAGACGGCACGAACAATTAATGAAACGAAAGAGAAAGGCGGCCGTATAGTTGCAGTAGGAACTACATCAGCAAGAACACTAGAAACGGTTGCAGGGAGATTCGTCGGAAAGGCGATTGAGCCGTGTTCGGGCTGGACAGACATTTTTATCTATCCAGGTTATGAATTCAAGCTTGTGAACTCGCTACTAACGAACTTTCACCTCCCGAAATCGACATTAGTGATGCTTGTCAGCGCACTAGCTGGCCGTGAACATATTATGGCTGCCTATCAGGAAGCAATTGAGCAGGAATATCGCTTCTTCAGCTTTGGCGACGCCATGTTCATTTATGATAATGCACCGGAAACCTAATACAAGGATGAGATACAATTATGGCAGCAGTTACTTACGAATTAATTAAGACATGCAAGCAGACGGGAGCGCGGCTTGGCAAGGTTCATACCCCACACGGCTCCTTCGAAACACCAATTTTCATGCCTGTTGGGACATTGGCAACGGTAAAGACGATGAGCCCAGAAGAGTTGAAAGAGATGGAAGCTAAGATTATTTTGAGCAATACGTACCATCTCTTCCTTCGTCCAGGGCATGAAATCATTCGCGAAGCTGGCGGGCTTCATAAGTTTATGAATTGGGATCGGGCTATTTTGACGGATAGCGGCGGGTTCCAGGTATTTAGTCTTAGCGATATGCGTAAGATTGAAGAAGAAGGGGTTCACTTCCGTTCCCACTTGAATGGGGACAAGCTCTTCTTGTCTCCAGAGAAGGCTATGGAGATTCAGAATGCGCTAGGCTCTGATATTATGATGGCATTCGATGAATGTCCTCCGTATCCGGCTGAACCTCAATATATCAAGCCATCGCTTGAGCGTACAACTCGTTGGGCGGAACGTTGTTTGGAGAGCCATGCTAGACCACACGATCAAGCACTGTTTGCGATTATCCAAGGTGGCATGTATGAAGACCTTCGCCGCCAGAGTGCGAAGGATTTGACTTCGATGGATTTCCCGGGGTATGCTATTGGAGGACTTAGTGTAGGTGAACCGAAACACTTGATGTACGAGGTGCTGGATTACACAACTCCGTTGCTTCCGGCTAATAAGCCCCGCTATTTGATGGGGGTTGGATCACCGGATGCTTTGATCGAGGGAGCTATGCGCGGAGTGGACATGTTCGACTGCGTACTTCCTACACGCATCGCTCGCAATGGTACGACTATGACAAGCCAAGGCCGTCTTGTTGTACGGAATGCGAAGTATGCTCGTGACTTCGGGCCGCTTGATCCGAAGTGCGATTGCTACACATGCCGCAACTACTCGCGTGCGTATTTGCGCCATCTCATTAAGGCAGATGAGACATTTGGTCTTCGCTTGACGACTTATCATAACCTGTATTTCCTGGTGAACTTAATGAGTCAAGTACGCGAGGCGATCCGTGAAGATCGACTGCGCGATTTCAGAGACGAATTCTTTGAAGCTTATGGAATGGACCGCAACGAGAGCGGGTTCTAACAGTAGACATGCTGCCTGCTGAATCGTTCACATTCGTGGATGCTTCAGCTCGTTCGGCAGTCTATACATAATAATTTCATTATTTGAAAGGGGGATACATACATGTTGATAGCAGGAGCAGAGGCAGGAGGAACTGGTGGGTTTCTTCAAATGTTGTTGCCGTTCGTCTTGATGTTTGCAGTATTTTACTTCTTGTTAATCCGTCCTCAGCAGAAGAAGCAGAAGCAGCGGAACTCAATGCTTGGTGCATTGAAAAAGGGAGACAAGATCGTAACGATTGGCGGTCTTCATGGCAGCATCATGGAAATTACGGACGACACAGTCGTGTTGCGTGTAAATGACGTTACAAAAATGACATTCGATCGCAGTGCAATTAGTCAAGTTGTATCTGTAGATGAATCTTCAAGCGCATCCTAAGATGCCAAGCATAGGAGAAGGGGCTCACCGTTGCATGAGATGCAATTGGCGAGCCCCTTCTTTCATTGCATCATGCGCCGTATGCCGAAGGGAGTAGGAGCATGATTAGCTTATGTCGTTGGAATTGGTATAAGACTTGCTGAATGTCTTCTGCCGATCTGGCAGCAAGCTGAGCTTGGGTTGAACACCAGCAAGCTTCAAGCCTACCCATGATGCAACCATAGCAAGTACAGTTCCAGCCAGCATATCAGTTAACCAGTGAATGCCGAGGTAGAAGATCGAGAACACAATAATAATTGCACTTGCGGCCGTAAAGATGGCCCATCTGCGATTGCCAGACTGTGAAGCGAGCAGAGCGACCGTTACGGAGATCGACGTATGCAAGCTTGGGAAGCAATTATCGATACCAGAGAATGCGCGATATTGCTCCTCGAAGTTCGGGAACACCTCCAGCATGCGGAAGCTGACCCCGGCTGGTGCATACGACCATACCTCATTAACTGGGAAAAATAAATAGAATGGGATAGCTACGATGTAGTTAATCATAATGGCATAGCATACAGCGTGCGCCATTCGGATATTCCCGTTTGTTGTATAAATCCCGAGTGAGGCTACGATAAGTGCTTGAAAGACAACAATATAGAAAAAGGAAACAAATTGCGTTAATAACGGATGATTAAAAATCTGCTGTACACTGTATACGAATTGCCCTTCGAGTTGATGAATATTGGAAGTGAAATCCCAATTAATCTGCAGCATTTTTTCGAGCGTAAGCTCCATGCCGTTGACCATGAGAATAAGCACCATCGCAATGAGAGCAATAAGAAAAGAACGTGATGTCCACAGTGATCGTAGAAATGCTCCAGCGACAGCTAGCGGCTGTCTGCGTGAACCGAACCAGACGAGCACAATGACGGTTACGATGGTCCACAGCGTGACAGTCTGCATGGATTGAAATAGAACCACGAGAATCCCCCTAATGTAATGTCACATTGCCGTTTTGTAAACTCCAATAGTATAACACAATTGGGTGGGGATTACATGATGCGATCATTCGAACTCAAGGCTTCCCTCCTTACTGGCCGGACTTGCTCATATTTACACCGATAATACCCCCAATTGCACTGATAGCGAACGCTGCTACTGTTTGGACGAGTTTTTGTACGCTTACCCCTGCATCCATTGCCAAAAAACCAATCAGCATGACGAGCAGCACGTAGAAGATTCCTGTCATTCCTCCATAGTACCAGCCCTTTTTGCCGCTTCTTCTGCCAGAAGTCCATCCACCGATAAAAAGAGCGATACAATGGATAATATAAATATAGCCTTTCATTTCGTCCTCACTAGTTGAGCTTGAATATAGCAAGACTGACAAGGCGAGTGCACCGAGAGCCATCCAAACGAAGGCGTAGACGATTCCCGCCACTAGCGGGTGGCCTAATTTCCAGCGCGTTACATTCTGAATCGCATTCATCTTACACGCTCCTCCCATCATTTCTATGATTAGTATTCATCGTATGGGCAAGCTATCCAATTTAGTACAAGGCATAGACGAAAAAAAAAGACAGCGTTATAATGTGTGAACAAAAGGTCAGTAAAGAAGAAAGTTGCAATCAGAGCCTTATAAGGTAGAGAGGGATGGAGTCTTGTGGGACATACTGTAGCAAATTGGCAAGTGACCGCGGCGGTCATTGTGTTTTTAATCACGTATGCCATCATTATTTCGGAGAAGATTAACCGAGCCGTTATTGCGCTCTTAGGCGCAGTTGCGATGCTCGTCCTGCAGATTGTAGATGTACATATGGCATTTACAACCTATATCGAGTGGAATACGCTGTTCCTGCTCGTTGGTATGATGATTCTGGTAGGGATTACGAACAAGAGCGGGATCTTCTCATACGCTGCTGTCAAGGCAGCACAGCGGGCTAAGGGACATCCGAAGCGCATCATGCTCATTATGTTCCTGCTCACAGCGGTAGGATCTGCATTTTTGGATAATGTAACGACGGTGCTGCTCATGGTGCCGATTACGTTTTCCATTACACGTATGTTGAAAATCAACCCAGTGCCATTTCTAATCGCGGAGGTTATCGCATCGAATGTAGGGGGAACAGCAACCCTAATAGGCGATCCGCCGAATATTATGATTGGATCTGCCAATAAGCATCTGACTTTCAATATGTTTTTGACGCATCTGGCTCCAATTGTGTTTGTCATCGCAATCGTCATAATCGGCTGCTTGCTGTTCATCTACCGCAAACAGTTGCATGTGTCGGACGAGCAGCGGCAAGCATTGATGGAGCTGTCTGCAGCTTCATACATTACAGACGCTAAGCTTGTAAAGAAGTCCCTTACTGTGCTTATTTTTACGATTCTTGGCTTCGCACTCCATTCAGTCATTCACGTTGAGGCAGCTGTTGTCGCAATGGCAGGAGCAACAATCTTGATGCTCATCGGATTGAAAAATGAGGAGGAGCTTGAAGAGGCACTTCATCAAGTCGAGTGGGTTACGATCCTATTCTTTATCGGATTGTTCATCCTTGTTGGCGGCTTGATTCAAGTAGGTGTCATCAATCGTCTTGCAGAACTTACGCTCGGACTTACGAACGGAGATATGACCAAGACTTCGATGCTCGTCCTGTGGGTATCCGGTATTGCATCGGCTACGATTGACAACATCCCGTTCGTCGCGACAATGATTCCTCTCTTGCAGGATATCGGGACGCAGATGGGGATTACAGACCCGAACCAATTGAATCCACTCTGGTGGTCACTTGCGCTTGGTGCATGTCTTGGCGGAAACGGAACGCTGATAGGTGCATCTGCCAACGTCATTGTGGCGGGTATGGCCCAGCGTGAGGGTCATGGTTTTAGCTATATGGACTTTTTGAAAATAGGTGCGCCGATTACGATTATCTCGCTTTTGATTTCGACAGGATACATTTTGCTGTTCATCCTATAATTACAATCGTCCATTTGTAAGATACAGGATGGGAACAATTCAATAATAAAGAAGCAGTATGCTTCACGATCACGGCGGTCAGAATACCAATGAAAGCGGCTATCGCAATGCGACAATCGGCAGCGAGGGAGGCGTAACATATGGGACTTTGGACCGTCGTTTTTCGTACAGTGTTGATGTATTTTGCGGTATTAATTGTTCTTCGAGTAATGGGTAAGCGTGAAATCGGCAAGCTGTCTGTTTTTGACCTCGTCATCTCGATCATGATTGCAGATATTGCAGTAATGACGATTGACGATTCAGAGCGTCCCATTCTTGTGGAATTTGCTCCGATCATTGTACTGCTCGTCATCCAGGTTACACTTGCCTTCGTAACGTTAAAGAGCCCGAAAATGCGCGAAGTATTTGACGGGAGTCCAAGTATTATTATTGCCAATGGAGTGCTGCAGCAGGACGTTATGAAGAAGCAGCGATACAATCTGGATGATTTAATGCTGCAACTGCGGGGACAAGGGATCGACAACGTCAATGATGTTACCTACGCGATTTTAGAATCAACAGGGGAATTGTCCGTATTTAAGGCAAGTGAGGAAAAGCCAAACCAGAACTCATCGAGCTCGAATGCAAGCAAGCAGGAAGGGCAAAAGGAAAGCAAGTCCAAACCATCCAATACACAGCCCGCCCTGCCGGAAGCACACCAATATCAATTCACATCCCTTCCCTTGCCGCTCATTATGGAGGGGAAGGTACAGGATCAGAATTTGTTAAGCATCGAAAAGACACGGTTCTGGTTGAAAAATCAAATTCAACAAAAGGGTGTCCATGATTTTAAGCAAGTGTTCTTCTGTTCCATAGACCATAAAGGTCATATTTACGTTAACAGCAACCCGAGCGAGCTCAAGCGCTGAGATTATTTTGGATCAGGCTTCGCATGAAAGAAGCGTCGAAAGAACGGAAAGCGGGAAAGATCACTGCGATCGATTAATTTCATCATGATAAGAAGCAGAATATAGACAACAATCCCAACAATACAAGAAATAATGAATCGAAGTACAAGATGCTCGTCCGTAGAACCTGGAAAATGAATATATGTTGCTTGTATGCATCCGGCCGTAATGATCATTGCGGCTCCAACCTTGATGAAATCCAGCCAAGGAAGCTTAAGGCCAACATGGCGAACGACACTGTATGCGTGCATGGTTGTTACGACAACGATGTTCACATTGATGGCGATGACCGCGCCGGTAATGCCTAATTTTGGATCTGCCGCGAGCCATAGAATCAACCCAATTTTAAGAAATGCCCCTATGAAGGTATTGACGAGAGCTGTTCCCGGACGTTCTAGCGCTTGGAGAGCAGCTTGGAGCGGGGCTTGCAGGTAAATGAAAATAGCAACAGGCGCCATCCATTTCAACATTGGAGCAACGGTTGCATCATTGTATAGCAGAGAACATAAGGGAAAAGCCAGTACGAACATAACAACAGCAAAAGGTGCTCCGCTTACGAGCGCAAGCCGGAGAGCCTGATGAATGCGCTTCTGAATGGTGGTCGTATCTCTGCGGCCAAGTGCTTCGGACAGGGCAGGGACGAGTGAGACCGCAAGAGAGTAAGTAAGTGCTCCTGGCAAGGTGAGAATAGGAATAATCATGCCTTGAAGTGCTCCGTATTGCGCCGTTGCGACTGCGGTAATGATACCGGCTGCTGCAAGACTGCGTGCGATTGTGATGGACTCCAATAAATAGGACAGAGATCCAACCAGTTTGCCTCCTGTAACAGGAATCGCGATTTGCAGCAATCTTTGTAAAACATTGCCCTGAGCTGGGGAAGAGGTTGCGAACGTTGGTTCTTGTCCACCTTTAATTGGTTGCTGCACTGCATTGAGCTGTTGAGCGCTGCTCTGAGAGTGACGTTTTCGAGCCGTGTGATACATCCAAGCAAGTACGGCAAATCCTCCGATCTCTCCAATCACTACACCTGCCATGGCGCCAGCGGCCGCCCATTCTAAGCCGTAAGGCAAGCCCATATAAGCAAATAAAATGACGGTAAATATCCGTATTATGGTCTCAGTAACTTGAGACATCGCGGTTGGTATCATGTTCTGCATGCCCTGGAAATACCCTCGAAGCACGGATGAGGCAGCAATCACGATAATGATGGGGGTCATCACCATGAACGTATAATATACTCTGCTGTCCGTTAGAACGTGCGTCGTAATCCATGGTGCAAGAACAAGTAAGGCAACTGAAAATAATAGGGATGCCCCAATCGTTATTTTGAGTGATAATGACAATATCCGTCTTACTCGTTGTTGATCGCCTGTAGCATCTGCCTCCGCGATAAGCTTGGCCACTGCTAGTGGAATCCCACCCGTTATTAACGTAATGATCACGATGAGGAAGGGGTATCCCAGCTGATAAATGCCTACGCCCTCTGCTCCAATGATGCGCGGCAGCATAATGCGTGGGATGAATCCAAGGATGCGGTTCACGATGCCGGCTGCCAATAAAATAAGTGTTCCTTGAATAAATGTTTGTTTTTGTAAGGTGTTTTTTGACAATAGCATCCCTCTTCTCGCGCAAACTTCAGCACGTAATTGCTGCCCAATATCATTCATATGCGGTTGTCCACAAACCATACCGAAAGTGTTGAGGAGATTTTCAGCCTAGAGCTTGCGTATTAGCAGGAATTCAAGAGGAGAGGGTCGAATTATGACTAACGTGGAGAAGGGAGTTATGCGGCATGACAGAACTGATTAGTGATGCGGAACGTATCGAGGCAATTGAACTGTGCTGTGAGAGCAAAGCAGAAGAATTGCGCTTGATTGGGTATGAGCACGTTACCGGTAAGGATGTATGGGAATGTGTAAGTTCGAAGTATGTAAAAAATGGAATCGAACCTGCGCTGCATAAGGTTGTAAATGATATTTTATCGCTTAAAGCAACGCAATTTATGAATTATATGACAGTTGCCGCATATCGGGGCGCTCCCTTTTAATAAGGCGAGGCCTTTTTTTGTTTGTTTGCCATGATTCTTAAAATTGACGCGAAAAATGAGCGCCGATATAATAGGAATATTGAATATGAAAGGGGACTAGGGACGATATGAAAAGGGTGACCGCATTCCTGCTCATCGTTGTCGTTTCGCTAGGCGTCATTTTTTGGACAAGCCCTTCGATCGTCAACAGCATACGTCTTGGGCTCGATTTGAAGGGCGGCTTTGAAATATTGTATCAAGCATCGCCGCTTGAATCGGGTGGCAAAATTACAAATGAGGCGTTGAAACAAACGGCGAAGAGCTTGGCTAAGCGTATTGATGCTAACGGCACGAGCGAACCGGAGATCATCATTGAAGGTTCGGATCGGATTCGTGTCAAGCTTGCCGATGTGAAGAATGAGGAAGAAGTTCGCAAGAAATTGAAGGAGCCTTCTGTGCTGACCTTCCGTAGTTCTGACGGCTGCAAGGAAGCCACGGACTACTGTAAGGTGGAATTGCAGGGAACAGACTTCAAGGAGGGTGGCGCGAGCGTCGTATTTAACGAGTTGCACCAACCAATTGTAGCTATCAAGATGAAGGATGCAGGCAAATTCTCTGAATTGACGAAACGTCTTGCTTCACTTGCCGGTGAGCAGCGCAATCATTTGGCAATCTTCATGGATGAGAATATGATCTCTGATCCGGCTGTTAACTACGAGATTCCGGGTGGAGAGGCGACGATTACTGGTCAGCGCACGGTTGAGGAAGCGAATGACCTTCGCGACAAAATCAACCTTGGCGCATTGCCGCTGAAACTGACAGAAAAATACTCCCAAAGTGTTGCTGCAACACTAGGTAAGTTGTCGTTGGAACAAACGGTGAAAGCCGGCTTGATCGGATCGGCACTGATTCTCGTGTTCATGCTGCTTGTTTACCGTTTGCCAGGGGTAATTGCGAGCTTCTCGCTCGTCTTGTTCACATGGCTTCTGCTGGTGTTGTTCTGGTTGGCTGATATTACACTGACATTGCCGGGTATTGCAGCATTCATTCTCGGTCTCGGTATGGCAGTCGATGCGAACATCATTACTTATGAACGGATTAAGGAAGAGCTGCGCAGCGGTAAATCGATTAACTCCGCACTCAAGGCCGGTTCAAAGAACTCGTTCAGAACCATTATGGATGCAAACGTAACGACGATTATTGCGGGTGTTGTTATGTACATCATGGGTGAAAGCTCCGTTAAAGGTTTCGCACTCATCTTGATGATGACAGTCATTTGCAGTATTTTCACAAACGTATTCTTGTCTCGTGTGTTCCTACATCTGCTTGCGAAATCGAAGTTATTGAGCAAGCCAGGATATTTTGGCGTAAAGGAGAGTGAAATCCGTGCGCTTTAAGGGAACATTCAACTTTGTTCATCAGAGTAAATATTTCTTTATCTTCTCGATCGTGATTACCATTCTCGGTGCGTTGTCTCTATCGATATTCGGATTGAACTATGGAGTTGATTTCAGCTCTGGTACGAATGTGGATATCAACCTAACTAAGAAAATTGAGAAATCACAAGTGGAAGAACTGCTGAAAACATATAATTTCAAAAAAGAACCTACGATTACGATGGGGGCGGAACGTATTACCGTACGCTTCACTGAAGTTCTTGATGAGCAGCACGAAAAGCAGTTCAAGGCGGACATGAAGAAGATTGATGAAGGCTCTTCCATGGAAATCAATACGGTTGATGTAGAGATTGCCCGCGAATTGCAGCGTAATGCACTGCTCGCTGTATTGATCGCGAGTATCGGGATTATTATCTATGTCAGCATCCGCTTTGAGTGGCGCTTTGCCGTATCAGCGGTTGTCGCCCTGCTGCACGATGCATTTATGGTTATCAGCTTGTTCTCCATCTTCCGGTTGGAGGTCACGCTGCCGTTTATTATTGCGGTGCTGACGATCATCGGTTATTCCATTAACGATACGATCGTTATTTTTGACCGGATTCGTGAGAATTTACGTTTTTCGAAGATCAAGAGTATGGATGACTTGGCTCATTTGGTTAACGACAGTATCTACCAAACGCTCACTCGCTCCATCAATACAGTATTGACTGTATTGGTAACGGCGCTCTGCCTGTTCATCTTCGGTAGTGAGTCAATCCGGATGTTCTCACTTGCGATTCTATTCGGTCTCGGCTTCGGTGCTTACTCGTCCATCTTCATTGCAAGCCCGCTGTGGGTCGTATTGAAGAACAAAGAGAGCAAGAAACCAAAAGCTTCTGCTAAACCGCAGGAAGCGAAGTAATTTATTTTGTAAAGAAACCATTTGTTTTTCTTTTCTCTCATAATCTGGAGTTAAGAAACATACGATAAAGCCGCGTCCGTTTGTGACGCGGTTTTGGCGTTATGTAAGCCGCCATGATCACAATGATGATTAAACGAGGGATGCTGCATGTCTACTGACCGATTTGCCAAGGCGGAGACGGGAGCCTGGGTAGGAATTATTGGGAATATCTTATTAGCTGGAGTCAAGGGAATAGCCGGATTTTTGTCCGGGAGCCAGGCGCTTATCGCAGATGCCTTTCATTCTGCTTCGGATGTAGCGGGTTCATTCGCTGTTCTAGTCGGTTTGAAGGCGGCTAAGCGTCCTCCAGACAAAGATCATCCATATGGTCACGGCAAGGCAGAATCGATTGCTGCAATTGTCGTATCTGTACTGCTGCTGGTCGTGGGAATAGAACTGGCAATCTCTGCGGCTAAGTCAATATGGAATGGAAAAGTCGTCGTGCCAGAGTGGTATGCGCTGGCAGCTATTATTTTGTCCATCGTAGCGAAGGAGAGTATGTTCCAGTACAAGTTCCGATTGGGCAAACGCTTATCGTCCCAGGCATTAATTGCGAATGCGTGGGAGCATCGATCTGATGTATACTCGTCTATTGCGGCACTAGTAGGTGTTGGGGGAGCAATGATTGGCGGCAGACTAGGCATTAGCTGGCTTCTCTATTTAGATCCGATCGCGGGTGCTGTTGTAGCTCTGCTCGTCCTACGAATGGGGTATCGGCTCGTACTGGACTCCATCCACTCCACCATGGATCACGTCCTGCATGATGAGGATGCGAATCCACTGATTCGAGCAGTGCAATCCGTTGACGGTGTGATTACTGTTGATGAGCTGCGAGCGCGCGAGCATGGACATTATGTGATTGTAGATGTCAAAATTAGCGTCAATCCTCGCTTGACGGTAGCGGAAGGGCATGCGGTTGCCAAGCGAGTCAAAAAACATTTATTGCAGCGGTTTATCCATGTAGCGGATGTATTCGTGCATGTGAATCCATTCGATCCGGGATTCCCTTATCGATCTCAGGAAGCACGTGGTGACGATGCCTCCACATTGCTGCAATAAGGATAATAAAGGAGATAAAGAATGCTTCATCCACGTTCACGGTGGATCTGCGCGGCAACGTCAGACGAGCAAGTGAGTCAATTGGCACAAGAAGCCAAATTATCGCCATTGTTGGCTCGTATGATGGTCGTACGTGGGATTGACACTGCGGAGCAGATCCAGCAGTTTTTACATGCTGATGTCAACCAGCTGCATGACCCGTTCCTCATGGCAGGGATGGAAGAAGCGGTGGAACGGATAAGACGGGCGTTAAATAGCGGAGAGAAAATTCGGATTTATGGTGACTATGATGCGGATGGCGTATCGAGTACTTCGCTTATGATTTACCTGATGAGAGAGTTAGAGGCGAACTTCGATTACTATATCCCGCATCGTGCGAATGAAGGATATGGACTCAACAATGGCGCGATTGATGATGCGAAGGCACAAGGCTGTACGCTTATCGTAACCGTCGATACTGGCATTAGTGCCGTAGAGCAGGTTGCCTATGCGAAGGAGCTTGGCATTGATATCGTTGTTACGGATCACCATGAGCCGCCTGAGCAGCTTCCAGAAGCATATGCCCTCGTCAATCCGAAGCTTCCTTATTGCCCCTACCCATTCAAGGGATTGGCTGGGGTGGGCGTAGCTTTTAAGCTGGCTCATGCATTACTCGGCAATGTGCCGGAACATTATCTGGAGCTTGCTGCGATTGGAACAGTGGCTGACTTGATGCCGCTGCTTGGAGAGAATCGAGTCATTGTTCAGGAAGCATTGAAACGCATGGCTCGTTCCCAATATGCGGGCATTCGCGCTTTGATGACCATTGGCGCGATAGATCCAGCAGAAGTAACATCGACAAGTATTGCCTTCTCAATGGCCCCGCGCATAAATGCAAGCGGTCGGCTCGATCATGCCGATATCGCGGTTCAATTGTTAACGGCTGATGAGGATGAGACAGCTATCGCTTATGCATCTGAACTGGATCGATTGAATAAGGAGCGGCAGAAGATCGTAGAAGGAATCGTGAAGGAAGCAGAGGCGCAGTTGACGGAGAAGATGACTGATACAGGCGAGGTTCCGAATGTCATCGTTCTCGCAGCAGAGGGCTGGAATGTCGGCGTTATCGGCATTGTTGCTTCGAAGATTGTAGAACGCTATTATCGGCCTACCTTCGTGCTTGGGATTGATGAAGAATCAGGACTTTGCAAGGGCTCGGCTCGTTCGATTGCAGGGTTTGATTTATATGAATCGATGACGGAATGCGCAGAGGTGTTCGAACACTATGGCGGTCACCAGGCTGCCGCCGGGATGACGATTCATCGCGATCGATTATCCGAGCTGGAGGAACGCTTGAATAAGACGGCTGCGGAGAGATTGACCGAGGATGATTACATTCCATGCACGGAAGTCGATGCGGAATGTGAGCTTGATGATGTTCCGCTGGAAGTAATTGAGCAATTAGGGCGTCTAGCGCCGTTCGGAATGGGCAATCCTAGTCCGCGTGTGGTTATTCGCAACGCGGTAGTACGCGATAAGCGCACGATGGGGAAAGAAGGACAACATTTAAAGTTGATGTTAGGCAAAGAGCGTGCTACATTGGATGCGGTGGCATTTCATAAAGGGGCATTGTCCTTCCGAATTGCCAATGATGTGCAGGTTGATGTGCTTGGAGAGCTGTCGATCAATGAATGGAATGGACAGCGCAAGCCGCAGTTGATGATGCAGGATATCCAGATTACAGAACGACAGCTATTCGATCGTCGCGCAACTGCTCGTCCACTCGAATCAGCGATTGAGTTGGCAAGAACACTCGAGCAGGATGAACCGCAGACGAGCGCTCTACTTATGACACGAGAGCAAGCAGGAGTGTACGCCGCTGAACCGTTCGTCTGGTTGTATAGCGATGAGCTTGAAGGGCCTACCGTCATACCGAGTTCCTGGGCATGGGCAGCGGATGAATCCATGCTTGGGAACGTGTCGAAGCATATCCATGAGCTCGTGCTGTGCAGTATCCCTCCATCGGAATGGGAGCTGAAGCGGTTGGCAGATCAGCTTCCGAATGTAGGAAGAATACATGCCATACTCCCGCGCCAGCCGGAAGGCGGGCGGCTGTTTACTCCTAGTCGTGATCGAATGGCCCATGCATATAGCGAACTGAAGCGAGTCGGCACTTGGGATATGGAAGTGTCAACGATGTCTTCGCTTGCGAAGAGATTGCGTATGAATGAACGAGAACTGCTGATGCTGATGGAAGTATTTAAGGAATTGGACTTTATTACTTGTACATCTTCTTCGAACAACAGCGTATACAGCATTGTACAGCAACCGAACAAAACATCACTTGAACAATCACAGCGCTATCAGGATTGGATGACCGCAGCAGCCTGGGAATCTCGCTGGTACGAACCAGTGACTGAGGAATTAGCGGCATGGATATGGTCATATTGGGATGAAGCGCGTTGCAAGTAAGCTATATTATATTTGGATAATTCCAAGGGAGGATTTTTGATGGATTTAAAACAGCATATTCGGGTGATTCCTGATTTCCCACAACCAGGCATCAGCTTCAAGGACATAACAACATTGTTGAAGGATGGCCAAGCCTACAAGGCGACCATTGAAGCGATGCATGAACTCGTAAAGGATAAGCAGATTGATCTCGTAGCAGGACCAGAAGCGCGCGGATTCGTAGTAGGTGCTCCATTGGCATTGTCTATCGGAGCTGGCTTCATTCCTGTCCGCAAGAGTGGTAAACTTCCAGGAGAGACGATTGAGGTCGGTTATGACTTGGAGTATGGCAAGGATAAGCTTGCTATGCACAAGGATGCCATTCAGCCTGGCCAAAAAGTGCTTATCGCAGATGACCTGCTCGCTACGGGCGGTACAATCAAGTCTACGATTGATCTCGTTCGTCAGTTGGGCGGCGAAGTCGTTGGTGCGGTATTCCTGATTGAGCTTAGTGAATTGAACGGCCGTGACAAATTGGGCGAAGGCATCGACGTTATTTCGCTCGTTCAATATTAATTCGTTCTCTTGTGAAGCAACGATAATAAAAATCCCCTGCCGCCTCTTCTTCCGTGATAGATGAAGATGCGTGCAAGGGATTTTTTTGTATGATTCAATATTATTCGTTAGACAAATGAAGCTTGTCCAAAATAATGAAGAACAGGTTCAGTACAATCGCAAGCACAGTTGCGAGCGCCATCCCTTTCAATTCAACAGCACCGAACTGGAGTTTGGCACCGCTGATCCCGATGACGATGACGAGTGTTGTCAACAGCAGATTCTTCGGCTTGCTGAAGTCAACCTTGGAGTCCACAAGAACGCGGAGACCAGATGCAGCAATGACCCCGAACAAGAGCAGGGATACGCCGCCCATAACGGGAACAGGAATGTTCGCAATCAATGCGGACACGTTGCCGAAGAACGACAGGATAACTGCGAATACAGCAGCGCCGCCGACAACCCATACGGAGTATACGCGTGTCAGCGCCATAACGCCGATATTTTCACCATATGTTGTATTCGGTGTGGAACCCATGAAGCCAGAAATGACAGTAGAAATACCATTACCAAGCAAGGAACGATGCAAGCCAGGTTCTTTGGATAAGTCTTTTCCTACAATGTTGCTCGTTACCATCAAGTGACCGATATGCTCCACGACAACGACGAGCGCCGCGGGAATGATGGTAAGTATGGCAGTCATATTCCATTCTGGAGTTGTAACCGTAGGCAGTGAGATGAACGATGCCTCAACGACCTTATCCATATTCACATAGCCCATAAGGTAAGCCGACACATAACCAGTAATAATACCGATCAATATCGGGATAATCTTAAAGAATCCTCGGAACATAACATTACCGATTACGGTCACACCCAATGTGATCAATGCGAGCGTTACTGCTTTCCCATCCAATGGGGCATCTGGGCCAGCAGGAATGAAGCCAGACATGTTGGCAGCAACCGGTACAAGCTCCAAACCGATAACCGCAACAATGGCGCCCATTGCTGCAGGAGGGAACAATACGTCAAGCCAGCGAGTGCCTGCCATTTGGACAATGAGAGCCACTACGATAAATATAATACCTGATACGATAAAACCGCCAAGTGCTTGTGCATAATTCTCCGCATGACCAGAGAGAACGACCATAACCGGAGAAATGAAGGCGAAGCTCGATCCCAAATAAGCAGGAATCATACCGCGGCACAGAATGAGATAGAATAGTGTACCTAGTCCGTTCATCAGCAGTACAATCCCTGGATCGACCCCAAATAGGTTAGGTACAAGCACGGTTGAACCGAACATGGCGAACAAATGTTGAATGCTGAGCAGCAGTCCTGGAGCGAAGCCAGGTTTTTCATGCACTTGAATTTCGCGTTGCAAGCGAATGCACTCCTTTTTCAAATATGTAGTTGTATTCGGGCGTGTAAACAATCAGTGTTCAAAAAGTTCGAGCTTCTTGAATTACCGCTTTCAGACCCAACTATATAATTTACAGGTTAAGCCCCCTTCATTTCAACAACATTTTACTCGATTTGCATAAAAAAACGTCAAATGCCCATAAGAATCGAGATTATTCTGCAAATTTCGACATATATAAACACCACTCACGGATGATAAGGATCGGAAACCATTGACGAGTGACACCGAATAAAGGCATAATTATAGGATACTCTGTAATCTAGGGGAGGTGCCCCCGGATGAAGAAAGGAACCGAGTCGACTCCAATGGGTATCGAGCATTTAATTGAGAAAGCTGCGACCTATATGAAAGAACCGGATCTCGATCGCATCCGCGATGCATACGAATTTGCGGACAAAGCGCATACCGGACAAGTCCGGAAATCCGGTGAACCTTATATATTGCATCCGTTGGCCGTTGCAGACATCGTTGTTGGCATGCAGATGGATCCTACCTCTGTCGTTGCGGCCTTGCTGCACGACGTCGTAGAAGATACATCTGTATCCCTGGAGGAAGTGCGAGCTAAGTTCGGGGAGACATGCGCGATGCTCGTTGACGGACTGACGAAGCTGGAACGCATCCAATTCCGCTCTAAAGAAGAGCAGCAAAATGAAAACTATCGCAAAATGTTCGTAGCTATGGCAAATGATATCCGAGTCATCGTCATTAAGCTGGCGGACAGACTGCATAATATGAGAACGCTCAAATATCAGTCGGAGGAAAGCCAGCGCCGTATCGCGTATGAAACGTTGGAAATCTTCTGTCCGATTGCGCATCGTCTGGGTATTTCCGCGATCAAATGGGAGATGGAGGACATTGCGCTTCGGTATTTGAATCCGCAGCAGTATTATCGCATTGCGAATTTGATGCATAAGAAGCGGGCAGAACGTGAGCAGTACATTTCGGATGTCATTTCCCGGATCAAAGAAAAACTCGATGAGATGGGAATTACAGCTGATCTGTCAGGACGCCCAAAACATATTTATAGTGTGTACAAAAAAATGACGGCGAAGAGCAAGCAGTTCAACGAGATCTATGATTTGCTTGCCATTCGAATTATTGTCGACAATATTAAAGACTGTTATGCGACCTTAGGGATTATCCACACACTGTGGAAGCCGATGCCAGGTAGATTCAAAGACTATATTGCGATGCCGAAGACGAACATGTATCAGTCCTTGCATACAACGGTCATCGGACCTACGGGCGAGCCTACGGAAGTTCAGATTCGCACTTGGGACATGCACCGTACGGCCGAGTACGGTATCGCAGCTCATTGGGCCTACAAAGAGGGGAATGGCACGATTGGCGGCAGCTTCGAAGAGAAGATGCACTTCTTGCGTGAAATCTTGGATTTGCAACAGGAAACCAAGGATGCCCAGGAGTTTGTAGAGTCGCTCAAAATGGACTTCTTCTCTGATCTCGTATTTGTATTTACGCCGAAGGGAGAAGTTATTGAGCTTCCATCCGGTTCAGTACCGCTCGACTTCGCCTTCCGCATCCATACGGAAGTTGGAAATCGGACGATAGGTGCGAAGGTGAATGGACGGATCGTACCGCTTGATCATCAGCTGAAGACTGGGGATATCGTTGAGATCTTAACTTCAAAGCATTCCTATGGTCCTAGCCCGGACTGGATTAAGATCGCACAATCTTCGCATGCGCGCTCCAAGATTAAGCAATGGTTCAAGAAGGAGAAGCGAGAAGAGAATGTGCAGAAGGGCCGGGAATCCATTGAACGTGAACTGAAGCGTCTTGGGCTCGAGACATCCGTATGGATGGCCGATGAGAAGCTGATGGAAGCAGCCAAGAAATTCAATTTCAACGATATTGAAGATATGATGTCTGCCGTAGGCTTCAGCGGGATTACTGCAGCGCAGGTATGCACCCGCATGACGGAGAAGATGCGCAAGGAAGCCGAGGAAGCAAGTCAGATTGAATTAACGCATGAAGTGAAGGAAGTCAAGAAGGAGCCTGTTCGCAAGCATCGTCCGACTCACGGCATTACCGTTAAGGGAATTGACAATCTCCTCGTTCGCTTTGCACGGTGCTGCAATCCAGTGCCGGGGGACGATATTGTCGGCTATGTAACCCGCGGCAGAGGTGTATCTGTCCATCGGGCAGATTGCGTGAATGTCGTATCGACAACGGATGGCGAAGACGCTGCACGGATGATTGATGTGGAATGGGGAGAGTCTGCTGAGGCGAATTATAGTGTCGATATCGAGATTACCGGGATGGATCGACGTGGTTTCTTGAACGAAGTGCTGCAGGCTGTATCCGAGAGCAAGACCAATATTGCAGCAGTATCAGGCCGTTCTGACCGTAATAAGCTGGCGATGATTCATATGACGATTCTCATTCGAAATACGGATCATCTTCAGTCTGTAGTAGAGAAGATCAAACGAGTAAAAGACGTATATACAGTGCAGCGAATTATGCAATAATTCGCTGCCTTTTTACATGCAGGTGTGTTGGTAATAGAAGGATAAAATGGCGTATGACAGGAACGCTTAACTAGCGCCGCCCCCTGTGTGTTGTGACTGCAATATGGGACTGCAAGGAGGATGACGACATGAAGGTAGTTGTACAGCGCTGCAAGGAGGCGCATGTGGATGTTGATGGAGCAACGGTTGGCAGCATAGGACAGGGTTTAATGCTTCTTGTGGGCATTACACACGAAGATACAGATCGAGATATCGAATGGATGGCGGATAAACTTGCAGGTCTTCGTATTTTTGAAGATGAATCTGGAAAAATGAACAGCTCAGTGCAGGATGTAGGCGGCAGCATTTTATCGGTGTCTCAGTTTACCCTATACGGGGATTGTCGGAAGGGAAGACGCCCGAACTTCATGGCAGCGGCTCGTCCTGAGCAGGCTGAACCACTATATGATTTATTCAATGAACGTCTCCGTACACTAGGGTTGGAAGTTGCGACTGGGAAGTTCGGAGCCATGATGGATGTGCATCTTATTAATGATGGACCGGTTACGCTAGTCGTCGATAGCCGTACCGAATAACAGCTACCTGGCTGGCTATACTAGAACTGGCACTTCTGTGACGCACAAGGCAAAGGAGCGATTCGATGCGCCAGTCCCTGCATCAGTTAGCAATCCAGTACAGCTGCTTGTCAGGAATGCAGTCGCTGCGTGAATCCGCTGCGGCATTGCAGCAAGAGGAAGAGCACAGGCAAGCGACACGCCGAAATGGCGAAGGCATGAAGCGGTAAACTAATCGAAGTCTGCATCACACCAGTGGATGCGCCCTTTTGGGGCGTATTTTTTTGCTTTGATGTTGGAGAGGAAGAGCCAGAAATAAAGCGCTTTATTTTTTGTAATCTTATTGTAATCTTTGTTTCATGTTTCCTTAACATTGGATACCTATAATAACAGACATGACCCCCTTTTAATAATATATCTTATTGATAAACCTACAGTGATGTAGGTTTTTTTCTTGACTTTAGCGTGCTACATCCTTACAATGTTCTTTATATTCCGACTTTACAGTAAATGAAAATGATGATTTGATGACAGGAACAAGTAATTCGTACCCACATATGCAGAGAGAGGTTCCACGGCTGGAAGAACCTTGATGATGGACGGATGAATGACATCCTCGAGAACCTGCGGCGAAGCGAGAAGCATCGATCTTGGATAAAGCATTGAGCTCTCAAGGTAGGACACCTAATGTCCAAGTAGCCGTATGGCGTATGACGTACGTTACACGTGAATGAAGCGTAATCGGAGATTTCAATGTGCAGCCGATATAGGGCACAATGCTTGCGATTGCGGAATGTGGGTGGCACCACGGGTGAATGGAACATACCATCTCTCGTCCCTTTGCAAATGAATCATTTGCGGGGCGGGAGATTTTTTATTTTATAGACAAAACGATTAGGAGGTTAGCGCTCATGGCATATCAAAAACCTACGGGTACGCAGGATTTGCTGCCTGGCACGGTTGAAATTTGGCAAACGGTTGAGCAAAAAGCTCGGGATATCTGCCGTCGTTTCAACTTTAAGGAAATCCGGACTCCAATCTTCGAACAGACTGAGCTGTTCGAGCGTGGTGTTGGTGAAACAACGGATATCGTTGAGAAGGAAATGTATACGTTCCAGGATAAGGGCGACCGCAGCATGACACTGCGTCCAGAGAATACTGCAGGCGTAGTTCGCTCGTATGTAGAGAACAAGCTGTATGGTGAACCGGACTTGACGAAGCTGTATTACATGGGGCCGATGTTCCGGTATGAACGCCCGCAGGCGGGTCGCTATCGCCAGTTCCACCAATTCGGCGTGGAAGCCTTCGGGTCTGTTGATCCGAGCTTAGACGCTGAAATTGTTGCTCTTGGCTATCAGTTCATGAAGGATATTGGCTTGAGCGGTGTTCGCGTCGAGATTAACTCTGTCGGCAACGCACCGAGCCGTGCAGCTTACCGCGAGACTTTGCTTGGCTTCCTGATGCCGATGAAGGAGACACTGTGCAAGGATTGTCAATCCCGGATGGAGCGTAATCCGCTGCGTGTGCTCGACTGTAAGGTCGATCAGGACAAGTTCACGAATGCACCATCGATTCTGGACAGCTTGGATGAAGAATGTGCAACACACTTCGAGAAGGTGAAGCAGCACTTAACGGCGATGGGCGTCGAGTATGAAGTGAACCACCGTCTTGTGCGCGGCTTGGATTACTATACGCATACGGCATTCGAATATAAGGCCCAAGGGATTGGAGCCATTGATACCGTGGGGGGCGGAGGCCGCTACAATGGTCTAGTCGCTGATATCGGCGGTCCTGAGCAGACAGGTATTGGCTTCGGTATAGGGATGGAGCGAATTGTGCTTCTGCTTGATAAGCAAGGCATTGCCTGCAATGAGCAGCCGCCGCTTGATATTTATCTCGTAGGACTTGGTGAACAAGCAGAGGATGAGGTGACGAAGCTGTTGTACGCATTGCGTACAGCTGGCATCGCTGCCGAGAAGGACTACCAAGGACGCAAGATGAAGGCGCAAATGAAATCAGCCGATCGCATGAAGGCTCGGTATGCAGGAATTCTCGGCGATGACGAATTGGCACGTGGAGAGATCGCGTTGAAGCATCTGGAAACAGGAGAGCAGCAGTTCGTGAAGCTGGAGCAATTGGCTGAAGCAATCGAAAGAGCTTAACTAGGCTCAATTCCATTCGTAAATGGATGAACTATATTAATGTGAGGAGCGTGCATCCTATGATGTACAAAACGCATCAGTGCGGAAAAATTACAAAAGAACGAATTGGCGAAACGGTTACCCTGAATGGATGGGTACAACGTCGTCGTGACTTGGGCGGGGTATTATTTATCGATTTGCGCGACAGAAGTGGTCTTGTACAGGTCGTATTCAACCCTGATTTCTCTCAAGAGGCTCACGACATTGCAGATCGTGCGCGTAACGAGTATGTGCTTGCTGTTCGCGGTACAGTCGTTGAACGCGATGCAGAAACGGTGAACCCGAACCTGCCAACAGGAGAGGTAGAAGTACGCGTAACGGAAATTGAAATCTTAAATGCAGCGAAGAACCCGCCATTCTTCATCGAAGACGGCATTGAAATTGATGAGTCCCTTCGTTTGAAATATCGTTACCTCGATCTTCGTCGTCCGGAAATGCAAAAGACACTGATGCTTCGTTCCAAAGCAACAAAAGTATTCCGTGATTTCCTGGAAGAGAACGAGTTCATCGATGTAGAAACACCAATCTTGACGATGATTACGCCAGAAGGCGCACGTGACTACCTAGTACCAAGCCGTGTGCATCCAGGCGAATTCTATGCACTTCCGCAATCGCCACAAATTTTCAAGCAGCTGCTTATGGTATCCGGCGTTGAGCGTTACTATCAGATTGCGCGCTGCTTCCGCGATGAAGACTTGCGTGCAGACCGTCAACCAGAATTCACTCAGGTGGACATCGAAACGTCCTTCATGTCTACAGAGCAATTGCATGAAATGATGGAGCAATTGATGGTTCGTTTGTTCAAGACAACATTAGGAGTAGATATTCCTACGCCATTCCAACGCATTACGTATCAAGACGCAATGGAGAAATACGGCTCCGATAAGCCGGATCTTCGCTTTGGCCTTGAGCTTGTGGATGTGTGTGATATCGTACAGAACAGCGGCGTTAAAGTATTCGGGTCTGTTATTGAAAAAGGCGGCGTTGTAAAAGTATTGAATGCAAAAGGCTGCGGAACATGGAGCCGTAAGGACATCGACGACTTGGCACCGTATGCAGCACGCTATGGTGCGAAAGGCTTGGCTTGGATTCAAGTGAAGGACGGCGAATTCCGCGGTCCGATCGTGAAGTTCATGAGCGAGGAAGAAATCGCATCCCTTCGTGAGCGCACAGGCGCAGAAGAGGGAGACTTGCTGCTCTTCTCTGCGGACAAGCGTAAAGTGGTATACGATGTGCTCGGCAACCTTCGTCTCTTGATCGGCCGCCGCTTGAACCTGATCGATGACAATGCGTTCAAGTTCGCATGGGTTGTTGACTTCCCATTGCTTGGCTACGACGAAGAAGCGAAGCGTTATGTAGCGGAACACCATCCGTTCACACGTCCGAAGGACGAAGACTTGGCATTGTTCGATACTGATCCAGGTCAAATCCGCGCTCAAGCTTATGACCTTGTCTTGAATGGTTATGAAATCGGCGGCGGTTCGATGCGTATTTACAACCGCGATGTACAAGAGAAGATGTTCGCGGCGCTTGGCTTCACACCAGAAGAAGCACAACAAAAATTCGGCTTCTTGATGAATGCCTTCGAATATGGTACGCCTCCACACGGCGGTATTGCATTCGGCTTGGATCGCCTCGTAATGCTGCTTGCAGGACGTACGAACTTGCGCGAGACGATCGCATTCCCGAAAACGGCAAGCGCAACAGACTTGATGACAGATGCGCCTAACGTAGTTGATAAGTCTCAGTTGGATGTTTTGCATATTAAGTCGACGTACAAGAAGAAAGAAAAAGAAGAGAAGACTCAAGAGAATAACGAAGAGCAATAAGCCGGACGGCTGAAAAGAAGCTGTTAGCATATAACGCCCCTCGCCCGAAATTCCTATCTAGCGGATGCTTGGGCAAGGGGCGTTCCGCTATGTTCTTGAGCCCGTCTATGGTACGATAGACGGTAGTAGATTAAGCATCTAAGATGCGAACTTGATGCATGATGGCTTTTTGTGCAGAAGTGTTGCCATTTGTGCAGAAGTGTGCCAATTGACGGGCAATATTGCACATCACACGATGCATAAACCATGCATGGATAATGAGACGCAGGAGGAAAAGGACGTTATGCTGCATCAATTTTCACGTACGGAACTCGCAATTGGACCTGAAGGATTAGAGAAGCTGAAAAACAGCACAGTTGCAGTTCTAGGAATCGGCGGTGTCGGCTCAATGGCTGCAGAGGCATTGGCACGCACCGGTGTAGGGCGAATTATTCTCATTGATAAAGATACAGTCGATATTACGAACATTAACCGGCAAATTCACGCCTTGACGACAACAGTAGGTCAGAAGAAGGCGGAGTTGATGCGTGAGCGGATTAAGCTAATTAATCCAGATTGCGACGCGATCGCGCTTAACATGTTCTATACGGAAGAAACCTATGAGGAACTGTTCAAGTATGAGCTAGATTATGTTGTCGATGCATCAGATACGATTGTATATAAAATTCACTTGATCAAAGAATGTTTGAAACGTAAAATACCTATCATTTCTAGCATGGGTGCGGCGAACAAGATGGATCCCTCGCGCTTCCAAGTGGCTGATATTTCACAGACATCTTACGACCCGATTGCCCGCGTCATTCGGCAAAAGCTGCGCAAGGATGGCATTCGCAAAGGGGTCAAGGTTGTGTTCTCTACAGAGGAGCCGATCAAGCCGCGTGAGGATGTTACGGAGCGCATCGTACCGGATACTGCCCCTGATATTCGCAAGGCGAAGCAGCCGCCATCCAGTAACGCATTCGTACCGCCGGTAGCCGGGCTTATTATGGTCAGTGTCGTGATTCGCGATATGCTGGCAGACTTGTAATTCGTGGTGACAGATATGGATCTATTCTCTTATGGGGAAGAACAGCAGCATCCGACGATGCGATTGCTGGCTGATCGAATACGGCCAAGAACATTGGAAGAATATATTGGCCAAGAACATATTGTAGGGCCGGGGAGACTGCTGCGGAGAGCGATTGAAGCGGATCGGGTCTCCTCGATATTACTGTATGGCCCCCCAGGCTGCGGCAAGACAACGCTCGCGAATATCATCTCGGAGCAGACAAAGGGTGAATTCGTTCGTTTAAATGCTGTCGATGCATCAGTTAAGGATGTTCGAGCTGTAATTGAACAGGCGGATACGAACAAGAAGATGTACAACACCAAGACCATTCTGTTCTTGGATGAGGTTCATCGCTTCAATCGATCGCAGCAGGATGCCTTGCTGCCTGCCGTTGAGAAGGGGACGATTATATTCATCGGCGCAACAACGGAAAATCCATTCCATCATGTAAATGGAGCGTTGATCAGTCGTTCGACCTTGTTCCAATTAAAGCCGCTCACGAAGGAGCACTCGCTGATGGCGATGAAGCGTGCTTTGGTGGATAAGGAGCGTGGGCTTGGCTTCATGCCGATTCAGGCAGACCCGGATGCGCTTGAACATATCGCTTCCATGGCGAATGGTGACATACGCCGGGCATTGAACGCGCTGGAGATGGCGGCAATGACGACGACACCGGAGGAAGACGGGACAGTCCACATTACGCTGGAAGTGGCGGAAGAATCCGTTCGGCGGCCGACTGTGCAGGCAGATGAATCTGTACAGTATGACGTCTTGTCCGCCTTCCACAAGAGTATTCGCGGCTCCAGTGATGCGGCATTGTACTGGTTCCTGTATGCGGTAGAGAAGCTGGGCATGGATCCAATGACGTTCATTCGCAGATTAACCGTTGCATGCAGCGAGGATATCGGATTGGCGAACCCGCAAGCAATGGTGCAGGCTGTGAGCGCATTGGAGGCCTATCATCGAATTGGCTGGCCGGAGTCGAAGTACATCGTGGCACAAGCTATCTTATTCGCGGTAGAAAGTCCGAAGTCCAACTCAATACCGCTTGCCATTGCTCGCGTCATGCAGGCGTTTGAAGATATTAAGACTGCTGAAGTGCCATTGCATTTGCGAGATACCCATTATAAAGGCGCGGACAAGCTCGGACACAAGGGCTATCAGTATCCACACGACTACCCAGGACACTATGTAGAGCAGCAATACCTGCCTGACCTAATCAAGAAGCGGGTATTCTTTATGGCGAACGAGCAGGGGACAGAAGCGAAGATGCGCATCAACCAAGAGCGGAGAAGAGGCTCGCATGGGCGAGGCGACGTTTAGTACGTTTAATGTAGACAGACCTGTACTGAATTTGAAATGAATACTTTGATGGAGGTATTTTCATGTTCATTCGTAGGCACAGAGCTAACAGAAACAAAGGACATCGTCTGAATCGACTCGCACCATTTTCATTGGTTATTGGTCTTATCGCATTAACAATTGTCGCAGGCTGTGGCAGTTCTCCTGCGGGCAAAGAAGGCGCAGAACATGCCGGACAAGCATCAGGAGATCATGAACGTCTGATGAAGAATGGCGATCTGCGTCAAACGACGGCATCGGTTGCCGAACTTCCGCCTTTTTTGAATGACAAACAGAAGGAAATGCGACAAATTTATCAACTGGCTGCTGCGAACAGTGAATTACTTCAATATATTCCTTGTTATTGCGGATGCGGAGAAGTAGCTGGCCACCAGAGCAATTTAAATTGCTTCGTCGCCTCGAAGGAAGAGGCGAAGATCGAATGGGATGATCACGGCACTCGCTGTGGTGTGTGCCTTGATATTGCCGTAGAGGCGTCCCTCATGCTGAGGGACGGGAAGTCGGTCAAAGACATCCGCCAAGCTATTGATACCAAATACAAAGAGGGATATGCAGAACCTACTCCTACACCACTTCCTGCTGTGTAGGAGCAGGCTTCATGCATGCTCTGAATCAATTGGCATGGATTCCTTCGGAATCCATGTTTATTTTTCTTCGCTTTGTCATAACCTACAGGCAACAGGGCCATACATATGTAGGTATGTTCATCTCGTTCCCACGCATAAGCAGCCAGATATAGATGAACAACACAAAGGAGAAGAAGAAGATGAATTATTTCCTGGGAAAAGATTTGGATGCAGATGTACTGGAGCGGGTATCGCAAACGTTCAAAGCGTTGGGTGATCCGACACGTATTCGAATTTTGTCACTTCTTGCGCGTGAGGAATGCGCCGTAAATCAAGTCGCTGACGCTCTGCAATTGTCACAATCGGCAGTATCTCATCAGTTGAAAACACTTCGTGCATATCGCTTCGTCAGATATCGCAGAGAAGGTCAAAATATTTTATATATTTGCGATGATGCTTATATACTTGAGCTGTTAAATGAAGCAGTTCGATACGCGATTGAGCAATAATTTCGCGAAAGCGCAGACTGATTGTTCCGATTCATATTCAACAAAAATGGTGATAGGACGATATAAAGAAAGAATATACATAAAGACAACAAATCCCGCTAATTCTCATATGTTCAACGATGAGGCGTATGGGAGTAGGATTCTTATGTATTTTCTTATATAATATATATATATGTCTTTATTTTATTGTATGGGGAGGTGTTCCTGTCCGTTTCGAAGTGGGAGTGGGCAGGAGATCGGGTGAGTAGTGATCCGTTACCGATATTTTGGGGATTGTTGTTTGTACTGCTATTAGTATTTTTGAATGGCTTTTTCGTTGCGGCAGAGTTCGCGATGGTGAAGGTGCGCGGAAGTCGTCTGGATACACTCGTGCAGGAGGGGAATGCGAAAGCGAAGCTGACTCGGCATGTGACAGAGCATTTGGATGCTTACTTGTCTGCCTGCCAATTGGGAATTACGCTTGCTTCTCTTGGTCTCGGATGGATCGGGGAGAAGACTGTCGCACAGCTGCTGTATGAACCGTTGACGGCACTTGGTGCAAGTAATGCGGTGATTACATCGATATCTACTGCTATCGCCTTCATTATCATTACCGTGCTGCATATCGTTCTCGGCGAGCTTGCGCCTAAGACGCTTGCGATACGCAAATCGGAACGTGTAGCATTGTGGACTGCAGGACCATTAAGCTTATTCTACAAAGTGATGTATCCGTTCATCTGGCTATTGAATGGTACGGCTAACATGGTGCTGAAGGTATTCGGCATCGAGCCGGCTTCTGAGCATGAATCAGCTCATACGGAAGAAGAGATTCGTATCCTAGTGAAGGAAAGCCATAAGAGCGGTCTCATTGATAATACTGAATTGGCACTTGTAGACAACATTTTCGACTTTACGGAAACGCATGCACGGGAAATTATGATTCCAAGAACCGATATGGTCTGTTTGTATGCAGAGGATTCATTTGAAGTAAACAAGACCAAAGTGCTGACGGAAATGCATACTCGTTATCCGGTATGCGATAACGATAAGGATAATATTATCGGCTTTATCCATATTCGCGACATTGTGAAGGCTCCTGATGATTTGGAGAGCATTCATTCGATTGTTCGGCCAATGTTAAGTGTCCCAGAATCGATGTCAATTAGTGCCTTGTTGAAACTGATGCAGAAAAATAAGGTGCAAATCGCGCTGCTTATTGATGAATTCGGTGGGACAGCCGGTTTGGTCACATTAGAAGATATTATGGAAGAGATCGTTGGCGAGATTCAGGATGAATTTGATGAAGAGCGTCCGCAAATTGAGAAGAAAAATGAAACCAATTATTCGATTGATGGACGTTTGCTGATTGAAGAAGTGAATGCGTACTTCGGGACGAATATTTCTTCCGAGGATTATGATACAATTGGCGGCTGGATGTATGCCATGGTGGAGGTGCCTCCGAGAGTGGGGCTGCGAACTCGAGTGGAAGGCGCCTTTGAGTACGAATTCATCATTGAGGAGACAGATCATTTCCGGATTGCGCGACTTCATGTGAAGAAGCTGGGGGCGGCAACCAGCCATGATGCGATGCTGAATCCAGCATCAAGCATTTAGAACCAATGACGAAGGGGGTTATCCTGCACCGTGTGAAAATTCCACAGTGCGGGATAACCCCCTGTATTCGTTCAGCAATCCTGCTGAGTATTACGCCTTCAATTTGTGGACGACATCAATCGTGCCACCGCCGAGGCAAATGTCGCCATCATAGAAGACGACTGCTTGCCCAGGTGTTACAGCGCGTTGGTTGACGTCGAATGTTACCTCAACTGTTCCGTCCGCATTCTTCTGGAGAGTAACGCCTTGGTCAGGCTGACGGTAACGGAATTTGGCTGTGCAGCGGATCGGTTCAGTTGGCATGTCGCCTTCGATCCAGTTGACCTGAGATGCAACGAGCCCTGTGGAATAGAGGCTTGGGTGATCATCGCCCTGTACCACATACAGAACATTGTTGGCCAAGTCCTTCTCAGCAACGAACCATGGCTCTCCATTGCCTGAGCCGCCTATGCCCAAGCCTTGGCGTTGACCTAGCGTGTAATACATAAGCCCGTCATGGCGGCCCTTCACCTCTCCTGTACGGATGTCAATCATCTGTCCAGGCTGTGCAGGCAAGTACTGGCTCAGGAACTGCTTGAAGTTGCGTTCACCGATGAAGCATACGCCGGTGCTGTCCTTCTTCTTGGCAGTGGCTAGTCCTGCTTCTTCTGCAATGCGGCGAACCTCCGGCTTCGGCAGATGGCCGATCGGGAACATAGCCTTCGCTAGTTGTTCTTGATTCAGCGCATTAAGGAAATAAGTCTGATCCTTATTCCCGTCCACACCGCGCAGCAGCGTATGCTTGCCGTCTTCATGAAGGACACGCGCGTAATGGCCTGTCGCCAGATAGTCTGCACCCAGATCGAGTGCTTTCTGCAGGAATTCACCGAATTTGATCTCACGGTTGCACATTACATCTGGATTAGGCGTACGACCGTGACGATATTCGTCTAAGAAATAGGTGAAGACCTTATCGAAATATTCCTTTTCGAAGTTCACCGTATAATAAGGGATGCCGATTTGTTCGCATACGCGGCGAACATCTTCCGCGTCGGTTTCGGCTGTACACTGTCCGAACTCGTCAGTGTCGTCCCAGTTTTTCATAAATATGCCGATGACATCGTAGCCTTGTTGCTTAAGCAGCAGTGCTGTCACCGAGGAATCTACGCCGCCCGACATGCCGACGACGACGCGAGTGTTCGCATTAGAGTTTGTCATGGTATCACCGTCTTTGCTGCGAGCTGTAAGAATGGCCTTGCGATAATGGCTATCGGCTCGCGATTTTATCATAATAGCTTGAAACTAATACAGGCTTGATACAAAAGTGAGTTTTATTCACTTCCTTTAGTATTGTACCATAAGGGCTTGTATACCGGAAATAAGAGATGATGTCAAGGAATTTTCAAGCAAATGGAAATAATTCGGGAATAGCACATCAGTTTATTGTCCATAAAGAGAAGAGTTATGTTACGATATACAGGGAACCTTAATCGGAATACATTGGATTTATACGATAATAAAACTATGAGGTGTATAATATGAAAATTTCAACGAAAGGCCGTTATGGCCTGACGATTATGATGGAGCTGGCAAAGAGCTGTGGAGAAGGCCCAACGTCGCTAAAGAGTATTGCAGAGAAGAACCAACTGTCCGAGCATTATTTGGAGCAGCTGATTGCGCCGCTACGCAATGCTGGATTGGTTAAGAGTATTCGCGGCGCATACGGCGGCTATATACTGGCGGGCGTTCCTGAACATATTACAGCAGGTGAAATTATTCGCGTGCTGGAAGGGCCAATCTCCCCAGTCGACTTCACGGAAGAGGATGATCCGGCTAAGCGTGACTTGTGGCTGCGTATCCGGGACAGCATTGCGCAGGTACTTGATTCCACGACTCTTGCCGATCTGGTTAACTATAAGGATGTGGGAAGCCAGGACAGCTACATGTTCTATATCTAGACGATGGATGGATAGCAAGCTATAGGTTGACGACCACTTATCTTGAGAGTGAAGTTTGATATTGTTATTTGTCATACGGATTAGCAGAAACGAGGGAATACAATGGAACGCATCTATTTTGACCATGCAGCGACGACTCCGCTTCATCCAGACGTACTACAAGCCAT
This sequence comes from Paenibacillus sp. NAIST15-1, assembly GCF_001894745.1. Classification (GTDB taxonomy): domain Bacteria; phylum Bacillota; class Bacilli; order Paenibacillales; family Paenibacillaceae; genus Paenibacillus_B; species Paenibacillus_B suaedae. Next base: position 48,774 of record NZ_BBYF01000010.1, read on the forward strand.
GACCGACAGTATGCATCAAGTGTTCGGAAACGCTTCCAGCGTTCATGCGTTCGGACGTGAAGCGAAGCTCGCCTTGAATCAAGCTCGTGATAGTATTGCCGCCCAGCTGGGATGCCAGCCGCAGGAGCTTGTCTTCACGAGTGGAGGAACGGAAGGGGATAATGCTGCCATCTTCGGTGCAGCATGGTCTGCCTGGCTGCAGCAATCGTCAGAAACTGCTGCTCAGCTAGGAAGCAGTGGCGATGCATCCGCACGCAAGCCGCATATCGTGACGACTCAATTGGAGCATCATGCAGTGCTGCATGCGTGCGAGCGCTTGGAGAAGTTGGGCTTCGAGGTTACTTATGTTGCGCCGGATCAGATGGGTCGAGTATCGGTTGAGGCAATTGAAGCTGCGCTGCGCCCGCATACTTGTCTCATTAGTGTCATGTATGGCAACAACGAGGTGGGCACACTTCAGCCGATAGAAGAAATTGGCCGCTTGGCACGTGAGCGTGGCATTCTGATGCATACGGATGCTGTTCAGGTGCTCGGGCATTTGAAGCTCGAACTGCACGCGTTGCCGGTTGACTTTGCCAGCTTTTCTGCCCATAAGATTAATGGACCCAAGGGAGTAGGCGTTCTCTATGCTCGCGCAGGTGTTCACTGGGATCCTCTGCTGTATGGTGGAAGTCAAGAACGCAAGCGCAGAGCAGGGACGGAGAATGCAGCAGGGATTGCCGGAATGGCGAAGGCAATGGAGATAGCGAATGGCTCACTTCCAGCGAAGCTGGAGGAACTTGCGCAGGTGCGCAGCACGCTGTGGACAGAGTTGTCAGCAGTTCTCGGCGATCGAGTGGTCATGAATGGCCATCCTACTGAGCATTTGCCGCATATATTGAATGTTAGTTTCTTGGATGTGCCTACGGAGACAATGCTGATGAATTTGGACTTGGCGGGAATTATGGCTTCGAGCGGATCTGCCTGCACATCAGGCTCGCTTGAATTGTCGCATGTGCTAGAGGCTATGGATTTACCAGATGAGCGCAAGAGAACGGCTGTACGATTCAGCTTCGGTTTGGGCAATACTAGGGAAGAGGCTGCTTGCGCTGCGCAACAAATTGCAACCATCGTATCACGTGTTCGTACTAGACAGTAAGGGAACTGTCACAGCGTGAAAGGAGGGGCGTTTGAAGATAACGCGGCATGTTGGCCGGGGACGTACGTGAAATGAGAATCTCCCTGATTCTGATGAGGAACGTCCTGCATTTGGAAGTGAATGCCGTTAGCTGAAGAGGGGGCCCCGATATGAAGCTGTTGGAACTAATCGGCCTTCCCGTATACGGAATCGAGACGGGGAAGCGGTTGACCAAGGTAAAGGATATCCGCATTTCGAATGATTGGACTATCACACATATAGAGCTTGAAGGTCGTTCCCGCAAGGGATCACCACCTCCTTCTGTGAGCTGGGAAGAGGTAACGGCTTGTGGTGAGGATGCAATAATGATCGCGAATGATACAGCCATCCGGCATACGGAGGCTATCCATATAGAGAGGGCTTTCTTGACAGGGAATGGAGCGTTGAAGGATTTGCCTGTCATGACAAGTGAAGGATCGCAATTAGGATGGGTCGCCGATGTTTATTTTCAGCCAAATATGGGTAACCAAGTAACAGGTCTGGAAATTTCAGACGGTTTGCTGTCTGACTTGTTGGAAGGCAGACGGCGGATAGATGGGACAAGCCGCTTGAAATGGGGATCAGATGTTATCATCTTCGAAGATGGCGGATAACCTGAACGGTACGAACAAATTAGTCAATGGACGGAATGGTGAATACGATGTTGCGATGCCCGAATTGCAATTCCAAAGATATCGGGAAAATTGGTTCCCACCAATTTTATTGCTGGGGATGTTATATAGAGCTGACGGTGAACGGGGACAAGATGTCAGTTTACCAGGTCGAAGAGGATGGCACATTAAGCTCTCTAGATGACTTGTTTTTTGGTGATGAATTTGCTGCACCTTCGTTCCCAGAGGCGCAGGCTTCATCGTAAGGGTCAGGCAGAAATATCCACCATATGGAACATAAGCGCTCGTAACCGCCTTATAGAGGCGATTGCGGGCGCTTTTTGCATGCTCGGCCATTTGTCCGTGATGAATCTCATATTGTGAGAAAAAGAGTTCGTTCATAATGCATATTGTGCTCATTTTCAAATAACAACACTAGATATAGTTAACATAGACAAATTGCACTGAAAATGATGGTACATAAAGAGAAAGGAATGAGTTTGATATGACGATGGTATCCATGAAACGGACGAACGCAGTATGGGATCGGAGCAATCGGACCAGTACAGAGCGGCTGACGGCATCGCTGCATGAGATTGTTGACGGTGGCAATCAGGATCTGATGCAGGAAAATGCGAATGTAGATGGAAGATCGCCAATGGGTATGATGGGGAAGATCGCTAGCGAAAGCGCACGCTGGTATGCGGTTCAACATCTGCTGTCTGCAGACGTAAGAGATGCAGTGGAGCAGAACCTGATGTATCCACATGATCTTGATTTCTATGCCTCCGGTACGACAACGTGCTGCCAGATTCCTCTGGGCAAGATGTTGAAGCAGGGGTTCAACACAGGTCATGGATATATGCGCGAGCCGCAGGATATTAAGAGCGCGCTTGCGCTGGCATCGATTATATTGCAGGCGAACCAGAACCAGCAGCATGGCGGACAGGCGTATCCGATGTTCGATTATGATGTGGCCCCTTATGTGCGCAAGACATTCAATCGCCATATTCGCTATATGGAATCACTGCCGCTGCAAGCAGACTTCGATCTAGAGACAGAGGCGTGGAGACTAACGGAGCGTGACGTATATCAGGCTTGCGAGGCATTCATTCATAATGCGAACTCGATGCATTCTAGAGGCGGTGGGCAGGTACCGTTCATTTCATTGAACTATGGCACGGACACCTCTGTGGAGGGGAGAATGCTGATTAAACAGTTTCTTCTCGCAACGCAGGCCGGTCTTGGTAGAGGAGAAACACCTATCTTCCCGATTCAAATATTCAAAGTGAAGAAAGGCGTCAACTTCGATCCTGCTGATCCGAATTACGATCTGTACCAGCTTGCCTTGCAAACGACAGCGCAGCGGCTGTTCCCTAACTTTGCCTTTCTCGATGCTCCGTTCAATTCGCAGTACGATAACGGCACACCCGAGAGCGAGGCATGCTACATGGGCTGCAGAACGCGCGTCATGGGCAATGTGAACGGGGACGAAACGGCGATCGGCAGAGGGAACTTGTCATTTACCTCTTTGAATCTTGTTCGCCTTGCTATGATGTCGTCCAGTGTGGATGATTTCTTTGGCCGATTGGACTCGCTTCTGTCCTTGACAGTGAAGCAGTTGAGGGAGCGATTCGACTATCAATCGAAGAAGCAGGTGCGTGACTTTGCTTTTCTTATGAAGCAAGGGGTATGGCGCGGAAGTGAGGACTTGCAACCCGAGGATGAGCTGGGAGATATCCTGAAGCAGGGGACACTTAGTGTTGGCTTTATCGGACTTGCTGAGGCGCTTGTAGCGCTTGTTGGTTCCCATCATGGCCAGTCTGAGGATGCACGCAATCTAGGCATGCGCATCGTGTCTCATATGCGTATGCGAATGGATGAGGCGATTGAAGCGACAGGTCTTAATTTCTCCTTAATCGCGACGCCGGCTGAAGGTCTATCGGGTAAATTTACGAGCCGGGATCGAGATGATTTTGGAGTGAGACAAGGAATTACGGATCGGAAATATTACACCAACTCGTTTCATGTACCCGTCTATTACTCGTTGAAAGCAATCGACAAGATTCAAATCGAAGGGCCGTTCCATGAGCTGTGCAATGCCGGGCATATCACGTATGTTGAGCTGGATGGAAGCGCGAAAGCCAACCCACAGGCACTTGACCGTATCGTGCGTGCAATGGCGATGAGCGGGATTGGGTATGGTTCTCTTAATCATCCTGTTGATCGCTGTCGTACATGCGGCCATCAAGATACGATTGAAGATAGCTGTCCGATGTGTGGAAGCTCAGGTTCGCAGATTGAGCGCATTCGCCGCATTACCGGTTATTTGGTAGGGGATATGGATAAGTGGAACTCTGCGAAGCGGAAGGAAGAGACGGAGCGGGTGAAGCATCGATGAGTATGCGTGTTCTATCTATTTTGCATGACAGTGTCGTTGACGGCGAAGGGCTGCGTACAGTTGTGTTCTTCAGCGGCTGCCCTCATCAGTGCGAGGGGTGTCATAACCCGCAATCGTGGAACATGATGAACGGCACGGAAATGAGTGTAGCGGAGGTGGCAGCCGAGTTGCTGTCCAATCCGCTTACGGATGTCACACTGTCCGGTGGAGAACCGTTCATGCAAGCAAAGGAAGTGAAGGAATTGACCCGGCTGCTGCGTCAGTCGGGTCGACATATATGGGTATATACGGGATATACGGTGGAGCAGCTGCTTGAAAGAGGAACAGCTGACCAGCAAGAGCTGCTTCGCTGTGTGGATGTATTGGTTGATGGTCCGTTCGTAGCGGAGCGCCGTTGTCCAGGACTTCCCTTCCGCGGCAGTGACAATCAGCGCATATGGCGGATGGAGGAAGGGATACCAGTTGGATTAATTTCTCTCTAGGCTACACATACTTTACTGTATTGCAAGCATTCTACATCACAAGCGTACATGAACGGAGTGTGTAATACAGTGGAGCGTTTTTGGAAGAACCGTCTTTTTATAATGGCTATCTATTGTCTGCTTGGTCTTATCATCCTCTATTTTCTATTTATGATGAAACCTCTTATCGGGCATGTATATGGCTTCCTCAAGGCCGTGCTTGCCCCCTTCTTCGTGGCCATGATCATTGCCTATGTGTTAAATCCGATCGTAATCCTGCTCAATGAACGGAAAGTGCCGCGAACGATGGCAGTGCTGCTTATTTATGCAGTGTTTATTGCGGTAGTCACCGTGATTTTAGTCAATATCATCCCCATGCTGGTGAGGCAGCTTGCTGAGCTTAACAATCAGATGCCCCACCTAAATGCGAAGGCGGAACAGATGATGGACGGGGTTAGCAAGACGATGCCGTCATCTGTACGTTCCGGATTAAATGACTCCATTTATGCTCTAGAGGAGCGCATAGGCAAAGCGATATCGGACTTTATGGAGAATATTGGGGCCGCCATTAATTTGCTCTTCATTGCGCTTATCGTACCATTCCTCATTTTCTACATATTGAAAGATTTTGACGTATTCGAGAGGGCGGTAATAGCTTATGTGCCGCGTTCGCATCGCAAGCATACGGTGATGCTATTCCGAGAAATTGATGCTGCACTAGGAAGCTACGTCCGAGGTCAATTTCTCGTATGCCTTATTATCGGTGTGCTTGCATATATCGGCTATTGGATAATTGGCATGCCCTATGCGCTCCTGCTTGCGTTATGTGTAGCCGTGTTCAATATTATTCCTTATCTCGGGCCATACTTCGGTGCTGCTCCCGCACTTATCTTCGCAGCGACGGTATCGCTCAAAATGATTATTTTGGTCATCGTTGTAAATACCATCTGCCAAATTGTAGAGGGGAATATTATTTCTCCACAGATCGTGGGCAAGACGCTTCATATGCATCCGCTGACGATCATTTTCGCCCTGCTTGTGGGCGGGGAGATTGCTGGAGTTGTGGGGCTAATCCTTGCGGTTCCTTTCTTTGCAGTCGTAAAAGTAATCTGTCAGCATATTGTAGCCTATCAAATCCGAAGAAAGACAGTGTGAGCATTTATCGGTAGTAAAGGGAAATCACGGCAACGTAACATCCTACTTAAGACCTATTTTTCAGAAAGTTTCGCAATTATGAACAACAAATATGTTGTTCGGCGCGTTTAAAGAATTGGATACGGCGGTAATGAAGGATGGACGCCGTATATTTTATTCGTGAAACTATGCGAAGCTGCGTCCTGGGGAACGAAAGGGAAATTAAGGGAGGAGAGTTCTACGTGAAACGAACACTTGCGATATTGCTCACCATTGCTTTAGCGATGGAACTTTCTGCGAATGCCGCAATGGCATTGCCGCAGACAGACTCAAGCACAGTGCTTAAAGACTCAGTGAAAGACAAAATAGAGGGCTTGAAAACAATTAAGGTGGCATCCATGTCTCCAGCTGCTGGAGCGACGGATGTCAATGTCGGAACTGAACTTATTCTTACGTTTACAAGTGAAGTGGAAAAAGGAAGCGGGAACATCACCGTAAGAAAGAAAAATGGCGATAAGGTAGAGGATGTTGCAGTAGACAGCAGCCAAGTTCGGCTCGATGATACGAAGAAAAAAGCAACGATTACGCTATCCAAGCCGTTGGATTCTGGGGCTTCCTATCGGGTTCAAGCAGATTTCGGCACGTTCAAGTCTGGCAGCTCTGAGTTCCTGGGTATTTATGACCCTACAGAATGGACGTTCACGACAGCAGCTGATACTGGAGCGCCTCAGTTGGATACGGTATCGCCAGCGATCGGGCAACGGGACGTCCGTGTGGATTCCAAGCTTGTGTTGACTTTCAAGGAGAAGGTATGGAAGCAATCCGGCGGGAGCGTCATTATGAAGCAGGCGAAGGACGGCAAAGTGCTCGAAGCGCTGCCGATGTCCTCTAACCGGGTTACGGGAGACGGAACAAATACAATTACGATTGACCCCGTTCAACAATTGAAGCCCAATATGGATTACACGATTGAGATTGCGGCAGATTCTCTGTGCAATGCAAGTGGGAAGTCTTATGCTGGATTGAATACATGGAAATTCACAACAGGCAATCCGGATACAGCGGCTCCATCGTTGAAGTCCGCTGCGCTGAGCAAGGTGGACACGATTCGCTTAACGTTCGATAAGGAATTGAAGAAGACCTCGGTTCCACCAGCTGCAAGCTTTGAAGTATGGGTAAATGGTGACACACGCCGTGTAACGGGTACAGCAATGGGCAGCGATTATGTGGATGTAAGCCTGGAGAATGGAGTCTCTGCGGGTCAGAGCATTTCCATTTCCTATCGTCCTAGTGCTGACCGCAAGTCTATTCAGGATACGGCAGGCAATGCGGCTGCTGCATTTGAGAAATTATCAGTAAGCAATGAGGTTGACCGTACGCCTCCTGTTGTGAAGTCAGCCAATGCGCAAGGCATGAAGGTAGTGTTGGATATGTCGGAGCCGCTGGATACAGTGTCGGCGCGTGCTTATGAGCAATTCAAGGTGACCGTGGATGGAAGCGAGAAGACAGTCAGCCGCATATCTGTGGACGGCTCGAAGGTAACGCTGTCGCTTATTTATGTAATCCGCGATAATCAAACGGTGCGAGTAAGTTACAAGCCAGATCGATATCCGTTGACGGATCGGAGCGGCAACAAGCTTGAAGCATTTACAGATGTGCTGGCGCGCAATGATGCGGATACGAAGGCGCCAGTGCTTCAACGGGCAGAAGTAAGCGGGAGCCTGCTGACGTTGACTTATAATGAGCAATTAGACACGAGCAAAGTACCGCCGCGCGGTCATTTCTCGGTGTATGTCAATCGCTCATCCCGAAATGTCGATTCTGTTCAAGTGCGTGATAACGTGGTTAATCTGATCTTGAGCTCCAGTGTTAGCGATGGTGATGATGTCACGGTATCCTATGTGCCAGGTACGGGTGAACCTCGTATTTCGGATCTGGCGGGGAACAAGGCTCCTGTATTTACCTTGAAGAAGGTGGATAATGGTTCTGACCGAACGGCTCCAACTTTGCGTTCAGCTTCTGTGAAGGGCAGCACGATGACACTTGTCTTCTCCGAGCGCTTGAAGGAATTGCCTTCGCCGGATGAATCTCAATTCGTGGTACACTCGGACAATCGGGTGATTAAGGTAAAGCGTGCTTCGACACGCAATGAAGAAGTTACCTTGACGCTGGACGAAGCGGTCAATGCATACAGTGCGGTAACAGTTGCTTACTTGCAGGGTAAAAATCCGATTAAGGACTTGGCAGGGAATTCGCTGCAGTCGTTTGCTTCTACGACCGTTACGAATAAAACTGATGGTTCCACGACACGTCCCGGAGATTTGCAACCGGCTACGTTCCGCTGGTTCTTGGATGATGGATGGTATTTGCTCTCCAGTTCGGCAGCGGACACAAGCTCTGATCGTTCCTTGAGCGGAAGCACTGCGAAGCGTTATACAATACCGGCAACAAAGTTGAAATCATCTTTTGAATATGTACTCAAGAACGGCACGCGTAATCATCTGGCATTTGATGTGCCGACATCCGAGCGCGGAGCAGTGGTTGCTGTTCCATTGCAAACGTTGAATGAAGTATACAATAAGGCGAATGATGCGATTTTCTCCATTCGTTATGGCGATATATTGATGTCGGTACCGCTTCGTGAGCTGGATTTCCGTGCGCTTGAACGCGAGTGGGGAAACAATCAGGCATATCTGCTGCTTCAAGCAGAATCACAGTCGGGATCGGATTCCAATGCATTGCTGCGCAGCCTGAACGATACAGGTGCACGCGTGCGTGTCAATCCGATTGAATTCCGCTTGTCGGCATTTGCTGGCTCCGCTACGCCGCGTACAATTGAGGCTAACTTGAAATATAAAGTGCGCAACGCACAATTGATACAGCGTAGTAATGCATCAGCCGTTCGTTATGATTCCGTGCTGAACAAGGCGGGATATGTGCCTACAGTGACGAAGCAGGAGCTAGGCGTTGCGGTATACGCCCTCCAGTTCAAGGGCAATCGTTCCGTTGCTATGATGGATCGCTCGAAGGACTTCTCGGACATTAAAGACCACTGGGGACGAGACGCCATCCGCGAATTGGCATCAAAGTATATCATTGAGGGTGTCAGCAATAATGCATTTGCACCAAACGCCAACATTACGCGCGGGCAATTCGCGATTTTGCTGGCACGCTCGCTGGGGCTTCAAGCTGATGCATCCGGTGCTTCCGCTTATCGTGATGTGAATCAGACCAGCATGATGGCTCCCTATATTGGGGCTGCGACCAAGGCAGGAATTATTGGCGGTTATGAAAATGGCACGTTCCGTCCGAACGAGTCGATCAACCGTGAACAAATGGCAATTATGCTCGTTCGAGCTATGGAATATACAGGACGCAATGTGGCTTCGAACCCAAGCGCACTCAACAAGTTCAATGATCGCGGACAAGTGAGCGGCTACGCTCGCGACGGCGTAGGCAAGGCAGTATCCGCAGGGATCGTGCAAGGGATGACCGCGAATACATTCCAGCCTAAGGCTACCGCGACACGTGCGCAGGCAGCAGTTATGCTGAAACGCATGCTAGAGCAAATTGAATATTTAGGATAATCGCATTTCAGCGAAAATCCGTTGAGCAGGCAGATGGGATCAAACGAAAGAAGTTTGACAACCGTCTGCCTGCTGCTTATACTAAATTATTGGATAGGTATATGGAACAAAACGAAGACGAAAACGAGTAAGCTGAAGCCCTAGGAACAGAGAGAAGATTCCGGATCGGCATATGCCGGCTGGCTGCAAGAATCTTCACCTTGAAGAACAGCTGAACGCTAATTTCTGAGTGTGAATGGAACTTCACCGGGACGTACCCGTTATCAACGTCGAGGCGATCGCAGACGCTTTTCTTGCCCTTGCTTGCATGATACGCAGGCTTGATAAAATGGGGGATGATGTATGCGATAACCAGGGTGGTACCGCGATATATGAATCGTCCCTGATTTTCAGGGGCGATTTTTTTATTTTTATATAACAAACTATTGGGGGCGTTTACTCATGAAAGCTAGTGAAATTCGCGAAAAATGGTTGAAATTCTTTGAAAGCAAAGGGCATCACATTGAGCCAAGCGCATCGCTTGTACCACACAATGACCCATCCTTGCTCTGGATTAATGCGGGTATGGCACCGCTCAAGCCTTATTTTGACGGACGCGTGAAGCCTGAGAACCCGCGTATCGCAAACTCGCAAAAATGTATTCGTACGAACGATATCGAGAATGTCGGCAAGACTCGCCGTCACCATACGTTCTTCGAAATGCTGGGGAACTTCTCCATCGGCGATTATTTCAAAGAGGAAGCTATTACATGGGCTTGGGAGTTCTTGACAAGCAAAGAATGGATTGGCTTCGATCCGAATCGTCTCTATGTTACTGTCCATAACGATGATGAAGAAGCGTACAAGCTGTGGAATGAGAAGATCGGCCTTCCTGCTGACCACATTGTGAAGACAGGCGACGACAACTTCTGGGATATCGGGGAAGGCCCTTGCGGTCCTTGTACAGAGATCTTCTACGATCGCGGAGAGAAGTACGGAACATTGGAAGAGGATCCAGAATGCTATCCAAGCGGAGAGAACGAGCGCTACTTGGAAGTATGGAACAATGTATTCTCACAATACAATCATAACAAGGACGGCAGCTACACGCCGCTTCCGAACAAAAATATTGATACAGGCGCCGGCTTGGAGCGCTTCGCTTCAATCTTGCAGGATGTCGACTCCAACTTCGATACAGACTTGTTCCAGCCGATCATTCAAGCAACATGCCGCATTGCAGGCGTGAAGTATAATGAGCGTCCAGAGTTCGACGTTGCCTTGAAAGTAATCGCAGACCATGTTCGTACCGTAACATTCGCTGTAGGCGATGGCGTTCTGCCATCGAATGAAGGCCGTGGTTATGTAATCCGCCGCTTGCTGCGTCGTGCAGTCCGTTACGGCAAGATCCTCGGTATCGACCGTCCATTCATGGTAGAGCTGGTACAGACGGTATGTGAAGTAATGGGCTCACATTACAACGAAATCGTTGAAAAACGCGAGTTCATTGAGAAGGTAATCAAAAACGAGGAAGAGCGATTCCATGAGACGCTTGTAGAAGGCTTGGCGATTCTGGAAAGCTTGGCATCTGCTGCGAAGCAGGAAGGACGCACGCAAATTGGCGGACAAGAAGCGTTCAAATTGTATGACACGTATGGATTCCCATTCGATTTGACAGAAGATTATGCTTCTGAACATGGATTGACGGTTGATCGTGAAGGTTTCGACCAGGCGATGCAAGAACAGCGTGATCGTGCCCGTGCAGCTCGTCAAGATACGGGAAGCATGAAGGTACAAGGCGGGCCACTTGCTGATTACACGACTAAAAGCGAGTTCGTTGGATATAATGAGTTGGTAACTGAATCCAGTGTACTGGCACTGATCGTGGATAACGAAATGGCAGAAGAAGCACAAGTAGGATCGACTTGCCAAGTAGTGCTTGATCGCACGCCATTCTATGCGGAGAGCGGCGGTCAAGTAAGCGACAGCGGTGTCCTTACAGCAGCTGGATTCAAAGGAGCAGTTGAAGATGTATGGAAAGCTCCTCATGGTCAGCATATCGCAGTAGTGCGCGTGGAAGAAGGAACACTGCGTGTCGGCATGCAAGTACAAGCTGCAGTAGCTCGCGCGATTCGTGAGGATATTATTAAGAATCATACTGCGACACACTTGCTTCATAAGGCGCTCAAGATTGTATTGGGTGAGCATGCGAACCAAGCAGGATCTCTCGTGCAGCCTGACCGTCTTCGCTTCGACTTCACACATTTGGGCAGCATTAGCGAAGAGGAGCTTGTGGACATCGAGCATCGTGTCAACGAGCAAATCTGGAAAGGCACACAGCTTGTTATCGAATCGAAATCGATTGATGAGGCCAAAGAAATGGGCGCAATGGCGTTGTTCGGCGAAAAGTACGGCGATGTTGTACGTGTCGTACAAGTTGGCGATTACAGCATTGAGCTATGCGGTGGCTGCCATGTTAGCAGCACCTCAGAAATCGGTCTCTTCAAGATCGTAAGCGAGAGCGGCATCGGTTCTGGTGTACGCCGTATTGAGGCTGTAACGGGCCGTCATGCGTATCAGTATATGGAGGCGCAATTGGAGCTGTTGAAGCAAGCAGGTTCCTTGCTTAAATCGAATGTAGCGGATGTACCGAAGCGTATTGAAGCTATGTTCTCACGTGAGAAGGAGCTGTCCCGCGAGAATGAATCGCTTAAGAGCAAGCTGAGCAGCATTGAAGCAGGACAATTGACAGACCAAGTTAGAACAGTTGCTGGTGTTCAAGTGCTGGCTGCACAAGTCGATGCAGGCGGTATGGATGCACTTCGTACGACGGCAGACGAACTGAAGGCGAAGCTTCCAGAAGCGATTATCGCACTCGGTGCAGTAAATGAAGATAAAGTGAACTTCGTTGTTGCTGTTGCTCCAGAGCTTGTAAAGAAGGGGCTTCATGCCGGCAAGTTGATTAAAGAGCTCGCTTCTGTGTGCGGCGGTGGCGGTGGCGGCCGTCCTGATATGGCGCAAGCTGGAGGCAAAGACGCTTCCAAGCTGCCAGAGGCATTGGCTCTCGTGGATGAGCTTGTTGGGAAGCAGCTTGGCGTATAATATAAGAGAGGGGAGCCCTGCAATAGGGGCTCCCTGATCCGATTCCATAGGGAGGTTATTGTCGTCAAATTTGTGAACAATGCCAAGCTTTGGATCGGAATATTTTCTAGTTTGTTCGGGTATGTGTTATGATAAGAGTAAAGCGAGGTGTTAGCGATGAATTCCATGGATAAGACGATGAAGTTCAATGTAAAAGCGGAGGAACAGCAAGCTTCCAACGAAGATATCCTGTTGTCTGTCTATGATGCGCTTCTCGAGAAGGAATACAATCCTATTAACCAAATCGTTGGTTATCTTCTATCCGGGGATCCCGCTTATATCCCGCGGCATAACAATGCTCGAAGTATCGTGAGGAAGAAAGAGCGGGACGAACTGATTGAAGAATTAGTTCGCTTCTACTTGAATCATCACCGATAAGTCGCGAGGATGAATGCAGCACGGATAGAGAAGTAAGCATCACTGGATGAATACTGGGAGAGACTGAATGAAGATTCTTGGCTTGGATTACGGAGATCGACGGATCGGTGTCGCGATAAGCGATGCTTTTGGTTGGACGGCACAAGGACTTGAAGTCATTGAGCGTCGCAAACCAGAGAATGATCTGAAGCGACTTGGTGACATTGTGAAGGAGCACGGCGTGGAAGCCTTCGTCCTTGGACTGCCGAAGAACATGAATGGCACAGTCGGACCTCGGGGCGAGCTAAGCATGTCATTTGCAGAACAGTTGAAGCAGTCGTTCGGATTGCCCGTTCACCTGTGGGATGAACGCTTGAGTACGGTGTCGGCAGAACGCGCATTGCTGGAAGCTGACGTCAGTCGCAAGAAGCGTCGACAAGTCATCGATAAGATGGCGGCAACCATTATATTACAAACATATCTTGACTATCAATCAAGAAGGTGAGGGGTTACTATGACACGAGATGAACATTTGCAAGAAGAACCGGAGATCATTTATATTCCGGACGACGAGGGCAACGAGGAAGAATTCGAAGTCATTATGAAGTTCGATGTAGATGGCACGGACAAAAAATATATGATGGTCGTACCTGTCGATTCTGATGATGAAGATGCGGATGAAGTGTATGCGTTCCGTTATGAAGAAGAGGATGACGATTTGAAGCTGTTTACCATTACGGACGAAGAAGAATGGAATATTGTCGAGGAAACGTTCAATACGTTATTTACAGCGGATGAGGAGAATGAAGGGTGACCGAACGACTTGAACTTCAATTGACAGAACAGCTAAAGAATGCCTTCGGTCAATTCGTTGAGATGACGGATGAGGCCGGTCACAGTCGTGTCCTATCGTTAATCGCTGAATTCCGGCTTGATGATCGAGCGTATGCAGTACTTCTTCCAGAAGGTGCTCAAGAACCGGAGCAGGAACTGTATCGCATTATCGGGAGCGAAGCAGAAGGCTGGGAGCTCGAAACGATCGAAGATGATGACGAGTGGGAAGAAGTAGCTGAGCTGTATGATGAATTAACGTACCGAGACGAATTTTAATTTGTCGTTTGTAGAGTCGGTGGATGGCATCGGCTAACTGATATTTTACGGAAAAAGGGCGGATTTCCGCTCTTTTTCCATGTAGGAGAGTGTGTGGATGAAGAAAGGCTCGAAGGTGCTGCTCACGATCAGCCTTGTGCTTCTACTCGTAGCTGGCGCTGGTGTTGGTTATATATGGAGCGGAATGCGTCCGCTCGCGCAAGAAGAACGGGAGATTCCCGTTTCGATCCAACAGGGCTCTGGAACAGCAGCAATCGCATCACAGCTGGAGGAGCAGGGAATTATTCGCAATGCACTCATTTTTAAAGTGTATTTGAAATGGAACGGGGAGGGAAGCCGCTTCCAAGCGGGGAAATACACGTTCCGTCCCGGTGTTACCTATGACGACATTATCGCGAAGCTCAACAGCGGGGAAGTCGTTCCGGAAGAAATGGTTCGCTTCACAATTCCAGAAGGTTATACCGTAGAACAAATTGCGGACAAACTAAGCAATGATGGCGTTGTGGATAAGAATCGCTTCTTGAAGCTGGCGAATGATACGGCTTGGCTTAAGGGACAGGCCCCGATCGCTGCGCATATTCCGACTGACGCCAAGTTGAAGCATCGACTTGAAGGATACTTGTTCCCTGAGACCTATGAGTTGAAGAAGGGGAGCTCTGAGGAAGAGATTATTGCACGGATGGTGCAAGAGACAGAGAAGCGATTGTCGCAGGCTTCCCCAACTTGGGAATCCGATTTGAAGACACGTGGTCTGACGCTGCACGATATGCTGACCTTGGCTTCGCTTGTTGAGCGAGAAGCGGTTGTGGATGAAGAGCGTCCATTGATTGCGGGCGTCATCGATAATCGAATTGCGAAGGGGATGCGCCTGCAAATTGATGCCACCGTTCAATATGCACTGGACAAGCCGAAGGAACGTTTGTATTATAAGGACTTGGAAATCGACAGTCCTTACAATACGTATAAAATAGATAAATTGCCGCCAGGGCCTATTTCCAGTCCAAGTACGGCCTCCATTCAAGCAGTATTGAAGCCGGAGGCTTCAGAATATTTGTATTATGTGACGAAAAAAGACGGCACTCACACGCATCTGTTCGCCAAGACATTCCCAGAGCATCAGCGTAATATCGAACAGAGCAAGAAAACGGCAGCACAATAGAAAGCGGTGAAATGAACATGACTTATCAACCTGAATTGCTTGTTACCGCAGGCAGTGTTGAGGAATTGGAACGCTTGCTTCAAGCAGGCGCGAATGCAGTCCTCGTCGGGGAAGAAAAATATAGCATGCGCATGCCAGGCGAAATGACCATTGCAGATATCGAGGCAAGCCTGCCGATCGTCCGCAGCCATAACGCCAAACTGTATGTTGCAGTAAATAATATTATGCATAATGAGCATCTGACAGATCTGTCGTCTTACTTGAAGCGACTTGAGGAACTGGGCGTTGATGCGATTGCCTATGGCGATCCAGCTGTAATTATGGTTGCACGAACAGCAGCGCCAACTCTTCGTCTGCAGTGGAATGCGGAGATGACATCGACGAACTACCGGACAGCTCAGTACTGGCAGAAGCGTGGCGCAAGCCGTATCGTTGCTGCCCGCGAGCTGAACCTTGAGCAAGTGGTAGAGATGAAGCAGCAGCTTCCGGATATGGAGGTTCAAGTTCAAATCCATGGGATGACGAATATTTATCATTCCAAGCGCCATTTAGTTCACCATTACATGCGTCATCTTGGCAAAGAAGAAGGCACATATGAGGTAGGGATGGAGCAGAAGCTGTTCCTCGTAGAGCGAGAACGTCAGGATGAGAAGTTCCCGATGTATGAAGATGCGAACGGAACACATATCATGAGCTCAGACGATATGTGCTTCATCGAAGATTTGAAGTTGCTGCTCGATGCACACATTGACAGCTTTAAGATCGAAGGAATTTTGAAGTCGATTTCATATAATGAAACCGTTGTTCGCGTGTATCGCGAAGCGATTGATAGCTATATTGTCGATCCTGAAGGGTATTCCATGAAGGAAGAATGGCTGGAACGCATTCGTGCAGTTCAAGATCCAGAGCGAGAGCTCTCATTCGGATTTTTCTATAAAGAACAAATGTATTAAGGAGGGGGCGTACAACGATGAGTACACAAACGAAACGTAAATATAACGGCAAGCGATATCGCTTGGATAAGCCGGAATTACTTGCTCCCGCCGGTAATTTGGAGAAGTTGAAGTTCGCTATTCATTACGGTGCGGATGCCGTGTACATTGGCGGACAAAAATACGGTCTGCGTTCCAATGCGGACAATTTCAGCTTTGAAGAAATGCGTGAAGGTGTGGAGTTTGCTAAAAAATATGGGGCGAAGGTGTTCGTGGCGACGAATATTTATGCGCATAATGAAGATGTCGAAGGCTTGGAAGAGTATCTTCGCAATCTGGAGAATGCGGGCATTAGTGCCATTATTGCTGCAGATCCATTTATCATTGATACTGCCATGCGCGTGGCGCCGAAGCTGGAGGTTCACGTAAGTACACAGCAGTCCATCGCGAACTGGCAGACGATTCAATACTGGAAAGATGAAGGCATGCCTCGCGTCGTCTTAGCTCGGGAGACGAGCATGGATGAGATTCAGGAAATGAAAAATCACGTTGACATCGAAATTGAGGCTTTTATTCATGGTGCGATGTGTTCTTCTTATTCTGGACGCTGTGTGTTGTCCAACCACTTTACAGACCGCGATTCCAACCGTGGCGGCTGCTGTCAATCATGCCGCTGGAAATACGATCTGTTCGAGGATGACCGTGCAGATGCAATGGATATGATCAGCGAACAGGAAGCATCTGGTTCGTCTGTATTGGAGCAGTTCCGTCTAGGCGTCAATCAAAAGGCGTTGTTCGATGAGAATGACAATGCGTTCGCCATGAGTGCGAAGGACTTATGCATGATCGAGCATCTGCCGGATCTGATCGATGTTGGGGTGGACAGCTTCAAGATTGAAGGCCGGATGAAGTCGATTCACTATGTGGCTACGGTCGTTAATGTGTATCGGAAAGTCATTGATGCGTATATGGCCGATCCGGACAATTATGAGCTGAAGCAGGAATGGCTGGACGAGATTTATAAGGCGGCTAACCGTCCTGTCAATACAGGTTTCTTCTACGAAGAGCCGGATCATGAGGATCATATTTACGAGCCGGAAGACAAGCCGGCACCTTATGATTTCGCTGGATTGGTTATGGACTACGACGCTGAGACAGGCATCGCGACGGTTCAACAGCGCAATCACTTCAAGGTTGGAGCTGAGGTTGAGTTCTTCGGCCCGAACAATACGTTCTTCAAGCAGAAGGTAGAGAAGCTGTGGGATACAGAAGGCAATGAGCTAGATGCAGCTCGCCATCCGCTGCAACTTGTGCGTATGAAGGTCGATCAGCCGGTTACGTATTTCGATATGATGCGTAAGAAGAATGCCAAAGCGTAAGTGATTTAGAATAACGGAAAAAGTGAGCCCTTACCGGAATGGTAGGGGTTTTTTTGTGCAGAAATAATGCCGAGTAGGTGTGATCAAAAGGATAGATTCGCGCATGAACTAGCGCTTGTGGTTATGCATAAGGAGAAGTGGGCAGTAATGGTACTGATAAGGAGAAACGGACTTCGTTTGTGGATAAGGAGGTGGATGAAGTGTTGTCGCGCCAACGTTCGAAGCGGCAGAAGCTCATGTACAATCGGCTTGTTCTGCTCGCATGTGCCATTACCGTAATGATCGGAATCTATATTGTTAGATTAGGCTGGCTCCAGCTGTTGTTCGTGCACAGCAAGGTGGATGATGGAGTCCATACTGTTCTGCAGCGCACCGTCATTCAACGGGCACGTGGTGTAGTGCTGGATGATGGACGCGGCTCGATCGTAGATCGGGCTGGGCGCCCGTATACGGGTCAGGTCGTGAAGGCCCTTGTCCTCTTCCCA
This sequence comes from Paenibacillus sp. NAIST15-1, assembly GCF_001894745.1. GTDB lineage: Bacteria > Bacillota > Bacilli > Paenibacillales > Paenibacillaceae > Paenibacillus_B > Paenibacillus_B suaedae. Next base: position 66,663 of record NZ_BBYF01000010.1, read on the forward strand.
GTGAATAAAAATGCTATTCGTACGGATGCAGTTCGGAGCATGGCGCTCTGGCTGCACGAGTCAGAACAAGAAGTCCGGCGTCGATGGGAGGAGCTTGTCGAACCTTACATTTGGCCGAATGAGAAGGATAAAAAATTGCCCTTCGAGCTGAGTGCGGAGCAGGCCGATCGAGTTCAATTATCTGATTGGGAAGGGATTCGAGTACTTCCATATACAGTTCGATATCCGCTTCGTCAGCATACTCCGCAATGGGTAGGGGCTATTGCGGATATGACGGATACATCGAACAATGAGTATTTCAAGAAGAGTGGCAACAATGCTAATTCAAGTATTGTTGGTGTATCGGGTTTGGAACGAACGTTTGAACCATTGCTCAAGGGATTGGGCGCCACGACAGTCGTCCATTATACAGATGCAAGTCAACTGCCGCTGCATGGACTCGATGTGCGCTTACGGCGTCCTGATAATCCATATTATCCATTAAGGCTTATTACGACAACGGATCAGACAATCGAAGCCGCTATTGAGCAAGTACTTGATCGGTATCATATTGAGAAGGGATCGGTAGTCGTCCTTGATGCAGCAACAAGGGATGTGGTGGCGATGGTGTCTCGCCCTGCCGCAGATCCTTATCATATTGAGCCGGAGAAGGCAGCGTGGAACAATCGGGCAACCAAGGCCCTCCAGCCGGGGTCTGTCTATAAGCTGTTCATTGCGGCTGCCGCAATGGAAGCGGGACTGACGCAACTGAATGAACGCTTTTCCTGCGATGGGCATTATGGGAAGTACGGTTTAGCGTGCTGGCTTCCAGAAGGGCATGGTACGTTGACATTGCGTGAGGCATTGGCAGAGTCATGCAATGAAGTGTTTGCTGAGTTGGGAGAACGATTGACAGGGCAGCAGCTATTGAACTATGCCAAGACAATGGGGCTAAGCGGGCTTGTTGGTATGGTTTCGGATGATGGGATGGGCCACCGGAGTTTGCGGCACTTCGAAGGAGAGGAAGGAAGTCGAATATTTCCTGACAATGTACAGCCGGGGAATGTGTCGGGCGGAGAACGAGCTCAATCTGGTATCGGGCAGCGGAATGTTCGATTGACACCTTTGGCTGCAGCCAACTTCGTCGTAACGCTGCTTCAGAATGGAAACTTCGGATCACCACGATTGATTCAGGAAGTGCAGTATGCCACAGGGATGCCGATCGTTCGATTCCCTGTACAAGTCAAAAAGGAGCGAGTGATGAAGCTGGAGACAGCCCGTAACGTAATGAAAATGATGGTGGATGTCGTCCAGTACGGTACGGGGCAATCGCTCAAACAGGCTTCCTGGAATGTTGCAGGCAAGAGTGGTACTGCCCAAGCTGAGGCATTTGGGACGGCTAACGTACATACATGGTTTGTAGGGTACGGCCCAGTTGAGAAGCCAAAGTATGCAGTGAGTGTCGTCAGCGAAGATGACCAATCTGGCACTTCGCATAAGGCAACAGAGGTATTCCGAGCTGTAATGGATGTGCTGGCTGCACAGCCTCCACATAAATAGCAGGCCAATCTCATCAAGGAAGATTGGCCTGCTATTTCATATCAACAAGGTATCTTGGTTTCTACTTGTTCTTTGGTTCTTCGTTATCTTTATTGTCCTCATTTTGATCAGGAGAATTGTCAAATGGATGTCCAGATACAAATTCTTCTTTAGGCATACGAATCCAACGTTTTAAATAACCTTGATCGTAAAGAGCTTTTATTAAGATCAAGAGGACGGTGGACATGACGATGCCGATAACCCCGAACAATGACATGGACACGATCATGAAGGACAGCATCGTAAATGCGGATACCCCAAGCGATGTCCCCGTAATCTTCGGATCAAGAATTTGCCGGATTAGAAGGGTGACGCCCATAACGACTGCAAGTCCAATGGCTAGCGATGTATTTCCGATAATAAGCAGGTAGGCGATCCAAGGGATAAAGATAAATGGAATCCCTAAGAGCGGCAGTAAATCAAAAAGTGCCGACAATAAAGCGACTAAGAAGGAATTGCTCACGCCAAGTACAAGCAGACCGATAAACACAATGACAAAGGTAACGGAAATCAGCTTCAGTTGAGCCTTTAAGTAAGCAGATAACCCCTTCAGAACATTTTCCTTTAGAAATATGTAGGCTTTAAGAAACGTGCGCGGTGTTTTATTGCGGGCAACTCTGCGCCAAGTATCAATCTCGATGCTGAGGAAATAGCCAAGGATGATGGCGATGAAAAAGTTCAGCGTAAACGTCGAGAAGGACGTTATTTGCTTAATGAGCAGGCTGAGCAATCCGACGATAAATTCGGAAATATGCTGGGCCGCATTGCCGGCATATTCATTGATGCGGCCAGATACATCAGGCGGCAGTGATTCATACCGGTTCTGCAAATACGTGGCGATGTTCACCATTTCACTCTGAACTGCCTTAATATAGGTAGGCAGCTTGGCTTGCAGCTCGATTGCTTGATGCACGAGTATAAAACCGAGCCCAAACATGGCTCCTAGAATGACAAGTACGAACAATAAGACGGAGATGGCCGAAGCGATAGCTTTCCGCATACCCCGCCGGTGAAGAAATGCCGCCAGCGGTTCGATGAACATGAATACGATGAAGGCTAGAAAAATAGGGGCGGCTATCGAGTACAAGTAGCTAAACGTGTACATGATTAAATATGCAGTCAAAATCAACAAAGCGATATCAAATGCTGTCCGCCAATACTTACGGTAAAATGCAATCATAGAACAGACTCCTTTTCACCAAATAACAATATGATAATCATTGTACACGAAACGATTTCCCGTGCCTATTCTTTGTTCATTATGTTACAATAATAACAGTTCATACGTAGAGTAAGTATACGTATATGTTCAAGTCTGAAGAGCTTGAGAACGTTGCATTTTATTATGTAAATAAGAAACGGGGAACTGGGATGGTAGAATTCATTTTATTATGGGGGTTTTACATCCTGACGTTTTATGCGTTTCTCCCTGGCTTAATCAGCCGCCTGTTTGGATTTCGTGTCTTCCAGAAGGGACGTGCAGAACGGGAACTGGCGTTGACATTCGACGATGGTCCAGATCCGATTTATACACCTCAGCTGTTAGACCTATTGAAGAAATATAATGCCAAGGCAACATTCTTTGTGGTTGGCATCCACGCAGAGCAGCATCCAGACGTGCTGAAGCGAATGCACGATGAGGGTCATCTTATCGGTATTCACAATTATGTTCATAAGTCCAACTGGCTGATGCGTCCAAAAACGGTGAAACGACAAATCCGTAAAACGTCAGACATTATTGAATCAGTAACTGGCAAACGATCGAATTACTATCGACCGCCTTGGGGGATTGTCAATCTATTCGATTATGGCAGATTGGGTCACTTGCAAATTATATTGTGGTCTGTTCTATTCGGGGATTGGCGGAAGAAGCTCGGCTCTGAACGCTTGTATCGGCGTATGATGAAGCGATGTCGGGGTGGGGAAGTTCTACTGCTGCATGATTGCGGCCTTACACTTGGGGCAGATCGGGAAGCGCCAGCGAATATGCTGGCGGCATTGGAACGGTTTCTAGACGAAGCGGAGAAGCGCGAGCTGCGCTGTGTCCGTATCGATGAGCTCATTCGATTGACCGATCAAGCCCGGATGAAGAATCCAAGCTTGCTTAGACGCATGGTCGTACGTTTCTGGTTTCTCTATGAGAAAGCTTTCCACTCCGTCTTTGCGTTGAAGACAACGAACCATGAACAGCCTGTGTTTCATTTCCGTGTTCGTCCGTATCATGGCAAGGCCGTAGTCTTAGATGACGGAGTAGAATTGAAGCATAATGACCTGGTGCTGGAACTGCATTTCGACAATCGACTATTATATGATATTGGTCATCGGTCGAGGAGTGCGATGCAAATTGCAATTCAGATGATACGTTCCGTAGAACGTACGCTGCCAGAGCTTGCTGATTACTTGCTAAGCGATCAGAATTTACGGGCGAATGTGAAAGCATTGTACGGAGTAAGCATGATGCACCGGGGACCCGAGCAATTCGGATTTACGGTACGAGATTTGCCAAGAGGATTATTCTCTTGGGTGTCTCGGAGATACTTGCGGCTGCTGATGAGCATTATTCATCCACAGGGACAGAATCGATTGAGGCAGCAAGCGGAACAGATGATTCCGAAGTTGATTATCATGTCGACAGAAACCTTGTTATCGCGATATGGAAGAGATAGAAATTATGCATTTGATGCGAATGCATCTGAGCGGCTTGTGCTCGTCGATAAGAAAGTAGAGAATGTGGCGCATCCGTTATAATTCGATATATTTACCAAATAATAACATTTGATTTAAAAGCTTTGAAAAATGACATTGTTCATTTTTTAGAGCTTTTTTTGTACTCCTTAACGGAATGAGTATTTATGCAACTTTTATGCAAAAAAATAAAAATGCAGAAATGCACATTCTGAGAGGAATAAGTAGACAGTTATCCACTGAGGGGATACAATATAGTGAAATAGGATCAGATTTCCGTTTTTAGTATAAAAATAGTTTGATTTTTTGAGACGATTTTCCTATGATTGATAAAAAAAAGTTATCGAATGAAAATTAAAATCTTTTAAGGTAAAGCTGACATAAGCATTTACAAATACGAAATTATCAAGTAGTATTATGAAAAAATATTCGTCTCTTGCTGAGGAATTGGTCATTCTTTCTTATTTTATTGACCAATGTTCTATAAAAGAGTATATAGCCGAACATTCGAAGCTAACTAGGTAATATGTATACAACTTTTATACTATTTATAAATGTCATCTAAGAAATAAGGGGAGAATGTTGTGAAAAAAAGTCTTAGCACCATGATTTGCTTATTGTTATCATTGACACTTATCCTGTCTGCTTGCGGAGGCGGAAATTCCTCTGAAAGTGCAGATAAGTCTACTGGCCAAAATACAGAACAACCTGCTGAAGAATTGGTAACCGATGGCTTGATTAAAGCTTCGGATGTATCCTTGTCTCCAGAGCTTGCGAAGAATCGTAAGGACACGATGATTATCGGCATCACGTCACCAAGCGGTATTTTTAACCCACTCTTTGCGGACTCGCAATATGATAACTTTATTAATAGCACCCTATTCACCAGCATGATTGAAGTGAACAAAGACGGTACTTATAAAGAAGGGATCGCGGAGAAGTGGGAAATCTCTCCTGACAACCTTGTTTATACGTTTACACTTCGCGATGGTTTGAAGTACAGTGATAACACTCCTGTAACAGCGGACGACGTAGCATTCAGCTTGACTGTATTGCACGACAAGTCCTATGACGGTCCTTCTGACATTATCAAGGATGCTCATATCAAGGGCGGCAAAGAGTATAAAGAAGGAAAAGCAACATCCATCGAAGGTATTAAAGTTCTTGACCCACGCACGATTCAAGTGACAACGACAGAAGTGAATGCATTGGCATTTTCCGCTATCGGTTCCGTAGGCGTGCTTCCTAAAGCAATCTACGGCAAGGATTACAAGCAAGGCAGTCTTGGTTACATGAGAGACCTCTTCACGCATCCGGTCGGCAATGGACCGTACAAGCTTGAAAAGTTCACTCCAGGTCAAGAGGCAGTATTGGTAGCAAACGAGCTCTTCTACCAAGGCAAACCTAAAATCGAGAAATTGATCTACAAATTCACGACGTCGGAAACGAATGTGCAATTGCTGCAAGCCGGCGAGACGGATATGGATTTCATCGATGTTAACAAAGACACAATCGAGCAATTGAAAGAATTTGGATTCGTTGACGTTAACCTGTTCCCAGCGAACAGCTACGGTTATATCGCGTTTAACCATAAGCATGACCAATTCAAGGACAAGCGTGTTCGCCAAGCATTGACATACGGTTTGAACCGTAAGGAAATCGTTGATGCGGTATACCAAGGCTATGCAGACGTTCTGAACGTTCCGCAATCCAAAGTATCTTGGGCGTTCACAGATGATGTGAATAAGTACGATTTCGATCTGGAAAAGGCAAAACAATTGCTGGATGAAGCAGGCTGGAAAGTCGGCGGTGACGGCATTCGTGAGAAAGACGGCAAGAAATTCAAGATTACGTTCACAGCAACTACTCCTAACCCTGTAAACGATGCAATCATTCCACTTGCTCAAGCAAGCTACAAAGAGCTTGGCATCGAATTCGTTGCAGAACAAATGGACTTCAATGCTGCTGTAGACAAGCGTAAAAAAGGCGATTTCGACATGATGTTCTTGGCGTGGGGCTTAACACCAGATCCGCAATCCGGTGAAAATGTGTTCAAGACTGGCGGTTCCCAGAATGATGTTGGATACTCCAATCCGAAGGTTGATGAGTTGTTCACGAAAGCTGGAGCAATGGTAGACACTGAAAAACGTAAAGAGGTCTTTAAAGAACTGTATAAAGAGTTGAATGAGGATCTTCCTTACATCTTCTTGTACCAACGTCGTGATATGTGGGCGAACAACGCTCGCTTGCAAGGCTTCGATATGTCGCCATATCGCAACTTCACGTACAGCTTGCCACAATTGCAAATTCAATAGCCGCAAGGCAAATGAATTATGCCTGCAAAATGCTCAGCCTCCGGGCTGGGCATTTAGGCTTATATAAAGCTAGGAGGAATAATTATGAAGCAATACGCCATTCGGCGGCTGTTACAATTGGTTCCTACGATAATAGGGGTATCCGTTATCCTGTTCGCCGTGTTTGCATTGGCACCGGGTAACTTTATCGATTCGAACCCGACGATTTCCAAAGAGCGCGCTGCTGAACTTAAAGCGATTCACGGTTTGGACAAGCCGCTTACTGAGCGTTACTTCACTTGGGCGAGCAACACACTCAAGGGTGATTTGGGGATGTCCATACAGCATAAGCAACCGGTTACAACTGTACTTAATCGCTATATGTGGAATTCCTTTATGATCGCTGCAATCGTATTAGTTTTATCATGGGCAATAGCAATTCTTGTCGGTGTATTTTCTGCTATCAGGCAATATTCATTTTTTGATGGGGTAGTTACGTTTCTCGTATTTGCCTTAATGTCATTGCCATCGTTCTTTGTTGGCTTATATGCAATTAAAGCGTTAGCTGTCGACTTCAAAATATTCCCTGTTGGCGGAATGTACACCTCCGGAAGCAATGCTACCGGATTGGCGCAATTCTGGGATTTGGTTCATCATTTAATGCTGCCAGTCATCGTGCTGACTGCACTTAGTGTAGGTTCACTTACTCGTTATTTCCGTACGAGCATGCTGGAAGTTATCCGTCAGGATTATATCCGTACTGCACGTGCGAAAGGCCTAAAAGAAAGAACGGTTATTTTCAAACACGCGCTTCGCAATGCAATGCTGCCTGCAATTACTTTGCTGGGTATCGAGCTTCCGGGATTGTTCGGTGGCGCAATGATTACGGAGAAAATCTTCAACTGGCCGGGTATCGGCCGCATCAACCTGGAAGCAATCACGTCGCGTGACTACTTCTTGTTGATGGGCTTCACGATGTTCTTGGCATTGCTCACTGTAGTCGGTAACTTCTTAGCTGACGTGCTGTACCGCGTGGCCGATCCACGTGTACGCATGAAATAGAAAGGGGAAAAAGCTCGTGTCTCAAACTGCTACTAACTCTGCAGCTGCAACAGCTGCTTCGAAGACGAAGCCTGCTTCCCCGTGGAGGTTGGCATTTAAGCAACTTAGCAAGAACAAATTCGCAATGGGCGGAATTGTCGTTGTACTTTTGATGTTCATCATTTGCTTTATTGGCCCGCTGTTCTCGCCGTATTCATTGGATACGATGGGCCCAATGAAAAATAAAGGTCCTTCCGCTACGCACTGGCTTGGTACGGACAACCTGGGACGCGACATCCTGCTGCGGGTTATGCTCGCAGGCCGCGTTTCCTTGATCGTCGGACTCGTGGCGATGATTATCTCTGTCACAATCGGTAGTACGCTTGGCGCGATTGCAGGTTACTATCGCGGATGGGTTGATTCCATCATCATGCGTCTAGCAGATATTATGATGTCGATTCCTAGTTTGCCGCTCCTGATCATTCTTGGTGCGGTTCTATCGGATATGAAGGTTCCGCCGGATAAGCGGATTTACGTGGTTATGTTCTTGCTTGGATTCATGAGCTGGCCGAGCTTGTCCCGTCTCGTGCGCGGGCAGATCTTAATGCTTCGTGAACAGGAGTTCATGCAAGCGGCAGAAGTGCTTGGTCTGCGTGACCGCCGCAAAATCTTCCGCCACTTGTTGCCGAACACGATTCCGATCATTATCGTCGTAGCGACATTGACGGTTGCAGGTGCAATTCTGCAAGAGTCGGTATTGAGTTACTTGGGTCTAGGGGTAGTACCGCCGACACCGTCATGGGGGAACATGATTACGGCCGCGAACAACTTGATTGATTTCCAGAAGCGTCCATGGCTGTGGATTCCGCCTGGCGTATGTATTTTCTTGACAGTAATTTCGATTAACATCATTGGTGACGGCTTGCGGGACGTCCTCGATCCGAAAATGAAGAGGTAGGGATACGTTATGTCAAATAACTTGATCGAATTTCGCAATTTGCGGACGAATTTCTATACTAGCAGTGGCGTCGTAAGAGCGGTCAATGATGTCAGCTTCTCAATTAAAGAAGGAGAAACGCTGTGTGTCGTTGGTGAATCCGGATGCGGAAAAAGCGTAACAGCGATGTCTCTTATGCGTCTTGTCTCTCCTCCGGGTAAAGTGGAGGGTGGACAGATCTTATATAATGGCAAAGACTTGCTTGGAATTAAGGAACGTGAAATGCGCCAGATCCGCGGTAACGAAATCGCGATGATCTTCCAGGAGCCGATGACGTCTCTGAACCCGGTATTTACGATCGGGGAACAGCTGACAGAACCGATCCTGCTGCATAAAGGCGTTACGAAGAAGGAAGCAAAAAAACGTGCGATTGATCTGATCGAACTGGTCGGCATTCCACGTGCGGCACAAATCTTCGATGCATATCCGCATGAGCTTAGCGGTGGTATGCGTCAACGGATTATGATCGCGATTGCGCTTAGCTGTGATCCGAAGCTTCTCATTGCGGATGAGCCGACAACGGCGCTCGACGTAACGATTCAAGCACAGATCTTGGATTTGATGCGCAACATTAAGAAGGAATTCAATACGGCGATTATGATGATCACGCATGACCTTGGTGTCGTAGCGGAAATGGCTGACCATGTTGTCGTTATGTATGCAGGTAAAGTGATTGAAGAAGCTCCTGTGCTTGAGCTCTTCAAAAATCCGAAGCATCCATATACGCAGGGCCTCTTGAAGGCAAAGCCGGTCATCAATGAGCGTATGGAGCGTTTATATACGATTCCGGGACAGGTTCCGAACCCTGTTGAACTCGGAGAGAACTGTTATTTCAATGATCGTTGCGAGCATTGCATGTCCATCTGTACGGATAAGCAGCCTCAGCTTAAGGTGTATGACAACAAACATAAGACAGCATGCTGGCTGTATGAAAAGGGAGGGGACGTACAATGAGTCAACAACCGTTGCTACAAGTAGACAATTTGAAAAAATACTTCCCCATCCAGGGCGGTATTTTATCCAAAACGGTAGGCCATGTTCGTGCGGTTGACGGTGTGTCCTTCAGCTTGAATAAAGGGGAAGCGCTTGGTCTCGTAGGGGAATCTGGATGCGGTAAGTCAACTACAGGTCGTACCATTCTTCGCCTGCTCGACAAGACGGATGGTCAAGTATTGTTCAACGGCGTAGAGATTCATGACTTGTCGAAAAAGGAACTGCGCAGTATGCGTCCCAAGATGCAGCTTGTGTTCCAGGATCCGTACAGCTCCTTGAACCCGCGTATTAAGATCGGCGATGCAATCGGCGAAGCCTTGATTGACCACGGCATTTCTTCGAAGAACGAAGTGCGTGATCGGGTCAAAGAAATTTTGACGATTTGCGGTCTTGCTCCTTACCATATCGATCGCTACCCTCATGAATTCTCTGGTGGTCAACGCCAGCGTATCGGGATTGCACGTGCCTTAGTATTGAATCCTGAATTTATCGTAGCGGATGAGCCGGTATCGGCGCTCGACGTATCGATTCAAGCACAGATCATCAACTTGCTGAGTGATCTGCAAGAGCAGAAGAACCTGACGTACTTGTTCATTTCTCACGACTTGTCGGTCGTTGAGCATTTGTGCAACCGTATCGGGGTTATGTACTTGGGCTCGCTCGTTGAGATGGCTCCTCGTGATGAGCTGTTCAGAAATCCGCTTCATCCGTACACGAAGGCATTGCTGTCTGCGGTGCCTGTACCAGATCCAACACGCAAGCCTGATCGGATCGTATTGCAAGGGGATATTCCAAGCCCGGCGAACCCTCCATCCGGCTGTAAGTTCCATACGCGCTGTCCGTTTGCGACAGACATCTGTAAGCAGGCGGTTCCGGAGTATCGTGATATGGGCGGCGGACATCAGGTTGCTTGCCATTTGGTCTAATTTGAATAATTCTCGTTATTTGCAGGCTGTCTCATCCAAGATGAGGCAGCCTGTTTTGCGTACGCTGGCAGAGAGAACTTTCCTTTAGTAATATGACAGAGGATGACATCATTAAGGTCTATAATGAGGGAAACAATCAATGAAAGGGGTGGCCATTTATGGGGCGAAGCATCATTCTTGATTTAGCCGTTACGATAGACGGTTTTATTGAAGGGAAGAATGGAGAAGTAGATTGGTGCATGATGGACGCTGAGATGGGGTTTACTCATTTCTTACATCAAATTGATACGATTTTGTATGGAAGAAAAAGTTACGATTTATGGGGACAATTTACGCCAGGAAGCGAAAGTACGGAAGCTGAAAAAGAAATGTGGGAACTCGTGCACAGTAAAGAGAAGTATGTGTTCTCCAAGACGCAAAAAGGAACTGATAATCAAGCGATATTCATAAATGACAATATCCTTGAAGAAGTAAATGCATTAAAGAATAAGCCTGGTAAAGACATCTGGCTGTATGGTGGAGCAAGCCTTATCACAACTTTTATCCGTTTAGGTCTTGTTGATGAATTCAGATTATCAGTTCACCCTGTTATTTTGGGCGAAGGGAAACCATTGTTTATGGATATAAAACAGAGGTTGAATGTAAAGTTGGTTCATACAAGAACATTCTCCTCTGGCGTTGTACAACTAATCTATAGAACATAATATTGCATGTCAATAATCAAAACTATCATCATGAAAATCGGGATTGGATCCAGCATTGTTTAGCCTACAATTTATTTTTGCAGAACAAGAAGCCCGCTCGGTATAACAGAGCGGGCTTCCTTATTGCAACAATACGTATTAAAAATAGAATTAGATCTTTAAAATACCGCCTTGGCTTGCATTCGTAACGAGCTTGGAGTAGCGGGCGAGATATCCGGACTTCACCTTCGGCTCGAAGCCTTTCCAACCAGCACGACGTCGTTCAAGCTCTTCATCGGATACTTGGAGCTCGATCTTGCGGTTGTTAAGGTCGAGTTCAATAATATCCCCATCTTCAACGAAGGCGATTGGGCCGCCTTCTGCTGCTTCAGGCGAGATGTGACCAATGCTGATGCCGCGGGAAGCGCCAGAGAAGCGTCCGTCTGTAATCAGACCTACCTTAGCGCCCAAGCCCATGCCGACAATTTGCGAGGTCGGAGCAAGCATCTCAGGCATGCCTGGACCGCCCTTAGGGCCTTCATAGCGGATGACTACTACATGGCCTTCCTTGACTTTGCCGTTCGCGATACCAGCCAATGCTTCGTCCTGGGAGTCGAAGCAGATTGCAGGGCCCATGTGATGCCCGCCAACGGACGGATCAACCGCGCCGACCTTAACAATCGCACCTTCTGGAGCCAGATTACCGAACAGAACGGCCAAGCCGCCGCGCTCGCTGTGCGGGTTATCCAAGGTGTGAATCACATCGGTATCGAGAATTGGGCTGTCCGCCACATTCTCACGCAATGTATTGCCTGTTACGGTAATGCACTCGCCGTGGAGGGCGCCTTCCTTCTTGAACAGCTCGTTTAGAACCGCGCTGACGCCGCCAGCGTTGTGCACATCTTCAATATGATAATCGGAAGCAGGCGCAATCTTGGCCAAGTGAGGCACACGCGCTGCTACTTCGTTAATACGTTCAATTGGATATTCAAAGCCAGCTTCTCTTGCGATAGCAAGCGTATGAAGCACCGTATTCGTGGAACCGCCCATCGCCATATCAACGGCAAAGGCATTGTCGATAGCTTCCATTGTTACGATGTCGCGCGGCTTAATGTCCTTCTCAATGAGACTCATCAGCTGCTTCGCGGATTTCTTGACGAATTCGCGGCGTTCAGGCGCTACAGCAAGGATCGTTCCGTTGCCCGGAAGCGCAATTCCGAGTGCTTCTGCCAAGCAGTTCATAGAGTTGGCTGTGAACATGCCGGAACAGGATCCGCATGTTGGACAACCATACTGCTCCAATTCTTGAAGTCCTTTATCGTCAATCTTGCCGGCTTGATAAGCACCAACACCTTCGAACACGCTGGAGAGGGAGATGGAGCGGCCGTTGGAATCCTTACCAGCCTTCATTGGCCCGCCGCTGACGAATACAGTCGGGATGTTGACGCGCAATGCGCCCATAATCATACCTGGTGTAATCTTGTCACAGTTCGGAATACATACCATACCGTCGAACCAGTGTGCGGATACAACGGTTTCAAGGGAATCTGCGATAATCTCACGGCTTGGCAGCGAGTAGCGCATGCCGATATGGCCCATGGCAATCCCATCATCGACGCCAATGGTATTGAATTCAAATGGAACACCGCCGGCTTCGCGAATGGCTTCCTTTACAATTTTACCGAATTCCTGCAAATGTACATGACCGGGAACGATATCGATATACGAGTTGCATACTGCAATGAACGGCTTGTCGAAATCTTCTTCCTTAACGCCTGCGGCACGCAGCAAGCTGCGATGAGGTGCACGATCAAAGCCCTTTTTAATCATGTCTGAGCGCATCTTTTTGGCTGTCATATGGTAAACCTCCATCTCATGTCCTTCCCGTCGCGCGGGACGAGTCCTATTTTTCTACGTCTTACATAAAATCGAACTTTTGAATGGCTTTTTCTAGTGCTTGCCAATGGGTTTCTTAGTAGTCTATCACAACTGTTGGGGTTTTTCTACCAATCCATTCTAGGTGAACACGCTGTTGCACGTACAAAAACACCGCAAGAAAACAGCATGCAAAAATGCAGATTCTCGCGGTGTTTGGACAATGATTGTGAGCCGAAACCAGCTCGTATGTGACAGCAAGTATAATCGATCAGCTATGCTTGATTTTCGCGCGGAACAGCTTATGGCGTATCCATCCTGCAATCGGATCCCACTTCGGCTCAATAATCGGATGGAGCCATGCCGTAACCTGCGGCTGCGCCAGCAGAACAGCACCGGCAATAGACGCCGTGATCAGCAGTGCTGCGCTCCAACCTGACGTAATATGGGCATATACACCTGTCAGCACGACGAAGCGAATAATTAGCCCATGGAGGAGAAACACGTACAAAGTTCGCTTGCCTAAGCTTGTTAAATGAGTTTCCCGTATTGGCACCCAAGCCAAGAAGGCAGCGGAAGCAACTATTTGCGTCAAGTAGATGACGGTACGGTTGAATAGGGCAAGCCAACCGGACTGTGTCCATCCAAGCTCATGGAAGGTCATATGATTCATGAACCAGATAGGATTGATAGGCTCAGACATCATATAGAGCACGACAAGCAGCGCCATGGATATGGCAACCCCTATATACCGCACGAACGGTGTCAGCCATGCCCGAAATCTCTCATAAGAGAATGTGTACCCAATAACGAAGAACGGCAAATAGACGACCGAACGAGAAATGCCGAGCCACGCGCCCTGGAGCGGCAGAAAGCCGACTAGAAATCCTAATACAATGGAGATAAGCAGTGGATGACTTATCGAAAAACGCGTGAACATTTTCATCATAAGTCTCCAAAATAGATGGCCGACTAAGAACCAGAGCAGCAAATATGGAATGAAAAAGGAATGACTAATGCCTGGTACGCGAAACACAAGATAATCAAGCAGCGAGTAGATCGTTTGAAAAATAATATATTGAAGTGCGATTTGCTTCAGGATACGAATACCTGCTGCACCGTTTAGATTGCTGCGTGCAAAATATCCTGTGATGAACACGAATAAAGGCATGTGGAATGTAAAAATCCAAAGGAAAATAGCTTTCATCTCAGGCATGCGCATGATGAGTGGTTCAATCGCATTGCCGACAAAGACGCATACAATTAGTAGAAATCGCAAATTTAAGCCGAACGTCTCTCCACTTTTCGTTAACGTTGACGGCCCGCATCCGGGGGCAGTGGGGATACTAAGGTGCTCCCGCATGATGGTTCCCTCCTTACCTAGGTGTAGTCGGTTTACGGATTTCTCTATGAATGTAGCTCCGTAAGCCGGCGAGCTCATTAGCTGTCAATTACAAGTTCAACGTAACATAGAAAATAAGCACACATTGTGATGTTAATCACAAATAACGCTTTCAATTGTGCCCATTGTTTGTAGGCAGTGAAGACTGCTTAATTCAGGTTGACTAGTTGGCAAATATAGGGTTATGATAGGCCGTAATAGAGCACATTTCTACAAGAAAAGAAGGGAGATGACACTTGCAAGCGTTGCCAATTTTTGGTGCGACATTTGATTCGTAATAACTCGTGACAACTGCACTCCTTCTGAATCTGGGGCTGCGGATATTTGCTAGTATTGGTATATTCCTTTTATGGATAGAAACATAGCATTTCCCCAACTTTGAGAGAGCTGCTTATCATCGGCTCGCGCGCTTGCAATGGATTCAATTAGGAATGATTGAGCCCTGACAGTCATAACATAATAGACCTCTAGCATATATGTTACGAACTATGACACATGCCTTTATTTGAGACAGATCATAATTTTTTGAAATCAAATCTTACTTCGGCACACGGTATCTAATCCGTATGCGTGCATGATCATGCATGGCATTGCACGACTTTTCACCTCAACCTTCAAGGATCTATTGGATTCTCATTCTCACATTACCACGCATCTGGGCTGTCTAGTCTTTTCTTTCTATTAGATTGCAGTCATTCATTATTCACATTTCATCGATTGGTCAATTTACCCTTAGTCATTAGTGACATAAATCATACTTTGTACCATCCCATCAGTTTTACCATTTTGTCATACCGTAACAAGTGCGAGTTCCCATTGTTTCATTTGTGGTGCATTCGAGGTGCAGCACGGAACACTTAGAACTGGTTCGTCACATCTAGTGCGGGCAAAGTGGTGTATTTTGCTGTCCGAATACAGCCTGAGTCAACCTGCATTCTGCACTTCGATGAGAACGATGCGAACAACCTCCACCATTCTCGGTTCTTTCTGTCTACGAGACAGCTGCACATAATGACAAAGGTTCTGCTCCCAGCGTCGTAAGCGCCGTAAGGCAGGAGCAGTTAGGAAAGGAGTACCTATATGGTTACACTGCCTAAGGTTAATGAACTAGGTTTTTTTGAAATCCGATTGGAGTCAATCGGGGGACTTGGAGCGAATTTGGCCGGCAAAATGCTGGCGGAAGCTGGAGTTACCGGCAGCGATTTGAACGGCGTCAGCTTTTCCTCATATGGATCAGAGAAAAAGGGTTCTCCAGTTAAGGCGCATATCCGGTTCTGTATGCCAGAAACGCTAATCCGGGATACGACTCCGGTGGAACGTCCTCATATCGTAGGTGTTTTCCATGAGTCTTTATACAAGACAGTCAATGTAACGAGCGGCATATATGAGGACAGCCTCATACTCGTCAACTCTGCCAAATCTCCTGAGGAACTGAAGGAGAAGCTGAAGCTGCCGGGTGGAACCATCGCGGTGGTCGATGCAATCGGAATTGCATTGGAAGAGAAAAATCGCGTGAATATGGCGATGCTCGGTGCGCTGTTCCGCTTATGCGACTTCTTGGATGCGGAGCAAATGAAGAGCGTTATTCGCAAATCACTGGAGAAAAAATATCCAGGGGCGGTTCAGCCAGCGCTGAATACGTTCCAACGTGGATATGATGAAGTGAAATTCCAATCATTTTCCTTCCCTGAGGGAGTTCTGCTGCCGAAGCCAATTCGTTGGGATAGGCCAGCGCTTGGCTATGAGACGCAGCCTATCGGCGGTACCGTCGTGAATCCAGGCAACTCCATCTTGAAGGATTTAAGCATCTCTCGTGCCGGTATGATGCCGCACTTTGCCTCAGATAAATGTATTCATTGCGCGGCCTGTGATAATGTGTGCCCTGATTTTTGCTTTGTGTGGGAAGAACAGCCGGACAAGAAGGGTCGACCGCAAATGTTCCTCCAAGGCATTGATTATCAATATTGCAAAGGCTGCTTGAAATGTGTATATGCATGTCCTACAGAAGCATTGACCGATGAGCGGGAAGAGGACGGATATGCGGATGAACATCGTGTTCCGCATATGTTCGAGCTGGCTGAACGCCATTGATAGATAGAAGGTAAGGAGGATGAGTAGCTATGGCAATTGAGTATGAAAAAGAAGTGACCGGCGGTACGGTTGAGCAGCGAATGGTGTATGAGTCAGGCAATGAAATGGCTGCATATGCCGCACATCAAATTAATTATCATATTATGGGCTATTTTCCGATATCGCCATCAACAGAAGTGGCACAATTCCTTGATCTGATGAAGGCGAACGGACAGCATGACATTAAGCTAATTCCAGCAGACGGTGAGCATGGATCGGCAGGAATATGCTATGGAGCCTCGACTGCAGGTGGACGGGTATTCAATGCGACGAGTGCGAACGGATACATGTATATGCTTGAACAAATGCCTGTCCAATCAGGTACGCGATTCCCGATGGTCATGAATTTAGTGTGCCGCTCCGTATCAGGTCCGTTGAACATCCATGGGGATCATTCGGATTTGTACTTTGCACTGAATACAGGCTGGCCGATTCTGCTCTGCCGAGATCCACAAGCGGTGTACGATATGAACATTATGGCGCTTAAGCTTGCAGAGGATCCAGAGGTTCGGCTTCCAGTGCTAGTTGCATTCGATGGCTACTTCACCTCGCACCAGAAGCGTCGTGTTCAGACCTTCGCCAAGCGAGAAGACGTACATCGCTTCGTTGGCGAACAGCCTGTGCGCGGATTCGCTGATACACTGGATCGCAATAATCCGATCACGGTAGGACCTTATATGAATGAGCCGGATTATATTAATAACTGCTATCAGCAGTCCATGGCTATGTATAAGGCAGAAGAGGTGTTCGACCGCATCCGCACCGAATATGCTGCACTGACGGGACGAGATTATCCGATTCTGGATTTATATCGGATGGAGGATGCAGAAGTAGCTGTATTCCTGCTCAATTCCGCGGCGGAAATTATTAAGGATGTCGTCGATCAGCTTCGGGAGCAGGGAATTAAAGCCGGTTCCATATCGCCGAACATCATTCGCCCATTCCCAGCGAAGGAGATAGCGGATGCGCTGGCTCATATTAAAGTCGTGACAGTGGGAGACCGTGCTGATTCTTATGGCGGTCACGGCGGCAATATGGTCAATGAAGTGAAGTCAGCACTGTTCACGCATGGTAACCGTGATACGATGATTATCAGCCGTATTTACGGGCTTGGCGGCAAGGATTTCTATGCTGAGGATGGCCACGCACTGTTCGAGTGTGCCATTGAGGCAGCACAGAAGGGGTATGTCGAGAAGCCATTCGATTACCATGGACATACGCCTGGTGACCCAGCCAAGGCCCCGCAGCGTGTCATTGAACCGATGAAATATGAAGATTTGAAGACAGGGCTAATTACGGTGAAGCAGGATGAGGAGTCCGGCAAGCTAAGCGTTCGCGTTCCGCCGCTGCGCCAATTGACGAAGAAGCCGAAGCGAATTGCTCCAGGCCACGGCGCGTGTCCAGGCTGCGGCATCTTTTCCGGTCTTGAGCTGTTCTTCAAGGGGATCGAGGGGGATATTGTAGCACTGTTCCATACGGGCTGCGCAATGGTTGTCACAACCGGGTATCCTTACTCTGCCCACAAGGCGACATATATTCACAACCTGTTCCAGAATGGGGCAGCAACGCTGTCCGGAGTCGTCGAAATGTTCTGGGAACGGAAGCGGCGCGGTGAGCTGGATCACCTGAACCTGCCAGATGATTTCACGTTTGTGATGATTACAGGCGATGGCGGGATGGATATCGGTATGGGGCCGGCGATTGGAGCGGCTCTGCGCAATCATAAGATGATTATTTTGGAATACGATAATGAAGGTTACATGAATACGGGGGCGCAATTGTCATATTCGACTCCGCTTGGCCACCGCACTTCCACCTCTAACGTAGGCAAGGTGCAGGCGGGCAAGATGTTCCATCATAAGGATACCGCGCAAATTATGGCGGCAACGAACATTCCATATGTCTTCACAGGTAGTGAAGCATTTCCACAGGATTTGCTTAAGAAGGCGGCTAAAGCACAATGGTATGCTCAGAATGAGGGGCTTGTATACGGCAAAATTTTAATTACCTGTCCTCTTAACTGGCTGTCCGAAGACAAGCTGGGCACACAGATTGTCAATGCGGCCGTAGATTCCTGCTTCTTCCCGTTGTATGAAGTGGAACAAGGGATTACAACAATTACGTACAATCCGGAGGATAAGAATAAGAAAGTTCCGTTACTCGAATGGCTGGTTATGATGGGCAAGACGAAGCATATGAGCAAGCCGGAGAATGCGGAGGCGCTGCAGTCGTTCGAGCATGAAGTAGAGCGGCGCTGGAATGTGCTCAAGGCGAAGAGCGAGAACCCGTATCTATAATAGGCTAGGTTAATATATTTTACTCAATCCATATAGGCCTGAGAACGCATCTGTACTTGATGCCTTCTCAGGCCTTCTTCGTAGGAGCAGAAGAATAGCTTGTCAGTGTGGGATCGCGCATGCCGCCCTTGAAATCTTTCCCTAGATGAATAGGTACGGTATACTTAAAATTGAACTATTTAGGTGGAAAAGGGAGGAAGCGACGACGATGACAGAACAAATGAATCCTATTCTTCATGCTCATGCAGAGGAGCTGGCAGATTTATTGCGCAGCAGCAGGCATGTTGTTTTTTTTGGCGGAGCAGGAACATCGACAGAGAGCGGGATTCCCGATTTCCGATCGGACAATGGGGTATTTGCGGATGATGAGGCATTCCGATATCCTCCGGAAGTCATGCTGAGCCGTTCCTTCTATGATCGTGATCCGGCGACGTTCTATCGTTTCTATCGCGCGAAGATGCTGCATCCCTCTGCGAAGCCGAATGGAGCACATCGTGCATTGGCCCGGCTAGAAGAGGATGGTATTGTGTCGGCAGTCGTCACACAAAATATTGATGGACTGCACCAAGCAGCAGGCAGCAAGGAAGTATGGGAGCTTCATGGCTCGGTGCACCGGAACCGCTGCACCGCTTGCGGAACGGAATATGGACTGGATGCAGTGTTGAACAGTGAACAGGTTATCCCTTCCTGCAAGCAATGCGGAGGGACATTGAAGCCTGATGTTGTACTGTATGAAGAGCAATTGAATGATGCGGTTATTTCAAGAGCGATTGAACGGATCCGGGAGTCGGATCTGTTAATCGTGGGCGGCACTTCGCTTACTGTGCAGCCAGCGGCCAGCTTTGTTCGATTAGCAACGAAGGCGAAGCTGGTGCTGATGAATCGGACAGCGACGAGCATGGATGGACATGCGGATGCGGTATATCGTGAACCGATGGGGGAATTATTCGCACTCGCATATTACAAGATGACAGGGAAAGAGGTATAGCCCTATGCGCATGATCGGGGTTGACCTCGGGACGACCAATCGCAAGGTCGGACTATTCGATGAGTCAGGCAGACTTCTAGGACAAGCGAGTCGTCCAACTGTTACCGTAGATACGAATGAAGGCTACGTTGTATACGATCCAGATGCGATGTGGAATGACGTATCCGAAATGGTTCGCGAGCTAATGGATGCTCACGGTGAAGTTCCTGTTGATTATATCGGGATTACGAGCATGGCGGAGAGTGGACTGCTCGTGAACCGTCACACAGGCAAGGTGCAATCTCCGCTCCTGCCGTGGTTCGACACATGCTCTTCCGAGCAAGCGGAGCGGGTTCGTCAAGAAGGAACGCCGTTGGAGCTGTTCCAGCGTACAGGCCTGCACCTGTCGTTCAAGCATGGATTGCCAAAGCTGCTCTGGCTGAAGGATAGAGAGGCGAGTATGTTCGAGCAGGCTGTGTGGCTGTCCGTATCGGGATATATTGCATACCGATTAACTGGTGCAATGGCCTTCGACCCATCGCTTGCGACGCGAACATTTGCATACAGTATGGAGACGGACAGCTGGGATGTCCCGTGGATTCGGCATTTCGGATTGGATGAGCAGATTTTCCCGGAAGTTCTGCCAAGCGGCATACCCCTAGGAACTGTAGCGCCAGAGGTAGCGGGAGCCCTTGGTCTGTCTGCCCATACACGAGTTGCAATTGGCGGGCATGATCATGTCTGTGCAGCACTTGCAGTTGGGGCTGTGCAGCCGGGCGACGTATATGTTTCTATGGGAACAGCAGAGACGCTCGTTGGCACAATCGCGAAGCGTCCACTCGGACAAGCAGAGTTTGATACCGGATTATCCTACGGCTATCATGTTGTGCCGGGTTATCACTTCTGGATGGGTGGCAATGCTTCTTCAGGCGGTGCAGTGGAATGGATTCGGAGACAGCTTGCCGATGAGACATTGTCCTACGAAGAGATTAAGCAGCTCATGAACGATGTGAACGATGGCCCAGGGGAAGCTCTGTTCTTCCCGTATTTGTCGGGAAGCGGCGCCCCTTATCCGAATTCGAAGACGCGTGCTGCCTTTATCGGTCTGTCCAAGTCGCACGGCAAGAAGGAGCTATTGCGGGCAGTATTTGAAGGTACGGCTTATCAGCTGGAGATGATTCGTCAAAGTGCGGAACGCAATTCGGAGCATGAGATTCGCAATATGTGCGCAGTTGGAGGCGGAACAAGGCTTCCTGCATGGTTGCAAATGAAGGCGGATATATCGAATGCAACGCTCGTCGTGCCGCCTATTGAGGAGGCGACGATGCTTGGCGCTGCATGCGCAGCTGCACTTGGGGGCGGGTATTATGCCCATGCAGAGGAAGTGCGTCAGGCGATGCAAAGTCGAGGCGTAGACACCTATCATCCTCATGCAGAGCGTCACCTTCGTTATCAACAGGTATACGACTCACGCTATATGCCTGTCGCAGAAGCGTTGTGCGGGATGTAGCGATCCATTAAGAGAAATGAAAGTCTCATCGGCGTGGAACGACAGAGCGGGATTCATAACATAACTTGGAAGCAATAACGATAAGAGTCCATATCAAAAGCCTTGAAACAACTACAGCATTAGAGTGGATATGTCATTCACATAATAAGGAGCGTTGCTTTTTTCTGTTTATCAGGGCAACGCTCCTTTTCATTTAGCTAAATTAGGATTTGTGAAATGGATTCAGCTTGTCTACCGCGCGGCGGAACAGCTCGCCAACTGCGCTAGTCTGCTTGTGATCCTGTACGTAGACTCCACCAGTATTCGTAAGGTCTTGAATAAGCTCCGAAATGGATTTGGATGCAGCTTCCTTGCGACCGGACTCCACTAATCGCGCCTGCTGCTCCCACTCTTCCTTGATGCTCAGTCTTTTCATAGGTGTTCCCTCCTAATTCTTGGTGTACATCCATACTAAGATTTACGCTGATAAGTGCTGTCGGGTTGGATAACTTGATTGCGATAGGTTGTAGGAGGCTGCCCATAGAACCGCCGGAATTGTCTCGAAAAATAGAGCGCATCAGGGATGCCGACCGAGGCGGCTATATGCTCAACCGTTAGATCAGGACGTTCTCGAAGCAATTGGCGGCCCTTATCGATTCGCAGCTTCAACAGGAAGGTAACAGGTGTCATGTCCGTTATCCGCTTAAATATGCGAGAAAAATAGGCCCTGCTGTACCCTAAACTCTCCGCGATATGCTCGATGGATAATGGGTGCGCATATTGAGTAGACATCATCTGGATAGCCTGCCGTACGGTCTGCTGCATTTCAGACTCGGGACGCAGTCGATTCGTGTCATCCAATTGCCGCTGTATGCCTGCATATTTCGCCATAATGAGATGGAGATAGCCGTGTGCAATCAGATCTGCTGCTACACTTCGCTCTTGAAATGCTGCAGTAATGTGCTTCATCTGATAGGGAACATCCATGTGATCGTCTGCACGAATAATGGGGGTTTGTTCCGAGAACCCAGCACGGCCTACGAGGTCATCAGCAGAACTGCCTTGAAAGGCAATCCAGCAGTATTTCCATGGCTGCGCTGCATCGGATTCATAGCTGACGAGGCGTCCGGGTGCGATGAGGAACGCATCTCCCGCCTGAAGCTCGTAAGTTTTCGTTTCCGTTGAAAATTTTCCCTGTCCTTCCATAATATGATGAAGCAAATAGTAGTCGTAAAGTTTAGGGCCGACCTTATGAGAGGGGACGGTCTGGCTTTCCCCTGCAAATAGGACGCGTAATCCTTCTTGTTCGACGTAGGTTGGATTTGATGCAACCGTATAGGTCTCTAGAGCGCTGACGACACTAGCCTCTGCATCGCTAGTTGCAGTTGCTGCCTCTGCCGCTTCATAATTAAGGGAGTCAGTCATAACGAGATCCTCCTTGCGTGTACAATAATAGTATTGTAGCATGAAAATGATGGTAGAGTCACATAAGTCCATATGTAGCGCACATCGATATATTACGAAATCCAGCGGATATTCGTATGATTGATGTAACGGTATCGTATTCACGTGAAACAACGGGAGGTCATTGTAATGGATGCAAGCAAACTACTGGCAGGTTTTGAACAACGATATGGAACGAGTTCTGCACCGGTTCGTTTTTTCCATGCTCCAGGACGAGTGAATTTGATTGGAGAGCATATTGACTATAATGGAGGATATGTGCTCCCTGCCGCATTGGAATTCGGGACGACTCTATTAATTCGTGAACGTGAGGATCAATGCATACGACTGGCATCGACGAATTTTGAATATCAGCTGGATATTGAACTGGATGCACTTGCAGAAGCGAAGCAGGATCAATGGACGGATTATCCAATCGGAGTCATGAATCAGCTCTCGAAATCGGCTCGTGGCTTGACTAGAGGATATGAGCTGCTATTCCACGGAGATATTCCGAATGGGGCAGGATTGTCTTCTTCTGCATCACTGGAAGTGGTAACCGCTTATGCGCTGCTCACGATGGAAGGGCACAGCATCGATCGAACAGACATCGCTGTATTGTCCCAGCGAGCAGAGAATCAATTCGTCGGCGTGAACTGTGGCATCATGGATCAATTCGCAGTATCGCAAGGCAAGCTGGATCATGCCATTCTATTAATGTGCGATACGTTGGAATATACGCATGTACCTTTCCAGACAGAGGGGTACTGTCTTATTATCGGCAATACGAATAAGCGCCGCGGGCTAGTCGATTCGAAGTATAATGAGCGCAGAGCACAGTGTGATGAGGCGGTACGGGCGCTGCAAGCTACATATCCGCATATGACGCTGCTGGCGCAGCTTACCGCGGAGCAATTCGAAGCTGCGGCCGATACGATTGCAGATGATATCGTGCGTGCACGTGCGGCGCATGTCATTGCAGAGCATGATCGCGTGAAGCAGTCGGTTGAGGCGCTGAAGAACAATGACCTGATTCGTTTCGGCGAATTGATGAATGCATCGCATGACTCCTTGCGTGATTTGTATGAAGTCAGCTGCAACGAGTTGGATATTATGGTAGAGGAAGCACGACATATCGAAGGGACACTTGGTTCTCGAATGACGGGAGCAGGATTTGGCGGCTGCACGGTATCGCTCGTACGTGAAGGGGATGCTGAACAATTTGTCGCGCAAGTAGGTTCCGCATATGAACAGCAGACCGGATTACATCCGGAATTTTATATCTGTCGCGTAGGAGATGGGGTAAGAGAGATCAAGCCTTCTATACAGACAGCAACAATTGGTGAGGAGTGGTAATAGCATGGCAGTATTAGTTACAGGTGGAGCAGGGTATATTGGTTCGCATACGGTTGCAGAATTGTTGGCACGCGGTGAAGAGGTCGTGATTGTAGATTCGTTAGAGACTGGACATAAAGATGCGGTTCTTGGAGGTACGCTTCATATTGGTGATATTCGCGATAGTGCATTTCTCGATTCTGTATTTGCGCAACATTCTATTGATGCAGTCATTCATTTTGCTGCCTACTCACTTGTAGGAGAGAGCATGAGCAATCCTGCGAAATATTACGATAACAATGTCCACGGCACGCTTGTTCTGCTTGAAGCGATGCGCAAGCATCAAGTGTCCCGGATTGTATTCTCATCAACTGCAGCAACTTATGGGGAGCCGGAGCGCACACCGATCGAAGAGACAGAAGCGACGAACCCGACGAATGTATACGGGGAGACGAAGCTGACGATGGAGCGGATGATGCGCTGGTTCGATCAAGCACATGATATTCGCTACGTTTCGCTGCGTTACTTCAATGCGGCTGGCGCTCATGAGAATGGCAAGATCGGCGAAGATCATAGACCTGAGACGCACCTCATTCCACTTGTATTGCAGACAGCACTTGGCCAGCGGAAGGAAATGAAGGTGTTCGGCAACGACTATCCTACAGCTGACGGCACATGCATTCGTGATTATATCCATGTCAGCGACTTGGCTGATGCCCATGTGCTGGCAGTTGAATACTTGCGCGGCGGCGGTCAGAGCGATGTGTTCAATCTGGGCAGCGGCAACGGGTTTTCGGTTCTGGAAGTGATCCAGACTGCAGAACGGGTTACGGGAAGAAGTGTACCAACTGTGGTGGAAGAGCGCCGAGCCGGAGACCCTGCTGTGCTTATCGCATCCGCTAACAAAGCGAAGTCTGTTCTGGGCTGGAATCCGAAGCGGGATGATCTGAATGTGTTGATCGAGAGTGCTTGGAAATGGCATCAAGCACGTCCACACGGATACGATAGCTGAGGAGGAATGCGAGATGACACAAGGTGTGGAAGGATTAGCTCTGTCGCGAGCATCTGCCCAGCGGGCAAGCTTCGCGATTGAGACCTTGATTCGATATGCAGTACATCATGATCTGATGAATCGGCTTGATATGCCCTATGTTCGCAATCAGCTACTAGCTTTATTCCAATTGCCAGAGCCTTGTTCAAGTTTCCGAGATGAGCAATGGGAAGCAATTCCGGATGAACCGCATCCTATACTCGATGAGCTGCTGGATTATGCCTATAAGAGCGGCATTCTTCCAGATAACACTATGACGCAGCGCGATCTACTTGATGCGCGGATTATGGGGCTGCTCATGGCGCGTCCTTCTGAGATGCAGGACCGTTTCCAACGGATACGGATGACGGATGGAATGGAGCGGGCAACCGATGATTTCTATCGTCTCAATCAAAAGTGCAATTATATTCGGACTGATCGTGTCCGCAACAATGAATACTGGCTCCATATGAGTGAGTTCGGTGAAATGGAAATGACGATCAACTTGTCGAAGCCGGAGAAGAGTCCGCAGGAAATTGCGCTTGCTGCACAGTTGTCCGCATCTCACTATCCCGAATGTCTGCTCTGCGCGGATAATGTAGGGTATGCAGGAAGACTGGATCATCCTGCCCGGCAAAATTTGCGCATTCTCCCAGTGGAGTTGAACGGAGAATCCTGGTATTTCCAATACTCGCCGTATGTGTATTATAACGAGCACAGCATTATTTTCAACAGTGAGCATATTCCGATGAAGCTGACGCGTAATACGTTTGCACGTTTGCTGCACTTTACGGAGCAATTCCCGCATTATTTCATTGGTTCTAATGCTGACCTGCCCATTGTAGGCGGATCGATCCTCAGTCATGATCATTTCCAAGCGGGCAGACATACGTTCCCAATTGAACGAGCGCCGATCGAGACTCGGTTCACGCATTCGGCATACCCTGGCGTAACCGCAGGGATTGTTCGCTGGCCGATGTCAGTGCTGCGCCTGCAAGGTGAGCAGCCGGATGTCCTGCTTCAATGTGCGGATGAAATCTATGAGCAGTGGAAGCTGTACAGTGATGACAGCGTAGGGATTGCAGCGAGTACGACTCGTGACGGGGAATCGATTCGTCACAATACGATTACGCCAATTGTAAGGCGCCGGGGTTCGTTATTCGAGATGGACTTGGTGCTTCGCAACAATCGCACAGATGAGGTTCACCCTGAGGGCATATTCCATCCACACCGAGAGCATCACCATATTAAGAGAGAAAATATCGGCTTAATTGAAGTGATGGGGCTTGCGATTCTCCCAGGGCGTCTGAAGCAAGATATTGAGCGGATTACGACTTTGTTGTCCGAACAAGGACAATGGATGGAGGCAAGGGATCAACTGAAAGAAACCGATAGCCTATATCCTCATCGTGTTTGGGTGGATCAATTACTGGATCAATACGGGATTATGGCAGTTGATAAGGCTAGACAGGTCATTTTGCATGAGATCGGCAATAAGTTTGTGACCATACTGGGTCAAGCGGGCGTATTCAAGCATGATGAGTTGGGACGCGAGGCCTTCTGCCGCTTCGCCATGGCATGTGGGTATGAGCAAGTAAAGCCATGAGCGGATTTTGGAAGACATCGTAATATTAACAATTGAATCCTATTGATACTTAAATATAAGTGATGCTGAATTCTATTAATACTGCGATATAAGAGATACTGAATTCTGTTAATACTGTTAATACTGAGATGTAAGTGATAGTGAAACATAAGGATTAACGAGTGTTGCTGAGTGTTATTGATTGTTAATATAAACGATTGAAACGTATATATAGTAGAGTACGTAATAGTGCCATTAAAGCAGTATAGAGAGAAGATCAAAAGGGAATGAGGACGGAAGGGGGAGCGGCAGTGGCTGCTTTACAGATGAATACCATTCAGCATGAACGCTGGGGCGAGAGTTTGCACCTAGAGAATGGAACCTATGAGGTAATTGTGCCGCTAACATTTGGCATCCGAATTATGCATTTCAGCTTATGCGGTCAAGAAAATATGCTGTTCGAGGATCGTGAAGGGGCAATCCGCCAGGAGGGAGAAGCGTTCCATGCCTTAGGCAGCGACGGTTGGCTGCTTCGCGGCGGGCATCGGTTATGGGCAAGTCCAGAAGCTTATCCACGGACGTACACGCCGGATGATCGGCCTATTGAATACGTACGAACAGCGTCAGGCGTGAGATTGATTGCTCCGGTAGAACCATGGACGCAATGCGCCAAGGAGATCGAGCTGATTTTTCAGCAAGACGACGTCGTTGTCATCCACCGTATTGCCAATAAGGGAGCATGGCCGATTCAGCTGGCACCGTGGGCGATCACGGTTATGGCACCGGGTGGTACAGCTGTTGTTCCGCAGATTACAAGAGATACCGGCCTGCTCCCGAACCGCTCCATTTCGCTGTGGCCATATGCTGCTATGAATGATGAGCGGGTGACATGGGGAGAACGACGCATCGAAGTGAAGCAAGTTGCTCACCTGAAGCAAGCGTTCAAGTTCGGTATGCTTCAAGAGGAGGGCAAGGCGTCTTATACAAGAAATGGAATCGTTTTTGAGAAGCGCTATGAACCGATTTCTGGTGCGAGTTATCCGGACGGGGGCTGCTCCTTTGAATTGTATACGAACGAGCATATATTGGAACTAGAGTCACTCGGGCCGCTTGTTACCTTGGAACCAGAAGCTGTAGCAACCCATCAGGAAGTGTGGAGCTTGGCTCCAATCAAGGTTCTGTAATTTGCAATGTGGAATGAAGCGGAGTTCAGTGATTTTCCACAATGAACAAATAGCTAATTAGATGTCTAGTACTTCCATATGAATGATTGAATAGGCATTGCTACAATTGGCGCTGTCCGCTGTATTCTTGGAATATAGCTGGCAGCGCTTTTTCTATTCAGGCATTGAGACGGTTGGAGGACTGCTGATATAGATGCAGATGAATTGCAAGAACAACTACAAGAACAACTACAAGAACAACTACAAGAACAACTACAAGAACAACTACAAGAACAACCACTAGAGTAATTGCAGGAGTAACTGCAGCCAACAGGGGATCTCCGATATATTGTTGGAATTATTTCTTTACACGGTATTCCGATGTCCTTCATAATGGTCATGAGATACATACAGCTTACGTATCAGATCGGAATTGTAAAGGCAGGTATTCGATATGAAATGGAAAGAGGGGAAACGGGACATGAAAACATGCAAGTGGTTAGCAATGTGCATGGCGGCAGTGCTTGTGCTGCTAACAGGCTGTCAATCAATTGGCGGACTTGATGTGACGAAGGTCATGAAGAAGCAGCTGGACATCAACTCGTATGAAGCACAGCAGACGATGAGCATTCATTTTGAGCCGGCATCTGGCAAGCTGCAAGATGATGATACTGCAATGATAAAAGCATTCAACGATGCGCAATTGACAATTCAAGTGAAGGCGCAGGATGCCCAGCGTTTTTCGATGAGTGGCAAGCTGAAGGTGGCAAGCGACGAGGTTCCGTTCACGATTGGCTGGAAAGACAATCGCATGGTGCTTAAGCTGGAGGGAGCTAAATCCCCTATTGTAATGAGCAATGATATGAATACTCAACTTTTATCTACGGTTCAACCTGCTTCAAAGCAATTGAAGGCTTTTACTGAATCTACGATAACGCTATTTGGCAAGCATGCACCGAATCCTCAAAATGCATCTGTAAAGCAAGTCACAGAGCAAATAATGGGACAATCGCTGCCATTATCGCAGCTCCATATTGAATTCGGAGGCAATGAACTGGTGCCATGGGTGAAGCAACTGCTTCAATCTGCTCTGAAGGACGAAGAGGGCATGAAGGCTTGGTTTCTGGAAATGGGCAAGTGGTACGTACCGATGCTAACGGCTGCGCTATCGCAAGCAGCTCCTGAGATGGAGGGAGAGGTTCCAGATATGCTGAAGGATGGCGAGGCATTTGGATTATCGGCGTACAAAATGTTCAAGGAACAGCTGCCATCCATCATTTCACAGCTCGATCAAGGTTATGAGGCTTGGGTGAAGAGCAATCCGGACGCGGCCGTTCTGCTCGGGCCAGATACGAAGCTCGTCTTGGATCTGTATGCAGATCAGGAATCGAATATTCGCAAGCTGAATGCATCGCTCGCGATCGCTGTTCCGGCTTCTGCTGGCGCTCCGTTCAAGAAGGTTACCATTAACCAATCAACCGAATACAGCAACCTAAATGGTAATGTGAAGGTGGATGACGTGGATTTCTCCTCTTCCGTATCCCTAACAGATCCAGAGATGACGCCTGGCAAGTGGCTCAGACACTTCGACCCTTCATCTGTAGCGCACAAATGGCTGAAGCAAGTGGGAGTAACGAAGAAGTGGACGACAATCCCAGTCTCAACGACGAACTATGACGACTGGTTCTATGATGATATGGCGCTGCCGTATACGAAGAGTGGAACGATGATGGTTCCGCTGCGCTTTATTACGGAGGAATTCGATGCGAAGCTGAAATGGGAAGGCAAGACGAAGCTGACCATAACTGATGATATTACGGGAGCAGTAGCGGAACTAACGATGAATAGCAAGCAGGCGAAGGTTGGTGGGCAGACGCTTGTCATGCCGCTAGCACCAGAAGTGAAGGATGGGCAATTATATGTTCCGCTCCGCTCACTGTCGCAAATGCTAGGCTTCACGTTTACGATCAATAAACATGACGGGTCGCAGTGGCTCGAACTGAACCGTGAGTAACGGTTACGGTATGCTAATCGTGCTCATCTAATAGCAAGAACAACAATAAGGGAAGCGGATTAAGGGGAAGGTTCCTCTTCAATCCTGCTTCCCTTATGTATGATGAGGGCGATGCATTCCTTGCAAGGATACGCGTCTAACTAAAGCCGTGCAGGCGCGACATCTCTTGGGTCACCTGCAGCAGCATGCTGATCCAGCGATCGACATGAGGCTCCATTCGATCACTCGGGCCGATTAAGCTAATAGATGCATGTACAGAGCCATCACCATGGAAGATCGGTGCAGCAATGCCGGTTACGCCAATATTGCGCATGTTCGAGCTCATCTCATAGCCCCGTTCACGGATATTTGCAAGACGCTCGCTCATTTGCTCGCGCTCCGTGATGGAGTAGTTCGTAAAAGCAGTCATTGGCTCTTCAAGCAAGGCCTGCTGAAGCGACTCCGGGCTATAGGCCAGAATAACGCGCGAGGCACTTGTCGCATAGAGCGGAAACCGCCGATAGGCATCAATGATGAAGCGGATTGGCAGCGGGGAGTCGAGCTTGTCGACATAGATCGCGTCCTGCTGATCGCGAATACATAAGCATACCGACTCCTTCGTCAATTCTGCGAGCTGCTGCAAGTAAGGTCTTGCAAAGCTGACCATATCATCATCATTTTTTACCTTATTTCCCAATTCCAGCAGTGTATACCCTAATGAATACAGCTTCGTCCGTGGATGCTGCTTGATCAGTCCTTCGCTCTCCAAGGTGGTCAGCATTTTATGGACAGCCCCCTTAGACCACTGCAATTCGCGGCTTAAATCCGTGACTCCCCATTCCTTCGATCCGTGAAGAAACAGCTTCAGCAGTGTACAGCATTTCTGAACGGATGACAGATAGTGCTCCATATTCTCTCTCCTATAATCGTACTAGCCGATATTTTCAATTGGTGGCATGATGCTGACAAATGGAAATATGGCGTTGTTCAAGTAATTGTGCGAGTGCTGGATACAAATTGTGTTAAAATGTGACAAATTTCATGGTTCTATATTGAACATACCATGCCCCTATGCTAAAATCAAACCAAGAT
Organism: Paenibacillus sp. NAIST15-1; assembly: GCF_001894745.1. GTDB lineage: Bacteria > Bacillota > Bacilli > Paenibacillales > Paenibacillaceae > Paenibacillus_B > Paenibacillus_B suaedae. The sequence goes on from NZ_BBYF01000010.1 coordinate 97,661, forward strand.
TCACCAATTATAAACACTGTTCACGAATAGTGAACAAATTTGGGGGAGGAATACAATGAAAGCACGTCGCTGGGCATCATTGATATTAACTTTAACCTTGATCGGCTCTTTGTTGGCTGCTTGCGGATCTTCAAATTCCAGCAGCAAAGATGGAAACGGTTCCAATGGTTCGTCTGTGGAAGGTGAATTGGTTATCGCCGGGAATGGAGCTACGGTGGAGACCTTGATGAAGGACGAAATTTTCAAAAAGTTCAATGAAAAATACCCAGACGTAAAGCTGTCCTATGTATCGGGCGTATCGACAGATATTGTGGCCAAGGTCACGGCGCAGCAGGGATCTCCGCAAATTGATGTAGCCGTCATTGAAGGTGGCGAGCAGGAGGCAGGCCGCGAGAAGGGACTATGGGAAGCACTCGATCCTGCACAGATTCCGAACATGTCCAAAGTTGACGAACAACTGAAGATCAATGAAAACAGCGGCGTAACGGTCAACTATACCCCAATGGGCATCTCATACAATGTCAAGCTGGTGAAGGAGAAGGGACTGCCTGTACCGGAGTCTTGGAATGATCTTGCTCTTCCTGCAATGAAGGGAAATATTACGCTGACTGAAATGTCGAGCAACTTCGGCCGTTCAGCAACTATTATGCTTGCTTATGCCAATGGCGGTTCTGAGAAGGACATGGCTGGAGGCTTCGATAAACTGAAGACAATCGCAGGTTATATGCCGACATTCGCGAAGACTGCGGCTCAGCTGCAGCAGAATTTGCAAAATAACACGGCGGCATATACAGCTTGGACGATGGCAAGAAGTATCGTACAGAAGGATCAAGGCGTGGACTTGCAGTTCGTCATTCCGAAAGAAGGCGCCAACATCGTGCCGAATGTCGCTTCCTTAATCAAGGGTGCGAAGCATCCTAATGCGGCCAAAGCATTCATCGATTTCCTGCTGACAGACGAAGTACAGACGCTGTACGCGACGAAGTTGTATTACAACACGGCTGTTGATGTGAAGCTGCCTGAGGATACGGCGAAGCTGCTTGATTTTGATAAAAGTAAAATTGTGAAATTCGACTATGGTGTCATTAGTGACAATACGAAGCAATGGCTTGATCAGTTCAATAAGGAAGTAGCGCCTCTCGTAGGTAAATAACTTATAGATAATCAGGATGGAGGATATGCTCATGACGATCACGTACGACGTAGAATTGCAGGGCGTTCATAAGCGCTTCGGTGGAACGGTCGTCGTTGACAATTTCAACTTGGGAGTGGAACGGGGAGAGTGTGTTACTTTCCTCGGTCCCTCGGGTTGTGGGAAGACGACGACGTTGAATATGATCGCCGGCTTCTTAGAACCGGATGGAGGAGAACTGCGAATCAAAGGCAAATCCATGCGCGGTGTTCCTGCGAATAAACGAGATCTCGGCATGGTATTTCAGACGTACTCGTTATTTCCGCATATGACAGTCGGAGAAAATGTTGCATACGGCTTGAAGCTGAGAAAGACATCGAAATCGGAGATGGCGGATCGCGTGAAGAAGGTGCTTGATCTCGTGAAGCTTCCGCATGTCATTGATCGATATCCGAAGCAATTGTCAGGAGGACAGCGGCAGCGGATCGCTATCGCACGGGCACTTGTGACGGAGCCGTCACTGCTGCTGCTGGATGAACCGCTTAGTAATCTCGATGCGAAGCTAAGAGAGGAATTGCGGGAGGAAATGAAGCGTCTGCAGCAGGAAATCGGCGTAACGACGATATTTGTCACACATGATCAAGAAGAAGCAATGTATCTCTCTGATCGAATTGTCGTGCTCGATCACGGAGCTGTAGAGCAGATTGGGACTCCTGAGCAAATCTATCATGAGCCGGCCTCAGCGTTCGTGCATGAGTTTATTGGCAAATCCAATCGCTTCGAAGCTACTGTCGTTGCTGTAAACGATCATTGGGGGGAGCTGCGTACAGCAGGAGGAATAAGGCTAAAGGCTGAACGGAATGGGTACTCGTTCAAGGAAGGAGAGCAGGTGCTCGCTTATGTCCGGCCTGAACATATTCGAATGGAAGCAGCACGATCGGAAGCTGGAGATTCCTCGAATGAATCCAATTGCTCGCATGGAGCTGTTTCGCTGGTGTCCTTCCTTGGTTCGTATGGAGAGATGGTTGTACGAACAGCCGATGGTTTGATCAGTGTGCGAACTCATTCCCAGCGTCGTCATCAGCATGTGTCAGACGAACAGCTGGTGAAGCTTACATGGGATGAGCAAGATGTCATCGTCTTCCCGCGGAAGGAGGGCTAGCATATGGCGAAGCCCGCAGGAAGTAAGTCTTGGGCAGCTCTACTGCTGCTTGTTCCCAGCCTGATCGTGATACTGGGTGTATTTGTACTGCCGATGCTGTACATGTTCGTAATTAGCATTCGTGAAGATGGAGGAACCGGTGCATTTACACTGGAGCAATATGTATTATTTTTTCAAGATCCATACTATGTAGAGGTGCTGTGGCGGACAATCAAGCTTAGTCTGTACACAGTTATCGTGTGCCTGCTACTTGGCTATCCCGTAGCCATGTATATGGCGCAGGCAACGCCCAAAATGCGGGGATTCATTACGTTTCTCATTATTTCTCCTCATCTTATTAGCGTCGTCATCCGGAATTTCGGCTGGGTGGTCATTTTAGGCGACAATGGCTTCATTAATAACACCCTTATCTCGCTAGGAGTAATTGAGAAACCGCTGCGTCTGTTGTACAACGAACTTGGCGTCGTTATCGGTCTTGCAGATTCATTAATTGTCTATATGGTACTTGCGATTGCAACGAGCCTATATGCAGTAGATGCTTCCCTGTATAAGGCCGCAGGGATACTAGGTGCTTCCCGTTCGCGGATGTTCTTCAGTGTGACGCTGCCGCTAAGCATGCCTGGCATATTTGCCGGCACGACGCTTGTGTTCAGCTTGGCGATGAGTGCCTTTGTCACGCCTGCACTTATGGGGGGGACATCTGTGAAGGTAATGCCGGTTATCGCCTACGAGAAGATGATGGCTGCCTATGATTGGTCGCTTGGCGCAGCGCTTGCCTTTTTGCTTCTTGGCTCGACGCTTGGCCTCGTGGCTCTATTTACACGATTGGTTGAGACGAAACGATATAAGGAGGTGTTCTCGTCATGATGAACGAATCGAGACGAATTCGAATTTCGCCGCTTGGCATCATTACGTTTCTCGTCGTTCTAATGGTCATATCGCCGCTCCTTATTATCGTGCCCACTTCATTTACTTCGACGGGGGTACTTCGCTTTCCACCAGAGGGCTTTTCGCTGCAGTGGTATGTGAAAATTTTTGACCGTCCAGAGTTCATTGAGTCTTTTTGGGTAAGTGTGAAGCTGGCATCCATTACAGCCGTAATCGCAACAATCATTGGTACGCTGGCTGCATTCGCACTGCACAAATATAAGCCCAAGGGGAGTGGAGCGATCAACGCGCTGCTCTTGTCCCCATTGACAGTACCTTCCTTGATTATAGGGATATCTGCACTTCTATTTTTTACGAGAATCGGACTTGCCGGTACCTTTACGGGGTTGCTGCTCTCTCATATCTTGATCTCGGTTCCATACGTCGTACGACTTGTGCTGACCGGGCTCAGTTCCTTCGATTATACATTGGAGCGGGCTGCGGCTATTTTAGGTGCAAATCCGATTCGCACGTTTTGGGACATTACCCTGCCGGTTATCCGGCCTGCTATTTTCTCAGGAATGGTGTTTGCGTTTCTGACGTCATTCGATAATGTCACGGTATCCTTATTCTTAATATCTCCATCAACGACAACACTTCCGATGGCTATCTTCAATTATATGCAGGAATCGTTAACACCGCTTGTCGCGTCTATTTCTTCCATCATGATATTGCTAAGTCTCGTATTTATCTTCATCTTAGAACGGGTATACGGATTGGATCGATTGTTCGGCTCCAATTCGCAATCCCATTAAGGCAGGTAAAGTAGATATGAAATTCATAGAGCAATTGGAACGGTGGCTGCCCGAAATGCTTGCCCTGCTGGAGCAGAGTGTGAATATGGATTCCCCATCAACGAATAAAGAGTTAACCGACCGGATGATAGATTGGTATGAGGATTGCTTCAAGAAGGAACTTGGAGCAGTAGTAGAACGAGTTCCGAATGATAGATATGGAGATAGACTCGTCGTTCGCGTAGGCAGCGGTTCGAGGAACATATTGCTCGTGGGCCATGCGGATACCGTATGGCCTGCGGGAGAGACGAAGAGAAGGCCATTCCGCGTAGACAGCAAACGAGCTTACGGGCCTGGTGTATATGATATGAAGGCGAGCTTGATCCAAGCATTATTTGCGATAAAAATTCTACAATTTACAAACAGACTTCCCGAACAGCTATCAATTGTGTTATTAATTAATAGTGATGAAGAAATTGGAAGTCCAACTTCGCGACAATGGATTGAATTCTATGCGAGAGAATGCGAGGCGGCCTTCGTGCTAGAGCCGCCGATGGAGCCTACTGGAGCATTGAAGACAGCTCGCAAGGGTAGTGGTCGATTCTATCTATCTGTTGAGGGTCAAGCAGCACATGCGGGTGTCAATCCCGAATCGGGCGTATCTGCGGTCGAAGAGTTAGCACATCAAATTATTCAACTTCACCGCATGTCGGACCCAGAACGCGGCATACATGTGAACGTTGGTAAAATAAGCGGTGGGATTGGAGCCAATGTGGTAGCCGATTATGCCGAAGCAGACATTGATGTGCGCGTCCGGACGATGGAAGATTTCAATCGATTTGTAGAGAGGATTCATGGACTTACTTCAATTCATCCCGATGTTCGTCTCCGATTGACTGGAGACATGAATCGTCCCCCTATGGAGCGGACAGATTCGATTGCGAAGCTGTATCAGATAGCTAGAGAAGCAGCGAAAGAACAATTGAACTTGGAGTTGGAGGAGACAAGCACGGGCGGTGTAAGCGACGGGAATTTCATAGCAGCATGTGGAGCACCAACGCTCGATGGATTAGGTGTGCGCGGAGATGGCGCACATTCACCGTCGGAATTTATTTGGCTGCATGAGTTGCCGCGTCGAACTGCATTGTTGGCTAGTATACTGGAACGTCTGTAACGTTAAGGAAGCAGTTGATTCAGGGGAGAGTGCAAGCCATGGCCAAGTCACTAGGTTCAAGCACGAATATTATTATTCGAATGGAAATTGACAAGCATGTATGTACATTTGCTCAGATTGCAGCAGCAATCGGCGAGAGCGGCGGGGATATTGTTGCGATAGACGTCATTCGCGGCACACCGGCATTTACAGTACGAGACGTTACGGTCAATGTGTATGATGGCAGTGTTGGTGATCGCATCGTACAGCGGTTGAAGCAGCTGAAGGGTGTTACGATCGTGAACGTCTCGGATCAGACATTCCTGATGCACCTCGGCGGTAAGATTGAAATGACCCCGAAAGTACCGATTCGTAACCGTGACGATCTGTCACGCGTGTATACGCCAGGTGTTGCCCGTGTATGTATGGCCATCCACGAAGATCCTAACCGCGCCTATACGCTGACGATTAAGCGGGATACGGTTGCCGTCATCTCGGATGGAACGGCAGTGCTGGGGCTTGGCAATATTGGAGCACTGGCAGCAATGCCAGTTATGGAAGGGAAGGCAATGCTGTTCAAGCAGTTTGCCAATGTAGATGCTTTCCCGATCTGTCTGGATACGCAGGACACGGAAGAAATCATACGAACGATTGAAGCGATTGCGCCGGCATTTGGCGGCATTAACTTGGAAGACATATCGGCACCGCGCTGCTTTGAAATTGAGCAGAGATTAAGCGAGAAATTGGATATTCCTATTTTCCACGATGATCAGCATGGTACATCTGTAGTCATGCTGGCGGGAATTCTCAATGCGCTGCGCATCGTTGGCAAGTCGATCGAGGATTGCAAGATTGTGCTGTGCGGCGTAGGTGCAGCCGGAATGGCATGCACGGAGATGCTGCTCACAGCAGGAGTTGTGAATATCATTGGTGTCGATCGTCAGGGTGCGCTAGTACGCGATACCGTGTATGAAAATGAAGCATGGAATCGGTACGCATCGAAGACAAATCCGAACTTGGAGAGCGGTTCTCTGAGTGATGTTATCCGAGGTGCGGATGTATTTATCGGCGTATCCGGGCCAGGTGTATTGAAGAGAGAGGATGTCATGACAATGGCTTCCGACCCAATCGTATTTGCTATGGCCAATCCGACTCCAGAAATCGATCCGGACGAAATCGAAGATATTGCTCGCATTATTGCAACAGGTCGTTCGGATTACCCGAACCAAATCAATAATGTTCTCTGTTTCCCAGGGCTGTTCCGCGGCGTGCTGGATTGCCGTGCGTCCAAGGTGACAGAACGTATGAAGCTGGCAGCGGCACATGCAATTGCTGAAGTTGTACCTGCCGATGAGCTGAATGAACTTTATATCATTCCGAGCGTCTTTAATGCACAAGTTGTGCCGAAGGTTCGTGATGCGGTCGTAGATGCGGCCTATGCGGATGGCGTGGCACGCAGACGTGATTACAGAGACGTGAACAAAGGGGTATAATCTACACGTTATGTACACGTTATTGACCGACGAATCACTACAAGAAGCTTATCAGGAAGCTGTTCGTATGCAATTGGAGGCTACATTTGTCGATATGCTTCTTGCTGAAATTGAATATCGTAGGAAGCGGATAAGTCTCGAGGCTTCCTGATGCACCTTGTTCTGCTTGTGTTTCATGCTTAGAAATACATTTGAAAACAATCATACATGACAGCCACTCTTTCAAACTACGATGTCTGAAGGGGTGGCTGTTTTATATGTAGGACAGCGATTATTTAAAAAGTAGAGAAAAACACAAAAAAATGAAATAAAATACTAGAAAATGCCATATTTATCAAACGTTATTATTGACGAGTTGGAATATGTAGGTACAATATGCCTATAACGCGTTACTTGGATCATGCTTTTAAGCTTTTGTGGTTTTATGCTTTTACGCGATAAATCATTTTTTGTTGAAATTGACCACTGCTAACAACAATAGTGTTGTGGTGAACCAAGAAAAAATGATAGTTTACAAGAATTTATGATGTGAAAGGGAGAATGGTCATGATGAAATCTCGTCGTCATCTTGTTATGGCTGCAATGATGTCGCTTCTGATGCTGTTTGCAGCTGCATGTGGGAATGGTGGATCTGCCAATAATGCCACTAGTGAAGGGAGCGGAGAAGCTAAGGGCTCTGCTGAAGGCAAGAAAGTCAAAATTGGCATTACCCAGGTTGTCAATCATGCATCCCTCGATGAGGCCTATAAAGGCTTCGTTCAAGCATTAAAGGATAATGGTTATGTCGAAGGAGAGAACTTAGTACTGGATTATCAGAATGCTCAGGGTGATCAGACAAATGCAGCTACGATCGCGCAGAAATTCGCGACGGGCGGAGTGGATCTCATTTTAGGGATTGGCACATCGGTTTCTCAAGCTGCAGCGAAGGAGACGAAGGATATTCCTGTGCTGTTTACGGCGGTTACGGATCCTGTAGGAGCAGGTCTTGTACAGAGCATGGAGAGCCCGGGCGGCAATGTGACAGGAACGACAGATCTGCACCCTGAAGCGATCTCCAAACTGATGGAGTTCATTAAGGACAACGTCAAAAATATTGCATCAGTAGGCATCATCGCAAATGAGGGCGAGCAAAACACTGTTGTCAATGTCCAGAAAGCTGAGGAAGCTCTAACAAAGCTCGGGCTATCGGTCGTCAAAGCTCCCGTAACGAATAGCTCAGAAGTGAAGCAAGCTGCGGAATCGCTTATTGGCAAGGTACAGGCCATTTATGTTCCTTCTGATAATACAGTCGTAAGTGCGTTGAACTCAGTTATTGGTGTGGGCAATGACAATAAGATTCCGGTGTTCGTTGCAGAGAAAGACTCAGTAAAGAACGGCGGTGTTGCTTCCTTCGGCTTCGAATATTTCGATCTAGGTTATACGACCGGCAAGATGGCTGTTGAAATCCTTAAGGACGGCAAGAAACCGGCTGATGTTTCTGCTCGTATTCCTGAATCTCTCGATTTGGCGTTGAACCTGAAGGCAGCAGCTGCTCAAGGATTCGATGTATCGGATGCGATGAAGCAGCAGGCCAAGCCAGAGAACTTGTTCCAATAACGACGGAAGGCACTGCTTCGCTGCACGAGCACATGGCGAATGAGGGCATCAACATGCTTTACCGAACAGTTTCCATGAGGCTCTTATATGCATCACGTGTATGCAGGCAGCCGTAATACATACGGCCTGTACGATAACGGCTTGGCGACCGCAATCATAGTGGTCGTTCGGGTTGATTTCGATACGGGCCGTTCGTTCATTTATACGAATCGAGGAAGGAGCGATGGCTCGTGGATGGATTTGGATTAGCGATGCTGAAATCGGCCGAGTTAGGCGTGTTATATGCTGTAATGGCGTTAGGGGTATACTTAACATTTCGCATACTTGATTTCCCGGATTTAACGGTAGACGGAAGCTTTACGACGGGTGCAGCGATCGCTGCATTATCAATAACTTCGGGCATATCGCCTTGGATTGGTACGCTGCTTGCATTTCTCGGTGGTGGAATTGCAGGCATGATTACGGGTCTTATTCATACGAAGGGGAAGATCAACGCACTTCTATCTGGCATATTGATGATGATTGCTTTGCATTCCATTAATTTGCGGATTATGGGCAAGGCCAATATTGGCCTGATGCAGAATGAAACGCTGCTGACGCCTCTATCGCATGGACTTACGCTGCTTTTGGTAATGGGAGCATTTGCGCTGCTTATTAAATTTGGTCTGGACTGGTTTTTGCGTACGGAAATTGGTTTGTCACTGCGCGCGACGGGGAACAACCCGCGGATGATTCGCAGCTTCGGTGTGCATACCGACAATACGATTATTCTTGGCGTCAGTCTCTCGAATGCACTTGTTGCTCTATCAGGCGCACTTGTCGCGCAATCCCAAGGGTTCGCGGATATCCAATCTGGGGTAGGCATGATTGTTGTGGGGCTGGCCTCTGTCATTATCGGTGAGGCGATATTTGGCCATCGCACGATCATGCGTGCTACGCTAGCTGTGGTGCTAGGTGCTGTGCTGTATCGGGTCATTATCGCAATTGCTTTGCGAATGCAAATGAATGCAACCGATTTGAAGCTGCTCACAGCAATTATCGTTATTATTGCCTTAACGATACCGATGATTCGCAAGTCATGGAATCAACGTCGTGCAAGCAAGCTTCGGGCTATCCAGATGATTCAAAAGGGTGGTGAATAGAGATGCTGCATGTCAATCAAGTAAGTAAGTTTTTTAATGCGAATACGGCTGATGAGAAGATGGCATTATCTCATATTCAACTGCATTTACAACCTGGCGACTTCGTTACGGTTATTGGCAGCAATGGTGCAGGCAAATCGACCCTAATGAATATTATTTCCGGAGTGATTGCACCTGATGTAGGTAGCGTCTCGTTAGATGGTCATGAGGTAACATCCATGTCAGAACATCGCCGGAGTCGCTGGATCGGTCGTGTGTTCCAAGACCCGATGGCTGGAACGGCACCGGATATGACGATTGAGGAAAATATGTCCATTGCCCTGCGCCGTGCAACGAGACGGGGGCTGGGATTCGGTGTTACGCGCGCTCGCCGAACCTTGTTCAAAGAGGAATTGTCCAGACTTAAGCTTGGTTTGGAGAATCGCTTGAACGCTAAGGTGGGATTATTATCTGGCGGTGAGCGCCAAGCCTTAAGCTTATTGATGGCCACGTTCACGCAGCCTAGTATCTTGCTGCTTGATGAGCATACGGCAGCCCTTGATCCTGGCCGTGCAGAGCTTATTACTCGTCTAACAGAAGAGATTGTGCGAGCATCAGCGCTTACTACACTCATGGTGACACACAACATGGAGCAGGCCATTCGGCTAGGCAATCGCCTTATCATGATGGATAAGGGGAAAATCGTGCTTGATATTCCATCGAAGTCGAAGCAGACATTAACGGTAGATTCCTTGCTTCGCGAGTTCGAGCGTGTTCGTGGGGAGAAATTCGTGGATGATCGGGTTGTGCTCGGAGGATAGTACCAAGCTATGTTTGAAGATACTTGAAGAGATCCTACAGGAATTAGATCGCCTTAAGACGTTATAAATGTGAGATAAGAGGGAAGTCTATAAGTGGAGGTGAGTGATATGCCGCATAACAAAGCGCAGCGAATTCATCAACAACAGAATCATGCCAGCATCATGGAGGAGCAGATAACTCCAAAGACCGGCAAGATTGCCCACCGTGCAGCAAGCTTGAACCAGATTCCGAAGCAGCAAGGCTAGACGGATACTCATTCATTATATGATGCCTGATGCCTCGTACTCCGGATGAAGGAATGAACTTGCGTGCAACGCTGACCTTCTCAACTCATGGATAGCAGATGACAAAGTACAAGACAAAGGAGTGTAAACAAATGGCACATAAACAACAAGGACATTCCCGTCAAAATACGACGACGCGTACTTCAGATGCCAATAATGCAAAAGGCAAACACAAGTAATTGCAACAGCAATTAAGCATGTATACAGCAATCATGTTGACTTATCCTCGATATTGCAGTTATGAAGTATTGCCGTTCCTGTTGTCTAACGCCTTTCAAGGAGGATGCCAAAACGATGGATCATCTGAATCTGGAGAGCGACTATTCCTGCTCTCAGGCAAGTACCGATTTGCCGCAGCTTAAGGCAGAACTTGAATCGCTTCGTTCAAAGGCGATTGGAGGGATGTCTTATGATCTGGAGCAGGAACTCAATCGAGTAGAGAATCAAATCCACTTTATTAAAAATAAGTGTTCCCTGCGTTAAATGATTGTATCGATCAGAAAGAGCGTTCACCATGTCTGCTTATGCAGACGTAGTGAACGCTCTTCTTATTGAGCATGATCGATTAGGTCGTAGGGACAGCAGAAGCCGAACGCGTTCCAAGGTTCGTACTGGATGAAACTGCTGCGGCATGCTCTATAGGTGCAGCGACTGAACCTTGCTGGAGCTGGTACATCTTATAGTAACGTCCTTGCAGTTCCATAAGCTCATCATGGGAGCCTTGTTCTACAATCTCACCACGATGGAGCACAAGAATCACATCCGCACTGCGAATCGTCGATAAGCGGTGGGCGATGATGAATGTGGTACGTCCACGCTTCAATACATCGAGTGCCTCTTGAATCAGAGCCTCTGTCTCCGTATCAATGTTCGCAGTTGCCTCATCCAGGATTAAGATGGAAGGCTGGAACGCTAGAGCACGGGCGAAGGAAATCAACTGACGCTGTCCGGCTGAGAGTGTGCTTCCCTTCTCGATAACGGGCTCATCAATACCGTTCGGAAGCTGCTTCAATATTCGATCTGCGCCGACGGCCTTCAAGGCGTCCTCCACCTGTTGGCGCGAAATGCGCGGATCGCCGAGACTGACATTACTGGCGATTGTTCCGGTGAAGAGGAACGGATCTTGCAGCACGATTCCCATATGCTCACGAATCCATTGCTTCGGAACGCTCGTGATAGGCGTACCGTCAATGCGGATTTCCCCTTTTTGCGGGTCGTAGAAACGGAAGAGCAAGTTCATTATTGAGCTCTTTCCGGAACCAGTATGGCCGACGAGAGCAACCGTCTGTCCTGGCTTCGCCTCGAAATTGATGTTCTTCAAGACGTAATCTTCCTTATATGCGAAGGAGACGCTGTCAAACTCAACATGCCCCTTATAGCGCGGCATGGAGCCTTCGTCGAGCTCTTCGCCATATTCATCCATGAGCTCGAAGACGCGCCCAGCCGAGACGATGGATGAATCGAGATTGGCCAGTTGGTTCACCATTCCGATAATGGGATGGAACAAGCGGTTCAACAGATCTGTGAATGCATACAGCACGCCGAGCGTGATGATCCCGGAGCCGTTCAAGGAAGCCCCGGCGAAATACCAGAGGACAACCGCAAATGCGATGTTGCGCAATACATTAACCAAGTTGTGCGAGGTGAATGCATTCAAGTTCAACATCTTATTCTGGTACGTAAAATACTCGTCGTTCATGGCATTGAATTCATCCATTGTGTGACGCTGACGGCGGAATGCACGAATGACAGGCATCCCTTGGATCGATTCGTTGATCATGGCGTTAATGGAGCTCAGTCGCGAACGAATGATCTTGTTGTAGCGAGTTGCGAACTTACGGTACAGAATAACCCACAATACGATAAGTGGCAGCACGAACATGCAGACGAGCGCCAACTTTACATCCAAGATGAACAGTGCGACATAAATACCGGATATCGTAATGATCCCGGATGTGAAATTCGCCAGTACGGAGACGAACAAGTCTTTCACTGCTTCGGTATCATTAGTTACACGTGAGACAACCTTCCCTGCGGGCAGGTTATCGAAGTACGGGATTGGCAGACGCTGCACATGGGCATAGACATCGCCGCGAAGTGTTCGAATAACTCGGTTCGCAGCCGTCTGTAAGCCAAGTGTCTTGCCGAAGCTCATGAAGATACTCACAACAAGCAATCCAAAATAGAGAGCCATCAACTTCACGATGCTTGCAATCTCCGGCTCGTAGAAATGCAATATCTCTTGCAGAGACATGACGACAGCAGGGGAGCTATAAGCCTTATCGCCCGTTCCGATCGTCAAGGTTCCATCCTTGAATATCCGATCACCCGTTGCTTGTTCAGGAATGTGTCCATTTACGAATAGGAATTGGGAGCCGACTTGCAGAATGCGTGCTTCGGCGCCTTTCTCCTCGCCAGGCTCAAAACGATCCTCGCGCTTTAAGGTACGTCCTTCGTATGTGATGGCACCCTCTGCTAGCGTATTAACTTCATAATAGGGCTTCTCAATCCCCAAGATATGCTTATCGATAATCGTCTTGGCGATGAATGGGCCGGACAGCTCTGCCGCCACGGCCAGCGCCAACATGAGTAGTGCAAGTATGAATGTACCTTTATATTTCAACGCATAGCGCCATAATCGTCTGCCTACATGACGAGGCGCTTCTTTTTGTTGTTCTATTTCCACGTTGTATTTCCTCCCTTCTTACAATCCAGACTCCAATTGCTGGCGGTCATACTGTTCCTTATACCAGCCGCCTTGCTGGAGCAGTTGCTCGTGCGTGCCTTGCTCGACGATGCGTCCGTCATCCATGACAATAATCATATCTGCATGCTCGATGGCAGACAGACGGTGTGTTGTAATGAGTGTCGTCTTGCCGGCACGCTGCTCACGAATATTCTTAATAATATTCGCTTCTGTCCGTGCATCTACCGCAGAGAGGGCATCATCCAAAATAAGCACTTCTGGGTCTTTAATGAAGGCACGTGCCAGAGATACGCGCTGCTTCTGACCGCCAGACAGCGCCACACCTTTCTCACCAACGATCGTGTCGATACCGTTGACCAGGGTAGGAAGGTCATGTGTGAAGGAGGCCGTATCGATGGCATTCATCACATCTTGTTCCGTACCGTGTTCTGAACCGTGTAGAATATTTTCTTTCACGGTCTTTGAGAATAGAATTTGCTCCTGCGGCACATAACCGATCCAGCTGTGGAGTTGATCCATTGGAATTTGATCGAGCGGCACATCATTAATTAAGAACTGACCATTTCCAATCGGGTATTCCCGCAGCAATTGTTTAATGAACGTTGACTTGCCGCTGCCGGTACGCCCGACAATGCCCAACGTCTGACCTTTGCGCAGCGTAAGTGAAATGTCCTCCAGATTAGGCACCGTCGACGATGGATACTGGAATTTGTAATGCTTCCAAGTAAAAGTCGCTGGAACATCGACTTCCTTCGGTTGCGCTGCATCCTGTACATCTGGGGTGTAATGAAGAACTTCGTTTACCCGATCCATTGCGGCATTCCCGCGCTGCATAACATTGATAAGTTCTCCTATGGCAAACATTGGCCAGATCATAAATCCGAGGTACATATTGAATGTCAGCAATTCACCTAGTGTCATCTCATTATGAATAATCAGATAAGCACCGAATCCAAGCCCGATCATATAGCTAAGTCCGATAAACAAGCGAATAACCGGATCGAACAACGCGTCAATTTTGGCAACAGCGACATTCTTCTCATACACGTCCTGTACGATGTTGCGGAAGTGCTGTTCATCTGATTTCTCTTGTACATAGGCGCGAAGCACGCGCACACCGCCAACTGATTCGAGCACCTGATCATTCATTTTGCCGAACGCATCCTGTGCAATGGTGTAGCGCTCATGAATCTTCTTGCCGAATATCTTCATTGCGATGGCGATGAAGGGCAGCGGGAGCAGCACCGCAAGTGTCAGCTTCCACTGCATAATAAGCATTGCGACTAGCACGGTCGCGAGAAATGCAGTCGAGTCGGTCAAGGTAAGCATGCCAAAGCCAGTTGTCATGGCAACGGAACGCAGGTCATTCGTTGATCGGGCCATTAAGTCGCCTGTACGATTCTTCTCGAAGAACGGAGGCGTCATCTTCAAGAACTGGCGCATCAGCTTGGAGCGCAGCTTGCGCTCCACAAGGTTGGCTCCGCCGAAGATTTGATACATCCATACATACGTAATTCCATAAATGATCACCATGGAACCGAGAATGTAAAATAGGTACTTCGTAAGAGATTGCCACGTGATCGCACCTGTTACGATCTCATCGATAGCATTACCAAGCAGTCGGGGAGGCAGAAGTTCAAGTATGCCTACTGCGATGAGCAGGGTTACCCCGATTAAGTATCTCGTTTTGTGTTCTTTAAAGAACCAGCCGAGCTTTCCTAGTACGGAAAACATACATTCACATCCTTTGTCATTTGTTGCAGATTGATCGTAAGACAATAAAAAAAGGGCATACCGTTCGTAAACGATATCCCTTGATGAATAAGGTCATATGTACGAGCGGTGAGCGCCCGTTGTCCAATCCTGATTCCACGATCCGAAATCCATCATGGCACTTGATTGGCGATTACCCAATCAGTACCTCATGATCTATCGAAATGGATTCATTCTTCCGTTCGATCTAATGGTTAGAAACCAGTCAGATCGCTCGGTTCAGCAGGGCTCCACTGATATGAAATTGCTTGAGCTGCGTTATCAATGTGTTGATTTAGCAATTGTACTGTCAACATGGAGTTTACCTGCCTTTCTGCATCAATTTAGTTGGACGATTCATTGTTATCGTCCTGTCTGCTTGTTGATTCTAGCACTGTGGATGAAATATTGTCAATCGTTTTGTTGCACAAATTTAACATTTGAAGTGCCTAATCCCATCGATCATATATGCTGTTTAACTGCTAATATGCGGCAGCTAAAACAGCTGCTATGCGAGAAAAATAGCCCTAATAGGTGATTTGCCGTATATCAGGAATCATCGTATGATGAAGATGATTCGAGGTCATCGTTATGATTTCCCGAGCAGCAAAGACAGTATGCCTGCAGCAATGAGAGGGCCGACCGGAACACCGCGGAACAAGGCCACGCCAAGGACGGTGCCTACGAGCAGACCAGCGACCACAGTTGGAGATTGAGTCATTAATTGGGCGCCGCGGCCTCCCAAATACGCAACGAGGATTCCGACGGCGATAGCTAACAGCGACTTCCAATTCATAAAGGATTGCGCGATCGTATCGATGGACATCTTGCCGCTTGCAATCGGTGCCATGACTCCGATCGTCAAGATAATGATGCCAACGGTTAGTCCGTACTTCTCAATCCAAGGGAATAAGCTCTGCATGTTCGTCACGCGGAGCAGCAGAAGAACGACCATTGCGATCGTAACGGTAGAATTGCCGCTTACAATGCCGAGTCCTGCAAATCCGAGCAGGATGAGGGATGAAATATCTAGTTGTGACATGGTATGTATCTCCTTTCACATTCGTTGACAAGAATAGCATATTTCCTACGTATTGAAAATAAAACAGAGCGGGGTGCTGTATCGATGAGCAACACAGTAATCATCACAGGGTTTGACCCATTTGGCAATGAAACGATTAATCCTTCTTGGGAGGCAGTTAAGCTGCTTCATGGTCGCAGTATTGGACGTTACGACGTTCATGCCATCCAGCTTCCAACCTCGTTCGAGCGGGCGGGAACCGTGCTGGCGGAAGCAATGGAGCAAGTGAAACCGGAAGCCGTGATCTGTGTCGGTCAAGCCGGAGGCAGACCGGATATTACGCTGGAATGTGTAGCCATAAATTTGAAGGATGCACGCATACCTGATAATGATGGGGCGCAGCCAACCGATGGAGCCATTGTCGAGAATGGGCCAGTTGCCTATTGGGCCCGTATGCCTTTGAAGGCAATTCGCGCGGCTGTACAAGAAGAGGGCATCCCTTGCTCGATTTCCTATACAGCTGGAACGTTCGTGTGTAATGCGATATTTTACCAGCTGATGCACCTTCTTAATGAGCAGCAAGATCCAAATTATAAGCGCGGCGGATTTATTCATATCCCTTTTTTGCCCGTACAGGCAGCTCGTTATTCCAACATGCCGAGCATGTCGCAGGATGATGTGGTGAAGGCGCTTGAAACGGTCATTCTTCACTTAGATGATGCGGAGAATGCAAATGAAAGTGCAGGGACGTTACATGGGGCCTAAGTTTAGGATATAATAGTACTTTTCGATACAGATCCGAAGAGGATTCGAATCGGCCAGCAGGCGGAAAGGAGTTGCAAGGTGAACGAACAACCATCCATGAGGGATGAGGAAGAATTATATCTAACAGGCGTGCTTCGCTTAATGGATCGCCAGATCGCTGCATTAGAAGCGACCGCTGAGGAACGTCAAGCAGAAATTGTGGAGATGAAGCGCCAATTCTGGGACGAGGTATCGGTCGATAATGACGAGATGTTCGAGACGTATGTGAGCATCATGCAGCAGGCGAAGGACTTGGCAAGTCACGAACGCGTACAGAAGCATGCAGCCAAATGGCTGAACAAGCTGCGCAAGCATATTCAGGCGCCTTACTTCGGGCGCGTTGACTTTATAGAAGATGGAGACATGGAGACACTACCAGTCTATATCGGTCTCATGTCCGTGTCGGATGAAGAGAGCGGAGAACATCTTGTTTATGATTGGCGTACGCCGATTGCCGGGTTGTTCTATGATTATGCGCCAGGTCCGGTGCAATATCGGACTCCAGCAGGAGTTATTGAAGGAGAGATGACGCTCAAGCGTCAGTTTCTTATTCGAAATGGCCGCTTGGAGGCTGTCTTCGATACCGGTATTCAGATCGGCGACGACATGCTGAAGGAGATGCTGAAGCGGAGCGCTGACACGAAGATGAAGAGTATCGTCAGCACGATACAGCGCGAGCAGAATGCGATTATCCGGGATGACCTGCATGATGTGCTTATAGTGCAGGGAGCGGCAGGAAGCGGCAAGACGTCAGCAGCTATGCAGCGAATTGCGTACCTGCTGTACAAATATCGCAGCAGCATGCGTTCCGAGCAAATTATCTTATTCTCACCGAATGATCTATTCAACGATTACGTGTCCAGCATATTGCCTGAGCTTGGCGAGGAGAATATGACGCAGACGACGTTCCAATCTTATATCGAGCATCGCCTCGTCACCGAGCGTAATATTGAGGACATTTATGACCAGACGGAACGCCTCATGCAGGGCATGGAACGCTGGACAGCTTCTAGAGAGGCAAGAGTCGAAGCGGCTGCGGCAAGATGGAAAGCTTCGGCGGGTTATCAGCAGGTCCTCGATCGCTATATTGAATCATTGCAGCGGGAAGGCATGCGCTTCATTCGCTTCGGAACGCCGAAGCGGACGATTATTAGCACCGAACAGCTTGCGGAGCAATTCTATGGCCAGCTTGCGGATTGGTCATTGCCTGCTCGGATGGACAAGCTGAGAGATTGGCTGCTGGAACAGCTTCGTGCTTGGGCAGTGAAGGAACAGAAGCGTGTCTATCGCAAGCTGCAGCAGCAGCCGAACTATTTAGGGACGGAAGAAGAGCTTCGCGACTTGAGCCGCAAGCAGGTGAACAAGTGGTTGAAGCGGTTCCGCAAGCAGGCGAAGGAGCTTCGCTTCGTCGATTGGGAAGAGATGTATTGTGACTGCATGCGCAAGCTTGAGCATTGGGCACGTCAGACAGATGGTATCGCGAGCGTCAATGAAACCATTGACGTGGAGACGATACGGGCAATTGGCCAGCGGGCAGTAAATCAATTCGAATCAGGGATAATTCCATTTGAGGATGCTTCCCCATTGCTGTATTTAATTGAAAGTGTAGAAGGATTCGACACCTTCAACCATATTCGACATGTGGTGATCGATGAGGCGCAGGACTACTCGCCGTTCCAATATGCGCTGCTGACTCGATTATTCCCACGCAGCCGCTTCACGATATTGGGCGATTGGAATCAAGCGATCTACGAATCGAATCGTATGGGGTCTGCGTCCGCGCTGCAAGCTGTATTCTCAGAGAAGAAGTCCGATGTTATCACACTACGCAAGAGCTATCGCTCCACCCGCAATATTATGGAGCTCGCAAGCAGTGTGCTGCCGAATGGCGAGAAGGTAGAGCCTTTCAGTAGAGAGGGTGAAGAGCCGATTCTCATTCGCTGCGAGGACGAAGAGGAGCAGCTGGATCAAGCTAGTAAGCAGCTATCGGCATGGACAGAGGCAGGGGAGCTTGCTTCCATCGCAATTATTACGAAGGATGAAGCGACAGCGGCGCAGGTTCACGAACGCTTGCAGCACAGCTTCCCGCAATTGAAGCGGGTATCGAAGCATACGAAGCAGTTCGTATCCGGACTATGGGTTGTCCCGTCCTACTTGGCGAAGGGTCTTGAATTCGATGGAGTTATTGTATTTGACGCGCAAGAGCAGGCTTATGGGAATGAAGCAGATCGCAAGCTGTTCTACACGGTGTGTACGCGAGCGATGCATCGCCTTGCCTTGTTGGCAGTTGGATCAGTGACACCGTTCCTTGATTCATGGAACCAAGGAAGAAGCTAACGGATAACAACTTATATGTACGCAATTGAAGAAGCGCCATGTGACATTGAATCGGGAATCCGATCCTTGCCACAGGCGCTTTTTTTAAAAGGATGATGGTATCGTGTATTCGCCATTACGATGTGCATAATCATCTACGATGGCTTGGATATCACGGTACGATGCTTCCGCTCTATCTATCAGACAGGAACTGCCCATAATGTGGGGTCTATTTCTTCATATCCTCAATCGATTGAATAGTAACATAAGAAGGGACGACGAGCCCAATTTTGGTACCATTCAAATTCGGTCCAAGATCGTCCACATTATTTTGGAAGCGCTCATAATAGTCCTTATGGGTAGTAGGCAGCCAAGCTGCTACAATTGCGTCAACGTCGCCATTGGCAACACCTGTCCACATTGGACCAGCCTCTACCTGAATCAGATCGACCTTATACCCGACTTCATTTTCTAATACGGATGCAATGATATTTGTACTCGCTATTTCGGAATCCCACGCCACATATCCAAGCTTGAGCTTCTTACCCTCAACTTTGTCGACTCCGCTCGTCCAAACCTGGACTTTGTCTGTATTCGCTTCGATCCAAGCCTTGGCTGCATCCTTCGGCTCCTGACCATCATGAATGTCCACCATTACCTTCGCCATGTCTTCAGCCGCCCATTCGAATCGATCCAATGTCTTGTACGCGCTTGGCTCATCTTCCTTCAATCTCTTGCGGGCAATCGTATGAATTTGCTCATCGCCGCCATAGATACCCTTCGGATCCTCTAAGTATTTCAATTCATACTTCGCGAACATCCAGTGCGGCGTCCAGCCCGTAATAATGATAGGCTCCTGCTTCTTGATTGCTTTGTCCAGAGCGGCAGTCATCGCAGCCCCGGAGCCTTCGATCAACTTCCAATCGGTCAGATCATATTCCTTAAGAGCTGCTTCTGTTGATTGCATAATGCCTGCACCGGCATCAATTCCGATAATCTTATAGTCAACCTGCTTCCCGATGCTATCACCTGTTGAACTCGCGGTTCCATCATTGCCGGCCGTGCTGCTTGATGTACCAGTGCATCCGGCCAAAGTCCAGCCTAACATAGCAACAAGTCCAGCCAGCACCCAATACCTTGTGCGACGTTGTTTCATTTCCATCACGCTCCTTGTTTATTCGTTTTCCGTTTTTTCAGCCATTGTTGAGAGAAACGATCTAAGATGATGGCTAACAGTACAACAGACAGTCCTGCCTCGAATCCCTTGCCGATTTTAAGCATTGTGACAGCTCGATAGACTTCGGTGCCAATCCCTTGTGCCCCGATCATGGATGCGATCACGACCATGGATAGCGTCAGCATGATGGTCTGATTCACGCCGGCCATTAGTGTCGGCATGGCTACGGGAAGCTGTACTTTCCATAAGGTCTGCATGGATGTAGAGCCGAACGCAGAAGCGGCTTCGATCATATCGTGCGGCACTTGACGTATGCCGAGTTCAGTTAGACGAATGGTAGGAGGAACGGCAAAAATAATAGAGGCGATCACGCCAGGAACGATTCCTAGGCCGAATAGAAATACGGCGGGAAGCAGGTAGACAAATGCTGGCATCGTCTGCATGAAGTCCAGTATTGGCTTAACAATTCGGGACAATCGGTTTATTTTCCCACAAGCGATGCCTAGCGGGACGCCGATGATGATTGATAGGATTGTGGCGACAATTACGAGTGCAAGTGTATTCATTGTGGGTTCCCAGTATCCAAGCCAGTCAATGATAAAGAGCCCGATAAGCGTAAGCAGCGATAATGACCACCGGCCGATGACAAAGGCAAGCAGTGCGGCCATGAAGATGAACACATAAGACGGTGGCAGCAAAAAGAGATCTGAGATGCCCTCAACGATTCGCTCAATCCATTTGGAGAGCAGTCGGAACCATCCATCTGCGTTCGTGCTTAGCCAATTGACGGCGTGCTCGACCCAATCACCGATTCTCAGCTGCATCGATTGTCACTCCTTCCGTAGAGCGACTGCTGTTGTCAGCGTTAGCTAAGGGTTCTAGGCGTTCGAGTCCTGGTGAGGCAGTTGAAATAGATTTCGTAGAATCATCCATCTCATCCGCTGAGTCAATTAGATTGCCTGCCAGCGCTCCGAGTACGGCACCGCGTACGATGGCGCCCATTAGCTTGCCATCCGGATCGACAACAGCAATAGGAAGCTTCGCTTCGCCAGATAGAGCGAGCAGTTCATGAAGAACAATAGAGGGAGATACGATGGGAACGTCGATGTGCATGACTTGTTGCAAGGATAGGCCTCTGCGTGCTGCCTCGCTAGCCTGTTCGGCTGTAACGACTCCTTGAAGGGACTTATCCTTTCCGACGACGAACAGTGTGGAAATACCGATATCCCTCATTAATTGCAGCGCCACTCGCGGCCCGCGATCTAAGGATATCGTCTCTGGCCTGCGCATAATATGCGAGGCGGTAAGGACTTTGGATAAGTCTACACCTTCAACGAATCGCTCTACATATTCGTCAGCTGGCTGCATCAACATTTGCTCAGGGGTTCCAATCTGAATAAGCTTGCCGTCTTTCAGCAAGGCGATGCGATCGCCGATGCGCAGCGCTTCATCCAAGTCATGGGTAATGAAAATGATGGTTTTGTGCATTTTCTGCTGCAGGGCAAGCAGTTCATCCTGCATATCGCGGCGGATTAACGGATCTAGTGCACTGAATGCTTCATCCATAAGGAGGATATCTGGATTATTAGCTAAGGCACGTGCCAATCCAACTCGCTGCTGCATGCCGCCGCTCAGTTCTTCCGGGTATTTGTCTTCCCAGCCACCTAGGCCGACGAGCTCTAGCGCTTCAGTCGCCTTGCGGTAGCGATGTTCCTTGGAGAGACCTTGTATTTCGAGGCCATATGCGGCATTGTCAAGCACAGTACGGTGGGGGAAGAGTGCGAATTTTTGAAATACCATCCCAATTGTCCTTCGCCTCACCTCTCGCAAATCGCTTGCATTCAGCCTCGAAATATTGCGATCCTTCAGCCAGATTTCACCTGAGGTTGGCTCAATGAGTCGGTTTAGCATGCGCACGAGTGTGGATTTGCCACTGCCGGACAAGCCCATAATAACGAAGATTTCTCCTTTTTCCACGGCAAAGGATACCTGGTTCACAGCTACGGTCGCTTGTTTTTCTGTGGCGAGCCGCTCTCTTGACCACCCTTGTTGCAGTAGAGTGAGTGCTTTTTGTTCATGCTGTCCAAATATTTTAGTCACTTGGTTGACCTTGATCATGGACAATCCTGTCACCTCTCTTGCGTATGGAATTGAGCGTTGTATACGCTATATCCATTTTAACCCTTGGAAAAAACAGAGAACAACCATGAAAACAGTTTGTAAGATACGTTCAGAAAAAACTTTATAAACTTATTCTTTCGAATTCTCCAATATGCTAAATATTGCTATCCCATTTGCTTCTTTACAATTTGTTCCTATTCTCTTACAATGTTCGTGGAACATAGAGAATGAGCTTTTACAGCAATGTTCGACAAATATATAAAGGGCGGTTTCGAATCGGTCTGCCATTGCTGCAGGGATAGGATTCGGTACAGGAGGAATGACTCATGACTACGTTCGCACAGTTGACACAGGAGCAGAAGAGCGCTGTTGAGAAGGCTCGCAATCGTGTCATTGAAGCGATCGGACAAAATATGGACTTGTACGGCATGCCCCATTCTACTGGGCATTTGTACGGCCTGCTGTTCTTCAGTGATCATCCGATGACGTTGGATGACATGAAGCAGGAGATGGAGATGAGCAAGACAAGCATGAGTACGGGCGTGCGCACACTTGTAGACATGAAGATGGTGCATAAAGTGTGGGAGAAGGGGACGCGCAAGGATTTATATGAGGCAGAACAGGACTGGCATCAGACATTTGCTGATTACTTCGGTCTGAAATGGAGAAAAGCTGTAGAGATGAACTTGTCTGCGATTCGGCGTTCAGTCAAAGAGCTGGAGCTGCTGCGCGGCAGCTCGGAGGATGAACAGCTTGCGGCAGTCATTGCGAAGGATATCGCCAAGATGGAGCAGGCGGAAGCGTATTATGGATGGCTTAATCAATTGATAGATGCGTTTGAATCTGGTGATATCTTTGCGTATATCCCGAAGCACGAGCGATAGTCGTCCGTTTAGATATGAATCGAGGAAAGAGCGGTGGAGATGGTGCATCGCTCTTTTTTTGCTTCCGAATTTTCCCTAATGATTGTCACTTCTACCTAAATGCTATATTATATATATTAAATTAATAATTAAGGATGATCTAAATGAGCTATGATTCTCGATCGCCGCTATATTTGCAAGTTCAGCGATATATTGAGGATATGATTCATACGAAACAATTGAAGACGAATGACCGGATTCCGACAGAGAAGGAACTGATGGAGCAGTTCCAAGTTAGCCGCATTACAGTTGTGAATGCGCTTGCAGCTCTTGTGAAGGAAGGATTGATTTATCGAGTCCCTGGAAGAGGCAGCTTCGTAGCGGAGCCGAAATCAACTGGCACCAGCTCGGTGCGCGAAGAGCAAACCGGAGGTACAGAAGGACTGGATGTCAATGGAGCAGGCTCTGGAAGCCAGGAACGAAGACGAAATGTAGTTGGATTCATGATGCCGACATTGGATGATTATTTTGCGATGCGGCTTATTAATTCGATTCAGCAGACGTTGAACGAGCGAGGATACTCTCTAATCGTGGCCTTTAGCGGAGGCTCGAAGGAGCGGGAAGAGCAGCAAATTCGGGAGATGCTGGACATGGGCATATCAGGCTTGCTGTTATTCCCTGTGGATGAAGATATCTACAATGAAGAAATATTGTCATTGAAGGTAAATGGTTTCCCATTCGTGCTTATCGATCGATATTTGCCTGGAGTGGACACCCATTATGTATGCTCGGACAACCGCAAAGGCGCGGAGATGGCGGTAGCTCATTTATGGGAACTCGGTCACCGGAATATTGCGATCTGCACAGATGCGTTCCGAGATTGTGTGAGTGTGCAGGATCGCATAGCAGGGTATATGAATGAATATCAGAGACGGGGGGCCATGATCAATCCGGCACTCATTCTAACTGATTTTACGCTTCCTGTCGGAGAGGAAGCCGATGATTCTGTACTTGCTCGATATATGAAGAGTGAGATGGCCACTGCGTATATTGCGCTGCATGGCAAGCTTGGCATGCGCATGCATCAGATCGCGAAGCGGTCGGGACTGAGAGTGCCAGAGGATATCTCGATCGTAACGTTTGATGATCCAGAGCACTTGGAGGAGCGAGAGACATTCTTTAGTCATATTTATCAGAATGAAGCACAGATTGGACGCCGTGCCGCTACTATATTAGCGGATATTATGGAGCGTCCTGATCAGGAAGGTCTAACCAGCAAGGAAGCGTACCACAAGGTTATCCTCGAGCCTCAATTCGTAAATAGACGTTCAACTGGCCCATGCCAGAGCGAACAATAACTTCTGCAATAACCTACACAAAACCGCCAATCTCTGCGGCAAGCGGAGATTGACGGCTTCATCAATCGGGTAAATCCTACATAGAGCTATACATGAATTTGGACTAAGGTCAGTACGGAGAAGAAGTGAGCAACGGAACCTGCAAGCACAAATAGATGCCATATCATATGATGGAAGGGGAAACCTCTCCATACGTAGAATATAGTGCCTAGTGTATATAGGATACCGCCAATGATCAGCATCGTCAGTCCGAAGGATGGCATAGCCTCCGTCAGTGGATGCCACGCCCACACGATCAACCACCCCATAGCAATATAGAGCAGCGTGGACATGAAGAGGAATCGCTTCGTGAAGAAGGCTTTGAATACAACGCCTCCGACAGCAATGGTCCATACGATGGCGAACAGTGTCCAGCCGATAATCTTAGGCAATGCGATTAAGACAAGCGGTGTATAAGTGCCTGCGATGAATAAATAGATGGATGCGTGATCGAAGGTCTCGAACAAGTCCTTTACTTTTCCTTCAGGGAAGCTGTGCACCAATGTCGACGAGGTATACAAGAGAAGCATCGATATGCCATAAATCGTAAAGCTGACGACATGGATGGGTTGTCCATACAATGAGGCGAATACGATAAGCAGTGTTAGGGCAGCTATGCTCATAACGACTCCAATGCCGTGCGTAATCGCGTTAGCGATTTCTTCGCCGCGCGAATAGGTGTGAGTGTTAGCCATACGGCGGCACCTTCCTTTCTGTGGGATCCGTCCAATCGGATCTGCTTACTCATATTGTATCGAAGCAGGGAAGAAGCTGCAAATGATCAATGGCATTTTTCGAAAAGATAACAAATTCGAGGAGATGAGGAGATACAAATAGATTAGATGTCGTTAAATAGCAACAGCGCCGTCATCTACCCGTTTCCGGCATAGGCTTCGGCGCTGCTCTGCTTTCTTATTCGGCACGACTTGTGTATACGGCTTCCGTGTCCAGCTTCCCCGCAGTAAGCTCGGGTCTAAATGTCCTGCGCGCTCTGACTTGCGGCGCTTGTTGGATGTCTTACTCATAATATCCCTCCTAAATGTTCATCTCACACAGCATAACTGCTGCCAATGGAAAAATCAATAACCGTGAGTCCTAAGTAAGGATCAAAGATGGCATTTCCTTTGCCTTATATGGACGGTACGACGATAAAGGAGCTGTATGAAAATGATTATTCGGACGAGGAAAGATGAAATCGTATGCATTGCACAGCACGACCATGGATATCTATCCGGCGAAATCGCTTCGAAGTTCCGCACGGAATTGCTTGGTACTTGTGACAGATATGAGGATGCCGTATATGCTGCCTACGAGCATGATTGCAGCTGGATCGGACTTGACGATACACCAATTTGGAATGACGCACAACAGGAGCCGTATACATTCATGGATTATCCGATGGCCTTAAAGCTTGTGTTCTATCGAAAGGGGCTGGACGATATCGAGAAAGCCAATCCATATGCCAGCCTATTGTGCAGCAAGCATTTCGCCTCTTTCTTTCATGTAGAGGAGCAGCAGGACGTAATCGAATTTCTCCAGCATGAACGGCAGCGTCAGCAGCGAATTAGGGAACAAGTTGTGGATTTGTCCGATTCGACGATAGCCAATCATTTTCGAATGCTTCAATTTTGCGATGATCTGTCCCTGTATGTGTGCCTGAATGAACCAGGAGTACAAAAAGCAGAAGAGTTCCCTTGGTACCAGGACGGCTTCGAGCGCACAGAGCCTTTTAATATGGAATCAGGTGAGCAATTGCAAGGCGAGTGGCTGGATGACAGGACAATTCGGGTAACTCCAACTCCATTTACGGAACCGTTTACCGCCGTGTTATCTTATAAAGTTGTAGCCAAGGAGCAAATACACAAGTCAGGGATTGCAAGCGCCTATAAGGAGGCTGAACGGAGAGAGCAGGTCATTCATGTCACATAAAATTTTTTTCATAAAGGGAATGAAGGGATTAACGAAGGGAATGTCGTCCTAGGAAGCGGAGTATGGATAACGAAATAGGGGTAACAATGGGAAAGTAAAGGGAGGTAGAGGAGCTTGAATAGTAGAAGTATTAAGGCGCTCTCATTAATCGGCTTCGGTATTTTGCTGATGCTGGTTACATGGAGCGGATGGGGCGCCGATAAGTTTTCAACTGCGGGGAGCATATTCGGTTATTTTTGGCCAACATTGTTTGTCATCCCACTCGGTTTGTTTTTTCATTTTATGTTCTTCTTTGTCACCAAGAGGCGCGCAGCGGGGCTGCTTATACCTGGTGGGATCTTGATCGTTAGCGGTGTAGTATGTCAAATCGGGATGCTGTTCGATGCATTCGGTACGGTTTGGCCTGGATTTCCGCTTGCGGTGGCCTTCGGATTATTTGAATTTTATATCATGGGGAACCGTAATAAATGGCTCTTGATTCCGATATGTATTCTGACCTGTGTTTCGCTTTTGTTCTTTGCCGTCTTTTCATTAAGCGCGTTTGCAAGCTCTTCCCTAATCGGGATTACATTAGCAGCACTCCTTATTGTGGGTGGATCAGCGATGCTGTGGAAAAAACCGGAGATTTCGGATTTTTAATCCTATACATACGGAATTTTTTGAGCAAAAGGAATGGGGATTATTGCTCTAAATACGGGATAGCGGTGTACCCTGATGATCTGATGATCGCGGTGTCACCGCTTTATTTTTTGACCAGTCAACAAATTTATACAAGCTTGCATAAGTGCTCAATCGACCTTGAATGGCCCTATACCTTTCAGGTTTTTTTCTTTTATGGAATTGGATATAACATAAATCACACATTTCATATAAAAATTTGTCCAAATATTGACATTAGTTATGACGGCGTGATAATATAACGTTAAAATAACGCACCATAGAAAAAACGTATTACAAATGTTCAATTATGTTGAGCAAC
This sequence comes from Paenibacillus sp. NAIST15-1, assembly GCF_001894745.1. GTDB lineage: Bacteria > Bacillota > Bacilli > Paenibacillales > Paenibacillaceae > Paenibacillus_B > Paenibacillus_B suaedae. The sequence continues at coordinate 125,151 of NZ_BBYF01000010.1, forward strand.
TCAACGATTTCGAATTGAAAAAACTCCAGCATTTAGCACGGCCCTGTGCATCTACGCGATCTTTACAACGCATACATACGCGACATCTCCACATCTAAGCCATCAGGCAGCAGCGCTCAGCCACGAGGGCAAGCGCATTCACATTTATCCTTCCAGATGAAACACAGCAACAGACTAGGAACGAATTTTCTGCGAAGCAGCAGAGCGAATACCTAACATGTCTTGATACCACTAGAGAGCCTTGAAAGCCTTATATCTAAACAACTCGCCAATACGCTTTTTATCTAATCATTATATTGAAAGCGCAATCAATACCAATTATTGTTGCAAAGGAGCGAGGTTGGATGAAACTGTTTTTCCCGATTTTTATGGTTTGCTCACTGTTGCTGACAGCATGTGGGAACTCAGACGAACCGAAGGACATGGGTAAGGATGCAGACGGCAAGAAGATGATCAAAATCGGCATTGCGCAGTTCGCAGATCATCCTTCGCTGGATGGGGCGAGAGAAGGCTTTTTGCAGGCGCTGAAGGACGCTGGGTACGAGAAAGATGTTAATTTGCAAGTTGATTTCCACAATGCACAGGGGGATATGAACAACAATCTCACGATCGCTCAAAAGCTGGTGGGCGATAAAAATGACCTGATTCTGGCAATCGCTACACCGACCGCACAGGCGATTGTGAAGGCAACGAAAGACATTCCCGTGCTGTTCACGGCTGTGACGGATCCGGTTGCATCGAAGCTGGTCAACAGTCTTGAAAAGCCAGGAGGCAATGTAACAGGCACGCGCGACACGAATCCAGACTCGATCAAGAAGACGATGGAGACGATGAAGAAGTTTTTCCCTGAGGCCCGCAAGGTAGGCGTTATCTACAATTCCGGGGAGCAGAACTCTGTTGTCAACATCGCCAATGTGAAACAGGTGCTGCAGGAAGGCGGATTGGAGACGGTCGAGGCCACCGTGACGAACAGTTCGGAGGTGAAGCAGGCTGCCGATTCGCTGGTAGGCCGCGCGGATATCATCTATCTCCCGTCTGATAATACGGTCATTTCGGCGCTAAGCTCAGTCGTTTCGGTCGCTAATGACAAGGACATTCCGCTCTTCTGCGAGAGTAGTGAATCGGTTGGGGAAGGCGCGTTCGCATCAATCGGATTCAAATATTATGATCTCGGCTACGCGACAGGTGAGATGGCTGTGAAGGTTCTGAAGGGCACATCGCCGGCAGATATCCCCGTTGAGGTCTCCAAGAAGTTGGATCTGATGATTAACCCGAAGGCGGCGGAGGCGCAAGGAATCAAATTGACGGAAGAGATGACACAAGGCGCAATCCTGATAGAGAAATAAGTCGTTCCAAATTAGGAGGATGCTATCGTGCTATATGCGCTGACAGGTTCTTTGGAAGCAGGGGTCATTTACGCGTTAATGGCTCTGGGCGTTTACGTAACGTTTCGAATTCTCGACTTTCCCGATTTGACCGTAGATGGCAGCTTTGCCACCGGCGGGGCCGTTGCGGCTGTCATGATTACATCCGGCTATTCCCCGCTGCTCGCTACATTGGGGGCGCTGCTGGCAGGATGTGTGGCAGGAACCGTGACCGGACTGCTCCATACGAAAGGGAAAATCAATACGCTGCTGTCCGGTATTATTTCGATGATTGCTTTATATTCGATCAATTTGCGGATTATGGGTAAGGCGAATACACCGCTGCTGGGGGAAAGCACTCTATTCACACAGCTCAAATCCTTCTTGTCCAGTCTGCAGCCGCTTGCGATTTTGGCAGCCGTAGGGATATTCGTTCTGCTCATTAAATGGGCCATTGACTGGTTTTTGGATACAGAGATTGGCCTCGCGATTCGTGCCACCGGCGACAATACGAAAATGATCCGCAGCCTCTCTGCGAACACCGACAATATGAAAATTATCGGGCTGAGCCTGTCTAATGGCTTGGTAGCGCTATCCGGCGCGCTTTTCGCCCAATATCAGGAGTTTGCGGATGTCTCAATGGGAATCGGTATTATCATCATCGGTTTGGCCTCCGTCATTATGGGGGAAGCCGTGTTCGGTCATGCTTCCATTCGGCGGGCAACCTTCGCCGTAATCGGAGGAGCTATAGTCTATCGCCTCATTATTATGCTTGCACTCCGCATCGGGTTGAATCCGAATGACCTGAAGCTGCTAACCGCCGTCATTGTGGTCGCTGCCCTTGTCATGTCACGGGTTCTAACAACATGGAAAGAAAGGCGAATGAGATCCTTTCAAGAAGATGCTCCACACCTGTCCATCGACCACGGAGCAAGGGGGGAAAGCCATGCTGAAACTTGAGGGGATTCGAAAAGTGTTCAACCGCAGGACGGCGAGCGAGAAAATTGCTCTGCAACATATAAACTTGACGCTTCGTGAGGGTGAATTCGTAACGATTATCGGCTCCAATGGGGCGGGCAAGTCCACGCTGATGAATATGATCTCGGGCGGGATGACTCCAGATAGCGGAGCCATTGAAATCGACGGCGAGAACGTGACCAGCCTCTCTGAATTCGAGCGCTCGCGCAAGATCGGGCGCGTGTTCCAAGACCCGATGGCTGGCACGGCGCCGACGATGACGATTGAGGAGAATCTCGCGGTTGCTTACTCGCGTGACAAAGGACGTACCCTGCACCGGGGTGTGAACAAGAAGCGGAAGGATCTGTTCCGCGAGAGCCTTGCCTCACTGCACCTAGGGCTCGAGAATCGGCTGTCAGCTAAGGCCGGACTGCTGTCAGGCGGAGAACGGCAGGCGCTTAGCCTGCTGATGGCGACCTTCACGCAGCCGAAGGTGCTGCTGCTGGATGAGCATACGGCTGCGCTTGACCCGGCGCGGGCGCAATTGATTACAGCGCTGACAAAGGAAGTCGTCGAGCGTTCCAACTTCACGACGCTGATGGTGACGCACAATATGCAGCAAGCCATCGAGCTTGGCAATCGCCTGATTATGATGGATGCAGGCGAGATTATTTTGGATGTGCCGGAAGAGGAAAAGAAGCATTTGACAATTGAGGTATTGTTGAAAAAATTCGCCCAGTTGAAGGGAGTCGCGGATGACCGCTTGCTGTTGGGATAGCAAAAAAGGGAAAGGGAGCGGTATTGATGATTCAAAGTCAGGGGCATCCGTCTGCCTCGCCAGTAATAGAGAAGGCAGGAAAGAGAATGCGGCATGAAGATATGCGCGGGCTGCTTGAGCCGTATCAAGTGCTTGAACCCTATCAGGTGCTGGCGCCGGACGGAGAGCTTCGCCACCCTACCGAGGGAGCCATTGACGAGGATCTGGCAATAAAAATGTACGAGAACATGATGCTGACAAGAATGTTCGATCGGAAGGCGGTCAACCTGCAAAGGCAGGGCCGAATGGGCACGTACGCCCCTTATGAGGGGCAGGAAGCCTCGCAGGTCGGGAGTGCACTGGCACTGTCCCCCAATGATTGGTTGTTTCCCAGCTATCGTGATCATGCTGCTGCAATTACGCATGGGCAGGCGCTCAGCAGGGTGCTGCTTTATTGGATGGGGCATATGGAAGGCTCGATCAGTCCGGAAGGCCGCCATATTATGCCGCCATGCGTGCCGATAGCCACGCATTTGACGCATGCCGTAGGCACATCGTGGGCCGCTAAGCTGAAGGGTGAGAAGCAGGCGAGCATCGTGTACTTCGGCGAAGGGGCAACCTCGGAGGGAGATTTCCATGAGGCCTTGAATTTTGCCGGGGTATATCAGACGGCTACTGTATTCTTCTGCCAGAATAACGGCTACGCCATCAGCGTGCCGTTCCATGCGCAGTCCGCTTCCCGAACGATCGCCCAGCGCGCGGCTGCTTACGATATGCCGGGTGTTCGAGTGGATGGTAACGATGTGTTCGCAGTCTGGCTGACCGTACGCGAAGCGATTGAACGCGGCTTGAACGGCGGCGGACCGACGCTTATCGAGGCAGTCACGTTCCGTTACGGGCCGCATACGACCAGCGACGATCCGCGCAAATATCGGGATCAAGCCCGGCTCTCTGCCGAGTGGAGGGAGCAGCGCGATCCAATAGAGCGCTTGAAGCGGTATCTCGTGAAGAGGGGAATTTGGGGCCAGGAGCATGAGGAGCGTCTTGTGGATCGGATCAGCGGCCTTATCGAGGCCGCGGTTGCAGAGGCGGAGAGCTATCCGAATTCCCAGCCTGAGGATATGTTCATGCACGTAAATGCTGACATGCTGTGGCCTGTGGCTGAGCAGCGGGAACAGAGCGGCCAGTGTGCGGAAAGGCAGGGTGAAGCATGAGCCGGAACGTAACGATCTTGCAAGCGATTAATGAAGCACTTGATCAGAAGCTGGCGGACGATCAGCGCGTCATGCTGACAGGGGAAGACATTGGCGTCAACGGCGGTGTGTTTCGAGCAACGGAAGGACTATTCGAGAAGTACGGCCATGAACGGGTTGTGGATACGCCGCTGGCTGAAGCCGGCATTATTGGCTCGGCAATCGGGCTGGCGCTGAATGGTTTCATTCCAGTCGTTGAAATTCAGTTTTTGGCCTTCATTTATCCCGGCTTCGAGCAGATCGTCACACATGCGGCCCGCATGCGGTATCGGACGCGGGGACAGTACAATGTCCCTCTTGTTATTCGCACGCCTTACGGCGCGGGAATTAGAGGGCCAGAGCTTCATTCGGAGAGTGTGGAAGCATTCTTCGTTCATACGCCCGGGCTTAAGGTGGTCGTACCGAGCAATCCTTACGATGCCAAGGGTTTGCTTGTTAGCGCCATTGAGGATCCCGATCCGGTCGTATTTTTGGAACCGGCAAGGATTTACCGAGCCTTCAAGGCAGAAGTGCCGGAAGAGATGTACCGCATTCCGCTAGGGAAGGCGAACATTGTCCGGGAAGGCACAGATGTGACGCTGATTTCATGGGGGGCCATGATGCGGGTGGCGCTTGAAGCGGCGCGGCAGCTGGAGCAGGAGAAGGGCTGGTCTTGTGAGGTCATCGATCTCCGCTCGTTGTATCCGCTTGATCGGGATGCAATTGCCGCATCCGTGAAGAAAACAGGCCGCGCGATAATTGTTCATGAGGCGCAGAAAACGGCCGGCGTCGGAGCAGAAATTGTTTCGCTGATCAATGACGAAGCGCTGATGTATTTGCGGGCTCCGATTCAGCGAATTACTGGCTTTGATGTGCCAGTTCCGCAGTTCTCGCTCGAGGATGTCTATGTTCCGACGGTCGGGCGGGTAAGAGAAGGAATCGCTGCAGCGATACAGTTCTGACCGTTCAGGAGGAGGAACGCGAATGATAGAGTTCAAGCTTCCCGACGTAGGAGAAGGCATCCACGAAGGGGAGATCGGAAAATGGCTCATTAAGGAAGGGGAATGGGTGGCCTGCGATCAGCCGATCGTCGAGGTGCAGACGGACAAAGTGAACGCCGAGCTGACCGCTCCGGCGGCCGGCGTGGTGCGCAAGCTGATGTTCGCCGAGGGTGCTGGAGTTCGAGTAGGCGAGGTATTGTTCCTTCTCGAAGCGGAGGGGCGCATTCCTGCAATGGAAGCAGGCAAGGCGGAACAGGCGGCTTCAGTAGCAGCGGTTGTCAACGCTCCTTCGCCATCACCAGCAGTGGCCTTGCCATTGTCTGCAGCGACATCGCCGTCGGTGTCTGCTGAATTACCTGTGGGAAGAGTGCGCGCAGCTCCCTATGTTCGCCAGCTTGCGCGGCAGTTGAATGTCGACATCGAGCAGGTGAAGGGAAGCGGAGCCGCCGGGCGGATATCGGAAGAGGACGTACGGCGCTATGCTGCTGCGGGCACGACTAAGGAAGCGGAAGGGGCAGGGGCAGACCTATCATGGGAAAATGCGGTTCAGCCTGCGCTGGAGCGGACGGCTTCCGCTGTCCGGCCGCAGAATGCCGCTGCCAGGTTGCAAGGGGCCGCACCGACTTCTTGCGCCGAGGAACGGTTTCCGCTGCGCGGCATTCGCTTGAAGATCGCCGAGAGGCTGGTTAAGGCAGTGACCATCATCCCGCATGTCACGCAGGTGGATGAACTGGAAGCCGATGCCCTGCAGGCGCTGCGTGAGCGGCTTCGGCCGCTGGCGGCCGAACGGCAGGTGAAGTTGACATACTTGCCGTTTTTCATCAAGGCAATTGTCATCGCGCTTAAGGAATTCCCATTCTTCAACGCTTCGCTTGACGACGAGACGAAGGAAATTGTATTGAAGCGTTATTATCACATTGGGATTGCGACCGATACACCGGACGGTCTTATCGTTCCGGTTATCCGAGACGCCGATCGGAAGACAATATTTGAGCTGGCAGAAGAAATTGGGCGGTTGTCGGAGCGGGCGCGGGAAGGAAAGCTGAAGCTTGCGGACATTACCGGCGGTACCTTCACGATCAGCAATGTCGGCCCGATCGGCAGCCTGCTCGCAACGCCGATCATTAACCATCCGGAAGCGGCCATCCTGGCGCTGCACAAAATGGAGCCGCGCATGGTCGTTCGCAATGGGGAAGGTGTCATACGCCTCATGATGAATATGGCGCTTTCCTTCGACCATCGGATTATCGATGGGGCGGAGGCGATTCGATTCACGAATCGGATCAAGCAGCTGCTAGAGCAGCCTGACTTATTATGGGCGGAGATGGTATAGATGGTTGTCGGTGAAATTGCAGTAGAAACGGATGTTGTTGTCATTGGCGGCGGGCCCGGCGGCTATACGTCAGCGATCCGGCTGGGTCAGTTGGGCAAATCAGTCGTGTTGGTGGAAAAAGAGGAGCTCGGCGGTGTTTGTCTTCATTCGGGCTGCATTCCGTCCAAGGCGCTGATTCATGCGGCCGGATTGTATGACGAAGCCAGATCGGCTTCCAAGCTGGGATTGCGGATGGAGCCTGGGGCTCTTTCCTTCAATATGTCCGATTGGCAGTTGTGGAAGTCCGGAATTGTCGGCAGGCTGGGAAGCGGAGTGGCGCAGCTCTGCGCCGCTAACGGGGTTACGGTCGTGAAAGGGAGCGCAGTCTTCCTGTCCGATGACCGCGTCGGGGTAGAGACGGAATTCGGATTTGAGACCTACAAGTTCAGGCAGGCGGTTATCGCGACAGGATCGCGGCCGCATCTCCCAGAATTTGCTGCGGCAGGTGGTTCCCGCATCCTCACTTCCACGGGGGCGCTGGAATCGGACAGCATACCGGAGCATTTAGTCATTATCGGGAGCGGCTATATTGGCATCGAATTGGGCATGGCATTCGCCAAGCTTGGAAGCCGCATCACACTTATTGAGCGCGAGGAACGAATTCTCCCCCTTGTGGAAGGCAGCCTCGCTGCGGAAGTGAAGCGGCGCGCCGGCAAGCTAGGGATGGTTATCAAGACGGGCACGGAAGTGCGCGCGATTATGGAGCATGACGATGATGTCGAGCTGCGTCTCGAATCGAGACAGCAAGGGGAGGAGAGCGTCCTCTGCGACAAGGTGCTTGTGACGGTCGGACGCATGCCGAACACAGAAGGACTCGGTCTCAGTCAGGCCGGGGTACGAATGGATGAGCGCGGCTATGTTCCGGTCGATGCGGAATGCCGAACCAATGTGCGCCACATTTTCGCCATTGGTGATATTACGCCGGGGCCTGCTCTCGCTCATCGCGCCGCGAGGCAGGGCACCGTCGCCGCGGAGGTGATCGGCGGCTTGCCGAGTGCTTTCGACTCGCCGTATGTGCCGTACGTTATTTTTTCTGACCCGCAAATTGCCGGAGTGGGACTGACGCGGGCGGAAGCCGAGCAGCAGGTCATGAAGGTGAAGACGGGCCGCTTTCCTTTCCGTGCCAACGGATATGCATTGGCGGCTGGGAAGACAGACGGTTTTGCGGAAGTAGTCGTCGAAGAGGAAACCGGCTTGCTGCTGGGCATGCATGCGGTTGGGGCGGATGCCGGCAGCTTGATTGGCCAGGGGGTTCTCGCCCTCGAGATGGCTGCGAGAGCGGAGGATGTGGCTATGACGGTGCATCCGCACCCGACGCTTAGTGAAGGCTGGCTGGAAGCCGCCGCCGCCGCTTTGGGGCATGCCATACACATTGTGAACGAGAGGAGGCTGGAAGATGAGTAATCGGAAGGGCCAGGATGGATCGCTGGACGACGAGCGTTTGGCGCATTTTCTGAACCGAATTGACCGGGGCGACAAGATTGAAGCGGACGATTGGATGCCAGACGATTACCGCAACCAGTTAATTAAGCTGATATCGATGCATGGCGTTAGTGAAATAATGGGGGCGCTTCCGGAGAAGGAATGGGTTCCGAAGGCGCCGACGCTGCGCCGCAAACTGGCGATTATGGCCAAGGTGCAGGATGAGATGGGACATGGACAGCTGCTGCTGCGGGTCGCGGAGGATCTAATGGCGCCGCTTGGCCAGACTCGTGAGGATCTGCTGCGCAATCTGTTCTCAGGAAAGCTGAAATTCCACAACGTGTTCCATATGGAGGCGCCCACATGGGCAGATGCAGGCGTCATCGCCTGGCTCGTCGACGGCGCCGCGATCATTACCCAGTCTATGTCGCTCGAGACATCCTACGCGCCATATGCCCGCGCGCTCCAGCGCATATGCGCGGAAGAGAAATTCCATGCCCAGCACGGTGAAAGCATTGTATTGGGGCTGGCCGAAGGAACGCCGGCGCAGCGCCGGATGCTGCAGGAGGCCGTAAACCGCTGGTGGCCTTCCTTGCTGATGTTCTTTGGCCCGCCAGAAGGCGGAACCGTGTCCAGCAACCAGCAGATGAACATGCGTTACAAGATTCGCACGCAGACGAACGAGGAGCTGAGGCAGGCCTTTTTCCATAAATATGTGAACCGGATTTATCATTTGGGCTTGACGCTTCCGGACGACACGATTCGTTATGACGAAGCGGAGGGCGTCTGGCATTACCAGCAGCCCGATTGGGATCTCTTTGTACAAATTGTGCGTGGAAACGGACCTTGCTCGGCACAGCGGCTGCGGCTGCGGAAAACGTCCTACGAAGAGGCGGAATGGGTGCGGGAAGCGCTGGTGGCGCCTCCGCCCCGTACATCCTATGCGGCGGGAGGAGGGGCGATATGAGCAGCGAACGGAAAGAGAAATTTGCCGTCTATGAGGTATTCAGCCAAAAGAGCCCGTCTGCCGGCTTCGTGCACCAGTTCAGCTTGTTGGCGCCTAACCCGGAAGCCGCGCTCCTGATGGCGCGGGAGAACTTCATGCGCCGCGAGCCCTGCATCAACATCTGGGTTGTGAACCGCGATGATATTCACGGACTGACACCGGAGGAACGCGAGAGCCTCGAACGGCTGGACAACAAAAGCTACCGCGAAACAAAGGGATATGGCGACATCCAATCGAGGTGGCGGCGCCACAAGGAAGAGTATGAGAGCAAGGTGGATATCGCAGCACAGAAGGAGGGGTGAAATGTCGGAGCATATCGAAGTAGCGGCGGCGGAAGAGGCCAAGCGCCGCCCGGATTATACTCGGGCGCTGCAGGAGCTTTTGCTGCAGATTGCAGACGATGACTATATTGTGGCATACCGGGGATCGGAATGGCTTGGGCTGGCGCCTCACATCGAAGAAGATGTCGCTTTCTCCTCGATGGCGCAGGACATGATGGGGCATGCAGCGATGCTATACGAGATGCTGGAGGAGTTGGGAGCTGGCAAGGCGGATGACCTGGCGCATTTGCGCAGCCCGGAGGCGTTCCGCAATGCCATACTGCTCGAGCGACCGAACGGACCAGGCGAATATGCGAATGAGCCGCATTACGACTGGGCGTTCGCGATTGCCCGCTGCAGCCTATACGGCCTATTCAAGGAAATCCGGCTGGAAGTGCTGACCCATTCCTCGTATGTGCCGCTAAGGCAGGCGGCCAGCAAAATGCTGCGCGAGCATCAGTATCACAGCCGGTATTGGCGCTCCTGGTTCACGCGGCTGGCAGGCGGCACGAACGAGGCGCGTTCCCGATTGATTGCGGCTGTAGCCCAGGCGTGGAGCGATATTGGAAGCCTGTTCCCGCTAGGCAGCGAGGAGGAGGCGATCGTACGCTTCGGTCTGAGCATAGGTGGCGATGAATTGGCACGGCGCTGGAAGACATCGGCGCAGAGCTTGTTCGAAGCGAGTGGGCTCGCATGGCCAGGAGACTGGAATACTCCTGTCAGGACTGGACGCGACGGGCAGCATACCGACGATTTGACGCAAGTCGTCGGCATCTTGTCGGAGGTGTACCGGATTGACCCGGCGGCCAGCTGGTAAAGGAGGCGGTTCATCGTGACGCAGATTATGCGGCAGATGCCAACGGGGCTTGAGGAACGAATTTGGGCACTGCTGCAGGAGGTCAAGGATCCAGAAATCCCCGTCATCAGCATGATCGAGATGGGGATGATCCACAGGGTAGTTGTAGACGAGAACGTGGTTGAGGTGGAGGTACTGCCGACCTTCATTGGCTGTCCTGCTCTGGAATTGATGAGGAGCGAAATTCAGGAGAAGCTGCTTTCCATCGAGGAAGTGCGCGAGGCGACCGTCCACTTCCTGCGGGAGCCAGCCTGGATCTCGGATCGGGTTACCGACGAAGGCCGGGAGAAGCTGCGTTCGTTCGGCATTGTTGCACCGCCGCGCGGTTGTACGCCGGGCGAAGAGTGGAAGGTGCAGTGCCCCTACTGCGATTCTCCGTACACTCGCATGGACAATATGTTCGGCCCCGCGGCTTGCCGCAGCATTTTATATTGCAGGCACTGCAAAAATCCGTTCGAAGCCTTGAAAGTGTTGTGAGGCTAGGCTTGGGCTTGTATGGTTCGTAATGCCTTTAATGCTCTAGTGCTTAGTATTTAATGCTTAATGCTTAATCTCTAGTGCTCTAAGGCTTTAAGATTTTAAGGATTGATGCCTGTAGTTTAGCGGGAATGTGATGTTGTTAGACGTTTGGTTTGTTGCACTGCGTTTTTTGTGTGGTATTACAAGGTTCTGTAAGGGTTGATCAAGTTATTTTAAAGGCAACGTCATGCAAGGCAAGAAACACTATTGCGCACATTTGCGCTGCCTTTGGAGCGGAATAAGCTGCAGAGGAAGAGGGAGGGTATCCGATAACGATGGAAAAAAGCATGCAAACTGTTGAATTGAAGTCGATGTTTATCAACGGAGAATGGACGCAAGCACAAGGCGGCGGTATGCTCCGTGTCGTTAATCCGGCAACTGGAGAAGAGGTAGGGACGGTAAGCTATGGTGATCATTTGGACGCAAGAGCGGCCATCGATGCGGCTCATCAGGCATTCCCAGGCTGGTCTCGCTTGACCGCCCGTGAGCGTTCAAAATATTTGTACCAATTATATGAATTGGTGCGCAACCATCGTGATGAATTGGCGAGCATTATCTCGGCCGAGATGGGCAAGCCGCTGCGGGAGGCCAAGGGCGAGGTGCTGGGAGCTGCCGACAACTTCATGTGGTATGCGGAGGAAGCGAAGCGGGTGTATGGCGAGACGGTTCCATCCTCTGTGCCGAACAAGCGGATTATGGTCAGCCGCCACCCGGTCGGCGTCGTCGGAGCGATTACACCATGGAACTTCCCGGTTAATATGGTCGCGCGGAAGATTGCGCCCGCACTCGCCGCAGGGTGCACGGTCGTTTTGAAGCCAGCCGAGAGCACGCCGCTAAGCGCAATTAAGTTATTCGAGCTGATCGCACAAGCCGGGTTCCCAGCTGGCGTCGCTAATCTGGTCATCGGCCAGCCGGAGACGGTGGGCCAGGAACTGCTCGACAATCCAAAGGTTCGCAAAATTGCCTTCACCGGCTCGACGCGTGTCGGCAAGCTGTTGATGGAAGGGGCGGCCAAGCACGTGAAACGGGTCAGTCTGGAATTGGGCGGGCATGCGCCGTTTATTGTGTTCGAGGATGCAGACTTGGACGCGGCGGTTGCAGGGCTGTTCGAGAGCAAGTTCCGCAATTCGGGGCAAATGTGCATCTGTACGAACCGCCTGTATGTGCATGAGTCTGTGGCGGAGGAATTCAGCGCCAAGCTGATCGAGCGGCTGAGCAAGGCAAAGGTCGGCGACGGACGCAGCAAAGAGACGGAAATTGGCCCGCTCGTCAACCAACGGGCGCTTGATAAAGTGCTGCGCCATATTCAGGATGCACAGGACAAAGGCGGGAAAATTGTTTTCGGCGGCAAGCGCTTGATGGAGGGGGAATACGGCAAAGGCTTCTATTGCGAGCCGACCGTCATTACGGGCGTAACTAAGGAAATGGAGATTGCTGCCGAGGAAACATTCGGCCCAGTTGTGCCGATGATGACCTTCACGGATGAAACGGATGTTATCCAAATGGCGAACGACACATCATATGGCTTGGCTGCCTATGCCTATACGCGCGACAGCAGCCGCTGTTTCCGTCTGGCGGAGGCTTTGGAATACGGCATCGTAGGTATTAATGATGGTTCACCAACACAGACTCAGGCGCCATTCGGAGGCTGGAAGGAAAGCGGACTTGGCCTGGAGGGCGGACGCTACGGAATGGATGCATTTTTGGAAACGAAATTTGTTTCGTTCGGGTTGTAATCATCGTTTTGATACATGTAATGAATGAATATTGAGAGATAAGGGAGGATTTATTCATGGTCAAATTAATCGCGATCTACCGCAAGCCTGAGGATGTCGAGGCGTTCAACGAGCATTATTTTAATACCCATTCTCCATTGGCAGCAAAAATGCCTGGACTCGTGAAGATGGAAGTGGGAACGATTTATGGAACGCCAATGGGGGAGAGCGATCTGCACCTGATTTGCGAGATGTATTTTGAATCGAAAGAGGCCTTGAAGGCAGCCCTGTCATCCGCTGAGGGCAAGGCGTCCGGCAAGGATTTGATGGGATTTGCCGGCAAAGTGGTATCCATGCATATGGCGGAGGTTCATGAGTGAGCAAGCCGACGCATCGCAACCGGTTTAATGATTTGCTTGGAATCGAGATCGTTCGGCTGGATGAAGATGGCTGTGTTATGCAATTGCATACCCACCCTGATCTTCATAACAGCATCGAAGGCTTCGTACATGGCGGCGTGACGAACACGTTGGCTGACGCCGCCATGGGCCATGCGGCTGCACCCCCGATTGACGGGGTGCAGCAGTGTGTAACCGTGGAGAGCAAGATTAATTATTTGTCTCCGGCCATCGGCGAACTTCTCGTTGCGGAGTCTCGGGTGCTGAAGCGGGGGCGCAATTTAATTGTGACGGACGCGCGTATTACCTGCGATGGGAAGCTTGTCGCTGTCGCTTTGGGGACATACGCGCGCGTCAGTCCAAAACGAGGGGAGCAAGGCACGGAATTGCGTTCCACGAAGCAGGAATAAGGCGATGGAGTAAAAGCAGTGGGAGGTTGTCGAGCAGACGGATCAGCGGAAAAGAGGGGGGCTGAACGAATCGATGGAGATGCAGGAGCAGAGGCTGAGCAAGGTGTCGGTGCAAAGTGAGGTACCAGTGCAGGATCAAGAACAGGGTCAGAATCAGAAAAATCTGAAACAGGTAAAAGACCAGGTAAAAGACCAGGTACAAGTTCAAGGTACGCTTCAGGAGCAAGGGACGGAACAGTCAGTGAAGCTGGATCGCCACGGTCATGTTGCCGTCATTACGCTGAATCGGCCTGCCGACTTAAATGCCCTCAATTATGAAACGCTGGTGCGCCTGGGAGAAATCGTCGTGGAAATCCGGGAGGATCGTCATCAGATTCGTGCCGTCATCGTGACGGGCGCGGGCCGAGCCTTCAGCGCAGGGGCTGATCTAAAGGAACGGCGCACGCTGAATGAACAACAGGTGAGACGCAACGTGCGTACGATCCGGGATGTATTCACCGCCGTGGAGGAGCTTCCGCAGCCGACGATTGCAGCGGTGAATGGATATGCGTTCGGCGGCGGTTTCGAATTAATGCTGGCCTGCGATTTGCGCTTAGCTGTCCGGGATGCCCGTATGGGACTTACCGAGGTGAGTCTGGGCATCATTCCCGGTGCAGGTGGAACGCAGCGGCTGCCGCGGCTTATCGGGCCAACGCGGGCGAAGGAGCTTATCCTGACTGCGCGGAAAATGAACGCCCAAGATGCGCTGCAATACGGATTGCTGAACGGAATAGCCGATGACGCAGAGCAGCTCCACGCAATGACGCTTGATTTGGCGAATGAGATTGCATCTAATGCGCCGCTTGCGGTCTATCAGGCCAAATACGCCATAAACCGGGGCAGCCATGTTGGTTTGTATTCCGGTCTAGAGGTTGAGGCACAAGCCTATGAGATGATTATCCCGACGAAGGATCGGGCGGAGGCATTAGAAGCCTTTGCGGACAAACGAAAGCCTGTCTTCCGTGGGGAGTAGGAGGGTAGCGCGTGATATTCAATGTCGAAATGGAAACGATGCCGCATGAACGGATGCGAGCGCTTCAACTGGAGAGACTACGTCACGCCGTCAAGCGGGCATATGACCGAGTACCTTTTCATCGTGCCGCGTTGGATCGGGCGGGCCTTGATCCGGAGGACATTCGCAGTTTGGATGATATCCGCCGCCTACCGTTCATGAAGAAATCCGATCTGCGCGATTATTATCCGTTCGGATTGTTCGCGACCGAGATGAGCGAAGTTGTACGTATCCATGGTTCATCCGGCACGAGAGGCAAGCCGATCGTTGTGGGGTACACGAAGCAGGATATTGAAGCTTGGGCGGAAATTGTTGCGCGCGCCATTTGCTGCGCAGGCGGTCGGCCCGGGGATATTTTTCACAACGCGTATGGGTATGGCTTGTTCACGGGCGGATTGGGCCTGCATTATGGCATCGAGTGTCTGGGCGCAGTCGCTGTGCCTGTGTCGGGAGGGAATACACCGCGCCAGATTACGCTTATTCAGGATTTCAAGCCGCGCGGGTTGTCAGGTACACCGTCTTATATTTTGAATCTGGTGGAGGAAATGCGCAAGCAGGGCATTGATACGCGTTCAACGAGCATCGAGTACGGCATTTTTGGCGCGGAGCCTTGGTCGGAGGAAATGCGTCGCCATCTTGAGGATGCTCTTGGCATTAAGGCGATTGATATTTATGGATTGAGTGAGGTGCTTGGGCCAGGTATCGCTATCGAGTGTCAGGAAGCGCAGGATGGTCTGCATATTGCCGAAGATCATTTTCTGGCGGAAGTGGTCGATCGCCAGACGGGTGAACCGCTGCCGTACGGGCAGGAAGGCGAGCTGGTGTTTACTTCACTGACCAAGGAAGCATTCCCAGTCATCCGCTACAGGACGGGCGATATCGCTTCGCTTCACCCGGGTACCTGCAAATGCGGCCGCACGACGATGCGGATGTCCCGGATTAAAGGAAGAGTAGATGACATGCTGATTATACGCGGCGTCAACGTTTACCCAACCGAGCTCGAGGCTGTGCTGCTTAACTTCTCCCAACTTGCGCCCCATTATCAAGTCGTCATTGAGCGGGACAATGCACTTGACCGCTTCGAGATTCATTGCGAGATTACGCCGGAATTCTGGAATCGGGTAGGCAGCGTTCTGGAAAGCCAGGAGGTTGCCGAACTGGTAAAGGAGATCGGCAAGGCGATCAAATGCTCGCTCGGTGTCTCTGTTTTACTGCATGTGAATGAGCCGGATTCGATTGCGCGCAGCGAGGGAAAAGCAGTACGCATTGTTGATAACCGCAAGCGAGCGGCAGACGTTCAAGAAAGTGAAGGAGTGGGGGCGGGATGACGAAGATGGGCAGTAGGAATGTGATCGTGTCGGTGGACGGCGCTGTAGGTGTGCTTACCCTGAATCGGCCTGACGTGTTGAATGCTTTGAATCGCGAGCTGATGCAGGAGCTTGTGGCTGAACTGGAACGAATGGATCGGGACGATGCTGTGAAGGTGCTTGTTATTACAGGGAATGATCAGGCCTTCGCCGCAGGAGCGGATATTAGGGAAATGGCGGATGAATCCGCTGTTTCGCTGCTGTTGAAGCGACAGTTCGATGTCTGGGATCGCATCGGCGGCATCACTAAACCGATCATCGCCGCTGTGAGCGGATATGTGCTCGGCGGAGGCTGTGAGCTGATGATGAACTGTGATCTCATTGTTGCCTCGGATACGGCGCGCTTCGGGCAGCCGGAAATTCGCATTGGTGTTATGCCCGGTGCTGGAGGAACGCAGCGGTTGACCAGGGCAGTGGGGCAGCGCAAGGCGATGGAACTGCTGCTGACCGGGGATACGATGCTCGCGGAAGAGGCTCTTCGCTGTGGCCTAATTAACAAGGTAACTCCAGTTGAGCTTTATTTGGAGGAAGCGCTGAAGCTTGCGCGGCGCATTGCCAACCAGCCGCCACTGGCTGTTTCCCTTATTATGCAGGCTGTTCGCAAGGCGGAGGATCTTTCGCTGGTCGAAGGGCTTGATTTTGAGCGGCAATGTTTCCATCTGTTGTTCGCGAGCGAGGATCAGAAGGAAGGCATGCTTGCTTTTCAAGAGAAGCGAAGTCCCCAATTCAAGGGCAGATAGGAGGAATCATGGCTGTGTACGAGACGATTCTGTACGAAGTATCAGCAGGAGTAGCCCGGATCACGATGAATCGGCCGGATAAGTACAACGCCTTCACCGGGAAGATGATCGCCGAGATCATTGATGCGTTCCGTCAGGCAGGCAAAGATGCCGCGGCGCGCTGTATCGTCCTGACCGGAGCGGGCAAAGCATTCAACGCAGGGCAGGATCTGGGCGATGTGCCGGGTGTCGGCGGTGAGGGGGTAGCCGGGCAGGACGGAGCTGCAAACCACGGCGACATGCTGCGTTCGCGCTACAATCCGCTCATTATGCAAATTCGCAACACGGAGCTGCCGGTTATCGCGGCTGTGAACGGCGTAGCGGCAGGAGCCGGGATGAGCCTTGCCCTCGCTTGCGATATGCGTGTGATGTCTGAGCGGGCTTATTTTGTCAGTGCATTCATTAATATAGGGCTTGTTCCCGACTCAGGGGGATGCTACTTCCTGCCGCGCCTTGTCGGCTTGGCCAAGGCGATAGAAATTGCCACGATTCGGGATCGCGTTACGGCGAAGGAGGCGCATCGGATTGGCTTGGTCAATCGCGTATGCTCTGCCGAACGGCTGGACGAGGAAGCAGCTGAGCTTGCAGCCAAGCTAGCTCAGCTTCCGACGCGGGCGATCTGGCTGATGAAGCAGACAATGAACCGGGGACTGGAAAAGGGGCTGGCGGAGACACTGGAGCAGGAGGCATATGCCCAGGAGATTGCCGGACGCACGCAGGATCACCGGGAAGGCATGCAGGCTTTTCTAGAGAAGCGGCCGCCTATGTTCAAGGGGGTATAGCCGATGGAAGACTATGTTTCCGGAGGAAGCCTCGGCATGGTCGGTATTATCGGTGCTGGCACGATGGGAGCGGGGATCGCGCTCGTATGCGCTCGGCGGGGTCGCCGTGTTCGATTGCAGGATATTAAGCCAGAGGTGCTGGAAGCTGCGCAAACCTATATTGGTACGGTTCTGTCGAAGGATGTTGCGAAGGGGAAAATCTCGGCGGAAGAGAAACGGTCGACACATAATCTTATTGAGTTAGTGCAGGACATGGCAGCATTAAGCTCATGCTCGATCGTCATCGAGGCGATCCCCGAGAATCAGGAGTTGAAGCGCTCTGTGTTCGCCCGCTTAACAGAGCTTTGCAGCAGTGATGCTCTGCTGCTGAGCAATACGTCTTCCCTTTCCATTACGGAACTTGCAGCAGGCTTGCCTCATCCGGAGCGCATCATAGGCTTTCATTTCTTCAACCCTGCGCCGGTTATGCCGCTCGTGGAAGTCATCCGCGGCCACAAGTCGGCAGATGCCTGCGTCGCTGCAGCTCGCAGGTTTGCGGAGGAACTTGGCAAGGTGCCTGTGTTGGCGGAGGACTCGCCCGGATTTATCGTCAACCGCGTCGCCCGACCTTATTATAATGAAGCGCTGCGCATCATAAGCGACCGAGTGGCTAAACCGGAGCAGATTGATCGCATTATGAAGCAGGCTGGCGGTTTCAAAATGGGGCCGTTCGAGCTGCAGGATCTAATTGGTCTCGACGTGAATCTGGCGACAACGGAATCGGTCTATACCCGGTTCAATCATGAGAGCCGCTTCAAGCCGAGCCGGATACAGCAGCGCATGGTGCAGGCAGGAAGCTTAGGCAGGAAGACAGGAGAGGGGTTTTATTCATATGACCAATAACACAATCCTGTTGGATGGGAACGGCCCACTGCGGGAAGGCCTTCATGTGCTGCTGAAACGAAGCGGATATCAGATTATTTCCTTGGCAGAGTCGGAGGAGTGCAGGGATGCCCTCTCCTCGGTTCGATACGGTATGGAAGTAACCAATGATGATGTGGTTGAAAAACAGGCGAATATCGTGAAAATGGATCGGCTATTGCCGCCAGAAATACCAATCGCGGCTACCTCGTTAGCTCTCTCTGCCACTGAGATCGCATCATGGGCATCTCAACCGAAGCGAATATGCGGATTCGGAACGCTCGCACCTCTGGAAGAACGCGAGTTGATTGAAGTGGCTCCTGCCTTGCAGACATCAAAGGAAACCCTTCATCGTCTGGAGGAACTGTTCCGCTCTTTGGGTAAACAGGTAGACATTGTGCAGGATGAGGCGGGGCTCGTCTTCCCGCGCATTCTCGCCTTAATCGTAAATGAAGCTGCTTTCGCTCTAATGGAAGGAACGGCTTCCGCTACGGATATCGATACGGCTATGAAGCTGGGAACCGGTTATCCGTACGGTCCGCTTGAATGGGCAGACAGAATCGGGCTGGATGATGTGCTGGCGGTTCTGAGCGGGCTCCACCGCGATCTGGGTGAAGAGCGGTACCGCCCAGCTCCGCTACTGCGCAAGCTCGTGCTAGCAGGCCGGTTTGGCTCCCGCAGCGGCCAAGGCTTCTATTCCTATGATATTGGGGGGGAACAAGATGGCAACACCCGTAATTATTGATGCGATACGTACGCCGATCGGACGCTACGGCGGAGCGCTCAAGGATGTGCGCGCCGATGATCTGGGCGCGATCGTTATTCGCAGCCTGTTGGAGCGGAATCCGGTCGCCCCTGATCGGGTAGACGGCGTTATTGTCGGCTGTGCGAATCAGGCGGGGGAGGACTGCCGCAATGTGGCGCGCATGTCGCTGCTGCTGGCTGGAATGCCGGTCGAGGTGCCGGGCGTGACGGTAAATCGCCTATGCGGATCTGGCATGGAGGCCGTTCTGCAAAGCGCCTATGCCATTATGGCAGGGGCGGGACATATGTATATTGCCGCCGGAACGGAGAGCATGACGCGGGCACCTTATGTGATGATGAAGCCGGAGGCCGCTTTTCAGCGTGGGCACCAGCAGATCTACGATACGACTTTGGGCTGGAGGATGACCAATGACAAGCTGGCCACTCTCTATCCTCCCATCAGTCTAGGGGAGACAGCGGAGAACGTGGCGGAGCAATACGGCGTCAGCCGGGAGGAGCAGGATGAGTTTGCGCTCTCCAGCCAACGGAAGTATGCTGAAGCCCAAGCAGCCGGGAAGTTTGCAGCCGAGCTTGTTCCGGTGGAGGTGACCGGGCGCAAGGGCCAGATCATGAAGATCGAGCAGGATGAACATCCTCGTCCTGAGACGACGCTGGAACAGTTGCAGAAGTTGAAGCCGGCCTTCAAGCAAGGGGGAACTGTGACGGCCGGGAACTCGTCGGGACTGAACGACGGGGCAGCGGCGCTGCTCATTATGGAACAGGAGGCCGCACATTCGCTCGGACTTCGCCCACGCGCCCGCGTAGTTGCTGCTGCATCTGCTGGCGTCGATCCGTCCGTGATGGGAATCGGCCCCGTGCCGGCCGCGCGCAAAGCACTTCAGCAGGCTGGACTGAGTATTGAGGACATTGATCTGTTCGAGCTGAATGAAGCATTTGCTGCACAGGCAATTGCCAGCATGCGGGAGTTGAATATCGACCCGGTTCGGGTGAATGTGAACGGCGGGGCGATTGCGATTGGCCATCCGCTCGGGTGCAGCGGGGCTCGGATATTAACGACACTGCTCAATGAGATGGAGCGCCGAGAGGTGCGTTACGGCTTGGCTGCGATGTGCATCGGCGTCGGTCAAGGCATCGCCACTATAATTGAGCGAATATGACCAGGCCGGCAGCCTGAATGGGCATGGTTGATTTTTTTGGCGAGGAGGAATCGACGTGAAGCAAGGATTGGTTCCAGGCGCTGAAATAGCTTTTGCTGTGACTGTTACACCGGATATGTATCCTGCTTTTGACGGAACGACCATTCACGAAGTGATGTCTACCGTCACCATGATTTACTATATGGAGAAGGCTGGTCGAGAGATGATCGTTTCTTTTTTGGACGAAGAGGAAGAAGCTTCGGGGCTAGCTCTTGATATCAAGCATGTAGGGCCTGCGGTCGCCGGACAGGAGGTAACGTTTCGAGCTGTATGTGTCGAGGTGGGAGCGAAGCGCATGGTGTGCGAGGTGACAGCAGAGACGCGAATCAATCTAGTCGGCAAAGGAACGTTTACGCAGGCGGTTTTCTATAAAAATACGATGGCAGAGCGGCTCACGGCTTTGCGCCGCAAGGCGGAAGAAGAGCAGAAGCTGTCTTGACAAGCTGAGCGGTGGTTCCTCCACTCCGATATGCCCTCCATTTTGCTTGAGCTATGGAGAATCAAGTGATACAATTTGACGAGATACAACATTTGGAAATCACGTGATTGACTAGGAGTGGTGAACATGAGGCCGCAATCGATGCTGTTTACCATATACGGCGAGTATGTACGTCATTATGGTAGCGAAATCTGGGTTGGGAGCCTGACCGCCCTGATGGGGGAGTTCGGTTTGACCGACCAGGCCGTACGGGCCGCTATCTCGCGCATGCTTCGCCAAGGGTGGCTGGAGTCGCGCAAGGTGGGAAATCGCAGCTATTATTCAATGTCCCCGCGCGGCAAGCGGCGCTTGGATGAGGCGGCGGCCCGCATTTATAAGCAAGAGACAGATGTGTGGGATGGCAAATGGTGCATTGCGAGCTACAACATTCCCGAAAAGGATCGGGGCATACGGGATCAATTGCGCAAGGAACTGGCATGGCTCGGCTTCGGCATGTTGACGACGAGCACCTGGATCAGCCCTAACGATCTGACTGACAAGGTGAGGGACATCGTGGAATCACGCGGGATATCCGGATATGTGGAAATTTTTAAGGCGGATCATATCGCTTGGAGCAAATCTAGGCAGTTGGTGCAGAAGTGCTGGAACATCGATGAGATTAATGCGGCTTATGCTGAATTTATTGAGGTATACCGCCCAAGTTATGAAAAATTGCTCACGATGATGCAGCAGGGGGATGCCATACCTGACGGCTACTGCTTCGTAGAGAAGAGCAAACTGGTTCACTGGTACCGGAAGTTCTTATTCATTGATCCGGACTTCCCTGAAGAACTGTTGCCAGATGTGTGGTTAGGCAAGGAAGCGGATCAATTGTTCCACAACTACTATGATTTGCTTCATACAGGGGCCAGTCGTTTTTTTGAACAAGTATATGAACCTTCTCCTGATGCGCTTCCGCTTCGCAATATCGAGCATGCATAACTCTTTTGGAACATTGGCATAGGTACATATCTCGGGAAAATGAATCTCTATGATTTTTGATTTATAAGGGCTCTTTGCAGCCTTTTTGCTTCCGTGCTTTAACGTAGGGTCGTATTACCGTTGAATATTTTTAATGAAAGCTTGTGCGAGTCATAAGACATGGAGTGAGCAGCATATCGATGATTCCAACGGTACGTTTTGCGGTTAATCACGTGTCTCCTCCTGTATGAATACTTGTCCTTATTCTGCATGTTTGTGTAAAAGAAGTTCTGATGATAGCTCTCTTGTTTGTGGAATCATTTGGTTGAATCCGAATTTAGTTACTAGGGAAACGTACAAATGTGCTTCATTTCAATTGCACATAAAGATAAGCGCTTTGCTTCTGTAATTTATGCCAAATTGCAAAATAGGCAGCTAGGACATATAGGGAATTGCGAGGAATGAGTGTGTTATCACTATTAAGTGAGATAGCGGTGTGCGCCAATGTATCGAACGGCGTGGCCGCTTTTCCTTTGCAGGTGGAAAAAAAGGAAGCTTGACAATTCAAACTGGTTGTAACTATAATGGTTACACGAAAGGGTGAGCAGCATGAAGATAAGCAGCCGCTTTAGTGTAGCCGTCCACATTCTATCCTTGCTGGCGCTTGAACCGAACGCCCATCATACGTCGGAGTGGATGGCGGGCAGCGTCAACACGAATCCTGTTGTTATCCGGCGGGTAACGTCTCAATTGAAGAAGGCTGGACTCGTCGATGTACGGCCTGGAACTGGTGGAGCAACGTTAAACAAGCCGGCGGGCGATATTACGCTTCTTGATGTATATCGTGCTGTAGAGGCTGTTGAAGAGGGAGAGTTGTTCGGGTTCCATGATCATCCGAATCCGAAGTGTCCAATCGGAGCCAATATAGAATCGGTGTTACAACTGGTTATGCTGCGTGCGCAATCTGCCATGGAGCAGGTGCTGGCAGAAATGACCTTGGATCATCTGGCAGTTGACCTGAAGGATCGAATGGAAGAGAATGAGTAAATCGTTCTAGGATGCAGGCGGTTATCAATTCGAATTAGAAATACTCCAGTGACTAATGGAGTTTTTCGCGGGCTAGTTGTAACTGTCTTTATTACATTAAAGTTTTATTGTGGTTGTGAGCGTGCACTGCTTACTTGAAGGCAATAACGAATATTGAATATAGAAGGGAAGATCGATGATTATGAAAATTGCAGTATATGGTGCTACAGGTACAATTGGACAACGTATTGTGAACGAGGCTTTGACTAGAGGACATGAGGTAACTGCAGTTGTTCGTGATGCTTCACGTGTTGCACAGTCGCATACGAATTTGACAGTGGTAACCGGAGATATTCTGAATTCTGCAAGTGTTGCGGAGCGTACAGCAGGCCATGATGTTGTGATTAGTTCCATCGGTCCTAAGATGGGTGAAGAATCTGCGCTTGTCGAAGCTACTCGCGCCTTGATTAACGGGGTGAAACAGGCAGGTGTTGAGCGCTTGATTTCCGTTGGCGGAGCGGGCAGTCTTGAAGTGGCTCCAGGCGTTCAAGTGGTAGATACTCCGGACTTCCCAGATGCATGGAAACCAATTGCACTCGCACACCGTGATGCACTTGATGTATATCGTCATGAATCCACATTGGCATGGACGAATGTAAGTCCTGCTGCCTTGATCGAGCCAGGAGAGCGTACTGGACAATATCGTACTGGTACTGACCAATTGGTTGTAGACGCAGAAGGCAACAGCCGCATCTCAGCAGAAGATTTCTCCGTGGCCATCTTGGATGAAGTGGAGAACCCGCAATTTACAGGCCGTCGCTTCACAGCAGCATATTAATCGTTGCGATTAACAATTCGAACGTATGAATGGATGCCTAGCTGCGGCTAGGCTCCAGCATACAGCAAAGTTGAACAATAAAGGAGAATCGAGATGCCAAAATCAATCTTTCTTAGTCACGGTTCGCCGATGATTGCCATATTGGATAATGAATATACTCGATTTCTAACTGAGCTCGGAGCAAGCATGCAGCCGAAGGCGATTGTTCTGTTCAGTGCCCATTGGGAAACCGAAGAGACTACAATATCGTTCCAAACTGGAACGTATGAGACGATCTATGATTTCTATGGTTTTCCAGATGAACTGTTTCAGGTGAAGTATCTGGCTACAGGTTCCATCGAAATTGCCACTGAAGTAGAACGCTGCTTGTCCGCACGTGGGATTGCCGTAAACCGTGATGAATCACGCGGTCTAGATCATGGTTCATGGTCGTTGTTGAAGCATTTGTACCCGAATGCGAATATTCCGGTCGTACAAATCTCGGTAAACCCATTCCTTCCCATAGAGCAGCAGCTGCTAATCGGCGAGGCGCTAAGTGAGTTGGATGAGGATATTCTTCTCATAGGCAGCGGAGCGACCGTGCATAATTTGCGCATGTTGAAGTGGGAGCAGACAGAGCCGGAAGCTTGGGCCGTTCAGTTCGATGACTGGCTCATTGAGAAGCTGGAGAAGAAGCAATGGAGTGAGCTGGCTGCTTATCGGGATCATGCTCCCCATGCTGCATTAGCAGTACCGCGGGCAGAACATTTTGTCCCATTCTTCATTGCGCTTGGAAGTGCAGGAGCTGCCTATGATCCGAAGGTCATTCATCGCAGCTATGAGATGGGGACACTCAGCTATATGTGCATGTCCTTTACGTAATGCTTCTACAATCGAAAGAGAGCTATCCTTACACAGGAATACTGTGACTGGGATAGCTCTCTTCTTGCTATGCAGCACTTGCGAGGTAGCAATGGTTACCCTGTTATAACCTAAGATAACCTAAGATAACCTAAGGTAACTAGATGAGCAAAGTTACCTACAGTTGTGTTATCCAATTGTGTTATCCTTCAACATGTTGCTTACCAGCTTGATCCGCCTGAGGAATTAGAATTATTGTTGTTGCCCCAGCTTGATCCCCCTGATGAGTTGCCGCTCGTATTGCGATTAGCTGCTTGCCGTGCGGCAGCTTCCTCTTGCTGTCTTTCTTGTCTTATGATCGATTCGTAAGCTTGCTCCATTGCTGTAAGGATACCTGCTAAGGCAGCTGCCTTGCGGGCGGCTTCGTCGTAAGCGCCATTATGCATTAACCGATCAACGTCAGTGCTAATGGATGAGAACTGTGAGCCATATTGGTGAACATTCAGCCTGCTGCCATATTTGGCGCTGGATGAACGATATCGCTGCTCCATTCTAGCCAGTTCCTGTTCCACATTTTGTTTCTGAATCGCAGCTCGTTCGATTGCACTCAAGAATTGATTGGCTTCATTCAAGAACCGTGTTGCCGTATCTGTAAGCAAATCAATATCATACGGCTGCTGTGCCAGGAGCTGGCGTATGCTGGATTGCATGGCTGCCAAGCGCTTCTCCTGCTGCTGCCAATTGGAGTAGATACGATGGCGATCGATCGTATGCAAGCCTTGAGCGAAGCTGTCTTCAGCAGATGCTTGCATCTGCTTTGCTTCCTCCAACTTGCGATCGAGCTTGTGGATTAAGTCGTTGTACTGTTCAGCCGCTTGATCAAGCTTCTGAAGGAGTGCAAGGGTGTGATCGAGCTCGCTTCTTGCTTGTTCATATTCCTGCACGTCCTCATCGCACCATTGAGTCACTCGACGAAGAGCGGATTGTACGGTATCTACAGCCTGAAGCTCCTCACGATACTGCCTCCAAGCCTGTTCCCAGTGCTTGCCTCGATATTGCGTCTGTGCACGGGCAGTCAATGCAGACAGTTCCTTATCCTGGGCTGCATATTGGGACAGCTTCGTTTCAATGGATTGGATATCGCGAGCGTTCTTCAACTTCAAGTCCGCTAGACGCTGCGTGATCTGGACAGCTTCAGCGAGCAGTAGGCTTGCGCGCTCGGCATGCTGTGCCGTGGCAGGAATATCTCCAAGCTTCAGGCGATCAAGCATCTGCTCATTACTCTGCTGTGCTTCTTCAATCTTGCCGTATGGATCGATACGCACGAGCTTCAAGCGATGCTCCTCGACAATCTGGGAGACGGAATTTCTAGACTGATTCATCTGCTCGGGAAAGCGCTGATACTGTTCTGCGTACTTAGATACCGATTGCTGATACTGTTCCAATCGTTGAATTTCTTCATTCACATGAATCACCCGCTGCTCGGATTAGAATGGAACAGGCGGATATGTGCGTAGGGGGAATGGTCAAAATTTCGTCAGCAGCATACACGGATGAACAAATGCCGATCATTCGATCGGCATTTATTCGTTCTACTTATATCGAATAATAAGTTGCTAGTCTAAACGATGTTTCAATTATTGATTTTGGTCGAGTGGAATTGCTGTCTATTGCGTCTCTGCAGATTCCTTGATCGTGTGAATGCCGGCAATAAAAGCATTGATTAGCAGTTCTAGGCTGACATCGAGGTCGAGGGGAATGCCGAAGCCTCCCTTTTGCTCCAATGATGCGAACCCGTGCAGTAAGCTGCGAAGACCGCGTGCAGCATGAATCGCAGCATCGCCAGTAAGTTCATATGCATGCAGGACTTGAACGACCAGTTCAACAATTTCCGTACTGACACGCTGCACATCCGCGTTTTGTGGATCAGGGGCTAGGAGTGTTGCATCATAGAGTCCAGGGTGATTGCGGACGAAGGCAACATATGCTTTGCCTATCGAGCGAACAGCCTCATCGCCTGAACGTCCAATAGCTGCACGTGTCAAGGCGTGGTTTAATTGCTCCAGGCCATGAATAGACAACAAAAGTCGTATTCCCTGCAAACCGTCAACGTGATTATATAGGGACGGGGGGCGTACCTTCAGCTGCTGTGCTAATGAAGCCAGCGTGACTGCTTCGATCCCCTGTTTGTCCGCAATTAGGGTAGCTGCTTCTAGTATCATTGCGGGAGTCAAACCAACTCTTGGTGACATGTTCATTTCTCCTCTGTTTTTAAGTCATTGGTTAATCGCTTTTCATTTATTTCGTAGTGCATTGTTAAGATTAAATGTAAACTTCCATCGTCCAGTAGACAAATCCCCCCTACCATGATCTATTATAACTAATGTTATTAGCTATATCAATAATACCAATTGTTTTACAGTGTAATCGAGTCGTATGGAGGGAGAGAGCATGGATACGTTCATCTACGTGTTGCAAATGTGTAATTTAGGATTGCGGTTCGTGTTAGAGCTTTGTACATTAGCAGCTTTTGCGTATTGGGGAATACAGATGGGCAACAGCACTCTAACGAAGGTTTTGCTCGGTGGTGGTTTCGTTATCGTGGCGATGTTGATATGGGGGACATTTGGCTCTCCCAAGGCAACGATACCGCTTGAAGGCTGGATCCGAGCGCTGTTCGAGGCCGCTTTTTTTGGTCTGGCTGCATTATCGCTGTACGTGGTAGGAAAGCATGTGTGGGCTGCTATCTTTCTCATTGTTCTGGTGGGGAATTGGTTGTTGATGTATATGTGGAATCAGTAAACATCGTACTAAATAGAATGTTGCAGTGAGGCACCCAACTCGTGCGGTTGGGTGTTTATTTGTTTTACCATTACGGGCGTATGTAGAGGAAATAAAGGAAAATATTGTAGTATGATTGGGGCGGGTGTATAATTTTTGTCATATATCAGGAATGTATGGCAGAAGGAGGCATCATGAAAGTAATTGCCGTTCGAATCGACAGCATGATCAGGCTGAACGACTGGCTGCCTTTTCTATCGCCAGAGCGAAGAGAGAGGGTAGGCCGTTTCTATCGAGAGATGGACTCTATTCGTTGTGTGCTAAGTGAGCTCGTTGCCAAGAGCTTAATAATAGAGATGACAGGCTGTTCATCTGATCAAATTGCGATTCAAGCGGATCAGTTCGGCAAGCCTTATATGAGTGGGCCTTACAATCACATTCAATTCAATATCTCGCATTCAGGAACATGGGTTGTCGGCATTGCGAACGATCAGGATCACCCAGTAGGGATTGATATAGAACAGATTGATGAAGATATGGAGCTAGGGAGCTTTGCAAGCATTTTGTCAATCGATGAGAAGCGGGTGCTTGACTCTGTACCGGTGAACGAACGGATAGAGCGCTTTATTGAGCTGTGGACCTATAAGGAAAGTTATGTGAAGGCTGATGGCAAAGGGTTATCCATGCCTATTGACTTGTGTTCATTCACCCCTAGTCTGACTGGCGAGGCTGCATGGCAATTAGCGTCACCTAGCGACATCCCGTATTATTGGAAGTCTTATTCCGTTCATCCTAATTATAAGATGACTGCTTGCTCGGCGTATAAGCGGCTGCCGGAGACCTGTGCCGTGAGTAAAGCCTCCGATTTTTTACAACGATATGTTGATCTGCAAGCCCATGCTGTGTCTTCGATCTGACAGGCAAAGTTATTGTAGATGAGATGCAGTATAAATGATGATTCATTGATGAGGAAATAAGGATTCAAAGATTTCACAAGTTGAAGTAGCGATGATCCTAATCAGCGTCATACGGATAACTCATTCCAATATCATTTAAATTATGATGTAGTTTCATAAAGGAGATTAATCAAATTGAATAACAAAAGATGGATAACTGCTCTGTTGATGATCCCTATTCTACTCGGCCTAAGTGCATGTAAGCAAGGAATATCAAATGTGCTTTCTACGAAAGATATCCCTGTTCATGTAGAGCGATCTTTGGACGCTGGGAATGTATCTCGCATATCGATTAAGACGAAGAGTTCCAACATCCAATATAAGATTGGAACTAGCGATCAGATTCAAGTTCAATTAAAAGGCACATTCGATGGCAGCGAAGAAGAGAAAGAACAACTCCTGGCCACGGAAATGGATCAAGATCAGCTAGCGATCAAGGTGGGGCCAATAATGGGAAAGTTATATTCCAACATGTCTCTATCGCTGGAAGTTGAGGTTCCCGCGAAGGTCTATGAGGAATTAAAGATAGAAGCTTCGAGCGGTAATATTACGACAGGTGAGATTGAAGCTGGTCAATTGTCTGTCGAAGCTTCGTCCGGAAACATATCTGTTGAAGGATATGCGGGGAAGGAATATAAGGTGGAAGCTAGTTCGGGCAACATTGAACTCGGAAGAATGGCGGGAAAAGGCAGTATAGAGGCCTCCTCTGGCAACGTAGATGTGGCTATTGATCCATTCCATGAATCGGTTCGCGTTCATACAAGTTCGGGCAATGCGACCATTCGAGTCCAGCCGGACGCAGTATTCCGAATTGTAGGCGATACGAAGCTGGAACGTGCCGATTTGAAAATTCCGGTAACGCTCGAGCATAAGGAAAGCAAGAGAAATTTCGAGGCAAGTGTCAATCAGGCCACATCGGAGTCGCCTGTTCTGGATGTAACGACTTCGTCTGGGAAAATGATATTGGAAAAAATCAAATAATGTCGGAAAGGGGCCGCTTCTTCAATGCTACAGGGGGAAACCCGGCCTCTTTTTCTATCGAAATTTGCGTAGCGTGGGTTTTTTCGAAATGCTGGCGGCCTCCCATTCTTCAGTTCCCTTTTTGGAACGAGGAAAGGTTGAACCCTACATATGGACAGATTACGTCCCCATTTTCATCCCCTCATTAAGTGCTGGGAACGAATTGATCGTTGCGTGCCCTTTTATCCTCAATTTACCTTAATCCGCAGGTCGTTTATTGTCGTCATATCCTATAGTTGCCGAAATTATTTTTTCATGTTGTCACATTCTTAGCCCAGTTGTTCGTTATACAGAGTGGAAGGGGGAGTAGGGCTTGGATGACGCGGAGTTAAGTCAGATCATCGCAGAGGTTCTGGATGGGAACACAGCAAAATTTGAGATGATTATGGAAAAATACCAAAAACCGATTTTTCTCTATTGTTATCACATGCTCGGCAATTATACCGAAGCGGAGGATAACGCACAGGAAGTATTTTTAAAGACATTTCGCAATTTGCGGAAATATCAGAGTGAGGTCCCCTTTCGAGCCTGGTTGTACAAGATTGCTTATCATCAATGCATTGATATGATCCGCAAGCGGAAGCTGGTGAAATATTTGCCGTTTTTTTACCGGGACGAGAAGGAAAATAACGATGTCGATTTGCAGATTGAAGCCAACTATTTTGATGAATCCGTGCATCAAGCCTTGTCAAAATTAACGGCCGAAGAACGGAACTTATTAATTTTACGCTGCGTCGAGGATAAGAGCTATCAAGAGATCGGTTTGATTTTGGGTAAAAACAGCGCAAGCCTGCGTAAAAAATACGAACGTACGGCTGCAAAATTCCGAGAGCATTATGCTCATGTAAAGGGGCTGGGAGTGGATGAATATGGACAAGGATCGGGATTTGAAAAAATTATTTAATGACCCGCGCATTCCCAACGCTGACTTGACAGGAAAGGTCATGAGAATTTTGCATGCTGAACCCCAAAAAAAAGAGAGGTTTTTTGTGAAAAATAAAGTTTCTTTGACTGTGATTGTAGGGCTGATGTTAATGGCTTCGACGGGTTACGCGGCCGTTCAGTATAATTCATTGTCGAATAAGGATGGCGAAGTCGTATATGAGACTAAATCAGCGAAAGAGATGGGACCAGCAGAAACGAAAGATGTACAAGAGCATTTCAAGGCATTTCATGAACTCAAGGAGAAGATGTTAAAGAGCGGTGAAGCTGGACTGTTCTATCTGGTTGCCAATAACCCGGATCATCAAACAAATCTTGGAACGAAGGCGATGCCATTCCAAAATCTCTCTCAATTACGCGAAAAGATTACGGATAAATCCATCAAGATTCCAGACAGTGTCAATGGAAATTATAAATTCAAAGAAGCGGATGTACTCTTTAGAAATGCTCAGGAAGTAAATCCACCTTCTCCGGAAGAACAAAAGGCGATGGCGGAAAAACTGAGAAAGCAGGCAGAAGAATCCAATCAGGGATATGCCATGATGCCAGTTGAAATGACAAATCAGTTTTTCATTCTCAATGCTACGTATCAAAATGGAGAGGATAAAATCGGGGTTAATGTCACTAATCTGAGTGGAAAGGGCATGAACGCTGGATTGTATATTGACGAGAAAGTAGAGTTTAAGCAGGAGAAGGTTCAAGTGAAGGGAGTAGAAATGCTGTATACAGATTGGGGTCGTTCAAAGTGGCATGAGCTGAAATGGGTATACGAGAGCCCGGACAAAAAGGTGAAATACGTCTATACGATAGATGGAGATATAAATAAGGTAAGTAAAGAAGCCTTGATGAAAATTGCTGAAAGCTATTTGGAATAATAAACGACTAAAAAATGAGGGCTGCTCCAAAGCGAATTGGAGCGGATTCCCGCCGGCCATATTGCGGCGGATCAAATCGCATGAGCCGCATAGGAATTACGCTCAAGAGCAAAATCGGATGCAGGTTTTTTGTCGTCAGATCCCATGATTACCGGAATGATTTTTTTATGTTGTCACATTTTTGGCCTAGCTGTTCGTTGTATAGAGTGAAAGGGGGGAAGGGATTGAATGACGTGGAGTTAAGTCAGATCATCGCAGAGATGCCGGATGGAATACGGCAAATTCGAGATCGATTTGCAGATTGAAGCGGGCTAATTTGATGAATCCGTGCATTCCCGATGCCGACTTGACATGAAAGGTTATGCAAATATTACGTGCTGAGCCAAAAGAAAAGGAGAGATTTTTCATGAAATATAAAGTTGCTTTGACTGCGGTTGTAGGGATGATGTTGATGGCCTCCACGAGTTACGCGGCCGTACAGTATCATTCTTTGAAGAATAAGGATGGCGAAGTCGTATATGAGACGAAATCGACGAAGACGCTAGAGGCCGGAAAAACAGAATCGAAGGATGAAAGAAAGCGTTACGATGCATTTTTTGAACTTAAGGAGAAGGTGCTAAAGAACGGGGAAGCTGGGTTGTTCTATGTGGTTGCCAATAACAAGAATCATCAAACAGACCTTGGAACGAAGTTGGCTCCATTCCAAAATCTCTCTCAATTGCGCGATAAGATTACGGATAAAACCGTTAAGATTGCAGACAGTGTCAATGGAAATTATAAATTCAAAGAAGCGCAAGTGCTCTTTAAAAATGCTCAGGAAGTAAATCCTCCTTCTCCGGAAGAAAAAAAGGCGATGACGGAAAAGCTGAGAAAACAGGCAGAAAAGTCCAAAAAAGGATATGCCATGATGCCGGTCGAAATGACAGATCAATTTCATAGTATTTGGGTCACTTATCGAAATGGAGAGGATACAATCCAGGTTACGATCACTAATCTGAACAAAAAGAATGGAGGAATGTATATTGACGAGCAAAGTGAGTTTAAACAGGACAAGGTTCAAGTGAAGGGGGTAGAAATGCTGCTTACAGAATATGGTCCTGCGCATGTGCACAATCTGACATGGGTATACGAGAGTCCGGACAAAAAGAAAAGATACGTCTATAATGTCCAGGGCAAGATGGATAAAATCAGCAAAGAAAGCTTGATGAAAATTGCCGAAAGCTATTTGGAACTTATAAATAGTAAATAAAAAAACGGGAATCCCCTCCAAAGCGAATTGGAGCGGGTTCTCGTTTTTGTTATTTAGGCTTTAGCCAGTTGAGAGCGTAAAACGCGAGAAACAAAAAACCACCTTTGAGGCGGTTATTTGATGATCTTGTTCATGAATACAAAAAAAGAGAGGGTGAATTCCGAATATTAACTTGATTATTTGTGAGGGTGGTTCTACAATATTTTTGATTGAATAATTAGTCAATGTAAAAACCCGCGCAAATTACCGCATTGCAGAAAGGAACATTCGTATGGAAATGAACCGAAGCAAACGAAATTGGACGATAGCAGCGCTGCTGTTAAGCATATTCCTGTCGTCCTTGGATCAAACAATTGTATCTACTGCACTGCCTTCCATTGTTCAGAAAATTGGTGGGCTAGATGTTGTATCATGGGTATTCACGATTTACATGCTGGCATCAACAGCGATCATGCCGGTAGTGGGAAAGCTGTCCGATATGTACGGGCGCAAGCGATTTTATATAGCAGGATTGGCCCTGTTCACGGGAGGCTCACTGCTATGTGGGCTCGCAACTTCAATGACGCAGCTTATCGTCTTTCGAGGAATTCAGGGACTAGGAGCTGGTTTCCTCATGCCGATTACGTTCACGCTTATTTTTACGATTATTCCGCAGGAACGTACAGGCAAATTCCAAGCTCTCTTCATGGGGGTATTTGCGCTCTCTTCTGTCGTTGGGCCGACAATTGGCGCTTTTATTACGGACCAACTCAACTGGCATTGGAACTTCTTCGTGAATATTCCGTTTGGTATCGCAGCCATCTTCATCATGTGCTGGTCATTGGTTGAATCACGCGCTAATTCAGGCAAGCCGAAGGTGGATTATGCTGGCGCGCTGCTTCTTATTGTGACAACTGTGATTCTCTTGTTAGCATTCAAGCTGGCGGGTGAGGATTATGCTTGGGGGTCGTGGGAAGTACTGCTTATGCTGCTAGGTGGGGCACTGGCACTGGTTCTATTTATCGAGATCGAGCTGCGGGCATCTGAGGCCATTATCCCTCTTCACTTATTCCGCAATCGGACGATTGCTGGCGTTTCGCTAGCTTCCTTTGTTCAAGGGATGATTATGTATGGTGCTTTGCTCTACATTCCATTTTTCATTCAGGCGGGGCTTGGGGGAAACGTGAAGGATGCGGGGAATGCGCTAACGCCGATGATGTTCTCGGTTATGGTTGGTACTGTACTGGGAACAATGCTGATGAAGCGGCTCAGTTGGAGGGGATCGGTGCTGCTCGCGTCAAGTCTTATGGGAATGAGTGCATTCTTATTTACGACTCTGCCGCTTGACGTAAATATGTGGTATGTTAGGGGAAATACAGCCTTAATAGGTGTCGGGATTGGAATCCTTATGCCGAATGCGCAGACGGCTGCAACACTTACTGCACCTGAACGATACAGAGGAGTCGCTACCTCGATGGTTACCTTCTTTCGTACGATTGGCGGTGTGCTTGGAGCGTCTATCATGGCGGCCATTGTAAATCAGCATCTGGCAACAGAAATTCAGCGTCAGGCTTCGGTTTTGCAGCTGGATTCGGCAGTACTGGATAAGTTGAGCAATGCGCAAATGCTGATTGGGTCGACA
The DNA here is from genome assembly GCF_001894745.1 of Paenibacillus sp. NAIST15-1. Taxonomy (GTDB): domain Bacteria; phylum Bacillota; class Bacilli; order Paenibacillales; family Paenibacillaceae; genus Paenibacillus_B; species Paenibacillus_B suaedae. Next base: position 158,867 of record NZ_BBYF01000010.1, read on the forward strand.
TCGCTGTTACCAGACCATGCAGCTGCAGCATTAAGAGCGTCGCTCGTCGCTTCCATTCACTCCGGCTTCTGGCTGCTGGTTATAGCTGCCGCCCTAGTTCTGCCGATGGGTCTCTTGATGGGGAATGAACGGTTTCATGCGGCAAATGCTGTGCAGTCGAAGTATTCGGATCATACATCTGTATAGGCATTCGTAGAATGATTCATTGTGTAAAGGAGGGGGCTCTGCCGTGCGGTTGCTAGTTCCATTAGCTGCTGTTCGTGCAGAGCTGTATGTTTATGTCACCTAGAAATGCGGATCAAAATAAGTTGATTCGGGACGAGCGTAAGGAACAGATTTTAAGCAGCGCTTTAAAGGTATTTTCCAATAGAGGATTCGTAGCTACCAAGATTAGCGACATTGCAAAGGAAGCTTCTTTGAGTCATGGTCTTGTCTATCATTATTTTGAGTCGAAGGATGAGATATTCGAAACCTTAGTGGAACGGGCACTGCAATCTTCCGATCAATTGATGCTGATGACGGTGTCGAGTCAAGGGAATAGCTTGGATCAGATTGCATGGATGACGCAGCAAATTTTAAGTGCGTTCGCGGAGCGCGAAGAGGCCGTGTATTATCATCACATTATGCTGCAAGCCTCTACGTATCAATCGATGCCGGATTCCGTGAAGTCACAGATGCAGCAATTAACCAGTCCAATGAAGCATATGGTAGGGATAATAGAGGAAGGTCAGCGCAGGGGTGAGATTCACAGCGGGGATGCCAAGCGGCTGGCTACGCTATATTGGTCCATGATTCAAGGTCTGGCGCTTATGAAGATTGAAGCGGGTGAATATTTCAGCATGCCTGATTGTGACATGATTGTTCGCATGTTCAAGTAATTTCCCCGCTTGTGATTGGTAATTACTGAATTATTGAATAATAGAATAAGGCTTCATAAAGTGATGGAAATATAGGATTTGGAGCTAATGTTTTCACGATTGTTCACAATTGGACAGAAGTCTCTGATTCGTTCGTGAGCGTTTACATATCTGCAGATTATGATAGTATAGGTTCAATGAAGTAAGATTGCGGCTGTCTTGCCTATGCGTGTTGACGGCATATTCATAGAATCATTTCACAAAAGTGGGTTGTAGACATGGATCATGACAAACAGCGATTGAGTATTGAAGCGGCAAGATTATATTATTTATCGGATTATAGCCAGATGGACATTGCAGCCAAGTTAGGGGTATCCCGTCCGACTGTATCCCGGCTGCTGCAATATGCGAAGGAGCAAGGGTTCGTACGGATCGATATTGTCGATCCGCTTGAGGATCTGGACGCATTGGGAGCACGACTTAGACATCGGTATGGACTGGATACGGCACTCGTCTGCTATTCGCCGGCGAACGAATACAAGGAAATTCAGAAACATATTAGCAAGCGAGCAGCTGAGTATTTAGCCGAAACGGTTCAAGATACAGATATTATCGGTGTAACATGGGGACGTACGATGCATGCAGTTGCACAGCAGCTTCAACAGAAGCAGGTTCGAGGCGTTGAGGTCGTACAGCTCAAGGGAGGCATTAGCCACTCGCATGTGAATACTTATGCGGCGGAGACGGTGAATCTGTTTGCATCAGCCTTTCATACGATTGCCCGTTATTTGCCGCTGCCCGTTATATTTGACAGCGTCGCCTTGAAGCAAATGGTGGAGGAGGATCGGCATATCCGCCGAATCATTCAGCTTGGCAAGCAGGCCAATATTGCGATGTTCACCGTGGGTACGGTGAATGATGATGCATTGTTGTTCCAGCTTGGCTACTTCAGCAGTGAAGAGAAGAAGCTGCTGCAGAGCAGAGGTGTTGGTGATATATGCTCGCGATTCTTCGATGCGGAGGGCCGCATTTGCAGTGAAGGAATTAATGATCGAACCGTAGGAATTGATTTGTCGGATTTGCGAGAGAAGGACAAGTCGATACTTGTAGCAGGGGGACAGCGCAAGATTGATGCGATCCGTGCAGCGCTTGTTGGTAAATATGCCAATATACTCGTAACCGATCAATTTACGGCGCAAGCATTATTGCAATAATTACCGCTTTGCAGCGACAATGAAAGCCCTTAGAGTAGGTACGTGGAGGCGAAGCCCCATATTCTATTCTGAGGGATTTTTTATGCGCTTTTTGTTCAAAATATTGTAAGAAAGCTGTTCATAATATTGTAATGAACAAAATTTCTGAGCAAGCTTTACATCTGTTCAGACCGCATGATATGATACCCATGAAATCAATATTACATTTGTTAAATGGATATGACACAAGAATATAAGGGGTGTGCAGCATGAGCATAGCACGTATGATTGACCATACGATGTTGAAGGCAGACGCTGTTCAAGCGGATATTGCCAAGCTGGTTGAGGAAGCGAAGCAGTATCAATTCGCTTCAGTGTGCGTTAACCCGACTTGGGTGGCTTACTGTGCAGAGCAGCTTGCTGGTACAGAAGTTAAGGTATGTACGGTTATTGGATTCCCACTCGGTGCATCTACATCTGCCGTTAAGGCATTGGAGACGCAAGATGCGATTGCTAATGGTGCAACCGAAGTCGATATGGTTATTAATATTGGAGAGCTGAAGGCCGGCAACGATGAATTCGTACTGAAGGACATCGAGGCGGTTGTGAAAGCGGCTTCAGGCAAAGCGCTCGTTAAGGTCATTATTGAGACTTGCCTGCTTACTGATGAGCAGAAGGTTCGCGCTTGTGAACTGGCTGTGAAGGCAGGAGCTGACTTCGTGAAGACATCTACAGGCTTCTCGACAGGCGGTGCGACTCGTGAAGATGTAGCACTTATGCGCAAGACGGTTGGCCAGCAGACAGGTGTGAAGGCTTCTGGCGGTGTTCGCAGCTTGGAAGATGTGAACAACATGATTGAAGCGGGAGCAACTCGAATTGGAGCAAGCTCTGGCGTCAGCATCATGAATGGCATTACATCGACATCTTCTTATTAAAATAGAGACGTGAATCATTCCTTCGGTAGGCGAGTCGCTTATGGAAGGGATGATTCACTGTCCAATGAGGAGGATCAGCCCATGAAAGAACAGTTGATTCAAGAAGCGTTGGAGGCGCGCAAGCAGGCTTACGCACCATATTCTCATTTCCAGGTTGGGGCGGCTATTTTAGCGGATGGAACCATTTATCGTGGCTGCAACGTAGAGAACGCATCCTATGGCTTGACGAACTGTGCGGAACGAACGGCTGTATTCAAGGCTGTATCGGAAGGCAAACGTAAGGTAGAAGCTGTTGCTGTAGTTGCGGATACGGAAGGTCCTGTATCTCCGTGTGGAGCTTGTCGCCAAGTGTTGGCAGAGTTCTGCGATGGTGATACGAAGATTTACTTGACGAATCTTAAGGGTGACACAGAGGAATGGACAATGTCCCAACTGCTTCCTGGCGCGTTTTCAGGTGCCGATATGGAAAAGGATAGCGAGTAAATCAAAGATAGAAATCACGTTCGATTTGAAAGCGGTAACAAGGTGCTCTAAATCATTTTTAAGAAATCGATGCATGCTCTAGCATGGGGGGAACTTTACATGAAATTTGTAATTGCGATCATTGGTCTGCTGGCTGTATTCGGACTCACATATATCGCAAGTAAGGATCGACGCAACATTCGCTATCGTCCATTGGCCATAATGGTCGTGTTGCAGGCAATTCTGGCATTTGTGTTGTTGAATACAAGTGTCGGGGAAGTGATAATCGGCAAATTTGCTAAAGTTTTTGAATCATTGCTCGGTTATGCAGCCGAAGGCATTAACTTTGTGTTTGGCGGAATCGTGAATGATATTCAAGGAACTCAATTTTTCTTAAACGTTTTGCTGCCGATTGTTTTTATTTCCGCCTTGATTGGTATTTTGCAATACACGAAAATCTTGCCGTTCATTATTAAGTACATCGGTCTTGGATTGAGCAAGGTTAACGGTATGGGTAAGCTGGAATCATACAACGCAGTAGCATCTGCAATTCTGGGTCAGTCCGAAGTATTTATTTCGGTGAAAAAGCAAATTGGATTGCTGCCGGAGCGCCGTTTATATACACTTTGTGCTTCTGCGATGTCGACAGTATCGATGTCCATTGTCGGTGCTTATATGACAATGATTCAGCCTAAATATGTAGTAACTGCGCTTGTATTGAACCTATTTGGCGGATTTATTATCGCTTCGATTTTGAATCCATATAAGGTATCGAAGGAAGAAGATATCTTGGAAGTACAAGAAGAGCATAAGCAATCGTTCTTCGAAATGCTGGGCGAATACATTATGGACGGCTTCAAGGTCGCGATTACTGTTGCTGCGATGCTGATCGGTTTCGTTGCCTTGATTGCACTTATCAACGGCATCTTCGGCAGTATCTTCGGAATTTCATTCCAAGAAGTGCTTGGGTATGTGTTCGCACCATTCGCATTCCTGATGGGGGTACCTTGGAAGGAAGCGGTCGATGCGGGAAGCATTATGGCAACGAAGATGGTAGCGAACGAATTCGTCGCGATGCTGGATCTTGGCAAGCTAGCTCTGTCTGAGCGTACTACAGGTATCGTATCTGTATTCTTGGTATCGTTCGCGAACTTCTCCTCGATCGGCATCATTTCTGGTGCGGTGAAGGGACTTCATGAAAAGCAGGGCAACGTAGTGGCACGCTTCGGTCTTCGCTTGCTGTACGGCGCTACTATGGTAAGCGTATTGTCTGCGATTGTTGCAGGTATTTTCCTATAACTATATTCACAACGTCCACTTCTGGTTAAGTGGACGTTGTAAGCATCTAAATCAGCTTGGGAAAGGGGAACGACATGATGACAACATTCAAAAGGATTCATCTTATCGTTATGGACTCGGTAGGCATCGGTGAAGCGCCTGATGCGGCACAATTCGATGATGTAGGCTCAGATACACTCGGGCATATCGCACAGGAATGCGGAGGGCTGAACATGCCTAATATGGCTGCACTCGGCTTGTCCAATATTCGTTCGATTCCTGGCATAGAGGTGGCCGAACGTCCCCTAGGCTATTATGGCAAAATGCAAGAAACCTCCCGCGGCAAAGATACAATGACTGGACATTGGGAGATCATGGGGCTGTATATTGATACTCCATTCCGCGTGTTTCCGGATGGATTCCCAGCGGAACTGATTGAACGCATTGAGGCGAAGACGGGACGCAAGGTAATCGGCAACAAGCCGGCAAGCGGAACCGAAATTATCGATGAGCTCGGTGAAGAGCATGTGAAGACAGGCGCTCTCATTATTTATACTTCTGCGGATTCTGTACTACAAATTGCAGCGCATGAAGAGGTAGTTCCATTGAAGGAGCTGTACGAGATTTGTGAGTTCTGTCGCGAAATTACTCGTGATGACCCTTACATGCTTGGACGAATTATTGCTCGTCCATTTGTAGGGGAGCCTGGGAACTTCACGCGTACGTCGAACAGACATGATTATGCCTTGAAGCCATTTGGCCGCACAACAATGAATGAGCTGCAGGATCAAGGCTACGATGTGATCGCATTAGGCAAAATTTCAGATATTTATGATGGCGAAGGAATTACACAAGCAATTCGAACAAAGTCTAATATGGACGGCATGGATAAATTTATCGCGACACTGGATGAGCCATTCAAGGGATTAAGTTTCATAAATCTCGTTGACTTCGATGCATTGTACGGACATCGCCGCGATCCAGCGGGTTACGGACGTGCGCTAGAGGAATATGATGCTCGGCTGCCTGAAGTATTTGCGAAGATGACGGATGAGGATCTGCTCCTCATTACAGCAGACCATGGCAATGATCCAACGTACAAAGGCACTGACCATACTAGGGAGTACGTTCCACTGATTGCATATTCACCGCGCTTTGTAGATGGAGGCAAGGAGCTTCCACTTCGTGGAACATTTGCAGATATCGCGGCAACGGTTGCTGAGAACTTTGCAGTTGCGGCACCAGCGTATGGCAAGAGCTTTTTATCTGATTTGAAATAATTCGGATTTGAAATAATTCATCATACTGGAGGAACATAACTATGAGTGTACACATTGGAGCGAAACAAGGCGACGTTGCAGAAACGATATTGTTGCCAGGAGATCCATTGCGTGCGAAATATATCGCAGAAACGTACTTGGAGGATATTACTTGCTATAACGAGGTTCGCGGGATGCTCGGCTTCACGGGAACTTACAAAGGCAAGCGCATCTCCGTACAAGGTACGGGCATGGGGGTTCCAACAACAAGCATTTATGTAAATGAGCTGATCAATGAGTACGGTGTGAAGAACTTGTTCCGTGTAGGTACTTGCGGTGCGATGCAGAAGGACGTTCATGTGCGTGATGTCGTGCTTGCTCAAGCAACTTGTACAGATTCCAGCATGAACCGTCATGTCTTCGGTGGATATGACTACTCTCCAATCGCCAGCTTCTCCTTGCTGAAGGGGGCTTATGAGAATGCGGTTGCGAAGGGAATGAACGTTCATGTCGGCAACATCTTCACTTCCGACATGTTCTACCGCGATGACAAGTCTGTTGTTCAGAAGCTGATGGATTATGGCGTATTGGCCGTGGAAATGGAAACAACGGCTCTGTACACACTGGCTGCGAAATATGGTGTGAATGCATTGACAATCTTAACAGTTAGTGACCACTTGCTGACAGGTGAGGAAACGACATCGCAAGAGCGTCAAACAACGTTCAATGACATGATGGAAGTGGCACTGGAGACAGCTATTTCGCTGTAAGTAGTTTTGTCATTAGCAACAAGCAAAGGCGTTTATAGGGTTGGCATTATAGTGAATTCGTTTTTGGTTAAGAATGATGAACGAACCTGCGTTCAAGCATATATCCAATGGAGAGCGAGGAGAATCAACGATGAGAATGGTGGATCTGATTGCGAAGAAGCGTGACGGCAAGGAACTGACGACAGAGGAAATTAACTTTGTTATTGATGGCTATACCAAGGGTGATATCCCGGATTATCAAGTCAGTGCATTTGCGATGGCCATTTATTTTCAAGATATGACGGAGCGGGAACGGGCTGATTTGACGATGGCCATGGTCAACTCCGGTGAAACGATTGATCTCTCAGCAATTGAGGGCGTTAAGGTGGATAAGCATTCAACTGGCGGTGTTGGCGATACGACGACGCTTGTACTCGCCCCTCTAGTTGCTGCATTGGATATTCCGGTAGCCAAGATGTCAGGCCGTGGGCTTGGCCATACAGGCGGTACGATTGATAAGCTCGAGGCAATCGAAGGCTTCCATGTGGAAATTACGAAGGACGAGTTCGTAAACCTAGTCAACAACCATAAAATTGCGGTAATCGGTCAGACAGGCAACTTAACGCCTGCGGACAAGAAGTTGTATGCCCTGCGTGACGTTACAGCAACTGTCAATTCCATTCCGCTTATTGCAAGCTCCATTATGAGCAAGAAGATTGCAGCAGGTTCCGATGCCATCGTGCTCGATGTGAAGACTGGAGCAGGGGCCTTCATGAAGACGGCTGAGGATGCGAAGGAATTGGCGCATGCAATGGTCAGCATCGGCAACAATGTCGGTCGCAAGACGATGGCTGTTATATCCGATATGAGCCAACCGCTCGGACGTGCAATCGGCAACTCGCTTGAAGTACAGGAAGCGATTGATACACTGCGTGGACATGGCCCTGAGGATCTGGAAGAGCTGTGCTTCGCGCTTGGCAGACAGATGGTATTCCTTGCTGGCAAGGCGTCCTCCTTGGAAGAGGCGGAAGAGAAGCTGAAGGAAGTCATCACGAACGGCAAAGCGTTGGAGAAGTTCAAGGAATTCATCGCGAACCAAGGCGGCAATCCAGAGGTCGTCGACGATCCGAACAAGCTGCCGCAGGCTGCTTACAAGATCGAAGTTCCTGCTAAGGAAGACGGCGTAGTGGCAGAAATCGTCGCTGACGAGATTGGTACAGCAGCGATGCTGCTTGGCGCTGGCCGCGCAACGAAGGAGTCCGAGATCGATCTTGCTGTAGGCTTGATGCTGAACAAGAAGGTTGGGGATGCGGTTAAGGCAGGCGAGTCCTTGGTAACGATTCATGCAAATCGTGAGAACGTGGATGACGTCATTGCGAAGATTTATGAGAACATTCGGATTAGCGACCATGCAGAGGCACCAGTGCTTGTCCATGATATCGTAACGGAATAAATTTAGGTTCAGTGGAGAGCAGGATGCAGGCGGATGCCTTGCAGCCTGCTCTTTTTCTTTTTCATGCAGATTTTTCTACATGGATCAGAAATAATGGGGGTATACATCTTATCAAATAACGTTAACGCCTATCACTTCGCACAATACGTACCCGGCATGGATAGGGGAATTGAAATCATGCTATCATGAACTAAATAATATCGTAAGGGGGAGCTGCATGAGATATTTTCCGCTCGGGGATTCAGCGGTTGTCGTGGAATTTGGTACCCTCATCGGGCAGACTGCACATGAGCAAGTTCGGTTGTTGTCACTCTACCTTGACGAACATCCGATGCAAGGGATGATTGAATATGTCCCTTCTTATACGACTGTAACCGTATTTTATAATCCGAGTCTGCTGCGGTATGATGAGGCACAAGCGCGGCTGGAAATTGCTGTTGCTCAATCGCTACATATGAAGCTTGAATGCAATATTCGAACTGTCGACATACCGGTATGCTATGGTGGGAGCTTCGGTCCTGATTTGAATGAAGTCGCCGCGATTAACCAGCTGTCACCGGATGAGGTTATTCACATTCACAGCAGCGGGGAATATATAGTCTATTTGCTAGGGTTTGCGCCAGGTTTTCCGTTTCTGGGAGGAATGTCGAAGCGGATTGCCGCACCAAGGCGTTCCACTCCACGGCTTGCGATTCCATCAGGTACAGTAGGGATTGCCGGCATGCAAACGGGAGTATATCCAATCGTCACGCCCGGCGGCTGGCAGTTGATCGGTCGGACACCCGTGCCGTTATTTCGTCCGGATATGAATCCTCCAACCCTGCTAAGAGCAGGGGATAGAATACGTTTTTTGCCTATTACAGAAGAAGAATACGCGAAATGGGAGGAGCGCGGGTCATGTGTATCCGGGTAAAATCGGCGGGCATGCTGACAACGGTTCAGGATCTCGGTCGCTTTGGGTTACAAAAGTACGGTGTACTAACAAGTGGCGCAATGGATGGGATCGCACTCAGGCTGGCGAACTTGCTGGCAGGCAATGAAGAGGCCGCAGCAGCTTTAGAGATTACGTTGCTTGGGCCGCAGCTTATATTTGAAAAGGGCGCCGTAATCGCTCTAGCGGGGGGCAACTTGTCTCCTAGCATTGATGGAATGAGCATTCCGCTATGGCGTCCCGTATATGTTCCTGCAGGAAGCACATTACAATTCGGGAGAACTGTATCGGGCTGCAGAACCTATCTGGCAATAAGCGGCGGGATATCCGTCCCGGAAGCGATGGGTAGTCGCAGCACTTATTTACGGGCAGGAATAGGTGGATTGCATGGTCGAGCGCTTGAAGCTGGAGATGTGCTGGAGATGGGAGAAGCTGCCGAACCGTTCAAGTTATGTTCCCTTGAAACGATTGTCATGCCATGGGGAGCCAGCTTTGCGATTCGTCCTGCTTACAAAGAAAATCCGGTGCTTCGCGTCGTCCGTGGTCCTGAATTCGATACATTCAGTGAAGAAAGCAAGCATCGATTATGGACGGAGCCATTCCGCGTTACGACGCAGTCGGACAGAATGGGCTACCGCCTCGCAGATGTACCGCTGGCTGTGGCAGAACCTATTGACATGATATCGTCTGCCGTTAGCACAGGCACGATTCAAGTACCGCCGGAAGGCAATCCGATCGTGTTGTTGGCGGATCGACAAACGGTCGGTGGATATCCGCGAATCGCTCATGTAATTAGTGTGGATTTGCCGCTCATCGCCCAAGTGAGACCAGGCGGGTATATTCGATTTGCAGAGGTTACACAAGAAGAAGCACAGGACTTGTATGTGAAGCGGGAACAAGAGATTGCCCAATTCCGGCAGGGACTATCCCTGCGGATTCGTTAGGAGGGAAAGTACTATGCATCAAATCGATATAAACTGTGATATGGGAGAGAGCTTTGGCGCATATCGGCTCGGCTCTGATGAAGCAATTTTGCCGTTCGTAACATCCGTGAATATTGCTTGCGGTTTCCATGCTGGCGATCCATCCGTCATGAAGCGGACTGTAGCAGCAGCACTTGAGCGTGGGACAGCAATTGGGGCTCATCCCGGACTACCAGATCTAGCTGGATTCGGACGGCGCAACCTCGCAATCACTCCTGAGGAAGCCTATGATATGGTCGTCTATCAGGTGGGGGCGCTATACGGATTTGTCACAGCGGCTGGCGGCAAGATGCAGCATGTGAAGCCGCATGGTGCCTTGTACAACATGGCTGCAAGCAACTACGCGCTGGCTGAGGCGATTGCCCGAGCTGTCCATGATATGAATCCAGAGCTGGTGTTATTCGGACTATCGGGAAGTGAACTGATCAAGGCGGGTCAAGCCGTTGGACTTCGCTGTGTGCATGAAGTATTCGCAGACCGGACGTATCAAGTGGATGGTTCATTGACGCCGCGTCGGGAGTCCAATGCGCTGATCACGGATACTGAAGAAGCAGTACAGCAGGTCATTCGCATGGTAAAAGAAGGGGTTGTCCATGCTGTCCAGGGTGTTGATGTGGCGATTCAAACCGATACGGTATGCATTCATGGTGATGGCACACATGCGCTTGCCTTTGCCCAAAGCTTGCGGCAACGGTTGAGTGATGAAGGAATTGTTGTGCAATCCGTTTGGGCGAAGTAGGAGTTGATCCTATTTTCTGACTTATATATAGAAGAGATAGCGTCAAGGAAGCTGAGGGAAGTAAGCCAGAAATGGGGAAAAAGGTGTTATGCTTTTTTAAAAGAGAGTTCATCTCTTAGAGAAGCATTGACACCTTTTTTATTTGTCTATTGTGAAAACATTTTCAAAATGACGTAATAAATAATTGGATTCACCCAATTCGCTTTTATATATTGCGTATTATTTATTTATAGTATACATTAAATGAAAAAGGATAAAATATACATTTTCTTAGTTGTTGGAGACGGGATGAAACAAGAACTCGGTAACAGTGGAATAGGGAGGATAACCGTGATCGCGAAAAATAAGGAAAGCACTCAATTGGCTGGTCTGTATGTAGATGAATCTCAGAGGAACCTGGCGGTTGCCAAGCTGGTAGAATCCGCTCTCTGCAACGGAGAAGGTCATCTGACTTCGACTGGCGCTTTGCAAGTCACAACGGGCAAATATACGGGACGTTCCCCGAAGGATAAGTTCATCGTCAGAGAGTCGGACACAGCAGACCATGTCGCTTGGGGCGAGGTGAATCAGGCAATCACCTCTGAGCAATTCGACTCGTTGTATAACAAAACGATCAACTATATGAAGAATCGCAAGCTCTTTGTATTCGACGGTTATGCAGGGGCAGACCTGGCTTATCGTTTGCCTGTCCGCTTTATTAATGAATACGCGTGGCAAAATTTATTCGTTCAGCAATTGTTTATACGTCCAACAACGAATGAGCTGTTAACTCATGAACCTGATTTTACTGTGATTGCAATGCCTGGCATGAAGGCGGATCCCGCTGTCGACGGGACGAATTCCGAGACGTTCATTGCGATCTCATTCGAGAAAAAGACTGTGCTCATCGGCGGTACCCATTACGCAGGCGAGATAAAGAAATCGATTTTCAGCGTGCTGAACTATTTGCTTCCCTTCCGTGGCGTCATGCCGATGCACTGCTCGGCGAATGTCGGGGAGGATGGAGACACGGCATTGTTTTTTGGATTATCGGGAACAGGGAAGACGACTTTGTCGGCTGATCCGGATCGCGGCTTAGTCGGCGATGATGAGCATGGCTGGTCCGATGCGGGCGTATTCAATTTCGAAGGCGGCTGCTATGCCAAATGCATCGGGCTGTCGCAGGAGAAGGAGCCGCAAATCTGGAATGCAATCCGGTTCGGTTCTGTCCTGGAAAATGTGTGGATTGACACCGTAACCGGTGAGGCAGATTACCATAGTAATACACTAACGGAGAACACGCGGGCCGCTTATCCGATTGATAATATTCATAACTCGATCATTCCGGGTACCGCAGGCCATCCGAATGTCATTATCTTTTTGACCGCCGATGCCTTTGGCGTCCTGCCTCCCGTATCCAAGCTGACGAAGGAGCAGGCGATGTATCACTTCCTGTCCGGCTATACATCCAAAATGATAGGTACGGAACGCGGCGTAGTCGAACCAGAAGCGACATTCTCGGCATGCTTTGGAGCTCCATTCCTCCCCTTGAGACCGGATGTATACGCAGAAATGCTCGGCGACAAAATCACGAAATACGGTGTGAAGGTTTATTTGGTCAATACAGGATGGAGCGGCGGTCCTTACGGGATTGGTGAGCGGATGAATCTGTCGTACACAAGGGCGATGGTCAAGGCGATTATAAATGGAAGTATCGAGAAAGCAGCCTTCACTCCTCATCCTGTATTCGGCATGCTTATCCCTGATGTGGTGCCATTCGTTCCCTATGAATTGCTTGATCCGAGAAGGATGTGGGCGGATAAATCGGCCTATGATTGTAAGGCGAAGCAGCTGGCGGAGATCTTTGCTCGCAATTTCGAAATAAAATTCAGCGATGTAGCGGAGTCCATCAAGCTTGCCGGTCCGCAGGTATAATTGCTGTGAGGAGAGGGGCTGCCTCTGCGTTGTGTTCATAACGCAGAGGCAGCCCTTATTCATTTTGTGCGGGGAGACAGGGAGTCATGCAGCGAAGGAAGATTGTATGGGGAGGGAGGCGAAATCTCTTATTTAGATAAATTAGGAGGTGTGAAGGAACTAATGGCGAGCATCATGGAGATTGAGCAAAGGCTTTCGCAAATAAAAAGCATTTTAAATAAAAAGAGAAACAAAATAGATCAAGAAATGTATGACCTAATTGATGAGCGCAGAATATTGAACAGGAAAGTATCCTTAATGAAGGGTGAAGAAACAGCTATACCCATTAAAACAACATTTCCGCAGGATGTTGGAGCTCCGCTTCCTCATGTTGTTTCAAATGGATACAAAACCTATTTATTATACTATATAGGCACTAGTAACCCCGATTGGGATGAAAGTACAAACATCATTCACGTACTTGATCCGCAATCGAAAGATTATGTTGCACTTATCCAATTTGAAAGGTGTTACAGCATTAGATTCGGTGGAGTTAATGATGAAGTGCTGCATGGACATCCGCTCTATGAGCATGGGCTTGAAGGTTATGAGATGCACGAAATAAAAAATTCTTCCTGGATAAATGAACAAAAGAAAATCAATTCAGTACACTCTAATTTCAAGCAAGAGTTATGGGACGCGAGAAAACACTATATTTTTACTTTTCATGATGATATTTTCGAGTGTATAGCTAATGAATATGTTGTTCAGGTTTTTAGAGGAAAATTAAGCAGTGTAATGCTGCTTGCAAATGAAATGTTGTTTTCTGGCTGATGCGGAAAATAAGCATACTGTCATATTCAGCATTTGTCCCCCACGCTGAAAACAAAATGCGGGGCGCGACAGTTGCACCGCACTTCAGCCAATTTGGCTCGAAAAGTCAAGCAAGACGGGTAGAGAGGCCGACATGTGCTAACTCCCCCACTTAACATGTGTCGGCTTTGACGAGCCCGTAACACTGTAAGCACCGAATTTTATTACGATTGCTGCTCAAGTCTGCTGAGCATGAGCTGGTAACTTCCGTTGCCATTGTGCAGGATTCGCTTGACGCGCGAAATAATGGCCGTGCTTGCGCCAGTCTCCGCTTCGATTTCCATATACGTGTTGCCGTTCAACAGCAATTTGGCGACTTCCAACCGTTGGGACAGTGCCTGCAGTTCTTTGGGTGTCGTCAATTCCTCAAAAAAATCATAACATTCCTCAATGCTTTGCAGCTTCATAATGGCCTCCAGCAATTGCTCAATCGCCGGGTCGCCGGAACGCTTGGCACACATATCGTCGATCAACTCCAATTCGAAATGAATACCACGAATGCGCTTACGCTTTACTTTTTGACAAGAAGACGTCTATTTCCTTCTATTTGTTCAAAAAACATTCACATTCAATTCAATGAAGATACGCTCCACTTGTTTGCTTCCTCACTGCGATAGTGCGTCGATGCGGTTCCTCCCCGCCGAATTCATGCGCGTCTGTCCAGCCGCGGTTCCTCCGCCGTGCGTTGTAGCATGGGCGCGTTCGAGTACACTTTTGCTAGATATTGGTATACATCATATACTCTCAGTGGAAGCAATCCATGTGAGTGTAGGAGGATGTTGAATGAAGAGACAAGAGGTTTTCGAATTAACGGAGAAAGAGATTTTCCCAATTCAAGAAATCGACTACATTGAACTTTATACAGGGAACGCCAAGCAAGCGATGCACTATTTCGTCAAAGGGTATGGATTCCGCCCTATTGCCTACTCTGGACTGGAAACCGGAAACCGGGAGCAAGTATCGTATGTAATCGAGCAGAATAAAATTCGGTTCGTACTCTCTGGCGCTCTCTCTGACGACCATCCAATTGCCGAGTTCGTCAAATTGCACGGGGACGGGGTCAAAGATGTTGCATTGCGGGTTAGTAATGTTGAAAAGGCTTACAAGGATGCGGTCTCACGCGGCGGAATTCCCATTATGGAGCCGGTCGAATATTCGGATGAGCACGGCAAAGTCAAAAAAGCAATCATCGGCACATATGGCGATACGATTCATACGCTGATCGAGCGGGATAATTACGAAGGATTGTTCCTTCCTGGCTATCAATCCATCGAAGACACCCTTCCACATCAATCGTCCGGTCTGATCGGCATCGATCATGTCGTCGGCAACGTGGAGCAAATGGAGGAATGGGTAGCTTACTATGAAAATGTGATGGGCTTCAAGCAAATGATTCATTTCGATGACAAGGATATCAGCACGGAATATTCGGCCTTGATGTCTAAAGTGATGCATAACGGCGGCAGAATTAAATTCCCGATCAACGAGCCAGCGACTGCCAAGCGCAAATCGCAGATTCAGGAGTATCTGGAATATTACAAAGGAGCGGGTGTACAGCATCTAGCCCTGCTGACGAACGATATTGTCTCTACGGTTACGGCGCTTCGCGAGAACGGGGTCGAGTTCCTGAGCACGCCCGATTCCTACTATGAAATGCTGACGGAACGGGTTGGAAGCATTGACGAAGATATTGCCAAGCTTCAGGAATTGAAAATTTTGGTGGATCGCGATGATGAAGGCTATTTGCTGCAAATCTTCACGAAGCCGCTTGTCGATAGACCGACGTTGTTTTTCGAGATTATTCAACGCAAAGGAGCTATTGGCTTCGGCGAAGGCAATTTCAAGGCCTTGTTCGAATCGATCGAACGGGAGCAGGAGCGCCGCGGCAACTTGTAGCCCCGCGCCGCAGGAAGGAGTAGAAGCCGCATGAATATTACACCGCATGATCTGCATTGGAGAGACGCTTATAAGCTGATGATAGGCTCCATCCTGCCGCGACCGATTGCTTTTGTGTCCACGATCGATTCGAACGGTATGGCGAACCTGGCGCCGTTCAGTTTTTTCACAGCAATCTGCGCGGATCCGCTTATGATCTGCTTCGCCCCGATGCGCCGAGGGACGGACGGATGCAAGAAGGACACGCTCGTCAATATTGAAGCAACCGGCGAATTCGTGGTCAACATTGTTGGGGAACAGATTGTCGAGCCGATGAATGAGACAGCTGCTGAATTCGATCCTGAGGTGGATGAATTCCAAGTCACGGGCTTGACCCCGATCCCTAGCGAGCTCATTCGCCCCTACCGGGTTCAGGAAAGTGGCATTCACATGGAGTGCGTTCTCCATGATATCCTGCATTTCGGCGATCAGCCGGGCGCTGGCAGCCTTGTTATCGGCAAGGTCGTAATGATGCATATCAGCGACGAGCTGTATGCCGATGGCAAAATCGACATGGAGAAGCTGCTTCCGATTGGACGCATGGCCGGCCAAGTTTACACCCGTGCCACTTCTGACACCTTCATATTGGAAAGAAAAAAGTAGCGGTATACGGAAAGCGGGAGGTTCTATGAAGTTCGTGACATTTGACACTGGAACCGGCTCGCCGCGTTCCGGTTGGCTGCGGGAAGGCTGCGTCGTCGATATGCATGAGGTCAGTGCAGGGCGGCTGCCGAGCGATTTGCTGGAATTTGTGCGCCGCCATGAGGATTATATGGAGGAGGCCGAGCGAATCGACAGCCGCCTTGGCTCAGATGCGAAGGCGATGCACTCGCTTAAGGGCATCTATCCGGCATCCGATGTCTCCTTGCTCGCGCCGCTTCCGAAGCCGCCGAGTGTCCGCGATTTCTACGCCTTCGAAGCACATGTGATCGGGGCGAGGCGGAGACGGGGACTTGATATCATGCCGGAATGGTACCAGTTCCCGGTGTTTTATTTTAGCAACCATCAGGCCATTGTAGGCCCGAACGCGCTTATCCGCAAACCGACCGCCACCTCCGCTCTGGATTACGAGCTGGAGGTGGCCTGCGTCATCGGCAAGGAAGGACGCGATATTACTGCCGAAGAGGCTGATTCCTATATATTCGGCTATTGCATCATGAACGACTGGAGTGCGCGCGATATCCAGAGGGAGGAAGTGAAGGTCGGCCTCGGCCCGGCCAAGGGCAAGGATTTTGCCACCTCGCTCGGACCCTATCTGGTCACCAAGGACGAGCTGGAACGGTATCGTACAGGTGAGCGCCATGACTTGGAGATGACGGCTCGCGTCAATGGTGCCGAGTTGTCAAGAGGGAATATGCGCGACCTCCACTATACGTTCGGGAACATGCTCGCGCGGGCATCGTCAGACGTCACTTTGTATCCTGGGGATATTATTGGATCGGGTACGGTCGGAACCGGCTGCCTTCTCGAACTGGGGCCGGAGGTTCACCGCTGGCTGGAGCCCGGCGATGTCGTCGAATTAGAGGTCACGGGACTTGGCTTGCTGCGTAATACCATCGGTTGAAGCGGTTGAAGAAGCCGCTCAACCGGTATTGAATTGGAAAGAGGAGGATTCGTGTCATGGCCTATTACCGCCGCATGGGAGACATCCCTGGAAAGAGGCATACGATGTTCCGCAAGCCGGACGGCACCCTGTACCGTGAGCAAGTGATGGGAACGAAGGGGTTCTCCGGCATTCAGTCGATCTTGTATCACCATTATCCGCCGACGGCTATCAGCAAGGCGGAAGTGCATGCCGTCTTCGATATTGAGTTCGAAGAGCAGGGGGCGCTTCGCCACCGTCATCTATTGACTGGCGATTGCATGGATGCGGACGACGCTGTCGCTGGCAGACGCTATATGCTTGGCAATGAGGATCTGCTTATCGCGACTGCGAACGTCGATCAGCCGATGGATTATTTCTACCGGAACGGGGACGGGGATGAACTGTTGTTCGTACATGAAGGAGAGGGTGCCGTGGAGACGATGTTCGGCACGCTCCATTACCGTCCAGGGGATTATATCAACATACCGATCGGCACGATCTATCGCGTCATACCGGAGCTGGGGGGCGGACGTACAAAGCTCCTGGTCGTGGAAACGAACAGTTGGATTACAACGCCGAAGCGCTATCGCAACCCGCATGGTCAGCTTTTGGAGCATAGTCCGTTCTGCGAACGGGATTTCCGCGGGCCGGATAAGCTGGAGACTTACGCTCAGCTTGGTGAATTCGAAGTAAGAACGAAGTCTAGGGGATATATCCATCTGCATATATTCAACCATCATCCTTTTGATGTTGTAGGCTGGGATGGGTATTTGTACCCGTGGATTTTCAATATTGCCGATTTCGAGCCGATAACGGGCCGCATTCATATGCCGCCGCCGATTCACCAGACCTTCGAGGGGAATAACTTTGTCATTTGCTCCTTCGTGCCTCGATTATACGATTATCATCCCGATGGAATTCCTGCCCCCTATTTCCACAGCAATGTAGACAGCGACGAGGTGCTCTATTATGTCAGGGGCAACTTCATGAGCCGCAAGGGAGTGAAGGAAAGTTCCATTACCTTGCATCCATCAGGCATCCCGCACGGACCGCATCCTGGCAAGATCGAAGACAGCATCGGCAAAAAGGAAACGACAGAGCTTGCGGTCATGATCGACACGTTCCGTCCGCTGCGCGTTGTCAAGCAAGCACTGTCCTACGAGGATAGTCAATACATGTACAGCTGGTGCGAGGGGTCGCCGGAAGCATCTCGAACCGTGTAAGCTCGTTAATGACTGCAAGATGTAAGAGCTTCAAGTTACGCTGATGAAAGGAGCGCATCGCATGAAGGATAGGAAAGTCGTGCATTCCGCCGCTGAGGCGATAAAGGGAATTCAAGAAGGCGCGACCTTGATAGTAGGTGGATTCGGCCTATGCGGGATCCCCGAGCTGGCTATTGCGGCGCTGAGAGACTGCGGTGTGAAGAATCTGACCGTTGTGAGCAACAATTGCGGCGTGGATGATTGGGGGCTCGGTCTCCTGCTCGCGAACCGCCAGATTAAGAAGATGATCTCTTCGTATGTTGGGGAGAACAAAATATTCGAACGCCAGCTTCTGAACGGTGAGCTGGAGGTTGAGCTCGTTCCGCAGGGCACACTGGCTGAGCGCATTCGCGCGGGCGGAGCCGGTATCCCGGCCTTCTATACGGCTACCGGTGTCGGCACGCCGATAGCGGAAGGCAAGGAGCTTAAAGAGTTCAACGGCCGCACATACCTGATGGAAGAGGCGATTGTCGGAGATTTTGCGTTCGTGAAGGCGTGGAAGGGGGATACGCTCGGAAATCTGATCTACCGGAAGACAGCCCAGAACTTCAATCCGTTGGCAGCAGCAGCAGGTAAAATTACGATTGCCGAGGTGGAGGAGCTGGTTGAGCCGGGACAATTGGATCCGAATCATATTCATACGCCTGGTATCTATGTGCAGCGGATACTTCACGGAACCGGATATGAAAAGCGGGTGGAACGGCGCGTTGTCCAGTCGGCGGCGCAGCAAGGAACGGAGGGATTCGCATGAGTGATGCACGTCAAGCCATCGTGCGGCGAGCAGTGCTGGAGATTGCGGACGGGATGACAGTCAATCTCGGCATCGGCATGCCGACCCTCATTGCAGGCATCATTCCGCCAGAGTTCGATGTGATGCTCCATTCGGAGAACGGCCTGCTCGGCATCGGGCCATACCCATTAGAGGGGAGCGAGGATCCGGATCTGATTAACGCAGGCAAGGAGACGGTGAGCGCTGTGGAAGGGGCGTCCTACTTCGACAGTGCCGAGTCGTTCGCCATGATCCGCGGTGGTCATATTGATCTCGCCATTCTGGGCGGGATGGAAGTATCGGAACAGGGTGATCTGGCGAATTGGATGATTCCCGGCAAAATGATTAAAGGCATGGGAGGCGCCATGGATCTGGTGAATGGTGCCCGGCGCATCGTCGTCATAATGGAGCATGTGAATAAGCATGGTGAATCTAAAATCAAGCGCGAGTGCAGTTTGCCGCTGACGGGCAAACGAGTCGTCGACCGGTTAATTACCGATTTGGCCGTATTTGATTTTACCGAAGAAGGCATGGTCTTGATCGAGACACAGCAAGGAGCTGACGTAGAAGAGATTCGTCACAAAACCGAGGCGACGTTCCGAATAAGCCCAGCGTTGAACGCGGCGAACGCAGCGCCTCGGGCATCGGAGTAAAGGGCTAAGGAGGAGCGTGTATGCAAGTGTCTGTCAAGATCCCGACAAGAAAAGAAATCGAGCCGCTCGGCGTGTACGTGCCTGGAAAACCGATTGAAGAGGTAAAAAGGGAGTTCGGCCTTACGGAGATCATCAAGCTCGCGTCCAATGAAAATCCGTACGGCTGTTCGGAATTGGCCGCCCAGGCTATTGTACGCGAAATGGAGAAGTGCGCCTTGTATCCGGAAGGAACCGCTCCCGAATTGGCGGCGAAGCTGTCAGCTCATCTGGGCGTGGAGCCTGAATATTTCATTGTCGGCAATGGTTCCGACGAAATTATCCGTTTACTAACGCGGAGTTATATCGCCGCAGGGGACGAGGCGATCATGGCCGATGTCACATTCCCTCGTTACGATACGAACGTTCGTATTGAGGGAGGCGTTCCCGTTGCGGTGCCGCTCATCGAGGGCGTTCATGATCTGGACGGCATGCTGAAGGCGATCGGCAGCAGGACGAAGATGATCTTCATATGCAACCCGAACAATCCAACCGGGACAATTGTGGGGCGAAGCGAGCTGCTTGCCTTCATCGAACAGGTACCACGACATATTTTGCTGGTCATCGACGAGGCATATTACGAGTATGTGTCCGACCCGGACAACTTACAGACCATACCTCTGCTTGCCAGCTATCCAAATCTGGTCATCTTGCGTACGTTCTCTAAGATTTATGGCTTAGCTGCGCTGCGAGCAGGCTACGGTATGATGCATCCGAGCATCGTGCAGGAGCTGATCAAGGTAAAGGAGCCGTTCAATTCGAATCGAATGGCGCAAGCTGCGGCTCTTGCCTCACTGGACGATACGACGTTCGCCGAAGACTGTGCCCGGCGGAATGAGGCGGAGAGAACCAAGCTGGTTGCGGAATTGAAGCAGTTGGGTCTGTCCTGCTATCCATCGCACGCCAACTTCCTGATGGTGAAGCTGAATTGTTCTGGTGACGACGTATTCCGCTCGTTACTGGAGCGGGGCGTGGTGGTGCGCGCGGGCAGTTTGCTCGGCTATCCAGATACGATTCGTGTATCCATAGGAACGGAGCAGGAAAATCAGGTGTTCATCGAGGCGCTTCGGCATATTCTTGGTCCTTGCGTCAAATCGGTTTGACCAATCGGGCGCTTCTTTATTGCTGACCTATGTTCGAACGGTTGGTATTGGGATATAACGAGCTATGTTTGCATAGCGATGACTTGAATGATTATCTATTGCACTTAGTAACTATCAATGTCTATCAGTGAATATCAATGTCTTTCGGTAACTATCGGTGACTATCAGTCACTATCAGTGACTAAATAATGCATTGCAGATGGGGGTGGCGATCTGTCTGACGTTGTAATTGCAAGCGCTGTACGAACGCCGATCGGTGCGTTCATGGGCGGATTGAGCGAAGTACCGGCTGTTGAACTGGGAGCGCGGGTTATCACAGAAGCACTGGGGCGAGCCGGGGTACAGCCGGGATCAGTGCACGAAGTGATCATGGGCAATGTACTGCAGGCGGGCAGCGGCCAAGGGCCAGCACGTCTGGCCGCAATAAAGGCAGGGCTTCCCTGCGAGGTTCCGGCCGTTACGATTAATAAAATATGCGGCTCAGGTTTGAAGGCGGTCATCATGGCTGCGCAGGCCATCAAGGCTGATGATGCAGATCTCATTGTCGCGGGCGGCATGGAAAATATGTCGCTTGCACCTTATGTATTGGCGCAAGGCAGAATGGGATACCGGCTTGGGAATGGGGTAATTGAGGACAGCATCCTCAAAGACGGACTTACCTGCTCGATATGTGACATTCATATGGGCAAAACTGCGGAAAATATTGCGGCGAAATATGGCATTGCGAGAGAAGAGCAAGATGCCTTCGCTCTGACGAGTCAACAGCGGGCTCGCGAGGCATGGGAGCGCAGTGAGTTCTCCGCTGAAATCGTGCCGGTGGAGATTCGAACCAAGAAGGGGCTGTCGACGATTGAAGCCGATGAGCATTTCCGTCCTGATGTGACGGCTGCTGCCCTGGCTCGACTCAAGCCTGCATTCCAGCCAGACGGCACGGTAACAGCCGGAAATGCTTCCGGCATTAACGATGGAGCGGCAGCGCTAGTGGTCTGCTCTGGGCGTATGGCGAAGCAGCTTGGGCTGTCCGTGCTGGCGCGCGTCCGCGGCTATGCCTGCACCGGCGTGGATCCAGCCTATATGGGCATGGGCCCTGTATCAGCCGCGCAGGCGGCGGTAAAGAAGGCGGGCATGTCGCTGGCGGATATTGACCTGGCGGAAATAAATGAAGCTTTCGCCGCCCAATCGATTGCTGTCATCAATGAGCTTGGGATCGATCCAGCAATCGTCAATGTGAACGGCGGTGCCATTGCACTCGGGCATCCGATTGGCGCCAGCGGTGCGCGTATCCTCGTGACGCTGTTGCATGCCATGAAGCGCAGGCAAGCAGCCACTGGGCTCGCCACCTTGTGTGTCGGTGGCGGCCACGGCGTCGCTGTCATCGTCGAGCAAGTGTAACCTTTCCATTACGTAGCACCTCCGATTCCCATTGAGTCGGAGGTGTTGTCGTCTGATAGAGCTAAGGAAGAATAAACATGAATGAAGTCGTGAAGGGTCTAAGATGATATGGCTTTATCCTGTATCCGATGATGTGGACAAGATGGATCCATCGTGGTCAAGTTTAAATGTGAAATATTGTATAATGATAAAAGGCAGTATATTTCAAAGAAAAAAAGGAGGAAAAGCATGATGCAAACCCCATCAGTTGAAGCTTTGTTTAAACCTTTCTCGATTGGCCCACTAGAGCTGAGCAATCGCATTGTCATGGCGCCTATGACGCGCATGTTCTCTCCAGAGGGTATTCCAGGGGAGAATGTGGAGGCGTACTATAGACGTCGTGCAGAGAATGGTGTTGGGCTTATTATAACGGAAGGTACAGTCATTAATCATCCTGCAGCAGCGTCACACCCGAATATTCCGAGATTTTATGGAGAAGACGCACTAGATGGTTGGTCTAGGATCGTTCAGTCGGTACATAAGGCGGGGGGAAGAATTATTCCACAGCTATGGCATGTCGGAACCCAGCGCGCAGTTGGGCAAGCGCCGAATCCAGAGGCTTTGCCTATTGGCCCATCGGGTATAACAGCTGATGGCTTGAAGGTGAATGAACCGATGACGAAGAACGAAATTGACATGGTAGTGGATGCATTTGCTCAAGGTGCAGCAGATGCGCAAAGACTTGGTTTTGACGGTATTGAGCTCCATGGGGCACATGGCTATCTTATCGACCAATTTTTCTGGGAACAAACGAACCAGCGAGAGGATGAGTATGGAGGCGGGATCGTAGAACGGACGCGTTTTGCAGTTGAGATTGTGAAAGCTTGCAGAGATGCCGTTGGTCCAGACTTCCCGATCATATTCCGTTTCTCTCAATGGAAAAGAAGACCCTTTACGGCTAAATTGGCCTATACACCAGATGAGCTGGCTCAATTTTTATCTCCGTTGGTAGATGCAGGGGTAGATGTATTTCATTGCTCGACTCGACGTTTTTGGGAACCTGAATTCGAAGGTTCTTCTCTTAATTTAGCTGGATGGACGAAGAAGATTACAGGAAAACCTGTCATAACTGTAGGCTCTGTGGGATTAGACAGTGAATTTTTAAGTTTCTTTGCGGAGGGTAAAGGGGCCCAGAATGTAAACATTGACGGCTTAATCGAGAGACTTGAGCAAGATGAATTTGATTTGGTAGCGATAGGCCGGGCTTTGCTCGTCGATCCCGCATGGGCTGCAAAAATACGTGATGGAAGAGTGGATGAGCTGCTTCCTTTTACCAAGGAAGCGTCAAAAGTATTATTCTAATATGTTCGTTTCCTACGTCTAAAGAAGCCACTCTTGGAAACATCCTCTACGTTGATGGTTATTATGAATACTTGTATAACTTTGGATGACATGAATGGTAATGAAGAGAGGGTTACTCTTGTCTCCACGTACAAAGGAACAGGACGAAGAAATTCGAAAACAGCGAAAACAAGAAATATTGCAAGCAGCCATGCTTGTGTATGCAGATAAAGGATATTCAGCTGCCGAGGTTGGTGATATCGCAGCAAGGGCCGGACTGGCGCGCGGTTTGATGTACCATTATGTTGATTTTCCACTTCTAGATACGACCGTATCGAGTTCCCAATAGAAAAAACTACTACACATCTATCTCTTCTAGTCGTTGGCTGTTAGACACCCACTGATAAATCATCTTGAAGCTGTGCACTCTAATAATGAAAAATTGTGAATAGCCCTGTTGGTTTATTCTGTACAAATGGTGTCGCGAAGACTTCCATTTTACATAAAATCCAACAGGGCTTTATTTCTAGTGTCTTACTTCGTATTAGAATTCGTCATCTAATCGCCGTCATTCATCCGATGATACGGACAGAGTGCTTCCATCATGGCTACGGTTTCCTTGTCTAAGTCTTTATCTCGTTCCAGCAGCCCATTCGACACGATTTCAAATTTCTCTTCTTTCATATTTTGCCCGAATTTATACTTGGCTGATAACTCATGCACGTTGATGCGGACAACGGAGGTGCTTTTGATCTGACCCGTATAGTCTGGATCCTCCGGATCAATCGGAGCATAGCCTCCCTCTGGCTGAAGCTTCTGCATAAAGGCGGTCAATGCTTCCGCTTTCTCTGTTAGATCCGACACCTTTTCCGCATGGCCTTTGATCAGAACCGATTTGAAGAAGGCTGTTGCAGGGCAGGCCAGCTTCGCTTCAGTGAAATAGGAGGGAATGATTGCGTACTCCTTCGCCACAGAGAATGTAACACGCTGATCTGCCTTGATGTTCTTCATCTTGCGTCCTGATACGCTGCCGTGAAAATAAATAAAGCCGTTGTGATATACAAAATTAAGCGGGGTAAGCTCTGGCCATCCATCCTCATTGATCGTCCCGAGAATGCCAAAGCTCATTTCTTGCATAAATTGCTCGGTTTCCACTGTGTCCATGACTTCGAATTCTTTTCTTCGCATTAACAAAGACCTCCTCCGATTACTCCATTCGATCTTGTTTGTGTAGTATTTAGCTTACCTCACGAATTGACAATGAAAAAGATCCAATTTAGATTAGTTTTACTAGACCATTGGTGACGGAGGATGAGTTTATGCAATTCCACATTCCTTACCATTCCTATCTGGATCAATATCCATCCAAACGCCTCGCACTATATCATGCCATCCGAGATTCCATTGCCGCACAAGTATTTGTAAAGGATACAAGACTGCCATCGAGCCGGGAAATGGCTGCCCTGTTCGGGCTATCTCGGGGAACTGTCAATGAGGTGTACGATATGTTGTCTGCTGAAGGTTATATTTCAAGCGGGGTGGGAAAGGGAACCTTTGTTGCGTTCCAGCCCTCAACCAAGAGAGGAACTGATACTCCCTGTCAAGAGCTGAACGTATTGTCCGACTGGGGGATGCGTCTGAAGGAGATCGAGGAACGGCGGGATGAAAATAGCGGAATGCGCATCAAGGCCGGCTTGAGAGTAGCGAATTTCAAAGAGTTCGGTTCTGGTACACAATGGTTTCCGGATAAAGAGTGGAATCGCAGCTTGTATGCGCAGGCCAGATTGCTGCACAGCAGTGACCGAATGAACCGATTGGTGTCCACATTAGGCGATGATAGGCTTAGAGACAGTATTGCCCAATATATAAGACGAGCACGGGGCATAGCTGCTGATCCGAGTCAGGTGATTGTGTTCAATGGTTCGAAGCAGGCACTCGCTTTGACGGCACAGTTGTTCATTAATCCTGGGGATCGCGTAGTTGTTGAGAATCCGGGATATACGGGAGCCATACATATCTTCCAGACGCTAGGGGCGAGCTGTGTTCATGCACCTATTGATGGACAGGGGATAATACCGCATGATTGGCAGGCTAAGCTGCTTCTTGTGACGCCTAACCGCCAGTTTCCGACAGGGGCTGTGTTGACAATGGAGCGCCGTCAGCAACTGCTCGCTTGGGCTTCGGAGAACAATGCGCTCATTCTAGAAGACGATTATGACAGCGTGTTCCGTCATCGGGGCAAATCGCTGGAGCCGTTGAAAGTGTTAGATAGTGAGGGTCGAGTCATCTATATCGGAAGCTTCAGCAACACGCTGCTCCCACATATACGCATCGGTTTTGCGGTTGTGCCGACATCGCTCGTTTCCGTGTTCGCTAAAGCGAAGGGGGTATTCGAGCCGAATCCGAGCAACTTGCTGGAGCAGCGCACGTTGGCTTCTTGGATGCACAATGGCCAATATGAACGGCATCTACGAAGAATGAAGCGGGTGTATGGGAAGAAGTTCAAGCTGCTGCAGGATCTGTTGACGGCACATGTATCGCACTTGTTCCATTGGATCGAAGCGGATGCCGGATTAAGCATTTTCGGATGGTGGCGAGGCAGCATAGAGCAATATGTCACGTTTCGTACAAAGTGCTCGGAAGAAGGCATTTACTGGTCTGATACCTGCATTCAGAAAGAAACTGGTGAAGGTATGAATCAGTATGGTGCGTACTTTTATTTCCCTCGAATGTCTGAAGACGACATAATTTATGGGGTTATGAAGATGAAGGAGGTTTGGGCGAGTCTGGTGGTGGGAGGATGAAGGCAAGTGAAGTGTCAGTTTAGCAGACAGAATAGATAGCGCAAAGTATTGAGGAGAACGAACAGATTGTCTTCCCTTGTGTGCGAATCGAATTTTACACTTTCCCGGTTACACGGTCTTAGATCGGCTTCACCCTGCATACAGTGCAAGGAGGGAGCGTGATCCAATGATCGAGAATGAGAAGATAAAGAGATATTATAAGCTGAAGCAGCAGCAAAAGGAAATTGAGGATGAGCTGTCGGCGCTGCGAAGCGATATTATTCAATACTGTGAAGAGCAGGGAGAGTCAGAGATAGACGTGGGCAATTTCCATGTGAAGCTGGTTCAGCAACAGTATAGACAATATGATGATGCCAAGCTGTATGCGGCTCTGCCTGACCCGGAAGTATGGCGCTTGCTGTCCAAGCCGGATACTGCGAAGATAAAGAGCTTGATACAACTGGGTGTCATTTCAGATGAGAGCATTTCAGACACGTACAGCGTGCATCCGAAGGTATTGCTTCATGTGGATAAAAAGTAATTGATTTCGGGAAAATCGAAGTAGAGGGCATCGGCAGAGCAAGGATACTGTCGATGTCTTTTTGCTGTATGGAGCAAACGATGCTCATGGAGGGAATGTATATGAAAATCGAAATTCATTTATTTTTCAGGAAACATTTTACATATATTCAACGTATAAGAAGAAACGAAATATATGAGCGTCATCGATAGAGTAGACAACATGGAGAAGGTTAGTAGGTTGCTAGATTTGCAATCAGCATTCGGGATGTTCTTCATTTACACACCGATTATGCGAGGTGATTCATAATGTGTTATCTTCACTGCCCCCATGATCTTCAAATGCTTGAGAAAATCGAACGACTTAAAAAGCAACTTATTTCGATTGTCAATGAAAAGAACGATTTCAAAGATGATGAGGTTGTGAGGATTAGTCAGGAATTAGATTTGTATTTGCTGGATTATCAAAAAAAACGATTGTTTGCTTCTACTTCTACCTCTGCTGTACCTGCTCAGAAGCAGAGGAAAGAGTCGATGGCGGAGTAGTACGTACATCCTCAAACTGCTGTCGACTCTTTAGACTCTGTAGACATCAATACAACAACTGGGTATACCACTTGGTAAGGTACAAACTACCCATATAAGTACCATTCGTCAATCCATGGATAATCCCCATAGTGCTCGCGGATAAAACGAATCACGGAGTCAATCATCTCCCATGCTCGCTGATAGCATGGATATTCATTCAGCTCCATATGAGGAGTAATCGACCCCCCAGTTGGTATCACGCTTAAATAGGATACAATCCGTTCTTCCTGCAAGCTGCCGAAGCGGGTAGTTGATAAAAAAGTAGACAGCCACTTATCATGTGGATAGCTCTTTCCATCCAAAATATAGGACAGCTGACATAGCTCCCTTACAATCTTGGAGCAGTGCAGACTAGTGGAAATCGCATCGCCGCGCTTCAGCGGATGCCGCATCCAATCGAGCGTAAACTGCAAGCTGAGGTAAAGAGGCTTGATAACCTTGATCGGATTGGACAAGAAGTGCGCAGATTGCTGCGCAATTGTATGCTTGAATCGTGACTCAGGATCATGAATAGGGATCGCCTGCTGGAATTCCCACACTTGCGGATAGTTATTTTCCCCGTAATATCCTTCCAACATAGTGAACGACTCAAAGTGATAATGGCCCTCCCAATCTCCAATCGGTTGGAATGCGTTATCTTTTGTCGTGCTTAAACCTGCTTCCCGATATCCGCTGATAATCGCTTGTCGAATATCTTCGTCACAGAAGAATACAAAATCAATATCCGAATACTGATCGCAATTGCCGCGGGATACACTGCCCTTCACGACAAGTGAACATTGATTCCAGTAGTGAGAGAGGACAGGGTGTCTGGATAGATCATTGGCATGTACATAGGCTTGCTGCAATAGCTCTTTGCTCTTGTCATTCATAGATGGACCTTCTCTCAATGTGTAAAGAGTACGGATGCTCTTTCGATTGTAGTTCGAAGGAGAGATCAGTGCAAGGACGTTGATAACGGGTGGCAGCTGGGAACAGAGCCCTTTGGCTTCCTCATAGAAATCGAAAGGGCTGAGATATTTGCATCTGTTTACTATTATCTACTCATAGCGAGCTCCATCATAACGCCGCCCGAATATCATCCAGCAAGTAGCGCTGGCTTATTTCCTCCAGGCGTGCGAACTCTTCTTCCAGCTGATTTTTCAGGTTGCTGTCAGGCACATATCGCGGTGTCAGTACTTGATGATGCTGTAGACTCTGTAATCTGTACGGTGTCGGCGGATGAGTGGAATCCAATTGTACAGTGATGGAATCGCGAATCCGTTGGATTCGTTTCTGCTCGCTTGCGGGGACATGCTCCATCTTTTGGCGGAATTCCCCGAACAAATCCGAATTAAAGCGGTAGCGTGCGATTTGTTCAGCCGTCAGCCAGAATACGGGAGCGAAGTGAGATTTGCTTAAGGCCGAGCATGCGGCATCTGTTCCTGCAATCTCGCCCGCGACTCGGTCGGCCAAATACTCGGCGCGCTGGCTCTCATCCCAGACCGTAATACCAAGGCCGTAATACAGGATGAAAATCAGATTGGCCAGCTGCAACTGGGCATATCGCATCGGTGTGGATATAGGCCTGAGCACTTCTCCTTCTTCGCAGTATGGATATACGAACTCGTACCACGAAGCCATAATTCGCCTCGCTGACACGATAAACCAGGAACGGGTCACATCCTTATGCGCATGATGCGCGGTCTCGTGGGCGAGGATTGCGATCTTCTCCGATAGGCTCAATGCCGAAAATAGAGGTACTCCAATCCCGATGATCTTGGTTCGGCGCCGGCCGAACTTGGTAAAGTACGCATTGTATGAATTCGTCATCCGAATCTCGTCGATCGGCGGTGCTTGAACAGCTGCGGCAATGTCATCGGCGAGACGATACAATCCGGGATATTCCTCCCGCCGCAGAGGCTGGCCCGACAGTCTCCACCTGGAGGGCAGCATTAAGTCGGTGAATAGTAGAAACGGGACAATGGCAAGCATAGTAAGCAATAACGAATTGCTATAAAAAAACCAATACACCGCAATAATCGGTAGGCTGAAGGTACCTGCAAGGATACTTCCGGCTAACAAATAAGCGAGCGCTTTACGCCAGGTTAAGGGATACGTAATCCGATCGGTATGCAGATTCTCCTCAAGCAATAGCTGTGATTTTTTGACTCCCATGCGGTAATTGAGCCGTTCCACAAGGCCTAGTGAAGAGATGGGGCGCCAGTCCGGATCGATGTTCCAATTGCATTCCTCGCACCAGGTAACATACCCCGGCACGGATTCCATTTTGTGCCCGCATTCCGGGCAGTATTCCGTCGTTTGATTGGTCATTTTCTCACTCCAACATGATGGATTCATAAAAGCTTCCTTATCATGTATCGGTAAATGACACCAGAACGTGAATCGCATGGGAAATTAGGGAGGGGCAATCTGACGTCTGATCAGCATTATAGTTCTGTCATCATAAAACTTAACGATGCTGCGTTTCTTCATGAATATAGTGCCGCTGCCATTCAGGGTTCCATGTACGATGGAACTTAATTTCTTTTTTATATACAGAGAATAAA
Source organism: Paenibacillus sp. NAIST15-1 (assembly GCF_001894745.1). Lineage (GTDB taxonomy): Bacteria > Bacillota > Bacilli > Paenibacillales > Paenibacillaceae > Paenibacillus_B > Paenibacillus_B suaedae. The sequence continues at coordinate 188,966 of NZ_BBYF01000010.1, forward strand.
TGGAAATCCCATTTCCAACCTATGAAATCATGAAAATAAGTGATAAATTAATATACCGTCTACTATGTGCGTAAATATGAACATGAACATCGACACGAACATCAATGGAAAAGAGGAAATGGATAGTGGAACTAGGTATAAGCACGTTTGTTGAGACTACGCCTGATGTGAATACCGGAATCACGATTAGCCACGCAGAACGGCTGCGGCAGGTGGTCGAGGAGATGATCCTCGCAGATCAGGTAGGGCTGGATGTATATGGGATAGGGGAGCATCATCGTCCGGACTTTGCGGCATCCTCTCCTGCGGTTGTATTAGCTGCAGCAGCAACTCAGACGACAAGAATTCGGCTTACAAGCGCAGTGACGATCCTGTCGTCTACCGATCCTGTGCGTGTATTTCAAGACTTTGCAACTGTGGATGGCCTCTCTAATGGTCGTGCAGAAATTATGGTTGGTCGTGGTTCGTTTCTGGAATCATTCCCTTTGTTCGGTTGTGATCTGAACGATTATGAAGAACTGTTCGATGAGAAGCTGGATTTGTTGCTGCAGATTCAGAAGTCGGAGAAGGTAAGCTGGAGCGGGAAGCATCGTCCTGCGATTCATGAACTAGGCATCTATCCGCGTCCTGTGCAGGAGCATTTGCCAGTGTGGATTGGAAGCGCAGGAAGTCCGGAATCCGCGGTCAGAGCAGGGAAAATGGGACTTCCATTCGTTTTGGCGATCATCGGACCAGTGAAGCCGCTTGATTATGCATCTCAGGCTGAACTATACAAGAAAGCTGCTGCGGAAGCAGGTCACGATGTAAACCGTCTGACGATTGCTTCGCATTCTCATGGGTTTATCGCGAAGGAGCAGAAGCAAGCGATCGAGACATTCTTCCCGTCCACATTTGCAAGAACGAATGTGAGAGCGAAGGAAAAAGGAGCGCCTCCGTACACGAGAGCGAATTACGACGCGGCTTGCAGCCCTGAGGGTGCTCTCTATGTTGGCGATCCCGAGACGGTAGCCCAAAAAATTATCGAGCTCCGTAAGCACGTAGGGGTTACGCGATTCATGCTGCATATGCCGCATGGCACTATGCCTCACGAAGAGGTTATGGAAGCGATACGGCTGTTCGGAACAGAAGTAGCGCCTCGTGTCAGAGAAGAAGTGGCTCGATGGGAACAAAATCAAGGTTGAGCTGGATGCGAGAAGACGCTGCCCGAATGAGGCAGCGTCTTTTTTATCGTTTCTAACCGTAGTTTCCCGTAACCCAGCCAATACATATGTAGGTTTATGGAAATGCATGCTTGCTCACTCGAAACAGCCATTGATGCCATCAGTTTTGGTAATCATTTGTTAGATGATCCTTCGTCGATATGAATTTGCAGCAGTTTGGGATTCCAGGTCACATGAAGACCAAGTCCTTTTTCTAACAACTGATAAGGTATGGAGGTAGTACCAGTTGCACCGACTAAAGGTTTCTCACGATCAATGAACCCACCGTCATAAACAATGCGATCTTGTTCATATCCGAAGGACAATGTTCGGCTCTTGTACGTTATAGAGTAAGGCATTGCAACACCGTATTCCGCGTTGAACTGCAGCTTCGTACCGAGTGCCGCCGCGACTGTCGCTGCGGGGAGAAGCACGGTATTGGTTTGAATGAAAGAAGGATACCTGGAGTTGATGAGCTTGCCATTGACGTAAATGTCTGCCGTACGTTCTACAGGAACAGGGCTATAGACCATATTGTCTTTAAATTTCTTCGTTGTCCCGATCGAAGAAAACATATTTCCACCCCAGCCCCATACGTTCCCATCTTCCGCTATAGCTTGACTGTGGAATGCCCCTGCGGCTATCGCCGTAACTTTAGGCAAACCGTTTACTTTTCCCTGCTTACCAGTCGGTGTTCGTCCTCCATAGCTGTACACTTCACCGGAAGTCGTTAATAATAGTTCGTAATCGTCATAAGTGCGGATGGATTTTATCGTCAGCTGGGGCTGAACGGCGACAGGCTTTCCTTGTTCCTTTACTCTCCAGACCTTTCCCTTCTTGTTCAGAGCAAGCAGGGAATGACCGGAAGAGATCATGCGAATATCAGAAAGTCCTTGGATTTTTGTTGGTTTTGCTGCGTCTGACCAACTCCACACGGTACCATCTTTTTTCACTGCATATATTTTTTCTGCGGAGGCTTCAATTTGAACGATTTCGGATAAGCCTTTCACTTGCACGGGCTTCACAGGAGCTGTCTCTGTTCCTTTTGCACGCGGCCAGTACCACACCGTCCCGTCATCGAGAACTGCTGCACCCCTATTGGATGTTGCGGTTGTGGAAACGGCATGCTTTATTCCTTGAATCTGATGTGGCAGAATGGAATGCTGGCGGCCGTCTTTAGAGTCTCCTGAGGCACCCCATGTCCATACGGTTCCATCGGCTTTCGTGGCCAAGTGATAACCTTCTCCGCTCGTTGAGATATGACGGATGTCTGTCAGCTCAAATAGTCGAATCGGATAGGAGTCGTAAATGGTCACTGTTTCTTGGATGCCCATTTCCCCAGTGAGATTGCGGCCCCAAGCCCACACTGATCCGTCACTGCGCAGCGCGATGGAATAATAATATCCTCCCTCGACTTGTATGAATTTTGGCAGCGATTCTTTTGTGGAATTGGCTGCTGAGGCAGCACTAGCAGTCGATGATAACGATGCAGTGAAGAGGATCATAAATGTGAGAACGACAGACAGCAATCGAAAGGTATGTATGTGTCGTGATGAGGTCGTGTGAGTTAGTGAGTCGCGTGTAATGGATGGTTGCATTCGTTTGCTCCTTTCTAATTAAGAGGGATTGAGTAAAATAGTGGATCGATATATTGACGATCCAATTTCATATAAAGTTGCCAAGTTATTAAGTTATTAAGTTATTAAGTTGTTAACATGAAACTCTTCTATTTTAACTATAGGCTATGTTCCAAAGGTTGGCAGATGATTAAGTTGTTAACATGAAACTCCCCCGGCAGACGTTTTCATCACCTTATATCGCATCTTCTTCATTTTCCCTGTTCTTTAAGCTCTGATGGATAGCACTCATAATAGTCCCGGAACAGCTTTGCAAAATGGCGTGCACTGTAATAACCGACGGCTTCGGCAACCTCCTGCACTTTAAGATGAGGCTCCTTGAGCAGCAGCTCCTTCGCTTTCAACATTCTTGTTTCAGTTACATATTTCAAAAATGGTATGCCATGCTTCTTATGAAATAAGCTGCTTAAATAATTCGGCGTCACATGGAACATATCCGCGATTTGCTTCATTCCAATGTTATGCATATAGTGCTCGTCAACCAAAGCAACGACTTGCTGCACGATATCTTTGTTCATGCTGCCATGACGTGGAGGCTGGATTATCATCTGATCCCCGAGACTTTTCAATTGCCCAAACCAGCATTCTTGATCTTCTATCTTGTCTATCGATATTCCAATCGAATAGGATATGGATTCTTGAATCCGATAAACAAGGGCTTGATTTGCCAAGTGTGTTCCACGCAATCTGCGAAGTTCTTTTTCCATGCACACGATGGCTCTAGAATAACCGTAATAGTCTTGCTGACGGAATAATCGGCATACCCTCTCAACAAGACGACTTATAGAGAGCGATTCATGCTGCTGATCCAATTCGAGTAGGTCGTGAAGTGCCAACGTGTGCTCCATCGGGAACAGCATGCGAAGGGGAGCGATTCGCTGAAGCTCTCCCACCTTCTGCGCTGCTTCTAGAAGATTCGCACACTCTTCGATCTGAATGGTAGTAATGGTAGGAGAGGAAGAAAACTCACCTTTACACATTTGCTGGACAGCATTCTCCATCTCCTTTTGAAGCTCCGCGGCATGTTGCTGGTGTGCAACTGGCCATGACCATACGATTGCAGGATTACCGCTAGTGAGGGGCAATGCGACGGCATGGAGACTGGTGGTAAGAGATTGATTACGGATGAGCAACTGCAATTGCTCATGGAACTGCTGCTGCCGCAAAAACGTCTCTTGTTCTGAGAGACAGCCGTCGAAATAGAACACGTTGACTTTGTATCGCCGTATCCCAAGCTGACATAGGTTTGCTTGATTGCCGCTGCTGCCATGCATACAAGAAAGAATGGCATGTTCAAGCTGGCGATTGAGATCCAAGATATGTGCATCATGGATTTCCTTCGCACGGATTAGGCTATCCTGAAGCTCATCGAGACTGAATGGCTTCAATAAATAATTGCATGCGCCAAGACGCAGCCCTTCCTTCGCATATTGGAATTCCGAATGGCCGCTTACGATAATCCACTTCGTATGAGGGGAGTTATCCCGACTCTGCGCGATGACCTCCAGACCATTCAACTTCGGCATCCGAATATCGACGAACACAAGGTCTGGCTGCCGCTCTGCCACATATCGTAGGGCTTCTTCTCCGTTACGGGCTTCTCCGATGACGTGGACAGGCATGTTCAATTCAGCCAGCATGCTTCGCAAACTGGCTCTTACCAAGGCCTCGTCGTCTACCACTAAAATCCTCATGATAAGCTGTCCTCCTTCGAAATCTGAATCGTTACGCAAGTGCCGATATGAGGCTCGCTTACAATGCTCAGTTGTGCGTTCGGGTAGACGAGCTTCAATCGCGAATTTACGTTGGCAAGACCAACATGTGCTTGAGATTGCATCGCCTTCGCATCGAATCCAACACCGTCGTCACGCACTTCGATACAGATAAGCGGGTCGTTGTCTTGCTGCTTGATGGAAGCGGACACGTGAATGGTGTGATCTTGATCATCGGGTTCAATGCCATGGATGACGGCGTTCTCCAATAGAGGCTGGATGAGCAGTTTTGGAATCCGGCACTCAGCAGCTTCATCATCATAGTGAATATGAATCGTCAGCCTGTCTTGGAAGCGAAGCTGCTGCAGCAGCGCATATTTGGTTAGAAACTTGAATTCGTGTTCGACCGTTGTCCATTGATTTTCCTCTAGAATGTAGCGCAGCATACCGCTCAGTGAAATAATGGCCGTTTCCAGACTCTTCGTATCGCCGATGCGGTTCAATCCGATGAATCCGGACAGCACGTTGTATAGAAAATGGGGCTGTATTTGCGATTGCAAGGCTCGATTTTCTGCATGCTGCTGTGCCAGAACCGCTTTATATTCGCGATTAATGAGCTCATCGAGCTGGATGACCATTTTATTTAACGAATGCCCAAGGTAAGACAACTCGTCTGATCCTACCCCTTCATAACGCGCCTGCAAATTTCCATTGCGCACTTTCGTCATCACTTCTTTCATCTGCGTGATCGGCTTAACGATCCATTGCGATGAGTAGCGGAATACGAAAAAAGTGACAATGAGGCCGCCAATCGAAATGAGTGCTGCCGTGATGTAAATCCAATGTACCTTTTGCTTAAGCTCGTCATTGGATAAGAATACGGTGATTTCCCAATTTGCTGGCTTGATAGTCTGGGTTACGGTCACGAATCTGGTGTCCTGTACGTCTTCATTCCCTCGGGTCTGAAGTTGTTTGAGCATTTCTTCGGTCAACGGCTTGCCTGAATAGATTACATTTCCCATGTCATCCGTAATTGCGACGACAGAACTAACGTTAAATGGAATGTCCTTCGTGATCTGATCGAGTACATTCGTATCTGCATCGGCAGATATGACGGCGAGCGGCTGCCCGGATTCTGGATTTTTAATTAATCGGGATACGGAGAATACCTGAATGGTGGATGGGTTCGTCAAGTAGGTCTGCGAATGAGAACTGATGAATGCAGCCTTCCCATCTCTTTTCACTGCTTTTTGATACCATAATTCGTACTGGAACGGAAAGTCGGGAACGAGGTCTATGCTGCTGTTCTTGGTTGTGAGGTAGGATTTCCCGTTCATCGTAATGATGAGCGTGCTGAGAATATCTTTGCGGGTATTGATTAAGTAATTTGGCAATGTGCCTGTTAAGGCGCGATCCGTCTGAAGCTTCGTGTATGCGCTTGCATGTTCATATACATTGTCGGCAATAATCTTCAGCGCATGTATGACATTGTCATTCAGATAGGGGGAAGCCGTCAGCCGTTCCAAATCATCCAGATAAGTCTCAATATTACCGGCCATAGCGTGCAGGGTTCCTGCCGTCAGCTTCTCCGTGTCTCTGATGAGCACATGCTGGGCGTAGATGGGAAGTACAAATGCCAATAAGACAAATGGAGTGACAATGGTCAGGCCATATACGAGCGTCAGCTTGGATCGTAGTGACTTGAATGCAGCCATAATCGCCAGCCTCCTTCACTTAAGTTAAAGGATAGGTACTCCTTGCAGGTTCGTCAATACGAAAATCGACAGTGTAGAAATGAGCGGATCAATTGTAGGTTTATAGCATATGAAAGCGCAATCATAAATGGTATCTTCTAAACAGAAAACGGAATCAACGACCATATCGTCGGCAAGGGGGATACAGATGAAACGGAACAATTGGTTCAAGATGCTCACACTGCTTGTTATCGCAGCATGTCTGCTTGCGGCATGCGGAACAGGAAGTACGGGCGGGGATGCAGCTGGAGGAAAGGCATCTAGCAGCGACCCCGGTCAGAGTGCAGGAAGCAAGGGAGGAACCGGGGGCAATCTTACGGTTATGACGAACGTGGTTGGCGAGTCAGCGAAGGTGCTCCAGGAGATCGCCAATCAATTTATGAAAGACAATCCAGACATTAAAGTGGATTTCAGTGCTCCAGGTGCGGAGTATGAGAACATTATGAAAATGAAAATGGCATCCAATGAGCTGCCTGATGTATTTGCGACTCACGGATGGGCCAAGGTTCGTTACGGCGCGTATTTAGCTGACCTGAAGGGCGAAGAGTGGGCAAGCAAGCTTAACGCCTCCATCAAACCTGCTGTAACCGACGATCAGGGGAAAGTGTTCGTGCTCCCTATGGATCAAGATAAAGGCGGGCCTGTGTACAATGCAGCAGTGCTGGAGAAGTATGGCATACAGGTTCCGATGACATGGGATGAATTGATGAAGGCCGCGGAAGAAATCAAGACGAAGAGCAATGGAGAAATCGTGCCGATTCATATCGGAGGCGCGGATTCATGGCCGATCGGACAATTTTTTGATTTCTATGCGACGTCCGTCTTTATAAGCCCTGAGAAGAATGATGCAGCACAACTGCTCGACGGAACCTTCGATTGGAACCGATTCGACGCACTGCCGCAAATGTTCTTATCCTTGCAAGAGAAAGGATATTTGAACAAGGATGTGCTGACTGCGAAATATAGCGATTCCGCTAAAGCCTTCGCAGAAGGAAAAGCTGCATTCGGGATATATGGTCCGTTCCTCATCGAAGAAGCAAAGAAGCTGAATCCTGATCTGAAAGCAGGCTTGATGCCGATTCATTCGGTAGCAGCTGGCGATGCGCCAACGCTTGTAGGTGGAGAGAAGACGACATGGGGCGTGTGGAAGGATTCCCCGAACAGCGAGGCGGCTCGTAAATTCGTGGCCTATTACGCCAAGCCGGAGAATATAGCCTTGGTCGCCGCTGCAAATGTACTCCCTCCTGGACTTGATGGAGTAGCCACCAACGCGGGCAGCTTGACTGCTGACTTTGAGAAGTTCAAAGATTTGCGCGTGTTCCCGTACTTTGACAGAGTGTATTTGCCGAACGGGATGTGGGACGTCATGTGCAAGAACGGCCAGGATCTGCTGGCTGGCGGCATTATACCTCGAGAATTCTCGGAAAATATGAAAAAGGAATATGAAAGATTACGTGCTGCTAAATAACAGATAGGCAATTCATCGACCCGCGGCTGCATCTGTCTTGCTGCGGGTCTATTTCTCACATCTAGGAGGATGCATATGGCTAGAAGTCCGTCGAAGATGGAAGCCACGCATGAAGAACGAGTGCAGCTGCGTTCGGGCTTCATGGTCAGATGGGTTCATTCTGCTGGAATACTCAATCTGATGTACGTCCCGGCGCTAGTGCTGTTTGCCGTGTTCATTTTCTATCCTCTAATCCAGGGAGTTAAAATCTCCTTCACCAATTGGGACGGCTATTCGCAGCAATACGCATGGGTAGGCTTCGACAAATATCGGCTAATGCTGTCGGACAAGAAGATTGTCCAGACGATTCAGAACACGTTTATTTACGGCTTCGGAAGTACGGTATTTCAAAATGTGATGGGTCTTGCTTACGCCTTGTTTTTGGATCAGAAGCTAAGAGGGAAGGGCATCATCCGTATGATCGTATATCTTCCCGTTATTATCAGCCCGTTAATTATGGGCTATATCAGCTATTTCTTCTTTCAGTATGATGGCGGGGCGCTGAATGATGCGATTCGTTTATTTGGCGGAGAGGCCGTGGATTGGCTGTCGAACGGCTCACGTGCAGTATGGATGATTGTCCTAGTTAACACCTATCAGTATATGGGCATTGCGATGATTATTTTTTTGGCAGGCTTACAGTCTGTTTCGAAAGAGTATCACGAAGCGGCCAATATCGATGGCGCTGGCTGGTGGAGCCGATTCATGCGGATTACGCTTCCGCTGCTTATGCCGGCAATTACGATCAATATTGTGCTTAATCTCATTGGGGGCTTGAAGCTGTTTGACGTGATAGTAGCAATGACGAACGGCGGACCGGGCTATGCGACGCAGTCTTTGTCCACGATGATGTACAATCTGTATTTCGCCCGTCAGGATGCGGGATATGCGGCAGCGCTCGGGAATCTGATGTTCATCATCATCGCGGTCATCAGTATTTCATCACTTGTACTGCTTCGTCGGAAGGAAGTGGATGTGTGAAGATTGCCAAATATATAGCGCTAGTACTCATCGTGCTGATTCACAGCATCCCTTTTTACATTTTAGTCAATCTGTCCTTCAAACCAATAGAAGATACGAGCAGCAAATGGATGCCTTCGCAGCAGTTCCAAGTGGATAATTTCATTCATGCATGGCAGGATGCTCAGTTAGGAAGAGCTGTCCTGAATAATGGGATGATCACGGCTACTGCGGTTATTCTCGTCGTGTTCATCGGTGCATGTGCTTCGTATCCGCTGGCTCGCCATCAGACCAAATGGAATCGATTCGTATACACGCTATGCATCTCATGCTTAATTGTCCCCGCATTGACGATTCTCGTACCTTTGTACAAATTCATCGTAGACGTAGGCGGAATCAATACATACTGGGCGATTATTCTGACACAAGTCACTTTTGCGCTGCCGATGACGATATTTTTGTTCACCGGGTTTATTAGTACGGTTCCGCGAGAGATGGACGAGGCGGGGCTGATTGATGGGTGCAGCCGTTACGGTATCTTTATGCGAATTATTTTCCCTTTGCTGAAGCCAATCACGGCTACAGTGGTCATTTTGATCGGTGTGCAGGTGTGGAATGACTATCAATTCTCCGTGTTCTTCTTGCAGAAGAAAGAGATGATGACGATTCCGGTTGCCCTGTCGGGCTTCGTCTCGCAGTTCCACAGCAACATTAGCTGGGTCGCTGCGGGTTGCTTTATTGGGATGCTGCCGCTCACGGTCGTGTATTTGTTTCTGCAAAAATATTTCGTGAAAGGGATGGTAGACGGGGCGATTAAAGGGTAGCAGCAACAGCAAAGAAAGGAGGTATGGTCAAGGTAGGAAACAAGGAAGAGGCTACAAGATCAAGGCAAACAAGGACGACACTATAACAATTAGGAATGCGAAGGGGGTTAATCATGTTCAGGAAGAAATCGGGTGCAAGGATCACTTCATTAGCGCTTGTTCTTGCAATGATGCTCGGCTTGTTCACTTCCGGCGGCGGTATGATTCAAGCCCAAGGGACAGCTGATAATGACAATCCACTTGTATCGGTTAAGCTGTCCGCCGAAGATATGGCAGTGCCTTTGGACGGTGTAACGCAGCTGCAGGTGACGGGGAGGTTGAAGGATGGCAGTGAGATTGACTTGCGGCATGATGCAAAGACCACAATTGCATACAGCGCTCCTATCGACATGTTCACCATTGGGGATGATGGTCTAGCAAGAGCAGGTACGCAGGATGTTGGTGAAGTCCAGATCGGCGTGGAAGTAGTAAGAGACGGTATTCGCTTGACAGATACATTGAAGCTGACGATCAAGCCTGAGCCTGCGCGGCCATTTTTGCGGGATTACACGGGCACTTTAACGATGAAGCTCTATTTGGGAGACAACGGGAAAATAGAATTAACGCTGGATGAAGCGCTGGAAGCGATCAAGAAGATGGATCACATGACGCGCAGCATGCCGAAAATCATCTATTTGGTTGGCTGGCAGCATGATGGCCACGATTCGAAATATCCAGATTGGAATGTCGTCAATCCGAAGCTGAAGCGACCAGGTGATGCTACTGCACTGGACAGCCTGAAATGGTTCATGGATGAGGCGGAGAAGTACAATACGACGATCAGCTTCCACATCAATATGACGGACGCCTATCAAGACAGCCCGCAATGGGAGGAATTCATCAACAAGGATCTCATTCGCAAGGAAGAGAACGGGGAGCTTATTAAGGGAGGCCATTGGGTAAGCGGACAGAGCTACAAAATCAATCTGACACGTGCTTGGGAAGCAGGGGTATTCCAGCGCAATATCGATGACTTGCTTGCCAAGATCCCTCAGCTGCTTCGAGGGAAGACGATTCATATCGATGCATTTGTAACGAGTCCAGTAGAGTGGGCTCCTTCCGTTGGTAATGCAGATCCATATCATAAGACAACGTATCGCCAGGAAAGTGAAACTCAGAAAAAGATCATGCGTTACTGGCGTGATAAAGGAATGGACGTTACGAGCGAGTATTTCCATGGCTACCGCGGTGACCCGTTATTCGGTCTGCAGCCGATGGCATGGTGGGCGGATTGGCGTTCGATCGACAGTCAGATGAAGCTGCCAGCAGCACTTGCGGTCGGTGGAAAAGGCGGAAATGAGCTGTTCGGCACGAGCATGCATGGCGAAGAAATTGTCAAAAAAGACAAGGTGAGGCTGACGGGATTTTTGCAGGAATTCAGTGCAACTACGCTGCTCTGGCAGTATCTCAATCAATTCGAACGTCTCTCTTATAATGAACCAACGAGCACCGTGCAATTTTCAGATGGAGTGACGAGTTCTAAGCAGAGTGGGAAGCGCGTCGTGAAGCACGGCGATGTGACGATTGCAGACGGTACGGATATGTTCGTACCCGCCTTATGGCGCAAGGATAAACCCGAGATTATCGCATTCAGCCAGGATGGCTACAAGGATAGAAGCTGGAAGCTGCCTGCTGGATGGGCGGGCGTGCAGGCGGTTGACGTATTCGAGATTGGAATGGGACTGCCGAGATTGATTGAGCGAGGGCTGCCGACTGCTGGGGACACCGTCACTTTATCGATAGCTCCGGGGTCAGCGGTTTCCATTACGCCAGCGAATCAGGAACCATTGGATCCGATACAGACAATCGCTGCGGGATTGAAATCAGTTCCAGCGCCTGCGAAGAATATGACTCGTTTAACGCTGCCACAGGTACCGGAGGGTTATGAGATTGAGCTGCTTGAATCGAAGCGTCCGGATGTAATTGACCACACCGGCCACATATCGCCAACGAGCCAAGAGGAAGAAGTTCTTCTTATTTTCCAAGTGAAGCGGAAGGCTGACGGTGTAAGTACCCATACGGCTGCAATCCCTGTTATCGTGCCGCCAGGAAGCGTTGTGAATATTAACGACGTGTATGATGCAAAGAATGCCGTATTGACAGGAAATGCGGTACTGCGAAGCAATGGCGCGTTTATGACCGGGAGTGTGGTTGGATTTGTCGGCGGGCCTGTTGGAAACAACAACACCGTTACCTTTCAACAAGTCAACGTGCCTGGGGATGGCCTGTATGAATTGCAGCTAGAGTATGCAACTGCCGTGCCTCGTTCGGTGTTCGTGCGGGCGAATGAGGAACAAGGGATCGAAGTATTGTTGACGGGGACGGATTGGAATAAAGCACAGCTCAAAACCATTCAGGTTGTGCTGAAAAAAGGCATGAACACCATTACCTTATATAATCCGACGGAATATGCTCCTGATATGGGATCGATTATTGTGAAATCCATCACTCCAAATTCGATTGCAGACTGGATTACGTCCATCCAACTACCTGGGAAGAACGACAAGTACGTAACGCTTCCTTCTGTACCGCAGGGCTTCACAGTTTCGATCAAATCGTCGGACAATGAGACGGTTATTAAACCGGATGGTAGGATTGTTCGTCCAGCTGCGGATCAGATCGTTTATCTTATTTTGCAAGTGACTCGAAATTATGATGGCGTAACAGCTGAGACGGCAGCGATCCCAGTCGTTATAGCTGGAGAACCTCAAATAATCAGTGTTGCTACGGTAGTTGTGAATACGGAAGTTGGGAAGGCTCCAGTGCTGCCGACAGTCGTGACAGCGACGTATTCGGATATGACGGTAGAGAAGATTTCCGTCGTGTGGGATGCGATTGAGGCTGAACAGTATGCGAAGGCGGGAACATTTACGGTAATGGGGAAGGTTGCGGGGACGAATCTCCAAGCTGTCGCCATGGTCAATGTTACGGAGTCACCTATACAGACGCCATATATTACGAGTCTATCACCAGTGATCGTAGAGACGGAAGTCGGAACGCCCCTGGTGCTGCCGACAGTCGTAACTGCGACGTACTCGGATCTTACAGTAGCGTATATTTCCGTCGTGTGGGATGCGATTGGGGCTGAACAGTATGCAAAGGCGGGAATATTTACGGTGACGGGATCGGTTGCGGGTACGGATCTTCAAGCGATCGCGACGGTTCATGTCAAGGAGTCACCTGTACAGACACCATATATTACAAGTCTATCGCCAATAGCTGTGGATACGGAAGTCGGAACACCACCAGCCATGCCTTCTGTCGTAACGGCTACGTATTCGGATTTATCGACAATGCCAGTGTCAGTGGCGTGGGATCAGATTGATGCTAGTCTTTATAGCAAAGCAGGCAGCTTTATCGTGAAGGGAACAGTAGAGGGGGCATCCATGAAGGCAGAGGCCATGGTTACGGTGAAGGCGGATCAGGGATCTGGAAACGGAACAGACAATGGATCAGGTGGAGGAAGCAGCAGTTCCAGTACATCTACAACAGTCCCGCCGCAAACGAAAGAACCCAAGAAGCCACAGCCTAACAGAGAGCAAGAAGCGCCGAAGCTCATGGAGCTGACGTATGTGCCGACAACCGAACAGATGCAACATCCACACTATTTATCTGTTGTGCGGGTGAATGAGGATGGAAGCACCATGCCGGTTGTATTTAGCGCCTATGACCCTTCAGCGCTCAAAATGAAGTTCCTTGGTTACGTCGATGAGAACTACAAAGTTGTGTACAAAGAAGTAAAGTTCACGGATTTGCAGAAGCATGTTTGGGCGAAAGAGGCTATTGAAGCACTTACCTCACGCGGTGTGCTGGATGGCGTATCGCTCTATCGATTTGTGCCAGAACAAGCGATAACACGCGCTGAGCTCGTCGTCATGCTCGTTCGCATGCTCGGCCTCACTGCGGAAGCGGATTCGAATTTCGCAGACGTCAATCCATCTGCTTCTTACTACTATGACATCGCGATAGCCAAAAAAGCTGGGCTTATTCAGGGAGTTACGGATAAGGAGTTCCAGCCTGAGGCAAAAGTGACGCGGGAGCAGTGGATGACCATCATCGAGCGTGCGCTGCGCCAAATGAAAGTCATTAATGAGTCGGAAAATGAAGATGCATTGAATACATTTACGGATCGTGAGCAAATTGCAGATTATGCACTGCGAAGTGCAGCAGCACTTGTGAAGCTGAAATTGATCGTAGGAGCCAATCAGCAGCTTCTGCCGAAAAAAACAACGAGCCGTGCCGAAGCCGCGCTAGTGCTGTATCGAATCATTCCTTTGGTATTGCAAAAGTAAGCAAAGAAGCTGAACATGACAACAGCCTTCTCCTAGCAATAGGGGAGGCTGTTCATGCTTTACATGGTAGCTGATAGTTTCTGATCTGTATGGTGTTTCTTGGTAACTTAGATGTTGATTAAATGATTGAATTGATTGAATTGATTGGATGTTTGAATGATTATATGCCTGAATGTGAATGCCCCTCAATCTTGTTGTTGGTAAGTTGGTTGGCTATTAGCTTGCTTCCCCGTATGCTCAAAAAGGCTGCATGCCAAGCGTGTTGAGCTTCTCACCAGTAACATCCACACCCATTTTGCTTGTGATGTCCAAGTAGTGGCCGATGCGGCGCTTGATGGCGCCGTTCGATTCATCCAGATTAGCTTCCAGTCCATTGAGTACCATGATGCTAACCCCGAATCCTGCGGGACCTAATCCTTTTTCTTTTTCCTCTCCAGCGGGCTTCCATCTGCCAATCATAACATCATGGGCGGAAGGCTTTGGCGCTTGCGGCGTCATCCAGAATAAGATAGCGGTTGCAAATCCTAGCTTGCCGTCGGCCGCAATCCATTCCGGATTTTGAAGAAGCACATGTTTATCTCCGTATATAATGGCACTCATTAACCCGTAATTGAAATTCCAGCTCAGCATGATCGGGCCCCGTCCGTAATAGCGCTTGCCTGGAACACCCGGATATTCCTTGCTGCTGGCAGGGTCTACGAAGTCCGATTTATTCTGTCCTGTTCTGCCTGCAATGTTCTCATTCCAATAGAGCCCCCAGCGCAGCATGCCTCCCGGAGCGGTGTCCCAACCTCCGCCAGTCTCATGAGACAAATTGGCAAGCAGCGCCGCGAGATCGCGCTTGCGATCCTTCTCCAATCCTTCATTCAAGAAGGCGCCGTAATCGACGATTTGCGTGATGATGCGCTTGGTCTTGTTCTCTGGTGTATTGAAGTCATCGGAGCGTACAATGAGCGTTTCGGTTTTTCCCTTTTTCTCTAAACGATAAATTTCTTGAGCTGAATAATTGCCTTCCCGATACGAAACCTTGTATTTCACATTGGCGACAAGGCTGACGGCATTGATGAGATTTTGATAGGAGTAGTAGTCGGTCTGATTGGGATTATAGTCTTTCTTATCTTTGTTGAAGGCATGCCATTCCTTCGAACCAAGGCGCATCGGAAATAACGCTTCGTATTCCTTCTCGGGGAGTGCGGACCGGACGGCCTCAACCGCCTTGTCTGCGGTATAGTCGGGATCGATTCCATCCCACTGTGATTCAATCTGTTGTCTGGTCAGAATGCGGCTGTCGCCAACGGACAAGCTGCTGTCCTGTAAGTACACAATATCTGCTTTGCCTGAAATGGAAGTAACGTCAGCAGCCGAGGCAGAGGCAGTAGTGAATCCGAGTGAGGTGAGAAGCAGCGTTGAGCTGAGTGTCAGCAGCAGTGTGCACCGAATCCATTTCTTTGAAAGCGGATACGAAACGTTGGACATCAATACATCCCCTTTATAATCGAATAAGTGCAAGTTTTATTGATACATATTTATATCGCTTTCATTTTGGAATATGACAAGTAAAAGAGACGAAATTGGAAGACCGACCTCAACAAGCAGCGAAAAAATATAGTTGAAGGTATGATGATACTTACATATAGTAATTCCGACTATTCTGGTGTATAATTACGGAAATAAAATTTCGGTAATTCGGTAGTACATAGAACGACCAGGAAGGGTTGGACATCATGATCTCATTATCGAATATTAGGGTAACGTTTGACACGGGCTCTCAATCGGTTACTGCTGTACAGGATGTCAGTCTGCATGTGAACGCAAGTGACGTATACGGCATTGTTGGATACAGCGGAGCGGGGAAGAGTACCTTGGTGCGTGTCATTAACTTGCTGCAGCGGCCTGCATCAGGGAGTGTAGAGGTGAACGGTCAGGACTTGCTGGCTCTGAGCCCCAAGGAACTGCGGGCAGCTAGGAGGAAGATCGGGATGATCTTTCAGCACTTCAACCTGATGAATTCCAGAACGATCTATGACAATGTAGATTATCCCTTAAAGAGCTCCAAGCTTTCGAAGCGTGAACGCTCGCAGAAGGTGAAGGATTTGCTCGAATTAGTAGGCTTGTCAGATAAATTGGACGCATATCCCTCTCAATTGTCAGGGGGACAGAAGCAGAGGGTGGCGATTGCTAGAGCGCTGGCGAATGATCCGGAAATCCTATTATGCGATGAAGCGACGAGTGCCTTAGACCCTAAAACCACACTATCCATATTGGAATTATTAAAGAAATTGAACCAAACCTTAGGGTTAACGATCGTGCTCATTACGCATGAAATGCAAGTGGTCAAAGAAATTTGCAATAAGGTTGCCGTAATGGAAGACGGTCGGATTATTGAGCAGGGAGATATCGTGTCAATTTTTAGCCGTCCGCAAAATGCGTTAACTCGTGATTTTATTAATACAGCTACTCATATTGAACAGACGCTGGAGAAGCTCTCCCAGCATCCGTCATTGGTGCAGCTTAAGAACAACGATATTTTGTGCAAGATATCCTACATTGGCGATAGCACAAGCGAGCCGATTATCTCAGCGCTTACCGCTCGTTATCGGGTAACGACCAACATCTTATATGCGAATGTGGAGATTCTACAGCAGACGCCTATTGGCAATTTGATTGTGGTCATGTCGGGATCAACTAGCGATTTGGAAGCGGCACTCGAATATTTGCAGTCGATTCAAGTTGCGGTCGAAATGATTGATTCTCGTCTTGTGCAGAACGTTAAGGTAGGTGAAACGGTATGAGTGAGTTTTTAATGAATAACTTCCCAAACATTTGGAATTTAAGAGAAGAGATTCTGATCAGCATCTATGAAACGATATACATGGTGGTCGTAACCTCCTTATTCTCGGTACTTTTCGGCCTTTTGCTAGGTGTAACCTTGATTGTAGTTGATAAGGGCGGGATTTTAGAAAACAAGCTCGTTTACAGTGTCTTGGACAAAGTCATTAATCTATTTCGCTCTATTCCGTTCATTATTCTTATCGCGGTTGTCGTTCCGCTTACCCGCCTTATTGCGGGGACATCGATCGGCATGCAAGCAGCAATTGTGCCGTTAGTTATCGGGATCGTTCCTTTTTATGCGAGACAAATTCAAAATGCGCTGGTCGAGGTAGATCCGGGAATTGTGGAAGCCGCTCAGTCCATGGGATCAGGGCCAATTGAGATCGTATTTCGGGTCTATTTGAAGGAAGGTTTAAATGCGATTATCCGTGCTTCTTCCGTGACGGTCATTAACCTGATCGGGCTGACGACGATGGCGGGTGCGATTGGCTCGGGTGGTTTGGGCAGTCTGGCAATTAGCAAGGGGTATAATCGGTTCCAAAATGATATCACCATAGTTGCTACTATTTTGATCTTAATTCTGGTGTTTGTGTGCCAATTCATTGGCGACTATTTTACGAAGAAGACGATGCATTAGCAGCGGATTAGTGAACTTGATTTATGCAGTATGCTCCTTAGGTGCGTACTGGATTAAATAGAATACAAATTACAGACAAAGGACTGAGGAACAATGGCAAAAGTAGAAAGCTTTCAACTGGATCACACAATCGTAAAGGCTCCTTATGTAAGAGCAGCAGGAGTTGAACATGATGAGAAAGGCAGCACCGTACAAAAATACGATCTGCGCTTTTTGCAGCCAAATAAAGACGCAATTCCAACGGCAGCGCTTCACACGCTTGAGCATCTGCTTGCTACGTATATGAGAGACGAGATTAAAGGGATTATCGATATTTCTCCGATGGGATGCAGAACGGGATACTATCTGATTCTGTGGAACGAGCACAGTCCGGAAGAGATTGCTTCGGCTTTGGAGAGAACACTGAAGCGTGTATTGGATACAACAGAGGTTCCTGCTGTATCCGCACTGGAATGCGGCAACTACAAGGATCATTCTCTCTTCTCTGCGCAAGAATATGCGAAGATTGTGCTGGAAGCGGGAATCAGCAGAGATCCGTTTGAAAGAGTGCTGTAATCGCGATGATTACGCTCAATCTATCGCATCAGACAGCGATTGTCACAGGCGGAAATTCAGGCATAGGGCAGGGTATCGTACAAATCCTGCTCCAAAGTGGAGCTACGGTTATCTCTGCGGATCTGGCGTACGAAGCTGATTATCGAGAGGTTAACGGTCAGCTCATCGAGACGAAATTGGACTTAACCAAATCCGAGGATATTGATCGCTGGTCCAGATTGGTTGTAGAGCATGCAGGGGTTCCCGATATCGTCGTGAACTGTGCGGGTGCTTCAACAATGGATTATGTGATTGACAGCAAGCTGGAGGACTGGGAGAAGGTTTTCTCCATTAACGCTACGGGGCTGTACCTGGTCTCCAAAATATTTGCCAAAGCAATGGTCGATGCCGGGAAGCCGGGCAGATTCATTCAAATTGCTTCTCAAGCAGGCAAGAACGGCTACCGGGCTATGGGCGGGTATTGCGCATCCAAGCATGCTGTTCTTGGCTTGACGAAGGTGATGGCGATCGAGCTGGCGCGGCATAACATTCTCGTGAATGCGGTATGTCCGGGAATTGTGGAGACACCGATGAAGCATCGGGAGCGGATTGAAGGTGGAGTCATCCGCGGTATTAGCGCAGAGGAAATCTATGCGGAGGATTGTTCCCAGGTTCCACTCGGAAGAACCGCTGAAGTTCAGGATGTGGCCAATGTCGTGCTGTTCCTGGCAAGTCCGTTGTCTTCGTATATGACCGGCCAGGCGATTAATGTAACAGGCGGGATGACGATGCATTAAGCAAGAAAGCTCTTATCTTTATTTACATATAGGGGGGAGTAAATCGTATGACTAAAAAGAGAGTATGGGGCGGATTAGCGGTTGGGTTGGCTTTGACACTGGTGCTGGCCGGCTGTGGAGGCAAATCATCAGGCGATGCTGGGAAAATCGTAATCGGTTCTCAGGGATCGGACGCTCAGATTTGGAAGCATATCGCGCAATCTCAGGCGGCGAAGGACGCCAAGCTCGATATCGAAGTCAAGGAGATCAATGGCGGCGTAGAGCTGAATAACGCAACCAAAGACGGGGAAGTGGACGTCAACGCATTTCAATCTTGGGCGTACTTGGTCAGCTACAATAAAGACAGTAAAGCTGATCTTGCAGCAGTAGCGACAACCTATCTAGAGCCGATGGGAATCTATTCGCAGAAGATCAAGGATATTAAGGATGTTCCAGACGGCGCTCTTGTTGCTCTGGCGGATAACCCAGCCAACACGGCAAGAGGATTAAGTTTGCTGCAGGCAGCAGGGCTCATCAAGTTGAAAGATGGGTTCGACCTTGGAACAGGTTCAGAAAGTGATGTTGTAGAAAACTCGAAGCATCTGAAATTCAAGCTAATTGACGATACGACAGGCCCGCGGGTCATACAAGATGTGGATTTGGTATTGATCGGGAATACGGTTGCGATGGAAGGCGGATTGAACGTATTGAAGGATTCGTTGTTCCATGAGGAGATCTCTGTGGATACCAAGCATAATATCAACGTGCTCGTGACGACCTCTGATAAGCAGAACGATCCAGGCATTTTGAAATTAGGCGAGCTGTACCACAACGAAGATACGCAAAAATACATTGAGAAAGAGTTCGGAGGCACAAAAGTTCCTGTTGAGAAACCGATCTCCTATCTGAAAGAATAGTGAGGCTGGCTTCATGCGGATTGCGATTATAACAGCGATGGAAGAAGAAATGGCTCCTTTTCGAAGCCAGTCACAAATTACAGCAAGAACACAGGTAGGTAAAGTTATTATCGAAGAAGCGGTGTACCAAGGTCAATCCTTGATTCTAGTGGAGAGCGGGATTGGTAAGGTCAATGCAGCAGTGGCAGCGACGCTTGTAATTGAGCGGTATAAGCCGGATGTCATCATCAATTCCGGATCGTCGGGTGCATTTGGCGCAGGATTGGACGTTGGCGACGTCATCATCGCTACGCAGTTTATTTACGGGGATGTTGATGCTACCTGCTTCGGCTATGAGCCTGGTCAGGTTCCGCAAATGCCGGCCAAGTACGAGACGGATGCGGATTGGCTGAAAGTGGCGCGGCAAACTGCGGCATCAGCAGAGCTTCCATACGCTCTTGATTTTGGATTGGTGTTGACGCTCGATTCGTTCATGAGCGAGGGTGAGCGGGTAGAGGGGATTAGATCCACATTCCCCCTCGTGAAGGTATCCGATATGGAAGTGCTGGCGATTGTACAGTCAGCAGCGCAATACGGAATTCCGGTATTATCCGTCAAGGCTGTATCCGACATTGCCGGACAAGGCGATGTCACGGCGAACAGCTTCGATGATAATCTGGATGTCGCCGCTGATCATGCTGCGCATTTTACGAAGCTGCTGGTGAACAGCTCCAAACGATTTATGTATTGTGATAAGTAAGGAACTAGTAGTGGTATTCTATCTGATTCACCGGAACAAGTGCGAACCTGAAGTGAGCATTGATTTCTGGGAAGGCTCATGATTCCTTGCTAGTACTAATATAATGGAAGAAAAGAAAGATGGCAGATAACCCCTTTTGTTCGAATGGTCGTTTGAAGGGCGCGGAATTATCTAAATAAAGGCAAAATGTATAAGATAATTTGGAATGTGTTGCCGCGCCCGCCACGTTGAACGTGTACTGTTCAACTGGAAGATTTGTGTAACTAAAACAAAAATATCCCCCTGTAGAAGATTGAATTAATCTTTCGTGCTGAAAATCGATTAGAGTTTAGTAAGAGCTTGATCGAAGCCAACTTGACAATGTGTAGGAAAGCGATAGTTATAGCTGTGATACTAAGAATTTCTCAGTATTTTTACGCTCTCTGTCTGAATCTATCTTCGGGATTTTGATATTGACTAATAAAAAAGTAAGATTTATGATATATTGTATTGGTAATATTACCCTGCATAAAAACTTCTCTTTAATGTGTTACGAATTTCATATTGTTACAAGCAATCTCAGTTACTTTACGGGACAACTACCTCAACTATGCCATCATAATATTCTCGTAAACATGTTAAAGTTTTGTATCATCATGTCTTCACAAAAAAAGAATTCTTCTACTCAAAAACGACGTTTCTAATATTTTCAGTATAGCTCATTTTTTGAAAATATAAGATAAATGCTTTATGATTCCACGCCACTTAGTCATGGATGATAAAAGCGACCATTATTCTATCGTACGGGGATACCGATAACTAAATGTGTCAACAATTTTTATCAGTTATCCTCATCCTGCTAAATATAAGTCTTTTATATAACAGATGGCTTCAGGAGACATGAAGCAACAGCGTATCGTTTTTTTAGTAACTGCTTACATTCCCATAGATAACAAATAAATAATTTAATCGTTGTTTCGGCACGTTAAATGATTTATTTTCCACATAATACTGACAGTAGTGCAGAATCTTATTTGCATGAATGGGCGAAGCTATGCCTTTTTAGGGTTCTCTATTCATTTGTGGCAAATGAATCTAGGGTGATAATTCACCATATCTTTTTAGAAGTGTGCAAGCAAGTATGATCTCATTATCCCGTTGAGGAGTCATTCCCATATTGTAAAGGCGGATACGGAATATGAATTGGTATGTACTCTTTGTGTTTTCTGGGAAAGAGGATTTAGTTAAATGGTTAATCCAAAAGGAATTAGGCATATATGATATTAGATGTTGCGTACCGAAAAGACAGGTTCCTGAAAAGAAAAACGGTTCTTTTTATAGTAGAATAAAACCTATGTTTCCTGGATACGTATTTATTCGAACAAAATTAGATACTAGCCTATATTATAAAATTAAAGCGATGCCTAATGTAGTTCGGTTGTTGAATTATACCAATAAGAAAGATTTGCAGATTTCATCGGATCATGCATACACATTTCAATTCATTCCTAATAGTGAAATGGAACGTGTTTTAAGGATTTTGAATGATAATGAAACGCTAGAATTTACGAAAGTACTCGTAAGAAGAAAAAAAACAATTGTCTTGTCGGGGCCGTTGAAGGGAATGGATAGTAAAATTATTAAAATAGATAAACGCAAGAATCGGGCCAAGCTTGAAATAGACATTCTTGGAGGAACAAAAACGATCGATATTGGAATAGAATTGATAAAACCTTCAATAGTAACGAAAAATAATGAAAGAAAGAACAAAGGTAGAGGAGATCTAATGATGGAAATAAGAGAAAAGATAGAAAAGATGATTAATGAACTTTTGGAGGTGCCGTCTAACAATTACTTGGAAAATAACTTGGTTTCAAATGGAATTAATTCATTAACATTCATACGTCTAGTTGTGAATATCGAAGAAGAGTTTGGAATAGAGTTTCCAGACGAGTATCTTGATCCAGAAAAACTGCGCACGATTGATGAAATTGTAGATTACATACGAGGTTTGCAAAATGTAAAGTAGTATGTTAAAAAAGCGTTTTTTATATAGGGATCATACAAGACGCCTTGTTTAAACGTCAATTATTATACACTCAGACGATGCCAGTAACCCCAGACTATGTCCCATACTAATCTCAAATTTCTTTGAGGAAGATTGTATCGAATTTTGGATGGAGCATGGAAGAATACTGCTTAGAATACCAAATATCAATTCCCATATCTTTTATAATGAACGCAGAATTTATTCCAGTATAAGGGGAGGGCGCTACTGCCGTCCAAGAAAAACTTACACTTTTGAGTGTAAGTTTTTTTATTTGTAAGAGTGGTAAAAGAGAGGGGCGAGAGTAGAATTGGCAAGCGAAAAGAAGATGTTATATCCGTTAACACACCCCCAGAAACGAATATGGTATATCGAAAAAATTTACCCGACACGTCCGATCCATAATATTGGCGGTCTTGTATGGATTAAAGGGAATTGTGATGTTGCGCTGTTGGAGGAAGCTATCCATTTGTTCGTTGAAAGTCATGGAGGTGTGCGTATTCAAATCACAGAACGAGATGGCGACGTTCTTCAGTATTTTGAGGAATATAGAAGACGGCAGTTGCAAATGTTGGACTTTTCTGGATGCGAAGATCCGAAAGTGGCAGTATCGGAGTGGGCGGAAACGGAGTTTGGCAAGCCCTTTGAATTATTGGAGCAGCCCTTGTTCCAGTTTGCGATTTTTAAAGCTAACGAGCAACTTAACGGGTACTTCGTTAAATTCCACCATCTTGTGACCGACGGTTGGAGCATTCAAATCATGACTAAGCAAATTAATCAGTTTTATACGAAACTTCACAAGGGGGAGATTGTCGAGCCAGAAATCGAGAGCGGATATGCGGAATACGTTGTTCAAGAACAAAGCTACTTATCTTCGGCGCGCTTTGAGAAAAATAAACGATATTGGCTGGAAAAGTTTCGGACGATTCCCGAAAGCTTTCTACAGAGAAGCTCGAACGAGCTGAGCGGCAAGCGTAAAACGTTCTGGCTGGATGAATCCCTCTCTTATGCGATCAAGCAGTATATTCAAAAGAACCGCTGCTCGCTGAACACTTTTTTTCTCTCATTGGTGCTGCTCTATCAACATAAGATCACGCAGCAAAGGGATCTTATCATCGGTACCCCGGTCTTGAATCGTTCGGGTGCTAAGGAAAAGCGGATCATGGGCATGTTTACGAGTACGCTTCCATTCCGCACAACCGTAGAGAGCGGGGAACTGGTATCCGGATTTATCGGCCGTGTGAATAAGGAGCTGATGGAGAGCTATTACCATCAGAGGTTTCCCTACAATTTGCTCGTTCAAGAATTAGAATTGCGAAAAAAAGGCTATGATCAACTCTTTCAAATATGCGTCAATTATTACAACACTAAGCTGGTCGGAGAGTGGGAAGGCAGCGAGGTGGAGAATGAAGAGCTTTACTGCGGGCAGCAGCATTATTCTTTGCAGGTCGTGATAAAAGAATGGACTGAAACTGGAAAATTAGAAATAAGGTTCGATTACCAGACGGGCGATTATACGGATGAAGCCGTGGAAAAGCTTTTTATGAGATTGACGGTGCTCGCCAAGCAAGTGGTCAATCCGAAGGAAGAAATCACCATTGGCGAACTGCAATTGATGTCTGTGCAGGAACGTAGCATGCTGGTGCATAAGTGGAATGCGACGGAGGAGTGCTATCCTAAGGATAAACCTGTTCACCAACTGATCGCCGAACAAGCGGTTGAAACGCCCGAGAAGATCGCAGCAGTATGGGAAAACCGATCGTTGACTTACGCGGAGCTGGTCGATTTTGCCGATAGGCTGGCTCACAGGCTGGCCGGTGAAGGAATTGGAAAGGGAAACGTTGTGGCGTTGCTTTTGAATCATTCATTTGAAACGCTGATAGCGATTGTAGCCGTTCTCAAAACGGGTGCTGCATACTTGCCGCTCGATATCGCCTATCCAGGGCAGAGGATTCGTTATCTGTTGGAGGACAGTCAGGCGGACATGCTGTTGTGCAATGTTGATGGGTTGGAAGACTCGGGTTATTCCGGCAAGCAGATGTGGTTGGATATGCGAGTGCTTGAAAGGATGCAGGCGGCGCTAGAACCGTATACTGTCGCGATTTCGCCGAATGACCCTGCATATGTCATTTATACTTCCGGTTCTACTGGCAATCCCAAAGGTGTCGTGATCAAGCATCAGGGGCTTACGAACTATACTTGGTGGGCCCGTAAAACGTACTATTTAGAAGAGGGAGATGTCACGGCTTTATATTCTTCGCTTGCGTTCGACTTGACGATTACATCTATTTTCCCGCCGCTCATCAACGGGAATACCGTTGCGATATATCCCGCAACAGAAGAGGAGTTTATTCTCGAACGCATCATCGGCGATAACATCGCGACGGTTCTTAAATTGACACCGGCTCACTTGGCGCTGATTAAACACCGTGACAACTCCCAGTCTTCGATCCGAATGCTGATTGTAGGCGGAGAGAATTTGAAGTCAGCGGTTGCGGCCGACATCCACCGCAGTTTCGCCGGTCGCGCAACTATAATCAACGAATATGGCCCTACGGAGACCGTTGTCGGCTGTATCATCCATCGTTTCGATCCGGAATCAGATCGCCAAGGGTTCGTCCCGATTGGCCACCCGATTGCTAATACGCAAATCTATTTGTTGAATGAACAACTGCAGCCGGTACCGGAAGAAGTAATCGGCGAGATTTATATTGCTGGTGACGGGGTGGCGGCAGGCTACTTGCGGCGTCCAGAGCTGACGGGGAAGCAGTTTGTAGAGAACGTATTTGCAGGCGTGGGTACGATGTATAAAACGGACGATCTGGCGATGCGACGGCCTGATGGCAGCATCGAATATGTAGGCCGAAGCGACTCCCAGATCAAGTTTAACGGATATCGGATCGAACTAGGAGAAGTCGAGAATTATCTAATGAGAATTGAAGGAATTCGTGAAGCTGTTGTAATCGCTCGTACTGACGCAGAAGGAACCACTGCGTTGGCGGCCTACCTTGTGGCGAATAGGAGAGACATGTCTGCTTTTACCGTGAGAAAAACGCTACTGGATTGGGTACCTGCTTATATGGTTCCGCAATATATCGTGTTTTTAGACGTACTTCCCATGACCCTCAACGGAAAGGTGGATCGCAAAGCGCTTCCTGATCCTGAGGCGGCGTTGCAGCTTACGGATCAATCGGCGCCGAACGAACGCCAGGAAATTTTGCTGAAGGTTATGAGCGCTGTGCTGCAATCCGATCATGTTTCTTTGCAAGATAATTTTTACCGGCTGGGCGGCGATTCTATCAAGGCAATCCAAGTAATGGTGAAGCTGAACGAAGCAGGACTTAGCTTGCAGGTTAAAGACATTTTGTCGTTCCCAGTCATCGGTGAACTTTTGACTGTAATCGAGCAGCGCAACAGTTCCAAAGAGATAAGAATAGCTGCCGAAGGCGATGTTCGACCGACCCCTATAACAGAATGGTTTTTTTCACAAGCTCTTGTTAATCCACATCATTATAATCAGTCAGTTTTGCTGTCGGTAAAGCGTAGAGCATCTCCCGAACAAATCAGTCTTGCCTTAAAGGATATTGCTTATCATCACGATTCACTGCGGCTAAAGCTGGACAAATCAACAGGACTACTTCGTTATTTTGGGGAATTTCCTGATTATGAAATCAACTTGGAAGTAGTGACACTTGACGATTTCAGGGAGGACGAGTTAGAAAACGTCATATACAAGCGTTCGCTTGCTTGTAAGCAAAGTATCCATATGAGCGATGGACCGTTGTTCAAAGCTACGTTGTTTCAGAACGGCAGAGGAACGGACTTGCTCTTTTTGACGGCCCACCATTTGATCGTTGACGCAGTTTCTTGGCGCATTCTGCTGGATGACCTGGAACGGATGCTGCAAGCTAGGCTAGCCGACCAGCAGATTCCGCCGCTTGGCTGGACAGATTCCTATCAAGTGTGGGCCGAAGCGGTGGCCGCCTATAGCCACGGTAAGGCCGAAGGCGAATTGTTTTATTGGCAGACTATTATTGAAACGGTTGAACTACCGCTGAAGACTGATTACGAGAGCGGTGTGAGTACGATCGGTGATACTAAAACGCTATATACGGAATTGAGCAGTGAAGATACAGCGAGATTGCTGAAAAATGCGAACCGAGCGTACAATACTCAGCCGCTCGATCTTCTTGTAACTGCATTGGCACTAACCTGCAATGCAATGAACGGGAAACGGCAATTTACGATAGAGATGGAAGCGCACGGCCGCGAACCGATCGTTGACGGTATAGACGTATCACGTACCGTCGGCTGGTTTACTTCGATATATCCGGCACGGTTGGATTTGCCCGATGCAGACATTGGCGAGAAGCTTAAAACTATTAAAGAGCAACTCCACGCTATACCCAATCAGGGAATCGGTTACGGCGCGCTGACACTAGCCCGGAAGCTTCCACCACTTGCGGCGCGAACGATACGCTTCAATTATCTTGGTGAAATCGACAACCAGATGCAGAGTACGATTTTTGAACTAGCTGATTATGTTACCGGCGAAGAGCAGGCTGCCGAAAATACATTTGCCGTGCTGCTGGATCTGGTGCTCTACATTCAGAACAAGCAACTGAAGGTGTCGGTTACATACAGTTCGAAAGATTTTCAGCGGTCAACCGTTGAACACTTCGCTCATTACTATATTGAGCAACTTCAACGGCTTGTCCGTCATTGCAGTGATAAAACGGATATCGATTTTACGCCTTCCGATTTTGAAACGACAAGTCTAAATAAGGATGAACTGGACAGTTTGTTCGCATAAGGAGGGCATTATCTAATGAATATCCAGCAAAAGCTCGTTCTGGGCGTTGCGGCAATGATGATGTTGAGCTGTTTGCTCACGCCCCTTTTTTCTGCGGTCGCCCAGCCGGCGGATCGAAAAGAACAGCTCGATCATTACATTAATGAAATGCAGGAAAATGCCAAAATCCCCGGCATGGCAGTCGTTGTTGTACAGGGAGAAAAGATTGTATACGAACAATTTTTGGGCTACAGCGATGTAAAGAAAAAGCTACCCGTTACGGCTAACACTGTATTTGAAATGGGATCGAATTCGAAAGCGTTTACAGGCTTAGCCGTTCTTCAATTGGAGAAACAGGGCCTAATCAAGCTGACCGATCCGGTAAGCAACTATTTGCCTTGGTTTTATATGAATGATGACGGAAAGCGAGTTAATATTACCATCGAGCAACTATTGCACCATACATCGGCTATTCCGCCTGATACGATCGGCCATATACCGGCATCGAATGCGGACGACGCGTTGGAGCAAACTGTTCGCATGCTTGTAGGAAAAGAGCTTTGGCATGACAAAAGGCTTCAACCAGGCGAGTATTTCATATACTCAACGATTAATTACGATATTCTCGGTTTGATTATACAGGAAGTAGCAGGTATGCCATTTGAGGATTTCATGCAGGATCGTATTATTCGGCCGCTTGGGCTCGGCAGCACCTTTATGCACTACGGGGATGCGGTACAAAACGGGCTTGCAACAGGGTATAAGCTTGGGTTTCTGCGTCCTCACGCTTATCAAGCCCCGAGATATCGCGGCAATATACCGGCCGGTTACGTGAACTCAACTCCGACAGACATTGCCAAATGGATGTCAATCCAACTAGGAGCTGTCAAAGCACCAGGGATCGACGCTAATCTGATCCAATTATCGCATGAAATCGACAACACCGTATCTCCAAATGTTGACGGATCTTCCTACGCTGCTGGCTGGTCGATCTATCAATCAGGCGGCGGTGAAATAGCGCATGGCGGGAGCAATCCGAACTTCTCATCTTATATTGTAATGCGCAACGATGGCCAACTAGGCGTTGCGGTCATGGCAAATATGAACTCCGACCATACCGAGGTGATTGCCCGTGGCGTCATGTCGATTATGCACGGGCGAACCCCAGTCGCCCCTATGCCAGACACTTTCAGCAAGGTGGACAAGATAGCTTCCGTAGTTTTAGTCGTATTTGGTCTTGTGCTGCTGGCCCTTCTGTTCTTTATTGGACGCTGCATGATGGAAATCGGCAAAGGAAAGCGGCGCTGGACTGGAGTGAGCGGCTGGAAAGCGGCTAGGTTGACCGCTGCATTATTTTTTTTGACATTGTATCTGGTCGGTTTGTATTTATTGCCGAGGATTCTTTTTGATAAGCTACCGTGGAGCGCGCTCATTGTTTGGGCTCCGTACACGCTGGTACCGGCAATCATCGCCGCCGCCGCGTTCGGAGTCATTTATACTTTCTATCATCTCTTGACGCAACTGTTCGCTATAAAGAGGGAAAAACCATACGTATCGCTGCTTATGCTCGGCATGGTCAGCGGATTCGGCAATGCGTTCATTATCTTCGTCGTTAACCAGTCCTTTGGGCGAAACGACAACTTGACGAACGGGCTTCTCTTCTATTTTGCGTTAGGTATCCTAATGTACGTTTACGGTCAGCGATACATCAGCACCAAGCTGGTTATCCTGACGAACAATTTGGTCTATGACAAGCGTACGGAATTGATCGGCAAAATACTGAAGACGCCGTACGAGAAGCTAGAGCGAATGGAAGATGGGCGCTTGCATGCCGTGCTGAACAACGATACGGAAACGGTAAGCCGTTCCATTAACGTGATGGTTGCGGGCACAATCTCCCTAGTAACGCTCATCTGCTGCTTTATCTATCTCGGAATGCTCAGTCTTTACGCTCTATTTCTCTCCATCGGAGTCATAGTTACAATGGCTGGATTGTACTTTTTTTTGGGAAGCAAAGCGGAGAAGCTTTGGGAGGAAACACGCGAAATCCAAACCGTGTTCTTTCGCTTAATCAACGATATGCTAAAAGGCTTTAAGGAGCTTCGGCTCAGCCAGTCCAAAAAAAATGAGTTTGAGGTTCATGTAAAGGAAAGCTCGAATACTTACCGGATAAAAAGGACGGAAGGCGATGTACGGTTCGCAAATGTCAATATAGCAGGAGAGCTGTTATTCACGGTCGTAATTGGAACGGTAGCGTTCCTTTTTCCATTATTTTTCCCGAATTTGCTTACTACGACAGTTCAAATCTACGTATTTGTGTTTCTGTACATGGCAGGCCCCGTTAACGGAATATTGAACGCCTACCCGATGTTTTTACAGGTTCGTATTTCATGGAACCGCATTCAGGAGCTCTCTTCTGAAGTTGCTCTGCTTCAGAGCGAACACAGAGCGGTGAAGGTGCATTTGGCCTCAGATGCAAACGTAGAGCTTGTAGCTAGCGAAATATGCTACGGCTACACAGAAAGCGGGGACGCTCCGTTTACGGCAGGCCCTTTCGATCTTACGTGTCGTTCGGGAACGATTACTTTCATAACGGGGGGGAATGGCAGCGGTAAAACGACGCTGGCCAAGCTGATTACCGGCTTGTACAAGCCGGTCTCCGGCCACATTGCCATCAATGGTGAAGCCTTGGCTCCTGAAGAGCTGGGAAGCTGTTTCTCGGCTATTTTCAGCGATTACTATTTGTTTGAACGGTTGTACGGGATTGATTGTTCGGACAAGGAAGACCAGATTGCTTCTCTGCTTCATCGCCTTCAACTGGAAGACAAGGTAACGGTGCGGGACGGTTGTTTTTCGACCACTTCGCTGTCAACTGGCCAGAAGAAACGGTTGGCGCTGCTGCTTACTTATTTGGAAGACAAGCCGATTTGCTTGTTTGATGAGTGGGCGGCCGACCAAGATCCGGAGTATCGCCGCCATTTCTATCATGAAATTTTGCCCGAACTAAAGGCTCAGGGAAAATGCATTATCGCTATAACGCATGATGACCGGTACTTCCACGTTGCCGATACGTTGATCAAGCTTGAACGCGGCAAGCAGATGCAGCACAGTGATCATCAAATGATGGTAGAAGTTCCTTAAACAAAGGAGAGAGATTTCAATGGAAGAGCAAAAATCCAAATTAAAGAAATACATTTCGAGGTTTTCCAGAAAGCATGAGCTGCGGGATGACGAGGACATGTTTGAGCTCGGAATCGTCAACTCCTTGTTCGCAATGCAATTGGTAATGTTTGTGGAGAGCGAGCTCGGCGTTACCTTGGAGAATAGCGAGCTCGACATGGCGAATTTTCAAAGTATTAATGCCATTATGCGTTTGATCGAATCGAAAATGCCCTTAGCGGAATAATTTAATTTTTTTCTTAGCTTGAAAATCGTAAGGAGGATTCATTCAGATGGAAGCTGTGGCAGCAAAACAAAACGCACAACGGGGGAATCGGAAAATTAAATGTTTGGTATGGGATTTGGACAATACCCTTTGGGAAGGCGTGCTTCTCGAGGATTCCAATGTCAGACTGAAGGATCGGGCTGCGGAGGTCATCAAGGAGTTGGATCGGAGAGGCATCCTTCAGTCGGTCGCCAGCAAAAATGATTATGCGGCGGCCATTGGAAAGCTGAAGGAACTCGGGCTAAGCGAATATTTTCTTTTTCCACAAATCAATTGGAATTCAAAATCCTCTTCGATCAGCGTCATACAGGAATCGCTGAACATAGGTTTCGACACGTTCGCTTTTATCGACGATCAACCATTTGAACGCGAAGAGGTCGCTTTCACATATTCTGACGTTCTTTGTCTCGATGCCAATCAATTGGATACGCTGCTGGAATTGCCGGAGCTGATGCCGGATTTTGTGACGGAGGAATCCCAGAACCGACGGCTGATGTATATGAGTGACTACAAGAGAAATACGGCCGAAAAGGAGTTCGAAGGTCCCCAAGAAGAGTTTCTCGCGACTCTAGGCATGGTCATGAGAATCTCCCCAGCTCGCAGCGAGGATTTGCAGCGGGCGGAGGAATTGACGCTTCGTACCAATCAGCTAAACACGACCGGCTATACTTACTCGTTCAACGAGTTGGAAGCCCTGTCCCGATCCAATCGCCACAAGCTGTTAGTTGCAAGCCTTGAAGATATTTACGGCACTTACGGTACGATCGGCCTCTCCTTGGTTGAGCTTGATGAAGAAGTCTGGAGACTTAAGCTGCTGCTGATGTCTTGCCGCGTTATGTCGCGTGGCGTCGGTTCGATCATGCTGCAGCATCTTTTACAATCGGCCAAGCAAGCGGGAGCCCGTTTTCAGGCTGAGTTTATCTCCAATGACAGAAACAGGATGATGTATATTACGTTCAAATTTGCCGGATTCCAGGAAGTTGCCTCTTTTGGCGACGGCGGTGTGATTTTGGAAAACAATTTTTCACAGCTCGGTAAGTTTCCTGATTACGTAACCGTGCAAGTGGTGGAATAGGGAGTGATCTTGTGGAGAAAATCGCGTTTATTTTCCCAGGCCAAGGCTCGCAATATATCGGAATGGGAAGGGAGTTGTATCGTGAATCCCAAGCAGCGAAGATGACATTCGCCGAAGCCAATGAAGCGTTAGGATACGATCTTCAAAAAATTTGCTTTGAAGGAAGCCTGCGGGAGCTGAATCGGCCGGAAAACATGCTCCCCGCAATATTGACCGTAAGCGTCGCCGCGTTCCGCGTTTATATGCAGGAAATAGGACAACAGCCTGCTTATTTGGCCGGGCATAGCCTTGGCGAATATTCGGCCCTGACCTGCAGCGGGGCCATTGCATTTGGGGATGCCGTAAAACTGGTGCATAAGCGCAGTCTGTTGGCCGCGCAGGTAAAGAACGGCATGATGTCTGTCATCAATGGCGTAAAGCTGGAGGATGTACAGACTGCCTGTCGGCGACAGGCCGCTTCCGAGGAAGCACTTGCGCTGGCCTGCATAAACGGTTCGAATCAGTTCGTTATCTCCGGGCACGAAAAGGCGGTCGCTCGCGCGGAAGACGAATTGGCTGTTCTGAACGGACAAATTACGCCCATCCTGATGACGCCGCCATTTCATAGTCCGCTTATGGCGGATGTGGCGCCTCAACTGAAAGAGGAGTTAGCCAATCAAACATTCGGTAATTTTCGCATTCCGGTAGTCGCTAACGTAACCGCACTCCCTTATGAGGTACCGCAGCATATCGTAGATCATTTGACACTTCAATTGACGGAGCCTGTGCGATGGTCAGAAACGCTTGCATTTATGAAAGCACAAGGCGTCAGGTTAGTGATCGAGATGGGGCCGAAAGCAGTGCTGTCGGATCTAATCGATTCGGGTATGGGGATTACCACGATGTCCTTTGGACAGAAGGAAGATCGCTTAGTAATCAAGGAACGTTTGCAGATGGTTCGCAACCCGCATACGCCGACAATCGTCACCCGCAGCTTGGCTGTTGCGGTAGCGACCCGCAATCGAAATTTCGACAATGAACAGTACCGTCTCGGTGTCGAATTTCCTTATGAACAAATCGAACGGCTGCAAGCCGATTTGGAGAAGAATGGTATGGAGCCGACTGAAGATCAGATGAGGCAGACGTTGACCTGGTTGAGCGAGATCTTGCGTACGAAAGGTGTGCCGGAAGAAGAGCAGATGCGGCGATTCCGTCAAATATTGGCGGATACCGGAACAGAAGAACGGCTAGCAGACTTCCCTTTCTGCCGTGATGCGTCTGTAATCATTTGACCCGAAATTAATGACTTTACGATAACTAATAGCCTGTGGAGGGGACCTATGCTGAATGTTCAAGGTCTTACCCTTCGAGATGCCAAGAACGATGAGGCGGTCGAGGAAGTAGCCCAGATTTCATCCCGGGATATTGCAGTGATTGGCATTGCACTTGATTTCCCGCAAGCACGAACAGTTGAAGAGTTCTGGGAGAATGTCCGGGAAGGGAAGGACTGCATTAGCGGCATTTCGAAACATAGACGCCGCGATATGGATCGTTACCTCTCGTTCCAAGGGTTGGATCTCGAAGATGATTTGTATTCGCAAATTGGATTTCTTGATGAAATCGATAAGTTTGACCATCGCTTTTTCAATCTTTCGCCTCTAGAGGCCGGCCTGATGGATCCGGGCCAGCGCCTGTTTCTGCAATGCGCATGGCAAGCGCTAGAGGACGCCGGGTATGCGGGCGATAAGATAAAAGGCCGAGCAGTCGGCGTATACGTAGGACAGAATGTAAATCTTGTCGAGAATTACTATCAATATATTCGCGATGTGGAGCCGGAGTCGATGAACGCCGCATTGCCGGGCAATTTGGCCGCGATGGTAGCGAGCCGGATTTCTTATTTTCTGGATTTTTCGGGACCGAGCATGGTGGTGAACACGGCATGTTCTTCTTCTCTGGTCGCCGTTCATCTCGCTTCGCAGGCGCTTCGTACAGGAGACTGCGAGATCGCGCTTGTCGGTGGAGTCAGCCTCAATCTCCTCCCGCTGAATTCCGAGCCCAAATTCGGGAAATCATCCACTGGCAGAGCTTACACCTTCGACGACAGGGCCGATGGGACGAGCGACGGAGAAGGGGTTGCGGCGGTACTGCTTAAACCGCTTAAACAAGCTGTTGACGACCGAGATCATATTTACGCCGTTATAAAGGGCAGCGCGGTCAACCAGGATGGCAGCACGAACGGCATCACGGCGCCGAGCACCAGCGCGCAGGCTAGCGTCATCGAACGGGCTTGGAAGGCGTCCGGTATAAATCCAGAGACGATCGGTTATATCGAAGCGCACGGCACGGCAACAGAGCTCGGGGATCCGATAGAAATCGATGGTGTAACCCAGGCGTTCCGCCGTTTTACGGATAGAAAGCAATTTTGCGGTATCGGATCGTTGAAGCCGAATATCGGGCATCTGGATGCGGCAGCCGGCATTGCGGGCTTGATTAAGGCGGCGCTCGCACTCCACCACAAAGAGCTTCCGCCGTCGATTCATTTTCTTCGCCCTAACCGAAACATACGGTTTCAGCATTCTCCGGTGTATTTGCAAGATTCACTGGAGACATGGGAAACCGTGCATGGATCGCGTCGATGCGGTGTCAGCTCTTTCGGGCTAAGCGGTACGAACGCTCACGTCGTTCTAGAGGAAGCGCCCCGAGTCAAAGGGACGGCTGCAACGGTTAGTCCGCGTATTTTTACAGTCTCGGCGAAAAGTATAACCGCAATGGAATCGTTGCTCGTCCAATACCAAAGATTGCTTGTGGGAGCAGACGAGAAGGATTTCGCCGCTATTTGCTATACAGCAAGTACGGGTCGAGGTCATTTTCGTCATCGTGTGGCGGTCGTTGCCGTCGATGCGGCGGAACTGCTTGCGAAGCTAAATGTTCTGACGGAGTACGGGCTGGATACGGAAACCGAGGGTGTATTTTACTATGAGCATGCCTTGGTTCCCGCCAGTAAAACGCCGCGTGAGAAAGGGGACCTGACCGAAGCGGAGGCCGCAGCTTACAGCGAGCAAGCACGGAAGTTAGTGAGCCTTGTAACGGCGGAAGCCCCAACAAGATCCATAATGGAGCAGATCGGCCGTCTTTATGTCCAAGGAGCCGGTGTGGAATGGGAATGTTTGTATGAACCTGCGGCTAGGCGCCGGGTTTTGTTGCCCCTCTACCCGTTCGATCGCATCCGATGCTGGCTGGAGCTCCCTGAACTCGTAGGCGCCGACGGGTTATTTTTTGGGGCGCAATGGGAGGAACAACCGATCGAACGGTGCGAGCCCGTCTATTGGAAGGGCCGGGTGCTCCTTTTGAAAGGGAAGGACAGTCTGTCGGACAAATGGGCGGTTAGCCTGCGCGAGGCAGGTGCTTCCCTCATCACGGTTGAGCTTGGCGAGGAATACCGGCAATATGATCCGGCGTCTTTTGTAGTGTCATCCAAGGAAGAGGATTATCTCCGGCTGATGCAAGCTCTCCAGCGAGAGCGGATTACGCATGTACTTCACTTCTTTTCCTTTGACCAAAGCGAAGGGATCTCGTCTTTGCATAGGAAATTAGACCGAAGCGGAAACAGT
Organism: Paenibacillus sp. NAIST15-1; assembly: GCF_001894745.1. Classification (GTDB taxonomy): domain Bacteria; phylum Bacillota; class Bacilli; order Paenibacillales; family Paenibacillaceae; genus Paenibacillus_B; species Paenibacillus_B suaedae. The sequence goes on from NZ_BBYF01000010.1 coordinate 224,253, forward strand.
CTTTTTTGCCTTCTTAAAGCTATCAATCAAACGCATGCCGGAGATGCCATAGAATTTGTTCTGGCCGCTCCTACCGGTCATGCGATAACAAAACGGGAAGAAAAGCTGAATTCGGCGTACACGACCATGTTCGGACTGGGCAAGTCGGTGGCAGCCGAACACCCTCATTGGAGTTGCCGCTGCCTGGATGCGGACGAATCGTTGACGGGCGAGCAGTTGGTGGCCGAATTGAGTGATGCAAACCCGCCTTATATCGTGGCCTATCGCGAGGGACGTCGGTATTTGCACCATCTGGCGGCTATACCCGAAGAAGCGATGAAAACAGCGGAGGTGCCGATCCGTTCGGAAGGCGTTTACGTAATAGCAGGCGGTGCTGGGGGGATGGGGCTGGAAATTGCCAAATGGCTGGCCTCCAAGAAGCAGGTGACGCTGGCCTTGGTTAACCGAACTCCGATGCCGTTACGAAGCGAGTGGGAGCATCTGCTGAAGCGGGGATACCCCAAGAAGGAGCGTCGAAAAATCGAGGCTATACGGGAACTCGAAGCATCGGGAGCGAAGGTCTTGCTCTGTGAGGCCAATGTCGCGGATGAACAGGCTGTACGGCAGTTGCTTGCCGGTCTACGCGAGCGTTTCGGAGGAATCAACGGGATTGTACATTGTGCAGGCGTACCGGGCAGCGGAATGATTTGGTCGAAAACGAAGGCTGAATTCGACCGGGTTCTAAGTGCGAAATTGTATGGTACCCGGAATTTAGACGAAGCGACGAAGAGTGACCGGCTTGATTTTTTTGTGATGTTCTCGGCGATTACGGCGTTGACGGGCGGCTTCGGTCAGGGCGACTATACCGCCGCCAATGTATATTTAGACGCTTTTGCCGCCGAGCGGGCCAAGCGAGGCGGCAGAACGCTGGCAATCAACTGGTCGGTTTGGAAAGAAACCGGCATGGGAGTTGATTTCGGCATAGCAGACCAGGAGCATATTTTTCAGGCGCTTCGGACGGAACAGGCTATCGAGGCATTCGAGAAAGCACTCGGAAGTTCATTGACGCAGGTTGCGATCGGTCGGATTAACCGCAAGGAGTTTGTTAAAGTTCGTCCGCTGCTGAGCCAGCCTCGATTCCCGATCCGCCTGCACGCCGATTTGATGGAAGATCTCGACAGAATGGTGGAGAAAAACGGCCGCAAGCAGCCGGCATTCCGATCCGCCATCGTGCAATCGGCAGAGCTCACTGGCAGACCCGATGGCGATTACAGCGATATGGAACGGACACTTGGCCGGATTTGGCTGCAAACGATGGGCGTAAAGCAGATGGATATTTATGACACGTTCTATGAGCTTGGCGGTGATTCGATATTTGCAACTAAAATAGTGAATCACATTCGCGAAGAGCTAGGTGTCCAGCTTAGTATCGTCGAGTTTTTGCAAAACTTGACGATTGCGGGGCTGAGCGCTTACCTGACGCAGAAACAGCGGGAAGGCGGAAATTCAGCAATAAGCAGCCATTCCATCCCGCCAGCGCAGCCGGCTTCCAGCTACCCTGTCACCTCCGCACAGCGACGTTTGTATTTCCTGCATGAATTGCATCCTGAGCAGCAGGCCTACAACGTCACAATGGTGCTTCGTATCGAAGGAAGCTTGGAGCGGGAACGTTTCGAACGAGCGTTCCAGACGATTGTCGACAGGCATGAGATGTTGCGCACCTATTTTGAGCTTGAGAATGGGGAGCCCGTACAAAAAATAGCTGCTCAAATTGCCTCGCCGATCCGCTATATGGAGGCGGATGAATATCAGGTGACGGAGATCGTTCATAACAGCATCCGGCCATTTAAATTAAACGAATCTCCGCTTCTACGAATTTTGCTGATATCTCTGTCTCAATCAAGCTATGTGTTGGTCGTGGATTTGCATCATATTATTGCAGACGGGTTTTCGGTAGGTATTTTGGCGGAGGAATTTATGACCCTGTACGGCGGACAACAGTTACCCGCTCTGCCAGTGCAGTTCAAGGATTATTCGGTTTGGCATAATAAATGGATGAACAGCCAGGAGATGGAGTCTCACGAGGCGTTCTGGCTGTCGCAGTTCGCCGATAAAGTACAGGATCTCGGCATGGTAACTGATTACCCGCGTCCGGTGCTGCAAAGCTTCGCGGGCGACAAGCGCATCTTTACGGCAGATTGCGTAACGCTGGAGCAGTTGCAGCGGCTCGCCGCGGGATTAGAGACAACCATGTTCATGCTGCTCTTGGCCGCTTACAACGTATTGCTTGCAAAGGTCGCTAATCAGGACGACATTGTCGTGGGGTCGCCGATCGCGGGAAGGACGGTCCTCGAAGTGGAGCCGTTGATCGGGATGTTTGCCAATACCGTCGTTTTTCGGAATCGGCCGAAGGACGGGCTGACGTTCGCTGAATTCCTCGCTCAAGTCAAGGAGAATGCCTTGGCGGCATATGCGCATCAGGAATATCCGTTCGAACGCCTGATCGGTCGCTTGGGACTCGGCAGCCAGTTGAACCGCAACCCTTTGTTCGATGTCATGTTCGTTATGCATAACGAGTATAAGACCGTGTTGGACGATAATCCTCTTCGCATCTCTTCCTTTCCGATCCCTCATCGTATCGCGAAGGTGGATTTGACGTTGGAGGCGACTATAGATAAGGACGAATTGGCGTTGGTTTTTGAATATTGTACGGATTTATTCCGGTGTGAAACCGTCGAGCATTGGGGGGCGGGGTTGCTCCACATATTGCAGGAGGTCGTGAATAACCCGGACGTGCCAATCCGTGACATCGTATGGCCGGCCCGAGTGCCTGTCTTGAAAAATGTGCTTCCAGCAGAAATTGATTTTAAATTTTGATTTTCAAACGGCTCGATGGGATGGGGGATTACATGAGCGACAAGCTTTCAAACAACGTCCTTGCGGCGAGCGGAAAGGCCGGCAATGAGAAGGCCTATTGGCAGGAGAAGCTGGAAGGAGAACCGGTCATGAGCGCATTTCCTTCTGAACGCCGTGCATCTGGCGTGGGGGGAACAACGGTCTTCATGTCCTTTTCTTTAAGTTCCGATATTTCAGACCGGCTGACGTACATGAGCAAAGGTTCCGACTATGCCCTGTTCATGATTTTCGCCGCAGGCGTTCATATACTTCTGTCAAAATATACAAACAGCCCGGATGTAGTTACGGGAATGCCTGTATTTCAACAGGAGGACGAGGAGAGCAGAGCGGGGAACAAGTTGCTCATCCTTCGTACGTCGTTGCAAAATTGCCGCAACTTCAAGGATGCGCTGATGGCAACCAAGCAGTCGATAACCGAAGCGAACGATCATCAGAATTATCCGCTCCATCACATGATGAAGCATGGGAACTTGCTTCCGGAACATGATGGGGAACCGCTGATTCGAACTTTGGTGGGGTTCGATCGCATTCAAGATCTGGGGCAGGCGCAAGACGGTACAGCGGAGGTAGCGGTCCTACTCATATCGCTTGACGGGAGTCTTCGGGTTGACTTCAGCTTCGATAAGAGCCGGTTCGAACTGGAAAGTGTTCGGCGTTGGGCTGTGCATCTGGAACGCCTGCTGGAAACGGCATTGTTCCGGCCGGAAGAGCCACTCTCCGAAATTGAGATGCTGGAGAGACATGAGTTCGAAACGTTGGCGTATGGTTTCAACCGGACGAAGGCGGAGTATGACCAGCATACGACGCTGCACCGGCTGTTCGAGGAGCAGGCGGCACGCACGCCGGAGCGGACGGCGGCCGTGTTCGGCGCGGACGGCATGGAGCGGCTGACCTACCGCGAGCTTAACGAGCGGGCGAATCAGCTCGCCCGGACGCTGCGGGACAAAGGCGTGAAGCC
>NZ_BBYF01000011.1 GCF_001894745.1 Paenibacillus sp. NAIST15-1
GACTTTTACATCTTATCACTTCGTTCATCCGAAGTCAACAACTTTTTTTCAACTTATTTTTTAAGTTGTTTTCATTTTGTTGTTGCCTGCCTCTTAGCGAAGCAGGAATTAGAATATACCATAGCTACTTAAAAGAATGCAACCTCTTTTTTTGAATTTGTTTATCCCAGCCATGTTTCTCCTCTAACTCCTTCTATTAATAATAGGGATACTTAGGATAATGATGACACACTTACTAGAAGGGGCAGCCCACTTAGCATGGAATCTCAAACTCCCAAGCTCCTTTTTTCAGGCTAACCCCTTATTCATAGTACTAGAAGATAGACTCCTCTCTCCCTATTAAGCAGCTATTCCTAATGGAGAGAATAGAATGTAAACAGCGATCATAAGCACGATCATGACGACAGTAAATGCCTTCGCATGCTTCCATGGCGTCAAATCCACCTTGCCTGATTCAAACAGCTCGAAATCCTGTTCGCGCGGTTTCCATTTCCCGACGAGCAGCATGACTAACACGCAGACTGGGAACAATACACTTAAAATGTACAGGAAGTTGAGCGTACCCAAAAAGAATTTGGACAGGGTATAGAGCACAATATGGACAACCAATGCGATTTTAGGCGCAATTGCCGGTACCTTCTTGCTAAAGAAGCCGACAACGACAGCGGCAATGATCGGGATGTTATAAAATCCGAACATCTCCTGCAAGTAGTAATACAATCCTGAAGGAGCATACAGAATAAAGGGTGCAACAGCTACTGCAATAAGACCAAGCACGACGGCAAAGATTCTGCCTGCCTTCACGAGCTGCTGATCCGTCGCGTTCGGCTTGAATATCGGCTTGTAAATATCCAAGGTGAATAAGGTTAACGAACTGTTGAGCGCTCCATTAAATGAGCTTAATATCGCACCGAACAACACGGCCGCGAAAAATCCAGACAGTAACGTCGGAAGAACCTCAATAACAAGTGATGGATAGGCCATATCCGCATTGCTAAGCGAATTGTTAAAGAGATGATAGGCAATAATGCCCGGAAGAACGAGATAGAACGCTCCGAAAATTTTGAACATGCCGGCATACAGCACGCCCTTTTGGCCTTCCTTCAAGTTTTTGGCGCCCAGCGTCCGCTGAACGATCGCCTGATTCGTACACCAATAGAATAAATTGTTGAAGAGAAGCCCTGCGCAGATCGTCACCCAAGGAACTGGCGAAGAACTGTCACCAATGGAGTTCAACTTCTCGGGTTCTTTGTGCAGCAGTGTGCTGACCCCATCGAACAAATTGCCTCCTCCGAGTGCAACCAGACCAAGCACGGTAATGAGCAGACCACCGACAATAAGGCCGACTCCATTCAGCGTATCCGAGAGTGCACATGCGCGCAGACCGCCTAGTACCACGTAAGCAATCCCTGTAACCCCAATCGCAAGAGATACAACCAATATAATATTGAAATCACTCAGATCAAATCGAGCCGAAATATTAAAAATCGTATCAAGCACAAGTGCACCAGAATAGAGCACGGTAGGCAAATAAGCAACAGCATATCCAAGCAAAAACAAAATCGAGATAATCTGACGCGTACGCAAATCATAGCGCTGTTCCAGAAAATCCGGGATTGTCGTAATCCCTGACTTCAAATAACGTGGCAAGAAGATAAATGCCATAAAGATGAGCGCGATCGGCGATGTTACCTCCCAAGCCATGACAACCATGGAAGTTGCATAGCTTTGCCCATTCAATCCAACCATTTGCTCCGTCGATAAGTTCGTCAACAGCAGCGAGAAAGCGATTACAATACCTGTCAAGCTGCGCCCGCCCAGAAAGTATCCATCCGAGCTGTTCAAATCCACACTGCGCGTCTTGTACCAAGAGTACCAGGCAACAATTCCAGTATACAGTAAAAAGGTGATGACCGTGATGTAAGTCATGAAAGCCCTCCTCTATGCATAGAGAAATCTTGTGCTTATCATTGCTAGTTCTAGTAAATGGGACTGATGGCACCGAGAAGGATTACGAAATCCCATTTTTACTTGATGGCAGTCACAGCAGCAGGCATTCGAACGTCAACCAGTTGGCCGCTTTCAAATGACTCCTTGCATGCATACCCAAGCGCGGTCGACAGCACCCCATCCTCTACTGTTACTTTCGGTTGTCTTCCCTCGAGGATTGCCTGTACAAATTCAACTGCTTCATCCATATAAGCCTGTTCAAACCGTTCAAGGAATCCATTTGCGCACTCTCTCACGACACCCCGATCATCGAGAATCATGACTTGATTTTTCTCTGGTACAGTCCCGATGCGCAGTGATCCTTGCGTACCTATAATTTCAGTCTCGATATGATAGCCGTGCGCACAATTGCGACCCGCTACAAATATCCCCATCTTATTGTCTGCAAATTGTACAAGTGCTGCTCCGGTTTCTGCATCGTTCAGCTCCGCAAGCTCGGTATATCGATGAGAACCGCCGATTGCCCACACGCGTTCCGCTTCCACGCCCAAATACCACCGAGCCAAATCCAAATCATGAATTGCCATATCGAGGAACAAGCCCCCGCTATAGTTGCTCTTGGCAAATTGCATGAAGCCAGGCATCGCTTGCGCCGGATCGATTCCATAACAGCGAATCAGCACGGGTTCGCCAATCGCACCCGCTTCAATTTGTTTCTTCGCATACGCATAAGAGCGGTCGTATCTGCGCATAAAACCAAGCATGAACACCTGATTCGGATGCTTGCGAACAGCCTTCTGCACGCGCAGCGCTTCCTCCATGTACAGCCCAAGCGGCTTCTCACTGAATACATGAAACCCGGCTTCCAGCGCCTGCTCAATCTGTTCGCAATGATAAGAAGATGGAGAAGCAATAAAAATGGCGTCCAGTTCTTGATTGCGCAGCATATCCTCATAATTCGTATACCCGTAAGGGACATTCAGCTCTTGTTGAGCTTCCTCCACCTCTTCTGGTATCACACTGCATACGGCCATCAATTTGCAATTCGGAATGCGATGCGCCAAATTATCCGCGTGCTGCCGCCCGAGTCTTCCTAAGCCTACAAGACCTACCGATATCTGTTTGCCCTGTTTCATCTGTTCGTCCCTCCGTTTATACGCCCGCTTGCTGCAAAATATACTGTCTAGCCTTCATTGCGTATTCGAGCGGATTCGCCCGAGCAGGATCCTGCTCCGCTTCCACCAGCATCCAACCGCGGTATCCAGCCGCTGCAAGCGATTGGAACACCGGTTCGAAGGGAATGCATCCATCTCCGGGAACCGTGAATACCCCTTCCTTTACCGCCTGCAGGAAGCTGAGCTTTTCTTCAATTACGCGGCGCGCCACATCCTTGCGCACATCCTTCAAGTGAACATGCTTAATGCGATCCATATAACGATTCAATATGTATAGGGGATCCTCTCCGGAAAATACAAGGTGGCCTGTATCATACAGCAAGGACACCAGCTCCGGATCTGTGCTAGCCATCAGTCGCTCGATTTCCACCGTTGTCTGAACGCCAGTTCCCATATGATGATGGTACACGAGGTGCATATCCTTGGCCCGAGCGAGCTCTCCCAATCGATGAAGCCCCTCAGTTAAGCGCTTCCAATCTTCGTTGTTGAATATCGGTTTATTATCGAAAAGCGGAGTATCCATTTCTCCCTGAATGCTGTGTCCCTGCTCGGATACAACAATGACCTTCGAGCCCATCGCATGCAAAAAGTCACGGTGTTGAATAAATGCCTCTACCGTTTCTTCAAGTGGCTTCACAGTCAGGTAAGCGCTAAACCAGGCACTCGCTACCTCCAGATTCCTCAGATGCAGCGCCTTCCGCAGCACCTCAACTTCACGAGGATACTTATTGCCGATTTCCGTGCCGGCAAATCCAGCGAGCGCCATTTCGCTCACGCATTGCTCGAATGTATTTCCTCCGCCTAATTCAGGCATATCATCGTTCGTCCAACCAATAGGAGCAATCCCAATCTTCACACTCTCTGCTGCAAACATGCCCATTCCTCCCCAGAAGTCATAATTAAGATTCATGGAGGCAGGCGGATCAGCTTCGAAGGGCAGCTGGAACACCTCGCAAAGCTAGGTTCTAAAAAAAACCTTCCAATTACTACCTCCGCTGCCCATCAAGCGCTCTGAATATCGAACATTCCATGCAACTTCCACCTACGAAATACAGTGCCCGCCTGTCCACCGCCTGCTCCATTACTGCTGTTTCCTGCTCTGTGACATGTTAATAAAGGTTATTGCCGTCGAACTTGCCATCGAATATACGAGAGGATTGGCTAATATGGTCGTGCCTGGCTCAGGGATTGGCGCCGCTCATCATAGGCTTGGGCAATTGCCTTCTTGTCCGACACCTCTGCTACGCCGACATTCCACCATGCATCATAGCCATGGGTCATCGTCTTCGGGAGCACCTTAATATCGATCAACGTCGATTCCTTCTGGCGCTTAGCTGCCATCACAGCCTGTTCGAGCTCCTTCATGGTGCGTACCGAATACGTAACGGCTCCGTAACCCGAGGCACTAAGCGCAAAATCGATGCCGACAAGAGGCCCGTCCAGCTTGCCCGTATACGGGTTACGCGAACGGAACTCCGTGCCGAAGCTGCCCATACCGTTACCCATCTGTAAATTGTTAATACATCCGAAACCATTATTGTCGAATAGCAGGACGTTAATTTTCCGTCCCTCTTGAATGCTCGTCAGCAGCTCAGAGTGAAGCATTAAGTAACTTCCATCACCGGTAAAAGCGTATACCTCTCGCTCCGGCTCCGCCATCTTCACGCCAAGCGCGCCTGCAATTTCGTATCCCATACATGAGTAGCCATATTCCATATGGTACGAATGCGGTGTCTCAGCCCGCCACATCCGCTGCAAATCCCCTGGAAGGCTGCCGGCTGCGCCCACAACAATCGCATTGTCGCCGAGCAGTTGGTTCAAGGCGGCCACAACCTGTGTCTGTGTCAGGCTGCTGCCAAGCGCCGCCGCGTATTCTGGCAGTGCCTCATCCAAATGGCCCTCAATTTCTGGAGTAAATGAACCTGCGCCTTGTACGTACTGAATGCCAGCCAAGCGCTGCCATTCCTTATCCCAAGCGTCGCGCGCTTCTTGAATCTCCCCTGTATAGGCTGAACGGTAATCCAGGGATTGAAGCCGCTGATGAAGCTCCTCCAATCCCACTTTTGCGTCAGCCACTATCGGAGTTGCATCCAGCTTAATCGCTTGGAATTCGGATACATTCACCGTCACAACATCTATATCAGGATTGCCGAACAGTTCCTTAGAACCTGTCGTAAAATCAGTAAAGCGGGTTCCAACCCCAATAATGAGATCTGCATCCTTGGCTATTGCATTCGCAGCCGAATTGCCTGTAACTCCGATGCCGCCCAGATTAAGCGGATGAGAGCTTGCGATCGCGCTCTTGCCCGCTTGCGTCTCAGCCAACGGAATATGGAAGGCTTCCGCGAATGCCGTTAGTGCATCTCCCGCTTCGGAGTAGCGAACGCCTCCGCCGCAGATAAGCAGCGGCCTGCGTTTGCGAGCGATGAGGCGAACCGCATCTTCAAGCTGCGCCGCTGAGGCAGGCCGCCGATCGATTCGATGCACCCGCTTCTCGAAGAAGGAGGCGGGATAATCATACGCTTCCCCCTGTACATCCTGCGGCAATGCCAGTGTAACGGCACCGGTGTCGGCCGGATTAGTCAGCACCCGCATTGCTTGAATCAGTGCCGTCATTAGCTGCTCCGGACGTACGATTCGATCCCAATACTTGCTTACCGGACGAAAAGCATCATTCGTCGATATGGTAAGATCATGTGACTGCTCAATTTGCTGAAGCACCGGATCGGGCTGGCGAGAGGCGAACGTGTCTCCCGGAAGCAGCAGCACCGGAATTTGATTCGCCGTCGCCGTTGCCGCAGCGGTTATCATATTGGCTGCGCCCGGCCCGACAGAAGAGGTGCAGGCGCATATTTGCTTGCGCCGCATCTGCTTGGCAAATGCGACGGCAGCCTGAGCCATCCCCTGCTCATTGCGCCCTTGGTATACTTCCAAGCCGCCGCAGTTCTCTTCGAGCGCTTGGCCCAATCCAAGCACATTGCCATGACCAAATATCGTAAATACGCCTTTAATGAAGCGCTGCTCCACACCGTCAAACTCCACATATTGCTGATCCAGGAACTTGACGAGTGCCTGCGCCATTGTTAAACGGATCGTTTCCATCCCGAACACCATCCTTACCAGCGCGTAGTGACCATCTTTTTGCGGGTATAGAACTCTACTCCGTCCGTGCCGTTCGCATGCAAATCCCCATAGAAGGAATCCTTGTAGCCAGAGAACGGGAAGAAGGCCATCGGTGCTGGGACGCCAACGTTTACACCGAGCATCCCTGCATCGATATGCTCACGGAATTGTCTCATATAAGCGCCGCTCGACGTGAAGATGCAGGCACCGTTCGCAAACCGCGATTCATTCGCCCAAGCGATTGCCTCATCGATATCCTTTACACGCACAATTGACAATACCGGCGCAAAAATCTCATCCTGCCAAATCTTCATTTGCTGTGTCACTTCATCGAAAATCGTCGGCCCCATGAAGAAGCCATCGCCATTGGTTTCTGCGTCCTGGCGGCCATCGCGCACAAGTTTGGCCCCCTCCTGCACGCCAGCATCAATGTAACCGATCGCTCTCTCCTTATGACCTTCGCGAATGACTGGCCCAAGGAACACGTCATCGCGTTCGCCGTTGCCGATAATAAGTTCATCAGAAGCCTTCACAAGCTGTGCAACAAACTCGTCCGCAACCGATTCCTGCACGAGCACAACTGAGCAGGCCATGCAGCGTTCTCCGGCCGAACCGAATGCTGCATTGATAATTTGCGTCGTAGCGTTCTCCAAATTCGCGTCTTCCATTACGATCGAGTGATTCTTGGCTCCGGTCAAGGCCTGCACGCGCTTCAAGTTGGCAGTGCCGCGCTTGTATACATATTCGCCGACTGGCTGGGAGCCAACGAAGGAGATCGCCTTCACCTGCTTATGATCAAGCAATCCATTCACGACATCATGCGCCCCATGGACAATATTCAGAACGCCCTTCGGCAAGCCCGCTTCTTCCATGAGCTCCGCCAAACGGCAAGCCAGAAGAGGAGTACGCTCGGAAGGCTTCAATACGAACGTGTTGCCGCAGGCGATCGCCAGCGGGAACATCCAGCACGGCACCATCATTGGGAAGTTGAACGGGGTAATGCCGCCAACGACACCGATTGGATAACGGTACATGCCGGATTCAATGTTGGTAGCAATGTCCGGCAACTGCTTGCCCATCATGAGCGTTGGTGCACCGGCTGCGAATTCCACGCATTCGATGCCTCGCTGCACTTCACCGTATGCTTCTTTGAAATTTTTGCCGTTCTCAAGCGTAATCAGCTTGGCCAGCTCATCCCAATGCTCAACGAGAAGCTGCTGATACTTGAACATGATGCGCGCCCGACGCGGAACAGCAGTACGCGACCATGTGCGGAACGCTTCCGCAGCCACAGCTACCGCTTCATTCAATTCTTCCATGCTGGACAACGGGACATGCCCGATAATGTCGCCCGTAGCCGGATTGTATACCGGTTCCGTTTTACCCGATGTTGATTCCTTCCATTGTCCCCCGACATAGTTGCGAATGGTGATTGCTTCTGTCATGTTCCATTCTCCTCTCGTCATTTCATATATAGTAAAGAACATCTGAAATCCGGATGTGAACCTAGTAAACCGTTCCTTTTATAAGTTCAAAGTTATAAGTTCAAAGCTTGGTGGGCATTCAGCAGCAGCATCTTCTGCTTGGCCGCTTCCTTTACTGCCTCCATCGGGCGGGCGAATAAAGCAACCCGATCGAACTCATTCGGCTTGTCCTGCATTTCGTTACGCAGTGTCTTCCCAAACGCCATGCGAAGCGCCGTTCCGATATTGACCTTGCTGATGCGTGTAGCCGCAAGCCTACGCAAATCATCATCCTTCACACCGGTCGATCCATGCAGTACGAGCGGCACCGATACGACGCGCTCAATCTCCGCGAGCCGTTCGTAATCAATCGGTGCGGACTGCTCTTCCATCCGATGCAGTGTACCGATCGCCACTGCCAGTGCATCGACGCCAGTCTCTTCGGCAAACACCTTTGCTTCGCCTGGTGCTGTCAGCCTTGCCTCCACATTCATAGATGGATCCGTATATCCGACAGCGCCAATTTCCGCTTCGACAGGAATGCCGCAGGCATGTGCCAGCTTTACAATTTCCCGCGTGTTGCGGATATTGTCCGCAAGCGGCAGCTGTGAGCCGTCATACATAATGGATGTGTACCCGCTCATAATCGCTTCGGCTGCCGACTCGAATCCATCGCCGTGATCCAAATGGATGCATACTGGCACCTTCGCACGCTCAGCCAAGCTTCTGTACAACGCTCCTGATACTTGAAGAGGCATGTAGCGAAGCGCCACCTTATTTGTCGCCAATATGACCGGCGCTCCGACTTCCTCGGCTGCGGCAATGACCGCTGAAGCATCCTCATAACCAAATACGTTAAATGCCGGCACGGCCGCATTGCGTTCCGGCAACCCCTGCATCATTTCCGTTAATGTAACGAGCATGAACCGTCCCTCCATGTTGAATGACTTATAACTTGCTCAATAAATATCTCATCCGCCGCAAATTCCCCATCGATCCGTAGTGGCTGCATTCAATCGAATGCAGTTTCATTCCAATCGAGGATTTGGTCGTGTGTCAGCGGCATTCAAGTCTATTCCCCACGCTCCGCGCTTCTGATGAATTCATCCAGTTCCGCGGTCGTTGGCATCGCGTCTGAGCAGCTATGGCGCGAGATAACGATGGCAGCCGAAGCGCTGCCGTATTCCATCGCACGCGGCAAATCCCAGCCCTGCATCAACGCATAAATCATGGCAGACGCATAGGAATCGCCCGCTCCGAATGTCTTGAGCACCTTCGTCTTGAAAATGCCCCCTCTATGCGCTTCTCCGTCTTTCGTATAGGCAATCGAACCTTCCGAGCCATGCTTAATGAGAACAACCTGCGCATGATGCCCGAACCATTTCGCTGCCGTCAGTCGATCGTCCGCTTGCTGACCGGAGAACTTCTCCATCATGTCGAACTCTTCGCGCGTTCCAATGATAAAGTCGCATTTTTCCGCCGCAAGCTGATAATAAATCGAGGTTTCCGCAACATTTTTCCAGGTGTACGGGCGATAGTCTAGATCGAAAAATACGAATACCCCATGCTTGCGTGCATATTCCAAGGCAATGAATACTGCCTCGCGTGACGGGCTCGCAGCGAGCGCCGTTCCTGATATGAGCAGCGCCTTCGTCTGCTTGATATACTCCTCAGATACCTCTTCCGGCTTAAGGAGGAGATCCGCTACATGGTCACGGTACATCAGAATGCTGCAATCTGTAGGACTTTTAATTTCAGTAAAGGCTAATCCTGTCATTGCTCCCGTATCATCAACAGCAAGCTGCGACGTATCTATCGATTGATCGTTCAAATATTGTCGTATGTAACGGCCCATCTGATCATCGGACAGCTTGCCGATGAATCCGCTTTTCATGCCGAGGCGTGCCGCCCCAATTGCAATGTTCGCTGGAGATCCGCCCACGTACTTCGTGAACGTTCTCGTCTCCTCCATTGGCCGATTAATTTCGTTCGCATTTAGATCGATGCACAGTCTTCCGATGGCAATCAAGTCGAATGGCCGATCCTTAGGGAATGATAGTGTACTCATATCCAGTCAGCACCTCCATGTTCTCTACCTCATGCCCTCTTTCTGCAGGACTGAGGCCACTATGATGCAGTCTCTTTCTGTTGCGAGTTGAGTTAAGCGCTTACCTTGTAGCTAATTATATGCACACCAATTTGGTAATGTAAACGCTTTTTTAATGATTTAATAAGTTCTTTTTTTCACTTACACATCTTCTTTTCCTATTTAAAATAACTTGCCATTTTCCCTGTAACACAGCGGAAACACACTCGATTATTGATTTTTCACCTTGCCAACCTCTGGAACATGGCCTATAGTTAAAATATGAGTTAAGCGCTTTCCCTACTTTGCCTAGTAAGTCGTCGTTTTACTGTTCCATATACAGAACAATTTCGATCACACTCAGAGAAAGCAGGGATTATTATGCTGCAAGTAGGAATCTTCGGAGCCGGGCGAATTGGAAAGCTGCATGCCAGCCATATTCAACAAATGAGCAATATCCGCGTTCGCGCAATATCAGACGTATATACGGAAGGGTTGAACGAATGGGCTTCCGCGCATGGAATCCCAGTTGTCACGAACGACTATCAAGACATTCTTCATGACCCGGATATTCAAGCGGTGTTTATCTGTTCACCGACCAGCACACATGCGGACATCATTCGTGAGGCTGCCGAAGCCGGCAAGCATATTTTCTGTGAGAAGCCTGTCAGCTTCTCAATCGAAACGACAGAGCAAGCACTAGCTGCGGTTAAGAAGTCCGGCGTGAAAATGCAGGTCGGCTTTAACCGCCGCTTTGACCATAATTACAAAAAAGCGCGTGACGTCGTACAATCCGGAGGCATTGGAGCCCCACACTTGCTGCGCATTACGTCGCGCGATCCAGAACCGCCATCAGCAGAGTATATCGCCAAATCCGGCGGACTGTTCATTGATATGACCATTCACGACTTCGATATGGCCCGCTATGTCATGCAAAGCGAGGTCGTTGAGGTATATGCGCAAGGAGCGAATCTGGTCGATCCGAAAATTGGGGAATTGAACGATATTGACACAGCCATTGTTAGTCTTCGCTTTGCCAACGGTGCGCTCGGCATTATCGAGAACAGCCGCAAGGCCGTGTACGGTTATGATCAGCGTCTGGAAGCATTCGGCTCCGATGGCTGTGTCTCAACACAGAACGACCGTCCTTCTACAGCGGTTGTTGCGACGGCTAATGGGGTTCATATGGACAAGCCGCTGCATTTCTTCATCGAGCGCTATACGCAGGCCTATATTCAGGAGGTTCAAGACTTCGTTCGGGCCATTATGCACGATGGTCCAGTCGTCTGTGATGCCAACGACGGATTGCAGGCGGAACGCATCGCACTGGCGGCCAAAGAGTCGCTGCGTACCGGGCTGCCTGTTAAGATAGCCCATTAACATATAGATTTGTATTTATAAAAACTATTCTCTACTGAGGCAAGGAGGCCGCCTTTATGTCTAAATTACTCGTATCGCCACAACCAAGAGATGAGCAAGGCAAGGTCATTTCCGTTACGCCGCAAAGCGCAGGCTGGGAGTATGTAGGGTTCGAACTGTATTCGCTGCAGCCAGGTGAAAAGCTGCAAAACGATACAAATGAGCAGGAGGTATGCCTTGTCCTGCTGAGTGGGAAGGCTGAGGTCAGCACTTCGAAAAAATCGTTCGGTGTGCTTGGACAGCGCATGAGTGTATTTGAGCGCATTCCTCCGTATTCGGTTTACGTGCCGAACCATGATCGATATACCGTTCAGGCCGAAACGTCCTTAGAACTAGCTGTCTGTGCGGCCCCTGGCAAGGGGACATACCCGGCTCGCGTCATCGCTCCTGAAGATGTCGGTGTAGAAACACGCGGTTCTGGCAGCATCGAGCGGCATATCCATAATATTTTGCCGGAACAAAAAGAGGCGGACAGCCTGCTCGTCGTAGAGGTGTTCACGCCTGGCGGGCATTGGTCCAGCTATCCGCCGCATAAGCACGATCAGGAAAATCTGCCGCATGAATCTTATTTGGAAGAAACCTATTATCATGAAGTCAATCCTGAGCAAGGGTTCATTATGCAGCGCGTATACAATGACGACCGTTCGTTGGATGAGACGATGGCCGTGCCGCACCGCCATGTCGTCCTAGTTCCAGAGGGGTACCACCCGGTATCCGCGCCTCCAGGATACGATTCCTATTATTTGAACGTGATGGCGGGACCTGTGCGTACATGGAAGTTCCACAATGATCCCGAACACGAGTGGCTTTTTGAAAAAAAGTGATGCCGCTTATTTCGAGCAGTCTCTTACAGGAGAATGGCGTAGTCCATTCTCCTTTTGTTGTATAATGAGAAATAAAGAGAAGACGTACACAAGAAGTGCGAAGAACGATGAGGAGTTCCCTATGAAATCAACTATTTACGACGTAGCCAAGGCGGCTGGCGTATCCATTGCCACCGTATCGAAGGTCGTCAATCAAACAGGCAATATTAGTGCCAAAACACGTGAGCGTGTCCTCCATATAATGAAAGAGCTGCAATACCAGCCGAGTGTAGTTGCTTCCGCGTTAACCGGAAAGAAAACGTCCACCTTCGGCCTGCTCATCTCCGATCTGGCCAACCCCTTTTTCGCTGAGGTGGCCCGCAATCTGGAGGATCAAGCGCAAGCGTCCGGATACAGTATTGTTATGTGCAGCACAGACAATAAGGATGATAAAGGGCTAAATTACATTTCCCTATTGCAGCGCAAGCAAATTGACGGGCTTATCATTGCCTGCCAATTTACAAAATGGTCGCAGCTAGAAGACTACATTACCGACAGTCTCCCCATCGTGCTATTCTCCAAAGACATCACATCCCTGACCATGCACACCGTGACCGTGGATGACTATAAAGGCGGCTACGAGGCGATTCGTCACCTGCTCCAGCTTGGACATACCGATATCGGCATCATTACAGAGGACAGCCCAAGCGGTGAGCACCGGGTTCGAGGCGCCAAGCAAGCGATGAAGGATGCAGGAATCGAGCCGAACGAACAATGGATCACAGTCGTTCACTCGTCTGTCGCAGAAGGGTGTTCCGGCGCAAATCAAATACTGCAGCAGTCTTCCCGTCCGACTGCGATATTCACCTGCAATGATTTGCTAGCCGTCGGCGCTATGCAGTCTGTACACCAGATCGGCTTGCAGGTTCCTAACGATTTGTCCATCATTGGATTCGACGATACGATCCTGTCTCAAATCGTCGTGCCGCGTCTCACGACGATCGCACAGCCAATTCCCGATATGGCCAAGGAAACGATTCAATTGCTGCTCCGCCAAGCAGACAATCCAGACATGCCGAAGCAAAAGATCGTGTTCCAGCCACAATTGATTTCGGGGGATTCTACGCAGGTGCGAGAAACCGACGGCAAATGATCCTACTTGAAAATTTATAGTCGTAGTTAATTTAGCCCTTTGGCTGATCTAATACGAGAAGAGCCGTAAGGATGCAACAATCCCTACGACTCTTCGCCTATAATCTTGGTTTCAAGTAAAACAACCAGAGAAAAGACAATGTTAATATGTGGTATAATAATCAGACACAACACACCTTGAGTGGAAAGACTCCCTCCTGAAAGGAGGTGAGTCCTATGAACTTCTCCTTTTCTGATATGATCATGTTCGCCACGTTTATCGTCGCGCTGCTGACTTACATGGATAGAAAAAAGAAGTAACCCATCAAGGTTGGCGCCAGAAATGGGTTACTTCTTTACTTTAACTCTTAATCTGGAGGGGAAACCCACTCAAGATGTTTGTGCTTAGGAGCAGTTCGCCGCTGCTCCTTCCTTATTGTTATCATACCACATGCTGGAATATACCTCAACGGTTCGCAGTCGATACGGTTGTTCAAACCTTTTCCACCAGAAGCGGAACGACCTGTCCAGCATGAACATCGATCAATCCCAGATCCGTTATCTTCAGCGCCGGACTTACTGGCAAGGAATGCGTACACAGCGACATAATCGGGTTGTAATGCTCGTAGCCGATTGATTCCATCGCCTCGCGCAGCTTCTTCACGGCTTGTCCGAACTCCTCGAACGGCTCCTCTGACAAAATGCCGCCGACAGGCAGCGGAATATGTGCAATCACCTTGCCGTCATCAACGACACAGAAGCCGCCTTGATCCGCAATGACTGTATTGGCCGCAAGCACCATATCTGCCTGTGAATGACCTACGACAAGCAGGTTGTGATTGTCATGTGAATACGTCGTCGCAATCGCTCCGCGCTTAATCGTGTTGCCCGTAATGAGTCCGTAAGCACGGTTGCCGTTCTTGCCATAACGTTCGAAGGTAGCAATCAACCCATATGGACTCTCCTGCCACTTCAATTCTCCATCTGCCACACGTACCGATTCATGCAGTTCCTTCGTGTTCGTCGTTCCGTTCAACACCTGCATGACGCGGCAGAGATACTCGCCATCAACAGCCTCTGCAGCTACCTGGAAATCTTCTGCCGTTAGCTTCTGCAACTTCACACTCTCATAGAAATGAGACGGGAATTGGCGTTCACCGCGCTCTTGCTCATAGGCTGTTCCAGCCTCATAAGCCAAGCGTCCATGCTTGTATACCGAAGCGATGTCGAACTGCTCAACGTCGCTGAGCAGTACGAAGTCCGCCACTTTATTCGGTGCAATTGCTCCGCGATCGTACAAGTGCATCCGTCTGGCTGGCGTATACGTAGCCGCATAAATCGCGCGTTCCGGCTTCATGCCCATGGCCATCGCCTTTTTAACTAAGTGATTCAAATGGCCGTCTTGAACGAAGGTATCCGCCATGACGTCATCCGTTACGAAGCAGAACAGCTCTGCTACGTCCTCATGAATGAGTACATCCATAATGTCCGGTGTCATCGACTTCTCCTGAATCTCAAGGAACATCCCGTTCGCCATCCGATCGCGCATGCTGTCCACGGCCTGCTCGGTATGATCGGAGTCTACTCCTGCGAACATGAAGCGTGCCAGTTCTAGATCAACCAGCTTCTTCGGCGTATGTCCCTCGATAACGAGATTCGGATAATTGGTGCGGATATGGTGCAGGATGCGGTTCGTCTTGCAGTCCGGATCGCGTAGAACATCGACCGAGTTCATAATCTCGCCCAGGCACACGACACGCTCATCTTTCAGCAGCTCATCGATATCTGCAATGTCGATTTCCCCGCCCGTGGTCTCCAGTGGCGTTGCAGGCACCGAGCTCGGAATTGCATATAAGATGTCCGCTGTGCAGCCCTTGCTTGCATTGATCATTTCCTTCACGCCTTCAACGCCGAACACGTTCGCCATCTCATGCGGCTCGGATACAATCGTCGTGACCCCGTTTTGAATTAGGCCGTGCGAGAACGTCTGCGGCGTAACCATCGTGCTCTCAATATGAAGATGGATATCGACGAGGCCTGGAATCATGTACTTTCCCGTACCGTCCACGACTTTGACCGCCTCGAATGCATCCGTTCCGCGATTCCCAATGTAGAGGAAACGTCCATCCTGAATAGCGGCATTCCCTTGTATGAATCGTTTCAAATACACGTTATATACGCTGACGTTCGTTACCAACAAATCTATTTTCATGTCTCCACTCCTCGCTGTCCTTCGTTCGTTGGTATAGAGGTATACATGTAATATTAATTCGACGTTCTCACCAATACGACTTTTTCTTTCGGCAGTACGAGCTTCACGGCTGTACCGCGTTCGAACGGCGTCTCCATTTCGCGATTTACCGTGAATTCGCCAAGCGGCGTTTCGACGATGTATTGATAGCTGCGACCGAGGAAGGTACTGATTTTCACTTGACCGTCAATCTGGTTCCATCCCGCTTCCACATCCTCAGCCGTTAAGCCGCCAATCCCAGCCGTATATTCGCTGTCTGTAGCTACCAGAAGATCGTCCGGACGAATGGCCCCCTTCATCGAGCTGGACAATGGATGGCCTGAGCGATGGATGACCTGCATCTTCACTCCTTCTGCGCCGTGTATCGTAATCGCTCCTCCGTCATCATGCATTTCGCCAATGTCGATAAAGTTGTTGAAGCCGATGAACCGGGCAACGAATTCAGTAGCCGGGTATTTATAAATGTTCGCAGGCGCATCCAATTGCTCAATGACGCCTTTGTTCATGATGGCAACCTTATCTGAAATGGAGAAGCACTCCTCTTGGTCGTGAGATACATACACGCTTGTAATTCCAAGCTGCTTCTGAATACGGCGAATTTCTACACGCATATTGACGCGCAGGTTCGCGTCCAGGTTACTGAGCGGTTCGTCGAACAGGAGCAGATCCGGCTGAATGACGAGCGCACGAGCGATTGCAACGCGTTGACGCTGTCCACCGGACAATTCTCCGGGGAATCGCTTTTCGAAGCCTTTCAGGTCTACAACCTCCAGCATCTCATGTACACGCTTCGCGATGGACGACTTGTCCACCTTGCGCAGCTTCAAGCCGTACGCGACATTGTCGAACACGCTCATGTGCGGGAACAGCGCATAGCTCTGGAATACGAAGCCGAAGTTGCGCTTGTTCACCGGCACCCGTGTATAATCTTTCCCTTGGAATAGGAACTTGCCGTCCTTCGCTTCCAGGAAGCCAGCAATCAGGCGCAGCGTTGTCGTCTTGCCGCAGCCTGATGGTCCGAGCAGAGAGATCAGCTCGCCTTCGTTCAGGCTTAGGTTGAAGTCTTTCAAGATCAGGTTTTTCTCGTATGCAACAGATATATTTTGAAGGGATAGCAATTCCATGATCGTTGGCCTCCGATGTATGCTAGTTATTTTTCGTGAAGTAGGAGAGTCCCATTAAGCGTTCAATTGAGAACATAAGCAATGCTGTAATGACCATCAGCAGCACCGAAATCGCGGCAATCGTCGGGTCGAAGTAATTCTCGACATAGGTCAGCATTTGAATCGGCAGTGTGCTCACCCCAGGTCCCGTCATGAACACGGAAATATCTACGTTGTTGAACGATTCCAGGAACGCGAGCAGAACCCCCGCGATAAGACCGGAACGAATGTTAGGCAGCACGACCGTGAAGAATGTCTGCAGTCGGCTCGCACCTAAGCTCATGGACGCTTCTTCAACGGAATAGTCGAAGTTCGCCAAGCTCGATGCAATGACCCGAATGATAAATGGCAGCATCAGCACGATGTGTCCGATCAGCAAGCTTGTATATACGGGCAGTTCGAATTTCACGACTAAATACTTGAGCATCGTGAAGCCGAGCACGACCCCAGGGATCAAAATCGGCGAGATAAAGATGGCATTGAGCAGCCCCTTGCCCTTAAACTGATAGCGGCTCAGCGCATATGCAGCAGGAACGCCGAGCAGAAGTGCAATCAGGTTGCCGGCAAGCGCGACGATGATCGTAACTTTGAACGTAGACAAAAACATTTCGACATCAAAAATATTGCGATACCATTTCAGTGAGAAACCTTCTGGCGGGAACTTCAGTACCGAACCCTCTCCAAAAGACGTTGCCATAATAATGATGAGCGGCCCGAGCAAAAAGAGAAACACCAATCCCGTAAATACGGCGAGTCCGCGATGTTGTTCTTTCATAAGAAGTTAACCCCCGTTATCCCTTCGGATTCAATTTGCGAGCGAGCTGGTTCATAAGACCGATAATGATGAAGGTGACGACAATCATGACGGTCGCAATAATCGAAGCCATATCCCAGTCGTTGAGCGTCATCGCATTCTGATACAGGAACGTAGCGACGACTCGCTGTTTGCCGCCAAGCAGCTGCGGCGTCGTATACGCCGTTAGACTGCCGACGAATACAAGGATGCTGCCAACGATAAGACCAGGCACACACAGCGGTACGATGACGGTCATAAAGCCCTTCATGCGCGATGCGCCAAGACTTGATGAAGCATTTAACAGGTCGCCGTCAATGTTCTCCATAACACCGACGAGCGAAATGATCATAAGCGGCAAAAACAGATGAATAAGACCGATCATCATCGCGGTCGGCGTATACATGATTTTTAACGGCTCATCAATTAATCCAATGCTGGTCAACAGCTGATTCACCAAACCGTTCTTGCCGAGAATGACCATCCAACTGAAGGAGCGCACAATCGCACTCGTCATGAGTGGGAAGATTGCGAGCGCCAGCAGGATTCCTTTGATACGCGCCTTCTGCCGTGAAATATAGTAAGCAGCAGGGAATCCGATCATTATGCAGGCAAGTGTTGTAACGAAGCTGACCTGCAGTGTAGTACCTAATATTTTCAGCATGTACGGATCGCCGAGCAGCTTCACATAACCGTCGATTGTAAATTGCCCTTCACGGAAGAAAGTTGAGCCAATCGTCATGAAGATCGGGATGATCATGAACAAGGTCAAGAATACGAGTCCCGGAAGCAGCAGCCATATAAATGGTTTTTTCATCAGTTCGTCTCCTGTTTCTCTTGATGTCTAAGCTTGCAATACGGAGATAAAACGATCCATGAACGCCTCTCCATCTACCTCTACACATACATTTGCGTTTGCCTCCCGGCCGAGGCGATTCTGAACGTCGCATACGGTTTGACCGTCGCACAGGTCGCTTCGTGTCTCAACATCCACATAATAGCGATGCGTCTTGACGATACTGGCATCGATCACGATATAGGCAGCGAGCGGATCGTGCATCGCACACGCTGCTACACCGTTGCGCATTCGATACCGCTCCATGTACTGTGCCGTACATGTACGGACAAAGCCTCCAAGCGGTGTGGAATCGAGCTTCTCCAAATGCTCGGGACGCAGCAGTGCCTGACGTGTTACGTCCAGACCGACGATGGTCAGGTCAAATCCTGCATGCAGCACCATTTTGGCCGCTTCTGGGTCAACGTAGATGTTGTATTCCGCCACTGGCGTAACGTTGCCGAACGTCTGCAGCGCGCCTCCCATCATAACGACCCGCTTAACGAGCTGCGGCAATTCGGGACAGGCCCGCAAGGCAATTGCCAGATTGGTGAGCGGCGCTGTCATAAGAAGTGTCAGCTCACCTGGGCGCTTCTTCGCTTCTTCAATGATGAACTGTGCTGCATGCGGCAGCCCTTCCTCCAGCTCCGGCGGACTCATATCGGATAGAGCTCCGCCCAAGCCATCATTTCCGTGCACAGCGTGCTCGAAGAACGTCGGACGCATCAATGGCTCGTTCGCTCCCGGAATGATCGGAACATTGCGAGTGAATCCATTCCTTGCAGAGGCAGCTTCTTTTTGCTCGGAATTCAGCGGAACCTTGTTCGCCTCAACATCCGCGCGTTGCTTGTCCTCATCCAACTGCTGCAGCATGTGTATCACTTTTCGTGTATTTAACGTCGCTTGTGAGAGTGAGACATTGCCATTCACTGTCGTCACGCCGACAAGCTCCACTTGTTTGCTTTTCCAAACTAACGCTAATGCGAGTGCATCATCTACGCCCGTATCGACATCCATAATTACGGGCATTCGCTTCGAAGCAGCCGTATCCACAACCATGATGCCAACCTCCTGCCTATTGATGAGAATAAAAAAGGAGGGTGCGATAAACGGCAGCCCTCCTCTTCATCGAGGAAGTTCAAAAAGGTACCTTGTCGTCGCGAAGTCGCTCTTAGCCGTTGCAACGTATACGTTTTTGAACATTCACTATTTGGACTTTACTCGATTTCACGGTTCCAGCGGTCAATCCAACCGCTCATTTCTTTGTTCACTTTACGAAGGTCAAGCGTCTTCAGGTTTTCAACAACTTCTGGGCCATACGTCAAGCCTTTCGCCTCATCAGCGGTCAGCTTCACTTCTTTGTTCGTTGGCGAATCGACGCGAGCCTTCGCATTCGCTTCTTGTACTTGCTGACTCAAGTGCCAGTTAATGAACTTTTCTGCCAGCTCTTTATGTTTCGAGCCTTTTACAATGTTGACCGTGTTCAAGAGCGCATATGCGCCTTCCTTCGGCGTTACGAACTTAGCGGATGGCAGAGCTTCCGTCAAGCTGCCCAAGAAGGTGTCCTGCATTGGTGCAGCCACAACCTCACCTTGCGCGAACATATTAACCAAGTCAGCGGACTTGGAGTAATACTTCACGACGCCAGGATTGATTTCTTTCATCGCTTTGAAGGCCGCTTCCGTATCCATATCCTTGCTGCCCGCTACCTTCGCCGCAAAATCCATCATCATTGGTCCTGTTGTAATCGTTATGTTAGGCAGGGCAATTTTATTTTTCAATTCAGGCTTCCACAGGTCGCTCCATGATTCAATCGGCGTTTTTGCCTCATCGCTGTTCACCGCAAGTCCAAGCTGCGCTACCGTGTGCGCTGGGCCATAGTCTTCGCCGATCGGCGCCTTAGCGATATCATACAGCTGCTCGATGTTCGGAATGTTCTTGCGATCAATCTTCTCGAACAAGCCTTCTTCAGCACCCTGCAGTGCATAGTAGTCGGACAAGTAGATCAGGTCTACCTTCGAGCTGCCTTGACGGACTTTGTTCAAGCGATCCGTGTTGTTGCCGATCTCTGTCACGATCTTAACGTTATACTCTTTCTCGAACGGCTCGTACACGTTCTTCTTCATCGCATCCTCGGCGAAGCCCCAAGTTGAGATGACCAATTCTGTCGGTGCTTCCTTGCCGCCTTCAGCTGCCTTGTCCCCACCGCAAGCTGCCAGCAGTGTGCCCATCGAAAGTACGAATGCAAGTGTTAACGCTAATTTTTTCATGAAGTCCCATCCCCCTGAAGCCATTCTAAGTTGTGTATCTCGTGTAGTAAGTGTTCAAAAGTAAACCCTAGTGACCGCCCATTGCTACATAGCGGACAATAACCAGTACGAACAGCACCCACATAAGCCAGTGAATCTTATATTTCTCACCCTTGCCGAATACGTTCGCTACGAACGCCAGCAGGACGTAACCAAGAATACCGAAGGAAATACCGTTCGCAATGCTGTACGTGAACGGCATGAATGCAATCGTCATAAATGCCGGAATCCCAATAACCAAGTCTTTGAAGTTGATTTCCGTAACGGCTTGCATCATCAATACGCCAACGACGATAAGCGCTGCTGCTGTAGCTGGGCCTGGAATCAATGCAACTGCAGGAGCCAAGAACAGGGACAACAAGAAGCAGATTCCTGTCGTTACAGACGTAAGTCCTGTGCGTCCGCCTTCTGCTACACCCGCGGAGCTTTCTACGAATGCAGTCACGGTACTTGTACCAAGTGCCGCACCACCCGCTACCGCAACAGAGTCAACGAACATCGCTTTCCCTACACGCTTGTTGCCTTCTTCACGATTTTTCATGAATCCAGCACGGTTGGCTGTACCAACCAATGTTCCGAATGTATCGAACAATTCAACGAATGTGAACGTTAGGATGATAGATACGATACCCACACCCATGATGCCAGCAAAATCGAACTCGAAGAAGCTCAATTTTGTCAAATCTGGAACCCAGTTTGCACCTTTCAACGAACTGAAATCGACGCGCCCCATCAAAATCGCAGCGACCGTCGTTCCCAAAATACCGAACAAAATCGCGCCGCGTACGTTCAAAATCATAAGGATCGAAATAAGTGCCAAGCCGATGATTGTAAGCAGTACATCAGGATTGGAGAAGCTGCCTAAGCCGAATACTGTTTCAAAACCTTGAAGCGGTGTGAATGTACCCTTAGGAATATCATTCACGGTCTCAACGGACACGGACAACATCCCGCTATTTTTCAATCCGACAATCGTAATGAACAAGCCGATACCGACTGTAATCGCATGCTTCAGTGCATCAGGAACTGCTTCAAGCAGCATTTGACGTACATGTGTAATCGTAAGCAGGAAGAAGATAATCCCGGAAATAAATACTGCCGTCAGTGCCATTTGCCATGTGATCGGATGTTCCGAGCCAGCAGTCGATACGACGACTGTTGCAAAGTAAGCATTCAGCCCCATCCCTGGTGCCAAGGCAACCGGGAAATTAACGAAGATCCCCATCGCAATGGTGAAAATACCGCCTGCAATAGCTGTTGCAAGAAATACGGGATACCATTCCATGCCGGTCTTACCGAAGGCCGTTAGAATGTTCGGATTAACGGCCAAGATGTACGCCATCGCCATAAAGGTCGTAATACCCGCCATAATCTCCGTACTAATTGTCGAACCGTTCTCCTTGATTTTGAAGAAGCGCTCCATGTGTATAACATCCTCCCCATGACATCTCATGAATGTGTGTTTACTGCTGCTTCTGTTTCCCCCAGTAACCTGTCTAAGCACAAAAAAAGAACTCAGGTTGATCTCCCGAGCTCTGGCGTGAAAGAAGTGAGGCATTCCCTACTCGCACTGCCCGCTATATGAATGAATAGCAAGTTCCCATCCTGATATTGCACACAGATTATGGGCAGGCAGAGCGTATAAGACGAATCTTCTAACTAGATTCATCCGGAAAGCCGTTCCTCTTCGTAGCCAGATCATTTACGGTGATCTCGTAGAAACTCTCAGGCCAATTCCCAAGATTATACGAAAAAGTTGCGTTATTAGGTTATCTACTCACATTGTATAGGCATTCGGCAGGGTTGTCAACGCTATTTCCGAACAATAAACAAAATATCTTATAACTCGTTCGTGTTTTGTAGCGAAAACAAATCAATTTCTCCATTACTGAAATCAACATTCTATGATGTCCCAGCATGCTAGAATTACAAAAAAATTTTTCTGGAAAATCACAGTAAAACTATTGAATTAATTCATTATTTTTTATAAAATGGGTTCATACATTTTTACCCAGTTTTGAAACTATTATGATTGCTTTTTACAAATGGTATTCGGGTAAACATGTAAATCTAGTATTTTGGAGGTGAGTTTATACGTTAAAAATGCCAGCTTTGTCAGACTAGACTATACTCTTTTATACCAAGGAGGAATAGCATTTGGCGAACAAAAACAACAAAAAAGTGCTTTCAATGATCATGTCGATTGCCATGGCAATCAGCCTGATGTCACCAGCGGTGTCAGCCTATGAAGGCCCCGCGAACAATTCAACCGAGAAGCTGCTCTATTTGCGAACAGGCACCGTCGATCTCCAGAATGAAAATGAACACTACGGACTGCAGCATGATGAAGAAAGCACGCAACGCCATTTGTACGTTGTTCAATTCAACGACGTCATCACAGATTCCTCCAAACAGCTCTTGCAACAGGCTGGAGCGGAACTCGGAGATTATCTCCCTGACTATGCTTATCTCGTACGCATGAACCCGCAACAAGCCGGCAACCTCTCCACCAACGATCAGATTTACAGAGTCACCCTCTTTCAGCCAGAATGGAAGAACGGCAACCTCTCCACATCCGAAAACACTTCACCAAGCAACTATGTCATCTCAGTATTCAGGGGCAGTGAGGCAGAAGTTGCCCAATCACTTAAGCAGCAAGCCATCCCCGTTACCGATGTGCAAGAAGGCTACATCGAAGCTGTATTAAGCAACGAATCACTCCCGCTCGTTCTTAATCAACCAGATGTCACCTTCGTCGAATCTAAGCCTAAAGAAGAGATCCTCAACGACTTCGTCACGAATCAAGTTGGGGCTGCTACGTCGAATGGCGTATGGAGCAAGGGATTGACCGGAAAAGGTCAAGTGGTTACCGTAGCCGACAGCGGCTTGGATTCCGGTAATCTAAGCACACTCCATAAAGATTTCGAAGGTCAGCTGCATACGACTCCTGTTCCTAACCCCGAAGGAACATGGAAGGATACGATCGGTCATGGCACACATGTAGCCGGTACCGTGCTCGGCACAGGAGCAATGTCCAATGGGAAATATAAAGGCGTTGCCTATGGTGCCAAACTGTTCGCCCAAACAATCGGCTGTGGTGGTACTTCTATCTGCCCAGGCGACCTGCGCGACTTGTTCGGCTCTGCGAAGCAGCAAGGATCGTTCATCCATACCAACTCCTGGGGCGCCAGCAGCTACACCTACAATTCCAACTCTGCTCGCGCTGATGAATATACGTTCAACAATAAAGACTTCACCGTATTGTTCGCCGCAGGGAACGATGGCAGCGGGAACAACACCATCAATTCACCTGGCAATGCCAAAAACACCATTACGGTTGGTAATCTTCAAAAAACAAATTCGAATCAAATTGCCCCAACCTCCAGCAGAGGATATGCATCAGATGGAAGAGTTAAGCCTGACCTCGTCGTTACTGGTACCTCAATTATTTCCGTTCGTTCTTCAGCCTCAACTAGACCTGCAAATCCAAATCAGTACTACACCAACATGACCGGTACCTCCATGGCTACTCCAGCTGTCGCAGGATCGGCAGCCATCGTTCGCCAATTTTATACCGAGAACAAGCACGTAACACCTTCCTCAGCACTCATCAAAGCGACGCTCATTAATGGAGCTGAAGATGTAGGATATGGATGGATGAGCAGAGAAACAGGATGGGGACGCGTTAACCTCGTGAATTCACTCACCCCTACTGACGGAAGAACCAATAGCTTCATCGACAACACCACAGGTATCAAAACAAACGATTCTATCTCCTACCGCGTAAAGGCCGAAGCCGGCAAACCTCTCAAGATATCTCTTGTCTGGAGCGATTACCAAGGTGCCGTTCAAGCTGGCAAGCAATTGGTCAATGACCTCGATCTTGAAGTAAAAACCCCAACTGGCGAACTCTACAAAGGCAACTGCTTCGTACAAAATACAGCTAGCACAAGCTGTTCCAATTATGACCACATCAACAACGTGGAAAATGCATATCTTTCAACTCCAACTACGGGCGAATATACGGTGACCATCAAAGGATACAATGTGCCACAAGGCCCTCAGCCATTTGCATTAGTTGTATCGGGCAATCATTCTTCTATTCTTGGCCAAGGCCCTGAACAACCAGAACCGGTTGTGCTGAAGGCACCTGAGCAGCTGGCTGTAACGGCAGTCACGTATAATTCAGTAAACCTGAGTTGGAGCGATCCGAACACAGGAATTCAAGGCCTTACGTACGAAATCTATCAACAACAGCAAAAAATCGGAACCAGCAGTCAAACCAATTATGCTGCAACCGGTCTGAGTCCAGGCAATACGTATACCTTTACGGTCAGGATCATTGACGGACAAGGCAATGTCTCCCCTCATAGTCAATCCGTAACGGCTAATCTCCCAAATCCGGAGGGGAATACAGATCCATGGCAGGCAGGTAAGGCATACAAGGCAGGCGATCTTGTCTCCTATAATGGTGTGATTTATAAGTGTGTGCAACCACATACATCTCTGACTGGCTGGGAGCCTTCGAATGTACCAGCACTCTGGTCTCCTGTACAGAAATAGGTAGCCGCCTCATCACTAACGAAGGAAAGTGAACCCTATATCAATACCGTAACGCAAAAAGGTTATACCGCGGTTAAACGCGGTATAACCTTTACTATTTCCTCAGAAATTAAAAGCTAAATTGTAAATCCATATGTGAACTCGTAATAAATAATCGGAAACTAGTAGATGTTAAGGGTGCCCTTAGAACTTTTTATTCACTTCTAGGATTGACGGAATCTCGCTTGCTTGCACCCATTAAGATATCAATAGTAGAAATAATGATTGCAAAAACAACCTCGGCAACAAAAGAGATACGAATCGAAGACATATATTCATCTATCGTGTGAACAGCAGTAAAGTTAAGTACAACTCGCAGTATAAATTCATGCAGTCTTCGAAAATTGCGCCCTACTATAGAGCAATTAATCTTAATAAACATGAGAACAATTGTAACAACGGCATCTGAAATCAGTGACAATCCATAAAACAATAGTATTGACTTCCATGAATCATATTCGATCCCTAAGATTTCAAAAATGCCGACATTGAAAAAAAATAACACTATTATTGATGTGATCACTGCAAATAACAACAATAGGCTCACAAGAGAAATAGGGATTATTTTCTTCATCATTTCTCTAATTTGTTTCTTGAACATCTAGTGCCTATGATAAGTTCTCCGATTGTTCTGGTGATCACTACATCCAAAGTTATCCCTCCAAACCGCCCTAATTCACTTCCTATATTTTACTATAGCATGGAAAACGTGTGAATTATTGAAAGATACAATGAACGCACTCAAACACTTTATTTCTCCTCTGATGGTTTTGGTAACAAGCATAATAAATACTCCCTTCCATTTGCTAAACAACTCAAATAAAAAGAGAATTTCGTTCGCCGCTAATGAAGGAAGTCACCTAATTTCAATGCCGTAACGCAAAAAGGCTATACCGCGGTTAAACGCGGTATAGCCTTTAAATTGTTAAGATTCGAATGGAATTACTCCCACTCAATTGTTGCTGGTGGCTTCGATGTTACGTCATAGACGATACGGTTAACGTTCTCGACTTCGTTGACGATACGTACGGAGATCTTCTCAAGAATATCCCACGGAATACGTGCCCAGTCAGCCGTCATGCCGTCGATGGATGTTACTGCACGGATACCTACTGTGTAGGAATACGTACGAGCGTCACCCATAACGCCGACACTCTTCATGTCCGGCAATGCTGTGAAGTACTGCCAAATTTCATTATCCAAGCCAGCCTTCGCAATTTCCTCGCGCAAGATCGCGTCGGATTCACGAACAATTGTCAGCTTGTCCTCTGTTACTTCACCCAGTACGCGGATTGCAAGACCCGGTCCTGGGAATGGCTGACGCCATACGATTTCTCGCGGCAAGCCGAGCTCTTCGCCGACTTTGCGAACTTCGTCCTTGAACAACGTGTTCAAAGGTTCGATAAGCTTGAACTTCATGTCCTCAGGCAAGCCGCCAACGTTGTGGTGGGACTTGATCGTCTGAGCAGTTGCTGTTCCACTCTCTACGATGTCCGTATACAATGTGCCTTGTGCCAAGAAGTCGAAGTCGCCCAGCTTCGCGGACTCTTCATCGAAGCAGTAAATGAACTCGTTGCCGATGATTTTACGTTTTTTCTCCGGATCAGATACGCCTGCAAGCTTGCTCATGAAGCGCTCGCGTGCATCAATTTTGACCACATGCATATCGAACTTGCCGACGAATGTCTCCATTACGCCTTCAGCTTCGCCTTTGCGCAGCAAGTTGTGATCGATGAACATACATGTCAGTTGATCACCAATTGCCTTATGAATAAGTGCCGCTACAACGGAGGAATCTACACCGCCGCTAAGCGCGCACAATACTTTGCGATCGCCGACTGTCTCGCGAATTTCTTGCACCTTGTCCTCGATGAATGTTTCCATCGACCAGTCGCCCTTGCATTCGCATACACGGAACAAGAAGTTGCGAATCATTTCATTTCCGTATACAGAATGACGTACTTCAGGGTGGAATTGTACCGCATGGAAACGTTTTTCCGGATGGCTCATTGCCGCAATTGGAGCATGCTCCGTACCTGCGTCAACGCGGAAGCCTTCTGGAAGCTCAACAACCAAGTCCGTATGGCTCATCCATACCGTTTGGTTTGCTTCCAAGCCATGTGCCAATTCACTGCCTGGCTGGAATACAACATCAGCTTTCCCGTACTCGCGCTTGCCTGCACGCTCAACTTTACCCTTCAGCTGATGCGACATCATTTGCATACCGTAGCAAATCCCCATGATTGGAAGACCCAATTCATAAATACGCGGATCTACCATTGGTGAATTTTCTTCGTATACGCTCGCTGGACCGCCAGAGAATACGATCCCCTTTGGATTCAGTTCTTGAATGCGTTCGATTGAAGTGTTGTATGGAACCAGTTCACTGTACACGCCCATATCGCGAATACGACGTGCGATGAGCTGGTTATATTGTCCGCCAAAATCGAGGACAACGATCATTTCATGATGTTGCTTTGTCATTGCCGTGCCTCCCTAATACATATTGTCCACTATTATAACGAAATTGAAAAACGTCAGTCAATGTGTTATGTGATCAAGTTTGGATAACTATATAAAATTACTGGTAAAGTGTTATTATTTTTCTTCAATTTGAAAAGTATTCAAGTTATTATAGGATCGAAACAGTAAAATCATGGAACATCAGCCCCTTCCCATAGCGGTAACAGCTGATCCCCCCCTAAAAATCGAGGTGTGTATATGCGAAAATCTGTTCATGTTTATTGTGCACTATTGTTGTTTATTTCCCTCTTCATTCCATCTATAAGAACTGTCAGTGCCGAAAATGCTCCATTGCTGTCTCCCCTTCCCAATACAAGCCTTTACTCTCAGCTTTATCATCTGCCAGACGACACAACACTGCTCGTTGAACCCAATTACGAGAAGAATTATTCAACATTGAATGCGATCAATCTGCCACAAGCCAAAATACTGTGGAGCAAGAAATTCCCCGAAATTTATGACGTATATGTCTTGGCCAACCCTACCAAAATCGTAGTCATGACTCGCGATAACGACAACCTAAAGAAAATCGTTCTCGATCAACACGGGAATACATTATCCCAACAATTATACCGTAATATTAAGCTTAATCTGGAATTAAACAGCATTAGCATCAAGGTGAGATGGTCGCCGCCACAGCAGAACATCGAAGAGCAAATTGTCGTACTTGAGCAGAATTATTATAAAAAGAAGTCGATTGCATCCCTTTACTCATCTCCTTGGATCAAGCCTCTCCTCCGTAAAGATATACGAATCGAACCTGGAAGTTATGAGCATCTAACTATTATAGATATCGCCTTCCGAGCTCCCAATCTGGTCGTCCAGTACGAAGGGTCTGGCATTATGCAATCCCAATTTTTCTATAAGATCATCAATATTCGTAATTCGCAGGAGTCGACAATTCTAATCGAGGGGAATATACAAACCGATTTCGGTGTACAAGATGGGAAACTCATTATAACAACGGAGCATAACAGTATCGGAAGCCCGTTCGGCCCAGATCATAATAAAGGTAATTTGGTGTATGCTGTGTACGATTTGAACACAAGAAAGCAAATTCATCAGCAAGTATCTACCTTCACAGACAATGATACCTTCGGTTGGAATGCTTCCTACCAAGCCGGGAAGATATGGATGCATGATTTATCAGATAGCAAGTGGATCATTACAGATACATTTGGGAAAGCGTTAATTGAGGAACAAACAACTGTATTCCCAGAGGGGGTTGTACGCTTTATTACATACGCCCCTGTCGACAAAAAAGCGTATTTCATCGTGTACAAACACAAAGAAACAGCCAAATTGCTTGAATTGGAAGTCACGGACAGAGACTGATATTGTTCATGAAAATGAAAAATGCCTCGAAGTCGCAATCCGACTGTCGGGGCATTCTATTGGTTTAAGTGATCAAAATCGGCTTATACGAGGTGACAGGCCACTTGATGGTCGTTACCTACATCCCTGAATACCGGAACCTGCTCACGACAAATATCGGTCGCAAACGGACAGCGTGTGTGGAACTTACAGCCGGATGGAGGATTGGCTGGATTCGGAATATCCCCCTGCAGGACGATTCGTTCACGCTTCAGCTTCGGTATCGGAATCGGCACAGCTGATAACAGTGCCTTCGTATACGGATGCAGCGGATTGCGGAACAATTCGTCTCGCGACGCCGTCTCCATCATGGTGCCCAAGTACATAACGCCGATCCGATCACACAGATGCTCTACGACGCTTAGGTCATGGGAGATAAACAAATACGTTAAGCCGCGTGTCTTCTGCAGCTTGCGGAATAAGTTAATAATTTGCGCCTGAATCGATACATCGAGCGCCGAGACTGGCTCGTCCGCAATAATGAGATCCGGGTCAAGGATAAGCGCTCTGGCAATTCCGATGCGCTGACGTTGGCCACCCGAGAACTCATGTGGAAAGCGATCATACTGATAGGCCGATAGACCGCATGCTTCCATAACCTCAAGCACTCGATCCCGAACTTCTTCCTTCGTGGTCATTCCATGGTTAAGCAGCGCCTCGCCAATGGCATCGCCGACGCGAACACGCGGATTCAAAGAACTATACGGATCTTGGAAGATGAGCTGCATCTTCGGTCTCAGCTTGCGCAGTTCCTTTTCCTGCATGCCATAGATATCAATCCCCTGAAACTTCACTTCGCCTTCCGTCTTCTCCAGCAACCGAATGATAGTACGCCCTACTGTACTCTTCCCGCTTCCAGATTCTCCAACCAAGCCGAACGTCTCCCCCCGCTTGATGGTGAAGCTGATATCATCCACCGCCTTCACATGGCCGACAGTTCGATTGAATATGCCTGAGGTAATCGGAAAGTACTTTTTCAAATGTTTCACTTCGAGCAATGTCTCAGCCATGTTGAATTCCCTCCTCATACAGCCAGCAAGCAACCCGATGCCGTTCGGCTGTATCCTTCAGCAGTGGCTGCTTCGTTGTACACACCGACATGCAGCGGTCACAGCGATCATGGAAATAGCAGGACTCAGTCAAAGACAATGGGTTAGGCACCTGCCCCGGAATCGAGTACAAATCATCCTGACGCTGGCCGATGACAGGCTTCGAACGAAGCAGACCTTGTGTATAAGGATGCTTCGGATTCTCGAACAGCTCGACAACTTCGCCTTCTTCCACGATCTTGCCGGAGTACATCACGATCACGTAATCAGCGATTTCTGCAACGACACCAAGGTCATGGGTGATGAGCAAAATAGACATGTTTGAATCTTCTTTGATTTGACGCAGCATATCCAGAATTTGCGCTTGAATCGTTACATCAAGTGCTGTGGTCGGTTCATCCGCAATGAGCAGTTTCGGATTACAGGACATCGCGATCGCAATCATAATCCGCTGCAGCATGCCCCCGCTCAACTGATGCGGGTAACTGTCCAAGATCTGCTCTGCACGAGAGATTCCAACCAGCTCTACCAGCTCGCGAGCCCGAGCCCGCGCATCCTTCTTCGATAGCTTCATATGCACCATGAGAGGCTCCATAATCTGCTTGCCGATCGTAAGCACCGGGTTCAGAGAGGACATTGGCTCCTGGAATATCATCGCAATATCGTTACCACGGATTTGGCGCAGCTCTTCCTTCGGAATGTGGAGCAAATCCTTGCCGCCGAACTGAATATTGCCGTTCACCACTTTACCTGCGGGTTCTTCGACGAGCCCCATTATAGACATTGCGGTTACACTTTTGCCGCAGCCGGATTCGCCGACGATGCATACGGTTTCCCCTTCGCGAATGCGCAGGCTAATATCATTGACTGCCTTAACTGCCCCTGCTTCGGTATAAAAATAAGTACTGAGATGATCAATTTCGATTACATTTTTCATCAACTGTCATTCCCTTACTTCTTCTGTTTAGGATCGAGAACATCTCGCAAACCATCGCCGAACACGTTAATTGCAATTACTGTAGAAAATATAGCAAGACCTGGCGGAATCCACAGCCAAGGACGCTTCTCGAAATCCATCAAGCTGTTCGCCGCCTCTATCATGTTCCCCCACGTCGGAGTAGGCGGCATAACACCAAGACCGAAGAAGCTGAGCGCAGATTCACTCAATATCGCTCCACCCGTACTCAATGTAGCGACGACAATAAGAAGTGGTGCTATGTTCGGAATCATATGATTAAACAGCTTCCGCTTATCATCCAATCCAAGTACAATCGCCGCCTGCATAAATTCTCGTTCACGAATACTAAGCATCTGACTGCGTACGAGCCGAGCCAATCCTGGCCAGCCAATAAAGCTGAGCATGAACATGACAAGATACATGCGATATTCCGTAGGTACTTTCCATTCGGACATCATTGCCCCTAAGATGAACAAGATCGGCATGCCCGGAATCGTTAACAGCAGATCGGCAAGCCGCATAATAATCTGATCGACAATCCCTCGATAATAAGCTGCAACCGCTCCAAGAATCGAGCCGATACATACCGAAATCACCATAGATGCGAAGCCTACCGTCAAGGATATGCGGCCGGCCTGCAGCAAGCGCGTCAGCACATCTCGCCCGAGCCCGTCGGTACCGAGCCAATGCTTCATCGAAGGTGCTTTGTTCATCATCGCCAGATTACTCTTGCCGTCCGCATAGGGGGAGAATAAAGGGCCGATGAAGCATGCCAGAAACATAATAATGAAAAAGAGTAAGCCGGATATGGCTAGTTTGTTTTTCAACAGCTTATGAAAAGCCTGACGCCATAGCGACGTGCGAGCCGCTGCCGGCGCCGTCCGCTGAACCTCTGTTATTCCGCCGGAAATGGATGACATGTTGGTACCCCCTTAATGCAATCTGACGCGCGGATCGGCGACATTGTACAAAATATCCGAAATGAGCGTGCCGATTATCGTCAAGATGGCAATGAACATCGTAAAGCCCATGAGCAGTGGATAATCCCTCGTCCCGAAAGATTGCAAATACAATTGCCCAATTCCCGGCCAATTAAATATCTTCTCAATAATCATCGAACCACTGAACAAGCCCGGAAGTTCAAAACCGATCAAGGTGATCGCAGGCAGCATCGCATTGCGAAGCGCATGCCGATACAGCACCACTCGCTCCTTCATGCCCTTCGCTCTAGCTGTACGGACATAGTCCTGCCGAATTACATCAATCATATTGCTGCGGAAATATCGTGTCAGCGAACCGACCCCAAGCAAGACCATCACCGCTACTGGCATAATCATATGATCGATGACTTCCCATGCATGCGCCATGCCCGTGGAGTTGCTCCCTGTCGTAATCATCCCTCCAGGCGGCAGTATCTTCAAATCAACCGCCAGCATCTTGATCAGATACAACCCGATGAAGAACGATGGAATGGACATCGCAGCAAATAAAAAGACCATCACGGCGGTGTCAAAGAAAGAATACTGCTTGTACGCCGAAACGACACCAATAATAACCGCCAACAGCCATGTAAAAAAGGTTGAAACAATCGCCAGCAAAAACGAATTCCACACATAATCATTGAACAGCGTTATGATAGGCTTTTGCTGTGCTAGCGAGTATCCGAAGTTGCCATGGAAGGCATTGGTCAACCAATTCCAATACCGCTCCAATACAGGCTGATTAAGGCCATATATGGCTCGGAGCTCTTCCTTCCGCTCCGGTGACAGCTTCGTATTGCCCGCGAGAAAATCGCCAGGCATCATTGCAAACAGTACAAAAATAAATAAGGATGCCGCAGACAAAATGAGGATCATGTACAAAAATCTTCGCAGCAAAAAATTACTCATGTTCGCACTCCTTTTGGAAGTCATTCGCCCCTGGCTGCAATCGAAAGTGCAGGCCAGGGGCTCCTATGCTCATTATTTCAATTCCCAGTCGAACACGCTTCCAGCTACACCAGTCAATGGTGAGATCTTCATCCCTTGAATACGTCCATTATAGGCATAGACCGACTTGCGATAGCTTGTGAAGATGTAAGGCATATCATCATTCAGAACTTGGAACAGCTCCTTGTAAATCTTCTTGCGTTCTTCAATATCTGTTGCTGCCAAGCCTTTGTCGTACAGCTCTTTCACTTTTGGATTGTCATAGCCCTTCACTTCGCCGTTCACGAAGCGACGAACGCCATCCGCTGGATCTACCAGAACCGGTGTTGAGAAGGAAGCAAGATCATAATCGCCGCTGTCAGCCTTCGCACCTAGCGCATTGAAGTCTGCGAACAGCTCTGGCTCGAATTGAACCCCAATCGCTGCATAGTTTTCCTTCGCAATCGTGACGAACAGGTCATTCCCCTTGCTCTTCGAGCCGATAAAGTGAAGCTTCAGCTTTTTACCGTCCTTCTCACGGATTCCGTCCCCGCCAGCTTTCCAACCAGCTTCGTCAAGCAAGGCTTTTGCTTTTTCCGGATCATAGTTGTACGGGTTAATGCCTTCTTCCGTATATGCCCAAGATGTTGGCGGGCTCGGAATATTCGCCACTTGACCTGCACCTTGGTTCGCGTCTACAAAGATGGATTGACGGTCTAGTCCGTAAGTCAGTGCCTGACGAACGCGTTTGTCTTTGAAAGTATCGTGCTCATGGTTAAATGACAGGAAGCCGTAGTTGCTTGCTGTAGCCGGCACAAGATTCAAGAAGCCCAATGACTTCAGCTTATCAATATTTTCTTGCGTTGCAGTAAAGGCCCCATAGTCCTGCTCGCCTGTTTCAATAAACTGCCACGTGTCGCCTTCTGTTGTTTTGTAGATAAAGTGTTCGGTCTTTGGCTTGCCTTTGAAATAGTTTTCGTTAGCAACAAAGCGTACCTCTTGGCCTGGGATAAACTTCTCCAGCTTGTATGGGCCTGTTCCAACCGGATTCGCGTGCAGGTTCTTAATATAGTCCAGAGACTGTCCCTGCTTGTAATCCTTGCCGTAATAAGCCTTGGACAGCACGTCACCCCCAAGGATCGACAGCGCCTGAGAGTTTCCTTTTTCCAAAGTGACAGAGATCGTATTTGGATCAATCACCTTGATGCCCGAAATCAAAGTCGCCTTGCCTTCTTTATATTCTTTTGCCCCAACGATGCCGATAAGGGACAAATCTTCTTCACCTGTGTAACCCTTGTCATTTACAAGCGTCCACGTGAAAGCAACATCATCTGCCGTAATCGGTGAGCCGTCACTGAACTTCAAGCCTTTGCGCAGATGGAACGTAAAGATTTTTCCGTCCTCTGTAATTTCCCACTTCTCAGCCAAGCCCGGAATCGGCAAGCCTTTCTCATCATTCGTCACGAGAGGTGTGTACAAAATGGAGGAAACGTTGCCGTCATAGCCACTTTGCTGGAAGTAAGGAGTAAATGCGCCGCTCGGGTCTGTCAGACCAACAATAATCGTATCTGTGCGTTTCTTTGCTTGTTCTGGAAGCTTCGACATATCTGAAGCGCTGACAAGCTCTGTCAACACTTCCACAGGAGGTGTCTGTGTCTCTCCTGAGCTAGAATTGTTGGATGACACCTGACTTTGTCCTTTGTCTGCAGGTGCCGCACTGTCATTCGAGCAAGCTGTCAATAACAAGCTGCTAGCCATCGTTAAAGATAAGAGAAGAAGCAATGTTTTCTTCATGTTGACCCTCCTGAAATGAACAAGTTTATTTTCAACTATTCCTATAAGCTCAGTAGGAATTTTATAGGCCTTATTATAAGCCAGTGGTAAATTTATGTACACAATAAAAATGCGTCGATTTTCAATTAAAAGATCTGATTTCCCGGGAATTGACTATAAAAGCCAAGGGAAACTTCACCACACACTCGATTATCTCTTTTTTTTGCTTACTGTCTTCCTTTTGTGAAGAAAAGGGCTTGCTGTCAAAATCGTTTATGCTGGGTCGATGATGTTAGAATAGTTTACGATTGGTCATTGGGTGAGGGTCGATTCTACGTTGAAATGGTTCATTCGCATTCCCGTAGGGAGATTCATAATTATACATTTATGAGCTATCGATAACTCCGTGCGTTTCTGTACACAACCAGAAGTCATTAATCACTGTTATTCCACGGTTCGCGCACATTTTTCGTTTCTAAATTTTCTCCATAATGAAGTCCTTTTGCGATGTATATGTATGTATTTCTACGTATTATACTGCATGATTTCATTGAATAATAGTTATTTCTATACATTGGTCTATAATTATTTTGAATTCGCTACTTAGAAGCATGCTTGAATATACAACGCTTACATAACAGGCTGTAAGGAAGTTATGCTCCATGTTTTCTCCAACTGGCAGCTTAAACAATAGTGAGAAAGAACTTTGCAATAAAGCATGTTGACATCATTTAACTACAGTTGTAGTATATAGGTTAACTACGGTTGTAGTATATATGTTAACTACGGTTGTAGTTTCATGAACAAACACTTAGAGAGGAGTGACAATGTGAAGACATCATCAAAGGTAGCAATCGCAGCACTAGGCAGTGTTTTATTACTGGGTTCTTCGGTAAACCTCGCTGCGGAGGCGGCATCCTCCCAGCCGGCCCAAAAAACTACAGCAAAAGAAGCTAATAGCAAGGCTCCAAATGCCGAAGAAAAAAAGTTTGTTGAAAGTGAGGTGAAGAGAGTGAGAGAACTGCCCAAGGAGCCGGGCGATCTTTACATCATGTACTTCAAATACAAGAACCTGAACTACGGACTGGAATTTGCACCTTTTGGCAAGGGTTTTGTATTCTCAACCTATGAGGATTACGTTAAAAAGGCTTCTACTTTGAACGGTACCATCTTGCAGCAACCTTCCAACTTGCCGGAGGGATATACGTTTTCTAAAGCGGCCATTGAAAATCCAATTGCGAACATAAAAAGTGAAGTCGAGAAAAAATTCTTTGATGATCTGAGGGCCGAAGGTAGAAGGAGCGGAAAACCCGTTTACACGAAAAAGTTAGATTGGAAAGAGCCGGGAGCCATCCGTCTTGAGTATACGAATGGCAAAGACACACTAACCTTCAATCAGTATACGGCCGACGAGGAATTTTCTAAGCTGAAAGGTTTCAGTTACGAAACGCCCCCTACTACTGGTAAACATGTTAATAGATACGTTTTTTGGTATGGTACCGGCAAATACTATTACAGTATTGCTACTCAGTCGGATATGACCAAAGAGCAGATGATTGAAATTTTGAAAGCAGTGGTGAAAAAATAACATTTGTAGTCTGATTGAATTGACTTTGGAGGTTTCATGCATGAACCAAATCCCACCCATTACGGATGCAGAGCTGGAAATTATGCGCGTGTTGTGGACGATTCCAGATTGCCCTTCCAGTGAGGTCGTAAAACAAATGACGATTCACATGGGGTGGAGCCCGAATACGACCCGGACGCTTCTCAGTCGGCTGGTGCAGAAGGGAGCGGCAGGTGCCAAGCTTGAAAAGGTGGCAAAGCGTACCCAACTATTTTTTCCTGCCGTCAGCGAACAGGAATACCTGCAATCCGAAACCAAATCCTTTATGAAAAAACTGTATGGCGGAGCATTAAAGCCGATGCTTGCTAATTTTTTGGAG
This sequence comes from Paenibacillus sp. NAIST15-1, assembly GCF_001894745.1. Taxonomy (GTDB): domain Bacteria; phylum Bacillota; class Bacilli; order Paenibacillales; family Paenibacillaceae; genus Paenibacillus_B; species Paenibacillus_B suaedae. The sequence goes on from NZ_BBYF01000011.1 coordinate 36,634, forward strand.
GATAAAAAGCTGAATGCGCAGGAAATCGAGGATCTAAAGGCTTTATTTGACGAAAACTACAGCGACGGTGAAGAAAAGAGAGATACCTGATGAGTCCTTCAATACATCCAACTTTATTGTCGGTTTTTGGCTGGGTGATTCGCGGATCATTCATGGCCAGCATTCTGGTCGTACTTGTACTCATCCTGCAAGTTCTATTGAAAAACAAGCTTGAAGCCAGGTGGAAATATTTACTTTGGGTTCCTGTGGCGATTCGTTTACTGCTCCCTTGGGCGCCGGAATCTTCACTTAGCTTGTACAATATTTTATCTTTGGAGGCCATAGTACCCGGTATTCATAAGCAGACTCAAGATCCATCATCTTGGCGCGAATATTGGATAGATGCTGGGAGGAAAAACGAATCAGCAGTTCATGGAGGGCGATCTTTCAACTCGGAGAAAAGCGACCCTATTCGGAAGACTATCGTATCAGATCCACCTCATGAATCTGGAACCGTACAAGAGAGCCGCTTTGGGTGGAATAGGATCAAGCAAATGAACTTTGCCGATGTCTTGATGCTCATCTGGCTTGCAGGTGTTCTGCTTCTTGCCGCCAAAACGGTATTCGATCAGCTTCGATTGAAACAAGCACTACGAGCAGGGCACCCTATCAAAACACCTTATCTATCGGCATCGTTTCACGAGACGAAGCAGTTGTTCGGTGTGAAGCGCAAAGTGCAGTTCGTGGCTTCTGAAAGGATTCCAGGACCTGCCGTGGTCGGTTTTATTAAGCCTGCGATCGTCATTTCTCCAAGTCTGCTCATCACGTTAAAAAAGGATCAACTTCAGTATATTCTGGCGCATGAATTCGCCCATATCCGGCGGCGGGACGTGGCGGTGAACTGGGTCATGTTCATCATCTTGATCTTCCATTGGTTTAATCCATTATTATGGCTAGCCGTACATAAAGCAAGACAGGATCAGGAGATGGCCTGTGATGCATGCGTGCTGGATCGGATGAGTCCGCAGCAAAACAATGCATACGGGCAGACGATTATCCATGTGCTAGAGCATTTTTCAGGAAACCGTCCTCAACCAGGACTTGCCGGCTTGTCAGCCACACATAAACAAATGAAAAGGAGACTTACAATGATCAAACAATTTAACAAAAAATCATATCACCTGTCCATTCTAGGGTTGGCGACGATTCTCACGCTTGGTAGCGTGACGTTGGTAAATGCAAAGGAAAGCAAGGCAGAGAGCGTACCACAAGCGACTTCCGTACAATCGGAACTGGGTTCAAACGCCACAGTGAATCATGAGCCAGATATTATCTATCCCGCAGGTGTTATCGATCGCGAGGATCGCGAGCTTTACAAGAAAGAAATGGAGAAAGCTATAAAAAAAGCGGAAGATGCAGCCAAAGCTATATCTGCGGATGAAAGAGAGTTTATCGCAAGTGAGAGAAAGAGAGTGGGAGAACTGCCCAAGGAGCCGGGTGATCTTTACATCATGTATTACAAATACAAGAACCTGAACAACGGACTGGAATTTGAACCTTTTGGCAAGAAACTTGCATTCTCAACCTATGAGGATTACGTTAAAAAGGCTTCTACTTTGAACAGTCCCATCTTGCAGCAACCTTCCAACTTGCCGGAGGGATATACGTTTTCTAAAGCGGTCATTGACAGTCCAAGGCCGGATGGAAAAAGTGAAATCGAGAAAAAATTCTTTGATGATCTGAGAGTCGAAGGTAAAAAGAGCGGTAAACCCGTTTACACGAAAAAGCTTGATTGGAAAGAGCCGGGAGGCATCCGTCTTGAGTATACGAATGGCAAAGACACGCTAATCTTCAATCAGTATACGGCCGACGAGGAATTTGCCAAACTGAAAGGCTTCAGTTACGAAACGCCGCCTACTACTGGTCAACCTGTTAACAGATATGTTTTTTGGTATGGTACCGGCAAATACTATTACAGTATTACTACCCATTCGGATATGACAAAAGAGCAGATGACTGATATTTTGAAAGCAGTGGTGAAAAAATAACATTGGACTGACCCCATAGAGTGGAATGAATCAAAGCACCTTCAAGAAAATGCTCAATATCGGAAGATATAGAGACAGCCTTGGAGGTGTTTTTGCATTTACAACAAGAGTGAGCTAATCGCTGAGCAGACCTTTCGAAATTGCTTTCATCACATTCAAACAAAATTAAATAACCAGTCGCCAATTGAATTTCGACGACTGGCTTCACAAATGGTGTTTTGAAATTAGATCATGCCAAATTCACTGCCCACTCTCTTCAGCGCTTCAAGCGCAAATGCCAAGTCCTCCGCTGTATGCTGAGCCGTCACAATCAAACGAACACGCCCTCGCTCCAGTGCGACTGTCGGGTATACAATGCCTTGAGCACATATCCCCTCTTCCAATAATCGCTGTGAAAATGCCATTGTACGAGCTGGGTCGCCAACGATGATTGGAATAATCGGTGTCTGGCTCTCACCCGTATCGAACCCCGCCTGCTGCAAAGACGTACGGAATGAATTCGCATTGCTCCACAACCGCTCTGTCAGCTCCGGTTCATGCTGCAGAACATCAATCGCGGCAAGACAAGTTGCAGCGACAGATGGAGGCAACGACGTGCTGAACAAGAACGAACGCGCCGTGTGAGTCAAGTAATCCTTTAGCACTTGAGAGCTTGCTACATAGCCTCCAACTGCGCCGATTGCCTTCGATAAGGTTCCTACCTGAATATGCACCCGTCCGTGCAATCCAAAGTGATCCGTGGAGCCTTTGCCGCATTTGCCAAGCACGCCGCTTGCATGTGCATCATCGACATAGACGAGCGCATCATAACGTTCTGCAAGTTCTACAATGCTAGGCAGCGGAGCTATATCGCCATCCATACTGAATACGCCGTCCGTCACAACAATTCGCTGGCGGAATGAGCCTGATGCCTTCAACACCTCTTCAAGCTGATTCATATCTTTATGGGCATATATTTTCTTATTTGTTTTTGTCAGTCGGATGCCATCGATAATACTTGCATGATTCAGCTCATCACTAATAACCACATCATCTGGACCAAGAATAGAAGATAGCACTCCTTGGTTTGTCGTGAATCCGGATTGGAATACAAGCGTCGCTTCTGTCCCCTTGAATTCTGCTAAGCGCCGCTCCAGCCTGTCGTGAATGTCGAGTGTTCCTGTAATGGTGCGAACAGAGCCTGCCCCAACCCCATAAGCTTCAATAGCTTCAATAGCGGCTTGCTTGAGCGCTGGGTGCTTCGTCAATCCCAAATAATTGTTCGAGGACATTTGCAGAACGCGCCGTCCATTCTGCAAGGTCATCCAGGAATCGGAGCCTCCCTCCCATATAGAGAGCGGGCGATAGCGACCTTCCTCCTTCAGGCTGTTCAATTGTCCTTCAATCACTTCAAACCCTGCCATTTTGCCAACCTCCTAAATTTGATATTACAGTACATTTCATTTACGCCAGTTATAGCGCTTGATCCACGTCGTGGGAAAACACAATTTTTCCGCATTTGCCGGAAGCCATCAACTCAAACGCCTCTTCATATTGATCAAGCCGGAAATGATGTGTAACGAGCGGCTCCAAATTCAAACGGCCACGACTCAACAGTCCCTTAATTTGATACCAGGTATCGAACATGCGCCGTCCTGTAATGCCTTCAATATGCAGACCTTTGAAAATGATATCCCGTGCCAGGTCGAATGGCACTTCCTCCGTAGGTATGCCTAGCAGCGATACGCGCGCTGCCTGTGCAGCCGCTTTCAAAGCATCGCGAATCGCTCCAGGATGACCTGACATTTCAAGCACAACCTCGACGCCTTCTCCGCCTGTATGCTGCATCAAGCTCTCCACCATCGGCTCTTCCGCACTATTAATGACAACATCGGCTCCCATTGCCTTTGCCATTTCCAAGCGATACGAATTAATGTCAACGGCAAATACCGTTCCACTGCCGCACGCCTTCGCCACCGCAATCGCCATCATTCCAATCGGACCAACGCCGATAACTGCAACACTCTTGCCGACAATGTCCCCGGATAACGCTGCCTGTACCGCATTGCCAAGCGGATCTTGCAGGCAAGCGATATGCGGAGGTAGGTTTGGATCATTATGGATGACATTACTGTCCCGTACGACCGCATATTCTGCGAAGCAGCCCGGGATCGTAATGCCGAAGCTGCGCGTATTCGCGCATACGTGCGCATTGCCTGTTCGACATGCCTTGCACATTCCACAGACCACATGCCCCTCGCCAGACACGTAATCCCCTGGCTTCACATTTGTCACTTCACTGCCGACAGCAGTGACGATTCCCGCAAATTCATGTCCAAATACATTAGGTGTAACGACCGTGCGAGCTGCCCAATCATCCCACTTGTAGATATGGACGTCCGTTCCGCATATCGATGAGGCCTTCACTCGAACAAGCACATCATGGGGGCCATAAGTAGGTATAGGCACCTCTTTTAGAACTGCCCCAGGCTTGCGCTCCGCCTTTACTAATCCGATCATCGTTTGGGTCATAAACTGATTGCCCCTTCCTCGATTTTTTCTTACAATAGAAGCAGTAAATATTTCTAACATTTTCCTGTATAATATATTATACGTTTGTGCGTTATATTGTACATGGTGATTTGTATGATTTTGGAACGGATTGGATGGACAACCAGAGAGGAGTATCCCATGTCAGAACCGATACATAAGAAAATCGGCAAGAATCTACAAGAAATACGCAAATCACGGGGCCTTAGCCTTGATCAAGTATCCGAAATGAGTGGAGTCAGCAAGGGCATGCTGGGGCAAATCGAGCGCGGAGAATCCAATCCGACCATATCTGTATTATGGAAAATTGTGAATGGACTCCGTATTTCATTTGCAACTTTAATGGAAGAGTCAACACCGAATGTCACTGTTGTGCACATGGACGAAACGACGCCCCTTGTGGAGGAGGATGGGGATTACCGCGCATATCCAATTTTCCCGTTCGAGCAGGATAAAGGATTTGAAGTATACAGCGTCGTCATCGAGCCGGGCTGCAGCTATACTTCCGAACCGCATTACGAGGGTGTCGATGAATTCATCATGGTCATGAATGGACAGCTTCAAGTCGGCATTGGCGGGAACACGTATATCCTCGAACCGAATATGGCGCTCCGTTTCACCGCGAACGAAAGTCATACATACACCAATAATACGGATGAAGTAATCCGCTATATCACACTGCTTCATTACCCTACCGTGAGCAAATAATCGAGACCGGGCATAGGGCTTGGTCTCCTTTTTAATTGTCAGCTATTTTATGGATATGTGGACAATTGCACTTTCCTTTGCACCCGCCTCATCATCTATTAGTACTAAAACAATAGAAGGTGGGATTGTCATTGTCTCGATATGTAATCATTAATGCTGACGACCTCGGTCTATCGAACAGCGTGAATCGCGGTATCTTGGAAGCTCACCGGCTTGGAACAGTCAGCAGTGCGTCCTTAATGATCAACACTCCTGGCTTCCTCGATGCTGTGTCCATTGCTCGCTCTACCCCCTCACTCGGAGTGGGACTGCACTGCAATTTAACCTATGGCTCGCCTGTTACCGATCCAGCTCTTATCCCTTCTCTCGTACGAGAGGACGGCTCCTTCCACGGCATGCTGGATGATTGGACTGAGCAAGATATCTCACTTGAACTCGACAATCAGTATCAGCGCATGGTACAGCATGGTCTTCATCCTACCCATATTGATTCGCACCACCATATCCATTTCTATAGTCAAGGCGTATACGCATGGGTCAAACGCCTGGCTCAACAGGAGCAGCTTCCTGTGCGTGTGCACCCTAGTAGGCCAGATCACGAACTTCCATGGGTTGCGGACACGCTAATGATGCACACATTTAGCAAAGACACAGGTGTATCCCTGCTCTTGAAGCTGGTGAACAATGCCCCGCAAGGAATCACGGAGATTCTATGCCACCCTGGATATGTGGATGACGATGTTAGGCGCTTATCGACGTGGACGACAGCGAGAGAAGAGGAATTGCAGGTCTTCCTCGATCCCCAAATTGCCGCCCACCTTGCGAGCCTGCACAAGCGCGGTGCTCTTCACTTGGTCCATTATGGACAGCTGCCAACCATTCGCACCCATGGCGATCTTCGATATTGGACTGATGCATCTATGTCTATCCCTACTGCTAAGGAGAGTGCTGCTCCAGTTCACTACCCACGTAAACGCAGAACCGCTTCCTCCACTTCCATACGGACTCGCAAATACGGTAAAAAAAGAAAACGTAGAACCGCGCGCTCCGGTGCCAGACTTACTCAACGCAGCAGTAGACGTATCAATAAGCGCATCAATAGACGTCTCCGCAAACGTCCTCTTAGAGGAGGCGTGCTTGCCAAGAAGCGTGTACGAAGCAAAACATCTTGGCAAAATCGTCGAATCTCCAAGAGAAAAAAATCTGCGTAATTCCTATCAGGCATAAGTCTCCATGATAATCAGCGGAAATAAAAAAATGAATCCTCCCTAATTGGAGGATTCATCGCTTATCTCGATTACAGTCGCGAAGCACTCGTGCACAGCCATCAACAAACTGCTGCTGTACAGCTGCATTCCCTTGCTGCCCCCCGAAGAAAAGCAAATTGCATGCAGTTATAAATTGATCTAGCGGTTCCTTATCACGCTCCAAGTCTTGATGTTCTGTATGGCGTGTCGGATTGCTTGCAGATGGAATACGAGTTCTGGCAGCTTGCCCAGCATACTCATTCCATGTCATTCCACATGGCTTAGCACCGTATTTGCGCTCGACAAGCGACCAAGCGATACGCCCCATTTCCTGTACGCGACTCATACGGAAGCTGTGCTGCTGCGCATGCACCAGTCGGCGAAGTTTGCGCTGCATCGCATTGCGCTGCATCGCCCATTTCATAGTGAGCAATAGAAACACGATAAAGATCACGCCGCCAAATAGGAGAACTGGCATTTGTGTAACCGCCTTGCGGACAAGGGATAGCAACGCTGTACCAATCCCACTGTGGGAAGCCTCGCTTGTCCATTCCTCGGGAATACGCTGAAGCGTATACCATTCCTGCTCAATATGGGTACGAGTGGCCTGTACTCTAGCGTCCCACCATTGTGCGATCTTGTTTCCGAACTGACGAACCGCGCCCCAACCCTCTCCAGTCTTCTCGGCTGCTGCATCGTCCAACATCGCGACAACCTCTGGTGGCGTACGGTACCCGGCTTGTTCTGATGCAGCAGTAGATAATCCGCCCGTACCTTCGCTTATGGGAGTAGAAGCCGTAATGACGTCAGGATTCGAAGCAGCCACAGAGCCTCCTGGTACGCCTATAGGCGGAGTCGCTTCAAACGGCACCCATCCTATGGAGGCGAAATACACCTCAACCCAGGAATGAGCATCCGTCCCTCGAATTGTGTAATGTCCAGGCGAATCAGCTTCTCCCGGAGCGAACCCCTTCACCCAGCGGGCTGGAATGCCCTGAGTGCGAAGCAGCACGGCCATTGATGTCGAGAAATGATTGCAATACCCCTTCCTCGAGTCGAACAGAAAATAATCAACAAAATCCCTTCCGGCTGGCGGGACGGTTGTGTCCGACTTGGTATACATGTATTCCTGCTGCAAAAACTGCTGCACCCTCCGAACCTTGTCATATTGACTGTCCGCCCCAGCTGTAATGCGTTTACCTAGCTCACGAACGCGATTCGGAAGCGCCTCTGGCAGCTGCAATCCCGCCGCACGTATATCATCCGGCCAAGTCTTCTCCGGTGCTGATTGAAGCAGTTCTGTCTGAAAACGAAACACCCTTGTCTCATACTGATAGGTTAAAGGAATCCCCGTCGTATCCGATATGCCGATGTCAGCTCCATACCGTTCAGATAGAGAATTATAACGGACGAAATACTGTGAAGGAACTTCATTCCCAGCCTCTTCTGCATTAGCATTAGGAACCCAAGAGGTTATCCGCTCAGGAACCCCTCCGAACAGCAAGGGATACTTCGGCTTGAACCCCTTCCATATAATCGTCTGTTGAAAAGGTTCCGACCACCCTTCATGCCCACCCGTTTGGTCTAATTTCAAAGAGCTTGACAGTTCAATTTTCTCTTCTCCCTTTTGTGGGCTCGTCCAGCCCCTCCCCGTATAGATGGATTTGCTCTCTCCCCGCCAATACGTAGGCTCAGGAGATATCGCGGTGAACCATTCCTCATTATTGTCAAGCAATGGACGCCCCAGCTCAGAGTCGTCTGTGCTATAGCCTGTTACCATCATCGATGTACGGACTTGATCCTGCCCCTCTACAGCCGATCCGTTATTCCCGCCCTTGCTTACCCTGCCTCGTTCCGCCAAATCATTTGGTTGTAATGACTGCGTCAATGCTTCGAACGATGCCAGCGGCATTGGCTTCGGCCATGCATACACCTGCCTGATTCCTTCAGCAATCCCAACCACGGCTAAGGACAGCAGCAAGGCGCACAACAACCAGCTAAATGGCCAATGTCCAATGCGTGAGCGTTCTGTATCAGATTCCAACTGTTCATCCAAATACAGCCACGCTGACAAGAGCAACCCCCAGCCAACCGATCGCGCGATCGATCCCGTTATTTCGATACCGAATCCCAATTCGAATCCGAATAAATAAACAATTGTTGACACCGTAAAAAAGAGCACCGTCCTGCGGCTTAACATAAGCGATTGAATCGATGACGCCAGCATCGCCCAACCGATGAGAAGCAGCAGTGTCCGCAATTCACCACTTGTGTTCATCCAATGGCCATCCATCCAGCCATTGATATCTGCGCGCAGTGCGGTACCGATTCTGCCTAAGCCTGTCAACAAAGAACGGATAAACCCTTCACCCATTAGCCAGGAATCTGACGCATGGGGAAGTACTCGAACGGAGCCGAACATCCAAGCGGTCGTTCCAATCGCCACCACCCCATACAGAACCACAGACAGTGCAGTATGGTGAACAATCAAGCCAAGAAGCAAATATATCGCCACCGCAGCGAGAAATGGGCGAACATCGCTCAAGTCAATATTGCGTCCCACCTCTTGCAGGGGATAGAACCACTCCGCGAACAAGGCGAAAAGCAGTACAGTAAATCCAGCTGCCTTCCAACGCATCAACCAGGTAAGCTTGCTGCTTGGATCCGCAGACGTATGCAGCGGTTGCGATTTAACCTTGTGCTGTCGTCCAACTGTCGGTAGATACACGATACTCACCTCGGTTCTCACTATCGTTCATTCGGTCACTGCCTCTCACTCCGACTCGCTCACTTGCTGCCGCCGAGACACTCGCATTCGCTGTGTTCTGGCTGCCCACAATTCTAGTCGCTGATGGCTCGAATCGGTGGATCTCGTCAGCATTCAGCCATTGATCCACTTGGTGAAGCCCTGTAAAATGCTGTGCAGCCCCCCACTTCTGGGAGTGTCTGTCCCAACTTACAACGGCAAGCCTTCTAGAGACTGCTGCATTTGCATGCACCATCGAAGGAGCTCCCTCTTCATAGTTCCAACGGTGTTCTACACGCTTGCCCAGCTGCTCGGCAGCGAGTGCGATAATAGCATTCCGAGCACCATGCACACTAGCTCCATCACTGATCCAGAATAAGCGAACGGTATGTCCCGCTTCCATCTTCTGTCTTACAAGGGCTGCTGCCGCAGAAACCGTTGCTTCCATCTGTTGCAAGAGCTTCGTTTTCTTTTGCAAGTCACCCATACTTGCCTTCGCGCTCGATTTCTTATTCGCAGTTGTTTTGGTATTTGTACTTTTGTTTGTGTTTTTATTTATGTTCGTATTTGTTTTTGAGTTCATGTTCGTCGTATGCTGAGTCAGCTCATTCCGCCACCCTGTATCATCCACTGCAATATCCCATTGTTCGAGTTGTCCCGCTTCAGGAACACGAACTGCAAGCAATCGGCGCTTCGCATACATTCTCCAGTCAATAGATCTCCATTGATCTCCGGCACGGTACGTTCGAAGCTCAGCACTTCGCATCCCACTCTTCACTGCTGTGCACGGCTCGCCCCCTTCTCCATATAAGGATGGGGAGAACAGCTCTGAGTCTAGTTGTCGCTCAGTCGTCCCAAAGATGCTTGTGTCCTCAGGGCCTCCCAAGCTTTCCGTAATTTCCATTGCATATTGCTCGTTAGCCGACCCATTTCCTGTGCTGAGATCAGGCGCCATAATACATACAGGCGCATTCTCTTCACTCGGACAGATGATTACATTGTGCTTGAACCAACCGAATACATCCCCATACTGAAGCTCAATGCGGGTAAGCTCATATACACCTCGCGGAGCCCCTGCAAAGGATGAGGTAAAAGTAAGAGATTGGCGGCGGCGAGGAAATAGAAGTCGTCGACACATCCACGCCCCTCCTTCCCCTCCTGTACGAGTCCAGAACTCTGTCACTCGCAGCCACAATACGGGAAACGGACGCTTCATTGTCATGGTGACGAGAAATACCATGTTCCTGTTCTCATTGCGCTGCGGAATAATCGGTTGGTGTACAGTCTGCACCGAGCGTAGCCTGCTTCCTATCCAATAAGAACGGGCGCTGCTAAGCAACATGACACCCAATATGGCTGCCAGGAAGCAGACTGCAGCACTTTCCCGTTGAAACCCGATCCACGCCAGCGCCAAGCAGCCGATAGCTGTGAATAGATGTCTTAGCGCTTGCTTCATTGATAATCTCCTCCGAACCATATGCGCTTCCCTTCTTGGCGTGAGTTCGTCTGCTCTCCTTGAACAGATGGGAACTGCACATCCCTTGCATGTGTACGATAAGTGGAAGCTTGTCTAGTCCTTCCAGCCAGACTCGTAGAGGCTGACGAACCACCTCCGCTCGTCCCCTTCTTGCCTGCAGAACCTGATGGGAATCCGGGTACAGCTGTGTGACCCAGCACCTCCAACACAATTTCCTCAGCCACAATGCCTGCTCGTATGGCATGGTTGTGGAGCTGCAGCCGATGCGCCAATACATAGACTGCAACAGCCTTCACATCGTCCGGCACGGCATAAGTTCGTCCCTCTACCCAAGCATGTGCCTGTGCTGCGCGCATCAACGCAAGCGTTCCCCGGGGACTGACCCCGAGCGCTACCGATTCATGAGTACGAGTCGCCAGCGCCAGATCCGCCATATAGCGGCACAGTGCTTCATCTACATGCACCATATGCACGCGCCGCACGAGTAAGCGCCATTCCTCTGGAGTCCATAATGGCTTAACACGCAACAATGGATGCTCTTCTCGCTGGCGGAGCAGCATATCTGCCTCATGTTCAGCATGCGGATATCCAATAGATAATCGCATCATGAAACGATCTGCTTCCGCCTCCGGCATCCGATACGTACCTTCGAAATACTGCGGATTCTGAGTACCGATCAGCATAAATGGATCTGGAAGTGGACGCGTCATGCCGTCCACGGTCACCATCCGCTCCTCCATCGCTTCAAGCAGAGCTGACTGCGTCCTAGCAGGGGCTCGGTTCAACTCATCAGCGAGCACTACATTCGCCTGGAGTGCTCCTTCGCTGTAGCGCAGCTCACCGCTGCTTGGCTCCCAAACCATACTGCCCGTAATATCAGCAGGCATCATATCCGGGGTCATCTGAATACGACGGAAGGCCCCCCCTGTCACTCGCGCCATGGCACGTGCCAGTACCGTCTTCCCAACCCCAGGCACATCCTCAAGTAGAATATGTCCCCCGCTTATCATCGCAAGCCCCGCCATCGTAATCACTTCTCTCTTGCCCACAATGACCTGCTCCATACGTTCCAGATAAGCAATCCAGCCCCGCTGCGCGAACTCGGCCAGCCACACATCTGTATCCCGCTGGGGACGCTGTCCACCACTAACACTCCATTCATTCGTCATGCGATTCCCTCCCTATCAACTCTGAACGGTGTATATCATTTTTAACTTTCTTTTCTGTGCAATTCATAGACAACAACATGACAAAAAAAGCCCGGAACGATTCCCGCGTGCCTCTGCACGTCCTGTAATCGTCCCGGGCCGTTCTATATACCAGTGTCGCCCAAGCTATTTGTTTTCAAACCTATCAATTTTGCATTCTCTTATCCATAGCAGGTACATTTTCATCATACATCTACTCTTTATTCCAACTACTCTTGCTTCTCTATTGGTTTAAGCGGGGACAGCATATAACTAGTCATCTTTACACCGAATGCATCCAACACTTGCCTTAATGGCACCCATGTTACATACTTCTCGGTCACAATACGAAGAGGCTGCACCTTCACCTCACCGTCCTCTCCTGATTGACCAATCAACTCCATCTTGCCCGCTCGTACATCAATGCCAACCAAACTATTGTTCCACTCAATATCTACCCGTTCCAATTCTGTATTCCATTTCACGGTACCGTTCAATCGCTCCACCAGCATACGAAGCGGAACATAGGTAAGATCCTGATAACTCATGAACTGATCCGGCGCAAATTCAAGTTCGCCTTGCTCCGTCGCAATCGTCAGTTGTCTGTCCAGCTTCACTGGTTCAGCAGGCTTCTGATTCGTCTTCGGATCCGGTGTGCCGCCTGCGGTTGTGTCTGGCTTCTGATCTGGCTTTTGACCCGGCTTCTGTGCCTTATCATTGCTCACTGTCTGAATCGGCTTCACGTTGGCCTCTATCCATGCTTTACTTACGGAGGTTCTCGACCAGCGCTGCTTGGCAGCCAGCTTGAACTGCACAGGTTTCACATAAGAAGAGAGCACATCAAAGGTATACCCCTTCGTTTTGTAGTAGCGAATAATTTCCGGCAGTGCCTTCACCGTCTCGCCATGTCCCACCCCATCATGCATGAGCACGACGGTTGAAGGAAGCAGAGCACCGTCTTTGACGCCTTGAACAATCTCCTTCGCAGGAACACCGCGCCGCTTCGAGTCGTTGCTGTCTACATGCCAGTCATAGACGAGATAGCCTGCTTGATTCATCAAATCGAAATACTGCTTGTCGAAGTTCAAAAATGTACCGCCTGGAGCACGAACAAGTTCTGGCTCATAGCCTACGATCTTCTTAATAACCTCGCCTGTACGCTTGATTTGACTCCAGAATTTACGAAAATCACTGTACAGCTCTGAATAATCATGATTATAACTATGATTGCCTAATGCATGGCCTTCATTTACAATTCGCTCCACTAGCTTGGGGTTCCGTTCTGCTTGCTGACCTAATACGAAGAACGTGCCCTTCACTTTCTCCTGCTGCAAAATATCGAGTACTTCTTTCGTATGTACACTTGGTCCGTCGTCGAATGTCAGATACACGACCTTATCCGGCTTATTGGCAGGGACTTCAGACTTGCTCTTGCTGCTTACTAGAACCAGTGCAGCCGCAGGCTCAACACCAACCTGTTGCCCTGCAATCAGTGAAGAAACAGCCGCTGACAACACAGAAGTCTGATCTCCGACCCCCACCAGTGTATGTGAACTAGATTCATGCCTATCCACCTCATGCCCTGACGAAGCATAAGCGATATGCTCCGTTGGCGTCTGTCCATCTACGAACGTCAACGTTCCAATCAGAACAAGCAAGGCGCATAGCGCCGTAATCATTACCGATTTCAACTTGTCATTCATCATTATCATCGTCTCCTTCTTCCCTCTCGTAGTGCAGTCAATCGTGGGCTTGTCCTTGTTTCTATTACCCTATTGCTAGATTATATGGCGGAAATAAAAAAAGATGACACCGAATGGGTGCCACCTTCATTTCATTGCGGCTACTCCTTGATCATACGATTTCATCCGTTGAATAACAACATTTTCCTATTCAAAAAAAGGCGACATCGATTGGATGTCACCTTTTCCTCGTTGCTGCTAATACGAGCATATGTAAGTCTTCAACGCAAACTCTCTTAAACGCAATAATCCACTTACTCTCACAACTCAGATCATCGATTTAGAACAGGTACCATGTCTTTCTTCCAATGTGCACTGGAATACAATCCCAGCATCAGCATCCACAGCATAATCTCGCTCCCGCCTGCTCCGAGCAAAGGAAGTCCCCCACCATTAATGGGAATGATCCCAATAATCCCCCCGATATACAACAAGCTCTGAACCCCCATCATTCCGCTCACCCACATACCAATTCCTCTTGCAAACGGATCACGGAATAGCAGCGCTGAATTGTACATCGTAACGATGATAACACCAAGGCAGATTATCAATACAAGACCTCCTGCCCATCCAAACATATGCACCATGGTCACAGTCAAATTTTCGCTATAGGCGTAAGGAAGGAGTCTGCTAATATCTTCAACTCCGTTCCCGAACCATCCTGCTTCGCGAAATAACTGCTGTGCTATTTTTTGCGTGTAAGCCCCGTCCCCATTACCCCAGAAGCCTTCAAACCAATCTCCAAATCTGCGATTGGCCATAAAGCGCAGACTCTCTATGAACCAATAGCAGATTCCGCCTGTTAGGAGTGTCACACCGGCCGCAATCGCCATGTTCTTCCTCTCCACTCCTGCCAGCTTGAGCACGATTATTCCTCCGACAAGATAAGTGGACACTTGAAGCAGATTCCCATTTACAAGAAATACAATGATCGGCAGTATAAAAAGAACCATTTTCTGGAGAATAGAGCGATACGGATTCTCCGGTTTTCTGTTCCACATCGAATACAAAGATAAGAGGTATAGATACGGACTCATATAAATGATATCGATAGGAATGCCATCAAGGATAGGAATTCCCTTAAGCCCAAATTGAGGGTACCCATTTATGATGTACACGGGAAAAAACACAGTATACACATTTAAACACAACGTAATGCCATATATCCATGCTGCTTCTTGTTGCAATTTCAGATAACCTACCCAAAATGCAAACAAGAAAGCCACCACCCCTGGTACTAGACGCCATGCATAGCCCTCGGCAGATAAGCGATAAATATCTTGAGGATTCCCAGCTTGCACAGCGAACAATCCAAGTACACAAATGGCAATCCACACCAACACGGAAATCCATAGCTTCCAAGGCGCCTTAGGACGATGCACCTGATTGAACTGCGCCGCCACAACCGAAGGCTCTCCCATATTGCGAACCGCCTGCTGCGCAGCCGATGATTCATCCATGCCTTGATCCATCCCATACTCGATCTCGTTCAATAGATGATCCTGCAGTTCTGCCCGAATTTCGTTGTGCATGTGCTTGGCCTTCACGTGAGCTAGAACCTCACCCACAAATTTTTCAAGGATCGAGTCATGCTGCGTGACTCTTGATTCCTGATCACTTCGCATCCTTATACCTCCCCCAGCACCTGATCGAGCGAACGACGGAATAAGCGCCATTCTTGCGTCTTCTCTTGCAGAAGCTTGCGCCCCTGATCCGTAATTCGGTAGTATTTGCGGGCTCTGCCGTTTGCCTCATTCCAATAAGCTTCCACCTCGCCTTTACTTTCGAGTGCATGAAGAATTGGATACAGCGTCCCTTCCTTCAGAGCGAACAATCCCGAAGACGCGGCTTCCAATCGCTTGGACAACTCGTAGCCATACATTTCTTCCTTCTCCAGCATGGACAAGATAAGCATAGCCGTACTGCCTTTTAATAGTTCCTTGCTAACCTTAGGCTGCATGATATCGATTATCCCTCCCACATCTATTTAATACCTAGATATACTATATATCGTAAATCTAGGTATTGGCAAGTATAGGAACAAGGACAGGAATATGAGTATTAACTTTCAGCCGTTCCGTGCTGCATCCAAAATAATACTTGCCATCTCAACAACGTATCTGGTACTATATTCCTCGCTCTCTTTTTATTCATTTCACCTAGCATCACTAGTATGGCACGCCGCAATACGAGAAGATGACGGAGGTGGAGAATGCTCTTTTTTACTTTGGCTCGCAAAAAGTATCTCAGTAATTTGCAATACCGCAGTGCCCATATGGTGCACAACATCGCCAGCTTCATGTTCGGATTTATCTACATTTCGATCTGGACAGGGATTGGCGAAGGAAGGCCGCTTGGCGAGTATGGCTTGAATGGCATCGTAAGCTACGTCGCTTTCAACCAAGCCAGCTTGTGGGTTGCTGCCTTTCTAACGAATGGACTTGGCATCCAGCAGTCCGTCCGAACCGGACAGATCGCCCTTGATCTCGTTCGTCCCGTTCATCTGTTCTATCAGCTGATGAGCAAGGAATGGGGGCAAATTGCCTACCAGTTCGTGTACAAGTTTTTACCGATCTACATTTTATATTTCTTCGTAATGCCGCTTCACGTCCCCTCTACGATTATCACTTACGTGTGGACCGCTGTAGCTTTGACGCTGGCCGCGTACATTTCAATATGCCTGAACTATCTGATCGGAGCCGCTGCGCTCTGGACAACAGAATCAGTCTGGCTGTACTGGGTCAATTATGCGTTCAGCATGCTGCTGTCGGGCTTTCTCATTCCAATCGAATGGCTGCCATCTTGGCTTGCCGACATTAGCCGTGCCTCATTCTATCCGTTCTTGCATTATGTCCCAACTCGAATCTATCTCGGCATGGAATCCCCGTCCGCGCTGTTAGGTTCGCTGATGTGGTGCATCGTATTCACCGCCGCATGTCTCGCCGTTACCGGGATTATGCGACGCAAGGTGGAGGTGCAGGGCGGATGAAGTGGATTCGTATGTATGTGCTGCTTGTTCGCGCAAGTATTCGCAGCCGCATGCAGTACAAGTTTAATTTCTGGTTCTCTACGCTAATGGCGGCCGTTATCAGTGTCGTCGAATTTCTTATGCTTGCAGTCATTTTGCTGAAGTTCGGCCATATTCAAGGCTGGAGCTTGGCGGAGGCTGGATATTTGTATGCTATCTTATCCTTGTCCAAGGCAATATACCGAATGATTGCTTCGGACGTGCACCACTTGGAGAACTATCTGGTTAACGGAGCTCTTGATAGTCTGCTCCTGCGTCCTGTCCCTGTACTGCTGGCACTGATGTCACAGAATTTCTCCATTAGGCTCGGAGAGTTCATCCAAGGAACCGCGATATTGACTATCAGCATGAATGTTATGATGCGCAGCGGACAGATTGGATGGACTGCCATACCGCTCACGATATTTGTCATCTTATCGGGTGCCGTCCTGCTGTTTGCCATTGGATTGTTAACCGCATCGGCCGGCTTTTGGGTAACCCGTATCGAGGAATTGCAGAACATTACGGAGGATGCTGCTCGTACGGCAGCGCAATACCCAATGACCATTTATCCGAAATGGATGCAAGGAGTGCTGCTTAGCATCATTCCCGTCGGGTTCGCGAACTATATTCCTTCGCTCTTCATCTTGCGTCATCAATCCGGCATATGGCTAATTGGTCTGTCCACCGCGATTACGGCCGTCGTGTTCCTGATTGCCCTGCGCGTGTGGAAGATTGGGATTTCCCGTTATCAGAGCACAGGGAGCTAAGCTGATGTCCATATTGAGCTCAATGCAGAGCCCGATATGGAACTCGATATGTAGTTCGGTTTGAAGTTCGATCAGCAGCTTGATATGAAACTAGGTATAGAGCCGACTGTAATAGCGGCACAATTAACCTGAAAAAGCAACAGGCAACACACGTAACGAACGGAATTAAAGGGGGATACTCGTGATTACCGTAACCGATTTACATAAACGTTTCGTCCGGCCCGCCCCGAAGGAAGGTGCCTTCAAGGGCATACGCTCCCTGTTCTCTCGCGACAAGATTGTGAAGGAAGCTGTTCAGGGCATCAGCTTCACGATCAATAGCGGTGAATTTGTCGGATATATCGGGCCGAATGGCGCAGGCAAGTCTACGACAATTAAGATGCTGTCCGGTATTCTACATCCGACATCTGGCGACGTGCGGATATTTGGACTAAGTCCTTATAAGGCGCGTCGGCAGGTAACCCGCCGGCTTGGTGTCCTCTTCGGACAGCGCACTCAACTATGGTGGGATCTCCCAACGCGAGATTCCTATGATATTCTGTCCGCTATGTATGGGCTCGATCCTGCAGAGAAGCAGAAGCGCATCAAGCAGCTGACCGAACTGCTTGAGATGGACGAATTTATGAATACACCTGTACGTCAGCTCTCGCTCGGGCAGCGAATGCGCGCCGATATTGCGGCCGCGCTGCTGCATGATCCGGACATTCTGTTCCTCGATGAGCCAACAATTGGCCTCGACGTCATCGCCAAGAAGAATATTCGCCATTTCCTGAAGACGATTAATCAGGAGCTTGGCAAGACGATCCTACTGACAACGCATGACATGGACGATATCGAACAGCTATGCAATCGCGTTATCGTCATTAATCATGGCAAGCTCGGCTTCGACGGCACAATCGACGACCTGCGCAAGCGCATCGGCTTGCCGACCGTCATCTCGGTTACCTATCGAAGTGAATGCCAAATACCTGACCACTCTAATAGCGTGCCAAGCTCGCTTCGTATCCGTGAGTTAAACAATCAAACTCTGACCGTGGAATGCAATCGCGAGGAGCTGAGTGCCATGGAAGCACTCCGTATCTTGGGTCAATTCGGTGAAGTGGAAGACGTCCATATGGAAGAACCGGATTTCGAGGATGTTATCCACCGTGTGTACTAGACATATGGCACGATTAAATAAATGGTTACCCCAGCAGGCAATGTTGACATCGGGTGTACCATTTTACTTTGAACTTGCATGAAAAAAGACGCTTCCGTTCCACTAACCCAGTGGTTTTGGAGGCGTCTTTTCCTTCCTTGCGGGTCTGATTCATTGGTGTCTCCCCTGATAAGGACAGCCCGTTCTATATAGATGAAGCGACGTTATACGAGCTCGCGTACCGCTTCCAGCACTTCATTCGTATGTCCCTTCACCTTGACGCTCCGCCATTCCTTGATGAGCTTGCCTTCTTCATCAATGAGGAAGGTCGAGCGAACAATGCCGTAATATTCGCGGCCGTACATCTTCTTAAGCTGCCATACTCCGAACAGATCCGCTACTTCATGCTCCGTGTCAGACAGCAGCGTGAATGGCAGGCTGTGCTTCTCAATAAATTTGGTATGCGACTTGATCGGATCTGGGCTAATGCCAAGCACGACAACGCCATGTTTCTCAAAGTCTCCATGATAATCACGGAAATCACATGACTCCTGTGTGCAGCCTGGCGTCATATCCTTCGGATAGAAATAAATCACAACTTTCTTGCCCCGGTAGTCGCTCAGCTTCACGTCCTGTCCGGTAGATGCCGGCAGCGTAAAATCAGGGATAACTTGTCCAAGTTCAACTTGCGTGGATTGAGTCATTCGTATGAGGCTCCTTCCCAGCAGCCAAGACTGCCGTTCTATTGCATTAAGCTTATCATCCCCCACTCTTTTTTTCAAAAACGACGAGGCTTAGATTCTAATTCTCTCCCCATTGTATAAAAAAATCGCCTTCCAAACCCATTGCTGGCTTGGAAGGCGACAACCTATTCGATTATGATCCTGCCCCGCGGTATCGCTTAACACCGATGTTCCACAGCGTTAATCCAAGGGCGAAGAAGATAACTCCTACAACCGGAGTCAGGAGCGCCATCTGCTGCAATCCTTTGCCCTCCATGAAGTAAGAGGCAGGTATGATGCCCACAAATGCGAACGGCAGAATCCATGTGAGCAGCACTTGAATGAACCGATTGTAGATCGTTAGCGGATAACGACCGTAGCTCTGAATGTTCCACACGAGCGGCAGAATGCCTGTCGGCGCATCCGAATAGAATGAAATCGATGTTAGTGCAGAATAAATGCCGAAGTACAGCATCACCGATCCGATCAGCATCACAAACAGCATGAGCAGCTCCATGATGCCGAAGTCGAGACCAAGCCTGTTCCAGCAAATGCCCATCATGATTGCACCGACGATAGATCCGATAATGGAGGGGGGATCTACATTTTCAAGGAGAATCTGAAATAGATTATGCGCTGGACGCGTCAATATCCGGTCCATTTCCCCTTTTACGATATATCGCTCACTGAACCCCCACAGATTGAAGAAGCAGCTGAATATGCCATATGGAATCATGAAATAGCCATAGACGAACACCATCTCATCACGCGTCCAGCCAGCCAATGTTGGCGTATGCATGAAGACGATGAAGATGAAGATTAAATTCGTGACCTGAAAAAGTAGATCCGATGCGATCTCTATCCAGAAGTCTGCACGATAGGTAAGGCGTGTTTTAATATAGTTTTTCAAATACTCACTAACAAGTCCGAAGTAATACATCGTGATCAACCTCCCTGCACGAACAAGCGTCTGCGCGCGGAACGCCACAGCAGCACAATTGGAATAACAAGCACTACCGCCCACAGCAATTGGATGCCGAGCGCCGCCCACACTTGATCGCCCACCACTCTGCCTGTAAATACAGAGCTCGGCAAATACGTGATCGCTTGGAATGGCAGCCATTCATTCAACGCGAGCAGCCAACCTGGGAAGAAGCTGATCGGTACAATAACACCAGAGAACAAATCGACGACAACCCGCTTCATACGAATCATGCCCTCATTATTTTCAATGAAAAAGGCCGTCAATCCTGTCAGCATATTCAACTGCGAATTGATCAGGAAGCTCATGAACAGCATGACGCCGAATACCGCCCACTGCTTCGGATCTTGCGGAAGTTTCACCGGGAAAAGAACGCATGCGATAACCATACCCGGCCCCATGAAGAGCAGCAGCCGGAACAAGCCTTCGCCGAACGCCTGCATCAGCTTGACGAATAGGTAGTTGTAAGGCCGAATAAATTGGATCGCTACGCTGCCATCTCGAATTTCCATGGCAATATCACGATCCATGTTGTTGAAGTAAAAGGCACGCGCCATCCAAGATACCGCGATGTAGGTCGTCATCTGGTCAGCCGTAAAGCCTGCAAGTGTTCCTTGTCCGCCGTAGATCGCTTGCCAGGTGAAATAATACACGCCAATGTTGAGCGTATAGATGAGAATGCCGGAATAGTAATTAACACGGTAAGCCAGCATCAACAGGAAGCGAATGCGGATAAATTCTAGATATGCGCTAGCCATGAGTCACCGCTTCCTTCTCTTCCTTCTCCTTGTCGTTCTCTTCTTTGTGCTCAAGGTCTTCTATCTTCGACTCTTGCGCCTGCACGACCAAGAGAGGACTCAGTCCTTCCGGCTTCTCCGCCGTGCCCGCCTTGTAAATCTCACGAACGATATCGTCGGTATTTGTCTCAATAATGCTCAAATCCGATATCGACGCACCGCCTACTACTCGCCCTATGACATCCGATACATTCGTGGCAAATGGCACAAGAACTCCCGCTTCATAAGGAGATTCAACTGTCCATTCCACATCAAGGCCGGACGTAAGCGCCTCAACATCACCTGCTCGCATAGGCTTCGCAAATTGGAAACGGACCTCTCGTCCCTTGCCCCACGTCGACTTGAGCGTGTCCAATCCGCCGTCATAAATAATGCGTCCATCATCGAGCATAATGACACGCGTACATAGAGCTTCGATATCCTGCAAATCGTGAGTAGTCAGCAAAATCGTTGTTCCATGCTCTGCATTCAGCTGCTTCAGGAACTCGCGAATTTCCGTCTTCACGACAATGTCGAGTCCAATCGTTGGTTCATCCAGAAATAGCACAGAAGGACGGTGCAGCAGAGATGCCACCAATTCACAGCGCATGCGCTGTCCAAGACTCAGCTTCCGTACCGGGCGGTTCAGCAGCTCCTGCAAGGCAAGACGCTCAACCAGCTCATCCAGCCGCTGCTTGAAATCATGTTCAGAGACGCGATACACTTTGCGCAGCAGCCGGAAGGATTCAATTACGCCGATATCCCACCACAGCTGGCTGCGCTGCCCGAAGACAACGCCGATGCCCTGCACGAACTTCTCTCTTTCCTTATGCGGGATAAATCCGTTCACACGAATATCACCGGAGGTTGGCACAAGAATCCCGGTCAGCATCTTGATTGTCGTTGACTTGCCTGCACCATTCTCCCCAATATATCCGCATATTTCCCCTTGTGGGATCGTGAAGGAGATATCCTTCACTGCCATTACTTCGTTATATTCCCGCTTGAATAAATCAAGGAGTGCTCCCTTCAGTCCATCGCGATTTTTCTGTACCTGGAACGTTTTGCGTAAATCCCGCACGTCAATAGCGTTCATATATACTTCTGTCACCCTTTCCCTGGTCACCGACCCGTTACGCGGGTACAAGTCATTCAATTGATTCGATTCTGTAAAAATTCTATAATTGATTAGACAAGATGCGGAGCATTTGCCCATAACCTTTACTATAGCACGTAGGTCGACTTGAAAGAATGCTGAATGCACCGGATTCGACATCATGACTCTCGCCGCTTTGCCGCCGGATGCGGAAAGGACGATCCATATGTTGAAAAAGTATTGGAAGCATGCCCTTATTTCTGTTTGTGTATTCCTTCTGGCTGGTGCCGGTTATTATATGTGGTCCATGTACAGCAGCTTGGACAGTCTGCAGAAGCCGCCCGAAGCCTCTCGCTTCACCCCCGTCGTACATCGCGTGCCAGAGAAGGTCGACATAGAGCCTCCCAAATGGCAGGGAGAAGAGAGAGTCAACATATTACTGCTGGGCGGAGACTCTCGCGGACTGGAAGCTAACGAAGTCCCACGGTCAGACTCTATTCTGCTCGCCTCCTTCGATCCGAAGACGAAGCGCGCCAACTTATTCTCCCTCTTGCGGGATACATACGTTGACATCCCTGGCTTTGGCAAGGATCGCCTCAATGCGGCGCTCGCCTATGGCGGACCGGAGCTGGCTATGAAGACTGCAAGCGACTTGACAGGACTGGACATTCAATATTATGTGTATACAGACTTCGTCGGATTTATCAAGTTGATTGACGCGCTGGGCGGCGTGGAATTTGAAGTGGAGAAGGATATGAAATATACGAGCAAGGCAGATAAGCATCAATACGATATTGATTTAAAAAAAGGAAAGCAGCTGCTAAATGGCGAAACGGCGCTTATGTACGCCCGCTTCCGCTATGATGCGATGTCCGATTATGCTCGCACCCAGCGGCAGCGCGATCTGCTCGGAGCATTAGCCAACAAGCTCAAATCAACCTGGAACCTGCTGCAGCTCCCCTCTCTTATCAGGGAAGTGTCGCCCTATGTCGAGACAAACTTATCAGCCGATGACATCGTGAAGCTGGCCGCGCTTGGCTACGACAGCTCGATTGGGCAGAGTCATCAGCTCCCGCCGATGGACAATGTCACCGATGCACGAGTGAACAACGCTGCCGTGCTCCGGGTTATTGACGACGATAAGCTGAAGCAATACATTCAAAAAGCTTTGGAAGTGAATGTCACGCAATCCGTATCTGAAACTAATTCACAATAAAGGGGATTTATCTACATGACTACGAATCGCAACCGTTCTGCACAACTGTACGAAGAAGCGCTTCAACATATCGTCGGTGGGGTCAACAGCCCTTCCCGCTCATTCAAAGCGGTCGGCGGCGGTGCCCCCGTCTTCATGGAACGCGCACAAGGCGCTTACTTCTGGGACGTAGACGGCAACCGCTATGTTGACTACTTGGCTGCTTATGGCCCTATCATTACAGGTCATGCCCATCCGCATGTAACGAAGGCTATCGTTCGCGCGGCACAGAACGGCACCCTGTACGGCACGCCAACCGAGCTTGAAATCAAACTGGCTCGCATGTTGAAGGAAGCTGTTCCGTCTATGGATAAAGTTCGCTTCGTCAACTCAGGCACCGAGGCGGTTATGACGACAATCCGCGTGGCCCGAGCTTATACGAAGCGCACGAAGGTTATCAAATTCGCCGGATGCTACCATGGTCATTCGGATCTCGTGCTCGTTGCAGCTGGTTCTGGCCCTTCTACGCTTGGTATTCCGGACAGCGCAGGGATTCCATCCAGCATTGCTAACGAAGTAATCACCGTTCCATTCAACGATCTGGACAGCTTGAAGGAAGCACTGGAGCATTGGGGAGACGATGTGGCAGCCGTGATGGTTGAGCCAATCGTCGGCAACTTCGGCATGGTTATGCCTGCGGAAGGCTTCCTTGAAGGCTTGTGCAAGCTCGCTCGCGAATACGGGGCACTCGTTATCTATGATGAGGTCATCAGCGCATTCCGATTCCATTATGGTTCGGCGCAAACTTACCGCGCCTTCCCTGACTTTGCAGCAATTGAGCCAGACTTGACAGCGATGGGCAAAATCATTGGCGGCGGCCTGCCGATCGGCGCCTATGGCGGACGCAAGCATATCATGGAACAAGTTGCTCCGCTCGGCCCTGCATACCAAGCAGGCACAATGGCAGGCAACCCTGCTTCAATCTCAGCCGGCATTGCGTGCTTGGAGGTTCTGCAAGCAGAGGGCGTATACGAGCAAATGGAGGAGCTGGCAATCCGCTTGACGAACGGCATTCAAGAAGGCGCTGACCGTTATGGCGTGCCGCTTACGATCAACCGCATTCGCGGCTCCTTCTCGACGCACTTCTGTGATCATCCGGTCACGAATTATGCAGAAGCACAAGAGACGGATACCGAAGCGTTCGGCGCATTCTTCCGTCATATGCTCGACCAAGGCATCTGCCTTGCGCCTTCGAAGTACGAGGCATGGTTCCTGACTACCGAGCATACCGCGGAGGACATCGAGCGTACGATTGAAGCTGCGCATGAAGCGTTCCGCCGTATGAGAGGCTAGTTGTACGAAGAGACGAGTAGCTGAGCCTGTTTTCTAAAAAAGAAACGTTATGTACAGTACAGCGCCCCTCCCTATGTGATAAACATAGGACGGGGCGCTTATTATTTATCATCTTGCTGTGGGACTTTCACGGCGAATCCGGCTCGCTTGATACGCATCGTACGCTTCCTTTACCCATGTAAACAAATACGCGCTTCCGCCGTGATCAGGGTGCAGCACCCGGAGCAGCTTGCGAGACTGCTTCCTCACTTGCTTCGCATCCGCTTCTTCAGGGACACCAATTAACGTATGAAAGGTCAAATCCTTATCCTTACCGGCAGAGGGTGCGTTCACCGATGAACGCGAACTATCCCCATAGGTTCGGTTGTATGTATTTCTCTCGTGAGACGCCTCTTCCTCCCATGCGGCCAGCTCCCGCTGCCATGATGAAAGCACATGCTCCAGCTCATTTTCATCTGTAGGAAGCATGACCTGCCAGAAGTCGTACTCCATTTGCCTCATTCGCTGTTCAAGCTGGTCCATAACATCATTCCGAGCAATTAGTACAGCCTTCACACGCTCCGCTTTGCGAAAGAGCTGAAGAATTTGCCGGGTCGCCCATTCCGGTATCTCGGTGGCAAAGGCATGCAGCACCTTAGACATTTCCTGATCACGAACATGAAAGTCCTGAAGGAACTCCATTAGCCATTCCTGTTGGATTACACTCAGGCTGGAGCCGATCTGAACGGCAAACTGAAGCTTAATGCCGCCGTTCTTCAGCTTAGCAGACCAAGACTCTGTCAACTGCTCTAATGCATTCACGATGGAAATCAAATAAGGATCAGTAACTTCAATAGCTTCATTACTTTCATTATTTTCATTACATTCGATCCCGACTGATGTCTCAGCCCCGACATCCTTTTGATCAACCTTCCGCTTCATCATCATTCTCCTTTCCCCAGCAAGCTGCAACCACGCTAAATCCATTCATGCTCAGATGCCTGTATCCTTACATTCCGGTTCAGACAATTCACACAGTTCCCCTGGATCCGGCTCAGCGATACGGAACATACATCTCGTGTCACCTTCCACAATACTTTCTGTCCGGTCAACATCCGCTTGAAGCACCGCGGCAAACATCGACTGCTCGCATCTGCAAGGAGAACCGAATTGAACCGCAACTTGGGAGATCGGGCAGTTGGCCTCTTCCAGCCAATAGCTGCCATCCTCACATCTTCCCCATCTAACCATGTAGCCTTCCTTGTCCTGTAATGCTGCTAATGCACAGATTCTCTCCTCTAAGCTTGCTTGATTCAATAACGGAGCATATCGCTTCTCCAACTTCTGCCTGCGATAATGGAATAGCTGCTCCACCGTATCTTCACCGGATCGCTCCTGCAATTGCTCAAGAATATCGATGATCAGCGCATCATATGCACTGACGAACAACATGCTTGCCTTGTCAGCCAGACTATACTCATAGGTAGGTCTTCCTAGCTGCTGACGAATCAGATGAGCATGTACATACCCGCCCTTTTGCAGCGCATATAAATGCCTGCGAACAGCTATAGCCGTCAGTTGAAGATGTCCCGCGATAGCTGGCACCCCGACTGTTCCTTGCTGCCTCAAAAACAATAAAATATTCCGACGGGCTGGATGATTAATCATATTGGCTTGCTGCGTAATCGTCATCGTCCAGCCTCCCTAACTCGAAGGTGCTGCTGGTCTATCATTTTCCTTTGTCCCAATTCCACCATCTCCTTATCCTTCGGTCTGGAACAGCGGTTTGAGTTCCTATGGATGCACGTATAGTATAGAAAACATTTTGCCTTGGATCAACTTTGTTTCCGCAAACAATTATACCCCCTGCTTTAATGCCCTCTTTTTTGACATACGAAAAAAACCAGCGGAATAAATCCGCTGGCTTTCTGCCTTGCCATCATGCCTATGTGACAGTGCCTATTGAACACTGCTTACAGCTTTTTAATTTCTTCCTTCAAGAGCTCGGACTGCGTTCCGAATACAACTTGAACGTTACCCTTGCCAAGCTTCATGACGCCAGCTGCACCGAGGGACTTCAGACCAGCTTCATCCACTACGGAATCATCCTTCAGCGTCAAGCGAAGGCGCGTGATGCAGGCCTCATTGACAATGATGTTGTCTTTGCCGCCAATCATCCCCAGCACTTTCACAGCCTTCTCTTGCAGTGTTGCATTGCCGCCGCCAGCTTCAGTCTTGGCGCCTTCGCCTTCAACGTCATCTTCACGTCCAGGCGTCTTCAGGTTCAATACCTTGATGAGGACGCGGAACAAGACGTAGTAGACAACGAAGTATACAAGACCTACAGGGATAAGCATCAGTGGCTTAGTCGCAAGCGGGAAGTTCAACACATAGTCGATAAATCCTGCCGAGAAGCCGAATCCAAGGCGTACGCCGAGCGTTGCCATGACGAAGCCGGAAATACCAGCCAAGATTGCGTGAACGACGAACAATACAGGCGCTACGAACATGAACGCGAATTCAATCGGTTCTGTAATACCTGTCAAGAAGGATGCAATCGCGGTTCCGACGAAGAGCGATGCAACCGCCTTGCGCTTCTCTGGCTTCGCTGTATGAATAATAGCGAGCGCAGCACCCGGAAGCGCGAACATCATGATCGGGAAGTAACCTGTCATAAATCCGCCAGCTGTCATGTCGCCATGGAAGAAGCGAGCGATATCGCCGCGCCATACTTCGCCAGCTGCGTCCGTGAATGTTCCAAGCTGGAACCAAGGAATTGCATTCAATACATGGTGCAAACCAAACGGAATGAGAAGTCGGTTCGCTGTCAGGTACACCCCGGAACCAACCGCACCAAGCGATACGATCCAGTTGCCGAAGGAATCAAGCGCTGTTTGGACTGGACCCCAGACGATACCGAATGGAATCGCAATCAAGATCATCGTAGCTGAAGTGACAATCGGCACGAAGCGTTTGCCGCCGAAGAAGCCGAGCCAATCTGGAACCTTGATATTATGATATTTGTTGTACATGAAGGCTGCAATGGAACCAGCCAAGATACCTCCGATAACCCCCATGTCCAGCTTCATATCAGCTGGAATGAATGTAAAGGCTGCCGGAATCTTTGTCAGCACTTTCAGCAAAATCATATGTGCGATAACTGCTGCCAGAACAGCAACCGCGTCTGCGGCAAAGCCTATCGCAACCCCGATTGCGAACAATAGTGCTAGGTTATCAAAAATTGCAGATCCGCCTGCATCAAGGAATGGGGCGATGTATTGGTTCAAGAACCCGCCGACCGTATCCCCCAAGTGAAAATCTTTCACATAGTCAATTTGACCGAAGCGAAGCAGAATCGCCGCCGCCGGCAGAGTTGCAACCGGAAGCATCAATGCACGACCAATTTTTTGCAAAAAGGCTAGCATATGTCGTTCCTCCTTGTGGTGAATAAGTAAAGTATGGATAAAAGGTCAAAAATTTATGCTATGACCTGTCATCTCCTCCGTCAAAATGTAAGCGCATTAGAGAATATAAAAAAGGCATGAGCTTGCGACGGGACGACATCCAAAAAATTAGATGTTATCCCCCAGCAAGCTCATGCCTAGTCGAACTAGTAACACGCTTGTCCAGCGTTATTCTGAGTCTTTATGAAATAAACGATATAAATGCATTGCGATGTACGCCGTTTCATCTTCGGGTATTTCGATCTCCAGCTTCTTCGACATCAAGTCCGCACATTTCTGTGCGACACTAAATTCGTAAGGCGCCATTTCCTTCAAGTTGTCTCGGAATGGATTCTTCGTGGCATCACCCTGGCGAATTCGTTCCATCGCAAAGCGCAAATGCGTAATTAATCGTAAATAATCAATGCTATCCTTCGGAATGACCCTGCCCCGCTCGCGTTCGATGAGAGCGACCAAATCCTTCAGAAGATGATTGTATTGAACAAAGTTCCCGACAGGGACATGGGCAACCGCAGACTGAATATGGATCGTCAAGAAACCAATCTCATCCTCCGGCACCTCTACATCAAACGTCTTATTAATCAGCTCAGCTGCTTGAGACGCGAGTTCGAATTCCTTCGGGTTCAATGTGCGAATCTCCCATAGAAACGGATTCTCAATCGCTATATTGTTGCGGAGACGATAAAGCGCATATTCGATATGGCTCGGCAAAGCGAGATGAATATGCTCGTTCAAATCCGGCGTCAACTGCTCCGATACGATCGAAATAATCTTCTCCGAAATGACAATGACTTCAGGATCAATTTGACCAAGCAGCATCTGATACTGCGATAAATGCTGTTTGTCCTCGATCACAAAGGTCTTCTCGATTCGTGTATCACTCGTCTCCAAAGAACCTCCGGGTTTTGCCCCAAAGCCGAGCCCTTTCCCCATAAGGATGGTTTCTTTGTTAGCCAACACATCGTTTGCCAATACGACATTGTTGCTTAATGACCGTACGATTTCAAAGCGACGTTGTTCTGACAAAGTAAGGCTCCTTTCCCCTGAGCGTACACATGGAAGATTACGTTTTGGAAACGTTTTCGATTCGTGCGTCAACTACAACATTCATTCTAGGTGAATCTACATTCAATGTCAACGAATAAATCTAATTTTGTCGAATATGTAGAATTATTGCAGAATATTATTTATTTGTAATTTTATTGACACATATGTAAACGATGAGGTAGCCGGGAAAGGAGCTTATCCTCACCCGACTGCAACACATTCGTTACTATTAGATAGACATTTCTTGAACTGCCGATACACGGTCAACGACCATAACTTGAATCTCTTCAGCCGTCTCCAGCATCAACGCTTCTTCCGCTAGCTTGCGCATCTCTTCACGGTTCAAGCGGCTCAGCAGTACACGTACTGGAAGTACAGAGCTTGCACTCATGCTGAATTCATCAAGACCAAGACCGAGCAGGATCGGAACAGCCTTCAGGTTGCCAGCCATTTCACCGCACATGCCAGCCCACTTGCCTTCTTTGTGCGCAGCATCGATAACCATCTTGATCAAGCGCAGTACTGCTGGGTTGAATGGCTGAGTCAAGTGGGATACTTGCTCATTCATCCGGTCAGCAGCCATCGTGTATTGTACCAAATCGTTCGTACCGATAGAGAAGAAGTCAACTTCCTTCGCCAATTGATCTGCAATAATCGCAGCAGCAGGTACCTCGATCATCATGCCGACTTCCATCTCTTTATTGTACGCAATGCCTTCTGCATCCAGCTCTGCTTGCGTCTCTGCCAGAATCGCATTTGCTTCGCGAAGCTCGCTCAGCGTAGAGATCATTGGGTACATCAGCTTGATGTTGCCTTTGGCGCTTGCACGAAGGATCGCACGAAGCTGTGTCTTGAACAGATCTTTACGATCCAAGCATAAGCGAATCGCACGGTATCCAAGGAATGGGTTCATTTCCTTCGGAAGCGGCAAGTAAGGCAGCTCCTTGTCCCCGCCAATATCCAATGTACGGATCACGACTGGCTTCTCCGTTCCAAGTGTTTCACATACGGCAACATAAGAGTTGTATTGTTCCTCTTCAGATGGGAAGTTGTCACGACCCATGTACAGGAATTCTGTACGGTACAAGCCTACACCCTCAGCACCGTTGTTGCGTGCGCCAAGCGCATCTTGCGGGTTGCCGATGTTTGACACGAGTTCAACCTCATGGCCATCAGCTGTGATCGAAGGTTTGTCTTTGTACAGCTTCATCTCTTCCTGACGCTTCTCGAACTTCACCTTCTTCTCTTGGTAAGTTGCAATCGTATCCGAATCTGGATTGATCAGGATAATGCCGCTTGAACCATCGAGAATGATCATGTCGCCGTTCTTCACTGTAGATGTAGCGTCCTGCAAGCCAACAACCGCAGGGATCTCCATCGAGCGCGCCATAATAGCCGAGTGGGAAGTACGACCGCCAATGTTCGTCGCAAAGCCTGCTACCTTGCTGCGATCCAGCTGGGCTGTATCGGAAGGAGTCAAGTCATGCGCGAAGAGCACAACTGCCTCTTCGAAGTCATTCAGAGAAACAGATTTCTTGCCGGACAATAGACCGAGTACACGCTTGCTCACATCGCGGAAGTCCGCTGCACGCTCACGCATATATTCACTGTCCATGCTGCTGAAGATGTCGACCAGCTGCTGAGTCACTTCCGAAAGAGCGAACTCTGCATTTACCTTCTCACTGCGAACCTTCTCAATCGCTTGCCCAACAAACTCTTCATCTTGCAATACAAGGATATGTGTAGCGAAGATTTCAGCTTGATGCTCGCCTAATTTTTTCGCTGTGTCTTCTTTAATCTGCTCCAGTTCGTTCATAGCCTGCTGTACAGCTGTCTGCAAGCGAGTTGCTTCTGCCTGTACATCATCGACCTGCTTGCGCTCAACCTCAGATGTATCATGCTCCAGGATGAATGCTTGGCCGATGGCATAACCGGATGCAGCTGGAATACCTTGAAGTAGCATCGGTTCCTCCACTCCTTTTTCCGCGTTAATGATTACGTTCTATTAGTCCAATACGGATTCGATTACTGCGCCTACTGCCTCAACTGCTTCAGCAGCCTTATCGCCTTCAGCAGATACTGTTACTGTGTCGCCAGCTTTCATACCGAGCGTCAATACGCCAGTGATGCTTTTTGCGCTTACTTTGCGGCCGTTGAATTCGATTGTAATTTGCTCTCCTGCGAATTCAGCAGCTTTCTTCATGATTGCGCCCGCTGGACGAGCGTGGATACCTTGTGGATTTTTAATTGTAAATTGTTTTTCCATTGTTATGCCCTCTTTTCGGTAATAGTAGAATGTGTTGCTTCTCTCGCTCAGAACTTAGTTTAGAACTTAGTTTAGAACTTAGTTCAAAACCATCTATTTCAATACTACTTCCATCAATTCATCGGAATCTGCTTTTACATTGCCTGTGTTCGCTTTCAGTTCAGCAACGATGTCACCGTTCGCTACAATAATTGGTGTTACAACAGGAAGGCCAGCTTCTTTAATTTGTGCAATATCGAACTCGATAAGCGTTTGGCCTTTTTTCACTTTGTCGCCGGATTTCACATGTGGCTTGAACGGTTTTCCTTGCAAGGATACGGTGTTCACACCGATGTGAACGAGTAGTTCCAAGCCGGATTCATGCGCAAGCACCAAGGAATGATGAGAATCGATCAAATGCACGACATGACCGTCGAATGGAGCTATAAATACACCTTCTGTTGGCTCTATAGCAATTCCGTCACCAATAATTTTTTGTGCAAATGCTGGATCTGGAACTTGCTCCAAAGGTACTGCTTGACCTGTAATCGGTGCTGTAATGGAAATTTTCTTTTTCTTTTTACCAAAACCAAACATATTGAGTTCCTCCTTGTATTTAACCATGTGAACTTTCGTCCGTCATTGTGGTTGTTGTGATAACCGACAAAAAAATCCAATTTCTCTTATGAGAAAATAAAAAGGCATGCGCTAAAGCATGCAGTTCACCCCGTGAACGGCCGCTTAGCTCATGCCTAGTCGCACTAGTAACACGCTAATTTCATGTGTAAAGATTCACACCCATTGTATCATGGTGGTTGCGCGGGATGCAAGCGAGCGGACTGTTGGTGAAATCTAGTCGATTCGTCCATCCTCAAGTGGCTGCTGAGTTATGCGGTATCCATAAGATGTGCGTTCTGGATACAAATCATACCGTCTGCGATTCGCCATGGTTACAATACAAATATACCCACTATATCCACATTTGCACCACATAATTGGGTGTTTATTTGATGATTACATCATATTGCATATCATACGCAGCACTGGAAAAAACGTTTCAAACCGCATATGACACAAGTTTTCCATTCTTACTCCACCCTTAACATACTTGGGTTTAGCCGATTACTGTTCGTCCCCCGCATAATAGCAAGATACCCCCATCTGCTGCAAGGTGCTGACCATATCGTCCGGCAATAGGCTGTCCGTTATGCATCCCGTAAGCCCATCTACAGTAGTCACTGTAAATAACGATGCTTTGCCCACCTTCGTATGATCGAATACCGCGAAAGTCTGCTGCGCTTGGCGCATTAGCATGCGGGCCGTCTGGGCTTCCAGCTCGGAGTATGTGGTGATTCCTTTCGTTGTTGAGAACCCATCTATCCCCATAAACAGCTTCTCAATATTCAAATGTTCAATCGTCCGTTCTGCTAATGGCCCGCACAGCTCGAAGCTATTGCTGCGCATTACGCCTCCGATGACAACAACTTGAATCCCCTCACAATCGGACAATTCCATCGCAATATTGACTGCATTGGTTACAACGGTAATCCCTTGGCGCTGCTTCAATAACCGAGCCAACAGGAATGTCGTCGTCCCTCCAGTCAAGCAGATGCTGTCGCCTTCTTCAATGAATTCCAAGGCTCGTCTTGCGATCGCTTCCTTCTCCAGCCACAGCAATTGACGCTTCTCGTCGAAGGAGACTTCTCTTACCGTACCTGGCCCTTCAAGCAGCGCACCACCAATTGTGCGGATCAGTTCCCCCTTGCGCTCCATGAGATCCAAATCACGGCGGGCCGTAGCTTCCGAACATTCGAACCGATCTATGATTTCTGATATCGTGATGCGTCCATTCTGCTTCATGACTTGCAGGATTTGCTGGCGTCGCAATTCACCCTTGGATAACGATTCACTCATAACTTACACTCCATCCGTTCCATAATCATACCTTTGTCGGGGCTTGCTTCTCTTTATGAAGAAACGCGATCCTAAAGCAAAGGTGCGAGCTGCTATCTGTTCCTGCAACCTTGATGCTTAGCCTGAACGGCTCGTTCTACTTTAAATGGATACGAACTGCGTCAAGTTCCGTGGATCATCCGGATTCAAGCCCCGCTTGAGCGCTGTGTAATATCCGTTATATTGAACAAAAGGCAGGTACAGCACTGCACGCGCTTCATCGCTTGCGTCCACATGGCCAAGCTCAATGACCTTGTCTGCAAATGCGGTGTCCGCACCCGCTTGCGCTGTTACAATGACAACTTTCGCCCCGTATGCCTTCATTTCTTGTGCTACCTTGAGTTCGTAAGCACGTGCACTCTCCGATAAGAGGAGCACAATCTGCGTTCCTGGCTCAACAATCGACTTCGGCCCGTGGCGGAATTCCAATGTGCCGTATGCTTCTGTCCACGTGTAGGTCATTTCCTTCAGCTTCAGGCAAGCTTCCAATGCCAATCCATACAATGCGCCCATACCCAAGTAAATCGTCTTATCAAATTGATTGCTCTTCACCCACGCAGATGTCGTGTCATCCGCCATTGTAACGAAGGCACTGCTGGATTGCAATACTCCCTCAAGCTCGGACAATTCCTTCGTCCGTCCTGCACCCAGTGCAATTGCCGCCTGCATCATGAACGTCATGCTGCTGAGCGATTTCGTCATAACTGTGCTCTTCTCAGCACCTAGCGGAGATACAAGGCATGGCGTCATTTGCGCCATCTTGCTGTTCGGATGACAAGTAATGCCACATGTTGTCCAATGCGTCAAGTCCTTGACGGAATCCAGCGCCAGAATCACTTCATGGGATTCGCCGGAACGAGATACACCCACAAGCAGCACCTTCTTCGATGGCGTCACCGTCTGCTCGCGGAACAAGAACAGATCAGAGGACGGATGTGCAGCTGCACTTCTTCCTGTCCACTTGCGGTATGTTGCCGCCATTGTCATTGCTTGGTACCAAGAAGACCCAGAACCAATGAATACAACCTCTTCAAATTGATCGTTTCCTATATATTGATCTACCCAATCCTTCTGATTGTGCAGCTGATCCCAAGCCGCTTGCAGCGCCGCCGCTTGATCGCTGATTTCCCGGTACGTATGTGTATCAAGATGGTTTGACATATCACAAATTCCTCCCTTATAATCAACTTAATGAAATTATAAATCATTATTTTGATTGTTTCAATCATTTATATGCAGGAGGTTACGGAAATGGGACATCTTATCAGCTCTACATCCATGCTCCAAGCTGCACGTGAACAAGGATTCGGAATTACTGCATTTAATGTACATACACTGGAAATGCTGCAAGCGGTTGTGGAAGCAGCAGAAGAGACGAATACACCGCTTATCTTGCAGACAACAGTCGGAACCGTAAAGCATCTAGGTCCAGAATATATTGTAGCTGCCGCTCAGACAGCAGCGAAGCAAGCTTCTATTCCCATCGCATTGCATCTGGATCACTGCACAGACTATGAACTGCTCGTTCAATGTATCCGTGCAGGCTATACATCTGTTATGATTGATGCTTCCATGCATCCTTATGAAGAGAACGTTCGCCGCACACAAGAGGTCGTGAAGGTAGCAATTGCTGCTGGCGTCAATATCGAGGCGGAGCTGGGCAAGGTCGGCGGCGTGGAGGATGACATTGTCGTCGAGGAAGAGGATGCGCGTCTGGCTGTTCCTGAAGAATGCGTGGCATTCGTAGAAGCGACAGCTGTTCCAACGTTGGCTCCTGCTATCGGAACTGCGCACGGCATTTATAAAGGCGAACCGAAAATCGCCTTCGATCGCCTAGAGCAAATTTATAAGCAAGTTAGCGTACCACTCGTACTGCACGGCGGCTCCGGTATTCCTGAGGAGCAGGTGAAGCGCTGCGTGAAGCTGGGCATGGGTAAGATGAACGTTGCAACAGAGCTGCGCATCGCCTTCTCGAACGCGATCAAAGATGTGTTCACTGCGAACCCAGATGAGAATGACCCACGCAAATATATGGTGCCTGCGAAGCAAGCGGTGAAGGAGCTGGCAATCCGCAAGATGGAAATGGCGGGCTGCATCGGGAAGGCGAGCGCCGTTCGCTAATCGCGGCTGGAGGATTGAAGATGATTACAACTGTTACCCTTAATGCGGCTATTGATAAGACCTATTACATTCCCGGATTTGGCAGTAATGCGCTGTATCGGGCTGATGAGACACTTGCTACGGCAGGAGGCAAAGGGATCAATGTCGCTCGCGTCATCCATGCATTAGGAGAAGAAGTAACGGCGACTGGATTCGTGGCTGGCTACAATGGCATGGCTATCGTGGATATGCTTCGTCAGGAAGGTATTCAGGCAGATTTCCTCTCCGTGTCCGGAGAATCCCGCCTCTGTCTGAACATTATTGATCCGGTAGGAGGCTCGCAGACGGAGCTGCTGGAAGCTGGGCCTGTGATCATGCCGGAAGCGATTGAGGCCATGAAGGTTAAGATCAAAGAGCTTGCTTCTCGTTCTTCTCATGTGGTCTTCTCTGGCAGTATGCCGAAGGGATGCGACACAGATCTATATGCCAACTTGATTCAGATCGCGCGAAGCCAAGGCGCGATTCCGATCTTGGATACGAGTGGCGATGCACTGATCGCAGGCATCCAGAGCAAGCCTTACTTGATTAAACCAAACGAGCATGAAGTTACGAAGCTCACGGGTGGTTCTGCCGACAATGAGGACGAGATCGTACGAGCCGTTCAGCAGCTCATGCAGGATGGTATTTCCAATGTGATCGTCTCCCTTGGCGAGCGAGGTGCTCTGGCAGGCTGTGATGGGAGATTGTATGGCGTATCCATCCCGCGCGTAGAGGCCGTTAATGCTGTAGGAAGCGGAGACTCTATGGTTGCGGGACTCGTCGTCGCAGATCATCGCGGCTGCTCTCCTGAAGAGAGGCTGAAGCTTGGCGCCGCTTGCGGTACAGCGAATGCGCTTATGCCTTCAGCCGGTATGGTGAAGCTGTCTGACGTGGAATCCCTTCTACGTGACATACAGGTTACCTGCTTTTCTTAGTTACATGTCTTTCTTAATTGCTTAATTTATCCTATCGCGAAACGTTAGAGCGGTCGTGGGCACTGTCAACTGAGACAGTCGCAGCACGACCGTTTTTTGTATGGCCTACAACGGATGCCTTCCTTCAATCCTCGAATCACTTGGTATGCAGCCCCCTCTGGGTAAGGCAATATGCTACTTCGTAAGTAAGCGGGACTCGCCCATCGTCCTGCTGGAATGTTGCTTGATAGGCTTGCAGCATCGTATGAATGAGCTTCCTGCTGCTTGCACTTTTACGCTGTTCACCACCCACTGCCCCAGTATCGTCGTGAACGTGAACAGCATTGCCCGCACCGACACGTCTCACCTGCGCGAGTGCAGTCCGAACATCAGGAAATGTATAGCGATAGCTGCTTGTCTCCCAACGAATTGCAAGGCTATTTCCTCCATGTTCGAGCAGCCATGTCATCCAATCTTCCTTATTCGGATAGCTCTGGCCGTGAGGTTGGGTAGGAAAACCAAGCAGCGCTTCCGCTTGGCGGAAAGCGTCATGCAGCTCTCTCACCGTTCCTGGCAAGAAGGTAGCAAACGCCAATAGCCCGCCAGGAGCCAGCAATTGCAGCAAGCGATGCGTTGTATCAGCCGGGAAATTGAACCACTGGAAAGCTGCGCTAGACGCAATAATGTTGTAGATTGGCCTCTCCGTCTCCTCCCGCCCGCAAGCACTCTCCAGCCAGGCTTCCGCATCGGCAATGATAAGATGTATGTTGGCAGGTGAGACTCCCGCATGTGTCAGCTTCGTACTAGCCCGCTCCAGCATGCGCGAAGACAAGTCCACCAGCGTGAGCTCCGCTCCCGGAAAGGCACGCGCTAATCGTTCCGACAGCATCCCCGTCCCGCATCCAATATCAAGAATGCGCACTGCACAGCTTACTTCATCGATCGATGCAGTCATTTTATTAAGGTCTATGTCGTAAATTAGTGACTCCGTATTAGGAGGATTCCCTTGTGGTGTTCCTTCAAATAAGGGCGGTCTTATAGTCTGACACATACGCTCGACCAGCTCATCCGCCATTACCCGCTGCACTTCGGCATAACGGTCATACTCTTTAGCGTGCCGATCAAAGCGCTGCCGCACGATTCGTTTGTCCACATTCGCCCCCGCAAACATCACGCTTCCCCTC
This sequence comes from Paenibacillus sp. NAIST15-1, assembly GCF_001894745.1. Taxonomy (GTDB): domain Bacteria; phylum Bacillota; class Bacilli; order Paenibacillales; family Paenibacillaceae; genus Paenibacillus_B; species Paenibacillus_B suaedae. The sequence goes on from NZ_BBYF01000011.1 coordinate 74,261, forward strand.
CCTGTTCCATCTGAAAATCATCGAATAGCGTCTGCTTCGATGATGCGCTGCACCACATGCGTATATGGTGCAGCCATTGCGCCGTCTGCGTAGCGAACGGCGCATGCCCGGCGTGCGGGAGCACCACGAACCGCGCAGCGTTCCGGTGGCCGCACGCCGCTTGTGCCCGCTGCTGCGCAGCAAGCGGGCATACGCTGTCGTCCGCGCCATGAAGCCAGTACAGGCGCGGACCATCCGGCGCGTCGGTAAGACGCGCCCACGCCCGCTCCAGGTCGGCCTCCTGCAAGTAGGCCAGACCCGCATCAAGCCCCGCGGGCGTGATGTCCTTGCCGAGAGCTGCCGTGTGCTCCAGCAGCCAGCGGCAGCTCTCGGCGCTCGCGCGCTCCGCCGCAGCCGGAATACACTCCGCGAACGCGCGGAGTGTATCCGCCGGCGCAGCTTGCGCCAAGCGGCGGCGCATGCGCCGGACGATCCGGTCTGGCCAGCCGGCCTGACCTGTGTCGTCAATGAAGCGCAGCGTGGTTCCCGTCAGAATGACGCTGCGCACAACGGGCGGGCGAACAGCTGCGACATAGTCGCCCATGCAACCTGTTCGCCCAATCCCCCGCTCATGCTCATGCTCTTGCTCTTGCCCTTGATCTTGCTCCCACGCTTTATTCAGCCCGATGTCCGATGCCTCGCGCCATTCATTCAGCAGCTCTAGCAGCAGCATACCGCCCATCGACCAACCAATCGCATGCCATTCCCCTTCCGGCTCATCTTCAAACGGCCGTCGAACCGCAGCCAGCAGCTCTGCAACTGTACTCGCATCAGCATACGACACATAACGATGCTCGAACTCAGGCAGCATCGCTGCAAGATGCCTCCACACCGAAGAGGACATTCCCCAGCCATGTACCCATAACAGTTTCGGTTTAGATGGGAGCTTCAATGATGCCGCAACTTGCATGCAGCCTTTTTCAAATCTTGTCGATTGAATCTCCATCCTCCCCATACCCCCTTCAGCATGGACGGTATGATAGCATACATATTTCATGCCATCGCTTTCTTCATCCATATATCAACCTCTATCTTCATGCTCTATCCCGCATCATTTTTTAATTTCTAGTTTTGCATCACTCTCATATTTATCATTCTTCTCATCCTTATCTCTGCTTTGCCCGTGTAACTGTCAGTCCTACTGTTTTTGTCTTTGCCTTTATATTTATCTCATTCTCTATCTCTCAAACTTTATCTTTATCCTCTATATTTCTAAGTTTATATCCTTTACTGTCGCCGATCAGCGTGTTACGCTTCCTGCCATTGATTCGCAGCGTCCACAACCCTATCTGCTGCCCGCAGCAGCTCCTCATCCTGATGCAGCGGAGAAGGTGCGAACCGGATGCGCGCTGTACCCTCCGGCACAGTTGGGGGGCGAATCGCAAGACCCGCTACGCCAGCTTTAGTCAGAGCCGCGCTTACCACAACTGCTCTCTGATCAGAGCCGAGCATGACGGGAACGATATGACTGTCCCCTTCTCCCGTGTCGAGGCCGCCAGCCTGCAATCGCGTACGAAAGAGCGCCGCCTTATGCATCAACTCCAAACGAGCCTGGCCTGCAGCGCGCACTTCCCTAAGCCGTGAGCGCACAAGCGCTGCCACGAACGGCGGCAAACCTGTATTATAGATAAAAGTTCGAGCATGGTTCACAAGATACCTAATTACAATATCCTCCGCAGCGACATAGGCACCGACTGCCCCAAAAGCCTTGCCGAACGTGCCCATAATGATATCCACATGCCCATGAATGCCAAGCTCATGACAGAGTCCTTCCCCCTCGGCACCGTACACACCGCCACTATGCGCCTCATCCACCATCAGGATTGCACCGTACCGCTCCTTCAACATGACTAGCTCTTTCAGTGGTGCCCTTGTTCCATCCATGCTGAACACCGCATCGGTCACAATCAGCTTGCGTGACGCCCTCCCCGCCCCTGATGCACCAACCGTCCACTTCTTCAATTGGTCTTCCAGTCGATTGAGATCGCGATGCGGGTAGCGAACATGCGCTGCACGACTTAGCACAATCCCATCCACAATGCTCGCATGATTAAGTCGATCACTAAATACTACGTCGTGACGACCAACAAGCGCAGGGATGATTCCCGCATTAGCCATATATCCACTTGAGAAAATGAGACATGCCTCCGTCTGCTTGAAATCCGACATCTCCCGCTCTAATGCCTCATGGTGAGGATCATGCCCTGTAATGAGGCGCGAAGCCCCAGACCCGATCCGCAGTCCCGGCTCCCCCAGTTCCACAGCTTCCTCATTCAACGATCGCCACATTGTCTCAGATATCCAAGGGTACAGCCCCAAGTAATAGTTGGAGGCAAGATTAAGTACCCTCTTCCCATCGCGATTCACCCAGCCATCTGGCAGCCAAGTTGTCTGCGTCAATTGACGCAGACGTCCGACCTGCTCGCGTTCCGCCAATTGCTCGCGCATCCATGCCCAACGGTCAGACCCAGAACTTATAACGCACATCGTTCAATCTCAAATCCGAGATCTTCGATCATCCGATGATCTTCTGTTGCTTCCTGCCCTTCTGTCGTCAAGTAGTCGCCGACAAAAATGGAATTAGCCGCATAGAGCGCTAACGGCTGCAAGGAACGCAGATTCACTTCACGACCTCCGGATGCCCGAATCTCCTTCGATGGGCAGACGAAGCGGAACATCGCCAATGCCTTCAAGCAGCGGCGCGGATCCAATTCATTCAGATGAGCCAGTGGCGTACCGGGTATTGAATTTAAGAAATTGATTGGAATCGAATCTGCATCCAGCTCGCGCAAGGAAAAGGCCACATCCACCAACTGCTCGTCAGTCTCCCCCATCCCCATAATGACACCTGAACACGGAGACATACCTGCTGCCTTGGCTGTACTCACCGTATGTACTCGATCCTCATACGTGTGCGTTGAAGTGATATGCGAATAATGATCGGCACTCGTATTCAAATTGTGGTTGTAACGATCAACGCCAGCCTGCTTCAGCCGATCCGCCTGTTCTTGCGAGAGTATCCCTAGGCACGCGCATATTTTCATTGGCATCGTCGTCTTGATTTCTTCTACAGCTGCAACGACCTGATCCAACTCCCGCTTTGTAGGCCCCCGCCCACTGGCGACAATGCAATACGTCCCCACCTTCATTTCCATCGCTTTGCGCGCACCGTCCACAAGTGTATCCTTCTCCAGCATTGTATACTTCTCGATTGGGGCATCGGATTGAGTCGACTGTGAGCAATACCCGCAATCTTCCGGACAATAACCGCTCTTTGCATTAATAATCAAGTTCAGTTTCACCTTATTACCGTAATAATGCCGCCGCACCTGGTACGCCCCATCCATAATGGCAAGCAGCTCACTATCCTTAGCCTGCAGAATGGATAGCGCCTCCTCACGCGATAATACCTTCCCCTCAATGATCTCTGCTGCAAGACCGCGCCAATCCATACCCGCCTTTACCAACTGTTCCTTCATCCTCATCTCTCCCTTAAAGGTTGTGACATCCTCATTTCATCTTCGTTCCATCTGTAGAACATTGCATCTATCTGTGTCTTTCCATTTTTGTGTCTGCATTTTTGTGCCTGCATCTCTGCGTCTATATCTATGTGCTTATATCTTTTTTCCATATCTATGCGTCTACATCTCTATATCTTTGCGTCTACATCACTGTGCTACATCTTTGTGTCTATTCATCTCTGTGTCTATCCTTCGTTATGTTCCCAGTACCGTTTATATCCGCTTCCGCAGCCAATCCATCATTTTCTCCATTCGGACAAAGGATTCAAGCCACTGCTCTCGCCAAGCCACCCAAGCTTCCATTTCCACTGCTTGAGCATTGGCAGGCTGCATTAGCCAGGGAACAATCCCGCATACGGGCACACCAGCCATGGCCTCAATCATCCGAGCATTTTCCGCAATCTCTCGCTCATCTGCCAATGACCGCGGTCCGCTGAATACGACTGCTATATCCGTGATGCATCGCTCCCTCGCATACTGCACTGCTGTCACCGTATGGCTTACTGTCCCTAAACCGGGGGGAGCTACGAGCAGCACAGGTGTACCCAGTTCGCGAGCAGCGTCAGCCATCGTGTACTCTGCGCTGAACGGTACTGCGATCCCTCCCGCTCCTTCAACCAGCAAAAAGGAACCATCCTCCTGCCGTCTCCGTCCTTCCTCCAACAAGCGCTCGAATGCAAATGGAACCCCCGCCCGTTCAAACGCCATCCATGGCGCCAACGGATCTGGCAGCGTCCATGTCGCGATCTCTTCTTCCGGTGTCTCTAACAGTCCGCTTCCCATTCGCAGACGATAGCTGTCTGCCTCAGGGTCACCTAAGGTTACCCCGCTCTGTACCGGCTTCCATATTCGAATTCGACGCTGGCATATCTCGCGGCAGTACGCCCCTATTCCTGCGGTCACAATCGTTTTCCCTATCCCAGTTCCTGTGGAGGATATAAATAGCCCTCTTGAGAAATGGTGTTTCTCGTCTGTATGTATATATGGAACCATATGCAGCACCTCCTCAACGTTAACCATAGAAATAAATATATAGTTAACATTTCAGAAATATATTTTACCTAATGATTTCTCAAAGGACAAGAGTTTGTTAACCAAATATTATGTTAATTGGTTAACAATTATGTTGTAGTAACGGAAAATTTCTAATCAATACCTACACATCACACTTTACTGTGATCATGAGCCTATCAAGCAGGAGAAGTTTTTGGGAGATGTTGTTGTGAACCCAGATAACAAACCTTACAATCAAAAATCCCCCCACAACTCAAGTTGTGAGGGGACAGTCATCATCAATCACTGACATTTAGTTCGAAGCTGCTTGTATTTCTCAGTTGCCTCAGTCGGTTGCCAGCAATCAGGTATATAAAACAGGTTGTACGTCTTACTTCTACGCCTTATTTCTATAGCTTTCTTCTAAGCGCTATCGATTATCACCCGTATCGCGATCCGATGTCTGACGACTGTCTCGATCCTTTGGCTCTGTATCTGCATCACGATGAACTTCTGCATCTCCACCGTCAGGCCTCAGCTCCATCGATTCCTGCGTGATGAGCTCATTAATCTGATGCTTAATAGTTTCAGAGCGCGTACCGAATATCGCCTGTACGCTGTTGCCGACCTCAAGAACCCCAGAGGCTCCGAGCTCCTTCAGACGATCCTTATTCACATCACCGGAATCCTTCACCTGTACACGAAGCCGCGTAATACATGCATCGAGGGAAGCAATGTTCTCCTTGCCGCCAAGCGCATTCAAAATGCCGCGCGGCAGTTCATTGGAGGCGGCTGACCCCGTAGCTGCGGCAGCTGCTGGAGCTGTGTCTTCACGCCCCGGTGTTCGCAAATTGAACTTGCGAATTGCAAAGCGGAAGCCAAAATAATAGATGACGGCGAGCACAAGCCCAACCGGAATAACAAGCCAGTAAGGCGTTCGATTCTGCAAGACGCCGAACAACAAATAGTCAATAACGCCGCCCGAAAACGTCATGCCGATCTTGACGCCAAGCAAATGCATGGTTAAGAACGACAGCCCTGCAAACACCACATGCACAGCAAATAATAAAGGAGCAACGAACAGGAAAGAGAACTCAAGCGGCTCCGTAATCCCTGTCAAAAAAGAAGTTAGTGCAGCCGAACCCATCAAGCCTGCTACTACGGCTTTGTTCTCCTTGCGCGCTTCATGATAGATTGCCAGTGCAGCCGCCGGGAGTCCGAACATCATGAATGGAAATTTACCAGTCATGAAGGTTCCGGCTGTTAGAGGCACCCCATCCTTTAACTGGGCAAAAAATATTTTCTGGTCGCCGCGAATGAGCTGCCCTGCCTTGTCCATGTATTCCCCAAATTCGAACCAAAATGGAGAATAGAAAATATGATGCAGCCCAAACGGGATCAGTGCCCGCTCACAAATACCAAATATGAACGCGGCCAGCGCTCGATTCGAATCAAGCAAAGAATGCGAGAAGGCATTCAAGCCATGTTGAACAGATGGCCAGACAAACACCATGATGATACCGATAATAAGCGAGGTTACAGCCGTAATAATCGGCACGAAGCGTTTGCCCGCAAAGAAGCCCAAATAAGAGGGCAGCTCAATCGTGAAAAATCGCTGGTACAGAACAGCTGCGACAATCCCGATTATAATCCCGCCGAACACTCCCGTTTGCAGAGTCGGAATACCTTGAATCGTAGCATATGCCGAATTGCCAGCCACAACATCAGGTGTAACGTTCATCATGACCTTCATCGTTACGTTCATAACGAAGTAGCCAACGATAGCCGCCAAGCCCGCTACCCCGTCTCCGCCAGCAAGACCGATGGCAACGCCAACCGCGAACAAGAGAGACAAGTTATCGAATACGATGCCTCCCGCTTGCTCCATGACGTTCGTGATGACACTGACTGCACTATTTCCAAGCCAAGGCAGTCTCGCAATCATATCCGGATTGCGCAGCGCATTGCCGATGCCAAGCAAAATACCTGCCGCAGGCAGGATGGCGACAGGCAGCATAAGCGCCTTGCCTACTTTCTGCAACACGCCGAACGCTGATTTGAACATGTGATTCAACCCCTCATCGCATCAAGGTATGTAAGTACGCTAAGTACGCCTTACCTTTCCCTAGTGCAGGAAAAAGTATGCAATCCGATGAAATATGCTAGATCAGACAGTGTAGGGATGTCGTAGATTAAGCAGCCAAGATGCATGAAAGCAAAAATAAGGCTTGCGCGTGACGCCACGTCATATGGGAAAGTAATTGCAGGAGGTGGAAGATTTGGATTCTTTTTTATAAAGACTTAGGCTTTAACCTAAAAGAAATTCAAGAACAATGCCTTACGTATGAAAATAAAGGAGATCTGAAACGTATACTGCGGCGCCAAAGCGACCTTCTGTTCACAAAAGAAATGGAATTCCGCTCAGACCGGGCATTCATAGATGCGATGATTTCGTGCATGGAGAACAGTGACTCGATCAATGTGGAGACGATCATGGAGCTGACTTTGAATAAACGGAAACATCTTCTCTTGGACTATATCAACATGAACCTTCCACCTCGCAAACACAAAGAAACCGTTCCTTCACCCAATGGCTGATCGTGCATCCATGTAGCAAAGAACGGTTTCTTTTTATGTCCAGGGAATCGCTCCCATGGCTCTCTATTTTAGTGCTTGTACCGCAAGTGCAAGCGCACCTGTAATACCCGCGCGATCCTGCAATGCTGGAGGCACGATGTAATCCTCGTTCACTTCTAAGATGGCAGGATGCTGAACATATCCGTTCAACAATGTCTTCACTTGCTCGCGAATGCGTGGGAACAAGTGCAATTGCTTGGAAACGCCGCCGCCAAGAATGATTTTCTCCGGAGAAATCGTCAAAATGTAGTTCATGAGCGCTTGTGCCAAATAGAAGGTCTGAAGCTCCCAAGCCTTATGGTCTTCGCCTAACTCGTACGCCTTCACACCCCAGCGCGCTTCGATTGCCGGACCTGCAGCAAGACCCTCAAGGCAATCCTTGTGGTATGGGCACTTGCCCTCATACGTATCTTCTGGATGACGCTTCACCATAATATGACCCATCTCTGGATGAAGCAGACCGTGTACCAGCTTGCCTTCCACGACAGCACCAGCACCAATGCCTGTACCTACCGTGATGTACAAGCAGCTGTTCAATCCTTTAGCCGCGCCGAATGTCGCTTCACCGAGTGCCGCTCCATTTACATCCGTGTCGAAGCCGACAGGGACATTAAGATGACGCTTCAAATGTCCGACTACATCATATCCGCTCCAATGCGGCTTAGGTGTCTTTGCAATATGTCCGTATGTGGGACTGTTCGGATTCAAATCAACCGGTCCAAAAGAACCGAAGCCAATACTACTAATCCCTTTATCTTTAAAGAACGCAACCGTACGATCCATTGTTTCTTCCGGTGTCGTCGTCGGGAACGATTCGATTTGCTGAATTTGTCCATCTTCGGTACCGACAGCAACGACAAACTTCGTGCCTCCACCTTCAATAGCGCCTAACAATTTCATGTTTCTCCCTCACCTTCTCAAGCCTGACTTTATCTGTCTCGTTCAGAGGAGATCCCCCATATGCCAACTTATGATCGCGCTTACGAAAATCGAAAACGCAAATCGAAAGACAACGTTTTCATCATATTGATTATATCATTAGGTCATTCATGTTCCAATCATATGTCGCATATCATCTAAGATTCGGACACACCTCCTGAACTTTATACCCTTTTTCATCTCTATAAGAAGCTGATGCACCAGAAATAATGTTAGACTTTAACCCGATAGTGCGCTAAAATATGGACAAATTATTGCTAATCATTGGAACCGAGGGGGTATTCACATGACCGTATCAACAGAGCAAGGCATGTTCGGGCAGTTCGGAGGAAGCTATGTACCGCCCCAATTGCAAGGAGTGTTGGAGCGTCTCGCAGAAGCTTTCTACAAGTACAAGGACGACCCGGAATTTATCCAAGAATACAATATGTACGCACGCGAATACGTAGGTCGTGATAATCCGCTCACCTATGCGAAGCATCTGACAGAGAAGCTTGGCGGCGCCAAGATTTATTTGAAGCGCGAGGATTTGAATCACACCGGTTCCCATAAAATCAACAACGTTCTTGGGCAGATTCTGCTCGCTAAGCGCATGGGCGCACACCGTATCATCGCGGAAACAGGCGCAGGCCAGCACGGTGTTGCAACAGCAACAGTATGTGCCATGTTCGGTATGGAATGCATCATCTATATGGGGGCAGAAGATATTCGCCGTCAGGCATTGAATGTATTCCGTATGGAATTGCTTGGGGCCAAGGTCGTGTCGGTCTCGAAGGGGCAAGGACGTCTGAAAGATGCGGTGGACGTAGCACTGGATGATTTGGTAGAAAACTATGCGTCTACGTTCTATCTGTTAGGTTCTGCTGTCGGTCCACACCCATTCCCGTCTATCGTGAAGCATTTCCAATCGATTATTAGCGAAGAATCGAAGCGTCAAATTGTGGAGAAAGAAGGCCGTCTCCCTGATGCCGTTATCGCCTGTGTTGGTGGCGGCAGTAATGCAATCGGCGCTTTCGCCCATTATATTGAGGAGCGATCTGTGCGTCTAATCGGCGTCGAGCCAGATCAAGCGCCAACCTTAACAAAGGGTGTGCCTGGTGTACTGCATGGCTTCAAATGTCTTGTCTTGTTAGACGAGGAAGGCAACCCTTCTCCAACCTACTCCATCGCAGCAGGCTTGGACTACCCGGGTATCGGACCGGAGCACAGCCACTTGAAGGAATCCGGCCGCGCGGAATATGTGACGGTAACGAATGAAGAAGTGCTTGAAGCCTTCCAAGTGCTGTCGAAGACAGAAGGCATTATTCCTGCACTTGAAAGCGCACACGCGGTTGCTCATACCTTGAAGCTCGCTCCAACGCTTGGAGAAGAGCAGATCATCATCGTCAACATCTCCGGTCGCGGGGATAAAGACGTCGAGCAAGTATTCCATATGCTGAATAAGTAAGACTAAGGTAGGATACCTATCCTACGCAAACAAACAGCCATAGTCCGTTCGCTACGGATATGGCTGTTTCTGCTTTATTTGTCCTTGCGGGCAAGATCCAGCTTCACTTGCGCCTGCTGCTCCAGATCCGCAATCGCCTGTTCCAATGTCATCTTATCTCCGGCTACAGCATGCAGCGCTTCATTCAACAGCGCTTCATACGCCTGATAGAAGCTGTCCGGAATGTTCTTCTTCCACTGCTCGTTCGTATGATGCTTCCCTGGCTTCAGCATATAAATGGTCTCAGCGCCTCTTTCCAAGCTTCTCGGGATATATCCCGTCCGCGCTGGTAAATCACTTCTTCCTGAACGGGATATGATCTTCGCCATCCCTGTGCCGTTCATGAACTTGACGAGCTCCCAAGCATCATGTTTATTTGCCGAATCGGCGGCAATGGCGAATATTTGCGTGGCAGAGATTCTGTCAGTCTCATCTGCGTGCGCCGGATTGATAGGGACGGTTACCATGCCCCAATTTATCTTGGAAGAAGACCCGCCAATGTGTGCGGCAAAGGACGAATCATTGAGAATCATCGGGGATTCCCCGTTAACGAATTTGTTCATGGCCAATATATAACGCGATCCCGGATCGCCGCTCTGCTCTGGCGGGCGAACGGATACCGCCTTTTTCTTGAGCGCATCGACCGTTAACTGAAATGCTTGCTTCCAGCCTTCGGACTGCAGCAGCACCTTCTTGCCTTCCGTATCGAACAGCTGCAAATCCATCGTATCCGCGACTTCCCGCAATACATCAGAAGCTTGATTATTGATCAATCCATAGGAAGCATCTTCATCCGTCCTTCCGTTATGGAATCTTGCAGACAATTCAAAGAGATCCTTCCACTGCATTTTGTTCACCGGCAGATCAATACGTTTCTCCTGAAACATATCCGCATTGTAGTATAAGTACCCAGCCCTGAGCGTAGGAGCAAGCCCAAATAGGGAGCCGTTACCCTTCTCGCGCAGCATGTCGATCAAACCGGGCATATAACCGTCCAAATCGAATTGCTCCTGCTTGATAACCGATTCCAAATCATACAGCTTGCCCATACTGGATAAATGCTCGTACTCATCCAGATTGAGAACAAGGACGTCCGGCTTCTGGCGCTCCATCATGCGCTGCAGCTTTTCCTGTGGGCTTAATTTGTCCGATGCGTCTTCTCCTTCATTCCCCGACTTGATGATCTCGATTTCAATGTCCGGGTACTGACTGGTAAATAACTGGCCGTACTTGTTATGGAAGTCCTCCACATAGGGATAATACACCTTCAGCTTCCCGTTGCCTTCACCGCCAAGCCCATCTGGTACGGACTTACTCCCGAAGCATCCGCTTATGACCAGGACGATGCTAAGCAGAAGCAGTACAGCCGCCTTTCGTTTTCCGGTTCGCCTCATTTCTTCACTTCACTTCTCCTTTACATGCCTATTCAACGATCTCTTTTATTTCACTTTGTCTTGGCGCACCTTCTGAAGCGCTGCCTGTGCCTTCTGCTGTAGTTCTGTCAAGGCCTCATCCACGGTTTTCTCTTTGTCAATGATGGCCTTCAATGCTTCCTCCCGCAAAGGAGCATATGCACTGTAGAATTCATTAGGAACCCGCTTTATCGCCGACTCGTATTTCATATTTTTTATTTGCAAGGCATAGAAAGCTTCTGTACTCTTGCCCTGAATCGACTTGACGAATCCGGTTCGCGTCGGCAGCTTATAGTATATAGCAGAGCTTGCCTTCGCCATCTCCGGTCCGTTGACGTACTTTACAAATTCCCAGGCGGCCCGCTTATTGCTCGAATGCTCGTTAATGGCAAAATACTCATAGAGCCTTGCACTTGTCGTTTCATTTGGGTGGGAGGGATCAATAGGGACAGGAACCATGCCCCAATCCATCTTGCTTGCCTTCTTGTTCTGCGGATCGCTAAACTCGCTAATAAAGCCTGAGCTGCCAAAGGTCATGGCCGCGTTGCCTTGCAGGAAGAGATTGTTGGACGAAGGAAGAAACATCTCATCCGATTTCTGAACCTGCAGTGCGCGGGTACGTATTGCATCCGTCATCATTTGATAGGCCTGCTTCCAACTCTCTGATTCGAGCAGAATATGCTCCCCCTTGGCATCGAATTCCTGCAGGCCCCATGTGTCCGCTATGCGTTTCAGCATCCCAACCGCGTTCTCATAGCCAGCATATAGCCCCGGCATTCCCGCATCTTCGAAGCGCGCAGCCAGATTGAACAGTTCTTTCCAGGTCATGCCACCTTTGGGCAGATCTATCGCATTCGCTTTGAATAAATCGGCATTATAGTAGAGTACATCCGTATAGAAAAACGGCGGCAGGCCAAATAGTGCGCCTCCTCCCTGCTCTCTCACCATATCGATCAAACCTGGCATGAACCCTTCCAGATCGAATTGCTCCTGCTTGATGATCGAATCTAGATTATATAATTTGCCGCCCAATGCGTATTCTTCATACTCTGGAGCTGATAGAGTCAACACATCTGGCTGCTGTTCATCGATCAGCTTCGTTAATAGCGTCCCATAATCAACACCTTTTTGGATTTGCATCTGCTGGTATAATCCATTGGTCTCGACCACTTCGATGTCGATATTCGGAAATTTGAGCGTAAATACATTTCCGTATTCTCGAAAGAAATCGCCCTCATTAGAGTAAAGCACCTTTAATTTGCCGCGGCCATCCTTACCAAGCTCCTCCAGCACAGGCTTCGTTCCGAAGCATCCGCTCACCAGAGCCATAATGCTTACCAGAATCGTGCCTTGCTTCAACCACGAACCCCATCGCATCTCGCCTATCATTCTCCTTTGCTTCCGTATCCAAAGCCGCAGGCAACCCTAACCTGCAGCTTCTGTCTGCCTTAATCCCTATCATTTCTTGATCATCGTTTTCGCGAGCTCGATCATCTCTTCCTCAGTCAATGGATTACCAGGATTCGTGGCAATGGTGAATCTTATCCCTTTCTCCGACCATGACACCGAATTTCTAACGAATTGAGGATTCTTCTTCTTTGTTTCTGCATCATATTCGTCAGCAGATTTGTACTTGAACCCTTCGTCTTTAGCATTCTTATCTGTCTCTAGCGTGAAGAGTTCCATGAACAACTTATCATTTCCTTTGGCGTACCCCAGCTTGATCTCTCCCACCTCTGGCGATTCTATCTTTTTTGAATACACCACTTTGCCTTTGGCCTCAGCCTTTACTTGTGCCTCCAATTTCTTATAATCAATTGAATTCTGGATCTCTCCTTTGACAAAGGTATATCCCTCCGGCATGCCCTCTGGCTCCTGTATGATAGGCCCTTTTAATGTAGAACTATATTTTTCGTAGTCTTCATATTTGGTGAATGTCGGGAAATTTGTATAGTATAGAAACTCACTTCCGCCATTCAGCTTCTTATCGCTGACATACACGAGATAAACATCCCCAGGATTTTTTTTGAGCTTTACGATCCTTGCCTTCTCCTCTTCGATCATTTTCTTTTTCTCTGCATCAGTCGGAGCCTTGGCAGCCGCCGTCTTGAGCGTTATGCTATTGAATGAATGCGACGATGCTGCATGTACAGCAGCGCTCATGGAACCTAGCAGCAGGATGCTGCAAAGTGTAGCGATTGTTACTTTCATTGTGTTTTTCATAGGTTATTCTCCCCTCATATTCAAGCGATATTGGTTGTTATTCAGGCCGCACTGCAATGTTATGGGATCCCTTAGGCGCAAGCCTCTATCCTAATTAACACCACCGCCCTCATTTAGGTTCACTAATTTGGAAAGAATGCAAAAAAAATGCTGCCTCGCGTCATATCCTGACGTGGACAGCATCGTTTATCCTATTGCAGTTTAATTTTCAAATTCTGATCCCAATGTCGAATGTCGAAACTAAACAAGCAAAGCTCCGTTTCGGTTCCTTTAAATCCGCGATAGACGTTCATGAATTTGTTGGAGTTCCTCCAATCGACCCAGTTCTTCTCCCATTGGTAAAATAGGACTTCCCCGTATATCCTCTCATTTTCCTGTTTTATGTATGTCTGAGAAGCGCCGCTGTACTCTAGATTCTCGCTCTCGTTCTCAACATACAGGTCACCGTCTTTCATATAGTAGGTCACTTTTACCGGATAACCCTCTACGTTCACAAGCGTTTCTTTCTTTTGCTCTGTAATGTGAGTTAACTTGATCAGCTTGTTGTAGTCTCTTATCTCCTCGAATTTATGTTCCAGCAGCAATTCTACCGGCGCGTCTGCGGTCAGCCGCAGGTCAGGGGATGTCGAGAATGCATACACTGACCTGTAAGCACCTAACGGAGAATTAGCATAATCCCATGTTTCTTCTCCTTCCAGCTTATGACCGTTCACCAGCAACGAAACCGACTGGTACGGAAGTCCGCTAAATCCGTTCTTATTATCCACTTCTACTTTCATGGCTGTCGGTCTGATGATCAGCTTGCGGAGGATCGATCCCCCTTGTGCCGAGCGGATCGGAATGTTCATATCATGGGTCACTGATGCCTGCAGCGCCTTCTCCTTGTTCAAGGTGAACATGCCGATATTCCATTCTCCCTCAATATAGCTTCCCTTTACGCCATACACAAATTCGAATGAGTTGCTGCCCTGCAGTAGTTCACCCAGGTTGTAGCCTTCTTGCGCGCCCCATTCTGTATGCCCTTCAATCTCAATATAATCAGTCATCTTATAGCCCGTTCGATCTACCTTTTTCCCACCTTTTTTCACCACGATTTGAGGGCCAACGATGTTAAAATTCGAATCATCCGTGTACGACACGGTGTATTTGAGCAGTACTTGCTCTTTCCTGCCCTCTACGAACTGCACTTTCAATTCCTTGATCCCGCCGCCATGAATCGGAAAGGTCTGCACTTCTGTCTTGCTCGGATCCAGAGCGATCGGAACGTGAACGTAGTCATATGCCTGCAGCCCGCGCACAGACAATTGCATATCCGTCTCATTGCCGGGCACCGTCCAAGGCGTTTCGAAAAAGCCGTTGTAGGTTTGGGTTTCTTCATCCCATGCATGCGAATAGTAGCCTTTTCCCCAGTGCATTTGCATCTTCTGCACATCATCCAGGTGTGCAATGAAGTTTCCTTTACTGTCTTTGAAATCGAATTGATCGAATATCCACTTTCGTTCCTGCCTATCCCCTGTATTCAGGCTGTATAACAGCGTGGTACCATTATCGTCGGATACCGCCGTATCAATGGCGAATGTGACGCTGCTATTCGTAACCTTCTTATTTATCGGCTGCCCGAATCCATGTTGGATCGCTGATTCCACACCTTGATGATTATTAAAATCCCACTTCTCGGTAATATAGGCGAGCACCGGAGTAGCCAACAACACAAACACAGCCACTGACAACACGGCCAACCGGCGTCCGTGGAACAACGGCCTCATCTGTAACGAAGCGGCAGAGATCCTTCGATCGTCCTGCTCGTTCCTAGCCGCCTCGATCCACATCCACATCGCCTCGAAGTCCGGGTAGGAATGGTTGCCTTCATCGCCCAACTGCTGAAAAAGTTTTGTTATTCCGTTTATTCTTTTCTCCAGATCCCCCACCTTCCTTTCCTCCCAAGTTCTTCTGATTTAAATGCTCTTCTGGCCCCTTCAAGTCGTCGTCCAGCGGAGACAAGAACCTCGAGCAAGTATTCCATATGCTGAATAAACAAGATTAAGATATCTAACCTATGCAAACAAACAGCCATAGCCGGGGGGGAAACGACTATGGCTGTTTCTGTTTTACTTGTCTTTGCGGAGCTTCACTTGCGCCTTCTTCACTGCTCGTCCGTATAATGCTTTGCCGGATTCAGCATAGTATCATTTTTTAATCATCGTTTTCGCAAGCTCCATTAAATCTTCCTCCGTCAATGGATTTTCAGAATTTACGGAGAGGAAAAATACCTTTCCGTTCTCCGACCAGGTAACTTGATTTCGATCAGTATGTAAGCTATCTGCGGATTCGTATGTGTATCCTTTAGCTTCCTTTTCTTCGGTATGAACCGTTTGCATTTGGAGAATGATATTATCTTTTCCTTTTTTGTACTCCAGTTTGATCTCTCCCGCTTCCGTCCATTCCATCTTTTTGGAATATACTACTTTGCCTTTGGCTTCAGCCTTCACTTGTGCCTCGAATTTTTTGCTGAACGGACTTTGGATTACTCCTTTAACAAAGGTATATCCTTCTGGCATCCCTTCTGGCTCCTGCACGATTGCTCCCTTCAATTTAGAAGTCCATTTCTCGTAGTCTTCGTATTTCTGAAATGTTGGGAATTCCACATAGTATAAAAACTCACTATCGCCATTCAGCTTCTTATCGCTGACATACACGAGATAAACATCACCAGGATTTTTTTTGATCTGTACTATCCTTGCCTTCTCCGCTTCGATCAGTTTCTTTTTCTCTGCATCAGTCGGCGCTTTGCCAGCCGCCGTTTTGAGCGCAATGCTATTGCTTGATTGCGATGACGCTGCTTGTACAGCAGCGCTCATGGAAACTAGCAGCAGAATGCTGCAAAGGGTAGCGATTGTTACTTTCTTTGTGTTTTTCATGGGTAATGCTCCTCTCCTGAACTATTTTTTAATCATCGTTTTCGCAAGCTTGATCATCTCTTCCTTCGTCAAAGGATTCTCGGGATTTGTGGAAATCGTGCAGCTTACTCCTTTTTCTGTCCATGACAGTGAATTATTGATGTCTGGAAGGATTTCATTCTTTGGCTGTTTAGCATTTTCTTTGGCCTTCTCTTCAGCGGACTCATACTGGAATCCTTCTTTAGCTTTCTTTTCCACTCCAGCTTCTAACTTAAACAGACTTAGCACCAATTTGTTTTTGCCATTGGCATATTCCAGCCTGATCATTCCGGCTTCATCCCATTCTATCTTTTTGGAGTACACCACTTTGCCTTTGGCTTCAGCCTTCACTTGCGCATTGAACTGTGTATACGGATTTTGGATTACTCCATTTACGAATTTATATCCTTCTGGCATCCCTTCTGGCTCCTGAATAACTGCTCCCTTCAATTTAGCTGTCCAGTTCTTGTAGTCTTCATATTTTGTGAATTTGGGAAACTCCGAAGAATATAAAAACTCACTTCCGCCATTCAGTTTTTTATCACTGACATATAGAACATAGAAATCCCCCGGATTTTTTTTGATTTGAAATATCTTTTTCTTCTCCGCTTCGAACATTTTCTTTTTTTCTGCATCAGTCGGCGCTTTGGCTGCTGCCGTCTTGAGCGTGATACCGTTGAATGATTGCGACGATGCTGCCTGTACAGCAGCGCTCATGGAACCTAGCAGCAGGATACTGCAAAGTGTAGCGATTGTTACTTTCATCGTATTTTTCATGAGTTATTCTCCTCTCTAAATTCAAACGATATTGGTTGTTAGTCAGGCCGCACGATAGCGTTTATGGGATCCCTTAGGCGCAAGCCTCTATTCTAATTAACACAGCCGCCTTCATTTAGGTTCACTAATTTGGAAGGGATGAAAAAGAATGCCACCCTCACGTCATATCCTGACGGGGACAGCATCGTTCATCCTATTGCAGCTTTATTTTCATATTCCGATCCCAATGTCGAATGTAGAACTCAAACAAGTAAATCTCTGTTTCATGTCCCTTAAATCCGCGATACACGTTTACGTACTTGTTGGAATTCTCCCAATCGAGCCAGTTCTCCTCCCATTTGAAAAACAGGGCTTCCCCGAATACTCTCTTGTCTCCCTGTTTCATGTACGTCTGAGAGACGCCGCTGAACTTTAGATTCTCGCTCTCGTTCTCGACATACAGGTCACCGTTTTTGGTATAGTAGGTTACTTTGACCGGATAACCCTCTACGTTCACAAGCGTTTCTTTCTTTTCATCTGAAATAGCTGTCAACTTGATTGGCTTCTTATAGTCCTTTATCTTCTCGATCTCACGTTCCAACAACAATTCTATCGGCGTGTCCGCGGTCAAACGTACGTCGGGCCTTGCCGGAAACGTGAAGGCTTGCCGATATCCATGGAGCGAAGTATTGGCATACTCCAGTATCATCTCCCAGCCTTCAAGCTTACGTCCGTTCACCAGCAACGAAACTGCTCGGTATGGAATTTCCTCGAATACTTTCTTATTCTCTACCTCCAATTTTATCGCTGTCGGCCTGATAATCAGCTTGCGGAGGACTGATTCCCCTTGCGTCGTGCGGAGCGGAATGTTTAATTCCCGGGTCACTGATGCCTGCATCGCCTTCTCCTTGTTCAAGGTGAACATGTCGATATCCCATTCTCCCTCGATATGGCTTCCCTTTACGCCATACACAAATTCGAATGAATTGCCGCCCTGCAGTAGTTCTTCCGAGCTATAACTTTCTTGTACACCCCATTCTGGATGCCCCTCAATCAGGATCGTTCTAGTCGCCTTATCGCCTGATCGAATTACCGCTTCCCCCTCCTTTTTCACCACAATTTGAGGGCCAACGATGTTGAAATTCGAATCATCTGTGTAGGACACAGAGTATTTAATGGTTGCTTGCCCTTGACCGCCATCCATGAACTGCACCCTCAATTCCTTGATCCCGCCATCATGAATCGGAAAAGTCTGTACCTCAGCCTTACGCGGGTTCAAATTGATTGGTACACGAACATAGTCATACGCCTGCAGCCCACGCGCAGACAATTGCACATTCGCTTCCTTGCCGGGAACCGTCCAGGACGTATCGAAGAAGCCGTTGTAGGTTCGGTTTTCTTCATCCCAATTATGCCAATAGAGGCCATTATCCCATTTCATCTTCATCATCTGCACAAGATCCATGCGCGCAATGGAATTTCCTTTATCGTCTTTGAATTCAAATTGGTCGAACATCCATTTGCGCTCCTGCTTATCCCCAGTATTCAAGCTGTATAACAGCGTAGTTCCATTATCGTCGGTCACTGCTGTATCAATGGCGAATGTGACGCCGCTATTCGTAACCTTCTTATTGATCGGCTGCCCGAATCCGTGTTGGATCGCTGATTCCACGCCTTTAAGATTTTTAAAATCCCACTTTCCGGTAATATAGGCGAGCACTGGAGTAGCCAACAGCACAAACGCAGCCAATGACAGCACAGCCAACCTGCGCCCGCGGAACACTGGCTTCGTCTGTAACGGAGCGGCAGATGTTCCTTGTTCGTCCTGCTCATTTCTGGCCGCCTCAATCCGCATCCACATCGCCTCGAAGTCCGGGTAGGAATGGCTGCCTTCATCGCCCAGCTGCTGAGAAAGATTCGTTACTTCGTTTGTTTTTTTCTCCAAGTTCCTCACCTTCCTTTCTTCCCAAGCTGCTGTTCCGCTTGACTGATTGCTCCTCTGACAGCTTCAAATCATCGTCCAGCTCGTCCAATATGACTCTCATCATCTTCAATCCTCGGTTCAACCGGGATTTCACGGTTCCCAGCGGAATATCCAGAATATCCGCGATGTCGGCAAGCGGCAGATCGTTCGTATACCGCAGAGTGATGACAATGCGGATTTTGTCAGGCAGCTTCGCGAGGCGCCGCTTCCACTCGTCCTCCGATTCCTTTTGTTCGACTACCGTTAGGATAGAAGGCTCCACCTGCTCTCGTTGGAACAAGAGCAGCATCTTTTCCTTCATCCATCTCGACTTATTTTTGCGCAAGTGATTCAAGCAATGATTGACCGTAATCCTCATTAGCCACGTCTTGAGAAACTCCACCTGCTCCCATCCCGACGTGAGCGCCTTCATAAACACCTCTTGGCAGACGTCTTCCGCATCCGAGGCATTGCGCAGCATATAGTAGCAGGTCCTGTATACATCTCTGTTGTATCGTTCGAAAAATTCCCTGTCCGTCAACAGGTTCTCCACCTTTCCTACACATCGCTAGTTGCTGCTCCCCTTGAACATGCACTACTAGATTAACAACTATCTTCTATAAAAGGTTCATTTATTGGATAAATGGGGTAAAAAATTTAGTACCTAATGAAACCTCCGTAAATTGCCGATATAAGAAGGGAGTATGTCTGAGGAGGGTATAAACTTTGCCGCGAATCGTCAGGCAGCTGAATCGATGGCTGCTGTTTCTTATATTGCTAGCTTTATGTGCATTTCCCTTTCAAAATTTTATTCTCTCTAAGCTCAAGGAAGGTTCCCTATCCTTCTCCTTCGGGCCGCCTTCGGATGACATTGTTCTGTTGCTGTACAGCAACACTGCAAGGGTTGGTCGCTATCTGGTGCCGCTTGCAGAGTCCGAGCCGAAGGCCGCGCCTTATCAAGAGAAGGGAGAGACTCTTGTACCCGCCCGCTTCCTAGCGGACAAGCTCGACGCAGAGCTTGCTGTCGATAAGAGCGGCCGTACCCTTACGTTGTCAAGAGACGACGCGAAGATTACGTATTCGCTCAAGGCAGGCAGGGTCAGTATCGCGACCCCATCCGGCAGCAAATCCGCAGTCTCTGTCAACACATTGCCTGTCCAGAAGGACGGAGTTACCTACGTCCCGCTTCGACCAGCTAGCAAAGCGTTTGGTCGGCATATTCACAGCAGCGACGGCGTTATCGCGCTGACCACGACACCGAAGGCGCCTAAACAAGAGAAGTGGAACGAGTGGAGAGAGGAATTGTCCTCCTATCTAGCCTACGATGCCTTCGGCTCGTATGCGGTCAAGATGGGAACAAGTTATACCGCACTGTTCCATAGCTGGGAGGATGCTGTCAATTACGCGAAGCAGGTTCCCGGACGCAGAGTCACCTACCGCGGTCAGCATGTGATGTGGGATCCGAAGAAGCCTGCGCCGAAGTCGATCCGCTTGAATGGGGCCCCGCTTATTTTGCAGCTCCCCGAGCTGCCGCGCGGCTGTGAAGTGACTGCGCTTGCGATGCTCTTGCAATCCGCAGGTCAGAAGGTTGACAAGATGGAGCTTGCGAAGAATATCCGCAAAGATACAACGCCGTATGAGAAGAAAAACGGCGGTATCTATTTCGGCAATCCGCATCGAGGATTCGTCGGCGATATGTACACGTTCGCCAATCCTGGGCTCGGGGTATATCATGAGCCGATAGCAGAGGTCGCGGAGAAGTATTTACCGGGACGAATCATTGATATGACCGGCACCTCCCTGGACCATCTGTTATGGACAGTTGGACAAGGGACACCCGTATGGGTTATTCATACGACGCTGTATGATTCTGTTCCCGCTAACGCTTGGGTAACGTGGAATACTGCTGATGGGCCAATCCAAGTGACCTACTATGAGCATTCCTTGCTCGTGATCGGCTATGACGAGCAATATGTATACGTGCATGATCCGCTTGGCCGCCGCGATCGTATCACACGCGCCGCCTTCAAGCGTGGATGGGAGCAAATGGGCAGCCAAGCTATCACCTATACGAAGGCAGCGCCAACTGCACAAGCAACATAGGCACCGGCAACACAAAAGGAACTGTCCTCCCTGCATCCATTTATGCAGAGAGTCAGTTCCTTTTTTTCTGGCCGTATTCAAACTTTGCCCCAATGATTCTTAGATAAACTCTCCCTAATCATAGTTGCGCAAAATGAGGTAGAGAATAATCCCTACTGGACCAAGCAGGAAGACAACGAGCGCCCATAAACAACCAATCTGCTTCCCCTTGCGCGCTGATGCCTCGCCCCATATCCAGAACAGGCACACCCAGCTTAACACCCATATCAGAAAGCCAATCAACCGCATCCCTCCGCTCCAACTAAGAAACCTGGCCATAATAGCTCATGTTGGCTATCCAACTCAACTACACCACCTTGTTGATATCTACGCAGGCAGCACTGCAATTAGGATTTCTTTTTCAACATGCCTGACTACCCCTATGAACACAGAAAGCTGACCCACAAAGCGATTTCTGCTTCGCGGGTCAGCTTTTCTAACCTTTTTTCTCTTGTCTAATTTAGATTTATATCGTTATTAGTATCAATATCCAGGCGGTAGAACTTCGAATAACGATTCATTTGCCCTTCAATCGTCAGACTGCCTTCTCTTTTGAGGATATACCAGTTTTGACCGTTATATCGCTCAACCGAATACCCGTTCAGATCAATGCCGAACAGCCTTTTCACGTCAGGTGCCGCTGCGTCAAGCACCTGCTTATTCGAGAATTTGTCGAAGAGGGCCTCGGTTGCATTCGTTCCCGTT
The DNA here is from genome assembly GCF_001894745.1 of Paenibacillus sp. NAIST15-1. Lineage (GTDB taxonomy): Bacteria > Bacillota > Bacilli > Paenibacillales > Paenibacillaceae > Paenibacillus_B > Paenibacillus_B suaedae. Next base: position 96,013 of record NZ_BBYF01000011.1, read on the forward strand.
TCTAAAATGTCGGAATCATAAACGGACAGTATGCGTCCAGTGTTATAGCCAACCTGAATGGACAAATCACGCTCCTGATCCTCTAAATCGTAATAATCCTTCGCAATTCCGATACGGCTGTCATAGCGATACGTACGGCTTGCAAGCGCCATCGGGGTTTCTTTCCCTCTAACGGTGAGGGAAGCTTTCTTAGCCGACTCAAGCGCCTTAGCACTTACTTGATCCATCGGAATGTCATAAGACATGCTGAGGACTCGCTCTCCCTCCATCTCGATGTCGATATCTTTTCCTGTAATCCAGGTATGCACATCCCGATCGACCCTTGTCTTTGCCCGAGTAATGTCCTGAATACGGGCAGCCAACTGTTTTTCGTCCAGTCCTGTTTGCCCTTCAACAATCCGCTTAATCTTATCTGGCAGCTCAGCGTAATTCATGGAGATGTGAACATCATATGTTCCACGTTTCACATCAAGAGCGGCATAGCTCTTGTTATCCTTGCTATAAACGGTAATATCGTGATAAGAAGATCCACGGTATTCCTCGACTCCATACAGCTCAATGTCACGACCAGCAACTTCTCGTACTGTTTGCTTCATACGCTCCAATATGGAAGAATCCAAATCCTTCACCGTCTTGCCATGCTTCGGCTCCGTCAAGCTGCCTACTTGATCGTGTTCTCCTGCGAGCGGCGGGATTGTAAACTCAACCTTCTGATTAACCTCAATCGGCTCATTGTATCTCCGTAGCGATATTTCATATTCGTCCAGTTTCGGGGCCATAATCGCAATATCATAAACATCTTGCTTGACCTTCTCCTGCCCCCACTTATCCTTATCCTCAAAAATCGTTCCCAATACCCAATTGAACGTAATATTTCTTTCATATTTTTCGTTTAATTGCTTGCCTGTCATTGGGATAGCTCTCGTCTCCGGTGTATCCAGCTTCAAGTCATATTGCTTCCAAATCTCGTTCGATCCTGATCCCTGAAGCTTCAAGTAGTAAGGCTCATACGTCAAGAATGTGCTCTGAAACGGGTTATTTCCCGCTTGATCTGGCTGAACCTTGAGATGAAGGATTCCCTTATTGTCAAACTCCATTCCTAATATCGTTATATCCCTGCCCTGATATTGGATCTTCTTTGGATATTTATCTTCCGTGCGAAGACGGAACGTACGATTTGGCCGGGCTTGAGTCACATACAATCTCTTTAATTCCAGAGTCATGTGCTTCGGCTTGTTCTCGAAATAGACAGACGGGATAAACTCCCACTGGTTGCGGCTGACCCCATTCACCAAATCTCTGAATCCTGAAGACTGTCGAATCGGATACACTTTACCGGTCTCGTCTTTCAGTATAAGATTTTCTCGGACAATCTCATCCCAATCGTAACCTGGATGCAGCTCTGCCTTTCCTTCATCTTGAATTCGAGTTCGAGTCTCAAGCAGCATACGGGTAGGAGAGATCGTAATATCCTTAAGAGCAAACTGCTGCACAATCGAGTCTGCCTGCTCTGCCGTCCGCTCCAGATTGACCACGCGAGTTGGTTTTATATTATTGATACCGAGCGGAACCTGAATATCCTCTGATTCGGAGTAAATATTTTTATATTCGTCATTGCGCTTAATTTTTGTCAGCCGGATCGTAATTGTCCGATCCTTATCTTCTCGTTTCAACTGCTCGACGTATTCTGGCGGCAAAGGAATGTCATGTTTCCAAGTAACAATACCATCCGCTTTTGCTTTAGCCTGTTTACGCGACTCATCATCGGATTCAATATGATAGGAAGTCGTATGATTGCTTCCATCCGAGAATCGGTGTTCGTCAAATTCAGGGAGCGTAGCCGTATAATCCTCGAACTCGTCATACAATCGGCGGGAACGCTGCGCCTCGGCAATATCCTCGCCCTTGATTGTAACCGTGACGAACAGACGATCATCTTCCAAATACAAATTATCGACGCTTACTTCCCGCTCTCCCCACTTCGTACGGTAGGTCTGTACCGGAATGTAGCCATGCTCCTTAGCATTGCGGATGCCCATAAAGCTGCCCGCCCCCTCCAGCCACTTGACTGCGGCCTCCAGTCCGGGGATTTGCTTCGCATACGCGGCAAAGGAAGGCACAAACATGATCGAGCCAGAGAACAGCAAAACGCCGGCCGCAACCGTTCCTATGCTGCGCTGTACAATCTTCGTCCGATGGCGGCGGCGATCCATATTCTCGATCCGCTCCGCAATCCGTTGAGACAGATTAGGTGGAATAGGCACTTCGGGCAATTTTGCGAACATTGCTTCGATCTCCTCATCCCTAAATTCCATCAGCATCTAGCCTCCTTCATTTCTGGCATCATTTGCTTTTTAAACAACTTAATTGTGTTATATATTTTCGTTTTAACCGTGCCTAGCGGCATATCTGTCATCTCTGCAATTTCTTCTAGTGTGTATCCTTGGACATACTTCAATTGGATGAGCATCCGCGTCATTGGCGGCTGCTGCTCCATAAGAGCCTGAAAATCCAGCATTTCGTCCGTCGGCGGACGCTTTGCGACTCCCATAACCTCTTCGTCCTCTATGTAGACTATCGATTTATTTTTACGCAAATAGGTTTTGCACTGATTGATGACAATCCGAGTGAACCAAGTGTTGAATTTTTCGGGGTCTTTCAATTTCTGTATATGAATAAGGGCCTTCTCCACAGCATCGCATACTGCGTCCATACTGGCGGCCTCATCGTGTAGATAACTATATGCGATTCGGTACGATCGGTCTTGAATTTGCTGTACCGCTAGTGCAAAGCTATGTGTATCGCCCTGCTGCGCGCGGACAATCAGCATCTTCTGATCCATAGTTCCTCCCCCTTCGGTCACCACTATGATGCATGGAGGCCCTAAATAGTTTTGGAAACGGAAAATATGATATTACGTCGTTCCTTTGGATTCCGAGGCAGCTTCCAATTCGACTTCCTTGCCTGTTAGTTGTTTCATTGCCCTCTGGGCCTTTTGCGCGTCCAGATCAGCTATCGCTATTTCCACTTGCCCATTACTTTTGATGCCCTTATTCGTGCTCTCTTTAGCTAAATCTGTCCACGCTGTAATGAGCGGAGCGAAGAGCATGCTGAATGCAGTTAATGCTGCAAGCAGCTTTTTATTTGATCTCATGATTATCGTTCCTCCTTCATTTGAAGTCAATTTCGATAATAAGATGCACAACCCATTAAAATAGTTTTTTTATACAGAAATGAAAAAAATAGATAATAAATACACTTGCGAAAAGCAAGTCATTTCAACAACAACCTCCATCAAAATGAATTTCGATAGTAAGATGACTCACTTCGGGCAATGGTTTTGGTACACAAAAAAATCCCGGACTATGTCCGGGACTCTCCATCGCGCTTAGCGCGCTTCATATATTGGTCATAACGGTCGTCTACTTCCTCAGCGATAGAGCGATACCGATTCGTCTCTTCCACGATTGGATCCAGCGTCGTCTGAATACGAATTTCCGTTCGCGGCGCTATCCGCCGTCGCACAGCCTCACTCGGCTCTTCGGACTCCATCTCCCCAGCCGTCAGACGCTCATGCAGCTCCGCTTCCAGTCGTTCTTGTGAATCCTTGTCCCTTTCAGTCACAGGAACACCTCCCTCAAACATATGCTTCCACTAGTATGAGCTTGAATGCTATTCTCTACCCTTGAGCTTTCGCATCTCTTAGCGCTTCAATGAAGGAGCCATGGATATGTCCGTTCGAAGCAACGACATCACGCACGCCCAAATGATAGGGCTTGCCATACGTATCTGTCACCTTGCCACCAGATTCCGTGATCAGCAAGCTTCCTGCCGCCAAATCCCAAGCATTCAGGTTGAGTTCCCAGAACCCTGTCAAGCGGCCTGCCGCCACATAGGCCATATGGAGAGCAGCTGAACCTGCGGTACGGATGTTGCGAACCTGCGGCGCAAGTGCAGTGATTCCCGCCAGATTCGCAGGCAGCGCACGCTCGCGCTCCGTGGGGAATCCGCTTGCAATCAAGCTGGCTCCAAGCTGCTGCTCAGGCGCCACCTGCATTCGGCTTCCATGCACATAGGCTCCCTTGCCCTTCTCTGCGACGAATAGTTCGTCTCTCATCGGATCGTACACAATCCCAACAATGACTTCTCCCTTATGCGCCAAAGCAATTGAAACGGAGTAGAATGGGAACCCATGAACATAGTTCGTGGTACCATCAAGCGGATCGATGATCCATACATATTCCTCCTGCAGTGCGTTCTCCAACGCCCGCTTGGCTGCATCCTTGCCAGGATCTACTGATTCTTCACCGAGAACGGCATGCTGCGGAAAATGAGTCAACAGCAGACGACGAATCATCTGCTCGGCTCCTTTGTCAATTTCGGTAACGAGATCGTGCATAGATGATTTTATATTGAGCGATATGTACTGCCCTAATTTACTCTTGATCCATTCACCTGTCTTAGCCGCACAGTTGACCGCTACCGCTGTATAACTTTTACTGGTGACCACGTGTGGAGTTTTATCTGAAGTATTCAAGGCTTCACGCTACTTTCTATTAAAAATTGCTTCCTTTTCTTCCAATATACGTAGTAATCAGTTATAAGTTTCGTTCGAATATCCTAGCCTATGTAAAATGTTCATGAGCCTGCAAATCCACTCACAATCATGCGAATTGCCAGTACGAACAGGGTAATTCGGAGGACAAGCAACAGCCCTTTGCCAGACATTCGATTCGCAATTGCGGCCCCTAATCTTCCGCCGATCCAAGCGCTTGGAGCCAATACCGCTACCAGCATCCAATCGACCGATCCATTCCAGGCATGAACCGTAGTTCCGAGAATGGAGGATAGAAAAATGACAAACATGGATGTGGCTGAAGCGACATGCGGCGGATAACGAAATAACAGTACCATAAGCGGAACGAACAACGATCCTCCCCCGATCCCGAACAGCCCTGAGATGAAGCCGACTGCAAATCCAATAAACAGCATTGGCACAATACTGTATCCATATTCGGTCGCTTGACCAGAGGGATCTACATACGTACGTGTGCCTCGCCACGTGATATTCACCGGCTTCAGCCGTTCCCTCACGATCATCAGAATTGCCATCCCGAGCATGAAGAACCCGAACACCAAGTTAAATACATTGTCCTTGAAATACTCCGTTAACGCCGCACCCAGCATAGAAGCAGGTCCGCTCGTTATAAAATAAATCGCACCGCTTCGCCAATCCACCCGCTTCACCTTCATATAGGCAAGTGTGGAGGAAAGCGCTGTAAAAATAAGCACCGCTAATGAAGTTCCCACCGCTGTCTGGGAGGATATCGCTTCTCCTAGCAAATGCGGCCCGAAAAAAATCAGCCCCGGTACGATGATAATACCACCGCCCAGTCCGACAAGACTGCCGAACGTTGCTGCAATTAGGCCAATAAGAACAAGAAATATAATGGTTGCTGCCATTTGGATGCTCCTACTTTCTCCTCACGTAGTAAGTCCCTATTACTGAGCGGGATGAGATTGCCCGGCCACCCGGATAAATAAAAATCCGCCCGCAGGCAGCTACCAATTCAGGCGGCTGCCAGGCAAGGCGGATATGGAAGTCGAGTGTTACACGCCGACAATGTGGAAGCCGCTATCCACGTAGATCACTTCACCCGTAATGCCGCGTGAGAAATGGCTCATGAGGAACATTGCAGTATCGCCAACTTCCGCCGTGTCTGTCGTACGGCGCAGTGGAGCCTTCTCTTCGACCTGCTTCAAGATCGAGTTGAAGTCGCTGATGCCCTTCGCAGCAAGCGTACGGATCGGACCTGCGGAGATCGCATTGACGCGAATGTTGAACTGTCCCAGATCTGCCGCCAAGTAGCGAACAGAAGCCTCAAGCGCAGCCTTCGCTACACCCATGACATTGTAGTTCTTCATCGCGCGTTCTGCGCCGAGGTATGTCATCGTCATAATGCTTCCGCCTTCTGTCATGAGCGGATGCAAGCGCTGTGCTACAGCTACGAGAGAGTATGCGCTAATGTCTTGCGCAAGCGCGAAGCCTGCACGGGACGTGTCTGCATACAGTCCTGTCAATTCTTCTGTTTTCGCAAATGCGATACTGTGCACAAGACCATGCAGTGTACCGAATTCTTCACGAAGTCTATCTGCCAATTGATCGATCTCTTCATCTACTGTAACGTTGCACGGAAGAATGATGGCGTTCGGAATCGTTTCCGCCAACTTGCGTACACGCGCTTCTACACGTTCGCTCTCGTATGTAAATGCCAATCTTGCGCCTTGTGCGGCGAGTGATTGCGCGATGGCCCATGCGATGCTGCGATCGTTCGCGACACCCATAACCACGATATTTTTACCTGCTAATAATTGAGACATTGCTAAATTTCCTCCTCTCGCCATTTCGCATCATCAAATTTGGTTTCATGAAATATGCATGTCCCTTTTGACTGTTGCGGAAAAGCTCTTTTTTCAACGTATCCTATTTTTGCTTGATTTTCAAGTAGCAAGTGGATCTCATCGCTAAGAGCTACGGATCAATTCGCACGCTCGCTTGGTCGAGAATCGTAACCCCTTCCGCCGTATAAGGGACAAGATCCCGCATCAATTGAAATAATGCCCCGTCCTTCTGCTTCGCTTCCAGCATGACATCGATGCGCTCCGTATAGGGAGCAATCGCCCTGAGGAAGGCGAGTAGGGGCTTCACTTCCACATAATCGGCATGGCCACGTATATCGGAAGCGCTCTTCGGACTGGATACATGGATTTTAGGTGGGAGGGGATCGTCCGGCGCTGCGTCCGCCTGCCCAAATGGCGTCTGCCATGTCTTCAATATGCGCGGCCACAGCTCATCCAACGATTCCTCTTCATGATTCACCCACTGATGGTGAATATCCAGTACCATCGGAACACCAAGCTGCTCGCTTATATGAAGTGTCTCTACCGCATTGAAGGTTTTGTCGTCGTTCTCCAGTGTCATGCGCTTCTGTACCTCTTCAGACAATGTCTTGAAGTTCTCTATGAATCGCTCTCCCGCGATCTTCTTATTTCCATATGCCCCGCCGACATGAATGTTGTTCTTCGCACGAGCATCCACTCCCATGGCCTTGAACATCCGAACATGATGCTCCAGATCCTTTACAGACTTGATGAGCACATCTTCGCGCGGCGTACTCAGGACGGTAAAGTGATCGGGATGGAATGACACACGCATATGATGCTCGTTAACATATTGTCCAATTGCCTGAAATGCCTCCTGCAAGGCCGGGAATGGATCCCAGTCGCTTAGTTCGGGATGTGTAGCCAGCGGGATTAGCTTCGAAGAGAAGCGGTACAGTTGAATGTCATGCGCTCGATTATGCTTCAAGAGCCGCAATGTATTATGCAAATTTTCTTCCGCTATGCGTTCCGCCTTGCGCAACGCCGCGGCACGATCTTCCAGTTTGCAAAATGATGTGAATGTCATCGTGCGCGACGGCGAAGCATTCGCCACCGTGACGGACATCGCCACGTATCCGAAACGAACCAGCATACTTCGGACTCCTCTCCACTTCTATCGCCGTATAGGCCCTACTTCTACCCTGCCTGATAGGCATTCTCTCCTTCTAGCATAACCTTACTAGCCTACACTTAATCGAACTAGGCTAAGAGATATTCGTAGTTGCGGATGTACCGAGTGCCGTCTCTCCTCATCACTAAATTTGCGCCAACATTCCTAACCTTCTTAACAATGCAAAAACCCCTGACCGATTGGTACAGGGGCTTGCTTTATGAAGTTACCGTTACGTATTACATGGTGTTATATCACCCGGAATGTCGCCAGCGCAAGGGAACCGAGCTTGCCATCTGCATCCGTTACTCGTCCTGTGCACGTAATTGAACGGCGCGTTTCATGCACGATTTCCGCCGTAACTCGAATTTCTCCGGTATGCAGCGGCGCAACGAAGTTGACGTTCAAGTTGGACGTAACGGTATGTTCATCAGGACGAGCCAGCATCGTAGCCAATCCCATAGCGTTATCCAATAGGGAGGACAGTACCCCTCCATGAACGATGCCAATGACGTTCAAATGATGGGGTTCAGCATCAAGTTTCAGAACGACATGCCCCGGCTCTGCCGTAATCGTCTCGCAGCCAAGGTAATCCCAGAAGGTTCCCTTCGCTTGCGCATACAATTGATCAAGTCGCTCACTGGCAATAGCTACTGGGGATGCGGCCTGTTCTGCCATAAAAATCTCCGCCTCCGATCACTTTCGTATTCAACCTTATGCCTGCTAGTGGTTTTACTGCTTTTCGCTTAATTGCTTATTCGCCTTTTTTGCTTTTTTACTTTTTCACTAGTAATTCTTCCTCTTCCAGAAGCATGCGGCGCAGCACCTTGCCCGCAATCGTCTTCGGCAGCTCACTGCGAAATTCGTATTGGCGCGGTACCTTGAAGGAGGCCATCCGCTCGCGGCACCAGACATTTAACTCCTCTTGGGTCACTTGGGTACCTGTGCGAGTCACAATATATGCCTTGACTGTCTCTCCTCGGTAGGAGTCGGGCACACCGACGACGACGGCTTCCTTCACGCAAGGATGCTCGTACAGCACTTCCTCCACTTCCCGCGGATAAATATTGAACCCGCCGGCAATGATCAAATCTTTTTTTCGATCTATGATGGAGAAAAAGCCATCCTCATCCTGCCTGCCCAGATCCCCTGTATACAGCCAGCCATCCCGAAGCGCCGTTACGGTCTCCTCCGGCTTGTTCCAATACCCCTTCATTACTTGTGGTCCGCGGACAACTAGTTCCCCTACCTCGCCCTGTGGCAACTCTTCTCCCGTGTAGGAATCAACAATCTTCGCCTCCGTATCGGGGAATGGAATGCCAATGGATCCGTTTTTGCGCTTGCCCCAGAGCAGGTTCGCATGCGTAATCGGCGATGCTTCCGTCAAGCCGTACCCTTCGATAAGCACGCAGCCTGTTATCGCCTCGAACTTCTCCTGCACCTCAAGCGGCAGCGAAGCAGCACCGCTAATGCACGTGTGGATGGAAGATAGGTCATAACGATCCGTGTCAGGATGATTAATGAGCGAAATGTACATCGTCGGTGCCCCTGGGAACACGGTCGGGCGCAGCTTATGAATAATGCGCAGCATCTCAGAGGGTTCGAATTTCGGCACAAGCACGTTCATCCCCCGGCATAACGTACACAGATTCATCAAAATGGTCATTCCAAACACATGGAAAAATGGAAGCGCTCCCAAGAAGATTTCTTCTCCGCGCTTTACCTTATAGAACCATGCAGCCGATTGCATCGTATTGGCAACCAAGTTCTGATGAGTCAGCATCACCCCTTTTGGGGTGCTTGTCGTCCCTCCCGTATACTGCAGCAATGCCAGATCATGTTCTCCATCCACCTCGGCGCACATAAATCTTGGCGGTACGCTTTTGAGCAGCGGTACGAAGGCATGAACATGATCGTTATAGGTGATCCCTGCCGCCTGAACATTTTTCTTCATTTTAAAGGCAAACAGCACGTTTTTCGGAAAGGGCAAGTAGTCCTTAATCGAAGTGATAATCGCGTGCCGAAGCGGTGTGCGTGCCTGAGCGGCACGCACACGCGGATATAATACATCAAGAGTTATGATCGCAGCCGCACCGGAATCGGCTAGCTGGATCGCCAGCTCCCGCTCCTTATAAAGCGGATTCGTCAGTACAGCTATGCAACCAGCCATTAACGTACCGTAATACGCAATAACGGTCTGTGGACAGTTGGGCAGCATAATTGCCACTCGTTCTTGCCTGCCGATCCCAAGCCGCACAAGCGCGTTTGCGAATCGGCAGCATTCTTCAAGCAGCCGCTCATAGCTCAGCTGCTTCCCCATGAATTCGAGCGCAGGCCGTGTCGGATATTCCTGGGCTGCATCAATGAGGAATTGGGCGACATTTTGTCGCGGGTATTCATACGTCGGGTCAATTTCCTGCGGGTAATGACGGAGCCATGGCTTCTCCAATGGCATGCCTAACCATCCCTTCCTCGCGGGGAGCTCCCGCGTATTACGAGACCACGTATTTTTCCGCTTGAATCACGCGTTCCGCTATCTCACGCTTGATGCCAACGCCGTCAATCGGCGTGCTCTTCGCCAGCTTCTTCAGAATGGACAGCTGCGTGCGCAAGACATCGCCTGACTCCATTGCCGCCAGCGTTTCCTTGGCTGTTCGTTCAATATCTGCGAATGCCTCATGCACGTATACGGTTGTCATCTGCATCGCAAGTTTTGCTTTCGCTTCGCCGGACTTCGCCATCAGCTTGCGAGTGCGCAGCAGCGTGCTTTCCATTGCATATACAGCAATCATTAAATCAGCAAGGTTGCTCAAGATTTCCTGATGCTGCTCAAGCGATGTACCGTATTTCTGAGCCGCCAATCCACCAAGCATAAGGAATATCTTCTTGGCCATCTGAACGAGATGTTCCTCCTGCTCCATCGCTCCACCTGATTCCGGCATGGATACGATAGACATCAGATCGGCTTGGAGCGCCTTCGCCTTCTGCAGGAGCGGCAATTCTCCCTTGGCGGCTCTCTTAAGCAGCGTACCTGGGATAAGCAATCTATTGATTTCATTCGTTCCTTCGAAAATGCGGTTAATACGGGAGTCGCGGTAGATGCGCTCGATTTTATACTCCTGCGTAAAGCCGTAGCCGCCGTGAATTTGTACGCCTTCATCGGCTACAAAATCAAGCACCTCTGAAGCGAACACTTTATTAATGGAGCATTCAAGCGCATATTCAGCAATCGCCTTGGCCATTAACTGTCCCGAATCCGGCTGCTTGTAATCGATGTCCTTCAGCACATTGTCTACCAAGCCAGAAGTCCGATACACCATCGACTCCGTTACATAAGTACGGATGTTCATATCCGCCAGCTTATTGCCGATCAGAGAGAATTCTGTAAGCGCCTTGCCGAACTGTTTGCGTTCGCCAGCATATTTCACGCTCAGCTCGATCGCTTCCTTCGCTGCTCCGAGACATCCCGCGCCCAGCTTGAAGCGGCCGATGTTCAAAATATTGAACGCAATGACATGTCCGCGGCCTACCTCTCCAAGCACATTCTCCACTGGAACCTTGACGTCCTCGAAGAAGAGCGGACAAGTGGAAGAACTCTTGATGCCCATCTTCTTCTCTTCCGGCCCAACCGTGAAGCCTTCCATTCCCTTCTCAACAATGAATGCCGTGAAGTCTTTGCCATCTACCTTCGCATATACGATAAAAATATCTGCGAAGCCTGCATTTGTAATAAAAATTTTAGAGCCATTCAGCACGTAATGACTGCCATCCTCAGACAGCTCCGCTGTCGACTTCGCACTAAGCGCGTCAGATCCCGATGACGGCTCCGTCAGGCAATAAGCAGCGATTTTAGCGCCTGTTGCAAGGTCAGGCAAGTACTTGGCCTTCTGCTCCGGTGAGCCGAAGAACACGATCGGCAGTGTTCCGATACCCACATGCGCGCCAACCGAGAGCGCAAAGCCAGATGCTTTGGTCAGCGTTTCGCCGATCAGCGTAGAGCTGACCTTGTCGAGCTCAAGACCGCCGTATTCCTCTGGAATATCTGCGCCAAGCAGCCCGATTTCCCCGGCCTTGCGCATCAGCTTAACCGTCAAATCGTAATTCAATTTTTCCAATTCTTCGTCGTGCGGCAGCACTTCTCCTTCTACGAAATCACGAGTTGTATCCACCATCATGCGCTGTTCTTCGGTGAAGTCCTCCGGAGTAACAATCGCATCGGGAGTGATGTCATCAATGACAAAGCTTCCGCCTTTGATTTTCAGTTCCAACATGGTCATGGTAATCTTCTTCCTTTCGAAGTGGATTAAGAATGGATAAATGGCTTTGAATCATTTGATCAATCTGAACAACAATGCAAGGCAATAAGTCTACGCACAGCGTTTAAGCAAACACTTCGAACACTCCGGCAGCTCCCATTCCACCACCGATGCACATGGATACGACACCATAGCCGCCACCACGGCGGCGAAGCTCATGCAAGAGTGTCGCCGTCAGCTTCGAGCCGGTGCAGCCAAGCGGATGACCGAGCGCAATCGCGCCGCCATTCACATTCACCTTGCTCTCATCCAGCCCTAAGTGGCGAATGATATGCAGGCACTGCGAGGCGAATGCTTCATTCAGCTCAAACAGATCGACCTGATCCTGCGTAATACCGGCCTTGCGCAGCGCCTTCGGAATCGCTTCTACAGGTCCGACGCCCATAATGTCAGGCGCGACGCCAGCCAACGCGAAGCTGCGGAAGGCCGCAAGCGGCTTCAATCCAAGCTCCTTCGCTCTATCGGCGCTCATCAGTACACAGGCTGCCGCGCCGTCATTCATCGGCGAGCTATTGCCTGCCGTGACGCTGCCGCCCACGGAGAACGAAGGCTTCAGCTTCGCAAGCACTTCTTCTGTCGTGTCCGGCCGAACGCATTCATCCATATCGAAGGTCAGTTCTTTTTCCCAAGGCCGTCCATTGCTGTCGACCCCTCTCTGTACCGTTGAGACAGGTACAATCTCGTCACGGAATTTGCCTTCGGCGATGGCTGCCGCAGCCTTGCGATGACTGTTAGCAGCGAATTGATCCTGATCCTCACGGCTAATGCCGAATCGCTTCGCAACATTTTCCGCAGTGTATCCCATGCCCATGTATACTTCCGGCATTTCTGAGATCAGCTTCGGATGCGGTGCAAGCTTGAAACCGGTCATTGGCACCGCGCTCATGCTCTCTACTCCGCCGGCAACAATCGTGTCCGCAGAGCCGGCCATAATCCGTTCTGCAGCAAATGCGATCGATTGCAGGCCAGAAGCACAAAACCGGTTAACCGTAACCGCAGGCACCTCCTGCGGATAACCTGCATACAACGACAAGATTCGTGCCATGTTCAAGCCTTGCTCGCCTTCCGGCATTGCGCAGCCGAGTATGACGTCCTCAATATCCGATTTGTTCAAGCCTGGTGCGCGTCGAACAACTTCCTCCAGTACCGTTCTCCCCAGATCCTCAGCTCTCGTCTGCGCGAGACTCCCCTTCTTCGCCCGGCCAACCGGCGTACGCGCTATAGATACAATGACAGCTTCTTTCATTGCGATCTCCCCTCATTCCTAATTTGGAAGGATATTAATTGCGCAGCGGCTTGCCCTTGGAGAGCATGTGCTGCATGCGCGCCTGCGTCTTCGGTTCGCCGCACAGGCTTAAGAAAGCTTCACGTTCCAGATCGAGCATGTATTGCTCGCTCACCAAGCTGTTCGCCAGTACGTTGCCGCCCGCAAGCACATGCGCCAGCTTATTGGCGATCAACCGGTCATGATCTGAAATATAGCCGCCGAGGTGCATCGTATAGGCTGCCAGCTGCAGTACGGATTTGCCAGGTTCACCAACGACGCGGATGCGCTCCTCTTCTCTCGGCGCATATCCGACCCGATCCATTTCCAGCACGGCCATCTTCGCCTCATGTATACGGCGATCCGGGTTGATAACGACGGAGTCGTTAGGCCCCATATAGCCGAGCCGCTTCGTGTCATGTCCACTTGTCGATACCTTCGCCATAGCAATTGTTTCGAAATAGCTGTTGATGTACGATTGCAGGTCTGGATTCGTTTGGCCGACGATTTGGCTTGAGCGCAAGGCCATCTCTTTACAGCCGCCGCCCGCTGGAATCAAGCCAACGCCCGTTTCGACCAATCCGAAGTACGTTTCCGCAGAGAAAATGATTTTGTCTGCCGGCAGGCACGCTTCTACCCCTCCACCAAGCGTCATTTGATGCGGCGCAGCTACAACAGGCTTCTCCAGTCTCTTCAGCGTCAGCATCGTAGTCTGGAACTGGCGGATGATAAGATCAATTTCATCCCATTCCTCTTCCTGAGCCTCCATTAGAAGCAGCATGACATTGGCGCCCACGCAGAAATGACGCCCTTCATTTGCCACAACGAGTCCGCGGTAATTACGGCGAACTTCCTCCACGCTTTTCTGAATCATGGTCAAAATATCCGCACCGATGGCATTGTTCGGCGAATGGAATTCCAGACAAGCTACGCCGTCCCCGATGTCAATCAAGCTAGCACCCGGGTTAGATAGCACGACCTTGTTCTGCTGCTTGAGCTGCTTGAGCGAAATATGCTCCGCTGCCGACTCCAGCTCAGTCCACTCCCCGCCATGAACGTAAAATTGTTGTGCCTCCCGCTTCTCATAGAAGTGAGTATGTCCTTCAGCAATCCACGCGCGTACCCAATCTGGCAGCACGTCGCCCTCTGCCTCCATGCGTTTGGCAGCCGACACCAAGCCGATCGCGTCCCATACTTCGAACGGCCCGAGTTCCCAATTGAAGCCCCATTTCATCGCATTGTCGATATCGACAATCGAATCGGCGATTTCGCCCAGCTTGTGCGCCGAATAGAGCAGCACCGGCTTCAGCGTGTTCCATGCCAGTTCGGAATAACGATCCTTTGTACCGAGCAGCGCCTTGATTTTATTCGCTGCGCCCTTGGCAGACTTTGACGCTTCCAAGGAGGCGGAAGAGATTTTGCGTACCGGCTCGTAGTCCATCGTGTCAAAGCGCAGTGCCTGTATGACCTTCCCAGAGTCGGTCTTTACCTTCTTATAGAAGCCCTGGCCCTGCTTCTCACCTATCCAGCCTAAGTCAACCATCCGGGTAAGAACATCCGGCGCGCTGAATACATCTTTCTCTACTGTCGCTGCTGTCTGGTCATGCACATTCGCTGCTACATGCACGAACGTGTCAAGTCCAACCAGATCAAGTGTACGGAACGTTGCGCTCTTCGGGCGACCAAGCGCAGGTCCAGTGACAGCATCTACTTCCTCGACCGTGTACCCAAGCTCCATCATATTTCGCAATGTAATAAGCAGTCCAAATGTACCGATTCGGTTGGCGATAAAGTTCGGCGTGTCCTTGGCTACAACGACGCCTTTGCCGAGGCGACGCTCACAGAACTCATGCATGTAGGACACAATTTCCGGATCTGTCGTCTCTCCCGGAATAATTTCAAGCAGCTTCATATAACGTGGAGGATTGAAAAAATGAGTGCCTAAAAAGTGCTTTTTAAATAACTCTCCGCACGAAGCAACCATGTCGTTGATGGATATGCCTGACGTATTCGATGTTACGATCGTTCCCGGCTTCCATACCCCTTCGATTCGCTTCAGCAGGTCGCGCTTCACATCCAGTCTCTCGACGACGACCTCAATAATCCAATCCACGTCTGCAAGCTTCGACAGATCATCTTCGAGATTGCCCGGTGTAATTCTGCCCGCGAACTCTTCACTATAAAGCGGTGCCGGCTTCGTCTTCTTCAGGCGCGCGATCGCATCCGCAGCTAAACGATTGCGTACAGCTGGATGCTCCAGTGTGAGTCCTTTCTTGGATTCAGCTTCTGTAAGCTGGTTCGGCACAAGGTCGAGCAGCAGGCAGCGAATGCCTGCACCCGCCAAGTGGGCGGCAATAGCCGCACCCATTACGCCAGAGCCGATAACGGCGGCGCATTGAATCGGTTGAACCATATGCGAGTTCCCTCCCAATTTGTAATGGTCTGTGTCACATGATGAGAACAACAAGAACGACTTCAAGACTTTAATAGATATGAAATTGTTGGCTGATGACGATACTCTGAGATGTTCCCTGCTTCAGAAGTGCTGGGTGCACTTCGTAAGATGTTCCTGCTTCAGGACTTGTAAGTGTGTCTGTACTTCGTGAGGTGTGTATTGCTTGAAATGTGTACTTCTGAGATGTGTGCTTCTTGAGATGTGTGCTTCTTGAGATGTGTGCTTCTTGAGATGTGCAATGCTTCCAGACCGCTGCTCTTGATGCCAATGCTGCTCTTAAGACAAGTGCTAATCTGGATTGTGCTTGTCGTTGTAGTTGTAGATTCATAGAAGAAAGATATATGGAGTAGTTCATTGATGGTGAGAGAATGAGGTTTTTGACCATTGTTCAAAAAATGCAATCATTCTTTGTAGACTTACCAAGGGCTGTCTTATGAAACCGTCATCGGCTGCTTGTCATCCAATTTAACCGCCCCGAACACAGCTAGTTCCAAAATTTCTGCGATGTCGCGCGTCTGAACGGATTCCTCGGCTTCAAGCAGTTTCGTGCCGTCCTCCATCATCGTGAGGCAGTACGGGCATGCCGATGAAATTACGGTCGGCTTTGTGGCCAGTGCTTGCTCAGTGCGCGCCAGATTGACACGCTTGCCTGCAGTCTCTTCCATCCACATCATGCCGCCGCCAGCTCCGCAGCACATGCCATTCTCACGGCTTCGCTCTATTTCAAGCAGGGTTACGCCGCGTATCGCGCGCAGGATATTGCGCGGTTGTTCATAAACGCCATTATAGCGTCCAAGATAACAGGAGTCGTGGTACGTAATTCGTTCCTCCACCTCATACTGCGGAACAAGACTTCCCGCGCGAATCAGTTCATCAAGCAGCTCGCTGTGATGGAGTACTTCGGCTTCCAGCCCAAACTCGGGATACTCATTCTTTAACGTGTTGTACGTATGGGGACAAGCCGTAACAATTTTGCGTACATTATATTTTTGGAAAGTGACGATGTTCTCCTCGCATAGCTGCTGGAACAAAAATTCATTGCCCATGCGCCGCGGAGTATCGCCCGAATTCTTCTCTTCATTGCCGAGTATGGCAAAGTTCACGCCGGCTTCATTCATCAGGCGCACAAGCGCCCGCGTAACCTTCCGGCTGCGATTATCATAAGAGCCCATGGAGCCGACGAACAGCAGGATATCAAACTCCGGATTCTCCTTCACGGTTGGTACATGAAGCACACCTTCAGGATCAACTTCCTTCACCCATTTCACACGATCACTGCGGCTAATGCCCCACGGATTGCTCTGACGCTCAATGTTCTGCAGCGCCCGCTGCCCATCATGCGGCATGCTCCCTTGCGTTAGCACCAGATAACGGCGCATATCGACGATTTTGTCGACATGTTCATTGCCGACCGGACATTGATCCTCACAGTTGCGGCAGGTCGTGCATGCCCATATTTCAGCCTCGGACATCACATCGCCGATAAGCTCAAGTTGCTCTGGGGGGTGTTGTGCAATTTGCCAAGTGGCTGCCTGCGCCTGCATCGTCGAAGCAATATCGGTTATCCCCTGTCCGTGCCACTTTCCAAGCTCGGCCCCCTCTGGATTCATGCTGTGAGTACCCGTTGATTTGAATGCAAAGGCAGGAGTCCATGGTGAACGAGACGTAATAGCCGCTCCTTTCTCTGTCAGGTGATCGCGCAACTTGACGATCATATGCATGGGCGACAGCCATTTCCCTGTACTGGCAGCCGGACATACATTCGTACAGCGCCCGCATTCGACGCATGCGTACAGATCCACTAGCTGCTTCTGTGTAAAATCCTCCACTTTGCCCACACCGAACGATTCAGCTTCCTCATCTTCCAAGTCGAGCTTGCTCAACCGCCCGACAGGCTCTGTGCGCCGAAGCAGCAGGTTGACGGGAGCCGACAGTAGATGGAAATGCTTGCTCTGCGGCACATAGACAAGAAACGCAAGCAAAATCAACAAGTGCGCCCACCAGAATGCGATATAGAGCGCCTCAGCCACCCCGTGGGATATGCCGGTAAAAATACCTGCTATAAGGGAAGATATCGGCGCGTATCCCGATGCCCCTTCTCCTTCAGCTAACCGATGGAATCCCATCGTCAATAAGACAGACAACATCAAAGCGTAAATAAAGAAGACGACAATCGATGGCTTCCAGCCCCGCTTCAGCCTTCCTAGTTTCTCCCCGTATCTGCGATAGGCAGCATACCCCATGGCAATGAGTATCAACGTCACGGTTGCTTCCTGCAGCAGCTCGAATGCCTCGTACCCGGGAATGGGCAGCGGTTTGCCCGACAATCCTTTATAAATAATATCCAGTGCGCCAACTTGTAAAATGATGAAACCATAGAAGATGACAATATGCATCAGGCCGCTTTTCTTATCCTTCAGCAGTTTCGTCTGCCCGAACACTTGGGCGGCAAATGCATGCAAATTGTGCTTCACCCGTCCGCTCCAATTTACCGGCTGTCCGAGTTTGACATACAAGAACCGGTGATAGACCGCTTTGGCAAACCAATAAACGCCGAGTCCCGTAACGGCCAAAAATAGGACAAGCTGCACAATCGCTCCCGGCATCGGAACCATCCCCTTTCTCAATATTGCAAATGAATGAATTACCTACAGGAAGCGTTTTCATCCCCTTGTCACCAAGTGCCTTTCTACTGCCTTAACCCAGATCTATATCCAATGATTGACAATGATCTCAGTTCTAATTTATGATAGCAGCAGAAACTGAATGAGCATTCATTCATTTGTATTCCATATTCTAGCACCGAGGTGATTCCATGACAAGTCAGAAAAAAGAAAAATATTCCCAAATTCTCGAAGCAGCGGTCAAAGTCTTTGCAGAACACGGGTTTCACCGCTCGCAAGTTTCCAAAATTGCAAAAGCAGCCGGAGTTGCTGACGGCACGATCTATCTATACTTCAAACGAAAGGAGGATATCCTGATTTCCTTGTTTCAAGAGAAGCTTGGGGAGCTTATCGCTAAGTTTCATGCAAGCCTCGAAGAAACGACCGGGGCCAAGGAAGCATTGCGTAATGTATGCAAAATCCATTTTTCCGAGTTTGAGAGCAATCCGGATTTGGCGTTCGTCACGCAAATCGAGCTGAGACAAAGCTCCCTTGAGCTTCGCAAGGAAATCGGAAAAATTATAAAACCCTATATTGTACTGATTGAACGAATCTTATTGCAGGGCATTGAAGAAAAGGTATTCCGTGACGATATTGACGTCAAGCTTACCCGTCTACTCATATTCGGTTCTATGGATGAAGTCGTGACGTCGTGGCTCATTTCCGGGCAGAAGTATTCTCTGGTTGGACAGCTGGATGGCACGATCACTTTTTTCCTAAAGGGACTCGAGCCTTAGCTCTCCCCTTCTAATTTCCCGATTACACCCTGTTCTTAAGGTCAGATCCTTATTTATTCTTGTTCTACCAAGACCCATCTTGGATATATGATCATGTCTCATCTTGGATTCACTATCACGTTATCGCCATATAGGAAATGGATACCGACGTTGTAATACCCCTTCTCAGAGCTGTACTCCTACCCAATCTCCTGCATGGCAGTCCACTTGTTCTGCAAGTCCGCTTTAGATATTTTGAAACTAAATAAAGCGAAAGGGGCAATGAACGATGAATATCATCGTATTAGTCAAGCAGACATTCGATACGGAGGAAAAGATCATCACCGAAGGAGGCAAAATTGCAGAAGACGGAGTCAAATTCGTCCTTAATCCTTATGATGAGTATGCAGTTGAGCAAGCGATTCGCATTCGCGATGACCAAGGCGGCAAGGTTATCGTCGTCTCCGCAGGACCCGAGCGTACATCTGAGGCGCTGCGAACAGCACTTGCCATGGGCGCTGACGAAGCCGTGCTGCTCAACGATGAGCGAATCGGCAGCGATGAGCATGCCGTTGCGCATGCCTTGCACGCATTTGTCGGAACAGAATCTTACGATCTTATTCTTGGCGGCAACTTCTCGGTCGACAACGGTTCCGGCCAAGTGGCCGTTAGACTTGCGAAGCTGCTTGGCATTCCGCATGTATCGTCGATTACGAAGCTTGAAATCGCGGATGGCCGTGCCGTCTGCTCCCGGGATGCCGAAGGAGACACAGAAGTAGTAGAGGTGCCTCTTCCAGCCCTATTCACCGCCCAGCAAGGTTTGAATGATCCGCGCTATCCTTCGCTGCAAGGAATTATGAAGGCGAAGAAGAAGCCTTTCCGTGAGCTTACGCTCGACGACTTCGGTGTAACGGTTGACGCACGTACAGCTCAAGCGGAGCTATTCCTGCCTCCGCAGCGCCAAGCCGGCAAGCTGCTCGCCGGGGAACCAGCCGCTCAAGTCCAAGAGTTGTTCCGACTGCTGCGGACGGAAGCTAAGGTCGTATAGTTCTGCATCGAATGCAACGAATCCGGTAAGTTCATATTCCAAGGAGGCGTATTGATATGTCCAGAACGATTCTTGTCGTAGCCGAAGCGAAGGGTGGAAGTCTTCGCCAAGTGTCCTATGAAGCGATTGGGGCAGCCCGCACAGCCGCAGGCAATGGAGGCACTGTAGCCGCTGTGATCATCGGTGCGGATGCAACCCGCTATTCCAGCGACTTGGCGGCCTACGGCGTCGATCATATTTATACTGTGGAGCATACTGCACTCATTCATTATCATCCGGAGGCTTATTTTGCCGCGCTGCAAGCCGTTGTGCAAGCAGCCAACCCGGATGGCGTATTTTTCGGCCATACTGCTTGGGGCAAAGACTTGGCACCGCAGTTGGCTGCTTCCCTGCATAGCGGCCAAATTTCCGATATCATCGCAATTGAAGTGGACAGCAGCGGCGAGGTATTATTCACGCGCCCGATCTATGCAGGCAAGGCCATGGAGAAGAAGAAGTTCCTTGCTGCACCATGGATCGTAACCATACGCCCGAACAACATTCAGCCTCCGGCAGCAGAAGCTGGCCGAACAGTGCCTGTAACGGCTATTGCTTACCCTGAACCGCCGCTATCCGCTGTTATTCGCGAGGTCGTGCAAAATACGGTTGGCAAAATGGATTTGAGTGAAGCGAAAATCATTATATCTGGAGGACGAGGCGTCCGCAGCGCCGAGGGATTCAAACCGCTTGAGGAGCTCGCCTCTCTACTTGGCGGTGCTGTTGGCGCTTCCCGCGGTGCCTGCGATGCGGGTTATTGCGACTACGCCCTGCAAATCGGACAGACGGGCAAGGTCGTCACGCCGGAGCTGTATATTGCCTGCGGCATTAGCGGCGCCATTCAGCATCTGGCGGGAATGAGCCAATCGCGCGTCATTATCGCGATCAACAAAGATCCGGAAGCGCCAATCTTCCAGATTGCCGATTACGGCATCGTGGGCGACCTGTTCGAAATCGTGCCGCTCCTGACTGAGCAGTTCAAGCAGGCGCTGCAAGCATAGCATAAAAACGGTAAGGCAGGGCATTCCGGTTGCTTAAGACGATCGGGGTGCTCTTTTTTTTGCAAAATGCCCAATTCACCCCCGGGCTCCCAGTTTCGTAGGATTGTTCAGTTATTTCAACATTAACTGCCTATAGGAACCGTCTACAAACGTCCATCACTGTATGCGAAGACGCAGCCAAATACAAAGAAGCCCCCATACCTCTCGGCATGTAGGGCTTCTACTGAACAATTATTTGCGATTTGGATCTCCGAAAAACATTTCATGCGCTAATGCAGTCTGAATACGTGATTCATCCTCATTCAGCTTGCGTATTAACTCCATCTCCACCTCGGTTACTTCATCCCCTTGGAAATTGATTTCCGCGATCGAAGCAACAATCTTTACGATAGCTACGGCCACATTATCTGGTGTATAGGCAATCACCTTCTGCCCTGTCGGAAACACTCGAAAGCCCTGCTTGGTCATTTTGCCCCGTCCATATTCCAGCAGCTCATACAGCTCCTGCTCCGTCTTAAATTTGCATACTGAATTAAACTCTGTCTGAAATCCCATGATCTCCGCTCCTTTGCCTGTAAAAAGTGTAACTATATTGAATCACGGCAAGGTGGAGACTGGCAACCGCCTTCTGACTCTCAACATGATAGGCAATCACGCTCTCGGAAGAGATGATGTCACAAATGAGCGAGTTGATATTGTTATATTTATACACCTTCATTTCTGATTTTCCCCTTAAATTATATTCAGAATCTATTAAGTGGAATCTTATTTATTCAATGTTAGCATGGAAATGGAGCTCATATATTTATACATAGGAGGAAGTAAAATGAGTGTCAAAAAAGCAATTTTAGCATCCCTGATCGTATCTAGTATGTTGGCCACTGTAGTTGGCCCGGTTCCTGTCGAAGCCGCAGCTGCACAAGAGCAGAAGCAACCGGAGAAGGTGAAGGTTCAGATCGATAAGAAGATGGCCGACAAGCTTAAAAAGGCAATGAAGGAATTGGCAGGCAAAGAGGTCAAGATGCAGGATGTTGGCGAGAGCTACTCCGGTTCGGTTGGGAGTGCAACAATCCGATCTGTGGATGACAAATATTCAATTGACTTTAATCCGAAAACAGGTGGAATATGGTGGGGCTTTACAAAAATCTCGATCGATGAAGTCAGTAAAGAGGATCAGAATAAAGTCCTTCAAAGATTAAAAGAGTTGTATCCAAACAAAACCTATGTGCTGAGTAATGAAGTAAAAATGCAACGACGATATGATGACAAGCAGGCTAAATTTGTAGATACGAACTATGTTTTCACAGAGGAAGACTTTTATATCTCGCTATATAA
Organism: Paenibacillus sp. NAIST15-1; assembly: GCF_001894745.1. Lineage (GTDB taxonomy): Bacteria > Bacillota > Bacilli > Paenibacillales > Paenibacillaceae > Paenibacillus_B > Paenibacillus_B suaedae. The sequence continues at coordinate 118,399 of NZ_BBYF01000011.1, forward strand.
ACCAAGCGCTGGGTCTAAAGCAAAAGATCAACTCAATGGGTTCTCGATTAAAGTTGATGCCAAAGAACTTGATCCAAAATGGACAAAAGCAGCAGCAGAATTAGTGAAAACAGCGTTCAATCACGAATTGAAAGAAGTGACGGAGGCAACACTCAGACATGGTAATTTTGACTATGAAAAAGTGCTTGCCATACCGATGTGGGTATTGCAAGGAGACGGTGTTTACATTCAAATTGATACAAAGTCGGGAAAGGCGATAGAAGTCATTCACAAATCACGTCTTAAGGAAAAGGTAACGACCGACAAGGAGATTACGGCAAAAGTTGCAAAAGAAGTGATTGCTCCACTGGCCCAAAAGGTGCTGGGTGTCGATATTAGCGGATGTGAAGTGGAGTGGGATAACAGACTGAAAGAGTACCGCTTCCACAATGACTATACGGACAAAAAGGACGGAAAGGTTGTCGCAACGAAGCTGAGAGCTGCATTGGATGCTGACAAAAACGCAGTGTATCTGGTGGGTGGAACAAACGCGATACACGGTTCGATGGAGACGATGGAGAAGTAGACGCTACAACCTTTTTACCTTACACCGTAACGAGACGGTACGAGCCTGTGGATGCACATCCACAGGCTCGTTCGTTTACGGTATTACAAGGATCGCCTGCAATTCGCGCTGCATCTGGTCAGGCGCATCACGAACCGTAGTTTTTTCATCAAGCATATCAGCCATATAGGTTTGAGAAAACTGATCCATCTTGATTAGAACCGGATCTGGAAGTCCTCTTAATGTATTGATCATATTGTTGTTAATCTTGTCCAATTTATAAAACACTTCCACCCTACTATCCTCATTGCTCGCAGGCTTTCTTGCTGGCAGCTCGCCCGGGTTAATTTGTGGTTAATACGTTCTCGAAAACATGCTCCCAGCCATGCGCGTTCAGCGCGAACTGCTTATTTCTCGCATGATAGAAGGACAATCCGCTTCCCTCTCCAATGTGAAGTGCCATCATATAAGGATTTTCTGAATATTTCGTGTAGAGCCCATATTGCTTGTTCTCATGTTAGAATTGTTTCCATCTCTCTTTATCCAACTATTCAATGATTGCTACCTCTGGTTCTCACTTAAATAAATGTAATGATCCATAGAAACCGCAATTATATCTGGCTGCTCCTTCTGAATTGCCTTCTCCAAAGATTGGTAATAATTACACTAACACTTTAAGTGTTACTTCTTGCTCATTTTCCTTTTTATTATTGGTACATCCTACTATTAATAGTAAGAACGATAGTATCACGATATAAATTTTCTTCATCGTCATCCTCCTTTTTAAACTAGCAAGATCATTCGTATTATCACGGGGATAGAGATCAAGCTGAAAAATATCGGAACAGTCCGCAGCTCAACACCCTTCTATGAAAAAATAATAGAGATGATGTCACAAATAAGCGGATTGATATTGTTATATTTATACACCTTCATTTCTGATTTTTTCCTTAAATTATATTCAGAATCTTTTAAGTAGAATCTTATTTATTCAATGTTAGCATGGAAATGGAGCTCATATATTTATACATAGGAGGAAGTAAAATGAGTGTCAAAAAAGCAATTTTAGCATCCCTGATCGTATCTAGTATGTTGGCCACATTGGCCGGCCCAATTCCTGCCGGAGCGGAGGCAGCGCAAGAGAATCAGCAAGAGCAGCAATCCGATAATAAGAAGGTTCCCATCGATAAGAAGTTGGCTCCCAAGCTGCAAAAAGCGGTAAATCAATATGCGGGGAAAGAGGTTAAGCTTAAGGATACCGGTGAACATATCAATAACAATGAGACTTTGGTCACGGTTCAATCTGCAGATGGAAATTACGGTGTTGGCTTTGATCCCAAAAGCGGAAAAATATGGTTTGTTTCCAACAAGACGACAATCGACAAAGTCGACAAAAAATTTCAAGACGAAGCTTTAAAAGAGTTAAAGAACGCCTATTCAAAGAAGAAATACGTATTTAACAAAGACGTTACACAGTCACGATCCTACGATAATAGCAAGGGCAAATTTGGAGATTATATGTTTTATGAGTTTTCCGGGAAGGATTTTAAAGTTTCAGTAAATGCTAATATTTCAGAAGGTTATGCCCTGTCCGTTGTGACAATCGATATTGACAAAAAAGAACTTGATCCGAAATTGCTGAAATCGGCAACGGAAGCGATCAAAACGGCGTTCGATCATCAATTCGACGTGACGAAGGCGCAGATTGAGCATTATACGTGGGTGCTTAAGGACGACAAAGTGACGGTTTACATGGAGAAAGGGAAAGCAATCAGCCTGATCAATGAACAAGGCAATCAGGTCACGACGAACAAAGAGATGACAGAAAAAGAAGCCAAAGAAGCGGTCGCCCCGCTCGCAAAGAAATTATTCAATATCGACATTACGGGATATGAAGTGAAATGGGACAGCTTATTTAAAGATTACCGCTTCATCGAAAAAAATGATGTTACGGCGGTGAGAGCGGCATTGGATGCCGAGAAAAACGTCGTGTATATAAAGTCCGGGAGCAGAGCGGCCGCAGGGAATTAAAAACACAAACAGATGCATAGGAGGATGATCTTGTTTATGAAAAAAGCTATCATCGCAACATTGGTCGTATCCGGCATGCTAGCCTCATTGGGAGGACCGATTCTTGTCGAAGCTGCGGCTGCACAAGAGCAGAAGCAACCGGAGAAGGTGAAGGTTCAGATCGACAAGAAGATGGCCGACAAGCTGAAAAAAGCAATGAAGGAATTGGCAGGCAAAGAGGTCAAGATGCAGGATGTTGGCGAGAGCTACTCCGGTTCGGGTGGGAGTGCAACAATCCGATCTGTGGATGACAAATATTCAATTGACTTTAATCCGAAAACAGGTGAAATAGGGTGGGGCTTTGCAAAAATCTCGATCGATGAAGTCAGTAAAGAGGATCGGAATATAGTCCTTAAAAGATTAAAAGAGTTGTATCCAAACAAAACCTATGTGCTGAGTAATGAAGTGGAAATGCGTCGACGATATGACGACAAACAGGGTAAATTTGTAGATACGAACTATTTTTTCAAAGAGGAAGACTTCTATATCTCGCTCTATAAACCAGGTGCCGGGTCTAAAGCAAAAGATCAACTCAATGGGTTCTCGATTAAAGTTGATGCCAAAGAACTTGATCCAAAATGGACAAAAGCAGCAGCAGAATTAGTGAAAACAGCGTTCAATCACGAATTGAAAGAAGTGACGGAGGCAACACTCAGACATGGTAATTTTGACTATGAAAAAGTGCTTGCCATACCGATGTGGATATTGCAAGGTGACGGTGTTTACGTTGAAATAGACACAAAGTCGGGAAAGGCGATAGAAGTCATTCACAAATCGCGGCTAAAGGAAAAAGTAACGACCGACAAAGAGATTACGGCCAAAGTTGCAAAAGAAGTGATTGCTCCACTGGCCCAAAAGGTGCTGGGTGTCGATATTAGCGGATGTGAAGTGGAGTGGGATAACAGACTGAAAGAGTACCGCTTCCACAATGACTATACGGACAAAAAGGATGGAAAGGTAGTCGCAACGAAGCTGAGAGCTGCATTGGATGCTGACAAAAACGCAGTGTATCTAGTGGGTGGAACAAACGCGATACACGGTTCGAGGGAGACGATAGTGAAGTAGAGGTTACAGCTTTTCCACCTTACACAGTAACGAGACGGTACGAGCCTGTGGATACACATCCACAGGCTCGTTACGTTTTCGATAAGTATGAAGGTTCTATCCCCCCTCATGGAGCTTCTCGCAAGAGAAGGGGTTGATTGTGCCGGAGGATATCTTCCCGAAGGCCGACGTTTGTTGAACCGTGAAGCAGCTCTCTTTACTTCGCTCGTTCATACCACACGCGCAAGTGATGAACCGCTGCTCCTGCGAAGGAGGAATGGCTTGCACCGAGCTCCTTCACATCGCGCAGATGATCCTCGAAATAGTCCAGCGACTTGCCGTGGAAGGACAAGTAGCCTCCTTCATTGGTCTTGCCCAGTTCAAGACCAATGACAATCGGCTTGCCAAGCTCGTCCGCCTGCGAGAGCAGCTTCTTGGACGATTCATAGATCGAATCCGAGTTGTCCCGATATGCCATAATTGTCAAGGAGTCGAATTGCTCCAGCATCCAGCTGCTCACCTTGCCGTTCCCAGTCGGCATATTCAGGCGCGGCAGCCAGAAGGGAACATCCGCAGCCATGTATAGGCCTGCCTCCCGCCCTTCCTCCAGCCAGCTCTCCATGTTGTCAACCCAGCTGTGGACGAGGCTCGCTTCATTCTGCGATCTTCTTTAATGGTTACTGTTATCAAGGGTCGCCTGCAATTCGCGCTGCATCTGGTCAAGCGCATCACGAACCGTAGTTTTTTCATCGAGCATATCAGCCATGTAGGTTTGAGAGAGTTGATCCATCTTGGCTAGAACCGGATCTGGAAATCCTCTTAATGTATTGATCATATTGTTGTTAATCTTGTCCAATTTATAAAACACTTCCAACCTACTATCCTCATTGCTCGCAGGCTTTCTTGCTGGCAGCTCACCTGGGTTAATTTGAGTAAAAATCCGTCCATAGTCCTCGCCATTAATGTATTTAGCAAGCTCCCATGCCTCTTCTGGATGCTGCGCTCCTACTGGAATTGCAAAGATTTCTTCCATGTTGATTCCATTCCCCGTCGTCGGGAAGTCAGCACTTGTAGGATACGGCAATACTGTCCAATCCAAATCCTTGAACAGACTGTTGTTTCCTGTAAGGGCGCTGTACAGTGTTGAGTCATCTACCGCCATCGCAATGTTTCCTATCAGAAAAGGATGATTTTTTTGATAAGAGGTTTTCATTGCCTCTTCTTTTTTCGCAGTTGTTTTTATTTCCGAAGATTTTAAATCAAAGCAGACTTCAGTTCTCACACAGTTTAACACGTTCTCGAAAACATCCCCCCAGCCCTTCGCGTTCAGCGCGAACTGCTTATTTCTCGCATGAAAGAAGGACAATCCACTTCCCTCTCCAATATGAAGTGCCATCATATAAGGATTTTCTGAATATTTCGTGTAAAGCCCATATTGCTTGTTCTCTTTATCCTGATGTTGGAATTGTTGCGCAAGTTGGAAAATTTGATCCCACGTGAGTAGGTCGTTTGGAATAGGTATTCCCTTTTCATTGAAGAAGGTGTTATTAATATAAAGTGCAGAAGCATTAAATGTTGGAGTCAGTCCGTATATATCGCCCTGCTCATTTGTGAGTGAATTGACGATAGCAGGCGCTATCGTTGCTAGATTAAAACCATCTCTCTTTATCCAACTATTTAATGGTTGTAACTTCTGATTCTCGCTTAAATTGAAGTAATGATCCATAGAAATCACAATAATATCTGGTTGTTCCTTCTGAATTGCCCTCTCCAAAGATTGATAATAATTCTGATCATGCGACAATAGCTCATATAGAGAAATAACTTCTAGCTTGTATGCAGGGTGTGTAGCGAGAAAAAAGTTACCGTATTTCTGATTAAAAACATCTCTATTAAACGCTAACACTTTAAGTGTTACTTCTTGCTCATTTTGTTCTTTAGAGTTAGTACATCCGACTATTAATAGTAAGAACGATAGTATCACTATATAAATTTTCTTCATCGTCACCCTCCTTTTTATTCAATTACCTATGGGAAACACAGACGACTGCTCCCCTTTAATGGAGCCAACATCTGTATTCTTGAGTTCGCTATAATATTTAACAGGAAAAAGGCCACTTACGTGACCTTTTTAGTTTAGCAACAAGATAAATATTCAGACTCCATAAAATCACTACAATGAGAACATTTTCCATCGCATGGGTAACCAAAAGTAACGCATGTAACAGTTGATTCAAGCGGAGAACATTTATAATGATGTCTGTACTTAATTTGTTTTTTATCTCCGCAAGGATTCGACGTGCACTCATCCACAGAACCGCAGGAACCATAAGGGCTGCTCAATTATATCACCTCCTTTCATGAAGAACACCCAACTTGGTATTGATAGCTATTCGCTTGTGATTGGAACATTTTATAGTACTGTCCACGTAAAAGTAGTAGTTCTTCATGGTTCCCTACTTCTATAATTCTGCCTTCATCGAGAACAATTATTTTATCTGCAGAAAGGCAACTTGCTAATCGATGAGATATTATTATTGCTGTTTTGCCTTTACAAATATCGATAAAACGATTGATTAATTTCACTTCACTTATTGGATCTAAGGAGGCTGTAGGCTCGTCAAGGAAAATTATCTCTGCCTCTTTATATAACGCTCTTCCCAACGCAATTCTTTGCCACTGCCCACCTGATAGCTCTCTTCCATTATCGAGGGTATATCCCAGATTGGTTTTTTCCTTTTCGGATAGCATTTCTAAAAACTGAATGACTTCAGCTTCATTAATTGCTTTATTAAACTGTAGTTGATTAATATTTTCTGTCTCACTTAATGTGATATTTTCTTCTATTTTAAGCTCATATTTCACAAAGTCTTGAAATAAAGCTGTCATTTTTCTATACAATTCTTTTTGTGGGATATCTTCGATGTCTGCCCCATCTATTAAAATTCTGCCTTCTTGTGCAGAATACAAACCTAACAAGCACTTTATTAATGTACTTTTACCTGATCCATTCTCCCCTACAATGGCTACGGTTTCCCCTTGAGAAATTGAAAAAGAAATGTTTTTTAAAATAAATGAATCACTATTAGGATATTTAAATGAAATATTCTCAACTGAAATTATATGCGTACGATCCACATCTTCTAATACCGACATTTTGTTTGTTGTTTTTTCTGGAATAGTGATAAACTTATTCATATCTACTATATATAATCCTTGATTTATTAATGTACCAATTCCTCCAGATAACATTTTTATAGTAGCAGTACTCATTGAAAGTAATTGAGAATAGGCAACAAAATCCCCTATAGTTATATTATTATTTCTACCGATCAATATAATTCCCAGAATGAACAGTGCATTCACCACTTGATGTAAGATAACAATATTGAACTCTTTCTTCATCCTATATTTCTCAAGCCCATATTGTTCATCCGAAGTCTTCCACATCATCTTTTCCCAGAGCTTTAATATATACTTGGAGTGACCAAATAACTTGAACTCTTTATGAACTGTTTTGTTGGTAAATAAACTAAAAAGATATTGACTCCTTCTTAATATTTGTAGTTGTGAATGTTCTTGTGAATATTGTTTGCGCGATGTAATTGCAATTGTATGAAGTGAAGGGGCTAAAAGAATTATTAGCAGAAATGCTAGGAGCCAATGAAGTTGAAATAATAAATACGTATATCCACACAATATAATAATATTTTTAACAATGTCCATAATAGAGATGAAACAGATAACAATCCGATTACCAATACCACTATTAATTCTTTGTATCAAATTATGATTTTCTTGCGTCTCAAAAAAGATTAATGGTAAAAGTACAAGTTTATCTGCAATTTTCTTATCAACATAATAGTTCGCATATTGTGTCAATCTTGATCTAAGGAGTGTTTTTTTATTATTAAATATTTGTCCTAAGATAAATAATAAAAGTTGCCCTACTATATAAATTAATGAATCATACACTTGGTTGCCCTGATTCAATACTTCTGCAATGCTATCCGTTAGCTTCTTTAATAAATACACTTGAGAGACTGGTATCAAAGATTCTGCTAGAGTTATCAGAATAATACCTATTATTTTATATTTTTGTCCTTTACAAGCAATTTCGAAAATATACCAGTAGTTTCGAAAATAGTTTAGTATATTCATTATTCTGATAAAGAAACATATAAAGGATATTCAGAAATAATATTATTATTCTCATCTAACAAGCAATATCGATAAGTACCTTCTTCAGTTACGGCAAACTTCACATTTACCGCTGCATCCATTCCTGGCATCATACAATTCAATCGAAAGTTTTTAACTTCGATTATTAAGCTACTGAATACCACAACATGATCTGGAGCGTATATAACTAATTTATATAAACTATTAAATTCAGGACTCGGAAGGAAAAATTTCAAGTGGACATCCGTAATAATGGCGCTTGGAAACATGTTTACTTGTATTGAATTTACTACACTGTTAAGTGAATGCCTTTTTGTTTTATGATCATAGATAATTTTCTCGGCAACTAAGATATTTGCTATGGTATTCATCTTTATTTCTTTATATTTCATAGATATTTCATGACCTCTCCTTTGGAGTGTATTTTTCCGGATGGGGTACTTATAAATATTCTCGTGAAATCCTGTTCTTTCAATGATGCTAAATCAAGATATACCATTTTTTTGTATCTCCAAACCTTTTTTTTTGCATTAAAAAACCAAGAATTTGATATAAATACTATTATTAAATCATTGTCAGGATCAAGTAAATGTCTATCAATGTTTTTGAAATATGCTGATTTATAGCTAATCAACAATATCTTAGAAAATCGTTTTTTTTCTTGTATTTTTTGAATAAATTTCTTTTCTTCAAATTTTATCTTAAACAAGAGTATTACACGGATTGCCATAAGACATAGCAATAAAGATGCAAGCACCACTGCCACTTCATTGTAATTTTCCATTAATGTCCCTCATAGTTTTATATATCTTTACACCCTGATATAAGTTAATACTGGTCAACAATAATAGAGTAATCAGATAATTAAAAGTACTAGTGAAAACACCGGAATATCCTTCCATAAAAATACTTATCGCACAAATTGAAATTAATATTATATTCCTTACAATCGGCATTTTATTTAGCAGGTTGTTTTTTCCAAAGCAAGAACATTCAGTAGAACCATTAATGTTCTTTTGATATATTACTATGGCAATAAAAAACACAAGCAAAATAATGGTTAACAACTGTCTCCATGGAGTAAAAAAGTCGCTGAGGTGACAAACCGAAAATACGAGTTCTATACCTATCAACACGTAAATACTTGTTTTTTTTAGTAAGGGTGGGATGAATTGAAGTTTCTCGATTTCTCGTTCAAAATCATATGTATTAGTGAGTTTGGAATATGCTGACAAGGCGAACACAAACCCTAGCAAAAAATCTATGCAATTATGAATCATTTTACAATTCCTTATAAATTAATGCTTGTATTTCCGAAACATTCGGTGTAAACATTTTTTCAATAATATTACCCTTCACATCAACTAAAATGCTGGTAGGTGTTTCATAAATATTTGCTTTTTCAAGTGGCTCTTTATAAGAAAACACAGGAAAGTCAAACTTAAGTTCTCTTATTATCTCATTATTCTCTAATTCATCACCATCCGTAATCAAACTAAAATGAATATTGCCATTAAAAATAGATAACTGGGGTAATAATTCAATACAATGTGCGCAGCTTAATGAAATAACACAATAAACACAAGGTTTGCTTATATCAGATATTTTAAACAACTTCGTAATGTTAGGAATCTCAGTTACATTTCGGGCCTCTGACGCCTCATGATATTTTTTGGCTTTATTGAAAATATCACTCAATTTAACCATCTGCTTTGCTCCCTCTGATCATTTTTTTATAACAACTTTCTTAAAGGGGTTTTTAATCTTTCAAAAGAAAATTCTGCTCCAACTGGTCCTGATTCTAAAACTTGACCTTTCCCGTTTATTGTTAATCCTAACGGAAAGCTTTTCACTTGGAGTTCAAATTTCATTACCTCCTTGTCCATATAGAACAATGGAAACAAGTTATTCACATATTTTTTTAACATCTCAAATAGAGTAGGTTCAGTGTGAATAAAAGCAGCGATATTTATTTCAGGATTTTTAGCACAAAACGTTTGCATTCCCTCCAACGCTTGTTCACATGAAGAACAGGTTGTTGATAAAAATACAGCAATTAAGTAATTCGATTTAATAAGATCGTACAAAAATACTCGATTTACGTTCTCAATCTGTATGTTAGGGATATAGTCACCAAGATCTAAACGAAAAGACGTCGGTTCTTTTAAGAATTTTCGATAATCCCCTTTGCTTTCAACGTTTTCCAAATCATCTCCCCCTCTGCTCACCCAAATTTTTTATACATTTGACATTGATCCTAAATACAAATTAAAACAATTTATAACCCTGTTTTTGGAATATCAAAAGTATATCATCGGTTTTTATGCATGTCTATGTATTTTATTGTAGTTTATTGGAAACATATCCGATTTACTAGTTCTCACTGAACCTCTTCTACATATTTCGCACATAGGAGACTGTCTCATACGTAGTTTTTACTACCTATGAGTTAACTGTTAGATTGGAAAAAAGGTTGAGTTAAGGTTACATCCCCCCCTCAGACTCAACCTTTTCGTTTCATTGTTGTCCACTTGATCCATGTATTCCCGATTACTTTCATTTGTTTCGTTATGCTGTGCTTGCAAAAGAGAAAATAACATCATCGGCGGACTTCTTTAGGACAGCCCTTGCTTGTTCATAATTGGAGGATACGAAGATACACTCTTAGTACACTTAGGATATTTAAGCAGCCAAATCGATATTATGCTATAAATTTAATGTATCAGCGGGGATTTCAATGATTGAAGGATAGCAGACCACTTCAACTTATACAGTTCCATTAGTTCGTCTACCTTGGAAAGCAATAATGCTTTGCCTTCTTGAGAGGCTTCATCTCCAGCGGTGGTTCCATTAATCAGTATAATAATAATTAAAAAGAGTATTGTCTCCTAATCACTCGCTCCTCTTGATTTTACCTTATGACATAACATTCAGCCCCATTCTCTAGATTGAAAGTATGATTCAACCTGAGTAAAATGTGCCCCAGCGTTAAAACAAAAGGGCCGAGTTCGGGAAGCAATGCGAACCCGAACTCGACCCTTTAATTCATGCGGTCATACCACACGCGCAAGTGATGAACCGCTGCTCCTGCGAAGGAGGAATGGCTTGCACCGAGCTCCTTCACATCACGCAGTTGCTCCTCGAAATAATCAAGCGACTTGCCGTGGAAGGACAAGTAGCCTCCTTCATTGGTCTTGCCCAGTTCAAGACCAATGACAATCGGCTTGCCAAGCTCGTCCGCCTGCGAGAGCAGCTTCTTGGACGATTCATAGATCGAATCCGAGTTGTCCCGATATGCCATAATCGTCAAGGAGTCGAATCGCTCCAGCATCCAGCTGCTCACCTTGCCGTTCCCAGTCGGCATATCCAGACGCGGCAGCCAGAAGGGAACATCCGCAGCCATATACAGGCCTGCCTCCCGCCCTTCCTCCAGCCAGATCTTCATGTTGTCGATCCAGCTGTGGACGAGACTCGATTCATCCTGCTTCCATTCCGGCAATAAATAAGGCTCTACATCCAGATGAACACCGGCAAATCGCTCGCCTTCTGCGGCCTGCCGATTGTAATCACTCACCCACCGGATGAATGACTTTCCTTCCTCCTCGTGCCGTTCCTTCGCCCATTCCGGCGCACCGTTCAAGGCATGAACGTAAATCCCGGCTTCGTGCGCCTTCCGAATAAATTCACGGTAGGTGGTCTGCTCTACTCTGGAACTTATCTGCAAATAGATGAGATTCACACCATTCGTGCGGCAGAATGAGACGATATCCTCCCCCGAATCGCGAATCCATTCCGTATCCCACAACCATGTCGCCTTCGTTCGATCTGTATCCGCAGATCGAAGCGAGAATAGGACTGCGACACAGCAGCACAGCAACAGCGTAACTAACACCCCCCGTGAACCCCGGGCGAATCGCGGAAGTCTTCCTATCCAAGTATTCCGAGGACGCATAGGATTCGTGCCCGATTTAGACAAGAACCGCCTCTTCTACTTCTGCATCTCGTATGCTTTCTTGTTCGGTATAACCGAGCTTGTGAATGTTGGGGCGATGAATGCCCTTGAATGCATTGCGCGTATCCAATATCGGGATATTCAAATCCGCGAGCTGTTCGTAATCGAACGATTGATGGTTCGTAATCAGCACCATGCAGTCATATGTCTGGAACGCCGGCAAATCATAATCGATCGTATGCACCGTCTTGCCAGCCTTGTTCTTGAAGTGTGTCGCATGCGGATCATAATAATCGATCTGAGCACCGCTCGCCTTAAACAGCTCATAGATTTCAAGACCCGGGGATTCCCGCAAATCGTCGATGTTCGGCTTGTACGCCATACCCAGAATCAATATTTTCGAGTTTTTAATCGACTTAGAGCTTTGATTCAAAATACGTGATGTCTTCTCCATGACATGGTATGGCATATTGGCATTGGTAGCTTGTGCGATATCGATAAACTTGCTATAGAAACGATACCCCTTCGCTTTCCAAGACAGGTACATGGGGTCAAGCGGAATGCAGTGGCCGCCGATACCTGGTCCCGGATAGAAAGGCATGAATCCGAACGGCTTCGTCGCTGCAGCATCGATGACCTCCCAGATATCGATGCACATCCGGTCGCACATCATCGCCATCTCATTAATGAAGGCGATGTTGACACTGCGGAACGTGTTCTCCAACAGCTTCGACATTTCAGCTACCTTCGTCGAAGTGACGGGAACGACGCTCTCTACGATATTGTCATATAGCGCTGCTCCCAGCTTGAGGCAGATTGGTGTCGTCCCGCCAATGACCTTCGGTGTGTTGAATGTATTGAACTTCGGATTGGACGGATCCACGCGCTCCGGTGAGAAGCAGAGGAAGAAGTCCTCTCCTGCTCGGTAACCCAAGGAGGCTTCAATTTCATGTTGAATCAGCTCTTCTGTCGTGCCTGGATACGTTGTACTCTCGAGCGTAATCAATAGGCCCTTCCGCATATATTTTTTAATTTGTTCCACAACACGCGTAATGTAGGATGTATCTGGATCTTGATTCTCGCTAAGTGGAGTCGGCACGCAAATGCTGACCGCATTAAGCAATTGAATATGACTGAAGTCAGTCGTCACGAACAACCGGCCTGTGTTCATGCACTGCGTCAACGTCTCATCGCTGATATCCTTAATATAGGAATGTCCGTTATGGATACTCTCGATCTTGCGTGAATCAACATCAATTCCGACGACCTGAAAGCCCTGCTTGCACATCTCAATGGCAAGCGGCAGACCGACATAACCTAACCCGATGACTCCGATTACAGAAGTTTTGTGTTCGATTGCATGTTCTAAATTGGCAGCATACATGTTCACAGTTGTTCACCCTTCCATCCACTAGATAATTGTGTATAGTTATGACAAACAGCGGCTAAGCCGTTCATCAAGTTCTACCGGCGAGAATGGCTTCGTAATATAGTCGCTAACGCCCTGCTCGAAGCAGTAATCAATCGTCTTTCCTACCCGTTGCTCGGACAGAATCACGATTTTCGGCTGCTTCTCCAAATTCATCTTCTGAATTTGCGAAATGAACGGCAGACCATTAATCCCATATAAATTCAGCTCCGTTAAGATTAAATCGAATTGACCTGCATGAATAACATCGAGCGCTGTCAAGGCATCTTCAGCCTCGTGCACCTCATACCCCTGCGAAGTTAGCCAAATGTTCAGGAACTCTCTTACGCTAGCATCGTGATCCACGACTAGGATGCGCTTCGCTCCTTCGAGCTGAAGGTGATCATGGAGAACCCGAATATGGGAGGAATCTGCAGCCGGCCAGTCGTTCCAACGACCGAGAATAATATCCTCTGCCTCCTGTGAATCTGCCACTGCGGCAACCGCACATACGATTGGCGTCCCTGCCAACCGCTCTTCTACCACGCTCTTCAGCATGAGTGCGTAATAGTGCGTCTGATCCAGAGTAACGCGCGGCAGCATAACGGCAATTACATTCTGATCTGTGGCATTCATCAGCTCAAATGGAATTTGCTCTCTATCCAACGTTGACCTGAGCTCAGCCTCCCACGTACGTCCAAGCGGCTTCGCATGGATAAAGATAATGCCTACGCTATGTCCGGGATAACTCATCACCAGATGATTCACCGTTTGCTTGAAAGTCGGTACAAATTCGAACTCTGCATTTCGTTCCATTACTTGAAGCATGTGCAGTCTCCACCTTCCCTGCGCCGTTTAGGCGGTTTTCGTTTGTTCTCCTTCTTCACTCCAACTCTGACGCGTCATGGCTCCCCATGAATTGTTGTTCTGGAAAAATTGAATATGCCCTTGAATGCGCCATAGGCTGCCAAGCTGCCGATAACCGAAAAACATCAGCACACTGAATGCAAGCATTCGCACGAGATCGCTAATGCGCGGATAGCGCTTGAACGCAATCTCCTCCAGCAGAAGCGAGCCTACAGCTAGCAATAAACCCGATAAGAAGTTAATGAGCATAAATACCAGCACAATTTCCCAATGTGTCATGTCATACAGCGCATAACCGATTAAGGACATCAATCCCGTTACTTTGAAATAAGGATTGAGTGCTTCGAATATAATCGTATACGGCAGTGACAATAGACCGAACACCTTGTACTTCGGACGGAACGTCATATCGTAGTTCTCGATCATATTCTTCAAGTTCCCTCGCCCCCAACGCTTACGCTGGTTGGACAGAATATAGTACGTATCCGGCGCCTGCGTCCAGCATACTGCCTCCGGACAGAAGGCAATTTTGTAAGGTAGTTTATTTTCCAGCATATAGCGATGAAGTTTAATAATGATGTTCATGTCCTCGCCTGGATAGCCATCGCGATATCCACCGACCTTAATGACATAGTCCTTGCGGAACAACCCGAATGCCCCCGACACAATAATCAGTCCATTAATCGCACTCCAGCCGATTCGACCGCCGAGGAACGCCTTTAAGTACTCCAGCGTTTGGAACATCGGCCACCATTTCTTCGGCAAGCGCACTTCCTTCACCGTTCCATTCTCAATCGAACAACCGTTAGCGATGCGTACATTGCCTCCGATCGCCACATATCGCTCTGGATCGGACATATACATGGTTGTCATTTGGATTAAGGAATCCTTCTCCAGTAGCGAATCTGCATCAATGGACGAGATAAGCGGGTAATGCGAGAAATTGATGCCTGCATTTAAGGAATCCGCCTTCCCCCCGTTCGCCTTATCAATGACATAGAGGAATGGATATTCTGGATTATGATAGACAGCATTGATCTTGGTACAATTCACGGCATACCGAATGGACAAGTTATCCATGCGATATAGGGCGAACTCCTCGATCAACACGTTCAAAGTCTCATCCTTGGAGCCGTCATTGATGACGATAACCTCATAGGTTGGATAATTCAGCGTCATTAATGACTTTACATTTTCGATAATCGTCAGCTCTTCATTGTAGGATGGTACCAACAGCGAGACCGGCGGGACATGCTCTGAACCCGCTATCGTCCCGCTTAGTGCGTAACGTTTTCGGCGAACAATCGAGAAAATGCTTTTGAACGAGAAGAGCATGATGCCGAAGTAAATACTATTGACGACGATCACATAGTACATGGCGAATAAGCCGTACATGAGAAGCAGGTCTCTAAGCAGAATAATCGCCTCCTACGCTTCGAAATATCGGTGCTGTCGCAGCCTTGCCGAAATACTGCTCATATAAGAGCCTCTTCGTTGCTTGGCTGGACACGTGTTTCCGCCGATTCGTATTGTAATGCTCGCGCAGAAGCTCCTCTTGAATACGGTCTTTGGCCATATCCGACTTGTAAGGATCATCTCTCTCAAGTGCTGCTTCACACAGCGCGCGGAAGCCCTCATCCCCCATCGTAGCCAAGCTCTTCGAGCTGTAATACCGAACCCACCAGTTAGAATCCGTCAATGCTTCCTTCAAGATGACAATGCTGGCAGTATGGTTGTACGTGCTGAGCGACTCTGCAACAGCCGCCCGCACTTCCCATTCAGGATCCTTGAACCAACTGCACAATGTCTCCTTCGTCAGCACATTGCCCGTGCGCACTAGCAACTTAATTGCTAAGGAGCGTATATCCTTGTCTTTGTTGTCAGCAAGCTTGAACAACGCAGGCGTAAGTTCTGCACCAGCATGCCCGCGCAGCGCCAGCAGAGCTGTCTTCACCAGACGATTATTGCTATCCGCTAAGCATCCAACAAGAAGTGGTGTCACGTCTAACGTTGATTCCTCCAATATCTCTGCAGCAAACAGCTCATTGTGCTGCTCACGGCTCGCCAGCTCATCCAGCATTACCCCCAGAGATGCCGTATCGTCCGCGCATTTCGCAACAGCTCGGGCAATAACTCGAATCAGCTCTGCCGACTTCTCTTGCTTAAGCAGTTCCAGCAGGTGCGGAACCGCCCTGGACGATCTCATTCCTCCCAAGCGGAAAGCCGCTTGCATCTGCTTCGCGTAGAACATGCTGTTCAGATTCTTCATATCCAATTGAACGAGCCCCATATCTTCGCACAGCTTCGTTAGCTTGTCACGCTGAGTCCCACGGAATTTCTCGATCCATTCGATCAGCTTGTCTTGGATAACCCTGGCCTCCAATTGTGCAACTGCCCCCTTCGGCGGCTGGAAGGAACCCTCGTCACCGATATGACGCTGCAAATAGATAAAATAAGGTTTATATTTCTTCATGATCGCGTCCCGTTGCTGCATCAGCCGTATATTTCGGGCTTTCATGATGAGCAGTATCAATACGCCGAAGCCAATCAGGCCCAGACAGACGTAGATGAAAGACACAGCAAGGTCTAACTTTGTATACATGTAACGTGTGCCTCCTTTGTTCCATGAGAAGTGGCAGTTCTTCAAGCACCTATCAATGTTGCAATCAGCAAGGAACTTGCCGAACCGCTTTCGGAAGTCGCATGCCACCTATGAGTGGCCGCATTTGTCATGGAAGACGATGGAACACTTCCTTCATGTCGTAATAGCTTTGCTTCAAGCGTTCTGTATAGCCAACTTTATCCCACTGTTTCCATGTGTATACTTGGATATTGTGTAAGGAGTAGTTCTTATATGCACGAGTTTGTGCACCTGTCGATGAATTCCCTCCTCGTTCCACAACCCAAGGCAAGAATCGTATCCCTTCTGTTGCAATCGTCGGCAGATCTCGCTTTCGTTCCACGCTGCCATATGAAATGACTTGCTTCGTACTTGGATCTGCGAAACCGAGCAGCATCCACGGAATTCGAATTTCGATGGTGTCGCCCTTCGCCTCCCAAGCCGCAAGCGAGTTGTATGACTTGCTGTTCGGGTCGCTCGTCCCTCGATGCAGCTTGCCTACAACAATATCTTGAAATGGATGCGCCGATCTTGTATCCGGGGGTTCCATCTTCAGACTAACTGCCAGCTTCCATGGATTGAACAATCCTGAATTATCCTTCATTTCCTGCGGCTTCGGTTCAACCATCCAATAACCGGATGGGCCATACAGTCTGTTGTTGAAGTCATAATTCGAAGCGATGCGAACCTCACTGTCCTTGCCGATGACCGTAAGTGTCTCCAGACCTTCGTCCAGCTTAATACCCGGAAGCTCCTTCATGGTGCGATTGCCGCCTGTTTGCGTATTTGCCCCGATGTATAGCGTCTGCTGGTCAGGATCGAACGGCTTATCCAGCTTAAGCATCGTATAGACATAGCCCTCGTCATGGGTGATCCACATCTCACGAACCCCCGGCAAATCTGACTTCAGCAGCATTTTCTCATCGTCTGGAATAGCATCCCAATCCTTGGAATCCCCATCGATAACAATGGCATCCGCCTTGCTCGGGTACATGCCCAGTAGCCCGAACATTTTCTCGTTCGTTAACACATTGAGCCAATACGGCCTGCGGTCAGCAGGAACTTCAATCTTCATCGTATTCCACGTCTTCTTGAACCACTCATCCTGCCACATGAACAGAATTGCTCCTGCATAATGCTCATCGTAAATGTCCTGTGTGAGCGATGCATCGATACGCCCTTGCTCACGCTCATTATGACCGCCTTGATTGCGTCCTCCCATACCCAGATGAGAGATGCCAATCGAGGATGGCACACCATATTCCGTGATCATGACCGGCATATCCTTGAACTCCGCCTTCAGCTTGCGCAGATACGCCTTGTACGTATTGAACTGCCCTTGCTTGTCGCGAATCGTCTGCAGCGAAGTATCCAAGTGGAAGAAGTCCGGGTAGTACGGATAGACGTGATAAGCAGCGAAATATCCTGCGCTCCAAGCCTTCGGCTGAATTTTTCTTGCGTCGACGCTCACCATATCTTCTTGGAATAGTGGCTCTCCCGGGTGCTTCAGCACATCTGTGGTTACCCAGTTCGTGAACGTCATCGGGTGATGCCACCCATATTCGTTCTCCACCGCGGCAGCGTGATCAAGCATTTCGGCGAGCCAGTTCTCAAATGGGCTTGCTTGCCCAGTCGCGTTGAAAAAGGAACCTGTGTAAGCCGATACCTTGCTATGCTTCTTGTTTGTCTTATCAACCATCACTGGGTCCCATTCCGTCCCGATATGCCAAGCCATCAAGTAATCACTGGCATTCGTCCTATACTTCCCTCTCGCTGTACCGGATTGATCTGGCAGCGTAATATCGCCGTATACCGCTCGTACAACCTTCTCAATTTCGTGCTTGAACTTCTCTTTGATCTCGGGCAAGTAAGCATCTTGCGATTCGATCAGCTCTTCCTCAGGCGACCATATGCCTTGAATAAAATAGAGCGGCCGCTCCGCTTTATCGCGGTTAAACTTCACAAGCGCTTCGTAAAACACCGGATTGTGCACGGTGTACACCCGGATCACATTCGCACCCATATCATGTATCTGCTGGAACCAACGCAGATAATCTTCTTCTTGTATCGGGAACTCCCCTGGGAAGTATCCAGGCAGTGTAGCGCCCAGATTGACTCCTTTAACAAAGATTGGCTCGAAGCCATCTTCTTTGTACTCTAGGATGCGGTCGCCCTCCGTCTTGAACTTCAGTTTGATGCCATCCTCACCAGCGTAGGCGACAGGCTTGGAAGACAGCAACTCCGGCATCCAATACAATCCGCCTGCAAATATAATTATGACCGGCATCAGTATGCCTATAACGAGATTTCGCTTTTTCCTACGGTTCATAGATATGTGACCTGTTCACCCTTTCTGTGAGTGTTGTCCGCAACCTCTTATACTATCTAACCAAGTTTTTTTCTGGAATAACATGGTTAGATAGTCGCGTTTTGAAAACTAGGACCCTCATTTTCTGCTGGTTATTGCAGCGCTGAAGCAAAGAAAAAGCCTGCTGCAAAGCGATTTGATCACTCCTTTTCTGATTACGCGAACGATTAGGTTGGAGAAATTGTAAATCGATATCATTTGTCATCATTTGACGCGAATACGTCGGAAAAGTTGCGTTTTTGTAACCATTTTACCAATAAAATGTATATTTATCGGACTATGGTCACCCTTCGCCTGAGCGTTTTGTACCATAGTTTTACAGAACATAAAAAAACAGGAGGATTCCCCCTCCTGTTTGGTTATTCAGGTTTGTGACGGCTGTACCATTGCCATACATGTGCGACGTCGCGGTCGTCGAAACATGTCGCAGTATAGGAATGTCCGCTCATAATCGTAACATGTAGGGAGCGAATATTTCGCTGACGCTGAAAGTAACTGTCTTTCGTTGAAAGCGAGACAATATGCGGTCTCAACATATAGCAGGACTTTCTAGCGATCGCGCGGCTTCGTATCATTAGCTGCTTATTCTGGATACCAATTCCCGCGTCCTTAAGTCGCAGTGTCCCCATCCCGAGCAATATCGGCATTAGGAGCCACAGCCAATGGGCCATATTCCCCTGCCACCAATAGAGCAGACCGTAAGTGGTAAGGAAGAGCAGCAGTTCCATACGAACATAGTACCACCAGGCCCGACCAGGCGGACGATGCTGCACAGCATCGTCCGCCAATTCAACCTGCGGTACAAAATGGGCTAACAAATGTGGAAGATCCCGAACCCGAATAAGCGGATGCAGCAGCAAGGATTCTTTCTTATCTGCTGACAGCACTCCGACCTCCACCTGTGCGTACCCGAGCAGCTGACGAAGCATGCCCTCCTTCACAATGATTTCCTGCACTCGGCCTGGTTTGAAGGCGTTCACTTTCTTCTCGAATAGTCCGTAGGAAATGACAATCTCGTCCCCCTGCACCACCGCTGTAAATCGATAGTACTTCGCGACGAACAACAGCGTTGAGATGAGCCATGCAAGTATGAGACCACCGACTCCGAGCACGACATAAGTCAGATGGCTTGGGATCGCGGACATTATCTGATCCATTAGTCTTTGCATCAGCCCATCTGGCAGAATCAGCTTCAGCAGGTCATCTGCGAAGTTCGTAATCGCCAAATAGAAGGCAAGCAGCATGCCTAAATGGATCGTTGTCGCCGAGGATAGGAATAATGTTCCTACCTTCAGCCTTATGTCCCGTGCGGACAAGCCCGCCTCCTCTGACGGTTTGTCCTGATCCTTCTGATCCGCGCCTGCTGTCGCATGGACATTGTTACTAGGCAGCATATGATTAGCGCCTGCCGTCTTAGGTATATCGCCGCTCTCTAGGCCGATCTGCGGAGTACTCTGCTTGCGCTGCGTTAAAATAGTGCGCAATTCCTCCGCATGTGCAAGCGACAATGTAGGCAGCACGCCATCTCCATCCTCCTCTCCACCAGGCGTCTCAATCTTCAACTGAGCTGTCCGGCTTACACGCTGCAGGAAGGACTGCTCCAAGCGTACCGAGTGAATGCGCCGATAGAAGATTGTTTTTTCTTCCCGAATCCAAATCCCTTTATTGATGACGAGCTTATCTTCCTCGAAGCGGAAGGTGAACCTTCTCCAATCCAACACCGCATCTACGATTGCATAGACAACAATGGCGGCAAAAAGAATCTGCATCCACGAGTGATCCTTAGCCTTCCATGCGTAGAGAATAAGGAAAGGCCATATGGCCTTGGCTACCTGCAGAATCGAAAATCCCATGTGCAGTGGATGAAGGCGCATCTCCTTATTCTTCATGGTCATCCACCTTCGCCAGTTCTGCAATTTTGGCCTTTAGCCGCTCCGCTTCTTCCTCTTGGACTGCCAGAATCCGATGAGTCGTCGCCGCAGTTACGACTGACAATTGCGAGAGCCCATACTTGCGCAGCAGCGGCCCGCGTTCTGTCTCTACATGCTGTACGCGATTCATAGGTACAATCGTATGCTTCAAATAAATAACTCCTGATTGAATGTGCAGCTCTTCCTCAAACACTTCGAATGCAAAATAACGATAAGTTAGTATCGGTTCAATCCATACGAACCAAATGAAAGATACCGCCCATAATCCTGATGCAATCCAAGCGGGGTACTGTATCCAGCCTTGTACAGAAGCGATAATAACATAGGCAATAATGACTGCAGCCATAATGCCATGTGCAATGACGCCTGCAATGCGAGATGCCTTCCTATAGTCAGGATGCAACTTTTGCCCCAGCTTACTCTCCATTCTACATCCCCCTCCAACCATCGGGACTTATTTACTCATGCCCTCTGCAATCTTGATTAGTTCTTCTTGCGCAACATCTGGGTTCGACGGAATCATCGTGTAACGGAATCCATCCTCGTCCCAAGTAAGCGAGTGTATTTCGTCCCAATACCATCCTGATTTTCCGCGCACCGTTACTGCCGTGCCCAGATCTCTTTGTGCGTCAGCAGGTGTCTTGAACAGACTGACACTTACATAAGATATACCGTTTTTGTCATACTCCAAAGAGATTTCCGTACGCTTCATCTCTCCCTCTAACTGCGCCAACTCTGTCTTCTTCAACGAAAAATCCTTATCCGTTATTTGTAGAAATGGAGCTCCCGCCGCTTTCTTCGCTTCCTCCAGTGATACCTGCTTCGCCGGGTTCAGCTCATTGATGTCACGCACCGGAATATCCTTCGGTATGCCCAACTGGAACGTATCTGCCGTGAACTTCGGCGCCATATCCAGCCTCGTATATTCGAAAGTGGATTTGACCGCACCGCTATCGATCTTGCTCTTTATCACCATCCAAGTAGATTGATCGACCCATAACTCCATTTGCTTCAGCAGGGCATCCTTCTTTTTGGATGAGGCCTTAATATGAACCGTTTGATGTTCGCCGACTTTTTCGTCTCCCATCGATTCAATACGATACGATTTGTTCAAATGTTCCAGCATATTTTTCAACTGCTCCCGCTGCGTCATCGGCCGCATCCCGTCACCTACGTCCATTTTGAATGCTTGCCGATTATGCTCATCCCATACCGTAATCAGCTTGCCGTCACTCACAGATATGGCTCGCTCATTGTCCTTTATTACTTCTTCCCGCTTCTTCTTCGTCTCTGCATCCGACCATTCCTTCAGGATATAACGCTCAGTTTCTTTGCCGTCCTCATAAGAAACCGTAACACCTTCCGCGTAGTAGGAGACTTCCTTCTTACCCGCTTCCAGCGCTTGACTCACGAGTTGTTCCCCGCTCAATTTCACCGAACTGGTACAGCCTGTAAAGATCAAGCTGCTTGCTAGTAATAGACTGCCTGCAAATCGGAACATCATCTTCATTCATCCTCTCTGTCTGATCCTTGTTCGTAACTAAATCGACAGGCCAATAATGTGCCATGCGCCGCAGCCGACCATACGCCGATGCTCCCGCCATGCCGCTCCGCGATCATATTTGCGATACTAAGTCCTAGTCCTGATGCTCCGCCAGTACGAGACTTCGTCCTCGACTGGTCAGCCTGGTAAAAAGGCTGGAACAGCTTCTTGATATGCTGTGGCTCTATCTCTTCGCCTTCATTCTGAACGAGCAGCACTAGCGCATTCCCTCTCCAAGCCTGAACACGGTCAACAAACGCCGGGAACAACCATTCCGGCAGCGGCTGATTCTCTGAAAAAGCCCCCAGCCAAATCGTTTTCCCATACGGCGTATACCGGATTGCATTCCCCATCAAATTATCCACGAGTCTCATCATCTGCTTCGCATGGAATGGATAGACGCCGGCCACCTCATTTCGAATGTCGAGATGAATGCCTCGCTGCGCACAAACCGCATCATATCCCGAGAACAGCATATCGAACAGTTCTTCCCCGTCCACGAGGACTTGCTCTTGCCCATCCCCGTTCTCCGTAGAACGAAGTGCTGTGTAGGTCGCCAGATCGTCCAGCATCTGCTGCATGTAGCCGATTTTATCAAGCATAATGCCGAAGTATTCCTTCTTCTCATCCGCTGTTACTTGCTTATCTTGCTGCAACGATTCCGCATATGCTCGAATGGAGGTAAGCGGCGTCTTCAGGTCATGGGACAACGATGCGACCATGTAATCCCGCTCCTGCTGCTCCGCAGCAATTTGCGCTCTGGCCTGCCCAACCTGCTCTCTCATGTCGTAAAAATGGGCAATCAGGGTTCCCATCTCGTCCTTGGAGCTGCGGCTAATATCAGGAACAAGCTCATTGCGTGCAAATGCAGTCATCTGCCGCATCAACTGCTTCATTGGAAGATTCAACTTCCGCTGAATAACAAAGAGCGCCGCGCCATATAGGGCAATAAAAAACAGCACGGCACAACCAATGACAATATACGTCCTATATTGGAAGGCGTTAAGCCATTTTTCGCGCACCATCGTGACTTCATAGAACCCAATAAGTGTTCCTTTCTCGAACACGGGCTTTTTCAACGTATACGTATCATGGCTTTGCTCCAGCTTGTACAGGTTCTCGTACAATTGCTCTGGATTGACACGATACATGGATGGAAGCATCTTGTTCTCCATCGATGTAAATACTTGAACGCCATCTGCCCGATACAGTGTGATCTTGAGCGAGTGGTCAGCGACTCGACTGACCGCCTGGAACTTGTCCTGCGGCTGGATGCGATACAGCGAAGGCGCTGCTATAACCTGCTCCACTTCACTTAGGCGCTCCATCACATCCATATATTCGGCTAATCCTTCCCGTTCATCATAGGACTGCAGCAGCCCGAACAAAGCAGCGAATGCCACGAGCGGCAGGATCATAACGACAAGACAAGTGATCATCAGCCAATGTGTAATCTTCATCTGCGCCGCTCACCAATGAACCGATAGCCCGTTCCCCACACCGTCTGTATATAAGTGGGATTGCGTACGTCATCTCCAAGCTTCATGCGCAGACTCTTAATATGAACAGACACCGTGTTGTTGCCTTCCGCATCGGCCTGCTGCCATACATGCTCATATAGCTCCTTCTTCGTAAACGCACGCTGCGGGTGATGAGCAAGAAGTACGAGAAGTGCCCATTCCTTGGCGGTTAGGGTGATGGACTGATCTCCCATGCTTGCAAGTTGGTGCTTCTCATCAATAGCGAGCCCACCCTCGAAGGACAAGCTGTCCGTTGAGGCTTCTGCCCCATCCGTATAACGCTTGAATCTTCGCAGATGCGAATCGATTCTAGCCGTAAGCTCGGACAAGCTGAACGGCTTCGTCACGTAATCATCCGCCCCGAGCTTCAAGCCCTGTACCTTGACCTCATCCTCCAGCCGCGCACTTACTATAAGAAGCGGAACCTTGCTCGACAGCCGGATATTTTTACACAAGGTGAACCCATCCATCTCCGGCAGCATCAAGTCTACGATAACCATGTCATAGGTACCAATGCGGAAATCCTCCCACCCCTCCAGTCCTGTGGAAGACCAGGTGACCTCGTATCCTTCCCGACGCAAATGATCTCTAACAATTCTCGCGATTTCTCTATCATCTTCGACAAGTAATATGTTCGCATTCATGTGTATCTCGCTCCTTGCCTACATTATAATTGTTCCTAAGCTGCATCCTTCGGATTTCATACTTTCTTTATAAAATCGACCGCAATTGGATAGACCATATGCATCCTAGTTATTACATAAAAAATAGGCCTGCCCTGCAAGTAGTTGCTCTACTCACAAGACAGCCCATTCTATTTCTTCCTATTAATTAGGTTACACAAATTCCGTGTTCGTAACCTGCAATAACTCAAGCAGCACCTTCTGCTTATACATTTTCAAAATAAAGCTGCTGCTTCACTTTGTAGCGTTCCATCGCTAATTGAATCAAACGATCCAGCAGCGCTCCGTACGCAATCCCTGTTTCCTTCCACATGAGCGGATACATGCTAAAAGGCGTAAAGCCGGGCATCGTATTCACTTCATTGATGAATACCTGCATATCCGAACGTCGTACGAAGAAGTCGACGCGAGACAAGCCTGAGCCGTCAATCGCTCGAAATGCAAGTACCGCCATCTCGCGCAGGCGATCCAGAAGCTCTTCGTCCAGCGGAGCTGGGATAACGATCTGCGATTTGCCATCGATATATTTTGCTTTGTAATCATAGAACTCACCGGAAGACACAATTTCGCCTGGCACGGATGCTTCTGCTTCGTCATTGCCAAGCACGCTGACTTCTACTTCGCGAGCGTCTACGAACTCTTCTACAATTACCTTGCGGTCATAGCGAAGCGCAACCTCGATTGCCTGCTTCAACTCGGCATCATTGCGCGCCTTCGAAATGCCTACCGACGAACCCAAGTTAGCTGGCTTAATGAAGCATGGGTAGCCAAGTTCTGATTCAATATTGGCCATCACATCGGCTTGATGATGCTCCCATTCGCTGCGAATGAAGTGAACATATTTGCATTGCGGCAAGCCGGCATGCGCAAATACCTGCTTCATGACAGCCTTATCCATACCTACGGATGATGCCAATACACCTGCGCCGACATAAGGCACATTCGCCATTTCGAACAAGCCTTGGATCGTTCCGTCTTCCCCGTTCGTTCCATGAATAAGTGGGAACATAACATCGATGCTGTCCCCAGCATTTCCGGTGCTGTCGACTCGAGCGAACAGCATTTCCATTGCGTCCTTCGTGTAACCGGCAGCGCCTTCTAATGTCAGCTCTGATTTATCGCTAAATGGTTGATGACGCAATTCTCCTACGCGCCATTCCCCTGTTTTTGTAATATAGAATGGAATAATATCATACTTCTCGTAATCCATTGCTCCCATCACGGCAAATGCCGTCGATAATGATACTTCGTGTTCTCCTGATTTGCCGCCGTACACCAAGCCGACGCGCATCTTCTCCTGTTGTCCCATAATTCCCTCCGTCAGCGCATCAAGCGCCTGTTGTCCCTCCTACGCTGTCCATGCTGCTCCTCTACAGAGCATCAATAATATGGAAGAAGCGATATTGCGTAGCCTCAGTCCACGCGTAGGAATCCTGATAGTCCCAATAACGGTGACGGCTGTTCGTCGTATGCGCATTAATGAGCGGCATGCCGTTTGCATCAAATGCAGTTACGATCGTCGTGTGTTGGAAATGGCCATCTCCATCCCAATCATAGGCGATGACGTCGCCAAGCTGCAGATCAGTTGGCTGTGCAACCAGCTCTGCTCGCAAGCTAGATGCGCTATTAGCAAGCAAGCGCTCTAGACTGTTCGCGACCGCCCAGCTGTAGCTCCAGCTCTCCTGACCGTTGACCATTCCTTTATACCACCAGCCCGTTTCTCTTCTACCAGTATAGTTCATAGGCACCCCCCCTGCAAAGAGACATTGGGAGACATAATTGGTGCAATCGACCTCAAACGACAGAAAACGGGGATTAGGCTCGTTCCACCATTGTTCTGCATATTGTACCGCTCTCTCCCGCCGATAGGGGGAAGACTTCTGCGGCCGCATATTCATGCCTAGCACATCATAATTCAATAGGGGCATCGAGCGGTTCTGCCTCTCAGCATAATGCTGCGCCTCATGATTCTCGTCATCCAGCTTGCTGCCATGACGCTCATGGGCTGGTGTTTCTACTCGTGTAATAATCCAGCTGTCACCGTCTCGATTCAGTGTCAATCGCTCGATGTCAATTCGCTCATCGAACAAGGACACACCCTGCTGGTCATACTCGCGCTGGACGTGGAACTCTACGTCGACAGCCACTTCTCCATCGCCTTCATGCTTGCGTACGATTTTAGCCTTTGTCTCGCTCTTAAGCGGTGTTGTTCCGCGTTCGCGATACCACAATTTCAATCTTCTGGCCCGCTCGCTGGCCTTCATAACATACTCCATATCCTCGATAGGTGCCTGAACCGCATAATTCCGATCATCCACTTCTGAGCGATTGTGCTGATCTACATAGAGATACAGCGTATTTTTCCAATCTTGCCGCATGCTACTGCCTCCTTGTACGGGCGCGCCTCCGGCGGACAACCGTCCTTGAAAGCCGCGGAATATTGCTACCATATATATGCGTCATCCACATCGCTCATGTCCTGTGGAATGGCCTTGGGAAGCACGGTTATCAATTGTGTGCTTAGGGCTACGAATCTGCTCTTTATCGAACAAACGACCAGACATCACAAATATGTGCGAAAAGCACGTACATTTAGGCATTTTTATGCAGAAAAACCTCTTTACGCTCATACGGGAACACGCTATACTGGAGATGTGAAGCAATTATGAAATAACGTTTCATCTAGTGGAACTGATAGAAAAAAATTAACTACCTGCATACCTGCCAGCACACGTGAATCAGATGCATCACCAAGCAAGAGATGAACACAGAACCAAGAAGGAGGTTTCTCTATGGCAAGAACAGATGCTTTTTCTACAGCACGCGAGTTAACCGTCGGTAATCATTCCTATCGCTACTACAGCTTGGAAGCGTTCGAGGCGCAAGGCAACGATATTTCCCGCCTTCCATTTTCGATCAAGGTGCTGCTTGAAGCAGCCCTGCGCCAATTCGACGGCCGCGCCATTACGAAGGATCACGTAAACCAGATCGCCAATTGGGCGAATGGCCGTGATGAGAATAAAGAGATTCCATTCATTCCAGCACGTATCGTGCTTCAGGACTTCACAGGCGTACCCGTTGTTGTCGATCTGGCAGCGATGCGGGATACGGTGAAAAAAGCCGGTGGAGATCCGAAGCAAATTAATCCGCTTGTTCCGGTCGATCTCGTTATTGACCACTCTGTCATGGTTGATGCATTCGGCACTAAGGATGCACTCGAATATAACATGAACGTGGAATTTGAGCGCAACGAAGAGCGCTACCGCTTCCTTCGCTGGGCGCAAACGGCGTTCGACAACTTCCGTGCGGTACCACCTGCAACAGGTATCGTTCACCAAGTGAACTTGGAATACCTCGCTTCCGTAGCGGCTACGAAGCAGGTTGACGGCGTTACTGAAGTATATCCTGACTCGCTCGTTGGTACAGATTCGCATACGACGATGATCAATGGTCTTGGCGTTGTAGGCTGGGGCGTTGGCGGTATTGAAGCAGAGGCAGGCATGCTCGGACAGCCGCTCTACTTCGTTACACCAGAGGTTATCGGCTTCAAGCTAACAGGCAGCTTGGCGGAAGGCGCTACGGCGACTGACCTTGCACTGACAGTTACCCAAATGCTGCGCAAGAAGGGCGTAGTCGGCAAGTTCGTTGAATTCTTCGGTCCAGGCCTTGGGAACATCAGCTTGGCTGACCGCGCAACTGTAGCGAACATGGCTCCAGAATACGGAGCAACAATCGGCTTCTTCCCAGTTGACCAAGAGACATTGAACTACATGAGCTTGACTGGCCGCTCCGAAGAGCAAATCGAGCTCGTGAAGGCTTATTATACAGCCCAAGGCTTATTCCGCACGGAGGCTACCGAAGATCCGGCATTCACAGATGTCATTGAATTGGATCTCGGCTCGATCGTACCAAGCTTGGCTGGTCCGAAGCGTCCGCAAGACCGTGTAGAGCTGACGAACATGAAGCAATCCTTCCTTGATATCGTGCGCACGCCGATCGATAAGGGTGGATATGGTCTGAGCGACGAGAAGATCGAACAGCAAGTTGCGGTTACTCATCCGAACGGTGAGACAACACAGCTGAAGACAGGTGCTGTCGTAATCGCGGCTATCACTAGCTGTACGAATACGTCCAATCCTAGCGTAATGATCGGTGCAGGTCTAGTTGCAAAGAAAGCGGTAGAGCGTGGCTTGAAGAAGCCTGCTTACGTGAAGAGCAGCTTGACGCCTGGTTCCCTGGTCGTTACCGAATATTTGAACAAATCCGGCTTGATCGAGCCGCTGGAAGCGCTCGGCTTCCATGTTGCCGGCTACGGCTGCGCAACATGTATCGGCAACTCCGGTCCGCTTCCTGACGAAGTAAGCAAGGCAATCGCAGATGAGGATATGACCGTTGCCGCTGTCTTGTCCGGTAACCGCAACTTCGAAGGCCGTGTCCATGCTCAGGTGAAGGCGAACTATCTTGCTTCTCCTCCACTGGTTGTGGCATATGCACTTGCGGGTACAGTCAACATTGACCTTGCGAACGAGCCGCTTGGCTACAACAGCAACAATGAACCTGTATTCTTGAAGGACATCTGGCCAACATCCGAAGAAATCAAGGAAGCTGTTGCTCAAGCGATTACACCGGATATGTTCCGTGATAAATACGAAAATGTATTTACTCAAAACGAGCGCTGGAACTCCATTCCGGTTCCAGAAGGCGAGTTGTACGAGTGGGATGAGAAGTCCACGTACATTCAGAATCCTCCGTTCTTCTCGAACCTTGGCTCTGATTTGAACGATATTGCAGATATCCGCGACGCGAAGGTATTAGCGCTGCTCGGCGATTCCGTAACGACTGACCATATCTCGCCAGCCGGCAATATTAAGGTCGACAGCCCTGCTGGACAATACTTGATCGATAATGGCGTAACTCGTCAGGACTTCAACTCCTACGGTTCCCGCCGCGGCAACCATGAGGTCATGATGCGCGGTACATTCGCAAACATCCGTATCCGCAACCAAATCGCGCCAGGCACAGAAGGCGGCGTAACGAAGTACTTGCCTACGGATGAAGTGATGTCCATCTATGATGCTTCCATGAAGTATCAAGCAGACGGTACGAACCTGATCGTAATCGCTGGTAAAGAATACGGTACAGGAAGCTCCCGCGACTGGGCTGCGAAGGGTACTTACCTGCTCGGCGCAAAAGCTGTTATCGCCGAAAGCTTTGAACGTATCCATCGTTCCAACCTGGTCGGCATGGGCGTTCTGCCGCTTCAATTCCAAGACGGCAACAGCTGGCAGACTCTCGCCTTGACTGGAACGGAAACATTCAGCATCGTAGGCTTGTCCAACAACGTGGAGCCAGGTCAATCCCTGCAAGTTGTGGCAACTCGCGAAGACGGTACGCAATTCGAATTCCCGGTAACAGTTCGTCTCGACAGCATGGTCGATGTCGACTACTACCATAACGGCGGCATCCTGCAAACGGTTCTTCGCCAAATGATCGCGCAAGAGCGCTCGCACGCGTAACTATAATTAATCTCGACCCAACATGGTAAACATAAAGAGCCCCCTTATCGTCGATATTGGCTGGACACCTAATGTGTTCCTCCAATAAAGGTATAAGGGGGACTTTTTTATACATGTATGAAAAAAGAAGTACCTGTAATTCACGAGACGTAATGTATGGCGAGAAAAGGCTAGCTCAATCCTCAGACTCTGCTACTGTTACTTCAGTTACTGTTGCTGCCTCTGCCTCTGACTCAGCCCCGCCATCAACCTTGGCCCCTTCCCCCTCCTTCATCCCGCTGTTGGCCATGGATGAACTTCAAATGTTCTCTCCCCCAGCTGCACATACTGTCGAGAACCGTAACCAAGGACTGGCCATGCTCCGAGAGACGGTATTCCACCCGAGGCGGCACCTCCGGATAGACGATCCGCTCAATAAGCTGATCTTGTTCCAGTTCCCGTAACTGTTTGGCCAGCGTGCCTTGGGTGACATCTGGAATGATCCGCCGCAATTCCCCAAATCGTTGGGTGCCATTGATTACTAGAATAAATAGAATGAGAGGCTTCCACTTGCCTCCGATTCGCTCAAGCGTCGTCATCACGCCAAGTAATCGCGGCTCCTGCAAATCCATCGCTTCATTCACCTCGCAAGGGATATGTTGTCCTATATTTTTAAATAAATGTCCTGCCCTCCAATTCCTTAGCCTGTCAAAAAGTACGATTTTTCGTACTAAGTACGATGAAAGTGTCTACTTGGCACCCTTCTCTACTTGTTCCATAATAACGTCGAATTACAAGTGAGAGGAGTCAAGAACTATGTCTACGATTTCATTACACAAGCAACGTGTTGTCATTATTGGAGGGAGCTCGGGAATTGGCTTGGAGACGGCCAAGCAAGCCGCTGAACAAGGAGCTTCTATCGTGCTTGCCAGCCGTTCCGCAGATAAATTGGAGCAAGCCCGTCAACTATTAGGGACAGATGTGACAGAGATTTATACGTTGGATAATCGCGATGAAGCTCAACTCGACCGCTTCTTCGAAACGGTTGGCCCATTTGATCATTTATTCACGCCTGGGGCTTCGTATGTTCGCGGCCCGATTACATCGACGCTTGAAATAGCTCGCAGCTGCTTCGATGCCAAGTTCTGGCCGCAATACCATGCGGTTAAATACGCGCTGCCGTACTTGAACCGCAGCGGCTCCATCGTGCTGATGTCAGGTGCATTCAGTCAACGTCCCCTTGCCGACGGCGCATCATACGCCGCTTGCAATGGAGCTATCGAAAGTCTTGGCAAAGCCTTAGCCGTAGAACTAGCACCCATTCGCGTAAATGTCATCTCTCCGGGGACAGTTCGAACCCCCTTCAACTGGGAAGGTGCAGAACAGGCCATACGAGAGCAGGCCTATGAGCAATCTGCGCGCCTTAACCTGCTCGGCAGGGTAGGAGACGTCGAAGAAGCCGCGCATACGGTTATCTACTTAATGACGAACGGCTATACAACAGGAAGCACGCTGTATCCTGATGGAGGTTACCTTCTACGTTAACAAAAGCAAGTCATATCACGACAATGACACGCTCTTCACACAGGGCTGACTGCCTCATCAAGTCCATTCTGTAGGGAGAGCAGTTCACATTACAACTCCGCAAGGATCATTAGGTCGATTTCGAACGTTTCTTTCAAGCCTGCTATACCCATCTCCGTTATATGAATGGCTCTTGTATCTGGCAGCCGCTTCATCCAGCCCAGCTCCAGCATTCTTTCCAATAACGCGTTGCCTAGTGCTCCTGCCAGATGGTGGCGACGCTCGCTCCAATCCAAACATTTTAGGATATAGGCACGACGCTTTTTCTTCGTTCCTGTAAGATCAATTTGTAACTCTGCGAAAAAAGCCTCTCCCTTTTCCGTAATTCGAAAAGCTTCTCCGTCATCCTCCATCATGCCCATCCGTATAAGCGACTCTGTCACCTGAACTCCAGCATATCCAGCCAAATGATCGTAGCAGGTGCGTGCAAAGCGAAGCTTCTTATCTTCAGCATGCTGCTTCAACGAGCGAATCGGAACCGGTGGCGCAATAGATAGTAAGGTTTCCATAACACGCGCTACCTCTTGATCTCGAATGCCATAATAGCGGTGGCGCCCCTGCTTCTCCATCATTATGACGCCCGCCTCGATCATTTTGGAGAGGTGAAAGCTAGCTGTCTGCGGCTTGATGTTCGCCATTGAAGCCAACTCGCTAGCCGGGTGGAAGCGGCCATCCAATAAAGCCGTCAGCATAGAGGCACGAGAACAATCGCTGACAAGCGAAGCAATTACGGCTGCATTTGGATTCGATTTTCTGGACATCCAATATCCCTCCCCAATTTGTAATCCATACTTCGATGATAATGGAATTATTTACGTATTACAATGAGGCAGAAGGAATAAATACCTACATAACAGGAGGCAGCACCTATGGAGACGAGCAAACAAAAAATCGCAACAAAACACATTCAACCGAAAATCCTCTATTATGGAACGCCCGTTATTTTATTGAGCACCTTAAATGAGGATGGAACTGTCAATATAAGTCCCCTATCCTCCTCTTGGGCGTTAGGGCAATGCATCGTGCTTGGAATCGGACTAGGAAGCAAAACGTTTGAAAATCTACAGCGTCATCAAGAATGCGTCATCAATGTGCCAAGCCCTGATCTGTGGGGAAATGTCGAAAAGCTGGCGCCTTACACAGGAAAGCAGCAGGTTCCAGAATGGAAACTGCCGTTAGGTTTTTCTTATAATAAGAACAAGTACGAAGCGGGTGATCTGACACCGACTGAGTCAGTTGCCGTACAGCCTACCCGCATTGCAGAATGCCCTATTCAAATCGAAGCACAGGTGAGACATATTCGTATCCCCGAGCATACTTCGTTTATGGCGATTGTCGAGACGGAAGCCGTTCACGTTCATGCCCATGAGGATATTCTCATCGGGGATAACCATATTGATCCGCGGAAATGGAGTCCGCTTATTTATAACTTCCGCCACTACTTCGGACTTGGCACTGAGCTCGGCAAGACGTACCGAGCAGAAACATAAAGCAATAAAAAATCCGTTGTACCGGAGAGAAACAATCCTTTTTCCGGTCAGCGAGCTATCATTTCAGGTCTATGAAATGTGCATCTCCCCCTTTAGAGCCGCCCTCGCTGCCGCTTACTCTTTGGCATACTCTATTCAGAAAGTCTACTATTCGTTTCATATTGCAACTGAAGCAATCTGCAAAAGGAGGGCTCGAGAGTGAACGTATTTCCGCATCTTACTTATCACCGAACACGGGACTGGGCTGCCGGAGCCGCTCTTAACCTTCAACAGTTTCAAGAAATGTATCGTGTGCTTTACCCGGCAGAAACGATTATTCTTCCTCCTCCCAAAGGAGTAGACACGCCTCGATGGGGATCTATATGTCACTTTGATGAAGCATTCGTGGCCGTTATACCAGGGGGAAGGGTCATGACTGGGAGCGGTCATGTGGTAACGCCTGACCACCGCCGGCTTCAAGACGTAGAACTCCCCCCTTATCCTTACCCGTTCAATGAGCTTCCTGAGCCGCAATATACATCAGAAACTGTTGCCACATTAATGTGGGGCTATAATGTTCCCGGAACTGCATATCACCAAGCTATTTTCGGGCACTGGTTTTTTGATTATTTGCCCCGCATTCATTTGCTGGAGCAGAGTGGAATTGCTATCGACAAATATTTGGTTGGTCAACTGACACATTCTTTCCAATATGAATCGCTGCAAATGCTCGGCTTTCCGATGGAAAAGTTAATACAGGTTGACCGTAACGATTTCCATTTGGTCGCCAACAAGCTGGTCGTGCCGGCCGTACCATTCCTTATTGGCGGATGTCCGAGCTGGGCCAGTCAATACATTCGCACCCGTCTGAAAAATGCTTCCATTGCTCCTCGTCCTGGCTATGAGCGAATCTACGTTAGCCGCCAAGATGCGTTCGTTCGACACGTCATTAATGAAGAAGAAGTCATGCAAGTTTTGGCCGAGAAGGGCTTCGTCCGCATTTTGCTTACACCGCTGTCCACGGCCGAAAAGATTGCAATTTATTCGTCAGCGCAAGTTATCGTTGCGCCGTTCGGAAGCGGGAGCATTAACACCGTGTTCTGCAATCCAGGCTCTACATTGATCGAACTGACGCCGTTAACAGTTATGGATAGTTACTTTTGGAAAATTAGCAATTATGCAGGTATGAATTACTATGAGGTTCTATGTAATATCGAGCAGCCGCCAAAGCCACTTGCTGGCTTTGATAACCTGATCGTCGACATCGACAAGCTGAAGCGCGTCCTTCATATGGCAGGCATTTAGTTGTGCCTGCCATATGTAGCGATTAGCACAGGGCTATGCAAGGACACGCCGCTTGCTGGCTGTATCTTCCGGTACATGCAAATGTGAACGACTCGCATCCTCTCTCATCCGCCTGATGATGACCAAATGATAGGTATCCGCATAGTATGAAGCACATAATTCGAAGAGCTTCCACGCTTCCGAAACCTATGTTAACGCTTACATTATGGGAGGCGATTCCATTGGTCGTTACACTCGTCGGGATACACTGGGTGTATCTGCTGTTCATTGGGTTAATTATTGGCTTCCTCGTCATGCGGAGAGATACGACTATTGTATGTATGGCGGGGATATTCCTGCTCGGCTTGCTGGCAACTTCCTCGGTCAGTTCAGCGGTCAGCGGTATATTTACCAGCTTTATTTATGCCATTAAGGAGTTGCTTGGCACCATTCTCATCATCTCGATTATTGTCGCGATGAGCCGTGTGCTGCTCGCGTCCGGCATTAATGAAACGATGGTATCTCCATTCACCAAGCTAATGCGCGGTCCCACGATGGCCTATTGGACACTTGGGATTGTTATGGTCGTCATCAGCACCTTCTTCTGGCCGTCGCCAGGTGTCGCTCTTATTGGTGCAGTGCTGCTGCCAGCAGCAATTCGCGTAGGGCTGCCTCCTCTTGCTGTTGCGATGGCTATGAATTTATTCGGACATGGTATCGCATTGTCAGGCGACTTCGTCATTCAGGGCGCACCAAAGCTTACCGCGGATGCAGCCGGATTGCCCGTTAAGAGCGTGCTGGAAGCCAGCATCCCGCTTGTACTGGTCATGGGTGTCGTCACCACGGTCGTAGCGTTCTGGATGATGCGCCGCGATATGGGGCGTGGTCTTCTGACCATGAGTACCGGTCTTGCCAAAAATGACGACCGCAGCAGCTTCCATGTGACTCGTATTCCCTTACCTCCCGTTGCCAAAACAACTCTAGCCATTGTCATTCCCCTGCTCTTCGCCATCGACGTCATCATGCTGTTCAAGTTGAATCTTCAGGGTGGAGAAGCAACGGCGCTTATCGGCGGAACCGCTGCAATCATACTCATCGTCGTTACTCTGCTCACCCATCGCAAGCAAGCACTTGAACAGACAACCAGCTACCTCGTGGACGGCTTTCTATTTGGGTTCAAAGTATTCGGCCCTGTCATTCCAATCGCCGCATTTTTCTATTTAGGAGATTCTGCCTTCTTCGAAATCTTCGGCAAAACTCTGCCCGCGGCATCGCATGGGATTGTGAATGATCTAGGGTTGGCGCTTGCACACAGCGTTCCACTCCACCCTGCCATCGGTGCAATTACCCTCACCATTGTAGGAGCTATTACAGGATTGGATGGGTCAGGATTCTCCGGCATCTCGCTTGCCGGCTCCATAGCGTCCCTGTTCGGGGCCACCATTGGCGGAGGGACAGATACCCTGACTGCACTCGGTCAAGTTGCCGCCATATGGGTCGGAGGGGGAACGCTAATCCCATGGGCGCTCATACCAGCAGCAGCAATTTGTGGCGTCAGCCCGTTCGAGCTGGCACGCCGCAACCTTGTTCCGGTGATCATCGGCTTAACCGTCACGACACTCGTCGCAATGCTGCTGCTTCTTTTGTAACAACAAGTCCCACCTGCTCGCTGCTTTGCAACAGGTGGGACTTGTTTTGTTTAAACCATCATTATCATTGTTACCCTTACACCTTCTCAACGTGTATCAACATGCCTGACAGCTGACAGATTTCCTTTTAGTCCTCATCACTAGTGTTTGTTATCCTTCAGAGCCATCATTTTAGTATTTGTTATCACTTTAGTGTTTGCCATCATTTTTTTGCTTATCATCGCTTTTGTGCTTGTCGTCCCCATTATTGCCATGATCCATTGGTTTGTTCATGCTTCCATTGTGCATGCCGCCGTTTTTCATTTTCTCTTTTCTCTTCAAATAACGTTGGTGGGAGATTTCATCAATTTCCTTCCACGATGCTTCCTTGCCCTTCAGGGCTTGATTGTCCGACACGAACTTCTGCGCTGCATCCTGCGTAGCGAACAACGCGTAGCCATATTTCATCGGTGTCTTAATATCCGCCTTTACCGGAGTTGAATCCTTTGCTGTCACCCATTCTAATGTACTATAATCTCTCACCCAGGATGCAGCCGGCTTCTCTTTCATATCTCGCTCATAATTCAATAAGCAGCCGACATCGTCAAAATAGAGATGCTGACCATCTGCTGTCTGCATTTGCGCTGTAAACATCCCCATATCTTCTTCTCTCAAATAGATTTTCATTTGGCAAAAGGCGCATAAGTCCTCATGGGTTGGCTCCTCCGCATGTGCTGCAGCCAGCTCCTGCTTAGATTGTGCCTTATTCTGAGTCGTTTGGCTTACTTGTTCCTTCCCCGTATTCGAAGCCGCTGCTTCCTCAACCGGCGCCACAGCTTGTCCGCCCTTCTCTCCCGCATGATCTGCACCGCTACATCCTGCAAGAATACTCAGCATCATGATCGAACAAATAAAAATAGCTAACCCCTTTTTCATATAACACCCTCCACGATGGAATTCATTTACAGAACAAATGCTAGCAAGCAATTGTGAGGAGATTGTGAAGGAAGTGAAATGAATTGTTGAACTTTATGTTGCAATTTTCCAAAAAGAAGTACAAAACTTCATAGATTTGATCAGATTTTGTGTCTAAAGCCGCTATAATGTTGCTATATTCCATTTTTTGAATAACAGGAGGAAGCGCCTTATGCGCCTTGCACCTTTCTTACGCACACTTTTGCCTTTGTTTGTTCTGCTCACTCTTGCTTTTGTTCTTACCGGGTGCGGCAAAAATGATTTCCAGCCTATAGAGCAGCAGCCTATTATCGTCAGCGTCAATGTGAAGGACCATAGTCTCTCTTTCCTTGATCCTGTCCGCAATAAGGTATCGGCGGCATGGCAGCTCGATTTCCCGCTTAGCGGCGCCCTATTCCTTGCGAAGGACCAATTGCTCGTCTACGGCAAGCAGGCGGACAAAGCGCTCATTTATCAATTGTCTACAGGAAAGCAGATCGAGACGTGGGACATAGGCAAAGGAGCGGCCAATGCGCTGCTGTCCCATTCGAAGCAATTTGTCTATTTTGTTGATCAGCATCATAAATCGATTCGCGCTTTCCGGCTGGACGGCACGCTTCAGTACGAGGTTGCTGTAGGCAAGCAGCCGTTGCATATGTATGAGGCGAAGGACGGGAGCAAGCTGTACGTCATCAATTTCGACGATACGACGATGTCCATTATAGATACTCAATCGCAACAAGTTGTACAAACATTCGGCATTAACGAATCTTCGGCTGGCGGTCTGCTGTTGGATGATCGGCGTGAGCTGTGGGTTGGCGGTCACGGAAGCGGAGCTGAAGTCGAGTCGGACATCCATGTGTACAACATGGATACCGGGTCGCTTATTCGGCGCATCCCAGCTCCTTATATGCCCGTAAGCTTTGCACAGACGGATACAGGCATATTCGCACTGAGTCACGGTTCCAGCACGCTTCGCAAGTTCGCGCGGAATACCGGCGCAGAGCTTGGCACGATCAAAATTGGCGCCAACCCATTCGAGATGAAGGAAATTGGCGGAAATCTATACATCGCTAGTTATGATAGCAATGAGATCTATGTCATTGATCCCAACTCACTCACCGTCAGCTCAATCATCCCTGTGGGCCAAGGCCCATTCCAGATTACGTCCAACTCATAAGCGCAAGGAGGAGCAAGCATGAACCAGTCTCGATTGCTCATTATCGATGATGAAGAAGATATGAGAGCACTCGTGCATATGTATTTGAAAAGCTCTGGATTCGAGGTGTACCAAGCCGCGAATGGCGAGGAAGCGCTAGAGATTCTGTCTGCCATGTCCATCGATCTAATTGTTGCCGATGTCATGATGCCAGTTCTGGATGGCTTCACGCTCTGTCTGAACATACGCCAGTCCTCTAACGTGCCAATCGTCTTCTTAACGGCAAGAGGAGAAGAATGGGATCGTGTCTATGGCCTGAAAATCGGTGCCGACGATTATATTGTGAAGCCGTTCAGTCCAAGCGAGCTGATCGCCCGCATCGACGCGGTTCTGCGCAGGGTTAATCGAGAATCTGCAGCAGACAAAACGGTTCAGCTATACGGCCAAATCGAGATCAATGAACGAGGTAGAACGGTCAAGGTATGCGGCAAGCCCTTAGCTCTCACCTTGAAGGAATTCGAGCTTCTCCTCTTCTTATGCCGCCACCGCGGACAAGCACTCAGCCGCGAGCAGCTTCTGGAGCACGTGTGGGGTATCGACTACGAGGGCAGTGTTAGAACTGTAGATACACATATCAAAACACTGCGCATTAAGCTCGGCAATGTGGGTGAATTCATTCAAACGATGTGGGGCATCGGATATAAACTTGAGGTGTAAATGGCATGAAGCAGCTAACCTTAGCACAGAAAATGTGGCTTATCGTGTGCGCGGCGATTATCGGAACTGTGTCTTTTTCGTATGCGCTCACTCACTATTTCTATGAAAAATACTATGTCGAAAAGGTAGATGAAGGACTGCGGCTGGAAGGGCTTCGCCTTGCAAGCAACTATAGCGGTGGAGAGGTCACCGCCAAGCTGCGCGATCAGATCGATTGGTACAACAAGATGTCTGACTCGGAGGTGTTTCTTGTCACGAACCCGCGCGAGTTAAGCGCCTGCCTTCCCTTCGAAGTTGAATACGACTCCCTCATCAGCGAGCAGGATCGCCAGCAGCTCCTTCAGGGCAACCCCGTCACCAAGTCCGGGTTCGAGGAACGATTCGGCCGCACGATTCTATCTGTCAGCATCCCGCTGCTGGACGACAATCGCTTGCAAGGCATCTTATTTCTGTACATCCCGCTTGCAACCATTATGGAGATGAACAAGGAACTGACCAGCATTTTCATTCCGATCACCTTATGCTTCGTGTTCCTGTCCCTTGTGCTGGGCAGAACATTAATCAACCGCATCACGCAGCCCCTTCGACGCTTGGAGTCCGCTGCCCATGAGATGGCACATGGCAATTATGCGGAACGTGTTCCGATTACAACACATGATGAAATCGGCAAGGTGGGACAAGCCTTCAATCAGATGGCATGTGCCGTTGCCGAGGAGGATAAGCGCAAAAAAGAATTTCTCGCGAACGTGTCCCATGAGCTGCGGACCCCTATCAGCTATGTGAAGGGATACAGCGAAGCGATTCTGGATGGGGTTGTTGAATCTGAACAAGATCAGCGAAGCTATATCAGCCTGATCCACCGCGAGGCCGGCCGCATGCAGCGGCTAGTTCATGATCTGCTAGAGCTGGCCAAGCTGGAGAACAATGCCTATCCGCTTGCCATCACCCATCTGGTGTATGCTCAGCTTATTGAGGACGTGCTGATGACATACAGACACATACTTGTCCAGCAGCAAATTGCATTGGCGATCGATCTTGATCCCGAGCTTATTATTGAAGCCGATCAAAATCGAATCGAACAGGTGCTCCATAACCTGCTGGACAATGCCATAAGGTATACGCCGGAACAGGGAACGATCAGCGTCGAATTGCGCGCAACCTCGGACACCCATTGTGAGCTGAGCATCAGCGATACCGGCATCGGCATTGCCCCTGAGCATCTTCCCCATATAACCGAGCCGTTCTATCGAGCCAATAAGGCGCGAACCCGCAAGGATGGTGGAACAGGGTTGGGGCTTGCCATTGTGTCCAATATTGTTGCTATGCATGGCGGAACGCTGACCTTTCACAGCATCGAGAATGAGGGGACGACTGTGACGATTGCGCTGCCGCGATACAGAGAGACATAAAAACTTGCGGGTTGTCATGCTCCGTTCACACATTCTTTCATCTTTGCACACAATTGTGTCGTAATGTAGGAGCCAAAGAAAATGAAAATGGGGACAGGATGGTGGCCAATTGTGACCAATTGCAGACAAGTCAACAGAAAAATGCTGCTGGCCGCTCTAGCTTTGCTATTGTCTCTCCTCACCTGCTTCCCAGGTACAAGCAAGCTGCATGCCGCCAACGCTAATGGGAAGGCGTTCATCGTTCGTGCCGGAGATTCGATCCAGAAGGCCATTAATGAGGCTAAAGTAGGCGCAACCATTACCGTACAAGAAGGCAGCTATCATGAACAGCTTGTCATTGATAAGCCACTGAAGCTCCAAGCTGCAGGCAGTGCTAAGGTTACGCTGAACGGCAATAATCAAGGACATGTCGTCACGATTACCGCCCCCGGCGTTTCCCTAACCGGATTTCAGATTATCCAGAGCGGCAGCAAAAAGCAGGACGCTGGTATTTATATCGCCTCCTCGGACAACTTGATCGTGTCCAATACGCTGTCCCGCGTACAGAATGGCATCTATGTCAACAAAGGAAGCCGCAATCAGATCGAGAACAATACGATAACGAGCAATAACAGCCGTATCTCTAAGCGAGGCAACGGCGTTCACCTCTTCTATGGCAGTGGTAATGTTGTACGTGGCAATGACATTTATGATGTTCAGGACGGCATTTACATCGACTTCGCAGCCGACAGTACGCTAAGCAGCAACACGATATCCGATTCACGCTACGCCATTCATCTCATGTTCGGTGAAGGAGGTCTCGTATCGGGCAATCAATTCATGTACAACATTAACGGGATGATGGCCATGAGCTCCTCCTCCTTTCGGATTGAGCAGAACATCATGCAGAAGCAGCTTGATTATCGCGGCTATGGAGTGTTGCTCTATGACACCGATCGCATCACGATGCGGGGCAACCGCATGATGTACAACAGCAACGGTCTCGCACTGGAGGATGCGAGAGACAGCATCATTACAGACAATGTCATCTCGGGCAATCATCTTGGCCTTAGTCTGCTGAAGGGCAATACCGGAACTACCATATCGGGGAACCAGTTCATCGGCAATGTCGTGCAAGCACGTAGCTTGGATGCGAAGCAGGCCATTGATGACGGCACATCGGGCAATTATTGGGACGACTACTCTTCCTTCGATATTACCGGCGACGGCATCGGGGAACTACCTTACTACGCAGGCTCCATCTATGACAAGCTGCTGCCGAAGCAGCCGCAGCTGCAATTCTACTTCGAGAGCCCTGCCATACAGCTATGGAATGCAGTTAATCGCATGCTGCCTTCCGCTAACGCAACGAGCGGAGCAGATCGGTTCCCGCTTACGCAGCAGCCCACCCTTCAACCACTTGTAGATGATCCTGCACAATCAGTCCTAGAAGCGGAACATCCTACAGACAATCGCCATCTTGTCGGCATCGCAGGATGCTTGTTCCTAATTGGCGGCATATTCATTCTTGCACAAGGGAGGATTCAGAAATGACATGGAGATTCGGAACAGTCGTAGCGGCAGTCGGCCTCCTGCTTGCCACATCCTGCGGCAAGCCAAGCTATGAGCCGCGCCCGATTAACCCTGATATCGATGTATGCATCATATGCAATATGAGCGTAGCGAACGAAGACTACGCAACAGAGGTTGTATTAACGGACGGCAAGATTATGACCTTCGATGATATCGGCTGCATGATGGATTATATCCAATCGTATCACAATGCAGACAATCCGATTGCCAAGTCCTATGTATACACCGCAAGCAATTGGGTAGAGCTGGAGCAGGCCTGGTTCGCCTACCACCAAGACTTCTGGACACCAATGGCGAATGGCGTGCTGGCCTTTCCGAACAAGGAACAAGCAGAGCAATACGTTGCACAAGAGGGCAAAGGAAACGTTCTGTCGTTCTCTGACCTGAAGCAGCATAAATGGGACGGTCATCAATGAAGCACATAGGTTCGATTGCGAAGCAGGAAATGAAGCTGATCATTCGCAGCCGCTGGCTGGCAAGCTTCTCCATATTATTTACACTACTGGCGCTGTTCATCGTATTCTTCGGCAGCACCGGCTATCAGGCAGGATACGAAGGGTTTACGAGAATGACTGCAGGACTTCTGAATCTCTCCCTCTTCCTCGTTCCGCTTCTCACGCTGTTAATGGGCAGTACCATGCTCGCGGGAGATAAAGAGGATGGGGGCTATCAATTGCTGCTCACCTACCCGGTATCGCCCACTTCCATTGTCCTTGGCAAATACATAGGCATGCTGGCGGCCATTGCAGCCGTTATCCTGCTCGGCTACGGTATTGTCGGAACTGTGCTGTGGATCACGAACCGCACTGGCATGTTCGCCGCCTCCTTGTTTTTCCTCTT
Organism: Paenibacillus sp. NAIST15-1; assembly: GCF_001894745.1. GTDB lineage: Bacteria > Bacillota > Bacilli > Paenibacillales > Paenibacillaceae > Paenibacillus_B > Paenibacillus_B suaedae. The sequence continues at coordinate 161,242 of NZ_BBYF01000011.1, forward strand.
TATCGCCTTGACCCTGCTGCTTGCGGCTATCTTCCTGGCGATAGCTTCGGTCATCGGCGTGTATGCCAGCACACGATTCCAAGCGCTTGGCATCAGCATTCTGACATGGGCGCTCAGCGTGCTCCTGTACGAATATATCGTGATGGGCGTCTCCAGTGTTGTCCCTTTTCATTGGATTATTACACTCTTAACCACATCCATCCTGTTCAACCCAGTTGAGCTAATACGGGTGTGGAGCATCGTTCAAATGAAGAGCGGCATGATATTCGGGCCGACGCTCTATGACTTTACGATATGGGCCGAGGGGAGCACCGGACAAATTGCCTTCTGTCTGACGGCTGCGGCATGGATCATTGCTCCGCTTGCCTTATCCATCATCATTGTGAAGCAGGGGGGGCGCATCCGCAAATGACGACAAATGCGATGATTCGATTCGATAATGTATCCAAGATTTATTCCAAGCAGAATCAGGTGCGCGATATCCACTTCTCAATCGGCCAAGGTGAATGCTTCGCCTTATGTGGAGGCAATGGCGCCGGGAAGAGCACGATCATTCAGATGATGATCGGCATTGTGAAGCCAACGTCAGGCAGCATTTACTTGAACGGGCACAAGGTATCGTCCACGGACAGCGCCTATAAATCCACATTCGCCTATATGCCTGACAATATGGTATTTCCCCGTTCCTTGACGGGATACGAGGTGCTGCACTTTTTCTCCAAGCTGCTGCAGGTGCCGCGAGGTCGCATCGATGAGCTGCTCTGCCTCGTTGGGTTGGAACAAGACAAGCATAAGAAGGTAAGCCATTATTCCAAGGGAATGCAGCAGCGGCTCGCGCTCGCACAAGCGTTGCTGCCTGAAGCTCCGATCATCATTCTGGATGAGCCCACCAACGGACTTGATCCCTATTGGGTGCATACGTTCAAGGAACTAATCCATGCTGAACGCAGGAAAGGAACAACAATCCTCTATTCGACTCATATTTTGTCTGTCGTGGAGGACACGGCCGATACTGTCGCCTTCATGAATGAAGGCGTCATGGTCGCATGCGATTCTGTCGCTAGACTTTGCCGTACAGAAAATGGACATCGTTCCTTGGAAGCCGTCTTTTATGATACATGCCAGCGTATAGCCACTAGTTCGTAATTAGTGTTTCTTCTCTCGTAGTAGAAGCCAGCGATCGCTGGCTTTTTTAAGTTCATCAGTATGCATGCATTACGACATGATTAGCAATGTTTCTCATGAACATGCGGTTGTACCGCTGCTCCTGCCAGTTCATCATAATAGGCCTGCAGATCAATCGATCTGCCCCCATCCAGCCGTGATGCCTCTGCTGCGAATGCCATCAGATGGCTGCGTACGGAGACAGAGGCAGAAGACTTGCTCTCCGTCACCATTCCCGCCTCGAAATCACGCACTTCCTTAATAAAGGAGCGGACTATATCCGCGTCTCCACCCCCATGCCCCGCAGCAGATGCATGGATATGGACAACACGCTTCTCCTTCGTCACGAAATCATGGAGCGTGAAAGCATCATCCTCCATATTGCCGCGAATATCCCCTTTCGTGCCCATCACCTGCACAATGCGAGTATTATCGTGTGTGAAGCCGCACATGCTGAAGGTAGCCGTTGCGCCACTGGCGAATTCCATATTGACGACCTGATGATCCACAACATTATTATCCGTCTGATAGACACATTTGCCGTACGGCCCTTCCCACAGCGCCTTAATGATGCCTTCCTTCGTATGATCGTCTGTAATTTTCCGCGCCCATCCAATCCCTTCCCCCAGGTAATAACGAGGCGCATGATACTGGCAGACATGTTCTGCCGGACATCCTTCGATACAGCGCAGCGGTGCACCCTCCGGTCGATTCCCTTCATGAAAATGCATTAACGAGCCAAACGAACTAATGCGTGTGCACGGTTCCCCCATTAAGTACGCCAAAATGTCCATATCATGGCATGATTTCTGCAGGATCATCGGGCTCGACTCGTCGCTATTGCGCCAATTGCCGCGTACGAAGCTGTGCGACATATGCATATTGCCCACGTTCTCATTTAACTGTATCGAGGCGATATCACCAATCGCACCTCGGTCGATTTCCCGCTTCAAAGATGACCAGAATGCCGTATAACGCAGCACATGGCAGATCGTGAGCAGACGATTGTGCCGTTTGGCCGCAAGCTCCATCTCCACACACTCTGCCGGCACAGGCGACATCGGTTTCTCCAGCAGAACATGATACCCTAACTCAAGTGCCCGGAGCGTTGGCTGGAGGTGCATTCGATCCAATGTACAGATAATTGCAACTTCTGCCTGCCTCTCGTTGCCAAGCAGCGACTCCCAAGAATCGAATTGCTGCTGAGCGGTTAGTGCAAATTGCTCGGCAAATTTGCGTCGTCGTTCTGTATTCGGTTCAGCGACACCTACAATACGAAATTCATGCGGATTCTCCAGCGCATATGGAGCATATGCACGTGCTCCCCGATCCCCTGCTCCAATCACAACCGCAGTGGTAGGCTTCATGTTGCTTCTCCCCCTCTAATGAAGCGAAGGAACGCCCGCAAGCAGCAGCGTTCCTTGGCCTCTCATTATTTTGCTTGGTAAGCCTTATTCATTTCATCTGTAATCATTTGCAGCTCTTTATCCTGCTTCAAGATCGCAATAAACTGATCATAGGCTTCAATCGTCTCTTTCCCAATGATCACCTTCGTCCGCATATCATCTACCTTCTTTTTAATTTCCGGGTAGAACCGATTATAGGCTTCCGAATAAATGCCGCGTCCTGGATCTGGTACAACATGCTCCTTGCGCTCATTTACAATTTTCACGTTGCGTTCATACAATTCATCTGGCATCCCCACTGCAGCAATAGCCATATCGTCGCTAATCAAGTGGAACAAGCTCGACATGTTGCCGTCTCCCGTCAGATCTTTCTTCGCCTGCTCAGTCGCAATTCGCTTGCCGTTCTCTTCCTTGTAATGCACATCTTTCACACCGTAGTACTCCAGAATATTGCCCTCTGGGCTATTTCCATAATCGAACAGCGCCAGAATCTTCTTCACCTTCTCCTCTGGCACCTTCTTGGGAATCAGATACACGCCATAATAGGACTCACCGGAAGGGACATATTTAGCCCCCTGCGGATCCGCCAGGTAAGAGGTCGGAATGAGGTCGGCCTTCGGATCGATCTGGCGAAGCACTTCCCCTTGGATCCAGACATGGTTCATGGATAAGCCCACCGCTCCTACCTTGCCGCCACGAACCATATCAATAATTTGCGAGAACTTTAAGATGGCAAAATCCTTCGGGAACAGTCCTGCATCGTAGGCTTTCTTAATCCACAGCAGCGCATCACGGGAAGCATCTTCAGTGATGATCGGCGCCAGCTTGCCATCCTTCAACTTCCATGCGCCTTGCGTTTCATTGAAGACGTTATATACAAAACCGAGCGAGTCTGGGGATGCCGCATACGGAACGATATCAGTCTTCCCGCCGGGCGCCTTCTCCTTAAATGCCTTCAGTACGTCGAAGAGCGAATCCATGGAATTTGGCACTTGCAGATTCAGCTCATCCAGCCAATCCTTACGCAGCATCGGGAATACACCGCCGCCAAAGCTTGGATAGTACCGTGGAATGGCATAGTTCTTGCCCTCGATCTTCGTCTCCTCCCACATCGCCGCCTTAACGCCTTCCGTTAGATTCGGATAATCCGTAATGAAAGGTGTCAAATCCCAGAACACGCCTTGCTTAATCATCTTCTGGAGCTGCGAGTTGTTCAGCGACTCCACAAAGGTAACATCCGGCATCTCACCGGACGCCAGCATCACATTGACCTTATCTTCAATCGTCGTTGGTGTCAGCCATGTGATGTCCAGCTGTGTATTCGTGTTCTTCTCTAGTTCCTTCCACATCGGATTGCTGTTGTTCACCATGTCGGGCGCATAATTCAACGTTTGCAGTGTAATCTTCGTTGGACCTTCTCCCCCAGAGGCACCGCCTCTGCCTCCACCGCCGCATGCAGTCAGCAGCAGTGAACATGCCAGCATGATAAGCATTGTTGTCTTGAGCAAGGATGACAACTTACGTGATGAATTGTGAACCATTCTGAACCCTCCTTTTTGATATGCGAGCACGCTACAGGCTGTCCATGTGCATCCTATACTTATTCATTCTTTGACAGAGCCAACCATCGCACCTTTGGCGAAATGCTTCTGTAAGAATGGATACACCAGCATAATCGGCACAGTTGCTATAACGACCGCTGCCATTTTCAACGTCTCGGACGGCATCTGGCGATTCATACGGAAATCCGCACCGCTCCCTCCTGCCCCGCCGCCCATTGCCGCCGGATCGACCAGCAGGTTTTGCAGCAGCACCTGCAGCGGCCACATGCTCTGATCGTTAATGTACATAAGCGCGTTGAAATAGGTATTCCAATACCCTACCGCAAAGAACAAGCCGAATGCGACCAGCGCTGGAAGTGACAAGGGCAATATAATGCGCCAAAATACGCTTATCTCGTTACACCCATCAATTCGTCCCGCTTCCTCCAGACTATCGGGAATACTGTCGAAGAATCCCTTCATAAGCAGAACGTACCACCCACTGGTCAGCGACGGAATAATGAGCGACCAGATATTATCGATAAGTCCGACATTGCGCACAATTAAATACTGCGGCACAAGTCCTGGCTGGAACAGAAAGGTTAACAAAATAAGAAACAGAATGGCCTTCCGGAAGCGCAGTCGCTTCCGAGAGAGCGCATAAGCCAAGCCCCCGGTTACGATGAGGCTGCATGCTGTTCCTACTGTAGCCAGAAAGGTGCTCACACCGAGTGCGCTGACAAACAAGCCGTTTGCGAGCAAGTACTGATAGGCATCCAGTGACCATTTGGCCGGGAACAAAATAAGCGGCTTCGTGTAATATTCCGTTGGATCCGTGAACGACAGCACGATTGTATAGTAAATAGGAAAGACGGTCGCCAAGCTGATGAGCAGCAGAATGGCTATGTTCCCGATATTGAATAAGCGATCTCTCACACTGTTATCTCTCATAGCACTTGTCTCCCTCCCTAATTAATACAAACTGTCCTGTCCGAAGCGCTTAGCAATTTGATTGGCCGCCACCACAAGAATGACGCCAACTACCGATTTGAATAATCCGATGGCTGTACTGTAACTGAACTCCCCTTGCTTAATCCCAACCCTGTACACATACGTATCGAACACTTCCGCTACATTGGAGACGGCTGCATTCATCATCAGATAAATCTGCTCGAATCCGGTATCCATAATAGTGCCTAGCCGCAAAATAAACAGAATGATGATCACATTGCGCATGCCCGGCAGCGTAATATGCCAAATGCGGTGCATCCGCCCTGCTCCATCCATCACCGCAGCCTCATACAGCTGAGGATCGATTCCTGCGATAGCAGCGAGGAAGATAATCGTCCCCCAACCGACCTCCTTCCAGATCGACTGTGCCGTCAACATTCCCCAGAAATAACTTGGATTCGTGAGCAGATCAAAAGCCTCTTTGTCCATAGACAGCAGCAGCTTGTTGAACAACCCTTCCGATTGCGAGAACATGAGGAACGTCAACCCCGAAATGAGCACCCACGATAAGAAGTGCGGAATGTAAATGAGAGACTGTACTGTTCGCTTCACAATCGAATGCCGAACCTCGTTCAGCATGATAGAAAGAATGATCGGCGCCGGGAAGAAAAACAACAGATTCAGAAAACTGATAGCGAGTGTGTTGCGCAGCAGAATGTAGAAATCTTCATTTGCAAAGAAGCGGCTGAAATGCTCGAATCCTACCCATGGACTTTGAAACACACCGAAATACGGCGAATAGTCTTGGAAGGCGATCACAAGATTCGTAATCGGAACATACTTGAAGACAAGGAAGAAGAGAAGTCCTGGCAGCGCCAACAAATACAAGTATCTATCCCTCTTCACATCTACCCATACACGTGTGCGCGCTCTTCGTTTAGATGATGTCCTCCGTTCTAACTGGGCTGCAGATGCAGATGTTGATGGTTCCATGCTCATCAGTACTACCTCACTTTCTTCTGCATGTTCAATTGAGACAACGAGTATCACAATGTCTGCTAGGATTTTTATCAATGTAAACGCTATCACAATTTCATGCAATTTGACTTTTTTGCTGAAGCATCTTGCCTGCCTGCATAACCGCGCTTATTCATCGCTCGATGAACGCACAAGCAAGCCCCGCAAAGAATCACCTGCTGCGAGATTCGATGCAGCATTTTCCCGATTTCCTGAGGCTGCACTTTTTTTCTGTAAGCCTTTTCATCCGTTGTGCCATTCAGTATGATAAATACAATCGGTCACCATACCAGAACATTCCATACTATCGTTCTTGTATGAACAGCTTCGTGCAGTCGAGCAAATTACAATTTTTATTCCAATATCAAATATCAATGATTACTCCAGTATTCCGTTTCATCATCTTGCCACACAGGAGGAATTCATGGGAAAGCTGCATGATATACTACGTCCCTCTTCCAAGGGAATCTTCTATTGGAAAAGTCTCGCGCTCGCCGTACTGCTGACCTGCCTGCCAATCACGATCATCAGTGCGGCTTATTTATATATGGGCAACCAGCAGCTTGTGAAGCAGTTTCAAGAGAAGAACGACAGCGAGATGATTGAAGCAGCCAAACAAATCGATAAACAGCTTGGGCAGCTTATTAATTACGCTCTACATATGGTCGTGAAGCCGCATTTCAAGCCGACGATTTCCGATATGGATTTCGCACAGCAGTTCGAGGAAACGAACCGTCTGCTCGATACGCTCACGCTTATCGAGAATGCCGATCCGATTATTGATCAGGTGTATTTGTACGTGGCGAAGCAGAACAAAGTACTTCAGCCCTCGATTGGTCTTCGGACATTGGAGCAGGCAGAAGAATCTCGCTGGAAGGAGCTTATGTCGGCCGAGCAGGGCATCTTCTGGGCACATGAATTGCAGCGTCCCTTCAGTAGAGGCTCTTCCCATGCCGTCGTAATGAAGCTGCCGTTCAATGGAAACGCATCCTACGGGGCTATCGTGATTTACATCAATCCGTCTAAGCTGTTCGTATTTGCGAACCCAGACCGATATGCTTACCTGCTCGACGAGGAAGGGCACATTATTGGGCAAAGCGAAGCAAGCAGACAGAATCCTGAGGCATTCGCCGCTATTCAATCTCATCAGACTCAACATACAGAGGCATTGAATCAACCTAGCGGAAGCAGCAAGGTTCCCTTGGATCAGGATACATTGCTCATAAACACCGTAACCTTGGAGAAAATGGGCGGCAAATGGACTTACTTATCGGCTACCCCTCAATCCATCATTACGGCACCTACACAACCCTATACACATATCCTCATTGTGTGCTGGATATTTGCCCTGCTGGCTGCGTTAGCGTTAAGCTGGTTCGCTTCCCACCGTATGTATCGACCGATACGCCGGATGATGAATTTGCTTACAGGCTGGCGCTCCCCGGATACGGATGTTCACAATGAGCTTGATTATATTGAACGGGAGTGGCAGCATTATCGAATTACAAATGAAACATTGGAACGGAGGCTGAATCAGGCCGTGCCGTCCATGCGCGAGGCAATTATGAATCAATTCATTACAGGACAGGCAGCGCACTGGACAGAGAGGGAGATGATGGAGAAGCTTCATACGATGGGGGTCGCCATTGAAGGCAGGTCATTTGCAGCAATCGTTCTACAACTTCATCCAACCGATGAAGAATATAAGCCGCTGTCCGATAAAGACGATGTTCTATTAACGTACGCAGCTATCAATATCGTGGCAGAGCTATCCCAATCCGCAGCGGAACATGTTCACACGATTAATTTCTTAGATGGATCGTTCGGACTTGTGCTCATACTTCCCACACAGGATCATACTCAAGCAGAAGCACAACAGGAGCTGCACAGTCTGTGCTCCCATTATATCAACGTGCTGCATGAGGTTCTGCGCATCCAGGCTACCATCGTCTATAACGGGCCAACCTCGTCGTGGATGGATATTCCCCATGCCATGGAGCAGGCTCAGCGTGCGCTTCGGTGCCGCACCTTCGACGCAACGAGCCAATTGCTTCAGGCCGATCAAGTGCTGGATAGAGCGAATACGCTGCTTGAAGCCCCTCTGCTTGTGCTTGAGCAGGAGCTTATTTACGCTCTCAATATGGGTCTGGCCCAGGAAGCGACGCAAGCCTTGGAGCAGTATGTAGAGGCACTGCAAGCAAGCCACGCGGCAGAATGGCTTGTCCATCAAGCGCTGTTGCGACTAATGGGAAGCATCCATCGCGCTATGCTTCAGGCCGGCCATAATCCGTATGCCGTCTATGACAGCGCCCAGCTGTATGAAGAGCTTCGTATGCTGCGCAATCCACAAGCATCCTTGTCCTGGTTCCAAGAGAAGGTGATCCACCCTTACATTCATTCGCTCTCTCGCAGCTTCAATGCATCTATGAAGGAGATTGTAGACAATCTGCTCGAACAGATTGCACAAAGCAACGGCCAAGAGGTTGCACTTGAAACCTATGCGAAAAGTAATGGCGTCAGCATCTCTCAACTGAGCAGAGCGTTCAAGCAAATGACAGGAACGAACTATGTCGACTATATTACCTCGATAAGAATGAACTATTGCAAGCAGCTTCTACTGACCACGGATATGAAGATCAATGAAATCGCTGAATCGGCCGGTTACCAGGCCCCCTACTTCAATCGTATGTTCAAGAAGCTCGAAGGAATAACTCCCGGCCAATATCGCCAGCGTCATTCCTCACAAACCCTATAGCAGGATGTCGCAATTGGAGCAATAACTTCAGCATAACCTTATACATCACTGCAGATCATGGCTGGCATTCCGATCTCCGTTCTGATGGGTGCTGTCAGGCGCATTTCATAGGTCTATACAACTTCGGCCCCTCCACTGCTTACCGCAGTAGAGGGGCCGAAGGACTTATTATTTACAATGCACAGAATCTAGCAAAAAGACAATCTTAACCGTCGATTGCAGCAGACTGACTGTTACTGCATCGTCAGCAGCATCGTGCCCATTCGGCGGGCAGTCTCCATCATCTGCGGGGCAAAGGATACAAGCGTATCTGCCGACATCCGGCTGACAGGCCCCGATACCGACAAGGCTGCGACCAGCCGCTGATTCCGATCCATGATCGGCACAGATACAGCCGCCGCTCCAAGTTCGCGTTCTTCCAAGCTCACAGCATATCCGAGTCGACGCACTTCCTCAAGCTGCTTCATATAGCTGTCCTTGTCAATGGAGGACGGCCAGCGTGAATCGCGCAATGCAGCCTCTAGCTCGTGCGTCTCAGCAAAGGCAAGCAGCACCTTGCTGGATGCCCCCACGAACAACGGCAAACGAACGCCTACTGGCGCTACTCTACGGATCGCCTGATTGCTCTGCACGGCCTGAATCCGTATCCGGTCGTTGCCATCCTTCACATATAGACTCACCGTCTCATCCAACTGATCGCGCAGGAGCTCCATCTCCGGCTGCAGCAGCTGAGCAGGATCATCGACCTGCGTCAAATTCGCCGCCAACTCCCATACCCGATATCCCAGGCGATACTTATCGCCATTTTTAAGTACGAATCCGCGATCCTCCAATGTTGTCATCAGACGATGAACAGTGCTCTTATTCAGCCCAACGCGGGTTGCAAGTTCCGTCAAGCTGATATCTCGCTCATTGGCAAAACACATTAATATATCGAGTGCACGCTCTACGGCGCGTACGGTTAGCTTTCCTCGTTCTTCCACCATGTATCTCCCTCTTCGGTTCCATAGTATGGAACATCGTTACAACTAGTATAACTCTCTTCCTTATTTTCGTAAAGATACTAGCACCATTCTCCCGCATCCTACGAACGTCCCTTGTTTCGACATGTTTTTACAGGGAGATTGCAATGTTACGGGACGATTACAATCACCTTACAAATCGCGCAAATCCGTTGACCCTATGCGGATTCCCGCATACGATAATGATACGAAGACAACGTTTACACGAATCAGCTCCCATCGGGACTTTTGTTCTATATGAATTTATTGGGCTCGACACCATTCTGCATTACATCATCGAAGGAGGTCATCTACATGAGCACACCTGTTATTACATCTCCCGCACTACAGCCTGAATGGCTCGGCCCATCTGGAGCAGCCCCTGCGGCAGCGCGGAGACTACGAGTGAAGCATGTAGCCATTGCGCTATCCCTATCGACCTTCTTCGCTGCAATTGTCATCTTCCTTGCCCTGCACGGATTCATCGCATGGATGTTCGCTAATCCGCAAGTACCTCCGCTGTTCTCCAATCCAATGGAGGCCAAAGGGATGAAGTACGAGACGGTATCCTTTCCCGCTCGCGATGGGCATACGCTGGTAGACGGATGGTACATTCCATCTGATAAGCCTTCCAAGCGCACCTTAATCTTCAGCCATGGCTACGGGGCCAATCGAGAAGAATATTGGGTGCCGATGTATGACCTTGCCAAATTCGCACATCGACTCGACTACAATGTCATCATGTTCGACTATGGATTTGCTTCCGAACAGCATCCGACCAAAGCAACAGGCGGCCGTCTGGAGAAGGAACAGCTGCTAGGCGCAGTCAAGCTCGCGAAGGAACGCGGTGCTGAGCACGTCGTCGTATGGGGCTTCTCCATGGGTGCCGGAACGGCGCTTCAAGCAGCACTGCTTACTCATGATATTAATGCCATGATTCTGGACAGCACCTTCCTGCTGGAGCCAGATACGCTATATCATAATTTGCAGCAGTACGCTCCACTGCCGAAGCATCCATCGCTTGATCTGCTGCGTACCTTCTTCCCTGCTGTCAATGGCACGAGCCTACAGCAAATTCCATACAATGAAGTGAAATCAACGAACTATGAGATGCCGATTCTCTTCGTTCATGGAACAGCGGACTCCAAGGCGCCATATGGAATTGCAGAAGGCATTGCCGCCCATCAGTCCAATAAGCTCTCGCAGGCATGGATCGTCCCTAATACACAGCATGAGCTTATCTATCGCACACAGCGCAAAGAATACTTGTCGAAGACATCCGCATTTCTGAATGCGGCCTATCGTGCTGATCGCGGTTTGTTCATTGCACAGAACTAACTCCCCTGCTACGCCGATTGAGACGTTCATAAATTCGGCAAGGAAGTTTCACAGAATACGAGATGGAATAAGTCGAAGTAGAACCGCAAGCCCCCGCTTGCGGTTTTTTTGTGCCATTTTACATAGGTCAACCTATGAAGCTAATACAATAAAAAGAACCATTTCAATCACAAGGAGGGAGAACATTGCAGCTCATATACGGGCCACTTATGCCTGTGCGTGTACTGGAAGAGAGTGCCTACTGGAAGCAGCAGGAGAAGAAGCATACAGAGGTCATTCGCGCAATTGTGCCCCAGCTGGAGCCTGAATACGTGCAGCTGCTTGCCCAATGGGAACAGGTTCTGTCACAGACGGAAGATGCAGCGAGGGGACAGCTGCGCACCGCCCTGCAGCAGCCAGATGTCCTTCAGCCAGATCAGCTTCAACAGCTTCAAGAATTGCTCCGCGCTTCTGTATATCAATCCGAGCAGTTCGTTCAGCAGCTTGATGCCATTAAGCATAACAGCCAAGCCGTGCAGCATACGGAGCACGCCCCTGTCGTATTCGATCATATCACGGAGCGATCCCAGTACTTTCTGAAAGCCATTAAACCTGTCTTTTACCCAGCAGTAGAGCCCCCAGGAAGCAATAATAACACTCGTTCTAGCAGCAGTTCCTCCCCATCAGCTCGCATTCACGCTGCGGGGAACGAGCCTTCCTCGCATTGGCCGCAGCATCAGTATCAGCCCCAGCAACATCAGTATCCCTATCAACAACAATCCATTCAAGGCATTCATGCTCACATTGGCAATACGCGCAGCGCGCAGCCGGAACAGGATGATGAGACAGATGGGGAATCCTTCGTTCCAATTGGCGGACACCGGCTTCCTCCGCTTCCATACCCTTATAATGCGCTTGAGCCTTATATCGATGAGACGACGATGCGCATTCATCATGACAAGCATCACAAGAGCTACGTGGACGGCTTGAACAAGGCCGAGTCGGCGCTAGCAGAAGCACGACGCACCAATAAGTTCGATCTGGTGAAATATTGGGAGAACGAGCTTGCGTTCAATGGGGCTGGTCACTATCTGCACACCATCTTCTGGGATGTAATGAGTCCGCAGGGCGGAGGCAGGCCTACAGGCAGTCTGCTGCGCCAAATTGAGCATGACTTTGGCAGCTACGATGCCTTCCGGAAGCATTTCTCGAACGCAGCAGAGAAGGTTGAGGGTGGTGGCTGGACGATACTCGTCTGGAGTCCGCGCAGCCGAAGATTGGAGATTTTGCAAGCAGAGAAGCATCAGAACTTGTCCCAATGGGATGTCGTCCCGCTGCTGCCGCTTGATGTATGGGAACATGCTTATTATTTGAAGCATCAAAATGAACGGCCGAAATATATTGCCGACTGGTGGAATGTCATCAATTGGCCCGCTGTATCCGAACGATTCGAGCAAGCTCGCAAATTGAAATGGACTCCCTTCTAAGCTTACAACATCATTCGATGAATGAGGTGTTTACTTCCTATTTTTCGAGCTTATTCGCCGTTGCGCCGCACCCTTTTCGTTCTATACAATAATAAATGGAAATAGCTGGATCACGTGCGGTTCTGTGCCGCGCTTTCCTTTTGTACCAGAACAATGAGTTATCGACTTCGAAAGGGGTGAGGCGAATTGCTCAGACCTATTGTGAAATGGGCTGGCGGCAAACGCCAACTACTTCCCAGCATCCGTTCCCTTCTGCCTTCGGCAGACTGGACGCGAGCAGCCTACTTCGAGCCGTTCATCGGCGGAGCGGCGTTATTGTTAGCATTAACGCCAGACAACGGGGCCATTAACGACGTCAACCCAGAGCTCATCAACGTGTACCAAATGATAAAGCAGCAGCCAGACCAACTTATTGAAACCCTTCGCCAGCATCGCAACGACGAAGGATACTATTATGAAATCCGGGCATGGGACCGGAACCAAGAAGCCTACGCCGCCTTATCCCCTATCGACCGCGCCGCCAGACTTATTTATTTGAATCGGACATGCTATAACGGCTTATACCGAGTCAATGCGGGCGGCCAATTCAATGTTCCATTCGGGAAATACAAGCGGCCGAACATCATAAGAGAAACAACTATTCGCAGTATGTCCTCCTATTTGAACCGCGCCAATATTCGAATGATGGATGGAGATTTTGCTGAGGCTGTGCAGGAGGCACGCGCCGGCGACTTCGTCTATTTTGATCCTCCCTATGACACCTTGACGCCAACTGCCGCCTTCACTTCGTATGCCAAGGGGGGCTTCGGCCGACCGGAACAACAGCGTCTAGCCAATGTATTTAAGGAACTTAGTGAACGTGGTGTATATGTCATGCTGTCCAATCATGCGACAGACTATATTCATCAATTGTATGAGGGATATCGAATCCATACGGTAAAAGCGAGGCGAAGCATTAATTCCAAAGGTGATGGCCGTGGTGTGATCAACGAGGTCATTATTATGAATTATTGACATGTAAGACGAAACGTGGATATTCAGGCATTGGTTGTACAACCCTATAGGCAGTGCAGGCATCAGTCAATCCCATACTTCTTCTTCGCACGATCGTAAGCTTCCTGGGCGCGATCCCGCCTCGGAAGCTTACTGTTGATGTGCAGAAGGAGCAGTAGATTGCAGGCGAGCAAGATGAGAATGGTCATCTCCATCCAAACTCCCATTCTATTCCCTCCTAAACTGAAATCACTAATCTACGAAAAAGTGAACTTGCCATCCATAATTGTGACAGCCGTGCCGGTTAAGTACACCCGCTCCTGATGCAGCTCCAACTTCACAACGCCTCCTCTTGCAGAACATTGACGTCCAGTTAGAGACAACTTGCCGAGCTTGGCTCCCCAATATGGCCCCATCGTGCAATGAGCAGATCCCGTAACCGGGTCTTCATTCACACCGAGCGCGGGGAAGAAACAGCGAGACACGAAGTCAATTCTGTCATGGGCTGATTCCCCTGCTCTCGCTGTAACGAGCACACCAATCGCTTCTTGATCGCACGCCTTAAGCTGTTCCCAATTTGGCTCCAGCGACCGTACAGTCTGTTCTGAATCCACGATGGCCATTAACTCGATTCGGCTTCTAAGTACCTCATGCACCGAGCAGCCTAGCGCTTCCTCCAGACGCACTCGTAGCGCCCCATCCTCTACGGGCATTAGCGAAGATGCTGGGAAATCCAGCGTGGTCTCGCATTGGCTCCCGCTTTCCTTATATGCAGCATGGAGAATGCCGCTCTTCGTCTCGAAGGAGACTCTGTCCCCGCTCACAATCCCGCATTGTCTTAATACATGAGCCGTAGCCAGCGTTGCGTGTCCGCATAGATCAACCTCAACCTCAGGCGTGAACCAGCGTAGGCCGAGAGGGCGCTGAGCCCCCTCTTCCCACTCTGCATCTACATGAACAAATGCTGTCTCGGATAAATTCATTTCGGATGCGATATGCTGCATCATCGTCTCATCCCATTCCTGTTCAACGAGACAGACCGCAGCCGGATTGCCGCGGAATGGCGCATCTGTAAAAGCATCTACGATGTATACCTTCATGTCCATACCTCCCTTGCCTAAGATTACTACAACCGGCTAATCGAAAAAGACAGATCTGTTCTATTTCTGTTCTATTCCCTATCAGCTTTATTGGGATCTAACAGAGATAGGTATGTCTCTGCCGGCACCGCAGCCAGCCATGGACTCGGCTTGCCGACACAGAATACATGAAGCTCATGCATGGCCCGCGTGCAGGATACATACAGCAGTTTCTGTTCATTTGCACGCCCATAGGCAGCTTCCGATGCATCATAGATGACAACTGCATCGAATTCTACTCCCTTGGCCAAATACGAAGGAATAACCAGCGCACCCTCATGGAATGAGGCCGTATCTTGCTCGACAAGGTAAATCGAAATTTCATTTTGCAGCGCCTCATATGCTTCCTTGCTCTCTTGAGCCGTCTTACAAATCACGGCTACATTGCGATGCCTTTCCTGCAGCAGTTGACGTATGCGATCCGCGACCAGTCGATCACGCTCCGCTCTGTCCTCTACAACGGTAACTGTCGGCAGATTCCCAGCCCGATCGAACGGTTCAATACGATCGCCATCCATAGCCAGATAGCGGGCGAACTCCATAATCGGACGAGTTGTGCGGTAGCTTCGCGTCAAGTGGAAAGTTTCCGTAGATGAATCGCCGCGCATATCCGAAGATAGCCAACTGCTGTTAATATCCTGTTCCCCAGCATGCGGATAAATCGCCTGCTCCCAGTCACCAAGCAGCGTCATGCTGCAGCGCGGGAACATTCGTCTTAACAATGCGAATTGGAACGGTGAGTAATCCTGCGCCTCATCAATGAACAGTTGGCGAATAGAGGTATTCACACGGAACCCCTTAATGCATTCATTCAGATACAGATATGGCGTTGCATCCTCAAACGGCATCTCCCCTGATAGAAGGCGTGCTTCCGTATCTGCACATATGGTACTCCACTCCGCAGGCAGCGTTCCGGCTGCCGCACATCGCTCCGATACATCCGGCATAGCGAACAACTGACGATACGTCCCCTCCATATCAATAAACCCAAGCTTCTTCACCTGTGAATAGAGAGACTTGAAGTGCTCATTCACAATCGATGCAGCAAGCCAGTCGCGTTCACGCTGGAAGTCATCGAAGGTTTCCTCCGAGAACTGCTTCTTGCGCTGCAGCTTCATATAAGCTTCGTGGTATGCATCATCATCCAGCATCTCTACTTCCTCATCCACCCACGGCTTCTTGCGTTCTTGCTTCGCCGCGCGATGCAGTTCCCCACGCAGCCATTCGGCCAGCAAGCGCAAACGGTTCGGCAGCGGAAGCGATGCATCATAACGGTAGAGCTGGCTGTGAATTTGCTCTGCAGTTACGATTACCTCATCGCGGAAGCAAATATCATGTAGCTGCAGGCCTTCTGTCCCTAACCACTGTACGTACGCATGGATCATATCAATATAGTTACGGCTTGCCTTGAAGCGGATCGCCTCCATACGAGCGCTATAGCCCGGTTCTTCTGCAGCTGTCAGTGAATATTCCATTTGCTCAAACGGATGCTCAAGCTTGAAACTGCTGCCTAGGCGGTGCTCCAAATAATCCTGGAAGGTCGTCTGCTCCATATTTCGTTCTCCCAGCTCTGGCAACACTGTCGAGACATAACGGTTGAACAGAGGATTTGGGGAAAATAATACGATCTGCTCCGCCTGCAGTGTTTCCCGATACCGATAGAGCAGGTATGCAATACGCTGCAAAGCTGTCGACGTCTTACCGCTGCCTGCTGGCCCCGTCACAATCAGCACGCCGCTCCGTTCATTGCGAATGATGCGGTTCTGCTCCTGTTGTATGGTCGCTACAATGCTCTTCATATGCTCGGCTGACGGCTGACTAAGCATTTGACGCAGCAATTCATCTCCAATCGTAACCCCGGTATCGAACATTCCACGGAACCGGCCTTCCGAAATAAGAAACTGACGCTTCAGTTCCATCGTACCTTCTATCTCCCCTACAGGAGTCGTGTAGCGCGCAGGGCCTGGAGGGAAATCATAATACAAGCTCGACACCGGAGCTCGCCAGTCATATACGAAAAATTCGCCTTCTTCATTGCGGAAAGAGCCAATGCCTAAATAGATCTCCTCACCACGCATTTCTCCATCTTCCTTGAAATCGATTCGTGCAAAGTAGGGAGACTTCGCCATGCGAGTTAATACATCCAACTGACGCGCAGCATGGCGGTGTCTATGCTCGCGCTCGGTTAACACCTCTGCCTGCTGCTTCATGCTGGCGAAGGTCTCTATCGCCTCATTTATATCGTCCATGTTGATTTTGACATCGTCCCAGAATGCCTTGCGGAATTCGACTACTTCGTGTTTGATGTCGCCAATATCCTGCTGCAGGGGCTCAATATGCTGCTCAATAGCTTCCATCACCCGAACCGCTCGTTCCTCTTCTAGACGCCATTGTTCTTCTTTCGTACTCATCTAACCACCCGCTTCTTTAGAAATTTATAAATCAAGGTTGACAGCCTATGATTCGATATGGTATTATATATTTGGATAGTAATGCATTTTAAAAATATACTCATATCGTACATTAGATCTTAACATAACAGTCCTCTGCTTACAAGACGTTGATTAGGCTTTTTCCTTGTCAACTTTTGTAAGCAGAGGACTTTTTGCTTGAATGTAAATATGTGATCACCAGTTAGGAATGTACGATAATCTTTTTCTTATGATGCTCCTCAAGAAGCTGAATAAGCTGTGTCTGCTCGGACGAGTTAGACAAGCAAGCAAGTGGGATAATATGTGCCTGCATCGAGCTGATGAAGATATAGATGTAGTCCTTGGTCATTCTGATTTCCGGTATCGCATCCCAGTTGTAATGAGCGCTGCCGACCGGCGTCGTCTCATCAATTCCCTGCTCCGTAATCTCCACCGTATGATCTCCGAGCCAGGCTGCATTTTCTGTGGAAGCAGACCAACGGATAACCTTTCTCTTAATCGAAAAATACATAAATACGTTCAAAAGCACCCCCAGCGCTACCCCAACTACAATCGAGTACACCCATGGTTTTCCGATAACTTTAAGAATGATGCTTAAAAACAAGGGCAGGCCGATGATATTCGCTAGCATGACTTTACGGTATTTCGGCATGCTGTATATCACGAATTTATTAAATTTCCAATAGTCTTCCTTTGTAATATGCATTGAAAGCTTCATAGCAGCACTCCTTTATTTCCATAGATAGCATAAACATCTTTATTCCCATTATACATGCAGCGATTTCATTAAGACACCCTCCTTTCCCGGGTGAGCAGTATATTAAAAAAGAAGACACGACCCGCCTTTCAGCGAAGCCATGCCTTCTCCTCATTCCCTATTTATTAAGGACATATATCATTTATAACGTAAATAGATTCCTTCTACCCTTCTTGCTTGGAGAAATAATCGAATAAGTCTCCGCGCGCTTCCTCCAAGTATGCCAGGTGCGACTCGCGCTCGATGCGAATTTTTAGACGCTGTGCTGTCTTCTCGAACAGATCCACGCATTCATTTGTGCGAATGATGAGCTTCTGTGGGCGTACCCCCTGCTCTTCAATAAGCTGCAAGAAGTGATTCAGGAATTCCTGCTCAAAGTTGTCATCATACGCGACATGGAAGCCTACAGCTACACGTGTCGTACGGTCTACCCACAAGCAAAGACGAGGATAGTACGGACGCTCGCCTTCACCCTTCACAGCAACAGGCGCATAGAAAAATTCTGTCTCCCATTGGCCCTTCTTATTCGGGAAACGATCCATAACATCATTCAGACGATCGCGATTTTCGATTTCAACCTTCACAGGACGCTCCAATACGAAGTCAGGATCCATCCAGCGATCTACCCACTTCTTGTTGTCCGGAGTACGAACCAACACTTGACCGGATTGCGGTGCTGTCATTACCTCTTTGTCCTTCTTCACGCGCGCTGCCAGATCTATCGCTTGTTCTAAGGCGATCGCCAAGAAACTGACCTGCTTCTCGTCAAGCGTCCATGGAACAAACCCCGGGTCGTATGCGCGGAACATTGGCCATGCATTACGGCCGCGGAAGCGTAACCCGAGCTCCTTGATCTGCGCCAAATCGCGCTTTTCCAGATCTGTACGGTCTTCAAACGTTACCATGATGCATTTTTGGCGATGAAGCCATGCATTCTGCTCATGATTGTCCAGCATCATGCTGTTCAGGCTCTCTAATCCTTCACCGCCGCGGAATAACGCCAGACCGAACAAGTAGTCTGTTCCATTCATAATCGTGCAATAGCCCACTTCTCCGTCTTCGGGATTGCTCACGCCAAAGATCACGTTCTCCGGCATCCACTCCCAGCTCGCCTGCTTCTTGAACGCAGAAGCTGCTTCATACAATCTCGCCCACAGCTTCTGTTCCGCTGTCAATTCTACTTCTTGTTCCGTACTTTTCTGTTCCGACTTCTTCTTTGCTTCTGTCATGTGACTTGTAACTCCTCCTATTCAAATTCCCTGCTCTGTCCGAAAAAAACCCCGTCCCATGCCCGGAACGGGGTTCATCAGTTCATAGTTCACCCACATACATCACATTACTACTTAATCAGTGACAAAAATTCCGCGCGCTGCGCCGCATCCGTCCGGAAGCTGCCGCGTGTTGCCATCGTTACCGTCTTGCTTCCCGGCTTCTTCACACCACGGGCGCACATGCACAAGTGCTCGCCTTCCACAACGACCATCACGCCGTGTGGCATGAGCACCTCATCCATAATGTCGGCAATCTCGGTAGTGATCCGCTCTTGCACCTGCAAGCGGCGGGAGATTGCTTCCACCAAGCGGGCGAACTTGCTAAGTCCTGCTATCTTGCCGCTTGGAATGTATCCGATATGCACCTTCCCGAAGAAGGGCGCCATATGATGCTCACATTGGCTATAATACGTAATATCCTTCACAATGACAAGCTCTTCGTGATTTTCATCAAATGCTACCCCGAGCGCATCACGAGGATCTACCTCATAACCGGCGAAGATTTCCTCATACATGCGAGTCACGCGTGCTGGCGTATCCAGCAATCCTTCGCGCTCAACATCTTCTCCGACGAGCTTCAAGATTTCCTTAATATGATGCTCAATCTTCTCGCGATTCGTACCAACCTGTGTATTCACATAATCCTTCAAACCAGCCACGAACGTTCCTCCTTCCGCCGCGCTTGTGAGCATGATCTCGTTAACTTAGCGGTTTTTCTTGAAATTCTTGTTCTTCATCATTTGCTGTGCTTGCTGCATCTGCTTCGAGTTCAGATTGTAGCCCATTTGCTTCGCCATCTTCTGCAGCATTTGAGGGTCTGATTGCATTTTCGTCATTTGGTTACGCAAGTAGTACACGCCGCCAGCGAAGCCGATGATAATGCCTACAATTAGTGTTACGATTGCCGTAATTACTGTCCACATCTTCCCATGGTCACCCCAACATCGTCAAGTTTAGCTCATTGCTTCTATATTCAAGTAGGGTACAGATTCCGTGAATGATCCACCGAAAACTTCACATAGAAAACGAAAAGAGATCGATGTGCCGTTCGATTTCGAATATACTGTACCGCCACTATGATAGCACGTACCATCAATCGTGACAAATATCCCCTGTTCCATTAAGGAGCAGTCAGCATCCGTTCTTCATTCGCCTGCATGCCTTCCAACTTAAGGAGAGTAACTTTCTTGTCCATCCCCCCGCCGTACCCGACCAGTCGGCCATCTGCTCCAATGACACGATGGCATGGCGCAATAACCGGAATCGGATTGCGATTGTTCGCCCCACCGACTGCTCGTACTGCCTGCGGACGTCCAATTGCCTCTGCGATCTGCTTATAGGATCTTGTCTCCCCGTACGGAATATCCATTAGAGCGCGCCACACCTCACGTTGGAATGGCGTTCCTTGGAAATCAAGCGTCAAATCGAACGATTGCCGCTCCCCTCTGAAATATTCCTCCAATTGGCGAATTGCCTCCTGCAGCCGTTCCGGATGACGCTGGAGGGCAGCCCGACCATATGTGCGCTGCGCCCAGGCGTTCAGACGCGCAGAGGTATCCAACACACTGCCGAATTCAATAGAACATAGTCCTGTCGCCGATGAGGCAACGGTCAGCATCCCTATCGGCGACTCCATCTCCTGCACATAAATAGGTTCCACATGATTGTCGAACTGCTGCAGGGCATCATCTATCGCTTGCACAACGGCATCCTCCTTCTCACGATTCAAGGCTGACAGCAGCGCCTGCTTCGCATCAGTACCACCAATCTGACCAAGCGCCCAAGCGGCTGTCGCACGAATATCATAACGCGTATCTTCTCGCAGCAAGGCACGCAACTCCCCAACCGCGCTTCGATCACGGAAGTTCCCAAGCGCCACAATCGCATTGCGCTGGATCGGCTTCTTGCCGCGCCATGCAGCCGACAATGAGCCGAACTGCTCCTTAAATTCACGATTCGATAATTGCAGCATTGGAACGAGAAGAGGCTTCGCCTTCTCGGGATCAGGCTGCATTTCGGGTTGGTGCGTCCAATTCATTCCTTTATTTTTGGGACAAACGATCTGGCATGTGTCGCAGCCATACAGCCGATTCCCCATCTTGGTCATCATCTCATGGCTCAAGATGTCCTTCGACTGCGTCTGGAAGGAGATACACAGGTTCGCATTCAACTGTCCAGGGCCGACAAGGGCACTTGTCGGACAAGCATCAAGACAGCGCGTGCACTCGCCGCAGTCTTCTGTAACAGGCTCGTCAGACGGGAACGGAATATTCGTAATCATTTCGCCCAAGTAAATCCACGATCCCCACTGCGGCGAAATAATCGAGCAGTTCTTGCCGCTGAACCCAATACCTGCACGCTCTGCTACGGCCCTATCACTTAATTCTCCTGTGTCCACCATACTTCGTACCCGCAGTTCCTGTTCAGGCACGCGCTCACGCAAGAAAGTCTCCAGCTTCGCGAGACGATCACGCAGAACATGATGGTAATCAAGTCCCCATGCAGTCCGCGCAAACATTCCCCGATAGGAGCCTGCCTTCGACTTCGGCGATTCCTCCAGCTTGGAAGGATAGGCCACAGCAATGGCTATGATAGAGCGCGCATCCTCCAGCAACAATTCGGGGCGAGTACGCTTGTCCAAGTCAGGCTCTTCGAATCCCGAGGCATAGCCTTGGTCAATGGAATGCTGCAGCCTCGCCTTCAATTCAATGAATGGGTCTGCCGTTGTAAAGCCGACCTGATCAATTCCGAGTGCCGGGGCGGCCTCTATAATATCCTGCTTCAACTGGCGCCACCGATCCTTGGAAGCACCCTGATCAGATACCGCCCGCTCTTCATGATTTTGTTGTCCATTCAGCTTCTTCGAATCAAGCATCCCATTCACCTCCTTGTCGTCTCATGATGTATTTTCATATTCCATTCATTTCGCTAATGCGCTATAAAAAAAGCCTGTCCACAATCCGCCAACATCGGAAACGGCACCATGCATCCAGGAACTAAGTTCTGGAACAGGCGCCGTTCACCGATTTCATGTCTACTTGCTTACTGTTCATGAGGTTCGTTTAACAACCGCTTCCACTCTTCGTAATACCAACGTACCGTGCCATCATGGAATGGAGTATGACCCTGCTCAATGTACTCCAACACCTGATCCAAGCCTAGCTTCACCTTCTGCTCAACAAGCTCCGGATAATGATAGGTTAAGCGATTGTGCTCATACTCATCCTGATCCACTACTTGAACTTGCCCATCCGTCATGCGAATGACATCCAAATCATAGTCAATATAAGTGAAAGTATTGCCGCACCGATATGGAGGCGATGCTATATTACAATAATACCGAACACCGCATTCCTCGATAAGAGCAACAACGTTGAACCACTGCTTCGGGATGAGGAAGGTGACAGCAGGAATCTTGCTGACCCACTGCTTCCCATCCGACTCCCGAATCGGCGTCTGACTATTGATAAGGACGTACATGTCTTCCTTCACATGATCAGGATGCCGCATCGTGGAGGGCACAAGCCAGTTCTCGAGCCATACCCGATGCAGGTGACCATCGTGCTTGAAACTTTTCACAAGAGCTTCCTCATAACGATTCATGCTAATTCCTCGGCTTTGCGTTCAATTCGCTTTACTAATAGAAAAGCATATCTTTTCCCCGAATGCAACGGTTGAGAAGATATGCTTCCTTGTACAATGTTTGGCTATAGTAAATCGTGTATCGCCACTCTTACCGAATGAGGCCGATTGCGACCTTGCAATACATCTGCAATACAGGATTGCGCGCCGTTACCCTGCAACGATGCGCAGCTGCGACAGGGAGCGCAGCATATCCTTCGCTCCGTACCCCAATGCCTCAAACCATGGCAATACGACTTCTGTATGCTCGTCCACAGCAATCATAATGTTTTTGACGCGGCGTTGTTGGAATTTCTGTTCCAATCCCGCTACCAGTGCTTTGCCTACTCCTTGATTGCGATAATCTGGGTGTACGGCAAGGCGGTAATAGTAGCCGTTGTTACGATCAACGGTTCCGATGACAAGTCCGACAATAGCCTGCTCCCCATTAGATGCCTCATGTTCTGCGATGAGCACCAGCTCTCCGTCCAACGATAACTGACGCGCGAATGCTTCCAGCGTCTTCTCACAACATTCATCTGACAGTGATTCCTTCAACAACTGGGTTGCCGGAAGATAATCCGACAAACGAAAGGAACGAACATTCATGACTTACTCTCCCTCATCCTGAGCTTGGTTTCGTGATCGGTTGTCTCTCTGTCTAACACCTTTCTACGCCTTTACATTAAATCTGTATCTTGTGGTTATCTACATAGATTGTGCAATACCTTTACAAATACGACAAAAATCGCGAAAATCCTTCTTTATCTTTCAACTTCCATAAAAAAGATCGGAAAATCTCTCGTTTTCTCTTGTAAACGCTTTATTTAAAGCGTTTACATTACCCAATACAAGAAAAGGTTATAGAAATTGTAAAGAATTCGTATTCATTGCTAGCCCTGATCCATCGTTCTCCAATGGAGCATTCGTTTGAAAAGAACCATTTTCGGGTAATATGATAGCGTTGAATGACAGGTTGTTATTCATCTATTTGTGAAGAATTGCGAAGGCTTTACTTTCAATGCAGACTTTCGCAACATTTATGTTGATTTATTCGTTCGCTTCATGTTTAATTAGGTTAGAAGTATATAAGATGCTACATAATTATTAGGAGGTATGACACAATGGCACATCAATTACCAGCTCTTCCTTATGCCAACAACGCTTTGGAACCACATTTCGATGAAACAACAATGATGATTCACCACGATCGTCACCACAACACATACGTGACGAACTTGAATGCAGCTTTGGAATCTGCTCCAGAATTGCAAGATAAATCCCTGGATGAACTTATCGCTAACTTGGATGCTGTTCCTGAGAGCATCCGCACAGCTGTACGCAACAACGGCGGCGGCCATGCGAACCACTCCCTGTTCTGGGAAATCATCGGACCAAACGGCGGCGGCCAGCCTTCCGGCAAATTGGCTGATGCAATCAACAATGAGCTTGGCGGCTTCGACAAGTTCAAAGAAGACTTCGCTAAAGCTGCAGCTACACGCTTCGGCAGCGGCTGGGCATGGCTTGCAGTAGATGCTAACGGCAAATTGTCCGTATACAGCCTGCCTAACCAAGACAGCCCGATTATGGAAGGCAAGACGCCTATCCTCGGCTTGGATGTATGGGAGCATGCATACTACTTGAAATATCAAAACAAACGCCCTGACTACGTTTCCGCGTTCTGGAATGTTGTGAACTGGTCAGCAGTTGAAAAACGCTACGAAGATGCATTGAACAAGTAATTCATGCATTGGCAACAGCCGTCCCCCTGCAGGCTTTCTGCTCGGAGGACGGCTGTTTTTGTTAGCAGCGCTTATGATGTTAACACATTATTCATATGCAAAAAGCCCAGACCTGCTTTGCACAGGATCAGGGCTTTTTATTTACAGAGATTCATGTGCTTCCCTGCAGCTGATGCTTATTTCGTTGTACCATGACACGTATATAATAAGTATTCCAGCGCCTGCCGCTTAGCCTTCGAACAATGGCGTCGACAGATAACGTTCGCCTGTATCCGGCAGCAGCACAACAATCATCTTGCCTGCATTCGAAGGGCGCTTCGCCAGCTGTGTCGCAGCTGCCAAGGCTGCGCCGGAGGAAATACCAACTAGGAAGCCCTCCTGCTTCGCAAGCTCGCGTGCTGCAGTGAATGCTTCTTCGTTCGTAACCCGGATGATCTCATCAACGATGCTGCGATCGAATGTGCTCGGCACGAAGCCAGCACCGATACCTTGAATCATATGCGGACCGCGATTGCCTCCTGACAGAACAGGAGAATCAGCAGGTTCAACTGCTGTAATTCGTACCGATGGCTTATTCTCCTTCAATACGCCGCCTACACCACTTATTGTCCCACCAGTGCCGACCCCTGCCACGAAGATATCCACTTCTCCGTCCGTATCGCGCCATATTTCTTGTGCTGTCGAATTCCGGTGCATTTCTGGGTTCGCCTTATTATGGAACTGCTGTGGGATGAACGAGTTCGGAATGCTCTCGGCAAGTTCCTCCGCCTTCCGAATTGCACCCTGCATCCCTTCTGATCCAGGCGTGAGCACGATTTCCGCACCAAGCGCCTTCATCATCTTAATGCGCTCCATACTATACGTATCTGGCAACGTAATAATAATACGATAACCAAGTGCTGCAGCAGCGCTCGCCAATGCAATCCCCGTGTTGCCGCTTGTCGGTTCAATAATGACCGAGCTGCGGTCGATGACACCTTGCTCCTCGGCTGCCTTAAGCATTGCATATCCGATACGATCCTTGACGCTTCCACCAGGATTGAATGCTTCCAGCTTCGCAACGAGCCTCGCTCCGAGGCCATGCTTGCGACTGTAGTTGTTCAGCTCCATTAGGGGTGTGTTGCCAATGAGCTGTGTAATGTTTGATGCAATGTTGGACATATTCAACTTTTCCTCCATAACGATATTATCGCAATTCCTTGTGTCGCTACGTGCGGCCACGCCTTGATTGGCATCGCTCCACGACTCGATGTATTCCATAAATGCCAGCCACGTACACGGCATATAGAAGCAAGACGACCGGTATCCTTGTCCAGTCTTGAAGCAACTGCTCGCCGACATAGGCGAACAGGAACATAACCGGCAGCTTCCCTAATACCGTTGCCACCATGAAGGTGCGCAGAGGGATAGACAGCATGGCCGCATATGCATTAATCGCTACAGCTGGGACAATGGGAATCATCCGTCCGATAAGCACAGCAGTGAATGCATTTCGTTCCATTAATTGATTAAAGCTTCGAAGTAAGCCGATACGCTCAATATACGACCTGCCCTGCTTGGATATCCCGCTTCGAACAGCAAGGAACATCAAAGCAGCCCCTACCGTCGAAGCCGCCACGTTCATCCAGCCACCAATCCAGAAGCCAAAAGTAGCGCCTATAATCCCTGCCACTAGACCGAATGGAATGACAGGAAATAGGGATATAGCGACAGCAGCAAGAAACATAATGATGAGCGCACCTGCTCCAGGCTCCATATGACGCAGTACAGCAAGCAGCTTCTCATGGTACACCAAGATGAGTACAGCAGCGAGAACATACAGCCCGAGAGATATTCGCTTATCCAATGTACCTCCTCTGGCATCGGCTTCCGTTACTGGTTGCAAACGCTGCCTACTTCCTTACGTTAATAATTCCATATTAATATATAGAAGCCCTCCGCCACAAGCTCGCTGGCATTTTGCTCCCTTCCTCGACTGCCTTCGCAATAAGTAATGGGAACTGACTCCCACTTATGTCCCTGTGATCTTCTTAATTTCTTCAATCATGCCACCTCTTCGTGTAAACGAATCGAGATGCATGCCAACATGATTCCAATATAGATGAAACTCCCTCTAAAATACAATAAATTGCAATTAAACTTCTTCATATTACGGATCATTTACATCTATTAGTTAAAAGTTTATTCCAAAATGGAATTAAGTGCGTTATACTGAAGCTACCATACCACTGAACGGAAGGGATGATAATCACCATGAATCAAAATGCTCTCCGTCCTGCGCAGCGAATAAAGAAGCGCACCCTTCTCCTTCAATTGTTTCTGACCTTTAGCCAGATTGGACCGACCACCTTCGGCGGCGGTTATGCAATTTTGCCTGTCATCGAACGGGAAATCGCCGAAAAGCGCAAATGGCTAGAAGCAGATGATATGGGGGAAATCACTGCACTAGCTGGTGCCGCCCCTGGCGGAATCGGTGTCAATGTCGCCGCACTCGTGGGCTATCGCATTGCCGGCCTATCCGGACTCGCCGCAGCAGTCATCGGCATCTCCTTGCCTACTATTGCCATTATGCTGTTATTATGCGCAGGAGCAGCAGGACTACGTGATCAACCGTATGTGCAGGCAGCATTGTTCGGTATTAAACCTGCTATCGTTGCACTTATTGTATATGCAGCCGTGCGTCTGGGCACGCGCACCTTAACCAATGTGTTCACATGGACCATCACCTTGACCACATTAGCACTGCTGTTCTGGACTTCACTCCACCCCGTTATCATGTTAGCCATTGGAGCAGCCGCTGGTCTCTTACTGAATTGGATCACTCGCAGCAGCTTTATGGGCGACCATCCATACGACCGTTCCAAGCCACCGCGCACAAGCAATAGCGCCACCCGCTCCCGCCAAGCGAAGCAGCACAACAATAGAGCGGTCTAGGTTGATGGAATAGATATGGTTAGCCTCCCATAATCGAACAAGAAGGATGGATGCACCATGTTGTGGGAACTCTTTTGGACTTTTTTTAAACTAGGATTTGTCTCCTTCGGAGGCGGATATGCGATGCTTCCGGTTATTGAACACGAAGCATTGTCTCATCACTGGATGACTGCAGAGCAGTATACGGAAGCAATCACACTCGCTGGCATGGCTCCAGGCCCTATTGCAATGAACAGCGCCGTATATGTTGGGTATACTGCATCTGGCTTGATCGGCAGTATTGCTGCATCGCTTGGAGTTATCCTGCCATCTGCAATCATCATGCTGCTTATTGCCACTATTTTCTACCGCGTGTATGATAATCAGTGGGTGCAGTCTGCACTTGACGGCATGAAGCCAGCCGTAATCGCACTGATCGCCTATGCGGCGGTCAACATGGCGATGCATTCTGGGCTCACGGCGAAGTGGACATTATCATCATTCATTCCAGTCGCAATCTTCGCCTGTGCACTGCTTGCGCTGATGAAGCTGAAGCTCCATCCGATAGCCGTCATCCTATTGTCAGGAATTGCGGGGATTGTTATATATGGATAAATCATTGGATCAACACATTCCTTCCTCCAAAGCGAAGGAAATCTTTCAATTCATTCGACGCACCGATGAAATCTCGAAGCTGGACTTGCTCCAATACAGCGGGCTTACGGTCAGCACACTGACTCGTGTATTGGAGGAGCTAACTACGCTTGGACTCATCGCTGAATGCGGGTTTGGCGCTTCGACTGGCGGACGCAGACCGATTCTTTACCGAGTCGTTCCTGATTACGGCTATGCATTCGGCCTTGATATCTCCCGCACCTCTTCCCGCCTCGTCATGCTGGACATGGCCGGAAATAAGCTCGATACATGCGAATGGGAAATGACTGCACTCATGACACCGGAATACTTGTTGGCAGAAGTAACGAAGCAGATTAAGCACTGGACGGGCAAGCATAAGCTCAGCCCAGATAAGGTACTCGGTCTTGGAATCGGCGCCGTCGGTCCGCTGGATCGATTCGAAGGTGTCATCTTGCAGCCTAGCTTCTTCCCTTCTCCAGGCTGGGAGAATGTCTCGATCGTCAATGACTTGGAACGACAATTGAACATGCCTGTCATGCTCGATAATGGGGCGAACACCGCAATTCGGGCAGAAGCGTGGGCCAATCGAACAAGAGATGTCCGGCATATGCTGTACGTACATGTCGGCATTGGGCTCCGTTCCGCGATGATGTCCGAAGGCAAGCTTATCTATGGGGCTGTCGACATGGAGGGCTCACTTGGGCAAATGATCATTCAGGCAGATGGCATTCCCCCACGTACAGGGAACGGCAACTACGGCTGCTTGGAGTCATATGCCACCGTATACGCCATAGAACGCGAAGCGAACGCACTCGTCCGAATGGGTCGCCGCAGTCTGCTTGAGCAGATCGCGGGGGCAAGCTCCACCATTTCATATGCGCATATTATGGAGGCGCTGCGGCGGCGTGATCCACTAGCGACCGAGATTGTAACGCAGGCTGCTACTTATTTCGGCATTGGGTTAGCCAACCTACTCAACGTTCTCCATCCAGAGAAAGTGGTGCTTGGCGGACCGCTCATGAACGCGAATGATTTATTTTTCTATACCGCAACACAAACAGCCATTCGCAAAACCTATCATTATCCGCAATATCAGGTCATGTTCAGCAAGGGCAGCTACGGTGACGAGGCGCTTGCGATCGGCGCCGCCTTCATGATACTGGACAAGATCACTGCATAAGAATGAATAAGGCCAGACACTAGACACTAGGGCATATAATCAGAGTGCTGGTGGCGAACAAATAGAGGTTCTGCTCACTGCAGAACCTCACTCTTCATTCGATAATAATTGCTTGCAATTGCTCACTCCATGGACTCTCTTACGCTTCTGTACATACATGCCGAATTGTGTAAGTGGAAGACCGCCTATACAAAAAAAGGGCAGTGCTGAGCACCGACCTCCCCTTTCGTCATCGCCTTATAAATGACCCTGCCGCTGTAGTAATTGAAGATAGTGCACATAATTCTCGTTGTTCAGTGAACATTCTTCCCCTTGAGGAATCCCCTTCATAATCATAAGATCATCAACTAATGCATAACACAATCCCTGCACGGTAAATCCGAGCATATGCTCCCCATCTTCACTAGTGAGTACAACTCGAAGCAGCTCCCCATTTCGAATCCGAATCCATTCCTTCTCCGATGGTTTCAGGGGCCTATCTTCAGCTTCCCGCTCCTCATATCTGGCCTTATGCTCTTCTTGGATGCCCTTCTCCGTATCACTATATATCCGGTTCAGAACATCACGATCCTCAATCTTGAAGCACTTGAATACCTGTTCAAAATTCGCCAGTGGATCGCGCTGCAAATCAGCCAGCACCTCTGCTGGGATTTCAATCGCGCGGTACTTCTCCACAAGCATTTTCTCGGCAGCAAGATTCGTATACCTACGGGGAAGCTGCTGCTCCAGAAATCGTTGATGTAGCTCCTCCATCCCTCTGCACCTCCACTTATCGATTAAATGATTACTCCTATCATTCGACCCCAAGCGCCGGAACACTTCCCCAATTATCCCCTCACAAAAAGAAGATTCTGCCAACATCCAATACCTTTCGTGTATTCAAGTCTATGAGGCACAGGTACATACTGAGATAAATGACTGCCGCTTCCACCCTTAGGTACGCTGTTCTGGAGATGTCAGTCGAAGTGCATGAAACAGCGGCATATGCTGATGATTCGTTCCATGGACAAGATAATCATCCTCTACACGGTCAATGAACAGCACACCATCCAAATGATCCATCTCATGCTGGATGCAGCGGGCAAAGAAATCCTCGGCCTCCAATGTGACCGTCTCACCATCCCGGTTCATCGTTGTTATCTTAATATATTGATGCCGCTTCACTCTACCGTAGTACCCAGGATAAGACAAGCAAGCCTCCATCCCTTCCTGCTCGCCAGCCGTCTCAATGACCTCCGGGTTAATCAATTCAATCAAGCCCTCTCCGACATCCATGACGACAACACGTCGCAAAATCCCTATTTGCGGTGCCGCAAGTCCTGCTCTTCCTTTCTCAGCATACAGGGTATCCTTCAAATCATTAAGCAGCGATATCGTACGCGCATTCAGCTCCGTAACTGGCTTGCAACGCTTGCGCAATATCGGATCTCCAAAAGGTAAAATGATGCGTTCAGCCATCTCTCTCACTCCTTTCTCTTTAGTAATTGCTATCAACCATCTTACTGGCAGATGGTTTACACATTCTTGAAATCTTAATCACGGTCTACTCGCTATTATTTCCTATGTTCTATGTCGGAAGCTTCTCGCTTCATTTAACGCCGATCCCTAAAGTACATGTCATCTTCATTGGAGTCTTCCCTATCCAATATAACATAAATATAATGTCATTATTTTTTCACCCTGTTGCATACCTGTTCCATCACACTATGAACCAATAATTCTCCCTATTCTATCTTCCTCTAGCATCGGAAGCAATCGAAGTAGAGGTTGTCCACCCAACAATCATTATGGCCATAAAAAAGGGCCTCCCCTTCGCCGACCATCGTCGCCTAAGGGGAAGACCCTCTTATCCATCTTCGAATCTTCGATTATTCAGCAGCTACATTCTTAATGCCTTGCACCTCGAAGCCGTAGATACGAGCTGCTGTATCTCCGCCTTGGGTTGGTTTCTCAACGTTAAGGCGAACATAACGAGCCTTGGTCTTAGCAATCGCGTGCTTGGACGTGCCCTTCTCGTTGTCCGTCACCTTCACAGCATCCGTCCAATTCTCGCCGTCCATGCTGAGCTGAATCGTGAACTCCCGTGTATTGAAGGCAGCCGATTCACCGCCAGCCTCTGCATGGTGTACGATGAACTGCGTTACATCATACGCCTTGCCCAGATCCACCTTCAGCCAGTGCTTCTCATTGCCGACTGCACACCATTTCGTATGCATCTCGCCGTCAACAGCGAACTGCGGCGCTTCACTGTCATTGACGAAGCTGGACGCTTCTGTCTTCGCACCCTTAGCCAGATCCTCTGCCCGGAACGCTGCTTCCTTGGATACCGTAATGAGCTGCGACTTCGTCATTACATCTTCACCAACTGCATTCTTCGCAGTCAGCTTCACTTCATACGTGCCTTCCTTCGCGAAGCTTACCTTCGGATTGCGCTCCTTGCTTGTCTCAGGCGTTCCGCCTGGGAAGCTCCATTCCCATTCTGTTGTCACTTCTGAAGACTTATCTGTCAGCTGTACTTCCTCACCTGGCGCCACGAACGTCTTATCCGCCTCGAAGTCTGCCTTAGGGGACGGATATTCAGGCCAGTCAAACGAAGTCATTGCCGCGCGGCCTTCCTCATAGTGACGATTCACCGGAACGACTGCTAGTTGCGTCGTCTTCTCCATGTCGCCGCCGCGCTTCATTTCAGACACATAGTAATAGTTGTTGCCTGTTGCGCCCATGAATTCACGGGAACCGTCCGGCTTCACACGATAGACTTGGTAATACTGCACATCGTCGCCCAGCGCTGTCCACGTCAAGCGAGCGTCTGCATAAATGCCGTCACGGACATCGTTTTCGATCACACGAACATCCGATACTTGACCTACTGGAGCCGTCTTCTCATTCATGTCGCGAATCGCAAGCTCCCCTACGTGTGCCAAGTACAGATTGTCATTGGCCTTGCCTTCCACTTGAACGGATATGCCAACAATCTTCTTGCCTGCATATGGGCTCAAGTCATAAGTTGCCTGTGTCCAGTCGCCCTTCGCGCCAGCCGCCTTCGTATCAGAAGGCTTCACGAACGTATACGTATCCGGTGCTCCTTCGAATGCAACACCAATATTCAGATCAGCAGCTTCTGGTGCATTCGACTGGTACGTCAGCGTCATTTGCATGTCAGCAGTTGCCTCTACATCGGTCTTGTATAGCTTCACATTCGAAGAGGCTCCTTCTGCTACCTTGCCTTGAAGCTTCAAGGAACTGCCGCCATAGAAGGAGTTCGAGAAGTCGAAACTTGGTGCAATCTTCTGTCCAGACTCGTCAACCATCCAGCGCCATGTCGGCAGAACGTCCTGCAGACTGCGGTTGAACCATTCACGATCACGAACCTTCTTGCCGAATACACTGAACTGCGTACCGTTGCCTGTATTGAAATGGGTCACGAAGTCAGACTTAGTAATGACCGTCTTATCTACGATATCATGCGCAATGCCACGCCATGCCCAATCGTTCGCCTTCGTCTTGGACGGATCGAGGCTATCGCCTACCCACAGACGCTGCTCCTTCTTCATGAATTCGTCATTCGTCTTGGTTGTATTGAACGCCCAGTCTGGGCGATACAAGCCAAGCGATGTCACCGCGTCCTGTCCTTCCGGGAACAATACCGGGAAGTTGTACTCCCCTTGATAACCGCCGCCGCCTTCCAAATCCATACCTGCGAACAGCTCATGGCGATCCCGCTTCAATTGCTCAGCTGCCTTCGGCGAGTTCTGGAACGGCGTTACGTAGTCGTACTTGCCATCCTTCTTGAACTGCCAGCGGAAGTCGATGAACATATTATCAGCTACTCGCTCCTCCCCATCTTGGAAGAACATCTTATTGTTGTCCGTCAGTCCGCCCTGCCATTTCACAGGACCATCCTTCACCATGGAGTCATACCAGATGATTTCCATATTGGAAGGCTTGATCTTCTGCAAATATTTCAAAAACTTCTGCATATTCTGCGCATCTTCCGGCGTGCCGCCCTGTGTCTCCTGGTTAATGAACCAACCGTCGAAGCCATAGAATTTCGCGACTTCAATGAGTTTGTCTGCAACAGGGAACGTACCGTCCTCACGCTGCTGGATCAGATCGCGCATCCATTCGATTTTACCGCCGTGCTCTTTTTGTGGTAGAAAGACAGTGCCGTATACCGGTACCCCATTCTTGTGCGCTGCATCGATTACGTCCGCACTTGGAGGAACGATCAAGCCTTCCCCGGCAGATCCGCCCCACATAATCAGCTTGTCAACATACTGCCAGTAGCTGAACGCGTAGCCATGGAAGCTGTCATTGCCTTGCGATGGTGCACCGCTCGTACTTTTGTACATCGAAGCAAGCGCCATGACCTTGGCGTCTGACTTCGCATTCGGGTTCACCTTCGCTCCTTGTACACGAGAAGTGTCCAGCTTCACGGAGCTGCGGTTGAATGCCGCATCCTTGTCTGTCTGTGCCGACCACGACAATAGCGTATCCGGGTACCAATACGAGGAATGCGGCTGCGCAGCCTCTGCCTGGCCAGCGAAGCCGGCAAGCGATCCAGCAATCATCGCTGTGCTGAGCATCAAAGCAAACTTACGTTTTATCTGACCTCGGGAAAGTATAGTCGGTTTCAATCGTTTCATTAGAATCCCCTCCAAAGTGACGACTTTCTCTTGATGTTGTATAGACAAATCCAATGCCTCAACAAGCGTATCCGAAGTCTCTCCTAACTTTGGTAACGCTTCCACAATGTTGTCGTGACCATTGTAAACGTTTACGAAATAGAAAAAAAGGGAACTTCCGCCTAAACGGCAAGCACCCTTTAATTTGTCTAGTAAATCTTTAAAATCTACACCAGAATAAATGTCACGAAAGTAACTAAATGGATTACTGAAAGCGGATTTTTAACAATCGCACGAATACATTCGGGAAGGCAAGCTCCTCCATCTCTTCTGGACCTGCCCATTTGTATACGGTATTGTCCTTCGGCTGCAGATTGCGAAGATTACAGCGGTACACGCGCATTTGCCAATGAATATGGCTGAACGTATGCTCTGCATCCATCCAGTGTTCAACGGGCGCAACGTCTACCCCCTCCGCTTGCAAGGAATGATGCAGAATCGCATACGACTCAGCGTCGCTCATCCCGACGATGCCCACCTGCTTCGGTACGAGAATATGCGGCAGCTCCCACATCTTCGCCAGCAAGCCGGTATCCGGACGTTGACGGACAAGCACCTTGCCTTCATGTTCTCCAGTTCCCTCAATCAATGCCGCATACCGAAGCTCCGGTTTCGGCGGCTTCGCTTTTGTCTTGATCGGCAGGATAAGCTCTTCTCCTGCCATGCGTCCCTCACAATGCTCCATAACTGGGCAGAGCAGACATGATGGGGATTTTGGCGTGCACACGAGCGCACCGAGCTCCATTAGTGCCTGATTGAAATCGGATGCGCAGCCCTCCGGAATAAGTTCCTGTGCCAAATGCTCCATATGAACACGCGTTGCTGGCTTTGCGATATCATCATGCAGGCGGAAATAACGCGACAGCACCCGCATTACGTTTCCATCCACTGCCGGCTCCGGCCGATTGAAGGCAATGCTCATGATCGCACCGGATGTATATGGCCCAATGCCTTTTAACGCGGACACCTTCGCCTTGTCATTAGGGACTTGTCCGGCGTATTGTTCCTTCACTTCTCGTGCTGCAGTCTGTAAATTACGCGCCCGGGAATAGTATCCAAGCCCTTCCCATGCCTTCAGCACTTCTTCCTCAGGTGCATCTGCCAGCGCCTCAACGGTAGGGAATTTCCCAATAAAGCGTTCGAAATACGGCTTTACCGTCTCCACACGCGTCTGCTGCAGCATAATTTCGGATACCCATGTGTAGTAGGGATTCGATTGACGCCGCCAAGGCAGATCCCTCTTATTCGCCCGATACCAGAGCAGAAGCTCGCGGCTGAAATATATCTTTTGCTCGTCCATGACGGCCCCCTGTCTCTTGTCTATTGATTTGTCTCTAGTAGTTAGTATTCATCCTATAAGCGCAGTCTCCTTGCCCATTATACATGAAGGGAACCAGTTGTGAACGTTCTGCCAACAATCCACACCAGCGCTTGCAAGAGAGGTGCTGGAATTTCTATACTATTCATATAGAAATGTCCCAATAGAATGGAGGGCATCATCAGTGCCACAACGTCGAATGTTCACACGCTTCATCCCAATTGTCGCCGGTATCGCCTTGCTAGGACTGCTTGCCGGATGCGGCGGAGGAGCAAATAGCAGCAATGAGAGCAGCTCAGGAAACGCCAAAAAATCAGCTGCACTAGAAGGTCCAGAAGAAGTTGTCACCTTATATAAGAACAATTGCATGCAATGCCATGGCAATGAAATGCAAGGGATGATGGGGCCAGAGTCAAACCTGCAAAAGATCGGCAGCAAGCTGACGAAGGAAGAGATTGCAAATACAATCGAAAATGGCGGCAAACTCATGCCTGCCCAAGGCGGACGTCTGGAAAAAGAAGAAATCGACAAAATTGCTGACTGGCTCGCCAACAAGAAGTAGCCTCCTCTCCCTCGAGGCCGATAACCCTATAAGATAAGTGCTCGATGAGTATTGCCAACATACGAACACCTCATAGTAAGCAAGGACGGCAATAAGCCGTTTTGCTTTGATAGGCCTATCCTTTCAGCTATAATAGATAATAGATATATAGGGATCGAAAGGGGATGTTCGAATGGAATACCTATCTATCACGATATCACTCATCACGTTATTCGTATGCTTATCTGTGTACAACAAGGTAAGTGCCATGGAGGCACGCATCAAGGCAATGCAGGTAAGTTATGACCACATCGCCCAAGAAGACGGCCTGTCTCGACATCCTGTTCAAGACGAGGTGCTTCAGCTTGTACGCGACGGCAAGAAAGTAGCTGCAGTCAAAAAGGCGAGAGAAGTGCTTGGCTTGTCGCTCGTAGAAGCGAAGCAATATGTAGACGCTCTTGAGGCCTAATAAACGCTTCATGCTTATCATTATTTAGCAGACTCTTACATAAAAATGGGGTACCCTTGTCGGGAACCCCATGTTCTATTTACGCTGTTCATTATTATCCTGGTGAAAAGGTTCCGCTCCCGCTCACATGCTGCCTATCATACCAATGGTCGACAGCCGATTCCCCTACCTCGCTTAGTAATGGAACACGCGACTCCCTACGCTCGCCAAGAGTGAACAAACCGCTTCGAAACCCTTCATTCACCACATCCTCTGTATAGCCACTAAAGCTTAGCTGAAGGTTGCCCGACGCCTGAATGGTTCCCTTCACGTAATTAACGACCATCGATGATCCTACTGTCTCCTTGAGGAGATAGGCGGTCTCATCAAATATGCCCTTGAAGCGACTCACAACAGACTGTCCGAATCGGAACTGCTCAATCTGAGCCAGAACGCCAGCTCTAACCCATTCCCCCTCCTCTAATTCAGTCCGCAGCACATATTCCTTGTAAAACGTACGGTACCCTGCTCGCTCCTCAAAAGCCTCTTGAAGACGGGATCTTACTTGATCTAAAGTCTGACCTGTAATGGCAGCATATCGAGAATAGAATTCCTCATCTGTTATATGATTTACATCTATGCTGCGAACAGGGTGTTCCACTGATCCAGCTTCGGTTAAAGTCGATGTTAATGTAGGCGTTACACGGGCGGCATTCTTCTCCGCATCCTCCACACTCGTAGTAAATTCCATGTTCATAGCGAATAGCAATAAAACCAAGACCACCAGCATGATTGCACTACTGCTCTTCAAGCAAGCCTCACCTCTTCTCTCCTCAACCCATCAACCGTTCTGCATCAAGAAACGATGTACTTCCTTAACGTCCGAACTAGTAAATAAGGGACGACGCACAGCCAGGGCTGTACATGGACATGGCGAATCAAGCATACACGCTCCGAACTCTCCGCTTACCTGCTACGTAAGTACAAATCCTAAATAATGATCTTGCTGGATGATGGACTGTTTCATATTTTGCATAGAGATTACTTGCTGTTCCGTCAACCTGCTAATGTCTGCATAGGTATGGTGATACACATAGGAAAATACATGTCGAAAATCGATGAAGTCATTCAATCGTGGTGTAATAAGCCTCGTGGAGCGATGGCTTGTGTAACCTTCCATCATTGCATCATGGAAGCGCTCGGCGAAGTTTCGCCGTTCTTCTGGAGCTTGCACAGTGGAGACAGCATGATAGATGGCGATCGCCACATCATATGCGTACCAATGGTATTCGCTGTCTCCGAAGTCAATGATAACTGGGGTATTCTGTTTAATCAGGAGATTGCCCTGATGAAGATCGCCGTGAACAATTCCATACTCTGCGGGAGTAACCGTCTGTTCAGACAACCATTTGCAGTACTGCTCCCATTTGCTCCGCACAGTCGGATCAAGCTGATGATGCTCTTGTTGGTACAGTGCATGCTCCTTCCAATGCGGACGGACAAGAGGAGATCCATCGTAAGCTTCTGAAGCTGCATGCATCTGCGCAAGGGCTGCCCCCCAATCCTTGAATAAGCGTTCATTCCACACTTGCTCATCATGGATCTGGATTCGTTGGCCTAATATCTTCTCATATATCGTAAAAAAGTGAGTTGGCAGGGAATGAACAAGTTGACCTCTTAAAGAAAGCGGTGCTGCAACCGGAATACCGTATTCATGAAGATATTGCACCCATTCCACTTCAGACTGAATATGTGCCGTATTATGAATTCCATGCTCATATAACTTTATAATGACAGGACTTCTCCCTACAATAGCTGCCTCGTAAACATTAAGATCGTAACCACCAATTATATGCAATTCCGACCTGTCGCACCCGATGTAGTCACATACCTCCAGAAGCACTTCTTCCGGCGCCATAATCTTACTCCCCCATTCCACTATGTATCTGACGTACGCCATTCTACAATAGCCTGTGCCGACGCAATGCTCGGCTGGTGCGAGATGCTAAGATGAATGCGATATTCGCTGCTGGACAAGCCGAGCCGCTTCCAAGCAGCTTTGCTCAATCGGGCAATCGGCTTGCCGAGCTGATCCGGCAATATCTCGATGTCTTGGAAGGAGATCACTTCTCCGATTCCCGTTCCAAACGCCTTCACGATCGCTTCCTTGGCAGCGAATCGGCCAGCGGCGAATTCGACCTGCCTTCCTCCCTTGGTCGCATATACGGCCTGTTCGCGTTCTGTTAGTATACGAGCGATAAATCGTACACCGATATGATCATGCAGCAGCTTGTTGACACGCTCAATTTCGATGATGTCATGCCCTAATCCATGTATCATCCTGATCCTCTCCTTCCATGCGGCTTCGCCGATCAATTGCAGATCAACGCTTCCAGATATATACATGAAATTAATCTTGCGGTAATTGTATCACATGCAAGAGGCGCTGCCCAACCTATAACGGCTGACAGCGCCCACATACGCTCCAGAATCAATTATTCGCCTACACGCCATTTCACCAAGAAATGAATCACAAGAATCGATACTATGCTGTACCCCAGCAGTACGATGCTGTTCAGCATGACATCTGTTGTCCATCCAGTCAAAAGTACTCCCCGCATCGCCTCTGCCGCATATGTGGTCGGAAAAATATAGGCCACCCACTGCAATAATGATGGCAGCTGATGCATATCGACCATGACGGGCGACAGAAATGTAACGAACATCATCAGCGCCTGCACAAGCATATTTGTCAGCTGGTGATTCGGCGACCAGAACCCGATGCCCACACCGACGCCAACAACACTGGTCAAGGACAATAGCACAACAATCGGCAGCGCCCATGTAATATGAAAATCAATGCCGTATCCCCATTTCCCAAATGATGCAAGCAATACAAAGGACGGAAGGGCACTCATTAAGCCTTTCAGCATATTGGCAATTACGAAGTTCAGCTTGGATATCGGCAATGACAAGTAGTACGTAAAATGACCTTGATGCTTCTGCCACGATATCTCCTGCCCCATCGAGTTCATCCCCGTTACGATAATACCGAATATGAGGTTGCCGGCAATGACCCGGATCAATGCTTCATGACTCGGATTGTCAGTAAAAGAAATCATGAAGAGCATGGTTGTAAATGGAAACATTGTTGACATCAACAGAACCCACACCCATGTGTCTCGAATGTTGGCGTATTGAATTCGGGTTAGGATTATAAACTCTGTCAACTTCCGCCCAATTCCTCTTGTACCTGCGAATGGGACTGCTGATTTGACTGCAGACTGGCTGACGATATCAGATCTGCTTGCTGCTTCTGATTTCATACATCCTGCACCTCCTGCTCTGCTTGACGATCAATATGGAAATACACATCCTCTAAACTTGGCGGCTTTACCGCGTATTCCTCGATCGGCAAGTGAGGAGAACGAACAATATAATCGAGCACAAGGCTCGCTTCTGATTTGTCTACGAGCAAACGAAGCCGGTTCTCGCCATCAATATGAAGCTGTCCCCACTGTCTCAAAGCCTGCTCGGCAGCCTCACGGCGGCCAAACTCCGTGGTCAGCTCGAATTTGAGCCGCTGATCGACCTTCTGCTTCAGCTTGGCGACCGCATCAATTACTAGCAAGCGTCCATGATTGACCACTGCAACCCGATCCACTACCTGCTCTGCCTCAAGCACGTTGTGCGTAACTAGGATAATGGTCGCCCCTTCACGATTGCGTTCCTTAATTAAATTCCATACGAGTCGGCGGTTCGTGGGATCCAGTTCATTCGTTGGCTCGTCGAAAATAAGGACTGGAAGACGGCCGATCAATGCAGTCCCGATGCCAATCATCCGCCGTTGCCCTCCAGACAAATGCTTTAGCTGCTTATCGCGAAAGTTAGACAATCCCACCATCTCCAGCAACTCCGCTGACTGTCTTACGGCGTCCGCTTTTGTCATTCCTCGCAGGCGCCCGGTAAACTCCAGCGCTTCTTGTGCTTTCAACACAGACAAAACATGCGGATCCTGCGAGAAATAGGCAACCTGCTGTGCCACATATTTCGTATGGCGCGATACATCCATCCCCTTGAATAGCACCTTTCCTTCTGTAGGTTTCAGGTGGCCAATCATCTGCTTGATCAGGGTTGATTTGCCCGCTCCATTGGGGCCAAGCACCCCCAATATTTCACCTTCTTGCACTTGCAGCGAAATATCTACATTCGCCTTCACCTTGCCGCGTTTATACATTTGACTCACATGGTCGAGTTCATAAATAACAGGATTCACGTTCCACCCCTCCCTATATGGTAAATGATACCTATAGGGTTTGGTAGCAACAAGCGACCATCGATGGATCTTATATTCGTTCTCCAGGTGAATAAGCTGCTCCGTCCGTAGACGGAGTACTTATAGACGGCGTTCTCCCTGCTGACGATGTCCTCCATAAGCGGAATTTCACTGTAGACAGTGTCTCTCTTTAGGCAACGCTCTCCTGTTGACGAAATCCCCCTGCAGATAGTGTCGATAGTGTCTCTCTTCAGACAATGCTCTCCTGTTGATGAAGTTTCCTTGCAGGTAGTGTCTCTCTTCAGACAACGCTCTCCTGTTGATGAAGTTTCCCTGCAAATAGTATCTCTCTTCAGATAATGCTCTCCTGTTGATGAAAATTCTGCACTCCCCCTGGTGTAAAGTTCTTGCCCTGCCGAATCTTTAATGTTAACCTTTATTTAATATTATTGGTTAACATTAAAGATTCAGAGCGTTCGTTATTTACAAAGGAGCTGGGAATGAGATGGAAACAGAAAGACGGGAATCTCTTCTACATAAGGATCGTTCGTATGTCTGGCATCCCTTTACACAAATGAAGGAGTATGCCGATCGTGATCATGTGTTAATTGAACGTGCGGAGGGCATGTATGTATACGATGCAGAAGGGCGTCGCTATTACGACACCGTGTCTTCTTGGTGGTGCAACCTTCACGGACATGGGCATCCACGCATTAAGGCCGCGATTGCCGAGCAGTTGGATCAGTTCGATCACATTATGTTCAGCGGCTTAACTCATGCCCCAGGGATAGAACTGGCGGAGAAGCTTGTCCAGTTTAGCCCCGAGGGGCTAAATAAGGTATTCTATTCGGACAATGGATCGACTGCTGTGGAAGTGGCTATTAAGATGTCCTTCCAATACTGGCAGCAGATCGGCCGCCCTTCGAAGACAAAGTTCGTTTATTTGGAAGGCAGCTATCATGGTGATACATTGGGCGCGGTAAGTGTGGGCGGAGTTCCGCTCTACCATTCACTTTTCAAGCCGCTTCTGTTCCATGCCCACCGCGTGCCTGCGCCGGATATGCGCACTGCTCGCATATCCGGCCCTATTGGCGAGCGGGAGGTAGCGGAGGCGGCACTAGCGCCGGTGCGCGAGCTGTTCGAACGCGAGGGTGATACACTCGCGGGCATCCTCGTCGAGCCGATGCTGATGGGCGCTGGCGGCATGATCATGACGCCTGCCGCTTATATGCAAGGCTTACGCGAGCTGTGCTCTGCGTACGATGTCCATCTTATTGCGGACGAGGTCGCAACGGGGTTCGGGCGAACGGGCAAGATGTTCGCCTGTGAGCACGCCGGGGTCAGCCCCGACATCATGTGTCTCAGCAAGGGGCTGACCGCAGGCATAATGCCGCTCGCGGCTACACTGTGCCGCGACAGCATCTACGCCGCGTTCTACGATGATTACGCGGCGCAGAAGACATTCTTCCACGGCCACAGCTTTACCGGCAATCCGGTGGCGTGCGCCGTGGCCCTCGCTTCCCTGCGCCTGTTCGAGGAGGAGCATACACT
This sequence comes from Paenibacillus sp. NAIST15-1, assembly GCF_001894745.1. Taxonomy (GTDB): domain Bacteria; phylum Bacillota; class Bacilli; order Paenibacillales; family Paenibacillaceae; genus Paenibacillus_B; species Paenibacillus_B suaedae. The sequence goes on from NZ_BBYF01000011.1 coordinate 203,384, forward strand.
CGAACGAGCGCAGGACACCATTGCCGCGCTCAGTTCGGCGATGCGCGGCATTGCCGAGCTGCCACACGTTGCAAATGTGCGGCAGCTCGGGTTCGTTGCGGCGTTCGACCTATATGAGGATGTCGAGCACCGCAAACCATTTGCTCCCGAGCAGCGCATCGGGGCGCAAATGTACGAGGCGGGCTTCGAGGATGGACTCATCCTCCGCCCGCTCGGGGACACCCTCTACTTCTGGCTGCCGCTATGCGCCACGCCAGACGATGTGCATGACATCGCCGCTCGCACCATCCGGGTGCTCCACCGCGTTCTGCTGCTGCAAGCGCCAGCGTGCTTAGAGTAAAGGGAACCAGCGGAGAAATTAAGCCCAGTTAAACATAAAAGAAAGAAATCATAGAAAGATGACTCTGGCTTAGGCTGGGGATTCGGATTCGGTCTTGGTCTTGGTCTTGGTCTTGGTCTTGGTCTTGGTCTTGGTCTCGATCTTGGTCTTAGTCTCGGTCTCGCGGTTCCGGTCTCGGGTCTAGGTTTTTGCTTCGGCATTTGGCATTTGGCTTCGACCGACAGCATTTTACGGCGTTGGTGAGATCAATGCAACTAATTGAACACACTTATCTGCACGTACTACTATTTTGTACAATGTGAATGGACAAACAAGAGAAATGTCTATACAAAGGTGGACAAAGACAATAGTATGTCCTCCACACCTGAATTTCTATATATAGAAACAAATACGAACATATATCACCATATATAGATAAAAATAGCTTCTAGGAATATACCTCTCCTCCGAAAATGTGTCCACCATTTGAAAGGCATTTCAGTGTTTTTTCCTCCGCAAGAGGACAAATCACACACCCAAATGCTATCACTAGACAAGCAATACAAACAACAAGAGCCCTGTGGATACACCAGAGGAATTCCATCAATATTGGAATTAGGTTCTGGCCTCCATAGGGCTCTATAACTTTTGCAACTAGTCTGAATTGTATGCTGCTCCGTTTATCTCAAACCATTTACAAGATCAGAGGATGTGATTATTCGTCTTCGCCAATGATGCGAACTTCAGTTTCGAGCTCGACGCCGAATCGTTCGTTAACTGTCTTTTGTACGTGGCGAATAAGAGAGATATATTCGCCTGCAGTCGCATTGTCCACGTTAACGATGAATCCTGCATGCTTCGTGGATACTTCAGCACCACCCAAACGCGTTCCCTGCAGACCGGATTCTTGAATGAGCTGTCCCGCGTAATGCCCCGGAGGACGTTTAAAGACACTGCCGCAAGATGGATATTCAAGCGGCTGCTTCGATTCACGCAAAAATGTTAGTTCATCCATCTTCGCCTTAATTGCATCATATTCTCCTGGCACAAGTGAGAACGTTGCTTCCAGCACCATATATCCTTTCGGACCGATGTTGCTGCGGCGATATCCTAATTCAAGCTGCTCCTTGGTAAGCCGAACTAGCTCCCCTTCCGGCGTAAGCACCAGCGTACTTTCTAATACATCCGCAATCTCTCCGCCGTATGCACCAGCATTCATGTACAATGCTCCACCTACAGAACCCGGTATGCCGCAAGCGAATTCAAGTCCCGACAAATGATGCTCCCGCGCGGCACGCGATACGTCGATAATTGCCGCACCACTCTGCGCGATGATCTGATCTCCGCGGCGTTCGATTTTGTTCAACTTGTTCAAATTGACAACAATTCCTCGAATTCCGCCATCCTTCACGATTAGATTGGAGCCGAATCCAAGGATCGTTAGCGGCAGTTCATGCTGACGTGCGAAATCAATGACAACTTGCAGCCCTTCGTAATTATCGGGCGTTACATACAAATCGGCCTTGCCACCCATTCGGGTATAAGTATGTTCTTTGAGCCATTCACCTTGTTTTATCGAATCTTCCGCAATCCGTTTACATAATTCATGATACCGTTCTGAGAGGTTATGCATGCTATTCCATCCTTACTTATCTTATTCATTCAACCTTACCATTACATTCATTTCACATTAACATCCATTATAGCCATACCAATAAGAGAGTGTTCGCCTATGTGAAGCTCTCTATCGTTGTATGGACGTTCCCTTACATACATTCCAGTATATCAAATTTTCTCAGACAATTAAGATGGCAAAAGTCACCCCTTGTCCAAGCCCGCATGTATGCCCCTAGTCTCATGAAAGATAATCAGTACGTGGGGCCACTACTCCAACATATGCACGAACATGGGCGAATGGCAACAATAGTGAGGGCGGCGCATTGATAGTGAAGCTGCAAATGATGCAAAAGCCTGTTACATGCAAATAAGGACAAGTTCTGATGATACGCAATCAAGATGCAACTGATTCGAAACGGCGTTAATGCTCTGCTGATGCCGCTCAATCAAAGATAGAGATGATTCGCAAATGCGTTACACGCAAACATAAATAGAGACACAGAACCAAAAGGGTAGATGATTCATCACTCCGTAACATGCAAGCATAAATAAGATTTGAGACCTTATCATCGAAGTTGTCTTGGTGATTGAAATACGCTCGTTCCATACAGTGGCATAGTACGGTTACAAGTATGCTTTCAACGAATGTCCATTTCTTCATTCATGGTCCAAGGTCATTACTGGGAAATAGGAAGTCGGAAGGTGCAGAAGCTGTGAATCTCAGAAGCAATCAGAACCACCCGTCCAACGGGTGGTTTGCACTTGGGGTATAACCCC
>NZ_BBYF01000012.1 GCF_001894745.1 Paenibacillus sp. NAIST15-1
CGTGGCTCACATGCTCCGAGCCTATCGCTCCTTGGCTCACGTGCTCCGCTGTTATTGCCCCTTGACTCACGTGCTCCGAACTTATCGCTCCTTGGCTCACATGCTCCGAGCTTATCGCCCCTTGGCTCACGTGCTCCGAGCTTATTGCCCCGTGGCTCACATGCTCCGCTGTTATTGCCCCATGGCTCACGTGCTCCGAGCTTATTGCCCCGTGGCTCACAGCCTCCGCTGTTATTGCCCTTTGACTCACGTGCTCCGAGCTTATTGCTCCTTGGCTCACGTGCTCCGCTGTTATTGCCCCTTGACTCACGTGCTCCGAACTTATCGCTCCTTGACTCACGTGCTCCGCTGTTATTGCCCCGTGGCTCACGTGCTCCGCAGTTATCGCTCCTTGGCTCACATGCTCCGCTGTTATTGCCCCGTGGCTCACATGCTCCGAGCCTATCGCTCCTTGGCTCACGTGCTCCGCGATTATTGCCCCGTGGCTCACATGCTCCGCTGTTATTGCCCCGTGGCTCACATGCTCCGCTGTTATTGCCCCGTGGCTCACATGCTCCGATGTTATTGCCCCGTGGCTCAAGTGCTCCGCAGTTATCGCTCCTTGGCTCACATGCTCCGCTGTTATTGCCCCGTGGCTCACATGCTCCGAGCCTATCGCTCCTTGGCTCACATGCTCCGCGATTATTGCCCCGTGGCTCACGTGCTCCGCAGTTATCGCCCCGTGGCTCACATGCTCTGCTGTTATGGCTCCTTGGCTTACATGCTCCGAGCTTATCGCCCTGTGGCTTACGTGCTCCGAGCTTATCGCTCCTTGGCTCATGTGCTGAGATTGGATACACTCCGGTTGCACATGAATCGATTCTACGCTCTCCGGGGCAAGATGATGCCCATGCACAGCATTCTCTACGAGATGCGTCTCATCAATCGAGCCGCTGGCCATATGCTGGCTGTTTATTCCTCCTGCCGCCAGATGAGATCCATGGATAGCTGCTACTGATATATGTTTTGCATGGATAGCGTTGGGCCCTATATGGTCTTTCGTTACAGCAAATGGTTCAAGTTGAGACGATCCAATGATTATGGGCTCTGCTGGTGGGGGATTGACGAGATTATTCAACATCGTAAACAATTCATCATCGAGATGTTCAATACGAACTGCCCCAGATGCCAAGTGTTCGTCCGCAACAGCCTGTGGCTGAATATGTGTCCCTTCCACTGACCCTGGAGCCAGCTTGGAGGCCGTTACCGACTGTTCTGCAAGCTGATAGGTGTCAATCGCCTGCGCTTCTACATGCTTGCCTGATACCAATCCGAGAGCAAGATGCTCCGCCTCAACAGCTTGATAGGCAATTGCTTCCGAGCTTACTGCACCTTTTGTCAAATGGATGGATTCTACACTGCCCGCTGCTAATTTCTCAGAAGTAACACTCTTATTCGCAAGCTTGCTGGATGTAACCGACATATCACTTAACTTGTCGCTGGATACACTCTCTGGAGACAACTTGAGGGATGTAACCACATGATCAGCCAAGTGATGGGAGTATATGGAGGATGAACCTATGTGTCTGTCTCGTACAGCATGCGGAGCAATCTTCTCACTCGTTACCGCTTCTTGCTTCAGCATAGCCGCATCAATCGATTGAGCTCGGATATGTTCGTCGCTAATTGCTCCTGGTGAAATATGTTCATCCTTGATGGAGTACAGCTCTATTTCCTTGGCCCCTACTGCACCCGCACTGATGTGACGGGAAGTTACGCTATCGTCAGCCAATATCTCAGCCGTCACACTTTGATTCGTCAGCTTTTGACGAGTAACCGCCTCATCAGCGAGCTGCAAAGAGGTAACGCTGTGTACACCCAACTTGCTTGTTGTCACTGCCTCATCTACGAGATGCGCTGTGTTAACAGCATTCGCGACTAAATGTCTCCCTTCTACTGCGCCTGAAGTAATCGTACGCTTATCAATTGCCCCGTCCTGCACATGCCGATTTGCAATGCTATCTTGCTCAATATGCTCCCCGCCGATCGCCTCTTCCTGAATATGAAGACCGACTATGGCAAGTGGTGCGATCTGCTGCGTGCTTATTGCATGCTTGACAACATGACGAGACTGAATCATGGAATCTGCAATTTTTTGCGAAGTAATACTCTGATCGGCGATTTTGGAGGAAGTGACGGCTTGATCTATCAACTTCGCTGTTGCGACTGATTGATCCGCTAATTTATCTGTCGTTACAGCCTGTTCGTGCAAATGCCAGCTATGAATTTCTCCTTCGCGCACATGCTTCTGATGGACCGCTTCCTTCTGCAAATGGGCAGATTGAACTGTTTCTGCTGCAAGATGGATCGAATGAATTGATTGAGGCTGTAGATGATAGCTGCTAATCATATTCGGGGTAAGATGTGAGCCTTCAATTTGGTTGGAACCGATATGCCGACTCTCAACAGCACGTTCAGCGATGATACGACTCACAATAATTTCATCAGCTAAATGGTCACTAACAATGCTAGAGGGGGCTATTTTATCGCTCGTTACAGCATGATTCCGCAGCTTCGAATTCGTGACTACATCATCACTAAGCTTGGATGTGTCCACAGCGCCATTGGCCAAGTTTTCCGTATGGATCGCACCGCTGCGTATCTTTTCAGAGGTTATGGATTGGTCTTGAATCAATTCATTCGAGATGATTAGTTCGCTCAAATGCTTCGTATGAATAGAGCCTTCCGCTAATTTATCAGAATCGATCGTCTTATCAGCCAGCTTCTCGGAGGTTATACTGCCGTCCTTAATTTTGCCTCCTGTAATAGAACGATCTCGAATTTTACTGCCTGAAATCGCATTGCGAATGAGGTGCTCACCCATAATCGAATCAGGAGCGATCTTCCCGCCAGTGATCGCTTCATCTGCAATTTTAATCGATGTGACAGAATGATCCTTTAGCGCATCAGAATCAATGCTCTCACGTTTAATCTTGGATCCGCTTATCGAATACGCAGCCAGTTTCTCATTGGTAACAGCCTCATCCACGATATCATCGGTATATACAATCGCTTTTGGCCGGAAAATGCTTCTCTTCTCGAAAAGCCGTTTTTCCTTCTCTGCCTGCACAGCTATTACTGCATCAACGTCTACCTTCTGCTCTGTTTGCTCAAGCTCATTGTTTTCAAGCATATGGAGTGCGTCCATAGAGGAAGCATCAACTGAGGAAGCTTCAACCTCTACATCTTGGGACACCGTTCCTCTAATAGGCTTTGATGGATTTTTAGTCTTCTTCTTTTCTGTGCGGGTTGCTTTCGAAAGCTTGCTATCTGCTTGCTTCGATGAAGGTGCGTTTACGCCAGTGAGTGTGGAAGCTTCGACTTCCGAAACTTGAGTGGACTGTGCCTTCTGCTCGCTATGCTCAATGTCTGGGGATATAGTGAATGGAGGTACAGGCGTTGGTATGTTCTCTTCTCTACTTACATGGGCATCCAAAGATGGTGTCTTCGACTTCGAAGAACCTTCACCTGCTGTGGGCTGCTTCATGGCAACATTGCCTCTCTTTGCCTGCTGAAGAGCCAGCTTTGCTTGTTTCATCAAATGGTTCATTTCTTCCTGTGCTGTCGCAAACGCATTGATGTTAGCTTTCTTGGAATGTGCAACACTATCGGGCTTAGATTTCGATAATTGATCCAAATGGGGCTCAGATTTCGATAATTGATCCAAACTAGGCTTAGATTTCGATAATCGATCCAACATTTTCAGCTCCGACCTATTCGGATTATCTACATAATAGGAAGGCCTCTTTCCTTTCGGGGACAAGCTCCCTTTTTTCTTTTTCACGCTGCACTCTCTCCTTTCCGATGGGCTTCTACCTACACCTAATCCATCATATGCACCCAGTGCTCTCCCCGACACTCGCCTATACGTATGAATCTATTGCTCTGCAGGAGCGCCTATTTCGTTAGCCCACCGCTCGGCTGTTTTGTCCCATGTAAAATGATTCTGTACATGTTCCACAGCCGCTTCCCCCATTCTCTTTCTTCGTTCATCATCATCCAATAACCGATTTAGTTCATTCGCAAGCCGTACGCTTAGCCGAAGCGGCCGCACGAGCACGCCTGTAATCCCGTCTGCAACAACCTCTTGAATGCCTCCGACACGTGTTGCAAGTACAGGAACTCCAGAAGCCATCGCTTCCACATTGACTAAACCGAATGCCTCCTTCTCGACCGAAGGCATGACTACAACATCCGCTAGCAAATACCAATCCGGTATTTGTTCATGGGATACATAAGGGACGAATCTAACGTGCTTCGGATACACTCTGCCCAAACGCTCAAGCTTACGCACATAGACGGTTCTCCGTGCAGATCCATAAAACGCGCTGCCGACGATGACAAATAGCGCCTTAGGCTGCCTCGCAATGACACGCGGAATGGCCTTCAATAAATGATGAACTCCCTTTAAGGGAATAAGACGCCCGACATATAGAATGATTTTGCGATCCGCCCAACCTAGCATGTCCTTGCCTGCTTCAGAACGCTGCATTCCTTCTTCCGTCCATTTAGAGCGGAATCGCTCTTGGTCAACTCCTAATGTATTCACTACGATTCGCGAAGCACAACTTGGACAGACTGCTGCAACTTTGCGATATAAATAGCGGCTGTTGACGAAAATCCGATCTGCCGCTCGAAGTGATGACCTTAATAATTTCAGGGGAATATGCTTACGGCTCATGAAGGTGACGGAGTGAAGATTCAATATGATTTGGGCATTGGGAAAGGAACGCTTGATAGGGAGAACAAATCGGGGACGGTTCTCAATTTGAATCGTATCAGGCATGAACTGAGCCATGCTGCGAATAACCCCCTGCACGTACATCCGTGCATGGCTCGCTCGAATTCGAACACAAGGAACACCCCGAACCGTGTCTATCTCTTCCTGGCCGCTCCACAGTCTTGCATAAATTCGTGCATCTATTCGCTGAGCAGCCTTGCTTACCACATGCTCCACGACTCGCTCAACGGAACTGCTCGATCCAGAAGGAATCGGGAATGTTCCTGGCGTGATGACAGCCACCTTCTGAAGATGCATTTCGTTCCTCCTCATCTGCTTAGCCAAGCATCAAATTTAGTCATTATGCCTTCATCCACTCGTCCATACCGCCAATACTGGACATACATACGATGCATTATCGCCGATGGCTATTTGTATATCGCATTTTTGCCCCTAAGGAGGTATGACCATGTCCGATAATCGAATCGGCATTTTGTTCAATGCTCCCTTGCTGCGTGGACTCATCCGTGGTAAGACGAAGCACGAAGCTATCCTGTTCTATGAAGAAGCTGCGCGTCAGAACGGAATCATCCCTTGCTTCTTCCGAATTGAAGATGTAAATACCCGTCGAATGGAAGTAGCCGCATATGTAAAAGGGCCGACTGGCTATGTTCGCCGACGCATGCCTATTCCACGAGTCATTCATAACCGAGCGATTTATTTACGTCCCACTTCACGTGCGCGTATCCGCACTCTGGTTCAAGCGAATATTATCTTATTCAACGAGGTCAATCGATACGGCAAAATGAGCATTCACAACGTACTCAAGGCAGATCATATGATCGCCCCACATTTGCCCGACACAACCCTCGCAACTCGTTCTTCTATCGCCAGACTCATGGAACGCTATGACGCGATTGTACTGAAGCCTAATAACAGCAGCATAGGACGAGGGCTCACCAAAATTGAGCGAACAAGCAAAGGGTGGAGAACGACCTACATGCTGCGAACGTCAACAGGGGGCCGTAAGTGGAGAACCGTCGAGATGCCTAAGGGGAAATTGCCCGCATCCGTGAAGTCCCAAATGCTGAAGAAGGCCTTTTTGGTTCAACAGCTCTTGCCGCTCGTTTGCTATAAGGGTAGACCCTTCGATCTGCGTGTATCCGTACAACGAGACGGAACCGGAGAATGGAAAATCACAGGAATCGTGGGCAAGGTTGCACCATCGCATACATTCGTCACGAACGTAGCTCAAGGCGGAACAGTCTATCCATTTGAACTGCTGGCAGCTTCTGCACTGCCTTATATTCCGCTTGATATCCTTCGCGAACGAATCAGCCGCTTCTCCTTAGATGTCGCTTCACGGCTATCACACACCCTGCCCCATCTTGCAGACTTAGGACTAGATATTGGGATCTCTCCTGATGGAGTTCCTTTATTTATCGAATGCAATGGACGAGATCAACGTTACAGTTTTCGTGAGGCTAATTTACTTGAATGTTGGAGAGCAACCTATGTGAATCCCATTGCCTATGGCGCATCTCTGCTTCGTCAAGCAAGTCAATAACCCTATTTATTCTTAGCGTTGTGTAGGATCATATTGAAAATGATGGCGTTCTGTGTCAAGATAGTCCACAGGAAACATGCTTCTTATTCTGTTTCTTGAGGCTGAAAAATACAGGACGCCCTTCATTCAGGTGTCTTATAAACCAGGTGATTAATTAACAATGAAAAAAAGATTTTTACGGCTACTAACTGAATTATCCTCACGCAAGTGGGTATCTCGCATCGCAGGCCGCTTCGCCAACTCCGGATTAAGCCGCCGATTTATTCCAACCTTTGCGAAGACGTACAATATCCGTGTTGAGGAAGCTGAGAAGCCTATGGATCAATACGGGACTTTGAATGAATTCTTCACACGCAAGCTTAAGCCAGATATGCGTCCTATTTCTGCTGCAGAGGACCAGCTTGCTAGCCCTGTAGATGCAGTGATTACAGGTATGGGCCCAATTCAGGAAGGCAGTATATTTAATGTGAAGGGACAGGATTATACACTCGATGAGATGCTGAACCACTCTCCTCATCGACAAAAATATAGTCATGGCTATTGCTTCGTGCTGTATTTAAGTCCTTCCGATTATCATCGTATTCACGCCCCCGTTACGGGGACCACTGTGGAGAGCGAACATGTGCCTGGGCGTGTCTATCCAGTAAATGATTTTGGTCTGCATCATATGCCGCGTGTACTTAGCCGCAACGAACGACTTATCACGTACATACGACATGGACAAGGTGAAGTAGCGGTTGTGAAAGTTGGGGCACTCAATGTGAGCAGCATCCGTTATTCGGATGATAAAGTGAAGTCCAGCTACGAGAAGGGGCAGGATCTTGCCTATTTTGAATTCGGATCAACCGTTGTGCTGCTGACAGAAACGAACACATTCGAGCCCCTGGAGGGATTAGCGCTCGGCGCCAAGGTTAGAATGGGAGATTGCTTGGGGACGTTCCATGCGAAGACTGAACGTGTACAGAAGACACAGAGCTAACCCTACTTGCGTTCAATAGCATCTTACTGAAAAGGGGCTTTTCCATAGGCCATGAACCATGGCAATTGGAAAAGCCCCTTTTTCTGTGCTCATTTTCTCAGGCACCGACTACTAAAGAAAAGCGCTATAACTTTCTTTAAGTAGTTAACAATGCTCTTTTTAAAATGCTCTTTTTCTGAAATTCCACAATATAACCGTCCAGCTCTTGACTAAGTCGAACGACAGTAGCATCTGTCAGATTCCGGCCATCCGCTACAGCACTGATCATGTTCAATCGTGTCTGCTCCAATTGTCTCAGCAAGGCCTCATCCGTTTCCGTTAATCTAGTGAACATGGATATCCCCTTTTTGAAATAATCGATAGCTTCTTTCTGTCTATTTATTCCGCTCATAACTTTCCCTTTGTTAATGTAATAGTTTGCAAGTTCATTGATCTTCATAGGATTGGAGAAGTCTTCTTCCAGATAGTCTGATTCACCTTGGAGCAAATGTTGTGCTGCATCTATATCTCGTTGTTGAAGATAGATATGAAGTAGTGAGTTTACAATATTTAATTGGTAAGTCGATGACTCCATACACAGCTGCAAATGGTAGATAGCTGATTCCGTTTCTCCCCGTTGCTCATGAAGCTTGGCCTGCATAAAAGTTACATGATCCTTCAGGAACGGGAAGCGTGTCAATCGAATACGATTGAGGTACTTCTCTGCCAATTCAAATTGAGATTTATAATAGTAAGAAGAACTAATCAGTAAAATGGAGTAAGCTTTATAGGTACTCTCTGTCTTATCACAGGCCAGCAGTAGTTTACCGAATTCAATACTGTCATTATACTTGCGCAGTGTATAAGCGTGAACACTTAACTTGTAATATAGAATAACACGATCTTCGCAGGTCAGATCTTCAGCATAGGCAAGTACCTGCTTCCCCGATTGATAGGTTTCCTCCATTTTACTGAAATCATCCCGTTCCACTAAATACCGATAGAACAATCCTTTTGCAACATATGTCTGCCAGCCTTGCCTTTGAGCATACATAATTGCATCATCCATTAATTCTAACCGAGACTCTAGGTTGCCTATTCCTTTTTGTACAATGCTTAATAGTTTTCCAAACCTAACTTCTGAATTCTCGTCCAGAGAGGCCATTAGATGAGCCATTACTTCTCTAGCCAGTGAGATATCGTCTTCGGACGACACGAGTTGCTGCAGCAGACAGAACCATATCTCCGAATGAATCTTCATATTGGCAAGAGCCGTTACGACTTCATGAGCAGGTATATGTAAAATAGAGAAAATGGGTTGTAGGATCGCATAATCTCGTGGAGCTCCGCCATATTCCAGGAACGAAATTCTCTTGTTATTTACACCTGACCTGTTCGCAAGTTCCTGCTGAGTCATATTCAATTCATCTCGATAACGACGAATCAACTCCCCCAAGGTCTCATTTCTCAGTTTTACAACCCCCATGCATGTATCCTCCATTACACTTGCTTGATGACTCGTGAGTGAATCTCTATCTGGAAACAAAAGAGATCAATTGTGCTTCTTTTTCATTAATCTCTTAATAGAGAATTCTTAAATATCCCTTTTTTCTGTATTTCAACGATATAGGTATCAAGCTCTTGACTGAGCTGCACAACAGAGACATCTGTTAAATTCCGTCCTGTTTTGGCTGCATTCATCATCTTCAACCGTGTGCGCTCCATCTTTCGTAACAAAGCTTCATCAGCTTCGGTCAGTTCAACAAACATGCTTACACTTTGGATGTAACAATCAATGGCTTCACTGTTTTTCCCCCATCGATGCATCCATTTCCCTTTATTGATGAAATAATAGGCGTGTCCTTTTATAGAGATTGGATTTAAATAATCTACATCGAGGTACTCTTGCTCTTGCTGGAGTAATTGATTGGCGGAAGTACTATCGTTTTGGGATAGATATAATCTAAGAAGTGCATTTACGCTGCAAATCTTTGAAGGATACAATTTATAACATCTTTGCAATTGGCTAATTGCCAAATCTATGTTTCCTCTTTTTTCATAGAGTTTGGTTGTTAAAAAGTCGACATGCTCTTGAACAAAGGAGAAAGGAAACCGGCTTAAAGCTAGTAAATATTCTTCGGCTTTATCATAATCCTCAAGACGGAAATATGAAGAACAAATAAGCAAGTTAGCGTATGCCTTGTAGGTGCTCTCTGAGCTATCCTCATCGATCCCTCGCTTAGCTATTTCTATACTTTCATAGAATCGTTCTATGTTGAACGCATGAACGCCTAACTTGTAATAGAAGATTACTCGCTCGCCACGCGAGAGCAGTTCAACATAACGAAGCACTGCTTGACCAGACCCATAAGTCTCATCCAGTCGAATAAAATCGTCCCGCTCCACTAAATACCGATAAAACAGTCCTTTTGCAACCAAGCTCTGTAAATCTCGTGATCTAGCATAGGAAATCACATTGTCCAGTAACTCAAGCCGCATTTCAATGCTACCAGTCCATTTTTGAATCATTTGATATAGCCTCAGCAGCAAATCTTCACAGTCCTCATTACAGCAAGCCAATACGTGTACAACAATGTCTTCGCATAAACGCCTATCCTGACTAGGCAAGGATGCCTCTAATAGCGACAGCCATAACTCTGTACTAACTTCTTCTGTCACAAGATGAGCCACTATTTCGGCCATCGGGATATGCAGCACTGCAAGAAGTGACTTCAGCACTGCATGTTCTAATGGAATTTCCCCTTTTTCAATTGCGATAACACTGTCATGGTCTATACCTGCTTCTTTTGCAAAATCCTGCTGGGTCTTATTCTCCCTATTCCGGTAACATCGTATTAGTTCCCCTAGTTTCTCATACTCCATAACGGAACGCATGTATGTTTCCTCCGCCTACAGGATATCAGTCATACATTGGCCACTAGCTCTTATCCAGCAATATCAATTTCCAAGATCGCCTTTTTCAGCAGTCTTTTCTTTTGGATTTCAACCAAATACTCATCGAGCCTCTGACTAAGTTCAATGACCTCTACGTCAGTGAAAGTTTTGCCCTCTTCGAGTGCTTCCTGCAACTGTTCACGAGCTTTTTCGATTTCGTCCAGCAGTATTTCATCCGATAAACTGATTTCATTAGTTGGGATATCAAAGTAAAACCTCATCTTGTTAGCCTCCCTTTTAATGAGATTCTATATTATAGTGATTGTTTCTATTATCCGACAATTATGTATCATTGTCATTATATAACATTCTGCTTGTTTCACTATGTTTCTCTAAAATAAGATATATTCGACGCTGTTCAACATTTGTTGCGATGCATAGTAGACGACAAAAAAAGGACGCTAGAGTTAGCGTCCTTAATTAATTGCTACCAAGCTATTTCTGCATCCTTTCCTCCCGAGAACATATAAAACTGATCACTCTGGTAAACGGCCTCATTACTGTATGATTGAACATTCTTTCGAACATCATTTTTCGCTTGGTACCCATTTGTAAGTGTAGGCATTAGAATAAGTGAGGCCACAACAAATGGTACGAATAACTTAATTAATTTTTGTTTCAATGATTTTTCCTCCTTATTTTTTTAAGTCAGCAAATAAAATATTTACTTGTTTCATCAGGTCAAGATCGTTACTAAAAGATCCAATTAGACAAAAAATATGTTCCAAGCACTCGTAAATTTTTTTATGTTCGCTCAATTCCACAAACATAGTAGCACTTGTAATAAAATTCTGAATTGCTTCTCTTACATCACCTGTATCACACAAATATTTTCCTTTATTCAAAAAATAATGTGCACGTCCAGAAACAATAATCGGACTTTCAGAGTGTTGAACTAAATACTCTGATTCACGTTTAATCAGTTCAGTTGCTGAATCAATATCATTATGCAAACGATATATTTCTAACAGCGAGTTCACAGCATTTAATCTATAGGATGGAAGTTCTAAGCAATCCTTAAATTGTTGGATTGCCAAGCGAATATTCCCTTTTTTCTCATTCAATCTAGCAGTCATATAGTCTACATTTTTCTGCACGAAAGGAAAGCTGAACAAACTAAATGTTCTCAAATATTTTTCCGCCATATCATATTGCTCAAGTTCAAAATATGACGAACAAATCGCTAAAGTAGAGTATGCGCTAAAACTGCTTTCCACATCTTCTTGAATGACTGCATTTTTACATAACTCTATACATTCATTGTACAGGCCCAAATTAAACGCATGAACGCCAAGCTTGTAATATAATGTGGCTTTCTCCTCACGAGATAGAAATTCGACATAATGGAGCACATACTGTCCGGATTGATAGGTTGCCTCCATCTTCGAGAAATCGTCCCGCTCAATTAAATACTTATGTAAAGTTCCTCTCGCAACGAAGCGTTGAATTCCATGACTTCGTGCATAGGTAATAACGATGTTCAGTAATGAGAGCTTCAGCTCATTATCGTTCGATATTTCCTGAACTATTTGAAAAAGCTTGCCTAGCAGAACTTCGCTCTCTTCATTGCGGGATGCTAATAGATAGGAAGCGATCTCAGCTGACAAGGAGTAATCCCCACTCGATGTTGAATTATGCAATAATCCGAACCAAGTGTCTGAACGATGGTCAGTCAAGGACAAAGCATCAATCACTTCGCGCAAGGGCACGTTCAGAACGGAAATAATGGGTTGTATGGTCGCGTAATCAGGCCGTTTAATGTCCCCATTCTCAATCTTGGAGATGCTGCCTCGGTTAATTCTTGTCAACTCCGCCAGCTTCGCCTGCGTCATTGACCGTTCATACCGATAACGTTGAATTAATTCTCCTAATGTCGAATAAACAGCACTGATGGAACCCACTCCATCACCTCCTTATTATGGAATTTATTGTCTTAATTCTATCATTATATATATCTCTTGTAAATCCCTCACATTCCAACAAAATGAATATTTATTCGACTCGCACTTTCTACTATTAAAAGTAAACTAGTGAACACCTTTTGTCGATAACCTCGTGCTGAATTTATCGTTCCTTAACAATTCTAATCATTATGTAGGCAGATAAGGTTGTCGTTTTAGAGCAAAACCATATCTAACAAAAAAGCTGCCCGGACAATAGTGCCCAAAGCAGCTTGTATGATCCTTTTATCGAATTTCGGACGGGCTCCGTCCTGTATATTGCTTAAACTGGCGGCTGAAGAAGAAAATATCTCTGTATCCTAATGCATCCGCCACTTCCGTCACATTCATTCCAGCATGATGCAGCAGATGCTCCGCTCGTTCAATTCGAGAACGAATAATATACGTCTGCACAGACATCCCGATCAGTTCCTTGAACTTCACTGAGAAATAACGCGGGGACAACTGCGCTCGCTTCGCCAAATGCTGAATACGATGATTGGCACCCGGATTTTGCCTGATATAATTCGCAATTTCATGGATGGATTCCGCAAGCTGATGACTCGTCTTCCGCTCATCCGGCTCTTCCTTGTCTGCGCGCAGCAGATGTATCATCAACTGCTTCAGCACAAGCTGAGCTTCAATCTCTGCACCATACGTATCCCGCAAGAACAAGCGCACATATCTGGCAAGCAAATGTTCGAAGTCAACCGTTTCGTGCAGTTCTCGATAGGACATGGGAATGTCCGACAATGATGCATCCACATCAAAATGAATATAAGTTAATGTCAGCGGCTTTTGCGGATTATGTGTTGCGGATGTGTGATCCCCCGGACGGAATAAGAAGCAGCTGCCTTTGCGAATCTCATAGACTTCGCCATTCAGCGTCAGCTCCCCCTCCCCACTCCATACATAGAACAGGTCATAGTTCGGCATTGGCTTCTCTCGCTTCTGCCATTTCCAGTTCGGTTCACATGTAATCTTCGCGCAAGCCGGCTTCAGAATGTACTGCGTCGGCGATGCTTGTAACACGGTAGTGCCCCCTTCTTTCTCTCTAACATGGTCTCTTCTCCATCATAATTAAGCCAATTTCATGTAGGATTGCTCGAAAAATTTGCACTATTTCACTATAGTACCATCACTTTTGCAAAATTTGAACCTCATTCTTTACTCATCAAATATTAGGCGTATCGTTTTTGTATGCCGCTTATAGGTAATGATAACCAATTCATCGTGACGAATGAAGAGCCATAATGCTATAATGAAGAAAGTATTTCAAGGGCGTATTCCATGCATGCATGGAATGGGCCCTCTTACAATGATGGTGGAAGGATGGACGCCATGAATCAACTGGCTCAACAATTGAACGAAACAATTCAACAGCACAATCCCAACATTTATGCCATGCTCTCCCGGCTCGCGCAGCAAATCTACTTCCCGAAGGAAGGCATACTGAGCCAATCAGCAGAAGCCAAAAGCAAGGCCAAGGCATTCAATGCCACAATTGGCATCGCTACGGAAGGCAATACCCCAATGCACCTAAGCGTCATTCAGGATACGTTGTCTGCCTATGACCCTGCTGATATCTATCCCTATGCACCGCCAGCAGGCAAGCCTGAACTGCGCAAAGCATGGAAAGAAAAAATGCTTACGGAGAACCCATCGCTTAGCAATGTAACAATCAGCAATCCGATTGTGACGAATGCATTGACGCACGGACTCAGCATCGTTGCGGATCTGTTCGCGGACGAGGGCGATGTTGTGGTGCTTCCAGAGAAGAACTGGGAGAACTACGAGCTCACGTTCGGCATTCGCCGCAATGCAGAGATGGTCTACTATCCGTTATATAATGACAATTGGAAATTCAATAGTGCAGGACTTCGCGATGCCTTGCTTGCCAATAAGGACAAGGGTAAGGCAATCGTTGTCTTGAACTTCCCGAATAACCCAACTGGCTATACACCTGGAAGAGAAGAAGGCGAGCAGATCGCTGCGGCCTTGCTTGAAGCAGCAGAAGCAGGCATGCGTCTCGTCGTGGTAACAGATGATGCATACTTCGGTCTCTTCTTCGAAGACTCCATGCATGAATCCTTATTTGGCAAATTGGCTTCCATTCATCCTAACATCCTGCCAATTAAGGTCGATGGAGCTACGAAGGAAGAGTATGTATGGGGATTCCGCGTAGGTTTCATCACGTACGCAGCTGAGTCCGAAGCACTGCTCGCTGCTTTGGAGCAGAAGACAATCGGGATCATTCGGGCTACTATATCCAGCGGCCCTCATCCTTCGCAGACGTTCGTGCTCCATGCGCTGAACTCTCCAGAGTACGGAGCGCAGAAGCAAGCCAAGTTCAATCTGATGAAGGCGCGTGCGAACAAAGTGAAGGAGCTGCTTGACAGCGGCAAGTACGGAGATGTGCTAAGCTATTATCCATTCAACTCCGGATATTTCATGTGCTTGAAGCTTCAAAATGTACATGCCGAAACCTTGCGCACACACTTGCTCGAGCAGTATGGTGTCGGCACAATTGCTCTTGGCGATACCGATCTGCGTGTTGCGTTCTCCTGTATTGAGGAGAACCAATTAGAGCAATTATTTGATACAATCTATCAAGGGATTCTTGATCTGACGAAATAGCACCCTGTGCTTGTTCGTGCAATTCAGCAGCCCTATTATCGTGCAACGAACAATTGTCGCCTAAGGAGTAGAACACTGCTCCTTAGGCGGCTCTTTTTATTTCAGATCCGATCTCTGTGCTATCTTGAATCTTTCCTCCAACATTATGCAGCTATACGATATCCCCCTCCCCTAACACAAGTTTGTATGTTACAATTTCCCAATATTAATAATTCTTATAGAAAAGGGGGATATCCTTGCGTTTTATCGAATCACCGCCATTCGCGACCGCAGGCATGACCACGGCTGAACTGCTCTTCTGCGGGAGAGCCGATATTCAGGACGATGCTACATTATCTGAACGCTGGCTGCTGATTTCCCAAGATGAAATCTTCATATGCACCTCTTCCGGAAAATTAGAAAAACGCATTTTTGTAAGCGTTGTCAAAAGGTGCCGAACGAATGATGCGATAGGCAGCTCGCAGCTCATCGCAGATACTGAGCACGGTTCGATCGTACTGGTTCGATACACATCGATGGAAAATGTGAAGTTCGCGTTCGCTTGCCGACTGATTCAAGCAATCATTCAGGGAGATGAACTGCCGCTTCCATCCGTGGATGACATGCCGCGGCGGTGCTCCAAATGTGGGGCACGACTCGTTAACCAGAACGAAAGCTGCCTACGCTGCACCGATAAGGGCAAGGCATTCAGGAGAGTGCTGGACTACGCGAAGCCTTTTAAGAAATGGATGTCGATTGCCTCATTGCTCGTCATCGCCACAACGTTAATTGAACTTATCCCTCCTTACCTCACGAAAATTATCGTCGATGATGTCCTGCAGACGACACATCCCGCCGCATCCCTGCTCGCACTCGTACTGATGCTTGGTCTTGTTCAGCTCACACTTTCTGTCATGACGACCGTTCGCGGCTATATCAGCGTACATACCGGCAGTAAGCTTATGCATAATATCCGTGAGGATGTATATGGTTCTCTGATGAAGCTGTCGCTCGGATTTTTTGATCGCCGCCAAACTTCACAGTTCATTGGGCGAGTCAACCATGATGCCGACGCACTCAGTCAATTTTTGAACGATGGCGTCGTATGGGTTACCAGCCAGATTCTGCTCATCATCTCCATTTTCACCATGATGGCTTCACTCAATTGGCAGCTTACTTTGCTCGCACTCGTCCCAGCTCCCATCGTCATCTTCTTCTCTTTTGTCATCTGGCCATTCATTCATCAGCGCTGGTACATCCACTGGAGAGCGCTTAATCGCATCAACACGATTGTAGGCGATACACTCCAAGGCATTCGCGTCGTAAAAGCATTCGGACAAGAGAGCACAGAAAGAAGTCGTTACCATGAGGCGAATGATGTGTTAATGAAGCAGTCCATTCGTGTAGACGGACTTTGGGCAGGTGTATTCCCATTGTTCTCCCTTGTGACACAATCTGGTTTGCTGCTCGTCTGGTTCGTTGGGGGTCAATCCGTACTTGGTCAACATATGACACTTGGAACACTTATGGCGTTCATTGGTTACTTGAGTATGTTCTTTGGCCCACTGAAATGGTTCAGTCAAGCCGTAAACTGGACCAGCCGGGCGTTTGCTGCCGCAGGCCGCATATTTGAAATTATCGATATGAAGCCCGAGGTACCTGACCGAGAGCAAGCTATGGCGCTCCCATCTGTACGCGGAGCCGTACAATTCGAGAATATTAGCTATGGTTACGAGAAGCATCGTCCCGTATTGAAGGAGCTTACGCTTGCTGTACAGCCTGGAGAAATGATCGGTATCGTTGGTCATTCAGGAGCAGGGAAGTCCACGCTCATTCATTTGCTCTGCCGTTTCTATGATCCTTACAGCGGTCTCATTCGCATCGACGGGATCGATATTAGAGACATGAAGCAGGAAAGCTTGCGTCAGCATATCGGAGTCGTTCTTCAGGAAACCTTTCTATTCGATGGTTCTGTAGCCCAGAACATTGCTTATGCGAAGCCTGACGCATCTCCAGAGGAAATTATGCGTGCCGCCAAGATAGCGAATGCACATGACTTCATCATCCGAATGCCCGATGGTTATGATACTCGAGTCGGCGAACGCGGAGCACGATTATCCGGCGGTGAGAAGCAGCGGATTGCCATTGCACGCGCAATTCTCCATGATCCGGCAATCCTGATTCTCGACGAAGCTACCGCTTCTGTCGATACCGCCACAGAGCGCCAGATTCAAGAAGCGATGATGAGACTCATTCGTGGGCGCACGACCTTTGCTATTGCTCATCGGCTGTCTACGCTCCGCCACGCCACTCGTATTATTGTCCTGGATCAAGGCAGGCTCGTGGAAGTCGGTTCCCACGATCAGCTTCTCTCGCAGAATGGAGTATACGCGAAGCTTGTGCAGGCTCAACAGGAAATGTCTGAAATGAAAGGGGAGTATCTCTTTGCCTGATGAACATGTCCAAGAACCGCTCCATCAAGCCGAGCTGGAAGAACATATCCGCAACCAGTCAGCGAACAACACTAACGATCATGATCAGTCCGCCACTTCCATAAGCGCATTTGCGGAAGATATCCGCTATTTCCCTCCCACCGTATCCTTTCGCCACAGTGAAGGAGGCCTGCTGGAGCTTAGGGATGGAGATACGGCAACAACGGAAGTATCAATTTATCGGGCATTTCCATTCTCTCACGCCTTATGCTACTTATCTGTACGAGATCGTGATGGCAAGGAAATTGGCATTGTACGCGACTTGCAGCAGCTGGATTCCAGCAGTCAAGACGCTATTCAGCTCGAGCTGAAGCGTCGGTATTTCATTCCTAGAGTGGAGAGTATCGTGAGCATACATGAGAAGAACAATGTGTGGAAATGGGAGGTTATCACTGATAGAGGAACAATGAGGCTCGAGCTGGAAACTTTGCATGAGCACGTCCAGCCTTCACCAGAAGGGGGAATGATTCTGCTCGACAGCTTCGGACGACGCTGTATCGTGCCTCCGATCTCTGAACTAGACACAGGAAGCAAGCGATGTCTGAGCCGGTTGTTCTAAATTCAAATAAAGCCAGTGCCGGCAGCTTCCACACCGTCACTGGCCTTTCCACCGTTCGAGCTATATTATGAACGATCATCTAGAAATGATCGTTTTCATTCGTCGGCTTCCCTCCCCGACTCATCCAAACGAAATCAACTTCTTCCCAGTCCATATCGATTTCCGGTAAGACGAACTGCCCGCCCAATCCACCAAGCCTTCCAGATTGTGACATATTCTCCCAGGCGTTAACCGCATGCTCTATTCGGATCCCGACAATCGGGTAACTACGTGTGGCGTGAACACCAAGAATTTGCTCGGCAGCCAGACGGACGCAGCCGACATGCTGCTTCCAGCTCCCCGCTTCATACGGCAGCAGCACCGTTAATTGAATATCATACCCTTGATTCGCCAAGCGCTGCTCAGCCCGGAACAAGGCTTCTGCCTGCATATCGATCCATTCCACAACTGCGCTCGACAGCATGCATTTGTCCCCGTTTCCGGAATGAAGCCACTGCTTCCATTGCTTAAGCTTCAACCACTGCTGATGCAGACGGTGCCGTTCCACTGATAGATCGGAATCGGCCGCAAAGCGCTGAACTACTCCCATTCGCAACTCCAAATCAGCTATACTCGGCAGCAGCTGCATAATTGGGGCATCGAGCAAACGCACATATCCATGTATAGCAGCATGTCGATGAAGGACAGCCAACATATGCTCATATTCGGCCGTCATCAGCGGAAGCAGCTTCTGAAGCGCTGAATCACGTTCTCCCGCCGTTCCAGCAAGCAGCATCTCACGAATGAGACGAACACGTTCCGACTTCATTAATAAGCTATGGCTTGGCGCCAGCAGCAACTTGTGATACCCTGCTTCTGCAGCAGCCTGCACTTCTGCAGAACTGCCGCACTGCGCAACATGCAGGCCATCTAATTGAGGCGAATAAGGGACGAAGTTCTTGTATTCCGTCTCCCGCCATAATGTGCCCACATGATGAATATGCTGCTGATGCAATTCGATAATCCGTATGCCAGCCGTACTGTTGGAATGGCCATGACGCTGGACAACCGTCTTATCCCACTGCTCCGCCTGATTCGAACTAAGCTTCAATGTACAGTACCTCTCTCTCCATCACTGCTGTTTGCTCTCTACAATCGCGCTTATTGCACTCCACATAGTACACCATGACTTTTTCCGTATCTTGCTCGGCAATTATCCGATCGCACCTCTTGCATATGATTGCCCCAAGCAATAGCTGACGACGTTCTTGCTCCATCGGACATTCACCTCTCCCTTCATCTGCATGACGGGCATCCCCTGCCGAATTCAATTGGCTGCATATTTGATGATGATAGCGGATTCAGCCATCCCATTACCATAACTATGACGTCACAATGTATCGTATTCTTGTCGCTGCTTGTACGACTAGACACGAAATAAAGAATTAGTGCATATGCATGAACTGCTTGTGAAACATACTGACAAAAAAAGACAAGGAAGCAGATAAAGCATCTCTCCCTTGTCCCGTATAGACAATTGCAGTTATTTAATTCGTTCATACGCTTCGAAATGTTATTCTAGGAACCCTTTATGTTGTAATCTTTATGCTTCCTATTCGATTAATCTTCATCATCCTTGCGCGGCTTCGAACGTTTCCATCTAGTCAACAAGACGATAGCCACCCCCGATCCGATCACGGCTAGCTTGAATGAGACCGATAATGGCCCGACTGCAATTGGCAGCAGCAGAGCGAAGGCTGCCAGCGCATGCGCAACGGTACTGGCATATAATGCCGCTTCATGACGTGCATGCACGGGAAGTGGGTAAACTTCCTGCCACACATCATGTCGATGGAAGGCAAACACAGCCCCCATCTGTGTGCCTGCAACGAATACAACTGCTGCATACAGCAGGAGACTCCACTCTGTAGCATTTGTCCAATATAAAAGCACAGCGCCAATGATGACCAGCCTCAATAAGATGCCCAGCAGCTCACTTCGCACCAACGTCTTCATTAACAAATAACGATAGGCAAATGGCTTCCGCAATGCAAATCGATTGCCTATGAAATTGAGCCACGGTCTCGCATATCGACGTTCGTCTGTTGCTGGCAGATCCACGAATCCACTCAAAAACAAATAAACTCGTCCCTCATGTGCTTTCTCCGCTTCGAAATGCGCCTCCCATGGAAAACGCAGCGTTCTCCCTGTAACCAACCAGCCTATGTACACCAACCCACTCACACCGATGACAAGAAGCGCAGCAGGTATATTGAGCCACAGCCAACAAGCCGTTGCTCCCCAAGCCCATAGATAACGCACGTAGCGGGCAGCAATTCGACGGCGATTGTCACTATAGTGGCGCTCCTTCCAAGCGCCAAATGCAGCAACCGCCTTGAGCATCAACAATAGGATTAAAGTAAAGATGAAGTTCTTCGGGTTATCCTCTGCACGGCTGTATAACGGCCACAATACACACCACACAGCAATAAGGAGCACTGTTCGCGGCCATAGGCTATAGCGTACGCTTCTCTTCATATAGCCGGACATTCGATGCTCAATGCGCAGCAGAAAGGCAAGATCGGCCGGCCGCAGCAGCGTGCGATAGGTCGTATAGGCAACTGCGGGCGCTACCAGCAGCAGGGCAACCTCCTTAATCGGAAAAGTAGGCGGAATGTGCTCGATAAAGGAAGCATATAACGCCGTCCCTGCCACGAGCACGAATAGCATGAGTGCCCCGAGTCCGCTTTGTATGACGTAGCGCATATAAGGCATGACCTTGCCCCAGAATTCACGCTTGCGGCTTGCCCATAGCTCCTCAGGATGTAGAAGCACCTCTGTCAGACTATTGACGGTGGATGCCTCCTTCATTCGGGTCTGTGTCATCGCTGTACACCATCCACAGAACCAGTGATGCGCTCATCGCTAACCCACGCATAGAACAGCTCCTCCAGCCGCTCTTCCGCCCGCTTGCCTGACTGGGCCTCGTATTGATCGTGCATTCCATGCACCGTGCCCGCTCCGAGAACTTTACCATGATGCAGAAGCACGAACGAATCACAGTAATGCTCAATCGTCGACAAAATGTGAGAGCTCACCAGCAATGATGCGCCCTCTGCCTGCACTTGCTTCATATATTGGAGCAGTGATCGAATACCGAGCGGATCAAGTCCAAGGAAAGGCTCATCAATAATATATAAAGGCGGCCGAACAGCAAACGCGCACATGAGCATCGTCTTCTGCCGCATCCCCTTCGATAAATGCTGTGCAGCTTTATCCAGGTGTGCGGTCATATGGAACATTTCCGCAAGCTCCCGTACCCTCTTCTCAAATACCCCTTGTTCGACGCCATATGCGGTAGCCGTCCATACCAGATGCTCGCGCACCGTCAGCGCATCATATAGAATCGGCGACTCCGGTACATACGCAATAGCAGCACGATACGCTTCCGCATCCTCCGCCAGCGTCTTCCCATGTATGGCAACGCTTCCTGCTTGCGGCTCAAGTAGTCCTAATATATGCTTCATCGTCGTACTCTTCCCTGCGCCGTTCAATCCAATGAGGCCAACCATTTCGCCTGCATTCACTTGCAAGGAGATATCATGCAGCACAGGTCTGCCTGTACTGTAACCGCCAGTTAGTCTATCAATCTTCAATAAGGGCTTCATGCCTCTTCACCTCACTGTTCTCATTATATCGAACAACCTGACAGGAAGCGAATGGATATCCTCTAATCACGGCCTTACATTTCTGTTACAATAAGAGCGTTCTGTATGAACAATAAAAAGCCGTCTTTTCAGACGGCTTTTTCACACAAGAATCCTATTAATTTCATCAACCCGACTTTCCGTTTTCAGTAGAACTTGATTCTTTGCCCTTCTCTTTAGCCTTGCGCGCTTTTTCGTCTTCATGCGCTTTCGTTAACGCTGCCTGCCCCTTGGTTTCCAGTTCTCCAACAGCCTCATCCACGGATTTCTTTTTCTCAATTACGGCTTCGAGGGCTTGCTGAACCATACCATCATAAGTGCTATAAAAAGCGCTAGGAACATGTTTGTTCCACCAGCCATAGGCCGAGGAGGATTTTGGCTTCAGCATATAGAGCGGATCCGAGCTCTTGCCTGCAATATCCTTCTTATACTTCATTCGTGTCGGCAAGCTTCCCATCATGGAACGCGAGGCTGCCTTGGCCATTTCATTGCCGTTGACAAACTTGACGAACTCCCACGCTGCGCGCTTATTCGCTGAGTCCGCAGACACTGTATAGATTTCAGATAAATTCACATAAGCAGATTCGTCTGGAGACGAAGGGTCGATCGGACCTGTGACGAAGTTCCAGGCAAACTTCTTCGCCTTCTTGTCGTAGGTCGAACGATTATCAATCTCTTGCGCGAGCCAAGTACCACTCATCATCATTGCTGCCTTCCCTTGAACGAACAAGTTATTATTCATAAATTGCGCTTCTTCGCCCTTAGGTGGCATATATACAGCCTTGCTTCGCAGCGCATCCGTTGCCAGTGTAAAGGCCTGTTTCCAGCCATCAGCGTTAATCAGCAGCTTTTCACCCTTCGCATCAAATTGCTTCAAAGATGACGAGCTAACAATATCTTGAAACAGATTGCTCATGTTCCCATACTCCTGATAATACCCATAGACCTGATCCTCGCCTGAACCAATACCACTGAATCGTCTGGCCAAATCCAAGACGTCCTTCCAGCTCATCTTGTTGTTCGGCAATTCAACATGATGCTCCTTGAATAAGTCTTCATTGTAATACAAGACTCGCGTATAAAAGGAAGGAGCGAGGCCATACAACTTGCCGCCCCCCTTGCTTTTAATACGCTCGATAAGGCCTGGCATAAAATCTTCTAAATCGAACTTTTCTTGTGCAATGATATCATCTAGGCCGTACAGCTTCCCATCTTCGGCAAAGGTCTCAAAAATATCCTCGCTCAGAAGCATAACGTCTGGCTTATGTTTCTCTACCATTTTCTTCAGTGCTTCTTGATAGTCGTCGCTCGAATAGAGATCTTCCATACCAACGACTTCAAATTCGATATCCGGGAATTTAATATTGAAGTAGTTTCCATACTGCCTATAGAATGATTCCTCACTATAATAAAGAACTTTAATCTTTCCCTTTCCTTCCTCTAGCGGCTCAAGCACCGGCTTGTCCCCAAGACAACCGCTTACGAGCACCATGGCTGCAAGCAGTAAAGCACTCAACTTCCAGAATTTCCACCTCACCAACACACGACCTCCCACCCTCTATTTTCCAACAGATATAGTATAACAGCATCCCTTCAAACGATCAGTACCTATTCTCACCACAAGAAGGAATGGAGAATAGGTACTGTAACGTCATATATCTATATCATTCGGACAGGTTAGCCACCTGATTTAGTGGATCCAGTGGATTCTGTAGAGCCTGTAGACTCTGTTTTCGTCGAAGACGAATCTCCTTTTTTCTCTTTCGCTAGACGCGCCTTCTCTGCCTCTTTCGCCTTTATCAATTCGGCTTGCCCTTTTGTTTCCAATTCAGCTACCGCTTCGTCTAACGACTTCTTGTTGTCGACGATATCCTGCAACGCTTTCCGCAGCAATTGGTTATAAGGCTCGTAAAATTCCATAGGAATATTTTTGTTGTAGCGCTCAGCGGTAGACTTCGGTTTCAGCAAGTAGAACGGTTCCGTGCTTCTGCCGTCGATTTCCTTGAAATATTGATTGCGGGTCGGAATTTGTCCACTTAGCGCTCGGGAAGAAGCCTTCGCCATTTCTGTACCATTGACGAACTTAACGAATTCCCACGCCGCTCGCTTATTTGGAGAATCTGCGGATATCGCGTAAATTTCAGATAAAAACACATTGCCAGACTCATCAGGTGTTGCTGGATCTACCGGTGCCGTGACGATATCCCAATCGATTTGCTTCGCTTCCTTATCATAACGATGTCGATCCTTAATTTGACGCGCAAACCACGTGCTCTCAATCATCATTGCCGCCTTGCCTCTCATGAACATATCATTACCGAACCGCATCATTTGTCCATTCTCACCATTATCTCGTGGTGGGACATAGACGGCCTTCGACCGTATCGCATCGGTAGCAAGGGTGATGGCCTTCTTCCAACCGTCCGAATTAATAAGCAGCTTCTCGCCCTTCTGGTCTACCAATTTCAAGCCAGAGGTAGAGACAATGTTGTCCATCACACGATCAACATCTCCATAGTCTTGGTACAATCCAAAGATTTGATTGTCTCCTGAACCGATACCCGTAAAGCGCTTCGACAGATCGATGACCTCCTGCCAGCTCATCTTATTGCGCGGGGGCTCGATATTGTGCTCCTTGAACAAAGCGCGGTTGAAGTACAGTACATTCGTATAGAAAGATGGAGCAAGTCCATACAACGTACCGTTCCCTTTCGCACGAATCATATCAATAAGACCTGGCATATAGCCTTCCAAATCAAATTTCTCCTGTGCAATGATCTCCTCTATGTTGTACAACTTCCCGTCCTTCGCATAGGTTTCATACATGGTGTCATTCAAGAACAAGACGTCAGGCTTATGCTTATCAAGAAACTTTTTCATTTCTGCTTCATAATCAAACGGCTCATTATCCTTCCGATTTGCGTACATATCTTCTGAGTTCACAACCTCGAATTCAATATCCGGAAATTTCACATTAAAATAATTGCCATACTGTTGATAGAATGATTCCTCGTTATAGTAGAGAACCTTAATTTTGCCTTTTCCCTCATCAAGCTGCTCCAACACGGGCTTCTCTCCGAGACACCCGCTTAACATAGAAGTAATCGTTAGTAGAAATATGACGAGCTTCCATTTCGTCTTCACACACAACTCTCCTTCCTATTTTTCCAAATATCAACAATAAGTATATAGATCATTTTTCCATCATTCAACAATAGAATTGATTTTATGTGAAAGAAATCAATTTTCCCCGCTACTTCCATCCGATCTATAAGTCAATAAAAAAATCCACCATAGAAGGTTCTATGATGGATCTGTAATGAATCTTGATTCAGATTCTATTGTTTTTTATCTTTTGATTTGGCCTTTTGTTCTTCATTCGCTTTATTAAGCATTTGCTGCCCCTTCGTTTCCAATTCAGCTACAGCTTCATCCACCGTCTTCTTATTATCGACTACCGCTTGTAGCGACGTATTTACTAATGGCATGAAGCCCTCATGGAATTTCTCTGGAATTTTACTATTCCAAAAGCCTGATGAGGATGCACCCAATTTAGGTTTCAATAGGTAAAATGGCTCTGTGCTGCGGCCATCAATCTCCTTGAAATAGTCCTTACGTGTTGGAATACGGCCAGTCATGGAACGTGCAGAAGCCTTCGCCATTTCAGGCCCATTTATGAACTTGACGAATTCCCAGGCCGCACGCTTATTTGGGGAATCAGCTGCAACCCCATAAATATCAGATAAGCCCACATTACTTGATTCGTCAGGACTCGAAGGATCGATTGGTGCTGTTACGATGTCCCAATTGATTTCTTTTACCTTCTTATCATAACGAGGGCGATCCCTGAGTTGCTGTGCAAACCAAGTCCCCTCCGTTACCATCGCCGCCTTACCCTGGAAGAACGGATCATCCGACATACTTCTTTGCTCGGAAGATGGAATGCCAATCGATTTGTCGCGCACGGCATCTGTTGCCATCTTAATTGCCTTCTTCCATCCATCCGAATTAATAAGCAGCTTCTCGCCCTTCGTATCGAATAGATTCAATGCAGAGGATGAGACGATTTGATTCACGGCAGATCGTAAGTCTCCATAGGGTTGATAATATCCATAGACTTGATTGTCTCCCGAACCGATAGAAGTAAATCGCTTGGACAAGTCGATAATCTCCTGCCAGCTCATCTTGTTGCTCGGCGGCTCTACATTATGCTCCTTAAATAGATCTCGATTATAGTACAGTACATTCGTATAGAAGGACGGCGCCAATCCATATAGAGTACCGTTCCCCTTGGAGCGGATCATATCAATTAGGCCTGGCATGTAGCCTTCCAAATCAAATTTTTCTTGGCTAATAATTTGATCAAGACCATACAGCTTTCCACTTTGCGCATACTTTTCGAACAGCTTATCGTTTAAGAGAAGCACATCCGGCTTATTTTTTTCTATGAACTTTTCCATTTCTTCATCATAATCAAATGGTTCGCCATCCTGATTGTTGGCATACAGTTCTTGATAGCTAACGACTTCAAATTCGATATCCGGGTATTTAATATTGAAATAATTTCCATACTCACTATAGAAAGATTCCTCGTTATAACTAACGACCTTAATCTTACCTTTCCCTTCTTCCAGCTGCTCTAGCACCGGTTTTTCCCCGAGACAGCCACTCATTAAAGCTACTACCGTAAGCAGCAGCACCCCTATTTTCCACTTTGACGCCAACTCATTCTCCCCTTCCTATTTTTCGCACAAGAAACAAGATATATGCTCATTTGTACATACCCCTATCTAATTAGACGATATTACCAGCCATTTGGTTTCTTGGATTCAAGAATTGTTCCATGTTTTCTCCATCTTTTTTGTGCTCGTCATAGATTCACCCTAAGTCGAAGATACAAGTGAAGACTCGTATATGTTGTATCTTGAATTTTCCAATGGCAAACACTAGACGTTCATTCGTAGATGATTAGAAATATAATATAGAGTTATATGGAGGAATTAGGATATGAGAGGAATTAGGATATGAGAGCAATGGTTATCGATAAATATGGAAAAATCCCTATGCGAATGGCAGAAGTGCCAATGCCCGAAATAAATGAATATGAGATAGATAGTGATTACGCAAAAAAAAACCGCCGCAGATCCATTATCTGCGGCGGTTCCTCGTTCGAGTTCATTCCATTGCTATTATTACTGGCGCTTCTTCTCTTTCAGCCATTTAGGTGCGCCTTTATCCTTGTCCTTGCCAGAACGCTTGTCCTTTGACGGCGGGCGATACCCAGCCGACGACTTGCTCGGCTGATGATTGGCAGCTGGCTTCGTCTTCGGACGACGTGATGCATCATTCGGCTCGAAGATGCGACCGTTATAGAAGTCGCGCTCATGGATAACGATTCCGAGCTCACGTTCGAATTTACGCATAATGAACTGCTCACGATGAGAGATCAGGTTGACGGACACACCTTGACGTCCCATGCGACCTGTTCGCCCTGCACGATGAACATAATGTTCCGCATTCAATGCAGGCTGAGCACTGAAGATATACGGCAGATCCGGTATATCTAATCCACGTGCAGCTACATCTGTAGCTAACAGCAACTGGAACTGTCCCTCACGGAAGCGGCGCAGGACATTCACCCGCTCCTGCTTCGGCGCATCTCCGTATAACGAAGCAACTGACAAGTTCGCATAGCCCAGCTTCTGCTCCCATTCAGCAATCTCAGATGAGTCATTGATGAATACGATTGCCTGCTTGGGATTCCAATGACGAACGAGACGACGCAGCATATCAATCTTATCGCGCTCCTCGCATACAAATACAAGATGCTCAATCGTATCCGCTATCCGCTTCTCCGGCTCAATGCCAATGTTAACGGGATCTTGCATCCAGCGTTCCGCAAGAGCCTTCACCTCAGCAGGCAGGGTAGCGGAGAAGAACAGGAGCTGACGATCACGCAGCGCGCTGCGCATAATCGAATCAGTATCGCTCGCACCGCCCTTCTGCAGTACATGATCGACCTCGTCCACGACGATGGTGCGCACCTCGTGCATCTTCAGCTTGCGCATCTCAATCAATTCATGAATCCGGCCCGGAGTACCAATGACAAGCTGCGGGTGAAGCTTCAGCTTCTCTACCTGGCGCTTCAATGCCGCACCGCCTATCAGCGACGCAATTTGAATGCTGCTGCCCTCACTGTAATATTCCGCTTCCCGAACAATTTGCATCGCAAGTTCTTGGGTAGGCGCTATAATCACGGCCTGTGTTGATCGTGCATCTTGCTGAATCCGGGTTAGGACAGGAAGCAAATACGCAATCGTCTTGCCCGTACCCGTCTGTGATTGTGCAAGGACGTCGCGTCCTTCCAATGCAGCAGGAATTGCCGCAGCCTGCACGGGTGATGGCTCCGTAATATGTCTGGCCTCCAGCCGAAGCTTCAGCTCTTCTCGTATTGCAAATGTGTCAAATGTTGTACTCAACTTGTATCGTTCCTCTCTATGGAAGGCGCTGATTCATGACAAATGAACATACCTTCCCATTGTTCGCTGTACCCATTATATCGAAAAGAAGTCTTCACTCCAACTTTCCAAATGATTGCTCGTTATGATAGCCTAAACATGCACATCCAAAAAAGTAAGGAGGTATCTGCAAATGACCGACAACCTATCCGCTTCATTCGATGCGCTTCTGGAGAAATATGCCGATTTGCTTACCGGACACACTGACACTGCAACGGTAGAAAAAGTGAAAATGTGGGCGCTCTATAATCATATGCACAAAACAATGCCCAACTTAACCCGTCATTGGAACAATGCCAATCCAGAGGGCAAGGCGGCCGTTCGTGCACTGTTCGAGGAAATTAAGCAAATGAATGAGGCTCACCGTGCCAATGAAGGCGACGAGCAGTAAGACGAGTAGTATTTGAAGCATGCCAATCGTGCTCAGCACACAAAAAGTCCGCCTTCTCCTGATCCCAATCGAACAGGAGTGGGCGGACTTCGCCATGCCAACCATCGGAATCGCCAATGGTTGCCTATCCTAACAACATCCACATGTTTATTTCTTATTCAGCATTTTAGCCGCAATCCGGTTCGATATTCTCGGAAACAACCCATACAGCCGCCCTCCGAGCGCACCAATCCACGGCAGATCTACTTCCTGCTTGCGGGTCTCCATCACCCGAACAATATGCCGCGCAACCTTCTCTGGCTCCATCATGAACCAACGAATATTATTTACATATTGTCCGCTTGGATCCGCCTGCTCGAAGAATGGTGTATTCACAGGTCCTGGATTCACTGCGGATACAGCAACACCTGTCCCTGCCAGCTCCATGCGCAGTGCATTCGTAAAGCCCAGCACCGCGTGCTTCGTTGCCGTATAGCCAGCAGACTTCGGAGACCCAACCTTGCCTGCCATAGAAGCTACATTGATGATATGCCCTTCTCCCCGGGCCAGCATATGAGGCAGGACCGCCTTCGTGCAGCGCACCGTTCCCATGTAATTCACATCCATCATCGCGGCGAACTGCGAGGATGGCATATCTACAGTCCGTTCAAACAAGCCGAAACCTGCATTATTCACCAAGATATCGATACGCCCATACTTCTCCATCACAGTAGAAATTCCGCGCGTCACATCCTCATCCTTCGTTACATCCATCGTATAGACGGCAGGTGAAGGCGTCATCGAGACAGCCGCGACTTCCAACTTCTCTATGGAGCGCGCCGTTAAGATCGGAACGGCTCCCTTCGCAGCAGCTGCTTGAGCTGTCCAAGCCCCAATTCCGCTCGAGGCTCCAGTGATAAGCACAATCTTGCCCTTCAGTTCCATTGATTTACTCCTTTACCCTCCAATCCGCACCATGTCTCACTTATGTACAAAGCAGGTGCAGTTGGTCAGAACTGCGTCGCCGCATTAGGATACAACGTCGACTCTATCACTTTAGCCGATATGCATAAGTACATCAAATCGACCGATTCCATCCAATAATAACGGTACAGCCAAGACCTCTTGAATAGGACCAGGATGATCAGCCGATATGAGCAGCTGGGGAGGTGTTATATCAACGCTGATTCCCTGATTGTACATCAGTGACGTTGCGTTGCCACTAATCATGTTGCCTAGCTCTGAAATGGCGCTCTCACCGATAGCATCAAGGGATGCAAGAGGAGATCCCCCCATCATAGCCGATGCCATTTTCAACGCCACGTCTTCGTTCAAGCCAAATGCCACCTGTCCGGACAACTGCCCCGTCAGACCGACCTGGATGCGAAAATCATGCGTACCGCTCCAACTTAACATTTGAAGCTCTCCCCGACTGGGACGGACTTGCACAATTTGTTCAATAACTGTGCTTGCCGATTGCAAAAAAGGTTGAATCCATTCGGCTCTCATCTCAGCTATCTTTTCCCCTTTCCGACATTAATGGAGTATATTCGACATATTCCGAACGTCCTATACTTCCACTTTTCTATGCCTATTATACTGAAAACGGTTCAGCCAAGCACTATATGATTTATCATTTTCACAAGAAAAACATATCCAGATTAAGTTTTTGAGTATAAAGAACTACTTCTTTGGGTTTAATTCGACATTTTTCTCCTTTTTTTCTTCTTTGCATTGCCTGCTGCAGAAACAGCTCTTTTCTATTAGTAGGTAGTCTGCCTTCTCTTCGGATTATTTGATCCTTAATCAATGGATAATATGATCTTTCCAAACTGCCCCGGTTACCAACTACGCCGATGCGGCCATAAGGTGCGATTATTTCTAGATCAGTCTCCAAATTCACATTCGCCAAAAATTCGATGATTACATCGGATCCTCTCTCGTGTGTCAAAGACATAATTTTATCCATAAAAGCTTCTGTGATGTGATCGAGTACATGTAAGGCCCCTGAAGCTTGAATTATCGTAAATGCATACCGGATCCATTGACCGGAACAGACATTGAAAACATTTCCACTGTCGCTTGCAACAACTCTAGTCACTAGCTTGCGTAACAAGTGTTGGGACAGATTGCTGTAACCTTACCATGAATCCGAAAAATTACAAAATTGAATAAAATATGTAATAGATCTGTAACGAGTACATATGTGCTTTTTCGATATAGTAAGAGAGGTTATTCGAACTTTGATATTTGTATACACGGTTAGGAGATATAGGCACAAGGAACGAGTAAGAGAATATCTGACACTCACACCCCTTCATCCTCTTCGCTACGAACACGGTTCAACGCAAGCAGGACTCACCTGAAACCTTTACCAGTTTATTATCCAAATCAATCATGTTCCCCTACATCTCAAGAAAGGACATCAAGACTACAATGAAATGGTTATGCATGAGACTTCATCCGAATAACGATTCAGTAGTACGGTTATTCGTCGTGGTCACACCACATATAGGGGGCGTCCAATATGCATGAGCTTCGACGCAACAATAGACGCTACATGCCCGCCCTGGATGGCCTGAGAGCAATTGCTGTTCTGGCCGTCATCGCCTATCACCTGAATCTTGGCTGGGCTCAAGGAGGCTTTTTAGGTGTCGGCATTTTCTTCGTCTTGTCCGGTTACCTTGTAACGGATTTACTGCTGGCCACAAGGCAGCAGCGAGGTGCAATTGATCTGTATACGTTCTGGGTACACAGAGTGCGCAGGCTAGTTCCCGCCATTCTCGTTATGCTGCTGTTCAGCGTTGCTTGGCTAACCATTTTCGATCCTGCGCGCTTGACCAAACTACGAGGAGATATATGGTCAACCTTCGTGTACGGGAACAACTGGTATCTCATTTTTCACAATGTTTCTTACTTTGACAGCTTTGGTTCGCCCTCACCCTACCTTCATTTATGGTCTCTTGCCGTTGAAGGTCAATTCTATCTGGTGTGGCCTGTACTACTCATGATTGGATTAAAGCTTGCACCAAGGCGAGGTCAGCTTCTGCTCGGAATTGCAGCGGCAGCAGCGGTTTCTGCATTGGCAATGGCATGGCTGTATGAGCCAGGCACTGATCCAAGCCGTGTATATTACGGTACAGACACGCGGGTATTCGCTCTTCTCATTGGAGCTGCACTTGCAGTCGTATGGCCCAGCAGACGTCTTGTCTCAAAC
The DNA here is from genome assembly GCF_001894745.1 of Paenibacillus sp. NAIST15-1. Lineage (GTDB taxonomy): Bacteria > Bacillota > Bacilli > Paenibacillales > Paenibacillaceae > Paenibacillus_B > Paenibacillus_B suaedae. Next base: position 31,638 of record NZ_BBYF01000012.1, read on the forward strand.
ACAGATCATAAGGCAGGCTTAAGCCTTGATCTAATAGGGGCTCTCGGATTAGGCGCTATGCTCTATATGATTGTAGAAGTAAGTGAATACGATGATTTTCTATATCAAGGGGGATTCGTGCTGCTCTCTATTGTGAGCGCACTTACGATTGCGGCGCTTGCACATCCAGCAAGCCGCTTGAGTAAGCTGCTCAGCTGGGGGCCGCTCGTATGGATCGGCAAGCGATCATATGGCATTTATTTGTGGCATTATCCGGTCATAATTCTCACTAATCCTGAAGTCAATACGAGTGGATTTGATGGGACGCGCGCCATGCTGCAGGTCACCGCGAGCGTGCTGCTCGCCGCCTTGTCGTGGAAGTATATCGAACAGCCGATCCAGCGCGGCTGTCTTTCTTATCTATGGCTCAAGCTACGCGATCCCTATTCTTGGCATCGGCTGTCATGGAAGTACTGGTCCATTTCTGCCTGCTGTGTCCTGCTGCTTACTCTGTTCTACGCTGGCATGAGCGGTCGTTCATTAGTGGATGCCGCCCAAGTAAAATCAGGAGAACCTGATGCAAGCAATCAGCTTGTCATCACGAAAGACAATCAAGGAGCCGCATCTAAGGCTCACCAAACCGAACATATCGGCTCCCATGTAGTTAAGGATACGACACCTAAGAAGCCGAAGCGCTCTGATGCTGCTTCTGATCCCATCAAGAAGCCCGGCAGTTCAGGTGCCGATGACCCGTTAGAATCTAGCTCAACTGCCAAGGGAGGCGGGCAGCCTAAAAGCAAGCAAACACAACAGCCGAATCAGCCGTCTCACACAGACCGCGCATCCGACAAGAAGCAGAACTGGTCTATTTCTGCAATTGGTGATTCAGTCATGCTCGATGTTGCTCCCTATCTGAGCAAGCAACTCCCTGGTACTGTTGTCGATGCGAAGATTGGAAGGCAGATGTCCGCAGCCAGCGATATTATTCAGGGGTTGAAGCAGAACGGCAAGCTCGGCAGATATGTCATCATCGCACTTGGAACAAACGGCATATTTGGTGAAAAGCAGTTAAACAAACTGATCGAATCCCTTTCTGATGTTGAGCATATTATTTTCGTCAATACGCGCATGCCCGAGAAATGGGAGAGCAAGGTCAATGCGTTGTTAGCAAAAACGGCTGATGCCCATCCCAACATAACATTGGTCGATTGGTACAACGCCAGTGTAGACCATGACGATTATTTCGAGCTGGATGGCACTCATCTCGTACCTAAGGGCGCCAAAGCATATGCCGCCCTAGTGGCAGATGCTGTTCAGTCTCTATCTGAAGTTAAAAAAGAGCAGCCTGCTCATCAACCAGGATCAGAACACAGTTCTGGCAAGGAGTCTGTGACACCACCACCTAGTGGGAAAACACCCGCAACAAAACATTCATAACGAAAAACATGCTTGATCCTATATAAAAAATGTTCTAATTGTTTTATCTAATACTTAAGCCAATTATTTACTATCATCTGTAATATTACCTATTACGATTGCTGCAGGGTCTTGCCACATGTATGTAGGGCAGGCCCTTTTTCTTTCCCAACAAGAGATCCCTTCATACCTTACCCCGATTCGCAGCATGAATAACTTGTACGTTATAATAAACATATGAGGGAAACAGTCAATAGTATGACATGCCTTTGAAATACAAGAAAAAGGAGTGTAACTCATGACAATGAATAAACTAACCGAACAAGAAAAAGAAGGCGTTTACAAGGCGATATACAATCGCCGCGATATTCGTACATTCCTTCAACAGCCCGTGTCTGATGAGCTGCTGGTCAAACTGCTGGAGGCTGCCCATCACGGGCCATCGGTGGGCTTTATGCAGCCGTGGAACTTTATCGTCATCAAAGACGCGGAGACCAAGGCGAAGTTGGCAGAAGTGGTAGATCGCGAGCGTCGTGCGCTGGCGATTCACTATGAAGGCACAGATCGCGACACCAAGTTTATGGAGATTAAAATTCAAGGCATTCTGGAGGCCCCTGTTACGATTTGCATTACATGCGATCCTTCGCGTGGCGGCGACCATGTTCTCGGTCGCAACTCCATTCCCGAGACCGACATTATGTCTGTCAGCTGCGCAATTCAAAATATGTGGCTCGCCGCTTACGCTGAGGGTTTGGCAATGGGCTGGGTTAGCTTCTATAAGAAGCCGGATATCCGGCGGATTCTGAACATCCCGCTTCATATTGATCCCACAGCCCTTATCTCTATTGGTTATACAGAGGATTATCCGGAGCGGCCGCTGCTCGAAGCCTACAACTGGGAGAAGCGGAAAGTATTGAGCCAGCTCGTCTATGACAATACATGGAGCACTTCTTCCAATCTGCTGTAAATCTACGATAAGCAAGCTTCCTAAACTCAACAACAAAGCCGTCCACCTCCCTAGGGAGATGGACGGCTGCTTCTCATCTTCGCACTTCGTGATTGATCTACCTTTATTTATCCAACAGCCCGCGATGCATGGCCTTCCACACAAGCTGCGAGAACAGACTGTTCGACCAAGCGAACCATGGACGTGTAAATACATTCGGATCATCCGCGAGGAAGCCCTCATGCATGAAGCCTGTATCCGCATCTGTTGCTTCCAGCATATCAATCATTGCGAGCATTTCTTCATCGCTTGCTGCCGTTAATCCTTGCATGGACAACGCCATGTGCCATACATAGCCGTCTGGCGTATGCGGGCTGCCGATTCCTTTGGCAACCTTGCCTTCGAAGTAGTACGGATTTTCTTTGCTCAAAATAAATTTACGCGTATTTTCATAAATCGGGTCACTTGCATCCGCATATCCAATATAAGGGATGGACAGCAAGCTTGGCGTTCCTGCATCATCCAAGAGGCAGTAGTTGCCGAAGCCATCTGTTTCATACACATAAATCTTGCCGTATGTCGGATGGTTGTGAACCCCGTACAACTGGATGCCGTGATTGATTTCCTCTTCCAGCTTCGCCATTTCGCTAACGAACTCTTCGTCACGGAAGCCGTACTTTGCAATTTCCTGCATTTGACGCAAGCTGACAACCGCGAACATATTAGAAGGAATGCTGTAGTGGAAGTCGCATGCATCATCACTTGGACGGAATCCGGACCAAGTCATTCCTGTGTAATTTACAGGCATTCCCTTGCCCTCGTTGCGGATTGTATCAATCGCTGGACAGTTCACACGTGTGAAGCGGTATTGCGATTGTTCGAAGTGATGCTGTTCTGTCTTCCACACATCCACAATTTTGCGCATTGCGGACTTGAAGTTCGTATCGAAAATATCGGTACGTCCTGTCTCTTTCCAATACATATATGCGAGGCGAATCGAGAAGCACATCGAATCCAGCTCGTACTTGCGTTCCCATACCCATGGGGACATCTCAGTCTGGTCATTCGCATCCCAGTGCCAGTCATTCGCAGTCTCGTTGAACGCATTTGCATATGGGTCAATATTAATATAGAACATGTGACGCTTGATCAAACCACCGATAATGCGCTGCAAGTCCTTGTCATCCTTCGCGAAAGGAACGTAATGAATCACCTGTTCCACCGAGTCGCGCAGCCACATTGCGGGAATATCCCCTGTCAAGACGAATGTTGTCCCGTCATCTAGCAATTTTGTCGTTGTTTCCAACGTGTTCGGGAAGCAGTTCTTGAACAGCTTCAACAACTTAGGACGATGCGCCAGCTTCTGTTCCGCTTCTTCCATAACGCGGACGACTGCTTTTGGCAAGTCAAATGCAGGTACATCGATTTTAGGCAAACGAAATTGTTCCATGTTATTATCCTCCACCTGTTCTCCACATGATGTAATTATCTCTCTCTTGTCACACTTCGGCAGGCCCATTGTGGGCTTGTCCCCCGTGGCTCCTTACAGTGTACATGCAAACGCTTCATCTTGCTAGACAGATCAAGAAACTTTATCATGTTGCACAAAAATGTTCCACATCAAGATAGCAAAGGAGCTCCCATTTCATACTCACAAAGGATTGACATTCTTCTTTATTTCAGGTGAACTGGTAGATAGGCATCTCAATTGCGGCAGCTTCTCATGCAGCTGCATAAGAGATGCTCCGTAACGAGGAGGGGAACAATGCCCAACGTATGGACACATTTACTATTCGGCCAAGAGGCGCTTGACAATGCTGGCATCGCCCATTGGATATCGCCCGACTCCCAGAAGCGCATGTTCAATATGGGGTGCCAGGGGCCGGATTTTCTATTCTATCATCAATTCCTGCCATGGCAGCGCAATAAAATAATGAACGAGCTTGGAAGCGCCATGCACAATAAGCAATGCGGTCCATTCCTGCTCGACTTGATCGATTCCATACCCAAAGGAGATATGCTCTCTCGCGTATACGCCCTCGGATTTCTGCTGCATCATATCCTTGATCGGAACATGCATCCTTATGTATTCGTGCGTTCAGGATTCCGCAAATGGGATCACCAGCGGTTCGAGGTGCTGATGGATACCCACGTGCTGCGCTCCAAGCGCAATATCGCGACATGGAATACACCGGTATGGAAAGAAATCGATACGGGCGGACAGTTCCCGAAAGCAATGGTCAGTGCACTGCATGCCTTAACGGGCCGATATTACCCTGAACTGTCCAACCGAGTGGATACACGCTATTGGAACGACGCCAATCGAGCTATGGTGCGCGCACAGAAGTTATTCCATGACCCGTCCGGGATGAAGCAGCTTCTGACATTCAAACAAATCGAACCGTTTGTTTACAAGCGGACACCACCAGCCTATGATGTGTTGAATGAAGCACGAAGACCATGGCCAGATCCGACGGGTACAGGAGAAATTCGATCCACGAGTATATGGGATATGTGGGAAGAAGCCCGTGAAGATGCGGCGCGTGCTGTATCGGCTGCCGCCGCCTACTGGAACATCAAGGAGGAAGCGAATCAAGATCCGCGTACAGTTGCTAACGCGTATGAGACTCTTCGAGCAGCAATTGGCAACCGTTCTTACGAGACTGGTCTTCCTCTGGAGCAGGATCGACCCATCATCATCGAAGACCCAATTTGGGATGCGTAAATAACAAGGCTCTCTGAAGCAGAACAGCGATGTCCTCTGCCTCAGAGAGCCTTTTCCATTCGTTATCGTGATTGCGTAACATTCGCGACAATGACAAGATCCCGCTTGAAACGCTTGCGGAATGCCGTGCGAACCGCATAGGCTTCCGATACTTCAAGCAGTGGCGGTGTCGAGGCGCGCACGTGAAATACGACCTCCTGCTCTTCAATATCACAGGCCACCAATTCTACATCTGAGGCTGCTCCGCGATTGAAGCTTATCGCAAGCCGCAGCAATAGGCTAAGTGTACGCACACCTTCTTTGTCTCCGGGAAGGAATAGCGCCTCATATTCACTCCATGCTTCGCCTGCCTTCAGCTTCTGATCAGCTGAGGCGATGAACGCACTGAGCACGAGCTCGCGAGGAGTCAGACCATATAAATCTGAATGGAGCAGCATATATAGCGCATGCCGTTCTCGTTCAAGCGGAGAAATGACGACTCCACAATCATGCAGCATCGCGCTCGTGTGCATGATCTGCGACCAGTCCCCTCCCAGTTCCATTAGTGCTCCCATATCTTCCACCAGTCGATTGAATAGGACATGGACTCGCTTGGCATGATCTCGCTGCAACCGAAACCGCCGCATCATATTCGAGATGGACAAAGACAGAGGATCATCGATCATCAGCCCTTCCCCCTGAAGCAAATCGAATAGAACACCTTCCCGAACACCCTTGGCGCTTACCGTCAATATAGGCATATCCAATCGTTCCATCACATACGTAATGAACGTAAAGGCTCCCATAAAAATGTCCGCCCGCTCCTTGGATAACCCTTGAATCTTCTCTCTTTCCTCCAGCGACAACGGTCTCAGCTTCTCATACCACTGTTCAACATGTTCCCGGCTCAGCACGTAATGATGGAGCGAAGCAAGTGGAACCTTGGCCTGAGCCTTATCCATCTTCGCAATTGTCCGTATCGTTCCGCCCACACCAATAAGCGGATATCCCTCTGCTTGCTGCAGCCACTCAATCTGCCCCAGAAGCTTCCCCATATCGGCAGCAAGCCGCTGCCCCTCCTCTACTTCAAGCGCCTCTCTGACATGATATTGGCCTGCCAGCGTTAGCGCACCAATCGGAATGCTGATGCTCTCCTTCAAGGTCCGATCCTGAATGAGCACCATCTCCAAGGAGCCGCCTCCGATGTCGACCAGCAGCGCATCCTTGACATTCATGGTCGATACGACTGCCAGATAGTCCAAATAAGCCTCCGACTCTCCGCTAATTACTCGCACAGACAATTGTGTTGCACCTAGAATGCGGCTTAGGATTAATGCCCGGTTCGTCGCTTTGCGCAGTGCAGCCGTGGCAACCGCGATGATCTCACATGACTCATAACGGCTGCACAACTGCTTAAATAATAGGAGCGTTGAAATTAATTTATCAATTTTATATTCCGGAATCGCTCCATCTTCATCGTACTCATCACCAAGACGAACGACTTCCTTCCATTGGTCTACAATTTGAAATGTCAGATCCTCGCGAATTTCCGCAATCATAAGACGTACCGAATTGGAACCGATATCTACAATGCCCTGATGGCGATTCTGTGTCGGAACCTTGGTTTCTAGCGGCTTCTTAGGTCGCATCATATGGCATACTCTCCTTCCTTACTCATCGCAATACGTTGTGTGCACAGCATCCATCATCCACCTACGTCCGCGAAGAACAGCCTGCTGAGCCTATCATTGCTTACATTTCAAAAAAAAGAGTGATATCTCTTGAAATGCTTGCAATATCTTTTCATTTTGCCATGCCCTGTATGAAAACTCCATCCGAAAGCGCGTAACATAATGTTAATCTTTTGTAAATCTATGACCTGTACCTGTCAAATCCATTACTCTAGCAGTAGACAGCAATGCCCAGTCTATTGGAAGCAGTATTCACACCATAAGCTGTGTTCATTCCTGCCCGTAAATCGCGAGCGATATAGGTGTGAAGGCATACATGCCGTCTATTTCATTCACTTGTAACGAAAGACAGGGGATATTATGGACAAACCGCTTATTGCCGCAGGCATCGACATTGGTTCGAATGCAATTAAAATGCTTATTGCCGAGCTTGCCGAACCAGGGCAGCTTCGCATTCTTGAGGATGTTAAGCTTACATCCCCGATCGGCGACGACACCTTCACCCATGGTCAGATCCATTCTAAAGCCACGTTCGAAGTATGCCGCGCGATGAAGCAAATGTCGCAGCTCATGAAAGATTACAAAGTGAAAACGTATCGCGCCTGTGCGACGAGCGGGGTTAGAGAGGCAAGCAATCGCGGGTACTTTCTAGATAACCTTCGCCGTTACACGGACATGGACATCGAGCTGGTTGATAGCTCTGTCGAACGATATTTGACCTATGTCGGACTGAATATCGGCGTTGAACAAATGCCGCAGCTGCGTGAAGAAGGACTGCTGGTCGTCGAAATTGGCAGCGCCGGTGTCCAGCTAAGCGTATATGCATCTGGAAGATTGCAATTTTCCGAATATGTTCGCATCGGTATTTTGAAGCTGAAGGAAGTGCTTGAGTCCTTGCGGGGCGAGTCGCTGCATTATTCCAACGTTCTTCAGCAATATATTGAAAGTCAACTGGACATGCTGCGTCGCCGTATGTCTTCCTATACCATCAATCATCTAATTGTCCTCGGCGGAGAAGCCTCCACCTTGGCGAACAAATATGGAGAGCGAGGGACAAGCTCAGTCGGCAGCTTACCACTGCGATCCATCGCAAGAACAACACTCCAGCGCCATTTGTTCGAATGGATGCAAGCAGGCACTGCAGAGCTATCGCACAAATTCCATATTGATGAAGAACGCGCCTCTCAGCTCATCCCAACAGCTATTATTATGTCAGAGCTGCTCAAAGCAACGGCAGCAGAGCGATTGCTTCTGCCGGATGTCTCCTTACGGCACGGCGTCCTTCATGAGATGTCACTCTCAGCACATGATCAGTCTGCTTCGCTGCAAGCGTTGTATATCGAAGATATGACGGCGTCCGCCTTCCATGCTGCCGAACGCGTTCAGCTTGATATGGAGCACTCCAGACAGGTTCGAAGACTCGCTAGCAAGCTCTTTGATCGCTTGAACAGCTTATTTCGCATGGATCCATCTCGCAAACTATGCTTGGAGCTTGCCGCTATCTTGCATGATATCGGCAAGACCATATCCCAGGAAGGCCATGCCGCCAATTCCTACCATATGATTAAAGCGATGGACTGGCTGGGTCTGTCTGAGAAGGACAAGGAGCTTGTCGCAAGTATGGCACTATACCATCCGCGCAGTGCTCAAGTGCCTCTAAGATCGGATATGAGTGAACAGGAGCAGTTGGTACTGTCCAAGCTCACCTCTATCCTCAAGCTGGCCGATGCGCTTGATATTGCCCACCAGCAGAAAGTTAAAGATTTCACCATCCATATAAAAAAAGGCACTTACATTACGATGATTCCTACCTATGAGGGCAGCTTGGAGCTGGAACGGTGGGCCTTCCAACATGAAAGCTCATTCTTCGAGCAAGTGAGCGGGTATCCGATCCTACTAAAAGGATAGCATCCCTCTCATCTCCCCCAATGACCATATCATGCTGAGCTGCAATCGTTCATTGTGTAGAAAAGGAGAGGTTTCGTGATGGCTCGATCATTTATTAACCGCGAATGGAGCCTATTGGCTTTTCATCGAAGAGTTCTTGAAGAAGCGTATGACAAATCGAACCCGTTGTTAGAAAGGCTGAAATTCCTAGCCATAAGCAGCTCCAATATGGACGAATTGTTCATGGTGCGTGCTGCGTCCGTCATTGATCAAATGATCGCAGGTTATGACAAGCGTGACCGATCAGGCTGCACACCGCATGATACGCTCGAAGGCATCAAGTCTGGCGCTGCCGCAATGGTCGAGAAGCAAGCCTACATATACGGTCAGCTTCGGAGGAAGCTGCGCCAGCACAACATTGTAATCAAGCGGCCGCATCGATTGTCGATGAATGAGAAGCACTATCTTCGCAGCTACTTTATGGAGCAGTTGTTCCCTGTGCTCACTCCGATGGTCGTGGATCAAAGCCGGCCGTTCCCGCTCATCCAGAACAAGAGCTTGAATATTGGATTGATCGTCCGCAATAAGGACGAGGAGGAAGATGTGTTCGCGACAGTAGCAGTGCCTGAAGTATTGCCTAGACTCGTACGGCTACCGACAGGCACGGACAAGCAGGAGTTCATCCTGCTCGAAGACGTCATCAAGCTGCATATGGACATCTTGTTCCATGGCTATGACATTGTCGATATGAAGGCTTACCGCATAACGCGCAACGCGGATCTGGACATAGATGAGGAAGGCGCAGAGGATCTGCTCAAGGAGATTGAGGAATCGCTCAAAATGCGGAAATGGGGGAATGTGGTTCGGATTGAGGCGGAGGAAGGCATTAGTCATGAACTGCTTCAAATGATCACACAGGATGGAGAAGACCAGCCGCTCGGCGGCGTATACGAAATCGCCGGCCCTATCGACTATACATTCCTGTTCAAGCTGATCCAGCTCGTTCAGAAGCCAGGGCTTCTCTATCCAAGCCATCATCCGCATCAGCCCCTTCAGGACGGGGAGGATGTATTCACCTGGATTCGTCATCAAGATCGTCTGCTGCATCATCCCTTCGACAGCTTCGATACTGTCGTTCAGCTTGTAAGAGCAGCCGCACAGGATCAAGACGTATTGGCCATTAAGCAAACGCTGTATCGGGTATCTGGCAATTCCCCGATCATTGAAGCTTTAATCGCAGCTGCAGAGAATAAAAAACAGGTTACGGTACTCGTGGAGCTGAAGGCCCGCTTCGATGAGGAGAACAATATTCACTGGGCGAAGCGGCTGGAGCAAGCCGGCTGCCATGTTATCTATGGATTGATAGGATTGAAGACCCACTTGAAAACACTGCTCATCGTTCGACGCGAAGAGGACGGTATCCGCAGATACGTTCATCTGGGCACGGGCAATTATAATGATGTGACAGCCAAGCTGTACACGGATATGGGGCTGCTGACCGTCAATCCCCAGATTGGCAGCGACGCCTCAGTGCTGTTCAATATGCTCTCTGGCTTCACCGTGCCATCCAGCTTAAATCAATTATGCGTTGCTCCTTTATTTTTGCGCCATAAGCTGGAGCAATATATCGAATATGAGATTGAGGCTGCGCGGAAAGGCCGCAAAGCGCACATCATTCTCAAAATGAATGCGCTGGTGGATGAAAAGCTCATTTCACTGCTGTATAAAGCTTCGAAAGCCAGCGTACGCATTGAGCTCATCGTACGAGGCGTATGCTGCCTCCGCCCAGGTGTACCGAATATGAGTGAGAATATAACGGTACGAAGCATAGTTGGGCGATTTCTGGAGCATACCCGCATCTTCTACTTCGAGCATGGCGGCAAGAACAAGGTACTGCTGAGCAGTGCGGACTGGATGCCGCGCAACCTCGATCGCCGTGTCGAGGCCATGTTCCCAATTGAGCATTCGGAGCTGAAGCAGCAGATTATTCAAATCCTTCATTGCTATTTGGCAGATCAAGCGAAAAGTCGATTCTTGCAGCCTGACGGCACGTACCGCAAGAAGGCCGCCAAAGGCATGCAGAAAATGCACGCGCAGGAACAACTGCTGAAGCGAGCTGGGGATCGAGCTGAGAAATCAATGAGCCCGGCTACCCTTCCCTTTCAGCCGCGAACACATTCAACAGACGAGCAGGCAATGAATGAAGTAGCCGCAACGTCACAATTCTAGAAAAAAGGGCTATTTGTATTGGAGAGCATCCCACGAGCTTATGTCGGGCGCTCTCCTTTTTTATCGAACGAGTATGCATTTCGATCGAGTAATGGTGGAGCAGCAATCGGAACATACAATTTGACTTCGCAGTAATGTTCGTTAGCTACTGAGACGTCAATCGATTCGAAGAAGAAGGAATCCGCTCAACTGAAGGCCTGCTTCAACACGAATCCTGTCTCGAAAACAATGCCATTGTCCAATTGTATAAATTCGGCGATGTTTATTTTTTCAGTAAGATTAACAGTAAAGCACCCTTTTCTGAACTTAGAAGGCGTCATCCCATATTCACTTACAAAAGCCCGTATATAAGACTGTTCGTATTCGAAGCCATATTCCTGCGCGATATGTAGAATAGAATAGTTGCTATGCAGCAGCATATCCAGACTGGAGGCCAGTCTTCTCGCCCTTACATAATCCATCAACGGACGGCGTGCAGCAGCACTCATCGCCCGATGCAAATGGTATTTCGATATATAGCAAGCATCCGCAATCTCATCCAATGTTATTTTTCTGGACAGATTGGTCTCTATGAATTCCGTCGCTCTATATATACTACTCACCAGGTTATCCATGGATCATTCTCTTTCTGAGATTTATTGTTTCATTCCATGTTAAACTTAGCTGCTAGATTGACTCCCCAAAATTGAGCAAGATTCGTTCATTTCCTTACACGGCTATCCCCTAGAATGTAATAAAATATTGGTAAATGGGGTGTCACTCATGAACGTGCGGGAACTGGCCAAGCATTATAAGACTAGGAACTTCCCCCCACATCTCGAACAGTATCTCCCTACATCCTTACGCTCACAACTTCAAGAAATGAACGCTGAAGAAATCGAAAGCTTATTAAATCAAATCATGCGAAGTCCAATTGACCTGTCTCGCCAATGGAGTCATGAATTAGTCGAATTTTATTACTCTGCAGCTTGGTACCATTTACTTGTTGAGCTGGGTATCCAATCCCATGCATCCCTATACGAAATAGCTGCAGGTGATACGGTATGTATTCCAAGAGCACTAAATGCGTTCTCCAATGGTGCAACGTATGTGACAGCAAATCTGAATAAAGAGCTATCTCAGCAGTTCATGCAAAAAACGGCTGACTTGGACATCCAAGTCAAAATTATTGAAGATAACGGGAACAATTTATTGCAGTATTATGAGCCTCATTCTTTCGAAGTCATTTCTTTCCATCATGCGATTAATGATATTATACAGACGATAATTGCAGATATCGAGGGTATCGATACCGTCAACAATAATTGGTGGGATATCGAGCCTCAATTACTTCAAGCTGTGATGAGCTATCACAATCGAGGAGAACTTCGGAAGGCGGCCTTTGAGCCATTCATCAACATTATCGATATCTGTATGAAGCTGTTGAAAAAAGGGGGCTATCTCATTTTTGACAACTGCACCTATGCTGGATATGAGCAAATGGGGTATTCTTCAGAGTTCCACAGTGCATATATTCAATTGGTCAGAGAGTGGATTGCTGAGTCGAACTTGGGACTGAAAGAGGTTGAGCTGGAAGCGTATGACAAGCAATGGTGGATGATTATGACTACGTAAGCATGGCTCCTTCTATATAAATGAGTACTCTCTTACCTGATGTATGTGCAGTCTCTAACCGATATAACGCAAAAAGAAAGACCCTATCCGTGATTCCCCTCTGCGTAAAGCAGTACGAACATACGGATTAGGGTCTTTCTATTAATGGACAGGTATCCCCTTGCCCCCTGATGCATTTGTATTCCAAGTGTCCTCCTCCATCGCTGCTTCCTTGCGCCCTTTCTCAATATCTACGAATGCAAGCAAAATAATCCCGATAATGAAGAAGGCCAGGATAGACAAGATTGCCAGGCGTGTAGAACCGGTCATTAAGCCTACCATGCCAAAGACGGCCGGACCGATGGAAGCAGACACTTTGCTCGATAAACTGAGGAACCCGAAAAATTCAGATGCGCGGCTAATCGGCACCATCTGACTGTAAACAGAACGCGCTACTGCCTGACTTCCCCCTTGCACCATGCCAACAAGGAAGGCCAGGATGTAGAAATGAAGCGCTGTTGTCATAAAATAACCAAAGAACACGATGACGATATACGTACTAAGTGATACGTACAAGGAACGCTTAGAACCTAACCTGCGGGCGAACTTCGCAAACAAGTAGGTGAACGGGATTCCGACGAATTGGGTAATAAGCAGCGCAATAATGAGATGGCTCGTCTGAATGCCCATCCCAGCACCATATATCGCCGCCATTCCGATAATCGTGGAGATGCCGTCATTGAAAAACCAGAAGGACACCATATACTTCAATAGCTCAGGGTAATGCTTCACCCGCTTAATCGTTTGAGCTATCCGGCCGAAACCTTGCTTCGTGTAATAAGACACCGATTGCCGATCTGTACGCACAGGATCCTGCAAGTGGCGGAATATTGGCAATGAGAAGAGCAGCCACCATATTCCTACGGACAAAAATACGGTCTGCGTGGCAACGAGCTTATTCGGAAACCCTAGCATCTCCCATTTCTCAAGCATGACAATGTTGACCGCCAGCAGCACACCGCCACCGATGTATCCGTACATATACCCTTTGGCAGATATTTCGTCCCGCTCATCTGGTGCTGCAATCTCGGGCAGGAGAGAGTCATAAAACGTATTGCCTCCAGAAAAGCCTATCGTTGCCAAAATAAACAGTACCGATACATACAGCCAATCTCCATTTCCCGCGAAGAACAGAAGCATACAAGCCACCGAGCCGCAAATCGCAAAGACACGCAAAAATGCCATCTTGCGGCGTGATAGATCAGCCATTGCTCCCAATATCGGAGACAGCAGTGCGACAAGGATCATGCCGATCGTCTGTGTAAAAGCCCAATAGCTCGTCGCCTCATGATTCGGAAGTCCTGAAGCAGCCACAGACTGATAAAAGATAGGGAGAACTGCCGCCAACATTGTTGTCGCAAAAGCGGAATTCGCCCAATCATACATCATCCAACTGCGAACCTGTTTCGAACGCATCGTTTTCCCCCTAAGCTATAACGTAACGTTGTTGAGAACGTCTTCATTTTCATTGTGCGGCATGGCCTGCGCGGCGGTCAACTATTTCAATTATTAAGTTTTCATATAAGCTGCCGCGTTGGTAAACATTGCTCATCGGCATAGCTTCCTTAACTAATCTAATGTATAATGAGAAAAACATTTTATTAGTACAACAAAAGCGATAAATTGTATTGAAGCTCCATTCTCATACCCTATTTCGGATTTTACATATTCACCACCGTGTACACATCTCACACCATAATTTAGTCCTATGTCAAAATAGGCAAGAAAGGGGGAAACAGTCATGAATTTAAGCCAGTTGGAAACACTAATTACCATTTCCAAGACGATGAGCTTCCGCAAGGCAGGCGAATTGCTTAACCTGACTCAACCTGCCGTGTCCGCTCAGATCAAAAGCTTGGAGGATGAGTTCAAAACGGTGCTTATTGACCGCAACCAACCTGTCACCCTGACAGACAGCGGCAAAGTATTTTTGGAGCATGCAACGCGCATCTTAGATATCGTCGACGAAGTTAAACAGAAGCTGAGTGATTTGAACCAAATTCCGCAAGGGCATATTGTTCTAGGTACAACGACTTCGATTGCTATTCAAATCCTGCCGCGGATTCTTTCCTATTTTCAGGATCAATTTCCACTCATTAAGACGACCATTATGTCCATGTCATCCTCACAGATCATGGCCCATATCGAGAATGGCACCGTTGATATTGGCATCGGATATTTGAACGAACCGAATCCGAATCTGAATACGTCTGTGCTCTACTACGATTCGTTCGAACTCGTCGTCTGTCCAGACCATCCGCTGGCCAAGCATGAGCATGCAACGGTTGATATGCTGAAGGAAGTTCCGCTCATTCTATTGTCGCCTGATACTGTAGGCCGAAGGTTCGCTGAAGAAACCTTCCGCCAATACAATATCACTCCTCATATCGTTATGGAGTTATCCAGCAGTGAGGAAGTGAAGCGGATGGCCGAGTTGAATCTTGGAGCGGGTATCATCTCCAAGCTATCGGTCAGCAGTGAATTGCGTCGCGGCACGCTGAAGATCGTTCAAATTCATGAACTCGAAACCGCTCATCCTGTTGGGGTTATGTATCGCTCAGGCCGTTACTTGAATTCTGCCATGCAGCAATTTTTAAATGATTTGAAGGGCATGCCTGAAACCCAGTTCATCGGTTCCGAGTAACGATACCGCTCACTTCGTAGATATGACACTACCACTCAATGAACAGGAGGGGAAGCTATGAAATTCGATTTGCACACTCATCATTTTCGCTGCGGTCATGCAGATGGCAACATCCGTGAGTATATTGAGGCAGGGATCGCCCATGGACTTCACGTTATTGGCATATCCGATCACACGCCCTATTTTGGCCAGGATGAAGATCATCCGCATCCGAATATTACGATGGCCAAAAGCGATTTCCACAACTATGTAGACGAGGTGCTGCGCCTCAAAAAGGAATACGAAGGCCGCATCGACGTGCTGCTGGGCATCGAGTCAGATTATTTCCCTGAACATGCGGAAACCTATCGTAAGACGTTAGCACAGTATCCATTTGACTACATTATTGGCTCCGTTCACAGCACAAATGGCGTCAGCATTTTCAATAAAAACAGATGGAAGAAGCTAAACGCCGAGCAGCAAATTGCTGAAAAACGGATCTATTATGAGATGATTCGTGATTCTGCTCGCACAGGCATGTTTCAAATTTTAGGCCATATTGACGCCATGAAGGGCAATTACCCCCCGTTCTCGGACATTCAAGCCCCTGACATTATCGACGACACCTTGAAGGTCATTGCAGAATGCGGCGTTGCCATCGAAATCAATACATCTGGGAAAACAAAGCTGAGCGGCGGCTGGTATCCAGCGGACGCCATCTTGGAACGTGCCCTTCATTTCGGAGTCGAAGTTAGCTTTGGCTCGGATGCGCATAAGCCTTCCCGCGTCGGCGAGGACTGGGAGGAAGTCCGCTCTCGGCTGAAGGACATCGGATTTACGTACTGGGTGTATTATAAAGAGAAGCAGAAACAGGTCGTACCCATTGATTAACTTGTCAGGAGGCACGACCATAGTTCGATTATTATAGTTATATATCACGCGCAACATAAAGATGCTTCTGGGGCATAAGGAACTTCATCGGGATACGAAGTTCCTACAGTACTCTAGCTGCATCTTTCTTTTATGATACGGAGTTAAGGGCAAAAAAAAAGGGACCTGTATCTCACAGATCCGTCTCAAGGGATATATATTCATCAAAAGGGGGTCTTGTTATTAATATACCCTCTGTACATTAACCAACGTTAACAGGAATATTACCATTGTGTAACAAATTATTAAGCCTGTGTTAAACCGCCCTCTGAACTGCCTTGCGAGCAGACTTCTCTGCAGAAGATCGATTCACCACAATGATCCCTGCAACAACAAGGCCAAGTGCTGCCAATGTCCCACCATTCCAAGATTCATTCAACAGCCATGCGGATAATAGTACTCCAAACAACGGAATGAGGAAGAGGAACATCGATACTTTCCCTACCTGATTATATTTCATAATCAAATTCCACAAGCTGAATCCCGCTGCCGACAAGAAGGCCAGATAGAGGAGCAGCAGCAAGGATGAGACATCCCATTGAAAGGGAGCGAAACCTGCACGCCATGCGCCTACCAGAATAAGCCCAATTCCACCTAGGGCCATCTGGCGTCCAGTCAGCCACAATACCGGCAAATCACGCGACTCATGGCGCGCCAGCACATTCCCTATCGCACCGAACAATGCCGATAATATCAGGCACACATCGCCAATGCCAAATGACATACCTGCGCCGCCTGTATTACTGAAGGTTACAATAATAACGCCCGCGAATCCCAAGCCTAATCCGAGTATCTTGCCGAATGTGAAGCTTTCACTGCGATCAACCATCCGTGCAATGACCATTTGGAAGAAGGAGGTTGCGCCAGTAATAATCGCGCCTTTCATTCCGGTACTTAAACTTAGGCCTATATAGAAGAAAATATACTGCAAAAAAGTCTGTATGACTGCAAGACGTGTGACTCGCCAGCCAACACGCCGAGACTGACCGTAATGAACCCCATCAGCTCGCGTTCCACGATTCATGCAAGCAGTCAATAGAATGAGCATAAGTCCAGCCAAAGCAAATCGATATCCTGCAAATACCCATTGTTCATAAGCCGCGTCCGAGCCAATCTTGAGTGCTTCATACCCAAGCTTAATCGCCGGCATCGCGCTTCCCCACAATAATGTAGCAATGATCGCACTTACGGTCATGCCTACAGGGTGAGTGAACCATTTCTGCGCTGTCACTGATGTATCCACCTTTCGTGCGGCTTCCGCCGCCTCTTGTCCATAATGCTGCGAGTCGATCATGCTCTGATCCGCTTCGCTCACATTAAGTTCTAGTTGAATGTGCAACAATAATGCCGCCCTAATTAGGGCGGCATCGTCATTGACCTATTCTATCCTAGCATGAATGTACGCTGACAACAATCATTTCCAGTAATTATTCTTCGTTCTGTTGCAGCCCGCGATATACCCCGGTACGCAGCTCTCGCACGTACGGCTTCACTCCAGGCATATCACTCATTTCCGCAGCTCGAACAGCCTGCTCAATATCATAGGGAACTCGGTGGAAATGTATAGAGAACTCACTTTGCTGAACTTGCCCGAAATAGCCCTCCAGCATCACATAAGAGGCTTGCGTCATGTCCAGCGGGTTGCCGACACTGCCGCAGTTCACTAACGTATTCCCTCTAAAATGCTGCAAGAATGCATTATGAATGTCCCCATAAATGACCACGTCTGGTGATTGGCATGGATGGAGCGGTTCCGTCAATGATGCAGTGAAATCGAACATGGCCAGACGCTTTTCCGGAGCATCCCATGGTTGCACACGAGTGAACACACTCTGTGGGGAAGCATGGAACAGGCGAATATGACGCCCACTCATATTGAAGTCATAAGAGAAAGGAAGCCGTTCCAGACGGGCTAACCGCTCTGAACCAAGCCGCTGTGCATGCCAGCGGAATTGCTCGTCATCTTCAATCTGCCGAACAAGCTCATCCCAATTCCCTTTGACGATGACATCGCAATATTCAAACAACATATCAACAACTTCTACGGGGTTTGGCCCTTTCCCCACTAAATCGCCTAGGCAGTATATTTTATCAGCGCCTTGTCGCTGAATATCATTAAGCACGGCTTCTAGCGCCTGTAAATTCCCATGTATATCGGAAATGATAGCTATAGACTGCATGTCGCTTCGTCTCCTCCCTAATATCAGCATTATACACCCTAAGGGGATAAGCCGAATACTACTGATCATCACGAATAGCCATGTGACCCTACTCCTACTAATATATCTTTGCTATGCCTCAAACGGGCTACTTATGCATAAACCTTATCCAATTGATCGCAAGGTAAGCAAGGTCCATTCTGGCGGGCACAGCAAGCGAACGGGCAGAAACGTCGTCCCCAATCCTCTGCTCGTATAAATGTGAAGTGGGCGATCCGGTCTATCTAAACGCTCTAGCATGTATAATCCATCTGGGTACCGCTCACCTAACGTTGGAAGGAACAAGGGGCCCACCAGTGGCACACGAACCTGACCTCCATGACTATGACCAGACAATTGAAGATCAACTTGATAGTTAAGGGCAACCGTTCCCCAATCCGGTTCATGGGCGAGCAGAATACAACACATCTTACCCGATATCCCTTGCATAGCACGCGTCATATCAGGAATCCCTTCCAATGCGTCGTCGATTCCCGCCAGAGCGAGCACTTCATGATTCCGCCTGAGTATCACATTGTCATTCCGCAGCACGCGGATTCCTGCCGTTTGCAGCGCATTCTCCACAGCTTTTGCGCCTCTTCCCCGATAGTCATGATTGCCAAGCACAGCATAGGATCCATATGGTGCACGCAGTTGGCGCAGGATTGGTACAATCTCGGCTGGAACCACATCCCCATTATCAACGATATCTCCTGTAATGCATATCACATCCGGTTGATTGGCTTGTACATCTTGGACAATGCTCGCAAGCTTCGATTCACTTAGATGATGTCCGTAATGGATATCTGATATATGCGCTATGGTCAGCCCATTGAAGGAAGCCGGCAGTCCGTGAATATCCAGCTCAAGCTTACGCTGCCGAATATTATTAGGCTCAATGTATCTGGCATAGCCCCCAACCGCCATAGGCATTGTTATTACTGCCCCTACCATCATGCGCAGTAAACGCCGTCTTCCCGGATTCGCAACTGAATTCGGATTCGTGTCTCTCGTCATTGGAGATTTTATAGCTATCCCCTACCTTTACCTCTTGCATTCAGTAAACGCCGATTCCTATGTATGACTATCCTGTCTCGTCCTTTTATTATGAATCAGCTCGGTATTCAATGCAAATCCTAGTGAGGGTCGATTTATCCATGTTCCCATTCGTTTGGAGTAAAGAGCCTGTTTGGCTATCAGAGCGTATTGTGTCACATCACACCATTCCTATTTCGCTTCTTCTATACAACAACTGCCGACCACTATTATAGGGCCGGCAGTCCATTGCCTGTATCAATCTCCACGAATTGATTGCGCTTCCATTATCCTGGTGAATAATACTCCACATACGGCTGAGCCGCATGCTCGATTAGCGAATCTAAACGCTTACAAAACATTGAAACACTCGTTCTCCAACGCTGAAGCCTTTCCCTCTCCATGATGGAAGGCCCAATTCCGAAATGCTCCTCCATGCATTGTTCCAGCGCCTCTTCCGTCATCTTCATGTCCGAGTTGGCAGCACTAAGCTTGACTATGTACGCGGTAAGGCAATCGTATTCATCGTCCGGCGCCCCAAGCGCCCGCAGTCCTAGTGGATCCCACTCGTCCACCAGCAGTTTCACCTTACTGAAGAGGCTGTTCTCGTACCAGCTGTTCGTGTCCTGTATTGGCAAATGGACTATCAACTCGGCACCCCCTAGTCATCTTCACAAGCTTCCAGCGCACATTCAAGTTGTTAACCAATACTATAATCGAAAATTCAGTTGTGGAATACAAATTTTTCTTAAAAATTTTTTGCTTCGCTTTGACTTGTTTCACGCTCATAACGCCATACGTGGATATCCGAATTATCTGGTACAAAAAAGCGCCCCTATTCGGGGCGCTCCTACCTTACTTTATTGCATAAACCAGCGTTTGAACATCAGCTTCGTTGTGTCTTTATTCATCTCAGCAATAGATGTCGTAAGCGGAATTTCCTTCGGACAAGAACGGACACAGTTCTGGGAATTGCCGCACCCTTCAATACCGCCGTCCTCAAGCAATTGTTCCAAGCGCTCGTCCTTATTCATTTCTCCTGTCGGATGCGCATTGAACAGTCGAACCTGCGAGATCGGAGCAGGCCCGATGAAGCTCGTCTTCTCATTTACATTCGGACAGGCTTCCAGGCAGACACCACAGGTCATACACTTCGACAATTCATACGCCCATTGTCGCTTCGTCTCTGCCATACGAGGCCCAGGCCCGAGATCATACGTACCGTCAATCGGAATCCATGCCTTGACTTTCTTCAACGCATCGAACATACGCTGACGGTTGATCACGAGGTCACGAACAACTGGGAACGTCTTCATTGGAGCAATTCGAATCGGCTGTTCGAGCTTATCGATCAACGCAGAGCAAGCCTGTCTAGGCTTGCCGTTAATGACCATAGAACAAGCTCCGCACACTTCTTCAAGACAGTTCGATTCCCAGCATACCGGAGCAGTTGATTTACCAGCTGCATCCACAGGATTCCGTTGGATTTCCATTAATGCGCTAATGACGTTCATATTCGGGCGATATGGGATCTCGAATTCTTCCGTGTACGGCTGCGCGTCCGGCGCATCCTGACGCGTCACGATCAACTTGACTTTTTTGGATTGTGCCACAGCTTCCGCCATCGTTATTCCCCTTTCTTCTTGTTCGCCGTATAGTCACGCTTGCGCGGTTTGATAAGCGATACATCCACGTCTTCGTATGAAATTTCAGGTCCCTCTGGGGACCATGACGCAATTGTCGTCTTCAGGAACTGCTCATCATTGCGATCCGGGAAATCAGGCTTGTAATGTGCCCCACGGCTTTCGTTGCGAAGCAGCGCACTCTTCGTCATGGCTTCCGACAGCTCCAGCATATTCCACAACTGACGAGTGAAGGCTACCCCTTGGTTGCTCCAGCGAGCCGTATCCGTCATGTTGATTTTGCTGTAACGCTGCTTCAATTCCTTAATCTTGTTGATTGTATCTTCCAGCTTGTTATTGTAGCGAACGACAGTCATATTGTTGGTCATCCATTCGCCCAGTTCCTTATGGATGACGTACGCATTTTCCGTACCATCCATCGTCAGCAACTTCTCATATTGTGAAGTTCTTAGCTTCGCCTCACGCTCGAATACGCTTGTCGATACATCCTCTGTCGCTTTGCTCAAGCCACGGACATACTCTACTGCTTTAGGTCCGGACACCATGCCGCCGAAGATCGCTGACAACAGCGAGTTCGCTCCAAGACGGTTCGCTCCGTGGTACTGGTATTCACACTCACCTGCTGCGAACAAGCCCTTGATATTTGTCATCTGGTTGTAGTCGACCCACATGCCGCCCATTGAGTAATGCACAGCAGGGAAGATTTTCATTGGTATCTTGCGCGGGTCGTCACCCATGAATTTTTCATAAATTTCAATAATGCCGCCGAGCTTCACGTCCAGCTCCTTCGGATCTTTATGCGACAGATCGAGATAGACCATGTTCTCGCCATTGATGCCCAGCTTCTCATCTACGCACACATGGAAGATTTCGCGAGTCGCAATATCACGCGGAACGAGGTTCCCGTAAGCCGGATATTTCTCTTCAAGGAAGTACCATGGCTTGCCGTCCTTATACGTCCAGATACGACCGCCCTCACCGCGAGCCGATTCAGACATAAGACGGAGCTTGTCATCTCCCGGGATGGCTGTCGGGTGAATTTGAATGAATTCCCCATTCGCATAACGAACGCCTTGTTGATACACTGCGCTGGCCGCAGTCCCCGTATTAATGACCGAGTTCGTTGTTTTGCCGAAGACAATCCCTGGTCCGCCTGTCGCCAGAATAACGGCATCCGCAGCGAAGTGTGTAATGTTCATGCTGCGCAAGTCCTGCGCTGTAATGCCTCGGCATACGCCTTCATCATCCACGATGGCAGAGAGGAATTCCCAGTGCTCATACTTTGTTACAAGTCCCTCTGCTTCCCAGCGTCGCACTTGCTCATCAAGCGCATACAGCAGCTGCTGGCCCGTTGTAGCTCCAGCAAAAGCTGTGCGGTGATATTGCGTCCCGCCGAAGCGGCGGAAGTCAAGCAAGCCCTCTGGCGTACGGCTGAACATAACCCCCATACGATCCATCAAGTGGATGATGCCAGGCGCTGCTTCACACATCGCTTTTACAGGGGGCTGGTTCGCCAGGAAGTCTCCCCCATATACCGTGTCATCGAAGTGCTCCCAAGGGGAATCCCCTTCACCCTTTGTATTTACCGCGCCGTTAATTCCGCCCTGCGCACAGACGGAGTGAGAACGTTTCACAGGAACTAAAGAAAAAAGGTCGACGTGAACGCCTGCTTCCGCTGCTTTGATCGTTGCCATAAGACCAGCAAGTCCTCCGCCAACGACGATAATGTTCTGTTTTGCCATAATGCGTCACCCTCCCTTAACCGATGAATGGAATAATAGATTGAACTGCTTCCGCTGCTTGGAACTCTGCCGAGCGGAATCCGATTAACGACAATGTGAACATGACTGCCATAATAATGAACAAGCCCATGCAGATTTTTGCGGATACATTTTGTGCGCGTGGTCCAACCGTAATGCCCCAGCTTACGAGGAAAGCCCACAATCCGTTCGTAAAATGATAGGATGCAGAAATCGCACCGACCAAATATATGATAAACATAACTGGAGAAGTAATTATGTCATGCATGTATGTGCCTAGCTGCTCATGCGTAATATTGCCAGTCGCAATTTGAACACGCGTTTCGTACACATGCCATGTGACAAATACGAATGTAATGACCCCTGTTATCCGCTGCATCAAGAAAGCTACGTTGCGGCCGTAATTATAATTGCCTACGTTGTTCTTGGATGTGTACGCAATGTACAACCCGTATACGCCGTGATACAGAAGCGGAAGCCAGATGCCGAACAATTCTAGGAAAAATATAAGCGGCAATTCATTCAAAAATTTGACACTGCCCTGAAATGCTTCCTTCCCGCCTTCGAACGCAGCGTAGTTCGTAAGCATGTGCTCGACAATGAAGAATCCGAGCGGAATAATTCCAAGAAGCGAGTGCAGCTTGCGCGAGTAAAAATATCCTCGTTTCATAAGCGTGCCGGTTCCCCTTTCCATTTGTGTCCCAGTAGATTTTGGTAATAAACATCCTCATTTTACCTGTGCATGTCGAAAGCGTCAATAATTTGTCACAACGAAAAACCACTGCCATGACGCAGTTGTTACCGCTTTCGACAACATTCGCGGTTCTTCCTGCAAACCGCTCTTCTGTAGTTATGTGAACAACTTGTGACACTACCATGTTACTCCGAATCCCCTTATAATGGAATTGCAATGTTTTTATATCTTTTATAACTAAAACGCATAAGAAGCCATTCATTTTTACGCTTAGCTCATCATTCATATCGTAGGAGGCTATGAAATATGCTCGATTTGTTAGAATCATTCGCAGCGGTTGTGGAACTGACGAGCTTGAATCAAGCAGCAAAGCGGTTGAATATCTCTCAGCCGGCTCTATCCAGGCAAGTAGCGAAGCTTGAGGAAGAACTGGGTGTAGAGCTGTTTATCCGGAATGGCAAGCGGCTGGAGCTAACTCGCGTTGGCCAGCTCACGTACGAATTTGCAATCGATATTCGCAATCGCCAGCTCGGTTTCTTGAAGTCCATTGCGTCCTTCAAGGCGGAAGGTCAATCGTCCATCACCATTGGGGCCAGCTTAACCACACTGCAGACGACACTGCCGCTGTTCATCTCCTCCTTCGTCGAGAAGCATCCTGACGCAAGACTCAAGGCTGTGACCGGCAAGACGCATGAAATCATCTCGCTTGTCCGCGAACAATCCATTGATCTTGGCATCGTCGCCGATGCGATTCGTGAGCCTGGACTGATGTGCATTCCATTGTTCGCGGATCATCTTCAGCTGGTGCTTCCACGCCGTCATCCACTTGCCAGCATCCGCAATTGGACGATGTCCCGCTTGGACGGTCTGCCTATGCTCCTCTTCTCTAAGGGAACCTGGTATCGCAAGCTCATCGATGATCTATTCCGCCGATATCGCATCATGCCTGATATTCGCATGGAGATCGATTCCTTCGAAGCGATAGTTCGCTTGCTCACGACCTGTCATGCAGCTGCTTTGCTGCCACGCTCCTATCTTCGGTTGGAATGGCTCAAGGACAACGATCTGATTGCCGTTCCCCTAAAGGAATTGAAGCAAACCGAACGTGTAACTTCCATTGTATATGGGGAGCAAGCACTGCTGAGTCCTGTCGCTACGCAGTTTATTGAGGAAATTATGGAAGCAGCATCATTATCACAGCTAGGGAAATAGTCATGGATAGAAAGGAAAAAGAAGGATTACACTCGTTTGCTGTCGAATAAAGTAAGCTTAGACAAAAAACATTCTCAACTAGGGGAGAATAAGGAGGAAATGGAAACCATGGTTGTATGTAATCGTTGTGGCAAGCCAATCAACGACAATGAATCCCATCAATGCAGTACAGGGTCTGTCCCACCGCAGCATGCTGGTTCCGCAGCAGAGGCATATGTACAGCAAGTATCCGCCACTGCTGAGACAGCGTCTCACAAGACACCAGGCAGCACAGTGCCTGAATGGGCCAAGTCAATTGACAGCAAGAATATCCTTCAACTGCTGAAGAATCCGGCAAGTGCTCGCAATCTTACTGTCTCCGATTGGGTGTATGCGGTCATTGCCGCGTTAGTCTCCGCACTGGGGTTTGCCTTGTTCGGCTACACGCTCTTTGGAAGCTTGTTCGCTTCACTAATGAGTCCACTTAGCATATTAGGCGGTTCAAGTTCACTGACCCCGCCATTTAGCTTTTTCATTCAATTGTTTATCTATCAGATTATTGGATTGGCCGCACTCTTTATTAGTATTTGGTTCATTAGCCGCTGGAAGGGCAGCAAGCCGCTTGACTTGAAGACGACATTTGTCCAATTGGCTGCTATGCAAATGCCTTTTGGCTTAGGATTTGTGCTCGCATTCCTTCTCGCGATCATTGGATTCAGTTCTTTATCTGTTGCAGTAGCAGCTTTCACTTGGTTCGTATCCGTTATTCTGGTCACGACCGAAGCAATGGAGCAGACTGAAGTAGCACGTCCGAATCGCTTTCTATTCATCACAGCAAGCATGGGTGCCTACTTCTTACTGACTTATATCGTATTCAAAATTGTAGTCATGTAAAGCCATTTACATAAGCAATAAGCCTGCAGCTCGCTTCTCTATACAAGCGACAACTGCAGGCTTATTTATGACCTTCTACAGCAAGGGATTCTTTACGATTTTTTATCGTTCCCCTTCAACATAAATGCTTCTTCAAAATCTTCGATTTGCGTATTCGTACCAATCATAACCATAATATCTTTCTCATCAAGCACATCTTCGGCTGATGGTGCAATAATCATACCTTTCGGCTTATTCAGGGCCACGATGCTGCACCCGAACTTAGCTCTTGGATTCACATCCTTGAGCGCCATGCCTTGCATGCAGCCAGGCACGCTCAGCTCTGCAATGGTATATTCCTTGGACAATTCAATGTAATCCAGCAAGTTCGGTGATACAAGTTGATGAGCTACGCGAATGCCCATATCCCGCTCCGGGTAAATAACCCTGTCCACACCGATCCGCTCCAGAACACGTCCATGCAATTCGGAAAGTGCTTTGGCGACAACCTTCTTCACGCCAAGTTCCTTCATCTGAATACTGACCAGAATGCTCGTCTGAATATCGTCACCAATGGCTACGATCGCGCAATCGAAATTACGTATGCCGAGTGAGCGCAGCACCTCCTCATCTGATGCGTCCGCTACAACTGCATGGGTTACAAAGCCCATAACATCCCCAATTACTTCCTCATCTTTATCAATGCCTAGCACCTGATGTCCGAGCTTGACCAGCTCCTTCGCGAGACTCGAACCGAAACGGCCCATCCCGATCACTGCAAACTGCTGCAACTCCATATCCCTGTATACTCCTTCGTCCGTTACAATCTAACTTGCTTATCCTATCGTTATTTTTCCTTCTGGGTGTCGGTATAATTCCCGCTCATTTTTCGGGCCTAACGCATAAGCCAACGTTAATGGCCCAAGACGGCCTGCAAACATCGTCAGGCTCAGCAGCACTTTTCCGATATCTGATAAATCCGCCGTCAATCCCATTGATAACCCTACCGTTCCGAAGGCCGATGTTGTATCGAATAATATCATCAGGAAGCTATGATCTTCTGTTGTCGACAATATCATCGATACGATAATGACCAAGAACAATGACAGCAACGTCAGCGTAACTGCTTTGAAGATACGATCCTTGGCGAGTCGGTACCGGTAAATGACGATATCTTCTTTCCCGCGAATCATGGCAAATACAGCTCCAATGAGAATGGCGAACGTCGTCGTCTTAATACCACCACCAGTGGATCCTGGCGATGCCCCGATGAACATCAAAAGAACCATAAAAAATTGCGAGGCTTGGCGCATGGCTCCGATGTCAATCGTATTCGCTCCAGCGGTACGCGGGCTGACAGATTGGAACAGGGATGCCCAGAACTTCTCCCAACCATTCAAACTGCCTAACGTGCGTGTATTGGTAAATTCAAATATAAATATAACGACCGTTCCGATTACAATGAGCAATCCCGTCATCGTTAACACGATCTTCGTATGCAGAGACAACTTGCGAGTGCGCTTATATTCCACCAAATCGGACAAGACGATAAATCCAATCCCGCCAAGGATAATAAGCAGCATTGATACCAGGTTAATAATAGGGTCTCCGACATAGCTGGTTAAACTCGAAAACGGCCCACTCACAGAGCCGAATAAATCAAAGCCTGCGTTATTAAAAAAAGAAACAGCATGGAAGATCCCGAAATAAATGGCCTTGCCTAGCGGAAGATCAAATGCCCATCGCACGGAGAACAGTACAGCTGCCGTTCCCTCGATACATACCGCAAACAATATTACTTTACGGATAAGGCGCACGATGCCTTCCATGCTGCCCTGATTAAGCGCTTCTTGCAATATAAGCCTTTCCTTCAGCGATATCTTCTTCTTCAGTGCTAATGCAAACAACGTTGCCATTGTCATGAATCCAAGCCCACCAATTTGAATAAGCAGCATGATGACCACCTGCCCGAATACGGTAAAATGAGTACCCGTATCCACCACAATGAGCCCCGTCACACAAGTTGCTGACGTTGACGTGAACAATGCATCGAGGAATGGCAGCGGAATCCCATCCGCATTTGATATCGGAAGCATAAGTAGAAATGCACCCAATAATACAATTGCTGCAAACCCTACAACCAGAATTCGCGGTGGTGTCAGATTAAATCGAATGGCCTTTTTTGTTCCCTCCACGGGAGTCACCTCTTTTTTTCCCCACGAAAAAAAGCACTGGAAATCCAATGCTATCGCTGGTATCCTGACGTACATGCCTACGAGGTTAGCTGTCGGATTCGGGCACGTTCAGGCTGCCCTAATCGCAAGTGGATTCTATGCATCCACAACTGCGATATTCACCCCATTTATCGGGTCCCCCGCTTTCGTTCACTCACGAAACTCGGCTTGTATGCAATTCATAACGAGATTATATACGTTTCCCCTGCAGCATACAAAGTCAAGGAATGAACAAATTAACCAGAATAAGACGAAAAACTTGAAGAAATAGCGCTTACAATCCCCCATTTTCTTCAATTGTATTCAAAACACTCATTTTCGCTAGGTGTTTCTTCATTTTCTCTGCTGGACTTTACAAAGTTGAAGTGGATAAAATGAACAAATAAGCAACCATACGCTAAATGTGTGATGGAATGGAGGTTCCAACATGTCCTATGTATCCAAGCCGCTGCTTCTTTCTTCTGTGGCCGGATTTCTATTATTCCTCATTGTTCAGGTATTCATTCCCTTTCAGCAGACAGAAGCCATGATGGAATCAGCAGCCAGCCAATCCCTCTTAACCAAAGAGAAAGCAGCGCAAAAGGCACTCACATTTGTACAGGACTTAAAACAGTTCCATATTTCAATTACACCTGAAGAAGATACTGCCCCAACCGTCATTTATCGCAGTCAATCAACGGTTTCCGGCTACATGAGCAAGGAGAAGCTGACCGCTTCCTTTCAGAAATGGGAACCATCCAGTCCCTATGATACTTTTCAGGTATTATTGAATATGAATCGGGCTGGAAAATCCGGTGTCATGCGCATTGACGTTCACATGACAAGCGGTCGTATTATTGGATTCGAATGGCAGGAAAAGCCTCCTATCACCTCCGACATTAGCGGGGTTACGGGAAATCATGTGAATATGGCGTCAGCAGAAGATGCGGAGACTGCCTTGGATCCAGTGAACCGCAAGAAGCTTGCTGATACACTCTTGAAGCACATGGGATGGAATCCTACCCAATTAAAACTAATCGCCGCATCATCGGCGGAGCTAGACACGGTAGAGTATAACGTGCCTGAAGCACGACTTGGTGAAGCCGCATTGAACGTGAAGGCCGTCTTCTCCCAAGATCGCATTGTCATGCTGAAGCCCTACTGGGTTATCCCGAACAGCTATCTAGCTGAAGAACTGCATCAAACGAAGACTGCATCGTCCATTTACAATATCGGCTATATGTGGATGACGATCCTACTAAGTGCATGTTCACTGATCGCTTGCATCGTCTACCGTCATGGCCTGAAGTTCGGATCGAAGACATTGTTCGCTCTTACTGCCGTCTCATGCGGAATTTCTCTGCTGCATCTATGGAACGTGCTTCCGGGTCTCTTCGCTCTGGAACTCCGTACCCCTGTGGACGGGGTGAATATGGGGCTGTCCTTTGCCATTCAAGGCGCAATTACAGTAATTCAAGGCGTTATCCTCTACTTCTCTCTCCATGCAGGAAAGCGAGCATGGGAGTTGTCTGCGTACAGAGATGTACTGCCTACATGGAGTGATCGCGCATTTGGCGGCAAGCTCATACAAGCATTATGGATCGGAATCGCGTACACAGGCGTATTGCTCGGCATGCAAACGGTTATATTTTTCATTTTGGAATCTGGGTTTCATGCGTGGTCATCGACCGATGCCTCACAATCACCGCTCAACCTGCGAATTGCACCACTGTTCCCTCTTCTAGCTTGGGTTGCAGCTATTTCGGAGGAAGGGATATATCGTTTGTTCGGGGTTGGACTCCTGAACCGATTGTTCCGCAACCCTTGGTTAGCCGGGATTATCCCTACCCTTGTATGGGCGTTCGGACATGTCACCTATCCGATCTATCCGTACTACTCTCGGCCGGTAGAGCTTCTGTTTATCGGCATGTTCTTCCTGTTCATTATGCTGAAGCATGGCTGGTGGACGGCCATGTTCGCTCACCTTATGCTCGACAACTTCTTAATGTCCCTGTCATTCATGCTTGATGGAACAATAGTCGGTCTCCTAATCGGTCTTGTGTACCTCCTTTCTCCAATTGGGATTGTATATGCGCTCGCGAAGATTCATCGCAACCAAGATCACGCTAGAGCGATCACGACATGGACATAAACATTAACACCATTGATTACAGTTGAATCCATTTGTTCGTACAGTAATAGAACGAGTACATGAGCATATCTCCATACCTTATCATTTTGAAAAGCCAAGGGCCGTTCATATCGAAGGACGCATGTACGTAATGCGCCTCATCGAAGGAACGGCCCCGTTTATTTCTCATTATTTTTTATTTCTTCTCAATAAATTTTTTTGCTTCCTTCACTGCCGTATCTAGCGCTTTCTGTGCATCTTCACCCAGCATGACTGAATCAACTGCAGTAGACAGGTGACGGTTCATCTGGTTCCAGTTGCTGTTCAGCAAGAAGGCTGGCGTGTTGTCGGAACGCTCCAGCATGCGATAGAACGGTGCATACAGCTCGGATGTATCCAGCTTCATTTCTTGCACGACGCTCTTACGTATCGGCAGGTCAGCATCGCTCTTCATCTTGACGGCTTCTTCCGAAATAAAGAACTTCACGAACTCCCATGCCAGATCCTTCTGCTTCGATTGCTTCGCAATCGATACTGCACTTACCGAAATTACGCCTTTCACAGGCTTGCCAGGGAACGCTGGCATTTCAACAGTCCCGAAATCAACCTTCGCTTCCTTAAACCCGTCTAGCGGCCATACACCGCTCTCCCACATTCCGATTTTACCAGCTTTGAAGATGTCGTTACCGCCAAGCTGCGTTTTTCCTCCTACGAGGACTCCGTATCCGTCCTTCACCATATTCCCGAACATTTGAACAGCCGCTACCGTATCCGGCCCGTTCATAATGCCTTCAATCGTCTTGCCGTCTTCGCTGATGAAGCTGCCCCCATTACTCCAGATGAATCCTTGCAGATCATACGGGTCGTTCTCAGCACGGACACCGAATCCATACTGCTTCTTCGATTTATCTGTCAGCTTCGTTGCAATATCCTTGAAGTCATCCCATGTCCAGCCATCTTTCGGATATGGGACTCCCATTGCGTCGAACACTTTCTTGTTGTAATACATAGCCCGTGTCGTGAAGCCCGCAGGCATACCATACGTCTTGCCATCTACCTTCACATAATTGAACAAGCCATCATATATATCGTCTAATTTCAGGCTTGCATCTTTCTCCGTAAAGGCATCCAGCGGCTCCAAGTTCGAATGGTATGTTGGGAAATCCCACATCAACATCACATCAGGCGGGTTGCTCGCACCGAACGATGCCGCCAGCTTCTGATCGAAGCCGTCTGCATAAGGTTCAATTTGTACTTTGACGCCTGTATGGGATTTTTCGAACGCCTTCGCGATATTTTCTTGAACCTTCAGCTTCTCTCCAGTATCCCATGTTGCAAAACGCAAAACGGTTTGTTTCCCCTTGTCTTCCCCGGAGGAGGAACCTTGTTCTCCAGATCCTCCGCCACAGCCAGCAAGCATAAGTGCAAAGACCGTTAACAGAATAACCAATCTTGACGTTCTCTTCATCTTGCTCATTCCCCCCAAATGGTTGCATCTCAAACATACCTTCACTTTAAAGACAATAAAGCGTTTTCAAAACGGCGAATTGTTCCGAATATGGGGTGATTTTGTTCGGTGAAAGGGCGTAATATCGTACGCCCTTCGTCATTTTTGAGCAAAATGTTCTCCCTTTTGTCCGCTTCGGTATTGACTCGGTGTCATTCCACAGCAGCGTTTGAACCATTTGCTAACATATTTTCCATCCACCATGCCGATCCGCTCAGCGATATCCTGCAGCGTCATCGTTGTATTCAGAAGCAAATCCTGCGCTGTCTTAAGCCGCATACGGTATAAGAAGGAGACAAAATTCTCTCCAGTTACCTTCTTAAATAAAGTACTGAAATGACTTCGACTCAATCCAACTCGATGTGCTACATCACTGACGGACCAAGGCTCACTCACATTCTCTGCTACCAAGAGCACCGATCGCATCACCGTTTCCGGCCATGAATTGACTCGCAGCTCAAATTTGCGCTCCAACTCCGCCGCTCGGTGCAGCTCCTGAACCGCCTCCAGCCAGCCGTCCATGCCCTTTAACGGGCCACGACTGCTCCAATGCAGCTGCGGACAAGATGCTTTGCTCTCTTTCAACAGCCGTTCCACCTTCAGGCGAGCTGTAGGACGATAGAAATAGAAACATCGTTCTACACCGCAGGGAATATAGGCGCACGGGCCTTCCGTTTCTTGCAGCAGCTTATCGCCAAGATACTTCCAGTACTCCCCTCCACGGTTGGATGATTTGATAGCGGCAGGGAGCGATTGCTCGGAACTGTCGAATATTTTAACCAATATAATCTCATGAGGTTCATTCAACCAATACCATTGCGTCTCCCAGCGCAGTTTCAGCTCGCCTTGGAAGTTGTTGCGGAAGCCGCATAACCAGGCATAGAACGCCGCATTCCACTGTGCATCCTCTTCGTTAGAATTTGCAGTGCGAACCGCTGGAGGAGGCTCCGAATTCCCAGCCAGCTCCTCCCCGAACTTTTGAAGATAATAATCCAGTTCCTCATCTTCGAAAGCCGTTTTCAACAAATAACCGGAAGCCCCAAGCATCATTCCCTTTTGTGCATATTCGAAATCTCGATGACAGCTCAGCAGCAAGACCCGAGTATGCGGCGACTTTTCCTTCACTCGCTTGGCGAGTTCGATTCCATCCATCTCCGGCATCACGATATCTGTAATGACCACCTCCGGCTCATGGAGAAGGAATGCTTCCCATGCCTTCTGACCATTTGGGGCATCGGCTACGACTACCATGTTGAATCTGCTCCAATTTACCGTTGCCATCAAGCCTCTGCGAACAATGCTCTCATCATCCGCGATTAGTACTTTAATAGGGTTGTCTGTCATCGGATTCCTCCTCCTTTTTGGGCCAGCGTATCGCAATCGTTGTACCGTTTCCTAACTGGGATTCGATGCTTAATCCATATTCGGAACCAAAGTGCAGCTTGAACTTCTGATCCACATTGTACATCCCGAGACCATGTCTCTGATTGTGGTCTTTCGGAGCCTGCAGCAGAGAGATTCGACGCTCTTCGCTCATCCCTTTACCATTGTCCGATAAGGTTAAATACAGCTCTGACCCGGTATCTACTAGGCGGAGTGCAATTGTGCCATACCCATCCTCGAAGGCGTAGAAAAAGATATTCTCAAACAGCGGCTGCAAGCTCATACGCGGGATGACTGCTGCCAGCGCACTTGTTGCAATTTCAGACTCATATATAAATTCACCTTCATAACGAACCTGCTGGATTTGCAGAAAATGATCAATAAGCTCCAGCTCTTTCGATATCGGTACCAGTTCACGCGTCACGTCTAAGTTGGCTTCTAACACGATCGTTAAGTGAGCGATCATTTTCCTTATATCATCATTGCCCTGCAGCCTAGCCTTCCACTGTATGGAGTTCAACGTATTGAACAATAAATGGGGATTGATCTGATAATGAAATGCTCGCAATTCGGCTTCCTTCTTGAGCTGCTCCTTAGCCGCTATTTCCTTCACAAGCTCTTCGATCTGTCCGATCATCTTATTGAAGCTATTCGCAAGCGTCCCCAGCTCGTCCTCATCCTGAACTTGGATTCGGGTCTTCAAGCGACCAGCTCCTGCGGAGTTCATCGATTCCTTGATCCGTTTAATCCTGCCCGTTACACGAGTGGAGAACAAGTAGGCGAGCAGAAGAGCGAGAAAGCCTGACAAGCCTAAACCAAGTAAGGTATAAAACTTGATAACACTTGATGGCTGATTAAAATATTCATAGGGCAGTCTAGCTTCTATCGTCCAATCATTTATTTTCAAGTTCTGCTTCCACACGATATCATTTTCTTGCGCAGTATAATTGCCCGGCGAGTGATAGATCGTCTGACCACTTGCACTTTGCACCGTCACAATCGACTTCGTATCCTGTTCGAACATACGGAACAGTTCGATCAGCTTATCTGCCTTCATTTCAATAAGGATTTTGCTGTCCTGCAAGGGTCCTGCCTGATTGCGGATCGGCACAACCAAGCCAAGCAGCTTCTGATCCGGTGTATCCTTCTCATCGCGATAATGCAGTGGAGGGTAGAATCCTGCCCAATACTCTCCTGCATGATCGGCAGGGATCCGCTTCCACCATGGCTGTTCAACCAGAACATCTACATTCAAGATGCTGTCCCCGTAATAATAGCCAGATTTCGTAATAATGAATATCCCGCGATCATGCAGCCTTTTAAGCGCTTTCAAGAAATCTTCCATGTTGTTCTTATCCTGCACTTGCGAATACGTCTTCGGAATCTCCGCATTGATGACACTCTTATATGGATTAAGCAAATATGAATAAATATAACCCGCAATCATGCTCATCTGATTTAATTCCGTATCCAGCTGATACTGCAGCTGATTGACACTGTTCTGACCATATTTGCCGAACTGCTCTTGCAGAAGGCGTGAGGATTGTTGATAAGATAGCACACCCTGAATCATGAGCGGAAGCAGTGATGCCGCCAAGAAGAACAGCACGAGCTTCAAGCGAAGACTTCGCCTCGGATTGGGCGGCATATTGGCCATCCATTGCTGTAGCCGATGCAAGACACCCGATTGTGTCACATGGGTTAATCCAGTAAGAGTTTCACGTGGCTCTGCGATAAGAATCATCCCCTGTTGCTTATTGGACTAGTCATGATGCTGCGAAGCGTTGATGTATCAGAAGTGTAACATAACCAATTTTAATCTGACAATGGAGACGGAAGCACCGATTTGTCCTCATCGAGACATCGATTAGGCGGGGAGATCACAAAGATAACAAAACAGCTCCCTTACGCGCTAAGCGGCAGGGAGCCTGTTCCACCTCGTCTATTGAGCTGGCTGCATTACATATTCATTCGCTAATATGAGGAACACACTCGACGTCCACGTAAATGCCCGATCGCGAAGTCCGCACCCTGTCTGTGCATCAAAATTCTCTGCCATGCCGCTGCGAGCAGCCATGCGGCAGAATCGCGTCGCTGCTTCTTGTGCCACTCCCCGCTCCCCACTGCGCTGCAAACCGTCGATCAGCAGCATCATGACTGGAGCCCAGATTGGCCCAAGCCAATAGCCGTCCGGTTCATAGAACGGACTGTTCAGGCTTTCTGTGGCGAATCCATTCGGACTGAAGAACCGCTCTTCATCGGCAACTGCCTTCACAAGCGCTTTGCGCACCGATTCCGGCAGACGATCACCTAGCAAGATCGGCATAAACGGAATCAAGCTGTCTCCTTGCGCCGGCTCATGTGTGCCTGAACGAACCGCCTTGAACTGGCCGTCATGCCAGAAATGCTCCAGCATGCGTCCGAGCAGGCTATCCGCAGCATTGAGCCATTCCTGCGCCTCGTATGGCTTGCCCAATTGATCGGCAATCTCCGCAAGAACCTCGAATTGGATAGTTAAATAAGCAGATAAATCCGGACTCTCAATAGGTCCCACACTGCGGAAAATCGTGCTATTATCCCAGCCGCTGTCATTGCCATGATTGTACTGGGGTATCCCGTCCCGATCGTCATCACGGCAATTCATCCACCATTTGCTCCACTGTGCAAGCGGTCCATAGATTTCACGCAAGCGATCGGCATGGCTGAACCACTCATTACGCTCCATCATCCAGCGCAGCGTCCAGCCATGGATAGGCGGCTTGCAGCAATTCCACAAGGCGTACTTGTCATTGACGAAGTCCGGAAGCTGACCAGATTCATCCTGCTTGTCGAACATGATCATGAACTGATCCCAAGCCAGCTCTGGCTGATTCGCCGCGAGCGCCATTGCATTAAAGCAATGATCCCAGCTCCAAATGTTCGTCATCCAATTTTTCGACATGTACATCGCGGGACGAGACAAATGTCCGGCCTCAGGCACCACACAGGACCATGTGATGTATGCAGCCAAGATGCGCGCCTGTTCCAACTCTTCCAAGGCAGCAGGCAGACTCTTATCGAGCCATACAGCAAATTCCTTCTCCACGCTGGCAGCAGCCTCGTCGAAGGAAACCAGCGACTCGAATGGACGAATGGATGGCGGCTCTATCCGATACTCTTCAAGCATGAGCTCTGCTTCAACTGCTTTGTCTTGGTTATCCCCACCTGGGAAGCATTCCACCACCGCATATTTGCATCTGGAACGTTCCCATGGAGCTTCGACCGTAAGCTTCCCTTGAAGCGAAGTCAACATAAAGCGCATTTCCGTAGTAAAATGATTCACCTCGTAACGTCCATCCTGACGTGGAAGCACATAATCATAAGTACCCGCAACTAATGTCAGACGGATTCCCGCTTCGCGCACACGTATCCGCATCGCTTCCGGCTCCGACAGGCATAGTTCCGCCTTCCCTTGTCCGCCTTCTCCAATAAGGGTTAAGGAGGATGGCGCGCTATGAACTGAATAAGGTACAACCTCGCCGCCAGCTACCAGCTCTAGGCGGAATACTGCACCGCTCGTCTCGTCACCACCGCGAACGGTGCGCAAATACAAGCCTTCCTCTCGCTTGCCATTCTGCGGCAAATGCGATACCGTCAGAAAAGATCCAAATCGGCTAAATGGAATGTGCTGAATATCAAATGTAATCATTGCCGACATCCTTTACTCCTTATCCGGCAGGCCGTTCGACTGTCCCGTCTTTTTCAAGTAAGCTCGCCATGTAATGCACCATTCAGCCGGTTCATCCAGCGATTCCTCGATATTCCGATGTACCGTGCTGTGATGTGGTGCTGACTTGACGATCTCCGGTACGCTGCGAGCTTCTTCTGCAATATGGGCTAACGCTTGAATATATTCATCCAAGTCATCCTTGGAGTATGATTCCGTTGGTTCCAAGGTGAAAGGCTGCGGTACAATATAAGGATGATGACTCGTCCAGTAATGCAAGCCGAAATCACACATTCTGCGCTGAATATCTTCGGTCGTCACTCCTGTCTCACGCGTCAGCTGCTCCCAGCTATAGCGTACCTGCTCAAGCCGTCCCCCTTTTACATAAGGAGCGCTTGCACCAGAAATCTGTAATATTTTATGGTACAAATAGTTATTGTTCAATACCGCAATTTCCGCAACATCCCGCAGCCCTCTTGCCCCCAAGCTGCGAATCCAAGCATACGCCCGCACAATCGTCTGCGCAACACCATGGAAGCTTCTTACCTTGCCAATGCTCAGCTCTTGATTCGAGCGCAGCACGAATTGATCGCCATCGCGCTCAACAATAGGGCCTGGTAAAAATGGCTTCAGCTGCTCCGTAACGCCCAGAGCCCCTGCCGCAGGGCCGCCGCACATATGAGGCGCCGCGAACGTCTTGTGCAGATTGAAGAAGCACATATCAAATCCCGCTTCCTTCGCACGAGCGATGCCAAGAAGGCCGTTCGCGTTAGCTTGGTCGTAATAGCAAATGCCTCCTGCCGCATGTACAATGTCCGTGAACTCTTTAATGCGTGAATTAAAGATCCCTGTATCTTCAGGATTCGCTACCACGAAGCCTGCTGTTCGATTCGATACCACCTGCTTGAGCTTCTTAATATCCGGGAATCCATCCTCGTCCGGATGTAGGGTAATGATCTTATATCCCTTCACCGCTGCGGTTGCGGCTTGAGAAGGATGAGAGAAGATCGTTGTAATAATCTCATCACGCTGCTCGCCTTCTCCATTCGCCTCATGATACGCACGTACGATGGAGGCCATTGCGAACAATGCTTGTGTTCCGCTTCCAGGCTGGAAGGAGAAGGCGTCCATGCCCGAAATCTCACGCATCGCCTCATCCAGTCGATAGGTGATTTCCAGCATGCCCTGTACCGTGCTTACATCCTGCAATGGATGCAGCTCCGTCAGCTGCGGATTGCGAACGAGCAGCTCATTGACGCGCGGAATGTATTTCATCGTGCAGGTTCCCTGACCGATTTCTACATTTAGATCGCTGCCGAGTGTCTCCTGCGACAAGCGCAAGTAATGGCGAAGCACCTTGGCCTGACCGATCTCAGGCAGCTGCGGCGCTTTGGCTCGCTGCATCGAGGCCGGAATGCTTGATACGACGTCACCAACAGCTTCAACAAGCTCCTGCTCCGCTTCTGGAACGAGAACGCCGCGCTCTCCTTCTCGATGCAGTTCAAATATTACCGGTTCATCCCATTTCGCTTGATGAAATTGTCTGACTGTACGATCCTTCCGAACGATTTGTTGCATCGCTTGTCACACCCCCTCTGCCATATTCACTGTCTCCGAAACCCCTGCTGCAGCTACTCCTGCAAGCGAACCATTTTCCTGCTCAGCATCCGCACTCAGCACAGCTCGAAGCTCTTCCACCAGATGATCGATCTGTTCCTTCGACATGACCTCAGTGACACAGAACAACGCGCTCTGTCCAAGTTCAGGGAACGTTCTAGACAAATCCAGACCGCCAAAGATGTTCTTGGTAAGCAAGTATTCATTGATCTCACTCACCGTCCGGCCTGTTGCGGTAAAGTCAATGACGAACTCCTTGAAGAAGGAATTTTCATAACGCAGATTTACGCCAGGCAATGCGTTCAATGCATTCGCTGCATAGCGGGATTTCTGCATAATCGTCTCGCCAACTTCGCGCATGCCATGTGGGCCAAGCAAGGCCAAATATACGCCTGCCGTAATCCCCCATAGTGCCGTCTGTGTGCCTACAGACTCCTTGCCCTGCTCGCGCTGTGCGAAGGAGGTACGTTCATAGGCAACGTCACCGAAGCCATACTCGCCTTCTACAACGGTCGGCACGATGCCGAACAAGCGGGATGGGTATTCCATGACGAACCGCTCATCATCATGAGTTGCGATAAATCCTGACTGGCCACCTCCGTAGTTCATACGAATACCGAGCGGCTGCAAATCGCCACATACGATATCTGCGCCATAGCCGCTTGGCGGCGTCAGTACCCCAAGTGATATCGGATCAACGCCTACTACGCTGATGGACCCATATTCATGAGCTAAGCGGCTAATTTCCTCGCCTTGCTGCTCAATGACACCGAAATAATTCGGATTTTCTATATAGACAGCTGCTGTCTGATCAGACAGCTTGCTCTTTAGATCGTTCAAATCCAGAAGCCCGCTATCCGACTCGGCTTGAACTGGGATAACGCGGATTTGTGGATGCAAATAATTTTCAATAATCATGCGCTTATCAGGGCAGAGAATCTCCGGCACGAGCACCTCTGTACGCCCTGTCATTCTGGCAGCCATCCGCAGTGCGGTCGAAGCAGCCTGCGGCCAGTCGAATGTCGGTACGTTGACGACATCCATATCAACCAGTTCAGCGACAAGACTCTGGTATTCGAACAAGGCCTGGAATCGTCCATGATCCTCGTAAGGCTCTCCCGCGTAGGCTGTTACGAATTCCGATCGTTGATTGATCTCATCGCATACAGCAGGCACGAAGTGCTGCCAGCAGCCTCCACCCAAGAAGCTGGTTGCCTGCGAAGTACTCACATTCGCCGCAAGCAGTCGTTCAATATGACGCTTCAGCTCATACTCATTCAATGCTGGCGGCATCTCCATCTCTGACTGCATCCGCAAATGCTCCGGAATATCCCGATACAGCTCGTCGATATTCGCAATGCCGATCTCCTGCATCATCTGAGCTTTGACTTCTGGAACCGTGTTCGGAATATAAGGGTGCACATTCGATTGACGTTCCTTCATGACCTACGTTCTCTCCCTTCATAATTCGGATCAAGTGTTACGCCAGTCCTCCGCCATCCACAACCAATACACTGCCGCTAATCCACTGGGACAGATCACTAGCCAAGAACAGCACGGCATTCGCAATATCCTGCGGTGTACCAATGCGCTCCAAAGGTCTTCCTACCGCGGAGGAAGCAAGGAATGCTCCTTCTTCAACAGCCAGCTGAACCGCCTCTTCACGCAGCAGCGGCGTATCTGTATCGCCCGGACATACGCAGTTGACACGAATATTGTCCTTGCCGAAGTCAATCGCCATCGCCTTGGTCAAGTTCACAACCCCTGCCTTCGCAGCACAATACGCCGCAGCTTGGTCGCCGCCCTTCAAGCCCCATCCGGAACCTGTATTAATAATGCTCCCGCCTCCTCCAGCAGCCATTACCGGAATCGCGTATTTAGACAGCAGGTATGCCCCCTTCAGGGACACGTCTATGACCAAATCCCAATCCTGTTCCTCCAGCTCAACGACCGTCTTGCGGCGAATGACGCCTGCATTATTAAACAGAATATCAATGCCTCCATACCATTCCTGCGTCATGCGAGCTGCACGCTCACAGTCTTCGGCCTTCGTTACATTGCAGGACACAAACTGTGCTTCTCCCCCGGCATTCCGAATCTCTTCGACTGTCTCCTGCCCTTGCTTTTCCCCAATATCAGCGATAACTACATTCGCTCCGAAGCGCGCCAAGCATTGTGCCGTAGCACGTCCGATACCGGATGCTCCTCCTGTAATGATCGCTGTCTTGCCTTTCAGGCCAAATACATCTATCTGCTGCGTCATTCATAATCCCTCCGTTATCTGCGTTATGTGCTCAAGTTGTTAGCCCTTCATGCCTGTTGTTGCAATTCCCGTTACGATATAACGCTGTGCTGCGAAGAAGATCGCAAGCGGTGGCAAGCAAATCATGCTTGTTACGGCCATGATCGCATCCATCTTCACCTCATACATCCCTTTGAACTGCGACAAGCCCAGCGTCAGCGTGTACTTGCTCTGATCGTTCAAGAAAATGAGCGGACCCAAATAGTCGTTCCATGTGCCGAGGAAGTTGAACACCGCAACCAGAATCAATGCTGGAGCCATGAGCGGCACAATGAGACGTATGAACGATTGCAGCGGATTAGCGCCATCGATACGGGCTGCTTCCTCTAGTTCCGGCGGAATCGTCATAATGAACTGACGAAGCAGGAAAATATAAAATGCTGAGCCGAAGAAAGAAGGAACAATCAACGGCTTCAACGTATTGATCCAACCAAGTGCGTTAAACTCCATATACAGCGGAATCATCGTCACTTCCCAAGGAATCATCATGGATGCTAGCAAAATAATGAATAATACTTTGCTGCCCTTGAACCGGAATCTGGCAAATCCATAAGCAACCAGTGCAGAGGATACAACCTGACCAATAAGTGACATAACCGATACAATCAATGAATTTTGTAAAAACACGTCAAACGGCTGTGAATTCCATGCTTTTGCAAAGTTGCCGAAATTCAAGGTACTCGGAATCCATTGCGGTGGGAACAAGAACAATTCTTCGGGCGACTTCAATGATGTTGAGAGCATCCAATAGAAGGGCGCCAAGAACAACACGGTAAAAAAGATGAGCAGTGCGTAAGTTATTATTTTTTTCATCAGAATCTCCCCCTCCTCAGCCTTTGCCGCCCTTCATTTCACCTTCGTAATACACCCATGCCGACGAAGAGCGGAACACGAGCATCGTCAGAACAAGCACAATCGCGAACATGAACCATGCATTCGCAGAAGCGTAGCCCATCTTGGAATATTTGAAGGCATTTTCGTACATATACATCGCATAGAAATACGTGGAATTGAGCGGGCCTCCACCCGTTAACACCAAGGCGAGCGTCAACTGCTGGAACGCAGAAATAATCGTTGTAATCAAGTTAAATAAGATGGTCGGACTAAGCATAGGCAGCGTAATCCGGAAAAATTGCGATACCGTCCCTGCACCATCAATGGCGGAAGCCTCATACAGCTCACGAGGGATGTTCTTAAGCCCCGCCAAGAAAATGAGCATCATGGAACCCTGTCCCCACAGGCTGGCGAACACCATCGCTACGAGAGACCATTTCGGGTCGTTCAGCCAGTTCGGCCCTTCTACCCCTATCAGCGATAAGGCATAGTTCAAAATTCCATATTCTCCGTCGTACACCCACGACCAAATCATCGCCAGCGCGACACCGGAAATAACGGAAGGTACATAGAACGCTGTACGGAAAAATCCACTGCCCCGCACGTTGCGGTTCAGCAGTATCGCAAGTCCAAGCGCAATTAGAATGTTAACGGGCACAAATATAATGGCGAACTTCACCGTAACCGTCAGTGATGTCCAGAATAACGGATCATCCGTGAACATGTTAATAAAGTTATCCAAGCCGACAAACGTCTTCTCCCCAACAATTGGCCAATCAAAGAAGCTGATAATGAAAGAAAAAATGAGTGGGCCGAGCGTAAATGCGAGAAAGCCAATAATCCATGGCATAATGAATAAATAAGGCACGGCTGAATGCATGCGAAGCGAAAACGATCGTTTTTTTCTTATTTCCATAGGGGCTTCGTTCCTTTCTTTGTTGTTCGTGATCATAGGTTGCAGTGCAACAGGCGCTGCCGTACGATAATGTTGAGACTGGATGATCGGCTCTTTCTATAACACAGCTCGAATTGATGGGCACATCGTAGGTATCATTGTAGATGAGATGTAAGCGTTTTTACACGGAAGGCTGTTTCTCATTGGGGGGGACTTTGTTTGAACATCCGCTCAATCATCTAGGTGTGGGGGTGTATTTGTTTGCAATGTGACGTCATTTTGTTCGATTGCAAGAAGATTGATAGGAGGAAGATCAACTCACTCACGATTCGCCATCGAAAAGATCACACTGCTGCCTCGCGGTAATCATGAGGAGAGAAGGACATTTAGCTTGATGGAGAAAGGGTTTGTACAATGGGAATTCGATATGAAATGGAGCTTCCTACAGCAGGGGAGATTTACGAGTTGTATGAACATCTTCAATGGAACACATATTTGGGGCTGTCACAAGAAAAGCTGCTAAAGGCGATGCAGCAAAGCTACTGCGCTATTTACGCCTATCATGAGGATCAGTTGATCGGCACGGGAAGAATTATTTCAGATGGGATAATAAATGCGTACTTGTGTGGGCTGGGCGTTCATCCAGACTATCGAGGCCAAGGGATTGGAACTGCAATCAGTCGGTTGCTGATGGAGCAGTGCAGCAATCATAACCTGCATCTTCAATTTTTCTGTGAAGAAGGACTCATTCCATACTATGAAAGGTTAGGCTTTACCGTATTTGCCGTGGGGATGAAGCCTGCGAATAAGAGATAATGCGCAGTGGGTGCTTCGTTCGGAGAGCCCTCTACAAAAAAACATGACTGAGGCAGCCAGTGAGCCAAGACCTCAGTCATGTTTCATACAGCATCGCTCTATCAGAGTGCTGGAGGAGACAGCGGCCGACCTCGCGCTTGGCTTATTCTATCTGGCGTTGCCGCTGGATCTTGTATGGCATGCGCAGACTGCACCAGTACAGCAGAAGCAGGAAGCCTCGTTTTTCACAGTAATGAATGTTTTCGCAAAAGCAAGCGTTAATAACGCTTGTTGCGAAAAAGGCCCGGTCAAGGTTTACCTTGTCAGGCCTTTTTTATGTCGCGCAATATCATTTTGGCTCTCTCTTGATGAAGAACGATGCGATAATCAAAACGATGGCGAGCCCAATTTCAATTTTGAACATCGTCCAAAAACTGTCGTTAATATAGTAGAAAGGTTGGTTTATTGCGCTTTTCGTATCTTTCAGCGTGCTCATGTATACGTAATCATTCCAAAACATAACCAGCAACAGATGCGTAAAAGCCCCATATAGAAGCGCTACTCCACACTTAAAAATAAAATCGCCTCCCCAAAATTACGATTGAAAATCTTTTCCCGTTCCATCTTCGATGATTAAATTGATTTTTTTGATGATAATCTCAAAAAGAATATAGCATATTTTCCCAATACGTGATAGAGTAAATGTTTTCCAAATATAAGGAGATTAAATTAAAAAATGAGAAAAATGATTCTTTTTTCCATCTCATTCACCCTGTTTCTTGGCATGTTCGCCGTCCCCCTGAACAACAACGCATTCGCCAGCGAAATGAATGTGAACATGACTCAGCCTGATAAGATTGAATATATCACAAGCCAGAATGGAAAAATCATCCCTGTTATTTACATCAGCGATCCGGTTAAAGCTCACAAATATATGGAGCAGCATGGACTTAAAAAAGAAGACCGTTTTCAAGTGAACAACTTCGCATTTGCTTCAGGGTATTCATATGTTGGATATAGCGGTACATTCAATTATGACTACAAGGTGGACTATACTGAAAATAGAACAAAGAAAGATTTCGTATGGAAGCGCACAGTGACTAGGAAGTCTACTGGAAAAACAACAGTCTCCGTAGGGGCTGATTTCGCTAAATTTTTTAAAGCCTCTGTCAATAAGGAATGGGGAAAAGAAATGTCCTATGAAGATAAATTTGAAGTAGAAATCCCGCCGAACAAGCAAGGAGAAATTTGGACATGGAATGTTGCCGAAAGCTATACTTTCAAATCTGGGAACGATCAATTTAGTGCAATAAGACCAACAGATAACTTTGGTAATAGTATTTTGATTACTAATTTTAGAGATCCGGTTAACGGTTAGTTGAAATCTTAAGGATTATAAATTCGAGAAACATGTAACAGCATTGCGGGACAAGCCCAGCAATGCTGTTTTTCTTTATTACAATTTCAACATTAAGCATGCCGCCAACCAGTTGTCGCACCATTCTCCGCCTTCCTGTGTCTTTACCAAGGCGAAGTAACCTCCTTA
Organism: Paenibacillus sp. NAIST15-1; assembly: GCF_001894745.1. GTDB lineage: Bacteria > Bacillota > Bacilli > Paenibacillales > Paenibacillaceae > Paenibacillus_B > Paenibacillus_B suaedae. Next base: position 76,019 of record NZ_BBYF01000012.1, read on the forward strand.
TAGACAGTCTCCCCTTCCTTTCGCTCACTTTCTCCCTCCTCAGGAACGTTTCCCCGCTCTAAATTTCCCCGGATCATCTCCCATACATACAGAAGGCTTCAAGCGGCCATCCCGCTGGACACGTTCCCTTCTCGTCAGGGACGTATGACAACATCGATTCTGAGCGATGGGGAGATTGCTTATTAGGTGCTCGGTGCTCCGTATCCCTGCCTAGTGGGGCAAAGCCGCCGATTCCAGGGCCAAGCTTAAGTCCATTACGTCAACCGGAACTGTCGGAACCGGCTCGAAAAAAGAAGCCTTGCAGCAACAACCTGCAAGGCTTCCAGCTTTTCTTTTATTCATCATTGTTCACGTCATTATCCGTATGGGCAGCCTCCATGTCTGGGGCATCCGGCTCGGCTTCCTGTGGTTCCTTTTCTTGCCGGAGAGAGGCCATGATCGTATTCGCCAACTTCTCGCCAATCCCGATTTGCTGGAATTCCTCGACCGAAGCCTCGCGAATCTTCTTCAACGAGCCGAAGTGCTTCAACAGATGCTTGCGCCGTTTCTCGCCTATACCTGGAATTGAATCGAGCGCTGACGCGACCATAGACTTCGCACGCCGCTCCCGATGGAACGAGATTGCGAAGCGGTGAACTTCCTCCTGAATGCGCTGCAGCATATAGAATTCTTGGCTGTCTCGTCCAAGTGCCACAATTTCAGGCGGATCACCCGCCATCAATTGCGCTGTCTTATGCTTATTGTCCTTCACCAGGCCGCACACTGGTATAGTCAAGCCAAGCTCGTTCTCCAGCACATCAAGGGCAGCGGACATCTGGCCTTTCCCACCGTCCACAATAATCAGATCAGGCATGTCGAGCTGTTCTTTCAAGACCCGCTCATACCGTCTGCGGATGACCTCGCGCATCGTTTCATAATCATCCGGCCCTTGCACTGTGCGTACCTTGTACTTCCGGTATTCTTTCTTCGCGGGTTTGCCATCGATAAAGACCACCATAGCCGATACCGGGTCTGAGCCTTGAATATTCGAGTTGTCAAAAGCCTCAATACGGCGGGCATTGTCGATGCCAAGCGCTTCTCCGAGTCGTTCAGCAGCACGCAACGTACGATCCTCATTGCGTTCCTGCATCTTGAACTTCTCATCGAGCGCAACACGCGCATTTTCCATCGCCATCGAAATCATCTGCTTCTTCAGCCCGCGCTTCGGAATGTGCACTTTGACGTTCAGCCACTGCTGAAGCTCCTCGGCACCCGCTATACTGCCATCCGAGCCGCCATCCACTTCCTCATCGATAGACTCCGCCTGCGTAGGCTCATGCTCATCCTGAATTGCAGCATCTTGTGCATGCTCATCAGCATCTACGCTGCCCGCGTCCTTCTCTCCTCCATCTTCCTTGCGAGTGAATAGTCCAAGGCGATCCGAATTAGGGAGCAGTATTTCCTTCGGCAGCGCAGGATTCTCACTATAAAATTGGGTAACGAACGACATAAAGTCTGCATAAGGTTCCCCATAGAATGGGAATTTGGTTGCATGCCGCTCAATCATTTTGCCCTGGCGAACATATAGAATTTGAACGCACATCCAGCCTTTATCTACGGCAAAGCCAAATACGTCGCGATCAAGCTGATCAGACGTATTAATGTTCTGCTTTTCCATAATGGCACGAATCGCGATCAACTGATCCCGATATTCCTTAGCACGCTCGAATTGCATCTCTTCAGCGGCTTCTTCCATCTTCCGCTGCAGTTCCTTCTTAATTTCCTCATGTCCACCGCTTAAGAACTTCGCGATTTCCTGCACCATCTCTTCATACTGTGCCTCTGTTACCTCGTATACACAAGGCGCAAGGCATTGTCCAATATGGTGGTACAAACACACTCGATCCGGCAATGTATTGCACTTGCGAAGCGGATATAAGCGATCAAGCAGCTTCTTGGTCTGTGTTGCAGCGAAGGAGTTCGGGTATGGGCCGAAATACTTCGCTTTGTCCTTTAGCACACGACGCGTAACCTCAAGCCGTGGATGGCGCTCATTCGTAATTTTAATATATGGGAACGTCTTATCATCCTTGAGCAGCACATTATATCTAGGATGATGCTGCTTAATTAGATTACATTCCAAAATGAGGGCTTCCATGTTACTGGAAGTGACGATATATTCAAAGTCGCGAATTTCCGAGACCAGCCGCTGTGTCTTGCCATCATGGCTGCCATTGAAATAAGAACGCACTCGGTTCTTCAACACTTTGGCCTTACCGACATAAATAATGGTTCCCTCATGGTTCTTCATAAGATAGCATCCTGGCGAATCAGGAAGCAAAGCCAGCTTATTCCGTATTCGCTCCAATGCCTGTTCCCGTTCTGCAAGTTCCTCTGGCGACAGCTCCTGCTGCTCGTCCGTAGAATAACGTTCGTTCCAACGCTCCTTCCAGCGAACTGCCCGCCAATTGGATTGGTTGTTGTCTATTTCGCTCATCGTCCTCCCCCTTTCTTCTATAATACGAATATATGATCCTATTGTATACGAGCGGAGACATAAGAAAAAGCCCTCCCACAACGGGAAGGGCTGGCAATCTATAGCTTGCGCTTCGACCACATCAAGCTCATTCAAGCTGTTCCGCAACAGAACAGACCTTCTATAGGTTGTCCTCTGTGGACAAACTCGATTATTGATGCTTGCTGATCAAGTTCTTCAATGCATCCTTGGAGTTCAAGCCTACAACCTTATCAACAGGTTGGCCGTCCTTGAACACGATGATTGTAGGGATGCTCATTACGCCAAAGCGAGATGCGGATTCAGGATTCTCATCCACGTTCACTTTTGCAACAGTCGCTTGACCGTTTACTTCGCTTTCCAATTCATCAAGAATAGGAGCAAGCATTTTACAAGGGCCGCACCATGGCGCCCAAAAATCGACCAATACAACGCCTTGCTGACCTTCAACTTCAGTCTTGAACGTTTGGTCGGATACGTTAACGATAGCCATATTTGGTTCCTCCTTTATGTGAGAAGCTTACAATTTGAGTCAACATGTAAAGTATACCACAGTTCAAGGTTTTATGTGAAATTCGCACCTCATTTTTGCATCCAATTTGTCACATCCTAAGAGAGCGCTGTCTTTACAGTAACGACGCAGTTCGGTATACTAAAAACGATAAGAAATTGGGTGAAAATACCTGTCGCTGCCATGACATACGTCATTGCAACAGACATGTAAGATAGGAGGCCCCTTGATGGAAGCGAGAGCAATTGATCCGCGTGAGCATGTGAACGAGGAACCGCGCAACGATTTCTCCGATCTGATGTTCGGGTTCGGTGCAATGGCCGGATTTATGACGGTTGTCTTCTTCGGCATGGTTATCGTGAAGTTCATCATCTCCTAACCCTGGCTACGGTGCGTTCCCTTCGTGGAACGCACCACAGTGGTATCCACAGCTCGTGAAATAAGCCCGGTTCGCACTAGATGCGACCGGGCTTTATTGTAATTTGTATGGAGCCACTGAAACAAGGCTCGTATACAACACTCATTGGATAATCCACTTTACTTTCCACGCTTGTTCCGACCTTGTACGTGCACCTCTTTGACAAATGGAGCGATCCGATTCATCAGTCGCTCGGCCTTATGGACATCCTCACCTTCACGCGTGAAGCTAAAGTGCTTCTGCAAGGCTTCCATATCATAATTCGACGTATAGAACGTAGGCTTGCGGTTCATCCGATAATTCAAGATCGAGCCAAGCACATGATCCCGAACCCATGGCGTTATATTCTCAGCACCAATATCATCGAATACGAGCAGATCGGTTTCCTTCATCATCTCAATGGTCTCCCGCAGCCTTTGCGGCTCCTGGAACATCGACTTGAGCTCTTCCACGAACTCAGGCATATATACGATAACCCCCGTATAGTTGGCACGGGCAAGCTCATACAATACATAGCTCATCAAGAAGGTCTTGCCGGTTCCGAACGATCCTACGAGATACAGTCCCTCTGGCATTAAGCCTTCACTCTTCGTCTTCTCAATATATTCAATGATGCTTAAAACAGCAGGCGTCCGTTCAATATCATTCTCCAGTATTTCGGATGCCGAATACCCCCGCTTCAATGCAGTCTCGTCCACATAGAAGGAGCGTACTCGATTATGAATCGCCTGCTGGCGTTCACTTGCCAGCAGCTTCTTGCAGGGCACCTTCCGATCATAGATATAATTGTGCCCATTCAAGTTGTCAGCGCTCAACATCGTGTAATGGCCATGGAAGTCATTTGGGCATTGATCCAAGCCCGGACAATGGGAACAATGATCATATTCCGTTACATACTGATACAGCTTGTTCATATTGATGCGAAGGTCGCGTTCCGTCAGCTCTGGATACTTGGAGCGAAATTGCATGACCTGCGGATCAGTAAGCAGCTTTTCAATTTTTTGTTCCGCATGAGCTCTGCGGGCATTAACCGGCAATTGCTTCAATATATCTCCGATTGATTCCATACTTCGCACCTCCATTCTGATATCGCTCAATTATACGCGCCCTTCGTCCAAGCGTCGCGCTAACTCACGTGCGCGCTCCAGCTCCTCAGGCGACAATCCTGATCCAGATCCCGCTCCACTAGGCTGCACGACCGGAATCGAAGGCTTGGCGGCTTTGTTATTATAGCGGCCGCGCGAACGAGGCTGTCTGCTTGCATCTGCACGAGAGGCTTGTGTTCGGCCTGCTCCATTCACCTGCGTCTGCTCACGCGTATACGTAACTGCTTGTTCATACGTACGAATCTGCTTGACCAGCATATTGGACACAATCGCCTCAACGAAGTTCCGGTTCAATCTGTGCTCCGATCCGCTTACCAGCATCGTCATCAAATAATGAATAAGAACATTGATAACCTCATCAGGCATCTTATAATTCAAGTCCATCTTGGTAAACATATCAAGGAATGAGTCCGGAACAGCACCCGGGAAGAACTTCTCAAGCAGCTGCGTATACGGTGTATTGCGAAGCAGCATATTGTATTGATGAATATCGCATTTATCACGGAATTGCGGCGGCACTTCTACATAGAATTCCATTTGCACCGCGACTTCCTCTTCATGCTCTTCCTTCACTTGCTCCTTCTGCTCAATTCGATGCTGCACTCGCTCACGATGTTCGCTTCTTCGCTTGTTCTGACGGAAGTGAAGGTGGGCCCGGTGCTGAAGTTCCTCCAGTGCAACTACCCCATCCTGCGAGAAGACACCGTCTTCATCCAGCAAGCGGCACAGTTCCTGTAGAGTCAGCTCGAACTTGCGGACAACGTAATTAATTGTGCCCATACTTTCTTTATTGTATCGAAGTTGTTCTACGAACTTCCGATTATAGGATTGCTTCGGGAACCGCATAATAATATCTGCATAATTGATGTCAACGGATTCTGGATCGGAATCTGAAATTGTCGTTCGGCTCGGGGCTACTTCTTGAAGCGCCTGTTCCAGCTCGAAATCAATGACATGCGTATTTAATCGGAACAGTTCATAGAAAGGAACAGATATGTTCTCCCGCTGTATATTGGAGGCGACTCCTTCATAGGGATCTTCCGTCGTAAACTGCTGGCGCAAGGATAGCACCGCATATTTGCCGACCTTATCCCGTAAGAGAAGCGTCAAATGCTGTGTCTCGAAAAATTCCTTCGGAGACAGCGGACACTGCATCTCATACTCATACATACAATCATCCATATCAGGCAGCATCACTCTTGACGTGTTCAACAAACCTACAGCTTCAAGCTTGGAGGCTTGCTCTATGAAATACGTACGCCCCTTCTCACTTGGCTCCAATCCAAGAAGAAGGAACAACCGGCGCTGCGCATCTATTGCTGAATACCCCGTCTTGTCCGATGCTACATGCTGGCAGAGAAGCTGATACATGCCGATCGCAAATGCCCCCACCATTGGCTGATACACATGGGACAGCATCTTCTGATCCAACTCGCTTAAGCTAAATTCCCGGTAAGTCACATAACGATGATGTTCTGTAAAATGGTGCATATTCGACATCCGCATCGTCGTATCTTTCTCTCCTTCCGCTCTTATCAGTCCACCTATTGTAACATAAATGGGGTCTGCTCGTCCGACAAAATCGTGGTAAAAAAGACACGCTATACCGATCGCAAACAGCATTAAAAAAAGCGCAGAGAGCAAGTTATATGCTCATCTGCGCAGGTCGAAATATGAATATATTCTATTCATGATTCATGATTGTCTGCTCAAACAAAATCACGTTAAAAGGCGATCGATCACTTTCAATGAACGCTCCTGAATTGTGTAATTACTTTATTCAATCCGATATCCAATCATCGAAATGATCGGATACAAACTGAATTTCGCTTTCATAATGCGCTAAATGTCCTTCTTCCACCATTTTTTGAAAGGCAGGATTTCCATCAGCGGCCCCCGTTCTCAATGTATGGCACAGCGCAGTCAAACGCTCAATAATCCACCGCCGCAAATCGTTAGGCACCGGACTCCCATACGCTTCAAGAAACAAATGAATTCGCCGACGGCGCTCTACAGCGTGTAAATCTGCTTGGTATGCTACTGTATTACCAATACAATGATCCGGCGCGAAACTGGAAAGCGGAACCGATGTGTATAGAGAATACGCAATGTCCCACATACGCGGACCAGGTCCGGCCATGTCAAAATCAATTAGCGCCACAGGCGCCTCCTGTTGAAAGACTACATTATACAATGCAGCATCATTATGACAGATTACTTCATGCTCGCCTTCATCAGGATAGCTGAGCTGCCATTTGCCCCCTCTTAGGAAAGCGAACCCTTCTGTCGCATCATGGAACCGGCGCTGAAGACGCGCCAAGCCTACAAGCGTCTCGTCCGACCACATGTATGGTTCAAGGTCAGGGTAGTTGTTTCCTGGAACTTCTCCAGAAATAAATGACAAGATTTCACGATCAGAGTCATCGATTCCGAGAAATCTGGGCGCCCCCTCAAAACCTTGCTGCTCCAAATGTAGCAGCAGTTCATGTACAAACGGACTCCAATAGCCTGTTGGGCGGCGAACCGTGTTCGCCATGCGCACAATATGATTCACATTGCCGCCTGTTAATACTTCCTCCTGCGTCACTTGCCTATTACCTCATTTCTAGTACGCTGCACATTGATGTAAACCATCCGTTATATTAGATGGCAATGACCGCTATTCACGTTCTGCTAATCTACATTTTCTGCCGCAACTGCTGACACCGCTTCTTGTTCATGATGTCGCTTCAGGAATTCGACGATGCCTCGATAGACACGCATCTCATTTTCTTTCTTAGAGAATCCATGTCCTTCATCATCCAGTACAATATATTCCACCTCGCGCCCAAGCTGGCGAAGTTTCTCAACAATCTGATCAGACTCTTCCTTCACAACGCGAGGATCATTCGCCCCTTGAATAACCAGCATCGGATTCGTCATGCTCTCTAAGTACGTAATCGGAGAATCCGTGATGAAGCGTTCCTTATCCTGTTCCGGATCCCCTACCCATTGCTTCATAATCGGCTTCCAATGATCTGGTACAGAATTGTAGAACGTGAATAAGTTGCTGACACCGAAAATATCGACAGCAGCTCGGAAGTAATCGGCATGTCGTCCAGCTAGCAGAAGCGTCATATAACCTCCATAGCTGCCACCTACCACGAAGAGGCGCTCTTTCGAAGAGATGCCCTGCTCGAACAACCACTCCATCCCTGCCACACAATCGAGACGTGGCCCTTCACCCCAGTCGCCTTCGACAAGCTTGACGAAGGAACTGCCGTAGCCCGTGCTGCCGCGGAAGTTCGGTGCAAATACATGGTACCCTTGTGCAAGGAAGTATTGGAACATACTGCGGAAAAAGCGGCGTTCTGCGGACTGAGGCCCGCCATGCGGCCAGAAAATCGTATAACCGTTCGCCAGTTCATCCTTCGCACGGAACAACAGAGCCTCAATCTCCATCCCATCGAAGGAGGAATAGGACACAACCTCAGGATCAACTAATTGCTCAGATGTTAGACCAACCGGCATATTTTGCGTAAGCTGCACCCAAGTTGTGCCTTCTTCCAGCTTATAGATATTGGTCGGCGTAACCGCACCACGATTGAGGATGTACAAGGCTCCCGACTTCGCAACATGAAGCTGATTCAAAATTGGCGTCGGCATCTCGATTGCCTCTGGCGTGCCTGTATCAAGAGGAATACGGTACAATCTATCCTCTACTCCGACCTCTGTCACGAGATAAAGCGTCCGTGTATCCTTATGCCACTTGAGTTCCATGCCGCTCTCATGCTCAATTCGGCACAATTCAGCATATTGCTGGGTAGGAATATGGTAGGTAGCCACATAAGCGAACTCTGCCTTGTAGTCTGTCAAGAAGGCGACCGTATCCTCATCGACAAAGACCGCGCTCAAGCTCAGGTGCACCTCATCCGCCCCAGCTTGAGGAACAAGAGGGAAGTCCCCCTCTTCCGTGTGTACGTAGCAAACTTGATAGGTGTTGCCGTAAGACTTGGCATACACGAACCGCTTCTCACTCGGACTTACTGACTCCAGCTGATGCAGAGCATCCTGCCCCTCAATAAGCAGCTCATCCTGCTTCGTACGGAGATTGTATACACGAGCATTCAAAAAGGACGGGTTATTCCGGCTCGTGCAATAATAGACACGCTCCCCGTCATCAGACAAATGTGCAAAATAGAACTTATCTTTTTCATCTGCCTCAAGCAATGGCAGAGGCTTTCCTCCCTCTGTCGGAAGCGCATACATATGATAGTTCTCATCGCCATCTCTATCGAAGCCGCATAGGATATGACGCTGCTGCGGATCAATCGAGATAAAATTGCTTACTTGATCGTTATACGTTAATGGATATGGGAATGATGGCTTGCCTTGATTCAAATCTATGGCCCACAAGTTGTAATGACCATTCAAGTTGCTGCTGAATATAAGCTTTGTCTCGTCCAGGCTCACCGTGAACTGGCGGATGACTGTCGATTGAAAATATTGTTCAACATCAGGTTTTGGAAATTGCAACAACATGCTTCTTCCTCCTTATATGCCCAAACATTGGGTTAAGTGGTATATGAATATTCTAGATGTATAATAGTTCCATCATAACGTTTTCGTTGATCGTGGTAAAGTCCCGTCCATAGCACGCACAAGCCGCAGCACCTCCTTGCAGGTGCTGCGGCGGTTCTGGTTGAGTGTGCTTCACTGCATTGGCTAAGGATAGTAAAGTCATTCCCGATTAGCGAATTACGAACTGTTAAGCTCCTTGCTTATAGCTGCTTGCGCCGCTTAAGCAGCTCCGTATATTGCCGTTCCAGCTCTTCGATGTTATCCCCCTTGCGCGGAGCAGACAAACGTCCCATCAAGTCCGCCCATTCCAGATCCAGCTTCAATCGCTCCTCAGCCGACATCGATGTGAACGATTGTTCATTTTTCATAGCTTCCTGTGCAAGTACAAATTCTGAAGAGCCTCCTGCCTCAGCAGGTCGAGGGCGCTGTCGCTCACGAAATGCTTCAATCGTCATCCATTCCAGCTCTCCGTCACGGAACACAATCGTATGGGTAGCCGTTCGATTCAGCAGCATGCGATCATGCGTCGCGAACAGGATCGTCCCCGGATACTCAAGCAGTACACGCTCCAGCTCCTCACGCGTGTCGATATCCAAATAGTTCGTCGGCTCATCAAGCAGCAGCATATTTGCTTCGCTCATGAACAGTTTGGCGAGCTGTGTCTTCACCTTCTCGCCCCCACTTAGCTGCCATACCGGCTTCAAAGCCTCATCCCGGCGCAGTCTAAGCCTAGCCAATACCGTCCGCACCATCGTCTGATCATAGGCGCTCGACTTCAATACATTATCCAGTACACTGGCCTGCAGATCTAAGGCATACAGCTTCTGATCGAAATACGCCATTCGCGCACTAGGAGAGAAGCGAATTCGCCCTTCCTCCATCGTCGCATCTCGCTCTCCTGCAGTTCTCAGCTCATAGGCCTCCACCAATCGACGGAGTAAGGTTGTCTTCCCAGCTCCATTCGAACCGACTAAGGCCACACGCATATTCGGCCGAATGCTGAAGGAACTGCTCTGTAACAACTCACGGTCGCCTGCACGCAGCGCAAGCCCTTGAACCTCCACAGCCTGCTTGCTGCGAATCGGAGCATGGCATTCCGCATTGAACAACACCTGCACCTGCTCAAATGGCTTTTCCACGACCTCCAACTGATCAAGACGCTTCTCTATCGCTTTAACCGTCTTCTCTACCTTCGCCTGCTTGCGATTGAAGTGTGGACGCGCAAGCCTCATTTCCTTACTGGTCAACCCCTTCTTAGGCCTGCTGACCTTACTTGCCTGTTCCTTCTTCTCTACAATCGCTTCCTGCAATCGGCCTCTCTCCGCGACATAATTGTCATACGAGCGTTGGTGCTCCAGCCGCAGTCGTTCCTTTTCCCTGCGATAATCCTCATATCCACCAGTAAAGACATGAATCTGTTCGTTCTCCACTTCCCAGATTCTCGTTGCCACATGATTGAGCAGCGTTCGGTCATGTGAAATGAACAATAACGCGCCTGTTCTGGAATATTCGATCATTCGATCCTCAAGCCACTCCATTCCTTCCACATCCAAATGGCTTGTCGGTTCATCGAGCATCAACAGTCCTGCACCTGCGTTCATGGCCTCATTCAATCGGCGCTTCGTCCGTTCGCCGCCACTTAATGTTACTTCCTCTGCTTCTTCCTCCCGCACATCATCTAGTTGTGGCACGAAGGATGTTACCACATTGCAGACTACGTTTCCTTCATCCGGCTCTACCATGCCAGCCAATATACGCTGCAATGTCGTCTTCCCGACTCCGTTGGCGCCAATAAGGCCGATTCGATCTCCTGCATAAATGCGAAGAGAACCGTCCGTGCGGAACAAGCGGCGATCGGCTACATAGGCCGCCAATTGATGGGCTTCCAATACAAGATGCCCCGATTTATTTTTGAATTGTGCTATATGGTTGATAGTCATAAAAAAACCTCCCTGGATAACCCAGAGAGGATAGTGTGCATACGGCTGCAAGCCTGCGCTTCACTTATGATATGGAATCGAACAAGTATGCTATGCACGTGTCTATACACATATGCTACAGCAATCCGTTCTAAGCAGTGATGCATCACTTCCCGTATCTCCTCATTCAAAATTGACACTGAGGTAGTGAGTACAAGTGCAGCACCGTGCGTTATTCCTTTACAAAATAAGTGATAAATGATGCAAGCTATAAATATAACGGCCGATATCAATCTGCGAAAATGGGCAGATCTATCCTCTCTGAACGTACATTTTGAAATATAAAGCTGTCAAAATGACTTCTATCAGATCAGATTAGTTCTCCATCGCAGTAGATACCTTGCCCTTTCATTCGAATAAAATCTTACGCATCGAAAAGTTCTGATGCGATCTGTATCATTGTATGCCAATTTACTCAAATTTATCAAGTACCATTTTACATTAAAACATCTGATACCCGCTCTTGCGTAAGAAATAAATCGTCTTCCCGCTAATATATGCCCCTGCAAGTCCAGCAATCGCCGTTAAATATCCCTGCAAGCCGATGCCTGCCAAATTGTCCATAATCGAGGCATCCTGCTTCCACAACATAATAACCATTGCTGGCAGCAATACGACTAAATAGATGCCGATCGGGAACCACGTTGTCTTCATCAGCATGTTCAGAATAAAGCCTATGCCGAACATCATCACAAAGAATAGCACCATTAATATGAAGACCATTATCCAGCCCAACATGTTGCAACCCGCCTCCTGCTTCGCTTTGCACAATCTATTATTATCCAATTAAATATCCATATTTCGCTAATTCCTGAATAGTCTTAGTGTACTTGTACCAAGGCCAAAAATCAACGAACATTCAGTGACATTTATCACCTCTTAGTTGAATGCACTGCAAATAATAGCTACAATGACTTTAGTATGGCGATTTACACAAAAGTGGTTGTGGTACACAATCTTTTATGATAACGGAGGATAACGCGATATGAATGAAGCTGCTTTAACGCTCGACGGTTGGTATGCACTCCATGATTTCCGCACGATCAACTGGGCTCAATGGAAAAAAGCGGACGATGAAGAGCGTGCGCATGCGCTTGAGGAATTGCAAACGTTATGGTCGGAATGGTCCGAAACGGAAGCAGATAAGAAGGGCAGCACTGTCGTATACAGCATCGTAGGCCAAAAAGCCGACTTTGTCATTTTCCACCTTCGTGAAACACTCGAAGAGCTTAACGCGCTTGAAAATGCGCTGAATAAAACGTCTTTCGCTCAATTTACAACACCAACTTATTCCTATGTCAGCATCGTTGAATTAAGCAATTATATGACGAAGCCAGGATCGACCGAAGATCCAATGGAGAATCCGGAAATTATCGCGCGGCTGAAGCCAACCTTGCCGCAGAGCAAGCACATCTGCTTCTATCCAATGAACAAGAAGCGTGACTTGGCCGACAACTGGTACATGCTGTCCATGGAGGAGCGCCGCAATATGATGCGCAGCCATGGCATGATCGGCCGAGGCTATGCGGGTAAAGTGAAGCAAATCATCACAGGCTCGGTAGGTCTGGATGATTGGGAATGGGGCGTTACGTTATTCAGTGACGATCCGCTTCAGTTCAAGAAGCTCATTTATGAAATGCGCTTCGACGAAGTGAGCGCCCGCTTCGGCGAGTTCGGCTCCTTCTATGTAGGCAACCTGCTTACACCAGATACCCTGAATGATATGATGAAAATTTAAGATAAGATTTTGAGATTCATCCGTATGGAATGCCAATTCCGGCATCGAAAGGCCTGTATGATTGCGATCATGCAGGCCTTTTGCGTCTCTGCTTGTCATATGGCAGCAAACAAAAAGCCGCTGGTATCCCCGATTAAAGACCGAAGATGCAGCGGCATATATTTGATTTAACACTATGATCTTAACCAATCAACCGTAAAACGGGTCACGTTCTTCTTACAGGAATTTACCTTTGCGAAGAGCAAGAGAAATTCCGCCAATGATGAACAACCAACGAATATCGATGACTTTTTTCAATTGGGCAGCCCAGAAGCCTTTCAGCTTCTTCTTACCCACTACGCCGATCGCTTCGCCTTTACCCAAGGAAGCAACTGTACCTTTGTTGTGGTACTCGAACTTCTTAAGCGGCTGGTTGCGAATTGAAGCAACGATGTTGCTCGCGCATACCGGACCTTGCTGCATCGCCATTTGCGCTGTAGGCGGATATGGACGATCAATTGCCGGATTAATCATGAGCGAGTTGTCCCCAATAATGAAGACATTATCATGACCTGGCGCTCTCAAGAATTCATCAACCTTCACACGACCGCGCATTGCCTCGAAGCCTGCTTGCTCGATGAGACGGTTACCACGAATACCGCCTGTCCATACAACCGTAGAAGACTTGATTTCTTCTCCAGTTGCAAGTAGAACACCTTCAGGTGTGCATTCCTTGATCGCTGTTGCCAGCTTGAATGTAACGCCTTTTTTCTTCAATACATTCATTGCATATTCAACAAGCTCAGGATCGAAGCCTGGAAGTGCTGTTGGCGCCGCTTCCACGTTATAAATATTGACCAATTTTGGATCGACATCAAACTGCTTGCACAGCATAGGAATGCGATCGGACAATTCACCGATGAACTCGATGCCTGTGAAGCCTGCGCCACCTACAACGAAATTCAGACGATCAGCACGAGTCTCATCTTGCTTATATAGAGCAAATTGATGTTCGATATGCTCACGGATTACGCGAACAGAGTTGATGCTGCGAATGCTGAACGCATACTCGCCAAGTCCAGGAATACCGAATGTTTCAGGCTCCCCACCAACACCAATCACCAAGTAATCATAAGACAAAGTTCCGTCCTCAAGAATGACTTTCTTATCTTGAATACGAATTTCCTTCACCGAAGACTTCACAAAGTCAATTTTGAACTCATCGATCAACTTCGAGATAGACACTCGAGCATTCTCATAGGAATCCGTACCAGCAGCAGGCATATGCAAATGAGTTGTGAAGTAATGATAGTCATGTTTGCTGACTAATGTTACGTCTGCTTCATTATAGTTTAATTCTTTCTGAAGACGTTGCGCTGCCATGATGCCGCCGTAACCCGCGCCTAGGATTACGATTTTAGGAATGTTACTCATCTTTCATTAGCTCCTTCCAAATCGGGTCAATCATTTTGTGTAGGTTGGTAATAACATGTTACAACTTGAATATGAATACCCTTGTTCTAGAAACCCGCGTATATACATCAATCTTGTGAAGTTGTGAAAAACCCCACAAAAAACAACAAACGAAATCTAGGTACCTATACATTATACAACTGGTAATCATTTTTATTATGGTCTAAATGATTGAAAGTAACTCATTCAGATAGATCCATAATCACGTGCACATCGCATTATGCCCAACATCGACAAATTGTCGACAATTTACAAACAATTCAACTGCAATGATATCGAGTTTCCAATTAAATTACAAGCACCTTTTTTGTAGAACAATGTATGAAAGCGTTTAATTTTGATAATTTTCACATTTATATCGAAATCCCTGGAAAATGTACGGTTTCCTTCTTGTCGAGCACCGTTTATAATGATAGATGTGCCAAAACACACAATGACCATGATCACATGGTCAGACATCGCCATTGGAGGTGCTCTGCCTTGAATTCACAACTTGTATCACAACAAGATGTAGTAGATATTTTAATTATTGGGGGCGGGCCTGCCGGCATGTTCGCTGCATTCTATGGCGGCATGCGACAAGCTTCCGTTCGTCTTATTGAAAGCATGCCTCAATTAGGAGGCCAATTAGCAGCATTATACCCGGAAAAGTACATCTATGACGTTGCCGGATTCCCGAAAGTAACAGCGCAAGAACTTGTTGATTCCTTGAAAAAGCAAATGGAACATTTCAATCCTGATGTTCGCTTGGAAGAGAAGGTTCAGGGAGTAGAGAAGCTCGACGAGCGTCTATTCGCCGTTACTACAGATAAAAGCGTTCATCACGCAAAATCCGTTATCGTAACAGCTGGTGTAGGTGCATTCGAACCACGCCGCTTGGAGCTGCCTGAAGCAGCCCAATACGAGAAATCGAACCTGCACTACTTCGTTAGCGATCTGCAGCAGTTCAAAGGCCAGCGCGTGCTGATCAGCGGCGGCGGAGACTCTGCTGTCGATTGGGCACTCATGCTGGAGCCTATTGCTGAACAAGTTACACTTATTCATCGCCGCGACAAATTCCGCGCGCATGAACATAGTGTTGAACAATTGATGAATTCCAAGGTTCAAGTGATTACGCCTACAGAAATTACCGCTTTGCATGGTGATTCTAGTCGAATTGAGCGCGTAACACTGACTAACACCAAATCAAAAGAAGCAATGGATATCGATGTCGATGCAGTTATCGTCAACTTCGGCTTCGTGTCCTCCCTCGGACCAATATCTGAATGGGGCCTTAACATCGAGGGCGGTTCCATCGTTGTTGATTCTCGTATGGAGACGAACATTCCAGGCTTGTTCGCTGCTGGCGACATTACGACTTACCCAGGCAAGCTGAAGCTCATCGCTGTCGGTTTTGGCGAGGCACCAACCGCTATCAATAACGCTAAGGTGTATATTGATCCATCAGCTAAGCTGTCTCCTGGACACAGCAGCAGCATGAAAATGTAACTAAATAAACGAAAGAAAGGGTATCCTATCTCCAACATCTTTATCTAACGGAGGAGGATACCCTTGTTTCATGTTTGTCCACTATGCAATGGCATGATCAGTCCCGAATTTCAATGTCCGAACTGTTTGAACCCAACCACTGACAGCGGCAAACTGGAAGATTATGTTGGACCTTACGCCCCATATCAGCCAGACGATTCCGTATCCCATCAAACGATGCTGGATGATAGTTCTGTATCTAGTTCTGTATCTAGTTCTGTATCCATGCAGTGCCTGCATATAATCTATTGTGAGCACTGCCACGCAACCACTTATGTGAACGGACTGGCTTGGGAGTAAAGCCTCGGCATGCCGGTCATCTATGTGCACACCGGTATTCGGAAGAGGGTCGGACAAAGGCAGCGCCTTTTCATTTCCTCAAGCAGCAACGCGATGAATTCTTCATCCAATCGGAGCCTGATTGCCTGCTCATAGGAATCGATAAGCAGTTCATCGGAAAGCAAAGCCATCTGCATCACAACCTTTCCTAAACTTTCCTGCCGCATTCATCATATCACGGCCTCAGAAAGCAGAACAAGCGTTCCAATATCCACAGGCGTTTGTGGAAAAATTGTGAATAATTTGTTGATAAACGTCAAAAAACGCTATCTATCAGTGGGGATGATGTGGATATAATTATTCACATCTTTTTGGATTGTTTTTCTAATAAAAATGTTTAATCATTTTCCAATCTCTAGTAAATCTAATCTATCAAATCCCACTTCCAACGTAGACTGCCCCTTACTGCGGTCTTGTGTTCACCTCGAATATCCAGATATGACCGGAGCGATCAATGCCATAATCGAAGCCGAGCTGGCCAATCCCTGGATATTTCCTCTCTAATAGCGATGTGCAGATCCGTGTCAAATATCTCATCTTACTCTTCTTGGCGCGGACGCTCTGTCCAGAGAGCGATCTTGCAATTCCTTGTGCTGCGGTTACCATCGTACCTCCTTTGCACAAGTTCGTCACGAACAAGCCTCTTCTCGCCAAGCGCCCAACCATCGAGCGTACACCCCATTTGCCATTTGACTTCACTACTTTAACCCGGTAATCGATCGGTCTTCCATTAATCGTAGCTAGATGGATTCCCCGCTGAATCAGGTAGGTACGCTTCTTTTTCGTACCGGACAATGATCGCACCATGGCATCGAAATCTCCAAAGCTGCGTGTATTGGCCTGATACGTATATCGATAAGTCGATCCGCTCTTCGTTACTTTAATAACACCGGCACCGCCAGAACCAACGACAGGCTTGATGACGACGAAGCCGTGTATGTTTAACATTTCATGGAGATTAGACGTATTGTATATACGCGTTGCCGGAATATGCCCTGCTACACGTGAATCCGATATTAGCGCCGCGGTTTTCAACCATTTGCTGGCTAACTGTCTGCCTTCCATTCGCCACTCCCCTTTCGTCCTTAATACTTATACATACTCATGGCTCCCAACCGATTCTTGTATGATTGTCCATGGCATGTGCCTGATTTGCACAAGACTAGATCAAGTTGGACGCATAGTGCTTGTCTTTTTCAAGATTGGGATGGTATCGTATAAGGGATAATAATGGATGGATATAAAGGATGGGAGCGACCGTCATGTCAACTGCAGCTGTATATGAAGCGTTGTACTGGATTGCGATCGTATCTATGTCTGTCGTACTCGTGCTTGCCAATGTAGGTATACTTGCGATCGGTTTTCAATTTTGGAGAAAGCATAGACGGGTACTTGGAACAGCGTGCTGGCTGTTTTCAGTATTTTGTTTTTATTTGATCTCCATCATGATCAACAAGACGTTCTTATAATTGTCAGTTCTGATCATCTAGGAAGACTTGATCGACTCCCGCAAGACGGACAATGGGGCAAAATCCTTGGACTTCGCGCTTGGCGCCTGCTCCAGGGATTTTTGTTTTTGTGCTTTTCCCCTCATAATTAGACCTGATCACTCCCCACCTTGGAATGGAGGTAAATCGCATTGATCATTCATGTACTCGTTGCGGATGATGACCCGAATATTGTAACGATGCTGCGGCTTGTGCTCGAATCTGAGCAGTATCATGTGTTCGACGCGAGTGATGGACAAGCTGCAGCACAACTATTGGAGCAGGAAACCATTCATATTGCGATCGTAGATGTCATGATGCCAGTGAAGGATGGCTGGACATTATGCGCCGAAATTAGACAGCAATATGATATCCCGGTGATTATGCTCACCGCGCTCGGCGAACTTGAAGATAAGGAGCAAGGCTTCGCAGCCGGCACCGATGACTATATGGTGAAGCCCTTCGAGCCGAAGGAGCTGCTATTCCGCATGAAGGCGCTGCTTCGGAGGTATCAGATCGTATCTGACAGCCTCATACGCCTTGGTGCAACAACTATCGACCGCAAGAGCTATACCGTTGCAGCCTCCGGCGAAGAACTGACTCTTCCCCGCAAGGAGTTTGAGCTATTAGCGCAGCTTGCTTCCTATCCAGGGCGCATCTTCACACGCGAACAGCTGCTGGCTTGGATATGGGGTACTGACTACGAAGGGGACAGCCGAACCATTGACGTGCATATTAAGCGTCTTCGGGAGCGTTTTCCTGAGAATGCAAGTGGATTCCGAATCACTACAATCCGAGGCCTTGGCTACAAATTGGAGGTTCCTGAACCTTGAAGACACTGTATACACGAATCGTGTTTTTCTCAGCTGTAATCGTATTTATCAGCTTCGTATGCGGCGTCTTTCTGGCGAATATCGCGCACAATCAAGCGATCTCCAGTCATTACGAGCAGAAGATGGAGAAGGTTGGGCACGCGCTGGCGCGCATGAACAACATGTTATCGTCTGGTGAAGACACGGTTGACGAGGCGTTAACGAATCTCGCTGAACTGGGCTATCAGCTGTACCTTATCGCTCCTGATCATCATGTGAAGACATTCGGCAGACCATTCAAGAATGCTGATCTTGCTCCTGAAGCGATTGACAGCGTTCTTCAAGGGAATACGTATCGCGGCATGCTTCAGCAAAGAGCATGGAGCAGCTTCTTCGTCCCCGCTATATTCGAGAATCGACTTGCCTTGAGCCACGGTATCCCGCTCACAGTTAATGGCGTGCAGCACGCTATGTTCATTCGCCCAGATATGGTGCAGCAGACCGAAGAAGTGCGCGTTCTCATTGCGGTACTACTCGTCTCTACCTTCGTTATCAGCCTAGTGCTCATTTCCGTGAAGACACGCTATCTCGTTAAGCCGCTGCAGCGGTTAACCCGAGCCACTATGGAACTGGAAAAAGGCAATTACGAAGTTAAGCTGGATCTCCACCGCAATGATGAAATTGGTGAGCTTGCAAGACGATTCACCGTAATGGCTGAAGCTCTTGGGCAACTGGACGCCGTACAGAAGCAGTTCGTCGCGAATGTGTCCCATGAGATTCAATCTCCCTTGACTTCGATCCAAGGATTAGCGCAGCAGCTCATGGATCACCCGCTGCCGCCCGAACAAGAACGACGCTATTTGCACATCATTGCAGATGAGTCGCGGCGGTTATCCGGGATAAGTCGGCAATTGCTGACGCTCGCCTCCTTGGAACGAGGAAGCGAGATGATGAAGCAAGCTTCTATCCGACTAGATGAACAGCTGCGAGAAGTCATCATACTACTTGAGCCGCAATGGAGCGTGAAAGACATCGAACTGGATCTTCAGCTCGATAGCGTGAAGTTAACGGGAGATACAGGATTGCTGTATCAAGCATGGACAAATCTGCTAACGAATGCGATTAAATTCACTGCGTCGCAAGGAACCATCGGGATACAATGCAAACAACAAGGAGAAGACATTATCGTAGTTGTATCTGATACGGGGAGAGGTATTCCAGAAGATGTACTGCCACATATCTTCGAGCGATTTTACAAATACAGTGAGCTTGCTGAACCAGGACAGAGCCAGCATGGAACAGGGCTTGGCTTAGCCATCG
Organism: Paenibacillus sp. NAIST15-1; assembly: GCF_001894745.1. Lineage (GTDB taxonomy): Bacteria > Bacillota > Bacilli > Paenibacillales > Paenibacillaceae > Paenibacillus_B > Paenibacillus_B suaedae. The sequence continues at coordinate 95,762 of NZ_BBYF01000012.1, forward strand.
TAAAGCGAATCATTGAATTGCACAACGGAACGATCCGCGTGTCTAGCGAAGTAGGACAAGGAACCATATTTACGATCCGATTCCCTAAATAGCGTATAAGCAGAACATGACCCCGTTGTCATGTTCTGTTCATATTGGGTTCATACAACTGCGGTACACTCCTATCATCCATGCGAATGACGAAACAAAGGAGAGAGTTTACTGTGAAAAAACTGTATTACACTTCATTCTTCTATGCCATTCTTGGCCTCATATCGGGTATCTTTTACCGGGAGTTCACCAAAATAAATGATTTCACAGCTTACACAGCATTAAAACCGCTGCACACCCATATTCTCGTTCTCGGCTTCCTGTTCTTCCTGCTTCTCACCTTGCTTGCGAAGCAGTTCCGCGTGCATGAAGTCCGTTCATTCAAAGGTTGGTACTATGTATATAATATCGGTCTGATGCTAAGTCTTGCAGCGATGACGGTTCGCGGCATCCTTCAGGTTAACGGAACTGATATGAAGGGCTTGAGCCACATGGCAGGCCTTGGTCATGCAGTCCTCGGAGCAAGCATCATTTGGTTCATGATCCTGCTAGGCAAACGAGTGAAGGAATAAACTGACCCTAACAGGCATATCCGAAGGCTGCACCTGCTCTTCTTATAAGAGTAAGGGCAGCCTTCTTCAGTTGAGCAGAATAGATGGCTGCACAGCTTCTGTGTTCTGTGTTCTGTGTTCTGTGTTCAATTCGTCCTATCCTCACGTAAATTAACAGCTGCCTGAACTCTCAATAACGGTAGCTCCCGTGGTTCCTGCATGGTACGTATTGTTGTGATTCTGGGCATCCCTCGTTGAATCTTGACGGGAATCATAGCAAGTCCCATGCCACCCTCCTGGACATTCCGAGCAATACGCTCTATAAGACACCAGCAGTGTACGGTCTACATCAGTGGATTGCTGTACTTGATGTGCATCATGATGTTCATTCATAGGTATCACCTCCTGCTCGTTATAAGGTTCGCCGAAACAATTTGCAGTATGATTAGAAATATTAGGATTAGCGCTATAGACGCTAAAAACAGCAAAAAAACCTCTTACAAGGTAGCGATGCTCAACTCTACCGTAATAAGAGGTCTTCTATATTTCATTATCATCTAATCACGAAGTCTAATCGCAATTATCGAATCGAATGGAATCAGAATGTATCATTCATCTATATATAAGGTATCATGCAAATAAGTGGAGACTAGTCGTCGCACTTCTCCGCTTTTCCCTCATTTGTTGCTGTACGGAAGCTGGAGCCGCAGCCGCAAGTTGCTACCGCATTCGGGTTGTCGATCGTGAAGCCGCCAGACATGCCGGATTCCTTGTAGTCGATTGTAAGTCCACTCAGATGAGGAACACTTTCCTTATCGATGACGACCTTCATGCCGCCAATCTCCAAATGCACATCTTCCTCAGTCTCTTCATCGTCAAATCCCATACCATAAGAGAATCCACTGCAACCGCCTGGACGAACACCGACGCGCAGGAACATATTTTCATTTTCCTCTTGCGCAATCATTTCCTTTATCTTCTCAATCGCTTCATCGCTGATTGTAATCATTCTAATCACCCTCCTCGTATTACTAAGTATAACCATCCCCTTCGGCATATACAAGAGAACATCGCTGCTGGTAATTTGCACCTTTACTTCCTGTAGACGTATTGCCCCACCTCTTATGCGAATGTATAATGGAACTGACATCAATTAATGTGATTCGTTTCACTGCAATCTCCGACGGAACTTATCCGCCGCGGAGTTTTTTATTTGTCAACAACAGCATATTGTGCTGAATTGTAAAAAGATACCTTACCTGAAAGGGGCCTGTGTATGACTACAGTCATGACGCGTCATGCCGATCCACGTATGGCCGAAATCGCAGATAAAGTCGAACGCGGTGAGCGCCTGACGCTTGAGGATGGCGTTTACTTGTATGAAACGGACGACCTGTTGACCTTGGGTCAATTGGCAAATCTTGCGAACATGCGCAAGAACGGCAAAAATGTTTATTTTATTGAAAATATGTCCCTATACTTCACGAACGTATGCGAAGCGCACTGCGCATTTTGCAACTTCCGTAAAGATCAAGGAGACGAAGGTGCTTATACATTATCCGGTCAAGAAATGATTGACTTCGTAGATCAGCACATCCATCCGGGCGTACGCGAGTTCCATATCGTTGGCGGACACAACCCGCATGTACCGTTCTCTTATTATGTAGATTCGCTTCGTGCACTGAACGAGAAGTATCCAGACGTCACACTTAAGGCGTACACAGCAGCTGAAATTGATTTCTTCACACGCATCAGCGGCTTGAGCATTGAAGAGGTGCTTAAAGAGCTAATGAATGCCGGACTGGAATCTCTGACAGGTGGAGGAGCAGAAATTCTATCCGATGAATATCGGAAGAAGATGCGTGTCGAGAAAGCTGGCGTTGAGCGCTATCTCGAAGTTCACCGTACGGCACATCAACTTGGCATGAAGACACATACAACGATGCTGTACGGCGCAATCGAATCGCATGAGGATCGTATTCGCCATATGATCTCGATCCGCGAACTTCAAGATGAGACGAATGGCTTCCAAGTATTCATCCCATTGTCTATGCAGCCGAAGAGTCCTAAAGCCAGCATCAAGCGCCGCAACTCCGCTTATGAAGACTTGAAGACAATTGCGATCAGCCGCCTTATGCTGGACAACATTCAACATATTAAAGCGTACTTCATCAATATCGGAACCCAGTTGACACAAGTTGCACTTACGTTCGGTGCTTCCGACGTGCACGGCACGCTTGTGAAGGAACGCATCAGTCATGCAGCCGGCGCGCTTACACCGGAAGGTTTGACGCGCGATGAACTCGTATGGCTCATTAAGGGAGCAGGCCGTACGCCAATCGAACGCGATACGTTCTACAATCCGATTAAGATATACGAGTAATGTCGATGTAATTGATCATTGAGCATATTAGAGAGATAGAGGTAATGCATGACCCTATTGGATCATACAACAGAGAATCAGCAACCGCGGGCACGATTCATAACACCGAAGACATGACTTCCAGCTGGCTTCACGGAATCGCGTCCCAGGCAAATGAGTGGAGCCATACGACGTAATCGCCGCTTGCGGCGCAGCACCTACCATCTTAATTTTTCGGCAACATGGGGGGAGTCGAACAGATGAAACGATACGTCATACTCGGTGGCGGCTACGGAGGATTGGCCATCATTAGTCGGTTGTTGGAGGGCGAGCTGCCTTCCGATGTACAACTTGTATTAGTTGACCGCATGCCTTATCAAGGCCTCAAGACGGAGTATTATGCACTAGCAGCTGGAACGGTGTCGGATATGGACATTCGCGTGTCCTTCCCGGATGATCCGCGCGTGCACCTGCATTATGGGAATGTTCAATCCATTGACTTGGACGGGCAGTTTGTCCACTTCTCGGATGGAGATGCACTCGCCTATGATCATCTAGTCATCGGTCTGGGTTGCACGGATAAGTATCATGGCATTCCAGGCGCCGAGCAGTTCGGCAACAGCATTCAATCACTCGCCAGTACAAGACGCACCTATCAATTGCTAAATGACATCCGTCCATACGGACATGTAAGCATTGTGGGCGGTGGGCTTAGCGGTGTTGAAATGGCGGCAGAGCTGCGTGAGAGCCGACCTGATCTCAATATCCGGATTCTGGATCGGGGATCGCGCGTGCTATCTGCGTTCCCGGAGAAGCTCTCTCACTTTGTCTCTGGCTGGTTCCTTGAGCACCATATTGAGCTTCGTTCTTTTGTGAATGTGAGCCACCTCGAGGAAGGGGTCATCTATAACCGGAAAGAAGAATTCGAAGAAGAGATTTTGTCGGACGTTACCGTATGGACTGCCGGCATTCAGCCTGTTGCTCCGGTACAGCAGCTCCAAGTTGCGAAGGATCCACAGGGTCGTGTCATCATTAACGAATATCATCACATTCCCGAATATCCGAATGTGTTCGTTGTAGGAGATTGCGCAAGCCTCCCGTTCTCGCCTAGCGCACAAGCAGCAGGCGCCCAAGGGGAGCAGATCGCGGATGTCATTCGGGCGAAATGGAACGGGGAAACTCCTCGCTTAGGCAAAATTAAGCTGAAGGGCGTGCTAGGTGCATTAGGTAAAAAATCCGGCTTCGGCGTTGTTGGCAAGCGTGCCGTTGTAGGGTATGTGCCTCGCGTCATTAAGAGCGGTGTATTATGGATGTCTAAGAACCATTTCGGATAATATATGCAATGATTCTACTCTATAACAAAGCATGGGAGCAGCGGCATCAATCGATGTCCAGCTGCTCCCATGCTTTTATTTCCTCTATTTTGATCATAATTTTGTCATATAACTCATCTGCCGTTTCCCCAGCAACGATTTCACCATTTACTAATGCAAACGGAAACATGTAGCACTCCCCGCAATTCCCGAGACAACCATACTCCAGTACGTCATACTCCGGGTTGCCTTCTAGGCGCTTCATGACATTATCTGTCCCGTGATGCATATTATTCACACAAAATTCTATGATTGGTCGCATTGACATTATCCCCCGCTTTCATGTTGCGCCTTTGAATTCGGATAGCTTTATAATATAATAAAATCAGCATGGATGAAAGGAGTTGTCATAGATGAGTGAAAATGCACAAAGCACAGTTTACGATGAAGTGCTGGAAGTGTTGGATAAACTGCGCCCGTTCTTGCAGCGCGATGGCGGCGACGTTGAATTGGTTGATGTTGAAGACGGCATCGTTAAGCTTCGCCTGATGGGCGCTTGCGGCAGCTGCCCAAGCTCCACGATCACATTGAAAGCGGGTATTGAGCGCGCTTTGGTGGAAGAAGTGGAAGGCATTACAGAAGTCGTACAAGTATTCTAAATTGAATAATTGGACTTCATAAGAAGGAAGGCTGTCACCAGCAGTTGAATCTGCCGGGGACAGCCTTTTTTCAATCCCGAATCATTTCATTGCGTTAACTTATCACTGCTAAATAATAGGTACAGCGACATTGCTGGATAGCTGCTACTGCTGCGGCTGCTTCGCTTAACTGCAGCTTGTTCCCCATCATTCTTCCGTTATTTCAACTGAATTCCAAGCTTCAAGGCCATGCCGATATTATAAGCAGTTCGCTCCATATTGTCAGCAGCTTGTCCTAAGGCCTCCTCCAATGTCGTAACTCCCGGAACAATCGTGAACACCATATCGATACCGTGCTCATGAACCACTTCATGTCCAGCTGCAAGCGTACCTGCAATACCGATAACTGGTACTCCATGCAGCTTCGCCGTCTTCGCTACGCCGATTGGCGTCTTGCCGTAAATGGTCTGCCCGTCAATCTTGCCTTCACCAGTAATGACCACATCAGCATCAACTGCATGATCTGCTAAGCCGGTTGCGTCGATGACAATATCTACTCCTCGCTTCAATTCAGCTTGCAGAAAAGCCACCACGCCTGCCCCAAGCCCTCCGGCCGCCCCAGCGCCTGGCATATGGGCGACATCACAACCGACGTCCTCCCGTAGCTTCGCCGCATAGAGCGCCAAGTTCACATCCAGCTGTTTCACCATCTCCGGCGTAGCCCCCTTCTGAGGGCCAAATACTGCTGATGCTCCCCGCTCTCCGATAAGCGGGTTGTCAACATCGCAGGCCGCTACGAATTTCACCTTCGCAAGCCGAGGGTCAACACCGCTCAAATCGATATGTGCAATGCGGCCGACCTCTTCGCCTCCATCACCAATTTCCGTTCCATCCTCAGCTAACAGCCGAATACCAAGCGCTTGAGCCATCCCAGCGCCGCCATCATTCGTAGCGCTGCCTCCAAGCCCCAGGATAATCGTCTCTACCCCCTCATTCAATGCGGATAGGATTAGCTCTCCCATCCCCCGCGTCGTCGTAACGAGTGGATTCCGCTGTGCCGGTGGAACAAGCGCCAGTCCCGATGCCGCAGCCATCTCAATAACTGCGGATTTGCCATCACCCAAGACGCCATAGAACCCTTCCACAGGTGTTCCAAGCGGCCCTGTTACTGTCGTCCGTACAATTCGGCCGCTTGTCGCATCTACAAGCGACTGCACGGTCCCTTCTCCGCCATCTGCCATCGGTACATATACGAGTTCCGCCTCCGGGAATACCCGCCCCAAGCCGCGGCCAATCGCCTGACATGCTTCCCACGCAGACAAACTTTCTTTAAAAGAGTCTGGAGCAATTACGAATTTCATACTGATCCACTCCTATCCATGCAATCTGACTTTCTCTCTTTCTCGCCGAGTTGTGCATTAGCTGTTTCAAAGTTATACCTGACTTGCGAAATTTACGGCCTTGTCCCAGCACATTGTATTGTCCTTGTCCTTGGCTTACAAGAACCAGCCGAAGACACCGAATACGAGCGTAGATACGATAGCGAGCACGAGACCGATTAGCGTTTCATAGGGGATAAGACGAAGACGTTCCTTCATCGCCATATTCACGCTGCCGCCAGTGGCATGGAAGAAGCTGCCGTGCGGCATATGGTCGAACACCGTAGCACCCGCATGTATCATTGCCGCTGCCCCTAAGGATGCGACGCCAAGCTCCATAATGGTCGAACCGAATACCGAGCTTGCTACCGCAGTACCTGCAGTTGTGGACGCTGTCGCCAGAGACATCAAGGCACCACTGATTGGTGCAAGTAAATAGGCTGGCAAGCCTGAAGCCGTCAGGCCATCGATAATAACATCCTTCAACTGTGAGTTCGAAATAATTCCAGCAAGTGTCCCCGTCCCGATAAGCATGACGGCAACACCCGTCATTTTGCCAAGTCCAGAGGTTGCATATCGGTTAATCTGTGTAATGCGTCCCATACAGAGTGCCCCTACTAAACCACCAACAGGGAGAGCGATAATGGGGTCAATGGCGATGCCTGCAATCGGGCGCAAGGCCAGCAATGCAATTGCTGTTATTGGCGCCATCATTGCAGCAAGAAAGCTAGGAAGCTGCTCCTTGCTATCCTCCACCTGCTCTACACCTGCTACCTTCGTTCCTTTATGAGACAACTTTTTCGCAATCCAATACGTTACGAACAAACCAATCAAAGCTGGGATAATTCCTGCTGCCATTATCGAAGTCAACGGGATATGGAAAGCATCCGCCGCAGAAATCGCGTTCGGGTTCGGCGACATAATGTTGCCTGCCTTGCCTCCCCCAATCATAGCGAGCAATATCGCCATACGGGACAAGTCTGCACGCTGCGCAATTGCAAGTGCGATTGGAGCCACCGTAATGACCGCCACGTCGATAAATACACCAACAGCTGTCAACACCATCGTTGCAAAAGCTAGTGCGAACAATGCGCGAGTCTCGCCTACCTTGCGTACTAATGTCTCTGCAATCGTCTTCGCTCCGCCTGATTCAATCAATACGCCTGCAAGAACACCTGCTGCTAATATTCGCAGCACTGCTGGAATCATCGTCTTGGCTCCATCCATCATTAGCGTTACGGAGTCAATTAAACCAATTCCTCCGACTACGCCGCCTACCAGCGCGCCAATCATCATACCGTACGCCGGTGGGACTTTTCGTAAAATAAGCACGATAGCAACCACTAAAGCCGCCAGTGCACCAAGTACAGATACCGTTACTGTCATAGTCCCCATCCTCCTTGAAGATGCAGTGTGTCGTTGTTGTACCTTTACTTTACCTCCAATATGAAAGCGCTTCATCATGCATAAACATGAAATGAAGCGCTTTAAAAAGTGTATTTTTTGTTCAATTGCACAATACAAGATCCATCAACCTTTGTCTTGCTGCTATCAGGCCGGTATGTGAAATAAGATACATGCAATAGACATGCTCAGCCTTTCCGTTGTTAACTGGCTAAGACTCATTACTGCGCAGCATCGCGTGAATCCACCACGCCGACATTAACGTAAACAAATCGCGAAAGCTCTTGGGATCCTTGCCTGTCACATCCGCAATCCGCTGAAGACGATAACGGAGCGTGTTGCGATGGATGGCCAGCCGCTGTGCAATCCGCTGCTGCTCGCCGCTCTCCTCATAATACACCTGCAGAGTCTGCCTCAATTCCCCGCTCCGATCCTCTTGGATGAATCGCTGCCACATCTGCTCCATTTCATCCGTAACCCAGCTGCGGCCCACATTCGCCAGCACCGTCTCATTTGGCATATCCTCACTATAATAGACCGTATGCTCAGGAAGGATTGCTTGACCCGCGCGCATCGTATCTTGAGCAGAGCGATAGGATGCGATGAGCCCATCGATTCCTGAATAAGCCTTGCCCACCGCGATACGAAGAGGTGCGATCTGCTTCTCTTCCAGCAACTTCCGAATTTGCCGTATTCCCTCGCATATATCCATATTCGGCTTCCGTGGGTGCAAATGCGGCTTGAATAGGACGATTTGCCGCGTATTCCGTATCGCGATAAGATCAATTGTCGGCCGCCCTTCCAACAGTTCTACAACTCTGCGCAGTGTAGGCACTGAATCCGCATCCTGTTCATCCGTAAGCTCCAGAATACAAGCAACACGAGGCTTGTCCGGCTTCAGGCCTATTTGTTCCGCCTGCAGGCGAAGCATGGCTTGATCTCCCGGTTCCGCATGAATGACCGATAAGAGGAAATCCTCCTTCATCCGCTTATCCCAGCGCGCCTTTTCCAACAAATCCGCCTGCTCCAAATACATCTCAGCTGTCATCTTGACAAGTTCCCCATACTTCGTCACTTCAGCAGGATCTCCCGTAATCCCGATAACACCGACAACTTCTCCGCGAAATTGAATAACAAGATTCGTCCCCGGCATAACTCCATGAAGATTGCGTGCACTCTCTTTATCGATCTCGAACCTTCCCTTGCGCTCAATGGCAATGAGTGCCCCTTCATGCTTTTGATTAATGCGGGACAGGTCGCCCGAGCCAATGATCCGCCCACGCTCATCCATCACATTTACATTGTACCCAATGACCTGCATCGTCCGTGAGACGATTGCTTGCGCCAATTGCTTGGTCAGCCAACTCATATCTTCATACCACCTATCACGCGAAATCAGAAAGAGGTTAGGACATCCCGCATCCCGTCCATCCTTCTTCTCCAAAATATGAAAACGCCCTCGTTCCAACAGGGCACAGCAACCGCTGTGTCTGTCAGCCGACGGGCGTACATGCAGCATTAGGATTTCGAGCTAATCGTTGTACGAATAGGATCGAGTCCGCCTGAGACATTAATAATATTACCAGTTATAAAGTCAGAAGCATCCTCACATAGGAAGCGGATGACTCGTGTCACATCTTCACCACTACCGGGACGGCCGCGCGGCGTTTCATCATCGGTTAGATGAAGTACATCCTCGATTTTTCGCTCCTTGTTGTCACCACGAATATCGCCAGGGCAAATCATATTCACCGTAATGCCATTCTGTGCTTCCTCTACCGCCAGTGTCTTCGTGAAAGACACTAGTCCCACCTTGGCTGCGGCATACACCGCCCGATGCGGCCAAGAACGCGCCTCAGACGCATGGCCGAAGCCATAATGGATAATGCGCCCCCATCCCTTCTTCCGCATCGATCCGAGCAGCAAATGATCGAGCAGTATGACACCACTTAGATTCCCATTCAATAAATACATAATGTCCTCTTCCGAGTAATCCGCGAACAATCTCCGCTCTCTGATGAACGGCCCAGCATTGTTCACCACAATATCAGCCATACCGATGCGTTCATTCATTTTAGTAACGAGCCGCTTCACTTCCTCCGGCTTGGAAATATCCGCGCGAATGGCAATACACCGTATTCCCGTCTTCTCGAGCTGGAGCCGCAGTGCTTCAGCCTCTGCCTCGCTATGTACATAATTTAAGACAATATCATGCCCGGCTTCGGCCAATGTCATAGCTGTCATCTTCCCGAGGCCTTTGGCGCTCCCCGTAATAAGAGCAATTTTACGCTGCTGTTCCACGTCGTAATCCTCCTTTTGAGCGCTTCAAAGAACTTCCACGTTCAGTATAAGATATTTGCCTTGGCAGAACAACTTTGCATTGGACAATGATGTAGACAGACTGTCCCGCTCCGCAATGCAATGTACTTGTATCCCTTCCACCTAGATTACAGAAAAAAAAGCCCTAGCAGCAAGCTCCACCTTTCTTATCGAAAGACAGCTTGCCTCTAGGGCTTCTCTCATTGAAAGTATTCTACAATTAGAATGCAGGTACGATCGAACCTTGGTATTTATCTTCAATAAATTTCTTCACATCGTCAGACTGCAAAGCTGCAAGCAATTTCTTCACAGCATCACTATCCTTGTTATCCTCGCGAGCCGTCAAGATGTTCGCATACGGAGAATCCTTATCTTCAATGAACAACGCATCCTTCGTAGGATTCAAGTTCGCTTGCAGTGCATAGTTCGTATTGATAAGCGAGAAGTCAACTTCATCCAGCGTACGAGGCAGCATTGCAGCTTCCAGCTCTTTGAACTTCAAGTTCTTCGGATTCTCAGCAATGTCGTTAACCGTTGCTTCCAGACCTACGCCATCCTTCAACTTAATAATGCCCTGCTTCTCCAGCAAGAGCAGCGCACGTCCGCCATTTGTTGCATCGTTCGGAATCGATACCGTTGCGCCATCTGCAATTTCACTAACCGACTTAATCTTCTTGGAGTAACCTCCGAAAGGCTCAACGTGAATATTGCCTACAGTTACAAGGTTGTATCCCTTCGTCTTCACTTCATTGTCCAAGTACGGCTTATGTTGGAAGAAGTTCGCATCAAGCTGCTTCTCGTGTACTTGTACGTTCGGCTGAACATAATCCGTGAACTCCTTAACTTCCAACTCAATCCCTTGCTCAGCCAGCTTCGGCTTGATATGATTCAGTATTTCTGCATGAGGCACCGGTGTTGCACCTACGACAAGCTTCACTTTTTCTGTGCCAGACTTGCCTGCCTCACCAGATGCGTTCGTGTTATCGCCTGCTGTATTTTTGTTGCCGCAAGCAGCGAGTACCGCTACGAGTGTAATAAGCGTTAATACAAAAGTCCACTTTTTCATGTCATTCACTACTCCTTCCAAGATCCCCATTTTAATTGATGAATATTTGTAAGTTGAAGCTCCTAAGAGCGTGCTTCCTATGCCTATTAGGTTTTGATTCAAATGATCATTTCATCCAACTCGTAACTGCCGATAATTCCAATTGAATTACTGGGATTATATCATATTTTGTGCTGCCGTCAACCATGAAATGACCGACTCAGCACAATATTTTTTTATTTTCTTGTATAGCGGCGAACAAATGCATCGCCAATCCATTGCAGCACCTGTACGAGTATAACCATAATAACGATCGCCACGATCATCATTTCAATCTCATAGCGATGGTATCCGTAGCGAATCGCTAGGTCACCGAGACCGCCGCCGCCAATGAGACCTGACATCGCTGTATACGATACGAGCGTAACCGCCGTTATCGTCGTCCCTGCAATCAAGCCTGGCATCGCTTCGGGCAGCAGAACCTTATATACAATCTGCCAAGTGGATGCTCCCATTGCCTGTGCTGCCTCAATAACGCCCCGATCAACCTCACGCAATGACGTCTCCACGAGACGAGCGAAGAATGGTGCAGCCGCGATAACGAGCGGCGGGATTGTTCCTTCTACACCGATAGATGTGCCTACTACAATTCGTGTAATCGGTATGATCGCAATCATTAGAATAACGAACGGTACTGAACGCAGCACGTTCACAATGAATGACAAGATACTATATACGATCTTCCCAGCTCTGCTACCCGTACGCCCAGTTAAATACAAGAGCACGCCTAGCGGCAAGCCAACAAGGAAGGTGAATAGTACAGAGAACAGCATCATCTGCAATGTTTCTCCAGTAGCCGAAGACACATCGCTCCAATTGACAGTAGAGAAATCGAAATTCATCACGCAATCACCTCCACTTCAAGACCCTGCGCCCGGAGAGAAGATAATGATTGCTCTACAGCACTTGTGTCGCCATCTAGACGAACGACCAATTGGCCGTAAGGAGTATCCTTCATCCGAGAGATCGTTCCCTGCAGTATTGCGAAGCTGACGCCCGCTTCCGTAAGGACACGATGCAGCACCGGCTCATACGTGACATCACCCAAATAGTTGATCTTCACAACACGGGAATGCTCAGCAGCCTGGCTCTTGAATGCCGCCCAAGGCTGAATATCCGCATCGCTGCGCTCTTCAAGAATGAATTCGCGCGTTACCGGATGCTGAGGCTTCAAGAACACGTCTACAACCTTGCCTGCCTCAGCAATCTTCCCGCCATGAATAACGGCAACTTTGTCGCATATCGCTTGGATGACGTGCATCTCATGGGTGATTAGCACGATCGTAATTCCGAACTTGCGGTTAATATCGAGCAGCAGCTCCAAGATCGCATTCGTCGTCTGCGGATCTAGCGCCGAGGTTGCTTCATCACAGAGCAGCACCTTCGGATCATTCGCAAGCGCACGCGCAATCCCTACGCGCTGCTTTTGTCCACCGGACAATTGAGCCGGGTATTTATGCTTGTGTTCTTCCAAACCAACAAGCCTAATCAACTCATTTACTTTCTTCTCTACTTTATCCTTGGATGTTCCCGCCAGGCGCATCGGAAATGCAATATTGTCATATACCGTTGCTGAACTGAGCAGGTTAAAATGCTGAAAAATCATCCCGATTTTGCGCCGCTGCTGCTGCAGCGCCGACTTCGACAGCTTCGTTAAGTTAACGCCGTCTACCTCAACTATGCCTGCCGTAGGCCGCTCAAGCAGGTTAATGCTGCGCAGCAGCGTACTCTTCCCTGCACCTGAATGGCCGATAATGCCATAAATCTCGCCAGATTCAACCGACAGACTCACATCATCCAGTGCCAGCAGCCCTTGCACCTTGCCGTTAGCACCATATTGCTTACTTATATGTTCCAACCGAATCAACGGAATCGTCACCTTCCTTCATGCTAGCTACATTCTAGAATAGATAGGCGCTACAGCCTTATCTTCATCTATTCGTATGCTGTATCCTCTCAATAACTGTCGCCAAATATACCACATTGCCTTGGCTGCCTTCACTTCTCCATTTTGGGGCCGCTCGTTCATGCAAAAAGCCCCCTCTTGGCAGATGCCAAAAGGGGGCGAACGTTCGGTATTCTGTGAAGAAACCAGATGAAAAATCGACTCTCCCTTTCTTATCTGCCAGAACATTACGTTCTGAAGGAATTAGCACCATTGACATCTTGCAATCACATAACTTATTGTTATGCATCCGGGTTGCAAGATCGGTTGCCGGGCTTCGCAGGGCCTGTCCCTCCGCCACTCTTGATAAGAAAACAGTTATGAAATTTAAATTGAGTATAATGCAGCGGGTGAAAGTTGTCAATTAACTTTTATTCCCTTTTCAATTCCATTACTTGACGGGAAGCAGTCGAAACACATGGATTAATGCACCACACACCATCTCCAGACCATGCTGCAAATCTGCCACATTGGCCTGAATATCCTCAAGCTTAATTTTGTCATTCAAGCTGCGATGCCGCTGCCATAAATCATCCTGCATTTCTGGGTTCATATGATGAATCTCCATATTGCGTCGCTTGCGCAGCCGCTGAAGCGCATCTTCATGCTGCTCCTTCAATGCCAGCAGGGCATGTTCCAATTCAGGATGCTGTCCCTTGAAGCGCAATTGGCGAAGCACCGTAAAGTAAGAGAAATGATGCTTCACCCTTTCGGTCTCCAAGGACAGCACTGTATTCAGCAGCGTTCCAAGCTTGTCCAAAATCGAGAACACGCGAATAAATCCATTTTTATAAAAATAGACGTACCGGTAATAATCATCCTGCTCCGATTCAGACATCTCGGCCTCATAATGCTTCGACACACGATCGGCGAACTTGTCAGACGCATATACGCTTTGTTCCAGTTCATCCAAGGAGGTCTTCAGTCCGACTGTCCATACTTCTATCTTGCGCCAGAAGTGATCGGGATCGCCTGTTCCCTCCATGCGACTGCGTATTGCTTCCAAATAATTGTCCATCCCCGCCATTGCATCCTTCAACGTTCCGCTGTCAACACGGGGCGGCTCCCCGAACAAGCTGCGCAGCATGGAACTCACCCCCGCTTAAATCCGTTTGGGAAATAGTCTTTCCAACGGCGGTCGACCAATTCCACAATATCCTCACGCGGGAATAACTCATCTGGGTAGCCTGGCTTCATGCGGGCATCGATAACAATTGGCAATTTATACGAGAGATGGTGATTACGGACTTCCATTGCCGCGTATATATCTGATGCGGGGTTAAATCGCGTAAATACCGTCCACAAGAACGACAACTGCGTATTGGCAACCTGAGCGTCGTCAACGAGGAAGACGAGCGGCCACTTCGTCTCTTGTGCAGCAAGACGATGTAGCAATCGTTCCGCCAGCTGTGGTTCTGCTTCATACGAAGCACCTGACATTGTCAAGCAGCCACGGCAAAATACAGCCACATCGTTAATCTCATCGATCGGGCCTTCTTCGTACACGCCAGGCAATTCACGGACTACATCGCCTACACCGAGCAATATCCCCTTGCTGCCATGGTTCAGCTTATGCCCCGTATAGTCAAGTGTGTCATGGGACGTATTATTAATCACATACAGATCCGTCTCTGGCTTGAAGCGCTCTAGCACCGCTTCCGTAAGCTCTGCAAAGTTCTCTAAGTCAACCGGCTGATCCGTCAACATCAAGAACTTCGTCAAGCTAAGCTGCCCTTCGCCAAGAATACGGAAGCCAGACAGAAGTGCCTCACGAGAATAGCTCTCACGTACAACAGCTGCGGCAAGCGAGTGAACGCCTGTTTCTGGATATGGATGTACCTTGCGTACCGCCGGCATCACCATCGGGAACGCTGGCGACAACAATCTAACCAGGTACTCGCCCAAATAGTAGTCTTCCTGACGCGGCTTGCCCACGATTGTAGCTGGGTAGATTGCATTCTTGCGGTGGTACATGTGCTTCACATTCAGGAACGGGAACTCATGCGCCCATGAGTAATAGCCGTAGTGGTCGCCAAATGGCCCTTCCATGCGGCGCTCATGTGGTGGAACGTACCCTTGGATAACGAATTCTGCTTCTGCTGGGATGCGATGTCCTTCGAATCCGCTATCTACCACTGGAAGACGCTCACCCATGACGAATGAGGCCATCAACAGCTCCGGGAGCTTCTCCGGCAGTGGAGCGATCGCAGCCGCAATCAGCGCTGGCGGCCCGCCCACGATAACGGATACCGGAAGCGCTTCATTGCGCAGCTCAGCCTCATGATGATGGAGGCCGCCTCCCTTTTGAATTTGCCAATGCACGCCTGTCGTGCTGTCATCGTAAATTTGAATTCGGTACATACCGAGATTGTGATCAGCGCTCTTCAGCTCCGGATGTTCGGTATAGACCAATGGAAGTGTAATAAATGGACCTCCGTCCAGCTGCCAGCTCGTCAATGCCGGCAAGCCCTGCATTGGCTTGTCTGTACGCTTCACCTGCATAATTGGAGCTTGGGAAGAAGATACATCCTTCATGCCAACCTTCATCAGGCTAAGGAGCTCTTTCACCGTCGAACGCTCTTGCCACAGCTTCTTCGGCGATGGAGGCATTAGACGGTTTACGGCCTCTACGCACTTATTCGCGAGCTGTTCAGGACGCGTTCCGAACGCCATATCTACCCGACGCATCGTACCGAACAGGTTCGTCGTCACTGCAAAGGGGCTGCCCTTCACATTGGTGAATAGAAGCGCAGGACCTCCCTCTTCAATGACGCGCCGATGAATTTCTGCAATTTCCAAATACGGATCAACTTCCGCTTCAATAACGACGAGGTCATTCTCACGCTTCAGCGTGTCGACAAAGTCGCGTATATTCGTAAATGACAACTACGAGCCCTCCTTGAAAAAAATAAGCATATCTGTGTTGCTGTACTTGAACAGTTACATGGATGCCGCAGGATGTCTGCAATAATTTGCGTTCACAAGCGGGCTTTGATGACAAACGAAAACTTCCTCTTCTGTAGTATAGCTGTTTTTTTGATGAACCTAAAGCCTGACCGAGCAGACAACTTACGACATTATTACGACATTGTAAGATAGCCGTAAGCCGATTACATGGTACGAGCAGAATGTCTACAGGTATAATGAGATCATCCAAGGGGACACATCATAAATAGTTGGAGGTAGAATGATATGAAAAACAACAATCAAGTTATCGTACGCAAGCCGTGGAATGTTCGCTGGTTGGCAGCAGCAAAGGCTGCCGCATCTATCGTATTGCTCGGTGCGCACTCGAATGAAACACAGCAAGTAAAGGAAGGCGCCTAATCCAATGAATGTTTCTCAGAGAAAAAGAAGCAGCTCGCTTGCCTCTCGTTGACAATCTCCATTGTCCAACAGTAAGCGATCTGCTTCTTTATTTATAACCACTGTGTCCATTCTATAACTCAAACTCAATCTTCTTCGGTTCTTCTTACCACCATCACAGCCAAGAAAAACGATCCTTATTTTTGCCGCAGCTGCCAGACACGGATGCTCATATAACAGAGTACACTGAACAGTCCACAAATCAATACCGTATGTAATAAGCTTGCAAATAGGAATAAGTCAGGATTCGTGATCGTACTCGAAACGACCGCGCCGCTTGCAATCTGTGCTGCACATAGGATAAGCGCCCAAATGCCGCACAACTGAATCTCGCGATTGTCCTTATGTTTGTGGTAAGCAAAATGTGACATAATCGCGATTACAACAAATAATAGTGCTGCTGCAACACGATGCATGAAGGCAATTCCTGTCCCACCCGACAGCTCCGGAATCAACTCCCCGTTGCACAGCGGCCAGCCCATGCATGCCCCTGAAGAGTCCGTGTGCCTAACAAATGCCCCTACGTATATTACGATATACGTATATAGAAGTGTGAACCATACCCCATACCGAAATTCTGCACGAACGGAGTTTACAACAGATGTAGAATCGATGCCGCGTTCGTAGCGCCTTGCCACTACACTCATCATGAAGGAAGAAGCGAACGCCAGCAGCGAGAATCCGAAGTGAAGCGCCATAACAGGCGGAGACTGGGTAAAGACTACCGCAAGCGCTCCCATAATTGCTTGTATAATGGTAAATAATAAGGTGAGAGAAGAGTAATATAGAGCCTCACGATGATGCTTCGCATAGCGAAGAACGTAGATGAACAAGGCCAGAACAAGCAATCCTACAACACCCGTCACAGATCGGTGAGAATATTCGATCATGGATTCGATCGTATATGCCGGAACAAACTTGCCATTGCATAGCGGCCAATCCGTGCCGCAGCCACTTCCGGAGCCTGTCTTCGTTACAAGCGCCCCGTTTAACACCACGATAAACATACCGATGCAAACCGCGTAAGATAACCGCCTCAATATCCGGTAGATGTTCGCGTTCACTAGTTTCACCTGACCCGTTGTTCAATTTTTTGCCATTACAAATTATGAAAACAGTTCCAATCGTCCTCCATTATACAAGATTTCCTAGCTGAGTGTACGGCTAAATTGTGACAAATATTACATCTTTCTTTTCTTAATCGATGCACCAAACCCCCTTACCTCATGTACAAGATTAACTTCAGATAATATCGGCTTGCTTCGGCTGTACATCGTTCTGCACTCCCTTTCAAGGCAATAAAAAAACCGCCCCACCAGCGGGACGGTTCTCATATGTGCATCGAGTGACTATTCACTTATTATACAGCTGCAGATACTGCAATAGCCCGATCAACGAACTGCTCGATTTCAGGACGAGTCTTGCGCAGCTTGTTGACGAAACGAATGGTTTCCTTGCCACCCTTGAAGGCTACGAAGCTTGGAATACCAAGAATGTGGTATTGCTGTGCAACATCAAGGAGCTTCTCCGAATCGATTTCAACGAACGTCACCTTACCTGCATAATTCGTCTCCAATTCAGGCATGAAAGGATCGATGAAGTGGCAATCTGGGCACCAGGATGTCTTAAATACCGCAACAACTGGCTCCTCTTGTGCAATGATCTCATTGAACCGCTCAACTGTTTCTATTCTTTCCATACACGCTTCACTCCCTACTAAGTTCACAGAATCTAACATGGAACTTCTCTTATCCAACATCCAGCAGATGTATTCTGATACTTCTGCTTTCTTGAACTTATAACATTTGGAGAATGGAAAAGTCAAACCCCACACATGAACGTCTACGGCTGTTTTTGGGCATACTATGAAGAAAATCAATGAAATCGGTCACGTATCGTCGTCTCGAAATGGAGGGGAACAATCGATGCTGTCCAATCTGTCCAAGCGCATGCGCCACGCGATACAGCTGATGCGCCACTCGTTCGATACGGCATATAGTGTCGTCCGTTCAACTTGGAATGAACTTTATCAACAACTCTTACAATGGCGGGAACGCCCGTCGTTTGATTGGAATCGCGCCGCAGCGAAACGTGCGGAAGAGCAGGCCAGTCGACTGCTGAACGAGAAAGTACGTCAGCAAGGTACAGTCAGCAGCTTTCGAGAGCGAGGAGATACGGAATTCTCAGCAGAGGAATGGCGGATCATCCGGCAAATTCAAAGCTCTGTTCGTACAGCCAATCGCAACAACATTACACGCACTGCTGCCTATGCGCGAATCTATCAGTCTTATCCAGAGCTGCATTGGGCCCTGCTCGCGCATATGGTCTCACGAAATGGCGGCTGGAGTATGACTGATTTGCAGGGAGAATGGCTGCCCCGCATTATGAGTGCGAATCATAGATTATGGACCTACCGAGTGCTGGAACGATCAAATGCACTCATATTCCATGATGCCTATCCGCAGCTGCTGCTGTATGCAGCCAGCCGCCGAGCCGGCAAAAGCCTGTTCCATCTGCTTCCTGCTTTTGGCGTATCTGCCTTCATGACCCCATTCTGGGACGGCTTCTGGGTACAGCAGACAAGTTCGCTGCTCACGACAGCACTTATTATTAACGAACAGAACGTCATTGAAGGCAGAGTCATGCGCAATCCCACCTACCGGGCGCATGTGCTTAATGAATGGGATTTCCAATTGCATGGTTGGCTGCAGATGAATCAAGTCATTTTCCCGCTCGGTGTTCCATCTCCCCGAGAGGAAGAAGCGATTCCGCTCGTTGGGCTTAATTTAGAGAACTTTACTGACTTAGATGAACGCATAGCATTCGGAGAGAAGCTGTATGCGCTGTTGTTCCATACACCCCATATTTATAATCATGCTGTTCGTTTCATGCGCGCGGCCCCTCATACGGGATCGAGAGCAGACTATTGGCCGCACCGCTTTGTGAAGCAGGCGATCCCGCCCGATCGAACCGAACTATCTGTTTCATACCGCGCCTATAGTCCGGCCTTGACTGATGTCTGGAAGGACGAGCCGGCACGGCAAATTGAAGAAGGCGATTGGTTCATAGATGAACGAATGTATCGGCATCTCCAACCGATTTCAGCTCCGTTGCAGGCTGACATGACCAGCTCTCATGATCGGTTGTGGCGGGAGACTGCCTCGCTCGCTGGGTTCATTCATCCGAGCAAGGGATAACGAAGCAGATTTTATAGGATTGCAGTCAAAGAAGGACACTTACTGGAGAAGTGTCCTTCTTCATTCAGCCTGCCGATTCCATGTATTCATCCGGCTTAATGCCTTCATATCGTGTAAACGCACGTTTGAACGAATATACGTTTTCGTAACCCACTCGGCGTGCAATGTCATCAATTCCGCATTTCTTTTCTCGCAGCAATTCCTTAGCCATTTCAATACGAAGCCGGCATAAATAATCGTAGAAATTGATTCCGGTGACTTCCTTAAATAGTTTAGACGCCTTGGAGACCGACATCTGGAAGATTTCAGCAAGCTGTTTTAAGGATACGTCGGCACTCGTATAATTTTGGTTTACGTACTGCAGCAACTGACTTCCAGCTTCAATCGTCGATGACGTATTGGAGTACCGATTTCGCTCGCATAGTAACGTTCCCACTTCAAACACATAGCCCCACATTTCCTCCGTATTTTTGCCCTTTGCTCTATTGGCAAATTGTTTCGCGTAAATGCCCGTATCGAGATTGAGCTCATGCAGCACTCTTAGCAGCGTTTCCATCAATAATGAAACGAGCTTGATCGTACTTGCTTCAGACAGGTTTCGTTTCCCGTTTTCCGCGCTGATTTCATAAAGAATCTGCATCGAGGTATCTAAATTCCCTATCTTCAAGTTATTAATCAACTGAACCTCCCAATCTGTCGGATAATAATAGTCAACGATGCTTGGAATGGTCTCCTCCGGCGCGACCCGTAGATGTTCCCGTGAGAACAACGTATACTGCAAACTTTCATTAGCCGTATAGTACGACTTACTAATGCCAACGAGCCCCTTCTCCATCGTTCCATACAGGACAAAAGGCTGGAAACCACATGTATGTTCAATTTCTTCCGTAACTCCTGCAGCAATTTGTTCCATCATGCCATCTTCTCCGAATCGGTTTGTGGAGGATAGGATCAACGCTTTGTCCGCATTCGTCACTTCGAATAGCTCATAGTCCAGCCGATGACGGCTCATCACTTTTTCGATGATCACCATCGTCATCATCTCGATTTTCCTGATCTTATCCAGATCGGAAAAATCACGGATGGCATGAAAGCTGATCAACATCGTGCAATAATGCATTTCCTCGGTATAGCCGATACCGAATTTTTTCAATCCGTTCATATGCTGATCATCGGCGAAATACCCCTTGAGAAGCTGCAGGAACAAATTCGACTTCGCCGCTTTTTCGTAGTCCTGCATGGATTGCTGAAGCACCTGATTTTCACTCAACAGCCGGTCGAACGATTCCTCAATGTAATTGTATTCAGAGCCAGATACGGGACTATTATTGCCCTCCTCATAACGAATCCCTGCGGAGAGCTTGTGAAGCAAGGTTCCTAGAGGTCGGTAACTGACCTTGGCCAACAGAAAAGCCGACAACATGCCGAATGCAATGGAGATCATGATAGCCAGCAGTGAACTGAACAAGTTATTGATACCGATGACACTGTTATCGAAGTAAGAGATTTTATATTGCAGACTGCTCTCTTGGGAAGGCACAACAAGCTCATAGGTCTGCTGATTTTCCTGAACCCCGTTATCCGGATTCCGGCTCTGCTTGAAAATAGGCGTCCCATGTGTCGTAATTAAGATGTCTTTGGATTCCACACTCCCGAAACGACGCATGTATTCCGAGAAGTAATCGCTGTCAATAAATAGAGCCAGTACGGCCCGCGGGTGATTGACCACCTCCAGACTTTGAAGGACAGGAATAACCCTCTTACTGCTGCCCCACAAATTGACCGTTGCTGGTGCCATTACTTTGAAATACTGTTGCTCCCGAAGAGCGCTTTGCAGCATCATTTGCCGTGTATCTCCATCAAATATAGCAATATTAGAGAAGAAGTGGTCTTCCGAAAATGTCCCCCATGTCGATAACATCTGTTGTTTATCTGGAAAAATGACTGTGCCGAAAGATAGCACATTTGTAGAGTTAATTGAATTTTCGAAATTCCTTCGGATTTCGAGCATCTTCAACAAATCAAATTCATCATCATAAACATCCGTATTCTGCATCATCTTCCGAAGCCATGATTCAATGCTAATCATCTTCGCTATATTTTTGAGCTCGCTTAATTTATTGTCGACAACCGCCGCAATCCGATTTGCATCCGATACATG
This sequence comes from Paenibacillus sp. NAIST15-1, assembly GCF_001894745.1. Lineage (GTDB taxonomy): Bacteria > Bacillota > Bacilli > Paenibacillales > Paenibacillaceae > Paenibacillus_B > Paenibacillus_B suaedae. The sequence goes on from NZ_BBYF01000012.1 coordinate 117,532, forward strand.
CTTCTCATGCAGCTTCTGACGCTCCTCCATGATGTTCCGCTGTACATTTAAGGTGCTGAACACGATGATGGGGATGATCAAAATTGCAGTATAGGACAGAAAGATCTTTCGAAACGTGCCGCTCCCAAAGCTCCAATGTCGCATAGTCCGCACCTCCTTCGGTTTGAAGACCACTTCGCATGATGAAGCAATATGAAGAAAACGGCGAACTCCTCTATGGAAGCCGAGGAGAACGCCAATTTTCCGGATTATTGGTGCACTGTTACTGGATGCTGTTGTATCTATCGAGCAGCTGCTGATCGATTTCCATTAATTCATCAAGTCCGAGCTTCTTCAGTTCGGAGATATATTGATCCCAATCGTCAAGCGATTTTTGGCCTAGAGCAAGCTTGGTCGCAAGCTCCTGAGAGTACGTGTTCAAGTTAGTTAAAATTTTTGTTTTCTTCTCGAGCTGCTGATCATCAGGAATGGCCAGATAGTTCAGGTTCATATTCACAAAATATGGTTTGTAATTTAAAATATTCAGCTCATGATCGGCTTTTGCTTTGGGCACACCAGAGAGCTCGAATTCCAGATTGGCGAATTGAACACGCGGAAAAACCGTGTCCCCAAATAACGGACGCCCAGTAATTTGACCCGATTTAGCCAACTCTTCGTCTGAGCCATTATTAATAAACACCTTCGCGCTGTTGCTGTCCTTCTTGTAAGTTTGCCCTTCGATTCCCCAATACAGAAGATCTGCATATTTTTCTGAGTAAATCGTATCGAAAAACTTGATGGCTGCTTCCACATCTTTGCAATCTTTTGTAATTGCATACTTCTGCCACACAAGGAAAGGAGGTTCCAACTGTGCTGCCGGAGTGATGCCGTCGACCGCCTTGAGCGGCATCAATGGGAAGAACTCCCCTCCACCGTTAATGGTAGGCTCCTGATAGGTCTCCAGATTATAATCACTCAATGAAGCAACCTGGTTTTCGGTCATTTTTTGTTGCTTTTGCTCCCCTGTCGCCCCAATCAGGCTTGTGTCGAGAATGCCCTCTTTTGTTAACTGCTGCAAGTAGCGGAAGTAATCTTTAATTCCGTCTTGATACCAAGGGGATACTACCTTTTTGTTCTCAACATCTACTGCCGTGATATCTGTACCAAGCCCGAACCATTGCGCGATAGCGCCTTCAAATTTGCTTGGATCGTATACGAGCACTTCGTTTTGCTTGCCATCTCCGTTGGCATCCTGCTCCCGGAACGTCTTCAATGTTTGCAAATATTCTGCAGCTGTGTTTGGAACCGGGAGCTTCAGCTTATCAAGCCAGTCTTTACGAAGCAGCATCGTCAATGCAACCGGTGCTGGCGTTTTACCCTGATATGTTTTTTTATGAAGATTGCTGAACCAGTACATTTTGCCGTCAGGCGATGTTGTCGTCTTTTTGGCGTATGGGAATTCTTCATTGTACATTTTCTTAATGTTGCCGTTGCTGTACTTCTCAATCAGTGGATTCAGATCAAGCAGGACGCCCTGCTTCGCCAAATTCAACACTGTCGTATTATCTAGAGCCGAAATGTTCACGATGTCTGGAAGCGAGGAACCGGACGCCATTCTCGTTTGAACGACCACTTTATATTGCTCGCCTGGAACCATCTCATAGTCCAATTGCAGACCGGCATCTGTGAGCATCTTATCGACTTCTTTCCATACCGGATATTTTTCTCTCTCATCGAATTTGATATATTTGTTAGAACCTTGCGGCCCAAGCAGTTTTAACTTTTTGACTTCGGTAGAAGCAGATCCTCCTGCTTCCTCCTTCTTGTCATCGCCGCTGTTGGCGTTGTTGCTGGAGGTGCTGCATGCCGTGCTCGACCCAATCACGAGAATTGCCGTTAATACGGAGATCATCGTTCTTTTCCATTGTTTCATTTTTAGATTCCCCCTCGAATCGATAAAAACGAATTTCAAAATGATTTCACCGAAATCTGGCCCTTGTAGCTGAAATGCTAAAATCTTATCCCAAGATATGTTGCAAACGCTTTCAAATTGTCAAAAACATTTTTTCTAGTCCATACCGCAATTCCCTTCGACATTAATTCGATCTGTTCCCTCAAAGAGTATAGTCCTACTCTTTTAAAGAACCAAGAAGCGCTCCCTTGATGAAATACTTTTGAAAAAATGGATACGTAAATATGACAGGCAATGCTGTAAAAACGATAATCGCGTATTTTAACTGGATGTTGGTCAACATGTTCGCCACCGCATTTTTGGTATCTTCCAGCGATAACATCTTTAGATCCACCGACTGTTGAACGACCACACGGTATAGATACATTTGAAGCGGATGAAGCTTTTCGTTCGGCAGATAGACAAGCGCGTCGAACCAGCTGTTCCAAATCCCGACAATCGAATAAATCGCAATAACGGCAAGAATCGGCTTGGAAATCGGCAATATAATCTTAAACAGCAGCTGCAGATGGGAAGCCCCGTCGATAAAAGCAGATTCCTTCAGACCATCTGGAATCGTCATAAAAAACGTCCTGACGAGGATAATATTCCAAATACTAACCATCCCAGGGATAATAACTGCAAACATGGTATTGTACATCCCGAGCTTATTCACGAGCAGGTAGGAGGGAATTAATCCACCCCCGAAATACATCGGAATTAGTAGAAATACAACGATCCATTTTCGCCCCTTCAGATTGCGTACCGTTAACGGGTATGCACCCAATACAGCCATTAAGCAGTTCAAAAGCGTACCTGCAGCAACGTAAATCAAAGTGTTCGAATACGCCCACCACATTTTCGCATCTCTTACGATCAATTCATATGAGCTTAGGTTAAAGCCTTTCGGAAACCAAACAACATTCATGGCGGCTACTTCCGAAGGCGAACTGATCGACATGATGATGACGAAATAAAACGGATACAGGGTGATTAAGCAAACGACGAGCGCGATCGCGTACAAGATAATGTCGACCACGACAGATCCTTCCCTAATCTTGTTCGGATTTTTCCTGACCGAGGCCATTGTACTCCTCCTTACCACAAGGCATAATCTGAATATTTACGGCTTAGCGTATTTGCGAAATACAGCAGCGTGAAGTTAATGACCGATATGAACAGCCCAACTGCCGTTCCTAGGCTGAATTGTCCGCCAAGCAAGCCATCGCGGTACAAATAGGTGCCAATGACATCCGCCGTTTCATATACCATTGGGTTATAGATCAACAAAATAAACTCGCTGTTCGCTGAAAACAGACTGCCAATCGCGAATATAAGCAGGAATAAGATGGTCGGACGAATGGATGGCAACGAAATATGGAGGATTTGTTTAAAGCGGTTGGCTCCGTCCATCTTAGCAGCTTCGTATAAATGAGGATCAACAGAGGACATGGCTGCCAAATACAAAATACTGCTCCAGCCAAATGATTTCCATATGCTCGTAATCGTATAAATGGCCGGAAAATACCCCGCTTCCGTGTTTAACGCGACCGGTGTCCCGCCGAACATCTTCACGATGGTATTAATGATTCCATCTGTATTGATGAATGACAACACCATGCCCGCAACGACGACGTTCGAAATAAAGTGAGGCAAGTAGCTTGCGGTCTGTACGTACTTCTTGAAGATGCCATTCTTCAGTTCGTTAAGCAATACCGCAAACAGAATGGGCACCCAGAAGCCAAACACCAGAAAATAAAAGCTGAGCGAGAACGTATTACGCATCAATCTTCCAAAATACGGACCATTAAAAAATTCAATAAAGTGTTTAAAACCTACCCAATTCGTATCTGTAAATGAGAAAAAAGGTTTTCCCGGGAAATAATCTTGAAATGCGATGATTATCCCGTACATCGGAATATAACTGAAGATAAAAATATGAAGTAGAACGGGAAGCATTATAAGGTAGAGTTGAGCATTTTCACGCAAGTGAAATGATCGGCGTCCCCCCGGTTGACTGTTCGTCTTCATGATCTTCCCCTTTCCATATCGATTGCGGTAATTTTTGGGCCCCTTCCGCAATTTCATGATAATCTCGCCCGGTTTTGTAAGGCAAGCAACATTTTTTGATAGCGCTCACAATATTTTCGCTGCCTTGAAAATCACCTCGAACAGCCATTGCAGACGCAGGTGATGGAGGCGAAGCAGCAATAAAACAAAAGGTCGAGTTAGGGTACCAACGTACCCCTTACTCGACCTTTCACATTACCAGTTATCATCTTACAGGCAGTAAATCAGCCTCAGCTTATGAGACAGTCTCTATGACAGTCCATGACAGTCCCTATCGGAACAGATCCTCTCCCATCCATTTCAGCTGTGGACTAATGCGAGGCACGATGTCCATATTGGCTAGAATGTCTGCTTCTAGCGATAGTCCCTGTGCCATCTCGATAAGTTCAAGTTCCCCTGCATACAGCCGGAATACTGCGCGCTCTGTCACGTACAGCACTTCGATGCCACGTCGCTGTGCATAATCTGCGCAGAAGGTAAGCTGCTCTACCTGCCGAACGAACTTCCGGAAGCGTCCCTCTTGAAGGATACGAAGGCCCCCATCAGCTATCTCCATCTTCAGACCGCCAGCCGTAAAGGTGGAGCAGAAGACAAGCTTCTTCGCATTTTGGCTTATATTAATGAAGCCGCCGCAGCCTGTCAGCTTGCCTCCGTACAGACTCACATTCACGTCTCCTCTTCCGTCTGCCTCTGCCATCCCCAGACAAGCAACATCAATCCCTCCTCCATCGAAGAAGTCGAATTGAGCTGGCTGATCAAGAATAGCTTCTGCAAACGCAGATGCGCCGAAGCTTAGCCCGCGTGCAGGTATGCCACCAACAGGGCCGGATTCAAGCAGCAGCGTCATATCTGTTCGTCCTGCTTCAAGTGCTGCATATCCAACTCCCTCAGGCAGACCGATACCGAGATTAACAACACTGCGTGAGGGGATTTCCTTGAGTGCTCGCCGTGCAATGACTAGCCGCTCATCTCTTGCCATTGGAGGCACATATGCGGCGGACGATTCCTGCTGTATCTCCCCAGCATATGCGGGGTTGTATACCTCTGCGAACGTCATTGTATGCTCCTCTGGCCTAGCGACAACAACAGCATCGACCAGCATGCCTGGGATGACTACCTGCTTCGAATGCATGGTTCCGTGCGGCACGATGCGCTCTACCTGCGCAATCACAATTCCTCCGCTGTTCCTCGCTGCTTGAGCAAGTGCCAGCATTTCTAACGTTACTGCCTCTCGCTCCATGGAGATATTGCCGCGCTCATCCGCAGTCGTGCCGCGCACGAAAGCGCAATGAATCGGAAAAGCTCGATAATAGAGCTGCTCTCGGCCTCCAAGCTGCACCAGCTCTACAAGCTCTTCCACCGTGCTTGCATTCAGCCTGCCCCCTCCATTCCTCGGGTCGACAAAGGTATGAAGGCCGACATGGGTCAATGTCCCCGATCGGCCTGCAGCAATATCACGATAGAGATGTACAATCACACCCTGTGGAAAGTTGTAGGCTTCAATCCGGTTATCGAGCGCAAGCGCGCCCAAACGCGGAGCAAGTCCCCAATGCCCTCCAATGACCCGCTTCACCATGCCTTCATATGCAAGATGGTTCACGCCGCGAACAACGCCATCCCCTTGTCCGGCTGCATACACAACTGTAAGCCCTGTCGGCGCCGCCTCGTTCAAGAAGCGGCGCTCCAGCGCTGACGTAAGTGCTTCTGGGTGAGCACATCCAACGAAGCCTCCCACAGCAACCGTTGCATCATTCGCAATAAGCTCCACCGCTTCATCCGCGCCCATAACCTGAGCGCAGCGGCGCGGGACAAGCGGTTGATTCAGCCGCTGATCGAAGCGGCTATCCACTGTGCTGTGACGAGCATCTAGTCCATTCAAATGGACAACCCTCCGTTCACTTCCAGCACTGTTCCATTTATATAATCAGCTGCATCCGAAGCGAGGAATAAATACGCTTGTGCAACTTCGTCCGGCCGTCCTAATCGGCGCAGCGGTACTTTTTCACGCATACTGTCAATAATCTTGTCCGGCATCTTGGCCACCATCTCCGTTGCGATGAAGCCTGGGGCAACCGCGTTCACACAGATCCCCTTATATCCTAGCTCCCGAGCCCATGTACGCGTCATGCCAATGACGCCTGCTTTGGTCGCAGCATAGTTCGTCTGTCCAATATTGCCTTGAACGCCAACAATCGATGAAGTATTAATGATTTTACCCTTGCCTTGCGCCGCCATATAAGGAGCTGCAAGACGCGTGCATAGAAACACTCCATTCAAATTCACATTGATAACATCCTGCCATTGTTCTGGGGTCATCTTCAGCAGCATCGCGTCACGTGTAATTCCAGCATTGTTGATCAGAATATCGATAACGCTAAATGTTGCAACCGTCTGCTCCATCAGTTGCCGTACACTTTCTTCATCCGCTACATTCGTCTTCACGAATAACGCACGATCACGCTGTTCTCTTGTCAGCTCATCGATCACTTGCTGCCCCGCCGTCTCATTGAAGTCAGCGATAACAACATTCGCCCCTGCCTCAAGAAACAAGTGTACCGCTGCAAGCCCTATGCCGCTTGCTCCGCCTGTAATGATTGCCGTTTTCCCTGTAAGCTTCATCGTCATCGTCTTCCCGTGTCTCCCTTCAATCTGTATAGCCGGCCGATGCAGTTGACCCGCTAGGAGCTGCTTCTGATGAATCTCTCCCCAAGAAGGACTCGATTACATGCAGCAGCTGCGGAAGATCGTCAACTAACGGTGAGTGACCGCATCCTGTCAATGGAACGAACTCCGCAATGTCTCCCAGATCAGCCAGCGTCTCTCTCGTCATCGCCTCAGTAATAACTAAATCCTGCATGCCCCGCAGAACCAAAACGGGTGCTTTTATTCGTTTCACAGCCCCGCTTCCCGGAGATGCTTCATGATCAAATACACTCACGTTAAACGTGTTCAGCGCATGATACACATCCATCAGATTACGCTGCGTCAAAATATCGTCTATATAGGTTTCGTATCTTGCCTCTTCCGGTTGATTCCGATCATAGATAACGGCCTCATACAATTGCTTCATAAACCGGCGATCCCGACGTATGTTCGCAGATTCGATGAGGGTATTGCGAGCCAATGATCGAATACCTTCTATTGTCGTAATCCGGCGCGTAACATCTGGCATACCGTTCGATCCGTCCTCATAAAATGGATATCCACGAGTCGAGACGCTTGCCAGCAGCACCAGCCGTGTTACCTCATCAGGATAAGTGGCTGTATACTCCATTGCCACCCCGCCACCAGTCGACCATCCAATGAGGGTGAAACGAGTTAGTCCGAGTAAATCGACCCATTGCTTCACATCTGCAGTGAAATCAGATAAGGATTCAATCGGCGTATGATAGGTAGAAATACCAAACCCACGCAGGTCGACCGCATACAGCTTATACCGAGCATCCATCTGTTCCAGCACGACATCCCAATGGCAGGACGAATTCATGTTGCCATGAATCAGCACAACTACCTCATCGCCGCCATCACGTTCACGGTATCCGAGTGTTTCCCCATTTGGCAATTCAACGGCTTTTACATGAATCTTCATGCTTCGTCCCCCCATCTTAAGGTGAGTGCGCCCCACGCATACCCGATGCCCGCAGCTGCTAATACAACAATGCTGCCCGGTTGAATCAACTTCCGTCTTACGCCTAATTCCAGACATAGAATCGGATCGAATTGACCGATATGACCATAGTCCTCTAAATAAACGGAACGTTCTTCAGGAATCCCTAAGGAGCGCAGCACGAATTCATGTGCGGATCGCTTCATATGAAGCAAGCCGATAAAACCAATATTCGAGACCGTATATCCACTACCCTGAATGGCTTGTTCCACCACCTGAGAGAATCGCTGCATCGACACCGCATCCAGTCGCGACTTCATCCGTTCTGGATCTGGGACTCGGAAGCAAGCCTGACCTTGCGCCAATAGCTCAGCCGTCAATGGCTGCTTCGTTCCCCCTGCTTGAATGATGACATCTTGCGCAAATGATCCATCCGTAATAATTGCTGAATCCAGCACCTCTGGATACGAAGGGCCAGCCCCACGCTGGAGCAGCATCGCTCCGCCGCCAGCACCCAAGTTCGCCATGAAGCGAGTGTTCGGATCCGTTAAGTCAATCAGGTCGCCGTTGCGATAGCCGCCAGCAAGCAGCACAGTGCGAATACGAGAATCCCCCAACATCATCGACTTCGCTGTCCGAACAGCCATAATTGCCGTACAGCATCGGGAGCCCATATCGAAGCCCCACGCATTTACAGCTCCAATCTCATGCTGCAGTTGAAGAGCCGCCGTCCATACCGGGTATTCCTTGTATTCTTCACCGATATATATAATGAGATCAATTTCCTCAGGCGCGATCTGGGCACGACGAATCGCTTCCTCCGCTGCTGCAACCCCCATCGCGCAGGGATGATCATCAGGCCCTGGGACAGGCTTCTGCCGGATGCCCAGCTTCGACTCCACAATATGCTGAGGAATGCCTGACGCTTCTGCAATATCACCGCTAGTCATTTTCTGGTCAGGGATGTAAGTTCCTACGGACAACAGACGGACGATCGACTGCTCATTCTTTTCTCTTTCATTCATTCCGTTCTCGTTCATGCGCGTCATTCCCCCGCTTCATCATCAGCTGCATATAGCCAACCGCTTCCTCCCATGAAGCAACGGTCTGCTCTTCCTGGCCCTGTACATAGGTAATTCGGATTCGCCAATCGTCCAATCCCTCGGTCTCCTGCCGTATCCGGCAGCGGACGACAAAGGAACCGACCACAGAGGTATCCTCAACCAAATGATGTCGATTGTCCTGATTTCGACTGTCATGAGCCTCCAAGTGCACATCCTCTTCCAAGTGCTCCGCAGCCGTGTCCTTCTGCCTGCGAGAAGTCATCCTGCCTCCTCCTTCCCATGCCGTGATGCTGTCTCCGTAGGAGACGAAGAGGCTCTCCTTCCTCTCCGCTTCATCCACCACATTCGGAGCGTTCCGGTTATGCCTGCTGGGAAGATGAGCACGACGACAATGTAGAGAAGGCCAAAGAAAATAATCCATCTCTCGAATATGGGGTGGAACTTAGCCAGCTCAGTTAGGCCATGGTGCGCCCATTCAATAATCGCTGAGCCAATAATCGCCCCAAATAGTGTCCCAACGCCGCCAATAATCGTCATCAGAAGCGCGTTCAAGGTCATATCCATCGCGAACACCGTCGTATTGACGAATCGCAGTGTCAGCACATACATGGATCCGCTAATGCTGGCGACTACACCTGCGACTACACTTGCAAACACCTTGTAGTGGATGATCTCATAGCCGAGCGAAGCGGTTCGCTGCTCATTTTCACGTATCGCCATCAACACACGACCGACGGGGGATTGCGTGAACCTTCTGAGCAGCATATAGATGACAACCATCACAGCGAGCGATACCATGTACAGCACCGTCCGATCCTTTAGCTCCGAGGGAATCGGGAACGTGAAGCCGTCATTTCCTCGCGTCAGAGACCTCCACTTCTCCGCCAAGACAAGCAGCAATCCGGAAAAGGCCAACGTAAGCATTGCGTAAAAGTGATTCTTCAAACGCAAAGACAACATGCCTACCAGATAGCTGAGCAGCGCCGACAAAATCACACCTGCTGCAATCGACAGCAGCAAGACTCCGATGTTGGCCCCCATCCGATCGAGCATGACACCAGTTGCGTACGCACCAATACCGAAGAACATACAATGACCGAATGAGACAATGCCTGTATAACCGAGCAAAATGTCGTAACTCATCGCAAAAACAGCGAAGATGCAAATTTGCGTCATAATAATGAGGAAGCTGCGCGAGTCATTGATCCACGGCAGCACGGCAAGTCCAATGACGAGCAGAAGGAACCATTTCGTTCCGATGTTTATATGTCTCATTACGCTCCCCCCTTCGCCCCGAACAAGCCTGAAGGCTTAATGAGAAGGACAACCACCATCAACAGCATATTGCCTGCAAGCGACAAGTCCGGCACATAATAGGCCATAAATGCTCCCGACAAGCCAACTAACAGTGCCGCCAGTGCAGAGCCTTGGATGCTCCCCATGCCGCCAATGACAACGACGATGAAGGCAAGAATGGCAAATTGCATGCCCATTTCGGCAAAGATCACTCCTGAGTATGGAGCAAGCAGTACGCCTCCCAGTGCCGCCAGACCTGCCCCAACCATAAATACAAGCGTGAATACACGCCGAATCGGAATGCCTAGCGCTTGAACCATTTCCGGATTCATAACGCCTGCGCGCACGATTAGACCAATCTTCGTACGCTTCAATATGAACAATAATCCGCCGTACACGAGCGCACCAATTACGATGATGAAGATTCGGTATTTAATTAGAATCACTCCGCCAACTTCCCAGCTTCCGCTGAGTATAGGCGGGGCATCCGCCTTAAGTGGATTCGGGCCGAATACAACTTTGAGCAATTCACTTAACACGAGCATAACGCCTAGCGTGACCAGAATCTGCTGCACATGATTGCCGTACACGGGCCGAATGACAATGCGTTCCATCATGAAGCCAAGCAGCATTCCAACAAGAATTGCCCCCACAATCGCCAAGACGAATGAGCCCGTTGCCGCATACAACCACACCCCGCTATAGGCACCCCAGGCAAACAAGCCGCCGTGCGCGAAGTTGAGCACGCTCATAAGTCCGAATATAAGTGTCAGCCCCGACGCGAGCAGGAAGACGAGCATTCCGGTCGCAAGCCCATTAACAATCAGATTGATGAACCCGTTCAATACATACTCCCTCCTCTTTGGCGCATCGGTTACGCAATGCCCAAATACTTCCGCCGTGTCTCCTCGTCATAACGCAGTTCATCCATCGTTCCTGCCTTCACGACGCGCCCTTCGTCCATCATGTAGTACGCGCTTCCAATGCGGCTCGCCATAAGGAAGTTCTGCTCAACTAGGAGCACGGTCGTCTTCTCCTTCATCTGCTGGATAGCTTCCATCAGCTTCTCCACCATAATCGGGGCAAGCCCTTTGCTAGGTTCATCGATGAGGAGCAATTCATTGTCGTTCACATATGCCCGGGAGATCGCCAGCATCTGCTTCTGCCCTCCACTCAAGAGCCCACTCTTGCGGTTCCAGAAGCGGCGCAGATCTGGGAACAGCTCCATTGTCCATTCCAGCCGAGCAGCAGCCTCTTCGCTATTCCCTCTCATCGCAATACGCATCGTTTCTCCTACCGTTAGATCCGTGAAGATTCCCTGATCCTCTGGAACATACCCGACCCCTTTGCGAGCAATGAGATGCGTCGGAAGCTGATCCAATCGTTCTCCCTTATAGTGGATTTCTCCCTTGGATGCCGGATTCAATCCCATAACGGAACGCAGTGTCGTCGTCTTGCCCGCCCCATTGCGGCCAAGCAGTACGGTAATCCCACCAGCCTTCACTTGGAAGGTGACCCCTTGCAAAATGTGAAACTGTCCGATATACGTTTCAATTTCATTCACCTGCAGCAGCGTCATCATACAACCCTCCCAAGTAAGCAGACTGTACCAATTCATTATTCATAATCTCATCCGGATGACCATCTGCAAGCAGCTTCCCATTAAACAGAACGGCGATCGTATCGGATAAATCCAGAACCATCTCCATCTTGTGCTCAATGAGTAATATCGTTCGATCTTTGGCATCCTTCACCCGACGGATCACTTCCATAATCGCTGGAACCTCTTCCACCGATATGCCAGCCGTCGGTTCATCGAGCAGAAGAAGCGACGGCTGGAGCGCTAGCAGCATCGCTAGCTCCAGCTTGCGCTTCTCTCCATGCGCCAAGTGCTTCGCTGTAGCACCGCCTCTTCCTCCAAGCAGCACCATTTCGAGCCAATGCTCCGCTTCTTCTTCAAACTGACGATACGCTCGCAGTGATCGATACCAATTCATGCGAACACCATGTCTGGATTGGACAGCAAGCCGTACATTCTCCATCACCGTCAGATTGGGGAATACATTCGTGATCTGAAAGGATCGCCCCATCCCAAGCCTTGTCCGTTCGAATGGGGGCAGCAACGTCACGTCGCGCCCCTCGAATTGGATCTGGCCAGAAGTTGGCCGCAGCTCGCCGCTTAACAAGTTGAACAAGGTCGTCTTACCTGCACCATTTGGGCCAATGATTGACTTGAAGCGATTACGCTCAACGGTGAGGTTCACTTCCTGTACTGCGATATGTCCGCCGAACGCAATCGTCAAATCTGTTGTGCTCAAAATCTTATCCACCGCTTGGGACGAATGGGAGCGGCGAGCTCTATTCGTCCCCTGTTCAATCGGCAGCGACTCGGCCGTCCTGAGGTTGTTCTCCGCTCCGCTCATGTCCTGACCTCCTAGTTAACGTTTGTTGCGAATCGGCGGTGCCGTCTCTTCTGGCGACAGTTCACGGATAAGTACAGGAACCGGATAATCGGTACCATCCTTCTTCTCCAGCTTCACCGCATACATCGTCTGCAGTGCTTGATGATCCTCCGCTCGGAACGTCATCTTGCCCTTCGGCGCATCAAATGTCATTCCATCCATCGCTGCAATCAGCTTGTCGGCAGTCGTATCCCCGCCCGTCTTCTTCACCGCTTCCACGATCGCGATCGCTGCTGACATGCCGCCAGGTGTGAACAAATCTGGCAAATCTCCATTGAATCGCTTCGTATGTTCTTCTACGAGCCATTTATTCACATCATTGCTCGGAAGTGAATGGTAGTACACCGAGAAGCCTTCCATCCCCTCCAGCTCCTGCATTGTCTTCAGAGCCGCGATATCCGGAGCTCCAGTAGACAGTTTGATGCCTTGCTCCGTTACCTTCATATCCTTAAGCTGCTTCCACGGCGTATTCGCTCCCGCCCATACTACGAACAAGTAATCCGGTTTTGCACTTACAATTTTCTGAATGTTCGCGGTAAAATCCGTTGCAGTAGCGTCCGCGTACTGCTCTTCTACAATTTCTGCACCAAGCTTGATCGCTGCTTCCTTGAACGCCTTAATGCCATCGCGTCCGAACGCGCCATCCGGTGCGAACGTTGCAATCTTAACGCCCTGCTTCGCTATCGCCGCCGCGCCTGCAACCGCGTCCTGCGAGGAATTGCGTGCAGTGCGGAATACGTATTTGTTCCACAACTCGCCTGTAATGCTATCCGCAACAGCCGGCTCGACGACCATAATCTTCTCGTATTCCTCAGCAAGCGGAAGAACCGCTAATGTATCCCCTGAGCTGGATGAACCAACAAGGAAATCAACCTTATCGGTTTCAAGCAGCTTGGTTGCCTTCTTAACGGCTACGTCCGGCTTCGTTTCCGTATCTTCTACAATGAATTCAACTGGCCGTCCATCGATCGTCTTCGTACCTTGTGTGGCATAGTCGATGCCAAGCTCGAATCCGCGAACCGTCTGTTTGCCGTAACTTTCAAGCGCCCCCGACATGGAAGCAAGCACTCCGATCTTGATTGGCGTCTTATCTCCATCGGACGATTTCTTCTCTTCCGTTTGATTATTCTTGTTCTCTGTCGATGCTGCACCATTGTTCTCTTGCTTTGCGGAGTTCCCTCCCGCATCACTTCCACTGCTTCCACAAGCAGCTGTCAGCAGCAGGAGCAAGGACATGAAGCTGAGCAGCAATAGTCTTGACATCTGTATGCGAACCGCCCGTTGCTTATCATGGCTGCGATGTAATTGTTGCTTCTGATTGCTTGTTTCACGAATAAATAACTGTGTCATAGACACCAAAAACCCCCTTACGAATCATTTCTCATTCATCATAAGAGGGTATAGTTACAAATGAGTTGCATCGGTTAGGAAACCGCAGCACGACATACTGCCAGCTTAATCAACAGATAAGCAAGCAACATTCCGCAGCAGTACCCTCTTAATCGTCATCACTCAGTATTACACTCGATATGTCCCGAACAAGTTCTCGGATATCCTTCATCGGCTCGATCCCTAGCTCTTCCTCCAACGCCTTTCGGCATTTGTTGTACCAGCGCAAAGCTTGATTGCGATTGTTCATTTGAAGATGACAAGCAATCAGGATTCGGTACGCCTCTTCCCAGCAGCGATCTTTCGCTACAATCGATTCCGCCCAGCGGATCGCCTTGTCGAAGGTATTCATAGCCGCATAGTGGCAAGACAATCTCTCTGCTCCACGCATGAACAACACTTGCAAGCGTTCCCGTTCCTCAATGCACCAATCCTCGTAACGGCGTTCAGGCATATAGTCGCCTTCATAGATAAGGAGCCCTTCCTCCAGCAGTTTGATTGCCTGCTCCACATCGCCAGCTTCAAGCCCTTGTTCGATCGCCATCTCGAAGCGATTGGCGTCGAGCACCCAGCCCGCAGCCGGATTCAATTGATAGGTGGTTCCCCGCCTAATGATGTAATAAGGGTTCGAACGAACACGACGATGCGGTTCCAAGGCCGTATTCAAGGCATTTAGCGCCACCTTGAAGTCTCGATTGGCCGCCTTCTCCTCTGATTGAGGAAACAGAGAATCCAGCAGTTCTTCCTTCGTCAACGAACGAGTCCGTCTAGTCACCAGAAGCTGGAACAGCTCTTTTGCCTTGCCACGCTGCCAGTCTTTGTCCGACAACTCGATATCGCCAAGCTGGACGACAAAATTCCCAAGCGTATGTATATACAAGGTATATCCAGGGTGGTACGTAAGCTGATCTAGTCCTAATTCCGTAAGCATCGTCGATGCGTAGGAACGGCAAATATCAAGTCGTACCGCTTCAATAAGCAGCGGAATGAGCTGCTGCGTGTCGCTCGGCCCGAACAATGTACGCCGCGTGATCAGGAACGAGTAGCCTTCCCGCTCCGTCCGCGCCAAAAAGCGCTCCATCGCAACCGCGAACTTGCTGTCCTGCTCTGTCCGATAGGCGCATAATGCGAGCCACATCTCAACAGCAGCGCTGCCGAATCCATCACCGCAAGCGAGGAAACGTTCACTACATTCACGGAAAACATCCTCGGCTTCGGCATACCGATTCGCGTTGAACAGTGCAATGCCCATGCTCAGCCTAATTAGCGAGGTGAGCCAGCCATCATTCGCGAATTGCGTCTTCTCCCAAGCACTATGCCCGTATCGTAGAGCCGTATCCGTTGAACGAGCTCTGCCGAAGAGCAAGCAGAGTCCCATATATGGCTCAGCGCTGCCGCGCTTCACTTCCAGCCGTTCCATGATTGACAGCGCCGCCTGATAGCAATCAGCAGCTACCTTCGCATCATACTTCCCAGTCAGCTGCGCAGCATGGCCCATTCGCATCCATCCGCAAGCCTCTACGAAGGGCGCCTTGAAGCGAATGCCCTGCATCATTCCCGCTTCTGCCGCCTCCTTCGCCGCAACTGGCTCTCCGCACATACTGCTGATAAGCGAGAGCAGCAGATCAATCTCGCGGTGCGAGCGGGATAATGTCTTGGAATGGTAGCTAAGCCCGCGGAAGAGCGAACCCTGTTCCTGTTCCATCATCTGGGCATGCATTAGCTTCGACTTTGCCTTGTGCAGTCTGCCGGTACGGAGGAACAACCGCGCTTCAAGCAGCCAGTCTCTTCCCTCTGCGTGGATATGAATAGCCCGATCGTACCAGAGCTGCGCTTCTGTTCCTCTGCCCGCATTAAGCATATTTTCAGCCATCAATGTATATAAGCGGCCAAGACGCTCACGCTCGCCCGTTCGAACCCTTCCACCTGATTCATAGCTTGAATGCCGCAAGTTAACGCTTTCAATTCGATCTACATGCATGATCCGGCCTCCATAGAGCGACTCTGCAATTGCAATCGCACGCTCCAGCAGAGGCTCTGCCTTGCCAGGTTGTATCGTATCCAGAAATAAGAGAGCTTGCCCTTCAAGGGCCATCATCTGAACAATGCGATTGCTGGCACTATCTGCTTCATATTCGGCTATGCGGTATTGGGCTGACGCCTCTTCATACTGGCAGCGATAACGCATAATATCCCCATGCAGCACATGCAAATATGGGTATCTTCGCTTCGTACGCTCTGGAATCGTCAGCAAGGAGGCATGGACGAATTCCAAATGACCGCCCTGTATCAACTCTTCGCCCCCATCCTGCAGCAGCAGTGCCGTCTCTTCGCCATCCTGCAGAACCATCGCCTGTGCCATCGCCAGATCATAGCGGCCGCGCGATGCGAAGATGTGAATGGCCTGCTTCGCCAAAGACACGTAACGATCATGCTGTCTTCTCAACTGATCGAGCAGGAATTCACGGAACAGGGCATGATAGCGGAACTGCTTGTCATCGACTGCTGACAAGAAGCCGCTGCCGCACAGCTCAAACAACAGGGCATGTGAACCGCTTCGCCCGCATACGGCATCACACCAGTCACCGGTAAGCTCGTCAAAGATACTCGTCTCCAGCATGAAGGAGCGCATCGACAAAGATTGCTTCTGGAACAGCTCCAATGCCAGAAACTGAAACAACTCCTCCATCGTATCTCTTGGCGCCCGCAGAAGTTCTTCTAGCGACCCATTGGAAGACAGCAGCCGCTGCCATATAAGCTGCACCGCAATAATCCAGCCTTCCGTCTGCTTATAAATCCGCTCAAGCTGCTGCTTCGTAAGCGGGTACCCGTAATAATCGCTGTACAACACTTCAATTTCTTCTTCATTGAATGCAAGCTCTTCCTTGCCAATTTCCAGTACATGGCCTCGGATGCGCAATGCAGCTAGACCATCCCACTGAGGCTTGGCGCGTGAGGAAATGACGATGCCCATCTTGTCGCAATCAGGCAAATAGGACACAACATACTGCATCCATTCGTCAATGCTTGTAGTCGGTTCGACGAGGTGGTAATCATCAATGATTAATATCGTCCGCTTTGAAAGCGATACCAACTCATTCAAAAATAAGTCTGCCAAGGCAATGATATCTTCACTGCTGTTCCGATTTCCACCGCTGTGCAGCTCAGCAAGCAGCGATTCCCCAAAATCGGGAACCGCTTGCCGCAACGTATAAATGATATGGGATACAAATGGGATAAAGTCATTGTCTTGAGGAGATGCTCCGTACCATGCATACGTCATGTCCGAGGAGCGCAAATAGGCGGACAGCGCCGTCGTCTTGCCGAATCCCGGACCAGAGGTCAATATGGTGAGCGGGAAATCTGTAATGCGGGTTAGCACTTTAGCAAGACGAGGACGGTGGAGCAGCTGCTTCTTCAGAGGGGGCGGCATTAATTTCATTTTAAGCACGCGGCCTTCTTTCATGCAGAACCTCCAATTCCTCTATTTTCCAATGTTGTCCTGTATATTGTATCACAGTTATACCTGCTTCAAGCACTTTTACAAAAAAATGAGCGGCTGACCTCGGTCAACCGCCAAACCATGCTTTCATTGCCTTTTTGTCCAGCTTGCCCACTACTGTCTTTGGAAGCTCTTCAGTGAGAATAAAGCGCTTGGGCACTTTATACTTCCCAATCCTCGCTTGACAGTATTGCTTGAGTTCTTCTTCCGTCAAGGAGGAGATCTCTCCTGTACTGACAGCGGCAACGACAACTTCGCCCCACTTCGAATCTGCTATGCCAAGCACAGCTGCTTCCAGCACCTTCGGATGGCTCTCGAGAATATGCTCCACTTCAAGTGGATATACATTCTCTCCTCCGGTAATAATCATATCTTTCTTCCGGCCAACAATATAGTAATAGCCGTCCTCATCCCTTCGAGCCAGATCCCCCGTCAACAACCATCCATCCTGCATCGTCTCTTCCGTTGCCTGCGGATTGTTCCAATAATGAGAGAACAAATGACCTCCCCGAAGCACCAGCTCTCCGACTTGACCTGCTGCCAGCACGCGCCCGTCAGATCCAATAATCCTTGCCTCTCCGAGCAGCATCGGCACGCCTACCGATCCGGGCTTCATTCTAGCCGCTTCCGGCTCGATTACGAAATTGTTTGGACCAGACTCTGTCGCGCCGTATCCTTCCTTAAAAGGCAAGCCTCTAACATGAAATGCTTCATATACGGATAATGGACACGGGGCACCTCCCGAGAGAAAGGTTCGCATATCCGGAAACATATCATTTCTAAATGAATCGCACTGAACGAGCAGATGATACATCGTCGGCACCATTAACACAATCGTACAACGTTCTTCCCGAAGGAGCCGGATCATGTCATCCGCTTGGAAATTGCGCACGAGCACGACCGTTCCCCCAGCCATAAGTACAGGGAATGTCAGTGCATTAATGCCTCCAGTATGGAACATAGGCAAGATCGTCGGCGTAACGTCCGATTCGTTCAACTGCCAGCTAATTACCGTGTTCGCCGCATTCCAGAATACAGAGCCATGCGACAGGACAACCCCCTTCGGTTTCCCTGTCGTTCCCCCGGTATAGATCATGAGCCATGGATCATCGAGGCAGATTGCTTCCTGTGCCAATATATCACGAGGTTGTGCAGGCTCATCTGCCGTTGTCCCGGCTGCAATCTCAGCATCTGCATCCTCGATTGCATTGACTGTCGAACTCCCCGGCTGTTCACATTGGGCCTCCGCCTGTTCATGCAGCAGCTCAGACACGTCCAATCGTACTACGCTTCTCTCTTGTAATGCTTCAGATAGAGGAGCAAGCGAAGGCTCTGTTCGATCATAGAGCAGCACCTTCGGCGAACAGTCCCGTACAATTTCATGCAGCTCTGCTTCCGCGAGCCTCCAATTCATTGGGGCGGCAATCGCGCTCAACAGTCTGCAGGCAAGCAGTGCATCCAGCATCTCAGCCTGATTTAGCAGCAGTACAGCAACCCGATCCCCAGCGCTAACACCATGATGCTGCAGTACAAACGCCAACTTCCTTGCACGGCATGCAAGCTCTCGATACGTGTATCGATTCCCTGTATGAGCGTCTACGACCGCGACTTTATCCGGTGTCTTCTCGCAGCGATGCTCGAACCAGTATGCAGCACTGTCCACCGTTTCAAAGCTTCGCCATGAATGCTGTCGTTCCGATTCAGCCCCGTTCGACGATGACAGCGACACCATGACCGCCTCCTACACAGAGCGCAGCCGCGCCGTATTTCACCTTTCTTCGCTCCATCTCGTGAAGCAGTGTCACAAGCACTCTTGTCCCGCTGGCACCAATCGGATGTCCGAGCGCAATCGCACCTCCGTTCACATTGACGATCTCTGTATCAATGCCCAGTTCCTCGGTAACAGCCAGCGCTTGTGCCGCAAAAGCTTCATTGATTTCGAACAGTTCAATATCCTGCATGCACAGGCCTGCCCTGTCAGCAGCCTTCCGCAGCGCAGATACAGGTCCGAGTCCCATCCATTCCGGCTCCACGCCTACTGCTGCATAACCGCGCATCACCGCGAGGGGTGATAAATTACGCTTCACAGCTGCTTCCGAGCTGCACAAGACAACAGCAGCTGCCCCATCATTAATCCCGGACGAATTCCCCGCTGTAACCGTGCCATTGCTAAGGAAGGCAGGTTTCAGTTTGCTTAAATTGTCCATGGTCATGCCATGGCGAGGGTGCTCATCCGTATCCACCGTCCGGAATGCCCCCTTGCGTTCAGGTACTCGGATTGGAACGAGCTCAGCTTCGAATCTTCCTTCACGCATCGCTGATTCCGCACGTTGTTGGCTCTTTAGTGCAAATGCGTCCTGCATGTCACGTGTGATATGATAGCGTTCCGCTAATTTCTCTGCGGTAATGCCCATTGGCTGCTGTAGAAAGGCACAGGTCAGTCCATCATGCAGTACAGTATCCAACAGCTCCCCGTGCCCGTACTTATATCCCTGTCTTGCCTGCTTGAGTATATAGGGAGATTGGGTCATATTCTCCATTCCGCCAGATACGACGATATCTGCATCACCCGTCCTGATGTTCTGTGTCCCCAGCATGACAGCCTGCAGCCCTGATCCACAGACTAGGTTGACCCCCGTCGCTGGCGCATGGATAGGGATGCCCGCCTGTAAAGCCGCTTGTCGTGCCCCATTTTGCCCAACTCCAGCTTGCAGCACCTGTCCCATCCATACTTGATCCACATGTTCTCCCATGATGCCAGCGCGGCTGCAGGCCTCTTGAATAGCAGCTGTGCCCAGTTCCACTGCAGTCACATCCCGATAATTGCCTTGAAATGAACCGATTGGCGTGCGTGCCGCCCCCATTATCCACACTTCATTCATCTATTCCACCCCACGTTCAGGATTTATGGCTGCCGCTTGCAGATATGTCCTGCAATGTTCAGAGGCTAACCCCCTCCCCAAATGCCCGTTCACCCGCAAGCCTGTATATCCACCATTTCCAGTAAACGCGATGACAGTTGCAAATCAGTTGCATAACGGTACAGACATGAACGCACTCCATGACCTTGCTCTTCGCATGGGCTATTTCGAAATAGATGCGACCGAGAAGAAGTGAACCGATAGGACAACAAAAAAGCACTCGAACCGCGACGCGGTTCAAGTGCTCTCCGTAATTTGTATATCTTTATTGCATCCGTAACGCCGCACCTAGCAAGGCAAGCTATGCCTTGAACTTCGCAGACAACTGCTGCAAATCATCAGCAATGGTAGCCAAGTGGTTCGCGTACGAAGCCATTTCCTGCATGGCCGCATTTTGCTGTTCACCGGCTGCCGCCACATTTTCCATTTCAAGCAGCGTTGTATTAGTCATTTCACTCGCTTCATCGAACGAAGTGATCATCGTACCATTGGCACTAGTGAGTTGAGTGCTCATTTGTGCAATATGACTCAGTTGTACGTTCATTTCATCAACTGCTGCGAACATGTCGGCAAAGCTGCTCGTCACCGTCTTCGTCACCTGCTGACCTTCCTCTACCGAGGCTGAACCGTTCTGCATTGCTGTCCATACCGCTTCAGAACGTTCATGAATATGCTGAATCATGCCTGTAATTTGCCCAGCCGCTTCATTCGTCTGCTCTGCCAGCTTGCGAACCTCATCAGCTACAACTGCGAATCCACGGCCATGCTCACCCGCATGTGCAGCTTCAATCGCTGCATTCAGGGCGAGCAGCTTCGTTTGTGCAGACAACTCTTGAATGAATACGACAATACGGCGAATATGCTGGGACTGCTCAATCAACTGCTCCGTTTCCTTGGTCGCCAGCTCTGTATGTTCTGTAATTGCATTCATTTGCGAGCGTACACTGCTCAACGCCTGCTCTCCTCGTACTGCCCATTCACTCATATCATTAGCAGCCTCGGAGGACAGATTAACCAGTTCGGTAACTTCCTTCAACTGGCGGCCAGACTGATGCGCATCAGAGCGAACCGCTTTGAGACGATCATTAAGGAGCGATGATTGTGCAGACACCTCCTGGTAAGAGGCAGCAACCTGCTGCAGAGACGCTACATTCTCTTCTGTATTAGCGGAGAGCTCCTCAGCAGAAGCTGCAACCGTCTCGGACACTTCGCGAATGCGAAGCAGAACATCAGTCAAGGACTGTGCCATCGTGTTGGAGTTTTTCTCCAAGCGTCCAATCTCATCGCTGCGATCCGACTCCGGAATCCGTTCTGTGAAGTCACCCGCAGCAATCCGTTCCGTCAGCTGCTGCACGCGGAGAACGGGACGAATAATGCTCTTTACAAACCGCCATAAAAATAGTCCCATTAATGCGATAAGAACGACTAGGAAGATGGATGCGACAATAAAAATGTAGTTGGCTTGACTGTTGATTTCCGACAAGGCGATGACCGAGACGATGCTCAGACCCATTTTGTTGCGTTTGTCGTAACTGACGAACTCATTACGTCCTGCCGCATTCGACTTGTAGGCACCGTGATCTTCCGCTGTCGCCAGCTCTCCGTACGTAGCTTCGTCCAGAACCGTCCCCTGCTTGTACACCGGATGCGTTACGACCTGATTATCCTTGTCAACCAGGCTGATATAACCGCTTTTCCCTACTTTGTATTTCTCTACAGCCTTGTTAATCCGATCGATTGCCACATCAATGGCAACAACTCCATTCTTCCCTGGGAGTTCTTTAGCGAACGTAACTACCAAATCATTCGTTATCGCATCGCGATACGGCTTCGTCACAATTACTTTCCCGGCACTTTTCTTTGCCTGCTGATACCAGTCCCGCTTCATCGCATCAATCGTCTCATCACTGTCATTAGAACTGTGTATGTATTGATTATCTACAAAGACATATGCCGCATATATATTCTCAATATCTTTGGCAATCTCCAGCATCCGATCATGGATCCAGTCCTTTTGTTGCGACTTCTTACTAATGCTGTCAGCCAGGCTGTTTACCGTATAGGCATTTGAATCATACATGTCATCCAGCATACCGACAATGGATTGGGTAGCCCCATTCACTTGATTGTAGACCATGTCTTTCGTATTGCTTGCTGCCGTACCTGTCAGGATAATGATAAGAATAATCGTAGGAACGACAATAAATAACGCAAGTAAGCATATTATTTTCTTTTGTAAGGATTGTTGTATTCCTGTAGTCCACTGAAAAAACCTCTTCATGTTGACACCCCTTTGCTTGCCAAGTCTCGTTGCCAAAATACGTTTGGTATATCGGTATAAAACGGTAAAAGTTTATACATTGTTACAAAATCAACAGATGGTAATTAACACCATATCATCCTTGTATCCTCCCGTTTCTCTTCCTTTCCCTTATGCACCCTGGTGTACGACAAAAAAAGCTCCATGAAGGAAGTGCATCGCTTGCGCTTCCTTCGTGGAGCTTGTCAATTTTTTTATTCTCACTACGCTATAAATAGCGCGTATGTGAATTAACCACGTTCTCCCTGCAATCGCATCAATGGACGCAGTACCTTCTGAACCGCACGCGGGTAACCCGACAGCTCATCATATCGAATAACGCGGAAAGCAACCAGCCCAACAACGAACAGAGCTACTACCCCCACGCCTACAACACCTGCCGTGAACATGAAGGCAAGCTTGGCCGGCAAGATGCCCACTAATTGCTCGCCCAACCATTCGCAGCCATATCCTACGCCACCCGACAGCACGATGGTCATCAGGAAGCCTATCCAGCGATTGCCTAGTACCGAAAACGGAACAACCTTCTTCATGACACGAAGATTGAGCCATGTAATAAGCAGGAAGCTTAGTGCTGTTCCTCCAATAATGCCGTAAATACCAAAGAAGTGAACAAGCGAGAAGCTGGCAATAAGCTTAATAATAATACCTAATGTTACACTGATCATAGCAATATAAGGCTTGCCAAGTCCAATTAGAATCGAGCTTGACGTCATCATCGTAATTTGGAATATCGTACCGAGCGTCAACGCTGCAATAATGCCTGCACCGTCCAACGTACTGAACAAGAAACCGTTCACGGAATATGCTGCGACCGCTAGAGCCAATACGATAGGCATGCCACTCAATACGGAAATACGCATTGCCATTGTAGTCTGCCGCTTCAAGTGAACCATATCCCGCTTCGCAAAGGCAGCGGAAATGACCGGGATGAGCGACGTGCTTAACGCAATCGCCAGAATTGGCGGAATGCCAGCGATCGATTGTGCACGCTGACCAAGGATACCATACAGATGCTTCGCCTCATCTACCCCAACTTCCGGTGAGAGAAGTGGAATCGTGATGGACGTATCAATAAAGTTTACAGCCGGTACGGCAAGTGAAGACAATACAATCGGTACGGACATCGCGAAAATTGAACGGAAAATATCGCTAAGCGGTACTTTCTTCGCACCCCTGCGGCGTGCGCGTACTCCAGCTTCCCGATCTGCCTGACGGAGCTTACGCAAGTAATAGATCATAATAATGAATGCGCCGACACTCCCTAGCACACCGCCGAAGGAAGCACCCGCTGCGATCCACTCTTGGTTCTGCCCCGTGCTCATCAAGATATAGGCAAGTCCGATCGCCGTAAGAACACGTAAAACCTGCTCTACGATCTGCGATACACCACTTGCCTGCATCATATTGCGCCCTTGCGTATACCCGCGCATCATGGCAATGACCGGGAACAACAGCAGCGCAGGTGCTAATGCACGAATAGCAAGTGCAGCCTCAGGCAGCTGAATCATATCCGCATACACACCTGCGAACGCGATGAGCAGCAAGGTTGTAATCACACCGGATATGAGTCCGAACAGCAGCGCAGCATAATAGACCCGCTCCGCTTCGCGCACCTTATTCAGCGCATAGCGTTCGGATACCATCTTGCTTAATGTACTCGGAATACCTGCTGTCGCTATTGCAAGTATCATCAAATAGACTGTCTGTGAGGCAGCAAAAGAGGCATTACCCACAGAACCGAGCATATGCTCAAGCGGAACGCGCTGAAAGAGCCCTAAGACGCGAGCGACGAGGGTAGCCGCTGCAATAATGAGCGTTCCTTTAATAAATGATTCCTTTGCCAAACGTTTCCCTTCTTTCTGTATGCTAGCCCGTATCCTAATATCCCGTCCGAACATACTACATTCAATTCTATTCATCATGGCAAAAGCCACCGTATTTTCTCCAAAGAGCAGGAAGCCGCTCCATAAGACAGCCCTAGTCTATATCAGACCGTCAGACCGTCTTATGGACACCTTTTCTATTAAAACATTTACAACCAAAGGAAGAACAGGACAATCATCACGATTTGCAGCGCAAATTTTACGACAATGCTCGTAAATAGTCCGACAACCGCACCAATGGCCGATTTTGTCGATTTATCCATACTCGCTCCTGTCATAAGTTCCCCGATAAACGCGCCTAAGAGAGGCCCAAGTATAAGACCGAACGCCGGGATGACGAACGGACCGATGATGACCCCTATTGTACTCCCGATGATTGAAGCCTTAGACCCTCCGAATCGCTTGACTCCCCAGGCATTGACCACGTAATCGGCAATAAACAGCACAGCTACAATAATCGTCTGAATCGCCCAGAACCAGAACCCGAAGGGTTCAAAGCTAATGCATAATCCATACACAAAGAAAGCTGCATAGATTGCCAACGCACCTGGTAAAATCGGATAGATAGCCCCTGCCATACCGACAAGAAACAGGACTATCACACTAATCCAACCGAAAATAACCATCCGTTCCACCACCTTGCACGAGAATAAACGCTCGTGAACAATCGATTACAGCATATACTCCCTAATGACTTGGGCAACACCATGCTCGTTGTTCGTTCGTACGACGATGTCCGCAGCCTGCTTCACTTCGTCCTGCGCATTCCCCATAGCTACACCAAGCCCTGCCGCTTGAATCGCGGCCATATCATTCAAGCTGTCGCCTACAGCAACCACTTGCGACATCTCGCAGCCAATAAGCTCGCATACAGTTTGTATTCCCGTTGCCTTGTTGACTCCTCCAGGATTAATCTCAATATTATGTGGCGAGGAATTGGTCAATTCCAATCCGCCCATGGCACGCAGTTCGCGCCACAGAATTTCGCGCACACGATCATCCTTCGTAAAGTAGCCGAACTTCAGCCATTCCTCAGCCTCGATATCGGCTCCCCAATTCTCTTTGTTGTACAATCGTTCCGTCGAATAAGCCCAGAACCACACATTATGCTCCTCGGACATCGCGTGCATGCGCTTCACCGCCTCGCGATCCAAGAGATGACGCAAGTGCAGCTCACGTGTATTCTTCCACACTTCACTCCCATTGACTGTTATCATTGGAGCATTCAATCCTAGTTCTTCCGCATAAGGAAGTGCATTGACGAACGCGCGGCCAGTGGAGAAGATGACCGTAATTCCCGCATCGCAAGCACTGCGGATGGCATCAGCATTTTCCTTGGAAATGCGCTGATCATCATCCAATACCGTTCCATCCATATCGAGAGCCAACAACTTATATTTACTCATCTCATCCGTCACTCCTGTCTCTGATGCGTTCCGCTTCAGACGAGTTGTGATTCGTTATTTGTCGAAGCTTGTAACACTCATTGTCAATCATTGTCGTGCACAAATTTGCATAACGCCATTGTATCATATGCAGGCATTTACAACAAAGAATTCCTTTCCTTTACAAAGAGGCCGCTTACGCAGTGGTTCCTATCTGGCAATAACAAAAAAACACCCCTCTCCATAATCAGGAGCAAAGGGTGTTCCTAAGCCGCTTCTAAGCAGTCATCTCTGCAATCCGACGACGCTTCAGTACGCGGGCCAGCATTCCATGAGTCGGGGACAACAGAAAGGCAAGTATGAACAATGCGCCCGCTACCGTGACCATCATTCCCGCTATTGACGCATCGAGTAAGGAGGACAGGTAGTAGCCAGCTATTGCACATCCAATTCCAATGGCCACACTGTACACAATCATGAGACTCAAGCGCTCCGTTAGCAAGTAGGCGGTGGAAGCTGGAACGATAAGCATGCCGACGACAAGGATAGCTCCTACACTTTCAAATGAAGCCACTGTCGTCATGGACACGAGTCCCATCAGCAAATAATGGAATAACGCAACAGGTATGCCGCAGGCTATAGCCATCGCCGGATCGAATGCACATATTTTGAACTGCTTATAGAACAGCCCGATGACGAGCAATATCACTAGCAGTGTAAAACTGAGTATCCATACAGCCTTCGGCACCATGTCGATGCCGAACAAGGTCGTTGTATTCCAATGGACATAGGCGATTTCACCAAACAGAACACAATCCAAATCCAGATCCACATTGCGTGCATTCAAGCTTACGAGCACAACGCCAACCGCGAATAATGCGGTAAATACCACTCCAATTGATGCATCCGATTGCACGCCGCTATTTTGAAACAGCTGAATGAGAAATACCGTTACTAAGCCTACTGCGGACGCACCCAGCAGCATGACGAACGAATCACGTGAGCCGCTTAGCATGAAGGCTATAACGATGCCGGGAAGCACGGAATGGCTGATGGCATCCCCGATCATGGACATTTTGCGCAGCACGAGGAAGCAGCCCAATATCCCGCAAGTTGCAGCTACTAGCGCACCGGTCAGTATAATCCATAGGTCTGTCACAACGACGCCTCCTTTCGCAATCGAGGCTCCGTCTCCTCTAGACGAATTCGTTCCTCCACCCGAATCGATTGATGATTACGGATCCGACGAATCCATTTCGCGAGCACACCGCGGCGTGGGGCAAATACAACCGAGCAGCAGAAGACGAAGGTTGCAGCCAATACACTGAGCGGGCCAGTAGGTAAATTGCTCGTCGTCGTACTGACAAGTGTGCCAATAATGCCGCTTACTGCTCCAAACAGCCCGCTGAGCAGCACCATTAATCCGAGTCGATCGGTCCAATAGCGTGCAGATACGGCAGGAGTAATCAATAGTGCCGCAACAAGCACAACGCCGACTGCCTGAATGCCAACAACGACGGCAATTACGGTAAACAGCATAAGCAGCTGCTCCAGCACGCCAACCGGAAACCCGAGTCCGCGCGCAAAGCCAGGATCGAAGCTGAGCAGCTTGAATTCCTTGAACAGCAGGCTGCATGCCACAATAATAAGCAGCGACACACCTGCCATCGTATAGACATCACTCTGCATCATGGAAGCTGCTTGGCCGAACAGAAACTTGTCGAGTCCGCTTTGGTTACCGTAGCTGGAATGTTGAATTTGCGTCAGCAACACAATGCCAACACCGAAGAACACCGACAGCATAATCCCCATTGCCGCATCCGCTTTGATGCGCGTATAGCGCGTCACGACTGAAATTCCCGCTGTTGCCAGCATACCGGATAAGAAGGCTCCTAGGAAAAATAAGGGCAGCGATTTAACCCCAGTGAGCATAAAAGCAATGCATATGCCTGGCAGCGCAGCATGCGCGAGCGTATCCCCGACCAGACTCTGCTTCCGCAAATAAGCGAAGCTGCCCACAATGCCACTCATGAGACCGAGCAGCAAACAACCGACGAGAATCCACTGTGTATTCGGATCACGCAACACGTCCCAAGATATTCCGAACATTGCACTCACCTCGTTCCTACCATGACGGCACCCGCATTTTGATCCAACACGGTAAGTCTGCCGCCATAGGTTTGCTGCAACATGCTTGTGTTAAATATTTTTTCGGTTTCTCCACAGGCAACCAATTCTACATTCAGAAGCATTACCCAATCGAAGTATTCCTTCACTGTTGCCAAGTCGTGATGGACAACAAGCACGGTCTTCCCCTGACGCTTCAATTCATTTAATAATGTAATGATCGCTTTCTCCGTCATCGCATCTACACCAACGAACGGCTCATCCATAAAATAGATGTCCGCGTTTTGGGCAAGCGCCCTTGCTAGGAATACACGCTGCTGTTGTCCGCCGGACAGCTGACTTATTTGCCGATCTGCAAAATCCGCCATTCCCACCTTGGCCAAACAATCGAGCGCAATCTCCTTCTCCTTCGCGCCCGGTCGCTTGAACCATCCTAAGTGTCCGTAACGGCCCATCATTACAACATCGAGTGCGTTCGTGGGGAAATCCCAATCCACAGATTCGCGCTGTGGGACGTAGCCTACCCGTTTGCGGCTTTCCGAGTAAGGCTTGCCGAATATATTCACCTCTCCGCTTACTCGCGGAATTAATCCAAGCACAGATTTAATAAGTGTAGATTTCCCTGCACCATTCGGCCCGATAATGCCGATTAAATTTCCCTCCGGTATCGTAAAGCTAACATTGCGAAGCACGGGCTTCTTCTGGTATGCAACAGTTAAGCCACTCACACGAAGCGGCGTATTCCCCTTATCCATCATGCTCATTTCGCTCCTCTCCTACCATGTTATATCTCTCGAAGTTATGTACATTACTTCAGTGCATCGACGATCGTATTGACGTTGAAGCGAACCATGCCAATATAAGTTCCCTCTTCTGTCCCCGGCTCGCCCATTGCATCCGAGAATAATTCACCGCCAATGACGACCTCATGGCCTTTTTTCTTCGCTCCTTCGATGACCGCCTCAATTGCCTTCTTCGGTACACTCGATTCAATAAAAACTGCCTTAATCTGATTGTCCACCAGATAATCGCGAAGATCGGATACATCCTTGCTTCCGTATTCAGAAGCCGTGCTGATTCCTTGAAGCCCCATAACCTTCATGCCGTACGCCTTGCCAAAATATCCAAACGCGTCATGCGCCGTCACGAGCACGCGGCTCCCTTCCGGAATCTCTTCTATCCGCTTGTGTACATACGCATCAAGCTCTTGCAGCTTGCTTACATATGCCTCTGCACGCTGCTTATAGGCTTCTGCATGTGCCGCATCATATTCCACCAGCGTGTCACGAATGACCTCCGTCGCCTTGATCCAATTCTGCACATTGAACCAAATATGCGGATCATGCGATTGTGCTAATGTCGGATCTGCGAGCAGCTCAGATTCCGAAATTGTTCTGGAGACGGGAACCGTCGTCTTGCTGCCGCTCATTTTCTCCAAAATATCGACCATCTTCCCTTCCAAATGCAAGCCGTTGTAGAATACGATGTCCGCATCATCCAGCTTCTTAATGTCTCCTTGGGACGCTTTGTATAAGTGAGGGTCAACCCCTGGACCCATCAACCCAATTACATCAACACGTTCTCCTCCTACCTCTTTCACCACGTCAGCAATCATACCAATCGTAGTTGTTACCTTGATTGGATGAGCATCGGCAGACGTTGCAGTTCCCTCTGTCTTGCCCTCGTTTGTGCTGCCGCCACATGCTGCTAATCCTACAGCTACGCTTAAGAACAATATCGTCATAACCAACCGCTTCAACGCCGAATTCATTTTGAACTTCCCATTCGGTCTTTCAGCTGCCTTCGTCATCTTTCGTTCCCTCCCACATGAATGCCCAATGTTTTTTTGTAATGATTACGTTTATCACTGATCACTGTTTAATATACACAAATATGTTTACCTAATGCAACTATTTTTGTATAAAAAAAATTCTTTCCCTAGACATATAGTTTTGCAAAAAGAAAAGACTTTTCCTTATCGTATGCGATGTGCTCCCTGATCGGTGACACCATGTACGATATGAAAAAGTCTTTATTTGAGGCTCGCAACGCTCAGAAATGCATCATTGCCACTGAACGCAGCGACTCCTCCTGCTTATTGATTGTTGTTAGCTGCATCCGTAGATTCGCCGCCTGTACCTTGCTTCTTCTTCGGTGTACCCGTCAATCCGTATACCTCATCATACGCATCGAACATAGCACGCGCGATCGGAGCTGCCCCGTAGGAACCATATCCGCCCTCTGGTACGACAACCGCAACCGCAAGCTTCGGCTTATCTGCCGGCGCATAGGCAATGAACACGGCGTTTTCTAGTCTTTTCCCTGCTATATCTTGCTGCGATGTACCCGTCTTTCTATAGAACGAGTATGGGAATCCATCAAAACCGTGAACGTTAACCTTCGACATCCCTTCTTCAACGACACGCCAGTGCGTGTCATCGAAATTCGTCTCATTTAACACTTCACGACCGAATGACTTGACTACCTTGCCATCCCCATCTGTAATCTTGCTTACGAATTGCGGCTTAATGCGCTTACCATGATTCGCTAGGGTAGCTGCATATTGAGCGAGCTGCAAGGTTGTATACTTCCCTTGCTGACCGAAGGAGGCGTATACGAGAGCGGACTGTGCATTGTTGCGCTCCGCCTCTACCAGATAGTCCTTCAATCCTGCGGATTCACCAGGCAAGCCGCTATCTGTCTTCACGCCAAGACCAAAGGCTTCCATGTATTTATCCCACAATTCCAAACCGTTTCTGTCTGTAAGGGAGAAGAGTCTCTTACCAATCATATCCACCATAAAGGCGTTAGAAGATACTTTCAAGGCTTTTGCTGCATCCATGTAACCGTAAGACGTTTTGCTTGAGTTCCATACCTTCGTCTCATGGCCGCGGCGGCCGAATTCACCGTAACCTTTGTCATAGTAATCTTCCCATGGACCGAACAATCTTTCTTTCAACCCGACGAGAACCGACAATGGCTTCATCGTAGATCCAAGATAGACAAGGGAAGTTGGATGACGTCCGCGCTCCTTGTCATCATTATACGGACCATAGACTTCGCGAACGGCCCCATTTCCCATATAAAACTGGATCTTCTCATAATCCTCGACGCTGATTTGGCCGTTGCGCCATACATTCGGGTCATAATCCGGCATACTGGCAATCGACACGATATTACCGGTATCCACTTCCATCGCAACTGCATAACCAGTACGGGCATTTGGCGCATACTCAATGCGGTTCGAGGAATTGCGAATCTTCTCCAGTGTATCTATGATCGATTTCTCTGTTGCCTTCTGAATATCGCGATGGATAGTCAAATGTATGTTGTTGCCGCGCTCCGGCTTCGTCAGCTGCATCGGCCCGATAATACGACCCGCCACGTTGACCGGGAACTTCTTCACCCCGTTCAAACCGCGCAGCTCGTTCTGATACATCAATTCGATGCCGTCAACGCCAACATCCTCGTATTCCAAGTATTCCTTCTCCGTAGGAAGCTGTTCCTGCTTCTCATACTGTTCCTTGTAGAACGGCATCCGCTCGCGAACACCCTTGAACTTTTTCAAATAACCGACCGTCTGTACTGCGATCGTATCCTTATCATAGTTACGGACACTATCCTCGACGATATCGATGCCTTTGAACTGCGATTTATGCTCCAGGAAATAAGCAACCTCTTCCTTCGTCAATCCTGATTTAATGAGCCTAGGAACGAAAACAAAATTCATCTTCCCACCCAAGTCCATTCGCTTCAAAATTTCTTCAGCTGTTAATGGCTTGTCTTGAGGACTGCCTATCTTCTTGAATATTTCCTCGAGCTGCTTCGCAAGCTGCTCTACTTCAGCTCGATTCTTCTTCTGGTCATCCGTCATCTTCTTGCTCGGATCCCCGTAATTCTTCACCACATTGAAGTAAAGAGATTGCGACGCTGTGGAATAGGCTAGCCGCGTATTCGAAGCATCATAAATAGTTCCCCGAAGCGGCGGTACCGCCGTTTCCCGGAATCCAAGCTGGGACTCCTTCTCCTTCAGGGCGGGACCTTCAACGAATTGCAAAATGGCCAGTCTCACGATAAGCACGGTGAAAATCAAAAATGTAATAAAAAAGAATAAGTTCAACCGAAACGAAAACGTACGCCGGTTCTGTACTTCCCGCTTCTGCGGATCATCCGCATTTGGATGACTCAATGCCAATCATCCTTTCTTGCTAACTTTTGCTGTACAATCTTATTTATTTTACCATACTGATTTGCCTATATTCAAAGGTTGTGCAGCTTCTAATCGCCATCGCCGCAAATTATCTTATCGTCAATGGCTTGTCTGGAATATGAGTGGTGTCGAACTTAGGAGGATTGAACCAATCTCCCGATGATGCCCATGTGCTATCTAGCGGCACCCATTTCTTCTGTTCGCTTAGCCAGACCTGATTCCAGGCATGCGGACCATAGCCGCCATTGCCATTGTATCCAAGACCGGTCACAACCTTGACTTGAAGCCCTGAGGAACGAGCCATAACTGCATACAGACGTGCATAATCGATACATACCCCCTGCTTCGTAGCAAAGGTATCTTCCGGAGTCTGCTCCTTCCAAATCCGCTTCGTCTCGTATTGCTTGGCCTTATCCCAATCATACTGAACCCGGGAACCGACCCAATCATACAAGCGTCGCGCCTTCTCTTCATCGGTCGATGCTCCTGCCGTCACATCACGCGCGGCTTGCTTCACATCGGAAGAAATCTGATTATCAATGACTTCATATCGTCGCTGCAGAAGTTCTCCGAATTCCTGCCCCATTTGGGAGGTGAAGACAGGCAGACTCTCTGTAATTAATGACCCCGCAAGCGGCTCGATCACTTGGTTAGCCACCGTGCGATAAGCAGAAGAGGATTGAATGATATCGCTTGCCTTCGTAGCAGGCTGAAGGGCAACATATACGAATAACACCATAATAATGATGAAGGCGCGCACACCACCAATTAGCGCACCAATTGCACCACCCGTTAGCCAATTGGCCATACGGCTTATCACTTGCATGAACCCTGAGCGAGAAGATGAGCTTCCTTCTTCTTGACTCGCCACAGAAGCCCCGCTCCAGATCAAAGAAACGAGCCAACCCATTATTCCTCGGACGAGCATATAGATGATGCCGAATAAGATTGCAACGCGCAGCAGTGCGAAGTCCCGTATTCCTGTCACGAAGGTATAATAGATCTGCTCCCACCAAGCCAGTGCATGGGAGGGTATAACAATATTCCAATCAACGAACTGACGCTGTACCATGGGCGAGAGCCACATCGCAGCAGCGAAGGACAGGATAAGTGATACAATGGTGCAGGCCGACTGAGCAACAAATAGAAAGAGGTGGCGCATGGACCCCGAAGCGCCTCTCGCCACCCCTTGAACTGCGGAAAGAAGCACGACCGCAAGCAGTACTAGCGTTATCGCGTTCCATTCCCACTGCAATCCAGTACTCATTTGTTCTGCTTCGCTTCCTTCACGAAATCGCGAATCGTATCGTTCATGCTCCATTCACCAAGGGAGACTCCATTGAACGATAATTTCACTTTGTCACTGTTAGGAGTGCCTGTAAGCTCCAAATTCGGCGACTTGATCGTATAAGTCCCGTCCTCATTGCTCTTGAACGTCGCCTTCTTCGCTTCCTCCATCATGGAGTTCATCGCTTGATCCTTCAGCTTCAGCACAGTCTCATCCTTCACTGTCGTCACTACGTTGTTCACGTCGTCCCACGTAATTCCGCTATAGACGGCTACAGCAGCGACAATTACGACGACCAGCGCCCATTTTATCATCGTTTTCACGAAACTAACAATTACGAGCAGTACGATGAGTGCGATTAGGAAGACAAGCCAATTTTGCTTAATAAATTCAAACCACATTTCGAGTTGACTCACTTCTTCAATCACCCTTTCCAAAGCGTATTATACATCATTCCCATATGATGCAACAGTCAGACCATCTAACATCATTAGCCAAATTCGGGTACTAAGTTCGTCCGCTAATACGTACAAGTATACCATAGCGATCTGGAGGTGACTTGGCTTGCGTTCTGTCTTTTGGCTCTACCTGTTTTTATTCGTTGCGTTTTTCGATTTGCATGCGCAGTACCCCATTCTGACCCCATTTGCAATCTCTCTTGGTGCTGCTCCATCCTTCATCGGATTAATGATGGGTATGTATTCGTTCACCCATCTGCCTGGCAACGTCATGGCCGGTTACGGAGTAGACCGCTTCGGCAGCCGCATCTTCATCGTGTTCAGCCTCATTGGAGCCGGCATTATTCTCATGCTTCAGGCCCATGTCGTCAACCCATGGCAGCTGCTTATTCTACGTTCTATAAGCGGATTCGTACTCGCGTTCCTCTCCCCTGCTTGCCTGTCTCTGCTTGCACGAATGGCACGCGATCATGTTCATCAAGGCAAGTTGATGGCGGGCAATGGGCTCGTCCATACATTGGCTTCTGTTGTCTCTCCTGCCGCTGGCGCTTATCTCGTGTCCCAAATCGGATTCGTCATGGCGTTCCAAGCGCTGGGCATTGGCCTTATCCTTGTTGGTATGTTGGCATGGCTGTTTATTCAAGATGTTCAAGAAAGTGAAAGTCCCTCCTCTAAGACGACAGCACCAAGCATCCCTACTTCAACACCAGCTGCAACTTCTGAGCATGCACCTGCTATCCCATGGCGCTTCTACTTTATGCCGCTTGC
The DNA here is from genome assembly GCF_001894745.1 of Paenibacillus sp. NAIST15-1. GTDB lineage: Bacteria > Bacillota > Bacilli > Paenibacillales > Paenibacillaceae > Paenibacillus_B > Paenibacillus_B suaedae. Next base: position 152,215 of record NZ_BBYF01000012.1, read on the forward strand.
CATTGCCTGCTCGCAGGGCATCTTATTTTTTGAGTTGCCATTTATGGCTGACGCATTAACCTCAATAATGAAAACAGGCGTATTGTTCTCGGCCATCAGCCTCGGGGCGCTCCTTACCTTAAGCATGTTGTTCTTGAATCAATATTCAGCTTATATGCGCACATGGCTCGGCTCCTTTTCGCTAGCGATTCTGTTCTTTCTATTGGCAATTCACTGGCCTGTTCCTTTACTTCTCTCCTTATTTCTTATCGGCATGACGAAGGGAATCATTTTACCGGCTTTATCAGCACATCTCTTGTTGCTGAGCGGCGGGGCCAGATACGGACGAATCTTCTCTATCTTATCGATTGCTTCTTCTATCGGCTCCTTCATTGGACCGATGATTGCCGGGCAGCTCCGTGGGCAATTATCGCCGTACTTCATCGCATTTCTCGTCCTTATGACAGCCGTTACGCTGCTCCCGCCAGGCAAGCCTACATCGTTAGTGAAGAAGACTGTCCACAGCACGCGTCCACCTTCGACGAACCCAACTACATAAGAACAAGAGCTGAATGTCCTGTCCCGGCATCTTGATGCCTTCACATGGTTTGCGCCCATATTCCCAAATATGGGTGAATACACAGAACAGGATAATTCCGCGAACATACTATAATGATGAGAAATGACTACCGACGAAAGCAGGTGAACCTAGTTGGGGTATTATACTGAGCCTGGCGGTGGGCCAGAGCTAGCGTTCGGCGCACGTTTCTGGACAATAACCACCGTAATTCTCGCCCTGTTCATCCTGCTCGTCATCATTCTGCGTGCTCCTCTGCTGTAACCCCCCATCTTGCTCTCTCCTTATACGGCTTGCCTCCGGGCAAGCCAATTTTGTCATGCGCTTCTCGTTTCATCACCGCAATGGATTTCATCATTCGTGGTACACTATTGATAATGGGAGAATTACTGGCCGGATCATTTCCATCAGATTCGGAATGCTGCCCGTACCGCATAGAGGAAGAAGGTGAACACGATGGAAATCGCTCTCATCGTAGAAGGCAAAAACGATCGCAGCCGCTTGCGAAAGCTGTTGGCTGACAAAGTTGACATCATGTGCACATATGGGACATTGAATACCGATCGCACAGAAAAACTGCGTAAACAGGTTGGAGATAAGCCCGTATACTTATTTATGGATAATGACTCTTCTGGGAAACGCATTCGAGCTATTCTGCGAGATACGTTCCCGGATGCAGATCATCTCTATACGCGCCGAGGATATGCTGGAGTAGAAGGTACGCCAGATGAGTATTTAATCCAACAATTAGAAAAAGCGGGGTTAGACGAATACATCGTGTATCCGGATCTTCCCCCGCTTACCTAATCTCTTATTTAATTAATTTCATGACATCTTCCGCAATGATTTCAGGCGTTGTTCGCTCCCGATCATTCGCGTTATACGCTTTGCGAATATTACCCTTCTGATCGACTAGAGTGATGACATTGAGATGCGTAAAGTTGCCATCCTGATCCTTCATCACAGCAGAGTCCAGCGCTGGCATCATGTTGGCCACGTCCTCTTCTTTTCCGCGAAGGAAATACCAGCCTGAGTAGTCAGCGTTGAATTTCTGCGACCACGTCTTAATCGCATCCATCGTATCCCGCTCCGGATCGAAGGAGATGGATACGATACCTGCCTCTTTACCAAATACGCCTTTCTCCTGCAGTAAAGTCTGTACTTCAGACAGCATAAATGTCGTCGGCGGACAGACGTCCGGACAATTCGTGAAATAGAAATAGAAGAGCCTTACCTTCCCGTTCGTACTATCAAGACTTACTGTGCTTCCATCCACATTCTGCATAGAAAAATCCGGTGCCTTCTTGAAATCTTCACGCGGCCAGTATAACCAAGCAGCAATAATTGCAAATACCACAACCAGTGACATTAAGAAGATTTGCAAAGAATACTTCTTCGCCCATTGAGACATCGTCTGTTCCTCCCGTTACACTCCCTTTAGTGGTCAGGCTGAATTCCAATTAACTCGATTTGATGCGATATTACATTTTCCCCATCGTATCCAAGACAAGAATGAACAAGTGCAGCAATAACCAGTTAATCGAAAACAAGAAGTTGCGCTTCGCCCAAGCTTCATTGTCCTTCGCCTTGAAGCCCGAGATGCAAATATACAGCCAAATCACATTAAGAATGGTTCCTAATACCCCGTAAATCCAGCTTACATAGCCGTACGAATAGAACAGCCAAGTAACCGGCAGAAGCAGCACAACATACGGGATCATTTGCTTCTTCGTCCGCTCGATTCCTTTGACTACGGGAAGCAGCGGGTATCCAGCGGCACGATATTCTTCAACACGTCGAATGCCTAGCGCCCAGAAGTGAGGCGGCTGCCACAGGAATAGAATGAGGAACAACAGGATAGCCCCTTCATCCACTTGACCTGTCACAGATGTATACCCCATAACGGGTGGCATTGCTCCCGAAATGGCCCCAACAGAGGTGCTCCATGTCGATGTTCGCTTCAACCATAATGTATAAATGACTACATAAACAAACATGCCCAGAACGCCAAACCATCCTGTCAATGGATTGGTCATCAGGAACAAGACCGACAGACCTGCAATACCAAGAATAATGGCATACCAGAGCACAACATTCGGCTGTAAACGTCCCGTAGGAAGCGATCGATTGCGCGTACGTTCCATTTTCATATCGAAATCTCGATCAAAATAGTTGTTGAACACGCATGAGGACGACATCGTAAGTGCGGTACCAATTATCATCCACAGCAAGGTCATCCACGGAATATCCCATTTGGCTGCCACCCAAAACCCTGTGAATGCAGCCATTAAGTTGGAGCGAATAATGCCCGGCTTCGTTAACTGAACAAACTCTTTCCATAATTCGACCCGCACCGGTTCCGGCGATAGCGGGATAGAGTCGGAAGGAGTCTGGTACGTATATTGTTTATCCAAAATGACCTGTTCCTCCTTGTGTTGTACAAACAAGAGCAGAAACTTTGTGTTTCCGCTGTAATTTTCATCATATCAAAAACGTCCAATTGCTGACAATGTCTCGTAGCATCGTTCATCATTTTGACAATCTATTGGATCTTCCTCACAATAGCGTATGTGGCTATACTTATTTGGAAATTGATGCGAACTCCCAGATATGCAATTTGGATCTGCCGCCAGGAATGCAAGCGGTAATAACGTCCCATTCACTTGTTTCCTCCAGACGAATCCGTCTTAGCTGCAAATACTCTTCGTGTGTGGTATCCATCCACTGCTCCACGAATACGTTAGGTTGGTCAGTTCCTTCATATAATACGACTTGAGGAAATGGCCGCAGGCGCTCTGTAATCTGTTCTAAATATGCTTCTCGCTTGTCCGGATCAATTCGATACTCGACAAATATAATGTTCATGGTTGATTCCCCCTCTTTCTTATGTTGCCCCCACTGAATCCTTCTTGTGAATTGTACTCATGAGTCATATTCTGGTACATAATTGCTCACAATACAAGAGGGTGATTACGAATATGGATACAAGCACACATGCTGTTATTGGATTGGGGCTTGCCGGACTCTCACACATTGATCCTGCCGTCATGACCCATCCTGCCACGGCTTCGGCCGTCTTCTTCAGTGTTCTGCTCGGATCACAGGCTCCAGACGCGGATGTTGCACTCAAGCTGAAGGACAACACCACCTATATTCGTCAGCATCGAGGCATCTCACATTCCATCCCGATGCTGCCAATATGGGCACTGCTTATCGCAGGTCTAATGACTTTGCTGAACAAGGGTGCCTTGTTCTGGCACGTTCTGCTCTGGACCGCTCTCGCCGTAGTCATACACGTCATTACTGATCTGTGTAATGCCTATGGAACCCAAGCGGCGTGGCCTGTTACAGACAAATGGCTGTCCTTTGACTTCATCTCGCTGTTCGATCCGATTATTTTCTCTTCCCACCTCGTAGCTGTAGCATTGTGGGGATTGGGTGTCTTGTCACCAAGAATGGTATTTCCCGTGCTGTATGCGCTGCTCCTTGTGTACTTCTTATGGAGGGCATCTGTACACAAGAAGCTTAAGGATCAGATGCTGCTCTTCGATGAAGAGTACGTCCATTCGGACACGTATACACTTATTCCGACCGTATCGCTATCCAGATGGAATGTAGTCAAGCCTCTTCCAGAAGGGGCATACCGAATCGGGAACTGGAATCACAATCGTCTCCATTGGACAGAGACGGCCTACTGCGATAAGCATCCAGCAGTAGAAGCTTCCAAGGAGCACCCTGCTGTAGAAGCGCTCCTGTACATTTCACGCTACGCTTGTGCAACGGTAGAGCCAACCGGTTATGGATATGCCGTTCGCTGGGCCGATGTCAGGTATAGGCATCGCAAGCAATTCCCCCTCGTTGCTGTCGTCATGATGAACGCCAAGTATGAGACGCTTGATTATTTCGTAGGCTGGCTAAGCAAAACTCACTCCGGCAAGCATTTTGGATTGGAATACGAATAGAAACGGCGTGTAAGGGCACTTAGAAGAAGAAGGTACAGGGAATCTGTGAAGACAGGATCCACTGTACCTTCTTTTTTGGCCAAATGCTGTTGATGCTCACTTTTCATAATAAAAGGCTACCCCGCGCGCAGGGTAGCCAAATCATTAGTGCATTTCGATTAGCGGGAACCGCCGGAAAGCGATTGTTGTGCCATTTGCACCAAACGCTTCGTCATGTATCCCCCGATAGAACCGGTATCACGGGAAGTGTAGTTCCCGTAGTAGCCGTCTTGTGGAATTGGAACGCCCAATTCCTGAGCAATTTCGTATTTCATTTGCTGCAATGCAGCAGTAGCTTGAGGAACAACCAAGTTGTTGGAACCAGAACGATTAGACATAGGTGAATCTCCTTTCGCAATTAGGCGCTTCTAGTTGTGCAAGCTTGCAAACTTATTTTATCCGGCCTGCAAAATGTTATACTTATCTGTAACATTATTTTGCGAAAAGGAGTCTTCCCCATGAACAAATGGTTATCACTATGGTTCGCATGCTCTTCCATCGCCCTGCTGATCGCAACAGCGATCTCCATCAGCCAAAGTGTCTGGCTTGCTCTTCTCTTTACCATACTTGCTATCGTGAATATGGGATGCGGCTTCATTGTGAAGGCCAAGCTTCGTCGGCGAAGCTTGGCCCAACAAGATCATACAGCAGGCAAGCAGGCTTAACAAATCGTCCTAGATTTATTGCGGGAGCACAAAGCCCATCCGGCGCTTCACTTCCGTTAAAGTCTGCTCTGCCGCTTCACGTGCCCGCTCAGCACCACGACGCAGCGCCTCGTGATGTTCACCTGTGCGTCTTACTTCATGATAGCGGGCTTGAAGCGGCTCGATGAGCGCAGCTACATGCTCTGCCAAGTCTTTCTTGAAAGGACCGTACATTTGGCCCTCGTACTTTGCTTCAATGTCAGCAATGGACATACCAGCAGCGTGAGCATAGATGCTCATCAGGTTGCTGATTTCCGGCTTATTCGCAGGATCGTACTTCACAAGCGCTTCAGAGTCCGTCTTCGCACGGCTGATTTTCTTTCGAATAACAGCAGGATCATCTAGCAAGGCAATAAAGCTTCCAGGGTTAGGGTTACTTTTGCTCATTTTCTTGGAGGCGTCATCCAATGACATAATCCGTGCGCCGACTTCCGGGATATACGGTTCTGGAACAGTCAGGAAGTCGCCGAAGCGCCCGTTGAAGCGTGCAGCCAAGTCCCGAGTAAGCTCCAAATGCTGCTTCTGATCATCGCCAACGGGAACAAGATCGGCTTGATATAATAAAATATCTGCAGCCATAAGAGATGGATATACGAACAAGCCCGCTCCAACTGACTGCTTCCCTTCCGACTTATCCTTAAATTGCGTCATCCGCTCCAACTCACCCATATAGGTGAGTGTCGTCATCAACCATCCAAGCTCTGCATGCTGATGAACATGAGATTGGAGGAAAATGTTCGACTTGCTTGGGTCGAGGCCTGCCGCAATATACAAGGCAGCTACAGATTCTGTCTGCTCACGCAATTTTTCCGGATCCTGCGGTACAGTAATAGCATGCAGGTCTACCACCATGAAGAAGCACTCATGTTCTTCCTGCAGCTTCACGAAGTTTTGGATTGCTCCGATGTAGTTGCCAAGTGTCAATTGACCGCTTGGCTGAATACCAGATAATACGCGTTTCATCACGCAACACTTCCTTTTCCACAAATATCATTATTCTTGTATCGTCATACTCGAGAACGCAAAAAAGGCCCTTCATCCGCAAGGGACGAAGAACCGTGGTGCCACCCTAATTCGCCTGCATAATCGTATGGCTGTGACTTCTAACAAGCACAGTCCTACGAATGTTAGGAAGCATCAGCAAACGATGCTGACTCCCTCTTTGCAAGCCTTGACCTCTGTAACGCAGAGCAGCGGCTATGTCTACTTCTTGCACATCACTGGTTCAACACAGCACTCCGAGGCCCATTCCATCTATGCATTCGCGTCGGTTCACAGCGACCACCGACTCTCTGGAGCTACCGCATAGCGTACTTGTCCTCATCATCATTTTACACGAATTCAATTATATCCTATCACTTATGCGAGCTCTACATAACTAGGAATTAGCCATAAGGATAGCGAAGATCATTGTATTTGTCAATCTGTTCTGTTGCCCGTTTATCGCCCGCTTGAATTAGACCTTGTGTGCTTCAATGACTTTAATGCGTGAATTTGCTATCATGAAAATAACAAACCATTACATAACTTCACGAGCAAAGGGGCAATTCGCATGTATCAGATTACGAGAGGCAAATGGAACGATCATGAGACAGTTATTCTTCACAGTGACACGCTTGAGGCAACATTGCTGCCTTCCCTAGGCGCTAATCTCATTCGTCTGTGGGACAAAGTGCTTGAACGCGATATTTTGCGTACGCCAGCTGAGAGCGATCTGGATTATTATATGACCAAACCTTACCACTTCGGCATCCCTATGCTTATGCCGCCTGGACGGATACGCCGCGGACAATTCCAATATGCAGGAGTGTCCTATCAGTTTGATCAGAACACAGCCAACAACAATCACATTCACGGCTTGCATCGCTTGCAATCGTGGCAAGTTACATGTGCCGAAGCAACCGAAGATCACGCTATCGTCACGGTTCAGTTCCATTCTTCTGAGGATAAGCGCTGGATGGAGCAATATCCAACACCTCTCCAGTTCGAGCTTACTTACGAACTGAAGGGAAGCCAACTGACACAACAATTGCAAGTAACCAACGTTGGTGAGCAGACTGCACCATTTGGCTTCGGAACACATACGTGGTTACAACTTGATGGCGAACCGAACCGTTGGACCCTGCAGGTTCCAGTTACAGGTGTGTATGAGCTGGACGAAGAGCTTATTATGACAGGAAATACGTTGCCGCTGGGTGATAACGAGAAGCTGCTCTCCGGAATGAACCTAGAAGGAACCGACTTCGATACGGTATTCAGCATAGGCGAGCATAAGCCTGAAGCTTGGCTGGCCCGCGAAGACGGTTATCGTATCCGCTATACAGGCAATGAGCCTTGGTTCAAGCATTGGGTTCTCTACACTCGAGGCACTGCGAATGAAATTATCTGCATAGAGCCTTATACTTGGCTTCCTGATGCGCCAAATCTTCCATTCGGCAATGAGGTTACAGGCTTGATTGAACTTGAGCCGAACAAGCCAGTTATCCTCAACTTAGAGCTTGAAATTCAACATCCATAACAGGGGAGGCGACAAGCCTCCTTTTTGGGTTCCTCCCATAAATGCCGGACCAGGACAACTTGGCATTATTTACATTTCACAACGAGCACTTCCTCTCGCATATTTCATCTCTATCTCTCCATAATAACTATCACAAGGAGGTGAACAACATGCCAAATCAACAACAAGGAAGCGGAAGCCGTTCCAACAATCTCGTTGTTCCTCAAGCAACAGCAGCTCTTCAACAAATGAAATTTGAGATCGCTCAAGAATTGGGTATTCCAATTTCTCAAGATGGTTACTACGGTAACTATACTTCTCGCGATATGGGCTCCATCGGAGGCTACATCACGAAGCGTCTTGTACAAATTGCTGAACAGCAATTGGCCGGCCGCGCTCGCTAAGCTTAGCTGTTGAACCTTTTTAAGCTAGTTACGCAACACCCCATACTTACGAAAAAAAGCAGGACGTCCTACTACAACCAACTGGTGTTAGAAGGGACTCCTGCTTTCTTATTTACAAATAACATTCGACAATTGCAAATGAACACATTAAGATACATTTCTGTAAGTATGTAGATTCTCTTCCTTCTTATCCAAAATATGAACCATATTATGATTCGATTCAAACCATGTGCTGACATACAGCTCCCCATGCCTAACTGTAAAATCGTACACAATCTCCCCATGCGTCCAATTCTTCTTATGTTTCAGCGCATCAATCGCCGTTTGCAGAAATTGGGCAATTTGCTGCCTCGACAATCCTTGTCGAATCGGCTTTAGTTCACCAGCACAGCTTTCCAACGCATCGTGCTTCACACCGAATTTCCCAATGATATCATTGCGAAGACAAACTACAATTGTTCCACCTGTCAAACCAATCAGCTCTGATTCTAATTTCTCAAAAACTAGGCTTATTTGCCTAGCTAATGGAATCGAGACAGACTTCATCTTATTCATTCCTCCCTATTTTGACAGAAGCTCAGCTTCAATTTTATGGTTCTTTAGTCACAGTATAAGGGATTATTTTCCTTTAATCAACACATTTTTACATCACCTAAAATGGTATTGACGAATTTCGTCTAATCGTGTTGAATTTACTAACATTTTCATAGACCATCTTCCCAGCCGATGCTATAATGATTTCAAATTCTAAATTTTGGCATGACAGGGGAAAGGAGCGGTCCTATGAACTGGTTCTACAAGTTAAACTTCAAACAAAAGCTGCTGTTCGGCTGTTACAGTATCGTCGGCCTATTCGCATTAGCGACAATAGTCCTACTCCTAGCTGATGTATCGCTTACAACCGGGATAATCATTATCGCCATCCTGATCGGTGTTAGCTATCCCATTATTAACTTTCTGGAAAGTTCATTGAGTGCCCCGATCAAAGACATTGCCCAGTCAGCCCTGCAAGTATCGAAGGGTGACTTCTCCCAAACGTTGAACGTGACAACGAATGATTCACTTGGCGAGTTAGGGCATGCTTTTAATTCCATGATCATTAAGCTTCGTGAAATTTTACGCCAAACGACCGATATTACGCGGCACGTATCCGAATCAAGCAGAGAAATGTATCATATGAACCACAATTTAAAGCTCGTTATGGAACAGGTGACAGCTTCATCAAATGAACTTGCGATTGGAGCAGCGGAAATCTCCGAAGATGTCGCATCGATGTCGGATTCCGTCAAGCAAATTGAGCAGAAGGTTGAGTCCTATACATACTCTACGAAGGAAATGAATGAGCGTTCTGCCCTTACAGTCGGTCTCGTTGCTAAGGGAAGAACGGCAGTCGAGACACAAAGCGCAGGCATGCAGCGCAACATCGAGGCAACTGATCAAGTAGCTTCGACAATTGAGGAACTTGCACGACAAGCAGATGGCATCTCCAAAATTACACGCACCATCTCTGACATTGCTGAGCAGACGAACTTATTGTCCCTTAATGCCTCTATCGAGGCGGCACGTGCTGGCGAGCATGGCCGTGGCTTCGCAGTCGTCGCACAGGAGGTTCGCAAGCTTGCTGAAGAATCTTCCGCTTCGACGAAGGAAGTATTTACTCTGGTGAAAAGCATTGAGTCAGGCATCCGCCAGGCAATTACGAATATTCAAGTCAATGAAGAGGTCGTTCACGCCCAAACGGAATTAATTAAAGAAACAGAGCGCATCTTCCTAGAAATTGTAGATAGCATTCAATTTATTACCGAACAAATTGCCGCCTTCGCGAATGAAAGTGATACGATGCTGGAGGGAGCTGTAAACATTTCAAGCTCCATCGAGAACATCTCAGCAATTACACAGCAATCTGCTGCGGGAACAGAGCAAGTATCTGCTTCTATGAATGAACAAATTACATCCGTCCAAGCGATGGCCGATGCTACGGAGCAAATGCAGCAAAAGGTGATCCAGTTGCAGCGCACGATTCAAGTATTCAAATTCTAATATTGCATATTCGATATCCAAAACAAACGGGGCAGCCACTAGTAGAATGCTACTAAGGGCTGCCCCGCTGTTATTGGATTACCTATTTACCTACCTTACAGCTATTCAGCACTGTAAATGATAAGTTTAATCTCCAATTCCATTATGCAAGTTATACAGTTGCTTCTTGTTCAACTGCAAGCGTGCGCTTGCGATCCTTGCGGTTCCACAACATGAAGCCAAAAGTTCCAAGAAGGGCAAGAACAAAACCAATGCTGTACATGACATTACCGCCATACGATTCCTGCAGTGCTCCGCCAATAACTCCTCCTGCCAATCCGGACAAACCAAAGAACACCATACCGAGCAGCGATTGTCCTGTAGCTGCTAATTTCTGCGGGAGAAGCTGCACTACGAATTCGATTGCTAAGGCCCAGAAGCAAGCATACGTAATCGAATGCAATCCTTGCAGTACGATTAACATCACCGGCTCCGTCGTTATGGAATACAGCAGCCATCGAAGCGCATATAGCATGCCTACGGCGGATAGCAATGTCAACATTCGATAACGCTTCATGATTCGTCCCATAATGATGAAGCCAAAAACTTCACTGAATCCTGCAACAGCCCATGCAATCGATACCTGCCCGGAGCTAGCGCCCAAATCGCTCATATGCAGCGATAGCAGCGCATCATTCATCCGGTGGGGCATCCCGATGACGAAAATAAGAGTAAGCAATACAAGCAAGGAAGGAATGGTGAGCGCCTTTTTCAAAATGGTCATGTTCACCGCTTCATCCGGCTCACCATCATCATATCTCGGTTCCTTCAAAAAGAACATACCGATAAAAAAGCTGGACCAGACCGGCAAATACATCCAGAACAGTGAATCCACTCCGCCCACCAAATCAAATACCTGTGCTAGCGTTACAGCCGTTACGGTGAAGCCAACTGAACCCCAAAGGCGAACAGCTCCATATGATTGCTGCATAGAATTGGCTATTTTAACTGTTAACGTATCAAGCAATGAAATCGATGGAAGATAGCAAATATACAAAATCAGAATACTTACCGCGACAAGGATACGATCCGTTGTCAAAAAAGCTAATGACGCTGATATTCCCAATACAATCCACAAGCCGATTAGTAGCGGGCGAACCTTTCGGATGCGGTCGCTAATCAGACCTGCTGCAGGCTGTGCAAACATCGCTAGAAAAGGCCCCAACATTAATATAGTGCCTACTTCAAACGGTTCGAAACCCCGCTCCCGCAATAGAAGCGGCAAATAAGAAAGCAGAACGGCATTCGTTGAGTAAAACAAAGCATGGAACAGCTTAAGAAGCCTAGTTGATGTCGCCAAGTTGTTTTTCCTTTCTATGTAAGCCTCATTTAACTTGCACGGTCTATCCGTTGTCACTCTAATTTATTCAGTCATTTGCAGGAACAATTCCACGTCTTGCAATGTCACATCTATCGCCGATTGCCAGAAATCTGGCTTCGTCAAATCTACGCCAAGGTGCTTCTGTGCAAGATCCTCTACCGTCATTACTGCTGTATCTCTCAGCAATGCATCATATTTCGCTGCGAAGGATTCACCTTCTTCTAAAGCCCGCGCATACAATCCCGTACTGAACAAGTAACCGAATGTGTATGGGAAGTTGTAGAACGGTACACCCGTCATGTAGAAGTGCAGCTTGGACGCCCAGAAGTGCGGGTGGTACGAATCCAGTGCACCACAGAACGCTTCCTTCTGTGCCTCTTCCATAAGTGAGCACAATTCCTCCGAAGACAATACACCCTGCTTACGCTCCTCATAGAAGCGAGTCTCGAACAGGAAGCGCGCATGAATATTCATGTAGAACGCAATTGAGCGCTGAAGCTTATCCTCCAGCAGTGTCAGCTTCTCTTTCTCATCCTTCGCCTGTTTCACCGCAGAATCTGCTACGATCATCTCTGCAAATGTGGAAGCCGTCTCTGCCACATTCATCGCATACCCCCGTGCAAATGGAGGCAGGTCTTCCATCACATGCGTATGATAACCATGTCCAAGCTCATGCGCAAGCGTAGACACGTTCGATGGTGTACCAGCATATGTCATGAATATACGCGTTTCTTTGCTTACAGGTAACGAAGTACAGAACCCGCCTGGGCGCTTGCCAGAGCGATCCTCTGCTTCGATCCAGCGCTTCTCGAAAGCATTCACTGCAAATTTAGCCATACGTGGGCTGAATTTCTCGAATTGCTCTACTATTGTACGGGCGCCATCATCATAAGAAATCTTCGATTGCGTGCTGCCGATTGGCGCTTCTACATCACACCATGTGAGTTTTTCCACACCAAGCAGCTTCGCCTTGCGCTCCAAATACTTCACGAACGCCGATTTATTGCGTGTAATAGTATCCCACATTGCATCCAGTGTCGCCTGTGACATCCGGTTATAAGCAAGGGGCTCCTTCAATACTTCCTTCCATCCACGGTTCTCATACAGCTTCAAACGGAAGCCTGCAATGCGGTTTAATGCGTCTGCACAGTAGTCAGCACGCTCCTCCCATGCTTCTTCCCACTTCACGAACATGTCCTCGCGCACTGAGCGATCAGCATCGGACAGCTTGTTGTCAGCTTGTCCTGCAGAAAGATGCACCGTCTCCCCATTCTCTTCATGCGTGATGCGGAAATGGGATACGATTGTGTTGTAGTTGGCACTCCATCCGTGATATCCGTCCGTTGCCAAATCGCCTACAAGCGCTTCCTTCTCCGGTGACATTTTCTCCTTTGCCCATTCACGGCGTTCAGTCAAATTGAAACGAATGCCTGCAATTTCAGGCAGTGCAACAAATTCAGACCATACTTGCTCGTCCATGCCGCGCAAAAGCTCATCATAAAGCGTATCCAAGGTTACCATTCGGGCACCGATGGAACGTACACGATCCGATAACTGAATCGCTTTCTTATCCTTCACATTTTGTGCCGTCAAGCAGCCTATGTAAGCACCGGCCTCACGCAACTCTATAATCAACTGCTGCAGCTGCTCAGTCAATTTAGCAAGCTGTTGCGCCTCTTTACCAGATTGAGGAATCGCCATTGCCTTAAGCTCATTCGTGATCGAAGCAATCTTCTGCTCACCGGTTGACAATGAAGCCTTCAGTGCTTCGGATTCTGATCCACCTTCAAAAATGACATCCAAATCCCATGTTTGACTTAACGGTTGTTTCATCGTGCACACACCTTTCATTTGGCTTAATTTGTCCACACCTATTCAACCTTGCAAAGTTTGAGTTTTGCACCTTGACCGTGTATAACTAAACTATATCAAAATTTATAAGAACTCGCATAGGGAGGTTCGTGAGATGAAACCATTGCCAATCTCTGCAGACACTGCTGTCAAACTGTCTAAGGCGCTTAATGTTCCCTTAGAGCAGCTCATGCATATGCCGCAGCACATTCTTATACAGAAGCTCGCGGAGCTTAATAAGGCCGATCAGAGCCCTTCTGGCGCAGAACAATCATCGGAGAACACCAAGGAATGATACCATTTGAAAATACACTGCCGTATGATCAGCTAATGGGCGACCTGTATATATCAACCTGCCCGTTTTGTAAGAAAGACAATGTCCTTCTTCCCATTAAGCCAAATGAGCTTCCTGATATCCATGACGGCAAGAAACGGCTCCTTGTATTCCCTTGTTGTCGCAACCGCCTCGTCATCGTCGACGCGGATAACGATTATTTGCTCGCAGACCGCGCGATTCGATAGAATGCATGGATCAGTGAGGATTGATTTTCACTGGTCAAGACAAAGACGTGTACCCGCCACTTCTGCCGGATACACGTCTTCTTGTCTCCTCATTCAATCGGCCATACTTGATGTAGCGTTTTCAGTTGCTTCTCTCATTTCCTCACGAATCAGGGTCCACTGCTCTCTAGCAGCTCGGATCATTGCCGCATCCATGATCCTTTTATCATGAACAATTTTACTGAAGCATTTCACAGCCTCATTGAATTCGCCTAATCTGCGATACAGCTCCCCGATAATAAAAATGAGCCGCGCATCGTTCTGATCGCGCCACTCCTGCTCCAGCACGGCAACATAGGCGTCAAGTGCATATTGCATATATCGACGCTCTTCTACCACATCATTGCGGTATCGATACAACCATGCGATATGGTGAAGAAGACCAGCAACCACACGATGGCTCTCGCCAATAGTCTGAGCTGTTAACAGAGCCAGCTGGTACGTTGCAAGCGCATCCTCCCAAGTCCGCTCGCCACCGTAATCACGGTTCTTCCACTGGTTCGCGATGCGTGCTTCGAACTTCCTACGCTGCGGCTCGTACCAATGTTTTAAGGAATTTTCTGTGGATGCACATCCACATGAAGGACATACCCGAACTACGTAATAGTCCGGATTCACCTTGCCCTCGTCATAATGCGTACAAAAATCACTGTCAATGCGTGAGGGCTTCTTGAAGCGAGGCCGTACACGCGAAGTAACAAATACCTGTTCACAGTACGGACAGCCTACCTTCACCGTAAAAAGCGGTTCAACCTCCATAAATCGTTCCTCTTTTCTGCTGATCGATTATGTGAGTCGCACGAAGTCCATGAAAACGAATCTATTATGGAATACATGAGCCGTTCTATTTGAACAAGGAATTAAGCCTCATCATTCGTATTAATAAAGTGATACGCTGGGCCCGATAAGCGATCGATAACCATCACTGCCAGCCCTGGCTCCATTCCTATCTCATGAAGCGCTTCCCGCATGCAGCCTAACCATGCATCTGCACGATCACGCGTTATCGGAAATGGTAGATGACGTGCACGCATCATTGGATGTCCGAACTGATCAGAGTAGAGAGATGGTCCTCCGAAAAACTGCGTCAAGAACATGAATTGTCGTTCCATTACCGGCATAATATCCTCTGGGAATAGTGGCGCAAGCAAAGGATGAGCCTGGACTCGTGGATAGAAAGCCTCCACCATCTTCCGAACCGTCGCCTCTCCGCCGATCGCCTCATATATTGTTTGACTGTACCGTTCCATAATCGCTCCTATCTATTCTCCATCATGCGACTGCCATCAACAGCCAGCATTTCGTCAATAAAGTAGTCCTTGTTCAACACTTTATTACAAACGAGCAGAAGTTTCAATCAAATGAATGGTGAACGCGCAAATAAGCACAAAAAAAACGCTGAGCATCTGTTCAGCGTCTGGCCGTAGTTGTAGTCTCTTCTTACCTTGTCTTTACCAATCTTCTTCTGGTGATCCCATTAACGATTCCCGAATGACATAAACAAAAGCGCAAACAAGGATGCCTGCAATAATGCTCACACCAATCACCCCTAACGATCGGATACGCATTTCATCTTTCTTGTATTTTTAGTGTACCATAATGCTTCCCGAAATGACACGGATAAATGCAAGCGTTTCCTTTACGTTTTGATTACAGAATAAAGACAGAATTGTATCATCACAGCGCTGTTCTGAAGGTGAACAGCATGATTTTTGTCCCTTTATCATATGTTGTATTGCAGTGGTCGTCCCATTGACTGAAGAAGTAGAGGGAGTGAATATACAATGAGCCGCTCTCGGACAAGCTCCTCCATCCAGATTGTACTCATCGCAGCAACGATTGGTCTCTTCATTTTATTAATGATCATATATCCTGACACCGTATTATCCGCTTCGACACGGGGGTTGGCCATCTGGTGGGACGTCCTGTTCCCATCCTTGCTCCCGTTCTTTATTATATCCGAAGCTCTGCTTGGTTTCGGCATTGTACACTTCATTGGCACCTTGCTTGATCCAATCATGCGCCCGATGTTCCGCATCCCTGGAATCGGCGGGTTTGTGGTCGCTATGGGGTATGCTTCCGGTTACCCTGTTGGAGCCAAGCTCACCACTCAGCTGCGAATGCAGAGGCTCATTTCCCGTGAAGAAGGGGAGCGCCTCGTCGCCTTCACCACGTCATCCGATCCCATATTTCTAATAGGTGCTGTATCCATCGGATTTTTCGGAGACGTCAGCCTAGCTCTTACGATTGCACTTGCTCATTACGGAGCGGCATTTGTCGTCGGGCTATTGATGCGATTCCATGCTCCGCATGCTCCTATGACACCCATAGCAGCAGCTGTCGAGCCGATCTCCTCCCATGGACAGACGAAGCGTGTCAGGCAGACTCCCCTCGTTGTCCGCGCCTTCTGGGCCATGCATGAGGCAAGGCAGAAGGATGGCCGCTCCCTCGGCACCTTATTGCAGGAGGCTGTTGCCTCCTCTTTAAAGCTTATGATCGTTGTAGGAGGGCTGGTTGTCTTTTTCTCCGTTGCGATGGACTTACTGTCTGTAATTGGGGTTATGCGTGTATGGGAGGCAGTGCTGCAAGGGCTGCTTCAGACTGTTCAACTCCCCGGCTCCCTCTCTTCCGCCTTTTCCGGTGGAATATTTGAGGTCACTCTTGGCGCTAAGGGCGCTGGATCCGCGGACTCAGCTGGCACTCATGCACAAGTGGTAGCCGCAGCTTGGATTTTGTCATGGGGCGGATTGTCCGTCCATGCCCAAATCGTTAGTATTATGAATCAGTGCGATTTACGATATATTCCTTTCTTTGTTTCCAGACTCATTCACAGCTTCCTTGCCGCATTCGCCGCTTTTATCCTGTATCCGCTGCTTCATACAAGAACGGTACAATCCTTGCTCCCTACGTGGCTGTCTGACTTAGACCACAGCATAATCCCAACGAAAGTATGGAATACAGCATGGTCAGCCACACATACTGGTCTTCTAGCAGCCTTCGCCATTATCATTATATTGAGCATCGTATCAGCGGCTGTTGGATTGCTGCGATACTTCCATCGAATGGGCAGATAAGGGAACGGCTAATCTGCTTCAGATGAAATGGCGATTGTATTCCAGATGTGGAACGTATAATATGGAATTGGATATACTTCGTTATAAATCTTAATGAAAAGCAGTGCAAAGGAGCCAACGCCTTGAAGTACGCAGTAATGAACCGGGGAGACGACGTATCTGCCGCATTAGCTGACACGTTCCACCAACTGGCCAACGATCGGGGCCTAGTACGTGATGATGACGAACCGAATATTGTATTATCCATAGGCGGAGACGGCACGATGCTTCAAGCGTTCCATCGATACATCGATCAGCTTGATCAACTTGCATTTGTTGGCATCCATACCGGCCACCTCGGGTTTTACGCGGATTGGAAGCCAGATGAAATTGAGATGCTCGTTCAGTTGATTGCAGATAATCGAACTCAAGATCAAATATCACCGCGCATCGTCAAGTATCCGCTAATTGAGCTGCAAGTCGCTACTCATGACAACGGCTCCAACAAGACATACATCGCATTGAATGAGTTTACGCTTAAAGGGGTAGAAAATACGCTCGTCGCTCAAATTGATATTAATGACGAACTGTTCGAAATGTTCCGTGGAGATGGGGTGTGCGTATCTACTCCGTCTGGAAGTACAGCTTACAATAAGAGTCTCGGCGGGGCTATGGTTCATCCCTCGATCCCATCGATTCAACTTGCTGAGATTTCATCCATCAACAACCGTGTGTATCGTACGCTTGGATCGTCGCTTATTTTGCCGAAGCATCATCATTGCGACATCCATTCTCAGAAGAAGCAGAAATTGCTCCTGACGGTTGATCATATCAACATTCCGTTGGAGCAGCTGTGCTCCATACGCTGTAGAGTCGCCGATCAGAAGGTAACATTTATTCGCTATCGTCCATTCCCGTTCTGGAATCGGGTGCGTGAAGCCTTCCTCGGATATGACGAGCACGGCTGTTATAACGTATAAGTTCAACTTCACAATGCCCGCTGTTCACTGGACGGCGGGCATTGCTATGTCCTATTCATGCAAACGGCACCGCTCCTCGTCTTGAACGGATGAGAAGCGGTGCCGGTAAGTCCATCTACTATGGTATTATGCTGTGTCTGCTTAGGAACGCACTTCTTTAGGTGCGCGTTCTACCCGCTCTGCCCGTTCCTTCGATTCCGCAGCAGGTCGTGGCTGCGCACCTGCCTGATTCGGTGTACCGCCTTTGCCATGATTCTGCTTATTGCGATTGCGCGAATGACGAGGCTTACGCTCAGACGAGGATGGCTTCGCAGCTGGTTCCGCTGCTGCATCCTGATTATTTTGCTTCGGCTGGAGTACGATCCCCTGCTTCGGTTGCTGCGGCGGCAAATCCGCAGTAGGCGCTTCCAATGCTGCTGCACCTTCTTGTTCTGCTTCATCTCCCTGATCTCCAGCAGCCCTTACACGGACATCCTTGTTGCCTACCCTCTCCAATATGAAATAGGCGCATCCGAAATTGCAATATTCATTAATGTAATCCATCATTCCGGACAAGGCGCTATCCTTAGTGGATTTCGCATGAGTGTCACGGAAGAAGCCTTTGAGGCGAAGCTGATTGTATCCCCAATCCCCTAGAATGTAATCATACCGTTCTAGTACTTCGCTATAGCGACCCTTGAATGCTTCCGGATTCCATGCGTTCTTGTACTCATGAATGACTTCGTACGATCTGCCTCCAATTTGAATCACGTCCGTGATTCCCCCTTCCCCTGCCGCAGCAGGCTCAAGCACGAACGGAGGAGCGCGCTTTATCGAGGTTGTTCCCATAACATAGAGGCCTGCATGCTCCCTCTCCTCCCGATTGCCGCCGCTGCTCCTTACAAGTCGCTAGTAACTTGTAAGGAGACTGGGTCATCGAGTAGATGATGCATTCTTCCCGCTGCTGAACATCGGCTTCTCGAACGGTCACTCTTTAGGCGAACTCCGTCTCATCGCCAGCGGCTAACAACACGATTACGCTTGTGTAGCCATAGACTTATGAGCGGACTGGACTTGTTCATGCGCATGGTAGGAACTGCGGACAAGCGGTCCCGATTCCACATGGCTGAACCCACGCTTCAATCCTTCGTTCTTCAGCTCTGCAAATTGTTCTGGAGTGTAATATTTCTCAACGAACAAGTGTTTCTTCGTCGGCTGTAAATACTGTCCAATTGTCATAATGTTGCAATCAACGGCGCGAAGATCGTCCATTGTCTGCAAGATTTCGTCCCATTCTTCCCCTACGCCAAGCATAATGCTGGATTTCGTAGGAATGTTCGGCTGCATTTCCTTCGCACGCTTCAACAATTCAAGTGTGCGTTCATACTTCGCCTTCGCACGTACACGGTCGGACAACCGTTCTACCGTCTCGACGTTATGATTGAGAATGTCTGGCTTTGCGTCCATAACCAACTTAAGTGCATCCCAATTACCCATGAAGTCCGGGATAAGCACTTCCACACTGCAGAGTGGCAACCGGCGACGTAGCGCCCGGATCGTCTCTGCAAAGATCGATGCTCCTCCATCATTCAAATCGTCTCTGGCTACGGATGTAACGACACAATGGCGCAAGCCCATGCGCTCTGCAGCTTCTGCTACGCGTTCTGGCTCCTGCAAGTCCAATTCCGTCGGCATGCCGGTATTGACCGCACAGAAGCGGCAAGCACGAGTGCAGATGTCTCCCAAAATCATAAACGTCGCCGTACGATTTGCCCAACATTCATAAATGTTCGGACAACGTGCTTCCTCGCACACGGTGTGCAACGTTTTGGAGCGCATCATATCTTTAATCTCGGAATAGTTCTCTCCGGTAGTCAGCTTGATGCGTATCCAATCTGGTTTCTGCTTCTGCTCTCTCGTTTTCATGGAGTCTACCTTCCTTCTTGTTCGCTTAACCTTGACCTAATTCTGTATTATACCATGAACCCTTCAAAATCTATACCTACGTGTCCATTGCTTGGATAAAAAGGCCATTTACGCACATTCTAACATTAAATCAACCTTTTCAGGTATGGAATAAGGAGGAAATGAAGACATGAGACAAGCTCCATCTTATCTATGTGCAGGACTTGCCTTATGGCTGGGGCTGATGACACCACATTCAGCAGTGTTGGTTCACGCCGCTCCGTCTGGTTCACAGCAGCAGAAGATTCAGTCTAGCCAGCAGTCTGGAGCTGCCAAAGATTCTGGTCAGGCACCATCCCCGGCAGGGGATGTATGGAAAGAGCGTCGAAATTTATATGAGCAAATGTCGATACTGACCGGAATCCCTTGGTACCGATTAGCTGCCATCGACCAGTACGAGCGGGCGTTGACCAAAGCCAACCCAAAACAGCGTAAACATCCAGATCGACTAACAGGCGTATATGTGGATCCCCGTAAATGGGCTGGCATGCTGAACCCGGATATCAATGATGACAACCCGAAGTCAATATCTATCTTTAGAGGTATTGGACGTGACGGTTCCGGGGACAAGCGTGCGGACGCCTCGAATGATGTGGACTTGCTCTACAGCGTCGCTTCGATCATTGGAGCCTATGGGCCTAATGTCGAAGATTTCGGCAATGGACTGTGGCATTATTATTCCAATCCACGTGCTGTTCAGCGTGTCCAGCAGTATGCGCGGATTTTCGAGCATTTCGATAAAGTAGATCTGTTCGAGTACACTTTCCCATTGCCTCTTGGAAGCTCCTATTCATATCGAAGTACTTTTGGAATGGGACGGCATTACGGGGGATATCGTATTCATGAAGGCACCGATATCTTTGCCGGATATGGGGTTCCTGTGCGCAGCACCTGCTATGGCATCGTTGAGGTGAAAGGCTGGAACCGTTACGGCGGCTGGCGGATCGGCATACGTGATCTGAATAACATTTATCATTATTACGCCCACCTGTCTGGTTATGAAAAACATATTAAGGTTGGCGATATCGTCACCCCAGGTCAGACAGTGGGATGGGTTGGCAGCTCTGGATATGGCAAGCCTGGCACATCAGGCAAGTTCCCTCCGCATCTCCACTATGGCGTATATCGCGATCGCGGCTTAGTCGAGTACGCGTTCGATCCGTACCCGCTTCTGTACCAGTGGGAACAATCCGATAAGCGCAAGCGGCTGAATTCCAAGCGGCGCTAACGATTGGGTTCTAAATAAGGCAAAAAGGGCACATCTTTCGGCCGTACCGATGAATGTGCCCCTTCTTCATATACGAATCCCATACACATTCCATTACACATCTGATACAGATGCATGCTCCCTTTATCATACAGAATTGATTTTTTATCGCTTACAGCCTCATCATACTTTTCATTTCATATCTTTGTGCACCATAATCCGATCACGATCCAGTATTGCCGTTACCGCCATGCTGCTGCACATCACCAGTCTCGGCCGGAGCTGTCGGATCAGCATGCGTTTCAGTCTGCGCTGGAACTGTTATCCCTTCCTGCTTGCTGCCGGAAGAAATACTCCCGCTTCCTCCGCTGCTTGGAACCGACTGCATAGGCAGCGACAAGGCAGGGGCTTTTTCCCGATTCGCTCCTACTGGCTGGCCCTTGCCATCATAATAGTACATTGGAACATCCCCTACGACGAGCAAATAGGAGATTGGAATTTGGGTTTCAACCACTTCAGGCTCCAGATCGAATGGAATGACAATCGCAACCTCTTCCGTCACCTTGATATACACCTCAACCAGTACCATATTGATGCCTACGTCCATGGGGCGGGTATTCAACTCCACCTTAACCGCACCCTGCGGCTCCATCTTAACCGGTATCCGTGGGCCGAAGGAAGCGATCAGTGGACTGCCCAGCGCTTGACCAAGCGGAATCTTGTCACTGATTTCATGAATATTCTTGAGCGAGGACTCTACAATATCTACCGTCTCGGAGGTAATCCGCATATGCTCGTTGTAATTCAAGACGAAGCTTGTCACTTTACCGCGTGAATCGGTTTTCCATTCAATCAGCTTATCGAGTTCTCGTCCACGCATCACCTGATCGGTAATCGCTCGGTTAATGGCTTGTGTCGCAATTTGCTTTACACGAATTTTAGCCAAATGCATGAGTGGCCCCTTCACATTTCTATCCACGTAGACGAACAATTGCACTGTCAATAGCGTGATAATAACGAGCGCAATGAAGAAGGCTCTGCGTTTTCGCTTCGGCTTCGATTGTCTGCTGCTCCAGCCTGATGATACATTTTTGGCTTCTGATTGACCTGCAACTGGCATCCTCGGCCGTGGACGCCACCCTGACGCTCTCCAGCCTGGACGGCGTTTGCTCCAAGATATTTTCGGCCATCTCCATCGCCGCGCACGGAACCCGCTCGAACGCCACCTGTTCACATCCGATTCCCCCTTCCGGTCGGTGCAACGAGCAGCCTGTACGTTCTCAGTGTATGCTTGCCCGAGGGAAAAAAGAAGGATTCAACCGTGTAATGTATTGCAGGACAAAAAAACGAGCAACCAGATTAACACGGATTGCTCGTTCGATATGAATGATAAAAATAGTCTCCTGAATTCCGATTTGCTCCATTACTTTTTCATTCACCATTCAATTTATTACGTACATGTAACCTGTATCAAAATGTTAACGAAGAATATCTCCACTGATTATCTAGTGCCTTCCATACATCGTTCGTCTCAGCACCTACATACCAATAGGCAAATCCCGCTACATTGCGCTTGCTCGCCATTGCATACTTCGAACTCAGGGAGCGGCTTTCTTCTGCCCACACTTGATGTCTTATTCCTCGATCCATGAAGTCAGCGATATACTGTGATGTTCGGTCATCCCATTTGACCTTGCGGGAACGAAGCAGCTCACCTTGCTCGTTCAATGTCATTTCACGGGAAGTAACACCTTTTTCTTTGATCGCCCAATCTCTCGTATAGAAGGGAAGTGCTACGATGACTTTGTTAGCCGGAACCGACTCCACAAGTTTATCCAGCGCGCGCTGCACCCATGGCAGCGATGACACGGATCCCGCATTCGGCGCACCGTCCCAGTGCTCATCGTAACTCATCAGCACCATATAATCCGCAGACTTGCCAAGTGCTGCATAGTCAAACGCCTCCGTCCAATCTGTCCCCAAGTCAGGAGACACATCAATAGATAGGACTGCCTTCTGTTGATGCAGCTTAGCCGCCAGTTCCGACACGAACACCGTTAAGGCCTGTCTATCATCTGGTCTCACATTTTCAAAATCAAGATTTAAACCATCTAACCCATATGTCTTCACAAAGCCCGACAGCTTCGCAATGACCGCATTCTTCTTCGTTGGATCCGTAAGCACCTGATGCGTCAAATCCGCATTGAAGCGATTGCCTACAAGCGCCCACACCTGCTTACCATGCTGCTTCGCCCACGATAGGAGCGCCTTGTCGGTTTGATCCGTTACCGTCTGCTTCGCATCAAGGAAATACCATCTTGGCGATAATGTATTAACGGTTGAGCCCGAAACCTTCTCTATATACTGCTGCGTCGAAAGCTCATGCATCCATCCCATCTCGATGCGCTTCGGCGGGGTCTTCGTCAGAGCCTTCGACCAATCAGGACGTTGAAGCGCCCGATTCAATACGACGGCCGTCTCCTGCCGGGTCAGCGGAGCATTTGGCCGGAACCCTTTATCGTCACCAGTCATAAGGTCCAGCTTTTGCATAATGCTTACATACGGTACTGCCCATTTCGCGATATCGAATGAATCTGGATAAGATAATACGCCAGAGCCGGATTTCGTAGATTGCTTGAACGCCCGCACAATCATTGCAGCCGCTTCCTGGCGAGTTACAGGCTGTTGCGGCTGGAAGCTTCTCTCCCCTGTTCCCTGTACCAAATGCAGCAATGACCCTGCTTGAACCGCACCATAATACCAAGCGCTGCGCGGCACGTCATCATAAGCAGGAATGTCGCTTGTCACAGGGTGCAAATTAAACATCCGATTGATCATGCTGATTAACTCCGCCCGGGTCACAGATTTCTCCGGTTCATAGCGTCGATTACCAGACCCGGTCACAATGCCTTTCTTATATAAGGTGACAATATCCTGCTGTCCGTATATGCCTGCAATATCATCGAATGGCAAACCTGAACTTGCACTCTTCGATTCTCCCCATGCCAAACTTCCGGTTATAAACATCGCGGCTACAGCCGTTAACAATACAATTTTGCGTCGAAAGGTCACTTCGATATCCTCACTTTACTAGAGATGATAGATTGCGCTATCTTCCATCCTAGCAAAAAAAAGAACATTGATAGATAATTAAATAATGGAAATTATCATACATTTTTGTATGATAATAGGAACATATGAATGAATATTTTTGCTACCTGCAGTAAACATTGCGTGTCTCCATTTTTTTCAGAGCTGTCTTATAGACGATATAGATCATTTCACTCACATTGACTAAGCCTAATCCCCGCTCCTCTTTAATCGAGTACGTATTCGAACCCATGTCGCAATTCAGACGAACTCCGTCAAAATAGATTCGCTCTACTGGCGTATGGCCATGAACGATAGGCTTATTGTCGGTCAACCTCTGAAGAATAGACTTCGGAATGCTGTAAAAATCCGACTCTGACATCCAAAGTATACCTCTATTCTGTTGATATAACGGTTCATGAGGATTTAATCCGGCGTGCGTATAAACAAATTCATCATCTTCGTAGAGTAATGGCAGACCGCAGGCCCATTCTATGTATTTATGCATCTCCGACTCATCAGCAAATGCCCTCGAAAAATCCTTAAGAGTATCGATCCCTCCATGTTTCAGCCATAGCTTATCACCGTGTTGATAGTAATCCCTCATCATTTCCTCATGATTGCCAATCAACGCAATCACATTATCAGGATAAGTGTCTACTAATTGCTTAATCTTCTTGAGAACCTTACCGCTTTCTTTTCCACGATTGATATAGTCCCCGCCGAACACAAGCTGATCCTTAGTTAAATCGATCTCCGCGTACTTTAGCAATTTTTCGAGGCCATTAAACTCACCATGTATATCACTCATGAAATACTTCAATAAACTGAACCTCCTCTGATTAGGTCCCGCATATGCAAAAAGACCGGGCAAAGGAACGTGCAGTAAATCAATCCTTTTCCAGTCTCTTGTCTATTCAAATACTATTTTTTAGGGATATTCATTTATACCAATTCACAGGATCTATTGCGAGTAATGACGCTGTCTCATTGCCTCATAGAGCAGCACTGTAGTAGCCATGGCTACATTCAGCGATTCCGCCTGCCCACGCATTGGAATAATAATCGTATCATCCACGAGCGATTGCACGTTCTGAGAGACACCTTGCCCCTCATTGCCGACGACAAGCCATGTCGCTGGTCGATAGTCATAGCTATAGCAGGAATGCGTTGCCTGCAAGCTCGTGCTGGCTAGGCGAACCCCGCGTGCTTGCGCAGCAGGAAGCAGCTCAGCTAAATCCCCCTCTACAACCGGCAAGTGGAATAGCGAACCCATCGTCGAACGAATCGTCTTCGCATTATAGAGATCAACGGTTCCTCTGCCAATGACGACACCATCTGCGCCAACTGCATCTGCGGTACGGATAATCGTCCCTAGGTTGCCAGGATCCTGTACGCCATCCACAACAATAACGAGCGAGTTCGGTGATGCCAGCAAGCTGTCTACCGATGCAGCAGGCTTATGGACAATAGCGAAGACAGGCTGCGGGGTCTCGGTATCACTGCATTTGCGTATGATCGCATCCGTCACTGCAATCCACTCCGTGCCCGGAGCCCGACCAGAGGATGATATTCCCCCCTCTTCTTGCAAGTGGAATGGCTCCAACTCCTGCGGTATTCCGCTGTTCATGTCATACGCCACGACATCCACCTGCATATCAGAGCGCAGAGCCTCCAGTACGAGATGGATGCCTTCCACGATGAACAAGCCTTCACGGTTGCGGTGCTTTCGTTCTTTTAGCTGTACCCAGCTCTTTACTTTATTATTCTGTATCGATGTAATGCTCAATGGTTCTCTCATGATTCCGAAAATGCCAGCTCCATCGTATTCAAATGTTCGTTCTGCCCAATAATGACAAGCACGTCTCCTTCTTTAATGCGATCTTCTGCATATGGAGAAATGTTAGTCTTGCCGTTGTTCTTGATTGCCATAACGTTGCATCCATACCTCGCGCGGATATCAAGTTCCTTCAAGTTCTTGCCGATCATAAGGGGCGTCGCACGAATCTCTACAATACTGTGGTCATCAGACAACTCGATGTAATCCAAAATATTCGGCGAAATCAGGTTGTGCGCAACGCGCATCCCCATATCACGTTCAGGGAATACGACCTTGTCAGCACCGATTTTGCTTAATACCTTGCCGTGCAGTTCATTCTGCGCCTTGGCAACGATCGTCGGCACACCTAGATCCTTCAGGATGAGCGTAGTCAGGATGCTTGCCTGTATATCTTGCCCGATGGCAACAACGACTACGTCAAAGTTGCGTACACCAAGCGCTTTCAGCGCTTCTTCATCCGTACATTCTGCGGATACCGCATGCGTAACCATATTCGCTACATCCTGAATTTTCTGCTCGCTCGAATCAATCGCAAGCACTTCAAATCCCATTTTGCTTAAGCTGTTCGCTATACTTGTGCCAAATCGGCCCATACCGATAATGGCAAATTGTTTTTTGGCAGCCATAGGTTCACCTTCCCCATTTTCCGACAACATTCTATACCCTTCATTATAGCATGCCCATCTCCGTAGGTGAAACGCGAATCCCTTCCTTGAATGACTGTCCTCATCTCAGGGAATGTTATAGCATGAAGCAAGCACACGCGAAGGAAGGAGGACTGCCTGTGGCCGTCACATTGAATTTGCGTCAAGCCATTGTGCAAAAGGTAAAAAACAAGCCCGATGAAGATATCGTAGATATGATTGAGGGCTCCATCGATTACGATGAACGCGCATTGCCTGGATTGGGTGTGCTGTTCGAAATGATCTGGAAGGCGAGCAGCAGCGAGGCTCGTCAGCAGCTTATCGATACGCTTCAGAGCAAACTGCAAGACGAACAAGCTGGCAAATAATCATCAGATCTACATTGCCCGCATCCACGAAATGCAATTATGCATATCCACATTACAATGACGCAGAACCCATTACCCTTGAATAGAGGGATAACGGTTCTGCGTCTTTTTTTACATATCGCTTTACATTGACGCTGCGTCAAACTATACAATGAAAGCATAACAAGCAAGGAGCCGATGCCCCATGAAAATTCAAGAAGCTGCAGAGCAGCTTGGGATGACAACGAGAGCAATACGCTTCTATGAGCAGAAAGGTCTACTGCCTCCGCTCGCCAAAGAACAGAATGGCTATCGCGTATTCAATGAAACGGATATAAGCCGGCTGCGGACAATAGGCGCACTGCGGGAGATGAATTTGTCAGTCGAGCAAATTCGCTGCTGTATTGATGATGCAGC
The DNA here is from genome assembly GCF_001894745.1 of Paenibacillus sp. NAIST15-1. GTDB lineage: Bacteria > Bacillota > Bacilli > Paenibacillales > Paenibacillaceae > Paenibacillus_B > Paenibacillus_B suaedae. The sequence goes on from NZ_BBYF01000012.1 coordinate 179,711, forward strand.
TCAAGGGAATATGGCGTCTGTCCATCCCTTTTTATTAGAAAAGCGGCAAGAGCTAGCCCTGCAATATACCGAGCTGAAGCGGCTCCTCGGCCAAATTGACAAGCTGCTTAACGGCTATGATTCCGATCAAGCCAATCAGGGAGAGATGATGATGAACGATTTACATGCCATAGGCGAACAATCACGACACTACCAGAAGCTGCGCAGTGATTGGAGCGACCGCTGGAATTTTGACAAGCAGGCAGGACAATATGATCACGCTGTAGCGAACGGTACGGGGCCATTGGATGTCCATGCCGATTATGAGGCCATTCTTGACAGGGTATGTCTTGAGGCGATTCAAGAGACAAAGACCAGAGAAAGAGGACTTGAAATTGGGATTGGTACGGGCAATCTGGCTGGCCGCTGCTTGCGCCTAGGGGCAGATATGACCGGCATTGATCAATCAAACGCGATGCTCGAGCGATGTCGGGAGAAATGGCCGAATATTCGGCTGCTGCAAGGCAACATGCTGGCTTTGCCAATAGCGGATGAACAATTTGACTTCATAATATCGACCTATGCGCTTCACCATGTAACCGATGATCAGAAAGAGATCGCCCTTGCCGAGATGATCCGGTTACTTCATCCTGATGGACGCATTGTAATCGCAGACCTAATGTTCCGGGATGAGGCGCATCGCGCTACCTTTATTGACGAGCTGACAGCTGCAGGGGACGTGCAGGGAATTGAAGCACTCCACGACGAATATTTCGCCGATCGTTCCAGATTGATTTCATGGTTAGAGCAGCAAGGCTTCGAGGTAAAGGCGGAACAGTTGAATCATTTAATGCACATGCTGACGATTTCCAAAGAGAGGGTGTAAGAGCCGTGACAATCGAATCTGCGCAGGATAGTACCGCCCAACCCCAAGATCGCAAAGTGACACTTGTACCTCAATCGGATGAAACCAAGCAAGCGAACACGAAAATGAAACCGGATCATGACACCGTCTACGCCCAGCAGGCTGCCGATTATGACCGTATGATCCAGTACGAAGATATCGAGCAGGAATGGCGGCACTCTGTACAGCAGGTGCTCAATAAGCGGCATTATGAGCGGATTATCGAAATTGGTGCGGGAACCGGAAGATTTACTCGAGTTGTATTAGCTGACATGCCCAACAGAGATTGGCAATCTGGTTCCTATGTAGCCTGTGACGCATCTGAAGCGATGCTAGAGCAGCTAAAGCACAATATATGGCTTGATGTATCCTTGGGACGAATAAGCGCCCCTACAGCCGCTAAGCTGTCCACACATGAAGCACTGCACCACAAGCTTCCGCTTGCTGATCATTCTGCTGATCTCATTCTAGCAGGCTGGACAATCTGTTATGGTGCCTGTGAAGGGAATACAAGTGAAGAACAGAGCAGTTTACTAGATCGCATCATGCACGAGCTGAGACGCATATTGCGTCCCGGTGGATGTATCGCGATTTGGGAGACACTTGGAACGGGGGTAGCCGCTCCCGAAGTTCCTCCTGGATTGCGGACGTACATTCGAGACTTAGAAGAACGTTACGGGTTCGAGCGCACGGAATTAAGCACGCATTTCCGCTTCCCTTCAATGGAGGAGGCCAAGCAGATTACAAGCTGGTTTTTCGATTCCGCCGCCTGCGAGTTCCTCACGCTAGAAACAGATGGCAGTGTCGTACTGCCATCCTATACAGGCCTGTGGGTCTGGGATAATGACAAAGCCCGCCAATAATCTGGCGGGCTTCTTGTTGTCTATTTTCCTTAAGGAGCTGTCTCCATAAACTTCAAATCCGGCATTTTGTCCATAGCTGTACGCATCGCATACTCGTTCTCAAACAATGCGACAAAATTGCCGTTCTTGTCCTTCACGAGCTGTGAATTGATACGGAACTTCGTTGGATCAATATCCTTCGGATTGCCTGTTACCCATCTTGCGAACTGGTACGTTAGACGCTGCATCATCACATCAACGCCGTACTCCGCCTTCATCCGATATTCGAATACCTCGAATTGGAGCTGACCTACTACGCCCAATATCGTCTCATCAAATACGCCTGCGGAATGGAATACTTGAATTGTACCTTCCTCAGTCAACTGATCGACGCCTTTTTGATACTGCTTATGCTTCAATGCATTCTTAACCGTCACCCGGGCGAAAATCTCAGGAGAGAAGGTTGGCAGCTCATCGAACACCACTTCTCCGCCTTGACTCAAGCTGTCTCCAATCCGAAAAATGCCTGGGTCGAACAGACCGATAATATCGCCTGGGAAGGCCTCCTGCACGATATCCCGATCCTGGGCAAGGAATTGCTGTGGCTGCGCAAGCTTAATCTCCTTGCCTGCCCGTACATGCTTAACGGACATCCCGCGCTCGAATTTGCCGGAGCAAATGCGCAAGAAGGCAATGCGATCCCGATGGGCAGGGTTCATATTTGCTTGAATTTTGAAAATATAGCCCGTAAACTTCTCGTTCGTCGGCTCAATCGGCCCTTCCGTCGATTGGCGCTGAGCTGGCTTCGGAGCAAGCTGAAGAAAGTTATCCAAGAATGTCTGCACGCCGAAATTGTTGACCGCACTTCCGAAGAAGACGGGTGTCAATTCGCCGCGCTTTACCTTCTCATAATCAAACTCGTCTCCCGCTACGTCTAACAATTCCAACTCTTCACACAATTGATCATGCAAATAGTCCCCTGCAATTTGGCGAATTGCCGGATCGTTGTAATCCTCAACCTTCTTCACACTAATCTTCGTGTTATCATCCTGGAACAGCTCGACTTGGTTCTTCATGCGATCATATACGCCGCATAGACCGCGTCCCATACCAATCGGCCAGTTCATAGGCACAGAACGAATTCCGAGCACCTGCTCGATCTCTTCCATCAATTCGAACGGACTGCGACCTTCACGGTCGAGCTTGTTGATGAACGTAAAGATCGGAATACCACGCTTCGCACATACTTGGAACAGCTTAATGGTCTGTGCCTCGACACCCTTCGCAACGTCGATCAACATGACAGCAGCATCCGCAGCTGTCAATGTGCGATACGTATCTTCACTGAAGTCTTGGTGACCTGGTGTATCCAAGATATTAACCCGATGCCCATTATAATCAAATTGCATTACCGATGACGTAACCGAGATACCACGCTGCTTCTCGATTTCCATCCAGTCACTCGTTGCATGCTTGCTCGCTTTACGAGCCTTGACCGTACCTGCGAGACGGATGGCGCCACCGAACAGGAGCAGCTTTTCTGTCAATGTCGTCTTACCGGCGTCTGGGTGAGAAATAATCGCAAAGGTACGACGCTTCTCTACCTCTTGCGCTAATTGTTCGGATAATTTACTCATATCGTTAGCCCTCTCATCACAAAATCACGTAAGTCCTATTGTAACACAAAATAAGTAAACCTATAAATGGGTAACGAGAACAACCTTCAAAGAATATGAAATATCTCTAATCCCTCGTTACTGCATCCCTGCTATCCTAACAGCTATCCCCTATATTAGGAACTCATTCACTTTACAACTAAAAAACCGCCCATCCTCTCATCGAGAGAATGGACGATTCGATTATATCATAATACGTATTATTAACTACTTATGATTGCTCAAGCAGAGCGCGGACAACCAGTGTTACCGTACCCGCTCCATCCGCAGCGGACCCTTCAACTAATGTCCAGTTCAAGGCCAATGAGGAGCGAATTACTTCGACATCAGCTGCACTCAGCTTCAATCCTGAAATACGACCCATTTCCTTGGTATAATGCTCTCCCTCTTGCACATCGAAGCGCTCTTGCAGCCATATCGACAGACCATTATTCGTGTTAAATGTCATCCGATATCCCTCTGCAATTGCTTGAGCAAGCGGCTCATCATGTTCGTTCGCATAGGATACGAAGTCGTCATACGTATACCACTCTTCATTAATCGTAATGAGTTCGCTAACATCTCCTGTGCGTGCTGCATGCAACAGCTGCTCTTCGGTAATGCCCTTACGACGAGCGCGTTCTATCATAATCGCGGTACTTTGCGATACCCGAGTCTCTGTAGACAACTATTCCACTCTCCTCACAATTGTGCATTGGCATAGATTAACAAATATCTAGCATTATATCATACTAGCTATAGGAAACCCATCACCTCTCGTAATTGCTATACGAGCTAATATAATTGCACCACTTACACTTGACCATCATTCAAATGGCAAGCCGCATAATGCCCAGGCGAGATTTCCCGCCACTTCGGCTCCTCCTGACGGCAGCGTTCCGTGGCAAATGGACAACGCGATGCGAACTTGCACCCTTGCATATCTGCGAGCGGACTTGGCAAATCTCCCTGAAGCATCGAGATCGCTGAACCAGCCTGCTTCGGATCCGGTACAGGGATTGCGGAGAGCAGCGCCTGCGTATAGGGGTGTGCAGGATGGTTGTACAAATCATCGCTAGGAGCGACCTCGACCAGCTTGCCCAAGTACATCACGCCGATCCGATCCGATATATGTCTTACCATGGATAGGTCATGCGCGATGAACAGATAAGTCAACCCATACTCTTCCTGCAAGTCCTCCAGCATATTCACCACTTGGGCTTGTACGGATACGTCAAGTGCCGAGATTGGCTCATCGCACAAGATGAACTCAGGCCGTACCGACAGTGCGCGCGCAATACTGATCCGTTGACGCTGACCGCCGCTGAACTCATGCGGATAACGCTCCGCATGCTCTGGCTTCAGTCCTACCTTCTCCAGCAAAGACAATACCATATTACGCTGATCCTTCCGGTTCACGACGCCATGGATCGCCATCGGTTCACTAATGAGTTGAGTCACGTTCATGCCAGGATTCAACGAAGAATAGGGATCCTGGAATATCGTCTGCATTCGCTTGCGGAACGGCTTCAGCTGCTTCTCGTTCATTGTCGCGATGTTTTGACCGTCGAACAGAACTTCTCCATCCGTTACATCATATAGTCTTACAATCGAACGTCCTGTCGTTGACTTCCCACAGCCTGATTCTCCGACAAGTCCGAACGTCTCCCCTTTATGAATATGGAAACTGACATCATCTACTGCTTTCAATACTTTCTGTGGACGGCCGAGCAGTGATTTGGAGGCTGGGAAGTACTTTTTTAGTCCACGAACGTCTAGCAAAATTTCTTTTTGGTTACTCATTTGACAGCCCCCTCTCCAATCGTTCCAGACGCTGCTCTTCTTCTTCATGCACAAGCCAGCATAGCGAACGATGACCTGGATCGGTCGTAACGACCGGAGGCATTTGTCTGCACTTGTCCATCGCAGAAGGGCAGCGCTCCATAAATGGGCAGCCTTCCGGCGGATGTAGCAGGTTCGGCGGCGTTCCCTCAATCGTAGCGAGACGCTCGCGTGTCCCTGTCGATACTTTCGGAATCGAGCGAAGCAATCCCTTCGTGTATGGGTGACGAGGACGCTCGAAGATATCCTCAACCGTACCCTCTTCCATAATCAACCCGCCATACATGACGATAACCCTCGTACACACTTGCGCTACAACGCCCAAGTCATGCGTAATGAGTAGAATGGCGGTCCGCGTCGTATCCCGGAGCTCCTTCATCAATCCCAGAATCTGTGCCTGAATCGTGACGTCGAGCGCAGTGGTCGGCTCATCTGCAATAAGCAGCTCGGGCTGGCAGGAGAGCGCCATTGCGATCATGGCCCGCTGACGCATCCCACCGCTGAATTCATGCGGGTACTGATCGATGCGCTGCTCGGGCGAAGGAATACCAACCTGACGCAGCAGTTCGATTGCCCGCTTTCGTGCTTCCGTCTTCGACAGCTTCTGATGACGCTGCAATACCTCTACGATCTGTGCGCCTACCTTAACTACCGGATTTAGCGACGTCATCGGATCTTGGAAAATCATTGCAATCCGATTACCCCGAATGCGCCGCAATTCCTTTTCTGACATATCTAATAGGTTATCTCCGTGGAACAGCACTTGACCGCTCTTAATCTGTCCCGGATGTTGTATTAATCCAATGAGAGACTTCGCTGTCACGCTCTTGCCGCTGCCTGATTCACCGACGATGCCGATGACTTCGCCTTCATGAACATCGAAGCTGACGCCCCGGACAGACTGCACTTCTCCGTCGCGTGTGTGGAACGAAGTTCTCAGTTGTTGAACGGATAGCAGTTCATTCATAAGTCTCACTCCGTTGTATAGTATCGTTAGCCCTGCATCTGTATCGTTAGACGATCCAACTATCTGCTCTCTACAGTGCACACACTGCATCCTAGAACCTAACCCAGCTTATAATGGACTAACGTTGATTCGCTTTTGGTTCAAAGGCAACACGCAGCACATCGCCTAGGAAGTTGAACGACAGCACTGTAACCAAGATAAGCAATCCAGGGAACAAAGCCATATAAGGCGCCTCCCCGATATATCCTTGTGCGCTGTTCAACATACTTCCCCATGACGCGTTCGGCGGCTGTACCCCGAGACCAAGGAAGCTTAGTGACGACTCCATCATAATTGCCCCTGCAATATTGATCGTCGCCGTAACAATAATCGTAGGCATAATATTCGGAATGATATGCTTCCAAATGATGCCGAACGTGCTCTGGCCTGATACTCGCGCATACAGGACATATTCCCGCTCCTTGACGGACAATGTCTCCGCACGCACAATTCGGGATATGTTCATCCAGCTAAGCAGGCCGATGATCAGCACGATCGTGGTAATCCCTGGCTTCAAGTAAGCATTCAGAATAAGCATTAAGAAGAAGGATGGTATCGACATTAAAATATCAACGATACGCATCAACGTATTATCAATCCAGCCGCCAAAATAACCACTAATTGTACCTACAGCAGTTCCTACCAGCACTGCGATAAACATCGACAAAAATCCGACACTAAGTGAAATACGTCCGCCATACAATGCCCGTGCGAACACATCGCGCCCTTGGTCATCTGTACCGAACCAATGAGATGCGCTTGGGGACTGAAGTGTCTCCGTCACGACCATCTTGTCGGGATCATGCGGGCTCAAAAATGCCAAGGTGGAAGCGATAATGAGAACCGCGAGTAGAATCAATGCTACCAGAGCCAGCTTCTGTTCTTTCAATTGTGTAGCGATATTTCGCCATATCATTCGGTTCATCTGACTCACCCCGTTGTCTTAATTCGTGGATCTACTACGCCGTACAGCAGGTCAGCAACCAAGTTCCCGACAACCAGCATAACGGAAGAGATCATCGTAATGCCCATGATGACAGGGTAATCCAGCTGAAATACCGAAGTAATCCCGAGTGCCCCCATCCCTGGCCATGAGAATACCGATTCCGTAATGAATGCTCCGGCAATCAGTTCAGGGAAGGACATACCGAGAATTGTAATGACAGGCAGCAGAACATTTTTCAGCACATGACGACGCAATACCGTGCCGCGAGTAGCTCCGTAAGCGTACTGAATTTGAACGTAGTCCTCTTCCAGCTGACTTATCGTATGCGAACGAATGTAACGCATATAGACCGATACATTCATGAAAGTCAGTACCGTACAAGGCAGAATTCCGTGCTTCAAAATATCAAGTGCGGAATCTACCCCGATTGTTCGCATCCCCATACTTGGGAGCAAGTTTAATTTCAACGCAAAAATATAAATCAGCATAATGCCAAACCAGAAGCTCGGGATCGAGATTCCGATATAAGACAGCAGGCTAAGGCCGCGGTCACTGAGACGATTTTTACGTGACGCAGCGTACATGCTAAGTGGTACCGAAATGAGAAGTGAGATCAACATAGCGGATCCCATAAGGCCAATCGTCGCAGGCAGCCGTTCTAAAATGAGCTCCGTCACCGGCCGATGGCTCATCAGTGAATAACCTAAATCTCCTGAAAATACATTTTTAAGCCAGTTCCAATACTGCACAATAATCGGTTCCGTCAATCCAAGGTCATGACGGATTCGCTCTACATCCTCCGCGTTCATGTTCGGTGTGACGAACGAAAGCACCGGGTCTCCCGGTGCTAGTTTAATGAGCGCGAATGATACGATTGAAATAAACCAGAGCAGTGGAATGGCTTGCAGAACGCGTCGCAAGATGTATTTCTGCAATTCAATTCCCTCCGTGCAGACGCCAGCCCTTGCTGGCGCCTGTATTCTGGATGTTTATGTTCGATATCAAATTATCGTGCTTAGTTCAGATAAAGTTTGGACAAATCTTCGAACATGAAGACCGGCTTCGCAACCGCTTCATCAAGACCGCCATAACGTTTGTCTACCGCGATGATCGCTTTGTCGTTTGCAATCGGATATACAACCGCCTCGCTGGCAATCGTTTGTTGAATTTGCTTGTACAGTTCGCCACGCTTCGTGCTGTCCATCTCTACAGCAGCTTGTTCCCACAGTTTATCGAGTTCTGGGTTGTTGTAATGGCCGTAGTTGTACAGTTGATTGCTCAAGTAGAGCGATTTGTACGAATCCGGTTCAGTTCCCATTACATAACCATTGAAGGACAAATCGAATTTCGTGTTGTTCGGATCAAGCGACATATTGGAGAACGTGCCGGATTCAAGCGGCAGCAATTCAACTTCAATACCTACTTCTTTCAGCTTTTGTTGAATGTAGAGTGCTTGGCTTGTTTGAATCTTGCTTGCATTCGAGTAAGCAAGCTTCAGCTTCAAGTTGCTTACGCCAGCCTGCTTAAGCAATTCTTTGGCTTTCTCCGCATTGTAGTCATACTTCTCAACATCCGCTGTGTAATACGTTGTATCCGGTGTAAAGATGGACGCCGCTGGGTCTGCAAATTCTGCAGAGCCATAAGCTAGCGGAATCAGTTCTTGCTTGTTAATTGCATAGGAAATCGCTTGACGGACTTCCTTCTTCTTCATCGCATCGATGTTCATATTGAACACCAGATAGTTCAAGCGGCCTTCAGGGTATACAACCATGTTCAGCTTGCCGCTCGTATTCAACTTGTTGTAATCCGCTGGTTCAACCTTGCGCATATTCAATTCACCGTTCTGCAATGCCAGGTTCGCTGCATTCGGATCTTTCGCAATGCGGTAGATGACTTGATCCAGATGACCCTTGCCTGCGAAATAATTATCGAAGCGCTCCAATGTTACATATTCGCCTGGGCGATATTCTTTGAACTTATAAGCGCCAGAACCAATTGGAGCTGCATTCTTCGTGCTCTTCTCAATATCAGCTTCGCCTTCGAAGATATGCTTCGGAATCGGCTTGAACGAAGCAAAGATTCCTTCAAAGGAAGCAGATGGCTGTGGAAGAACCAAATCGACAGTTACGTCATCTACTTTCTTCGCCTGCAACGGCTTGCCGTTGAAAATGTAGGATTCACGATCCGTGCTGTGCTGCTTCTCATCCAAGATGCTGTTGATTGTGAAGACAACATCATCTGCTGTAAGCGGCTTGCCGTCATGCCATGTCAATCCTTTGCGAAGCTTCAGCGTGTAAGTCAAGAAATCCTTCGATGGAGTAATGCTCTCCGCGAGTACGAATTTCTTCTTGCCTCCGTCTTCCACCGTATACAATGGTGCGTACAAGGTTTGATTTATCGTCAACGTAACACGGTCATTCGAATACAATGGGTTCAATACACGAGGATCCTCTTGTACTGCAATAATAATATTGCCTCCATCCTTCGGTTGGCCTGTCCCTTCCGCCATAGAAGACGTTGAATCCTTCGCAGGAGTAGAATTGTTACCGCACGCACTCACCACAAGGACGATAAGTGTGAGCAGTCCGATAATCCATAATTTGTTGCGTTTCATGTTGATTCCTCCCGATAGATGGTTAACAAGACTATGGAATCTAGTATAACTATATTTTTTTCAGAAGACAATAGTTTTTCCGAGTTTTTTGATAGGGATTAAAATCATCCTGTTTTCACAGTCACGAGATCGACACATGAAAAGGCGAAGCAGCCATTCGCTATAAACTGCCTTCAACCAAAAAAGCTGTGCCCCTGTAGAGGGCACAGCTGATTATCAATCTATGGGAAACGAATTACTTCGTCCAGACAACTTCACTTTCTTCCTGTCCATTAACAGGCCACCAGTGGAATCCATCCTCTTGCAGAAGCTTGTCTGCTTGCTCAGGGCCCCAAGAGCCTGCCGGATAAGCGAACAGATCTTCGTTAGATTTCTTCCATGCCTTCGCGATATTATCAACGAATGACCATGCAGTAGCCACCTCGTCCCAACGCGTGAAGTACGTGGAATCGCCGCGAGCAGCATCGAAGATCAGACGCTCATACGCTTCTGGCGTATTGATGCCGACCATGCAGCTTTGGCAGAAGTCCATCGCAAGCGGTTGAATGCCGCCTTCCGCCCCAGGCTTCTTACCATTAAGCTTCACGTAGATGCCTTCCATCGGATTTACGCGGATAACGAGCAAGTTCGGCTCCAGCTTATGCTTCTGTCCGAGGTATACATTCGTAGGCATGTTCTTGAATTCAACCACAACTTCTGTCGTCTTCACTGGCAGACGCTTGCCTGTCCGAATGTAGAACGGTACTCCCGCCCAGCGGAAGTTGTCAACGAATACACGTGCTGCAAAATATGTCTCCGTAACAGATGCAGGATTCACCTTATCTTCCTCACGATAGCCAGGAAGCTCCTTGCCATTCATCGAGCCTGCGGAATATTGTCCACGCACGACATTGCGGTGAACATCCTCTTGCTCTGGGTATTGGCGCAAGGAACGAAGCACCTTCACCTTCTCATCGCGGATATCTTCCGGATGCAGGCGGCTAGGCGGCTCCATTGCAATCATCGTGAGCATTTGCAGCATATGGTTCTGCGCCATATCGCGCAATGCACCTGCATGATCGTAATAGCCTCCACGCTCTTCAACCCCAACTGTCTCAGATAGGGAAATTTGAATATTCGCAATATGCTTGTTGTTCCAGAGCGGCTCGAAGAATGCATTCGCAAATCGAAGAACTTCAATGTTCTGTACCATTTCTTTACCCAAGTAATGGTCGATACGGTACACTTCTTCTTCTTTGAATACTTGACGGATTTCTTCGTTCAGCTTCTCTGCTGACGGTAGATCGTAACCGAACGGCTTCTCGATTACGAGGCGGTGCCAGCCCTTGCTCTCCAGCATTCCGCCATCACGAAGATTGTGCGATACACTGCCGAACAATTCCGGAGCCAGTGCCAAATAGAACAGACGATTTCCTGGAATATCGTACTCGCGTTCGATATGCTCGGACTGCTCACGCAGTTCGCGGAAGCCATCTACATTGTTAATATCTAACGGTTTGTACTCAAAATGCTTAGCAAACCGGTTCCATTCCTCATCATTCTGAACCGGGTAACGGCAAAATTCGTCGATAGACGCACGCACATCCTGACGGAATTCTTCATGCGTACGAGCACGGCGGGCTAGCCCGATAACTGCGAAGCGTTCTCCTAGCTTGCCTTCGCGATATAGACTATATATAGCCGGGAACAATTTGCGGCGAGCTAAGTCGCCAGTAGCACCGAATATATAGAATACGGCGCCTTCTGCCAATTGGGATTCATGATTTTGCATCACAGTCATCTCTCTCCATCATCCTTACACTCGTTTATAGATCTGATATAGTTCCTATTTCGGATGTGATGCCATTTTAGCATACTTACCGTATAGATTCCATTCTTTCCTTGACGTCAAGTATAATTCTCATTGCCTTATCCAGCCGCAATTCTCAATCCATTCTCATTAATATTCACCGGCAATCAACGGTGTACCGAAAGATATGCGGGTTTCTCCCTTGTCCCTGTTTTCATGAACAGCAAGCTGCAAATTTGCATTTCCATGCTTCATTTGCACCCCTGAACCCATATAGTCCGTCTGATAAGATACACTGATCGTACGCTCATCCTCATAGCGGTCAAGCGGTTCTGCTTGTCCCCATTCCCGTAGCGATCGCTCAGCCCTCTCGAAGCTGTCCTTCAGCGATTGGCTCGCTACTGTCTGAACGGTAGCCGTCCATTCTGCCCCGTAATGAGATGATAGCTTCTTCATCAGTTGTTCCCCTTCTGCAGCTGACTGAGTCATACCGGTTCTGGCTGATCCCTGTATGGATATCGTATAGTATACGCGCCCATCCTCTTCTTGAAACCACAGAATCGCTGCTTCTATCGAATCCGATATATAAATTCCGCGATACGCCTCCTTGCCTTGTTCTTCCTTGCGTATCAGGTGCGCTGTGATTCCTGCATCCTTCTGCCACTGTTCGAGGTTCTTCTCCTTGCTGCCATCAGCTGCATAATTCCCTTGAATGAGCACCGTAGTCTGGAATTTCCCGGATCCGACCAATTCAGCAAGCACCCACAGCATGTTCACCCGCTTCACAAGATCAAGCTTCTCGACCGATTCCCGACTCCCAGCCAATTGCCATCGATCATTGCTTCCGATGAGTGCAATGGCACCGCATAATGCTAACAACACCAATCCTACTGCCGCAACGGCAGAACGGCGTACTGCATGCATCCTTCCATCACCTTACCTTATCGAAGTGTAGCACCTCTTAGAATTAGGCGGGCTGATTCTAGGTGTATGACCATACCTAGCATTCGTTCATGGAATAGACTACTGACATATACATTCAACCAAGAATGGAGGCTGACCAACCGTGGTTCCCGTTCCGATAGACGAGACATTCATTCGATTGCTGTGTGGCCGCCCGGTCTGTGTTGTGATGCAGAATGGAGATCAATATATAGGACGGCTTACCTCTTGTGAGGGAGGGAAAGTGATATTGAACGGCGATATTGTTACTACCTCGCGCGCTTCTGCTGCATCCGTTGAACCTTCCCCAGTTAAGAAGCGCAGAGGGAAAAAGAAAAACAGATCGCTTCAAGTTGCTGACACTTCAAATCAAGTATATACAAGCGCATTCGATCCATATAGAGCCAGTCCCTTCTTCCCTGGTGGACGCCTCGCTCTTGATTTGGGTCTGGTTTCCTTATTTTTTCTGCTTTTTATCTAGAATTCCTGCATCCTCTTCTCAGTTCATTCGAAAAAAACCCGAACACTCTCCTAGGAAAGCGCTCGGGTTCTCGGCTATTCAGCCAATCCGTTCTTATAAGCGTAAATCGCTGCCTGCGTGCGATCCTCCACACCAAGCTTCGCCAATATATTCGTAACATGGAATTTAACTGTCTTAATCCCAATAAACAGATCATCCGCGATATCCTGATTGGATTTCCCCTGCGCTAATAAACGAAGTACGTCCATCTCACGCTCTGTCAATTGTTCATGCGCCGCAGTTGGCTGTGCTGGCTGGCGGAATCGATTCATCATCTTGGAGGCTACCTGGGACTCAAGCACAGATTGGCCTCTTGCAGCCGCCCGGATGGCTTCAGCAATCTCTGTAGCTCGGGACGTCTTCAGCAAATAACTGAATGCTCCAGCTTCAATGACAGGATACATCTTTTCATCATCCAAATAACTTGTAAGTACGATCACTTTGCAGTCAGGATACAACTGCAGCAGCTTGCGGGTTGTCTCTATACCATCCATACCATCCATCACAAGATCCATAAGCACAACATCAGGCTTATACTCTTGAGCAAGACGTATTCCGTCCATCCCGTTGCTTGCTTCCCCTACGACCTCAATGCCTTCTTCTGTATTCAGTACTGCAGCAAGGCCGATGCGAACCATTTCATGGTCATCTACCAACAATACTTTAATAGGATTGTCCATCATCGATGTTTCCATCTCCATCGTTCAACTCTTCCTCCTTCAGACCAGGCTCTTCTCTCATGACAGGCACTCGAATTTCGATCCGGGTTCCTTTGTCAGGTGCGGTAATGAACTGAATGGAGCCACCCACTTCATTTACCCGCTCTTGCATCGTACGAAGGCCATAGCTTGCTTGCTTCTTATCGTCCCAATCAAATCCTATCCCATTATCACGAAGGAGTAAACGAACGAAATCCCCTCGATTTTGCAGCTTGATCTCCATCCGTGATGCCTTCGAGTGCCGCAGTGTATTCGACAACGCCTCCTGAACAATCCGGAACAGATGATTCTCAACGCCCTTCACTAATCCAATATGATCATCCATCTCGCAATGGATTTCAATTGGAATTTTGGACTGAAGCTCGCGGATCAGCTCCGCCAAGCCTTGAGTCAAGCCTTTTCCCTCCAAATGTACAGGCCGCAAATGAAGCAGCAGCGCTCGCATCTCAGACTGGGCAACGGAAGCCATTTCTTCAATCAGCTCCACCTGCCGCACCGCTCGATCAAAATCAACATCCAGTGTTCTCCGTACAGCGGTAGCTGTCATTGATATTGCAAATAACTGCTGGCTTACCGCATCATGCAACTCCCGCGCCAAGCGTTGCCGCTCTTCGATAATCGCAGATATCCGAGCCTGCTCTGCCAATTGCGCATTATTCGTGGACAAGCGCTGCATCGAAGTCACTTGTTCTTCCCAACGCTTGCTTACTCGCTCCAATTGTTCAGCTAGCTGGCCGATCTCGTCATCGCCGAGATCCGGCATCGGCCGCGATAGATTCCCCTTCTCCAAGAGCAGCATCGATTCGCGCAGCAATTCCACCCGACGCTTCATTCGATAACCTTGGTAGAACGCAAATATCGACGTAATGATTGCAACGACAAACAACACCGATAATGTCGCCTTCACTCCGTCGATCCAAGTCTCAAATGGCTGCACATAACCATATGATTGCATCAAATAAATGATGACAAAGAATAGTATGATAGAAAGGAGAAGCGTCTCGCCCATTAATCGTACTACCATATTCACATGCTTTTTCGGTTCCATACCGGCCTCTGCATCTCCTTTCTCCGCTAACTGTCCTACATGTGCAACCTGACATCAATATCTCCTACGAGGTAAGAAATATGGAGTTTCACCTTTTGCTCCGTAAACTCGTAATTCGGCGATCGCCACGTCCACTTGTTCAAAAATCCGGTTTCTTTGTCGCGTCCCACATCAATTTGTCCAAATATGACCGTAGCTTCGATATATACACCAATGTCATCTGGAATCATAATGTCCATGTCACCTAATACACCTTGAAAGATGAGGGTGGTTTCCGGTTCTTCCAATATCGCTAAGGACAAATCAATATCACTTTCCCCAATGAAATGCCACATGCTCTGGCTATGCAAAATATACGGAACTCGATCCCACTTCAGGCTGGACGTAATATTCTGGCGCTTTTCGACATGATCATGTTTCTGGTCTTTGCGGGCACGCGAATAGAATATCCCTAACGAAATCAAGATGATTCCGACGAATAGCATTAAATGTTCCAAAAGTAACAGTGTTCCGCCGATACCTAGCAAGGTGTACCCTACACGCAATTCTGCAGCACGAACTTTGCGTATGCCCAAATACAGCATTACAAGTGCGACAAACGTTACGAAACTAAGCCACTTGCCAATCAAAATGAGCAACCCGAAGACGATAAGAATATATGCAAGCAAACGGTTGTTTTTATTCATGTCGCACCTCCTGTCACAAATATTCGCGGATAGCACTTACGGCGATGCTAGCGCATCGCCGTAAGCTACCTATGTTAGCATATCACAACCTTGGACATCCCCCAAGGATTTATTGCTCCGTTTGACCCAATTTTTGCTTCAATGCTGCCAATTGCTCGTTAACCTTCATTTCCTTCTCTACATCTACTGGCGGCTGGTAATTGGATGAAGTGCCTGCATATCCGCCGTAAGGGACACGCATGACTTCAGCTTCTGCTTCCAATTGCATAATCTTCTCTTCCATGCGATGGAATCCGCGAGTCGCAGAACCTGACTCGATGGAATGGTTGCTTGTAATGGAAGACATCTGCTTGCGTGCCTTCGCCATTTGTGCACGTGCAGCCAATTCATTGCGTTTGTTGCGCAGCTTGTAGAATTCATCCTTCATCGAGCGCAGCTGATGCATTAACTCTTCCGCATGGCCCTGTGCTTGGGCATGCAAGTCGCTGTATTCAGCAACTTTTTGATCATAGTACAGTTTTTCTTCCAGGAACTTGCGTGCCATTTCCTCTTGGCCTGACTTCAATGCGCGTTCTGCCTGTGCTTCACGGTCAGCTGTAAAGCGAATAGCTTCATCATAACGATGCTTGATTTGGCGCTCACTTGCCATTTGCTTGGCAACTGTTACTTCCGCATCATGGATTTCTTCCTCCATGTCGCGCAGATATTGATTCAGCATTACCACTGGATCTTCTACTTTATCCAACAACTCATGTACAGAAGCCTTAGTCATATCTTTAATACGTTTGAATACACCCATCTTATTTGTCCCCTCTCTCGTACTTCGCTACTTTTTGGCGAAGTTCTTCGATTTCTTTTTTCAACGCTTTTTTCTCAATATCCATCATCATCGAATCGATGGAAGAATCATTAGAAGATGCATAATTCGCATCATAACTGTTGGTTTGCTTCACTCCACCATATGTGGAGGAGCCGTATGGATTCGTAGGCCCTGCTGCTCGTGGTCCGTTGTAATAGTTGGGATCATTGGAGTAGCCGCCTTGGTAACCTTGTTGACCTTGATAGCCGCCTCCGTATGGGCCTGCGCCATAACCGGTAGGTCCAAATGGCTGGTACGGCTCCTTAGGTACTACTAGTGATACTACAAAGTATACGGCGATAAGTGTGAACGCCGAGAAGAATACTCCGATTACAAACAGGACACGCAGCAGAGTGACATCGAATCCAAGCCATTCACCTAAGCCGCCGAGGAGACCGCATACTTTACGATCCCGTGTCGAACGGTACAACTTTCTGTTCATGGCTTACTTCACTCCTTTGCTGAATCTAATTTTTGTTTCAGGCGCTCCATTTCGCGCTTCAAAGCCATATCCCGTTCCGGGTTGATGTTGCCCATCGTTTGGCCGCTCATGCGGCGTACATCTTGAATGCCTTGCGTTTCCCATTCCATCCCGGACACTCGATCCTCGAGTCTGCGGAACATGCTGTCCACTTGCCCCACACCGTATTGTCCGAAGCGCTCGTTCATTTGCTGCTGCAAGCGAACGGTCTGCATTCTAGCGATGTAATATTGGCGCTTGTCATATACAGCTTGATATTCGCTCTTGAGCATATTCAATTGCTCTTCCAGCTCAAGAATCGCATCCTTGCTCTTTTCGTACAATTCTGAATACTGCTGCACCTTATCCTCATGCATCAGCTTCTCTTGCAATGCAATCTTGGCTGCGAATTCCTCACCCGCCTTTAAGGCCAGCATCGCTTGCTGCTCTCTGCGAGAACATAATTCTTGTGCTTGATTCATTTGATTTCTCATTTGATTCGCATGCATGACATATTGTTGATAGAGGCGGTCTGCCTCATTAATATCATGGCGTGTACGCATCAGAAACTGGTCAATCAAGCGAACAGGATCTTCAACCTTATCCAACCGTTCATTCAATGTAGCCATCGTAATGTCGCGAACCCTTTTCAAAATACCACTCATTCAGCCTTACCCTCCTTGAACCGACTATTTGCAATTATTAATAATCACCTTTGTTAAAACGGATGGCTCTTGTTGCGCTTGCCTCCCAACATCGATATCCCGAAACCAATCAATCCTACGGCAACGATGATACCGATGATCCAGGACAACTTGCCAATCAACGATATCGCTCCGATAATGATAAAGATCCATCCGAAGAATGAATTCCCTGCCTTCACTCCATAGTAGCCAAGCGCAATCAGAATGAGAGGGAACAAGTAGCCAAACCAGCTGCCCAGATGAATCCCGAACTTGCTTAGTAATATGATTCCTCCCAGTGCGATCAGTACAAAAGCGAATGTGTTACCTTTGTTCGTTTGCATTCGGTTCGTCACCACCTTTCGTCGTGTCTTGCTTATGTCTTTATTTTAGGTGGAAATGCACTTGCCCAAAACAGGCCGGGGACGGTTTTTGATCCTAGACTCAAGTCGGGGGACCTGACCGACCTTTGATCGAGCCTATACTGGACTGGTCTGAAGTCGAAGTTGAAACAAAGTTCCGCCAATTACGTATATATTTCCATAACTGCCCATTCGCTGCAGGCGTCACTTCCTTCAAGCGATGAGAAAGGAGCGCATCGTCATGCACACGTTATATTGGGGATTGCTGATATTCGGCGTTTTGTACGCCATCGTCTCACTTCTGATTGGAGAGGTCCTCAGCCATGTAGTCGATGGTTTAGTTGGCGACAGTCACCTTGCGGTACTTCAGCCAACCATACTCGTAAGCGGCTTAACCGCACTTGGCGCAGTCGGAGTCCTGCTTAGCCGTTATACAGCTTGGTCTTCTACAACCATTCTCCTCACCGCTCTTGCTGGTGCACTTGTAGTATCCATTGGTGTCTATTTTCTATATGTAAGGCCTATGGAGAATAGTGAGAACTCCATTGGATTCTCCATTACAGAACTTGCAGGTAAGGTTGGGGAGGTCAATGTTCCGATTCCGGCTGCTGGCTATGGAGAGGTCATTGTTCGAATCGGAGCTGGAGTAACGAATCAAATTGCAGCCTCCTTCGACAAAGAAGCCATTCCTTCCGGAACGACCATCGTCGTTGTTGAAGTAAAGGGAGATACGCTGTATGTATCCCCGCTCAACGAGGAAACACTCCGTCCAACCCATTAACATCATTGCTCTTCTGTTACAGGACTTAAATCCTACATTCTCACTTCGATTCGATTTATGGATTCATGTGTATTCAGGCATTGCCTATACAAATAAATATAGAGGGAGCTGTATCTCATGGAGTTTAGTGAAGCATTGATCATCCCATTAATCGTTATTGGCGTCATACTCGTACTTGGCCTTGCATTCTGGGCACGCTACAAGACCGTCAGCCCAGACGAAACAATGATCGTCACCGGTTCTTATCTGGGACGCAAGAACGTATCCACCGACGAATCCGGACGCAAAATGAAAATTGTCCGCGGCGGTGGTGCATTCATCCTGCCAATCTTCCAGCAATCACAATTTCTATCCCTACTCTCACACAAGCTTGATGTAATGACACCAGAAGTATATACCGAACAAGGTGTACCGGTCATGACAGACGCTGTAGCGATCATTAAGGTAGGCGGTACTGTAGAAGATATTGCAACCGCTGCAGAGCAATTCCTTGGCAAGCCTACCGAAGCGCTGAAGAGTGAGGCTCAAGAAGTACTCGAAGGTCATCTGCGCGCGATTCTTGGTTCCATGACCGTCGAGGAAGTATATCGCAACCGCGATCGATTTGCTCAGGAAGTACAGGGAGTTGCCGCTAAAGATTTAAAAAAGATGGGTCTGCAAATTGTATCCTTTACGATTAAAGACGTACGAGATAAGCACGGATACTTAGATGCACTCGGCAAACCACGTATCGCAGCCGTTAAACGTGATGCAGACATTGCTGAGGCAGAAGCTGTTCGTGATGCCCGTATCCAAAAGGCCAAAGCGGAAGAAGCAGGAATGAAAGCCGAGTTGCTCAGAGATACGAACATTGCTGAAGCTTCCAAAGAAAAAGAATTAAAGGTTGCTGCTTTCAAAAAAGACCAAGATCTTGCTCGTGCGGAAGCAGACCAAGCATACTTCATTCAAGAAGCACGTTCCAAGCAAAGCGTTGTTGAGGAACAAATGCGTGTCGAAATTGTTCGCAAAGAACGTGAGATTGATCTGGAAGCCAAAGAAATTCTCCGTCGTGAGAAACAGTATGATGCAGAAGTGAAAAAGAAGGCCGATGCGGATCGCTATGCCGTTGTTCAATCTGCCGAAGCTGAGAAGTCACGCAAAGTACTGGAAGCGGATGCTCTGCAGTATCGTATCGAAGCCGAGGCCAAGGCCCTCGCTGAACAGAAACGCTTAGAAGGTCTGGCGATTGCCGATGCTGAACGTGCGCGTGGTACGGCTGAAGCTGAAGTCATCCGCCTGCGTGGTCTAGCCGAAGCAGAAGCGAAGGAGAAGCTTGCTGAAGCGTTCGAGAAGTTTGGCGAAGCTGCTGTACTCGATATCGTCGTTAAGATGATGCCAGAACTCGCTGGCAAAGTCGCAGAGCCACTCAAGTCCATCGACAAGCTCACTGTCGTTGACACAGGCAATGGTGAAGGAGCAGCACGGGTAAGCAACTATGTCACACAACTCATGGCGACTGCTCCACAAATGTTAAAAGACGTATCCGGTCTGGATATTGAGAAAATGATTAAGCGATTTACCAACGGTCCGGAACATAGCAAGCAGATCAAGCCAGCACTCGATCTACCTACGAACGAACCAACTAAACAGCCCGAGTAAACTTTGAAACACTTAGGTCTTATTCATAAAAACAGCCTTGCAGAGCAAACTCTACTCGTTCGCTTTGCAAGGCTACTCTATTTGTCCACTATCCCAGCTACATCTAACCGTGAAGCATGATCTACATCCATCTGATGATCGTTCCTCTACTATGGACATCCTATGTTCGACTTAATAGGTTCGACTACTTCGCGTTTTATTTTTCCTGTCCTCATGATTCAATTTGCTGTTAAACTGGCTCAAGCAACTATGTAATCGTCTTATCGTATTCTTTCATTTCCGAGAATAAAAAAAAACCTTCAATCGCTTGAAAGTCTTGTCATAAATATGGTGCCGGTGAGAGGACTCGAACCTCCACGGTTTCCCTCACGATTTTGAGTCGCGCGCGTCTGCCAATTCCGCCACACCGGCTTATGAAATTAATGGCGTGCCCTGAGAGATTCGAACTCCCGACCTTTTGATTCGTAGTCAAATACTCTATCCAGCTGAGCTAAGGGCACAAAAGATGTTTGGAGGCGCCACCCAGATTTGAACTGGGGAATAAAGCTTTTGCAGAGCTTTGCCTTACCACTTGGCTATGGCGCCACATCTGGAGCGGACAACGAGATTCGAACTCGCGACCCTCGCCTTGGCAAGGCGATACTCTACCACTGAGCTATGTCCGCAAATGGCTGGGGATATAGGATTCGAACCTATGCGTGACGGAGTCAAAGTCCGTTGCCTTACCGCTTGGCTAATCCCCAATGTGGTAATGGGGCGATCGAAGGGAATCGAACCCTCGAGTGTCGGAGCCACAATCCGATGCGTTAACCACTTCGCCACGACCGCCATATTACATTAGAAATTGTTGGCAGGGGCAGCAGGAATTGAACCCACACCAAAGGTTTTGGAGACCTTTGTTCTACCTTTAAACTATGCCCCTACATGGTGGAGGATGATGGATTCGAACCACCGAACCCGGACGGGAACAGATTTACAGTCTGCTGCGTTTGGCCACTTCGCTAATCCTCCAAGATGGTGCCGGCGAAAGGAGTCGAACCCTCGACCTACTGATTACAAGTCAGCCGCTCTACCAACTGAGCTACACCGGCTAAATTTCTATGGTGGCTTGGGACGGAATCGAACCGCCGACACAAGGATTTTCAGTCCTTTGCTCTACCGACTGAGCTACCAAGCCTCATTGAAATCTTATTAAATTCAAGCCACTTGAAAATAAATGGCGGAGCTGACGGGATTCGAACCCGCGGTCTCCTGCGTGACAGGCAGGCATGTTAGGCCTCTACACCACAGCTCCATATTTGGTTGCGGGGGCAGGACTTGAACCTGCGACCTTCGGGTTATGAGCCCGACGAGCTACCAACTGCTCCACCCCGCGATATAATGGTGGACGCTGACGGGATCGAACCGCCGACCCTCTGCTTGTAAGGCAGATGCTCTCCCAGCTGAGCTAAGCGTCCATGTTGCTGTCGTTGTTTCACCAGCGACTCTTATATCTTATCAAACTTCTTCAACTTGTTCAACCCTCAATTTTTACCAATTGAGAAGTTGTAATGGTGACCCGTAGGGGATTCGAACCCCTGTTACCTCCGTGAAAGGGAGGTGTCTTAACCCCTTGACCAACGGGCCAAATTACTGGCGGAGAGAGAGGGATTCGAACCCTCGAGACGCTTGTGGCGCCTACACGATTTCCAATCGTGCTCCTTCGACCAAACTCGGACATCTCTCCATGGCTCCCCGAACAGGACTCGAACCTGTGACAACTCGATTAACAGTCGAGTGCTCTACCAACTGAGCTATCAGGGAATATGATGTTTCAGGCTGTACCCTGAAAACTGAATGCGAAAGTTAGTGCTAGATGTTCATCCGGGGCCCCCGAAAAGGTTTCGGTGTTGCTGCAAAGCTTCACGTCACTTTTTGGGGTTTAATCTTTTAGGATAAGCCCTCGACCGATTAGTATTGGTCAG
>NZ_BBYF01000013.1 GCF_001894745.1 Paenibacillus sp. NAIST15-1
AAAAGAAAGAATTAGTTTCTATGTGTCCAAATTTATGGGGTTAATCCGGATTATTCAATAATAAATAGTGCACTTGTTAGACCAGCTCCATTTGTAAATAAAATGATTCAACCTGCCATCCGGTTAACTTATGGGCTAATAAAAAATCGAACTTTCTCGAAGCTTCAAGCCAAACAGTTATACATTGGTGAGGAAATGTTTGAAACCTATTATAAAGAAACCAGTAACATGGATATGAACCTTCTTATTCAGATTTTAGAAGAAAACATGTCTTTTCGTATACCAACAGATTTCAGCAAGTCTACATCAAAGATTTTAATTACGGTTGGGGAAAAAGAGAAGAAAATGATGAGGAAATCCTTATTAGACATCGTAGATAACACAATCCATTGTAAAGGCGTTATCATACCTAATGTTGGTCATGGAGTATCTCTTGCCCAACCTGAGTTATTTAACAAGCTTGTTGAAGCCTGGATTCATGACCGAGAATTACCGTATGGACTTACCCTCGTAAGGTAATGGATTGACATCCGGAGAAAGGTTTGCTTACTCAAAGAAAGGTTGGCGCTAAAATTGCGGATATGGTTTTTATCAGGCTTTTATTACAGTAACGAGTTAATCTTTACGAGTGTATATAAGGAGAGACAAAATTGATAATTTGTTTTTACGATAATTCCGAGATTAAGGACGAACCAATTATTAATATTGATCGTGTATATTGTTTGGATTTTGAGAAATTCACTAACGATTCATGGGATAGATTGGCTGAAATTTATTCTTTGCTCCCATCTCAAATAATTATGAATCATATTGGTCAGCCATGTTGGTTTGGTGAAGAAGGTAAAACTGACTTCTTTCTATGGGCATCAGTAGAACCATCAGGGCTGCAGATTGCAGGGACTCTGAGATCAGGTGATTGGAACGAATGGGAAGGTAAATTTAATAAGTACATAGCTGTGTTTCCCTTTTTTGAATGTTAGCGATTACAGGAATCGATAGGAACTCGAAGAGAGTCATGGCCTCATCTAACACCATAGAGAAGACTATTTTTCCTTGAATGTCAGATGTATAATCATGGAAGGCGCCAACCACTTATAACACCATCTACGCAGCGAAATTTTCCAAGAACGTCATATCTATTATCAAGTAACGAATAAGGGGACGAGCGGATATGAAAGGAATTACGAATGAAAGATTCGCTGTTATAAGACGTTCCTTTCCATTTTATTTATGTGCTTTATATCTAATTTTAGAGGTCGTTACGATATGGCACTTAAGTAAAGGCGATCATCCAAAAGAAGTGAACTACTTTCAAATAACTGCTGATAACGGTGTTGTTCTTCATGTGCTGAAGACGGAGCCGAGTCGTATTTCGCTTCATAGCATAAACGACAACGTCGTGAAATCGGGAACCAATGGGATAAATGGTGGATTCTTTTGGGGAAATCAGTTGTTAAGCATCGCGGCTATGGATGGTATGCCCGTAAGCGGAAGTCCGAAAGAATACGGATCAGGCTGGTTTAATGTCAAATATGCTCGGGGAACCATCGTTTATGATCGGGTCACAAAAATAGTCGACGTGCAACGAGCTACAAGCGTCGATGATCTACATATCTCAGATGCTGCGAACTTCTGGGCTCAGGGTGGAATCAGTATGAATATAAAGGACGATAGCAACTGGTATAGAATTGCGGTTGAAGAAGAAGGGTTGCCGTTTCCCGATGACGAGCGCCTTCGCAGTGGTATGGTCTATGATAATTATGGGGAATTATACCTGGTTGTTACTTCTACCAAATGTACGGCAGAAAAATTTCGTACTGCGATTAAGGGAAGTATTGCCAATGGGGAGTTGAATGAGGCCATATTTCTAGACGGGGACGGGTCTTCACAACTACTCGCTGGTAACATCGAACTGAAGGGTGACGGCCGACCGGTGGTGCAGATGATCGCGGTAAATGGAGAATAACAAGAATAACACGATCAAGGCTATCGCCCTTTGATTGTAAGCTGTATAATCGTGGAAGGAATGATGACTTAGCCTAAGATAAGAGCATAGGCTGGGTCATTTCGTGTATATAAAAACATTAGACGAAAATTATCTGAAGCATGAAGGGAGATAAAGTGAAAATGAAATTGGATATTATATATGTACCATCGGTTTGGGGACTGAATTAAAACATAAACATTTCAGGAGATTCAAGTGGTTGGCATTTTGAGTCATTTTTGAATCGTTCTTGTATTCAGAATCTTAAAAGATGAAGGGATGACAATCCTATGGATTTTCTATGGTACGAGCTAGATGACATTTTACATGACAAGATTACGTTTGTTGTTATGATAGCAAAATATAAAAATGAACTAATTATAATTAGAAACAGGAATCGAGAAGTTTGGGAGCTTCCAGGAGGAAGAAGAGAAGAAGGAGAATTTATTATAGAAACAGCAAGCAGAGAATTGTATGAGGAAACAGGCTCCATAAAATTTGAATTATCACCATTAGGCATATATGCGTTTCATGATAGTTATGGGATGGCATTTTATGCAGAGGTAGAGGAAATAGATGAATTACCGGAATCAGAGATCGCTGAAATACGATTGATAAAATCATTACCCGAAGGACTGAACTATGGAGAAGTGTATTATAAGATGTATGAGAGACTAGATCTAGTAAGGAGAACAAATAAAGGATTGAAAACGTATAAAATCAATTACATGGATCGACCTGCTAAATATGAATTTTGAAAACAATTCAGAAAATATAATAATTCTTAAACACTTAGCTTCGTATTTCGAAGATCCATTTGGTGATATGTTGAATTTATTTGAGGGATTAGAAAAGCAAAAAATGCTTGTACATATTCATGGTGTTGTATATAGAAAGATTCTTCAGAATGAAGAATCATGTTGAATAATCAATCATTTGAAGGATGAATGCAGCATGGACACTTTAGGTATTTGGTCGTCAGGGAAATTTTTTTATGATTGTTTTGAGGACAGTGTAGTTGTTTTTACAGGGACGGATATTGGTTATATCGTGTTTTTCAACCTTATATGTGAGGATATTATCGTGTTTAAGCATCGAAAAGATGCTGATGGTGAGTATATAAGTACACGATTTGAATGTTCCTTCATGGACGGAGTACTTACGAAAATCGAAAGAGTGAAGCAAGAAGAGAAGTTTACATATAAGCAATATAAAGAAGAGATTTATACTGGGGAAGTTGTAGAAGTTATCGAATTTGATAAGCCAGTCATTATGGATGATTCTAGATTCGGTCTTGAAACCCGAGATTTAGAATCGTATCGTATATTACTAACAATTCAGCAAAGACTTCAGTTAATACCAGAAGAATATAGAGCTCTTTTATAGTAAAGTAAATGTAATCTAGGAACAGTGAGGACATAAAGATGACGAAGAAGCTATATTATGAATCCGCCTATATCCGGGAGTGGAAGACACAAATCACTCGCAGATTGGAGCGGGAGGATGGAACCTATCTGGTATTGAATGAGACAGCCTTTTATCCACACGGTGGGGGACAGCCCTGCGATCTGGGGTGGATCAATAAAATTCCAGTTCTTGATGTCGTTCTCGAGGAAGGGGAAATTCTGCACAAAGTCGAGCATTCTCCTGAGGTGGAAGAGGTCGACTGCCGCTTGCATTGGGATAGAAGGTTCGACCATATGCAGCAACATAGCGGTCAGCATCTGCTGTCAGCTATGTGTCTGGAAGCATGCCAGGCGGAGACGCTCAGCTTCCACCTAGGTGAGGATTATGCCACGATTGATGTTGCCCGACCTGATTTGCCGAAGGATCAGCTTATGATGTTGGAACTGGAGGTTAATGATCAGATTTACCTGAATCGCAAGGTCACGAATTATGTTGTGACTCAAGCGCAAGCTGCGGAGCTGCCGCTTGTGAAGCAGCCCAAGGTAACTGACGATATTCGGATCGTTGAAATCGAAGGTATCGAGTATAACGCTTGTGGCGGCACACACGTCTCAGCAACAGGTGAGATTGGAATGATCAAGCTGTTGAGAGCTGAGAAGCAGAAGGGGCATATGCGTATCTATTTTAAGTGTGGATACCGTGCGTTGAACGAATTTAATGCCGGTGTGGAGATTCTCGGTAGTCTAGCGGCCCGATTCAATACGGGAAAGGAAGAGATCTTGGATCGGATTGAAAAATGGGATCAGGAGCAGAAGCAGCTGCAAGCTGAATTGAATGCGGTGAAGGCTGAGAATGATGCTTATCTGGCTGAGAAGCTGTTGGCAGACCGTCAGGGGAGCTTAGTTAAGCATGTATTCACGGATAAGATGCTGAAGGACATGCAGAACTTGGCTGCTAAGCTCACCGAACAAGGTGACGTTATCGTGCTTTTCATGTCCAACTCTGATCATAAGGTACTGCTCGCCCGAGGAGGAGAGGATGGTCTTGCCTGCGGTGCCTTCTTCAAACAGCATTTGGCCGATTATCGGGGCAAAGGCGGAGGCAGCGACAAGATGGCACAGGCCGGATTTGCTACTCGAGAGGATGCAGAGGCATTTTATCAATTTGCAGCAGAGTCATTATAAGGGAAATAGATTTGTTTAAAACAGACAACACGCGGCCCAGCCTAAGATACCAGCTATCTAAAGCTGGGTTGCGACGTATTTACACCTGTCATCGAGGGCATTGACTAGCAAATACATAAAATGTTCAGGCCAATGAAAAGGGACGATCAAATTGAAAATAGTAAAATTAGAGATATTGTTGTTATCTATGCTTTTTCTGCTGGTTGGCTGTACGACAAATGTCGAGCAAGAATTAACGAAAGAAGAAGCGATTCGATTGGCCATAGAAGGCGAAAACCAGTTATCGACGATTGTTGTATTTGGCCAGATGGATCGTAACAAAGCGTTAGATCCCGGGTGTGATAGCTTTCAATCAGAAGATCACTACTTTACTTATATTTGTGATGCAACAACTGAAGTGGACATTAGAAACAAGCTTGATCCATTTTACACTCCGAAGTACATTGAAGAAATCATGGGAGATTTCCGTATACAACATGATACAAACGGAGTTCTGGCGGAATTATTCGACGGAGGTTACTCCCAACAATCAAAGGATTCTATACGCAATGTTACCATCGAACAGAATGGGAACAGAACAAAGGCAATTCTTGATATGTATGTAGGCTTAGACGGAGAAAGAGACGTTAAAACTTCAAAAGTAGAATATGAATATATACAAAACGCAGGCTGGAGGATTGCATCGAACGGTTTATTATTCTCAGAAATGAAGCAATAATAGGGCAGAAAACACCCATCATGTTTTTGATCATACAATCGAAAGCTCTAGTTAAGAGGATGGTTAATGTCTTAAAACCATTGTCCCCCAAGAGCTCTTCATTACGAACATGAGGTTTGCAAGTGGATGGCAGATCGATCGCCTAACACAATATTCGCATGCGGGCAATGCGGCCCTTGATCTCTAGCAGATGTTTCGTAGAAGCCTTCATCAAGAGATACGTACATTACCCTGTGCCGGTGATTTGAAGATTAAATATCGTTAAGCTTGAACATAAATGTCGGCGGCTCGTGCCTTTAAGGTACGGGCTTTCTTTGTGTTACTTTCGTTTTTCTGGAGTGAAGCTGTTCATAACTCATATTTTGGATTGGTGGATGCACATTTTGGGTATAGATCATAAACTTTACAATTATGTCAAAAAAACAACAATTCGTATTGTGTTACAAAAAATTAACGGATTTCGACATGATTCTTAATAATTCCTTTATATAATTACAAAAGGTACCATTTGTCGCCACGATTAGGGCGACAAGGTGCCAGCAAATTGAAGGGAAGGAAGTGGTGACGTCCGTCTTGAATAGAGCGTCATTGATTATGAATTCAATAACTGTACTGTACGGATGTGAGGAAACAGAGTATGGGAACATGTAAAAAATCATATTCGGAAAGGGATGGTTTACTTGTCAAGTAAAACGTTTATCAAAACAATTCCGTTGTCAAAGGGACAAATCCCGCTTTTATCGCATGATTCGATGTATCCAAACAACACTTGCTACAATGAATCGTTTGCGTGGCATATTTATTCAAAGCTGGATATAGAAACTGTACAAAATGCTTTTATTGAATTCGTAAAACGTCATGAATGTTACCGAACTGTCTTTATAATGGAAGAAGAGCATGTGCAAAAAGTGTATAGCGAACCAGTTCTCGATTTCAAGTCAATCGCAGTAGGGGATTGGGGAGAGTCGGCAGTTAACCAGTACCTGTTGGCAGAGTCTCAGGAGAGTTTTGACCTGAGCAATGGGCCATTGTTTAAAGTCAGGTTGCTGTGTTTTAGCGAGGAACATTATGTGCTGTACATCATACTCCATCATATTGTTTTTGACGGCTGGTCTTTATCTCTGATATTAGATGAGTTTGGTTTATTGTATAAACGTTTATATAACGGAGATCTGCAAGAGAATACCCAACTGCAATGCGTGGAGTTCTCGTATTCGGATTTTGTCAGTTGGCAGGAAAGCCTGTTACAGAGCGAAGCCGGGCAAACATCAGCGCAGTTCTGGAAACATAAACTATCAGGCGAACTTCCTGTGCTGGAACTGCCAGTTGATAAGAAGCGTCCGCCTGTTCCTGCTTTTGCCGGGGGATTGGCGCCTTTTGCCTTGCAGGCGAAAACGAGCGAGAAGCTGTCTGCATTTTGCAATAAAGAAGACAAGTCTTTGAATCGCGTGTTATTAGCTCTCTACTCTGCTTTTTTACATCGGTTATCGGGGCAAAACGAAATTATCGTTGGAACGCCCAGATACGGTAGAAAAAATCGAGATTTCCATCATTCTTGTGGTTACTTTGTGAATTTACTTCCGATTCGGATGCGTTTTAGTGAAAATGACTCTTTTAAACAATTGCTTCTGCAAGTACAAGAAGAATTAACGGATTGTACCAATCATCAGGATTATCCCTTCTCGCTTATGGTTAGCGAAAACAGTCTTCAGCGTGATATGAGTATTCCAGCAGTTTTCCAAGCGGGGTTTGTACTGCAAAAAGCTTGCAAACAAGATGCGGCTATTTTTCTGGGCAATGCTACAAATGTTTTCGATTTGCACGGGTTAAAGCTCGCTCCGTTTCCTTTGGAAAAGAAGGTCTCCAAATTCGATCTGACTTTATTTGTTGAACAGGAAAGTAATGGAACGATTGCAGCGAATTTTGAATATAATAAAGATATTTTTCATGAAGATTCAATTCAAAGATGGATTCGTCATTTTGATCATTTTATTCATACGGTGCTGGATAATGCTGAAGAAAGAATGGCTGACATTCGTCTTTTATCTCAGGATGAGGAGCAGCAGCAACTGGTGGCATGGAACCGGACGAAGACGGCGTATCCACGGGATCAGGTGATTCAGGAGCTGTTCGAGGAGCAGGCGGCGGCACGGCCGGAAGCGGTGGCAGTCGTTGACGAAGCCCGCCAGCTGACGTATGGGGAACTGAATGCGCGGGCCAACCAACTGGCGCACTGTTTGCGAAAGAAGGGTGTGAAGCCGGAGACGCTGGTTGGAATCTGCATGGAACGCTCGGCGGATCTAATCGTCGGGATCATGGGGATCTTGAAAGCCGGGGGCGCATATGTGCCGATGGATCCGTCGTATCCGCAGCAGCGCTTGACTTACATGACTCACGATGCGGGGATTGAGTTAATGGTAACCCTGAACGAGGCAAGCGGATGGGTGCCGGAGCCTATCACGCGCATCTGTCTGGACAGCGCTGCCGATCAGAAAATGCTGTCACAGGAGAGCGATCGGAATCCGCCGGTCATGACGACATCGCAAAATGCAGCTTACGTCATGTATACGTCAGGATCTACTGGAAACCCGAAAGGCGTCGTTGTGGAGCAGCGCAACGTGGTTCGTCTGGTGAAAGAAGCGGGCTACATCCCTTTCAGCGCCGAAGATAGAATGGCTCAAACCGGTGCGATCGGGTTCGATGCCAGCACGTTTGAAGTGTTCGGCGCGCTGCTGAACGGAGGATCGCTGTATCCTATCCCAAGGGAAACGTTGCTGGATGCGCCCGCGCTGGCGGCGTTTGTACATCGTCATCAGTTGACGACGATGTGGTTGACATCTCCATTGTTCAACCAGCTCGTTCAAAAAGACGCTGCTATGTTCGCGGGTCTTCAGCATCTCATCATCGGCGGGGATGCGCTGTCGCCGGTTCATGTCAATCAGGTGCTGCGTTCTTCTCCTGAATTGTCGCTGTGGAACGGGTACGGTCCGACCGAGAATACGACGTTCTCAACTTGTTTCTTGATTGACCGTGCGTATGAGGAACAGATCCCTATCGGTAAACCGATCGGCAACTCGACGGCGTATGTGGTCAATCAGCACAATCACTTAAATCCTGTCGGCGTACCGGGAGAGCTTTGTCTGGGCGGAGACGGCGTTGCGCGCGGGTATTTGAACCAGCCTGACATGACAGCGGACAAATTCGTGTCCAATCCGTTCGTTGCGGGAGAGCGCATGTACCGGACAGGGGATTGGGTGAAGCGGATGCCCGATGGAAATCTGGTTTATTTAGGGCGGATGGACAAACAGGTGAAAATCAGAGGATTCCGGATCGAAGTTGGTGAGATTGAGGCGATTCTCAACCAACATCCGACTCTGCGACAGGCGACCGTCGTCGTGCGGGAAGACAGGCCGGGGGAAAAGCAACTGGCGGCATATCTGGTCGGAGAAGGCAGCACGCAGGAATGGCGGGCATACTTGAGCGAGCGATTGCCAAGCTATATGGTGCCAACATTTTTTGTGCAACTTGATAGTTTACCGATAACGCCGAACGGGAAAATCGATACGAGGGCGCTGCCGATTCCGACAGTGTCGTCGCAAGAGGACTATGCGGCGCCGCAAACTCCGGCGGAGGAGCTTGTTTCCGCGGTATGGAGCCAACTGCTTGGCGTGGAGAGGATCGGTATCTATGATTCCTTCTTTGATTTGGGAGGCCACTCGCTGCTGGCGACGCAAGCGGTTTCGCGTCTGCGCGAGGTGTTCGGCGTGGAGGTGGCGGTGCGCGACCTGTTCCAACACCCGACGATCGAAGGCTTATCCCGCCGATTAACGCTGTTAGCTCAAGGGGGAGAAGGGGCGAAGCGACCGCCGATTCAAGCGGTGGAACGAGGCGTAAATATGCCAGCATCGTATGCCCAGCAGCGGCTCTGGTTCCTCGATCAACTGGAACCGAACAGTCCGCTGTACAATATTCCATGCGCATGGCGGTTACAGGGAGCCTGGAAGCTGGACGCGTTGGAACAAGCCTACCATGCGCTGATTCAGCGTCATGAAGCGCTTCGCACTGTCATTGGCGAGGCGAACGGCGAGCCGGTGCAGATCATTCGCGAACATCAGCCTGAGCGTCTGCCTGTGACGGATCTTCGTCATCTGGCAAGCGAGGACAGGGAGCGCGAGCTGAAATCGCATATGCAAGCGGAGGCAGACAAGCCGTTCCAACTGGCTGAGGGACCGTTAATCCGGGCGCAGGCCATCGCGATGGGAGAGAACGATTGGGTGCTGCTGTGCACGCTGCACCATATCATATTTGACGGATGGTCGCTGGACATATTCGTTCGGGAATGGCTTGCACTATATGAGGCGTTTGCAGGAGGGCAGCCAGCGGCATTGGCACCGCTATCGTTGCAATATGCCGACTACGCGCATTGGCAGCGGAGCTGGATGAGCGAAGACGTGATGAACCGTCAGTTGGCGTACTGGGAGGAAGAGCTGGGCGGGGAGCTGCCTGTGCTGCAGCTGCCGACGGATCGTCCGCGTCCGGCGCAGCAAAGCTACCGGGGAGAGCGGTATGAAACTGATCTTCCGGCCGCTTTGCTCGTCAAGCTAAAAGCGCTCAGCCGTCAAGAGGGAGCGACGTTATTCATGACGCTGCTCGCCGCCTACCAAGGATTCCTCTCCCGCTATACGGGACAGACGGATATCACCGTCGGCAGTCCGATTGCGAACCGGCATTACGGGGAAATCGAGGAGATGATCGGATTTTTTGTCAACACCCTTGTGTACCGTGCAGATGTGTCAGCCAATCCGAGCTTCCGGGAGTTGATATCGCAAGTGCGCGGGAAAGCATGGAAAGCGCAGGAGCATCAGGACATCCCGTTTGAGAAGATCGTGGCGGCGCTGCAGCCGGAGCGGTCGGCGAGCTATTCGCCATTGTTTCAGACGATGTTTACGCTGCAAAGCCGTCCGAGCGAGCTGCCGATGAACTCGGAACGCCGGATGGACACGATAAGCAGCTTTATGTCGGTCGCGAAGTTCGACTTGACGGTAGGTGTGCAAGAAGTCGAAGAGGGGATGCGCGTCAGCTTCGAATACAGCACGGACTTGTTCGACGCGTCAACCATCGAGCGGATGGCGGCACACTTCGAGCGATGGCTGCATGAAGTGGCGGAGTATCCGGAGCGATCGATAGGCCAGATGCAGTTGATTAGCGAAGCAGAAACGAAGCAGCAACTGGAGATATGGAACCGGACGGAGACGGCGTATCCACGGGATCAGGTGATTCAGGAGCTGTTCGAGGAGCAGGTGGCGGCAAGGCCGGAAGCGGTGGCTGTTGTTGACGGAGACCGCCAGCTGACGTATGGGGAACTGAATGCGCGGGCTAACCAACTGGCGCGCTGCTTGCAAAAAAAAGGCGTGAAGCCGGAGACGCTGGTTGGAATCTGCTTGGAACGCTCGGCGGATCTGATCGTCGGGATCCTGGGGATCCTGAAAGCCGGGGGCGCGTATGTGCCGATGGATCCGTCGTATCCGAAGCAGCGTCTGACTTACATGGCCCACGATGCAGGAATTGAGTTTCTGGTGACCCAGAGCGAGGCAAGCGGATGGGTGCCGGAGCCGATCACGCGCATCTGTCTGGACAGAGCTGCGGATCAAGAGATGCTGTCACAGGAGAGCGATTGGAATCCGCCGGCCATGACGACACCGCAAAACGCAGCTTACGTCATGTATACGTCAGGATCTACCGGAAACCCGAAAGGCGTCGTTGTGGAGCAGCGCAACGTGGTTCGTCTGGTGAAACAAGCGGGCTACATCCCTTTCAGCGCCGAAGATAGAATGGCTCAAACCGGTGCGATCGGGTTCGATGCCAGCACGTTTGAAGTGTTCGGCGCGCTGCTAAACGGAGGATCGCTGTATCCTATCCCAAGGGAAACGTTGCTGGATGCGCCCGCGCTGGCGGCGTTTGTACATCGTCATCAGTTGACGACGATGTGGCTGACATCTCCATTGTTCAACCAGCTTGTTCAAAAAGACGCTGCCCTGTTCGCAGGTCTTCAGCATCTCATCATCGGCGGGGACGCATTGTCGCCGGTTCATGTCAATCAGGTGCTGCGTTCTTCTCCTGAATTGTCGCTGTGGAACGGGTACGGTCCGACCGAGAATACGACGTTCTCCACGTGTTTCTTGATTGACCGTGACCGTGCGTATGAGGAACAGATCCCTATCGGTAAACCGATAGGCAACTCGACGGCGTATGTGGTCAATCAGCACAATCACTTGAATCCTGTCGGCGTGCCGGGGGAGCTTTGTCTGGGCGGAGACGGCGTGGCACGCGGGTATTTGAACCAGCCTGACCTGACAGCAGACAAATTCGTATCCAATCCGTTCGTTGCGGGAGAGCGCATGTACCGGACAGGGGATTGGGTAAAGTGGATGCCCGATGGGAATCTGGTTTATTTAGGGCGGATGGACAAACAGGTAAAAATCAGAGGATTCCGGATCGAAGTCGGGGAGATCGAAACGGTGCTCAGCCAGCACCCGACTCTGCGGCAGGCATCCGTCGTCGTGCGGGAAGACAGGCCCGGGGAAAAGCAGCTGGCGGCGTATCTGGTCGGCGAAGGCAGCGCGCAGGAATGGCGGACATACTTGACCGAGCGATTGCCAAGCTATATGGTGCCGACGTATTTTGTGCAACTGGACAGTTTGCCGTTAACGCCGAACGGGAAGATCGATACGAGGGCACTACCGATTCCGACAGTGTCGTCGTGGAATCAAGAGGGCTATGCAGCGCCACAAACGCCAGCGGAGGAGCTCGTTGCGGCGGTATGGAGCCAGCTGCTTGGTGTGGAGAGGATCGGTAGCTATGATTCCTTCTTTGATTTGGGAGGCCACTCGCTGCTGGCGACGCAGGCAGTTTCGCGTCTGCGCGAGGTGTTCGGCGTGGAGGTGGCAGTGCGCGACCTGTTCCAATACCCGACGATCGAGAGCTTATCCCGTCGATTAACGCTGTTAGCGCAAGGTGGAGAAGGGGAGAAGCGTCCGCCGATTCAAGCGGTGGAACGAGGCGTGCATATGCCGGCATCGTATGCCCAGCAGCGGCTCTGGTTCCTCGATCAACTGGAACCGAACAGTCCGCTGTACAATATTCCATGCGCATGGCGGTTGCAGGGAGCCTGGAAGCTGGATGCGTTGGAACAAGCCTACGATGCGCTGATCCAGCGTCATGAAGTGCTGCGTACTGTCATTGGCGAGGCGAACGGCGAGCCGGTGCAGATTATTCGTAAACACCAGCCCGAGCGTCTGCCTGTGACGAACCTTCGCCATCTGGCAAGCGAGGACAGAGAGCGCGAGATGAAGTCGCTCATGCAAGCGGAGGCAGACAAACCGTTCCAACTGGCTGAGGGGCCGTTAATCCGGGCACAGGCCATCGCGATGGGAGAGAACGATTGGGTGCTGATGTGCACGCTGCACCATATTATATTTGACGGATGGTCGTTGGACATTTTTGTACGGGAATGGCTCGCGCTGTATGAGGCGTTTGCGGAAGGGCAGCCAGCGGAGTTGGCACCGCTATCTTTGCAATATGCCGACTACGCGCATTGGCAGCGGAACTGGCTGAGCGAAGACGTGATGAACCGTCAGTTGGCGTACTGGGAGGAAGAACTGGGCGGGGAACTGCCTGTGCTGCAACTGCCGACGGATCGTCCGCGTCCAGCGCAGCAAAGCTACCGGGGAGAGCGGTATGAAGCGGATCTTCCGGCCGATTTGCTCATCAAGCTAAAAGCGCTCAGTCGTCAAGAGGGAGCAACGTTATTCATGACGCTGCTCGCCGCCTACCAAGGTTTCCTCTCCCGCTATACGGGACAGACGGATATCGCCGTCGGCAGTCCGATTGCGAACAGGCATTACGGGGAAATCGAGGGGATGATCGGATTCTTTGTCAACACCCTTGTGCACCGTGCGGATGTGTCGGCCAATCCGAGCTTCCGTGAGTTGGTGTCGCAAGTTCGCGGGAAATCATGGAAAGCGCAGGAGCATCAGGACATCCCGTTTGAGAAGATCGTGGCGGCACTGCAGCCGGAGCGGTCGGCGAGCTATGCGCCATTGTTTCAGACGATGTTTACGCTGCAAAACCGTCCGAGCGAGCTGCCGGTGGACTCGGAATGCCGGATGGATACGATAAGCAGCTTTATGTCGGTCGCGAAGTTCGACTTGACGGTAGGCGTGCAAGAAGTCGAAGAGGGGATGCGCGTCGGCTTCGAATACAGCACGGACTTGTTCGACGCGTCAACCATCGAGCGGATGGCGGCACACTTCGAGCGATGGCTGCATGAAGTGGCGGAGCATCCAGAGCGATCGATAGGCCAGATGCAGTTGATTAGCGAAGCAGAAACGAAGCAGCAACTGGAGATATGGAACCGGACGGAGACGGCGTATCCACGGGATCCGGTAATTCAGGAACTGTTCGAGGAGCAGGCGGCGGCACAGCCGGAGGCGGTGGCAGTCGTTGACGAGGATCGCCAGCTGACGTATGGGGAACTGAATGCGCGGGCGAACCAACTGGCGCACTACTTGCGGAAGAAAGGCGTGAAGCCAGAGACGCTGGTCGGGATCTGCATGGAACGCTCGGCGGATCTGATCGTCGGGATCCTGGGGATCTTAAAAGCCGGGGGTGCGTATGTGCCGATGGATCCGTCGTATCCGCAGCAGCGTCTGACTTACATGGTCCACGATGCAGGAATTGAGTTGATGGTGACCCAGAGCGAGGCAAGCGGATGGGTGCCGGAGCCGATTACGCGCATCTGTCTGGACAGCGCTGCGGATCAGGAGATGCTGTCACAGGAGAGCGACCGGAATCCGTCAATCGCCACGACGCCGCACAACATGGCCTATCTGATTTACACCTCAGGAACTACAGGGAATCCGAAAGGGGTTATGGTCGAACATCACACACTGATCAACATGGTGTTCTGGCATCAGCAATTTTATCAAGTAACGGAACAGGATCGTGTGAGTCAAATAGCAAGCATCGCATTTGATGCTGCAGTTGCAGAAATATGGCCCTGCTTGAGCAGAGGCGCCAGTTTGTATGTGTGCAAGGAAAGCGTAAGAACGGATCCTGAAGCGTTGCAGGATTGGGTCGTTGACCAGCAAATTACGATCAGTTTTATGCCAACGCAGATGGCCGAAATCATGATTCATCTGCCCTGGCCGTCGCATACATCGTTACGCTGTTTGCTGACGGGGGGGGATATGCTGCGGCAGTCTCCGCCAGCTTCATTGCCTTTTGCACTCATCAACAACTACGGTCCTACAGAGTGTACAGTCGTGGCTACAGCAACAGAGGTCAGCCCTTTGCAGGAGGGCGTACCGCCGATTGGAGGGCCAATAGCGAATACGAAGTTATACGTATTGGATCGCCATCAACAACCTGTACCAATCGGTGTCGTCGGGGAGCTGTACATTGGCGGGGCAGGGGTTACCCGTGGATACTTGAATCGTCCAGAGCTGACGGAGGAGCGATTCCTTCCGGATCCTTTCAGCGGTGAGTCTGGAGCGAGAATGTACAGAACGGGAGATGCTGTAAAGTATCAGCCGGACGGCAACCTGATCTATGTAAGCAGGATCGACGACCAGGTGAAAATCAGAGGATTCCGGATTGAGCTCGGAGAGATTGAAATGGTGCTAAGTCAGTTGCCGACGATCAAGCAAGCTGTCGTCATCGTGCGGGAAGATAGGCCAGGGGAAAAGCAACTGGCGGCGTATCTGGTCGGAGAAGGCAGCGCACAGGAATGGCGGACATACTTGAGCGAGCGCTTGCCAAGCTATATGGTGCCGACGTATTTTGTACAACTGGACAGTTTGCCGTTAACGCCGAACGGGAAGATAGATACGCGGGCACTGCCGATCCCGACAGTGTCGTCGCAAGAGGGCTATGCGGCGCCGCAAACGCCAGGAGAGGAGCTCGTATCGGCGGTATGGGGCCAACTGCTTGGTGTGGAGAGGTTCGGTATCTATGATTCCTTCTTTGATTTGGGAGGCCACTCGCTGCTGGCGGCGCAGGCGGTTTCGCGTCTGCGCGAGGTGTTCGGCGTGGAGGTGGCAGTGCGCGACCTGTTCCAATACCCGACGATCGAGAGCTTATCCCGCCAATTAACGCTGTTAGCGCAAGGTGGAGAAGGGGAGAAGCGTCCGCCGATTCAAGCGGTGGAACGAGGCGTGCATATGCCGGTATCGTATGCCCAGCAGCGGCTCTGGTTCCTCGATCAACTGGAACCGAACAGTCCGCTGTACAATATTCCATGCGCATGGCGATTGCAGGGAGCCTGGAAGCTGGATGCGTTGGAACAAGCCTACGATGCGCTGATCCAGCGTCATGAAGTGCTGCGCACCGTCATTGGCGAGGCGAACGGCGAGCCGGTACAGATCATTCGCGAACACCAGCCTGAGCGTCTGCCTATGACGGACCTTCGCCATCTGGCAAGCGAGGACAGAGAGCGCGAGATGAAGTCGCTCATGCAAGCGGAGGCAGACAAACCGTTCCAACTGGCTGAGGGGCCGTTAATCCGGACGCAGGCCATCGCGATGGGAGAGAACGATTGGGTGCTGCTGTGCACGCTGCACCATATCATCTTTGACGGATGGTCGCTGGACATTTTCGTCCGGGAGTGGCTCGCACTATATGAGGCGTTTGCGGGAGGGCAGCCAGCGGCATTGGCACCGCTATCTTTGCAATATGCCGACTACGCGCATTGGCAGCGGAACTGGCTGAGCGAAGACGTGATGAACCGTCAGTTGGCGTACTGGGAGGAAGAGCTAGGCGGGGAACTGCCAGTGCTGCAGCTGCCGACGGATCGTCCGCGTCCAGCGCAGCAAAGCTATCGGGGAGAGCTGTATGAAGTGGATCTTCCAGCCGCTTTGCTCGTCAAGTTAAAAGCGCTCAGTCGTCAAGAGGGAGCGACGTTATTCATGACACTGCTCGCCGCCTACCAAGGTTTCCTCTCCCGCTATACGGGACAGACAGATATCGCCGTCGGCAGTCCGATTGCGAACCGGCATTACGAGGAAATTGAGGGGATGATAGGATTCTTTGTCAACACCTTGGTGTACCGTGCGGATGTGTCGGCCAATCCGAGCTTCCGGGAGTTGGTGTCGCAAGTGCGCGGGAAAGCATGGAAAGCGCAGGAGCATCAGGACATCCCGTTCGAGAAGATCGTGGCGGCGCTGCAGCCGGAGCGGTCGGCGAGCTATGCGCCATTGTTTCAGACGGTATTTACGCTTCAAAGCCGTCCGAGCGAGCTGCCAATGGACTTGGAACGCCGGATGGATACGATAAGCAGCTTTATGTCGGTCTCGAAGTTCGACTTGACGGTAGGCGTGCAAGAAGCCGAAGAGGGTATGCGCGTCAGCTTCGAATACAGCACGGACTTATTCGACGCGTCAACCATCGAGCGGATGGCGGTACACTTCGAGCGATGGCTGCATGAAGTGGCGGAGCATCCAGAGCGATCGATAGGCCAGATGCAGTTGATTAGCGAAGCAGAAACGAAGCAGCAACTGGAGATATGGAACCGGACGGAGACGGCGTATCCACGGGATCCGGTAATTCAGGAGCTGTTCGAGGAGCAGGCGGCAGCACGGCCGGAAGCGGTGGCAGTCGTTGACGAAGACCGCCAGCTGACGTATGGGGAACTGAATGCGCGGGCGAACCAACTGGCGCACTACTTGCGGAAGAAAGGCGTGAAGCCGGAGACGCTGGTTGGGATCTGCATGGAACGCTCGGCGGACCTGATCGTCGGGATCCTGGGGATCTTAAAAGCTGGTGGCGCGTATGTGCCGATGGATCCGTCGTATCCGCAGCAGCGCTTGACTTACATGACCCAGGATGCGGGAATTGAGTTGATGGTGACCCAGAGTGAGACAAGCGGTTGGGTGCCGGAGCCGATCACGCGCATCTGTCTGGACAGCGCTGCCGATCAGGAGATGCTGTCACAGGAGAGCGACCGGAATCCGTCAATCGCCACGACGCCGCACAACATGGCCTATCTGATTTACACCTCAGGAACTACAGGGAATCCGAAAGGGGTTATGGTCGAGCATCACACACTGATCAATATGGTGTTCTGGCACCAGCAATTTTTCCAAGTTACGGAGCAAGATCGTGCGAGTCAAATAGCAAGCATCGCATTTGATGCCGCAGTGGCAGAAATATGGCCCTATCTGAGCAGAGGCGCTAGTTTGCATGTGTGCAAGGAAAGCGTAAGAACGGATCCTGCAGCGTTGCAGAATTGGGTCGTTGACCAGCAAATTACGATCGGTTTTATGCCAACGCAGATGGCCGAAATCATGATTCATCTG
The DNA here is from genome assembly GCF_001894745.1 of Paenibacillus sp. NAIST15-1. Taxonomy (GTDB): domain Bacteria; phylum Bacillota; class Bacilli; order Paenibacillales; family Paenibacillaceae; genus Paenibacillus_B; species Paenibacillus_B suaedae. The sequence goes on from NZ_BBYF01000013.1 coordinate 17,647, forward strand.
CCCTGGCCGTCGCATACATCGTTACGCTGTTTGCTGACGGCGGGGGATATGCTGCGGCAGTCGCCGCCAGCTTCATTGCCTTTTGTACTCATCAACAACTACGGCCCTACAGAGTGTACAGTCGTGGCTACAGCAACAGAGGTCAGCCCCTTGCAGGAGGGCATACCGCCAATTGGAGGACCAATAGCGAATACGAAGTTATACGTGTTGGATCCACATCAACAACCTGTACCAATCGGTGTCGTCGGGGAGCTGTACATTGGCGGGGCAGGGGTCACTCGTGGATACTTGAATCGTCCAGAGCTGACAGAGGAGCGATTCCTTCCGGATCCTTTCAGCGGTGAGTATGGAGCGAAAATGTACAGAACGGGAGATGCTGTAAAGTACCAGCCGGACGGCAACCTGATCTATGTAAGCAGGATCGACGACCAGGTGAAAATCAGAGGATTTCGGATTGAGCTCGGAGAGATTGAAATGGTGCTAAGTCAGTTGCCGGCGATCAAGCATGCTGTCGTCATCGTGCGGGAAGATAGGCCAGGGGAAAAGCAACTGGCGGCGTATCTGGTCGGAGAAGGCAGCGCACAGGAATGGCGGACATACTTGAGCGAGCGATTGCCAAGCTATATGGTTCCGACGTATTTTGTGCAACTGGACAGTTTGCCGTTAACGCCGAACGGGAAAATCGATACGAAATCTCTCCCGAAAATCGACAGTGTACTGCAAACATCTGCAAGTTATATCGCGCCTCGTCATGCAACAGAGAGAAAACTTGTACAGATTTGGTCAAGCGTGTTAGGGATGAAGGAAACTTCAATTGGCGTCCACGATTCCTTCTTTGACTTAGGCGGGCACTCCATGAAAATTATGGAGGCATTGGCAAAAGGGCTGACAGAAGGATGGCATGTAACGGTTAAGGATTACTACGATCTGCAAACCATACAAAAAATCGCGCAAAAGATTGACCATGGTTCAAAAAAATACTTGCATTCCGATACATCTAGGCTGCAATTTCTCAAGCCTCCGAAGAAAGACATCGCTCATGCAACCTACGACCCTATCGGTAATGTATTGCTTACAGGGGTCACGGGTTACCTGGGCATACATTTACTTGCGGAGCTGCTGGATGGAACCAATAGCAGAGTATATTGTTTGATTCGGGGAAGAGACCCACGGAATCGGTTGTTGGAACAGATTTCCTTTTACTTTCATGACAAGTTTGAAAAGTATAAAGTTATGCTAAGCAGCCGGGTTGTTATCGTAAAGGGGGATTTATCTGAGAAACAATTCGGCCTAAGCGATGCTGAATATGCTCAACTTGACAGTACGATCAGTAGTGTCATCCATTCTGCCGCGTTGACCAAACACTTCGGTAATTACGCTGATTTTGAAAAAGCGAATGTAACAACGCTTGAAGAGCTTATATCGTTCGTAGGGCGTAATAAAAGACTGCATTATATGTCCACGATGAGCGTATCAGGTCATATTACATTTGGGGAAGAGCAGCATGTATTTACCGAAAATGATTTTTACGTTCAACAAAATTATGAGGATAATGTGTATGTGAAAAGTAAATTTTGGGCGGAACATGCACTGTTCCAAGCGATCTCGAATGGGGTGGACGCTGCCATTTACCGGGTGGGCAATCTGACCAACCGGCACAGTGATGGGCAACATCAACATAATATCGCGGACAATGCATTTATGAGCCGCTTCAAATTTATGTTGCAACATGGGGTTGCATCGAACCAATTCATATCTAATGATATAGAGTTTACTCCTGTTGATGCGTGCAGCAGAGCCGTCGTTGCCTTAATAAAAGCAGATGCAAGCGCTGGGGAAAACTACGTTTTCCATGTGTACAATCATCACAAAGTTGGACTTGGCGAGGTCGTGCAATTGCTACACAAGTCGGGGCATGAGATTGCTTTGTTGGATGGTGCGGCGTTCCAGGATCTTATGCTTCGATTATCTCAGGATGATAAGCACATTCATGACATTCAAATGTTAATGGCAGCAGGAGAACAGCTTGAAGGCGATTATGCCATTGTCAAGCATGATTCGTTACAAACACAAATCGCCTTAAGCAAGGCCGGATTTTATTGGCCGAAAATTGATGCACTGTATATGCAAAAAATCGTGACCTACTTGCAAAATTCCGGATACTTACCAGTGAATGAGATGAGAAGCTTGATCCAGCACGTGTAGTGCTATGGCTGTGTAACTTGGTTTCGATCTCACATGATTCCAGGATTGACATCTAAACTGAGCATATATTTAACCTCGCAGCAGCTCCCTTGTGATTGGAGCCTTGCTAAACTCTCGTCAAGTAGACATCACTAAAGAAGCAGCCTTTAAGCAACCTTAGTTCGGTATTGAACCGGACTAAGGTTGTTTAGTCTCTTTGAAAAGCGCTCGTTGTTATAGAACTCTTAAAACCTCTATCATTTACGTATGGCTTATTGTCTTTTCCATATAAATGCTTACAATAGGTCTTGTACCATTTGCTATTTCGAGGAACATTTTGTCAACGAAATTCATCTAAGGAAAAATAAAAATGAAAATAACATTTCGAATTAGACTTCTATGATCGAGAACTCTGGAAAAGATGAAAATCGCCTAAAAACTATCTACGCTACGCATCGGGCAAGAAAGGTTGAAAGAGATGGAAAAAATCAAAGCTATAAAAACCGAATTGGGTGAAATTCATGGAAGAGACGCGATTTTCCTTGATGATATTCAATTCAATTATCAAAAGAAAGAAGTTACATTAATTGGCGAGATAAGCGGAGGATTATGTACAGAATCAGATGATGATGAATTTATTAAATACGAATTACTATTTAAGAAAGTTTATTACTTTAATATGGTCGAGTTAGATGTAAGTTTACAGATGTTTGATCATCCATATCATGAAAGTAGTAGCTTCGTAGAAATAGGTAATACAAAAATACTTAGAGATATAAAGAATGCAAGAGGTCTGGAGTTAAAGCAATATGTAATATATACATATGACGACGTTTTCGTTATCGCATGTCAAGAATTTGAATTACGTTTAAAGAAATAAAAGCAGGAAGCAACATTACACGAAAGATTGGGTATACGTTTTGTCGTAATATATGTTTGGCTAAGCACTTGGTTCGCAAATAGTATGAAGAAGATGAGATTTCCTGAGGAGGTATAGATCGATATGTCTGATCATTGGGATATTTATTTTTGTGAGATTGAAGGTAAGTTTGCATCAGTTGTATTGGATATGGATATCTGGAAGGAGATTGAGAAATCTGAGTATCCACATCCGATGGTTTTAAGAATACGAATCAAAAACCCTGGAGAAAGCGGTACTCCAATTAATGAAGAGGCTGAATTAATCAATGACCTAGAAGATAAAATCAATGATGAAAGTGCAGGTTTTGGATTCCATGTTGGCAGGGTGACTACTGATGGGATACGGGATGTATTTTATTATTTTTCTAAACCTTACGAGCTAGAAAAAGCAGCAGAGACATATTTCTTGGAACATGGATATGAGATAGAGGTTCTTCATCTTGAAGAGGAAAATCCTTGGGATTTTTATTTTGAGTACCTTTACCCCGACAAATATCAAATTCAACATATGGGGAATCGAAAAGTTGTCGATCAGTTACGAGAGTCAGGGGATACATTTGAAGATGTGAGACAGGTAGACCATTGGGTCTATTTTCAATCTATTGAAGATAAAGAGTATTTCGATGCTAAGGTTAAACTTTTGGGATTCGAAATCGATTCAGATGCTCCTAATGACGATAAAATTTATTCTCATATCTATCGTTCTGATTACGTCGACTTCCATTCGATAAATGAAGTTACGGATATTCTTGTTGATTTAGCAGGTGAATGTCATGGTGAATATGATGGATGGGGAACTACAGTAGTTAAGTAGATTTAGGAAGTGGAAATGAACGGTAGATATCATGTATATGTCAGATCAAATCTTTACAAATTGCCAGGGGGAAGGAATCGAAGATAAAGAAACAGAAGTTTAACATTTTTAAGAGAGATTAGAGAAGAGACAGGTTATGAAGCTGTTACGATGTATTATTAAGGAGAAGTAAGTAAATGAAACAGTTTGGTTGGTTTATAATAAATTTGATGATTCTCTCCATTATTATATATATATCTTCTATTTCATATGGGATCTATACTTCTGCTGAAATTGACATAGCAACGTTGGGTTTTGAGAAACACTATGAGGTATATCCAAAGAAAGATGCTTATTGGTTTTCGTTTCTTTTTGCAGTAGCGGGGATATTATGTATAATGCTATCCCAATTTCAAAGAGGCTCAGAGAAAAGTAAGATTTTGATTTCATTCTTAATAATCCTTATACACATCCTTTTTATTCTTAACACACTGCTATCTTTTGCGGTTAATGACGAATACCCGCCGCTAACCATTATGACAAGAGTTGCGAACATAATAAGTATAATAGTTATATTATTAGCAGGAATTGATTTAATAGGTAACTTTAATAAGGCAGCAGACAATAGAATAAGAAAAATGGAAGAGCTGACTTGAAAGATGCTAAAAGAGGACTGTAACTTCTAGAAGTCGGAGGAAGGGAAGAGAAAATTTATGAACTAGGCTGGAGTGTCCTGTCACAATATCAGGGGGTAAAGGGATAGCGGCACTTGCTGTTGCGGAAGCCGTTGTCTATGCCAGGGAAACAATGATGAACAAGTTTATTCATGCCGTTCCTTCCATTCTTAATCCAGCATCGAACGCGATTTTCCGATAGCTCAACTTTTCGGTCAGGAGTGAATGAGCTTTCGGAATATTCCCTTGGAAATAGCATGCGATGCAATGACTGGGTGACCGGCGATTAGAACCCCTTGGGACAGTATAAAAGGAACTTTTGGGTAGGAGTGATCTCGAACTTAACCATAAAGTATGTTTCATTATGATTGGACATGATGTGAAGGCGAGTAAGAAGCCGCATCTCTGCTATATGTACATAAAATAACTGCAAAAGCGAGTGCGGTGCTCGGAAATCACGAAATATGCATGAATAAGGACACACACCTCACTTTCATCTCCTCTAAAGAGTGGTATAATAGTGCGTCACTATGTGAGGTCAAGGGGATCCTTGGCACAATACACGAAGAAGAGATGATACGGTGAGTACAATTGTTCCCAGTATAAAGAGAAGAACGACCTTCCTGTTGAATAAATATTTCACAGGAGAAACGCTTGATTATAAGCAAATTATCGCGATTATTATTCCGATATTTGTGGATCAAGCTTTTATTATTTTGATGAGCTTACTGAATACGGCCATGATCAGCTCCTCGGGAGTAGCGGCGGTTAGTGCGGTCAGCATGGTGGATTCGTTGAACATCTTCTTGGTCAACGTGTTTGTAGCTGTGGCGACGGGGGGAACCGTCATCGTCGCACAGTATAAAGGCAGGGGCAATGCGGATATGGTTTCGAAATCAGCTGCTCAAGCCATATCGGCAGTTGCACTGCTGTCGATCTTGATCAGCGCGGTCGTTATTATTTTTCATAACCCCACACTAGACTTATTGTTCGGCCGTGCGGAAGCGGATGTGCTGGATAACGCAAGGATCTTTTTGATCGGGAGCTGCCTCACATACCCGTTCATCGCGATTTTCCAAGCTGTGACGGGGGCGTTGCGCGGCGTGGCAGAGACGAAGGCCTGCTTGGGTTTATCGTTCATTATGAACTTGACCTACCTGTTTCTGAATATATTATTTATTACGGTACTCGATATGGGCGTTGTAGGATTGATCATTGCCATGCTTACGGCTCGTGTGTTGGGGATGGTGATATCGTTAATTTATTTATTGAAAATAAATCAGACGCTGCAGTTTCGGATTCAGAATGCACTGAAGTTAGATTTTTCGATTTTGAAAAAAATTATGATTATCGGCGTTCCTTTTGCAGCGGAGCAGATGTTCTTTAACGGCGGGAAGCTGCTTACACAGACGTTTATCGTTCAGCTCGGTACGCTTGCGATCACGGTCAATGCCATAAGCGGCTCCATATCGCTTGTGTTCCAGATCGGAGCGAATGCCTTAAGCATCGCGATCGTCACGGTCGTAGGCCAATGCATCGGACGACGCAATATTGAGGATGCGAGGAAGTTTATCAAGTCTTTCCTGTGGCTGTCCTCCATCATATTCGTTATTGCGGCAGTGATTCTCATGCCTTTATTCCCTTGGATCGTGAGATTGTTCTCTCCTCCGGCAGAGATCATTCCGGAGATCTTTAAACTTACGGTGCTGATTGCGATTACCCAGCCATTCTTATGGTCGATCAGCTTTATTATGCCATCGGCTCTTCGTGCAGCGGGTGATTCCAACTTTACTTCGATTACTGCTATGCTCACGATGTGGTTGTTCCGTGTCATTCTGGGCTATGTACTCGGGATACCACTTGGCCTTGGTATCATGGGGGTATGGATTGCAATGGTCATAGAGTGGGGGATCCGCGGCTCCGTCTTCCTCTGGCGCTTCCGCGGGGAGAAGTGGTACAGCCGGAAGTTGATTTGATAGTTTCATGAGCCATTACGTTAGCTCTTAAACAAAGAGAAAAGACAGCGAAATCCTATTTAAGGAGGAGTCACGCTGTCTTTTTTTTGCTCTCGTACACTGGATGACTCCCGGAGAGGAAGGAACAGGAGGGCATTTTGCAGAATATTCTAAATGAAATGTATTTACATATGATAGTAGCAGCCCAGTCATACATCAGCAGTTTCGTTTATCCGCATTGTGCAGCCCCATCTATTGTGCAATTTTACACCCACCTGACAACCACTTCGTAATGTTCTAACCGTTTCATCACAACAAGTAATGAAAGGGAGGTTTCTATGGAACTGGAAGAAATCAAGCAAAACTTAAAGGAAACAAGAGACAAACTGTTCGGAATTCTGAAAGGATTAAATGGAGATCAATTAAACGAACGAAAAGATGAGGATAGTTGGAGTATTGGTCAGATATGTCAGCACCTTGCCAAGGTAGAAGAAATATATGTCGTAGCCATTAAGAGGGGGTTACAGAATACAGAAGAATCATCCGTAGAACACAAATCAATCGATTCTTTACTGGACAGAAAAATAAAGCTAGCGGCTCCGGACATTGTAAAGCCAACGGATGAACGTTACGAATATGAAGACATCATTGCAAAACTAAACAGTTCCAGACAACAGTTTGTTGAAATGCTAAACGCCTTAGAGGATCCATCGATACTGAGTAGAAGACATTTTGTTCACCCTGCCTTTAAAGAGATGTTATTGATTGATTGGGTGAAATCGACGTACCTACATGAAGAAAGGCACATTCAACAAATTCAAGACATAATAAATGGGGTTAGATAAAGACTGGCATGCGGAAGATGCGGTCATTTAATTCCGAACTATACAGGTGAAGTCAATTTACTAGCGAATAATAATTTCATACGAGCAACAGCCGGTAATTGAAAGCAACTTTACGCTTGCATTCGATTGCCGGCTTTTTTAGCTTTTCTCATAAAAAGGGGGATGTCCATGTACAAATTAATACTCGTTGATGATGAAGAAGATGTACGAGAAGGTGTGCTGCATGAAATGGACTGGGAGTCATTAGGGTTTACGGTCGTGGAGACGGCAGAGAATGGTCAAGAGGCAATGGAGTACATAGAAAGATTGCAGCCGGATATTGTGGTGACCGATATTCATATGCCTTTCATGAATGGATTGCAGCTCGCGGAGTGGATTCGTAGTCATGATCCTTCGATGAAAATCATGATATTAACAGGCTACGATGAGTTTGAATATGCGCAGAAGGCGATCAAGCTCCATATAGACGAATACGTGCTCAAGCCATTTTCCGCTGCGGAATTGCAAGCCGCACTGGTGAAGGTCAAGCAGCAGATGGATCAGGAGGTTGCGGAGAAGAACAATCTACTAACGCTACAGGATCATTATCGAAAGAGCTTACCTGTATTGCAGCATGTATTTTTATCTTCTCTCCTTACAGGCAAGTGTTCATTGGAGGATATTCATGAGAAATGCGAGCGTTATGAGATGGATTTATCGGGTTCCGCTTATTTGGTCTCTGCGATTCAAATGGATCATAGCAAGGAAGAGAAGAACCGTTATTTATTGCAATTTGCAATATGCAATATTGCTGAGGAGCTCGTGCTGAAGCATATGCCGGGACGGGTATTTATTCACCATGATCATGTCATTGTGTTAACGATGAGCGCAAGCCGAGAGGGAGATAGGATGAGTCAGGAGACGATCGGGATCGTAGAAGAAATTCTTCAGAGTGTCCATCGATTTCTCAAAATAACGGTAACGATTGGCGTGGGAACTGTCGTGAATGATTTGTCCGAGTTGGCATCTTCTTATCAGGAAGCGGTACAAGCACTGCATTATCGATTGATTCACGGAAATCATCGCGTCATCTGGATTGAAGATGTAGAGGCGAAGCGGGTGAATCCACTTGTATTCGACGACATGAAGGAGCAGGCCTTAATCCGCTGTATGAAGGTAGGGACGATAGAAGAAGCGCAAGCGATGATGGGCGAGTTTTTTGATGTCGTGGAATCCTGCACGGTTTCGCTGCAAGATTTTCAAATCTATTGGATCGAAATTTGGACAGCCATGATGAAAGTGGCGAAAGATATGGACGTCAACTTCGAGCAGTTCCTCGGGGGTGCCGTACATCCATTGATGGAAATCTATCATTGCAATAATGCGTCAGAGGCAAAGAATTGGATGCTTCATCAATGTATGAAAATTATGAATTGCATCGCCGTCGAGCGGCAGACTGGCTACAAGAAGCTGGTGGATGACGCAAAAGCGTATATGAAGCTTCATTATGCGGATCTGGATATTTCGATTCATACGGTGTGCAGGCATTTGCACATCAGCACAGGTTACTTCAGCCATATTTTTAAGAAGGAAGCCAAAACCACCTTCGTAAGCTACCTACTGGAGCTAAGAATGGAAGCGGCGAAGGAGCTGCTGCGGTCAACGGATCTCAAAGCGTTCGAGATCGGTGAGAAGGTAGGGTATGCGGATCCGAATTATTTCAGCTTCAGCTTCCGCAAGCGCTACGGATTGTCGCCCAAGGAATACCGCAATCGGGATCGAGGGTGAAGGTCGCATGATCAACGTCAGGAGCATTCAGTTTATTATCGCAAAAACATTTATTTTCATAACCGTTGCTGCGGTGTGTATGGTCAGCGTCATGCTGTATAACAAATTTTCCAGTACGGCAGAGACAAATGCGGACTTGAATATTCAGCAGGTCGTAGAGCAGGTCAATTATAATTTGGAGATATATGTGAACAACATTACAAGTATCTTCGACGTCGTTCAAGACCTGATTCGTAGGAGTCCTTCCGTGACGAATCCTATTTTAGTAGAGCAGCTGAAATCTATTATGAAAACAAGAGAAGATTTGATTTCGATCGCCTTGTTTACCAAGCAAGGAAAGCTGGTCTTCAACACTCCTCAACTGACCATGCGGAGCAATACACAATTAGAGCGGCAAAGCTGGTTCGAGGCCGCTATGGCGCGCCCAGATCAATTATCGTTCTCCTCGCCTCATATTCAGAATTTATTTAAAACCACTTACAAATGGGCCGTCTCCATCAGTAAGCAAGCTGGGTATCGTACAGGGCGGGGGCAGCCCGATCAGGGTGTGCTGGTTATCGATATGAACTTCAAGACGATCAACGAATTAAGCAAGCAAGTATCTTTTGGCAAGAGGGGCTATATCTATATTATCGATTCTTTCGGCAACATCGTCTACCATCCGCAGCAGCAACTGATTTATGCAGGGTTAAAGTATGAGAACTTAGAACGCGTCCTTACCTACGCATATGGAAGCTTCCAAGATAACAGCAATGACGAGAGCAAGCTGATTACCGTCAAAACGGTAAATCCGATCGGCTGGAAAGTTGTAGGCGTTGCCTACAAAGATGAGATCGTAACAACCAAGTCTGAACTAAATACCTTTATACTGTGGTTTCTCGTAATCGTCATTCTGATTGTTCTATTCGTGTCGATCGTTGTATCTGCGAGAATCTCACTGCCCATTCAGAATCTAGCTAAATCGGTAAAGAGCGCGGGGGAAGGGGATTTTACAGTACCGATCTCGACGATGGGCATCTATGAAGTGGATCAATTGTCCAGCCGGTTCAACATGATGCTTCGGCAAATTCGGCAGTTAATGGATCAGATTATTGTGGAGCAAGAGGCGAAGCGCAAGAGTGAGCTTGATGTGCTGCAAGCACAGATCAATCCACACTTCCTATACAACACCTTGAATTCGGTCATCCGGCTTGCGGAACGGGGAGAAACAAGGGAGGTCGTTACGGCAATTACATCTTTATCGCGATTTTTTCGGATTAGCTTGAGTAAAGGGAAGAACATCATCACCGTACAAGAAGAGATTGAACATGTCAGACATTACTTAATCATTCAGACCATCCGTTATAAACGCAAATTTCAATATGCAATAGATATCCAGGATGAGGCATTGGATTGCATGACCATGAAGCTTATTTTGCAGCCAATCGTCGAAAATGCGATCGTGCATGGGATTGAGATGATGCAGGAGGAAGGGATGATCACCATAACAGCCGCTATTGTAGAAGATAAGTTGATGCTGCAAGTAACGGATAACGGCTTAGGCATGAGTCCTCAGATTGTGAACAGTCTTCTAACGAAGAAGGTAAGAAGTGAAAGTGGGTCAGGCGTTGGCGTGAAAAATGTACATGATCGTATCCAGCTATGCTTCGGTCAAGGCTATGGACTGGAGTTCGAGAGCGAGCTGGAAGAAGGCACGACGGTCAAAATCTGGCTTCCCATTGTCCGGGATGAAAGGGAGGCAGAGTCGTGAATCGAAGAATGAATCTATTGTTAATCGTGATTTTGTCACTCTCCTTCTCGCTGTCGTCTTGTTCCATTCAGACCAATATGATGTCGGATAATATGCTCGCTATAGACCTAATCGTCAAGATGAATCAGGGCGATTACTGGAACACGCTGAAGAGCGGGGCTGAGGCTGCGGCCAAGGAATTCAATGTGAAGCTTCATTTTCTGGCTCCAAATCATGAAGATGATATTCCAGGTCAGATTGAATTAGTGAATCAATCCATTCAGAATCGTCCGGATGCCATCATTCTTGCGGCAAGTGATTATATGGGGTTAGCACAAGCGACCGATCGAATTGCCTATGAAAACATACCGATCATATCCATCGACTCAGAGGTTGGATCCGCACGTGTGAAGACGTATGTCGGTACGAACAATTATGAAGCAGGGCAGCTGGCCGCGAAGCGAATGATCGAATTGATTCATGAATCGGGTCAAATTGCGGTCATGAACTTTGTAGAGGCAGCCAAAAATGCGAATCAACGGGAAGAAGGGTTTCAAGATTATGTGGCCAGATTTCCGAATGTTCGTGTAGTGGATATTCAATATTCACAGTCCAATCAACGAAATGCGGAGGAGATTACACGCAGATGGCTCGCCCAATATCCAAGCCTGGACGGGATTGTTGCATTAAATGCAGAATCTTCAATCGGCGTAGGGCGTGAGGTTCAACGATCCGGCCATGGTGGAAGAGTGAAGGTGATCGCATTCGATAGTCCGCCTGAAACAATGGGGTTGTTGCAGGATGGAGTTGTTCAGGCGCTGGTCTTGCAGAATCCATTTAATAACGGATATCTCGCCGTGAAGTACGCCGTCGACATTATTGAGGGGCGGAACGTACCTGAAAGAATAGATACAGGCGTTAAGCTAATTGATCTGGACAATATGCTGTGGCCAGAAAACCAGAAGCTGTTGTTTCCGTTTGTAAAATAACTCAGTGCGCAAGGTGATGAGAATTTCGATAGAACTCAGGAGGATTTTCGATACCGGATCCCATGAGAATCCATCATAATGAAAGCGTATTCTTTTCTAGGGTATTCAGGAATGATGTTGAGGAGGTCTGGATCAAATGAAGAAAGTATCAGCTTTGATTCTGGTGAGTGCATTAATTGCGACAGTTGTTAGCGGCTGCGCAAACGGGAAAAGTTCAGGCGGTGACGGCGGCAGTGAGCCCCTAGTAGGTGTTGCGATTTATAAGTTCGACGATACGTTCATGACAGGCGTACGGAATGCGATTTCGGATTCAGCGAAAGGGATTGCCCAAGCCGATATCGTGGACAGTCAGAATTCACAGCCGACCCAAAACGATAAAGTGGATTTGTTCATCACGAAAGGGGTTAAAGCCTTGGTCGTTAACCCTGTTGACCGTACGGCAGCGGGTGTCATTATCGATAAGGCGATGGCCAAAGACATTCCGGTCGTATTCCTGAATCGCGAGCCGCTGCCGGAAGATATGAAGAAATGGGATAAAGTCTATTATGTCGGTGCGAAGGCGGAAGAATCCGGTACGATGTCCGGTCAGCTCATTGCGGATTATTGGAAGTCGCATCCAGATGCGGATAAGAACAAGGATGGCGTATTGCAATATGTCATGTTAAAAGGGGAGCCTGGTCATCAGGATGCTGAACTCCGTACGAAGTACTCGATCCAAGCGATCGAAGACGCGGGGATTAAAGTTGAGAAGCTGCAGGAAGATACCGGGATGTGGGATCGCGTAAAAGGTCAAGAGAAGATGGCGGCGTTCTTGGCTGCACATGGCGATAAGATTGAAGCCGTCTTTGCGAACAATGATGATATGGCCTTGGGCGCCATTGAGGCATTGAAGGCGAATGGCTATTTCAAGGATAACAAATTCATTCCTGTGGTAGGTGTAGATGCGACAGCACCGGCGCTGCAGGCATTGGAAGAAGGCACATTGCTTGGAACCGTTCTGAATGATGCAAAGAACCAAGGAAAGGCTGCGATCACGCTTGCAAGCGTGCTGGCGAAAGGCGAGAAGCCTTCGAAAGATAATGTTGGTTATGAGATCACGGATAATCATTATATCTGGATTTCTTATAAGAAAATTACGAAAGACAATATGGCTGACGCGAAGTAATGTGAACCGTTGAACTATTGGCTTCAAGTTGGGGAGGTAGAATGATTCGTTATTCGTACCTCCTCTTTTTACGAAGAGACTTAGGGGGCGAAAGGGATGGGACAGCATGAATTCGTGCTCGAAATGAACAACATTTCCAAGGAATTTCCCGGAGTTAAGGCGTTGGATCAAGTGACGCTGCAAGTGCGGCCTGGAACCGTACATGCACTGATGGGCGAAAATGGAGCGGGCAAATCAACGTTAATGAAATGCCTCTTCGGGATTTATACCCCTGATGAAGGCGAGATTATGGTGAATGGCGAAGCTGTGCAGATTCCGAACTCCAAAACGGCATTGAATATCGGGATATCGATGATTCATCAGGAGCTTCACCCTGTACCTTACCGAAATGTGATGGAGAATATTTGGCTGGGACGATTCCCGACGAGAGGGATTGGCCCTCTACGATTTATCGATCATAAGCGCATGGCGCGAGATACGCGTGATTTATTTAAACAGCTGGACATCGATTTGCATCCCGAGACGATGGTTCATACGTTATCGGTTTCTAAAATCCAATCCATCGAAATTGCCAAGGCTGTATCTTTTCATTCCCGAATCATTGTGATGGATGAACCGACGTCATCGCTTACTGATGTCGAGGTTGAGCAGCTGTTCCGAATCATTCGAGAATTGAAAAAAAATGGCGTCGCCATTATTTATATATCGCACAAAATGGAAGAAATCCTTCAGATATCAGATGAAGTGACGATTATGAGAGACGGGAAGAAAATCGGGACGTGGCCGGCATCCGAATTAACAACGGACCTGATTATTTCCCGTATGGTCGGACGAGATTTGACGAACCGATTCCCGCCACGGAACAACGTGCCTGGCGAGGTTGTAATGCGCGTTCAAGGGCTGACCTCGCCTCTACCGAAGTCCTTCAAGCAAGTGAGTTTCGACTTGCACCGTGGTGAAATCGTTGGGATCGGCGGATTGGTAGGCGCACAGCGCACCGAATTGATGGAAGCCTTATTCGGACTCCGGGACGTCCAATCGGGAACCATCTCGATTCAAGGCAAGGAGGTAAGGATCGACTCTCCCGTCATTGCGAAGAAACATGGTATGGCATTGTTAACGGAGGAACGACGCGTGACAGGCATTTTCCCGGTGTTATCGGTTCATGAGAATGCGGCAATCGCGAATTTGGATCACTATCGCAAGCCTTATTTCCTGTTAGACGGGAAAAAGAAGAAGGCGGAAGTAGATGCGATGGTTCAGAAATTGCGGACGAAAACACCATCTACGCGCGAGTTGATTATGAACTTATCTGGCGGTAATCAGCAAAAGGTGCTGTTTGCACGCTGGCTCCTGACGGAACCGGACATATTGCTGTTGGATGAGCCTACCCGCGGCATTGACGTTGGGGCTAAGTATGAAATTTACTCAATCATTGCTGAACTGGCCTTGCAGGGCAAGAGCATTATTATGATCTCTTCGGAAATGCCGGAGCTCATCGGGATGTCAGATCGCATTATGGTCATGTCCGAAGGGCGGTTGACCGGGATTTTGAGCGGGAAGGAAGCGACGGAAGAGGAAATTATGCGGCTAGCGGCGCAGCATTAAGCGGCAGAGAAAGGTGAGATCTACGATGAACGCGAAGCGAATTCAATCTTTTATTTCCCAAAATGTCATCTATTTGGTTCTGGCTGTTCTTATCATAGGAATTGCGATTTACGACCCTTCATTTATAGGATTAAATCCACTCCGGGATATCCTGAATCAGTCATCTACACGTGTCATTATTGCCCTTGGCGTTGCTTTTGTTCTCATTACAGGCGGTACGGACTTGTCAGCAGGTAGAATTGTGGGTTTATCCGCGGTCGTATCGGCGTCCATGCTGCAGACAACCGATTATGCACGCAGGTTTTTCCCCGATCTGGAGGAACTGCCGTTATTCGTGCCGATTCTACTAGCAGTCATTGTAGGCCTAATATTTGGACTCATTAACGGTATAATCGTCGCGAAGTTCAAGGTGCCTCCATTCATAGCGACTTTAGGTACGATGGTTGCAGTGTATGGCGTCAACTCCCTATACTTTGACACGGCTCCGAATCATTCGCAGCCGATCGGCGGCTTGCGGCCTGATTTTAAAGAATATTTCGGTACAGGAAGCATAGGATATGGCGGCGTATCCATTCCGATTATTGTGGTAATCGCAATCGTAGTTGCGTTTATCGTATGGGTTGTGTTCAACAAAACGAGATTGGGCAAGAACATGTATGCGATCGGCGGGAATCAGCAGGCAGCAAGGGTATCAGGCATTAACGTGGGCAAAAACCTTGTGTATATCTATGCCATTGCTGGCGCGCTGTATGGCCTGGCCGGGGTTCTCGAAGCGGCAAGAACCGGGGGAGCGACGAATAACTACGGGAATATGTACGAATTGGATGCGATTGCCGCCTGCGTTGTCGGTGGCGTGTCGACCACTGGGGGCATCGGAACGGTTCCTGGTGTAGTGACGGGAGTACTTATTTTTACCGTCATTAACTACGGTCTGACCTTCATCGGTGTAAGCCCGTATTGGCAGTTGATTATTAAAGGATCGATTATCGTAGCAGCTGTCGCCTTCGATATGCGGAAATATGCAGCTAAGAAATAAAGGATTTGATTAGGTTGAGGCCTTCCTTACGGAGATCCCTGCAAAACGAATACAGTTTGTGTAAAAAGCAGCGGCTGTCCCAAAAGTGTTCGCATGAAATGAGAACATCCCAATTCATGAACGAAAGAACCTCAAACTCCACCGCTAAGTTGAGGATGAGGTCCTTTGTGAAATTCAACTCTTAGTGGGGCTTGAAAATCGTAAAATGACTTCTGGGACAGCCACAATGTTTTTACTCCTTCTGTTTCAGTTGGCGGCTAATCAGAAGGGTGCTTAAATAATTATTCAAAGCACCGCGGGGAAATCCCCAGCAGTCTATTCATGAGACCTTCGTTACGCCAATAACGATGGCCTTTTTTTTATTTGTAGTTATTTCTTACTCTTATGATACATATTGGTATATTCACATATATATAGATAAGTCGATATAGCTCAATAGACACTAATATATGCAAGTTATATCAAGATCACACCACAAATATACATAATTTCAATTAGATTAGCATTACATAGCCTCCTCTTTGGACATCTAAATTAAAGTCAAAAGATCACTATATAAAGTAATCATTGTCTACTATTTCCTTCCTTTAGCGCATCATATAATAAAGGCAGAGGAGCAACTATCAAACAAAAGGAGACTATTAAAATGAAAAAAGTAACGATGGGCTTATTAAGTGTCGTGCTTTTGTTTTCGGTAGCAAGTTCTGCATTGGCTGCTCCATCAGTAAGCAGTCAAGGTAACATCAGCGCTATGAGAGCAGAATGTCCTTCTGCTGGCGCAGTGCAACCTATTGAAGTAGGAGTAAAATGGTTAATACCTACGAAAGGCGCAAGCTACTCGATTGCTTCTAAAGAGAATATTGAAATTGTTAATGGTCGTTATGTGCTTGCCCACGAACGAGGAAATGCAGACGTAAAAGTTTTTGACAAAAACGATAGATGTATTGCTCGCTATTATATAGCTGCGAGCAACTAATCAAATGGTGCTCCTCTAATTGAAGCAAGGAATGGACTGTAACCTGTAACCGTACTTGTAACCCTAATAAATGGGTCATAGAAAGGTGAAAACCACCAATTCTATGACCCATTTTAAAAATAATGCCTTATTATCTTATCTAGCCAGTAAGCCTTCGTCTCGTGCTTTTTTAACGGCCTCTTCGCGATTTTTAACACCCATTTTTGCAATCACTGTAGTGCAATTGCGTACCGTTCCTTCAGAAAGAAAGATTTTCTCCGCGATTGTTTTCATGTGAAGACCCTCTACTAACGAGGCCAATATGCCTCTTTCTCGTATATCATCCCATAAGGACACTCGCGTCCTTGCTTTGACGAAATCCATTCAAATCATATGCAAACGCAGAGTTTATCTAAGGCTACCCGGCAGATACTGCATATTCCGGTAAGGATAATTTGGCAGAATGAAAAAGGAGAACATATTACCTGTCGTACCGCTAAACCCCGTCGTTCACGAGGGAGGCCAGCGTCGGGAAGGATTTGAATATAACAAGGACGCCAATTTCTTCGTCTGTCCGGCCGGTGAGCAAAGTAAGCGCAAGGCGGTTCAAGGTAGCAAGACCAGTGGAGATAGTCGCTCTCTTGTGTATTACTTTGACGTCGAGAAGTGCAAGACGTGTCCGATGCATGAAGGATGTCACAAGCCAGGCTCCAAGAGCAAAACTTACTCGATTCGAATCATCGCCGAACATTTCAAGGAACAGATCGAGTTCGAATTAAGCGACACGTTCAAAGAACGAATCAAACGCAGACCGATCATTGAACATAAAAATGCAGAAATGAAAAGATCCCATGGTATGGACACTGAACTATGACCCGAGAGATGGACATTTTAAAAAAAGTGCCTCTCTCGGGTTCTTTACGTTTATGATTGAATTTATTTATTGAGAATGGAGTATGAGCATGCGGTATAGCGAGTTACAAATCAAAAAACTTGAGGGAAATCCAAACGTATTGCGTGTATCAGAGTCGAATATACCCTTCACTCCTGCCTTTGATTTAGATATGTTTAGTTCACGTAAACCAAAGGAGAGTTTGAAGCGTTGGAGATCTATTTACGCCGCTCATGGCGAAGCAGGTCTTCTTGAGGAACGGCGAGGCAAAGGAAGCTCTGGAAGACCCTCCAGTAAAGAGCTTTCAGTCGAGGAGAAATTAAGACGAGCTGAGGCCAAGATCAAGCTTCTGGAGATAGAAAATGAGTTTCTAAAAAAGCTGAAGGCACTAGAAAGGCAGGCGAAGCAAGACAAACATTAAGCACATCATTGCGCTTCGAGCTTGTTAATCGAACTGTTCGTCAATTTAGTATAAAAGGTTTGACTCGCCATCTCTGCTCACTTGCTAAGGTAAGTGTTAGCGGTTATTATCGGTGGCTTTCAGCCGAAGATACCCGTCAACAAAAGAGGAGGCCGATGAGCGTGATCTGTTGCTCATTAAGACCCACTTTGATCGTTTAAACAGAAAAGCCGGTGCGCTCGTAATTAAAATGAATCTCGAGAACGTGGATAACGTGGTGATGAACCATAAAAAAATCCGTCGACTCATGCGTAAATATAATCTCATAGCAAAAGTACGTCGAGCTAACCCTTATCGGAAAATAGCTCAAGCTACTCAAGAACATAAAACGTGCGCTAATTTGCTAAAGCGTCATTTTGATCAGGCAGAGCCGGAAAAAATACTGCTCACAGATATAACATATCTCAAGTACAACCATGGGCAGCAATGGGGATATCTCTCTTGCGTGAAAGACGGTTCTACGAATGAGATCTTAGCACATCATTTGTCGACTTCGCTGGAACTGTCTCTTGTGAATCGAACGCTAGACAAGCTACTGGAACGACTGGTTGGAAATATTCATCCTGAAGCCATTCTTCACTCGGATCAGGGCATGCATTATACACATCCTGAGTTCCAAAAACGTGTAAGTGAAACTGGATTTAGACAATCCATGTCCCGAAGAGGAAATTGTTATGATAACGCACCAATGGAATCATTTTTCGGTCATATGAAAGACGAATTAGAGTACAAAGATTGTACAAGTATTGACGAACTTCGGAATCGAATTAATGAGTATATTCACTTTTACAATACCGAGCGATATCAATGGACATTAAAGAAGATGACTCCTAACGAATATAGGAATCATCTTCTGGCAGCGTAGTGCTTTCTTTATCCTGTCCACATTAAGGGTTATAGTTCACACAGCTAAATACCAGGGACTCTTTCGTATGCGAATACAAGGCTACCTCACCGCGTTCGAAACGCAAAGTGGATGGTAAAGCTAATAGAGCAAAAGCAGCCCATACCTCGGTGAGGATGGACTGCTTTTTTTCTCTCAGGGGACTCTATTTTCCATTTTTGGGCTTTCACCTCGATGAAATTGGGGCTTTTGCAGTAGTCTCCTTACGGGAGGGCTTTTTTTGTTAGTTCGTGGAAACTTTTATGGAGAATGGAATGTATAGTTAGTAATGGGAGGGGCATGAACACTGCTTGTTTTCATTATGTGTTACATATTACTGAATCCCAAGTAAGAGCCATCATTTCAAGTGAAGAATCAATGAGAAGTAGAGATGTCGATTCATTGTTGTTTCCCGTCGTTAGGATTGGAACCGATAATTTTATTAGTACGGATGGATTACAGGAAAGGTTAAGGGAGTCTCTAAAACGTCGATTGAATTATCAATGAACGTGAACATCGAAGATGGATGAAAATCAGACAACATTTATTTATTCTGAGATTGCATTTGTCCGATATTTATCATAAATAATGATGTTGCTACAGAATCCAAAGATGAAGTATGGTATGAGAACACCTGAAGTGCAAAGGAGATATTTATAAAATGACATGGAGTTTGGACAGTGTTGTAGAAAGACATAAGGAAGCGCCCTATACGTTTTATGTGCCTAGTGAGTATGTATTGAGCAAGATTGAGGTTGGAGAGTTGGTCAAGCTTAGCTTTCTTAGTGACGAAGAAGATGCAGAATATTGTGGAGAGAGAATGTGGGTTGAAATCATCCATCGATCAGGTGATGAACTGATTGGAACATTACGGAATGAGCCGGTATCTATTAAGGATCTGGTTTTCGGTCAAGAAATCCATTTTAAAATCGAACATATTTGCGACACGATGCATCATGATCCTAGCGCTGTAAATTGGGATTATTATTTTGAGAAGAAGGTTGTTGTAACGAACGATGTACTGGAGCGAAATGAATTTAATTTTATGGTAAGGGACTTTCCTAATGAAGGCTCGGAATCGGATACCGGATGGAGTTTCTTTACGGGGTATGAAGAAGAAAACGATCCTGATGATATCAATAATTATCAATTTATTTCGATAGGGAAGGTATTGAATATAGATGATTCGATTCTAGCTTTTATAGATCGGGAGCCTCAATGTGCCTTTGAGAGGAATCTTGCGACGAAAGAGTTTTATGAGGTATTTGATTATGAGTGGGAAGAATAGTTGAAAGGATTGCAAAAGATTGATGCATCAGCTAATCAAATTTTCTTGCTCTAATATTTTTTTAAAAGGGAAGAAACAGAGGATGTCACCTAAATGTTATCGAAATAACATGGAGCTGGAGGGGCGAGAGTCACATGGACGATATAAAACAGTTATTAACTTATCTGCAGGGGGATACTTCATCCGACAAACTTCAAGAAGCAAAGATTCAATTCAAAAAATTGAAGGATGAGGAGCTCAAAATTCTAGTTCAACCGATTAATAAGATGCATTGGGATCATGCTGCTGATGTATTAATAGAAATTGGATATCCGAGAGTACATAAAATACTTCCTGATCTTTTAGAATGGCTTATGGATATAAATTGGCCAGGAGCTAATAGAATATCTGAATTTTTGGTCTCAATAAGAGAACCATTGATACCGTCTATTAAAGAAGCGCTGATAAGTAATGATATGATGTGGAAGTATTGGATTATAGACTGCGTATTAGTAAAATGGTCAGTAGATTTGGTGGAACAAATAACTGATGAATTAATATTCGTAGCTTCTGAATTTGATGATGAAGAAGTACATCTATCTGCATTAAAGTTATTGGTTCAATATAAAATGTTAGAATCTAAAGAATCTTTGAATTTAATTAACAGCAAATTACAGGACATTCGAAACCGCGATATTTTTGATGAGCTTAATGAATTGAAAACGATGGTACTAAATGGAAACACAACAGTAGATTGAAATCTTAGAGGTAGGGATGATCATGAGTATCAAATAAGTAATTCCTTGAGTGTTGATGGAGAATACATTAGGAATGTTTCTATATTAGTAGAGAATGAAGCAGCTCAATTATATTTATATCGCAATGATGAGAATTTGTTCAAGTATCTGTTTCATAATGTTGATGAAAACAAAGATAAACTAAAAAAGTGAACTAGCAAGACTTGTTTAAGAAAATAAGAAAAGATGAGGTGAAGAGAAACTGAGGTAGCAAACAAAAGTAAAAGTTTATTACAGTCTGTTCGGAGATGATTTTGATGTAGACGAAGTAACAAGACGAATAGGGATAAATCCCAGCTCTGTATCACTAAAAGGTGAAAGAATAAATGAAAATCGGACTAGAAAAGAAACATCGTGGACAATTAGTACTGATTATGAGGAATCACTAGATGTAAGTGGTCAATTAAATCAGATCATTATACAGCTTCGCGATAAGTGCGAAATAATTAATACAATTCAAAAAACGTTTCAAGCTACCAACAAGCTTTTTATCGTGATAATCATTGAGGAGGGAATGACTCCAGCATTATACTTAGATTCAGAACAGATTAAATTTGCAAACGATATTAATGCCGAGTTCGATATTGATATCTATGCTAATAATTCGGATTGGGATTGATCAGTCTAGAATAGGATATTGCAAAAATTTTCAGAGCTATTCCGTTAGTTAAAGGAGAAAAAATGAAGAAAATCATCTTTATATTAATTGCTGCCTTGATTATTTCTAATGTTATTTGGGGGTACTTATACTTTAAGGTAGATCATCCTGCTGTCCATGTATATAACCTCAAAGGTATCGGAGAAATGTGGGACATTTCGGATTACAAAATAATTGTGACTCCTAGTAATATACTGCGCGGACATGGAAAGTTAGCGTACAAAGGTGATCCAAAGAATTTTGAGAAGATTACTTCTTATCAAATGAAATTTGAAGAATTGAATTTGGATGGGAATTATGACATCGTTTATATGACTGAAGCAAGTTCTAAAGAAGGGACTGTAGCTATTCCCGCCAATCTAAATGATATAGGTTCTATAACCAGAGAATATTCTTACGATGAACCAAAGAAGGATATACATAACTATAATAGCACTACGTTAACGATTACATGGAATGATAATGATGGTAAGCTTCACTCTGAATCCATACGTCTTTCCATTGAAAATGAGATTAATCTTGATTAATGCATATTATGTTGCGAATGAACGTAAATTTCATTCTACTTCCAGGTTCGGCATCTTGTACTCCTCTTTCGATAGATGTATAATCATGGATAAATTTCGTAAATATACGACCCAGCCTAAGAGGTAAGCTATCTAGGGTTGATTCGCAACGGGGGGACGATATATGAAGCAATTGCCGACGATTGAATTAGAAAGATTGCTATTGCGACCGTTTCGTTTAGATGATGCGAAAATTGTTCAAGAATTAGCAGGTGATAAATATATTGCAGAGATGACGCTGTATATCCCGCATCCCTATGAGGATGGAATGGCAGAACAATGGATCAATACACATGCCGTTAATTTTGATGGAAATCGTTCACTCGAACTAGCAATTGTACATAAGGAAGATCAATATGTAATCGGAGCCATCTGTATCGGACTGAATCCCAAGTTTGAACATGGTGAATTGGCCTATTGGATAGGGAAAGCGCATAAGAACAACGGATATTGTACAGAGGCAGCGAAGGGAATTGTCAAATATGCATTTGAAGAAATGAATGTGAATCGAGTTTATGCACGTTTTTTAGGGAAAAATCCTGCATCGGGACGAGTAATGGAAAAGCTGGGTATGAAATACGAAGGAACACTGAGACAACATGTGAAAAAATGGGGTGAATATGAAGACCTCATTTATTACGGGCTTTTAAAGGATGAGTATCTTACTTAATGAAAATATGCAATAGATTGAAATCTTAGAGATAAGGATGATCCTGTGATGGATATCCCGTTTATCTCGAGATAAGCATTTCGAATTGTTAAGAAAGACATGTCAAGTTTTCAACGTAAAAACACCTCCAAGCTTGACGCCCGTATCTTACGATATAAGGGCATTTACTTGAAGGTGTTTTAATTTGTCTCACGTTACTTATTTTTTATTTGCACTAAAACTCTTGATATTGCCATCCATAAATTGAAAAACATCAAAGTTCCGAAAATATTAGCCACAACTACATTATATCCTGTAAATAGGTTTTCAAAGCGAAATAATGGCGTGTTATAAATGGCTATGAATAAAGATATGATCATTGATAACAGAAACAGTTTTTTCTTGGTTATCATATAAATGCAATACAGGAACGTATAGTAAGCCCAAAATTGCGCGGCAAACCATGCATGAGAGAGTCGAATACTCCGATTAGGTGGGGATGCATTGAAGTATGTAATGAGTTTTCTGATTACAGGTTCTCTACTTGTATTGCTGTTTCTTTCATACGATGATCCGGTTGCCACGACAGCTTCTTATATTCACTACCTACGAGTATACCGATATAAACAAGAGGGTGGAACTAGTCTCTATAAAATATCCATCATAACCCCAAAAACAGTCATAATGATGTGAATGTCTGTTGTTTGCAATGCGATTGGCGAAATAACGTATTTGATTATGATTGGGAAGTATAGTTGAACATTTGGAGGTTAGAAAATGACAGATGTAACCTTTTACCGTGATGAAGCGCTCCCTTTCCTGGAAGCGAAGCGCTGCCATAAGAGTGACCTGGCATATCAGAAGCATTTTCACGAAGAGTATTCCATCGGTTTAATCGATGAAGGCGAAACGCAGGCATGGTGTGATGGCGACTTGTGGCGCGTTGAGAAGGGGAGAATAATCAGCTTTCCGCCGCTTATCCTACATGCCTGTCAGCCTGCGGAAGATGAAGAATGGAAATACAAAATGCTGTTCATTAAGGCGAAATGGTTCGCTCATCTTGAAATGCCTGATATTAATCGTCTTCAAATCCCTTTCTTGCTCGAAACTGGGAGGAATAAAGCTTGCAGCATGCTGCTCAATCGCACCATGGAGGCACTGACTCGCAGTGCTACTCCACTAGAAATTGAAACATCGTTAATCGAACTGGTGCACAAGCTTGTAGATAAGCATGCATACGATCTGACGCTTGAGCCATATGGAATAATGGAAACGAAGTACGTCAATTTGATCAAGGAATATATCCATGCGCATTATACGGATCGGATCACGCTCGACACGTTGGAGCATGAAGCCGGGATCAGCAGATATCATCTTATCCGCATGTTCAAAAAAGGAACGCATTTGCCGCCTCATGCGTATCAAAATCTACTTCGTATCAATCATGCCAAGAAGGAACTGAAGAAACGGCGCTCTATTGCCGAAATTGCCGTAGATGCCGGCTACTATGATCAAAGCCATTTTATAAAAGCCTTTGCCAAAATAGTAGGGGCAACACCTCAAGCTTATGCTATCTCCGTTTAGATAAGCGCAATTTTTTACAATCGTAACCTCCTCTTATCCTGTAGATTGAACCTATAGATAAGAGGAGGTATCATTTGATGATAACAACGACTAATGTGGAAGAGCAATTTTCTAAAACGATGAAATCTATTGCCCGTCGAGCTGATTTGAAGGCTTTTGTTGAACAGACACCCGCCATTTATCAGCTTTTGCAGCGCGCGGCAGCAAAGTATGTGACAGGGGAGAATCGCCAGGATGGCCTTGAGGTAGGACGAAAGCTAGCCGATAAAGGGTACGCTATATCGCTTGAATATATCGGTGAAAATACGACGGATATCCAAGACTGCGAACATGCGGCTCTGGAGCTTACGCTGCTTATTCATACGTTGGCTCAACATGGAATACCAGCTCGCGTATCGTTCGATCTATCTCACATCGGCTTATCGATAGATAGCGAATTGGCCTATAAGAATTTGACAGCAATGGCCGCACTAGCTCGACAGGCCGACGTCGAGCTGTTTGTCAGTATGGAGGAATCAGCTAAGACAGACGCCATACTTTCGATTTATACAAAAGCAGCAGCCGTATATGCGAACCTCGGCATCACACTTCAGGCACAATTGAACCGTACGGCACAGGATTTAAACGATATCTCAGGACGGATTCGCATTGTGAAAGGTGCGTACCAAGAAACGGAGAAGATCGCCATGCCGCGTTCATCTGCCTTAAATGAGCGATATATACAGCTTATAGAGCAGGGCATCCGTAAAGGGCATCGTCTGTCGATCGCTACTCATGACGAGTCTATCATTGATCAAGTTATTAAGCGGGGATGGATCCATGAGCCAGGCGTTGAATTCGAGATGTTATATGGGATTCGGACTGATTTGAGCAGTCGATTGAAGAAGGCAGGTTATCCTGTTCGGATTTATCTGACGTTTGGTCGTGAATGGTATTTGTATCTATGCCACCGGATTGCGGAATACCCGCCAAATGTATTTCAAGCAATTCTAGATATGACGGAGGCTGGAGCAGCAGATCCCGTACAGAATTATGAATAAATCCGAATCCGTGTGTAGCTTCCACTGCATGTTAGCTACTATACATCCATACGAAATTTGAGAGTAGATAGAGAAATATTCAATAGGTGGAGATATACAAGTAAGTCGGAAGGCGGTATCTAATGATGCCACCTTTTTTGCATTTATTTTAAATGAAATAGCAGAAAAATAACTGAATTATGACGAAAGTTCGTTGAGAATTCCTTTAATCATGCATGCCAATTTCCAACGGTTTTCTATATGCTTAGACCCGAAGCATGAAATCCATCGATAAAGGAGACTTGGCATGATTATAAAAACAAGAACGAGGGTTGCAGCCCAGAACGGCTCTAACGCTATGCCTGCAAACCGTCTTCCGATCGTTAGTTTGTTAGCGCTGGCTATGGCGGCCTTCATATGCATTCTGACGGAAAGCCTGCCAGCAGGTCTTTTGCCACAAATCGCACAAGATCTCCTGATCACGGAGTCACTTGCTGGACAGCTAGTTACGGTATATGCGATCGGTTCGCTGATTGCCGCCATTCCGTTAACAACGGCTACTCGCGGATGGAGACGTCGACCGCTGCTGCTGTTCTGTCTTATTGGCTTTCTTCTATTTAATTCAATAACTACATTCTCTACTTCCTATGGTCTGACCCTTGTGGCTCGTTTCTTGGCTGGGGTATCAGCTGGCGTGTTATGGGGGATGACCGCGGGCTACGCCCGTCGTATGGTGCCTGATTCACAGAAGGGGAAAGCAATCGCCATAGCCATGGTTGGAACGCCATTAGCATTAGCGCTAGGTGTGCCTATCGGAACCTTTTTGGGTACTCACATCGGATGGCGATTGATTTTCGGTTCCCTATCTATATTGACCGCCTTCTTACTTGTCTGGGTACAGTGGAGGCTGCCCGATTACGAAGGGGAACAAACTAGCAATCAACTTCCACTCTTCCAGATCTTTAAACTTCCTGGTGTGAGATCAACCCTGTTTCTTGTGTTCACTTGGGTGTTGGCGCACAACATACTTTACACCTATATTGCTCCTTATCTAGCCGGAACTTTACTTGCAAATCGAACTGATCTGGTGTTGCTGGTGTTCGGCATTGCTTCGGTGCTCGGCTTATGGATGGTAGGGATGCTGATAGACCGTATTCTGAGAACGCTCGTGATCATCAGCGTTGCAGGATTCGCGTTGGCTTCGATCGCCATGGGCATTGGCAGCGAACAATCGATCATTATTCTGTCAGCTGTTGCGGTGTGGGGACTTACGTTTGGTGGAGCGGCCACACTGCTGCAGACCGCAATTGCTCAAGCAGGGGGCGAAAGTTCTGATGTTGCTCAATCCATGCTTGTAACCGTGTGGAATCTTGCCATTGGTGGAGGAGGAGTGGGCGGTGCGCTCCTGCTTGAGTTGCTGGGGTCAAATTTTCTCCCAGGATCCCTGTTTATCCTCTTACTTCCTGCTCTAATTGTCGCCTGGTTGGTTCAAAGTCCCGCGTTCTCCAAAGAAAAAGCATAAAAATACGAAAACGAATACTGAAAAAGGAATCCGATATGAGGATTCCTTTTGTGTGTTCTGCCTCAATTGAAATACCGAAACGAACTACGCAAGCAAATTCGTCCCCTCAATGAGATTTTTATATGCAATAGGGGATGACATCACAATTAGGGTCGTATAGGTGCCATAAGGATCGCACTTATTTTCAAACGCTTCTAAACCATGCGTGGAGCCTGTCGATACTTTTAATAAATAGTTGTGTTCGCCACTGATTCGATAACACTCTACGACTTCAGGAGCTGCACGGCAAAAATCTAAGAAGGCAAAGCAATCCCTCGTTCGAAAAAGCATGTAGGCCGTACAAGCTCTGCCCACTTTAGGTGGGGATACTACGGTACGATACGCTTCGATAACCCCTTTTTCCTCCATTCTCTTCACGCGCTCCGTTACCGCTGGCTGAGACAGGCCTACTAATTTGCCCAAGTCGGTCATTGATAATCTCGCTTGATTTTGCAATTGAAACAGAATGTGATGATCAATTTCGTCCACGGGAAGATCCTCCTTAGAGTTCAACGATATTCTTGAGAATTACCTTTATAATCATCGTATTTCGAAGTAAGAAGCTTTAACATCCTATGTCCAAAGAAGGAGGTTGTTTTTATAATAAACGCACAAGCTTGAATGAATCAACAACAACATCTGGAGAGGGATGAGAATATGCGCAGCATCGAGACAAATCATTTGCAGTCATTCGTAAATAATGTCATTGACCACACACTTTCGGAGAAAAGAATTGTGGGTACTGTGGTTCAAATTGCATGGAAAGGAAAACTGGTATTCAATAGGGCAGCAGGGTTTGCTGATCGAGAGCAGCAGCGGGTGATGCAAGAAGACGCTTTATTTAGGTATGCGTCGGTAACAAAACCAGTCGTTTCTGTAGCGGCTTTAGTTTTGATTTCACAGGGGAAATTACAGCTTAGCGATTTGGTGGAAACGTGGCTTCCGTTTTTTCGTCCCATCTTGCCAAATGGGGGGCATGCTTCTATAACAGTTCATCAGTTGCTGACACATACGGCCGGGCTAACCTATCGGTTCTTTCAAGAGGATAACGGAACCTATGAATTAGCTGGTGTATCCGATGGTATGGATGCAGCAAGAATCACATTAGAGGAAAATCTGAGGAGGATCGCATCGGTGCCCCTTCTATATGAACCAGGAACAATGTGGAGATATTCGATAGCAACGGACGTACTAGGTGCTGTTATTGAAAAAGTGATGGGCATGCCTCTCAGTGAAGCCGTTCAAAGACTCGTTACACAACCGCTTGGGATGACTGATACGGCTTTTGTAGCCGTAGATGAAGCGAGACTTACAGCTGCTTATGCAGATCATCCTGGGGAACCTCGCCGCTTGCTCGAAATGGATGCCATACCTTTTGTAGAAGGGACAGCTGGTTTTCAGCTTGCTCCTAATCGGGCACTCGATAAGTCCGCTTATCCTTCCGGCGGGGCTGGTATGATTGGCAGCGCAGGAGACTTCCTTAAGCTGCTGGAAACATTGCGACTAGGCGGTGCACCTATTCTTCCAGAAGCGCTGGTTGCTGAAATGACAACCAATCAAATTGGTGACCTGAATATGCCGTTTTGGCCTGGGAGAGGATTTGGATTAGGTTTTACATTGCTGAAGGATCCGCTAGCTGCGAACACGCCTGAATCACCAGGATCGTGGAGGATGGGCGGTACGTACGGTCATTCTTGGTTTGTTGATCCACAGGAAGAGCTAAGTGTTGTGGCCTTTACGAATACTGCACTGGAGGGGATGTCCGGTAGATTCACGACGGATATCTGCGAGGCGGTCTATGCCGGTATTCAGCAGGAGAAAAATAATCTTGCTGATTAACGCATTGAACAAATAGTTTATTTCTCTAAATCATTTTCAGTCATTCTACTTCCCGATTCGACACCTTGTGCTCCTATTCTACTAGATGTATAATCATGGAAAAAGCTGTGTAAATACATGACCCGACCTAAGAGGTAAGCTATCTAGGGTCGGGTTTATTTACAAAGGGGGACTATTAGTCGGAAGCTTAACTATTCACTTATTAATGAGTGTGCTTTTGAATATCCTCCTGGTCACATCATGCGATGTAATGACTGGCGTTAGATATTTGATGTTGAAGCCGAAAAGAGATCATAAAATGTTCGAGTATAACCAAACTATTCGATGAGAGTCTTTGTCTAATAAAGATACGGAGGGGAAATATAAATTGAAATACGTAAATATATTTGCTGAGATTATATCTATCATGCATCAGGATTATGCAGGGTATGAGGAGAAAAAAGGCTGGGATAATCCTGATTATTTTACAGAAAAAATAGAGCGCCTTGAATCCAGTGAATTAATGACACCACAACAGTTTGCTGAAATTGTGAATGAATATCTTATTAGCTTCCAAGATCGCCATATGTATTTTCACTTACATCATTCAGAAAAGGTAGAAGTTAAAACATGTGGTTTTTTTGTAAGGAATTACGAAGACACCTTATACGTAACAGAGGTTTATGAAGAGAACAGATTTGGAAAAGGGGCAAGAATTGTTTCTATTGACGGACAATCGATTTCTTCGATAAGAAAACAGCAACGTGCAATGCTTAGAGAATCTCATCCGGAGAGAGAGGAATGGGATGAAATCCTAAACAAAGCTACGTATTTTGAGCTTATTAACGAAAATGAAGATGTAGTTAAACTGAAATTGAATTTATATCGACGAACTCCTAAAAAGTCAACTTATGATATTCGTTCTATTAACGAAGACACTTTATTAATAACCCTTTCTGATTTTGGAGATACCGATCGTATCGTGAATCTAATTGAAAGGCATAAGGATGACCTCCTTGCAAGCAAAAATGTAATTGTTGATGTCCGACATAATAGCGGAGGGAATTCTCATGCTGGCAATTCTTTAGTGAGATATTTTTATAAAAAAGGAGAAAGACCAAGTTTTGATCTGAAAGTACGAGAATTTAATTGTTCTGACCGTAATGTGGAACTATTTTTAAAATTCGCCGAGAAAGTTCGAAGCTCAACAGATGATGAAGATACGCTTAAAATGCTAGAGTTTGGTGAAAATCAATTTAATACCTACCGAAATCAAGGATTTGTTGCTTTTGATTTTTCAGAATTTATAGCTGACAGAGTAGACGAATTTGAAGGGGAAGACAACCCAGAACATGTAATTATATTATCGGACTATTATTGTGCAAGTGCCGGAGAGGAATTTGTGGGGACTAGTAAAGGATCATCCAAAGTAACAATAGTAGGACGTGCTACTATGGGACTAAATGATTATAGTGACTTAGTTAGTATCAATTGGGACAATCAGTTTACTCTATATTATCCCATATCAAGACTTGAACAGAAAACCGAAGTACACCCAATACACGGAAAAGGAATTCAGCCAGATATCTATATCAAATGGACACCTAAACATATTGAAGAAGATATAGATTTACAGCAAGCCTTGAAATTAATTAATAGAAGCTAAGGGGTGTACGATAGACTTTCGAGTCACGTAAAATGCCCGAAAACATCATTATTTTGCCCTTCGAGCGACACTTTGCATATATATGATTAAGAGAGGAGGGACAACGTTGTATCTATCTGAGTTAGAAGAAGGAGAGGTATCCAAGGAGCTCGCACATCAGATTTTGTTTCAGGGAATACGAGATGATGACGCTAAGTGCGATTGTATTGTTGTGCCGTCTAGCAGAACGAGCAATAAATATAGAACGCCCGCTGCAGTGGAGCTCTATTTCCAGGGACGTTCGTCTAGATTGCTCTTCTCGGGCGGATATAATGGGGAATTTATCGAGTCTGAATCCATGCGATCGTTTGCGTTAGAAAAAGGTATTCCGGAGAATGCGATCATTATAGAGACGTTTTCAACCAATACGAAGGAGAATGTGATTGAATCCTTAGCTGCATTGGATAAACATATCGGGCTGAACAATATGAAGCGAATTTTGATCTGTACAGCCTTTTATCACATGCGAAGATGTCATTTAACATTTTTAAGATATGCGCCTTCATGGTTTGAATATAGTTTTCATCCAGTATTAGATCAAACAACTAGGCCAGATAATTGGTGGAAGTATGAAAATGGAACGAAAAGAGTTCAAAAAGAAGTCAATGGATTGATACACTACGCGAAGCATGGAGATATTATGGACTTTAATATTGATGAATTGAGATGAACGAAAGCTTTGATCCAGGTAGATTGTTTAAGCTAAAGGGCCGCGATAGTTGAATACGTTACATTGTTGAGCAGACTACCGCAGTCTGCTCATTTTATTATGCTGATAGGCAGGATAGTTTGACCGATCTTCAAAAATTGGCTCGTGGTCTGAGAGAGGCTAAAATCAGCTTCGTGGATTGTTACTTGAACACATATGTTTTTGAAGAGCGGCAATTATCGCACATAGAGTCAGCTTAAGAAATTCGTAAGAGTATAGTAAGAAAAAAGAAGATTACGTCCTGTAGGATATTGTTATGAGAGAGAGTGGAGAAAAGAGTATGGAGCATATAGTACGAACGATTCAATTGACCAATGCGCAAAATTGATCAAATCGATATTCGTTAAGCAGAGAGGGGAAACTTAAATCATGAATGCAAGAAAAAAAAGACTAGTCTCCACAGCGATTGCGACTATTATGGCCGTATCCGTTCCCATGTCAGTCATGGCACAGGATGGAGCGAAACAAGCAGCACCATGGTATCAAGATGGAGTACAGACGCTCATAACGAAGGGGATTGTTGACAAAGGGGTACAACAAAATCAAGCGATTTCTGTTAAAGATTTTATCCGCTATGCGGTAGTATCGCTTACCTATCAACATGGCATTGATCCGATGAAGGTTGCTTCCGAGAAAGGGTGGTTGAAGGAAGGAGAATTCACTTCCGTTGACGCTCCAATCAAACGCGGTGAGATGGCACGCATGATGGTGCGGGCACTCGGCAAGGAACAGGGAGAAACGAGCTTGGCCGAATATGCAACAAGCGCCAAGGCACTTGGGCTCATTCAAGGGAATGCAGATGGAAGCTTACACGAAGATCAGCCAGTGACTGTAGCTCAAGCGGCTGTTGTGCTTAAAAATCACATAAATAAAATGCTAGCAACGATGGACGACAGAGGTGTGTCACAAATTTCCGTGGAAGACTTCATGCGGAATCCGAGCAGCTTTGGGTATGAGCTTTCTCCAGATGGCAAGTATCTTTCTTATGCGGGTACTTGGGAGAACCGTTCCAATGTGTTTGTAGAGAAAATCGGTGAGAAAAGCAAGCCTATTCGCGTGACAAGCTCAAAAGATCGCGATATCGCCGGCTTCTTCTGGAAAGGCGATAACATTCTATATCGCAAAGATAAGGGCGGAGACGAGAATTTCCATGTGTATTCTTCCACTTTTAATGGCAATAAGGAAGTGGATTTGACGCCTTACGATAAGGTCAGTGTTCAACTCGTGAGCGAATTATCTGGTGTGAAAGACGAAATTCTGATCTCGATGAATAAAGAAGATGCGACCATCTTCGATGTATATAAATTGAATGTAAAGACAGGGGAAACGAAGCTGATCGCCAAAAACCCAGGGAACATTACGGCATGGGTAGCTGATCGCCAAGGTAAGATTCGGCTCGCTTCTGAAAGCGACGGTGTCGTAAGTACATTGTTGTACCGCGATACGGAGGAAGAGGCGTTCAAACCGCTGGTTACGTTAAATAACGGGGATGCGATGAATCCGCTTGGTTTCTCGGCAGACGGTAAATCGATCTATGCGGTCTCCAATAACGGTCGGGACAAGATGGCGCTCGTCAAGCTGAATGTAAAGGGTGAGGAAGAAGTTCTGTATCAGCATCCGGAAGTTGACGTAACTGAAGCATATTACGATAAAAATCAAGATAAAATGCTGGCGGCTGTCTATGTGACAGATAAAGCGCATTTGGAGTTTTTCGATGATAAATTCGAGGCGATGTACCGCAATCTGCAGCAGAAGCTTGGCATCAGTGAAAGTGAAATCGGGCTAAACGATTATAACGAGGATATGACGAAGCTGATCGTTAGTGTTTCGAATGACAAGACTTACGGGATGTATTATTTTTACGATAGCGTATCCGGTGAGTTAACATCCTTAGGTAATCTGAGTCCGTGGCTTAAACCAGATCAGATGGCTGATATGTATCCGATCTCTTACAAGAGCAGAGACGGATTGACGATTCACGGTTACTTAACATTACCGAAAAATAAAAAGCCCCAAAACCTGCCGATGATCGTAAATCCGCATGGTGGGCCGTGGACACGTGATACGTGGGGCTTCAATCCGGAAGCACAATTGCTCGCGAACCGCGGGTATGCCGTACTTCAAGTAAATTTCCGTGCATCAATGGGGTATGGGAAGTCCTTTAGGGATGCAGGAAATAAACAATGGGGATTGAAAATTCAAGATGATATTACTGACGGTGTGAAGTGGGCGATTCAGCAAGGGATTGCTGATCCGAAACGAGTTGGTATTTATGGCCAATCGTTTGGCGGATACTCAACCTTGACGGGCATTACGAAAACGCCGGAATTGTATGCTGCTGCTGTTGATTATGTAGGTGTATCGAATATGTTCACGTTCTTGGGATCGATCCCACCGTATTGGGAGACCATGAGAAATCTCTTAAACGAACGTGTCGGCGATGTCGAAAAGGACAAAGAAATGCTGAAGCAAGTTTCGCCGATGTTCCACGTCGATAAGATCGTAACTCCATTATTCGTGGCTCAAGGGGCGAATGATCCGCGGGTGAACAAAGCAGAATCCGACCAACTTGTCGAAGCACTCAAAAAACGCGGCGTGCAAGTGGAGTATATGGTCAAGGATAATGAAGGACATGGCTTCACTAACGAAGAGAACTTGATCGATTTCTTCAGTACAATGATCAAGTTTTTGGATAAAAATTTGAAGCTGCAGAGCAAATAAGGACCCATAGGCGCTGACTACCTTTCGACATGGCGTAGCCACGAAGCTGAGAGAAGGCTATAAGCGTATAGCAATTCGAGTTGCTGAACGAGGTGTTTATGTAGAACATACTTTGTAAACGCCGAAATCAATGGAGAGCGCCCGCCAGGTTGTGGGCGTCCCTTTATGGACATTTTCTCGAACGGAAATGATGAATTTACATCCTTTGTGATATGGAGTCGATTAAGAGGTTTATTATTTTTCCATCTATGTAACATATTTCAGCACATTCACGTCTAGGGGAATAATAAAGATATGCGGAGGGAAACAAGATGAGACATGTAATGAAAAAGCCACTGATTCTTCTCATGTTAATCGCCGTCTTCAGCATGGGCATTAGCGGTTCCGCTTTTGCTCATAAAGAGAACAATCAGAGTAAGGAAGACGGGAAAGAAAGCTTGAACGCGGCAACAGCAGTGACGATGATCGTAAAAGGCTTGGATTTAAGCATCGATAATATTAAATTTATCAAGAAACCGGAGGCAACCGACTATTATACGAAGGTTAAAAACAACTCTTCATACGCGGAAGACTTCATCATCGCTCAATATAACGGGCTAGGCATTGCGAAAGACATTAATCCTTCTGCTAAAGTCACAAGGGAGCAGTTCGCCAAATGGCTATTTGGGCAAGTAAGCCATAAAGGAAATTATGCATGGATCGAAATTATCCAAAGCGTTTCGGATGCCGACCAGGTGACAGACGGATACATGGACAGTATTCAGAAGCTGCTCATTGCCAAGATCGTATCCCTAGACAGCAAGCAACGCTTCTATCCTAAGAGCTATATCACCCGCGCAGAAGCTGCCGATATGATCCGCAAAACGTTAACATTCATTAAAAACACAAAACCGGAAACACCTGATACTTCCAATCTCAACCAAGTAAAAATCACTTCGGAAAAAGAAACGGATTCTGTCACCCGAGTTATATTATCCACCATAGTTCCTCACTCTGGATATGGACTCGAGATCACGGGCATCCAATTTTCGAAAGGCGTGGCCACTATTCAATATAGAGTCGTGCAGCCTGATCCTGACAAAATGTACATGCAAGTCATCACGGAGTTAAAAGCTGTGACCTATATACCTTCGGAATACAAAGCTGTACTTGGGCTAGTAAAACCCACTGTTCCATTCCAAGGCTAATATTGTTGAGCAGGCTGCCGAAGCCTGCTCATTTTGCTAAGCTACCGGGTAGGAAAGTTGAATAATACCCCGAATATAGTATGGAGAGTTTAAAAGCGTATCTTTAGGCACTACGAGGGGGGTATTAATGGAAATGAATGAAAAAACATATCTAAGTATAGAAGAGATTATTTCATTACCAACCATATCAGGTACAAATATAAGTGAAAATGGCAAAAACGTAGCATTTGTCAAGAAGACAGCTAACTGGAAAGACAATATATATAGGAATCATGTATGGATATATGAAAAAGATAAGGGGCAGAGTTATCTATTAACAACTGGGGATATAGATAGTACATACCCATTATGGTCGCCAGATTCTAGAGATATCGCATACCTTAGCCCAGTCGGTGACGGGGATAATAAGAAAAATCAGATCTTTATTAAGTCGATAGATGGTCATAGTGGGGTTCAAATTACTAATGAGAAAGAAGGGGTCAGTAAATTCCAATGGGAGCCTACTGGCAAGGGTTTTTATTATGTTGCACAGTCAAAAGAATCAGAGACGTTAAAGAAACGTAAGCAACTATATGGAGATTTCCATCATGTAGGTAAGGAACACCAGAATAATTGTTTATATTACATTGAAATAGAAAACGAAAATAGCGTTGTTTATCAACTAACTAATGGTAAGGATTTTCATGTCCGTGAATTTGATATTTCAAATGATGGGAAAAAGGCTGTATTAATGGCTACACCAAGCCCAAATATGGGAGATTATTTTAATGGAGATCTATACATACTAGATATTAAAGCTGGCGAGCTGCAAAAGATGAATATAGATAAGTTGTTGGGAGGGAGCGTCTGTTTTTCTCCTGATGGCAGCAAAATATGCTACTCGGCAAGCATAAGGGAGAAGGAATACTATAAGACCCATATACAAGACAGTACGCTCGAGATATATGATATTAATAATGGAGAGCTAATTCAACCTTTAACAGATTTTGATAGTACGGTTGTTCCATTACGGTGGACAGCTAAAGGAATCTTAATTAGATGGCAGAATAAAACGAATTATCTTATTGGGTTGCTATCTGAGGATGGCACTGTGGAAAAGGTAAGCGAAAAAGTAGATGGCTTTATAATGGACGCTTCTATAACAATGGATGGCAATCATATATCCTATAATAAAGCTATAACAAATGAAACTTTTGAAATCTATGTAGACGATAAAAAAATAACGAATGAAAATAGCTTTTTCAAAGGAAAGCTTACAAGTAACAGGGAAATAATCTCATGGCAAAGTAGTGATGGTCTTGAAATAGAAGGAGTGTTATCAACCCCAGTAAGGTTTGACGCAAATAAAAAATATCCTTTATTAGTGGTAATCCATGGTGGCCCGGCTTGGGCATCCTTTCCGATATTTTCAGGCTGTTTTAATGAGAAATATCCGATTGAACAGTTTATTGAAAAAGGCTTTATCGTTTTAGAACCAAACTACAGGGGAAGTTCTGGTTATGGTAATGAATTTTTACAAGCAAGCTATAGAAAACTGGGAATTTCCGATTACGATGATGTTATATCTGGAGTGGATAGTCTAGTAGACAAAGGGATTGTAGATAAAGATAGAGTAGGAGTTATGGGATGGAGCAACGGGGGATATATATCAGCTTTCTGTTCTACATATAGTAGTAGATTTAAAGCTATTTCAGTTGGGGGTGGAATAACAAATTGGAGTACCCATTATGTAAATACAGATATACCTTACTTTATTAAGATGCATTTAGGAAATAATCCATGGAATGATCCAGAGATATATACGAAAACATCACCAATGACGTATATTAAATCAGCCTGTACGCCCACCTTAATCCAACATGGCGAAAAGGATGCAAGGATCCCAATTTCAAATGCATATGAGCTATATCAAGGATTAAGGGATATGGACGTTGATACAGAATTCATTATATTTAAAGGAATGGCATA
Source organism: Paenibacillus sp. NAIST15-1 (assembly GCF_001894745.1). Classification (GTDB taxonomy): domain Bacteria; phylum Bacillota; class Bacilli; order Paenibacillales; family Paenibacillaceae; genus Paenibacillus_B; species Paenibacillus_B suaedae. The sequence continues at coordinate 54,712 of NZ_BBYF01000013.1, forward strand.
TAGTTCTGACCAGCCAGGAATTAATGTGGCTATTATGAAGCAGAATTTGATGTGGTTTTCACACTATATTCTTGGAGAAAGTATGAAAGATTTGTTTTAAGTCAAACACCGCGATAGTTGTGACACCCCCAATGGAAAAACGAGAACGGACCGCAGCGAATGCGGTGCCGTTCTTTTTTAGCTCTATGGATTTCCATACCGCTTCTTATAGTGGCTCAGCGCCAGAAGAGGCCAGATGTAGCGATAACTGTGATAATGAGAATAGAAGTAACCGGGGAGGCCGGCACCTGTAGGATAAGTGCTCTTCCAGTTGTCTTCATGGAGTAATGCGATAAGTCTATGAATTCCTTGATCGACCTCTGGTGTTGGCTGTGTCTGAACAGCGATTAAGGCGTCTAACGCCCATGCGGTTTGAGAAGGAGTGCTTTCCCCTAAGGGCACATAGTGCCTCAGCCGATCGCTTTGACAGGATTCGCCCCAACCGCCGTCCGGGTTTTGGATGTCCATAAGCCAACGGGCTCCTTGTTGTAAGGGTTCATGGCTAGCTGGAAAGCCGACCGCTGCCAATCCCGTCAGTGCCGCCCAGGTACCGTAAATATAACAAACGCCCCATCTCCCGTACCAGGATCCATCCTTCTCCTGGTGGCGAACTAGCCAATTTGTTCCCCGTTTGATGAATTCGTGCCGGCTATCGAGTTTGGCAAAGTTCCCGAGATACTCTAAGGTGCGCCCAGTAAGATCAGCCTCCGAGGGATCAATGGCCGCAGATTTGGAGCCGTCTATGGCGAGCCAGGTGAGCAATTCATTGTTAGTATTTTTCTCGAATGCGGGCCAGCCTCCGTCATTATTTTGCATGGATAGAGCCCAATTCAGTCCGCGATTCCAAGATTCCAGGTAAGTAGAATTGGTATTAGATAACCTCCTGATCGCCCGTAGAGCTGCGGTTGTATCATCCACATCGGGATTGATCGTATTGGTCTCCGAGAATCCCCAGCCCCCGGGAATGGTGTCCGGGTTATGAATGCTCCAATCGGCAGTCTTATCCTGCTGTTTGGATAGCAGATACGTGGCGGCACGCCGGATCGTTAGATGATCAGCGGCGATTCCGGCTTCCTGCAATGTGTAGGCAAGCAGAGCGGTATCCCATACGGTTGACGGGGAGTTCTGCATTGTAGTTGTCCCGTTATAATGGAACTGCATGTCGGTAAGTCCCTGAATGGCACGGGTGATGAGAGGATGCTGCTGATCATACCCTAGGGCAAGCAGGGCGAGAATCATGAGAATTGTACTGTTCGCATAGCTGTAGAGTGTACCATCGGCTTCAATCCTTTTTAACATGAACTGCTCGGCCTTGGTTGTAGCTGCTTCGTGGATATAACGGGGGGTGCCGATAAGCAGTTTTAGCCCTTCCTTTATCATGTTTTGTATCTCCTGGAAACTGCGGGGGAGAGGATCTTCCTCGTCCATCGTTCGAACATAAAGATTGGATAGATCTGGCGTATGAGCGGAGCTCATCGAGAACTGCTTGTCGCCCATAATGAGCATTGGGATAAGATGAACCCTTGAGTATCCTGAGAAATCATAAATAGTAATCGGAAAATAAGTTGGAAAAAGAACAACCTCGAGCGGAATGGACGAGATGGATGCAGGCCATTTCCTCTGACCTGTGGCGGCGAGGATGGCTGTGGTCATGATGTTGGACACTTTTCCGAGACCGCCTTTGGATAAAATATATCGCCTGGCTCGCTGAATAGGCTCATCTGCCGTCTGGCTGTACCCGGAATAAAGCAGGGCGTAATAGGATTCAACGGAAGCGGACAAGTTTCCTTCTTCTTCATCGGCAAACAGTCTCCAACAGCCATCTGGCTGCTGTGCGGCAAGAATCCGGTTATGCAGCTGCCTAATCAACTCTTCATTCGGAACGTTCAGCAATCGAAAGAGAATAATCACATAAGCATCAACTGACGTCCCGTTTTCAAAGCAAAAACGCCAGGATCCATCCTGACGCTGCTGTTCGATAAGTGTTTTCGTCAGCCGCTTTATTTCATCATCCACTGCACGTAGCACATTGCTCATTTGCTTGGTACCTCCGGGGTGGTTTTTTAGAATTATATGAGGGTGGGCAGGGGGACATATCCTTTAATCTCAATAAGTACAGGGAATCCGATGGCTCCGAATATGATCAAGATACTGGTCATATCACCAGACCCCATAAAATAGTTTTAGACTGACCTGAGAAATAAGAACAGCGACAGCTAAGGACGAGAGAATAAAGTCCTAGACTGTCGCTGTTCCATTGAAATAACGTTCTCATTAGCTTAGCGAGATGTTTATGATTTCAAATGTACAAAGCCTACTAAAATACTTGACGCAATTCAATCTGACCTTCCCCATGTCCTTGCGGGTCCGGCATCCGCATGGCCCACTCGATGGCTTCTTCTCTCGACTTCACATCAATCAGAATGAACCCGGCAATCAATTCTTTCGTTTCCGTAAATGGGCCATCCGTAACCACTGGCTTTTCCCCTGGTTTCGGAAACGAAAGGCGAATCCCATTTGAACTTGGATGAAGTCCTTTCGCCATAACCCGCACGCCTGCCTTAACTAATTCCTCATTGTACTTATCCATGGCTTCCATGAGCTCAGGGCTCGGGAGATTTCCATCTTCCGAATTCTTCGAGGCTTTGACAATCAACATAAACAGCATAAAAATATCCTCCTTCTTTTTAAAAGCAAAAATTGACCTCTTAATAAATACAACGAACCGGTATCTTCAAATCGACACTTTGAAAAAAATTTTTTTAAAAGACAGCTTGTAATATGAAATGCAGCAGTAAAAAAAGGCTCATGCGAGTTTTCGTGTAAAATGGGAGTTACGGAGCCCATCACCGTACTGAAATTGGATATGCTCTTAATAACCGAAGCAATGACACAAGTTCTTAATTTTGGCTTCAATGAGTTGGATATAAATAGAATTGGGCAAGATGTAAGGCTGAAAATTCTGGCCCAGGGCGGCATAACTCCTTCTATGAACAGAGTAACACGACCGAACAATAATATACTGTCAGTGCGTGCGATCGTTTTACAAATTTGACCATGTTTTATTGTGCTATTTTATCACAGCCCTGGGCGACTGTATTGTGTAATTCTGCCCGTTAACTTAATGAAGTATCGTCAGTCTACCACTTTATTTTTCAGTCTAGAACTTTATTTTCTTCTGACAGTATGAGTTAATGGAATACATCATGAGGAAACACCGATGAATCAGTCTGCAATAATTGTTGCAGGCTTTTTTTGTGATTCAAGGCTTGTACTCCAGCTATTTTTCGAATATGGTTCAATATGGAATCCAATAGTATGATATATGCAGTTATTCCTTGGTCATAGAAGGTTTAATTATGCAAATGCCTGTGAATATCGAATGAGGAGGCGGCCGAGATTCAAAACGTTACATTTGTTTATGCCACGACCAAATCAGATATGCCGTTTGGTGATGCTCCTCTCTGGAAATCCAGACTATACCGAACCAGAAATGAAGGATGAGCTCGCTAAGAAATTAGAGGAGAACATGATCAACGGGAGAATTGGGTTCAAGGAACAAAAATACATCTGGAGTGCTGTGAAGCCATAGGCTTTTTCCATAAAGCTGATGTCATTATTTTAGTGGGGGAATCAGATGAAGGTTCTATATGGGTTTTTAGCGTTGCTTGGGATTGTGCTGCCGTACTCTCAGTTCATTCCCTGGATATACGAACATGGATTGCAGTTACCTTTGCTTATCGAAGAAGCAGCGAGAACCCGAATTGGCTCATTTGCCTGGTTAGATGTCATTGTATCTGTGATCGTATTATTAGTGTTCATTCGATACGAGGGAAAACGAACCGGGATGAAAATGAGTTTGTGCTGGATTCCGATACTTGGCACATTAACTGTAGGAGTTTCTTTTGGGCTGCCTATGTTTTTAATGTTGCGAGAACTGCATTTGAAAAAGATGACAGTTGAATAACCCTACGTATAATACCTCTGAAATTCGCTGGAATGGCTGCAGATAGGGGAAATTAATGTGGTCACATTTGTGAAAGACAAAAATTATCTTACGGAAAAAGGGCTCAACCTTCAACCTAATAATCATAACTTGTAGTAAAAAACGGCAAATTAAAGTACGAGGCAACGGCTGTGGAGCATTCGTGAGCAACAGCTTGATGCTGCTCGGTCTAATACCTATATTTACTCCATGCAGATGGATGGCCAATTAATAGAACCATCTAATGTATGTAAAATATCCCTTTTAGAAGTGAACTTTTTATTACTTGCACAGACGCTGCTGACAATGATGATGCCAGCAGCGTCGTTGTAACATGGAGAAGAGAGGCTTTATATCGAATATTCCGTTGAATATCCATTGAGCGTGTTAACGTAATTTCTAATAAACTTCTTGGTTCTTTCATTTTGCGTGTGCAAAAATAGCTCCTCGGGTGTTCCTTCCTCGATAATGTAACCATCTGCCATAAAAATGACGCGGTCGGCTACATTTCGAGCAAAATCCATCTCGTGCGTAACGATAATCATGGTCGTATTTTTCTTCGTAACTTCTTTAATCACATGCAGCACTTCTTCCACTAATTCCGGATCCAATGACGATGTAGGCTCATCGAATAAGATCACATAGGGATCAAGCGCTAATGCTCTGGCGATACCAACTCGCTGCTGCTGTCCACCTGAAAGTGCGGCTGGATAATGATGCTCTCTGCCTTCCAATCCGACCTCGTGCAGCAGCTGCATGCCAATCTCAATGGCCTGCGCTTTATTCATCTTGCGAGTGACGATTAGGGATTCCGTAACGTTCTCCAGAGCTGTTTTATGCTTGAATAGGTTATAATTCTGGAACACCATCGCCGTTTTCTGTCGCAGCTGATAGACATCCTTCTTCGTATATTTCTCCGCGTTGATCTGAACACCATCGATTGTAATGTTGCCTTTCTGAGGCTGTTCCAATAAGTTGAGCGTACGTAAAAAGGTGGACTTTCCTGAGCCAGATGGGCCGATGATGGCGATAACTTCTCCCTTATCGATTTGAAGATTGATCCCTTTTAACACATCGGTATTTCCGTAGCTTTTATGCAAATTGTCGATTGTAATCATATGTTGCTCCTCCTATCGATAAGGCTTCTCCATTCTCCATTCAATTCGGGATTGAATCGAGGAGAAGATTGCAGTGACGACCCAGTAGATGAATCCAACTGCCAGAAATGCCTCCAGGAACTTATAAGTAACAGCCGCTTCCAGCTTGGCTTGTCCCAACATGTCTGTGACCCCAATTGTAAAGGCGAGCGAGGTTTCTTTGAAAATCATAATGAAATAGTTCCCGGTTGGCGGGATTGCGGTTCTTGCAGCTTGTGGCAGTACAATTCTTCGAATTGCTTGCCATCTTGTCATACCGACGGATAAAGCTGCTTCAGCTTGCCCTTTATCTACCGATGCCAACGCGGATCGGAAGACTTCCGATAGATATGCGGCGTTGCGCAAGCTTAATGCGATGATGACGGCTGTAACTGCATCCATCGAATTCATCCACGGGAACAGCTGCGGCATACCAAAATAAAAAACAAAGATTTGAATGAGGGACGGCGTTCCCCTGAAGTAAGAAATAATTACGAGTAAGATCGGATAAATGATCTTTGTTTTATTTGAAATGATCCAAGTAAACACCATGCCTAGCAAAATAGCGAATAAGAAAGCCAGCAGCGTGATATACAGGACGAGCGGCAAATATTCGAGCAGCGATGGAAACAGCCCAAGCATATACTTCACATCGAAATTCATGGATAGACACCACCAATTGTAGTCTTAATTCATGTTGAATAGGGAATGAAGAAACCCCCTGAAATAGGGGGATCTGTAACATCTAATTATAAGCTGAATGACGAGCTTTAAGGTTTCGTCACGTCAATCTCACTCCATTTGTCCGAAAGCTCCTTCAATTTGCCGGAGTCTTTCAACTCTTGCAGCGCTTTGCTGAACTGCTTAATGAACTCTTCATTCTCTTTGCTCTTCACAAATGGAAATGCATTCTCGGTTGTGTAGAGAGGCTTCTCCGAGAAAATCTTCAGCGGTAAGCCTTCCTTTTTAATTCGAGAGTGCGCAACAAAGTTACTGTCAATGAAGGCGTCAATCCGCCCCATATCCACTTCTTTATATGTACCGCTTACGTCTTGATAGGCACGGATATTGATCTCATTCCCATGCTCTTCATTCCACTTTGTTGCATACTTATGCATATTGTTGCCAAGCAGGGCACCTAGGTTTTTCCCTTTCAAATCATCCATGGACTTGATATCATCACGGTCATTTTTGACGACGAGAGTAACTGAATAATATGCATAGGGATCGGTAAAGTCATATTTTTCTTTCCGTTCATCGGTAACGGCAATTAGGTTGGCGATAGTGTCGATACGACCGCTGTCCATCATGCCGAATAATCCGGAAAATTCAGCTACCGTCCATTCAATTTCATAGCCTAGTTTTTCGCCAACTAGATTCAATACATCGACATCATAGCCTTCAAGCTTTTGGTCCTTACCTTTTGATACAAACGGCGGATAAATGCCAGAAGTCCCGACGCGAAGCACTTTTTTCGGTGATGCTCCTTGGGCATCCTTCGCGATATTCGAATTGGCAGAATCGCCAGTTTTACCTGCACCACAGGCGGTTAGAAATACGGCAAAGATCGTTAACGTTAACAATAGACGATAGGATTTAGATAAATGCTGCTTCATAATGTCCTCCTGTAGATTGTGCATGCTTGCATCTTATGTGTAGTGTAAACATATGCGTAAAGTCGGAATTGATAGATAAGGAATTCAACAAAACGAATGAAATGAACGTGCTCTAAGAATATATGTTCAGAGCTTTGGCGACAAAGAGATTACTTTGCCAGGAGAGCTTCGATTTCAGCCTTCAATTCGTCTGCATCAATTTCTTTAGGGAACTGATATTCTTTATTGTTGATAAATACAGTAGGAACCATCCTCACGTTTCTGCGAATGGCTTCTGCCGTGACATGCAAGCTAATTTCCGTGTTATCCGGCTCTTCTTGCAGTTGATAGTTGGAAGCTAGTAGATTTTTGATTTCCTGATTGTTCAACTGATCCCATTGGGATTGGGTTTTGAACAATTCTTTGATAATCTCTCTTGCACGAGCAGGATTTCTATAGTCCAAGAACAAGTTAACCAGCGTTCCATTTAACAGCATCTCTCTAGGCTTATCATAATGCTTGACGATAAATTCAACTTGACCTTGTTCCAAGAAGGCTGGCAGAACATCTTCCGCGATGCCGAAGAAGGTTGCGCAGTAAGGGCAGGTTAAATTCAAAAATACCTCAACCTTAATAGGGGCGTCTTTCTGTCCAAAACTCAATTGTCTGTTCTCAATGTGATTGGTCATGTTTAACCCGCTTTCTTAGAAGAATGTTGATACTAGTAAACTATAATTATTCCGACCTATATTGTCAACATTAATTGCTATCGGTTAAAAGCTAAGTTACCATACTACAATCCATTATCGAATAATTTGACTTATCGCAGCTGCCCCTCTAATATATTAGGTATCTAACATATTTCAGAGGGTGAGCTGCGTGAACATCTATGAACAAGTAAAACAAATTAATGAAGCTGATTATGCCATTAACCGCTTGATTTTTAAACACTATGAACCATATTTAGCTAGCTCTATCACCACTCAGCAAGCCGTGTTGCTGGATATTGTATATGCAGCCAACAAAATAACGGTAGGTGAGATTGCTATAGAAATGAACATTAGTTCTAGTGCAGTAAGCCAGCTTATTGCGAAGATGGAGAAAAACCAGTTTATTCATCGTGCTATCAATCCTGATAATCGCCGAGAAGTGTTTATTACGCTAGGAATTAAAGGCGAGGAGTACTTTGAAAAGCAAGAATATGTCGAGCGCTCTGTGGCCGATCGTTTATTTTCTAAACTAACTGTTGCCGAACGTAACGAGTTAGAAAGAATTACGAAAAAATTGAAACAAATTGCAGCTGAAGAGTTCATTTGAGTTCTTCTCATCCAATATGTTAGACAACTAATATATTTAGGAGGCTTAATTATGTTTAACTCTATTTATTCTACGCTTGAAAAAATCCAGTTCAATGGTGCAGTTTATGTAGAAACGAGCAATAACGAAATTGTAGATGTGACAATAGGTTTTGCAGATATGAAGAATTCAGTTCCGATTACGGGGGAAACACTATTTAACATTGCTTCTTTAAGCAAAATGTACACTGCTGTAATGGTTCTTCAATTAATAGAGCAGAAGGTGATTCATTTTAAAGACAACCTAACAAAGTGGTTTGATACAAGTATCTTTAAAGATGTAACGATTAAAGATTTGTTGATGCATACATCCGGTATCCCAGAATATATCGATAATTCTTCAGTTGAGAAAATTGAAGATATTTTACATAACAAGGAGCCTTATTTCCTACCAGGTAGCGGTTGGCTTTATACAAATACAAATTATGTTTTGCTAGCTAAAATTATCGAACAGGCAAGTCAACTTTCTTATGAGGATTATTTACAAAGAATGATCGCCCAACCTCTTCAACTTCAAAACACGACAACGAAGCCAAAATTGAAACTAACTGCTGTCGGTAAGCTATTTGATTTTATAAATCAGAAATATATCCATGCAACAGACGATCCGATTTTTAAAGATATCGATAAGAAACACGATTTTTATGGTGACGGAGGCATTTATGCAACAGCTCAAGATATAGCCCGATTTGTAAAAGGGTTTCTTCAAGGTAAATTAGTATCGCTTGAAATGGTGAATCGCGCCCTTACTCCTTCACCGTTACATAGCTCATATGGTTGTGGGTTTATCATTCAAGACGGTTCTATTGGTCACTCTGGTGGTTGGCCTGGCTATTCGTCGCATTGCTTATGTTCCGTGACAAGCGGAGAGGTGACGGTTCTCTTAACGAATGAAGAGGTAAGCCCTTTTTACGAGCAGCAAATATTAGAATTCTTAAACCAAGCTAGTGAAAGTAAAGAACCTGATGCTCCAAAGCATCCTAGTATCATGAAATTCAATAGTGCTGATAATCTCGCAGGTACTTATCAACTCGCTGATGAATATCAAACATCCTTCATAATTAAAGAGGGAATAAACTCGTATATTATTTCTTTCCATGACCAACATGATACCCATTTATTTAAAGTGGAACCGAACCTGTATTGGATTCGAAATACGATGAGTTATATCGATATTTCTGAAGGAATCTTTATTGATGAGGGTGTAGAAATACCGTTTCATAAACTATAGATTAAGGAGTGAAACTTGAAACAAATATTAATTTGTATGTTTCTGTCGAGTCTTCGAGATTGTAAATGGTAGGTAGCAACAACATCATCATCAACAACTGCAACAGTAACTGCAAATGAAAAGGCTACTGTATATGGAACAATCGTATCTCTATCACCACAGAATCAAGTCGTTAGGGGAAAAATAGAGAAAACTGCACCGTGGGAATCAATGAATTCTAATGATGTAGAATCTATATATGTTTTTGTAAAAAGAATTCTGATGTACATGTTAAAGTTCAAGTTATTTTAATTTGTTTCTATTTAAATTAGTTTCTTGAAAGCCGACAATGCCATTCAAGTCGAAGTAATCTAGTCCATTAACAGTTAAATAATACAATGAGGCTACTCCAGTCCAAGGTGACTTAGGTGGGAGCCTCATTTTATTTACAATGAGGGTTTGGATGGTATGACCTGATCCAAACAAAAATCAATGACTATCCATACATTTATGTTTAAAATCAATACTAACAAATGGATTTTTTTATGTTATGATAATATTAATCCTCTAAAGGAGTCACGGCACCCCAGATATACAGCAAATGAGGAGATTCAATGGCTTTTGAATCTAGAGTTTAACAAAGGGGTCTCAATTGATATTCCTTTCCACTGAGAACATGGATCTTTGCTCTCAGGTTGAATTTTTTGCTGTTAAGATTGCTGTTTACAAGTCGTTGGTGAGAAAAGCATATTGGGGATGATCGCTAATCCAAAATTGGTGGTACCACGATGTTATTGCGAAGAGCATTTTTCAAGTCCAAAAAAGCAGTACAGCGCAAACTAGGGGGCTCGCAGGGCGGTTATTCACTGGAATCGGAGCAAACCAAAGCAACATTCCTTGCAAGTAGTTGGGAGAAGGCCTTGGTTTTTATGCATCCCGATTGACTATCTGGATGAATGAGTCAAGCAGGCAGGTGCGCCTATATCTTTTCTACAAATACATTAGCATGTAAGGACGGTAAAAATGATCAACAGACAAACTAAAACAGACGTTATCTTAATTGGTGCCGGAATTATGAGCGCGACTTTGGGGACAATGCTGAAAGAATTAGCACCGGATTGGGAAATTACAGTTTTTGAAAAGCTCGCTAACGCAGGAGAAGAAAGCTCTAACGAATGGAATAATGCAGGAACAGGGCATGCTGCGCTGTGTGAGCTTAACTACACCGTCGAGAAGAAGGACGGAACTATAGATATTAGCAAGGCGATTAAGATTAATGAACAATTCCAGCTTTCAAAGCAATTCTGGGCTTATCTCGTAAGCAGCAATTTAATTCGTAATCCGCAGGATTTTATTATGCCCTTGCCTCATATGAGCTTAGTCCAAGGGGAAAGCAATGTCGCCTTTTTAAGAAAACGTTTTGAAGCGCTATCAAATAATCCGCTGTTTCAAGGTATGGAATTCTCCGATGATACGGCCAAACTATCGGAATGGATTCCGCTTATTATGAAAGGCAGAACGACGAATGAGCCGATGGCAGCTACCAAAATTGACACCGGAACGGATGTTAACTTTGGCGCTTTAACGCGCATACTGCTTGACCATCTGAAGAGCAAAAACGTTGCGATTCAATACAAGCATAGTGTGGATGATCTGAAGCGGACGAAGGATGGCTTATGGGAGCTGAAGGTTCGGAATCTGCAAAGCGGTACCGTCGAACGCTATTCGGCAAAGTTTGTCTTTATCGGCGGCGGGGGTGGCAGTCTTCATTTGCTGCAAAAATCAGGAATTCCTGAAGGCAAAGGCATCGGTGGCTTCCCGGTAAGTGGATTGTTCATGGTATGCAATAATCCGGAAATAGTAGAGCAGCATCATGCCAAGGTATACGGGAAGGCTCCTGTTGGCGCTCCGCCAATGTCTGTCCCGCATCTGGATACTAGATATATTGATAACAAGAAGACATTGTTGTTCGGACCGTTTGCTGGCTTCTCGCCAAAGTTCTTGAAGACGGGCTCCATGTTCGATTTGATTACATCGGTGAAGCCGCATAATCTCTTTACGATGCTAGCAGCTGGAGCGAAGAACGTCCCATTGACAAGATACCTTATTCAACAAGTCATGTTATCCAAAGAAAAGCGCATGAAGGATTTACGGGACTTTGTCCCGGACGCAAAAAGTGCGGATTGGGATTTGGTCGTGGCAGGTCAGCGTGTGCAAGTTATTAAAGATACGACACACGGCGGCAAAGGCACACTTCAATTCGGCACAGAAGTAATTAGTGCTGCTGATGGATCGATTGCGGCTTTGCTTGGTGCATCTCCAGGTGCTTCAACAGCCGTTCATGTCATGCTGCAGGTCATTAAGCAATGTTTCCCACAGTATGTGAAGGAGTGGGAGCCAAAAATCAAGCAAATGATTCCTTCCTATGGTGTAGCGCTTGCGGAAAACCCGGAGCTATTTAAAGAAATTCATGCGTTAACTGAACGTACGCTTGGTCTTAACAGTGAGCTTCAGCCCGTTGTGTAGACGATAAACATAATGAAGAGGCCTTAGTCCTGAGATTTACAGGATCAAGGCCTTTTTAGTAATCAAATATATCAGCTTATATGCCCATTTGTTCTGGGCGATGAGTTATGGATTTGTTGTCTCGAAAGACGCTGCCGCAGCTGCGAGATAATAAGCCAACCCAGTCTGCTGACTTTCGAGCATGTTAAGATGAAAATCATCACTAAGAAAAAATCGAGTCTGTGCTGCAAAGTCTTTAGCAGACGTATTGTGCCCATGGTTATTCATAAACACCAAATGGTATCGAATAAGACTGACTATTTCCTCATCGTTATGCTTAATTCCATCTCGTAAGGAACTAGCCATTTTGTTCATGAATGCCATGGCTTCAATTGCTTGTTCATTGATATTCTGAACTTTCTCAGGAGCAACCTCCAGAGAATCCATCCCGTAGGATGCCTTCAAATACTCATTTTGATCAGTCAGCGCTTTGTTCCACTCGTCTTCGCTTGCAAACCCTTTGAACATTTCCTTGTTATCCATAGTTTCCCCATCCTTTATACACCCAATGGATTTACGCAATGTTTGAACAATGGTGTCCAACCTGTCTTTACGATGGAGGAGCAGCTCCTCCTGCTGGGCAAGAATAGATAGTCGATCTGAATGATGTTCCATCATATCCTTGATTTGATCTAAGGAAAAATCTAATTCTCTGTAAAATAGAATCTCTTGCAGACGTTCAAGCTCTTTCGTTCCATATAACCGATATCCAGCTTCGCTTCGCTTGCTTGGCAAGAGGAGACCAATTTTGTGATAATGATGAAGCGTTTTGATTGTAATATTGGACATCTCGGATACTTCTTTTACGGTGTACAAACGATTGCTTCCTCCCTTCCTTATGTAGTGTAAGGCCTTCCCTAAGAGGAGAGTCAAGACGATTAGCTAGTGTTTGTTTTTTCGCAGGATTTCTAATAATGATTCCGTTTCCGTTCTTCCGAAGCGAAGGTGAAAGGGAAGCAAAAACGTCAAATTCCCTCAGATGTAAGCAAATATCTTTTGTCATAACACAATTGAATGTATAATCGTGGAAGGTGTTGTGGCTGCAGCATCTCGGCCTAAGATCTGCTTATCATGTACAATTAACAGCTAGCAATAGGAGAGGGGACAACCACTATGACCGCGTCCAATAAAACGCTAAGAACATGTAAACAGGGACATCAATATTATAAAAGCACAGATTGTCCAACTTGTCCGGTTTGTGAGCAAGCGCGCAAGCCGCAGGAGGGGTTTCTAGCGATTCTCTCAGCACCAGCTAGACGTGCGTTGGAGCACAATGGAATAACCACGTTGGAGGAACTGGCTAAGCACACCGAAAAAGAGATTATGAAATTTCACGGAATGGGCCCAGCGTCATTGCCTAAGCTTAGAAATGCATTGCAGGAAGCGGGCTTGTCATTCAAATCATAAACAATCGAACAGCAGAATGATCCTGATTATACTTCAAGTTGAAAGTTGAGGAGAATGTGGATGTCGCTGTGGGCTCAGATTTTACTATACGGAGTAGTAGGAGCAGTGCTGTACTGCGGATTTTATGTTTGGACGCCAAAGCTAGTGAACAGGGGAGCCTCCCTTTTGTTTTCGTTCTGGTTCTTTTTATGGGCACCTGTCATCATGCTGTTGCCGGTAAGTATTTTGCTTTATTGGTTAGATGGCGGCGTTCTGTCTCTAGCATCCTTCATAGAGCGATTCCGCTTAACGCCTATTGATAGCCAGGACTGGCTGTGGGTCATTGGCGCCGTTTTGTTCACAATTTTATTTGATCAGTTATTAGAACCGGTAGGTAAATATTTCGCACGCAAACGCCTTTTTGCTCCACCTCCATACCTTCCGGCGCCTTTCAATCCGCTCAAGAAGTTTTCCATACCGCCTACTGAATTTTTTCATACACCGCTGCGTCGAAATGGGAAGCTGCTTGCTTGGTTCATTCCGCTGCATTTGATTGCTATGTTCAGCGAAGAGCTAATGTGGAGAGGGTATATGCTTCCCTTGCAAATCGATCTATTCGGTTCATACGCTTGGGTCGTTAACGGATTGCTGTGGGCTTGGTTGATACATGCATGCTTAAAATGGCATTTTATCGGAATGCTTCCGGGCATGCTCATTGCACCATGGATTGCACAGTATACGGGTTCGACGTGGGCTTCGTTCGCTGCACATGCAATTGGCAATGCGCCACTCTGGGTCTTGCTATGGATTGGCGTTATGCATACGCCGACTACGAAGGTGGATAAAGGCTGCTAAAGGAGAAACTTCATCTGCACAGCAGTCCAGCAGCTCAGATGCTTCAGTGTAGCAATATCGAAGTGCCGCTCCCATCGCATTCACGTAGACAAGAGAAAGTGGGTTCAATCCTGCATTCGAAGATATAACGGGAACTATGTATGGTGTGGAGAGTGTGCACATGGTTAGTAACGAAGGAGCAACAGCCTCCACTTCTGGAAGACGGTTGCTCCTCCTTCCAATGTTATCGAATTAGACTGCACTACATCCGGATTTATTGCAGCGCTTTAATCGCATATTCCAACTCCACATCTATACTATCAACATACTTGGCCTTAAACGTTTCTCTTGTTAGCGGAATTTGAATATCTGGGGTAACGCCTCCTTTTCCGCTAAAGTCGCTGTCGACTTGAATCTCATGGTTGCGGTTCAATGATCTGCCATCTGGCAATTGTACGACATATCCCTCTGGCAGCTGAATGGTAATCGGAGCTGTGTATAGACCAAATGAGCCATTGGTAGGCGTAAATCCAATGATTTTGACATTGGGCAGTCCTTTCAAGGCTAATGGAATTCCTTCTCCAGAGCTGACCGTTTGACTGTTGATTAAGATGGCGATTTTCCCGTTGAACGATGGTTCTGTTGGCGTGAGCGTTCTAGTTTCATTATGATCCAGCTCGAATTTGTGGGTATACCTGTTATAATAGCTCGTAATTTCGTAAAAGCGTTCCTCCTGTACAAAATGCCGGGCTATATCCGCTACTAATTGGTCTTCACCGCCTCGATTATCTCGAACATCAATGATCAATCCTTTCATTTGATGATCCAGATATGCCTGCAACTTGGTAATCAATATTTCTTCCGGACTTGTAGCGAAGAGCTCCTTCTGAAAAGAATTAATCTTCAAATAGCCGTACCCGCTGCTTAATAATTGACCTTCAATGATGTCCTGTCCAGCATTCTCCCTTTGTAAAGTTAAAAAGTTGTCGTCGTATGCCTGAAGTGTAACTTTTTGGGTTTTCGTTTCGTTTAGATTGATAAAGGCGACTTGCACCTCTCTGCCAATTGGGGCTCGCGTCATAAGCAGACCTTGATGATGCATCTTCGCTTGTTCTGTGGCTAAAGAGGTAACAATGAAGCCTGAGTTATTATAAGCTTCTTTCGCATCACGGCCATCCCAAGTCACAATCTCTGCACCGACTTTGATTCCTATCTGTTCAGCAGGACTATCCTTAATGACCTTGTTCACGAGTATCGTACCATCATCCAGCCGGATCGCGGTTATGCCGAATCCGCCTCCAATTTCAGCCTTAAGCTCTGCCTTATTTTCTTTAAGTCCGACATGACCATCGGGAATGGAACTGACGTATTCCTTCAAGGTCTGGTAATAGAGCGCTTTATCCTGATTTTTCTCAGCTTTTTGGAAGATAGGCTCGAACTTACTTCTTAGCGCATCCCAATTGATTTTTTTCCAATCACTGAACGGGTATTCCACTGACAGTCGCTCATTCATCTCCACAAATGCTTGGGAGTAGCTCAGGCTGCTTAAGTCGCTTACCGGATTGTACCTCAATTGCCCTGCGAACATCAGTGCAGCTACAAGCGGGATCACCCCGACGATACAAACTATAATCCGCCATATTCGATACTTAGGAACAAGGATGCGTCGAGAAGGCTTGAATACCTTTTTGATGGTACAAATGAATACGAGGAATGTCCAAGAATAGATGATCAAGGATAGATCTGAAGTATTCCCATCTAGAATGCTTATCACTGCTCCAAGAAGGGTGATACTCGGCACAAAGTCTAACCACCTGTAATATTTCTGAATCGGTACAGCATACCAGATCAGAACAAATAAATTCAAAGCGCTAAGGATTAAATCCCAGACCGTAAACCACTTGATGGAATCAATCGTGCCGTAAAAGCTCATGAAAGAGCACCTCTCCCCATAAAATCAGTTTCTATATAATGCCATTCAGAAGCTGCTTGAACGATACATAAATTGTTCCTAAATTTTCGCACGCTCGTGAATACTGCTCTACAGTGTGTCTGGTCTAAACAGCAATCTTATTTTGAAATGAGCTGATACTTATGCATAAAGGAATCTTTACATTACTGCTTTTATTAATGTTGTTAGGCATTACCGGTTGTGGAAGTAAATCCATAGTTTCTATAGAGCTAGAGTGTCAAGGGTTGGAACGAGTGGAGAAGTGCAGCAATTATAGCAGTAGTAATGAGCAGATCATGAAGAAGTTCGAAAGGGCAACCGATACAGCGACGAAATTGCCAGGCGCATTAGATTACGCAGCAGAATATCGCATGACCATTACTTATTCTGACCATACGATTGCTAAGTACGATTTATCATTAGGTGCAGAGAGAGGAAAGAAAGGCTTACTAGTCGACCTGAATCATTCTGAAGTAGGATACGAAATAGGAAAAACCTATGCCAATCAACTGCGGGAAGTTATCAACAAATCGGGGAAGAGCGAGTAGAAGAAATACGACTGCTTGAACGTACCCATGTAGAATTTCGAATCTGATAAAAATAAAGGGGTGAATACGATGCCCAACTCATCTATGATCTCATTTATCGTTCTTTTTATAGTGCTGCTTAAGTCGGTACTCAGCAGATTGATTATCGGGCCCGAAAAAACGGAGATTCGTGAAGAAGGCAAGAAACTACAATGGTGGGGCTTGATCATAGTAGCGATTATCTATTTAGGTGTATTCTTCTTCTATTATGATTACATCTATTCCAAGACCATCGTATTGAAGATGTTTTGGATATCATTTTTGACGATTACAGGAGCGTTCAATTTTTTTATCGAATGGAAGTATTCCAGCAATCGAAAACAGTGTATCGTAACCGCGATCATTATACCACTAGCAGCATTACTGGTTGCCGTTGTTATTTATGAACCTTGATTTCGTACAGACGGCTTCATTTTGGTTTGTGCTTCACCATTTGTAGCCGAAGATGTTGATTATACCGTGCAAGAGTTGTTTGTATTGAAAAGATATCGGGGTACGAACATTGCATCGATCACAGTAGAGAAGGTGCTTGGGCAGCTTTCTGGGAAGATTTCCATCTGTCAGTTAGCAGCAAACCAACGAGCGGTAGCCTTTTGGAAGAAGTATTATCGGGAACATCATATTGATTACGTTGAAACTCAAGAGCGTATCCCGGTAGATGGACTTGAAGGATTGCGAGAAATTATTTCTCAATCCTTTGAAATCCAGCGCACATGTTGAGTCCATATATGATAGATCTCTAGGTACGATGCTTGCTACCCTCAGGCAAATCCAAAGCATGTATCGGGAATAAGACTTGTTCGATTAATTCCTTAATCATTCGATGTATAAGCCACCCTCACGATACCCAACATTCTCCTATTTATTTAGAAAACTTTAGGTGTTACACTAATTTGTCGATAGCGTAACGGATATTCATTATGTCTATTCTTATCAAGAGTAGCTCAAGGTAACAAAATACAGTCATCAGAGGGAATGATCATCATGAAGAAACGTGCTGTAAGCTTACTTATTTTTATTTTTCTCCTAAGTTTGGCCCTTCCAGGACAAGCTTCGATGGAAGCGGTTAGCCAAGAACCGATTATTAAAGATGGAAATCTCGAAAAATCGATTCGTTCATGGATAGGTAAAAAAGACGATGACCCACTTACCAAAACGGATTTAGAATCTCTCACCGTTGTATCTTTGTCAGGTAAAGGAATTAAAGATCTGCAGGGATTGGAGTATGCCGTCAATATCACAGATCTCGATTTAGACATTAATGAAATTACTGATCTTGCACCGCTAAAGAAACTCTCAAAGATCCATACTCTCAGTCTCAAAGCAAATCAAATCTCATCGATTGAGGAATTGTCAGCTATGAAGGAGCTGAAATATCTAGAAATAAGTTGGAATCGGGTCTCATCCCTAGATGTAGTGAAACAATTGCCTCGTCTAATTGAGTTGGGCGCCGCCCACAATCAAATTTCGAATGTTCCAGCACTCTCTAGTGCCGCAGAATTAGCGTATTTGAAAATGGACGACAATGCGATAGAAGACATAGCTCCTCTCGGCAACATGAAAAAGTTGACATATCTTAATGTATCTAACAATAAAATTAAGGATTTCTCGCCGCTACGAATGCTGTCCAAAAGTCTGACATATCTGGGGATTGATGGACACCAGGTAACTGATCTTAAGCTGCTAGAAGGATTCAACAATCTCGAAGGTCTCTCTGCTAACAACAATAACATCGAGAGTCTTGCTCCTTTAGCAAAATTAACTAACTTGTCTACTTTGGATCTTTCTTCTAACAAGATTAAAGATATAGAACCATTAAACCATTTGAACAAGTTGGATTCCCTCTACTTGAATAACAACCGAGTGTGGAATTTGGAACCGTTAAGAAATTTGAAAGCCCTAAAAATCCTACATTTGAACAACAACCGGGTGTGGGATTTGGAGCCGATTCAAAATAATAGTTATGATTTTCATTGGGATACGGGGGCAGAACGATACGGACTGCAGTTGAACGATAACTACTTGGACTTAAGCCAAGGCACCCAAACCTAGAAAATATTTAAAAAATTAAATGCGGATAACTATGGTATTAAGTCTCAGCGTAAGACTCAACGCTTGGTGATCGGCAGCAAGACAGCCTATGTGGGCGACAGTATCTACAATCTAACAGCAGCGCCATTCATTCAGACAGGCCGTACCTACGTACCTATCCGTTTCATTTCCGAGAAACTTGGGGCAAATGTAAGTTGGAACCAGAGTACGAAGGAGGTAACGATTCAAAAAGACAGCAAAACGATTCGTTGGGTTGTGGGGAATAGGCAAGTTAAGATAAACCAGCGAACTGTGATGTCCGACGCTCCTTTACTACTGAGAAATAACAGCACGTTTGTTCCAGTTCGCTTTGTGTCGGAGCAGCTTAATACTTCGGTTGAATATTTAGGCAGCAAAAAAATGGTCATCATATTCCCAGAATAAGACCGCATAACAGAACTCAATTTTGGACGCATCTAAGGACAACTGGATTGCGTCCTGTTTCTTTACTTGCTGTTACAGACAGCGCGGAGAATATGGCGGAGACATTTTTTGAAAAAATCGAGTTAATCGACAAACGTTAAGAAAGTCCATCCTTAAGCAGGATGGACTCTAATGTCCCTTAGTTTTTACCATTCTTTTGGCTCATAATTTAAGTCTCTAAATAATTGAGATAGCTCCTTCTTTGATAAATCTCTCCATTGTCCAACAGGAAGGTTGGCTAAATGAATATTCATGATTCGGATTCTTTGCAATCGGCGAACGCTGTATCCTAATGCAGTGCACATGCGGCGAATTTGACGATTAAGCCCCTGTGTCAAAATGATTTGAAAATCAAATCTTGATAATTGAACTACTTTACAAGGCAGTGTTGTTGTACCTAATATTCTGACACCCTCTGACATCCTCTTCAAGAATTCAGGAGTAATTGGCTTGTCTACTGCAACGATATATTCCTTTTCGTGCTTATTTTCAGCACGCAGAATTTCGTTAACAATGTCGCCATCGTTTGTAAGTAGAATTAGGCCCTCTGAATCTTTATCCAGGCGTCCAATATGAAATATTCGTAATGGATGGTTGACGAAATCAACAATATTCCCCTTTACACCTTTTTCTGTTGTACTAGTGATGCCTACAGGTTTATTTAAGGCAATATAGACATTATGCTTTGCTTCTCGGTTTTGGATTGGATTGCCATCTACTCGAACGTCATCCCCAGCTTCAACTTGGCTTCCTATAGTTGCAAGTTTACCATTAATAGTAACTCTTCCATCGGTAATTAATTTATCGGCACCTCGTCTAGATGCTTTTCCAGATTCACTTATATATTTATTAATACGCATGCTGACACATCCTTAATGAGAGGATTATTTAATTAGATACTAACTATACTTTATTTTAAGGATGAATCACATACTATTATTCAGATATAACGGATAAAAATTTGTTCCAAAAGTATCCATCCTTTTATTTACATAGAAGCTATTCACCCGTATATCCAACGGTAGATATTGTTGTTTCAGCCGATGGACATAAATTAGAACTAGATTCGATAACGCTGACATTTTATCAAGCACCTGGTCATACGAATGATGGTTTATTTACAGTGATCGAACCATATGGTCTATTTTGTTCTGGAGATTACCTGTCAGATGTTGAGTTTCCGTTCATCTTTAGCAGTTATGAAGACTATGTACATACGATCAATAAAGCAGAAAATATTTTGCTAAATCATCAAATAACGACTCACATACCTGGACACGGATCGACAACACAGAATCAGGAGGAAATTCAAAAAAGGATAAACAGTTCAAAATATTACTTAAAACAGCTTCTTCATGATAACGGAGAGTTAGAAAAATACTTAAGCAGGGAGTATCCATTTTTTGAAGGAATGAAGAGCATTCATGCTGACAATAAAGAGATGGTCAAGGTGCCTTCCCCTCCTTCAAGCGGCTAAATGTCTGCATGAACTGCTCCTTCGTAATCGATACGGTCGATCCAATTTGGTTAAATACAGCATGCGATTGGCGGATTGGAGCGTTTTGCATCGCCCCGCTAGATGAAGGGATTGGATGCAACAACGTCGTATATCTAGAGAGACATTTGTTAATACCAGTCTATGTGAACACCATTTAATTAACCAGCAAATTTACCAGTCGAAATTTTCCCTTGAATCATCATTTTTGGCATTATATTTGGTAAGAGAATTAGGAAACCAAAGAAAGAGAAATGAGGGATCGAAGTGTCGTATATCGTTGATTTTAAAAATGTGTCTACGGTTGGTTTAGAATCTTCACCTGTAGCAGAAACACTTGCTGGTTTACGTGCTAACGAAGCCCGTTACTTCATGAATAAATACAAACATGAATTTACGGTTGTACCAGCTAGCGAAAGTCAGGAGAACCTTGATTACGTGAATCGAATCTTGAAAGAGGAACGTGATATTGAGTTTGCGGCCAAACCTTTAGAAACGTCGCACTTTCAAGTGGAAAATATTCAAATCACCTACGTTTTTTATGAGGATGGTCTTGGGCTCAATGTCATGTATACGGTGGATGACCCGAAGAAGCGAGCTGTTGGATTTAAGCTTTCTGAGGGGATGGAGGTACCAAAGGAGTTAGAGGGGAAGTTTAAGTTTGCCAGACAGAAATCAAAATTGGCGGGAACAATTCGAGGCTCGTATTTTGTGATTAAAGGAGAATATGAATATACATTGTGACAATATGCAGGCCATCCACACTGGATGGCCTTAAAATTTGCCGTTAAAGAAGCGCGATGAACTGTATTACAGGTAAGGCGAGAATGAGTTTTGAGGGATGTGAATGTTCAGCCTCAGCAGCTAGTACGTGGGGTAAGTAACGTTTCATGATATCGAACATTTGTTCTTTTCTGGGGAAGGCTATGATGGTACAATACTCGTATGTGAAGCAGTAATTACATGATGAGGTGTGCGCAAATGAATGATTATATCGTGATCAAGAAGCATAGATCCAATTATCCCAATCCGCTGACGTTAATAAAGGGACAATCCGTCATTATGGGGGAAAAATATGAAGGGCCTGAGAATTGGGAGAACTGGATTTTCTGCACGACGCAATCAGAGGGAAACCAAAAAATCAGCGGATGGGTTCCGATGCAGCTCCTTGACACTAAGGGGACAGAAGCAATTGTCCTTGAGGATTATACCGCACGAGAATTGAATGCAGGAAATCTACAACTTGCAGATGATTATTTTTTATAAGGGGTGGTTGGCGCATTGAGTAACTCGCATATTCTAACAAGGACGGAAATAGAAAGACTCCTCGTTTTCATTGATTGTTTTCAGGACGCCGATCATGAACATATTCGAATCGTGAACGGGTATCCTTGTGAAAGTGAAGTGGTTACCGCATTTCGAAAAGCGCTTGAAGATAGTGGATTTTTGATTGTGTTTGATTGGAAAGCTTGGCTCGCGGCGCACGAAACCTATCAGGACATCAGGAATAATATCGATGAGCAAATTAGGAACGCGGATATCGATACTCTTCGTAAACTTATGACCTGCTATATTCGTGGCGATCGATTCAATGAAGGAATGTTCGCAGCCGTTATTCAAAATGGGAATGTTTCGATAATTTTGCGTCGATTAAGAGAGTTATTTCCGGAGGAATAAAGAGCACTATTAGGTGTCTAGTCAACGAGTTATGGCGAAAAAACGATAACTCGTTTTTTATATCCATAAACATTATAACGTTATATTGACGTCGGTAACATGCGGTGCTACTATGAATTCAAACATTATAATGTTTCGCTTAGTCTTTATCCTTCCAATGTGAAATCAAGTTGTTAGATTGATAGATTGTTTACGCGAAGCGAGGTGAGCAGCATGAGCGAACGGATCGTCATAAGAGGCGTGAAGTATGTGGACGGTACAGAAATAGACATCGTAGTCGATGATGGAACTCTCTCCGCCATCACGGAAGCAGGCAAGGGTCAAGGTGGCCGGATATTGGATTACAGCGGAACGAATACATACGTGTCAAGCGGCTGGATTGATATGCACGTCCATGCCTTCGAGGAATTTGATCCTTATGGCGACGCTATTGATAAGATTGGTGTCGAGCAAGGCGTTGCGACCATCATTGATGCCGGAAGCTTGGGGGCAGAGCGAATAGGGGAACTGAAGGAGAAGGCGGAACAATCTGTCACGAATGTGCTGGCATTCCTTAATATCTCCAAAATTGGACTGAAGCGTATCGATGAATTGTCGGATATGTCTTGGATCGATGAATCAGCGGTGAAGGAAGCGGTAGAACAATATAAAGACTTCATTGTTGGCCTCAAAGCTCGGATTAGTCGAAGTGTTGTGCTGGACGGCGGCATTGAACCGCTTCGCAAGGCACGGCAGTTTTCCGAAGACAGGGGGCTCCCTGTTATGGTGCACATCGGGTCGGCACCTCCGGATATTGAAGAGATCGTTCCTTATTTGCAGCAGAAGGATATCATCACACATTATTTAAATGGTAAAGCAAACAACTTATTTGATGCGAAGGGAGAACCACTTCATGTGTTGAAGGAGGCGGTAGCACGCGGCGTCCATCTGGATGTTGGACACGGTACGGCGAGCTTCTCCTTCAAGGTAGCGGAAGCGGCTAAGTGTCATCACATTCCCGTGGATACAATCAGCTCGGACATTTATCGCGGCAACCGGCAGAACGGTCCTGTGTACAGCTTGGCGCATGTGCTGTCGAAGTTCTTGTACTTAGGGTATACGCTCGAAGAAGTGATCGATGGCGTAACGAAGCGTGCTGCGGAGTGGTTAGGCAAACCGGAGCTTGGTCGCATCCAAGTAGGAGATCGCGCGAACTTGACGCTGTTCGAAGTACGCAATGAGCCAATTGAACTCATCGATTCAGAAGGCGATGTCCGTATCGGGCATCAACATATCGTAACCAAGGGAGTGTTTGCAAATGGCGAGTACGTTGCATGTAAAGTACGGACTGAAGCGCGTCATTAATGCCAGCGGACGCATGAGTATTCTCGGTGTATCGGCTGTGTCCGATACAGTAATGGAAGCGATGAAGGTCGGCGGACAGAGCTATGTAGAAATTGCCGACCTCGTCGATAAAGCAGGCGATTACGTTGCAGCGCTCATCGATTCCGAAGCTGCCGTTATTGTCAACTCAGCCTCAAGCGGGATTGCACTGTCTGTTGCGGGAATCGTGACACAAGGCAATCGCCGCAAGAGCCTCCGCCTGCATCAAGATCCGATTGAGAAGAACGAGATCATTATGTTAAAAGGTCATAATGTCCAATACGGTGCACCTGTCGAGACGATGGTCTACTTAGGCGGCGGGAAACTCGTGGAGGTTGGGTATGCGAACGAAGGCAAGGCCGAGCATATCGAGGATGCTATTCATGAGCATACCGCGGCAATTCTCTATGTGAAATCCCACCATGCTGTGCAAAAAAACATGATATCCGTTGAGGAAGCTTGGGAAGTCGCGCAGCGTAATGGGGTACCGCTCATCGTCGATGCGGCTGCGGAAGAAGATTTGCACAAGTATGTGCAGGTATCTGACCTTGCGATCTATAGCGGCTCCAAAGCAATTGAAGGTCCAACGACAGGCATAGTGGCGGGCAAACGTCAAGCCATCGAATGGGTGAAGGAACAGCTTCACGGGATCGGGCGGAGCATGAAGGTAGGCAAAGAATCCGTGTTCGGACTGCTGCAGGCTTTGGACGAATATATGGTGAAGGAAGACAAGAGCGAACAGGAGAAGGCAGAGCTTGCCAAGCTTATGCCGCTGAATGAGCTCCAGGGTGTCACATGCACGATTGTACAGGATGAAGCGGGGCGTGCAATATACCGTGCTCGCATTCAGATCGATCCTGCTCTGGCCAGCACGACGGCGAAGGACGTTGTGAAGGGCTTGCAAGAAGGGGAGATCGCCATTTATACCCGTGACTACGGGGTTAGACAAGGATACTTCGATATCGATCCGCGTCCGCTTATGGGGGATGACATGGACGTCATTGAGTCACATATTCGCAAATTAGTGGGAGGGCCTACTCATGTCTAATATGGATAAACGTTTATACAAAGGACGCGCGGCGCTGAATGTGCTGGCAAACAGTGTGGAAAATGCAAAGGAAATTTTCGAGGCGGCAGAAGGTCATGTACTTGTTGGCGTCCTGTCCAAAAATTATCCGACGGTTGAGTCTGCTGTAGAAGCGATGAAGGAATATGGCGCAGTGATTGACGACGCAGTTTCAATCGGACTCGGAGCTGGCGACAATCGTCAGGCGGCTGTAGTGGCAGAGATTGCGAAGCATTATGGCGGCGGTCATATCAATCAAGTATTCCCTTCGGTTGGGGCAACACGCGCGAACTTGAATGGCAAGGATAGCTGGATTAACAGCTTGGTATCGCCGACTGGGCAGGTGGGATACGTTAATATTTCGACAGGCCCAGTTAGTGCGGATCAGGCAGACAAGGCCATTGTTCCTATTAAGAGTGCAATTGCGCTTGTACGCGACATGGGCGGGAATGCATTGAAATACTTCCCGATGAATGGGCTTGCTTGCGAAGAAGAGCTTCGGGCGGTTGCAAAGGCGTGCGGTGAAGAAGGGTTCGCACTAGAGCCGACTGGCGGCATTGATCTGGATAACTTTGAAGCGATCCTGCGCATTGCACTGGAAGCGAAGGTGCCAATTGTCATTCCACATGTGTACTCTTCAATCGTGGACAAAGCAACGGGCAACACGAAGGTAGAGGATATTCGCACTTTATACGCTGAGATGAAGAAATGGGTCGAGTATTATGCCTAATGTGCCTAAGCTGGGCATGAAGAAGGTAGCGGCCTTCGGCGAAGTGATGATGCGACTGACGGTGCCTGGCGTGGAGCGATTAAGCCAAGCAAGTCATCTGGATTACTCGTTTTCGGGTACAGGCGTCAACGTTAGCTCGCAGCTTGCTCGCTTCGGCCATGATGCCTATTTGATATCGCGGCTGCCAGACAATCCGCTTGGCGAAGCTGCGGAGGCATATCTGCGCAAGCTCGGGATAGGCACGGCATTCATTAGCCATGGCGGCAAATACATCGGCATGTACTTTTTAGAACAAGGATTCGGTCCCCGTCCTGGGCGCGTAACTTATACAGATCGGCTTGGAAGCAGCTTCAATACGGCGCCCGATGATGTGTATCCATACAGTGAGATTGCTGGCAGCATCGATGCGATTCACTTCTGCGGCATTGCACTCGCGATGAATGATGGTGTTCGACAACATATGAAGGCATTAGCTGCCGCCGTCAAGGCTGCGGGAGGTACTGTCATCTTCGATTGCAACTATCGTCCTGCGCATTGGGGCGAAGAGGGCTATGTGAAGGCAAGAGCACATTATGAAGAGATGCTCAGGTTTGCGGACATCGTCATGATGAATGAGAAGGACGCGATGCTGACGCTCGGGATGGAGACGGAGAAGACGGAGCGGCGTGAACAGCTGGAGGAGTTGATTCCTCGAGTTGCGAAGCTGTATAATATTTCGGTCATAGCAGGTACTCATCGCGCTATTCACGAGAATCAGACGCATTCCTTGCAAGGCTTCATGTATAAGCAGGAATCCTTTACCTTCTCGGAACGATTAACGTTTGCGGTTCATGATCGGATCGGAGCGGGGGATGCCTATACATGCGGTATTTTGCACGGAGAATTCCAAGGCTTTGCTCCAGAGCAGACGGTAGAGTTCGCCGCTGCTTCCAGCATGCTTGCGCACACATTTGAGGGTGATACACCAATGGCCACGGAGCGTGAGGTGCTGCGAGCTATGGTGGAGTCTGGGATAGATGTAGAAAGGTAGGCAGTAACATTGAGATTGTCACGCAACAAACGTCCCTTGTACGTACAGGTAAGAAATATTTTGCGAGAGCGCATTTTGCACGGTGTATATCCGCTAGGGACATACATCCCTTCGGAACCGCAGCTTGAAGAAGAGTTCCAAGTTAGCAAAATTACAGTACGCAATGCAATTATTGAGCTTGTGCAGGAAGGGTATGTGGAAAAAGGAAGCGGCAAGGGAACCAAGGTCATTCGCAATACTTCCGTCTCGAAGCTGTCCAAATGGAAGCGGTTCACGGAAATCCTAGTCGAAGAAGGCCACAAAATTCAGAAAAGAGTCATTCGGGCCGAGGTCATACACAATGAAGCAGGAACGATTCCATTTCCATTGTTCGGGGGACATTGCCTGTGCATTGAACGGGTATATGATTTGAACGGAACGCCATATATTCACTATACCCATTATGTAAGGCTGCAGGAGGAAGGGCTCGATCTATCTGAATTGAGCGAGCAGTCGCTGTATGAATGGCTCGAAGATCAGCATATCGAGCTTGGAAAATATAAAGACGAGTTTGCTGTTGCGACTGCACCAGAGGCTGCGAGATCAATACTTGAAGTCAGTCACGAAATGCCGCTATTAAAGCGTTCCCGCTATTCTTATGACATTGACGGGGCGTTGATTGAATATAGCGAAGGGTATTATCATACGGAACTTCATAGCTATGTTGTCAATTATGATGGTTAAATCCATGCATGTTCGAATCAGATATACGTAAATTCATAAAAGACAGAAGCCCGCTCTTCATGCAAATTTCAGTTCGCTTGCATAGAGGAAGAGGGGCTTCTGTCTTGTTTTGTTTTAGGGGATTGTGCAGCAGTGGGTGAATTGTGAAAAATGATTGACAAAAAACGGTGATCATTTACAAAAAATTAAAGAATTATGCTAATTTATAGTAAATGATATTGTTAATGGCCTCAATACTGTATATAATACGTTATGGAAATCATTAACTTTCTCTACAAAAGGTGCATCTTCTTCCTCCATAGAATTACGCATGTAGAGTTTTATATGAGGAGGTGTCCAGCATCACAAGCAATGCCTAATTTGAGCCTCATAAATGTCTATATTCGTTTCTGCCTCTACACTACTTCGTCGCAATTTGTCAGGAACAGGTTTTGCCCGTAATCCAACTTAGATCCCCATCACAGTTTACGATTTTTCAACAATAACCTTGATAGCCACGATCATGACGAGCAATTATAACTTCATATAGCCATGGATCTTATCTCTTCTGCGGATATGATTGTGAACTCTTTTGGAACAGAATCCACTGATGATGTTTCCGGACGCTTACGAATATTTTTCGAATAGGGGAGAGTCAACGTGAACGCGAATCCTAACGAATGGTATCCTTTGACGCAAGCGCAGCGCAGAATCTGGTACACAGAAATGATGCATCCTAATACGTCAGTTACTACCGTTGCTGGAACAATGTACATACGAGGCAAGGTAGACGTTGAGATTTTGAAAATGGCGATATATCAAGTGATCATGCAGCATGATGCCTTCCGAATACGAATCGCAATGACAGACAATCAGCCGAAGCAGCAATTTGCTCCCGTAGAGCAAATCGTCCCTCACGTTGATTACTTAGAGTGGGATAATCAGAATGAAGCTGAGAGCTGGTTACAGCGATTTAATCATATTCCTATCCATATGTTCGACCCAGCGTTATATCACTTTGTCGTATTTAACGTCAATGATGAGGAAGCATGGTTCAATTTGAAAATGAATCATATTGTAACGGATGGAGTCTCTTCTCATCTTATCGTTTATAAAATCATGAAGAATTATACAGCAATATTGAGTGGCAACGCGGACTCGGACGAACAAGAGAGCACTTACCTGGATTACATATTCGCGGAACGAGAGTATGAACAATCTGATCGATACGCGAAAGATAAGGCATATTGGCTGGATAAGTTCAGCACAATGCCAGAAGTGATAGGTATCAAATCTTACCCTCCTCATTCAATCGGCACTGAGGCCAGTCGGACAAGCACCACGGTTAGCGGAGAAATGTACGAGAAGCTTTACCAATTTAGCCAGCAGCACAATATCAGTCTCTTTACTCTATTTCTAGGTTCTTTATACGCATTTCTATATAAGACGACAGGGAACAACGATATTGCTGTCGGTGCCGCTTATGCGAATCGAACTTCCAGGCAAGACAAGGATGCTCTGGGCATGTTCGTAAGCACGGTAGCCGCTCGTTTGACGATTACCCCAGACCAAGATGTACTAACCTTCCTACATAACGTTGCCAAAGAGCAAAAAGCAATTTTGCGACATCAGAAGTATCCTTACAACCAGCTTATTCTTGATTTAAGAGAGCAAAATAATAGTGTTGAGATTCAGGATTTGTACCGTATTTCCATCGACTATATGCCGATACGCTGGTTCAGTCACGGAGAACTAGCCGCCCGCCAACGCAGCAGCTTTTGCGGTCATGAGGTAGACGATTTTGCAGTTCACGTAGAAGATATGATGGATGATAATCAGATCATTTTCAATATCGATTATCGCAAACAGTTGTTCGAAGAGCATGAAGTCATTCGTATCATCGATCAAATGATGACCATCGTTGATCAGATGTTGAGTAATCCGAGCCAGAGCTTGCAGCAGTTGTCCATGATCAGTGATAAGGAAGCTCAGATCATCCTGACACGCTTCAGCAACGGGAATTGGTCAACGCCGCAGCCAGTTGGACGAACGATTCACCAGTTGTTTGAGGAACAGGTCGAACGCACGCCTGATCAGGTTGCTGTCGTGTTCGGAGATCGGCACCTAACCTACAAGGAACTGAACGAACAAGCCAATTGCTTCGCTCGAACATTGCGAGCCCATGGTGTAGCAGCAGAGCAATTCGTAGGCATCATGGCAGACCGCTCGATTGAGATGGTCGTCGGTATACTTGCAATATTGAAGGCGGGTGGAGCCTACGTTCCGATAGATCCTGAATATCCAGAAGAGCGCATTTTATATATGCTGGAAGACTCTAATGCAAGAGTACTCGTATCGCAAAGTCATTTACAGACACGGCTCGGTTACACAGGAACATGGGTATTGCTTGATGATGAGAACGACTATGAAGCAAACCGCGATAACTTGGAGTCGGTCAACGAAGCACATCATTTGGCTTATGTCATCTATACATCCGGTACAACTGGAAAGCCGAAGGGCGTCATGATTGAGCATAAGCAGATTACAGCCTTGGGGGATGCATGGAAGCATGCCTATCAATTAGGCGAACCGGGAATTCGGACGCTGCAATGGGCAAGCTTCTCCTTCGACGTATTTACGGGAGACATGGTGCGAGCGCTGCTGTACGGAGGCGAGCTTATCATCTGCCCAAGCGAAGCGCGAGCTAATCCTGAAGCGATATGCGAGCTAATCGCAAGACATCGCATCCACATATTCGAATCAACCCCAGCCCTCGTTATTCCGTTGATGGATTATGTGCATGAACAAGGGAAGGATGTAAGCAGTCTGCGCCTGCTCGTTGTGGGCTCGGATCATTGCCCGGCTGCGGAATATCGCAAGCTGATGGAACGATTCGGCTCGCAAATGAGAATCCTGAACAGCTATGGCGTGACTGAGGCTTGCGTCGATGCGTGCTATTACGAGAGAAATGGTAGTGTGGATTTCATCACCATGCTTCCGATTGGTAAACCACTGCCTTCGGTATCCATGTACATTCTAGACGAGAACAAGGCGCTTCAGCCAATTGGAATTGTAGGAGAGCTCTACATAGGTGGAGCCGGTGTCGGCAGAGGTTATTTGAACCGTGATGACTTGACAGCAGAAAAATTCGTTGATGACCCCTACTCACAAGGAAAGATGTATCGGACAGGTGATTTGGCAAGATGGCTGCCGGACGGAAACATCGAATACCTTGGAAGGCTCGATCATCAAGTCAAAATTCGGGGTAACCGGATAGAAATAGGGGAAATTGAAACGCGCATGCTGCAAACATCACTCGTGCGGGAAGCCGTTATCGTAGCGCGCGAGGATGAAAATGGACTGAAAGCTCTGTGCGCCTATTATGTTGCCGACAGCGAGATATCCGTACAGCAATTGCGTTCAACCCTAGCAGAACAAGTACCGGATTATATGATTCCGTCTTATTTCATGAAGCTGGAACGATTGCCGCTTACGCCGAACGGCAAAATCGATCGGAATGGATTGCCTGCACCGTCTGGTCAGGACTATTCCGGCAAGATTTATGTGGAGCCTCGTAACCAAGCGGAACAAACGCTGGCTAGCATCTGGCAAATGGTGCTTGGAGTCAAGCGAGTGGGTATTTTGGATCATTTCTTCGAGCTAGGTGGAGATTCGATCAAGTCCATTCAAGTATCTTCTCGCATGCAGCAAGCTGGATATAAGCTGGATATCCGGGATCTGTTCAAGTATCCGACCATTGAACAAATAAGTCCACATCTGGTGGAGGTTCAGCGAAAAGCTGAGCAGGGAGAAGAGAGTGGTGAGGTTGGGCTCACTCCTATATTGCGCTGGTATTTTGATCGAGATGAAGTGAGTCTGCATCATTACAATCAATCCATAATGCTGCATCGCAAGGATGGATTCGATGAAGCGGCACTTCGCAATGCATTGCACAAGATAACGGAACATCATGATGCGCTGCGCATGGTATTCCGCCGCACGGAACAGGGAGAATACGCGGCCTGGAACCGGAGAATCGAAGAAGGCGAGCTTTACCGTCTTGATGTGTTGGATATCAAGGAACGTTCCGCTGGCGTAGAAAGCGAAGAATCTCTTCACAACATGCTCATAGCTGAAGCCGATGTGATTCAGGCGGGGTTCGATATAGAGGCAGGGCCACTTGTAGGCGCAGGATTGTTCCGCTGCCCAGATGGAGATCACCTGCTTATCGTCATTCATCATGCTGTTATTGATGCCGTATCTTGGCGCATTTTGCTCGAGGATCTTGCCGCCGGATACGAACAGGCACTTCAAGGCAGCGAGATTCGTCTCCCTGACAAGACCGACTCCTTCCGGTTATGGTCAAGACAGCTTTCAGCATATGCGCAGCAGTCTAACATGAACGAGGAGCTGAAATATTGGCACCAAGTCGCACAGACGACGATTACTCCACTGCCGACGGATTACGCGGGAATTGCTCTTCAACGAGATAGCGAATCGGTCACGGTTGAATGGAGTGCTATTGAGACCGAACTGCTGTTGAAGCAGGCGCATCGGGCCTATAACACGCAGATGGACGATCTTCTCTTAACGGCACTCGGCATTGCATTCCGGAGATGGTGTGGGCATGGGCGCATCCGAATTAATTTGGAAGGACATGGTCGGGAGTCGATCCTGCCAGATCTTGATATCACACGCACGGTAGGCTGGTTCACGAGTGAGTATCCGCAGCTTCTCGAGGTGGGCTCTGAGGAAGAACTGCCGCGAATCATCAAGTCGGTCAAAGAAGATTTGCGAAGCATTCCGAATAAAGGGATCGGTTACGGCATTTGTCGATATTTATCAGACGCGGGTATGCAGGATGATTGGGGAACAGCACCTGAGGTTAGCTTCAACTACTTGGGGCAGTTCGACCAAGATTTCCAGAACAGCGGGTTTTCTCCATCGCCGTATTCTACAGGCAGCAATATTGGGGGAGATCAGCTAAGACCTTATCTGCTGGACATGAATGGCATGGTCTCGGACGGCAAATTGCAGCTCGACATCAGCTATGGACGGACACAATATCGTGTCGAGACGATTGAGCGATTGGCAAGCTTGATTCGGGACAGCTTACTTGAAATCATCGATCATTGTGTGGCCAAGGAGCGAACAGAGCTCACGCCAAGTGACGTGTCATTGCAGCGCAT
Organism: Paenibacillus sp. NAIST15-1; assembly: GCF_001894745.1. GTDB lineage: Bacteria > Bacillota > Bacilli > Paenibacillales > Paenibacillaceae > Paenibacillus_B > Paenibacillus_B suaedae. The sequence continues at coordinate 87,120 of NZ_BBYF01000013.1, forward strand.
TAGCATTCAAGAGCTGGAGCAGATCGTTGAACGGACAAGCGGTATCGGTGAAGTAGAGGATATCTATGCATTAACGCCGATGCAGAAGGGAATGTGGTTCCATACAGCAATGGACAGCCAGGCGGGGGCCTATTTCGAGCTTACACGCTTAACGCTTGAGGGAACGCTGAACATCGAAGCCTTCGCCGCAAGCTGGAATGAACTGGCGGCTCGGCATGCTGTATTCCGTACCAACTTCCTCGTCGATTCGAACGGCGAGCCGTTGCAAGTTGTATTTCGGAGCAAGCGCATCAGCGTAAAGTACGAAGATTGGCGTTCTCTGAATCCAAATGAGCAGGCTGTGGCGATTGGGAACGAAGCGGCCAAGGAACGCGCACAAGGCTTTGTCCTTGAGAATGGGGATGTCATGCGCGTGTCCGTACTCCAGACGGCAGACGAGGTGTATGAAGTTCTGTGGATCTCCCATCACATCGTCATGGATGGTTGGTGCCTCCCGCTCGTCGCTGCTGAAGTATTCAGTACGTACTCCGCACTGGTGGAAGGCAACAAGCCGATTCTTGCTTCGGTACCTTCCTATAATCAATACATTCAATGGCTGGAGCGGCAGGATGAATCCGCAGCCGCGGCCTATTGGAACAATTATTTGTCTGGATTTGAAGAGACGACAGAACTTCCGCATAGCAAGGGGCGCAGACATTCTGGTCAATATGAAGCAGGTCAGGTTCAGATCGATCTAGGCACAAGCCTGAGCCTCGCTCTCAATCAAGCTGCAACGCAGCATCAAGTGACATTGAATACATTGCTGCAGGCATCATGGGGAATTTTGCTCCAGAAATACAACAGAACTTCAGATATTGTATTCGGCAGCGTTGTATCCGGCAGACCAGCAGAACTAGTCGGAATCGAAGAGATGATTGGTTTGTTCATTAACACGATTCCCGTGCGTGTGAGCAGTCAGGCGCACGAAAGATTTGCAGAAGTAATGACGCGTATGCAAGAAGATGCATTGTCATCTGCCAAGCACGACTACTATCCGTTGTATGAAATCCAAGCACAGTGCACCCTGAAGCAGGATCTCATTACTCACATCATGGTGCTTGAAAACTATCCGATGGAGCAGCAGCTCGATCAATTTAACAGTTCAGACGGCAGTGGACTGAAGCTGACAGACGTTACCGTAACAGAACAGACGAATTATGATCTGAACCTCATCATCATACCTGGCGACAATATCGTCATTCGCTTCGATTTTAATAAACAAGCACTCGAAGAAGCGGATATGAATGTGTTGAAGCAGCATCTGTTGCATGTACTGGAACAAGTTGCATCGAATCCGCGGATATCCATAGGAGAGCTGCAGCTGGCGACGGATGAAGAGCGTGCCGTAATGATGAGCGAATTTAATGATACGTTCGTGGCTTATCCGCGCGAGAAGTCGATCCATCGATTGTTCGAGGAGCGAGCTGAACATGAGCCAGACGCGCTAGCTGTCGTGTCTGGAAATGAACAGATGACCTACGGAGCGTTGAATGCCGCAGCCAATCGAATGGCTCGGAGACTCCGGCATGCCGGGGTAACGAGCGGTGAACTGGTTGGCATTTGCGCGGATCGATCGCTGGATATGGTCGTTGGCTTACTGGCAATTATGAAGTCCGGCGGGGCTTATGTACCGATCGACCCGGCTTACCCTCAAGAGCGGATTAGTGCAATGCTCGAAGATACATCCATTACGACGATGGTTACACAGAAGCATCTGTGCAGCTTATGGCCTGAACATCTTAACGTGATCGTGCTGGATGTTAACGAGACAGACGTAAGCAACTTAATGGAAGATATAGAAAGTACAAACCTGTCTATTGATGGGGCTGGAGACGATTTGGCATACATCATCTATACGTCAGGGTCTACGGGAACACCGAAAGGGGTTTGCGTAACGCACCGCGGGGTGGTCAGGCTCGTATGCGGCGCGACGTATGTCGAGATCGACAGCTCGGATGTCTTCTTGCAAGGTTCCACAATCTCGTTCGATGCAGCAACCTTTGAAATATGGGGAAGTCTGCTGAATGGGGCTGCGCTGGCCATCTTGCCTCCTGGCAATGTGTCGCTTACAGATTGGAGCGAAGCGATTCAGCGTCATCGGGTGACGACGTTGTGGATGACAGCTGGTTTGTTCCAGGTCATGGTTGAACAGCAAATCGAGGGCTTCTACGGAGTCAAACAGCTGCTGGTGGGTGGAGATGTTGTATCTCCTACGCACGTGCGCAAAGTGATGGAGAAGCATAACGGTATAAGGGTGATTAATGGCTACGGGCCGACGGAAAATACAACCTTCACCTGCTGCCATACCATTACGGCTGCTGATTTGGATCGAGGCTCGATTCCGATTGGCCGACCGATTGGCAATACGCGAGTGTATGTGCTGGATGAAGCTGGGGACGTTCTTCCCGTTGGCGTATGCGGCGAACTGTATGCGGGCGGAGATGGCTTGGCACGAGGATACTTGAATCGTCCGGAATTGACGGCAGAGAAATTCGTGAATGATCCATTTATCCCAGGCGAACGCTTGTATCGGACAGGCGATTTGGCGAGATGGCTGCCAGATGGTTCGATCGAATTTATCGGGCGCTGCGACGAACAAGTGAAGATTCGCGGTTACCGGATTGAACCAGGTGAGGTATTAGCCTATCTTCTGCGGGTCGATGAAGTAGGAGAGGCGGCTGTAATCGCGCGGGAGGATTCGAGTGGACAGAAGGAGCTATGCGCCTATTTCACAGCGGAAGTTGAGCTATCGGCTAGTGGACTAAGGGAGACACTGGCTCGTGAACTGCCAGCTTACATGATCCCGTCGCATTTTATTCAGATTGAAGAACTTCCTTTGACACCTAACGGCAAGGTGGATCGCAGAGCCCTGCCTCAACCAGGGGAAGGAATGCGTTTGAATATGCAAATCCAGCCGCGCACGGAACTGGAAGCTAAGCTCGCACTCATCTGGAAGGATGTGCTTGGTCTCGAGAACGTAGGCGTTACAGATTCATTCTTTGAACTGGGCGGCCATTCCTTGCGCGCGACGACCCTCGTCAGCAAGGTGCATCGGGAGTTGAGTGTTGTGCTGCCACTGCAGGATGTATTCCGCTACCCGACGATTGAACAAATGTCTCTCGCCATACAGGGGATGCAGAAGGAAAGCTTTGCATCCATACCTCGGGTGGAAGACCGAGAGTGGTACCCGGTATCTTCCGCGCAGAAGCGGCTGTTCGTTCTTCATCAGATGGAGGGCGCAGAACTGTCCTACAATATGCCGGGCGTCATGGCGATTGAAGGCAAGCTCCATCGCGATCGCTTGGAGGCGGCATTCCGCAGCTTGATAGCAAGACATGAAGTGCTGCGTACCGGGTTCGAAATGCACAACGGGGAACCCATGCAGCGAATTTACAGCGATGTAGAATTTACTGTCGAGCATTGGACAGTTGGAGCTTCCTCGGAAGCGGAGTCAGTCATTCGCTCGTTCGTACGGGCGTTCCAATTGAATAAGCCACCGCTGCTTCGGGTCGGACTGATCGAAGTGGATGCGGATCGGCACCTGTTGCTGTTCGATATGCATCATATCATTTCGGACGGGGCATCCATGGGCATTTTGCTGGATGAATTCGTTGCACTGTATAGCGGCGAGGAATTGCCTGAATTGCGTCTTCAGTACAAGGATTATGCTTCGTGGCAGCATTCGGAAGCATACTTGTCCAAGATGGAAGAACAGAAGGCGTATTGGCTGGAGTCATTGCGAGGCGAGCTTCCGGTTCTGCAGCTTCCAGTGGATTACACTCGGCCTGCATTCCGCAGCTTTGCAGGAAGCACACTGGAATTCATTGTTCCTGCCGACAAGGCGGATCAGCTTAAGCAGCTTGGAGCGGGTTCGGATGCCACGATGTACATGGTGCTGCTGGCGTTGTATACGGCCTTGCTTCACAAGTATACCGGACAAGAAGACGTCATCGTGGGGATGCCGATAGCCGGTAGAACGCATGCAGACATCGAGCCGCTTATCGGTATGTTCGTCAACACACTTCCACTCCGCCATTATCCGGCTGGAGAGAAGACGTTCCGCTCCTTCCTAGGGGAGGTTCGGCAATCCACATTACAAGCATATGAACACCAGGAATATCCGTTCGAGGAGCTTGTTGATCATATTCAACCGACAAGAGATGTAAGCCGTAATCCAATATTCGATACTGTGCTCGTCCTGCAAAATACAGAAAAAGGCGCATGGTCCATCGATGGACTTGCCGTGACGCCGAATCCGATTGAGCATGCCGTTGCTAAGTTCGACCTTACACTTCATGTCGAAGAAGATGTCGATGGCCTGGCGTGCAGCATTGAATATGCAACCGCCTTGTACAATCGAGAAACGATTGAACGGCTGGCATGCCATTTCAATCAATTGCTGGAAGCAGTCATAAGCAATCCCGATGCTCGGTTGGAGCAGCTTGGCATCATAACGGAGACAGAGAAGCAGCAATTGTTGGAACAGTTCAACGATACGTCAGCGGATTATCCGCGTGATAAGACGATTCACCGACTGTTCGAGGAACAGGTCGAAAGAACGCCTGATGCGATTGCTGTAACGGGAACAGACGGACTCTTGACTTACCAGGAGCTGAATGAACGGGCTAACAGCTTGGCGTGGGTACTGCGTGCAGAAGGCATCGGGGCAGACAAGCTGGTAGGCATCATGGCCGAGCGTACGACTGATATGCTTGTGGGGCTAATCGCCATACTCAAGGCGGGAGGAGCTTACGTACCAATCGATCCCGAATATCCAGACGAGCGCATCAGTTATATGCTGAGCGATTCCGGGGCAGATATTTTGCTATTGCCTCGACATCTGCGGGATCAAGTCGCCTATGAGGGCACCGTGTTGTTCCTTGATGACGAGCAGACATACAGCGGGGACAAGTCCAACCCGCCATCAGTCAACAAACCTTCCGATCTGGCTTATGTCATCTATACATCGGGAACGACTGGCAAGCCGAAGGGTACATTGATTGAACATAAGAACGTCGTGCGGCTGTTGTTCAACAGCAGAAATCTGTTCGACTTCCGTTCAACCGATACATGGACGCTGTTCCACTCCTTCTGCTTCGACTTCTCGGTATGGGAAATGTACGGCGCTTTACTATACGGAGGGAAATTGGTGGTTGTACCGCAGCTGACAGCCAAAAACCCTGCGATGTTCCTGCAGCTGCTGGCTGAAGAGCGGGTAACGATTTTGAATCAGACTCCGACCTATTTCTATCAATTAATAAGGGAAGCACTTACGGATGGAAGCCCAGAATTGAACATTCGAATGGTGATCTTCGGCGGAGAAGCGCTGAGTCCGCAGCTGCTTAAGGACTGGAGAGCGAAATATCCGCGCACGCAATTGATCAATATGTATGGGATTACCGAGACTACGGTTCATGTCACGTACAAAGAGATCACGGAAACCGAGATTGAGCAGGCAAGAAGCAATATCGGATTCCCAATTCCGACCTTGCGCATTTATATTCTGGATGCGAATCGACAATGCGTGCCAATAGGCGTGGCTGGGGAAATGTTCGTCGCAGGAGAAGGGCTTGCACGCGGATATTTGAATCGCCCTGAGTTGACCGCGGACAGATTCTGTGACAATCCATTCGAACCGGGCAGCAAGATGTACAAGACAGGCGACTTGGCGAAGTGGTTGCCAGACGGCAACATTGAATACCTAGGCCGGATTGATCATCAAGTAAAAATTCGCGGGTATCGGATCGAGCTAGGCGAGGTAGAAGCCCAAGTAACGAAGGTAGAATCGGTTCGTGAAGCCGTTGTTGTTGCACGAGAGGAGAATGGCGAAAAGCTGCTGTGTGCTTATTTCGTGGCGGATCGGCAACTGACCGTAGGGGAAATGAGAGCCGAATTGGCGCAGGAGCTGCCAGCTTACATGATTCCATCCTACTTCGTGCAGATGGAGCGGATGCCGCTTACCTCCAACGGGAAGGTTGACCGCAAGGCGCTGCCTGCACCGGAAGGCAGCATCAACACGGGCAAGGAATACGTAGCGCCGCGTACACCAATGGAAGCTAGCTTAGCCCGCATGTGGGAGGAACTGCTTGGAATTGAGCAGGTCGGCGTGACAGACAATTTCTTCGAGCTAGGCGGACATTCCTTAAGAGCAACTGCGCTGGTTAACAGGGTGCACCAAGAGATGAATATCCAGTTGCCGCTGCGCGATGTGTTCCGCTTCTCTACGATAGAAGAACTGGCAGCTGCCATGTCCGAGATGGCGGAGGAATCCTATTCTTCGATACCAGTTGCTGAGGTTCAGGATCATTATCCGGTATCTTCCGCTCAGAAGCGGCTGTACATCCTTCACCAGCTTGAAGGGGCAGAGCAGGGCTATAACATGCCTGGTATCATGCTGCTCGAAGGCGAGTTGGATCGAAGCAGGTTCGAGGCTGCATTCCGCAAATTGATTGCGCGTCACGATATTTTGCGTACCGGCTTCGAGCTTGTGCAGGGAGAGGCTGTACAGCGAATACACGATACTGTGGATTTCGCGATTGAATATCGGAAAGTCGAAAAACAAGAGGTTCAGCAGCAAGTAAAACAGTTCATCCGCACATTCGAGCTTGATAAGCCGCCGCTGCTTCGTGTCGGGTTGATCGAGATTGCGGAGACGAAGGAACAGCATGTGCTTCTGTTCGATATGCATCATATTATTTCCGACGGCGTATCGATCGGTATCGTGCTGCAGGAAATCATGCGGCACTATCACGGGGGACAGGTATCGCCGCTTCATATTCAATACAAGGATTATGCGGCATGGCAGCAATCAGAAGCCCAGAAAGAACAGTTGAGGCATCAGCAAGCATATTGGCTTGACCAATTCCAAGGTGAATTGCCGATATTGGAGCTGCCAACAGACTATGCTCGTCCGGCCATGCAGCAATACGGCGGTCTCACGCTGCCATTTAGGATCGATAAGGACGTGGCAGATGGTTTGAACCGAATTGCCGCTGACACCGGAACGACATTGTACATGGTTCTCCTAGCTGCTTATACCGTCATGCTGCACAAGTATACGGGCCAAGAAGACATCGTGGTCGGAACACCGATTGCCGGCAGAACACATGAAGAACTTCAACCGTTAATTGGCATGTTCGTCAATACGCTTGCCATTCGTGCTTATCCGGAAGGTGCTAAGGCATTCCGTTCATATCTGGATGAGATTAGAAGCACAATGCTGGGGGCTTACGAGCATCAACAGTATCCGTTTGAGGAATTGGTGGAAGGTCTGCAGTTGACTAGGGACTTAAGCCGCAATCCGCTGTTTGACACCATGTTCGCCCTAGACAATACGGACATGATGGCTGATTCCCTGGGCGAGCTTCAAATGAAGCCATATCCGCTGGAATACACAATATCGAAGTTCGATGTGAGCTTGGATGTGAAGGCAGATGAGGCGGGGCTGGATTGCAGCTTCGAGTATGCGACTTCCTTGTTCAAATCAGAGACGATCCACCGCATGGCAGAGCATTTCAACCAATTGTTGAAGAACATCGTCAATCACCCGGATGCGCAACTGGGCGAACTAGGGATGCTTACCATGCACGAGAGCGACGAGATCTTGCAGGTGTTCAATCCAACTCGCTCATTGAAAGCTCCTGACGGAACGATTCATCGATTGTTCGAAGAACAGGCAGAACGGACACCGGAGCAACCTGCAGTCGTATTCGGGAATAAGCGCATGACTTACCGCGAGTTGAACGAACGGGCGAATAAGCTTGCGAGAACATTGCGGGCAGAAGGTGTGGAGCCAGATGACTTAATTGGCGTTATGGCCGATCGCTCGATTGATATGGTCGTGGCAGTTATGGCCGTCTTGAAGTCAGGCGGAGCTTATGTCCCGATTGATCCGGAATATCCGGAGGATCGCATTCGCTACATGCTGGAAGATGCGAAGGCAAGTATACTTCTGACGCAGTGTCATTTACAAGATAAAGTGACCTTCGAGGGAACGTGGGTGCTGCTGGAAGACGAAGCTTCCTATCATGAGGACGATACGAACCTGGAGCCGAACTGCGAGCCAGACCATCTCTGTTATGTCATCTATACATCGGGTACAACCGGCAATCCGAAGGGAGTTATGATCGAGCATCGTCAGCTTGCTGCGATGGCAGAGGCTTGGAAGGCCGAGTATGAATTGCATGAGCTGGGCATTCGCTGGCTGCAATGGGCGAGCTTCTCGTTCGACGTATTCTCAGGTGATCTCGCTCGCACACTGCTGCATGGAGGAGAGCTTGTACTCTGCCCGAGCGATACAAGAGCGAACCCAGGTGCATTAGCAGAGCTTCTTCGCAGCAGCGGCATTCAGATGTTCGAATCGACACCTGCTCTCGTCATTCCGCTTATGGAGCATGTGTATGAGCATGGCCTGGACATCGACAGCCTGAGATTATTAATTATTGGCTCCGATCTGTGTCCTGCAGATGAATTCCGCAAGCTGCGCGATCGCTTCAGTTCACACATGCGCATTATTAACAGCTATGGCGTCACGGAAGCTTGCGTTGATTCGAGCTACTATGAGCCGATTTCATCAGATTCAGTACGCTCTGTGCCAATCGGTAAGCCGCTTCCTTACGTATCGATGTACATTCTCGGTGAGAACTTGTCGCTTCAGCCTGTTGGTCTGGCTGGAGAGCTGTATATCGCAGGCGCCGGAGTCGGACGCGGATACTGGAATAGGCCAGAAATGACAGCAGACAAATTCGTGCGCGATCCGTTCGCTGACGGTCAACGCATGTATCGTACAGGGGATTTGGCGAAATGGCTGCCGGACGGCAACATTGAATTAATCGGGCGCACCGATCATCAGGTGAAAATTCGCGGCTACCGCATCGAAATCGGAGAGGTCGAATCGAAGCTGCAGCAAACGCCGCATATCCGCGAAGCAGCCGTCGTCGCGCAGGAAGATGGGGGAGGGCGGAAGGTACTGTGTGCTTATTACACATCCGATCGTGAGCTGACGGCAGGTGAATGGAGATCTGCATTGGCGAAGGAATTGCCGGCCTACATGATACCGTCGCACTTTATGAGGCTTGAGCGGATGCCGCTTACGCCTAACGGCAAGCTGGATCGCAAGGGACTTCCAGCACCGGAAGGCGCGGCGTATACGGGGACGGAATATGAAGCTCCACGCACGGATGCAGAGATTGCGCTGGCTGCCGCATGGCAGAGTGTCTTGCATGTGGAGCGGGTTGGAACGAATGATCATTTCTTCGAACTGGGTGGAGATTCGATCAAATCGATTCAAGTGTCATCGCGTCTGCATCAGGCTGGATACAAGTTGGAAATACGCGACCTGTTCAAATACCCGACGATAGCGCAATTGAGTCTGCAGCTTCAGCCGATCGGCAGGATAGCCGATCAAGGCGAGGTGTCTGGCGAGGCTGAGCTGACGCCAATCCAACGCTGGTATTTCGGACTGGATCTAGATGACATGCATCATTATAACCAGTCGTTCATGCTGTATCGGCAGGACGGATTTAATGAGGAGGCTCTGCGCAAGACTTTACGAACCATCGTGGAGCATCATGATGCGCTGCGAATGGTATTCCGTAAATCAGACGCTGGGGTTACGGCTTGGAATCGGGCAATTGAAGAGGGGGAGCTGTTCGACTTCCTTGCCTTCGATATCGCAAACAGTGGAAATGCTGAACAGGTTATCGAAGCGAAAGCGAACGACATACAGGCTAGCATCGATTTGCAAGGCGGGCCGCTTGTGAAGGCTGGATTGTTCCGCTGCGAGCAAGGCCATCATCTGCTCATCGTGATCCACCATGCTGTCATGGATGGAGTATCATGGCGCATCCTGCTGGAGGATATCGCGACAGGCTATGAGCAAGCGTGCAAGGGTGACGACATCCGCTTGCCTTCGAAGACCGATTCTTATGCTACGTGGTCACGGAGTTTGGTCGAATATGCTGCACACACGGATTTGGGTCATGAGCGCAGCTATTGGAGACACGTCTTGAACGCTGGAGCGAATCCGCTGCCGAAGGACTTTGACACAGAATCAAGTCTGCAGCAGGACAGTAATTCCGTCACCGTAGCTTGGAATCAACAGGATACGGAGCATTTACTGAAGCGGGTGCACCGAGCCTATAACACCGATATGAATGAGATCTTGCTGGCCGCTCTCGCGATAGCCATACAGAAATGGAGTGGGCACAATCAAATTCTCGTCAACCTAGAGGGTCATGGACGTGAGCCAATCGTAGGCGAATTAGATATTTCACGGACAGTCGGCTGGTTCACAAGCGAATATCCGGTTCTGCTGCAAGCGGAGCGAGATCGAGGTTTGGCGTACCACATCAAGAGAGCGAAGGAAGAATTGCGGCAGATTCCGAACAAGGGAATCGGTTACGGCATATGCCGCTACTTGTCTGAGCCGCAAGATAACTTGGAATGGGGAGCTGCCCCAGAGATTAGCTTCAACTACTTGGGACAATTCGATCAAGACTCGATGGGAAGCGGTATGATGTTGTCTCCATATTCGAAAGGTTCCGATGGAAGCGCCTTGCATACACGTCAATATGTCCTCGACATCAATGGCGCCATAACTGACGGCATATTGACCTTGGATATGAGCTACAGCGAGAAAGAGTACCGCAAGGAGACGATGGAACTGCTGGCAGGCCATTTCCACGAGAGTCTGCTTGAGATCATCGACCACTGTGTCTCACGTGAGAAGACAGAATTGACACCGAGTGATCTCCTGCTGCAAGGACTGAGTATCGAACAGCTGGAGCAGATTGTTGTAGAGACGAAAGAGCTTGGCATCATCGAAAATATGTACATGCTGACCCCGATGCAGAAGGGGATGTGGTTCCATAACGCTCTCGATGGTCAAGAAGGCGCATCGGGTGCTTATTTCGAACAAACCCGATTTACGCTGCGAGGTGAGCTTGATCCTGCCCTGTTTGCCCAGAGCCTGCACGAGCTGGCTGCCCGGCATTCCGTGCTGCGGACGAACTTCTGCAGCTTGGACGGGGAACCGGTACAGGTGGTGTTCAGGGAAGGACGAATTACATTCACGTACGAGGATCTGAGCCAATTGCCAGCTGATGAGCAAGCAGTTGTGATGGAACGTGTTGTCGCGAGCGACAAGCTGCAAGGGTTCGATCTGGAACGCGATCCGCTTGTTCGCGTCACATTGATGCGTACGGAGGCATCTAGCTGCCATGTACTGTGGAGTTCTCATCATATTCTGATGGATGGCTGGTGCTTGCCGCAGTTGACGGACGAGTTGTTCCGCATATACTCAGCTGTCACGAATCATGCAGCCGGAACTACTGAAGCTACTGGAACGGTCGGAATTCCCGGATCTGCCGAATCCATGCGGAACAAAGAGGCCAACCTGCCTGACTATAGCCGATATATCGAATGGCTGGCAGAGCAGGACATGAGTGCGGCGGCAGAATATTGGAACGGGTACTTGGCGGGCTACGAGCAGCAGACTCGATTGCCAAATGGGAAGATCACAGGCAAGGATAAGCCATATGTGCTGGAACAAGCGTCCCGCAAGCTCGGAATTGATCTTACTTCCCGTATGATTCGGATTGCCAAGCAGCATCAAGTTACGTTAAATACGCTGCTGCAAGCCGCTTGGGGGATCGTGCTTCAGAAGTATAACGGGACGCAAGATGTGGTGTTCGGCGGAGTCGTATCGGGTCGACCTGCTGATGTTCCGGGTGTCGAATCGATGATTGGACTATTCATTAACACGATTCCGGTTCGTGTAAGCTGCGAAGCCGGCGCAAGCTTCTCAGACGTGATGGAGCAGCTGCAAAATGCGGCACTCGAATCTGGGCGATATGATTATTATCCGCTCTATGAGATTCAATCGAGAACGTCACAGAAGTCGGAACTAATCAGCCACATCATGGTGTTTGAGAACTATCCATTGGACGAACGAATGGAGCAAACCGGAGACGGTAACGACGGAGCTCTCGCTTTAACCGATGTTCAAGCAGCTGAACAGACCAATTATGATTTCAATCTAATGGTCGTGCCGGGTGATGAACTTATCATTCGCTTTGATTTCAACTCGGAAGTGTATGATCGCGGTCATATGGAACGGCTGCATCATCATCTGATGCATGTACTGGAGCAAGTAACAGGCAATCCTGCAATCTCCATTGCTGAAGTGCAGCTCGCTACCGAAGCGGAGAAGGCAGAAGTCCAATCTGCATTCAATGACACAGCTGTCGACTACCCTCGCGAACAGACGATTCATCGGATGTTCGAAGAGCAGGTGCAGTGGACGCCGGATGCTGCAGCAGTGCTGTATGGGGATGACGTCATAACCTACCGAGAGCTGAACGAACGTGCGAACCGGCTGGCAAGGACGCTGCGTGCGGCAGGGGTTGAACCCGATCAGATTGTCGGTATTATGGCAGAGCGTTCTCTGGAGCTAATGGTTGGCATTATGGGGATTCTGAAGGCAGGAGGCGCCTATGTGCCTATCGCACCGGATTATCCAGAGGATCGCATTCGATATATGCTGGACGATTCCAAGGCTCAGGTGCTGCTTGTTCAAGGAAGCGCGGGAGAAGCGGTTGACTTCGCGGGCCGCATCATCAATCTGGATGATGCAGAAGCATACGATGAGGACGGTTCGAATCCTGAGCCAGTCAACAAGCCGACCGATATCGCCTACATCATCTATACGTCGGGAACGACCGGACGTCCAAAAGGGGTTATGGTCGAGCATACTTCGGTCATCAACCGCTTGCTGTGGATGCAGAAGCGCTATCCGATAGGATCGGAAGATACGATTATGCAGAAGACGGCGATCACGTTTGACGTATCGGTCTGGGAGCTGTTCTGGTGGGCATTTGTCGGCTCGAAGGTGCTTATGCTTTCAGTCGGTGGGGAGAAGAACCCACATGCGATTGTGGATGCGATTGAGCGTCACCGAATAACGACGATGCACTTCGTTCCATCCATGCTGCACGCGTTCCTTGAGCATGTGGAGCAAATGACAGATGCAGAGCGTGAGCGCGGTCTCGCACCGCTGCGGCAGGTGTTCACGAGTGGCGAGGCACTGCTTGCCTCACAGGTCGAGCGGTTCCACCGTTATATTGCACCTGCAAGCGGAGCGCAGCTTATTAATCTATACGGGCCGACTGAGGCGACGGTGGACGTAACGTACTTCGACTGCGAGCCAGGCCAGACTTATGTAAGTGTGCCGATTGGCAAGCCAATTGACAATACGAGCATTTATATCGTGAATGAGCATAATCAAGTGCAGCCGATCGGCGTTGCTGGTGAACTGTGCATCGCGGGAGTAGGGTTGGCGCGCGGTTACTGGAACCGTCCAGATCTGACAGCAGAGAAATTCGTTACAATTCCTTCCGTCGGCGAACGGATGTATCGAACCGGAGACTTGGCACGGTGGCTGCCTGACGGCAATATCGAATACTTGGGCCGAATCGACCATCAAGTGAAAATCCGCGGATATCGGATTGAATTGGGCGAGCTGGAAACTGCTCTGCTGAATGTCCAAGAAATTCGGGAGACGGTTGTAGTTGCGCGAGAAGAGGAAGACGGACAGAAATCACTCTGCGCCTATTATGTCGCAGATGGCGATCCAACGGTAGGTAACCTTAGAGCGGCGCTTGCTGCTGAACTGCCAAGCTACATGATTCCATCGTACTTCATTCAGCTGGAGCAGATGCCGCTGGCGCCGAACGGCAAGCTTGATCGTAAAGCGCTCCCTGCTCCGAAGAACGTGATTCGGACGGGAACTGATCACGCCGCACCACGAACAGCATTGGAAGTGAAGCTCGTTCGCATATGGCAGGAAGTACTCGGTCTCGATCAAATCGGAGTGAAGGACGACTTCTTCGAATTGGGAGGGCACTCCTTGCGCGCAACTGCGTTGGCAAGCAAGGTAAGCAAGGAAATGCACGTTGCTCTTCCGCTGCGGGATATTTTCCACTATTCGACGCTGGAAGCGATGGCGCAGGCGATCGGCGAATTGGAGAAGCAGGAGCACCGAGCGATTCCTATCGCGTCAATGGCCGAGCATTATCCATTGGCTTCAGCCCAGAAGCGGTTATACATTCTGCACCAGGCTGAAGGAGCGCAGCAGAGCTACAACATGCCGGGGGCGATGTCCGTCAGTGGACACATCGATCGAAATCGACTGGAAGCGGCGCTTCTGCAATTGATTACACGCCATGACACACTGCGCACAAGCTTCGAAATGGTTGATGGTGAGCCTGTACAGCGCGTACACCAGCACGTTGATTTCGCGTTAGAGTATTCGACTGCGAGAGAGAAGGATATCGATCAGGTTGCCGAGCAGTTTGTCCGCGATTTTGATCTGGAGCAGCCTCCACTACTGAGAGTCGGACTTGTCCAACTTGAGCAAGAAGAACAACATCTATTGCTGTTCGATATGCATCACATCATTTCGGACGGGATCTCTATGGACATATTGGTTGATGAGCTTGCTCGCTTGTACAACGGGGAGGAACTTCCTCCACTTGAAATCCAGTACAAAGATTATGTGCTGTGGCAGCAAGCAGAAGCAAGCAGCGAGCAGATGAAGGAACATGAAGAATACTGGCTGCGGACATTGGGCAATGAACTTCCGTTACTGGAGCTGCCGACCGAATTTGCAAGAGGCGAACAGCGCAGCTATGAAGGAGATAAGCTGCACTTTGCGATTGATGGGCAGTTGAACGAGAAGCTGCAGCGCTTGGCATCCCAATCGGGAGCAACCCTATATATGGTGCTGCTGGCGGCTTATACGACCTTGCTTCATAAATATTCAGGACAAAATGACCTGGTTGTGGGTACCCCAATTGCGGGCAGAACCCATGTAGATGTAGAACCGCTAATTGGGATGTTCGTCAATTCGCTTGCGATTCGCAATTACCCAAATAATGACAAGACGTTCCGCAGTTATTTAGAGGAAGTGAAGGAATCGACGCTGAGCGCCTTCGAGCATCAGGATTATCCGTTCGATAAGCTGGTGGAGCAGTTAGAGGATGCTTGGGTTCCAGGCCGTAATCCGGTATTCGACACAATGTTCGTCCTGCAGAACGCAAAAGCGCGCACGATCAACCTGGGAGAATTGGCCTTCGAGCCTCTAATTCCATCACACACGGTTGCGAAATTCGATTTAACCTTGGAAATGGCTATCGAAGACGGCATGCTGAGCGGGCAGTTTGAATATTGCACAAAGCTGTTTTCCGCCAACATGATTGCGAATTTCGCAGAAGACTTCTTGGAAATTCTATCTCAAGCTTGCGAGCAGCCTGACATCCGCTTGGAGGATATTCAACTGAGCGGCAGTGCTTATCAAGAGGAAGAATTGGAAGAAGAAATTGACTTTGCATTCTAAATCGCTGCATTTGACACTGTTGTTCGGTTGTTAACGCGTCATTCATGACACTAGGATTGGATTTCGTTCATTCGGGCTGCGTGCAATGGATTTACAGGCACGTACCCGGATGGACGGATGCCGTCCTCTAGGGGCTTTACTTGATTTGAGAGGGGAGATGATCAGAATGGCTTTTGATAAAGAAATCGAATTTTGGAAAGCGAAACTCGATACTGAAGATACGCCTACGACTTTGCCCTACACGAGCACTCCAAGCAGTGAAGCGGCACGACATTATTCCGTTTCTGTTACGATGCCTGCTGAAATTTCGGAACGAATTATTCGCATGTCTAAGGGCTCGCATCAAGCAGCCTTCATGATTTTACTAGGTGGCATCCAATGCTTGCTGCACAAATACACGAGTGAGAATCGCATCGTCATCGGCATGCCTATCGTGCGAAAAGCAGGGGAGAAGAGACTTCCCATCAATCAAGTCGTCCTATTGAAGGAGAATGTCAATGAAGAGCTCACGTTCAAATCCTTGCTTACTTCACTGAAACAATCCTTTACAGAAGCGATTCGACATCAGCATATCCCCTTCCGGCTCATAACTGAGCAGATGAATGTACAAGAAAAGAATGGCTTGCCTGTCATCAATACGATGGCAGCTCTGAAGAATATACATACCGTTAACTTTATTCCAACGGTTGTTGCAGATGTATTGTTCCAATTTGAGTTCGAAGCTGAGAACCTCCTTTTGAGCGTTGTATATAACGAACGTGTCTATGACTCGGTATTTATATCGCAAATCATTGAGCATTTGCAGCGCGTGCTGAGCATCGTATTGCTTGAGCCAAATACGAATTTAGGGGATCTTCGCTTACTTTCGGATGAGGAAACATCGCTGCTCCTGCACGGATTTAATACGACGGCTGCAGAGTATCCACGTGACCGAACAATTCATGAACTCTTCACGGAACAAGCACGTCGCACGCCGAATGCTGTTGCGGCAGTTTATGGGCAGCAACAGTTAACATATGCCGAGCTAAATGGAAGGGCGAACAGGCTGGCGCGTACGTTACAGAACGCTGGCGTTCGATCCGATCAGCTCGTTGGCATCATGGCCGAACGGTCGCTCGAAATGATTGTAGGCTTGCTAGCCATCATGAAGGCTGGCGGGGCCTATGTTCCGATCGACCCTGAATATCCGCAGGAGCGCATTCGTTATATGCTCGAGGATTCGGGAGCGCAGACGCTAATGCTTCAAGACCATCTTCGCGAGCGTGTCACCTATGAAGGCACGATCGTGGATATGAATAGCGAACATAATTATCATGACGACGAGACGGAACTTTCCTCTGTGTCCGATTCAAGCAACTTGGCATATGTCATCTATACTTCGGGCACGACAGGCAATCCGAAAGGGGTCATGATTGAACATAGAAGCGCAGTCAATGCGCTGTTGTGGAGAATTCGGACATACGGGCATTCTTCCTTCGACCGGGTTCTGCAATTGTTTTCATTTTCCTTTGACGGCTTCGTCATGAGCGCGTTCTGCTCATTATTGTCCGGCGCAGGTTTATTTTTACTTAAGGAAGAAGACGCGAAGGATCCGCTCGCCTTGCATGGCGCTATCAGCCAATCGGGAATCACGCACTTCATTTGCGTACCAAATCTATACGGAGCGCTGCTCAATGTGATGCAGGCCGAATCTGTGTCTACGCTGCGTACAGTGACATTGGCTGGCGAGAGTGTCAGCAGTGCATTAGTAGCTAGAAGCAAGGAGCAGCTTCCTGATGTAAAGCTGTTTAATGAATATGGACCGACAGAGAACAGCGTCGTGGCGACCTGCGCAATCGGCCTCGAGAAGGATCAACCCATCACCATTGGTACACCGATCTCTAATGCGAGTGTACTGATTTTGAATACTTCTGGAGAGTTGCAGCCGTTACATGTGCCGGGCGAATTATGCATAGCCGGTGAGGGACTGGCGAGAGGTTACTTGAACCGTCCGGAATTAACGGAAGAGAAATTTGCGGCTCATCCATTTGTGCCAGGTGAACGCATTTACCATACTGGTGATTCCGCCAGATGGCTGCCGAACGGCACAATTGAATATTTGGGACGGATTGATCACCAAGTCAAAATCCGTGGATTCCGTATCGAGCTGGGCGAAATCGAGTCGAGCTTGAAGAAGGTAGCGGGTGTGCGAGAGGTCATCGTGGATGCTAGGCCGGACGGTAATGGCCAACATATGCTGTGTGCGTACATGGTAGCTGACGCTGAGCTTACTGTGACGGAATTAAGGGAGGCGTTGTCTTCCAATCTGCCGGATTACATGATTCCTTCTCACTTTGTGCAAATGGAACAGCTGCCACTTACGCCAAGCGGCAAGCTGGATCGCAAGTCATTGCCCGATCCCCAAGCTAACATGGCTATTGGCACGGAGTATATTGCGCCTCGTACTCCACTTGAAGAACGACTTGCGCAAATCTGGCAGGAGTCGCTTGGTGTGGAAAGGGTCGGCATCAAGGATAATTTCTTCGCCCTTGGCGGACACTCGCTGCGGGCAGCTACATTGGCAAGCAAGCTTCACAAGGAGTTGAACGTCAATGTGCCGCTTCGGGATTTGTTCCGCAATCCGACGATCGAAGAATTGGCTTTGCTTATGGAAGGGATGGAGCAGCAGGAGTTCAGCGCGATTGAACGGGTAAAGGAAAGCGAGTATTATTCGGTATCTTCAGCGCAAAAGAGGCTGTATGTCCTGCAGCAGCTCGAAGGTGCGGAACAGAGTTACAATATGCCGGGTGCCATGCTGCTGGAGGGACTGCTGGATAGAGAACGCCTCGAAGCCTCATTCCGCAAGCTGATTGCACGACATGAGACACTGCGTACCGGATTCGAGCTGATGGACGGAGAACCGGTGCAGAAGGTGTATCAGGATGTAAGCTTTGCCATTGAGTATATGCAGACAAGCGAGGCGGAAGCGGCGCAGAAAGCCCGCGAATTTATCCGAGCGTTCGACTTGATGACTCCGCCGTTGATGAGGGTTGGCTTAATTGAAATGGCGCCGGATCGACATGTGCTCCTCTATGACATGCACCATATCATTTCTGACGGTGCATCTATGGGAGTCGTAGTAGAGGAGTTCGCTCGGTTGTATGGGGGTGAGGAGCTGCCACCGCTGCGTATTCAATATAAAGACTTTGCCGCTTGGCAGCAATCGGAAGCACAGCAGAAGCGCTCGAAGCAGCAGGAGGCCTACTGGCTGCAAGCATTTAGCGGCGAACTTCCTGTACTTGAGCTTCCAACGGATTACGCGCGCCCAGCCATTCAGAGCTACGAAGGGGAGACCTATGAATTTACGGTCGATTCGGATATAAGTACGGCATTGCAACGCCTCGCAGCGGATAGCGGAACGACGTTATACATGGTTCTGCTCGCAGCTTACACGGTGCTGCTGCATAAGTACACGGGTCAGGAAGATATTGTCGTCGGCACGACGAACGCAGGGAGAATGCACGACGATTTGCAGCCGCTTATTGGTATGTTCGTCAATACGCTCGCAATTCGCAATTATCCGGCTGGAGAATCGACTTTCCGTGCTTATTTGGAACAAGTGAAGGAGCAGGCGTTAGCTGCATTTGAACATCAGGAGTACCCATTCGAAGAGCTTGTTGAGAAGCTTCATGTTACAAGAGACATGAGCCGCAACCCGCTGTTCGATACGATGTTCTCCCTACAAAATATGGAGAACAAGGATTTTGAACTTCCAGGACTCCAATTGAAGCCGTATGGCTTCGAACACCAAATATCCAAGTTCGATCTCAGCTTGGACGTTGCGGAAGGAGCGGATGGGCTCGCTTGCAGCTTGGAGTATGCTTCGTCCTTATACAGACAAGACACAATCGTAAGAATGGCGGATCATTATCGACAGCTGCTTCATTCAATTGCACAGTCGCCTGAGGCGCAAATCTCCGTGCTCGGGATGTTGACGACGGGTGAGCAAGAGCAAATTCGATTCAAGTTCAATCATGATCCGTCAGAAATGGAGCAGAAGCACACGGTTCATCAACTCTTTGAGGAGCAGGCCGCTCTTACACCGGAACGAACTGCGGTCGTGCATGAGAATGAACAACTGTCGTATCGGGAGTTGAACGAGAGGGCGAACCGTCTGGCACGTACGCTTCGTCAACACGGCGTGCAGCCGGAGCAGCTCGTCGGCATCTTGGCAGACCGTTCGCTGGACATGATCGTGGGCATTATGGCGATCTTGAAGGCAGGCGGCGCTTACGTTCCAATTGATCCGAAATATCCGGAAGAACGTATCCGTTACATGCTGGAGGATTCCAAGGCAAACGTATTGGTGACGCAGAGCCATTTACAGTCTCTCTCATCGTTTGACGGTACATGGGTTCTGCTTGATGAGGAGTCATCCTATGCTGAGGATGCTGCCAATCTTGTGTCCATCACTGAACCACAACACCTGGCTTACGTCATTTATACATCGGGCACGACCGGACAGCCGAAGGGTGCCATGATTGAGCACAGACAACTGACAGTTATGGCGAAGGCTTGGGAATGTGAATATCGTCTGCGGGAAGAAAGCATTCGCTGGATGCAATGGGCGAGCTTCTCATTCGACGTATTTTCAGGTGATTTGATTCGTGCGCTGCTGCATGGCGGGGAACTGGTTCTTTGCCCTGAGCATGCACGTGCGAATCCGGCTGCAATCTACGAATTGATCCGGAAGCATCGTCTTCATATGTTCGACTGCACGCCGTCTATCGTCATTCCGCTTATGGAATATGTGTATGAGAACAAGCTGGATATCAGCAGCTTGAAGCTTGTCGCCGTTGGATCGGACTATTGCCCGCCGGATGAGTTTCAGAAGATGCTGGATCGATTCGGTTCGCAGTTCCGCATCATTAATAGCTATGGCGTGACTGAGACATGCATCGATGCCAGCTATTATGAACCAACGACTCCAACTGTTCCAAGAGCGCTACCGATTGGAAAACCATTGCCGGGTGTAACGATGTACATTATGGACGGACAACGTTCCTTGCTTCCGGTTGGTGTCATCGGTGAGCTTTATATCGGCGGCCCATGCGTCGGTCGCGGGTATTGGAATCGCCCAGAGATGACGAGTGAGAAATTCGTCGCAGATCCATTCCTGCAGGATCACCGAATGTACCGCACAGGGGATCTGGCTCGTTGGATGCCGGATGGCAACATCGAATATTTAGGCCGTATCGACCATCAAGTGAAAATACGTGGTTACCGCATTGAGAACGGCGAAGTCGAGTCCAAGCTTCTCAAGGTGGAGACTGTTCGGGAGAGTGTCGTCGTGGCGCGTCAGGATCCGAACGGGACAAAAGCATTATGCGCTTATTTCGTTGCGGATCGCAATCTGACGGTGAGTGAACTGAGAAGCGCATTGGCCGATGAATTGCCCGCATATATGATTCCATCCTATTTCGTTCAACTGGATCGCCTGCCGCTCACACCGAACGGGAAAGTCGATCGCAAGGCGCTGCCTGCCCCGGAAGCGGGTGCGCACACGGGGATTGAATACGTGGCGCCGCGCACGGAAGAGGAGTTAGCGCTGGCGAATGTATGGCAAACCGTCCTTGGTATTGAACGAGTCGGTGTGCTGGATCATTTCTTTGAGCTTGGAGGCGACTCCATCAAGTCTATCCAAGTTGCTTCCCGATTGCAGCAAGCAGGCTATAAGCTTGAAATTCGGGATCTGTTCAAGTATCCAACGATTGCCCAACTGGGATCCCACTTGCAGAGGGTAAGCAAGGTTGCAGATCAGGGCGAAGTATCAGGTGACGTGCCGCTTACACCGATTCTTGGATGGTTTTTCGAACAGCAGTTTGCCGACGCGCATCACTATAACCAGTCGATCATGCTGTACCGGAGAGAAGGCTTTAACGAAGCGGCAATCCGCAATGTACTTCAGGCAGTAACGGAACATCACGATGCGCTGCGCATCGTATTCCGACGGAATGATCAAGGTGATTATACAGCTTGGAATCGCGCAATCGAAGAGGGAGAATTGTTCCATCTGGAAGTTCTGAACCTTACTGGCTCAGCATCAGGTGATCATGAGCAGAATGTACGGCAGATCATTGAAGCCAAGGCCACGGAGATTCAGCGCGGCTTCGACCTGCACGATGGGCCGTTGGCAAGAGCCGGATTGTTCCGTACCGATGAGGGGGATCATCTTCTGCTTGTTATGCACCATGGCGTTGTTGACGGTGTGTCCTGGCGCATCTTGCTGGAGGATATCGCTACTGGATATGAACAAGCGTTGAAGGGAGAGCCTGTTCGGCTGCCTGCCAAGACGGACAGCTTCCGCACATGGGCGAATCAGCTCGCGTCATATGCACGAAGCGAAGCCATGATAGAGGAACAAGTCTTCTGGGAACAGGCAGAAGCGAATGCAACGAGTATTTTGCCTTTGCCGAAGGATTTTGAAGCGAAGACATCCTTGCAACAGGATAGCGAGTCGGTCGTAGTGGAATGGAGCCGGGAGGAGACGGATATGCTGCTGAAGCATGTTCACCGGGCTTATAACACGGACATGAACGACATTCTGCTCGCGGCGCTCGGCATGGCTATACAGCAATGGTGTGGACATGAGAAAGCCCTAGTTACACTTGAAGGACACGGCCGCGAAAATATCATGCCGGAGCTTGATATTTCGCGCACTGTGGGGTGGTTCACGAGTGAATATCCATTCCTGCTCGAGAGCGATCCGAACAAGAGTTTGTCCTATCGAATCAAACGAATGAAGGAAAATTTGCGACGTATTCCGAATAAAGGCATCGGTTATGGCATTCATCGATATTTATCGGACTCAGGTACGGAAAATGTATCACGATCAGAAGCATCAGCTCAGCCAGAAATCAGCTTCAACTATTTGGGACAATTCGATCAGGATTTGCAGAACAATGAGATGGAAGTCTCTTCATATTCGGGCGGAGCAGAGATAAGCGTTCGTCAGGCTCGTAACACCACACTTGATTTTAACGGGATGATATCGGCTGGGGTTCTTGCATTGGAAGTGAGCTACAGCAGCAAGCAATACCGCCGCGATACGATCGACCGACTGGCAGGATTGCTGAAGGGAAGTTTGCAGGAGATCGTTGCCCACTGCGCATCGAAAGATAAGCCAGAATTGACACCAAGTGACGTATTGGTTAACGGGCTTGGTATTGAGGATCTGGAGCGTATTGCGGAGCAGACGAGGGATCTCGGGGACATCGAGAACATTTATGCACTGACGCCGATGCAGAAGGGAATGTGGTTCCATAACGCGATGGACGGTCAAGCGGGCGCTTATTTTGAACAGACTCGCTTTTCGATTCAAGGAGAGCTTGACGTTCAGCTATTCGCAAGCAGCCTAGATGTAATCGCGACGCGCCATGCGGTGCTTCGCACCAATTTCTTCAGCGGCTGGAACGGAGAATTGCTGCAAATTGTATACCGGAATAAGAATCTGGAATTTAGTTACGAGGATCTAACGGAATTGCCGGAGCATGAGAAGCAGGATCGAGTTGAAGCGATGGCGCAAGCTGACAAGCAGCGGGGCTTCAATCTGGAGCGCGATGCGCTCATGCGGGTGTCCGTGTTGCGGACGAGCGTGAACTGCAGTCATGTCATTTGGAGCTCTCATCATATTCTGATGGATGGCTGGTGCTTGCCGCAGCTCACGCAAGAATGGCTCGAGACGTATTCCGATTCCGTAAATGGACGGTCAAGCAGCCGATCGGGAGCATCGCCATACAGTCTCTATATTGAATGGCTGTACAGGCAGGATTACACAGCTGCATCTCAGTATTGGAGTGACTATCTGTCGGATTACGATCAGCAAACGGTTCTTCCTCAGAAGAAATCGAGCGGGCGCAGCGATGTATATATTGCTGACAATCTCGTATTTGAACTGGGCGAGGCTTTAACTGCGAAGATGCATCGGGTAGCGAAGCAGCATCAGCTGACGCTGAACACGCTAATGCAGGCGGCATGGGGCATTATTTTGCAGAAGTACAACAATACCGGCGACGCTGTATTCGGCGGAGTCGTATCGGGCAGACCGGCGGAAATCCCAGGCATTGAATCCATGATTGGACTATTCATTAACACCATTCCGATTCGTGTTGTGTGTGAAGCGGATGACAGATTTGCCGACGTGATGAAGCAACTTCAGGAGAAGGCACTGGAGTCAGGGCGGTATGATTATTATCCGCTGTATGACATACAGGCGCTCAGCGCTCATAAGCAGGATTTGATTAATCATATTCTGGTGTTCGAAAATTACCCGATGGAAGAGCAAATGGAACAGGCTGGTGATGAGCGGGGACAATTGAACATTACTGACGTGCGGGTGGCCGAGCAGACGAGCTATGATTTCAATCTCGTAGTGATGCCTGGCGAGGATATGATGATTCGCCTCGAGTACAATGCCGCCATGTATGTTCGAGCAGATATGGAGAGAGTGCGGCAGCATCTGATTCACGTCCTTGAGCAGGTAACAGCTGATCCGGCCATTGCTGTGAAAGATGTCCGTCTGGCGACCGACGTCGAGAAGGCAGAGCTTCTGACGGCATTCAATGATACGGAAGTCGAATATCCTCGCGAACAGATGATTCATCGGATGTTCGAGGAGCAGGTTCAGCGGACGCCGGATGCGGCGGCGGTGTTGTACGGAGCAGATACGATGACCTACCAGGAGATGAATGATCGTGCCAATCAGTTGGCGCGGACACTGCGAGCAGCAGGCGTTGTTCCGGATCAGATCGTCGGCATTATGGCGGAACGATCGTTAGAGCTAATGGTTGGCATCATGGGGATATTGAAAGCTGGCGGCGCTTATGTGCCGATCGCGCCGGATTATCCAGAAGAACGCATCCGATATATGCTGGACGATTCCGAGGCTCAAGTACTGATTGTTCAAGGCAGCGTGGGTGAAGCAATTGATTTTGCTGGCCGCGTTATTAATCTGGATGATGCTGACTCGTACGATCAGGATAACTCAAACCTTGAGGTGGTCAACAAGCCAACCGATATCGCCTACATCATCTATACATCTGGTACGACCGGACGTCCGAAAGGGGTTATGGTCGAGCATACGTCAGTCATCAACCGCTTGTTGTGGATGCAGAAGCGGTACCCGATTGATGCGAATGACACCATTATGCAGAAGACGGCGATCACGTTCGACGTATCTGTTTGGGAGCTGTTCTGGTGGGCATTTGTCGGATCGAAGGTGCTTATGCTTCCAGTTGGCGGAGAGAAGAATCCGGCAGCAATCGTTGAGGCGATTGAACAGTACGATATTACGACCATGCACTTCGTGCCATCAATGCTGCACGCCTTCCTCGAGCATATCGAGCAGCTGCCTGAGGCAGAGCGTGATCGTCTGTCTCCACTCCAGCAGGTGTTCACGAGCGGTGAGGCGCTGTTGGCATCGCAGGTCGAGCGATTCCATCAGTATGTTGTACCTGCCAGCGGAGCACGACTCATCAATCTGTACGGTCCGACAGAGGCAACGGTTGATGTCACGTACTTCGACTGCGAACTAGGCCAAACGTATGTGAGTGTGCCGATTGGCAAGCCGATTGACAATACACGCATCTATATCGTGAACGAGCACAATCAAGTACAGCCGATCGGCATCGCGGGCGAACTGTGCATCGCGGGCGTCGGATTGGCGCGCGGATACTGGAACCGTCCAGAACTGACAGAAGAGAAATTCGTATTGGTGCCTTCCGTGGGTGAACGGATGTACCGAACAGGTGATCTCGCGCG
Organism: Paenibacillus sp. NAIST15-1; assembly: GCF_001894745.1. Classification (GTDB taxonomy): domain Bacteria; phylum Bacillota; class Bacilli; order Paenibacillales; family Paenibacillaceae; genus Paenibacillus_B; species Paenibacillus_B suaedae. Next base: position 112,351 of record NZ_BBYF01000013.1, read on the forward strand.
GTGGCTGCCAGACGGCAACATCGAATATTTAGGACGGATTGATCATCAGGTGAAAATCCGCGGCTATCGAATCGAGCTTGGCGAGCTGGAGACTGCGCTGCTGAATATTGACGCGGTTCGGGAGACAGTCGTCGTTGCGAGGGAAGACGAGAGCGGACAGAAGTCACTTTGCGCCTACTATGTAGCAGACGGAGAAGCAACAGTAAGTGACCTGCGAGCCGCACTTGCCGCCGAACTGCCAAGCTACATGATTCCATCATACTTCGTAAGGCTGGAGCAGATGCCGCTGGCGCCGAACGGCAAGCTGGATCGCAAAGCTTTACCGGCTCCAGAGAGAAGCCTTCAAGTTGAATCGGAATATGTTGCTCCGCGCACGGAAGCGGAACAGATGCTGGCAACCGTATGGCAAGCCGTACTTGGCATCGAACGTGTCGGGATAACCGATCACTTCTTCGAGCTTGGCGGAGATTCCATCAAGTCCATTCAAGTGGCAGCAAGAATGCAGCAGGCGGGCTTCAAGCTTGAAATTCGCGACTTGTTCAAATACCCAACGGTTACACAGTTGGTTCCATACATGCAGCCGATTAATCGAACGGCTGATCAGGGAGAAGTCGTCGGTGAGGTGCCGATGACACCGATTCTTCATTGGTTCGAGCATCAGCAGTTTGCGAATCCGCATCATTTCAATCAGTCGGTAATGCTGTATCGCAAGGATGGCTTTGTCGCAGATGCAGTGCGCAAGGCGCTTCATAAGTTGGTTGAACACCACGATGCGCTTCGTATTGTAATTCAGAGAACGGAACAAGGAGAATTTTCGCTCTGGAATCGATCCCTAGTAGAGGGCGAACTCTTCAGTATGGAAGAGATCGATTTAACGGATCAGTCGGATTTTGCCGCAGCGATTGAAGCGGAAGCAAACCACATTCAAGGCAGTATTGATCTACAGGCAGGGCCTTTGGTCAAGGCAGGCTTATTCCACGGCAGTGATGGTGATCACTTGCTGCTCGTTATCCACCACGCAGTCATCGATGGCGTGTCTTGGAGAATATTGCTTGAGGATCTCGCATTAGGCTACGAACAGGCGCTGAATCAACGCCAAGTACGTCTGCCGATGAAGACGGACAGCTTCCGTACATGGGCGGAACAGCTAGTAGAGTATGCGAATAGTTCAGCGATGGATAAGGAATCTGCTTATTGGCTCGGCGTCGCGCAGACGAAAGTGGCCGCCCTGCCTAAAGACAGCGAGTGCACGGTTTCCTTGCAGCGCGATAGTGAATCCGTCGTGCTCGAGTGGAATCGGGAAGATACAGAACGGCTTCTGAAGCATGTTCACCGTGCTTACAACACCGAAATGGATGATATTCTGCTCACAGCGCTTGGCAGGGCACTCATGAAGTGGCGCGGCATCGAGCGCATACTGGTTACGCTGGAAGGTCATGGTCGCGAGTCCATTATACAAGGCATGGATATTACGCGGACGGTTGGCTGGTTTACGACCGAATATCCGTTTGAGCTCGTGACGGAAGCGAACGACAGTCTTGGATCTCAGATCAAGAAGGTAAAAGAGGATTTGCGCCGCATTCCGAACAAAGGAATCGGGTACGGTCTGTTCCGGTATTTATCCAATTCGGGCAAACAGGCTTGGAATGATGCGCCAACTACACAAATTCGTTACAACTACCTGGGACAGTTCGATGCGGACTTGAGCAATAACGAACTGAGTGTATCTCCATATGCAAGCGGTTCGGAGATTAGCGATGAGCAGGAGCGCAAGTATCCGCTCGATATTAACGGCGTGATCGCAGAAGGCCAATTGACACTGGGATTAAGCTACAGCGTCAAGGAGTATCGCAAAGAGACTATGGAGAAATTGGGCGATTTCCTTACAGAATCACTGAAGGAAATTATCGCACACTGCGAATCACAGGAACGGACGCAATTGACGCCAAGTGATGTCTTGTTTAAGGGACTTAGCTTGGAGTGGCTGGATCGGATATCTTCGCAAATGCAGCATATCGGCGAGATCGAGAATGTATATGCATTGACGCCGATGCAGAAGGGAATGTGGTTCCACAGCGCGATGGACAGTCTGACGGGGGCGTACCATGAGCAGACGATGTTCACATTGGAAGGTACGCTTGATGTGGAACTGTTCTCCAGCAGTCTGAACGAATTGGCGAAGCGGCACGCTGTGTTGCGAACGAACTTCATTAGCGGCCCTCAAGGCGAACCGGTACAAGTCGTATTCCGGAACAAACCAATCGGATTCTCGTTCCAGGATGTGCGCGCTTTGAATGAAGAGGAACAGCAATCCTTCATTAAGGAAGCGGTCAGCAGTGACCAACTGCTTGGCTTCGATCTCGCACAAGGTGCCCTGATACGCGTATCGGCTATCCGTACAGGGGAATTGAGCTGCCGTGTACTGTGGAGCTCTCACCATATCCTGATGGACGGCTGGTGCCTGCCACAGCTGATGCAAGAGCTGTTCGATACGTATGCCGCCTTGCTGCAGAAGAAGTCGCCGGATAGAACAGCGGTTCCAGCTTACAGCCAATACATTGAATGGCTAGGGCAGCAGGACGAGGAGGCGGCCGGGACTTATTGGTCTGCATACTTGGCTGATTACGATCAGGTAACAGAGATCCCGCAAGAATCATCGGCGGGAATCGATAGTGAACCATATAAGGCTGAAAAATGGAGTCGTGAATTGGATGCTGGCTTGAGCGCATCCATTAGCCGGACGGCGAGACAGCATCAGGTTACGCTTAATACTTTACTGCAAGCGGCATGGGGCGTTATTTTGCAAAAATACAATGGCACAAATGATGTTGTGTTCGGCAGCGTCGTATCAGGCAGACCAGCAGAGGTGCCAGGCATTGAGACGATGATCGGCTTATTCATTAATACGATTCCGATCCGCGTCAAGTGCGAGGGAAGCACCAGCTTTGCGGAACTGATGGGGCTGCTTCAAGAACAAGCGCTGGAGTCCGGCAAGTACGATTATTATCCGCTGTATGAGATACAATCTCGAAGTGCGCTGAAGCAGAATGCGATCAGACAAATTATGGTGTTCGAGAACTACCCGATGGACGAACAGCTAGAGCAGGCGGGCGGCGACGAGCACGGTATGCCATCCTTAACTGATGTAGCGGTGGAGGAACAGACCAATTACGATTTCAACTTGATCGTTGTACCGGGAGAACAAATCTCTATTCGGTTTGATTACAATGCTAACCGCTTCGTACAAGCAGACATGGAACGGTTGATGGGGCATTTGAACAATATTTTGGAGCAGATCGTAGACAATCCACGGATTGCTGTAGAAGATCTGGAGCTCGCGACGGAAGCCGAGAAGTCGGAAGTGGTCCAATCATTCAACGATACATTTACGAATTACCCTCGAGACATGATGCTGCATCGCTTATTTGAGGAACAAGCCGAACGACATACTGATGCAGTAGCCATCTCCTTCCGAGATGTCCAGATGACGTATCGTGATTTGAACGATCGGGCGAACCGATTGGCACGTACACTGCGGGCAGTCGGAGTTGGAACGGATAAGCTGGTAGGCCTCATGTCTGAACGTTCGCCGGATATGATTATTGGTATTCTGGCAATCTTGAAGGCAGGAGGCGGGTATGTGCCAATCGATCCGGAATATCCGGAAGAACGGATTCGGTACATGCTTGAAGATTCCGGTGCGCGAATCATGCTGGCACAGCAGCACTTAACGGGGAAAATTCCAGTCATGGACGCATCACCACTTGATGCAATTATCAATCTTGACACCGAAACATCCTATGACAGCAACGGTTCGAATCTTGAGGCGAACACAGACGCAAGCAGCGAGAACTTAGCCTGTGTCATCTACACATCCGGCACGACGGGTAAGCCGAAGGGGAACTTGACGACGCACCGCAATATTGTACGTGTGGTGAGAGAAACCGAGTATATCGACATCACAAATCATGACAACGTGCTGCAAATGTCCAGCTATGCATTTGACGGGTCGACCTTCGACATCTATGGTGCACTGCTGAACGGGGCCAAGCTTGTTCTTGTACCACACGAGACGCTTCTGGAAGTACGGCAATTGGCTGAGTTGATCGTACAAGAGAAGATTTCGGTTATGTTCATCACGACGGCGTACTTCAACGTACTGGTTGATGTCCAGGCTTCCTGCTTGAGCAATATTCGGGCTATCTTATTCGGTGGCGAACGGGTATCTGTCAGCCACGTCCGCAAGGCGCTCAATCATGTCGCGCCAGGTACACTCAAGCATGTATACGGCCCGACGGAGAGCACCGTATTTGCGACTTGCCACGATGTGTACGAAGTTCCGGAGAATGCGGTGACGGTACCGATTGGACGTCCGATCAGCAATACGTCAATCTATATCGTTGATGCGAACAATAAGCTGCAGCCAGTAGGCGTTGCCGGCGAGTTGTGCGTGGCAGGTGATGGATTGGCACGAGGATATTTGAATCGTCCAGACTTGACGGCAGAGAAGTTCGTCGATTCCCCGTACGTCCAGGGAGAGCGGATGTACCGCACGGGAGACTTGGCGAAATGGCTTCCTGACGGTTCCATTGAATATGTTGGCCGAATCGACCAACAGGTGAAAATTCGCGGATATCGGATTGAGCTAGGAGAAATCGAGGCGCAGCTGCTGAATGTAGAGGATGTGCAGGAAGCGGTCGTCGTCGCACGAGACACTGACACAAGCGAGAAGCAGCTATGCGCCTACTATGTAGCGATGCGTCCGCTTGAGGCGAATCATTTGCGCGAAGTGCTGGGTCAAGCTATGCCAAGTTATATGCTTCCAGCGCACTTTATTCAGCTGGAACAGCTTCCACTCACACCGAACGGCAAGGTAGACCGCAAGGCGCTGCCGGCTCCGGAAGAAGGACGGAGCGGAGAGACTTTCGTTGCGCCGCGGACGCCGCTTGAAGCACAGCTTGTTCAAATTTGGCAGGATGTGCTCGGTATTAGCAGTGTAAGCGTGACGGATCATTTCTTCGAGTTGGGTGGTCATTCCCTGAAGGCGACGCTGCTCGTAAACAGACTGCATCAGGAGCTTAATATCGAGTTGCCGTTGAAAGACGTATTTCAATATCCGACGCTTGAAGTGATGGCGAAGCGACTCAGCAATGCGGAGGGAAGCAGGCATGTGAGTATCCCGGTGGCGGCTCCAAGCCAGCATTATCCGGTGTCTTCGGCTCAAAAACGCTTGTATATTCTTCATCAGCTTGAAGGGGCGGAACTGAGTTACAACATGCCGAACATGATGCTGCTTGAGGGAGCTGTGGATCTTGGGCGATTGGAAGAAGCCTTCAAGAGACTGATTGAGCGCCATGATACGCTGCGCACTGGATTTGAGATTGTGAACGGCGAGCCTGTTCAACGGATTTACCCGGAAGTAGACTTCGCAATCGAGCATGTGCTCGCAAACGAGGAAGGTGCTTCGAAGCTTATGCAGCAGTTTGTCCGTTCCTTCCAATTGGAGAAGCCGCCTCTGCTGCGAATCGGAGTTATCGAATTGGCGGAAGAACGTTCCATTCTCATGTTCGATATGCATCATATCATCTCAGACGGTACGTCGATGGGCATTCTCATCAATGAGTTTGTCCGCTTGTACAGTGGAGAAGAGCTTACGCCGCTGCGGATTCAATATAAGGATTACGCCGTATGGCAGCAATCGGATACTCAGCAGGAGGCAATGAAGCTGCAAGAAGGATATTGGCTAAAGGTACTGGGTGGAGAGCTTCCGGTGCTGGAAATGCCGACGGACTCCATTCGTCCGACAACGCAAAGCTTCCGCGGAGATTTGCTGCAGTTCGATCTAGATCCATTGAGAAGTGCGGGGCTGCGGAGAATTGCAGCGGAGAACGGAGCCACAATGTACATGGTGCTGCTCGCGCTGTACAAGACGATGCTTCACAAGTATTCCGCTCAAGAGGACATTATCGTAGGTACGCCGATCGCAGGCCGAAACCATGGAGACTTACAGCCGCTTCTCGGCATGTTCGTCAATACGCTGGCCATTCGAAGCTATCCGGCTGCCAGCAAGACTTTCTTATCCTATTTGGATGAAATAAAAGAAACAACACTTGCCGCCTTCGAGAATCAGAATTATCCATTCGAAGCATTGGTCGAACAGGTGCAAGTGATGCGCGATATGAGCCGCAATCCGGTATTTGATACGATGTTTATTTTGCAAAATGCGGATCAAGGTGAAATGAAGATTGATGGGGTACGACTCCAGTCGGTGCCGAATGAACACACCGTATCCAAGTTCGATTTGACCTTCCAAGCGGAAGAGGATGAAGCGGAAATCGTGTGCAGCATTGAATACGCAACAGATTTATTCAAGCGAGGCACGATTGAGCGAATGGCAAGACATTTCGAACAATTAGTCGATTCGGTGCTGGATAACCCGCAAGCAAGTCTATCTAACTTGAGCATGGTAACAAATGAGGAAAAGGCGCTGCTTCAGGATAAGTTCAATGATACGGATATGGCGCATCCAAGCGACAAGACGGTTCATGAACTGTTCGCGGAACAGGTGGAGCGGACACCAGATGCTGTTGCTGTCGTCTCTGGCTGCGAGCAATTAAGCTACGGAGAGCTCAATCGGAAGGCGAATCAGCTAGCGTGGAAGCTGCGTGAGTATGGGGTGACCGCAGAGCAGCCTGTCGGCATTATTGTCGAGCGAACGCTGAATACAGTCGTCGCAGTGATGGCCGTACTCAAAGCATCGGGCACATTCGTACCGATCGATCCCGAATATCCAGAGACGCGTATTCGCTATATGCTGGCAGACAGCGGGGCTAAGCTGGTGTTGGCGCAATCGGAGCTGCCGGGGATCATTCCTGATGACGTCCGCCTAATTGATGTACGCGATAAGTCCCTGTACCAAGGCGACGGAGCTGACGTACCGAATGGCAGCAAACCGTCCAACCTGCTCTATATCATCTACACATCCGGAACGACGGGCAATCCGAAAGGGGTCATGCTGGAGCACGGCAACATGGTCAACCTGCTGCATTATCAGCAGAAAGGCACGAACATTCCGATGCCTTCGCGGATCTTGCAATATGCGTCCGGCAGCTTCGATGTATGCTATCAGGAAATGTTCTCTGCGCTCCTGTTCGGCGGAAGCCTGTATATGGTCGACAATGAGATGCGCAAGGATCCGGTACGCTTGTTCCAGGAAATCGAAAAGCATGAAATCGATGTGATGTTCATTCCAGTGGCGTTCCTGAAATTCATCTTCGCCGAGCCGGAGTGGGCCGAAGCATTCCCGCGCTGCGTTCGCCATATCATTACGGCGGGCGAGCAGTTGGTCGTGACACCGCAAGTGCAGGCGTGCTTGAAGCGACTCGATATCTGCCTGCACAACCATTACGGGCCATCGGAGACTCATGTCGTGACGACCTACACGATGACGCCGGAAGTTATCGAGGTTGGTCTGCCGCCAATCGGCAAGCCGATCGCGAACACGAGCATTTACATCGTGAACGACAGCTTCGACCTGCAGCCGATCGGCGTGAAGGGCGAGCTCTACGTATCCGGGGCAGGTGTCGGACGCGGGTACTGGGGGAGAACGGACTTGACGGAGGAGAAGTTCCTAGATAACCCGTTCGCACCTGGTGAGCGGCTGTACAAGACAGGTGACGTAGCGCGCTGGCTTCCAGACGGCAGCATCGAGTATGTGGGACGCAGCGACCATCAGGTGAAAATCCGGGGCTTCCGCATTGAGCTGGGCGAGGTGGAATCGCAGTTGCTTCATGTACCGGCGGTACAGGAGGCGACCGTGGTGGCGCTGGAAGATCATGCGGGACAGAAGCAGTTGTGCGCGTATTTCACAGCAGAGCGCTCGCTCACGGCGGGCGAGCTGCGGGCAGCATTGTCGCAGGAGCTGCCAGGCTACATGATTCCGTCCTACTTCGTACAGTTGGAGCGGCTGCCGCTGACGCCGAATGGGAAGATCGATCGGAGAGCGCTGCCGAAGCCAGAAGGCGGCATTGAGACTGGAACGGAGTATGTCGCGCCGCGTACAGATACGGAAGCAAGACTTGCAAGCATTTGGCAGGATGTATTGGGGTTAGCAAGCGTAGGCGTGAAGGACAACTTCTTCGAGCTGGGCGGTCACTCGCTGCGGGCAACGACGCTGGTGAGCAGGCTGTACAAGGAAATGAACGTCAACTTCCCGTTAAGAGGTGTGTTCCGTCATCCGACTATCGAGGAGATGTCTCAAGCAATCTCGCAAATGGAGACCTCATGGTATACAGCCATTCCGATTGCCGAGGAGCAAGAATACTATCCGTTATCTTCGGCTCAGTTGCGACTCTATATCATGAGCCAGCTGGAAGGAAGCGAGCTCAGCTACAATATGCCTGGCATGTTGGTGCTTGAAGGACAGCTGAATCGAGATCAATTCCAGACAGCATTTTTGAAGCTCATCGCTCGTCACGAGACTTTACGTACTGGCTTTGAGATGGTAGACGGCGAGCCGATGCAGCGCATCCATCGCAATACGGAATTCGCTATTGACTACAGACAGGTATCCGAGGACGAAGTTCCGGAGATGATTGGACAATTTATCCGACCGTTCGACCTGGAGCATCCGCCATTATTGCGGGTCGGGTTGTTCGAAGTTGGGCAGGATCGGCATATTCTCGTCTTTGATATGCACCATATCATTTCTGACGGTGTCTCAATGAGCAATTTAGTTGATGAATTTACTCGATTGTATGCGAATGAAGAACGGCCGCCGCTGCGTATCCAGTACAAGGATTATGCGGTATGGCAGCAGACGAGTGAGAATCTTGAGAGGCTGAAGCACCAAGAAGACTATTGGATGAGTATGCTGCAAGGCGATCTTCCGAACACAGAGTTGCCGTTGGATTATGATAGAGCGGCGGTTCGCAGCTTCGAAGGGGAGCAGATCGAATTCGAAATTAACCCGGTAGTGACGGGTCAGCTGAACCAACTTGCTTCTAATCATGAGTGCACACTGTACATGGTCTTAATGTCCGCCTATCAGATTCTGTTATCCAAATATTGCGGTCAGGATGACATTATTGTCGGTACTCCTGTTGCGGGTCGCAATCATGCCGATTTGGAGCCGTTGATCGGTATGTTCGTCAATACCCTCGCGATTCGTAACCGTCCGCAGGGCGATAAAACGTTCCAATCGTTCTTGGCAGAGGTGAAAGAGACAACATTAGGTGCATTCGAACATCAGGAATATCCATTCGAGGAACTGATTGACCTCTTGAAGCTGCAGTGGGAGACAAGCCGCAATCCATTGTTCGATACGGTGTTCGTCCTCCAGAATACGGAGGAGCGTGAAGCCGGAATCGGTGGATTGACGATATCACCTTACGTGACAGATGACTCGGTCAGCGCGAAGTTCGATCTGACGCTGTCTGTATCGGAAGAAGACGATGGGATGAAGGGAAGCTTCCTGTATGCTTCCAAGCTGTTCAAAGCAGCTGGCATACACAGAATGATGAGAGATTACTTGTCAATCCTGTCCCAAGTATGCGAGAACCCTCGCATCCGCATTCAAGATATTTCGATAAGTGGACAGCAGACACAGGAAAAGAGCAAGATCGATACGATCGAGTTCGCGTTCTAAAATGTGCTGGCAGCAGGTATTGCGGTAAGGCAGCAACGCCTTACCGTCTCCACCCTGAGAAACCGCGCTTATCGAACGATCATAGCTAGGGTTGCAGCTCTATCAATTTGGTTAACTAGGTGCACAACCTTGTTCTACATTTGTACATGTACACAAGCGATACATGCTGAGCTTGGAATTATGTAATTGCGGGAGCGCGTGCCCGCTGTGGGGACGCGCTCTTCTATTCCATTACACCCGTTAAGACAGGGAGGTTCACGAATGAAGTCGGTATATGAGAAAGAAGAAGCCTATTGGAATGGAATGTTTGATTCGGATGACAGCATGAGCATATTGCCATATTGCAGTACACACGGAAGAGAAGCGAATGCGGATACGAATGCCGCCAAAGTGTCTATGATCCGTGCACTCCCAACAGATCTGTCAGACAGAATGAACACTCTTGCGAATGGTTCGGATGTTGCCCTGTACATGATTGGATTGGCAGGGGCCACTTGCTTGCTCCACCATTATACGAACCGAGAAAATGTGCTTGTAGGCATGCCGACAATAGATGAACCGGATGATGACTCATCACCTCGTGACGTACTCATTATGAAGACGAATTTGACACGCGAAAGCAGCTTCCGTTCCGTATTGGGGTCAATCAAGACAGCCGTCGGAGGAGCATTGGAGCATCGTCATCTTCCGTTTCGGAAAATGGTACACAACCTAAACCTGGAGATGGACACGAACGGATTTCCGGTGATGAATACGGTAGTGTCTTATTCAGCCATACATACCGCTTCTATCGACCTTAGCGTCAGCTCCGACGTCATATTCCGATTCGATGCGAAGGACAATGGCCTTCATTTGGAGGTGCTTTATGATGAAAGCCGCTATGATGCCTCCTATATTGCCACTCTATTCGAACATTTTTTCCGACTGCTTCATTTTGTGTTATTCCAGCCAGACCAGCCTATCGGCAATGCCGTGTTATTGTCCGAAGATGAGAAGCATCGCCTGCTTCATGAATTTAATGATGTGTGGACGGATTTCCCTCGTCAAGCAACACTACATCAGTTCATTGAGGAACATGCGGAGCGACAGCCAGAGGCAATCGCGGTTTCTTATGAAGATACCAAGCTGACGTATCATGAGCTGAATACCCGGGCGAATCGCCTTGCCAGAACACTTAGATCTGAAGGTGTGCAGCCAGAAGCACTAGTTGGGCTCATGGCTGAAAGATCGATCGACATGATTGTTGGGATGCTTGCCGTTTTGAAGGCGGGAGGCGGCTACGTCGCGATTGATCCGGAGTATCCGGAGGAGCGCGTTCGCTACATGCTGGAAGATTCGGGTGCTCGTGTCATTCTGGTTCAGCAGCATTTGCAGAAGCGTGTGCCAAATACGGAATCAGCAGCTAGACTCCTTATACTTGACGATGAGCAGTCTTATCATGAGGATGCTTCGAAGTTGGAATCGAAGAGTACAGCTGTAGATTTGGCTTGCGTCATCTACACTTCGGGGACAACGGGCAATCCCAAAGGTAACCTGACGACACACCGCAATATCGTACGCATCGTGAAGAATACCAACTATATCGAAATTACGGAGCAGGATAAGGTACTGCAATTATCGAGTTATTCTTTCGATGGCTCCGCGTTCGATATTTTCGGGGCATTAACGAATGGGGCCCAACTGGTTCTTGTTCCTCATCATACATTGCTTGATGCACGCAAGCTGGCGGAGCTGATCGAAACGGATCAAATATCGGTCATGCTGATTACTACCGCTTATTTCAATGTTCTTGTTGACGTAAACGTATCCTGCCTGCGTCATATCCGCGCGATATTGTTCGGAGGCGAGCGCTCCTCTGTCGCGCATGTCCGTAAAGCACTTGAACAGACAGGTCCGGGAAGACTGAAGCATGCCTACGGCCCTTCTGAAAGCACGGTATATGCGACATGGCATGATGTGACAGAGATTCCGGAGCGAGCCGTAAGTGTACCGATCGGTCGTCCAATCAGTAATACAGCCATTTATATCGTCAATGAACGAAATGATTTACAGCCAATAGGGGTACCCGGTGAGCTGTGTGTAGCGGGAGAAGGGTTAGTTCGCGGATATTTGAACCGTCCAGAACTGACTGCACAGAAATTCGTTGATAATCCGTTCGTACCGGGAGAGCGCATGTATCGTACTGGGGACTTGGCGAGATGGCTGCCGGACGGAACGATTGAATATGTTGGCCGAATGGATGATCAGGTGAAAATCAGAGGTCATCGCATCGAGATTGGGGAAGTAGAGGCGCAGCTGCTCAAAGTGGCGCCGATTCAGAAGGCGACGATTGTCGTCCGAGGCCGCGAGGACGGAGAGAAGCAGCTGTGCGCATATTATGTAGCAGATCGTCTGCTTCCTGCAGGCGAGATTAGAACAATGCTTGCCAAAGAACTGCCTAGTTATATGATTCCGGCATACTTCATTCAGCTTGAACAGATGCCGTTGACGACTAACGGCAAGGTAGATCGCAAAGCCCTGCCAGAACCGGAAGAGCACGTACAAGCAGAGACGGAATATGTGGCGCCTAGAAGTGAACAGGAAATTCGGCTTGCGAGAGTCTGGCAGGAAGTGCTCGGTCTAAGCCGAGTCGGTGCAAAGGATCATTTCTTCGAGCTGGGCGGCCATTCATTACGAGCGACGACACTGGTCAGCAAGCTGCACAAAGAAGAGAATATCAGCCTGTCTCTGCGCGATGTGTTCCGCAATCCTACTTTGGAAGCGATGGCCGCGCTCATGGAAGATGCTCAAGGACGCAAATTCGCATCCATCCCGACAGTTGAGGAGAAGGATGTATATCCGGTATCTTCGGTGCAGAAGAGATTGTTCATTTTGCATCAGCTGGAAGGAGCTGAGCAGAGCTATAACATGCCAGGGGCATTACTGCTTGAGGGCGATGTTGACCGGAACCGATTGGAGTATGCATTCCGTCAGCTGATCACACGTCACGAAACGCTTCGCACCGGCTTTGAAATGGTGAATGGAGAACCTGTGCAGCGCATTTATCCGACTGTTGATTTTGTAGTGGAAGAGATGTCAGTCCTGGAAAGGTCGGAAGTCGAGGAGAAAATCCGGCAATTCATTCGCGCTTTCGATCTGTCCACAGCGCCACTGTTCAGGGCGGGGCTGATTGAGCTTGCTCCTCAGCGTCACATTCTCCTGTTCGACATGCACCATATCATTTCGGACGGCACGTCAATTGGCATTATGATCGAGGAATTCACAAGCTTATACAGTGGGAATGAGCTTGAGCCGCTTCGCATTCAGTACAAGGACTTTGCTGCGTGGCAACGTTCCGAGGAGCAGATCGAGCAGTTGAAGCGCCAAGAAACTTATTGGTTGCAGCAAATGGAAGGCGTACTTCCTGTGCTTGAGCTGCCTACTGATTATGTACGTCCTGCTGTACAGAGTCATAATGGTGCGCTGTTCGAGTTCTCGCTTGATCGCGAGCAGAGCCAAGACTTAAGGAAATTAGCCGCCGATACGAGAACGACCTTGTACATGGTGCTGCTAGCGGCATACACGATCATCCTTCACAAGTATTCAGGCCAGGAAGACATTGTTGTAGGAACACCGATTGCGGGTCGAACGCATGACGATGTGCAGCCGCTTATCGGTATGTTCGTCAACACGCTGGCGATTCGCAATTATCCTTCAGGGTCCAAGACTGTGCTTACCTACTTGGAGGAAATCAAAGAAACGACGCTGGGAGCGTTCGAGCATCAGGACTATCCGTTCGAGGAACTCGTGGAGAACGTGCAAATTTCGCGAGATATGAGTCGTCATCCGGTGTTCGACACGATGTTCGCCCTTGAGAATACAGAGCATCGGGAATTCGATCTGGATGGTCTTCAGGTGAAGCCATACGGTGCTGAATATGGCATGGCTAAGTTCGACTTGAATCTGACCGTAACAGAAGATGGCGATGGACTCTACTGCACCATGGAGTATGCTACAGCATTGTACAATCGATCGACCATTGAAAGGCTTTGCGGCCATTTCCTGCAGGTCGTTGGAAGCATGACTCATAATCCGCAAGCAGCAATCTCATCACTGCAAATGGTAACCAGCGAGGAGAAGGCTCAACTGCAACATGAATTCAATGGTACGGTTATGGAGTACTCAAGTGACAAGACAGTTCATGAACTGTTTGCGGAGCAGGTGGAGCGGACGCCGGAGGCTGTCGCTGTTGTCTCAGGCAGCGAGCAATTGAGTTACCGAGATCTTAACCGGAAGGCGAATCAGCTTGCGTGGAAGCTGCGTGAGTATGGGGTGACCGCAGAGCAGCCTGTCGGCATTATTGTCGAGCGAACGCTGGATACAGTCGTCGCAGTGATGGCAGTACTCAAAGCATCGGGCACATTCGTACCGATCGATCCCGAGTATCCTGAGACGCGTATTCGCTATATGCTGGCAGACAGCGGGGCTAAGCTGGTGTTGGCGCAATCGGAGCTGCCGGGGATCATTCCTGATGACGTCCGCCTAATTGATGTACGCGATGAGTCCCTGTACCAAGGCGACGGAGCTGACGTACCGAATGGCAGCAAACCGTCCAACCTGCTCTATATCATCTACACATCCGGAACGACGGGAAATCCGAAAGGGGTCATGCTGGAGCACGGCAACATGGTCAACTTGCTGCATTATCAGCAGAAAGGCACGAACATTCCAATGCCTTCGCGGATCTTGCAATATGCGTCCGGCAGCTTCGATGTATGCTATCAGGAAATGTTCTCTGCGCTCTTGTTCGGCGGAAGCTTGTATATGGTCGACAATGAGATGCGCAAGGATCCGGTACGCTTGTTCCAGGAAATCGAAAAGCATGAAATCGATGTGATGTTCATTCCAGTGGCGTTCCTGAAATTCATCTTCGCCGAGCCGGAGTGGGCCGAAGCATTCCCGCGCTGCGTTCGCCATATCATTACGGCGGGCGAGCAGTTGGTCGTGACACCACAAGTGCAGGCGTGCTTGAAGCGACTCGATATCTGCCTGCACAACCATTACGGGCCATCGGAGACTCATGTCGTGACGACCTACACGATGACGCCGGAAGTTATCGAGGTTGGTCTGCCGCCAATCGGCAAGCCGATCGCGAACACGAGCATTTACATCGTGAACGACAGCTTTGAGCTGCAGCCGATAGGCATGAAGGGCGAGCTCTACGTATCCGGGGCATGTGTCGGACGCGGGTACTGGGGGAGAACGGACTTGACGGAGGAGAAGTTCCTTGATAACCCGTTCGCACCTGGTGAGCGGCTGTATAAGACAGGTGACGTAGCGCGCTGGCTTCCAGACGGCAGCATCGAGTATGTGGGCCGAAGCGACCATCAGGTGAAAATCCGGGGCTTCCGCATTGAGCTGGGCGAGGTGGAATCGCAGCTCTTGCATGTACCGGCGGTACAGGAGGCGACCGTGGTGGCACTGGAAGATCATGCGGGCCAGAAGCAGCTGTGCGCGTATTTCACAGCAGAACGCTCGCTCACGGCGGGCGAGCTGAGGGCAGCATTGTCGCAGGAGCTGCCAGGCTACATGATTCCGTCCTACTTCATACAGTTGGAGCGGCTGCCGCTGACGCCGAATGGGAAGATCGATCGGAGAGCGCTGCCGAAGCCAGAAGGCGGCATTGAGACTGGAACGGAGTATGTCGCGCCGCGTACAGATACGGAAGCAAGACTTGCACGCATTTGGCAGGATGTATTGGGATTAGCAAGCGTAGGCGTGAAGGACAACTTCTTCGAGCTGGGCGGCCACTCGCTGCGGGCAACGACGCTGGTGAGCAGGCTGTACAAGGAAATGAACGTCAACTTCCCGTTAAGAGGTGTGTTCCGTCATCCGACCATCGAGGAGATGGCGAAGGCGATAACCGAGATGCATCAAGAACTTTACACGGAAATACCTATCGCTGAGGAAAAAGCCTATTATCCGTTATCTTCAGCGCAGAAACGGCTGTTCATTGTAAGCCAGCTGACAGGAGCCGAGGTAAGCTATAACATGCCGGGGGTGCTGATTCTCGAAGGAGAGCTGGATCGTGCGCGATTCGAACAGGCTTTCCAGGAGCTGATCAACCGACATGAATCGCTGCGGACAAGCTTCGAGACGGTACGCGGTGAGCCTGTGCAGCGCATTCACCCGCAGGTGGAGTTCGCTATCGAATATCACCTTGCATCAGAACAAGATGCAGAGGCGCTGATCACTCATTTCGTACGTCCATTCCAGCTTAATCAAGCACCGCTGCTCAGAGTCGGATTGATTGAAACTGGACATGAACGCCATATTCTGATGTTCGACATGCACCATATCATTTCCGATGGCGTAACGATGGGGCATGTCGTGAATGAATTCTCCCGGATATATGCAGGCGATCAACTGCCGGCGCTGCGTATCCAATATAAGGACTATGCTGTATGGCAGCAATCCAGTGAATATGCAGAGAAGCTTGCGCATCAGGAATCCTATTGGCTGAAGCAATTGGACGGAGAACTGCCGACGCTCGAATTGCCGACCGATTATGTGCGACCGGCTGTACAGCAGTTCGAAGGTGATGTGGCCTTGTTCACCTTAACGAACAGTCAGGCCGAGCAGCTGCAACGATTAGCGGCAAACTACGGCGCAACCTTATATATGGTTCTGCTTGCAGCATATACCGTGCTCCTGCACAAATATACGGGACAGGACGATATCATTGTCGGAACACCGATCGCGGGCCGCAATCATACGGAATTGGAGCCGCTCGTTGGGATGTTCGTCAATACGCTCGCCATTCGCAATTATCCAACTGGTGAGAAATCCTTCGCGGAACTGTTAACCGAGGTGAAGGATACAGCCCTCGTCGCATTCGAGAATCAGGATTATCCGTTCGAAACGTTGGTGGAGAAGGTTCACAAGTCTCGGGATATGAGCCGCAATCCAGTGTTCGATACAATATTCAGTGTAGAGCATGCACAGGAAGGCTCCTTCCATATCGATGGACTTCGGATAAGTCCATACCCGCACAGCCATTCTGTCGCGAAGTTCGATTTGACCTTCCATGCCGAACAGAATGAAGAAGGGATACTTTGTGGTCTAGGGTATGCGACTGCTTTATATGCCAGTGAGACTGCGGGGCGCATGGGAGAGCATTTCGTGCAATTAATTGATGCCATCATCGCAGAACCGAATGCGAAGCTAATGTCGCTGAATATGATGAGCCTGCAGGAAAGAGAGCAGGTCAAGCTGGTATTTAATGATACGATAACGAATTATCCGCGGGAGAAGACGATTCAACATTTGTTCGAGGAGCAGGCAGAGAAATCGCCGGATGCGGTTGCCCTCCAATTCGGAGAAGAATGGCTCACATACCGCGAGTTGAATGAACGGTCGAATCGCTTGGCGAGAACACTGCGAGGTAAGGGTGTAAAAGCCGGCCGCTGCGTAGGTCTAATGACGGATCGTTCGCTAGACATGATTGTAGCGATTATGGCAACCCTGAAGGCAGGCGGGGCATATGTGCCAATTGATCCGGACTATCCAGAGGAACGCATTCGATACATGATCGACGATTCGGGAGCTTCGCTTCTAGTCGTTCAACGTCATTTGCAGGCGAACCATATTCCTGCGGATTGCATGGTTGTACTTGTAGATGATGAGGGCTCCTACCACACAGATGGCACGAATCTTGAGCAGCATAATGGGGCTTCTGATCTCGCTTACGTCATTTATACGTCAGGTACAACGGGAATGCCGAAGGGGAATTTAACAACTCACCGCAACATCGTCAGAGTAGTGCGGGATGCGAAATATATCGAGATCGATCAGCATGACACGGTGCTGCAATTATCCAGCTACGCTTTTGACGGCTCGACTTTCGACATATTTGGCGCCTTGCTGAATGGAGCGAAGCTTGTCCTGATAACGCGCGAGGTAGTACTCGACGCTGGACGATTGGCCGACACCATCGAGAGCGAGAAGATTTCGGTTATGTTCATCACTACCGCCTATTTCAATCTGCTCGTCGATCTGAGAGTGGACAGCCTGCGCCATATGCGCGCGATATTGTTCGGTGGGGAACGCGCATCTGTGAGCCATGTGCGCAAGGCGCTCCGACATCTGGGTCCAGGCAAGCTTAAGCATGTATATGGGCCAACGGAGAGCACCGTATTTGCGACTAGCCACAACGTTGATGAAGTAGCTGACAGCGCCGTTACCATACCGATCGGACGCCCAATTGGCAATACGGCCGTATATATTGTTGGCGAGGGAGACGTTCTGCAGCCGATTGGTGTAGCTGGTGAGTTATGCGTAGCGGGCGATGGAGTAGCCATAGGATATTTGAACCGTCCAGATTTGTCAGGAGCCAAGTTCGTGAATAATCCGTTCGTTCCGGGTGATCGCATGTACCGAACGGGTGACTTGGCAAGATGGCTGTCAGATGGAACGATAGAGTATGTGGGACGGAAAGACGATCAGGTGAAAATCCGTGGTTATCGAATCGAGCTTGGTGAGGTCGAAGCCCATCTGTTAGACCTTGAGGCGATCCAAGAAGCTGTGGTCATCGTCAGGGAGGAAAGTGACGGGCAGAAGCGCCTATGCGCTTACTATGTAGCAGCTCGTCCGATTACGGCTGGTGAGATGCGGATAGCATTGGCTCAGCAGCTCCCGGGATATATGCTTCCATCCTACTTCGTACAGCTCGATAAGCTTCCACTGTCACCGAACGGCAAGGTGAACCGGAAGGCACTTCCGGCCCCTGGATTGCACGTGCAGGCAGCCTCGGAATACGTGGCCCCGCGCACGCCGCAAGAAGTACTGCTTGCTCACATATGGAGGGAGGTGCTCGGGCTAGGTCAGGTAGGCGTTAAGGATAATTTCTTCGAGCTTGGCGGTCATTCCTTAAGCTTAATGAGGCTAGTGGAGCGCGTCTATACCGAGACTGAGGTTGAAATCCCAATTCACAGCGTATTCCGGGAGCCGACAATTGAAGCGATGGCGTACGAGATGTTGAAATCCGAACTTGCAGGCAAGGCAGGAAATCATTTTATGAAATTGAACGAAAACGGTCATATCCCTGTCTTCTGCTTCCCTCCGGGACTTGGTTACGGTCTCAGCTACTTGGAACTGGCCAAGCAGCTGGATCATCACTGCATCCTGCATGGCATTGACTTTATCGATGATGCTGAAACTCGGGAGGAACTGCTTGAACGATACGTGAATGCGATCCTTGCTGTTCAACCGCAGCCGCCATTTATATTGTTAGGCTATTCTCTAGGTGGTAATCTGACGTTCGAGGTTGCGAAAGCGTTGGAGTGCCGAGGGTATCCGGTATCGGATGTCATCATGGTTGATTCCTTGCGGAAGCTGAAGGTGCATGAAGTAGACGAATTCGACGGCGACATCGATCAAATGATTGATGGTGTGGAGGAACTGAAAGAAATGCTGGTTCACCATCCTCTTCTCCGCGATCAGGTTAAAAACAAGATGAGGGCGTACTGGTCGTACGCGACTGAACTCGTTAACTCCGACATCATTGATGCCAATATTCATGCACTGATGGCGGAGCCATCCGAGGTGAACCAGGCAGACGGGGAGCAGCTCGCAACATGGCAGGAGGCTACTCGCGGCAGGTATGCGGAATACAACCTACGCGGTGTACACGAAGAAGTGCTTCAACCGCCTTTCTTGGAAGCGAACGCTAACGTCATGCAAGCAATCATTCGGCATATTCTCGAGCAAACAATGGTTACCCACTAGTTGTACAGATTTCTGGCACCTGATGAAGAAAGGCATGCTTGCAGGCCTGCATCAGTTGGCGATAAGTAGCTGAACGCACACAGACTGCTGATGTACAATGGCTGCTGATGTACACAGATTGCTGAAGCACAAAGGCTGCTGATGTATACAGATTTCTGAAGCACACAAGCTCCTGTTGCATACAGCTTGTTGATGCACACAGCTAACTGATACACACAACTATCTGATGTACACAGACCAACTGATGCTCATAGCCTGCTCATGCGCACAGACTGCTCGACTTCGGCGAAGGCAATGCTTGAATGCTGTAGAAGGGGGCAGTTTGTGAGCGGTGCCGCGACTATGGGACACAAAGGGGAGACCGTAACGTGAAGCAGCAAAAAGAAAAAGGTGTGTTTGCCCTATGGAAGTCCGTGGCATGGCTAGTATCATTCGCGAAGTCGCACAAGGGCTGGTTAATTGCCGGTATGCTATGTGCCATTGCTGCGGCGGTGATCGAAATATGGACGGGCAGTCTGATCCAACAACTGACCGCCAAGGCTGAACGAGGGGATGGGCAGGTAGTTATCAACACCGTGTATATGGTGCTTGTCGTTATTGCAGTAGGCGTTCCCGCGAAGTACATGATGACATTCGGGATTGAAAAAGGGAGCGCCCGTACAATGCGGGATGTACGCAACTCTATGATGCGTCATATCGGAAAACTTCCTGTCCATTATTTGGATAAGCAGCACTCGGGTGATATGGTCTCACGATTCACAAACGACATGCAAATCATAAACCAGTTCATGATACGCGACTTGCCGCAATGGTTCTATCATCCTCTCCTGTTTATCGGATGCTTTGCTTATTTACTCTGGATCCGGTGGGAGCTTGTGCTGCTAAGCATATTACTTGTGCCAGTATCTTTGTTCGTGTCTCAGTGGATTGGCAAGCAGCTGCAGCAATTGACAGAAGAAGCACAGGAGAGCACGGGACAGATGAATGCCATCGTGCAGGACACATTGAACGGCATGGTGCTTGTCAAAAGCTATTTGCTGCAAGGCTTGTTGTTCCGTTCCTATCAATCGCTGCTGCAGCTCACCCTGCTCAAAAAACTGGCCGTCAGCAAAAGAGAAGCCATCATTACGCCGGTTTTATTTACGCTAATGATGAGTCCGGTCGTCTTTTCCGTTCTATATGGAAGTTATTTAATTTCACAAGGCTCGTTCAGCACAGGAGAGCTGATTACATTCCTTTACCTGCTCAATCTATGTCTCGAGCCGCTGCAAAACATCCCGACACTTATCACACATACGTTCGAGATGGGCGGTGCATTGAAGCGGATTTATGATGTTGCGTCCCAGCCTGTCGAACAGCAAGGAGAGAAGCTTGCAGACGAAAGTTTGAATGATGGTGGCATACGGGATCAAATGCCAATCGCCTTTGAACAGGTTAGCTTTGCCTATGAGAAGGATTCACCGCTGCTGCTTCGGAATTTGAGTTTCGCGGTGGAGCGGGGGAAGACCGTGGCGTTAGTCGGCGCCAGCGGCGGCGGGAAGAGCACTGTCATGAAGCTGATATGTGGATTTTATTCATTGCCTTGTAACGGAGGAACGATACGTGTATATGGACATTCCGTATCGAATTGGAATCCAGATGAGTTGCGTTCGAACCTGTCTGTTGTCACGCAGGATTCCTACTTGTTCAGCGGAACGATAGCCGACAATATCGGATACGGCAGGCCTAATGCTGCGTTTGATCAAATTGTCGAAGCAGCTAAGGCTGCTCATGCGCACTCTTTTATTATGGAACTCCCGGATGGCTATCAGACGGAGGTCGGAGAGCGTGGAGGCTTGCTGTCAGGTGGACAACGACAGCGAATTACGATTGCGCGTGCAATCTTGAAGGATGCGCCTATACTGCTGCTCGATGAGCCGACATCTGCCTTGGATACAGAGTCTGAACATCTCGTTCAACAAGCGCTCGACACGCTCATGCAAGACCGAACAACGATCGTCATCGCACATCGCTTGTCAACCATTCAACACGCAGATGAAATATGGGTGATGGAAGGCGGAGGGATCGTCGAAGCAGGAACGCACGATGAATTATTGGTCAAGGGCGGCGCTTACGCCAGCTTATATCATCGACAATTCTCTGCTGAGCCATCAGGGCGGGAGGAGGTGGCCTGCACGTGAGACTATCTGACATGATTACATATGGGAAAGAAATAGTCGGCATGATGAATTTCATGAGCAAAAAGCATAAGCTGCATTATTACATTGGTATGATTGCGAGCGGCGCCGTAAACACCCTGTTTATTTTATCCTTCAGCTTGTTAGTGCAGAGTCTGGTTAATTATGCCGAGTCAAATGATATATCCCTTATGTATGGAGGACTGTACATTTTGGGGGGCTCCATTCTGCTGTTGAACCTGATAGCTCCGCCGTTCACGTATTTGTTTCATCGAAGTGTGGAACTGACACTGGCGAACATACGTGAGCGCTTGTATCGGAAGATGTGCAGCCTGCGAATGTCAATGCTTGAGCGAACCCACAACGGTGAGCTGCTGTCCCGGATGAATAATGATGTGTCGACACTGGAAGTGACCTACTGCGGCATCCTGTTTGCCATGCTGCTCGAGATTATGATTAGTTTTGGCTCCATCATCATGATGTTCGCGCTGCATTGGCAATTTGCCTGCGTTTCTTTACTCGTGCTGCTCTTATCCTTCTATATCAGCTCGCGGTTCGTAAATACGGTACGGAATCTATACGACCAGCATCTGCATGTGACCGCTAAGCTGACTGAGAAATTCTCCGACTTTCTTGGTGGGATTCAGTTGGTAAAGCTGTTCCGCATTCGATCGATCTATGGACAATATGAAGCGTTGAACGAGCAAGTAACGGAACTATCGAGTCAGATTGCCCATAAGAAGGGGCTGCTCGCAGCGGTCAATCATTTCGTCAGTTACATTACGTTTTGCGGAATTATTGTTATTGGGAGTTTGCTGTATGCATACGGGTTCATTTCAATGGGGACGGTAGCGGCATTGGCCGTGCTGCAAATTCACTTGACTCATTCGTTCATGAATGTCGGCTCTACGATGTCGCTTATCCAAAACTCGTTGGCTGGTGCAAGTCGAGTCCAGGAGCTGCTTTATGAAGAAGAAGAGCCGGAGAGATTCGGCAGTGAGATCAAGAGTGAAGATGCCATACTTGATATGACCCTTAGACCTGATCTGAACAACGACACTGTAAATCAAACTGGTACAATCGATAGAGCGGACGACATCGATAGCCATACCAACACGGCAGCACCGATGCTCGAACTAGATGATGTTGAATTCTCCTATGCTGCTGGAAAAACAGCCATATCCCAAGTATCGATGAAGGTATATCCGGGACAAGTAGCAGCTATCGTTGGCGCCAGCGGCAGTGGGAAGAGCACACTGATTAAGCTGCTGCTCGGATTTTATCCGGTTGAAAGAGGAGATGTTCGCCTCCTAGGCAAATCATTCGGGCATTATACGCTGGAGGAAATTCGCAGATTGATTGCCTATGTGCCGCAGGAAGCATTTTTGTTCAGCGGAACCATCGAAGAGAATATCCGTTACGGCAACCCGCAAGCATCCCATGAGGAAGTGGTGGCTGCAGCGCAAGCCGCATACGCCCATCATTTTATTGAGGAGCTGCCAGATCAATATCAGACTTCAGTAGGGGAGCGGGGCGCCTCCTTGTCCGGCGGGCAGCGTCAGCGGATTGCAATTGCACGAGCATTGCTCAAAAATGCACCGATCCTGCTCCTTGACGAGGCGACGTCTGCGCTTGATACGGAATCGGAGCACTGGGTGCAAAAGGCATTGCAGCAGTTGATGCAGGGGAGGACGACCATCATGGTTGCCCACCGCTTGTCGACCGTGGAACATGCGGATATTATTTTCGTCATGAAGGAGGGAACCGTTGCGGAGCATGGCACGCACCGAAGCTTGCTCCAACATGGCTCCTATTATGCGAGCCTCCAAGGACAGGCTTAGATTCCTATTCTGGAAGTGTCGAAATATAACCTGACATGGAACCTTCGATCCTAATAATCGGAGGTTCTTTTCATTTATTTCACTTCCCGGTGGCTGTGTAAGCGTGTAAGATATAAAAATACTTGCATATGAGCAAGATCACACTTACTATTAGAAAGGTATGAACAGAATTACCACAGCATAGGAATAACTTGAGATCGATTCAACCGAAGGGGCTCGACCAATGAATTTTTATGAACAGCGAATATTGCCCGCATCGAGGCAAATGAAAGACTTGGAGAAAGCCGTAGCTTCACCATACGAATATTTGGTCCTGCTCGATGTCCATATCGCTCAACTTAAGCACGCCTGCAGTATGGTACATCAAGCGAACAAGAAATTATTTTTGCATATCGATCTGATCCAAGGACTTCAAAGCGACGCTCACGCGACGGAGTACCTTTGTCAGGAGTATCGACCGTACGGGATTTTGTCGACAAAATCCAGCGTCATTCAAAAAGCGAAGCAAAAAGGCGTCGTAGCTGTGCAGCGCATCTTCTTGATCGACAATAGCGCTCTGGAGAAGAGTTGCAAGCTGCTGCAGACGACGCAGCCCGATGTCATTGAAGTATTGCCAGGGGGCATGCCGAACGTCATTCGCAAAGTAAAAGAACGAACAAGCCTACCAATTTTGGCAGGGGGGTTCATCTCGACGAGAGAAGATGTGGAGCTCGCTCTGCAAGCTGGTGCCGAGGCGGTTACAACCTCAAATACGAAATTATGGACAAAATATGAAAAAAAGTGATTGACAACGCTTACAATTTTAAATAAAATTTGAATCAAGTTAATACTGTTACGGAGACTTGGAGATCTACTTTCAAACGCGTTGTCATCTCTGCTTGCAGCAGATGCGACGTGTGCTTGAACGTAGGTCTCTTTGCATTTTCTTAACAGGAATGAACAACAGGAGGGGTCAATATGTCGGCGTTTTGGGGAGAATTTATTGGAACTATGATACTGATTGCACTCGGCGGGGGCGTATGTGCAGGGGTATCACTAAAGAAATCGTATGCCGCAAATTCGGGCTGGATTGTCATTTCGATGGGATGGGGTTTGGCTGTCGCGGTTGCGGCGTATTCCGTAGGTTCGATAAGCGGAGCCCATCTCAACCCAGCACTTACATTGGGGCTCGCTTTTATTGGGAATTTTCCTTGGGCTGATGTACCGTCGTACATAGCGGCACAGATGCTAGGCGCTATTGTTGGAGCTGTTCTTGTATTTCTGCATTATTTGCCGCACTGGAAACTGACGGAGGATCAGGGGGCGAAGCTGGGTGTATTTGCGACAAGTCCAGCCGTCTATCATCCATTCTCCAACTTAATTAGTGAAATGATAGGAACGTTCATTTTGGTTCTCGGTATTTTGGCGATTGGCGCCAACAAGTTCACGGATGGTTTGAATCCACTGATTGTTGGATTTCTCATTGTCAGCATAGGGTTATCATTAGGAGGAACAACGGGATATGCCATCAACCCAGCACGCGACCTGGGGCCGCGAATCGCGCATATGCTGCTGCCGATTGCAGGCAAGGGCGGTTCCAATTGGAAGTATGCCTGGATACCCGTCGTTGGGCCGCTGCTTGGAGGTTCGCTCGGTGGGCTGTTTTATAAAAATGTATTTTTAGGTCAGTTTGATGCAGTAATATGGGCAGTAGCGGGTACCGCACTTGTTATCCTTGTATTTTCGTTGTTCTTGTCTAGAAAAAATGCTGTTCGATAAGTATTATCGCTAGGATATAATCAACAATTTTTCCGTGATGTGCATGATCACTTAATCCTCTTGCATGGATCACGATGAAATGAATCATGATGATTCAACAGATAGGGATTCACCACTACTGAATATGGGGGAATTTTATATGGAAAAGTACATCTTATCTCTTGACCAAGGCACAACGAGCTCCAGAGCCATTTTGTTCAACAAAGAAGGACAAATCGTCCACGTTTCCCAGAAGGAATTTACGCAAATTTTCCCTGAACCGGGCTGGGTAGAGCACAACGCACAGGAAATCTGGGGAACGATTTTGGCTGTCATCGCGACATGCCTCATTGAATCCGGCGTAAAGCCAAAACAAATTGCAGGCATCGGTATTACGAACCAGCGCGAGACGACTGTCGTGTGGGATAAGGAATCTGGCCGTCCGGTATACAATGCGATCGTATGGCAATCGAGACAGACGAAGTCCATCTGCGATGAATTACAGGAGGCAGGTTACGGTGAACTGTTCCGCTCCAAGACGGGGCTTCTCATTGACTCTTATTTCTCGGGTACTAAGGTCAAATGGATTCTCGATAACGTTCCTGGCGCGCGGGAAAAGGCAGAGCGTGGCGATCTATTGTTCGGGACAATCGATACATGGCTTATTTGGAAGCTCACGGGCGGCAATGTGCATGTAACAGACTATAGCAACGCTTCACGTACCCTTATGTACAATATACATGAGCTGAAGTGGGACGATGAACTGCTGGAGCTGCTAACGATTCCGAAGCAGATGCTTCCAGAGGTGCGTTCTTCTTCCGAAGTATACGGCAAAACGGTGGACTTCCATTTCTTCGGCGAGGAGATTCCGATTGCGGGCGCTGCGGGAGATCAGCAAGCGGCACTGTTCGGGCAAGCATGTTTCCAGCAGGGCATGGCCAAGAACACGTACGGTACGGGATGCTTCATGTTGATGAATACTGGCGAACAGGCTGTGAAGTCCTCTCATGGGTTGCTAACGACAATCGCTTGGGGTATTGACGGCAAAGTAGAATATGCGCTGGAAGGAAGCGTTTTCGTTGCTGGCTCCGCTATTCAATGGCTTCGCGATGGGTTGCGCATGATCAAGGAATCCAAGGATAGTGAGTTATATGCAAGCAAGGTGGAGTCAACAGACGGCGTGTATGTCGTTCCAGCCTTCGTCGGATTGGGTACGCCGTACTGGGACAGTGAGGTGAAAGGTGCGATCTTCGGCCTGACGCGCGGCACTTCGAAAGAACACTTCATCCGCGCAACATTGGAATCGCTCGCTTATCAGACGAAAGACGTATTGACTGCAATGGAGGCCGACTCGTCCATCAAGCTGACCAAGCTGCGTGTGGATGGAGGAGCAATTCAGAACAATTTCCTGATGCAGTTCCAGAGCGACATGCTGGGCGTACCGGTGGAATGCCCGCAAGTATTTGAAACAACTGCGCTAGGCGCGGCATACCTTGCCGGTTTGGCTGTAGGATACTGGAGCGACCGGGACGAGATAGCGGCGCAATGGAGCATTGATCGTACCTTTACACCGTCCATGCAGGAAGAACGCCGCAATGCCTTGTATTCCGGCTGGGGCAAAGCCATTGAGGCAACAAAAGTATTTAAATAAGTGCACGAATATGCTACAATTTTAAATAAGTTAATATTTAAATTCGGTTGGAGAATTGAGAACCGCAATTGCACTTTAGTCTATGACTTTAGTGTTATTGCGGTTTTTTTGTTTTCGATGTGAGCATGGGCGAGTACTTACTTTTCATGCCGTCTTTATGACGAGGGAGGTTATCATATGACAACTGTCTTTTCCGCTATGAAGCGCAAATCTATCGTACAAGCAATGGGTCAGAAGCCGCTTGACGTGATCGTTATTGGAGGAGGAATCACGGGCGCAGGGATTGCGTTGGATGCGACAACGAGAGGATTGAGAACTGCACTATTCGAGATGCAGGACTTCGCCGCAGGGACGTCTAGCCGTTCAACGAAGCTTGTTCATGGCGGTCTCCGCTACTTGAAGCAATTTGATGTGAAGACGGTAGCTGAAGTCGGCAAGGAGCGCGCCATTGTATATGAGAATGGGCCGCATGTAACAACGCCTGAGTGGATGCTGCTTCCGCTTCATCGCGGCGGAACGTTCGGCAAATTCAGCACTGGGATCGGCTTGCGTGTTTACGACTTCCTGGCTGGTGTTAAGCGCAGCGAGCGACGCCGCATGCTGTCGGAGCAAGAGACGCTGAGCCGTGAGCCGCTGTTGAAGCAGGAAGGGCTCTTAGGTGGCGGTTATTATGTAGAATATCGAACTGACGACGCGCGGTTGACGATTGAAGTCATGAAGGAAGCCGTTCGGAATGGAGCCATGGCTCTGAACTATATGAAGGTAGATTCGTTTTTGTATGATAACGGAAAAATTGTTGGTGTTCGTGTTGTTGATCAATTGGATGGGGAAGCGTTCGAATTCCGTGCCAAGAAGATTATCAATGCGGCAGGTCCTTGGGTTGATGACCTTCGTAATAAGGATCATTCGAAGACAGGCAAGCATCTTCAACTATCCAAAGGGGTGCATCTCGTCATCGATCAGTCGAAGTTTCCGCTCAAGCAAGCGATTTACTTCGACACGCCGGACGGCCGAATGGTGTTCGCAATTCCACGCGACGGAAAAACGTATGTAGGCACAACGGATACGTTCTATAAGGCAGATCCGGTTCAACCTGTCATGACGAAGGCGGATCGTGACTATATCATGAAGGCGATTCATTATATGTTCCCTTCGCTTCAGCTTACCGCAGACGACGTTGAATCGAGTTGGGCAGGGGTAAGGCCGCTCATCTATGAAGAAGGGAAAAATGCATCTGAGATTTCCCGCAGAGATGAGATTTGGCAATCTCCATCTGGATTGATTACGATTGCAGGCGGCAAACTGACCGGATATCGTAAAATGGCTGAAATGATCGTTGATTTGGTCATGAAGCTGCTTAGGCAAGAAGAAGGAATTGCGTTTACAGCTGCAATGACGAAGCAGATGCCCATATCAGGCGGGAATGTAGGCGGCTCGGCCGATTTCCCGAGCTTCGTGGAAAGCAAAATGAATGAAGGCATACGAAATGGGCTTGATGGGGCACTGGCCAAGCGCTGGGCACGTATGTACGGCTCTAACGTGGATGTAATCTTCGAACTGGCCGACCGTTATCGGAGCAAGACGGAACAAAGCGGTCTTCCGCTAGAAGTGCTTGTCCCGCTGTTATATGCCATGGAAGAAGAAATGACATTGAAGCCGGTGGACTTCTTCATTCGCCGAACGGGTGCACTCTTCTTTAACATCCAGTGGGTACGGGATTGGAAGCAGCCGGTCATTGCCTACATGGCTTCTGCGTTCGGCTGGACGGAAGAACAGCGCAATCAATATACATCGGAGCTCGACACCGCACTTCATCATGCCGTCGTCCCACAGGTGGAAGCGAATTAATGTTTTGGATTAAAGAACTTTATTGTAAAGGCCTCTGATCAATCATGATTGGAGGCTTGATTTTAGTCGATCAGCTTTGTAGTCTCCTCTATTTCTAGCAAATCAACTAAACACTCCCATAAGGAGCCATAAATTGAGCTAGAACATAAGTTACAGGTATTTATAAGTGAAAAGGATAAAATTGACATCAAAACCTTTATGTGATAGTTTAAACCCACAAGAATCATAGATTACTATCTTTCTCGTAACCAACTTCATATCGAAGGAGAGAGTGATATGACTAGCGTGAATTGCATTGGTCAGGACCTGCATTATCCATTGGGTCACTTTAGTCGATTTGTAGTACATGACCTTCCCCACCTGAATAAAACGGGTTCTCCCGCCGACCTTATGAGGATCGGCCTTCCACTTCTGTCAGCCGATAATCAGCAGCTAGTCGATTTTGCATACCATCGCCCTTACAAGGATAAGGTGCTGGCAATGGGCGACTTGGGTATATACTTCGTTTCGTGCTTAAAACTAGGAATCAATATTTCTGAACTGCACAGGGTGTACTCGATGTTGGAGTTATTTTCTTCACTGACTGGCTTAATTCCCAGAGATACCTATGCTTCGTATATTGCATATAACCCCGCCGAATGTTTGCGATCGTTTACGGGAGATGCGAGTGAAGTCGCATTTATTACGAGGCACCAACAATCGGATATTGCGCTTAAGCCAGCGGTTGAGGAATTAGTGAAGCTTCAGCGAAATCCATACATGCCGGAACGGATAGAGATTCTGAATGCTGTTAGAGCGGCTATGCGGCAGGTGCGCAAAGAAAACGCGGAGGTACATAAGGGAGTAGATCCCGTATTTTTCATTACCTTCTTCAGAGATTATTTTTTTCCCATCAAGCTTAATGGAATTAGCTACAATGCGCCTAGTGGCGTGCATATTGCGGGCGTGATCCTAACCGATTTGATTACGGGTACTGCGGACGATGCTTATATTGAAACGACTCATGAGCTTTTGCCGTATTTGGAGCCGAGCGAGCAATTTTGCATCAAAAATGTATTGGCTTCCCCATCTTTAAAGCAAATCTATACCGCCGATTTGAAATCGGGCATAGATTGTTCTGCAGAATTGACCCTACTTGTCGATATTTATGATGAAATTATCAAATTCCGTAATGTCCATCAGGGATTAGTCAGCAGATATATTCGCAATCAAGATGCTTCCGTTGCCAAAGGTACGGGAGGATTTGCGTTCGATACCTTTTTGCAGGAGAGAATTAACGTCGTCGCTCAGGCCAAGTGTACCGTTACGGATAAATTAATACCTCAATCAGACATGATAATACCTAAATTATGACAGAAACATAAAAATCTCTTCTTACATCTATTGTAATAATTATATGTTTCTCACCATGAGCACCTTCCAGATTTTTTACACCCCTAGAACCCCAATTTGATAGATATTAAATCTTTCCGAAAAAACGCCCTTGACTGCATTTCATTTAAATTAGGGAGAAGGATGAATATGTCAAATAGTAATAAATCACAATTAACCGTAAAAAATACCTGGACGCTAACAGAAGCGCAGCGAAGAGTATGGTATATGGAACTGCTTAGTCCCAATACAACCGTTGCCTTGCTGAACAGCTTGCTTACCTTGCAGGGAACGATTATCGAAGAGAAGATTATACAGGCCATACATATGCTGGTTTCCCGGCATGATTCTCTTCAAGTGAGATTACGACAAATTGACGGTCAGGAGCCACAAATTTATACTGCTCTGTTCGAGCCATTCCATGTTGATGTACTAGATGTCAGGGGGGAAGGAGAAGAAACATGGCGGGAGATCG
The DNA here is from genome assembly GCF_001894745.1 of Paenibacillus sp. NAIST15-1. Taxonomy (GTDB): domain Bacteria; phylum Bacillota; class Bacilli; order Paenibacillales; family Paenibacillaceae; genus Paenibacillus_B; species Paenibacillus_B suaedae. The sequence continues at coordinate 142,862 of NZ_BBYF01000013.1, forward strand.
TCGATTTGCGTTCGCGCCAGCCTCTCATTCTATTTGACTCCCCATTGTTTGAATTCACGTTGTTCCGGACAGGAGAGTTGGAGGCTCGCTTGTTTTTGAAAATTCATCATGTGATAGCTGACGGTTATTCCTTGAACCTGCTTGGCAACGAAATCATTCACAATTATATGTCCTTGCTGCGTAATGAGGAGCTTCCATTGGAATCAGCGCCCTCTTTTACAGAACTTCTTAATAGCGAAGCTGCCTATCTTGATTCTTCCCGGTTCCTTAAGGATAAGGCATATTGGGACAAAGAATTTAGTACGTTGCCGCCAATCACAAGCTTATCTTTTTCCGAGCGCGCATCCCAGACGGCCACCAGTGAAGCCTCTTACAGTCGACATCAACTTCCCTCATCCCTATGCACAGACATTCATGAATTCTGCGAAAAACACCAAGTATCTGCCTTTAATTTGTTTGTAACGGCTCTATGTCTTTATCTCGCGCGACTATGCGGAGAAGAAGAGGTTGTATTAGGAACCATGTATGCCAACAGAACGTCTGCTGATCAGAAAATGATGGTCGGAATGCTCGTCAGCACGACACCATTTCGCATGCGCGTAGATGGTTCAATGTCTTTCGCTGACCTTTTGAGACGGGTGAAAATGAAGCAGGGCGAGCTAATTAGACATCAGAAATACCCTTACAATCGCATCATTCCTGAGCTCCGCGAGCGATTTGGTTTTACGGGATCGCTGCTGCCCATTTTCTTTAATTATCATCCTATGGCATGGGACACTGTTCCGGTAGATGCCCCTATACAATATGACACGATGCCTCTCGGAAATGGCCATCAAGATAACGAGTTAACCGTACACATCCGTGAAAATGTAAAAACTGGCGAGATGGCGATCCAAATCGATTATTTGACGGATCTTTTCGCAGTTGAAGATATACAGCGCCTGTTTGCGAGATTAATGCATGTACTCCGGGAAGGAATGGCAGCGCCGATGGAGGCGGTAGCCCAAATTAATGTAATGCCGCCGGAAGAACGCAGTGAAATCCTTGAATGCTTTAGTGCGGGCCAAAAATGTGATTGGCATCCCGGAGGTTTGCTGCATGAACAATTCGAGGAACAGGCCGCGAAAACGCCCGATCGGATGGCTGTGCTTTCGGAAATGGTCGGAAAGTCATTGACCTACGTCCAATTAAATGAACGTGCAAATAGGCTGGCCCGCACCTTGAGAAATCTGGGAATTGAGATGGGACACCCCGTGGCGATTATAGGTGAACGTTCGCCTGAAATTGTAGTGGGGGTTCTTGCCGTGCTTAAGGCTGGCGGAGCCTTCGTGCCTTTGGATTGCTCTTTGCCTCCCGAACGGCTTGCTTATATGTTGGCTGATAGTGGAGCCGGCATTTTGTTGACGGCCGCTTCCGTTAGTTTTGCTGTGCCTGAAGATTGCGTGATCTTGAATTTGCAGCAGGATGAATGTTATGCCGGTGATGCTGCGAATTTAGGCGTTCATTGTAGCCCAGAACAGCTTGCTTATCTAATTTATACTTCGGGGACAACGGGAACACCGAAAGGTGTTATGGTAGAACACCATAGCTGGATGCAGACGGCTTGGGCGTGGCGCCAAGAATACAAGCTTCAAGAAATGGAGGTTCGGCTGCTGCAGCTTGCCAGCTTCTCATTTGATGTATTTGCCGGTGATCTAGCCAGAGTATTGCCGAACGGGGGAGTACTCGTTTTTTGCCCGAATGAGGCTCGTCTTCAGCTGCCGCAGCTCCATCGGCTGATTGTAGAACATGGCATTACGCTGCTGGAATCGACACCTGCCCTGCTAGTGCCGTTAATGGACTATATTTACGATCATCGCCTGAGTACCGGTAAGCTTGAATTGCTTATTCTTGGTTCGGATCGCCTTGCGGCTAACGACTTCCTTCGATTGAATAGGCGGTTTGGCTCCAAGATGCGCATCCTGAATAGCTACGGGGTAACAGAGGCTTGTATCGATGCGTCTTATTATGAATTGGAACAGGGTGGACAGCTGTTTAATGAAGAAATTGTGCCCATTGGCAAGCCGCTTCCCCATGTCAAGCTGTATGTACTAGGGGCGGGAGGAACGCTGCAGCCTGTAGGAGCAGCCGGCGAGCTGTGTATCGGAGGAGAAGGAGTAGCAATAGGCTATTTGAATCGGCCGGAGTTGACGAGCGAGCGCTTCGCTGAAGACCCTTATGCGGCAGGCGGACGGATTTACAAAACCGGTGACCAGGCCCGCTGGATGCCAGATGGTAATTTAGAGTTTCTAGGCCGCATGGATGATCAACTCAGTATTCGCGGCTTCCGTGTTGAACCGGGAGAGATTGAAGCGCATTTGATGCAGTTCGGGGACATCCGCGAGGCGGTGGTTGCCAATATGTCCGATGCACAGGGAGAGTCTGTGCTTTGCGCCTATTATACAGGTGGAGATATTGAGTCGCAGATTGCCGAATTGCGGGCATTCCTTTCCACGAAGCTTCCGGACTACATGGTACCGGTCACATATATGAAGCTTGATCGGCTTCCCTTGACGCCGAATGGCAAGGTGGATCGTAAATCTTTGCCGAAACCTGATGCAATTGCATCCCACAAAGAATACGTTCGTCCAACGACAGGCGCAGAGCAGCAAATGGCGCTGTTGTGGCAGGAGGTATTGAATAAGGATGTCGTGGGACTCCATGATAATTTCTTTGAGCTCGGAGGCCATTCGCTGAAAGCGATGACGCTGCTGACGCGCATTCATCAGGAGTTTCAGTCCGAAATTGGCTTGCGAGATATCTTTCAATCGACCGATCTGAAGACATTGACTCAAGCGGTCACTTCAGCAGGCGAGCGGGTCTATGAGTCTCTTCTTCCCGCAGCGGAGCAGGATCATTATCCGCTGTCATCGGCACAGAAACGATTATATGTGCTGCATCAACTGGATGAAGCAGGTCTTGGTTACAATATGCCGGCTGCTTTTCAAGTTGCAGGTCATTTGGATAAGGAACGACTAGAAGAGGCATTTCAAGCACTTATTGCCCGCCATGAGGCGCTGCGCACCTCGTTTACGGTTGTGGACGGAGAGCCAATGCAGCAAATCCATGATGCCGCTGCTTTTGCCTTATCTTATGAGGAAACGGAACAAAGCAGAGCAGAAGAAAAAATCCAGGCATTCATCCGCCCATTTGATCTCGGTACTGCCCCACTACTGCGAGCGAAGGTCATTCATTTTGGGAAAGAGCGCCATTTGCTCTTGTTCGATATGCATCATATTATTTCAGACGGTATTTCCGTTCAAATTTTAACGGAAGAAATGGCATCTCTATATGCTGGAGAAGATAGCGCCCCGCTGAGGCTGCAGTATAAGGATTATGCGGTGTGGCAGCAAGAATATCGTCAGTCGCAAGCCTATATGAATCAGAAAGCCTATTGGCAGAAGGAACTGGCAGGTGAGCTGCCGGTGCTGAACCTGCCGGCTGATTATCCGCGTCCGGAGATGCGCAGCATCGAGGGTGGTCGAGCGGATTTTGAACTGAGAGGCGAGTTGGCGGAAGGGATCTGTAAGCTGGCGCAGGAGAGCGGCAGTACGGTGTACATGGTGCTGCTTGCGGCATATAGCACGCTGCTGTCTCGTCTTAGCGGGCAGGAGGAGATCATTGTTGGCACGCCAGTGGCTGGTCGTCCGCATGCCGACTTGGCAAACATTCTCGGCATGTTTGTCAATACGTTGGCACTGCGTACGCTTCCTGCAGGTACTAAACCTTTTTCCGCTTACTTGAAGGAGGTTCGCCAGACGGCATTATCCGCTTTTGAACATGGGGATTATCCGTTTGAGGAACTGGTGGAACAGGTTGTGAAGCAGCGCGACACAAGCCGTAATCCGATTTTCGATGCAATGCTTGTGCTGCAAAATTCCGAACAATCTATGGTTCAGCTTCCAGGCCTGCTTCTTTCCACTTATCCATTTGACTATATTGCATCTAAGTTCGATTTGACGCTCACGGTTACAGAAGAAGCCGAGGGTTTTTCCTTCACTTGGGAATATGCGGCGTCCTTGTTCAGTCGCAACACGATAGAGCGGTGGACAGCTTGTTTCCTAGAATTACTGCGCCAAGCGGTAGCATCGCCACATTCTCGATTGGACGAATATGTCTTGGTAAGTGGACAGGAAAGAAAGTTATTGCTTGAGCAATTTGCAGGGACGAAGGCAGATTATCGTTCTGACGCTACGGTGCTCACTTTATTTGAAGAGCAGGTTGCCCGCACTCCTGAGCTGCCAGCGGTTATTTTTGGAGACGAGGAGTTGAGTTACCGAGAACTGAATGAGCGAGCAGAACAGTTGGGAGCTGTGCTTCGCGCGCAAGGCGTAGGTGCGGAGACAATTGCCGCCGTAATGATTCATCGGTCTTGTGACATGGCGGTTGGTTTAATGGCTGTTCTGAAGGCAGGAGGAGCCTATCTTCCGCTTGATCCACAATTTCCGATGGATCGGATTCGTTATATGTTGAACGACAGTTGCCCTAAGGTTCTGTTGACTTCGATAGAGTACCGGTCTCTGGCGGAGGAGATCATCGGCAATAGTTCCGTTATTTATTTTGAGGATAATGAGCATCCGGATAGGGCTGCAGCGTTCATGAAAGGAAGAACTGTCGAGCCTGCGGATTTGGCATATGTGATTTATACATCTGGCACTACGGGGAACTCCAAAGGTGTTATGATCGAGCACGGCAGCTTGGCCAATACGCTTCAATGGAAAGCGAACCGCTACCGGTTTATAACTGGTGACAAGGCGTTAATGTTGAATCCTTTCATTTTCGACTCATTCGTGACCCACTTTTTTGGCCCCCTTGTGTCAGGAGCGGCGGTTGTTTTGTTGAACGATCAAGACAGCAAAGATCCGTTGGCCATTCGTGGGGTCATCACAAAGTGTCGCATTACCCATATGCAAAGTCCACCGAGCTTCTATTCGGCATTGCTGGAGAGTATGAATCCCGATGACTGGCGCACGGTACGAAGCGCTGTGCTGGCTGGGGAAGCCGTTGGGACAGCGCTCATCAGCCGTTTGAAGTCGATGAATGCCAACATGGAATTGATGAATGAATATGGTCCGACCGAAAATACCGTAGTGACGACTGCGATTGAGCTAGAGCCAGAGAAGGCTGTTACAATTGGGCGCCCGATTCCAAATGTACGAGTATATATTCTTACCTCACAAGGGCAGCTCACTCCGCTCGGCGTACCAGGGGAACTGTGTATTGCCGGTTCTGGCGTAGCGCGCGGTTATCTCAACCGAACACAGTTAACAGCTGATAAGTTCACCTCCGATCCTTTCGTGCCCGGCGAACGAATGTATCGAACCGGCGACTGGGCACGCTGGCTGCCGGATGGAAGGCTGGAGTATTTGGGTAGAATCGATCATCAGGTGAAAATTCGCGGCAACCGTATTGAGCTCCAAGAAATTGAGGCGCATCTATTGACGCTTCCAGGCATAAGAGAGGCAGCCGTTACGGTTGTGGGGGAAGCGGAGAATATCGGTCTGTGCGCTTACTTTGTGGCGGATCGGGATTACCCGGTAAAGGAGCTGCGGACAGCACTTGGCAAAACGTTGCCGTCCTATATGATTCCTGCTTATTTTATTCCGATGAAGCAGATGCCTCTCACCGTGAACGGCAAATTGGATCGACGGGCATTACCTTTGCCAACCGGACAGTTGGAGAAAGACAGCAAGTACATTGCCCCGCGGAATCCTGCTGAACAGGAAATGGCAGAGTTGTGGCAAGAGGTGCTTGGTATCAGTCTGTTAGGCGTGGGGGACGACTTTTTTGAACGAGGCGGGCAATCGTTGAAAGGGGCCGTTTTGGTAGCGCGCATCCAGAAGCAACTGCAGGCCGACATCTCACTTCGTGATCTGTTCCAGTATCCTACCGTGGAGACATTGACTGATGTAATAGTGTCCCGGAAGAACAAAGCATTTAGAGGAATTGGACAAGCTGAAACCCGGGAACATTATCCGCTTACCTCTGCACAGAAGCGAATTTATGTGCTCCAGCAGTTGGAGGGAGCAGAGGTAAGTTATAACATGCCAGCCGTTCTTCGAATGGAAGGCATGCTGAACCGGATGCTTTTCGAAGAAATTTTGCAGCAACTGGTTGCTCGTCATGAATCGCTGCGAACTTCCTTCATGATGGCAGACGGAGAGCCAGTGCAGAGCGTACACGAAAAAGTAGCGCTTACAGTTGACTATTGTGACGTGGAAGAAGAGCAGCTTCATTCGATGATCTCAGAATTCATCATTCCCTTCGATCTCAGTCATGCGCCACTTCTACGCGTGAAAATTGTTCGTGCGGCAAGTCATCTCCATTATGTGTTGTTGGACATGCACCATATTATTTCTGACGGCGTGTCGATGGACATATTCGTCAAGGAATTTACGAGTATGTATGCCGGGAAAGAATTGCCCCCGCTGAAGCTGCAATACAAAGACTATGCGGTGTGGTACCAAGAATACGTGCTTAGCGATTCTTATCGGGAGCAGGAAAAATACTGGCTTGATCATTTTGCGGGCGAGCTGCCGGTTCTGCAGCTGCCAACCGATTTCGCGCGTCCGGCATTGCGCAGTTTTGCAGGCGACCGGGTTGATTTCAAGCTGGGGAAAACATTGTCGGAAGCAGTACAGAAGCTGGCGCTGGATAAAGGGGTTACCGTCTACATGGTGTTCTTGGCCGCGTACAGTACTCTGCTCTCCCGTTTGAGCGGTGACGAGGAGGTTATTGTCGGCTCGCCGGTAGCCGGACGCCCGCATGCGGATCTAGCGGACATGATGGGGATGTTTGTCAATACGCTAGCATTGCGCACGTTCCCTTCCGGACAGAAAACATTTGCCGAATACGTTGAGGAAATCAAGCAAACAGCGCTCGATGCTTTTGACCATGGCGAGTATCCCTTTGAGGAACTGGTAGATCGAGTTGCCATCCAGCGCGACATGAGCCGAAATCCGCTCTTCGATGCCGTATTTGTACTGCAAAACGCGGAGAACTCCCTTCTGGATCTTCCTGATTTGAAAATCGAGTCCTGTGCGTTTACGGATAAGCAATCCAAGTTTGACCTTACCTTGATGATATCCAAGAGAGCGGATGGCTACCATGGTTCGTTGGAGTTCGCTTCCGCCTTGTTTACGCGGGAAACGGTCGAACGGTGGTCAAACCATTTGACGGAGCTGTTGAATCATGTGACGTCTGAGCCGGATACGACACTTGGCGAAGCAAGGTTATTAAGTGGAGCAGCCGCGCTCAATCAACTGATGACATTCAGCGGCTTGCCAGTCCAAAAAACCACGTCTCAAACGACAATTCATCAACGTTTTGAAGAAATAGCCGTCCTATATGCGGATCGGACAGCCATCATGTGCGGTGAGCGGCATTTCACTTATGCGGAGCTGCGCCTTCAAGCGAATCTTGTTGCCGCCATGCTGCGGAGGGAAGGTATACAGCCGCGATCAGCCGTAGCCATTATGGCGGAACGCTCGATCGAATTCGTCGTTGCGGTACTGGGAATTCTGCAGGCGGGTGGAGTCTATGTACCGCTCGATCCAGATGCGCCTGAGGAGCGACATCTGTATATATTGGGTGACTGCGGAGCAGAGTTCCTGTTGGCCGTACAAGAATTCAAAGCACCTGTTTCATACCAAGGGACGGTTATCACGCTTGATGGCGGGGTTCTTCTAGATGAAGCGTTAACAGCGCAAGAGGATTTGAAGCGCTTGGGACTTGAAGAAGCACACGACAGCGACTCCGATTACCCGGCTTATATCCTGTATACCTCGGGTACAACGGGAAGACCAAAAGGCGTACTGGTGACACATGGAAATGTACTCAATCTGGTGAATAACGATGGATACGTGCCGTTCCACGCCCATCACCGCTTCGCGCAGACCGGATCGGTAAGCTTTGATGCGGTTACGTTCGAAATATTTGGAGCGCTCCTGCATGGAGGCTCTTTGCATCCAGTTGAGAGGGATGTGCTGCTGGATGCTCATCGGATGGGGCCGTTTCTGAAGGATCATGGAATCACAGTCATGTTTTTGACGACCTCGCTCTTTCATCACCTGGCCGATGAGGATGCGGGTCTGTTTACTGGCGTAGAACATCTGATTATGGGCGGAGAGGTTCTGTCGCCGAAGCATGCGTTTGCAGTGAAGGAGGCATGTCCGGGACTGACGATCTGGAACGGTTATGGTCCTACCGAAAACACGACCTTCTCAACTGCATTTGCAGTTATGGGAGAAAACGGCAAAAGAAACATCCCGATCGGCCGGCCAATTAAGGGGACAACAGCCTACGTGCTGAGCGCTCAGGGGCAGCTGCTTCCAGTAGGAGTGCCTGGAGAATTGTGCCTTGGAGGCGCAGGCGTCGCTGCAGGATATTGGAATTTGCCAGAGCTTACGCAGGAAAAATTCGTACCGGATCCTTGGATTGAAGGCGGACGCATGTACAAAACTGGGGATTTGGTTCGCTGGCTGCCGGACGGAACGCTCGAATATTTAGGAAGAATCGATCAGCAGGTCAAAATACGGGGTTACCGGATTGAACTTAGCGAAATCGAAGCGCGGATGCTTCTTCATGATGACATTCGCCAAGCGGCTGTCGTGACATGGGAAGAGCGAACGGGAAGTGAGGCTTTGTGTGCTTATTACGTGGGGAGCAAACGCCTGGAGCCGACCGAATTGAGGCATCACCTGAGCATCGCTTTACCTGAATATATGGTTCCTGCGCATTTTGTGCATTTGTTGGAGCTTCCGCTTACAAGAAACGGCAAGCTGGATCGGAAGGCGCTGCCGGAACCCGTAGAAGATATGGCGAGAGCCTCCAAATATACAGCTCCACGAACTGTTACGGAAGCTAAGCTCGCAGAGCTTTGGCAGGAAGTATTGCATGTATCTCAAGTGGGGATCCACGACAACTTCTTTGAACTTGGCGGCCACTCACTAAGAGCGATGATACTCGTATCTCGCATTCATCAGAGTATGGGTAGTCCTATTGCCATTCGGGACGTATTTCGGTACCCGACCGTTGAAGCCATGGCACTGACTGTGGACGGAATGGCTGAAATCACTCATGAAGGCCTGCAGTCTGTTGGGGAGCGGGAATATTATCCACTGTCTTCTGCACAGAGAAGACTATATGTTCTGCAGCAGCTCGAAGGAGCGGAGCGAAGCTATAATATGCCTGCGTCGCTGCTGCTCAATGGACAATTGAACGTAGCAAGATTGGAATCCGCTATACAGGAGCTGACGATTCGCCATGAAGTCCTTCGCACACGTTTTGATTTCGTAAATGGCGAACCCGTTCAAATCATTGGCCCGGAAGCTGATTTTTCGCTGTCATTCCGCGATGTCGAGGAGGATCAGCTCCAAGAGATCATCCAGAATTTCATTCGTCCTTTTAATCTGGAACAAGCGCCGCTGCTGCGCATCCAATTGATAAAGCTGGCAGATACACGGCATCTGTTGTTGTTTGACATGCATCATATTATTTCCGACGGCACATCTATGGAGATATTCATAAAGGAACTCACGAGTCTGTATATGGGAGAGAGCTTGCCGCCGCTATCTCTTCAATACAAGGATTATGCAGTATGGCAGAACGCGCAGGAGCATTCCGAGGCGTACAATCTGCATAAGGAATACTGGCTGGAGCAGCTTGAAGGAGAACTTCCGGTTCTTTCCTTGCCCTATGATTTTGTTCGTCCGCCAGTACAAAGCTTTGCAGGAAGCCATCTCGATTTCTGGATAGATGCGGAATTGACCGACAAATTGCGCAAACTCGCGCAAAATACGGGAACTACCTTGTTCATGGTACTGCTATCTGCGTATAGCGCGTTTCTCTCAAGGATATCCGGTCAGGAAGATCTGATTGTCGGGACGCCTATTGCCGGCCGTCCTCATGCTGATTTATCCAATATTCTAGGAATGTTCGTGAACACATTGGCAATTAGATCGACGCCATCCAGGGAGAAAACATTTGCCGAATATCTTGAAGAAGTCAAGCAAATTTCTATCGCAGCGTTTGAACATGCGGAATATCCGTTCGAAGAGCTTGTCGAGCAAGTGGTTCAACAACGGGATGTCAGCCGAAATCCGATTTTTGACGTCATGTTTGCACTGCAAAACATGGAACAATCCGAGCTTCAGATGCAGGGAGTAGAGGTATCTCCGTTTGAACTGGAGAATCCTACTGCGAAATTTGACTTGTCCTTGTTCGTCAGTGAATGGGGAAATCAGCTTCATTGCAGTCTAGAATACGCAACAGCCCTGTTTGAAAGGGACACGATCGGACGTTGGCAACAAAATTTCATCCAATTACTGCGGCACGCGGTCGATGAACCGGGGATTGCACTCGGTAAAGTGAATTTGCTGAGTGAACAGGAACGGAATAAGCTGTCGTCTTGGCATGTCGGAAGTTCCATGGAGATTCCAGATGCGACCATTCATCAATTGTTCGGAGAGCAGGCAGTTAAGACTCCGTATGGCATTGCTCTGGTATGTGGTGAAACCATGGTTACTTACCAAGAGTTGGATCAACGTTCTGATCGAATTTCGCTTGCTTTGCAGCATCGCAACATAGGGGAGGGCAGCATAGTCGGCATTATGGCTGGTCGTTCTCCTCATATGATAATCGGCTTATTAGGGATTCTTAAAACAGGCGCGGCTTTCCTGCCTATCGATCCGTCCTACCCGGAGGAGCGTATTGCTTATATGCTCGAGGATTCCCAGGCAGCTTGCTTGCTCATCGATTCAGAACGGATGGCTCAAAGCTTCGCCTATGACGGAACAATGCTGATAATGAGCGAATTGCTATCTGAGAATGATGAAATTAGAAGAAGCGTCCATGAGTCGACTGAGGTTTCATTGGGCGAAGAAAATGGATTGCCGATTTACGTCATTTATACTTCCGGGACTACGGGCAACCCTAAGGGCGTTATTTTGAATCATCGAAACCTTATCAATCTTGTGCTTTATCAACATAAGCATACGGACATACCTTTTCATAAAAATGTGCTTCAGTATGCTTCCTACAGCTTTGATGTCAGCTACCAGGAAATTTTCACTACGCTGCTTGCGGGCGGGACGCTTCATGTCGTCGATGAGGAAATGCGTCGGGATCCCGTCGCGCTCTTCCGATATATCGAGGATCAGGACATAGAAACGATTTATTTGCCTGCTTCCTTTGTAAAGTTTGCATGGAATGACCCAACTTATGAATTCGCGTGGCCTAGCAGCGTGCGTCACATCATAACAGCAGGAGAGGCGTTGGTTGTCGGAAAGTCGCTGCAGCGTTATTTGGGCGGGCGTGGGGTGACTCTTCATAATCACTACGGGCCTTCCGAGACGCATGTTGCTACTACGTACACGGTTACGCCGAATGATATCGGGACAAAGCTTCCTCCAATCGGCAGACCGATCAGCAATTCTTCTGTTTATATTTTGGATCCGCTGGGCTGCCCGCAGCCGATAGGTGTTGCAGGTGAGTTGTGCATCGGGGGTGCATGCGTCGGAGAGGGTTATTTGAAGCAGCCTGAACGTACTCGCGAGAAGTTCATCACCAATCCCTTCTCTTCCGGTGAACGGATGTACAAAACAGGTGATTTGGCTCGTTGGTTGGCGGATGGGAACATCGAATATTTAGGCCGTATGGATCATCAAGTGAAGATTCGTGGATATAGAATTGAACTTGGTGAGATCGAAAACCGGCTTCTCGGGATCAAGGAGGTTCGAGAAGCAGCCGTTGTCGTACATCGGGATGAGGACGGCAATAACGAGTTATGCGCCTATATCGCAGGTGAACGCGAGTTTTCTTCTGCCGAGCTGCGCGAGGCTCTCGGGGCGGTAATGCCGGATTATATGATTCCTACATTCTTCGTCCAGCTTGAGAAACTGCCTGTTACACGGAATGGAAAGGTCGATCGCCAGTTGCTGCCGAAGCCGGATGGCGCCAAGGTGGGCAAAGATTATCAGGCTCCACGAACAAATATGGAAACCAAGCTTGCATTGTTGTGGCAGGAAGTGCTGGGTGTTGAGCGCGTGGGCGTCCATGACAATTTCTTTGAATTAGGCGGTCATTCTCTGCGGGCGATGACACTTGCATCTCGTATTCGCCAGGCTTTTGATGTGGAAGTTCCATTGCGCTTGTTCTTCCAGGCGCCTACGGTAGAAGGATTGGCAGCGGCAATGGAAGCCTTAACTTGTCATACGTATGAAGAACTGCTGCCTGTAGAAAAGCAAGCATATTATCCGCTATCCTCTGCTCAAAAACGGCTGTACTTGTTACAGCAATTAGAGGGGGTGGGACTTAGCTACAATATGCCGGTGGCGCTGCAGCTCGAGGGGGCATTGGATAAGGTTCGTCTGGAAACCGCGCTGCAGGCGATGGTCAGCCGCCACGAGTCGCTGCGTACTTCGTTCATTGTCGTGAATGGAGATCCGGTGCAGCGGGTTGAGGATGATCCGGTGTTGCGCGTGATTTATAAGGAATTTGAGGGGGCGGCCGTTGAGAAGCAAATCCAAGCATTTCTCCGTCCGTTTGACCTTAGTGAGGCCCCGCTGCTGCGCGCGGCCGTGATTCGTCTCGGCGAAGAACAGCACCTGCTGTTGTTTGATATGCATCATATTATATCGGACGGCACGTCGATGAATATTTTTATAGAAGAATTTATGAAGCTGTACGCCGGAGAACAATTAGAGCCGCTGCGGCTGCAATATAAGGACTATGCTGTATGGCAGCAGAAGTATGCACAGATGCCATCGTACCGCGAGGTGGAAGCTTACTGGCTGGAACAGTTTGCAGGCGAATTGCCGGTGCTGAACCTGCCGGTTGATCATTCGCGCCATGCATTGCGCAGCTTTGAAGGAGGCCAAGTAGACTTCGAGCTGGGCGATGGACTTGCTTCGTCATTGCACGAGTTGGCACGAGCGAACGGGGCCACGTTGTACATGGTGCTGCTTGCAGCATATAGTACGCTGTTATCGCGTCTTAGCGGGCAGGAAGAGATCATTATCGGCTCGCCGGTGGCGGGAAGGCCGCATTCTGATCTGGAAGGCATGCTTGGAATGTTCGCGAATACCTTGGCGCTGCGGATGTATCCGGTCGCAGACAAAAGCTTCGCCGTTTATTTGCAGGAAGTAAAGCAGACGGCGCTTGGGGCTTTCGAGCATGGAAACTATCCGTTCGAGGAACTGGTGGAACAGGTCGTTCGCCGGCGCGATACGAGCCGCAATCCGATTTTCGACGCGATGCTCGTCTTGCAGAACACAGAACAGGTGGAGCTGGAGCTTCCGGGACTGCGTTTATCCTCTTATCCGTTCGACTATAACGCGGCGAAATTCGACGTGACCCTATCGGTACGCGAACACGAGGAAGGAATGCGCTGCTCGCTCGAATACAGTTCTATGCTGTTCGATCGAGAAACGATTGAACGTTGGGCGAATCATTTTACGGAGCTGCTGCGTCAGGTCTCTGCTAATCCGCAAGTCAGGCTGAATAGTGCCGGCTTGCTGGCGGCGGCCGAGCAAGAGCAGTTAATGGTTCAGTTCAACAACTCGAAGGTTCCGATTCCTGTAGAGGCAAGTATTCCTTCCCTGTTTGAGCGGCAGGCGGCGAAGACGCCTGATCGTCCGGCAGTGGTGTACGCGTACCAGCGGTTGACCTACCGGGAGCTGGAGGAGCAGGCCAACCGCATAGCGCAATGGCTGCAGGCTCATGGCGTGGTGGAGGAAGAGCGCGTAGGTGTCTTGATGAACCGTTCGCCGCAGCTCATCGCCGGTCTCCTGGGGATTTTGAAAGCAGGTGCTGCTTATGTGCCGATTGACCCTATTCTGCCTAAGGAGCGAATGGAGGGGATGATCCGGGATTCCGGGATGCGGGTAATGCTGACGGATTCGGTTCAGCTTGGAAGTGTGACAGTAATGCAGGCCACATCGCTGCGTGATGTATTATGTCTGGATGATGGATTGACGAAAGAAATGGTCGGTCTGCTGGGTATGATGGAGCATGTCAATCAGGCAAGAGGCTTTGATGGTGTCCATGAATGTGACGATAAGTGCGACAATCAGGGCGACCATGAAGGCGTCAATATTGGCGATAATACAAGTGTTGGCGGTGAAGCGATCCCAATCTCCTTCAGCGAAGAGCTGGCCGGGTATTCTTCTGCACCTGTCGGCGTGGAAATAAAACCATCCAACAGCGCATACGTCATCTATACTTCTGGCACGACTGGTATGCCGAAAGGGGTCGTCGTTGAGCACCGGAATGTGGTCAATTTCATCTCGGGAATGATTCGCGAACTACCGTACGTGGCGCATGATGCAATGCTGTGCCTCACGACGGTGTCCTTTGATATCTTTGCCGCGGAGAGCTGGGTGCCGCTGAGCTGCGGTATGCAGATCGTTCTCGCCAGCGAGGACGCGCAGCAGGATCCGGCCGTACTAGCGGAACTGTTAGCACAGCATCCGGTTCAGATGATGCAGCTTACACCTTCGCGTCTCATGTTGCTGCTTGGGGATAAGCGATGCACGGCGAAGCTGCGGAGCATCAAGACGCTGCTGGTTGGCGGTGAAGCCTTCCCTTCCACCCTGTATGAGCAGGTAAGAAAGCATTCGGACGCAGAGCTGTATAACATGTACGGGCCGACGGAGACGACCGTTTGGTCCACATTCGACCACTTGGGCGAGGATGAACGGATCAGTATTGGACGGCCGATGGCGAATACGCAGGTGTACGTCTTGAACGAGGCGCTGCAGCCGCAGCCGATTGGCGTGGCAGGTGAGCTCTGTATCGGTGGTGCGGGAGTCGCCCGCGGATATTGGGCGCGGCCAGAGCTGACGGCAGAGAAATTTGTGGACAGTCCGTTCGTATCCGGGGCTGGGGAACGATTGTACCGAACCGGAGATTTGGCGCGCTGGCTGCCTGATGGGCGGCTGGAGCATCTGGGACGGATCGACCATCAAGTGAAGATTCGTGGATACCGGATTGAATTGGGCGAAATTGAAGCCAGCCTGCTGCGCATCCCGGGTGTAAACGAAGCCGTCGTAACGGTAGTAGAAGCGAACGATACAAAAGAGAATGCACAGGAATTATGCGCTTATGTAACGGGTGGACAACCGCTGGCAGCAGCCGAGTTGCGTGCCGCATTGGCCGCATCGTTGCCGTCGTATATGATGCCGTCCCTATTCGTGCAGCTCGATGAGCTGCCGCTGACGCCAAACGGCAAGGTGGATCGCAGAGCACTGCCGAAGCCGTCTGGAATCGCGGGAAGCGGAGTGGCAGCGGATTATACAGCGCCGCGAACCAACGCTGAGGCGGAACTAGCCCAATTATGGCAGGAAGTGCTGGGTGTGGAACGCGTAGGCATTTACGATGACTTCTTTGAATTGGGCGGTCATTCCTTAAAGGCGATGATGCTCGTATCGAGGATTCATCAGGCGTTGGGGACAGAAATGCCGTTAAGACAACTGTTCCTCACGCCGACGGTTGCAGGAATTGCGAGCGTGCTGGACGTTACGGCTTGCAGAACGGGGTATCAAGCGTTGGCCCCGGCAGACGAACGGGTACAGTACCCATTGTCCTCGGCCCAAAAACGGCTGTACGTCCTTCAGCAATTAGAGGGAGCTGAACTAAGCTACAACATGCCGGTGGCGCTGTGGCTTGAAGGCCAATTAAATCGTAAGCGTCTGGAAGCAGCTCTGCACGGGCTCATTGCCCGCCATGAATCGCTGCGCACTTCGTTTGCTGTTGTGGACGGCGAGCCGGTGCAGCGGATACAGGAAAACTGGAGCTTTTCTGTGGCATATGAGAAAGCTCGGGAAGAAGAGATCGAGGAGTCCATACGGGCTTTCGTCCGCCCGTTTAACCTAAGTGAAGCTCCGCTGATGCGTGCATCCGTCGTGAGTCTTGAAGAAGCACGCCACGTGCTGCTGTTTGATATGCATCATATTATATCGGACGGCACCTCGATCAACATTTTGATAGATGAATTTGCAAAGCTGTACGCAGGAAAAGCGTTGGCTCCGCTTAAGCTGCAGTACAAAGATTACGCGGCATGGCAGCAAGAGCACTTCGCAGATAGTCAAGTGTATGGGCAGTTGGAATCGTATTGGGTGGAACAGTTTGCGGGCGAAATTCCGGTACTGAGCCTGCCGGCGGATCATCCTCGTCCGGCCGTTCGCAGCTTCGAAGGCGGCCGAGTGGACGTAGAATTGGACGACGAGCTTTCGTCTGCCGTTCGGGAGCTGGCCCGCACGAGCGGCACTACGGTGTACATGGTGCTTCTTGCTGCTTACAGCACGCTGCTGGCGCGCCTTGGGGGTCAAGAAGAAGTAGTTGTTGGATCGCCTGTGGCGGGAAGGCCTCATGCAGACTTGGATGGCATGCTGGGGATGTTCGTCAATACGCTGGCGCTGCGGATGTACCCGAGCGGGGAAAAGTGCTTTGCCGCTTACTTGCAGGAGGTAAAGCAGACAGCGATCGATGCCTTCGAGCACGGGGACTATCCGTTCGAGGAACTGGTAGAACGGGTCGTTCGGCAGCGCGACGCGGGCCGCAATCCGCTCTTCGACGCGATGCTCGTTCTGCAAAACATGGATCAGGCGCAGCTTGAGCTTCCCGATCTTCAGTTGGCGCCGTATGTGATGAAGAACACGGTAGCCAAATTTGACGTAACCCTGATCGTATCCGAGCAGGGGGAGGGATTCACCTGCAGTTGGGAATACTCGTCAGCAATCTTCACGGAAGATACGATTAAACGTTGGGCGGAACACTTTGCCGAGCTTTTGCGCCATGTAGTGAAACAGCCTGAAACGGCGTTAGGAGTTGTTTCTCTGCTTACGGCGGCACAGGAACGTCAATTGATGCAAGAGTTTAACCCGGCGCGGATTGAACCTGCAGGCAGCAAGACGATGCTCGAACTGTTTGAAGAACAAGTGTTGTTGAATCCGAACCGTACGGCAGTCATTTACGACAATCGCAATTGGAGTTATGCAGAGCTGAATGATCTAGCCGGCCTTTACGCTCAGGTACTAAAACAGCATGGAGCCGGTCCTGAGGAAATTGTCGGCGTTCTTGTATCTCGTTCCGTCTGGATGGTCGTGTCCGTATTGGCAGTCTGGAAATCGGGTGCTGCCTATTTACCGCTGGATGCCAATTATCCAACCGAACGGATTGCCTATATGCTGGAAGAATGCGGTGCCCGTCTTCTTCTTGCAGAACGGGAATGCGGCGAGGCATGGGGAGCGGATTACGATGTTGTTTATTTGGAAAACGATGCCCCAGCAGCAGCGGAAGGCACTTCACAGCAACTGCCTGAGCCTGGAGATTTGGCCTATGTTATTTTCACTTCGGGCACTACTGGCAAGCCGAAGGGCGTCATGATTGAGCATGGGCATGTAATCGAACGAATATTTGCTTGGAAACAAGTTTACAGTTTGGACTCAGAGGAAGTCCGATTGCTGCAGATGGCCAGCTTCTCGTTTGATGTATTTGTCGAAGATATGGCACGGACACTTCCTTTCGGCGGAACGATGGTCATTTGTCCAAGCGAGCTGCGATTGCAACCCGCAGCTATAGCAGGATTAATCCGTACGCATGCGATCACACTGCTCAACTCGACGCCGTCATTAGTCATGACCATTATGAAATACATCGATGAGCGGAAAATAGATATCCCTTCGTTACGGCTTTTAATTTTGGGGGGAGACCGTTGTCTTAACCCTGATTTCCATTGGCTGCTTCAACGGTTCGGACATGGAATGCGGATTATTAATTGTTACGGAGTTACGGAAGCGACCGTGGATTCTTCCTTCTATGAGTGGACAGGAGATCCGAAGCAGTATCCATTAACAACGTCGGGGAACGTACCGATCGGAAAGCCGTTTCCAAATGTAAGGCTTTATGTCGTGAATCCTCAAAATGAACTTTTGCAGCCGATCGGCGTATATGGAGAGCTGTATGTCGGTGGTGCAGGAGTAGGGCGCGGATATATAAACAGACCACGGCTATCTGAGGAAAAATTTATCCCAAGTTCCTTTGTGGAAGGGGAACGACTGTATAAAACGGGAGATCTGGTACGCTGGTTGCCTAATGGCAGCCTGGAATTTGCCGGACGCAATGATCACCAAGTAAAAATTAGAGGATATCGGATTGAATTAGGCGAGATTGAACAGCACCTTGCCGAGCTCGAAGGAGTTGCGGATTCGGCAGTCGTCGCTTGTGAGTTGAAGCAGGGAGAGTTCGAATTGTGTGCCTATGTGGTCGCGAACCAAGCCATAGAGATGACATCATTGCGTAAGGCCCTGTCCGCACGACTTCCGGGATTCATGGTTCCGGCACACTTCGTCCGACTGGAAGAGCTTCCGCTGACGCCGAACGGCAAGGTGGATCGCCGGGCACTGCCGAAACCGTCTGGAATCGAGGGAAGCGGGACGGCAGTGGATTATACAGCACCCCGAACCGACGCCGAGGCGAAGCTGACACAATTATGGCAGGAAGTGCTAGGCGTTGAACGCGTAGGCATCCATGACGATTTCTTCGAATTGGGCGGACATTCACTGAAGGCGATGACACTCGTATCGAGGATTCATCAGGTGCTGGGGGCAGAACTGCCGCTCAGTCAGCTGTTCCTCTCGCCGACAGTCGAAGGAGTGGCGGCAGCGCTGAAAACGGCAGCTGGCAGCAAGGAATATCAAGCGTTGCAACCGATCGGCAAGCGTGCGTATTATCCGTTGTCTTCGGCTCAAAAACGACTCTATGTCCTGCAGCAGTTAGAGGGGGCAGAGCTGAGCTACAATATGCCGGTAGCGCTGCGGCTTGAAGGAGAACTGGATCAGGTACGGCTGGAAACGGCGTTGCAAGCACTTGTCTCCCGCCATGAATCGCTGCGAACCTCGTTTGCCGTCATGGATGGAGAGCCGGTGCAAATGGTATCGGATCAGGTTAAGTGGGGCGTGTCGTATAAGGAAGCGCATGAAGAAGGAATCGAGGAGCTCATTCGTACATTTCTTCGCCCGTTTGACCTGGCCGAATCGCCGCTGCTGCGAGCGACCGTCGTGCGTCTCGGAAATGCGAATCATGTGCTTCTGTTCGATATGCATCATATTATCTCGGATGGCACCTCGATCAGCATTTTGGTAAATGAATTTGGAAAGCTGTACGCGGGAGAAATGTTGGCTCCGCTTAAGCTGCAGTACAAAGATTATGCAGCATGGCAGCAGGAGTATTACGCCGATAGTGAGGCGTACGAGGAACTAGAAGCGTATTGGGTGGAAAAGTTATCCGGAGAATTGCCGGTACTGAACCTGCCGGTTGATAAACCTCGTCCGGCCGTGCGCAGCTTCGAGGGTGGACGGGTTGACGTAGAGCTAGACGGTGAACTTGCGTCTGCCGTACGCGAGCTGGCCCGCGCGAGCGGCACTACCGTGTATATGATACTGCTTGCCGCCTACAGCGTGCTGTTGGGGCGCCTTGGGGGACAAGAGGAAGTCGTTGTCGGATCGCCAGTGGCGGGAAGACCGCATGCGGATTTGGAAGGCATGCTGGGGATGTTTGTTAATACATTGGCACTACGGACGCAACCGTCCGGGGAGAAAAGCTTTACGACTTATTTGCAGGAAGTGAAGCAGACGGCGCTCGAGGCCTTCGAGCATGGAGACTATCCCTTCGAGGAACTGGTGGAACGGGTGGTTAGGCAGCGCGACACGAGCCGCAATCCTCTCTTCGATGCGATGTTAGTGCTGCAAAATATGGATCAGGCGGAGCTGGCACTTCCAGGGCTTCAGCTCACCTCGTACCCGTTCGAATCCAATGTGGCCAAGTTCGATCTGACCCTATCGGTAAGTGAACAGGAGAACGGCATGCGCTGCTCGTGGGAATATGCTGCCATGTTGTTTGATCGATCGACGATTGAACGATGGGCTGGTCACTTTGCGGAGCTTTTGCGTCAAATTACCCTCGATCCGCAGGCGACATTGGGAAGCATCGGCCTCCTGACGGCAGCGGAACAGGAACACTTGCTGATGCAGTTCAATGAGTATGAGATGAAGTCATTCAAACAAGGTAATGGAACTATTGCTGAGTTGTCACGGGATATAGAAATGATACTGCACGAGATGTTCGAAGAGCAGGCGGAAAAGACGCCGGAACGTTTGGCCGTTGTATGCGGTGAAGCTGGTCTGACATACCGGGAGCTCAACGAGCGGGCGAACCAGTTGGCTCGAGTCTTGCGCCATCATGGGGCAGGGCCCGAAAGTCTTGTTGCTGTACAGTGTGAACGCTCCGTAAAAATGGCTATAGCACTGCTTGCCGTGCTGAAGTCGGGAGCAGCCTATTTGCCGATATCGCCACAGGATCCAGCGGAACGTGTACGATTTATTTTGGAGGACAGCGGCGCTACCCTGCTATTATCGAGCACAGCAGTGGATGATGTTTGTTGTCCGGTGCTAGGTTTGGACGATGACCATATAGAGTTGGAGTCGCCTGAAGATCTCCCGAGCACAGCGAATAGCAATAATTTGGCGTATGTAATCTATACATCAGGAACTACCGGGCAGCCAAAAGGCGTCATGGTGGAGCATGGAAGCATCGTTCATACGCTTCGTTGGAAGGCAGCAACCTACAACTTCGACGGAGGCAGGGTGCTGCATGCGAGCCCATTCGTGTTTGACGCGTTCATCTCGCATTTCTTTGGCCCCCTCGTTGCAGGCGCGACTGTTGTCATGCTGGGCGATGAAGAGCTGAGCGATCCGGCAGTCATTATCCGTACGCTTGTTGAGCAGAAGATTACCCATGCGCAATTCCCAACTGGTCTGCTCGCGGCACTGTTTGAAATGATCGCGCCGGAACAGCTGGCAACCGTCCGGAGTGTGGTTACCGGCGGGGAGAAGATCGGTGCGGCGTTGATTGAAAAAATGCTTTCATACGGCCACATTGAGTTTGTTAGTGAGTACGGGCCGACGGAGAACAGCGTAGTGACAGCCGCTTTGCCAGTCAGCAATCCGCGGCAGTCTCATACACTTGGTAGAGCGATTGGCCAAACGAAAATGTATGTGTTGGGTGCGAATGGTCAACTGCAGCCGATCGGCGTACCTGGCGAATTGTGCATTAGCGGGCCTGGATTAGCCCGGGGGTACCTCAATCAGCTGGAGCTGACAGCGGAACGTTTCATTGCCAGTCCGTTTGCGGCCGGAGAGCGCATTTACCGCACAGGGGATCTGGCTCGCTGGCTGCCGGACGGCAATCTCGAGTACATGGGCCGGATAGACGGACAAGTGAAGATCCGGGGCTATCGGATCGAGCCAGGCGAGATAGAAGCCGAACTGCTGCGGTCGGCTCAGGTAAGCGAAGCCGTCGTGGCCGCACTGCCGGATGCCTCAGGCAACCTTCAGTTGTGCGCCTATGTCGTAGGCGGCGAACTGGATCCTTCTGAACTGCGCAGCTTGCTGTCTTCTACGCTGCCGGCATATATGGTTCCGTCCACCTTCGTGCGACTTGAACAATTGCCGGTGACGACCAACGGTAAAATCGATCTCAAAGCGCTGCCGAAGCCGGATACAGTCATGGCCCATACGTTGTATGCAGCTCCACGTACACCAGAGGAGCAGGCACTAGTGTCGGTATGGCAGCAGGTGCTCGGGGTGCCGCGGATCGGCATCCATGACAGCTTCTTCGACCTGGGAGGAGACTCAATTAAGGCGATTCAAGCTATGTCCCGACTCATGCAGGCTGGCTATAAGCTGGAGATGAAGGATCTGTTCCGATATCTAACTGCGGCCCAGCTCAGCGAATACATTGCTCCAGTTAGCCGCATTGCGGAACAGGGACAGGTTCGAGGTTCGGTGCCGCTCACGCCAATTCAGCACTGGTTTGCCGAGCGGGATCTGGTTGATGCGCATCACTTCAACCAAGCCGTGATGTTGTATCGAGAGGAACGGTTTGAGGTAGAGGCGCTGCATCTGGCGATGAAGCGGATTACAGAACACCATGACGCGCTGCGAATGGTGTTCACGCCTGCAGCGGACGGCAGCTATGCCGCTTGGAACCGTGCCGTGAATGAAGGGGAATGTTACGGCTTGGAAGTATTCGACTTCCGAGAGAAGGATCGGCAAATGCACGATTGGCAGGATCCTGATTTACAGGAAGAGCAAGCAGAGCCATCGTGGAGTCGTTTAGTGGAAGCGAAGGCTCGCGAGTTGCATGCCAGCATCTCCTTAGAGACCGGTCCGCTTGTGAAGCTGGGCTTATTCCAATGCGGCGATGGCGATCATTTGCTCATCGTGATTCACCATCTCGTAATTGATGGCATCTCCTGGAGGATTTTGCTGGAGGATTTCGCCACAGCGTACGAGCAGGTTGTACAAGGGCAGGACATCCGGCTGCCGCTGAAAACCGATTCGTTCCAAGCCTGGGCACAGCAATTGGAAGCATATGCTTCAAGCCTGGCTGTGGAAACGGATTATGAATATTGGAATCAACTGAAGAATGTCAGTTTAGCCCCATTACCAAAGGATAACGAGCTAGGAGGAGATAAAATTGAAAACAGCGCAGCGTTGACGCTGCAATGGTCACGGAGCGAAACGCAGCAGTTATTAACGCAAGCGAACCGGGCATACGGAACCGAGATTAACGATCTGCTGCTGACCGCGCTGGGAATGGCGATTCAGGAATGGACCGGAATCGATCAAGTGGCCGTTATGCTTGAGGGGCACGGCAGGGAGACCATCTTGCCGGATGTGGACGTTAGCCGGACGGTAGGCTGGTTCACAAGTGCGTATCCGGTCATGCTGGACATGAAAGAGGGTCTGGATTTGCCGATGCGCATCAAGCTGGTCAAGGAAACATTGCGAAGCATCCCGCATAAAGGCGTCGGTTATGGAATTTTGCGTTATTTGGCATCAGCGAAAATTCAAGCTCTCGACCCGGAAATTTCGTTTAACTATTTGGGTCAGTTCGACCAGGACTTGCAAAGCAACGCGCTCCAAATATCGCCACTTTCTTCTGGGGATGCAGTTAGCCATAGGCAAAAAAGGGCAGCTACGTTGGATTTCAACGGTATGATTGCCGGCGGAGCGTTAACTTTGAATGTAAGCTATAGTGCCGAGCAATATCGTAAAAAAACGATCCAGCAGTTAGGTAAGCGGCTGAAGCATCATTTGCAGGAAGTGATTCGTCACTGCGCAGCAAAAGAATGCGCGGAACTGACGCCTAGCGATGTGATGCAGCGGGGCATGACGATCGAGGAGCTGGAGGCGCTGATCCAGCGGAATCGGCGCATCGGAGACGTAGAGAATGTATATGCTTTGACGCCTATGCAGCAGGGGATGCTGTTCCACAGCCGTCTTGATCCGCAGGCGGGAGCTTATGTGAACCAAATGCTCATTTCGCTGCAGGGAGAACTGGATCTAATCGCATTGGAACGAAGCTGGAATATGGTCATCCAGCGGCATGCGGTACTGCGGACGAGCGTAGACAGCGGCTGGCACGATCAGCCGCTGCAGGTGGTCTATCGAAGCCGTGCCTTAAAGATTGAATATTTAGACCTAACGATGAAGAGTGCTGCCGAACAAGAGCAGGAATTGGCTTTGCTCAAGGAAGAAGACCGCAGGAAAGGATTTGCGGTAGAGGCGGACGGTTTGATGCGTGTAGCGGTCGTGCGTACGGGGCTGGAGTTGCACCAGCTGCTGTGGAGCTTCCATCATATTCTGATGGATGGATGGTGCCTGCCGCTCGTGGTCAAGGAAGTACTCGAAGTGTATGCGGCCTTGTACAAGGGAGAGGAGCCGCAATTGCCGCGAGTGAGCGAGTATAGCGAATATATTCGCTGGCTGTCCGAACAGGACGCTCAAACGGCATCAAACTACTGGACAGATTTGCTTTCGGGCTTCGACCAATCGGCAGAACTTCCGAGACATCAGCGCCAAACGCAGGGATATGAAGCAAGGCGGGTGACCTGTTCATTGGATCGGAAGCGAACCGAACAGATCAGCCAAGCAGCGCGGGAGCAGGGAGTGACGGTAAATACCCTGCTGCAGACGGCATGGGGACTGCTGCTGCACCAATACAGCGGGACAAGCGACGCGGTATTCGGCAGCGTGGTGTCAGGCAGACCGGCAAATCTCCCTGGCGTGGAAGGGATGATCGGGCTGTTCATCAATACAATTCCGGTTCGGGTGAAGTGTGAGCCGGGAGACACAGTAGCCCAAGTGGTACAAAGAATTCAAGAGCAAGCGCTGGCGTCCCAAGCTTACGACTATTATCCGCTGCATGAGATTCAAGCTCAAAGCTCGAAAAATCGAGAGCTGTTCCATCACATTCTGGTGTTCGAAAACTACCCGGTGGAGGAGCAGGCAGGCGCGCTGGGGGATGCGGCAGGGCTGAACATTACTGGAGTTCAAGCAGAGGAACAAACCAACTATGACCTGAATGTGATGATTTTGCCTGGGGAAGAGATGACGCTTCATTTTGACTACAATGCGCAGGTGTACGAACAAGATGGAATGGAGCGTTTGCAAAGGCATCTTGTACAAATTGCGGAGCAGATTGCAGCGGACTCAAGCATTCTGGTACAGGAGCTGGAACTGCTGACAGCGGCTGAGAGAGAACAACTGCTCGTGCAGTTCAATGATACGCAGGCAGCGATTCCGGAAGAAGCAAGCATTCCTTCGTTGTTCGAGCGGCAGGCGGCACAGACGCCAGATCGTTCAGCGGTGATGTGCGCCGACCAGCGGCTGACTTACCGGGAGCTGGAAGAGCAGGCGAACCGGATTGCCCAATGGCTGCAGGCTCATGGAGTAACAGAGGAAAAGCGCGTAGGCGTGCTGATGAACCGTTCGCCGCAGCTCATCGCAGGGCTGCTGGGGATTTTAAAAGCCGGTGCTGCATATGTGCCGATCGATCCTATTTTGCCTCAGGAGCGCATGGAGACGATCATCCGGGATTCCGAGATACGGGTTATGCTGACGGATTCGTCACAGCTTGAGATTGTGACAGGGCTGCACGATGTATCGCTGTACCATGTATTGTGCCTAGATGATGTATTGCAGGATGTTGTAAATGATGTACGGGCGGAAGAAATGGTTGGGGTGACGGG
Source organism: Paenibacillus sp. NAIST15-1 (assembly GCF_001894745.1). Classification (GTDB taxonomy): domain Bacteria; phylum Bacillota; class Bacilli; order Paenibacillales; family Paenibacillaceae; genus Paenibacillus_B; species Paenibacillus_B suaedae. The sequence continues at coordinate 167,994 of NZ_BBYF01000013.1, forward strand.
AAGCGCCAATCAGGCAGAAGGCCATAAAGGTGACCAAAACGGTGACAAAACAAGTGTTAGCAATGAGGCCACCTCATTCTCCTTCGCAGAAGATCTGGCCGCATATACTTCTGCACCTGTCGGCGGGGAAATAAAACCATCCGGCAGCGCCTACGTCATCTACACCTCCGGAACGACCGGCTTGCCGAAAGGGGTCGTGGTGGAGCACCGGAATATGGTCAATTTCATCTCGGGAATGATTCGCGAGCTGCCGTTTGGAATGCATGATACGATGCTGTGCATCACGACGGTGTCCTTCGACATCTTCGCCGCGGAGAGCTGGGTGCCGCTGAGCTGCGGCATGCAGATCGTTCTTGCGAGCGAGGAAGCGCAGCAGGATCCGGCAAAACTGGCGGAACTGCTGGATCAGCATCCGGTGCAGATGATGCAGATGACACCTTCGCGTCTCATGCTACTGCTTGGGGATAAGCGAAGTGCGGCGCGGCTGCGGAGTGTCAAGACGCTGCTGGTCGGCGGGGAAGCTTTCCCTTACACCTTGTATGGACAGCTGAAGGAATATACGGATGCGGAAATTTACAACATGTACGGGCCGACGGAAACGACTGTGTGGTCTACGTTCGATCGCTTGGCAGGGGATGAACGGATCAGCATTGGACGGCCGATGGCGAATACGCAGGTGTATGTGTTGAACGAAGCGCTACAGCCGCAGCCGATCGGCGTAGCAGGAGAACTGTACATCGGAGGCACGGGAGTTGCCCGCGGATATTGGGCGCGTCCAGAGCTGACGTCAGAGAAATTCATGGACAATCCGTTCGTTGCTGGAGAACGGATTTATCGAACCGGAGATTTGGCGCGCAGGCTGCCTGACGGGCGGCTGGAGCATCTGGGACGTATCGACCATCAGGTGAAGATTCGGGGATACCGGATTGAGCTAAGCGAAATCGAAGCCAGCATGCTGCGCATTCCGGGCATAAGCGAAGCCGTCGTAACTGTTGTAGAAACGAAAGAGCATAAAGATCATGCGCAGGAATTATGCGCCTATGTAACGAGCGGGCACATGCTTTCGACAGCCGAGATACGCGCCGCCTTGGCTGAATCTTTGCCAGCGTACATGATTCCATCGTACTTTGTACAGTTGGAGGAGCTTCCTCTGACACCGAACGGCAAGGTGGATCGCCGGGCACTGCCGAAGCCGTCTGTAATCAAGGGAAGTGGAGCGGCAGCGGAATACACAGCGCCGCGAACCAATGCTGAGGCGAAGCTGGCGCAGTTGTGGCAGGAGGTACTGGGCGTTGAACACGTAGGCATTCATGACAATTTCTTCGAGCTGGGTGGACATTCACTGAAGGCGATGACGCTCGTAGCGAGGATTCATCAGGCGCTGGGGGCAGAATTGCCGCTAAGACAGATGTTCCTCTCGCCAACAGTCGAAGGGCTGGCCGCTGCGCTGGAGGCTGTGGACGGCAGCGTGATTTATCAAGCGTTGGCCCCGGCAGGAGAACGGGCGCATTACCCGTTGTCTTCGGCTCAAAAACGGTTGTACGTCTTGCAGCAGTTAGAGGGTGCTGAGCTTAGTTACAACATGCCGGTGGCACTGCGACTTGAAGGAGAACTGGATCGGGTGCAGCTGGAATATGCGCTGCGAGCACTAATTGCCCGCCACGAATCGCTGCGCACTTCGTTTACTATCTTTGATGGTGAATCGGTACAGTTGGTTCAGGACGTGTTGAACTTCTCTGTGTCCTACGAGGAGGCTGAGGAAGAAAAGATTGAGGAGCATATTCATGCATTCCTCCGTCCGTTTGACCTAACCGAAGCGCCGCTGCTGCGTGCGACCGTCGTGTGTCTTGGAGAAGCGAGACATGTATTGCTGTTCGATATGCACCATATTATCTCAGACGGTACCTCAATCAGCGTTTTAATAGGCGAATTTGCGAAGCTTTACGCGGGAGAAGCGTTGGAGCCTCTTAAGCTGCAGTACAAAGATTACGCGGTATGGCAGCAGGAGCACTACATCTCTAGTCAGGGATACGGTCAGCTAGAAGCATACTGGTGGGCACAGTTTTCCGGCGAATTACCAATATTGAACCTGCCGGTTGATCACCCCCGTCCAGCCGTACGCAGCTTCAAAGGCGGCCGGGTGGACATAGAACTGAACGGCGATCTTACCTCCGCAATGCGTGAGCTGGCCCGTATGAGCAGCGCTACGGTCTATATGGTGCTGCTAGCTGCTTACAGCACGCTGCTGGCACGTCTTGGGGGGCAAGAAGAGGTCGTTGTCGGATCGCCGGTGGCGGGAAGACCGCATGCAGATTTGGAAGGCATGCTGGGGATGTTCGTTAATACATTAGCACTTCGGACGCAACCGTCTGGAGAGAAAAGCTTTGCGACCTATCTACAGGAAGTAAAGCAGACGGCACTCGATGCCTTTGAGCATGGAGACTATCCGTTTGAAGAACTGGTAGAACGGGTGATTCGGCAGCGCGACACGAGCCGCAATCCTCTCTTCGATGCGATGCTTGTTCTGCAAAACATGGATCAGGTGGAGTTTGATCTTCCAGGGCTTCAACTCACCTCGTATCCATTCGAGTCCAATGTGGCCAAGTTCGATCTGACGCTGTCGGTGATCGAACACGAGAACGGTATGCGCTGCTCGTGGGAATTTGCCGACATGTTGTTTGAACGATCTACAATTGAACGCTGGGCTGGTCACTTTGTGGAGCTTTTGCGTCAGATTACCCTGAACCCGCAGGCGACATTGGGAAGCATCTGCCTCCTGACGGAAGTGGAACGGGAACACTTGCTGATGCAGTTCAATATGTCGAAGCCATTCAATAATGGAACGGATAATGCTGAATCGCTCCAGAGCATAGATATAACATTGCAAGCGATGTTCGAGAAGCAGGCGGCAAAGACGCCAGAGCGGTTGGCCGTTGCATGCGGTGGAGATGGCTTGACGTACCGTCAGCTCAACGAACGGGCGAACCAGTTGGCTCGAGTCTTGCGCCATCATGGGGCAGGGCCCGAAAGTCTTGTTGCTGTACAGTGTGAACGCTCCGTAAAAATGGCTATAGCACTGCTTGCCGTGCTGAAGTCAGGAGCAGCCTATTTGCCGATATCGCCACAGGATCCAGCGGAACGTGTACGATTTATTTTGGAGGACAGCGGCGCTACCCTGCTATTATCGAGCACAGCAGTGGATGATGTTTGTTGTCCGGTGCTAGGTTTGGACGATGACCATATAGAGTTGGAGTCGCCTGAAGATCTCCCGAGCACAGCGAATAGCAATAATTTGGCGTATGTAATCTATACATCAGGAACTACCGG
>NZ_BBYF01000014.1 GCF_001894745.1 Paenibacillus sp. NAIST15-1
AACAAGGGGGCGTCCCAAATCTTTTTAGACTTTTGGGACACCCCCTTTCTTGCCATTTCATTCGGAGCAACAAACGATTTACCTTCCAACTTAATTCATGAGAATCCGGCAGGATTACAATTCATAGCAGATATTTATGCTGGACGGGTGTAGTTTCGGTTATATGAATAATTAGCATGCTCGATATTGCTATACGTAGTTTACAGTTTACTTCCTACTCCATATTTCCCGTCAGTGATTGATTTATCTTACCGCATAAGCTTGCCAGCTGTTGCAGCTCATCCTCACTGAGCCCATCACGAATTCGATTCATGACGCCATGGCGAGAGTAGGCTGCCTTCTGGAGGAAGGCGTGACCTTGTTCGGTGATTTCATGATACATATAGCGTCGATCTTGAGTATCGCGTGTTTGTGTAATCATGTTTTTATCGATAAGTTTCTTTGTTAATTTGGAAATCGCGGATAATGTCGTATGGATCGAATCTGCAAGCTCTCGAGTCGTTTTTGCTCCATTCGTAGCAAGCAGGTCCAATATATTGTACTGCGCGGAAGTGATTCCTTCCACATTGAACCGATTATGCTCTGCGACCAGCTTGCATTGGAGCATCGTAAATTCCTTTTCGAAATCGCAATTATTATGTTCGGTCAATTTTTATCTCGTCCTTTCTACTCGCACCTTTTCGGGAACTTGGCACGCCATTTCCTATGGCTATATTTTATAGATAGGCCCCTATAATGGAGTCATTGCTGGATTTCAATGAATCGGGCGTACCGGTGGCGATTACGGTACCACCCTCTTGCCCTCCTCCTGGGCCAAGCTCGATCACCCAATCCGAATTTGCGATAAGTTGGGTATTATGCTCGATTAGTAGAACCGAATCTCCGCGATCGACGAGCCGATTCAATACGGCAAGCAATTTGCTCGTATCCTGGTCATGCAATCCGACGGAAGGCTCATCCAATATGTACAGCGTGTGGCCGCTGCGGGCATTGGACAGTTCTGCTGCCAGCTTGACGCGCTGCGCCTCGCCTCCAGAGAATGTGCTGGATGGTTGCCCCATCCGTAAATATCCTAAGCCTATATCGCATAAGCAATCCAGCTTGGCTGCGATCTTCGGAATATCGCGGAACAGTTCTCTTGCTTGCTGGATGCTCATGCCTAATACATCGGCTATGGAATGTCCATGCCATTGCACAGACAGTATTTTCTCACAATAACGCTTCCCGTGGCAAGTTGGACAAGGAATCAAGCGATCGGCCATAAAGTGCATCTGAACCTTAAGACTGCCCGTGCCTTTGCAGGATTCGCATCTTCCTCCAGCTACATTGAAGGAGAAATCAGAGGCTTTCAACCGCAAGCCTTGTCTAGAGGCCAATTCCTTGAACCATTCCCGAATGTCATCGAATACCTTTGTATAGGTTGCAGCATTAGAACGGGACATTTTGCCCATCGCTTGCTGATCGACAACGACGAGATGCTGAATATGTTCTAAACCGCCAATTCGGCTGGAAGCATTCGATGGCGAACCAATTGATTGCAACTGGGGAAGCAGTTCTTCCATGACCAGCGTGGACTTTCCGGAGCCCGACACGCCAGCAATGGCGGTAATGATGCCCAGGGGAATGTCCACCGTAATATGCTTTAAGTTGTTTGCGTGTGCATCACGGATGGTCAATGTGCGGTTCCAGCTTCGAGCGGTTGAACGATGCCGATTCAGAGATTCACGAAGGCTTTGAGCCGTCATGGATTGCGGGTGATACAGCAACTCGTTAACCGTCCCTTGGAAGACAAGCTCTCCTCCAAGCTCTCCTGCGCCTGGGCCGATGTCCACTACATAATCGGCTTGTCGGATAATATCGATATCATGTTCAATGACAATTACGGTGTTGCCGAGAGAGGCCAGCTTACGTACCGAATGCATCACCTTGTCGGTATCCTGCGGGTGCAATCCTGTCGTAGGTTCATCAAGAACGCAGATCATGCCGCTCAAGTTCGAATTCAGCAAGGAGGCCAGCCGCATACGTTGCGCTTCTCCGCCAGACAGGCTAGAAAAGCTTCGATCTAGTGATAGATAGTTCAGTCCCGCATTCATGAGACTTCGCGTACGTTCCCGCAATTCCCTACAGATAGGCTGAGCCGATTCGACGTATCGATCAGGCAGAGCAGAAGGCAAGCCTTCAAGCCAATTCAGCAGTTGAGTTAGAGACATAGACATGAGATGGTGGATCGGCGTCCCGTTCACCAGGACGTACGAGCTTGTTGCATTCAACCGCGAACCGTGACAGGACTCGCAAGGAACTGTACGGAGGAAGCGGGCGAATTCCAGCTGCGATTCCTCGTCATCGTCACCCTCGTAATATCGGCGCAATAGGCTATTCACTGCACCTTCATATTTGCCCTGCTTCATATTGGATGGGGCAGGGGCATCAGGGCGAAGCTCGCGAATGCGTGGATCATCCGTGCCGTACAGCAGCATGTGACGGACGATGTCTGGCAATTCGCCGATCGGCCGCTGAAGATCTTCCTCCTCCAGAGGAAGGCGATAATATTTGGCTGCACGCAGGAGAAGCGGGGCAAAGTGCCACAGGAATCCCTTTTTCCAAACTTGAATGCCTCCATCTTGAATCGACAAATCAGGACGTACAATTGCATCGAGAATGGGCTCTATTTGTTCACCTAGACCCGTACACGCCGGGCACGCACCAAGCTGTGAATTGAAGGAAAAGTGAGCCATGGTTATATTTTCAACGGGTTGTCCGCAAGAAGGGCACGCATAGTGCTCCTGATGGGAATGTTCTTCCTCAGACAGACGAACAGGGGTCGTACGTATATCCGCATAACTGAACACTACTTGGCAATGCGGACAAGCACGTTCTCCAATTGCCGTATACAGCAAACGCAGATATGTATAAATCTCACTATATGTTCCAACGGTAGAGCGTCGGCTGAAGTTATGATGATGCTGACTAACGCTGACGATAGGGGACAGACCGTAGATGTCGTCATAATCCGGCCGCTGCACGTTGTCTGCTGCATGTCCGGAAGCACTAACAAATTTGCGCTCACCCTCTTGGACAAGTATGTTAAACAGCAGGGTTGATTTCCCTGAACCAGATACACCGGTTACAACGGACAAATGATTGCGTGGAAAACGAACAGTGACATCCTTCAAGTTATGTTCCCGAGCCCCTTGAATGACGATCCATTCGTGTGATGATGCAGTCATGTTAATTCCTCCTTATTATTTGAATAGTTCAATAGTTGATAGAGGAAACTATTGATTACAGAAATTAATATAGACCTGTACGTAGAAGTTGTCAAATGGCGCTAGAATGAGACTCTGAGACTCATTACGCTGCGTGCATCTGCAATTAGTTGACCCAATGTTTTGTGTTACGGAATAAAAAGAAAGGAGCCTGCTCGACTATTTTGGCGAGCAGGCCCTTGTGAGAACAGAATAATTGATGATCATGCTTCGTTAATATACGGTACAGATTGATAATAGAAATTCGGATTCACAATCGTATTGTCGTAGCTTTGGTGGAAAATAGGCGTTGCGGCGGGTGACATCGGTGGAATCAGCCATGTCCAGTCGCCTGTATGAGCACGGTTACAACTTTGTTCCTGCTCCTGGAACTTAACGAATTGTTGTGCTGCCGTATGGTGGTCTACGATGCTAACACCCGCTTCCTTGAAGGAGTGAAGCACTGCGGTATTAAGCTCAACAAGAGCCCTGTCCTTCCACAGTGATGTATTCGACACCGTAGACAGCCCCATTTGCTCTGCGATGACTGGCAGCAAATTATATCGTCCTTCATCGGCCAAATTTCGTGCGCCGATTTCTGTTCCCATGTACCAGCCATTGAATGGCGCGGCAGGATAGGAGATGCCGCCGATTTCAAGGCGCATATCAGCAATAAGCGGCACGGCATACCATCGCAGCTGCAGCTCAGCAAACCATTCAAACTCGGGATGAATAAGCGGCACCTCTGTAACGGAGGACTTCGGTATCTCAAATACCTGTGGTGGGTTCGTACCTGTCTGAATGACAAGAGGCAGTACATCGAACGGTGTGTGTTCTCCCTGCCATCCAAGTGATTCACATATTCGAGTAAATGGGAGCGAGTGTGGATCTCCCATGATGCCTTGGTTAGTCTCATAGCCGGCATAGCGAATCAACTGATGATTCCATATCCGAACAGGATGCATTCCGTCTGGATGAGCAGGTGGAAAAATCGTGATTGCAGGACGTATCCGGCCATCATTTGTTGCGAAGTCAATATGTTGGACTAACGCGTCTGCGATCTGCTTACACTCGGTTATATGTCTGGCGTCAACCACATGCAAGGATGACCAGAACAAGCGGCCAATACAGCGATTGCTATTGCGCCAAGCCATCTTAGCTCCGTGAGTTAGTTCTTCTGCAGTATGCGAATAAGTGCCAGTATGTTCAATCTCGGAATGTATTTGTGATAAGCGCCCCTCTATGTCAGCAGGGAGCTTGCCGAGCTCTTGATAGCATTGCCTAATAAATGTTGAAGCTTCTTCTAGAAGCGTATGCTTCGCGTGTACATTCATCTTCCGATGTCCTTCCTTGCGGCGTAAGCGCCGTAATGTGTCGGATTAACTATATCAAATTCTAACGGTTTGGTATGTACCATTGATGACGATGTCGATGAGATGTAACAATTTCAGCCGGGAAATCGTCGCAAAAATTTTGTTACCCGATCATAAATGGTGACATACAAGCTGTCACCATTCACATGATATAATCAGGTCAAACCGTGAAAATCATCCAGCTAAGGAGAAGCCATTGAAACGAATCGATCGATTAGTTGCTATCATTATCGCCCTACAGCACCGTTCCGAAACGGCTCAATCGTTAGCAGAGAAATTCGAAGTCTCGCGCCGTACCATTATCCGTGACATGCAAGCATTGAGCGAGATGGGTATACCGTTATATGCGACAGCGGGTTCAAGCGGGGGCTATCGGTTAATGGATGGCTACATGCTCCAGCCGCTTCAATTATCGACCACAGAAGCATTAACCGTGCTCTTCGCGCTGCAAGGCATGACACAGCTTCCCGATTCACCATTCAATCAGGAGCGTTGGACGGTCATGGACAAGCTGAAGCAGATCGTATCCAGTGAAGTGCTGACTGAGGTGGAACCGATGTTAGAGCGTGTCGAGCTGTCCGTACCTACAAGAAACTACCGTGCTCCGGAGTTGAAGCAGCTGATTGCGCTTCTATCACAGGCGAAGCCCAAGTGGCTCCATATATTCTATCGTTCACAGAAGCATCAGCGTTGGTTGTATATCCAGCCGAAGCGGATATATTCGGCACATGGGTTCTGGTATTGTGAAGCCTATTCGTTAACACATGGTGAAGATCGATCATTCCGTGTCGATCGTATGTCTCAAATCTCGATAGCCGAAGATGAAGATGTACGCACAGTACAGGGCAACGGGGACAACGGCAAGGGCAGCCAAATAAAGCGTAATCTAGAAGCCGTGAAAAAGGAAGACCCGATCCGAATCCGGGCAAAACTGACCTATCGCGGCATGCTGCTTGTCGAGCAAGATGAACATATTGGGGAATTGGTGCATGAAACCGGTGAAGATGTGGGAGAGGTTGAGTTTAACTGTCCCCAGTCAGAATGGGAATGGGCACAGCGCTTCTTCTATGGCCTTGGCTTGGATGCAGAGGTGTTGGAGCCTGTGGAATTGCGAGAAGCCATTTATAAGCATGCTCATCAGGTATGTGAGAGGTATAAGGGAACAAGGTAGGCCTTTAGGTTTCTTTTTGATACATAGCGTTTGGAACAGAGGAAGGAAGAAGATGTTAGATCAGACGAAGAAGGGATGAGATCGAAGATGAGCGCGAATACGAATTTGATTCACAATTATAAAGAAGCAGTTGAGCTTATTCGCCAAGTGGGTATTCTGCCGCTGGCCAACCTCGCTCCCCATCATCCTTCACTTGCGGGTGTGACAGAAGAATCGGCATGGCATAGTGACACCGATGCGGATCCGTGGCGTTGGCGGGTTCAATTTCCTGGGGATGGGGTTGCTGCCTACGGCAAGTTCATCAAGAAGAAAGGGGTGTTTATCTCGCTGGAGTGGGTACCGATTGTCCGCTCCGTGCTTGGCGATACTCGTTCCGTCAAGGAACGGTATGCAGCAGGTGAGATGTCGCCGGAGGCGAAACTGTTGTATGGCATCATTGTTGAACATCCCGGTATCGATACGAGGCTGCTGCGAGTGAAGGCAGATATGAAATCCCCTGATCAGAAGAAGGCATTCGACAATGCGTTAAATGAGCTGCAGGGGACGATGGATATTGTCATCTCGGGTGTGACAGAACGGCGCAATAGTGCTGGCGAAGTGAACGGATGGAATAGCACCTCCTATGAGACGATTGACCATTGGCTGGAGAATCTGGGTATCGAGACGTCAATGATATCTGTACAGGATGCGAAGGAACAGCTCTATGAACGTCTTGCTCGTTCTACGACTTCGGAAGCGTTAACTTATTTTAATAAAATCCTAAAGCTGCAATAAATCGTCCATCAATTTAATTTCATTAAATAAATGAGTCGATATGGACTGCGACGAGCAAATCGATGGAAGAAGGCAAGTGACGAAGCGAGAAAATGATATTCACGAAATATATTAATCACATTAAATAATAATGGAGTTGATAAAAATGTTGAGTGTAGACAGCTTCAATCGCGCGCAGCGCTTTATTTACGAGAATGCGAGACTGCTCGACCGCAGACGTTTTGAATATCATTTCGGCCAAGGGAGCAAGGCAGCTGTTATCATGGCTCTTACAGGTTTTCAAAATGAGGATGGAGGATTCGGTCAAGCGCTGGAGCCTGATATTCGTTGTCCGCATAGTCAGCCTGTACCGACAGAAGTAGCACTATCCATTATGCACGAGATTGATGAATATGACCGCAAGTTAATTGTTGGAATCGGCAGCTATTTGAAATCGGTTACAGTGGGCGACACTGGAGGATTCCCTCTTATTCAGACGTCAGCGAATGAATATCCACATGCGCCTTGGTGGACAGTCGCCGATGATCGTCAAGCCTCCATAAATCCTACGGGACATATTCTCGGGTATTTGATGAAGCAGCATACCGTTCCTGAGCTCACCCGAGAAGAATGGTTCCAGCAGGCTGAGCAGTTCATGTGGAATCAGCTAGAGGCAGCCGATAATGAAGGCTATCACAGCAATATACAATATATCTCCTTCTTAACTGGTCATCCGGATAAAGAACGAGCAGAGAGGGCATTGCAGAAGGTGAACGAATGGCTGCAGCTGCCAGGTGTCATTGAACGCAATACGAAGGCGGAAGGGTATGTTCATAAGGTGCTGGATTGGGCACCAACGCGTCACAGCTACTGCGTACAATTTGTCACTGAGAAAGAAATCGAAGAGCATCTGCAATCCCTTGTGGAGGAGCAGCAGGAGGATGGCGGTTGGTCAATAAGCTGGCCGGCAGTGAGTCCAGCAGGCGAGATGGAATGGCGGGGATACGTAACCGTCAGTCGGCTGCTGACGTTGAAGTCATATGGATGGTTGCAACGCTAACAATAGCGACGATAAGGCCAACTTCCAACAATTACGAAGTTATGCACAACATAGTGATTTTGTTGTTTTGTCTATGTCTACAAGGGGGAACTTGGATTTGAGCAATATGCATCGAATTTTATGGTTTGATCAAGAAGTACGATCGAATCATTTTCCGAATTGTACTCAATTAGCACATCAATTCGAGCTGTCTACCAGACAAGCCAATCGAGATATTGAATATATGGTCAACTCTCTTGGAGCTCCTCTTCAGTATGACGCCAAAAAAAGAGGCTATCGGTATACGGATGCGACATTTGCTTTGCCTAGCACGTATATTACGGAAGAATTAAGACGAACGCTAGCATTCTTGTCTCATCGTTATCAGGATTACAATTATGGCGGTTATGATGAATACCAAGCGAAATTGCCAATTATGCTGCAAATATCAGAATTGTTCCGTCGCTTGTCAGACGTTAATGAGCTGCAGTCTCAGCAAATTCCAGCTTATGAGATCAATGTCGAGATCATTGACATAGCAAATCAACTAAGCATGGCCATTCAGAACAACCAAGTGCTTACCATTCAATATGACGGCATGGAAGGAGCAGAGACGTATACGTTTCACCCCTATAAGCTGTGCTACAAGCAATACGTCGATTACGTCATTGGATGGTGCGAGCAGGAGGAGGAGCAGAAGATGCTTCGCTTGGATCGAATCATCCGAATGGAACGAGCAGCGGGAATATCTTGGCTAAATGGTGAACTGCCCTCTACCTTCGGTTCATCGAATCTTCCTATTCAGCCATTTACGGCAATCATAGAGTTTATAGATAAGCCTTCGGAAGCATGGAGAGATTACAATCTTATGAAACGAGAAGATTCGGTGGTATTCGAGATCCAATTTTTCGATGTGTCCTTATTTATGTCAACAAGAGATTGGGCAAGGATTGTGAAACCGAAATGGCTGAAAGAGAAGGTAAAAGCAAGATGTGAACAAATAATGGGGATGCTTAGCGAATAGGCGTAAATATAACAGGAAAGACAAAAAACAATACGAATTTTAAGGTATGACATTATATGTCGTACCTTCTTTACTATAATTGGATTATCGCGATAAGAGAGGAGCGGCCGCTCATGAGTATAGGAACTACTCTATCTCTTTCTTTTCAAATTGAACATCGTTCTTACGTGGATGCCCTGCATGCTGTTCTCACGGGTGCTGGTCTGTACGAGGGTTCGAAATATATGCTAGGCGGAATGACAGGTCTATTATCTAAGTTTGTTATTCACAAGGAGTTATCAAGGAGCTCAGTTACAGCGTACGGCAACTTGGGAGAAGAACATGGCAATGCGCTCCTTCGAATTGGGATTGAATCAAATCAATTTGCTTGGCATACGCGTCAACGTACGTTTGAATTGGCGCAGCAGGAGTCGATACGTCATATTCAGCACAGCATCGATCGAGGAATAGGCGTCGTCTATTGGAAGCCTGAGTTTGCCGTGATTACGGGTTATGACGATGAGGACGAAGTGTTCTTCTATCTAGACGGTTACTCGAAGGAACAACAAGTGCTGCTGTATCGGAATTTTGGCATCATCGATAATCCTACGCCATTCTGGTACTATCAAACGATTATTGGTGCAGTGGACATGCCGTACCAAGAAATCTACCGAGAGTCGCTAATTACAGCAGTTACAGATTGGGATACGCCGCATCGAACTTTGCCGGATCTGGACTTTGCTGCAGGCTGTAAAGCATACGATTATATGATTGCCGCACTGTCTAGTCAACAATATCATCCGCATGGTAGCGCTTATACCATTAGCTCTTATGCTGGTATCAAGCGTGACATGATGAAGTATTTGGCTTCTATCCAAGAAGAGGCTGGCATATCTGCAGAGGTTGTTCAACTTTATCAACTTGTAGATGAGGCATTTCAAGTCATGAAAGCGACGGTTCAGAATGGTACGGGACATGAGCTGTGCATCCAATCAGACCATGTACCACAGCTAATCGAGCAGGCTCACCTTGCGATGGAACATGAACGAGCAGCGATTGAAATACTGCGCACTGAAATCGGTTACGAGGAAGTCATGCGTTCGCGTTCCAACAGTCTCCACTGGGGATCGGCGGCGCCAAGATAATTGTGGTCAACAACTAAGAATAGGTGCAGGTGAAGAGATGACGTCTATTATCCTTGAAAATATGAAAATCGTACCGGAAACAAAAACGTTTATACATCATATCCATAGTGTACTGCTGGCCGGCGGGCTAACCAAGTATCCGAAGCATACGATTGCGTGTATGTCATCATTGGCCTTCCGTATGTCCGTTCATCGTCAGTTGGATGCTATATCTGTGACGGCCTATAACTGGCCTGCCGAACACTTCGTTGCTGCGGATTTGCTTGGTCTCTACTCAGAGACGTATGCAGGCTACAATACAGATCCGGTCTTCCCGGTCTCTCGTAAGTATGCAATCGAAGAAATGAAGCTTTCTCTACAAGAAGGTGTCGGACTCATTTATTGGCACGATCAGTACTACACGATCTATGGCTATGACGAAGCGCAGCAGTGTTTTTTCGCAGTAGATTCGTGCGGGAATAGCGGATGCAAGGAGTCTTATCAGACACTTGGGCAAACGGGAAATTCGTCGATTGTATTTATACAGCGGATATCCAAACGCAGCATTTCCATAGATGTACGTGATCTGATTACGGAATCGCTGGTGCAGGCGATTTATAAATGGGAGCAGCATGATAGCATTTTGCCGCCTGAGCAATTTGCATGTGGCGAACAAGCTTATGATGCAATGATAGAGGAAATCCAGTCGGGTACGGCGGATTGGAATGGGGCGGAGCAAACATTGTCCATGTATCGTACCTTCAAGCATTACATTGCTCGTTATTTGCATGATATGAAGCAATCGATGGATGGGCTGGAGCAACTGGCAGAGAAATATCGAGTTCTAGCTGACTTATACGATGATATTGTTGCAATCCTCCGAAGATTACGACACGACTGGAATGATGCGCATGAAGAGGGGCTATGTCACGAGATGGTGACCACTCTTATCTCTGCCCAACAAATTGAAAAAGATGCTATAGAAGCTATGAAACAGGTGGTGAAGGACGTTCGCGAAGCGCGCGGAGCCACACCACATTTACGATAATAGATACGAAAAAGGGGAAACGAAATGGCTAAAACAAAACGCGGTAAAGCATTATGGAACGTTCCATCACATGGACGGGGAACATGCCCAGTGTGTGGAAGCACACGGATTAAAGTATTGTACACGCAAACAAAAAGCGATGGCACATCTCTTAAAGTTTGCAAAAAATGTGTAAAAGCGACTCAATATCGAATTGATATGGCGTTATCTGGTTAGTGGTTAGTGACTTAGTAGTTATGCTGTCTGTGCATGCAGAATCTTACCATCAACATCCTTGCCGATTAGGTAAGGATGTTTTTTTGTAGATGACTTCGTTTAAAAGGGGGCGTTTTTTCTCCTTACTCGGATATATATGCTCTTGTATTCTGAAAAATTCTACAACAATTTTAAACGTGTCTATTCATTTTTGTCGAAAAATGACGATATATAGCTCATTGACATAGACTGATTGGTCAGTAAATACGGACAAGGTTTATAGGCAATAAGGATTCGAATGGAAAGAACTCCTGTATATAACCTGTTTGTCAGTCAACTAGGGGGCTATTGAATGAAAAACAAAGGCTTAGTGATGAAATCTATCATCGTCGTGACCGTTCTTCTTATGGTCATGTCTATTGTATTCATATCATCCTCATATATGATGGAGCGAAGAATCTATAATGATGAATTACTATCCCTTCATACTACGCTTACGAAGAATATCGAGATAGAAAAGGAGGGTATTGCAGGAGCTGCTAGCAAGCTCAAGTCAATGGATTCCTCACAATATGCAAAGGATAAGAATATTGTTTGGATTCAGGAGAGCTTGAACAGCATGGTACGCGACAATTTCATATCGAATTCGTACTTGCTTGCTCCCGGTTTCACGGAACGTGATGGAAAGTTCTATCTGAAGGTGCTTCAAGGCAACGATTCCTTCGTTGAATTAGGAAATGCGCCAGGAAGCGAGTATGAGATCAAGCCAGAGCTTGTCGATGCGATCCATGAGATGGAGCGGACAGGTGTTGGCTTTAGTGACATCTATGAAGATCTTGATGGCGAA
Organism: Paenibacillus sp. NAIST15-1; assembly: GCF_001894745.1. Taxonomy (GTDB): domain Bacteria; phylum Bacillota; class Bacilli; order Paenibacillales; family Paenibacillaceae; genus Paenibacillus_B; species Paenibacillus_B suaedae. The sequence continues at coordinate 11,799 of NZ_BBYF01000014.1, forward strand.
TGGATTACGGTGCTGAAGCCGATCAATAATGACAGGAATGAGACGATAGCGGTGTTTGCCGTAGATTTCAATAATAAGAAGATTGACGGCGATCTGAATGCCATGTTGTGGGAAATTATTGGTATTGGCTCATCGATAGGTATCGTATTCATTATCGTGATTGCCTTCTTAATACGCCGATTAGTTCGGCCGCTTACACAGCTGTCCGTTCTGTCCACGAGAGTGGCGGCCGGTGACCTGACGGTATCTATTCCGGTTCGCTCGAAAGATGAAATCGGCGTTCTATCTGATAGTTTTAACACGATGATTGCTCAAATCAAGCACTTGGTTACCAATGTCAAGACGACAGCTGATCAGGTCGCGGAATCGTCACAGCAACTAACGGTAATCGCCACGCAAACGTCTCAGTCTAGCTATGAAATATCCAATTCTATTCAAGAGGTTGCAACTGGTTCAGAATCGCAGATGCAAGGGGCTGAAGAAAGTAAGGCTGCTATGGAGGAAATTGCAATCGGCATCCAGCGGATCGCTGAATCATCCTCTGCCGTATCAGAACTGAGCATCGACGCAACAGAGTCGGTTGATCAAGGCAATCAGGTTGTCCAGCTGACGGTGAAGCAAATGGCACAGATCAGAAATTCCGTCAGTCGTTCTGAAGGGATTACGCAGTCTTTGTTGAAACAATCCGAGAAGATAGAGCATATCGTCAGTATCATTGGCAATGTAGCGGTGCAAACCAATCTATTGGCGCTCAATGCATCTATTGAAGCGGCACGGGCAGGCGAACATGGACGAGGCTTCGGCGTTGTTGCCCAAGAGGTGCGCAAGCTTGCAGAGCAAACGAAGGACTCTACGGAACAAATTGCTGAGATGCTGAATACGGTAATTGCACATACGAAGGAACTGGCCGAAGCGATGGGAGAAAATACGGAGCAGGCTGAACAAGGTACCTTGATTGTGCAGGAGGCTGGGGAGCATTTCAACAAAATATGGACATCCGTGCAGCAGGTCACGGAGCAAATTCAAGAGGTATCGGCAGCCGCTGAAGAAATGTCTGCTGGAAGTGAGGAGGTTGCTGCCACTTTGGACAACCTTGCTACCCTAGCAAAGGATTCCTCACTGAATACACAGAGTGTTGCTGCATCGACCGAAGAGCAGCTTGCTATTGTGGAAGAAATATCGGATACAGCTACCTTATTGAATCGCAAAATGCAAGATCTGCAAGAAGAACTTCGAATCTTTACGGTTTAAAAATGAACAAGACTCCCTGCTCGCTGGAAGAGCAGGGAGTCTTGCTTGTATTACGTTCCTCATAAATGGATCGCAGTTATCCAATTACAGTCAGGCTACCGGTTAGCAGTTGAACCAACATGTATAGCGCAATCAACCAAATGGTAATCGCGGATATTTTGTTCAGCCAAGTGAGGATGCGGCCGTCAGCATCGATTTTGCGGGTAAAATGACCTGCTACAGCTAGTCCCAGGAACCACAGCCACGATACTGTGATACAGGCTATCGTAAACATCCACTTGAGTTCATCGGAATATTGCAAAGAGTTCGTTCCAATAACGCCAATCGTATCGAGAATCGCATGTGGATTCAGAAGAGAGACGGACATGGCGAACATCATTTGCTTCGGGATACTCATAGCATTCCCCTGATTGCCATTTAACTTGCTTGACGACTTCCACAGACTCCAACCCATATATAACAGAAAGAAGAATCCCAATAGATACAGCCCGAATTGAAGCCATTTCCACTTCCAGATGAATAGCGAGATACCTTGAACTGCGGCTAGAATAAGCAGGGTATCGCATAATGCAGCTGTTATCACGACAGGGATGGCCTTTATGAACGGCTTAGATAAAGCCCCTTGATTGAAAATAAACACATTTTGTGCGCCTAACGGCAATATAAGGCCAAGTGCGAGCAATATTCCGTGAACGAATGCCTCGACCATTGATATCTACCTCCGTATGTCATCATCCATAGAACCGGTTCTAAGACAATATCATAACGCAGCAATTTACAATTGTCCCCGACCATTTGGTTGAGTTCAAGACCAACCAAATTCTATAATAAGCTTATCAATCAACATGGTGCAGGAGAGGAACATATGCCAAAGACGTGCAGCATTGACTACAGCGATTGGAGACTCGAACGATCCTCATCGATCGCGCTGTATAAACAAATCGAGCATTATATGAAATCTAAAATTTTGTCTATGGAATGGGAAGAGGGGGCGAGACTCCCTGCACAGCGTAAGCTTGCGAAGCAATTGGGTGTGAATCGCAGCACGCTGGTGGCGGCCTTGGATTGCTTGACTGATGCGGGGTTTATTGAAGGGAATAGCGGAGGGGGGACGGTTATAACGGACATGGCTCATCGTGTCGATAGCATGTCTCCTATTCTGCCGAATTGGAATGCGTATGTGGAAGAAGGCTCACATTATCCCAATTTACCGATTATTCAGACGATAAATAACATGGAGTTTTCTCCGCAAATGATTCGCATGGGCACGGGGGAGCTTGCCCCTGACTTATTGCCAACAAAAGAGATGGAGAAAACGATACGCGGTGCAATCGATCATGGAATATCACTTGGGTATGAACAGCCGCTTGGGCACTATCCGCTGCGAGAACAGCTCAGCAAGCAGTTGTCGGAGCAAGGCATCGAAGCCGCGCCTAATTCGATACTGATTGTCTCGGGGGCACTTCAAGCACTGCAGCTCATTGCAGCAGGCCTCGTTGGTCGTGGATCAACTATGCTCGTAGAGAAGCCCTCCTATTTATATTCTATTCATGCCTTCCAATCGGCCGGACTAAAAATGGTTGGTGTACCAATGGATCAAGGCGGTATACAAGTGAATGCTCTGGAGCAGTATGCATTACGGTATAAGGCTTCGCTGCTGTATACGATACCAAGCTTCCATAATCCAACGGGTACGGTGATGGAGCAGGACAGAAGAGAAGCATTAATGAACATCAGCAATCGCATTGGATTGCCGATTATTGAAGACAGTGCCTACGAAGCGTTATGGCTGGATGCCCCGGCGCCACGATCATTGAAGTCTATGGATGAGCATGGACAAGTGCTCTATGTGGGAACGATGTCCAAGTGTGTTTGCCCTGGCCTGCGAATGGGCTGGATTGTTGGTTCGCAGCAGGTGATAGAGCGCTTGGCAGATATTAAAATGCAGATGGATTACGGCTCCAGCTCATTATCGCAACAAGTTGCAGCGGAGTGGCTCCGATCGGGCCTTCACGAGGCGCGCATTCAATACATTCGTGCTCAGCTGCGTTTGCGAAGGGACTTTTTGCTTGATCAGTTGAAACAGCATTGGTCATCTTTTGCAGCATGGAGAGTTCCCCAAGGCGGTTTTTACATATGGGTGACCATGGATAAGTCTATTGCAATCGAAGCCTTGTTCAAGCATGCACTTGCTTGTGGAATTCTGCTGAATCCAGGTTATATCTATGATCGCTCAAGCAAGCATCAACTCCGACTATCGTACGCTTACGCAAGCTTTGAAGAAATGGAGCGAGCTATCCATTTGATTGCGATGTGGGTAAAGAATAAGAATGTCACCGAATGATAGGGTGTCAAAAGTATTTGACATAAGACTATTGATCATTATAATAAAAGATGTAAAATGTTTTTTACATTTGAGGAGATAGAACTCGTTATGAAAAACAAGATTTCAGAGCTGCGCAAGCGAATGGGCATGTCACAGCAAGAACTGGCTCAGCGGTGTGAAGTGAGTCGGCAGACGATTAACGCGATTGAGAATGATAAGTATGATCCAACCTTAGCGCTAGCGTTCAAGCTGTCACGAACGTTAGAGGTCACAGTCGATCAGCTGTTTACTTATGAGGAGGCATCACGATGAGAAAGCAAGATGAAATGGAACGTTATCATAATGACAAGTCAGCGAAGAACGGCTACATGTTCTATACGATCGCATTGCTGCTGTGGGGGCTGTATGATTTTACTGTCAAGGGGAATAGCGGATTGCAATTTACTATCCTATTAATCGGGAACGCCATCTTCCTATGGACACGCGTCTACTATAAGCGAAAAGTGATGTAATAATTACCGTGAAAAATCGATGAGATAGGGTCACTTATCTAATCATATAAACTTAATTATTGTAAACTAAAATAAATAATGATGAAGATTGAACGTAAGGATCGTCTCAACCGTACTATAGATACTTTATGATTCATTATGGGTTTCCGTCTAGAAAAGGCGGTTGAGGAGGAGTATTGACGATGATTATCGTAACAACAGAGCAAGTGGCCAATTATGAAGTAAAGGAAGTACTCGGTACAGCATTCGGACTGACCGTTCGCGCACGAGGGTTGGGGAAGGATATCGCTGCTGCATTCAAAGGATTGGTAGGAGGCGAAATCACTCAATATACGGAAATGCTAGAGGATGCACGGAAGCAAGCGCTGGATCGCTTAGTAGCGAACGCACAAGCGATGGGTGCGGATGCTGTCATTATGGTGCGTTTTGACTCTGGTGAAGTCGGAACCAATATGAGTGAAATTGTTGCATACGGCACGGCTGTAACGCTTCGGCCTAATCGTGAAGTAAGATGATAACGTTTTTGATTGTTTATTTTTCATTGCAGCTGTTCTTTTTTATCGTATTTCTTATTGTCTCAGCTATCCGAGATCGCCGTCACCAAGCGAATGAACATGAACATGTGCCGGAAGGCTTCGAGAAGACTTCGGAAGTTAGTATCGACCCGTCAACAGGGAAAAAGGTAACGGTTTATTACAATCCGCGCACAGGACAGCGATGGTACCGCGTGGAGTAACAATAGAAGGATGCAATCTACGAATGAACAATCTTGTTAACGTGGTTGCTTTCAATAGCCAGATACCTCGATACTCAAGTAATACCCTAGCGTTGGCTAGGCTGGTTCGTAAGTCGTAACGGTACTTATGAGTTAGCACTGCCAGCTGCTGGGGTATTTTTATTAATTCTCAGCCACAGAGAACAGTGATATAGAATTACGTCCCCAGTCCTATTCATTAGACAAAAGTATACTTTTGTCGCTATATACATTCGGTTTGAAATATTTTAAACTTAAACTGCTTCAAAGATTGAAATAAAATTTCATTCATCTAGAGCCGACATACGATGATGTTCTCATTACTCGATATCCAAAGGGAGGGAATTAACATTGTATTTTGCAAAGAACCGGGCTCGTATCTTACTCATGTCGATGATGTCGGTCGTGCTTATGTTCAGCACAATTGTAAACGCTTCCGCAATGAGTTCCTCTGATTTGTCCTCTTCATCCTTATCGTCATCTGAAGCGCAGGCAGAACCGCTCGCATCAGGCAGTACGGCTTCATCCCAGATTATTGAAGACTTCGAGCAGCTTCAACAGCTGTCTGCAACCTCAGTAAGAGTAGTCCCTGGTTCTGTTAAGGCGGTTCTAACCTCACGACCGGAACCGGTACAACATGATGAACATGCAGTAAAGCTTACCTATAATTTCACGGAAACGACGGGAACATCAGCGGCTTATCTGAATTTCTTGAACGCATCTGGGGGAGTAGGGCGTGAGATAAAAGGATATCCATCTTCAATCGGAGTGTGGGTGTATGGGGATGGAAATAAGCACTGGCTGCGAGGCCAACTGCAGGATGCAAGCGGAGCGAAGCCCACGATTGACCTTACTACTAGCAGCGGGCTCAGCTGGAATGGCTGGAAGTACGTTACTGCGAGTTTGCCTACTAATCTTGTTCAGCCTATCAAATTGAATCAGCTCTATGTGGTAGAAACGAATGATCGGAATAAAAATAGCGGCGCTATTTATTTTGATAGCCTGCGAGCTTTCTATGGATCGACAAATATATATGAGCTAACGATGATCGGCTTGCCTCCTTTGCAGGTAGGAGAGACAAAACGGGTTCAGGTGTTAGCGACTTCTGCTGGTGAAGCAGAACAAGTAGATGTGACGAAGGAAGCCGTACTTATCAGTGATGATCCTTCCATTGTCGCTGTAAATCCAGACAATTCACTTACTGCTGTGGCCGAAGGGCGCACAAGACTAACGGCTCGCTACATGCAAGCACCAGAATCCGTAGTTGATGTAGTCGTCAGCCAAGCCGCTCCAGTCATTCAGCAGTTGAACTTGTATGGAGCACCAGCTATGGAGATAGGTGAGCGCGTGAAGACCCATACATTTGCGCGATATGAAGGTGCTGCGAAGCCTGTATCCATGCTGGAAGGAGTTAGCTACAATAGCAGCAATCCGGAGGTTGCTTCCATTGATGCAGCTGGTATGGTCACTGCACAAGCGAACGGAACGACTGTTATGCGGGCGGTATATGGCGAATTCTCCTCCGCTTATGAATTGAAGGTATCCGTGCCTCAGCCGAAGCTGGAACGACTTGAGCTGACCGGCTTGCATGCAATGACTATCGGTGAGTCGCTGCAAGGGAAGGTGACAGCATACTATTCCGATGGCTCTTCCTCAGAAGTATCGACAGGCGTTGTGTTCAAATCCAGTCAGCCGCACAATGCAACGATAGATGCTAGCGGGAACGTCATGGCTCTTCAAGTAGGCATTAGCTCCATAACTGCTGCTTACGGAGGCAAGACTGCTGATTTCACACTTGTCGTGAACAAGGATACAATCCTGCCTAAGCGGCAATTGCGAGCAGCTTGGATTGCTTCCGTCGTCAATATTGATTGGCCGCGTGAAGGCGTAGTTACGGAAAGAGAGCAGAAGCAAGACTTTGTAAATCTTCTCAATGAATTAGAAACAGCAGGCATGAATGCTATTGTGATGCAAATTAAACCGACTGCAGATGCCTTCTATCCGTCTAAATATGCACCTTGGTCGGAGTGGCTCACTGGCGTACAGGGCAAGGATCCTGGCTATAACCCGCTTCAATTCATGATTGATGAAGCACACAAGCGCAATATGGAATTCCACGCATGGTTCAATCCGTATCGTGTAAGTATGCAGCCAGATATCAACAAGTTAGTTCCCGACCATCCTGCAAGATTGCATCCAGATTGGGTAGTTTCTTATGGCGGCAAGCTCTACTTCAATCCAGGGGTGCCGGAAGCGAAGCGATTCGTAATGGACAGCATCATGGAGGTCGTCAACAATTATGACATTGACGCGGTTCATTTCGACGATTACTTCTATCCGTATAAGGTGGATGGGGTAGAGTTCCCTGATCGCGCGACCTACCAGCAGTATGGAGCTGGTTTCTCCGATATTACGGACTGGAGACGCAATAATGTGAATACCTTCATTGAGGAATTGTCCAATGAAATGAAGCAGGCGAAGCCTTATATGAAATTTGGCATTAGCCCATTCGGCGTATGGCGCAACAAAGCGACAGATCCGACAGGCTCGGATACAACAGCTGGGGTTCAGAATTATGATGACCTCTATGCAGATACACGCTTGTGGATTCAAAAGGGATGGATTGATTACATTACGCCACAGATATACTGGTATTTTGGCTTTACTCCTGCAGCCTTCGAGAAGCTTGTGGATTGGTGGGTGAAGGAAACAGAAGGAACACATACCCAGCTCTATGTCGGTCACGCCGATTACAAGGTGAATGATCCGAACACGCCAGCCTGGCTCAATCCCGATGAGCTTCCAAATCAATTGAAATACCTGCTCAACTTCGATACGGTGAAGGGGAGCATGCATTTCAGCACCGTCGATATTCTCAATAATCCGCTTGGGTTGAAGGATCGACTAAGCGGGGACAGTTACCGGTATAAAGCCCTTGTGCCAGAGATGCCGTGGCTTCCAGCCAATACTCCATCTGCACCGAAGCTTACAACTGCACATGTCACCGATAAAGGAGTTCACCTGTCATGGGAGGACGTTTCGAACAGCTCGGCTGCTTACTATGTGATCTATCGGGCAGAGGGCAGCGAGTCGATGAATGTCAATGATCCGAAGCAAATCGTGAAGACTATCCGTAAAATGAACGGCGCATATCAATTTTACCTAGATACGACAGGTGAGCCAGGCAAACAATATACGTATGCGGTTACGGCGGCTGACCGTCTGCACAACGAGAGTGCGCCTAGCCAATCCAAATGGATCTGGAATGAACCGCTTGTCTCAATTGAGTTGAAGGGCGATACGAATATGACAGCGGGGAAACAACAGCAACTGAAGGTGTTCGGAGTTGGCAAGAGTGGGAATCGAGTGGAGTTGACGAATGATCTTCGCTTTACATCCAATCAGCCTTCGGTGTTGTCCATTAACGAGGCAGGCATGGTGAAGGCGAATAAATCGGGTACCGCTGTTGTGACCGTAAAGTATGGAAGTTTCTTGCAGAGCACAATGCAAATTAAAGTGTCACAGAAGTAGTCGGACATATCACAGCACGATATTCGTTACAGCATATTCAGCGGAAATAGAAGCATACGAGAGACAGTGCCAGTGTTCCTTGCGAATGCTGGCATTGTTTATGTGCAATGACAGAAAAGGAGTTGCGATCAGGCTATATCGTTATTTTCAGAAAATTGTGAAAAAATACTGAAAAATTGTTTCAAATAAGATTAACGAGGTTAATAATAGACATGTCCTGCAACACACATCGCAGGACGCCACTCTGGTGAAGTGAGAGGATTGCTACAAGGAGGCAGTTTCCATATGAACGCACAAGGCAAAACTTATCAACTGAAAGCAGAGAGAAGAACGGACTTTACTCGCTCTTCCCTTCGTGAATTACGTCAGAAAGGCCGGATCCCGGGCGTCGTATACGGTGCGGATATCGAGAGTACTGCATTGCATGTCGATTCAAGAGACTTCGTCAAGCTTGCACATGTTGGCCGGACAGAAGTGTTCCAACTGCAGGTGGAAGGTATGAAGCCAGTCCAAGCGCTAATCAAAGACGTTGTCAAACAAGATGGTGCTTATGCGCATGTAGATTTCCAACAGGTATCTGCAAATCACCCAATCCGTATTCATGTGCCAATAGAATATATCGGTACACCTGCTGGGGTCAAAAAAGGTGGTATTTTGCAAACACAAGAAACAAGTTTGGAAATCGAGGGTCTGCCCGCACATCTTCCTTCTGTGATTCAAGTGGATATTTCCCATTTGGGCATAGGCGGTAAGATGTTGGTGGAAGACGTACAAATTCCAGAACATATCCATCTCTTGTCCCATAAGAATGAGCTATTGGTTTCCATTGTTACACAGCGGGGCATTGAAGAGGTAGAGGATGAAGAATCAGAAGCGGCAGCAGCACCGGCTTCTGTCGAAGCATAGCACTTTATTTCATTTAACTAAATTAAATGTAAACAGAATGTAGAGTCTGCCAAGTGCGAATGGACGAGCACACAGCAGGCTCTTTTTTCATGGTATACAACTGCTAATTGGCTCACATGAATCATGTCTCATCGATCCATACTAACGATAGGCGATGGGGGTGATGGATTGCGATTTGCACGAGTAATGTCCATGCTGTTATTGATTCCATTATGCAGCAGCTGCAGGATACAAGGGATGGAACACCCAAGATATGAAGTGACAGTGACTGATACACAGATGAACGCTCTTCATCCAAGACAAGCAATAGATGTTGTCACGATGCAACTGGATGATTTGAAGTCATTCCAGCATACGAAGTTGAAGATGCATCAGATCCCAAGTGAACTTAATGTCAAAATGGATAAGGCTCAAATCGGCAGTATCGGGATCCTAGTTAATAAATTTCACGAACTCCCTCTTGATTACCGGCCAGATGATCTGGTTTATCCAAACGCACCCTTTATTTTTGACGAGCGGGTAGATAAGCGCAAATTGCGCAAGGAAGCAGCTAGAGCTCTGGAGCAGCTAATCGCTGGTGCTAGACAAGACGGTATTTATTTGGCAGGTGTATCTGCGTTCCGATCTCATGCTGCTCAGACGGCCATATATCATAGCAATGTACGGCGTTATGGCAAGAAAAAGGCGGAGTTGTATTGTGCGGAACCGGGGCATAGCGAACATAAGACAGGGCTCGCCGTAGACCTCACGCGCAGCGATGGAAGATGTGCAGCGGAAGCTTGCTTCGCGGACATGAAAGAGGCAAAATGGCTGCAGAATCATGCACATGAATATGGGTATATTGTTCGGTATCCAAAAGGAAAAGAGCATATTACAGGGTATCAATATGAGCCATGGCACATCCGTTATGTTGGGAAGAAATTGTCCGCTCTATTGACAGCACAGGGGATCACGCTTGAAGAATATTATGATTCATCTTATCCGTATTGGTCTGCTCCGGAAAATGGATAATGACGTCGATGGCAAAAGGAAAACCACCCAAGCAATGCCTGGGTGGTCGCCTGGGCGCAGCTCTTAGAACCAGAAAGAACGGCTTATGATTACGAGCAAAATGAAAAGTACCAAGATAACGCCAGTGCTTGTAAAGCCAAATCCACCGAAACCGCAGCTTCCACAGCCTCTTACATCAGACATGTTCAAATCCCCTTTCGTTTGGTAATGATGTATTACCGTATATTTGTATGAAGGAAACTGTGGAGTTGATTGGACGTTTGACGGGTTGCATCGCGTCTGCTATGTAAATAAGCCATGCAATTCCTGCATGGCTTGTATGTTCTGTTAGGATTAGAAGCCTTTATATTGAGGCTCCTCCGTTTCTAATTGCTGCACTCGGTTTTCCACTTGGTCGACGATCTGCTGCGTTTGTTGTGCGGCATTCGTATATAATTGCTTTGCTTCTTGGTTCTGAGTGGCCAATGCGAAAGACTCCAAGTCAGCTTGTACACCTTTTAACGAAGCTAAGCATGTTTTCACTTGAGATCCAACGGTCATGCTGTACACCTCCCTTCCTCCTCCGAACTACAGAGGATAATTTGTCCCGAAAGAGGAGCAGCCATACCTCAAATAATTAAATTAACTCACTTCATAAAATCATGAGCATTTACAAATAATGACGTAGTGGAATGGAACTTTTTCTTATCAAGGAGGATGTATGATGCCACTTTGGCTAGAGATAATGCTTCGGACTTTGGTTGCAGTCGTAACCTTATTCCTGCTGACCAAAATGCTGGGGAAGCGCCAGGTCACCCAATTATCTGTATTTGAATACATAACCGGCATCACGATCGGGAGCCTAGCTGCTTATGTTTCTCTGGATTTAGAGGACAACTGGTATCTTGGGCTTGTGTCGCTGGGTGTATGGGTCACGGTCTCGTTCGGCATTGAATTCTTGCAACTGAAGAGTAAGACGATGCGGGATTGGATAGACGGAAAATCAACAGTTTTGATTAAGAACGGCAAAATTCTTGAAGACAACTTGAAAAAGGAACGTCTGACCTCCGATGAATTGCTGCTGCTGCTTCGAAAGAAGGATGTATTCAAAGTGGCTGATGTTGAATTTGCGATGATGGAATCAAGCGGTGACGTAAGTGTTTTGCTCAAAAGCGAAAATATGCCATTTACTCCAAAACATCTAGGGATTAAGGTTGCTCCTGAGTATGAACCGCAAGCAGTTATTATGGACGGGCAGGTTATGGAGCAGCCGCTTGCTACGATTGGCCGTGATAATAAGTGGTTGAGCGAACAGTTGACAGCGCTAGGCGTGAAGACTGTTCAAGATGTATATTTGGCACAAGTGGACAGTTTCGGAGAGTTGTATGTCGATCTGTTCAACGATCAAATTAAAGTTACGGTCCCGCAGAAGAGGGCTAATACGTTAGCAACGATGAAAAAGTGCGAAGCTGATCTGGAAATGTTCTGTCTGTCAACGGAAGATGAGAAAGCAAAACAAATGTATGGACAGTGCTCTCGCACGATGCAGCACATTATTGAGAAGGTACGACCATTACTCATCCAATAATCGAAGGTATGCGATAAAGTGAGGTGGCTACATGCTGGTAGGTAAGCAATCTTGGAAATTCGAGCGAGCTCCTTATATTATAGGCACTTCGGCCATCGTTGGGCCTGAGGAAGGGCAGGGGCCGCTTGCCGCTGATTATGACCTTATCCACGAACAGCTTGATATTTACGAGACGAGCTGGGAGAAGGCAGAACGCAAGCTTCTTGAACAAGCAACGAGTCTTGCGATCACGAAAGCGAACGTTAACACAAGCCATATCGAGTATTTTATCGGTGGGGACTTGATGAACCAAATTACGAGTAACAGCTTCGCGGCTCGAACGCTGTCTGTTCCCTATATTGGCGTATTCGGTGCATGCTCAACTTCCATGGAATCACTTGCGCTTGCAGCGATGATTATTGATTCCGGGAATGCGCATTATGCTCTTGCAGGAACATGCAGTCATAACTGCACAGCGGAGAAGCAGTTCCGTTACCCTACGGAGTACGGTTCCCAGAAGCCGCCTACTGCGCAATTCACCGTAACCGGGGCAGGCGCTGCGGTATTGTGCAATCGCGGGAGTGGACCGCGGGTAACCGCCGCTACAATTGGGAAGGTCATTGACTTAGGTATAACTGATCCGTTCAACATGGGAGCGGCTATGGCCCCAGCCGCAGTGGATACCTTGCGGGCGCATTTCGCAGACACCGGGAGAGAGGCTAGCTATTACGACATGATCGTAACCGGGGATTTGTCTGCCGTGGGCCATCCTATCGCTTCAGACTTATTGAGGCAGTCCGGGGTGTCAATGGAGGGTACCGTATTCGATGATTGCGGCTTAATGATATTTGACCGCAACAAGCAAGCCGTACAAGCTGGAGGGAGCGGCTGCGGCTGCTCTGCTGTTGTCACCTATGGGCACTTGATGAAGCGGATGATTCGAGGACAATTGAAACGAATGTTAATTGTGGCCACCGGTTCACTGCTGTCGCCACTCTCATATCAACAAGGTGAGAGCATACCATGTATTGCTCATGCCGTATCCATTGAGATGGATTCGGAACGTGAGTAAGAAGATAATATCACAACAAAAAATTACTATTATGGATCTTGTATATCAAGATCCCTTTTTATGTAATAATGTATTTTGTTTTCAGACATATGGTTAATTATTCATATGTCTTCCGTGGGGATATCGATCTGTATGAAAATCCTCTCCACGACTACTCCTGCAAGAAAATCTAAAAAACTACTTTACAAAATAAAATAGATAAAGTAGTATAGTGAGAAATATTGAGATGCCTATTTATGGTAAGTGGATATATATGCAAAAAATCATTTGGAGAACACTCGGAATTCTCGTTTTTTTGCCGCTGCTTCCATGTTTAAAATAGTGCATAAAAAAACATCACATCATTGGATTTATTCCAGAAATAGGGGGAGTTTTGTATGAAGAAGAAGTGGAGTTTGTTCTTGAGTACGCTTCTTGCTGTATCGATCGCGTTGTCTGCGTGCGGCAGCGACAAGGCGAAGGAACCAGAGAAGAATGCACAATCGAATGAACAGGGTTCTGGCCAAGAAGAGAAGAAGGATGATGCGGCTGGAGAAGGCGAAATCGTCTCTGAGGGTGTCATTAAGGCTACAGATCCTTCCAAGTCTCCAGAATTGGCGAACAACCGTAAAGATATGGTGATTATCGGCATTACAGCTCCAAAGGGGATTTTCCATCCAATTTACTCGGAGTCTGCATATGATGTATACGTTATGCGCTCCTTGTTCAAAGGGATGTTACAATATGATAAGGACGGTACAGTGAAGCCAGCATTGGCGGAAGAGTATCAAGTGTCTCCTGACAATTTGAAATATACATTCAAGCTGAGGAAAGACTTGAAATTTAGCAACGGAACGCCTCTTACGGCAGAAGACGTAGCGTTCACATTCACTGTTTTCCATGATAAATCCTACGACGGTCCGGCTGATATCGTGAAGGATGCACATATTAAGGGTGGACAAGACTACCGCGACGGTAAAGTATCTTCCATCGAGGGGATCAAGGTAATCGATCCGTTGACAATCGAATTCACAACTACAGAAGTGGGCGCGACAGCACTCGCTGCTATAGGTACACAAGAGATTATGTCCAAGGCTTACTATGGCAAGGACTATAAGCAAGGCAACCTTGGCTACATGCACGACTTGTTCACGAAGCCAGTCGGTGCTGGTCCATATAAGCTGGATAAGTTCGTAGCAGGACAAGAAGCTCAGCTTACGGCGAATGAGAACTACTACTTGGGCAAGCCTAAGGTTGAGAAGCTTATCTATAAATTTACAACTGACGAAACAAACGTTCAATTGCTGCAAACAGGTGAGACGGATATGGATGCTCCTGCAGTATCCAAAGACCAAGTTGAGCAATTGAAGGAAATGGCCTTTCTGGATTCCACATTGTACCGTACAAATGGCTACGGCTACATCGCATTCAACCACAAGCTTGATAAATTCAAGGACAAGCGTGTTCGTCAAGCGCTGACATACGGATTGAACCGTCAAGAGATCGTTGATGCTGTATACCAAGGCTATGCAGATGTTATCGATGTTCCACAATCGAAGCAATCCTGGTCTTACACAGACGATGTAACGAAGTACAACTTCGATCTGGAGAAGGCAAAGCAATTGCTTGACGAAGCTGGCTGGAAAGTCGGCGCTGACGGCAAGCGTGAGAAGAATGGCGAGAAATTCGTCATCCACTTTACAGCATCTACACCTAACGTAGTTAACGATGCAATTATTCCAGTTGCACAGAAGAACTTCGGCGATCTCGGTATTGAGTTCGTCGCTGACCAAATGGAGTTCAATGCCGTTATCGATAAGCGTAAGAAGGGCGACTTCGACATGCTGTTCATGGCATGGGGCTTGACACCAGATCCACAATCTTCTGAAGGTGTATTCACAACGAAGGGCTTCCAGAACGATATCGGATACAGCAATCCGAAGATCGATGATCTGTTCAAGCAATCCAATTCGACTCTTGATGTTGAGAAGCGTAAAGAAATCTTCCATTCCATCTATAAAGAGTTGAATGAAGATCTTCCTTATATCTTCATGTACCAACGTCGTGATATGTTCGCAACGAACGCTCGTGTTCAAGGCTTCGATATGTCGCCTTACAACGATTTCACTTATTCTCTTCCTACTATTCAAATTCAATAATCGAACATGATGATGTTCTCGGGAAGTCCAGCAATTTGCTGGACTTTCTTTTTTAATTTTGGCAAATAGACATGCCTTCTGTTCGCTTACATGAGAAACATCTATACATTACCCGTGTCCAAATCTCTGCTTCGATATCGTTACATAATAAGAATTAAGAGAATTTTATTCTCATAGCTCATTCATGTTACAATAGTGCCTGATCACACTAGCTGTAAGATAGGCATATGGAGGGAATAATACGTTGAGATGGATGAAATCGCTGTTTGTCCTGTTCCTTACCTTGATGGTAATGGCAGGTTGCGGCACGACACAGATTGGAAATGAGAAGAAGGTTGCGACAGATCGCCCTTCGACAACAGTAGAAACAAACGAACCAGTCCAATCGAAGCCCCTTACAGACTTCGAGGAAGTGGCGAGTTATATACGGAAGCATCATTCTCTGCCTGATAATTTCATTACGAAGAAGGATGCAGAGAAGCTGGGCTGGAATGCGAAGGAAGGAAATCTAAATGAAGTAGCTCCAGGCAAGAGTATTGGCGGAGACATCTTCCGCAATCGGGAAGGCAAGCTGCCGAAGAAGAAGGGACGCATTTGGTATGAAGCAGATATAAACTACTCCAAGGGATTCCGTGGGAAAGATCGCCTTCTCTTCTCAAATGACGGGCTGATCTATAAAACAGAGGATCATTATGATACATTCCAGCAGATGAAAGGGAAGGATGGAGAGCGATGACCAGACAAATTATTGAATTGGATGGACGACTCTTAGCCTCGCGTACGATGCTGCATGATGTCCTCAGCAAGGAATTAGAGCTCCCTGAACATTATGGACGTAATCTGGATGCGCTGTGGGATTGCTTGACGGAATCAACTGCACGTCCGTTAACAATCCATTGGAGCCATTATGAGGCAAGCAAAAGGCAATTGGGAGAGTATTGCGAGCAGGTGCTGCATTTGTTCCAAGATGCAGAAGCCGAGTTGGATGGATTCGTAGTGAAGGTCACACGGTAATGTGCGGCAGATAGGGAATAAAGACATCATAATGAATATAGATGCTATAACAGTGAACAAGCCTTTGACAATAGGGTCAAAGGCTTGTTCTTGTATAAGTCACATGTGTTTTCTTACAAGAAGACAAAGTAAATGACGGCTGCCAATACGATGCGATAGATAGCAAATGGTACGAGTTTCACTCGATTAATCAGCTTCAAGAAGAAGCGGATAGAGATGAGAGCGAATAGGAATGCGCTAATGAAGCCGACGATGAAGAACGGCAGCGCATCCATAGAGAAATCCTTCCAATGCTTCAGCAGGGATAATCCGCTCGCTCCAGCCATGACAGGTACGGCCATAATGAATGTAAAATCAGCAGCCGCACGGTGACTCATCCCCAGCAGTACCCCGCCTGAGATTGTAGAACCGGAACGGGAGAATCCTGGCCATAGGCCAAGACATTGGAACAAGCCGATGCCAAATGCTTGCTTGTATGTTACCTGATCCACCGTCTTTGCCGTTGGCTTTGCAGGGCGGAACCAGTCTGCTGCGATCATGAGCACTGCTCCGAGCACAAGGCCGATCAGCACAGTCTGGATGGAAAATAAGTATTGATCAATATACTTTTCGAACAGTAATCCAAGCACTGCTGCTGGGATTAATCCAACGAGCACTTGTGTGAGCTTCAATCTGGAATGTCCCGCTCTACCTAGCTCTGGATCAATTGGAGCGCGCTTCAACCCAAGCAGCTGGAAAAAACGATCCCAAAACACAACAACAACCGCAAGGATGGAGCCGAGCTGGATCACGACCTTGAACATATTCGCCATTTGAGGGCTGAATATCTCTTTTGAATGAAGCATAAAATCATCCACTAGAATCATATGCCCGGTCGAAGAGACCGGAGCAAACTCAGTCAGGCCTTCTACCACGCCTAAAATAAATCCAACAAACATGTCCCACCAATTCAACGATAGTCACTCTCCTATGTAAGGCCTGTAAAATAGAATGTGCATAGCACAGATTGTATTATATAGCGATCTTGCACATTGTGGTAGTAGTAGTTTACATAATACATAGTATGTTAATAAATGATTTACAAATGAATGTAAGACAAGAATCGGTACTTAAGCTGCTGAGAGGTAGGCGGTAAGAAGGTTTGTTGTTTTGTAAGTATTGCTAAGTTCAGAAAAACAGAAATTTCTTAATGAATTTGAAGTAGTACGCGCTCAGATTTAAGTCTTGTACTTGTAGGGGAGGTCATATATGATAGCTCTATCTTACTAGGTAAATTATTCCTAAAAGTAAAAATAAAAGGATGATTAGGGGGTAGTCGAATGTGGGGAAGACGGTCAGAGTGAAACAGACGTATAAGACAAGATGGAGTACGCTTGGTATTGCCGTCATCTGTATAATGCTTGTTCTCGCAACACTATGGTCTGAGCAGCCGCCGGTGCCAAAAGGAGAGAATGCACCGATAGAACAATTTTCAGCGGTTAGAGCTATGGAGCATGTGAGGGCCATCGCACAGCTGCCGCATCCATCAGGTTCGGTAGAGAATGAGAGGGTGCGAACATATTTAGTTGAGCAAATGGAGTTATTAGGGCTGCAGCCAAATGTGAACACGTATCCATGGACAGGGCAGTATAGAGGCATCTCCGAGTCGTTTGAGCTGCACAATATCATTGGAGTACATAAAGGAACCAAACCAGGTAAAGCATTGATGCTGACGGCTCATTACGATTCTACACCGTTTGGCCCAGGGGCTAATGACGATGCGGTTGGGGTTGCGGCACTCTTGGAGACGGCACGCATTCTACAGGCTGGTCCGCCTATGGATCGGGACATTTGGTTCGTGCTGACTGATGGTGAAGAGAAAGGGATGCTTGGAGCAGAGGCTTTCTGGTTTGACAATAAAGTTCGTGAACAGATCGGCCTTGTCGTGAATTTCGAGGCGAGAGGTTCGAGAGGTCCGTCAATCATGTTCCAAACGAGCCGAAATAATGGGCAGCTTATTTCTGAATTTGCCTCGTTCGCGGTGTCTCCAGTTAGCAGTTCTCTGTTAGGCGACTTGTATCGGACGATGCCGAATGATACGGATTTGACCGTCTCACTGAATGCTGGCATACCAGGTCTTAATTTCGCATATATCGATGGCTGGGACAAATACCATACCGATCAAGATACGCCCGACAATGTAACACTAGCAACACTACAGCACCATGGCGAGAATGCACTTGGGGCAGCTATGCGGTTCGGAAGTATGGATTTAGAGGAAGTGAATGATTCCGATCGGGTCTATTTTAACTGGTTTACGATGCTTCTTCATTATCCTGCTTCCTGGACGATCCCGATGTCCATTCTCATTGGTATAGGGTGGCTTCTCTGTATCGTGGTGCTCTTCAGGAAGAAGGCAATTGCATTGAAGGGAATGGCGCTCAGCTTCCTGCTTACACTAGGAAGCATCATTACATCTGTTGTGGTCGCTTACTTGCTGTTTGTAGGGATTATGTATATTGGAAGCTCAGTGGCGGGGATGCCATTGCAATCGGCTTTCATACCGGCTCAGGTCAATCTTGCTTTTGTACTGATCGCACTGCTAGTTCATCTCGTATTCACACGTCTGACTAGGCATAGGGTCAACGTCTTGGAAATGATCCTAACCGGAATGCTGTTCTACTTCCTGCTTCTAATCGTTGTGTTAGGGCTTATCCCTGGAGCAAGCTACCTATTCCTGCTCCCGCTTCTTATTCACTGCATCGTCATCGGGTGTACACTGAATAAGCGCAATCCGGTTATGGTCTTGCAGCGGCCGTGGGTGAGTCTTGTATTCGCGCTTGCTCCATTGACGCTGACAACAAGTTTATTTCATCTGTTATATACGGGAATGCCGCTTCAGATTACGGTATTCACCACTGTACTGTGCGTGTTAATCTTCACCCTGCTGCAGCCGCTTATGACGAGCCTAACCATGGTTCAGGGAAGTCGTTTCGCGAAAATTGTGGATAGTAAATAGGTAAAACAGAGCCCATGTATGCATCATGGGCTCTGTTCGTGTATTATTCGGTTTGCTTGGAGTCGCGACAGTGCCATAATAGCTTCATTACATCAACCCGCTCATACAAGCACCATTTCTCCCATTGTTTGATTGCGCCTTCTATTCCTCCGACCTGCGGATGCACTGTTGTAATTGCACGGTTGAAGCGGGAACTGAATGGAATGAACGAGAGCGGTGAACCGGCGGTAATATGAATTTGGTTCCACCTTTTGTGGGTAGCAGTAGTTGTAACATCCGTATCGATATCCATTTCAAATACCGTAAAGGAGTGTATATCTCCCTGCTTGCTGAGCATAGACATCGCTGGTGCGGTAATTTCGTTCATACTGTGCGTATAGTTTTGTATAGCGTCAGGCTGTACCGAGATATATTCAACATAGAATGCACATTCTGGCGGCAAGTTCGACTCATCTCCGATTACACAGCTAGGGATAAGATGAGCCTGTACGATTCGGCTGTGTGAGCGGAGCTGTTCAGTCATGCAAGGATCGACATCCTTTACATACGCCTGTTCCTTCGCCGTAAATTCCGCTGCGCTCATGTCCGGAGGAAGCTTGTAAATGAAAAGATCGCTCCATTGTGATTTGTTCGTTCTTCCTTGTACAACGAGAGAGGTACGGAATCCCCATGCCTCTACCAAATCTCCATGCGAGATCATGTGCAGTAGAAGAGCTTCGTATCGTCGTTCCCAATCTGCAATTGCATTTGTCTGTATCGTCCGTAAAACGTACTTCGCTTGATGATTCGTCATTGGTTCTGGGTGAGGGAAATCGAAACGATTGCGATTTGCAGGTGTAATCCGAAAGCTTCTACGTATCCAGTGTATAGATACACAAGCAAAAATAATGACGAGGAGCATTACCGTTCCCAAAGTTGTCATGATGATCGTAAGCATAGGTTGTAGTCCTCTCTATCGTAATTTACAAGAATTATGAGGGTTGCTTGCTTAGTTCTCCGCACACTCTCCGAGCGAACGGGAAGGATTTCTTTGATCAACGTACGTCACAATTAGTAGCTACAACATCTAATTGTAGCGAACCTTAAAGCTAACAACATCAATCGCAGGAAGGATATTGATTCCATCTGACGATGTAATCTTACGCGGGCAAGAAAGAAGATGTTCATATGCTCAATGGAAAATAGCGAACAGAACAAAGTGTTTTGTCAACGGTTCGGTCATGAGCTGGATATCGAATGACAGTGCTGTGGATAGACAACGTATGTTCGTCCATACTTGCTGTTACAACCTGTGAAAATACTGGTATTATATAGGATGTGCATGTTTGTTTTTAGTGGAAATGATAGATTCGGGAGGATATCTGATTGGAAGGGTTAGTAAAGTTGGAGCAAGTGACAAAGAGCTATGATCGTCGTGTCATCCTGCAACATGTAGAATTGTCTATCGGGGCGCATGAAGCAGTATCGATTACAGGAAAGAATGGTTCGGGGAAAAGTACGCTACTCCGCTTAATTGCCGGACTAGCAAAGCCGACGAGCGGGATGATTCATCGTCAAGGGGGCAGCAAGCAGCGTATTGGCTTCGTTCCTGATCGACTGCCGAAGCTGCGGCTTACACCGGAAGAGTACCTATTTTCCATGGGTGGTATGCAAGGGATGAGCAAGGAAGCCATATCTGCACGGCTGGATGAATTGTTTGCCTTGTTCAAAATGGAGGATGCAGCTGCACGAAGAATGAATACTTTCTCCAAAGGGATGCTGCAAAAGGTAAACCTCATGCAAGCTGTACTGAATAAGCCTGATATATTGCTGCTGGACGAGCCTCTATCCGGATTGGATGCGGACTCACAGCGAGAGCTTATTCGTCTGCTCAGACATATGAAGCAGCAAGGCATTGCAATGGTAATGTCATGTCATGAGGCATCTTTGGTCGAGCAGCTGGCGGATCGATGCGTAAGCATTCACCGTGGATCTATTGCAATTACAGAGGTTCGTCCGCTCGAGGAAGATATGCGGATTGAGGTGATGGTACCGACATCTCTGTCTATAAGTGATGATATCGGTCAAATCGAAGGGATTCTCGGTTATAAAGATCATGATACAATCTCGGGCAGGTATGTCATACGTTCGAGGCAGCATGATTCAGATCACGTGCTGTTAGAGCTGCTAATGCGGAAATGTTCGATTGTATCCGTTCAAGCAAGTGCCACCCATGGATATACTGGTTCAAATTATGCGCAGCAGCCTTCTCGACAGGAGGGACGCGAATATGTTTAAAGCAACCATAAGGTACTTGCTGCGGAACTACAGTCGATCATATCGCTACATACCGCCGTTATTTACGTTCTTGATTAGTTTGGGATTGTTCTATACGTATACACCGAACCCGATTATGGGCAGCTTCTCGTTCACGACGATGCTGATTTATGTCATTGCAGCTTGGTTCAGTTACAGCTTCCTGAAGACGGAGCACTCGGTTCAGGAGGAATTGACGATCTTGCATGTGAAGAGCCGAGCACTCTATCTGATCGGGCTTATTTGTTCGGTTGCGCTTATCATGTGTTTCATTGTTGTGGTTGCAATTGCTTACCCAATCGTTTTCAATAAATTTGACGAGCCTATTCGGTTCGAGCATCTCATTGTCGGGCTGTTCACGCACCTCAGCTCTGCACTCCTCGGAATTGCGATATCGCTGTACTTCGCGAAGCGGGTGGAGCGTGCTAGCTATGCAATTGGCGGGATACTGCTTATTCTTGCACTGTCCTTCTGTCAAGGAGCACTTATCGCAAAAGCAGGCATAGCAGGTGCGCTGCTATCATGGGTATTTCCGCCTGCCTATCATACGATGAATATGCTGCTGAACTATAGCAGTTATACGATGGCATCAACTGTTGGTACGATCGGGTTATCTATTGGATATGCGGTGCTACTGATGATTCTGCTCATTCAAGTGCTGAAGCGGGTTGAAGAGTAGTCTGCAGATCATGGACGCAATTATATGGAGGTACATCATATAAACGAGAGACTCTTACAAAGCGAGGAGTAATATATGGGGAAAATCAGCTAAGGGCTATCGCTAGTTTATTTCTTTATTTTCTTTGATAAGGAGAATCGCCATGACTGATAACGGTAGGTTACAGATGCGCTCTATGCAAAGTCTGAACTATGAACAACGGCGGTTGTTTGTATAGAGCTGAAGCCTGAACGATATAGATACCGCCATGACTTCAAATGAAGTTATGAAGTTGATAGCTTAGACTTTGCTCTCTTCACAGTACATTTCTGTAAGGAGTAGAGCGAAGATGAAATATGTAAATGCAGATCGAGTATTACCCGATTCATTGATACAAGAGATTCAAAAATATATACAAGGCGGACTGCTGTATGTCCCTGCGCCGAAGTCGCAGCATAAGAAATGGGGCGAACAATCGGGAAGCAGGAAGATGTTGAACAGGCGGAACACGGCTATTCGTCATTCCTTTGCAACGGGCTCAACGGTAGATGAGCTTGCAGAGCAATATTGCTTATCCTCGGACACCATTAAGAAGATTGTATATACAAAATCATAGTGATTTGGATGTAAAGACTGCATCAGAGGGATCTGGTGCAGTCTTTTTTATTAGCAACATGTTGCAGCTTCTTGCAGCGTGTTTGTAATGTTTGTTTTAAATGATTTATTCCCTATGTTGCTTGGAGTGCACCTACTACAATAAAGGCTGTAAGAGCAGCTTATGAATGTGTCGACCGAGAAATAGTTCGACAAGAACATCCAAGCTTCGACACGAACTTCATGTGGCAAAGTGCTCGAATATGCTCAATATTGGAGTGGAGAAAAATGATTTCATTCTTTCAATTCGACAAGAACGAAGAGAAACATGTGCTGCTGGCACGTGCGAGAAATGTGGCGCTAAATGCTATTCAGAAGTATGACATCGCATGGGAAAAAATCCAGTTCATACAGTTGTCGGATACGATTACGTATATGATTGAAGCGACTCCTCAAGAACGTTATCTAATGCGTATTCACTCGGATCGGTGCAGTCGAGATGAGATTGCTTCCGAACTCGCCTTTCTTCAGATGTTGCATCATTCGACGGAGCTGACAGTGCCGACTGGGGTGGCGAGCAAGGATGGATCCTATGTAATTGAAGTGGAAACGGAAACGGGTTATTGCAGGCCCGATGTCACGTTGATGAGATGGGTAGAAGGGGAGCATGCTATGGCATTAACGGATAGCCAAGCGTATCGAACGGGTACGATGATGGCACGACTCCATGAGGAAGCTGCACATTATGTTCCTTCCTCTGATTTCACACGTCCCGCCTGGGGCATTGACAGTTTTAGAAAGGAGTTCAAGAAGCTCGAACGATATTACCCTCGATTTTTAGCCGAGCAAGGTTGGGATCTCTATCAAGCAGCGGCCGATAAGGTTATTGCTCAAGTTGCCGGGATGGAACGAAGTGCTGACACATATGGTCTGATTCATGCTGATTTGCATACAGGGAATGTTGTATATACCGGGGAAGAGCCACGTCCGATTGATTTTGGTCGGTGCGGTTATGGTTATTATCTTTATGATATGGCGGGTGCACTATTAGGACTTGGTGTAAAGCAGCGCAAGCAGTTTATTGCAGGATATGAAAATGTGAAAAAGCTGTCTAGCGGCTATATTCAGCAGGTGGAGTGTTTTTTTATCATGTTTATGATCGAGAACTACTGTCATCATGCTGCAAATCCGGAAGAGACGGAAAATCTGAAATCCGAACAGGTATTTGCACAAACGTATTTGCATGCCTTTTTGCAAGATTCGTCGTTTTTATTCCGCCGAGTTGATCCGGTTCAAATAGGAAGTCCAGTGAACCCGGTGAACATCACTTCTCATTAGAACGTGCAAGGGGAATGCGCAGCGAGATATTATTCTCTCTTGCATTCCCCATATGTACGAGTACGATTGTTGTATTATTGTTTGCAGTGCGAGCTTACGAACTGTTGGACAAAATACTTAGGATGAAGTGGCTCGCCCGTTGCACGTTTCAATAGATCATTCCATGTCCATGTCGCGCCAGGGAAGAAAACTTGCTCCTTTACATAAGTTCCAGCTTCTAGAGAGAACAAGTCTCGCGAAATGTTCGTCATGATATAATGATGCAGTTGGGAAGCGGTCAGCTCACCTAATATATAGCTTTGATAGCTTACGGGAGCGAGCGTGAAATGCATCTTGGCAGCCCAGTCCGGATGCCGGGTATCCTCTGGCGCTTGCAAGTGCTGGATCTCTTCTACGAGCTGCCACCAACGTTCATTCACATTGGTATGCGGACGCTCATACAGCTCCCGCTCGAACTTCACAAATGTAATATACCATCTCATACTGACCAGCATCTCGCGTTGAAGAGTATCGCGCAGGGCAGAGGCATGGGATGAAAAGGCGGTGGGTTCCGGCTTGATGAAGCGGGTAATCCAATCCTGATCCTTTGTCATTCGGCCAAAGAGCATCGCAATCGCTTCGGTAGTAAGCGTATGGGCAGGCTTGCGTAGAAGGAAAGGCAGCGCTGCGTCAATATTTTTCTCATATGCCGCATGACCGAACTCGTGCAGCATCACACTCATCCAAAATTCGCTCGGATTCATGCTCATCATGACGCGTGGTTCGCCCGTACGTCCCATATCCGTGCAATACCCATATGGATATTTCTTATCGCGCGGATATAGGTCACTGCGTGCGATTACATCTGTGATATTGAGCCCCATGCTTTGAAACGTCTCTGCTGTAATGGCTTCCATCCTTTCATTTTGTAAATACTCAGCCATACTCCATTCACTGACGGCAGGCGTACTTTGAAAGAACGGATCTGAATAATGCCACGGCCTAAGCTGCGATACCGTAATACGAAACTTTTGAGCTAGTTCCTCGTCAATTTGCTGCTTCACGAGCCGATACGGTTCTTCACTCTGGACAAGCAGCTCATCCATTAAGGCAAACACGACGTCAAGATCGAGATCCTGCGCGCTATATTGCATCTGATAATAATTGTCGTAACCAAGTGTGCGAGCCTCTTCATTGCGCTGCTGGATAAGCTGCAGTGCGCGATCGCAGACCTGCTTGCCGATTTGCTTGCTAGCGAGCCATGCCTGCTTGCGTTCTTCCGGATCAAGACTCGTTTCCAGAATCGTGCGAATATCATTATTCGATACATGCTGGTTCTGTATGGTAGGACGGTAGGAATTGAAAATGTCCACTAGTTCCTTCGTCATGCGAGTAGAGCGTTCAGCCAGCTGCGGATCTAACTGTTGATTGATCATCAAGTGGTGAAGCTCTGTAAGCTGACGTTGTTGTAATGATGTAAGCTGCTTATTCTCTAGGTGCTTCGTAATGAGGGCGAACCGCTCTGTATCTGATAAATAACGCTTCCATTCATTTTGAGCAACCTCCAACGCATCATTCCATGATTCCTCACCTGTAGAAGTTACCATCCATCCTGCTTGACCAATCTTTACGCTTAGCTCTTTAAGAATCTTGTTCTCACGCTGCAAAAAAGACTCCACATCCATGACATCCATATGAATTCTCCTCTCCATAACAATACTAGCACAATGTGTAATTTTATAGTTATTACCATACCAAAATAATGTAATTTGGAATTCTTGATTTATGGCATTAATCGTACAATTATGTAGGTATGTTGATGCTATAGTTAGGTATACCCGAGAAATTAAAAGAAAACAGGCAGAGCCAATTACAGTTACTTGAAGGTAACAAGGTTACTTTTAGGTTACTAGAACACTTCAAAGTGCGTACTTCCATTTCGATTCCATGTAAGCCATAATGCATGTATCACGTTATGGCGAAATTCGCCGATCACATGACGTGTACAGGTGGATTCTTATGAAGAAGACTTAGGAGGAACGTGAAATGGCATCGAATTTACAAGATAGAGTTACATTGCATAATGGAGTGACAATGCCGTGGTTCGGACTTGGCGTGTTCAAGGTGAATGACGGTTCCGAAGTTGTTGATTCCGTTGCGGCAGCAATCAAGAATGGATACCGCAGTATTGATACTGCAGCTATATATGGAAATGAAGAAGGCGTAGGACAAGGAATCCAAATCGGATTGAAAGAAGCGGGTATCGCGAGAGAAGACTTGTTCATCACTTCGAAAGTGTGGAATGCGGACTTGGGTTATGAATCTACACTTGCAGCCTATGATGCAAGCTTGAAGAAGCTCGGTCTCGAATATTTGGATTTGTATCTGATTCATTGGCCGGTAGAAGGTAAGATTAAAGACGCATGGAGAGCGTTGGAGACCCTTTATAAAGCTGGCCGCGTGAAAGCAATTGGGGTGAGCAACTTCCACATTCATCATTTGCAAGATTTAATGAAGGATGCAGAAATCAAGCCGATGATCGACCAAGTCGAATTCCATCCACGCTTGACACAGCAAGAGCTGCGCGAATTTTGCTTGGAGCAAGGCATTCAGTTTGAGGCATGGTCTCCGCTTATGCAAGGACAACTGCTTGATCAACCTGAATTGCAAGAAATTGCTAGCAAACACGGAAAATCGGTTGCGCAAGTAATCTTGCGCTGGGATTTGCAGCATGGCGTCATTACCATTCCGAAATCGATTAAGGAACATCGGATCGTAGAGAATGCCTCCATTTTCGATTTTGAATTGACACCAGAAGAGATGGAGCGCATTGACGGATTGAATCAACATCATCGTGTCGGTCCAGATCCTGACAATTTCGACTTCTAAATTGAATAACGAAGGGCTGCCCAAGTCACTAGTGTGACAAGGGGCAGCCTTTTTACGTTTGTTGAACGGTCATCATACATCATCTATGGACAAATGAAAACGAACATGAGAAAATAAGTCCCTGATATTGAGAATCATTATTAATTAAACATTCGTGGTTAACGAATGATAGGAGTAGGAGGAAAGTAGTGAAAGAGGATATACACAACGCCTTTTTACATAAGACCTTGTTGGAAATCAAACAAATGGAGCAGGTTGAGATTCACGATGGTAGTCGATGGGCGAAACAAGAGCTTATATCTCATATGTTACTGTATGTGGTGAACGGTAAGGGAAAATTGTACATGAACGACGGATGTGATGCTGCCGAGCTGCTGCCGAATACTGTTTTTCTATTGCCGGTCGGATCCGTACTTGCAGCTGAATGCGCCGCGGAACATGGACTGCACCTCTATAAAATCGAGTTCGACATCTATCGCGCAATGGAATGGAGCGATAAGAGAAGAGTATATGAGAAGGAGTTGACTTTGCCTGTTAGCGGGGAAATACGGGTCGAGCAGCATCGCATTAGACGGTTGATTGGATTATTATGCAAGGACAGCCCCTATATAACGGGTATGGCTCATTCCCCTTATCAGTCTTATCTACATGATATATTAAGCGTCATATTTGACAACAGGACGTCCACGAAATTAGAGAGCACCGACAATTTGCTGGATTACACAATTGAGTACATGCAGCAGGCATTTTCCACGCAAATTACCTTGGCCAAGCTAGCAGATCAGGCTGGTATGAATCCTTCTTATTTCTCTCAACTATTCAAACGGAAAATGAAGAAGAGTCCAATCGAGTATTTGACCGATCTGCGCATGAATCAGGCGAAGAAGCAATTGCTGCAGCCAAACGGTAAAATACGCGACATTGCCCAAGATGTCGGATACAAGGATGAGTTTTATTTCAGCAGGCGATTTAAGACATACAGCGGAATCGCACCAACCGCATATATGAAGCAGCAGCATATGCATATCGTGTCACTCTCTCAGCCATACACAGATCATCTTTTAACACTGGGCGTGAAGCCATTAGCCATACATATCGATAAAGAAGCGCCAATGATGTCTATGCCAGTCTATGATCGAATGTGGGAACGATATCGAGAAACGTTATTGATGAACAAGCCCGATATGATTTTGTGCAAGGATCACATTTCCCAGCAAATGAACAGGTATTTTGGGGATATCGCTCCCATTGTAACGATTCCTTGGAAGCGTTTAGACGTGTTCGGACACATGCGCGAGATTGCCCGTCTTGTGGGTAAAGAAAATGAAGCTTATGAATGGATAGCACGTCACGAAGAACGAGTCGAGCGCGACCAAAAAAAAGTAAAAGCAATGATCGGGGAAGGTACGGTTGGGCTGCTTACATTTGTCGATCATAAAGTAAAACTATATGGCGCGCGCAACATTGGACATGTGTTTTATCGATCTTTGAATTTATCACCACCTGAACAAATTCGAAGAGAAATAGATAAGCACTTGCCTGGAACGGTCTTTAATTGGATGTCTGCGACCACAGTAAATTTATCTGATTGCGATACGGACTATTTGTTCCTTGTAACGAAGTCTGGAGAGTGGGCGAGAGATTCCATAAAAGAGTTACAGCAGAGCGAAGGCTGGCGCAGTCTCCCTGCCGTGAAGTATGGTAATGTGCATGTGTTGGATTGGGACAAATGGATGATGTATTCTCCACGGTCAATTGAAAGTCAACTCAGCGAGGCCGTAAGTCTGCTCATGGCTGCAAAATAAAAATTATACAAATAGATATCTAAAGATATGGCATGGATTAATGGATAGAGTTCGATCATAATAATGATTATCATTTTCATTTAAACAACATATAAAGGGGTTTTGGCATCATGATTACACGTCATCGCATGAAGATACTTACTTGTATCTGCACATTACTCGTAATGATTACTGCAGCATGCAGCGGGCAAGTGCCCTCAAATAAACAGAGTGAATCGGGGAAATCATTACAGGTTCAAACGGCCACTTCCGATACGAAGCCGCCAGCTGATATTGCAGGAGCAGACAAACGGATTGCGGTATTATCTATTCCTTTTACGAGCGACTTGCTTGCTTTAGGAATTACCCCGATAGGAGCGGTAACGCAAAAAGGTAAAGATTTTCTCCCACATGTAACTGATCTCTTGCCACATACGCAAAATTTAGGGAATTCCCAAGATCCCAACCTTGAAGCGCTCGTGAACGTGGAACCAGACCTTATCATCGCGCAGGAAGAGCTGATAAAGGGCAAGGATGAACTTGAGAAGATTGCGCCGACAATTGTGCTTAATTTCAAGCAATCGACCTGGCAAGAACAGTTGCAGCAACTCGGTAAGGCGTTAGGCAAAGAAAAGGAGGCCGAAGCGTTCATTGCCGATTATAAGCAAAAAGCCGCTACAGCAAAAGAAACGATCAAGCAAGTGCTTGGTGACGAGACGGTGTTAGTGCTGCGCGTCATGAAAAAAGAGCTCAGAGTATACGGATTAGATCGCAATTATGGCTCGTTGCTTTATCAAGATTTGGGGATTAAACCCGCCAAGGGCTTAGAAAGTATAGGCCGAGGAAAGGAAGGGCCGCAATCCATCTCCAGCGAGCTGCTGCCGGATTTCGATCCTGATCACATTCTGCTTGAGGTATCTGCTGACAAGGCTGCGCAGCAGCTGTTCAAAGAGTTGGAGGATAGCTCCATCTGGAAACATCTAAAGGCGGTTAAAAACGGCAATGTTCATGCGATTGAACAGCAGCCATGGTTAGATTACTCGGCCCTTGGCCAGCTTAAATCGTTGGATGAGGCGGTAAACCTATTTACACATAAATAGGAGATGGCGTCTAGCAAATAATAAGGGGCTGCCATTACATCATCAAGGATGACGGATGGAAGCCCCTTATTGTTATGACCAAGTTGCTATTGAATAACCCCACATGCAATGCGATCACCTGAGTTGCCTGCTGGATCTGTCTTGTAATCGTCGGGCTGTGCATGAATGATTAACGCTGTGCCGCCTGACTTCAACAGCGAGTTCGGCTTATCCTTTTCCAGCGTAACCATCTCAGTTGTGAAGGTGGCTTGAGCTTTGCCATCTTCGCCTACCTCCAGATTTGGCAAATCGCCACTATGGTAGCCCTTCGGATTCTCAAAGCCATGCTCCTTATGAGTTGGGTTCAAATGGGCCTCGGCGGTCTTGAAATCAGGGGTATCGCAACGGCCTACCGCGTGAAAGTGTATGCCATGCTTACCTGGTGACAGACCTTGGACATCGATCGCCATTTGAACCTTATTGCCGACTTGAGATAGCTGTGCCGTACCGATGGAATCTCCTTTCGTGTTAATTATATTTACGTTTACACTGGGAGACTTCACTCCGGCCATTGTTTCCTTAGCTACACATGCGCTAAGCAGCAGACAGCTTGTCAGCAGGCACGCGAATACGAATTTCTTCATGTTGACCTCCTTGAGTTATATCGTGTCGGTAACAGTGTTCACCTATTTTTCAGAAAGAAAACCGTCTTTCTTCAATTTACTTATGGTTAAGGGAATAACATTCACAGATATGGTATGCTTGTACAGGAAGAAACGAGACAAGGTACTATACAAGGGGCTAGCACGATAGATGATGTTTGCGATAGATATGAAGCATGCTAATTTGAAGATAGCAATAAGAAAGTAATAGGAAGAAAGCCTAAAGCGAGGGTTGAGCATGATTCAGGTGAAAGGCGCAATTGACGCGAATACGAGATGCCGTCATTATCATTCAGAGGTGGACGTAATTGCGATTAAGTTCAAATGTTGTGATACATATTATGGCTGCTATTATTGTCATGAGGAGGCAGAGGATCACGAGCCTATGGTATGGCCAATAGCGGAATGGGGTACGAAGGCGATTTTATGTGGCAATTGCCATACGGAGCTCACGATTCATGAGTATCTTAGTTGTAACTATGAGTGCCCGATATGTCGAACCTCATTTAACCCAGGATGCAAGAACCACGATCATTTGTATTTTGAACAAGAGAAGGTAACGGCGGTTGTGAGTAAAGGCTAGAGAAGCAGACGGAAAATATACTTTCTTACTATGGAATACACAAAAGATGACTTCTGAATGGATCAGAGGTCATCTTTTTTGTGGGATCTAGCCTATGGCTAGGAATGTTCGGTTGTTTGTGGTCATTAAGACATGCTTAATGTTGTGTATAATGCGTATTATATGCACCCAATTTTCATTATAATACACATTTAAACCGTTGATTACGGAAATAAAATCGAATATAGTGTGTATTATATATTGAAATTCAATTTATTATGACGTAATATATGAGTTGAGCAAAGGAGGTTCAAACGATATATGCTGAAACGACTCGGTGTGAGTGGTACAGGAAGAATCGGCAGATTAGTTATTCGCAGTCTGTTCATGAATGGAAACGGTGCATCACTTGGCCTTATTAATTCTACCTGTGCACCTGATCAATTGGCGCATCTCTTGAAGTATGATTCGATTCACGGTCGCTGGGAGGAAGATATTAAAGCGGGAGATCAATGCCTTATCATTCGGGGACATCGGATTCCGTTAGTAAGCGAACGCAACCCAGAACTGCTGCCATGGAGAGAGCACGGAATTGATGTTGTCGTTGATGCAACAGGGAAGTTTAAGAGTCGTTCAGAAGCATCCCTGCATCTGCAAGCGGGAGCGAAGCGGGTTGTCGTGACAGCCCCAGGTAAGGATCTGGATTGTACTATCGTAATGGGCGTGAACGAGCACGCATATGATCCGCAGGAGCATACACTTATTTCTACTGCTTCCTGCACAACGAATTGTCTAGCTCCGCTTCTTCATGTACTTGATCAGGAATTTGGCTTGGGCTACGGTTGGATGACGACGGTCCATGCGTATACGAATGATCAGAAGCATCTGGATAATGCACATTCGGACTGGAGAAGAGGCCGTGCTTGCGGCAGCTCCATTATTCCAACTTCAACAGGAGTTGGCAAAGCCTTGAAGGATATTCTGCCCCATCTGGCGGAGCGGGTTCAGGGTCTGTCCTTGCGAGTTCCCGTGCAAAATGTATCCTTAGTCGACCTTACTGCTCATTTGCACTGTGAAGTTACGAAGGAAGACATCGTCCGCGCATTTACAAATGCGATTAAGGAAGGCATGGGGCATTATGTAGAATACAATGAGGAGCCGCTTGTCTCCTCCGATTATATTGGCAACAACAAATCTGCAATTATTGATGGGTTATCAATTCAAACATCAGGGTATCAGGTGAAGCTGCTGGCATGGTATGACAATGAATGGGCATACGCATGCCGTGTAACGGATTTCGTTAAGTATATGTTCGTCCAATCCGAGGAGGTAGAACAATCATGCGGAACCAAATCGATGAGCTCATTGATCAGTATGTAAAAGAGAACGACTTGGGCACAATCATTTGCCGATATTGTGATGACATTATTGATACACTGCCTACGAATGGCGTGAAGACAAAATATATGGTGTGTGACAAAGAAGCGTGCCGCGAGCAAGAGGGGAGTGCTACGGCTTGATAAGTGTGCGCGTGAATTCGTTCCGAAATGGTGGCAAAGAGGATGCTGAGCTGCTGGGCGGCAAAGGTGCTAATTTGGCTGAAATGACGAAGGCGGGACTCCCAGTCCCGCCAGGCTTCACCATAACGACAGAAATGTGCAGACAGTATTACAGCAATGGATGCCGACTTCCCGTGGGATTAATGGATGAAGTAATGCGTGCAATGGTGGAACTGGAAAGAGTGCAGCAGCGCCGATTCGGCAGTGCTGAATGCCCGCTGCTTGTATCGGTTCGATCAGGCGCTGTGACATCAATGCCTGGAATGATGGATACGATACTCAATCTTGGGCTTACAGATCAGACAGTAGAAGGATTGGCTAAGCTCACGCAAAATCGCAGATTCGCTTATGACTGTTATCGCCGCTTCATTCAAATGTATGGCTCTGTTGTCTATAATATCGAGGCTGTCCATTTCGAACGCATACTTCAGCAAGAAAAGCTGCTCGCTGGGTGCACCGAGGATCAACAGCTTACGGAAGAATCGCTGTGTTCTCTTGTTCAGAAGTTCAAGCAGCTCATTGAAGTGCGTTCGGAACGCCTATTCCCTCAGGATGTGAAGCAGCAGCTTCAAGAAGCAGTTGAGGCTGTATTTCTGTCTTGGTCGAGTCCAAGAGCGAAGGTATATCGGAAGGTGCATCACATCCCACACGATCAGGGTACTGCTGTCAATATACAGTCGATGGTATTCGGAAATATGGGGGAGACAAGTGGAACAGGCGTGTTGTTTACACGCAACCCATCAACAGGAGAACCCGACTTATTTGGTGAATACCTCATGAACGCGCAGGGTGAAGATGTAGTTGGTGGTACAAGAACGCCAGTTTCTATCTCGCAGCTCGAAGTAACGATGCCACATGCCTATGAGGAGCTGGCTTTATGCGCTAAGCAGTTAGAGCTTCAATATCGGGATATGCAGGATATTGAGTTTACGATCGAGAACGGGAAGTTGTATTTGCTCCAGACCCGCAATGCCAAACGCAATGCTAGAGCTGCCCTGCAAGTTGCAGCCGATCTAGTGAAGGAAGGCCTGATTAGCAAGGAAGAGGCCGTAATGAGAATTGATGTGCAGCACCTGAATCATATGCTTCATCGTTCGCTTCATACAGCTGTGGGCTATCGTGCAATCGCGACTGGGCTTCCTGCTTCACCAGGCGCGGCATGTGGGCAAGCGGTATTCGACGCCGACACAGCAGATGAGTGGAAGCGACTAGGGAAGTCGGTTATTCTCCTTCGGATGGAGACAACACCGGAAGATATCCATGGTATTGTTGCCGCAGAAGGGATCGTAACACTGCGTGGCGGTATGACCAGTCATGCTGCCGTTGTAGCTCGGGGGATGGGTAAGCCGTGTGTGTGCGGCTGTGAAGCGCTGCAGATTGATGAGGAGCAGCGTCAGCTGATCGCCGAGGGGAATGTCCTTCGAGAGGGAGATTGGATTACGATTGATGGGGGCAGTGGACAGGTAATACCGGGGAGAATTGAGCTTCAAGATGCCAATGTATCACCCGAGATGCTGCTCATCTTGCAATGGGCGGATGAGATTCGTGCGATGAAGGTACTCGCGAATGCGGATTCACCAGCTGATGCCCGCAAAGCAAGAGAATTCGGTGCGGAAGGTATCGGCCTGTGCAGAACAGAGCACATGTTCCTGTCACCGGCAAGAGTGCCTATCGTACAACAAATGATTATGGCAGATAAGGATATCGATCGTCAGCTGGCATTGAATCGGCTTCTGCCAATGCAGCGTGCAGACTTCGAAGATATGTTCCGTGAGATGAACGGATTGCCGGTTACCATTCGCCTGCTTGATCCTCCGCTGCATGAATTCCTCCCGAATCTTGAGGAGCTTACAGAGCGATTGGATGCACTTCGTTCCTCGGGAGAAGAAGAACGTGAGCAGGAATATGAGCGCAAGGAGCTTGAACGGATGATCCGCCGAGTTCGGGATCTGGAAGAAACGAATCCAATGCTTGGACAGCGTGGCTGTAGACTTGGAATTATGTTCCCCGAAATTTATGAGATGCAGGTAGAAGCAATATTCCAAGCTGTGCTGCGTTGTCTTCGTGATGGTGTTGCAGTTCAGCCACAGATTATGATCCCACTTGTCGGTCACGTTAATGAACTGCAATTCCTGCGTAACATTGTTGATCTCGTGGCGGAACAGGTATTGGGTGAAGAGAGACGTAATTGCATGTATAAGGTAGGAACGATGATCGAAGTGCCTCGCGCGGCATTAACAGCAGGCGAAATTGCTCGTTCGGCGGATTTCTTCTCCTTCGGTACGAATGATCTGACGCAAATGACATTTGGCTACAGTCGAGATGACGCGGAGGGAAAATTCCTAACGCATTACGTGGAAAATAAGCTGCTTCCTCATAATCCATTTCAAGTGCTGGATACGGAAGGTGTTGGGAAGCTGATTGAGATGGCGGTCAATCAAGGCCGCTCCGTTAACCCGATGCTCACGACCAGCATTTGTGGGGAGCATGGTGGTGACTATGAATCCATTATGTTCTGTCATCAGATCGGCTTGGATTATGTTAGCTGCTCTCCGTATCGGCTTCCAGTCGCTCGTATTGCAGCGGCACAGGCGCAGATCCGTCTGGGAGGCGCATTAAGGCGACAAGCAGAATCACATGCAGGAGAACGGCCAGTAGATCAATCATCACAAGAAGCAGCGGTATGATTAGCTTGACTTTATAACCCTGCGCATGACTTACGGGGCGGAGTGCGTGATCTTCTGCAATCAGGAGTTACGCACTGTCCGCCCAGAATGCTATAATCTTGTCAGATGATGAACAGAATCCTACGTATTTCACGTATGGGCAGGGATCGTGATTCAAGGCGACCTTTATAGCATGAAACGGAGGGATGCGCTATCGAACTAACAACGAGACAGTTAGAAATTATTAAAATCGTCAAGAAGCATGCCCCCATTACGGGAGAACAAATCGCGGAGATGTTGACGGTCAGTAGACCTACGATTCGTGCGGATTTATCCTTGCTGGTCATGCTCGATTATATTGCGGCAAAGCCCAAGGTAGGCTATTTTCTCGGGGAGAAGGCGGAGAAGAAGGAGTCGGATTCCTACGTCCTGCGCAACATGAAGGTCGGACAGGTTCAGGGCATGCCAGTTGTGGTTGATGTGAAGACGACAGTACAGGATGCGGTTGTCACCTTATTCCTAGAGAATATCGGCAGTCTCATTGTAACCGATGAAGGCGGCAAGCTTGCAGGTGTCATTTCGCGCAAGGATTTGCTTAAGGTTACATTAGGCAATCCGAATGCGTCCTCGATGCCTGTCAGCATGGTGATGACCAGACAACCGAATATTGTAACGATTACGCCAGAGGAATCTGTATTGGAAGCTGCGCGTAAAATGATACATCACCAAGTAGACAGCCTTCCGGTCGTATCTTACCCAGAGAATCGTTCTGATCTGGAAGGGAATGTCGTAGGACGAATAACGAAGACGACGATCATCAAGCTGATGCTCGACAAAGTAGACCAGGATTAGCAGGGGGACGAAGCGTATGGGGAACGCGTCATATACGATAACCGTGTGTTCAGATTCCGTCGGGGAGACGGCAGAGGCTGTAGTGAAGGCGACAATACGCCAATTCGAAGCGCCGCAAATCAGGATTAAGCGCTATATGAATGTGCGCAATGAGGAAGAGCTCCGCATGTTGATGGAGGAGGCTGCCGAATCCGGAGGATTTGTCGCGTATACGCTCGTTCAGCCTGAATTGCGGGAAGCCATTAAAGAGCATGCAATCCGTCTAAATGTTCGAGCTGTGGATGTTATGGGGCCGATGATTCAAGCTTTCGTCGATACGTTTGCGGATCAGCCGAAGCGAATGCCAGGATTGCTGCATCGTTTGGATGCCGATTATTTTCAGCGCGTTGAAGCCGTGGAGTTCGCTGTCAAGTGTGATGATGGCAAGGATCTGCATGCGATCCTGAAGGCGGATATTGTGCTGTTAGGGGTCTCTCGCACCTCCAAAACACCATTGAGCGTCTTCTTGGCTCATAAGGGGAAGAAGGTTGTCAATTACCCGGTAGTGCCTGAAATTCAGCCGCCGGAGCACTTGTACAGCATCTCCCCAAGTAAAATAATCGGTTTGACGATGAACGCTGAGCATCTATTGAAGATCCGTTCTGAGCGGCTGAAGACGATGGGGCTTCCTGTCTTAGCTAGATATGCTTCGCTCGATCGCATCGTCGAGGAATTGGAATATGCCCGTTCATTGTTCGACCGATTAGGTTGCCCTGTCATCGATGTGACGGATAAAGCAATTGAGGAAACTGCAGGCATTGTCATGGATTTGATTACGTGAGTGAAATCAACTTGTCGTAGATAAAAGGGAGAGAAGTGGAGATGGATCGTCAGCTAGCTCTGGAAATCGCACGTGTTACAGAGGCAGGCGCTCTGGCGTCAGCCTCCTGGATCGGCCGGGGTGACAAGCATGGCGCGGATTATGCCGCTACCTCTGCTATTCGGGAAATGTTCGATTCCGTTCCGATTAATGGGACGGTTGTAATCGGTGAAGGTGAAATGGATGAGGCACCAATGCTCTATATTGGAGAGAAGGTTGGGAGCCGCTTCGGGCCGGATGTTGATGTCGCAGTGGATCCGCTAGAAGGAACAGAAGTTGTTGCGAATGGATTAAATAACGG
This sequence comes from Paenibacillus sp. NAIST15-1, assembly GCF_001894745.1. GTDB lineage: Bacteria > Bacillota > Bacilli > Paenibacillales > Paenibacillaceae > Paenibacillus_B > Paenibacillus_B suaedae. The sequence continues at coordinate 48,935 of NZ_BBYF01000014.1, forward strand.
AATGTCAGTCATCGCTATTGCAGAGAGGGGCAATCTTCTGCACGCTCCAGATATGTATATGCAGAAGCTAGCTGTAGGCCCGCTGCTCGCAGGCCACGTCAATTTAGATGATCCGATTGAGGTAACACTGGAGAAGTCCGCAGCAAGGCTGGGCAAGTCTGTAGAAGATCTCACGGTCATGATTCTTCAACGAGATCGCCATCGTGAACTTATTGAAGCCCTACGCAGCAGTGGAGTTCGGATTAAGTTGCTTGATCATGGGGATGTATCCGGTGCGATTGTACCGGCAATTATCGAGAGTGGCGTTGATCTGTACGTCGGTTCTGGCGGAGCACCGGAAGGCGTGCTGGCTGCAGCAGCTCTCCGCTGTCTTGGAGGAGAAATGCAGGGTCGGCTCATGGTGCAGAGTCGAGAACAGCTAGAGCGCTGCAAGCGGATGGGGATTCAACAGCCTGATTCATTGCTTCGAATGGAACAGCTTGTAGGTACAGGCGATATCATATTTGCAGCGACAGGCATCACGAATAGCGACTTGCTGAATGGGGTTCGTAACTTACCTGGTCAGCGTGTGGAGACGCACTCGGTCATCATGCGTGCGAACACAGGAACCATACGGTACTTGCGGTGTGTGCACAATATGTCGATCAAGCTTAAGTATGCGGCAGGGATGCATGGATAGAAGACGACGACTTCATTTCAAATGAAAAGACCGTCCTTCACCTGAATGAAGATGCAGCAAGGGAACATGATCCTCTACGATCACAAATTCAAATGTACTTCTCTTTTTGTAGACGAGACCCATCATGAATATACGTGCGTGAGCTGGATTGCAGCGGCTGGCAGCGTACATTCAATGATGGGTTTTTTGTTGTGTTTATTTGACGATCAGAGTACCTTGAATATGATGTATTTGCAGTAAATTTTCAGAAAAACAGATAAAAAGTCATAGCATCTATAAAAATTATGTCTGATTTTGTCGATAATGATAAAGTTAAATAGAGGGGAGAGAAAGCATGAAGTTTAGATTTAGGGATCTGCGTATTTCAATTAAAATTTTTATACTGGTTGGTGTAGGCATTTTGCTGCTGGCATTAAGTACGCTGACTTCGTATCGCGCCATGAATGAGATCAATCATAAGAACGACACCATTTTCAAGCATAATCTGATGTCGATCATGTGGGTGAAGCAGATTATGGTGAATAACCGTTCCATTGACTCCGCCATTTTCGAATTAATGGCAAGCAGTGATGATCGGCGGAATAGTGAGCTCAAAGCATCTATTGCTCGTTTCCGTGGTGAAAGTGATACACTCATGAAGAAATATAAGGAAGTCTTGCAAACGGATGAGGAAAAAACATTCGTAGCTGCGTATGAGAAGGCGCTAAAGCCATATCGCGATAGTAATATTCGTGCTATAGAGTTGGCAATCGCGAATAAGAACGAAGAGGCATATGACTATTACGTAAGCAATGTACGCGAGTCTCGCAGCAAGGTACAAGAAGTGTTGACCGAGCTTGTAAAGTGGAATGAAAATTTGGCGGAGCAGCAAGCGAAGAAATCAACGGAGCTAACGAAAGCTTCCACCACGACGAACGTAATCATCGGAATGATTTCACTGCTTGTATGCGTGCTGGTTGGATATGTAATCGCCAATCTGATTGTGAAGCCGCTTCGACAAATGCAAACCTTGATGAAACAAGCAGAACAAGGAGATCTCACGGTTCGCGGCTCCTATGATTCGAAGGATGAGATCGGGGTGCTGATGAAGGACTTCAACAAGATGATAGACGGTTTGTCCTCGATTATGAGCACGGTGCATGAGCGTTCGGTGCAACTGCTTCACAATTCACGCTTAGTCTCTGACAATGCGAATGAAACGGCGCAAGCGACAGAGCATATTGCTGCTTCAATGGAACAGGTCGCATCGGGTGCGCAGCTGCAGCAGACAGCATCGGAGGAAAATGCAATTGCGCTTGAAGAATTTGCACGCGGTATTCAATCGATTGTCGAAAATACATCGAGCGTTGCAGAATTGGCCAATCATTCGGCCATACAAGCTGAGCAGGGCAATGCAACGATCGTCGATGCGATGGAGCAGATGAAGTCAATTAACCAATCCGTACAAACAACGGAATCTGCTGTTGAACAGCTGCATGATCATTCTCAGCAAATCGAGAACATTATTGATGTTATTACGAATATTGCAGGGCAGACGAATCTTCTTGCGCTCAATGCGTCGATTGAAGCAGCAAGAGCCGGGGAGAGCGGCAGAGGGTTCTCAGTCGTTGCCGGAGAGGTACGCAAGCTGGCTGAACAGTCTAGTGAATCTGCCAAGCAAATAGCCGAGCTTATTGTGGAAATGCAAAACAGCACGCAGGAAACGGTAAATGCAATGGCTTATGTACGTCAGGATGTTGCGTCAGGTATGAAGGTTGTTGCGCAGGCAGGGCAGATGTTCGAGCATATCATGGCGCTGGTGCAGCAAGTGACAGGGCAAGTACAGGAGACATCAGCTGCGACAGAACAGATGTCAGCAGGTACTGAGGAGATTACTGCTTCAGTTGACGAAATGGCGAAGATTGCAGCAGATACGTCTTCCACCGTACAATCGGTGGCGGCTGCATCTGAGGAGCAGCTTGCCTCTGTAGAGACCATTTCTGCTTCGATCGGGCAGTTGAAGCAAATGGCGGAAGAACTGCAGGAGATGGTGAATCGATTTAAGCTATAAACGCATGTAGAATAGGGATTTCATTGTATTACCGGTTGCTAGAAAATAGCGGCCGGTTATTTATTTTGTAAACGGAGCAGAAAACATTATGTACAGAAAAAGGATGTGCCGCAGCACATCCTTTATGTATACGATTATTTATAATAGGAGTCGATGAGTGGAATAAAGTATCCACCGCCGCCTTTGACTTGGAAGCTGATAACAACATTTTTTACACCGCCAATATTGGCTTCAATTTCTTTGAGTCCATCTTCAGGAAGAATCGAATCTACTTTCTTTAGCAGTGCATTTTTGTCGAGATCGGAAATCTCGATATTCGTTAACTCTTGATCGATTGCAGCAAGCTTGATGACGATCTTCTGATATTTTTTGTTAGGAGTGACGATGATGGATGGCGCTTGCGAACTATCAGAATGATCATAGATGACTTCCTTATAATTTTTGCCACTGTAGGTCGTTTGTGCAGGGTCTTTGGAGTAGTAAGAGTTCGAAAAAATTTCTGCATTTAGAGGAGTGCCGTTTACTTTTTCGCCCACAATGATTTCATTTGTTTTCGAGTCGATGGCAACAGCAACATTCAATGCGCTGCCAATGCCTTTAACCGGTACATATACGTTGCCGTTATACCTAATCGGTTGCAGTGCCAATCCCTTGTCATCATTGAACTGAACTGCCTTTCCATTCACCTTCACCTTAGCAGTGCTGTCCAAGTAAGCCTCAATCTTCTTCAGGTTGGTGCCTGCATACACGCCAGTGCCTAGGCCGACTAGTAATGCAGCGCTAGTTAGAGAAGCGACTAGTGCTTTTCTCAATTCATCCCACTCCTTTTTATTCACACAAATGAAAGGAAATCATAGCTAGATAGTAGAGGAACAAAGGTCTACAATCAATAGTTCTAATTGCTTATTATTCGAGCAAACTGTCACTTTCCCAGCGTCAAGAGGGGGTGATCATTGGAAGGAGAGTGTGTACAGATAAATAAAACGCTTGGACTACGAAGAGCCCAAGCGTTTGAGGGGGGAGATATACTAGCTTTATTGTGCTTTTACAAATTCAGCAGATTTAATACCTGCTTGACGACCGAAGATAATGATATCTGCAACGGAGTTCCCGCCGATACGGTTCTCGCCGTGCAGGCCGCCGATGACTTCACCTGCTGCGTAGAGACCTGTTATAGCCTTGCCATCCTTGGTTACAACTTCGGTGTTTGTGTTGACTTTTACGCCGCCCATTGTGTAGTGGATACCAGGAGCAATTTTGATTGCATAGAATGGTCCAGCGGACAATTCGTTGTCCATGCCTGTTGTTCTGCCGAATTCAGCATCTTTTTTGTCTTTCACCGCGCCGTTCCATGTATCAAGTGTAGCTTTGAGCTGGTCGCCCGGAACGCCCATTACTTTGGCCAAATCTTCAACCGTTTCGCCTTGGATGACAAATCCCATTTTGTCGTATTGTTGAATAGCTTTTGCACGGGATTTCACGCCAGAATCAAATACAAGGTAAGCTGCTTTGTCAGACAGTTTATTAATTGCTGCCGTTACGTTATCGCGAGTATCCAGCTCGTTCGTGAATCGTTTGCCGTCTTTATCAACCAAGATTGCACCTTCACCGCGAACTGCTTCCCCGATAAGATAGGACTTCTCTTGCTGTACAGTAGGGTGAACCTGAATTTGATCCATATCTACAGTTACGCCGCCGAGCTTCTCAATCATCGTAATGCCGTCACCAGTGCTGCCGATTTGGTTCGTTGTTACGAGACCTTTCAAATCAGGGCGAACAGAGGAGATCATGTCCATGTTAGCACCATAACCGCCTGTTGTGACAACAACTGCGTTTGCGGCAATGTTCTTCTCATCCTTCTCTTCGAAGAGGACTTTAACGCCGTTCACTTTTCCGTCTTTTTCTGTAATATCAGTAACTTTCGCATTTACGAAAACCGGAATTCCTTTGGACTGTACATTCTTGACCAAGCCGCTGACGAGATATTGTCCAACAGCAGATCCGTCTTCAGGACGGTGTGTACGTTTTTCCTTCATACCGCCAGTAATCGTAAGGTTGTTCAAGCGAATGCCAATGGAATCCAACCAGTCGATTGCGCTTGCGGAATTGTCTACGAAGTAACGAAGCATTTCTTTGTCGTTCGTACCGTGACCGCCTTTTAATGTTTGTTCGAAGAAGAGGTCGTTATTGTCTTCAATGCCTTGCTCTTTTTGGAACTTGGTCTGAGATGCATTCATACCCGAAGAGGATTTCATCGTATTTCCGCCAGCTGCCGGCATTTTTTCGAAAATAACCGGATTCATGCCTTTGGCTTTGGCCTCAAGAGCAGCCGTCATTCCCGCTCCGCCAGCACCGATGATGATGATGTCATATTTGTCTTTCAATTGATCGATAGGGGTATAGCTCGCTTTAGAAGCGCCGGACACAGCTTCTGTTTCTGGTTTCTCCGTTTTTGCTGCATTGTCTTGACCCTGCGTTTGGTTCCCGTTACTGCCGCATCCTGCGATGATAAGCATGAGCGACAGAAGGAGAATCATGGTTGCTGTTGCTTTCTTTCTCATGTGAAAACCTCCACTTTCTATCTCTTTATAAATGAACATAATTTCAATACCCCCGAATGAAATCAGACGAAGCAAACCAGATGTTGGGTGAGCTATGTACTCAATATCTCCGTTGTTTTACGGTTATCTCTGGTGTTGTTCCGTACTGACAGGGTATGTGTTTGATGCTCATTTCAATTTTAATCAATTATTAATACAATGATTGTGACATATTTCACATTATAGAGTGATTTTTATCATATTTGTCCTGTGTAAATATTGGTAAATCGAAACGTAGTTAAATGGTGCCTAGCATATTGGAGTTAGAACGGGTAGATATAGGTGGTTCTTGCTAAGAAGTTTTGCTATAATGGGGGTTATATTATGAATTCCCCCCTATAACATTGTAAGGTGATCACTTATTATGGCACTCTCATTTGCAAGATTAATCAAATGCAAACCCCCGATACCCTGACATTTCGATGATGTAATTGAGATTTCCGAAATTATAGGGGGAATGCAACTTGGCACAAAAAATCTCAACTCCATCATTGCTTTTGTTTATTATTCTTGTGGGATTTCCACAAATCAGTGAAACGATATACACGCCTTCCTTGCCGGACATTGCTAGTCAATTGCAGGCAAGCAACAACATGATCCAGCTTACGCTCAGCATTTATTTTCTTGGTTTTGCATTTGGCGTGTTGTGCTGGGGAAGGTTATCGGATGCAATTGGCAGACGTCCTGCTATGCTGTGGGGCATTTTCGTATATGGAATCGGTAGCCTAGGCTGTTACCTGTCAGGTTCCGTGGAATGGCTATTGGTAAGTCGGTTCATTCAGGCATTCGGTGCAAGTACAGGGTCGGTTGTGACGCAAACGATATTGCGAGAAAGCATCGACGGTTCGAAGCGTCATGCTGTATTTGCTCAAATCTCAGCAGCTCTTGCCTTTACACCGGCTCTTGGGCCTCTGATTGGGGGCTGGGTTGACCAGTCGCTAGGCTTTAGGGCTGTATTTCTAACCCTTATCGTGATGAGTGTGGCAATATTCGCGTACACGTTCGCTTCTTTAGCTGAGACGAGAGTTGCCACGACGACCTCGAATGTGAGTACAATAGCTGTCGCCAAGCGCCTCATTGCAGACGGCAGAGTATGGGCATTTGGCTTTCTAATCGGCGCAACGAATGGCATTCTGTTCAGTTACTATGCAGAAGCGCCTTTCGTTTTTATTGAATACTTTGAGATGACGCCTGGCATCTATGGCTTCTTTGGTATTTTTGTAGCGTTGTCTTCAATAATAGGAGCCATGCTGTCGAAAAGACTATTGTCCACTTACAAGCCAGAGCAGATCATTCTGATCGGTTGCCTCGTAACTGCACTCGGTGCTGGAGCGTTGGTCGGCTTTACGCTTAGTGGATTAAGCTCGTCGCTGTTGTGCATGGGTGTATTTGTCGCCTGCGTCTTCATCCTTCTGCTTGGGATTGGTATGGCCATTCCGAACTGCCTAAGCTTAGCGCTAGTGCGCTACAGCGATGTATTGGGGACAGCAGGAGCTATTTTTGGATTAGGGTATTATCTCATCGTGAGTCTGATTACGAGCGGAATGAGCTATTTGCATAATGACTCATTAGTGACGATGCCTATGTACTTCTTCGTGCTGGCAGCTATTATGGTTATCGTGAGCAGACGAATTTCGAGTGAGTAAGCAATGTAAACGCATAGCAACTAGAAGTGCTACTGCATAGAGACAGAAGCCGATTTTCTGAAATAGAAAATCGGCTTCTTTTGCTTTTTTTCATATGACCAAATGATTAGCATATAGATCTTAATCAAACAGTGAGGTTGAAGGGATTCCGATTTCTGAGCGGAATAGTTAAATATGTATTTATTTCATCTATATTACTTCATATAGGAGTTGAACCACATTTGAATGATACATTCAAAACTACCTTAATCATCTTGTTATCAGTGCTAATTGTATTTGGAATCCCAACGTTCATATTCTTAGAAGTCTACCAATTTCCTAAGAAGATCGATGTGGTTCGATCTGCTATAACTTATAATGAGAAAGACCCTTCATCTTTTAAGAAAACCTCGATTTACATATCCGGGACATTCGTTCGGCCTTTTCTACGACAACATAAATTCGTAGGTTCCATTCGAATTGACGGCATCGATATTTCGAACAAGTATATATCATTAGATACGTATATATTTGAAAAAATAAAAGGGATTAATTCAGGAAGTTTGCTTTATCATAGCCCAGACCTAAAAAAGTATAAAGCGGAAGGAGCTATCTGGGCAGGCATGATTTGGTTTGATGATGATTTTCAGGATATAAACATAGAGTGTTTCAAAGAGATGAAGGAGAATGTGGACTTTATTGTCACGGCTGATTCTTATGAAGATGCGCTTCTTGTTCAACAGAAGATGAGGAAAGCTTTTGGATCTGGCTTTATGCCGAGTGAATAGTTCGATTTGATGTGCGTGGTATTCAATAGAGAAGTCCGTAAACACATAAAACAGCGGCAGTCTGGCGATTTTGGTCCATGACTGTCGCTATTTTTATCTGGAAAAGTCACGTGTTCATTTCGATTCTTACTAAAAAGTAAGGAAGATGATGAAAATGGTTAGACAAGAGTCATTAACTTGAGAAGCAAAGTCATCTATAATCCAGACATCAGATGAATTTGATAAAAGGAGCAGACATGATGAAAAAAATAATTGGTTTCGTGTTGGTTATCGCTATTTTTGCAGGAATAGGATTTGGGGTAAAACGATATATAGAAGGACCATCGCAACCGGCCGATGGAATTGTAGTGATTGGAACGAATCAAGATGTGAGCAAAGTCAAAGAGAAGTACAAAGATATAAGCAAAGAAATGATCGATTACAAACTGAAGCTGGTAACAACAACAATATCCAAGAAATTGTCAGAGGAGGATCAGAAGGAATTGGGTATGGAATTTGATACTCGAGTTGAGAAGTATTCGGTTATTACTCGTTCTACAGCTGAGCAATTCATGAAGAAGGGGATTATTAGAGCCAGAAAAGAACCTGACAGTGTGTCTATTCTTTCAGATCCAGTTACCTCCATCAAAGAATTATCGGATGGTCAAAATCTGTTATTCTCTTTATTTGACGAAACGAAGAATGGTCAAATTGATTTGAATGGTCAGATGGTGCCCGTACAGTATGTGAAACATCAGGCGTGGATCGGGTATATGCCAACTATGGATCTTGTTATTGTTGACGACCAAACTTACAACAAATTAAAGGAAGCAGAGTCAACGCTCTCATTAATTCATTTCCAAAGATACAGCTACGATTATAAAAATAAAGAGAAGGTGAACAAGATTTTGGATGAAGTCAGAAGTGTGTATCCTGATAGCGAAGACAAAGTAAACTTTGTAGATGTTCAAAATTAAGTGTAAGAGTTTGAACTTTACATGATAAGTGGGTGACAGTATGGAAGTTGTACGCATGGAAAATGTAGTGAAGAGCTATGGCGAAGGCAATAGCAGGGTAGACGCGTTAAAAGGGATTAACCTTTCGATTCAGCAAGGAGAATTTGTCTCCATCGTAGGTGTGTCCGGCTCGGGGAAAAGCACACTGCTGCATATATTAGGAGGATTGGATCGGCCGACCTCAGGACAAGTATTCATCGGGGAAAATAGTATTTACGGTTATTCGGACGATGAGCTTTCGATATTCAGAAGAAGGAAGGTCGGGTTTATTTTTCAATTCTTTAACTTGATTCCGGTATTGAATGTCCAGGAAAATATCGCGTTGCCTATGATATTAGATAATGAACAGGTAGATACGACGTATCTCGATGAAATTATTGAAACCTTAGGGCTTCAGGAACGGAAGACTCATCTGCCATCCGAACTATCTGGCGGCCAGCAGCAACGGGTCTCCATCGGCAGGGCGCTTATCAATCGTCCACATTTGATTCTGGCCGATGAGCCCACAGGCAACCTAGATACGAAAAATACAAAGGAAGTCATGGATTTATTACGTTTGACAGCGAAGAAATACAATCAAACCATTGTGTTGATTACGCATGATTTATCGATTGCTTCGGCTTCCGACCGGGTCATTACGATCGAAGACGGCAGTATTATTTCAGATCAACAGCTAGCTGCGAATAAGGCATAGACTGGGGGAGGATGAAGTTGATCAGCAGTTACAAACAACTTAGCAGCCGGTATTTAAAAGGGAATATCAAGCGAACCATCTTGACCTTGGTCGGAATCGTACTCTCAGTAGCGTTAATTTCCACGATCGGTCTGTTTATGAAGGGATCACAGCTCTCCCAAATTGAAAACATCAAAAAGCTAAATGGGTTTTCGTTTCATGTCGGCATATCCAATTACGATGAAGCGATACTGAATAAGATCAGATATAATCCCCAAATCGAATCGTATGGATTGATGTCTCAGGGCAAAACCATCCCAGTTGGAGACGTTTCGGTACAAATGAATTTCGCCGATCAACGTGCAATGGAGTTTTTACCCTATAGCCTTCTGGATGGCCAATTACCTGCAAATGAGCATGAGGCGGCTGTAGATTCATGGACGCTTCCTTATATTAATAAAAATCTTAAGCTCGGTGATTCATTTCAATTGGATGGAGAAACCTATAAACTTGTTGGGTTGCTCGACAATCGCGAGTTTACACAGAAAAGTAAAGTTGGCCGCTTATTAACCTATAAGCATGATTTTGCCATCGGAGAAGGCCAAATATTAATCACAATCAACCATAACGCGAACTTTAATGAAGTTTTGGACGAGATCAAATCATTCACTGACAATGAGTATGTGGTTATCAATGAAGAATTGATCAGAGTGTTGAAGCCACAGTCGGATCGCTCAATTTTGGCTGTGCTCGTCATCGTCATCAGTATCGTTGTGGTCGCGACAGCTGTCGTCATCTATAACGCTTTTCAAATTAGTGTCGTTGAGCGGATGAAACAGTTCGGATTGCTCCGAAGCATCGGCGCGACGCGCAAGCAGATTCGACACATCGTCATGAGGGAAGCAGCTGTGCTGGCTGTTATCGCCATTCCGATTGGGATTGTATGCAGCATCCTGGCACTTGCAGCTCTACAGTTCATTTTCTACCTGTTATTAGAAACGGGTGCAAGCGTCTCGTTCTTTCATATCGATTGGTCGATCATATTGATCAGTTCGCTCATTCCCCTGACAGCGGTGCTGGCGTCCAGCTATTATCCTGCTTTTTTTGCAGGCAGAATATCTCCCTTGCTGGCAATCAGCAGCAGGTTATCCATAAGGAAAGAATCGATCAAGAAACAAAAAAATACGGTGCTGAAAAAGCCAGTGTCTTTTCCATTGAGCCTGGCCCTAAAAAATGTGAAGAGAAATAAAAATCGATATACCATTACCATCTTATCCATCATTATTAGCAGTGTATTGTTTATTACGTTTTCGTCGATTATGGATATTGCATTTGCAACCAAATACGTGAACAATGAGTCCACGAAATCGGATCTAACCATCTATCTGCAAGATGATATACATGGTAAGACATCAGCAAGACAACAAGTTATGGAGCAGTTGAAGTTGCTTAGTAATGTATCTGAAGTTAGCCAACAGGACGCTAGTTTTCGAATCAACTTGAAGGATGTGGATCAATCTAGCGCGACTGTTGCGGACATCCAGCAGAGCGTTGGAACCAATCACTCGATTACAATCGTTAATCAGCTGGACGAGAATAAAACAAGGAAAGAATCAGAGCTTGTGATTAAAGTGCTCGTATATGGTTTTATTGCGGTTATTTCTCTGATCGGCAGTGTGAATATCATCAATACGATTACAATCAGCATTATCATCAGGCGCAAAGAACTGGCTGCATTAAAATCCATAGGCATGTCGCAAAAAGATCTGAAAAAAATGATTATCTATGAAGCGCTCATATATGGCGTGTCCGGAAGTTTACAAGGGATCTTCTTCGGTTGTATACTTTCTTATATATTATATGTGGCTGTCTCCGGTATCAAGAAGCTTGAATGGACGATCCCTTATGCGGCTTGTCTCCTTACATTTGCTGCCGCTTTGTTCATCAGTTATGTATCGGTTCTGATTCCGCTGCGAAAAATCCAAAAGGATAATATTATTGATGTGATCAGGGAAGAATAATACGAAGGGCCTGGCTATGTGTATAGTCAGGCTATTCTGATTTGTTGGCCTATGGCAGAAATAGAAAGAGGAGAAGGAGGGCCATACGTTGAGTACAATACTGCTTGTTGAAGATGACGAAGCTCTTGGACTAGCCATCGAATTTTCATTAAAAAATGAGGGGTATGAGGTAGTCAAAGCCTCTAGTGTCAAAGAAGCGAAGCAAGAGTTTGATCGTCAACCTTTTGATTTAATTATTCTAGATATCGGCCTACCAGATGGAAATGGATATGATTTATGTATGCATTTCAAAAAACACAGTGATACATCGGTAATTTTCTTAACCGCCCTTGATGAAGAAGCGAATGTGGTCATGGGACTGGATATTGGAGGGGATGATTACATTACGAAGCCCTTTCGCGTGAAGGAACTGATGTCCAGAGTGAAAGTGCAATTGCGCAAGCAAGCGCGTCTTGGGGCTTCTTCAACGATCTTAACGTCAGAAAATATCAAAATCGATATGAACCTCGTCAAGGTGTACAAAAATCATGACAGCCTACCAGTAACGAATTTAGAATATAAGCTCCTGCTAACGTTCATGATGAACGCGCACAAAGCATTGAAGAGAGATGAACTCCTGTCAAACATAACAGAAGGAGATGAGGTTTTCTTTGATGAAAATACGCTATCCGTATACATTCGACGTTTACGAGACAAAGTTGAGGGTGATCCCAAAAATCCGCAGTTCATTGTGACGCAAAGAGGATTGGGCTATCGTTGGAGCAAGGATGTGAATAGAGAGTAAGATGATGAAAATTACCGAGTTGAAACGCTACATAGTGATACTAGCCGTTCTGTTCATGCTATTTACAGGTTATCAAGTGATTGCACAACAATTGTTCTACAATCAAATGAAAAGCGATTCAGTGGCATCTTGGGGGGGAATAACTGCAAGATTGATTGAGCAAAACCCTGAAAATGAAGCAGTAATTATGAAGGTCTTAACGGGCCATTCGACTGATTCCATTCCTTATCAGGAAAAAGGAAGAGAGATCTTAAGGCAGTATGGATTATATGAGGGTCTGGAATCGCAGCTTTTTCCGCTGCTAAATAACCATATTGATCGCCATAATCAATTTATGTATTGGGGATTGGTGTGTTTCGGTTGTATGCTCCTTCTGGCAAGCTACATGCAGCACAAGATGATCTTCCATAAAATTAGACAGCTTACCTCGGCAGCCAAAAAAATCATCGAGGGGGATTACTCGGTTGTCATCAATGAAAACAAAGAAGGGGATCTCGCCAAACTGGCAGTTTCCTTTCGTTCGATGAAAGATATTATTCGCAAAAGCATGCAGGATTTACGTGAAGAGAGAGCATTTCTAGTACAAATGCTGCAGGATATATCTCATCAATTAAAAACGCCGCTTTCCACCATATCCATCTACAACGAGATGATGATGAATGAAGGCTTGCCGCGCCAGCAGCAAGTTCAACTGTTGGGAAATAATGATGTGCAAATCTCAAGAATGAATGTCTTGATTCACAATTTGTTGAAGGTAGCAAAAATCGATGCAAGAGCTATTTCATTTGAGAAAGAACCGGCCAATTTAGTAGAGACCATTGAGGATGCTCTAGATCGCTTACAGAGCATGATTATCAATCAGCATATATCGATTGATTGGCATACCCCGGAGGAAGTAGTCGTTGTTCACGATAAAGTATGGATGCAGGAAGCATTATTGAATCTGCTGAAGAATGCGATAGAACACTCCGAACCGGGTGAGAAGATTAAGATTGCAATTGAAGATACACCGATTTATACAGAGCTCGTGATTCAAGACTTCGGAGAAGGGATTGCTGCTGAGGAATTGCCGCATATTTTTGAACGATTCTACAAAGCTAAAGGCTCCAAAAAGCATGATTCGGTAGGGATTGGCTTGGCCTTAGCCAAATCTATTATCGAAGCGCATCAAGCCTTGATTAAGGTGGAAAGTGTGAGATACGAGTATACGAAATTTATGGTTACGTTCATGAAATACTAATGTTCACTTCTTAACCACAAAAACAGCGACAGCCGTGGACTAATTATGTCCATAACTGCCGCTGTCTTCATTTCTAGCAGATCCATTTCTTGTTTTTGCAAGAAATGTGGTCGGTATTATATCAACCTAAGGTCAATTAATGAAATAAGTAGCCGTGATGTGGTTGATTGTATAGGTGGAAGGTGCCGCAAACTGCAAATACAGATACCCGTCTTCAGTCGCAGTGAAAATTCTTCCTACATTGCTGTTGAAAAATGTCCCGAGATGATTGCTCGAGTCATATACCGAAAAGTACGAATAGCTCCCTTGTGCATAGACCGTAAGCTGTTGGCCTTTCTTCAAATAGATCCCTTCCAGTGAGCTCAGTTCATTGGGACGAAGTGCAAAGTACTTAACGAACTTCTGTGTTTGTTGAACCTCAGGCTTGACAGCATCGACAGGTGCAGTGGAAGCATATGCAGGTGCTGCTGTAGCCAGGGCGACCAGTACTGATAATGACATAAGCAATTTCTTCAAACGGATTCAACTCCTCTGATAGTTTTGCAAGTAATATCTGGAAGTTATGTTAAATATAACTCAACATCGGATTCTTGTAAACACTAAATTCCGATTTTTTTTGTAGGAAATGAAAAAATATCAATACGTGAAGAAAGGCTGCCAAAATGATTGGCAGCCTTTACTATGATTAAAGATATTGTGATTCATTGATTTGTAGGATTGCGAACTCAAAACTATCAATTAATTGGGTCGATCAATGCTAAAGATTTCACCTAGCTTCGAGTAGTTGTTACCGGCTAGTCGGCTCACAGGCTTTAATCGTTGTGCATCGATACGCCCGCCCTCAACCAATTCTTCCGCAATGTGAAAGCACACGACTCTCCCGATAATGAGATCACATGCTGGAGACGAAGGCGTTCCGCCAAGAGCAAGAGATTGCTCTAACGTACATTCCATGCGGATTTTGGCTTCGGCAATCCCTGGAACCTTAATTATGGTGCTTGGGATGGAAGTGAGTTGAGCGAAGTCCACTTCGCTCTCATCAGGCGGAAGATTGGCCGCGGTTAGATTGATTGCCTCGATGTAATCCTCATCCGATATATGAACAACAAACGAACCTGTTTCCATCATATTTCTTGACGTATCTTTGCGAACGCCATTTTTTCTTTGGACGGATACAGAAACCATGGGCGGATCGGCAGAGACGATATTGAAATAGCTATAAGGTGCAGCATTTAGTACGCCTTCAGCAGACAATGTTGTGATGAACGCAATCGGTCTCGGGAGGATGCTGCCGATGAGCAGTTTATAATTATCCCGCTCGGTTTGCTCCTCCGGATAAATGGTTAACATGGGCTCACCCCTGATTAATATGGCTTTGCAACCAAGATGAGGCTGCATGAACCTCAGAATGCGTTAATTGATGGCCTTGCTGCTCCCAATGTACGGTTACATGTGCACCTGCTTGGGTTAACAGCGTCTGCAGTTCTTCCGTCTCTTGCGGTGCGCAAATCGGATCGTTCGTTCCTGCACCGATAAATACAGGCGTACCGGACAGGTCGGGCAGTTTCAGCCCGCGACGCGGAACCATAGGGTGATGCAGTATTGCTCCTCTTAGGGAACCTTGGTGGTGAAATAAGAGGCTTCCAGCTATATTGGCCCCATTGGAGTAACCGACTGCAATGAAGTTGTTGCGATCAAGCTCATATTTGGACGCTGCTTCATTCAGAAATTCATTCAGCTCATTGGTTCTAACGATCAGATCCTCTTCATCAAAAACGCCTTCGCTTAATCTGCGGAAAAAGCGGGGCATGCCGTGCTCAAGTACATTCCCTCTAACGCTCAGTACTGATGACTCCGGCGATACGATTTGCGCTACCGGAAGCAAATCATGCTCAGTTCCGCCGGTACCGTGGAGCAGGACGAGTGTAGGCTTCGAAGGATCCGTGCCTTTTTGGAAAATATGCTGCATGATTTATTTCCCCTCCAATTCACGTACCTGGATAGGTGGCAGGAGCTTCTCGATTTGTGCACGGTGCGGTTCATATTGTGCAGGCAGCTTCAAATTCGTACCCAGTCCCTCAAATGTCTCGTCACGGGTGAATCCTGGAGGATCAGTAGCAATCTCGAATAAGATTTCTCCCTGCTCGCGGAAATAGATCGCATTGAAATATTGACGATCGATGACCGGAGTTGGGTGATATCCGGATTGCGCAACATGCTCTCTCCATTCCTCATGATCCGCAAAGTCTGTGGCGCGCCATGCGATATGGTGCACGGTACCGTATCCGCCCGACCCGCGTTCCATTGGTGCGATATTAATGTCGATTACATTGCCAAGATCGGCGCTCCCTTTGAAGCGCATCCAGTCTCCTTCTTCTCCTATCTTTTCGAGTCCCATCACGTTCTCAAGCAATTCAGAGGTTGCCTTCGGTTGAGTACTATATAATATAGCACCTCCGAACCCTTTAATGGCCTTATCCACCGGGATTCCTCCAAAAGACCATTTGCTATTCGGACCATCCTCTCGTGCCACGATTTCGAGCTGCAGCCCGTCATGATCCGAGAATTGCAAGTATTGTTCGCCAAATCTGTTTGTTCGGGTTGTTTGCACACCGAAATGTTGCAACCGCGCCTCCCAGAAGTGCATGGAGCCCGTAGGCACGACGAACGAAGTCACTCCCACTTGTCCGCCTCCGACACGGCCTTTCCGTCCCGTTTCCCAAGGGAAAAATGTCATAATCGTTCCGGGACTTCCGTTTTCATTCCCGAAATAAAAATGATACACCTCAGGAGCATCGAAATTCACTGTCTTTTTTACAAGACGAATACCTAGTATCCCTGCATAAAAATCGATGTTTTCTTGCGCGTTTCTAGCAAATGCCGTGATGTGGTGAATACCTGTTGTATGTTTCTCCATGATAATTGCTCCTTTTGCATTTATTTTTATTGTTTCCCATAACCTCATTTTCAATTTAGAAGACCTTCGTATTGGAACGCTGCTCTCCTTTTCTAATAATAATTAATGATAAGCTGCTTTATAAAAGTTAGTATAACATAAATTATCTCGAAATCAAGATATTAAAATAAAGGGAGCAGAATGCTTATTGAATTTGGAATATGAGACAAGAAGCGGGTAATAAAATGGTGTGGACTCTAAGATGGAGAGGAATGATCCATATGTGGGTGTACCCTAATAATTGGATACCTACCAAATCGCTCGATGAAATGGCCAATACAGAATATGACGTGCTTATTGTGGGGAGTGGCGCAGGTGGGGGAGCGATGCTATATAGATTATGCGAGTTATGGAAAAACCAAGGGGCAAAGCGAATTGGGATTCTTGAAAAAGGGAATAAACTATTTCATTCGCATGCATTAAATATCCCCACCATGAATGTCGACCGTATGCGTGATCAATTATGGCCCGATAATTCTACTCCTATCGGGGAGCGGCTTCCGGAATTTTCAGGAGCTAGGTTAACGTTTGCTCTCGGCGGGAGAACATTGTTTTGGAATGCTGCTTGTCCTAGGCCCGCAGAGTTTCAACTTCAATCTTGGCCTATTCATCCAGCAGAATTAGACGCATATTTTAGGACTGCAGAACGTGTATTGCATTGCACTACATCTTATGCCGATGGCTCTACTATGCAAAGGATTCTCTTGAACCGGCTGCATGCAGGTGGAGTACTAGAGGCAACTGATATGCCTCTTGCCATTGATATGTCAGGCCCACGTATGGGGGAAATTCATTCTAATGCATGGTTCAGCTCCATTCATTTTCTTGCTTACGCCCTGAATAGCAAACCATTTGATCTAGCATTGGATGCCTATACTACCCGCGTACTCCACGAAAATGGCAATGCAGCCGGCGTCAATGTAATATCTCCAGATAAAAAAACGCATACCATTCGAGCAAAAAATATTGTCATTTCTGCAAGCACGTTGGAAACGCCTCGCATTTTGCTCAATTCAGGGATACAAGGAGCAGCAATCGGACGTTATTTAACCAATCATTCATTTGTATTGGGTACGGGGAAAATAAGCCGTCGGGAGTTTTCTGATAATCTTGGCAACCTGGCAATCTTGAAACGTGAAACAAGAGAATCCCCGTATCAAATCCAAATCTTAGGTCCTAATCAATTTTTCTCATACCAGCAATTCGAGGATAAAGTGCTCCCGGATCAACTGAGTATCGTATATGCTGCCTTTGGTTTAGTGGAGTCGAGGCCAGAGAATAGAGTTTATTTAGATCCAAACCGTCAAGATGAATACGGCGTGCCTTTGAACCAAGTTGATTTTTCTTATAGCAACAAAGATTATGCAGTGATTCAGCAAATGCGTGATGGCATTGCTCGATCCGCAAATGCAATGGGAGTAACCTTAGATGGGGAGCCTACCTTATTTCCGCCAGGTAGCGATGTTCATGAATCTTGTACTTGCCGAATGGGAACTGACCCGGCTACATCGGCGACTAACCGTTATGGAGAAATTCATGGAGTTACCGGTCTCTACGTCGCTGATAATAGCGTGATACCCGTTCTTGCTGCAGCGAACCCGACAAATTCTACGGTTGCATTAGCATTTCGAACAGCCGATCATATTGTGCGTACGAATAGGTAAGGGTAGTTTTTACTTGGGAGCGTTCATGGTTTCCATGCATTTGTACAGCGACTTAATAATGAACCTCCCAGGATAAAATACTTTTCCAGAGATTCACCTGAACCTATCCCGCCACAGATGGAAGAGGACGTATGAAACATGAATCAGGAGGCGAAACTCATAGTAAGTTTGTTTTGAAGTAAATGATGATTCAAAATGAAGAATAGGAGCAAGTAGGATGGGTGCAGTTAAACTTGCAGTTATTTTTTACAGCATGACAGGAACGAATTATCGCTTGGCTCAATGGGCTGCGGAAGGCGGCAATGAGCAGGGGGCGGAAGTAAGACTATTACAAGTTCCGGAATTGGCCCCTGAAGAAACAATACTGGAGAATCCTGCGTGGAAAGAACATGTTGATCATGTGAAGGATGTACCCGTCGTAACTCTTCAAGATCTTGAATGGGCGGATGCCCTTATTTTTAGCGTGCCGACACGTTATGGCACAATGCCCGGACAATTGAAACAGTTTTTAGATACTACCGGGAAGTTATGGTTCCATGGCAAGTTAGTTAATAAGGTGGTTAGCGCGATGGCTTCAGCCCAAAATCCCCATGGCGGGCAGGAGCAAACCATTCTGGGAATCTATACCGCTATGTATCACTGGGGTGCCATTATAGTTTCTCCAGGGTATACGGATCCATCCCTTTTTACAGCCGGGGGAAATCCTTATGGGACAAGCGTAACTGTACAAAACGGTAAAATGGTAGAGGATGTTCAGGCTGCAGTAAAACATCAAGCCAAACGTACCGTAGACGTCGCAAAATGGATCGTAGCAGGCAGTAATTAGTATGACTCTGTCCGTTGCTGTTCAGGAAGCTGAGAAAGGAAAAAGATTGCCTTCCAATGAGAAATAGGTTGTACCGCCGTTCGTGATTAATATAATCAATGCATCACACTTTTCTGACAAGCCGATTGCTGATAACTCCCGGATATCTGCTGCTCGATCCCAAAAAATTTGCTCAGTTAATGGCAAGGTGTTGGAAGCGGAAACAATCAAATCAGATTGAATGAGAACAGCTCCTTCTTGAAGCAAACTATCAGGTTGAAATATAGATTCTAATAGTTGACTTGTAATTACCGCATTAATGGGTATCCCCCCGTTTATAAACGGGGCTACAGGGTCGTCAGCCTCTATTACAATGAGAGCTTCTTGGCGTTTTCGGCTAAGTTTATGTATGGCCAGAGATAATTCAGTACTGCATTTCGTATACTTGGACAACATACGATTAAGTAAGTATGTCGAGGCAGTCGTTTCCAATTCAAGCAGTTCTCTAGACAACTTTTGGACAATGTCGATGATGCCAATATCATTATGACTGAGAGTGGCGATATTTTGATTCACCTTTTTTTCGATTTCCGTTAGCTTTTCGTTCATTTCGATCCGGAGCTGCGAGAAATCATCATGGATACTGTGTTTTTTCATATTTAACATTGCACTCCTAATGGTGATTAAGTTCACTCGTCAGGGATTTCGAATCCATACAGCGAGCCGTTAAAGGTAAATGATTTCGCACCTGTTTCCTCAGATACGATGAAGGTTAGAGCATCTGTATTTTCGGATAATCCAATCGCTGCGCGATGCCTAGTACCGAGCTTGGTCTTGTATAATTTCCGGGTTAGCGGTAGTACATTTGCCGCTGAGACAATAGTATCCTTCTGAATTAAGACAGCACCGTCGTGCAGCGGACTCCCTGTATGGAAAATGGAAACTAACAGCGTACTTGAGATCTCTGCGGATAGAGGAGTGCCAACGGTGATCAAATCGTTTATATTATCTTCTCTTTCAATGATAATAAGGGCACCTTTCCGTTGATCGCTCAGCAGCTTAATGGCTTTGAAAATTTCATTGCATTGCGTTGTATAGGGATGAAGAAGTCGACTCAAATGATAGGCGGAAACCAGCTTTCCCGTATCAGAACATATTTTAGAGAGCAACTTCAGATTTTTTAGAATATCGATATCTTCCTGATCCATGCACGCCAACATGCTCTTAATCTTCGTGGACAGCTGTTGAAATTGATTATATACATCAGTCTGCTGAGGAGAAAATAAATCGCAATTACTTTCCATACGCAACCTCCTTTACATCATATTGTTTCCATTCCCTTTTAAATTATGAGTGATTTCATTCATCCAAGTGATCTTACATATTAATGTTCTGAATTATTTCCCAGCGCAGAAAAGTTGACGAAAAGAGAATCATCATGTTACTATACATCTCGAAATCAAGATATTCGAATTCAAATATTTTTGGATTTTTGAAAGGTGAGAGTAAGGATGAAGTTTTTAACCAAGTTCTTTACTTCAAAAAATAAGGAGGAAAAAGCAATGGCAGAATTAAATATCGGAATCATTATAGGATCAACACGTGAAGGTCGTGTAAGCCCGCAGGTGGCAAAATGGGTCAAAGACATTGCAGATCAACGGGGAGATGCGAACTATACAGTTATTGATATTGCAGATTACAAATTACCTTTACTAGGTGAACCAGGGCAAGATGCTTCTGGTGCACAAGCGTGGTCTGAAGTGATTGCGAAACAAGATGGATTTGTATTCATCGTACAAGAGTACAATCATTCCATTACAGGTGCTCTCAAAAATGCACTGGATTATCTACGTGTAGAATGGAATAACAAAGCTGCGGGTATTGTATCTTATGGCTCTGTAGGTGGTGCACGAGCAGCCGAGCATCTGCGCGGTATTATGGGTGAGCTATTGATTGCAGATGTGCGTGTACATCCAGCATTGTCGCTATTCACAGATTTTGAAAATGGTACTGATTTCAAACCAAAAGCAGTCCAAGCCGATTCTGTTAATCAAATGTTAGACCAATTGATCCCTTGGTCCAAAGCTTTATATACAATTCGTTAATCACATTTACAGATAAGTAAATGATCAGGCAAATATCCTTGGAAATTGCTGCATTAAATTAAGAAATGTAAAGCAACTATACGCACTTACTGGAATTGGAGCTATTTCGCTGCCTTTCTCATTAGTGAATAGCATGAAATAAGGAAGCGGAGACGAAACCAAAACACCTTCAAGGGAATGTTCTTGTATCGCAAGATATGAAGCAACCTTGGAGGTGTTTTTGCGTTGCATCTGACGACCATCTATGCAGGATTTCTTTTTTTCTTCTTCGTTTACATTCGATTCAAAATAGAGCGACCAATCGCAAATGTTACTTTTAGGTGCCTATATAACTTAAAAGTGCGTACTTACCATCGTAAAACATACTGCTTATAATACATGTTGTGGACATCTTCAAACCTTGAGGCCGTGTTATCACTGACTCCGTAGGACATATTTATTAATAGAGGAGGATAGGATTCTATGCCATTCATTGAGCTTAAAACTTGGCCAACCATGTCAACAGAAGAAAAAAAGGAATTTATTTATACCGTAACCGAACTTACAACAACATTATTACAGATTGTCCCTGATAAAATTCAAGTATTAATCACTGAACTTGAGAAAGAAAACTGGGGAAAAGCCGGGGCAGTAGCAAGCGATGCTGCCTTTGCTGAGCAGAGCAGGGTGGTCAATTGGGACACAAAAGAGTCTTATCATACGCTGGATAGTAACATAGATGGAATGGCTATTATCACGATTGATATTTGGAATACATTTGATCAAGATACAAAAGATAAGTGGGTAAACCAACTTACACAAGTCACATCTACATTGACTCATGCACCTATCGATAAAGTACTTATCGTCATTCGTGAAATGATTCCAGGAAACTGGGGACAAAGTGGTGTAACGGGAGCAGATAAAGACTTTCTTTCCAAAAGTCGAACATGTTAAAAACGATGCATCCCATATCCATTTTGCAAGTAGAAAGGAGCACTTCATGAATCTATTTTCCAATCACCATAGCTATAATCGGATGTATAAAGAAGGGGAGTTGACATTAGGCTTCCACATTCCATTAGAAAATTATCAGTTCGGGACACCGACAATGGAAAAGCAAGTGGAGTTATCGCAATTAGCCGAGCATTATGGTTTTACCAGTCTATGGCTTCGAGATGTATTATTAGAAGATCCTTCGTTTGGTGATCCAGCAGTAGGTCAAATCTATGATATGCTCATTTATTTAACCTATTTGGCAAGCCAGACGAAAGAAATCGCCTTAGGAACATCGGCGATTGTCCTTTCTTTACGTCATCCCTTACGAGTAGCTAAGGAAATCGCAACGATCGACCGATTATTTCCAGAGCGCTTGATTATGGGCGTTTCATCTGGAGATCGGAGAGCTGATTTTCACGGTTTAAACGTGAATCATGATAATCGGGGAGATCGATTCGTTGAAGCATTTCATTATCTAAATAAAGTGTTATACGAAGAATATCCCTCTATTCGATCTTCATTAGGGGTCATTCAGGGGAGTAATTTAGTTCCGAAACCGACAAAGCGAATTCCAACGATGATTACAGGGTTCGCGCAGCAATCGATGGACAGGTTTGCGAAAAATGGCGACGGATGGATGTATTATCCACGAAGCCCGCATCTTCAAGCGGAGGCTATCCGACAGTGGAGAGAACTTGTGGAACAGTACCATCCTGGAGTCTTCAAACCATTTACGCAGCCCATGCATTTGGATTTGTCAGAGAATCCTAATGAAATGCCTACCCCAATTCGTCTGGGGTTCCGTGTAGGGCGGAATCGATTAGTGGAACTACTGAACATCTATAAAGAAATTGGCGTAAATCATCTTTTCTTTGCATTATTCGACAGTAGAAGACCGGCTGAAGAAGTCATTCATGAGCTAGGCAAAGAGATTCTGCCTCATTTCCCAGCAATCAAGCAAAAATAAGAAAATACAGGGGAGTGGAGTTGTTGGAGTTCATATCCGTTTCCACTCTTTCTTTAACAACATTCAACGTTGGAGGGATTCCATATGTTTCTGAATTTGAGAGGGAAGACTGCGCTAGTTACAGGATCTACAGCAGGTATTGGTAAGGCAATTGCTACGTCATTAGCAATTGAAGGCGTTACTGTCATTATTAATGGACGCCGTGAGGATAAGGTTAAACAAACAATCAAAGAAATACAAGAACAGGCCCCTGATGCTGTCTTACAGTCATTAGTTTCTGATTTAGGCTCAGACGAAGGATGCCAAAAAGCTATAGAGGAATACCCAGAGGTTGATATTCTTATTAACAACCTTGGGATTTTTGAGCCAAAAGAGTATTTTGATATCCCTGATGGAGACTGGTTTAAGATGTTTGAGGTCAACATTATGAGTGGTGTTCGGCTTACTCGATGGTACTTAAATCAAATGATTCAAAAGAAGGAAGGAAGAGTTATATTTGTTGCTAGTGAAGCAGCCATTATGCCATCTCTAGAAATGGCTCATTATAGCGCGACGAAGACGATGCAGCTCTCGCTTTCACGTATTTTATCTGAGCTGACGAAAGGAACAAATGTAACTGTCAACACGATTATGCCAGGTTCCACTCTGACGGAAGGCGTGGAAACGATGTTAAACAGCCTTTATCCCAATGAGAAATTGACCATGGAAGAAGCTGAATTGCGGTTTATGAAGGAAAATCGGCCAACCTCTATCATTCAGCGGCTTATTCGACCAGAAGAAATCGCACATTTTGTAACGTTCCTAAGTAGTCCTCTTTCTTCAGCCATTAATGGTTCTGCGTTGAGAATCGATGGGGGATTAGTACGAAGTGTATTTTAGTATTAGTGCAATGCGGGTACTTCGCACGAAGAACATAGCTTAGACTCTTAACGAGTAACCCTAAGATTCATGCCGTCACGGCATACGAGTCTTGGGGTTGTTTATCGATTACGTCATTTCTTTGTTTCGGAACCACATTGCGATCACATCTGTAATAATCAATACAGTGACTATGATCAACGGTTGTCCAAACTTAGTGCCACGAAAGTAGATGACCATTTTTCATACTGGATGGCAGTATCGAGCTCTAGCGAATGATTAAGTCGGAAATAGTCAAGCATTCCATAACTGTAGTAAAAAATAATCGTCAAAATGGAATATACAATAAATAATGTTCTAGACAAGGATGTATGTGAACGAAGCGCAGCGGATACATTCAACATTGTCTCCTCCTCAATCTATTTCTCTGTTATAAATTCAGTTATTTATTGCCATGGAAAATGATATCACTCATCCAGTAATTAGTAAATACACCATAATGATTTACGTAATTAAAATAATGTATCCATTTTGGATTGGGTCATTTTCCTTAATTTCTTGAACCCGGTGTCCTTCATCAGTCATGGTTCCCCTTACTCATTTCACATGTGAGGCATGATGATCGGTTGGCTATGAAGAATTATCATTAGATCTTAAGTCATTATTTTATCTGCCTTAACAAGGTTAATACCGTGAGCGTTCCTGATTAAGAGATAAAATTAGGAACTTGACGATTTCCTTAAGCCCCTTTACTATGAAAACGAGACACCCTTTTCTTGGCAAATAAGTGTGAAAATCCAAAACTCGAGTTGCTTGAAGTAAACGTTTTCAATTGCGCACTTCAGTCATCTCCTATATATTTACACAAGATCATTAAGAGGGTATAATGTCTAAATATAACCATAGATAACAAAGAAAGGTCGCTTTATGTGTCGAATTTGTCGTCGAAGCGTTTGATGAAACGACAGGGTTTGGCAAAAATGAGACGATGAAAAGGGAAAAAGACACGTATTAAGCGTACACAAGATTTACTACAATCACTCTGTAAAGATTAATCGTTGTTTAGGCACGTTAATTTTTCTTAGTGTACATAGTTCTCGTAGGCAATAGTCTATTTTTTTAAAGAAGATAGATTAGTGGCGAAGCTATGCCTTTAGAGTAAAATTGATGGATTAATAAAATATTGCAGACATGGATGAGGAGCGACTTATGAATTCCTGATCCTTTTTTTGTTCTACGATAACGATACATAAGCGCAGTAAACAGGTTTACATAGAAAATAGTTCACGGGTTAATCATTGAATTTCAAATCCGGACAGAATCTGAATTATGCCGTCAAAAGGAGAAATAGTATGGGATGGTATGCGCTTTTTGTGGAAACGGGCAGTGAAGACATTGTTCAGAAATGCTTGAAGTCACAATTCGGCCAAGCAGATTTGTATTCATGTGTTCCGAAACGGCTAGTTCCTGAAAAAAGAGATGGGGAATTTTACAGTGTCGTCAAAACATTATTTCCTGGCTATCTATTGATTCATACGAAGATGACTCCGACCATGTATTATGAGCTAAAAAAAATACCGAAGTACTATCGATTGCTTCGCAATTCAACGTTTATGCTAGACAAAGTTAATCGAAGGGCACAGAAGTCAATGGAACCATTTTTAGAAGTGGGACATCCAGACAATAATTGCGACGATTTTTTCAACGAAATAGATGAGGGCGAAATCAGACAGATCCTGCAGCTCATCAATCATGAAAATATTATCGAGTATTCGAACGTTATTGTAGAAGACTCCAAGGTATGTGTTCAATCTGGGCCGTTATATGGCTTAGAAGGGATGATCAAAAAAATTGACAAGAGAAAAAGAAGAGCACAAATTACGATTAGTTTTTCGGGTGGTGAGCGCTTGATTGATGTAGGAATTGAAATCTTGATGCCGGATAGACATGACATGGGAGAGGTTAATGAAAATTTGGGTTAACGAAAGGCGATAGACTCCATCACTAAAAAGAAGAGGGGTAATATTTTGTTTATCGAAAATCTTGAACTTACGAAGCAACAAAAAGAGAAGCAAGAGGAATTTAAAGCTTTTGTTGATTCTGAAGTCGTACCCGTAGCAGCGCATATTGATCAAGAGGAATGTGTGCCCAATTCCGTGCTTCAGAAGATAATGGAGAAAGGGTACTGGGGAGCACCGATCCCTGCTGCATACGATGGGGCTAACATGGACTACATTACTTACGGGTTATGGAATGAAGAGATTGGTCGCGGTTGTGCAAATTTACGGAATATCATTGGTGTTCAAGGGATGGTCACTTCCTCTATTCTACGGTGGGGCTCCCAAGAGCAGAAGCAGTACTGGCTGCCACGGATGAGTTCAGGCGAGCTCATGGCTGCATTTGCGATTACAGAGTCCCAAATCGGAAGTGATATCAAAAACCTTCAAACGAAAGCTCAACGAGTGGGAGAAGAGTACGTTATAACAGGACAAAAAAACTGGATCACCTTCGCACAAAGAGCGGATGTCTTTTTGGTATTTGCACAATGTGAGGGACAAGCCGTAGCCTTATTAGTTGAACGAAATACACCGGGCCTAACCATCCTTCCGATAACTGGCATGTTAGGATTCAAAGGATCCATGTTAGCTGAATTGCGTTTTGAAGAATGCAGAGTGCCGACCGATAACTTGGTTGGTAATGTCGGCTTCGGGCTATCACTTGTTGCTAATAACGGCTTAACTCATGGACGGTATAGCACAGCTTGGGGAGCCGTTGGCTTAGCTCAAGCTTGTTTGAATGCGAGCTTAGACTATGTAATGGACAGAAAACAATTTGAACACTATTTGAAAGAGCATCAATTGATTCAACAAATGATTGCTGATATGGTGACCAATACGATCGCTGCAAGGCATCTTTGCTTCAGAGCAGGCCAGTTATGGGACAAGAATGAGGTAACCGCTACCTTTGCTACTTCGTTGGCCAAATATTTTTCTTCTGTCCATGCCTTTAAGGCGGCGAAGGATGCGGTTCAAATACACGGAGCGAACGGTTGCAGCCGTAACTACCCTGTTGAGCGATATATGAGGGATGCCAAGATTATGGAGGTTGTAGAAGGAAGCACCCAGATTCAGCAGGTCTTAATTGCACAGGATGCATTTCATCTATTAAAAAACTGATTTGAAAAATCAATCAGAATAGAAGAAAGGAATGGGTATTACGATGAATAATAGTCATTGCATTCTACTTGATAAACCAATCTCCATTAACCACGCCGAGGAGTTAGAAAGACGGATATTTTTCGTCTCTGCCAACATCCAGCAATTTCAACTGATTAAAGGTGAGAGTACGATTGATGGCATTGAGGTCAGCCTCTTGCCAGGAACCGACCCAGTTGAAATTAAAAATAAACTTATCTCTGTGATCGAAAACGAAATTTTGCTTCAAATGGTGATACCACCACGAGTTGTTTGGGAATCCAATAAAAGCGGGACGAACTTTCAGGATGATGTATTTGATAAATTGCTTGAAAACCAAATGGTTTATGAGATGGGTGAAGGCCAGGTATGCTTTGGAGATAAGCTGATCCTCTTAATGGACTCCTTAGATCGATTGATTAAAGAGATGACGATATCTCAATTTGGAGCAACCGAATACCGCTATCCAACATTAATTTCGGCAAAAGCCTTAGAGAAATGCGGATATTTCAATTCGTTCCCACATTTCTTAATGTTTGTTACGAGGCTTCATAATGATATTGATAATTATCAAGATTTCCTCGATGAGTACAAATCTCACGACAAACTCGATTCCTATTTACTTCCCTACTGTCAAAATGTCGACTACTGCTTGCCTCCAACCATGTGTTACCACACCTTTCATCAATTCCAAAATACGCAGCATGCTGAAACCCAAAATCGTGTCGTTACAGCTATCGGAAAATCGTTCCGTTATGAATCTAGGTATCATCGCACCTTAGAAAGACTATGGGACTTTTCGATACGTGAAATTGTGTTTATGGGATCCAGAGATTTCGTGTTGGATAGCCGACAAAAATTTATGGAAGCATCGTTTTCTCTGTTTCAAAGATTAGGATTGGAAGGACACTGCGAGATCGCTAGTGATCCATTCTTCTGCAGCCATGATACGGCGGCGAAAATATTTAATCAAAGAATGCAAGAACTCAAATACGAGCTCCGATTAAAGGTTGCAAGCGATCGAACCATTGCAGCAGCCTCTTTTAATTTTCACGATCACTTCTTTGGTGAGCAATTTAACATTAAACGTGGTGAAGAAGATTGGGTTTCAACTGGATGTGTTGGTTTCGGTATAGAAAGATTAGCATATGCGTTTATTTGCCAACACGGTTTGGATGAGAAACATTGGGCAAAGATTCTATCGAATGCATGTCCAGAAGCTCTTCTCGCTGAATAAATTGCGCCACGATGAACCTTCGACTGCTTGCCTGTGATGAAGCAACCTATCAAAGCTGTTTTTAAAATTTTATAATTATGGAGGATTGGATGGAGCAACAGCGTCTATTTCAAATCTTAGAACTCGATGGCACATTACGAATTGGTAATATGGTAATCAACGAGAAATTGGCCATAGAGATGTACAAGCTTCTTGTATTAAATCGGGTATTTGATCGGAAGCTGGTGAACATGCAGCGAAAGGGCCAAATCGGTACTTATGCTGCGTTCGAAGGGCAGGAGGCAAGTCAAGTTGGAAGCGCTATGGCTCTGATGGAGCAGGATTGGATGTTTCCTACCTATCGAGATCATGCAGCGATGCTGACCTTCGGATATGAGATGGTAAAAATCATTTGGTATTGGATGGGTAGAATTGAGGGGTGTGTCCCACCCGATAACCGAAATATCCTTCCTCCTTATGTCCCGATTGCGACACAGATTCCCCAGGCAGCGGGGGCTGCCTGGGCTAGTAAATATAAGAATGAACGTGCTTGCTCTCTTGTTTACTTTGGCGATGGAGCAACCTCAGAAGGGGATTTTCATGAAGGATTGAATATGGCCTCTGTCTTCAAAGCGCCAGTAGTGTTTTTCTGCCAAAACAATGGCTATGCAATTAGTGTTCCGTTCTCCCGTCAAACTGCCAGTGAAACCATAGCGCAAAAAGCAATCGCTTATCAAATGGAGAATGTTCGGGTTGACGGTAATGATGTATTTGCTGTGTATGTTGCGACCAAAAACGCCTTGGAAGCTGCAAGAAGCGGTAAGGGGCCTACTCTAATAGAAGCGGTAACGTATCGATATGGTCCTCACACGACTGCTGATGACCCAAGCCGCTATCGAAGCACTGAGGAAAGTGAGTCATGGAAATCACGAGATCCAATACTGCGTTTAGAAGTATATTTGCGCAGACAGGGTGTACTGGATCAAGATGTACAAGAAAAAGTTGCTACAGAAGCGGAACGATTAGTGAATGATGGCATTCAATATGCACTCACAATTCCAAAATCGGATCCAGCAATCATGTTTAATCACGTGCTTTCCAATAAACCGTGGAATATTCAAGAGCAGGAGAGCAGTTTCAATCGCTTTATGCAAGAGCATCATCAATAGATTTCACGGAGGGACTGGATATGCAGAGGGACTTGAATCTCGTTCAGGCAATAAATGAGACCTTGGATTTGTTATTGGCCGAAGATGACAAGGTACTTCTCCTAGGACAAGATATCGGTAAAAATGGCGGTGTCTTCCGTGTGACCGAAAACTTGTTTCATAAGTATGGTGATCAGCGCGTAGTAGACACTCCTTTGTCTGAAGCCGGTATAGTAGGTTGTGGAATTGGTTTGGCGTTGAATGGTCTTAAACCCATTGTCGAAATCGAATTTTTGGGATTTATCTATCCTGCCTTAGAACAAATCTTGTCACATCTCTCAAGACTGCGTATGCGGACACAAGGCAAATATGAAGTTCCGTTAATCATAAGAGCTCCCTTTGGGGCTGGGGTACGTGCTCCTGAGCTGCATTCGGAGAGCATTGAGTCTCTTTTTTTCCAATCACCAGGGTTAAAAGTCGTCATACCTAGCAACCCCTATGATGCCAAAGGTCTTCTTATTGCTGCGGCAGAAGGCAATGATCCCGTCATTTTTCTAGAGCCTATGAAAATTTATCGCAGCGTGCGTCATCCTGTACCACAGCATCGATATTCGGTTCCACTTGGTAAGGCGAACGTTATGAAAGAAGGAACAGATATCACAGTTATCTCTTGGGGCTCCATGGTTTGGAATGTGGTTCAAGCGGCGGAGCTGCTTGAGAAGTCCCACGGCATTCGTCTGGAAATTGTGGATCTTCGTACCTTGTATCCGTTTGATATCGAGACGATTCAGGAATCCGTAAGAAAAACGCAGCGGGCCGTGATCGTACACGAGGCTCCATTGACAGGTGGTGTAGGAGCAGAACTTGTCGCTGTGATCCAGGAGCGAATGTTCAGTAATTTGAAATCTCCAGTAAAGCGAATCACGGGATTCGACGTTCCCATCCCTCAATTTTCAATCGAAGATTATTATCTGCCGTCTACCGACAGAATTGTTCATGAAATCGAACAAATGCTAGTTTCACTGGAGAGGTGAGCCGTTATGAAGTATGAATTTTATTTTCCGGAACTTGGTGAAGGACTTTTTGAAGGATATATTGTAGCCTATCTCGTCAAAGAAGGAGAACACGTCGTTGAGGATCAGCCGCTTGTAGAAGTCCAGACGGATAAGGTGACAACTGTGCTTCCTTCACCGGTTGCAGGGGTAATTGACAAACTGCCTTATCATCCTGGAGATGTCGTCACAGTTAACGATGTAATCATTGTCATTGATCACGGGAAGGGGGCAGCGTCAGACGCAGTAAATTTCGAGTGGTTAACAATGGACGCGACGAAGGGAAAGAAGGCTGCATGGAATGATTTTGGCATCAACCTAGGTGCCTATCCGAACGTAGTCGTGGACAATTCGCACGATGATTCGATTGTAACAATGACCTCCATGCGCAAGGAAATAGCGAATATTGTTACCAAATCAGTGCAAACCATTCCTCATGTAACGGTTTATGCAGAGGCGGATATTACAAATCTGCTCATGCATAAGCAAAGATTACAGATGAATCATGGCGTACGCTTCACATTGACACCAATCTTTTTGAAAGCATTATCTCTAACGCTAGGCCAATATCCGTTGTTTAACGCTCATGAGCATAACGGTTCATTGAAGCTCTTTCCAGCTCATAACATTGGGATTGCGGTGGACACGAACGACGGAGTCGTTATTCCTAATATTAAACAGGTGAATGAAAAACCAGTTGATGCATTGGCTGACGAGATTAATGATCTCATCGAGAGAGCAAGGTCAAGAAAATTGTTATTTACAGATTCACGAGAGGGAACAATTACAATTAGTAATGTGGGAGCAATAGGGGGAGGCTTCGCAACGCCAATTATTTTTTATCCCCAAGTTGCTATTGTTGCCTTATATCGTGCGGATAAAAAAGCAGTTGTCACCGAGAATGACGAGATTGTCGTTAGAAAAATGCTTCCGATTACGTTAACGTTCGATCATCGTTTCTTTGATGGTGCAGACGGACTCCGATTCATCAATACCTTTAAGGCTAATCTAGAGAGTCAATATGAAATATATTTGGATGAACTCCATTTTCACAGCGTAACGTCTAATTCCTCATTAAACGAATAATATTTATGGAATGACACCCTTGAATTAGAATACTTTCCCATCCAATCCAACATCCAAGACATTCATTTACATACATTTGCAAAAGAGACCTAAGGGTGCCTCACTTGATTAACTTACCGAATATCGCTGACATCTGGAATAGGAACGAAATGTAGTTTGACTTTTTCCATCTCCCTAGGAAATTGGGAAGCGAGTCAAACCCAAATTCAAAAATATGCTATGAGGAGATGTAAGAAGAGTGAAAAATCTGATCGAATTCAGAAACGTAACAAAAGAATATAAAGTAGGGGAAGTACCGATCAAGGCTTTGGCTGGTGTTGATTTTTCCATAGCAGAAGGGGAGTTCGTTGTTGTTCTAGGTGCCAGCGGCGCCGGAAAAAGTACGATTCTGAATATCCTTGGCGGCATGGATACGGCTTCTACTGGACAAGTGCTTGTTGGCAATCAAGAAATCACGAAGTTGAGCGAGAAAAAATTAACTGATTACCGTGCCGAGAAGGTTGGCTTTGTATTTCAATTTTATAACTTAATTCCGAATTTGAATGCGCTAGAAAATGTTGAATTTGCCACGGAAGTATGTAAAAACCATCTGGATGCAAAAGATGTGTTATCCAAGGTTGGATTAAAAGACCGCATCAAAAACTTTCCTTCCCAACTATCTGGAGGAGAACAACAACGCGTAGCGATCGCGCGAGCCGTTGCGAAGAATCCGTTGCTCTTACTGTGTGATGAGCCGACTGGGGCATTAGATTATGTGACAGGCAAAGCCGTGTTAAAGCTTCTTCAAGATTTGAACAAAGAAACGAAGAAGTGCGTGGTCTTGGTCACGCATAACTCTGCAATTGCTCCTATGGCGGACAAAATAATAAAGGTAAAGAGCGGGATGATCGAGAGCGTGACGATCAATCAGGACAAACAGAATGTTGAAGGGATCGAGTGGTAATGATGAAGTTATTTCTAAAATTACTCAGAGATATCAAACAATCGATCGGACAATTTCTCGCGTTTGTGTTGGTTATCGCAGTGGGCGCTTTTTTCTATGCAGGCTTGTTCACGTTAAGCGGTAATCTTAGCGATTATACGAAGGCTTACTATACGGCACATAATTTAAGCGATTTGAATGTTTACTACGATCACATATCTAAGCAGGATGTCACAAATTTAAGCGAAAACCAGGGGATTAACAAAATCGAAGCACGGTACACCTTGGATGCAACACAAGTTTTTGAAAATTTGAAGGCTGCAATCAAAATTCACTCGATTCCCGCTAATAATGAAATTAACACACCTACAGTCATTGAGGGCCGAATTCCGTCAGGAGCGGATGAGGTCTTGCTCGATTCCCATTATGCTAAAGAGCATAAGTACCAAGTCGGTTCTCAAATTCATCTCAGCGTGAATGACAATCCGATGACATTCACCATTAGCGGCTTGGGCGAAAACGTGGAGTATGTGAAAAAGAACGAAATTCAAGATCATAAATCCTCTGGAGTGGCCTATATAGCAGAAGCTGCTATTCCACGAATTGCAGGCAGTTTAACCTACAATGAAATCTTGGTTGATGCGAAGGAAGGTTACGATATTGACCAATTGGGCCAAACCATTAAAGCGCAATCCACAGAACTGACCTATGTGAACCAAGTCAGTAAAGAGCGCACATTCGGCTATTCCCAACTGAAGCAAACCATTCATAACAATAACTTAATGAGCAAGGTCATCCCGCTCGTTCTCTTTATTATCGAAGCGATTATTCTATTCCTCACCATGACGCGAATTATTGATTCGCAGCGAAATCAAGTAGGTATCATGAAGGCGCTGGGTATAAAAAACCGAAACATCATGCTCCATTACATGGGCTACCCGGTACTTGTAGGGATTATAGGCTCCATTCTAGGCTGCATTGCTGCTTCAAGTATATTTATTCCATTAGTTAAGGCATCTAATGCTAAGGCCTACTCGCTGCCTGACATTGCCTTCTCTATGTCCTTAACTTCCGTGATTCCTCCCATTCTTGTCTCTAGCGCGTTCGGAATCCTGTCCTGTTACTTAAGCGGCAGAGCCATCCTTCGAGAATGTGCAGCTCAGGCAATGCGCCCCAAACCACCTAAGAAGATGAAGAAGCTGCTCGTCGAAAGAATTCCAGGTATCTGGAGTAATATTTCTTATAACTACAAGCTCATCTTGAGAAATATATTTTTAAATAAACCAAAAGCAATCGCCAGCTCAGTTGGCGTGGTGGTGAGTACGGTATTGTTAATTACAGCTTTTGGTACAATGACATCTTTGCAAAAGGTTGCCGACCAAATTGAAAAGGTGAACACCTATGATTTAAGAGTCGATTACACGAAAGAAAGTGCCCCGAAGACGATGAAACTCCCCGCGGGCATTAAGAGCAGTTATGATTTATCCAACTTTTCCGTGGAATTCATAAAAGGAGACACTAAACAAAATGCTACGTTAATTGTTACAGAGAAAGAAAACAGTCTTATCCACTTCTTCGACGAAAAAGGCAATTCGATCGCTTTGAACGATAACGGTGTGCTGGTACCCCAATCGTATGCCAACAACTATCAGATTGCAGAAGGGGATAGCATTCAAATCAAGTTCACTTCGCCAGAGTTTGCCAACAAAACAGTTGAAATGAAGGTAGTACAAATATCCACCCAGTTTTCGAACCCTTCGTTCTATATTACGCCATCGTATTTGCAAAGCTTTGGCATCGAATACAAACCAACGTCGCTAGTAGTAGAATCAAGCAGCGCTTCAGACCTTCCTAGCGTTCGTCATTTCTTCGAACAAGATAAACAGGTAGATACGATTGCGGATAAGGCAGACTTGAAGAAATCCGCGCAATATATTTTGAAGCAAAATAGCTTTATTTTCATTATGTTTATTATCAGTGCCATCATACTTTCTTTTGGCGCAATCTATACGATATCCTCCATTAACATTTATGAGCGAAATCGTGAGCTGGCCACATTAAAGGTATTAGGCTATCCGAAGCCCAAAATAAACCGGCTTATCTTCTTCGAGAATATTATCCTTACCACCTTTGCGGTTATTATCGCGTTACCGATTAGTGGCTACATGTATACCCTTGTCGTGAAGGCGTTGTCCAGTGCCCATCAGCAAATTCCGAATCAATTAAACCTATTCGTCATGCTGATAGCGGTTATTCTTGCATTCGTGCTTACTATTCTTTCAAGCTTACTGCTACGGAGAAAAGTATCACGAATCAATATGATTGAATCGTTGAAGAGTGTGGAGTAGTGAAAAAACAGCCTTACGTTCTCTGAGAACTGTAGGCTGTTTTTTTATATGCAGCAAGAGATTCTCGATCGTTAAGAAACCAACCAAGAAGCCAAGAAAGGAATCCTTTAAGGAGGAGATGAGACAAGATGAGTGCAGAAAAATCCTTTACCAAACCTGAGATTACGGCGTATTTGGCAGAATTAGTGGAAGACATTTTGGATGAAAAAGTGGAGGATTACAACGAACCATTTATCAACTTGGGATTAGTCTCGGTTGACATTCCACTATTTACGAAAAAAGTGTCCATGCAATTTGGAATGGAAATCGAAGTTACATCGATTTTTGAGAACTCGAACATCAATCTGTATGCAGACTTCTTATACAACGCATTAAACCAATCAGATGCTTTTGCAGTGAGTAATGAGGATCTGGACGGTGCCTCGGATGGGCCTAATTCCGATGATGATGTTGCAATTGTCGGAATCAGCTGCCGCTTCCCAGGGGGAGCCAATAGTCCTGAGGAATATTGGGACGTGTTAATGAACGGAATTAATGGCATTTGTGATATGCCTGCAGATCGATGGGATGTTGATCACTATTTTAGCGATAACAAAGAAGAGCCTGGAAAGATGTATTCCAGGAAGGGTGGATTTCTGAACATACCCATTGATCGATTTGACCCGAAATTTTTTAATATGTCACCCAAAGAAGCCAAGTCTCTGGATCCACAGCAGCGACTGCTGCTGGAACTGACGTGGGAGGCATTTGAAAATGGGGGCATCAATATTGCTCAGCATTACGGAAGCAACACGGGGGTATATATCGGAATCGCCGGAGAAGAGTATTCGTTCGGCCACTATAAATCGGGAGATTTAACTAAAATAGATGCCTACTCGCTTACTGGAACAACGTTCAGTACCGCTTGCGGCAGAATCTCCTACACGTTTGGGTTTGAAGGGCCTTCCTTCTGTGTGGACACCGCATGTTCTTCCTCTCTGACTGCACTTCATTTAGCCAGCAAAGCGATTAAATCTGGTGAGGTAGATACCGCAGTCGTGGGTGCGGTGAATTTGATGATTTCACCTGCCGTTCATGTGTGCTTCTCCAAGCTGGAAGCCATATCTACCGACGGACAAAGTAAAAGTTTCGATGCTGCAGCAAATGGATATGGTCGAGGTGAAGGCGGCGGGGTGTTGCTCTTAAAACGCCTGCGTGATGCCAAAAAGGATAACGATAATATTCTTGGTATCGTAAGAGGAACCGCGATCAATCAAGATGGCAAGAGCAATGGATTAACGGCACCGAATGGGTTAGCTCAAGAAAAAGTAATCACGAAAGCATTAAAAGAAGCAAGATTGAATTATTCCGATGTTGATTATATGGAAATGCACGGAACCGGTACTAAGCTTGGTGATCCGATTGAGGTGAAGGCCGTTGTCAATACCTATGGCAAAGATAGAGCTATGGACAATCCGCTTCAGATTGGTTCGGTGAAATCGAATATTGGGCATTTGGAAGCGGCAGCAGGAGTGGCTAGTATTATCAAGGTGCTATTAGCGTTCAAAAATGAGGTTATCCCTGCAAATTTGAACTTTAATGAACCTAACCCTTTTATTCCTTGGGAGAAATCACCGGTTTCCGTTATTGCTGAAAATACAGCTTGGAAAAGCGAAGGTCGAGTAAGAAGGGTGGGCGTAAACGGTTTTGGCTTCGGAGGCTCCAATGCCCACATCATCTTGGAAGAGCCGCCTAAGAGAGAAGCGCCACAGACAAAAGATACTGATCCTATCACTATCGTAAAAATAGCTGCCAAAAGTGAAAAGGCATTAGTCGAAAATGTGAAAAGCAATCTTGCATATTTGAAGAGAAACCCTCAGATTGCGATCAACGATTTTGCGTATACCAATAATAAGGCCAAGGCTGATTTTGCTTACAGGCTTACGGTTACAGGTCAGAACCGAGAAGAGTTAGTGAACAGGCTGCAAGCCTACATAGATACGAACAACAAAGCGGGGATCTCCACGAGACATCGTGAACACATCGATATGCATCAGGACACCAAGCTGGTGTTCTTGTTTACGGGACAAGGATCGCAGTACGTCGGCATGGGGAAGGAGTTGTACGAACATAACCCTTCGTTCCAATTGGCTTTTGACCAATGTGATCGATTGTTTGAGCCGTATATCAATAAGTCGTTAGTAGAAATGATCTATAGCGATAAATATACCGGGAAAGATATTGCGAGAACCCTCTATGCACAGCCTTTAATCTTTTCAATCGAATATGCATTACTCAAGTTCTGGGAGCGTGTAGGGGTTACTCCTGGAATCGTGCTGGGCCACAGCATAGGGGAATATACTGCAGCAGTTGCCGCCGGAATCTTGACACTTGAGGACGCAGTGAAGCTGGTTGCGCTTCGCGGTCAACTGATGGATTCAGCTCCGGGAGAGGGAGCAATGTCGGCTATTTACACAAGTAAGACTGTGGTCGAAGATCTGCTGAGAGGCTATGAGGGTAAGGTGTCTATTGCCCTGCATAATGCAGAAGAGAGTATCGTAATATCCGGAGAGCGGGATGCTGTTGAGGCAATCTCGACGGAAGCAGAGAACAGAAAAGTGAAAGTGAATCGACTGCATGTATCCCATGCATTCCATTCTCACTTAATGATTCCGATATTGGAGCAATTTCGAGATGTTGCGCAGAATGAGGTGGAATTTAGAAGCAGTAGGCTGACCTATATATCGGCCACCCTCGGGAGAGCCGTGGAACAAGATGAAGTATTAGACGCCGACTACTGGACGAATCACATCAAGGATAAAGTCGATTTCTACCATGCATTATCCCAATTACAGGATGCGCAAAACACCATTTTCCTCGAAATTGGAGCAAACAACACATTATGCTCGCTTGGCAAGCTCATCCTGAATAAAGAGCATCTGTTGTTGAACTCTCTTGATATGAAGAAAAATGCATGGGAGCAAATCATGCATTGCTTAGGGGAACTGTATTGCCATGGCGTATCGATCCTGTGGGAAGGGCTTGAGACATGCTTCAATCGTTCATACAATCGAGTAGCATTGCCTGCGTATGTGTTTGATCGGGAAGCTTCTTACTGGATGCAGCCAGTGTGCTCTCATGAGGACAGCATGCCTGCGCTTGCAGGTACTGACTACCATCCGCTTATTGGACAGAGAATCAGCACTCCATATCTAAAGAATAGTACTCTGTACCAATCTACGTATACAGTAGAGAATCCGTATTTCATGCAGGAACATATTATCTTTGATACCGCGATAGCTCCTGCTGCTGCTCATATGTCTATGCTCATCTCGATTGCTAAGGATTTCCGTAATCCTGTAAGCAGTACGATATCCAATGTGGAATTTCATGCCCCATTAACAGCAATACAAGACGAGAAGCGGGTTGTGCAATTCGTTATCGAGGATACTAATATTGAGCAAATGAAATTTGAACTTGTAAGTACAGATAAGCAATCACAGCATGAGAATTGGATGACACATTGCAAGGGAAATATTCTCATGTCCCAAGAACAAGAGCGTGAATCAGAGAAGCGTGTGTCGATTGATGAGCTCACAAACAAGTACCCTGAAGTAACATCCGGATACAATGCCTATGATGTAATGAAAAAGTTTGGTTTTCAATTAGGGGACGGCTTTACCCGAATCTCGAAAGTATGGAAGGGTGAAGCTGAAGGACTCTGCTATATCGATCCCAAAAAGGACATTCCAAATGGCAAAGACTACATCGTGTATGCAGGTACGATAGACTCTATCTTCCAATCTATATTCTTTGTATCTGAATTGAGCATGAGAATGGACTCACAAAGTGAGGCGTATGCATTAAAGACCGCTATTCCCATCTCGTTAGGCAAATTGAAATATCACTATAGAGATGCCGAAAGCTATTGGTGCCATATTAAGGTGGATGATTCTCAACAATCCGGCGTAGTGGGCGATATCGATGTCTACAATGAAAAGGGAGAAATCGTCTTTGAAATTGAGAGGTTAATGGCGAAGGTAACGGAGCGGGATACCTTACTCAAAGAAATAAATAATAACGGCGAGCGTCTGCTCTATCAAGTGGAATGGATGGAACAAGCTAGAGCCAGCAAGAATACAAAAGCTGGCGGTAACGAAAAAATGGTACTCATCGGTAATGACCCGGATATCATCGATCGATTCCATGAAAGGTTAAATGGTTATGGAATACCTTCGATTCGAGTCATACAAAGTGATAAATATGTAGAGCATGATGATGATATCTTCTTTGTTTCGTACACCAATAAGCACGACGTAAAGAGGCTGCTGGAAAATATCGCGAGTCGATATAGAAAGGATACGTGCAAGCTTATTTATATAAGTACAGCAGATGAGGCTAAGCTAAATAATCTGACTGCTGACCAATTGAAAGATACCGTTGAAAAGGAATGCAGCGGGTTATTGCATCTCGTTCAATCGATAACTGAATTAAATTACTCCAACAAAATGAAAATCAAGGTAATAACGAATAATGTGCATCAGATAGATGACGCAGTGAAAGGTGCAGCTACATCACTCTATCAAGCTCCGTTATGGGGATTTACCGAAGTTATTCGTCTTGAGCATACGCTGTTATGGGACGGCATTATTGATACAGATACCCATATGCTAAAAAACGAAATAGACGACATTATCAACGAAATCCTACATGGAGAAGAGAAGCAGGTTGTGCTCGGAGAACAGCATAAGAGGTATATTCCTCGGCTGATTAGAAACTCCAAGAGCCGTGCGAATAAAAAGGAGCTTGCGATTCGAATTGATGATGACGCCGCATATTTGATCACAGGTGGCACTGGTTCCATTGGTCAAGTTTACACAGAGTATCTGATCAACAGAGGCGCCAAGAACATCATATTAGTAAGCAGAAGCCAAGCCTCTGGCAAATTGCTTGAAACGATGAACTCGTGGAAGGAAAAGGGAGTGCACATCACCCTTGAACAGGCTGATGTGAGTGACGAGGCTGACGTAATCGCAATGGTACAGAAGTTGAAACAGAACAACCTGACGATTAAAGGTGTCGTTCATGCGGCCGGTATCATTGATGATAAGATGATCAAAGATCAAACCTGGAACAGCTTCGAAAACGCATTCAAGACAAAGGTATGGGGATCCTTCCATCTGCATCATGCATTGCAGGATGAGAGCTTGGATTTCTTTGTGATGATGTCATCTATTTCATCGGTAGTAGGGAATATGGGGCAGGCCAATTATGCGGCGGCCAATTACTTTATGAATAGATTTGCAGCATACAGAAGAAGCCTGGGAATGCCGGCGATGTCGATTTGCTGGGGACCTTGGGAAGAAGCTGGGATGGCGACAAGCAACAGCAATATATTAAAGAATATTGAGAATAAAGGGCTCTATGGAATGTCCAAAGAGCTAGGCAAGAAAATGATTGACAAGGTATTTCATAAGGAGCTTGCTTCCATTGTCGTTGTCGATGCAAATTGGGAGCTATTTAGTCAGCGGACTGGTGTGGATGAGGTGACAGCGTTTTTAAGCAACTTCATCACGAACAATCATTCGCGAGGAACACAAGGTGAACAATCGGCGGCAAAAGAAGATGTCATCGCCAAGCTGCATGAATTAAGTGAAACGGAGAGATCCGAGTATCTATTATCCTTGCTGCATAAAGCTGCAGCTGACATTATCGGATTTCAGGATATCAATCAGTTATCGGTTGATAGTTCCTTTACCGAACAAGGAGTAGATTCCTTAATGATCTTCTCTTTAAGAAATGAAATAAAGGCACTGTTGGATCTGCAAGTCGACATTTCTGTCTTCTTCAATTATCCATCCTTACGGAAATTGAATGGCTATTTAGTAACCGAAGCTATGAGCTTTGAAGAGACAGAACAGAATGGC
This sequence comes from Paenibacillus sp. NAIST15-1, assembly GCF_001894745.1. Classification (GTDB taxonomy): domain Bacteria; phylum Bacillota; class Bacilli; order Paenibacillales; family Paenibacillaceae; genus Paenibacillus_B; species Paenibacillus_B suaedae. The sequence continues at coordinate 89,595 of NZ_BBYF01000014.1, forward strand.
AGCAACGCAGCCAATAATGAAGAATCCGTCGAGGATATTTTGTCCGAGATCAGCTCCCTGCTTAATTAACGACGATAATTTACCTGTTACTTTGTACTTCGGAGGAGAACGTACCCATGAAATTGTTCTGTTTACCATTCGCAGGCGGCTCCAAGCGTGCGTACTCGAACTGGAGTAAACTCGCAAATCGCGCTATAGATATTGAAGCCATCGAAATAAAGGGAAGGGGGGAGAGATTCGGTCAAGACTTCTATGAGGATATGACAGAAGCAGTCGACGATGTTTACTCTTTAATAAAAGATCAAATTCAGAAAGACGAGTATGCGCTATATGGACATAGCATGGGAACGCTTCTGGCCTACGAACTATACTATAAAGTTACTGCAGAAGGACAACGGAAGCCAGCGCATATTTTTTTCTCAGGCAGGCAATCACCTATTGTGAAAAATAACATGTATGTCAGTTCCACGATGCCTGACGATGAGTTTATTGCAAAAATCATTGCCTTGGGAGGCACCCATGAAGAGCTCTCGCAGAGCAAAGAATTAATGAGGTTTTATCTTCCTGTATTAAAAAATGACATCAGAATCATGGAAAACTACGAGTTTCAGCAAAGAGCAGAGAAAATTAAATGTGACATCTCCGTATTTATTGGGCTTGAAGATAGGATTGATGGCAAGCAAGAGATTGAATGGGATGACTTATGCGAACAAAGGATCAAGTTCTATCATTTTATGGGGGATCATTTTTTTATTAACGATCATACCAGTACAATCGTGAATATTATGGAGGGCGAATTATTGCCTGAAAAATGAGGGTGGTCATGAACAAGTTAACGGATAACAAGCGGGCATTTCTTTTTCAGGGTGTTGGAGCGGACTATCGGGAGCTCTTGGGCATGTTGGAAGAAGGCCAGATTCATGCCTTGAAGGAGTACTGCTACACGGTAAATAAGGAGATTGGAATCGATTTGCTCGGCTATCTGTTCCACTCTCAGCATATCGAATGCGACAGGATGTTCTACGATTGGATTACGATTTATACATGTGATTATCTTGTGTATCAGCAATATGTCGATTCAGGCATAAAGCCTGCCATTATGGCTGGTTATAGTATGGGCTTAATTACGGCTATGGCTTGTGGCAAGTCCATTTCTTTTGCCGACGGACTGCGAATGCTTCAAACGATTTATGAATACCCCAAAGGCTTTGCTATTCCATGCAGTATGGGGGTAATCGTTGGGAAGACGTACAATGAGGTTCACGATCTCATCGCCCGAGGAACATCGGAACATGACGTATATATGGCTAGCGAGAACAACGATACGTGTCTGGTTGTCTCAGGAATTAGGGACAGCGTTGATCGGGTACTGAGACTCGCTGAGCAAGAGGGAGCAATCAAGGCTTCAACCATCAATGCTCCCTATGCGTTTCATTCACCGTATGCAGCAGAAGGCATTGACAGGTTCGTGCATCTTGTCGAGGAGATTTCGATTTGTGATGGCGATATCCCGATATTATCCGTATTTTCGCAGACTGCCATCCAAAGCGCTTCTGATTTAAAGCATGAACTCATCAAAAATATGACAAGCCCAATGAACTGGAATGCCTCCATCCTCACATTGGGTCAGTGGGGGATTGAAAGTTTTGTTGAAGTTAGCTTGGAGGATTCCCTTACGAAAATATCAAGACTCATCAATCTGGATGCTGAATTTTTAACGTATAAAAAGTTCATGCGATTGAAAATGCCAAGCAAGTAAAAATACTATTCAATGAGGTGTATCACGATGGAAGAAATCAAAAACAGAACAAGAGCATTTTTGAGCCAGTTTATTAAGAAGAAAGAACTGCAGGATCAAGATGATATTTTCGCGACTGGAGATGTCAACTCTCTCTTTGCTATGCAGCTGGTGATGTTTATTGAGAAGGAGTTCGGCATCGGCATTGATAACACAGATTTGAATTTGAACAACTTCCGGTCTATTGAAGCCATTTCTACGTTCGTCGCAAGCAAAAGTGCTGCAGTAAGTCAATGATTATAAGAACATAGGAAATGAGGCTTGAAGCAGTTAACCGTTCTCGCTCTCTTTTCTGACTTTTCTCTACGGCACTTGGTTTATTGGATGGATTGAGTCCTGCTCAAGAGCACTTCTTGGCTGTCGAGTCGGGATAGTATTGATAGCTTCTGTGCAGGACTCGAAACTATGTATGTTTGTGAGCTTTGAATTTAATAATTCGCGTTAAGGTATAACGATTCCAGCTCGTTCTATGCCTTAAACGATGCGAAGGGGATGGGTGTAAACATGAAGGTGATTGGAGTCATTGGTGCAGGCGTTATGGGAACTGGCGTTGCGCATAATTTTGCATTAGCCGGGTATGACGTAGTACTTGTTGATATTTCCGAAGACATTCTTACGAGAGCTAAAGAGAAAATTGCCAACAACATTCGTTTTCAAGGCTTATACAACAAAGATTTCGCGGCGGAGAAGCCAGAAACCATTCTGAATCGAATCTCCTTTACTATGGATTATGATCGATTACAAGATGCAGACTATATCATTGAGAACGTGCCGGAGAAGTGGGAGATCAAGAGAGACGTATATCTAAAGCTTGATCGAATCTGCCCCGATCATTGTATTTTTTCTGTTAATACTTCCTGTATTTCGATTACCAAGGTTGCTGCCCTTACAAATAGGCCGTCAAAGGTCATTGGCTCTCATTATATGAATCCAGTCATCATGAAACCAGTGGTTGAAGTGATCAAAGGATACCATACTTCGGAGGAGACCATTGAAGCTACTGTTCATCTTCTCTCGACCTTGAATAAAGAAGCGATCATCGTTAACGACTTACCAGGCTTTGTGTCTAACCGTATTTCCCATTTGTTTATGAATGAGGCTGCATTCGTGGTTCAGGATCAGGTTGCAAATCCGAAAGATGTAGACGACGTATTCAAAAAATGCTTTGGACACAAAATGGGCCCGCTTGAAACCGCTGATTTAATCGGTCTGGATACCGTTGTACAATCACTGGACATTTTATACGAGAGCTACCAGGATTCAAAATTTCGTTGCTGTCCGCTTCTTCGTAAAATGGTTGAAGCCGGAACACATGGAAGGAAGAGTGGACAAGGATTCTACTCTTACCCGGTGTATGAAGGCAGTTTCGTGAAAGCATAATCAAACAAGTGTTGGACAAGGGAATCGTGTTCGGTGGTCGAGGGGATTATCACTCCATACTGAGCGCGATTCTTTTGTTTTAGCTCTCGACAGGAGGAAACATGGAGAATACAAGCGAACCTAAAAAGCGGTTGTGGTCGATGAATTTCTTTCTACTCTGGCAAGGACAGCTGGTTTCTGCGCTAGGCGATTCCATCTATGAAATTGCCTTAACCTTCTGGGTACTGTACGAAACCGGTTCACCAGGTTTGATGGGGGCATTACTGGCGACATCGTTGCTGCCCAAAGTTCTCATATCACCCTTTGCAGGTGTCATTGTAGATCGAACAGACAGAAGAAAAATGATCCTTTTAATGGACTTCATACGAGGGATATGTATTCTGTTCGTCGGCATTGCAGCCATATTGGGATATCTCGAAATTTGGATGGCTTTTGTTGCGGGGATTATTCTCGGTACGTGCGCTGCATTTTTTAATCCCGCAGTAACCTCAACGATCCCTGATATTGTTCCCTCTTCTCAGATTGTACAAGCTAGCGCTAATTTAAGTATGTTGCGTGCCATTTCTCAAATCATAGGGCCTTCATCTGGCGGTCTGCTGTATTCTCTCATAGGCGCACCCGTTTTATTTTTATGTAATGGTATTTCTTATATCATTTCATTTATTCTCGCATTTTTCATGAAGGTACCGAAGTCAACGAGTCAGGATCAACAATTCAACTTCTGGCAAGATATGAAGGATGGTTTTAGGTACATCTGGAAAATGAAAGGGCTAAGAGACTTAATTGTTTTAGCTGGTTTTTTGAATTTTTTTGCAACGATAAGCATTGTATTGCTTGCACCGATGTTTAAAAATGCAGAGAACCTAGGTGAAGTTAAATACGGGCTCGCCATGGCCATCTTTACATTAGGTATGCTTGCGGGAATGATATTTACTTCCGTATTTCGGATCAAGCCTGACCACAAAAGTATGGTACTAACCGTATCAGGATTACTGGCAGGGATTGTTTTCTCCATCGCAGTCATGATGAATAACTTTATTATCATGGCTATTTTGTTATTTATCGGCGGCATTTTCAACGCAATTGTAAATGTACTGATCGAATCAACGGTGCAATTAACTGTTTCTCAGGAAATGAGAGGCAAGGTATCCTCGCTTAAGGGAACTCTTACGATGGGACTTGCACCGCTGGCGATGTTTATTGGAGGTATATTAGGCGAATTTTTCCCAATAAGATACATTGTATTTACAGGCTTCATGGCAATGACCGTATTGTTTATCCCTTTATTTTTCTTAAAATCCTTTAAGGCTTTTATTCAATACAATCCGGAACAGCAAAAAATTGGAGCGTAATTTCGAGAGGAAAAGGGAGTGAGTGTGTGGAGCAGGAAATTGATAAGTATAAATCGGCTCTCAAAAAAGCGGCCGCCAAAATAGAAGAGCTGTCCACGATCATTCAAGATCAGAAGAGCAATGAAGAAATTGCGGTAATTGGCTATTCATGCCGCTTCCCAGGAGAAGCATGGAACGCTGAAGGATTCTGGCAAGTAATGGCCAACCGAATGGATTCTGTGACCGAGATTAAACCGGATCGATTTGATTATCGCAACTATTACAGTGATGATCCTGAAGAAGAAGGCAAGATGGTTACGAAGAGCGCATCCTTTTTGCGTGATAATATCAGAGATTTTGATAATATTCATTTCGGTCTATCAGCCATTGAAGCTGCATCAATAGACCCTCAGCACAGACTCTTGCTGGAGGTAAGCTGGGAGGCTATGGAGAATTCAGCCTTGAATATAGAGGAGCTGAAGGGGAGCAGAACAGGTGTATTTATTGGAATCAGCGCTTATGAATATGCCAATGCCGAATTGTATTCGGGTCAAGCTTCCGATATAACGGCTTATTCTACTGCAGGTGTCTCACTTAGCTCCGCTGCCGGTAGATTATCCTATTTCTATGATTTCAAAGGGCCTGCGATCATCTGCGATACGGCATGTTCGTCATCTATTTCAGCCTTGAATATTGCCGTCGACAGCTTGCGGAATAACCAGTGCGACATGGCCATTGTCGGGGGCTCGAATCTATTGCTTACACCAGAGCCATTTATAGGGCTTTCCAAATTCAGCGGTTTGTCTAAGGACGGAAAATGCAAGGCGTTTGATAATGATGCAGACGGTTTTGGAAGAGGCGAGGGCTGCGGTGTCATCGTTCTCAAAAGATTAAAAGACGCCAAGCAAGCCGGAAATGCAGTTGCGGCCCTTATCAAGCATGTAGTGATCGGACAGGATGGCAAGTCAAACGGATTTACTGCTCCAAACGGATTGTCACAACAAGGCGTAATCAGACAGGCTCTACAACATGCAAATTTGACTGTTGACGATATCGATTATATCGAAACACATGGTGCTGGCACACCATTAGGCGACCTCATCGAAATCCAATCGTTATCAGAGGTCTTTAAGCATAAAAAGGAGCCTCTCTTTATTGGATCCGCCAAACCGAATATTGGGCATTTAGAAGCAGCTTCAGGCATGGCCGCATTGATTAAAGTCATTATGTCTCTTGAGAATAAGAAGATCTTGCCTAACATTTATACTCAAAACCCAAATAAGAACATTTCGTGGGGGAAGGTAAAGATCGCGGACGAGTTCATGGACTGGCAGAAGACTGAAGGAGTCAGAAGAGCAGGGATTAGTTCTTTTGGTTTCAGCGGAACGCTGGCGCATGTCATCCTTGAGGAGCCCTCTCAGCCTCATGACAAGGATGAGCAATTGGATGAACTGCCAGCTCATCTATTGACCTTGTCAGCCAAGAATGAAAAAGCTTTAAAAGGATATATAAGCGCGATGAAGGAGCAATTGGTGAAGGAAACAGGCTCCATCAAAGATATTGCTTATACGTCCAATATAAGCCGCTCATTTTTGAACTACAGATTTGCAGCAGTAGGGAAGAACAAAGAAGACTTACTGGATAAAATGGATTTGGTTCTAAACAACTCTAGCCACCATGAGCTCCTCATCCAGAAGAGTACGGCCAAAGACAACAAAATCGCCTTTTTATTTACGGGCCAAGGCTCCATCTATGACGGAATTGCTAAAGAATTTTACACCACATCAAGAACATTTAGAGAAACGATGGATCTGTGTAATGAGAAGTTTAAAGCGATACTCGGCCTGTCGATATTAGATGGGATCTACGGGGAAGACACTACGCTGCTCACTAGACCGATCTATTCACAGGCAGCCATATTCTCCATTGAGTATGCCTTAACCAAGCTGTGGGGTGCGTTAGGGATAAAACCTGACGTTATCATCGGTCACAGCATAGGCGAGTATACGGCAGCCTGCTATGCAGGGCTTATCAGCTTGGACGATGTGATCCTGATGATTGCACAGCGTGGCAGAATGATGGAATCCATTGATGTCGAAGGCAAGATGGTCGTCATTCTGACGAATGTGGAATATGTGAAAGCTGCATTGGAAGAGAGCGGATGCAAACATGTTACCATTGCTGCCATTAACGCTCCTGACAATGTTACGATTTCGGGCCGAAGCGATGAGGTCGATATCGTAATTGAAACCTTGCAAACCAAACACAGAGTCTTTTTTAATAAGCTTAACATTCCTCATCCTTATCACTCCATGTTAATGAAGGAGTATGAAGGCATGTATGAGCAAAGCATCGGAGACATCACATTCTCAAACCTGCAGACAGCAATGATATCCAGCATTACGGGACAAGTGGAACAAGAAGAAGTGTTGGGCAGAAGCAAGTATTGGGTCGAGCATCTATCCAAGCCGGTTAACTTCCAAGGTGCCATGCAAGAGGCCAGACGACTTGGCGTCAATATTTTTATTGAAATCGGAGGCGATGCAACCCTAAGCGGGCTAGCCAACCAATGTCTACAAGATGATGAGATCATGTTCGTTCCTTCTATGAGACGAGAATCGGAGAACTACACGCAATTTTTTAATTCCGTCTCTGCTTTATTTATGAAGGGAATGGATCTGGATTGGAACACATTCTATCAATCCTATGCTACGTGTAGAGTAAAGCTTCCAAACTATCCATTCCAGAAGAAGGAACTGTGGAGAGAGGTACGTAGAATAGACCGTGCAGCCGTGTATCCAATCCAAGCAGCAAGCTCCTCCAAGGAAATCAAAGAACTGCCGCCTATTTCACAACACTCACAACACTCACAGCATACACAACAGCCACAACAGCCACAACAGCCGCAAGCTCGTGGGAATCGCTTGCGATCTAACCCGAAAGAGAAGATCAAATCCGAATTAAAAGAAATGATACAGATTTTAACGGGGCTCAAGATCGAAGAAATCGAGGACGACCTCAATCTGCTGACGCTCGGATTTGATTCTTTAGTACTTATCCAACTCAATAAACAAATTACGAATAAGTTCAACATCTCAATTACATTAAATGAGTTCTTTATTAATCTGGATACCGTTGAGAAAATCACCGAGCATATTAACAAACATACGGATTGGGTGGAAGAAGAGGAGATCGACGAAGTTGGTTATGAGACTGAGTATAATGAACCGATGAAATCGATCTCAGAGACGATGAATACGATTCCAGATGCAGAGCCAATGAACAGCTTGGCGGCTGCTGGTCAGGCGCAGAATCATTCGTTAGGTGCACTGGATGGTATGGATGCTTTGCAGAATATTTTCAATACGCAGATGAAAATCATGTCCGAACAGCTGGATATTCTGAAGGGTTTTACGAATCCCAGTCAGAAGCCATTGGCAGTTAGCAAGAATACGCCAAACTTGAAGCAGAGCGAGGTCATTGTGAGCAGCCCAAAGGCCTCAACCTTGGCTGTGGACACCAAAAGCCATTATGTACCCTACAAAAAGCTGGAATTGATCGATAATGAAAATTTCAATGAATTGCAGCTTACCTATATTCGAAACATTGAGAAGAAATATACAAGATTCACCCAAAAATCAAAAGAGAATATTCAAAGATACAGAAAAGTATATGCGAATAATCGAAATGTAGCGGGATTCAGGCCAGTCATGAAGGAAATGATCTATCAGATCGTGGCGGACACTGGACAAGGATCGAAGCTTCGCGATATCGACGGGAATAGCATTATCGATTTGACGATGGGCTTTGGCGTAAACTTGCTTGGACATAACCCGAGTTTTATCAATGAAGCATTAACGGAGGAGCTCCGCAGAGGAATGCCTCTAGGCCCAATGGGCAGACTGGCCGGAACCGTTGCCGAACAGATCAGCCAATTAACAGGCGTCGAGCGGGTAGCTTTCTATAATTCAGGAACGGAAGCCAATATGGTGGCTGTACGAATCGCCAGGGCAAGCACAGGCAAGAAGAAGATCGTTACTTTTGCGGGATCCTATCACGGCACCTATGACGGCTTGCTTGGATTGTCCTCCATTGGTGAGGACGGAAGCCTGACGACGATCCCATTGGCTCCAGGTATTATGGAGAGCGTTGTCAGTGATTTAGTTATGTTGAATTACAATCAAGAGGCTTCGCTGGATTATATCAGAAATCACGCGAATGAAATCGCCGGTGTCCTAGTTGAGACCGTTCAAAGCCGAAGACCGGATGTTCAGCCTAAGGAGTTCCTGAAGAAACTTAGGCAAATCACGGAAGAAAACGGAATTGCACTTATTTTTGACGAGATCATTACAGGGTTTAGAATTGACCCAGGTGGAGCCCAAGCGTATTTCGGTATCAAAGCAGATATCGTAACCTATGGAAAGGTTCTTGGCGGCGGGATGCCGATCGGGGTTGTATCTGGAAAATCCGAGTTTATGGACTGTATTGATGGGGGCATGTGGAGCTTTGGCGATACGTCGGTTCCGCCTTGTGAGCAGAAGAGAACGTTTGTTGCCGGAACCTTCTCACATCACCCGCTCGCCATGGCTGCAGCTCACGCTTCATTAACCTATATAACGGAGAACAAAGATACGCTCTATGACAGACTGAATCAAAAAACCAATGACTTTGTACAACGAGTAAACGCGTATTTCGAACAGCAGCATGTCCCAATCAAAGTCGTGAATTTCGGTTCCTTATTCAGATTTGTGTTTCGAGGGGATTTCGAAATCTTCTTCTTCGGCTTGCTGGAGAAGGGTGTATATGTATGGGAAGGACGGAATTGCTTCTTCTCCACTGAACACACGGATGCGGATATTGAATATATATTTACTGCCATCAAAATGACGATTGAAGAGATGCACCAAGCCGGATATTTTGGCGACTCCTCAATAAACCAGCATGCTGTTCAGGTGACTCAATCCACTCGGCAGGAAAAGCAGCAACCTGTAATTCCGATGTCTATCATTCAGCAACGATTATACACTCTAAGCTCCATTGGCAAAGATGACCCCTATAACATGGTGACCGTACTAAAGGTTAGGGGAGCGCTGGATCGGCATAAATTTGAGGCCGTACTCAATGAAATCGTGATGCGTCACGAGAGCCTGCGCACACGCCTATTTGTTGAAGATGGGGAGTTTAAGCAAGAAATTGTTGAACAGGTGGAGTTTACAATCGATATCGTCAAAAAGGGCTTGCATGAGGATTTGGATGAGCTCATTCAATCATTAGTTACCCCTTTTGATCTAGCGAAAGCTCCTTTGTTGAAGGTCATCCTAATCGAAGAGGGCATCCAAGAGGGTACGATGATTTTTAATTTCCATCATACGATAGCAGACGGTATTTCAATGAGCATCTTCGTGCAAGAGTTCATGCGCTTGTATGCGAATGAACGACTTATGCCTGTGAATAAGCAGTATCGAGATTTTGTTGAATGGGAAACCCGCTACTTGGCATCGGACGAGAAGAAGCAGAGCGAACAGTATTGGCTTAGCAAATTATCCGGTGATTTGAATGTTCTGAAGCTCCCTGCCGACTTTCCAACACCTGCAGAGTCTGATTTCACGGCCAATACGGTTCATATGCAGATCGGATCCGAATTGCTTCGTGATTTGAAAACAGTTGCTTCGCGTCATCAATGCTCTTTATTTATGTTGTTAGCTGCAGGGTTTAATCTTCTACTTAGAAAATTAACTGGAAATGATGATATTTGCATAGGAACTCCTGTGACAAACCGGGCAGATGGTTCTTTTGATGAGAGTATTGGTATGTTTACCAACACCATTGTGCTGAAGAACAATCTTTCAGATGACAAGACGTTTGCAGCGTTTGTCAAGGAAGTCAAACAAAATTGTATTGAAGCGTACTCCCATATGTATTACCCGTTCAATTACCTGGCAAGCCTCATGAAGAAAGCGAAAAACAGCAGGGAAGGCTTCCTTAATGTACGGTTTGTCTATGAAAAAACGGATGAAAGAGTACTCACGATCGATAATTTAGAAATTACAACCTATGAATATAAGAGTGCATTATCCGATTTTGATTTTGTCATTGAAATTCTTGAGGAAAACGGCACATTCCATATTGGGATGACTTATAAAACAAGTCTGTTCAAAGAAGAGACGATCGGGAAATGGGGACAAGACTATCAAAGAATCTTGGAGTTTATCACCCATAACGATCCGAACAACAACTCACTACTTACGCTTAAGGATTTTGACGATATCTGGCAAGGCGACACGAACAATCTTACTCTGGATGGAACGCCTGGTCGTAATGAGCTGCCAGTACCCGCTAGACATGTCGGTGCACGTGCAGGTTATGAGGCTCCGAGTACTGAGATCGAAGAGGAATTTGCTCATATATGGGAAAAAACATTAAGCTCTAGTCCGATTGGCATCAACGATGATTTCTTCCAAATGGGAGGGGATTCGATTAAAGCCATTCAGCTCATCTCACGAGCCAGAGCTAAGGGCTACATCTTCGAGGTTGATCACTTATACAAAAACCCCACGATCAAGCAGCTAGTGAAAGTAATCGAGTCGAAGCATCACAAGCAGATGCAGAATTCCTTAGCTGGGGAAGTAAAGTTAGCTCCGATGCAAAAGCAATTTTTTGAACAATTATCTGTTGATCAACATCATTGCTGCGAGAGTAGAATGCTGCACAGGGCAGCGGGCTTTCAGGCTAACACGGTAAAGGAAGTGTTTGATCAATTGATCATTCGGCATGACGCATTGCGAATGGTGTATCAGCAGGACCACGGCAATGTCGTTCAAATCAATCGAGGAGCCGGCGAAGCACAGTATGACCTTCAGGTATATGAGAATGTAACGGATCAAGAAGTTATAGAAACATGCAATGAGATCCAGAAAGGTATGGATCTTGAGAAAGGGCCGCTCGTAAGACTGGGCTTGTTCCAAATGAGCTCGGGGGACAAATTATTCATCGCTATCCATGGTCTTCTTATCGATGAGATATCTTGGAGCATTCTGCTAGAAGACTTCATGAATGGGTATACGCAGGCAGAACAGGGATTGGGCATCGTGTTGGCGGAGAACACGACTTCCTTCAAGGAATGGTCAGACAAACTGAACGAATATGCAGACTCTTATCGTGTGAAAAGGCAGGCTGACTATTGGAAAAGGTTACATGACACGACGGCCACCAAAAAATTGCCAAGGGAGAGAGGTAAACTTGCATGGAGTTGAACAAACAAGTTCAAGAGCTTGGTGTACAAGTTACCGGAGAGTTGCTGAATAATATTAACAATGCATATCATACGAATCTTCTTGATATTTTATTAGCTGCCTTGGCCCTGACGATTCGAGACTGGACAAGAGAAGAGAACACATTGATCAGCTTGATTGGCCACGGCAGGGAAGAATGGGCACAGCCTATGGATTTGAGCAGAACTGTTGGGTGTTTCCGTTCACAATTTCCAGTTGTCCTCAGAGCTTACGATGATCTCGGCGACACGATCAAACATACGAAAGACATGCTGCGGCGAATTCCGAATCAGGGACGCTTCTATGGTATCCTCAAGTACTTATCCACTGAAGACTTGAACCTTGCAGAGCCCGAGATTGGCTTTCATTATGTAGGCAGAATCGATCCAGGTGCTAGCGGAGATGGATTTGAAATTACGAATCTGGGTTCCAGTGAATACTCATCCAAGTACCTAACAAGCTCACATGCTCTAGATATCGAAGCTATCCTCATCGCAGACAATTTGAAGCTCACTTTCATATACGAGCAAGATGATTTTATTCCAGGAACGATTGAGAAGCTGCTAAGCGTATATCAAAATCAATTGGATCGCCTTATTCAACATTGTACAACCAAGCAGGAATCGGAAATTACCGTTACCGATATTACGCTAGAAGATATAACGATGGAACAATTGTCCGCATACAAGAATGAGCTTCACAATGTTAAGAACATCTACCCTCTTGCGCCTATGCAAGAGGGTATGCTTTATCATGCTTTGACAGATGAGCAGGATACATACATCAAGTTGTCCTGTTTCCAGGTGGAAGGGCACATTGATCTGGAGATGCTGGATCGAGCTTTTAACATGGTTATCGATCGACATGATATTTTACGGACAGTATTTGATTATTCATCGTTTCAACAAAATATGCAGGTCGTTTATAGAAAGCGAAGAGGAGCAGTTGAGTACATCGACATCACCGAGCAGGGCGAAGATAATGAAGCATATCTGGAGGATTTAATCAGGCAATATCGGGCAAGACGATTTGATTTAAGCAAGGATGTACTGCTTCGCATTGTACTTGTTCGAATGCAAGAGAACAGATACAGTATGATTTTTCATCTGCATCATATTCTTATGGATGGATGGTGCAACAGCTTAATTCTTATTGAATTGTTTAAAATTTATAATGAAATCAAGCATGGGATTCCAGCAAGTCTGAACGATGTCGTACCTTATTCTACTTATATCGATTGGCTCAAAAACAAAGATATCAATGAAGCTAAAGCGTACTGGAAAGATTACTTGCATGATTGCAAAGAAGTCACGAGGATCCCTTTTGAAAGAGAATATAAAATGAATGAAGTCATCAATAAAGAGATGGCATTAGAGTTGGACGAGGAAAGATTGTTATCCATCATTCGCATTGCTCAGGAAAGTAGAGTTACGGTAAATACCGTGATCCAGAGCATTTGGGCGATTCTTCTTAGTAAATACAATAATACCGATGATATTGTTTATGGGTATGTTGTCTCTGGGAGAAATGCGGAGATCGAAGGCGTAGAAGTGATTCCTGGACTGTTTATCAATACAGTCCCGCTTCGTGTGAAATTTACAGACAACTTGCAATATCCTGAACTCGTGAGGCAGATCACCAACACTACACTGCAGAACAACAAACATGATTTTGTAAGTCTTGCGGAAATTCAAAATCTGAGTGGGGTGAAAAGCGATCTGATTCGCAGCCTCCTTGTATTTGAGAATTATCCGATTGATGAGAAGCAACTGAACGAAGAAATATTGAAAAACAATGATTTGAAAATACTCAATTCCGTGTTTGTACTGCCGCATCAGCTCATTGAAGGATCAAACTATAACGTAACGCTAGTTGTCAACCAAGATGACAAGATGATGATCAATTTTATCTATAATGAGAACACATTGGCTGAAGCGGATATGTCAAAGATCATCCGAGCGTTTGATGCGATTGTGAATCAGATTATTGAAAACACAAATGTATTCGTTGATGATGTTGACATCATTGACGAGCGCGAGAAGCATCACATTCTTCATGTGTTTAATGATACGCGCAGCAACTATCCGAAGGATAAAACCATTATCCAACTGCTTGAAGAGCAAGTAGAGAGAGTTCCGCAGCATATCGCATTACGCTTCCAAGACGAACAGATAACCTATCAAGAGCTTAATGAGAGAGCCAATCGTCTGGCTCATTATGTAAGACAGATGGGCGTAGGGAACAATGTCATCGTTGGTGTTATGGGTGAACGTTCCGTGGAAACGGTGATCGGCATTGTAGCAGTTCTAAAGGCTGGCGGAGCTTATTTGCCAATTGATCCGAAATACCCGGTAGACCGAATGAAGACTCTGCTTGCAGACTCCAACACTGGAATGCTCCTTGCCCAATCCTCTCTTATGGAAGCATTACTTCATATCGATAGCAAGATCGACATCGTGCTTACGGATCGAATCGCAGTGGAATTGTCATCAGAGAGCTCTGATAATCCGTTGCTGATTAACAGCCCTTCAGATTTGGCTTATGTCATGTATACATCCGGCTCCACGGGAAGACCAAAAGGGGTTATGGTAGAGCATCAAAGTGTTGTGCGGCTTGTCCAAAACACGAACTACATAGAGTTTGCGGAAGGAGACCGGATCTTACAAACTGGGGCGATGGTCTTTGATGCCTCCACATTCGAGATCTGGGGAGCCTTGCTGAATGGAATCGAATTGGTGTTGGTTGACGAACATATCCTCTTACATGCGGAACGGTTAGGGGAGGAAATTAGTAGAAATCAAATTACAACGATGTGGTTGACCTCTCCGTTATTTAATCAGCTCGTTCAACAGGACGTGACGATATTTAAGGGACTGAAGCATTTAATCGTGGGTGGAGATGCGCTGTCTTGGGAGCACATCAATCAAGTCAGACAGGCTTATCAGGGCCTGAAGCTGATAAATGGGTATGGTCCAACCGAAAATACAACCTTCTCAACCTCCTATGCTATTGAGGAAGAGTTCGGTAGCTCTATCCCAATTGGAAAAGCAATTAGCAATTCGAAAGCCTATATCGTAGATCGTCATCACCATTTACAGCCTTTTGGTGTGGCGGGTGAACTATGCGTTGCCGGAGACGGTCTTGCTCGCGGTTACGTCAACAATCCAGAATTGACGGCGGCGAAGTTCGTTCCGAACCCGTTCGAAGCGGGGGCACGAATGTATAAGACCGGAGACTTGGCTCGCTGGCTGCCTGATGGGAATATCGAATATTTGGGCCGGATTGATGAACAGGTCAAAATTCGAGGCTTCCGCATCGAACCAAGCGAAATCGCCCAGCAATTGCTGCTGCACGAGGTGATCCAAGATGCAATCGTAGTGGCCCAAATAGGAGAGGACGGACAAGCGTACCTATGCGCATATATTGTGAGCGAGATGGAGCTGTCTGCATCAGAGCTGCGGAATCATGTGTCTGTATCGCTGCCGAGCTACATGATTCCATCGTATTTCGTACAGATGGATCGGCTGCCGTTAACCCCGAATGGAAAAGTAGACCGTAAGGCATTGCCGGAACCAGATGGCAAAGTGGTTACTGGAGCCGAATACGCAGCGCCTCGAATTGACGTGGAGAGAGCAATCGCCCAGGTATGGGAAAAGATATTAGGCGTGAGGAATGTTGGCCTCAATGACGATTTTTTCGCCTTAGGCGGAGATTCCATTAAAGCGATCCAAGCGATTGCCCAAATGAGCAATAGAGGGTATTCATTTGAGATTAAAGACTTAATGGGCAATCCTAGAATTAAAGACTTGATCCCGCATATCAAATCGACAACAAAAACCATAGATCAGGGCGAAGTATCCGGCGAGATCGAGCTGACACCAATTCAGAAATGGTTCTTAGCGCAAGAACATCTTGACAAAGATCATTTCAATCAGGATCTGATGCTTTTCCGTGAAGATGGCTTCAGCGTAGATAGAATCGAATGCGCTTTTGATCGTATTGTGCAGCATCATGATCTATTGCGAGCCATATATGTTGACCAGGCGTTAATCAATCGAGAAGTAACGAATAGATTATATGATTTTCATATTTATGACCTTAGAGGAAAACCGATTACGGATAATTATATTACTGGCTTATGTACTGAACTCCAGGCCAGTATGAAATTAGCGAAAGGCCCGCTTGTCAAAATAGGACTGTTCCAAACAGACAAGGGCGACCATTTGCTTATATCCATTCATCATATGGTTGTAGATGCCGTGTCATGGAGAATTATTATAGAGGACTTTGATACGCTCTATCAGAATCCAGAAAAGAGTTTACCGTTGAAGACCAGCTCCTTCCAAGAATGGGCTTCCAAGCAGAAGCAGTATGCTGGCGGATTTACATTGCAAAATGAGCTGAAATACTGGAATCGTCTTAGCCAATGGGACGTGAAAGAGATCAACAAGGATTATGAGCCTTCAAGTATACAGGGCGCTAAGATTATGAAAAAGACGATTGAGCTGGATCAGGCCTATACCGAGAAGTTATTAACGAAAGTAAATAAGGCGTATTCCACGGAAATCAATGATATCCTTCTGTCAGCCTTAACCGTCTCAATTGCTAATTACAACCAAGCGGAGCGCATACTTATTAATTTGGAATCGCACGGAAGAGAACAAATCGTAGATGATGTAGACATAACAAGGACAGTCGGGTGGTTCACCAGTCAATACCCGTTGATTCTGCACGCCCAAGATCATATTTCGGATGTAATCAAATTTACGAAGGATACACTCAGACGGATCCCTCGCAAAGGGATAGGCTATGGAATGCTGAGATATTTATCTCCTTTTGATTTGAAGGCGATACGCACCCCAGACATCAGCTTTAACTATTTGGGACAGTTCGATGAGAATATTTCTGGCGACAACTTTACGTTATCCGATATTTTACCGGGGGATTCGGTAAGCCAAGAAAGCGGTAGATTGTATCCTCTAAACATTTCAGCAATGGTTCTCCATAAACAATTTAGTCTGACCTTGAGCTACGTCAGGGAAGAATTTAACGATGCAACGATTGACGAGATACTGCAGCGCTATATGGATAGTCTTAAGCAGATTATCGATCATTGCATCTCCCAGGAGCATGTAGAAGTTACCGCTTCGGATGTCACTGATGAGAACATATCCTGGGCCGAATTAGCTCCTTACCATGAGCAAATCAGCAATGTGAAACGCATGTACCCGCTTACTCCAATGCAGGAAGGTCTGCTGTTCCATTCGATGGCAGATAAGGGCGAGTACTACCATGTCAATATGGAGCTTAGGGTAATCGGAGAACTTAATGCGGAGTTATTCAAGAAGAGCTTTGTAGAGCTTGTTGCTCGTCATGACATCTTGCGAACGAATGTTGACAGCAATCATTTCAAAGAAAATATGCAGATCGTGTACAAATCAAGAGAACCCGAGTTCACGTATCTGGATATTAGAGACTTACCATCCGATAAGGAAACGTATATCGAACAGCTGGTCATAGAGGATAGACGAAGAGGCTTTGAATTAAGCAACGATATCCTTATTCGATTATTTATAGTAAGGATGAGCGAGCAGGAATACAGTTTACTGTTAAGCAATCACCATATTATTTTGGACGGATGGTCATTTGGGATCATTAGCAGTGAACTGTTCGACATCTATAATCTACTGTTGAGTAATACGCCTTTAGAAGCGAAGAAAATACAACCTTATGAAGCGTATATCAAGTGGATTGGTTCGCAGGATAAGACGGCAGCTCTGAACTATTGGTCAACGTATTTGAAGGGATACGACACGACAATCGATATTCCATTCAAGAAAGCTTCAACAGTCCAAGGGAAACCGCAAGAGGTTATTCTACGTCTAGATAAAAGCGTTACAAAACAAATTGAGCTGCTAGCGCAGCAGCATACCGTTACAGTCAATACCATTTTCCAGAGTATATGGGCGATCCTGCTGCAACGATATAATCATGTGGATGATGTTGTGTTCGGATTTATTGTATCGGGCAGGACAACTCAAATACATGGAATTGATGAAATGGTAGGATTATTTATCAATACCATTCCATTACGAGTAAATGCGACGCAGGAGAAACGATATACGGAAGTGCTGCGGCAAATAAAATCGGATTTCCATGAGAGTGAGCCCTATCATTATTGCTCAATAGCGGAAATCCAAAAGCTGACTGAGGTTGGCAATAGCCTCATCAATGGGCTGATGGTCTATGAAAATTATCCGATGGATCAAGATATGATTCATAAAGATATTCAAGATCAGGTCAATCTTCGTATTCATTCAGCCCGGATATTTGAGGAAACGAACTATAGCTTCAATATCAAGGTCATTCCAGGGGAAGAGCTGCTTGTCAAATTCAACTATAATGACGGGATCTACGATGAAGAGAGCGTCCATACGATCAAAGGCCATTTCCTTCACATTTTGAACCAAATCATGTCCAATCCGCATATCCGCATTGATGAACTTGAAATTGTGGGAGAGGAAGAGATAAACGAAATCTTGGTCGATTTCAACAACACGGTTATGGAGCTTCAACCTGAGGACACAATTCAAAGTCTCTTTGCACATCAAGTGATGAGGAACCCAGAGAAAACGGCGGTACGATGCGGTGAAGATTCCATTAGCTATCTTGAGTTGCATCAGAGAGCGAATGCGTTAGCTATTCAACTCAGAGAGAAGGGCATAGGTGCGGAGTCGATCGTGCCGATCATGATCGATCGCTCCATCGACATGGTTGTCGGCGTACTAGCCATCTTGCAGGCGGGCGCTGCCTATCTGCCTATTGATATAAATTATCCGGAAGAACGAATCAATTATATGTTGCAGGATAGTAAAGCTGAGCTTATGCTGTCAACCCATACACTTGTGCAGAAGAGAACACTAGAAATTAATGAAATGATTGATTTGGAAGATAAGGCGTTATACGTACGCTCGATTGAACAAATCGATAATATCAACCATCCTCACGATTTGGCCTATGTGATCTATACCTCAGGAACGACCGGAAAGCCTAAGGGAGTAATGGTCGAGCATAAGGGCGTCATTAACTTGAAGCACTGGTTTGAGCGCGAGCTTGGAATCGGTAACGATGAGAATATACTGCAATTTGCAAGTATAGCGTTTGATGCGTTCTCATGGGAGTTGTTCATGGCATTATTGCTTGGCAATACCCTTTATATTCCGGATCAAGAGGTGCTGCTCAATACGGATTTATTGAACGAATTTGTGAGAACTCACGGCATTACCACCATTACTTTACCTCCATTTGTCGCGGGTAATTTGGAGGCAGGGATCGGTTTGAAGCGGGTCATAACAGCAGGAAGTGAACTGAAGTACGAACAGATCTCGCATTTGCTCGGAAAAGTAGAGGTCATTAACGCCTATGGCCCGACGGAGGATACTGTATGTACAACAGCATGCAAACTGTCCGAGGTTCAGCAAACGAAAATCTCCATTGGAGCTCCGATCGCAAATCATCGCGTATTGATACTGGATGCCAATCATAAACTGGTTCCGGTAGGTGTAAATGGTGAACTGTGCATCGCAGGTGTGGGGCTAGCAAGGGGCTACTTGAATAATGAGCAATTAACGAAAGAGAGATTTATTCATAATCCATATCGGCCAGAAGAGATTCTATACAAAACGGGTGATGTGGCAAGATGGCTGCCTGATGGAAATATCGAATATGTAGGAAGGATCGACCATCAGGTTAAAATCAGAGGATATCGAATCGAAATCGGCGAGATTGAACAGACCCTGTTACAGCTGCCAGAAGTGTCCCAGGTTGCAATTATCGATAAGGAAATCGATGGATCGAAAGTTCTCTGTGCCTATTATGTAGCAGAGCAGGAAATCGCTATCCATACTTTACGGGAATCGTTAAGCAAGAAATTGCCGGCCTATATGATACCCGCGTATTTCATGAGAATGGAGTCTCTTCCATTTAATCTAAATGGAAAAGTGGATCGCAAGCGATTGCCTGAAATGGAAGGCAACATCAAGACGGGCGCTCATTATGAGGAAGCCGATAATGAAATCGAAAAACGAATGATCGACATTTGCAAGGATGTACTAGGATTGCAGCAGTTGAGTGTTAGGGACAATTTGTTCGAAGTTGGCGGAGACTCGATACGAATTGCAAAAATATACAAAGAGTTACAAAAGGTAGATGTCCATATTTCGATTAAAGATATTTTCTATTATGAAAATATACGTGACATCTATAATAACTGGGCGAACAAAAGAATGGATAGCCAAGAAGAAGAAGGATCTAAGATCTTAGAGCGTATTTCACTAAACGAATCAAATTGGAAGCAAGCTTTAGCCGACCAACTCAATGACTTTAGCAGTTCGATTGTAAATAAGAACGAGATAACGAGCGTGTACCCACTATCCGCGATGCAGAAAATCCTTCTTGATACCAACCAAACATATAGTGGGGCGATCATCGATTTTAATCACCAAGTTAATGTGCAGCTGCTGAAGAAGAGCATTGCGTCTGTCATTAACGAACAGGGGCTGTTACGAAGTACATTAATCCAAACTGATCATCAAATCATGATCCAAGAGTACGGGGTGGTTCAAGGCATTGATATCCCTTATGTAGACTTGGAACATGCGAGCGAAGAACAGAAAGAACATATACAGTCCTATATCCATGAGCGGTTTGGAGATCATGCGGATCGTACAAATGTATGGAATAATCTGCTGTACAACATGATCATCACCAAAATCTCGGACAGTCATTATAAGGTGTATATGCCTTGCAGTCATCTCATCTTTGATGCAATGAGCTTCGATATCATACAATCAAGTATCCGACAAGCCTATGCAAACAATGGGGAATCAAGAGGGCAAAGCATATTGCAATATGAACATTATGTTCAAGAACAGTCGAGAGGGCCTCAAGGGATAACGGAAAAGGATCTGATCGAGAGGTTCAAGCTGACTGATTTTCAGGATAGCTTTAGCCAGTATTTCAAAAAGTACAAGGAAGCATCATTGATTCATACAACCATTTCGATTCCGTTGACTGAAGAAATACGCGAGTCTGTACAAGAGATGTCCTGGGATATTTCCATGAACATCTTTTTAAAAATTGTTGAGCTCGCTTTCGATCTTGATTCGGTACCGTTTGCACTTATGCATACAGGAAGAAAATATACATCCCATAACTATTATCATACTATGGGGGCATTTATTGATATTCTGCCTCTGAGTCTGCCACGAGATCAGCACCTGGCTATGGAAGACATAAATGAACTCATTCGCTTTGCCTATGAGAAAAACATTCATTTTGCAGCGTTACTGTCTCAAGAAGAGCCGAAGAACAAGTATAAGAAGGTACGACGTGCACTAAAAGAGATCTACAGCTCTGAAACGATTACGCTCCCGATTTTTAACTACCTTGGACTGTTTGATTCACATGCGGAGATGAAGAATGAGCTCACTGCAATCAAGGAGATGTACAGCAGCAGGACAAAGAAATTATCTACAGAGATCACAATTGCGGTAGTAGAGGATCAGCTCATGATTAAGCTATTCTGTGAGGAGCACAAAATACCAAGGATTACAAAAGAGATTCAAACCTATATGAATAATGTAAAGGAATATTTGCCGCTAGCATCGCGGTGATATGTCTACAAGGTATTTGCAAATTCGTTTCAAACTATGTAGCCCGATGAATGGTTCATTCATCGGGCTTTTCTTTTTTGTCGCGCATATTCAAATCCATCAGCACTTCTTGCGGGCTATGCTTCTCACACAATGTAATGTCTTGCTGACCGTCCTCAGCTAAACCAACGGCTTGCAAATCCTTATGCCCTTCAGAATGGTATGTAGGCTTCGCTCAGACCAAACCCTTCAGATGGTCTCCATTCCTATCTACAGCCTCCATTATTAATTCCTCGTTATAAATGTTAAACGTACGACCCGTTTTCCCAATAAAAATCCTCTCCGCTTAACAACATCTAAGTCCATCTTACCAGTTGTCTTTTTTTCGTTTTCTACCATGAGGGGATTCTGATATTTGGATGGCTCACAAATGTGTTAAAAGGTAAGGGGAGAGAAGAAGAGGATGGCGTTTAGGAATGCTTCCTGATGCAACAAAAATATCATAGTTCAAATTACAAAAAACCTGTACTTTTTTATCCCTTTAGATAAGAAAGTACAGGTTTTTTTTGTATATTATCTGACCGGTCAATCGTTTTTAAAGAGATTTGATTAACCTCCAAAGGTTTTTCATTACAGCGCAAGCGACCGTTAGTGCTAGCGCATCACCATGTCGGCAATAGGATAATCCGGTTGTGTGCTTAATATTTGAATATTCCGACGCAGGCGGTTATAGCGCAGCGAGCAGTAATCCAGGTAATCATCCCCTGTATAATGGCGCAGCAGGGCCCATACCGTCCATAACAAATCTTGGGCCATCATATAGCATTTGACCTTCATCAGATCATCCTCTGTAAACGTATTGCCGTAATAGGCTTCAAACAGTTGCTCAATAGACTCTTCTGTCAAACGCGATTCGATGATATATGCAGCAATATCAAAGGCTGGATCATTCATTCCGGAATATTCCCAATCTATCAAATAGACACTGCCGTCCCCATCTACGAGAAAATTCTCCGGAACCGTATCATTATGGCAGGGCACGGAAAGGACATTTTTGAGATGTTTCTGCATGAAACGAAGCAATTGCTCTTTTAAGGATGCGTAATCAAAAAACAATTCACCGTTGATCTGCGTGACAATGGTTTCATATTTGGCAAGTTCACTGAGCCAATCAAACTTGTTCGGGAAGTGCTTGGGACTACCGTGAATTTTCTTCAGTAAAGAGGAAACGGCCTGCAAGCTTGGCAAAGCCAAGGGTCCTGCTGCGGCAAGCGTTGTGCTATCGGGAATATATTTGCTGATCTTAATGCCGCTTTCCTCATCAAAATATATACATTCTGAATTTACGCCAAACTCCGAAGCGATGCCGTTGTTCACACGCTCTATCTTGCGATCGATCATTTGATCAGTCAGATTACCGGGCTTGCGAATCACATACTCCGTTCCGTGGATATTCATAATGTAGTTATAATTGGTCAACCCGCCTGCAAAACGAGATTTGTCAAAAACAATACTCTCATCTTTAAAAAAAAGACGGAGTTTTTGCTGCACAAGGTTCTCCATATTCATTTGTTTGGATAAAAAGTCGTTTAGAGGTTTCATGATGGCCTTTTCTCGGCATTCCATATACATGCTTTAACAATGTATATACTCGCCGCACAGATTTTTCCACAATTATAGCAAGATAGGAGAAGTAATTCAATGAAATGGACACGCTTGAGGACGTTCTGGTACTTGTCGTGCAAGAAAGACGTTTTTGTACCAGATTGGCGGTAAAGGGGGCATTAGAATCCTAAAATCAGCTACCGAATCCTCCATAATCACGGGGAGAACCATGTTAACCTGCTAGTAAGAGTTAAATATCTACGATTACAGCGATTTCACAAATAAAAATGACCTATGTGAGGTGAGATTCGAATGGAGTACCGGGGAGAAGAAGCTCTCGGGCTTGTGGAAACATTGGGCATGGTTCCTGCCATCCAAGCAGCGGACGCTATGCTTAAAGCAGCAGATGTTGTTCTAGTATCCTATGAGAATGTTGGTTCCACACTCGTAACGATAATGGTAAAAGGTGATGTGGCGGCGGTTCGTTCGGCAGTAGAGGCTGGCGCTGAAGCAGCAGCGAAGATTGGCAAAGTCACGGCCCATAATGTGATGCCGCGTCCGCTCAGTTCTATTGCAGGAATTGTGAAAGCGCATTCTATAAACGCATAATTGCCGGGGAGGGAAATAGGTTCATGAGCAAGCATGATGCACTGGGTTTCATTGAAACCTTTGGAATTGTATTCATCATGGAAGCGGCAGATGCCATGTGCAAAGCGGCCAATGTAGATTTGATCGGTTATGAAAACGTAGCGTCCGGTTATATATCTGTCCTTGTTCGCGGAGATGTAGGGGCTGTAAGGGCTGCAGTAGATGCCGGCGTCGCCGCAGTACAGGCGATGGGGACTGAGGTGTACAGCTCAAACGTTATTCCTAATCCACACCCAGACATTGAAAAGATCATTGCCCGCTATGCCCTTCCAGCTTAGGGGTAGGTTATCGACAGAAATTCAAGGGAGGTGACCGTCATAAACGACATCTTTGTTATGAAATCGAAAGTATTTTCAGGGGAACAGTCACTGAAGAAACTTGCGGAAATCCATGGCACGAAAGCCTGTATCGTATCCGATCAGATGATGGAGAAGTTGGGTTATCTGGGGCAGGTGGTTGATCTACTGCAAAGCGGTGGAATCTCCACTTCAGTGTATACCGGTGTTAAGCCCGATCCAAGTGTGAGTATTGTAGCCGAAGCGCTTCAAGTGTATTGGGAAAGTGGCGCTGATGTGTTGCTGGCGCTGGGCGGCGGCTCTGTCATTGATACAGCGAAGGGTGTTCTGTACTTCGCCCGGCAATATGCGTTAGAGAAAGACGAGCCTTTTGTCAAACCATCGTTTGTCGCCATTCCTTCCACCAGCGGCACCGGATCGGAAGTGACAGACTTTTCGGTGATTACGGCGGGCGGAGACAAAATGGTTATCGTGGACAATTTTATCGCACCGGACATCGCGATTCTCGATTCCACCCTTACCAAGCAATTGCCAAACAAAATCGTGGTGGACACCGGAATGGATGTTCTGACCCATGCGCTGGAGGCTTATGTCTCCACCAAAGCGACCGACTTTACCGATGCCTTAGCTGAAAAAGCCGTCCAATTGGTATTTGCTCATCTGGAAACGCTTTACCATGATCCGGCAGATGCAGAGGCGCGGGATCGGGTGCAGAATGCGTCCTGTATGGCGGGAATGGCGTTTACTAACGCTGGTCTAGGTATCATTCACAGTATGTCCCACGCCTTTGGCGGAACGTTTCACATTGCTCACGGGCGGGTGAACTCCCTGCTATTAGAGGTGGTAATGGAGTATAACGCCAACTTGGGCGGAAAAACGATAGATAGGGTTTGTGAACGCTATGCTAGGCTTGCTTCACTGCTGCACTTGCCGGCCCGAACCGCCCGTGAAGGAACCGTAAGTCTGATCCAGGCGATTGGAAAGCTGAAACGATCTATCGGTATCGAAAATGGAATCCGTGAGCTTGGCGTTGACCAGGATGCTTTTAATGAGGCGCTGTCCCGCATGGCGCGGAACGCAATGGCTGATCGCTGTACGCCAACCAGTCCTCGTCAGCCAACGGAGGAAGAGTTGGAGCACATTTACCGTAAAAGCTTCTAAATAATATAAAACTTACAAGATTGCGAGGGAAAAATGTTGGATATTCATGAGTTTTCAAGCAAATTCGCCGAAGCTACGAAAGCCATGGCTCCTCAAGAACGAGCAGCGATCATGAAGCTGTTCCAAGGAATTTCTAAGGGGCTATCAGATAAGGGAGCTCAGTCGCAGGTCGAAAACAGCCTCGGTAAGCTTCATAAGGAAGAATGCGCATACCCGGAAGGAATGACCGAGCGTTTGCGGGCTTTGAAAGAACATTATTTGACCGCTACGCCAAGCATTACAACCTTCCGTGCCAGAGCCTTTACTCAGGTATACAAGGAAAATCCAGGTCTGCCATCGATCATGCTGCGTGCCAAGGCTTTCCGCAAAGCGTGTGAAGAGGCTCCGCTGCTCATCCAGGACAACGAGTTGATCGTTGGTCATCCTTGCGGCGCGCCGCGCGCGGGCGCCTTCTCGCCTGACATTGCTTGGCGCTGGACCCGGGATGAGCTCGATACCATTCACAACCGTCCTCAGGATCCGTTCTATATCTCTGAGGAAGACAAGCGGATCATGCAAGAGGAACTGTTCCCATTCTGGGAAGGCAAATCGGTGGATGAAATATGTGAGCAGCAATACCGCGATGCTGGTCTTTGGGAGTTTTCCGGCGAAGCATTCGTCAGCGATCTTTCCTATCATCAGATTAACGGCGGCGGAGACTCCAACCCCGGCTACGATGTCATTCTAATGAAGAAAGGGATGCTGGATATCCAGCGGGAAGCCAAGGAGCATCTTGCGAAGCTGTCCATGCAAAACCCGGAAGACATCGACAAAATCTATTACTATAAATCCGTGCTGGACACAACCGAAGGCGTAATGGCGTATGCCAAACGGATGTCTGACTACGCATACCAGTTGGCTGCTAAAGAAACCAATCCGAAGCGCAAGGCTGAGCTGCAAAAAATCGGCGAGATCAACGCTCGCGTGCCGGCTCATGCGCCGACTACATTCCATGAGGCAGTGCAATCGGTCTGGACCGTAGAATCTCTGCTCGTGGTGGAAGAAAATCAGACAGGCATGTCTGTCGGTCGTGTGGATCAATATATGTATCCTTTCTATGAGGCGGACAGAAAAGCTGGCCGTCTGACAGAGTTTGAAGCTTTCGAGATTGCAGGCTGTTTCTTAATCAAATGCTCGGAAATGATGTGGGTTTCCAGCGCGGGTGGCTCCAAGTTTTTTGCCGGCTACCAGCCGTTCGTCAATATGTGTGTAGGCGGGCAAAAACGAGAGGGCGGCGACGCCACCAACGACTTGACTTATCTGCTCATGGATGCAGTACGTCATGTCGGCGTTTATCAGCCTTCGCTCGCTTGCCGTATCCACAATAGTTCTCCTCAGAAATATTTGAAGAAGATTGTGGATGTCGTCCGTGCGGGATTGGGCTTCCCGGCCTGCCATTTCGATGATTCCCACATCAAGATGATGCTGATGAAGGGCTGCAGTATCGAAGATGCCCGCGATTACTGTCTGATGGGCTGTGTGGAGCCGCAAAAATCCGGACGCTTGTATCAGTGGACCTCCACTGGATACACCCAGTGGCCGATTGCCATTGAGTTCGTCCTTAATCGTGGCAAAATGCTCTGGCACGGAAGCAATCCGGGATTGGACATGGGCGATTTGAGCAACTTCAAGACCTATGAAGCATTTGAAGCAGCGGTGAAGAAGCAGGTAGAATACATCACCGAGCTTTCCGCAGTCGGTACCGTAATCAGCCAGCGCGTGCACCGCGATTATGCGCCGAAGCCGCTTATGTCGATCATGTATGAAGGCACAATGGAGAGCGGCCGAGACGTTTCCGCTGGCGGCGCCATGTATAACTGGGGACCTGGCTTGATCTGGTCCGGTCTGGCAACTTACGCCGATTCGATGGCTGCCATCAAGAAGCTGGTTTACGATGACAAAAAATATTCGCTCGAGCAAATCCGTGATGCGTTGCTGGCCGATTTCGAAGGTTATGAGCAGATCCACAGGGATTGTTTGGATGCGCCAAAATTCGGCAACGACGACGATTATGCCGATCGCATTGCCGCCGATATCACGGGGTGGACGGAGAACTATCACCGCAACTTTAAAACGCTGTACTCTACCTTCAGCCATGGTACGCTTTCGATTTCGAACAATACGCCTTTCGGCGAGATGACAGGTGCTACCGCCAATGGGCGCAAGGCTTGGCTGCCGCTGTCCGACGGTATCAGCCCGACTCAGGGGCATGACAAGAAGGGTCCGACGGCTATTATCAAATCAATTAGCAAAATAGATGTTGAGGCCATGAATATTGGTATGGTGCATAACTTCAAGCTATTGCGCGGTTTGCTGGAAACACCTGAAGGAGAGAACGGACTGATTAATCTGCTCAGAACAGCCTCCATTCTCGGAAACGGTCAAATGCAGTTCAGTTATGTGGATAATGAAACGCTGATTAAAGCGCAGCAAAATCCTGATCAATACCGTGATTTAATCATTCGGGTCGCTGGCTATAGCGCGTACTTCGTGGAATTGTGTAAAGAAGTGCAGGATGAGATCATCAGCAGAACGATGATTGAGCATTTCTAAAATAGCCCCGTGCCTCTTCTCTGGCGCTGACGCCGGGGAAGAGACATTCTGGCATTTAGATATGCGGAAAGGGAGGAGCCACAGCTATGGAGTCAGGTATGCCGGAAAGGCAGGCACGTATTTTCAACATTCAAAAATATTCCATATACGACGGCCCCGGTATCCGGACGCTTGTTTTCTTCAAGGGATGTCCCCTGCGCTGTCAGTGGTGTGCGAACCCGGAGGGTTTGGAAAAGAAATATCAGGTGATGTACCAGCGGGATTTGTGCAACGATTGCGGCGCATGTGTTGCGGCGTGTCCCCGGGGAATCCACCGTGTGGACACTTCCGGCTCGCAGGAGCCGTCCAAGCCGCAGCATGTGGTGGACCGGAAGATCGAGTGCATGGGCTGCCGGGAATGTGAGAAGGTTTGTCCCGCACGGGCGCTCTCAATCGTCGGGATGAATATGACAGTATCGGAAATTGTGGAAATTGTAGAGCAGGATATGCTGTTCTACACGACGTCTGGGGGCGGCGTTACGTTGGGCGGCGGCGAAGTATGTGCGCAGTCTGAGTTTGCGGTCAATTTGCTCAAGGAATGCAAGCGCTCCGGAATCCATACGGCCATTGAAACCTCTGGGCATACCAGACCGGAAGCGATTTTGGCCATGGCCGAATATACCGATCTGATCTTGTATGATCTGAAACACATGGATTCGGAGCGCCATTTTCAACTGACGGGTGTACGCAACGAGCGCATTCTCGACAATTTGCGGGAACTGATCACCCGCAAACATAACGTTGAGGTGCGAATGCCGCTAATGAAGGGGCTCAATGATGATGAGGACACCATCCGCAAAACGGTGGAGTTTCTGCTTCCCTATAAGGAATACCGGAATTTCCAAGGTATCGATTTGCTCCCTTATCACAAGCTGGGGATTAACAAATACAGGCAATTGGACATGGTTTACAACGTTGAACGCGATTTAAGTCTTAATGAAGCCGATCTGGAGCGTATTGAACGTCAAATCAGCCAATACGATTTCCCGGTACGGGTTATCAAACATTAAGTGCATGCTTTCAAAGCCAGTTTTATTCGATAAAGCTACCGTTTTACAGGCTCGCAATACTTTTAGGAGGAGGCGAGGTCTTTGATGCAGCAGCCTGCTGGGCCGGATCTCGGGCGGATCATTCAGGAGTCGGTGCCGGGCAAACAAGTGACGCTGGCCCATATGATTGCTTCACCCGTGCCTGACATGTATGAAAGACTGGGCATCGATGAAGCGGGGGCTATTGGTATATTAACACTGTCGCCCAGCGAAACCTCCATTATAGCCGCCGATATCGCGACAAAGGTGGCAGATGTGAAAATCGGCTTTCTGGATCGCTTTGCTGGTTCGGTGCTTCTCACCGGAGATATAGCCAGTGTGGAAACGGCGCTGCGGGCCATCATTGAGACGTTGGGCGATAGTCTTGGTTTTACGACGGCGGAAGTTACACGGACATGAAAAAACGTATATTGCTGGTTATCGGGGAATTGAAACGTTATTTGTTCGGGTAATAAGAGTGGAGTTGATACCATGAAATTTATTACCGAAATGGAATTGCGCAATATGTACAGGCTAGAGCCTTTTACATCATACATGGTGGAGCATGGAAGCCGATTGACGCCGGAGGCGCGCCAGTTTTTGACGGATCGCCAGATCGCCGTGTCCTATGGGACGCTAGAGCAAAATCAAGAACAAAAGAAAGAGCCACTCCCGAATCCAGAGCGACAGGCGAAAAAGCCGGATTGGCGGCGTGGAAAGCTGCGCTGTCAGATGCAATCCGTCTCAGCCCTGTTCTTGTTAACCGGGCAGGAGCTGCTGGAGCGGGATGTGCTTCTGGCCCAGAAGGTGCTAGAGCTGTCAAGGCAGTTTTCGGCCCTTCATAAAAGGGAAGGAGGCGGCACATCCACTGCCGACTTATCTTTCCAGGGTTGTACCGGTATTACAGCCGATGTTCTTTTTGAGGATGCAGGAGATTGCTTTGAGGTAACCGAGTTTCACATTCAATTGGAGAAAGGCAGAGAAATTGCGTTGCTCCACCGTCTGCGCTGCGCTTTGCGGGATCTTGGGTTTGGGATGTTGGAAGCCGCAGCAGGCAGTCCTCAAGAAAAGCCGGAGGAATCTATTGTTGCTGGAATCAACTTTATGATTAATGAATTGAGCTCGCTTATTTGCAGAACTACAGGAGGTGGAACATGCCAGAGACAAAACCCTTTGCATACTGCGATCAACTCGTAAAGCAATTTGAAGCGGTCATCCAGAAGCCGATTCCTGGACGGTCTTCGTTCTACTATACCGGTGTGGATCTGGGAACGGCCTGTGTGGTGCTTACGGTGTTGGATGATTCTCGGAAGCCGGTGGCGGGAGCTTACCGTTACGCCGATGTCGTCCGCGACGGAATGGTGGTGGACTACCTTGGAGCGATTCAGATCGTGAGGGAGCTTAAAGCACAGTTGGAGCAGCAATTGGGTACAGAACTTGAATATGCAGCTTCGGCGATTCCACCGGGTACCGATTTACTGGATGCTGGCGCCATCAAGCATGTGATCCAAGGTGCGGGTTTTGAAGTTACGGCTTTACTGGATGAACCTACGGCGGCTAATGCCGTGCTGCAAATATCCAACGGAGCCATTGTAGACATTGGCGGCGGAACGACTGGCATTTCGATTCTGAAGGATGGCAAGGTTGTCTATGTCGCAGACGAAGCAACGGGAGGCACCCATTTTTCTTTGGTGGTTGCCGGGGCATACCAGATGAGTTTTTCTGAAGCGGACTGCTTTAAGCGCGAACCTGCCCATCACCAAGAATTGCTGCCGCTGCTTCGGCCGGTTATTGATAAGGTTTCCTCTATCATCAACCGCCATGTGGTGGGCCATGAAGTCAAGGAATTGTACTTGGTAGGCGGAACCTGCTGCTTGACCGGTATGGAGACGATCATTGAGCAGAGGACTGGCATTGCTACCAATAAGCCTAGCAACCCACTGTTTGTCACGCCACTGGGCATTGCTCTGAATTGCACGCGGGAGGCGATGTAAGTGGAATTTCGGATTATCAAATCTCCATCCAAGGGGACGCTGGACATTTTGCTTCGTCGCAGAGGAGCGCCCAGTAGCCGGGAAGTTCCCCAATGCGACGCGGTCGGTCTGGTACAGGGAAGGCTGATTGACATGGTATGGGCCGCTGATGTAGCTGAAAAAGTGGTGGGCGTGACAGTGGAGGATATTCGCGGCAGCTGCCCGCAGAACATGATTCTTCTCGCTATTTTTGGTGACACGGCTTCTGTGGAGGACGCCATCGCCGAGATTAAGCAGAGAAGCGGAAAAGCGGGGAGGACGGACTGCTATGATTGCCGCTGAATTGATTCACAATATCTGGTCTACCCGTAAAGCAGATTCCCTTGTGGGAATGAAACTGATGCTGGCCGAGGTGATAGGAGGAAGCGACGACGGGCGCCGCTTGATCGTAGTCGATACGATCGGCGCTGGCATAGGCGATCGAGTGATTGTCTGCACCGGCTCTTCGGCCCGCAAAATGCTGCATACAGACGATGTCCCTGTAGATGCCGTCGTCGTAGGCATCATCGACGCGGACTGCATGTTTGAATAAATATTCGAACAGAAATCTTATAGAGGTTATTCAAAAAGCCCCCCTTTGATCACGAAGAAACACTGAATGCATATTCGACATCGAATCTTGAATTCAGCCGGGCCTAGGTAGAAGCTTCCGAAGCATGTTTCCTGCGGAAACATTTCAGGTGCTCACGTACCCAAAACGTACGCTCCGCTCCTTAGGTCCTAGCTTCATCCAACTGAAGCGTTTTGAAAAAATGCACATCGGAAGCATAAGCTTCGGTGCTGAAAGTTTGACTTTTTGAACACTTACTTATAATTCGAAAGGGGGCGAGAACTGTGAAAAAACTGATTTGCGCTGCGGATGTGGAAGAATGGGTGTCTTCCGGACAGAAGCGGTGCTGCATTGACCGAAACACGATTGTGACACCGGCAGCCCATGATAAGGCAAGGGAGCTGGGTCTGGAGTTTACCGATGAGCCATGTGGCACTTTGAGTTCCGAGGCCGCGGGCAGCGAAACTCAGGATGATCTCGACATGAATGCCATTTTCAAATTTTTCAAGATGTTATCGGAAAAAGGAATGGTTGAAAAGCTGTTAG
Organism: Paenibacillus sp. NAIST15-1; assembly: GCF_001894745.1. GTDB lineage: Bacteria > Bacillota > Bacilli > Paenibacillales > Paenibacillaceae > Paenibacillus_B > Paenibacillus_B suaedae. The sequence goes on from NZ_BBYF01000014.1 coordinate 121,526, forward strand.
GGATGACTCTTGATCCACCTTATCAGGCGGAGACGGATCCGACGGGCTTAAAACTTGTACGGGGCCGAACGGTAAAAATGGAAGCTTACGATACGGGAACATCTGGTGCCAAGGTATACCGTCAAGAGGTAATCGGGAAGCCGGATTGTTCCATAAGCGCAGGGTTTATGACTGTCGATCACGGTTGCTTTCAGCAGGAGACGGCCCACGAAGAAACTTATATCGTGATGGAAGGCACGCTCGATGTCACTTTGAACGAGAGAACCTTCACCGCTCATGAAGGGGATGTACTCTTCATCCCCAAAGGGGTGAAGGCGATCAAGGGATCGTCGAACTGCGCGAGGATGTTTTATATGACTTATCTGGCGGGCGGTCCTGATCGGAAGCTACAGTAACTGGAGGTGATAGCATGCAGGCGCTTGGATTAATTGAAACGCGGGGACTTCTGCCGGCGATTGAATGTCTGGATATCATGCTCAAATCAGCTCAGGTAGAACTGATAGAAAAGTGCAATGTGGGTGGCGGGCTAGTGACCATCGCGGTAACCGGCGATGTTGGCGCTGTTCAAGCATCCGTGGAGGCGGGTGCCTCCGCGGCGCAACAATTGGGCAGTGATGTGCTTATCAGCCGACATGTTATTCCAAGACCCCACAACGACATAGCGAGCATCATCGGCCGGCGCAGCGTTTCGAATTTCACCAAGGAGAAGGACGAGCTGGCGCTGCCAGTACAGCATACTCAGGCGGCGGAACAGTTTCCAAAGCAGCTGCCTGAGCAAACACCAGAGCAGACCTCGAAACGTTACACAGCGTCTGATGTTCAACTGGGCGATGCGCCCAATATTCCACTAGACACGGCTCCTAAGGTTCCACTGGAAGCAGCGCCCGAAGTCTCATTCAATATCGGTGGTGATGAAGACTTCCCTGTACTAACAGCCGATCACGCTCAGGCTCTTGCGTCTAAAGACGTCAGTCCAGAAACAGACAATCAAGATCCGGTAGATGGAGAGCAGGCAGTGCTGGGCAGTCCATTCAAACACCAGATTGACGTGCAGGTAAAGGAAGCAGGGCTTGACAAAGCAATGGAGCTGCTGGAAACGATGACAGCCGTGAAGCTGCGCGGACTGGCCAGAGAGTACGGCCCTGCGTATGGGATGAGCATGACGACGATTTCCAAGGCAAACAAGGTGAAACTGCTCAAGCGGTTCCGCCATTATTATCAACAGTAAACAGTAAGCGAGAGGAGGATGTTTCACTTGGAAAATTATGATTATGATTTGCAATCGATTCAGGAAACGCGGGATTTGGCTCGTACAGGAAAAGCAGCCGCCGATATCCTTGCCGGGTACGATGCTGAACAGATTGACAGAATTGTACAAAACATGGTGCGGATAGCGGAGGTTAACGCCGCCGAACTGGCTGCGCTAGCAGTGGAGGAAACAGGATTTGGCAAGATTGAGGATAAGATCTTCAAAAACCGTCTGGCTTCCACGGAGCTGTATGAATCCATTCGGGATACGAAAACGATTGGGGTTATCCGTGAGGATAAAACAAATCAATTAATAGAGATTGCCGAGCCTGTCGGACTGCTCATGGGTATTATTCCATCAACAAATCCGACATCCACTACGATATTCAAATCGATTATTGCAATAAAGGCTCGTAATGGAATCATCTTTTCGCCGCATCCATCGGCAAAGAAATCCATTATGCGGACCGCCGAACTCATGCATGCAGCCGCTGTTGAGGCAGGGGCTCCCGAAGGAATCATTGGCTGCGTTGCCATGCCTTCTATGCCGGCGACACAGGAACTGATGAAGTGTGAGGAAATCGCCATGATTATCGCCACAGGCGGCTCGGCGATGGTGAAATCTGCCTATAGTGCGGGTAAACCGGCGCTGGGTGTGGGACCGGGTAATGTACCGGCCTATATAGAGCGCACCGCTGATATTCCAAAAGCAGTAGCGAATATCATAGCCAGCAAAACCTTCGATTACGGAACAATCTGCGCATCTGAACAGGCTGTTATCGTGGAAGAATGCATCCGTCCTCAGGTGATCGCGGAGTTTGAGCGTCAGGGCGGTTACTTTATGAATCAGGAGGAGACTGCCAAAGTCGCGTCCAAGCTGTTTGTAAAAGGCCATGCCATGAATTCAAAACTGGTGGGACGTTCGCCTCAGGTGATTGCAGAAGCGGCCGGCATTCAAATTCCTGAAGGGGTCAAGGTGCTGTTAGGTGAACAGCAGGGCGTGGGAGAGAAATTCCCGCTGTCCTATGAGAAGCTTACTACCGTATTGGCGTTTTACACCGTACAGGATTGGCATGAGGCTTGCGATCTAAGTGTTGGGCTGCTGCGTAATGGAGGAATAGGCCATAGCTTCTCCATCCATACACAGAATCACGATATGGTCATGGAATTTGCACAAAAACCTGTATTCCGCATTTTGGTGAATACGGGCTCCACTCAGGGCGGCGTGGGCGCAAGCACCGGGCTTGCCCCGGCCTTCACTTTGGGTTGTGGTACCTGGGGGGGCAGCGCCACTTCAGATAATGTGGGACCACAGCACTTGATTAATATCAAGCGTGTGGCTTATGGCATTAAGGACTGCACACCACAAATCCCTTATTCTGCTTCCTCTCCGCAACAGCCGAAGCAACAGGAGGATGCAATGCTGTTGAATCTGGTCGATGAGCTGATGTCTATTTTGCAGAAAAGCGGTGACTGCTAGTGGGGAGCTATGATCAAGTACTTTCATTATTAATGGAGGTGGTATCCGGTGCTGGCAAGGCTGGGGAGGAGCCGCGCTCCATCCCTTTAGGGATTTCGAATCGCCATGTGCATCTTTCTCAGGCTGATGTGGAGACGCTCTTTGGAGCTGGATATACGCTATCCAGAATGCGTGATTTGTCCCAACCTGGACAGTATGCGTGTAATGAGACTGTTACGGTCTGCGGTCCCAAGGGTGCGATTGAAAAAGTGCGGGTTCTCGGTCCAGTGCGGAAACAGACTCAGGTAGAAATTATGCGGGGAGACTGCTTTAAGCTGGGCGTGAAAGCTCCAGTGCGCTTATCCGGGGAGCTTGAAGGCACACCTGGCGTCACATTGGTCGGTTCCAAGGGAAGCGTATATATTTCCTGCGGCTTGATGGTTGCACAGCGCCACATTCATATGACGCCTAATGATGCTCTTTTCTTCGGCGTAACCGACGGAGAGATGGTCAGCATTCAATTTGATGGTCTCCGGGGCGGAGAATACAATCAGGTCGCAATCCGAGTTAGCAGTGACGCTGCTCTCGACTGTCATATTGACGTTGAAGAGGCCAACGCGATGGATCTGACATCAGCGTCTGTGGTTAAAATCATAAAAAATCGCTAGGAGGAAATGAACATGAGATCGGAAGCTCTTGGTTTGGTTGAAACAAAAGGTTTGGTAGGTTCTATCGAAGCAGCGGACGCTATGGTCAAAGCAGCCAATGTTACCTTGATTGGCAAAGAAATGGCAGGTGGAGGCCTTGTTACCGTAATGGTACGGGGCGATGTAGGTGCTGTGAAGGCAGCAACGGATGCTGGAGCCGCCGCTGCGAAGAATGTTGGGGAACTCGTGTCAGTGCATGTAATTCCTCGTCCCCACAGTGAAGTGGAGAACATCCTTCCGTCTACTAAGGCATAATTCAATAAATCATATATAAGCCTATGCTTCCGAAGTAAGTTTTGTTCGGAGCTAGCGCTTTATTCTCACAAAACTCTTAGGAGGAATGTATCATGAAATCGGAAGCATTGGGTTTAATTGAAACAAAAGGTTTGGTAGGTTCTATCGAAGCAGCGGACGCTATGGTCAAAGCAGCCAACGTCACCCTGATTGGCAAAGAAATGGTAGGCGGCGGCCTTGTCACCGTAATGGTACGAGGCGATGTAGGAGCAGTAAAAGCGGCAACGGACGCTGGTGCCGCAGCCGCACAGCGTGTAGGGGAACTGATATCCGTACATGTGATTCCTCGTCCTCACAGTGAAGTGGAAATTATTCTTCCCGCTGCTAAGCTATAATTTATATCGATGTTCTGCAAAGGGCCAAAACTCGGTAAAACGGGTTTTGGTCTTTTTATATTTGTCTGTAACAATCCGCTTGTCGAAAGCTTGTCGAAGTGGTGTATTTCTATAAATAGAGCTTTGAGGAAGGGGGATGTACTATTTCCAAACAGTTTGTAAATTGTTATAATAGAGATATTATATTGTGAAAAATTTAGCATGTAACGTCTATTTTCCCGTTCATTTTCGGTGAAAGGGTGCAACGAGATTATGCTGAAAACCGATAGTCCGATCGCAACCAAAGTATACGCACGATACAGCGGCATCCTGTCTCTTTCCAAGTTCTCGCTGCTGCTGCACGATCACAATGGAGACGTTTTGCTAGAGTTCAATCCGTCCCCTGATTTCTGCAGGCATTTTTGTTGGGAGAATCCTACGCGACCTTGTGCAGATTATTTGAAGCGCTTTAATACCGGCGAGCAGGGGCGATTTGTTTGCTGTTACGGCCTGGAGAACATTTTGCTGCCTATTATGGTCAAAGATGAAGTTGTTGGCTTCATATCGGGGATGCAAGCGTATTCCCAGGAGAGGGAATATCAGAAGTATCTGATTAACACGGCGGAATTGGCTGAAATGAAGGGGCTGGATTTGGAAGTTGTCGCGAAGGCGATATCAGCTTTTCCAACCATTGACAAGGATAAAGCAGATATTCACGAGCAGCTGTGCCATCATATTGCAAGGAATATTGCGCTCGACATCGCCGAAAGCGCGCAGGACAACACAGGGATTATCAATCGTCTGTCTGCGGAAAAGGAAATACTGGAGAAGAAAGTGATTGACTTAGAAGCAAAAAACATGTCTCTCGTCATCAATCCACATTTTCTGTTCAATACGTTGAATTCCATTGCCCGCATCGCCTATTTCGAACACTCCCATACGACGGAGGAATTGATCTATTGCCTGTCCGACTTGCTGCGATACAATGTGAAGCAGGATGATCAGCTTCATACCATCGCATCCGAATTGGATAACATTGAGAAGTATTTGTATATACAAAAGGCGCGCTTCAAAAATCGCCTGCAGTATGAAATCATTGTTCCGAATGAATTAAAGGCTTATCGCATTCCGAATTTGGTGATTCAGCCTATTGTGGAAAACGCAGTCATACATGGGATTACCCCTAAGCGTGACGGGGGAACCATTCGTCTGATTGCCGAAAAGTACAGAAATGATATCACCATTTCTGTAATAGACAACGGTAACGGGTTCTCACCGGAGGTACTCAAGCTCATTCATCAGCCGGACAGCAAAATCGGTGTTGGCTTCCGGAGTACTGATAGCCGTTTGAAGCGTTATTTCGGAGAAGAGTATGGGTTATCGATCGTGAAATCGGATTACAGCGGGAGCACGGTTAACATCCGCATCCCTACCCAACCAATTGCGAGGTGATGCAATGAGCGTAGTTATGTTTGTTGAAGATGAACCGATAGAACTAGAGTTTCTTCAATCCATCGCGCAGGAAATTCTGGGTGCTGAAGATAAGCTGCTTATTTGCGATACGGGTATGCAAGCGATTAAGCTCGCCAAACAATATCGGCCGGATATTATTTTTATGGATATCATGCTGCCTGAAATGGACGGAATATCCTCATTGCAGGAAATTCGCCGCTTTCTCCCCAATGCCTCCGTGACGATTTTGTCGGCCAGCTCGGATTTCTCCTATGCACAGGCGGCAATCAGTCTGCAGGTACACGAATATCTGCTTAAGCCTGTCAAGCCGGACAAATTGCGGCAATTGATTCGTAAGGGGCTGGAGAGGGCCGCTCAATCAGAAGAAGATGGTGTAGTCGAAACGTATCAGATAGAATCCGCTCAAGAATGTCAGCGCTTTATTCAAGAAGCCGTCGATTATATTCAGCAGAATTACAAAGATAAGCTGACCCTGCAAATGGTGGCGAGTCATGTGTACATGAATGCTCAATATTTTAGCCGCATATTCAAAAGGGAGCTCGGCGTTACATATACGGATTATGTGAACAAGCTCAAGATTGCACATGCCTGCAAGCTGCTTGAGACTACCGGGTATCCCGCCTATCGCATCTCCACAGAATGCGGCTTTACCGATCCGTCTTATTTCAACCGGGTTTTCTATAAGCAAATGAAAATGACACCGAAGGAATACAAAAAAAGTGTTCTAGCTCGAGTGTGAAGACGCTTTAATAGATAGAATCAAGGAAACTCCCGTCCGACTAAATGTCGGGTGGGAGTTTTTTTATTTAAAGATGTCGTCCTAAAAGTACGAAAAGTACCAGATTGAAGAAAAAAGTGATTCAGGAAGTCCAAACAAGAGGTACGGTTAGTGACAGGTGAAATGGCCGCATTGCTTTACAATGAAGATACATCTACGAAGACAAATCTACTTAACAGAGGTGTATGGATGATGAAGGAAGCAGTGGCTTCGGCCGGCATGCTGAAACAAAAGATGAACAGTCGTTTCCGAAGAAATGGAATCGCTTACGGACTGATTTCCGGGTTAACATTCGGCCTTTACAGTACCGTCGTTGCCCTGGCCATGATGAAGGAGCCTTTTCTGGGGGTCGTAGGCGCGTTTGCCGCTCCTATAGTGGCATCAGCGATCAATGATGCATTGGCCGCGATCTGGCTTCTGATTTGGAACTTCAAGAATGGGATGATCAAAGAAATTGGCCGCAGTCTGGTAACAATACCAGGGTTGATGGTCGCAATTGCCGCGGTGTTTGGCGGTCCAATCGCCAACGGGGCCTATCTGGTTGGAATTGATATGGCTGGAGCGGCGGCTATTCCTATTTCGGCGCTTTGTCCGATGTTTGGTGCTATTTTCGCGCGAATGTTCCTGAAGCAGAAAATTGATAAACGGGTGGCCGTCGGCATGTTCATCTGTGTTATCGGAGCTGCGCTCATTTCTTATGTCAAGCCTGAAGGTGGCGTGGATAATTTCACACTAGGCATTATTTTTGCTCTGGTGGCCGCGCTTGGCTGGGGATTGGAAGGCGTATTTGCTACCTTCGGGATGTCTATGCTTGATTCCAATATCGCCATTACCATTCGCGAGGGCGTTTCCGGACTCGTATATATTGCTGTGCTGATACCTATCTTCAGCGCGACAGATCTCTTTACTTCCGTACTTGGCTCCGTATCGCCTATGCTCATTATTGCGGCTGCAGCCCTGTTTACGGCAATCTCTTTCCTGACGTGGTATATGGCCAATAGTATGGTTGGCGTTGCAGTCGGAATGTCGCTCAATATTACCTATGTACTGTGGGGGGTTGTCTTTGCTGCTATCTTCCTCGGTAGTTCATTGACTCCAACAATAATTGCCGGCGCAGTTATTATTACACTTGGCGCGCTTTTAGTTTCGATGAATCCAATGGATCTGTTCAAGAAGAAGGAGGCGTAAGCAAATGCCATTGTTGCCGATTCGCTCCCGGGTGCTGCTTTTCATGTCCACTGTGCAGCAAGCAAATATTGATGATGCAATGGACGCATTGAAAAGCGAATATGGTGGGGAACGTCAATTTACAAGAGCAAACTTTCTGGATCATATGCTGTCCTTGCAGGCTAACGGACTGATAGACGAGGTTCATTACGAGCTGGATGCTAACGGGGAATTATGTATGTACTATGCAATCAACGATGAGGGAATTCATACGATCAATAAATACTTGCCTAAAAAATGGACGCAAAAATAAGGACAATCTCTATCGAATTAATGAAAAGGATTTTTTAGACGAACCACGAAACCCGGCCTTAGGCCGGGTTCCGTCATATGCGCGGAGTGCTCGCTTAACTTATAATCATTAGTAATGTAATTATGACCCGACCCGGAATAGCTTCGAGCCTTCGCAGAATAGCGGAACAATATTGTATTAAAATGGAAGTTACAACTCATACTAAGACAGCCTGTTTTTAATTCACACAGGAGGAGCAGATGAATATGAAAAACAAATGGCATTGTCAAACAGTTTCCCGAAAAATTTTAAACGAATTGCATTATTGATTGCAGAGTAAAGCTTTTTATGTTCACCCGAAAGGGTAATTATAAAAAGCTTTTTTCGTTTAATGAATCGTTAATGTAGCTATGGATCTAAAGCTTAAAAATTTTGTAATGAAGTAACTCTGCATATTAACGAACTTTATTTACATATAGTTCCAAATGAACTAATATAGAAAGTAATGAACCTATTTCAGAATGGCGGTTTGAGAGATGCTTCTAATTCTTTTTTCAGTCATTGAGGAAGAAAAAGATCAGTATTTTTTAATCGATTTATTTTACCGGTATTACCCTCCTATGAGAAAGAAAGCTTACGAAGTAACCAATGATTACAATGTAGTAGATGATTTAATTCAAGACGTTTTCCTAAAACTGATACCCAAAACTCCCCTTTTACAAACCATGGAATATTGCAAAAGGACTTCTTACATCATTTATTCCATTAGAAACATGGGTGTCGATTATATTAGAGCAAAGGAGCGGCAGAAATTATTAGTCAGTACAGCACAAACCGAAGATATGATTAACCGTCTTCCCGACTCTCAACTGAGCGTAGAAGAAGTGATATTCAGGAGAGAAGACAGACAGGAGATGTTTAGTAAGCTGTCTAAGCTGACGGATCGCGATATAACTTTGCTCTATTACAAGTACAATATGGATTTGAAAGATAGTGAAATTTCCCGGAAATTGGGTATCCCTGTGAATAACGTTAGACAGTATTTAACTCGAGCCAGGCGTAGAGCATTGAATCTCTTGAAAAAAGAGGTGAGGGGGAGTGACTAAAAAAATTTCAGGGAGTCATCAAGCTCTAATGGATGAGTATGATGAATTACTGCTCAAAATGGCCTAAATCAGTTAGTAGGGATTTTGAGAAACGAATAAAGCGGGGGATTTTTCTTTGTAGAATTTTCAGTTTTTTTAATATTGTTTCGGTATTAAAGGACGCACTGGGATTATCTATATGTTTAATTGCCATTCTTTTATCCATTATGTCAGTGAAAGCTGTTAGAGTTCTATTTCTGAATGTACTTGTTACGCGACCACAACCCAGTCATTCCACTTCGGATTCCTTCTTACTCTCAAAGGACGGCGGCATAAACCTGCCAGAAGCAGATGGGCTGGTTGATGCTGTTCAATTCATTGTAGTGTCCTTTTGATAAAATCCAGATGTTCCGCAGTTTCACCTCCTTTCTCGTCCCGGTACCCTCGCTTTGAACTCATTATAGCGACATTCGATTGTCGCAGAAAAACTCTTACTAATATATGCAACAAAATACAAACTTTTCCCGTCCGATCAATCATAGGTACCAAACAGTTTTGTTGAAATAAAATCTGAATAATTGTGTTGCACATATAAGCGTATGAGCGTCTTTTTTAAGGTAAGGAGTTACAAACAAGCGATTTTATACTCTTAGATTAGCCTTCTTACTAAAATTAAAAGTGAGGAGTCGATGCTAGGCAAGTTATTCATTGTTTTTGTTTATCATTACCTGATAGCTACGAGTGAGAGCAGATTGTCCGCGAACTAATGTGGTACAAATTAAAGGAAAGGAATGACGTATCATTGAAAAAGCTATTAACTGTTGCACTCATTGCAGCACTTGTCAATAGTTTGGGTAGTTCTACTGTTCTAGCTGAGAGCAACTCGCCTTTGAGCCCTGTTGAAGATACTTTGCTATCATCTGATAAGCTCAATGATTTGAACGATAAGTCTTCATCGAATGTCTTAGATTTGTCAGCGGTTGAATCTTGTTTTTCTATGGCAAAAGATATTTTGAAAAATTATTATGAACGTATTGATCTTGGCACAGATCTTAACATTCAACTTGCTATCTTCAGAAGTGACCAAAGAAGGTATTCTCCTAACAATCAGTACAGAAGCTTCATTTAATTATGTCGGAATGGAGGTACAGTCTGGGTTTGGCGAGGTATCGAATGTGGTATTTACCTATACTGATACGGGATTAACGATGTCCGATTGGTATATGCCAGATGACTATTATGATGAATTTGTCAGAGGATCATTGGAGCATTCAAGTAACCTTACAATGAACTCTATTTCAGAAAGCTCCAATATTGCTGAAAAACAAACGGAACTTGAGAAAAAAATTACTGATTATTTCTCGGTTAATCGAGAACTTCCAGTAGAAATGACTAGTACAGACGGGGTGGAGGCAACCAATCAAGTGATAACACCATTGGCTACCCTTGCTTCGTTAAATAAGACAGCTATAGCCAACTATGCAAAAAACAACAAGGCTAAAGATTCACCTGCAAGTGGCGGATCTAATGTATCTTATTACGATTTTTCTCAGATTTCCGGAAATTGGGATTGTACTAACTTTGTATCTCATGCTTTGCTTGCTGGCGGCGCAATTCCCTATGACACAAATGGATCAGGTATTTCCTCTAAGGGTTGGTACTACAGAAGTCTGAGCAATCGCTCTTCATCCTGGTCAGGTGTCCCTAACTTGCATGATTTTCTGGTGAACAATACTACAAAAGGACCGGCTGGATCCGCAACTACTTACTCAACATTCAAATATAATCCTAATTCAGGTTACCCATATGCTGTTGGAGATATCCTGCAATTCTATCTGAGTGGTTCATATAACAATTGGAGGCATTCAACTATAATCACGGAATACTACGAGACTAATACGGCTTTAGTTTTAGGAGCATTGGTAACCGGTCGTAGTGGAAAAGGTTCATATAATAATAACCAGAAGGCAGAAGAAGTCTATCCAGGTGATAGCAAAAGAGTTATCAAATTGTCTGGCTATTATAAGTAAAATTTGAAGAAGGATGCACATCACTTCAAACTATTCTTATAGAAGTGGTGTGCATCAATCCTAATGGCTGCTCCATGATCATTATTTTTTACGGGAGGGAAAAGAATGAAACGTGTTTGCCTGTTATTAGTGCTTATATTCGCTCTAAGCGCGTGTAATAATGCTGTTGGGAATACCGACGAAAAAAATACTCCTATGGAAGTCAACGTGAAGGTAGCCAAAAACACAGAAAATTCAACCATCACGAAAGAGAATGCTTTGAAGAGTTCTCTCGAATTTTTAGCAGAAGATAAAAATGGTCTGTCTGTTTGGGATTATAAAACCGCTTATGAAATGTGTGAGGGTGCTCTGTCTGCATATTACAAGGCGATTTGGAACGGCACAGATATCAACTTGGATGCTTTCTTTGATAATAAAAGCCTGAAACAATATATGCAAAAGAAAGTTACTTCCCAGCAAGAATTATTCCGTAAGAACAAACTAACCGATAATTTGGTGACAGATATCGATGTTGGTGCTAGAAAAGTGGAGCTTGTTGGTGAAGATAACCCCTATTTCTACTTCAAACTAGACACGCGCGTGAAAAAGGACGTAGGCAGCTTTGCAGAACCGACTGAATTTCTTGTACAGAACTTGAATGGAAGGTTAGTAATTACGGATTGGTATTCTAGTGGAAAGGATAGTTATGATTCTATGGTGCGTGGAGAGAATCAGACCATTGATAACCCCGATATTTGGAACAATAATGAATGGGTAAAGAAACTGGAAATTAACCGCTAATTAGCGTTTCATCACCTCGCAGTATTCCATCCTGTACCATACGCTCTATGGTTAAGCACATTGCTTGCTCTACAATGGATAACGAATCCATTCAATCCATTAACATTAGTCCAAGTGTGGAGTAGTCAACTGGACAGGCATTCTCCCTTAGTTGCCATTCTGCCAGAGCAGAATACCCCATTCTACATGTCCTAGGTAGAATGGATACACTTACGCTTATTGCAAGTGGAGTCATCTTCTTTAATTTCCATTTCCATTGGTGGCGTTCAGAATTGTATTAGGTCATGTACTCATTGAGCGATTGCAGAGTAAAGCTTTTTATGTTCCCACAAGGGTAACTATAAAAAGCTTTTTTCGTTTCATGGAGCAAATATAGAAATTAGCTTACACATTTCGATCCAAGCATTTGGATCGTTTTTTTTGTAAACATGTCAAATTCGTTTGAGAATGCACGAATATATGTCCTGTACCGCAAATTTCGACTGTGTATAGTTAAGACAATCATATTTATGAGCTTTGGATTAGAACCCAAATATATGTATAGCCGAAAGTATAAACAAGGATATTCGTTATGTATCATCCAAATCCCGGAAAACATTGACCGAATGAACGATTCAATAGAATTAACCCATAAAATGGGGACTGTTATGGATTACCCATGACAGTCTTTTCATTAGCTAAGGGGAGGGAAGTCGATGAAGGATCATAGTATGTCCCATATGCAAGCAAGCCCTGAGGTAATTACCTTTGGGGAATCGATGGCACTCATGCTGCCGACGGGAAATAAAGGAATCGAATACAGCCATACGTTGGAATGCACCTTCGGTGGGGCCGAAACCAACGTAGCCATCGGTTTGGCTAGGCTTGGCATTCGTGTCGGATGGTTCTCTCAACTAGGTGAAGATCCGCTGGCGACGATGATGATCAAAGCATTGCGGGGCGAAGGCATTGATGTCTCACGCGTGAAGTGCACAACTGCTGCTTCAACGGGTCTCATGATGCGTGAGGTAATAGCCGGACAATCCTCCGTTTATTATTTTCGGCGGAATTCGGCTGCTAGTCTGATGTCGCCTGATATGCTGGATGAGGCGTACATAGCAGGTGCTCGCATTTTGCATGTAACGGGCATTACGATGGCTATCAGCGAAACTGCATGTCAAGCGGTTATTGAGGCAGTGCGTCTGGCACGCAAGCATGGCGTTAAAGTCAGTTTTGATCCCAATCTTCGCCTGAAGCTCTGGAGCGTGGAGAAAGCTCGACAATTCATTCTGCCTCTAGCGGCGGAAGCAGACTACTTCCTGCCTGGGCTTGATGAATTGAAGCTGCTCTATGGAATTGACGACGAAAGTGCTTTGTTCGCGAAGCTGCATGAGCTTGGCAACGTATGCGTCGTCAAAGGTGGAGATCATGAAACCTATTTGTTACAGGGCGGAAAGGTAGCTAGAATTCCTTATTTCACTGCTGAACACGTAGTAGACACCGTTGGTGCTGGCGATGCCTTCTGTGCCGGCTTCCTTAGCGGTTTACTAAGAAATAAATCCCTTGAGGAATCTGTTCGCATCGGAAATCTGCTTGGATCTATTGTGATCCAGACGGAAGGCGATTGGCAGGGTCTCCCGACAATGGCACAGGTAGAAGCGAAGCTTAGTAGAAAAGCGCATGTTGAACGTTAAGTCCAATGTATCTAGTACATACAATAAAAGGCAGGGAAGCAAATTGAAGAAAATGAGTATTATTCATCGGATTCATGAAGAAGGGGTTGTCGCGGTATTACGGGGAGAGAATTGGCAGCAGGTGGTGCGACTAACCGAGGAAGCCATTGCTGGCGGCATTAAGGTGATTGAGATTACGATGACGGTTCCGCATGCACTTAAGGCGATCGAAGAGCTTGCCAACCGTTATTCATGGAATCATCCTGATTCAGCTCAGCATGCGATAATTGGCGTCGGTACGGTGCTCGATCCTGAAACGGCACGCCAAGCAATGCTAAGCGGCGCTGAATTTGTAGTGAGCCCTACGTTGAATCCAGATACGATTAAGCTGTGCAATCGTTATCGCGTTCCAATCATGCCGGGCGTTATGACCATTCACGATATCCAAAGCGCACTCGATTTAGGAGTGGAGGTCGTAAAGCTGTTCCCGGGAAGTCAATTCGGGCCAGGGATGATCAAGGATATCAAAGGCCCATTGCCTCACGCGAATGTAATGCCGACTGGCGGAGTGAATGTAGAGAACTTGGGCGACTGGATCAAAGCAGGTGCATTTGCGGTAGGAATTGGTTCGGATCTTACGAAGGAAGCCATTGAAACAGGCAATTATACACTCGTTCGTGCCAAGGCTGATCAGTATGTGAAGGCATTTAAGCAAGCGCGCAAATAAAATAATTATATGAAGCGTTCTCTTGATAAACTCAGAGAACGCTTGTTTTTTATCAAATGCATGAGCTGAAAAAAGTAAAATTCGTTTCAAAATGAACGTTTTTAGTTCTTATTTGCGACTTTCGTTCTTATTACAATGACACTATAGAACAAGACGTAATTTCTCAGAGGAGGAATAAGAAATGAAAGGTAAGAAATCACTAGGAATTAGCGCTAGAGAGACACTAGCTGGCTATATGTTTGTAGCCCCCTTAATGATCGGATTAATGGTCCTAACACTTATTCCTGTTGTGTGCTCTCTATTGCTGAGCTTTACGGAGTGGAATTTCGTAGCGGGATATGGTGCTATTAAATTCGTTGGCTTTGATAATTTTATTCGTTTGTTCCAAGACGATGTGTTTATACAAAGCTTATTGAACAACTTGGTCTTTATCATAACGGTTCCGATAACCTTGATCTTATCGCTGTTGCTGTCGATTCTCATTGACAAACATGTTTATTTCAAAGATGGATTTAAGGTTGTTTATTTCTTGCCTTATATCTCCAGTGTCGTTGCCGTCGCAATGGTATGGCAGGTTCTTTTCCATCCATCATTAGGTCCGGTAAATCAGCTGCTAATGTCATTTGGCATTGAGAATCCACCTAAATGGTTGGCAGATATCGATTATGCATTGCCTTCCCTCATGATGATTCAAGTTTGGATTATGCTTGGCTATAACATTATTATTTACATTGCTGCGCTGCAGTCCATTCCGAAGGTTCTGTATGAAGCGGCGGACATCGATGGCGCAGGAACATGGGTGAAATTTCGTCAAATCACAGTGCCAAATGTTTCACCAACGACCTTCTTCTTACTAGTAACAGGAATCATCGGTTCCTTCAAGGTGTTCGATCTCATTCAAGTATTAACGCAAGGCGGACCTGCGAATTCAACAAATGTAATCGTTTACGATTTGTATGACACTGCATTCAATCAGTTGAAAACAGGCTATGCCTCTTCGATGGCGCTCATATTGTTCCTCATTTGTTTATTCATAACAGCCGGACAATGGATTGCCCAGAAGAAATGGGTTAACTACTAGAAGAGATCTAGAACGGAGGAACAATATCCATGAAAAAAATTTCGGTTTCAAAGATCATTTTCACAATGATTATGGCTGCTATAGGACTTCTATTCCTGCTTCCTTTCATATGGATGTTATCGACATCATTCAAGCCTGAGGCGGATGTCTTTACATTCCCAATCGAATGGATTCCGAGAAACTGGAATGCACTTGAGAACTATGCGGAAGTGTGGACAGGGAGCTTCGTCAAATATTATGCAAACTCGATTTATGTAACAGTGGCAACCACTGTGCTCAATGTATCGGTGTGCGCACTTGCGGCTTATGGGTTTTCCAAAATCCAGTTCAGAGGAAGAGATACGATGTTTCTTCTCGTCCTCGCGCTTTATATGGTTCCACCTCAAGCTTCATTAGTTCCGCAGTTCCTGCTCTTCCGTTCCTTACATTTGTTTGATTCTCATCTTGGTCTTATCTTGCTGAACGGATTTAGCGTAATTGGAGCTTTCATGCTTAGGCAATTCTTTATGAGTGTCAGCAACGAATATATCGAATCAGCCAAAATAGACGGAGCCGGACATGCACGAAGCTTCTTCCAAATCGCGTTGCCGCTTATTCGTCCAGCCATCGCAACCTATGCGATCCTCAGATTTATTTGGACATGGAACGACTATCAGTATCCGCTGATTTTCTTGAAAAGCAAAGAGTTGTTTACCATTCAGCTTGGAATCAGATTGTTCGGTGACCAATATGGAGATACGTATTCCTTGATGATGGCTGGTGCTGTGTCAGCAATCTTGCCGCTGGTCATTATCTTTATCATCGGTCAGAAGCAAGTGATTGAGGGGATTGCGCTCGGAGGCGTTAAGGGATAGAAATGCTCTAGAAGATAGAAGCAGTGCAAATAGATAGTTAACGAGAAGAAATGAACCATTGCGTTCATTTCTTTTGTCTTATGGGGGAAGTATCCGGTCAAAATCGTCTGAAAAAGGTCAAAATATGAAATTGGTCGGTCATCTGAAAATAGATATATTTATTAATAAAAGCGTTTTCAACGAGTGTTTATTCATAAAACCGGATTTATCCAAGCAAGTTGGATATTCATAAAACCGGATTTATCCAAGCAAGTTGGATATTCATATAAATTATTTTAGCTATCCAAAAATGTACCTATAAGTATATAAATCTGCAAAGCTAGATTGATTATTAGAAAGGTGGGTTGATATGGGTTTTACAAGGCGAAAACCAACAGTGATCATATGGTTTACAGCCGTAATACTAATTGTACTTGCTGTATTCATGATAATTTTAACTAACAAAAAAGCTGCATTGCCTGAGAATTGGTTGTTTACAGTGGATGGATACGCTGTGACAGATGAAGAATTTCTATTTTATATCAACGACCAGAGAGCGGTAACAGTAGATTATTTCTACAGAACCTATGGTGCGCAAGTAGATGAAGGCTTCTGGACACGTCAATACGGAAAAAATCAGGAAACACCATCTGAGTATGCCAAAAAATCTGCGATGACTGCATTGCTAAGAGTTAAACAGGAGCAAATTATTGCTGACGAGCGGGATATTGCCCCATACAAAAGTTTTGACGAGCTGAAATCCGACATGGTGGACGAAAACAAGAAGCGGGCTGAGATGGAGGATATAGGGGATACTTACTACGGTTTACCTGAGTTAGATTTATACCAATACATGCAGTATGTAAGTGGCGCCCGTTGGCTGGAGTTGGTTGAAACCCAGGTCCAAAAAACGAAAATGGGCGATGCTGAGTTACAAGATGAATATGCTTCAAGGAGCGCAGAATATGTTCGCACTGCTGATGAATTAACGGTCATGCTCGCAACAAATGGACAAGCAATGGAAGAGAAAGTACTAGATCGATTGGATATATCCAAGGATGATACGGAATCTCTACACTTTTGGGAGTCATTGGCGGCCGCCTCTGTAGGTGAGACGGTAATCGGTAAATATATGGGTGAGGATGTCATCGCCACATTAATGACAAAGCCGGAAATAACCAACCTTACACTGGAAAAAGTGAAAGATTCCATGATATACGGGCGGGCTGAATTTGACTTGCGGGCGTTGATTGCATCTAGAACTGATAAGGCGAAGATTGTGTATAACGGCCATCAATTCAATGAATTAGAAGTGAAATAGGTTACATTCTATTCTTACGTTTATATAAATCTGAATCTATTTTGGTTCTCATAGGTTCAGATTTATATAAATATGAATTCATAGAAAAGGAGATTGCCAGATGAGACGATCCAAATGGATGCAAAAAGCTTTATCGATTGTTACGGCAGCAACTTTGACATTCTCAGGTCTGACTGGTTTAATGCCTGTACCTGACGTTTCGGCTGCAGAGAGAGTGGTTGAATCTTTTGACTCTGTTGCACTGGACCTGACACAAGCGACGGATCATGCAGGCAGAGTGAACCTTACTTACAAAGGTGCACCATTAAGCAATCTGATTAAAGGGCCGGTTATCGATGCGTTCAGCTATGATTCAAGCAATTCGAACTTACTAACGGTTGATGATAATGGAAACGTTACATTAGCCAATGGTTATACATTTGCAGCTCCGAGTGAACCAGGCATCCCTGTGACGATCACAGCCACGACGAGTTATTATCATGACTCAGATGTGTTATTCATGGAGGACTTCGAGAACAACAATGGTCCGCTGACATCAACGAGTAAACTTGGTTCATCATTTACACTGTCCAATGCCCAATCGCGTTCTGGTTTGAAAGCGATTACACCATCAAGTGCAACGAATACGGAAAATGTAAGCCAAGACGTGGTTTTACCTGCCGGAAGCAACTATAAAATGGCAGCTTGGTATTACGATCCGTATCCGGATGAGGAGAAGACAGCGACTGCCAGAACCCAATTTGCGATTTTGGATGGTAAAAACGCCACCTTCGCCGGGACATTCTATCAAAGTTCACAGGTCGACGTTATTCATAATCCGACGAAATATACGTGGGCATTTGCACCATTATCAGCTGGTTCAGCAGCGAAACGTTGGAAGGACAGCGGGGTTGAACGTTCCACAGGCTGGCATAAATTTGAGTGGCTCATTACACCGAATGGTGCGACTTTGCAAATTGACGGAAATTCGATACCTGATTCAGCACAGTACGATATTTATAAAGCGATGAAGAGCGGAACAACCATTCAACCTAAAATCGCTGGGGGATGGAATAACCAATCAGGCAACATCTCTTATGTTAATAATAAACATCTTATCGACGACTTTTATGTTGTAAAAGACGTCGCTCCAGTAACGGGTACTAGAACATTAACATTGAAGTTAGCACCTCCAGGTGGAGTGTCAGATTTGGAAATTATCACACAACCAGTAGCGGCAAAAGTTAACCTAGGCGAGACAGCAACATTTAGCGTTACGACATCAGCCGCTGCTGCATCATACCAATGGTATGTATCTAACGACGAAACGGGGTTAAACGGGGAGGAAGTCGTCGGAGCCAATGATGCGGTATTAATGCTGACAAATGTTGACTCAGCTACACAGCAAGGTAAGTTTTATTATTGTCTAGTGACTACCGCAGAGGGAGTTGTGAAGTCCCACGCAGCACCGTTGTTGATTCAGACAAATACTGAGGTGAATGCGCCAATTAACCCGACGCTTGACCCGAACACGGGTATTTATACAGGCGGTTCCAATTACGGGGATACCCTTGTAACACTGTTCAAAGATGGTGGACCCGTTGGTTATTATTTATCTAAAAATGGGGGGCCCGACCAGCTTAACAATCATGAAAGACATCATGTTCTGCCATATGCGAGGGCATTGGGAGCGGGTAATTATACCGTTTCAGCCATCGTCATGAATACAGAAAAAAACATTAGTGAAGAAGTTACAGCTCCCTCAAAATGATTAAGTTTCCTCACTCAGACTCATGAATTCGCA
>NZ_BBYF01000015.1 GCF_001894745.1 Paenibacillus sp. NAIST15-1
TCATTCACAAACGTTGCTCGTTGTTCAGTTTTCAAAGAACAATCTTCAAATCCAGCGCTTCGGCTTATTGCCTCTTTCGCTTTCGTTCACCGCGTCTCTCAGCGGCGACTCATATAATATATCACGCCCACAATAATAACGCAAGCACTTTTTTAAAAAAACTTTAAAAAGAATATAAGTCTGCTATAAAGCTAATTGCGGAGCCATTCTAACACCCGCACACAGCCTTATAGCAGACTCTATCGATACCAATTCATAACAAGGTTACTGCTTTACTCGCACCACTCAATAGGATCAATGTACGGCGAGTACTTCCTCTATCCATATCTGTCTTTCCTGCGTAAGTTGAACGATGCTGCCATCTACCGACACCCACGGACGAGTCAAGTGAGAATCCTCCGTAAATACGATGCGTCCCACCCGTCCATCATTCAGTTTAACAAATGCGTTCTGATGCATCTGGGCCACCTTATGGATGAATGTGCGTACAAGTTGGGGATCGAGCTGGCCGAATGATTCTTCCTTCAATCTCTCAAGTGCAATATAAGGAGAAGAAGCTCTCTTATATATTCGATTCTGTGTCATCGCATGGAAGATATCAGCGATCGCTACGATCTTGGCATACGGGTGTATTCGCTCCCCCGTTACTCCTAGAGGGTACCCACTCCCATCGATACGCTCATGATGCTGCAATGCGGCAAGCTTAACACCATCATTAATGGCTGGCACATTTCGAAGCAACTCATAACCATAATGGGTATGTCTGCGCATCTCAACCTTCTCGTTTTCCGTCAGGGTGCCTTTTTTAGACCAGATATCGCTATCGACCTTCGTCTTCCCAATATCGTGCAGCAGCCCAGATAAAGCGATCTGCATCCCTTCTTTGGAAGGATACCCGCTCCATTGTCCGATAAGATATGACGTGAGCGCAACAGCAGCGGATTTATGATACACATAGTCTTCTTCATTTCCTTGCAGCATTTCTTTAATTTGTGGATGGAAGCAGACTGGAGAGTAATGTTCGCTCTGTCCAAGCAGCCATTCCATTTGCTGGCGCAGTTCTAATATAGGAAGCTTGGTAGCCCCTGCTGTCTTATATACATTCTTGAGTAGGTTCACCATCTGAAGCCATGATTCTACAAAGCCGGCATCATGTTGAAAATGGCTCGTCTGGCGTGATGATGCTTGAGGAATGGTCGGTTCACTGTTTTTGCGATCCGGCGCATCCACACGTGTCCCTACACTGTCCATAATCGGCGAAGGATATGAACTTGCCACTGCAACTGATTTGATCATAAAAGCATCGAGCACATCCAAATCACGTACACTGAGCGTTCTTCCTTTATTCATAATTACTCCGCCAAGCCCTGTTATCACGTCCTGCTCCAATTGATCTCCTGGCTTAGCTTGCGAGACGGGGATGAATACCATAGGTTATTACACTCTCCTGTTGGCCTCTTCATATGAATTTGACTCGGTTATCGTTATGTATCTGCTTATATCAAGGAAAAGGGCGCACTCTATAAAAGAATACGCCCTACCTGTTGTCAATGCTCACACTGCTGCTGCATCTTCACGTTCATCATTCTATTCTAATTCCGGTTCGGAGGCAGAAGGTGCTTCGCTCTCTGTCATGCCCGGATTTTGTTCTGCTTCTTCAGACGATTCTTCAGAGGATTCCTCAGAATCATCCTCAGTCTTATCGCAGCGGCTAACCGTAGATACGGAATCGTCGTCGCGGATATTGATGAGCTTCACACCTTGCGTGTATCGACCCATTTGGGAAATGCCCGACATGCTTGTACGAATAATTGTTCCTGATGCAGTGATAATCATCAAGTCCTCTCCATCCTGTACAACCTTCAAGCCGACGACTGCACCGTTCTTGTCCGTTACATTAATCGTCTTAATCCCTTTACCGCCACGGCTCTGAATTCGATAGTCTTCCATAGGGGTACGTTTGCCGTAGCCTTTGGCTGTAACAATAAGCACATCGTTCTCCTTATTGACTACATCCATGTCAATTACGACATCTTCGCTATCAAGCGTAATGCCTTTGACACCTGTAGCCGAACGTCCCATGGATCGAACGTCGTTCTCAGAGAATCGGATCGACATTCCCATCTTCGTACCCATAATGATCTCCTGCTCGCCGTCCGTCAGGCGAACCCCAATCAACGCATCATCATCACGAAGGTTGATGGCAATCAAGCCGCCTTTGCGAATGTTGACATAATCGTCAAGCGGAGTCTTCTTCACGATCCCTTGGCGGGTTGCAAAGAACAGGTACTTGTCAGATTCAAATTCCACGACTGGAATCACCGCACTAATGGACTCACCCTGTTCAATTTGAATCAAATTGATAATTGGCGTTCCTCTCGCTGTGCGGCTCAAGTCTGGAATCTCATACGCCTTGATGCGGTAAACCTTACCCTTGTCCGTGAAGAACATCAGGTAATGGTGAGAGTTGGACACGAATAAATGCTCTACGAAATCATTATCCTTCGTATCCATACCAACTACACCACGGCCTCCACGCTTCTGGCTACGATATGTCGTTACCGGAAGACGCTTAATATATCCGCTATGCGAAATGGTGATGATAACATCTTCTTGAGGGATCAGATCCTCATCAAGTATGCTATCCTCGCCAATCGTGATTTCTGTACGGCGCTCATCCCCATACTTCTGCTTCACTTCTTCAAGCTCATCGTTGATGATGGTCAGCACAAGCTGTTCGTTCGCCAAGATTTCACGGTATTCCGCGATCTTCATCAGCAATTCGTTATATTCAGCTTCGATCTTCTCGCGCTCCAAGCCTGTCAGACGGCGCAGACGCATATCGAGAATCGCCTGTGCTTGGTCGAAGCTTAGACCGAATCGAGTGATTAACCCTTCACGAGCCTCTTCGTCATTCTTCGAGCCGCGGATAAGCGCAATAATCTCGTCGATATGATCAAGCGCAATGCGCAGGCCCTCGAGAATATGTGCACGTGCCTCGGCTTTCTTCAAATCGTACTCGGTACGGCGACGAATCACTTCGATCTGGTGCTCTAAATAATAATGGAGCATCTCACGCAAATTAAGAACGCGAGGCTCTTGATTCACAAGCGCCAGCATATTGATGCCGAAGTTGCTCTGCATCGCTGTATGCTTGTACAAGTTATTCAGAACGACATTCGGGTTCACATCACGGCGCAGTTCGATAACAACGCGCATTCCGTTGCGGTCAGATTCATCACGAAGGTCAGTAATGCCGTCAATGCGCTTCTCCCGTACCAATTCAGCAATCTTCTCAACGAGACGAGCCTTAATGACTTGATAAGGCAATTCGTGAACAACGATACGAGCCTTGCCGTTATTGTCCTCGATTGTCGCACGTGCCCGCATCGTAACAGATCCGCGGCCAGTCGCATACGCTTGGCGAATACCTTCCCGACCCATAATCAATCCAGATGTTGGGAAGTCTGGGCCCTTGATGTATTCCATCAAGTCCATTGGCGTTAATTCTGGATTCTGAATCAGCGCCTGCAGACCGTCAATGACTTCCGTCAGGTTGTGCGGTGGGATGTTCGTTGCCATACCTACTGCGATACCGGATACCCCGTTCACGAGCAAATTCGGGAAGCGAGCCGGCAATACAACAGGCTCTTGCTCTTCGCCGTCATAGTTCGGAGCAAAGTCGATCGTTTCTTTGTTAATATCACGAAGCAGTTCCATGGCAATCTTGGAGAGTCGCGCTTCTGTATAGCGCATCGCCGCGGCTGAGTCTCCGTCAATGGAACCAAAGTTCCCGTGGCCATCCACGAGCATGTAACGAAGCGAGAAATCCTGGGCCATACGCACCATGGTCTCATATACGGCAGAGTCACCATGCGGGTGATACTTACCGATAACTTCACCAACAATCCTCGCTGATTTCTTATACGGTTTGTCCGGTGACATGCCGAGGTCTGACATCGCATACAAAATACGTCGGTGAACCGGCTTCAATCCGTCACGCACGTCCGGCAGAGCGCGGCTTACGATGATACTCATCGCGTAATCCAGGAATGATTCCCGCATCTCCGTGCCGATGTCGCGATCCCTGATTTGCGGTTGTTGTTCTTCCGCCATGCTGGACCTCCTTAAAATTCGTATTTAACAGCGTCATCATCATCTAGCAAAATGCAATATTTGCTCTCTACAAGCGAAAACGGCCCTTTCCCCCCATAAATGGAGTCGAACCATTTCCACGGACGAATAATCTTTTATCTAGTCCATATCGAAACTCCCCACATGGCGACACAAACCATTATGGACTAAAAAGGCGCCATGTTCACAAGGGATAATTTCTACTCTAGCTTGATCATGCGGATAAAATCATACTCATCAATTCCTTAACTGCACTATTTATATTATATTACTTTCACAAAAGAGATACAATTAAACGTTCCATGAAACCGCCCAAAATCCGAACATTTTCCACGACATATAGTTGATTGTACTATTTCTATTTGCCCGATTGATCATACATTGATATCAACTTCATATCCCTCTGCTCCCTTCCCGTTCAAAAAATAAAATGACTGATTTGGAAAAGGGTGATGATGTTTGTCCAGCCGGCGTATATTTAGCAAATGGAAAAAGACGAAAATTTTGCAAGACTCCTCACTACGTTCGTATATTCCTAAGACGTCCATCTATAGTGCTCTCCGGTTGAAGGAGATGCTGAATCAATTTCAAATGGTGTATGTGAAACCTGACCTAGGTACTCATGGCAAAGGCGTTATGCGTGTTAAGCAGCACGCCAATGACTCATTCGAGTTGAGAGAAGGTACTTCCACGGCCACCTTCACCGAAATAGACTCTCTCCTGGCCAAAATCAAAACCAGAATCGGAAAACGAAAGTACTTGATTCAACAAGGAGTCCACATGCTGTCTCACCGGGGAAGGAAGTTCGATCTCCGTGTGTTCGTGCAAAAAAATGTGAACAACAAGTGGGAGGTTATGTCTATCTTAGGTCGAAAGGCGGCTGCCCACAAGATTGTGACGAACGTCAGCAACGGAGGAAAAATGGAATCACTGCGGACTCTCTTGAAGCCCCACTTAAATGCAAGCTCCACTCAGCAGCTCCGCAGCGAGTTGGAACGAATCGGGCTGTCCGTCGGGGCACGACTGAGCAAGGGGCACAAGGGTCTCAAGGAGCTTGGGCTCGATATTGCGATTGACAAAAGCATGCACCCTTGGATCTTAGAGGTCAATACGAAGCCCGCTATCTACGTGTACCGCACATTCAACCCTGCTGCTTATCGCCGCATCGTCCGAAATGCCAAAGCTTATGGACGATTGAAGTAACAAGGATTCCTCTCACCTACTCCATCAACTGAAGCCCGCTGCCACACCAAAGCCCCAGTCCTGATGTGGAACTGGGGCTCTATTGTTATATCGAACCTCCGTGCTTCGCGATGGAGAGCACGATCCCAAGTGGTAGGATTCGATTAGAAATCAAGATTTTTAACGAACTTGGCATGGCGCTGAATGAAATCACGTCGTGGTTCAACGTTATCACCCATTAGCGTATCAAACACATCATCTGCCATCTTGGCATCATCGAACGAAACTTGGAGCATTTTCCGGCTCTCAGGATCCATTGTCGTCTCCCACAGCTGCTCCGCATTCATCTCACCAAGACCTTTATAACGCTGAACGTTGATCTTCACGCCTTCACCAAATTCCGCGATAATTTCGTCCTTCTGCTTGTCGCTATCTGCATATCGAACAATTTTGTTGCGCTCAATTTTATAGAGCGGCGGCTGTGCAATGTACACGTATCCCGCTTCGATAAGCTTGCGCATGTAACGATAAAAGAAGGTCAATAGAAGTGTTCGAATGTGAGCACCGTCGACGTCGGCATCGGTCATGATGACGATTTTGTGATAGCGAGCTTTCTCAAGATCAAAGTCTTCGCCAATCCCTGTGCCAAGCGCCGTAATAATCGCACGAATCTCTGCGTTGGATAAGATCTTATCCAAGCGAGACTTCTCAACGTTCAAGATTTTACCCTTCAGCGGCAATATCGCCTGGAAATGGCGATCACGGCCTTGCTTCGCAGAACCGCCCGCAGAGTCACCTTCGACAATGAACAATTCGCAATGTGCAGCATCCTTGGAAGAGCAATCCGCCAGCTTACCTGGAAGGGAGCTCACTTCAAGCGCACTCTTGCGGCGCGTCAACTCACGTGCTCGGCGAGCTGCTTCTCGAGCTCGGGATGCCTGCATCCCCTTCTCAACGACCTTCTTCGAAACCATCGGGTTCTCGTTCAAGAACTCCATGAACTTCTCAGAAAATACGGATTCCACTATGCTGCGTACTTCACTGTTGCCGAGCTTCGTCTTCGTTTGTCCTTCGAATTGCGGCTCTGGAATCTTCACGGAAATAATCGCGGTCAGACCCTCGCGAACATCGTCCCCACTTAAATTGGAGTTATTGTCCTTCATGAGATTCATCTTCCGAGCATAATCGTTAATGATTCGCGTAAGGGCACTCTTAAAACCAGATTCATGCGTACCACCTTCGTGCGTATGAATGTTGTTGGCAAAAGAGTAAATATTCTCGGTGTAACTATCGTTATATTGGAGTGCGATTTCGCACGTAATGTTATCTTTGGAGCCTTCCACGTAAATGGGCTGCTCATGCATCTTCTCACGATTGCGGTTCAGGTACTCAACGAATTCCTTGATACCGCCGTCGTACTTAAATGTTTCTGAATGTCCAGTACGCTCATCGGTAAGCACCATTTGGATGCCTTTGTTCAAAAATGCGAGCTCTCGAATACGGGACAAAAGTGTGTCGTATTCGTATACCGTCGTCTCTGTAAACACTTCAGGATCGGGCTGGAACCGAATCGTTGTGCCGGTCTCCTCCGTGTCTCCGATTATCTCCAAATCGGCTTGAGGAACCCCGCGATGATATTCCTGCTGGTGGATATGTCCGTCTCGTTTCACGGTAACGATTAAGCTCGAAGACAAGGCATTTACGACCGAGACACCAACACCGTGCAAGCCGCCGGATACTTTGTATCCTTCGCCGCCGAATTTACCGCCCGCATGAAGCACGGTCATAACAACTTCAACAGCCGGGCGCTTCATCTTCTCTTGTATCCCGACTGGAATACCGCGACCGTTATCCACGACCGTGATGCTGTTGTCTTCATGTACGGTTACTTCGATTTTCGTGCAATACCCAGCCAACGCCTCGTCAATACTGTTATCGACGACTTCCCATACCAAATGGTGCAGACCTTTGGCACTCGTTGAACCGATATACATCCCCGGCCGTTTGCGTACGGCTTCCAAGCCCTCCAACACCTGAATCTGGCTCTCATCATACGTGTTATGATTCACAGACATGCCTTCACCTACTTCTCTAATTTCAGTACCGTTCATTATGCCAATCGCATGTAATTGCAAGAGCATCATCCCAAGCAATCCCAACTGCTAGGCAGTGGAATATAGAGATGACGCTGTCAACAAGGCCATATGCAATGTTCGCTTACTCGTTAAAATGATGCGCACGCTTCTTCAATGTTGTAGATGATATCGGAGAGTAAAATACTTTTCCCTTCGTCACGACGATGGACTTTGCTTCTTCCTCGCCTATCGCCTCAACATTTTTCACTTTGTGCGCATTCGCCACGAACTGCTTAGACAGCTTAGATGATTTCTCTATCGATACATCAAAAATGGCGACCAGTTCCGAGGAACGAATGACTCTTTCTCCGCCCAAGTGAATATACATAGCGCTCACTCCCCTTAGAACAACCTCTTACCGCATGACTTGCCCATTTTCCACGTGGAACATATTTGCATCATGCAACTTGCTCGTATTAATGCCTTCAATGCCTGTCGTCGTAATGAACGTTTGTACCTTGCTCTGAAACGTCTCAATCAGCTGCGTCTGGCGCATCGAATCAAGCTCAGACAGAACATCGTCGAGCAGTAGAATAGGATATTCTCCTATTTCCTCGTGCATCAGTTCGATCTCAGCCAGCTTCAACGACAGCGCTGTCGTCCTCTGCTGACCTTGCGATCCATAGGTTTGCACTTCTTTGCCGTTAATGTAGAAGGCAAGATCGTCCCGGTGCGGTCCGACAAGTGTCATGCCGCGCCGCACCTCCTGGTCTTTCATCTGTGTTAACTTTAACATAAATTGCTCGAATAAGACAGCTTCATCTTCGTCTGGCATAGCAAACGATGGACTATATTCAACGGTAAGAGCTTCCTTGCCATTCGTGATACCGGCATGAATTTGCTCCGCCCATGATTGGAGTTTCTTTAAATATTGTTTCCTTTTCTTTACAACTTTAACACCATTCGTAACAAGCTGCTCATTGAATATATCGAGCATCGTATTCGCTTGTCCGCTTGGGCTGCTCCACATTTGCTTGAGCAGATTGTTGCGCTGCAAGAGCACCTTCTGATACTGCTGCAGATGGTATAGATAGCTTGGCTGAACTTGGCCAATCTCCATATCCAGAAATCTCCGGCGAATGCCTGGCGATCCCTTTACGATCTCCAAATCCTCTGGGGCGAACATGACAACATTAAGCGCACCAATGAAGCCGCTCAGCTTACGCTGCTCTAAACCATTCAGCTTTGCCTTTTTCCCCTGCCGAGAAATGTTTAGCTCCAGCTGAACTGTTCCGTACTTCCGTTCTACAGATGCTCGAAGCTGTGCATGCTCTGCTTCCCATCCGATGAGTTCTTTATCTCGTGGTGTCCGATGTGATTTCGTCAGGGCAAGCACAAATATGGATTCGAGCAAATTGGTCTTCCCCTGCGCATTATTGCCGACAAAAATATTAACTCGATTGTCTGTATTCAATTCGAGCGCGCCATAATTGCGATAATTTTGCAGAGCGATCGATTTGACGAACACTCGATTAAGCCTCCTGAGATGAAACGATGAGGAACTCACCGCATCCATCTACTGAGACAACGTTGCCCGGATACAGCTTCCGGCCGCGCCGCGCTTCATCTTCACCGTTTATTTTCACCATGTTCTCTGCCAGCATAATTTTGGCGTGACCGCCTGTTGAAGCGCAATTAGCCAACTTCAGAAACTGCCCTAGCGTAATGAATTCCGTTCGAATTTGGATGTCATTCATGTCGTATCCTCCTTGTGATGCAGATGCACCAACCCTATCTTAATTTGTGGTGCGGTATGGCAAGATGAGATGCAAGCTGCTGACGTGTTCAGTCGGCTTAATGATGATTGGGCTCATTGCCCCTGTAAATCCAATAAAGATGTTTTCACATTCGACAACCTTCAACACATCCAGCATATATTTCGAGTTGAAAGCAATCCGAAGCGGATCCCCTTTGAATTCCTTCACATCCAATTGCTCTGTAACACGGCCTAGCTCAGATGAGCTGGATGAAATTTCAATCGAACCATCTTCCTTTGTCTGCAGACGGACAATGTTCGTTTTATCTTCACGGGACAGCAAATAAGCACGGTCAATTGCATCGATGAGCTTTTTTGTGTCCAAAATAAGTTCTGTTTTGTAGTTTTGCGGAATAATTTTAGAAGTATCTGGATACGTACCATCCAAAATACGCGAATAGAATAGAACTCGATCGATTTTAAACAACACTTGGTTGTCGGCGACGACAATATCCACCATTGTGTTCTGATCAGGGATGATTTTGCTCAATTCATTCAGCGTCTTACCGGAAATGACAACATTCGTAAAACGAACCGCTGGGTCTGCTTGGATATCAGCCGTACGGCTTGCCAAGCGGTGGCGGTCTGTGGATACGAATTTCAAATTACCTTCGCTTAGATTCCACAATACACCCGTCAAAATTGGCGTTGTTTCGTTGGAAGAAATAGCGAATGCGGTTTGCTTAATCATAGTTCTCAGCAAATCGCCATTGACTGTAATCACTTGGTTTTCTTCGATGCTAGGCAGAACAGGGAATTCTTCTGGATCAAGTCCGACCATTTGGATATCTGTTGTACCGGAACGGAGGAAAGTTTGGAAATGATCCTTCACTTCGATCTCAATATCTTGCGATGGTAGCTTTTTAATAATCTCGACAAAAAACTTAGCCGGCAAAACAACACTGCCCGGACGTTCTACTTGAACAATCGTCTGGCGATCATCCTCAACTGGAATAAAGGTTTGAATAGAAATATCCGTGTCACTAGCAGTAAGGGTAACCCCTTGGAACGTAACGTCAACCTTAATCCCGCTTAAAATAGGAATCGTCGTTCTGCTGGAAATCGCCTTAGATACATTTTGTATCGCTTCGTTTAGTTCATTTTTCAATATCGAAAGTTTCATACGTTCACTCCCTAACGCCAATTTGCGCTCATTCTACTGTTGCTATCTGTTACGAATCTTGTTATATCCGGTTGCTCTGAGTCGAGATATGCCGAATATGTGCTCTTCTTATGATGATCTATATAATCTTTTTTAATAATAGTAGTAATAGTAGGGGCACTGAATATGTGGATAACCCTCTTGAACAGGCATAAAGTAAAGCCTATCCACATGTGTATAGATTGTGTATAGGCTTGTTATGTTGTTCACAGCGTTGGATTTTTAATTTTGTCGATCAGGTTCTGTACAACCTTATAAAGTTCCTGATCTTGCTGCAGATTTTGGGTGATTTTCTCGTGGGCATGAATGACGGTTGTATGATCTCGTCCGCCAAAGGCTTCACCAATTTTCGGCAAGGAATAATCAGTGAGCTCCCGCGATAAATACATGGCAATTTGACGGGGAAAAGCGACGGCTTTCGTTCTCTTGCGTGCCTTGAAATCCTCCATCTTAAGTCCATAGAACTCCCCGACCTTATGCTGAATGTCCTGGATCGTAATCATCTTCGGACGGCTGGACGGGATGAGATCCTTGAGTGCCTCTGCAGCCAAGTGAGTCGTGATATCCTGATTGGTCATCGTGGAAAATGCGACAACGCGCGTAAGCGCACCTTCCAACTCACGAATGTTCGTATTGATTTGGTTGGCGATGTACACCATGGCTTCATTCGGTATATCCAAGTTCTCGGCCTTAGCCTTCTTGCGCAGAATCGCAATTCGCGTCTCGAGATCCGGCGGCTGAATATCCGTAATAAGACCCCATTCGAAGCGAGAACGCAGCCGTTCCTCTAATGTTTCGATCTCCTTAGGAGGGCGATCGCTGGAGAGGACGATGTGCTTGTTCTCGTTATGCAGTGCATTAAATGTATGGAAGAACTCCTCCTGGGTTTGTTCCTTCCCTGCCAAGAACTGAATGTCGTCAATAAGCAAAATGTCAATATTGCGGTATTTGTTGCGGAAGCTTTCTCCGCGGTTATCCCGAATGGCATTAATGAATTCATTCATAAATTTCTCCGACGTCGTATAGACGACGCGGCTTGCGGGATTATGCTCCAAAATATAATGACCGATCGCATGCATGAGATGCGTTTTGCCGAGACCTACTCCCCCGTATAAAAAGAGCGGGTTATAAGCTTTGGCCGGCGCTTCAGCGACGGCGAGCGATGCAGCATGCGCGAAGCGATTGTTCGAGCCAATGACGAATGTATCGAACGTGTATTTTGGGTTAAGCATATTGGAAGCCGGTTCATCATAGACAGCGACTCGAGCCGGTGAAGCCTGTGGCTGCACGACTTCTGCTTCCGCTTGAGCTGCTTCCTCAATAATGAACTTGACGTCCACTTGCTTGCCCGTTTCTTCCATCACTGTTGAGCTGACAAGCTTCGTATACCGGCTCTCAAGCCATTCCACCGAAAATGTATTCGGCGCAGTAATGAGCAGCTGTGAGTCTGTAAACTTTACAGCTTTCGTGGCCTTGAACCAGGTATCAAAGCTAGGTTTGCTTAGCTTCGTCTGGATGACGGACAATATTTCCTGCCAATGTTCATTTGCTTGGCGCTCCACAGATTGTTTCACTCCTTCAAGCCTGCTGCGTCTTCATATGACGCGCTTACCGGCAATTACGCCTGAAAAAAGGACAATTGCCCCGACAAGACGCAAAAAGGCTCCGCAAGGCGCAGAAAGCCCTCTTTTATGAGGAAGAAGGTTCACATAGACGAAAAATCAGCTTGAACTAACCTGTCCTCGATAAGAGCGTATTGTCGGGGTCTATGCTTACATGTCGATATGCTTGTGCTCCAGTCGAGAAAATTTCTCGCGTTTTCCACGAAACATCAGACATGTTGCTGTCGAAGTATACCGTTTCTTACAACTATTTATCCACAATATGCAGATCATGTCGAACAAGTTCTAAACAAGTGAGTATAAATTGTTCACAACCTTATCCACAGACTGTTGATAAGTAAATATCCACAATCGCTATTCACAACCGAAAAGCAATATAATCATAGCAGATGAGGCCTTATATTTCAATGATCGGGCTTATTTTATCCACAAATTCAATAACTTGTGCATAAATGTTATCTACACCACTAGATATTGTTCATAACTTGTTTCTTTTCGACATGTCTAGACAAAGGTCCGCTATTTTTTGTACACAGGCAAGGTGGCGGAATTGTCGATATTTTTTAGTTTTGCACATGTGTATAACAAAATGTGTCGAGCATGATCGAAGTTCGAAGTGTGGATAATCATTTCTATACATAATAAGAATGTATTTTTCATTATGATGTGAATTCTGAATCGAAAAGAGATGATAGGAGAAACGGTGAGGATTGACTTTTCCCGCGTATTCTGGTTAAATGTAAAAAGGAATTTTGCGCAGACAGATAAACGTAGCAATGAATGGTTCATCATGACATATCTCGTTCGAGGAGGTGCAATACGTTGAAACCGACATTTAAACCTAACGTGAGCAAACGTAAGAAAGTTCACGGTTTCCGTAAAAGAATGAGCACGAAAAACGGCCGTAAGGTGTTGGCTGCTCGTCGCCTAAAAGGCAGAAAAGTATTGAGCGCATAAGATCGCGTGAATACAAGACCACCTCGGTGGTCTTTTTTTCTTTTTACGCGAAAATCATACGTTTTTCGTCATAAAGGCGTCACATAAAATATAGTAGAAGAAATGTTTATTCCGTTACGCAGGTGCCCATACTTTGATCATACCAATCAAGCATTTTAGAGTAGGGACGAGCGGAGTTCATCCGGAGAGATAGGAGAAAGATCCGATGCAAAAAGAGTATCGGCTGCAGGATCGCGCAGATTTTACTCGTGTTTATCGCAATGGTCGTTCCTTTGCCAATCATCAGCTTGTACTGTATGTTTATGCCCAGCCGAAGGTTGAACGGTTCCGCGTTGGGATATCGGCGAGCAAAAAGATTGGCAATGCGGTTGTGCGCAATCGAATGCGCCGCATGATCAAGGAAATTGTCAGACTTCAGGCAGATCGCATTATGGATCATGTCGATTTGGTGTTCATTGTGCGTAAAGGCGCGACGGAAATGGACTATGACAAGCTTGCCAAGAGCGTCCATCATGTCATGCGAAAAGCTTCTATATATAAATGAATGTAATTTGTCAGCAAGATCGCACGATACACCTGTTGAATCGTTTCCTTTAACAGGGGAAATGTGATATATTTACTGTTGGAATCGGAAGGTTAAGAGAGGGGTTATGCTATTGTCGCTGAACAAGTTGTTCTCGAACCGCAAATGGCTCTTGGTAGCGGTTTCTGTGCTGTTGATCGTTGTATTGTCGGGATGTACGTCCACGACCACTACGCTGAAGACGGAGGATTTGCTGCAGGGTAACTTCTGGGAGCGTAACGTGGTCTATTATTTTTCACTAGCACTTGATACATTCGCAGGCTGGTTCAGCGGGGAGTATGGATTCGCCATCTTGCTGCTAACCGTTATTGTTCGTCTGTGTATCTTGCCGCTTACAGTTAAGCAAATGCGCAGCTCGAAGGAAATGCAGAAGCTGCAACCTCAGCTCGCTGAAATAAAGAAGAAACATAAGGATAATCCGCAAAAGCAGCAGGAAGAAACGATGAAGCTGTTCCAACAGCACAACGTGAATCCGTTGGCGGGATGCTTGCCAATCTTCATTCAAATGCCAGTTTTTATTGCTTTGTATAATTCGATCTACATGAACTCTGCCATTCGTGAGCACACATTCTTGTGGCTCAAACTGGGTGAGGCGGATCCGTTTTATGTATTGCCGGTCGTTGCTGCATTGACGACATTCGTGCAGTCGAAGATGATGGCAAGTCAAAACCCAATGCAAGGCCCTATGCAATTCATGATGCTAATCTTCCCAGTGTTGATCTTCGTCATGTCGATCAACTTCCCAGCGGCACTTCCGTTGTACTGGGTATACAGCAACGTCTTTACTATTGTTCAGAACTATTTCCTTTATCGCGATAAGGATAAGGAGGTTCGTCCGGCGAAATGAATACGCTCGTTGTATCGGGAAAGACGATCGAAGATGCAATAAAGAACGGTTTGGAACGAATGAACGTAACCGAGGATCGCGTATCTGTTCGCGTGCTGGAAAAGCCATCACGCGGGCTGTTTGGACTTATCGGCGTTCGTCCAGCGAAGGTCGAGATGACTCTTCTGCCGGACAAGGATGTCCCGCTCTCTGAACCTACAACACAATCATCGTCATCGAAGCCAGTTCAGACAGCATCTGCTGTGGCCGGCATGCAGGCAGCAGCAGTATCGAAGGATAGAGATCAGGAGATGGATGCTGACTCTACAGACGATATTGATCCGATTGAAGAAGCGAAGCAATTCATTATGGATGTTGCCCGCTCGATGGGGCTTGATGTGGAAATTGGAGTACATAAGAGGAAGGACACGGTAACGCTTGATATTAGCGGCTCGGACTTGGGTCTTATTATTGGGCGCCGCGGTCAAACGCTTGATTCGCTTCAATACTTGGCGAACCTGGTAGCCAATCGTTATTCCAAGCATCATCTCCGTATTATTCTTGATGCAGAGCAGTTCCGCGAACGGCGTAAGAAAACGCTCGAATCGTTGTCTGAGCGGCTCGCGAACAAAGTGATTCGTTCCCGGCAAGAGGTTGTACTGGAGCCGATGACGGCGCAGGATCGCAAGATTATTCATGCGAAGCTGCAGGATCATCCGAAGGTGAAAACTTGCAGTAAAGGCGAGGAGCCTAACCGACGCGTAGTCATTATGATTAAATAGGCATGGCTGCACTTATGAATAACCTCTATTCAGAACGCATAGACAGATAGAAAATGCAATGATTGCGCCTGGTTCAGGGTGCTCTCATTGCATTTTTTCGTTATTTGACTCATTGAACGGGATTTCATGATTAGGCGTTTGACGTAAAATGAGATAATATAAATGTACCCTATATGTGCGGAGGTCATTATTAGGATGAATTACGAACCAATCGCAGCGGTATCTACACCGCTTGGCGAAGGCGGTATAGCGATTATCCGAGTAAGCGGAGAAGGATCTTTCGCTGAAGTGGATCGCATATTCCGTTCAAAAACGAAGCTAACAGAGGCGGACAGCCATACGATACATTATGGACATATTGTTGATCCACAGTCAGGGGAGCGAGTAGAAGAGGTGCTCGTAAGCGTGATGCGAGGCCCTCGTTCATTCACAACGGAGGATGTTGTCGAAATCAATACGCATGGCGGAATTATTTCGGTGCGGAAGGTGATGGATATTCTGCTTCAGCAGGGAATTCGTCTGGCGGAGCCGGGAGAGTTCACAAAGCGTGCATTCCTCAATGGCAGAATTGATTTGTCACAAGCGGAGGCAGTTATTGATCTCATTCGCTCGAAGTCGGATCGCGCCTTCAGCATCGCTATGAAGCAGGCACAAGGTCAACTGTCTACCCGAATTAAGTCGCTCCGTCATACACTCATTGAGACACTTGCTCATATCGAAGTGAATATCGACTATCCAGAGCATGATGTTGAAGAGCTGACGAGCAACTTTATTCAAGATAAATGCGGGCAAGTCATGGAAGAAGTGATGCGGCTATTGAAGACCGCATCTGAGGGGAAAATATTGAGGGAGGGTATTGTCACTGCGATTATTGGGCGACCAAATGTCGGCAAATCATCGCTGCTCAATACGCTTGCCCAAGATAATAAAGCGATTGTCACCGATATTCCGGGAACAACTCGCGATGTGGTCGAGCAATTCGTAACCATTAACGGGATTCCGCTGCGTCTCTTGGATACGGCTGGCATTCGGGAGACGACAGATGTGGTGGAGCGAATTGGGGTAGAGCGTTCACTCAGTGCACTCCAAGAAGCAGACCTCATTCTTTTCGTCGTGAACAACAATGATGAGCTTCATCCAGATGAACGAGAATGGATGGAGCAAATTACGGGTAGACAAGTGATTGTCATTGTGAATAAAATGGATCTGCCTACGGTGTTGGATGATACTCCGTTGAAGGAAGCATTTGGTGAGAGCCAAATCGTGCGTATGTCCGCGAAAGAGCAGGAAGGCGTGGACGCGCTGGAGAAGGTGATCTCCGAGTTGTTCTTCAGCGGTGGAATTGAAGCGGGGGATATGACGTATGTCAGCAACGTACGGCATATTGCGCTGCTCAAGAAGACGCTGCGGGCACTAGAAGACGCTGTGGAGGCATCACAGCAGGGAATACCAATTGATATGATTCAAATCGACGTGCGCACCGCTTGGGAGCTGCTCGGCGAAATCATTGGAGACTCTGTAGGCGATTCGCTGATTGACCAGATCTTCTCCCAGTTCTGTCTTGGAAAATAGAGAGTTGTGATTACGGTGAAAGGTCTTGCTGCCGTGAGTGCTGTTTATTTATAGAGAAAGTTGTTAAAGGAGGGAGCCCCATGCCATTTGAGGCGGGACAATATGATGTAATAGTTATCGGAGCGGGCCATGCGGGCTGTGAAGCGGCACTTGCTTCTGCACGGATGGGCTGCAATACGTTGCTGTTGACGATTAACTTAGATATGGTTGCTTTCATGCCGTGCAACCCTTCGATTGGCGGTCCAGCTAAGGGCCATGTTGTACGCGAAATCGATGCATTAGGCGGAGAAATGGGCCGCAATATCGATAAAACCTTCATCCAAATGCGGATGCTCAATACCGGGAAAGGGCCAGCTGTCCACGCGCTGCGTGCTCAGGCCGACAAGGTATTGTATCAGGCAAAAATGAAGGAAACAGTAGAAACAACGCCGAACTTGACGCTGCGTCAAGGCATGGTCGAGGAATTGATCGTGGAAGACGGTAAATGTGTAGGTGCCATCACTAAATCAGGTGCTATTTTCCGCTCGAAAACGGTTGTCTTAACGACAGGTACGTACTTGCGGGGCAAAATCATTATCGGTGAGTTGATGTATGAGAGCGGCCCGAACAACCAACAACCGTCTTTGAAGCTGTCCGAATGCTTACGCAATCTCGGATTTGATCTCGTTCGCTTCAAGACAGGTACTCCTCCGCGGGTGAATGGAGGGACAATCGACTTTTCCAAAACAGAAATCCAACCTGGAGACGATCATCCGAAGTTCTTCTCTTATGAAACGAAGTCTTCCGATAATGAGCAGCTTCCTTGCTGGCTAACGTATACGTCGGAGAATACGCATCGCATTATCAATGATAACTTGCATCGTGCACCGATGTTCTCTGGTGTCATTGAAGGTACAGGTCCTCGTTATTGCCCGTCCATTGAAGATAAGATCGTTCGCTTTGCGGATAAACCGAAGCATCAAATCTTCCTGGAGCCGGAAGGCAAGGATACAGCTGAGTATTATGTACAAGGACTGTCCACGAGTATGCCTGAAGATGTTCAGTTGCAAATCCTGCGCTCTGTCCCGGGACTCGAGAACGCGGAAATGATGCGAACTGGATATGCGATTGAGTATGATGCAGTCGTGCCGACACAGCTGTGGCCAACGCTGGAGACAAAACAGGTAGATGGCTTATTCACAGCTGGACAAATTAACGGAACATCGGGTTATGAAGAAGCTGCTGCGCAGGGGGTTATGGCCGGCATCAATGCTGCACGAAAGGTGCAGGGCAAGCCTGCTGTCATCCTGAATCGCTCGCAAGCTTACATTGGCGTGTTGATCGATGATCTCGTAACGAAGGGGACGAATGAGCCGTATCGTCTGCTTACGTCCCGCGCGGAATATAGACTGCTGCTTCGCCATGACAATGCGGATATGCGCTTGACGGATATCGGGCATGAGATTGGTCTTATTACCGATGAGCGGTACGCTTCATTCCAGCACAAACTTGACTTGGTCGGTCAAGAGCTGGAGCGCTTGAAGGCAACAAAGGTGAAACCGGATGAAGCCGTGCAGGCAATGCTTGCAGAAGCGGGTTCTGCTCCACTGACGAACGGTTGTGACGCCGTTACCTTGCTGCGACGTCCAGAAATATCTTATGCACATGTGGATAAGTTATTCCCGTCGCCGCTTGAGTTGGATGAAGAAATGAAGGAACAGGTCGAGATTCAGATTAAGTATGCAGGATATATTGAGAAGCAGCTGCTACAAGTAGAGCGTCTGGCGAAGATGGAGAAGAAGCTGATTCCGCAGGATATCGATTATAATGCGGTTCATGGCATTGCGTCGGAAGCGAAGCAGAAGCTAGCGAAGATTCGCCCGTTGTCGATCGGGCAAGCATCGCGTATTTCTGGTGTAACTCCTGCAGATATTTCAATCCTGCTTGTATATTTGGAGCATTACAACCGCGTAACAGCCGAGAAGCACGCTCAGTCGTAATTCGGGTGAGCGGGCTGTGCCAAGTATGCAGGTTGGGGACATTAACTGCAGAAGAGGAGATTTCCAGTGATGGATGCATTGCAAGAACAGTTCCAAGGCTGGCTATCCGGACATGGATGGCCGCCGATTACAGATACACAGTGGAATCAATTAGAGACGTATTATCGGGTGTTAGTGGATTGGAATGAGCGGATGAACTTGACCGGCATCACCGAGCGTGAGCTCGTATACGAGAAGCACTTCTACGATTCACTGACACTAGGCTTCCATGTCAATATGAAGGAAGTCAAGCGTATGGCTGATATCGGTTCAGGGGCAGGCTTCCCAGGGATTCCACTGGCGATTATGTTCCCGCATTTTCAGTTGACGATTGTTGATTCCCTTAATAAGCGAATTGTATTTCTGAATCATCTGGTGCAGGAGCTTGGATTGACGGGGGTTAGCTGTATTCATGGGCGTGCTGAGGAGGTTGCTCGCAAGCCGGAGCACCGCGATCAGTATGATCTTGTGACAGCACGTGCTGTTGCCAGATTGAACGTGCTGAATGAGTTCTGCCTGCCGTTCGTGCGTCCAGGCGGCACATTCGCAGCGATGAAGGGGACAGATCCACATGAAGAGATTGTGGAGGCGAAGCGAAGCCTACAAGTGCTGCAGGCCACATTTACAGCTGACCATGCATTGAAGCTTCCGGTGGAGCAGTCCGAGCGTCACATTATAGTGATGTCGAAGAAGGGTCCAACGCCGAAGGCGTATCCACGCAAGCCTGGCACGCCGCTGAAGACACCAATTGTGTAGATGATAGATAAGTACAGAGCAAGAAAAAGAGGTCGAATCGTTCGACCTCTTTTTTGTGTCTTGGGTGGTGGAAGTGGAGGGGGATGTTGTGCGATCTTATTGCAATCTGGAATCAAACATCAATTGGATGTGAATACCGAATGGATCTTCGATTATACCGTAGGCTTTGCTGAATATATTGCTCGATAACGGGACAATAATGCGTACCCGTTTATCCGTAATCAAGCTGGCATAAAATCGTTCCACTTCCTCTAAATCAGCGCTCTGAATGCACAGTGACGTGTTATTGCCAACAGTATAGGCTTTCCCAGGGTTCATTGTATCTTCTGCAATCATTATTTTCGTTCTGCCAATCGATAAGACAGAGTGAGTAATCTGATTCTTGTTGTCCTCCGTAAGCGTTATGGAGCTGTCACGCTTCGCCATGTCTTGATAGGTCACAACCAGCAATTCCTTCGCGTTCAAATGTTGTTTGTAAAAATGAATGGCTTCCCGTGCTTGTCCGTTCATGGACAGGAAAATAGCGACTTCCAGTGTTGCGCTCATCGTATCAGTCTCCTTGTGGATCATCATGGTTGGCAGATATCTTTTAGCATTTGATATTTGGCCTTGGTTTTATCATAATTGCTAAAGGTATCAAATCATGACATCTTTAATAAGGAGATTCGCATGAATAAATCAGAACGATTACAAGACATGCTCAGATACTTAAATAGTCGAGAGTTCTTTAATTTACAAGACCTCATGGATAAGTACCAGATTTCAAAAAGTACAGCTTTGCGTGATATTCGCTCGTTAGAACAATTAGGCATGCCTATCTATTCGGAATATGGACGTCATGGGCGATATGGTATTTTGCAGAATCGATTGCTATCACCGGTTATCTTTACGCTTGATGAAGTTTACGCTCTGTATTTCGCCATGCTGACGCTGCAATCTTATCAATCTACTCCATTTCATATGCATGTCAATCAGCTGCAAGAGAAGTTTGAAAAGTGCCTTTCGCAAGAACAAATCAAGAAGATTTGTAGCATGAAAAAGGTTCTGCAATTGGAAAGCAATCAGCATCATCATGTAAGTTTTTATTTGGAACAAATCTTGAAGAGCATTCTTCATGAAAACATCTGCACCATTCAATATGCACGGAATAAGGGCAGCAAGAGTTATCGGGTTCAATTTTCCAAAATTTCTGCTAAGTTCGGTCAATGGTACGCAACAGGGATAGAGGTAAATACAAATCAACAACGAGTGTTCCGATGCGATAAAGTTACCTCCATGCAGTTGGAAGCAGAAGAATCCCCCTTTTCACTTGATGAACTAGTTAGCAGCTCTTTAGAACTATACCAGTCGGTGCACCATATTCGATTTGAGGTAGAAATTGAAGAACAGGCCAAGGACATCTTCTATAAAGAATCTTATCCTTCTATGAAACTAGATATCGGTGAAAGGACCGTCATTACAGGATTCTACAATCCAGGAGAAGAATCATTTATCGCCGAATATTTCATGAGGTATGGCAGTCATGTGGTAGCAGTAAAGCCTGAATCATTACGAACAATGATTCAATCGAAGGTAGAGCAGCTCTTACAGCATTATCAAACCTCAATTACTTGAATTGGAGAAGGCTATGAATCTATCAGCGGAGCAAGCAGGACTGATTGAGAAAAATTGGGGCAGCTAGATTACAGTGGCGTAAATCTTTCCCTCTCTATCCTATGTTACGATTTAAGAGACATCATGAAGAGCTTAGAGAGAAGGAAATATTGAATGAACATAGATTGCTGGTACAAACCGATATGGAAGGCCTCATGCGCTTTGATTGTTGCTGCTGGGGTATTGGCTGCTCCTCTTGGAGTGGGGACGGCTTCTGCTCAAGCACCGCTACTGCCTGTAGGTGGGCCAATGCTCGATCCATCCCATACAGCAGCGAAGACAGATGATCCATACACAGGAAAAGGGATTAAAGTCGCCGTCATCGATTCTGGTGCAGATATGGAGCATCCCTTATTGAAGGATCGAATTGTGAAGGCACATGACTTTGTGGAAGGTGATGAGTTTCCACAAGATGAGAAGGGACATGGCACGCATGTTGCTGGTATTGTGGCACAGCAAGCGCCTGGCGCCTCGCTGCTCATTTACCGTGCGGTCGCCCCTGAAGGTCATGAATTCACGTCTACGATTGCAGAGGCAATGCAGCGTGCGATTGAAGATGGAGCGAGAGTCATTAATTTATCCCTGCATTCAGATATCGATGCTCCAGATGAACCACTGTCCCAGGCAATTGCGGATGCAGCAAGCAAAGGGGTGGTTGTGGTCAACTCCAGCGGCAACGCAGGGGAGAAGCTATGGAGTATTACAGCGCCAGGACTGGTGGAGGATGTCATCACCGTTGGGGCATCTACTTTACCTACTTATGAACCAATGCTCTCGAAGAACGATCGCAGCATACGCCTAATTTCAGATAGAAATACACCTGCTTTTCCGAAGCAGGGCTCCGCTGATGTTGTCTTCGTTAGTGGGGACAGTCCTAGAGTAATTACACAGAAGCAGCACCAAGGGAAATGGATCGTAGTGAGGACTCCCAGTTCCTCGGTAACATCTTATTATGAAGCGGCATGCCGAGCGAAGGCTAGCGGTATTCTGTTCTATCAAGATGAGAAGGTAGAGTGGGAACCGGAGATTAATATTCATAATGAGCAAGATCATCGACTTATTCCCGCGGCTACGATTTCTCCACAAGGAGCGACGATGTTGAAGCAAGGCAAGTCGGCAGTCTGGCAGTGGGGAGAAGAGCAGAGAAGCCGAATGTCATCGATGAGTTCTCGCGGTCCCGCTGTAGGCACTTGGCTTATGAAGCCGGATCTTGTAGCTCCGGGGATTGATGTACGCAGCTCGATGCCGCGTGATCTATATGAGCAGGGTTATGGGAATATGAGCGGATCGAGCATGGCCGTCCCTTATGTATCGGCCGCAGCCGCGATCATTCTAGAGGCACATCCGGAGTGGACGCCTGCAATGGTGAAGTCGGCGCTGATGACTTCAGCGGATAAGCTTACGGATAACAATGGATCGGAATATCCGTATCACGCACAGGGATCAGGACTCGTAAATATAGATAAAGCGCTGGATGCACATACCTTCCTACAGCCCACGGCGTTAACGTATGGAGTAGTTGGATCAGAGTCTTGCGGTACAAAGAAGGAGCAGACGTTCCAAGTGACGAATCGCACCGCGCAGGAAATGACCTATCAGGTTACATTGTCATCCGAAGCAAGGAAATGGGACATCTCCTATCCTGCTTCCATTACGTTGCAGCCTGGCGAGACAGTCCGTGTTCCTGTTGTATGGGATCTAACCACTCTTAAGGAGACGGGAGTCCTTACTGGGAGCCTCCAGCTTACGAACGGAACAGAATTGCTACGAATCCCTTTCCAATTGATACATGGTTCCGGTCATTATCCGCTGCTGACGGGATGGTTTGCAGACGATCAACTGCTCACGCCGAACGGGGACAAACATAAGTCAATCCGATTCCATTATTATTTGCCAGGCGACGCCGATCGGATGATTATTACAGCGAGTCGTATTGACTTAGGGAAGAAGGCTGAAGGTGAATATTTATTGTTCAATAAGCCGAATCCTATCAATGGATTGCATACGTACGAATGGAATGGTACAGATGTGACGGGCCGTAAACTGCCAGATGGGTTGTATAACTTGAAGAGTAAAGCGTTCGCGGATGGACGTTCGGAAATGAAGGACGATCAAATTATCTATATCGATCGTGAAGCCCCTAGGGCAACCTTTATGAAGGCAAAGGCGGAACGTGGAGTTGTGCAAGGGACGGTTCAAGACATGATGCTAACCCTTGATTATGCGGTACGGCCTATGTTTCGTATTGCCTCGGGAAATAAGCAGCCGGCCCTGATTGATGTGAAGTGGAGTACTTCGAACACAGGAGATTGGAAGAGTGTGAGATTCAATGAAGACAAGAGGATGTTCCACGTGTCTCTTGTAGGGTCAGGGCTTAAAAAGGGCAAGCACAATATATTTATCCGGATGGAAGATGCCGCTGGCAACGTACAAATTCAAAAAACACAAGTAAACATATAGCAGCTTGGAGCGGGGGCATCCTCCGCTTTATTCTATTTACATGGAATAATTTTCATATTTATAGAGGTGGTAAGAGTTCATAGAATGTTAAGGAGGCAACCTAATCTTTTGCAATTATTTATGATAGGATAAAGAAGCTAACGTGATAGAATGTGGGGAAATGTTTCACGTGAAACATGTTCATGATAGATAAGGTGTTATCAAGAAAGTGATTAGAATAGAAGTGTAACGACGGCAAAAGATATCATTCGAAGTTTTTCTTTTATCGTGTACAAGAAAAGGCAGGAAAAAGGCACAAGCTTGGAGAATACATAAAGGCAGACGTATAATTTTGTCGAAGGAAAGAAATGGTTCAAGTCAGATGTCCTACTCTATCATTGTCGCGAAGGACGTAAAGGGAATGGAAAATTGCGAAGAGTAGCGGGAATCGCAGCCCAATTGCCTCCTTGAGCGACGTAGGGCAGAAGATTAAGAATGGAGCAGAGCACTGCCGCTTCTTCATGTGCCTGGCATTATTTTGAAGTTAGGTGGTATTATACGGAAATGAAAGAACAACTGTCTCGGTTATTCGGTTTTGCGGAGCGTCAATCGCTGGATGAAGTGAAACAGCTTCCGGTGAATGAGATTGTCAGCAGTCCCTATCAGCCTCGAACTATATTCGATGATGAGCGTATTGATGAACTGTGTCAGACGATCAAAACGCACGGCGTTATTCAGCCGATCGTTGTCCGCCAGCGAAACGGGCAATTTGAAATCATTGCCGGAGAGCGCCGTTGGCGTGCTGTCAAGAAGTTGGGCTTGGATACGATCCCGGGCATAGTAAG
Source organism: Paenibacillus sp. NAIST15-1 (assembly GCF_001894745.1). Taxonomy (GTDB): domain Bacteria; phylum Bacillota; class Bacilli; order Paenibacillales; family Paenibacillaceae; genus Paenibacillus_B; species Paenibacillus_B suaedae. The sequence goes on from NZ_BBYF01000015.1 coordinate 24,423, forward strand.
AGAAATTAATGACGCTCAGGCGGCATCCATTGCCTTGATCGAGAATTTGCAGCGTGAAGGGCTTACAGCGATTGAAGAAGCATATGCTTATCAGAAGCTCATTGATTTGCACAATTTGACGCAAGAAAGCTTGGCGCAACGGCTTGGCAAGAGCCAGTCTACAATAGCCAATAAAATTCGCTTGCTGAATCTACCGGATGTAGTGAAGCAGGCCTTAATGGAACGCAAGATTACAGAGCGACATGCAAGAGCATTGCTTGGTCTCGATTCAGAGAGTTTGCAGCTCAAACTGCTTGAGGAGATTATCGGAAAAGAATTGAATGTTAAGCAGACAGAGGCACGAGTCGCGTTTTATAAAGAGGTTCACAAGGCGAAGAAATCGAAGCGTATCTCATATACAAAGGATGTACGTCTTGCGCTGAATACGATTCGACAGTCAATCGATCTTGTGACTGGATCAGGCTTAAAAATTAAAACGGATGAACATGATCATGATGATCATTATGAGATTGTCATCAAAATACCGAAAAGGTAGTTTATTATAAACGTGTGTTGTTTAAAGAGGTCGACAGATATTTCTTATAAGGGTGCAGCAGCCTTATTCAATAAGAAGAGGGATTTATGGCTATAGCTAGGGGATTGATGAAAGTAAAAATCCTACTGGCAGGGGGGACGTAAAGCTAGCTGCTCCGCATATACATTTGCACTTACATCCTGACCTTTTTAGTAACCTATATATCAGATTCACCTAATTATCGGTTGATACCAGCCTAATCGTTGTATGTTTCCTATCGTACGGCGATATTGTTGTCATGCGTAGTGCTCAAATATGTGCAGCGGCAGGCAAGAGGCCGCTCTTTTCTGTTTTTGTGGTCGTTAGCGGTTATCGTTACAGCTAGAAACGCAAAAGAAACAACATTGAGGTGAAGAGGAATGGCTAAGGTTATTGCCATTACCAACCAGAAGGGCGGCGTCGGCAAGACAACGACGACGGTAAATTTGGGTGCAGGTTTGGCGTTATTAGGGAAGCGGGTGCTGCTTGTCGATATTGATCCACAAGGCAACACCACGAGTGGTATCGGGATTAACAAAGCAGATGTAACGAATTGCATTTATGACGTGATTATTAATGATGTTCATCCGAAGGACGCAACGATTCCGACTATGGTCGAAGGTCTGCACATTATTCCGGCAACGATACAATTGGCGGGTGCTGAGATTGAATTGGTTCCGACGATATCACGTGAAGTACGATTGAAGAAATCGCTTCAGCTTGTAGCACATTTGTACGATTACATATTAATTGATTGCCCACCTTCACTTGGGATATTGACGATCAATTCCTTAACAGCATCCCATTCGGTCATTATACCGATTCAATGTGAGTACTATGCGTTAGAGGGACTCAGCCAATTGTTGAATACGGTCAGACTTGTTCAGAAGCATTTGAATACCTCTCTGCAAATTGAGGGTGTTCTTCTTACGATGCTTGATGCACGTACGAACTTGGGTATACAAGTCATTGATGAAGTTAAGAAGTATTTTCAACAGAAGGTGTATACAACGATTATTCCCCGTAACATACGCCTTAGTGAGGCACCGTCACATGGTCAGTCGATCATGACCTACGATCCGAAATCTAAGGGTGCGGAAGTATATTTGGAACTTGCGAAGGAAGTGATTTCGTATGAGTAAGCGATTAGGACGTGGATTAGACGCGCTCATTCCGTCACTATCCGTCAATGATGACGATAAGGTAGTAGAGGTATCTCTACAACAGCTGCGTCCCAATCCATATCAGCCGCGAAAACATTTTGATGAGCAGTCTATTCAGGAGCTTGCAGAATCAATTAAGCAGCATGGTGTCATTCAGCCCATTATTGTGCGGAGTGTTTTAAAGGGATATGAGATTATTGCTGGAGAACGCCGCTACCGAGCCTCTCAGCAGCTTGGTTTGCAGCATATTCCAGCAGTTGTTCGCAACTTCTCCGATCAACAAGTCATGGAAATTGCCCTGATTGAAAATTTACAACGTGAAAATTTAAACGCCATTGAATTGGCCGTTGCTTATCAAGCTTTAATGGATCAGTTCACGTTAACGCAAGAAGAACTATCTGTTAAAGTAGGTAAGTCGCGCTCACATATCGCTAACTTTCTGCGTCTGTTGCAGCTCCCAGAAGAAGTAAAGGAATGTGTTTCACGTGGAACACTATCAATGGGACATGCGCGTGCCATTGTAGGGGTAAAGGACGAAGCAAAGGTGAAACAGTTGGCTAAATCTTCCATCGAACAAGGGTGGAGCGTTCGTCAGTTGGAGGAAGCAATCCAGCAGATGAACAAAAAAGGGAAGTCAATTGATAAAACGAAGCTTGTCCGCAAAGATCCTTACTTAGATGAATTGGAAGAAAGTTTGCGTGAACGATTCCGTACGACAGTTAAAATTAAACAGAGCAAAGATAAAGGGAAAATTGAGATATCGTACTTTAACAAGCAGGATCTGGAGCGATTATTAGAATTGCTTCAATCGTTGTCGGCTCAATAAAGCCTTAGTTGGGATTCTTGTACATGAACTGGCATTCTTGGTTGTTATCCGAAGCAAGAGGGGATTACACTAAGCATGCCAGTTTTGTGTTGGGACAGAACAAACAGCCAGAAGGACAAGGCAACGATGAACAGCTCTTTATTTACAAAATATTGAAGCAAAAGGTTACAACTTTGTTGTCTCTTCATTCGGTTAGATCGTGTTATAACTAAATGTAGAGATCCGTTAAAAGGGCATATTTCCGAATATCATCAATGACCATAAACAGGTTCAGCTTCATCGTAGCCTTTGGAAGTTGATATAGGGTAGAAAAACGCAGATTTTTCAAGTTGAATGGTGGGGAAAAAGTATTGTATGAGTCCGATGAAAAAATTTATACTAAGGATGGACGAAATACATACAGAAAATATGACTCATCATTCGGCCAGCTCGCATCATAGCTGCCCATTATAGATAATAAATATTGATAGACAGCAAGCGAACTAATGGGGAAACGCAAGGATGAGGAAGTCCGTGCATTTGAGGTACGGGACACGTTATAGGCAGGAGAGAACAAAGACTTATGATGAATGAATTGCAGAATGATTGGTTGCCGCTCATTGCCGCTGGCATCGGCATATTGTTATTGTTGTTACTTATTATTGTTCTTCTCCAAGGGTCACAGCTCCGTAAGCTTCGCCGCAAATATGAGGCGATTATGGGGGAAAGTGGTATTGAAAATTTGGATGTTGTATTGTCCAGCATGCATGAGGATATTGCACATCTGCAAGGGAAGACGGAACAGCATTATGCTGACATGGAGCAAACGAAAAAAGCTCTGAAAAAGATGAAATCCCACGTCGGCATACAGCGTTACAATGCATTTGCAGAGCGCGGGAGTGATTTAAGCTTCTCGATTGCATGGTTAAATGAGGAGCAGGATGGGGTTGTCATTACAGGCATCCACGGACGGGATCACTCTTATGTATATGCGAAGCCCATAGAGAATGGACAGTCTTCCTATTCCTTGTCCCCGGAAGAGAAGCAAGCAATGGAGCTTGCAGAGGCAAAGAAGGGCTCCTAATCCGTGTACTTATCGATGGGCTAAGGAAGTGAGTGACTGTTCGATTGTATCCGCGATCACCTCGGCCATACCCATGACCAAATGAAGCCTAGTATTTTGCAATACGAAATATTCCATGAAGCCTCCGACGTTGACAATGCCTGTAATGTGCATATCTCCGATCGGGGGCAATTGTTTATTTACCCCAGCCCCAGGACGGACCGGCCCTTCAACGACTTGAACGGAACCCACACTGCTGCTCTGGCCAAGACAAGCGTCAACTGCAATAATGAAGGTATGAGGATCGCTCGCTTGCAGTGAATCTATCGTCTCTTGCAAATTCATGGCATGAACAGGCTGCTGTAGTGTCCCGAGAACTTGAAAGTGACGGGAAGTGGACTTCGACAGCCGTGTCCCGACGAGAGGGCCGAGACAGTCGCCCGTTGACCGATCGGTTCCAATGCAGATAACCGTTGTCGACTGGTGAGAAGCTCGCATTTGCAAATGGTGTTGGCAGGAATGAATTAGGGAAGATAGTGCGTTAGGTGCATCATAAACCACTTTACATGGATGGCATTCATGGGTTGACGGGCGTTTGAACAAAGAAAATGTCATCACAAGCAGCCTCCGTTTTCTACTAAAGGTACTATCTAGTATATGGAAGCAAGAAAACTTTTATACTTCGACGAGAATAAGTTCCTATTTTATAATAAAGTGTCCTAACATTGATAACGCTAGATAGTAATAGAGGGGGAATGAAGATGTTATGGGCCGCAGCGGCAGATAAGCCAGAAGAAGTAACCGACAATATTGAACAGACGCTGTCGGTATTCGAGAAATGGCAGCAAGGGATATGGAACTGGGTAACCGATATGGCAACTTGGGAAATGCTCTTAGTAAAAACCATTAAAATTGTACTGATTATATTAGTAACCAGAATCGTGATTCGCATTGTTCATCGAATGATTAATCATACGATTGCCAAGCAGGAGAAATCCCGCCTGAACGGACAACCGAGGCGGCTTGTTACGGTAGGAAAGCTGCTTAAAAATATGACCTCGCTTGCAATGAATTTTATTATGATCCTTGTAGTTTTATCGGAGTTCAATGTGAATTTGGCACCGCTGTTAGCGGGGGCAGGGGTCGTCGGCTTGGCTATTGGTTTTGGTGCTCAAAGCTTGGTGAAGGATGTTATGACCGGATTTTTCATAATATTGGAGGATCATTTCGCGGTAGGCGATGTCATTAAGGTTGGATCCTTCCAAGGTACGGTAGAGATGATTGGTTTGCGGTCGACTCGGATCCATAGCTGGACTGGAGAGGTTCACGTCATTCCAAACGGTAGCATTACCGAGGTAACCAATTATTCACTAAACAACTCGATTGCTGTTGTGGATGTATCAATTGCTTATGAGGAGAATGTAGAGAAGGCTATTCAAGTCATGAATAAAGCGCTTGAAGCATTGCCAGAGCACAATGAGAATGTAGTCAAGACACCGCAAGTTTTGGGCGTTCAAACGCTTGGGCCTTCAGAAGTGACGATTCGGGTTATTGCCGAATGCCGCCCATTTACCCAAGCAGGTGTTGTTCGTATGATTAATGCAGATATGAAGCGGGCTCTAGAGCGAGAGGGAATTGAGATTCCATACCCGCGCCTCGTTACGTATCAACGAGCAGAACAAGGAGGGAATATGTAATGGAACGTAAAGTCTTCGCACTAGGTGATATCGTTCAAATGAAAAAGCCTCATCCTTGTGGTACAAATGAGATGGAGATCATTCGAATGGGTATGGATATCCGCATTAAGTGCGTTGGATGCAAGCATAGTGTGCTCGTCCCGCGCGCGAAGTTCGAGAAGAGCATGAAGAAGGTGCTTCGTTCTGCTCAACCTGATTCCGAGTAAGATAATTTTGTAAAAAATATGTTGCAATATAGTGTGGACTATGGTAAGATAACTCTTGCTATGGAAAGGTACCCAAGAGGTCCAAGGGGGCTGACTCGAAATCAGCTAGGCGTCGCAAGGCGTGCGTGGGTTCGAATCCCACCCTTTCCGCCACTTATTGGATATGATAACTCCGGAGCTTAGGCTTCGGAGTTTTTTGCATGTTATAGGCAAGTTTTTGCTGCCTCTGGAGCTGTTGATGACGATGTATGTGTTTGTTGTAACAAATGCTGAAATAAATAAGAGAAGGGACTTCGCATGCGCGAAATCCCTTCCTGGTTGACGGTGCTTATTCGACTTCTATCTTCACAATTCAGATGGCTTAGGTTTTCTTCATCATATGGAACCATATAAAAATTCCATTACGATAAGTGTGTTACAGATAAATGCTCTACAGCACAACCCCTCGCTTCCCTTATTTCGTAAAGTTAAATGTCTCCACTAGGCTTCTTTGCTCCATTGTTCAACGGAACCCACCTCGCTTCGCACCGTCAGTTGTTATTATGGATCGTTATTGCGGAATTATACATACATCCGAGAAAAAAATAAAAAGGGTGCAGCAAATGAGAGAAGGGATCTCGCATGCGCGAAATCCCTTCCTGGTTGACGGTGCTTATTCGACTTCTATCTTCACAATGTTCAGATGGCTTAGGCTTCCTACATCACATGGAACCTTTACGGTATCCATATTACGATAAGTGTGTTGCAGACAAATGGTCTTTAGCACAACCCCTCGCTTCTCTTATGTCGTAAAGTTAAATGTCTCCACTAGGCTTCTTCGCTCCATTGTTCAACGGAACCCACCTCGCTTCGCACCGTCAGTTGTTATTATGGATCATTATTGCGTTTCTATACACGGATAATAAAAAAAGTGAAACGATTGAATCAGTGCGTCAAAGCATGGCGCTTTTTCTTCCACTTTCGGTCTTTGTTCGTTGTTTCAGGGAATGTGTCGCCCTTCTTCAACTTAATTTGTTTTGGATCTTGAATTTCGGTATGGAAGCTTTTCTCACCGACTTCCATATAAATGGCATCATTGGGTGCTTTGTCTCCCGGTTCGAATTCTGTTTTCTCGCCCATTGTGTAACCTCCTGAAAGCATGTTGTATAGAGCAGAAGCGTAACGAGATCGCTTGCCTATGTAGTGTGTGCGCAGGGGTATCCCTTAATGAATGGAGAAAAGTGCTTGTATGCGGACACGAAGATGCACTTGCATGTCATCCTTCATTTTGGTACACTAGTTTAGTGCGAGTTTTCTCGCTCCTTGCTTCTGACAAGATCAGAGGCCTGAAGTCCATAAGGAGGTGAACGTGAAATGCGCAAATACGAATTGATGTACATCATTCGTCCTGACGTAGAGCAAGAAGCTGTTCAAACAACAGTCGACAAATTCCAAGGCGTTATCTCTAACGGCGGTGGAGAAATTACGAAGCACGATGTGATGGGTAAGCGTCGTCTTGCTTACGAAATCAAGAAGTTCCGCGATGGCGTGTACGTTCTCGTGAACTTTACTGCAGAACCTGCAGTAGTAGCGGAGTTGGATCGTCAGCTTAAGATTTCTGACGAAATCATCCGTCATCTTGTCGTTAGCGACGTGGCTTAATAGCCAAAACTATCGTAAGTTCGTAAAGGATACGTCGAAGGAGGGGATAGCATGTTGAATCGCGTGATATTGATAGGACGTCTTACACGGGACCCTGAATTGCGCTACACTTCATCTGGAGTGGCAGTAACGCAGTTTACGTTAGCGGTTGATCGACCGTTCTCGAGTCAAGGTGGGGAGCGTGAAGCGGACTTTATTCCAGTCGTTACTTGGCGGCAGCTAGCTGAGACATGTGCAAATTATTTGCGCAAGGGTCGGCTTACAGCAGTAGAAGGACGCATTCAAGTGCGCAACTATGACAATAACGAAGGTAAACGTGTATACGTGACTGAAATTATTGCTGATAATGTGCGTTTCTTGGAATCGAACCGTGATAACGGGGGAACACGTGATGATATGGGCGGCGGCAATTACGGTGCACCAGCACCGCAATACAACAATGCTCCAGCACGTGGTGGGAATTCCAATTCTCGTGGACAAGCAGCAGCAGATCCTTTCTCTGATGACGGTAGACCTATCGACATTTCCGATGATGATTTGCCATTCTAAAACGGAAAGGACTGACATGAATGAGCTTTAAGCAAAATGAAGGCGGCGAACGCGAAGGCCGTAAATTCGGTGGCCGTAGAGGTCGTAACAAGCGCCGTAAAGTGTGCTTCTTCACAGTGAACAAAATCACTCACATTGATTATAAAGACATCGACCTGTTGAAGAAATTCATCAGCGAGCGCGGCAAAATCTTGCCACGCCGTGTAACAGGTACAAGCGCGAAGTACCAACGTGCTTTGACGATCGCTGTAAAACGCGCTCGCCAAGTAGCATTGCTTCCGTACACTACGGAGTAATGATGGTGCAGAAGACAGCTGATATCATATCAGCTGTCTTTTTTATGTCTTTTTTAATTTATCGACAGAGGGCGTTTTCGTTACTTCACATCGTGTTCCCCTCTGCGGATTGGATTGAAGCAGGGGTTACAATCGAGCCTGTTAATCCTGTTCCCTTCGCAAGCGGAGCGAATTCACCGCGACAACGGATGCGGAGCCTGAGCTTGATCTAGGCGTTTTAAATACTAGAGGATCGCAAGGGCCTGCCATTAGCACGATTTCCCCAAGAAATACAACGATATCTTCAACCATTTGTTCATGCTACCTCCTCCTGTTGCATAGGATTCATCATGTACAAGTATAGAACATACCATTCTTTACTTGTGCGGCTAATACAGTAACCCATCCTTTTTTCTAATTTACTATGCCTGTATCCCATTCAAACTTGATTTCGCAAATGAATAAATGCTGCTCCAGTTGGATGGGGGGTTCCGTCTCGAGGCGGATTCCTTCATATGGCTGCAGTGATACAATGGATAGCAGGATAAGGATGAAAATGGATTCGGTACGGAGGTTTAGATCATGAGATGGCACGAACGATTCAGTAAACGTTGGCAGGGACAAGAAATCGACTATCAATGGCCATCCCCACAGCTTCCGATCATTAGCATTCGGAGCAGTGGTGCTAGCCGAGTAGGCCGACACAGTAAGGTCGCAATTGGCCTTATCGCGATTGGGGATATCGCAATCGGTCTCATCGCTGGAGGAATGATAAGTGTTGGTCTGTTTGCATTTGGTGCCATATCCTTAGGACTGCTGGCAGCAGTGGGTGCCATTGCATTCAGTGATTTATTTTCGGTAGGGGCGATTGCGGTTAGCGATTGGCTGTCCATTGGCGCTGTGGCCGTGAGTAGTGTCTTATCCATCGGTGCTGTTGTAATTAGCAACGTGGCATTAGGAGTCGTCGCTATCGGTCAATATGCGTATGGTGTCGTCGCTATAGGCAATCATGGGTTTGGACTCATTCCATTAACGTTAGATGTTGTACGTTGGGTAAAGAGCTGGTTCGGATGATCATTATTCCATATTCTGTGTGAAAACCGTCCAAAAATGGGCGGTTTTTTGGTACTTCTGTCAAAATAGTGATCCGGATCATGAAATCTGTATTTTCCTTTTTGATCGTTTGCATGTAAAATAAAAATATTGTTTCATGCATAATCATCAAAGAAATTTGTCAAAGAGGGTTCTGATTACCGGTCGTTACAAACAGATAAAATCGACCGAGCATGCTCATCCTATATCTGATACAGCTTAACCATAAGGGAACGTGGATATTCCAATAATGGGTTGTGAGGCTGTTCAGTGTTGAATGTGAGCATGTCTTTTACATTCATCGTCACATACTGTTCTAGGTAGGGCCTAAGCGGTGTGAAGCTCATGTTCAACGAATAGAGTAAGTGCACGCTCGCATGATCCAAGCCGCAATTATTATGATTCGAATAAATGAGAAGTAACGATGAGCAGCTAGCATGGCTGGTCTTTTTTGAAAAATCACCATGCGAAACTTTCTAGGGGAATAGGTACTGCTAGTATAGGAAATTCGTGTCGTTCGCACTGGGGCGGGTATCTTTGAGAAGTGAAGCAGGTATGATGTGCTGCCAATTTCGAATTAGAGCGAACCGAAGCTTACACACATGAGGAAAAATGAAACACCGTATGCGTATAGGGAAATCAGATTGACGCGGATAGCTATGCGCAGCATAATGTTTCTCATCTGGTCAATGCGGAAAATGCCTAAGAGCTATACTGAAACAGGTATGGAAGGCAACAAAAATGCTTCTTATATGTATGAAATAAGAACTATCGGTTAGTAAATGGATTTTGGATATGATTGCATCACATAAAGGAAGAAGAGGATTACGAATGAAAAAAAATAAATATAAAAAATGGGGAATCGCCCTGGCAATCATCGCGATTGTTGGTCTTAGCGGATTTATATTCCGCAAGCAGCTAGCGGTTCTGGCCTTCGATATGTTCTTATCCGGGCATGTAGAAGAGACGCTTGATAAGTCTTATAAGCCAATTGAAGGCAAAGAAGAAGTAATTCGCAAAGTGACGGAGCCATTCTCAGTACTACTGCTGGGGGTTGACCAGCGAGGCAAGGAAATTGGACGTTCTGATACCATTATATATTCGGTTGTAAGACCACAAGATAACAAAGTATTGCTGCTGTCGATTCCACGTGATACGTATACGGAAATCATCGGCAAGGGATTTGAAACGAAGCTCAATCACGCTTATGCCTATGGTGGTGCGAAGATGAGCATGGAGTCGGTAGATAATCTGCTCAAGCATAAGGTTGACCATTATGCGACAATTAACTTCGAGGGATTGAAGGATGTCGTCAATGCATTAGATGGCGTTAAACTCCCAATTACGAAGGCGATCGTCAACAAAGATCCCGATCATGAGAAGTTCCGCATAGAGCCGAACAAGCCGATCTATGATGGTCAAGAAGCATTGTACTTCGTACGTTACCGTGAGGATTCGGATATGAACCGTACGATGCGTCACCGCATATTCTTGAACGCGGTTATGCAGCGTGCCATCGAAATGGATAAAATCGGACGCATTCCAGAGCTTATTGAAATTATGGGTGAGAATTTTACAACGGATATGCGACCGAAGTATATGATTGATTTGGCCAAGACGATGTTCACGAATGACGGAGTACCGAGCATTAGCAGCTATATGCTGCATGGTGACGGCAAGATGATTGGCAACGGCTGGTATTACATGGTGAAGGATGAGGATCTGGATTATATTAAGACTTTGCTGGACAACTGGCTGGATCCGAAGACGAGCAAAGAGAATCTAATGGAACCACGCCAAGTGAAAGAAGATTAATGGTATAGAAACCGGAAAGTCAGTCGTATTTATTACGGCTGACTTTTTGTTTTTGTATGCCTAAATGTGTTAATTTATTGTTAGGGAGTTACAGCGATCATCTCGCTGGAGTCGTTTGAGGAGGAGACCTAACGGATGAACATTGCTTTTTTCTTAACACCGAAACATGAGGTTGTTAGTCTTACATTGAATACAACATTGAGACAAACACTCGAACGAATGGAATATCATCGGTACACGGCTGTTCCGATTTTGAATGATGAAGGGGAATATGTAGGAACGGTTACCGAAGGAGACCTGTTATGGCACATGAAAAATTCCAATGGCGCGATTACGTTTGAGAACGCTTCAAAATCCTTGCTGAAAGAAGTTTCGCTGAATATGCATAATAAATCAGTACGAATTGACTCCAATATGGAGGATCTTATTAATTTGGCCAAGGTGCAGAACTTTGTCCCGGTGGTAGATGATATGAACCGTTTTATTGGCATCGTGAGGCGCAGTCAAATTATCGAATATTGCGAGCAGTTCGTCACCAAAGCTATGGACGTGAAGTAATTATGGTATAATGAAAATGACGCCCTTTTCAGAAATATGGAAGATATAGGGATATATCCGCGGAATAAGCGGTCTCGGGGTTTCTTTCCGGGGGAAAAAGATTGAATGCGCAAGAGGTGAACGTATTGAAAAACCGCTGGTCATCGTCTTTATTATGGGCGATTGTAGCGCTCGTATTGTTATTATCCATATTGCAGCCGATACAGGTGTTGACGATGAGTTTTATGGCGGTTCCATTTGTGATGCTGTATGCAACGCAATCAAAGCAGAGATTCGCTCTTATCACTGCTGCCGTGCTTGCCGTCGTCTACTTGTTAATGGGGAAGGCAGGCATGATTGTTGCTGTAACCGCCTTGTACTTTATTATTCCGGGCATTGTCATTGGCCACATGTTTAAAAGCAGAAAGCCTGCACTCAACGTGTTCGTTGCTGGAACCGTGACCTTTCTCGTTGAGTCCCTTGTCCTCTTCGTCGTAGCGAAGTGGGTACTAGACTTCAATGTGTATGAATTTGTGATTGAGATGCTGAACTACGGGATGGTCGGTGTTGAGCAGTCTGCACTATTCCCGACGCAAGTGACAGCAGAAATGAAACAGCAATTTGCGCTTCTCATGAGCAAGATGGTTCCATTTATGATGATTGTGAGTGCGCTGTATATGGGTACGATTACGTACGCTATCAGCCGTCGTCTATTAACCGCGCAAGGACATGATGTGCAGAAGATGAAACCTGTACACCAATGGATGCTTCCGAAGTCTCTTGTCGTGTACTATTTCATCGTTGTGATTCTTGACCTTGTTGGCCCGAAGTCAACGGACAGCTTCTTAACGATGATTGTATTGAACTTGGCGCCGCTCTTGCAGTTGGCATTCGTAGTGCAGGGGATTGCCTTTCTCTTCTTCTTTGCGCACATGAAGAAATGGGGCAAGGTGCTGCCGATTGTCATTACAGTAGCTGCATTGTTCATTCCACTGCTCTATTCACTACTTCGAATTGTAGGATTGGTGGATCTCGTCCTTCCGATGCGGAAGTACCTGTCCAAACCAAAAGTATAGGGTGAGAAGGCATGCCTAAACTATTGTTTCAACGTTGGTATACGAAGCATACAAGCTGGACATTCGTTGTATTGATCGCCATGAGCTTAGTGCTGACCTGGTATAACTGGGGAGTCGGGGTATTGGCATGGATCAGTATTGCAGCGCTCGCTATGGCATCGTTCACGGCAGAACGTAAATTCCGGGAAGAGACGGAGTCGTATTTATCAACGCTTGGATTACGAGTAAAGCGGGCGGGGGAAGAGGCCATCATCGACTTGCCGTATGGCATCCTTTTGTATCGTGAGGATCGTGTCATAGAATGGCATAATCCTTATGTATCTCAGCTAACCGGACAGGATGGGTTAGTTGGAGAGGAATTGGCGGATATCTTCCCGCAGCTTCATATGGGAAAAGAAAAGGATCGCTCCGCTGAATTGTTCATCGGTGGGCGTATCGTACATGCGGATATTGTGCCAGAGGAGCGGGTTGTCTACTTTACGGACATTACTGACCTGTGGAGCTTGCGCAAACGTTATGACGAAGAACGGATAGCAGTCGGAGTCGTCATTATGGATAACTTGGAGGAATCGACCCAAGGGCTGGACGACCAGCAGCGGGCTGCCCTGCTCGCGCGTGTAAATGGACAGATTACGTCCTGGGCAGGCGAGCATGGTGTATTGATGAAGCGGCTGTCCTCTGATCGACACTTCATGATTATGGATGTGCAGACACTGAAGGCACTGGAACAGACGAGATTCGTCATTCTTGACGAGGTTCGGGAGACGACGCTTGATAATAAGCTTCCAGTAACACTCAGCATGGGCATTGCAGCTGGCGCAGACAGTATCCCGGAACTGGGTCAGCTGGCACAGTCAAGCTTGGATATTGCACTTGGCCGTGGCGGAGATCAGGTAGCGGTTCGTATGGGACAACGATTATCGTTCTATGGCGGTAAATCGAATGCGGTAGAGAAACGGACTCGGGTTCGCGCACGGGTTATCGCGCACGCGCTTCGAGATTTCATTAAGCAGAGCGACGCTGTGTTCATTATGGGGCACAAGAATCCGGATACGGATTCGATTGGATCATCGATTGGCGTGCTGAACGCATGCCGAATGCTTGGAATTGAAGCCTATATCGTGCTGGAAGAGAGCAATCCTTCGATCGATCGTCTAGTGGACTATTTGAAGAAGGATGAAATTCTATGGTCAAGGTTTATCTCTCGAGCGGAAGCTATCGAAATGATTACGGAAGCAAGCCTTCTGGTTGTATGTGATACACACAAAGCCTCTATGGTAGAAGAGCCGCGTCTGCTTCAATCGGATCGGATTGTCATTATCGATCATCATCGGCGCGGCGAAGAGTTCATTAATGACGCGGTTCTCGTTTATTTGGAGCCCTATGCATCTTCTACGGCTGAGCTTGTTACGGAACTGCTGCAGTATATCCATAATCGGATCAACCTCAGCATGCTGGAGGCAACGGCATTGCTGGCGGGGATCACGGTAGATACGAAGTATTTCACGCTGCGAACAGGCTCGCGCACATTCGATGCGGCAAGCTTCCTTCGCAGACAAGGTGCAGATCCACTGCTTATCCAGCGCATCTTAAAAGAAGATCTGGATGAGTATATTCAGAAGGCGGAAGTCATCCGCCATGCACAGATGCTGTATGGACATATTGCGATTGCGGTTACAGAGCCAGGACGAAAATTTTCTCAGTTGCTCATTGCACAGGTAGCTGATACGCTATTAAATATGACCGATGTTCTCGCTTCGTTCGTTATCAGCGAGCGAAATGACGGACTCATTGGGATTAGCGCGCGTTCGCTGGGCCAGATGAATGTACAGGTCGTTATGGAACGGCTGGGCGGCGGCGGACATCTAACGAATGCCGCAGCTCAATTGCAAGGTACGCTTGTTGAGGCAGAAGCGAAGCTGAAGCGCGTGCTGGAAGAAATCGACGCAGAAGAGGGGTTGTTCGAATGAAAGTCATCTTGTTGCAGGATGTAAAAGGACAAGGCAAGAAAGGACAAGTCAAAGAGGTTTCCGAAGGGTACGCTCAAAATTTCCTCATCAAGCAGGGACTGGCTCGTCCGGCGACGGACGGCAATCTTAAGACCCTGGATCAACAGAAGAAGTCAGAAGATAAGCGCAAGGAACAAGAAAAGATAGATGCGGAAATGCTTGCAGCGAAGCTGGGAGAAACAACAGTTGAGTTGAAGGCAAAGGCTGGTGAAGGCGGCCGTCTGTTCGGTGCCATCACATCGAAGCAAATTGCAGAAGCTCTTGCAGGCATGAAGATCAAAATAGATAAGCGTAAAATCGAACTTAATGACCCGATTCGTACGCTGGGATTTACGAATGTAGCCGTGAAGCTGCATCCTGAAGTCAAGGCGACGATGAAGGTGCACGTAACGGAGGAATAGAATGAACGAGATGTATGTCGATCGTGTTCCGCCGCAGAACCTGGAGGCTGAGCAAGCCGTTCTCGGCGCTATATTGCTCCACTCCGAAGCGATGATCACGGCGATGGAGCGGATTCAGTCCGAGGACTTCTACAATCCGGCCCATCAAATGATCTATGAGGCGATGATCGAGCTGGGCGAAGACAACCAGCCGATTGACCTTGTAACGCTTACAGCGAAGCTGAAGGATAAGCAGCAGTTGGAAGACGTCGGCAGCGTGTCTTATTTGACGAAACTGGCCAATGCGGTACCAACCGCAGCCAACGTCGATTATTACGCGCAAATTATTGAAGAAAAGTCAATGATGCGACGTCTCATTCGGACTGCCACGCAAATCGCAAGTGAAGGCTATACAGGCGGCGAGGATGTCTCTGGATTGCTTAGCGATGCGGAGCGACGTATCTTAGAAATTTCGAATCGCCGCTCTTCGAGCGGCTTTATCGCGATTAAAGATGTATTGATGGAAGTGTATGATAAAGTCGAGACCTTGAGCCAGCAAACAGGCGGGGGGACGACAGGCATTCCGTCAGGCTTCCCTGATTTGGATAAGATGACATCGGGTTTCCAGCGCAGTGACCTTGTCATTGTGGCTGCTCGTCCGTCCGTCGGCAAGACCGCCTTCGCCTTGAACGTAGCCCAGAATGTTGGCGTTCGTGCGAAGGAGACGGTAGCGATATTCAGTCTCGAGATGTCCGCGGCACAGCTTGTACAGCGGATGGTCTGTGCTGAGTCCAATGTCGATGCAGGACGACTCCGTACAGGAGCGCTTGAGGATGATGACTGGGAGAAGCTGACGATGTCCATCGCAGCCTTGTCCGAGGCGGAGGTCTACATTGATGATACACCAGGGATAACGGTGGCGGATATCCGTGCCAAGTGTAGACGTCTTAAGAAGGAACATGGTCTTGGCATGATTCTGATCGATTACTTGCAGCTGATTCAAGGACGCGGCAAGCCAGGCGAGAACCGTCAGCAGGAGGTCTCCGAGATATCACGTACGCTGAAGCAGATAGCCCGTGAGCTTGAGGTTCCCGTTATTGCCTTGTCCCAGTTAAGCCGGGGCGTAGAGCAGCGGCAGGATAAGCGTCCGATGATGTCCGATCTTCGGGAATCGGGTTCCATTGAGCAGGATGCTGATATCGTTGCATTTTTGTACCGTGATGATTACTATAATCAGGATACGGAGAAAAAGAATATTATCGAAATTATTATTGCTAAGCAGCGTAATGGTCCAGTAGGTACGGTGGAGTTGGTGTTCTTGAAGAACTTCAACAAATTCGTCAGCTACGAAAGGAATCATCAGGACGCTTCTGCGGGATAATAAGCGTAAAAGAAAGCGAACGTTGTTTTTCCGAACATTTGGTTAAGGTCGGATATCAACGTTCGCTTTTCGTTGACTTTGCACTATTTGACTGATAAACTAGGTATGCTGCTTGGAGCGAAAGCTTAAAAAAGCAGTGAATAACGGTGTGTAAACACCCGCCGGGGGTATGAATATGTCTACAGTAGTCGTCGTAGGAACCCAATGGGGAGACGAGGGGAAAGGGAAAATCACTGACTTCCTCGCCGAAAGCGCCGACGTGGTTGCGCGTTATCAAGGTGGTAACAATGCGGGACACACGATCTTGATTGATAATAAGAAATACAAGCTGAGCCTGATTCCATCCGGTATTTTCTACACAAACAAAATTTGTGTAATCGGTAATGGTATGGTCATCAATCCAAAGGCACTAATCCAAGAGATTGAATATATTCACGAAAATGGTTTCTCTACCGATAATCTTCGCATTAGTGATCGTGCGCATGTCATCATGCCGTATCACATGGTGCTGGACGGTCTGGAGGAAGAGCGCAAAGGCCCGAACAAGATTGGAACGACCCGCAAAGGGATCGGACCTTGTTATATGGATAAAGCAGCTCGCAACGGCATTCGTATTGTCGACTTGCTCGACAAGGATGTATTCGAGAAGAAATTCCGCCACTTGGCAAATGAGAAGAACGAGTTAATCAGAATGTATGGCGGCGAAGAGCTGGATATCGAAGCTACGTTGCAGGAATACTTCGA
Source organism: Paenibacillus sp. NAIST15-1 (assembly GCF_001894745.1). Taxonomy (GTDB): domain Bacteria; phylum Bacillota; class Bacilli; order Paenibacillales; family Paenibacillaceae; genus Paenibacillus_B; species Paenibacillus_B suaedae. The sequence continues at coordinate 41,409 of NZ_BBYF01000015.1, forward strand.
ATATGCAGAATTCATTCGCAAGTATGTGGTTGATACCTCGGTTGTACTTAATGATGCAATCGATGACGGCAAGAAGGTATTGTTCGAAGGTGCGCAGGGCGTTATGCTCGATATCGACCAAGGTACGTATCCGTTCGTTACTTCTTCGAACCCAACAGCTGGCGGTGTCTGCATCGGTTCTGGTGTTGGCCCATCCAAGATTGAAGAGGTTATCGGCGTAGCGAAGGCTTATACGACTCGCGTTGGTGATGGTCCGTTCCCAACAGAGCTGAACAATGAGACAGGCGACTTCATCCGCGAAGCTGGCCATGAGTATGGTACAGTAACAGGCCGCGCACGTCGCGTAGGCTGGTTCGACAGTGTCGTCGTACGCCATGCTCGTCGCGTGAGCGGGATTACAGGCTTGTCCCTGAACTCGCTTGATGTATTGACTGGACTGGAGACAGTTAAGATCTGTACGGCTTACAAGTGCGGCGATGAGATTATCGAGCACTATCCAGCAAGCTTGGATATGCTTGCGAAGTGCGAAGCAATTTATGAAGAAATGCCAGGCTGGTCGGAAGACATCACAGGCTGCAAGACGCTTGATGAACTGCCTGAATCAACACGCAACTATGTGAAGCGCGTATCGGAGCTGACAGGCATTCCGATCTCGATCTTCTCCGTTGGCCGCAACCGCGAGCAGACGAATCAAGTGCGTTCTATCTACCGCTAATTGCAGCATGATATAGAAACGAAACGGCTTTTCCTTCGGGAAGAGTCGTTTTTTTTGTACATAATTGGGCATACTAAGCAGTAAATGACTGTGAGCTGGCAAGGATCCCGAATACAAGATAGAGGAAGAAGAGTCATATTGGAGGCTGCTAGTACTCTATTATACGCACTCGGGCACGTGAGAGGGCATATTGCCCTCGCGTGGCAGCAAGAGCTGGCTGGGAGGTAGTATAGATGCGCTTAGTGTGGCGTGTGATGCGGTTAGCAATGACGATTTTGGTCGTAGGTATATTATCTAGCCTATTAACGGTTGGAACAACAGCGATCGTAGTCGATCGATATATTCAGACTGCCCTGGATAGTTTCCATATCCCAATAGAACGGAAGCCGCTGACATTGACCTCTATGTGGGGTGTTCTGCTTGGCTCCGATGTACAAACGGCTAGTCAATCAAATAATAAGTCTACAGGAACGAGTCAGAATGGGATAATGGGAAATAGCGGGAACCATACAGAACGAACCACTACTAATAGTCAGGGATCGGGATCGAATGGGAATGGGCAGGGAGCGACTGAGACGAATGGCGGAGGAACGACAGGTTCCCCATCTGCTGAGGGAAATGAAGGCGAGAGCGGATCAACTCCAACGCCTGATGGCGCTTTGCCGGTAATGGGGGGCATAACATCTGGTCAGGAATCGAAGGGACGGGAGGCAATAATAGTGCCACCTGACGCGATAGCGAAGAGCAAGGAAGAGTTGTCGAAGGAGAAGAAGGATCAAATCTTTGCAACCTTGATGAAGAAGCTCCCGCAAGAGGATTGGCAGCGCATCTCAACCTTAATGGAGGGAGGATTAACTTCCAGTGAGGTTATGGAAGTCGAACAGATTCTCGCGAAGCATCTGAATGACGAGGAATATAAGGAGATGCGGGAGTGGATGGTGGGAGAATCGAAGACGAAGGATACTGCCAGCACTACGGATGGTTCAAATGCGAAGGAAAGCAAGACAGAAAGCACGGGAACACCGTAGTCTGATTCATAGGCTTCACGAAGAACATCTTTGTGAGAACATATGCTGAATAAACCGATTAAAAGGATTGCATAATAAACGCGAAAGTGGCCATCTCCTCAGGAGAGCACATTTTCGCGTTTTTGTTTTGGAAAAGTAAGGGGTGTAAGGATGAAGAACGTCCAAAAAATGACGAATTCGGTCAAGTTGCAATGTACTTTCGACCTATGGTACATTAAAAAAAGATGACAAAACGTTAACTTTTGTAAATTTTCATAGAAAAAGATCACATTACGTATGAGAATATAGGCATTGTATTCGCAAAGGAGACCATCATGGAACGTTTCAACGGAAATCGTCGGGAGGAAAAGGAACAAATGAATGATCGCAACCGATGGCAACAATGGACGGCTGCATGGCGGGAACGGTTGACGAGGAATCCTGCAACCCGATGGATGACAAAGAGAAAAAGAACGATTGTATTCGCAATAAGTGGCATGGCATTGGCTGCATCTGCAGTATGGGGAGGCATTACCTATGTACAAGCCAATACGATACCTTTTTATCACGTATACCATAAGAATGAACTGGTGGGCACGGTGTCTGCTCTAGAAGAAGTCGAGCAATATTATGCAGCTCGGCTCCAGAAGGAACAGGCTAAGTATCCGAACGCCCATATGAAGATAAATCGAGAGGGAATTCGAACGATTGAGGATTCTGGATTCAAGGCGAAGCCGACAACGGAAGCAACGTTAGCGAAGCTCGATCAATTGACGCCTGCTTATGCAGAGGGCGTAGAGCTGAAGATCAACGGCGCGACAGTCGGATATGTGAATGACGAGGCTACGGCCGAGAAAATATTGAAGCAGGTAAAGGCGAAGTACACTCCATCTGCATCGAACAAAGGGAATGCGAAGGAAGTGCGCGTATTAGCTGCGCCTATGCGCTCTGCAAAGGCCACGAAAGCCGTATCACGCTTGGAATCTGTTAGTTTCCGCGAGCGTGTCAGCACGGAAAATGCCAATATTAGCCCAGACCAGCTGATGACGCAGGATGAGGCGATTAGCAAGCTGACGACAGGCCTCACGAATAAGCTCCAATATATTGTGAGGGCAGGAGATACCGTTTCGTCAATTGCAAATAAGATGAATGTCTCTATGGATGCGATCTACCATAACAACCCGACTGTCGGGGAGGAACGTCTGCAGGATGGACAAATTCTTAATTTGACGGATACGAAGCCGCTTATTACCGTGAAGACGGTTGAAGCTTATAGCGAGTATTTGGTGACTGAACCGCAGAAGATGATCAAGGAAGATCCGAATATGCGCTCTGGGGAGTCCAAGGTTGTCCGCAAGGGCAAACAAGGATTAAAGCGCATGTCTTATCGCCTGGTGAAGGACAACGGCAAGCTATCCCACGAGGAATGGATTGAGCAAGAGGTTGTCGAGCCTGCCATTCCGGAGATTGTCATTCGCGGTACGAAGGTCGTGCGCGGCGAAGGGACAGGCTCCTTCGATTGGCCTGTGAACAGTGCAACCTTGACAAGCGGATTCGGCAAGCGCTGGGGCCGCATGCACAAGGGGATCGACATGGTATCCTCGGATCGTTCGATTATGGCTGCTGATGAAGGCGTCGTACTGTTTGCGGGTGTGAAGAACGGGTATGGCAATTGCATCATCGTCAACCATCGCAATGGGTACAAAACCTTGTACGGCCACCTAAGCAAAATTAATATCAATGCCGGCGATATTGTGGAGAAGGGTCAAGATATTGGCGTAATGGGCAATACGGGCGATTCCACAGGTACGCATTTGCATTTCGAAATTATTAAAAATGACGAAGTGCAGAATCCTCTTAAATACTTATAAACGCAAGCTAGACGGGACGAATCGGATGTCCCGTCTTTTTTATATTTAGATTGCCGCGTAATGCCGTCTTCTCCAACGTTTGGGTTCGGGATGTAGAGACAATTATGGTAAAATAGAGTGACATAAGGACTGGCTGCATGCAGAACGGAATTTGTGACTGTATTAGTACGTGGTAGGAAATGTGAAGGTAGAGGGAGAGGTGCGGATTCGTGTACGGCAAAATTCTCGTTGTAGATGATGAACAACCGATTGCAGATATTTTAAAGTTTAATTTGGAGAAGGAAGGCTACGAGGTCATCTGCGCCTTCGATGGGGGAGCTGCCGTTGATTTGGCAATATCGGAGAAGCCGGATCTTATGCTTCTTGACTTGATGCTGCCCGTGAAGGACGGGATGGATGTGTGCCGTGAGGTACGTCAGCATTTGCATATGCCTATTATTATGCTGACGGCGAAGGACACAGAGCTTGATAAGGTATTAGGCTTGGAATTGGGGGCCGATGACTATGTGACGAAGCCGTTCAGCACGAGAGAGCTGCTGGCTCGGGTTAAGGCTCACTTGCGGCGCCAAAACAAAATCTCTACTCCAGATCCAGAAGAGGATGCTGCGACATCTGCCGCAGAGAAGCAGGGCATGAAGCTGAATGAACTGCTCATTGATACGGACATGTATGTAGTCTATAAGAACGGAGCTATGCTGGATTTGACGCATCGGGAGTATGAACTGCTGTTCTACTTGGTGCGCAATGCTGGCAAGGTCATGACACGCGAACACCTGCTGCAGGCAGTGTGGGGATATGAGTATTTCGGAGATGTACGCACGGTGGATGTAACGATACGCCGCCTGCGCGAGAAGATTGAGGATGATCCGAGCAAGCCGGAATATATCATTACACGGCGCGGATTGGGATATATGATGCGCAATCCGCGGAGTGGAGGATTCTAGTGAAGCGGGGGCTAGGTCGATTTTTTCGCACCATTCAGGCGAAGCTGATTATTATTTATGTTCTGCTTATCTTAATTGCGATGCAGCTCATCGGTGTCTACTTCGTCAGTTCGATGAAGCATACGCAGACGACCAACTTTACGAAGGAGCTGCAGAACACAGCAGAGCTCATGTCTATTTACGCGGGTCAGACGCTGAAGGGCGATGAGACGCTTGATGATGAGCAGACGCTGGAGGCGCTCAATAAGTTCGTACGCAGCTTCATCAATATGAATGGCGTGGAAATACAGGTTTTGGACGTAACCGGGAAGGTATTGACGACATCTGTGCCTACTCATATGGAATATGTAGGGCGTAAAAATACTGAGACAGTAGTGAATCGGGCCCTGCAGGGCATGCGTGATAACCAAGAGGTTATCATTGATGAGGACAATGTGCGCATGCAGGTGCTGGCGAAGCCCGTCTACTCCAATGGGAAGCTCGTAGGGGCCCTATACATTGTCGCATCAATGAAGGAGCTGTACGCTACAATTGAGGGGATCAATCGGATTTTCCTCTCGGGGATGGCGATTGCACTTGGGTTAACGGCCGTACTGGGTGTCATTCTGGCCCATACCATTACACAACCGATCAAGGAGATAACGAAGCAAGCAACGAAGGTGGCGGAAGGGAACTTCGCAGGACAAGTTCCTGTCATGGGCACCGATGAGATCGGTCAGTTGAGTGAGGCATTCAATTATATGACGAGGCGCTTGCAGGAAGCGCTGAATGCGAATGAGGAAGAGAAGGAGAAGCTGGCATCCATCTTGACAAATATGAGTGACGGCGTTGTCGCGACCGATGAACAAGGTCAGGTTATTCTCGTCAACAGACGGGCGTGCAAGCTGCTAAGTATCAAGCAAGGCGAGGTAGAGGGCAGTCCCATGTCCGAGGTGCTTCGTGTGCCGCAGGAACAGATCGATGAGATGGTGAACGGCAAGCTGAACTGGATGCTGCTTCCTCGAACAGAAGAACATGAGGGTGATGAAGATAGCGAGACAATCCTGCGCATATCCTTCACCCCGGTTCATCGCCGTGGGGAAGGTATGACAGGATCAATTGTCGTGCTGCAGGATGTGACGGAGCAGGAGAAGCTGGAGCAGTCTCGCCGCGAGTTCGTAGCCAACGTGTCACATGAGCTGCGGACGCCGCTGACGACGATTAAGAGCTATGTTGAGGCATTAGGCGACGGCGCGCTGGAAGAGCCGCAGCTTGCAGGGCGCTTCGTTGGCGTTATACAGAACGAGACGGAGCGCATGATTCGTCTCGTTACGGATTTGCTGCATCTGTCGCGCCTTGATTCGAAGCAGGCGAAGCTGCGCAAGCAGGTGACGGATATGACGGAGATGCTGGAGGATGTCATCGACCGATTCTCCTTCCAGTTCCGCAATAAGGGAATCGCTGCATCAGTTGTCATTGATCCGGACATTGGCAAGGGAGGCTTAGTGATGATCGATCGGGATCAGATCGATCAATTGCTGGATAACCTTGTGTCCAATGCGGTGAAGTATACGCCAGACGGCGGCGAGGTGAAGCTGGTTGCGGTTCTGGATTCTTCTCGCAGCATGCTTCATGTATCAGTGCAGGATAATGGGCTGGGCATTCCACAGAAGGATTTGGAACGAATATTTGAACGATTCTATCGGGTAGATAAGGCTCGTTCGCGCAATATGGGCGGTACGGGACTAGGCTTGTCCATTGCCCGGGAAATTGTGAGAACGCATGGTGGGGATATATGGATTGAGTCGGAATGGGGCGCAGGTACGCAAATTACCTTCTCGCTTCCGTTGACATCAATGAAGGCGGAAGGGAGTGAGGCAAGCGAATGGTAGAGCGATTTAAGACGATGCTGCTAACATTTCTTGTGCTGTTAAGCTTGCTGCAGAGCTTCTTCCTTGCCTATAGCATACCGAACTTCGATGTACGCAAAAAGTCGACCAGTGACTACATTACGACCGATCCGCTCGGGCCTGAGGAGAAAGTAGAGAATCTAATCTTCCCGGAACAGCTGGTTCTTCACCTCGGAGGAAATAAGCATACCATTCTATATCCAGGCATGACGTTCTATAACATTATTGTGAAGCGGCTGCAGGGACGCTCGTATGATGGATTCCAATACCGCTCGCTTTCTGCGGTGGATTGGAATCGAATACGCGAGGAGAATGAGGGAGTGGAACTGCTTTTCCACGCGCCTATCCCAGTGAAACTGCTGCAGAAGGTGTTTCCGATCGGTGACGATTCTGCGCTTATGAATGAGAGTATTCGTCGAATATGGCTGTATACGACGAAGGATACGAAGGAAGTCCGCGTCTTCTTCTTCAATGCGAAGGGGGACGCTGTCTATGAGTCAACCCGAGCAGACTTGACCGAGCAGGATGTGAAGCAGCAGGTCGAATTCGGACGGTCTTGGACGCCTTATAAGTTGGTTAACGGGTCATATTATGTTCCAGAACAGCCGATTGAACTGCTTGAGGTTACGCTTCCCTATGATCGAATTACGGCAGAGCAGATGCAGCGCAGCCTGTTCAATGATCCTACCGTTACGAAAAATATAGAGACTGGGAATTCCGAAATTTATACCGACGTTAAGCGCGGCTTGGAAGTGAATCGGGGCCTGCAATGGCTTATCTACTCCGATCCTGTCGTGCAGACGGAAGGGCAGCAGGATATTGCTTCTGATGTCACGGCAGCAGTCCGCTTCATTAACCAGCATGGAGGCTGGAATGGCAGATATCGTGTCACCTTGCCGGACAATGAGAAGAAGGATGTGCTGAACGGAGCAACCAGTGGATTAGGGACAGCCTTTCGATTCCAGCAATATTGGGGCTCTTACCCGATTGTCAATACAAGTCGCTTCCGGTTCGGGTATATGCAGGTTACGATGCAAGAGGGCACGGTTACGAGTTATGAGCGTTCTCTTGTACAACTTCATCAGCGTGCAGAGAAGAAGGAAATGCGCCAACTGGTGGTTGGAGATGCCTTACTTCAAAAATTGAATGCACTCAGTCAGAAGAAGCCAATCGTAGGGATTGACCCGGTATACATCCCTGAGTTAGGGAAGGAGACGGTTCGTCTGCTGCCTGCATGGCAGGTAAAGTACAAGGATGGGTCGACCGCATTGCTTGATGGGTCTGTTAAGAAATGAACGTAAGATCGTATCTCAGAAGGGAGGAGTCAAATGGATTGGGGTCGGGCGAAGAATATATTGATCTATGCTTTTCTGCTGCTCAATATTGTGCTGGGCTATCAGCTCTGGCAAGAGGTACGCGACCAAATGCATTCCGAGCTGGATTGGACCTCCCTGTCTGATGCGGCGAAGAAGATGATGGAAGTAAAAAAGATTCAAGTTACAGCCAAGATTCCTTCAGAGACACCCGCCTTACGTGAAATCACGTACCGATTCGTGAAGCGGGGCGATCAGATGGAACCGCTCAAGCAGCCGCAGGATACGAAGATCGTATTTATGGAGAATGATTTGATCAAGTCCCTGCAAGGGGATATTCCTCATATTGAGATGTACCGATATGACGCGTTGACAGGTAGAAATGGAACATTCGTCTTGTATCAGCGACTGCCTAATGGCCTGCCGATATTCGAAGTGACATTGGAGCTGGCACACAGCCAGCAGAAGATTAAGGGGTTCCGGCAGCAGTATGTAGAGTTGATTGAAGCTAAGGAGAGCAAGGAGCAGAAGATCTTGCCGGCTTCTCAAGCATTGGAGCATGTGATCTTGAGCGCCTTAATGTCAGGGGCCGTCGTCAAGGATGTACAGCTTGGCTACCATGGTCAAATATTCGATGCGGCCAATACACAGGTGGCAGCGCCGTCTTGGCGCATCCTCTTGGAAAATGATGAAGTGTATTATGTGAATGCGATAAGTGGAGCAATTGATACTCCGCAAGAAGGAAAGAAGGAGAACGATAGATGAGTATGCGATTTTCAGTACTGTCGAGTGGATCAACAGGCAATGCAACGGTCATTCAAAATGAAGACGCAACTGTGATGATCGATGTTGGTCTAAGCTGCAAGCGGACAGAGCAGCTCCTGGAGGAACAGGGGCTCTCGGGCAAGCAGATTGACGCCATATTCGTCACGCATGAGCATTCTGATCACATTAAGGGCCTTGGAGCCTTCTCACGCAAGCACAACGTGCCGATCTATGCCAACGAGAACACATGGGAAGCACTAGAGAAGCATGTGGGTGAAATTGCAGACGAAAATCGGATTGTCATGCAAACGGGGGAAGCGCGCGATTTCGGGGATCTGCGCATAGAATCATACGGTATCTCTCATGATGCTGCCGAGCCGGTGGGTTATAAGTTCTATGAAGGCGAGACAAAGCTGAGTGTGACAACGGATTTAGGTTATATGAGCGATAAGGTTCGAGATGAGATTATCGATTCGGATGTGCTTGTGCTGGAATCGAACCATGATACGGAGATGCTTCGTATGGGGCGGTATCCATGGAATATTAAGCGACGAATTCTAGGAGATATGGGGCACTTGTCCAATGATGCGGCAGGCGAGGCGCTGTGTGAGATTGCTACGGGTAATACCCGCCGCGTATACTTGGCGCATTTAAGCCGGGATCATAATATGATGGATCTCGCCCGCATGACGGTAAAGGGAGTTATGGAGGACAACGGCCATTTTTACAAAGAGAGTGAACTGCAATTAAAAGATACGTATTATGACAAGCCTACGGCATGGGATACGGTTCATGCGAAGTCTGTGGTGCGTTTGTAAGCCATCTGTCGAGATCATTGGCTTTCCGTGATATATCCTCCTGCGTAATCAGGCCTTTCTCCACGAGAAGCTCCATGAGGGTGGATAAAGCCAAGGTAAGACGGTATTGATCTTCTTTCATATCAGCTAGTTGTCCGACTAGGTCGATGTCCGACCAGATTGTGCTTGAAGTCGTCATAAATCTAGTTCTCCTTTCTATTAGGGGAGGGAGATTGTTTCTCTCAATTCCCTGTTTGTATGATAGAATATGTACAAGCTTGCAAATCTATTACATTTCTTTTACATGACAAGCTCATAGTGTGCATTAATATATAGTGTTGACGATTTTCAGCCATATCATTCCGTGGTGTAATGATGCTGCGAAGGCAGTGGTTCAACCCGTGGATCGATCCCGGTTGGAGGGTTGAGGGGAGTTGTTCGGATGAGCTTGTTTGATGATGATTTTTTCTCGACAAAGGTATCTGGCAAGGTAAAGCGCAGATGGCAGGAGCGAGAGACAGGAACGGGATGGACACTGGGCAAGACAACTCAATCCGGCCGCAGGTGGTCCACCGTCCAAGTGGCTATTGTGAGCTCGGTGATTAGTGCCTTGTCAGCCGTTATTTTATATAGCTGGATTGTGGGAACAGGTTCAGTCACACAGCCTGTGACCATTAACCGAACGGGGACGGTTGATCCCTATGATCGTATTGTGACTGTAGCCGATAAGGTTGGGCCTGCGGTGGTCAGCATCGTCAATGAGCAGAAGCGAGTGGCAGCAGAGACTGATAATGAGAAGGACACAAATCTAGGCTCAGGTGTCATTATTAAGCGCGATGACGGCAAGGCGTTCATCCTGACGAATGAACATGTCGTACAGGGGGCGGATAAGCTAGAGGTGGTGCTCTCGAACGGGCAGCGCAAAAATGCAGAGCTCATTGGCAAGGATCGGGTAATGGATATTGCCGTTCTTCTTATTGATGATGCAGGTGTATCCACGGTGGCAGAGATTGGCGATTCACGCCTTCTGCGTCTCGGGGAAACCGTCGTCGCAATTGGCAATCCGCTTGGCCTAGGCGGGTCACTGACAGCTGGCATCGTCAGTTATACGAATCGACTTATCCCGGTATCCTTGAACCAGGATGGTGTATATGACTGGGAGCAGAGGGTCATTCAGACGGATGCGGCAATTAATGAGGGCAACAGCGGCGGAGCACTTGTGAACTTACAGGGGCAGGTTATTGGCATCAATACGATGAAGATCGCGACGACTGGCGTTGAGGGCCTCGGATTTGCGATTCCTACGAATGAAGTGATGACCGTAGTAGACGAGATTATGAAGAATGGCAAGGTTATTCGGCCTTATCTAGGTGTATATACGGTCGATCTGACGAATCCTTATGCTCCGATTACGGAGGAGCAGCGCAATGATCTCAAGCTTCCGCAAGACGTGAAGAACGGAGTTATTGTACTGGAGGCTACGGGGCCGGCGAAGAAGGCAGGACTGAAGCTGAATGATGTGATTGTCCGCTTCGACAATGAAACGATCGGTCAGACCCGAGATCTGCGCAAATATTTATATGAGAAGAAGAAGGTCGGCGAGACGATGGAAGTTCACTTCTATCGCGAGGGCAAGCTGATGATGACGACTGTGCAGCTTGAGGATAAGCCGCAGCAGGCCGGTTAAGTGATATCCAAAGATGGGAAAATCAAATGTCTTCACCCGTACCGGGCCTATTTATGTTATGATGGACGTAATAAGACAGCAAGATAAGCGAGAAAGAGGGAACGACATGTACGTAGTCTGTAAAGAGCATGTAGAATTGGCAATTGACAATTTTGTAGATGAGTTCGAAGATGCCCCCGACGTTGTCGATCTGGATGGCGTTGAATTCAGTGATTGGGAACGGCCAATCAAGTGCTGTATGGATTGCGAGCAAGAGGCGAAGTTTCTAGTCGTGTAATCTTGTCGTAGGATGAATGATCCTGTCCGTTTCATGAAGGTTCGGGCACAATCGTTCATACACTTCAATTGCGTGTATAGAACAAGGGCACACCCCCGAGGTGGGGATGCGCCCTTGTTTTTTTGCGTTGTTCCATATGGAATCAAATGAAGCTCGTTATTATTTGATATTCAGCTTATCCTTCACCTTAGTAGGAAGCTCATCCTTGCTTACTTCTTCGTAGGCGGTTACACGATCCGTATCTTTTACATATACGCGTAAAAACGCATGCTCTTTAAATTTGCGGTTTTCCCCTGTTTTCATAAAGGTGAGCTTCAGCTCATTACCTTTCTCATCGAATGCGGGTAGGGTATATTCTCCATTGTCATTAGGATCGCCAACGGTTTGAACATAATATTGCTGCTTGCCGTTTCGATTGTAGTCACAGCCGACAAGAATGCTTGCAAACAATGTGATGACTGCGAATAAAGCAATTAGTCTCTTCATGATGCAGATACCTCCGAGTTTACGTAGTTCTAGCATTTATCATAACAGCAACAAAGAACAGGACAAATCGATTTACCCAACACAGCCTTACAGTTCTGTCATGTGGCAAGTGAAGGAAAAGCGAGTGAATAGGGGAGCATTGAACAACTTATGAACATGCTGCGCAGGGTTGGTGATAACGTGGATGAATATGTGGATAAGGGGCGTTTGGACGGTAAAATACAATTATCCACATGTGGATAGTGGAAAACGATAAATAATCGGGATACCGACAGATTCGTCTATCGTAAATTGAATATGCACGGTAAGCTTTATACATAATTAGGTATGATTTTTAACACGATGAGGAAATTCATTCTTGCAAAAACTAATATAATTAGTTAATATATAATTAACATTAGTTAGAGAGGAATGGTCATCCATGCGTATGCGTAAGCAAGGTCATATTATTCAACTGTCTTTCCTGCCACGCTTGTTTCCTGTGAATTGTTATTTCGTTGAAGAGGAAAATGAGCTGACATTAGTCGATGCTGCTCTTCCTTATAGTGCTGCTCGTATTTTGAAGGCGGCTAAGCAAATTGGAAAGCCAATTACACGTATCTTGCTTACTCATGCACATGGTGATCATATCGGAGCATTGGATGCCTTGAAGCAGGAGCTTCCTCATGCGAAGGTGATGATTTCAGCGCGTGATGCCAAGCTGCTGCAGGGGAACTGCTCATTGGAAGATGGTGAGGCAGCAACGCCTATTTGTGGAGATGTGCCGAAGGAAGGGGCAATTCGTACGAAGCCGGATGTTCTACTTCAAGACGGTCAGATGGTGGGATCTCTGCGTGCCGTGCTTGCACCAGGTCACACACCAGGCATGATGGCCTTCTATGATACGAGAGATGGTGCGCTGATTGCCGGCGATGCTTTCCAAATTCGAGGAGGAATCGCAGTATCGGGGATGCTTAAGCCGCTGTTCCCATTCCCAGCTATGGCGACTTGGAATAACGAGGCTGCGCTGGCAAGTGCAATCAAGTTAAGGGCGTTACAGCCTACTCTGCTCGCAGTAGGACATGGGGTGATGCTTATGAAGCCGACATCTCAAATGGATTGTGCCATTCAGGAAGCAGAACGGAAGTGGGGAGCGGTATCTATGAACGGCAGCGCTGTGAAGTAGAATGGACGAAGTGAAGTGGCCAATGAAGCACGATGTTGAGAGAAACATAGATGAAAATAAAAGTTTCGATTGGTAGTGGTGTTTTATCGAACTACTTACAAACGGATGCAAGTCACCTATAGGAAAACGGTTACAAGCGTTCTGTCAATGAGATAGGGCGCTTTTTTGTGTCTAAAAGGTGTCGTTTCTTGCAAATTCATTTTACTGGAAGTATAATAGCAAGAATGAGTGACCGAAATTCACATTTAGTTCTGTAGTTCTAGAACCTGTTCGTAATCGCCTCTTTGCAGAAAGGAGGAATCCGTATGATCGTAGATCGAAGAACGAGGATTATAGAGGCAGCAACACAGTCATTTTCATTATATGGTTATAAAGGCAGTACAATGGATCAGATAGCGAGACTTGCACATGTGGGCAAGGGGACGATTTATCGTTTTTTCCCAACAAAAGAAGAGCTGTTGGAAGCCATTATGAATAGATTCATTCAAGACATACTGGAAGTTGCACAGTCATCCGTTCATCCAGAGAGAACCTTCACAGAGAACTTGCACCGTACTCTGCACAATGTGTTGGAATTCCGCTCAAAGCATGAGATGATGGTTATTCTCACACACGAGATGCGGGAGATGGGGACCGAGATTGTGATGTCTGAGATGAGCAAGGTGGAAGATGCGCTTCAGCACTTTGTGAAAGAGCAGGTAGAACTAGCTATTGATTCAGGCGAGCTGCAGAATTGTGATGCTGAGCTGACTGCTTTCCTATTTATTAAGACTTACGCAGCGCTTGTAGTGGAATGGCCGAAGCGTGCGAAGGCTATCCATCAGGATCAAATTCCTCATTTGCTTGAATTTTATTTGCTGAATGGGGCAGCTCAGAAGGGGATTGCTAGAATTGGATAACGCATTACATATTATAAGTAGAACGGTGGTGGCAGTGGGATGAAGAACATCTTACACATTTATAAAACGGATCTTCGCAACATTATTACAAATCCTGCTGCAATTATTGTTATTTTAGCAGTAGTGATCCTGCCCTCCCTATATGCATGGTTCAACATTCTCCCGTCATGGGATCCGTACTCCAATACGAAGGATGTATCGGTTGCGGTTGCGAACTTGGATAAGGGTGCCAAGGTAGAAGGCAAGGATCTTGATGTTGGGGCAAAGGTTATTGAACAGTTAAAGGAAAATGAGAAGTTAGGTTGGAGATTTGTTACGAAGGATGAGGCAATCAATGGGGTCAATCATGGCGATTATTATGCAGCCATTGTTATCCCAGAGGATTTCTCTGAGAAGATCTCATCCGTCATCTCGGATCATCCAGAGAAGGCACAGCTTGATTATTATATTAATGAAAAGATAAATGCGATCTCGCCGAAGGTTGCGGGGGCAGGAGCCTCGACGCTGGTGTCGAACATTAGCAGCAACTTCGTAGAGACAGCGAACAAAGCGATATTCGATATTTTCAATGATGTTGGCCTTAAGCTTGAAACGAATGAGCCGGACATTAAGAAGCTTAGAGATAACATCTTCAAATTGGAGGAGAAGCTGCCGGAGATCGAGAAGCTGATGAAGACAGGCCAAGTTGATATCATCAAGGCGAAGGACTTCATTAGCAAGGCAGAGTCTGCCATCCGCGTCATCAAGCGCTACGAGAACCGACCGGATTCGGTAATTACAGATGCGGAGAATATGCTCGATAAGGGCAGTGATTCCTTCCATAAGGAAGTACCGGTTGTCAAAGACAATCTGCGGAAGCTTCAGGGTGTCGCAACGGATACATCGAAGGTCGTGGAGAATATCATGAACTCCGACTTCGATCTTGGCAAGGTAGAGACAGAGCTGGCCAAGAAGAGTGTCGAAGTGGAGTCTGGGATGAATTCCTTGCAGCGCCTCATTACGACGGTTGAAGATGTAGATCGGAATTTGAAGAATAATGGTCTATTTGATAATGTGCTCACGTCCTTGAATGACGCGAAGCGGGGCGCGGAGGATCTGAAGACGCGTCTGGATGAAGCACAAAAAACCGTAGAGTCTGCGAAGTCGATTGCAGATGATAAGCTGAGGGATATTCGCAATAAGGCAATCGAAGTCAACTCGATTTTGGATAAAGCGAGAACAAGCTTGAATTCACAGGTTGCGCCGACGGTAGCGAAGGCATTCGATGATGCAGAACGATTAGGAAAGACGTATCGAGAGCATCTCGGTCAGCTGCAGGAGAAAGTTGATCGCGTCAACAAGCTTATTCAGGGCAGTGCGACGGATGCTTCATTAACCGACAAGCTGAATGCAGCTGTCGAGGATATGACGAATCAGTTGAAGCTCACATTAGGCTCCTTAGAGAAGTACAAGGATCAGCTGAACAAGCTGGCTCAAGTGACAGGCATAGACACTGATCTGTTGATTGCTCAATTGAAGGGCATGGAGACGAAGCTCACACTGCTGCAGGATCGCTTGGCTGGCGGCAAGCAGATTGGCGCAGAAGCGGCAGCAAGAGCAAGTGAGCTCGTTGCTCAGCTCGTTAGCGATTATGATAATGGAATTAAACCGCGATTCCATACGATCCGCGGAGATATGCAAGCATTGAATCGCGATGCTCTGAAGATGATCGATAAGATGCAGGACAGCACTCGCAATGTCATTGAAATGACAGATAAGATCATGAACCGCAATACGGCGGATAAGGTGATCGATCAAATCAATAATGCAAAGAACCACATCAGTAACGGGCAGAACCTGGCGGATAAAATTATCGCCTCAACAGAGAAAATGAAGCAAACGGTGGATGATGGTGCCATTACGGACATCGCCGATAGTATGTATAAGGTAAAAGGGAAACTGGCAGATTTGTCGGATATGCTGAAGCGTGCGAGTGAAGCGGCTGGCAAAGCGAATCAACCGACGAAGGATGCGCTGCAGAAGATATATGATTCCTCGAAGGATACGAGCGCGTCCATTGATAAAGTAATCGGGAAGATCGATTCGGATGTTGTACCTGCCTTCGACAAGGGTGTCAAAGATTCTCGCAAAGGCTTGGATTTCATCAAGAACGTGAAAAAAGAAATGTTCTCAATGATTCCAGAGGTCGAGACCCAACTGGCTGATATGAAGGGCAAGATTCACACGGGGGAAGATGGACTGGATGAATTCAGTGACAAATTCCCAGAAATCAAAAAGAAAGTAAAAGATATTGCATCCAAAATCCGTGAATTCGAAGAAAAAGGTGATCTGGATCAAGTCATTGACTTGCTTCGTAAGGATGCGGCTAAGGAAAGCCAGTTCTTCGCGGAGCCGGTATTGCTTAATCAGCATGAACTGTTCCCTGTACCGAATTACGGTTCAGCGATGTCACCGTTCTTCTCGACATTGGCATTGTGGGTCGGCGGCTTGCTGCTCATCTCCATGCTGATTGTAGACATCGAGAATAAGCATGACTACAAGAGCTACCAAGTGTACTTTGGACGCTGGCTGACCTTCGTGACGATTGGTATATGTCAGAGTATGATCGTGACACTGGGGGACATGTTCCTGCTCAAAACCTATGTCGTGCACAAGTTCTGGTTCTTCGCGTTCGGGATTTTCATCAGTATCATATTCGTCAGCATCGTCTATACGTTGGTATCGGTATTCGGTAATGTAGGTAAGGCGTTGTCCATTGTATTGCTTGTGTTCCAATTGGCGGCCTCTGGTGGTACATTCCCGATTCAAATGACGCCGAAGTTCTTCCAGAAGCTGAATCCGTTCCTGCCGTTCACACATGCGATAGGCATTATGCGTGAGGCAGTCGGGGGAATTCTATGGGATGTTGTGACGAAGCATGTACTTATCCTATTGATCTATATCGGAATTGCTTTTGTACTTGGTATAGGCTTGAAGAAGACAATTAATAAGAACAGCGATAAGTTCTTGAAGAAAGCGAAGGAAAGTAAGCTGTTGTAGGTGTAGATTGTAGATTTGCAGGCGAATAGTCTTGTAGTAGAACAGTAAGAGGTTTTATTAGGGTAAATGGTAAATAGTCGTATTATGCAATCATCATATAGATTATATAAAAATCGCTGCCTGGGTTATCAGGCAGCGATTTTGTTATTGTTAAGGATGTTGTCCAGAGCGAGGAGGCTGCTGATCCTGTTTTATGTAGTGACTCCCTCCGCCTGAAGACCCTTTGGAATCCGTTTCTCTCGGAACATCGTGAAATAACAGATGGATGAGGTTACGTACAGGACACCGGTAATGCTGAAGGTTAGCGCATAGCCCCAATAGTAACCGTAAGTGGTGACCAGATACGATTGTACGGTTCCCATACTCGCCCAGCCAAGCATGAAGGCGGTCTGTGTTAAGGAGTTGGCAATTCCGCGACGTGAATCCGAGATACGGTCAACCATGACTGCTGATTGAATTGGATTCGCCGCATTCATAAGCGCTTGCCGGAACAGGAAGCTCACGATGGCAATGGAGATTGCATTTGTAAATCCAGTAAGCAGCAAGAAGGGGAGGGACAGCATCTGGAACACGACGATTGCAGGCACCTGTCCGATCCGCTTCACCAGTGTTGGTCCAATGAGCATGGAGATAATCGTCATGATCTGCCCAAGTGAGATCAGGAAGCCGACAGCGGTAATAGAAGCGTTAAATCGATTCGTGAAATATAAATTCAAGTAAGGCACAACGAGTCCTGAGCCTAAGCCTACAAGCAGCTGACAGAAGGTGAGGCGGCGGATATCGCGCCATTCTGCAGCCGGTTGAGGCATCGGGGATGTCTCAGCTTGTACAGGAGCTTCTACTGAAGCCGCTGCCTGTGCTGGTTTCCTATCCTCAGCCTCTATTTCTACCCTAAGAACGTCCTGCTTGCGAACCTCCTTAACGGCGAGCAACGGTAGAAAGGCGGCTAATGTAGCCGTTCCCCCTAGCATCAACACCGTCTGCAAGCTAGCAACCTTGCTCCATCCGACGGATTGAAGTATGTCGGCCAATGCGCCGCCCCCCATGCTGCCGAGCACCTGAGCGGCTAAGCCTAGAGCAAAGTGGTAGCTGAAGAGCTGTAGTCGCTGTTCTTTCTGCGCATTTTCTGCAAGGAATGGGACTGCGATGACTTGGAATGCCGAAGCGACAAGTCCTGAGAAGATCGCGAGCATGTTCAAGCTCATCACAGATTCAACATAGGCGCGTCCAATGAATCCTATTCCTGTCAGCAGTGCGCCGAAAATGAGAACCTTCTTCCGGCTCGTGCGATCCCCTAAAAAGCCGATTGGAACAAACATCAAAGCCGTTGCAAGAGATTGCAGGCTGATGAGTGTCCCATTCATATCATCATTATATCCGAGTGATTGAATATACAAATTATAAAGCACCATGAACATGCCACCGCCCACTTGGAAGCATAAGTTGGCGACAAAAAACAGCTTAATGTTCCGATCCCATTGCTTCACGTCTGTCCATACTTGTTGATATAAGCGCATGAGCGTTCCCCCGATTGTCCATGTTGGCATCTTCCATTGTATCATGGTTCGATGAACAAGGAAGGGGGTGAAATGTTCGATTTAGGACTCACGGGGAGCTTAATTGTACTGCTACCGCTAATATGGTTAAAGGGTTATTGGCGACCATTCTGATTGTACTGGTCGTTGGATTACAGTTGGATATGCACTAGTGGATCAGCTTGCTCTCTTTCGCCTTGCGCACGAACTTGGCACTAGAGCGATTCAGTGGTGTTTTTAACAACAAACCAATAACGAGCGTGATCGCAATATAGACACACATCATGAGCAGGTCGCGCTGCACCACATCCCACAGAATCCCACCAACTGCCTCACGCATCATGCTAATGCCGTAGGTAAAAGGCAAATACGGATGAATCGCTTGGAAAAACGGCGGCGTTACTTGAATCGGGAAGGTACCCCCAGATCCCGCCAACTGGAGGACAAGCAGCACGATGGCCAGCGCCTTGCCCACGTTGCCGAAAACAGATACGAGCGTATATACTATTAGCATAAATACGCCGCTAAGCAGCATGCCGAAGATGACGAACCAGAATGGATTCAACACATATGCCTTCAGCAGGTAACAATCGCCTAAGGTCACAAGTAAAGACTGCAGCAGGGAAATCGTTACAAAGGTGAGATAGCGGCCGAAATATACTTGATAATCCTTATACGCTGCGCCTTCCTCATGTACCTCCACCGTCAGAAGCGACACCAGGAGCAGGGCGCCGACCCATAAAGATAATGTAGTGAAGAATGGTGACATGGCCGAACCATAGTTCGGTATTGGAAACAGTTTATGTTCTTTCAACACGACGGGCTCGGCGAAGAACTCACTCTCTTTCTCGAAGTTATTTCTCAGCAAATCAATAATCTCGTTGATATCACCGCGTGCCTCCAGTTCGCGAATCCGATCTGCAATGTTAGTTAGTTTGGACTGCGCTTCAGGCAGACTTTGCTGTATCTTCTTAATTTCTTCACTGCCGACTGTAATTAGCTTAGCTGCATCGTTCAGGATCGTCTTCACGTCAGGCATATGCTTCACCGCATCCTGAAGGACGGTTTGGGCATTGCCTACGGTACGCTTGGCTGTCTGGATGCCCTGAACGATATTTGGCTTAATCTCATCATCATATCGATTCAGTATGCTGCCGGTGGCATCCGCTGTTTCCTTGGAAATCCGACTCAATTGATTAATCAGGTCTGCCGATACTTGTTCACCGCGCTCCACCGCGCCTGAGATCTGTCGAACAATCGCTAACTGTCGCTCCAGCTTGTCACGTATGGATTGCAGACGGCCTATGGTGCTGCTGAAGCGATCGCCTGGGACAAGCCCGTTGAGCCGATTGAACCAGTTGTTCAGACCATTCACAAGGGTGACGGCCGTATCCAGCCGTCCTTCTGCACGGTTAAGTGCCTCCTTCACGATAGAAGGATCACTGCCCGCATCCTGCAGAATGGAGGTCAGGTCTTGGATAGCCAGTGCTGTCTGATGGATGGAGTTAAGATCCTGCTTGATAAAGGGAGAAATCGTATCAATCCCTTGCTCGCTGTAATTAAGCAGATCGGCGACGCTGCGAGAAAAGCGGGCGCCTTCCTCGGCAACTTGGGATACCAGTGGAAGATTGCGCTGGGCCGAAGCGACAATGTCATTTGCTTTTGCCGTATCGCGAAGTGCCACATCGACCACATGTATGAGTTCGGGGAATCCTTTCTCCAGCTTGAAGACAAGGTTCTTGACCTTCTCAATGGTGGGCAGCTCATTCTTTAGCTCTATGCCTACTTCATTAAATATTTTGAAAATGGTGCGGTTCGCTTCACGAACGAAGTTGGAGCTAACTTGCTGGATGACGCCCGAGGCTCCCTTGCCCGTAATTTTAGGCGAGATGGCATTGATTTTCTCATTTACATAATAGACGATCTCGGCCTTCTGGGGATTGTCAGTCAGTACGGTACCGATACGCGCAGAGAAATCGGCTGGAATGATGATGGCGGCATACACTTGTCCGCGCTCGGCACGGCGCAGTGCTTCTTTTTCATCCATGAATGTCCAGCCGATGGCCTCGTTTGTCTTTAACGATTCGATGATTTGTTTGCCAATGTTAATCGGCTTATCGAGGAGTGTATCGCCGGTATCGTTATTGGCGACAGCAATGGATATCCCCTTGGTGTTGCTGTACGGATCCCAGGATGCCAGGATATTGAACCATGCATATAGGGATGGCAGGGCGATAAGGCCAGTGATGACAATGGCGGCAGCCCAGTTGCTCGTAATGCGTTTCAAATCAGTTACATACAGGTTGATGAAGGATTTCATAGAAGGCTGTTCTCCCGTTCATTTCTAAAATTGACAGCATTGCTATCATTGTGCGTAGTTCGGGCAGGAAACATGCGATAAAGGAGGTGATGCCCAAAATTAAGGACTAGAACGAACTGATGATGCGTTGATGAATCAAGGCTGAATCGAGCAGAGGAGTTAAGTTTAGACAATTTAGTAAGCGCTTGCATACGGAGGTGACGGATTATCGGTAAATTTACGTGAGCCTGTTGAGAGAGGGAGGTATCGATTGCGAATGATGGAAAATCGAAGAGTGCGTGCGGCAGTTTTTTTGTATAGATGCATGTAATCAATAGTAGACATAAGGAAGGGGATCATCAAGCACCATATGGAACACTTTATAAAAGAAGGGAATGAAAGGGGGACGGGTTTGCGCCTAACTATTAAGATTTGGATAAGATTGGGGTGAACATGACCAGATTGCAACGGACTATGCTAACGTTGATTACCAAGTAGAAGTAGCGAAGGAGGGACATTGATATTGATGTTGCGGGTCATGCTGGCGGATCAAGATGTTATTGAGCGCAGGCAAGCCGTGCAGATGGTGGAAGAGGGAGGATATACAGTCATTGGACAAGCAGGGAGCCAGCCGGAAGCGTGGGAACAGGTTGAGAAATTATGGCCTGAAGTCATAATAGCGGATACGTCAGGAAACGGGGTAGACGGTCTGACTCTTGCTAGAGGGTTATCTGAGAGGGAGCATCCGATCGTGGTGGTGCTCACAGGACGTTCGTCGGATCACCAGCTCTTGCTTCAAGCGATGCGATATGGCGCCATTGCGTTCTTGCCGAAGCCTTGGAAGCGTGATGAGGTTAGTGATGCGCTCAGAAGAGCCAGCAAGCTGGCAGGATATTATCGTGTATATCACACCCAATATGGGCACATCTATCGGTTCTTCCACCAACTCGGAAGCCTCACAGCTGTCGACATGCTGCAGGAGCAGCAACAACTGGTACAGGGTTTAATGCGAAATGCTCGTACCGCAGATGAGGCCGGATTCCAATGTTTACGGGAACTGGATGCCCAGTGGCGGTGCTTGTTCCGCAAGCATGAAATCACTTACTTGGATCTGCTGCCAGAGCGGGAAGCGGATATTGGTCCCCATTTTCAGCGTATGGCTGAGCATTGGGCGGCTCGTACGAATATGTTGCGGAGGAACAATGCAAGACTGCTTATCCAGCGGGCCGGCGATTATATACACGCTCATTATCATGAGGAACTGTCGCTGTCTGAATTAAGTGAACGATATGGGATGAGTATCTCTTATTTCAGTGCTCAATTCAAGCGCGGATATGGCTATTCCTTCGTTGATTATGTGAATCTGGTTCGTATACAGAAGTCGAAGGAACTTCTATTGAACCCACATCTCAAAGTGTATGAGGTTGCAAATGCTGCTGGATATACGACGCTGCAGTATTTTAATCGAGTATTTAAGCAGATCGTGAATATGACGCCGCTTGAGTATCGGAAGCAGTTCGGTATCTAGAAATCTTTATATTCCGTAAAGAGTAGAATCGGCGAAGAAATGATAAATGTGTTTCATTACTTTGCAGAGACAGCCGACTATACTAGGTCATGTTATAGAGAGGACAAGGCCTCTCGAACATTTCGATGGTAGGAGGAACGCATTACGTATGAAACAAATCCGACAACGGTTGGCGGTTGTTCTATCACTGTGTATGATCTGGTCCACGATTGCATCGACAGGGACTAGTATGGCAATGGCGTCAAGTGCTGCTCCAGGAAGCTTCGCCAAAGTTACGGATGAGCGCAAGATGGAACTTGCACCAGGAGCGAATTATATTTGGAACAATATGGAGCTCCCACAAGGGCAAGAGAAGGTTCATTACGTGGAATTCGATCCGAAGAATCCCTCCTTGGATTTGCAGCCTGGAATGACGGACGGAAAAGTGTACGGTATGGCGGGTGTTACGAAGATGGCCGATAATGCCGACAAGGCGGGCAATCGGGTCATCGCAGCCATTAACGGCGACTTCTATGATATGACGACAGGCGTGCCTCTTGGATTATTCATGGGTGACGGCGAAATATTAGTGAGTCCGCCGCCTAAATGGGATTGGTATGCTTATGGATTGAAGAAGGATGGAACGTCCATATATGGACTGAGTCCTGAGTTGAAGCGTACCCTCCACATTGGCGGAAAAGACTATGAAATATCAGAAATTAATCGGATGCGGGAAAATGCCGACAAGCTGTCCTTATTTACATCTGCATTCCATACTTCGACCAAAACAAATGATATAGGCGACGAAGTTATCCTAGATGTATTGTCGGGAGAAGTAAAGAGTGGCAGCACTTTAAAACTCAAGGTCGCGGAACTACGCAAAGACAAAGGGGACTCGCCGCTTGCCCCGGGAAAGGTTGTGTTGTCTGCTTCGGGAACAGAGAACCGCAAAATCCTCGGTCAGCTGAAGGTAGGGGATGAAATCTCAGCGAGCTTCGAGCTGGAGGATGAGTGGAAGGACGTTAAAATGGCAGTCGGCGGTGTGTTCATGCTGGTCAAGGACGGCGTGGCACAAGAGCATCCAGATAAGGCACTCTATCCACGAGTAGCAATTGGAACGAAGGCTGACGGCTCCATTATCATGATGGTGATTGACGGTCGTGCACCTGGATTTAGTGAAGGTGTATCCTATGATGATTTCGGCAAGGTGCTGAAGGACATGGGTGTCGTCAATGCGCTATGCCTAGATGGTGGCGGCTCGTCCACGTTCGTAGCGAAGCTGCCGGGCGAACTAACTCGCAAGGTGCTGAATCGCCCATCTGACGGCAGTGAGCGCAAGACGGCAAACGGATTGCTGCTCGTAAATAAGGCACCAGAGCAAGGGACTGCTTCGAAGTTAGTCGTACAGCCAAATATGGAGCGAGTGCTCGTTGGCTCAACCTTCAAATTCGCAGCAGCTGGGGTAGATGCCAATGGGCATCCTGCTCCATATACAGGTGCATTGCAGTGGGCTGTAGATCCCCCATTTGGAGTGATAGCAGGGGATGGTAAGTTTACGGCTGGATCTACTGCAGGGATCGCAAATGTGGAAGCGGCAACAGGTAACGTAAAGGGGCAAGGTCAAGTCGAGGTTGTGAAGGATTTGACAGATCTCATACTGCCTGACAAGGTAAAGGCTTTCTCTTCTGGCGAACAAGTGAGCATGCAGGTAACGGCTGTTCGAGATGGGCAGGTTGTTATCTCCGATAATCGCCAGTTTGAGTGGAAGGTCGAGGGCCCGATCGGTTCTATTGATGCTAACGGTTTATTTACCGCGACGTTAGAAACGGATAAGAATGGCAAAATTATCGTCAAGTACGGTAATGTCGAGGCATCAATGGAAGTAAATATAGGGCTGAAGCCTGTCGTGTTGGAAGATTTCGAGAATGGTCTGGATCGTTACTTGGAAGAAAGTGGTGCAAGATACAAGCGCGTGAATCTCAGTGAGACGACGGATGAGGAATTCGTTCGGTTCGGCAGCAAGGCTGCAAAGCTGGAGTATGACTTCACGGATACAGTGGGGATATCAGGCGCATACATCAATACGAAGAGCAAGGATCAGTATATTGATATTCCTGGCTATCCGGAAAAAATAAGCGTATGGGTGTATGGTGACGGTCAAAAGCACTGGTTGCGCGGCCAGCTGCGAGACGGCAATGGGGCTGCAGTAGATATTGATTATACGGATGAGAAGACGGGTCTTGATTTCAAAGGATGGAAGTATATCGAGGCAGCGGTTCCAAAGGGAAGACCTCTTCCGCTTCAAATTTCCATGCCGATTCGATATATGGAGACGAAAAATACAAACAAGAACGATGGGACTCTCTATATCGATCAAATCCGAGCGCTGTATGGCCCGAACATGGATGACATGGATCCTCCAGTGCTAAAGGACTTCTCTCCAGTTGACGGCAGCACGATTCATACCTCGACTCCAAGAATTCATGTGTACGGTGAAGATTTCGGATATGATCCGATTAAGCATCCGGGAACAACATTAATTGATCCTGATAAGGTACGCATGTATGTGGACGGACAGCTGGTGCAGCATGGATTTTATCCACCTAAGGGTGAAATCCACTACACACCAAATGTACCTTTGGCAGACGGTGTTCATGTCGTGATGGTCAAAATTCGTGACCTAAACGGGAATCGAGCAGAGAAAGAATGGATGTTCACAGTCGATACTGGGGCATCGAGGCTGGTATATACGGGAGCAGACAATGCATATGCAGGCAATGTTTATAAGGTAGAGGTCAAAGGATATAAGCCTTCCAATATTAAACGTGCTGAAGTCGGATTTAAGGTTGACCCGAATTTGATAGAAAAAATAGAAGTAGTTGCAGGCGATAAACTTGCTCCCGCTAATATCGAGCATCATATTGCCCCGGATGGGAAAGTGAACCTGAAGCTGTCTGATGTGAATCAGTTGAACTTGAAGGATGACGAATCGCTTGCACGGATTGAATATCACCTGAAATCGGATGTGTCGGGCACATTTAAGGTTGAATTTCAATCCGGAAGCATTGCATTGGCAGATAAGGGAAATACCGATTTTAGCTTCTTCGGTCTGCCTATGCACGCAGCTATTCAGTATCATTTACGCTTGAATTGGAATGCAGACGGTGTAGCTGAGGGGCAAGACACTGTGCTTGGGGTTGTAGATGAGGCTGGTGCTCCGGTGCAGGGAGCGCGTATCGTGACACGTGATGGAATAGAGTTAGGTGTAACGGGCGCTGACGGCAAGCTTACCACGAATAAACTGACGGGGACGGTACGCGAATACGAGCTGCAAGCGAACGAGGGAGTACGCTTCAGTCCGGTTGTGAAGTTCAAGGTATCCCCGCTAGCGGGCAGCGAATTGCCTTACAACATCAGTGTGTCGATGGGAGAAGATCCTGCAACTTCTCGCGGCTTTACATGGCATTCGAAGATTAACGTGGATGCTTCAGTAGTAGAGATCGTGAAGAAGAAGGACTTCGTCGATTTTCACAATGCGAATGTCATTCGTGCGAACGGTACGAGCAATATGCTCCATACGTGGGATATCGGTACAGTTCGTGTACACAAGGCAGTTGTGCAAGGACTTGAGCCGGGAACGGAATATGTATACCGTGTTGGCAACGGCAGCGATAAGGTGAGTGAGCAGGGCGCATTCAAGACGGCTGAGCTGGACGGTACACGTACGAAATTCCTCTTCTTCGGCGATTCCCAATCCGAAGATGAGGCAGGATTCAAACTCTGGAGCAATATTGTACGAAAAGCAGTGACCGATCAACCTGATTATGACTTTATCCTTCAGGCTGGCGATATGGTAGAGAACGGATTTAAAGAGGCCGAGTGGAATATGTGGTTCAAGGCCGTACAGGATACGTTCTTGAAGACGACAGTTGTATCGGTGGTCGGCAACCACGAGGTAACGGGTACTCGGAAAAATGATGATTTCCTTGCCCATTTCAACAATCCTCAGAATGGAATAGACAGCTTAAAGGGCAGCAATTATTCATTTGATTATCATAACGCTCATATTGCAGTGCTGAATAGTGAGTACGACTTCGAGGAGCAGAAGGAATGGCTGCGCCGTGACTTGGCTGCAACGGATAAAACGTGGAAAATCGTCACGTTTCATCGTGGTCCATATGGCAGCAAGAATAATGAGAAGCGTATTCGCGAAGCTTGGACATCCGCATTTGATGAACTTAATGTGGACGTAGCCTTGAATGGCCATGATCATGTTTACCTGCGTACGTATCCACTCCGCGGTGGCAAGCCCGTCGGGGAGGGAGAGGGCACCACTTACATCATTGCAGGCTCCTCTGGGCCGAAGTTCTATGAAGTTGTGCCACAAGATTGGCAGTACAAAATAGATGGAACGAAGGCGCAAATCTATGTAGCCGTTGAGGTTGTTGGCAACGAGATGAAGTTTCTCGTGAAGAATAGTAATGATGTAGTCATTGATGAATTCTCGATACGAAAACTAGAGAGTAAGCCTCCTACTTCGGTAGTGCTTGATCAGCCGAGTGTAAACTTGGCTGTGAACGAAAGCGTTAAGCTGAATGCAAAGGTTCTGCCAGACCAAGCGTATGATCGTTCTGTTACGTGGTCGGTCTATGGATCGTCAGAGGATGGCGTTGCGGCGGTAAGCGCAGATGGAGTGGTAACCGGACTTAAGCTGGGGACTGCAATCGTACGGGCGACGAGCGTCGTGGAATCGGTGTATGCAGATAGTCTTATTACGGTCGATCGATTGCCAGAGGTTCGCATTGACGAAGTTCGAATTGACCGTAACGAAGGAACGTTGAAAATCGGAGATACGTTGCAATTGAATGCAACGGTATTGCCGGACAACGCAAGCAATAAATCCGTTGTATGGTCTGTGTATGGTTCTTCTTCAGAAGGAGTTGCAAGTGTAACGCTGAGCGGGCTTGTGAAGGCATTGAAGCCGGGAACAGCCGTCATTCGGGTGATGAGTGCGGCAGATGCAACGAAGTATGCAGACTTCCAACTGAAGGTAGAACTAGAAGATAAGCCAAATATTCCGGATCCGTCAACGGACAATTCGAGTTCGAACAGTTCCAAGGAAGAGAACAAGCGTCCAGAGCCGCCGAAGCCAGATCCAGGAGCAGCGAAGCTGGAGAATGGCAAGATTGTGGTACAAGCGAAGCGGGATGCAGGTAGTACAACAGCGAAGGCAGTCATCCCTGCTGAGGTATTGGGGGAAGCTGCTGACAGCTTGAAGCCGGACTCGAATGGTGTGAAGAAGGTTCGGATTGAAGTGTCGGCAGACAAAGAGGTACGGGATATTCTTGTATCCATGCCATCTTCGGCACTGACAGATGCTTCTCTAAAGCAGCAATATGAGGTTGTTACACCTCATGCAGGTGTGACGCTTCCTTCGAATGTGGCGAGTGGGAAAACTCCACAAGGAGCGAAGACGATTGATGTCGCCATCGTTCAACCGGATCGCAGTGCATGGGGAACAGAGTTGCTTGGACGTACTGCAAATCGTCCGGCCGTTCAGTTGGAACTGCGCGTAGATGGAAAAGCGCTGAAGGACATTGCAGTCGGAGCAGCTATGCAGGTAGCGATTCCGTATCAGCCAAGCACAGATGAGTTGACTCGTCCACATGCAATCGTTGTATGGGGTGTAGATGAGCAAGGACGCCCTACTATCATTCCAAATGCAAAGTATGATGCAAAGACAGGAACGGTACAATTTGCAGTGAAGCAGCTTGGTACGTATGCAGTTGGCTTCTCTGCGGTAACGTTCCATGACATCAATAAGCTGGAATGGGCGAAAACGGCTATTGAGTCGTTAGCTGCCAGAGGAATCATTCAGGGTCTTGGAGCGGATCGCTTTGCTCCGAATACGCAAGTTACACGTGCAGACTTCATCGTCCTGCTGACACGCGTGTTGAATCTGCAATCTGTGCAGTCGATGAGCGGATTTGAGGATGTTCCTGCGAATGCCTATTACGCAGATGCTGTTGCTGCTGCGAAAGAGCATGGAGTTGTGCAGGGTAGGGACGCACGGACATTTGGCCCGAACGATAAGATTACACGGCAGGAAATGTTCACGATTACGGCGCGTGCACTTGTGCAATTCAGCAAGTTGAGCGCGACAGGGGATGCAGATGCGCTTCAGGCGTTTACAGATTACCGTGAAATTCAGGATTATGCGAAGGATAGCTTGGCAAGTCTGCTTCGTGAGCGATTGATCCAAGGCAACGGACAGAAGCTTGTTCCGCAGGGACATGCTACGAGAGCAGAGGCTGTTGTCTTCTTGGAGCGAATCATGAACCATGTATCTGAGTAAGCAATAAAACCTAATAGGGAAGCACAAATAAAGGGGCTGGATATCCAGCCCCTTTTGCATGTCAATTTAATGATTGCTAGGTTACAGTTGGCCCGACAAGAACACGATGAAGCAGAATGCCGACATCACGGATGCGTAGGTGACGGAGTATTGTGTTCTCTTCTTATTGTTGTCGAGCAGGTTGAACAGAAACAGGAAGCTGAGTACGGGAATAAGCAGGTAAGCCATGTACAGAATGATCGTCGCCATTCTTAACACCTCCAAGTAGTAGTTGTTGATAAATACCATGTAAATATTTGCATAGACGTATTCTATCATGCTTTTACGCGTTTGGGTACAAAAGTTTTTATTTTTTTGTGAATGAAGGGCAAAGCTTTTTAATTTGCATATTGACCAAAATGGTCAACGTGATTATGATAATAATTACCAAATATTTGAAGTAAACAACTAAAGGGTGACAGTCGCGATGAATTCGAAGTTTATAACCCTATCTACAGAAAAGCAGGATCGAATCATAAACGCAGCCATGAAGGAATTTGTACGAAAAGGATATGAGCATGCATCCACCAATGAGATGGTGAAAGGGGCTGGGATATCGAAAGGATTATTGTTCCATTATTTCAATAACAAGCAGGAGCTGTTTCTCTCTTTGTATGATTATGGGGTTGAGAAGGTTATGAGCCTTTTTTACGGCAGAATCAATCTAGAGGAGAAGGATTTCTTTATTCGATTTAGGCAGGTTCAACAGGTGAGATGGGAGCTGCTTATGCAGTATCCGGAGCTGTTCGAATTTCTAAACGCCGCATATATCGAGACGGCAAGCGACATTAGGCCGCACATCGAGCAGCGAAATAAGGGACTGACGCAGGAAGCGTTCGGCAAAGTGCTTGCAGGGTTCGATCGTTCTAAGTTCAAGGAAGGCTTGGATATCGACAAAGCAATTAATATCATCGTCTGGACGTTCCATGGATTTCTAAAGGATAAGATGAAACGTGCAAATGCAATGCAGATAAACTCTGATGATTATGTGCATATGGTGAAGGAAGCGGACGAATATATCGACATGTTTAGACAGAGCTTTTACAAATAAGGGAGAAAGCGATATTTCTCGAATAACGATTATCATCAATCGCCATCATGAGGTTCAATCAGCATCCGTATGTATTCGGGGAAAGCATATGGGAGGAGCAGCTGCTCATGGGAAAAATGGTTGTGCATTTCGAGGAATTAACGCCAGCATTGCAAGCAGATGCCGGAGGCAAAGGAAGCATGCTGGCTTGGATGTATCAGCATAAATATCCTGTGCCGGAGGGTATCGTCGTACTGACGTCGGCTTTTCAGGATGGGGAGCTACATGTACAGGCTTGGTCAGCCGTGCAAGTCTATGTGAAGCGTATGCGCAGCCACCATGGGGAGGTGGCATTCGCGGTAAGATCTTCGGCGCTTAGCGAAGATTCTGCGCAAGCATCTTATGCAGGGGAGTTCGAGACGGTACTAAACGTAACGACGGATGAGCAAATCCGAGAGGCAATTAGGAGGGTATATGACTCCAAAAGCTCTGAACGGGTGGAGGCTTATAGTGCCGTAAAAGGAATGGAGCAGGCGCATGAAATCGCGGTCGTCATTCAAATCATGGTTCGTTCCGAGCTATCGGGTGTCCTTTTCACTGCTGATCCGATTACAGGCAGCTATGCAGCTATGGTAGGCAATTATGTGCATGGATTGGGTGAGCAACTCGTATCGGGTGAGGCCAACGCTTTCTCATTTGCACTCCGAAGACCAAAAGGGAGGTACGAAGGGCCCGAAGAGTTTAAGCGGTATGCACCTAAACTCTATCGACTAGCGTCTAAGCTGGAGGAAGAACTGGGAAGTCCGCAGGATATCGAGTGGGCTGTAGCGGAAGGTAAACTATATATTCTCCAGACGAGACCGATCACTACGCTAGTGCTGGGGAATCTGGATACGTATGAATGGAATGACACGAACTCCGGCGATTTCTTATGGACGAATACGAATATCGGCGAAGCCACTCCAGACGTCATGACGCCGCTGACATGGTCCGTATTAAGGGCACTTGATGAGGAATCAAATATGATATCGGGCTTCCGCATTATGTCGGGCAATATATGTGGGAGGGCATATACAAATATAAGTTTGCCGGTGTCTATATTTCCGGCACTGGGAGTACCGCTTGCAAAGAGTCTGGATAAATTGTCCCAAACACTTGGCAAGATTCCAGAGGGAATGGAATTTCCCGTATATCCTTATTCTCGGTGGCATGTGTTTACAAAAATAACTCCGTCTATTTTTCGTTTTGCGAAGAAGGTCAAGACTACGCTTGAGGATATCGAGCAGTACCTCGCTGACAATCCCGATTGGTGTGCGAGGATGACAAATCGTATTCAGGCAACAAGTTCGCGTAAGGAACTGTGTAGCATATGGAGTGATGAGCTGTGGCCTTATACATGCAAGTCATGGTGGGGCTTAATAGCAGGTGGACGGAAATTTGGGGATGCGAGTTATAAGCTGAATAAGGAACTTACTAAGCTCTCTGGTATGGAGACTGCGAATGCGTTAATGTCGAATTTGCGAGGAAAGTCCGGATTGGCCAGCCTTGGGCCGGTTATCGGCATATCGCAGGTGCTCCAAGGGACGATGAGTCGCGAAGAATACCTGAAGCAATACGGCCATCGCGGCCCGCATGAATTTGAACTATCTCTTCCTCACCCGGGAGAGGATCCGAAGTGGCTAGAGATTCAAATCGAAGAATATGAGAGATCGGACACGAATGTGGAGCAGCTTCTGAACCGTCAGAGGTCGCAATATGAAGATGCCTGGGAACGGTTTGAGCAGAAATATCCGCAAAAGGCGAAGCACATAAAGAAGCAGATTGCCAAGGCATCGGAGTATGCTCATCTAAGAGAGGAGACGCGATCCGAATTTGTGCGGGTGTACCGCGTCATTCGTGCATTTGCATTGCAGGTGGGGAAAATCAGCGATGTGAGGAGCGATGTGTTCTTTCTGTATAAGGAGGAAGTGCAGAGGCTGCTTGCTGGAGATGGCGCAGGCATGAAGCATGTTGCTGCCCGTAAGGAGACATACGAGAAATATTTGACGCTGCCGCCGCTGCCTACGTTGATTCGTGGGCGGTTCGATCCGTTTCAGTGGGCGAACAATCCAGAGCGAAGAGTCGATGTCTTCGATGCATCCATGCCTACAGTCGTGGAAGATGGGACTGGGCTCACAGGATTTGCCGGCGCTTCCGGCAGAGTAGAAGGGACTGTCCGTGTTCTGAACCGGCCTGAGGAAGGCAACCAACTGCAATCGGGCGAGATTCTAGTGGCATCTACGACAAATGTTGGCTGGACGCCATTGTTCCCAAGAGCCGCTGCCATTATTACGGATGTCGGGGCACCTCTCTCACACGCGGCTATTGTAGCACGGGAATTGGGCATCCCCGCTGTCGTAGGCTGCGGCAATGCAACAACGAGATTGCGGACAGGGGATCGGGTCATCGTGGATGGGGGCCATGGCATCGTACACATATTGAGGGGGTAGTGTACGTAGCTATCAAGCAGCGAGAACACCGACATGGACGAAGGAAGCAGATGTCGGGTACACTAGAGGCATAATGGCTGTATCAAGGGAGGGCGTGCGCTGCTCTCCTTTTCTATATTACGATCAAGATCAGGAAACGGGGTAAACGACAACAATGAACATTCAATTGGTATGCGTAGGGAAACTGAAGGAGAAATACTTGGTGCAGGGCATTGCGGAGTACAGCAAGCGGCTCGCACCGTATGTGAAATTCCAAGTGTCCGAGGTACCGGACGAGCAGGCACCAGAGAAAATGAGTGATGCCGAACTGGAGCAGGTTAAGGATCGTGAGGGCGAGCGTATTCTTGGTCATATTAAGCCGGATGCCCATGTCGTGGCACTGGCGATTGACGGACAGCTCTGGTCGAGCGAGGACTTAGCCTCGCAGCTCGATCGATTGGCGACGTACGGGACAAGCAATGTAGCCTTTGTGATTGGTGGTTCCAACGGGCTATCTGATGCTGTTCTCCGCCGTGCCAATTCGAAGCTGTCCTTCGGGCGTATGACGCTGCCGCACCAGTTGATGCGCTTGGTACTCGTGGAGCAAATTTACCGTGCCGTGAAGATAAACCGAGGTGAACCGTACCATAAGTGACGGCGAAAAATTTTCGCCGGAGATGGAACAATTGGATGCAGCCGAAACCTTTGCTGCTCCCTCGTTCCGATAAAATTCATTCTTGCTTTCAAACAATCCCTCTACTATTTCATCCAGATGGGCCAATAGAACGTGCTTTCCCTTATGAAGAGCGTATGGGAACATGGAGTGCTGAGGTTTTTGGTAATGACACCTCGTGTGAGATCAAGGAATATTTCTATGAGAAGTACAATCGGGGTTCCGAAGTTACTCAAATTGTAAGTATGTACACCCAACGCTTACTATCTACAGTTGGCATTGGAGTTCAATACAATCTTGCTTATCCTCAGTTCACGATCTCTATGAAAAAGGGCATTGCTACACTGGAAGCAAAATGAAGGCCTATACAGTGAAAAAATTTCTAAGGAAACGATTACTAGATTATATAGCTTAATAGTCCTCAACAAGTAGCTGTATATATTAGTAACTTAAGATATAAAGGGGGATTTATTATGAATATTGTTGTTGCGGAACATTGGAATCTTGAAAAGCATGAACTGCCCGGCATTAATAGCATCATCTTTCCAAATGGCACTGTAACAATCTTAAGTTGTTACAGCGCATATAACCCCAACACAAATGAAAGTAAATTTTATTGCTCTCCCTTGTGTGACACAACCATTGAAAGCATATCAAAGTATAATGTTGAATGTTGGACGATCGTTGATGAATGGGTCAGTATTGATTATCAAGACAGGAAAATCTGTGGCGGTGATGGTCAAATGGGAAATGAAGGATTTATTGCTTGTACGGATGCTGAAGACCGTTTGGTATGGGGAATATTTTTTGAAAATTCAAACCCTATAAAAAGCTTAGAAATTAAAGATAAAATCCTAATCGCTATTAATGAGCATACCGAATTACAAATTGAAATCAACTTAGAAAACCTCACCCAAATTAAAATGACTTCCATTAAACCCAAAAACGAGCCAACTAATTGATGAAACAAATACCAAGCACGAAATTTCCTTTGAACAACAAACTCGCGTAATTCCAAGTAGGTATTTCTATTTAATAGACATAAAGATGTCTCTATCGTCCGTTTTTCTGCTATATTAACTGTGGTAAATTATGGAGAGTGTTTATTTAAATGTCTTAGAAGAAAATGACTAGGGGAGAAATACTTCTTGGAAACTCACTCATCCAAATATCAAATGAAAAAGAGCTATATTATATTATTGCTAGTGTTCATATTATTTGTTTTAACCGGTTTGCGCATTTTATGGATGGAAGCGTTTCATGTTCCCAAACAGGCGTCAATTCATAATGGGCAATTCGTTGATTTGCGCAATTGGAATGCAGAAGATGGCAGCATTCTCTTACTTGATGGGGAATGGGAGTTTTATCCCTCGCAATGGTTGATAGATGGTAGTCGGCAACAATTGTTAGGCGATAATGCGCCAATGCATATTCAGGTACCGGGAGGATGGAATGAAGCTTTGCATGCTGACAAGCCATCTCCATACGGATATGGCTCTTATCGTTTGCGTCTTTATGTAGACCCTGCAAAGCATCCTAATTATAGTATTCGTGTACCCAGCGTACGCACTGCATCAGAATTATATGTAAACGGTCGCTTGCTTATTAAATCTGGACAGGTGGCGACAACAAAGGATGAATATATTTCGAAGGACCTACCTTATTCTACAGCCTTTACAGCAGATGACAACGGTGTAATCGAAATCGTCATTCAGGCGGCGAATTATGTGGATAGTCGAAGCGGGGGCATTGTCCGATCCATTAAATTTGGTTCAGAAGAAGCTATAGCCAAAGAGACGAATGCTTCCGTTTTTATGCAGTTTTTGGCAGCGATTATATTTATTATGCATGCTGTCTATGCACTTATTTTGTATGTACTAGGAAATAAGGAAAAGAAGCTGCTTTATTTCAGTTTGCTTGCATTATGTGTAACGATCACGAGTGTCTTTAGTACGGATGAGAAGTTGTTCCATCAATTATTTTATATTGGAAGTAATTGGGATTTTAGGCTGACTAATATTGCTTTCGTTATTGCAGCCTATGCTTTGCTCCAGTGTATGAATCATCGCGAGCTTCCATATTGGCGTAGGATGTACCCTATCTATAAAGTAATGAATCTAGGGACTGCCGGCATCACGTTGTTTTTAGATCCACCTCAAGTGATTATGCTCTTTCCGGTTTATTATTTATTAGTTGTTGTTGCTGGAGTTATCACGTTAATTACAATGTTTAAAAAAGTAATCAAAGATTTAAAGAGCAATCTTTTACTGCTTTTCTCTTTTCTAGCGTTGGTGAACCATTCTCTTTGGTCGTTAATCTTGCTGAATAGCGGTTTGAGTCTTGTCTACTATCCGTTCGATATGATTATTGCGATGGGTTGTTTAGCCTCTGAATGGTTTAAGGGTTACTTTATCATGCATGCGAACACCAAAGAGCTTGCTGCAACCTTGCAAAGAATGAATGACCATAAGGATCAATTTCTGGCAAACACTTCACATGAATTTAAAAATCCGCTGCATACCATGCTTAACATGTCACAATCCGTTTTAAAAAGGGAACAGCATTTATTGCAGGAACGGAGTATCAAGGAGCTTGAAACGGTTTTATCTGTAGGACGTCGGTTGTCATGGATATTAAACGACTTGATTGACGTGATGAGTTTACGGGAAGGCAATCCACGTTTACAAAGGAAAGTAATATTTATCCAGCCAATTGTGACTGGAGTAATGGATATGCTGCAATTTAACGCAGAAGTAAAGTCTATCACAATTGCAAATCAGATTTCGGAAGATTTTCCCCCGGTAATTGCGGATGAGAATCGAGTGATCCAAATCGTGTTCAATTTACTTCATAATGCTGTGAAATATACGAATGAAGGGACAATTTCGATACAAGCTTTTGCCAAAGGCGGCAGAGCGTATATTGTGATTGCCGATACGGGGATCGGAATGGATGAGCACCTGCTTAAGCGCTTATTCCGTCCGTATGAGCAAGGCAGTACGAGTGTGACGATGATAGAAGGCGGTTTTGGGTTAGGTTTAAGCATAAGCAAGCAGTTGATTGAGCTTCATGGAGGTACGTTAGATGTATCCTCTGTTGTAGGGGAAGGCTCGAAATTTACATTTTCGTTAAATCTGGCGGATGAGGAAGCGGAGGAAGAAAGTGAAGGTTCGAACCGATTGGAACCGTTCGTATTACAATCGATGGCGATGCAAAAAATAGCCTCTACTGATGATTTGGACCAAATGGAACTTCCGCTAGCTGCGAAAGGGGCAACACCAACAACTCCATTCCAAATAAATCGTACTCGTCCGCTTGTATTAATCGTCGATGATGATCCTGTCAATCTTCAAGTGCTTGAAGCCATAATGCCACCTGACGAATACGAAGTAACGATGGCAACGAGCGGTAAAGAAGCGTTGGCTTTGCTGGATACCAAGGACTGGGATCTGGTCATCTCCGACGTTATGATGCCGCAGATGTCCGGTTATGAGCTGACGCGCATGATTCGCGAGCGGTTTACACTCACAGAGCTTCCCATTCTGCTCCTTACCGCAAGAAGCCAACCGAAAGATATTCAGAGCGGTTTTATAGCGGGGGCAAACGATTATGTGACGAAGCCAGTGGAAGCAATAGAAATAAAATCACGGATCGAGGCGTTAATTACGATTAAACAATCCGTTCGGGAACAACTGCGATTAGAAGCTGCATGGCTGCAAGCGCAAATCCAGCCTCATTTTATATTTAATGCGTTGAATGCTGTAGCAGCTTTAAGCGATATTGATTTGGATAAAATGCGTAATTTGCTCGATGAATTCAGCAATTTTTTGAGGAATAAATTTAAATTTCAAAATATGGATAGGCTTGTTCCTATCGAAGAGGAATTAAGTCTAGTGCGTTCTTATCTATATATTGAAAAGGCTCGGTTTGAAGAAAGGTTACAGGTTATTTGGGAGATAGATGGCTACGGGGGCATAAAAGTCCCATTTCTTACGATCCAGCCTCTCGTTGAAAATGCGATAAGACATGGCATAATGAAGCGCAATCGTGGAGGAACGATTCTTATTCGGATTTTTGTCTATGAGACGCATGCAGAGATAACCGTTGAAGACGATGGGGATGGAATAGACGAGGTTCAATTGCAACGAATATTAGAAAGAAAAGTGGATAGTCGTTCAGGTGTAGGATTGATTAATACGGATCAGCGATTAAAAAGGCACTTCGGAACAGGACTTCATATCACAAGTACGT
This sequence comes from Paenibacillus sp. NAIST15-1, assembly GCF_001894745.1. Lineage (GTDB taxonomy): Bacteria > Bacillota > Bacilli > Paenibacillales > Paenibacillaceae > Paenibacillus_B > Paenibacillus_B suaedae. Next base: position 78,420 of record NZ_BBYF01000015.1, read on the forward strand.
TAGGTACAGGGACAAAGGTAACTTTTCATGTACATAACAGGTTGAATAGCAGGGATAAAGCTAGGTGATAAATAAGTGATTGAATGAGGAGCATCCTTGGCTGCTCCTTTCTTCATTTTCGCTGATAGACCCGTTAAGCTGAACCGTATCATAAGTAACGGCAAGTTTTTATTGTACAACTCAAATGAAATGGAACAGCTAGGCTATTCGTCAGGAAGCAGAATGGAACTTTTTACCGATATTCCAAGCGATGGGATTCAAATGGTTTGAAGTTGGTTGTAAACAGTGTTACACTCAAAATCTATATTTTGTAATACACCTAAGAATAGACACTATTTTAGTTATAAAGGAAGGTAATACTTGTGATAAAGGTTGATAACTTATCCTTCTCATTCCCGCAAAAAGAACTATATAAAAACATTTCATTTACGCTTGAAGAGGCACAGCATTGTGCTTTTATAGGAACGAGTGGCAATGGGAAAAGTACATTAATAGATATACTGATGGATCCAGAAAGATATTTGTTCGAGGGCAAATTAGAAGTTGACCCGACTTGCAAAATTGGGCATGTAAGTCAATTCTCTCAACAAGACAAAACAAAAGAAACAACAGTTTTTGAATATATAGCGGAAGAATTTATTAAGATACAAAATGAAATAACAGCTATTTGTACAGAGATGGAAACATCATCGGATATTGATTCATTATTAGAAAAGTATCAATTAGCTTTAGACGCATTTGATTCAATCGGTGGGGATGATTTCGAGAGCAAAATTAATAAGAAACTAAATCTAGCAAACCTCATGAAGCTAAAAGATGTTAGGGTATCCGATCTGAGTGGTGGGGAATTCAAACTTATTCAAGTGATGAAGGAAATGCTTAGTAGTCCAGACTTAATGATTATGGACGAACCCGATGTATTTTTAGATTTTGAAAACCTAAATGCGCTCAGAAATCTTATTAATTCTCACAAAGGAATGCTGCTAGTTGTTACGCACAACCGATATCTATTGAATCATTGTTTCAACAAAATTATACACCTTGAAAATAAAGAGATCCAAGAATTTGATGGGCGATATATTGATTATAACTTCTCATTACTTCAGACTAAAATTGAGTTGCAAGAAATCGCAGTCGCTGAACAAGAAGAAATTGAGAGATACGATAACATCATTGATAATCTTAGAGCTATCGCGACTGTTAATGCAGATGCATCTAGAGGGAGAGCACTAAAAGCCAGAGTTAAGTTTCAAGAAAGATTGGAAGCACGTAGAATTAAAGCGCCATTTGTTGATATGAAGCAACCGAATATTCGTTTTGATATGGATCATGAAATGGAAGATACCGTTGTTGTAAATGTTAATAATTATCGCGTTGCCTTTGATGAGCTGCTGCTAGACCATGTTAACTTTGAGATAAAATCTACGGATAAAGTAGCCATTATCGGTCCAAACGGTACCGGAAAAACGACTTTACTCCGAGATATCTTTAACAATAATCATGATTCCATTGAAATAAATGCAGATGCTAAAGTGGCTTATCTATCTCAGCTTCAAGGCGAAGTGTTAAAGGATTCTAATACAATACTAGAAGAATTCATTGATGCTGGGTTTAGCACTTATGATGAGGTTAGATCGTATATATCACACTATGGCTTTGAAGGAGAAATCGTTAATCAGAAGATAGCATCTTTATCTGGTGGAGAAAAAAATATGCTTCAATTGGCCAAAGTTGCTGCCAGTAAAGCAAACGTATTGCTTCTAGATGAACCGACAAGCCATTTAGACACCTATTCACAAATCGCATTGGAGAAAGCCATTGAAGACTATAAAGGTGCGATTCTCATGATTTCTCATGATTTCTATTCTGTTGTAAATGGTATGGATTATGTTTTAATCATCGGCGATAAGACGATAAGAAAAATGAGTATGCGTAAATTTAGACAGATGATTTATGCTAGTCATTTTAATAAAGACTATTTAGAAGCGGAACAAAATAAAAAAGCAGTTGAAATGAAAATAGAAATGGCTTTAAAAAATACTGATTTTGAATCCGCAAAGATATTGGTTGATGAGCTAGAAGAGCTGATTAAGTTGCTTTAAAATACACCTCTCTTATTGAAAAGAAGACCCCTCGAAAAAGGGGTCTTTGTACTAGGTCAAGAATATATGGCGCGATAAGCCCAGCGCCTTTTCTGCCTTGAAACTAAGTACCTTACCATCGAACTTCCTGCATGGAATAGACAGGTATGTCCATAATAGATAGAATATAACCTAGACTCGAGAACATGAGGCGAACCGAAAATAACAATGACACAGAAGAGAGAGTGAATGTTTATGATACAAATAACGATTCCAACACCGGATGTCACGATTTACAAACAGATTGATCCTAAATTAAGCCATATATACGGGTTTACGGATTTCATTCAGATTCCTAGAGATAAAGCGGGGATCTTTATGTTCTACAATGATAAGGATGAACTCCTATTCGTCGGCAAGGCGCGGAAGCTAAGACCTCGGATCAAGAAGCATTTCGAGGATACGGTGTCGGTCATCAAAGATAATCGGGAGGAAGTAACCAAGATCGAGGTTTGTTTGGTTGAGGATGCCGTCCATAGAGAAATATACGAGACGTACATTATTAACGAATACAAGGCTAAGTACAATGTAGATAAGGTATTATACAAATAATAGACAGAGCTCCTATCGCCCAAAGAGCCGTGAAATGATAAGATAACGCAAAAATGCCTTTAACCCGCTGAATGTGGATTAAAGGCATTTTGATATATGTGCCGAGCTACATGTGTAAGTTGGTTGCGGGGGCAGAACTTCAACCCATCGCCAAAGAACGTGGGTCACTGTGGAGAGCATGCGACGTAAGAATCGATGCTATGGATCAGTTGTTCACCTTGAAATTCACTTCTGGGTACTTGGCGGCCAGAACTTGCAGCGCAGAATCGTCCTTCCCTTTTAAATACCGATCGAAGAAGGCAACACTGAATTCGTTCACGATGCGGTGATCCCGCCGTGGGTTTTCGTCGCTGAGGCCAAGCAGGGGAGAGAATAACGCAAGATCGGTGTAGCTTGCATGCTTTGAACCCGGAATAAGGATCGACATCCCTCCGCCTGCCAGAGCATAGCCCGATTTTTGGATATATTCTTTCCTCGGGGCTTCGAACGCTTCACGGCTTACCCCACCTAACTGTTTGGCGACATCATCGTAAGAAATCATTACATTGCTGTACGTCTCGTCTGAATACATCATGAAGAAAGGCTTTCCGAATCCTTTGACCGAAACCGGCGGACCATAAAACCCTCCATCCATACTAAGGGCAGCCTTCACACGCGAATCATTCTGTAACATTTGCACCGTAACGGCTCCACCGAATGAATGTCCAAGCATGCCGATTCGTTCAAGATCGATTCTGCCTGTAAATCGACCCGCAGTATCCTTCTGATTGAGCTTCTCCACTTGATTGAGCACAAACGCAGCGTCGCTGGTCCAAAGCGGGATATGCCCCCCATACTGAGCAATCGAAGTCAAGTTAGGGTCGGTCTTACTCACGGCGACTCTTCCGTCAGGGTAAACGGAGGCAGCAGCTTCGTAGGCATAATCGATAGCGATTACGATATAGCCGTGGCTGGCCAACTCCTCTAGCTGGTACATATTCTGATTGCGATACCCGTTCATCCCATGGGAGAAAATCAGAACCGGATACCGGCTCTCCGAGTCCGAGAGCCTAGCCTCCACCAAAGCATGCGTCTTGATCAACCCTAGATGGCTTAGCACAAAAGCCGGAAGACCCATCATTTTGCTTGATATGGCTGTCGTCATCTTAGATGCGTTCCGGAGATATGGGCTTCTCTCTTCTCCGACGCCTTTGGCGGCCGGATACCAAATCTGCGCCATCAGCTCGCGCTTATCAGCAGTGTTATCCGAATATGTTTCTCGCCGCTCATCGTCAACCCAATGATAAACCGTCGTTCCGACCGCATAGGGCCCCGTGGGTTGTTCAAACGAGAATACTGGCAGCATCGCAGGTGGCACGACCGAGACCAACAAATATACGGTCAATAGCATCGCTTGAACGGTAACAGCAATCCGGCTTTTACTGGCTTTCTTCCGCTTGTTAATGAAGAAATAAGCCATCAATAAGAGTGGCGTCAAGTAGGCCGGAACCATCTCCCACCGTCCACCTTCCACGACAATCTGCACAATTACCAAAGTGTAGGCGATCCCTAAAGGGATGAACCATCCCCGTCCGCCTTTCTTGTTCGCGATTACCGTCCAGTACAACAGGCCAAAATTAACAACGATCAAGCCTATTTCCCAAAACCTCATGCCGATATCCCTCCCTTTACCACAAATACGAACTTGCTCCAGATTACAAAAAAATTATAAAGATGAAAGGGGGAATATTATAAATTTTTTATGAATGTCGTGGGCAGACATGGCAAACGCACCGAAATTAAGAGGAATGGTTATTTTCGCTCATTTTCAACGTTCCCCATCAAGAACTCTTTGTTGTATAGTAGAACTCCCCTAAGAGATCCCCTATTTCATAACTTCCTGGTGCAAGTTCTTTTTCAACAAAAGCGTTGATCCCCGACTTGTCGATCTCATACATCACTTCAATTTCTTTAGAAAATAATAGCTTTTCTTGCGAAAGTAAGTTCGAAAGTGATGGTTGTTGCCTTGGCTTAATTTCTCCCGTATTTAACACTTGCTGAAGGCCCTCAACATAAGACTCCAACGGACGACTACCTACGATTTTGGCTCCTTTATTCTCTTCATTGATCATGACGATCGTTGGGAAGCCTCGAACACCAAGGCTTCTAGCGAGTCTAAAATCCTCATTCAATAAGGATTGTCCGGATTGATGTTCAGCATCTTGAATGATCGCTTCTCCATCCAGTCCAAGCTGATTTACGATGTCAATCATGACGGATTCCTTCGCGATATTTCGATTAAATGCGAATAAAGCTTCTCGCGATCGTCTTAAGCAATCATAGGCTACTGTATTGCCATGATGTTGCTGAATCACTTTAAATACAATCATCACTGGGGCGAGGCTTTTATCCATACATGATTACGCAAAACGCGTCCATGACTTCAGCGTCTAGCGCATAACTAACACTCCAGCAAGATTCATGAATGGAAACCAACTTCATAAAGATGTCTGGGTGAGCATCATTCCAGCGTTTCAAGAGAAATGGCTTCATCCTATTTATCTGCTAGAAAAGGTTGCTGGCTATGATATTTATCACAAGTGTTTGGTAAACTTCATCGGTAAAATATACTGGACATCTAAGAGAATACATCATGGGGGTAAGAAAGTATGTTAGAAAGATTATTAAGTCCATTTACTTCGATTCTATCGAGGCTAAAATATGGGCAAAAGTTTATGCTCATCAGTGTACTATTTATTATTCCAATAGTAGTCCTTCTATATAATTGGAACGCGACACAGCAAACTCAAATAAAATTCATCAAAGGCGAACAAGCTGGGGTTGAGCAGATCAGTGAAATAATGCCCTTCATGCTACAAGTACAACAACAACGTGGGCTTATTAATGGTTACTTGAATGGAAATAAAGAAGCAAAGAGTGCTATTGAGGCGAAGCTACAAGAAATTGCTCAATTGATTGAAAACATCGAAACAAAATTCCAGAAAAAAAACCTGCCCCAGTCATATGAAAAATGGGCTTCTATTCATAGAGAATGGATTGAACTGCGTGATTCTTATGAAAGCTTAAAGGCATCAGATAGTTTTGTTCGTCATTCAAAACTGGTGGAGCAGATAGAAGAACTTATTGTCAGCAGTGCCGATGAGTCTGAATTATCACTTGATAATGAAATTAATTCATACTATTTGATGAGGCTGGTCGTTCAGGAACTGCCTGCATTGATCGAAAACTCCGCTTTTATTCGGGGAACTGGCAATGGTATTCTTGCATCGAGAACACTAACGGATGAGTTGAAAATCCAGCTACTCCTGAGAGAATATGAGAGTAAGACTGCTCTTGTCAGTCTAAATAAATCCCTTTCCAAAATTGCGGAATCTCAGAGTAACATTAATGTGAATCTGGTTGAGAAGGGAGGGCAGGTTGCACAAAATATTCAAAACTATCTTGTTTTACTTGAACAAGAAATTATACATAAGCAAGAGATGAGCATGAATCCTGATACCTTTTTCACTCAAGGGACGGTTGCGATCACAACAGCGGATGAGGTATTCAAACTAGCCATAATGGAATTAGATCATATTCTTCAAGAACGTATTGATGACTACACTGCTGAGCGCAATGTAACATTAGTGATCATGGTAGTAGTCTTGCTATTAGTAGTCATATTTTATGTAGCATTCTTTAGGAGTGTTATGGATACAGTGAGTATCTTAAAGCAAAGAGCGGAGTCGATGGCGAAGGGGGATTTCTCCCAAGACATTGTACTGAATACTAAGGATGAGCTGCAGCTTGTAGGTGCGGCCTTTAATGAAATGCAAAAATCGATGAATCGAGTGCTTAGCTTAAATCAACAAATTTCCTTAACAACATTTCAATCCTCCCAGCAACTAACTGGAATCTCAGATCAATCTATACAGGATATGAAGAAAGTTGCCGATTCTGTGCAGAAAGTATCGGATGGGACAGCTTCACAAAAGAGAACGACAGTGGAAGCGTCATCTGCAATGAATGAGATGGCGATTGGGATTACACGAGTTGCGGAAGCGGCATCTGAGGTTGCTTCGGTTGCCATTCGCGCAAGTGAAAATGCAGTAATTGGGAATCAGCAACTGATAGAAACCATGGATCAAATGGAGAGTATTAAGAAGACTCAGGCCGACTCTGCCCAGATTGTAGCTAAGCTTGATGAGCATTCAGTACGTATAAGTCAAATTATAGAGTCAATTTTGGAGATTGCAAAGCAAACAAAGCTGCTTGCCTTAAATGCAAATATTGAAGCAGCACGCGCGGGAGAGCATGGTCGTGGATTTAGCGTAGTTGCACAAGAGATAGGAGAGCTTGCTGAAGAAACATCAAGCTCTGGGAAATCCATTTCTGACCTATTGATTGATATTCGATCTCTTGTTGGAGCAACGGTATCCGCTATGGATTCGATACAAATCGAGACGAATATGGGAATGGAATCTATTGAGCGAACGAAGGAGACCATTGATTGCATTCTTAGTGAGGTTAAGCTTGTAAGTGAACAAATTCAGGACGTATCCGCAACCACTGAGGAAATGTCAGCTGGAATGGAGGAAGTGGTGGCTTCTATTGCAGATGTATCCGATATTTCTCATCGTACATCGAATGAAGCTGAGGTAATGGCTACAGGTACAGCAGAACAACTAGTTTCCGCGGAGAAAATCCAAATTTCCGCCAAAGAGTTAAGGGATATGTCACAGCAATTGCAGAATGACTTAAGCAAATTTGTATTGCGCGATGACGTTAAAATAAATTAATTTCGTATGTAATTCAGGGCACCGATCTCAGGTTGCCCTGATTGATACGCTCTTTATTTCTGCCAGAGTAACACTTCCGCTTCGCCTACAATATGATGAGTCTAGAGAAATCTAAAGAGGTGAGCAAATGGCAGTCGTAAAAGCCAGGCAACAGGATATTGATATGTTGGCAAGATTGCTTCGAGCTGAAGCTGAGACCGAAGGCGAACAGGGCATGCTCCTTGTTGGAAATGTTGGCATTAACCGAGTAAGAGCGAATTGCTCTGATTTTAAAGGCATCCGGACAATTCCCCAAATGATCAACCAGCCGCATGCGTTCGAAGCGTTGCAACATGGTTTGTACTATCAAAACGCAAGAGATAGGGAACGGCGTCTGGCGCGACGGGCTGTGAATGGAGAGCGGAGTTGGCCAGCTAAATTCTCCCTATGGTATTTCCGTCCAGGAACGTTCGAAAATCCCGGGCCATGCCCGGACACTTGGTATAATCAGCCACTCGCAGGACGATGGAAGAAGCATTGTTTTTATGAACCTACTGCAGAAGAATGTGAAGAGGTATACAATACGTTTTAATTTTATAGTAGGGCGAGCATGTAGAAGATGTGGAATCGTTCAAAAGAGGGTGTCTCGAAGTCCTGAAATGACAGAGAGACACCCTTTTTTTTCATGAGGGGATGACTCATGCGCACTTCCAGAATTCAGGTAATAAGTAGGTGGATTCAGGACAAGCGATCATTATAATGAAATTAAGATACATATTATATAGGGCTATATTAGCTAATGAGCATCAAACATGTAATCAAAGGTAGAAGAAAGGATGACGGAAGTGCCAATTCATAACCAAGCTCACTCTTCTGATTCTGTTACAGAAGATGGTAGTTATCCCATTGACCTGACGGGCCCTCACAGCCACACGCTTGTCCTTCGGCCCGGCGTGGGCAGCCTATCAATCGGACCGCCGCAACTGGGGAAAAGGGTGGATCTTCACGTCGAGCCAGACGCGCGCATCGATTGGACCGTATTCGATGCCTTTTCTACGCCAGCGGGCTCGCCTTGGCCGCGATTTTTGTACTATTCAGGCAGTGACACGGGCTTCTTGGACTGGGCGCGGACACGTCCTATTGAAGAGATGACGTGGGCTCCAATCCTGTCTGCAGATACGGTGGTGGACGCCAGTCAGTCCATTGTGCATGGCTTGCATATCGAGCTGGGCCAGTCCGCAGAGCGTCTGAGCTTGAAGCTTCCGAAGGGATCTTTCCGCCTGAACGTGTCTGGCGATCTATTACGCTTATCGGCTACTGGAAATATGCCGTATTCTCTGACACTGGCGCCGCGCACCGGCCGACGCAAGAATGATCCTCCTTTCAGACTGCCCGACCTCGGTGAATTGCACCAGGTGACGAGCCTGACGCTGCAAAACACGCCGCTGGGACAGCCCATATCGCTGGACTGTCTAGACCGGTTCCCCAATCTTGACTCACTGAGCTTATGGGGGAACTTTTGCGACATGGACTTGTTGGCTCGTCATGCCCGGTTAACGAATCTGGAGCTGCGCTTCATGTCTGATTTAGAGGACATGCCCTCCTTGGACACGTGGCCGTTGCTTGAAGGATTTATCGCCTACAATGTGGAAGAGGCCGCGGGCAAGCGCTTAAGGCAGCAAGTGAAAACACGCGCCAAGACACGCCCATGGGCCGGCTATGCTTCAGTGAGCCAATTGCGAAAGCCTGAGTGGTGGGAGAGCGAATACGGCCGCCCGTTCTCGTCTTGGCCTAAACGTCTGGCCAAACTGGCTAACGAAGCTTACAATGCTGCACAGGCATCCTTGGCGCAGGCTCGCAGCCTTGCTGATGCCGAGGCAGCCATTACCACCTTCACCATGCGCTTCAATACCCTCAAAGGCATCGAAACAACCGAAAGAGAAGATCTTGGCGAAGCAGTATGGCAACTCAGCCAGTCCGATCACCTGATCGGCCAGCCTATAACGGAGGAGATGGCCGGGCGCTGGTTCGATGCAGCTCGCGATTACTGATTGAAAGGAGATTGTAAACGGGGAACAACTGCTGAACTAAACTGGGGAATTATTGAGAAGGGGATTACCTATGAAGGATGCGTTAATGGAGAGATTAAAGATTTTTCTTCATCAGGAAGTTAATGAAACACTAGTAGGCATTCCGGCAAGCCAAGAGGAAATTGTTAGTGCGGAGCAACGGCTGAATGTAAACTTTCATGAGGACTACGTACACTTTATCAAGACGTTTGGAGGAGCATATGCAGGTCTTGCGATACATGCATTCTCTAATGGCTCTAGTCTCGGCAATGAAACGGTTGTCGATTTGACGTTGGGGTTTCGAGAGCAATTCAAGGGACATCCCTTTGCAGAGGTTTTACGAACCAGTTATGTCATTTCCATAGATGGATCCGGCGATCCGATTTTCATGAATCAGACAGGAGAGGTTTTCATCGGGTATCACGATACCGGGGAGATCAAGGTATTAGCCAATTCATTCGAGGAAATGATCGAAGAGAATTTTTATGAATGGTAATTTGTTCAATTCGGCAGATTATGCTAATCAAAGAGGCCATCCCCCAAGTAGATTGCTCTACTTTTGGGACAGCCTCCTTTTATCTGTTCAAGTCAGACCATTTATCAAGCATTCTGCTCCTGTTACAACTTAAACTGCCTTATTTTCTCTTGGAGTTCTTCTGCCATGCTGGACAGTATATTTGCAGAAGAAGTAACCTCCTGCATAGAAGCTAACTGTTGCTCCGTTGCAGCAGCAATATTTTGTGTTCCGCCTAACATCACAGATACTACCGGTAGTTGGTGATGATCCTAATCAACCGATTATTTTAGGCGCATTTACAGCTGAAAATAAGGATAATGTAGGGGAGGGCCGCCGCCTTCAAATTCTAGGAGTCCCCGCACCACTCTTTATTCCAGCTTCAGATATAGCAAGCAATGGGTGGGAGCTGGATTTAGTAAATAAGCAAATCAATGTTATGAGTTTTGGTCTTATAGACCTTAATCCACGGAGTAAGGGTACGATTATGGCCTCCCACAGCGATCCCGAAGCACTGCCGTCCTTTTCCTTTAACCCATTGCAACAGGCAACAAATGATCTGGATTTCTTGGTGGATCAATATATTAATATGTACAACATTATTCAAGAGGCTAGAGTAAATAATAGCGGGATAAAAGCTGTGGTGTACCCTCCGGAGGCAGTTTTCCAAATACCCGATTAGGCAGAAAAAAAGAAGCAGCTTAGTGATTTCGTAAGAGCATCGTATTCAAATTTCTATCATTATGGCGGGCAGTGCAAGATGGGGAAAAGCGTTCAAGATGGAGTTGTCAACGGACAGCTGGATGTATTCGGTACAACCAATCTTAAAGTCGCTGATCTTTCCATCGCACCTATTTTACCGGACGGCAATACTAGCCAAGCAGCTCAAATGATAGGATTAAATGCCGTACGCTTTATTCAACATAATTCTTGTTCTTACGTGCTGGATGATGATGATTTTGAGGACGAATTAGAAGATTAATAGGTGTAATGCCAGACTGGAATGGACCCAAATCGGAAAGAGCTGGAGGCGCCAGCTCTTTTTTATTTCCGCCGATATGACCGTTAAGCTGAAGCGTATCTAAGTGGCGGCGGGAAATTTTATTTGTGTTAATTGCTTTTGTTGGGAATAGAAGGCTGGTTGTCCCTCTATAAGGTATGAGCTAGGCGACTTGGAAGCATGTTGTTCAGTCGATGGCCTTGAACAGACAAATTGGATAATGGGGGAGGATAAGAAATGAGCTTTACGGTAGACCAGATAGTCCATAAAATAGATAAGCCCTTCCTTGGGACGATATTATTGTTGAAGGTGTATGTATTCTAAATAAAACCGGATATTTCAATCATGTAAAATGGGTGCTGAAAATCGATGACAAAGGAATACGGTACATAAGTAATATTTTAGAGAAAGGATGGTAATAGTCGTAGGGTGTGATCTATGCCCGGTATTCCTATGAAAAAAATAATCGTTCATGAATGACACCCCTATAATGATGTAAATTTTATCCTTGCCATGCTTCAGGTTGAGCTTGTTATTGTACATGCCTATGCTTCAATAGCACTGAAATATAGAAAGTTTCTTTTTCTACAATTAGCTCTGTATGAACTACATTATAATTGATTCCTTCCATTGTTATCCCGTTTACTAATTTTGTGAGACGAAGAAATTCTCCAATTTCGGAAACATAGACATCCGCAGTTGAGCTATCGGGGAATATGCATTGCACTCTAATAGGACTCATTCCTTCCTTGTTTATATATCATATATCCGATTCGATACGGGGACTTGTTGAGATGATTAAGTTTGTAAAGTTCTAAGTAGCGTTTCTTATTATGCCTTTTAGTTTATTTTTTTTAAAACAGGGCAATCTTATTATATCAAAAATAAATCCCTATAGGGTATATATTAATAAAATAAACCCTATAGTATCTTGGAGTGTGCAAATGGCTGGTCTATGGTTTGCTTAGGGTGATTGCTGTGAGTGATTTTATGAAGATGGTAGGGGAAGGCATTCGGCACTTTCGAAAACTACGCGGACTAAGCCAGGAGGAACTTGCAAGCAAGGCTGAGCTACACGAGACTTATATTGGCAAGTTGGAACGTTCTGAAAAGGTATGTTCCGTCGTAGTACTGGCTAGAATTACGAGTGCGCTCAACCTCTCGATGGTGGAGTTCTTTAGTTACATCCAACCTGTGAGTGGAGAGGGGAACGATTCTACACTTGCAGAAATTGTGGATAGGCTCCGAATCAGAAGTCTAAATGAGCAAAAGAGGATATTGAAGGTCATTGACGCTATGTTGGACGATCAGTTGGATTAAGAGGGAAAATCCTAATACCGCTGAAGTTTGGATTAATGCCTTGAGTTGGTGAATTGTGAATTTACACGGTTGCAATTTTCCATCCTGAACTCTGTCAACTATAAAGGGTACCCAAATGGGTGCCCTTATATTTCGTACTATAGATATTACGTAGAACCGTATAACAAGTAGGTGGGAATATATCCCATCCCTTGTGGAACATGAGAGATTCCTACACTTGGAGGGAACCATGAGAGAATATGAACAATTAACGAGTGTCGAATCGGCAAATGAATTTATAAGGTGCCATCGATTATCGTTTCTCTATATCACCATGACAGGGTGCAGTGTGTGCCATGGATTGCGGCCGCAGGTACAGAAATTATTGACGAAATACCCGGATATCCAACTGGCGACGATCAATGCTCAAGAAGTTCCGGCGGTTGCCGGGAGTTTTTCTGTTTTCACCGCGCCCGTTTTATTGCTTTACGTGGAGGGGAAAGAATATATACGTGAAGCGAGAATCGTGCATCTGGATCTGCTGGACGAAAAAGTTCGTAAAATCTATGACTTAGTGAAAAACCATCTTCTGGAGGGGAATGACAGCCAATCATCGATGTCCTGCCCGTCGCAGCTTACGTAACTTCCAATATTTACACTTGTTGATACTGATATATTTATTTATAATAGTGACAATTTAATAAGATACCTTTAATTCAGTCCCGTGAGGCTGACAAGGACAGCGGAATGTATGATCTTTATAGGGATACGTGTGTATATGCACGTGTACCTATTGTTTTACTGCGATCGTAAACGGCTTATTGTCAGGGCAACTGGGCAATAAGCCTTTTTTATTGCTCCTGAAAGCCATCGATCATTCCCGCCTGTTCCATCTGCTTGAGCATACTCGGTATCTAGACGATCTGGAGGATGGATAATGGAAAAAGTGGATTTGGAATTCTCATTGCAACCTGTACCACAAGCACATCGGAATGGATTTTGGAAAATACTCGCCGTAATGCTTGGATTTACGTTCTTCTCGGCAAGCATGTGGTCAGGCGGAGCGTTAGGAAATGGCTTAACGTTCAGTGCTTTTATCGGGATTGTACTGGCAGGGAATCTGATCTTGGGCATTTATACAGGAGCGCTTGCTTATATTGCGGCAAAGACGGGTTTATCGACTCACTTGCTGACGAAATATGCGTTTGGCACGAAGGGTTCCTATTTATCTTCAGGATTGCTAGGTTTTACGCAAGTAGGCTGGTTTGGTGTAGGGGTAGCGATGTTCGCAGTTCCGGTTCAGAAAGTAACGGGAATGAACGTGTATGTCTTGATTGCGATTGCAGGAATCTTAATGACGGTGACCGCGATCTATGGAATTAAAGCATTGGCGATACTCGGCATCGTAGCTGTGCCGTCGATTGCGATATTAGGAAGCTATTCGGTCTTCGAAGCAACTTCAACAGCAGGCGGATTGCAAGGATTAATGAATTATCAGCCGAAGGAAATGATGGGTCTTGCTACAGCATTGACCGTCTGTATCGGTTCCTTCATCAGTGGTGGTACGCTGACACCGGATTTTGCCCGATTTGCAAAAACGACTCGTTCAGCGGTTGTGTCGACGGTCATTGCCTTCTTCCTAGGAAATTCGTTGATGTTTCTATTTGGAGCAGTGGGCGCGATTGTATATGGGAAAGCGGATATCTCAGATGTTATGTTTTTGCAAGGTTTGATTATGCCGGCTATCATTGTGCTAGGGTTAAATATTTGGACGACAAATGAAAATGCGCTGTATGCATCCAGTCTGGGCTTTGCCAATATTACGAAGCTGCCTAAGAATATCATTGTTGTCTTTAATGGAGCAGTAGGCACAATCATGGCGATGTGGCTGTACAATAACTTCGTAGGCTTCTTGACGGTACTTGGCTCGATTTTGCCATCGATTGGCGCGATTCTGCTAGCGGATTTCTATATTCTGAACCGTGGCTCCTATAAGAAGTTCGAAGAAATGAGCTTCAAATCCGTGAACTGGATTGCGATATTGGCATGGCTCGGTGGCATTCTGATTGCTCAGTTCGTCCCTGGCATCCCGCCTATTAATGGCTTGATCGGTACAGCTGTGCTGTATGTTATAGGTATGAAGTGTTTCCCGGAAAAACAGTTTAACGTAAACGAGAAAAGGGGAATGAACAGTGATTATACAACAAGCGAAGCTTAGAGGTCGTGAAGGTTTATGGAATATCGAGATTGTGGATGGAGCATTCAAGACGATTACCCAAAGTCCGCTTCCCACAGAAGGACATGAGGTCATTGATGTGAACGGGAGCCTGGTGCTTCCTCCTTTTATTGAGCCGCATATTCATTTAGACACCACCTTAACAGCAGGGGAGCCAGAGTGGAATCAAAGCGGTACGCTATTTGAAGGTATCCAGCGATGGTCGCAGCGGAAGGAAACTCTTTCTGTAGAGGACGTCAAAACGAGAGCGAAGACGGCGCTTAAATGGCAAATCGCTCAGGGCATTCAGCATGTGAGAACTCATGTGGATGTGACAGACCCTACTCTAGTAGCGCTTAAGGCGATGCTGGAAGTGAAGGAGGAGATGTCGCCTTATGTGGATCTTCAGCTTGTTGCTTTTCCACAGGAAGGGATTCTCTCCTATCCAAATGGAGTAGAACTGCTTGAAGAAGCGATGAAAATGGGGGCCGATGTGGTTGGCGGCATTCCGCATTTCGAGTTTACACGCGAATATGGCGTAGATTCGATGAGAATCGCATTTGATCTCGCCGAAAAATATGATCGCCTCGTCGATATCCACTGCGATGAGATTGACGATGAGCAGTCCAGATTCGTTGAGGTAGTGGCCAAGGAAGCTTACGAACGCGGCATCGGCGCACGTACAACGGCCAGCCATACCACAGCGATGGGCTCCTATAATGATGCATATGCGTACAAGCTGTTCCGGCTGCTGAAGATGTCGGGGATCAATTTTGTATCCAATCCACTTGTGAATATTCATTTGCAAGGACGTTTTGATACGTATCCGAAGCGTAGAGGCTTAACACGGGTCAAAGAGCTTCAAGAAGCAGGACTTAATGTGTGCTTTGGTCATGATGATATTTTTGACCCATGGTATCCGCTTGGGACAGGCAATATGCTTCAAGTTCTGCATATGGGCATTCATGCTTCACAGCTTATGGGCTATGAGCAGATCGTGAACAGCATCGATTTGATTACGAAGAACAGCGCGACGACGCTGCAAATTGAGGATAAATACGGGATTGAGGCAGGGAAGCCGGCCAACTTTATCGTATTGAATGCGGAGAATGAGTATGAGGCGATTCGCAAGCAGGCTGCCGTACGATATTCTTTCCGTAACGGTAAGGTCATTGCCGAGACTAAGCCGAGCGAGACGAGCGTGAAGCTGGGCAGTGTAAGTGAGACCATTACGTTTCAAAGATAAAAAGAGAAGCGGACTCTAAGTATTATTAAAAATTGTGGAAGTCTAATATAGCCAATAATAATAAGTTGTTGAATTGATGTTAGATATTTTATTGGTGCAATAAAATGGGTAGGGATTTTCAGAATACATCTGGATTTCTACCCATTTTTGTTTTTTTATAATTACATTATGAGTTAGCAAACAGTATTTTTCAGAGTAATCATAGATCTTCCCTCCGGGTCGAGGGACGGATGGCCCGATGCGTGAAATGGTGTTGATGCAACTGTCCTCTTGAATTACTACAAATTTGCTATGGTTTTCTGCAATAAGCTAAAACCACTCCATTGTCAGGAATGGCTTTGTCTTTATATACTGATGTATATCTTGTGATCAAAAGATGCTATCTTCGACAGGCATTGGTCACTTGGATGAATATCTAGCCCTTAATATCGCTTAAGGGCTTTTTTTCATAATAGCACCGCAGTCGCATCAGACAGCCAGTTGAGTAATGTGGACGCGAAAATAGGCATACGTATCAGTCAGAATCAGTTCAAGCAAATACCCAAAATGATGGGGAGGACTTGATTTATGCTTCGGAAATGGCTGGTTTTTGCAATTATCGTAACAGGTGTGATTCACTTGGCAACGCTGTCCTTGAACAGTAGCGTACTAAACTGGGTCTTCAAGCTTCTGCCGATGGTGCTGATCATTGTGCTCGCAGTCAGTTCGCCGTCTGCGGACAAGTTGAAGATGTATAAGGTTTTGGTCGTGATTGGATTGGTTTTTAGCATAGTTGGTGACGCGTTGCTGCTGAACAACGGAAATGAGTGGTTTATGCTCGGATTGTTGTCTTTTTTGCTAGGGCATCTGTTTTATGTAGCGGCCATGATAAGGCGTTGGGAATTTTCGTTGTTAACGTTGGTGTGCGTGATACCAATCGGCTTATACTCGTGGCTTATCGGTTGGCAACTGAACAATGGAATCATGGCTAACAGCGATAATAGCGACTTATGGCTGTCGGTCGCCGTTTACGTGAGTGTCATCTCAGTCATGTGCTGGACCGCCATCATGAGCCGGAACTGGCATGCTTCGGTCGGGGCGATTTTGTTCGCCGTGTCGGACTCGATTCTGGCCTGGAATAAGTTCGTCAGCGCCGTGCCGGCGTCAGGCTTTTGGATTATGCTGACCTACTTCGCTGCGCAGTTGTTTATTGCGGGCAGCATTGCGAATGTATTCGGTGGTAAGCAGTTATCGAAGGGCCGCGCCCTGAGGATGTAGTTGGAACGCTTTAACCATTGCACGTAGCTGGTGTTTTAGATGGAAGCAGAACAGGACATCGCGGCTAAATTACGTCGCAATGTCCTGTTTCGTGCCGATTCCGCTATGCGTATGACTGCACGCTTCCGAATACTGGCGTAAGAATGTCCTGCTTAAATTGCTCCACCGCTACGTCGGTGTCGATCGTATAGCCGCCTTCCAATCCGACGAACCCGGAGAATCCGGTTTCTTTAATTGCGCGCAGAATGTTTACGTAATTTAGCTCGCCTGTGCCAGGCTGATTGCGGCCGGGATTGTCTGCAATGTGGAAATGATTGATTCGGTCGATATAATTGGTAGCGTTGCGAATGACATTGCCTTCGGTGACCTGCTGATGGTAGACGTCGAAGACGAGCTTGACGTTCGGGCTGTCTACCCGATCGATCACTTCCACTGATTCATCCGAGCGCTGAAGGAAATGTCCGTAATGGTCGACGAGCCCGTTGAGCGGTTCCACCTCCAAGACGATTCCGGCTTCCTCGAGTAGCGGCGCGCAGCGTTTGAGCGTCTCCACCATTGCGGAGCGCTGAATCTCGCGAGGCACGCCTTCCAGCTCGTCGCCCGTCTGAGAAATAATTGAAGTGACATTCAGAATCTTGCACGCTTCAATCGTTTCACGTATCCCGGCAATGTAATCGTCCCTGAACGATTCATCGACTAGATTGAAGAACTTCGTGCATGTCGCGCTGATGCCAACCCCGATGCGCTCTTGCTCCTTCGCGATTTGTTTCAGATCATCAAGATTCCACCACGAATAATACTCCAATCCGTGCAGGCCATGCTCCTTAATTTTCTCCAAATGATAAATGACGTCTTTTCCGCCATAAGCGCCGATGCACAATGAGAACTTCACAGTCGATCCCCTCCAATCACTAGTATGAACCAAGCAATACAGGTTTGCCGGAGACGGCAGATTCAGAGGCTGCAATCGTAATTTCGTGAGTTCGGAGCGCATCTTCATAATTGGACTTAATGCGGGAGGTGTCGCCAGTACGGATCGCATGGATGAACGCTTCATCTTCAGCGATAGTGAGATCAATCCCATTGGAGTGGGTCTGAACGCCCTCAGTCTCGATCACCTTCAATGAGGTGTCACGCACCTCGAGCACACCTTCGTCCGTGTAGATATCGAGTCCGACGTGGTGGCCGACGGGCATCATACAGGTGTTGGAAATGGTGGCAACCATGCCGTTCGCAAGCTTCATCGTAACCGTCCCGACATCGGGAACATCGGTTCCTTCGACTTTCTTGCCCATTGCTTGAAGCGCGTATGCGGCATATACTTCGTTCACTTCGCCGCACAAAAAGCGAAGCATGTCGACAATATGCGTCGTCTGTTCGACGAACTGTCCGCCTGATCCTGTCATCACTCTCCACCAAGGCACCATCGGCATTCCGCCCATCCAGTATCCGAGTGCCATGCCGGGAGTCCTCTCAGCCAACAGCTTTTTAGCTATTTGTGCCGTTTCGCTGTATCGCCAGTGATACCCGACGGACGTGATCAAATTTTTGTCCTTGATCGCCTGACTGATGGCAGCGGGGGTGTCGCGGTTGATGCCGATCGGCTTTTCTACAAGAAAAGGGATTGCCCGTTCGATTAATTGCCGTTCAGCATCCCCATGGGCCAGCGGTGGAACGCAAATGTAGACGCCATCGAGCTTATTGTCGTCCAGCATGTCGTTCAGCTTCGCGTATGCTTTCGCATCATTGTGCTCGGAAGCCGCTTTCTGTGCACGGCCAAGGTCAACATCGTAGAATGCAGTCAAGGATACGCCTTCGATTTGAGCTAAGCTGCGGATATGATGATTGGCGATTCCTCCGGTTCCGATAAATCCAAGCTTCACCGTCATAATCGTGATCACTCCCGTTTCAAGGATATAATAAATATCAACTTTGTAAGTTATTCTAATCGAACCCAATCCGTAATAAAATATCATATATAGCGCTTTCAATATCGAAAAATGAAACTGGAGGAGCGGTTATGGACATCAGCTATGGCAGACATTTCATAACAACGGAGCGTGACCGGGGACTGCCGCTTCACTTGGGTAGTGTTGGCTTAATGACGCACCAGGGAGCCATCTATCGGGAACACGGCTATCACGCTTTTCACTGGCTGCATACGTTAGAGGGAGTCGGAGAATTCTCGGTAAACGGAACAACGGTGAAGCTGTATCCGAATCAGGGCATCTTGCTCAAGCCGAATGTGAGCCATAGCTATCGTGCGGACACAAGCGTCTGGTCAACATGGTTTATGACCTTCGATGGGGCGCTCGCCAATCCCATCACAGCGTCACTTGATCTTCAGCATATGCAGCCGCTGAGTTGGGGTTCTGATTCGCCGCTCGCAGAAATTCATCGGCAATACGATCATAAATGCAATCATAGCTTCGATCTTGCCGGGGTTAACGGTTCGCTAGAGGTATATACCTTCCTGACGCTTATCAAGCAGTTCGGACAAGCTGGCAGTGAACCCTCCTTATCTGAAGGTCATGAGAGGCTAGCGCCTCTATATTTGCTTATTGAAGAAACGTACGGGAACCCTGATCTCGGGCTGGAACGGATGGCGAACACACTGCGGGTCAGTCCACAGCATCTGAATTCATTGTTCCGCAAGAGCTGGGGAATAAGTCCCTATCAATATTTACTGCAATTCCGCATTCAGAAATCGAAGGATATGCTCCTCTCTGGGAGATGCCCTACTGTGAAGGAGATTGCTGCATCTGTGGGCTTCCAAAGCGATAGTCACTTCGTCCATACGTTCCGTCGAGTGACCGGTATGACGCCGCTACAGTTTCGAGCGCAATATGGGAAATAGGTGGATCCAAATAATGGGGAATACTGTACAAGTCCCAGCGATAACGGATGAGATAGTTCTCTTTCTGATTTCATTGGATCCAGGCTGCTTTATGATATATTGAAGTGAAGCCGAGCTTATTCCGTAAGACAACCCATTGCAAAGGAAGTATGAATCATGAATCTAGAGACGGTCATGCAAGAGCTTGAAGCTCTCGGCAAGGAACGCACCAAGAAAATATACCTATCCAATGGCGCGCATGAGCCGCTTTTTGGAGTAGCTACAGGTCAGATGAAGCCTATCTTCCGGAAAATAAAACGCAATCAGCCATTAGCGGAGGAGCTCTATGCTACAGGAAATTATGATGCGATGTACTTTGCCGGAGTGATCGCGGATCCTGAGGCAATGACTGCGGCGGACTTCGAGCGGTGGATTGATCAAGCCTATTTCTATATGCTATCGGATTATGTGGTGGCCGTAACGCTGGCAGAGACGGATATTGCACAAGAAGTCTCCGATAAATGGATTGCAAGCGATATAGAGCTTAAAATGTCGGCAGGCTGGAGCTGTTATTGCTGGATGCTCGGAAATCGCCCGGACAGTGATTTCTCTGAAGCCAAAATTGACGATATGCTGGGACTTGTGAAAAATACGATTCATGATGCTCCTGAACGTGCGAAGTACGCGATGAATAATTTTATCTACACCGTGGGAGTATCCTATCAGCCGCTTCATGATAAGGCAGTCGAGATCGCAAAGGAAGTAGGCCAGGTGGAGGTCAATCGCGATTCTGGAAAGAGCAAGTTCTTGAATGCATCCATGAATATTCAAAAGGCGGTAGAGAAGGGGCAGATCGGCTTCAAACGGAAATATGTAAGATGTTAGTCCTTAAATCTTGAGTGAATTACGAAGGGTTATGCGATGCCAAAAAACGATAATATGCTGGCAATATTGTGGCTGCTGAATTCGGGCGCTAAAATGACTGCCAAACAAATATCCGAAAAGCTAGAAATAAATATTAGGACTGTCTATCGATATATTGATGCACTATGTGCCAGTGGAGTGCCTATCGTATCTGATTCAGGTCATTATGGCGGATATAGCTTGCTCAATCATTTTATCAGAGCCCCTCTGCTATTTGATATGGAGGAGAAAAAGGCACTCCTTCATGCTGCCGTCTTTGCAAAAGAAGCTGGATATCCTCTGAGCGAAGTATTAGACAATGCGACATCGAAGTTGAAAAAGTATTCGAACCAGGAGCAGGAACGCAGACTTAATCGTCAGTTAGCAGGGTTTGAAGTAATCAACCAAGGGGGAGCTCCTTCTATTCAGCCGGTATTGCTGGAATTGGAGCAGGCTGTAGAACAGGAATGCTCTCTAGAAATCGATTACCGCACAGTCCGGGAGGAGCAACCCAAGCATAGGGTCATAGACCCCTATGGGACAGTGAACTGGAATAATAAATGGTATACCGTTGCATTTTGCCACCTAAGGAATGAGCTCCGCATCTTCCGGGCAGAACGGATTGTACAAATCAAGCGTACGTCCATCCGATTTAAGCGTCCCGAAGCCTTTTCAGCTCGTGAGTTTGTTAAGCAAAACTTGCTGCCTGATTTGGTGGGCAATGACAGAGCGTTTTCTGTAATTATCGAGGGCAGAGCAGAGGCATTGGACGACTTATGTCTGCACGGGTTCTTGGGGCACTATTTGCAAGAGAGGACGGCAAATCAAGCAATCTTTGTACTTGAGGAAGCATCAATGGA
Source organism: Paenibacillus sp. NAIST15-1 (assembly GCF_001894745.1). GTDB lineage: Bacteria > Bacillota > Bacilli > Paenibacillales > Paenibacillaceae > Paenibacillus_B > Paenibacillus_B suaedae. Next base: position 100,069 of record NZ_BBYF01000015.1, read on the forward strand.
TACTTATGTTCCTCATCTTCTCTTATCCTACGGGCAATCGATTCGAGTTATCGAGCCACAGCAGTTGAAGGATAGACTTATTGCTGTTGCATCGGAATTAATGGGATATTATCAACGAACATAACTTCACTGACAGCAGTTGTCAGTGAAGTTATTTTATGATGAAGACAATCATGGATTACCGATAGATGATGAGAATCCGTTGAATATTGGGTAGAGAAGGAGAACGTACACATGAGTAATACGGTATATCTGTATGTATTTGACACAATGGCAGACTGGGAGATCGGTTATGTAACTGCCGAATTGAATTCGGGAAGATTTTATAAAAAGGGGATGTCCCCCTCAAAAATAGTTACTGTGGGGAATGAGAAGACTCCTGTGACGACGATGGGGGGGGTGAAGATACTCCCTGAAATCTGTCTGGAGGAGTGCAGCATGGCAAGTACAGATGTATTGATTTTGCCTGGTGGAGATACATGGACAGCACCCATTCACCAACCGATCTTACAAGTTGCCCAGAGATGTGTAGAGGAAGGCATACTGGTTGCCGCGATTTGCGGTGCCACAATAGGACTTGCTCAGACAGGATTGCTGAACTCACGCTGCCACACAAGCAATGATATGGAATACCTGAAGATGGTCTGTCCCACTTATGCGGGCGAACAGTATTACAAGAGGGAGTCTGTAGTATCGGATGGGAAATTGATCACGGCATCTGGAGTAGCACCATTGGAATTTTCTGCACACATCTTGAGAGCATTAGATGTATTTTCAGAAACAACATTAGATGCTTGGTATAGCCTAAATAAGACCCATAAACCTCAATATTTCTTCGAGTTGATGAACTCAATCCAATAAAGGTATCAGCATGAAATAAATCGGCTTCGGGTGAAACGAAAGTATGATCCGCATTATATGTTTCGTTTTGCCCAAGACAAAGAGGCTGCACGCCGGCTTACCCGGGTGCAACCTCTTTGCTATTTTTATGCCCCAATATATTTCACTGCAAACCATGAAAGCTAAACGAAGTTTCTTGTATCGTTATTACGTCCGAATTTGTATGTTGCAATCAGGAAGAAAACAACCGCAAAGGCGAATAAAATCGTCAGGTTAAACCAGATATTGCCCATCGCTTCTCCGGACTGTAGTTTGTCGATCGACTGCAGCGCCCAACTCTGTGGCATGAAGTCGGAAATGCGGCGCAGCATTTCAGGCATAATGCTTCTCGGGAAGAAGCAGCCCGCGAGCAGACAGGTTGGAGTCACAATCAGATTTTGAAGCGCTCCAGCCATCGCCGAGTTTTTGGAGAAAGCTACAATCACCAGCGACACGCTGACGGATACAAGCGCAAAAAGCGTTAGAATAATAAGCATTTCCCCCATTGAGATTCCTGGATCCAGATTAAACACGACCCGCATGAAGAACAAAGCGACGATAATTTGCGCGATCATGACGATAATATTCACCAAAACATTCGCCAGCACATAGGTCCTCGCATTGATCGGAGAGGAAAGAATGCGGTAATAGGTTCGGTTCTCCCGGTTTTTCAAAATCAGCTCCGATAGCCCGGTCGCAGAGTTCATCATAAACAAGAGCAGAAACCCGATGGATTGAAACGACATTGCTTTGGTTACAGATGTATCATTTACGGATTGGGACGTCAGCTTAAAGTCCGAGGAATGGTAAGTATCATACAGCTGCCGGAATTTGGTTTGGTCGCCTCCAGATATTTTCGCCATTGCCGCGACATTATCGATATATCCGTGCAGCATCGATTTCATGTACGCCGTTACTTGAGCCCCTTTCACCGATTCGATGGAAATATGGCCTGGATTCCCGTTCAGCACGCTCTCCGAATAACCCGAGTCGATAATCAAGCCGCTGTCCAACTTGCTCGCAGCCAGCTGTTCCTTGAGCTCGCTTGCCGTGACGTTTACGATTTGCACATGGTCGAGACGCTGCACAAAACCGATCGTATCCGCCGCAATCTGTTGACCCTGATCATCGTTAACCACGCCAACCCGTAATTGTGTCTGCCCTTGTTGGCCATACAACAGTATGGAACCCAAAATACCGATAATCGGCAGACCGAAGTATATTAATAGCGCACTGCGTTTGCGAAATGTCGCAATCAGCGTTTTGGTAGCTAGAAACCAGATCTCACTCCACATCTTACAATCCCTCCCGGCGTCTCATCACGATAATCGATGCACCTAGAAACAATACGGCGAAGCCGATGTTTATGCAAACAACCGGCCAGGCTGCCGATACGTCATTTCCGTAAATCACTTGCGTCAGACCATGGTTAGCCCAGCGGATGGGTGACAAATTGATGAGGAACCCCATCAAGCCACTGCCGGAATCATCGCCGATTGGGAAATAGGCTCCTCCGAAAAAAGACATGAGCTGAACGATCAAACTGACGAAATTGCGGCCTGCCCTGCCTTTTATCATATAGCCGCATGCAAGGCCAAGGCCCATCGCCATGATGACCACCGACAGCAGAACGATGGCAACTATCCCCATATGGCTGCCCCAATAAGCTTTAAACACATATTTGCTGAACAGGACCATCGCTATCACGCACAATACATTCGTCATCATTCCGCCCAAAATCTTGCCCGTAAAAATTTCGCCTTTACTTACCGGAGCAATGATAAGCCGATTTCCTGTGCCGCGACTGATCTCGCTCTGGATCAGCCCGCCTGCTGACATGGCCGCCCACATACCGACCATCACGGTCATGGCGAGCGCATAATAATCGACGGAGCTTGGCGTTCGGTTCGGCGTTATGGACATTTCTTTGATGTAGTCTGTTCCGCTGCTCGCGAATACCGCCTCGGTTTGGGCCGGTTCGATCTTGGCTACCGCCACAGCCGCATTATATTTATCCGTAAAAGAAGCCAGCATCCCCTGCACAATATTGCTTGCGATCGTATCGCGGCTGCTGCCGTAAAGGGAAATTCCTTGCGGAGTCAACTCGACATAATCCACATAACGGTTATTTTCAACTTCCGTCCGTCCATCCATCCCAGGCTGAAGAGACTCAAATCTCACTCCCGTTTTGCCTACTTCCTTCGTAAAAGCGTTAAACGCTTGAGACAACTCTCCGCCGCCGGTTGAATCCTTTATCAAAACCTTCAGCTCTCCGATTTTGACATCGGAACTGAATGCATTGCTCAGCGCCATACCCAGGATTAACATAAGGACGATCGGGAAGCCCAGCATGAACACCAGCGTACGCCGATCGCGGAGATCCTGCTTTATTTCTTTTAATGCAATCGATAATATATTCACCGTGGTAACCTCCTTTTCCGCGATCTATTAATCCCGTAAATTGCGCCCGGTTAATGTAAGGAATACCGTTTCTAAATTAGGTTCCTGTTCTTCAACCGCGCGGATTTCTTTGCCATTATCCATAAGCTGCTTCAATATCCGGTTCAAGTTATCCACCGCGGCATCACTCTGAATCCGAATTACCTGTTCATCCTGAAGTACATTACGCACCCCCGGAATGGTCTTTAAACCTTCGCTTTCCCCGCCTTGGGCCGATTTCAATTCAATGCGAATATCTTTGACGTCGGTGACCGTCGATTTCAGCTGCTCCTTGGTTCCCTCAGCGATGATTTTTCCGTGATCCACAATAGCGATACGGGAGCAAATTTCCTCGACTTCCTCCATGTAATGGCTTGTGTAAATAATCGTACAGCCGGATTCGTTCAGCTTTCGCACCGAGGTTAAAATATAATTGCGCGATTGGGGATCGATCCCTACGGTCGGTTCATCCATAATAATCAGCTTCGGTTTATGCGCAATGGCACAGGCGATGTTAAGGCGACGTTTCATCCCGCCGGAGAAATTTTTCGGAAAACTCTTGGCCTTGTCGCCGAGACCGACAAACGTCAGCGCTTCCTCTGTCCGCTCCTTCAGCTCGGTCCCCCGTAAACCGTACAGCCCTGCAAAAAAGCTTACATTCTCATACGCAGTCATATCCTCATAAATCGCTAAATCCTGGGGGACAACGCCGAGGTTCAATTTGGCAAAGCGGCTATGCTTCATGATGTCCTTCTCCAGAATCCAGATTTCCCCACTGGTTGGACGCAGCAGCGACGAAACCATATTGATCGTTGTGCTCTTGCCAGCTCCGTTAGATCCGAGAAAACCAAAAATCTCACCTTCCCGAATGGACAGCGACATATTATCAACAGCGATAAAATCGCCAAATTTCTTTGTAAGCCCCCGGATTTCCAATACGTTCATCTATCATTCACTCCGTTTCGTTGTGCTATCGATGTCCTTATCATAATAAAAAAGGATGCTCTTATATCAGTGCATAAGTTCATCCTTTTTACATGAGAAAATTCATATTTTGCTAGGTGAGGGATTAACGGCAAATGAGAAATTTCATTAGTCACCGTACGGAATCAGGGTCGTGATGCTAAAACCGCGGGTACCGTCGGCGACGACCGTCCCGTTGACGTGTGCAGTCCGCTCTTCCATCCCGATCAAGCCAAGGCCCTTGACGATTTTGGGGGCACCTTTGCCGTTATCGGCTACGACGGCTTTAATAAAACGGTTCAATACCCGGACTTCCACATGAACGGCCGAAGCTCCAGAATATTTGGCACTGTTGGTCAAAGCCTCCGTGACATTTTCATAAATAATTTTCCAATGAAGCGGAGTGATCTGATCGATGTTTCCTTCATGGACGACCGAGGTCATGAGTCCCGTTTGGCCTGCAAAAGCTTCAACCGCGGTCTTCAAACGGCTGAACCCAAGCTGCTCCATGGGGGGCTTGTTATGTTTCAGCGTAATCCGGATTTCATCAATTGCTTCCTTGGAGATGCCGATAGCGTTTTGCAGCAGCGTCTCCGCTGTTGCCGCATCGCTGCCCAGAAGGCGTTTGGCCGCTTCCATCTGAATCAGGGCGCCGGTCATCGCATGCCCGATGCCATCATGAATTTCCTGAGCCAGCCGGTTGCGCTCCTCCAGCTTGACCATATATTCCGAAGCTCTGGCGTATTCCCGGTTTTCGTTGAGGCTTTTCGCCAGCTTCTGCACGTCCTTGCGCATCCGTTCAAGCTCATCCTCCTGTTTAATGACCCTCCCTATATAATGACGAACCATCACATAACCGAAGAAACTCCAAGCAGCTACAAAGGCATACAAAATCACCATTTCACCGCGCAAAAACAATATCGGAAGGAATACGGCGATCAGCAAATAACCGTTTTTCCGCGGATGAAAGGACGACAGCTCATTCATGCTAAACGGAAGCAGCAGTGCAAAATACGGATAGTGAACCGTGCAACCGACCAAATAGACAATAATTCCCAAAATAATTATCTGCTTGGTGACGCTCTTCTTCACGATATGCAAGACTAGATTCAGCGCCAAATAAATTAGAAAATAGAATACAAACCATGGATCAGCCGCTGCCGCCGTAAAATAAGAAGCGATGACAACAAACAGCAGCATGATCATTTTATTGCCAACCGTCCAAACTTCCATGCGATAGCCTTTCCCTTCTCTAACGGGTTTTGCCCGTCAGATAATAAATCGCAATCTGTGTCCGGTGCGATAGCCCGGTTTTATTCAAAATTGCTGTGATATAATTTGCCGTCGTTCCTTCGGAAATAAATATTTCCTTAGAAATCTCCTTGTTCGATAGGCCCTGCGCGATGAGCGACATGACATCCAGCTCTCGTTCCGTAAACAAACTGCGGTCGAAGGGCCCGTCATTGGGGGAACTCTGCTCCCTTTCAGGACTGATTCCTGCTTTCTGCTTTCCGAAGGATGCAGTCGGGACGGACACTTTACTCTCCGTCGACTCCCGGCTCCCTGACATCTGGGATTTGAGCTTTTCCAGCACCACATCCTGCAGGACGCTCTGCCCGTTGTGTATGCTTTTGATCGCATCGCGGATCCGCTCCGGGTCGGTGTTTTTCAGCAGATATCCCTTTGCGCCGAAGCGGATGGCATCCAGAATATATTCATCGTCATCAAACGTCGTTAAAATGAGCGGTTTGGTCGCTGTCTGCTCGCTAATCAGCTTGGTGGCCTCAACCCCGTTCATATTCGGCATCCGTACATCCAGCAAGGCAACATCCACCTCTTGAGCTTGGCAGTATTCGACGGCTTCTCGGCCGTCCTCTACTGTGGCGAGTACGTCGAATTCCCCGAATGTGGTTAAAATAATCTTCATCCCTTCGCGGATGAATGAGTTGTCATCGGCGATTAGTACGCGAATTTTCATCATACGCCTCCTTGCTTTATTTCAGCATGATTTCATAAACGGCTTCTTCCTGCTGTGTATCTTCGAACCATTCCGTGCCGGCGTATGTAAAACCTATTTTTTCAAGAATCCTGCTGGAATCCGCATTTTGAGGGTCAACAGAAGCATGGATTCGCTTCACGCCGCCATGATTTTTGGCAAGCTCTAAGCAAGCCTTTGCCGCTTCTGTCGCATATCCTTTTCCCCAGCTTGACTTGGCAAAATGATAAATGAGTTCAACCTCATGGGCTTCTCCCGATATATTAAAACCGCCGGCTCCTATGACCATGTCCGTTTCTTTTTCCACCACCGCATAGACGGACAATCCCTTTGCCTGATGACATTCGCGGTAAGCTGTAAGAGTCAAAGGCAGCTTCTCATGGGCGGAGGCACCAAGACAGTACCGCATCACTTCCTCATCGCCCCAAAACCGCTTAGCAGCCTCAACATCCTCTTCTTCAAAAACGCGCAGAGCAAGACGCTCGGTTTCAATTTCATATGCGGATTTCATGGTTTATCTCCTTCTTAATGGAATTCCATGGGCCTATCCCCAGATCTTTTAATATTTATTGTACTCAAAGGATATTTTTATGGGAAGAAAAAAAGTACAGCCCCCATCTGACGATGAAATACTGTACTTCCATATCATTGATTTTCTCTTTTAATTTTCTCTAACTCAGCAATTAATGCAGCATTCTCTCTCAATAAACTCGCATTCTCTTCCAATAACTTTTGTACGTCTGGGACATCCTTGGCAGAAATCCAGCCGTGCAGATCCTTTTTTCTTTCATACTTTGGCAATTGATCGCGCATAACCATCTTAATGTGCCGTATGTCTTCAACATAATAGGTAGGTACTTCCTCAAATACGGATTGTTTAAACTCTTGGAGCCTCTCATAATACTCCCCTACTACAAAGTCGTATGGCTTTTGTCTTAATGCTTCATCTGTGACTACAAAAGCAAATCTGGGTTTACCAGCTTCTCCCGCATAATCATATTCCCAATGCGTATAACTCTTTGATTCATCATCAGGAAGCGTTAAACCATAGAATCCTCCGAGAATTAGGATATATATATCGGATTCATCGATCCATCTTTTCCTAATGTCCATTGAAGTTTCCTTGAAGAATAGCTCAACTCCTGCAGGAATATGCCCAGCTTTACGCACGGCTTCTACAGCGGTGTATCTTTCCTCAACCAAATCAGAAAAAGTAGACGATATGTAGATTTGTAGTTTTTTTTTCATAGGCCACCTTTATGAACTGAAATGAAATTTATATGGATCATACCGTCCCATTACTTTATGTGTCAATATTGAACGATACTGTGTAGGTTACATGCGAAGGAAACGAGAGAGAGGGGTACATCGTCATCGTGATTTTGGGATGTAAAGAAGTGTATATCAAAGTAAACAACTATCTATTACTGCGGATAAAAATGTCTCATAAAATCTATGGTGAAGAGGCTACTTGGAATAATTGGGCGTCAGGGTCAGGCTCATGTACCAGACTTGTACAAACGTAATTGTCATTTCAATCTAAGAAATGGGGATGAAAAATGAAGCAGAGTCAAAGGTATCCAAGACGAGGTTCGTTGTTGTTATCACTTGTGCTAATCTTCTCGATTGTTTTTTCTGTCCATCCATCGGTACTGAATGCAGAGGGGGATATACCGCCGGAGGTTACGCAGGGGCAGGGAGATCAACAGCCTTTGCCTGAAACTCCTACTCAGCCGGAGCAAGGGGGAATTCCTCAGCCTGATCCCGATCTACAGCCACAGCCTGATTTCAATCAACAGCCCCAATCTGATCTCGAGCAACAGCCACAGCCTGCCATAGAGCAGCCTCTTGACCTTGCCGCTGCGACGGGATATTTTCCACCCAACACCGCGGCATCTGGAAACGTGAAAAATATGGCCTTGCTGTACACCGGATATTACGGAGGTCGAAACACATACGAGGGGAAAGAAATCGGCACGTATGACAAAAATACATTGTTGCCTTATGTTGCGCACTACAACAGCAATAATGTGATGGACGACACCTTCTTTGACTCGTTCCTGTTCCTAGGAATCAATACGCCTGACTATCGGGATTTCGGCGATTCGGCTGACCCTGCCAAGTTTACCTACAAGACGGATTGGGAGTGGTACATCAACCGTATTTTCACTGCCAATCAACAGCTGGACGCCCTGAATCAAGCTACCCAGCAGGTTGCAGCCACGCTAAACCAACCAAACTACAAATCCAAGGTATATATTATGATACCTTATCCCAACAGTAGAATAACCAATTTCGGGGATGTCGATAACGACGGCATCAGTGAAAATTTAAAAACCAATCCCAGCAACTTGACCAAGGTAACCAAATGGTATATCGACACCGTACGAAGCAAATGGAACCAAGCCCAATACAGCAACCTTGAATTAAAGGGTTTCTATTGGTTCCACGAAGATATAGACACCGGCAATCAGGGTGAGGTTAATGCGATTAATAACACTGGAAACTATCTGCACTCGCTTGGCTTGAAATATTGCTGGATTCCATACTTTGGTGCAGGACAGAGCAAAAACGCGCATAACTATACCTTTGATTTCAGTATCCAGCAGCCCAACCACTACTTCGTCCCGAGTTCAGACTATTCGAGAATGACCGCTGTTACTACCCAAGCTCAAACCTACAATCAAGGCATCGAAATGGAATTTGACGAGAGAGCGATGTCTGACCCCGACTTTAAGAACCGGTTCGATAATTACTTAAAGGCTGGCGCAGAATACGGGTACATGACAGGGGCGATCAAAGGCTGGTACCAAGATATCTTCGGTATATATAACTTCTATAAGAACAAGAACAACAACGGCGTAAGCGGCATTTATGACGGCAGACAAATGTATGAAGACATCTACAAATTCACCAAAGGAACGTACACGATTCCGGGAAACCTGGCAAGCGGCAAGACGGCTGTAGCCTCTTCCAGCCAAAGTTCTTCTGTATCCGCCGATAAGGCGGTCGACAATAAGTTCGGCACCAGATGGTCAAGCCAGCAATATACAAATACGGAGTGGATCTACGTTGATCTCGGGCAAGCCTATAACGTTAACCGAGTTAGACTGAACTGGGAGACCGCATACGGCAAGAGTTACAAAATTCAAGTTTCGAACGATGCTACCAATTGGACGGATGTCTATGCGACCACGACTGGCGTTGGCGGAGTCGACGATATTGGATTTGTGCCAACAACGGCAAGGTATGTGAGAATGTACGCTACGGAACGAGGGACGATCTATGGGTACTCCCTTTATGAGTTTCAGGTATATGGGGATAGCGTTGGGTCCGCCACCACAGCGAATCTAGCGTTAAATAAGACAGCTTCGTCATCTTCCAACCAAGACGCAACTCTTACGCCGAACAATGTGGTGGACGGCAATGCGACGACAAGATGGTCTAGTCAGTTTACAGATTCAGAATGGGTAGCGATTGACCTCGGTCAGTCGTATAACATTAATCGAGTCCTATTGAATTGGGAGCTTGCTTATGGAAAAGGCTATAAAATCCAAGTATCCAATGATGCAGCCAACTGGACGGATGTATATACCACGACAACGGGTAATGGGGGCATCAACGATATATTCTTTACTCCGGTGAATGCAAGGTATGTACGAATGTACGGGACGCAAAGGGCGTACACCTTCTACGGATACTCCTTGTATGAATTTCAGGTTTATGGCAGCAAACCAAATCTAGCGTTAAATAAATCGGCAACAGCTTCTTCCAACGAGACAGCCGCATACACGGCTGATAAAGCGGTAGATGGCAATCCGACGACAAGATGGTCCAGTCTATATTCCAACCCGCAATGGATCTACGTAGACCTTGGACAACAGTATCGCGTCAATCAGGTGAAATTGAATTGGGAGTTTGCCTATGCGAAGGGTTACAGGATTCAGGTGTCGAACGATGCCCTCAATTGGGCGGATATGTATACGACATCAACGGGCGATGGCGGCATTGACGATATCTACTTTGAACCAGTAAATGCGAGGTATGTCCGCATGTATGCAACGAACCAGGGTACCGACTACTGGTATTCGCTTTATGAGTTCGAAGTCTACGGCAGCTGATCCATTGGCCTCGCATAAATAGATTGGTGGTTCTCTAAATAACAAAACAAGCCCATGCACAAGATACACCGTGCTGGGCTTGTTTTGTATTGTTTACGATGTAATCAACGAATCTACTGCTCAATTCCATCTAGTATCCTTGCGAGACCATAATCAAACTCGAAACCATAGGAGTTGTCATCTTCATCATCATCCTCAGCTGAATAAGCACCCGCAAGTACAACAGGCCACAAATAGGGGAAACGTTCTGAAGTAACTTGATGCTTCGTGTACCATTCCTAATGAATGCCATGTTTAAGGCTGTCACGAAAATGATTGTAAAGGCGGCTAACGGAATGGAGCTAACGAATTATAAATGGTGAGGAAACAATGCCTACAAGGCAGGTGCCGTTACCAGGTCAGATGTCCCGACATAGGAATAAGCAGATGAGTGTAGCTTACTCCATGGACGAGGATGGTGGACATTCGATGGCAAAGCAGAAGAAAAAAGGGGCAACCCGATTAACGGGAAGGATTGTGCGGCCGGGGAACCCTTCATATCATAAAGCAAGAATGGAGTACAACAGGCGTTTTTCCAAGTTTCCGCGGGTTATCGTCTTTTGCAGACGAACGCAGGATGTGATTAACGCAGTCAAGTGGGCTCGCGAGCGGGGGGTACGGCTGAGGGCGCGCAGCGGGCGTCACAGCTATGAGGGCTTTTCGTCTGTCAATGGCGGGATTATTATCGATGTGAGCGAGATGAATAAGGTTCAGGTGGATCGCAAGAGGATGGTGGCCCATGTGCAGACGGGCAATCCGCTTGCCCGTGTGTACAGGAAGCTGTGGGATAAGCGTGTGGCCCTTCCGGCGGGGACTGCACCCGATGTGGGCATTGCTGGGCTTGCCTCGGGAGGCGGAATTGGACTTCTGTCGCGCAAATATGGACTTACCTGCGATAACTTGAAACAAGTAAAGATGGTTGTCGCATCAGGTCGGTATGGGGCGAAGACAATCGTAGCAAATAAGAAGAAACATTCTGATTTATTGTGGGCATCACGAGGTGGTGGAGGAGGGAACTTTGGCATAGCTACAAGGTTTACATTTCGGGTACGCCCTATTCAGTCCGTCTCCATCTACAGCATAACCTGGAAGTGGCGCCATTTAGAGAGGGTACTCCCGGCTTGGCAGCGCTGGGCGCCTTCTGTCACGAACCGTTTAACCTCAACGATTGAGGTGGCTGCGAAGCAGGTAGGGACGATCGTGTCTACTGGACAGTTGCTGGGCAGCAAAGAGGAATTGCGCCGTTTAATCAGACCTTTGCTCAAAGCAGGGACTCCGGTGAAGGTCATGGTGCGAACCGTGCCATTTATCGAGGCAACTAAGTTTTTTGCCGCTGGGGATCTGAATTTGGAGCCGAAGTTTAAAATAACTGGAGCTTACGGGTTTCACCCTTTGCCTCGCGAGGGGATTCGGATTATTCGGAAATTCCTGTCTCAAGCACCTAACCGGCATTCTACCGTATGGTCTCAAAGCTTAGGTGGTGCAGGAAGCGCAGTGAGCCGAGTATCACCGACAGCAACAGCCTATCCCCATCGGAAGGCGGAGACGATCTATGAGCTATCTGCGCGATGGAGGAACAATAGCGAGCAGCAGCGGAATATTCAGTGGGTGAAAAGATTTCGAAAAGCATTACGTCCCTTCGTTGTAGGGGATTATGTGAATTTTCCTGATTTGCAAATAAAAAATTGGCCCAAGGCTTACTATGGTGTGAACTTTCCTAGACTGAAGCAGGTAAAACGCAAGTATGATCCCCATAATGTGTTTCGCTTTGCCCAAAGTATTCCGGTGGGGAAGAAGCCTCGCCGTTAGGGAGGGGAATTTCCCCATACCACGAAACAGAAGAAAGCACCCCAAGGGAATGCTCCTATATCGTAAGATAGGGGAGATGATCTTGGGGGTGTTTGCCGTTCTTTTCCCTAAACTACAACCTAAGGTAACGGAAATATCCAGTCAAGGAGAGTAGATTACCGGTTCTAAGAACGAAGGCTGTTATTACTTTAATTTATGCAAAAAAGCCCTACAAGAATGTCGAGAGTGAACTCGTTGTTTACCTAAGCTGTAGCTACACACATGAAAGGTGGAGTGTAGGAACAAAATTATATAAGATGTAATTCCGTAACAGAAAGAAGTTGATAGGTACTATGAGGAAACATATGAAGAGGTTGAATAATAAAAGTCAAACACTCAGATGAAGGGCGTTTTGGCATTTACAATACCTCGTCTTCTTATATCGCTTCTAGTTAATTTTTCATTCTAGACAGGGCTATACAAGTAACTGTATAATAAAAATGTCGGTATGGAAAAAGTAGGGAAGGTGGTTATGATACAGGAGAGGATTGTATGCAAAGTTGGGGCATTAAAGTAGTAATTGGAACCCATAAGGGTTAATAAAGTAGTAAATGGAACCCGTAGGGGTTAATAAAGTAGTAAATGGAACCCGTAGGGGTTAATAAAGTAGTAAATGGAACCCATAAGGGTTAATAAAGTAGTAAATGGAACCCATAAGGGTTATTAATGGAGCAAATGGAACCCGAAAGGGTTATTAATAGAGCAAATGGAACCCGAAAGGGTTATTAATAGAGCAAATGGAACCCGAAAGGGTTATTAGAAAAAATGAGATCCGTTTGATGTACTTAGCCTTTCCTGATGTAATAACCTTACCCTCTGCCATACCGACATATGAGGAGGGTAAGAAATGCAAAAACAACTTAGTTTGTTTGCATTTAGATGTGCTCGAAGAACTTTACGTATTATCAGTACAAAAGGGTTTTGGGTTGCAGTATTCGCAACCGTGATATTTAAAATTATTGAGAAGTTCATGTAGCAATATTAATGATTAGAGCAGGGCTTATCCCTGCTCTTTTTTCTTTGGCGAGGCGCTCGACGAACTGAATCGTACGGTAAGCTCTTTTATCTTTTCCACCCTTCTCCGACCCTCTGAATGAAGGAAGTAAAAAGGCTACAGGTATGAAGCAAAATAGATGAACGGGAATTTTTAATAGAGGATAAATCACACATACTTAAAAAAGCCAATATAACCAAACAATATTGTGAAGAGGTAAAAAACCATCTTTAGCACTATAAATGAGATCCTTGGAAAAAATTATGGTGGATTGGAATTAGGGTAATTATAGAAAAGGGATGATTTTTTGAGGAATAGACAACACCAAAAGCAGAGAAAAAAATATGTAAATCAACTTTTAGATATCATTGAAAATAGTACAGAGTATCAAGACTACATTAACTCTAACGAACGTTATAGGGAATTTATTGAAGGGAAATCACTATTTAAAGTATGGGAATTTACTATCTTAGAAACCTATGATAACAAAGCAATGAATCGACTCATTAAAAAGTTTTCTAAACTAAACAGGGAAAAATATCAAGTTGCATTGAATTATAAACCAAAAAAGATAAGAGATCTAAATTATTTTACTCTGCAATATGCAGGTTCGAGTCAATCAGCATTAGCAACAATAAAATTCTTAGATGACAAATTTATAAGAGAGATAACCGCATCTTTTTCACAAGTAAATAATAATCAAGCGGTAGTTGAGTTTAAGATCTCCTTTGTTAAAATAATGGATGATGTAAGACTCCTTGAATTTATTAAGGATAATAAGAGACATTTGTATAATAAGAGGTTTGTTGGATATTACAATCTTGATAGTCTAATGAGAACAATGGATTTTAGTGATATTTATAGAATATTTGATGAATTGGTTGACTCGATGGTGCAATCAAAACTAATGGAGATAGCGGAACTTTGTTATGGTTTTACCTACAAACTACCTTCATTAAAGGTAATCAATTATCCTGAAAACGCTTTTGATAAAGAAGCGTTTAGGGATGTTTTTTTGAGTGCAACATATGAGATACGCAACGGAGAGCAATACCTGATTACTGATATGACAGGGTATGGGGGATTAAAGATGGAGCTTTATTTTACGGGTAATACTTATTCCCCTCTAACCTTTACAAGCATTTTGAGTAGTTACAGAATGGATTTCTATTACTTTTTATTTGATAGAATTGAAGAATTTGAATTAAATCAAAAAATGAATAAGTACTTTAATGAAGGGAAAGACAAAATCACTTCAAAAGATTATAAATGGCTTGTAAATAAAATTCGAGCAATTAATGATAACAAACTACATATGAGTTATCAAAAAAATGACAGGAGTGAGGTAAAGGAGTGGAAAGCATTTTATGAGGGAGAAGAAATTGAAATTTATTTCACAAATAATAAATACAATGAGAAATATAAAACAATCTATACTGAATGTTTAGATCACATAAAGGTTTTGTATGCAGTTGGAAAGGAAAATCTGATAATCAATATTGCATTGATGACTTTTGTTGTAACACTTTTAGGGATTGGTGTAACAGTTCTAATGACATTTCTATGAATGGGAAAAGAAAATGGACAGGATACAGTTTAATCCTGCCCATTTTTTCCTCTTAAAATAATCTACAGATCCTGCGATGTTTTTATTTGGAATTTTCCTCGGTAGTCCCATTAATTTCATCGTACCGCAAGTAACGAGCCCCTTTGTTAAAATGCTTTGTTTCCATGGTTCTCCGACCCTCTGGAGGACACATCAAAATCTACATCTTCAATAAATTCGATAACCTCACCATTGGGACTGTGGATGAGAGCGTTTCTGACTACAAGCGGCGGTTCGCCAAGGGACAGACTCGCCGGCTCTATAAATGGCTTGGCTCCATATGCGAGTGCTTTCTGATACATATCCTCAACATCTTGGACATAGAAGGCGAGATGTAATAATGCTCCATGAGTTACCTCATCATCAGAATGTGCTCTCTTTCCTTGAGCAGGAATGACCGCGTCGTTATCAAACACCTCAATACAAGTTCTTTGGTCAGGCGAAATCAGCATGGAAGCCTCTTTAATTTGAAAGGATGGCAAACTCCAGTGATGGCCGATCTTGAACCCTAATACTTCCGTATAGAACGCAATGGTTGCTTGATAATCTTTAGCTTGGATGGCCACATGGGCAAGACCTTGTATACTCATTTATAATCCTCCTCATCAGAGATGGTTCTAATTATAGGGGGATGAAATCGTAAAATGAATGCGAAAAGTGAGGGATATGTAGTAGAATGCATGTGAATATAAGGTTATGTAGGCTGGGGAGTTTATTTTATTAAAATTTCGGATTTGAGGTGTGCATCGTATGGAAAATGGGTTCGATGATATTGATCAAAAGATCATGCAATTACTTCAGCATAATGCGCGAATGTCGATTTCCCAGATCAGTAAGGAAGTGTCCATGTCTCAGCCATCCGTGAAAGAAAGAATGATTAAGCTGGAAGAAAAAAATATCATTTCCGGATATACGGCTAAATTTAATTTGCGGAATTTGAACAGAGGGACGACCACGTTTATTCTGTTAAAAACGGAACGGTGCCAAGAAGTTGTAGATTTTTGTGAAAATGCCAAGGAAGTGACGGATTTATATCGCATTAGCGGAGAATACAATTATCTGATCAAGGTACAAACGGCATCCATCGAGGAGCTTGCCCAGTTTCAAGATGATCTTGCAAAAATCGGAGTTTCAAAATCCCATATTAGTATGAAAAACATTCTAGAGAACAGGGTATTGCTCTGAACAGAGGAGAGTACGGACATCAGGAGGCCTACTTGAAATGGAGGAACGAAACACATACCGAACAAGCCAGTTATCAGATATCCTTGGAGTGACTAGGGATGCCCTGAGATACTATGAGGAACAAGGGATTGTGAGTCCAAAGCAAAATGAATCCAATCACTATAGGCAATATGACTATTATGATATCTATACCTTGATGGTGGCTGACTTTTATAAAAAGAGAAATCTATCGATAAAAGAAGTAAAAAGGCTGCAGGTAGGCAGTGAAATCGAGGAGCTTGGAGCTTTATTAGAGGATAAAGCCAGCGAATTAGAAGAAACGATACGGCTGAATGCATACATGCTTCAAAAAATAAAGGAAACCAAACAATTCTGTGAGGATATCAAACAACATCTCAACCAATATTCCATTAGGGAGTTCCCCGCTTATGAAGTAATGGGGGAGATATCTGATTTCACGGCCTTTCAGGAGTATCCGGTTATTTTGGAGCATATGGACTCGATGAAGGACGACATTCTAAGTAAAATCATGAGGCAGTTTACGTTTGATGAAACTGGGTTTCTGGATACGAAGATGTACATTGTGGAGAAGCGTGAAGCGAAGCCAACAGAAGAAGGGTGCTATTTGGAGTTTCCCACATGCATCTACACGATTGTTGAGGATGGCAGATTCCAAAACGGGAGTGGGGATATTAAGCATCAGGTTTTTGAACAAACGTTAGCATGGGGACGGGAACAGGGGCTTGCACCCAAAGGAGTCGCCTTTGTGAATACTCGTCTGATCACGTATCTGGATAACATGGAGCGCGTATTTTTAGAAATTTATATTCCTGTTGAGGGAACATAGGGACTTATGATCGATCTATTGACCTGGGTGTAACACCATAGTTTATAGTTGGAAACCAATGGAGCATGTGCGCGCAAATTGTTCTATTGTTTTTTTTTCTTTATAAACTAGTTACAGGCGGGGATTAATATGAATGGCATATTAAAAAGATATATTCTATGGACCTATGGCATATTCTATGTGTTTCTTCTTCTCATCGGGTTATCCATGTTGGTTATCAAATCTCAACCATTAGCAGAAGTGTTAAAAGTGCTATCAGCATGGACAGCTACCCTTGTGTTCGTCGCGATGTTCCGCAAAATCAAGCCTCAAGAAAACCTGATGGACTTTATAAAGGGTCAATTTCGTGCAAGGATACGCCTATCAACGGTACTGAGCATTATTTTGCTCCAATTATTTGTTCTAATAGGGAGTCTCTTCGTAGTAACTGCAGTTTGGAATGTGCCCATACGCGAGCAATTAGCTGATTCCTGGACGACACTGCTTATCCTGTTTGGTTATAATCTGATTCTGGGGCCGCTTGGGGAAGAGCTGGGATGGAGCGCATTTGTACTCGACGAACTGCAGAAACGATTCAGTCCGTTAAAATCAGCTATTATAGTTGGAGTCACATGGGGATTCTGGCATGCGCCGCTATGGCTGATGACAGGCTATTCAGGAATGAATTTAGTGCTGTATATTGTCTGCTTCTTGGTCTCCATCATCTCTGTATCGATCATGATAACGGTATTTTATAATTTGAATCACAATCTGATTATCCCTATTCTCATTCATCAGCTTTTTAATTACTTTATGGGGATTCAATTGGGAGATCCATTGCGTATTATTGTCATTACGGCCCCATTCTATTTGATCGTTGCTGTAGGTTTGGTTGTATTGAATGATAGAAAGTGCTTGTACAAATAAGTGAGGGGAATACAGGTTCCGTCATGACTTGAAGGGTGAACCTTTTTGTAAGAAATGGTAAAGTGAAATGGAGATGACCTTTTCTACGAGGTGGGAGAAGCATGAAGGAATTATTGGTGAAGTACATGGCGAAATATACATCCCTTACTGAAGAGGAACAGCGGGCTGTTCTTGAAGATATTCATTTAGAGGAATATAAAAAAGGAACAGTGCTCCTTAGACAAGGAGATGTCCCTACGAATTGCTATTTTGTATTACAGGGATGTGTAAGGCAATACTTGATTCATGAATCGGGCAAAGAGGTTACGATCAATTTCTATACCGAGGAGCAAGCCATCACCAGCATTAATGCTCACAAGCAGGATAAGTCGTCCGAGTACACCTTTATATGTCTGGAGGACACCGTGTTGGTTGTTGGTGAGCTGGCTGTTGAAAAGGACATGTTTCGAAAATATGGTCAATTGGAATCCTTAACGCGTCAGATGGTCGAAGAAAAGTTTGGCCAAGTCCAAGATGAATATGCTGCGTTTATCGCCTCGTCGCCGGAAGAGCGCTTCAAGGCATTGCTGCGAAATCGGCCCGGACTAATCGACCGTGTGCCGCAGCACCAGATGGCAAGCTATCTGGGCATTACGCCAGAGTCTTTAAGCAGAATCAAGAAGCGCGTCCATCAAGACAAGGAATAATCATAGTCAGGCCGCAATAGGGGTCTTTCCGTCCTTCCCACCTTTGAACAGCATCCATAAACCTAAGCCCAATTCGCCGACGATCATCGGTACCGTAAATACATAGGTAAGTATGGTTTTGATCGCCTCATATTGTGGGAAAAACACGTTGCATAGGTGAACGAGGATGTAGCCTGTACCGGCAAGCAGCAGCAAGATACTGATGATTTTCGATATGTTGGCAGATCTCAGGGCCACACAACCGACAATCAACAGATGCCCGCCAAAAATAATTAGCCCAATTGACCAGATGGCGTCAAAAGCTCGTACATACAACATCGCCTGCGTCTGAAGCTGATCGGAGATTGCAGAATGATCTGGACTGCCCGTGAGCAACAGCACGAATAGTAAGTTTAGAATAGCGATCGCAAGTATTCCTGTATAGATGAGTCGGAACCATGCGCCGAGCAAGGAAAGTCCTTGATGGATAGGCTTTAGAACCATATAGAAAGCCCAGGCAACCACGATATCGGCAATGAGGATCATCAGCCAGCCCAAGATTTCAACCTTGAATAGTGCGGTGGATGACAAGATGTTATGAATGGTGGCGCTAGCATCTCCTTGTACAACAAGGCTGGCATGGACATAGCCGTACGAGAAAAAGGAAGCCAACGTCATGATGATCAGCGCTATGCCAGCAGTCAGGGCAGCTGTACGCTGATCGGTTCGTTGCATGTGTGTCGTAACCATCATCAAATCCCTCCAGGTGTTCTTTATGAATCCTATTGTAAGCAGAGGGTGATGATGGAGCATTGACTTAAATCAAGAGGAAATGAAAAGTACCTAAGAGAACGTTTAAGCGCCTAAGCCAAGGAAAGAAGTCTTCGGCTTAGGCGCTTAATGTCCTTGCCCCGCACTAATCCACCACAGAGTTTGGGCTGCTCATGGAAAGCATGAAAGAAACGATCATAGAATGTTGTTCGATCGCTACTAGTTGGATGTTGCAGCAAATTCGGTTCAGATTGATCGGATTCCTTCAAATGCGTTGTTCACCAATTGTTGCACATAGGGCTCGTCCAACGCTTCGCCTGTTACAAGCAAGCGATAGAAAATCGGACCATAAATAAGATCAATGCATATACCAATGTCGAGATTTTGTTTCAATTCCCCGCGTTGAACCCCTTTCTCCAAAATACCCCTTGCCTCAAGTCGACGGGGACGGAAAAACCGAGCTCGATAGGCCTCCGCCAATCCTGAATCAAACTGACCTTCGCCTAATAATTCCGTAATGATGATGCCCTCCCGACTTGTTAAAAACCGGGTTAAATTCGTAGCGTGAATTTGAATATCTTGAAATGTCGAGCCCGTATCAGGCACAGGCAATCTGGCCGTGGCGGCGTACAGGAAACCATCCATTACCACGGCAGCCTTGTTAGGCCACCATTTATAAATCGTGGCCTTGCTGACTTGGGCACGATCAGCAATTTTATCGACTGTTACGGCTTGAAAGCCATTTTCCAACAATAATTCGTAAGATGCGGAAAGGATAGACTTTTGCGATTCTACATTACGCGGCCGGCCTCTTTTTCCGGTCATCTAATCATCACCTTTCATCCATACATATCTTGCCCGAGAAAAATAAACTATACGTTCAGTATACCAATTATGAATAAAAAATAAAGTTGAGGCCACCTATTTACAAAACTAAACGTTCAGTATATTATTTGATTATCGAATTTATAAACTATACGTTCAGTATTTAAAAGAGGAAGAGGAGGAGCCTATAATGACTGCTTCAAAAAAACAAACAATCGAGAGAAATATTCCGACATGGTTAACCGTACTCCTAGCTACCGCATGCGGTATCATTGTAGCCAATCTTTACTATGCGCAGCCCTTAGTTGGAGTAATTAGTTCTTCAATCGGGTTGTCTGAAAGCAGTTCCGGATTTATCGTGACGTTAACGCAGATTGGTTACGTAGTCGGGTTACTATTTGTCGTACCTATGGGGGATATTGTTGAAAATAAAAGGCTGATTGTCATATCCTTGCTTCTTACAGCGGTTGCCCTTGCAATTACGGCATTGTCAAAGCAAGCTTTCCCGTTTTTAGCAGCTTCGTTTGTAATCGGTGTAGGATCAGTCGCTGCACAAGTGCTCGTACCTTTTGCGTCATACCTTGCATCTGAATCTTCACGCGGACGTGTTGTCGGCAATGTTATGAGCGGATTGTTGCTTGGGATCATGCTCGCACGCCCTGTGTCTAGCCTGGTAGCTGACTTCTTTGGGTGGCATGCCGTATTCGCTTTGTCCGCTGCAGCTATTCTTATTTTGGCGCTCGTACTGTCAAAGGTGTTACCTACAAGAAAGCCTTCGTTAGACACTTCCTATACAGCTCTGCTTGGTTCGATGTGGCATTTGCTGCGAACAACCCCGATCTTACGACGTCGGGCTGCTTATCATGCATGTGTGTTTGCGACGTTTAGCTTATTTTGGACAACAGTTCCATTACTTCTATCCAGCCCGATCTTTGGTTTTTCTCAGAAAGAAATCGCATTGTTCGCGCTTGTTGGAGTTGCGGGTGCAGTAGCTGCGCCTGTGGCAGGGCGTTTGGCCGACCGCGGCTGGACTAGACCCGCGACAGGGATTGCACTCGTCACTGTCGTCATTTCGGTTCTGTTGCCGCTTATCATTCGTACGGGTTCACCTATCGGAGTAGCTGTTCTCGTCGTTTCAGCCATATTATTGGATGCCGGTGTTTCCGCAAATTTGGTGCTTGGACAACGCGTGCTCTTCTCGTTGAATCCGGAAATTCGTAGCCGCCTGAATGGGCTTTTCATGGCCATCTTCTTCTTTGGCGGTGCTATCGGATCCGCAATTGGAGGGTGGATATACGCTACGGGAGGATGGAGTGCCGCGTTATGGATCGGAATGGCTTTCCCGATCGTGGCCATCCTTTATTTTGCTACAGAGAAGAAGTAGGGGGACGATGAATCAACCGGTTAGCGGGGGAGGGTAAACATTTTACAATCTGGCCCATAAAAAATCCCCTTTCCGTTCACTCGTTTGCTCAGGGTGGCCTGACCTCACGTTGAGTGTGCGTAAAGGGGATACTGATTCATATCTATGCTTTTATTTTATTGGCAGAAATACGCTCCGTAATTTCGGTAACATTTTGCAGACCAAAATCTAAGTTCCTTTCCATATACTTCTCGAAAAAGCTTGGGTCGATTCCCGTCATATGATGAAAGAAGGATACTTCAACCTTCCAATCGTGTTCGATCATGTGGCCAATATCCATAATTCCTTTCTTTGAAGCGAAATCAATGATTGTTTTGATTTTCATTGGCTTCTGGATCGGAATGGTATCATCAAGCGGCTCCATTTTTAAATAACCTTTGCGGTGCAATGACGCATAGAAATTCCGATGTTCTTTGGCCCCAATGATCCCTAGATTTGCGGCTCTATATCCTAACACTTGCAGCGATGTTTTCCATTTCTTCTTCAGATCTACGTAATCATCAGGATTGGTAAGACGGGACACATCTTTCATATCTAGTGAGAACTCGTCCTCCGGCAATAACAAAGCTCCGGCAAACATGTTCGCTTCATTTTCAATATTTTTGTGTTCTTTTCGATCTAAGTTGACGAACTCAAGCTGGTAATGGAGCAGAAGATGACCGAGTTCATGGGCAAGATCAAAGTTCCTCCTAGCAGCTGAACGTTTCATATTTCCTAATATAATATAGGGGCGGTCATTTCGAGTCCACAGGCTATAAGCATCGATCTCCTCGCCAATGGCCTTCTCGAACACAAACACGCCACTCTTCTCGATTTGGAACAGGAGATCATCATTGCTGGATATCGATAAGTCGAGCTGTTTCCTTGCTAAATGGGCAACACGGTTGATTTGGGCAGTTCTATCGTCATCCGTATGAATTACATACTCCATCACTTCGTCCCGAAGCTTGATGATTTTAAGGGTCGGATGGCTAACATTAGCCGTTATATAGTTCACAAAAGAATCTAAATATTCGAGATGCTTTGCTTCGGCCTGAGTTTTTGAAATGACATTCAACACCTTGGAGCGATAAGCAATATTGATGACGTCGACATTCGCAGGTGAGCTATATTTTGCAAGCATGTCTTTCGAATAAAAGTATTTGCTTTTTACGTTAAAAATTATTTTCAATTCATTCACGATCTGCATTTTCGGTGTCGTATACGCGTTCTCGTATTGCCAGACTGCTTGTTCGGTAACACCTAACATGTCGGAGAGCTGTTTGCGCGAATATCCGTGCATGATCCGTAAATTGGCCAGATTTTCGCCAATGAACATGCCTGTCCCTCCTTTTTACTTATCGTTATTCCAAACGACGTTTCCCGTCTTATTGAATGATACTTCTTATGAACAACTTTATAAGGAAATACTCAACAGTAAGTATGAAAATCGAGAAAAAACTAGCAATAAAATAGAAAACTACTATATGAAAGCTCTTGCGATAGTACAAATGACTTACGGTAGCAATTATAAACATTGTGGTAAAGGCTATTGATAGTGAGTTAAATAATATTTTTAAAAATCGAAATATTTTATTGATTTCGTAATTCATTAAAATAAAATCTAGTAGTGCAAATGCAGCGAACCCGCTAAAAGCAATACTTAGCAAAGTCAATTGAATTCGAAGATTGTAGTTATCAGCAAACTGTCGGAGTACAATTGGTAATTTTGTGATTTTGGATGTAACGGATTTGGAAAATTCAGCAACTATCTTCGCTGCCAACAAAATACGACTGGAAACAGTACTAGTAAAACGTTGCCCCCAGGAACTATTAATTGGCTCATTAGTTAATAATGAGTTGTAATAAGTAACAAAGCCATTGTTACTTCTGATAAGCAACTCATAGCTTTCTCCACCGTAGTAGACAGATTTTTTAAGATGAATTATTACATCTTTTATGTTTTCATTACTATGAAGATGTAAAGCGGTTAAATAGTTATTTCTAGCTTTTTGCTGCAGGGCTGTTTCTTTCCGATCCAGCAGAAGTAATCCTATGAATGAACCTATGATATAGGGTATTAAAGTCACGTTAATAAACTTATCAAACAGCTCTTTAAACGTATGGTTATTTGTTTGATTGAGCAATTCCTCAATACCTATTGAATGAAAACTTTTAATAGATGAATTAATACCGTTTATCACATCTTGTGACACAAATAATAGCAATAGTATCAAGGCATTAAATATGTAATTCACAAAAGTGAGAGCATTTTTTGAGCGTTTCAACAAATATGGTGGTGTAATAAAGATAATAAGAACCTGAATTAAAACTGAAATTAGTAAGTTCCATATAAAATATGTCCTATCCGACGCAATGAAAATCAGCCCTATCCCTATTTTAATGAGGTTATCAATAATATCCTGAATCTCCGAAACAGCAAATAAAGGTGCGCCTGTTTTGAGAGACTTTAAGGATAGAGTAAATAGTGAAGCAATGAATAATAGCAGTACCATTAAAGAAATTAATAGAATCATAAGACCAAAAAACGTTGAAGCAAATATCATTAATAGTGGACTGACTTTAGAATGACTTAATACAAGTATTATGATGAAGGAAAACGAAATCAGGAAGATAAAGGGTATAACATCTTTATTAACGAGTATAGATGGGCGATATGCTAACACTTCTACCTCATATAATAATGTAATTACTAATAAAAAACATCCAACCAACAATTTAATGACATTGTGTAAAATACTTTTCCTGTGGTTCAAATCATAAGAGAAAGAGTTGATATAAAAATGCACTAATTCCTCCAATCCCTTTATCGACTTAAAAACTCTCCAACACAATACAAACATCGCATATATCGAGTAGCTTATAGATACGATCATTAGTAAATTGAAAATCAGGTATTTATGAGTCAATAGGATTAACATAAGATTTATGAAATTAAAAAATATAAATCCATAGAAAGATAAAATTTTTTCATGAAACCACTTTAAAATAATTACCACTCCAATTAACCATATTGTTCGTGTAAATTTTTTGTTGTGAATCGCGACATATTAGCAAGTAATACATAATTTTAAACATTTTATATGCCTCAAAAAAATAATTGGCGTTGGTCTCTACCAACGCCAGTTTCGCTTTATATGTACTATTTGAACAAGCGTTAGTCAAATTGGTAATCGATTAGCAAGGAGCCAATCATTAAGTGCTTTTAAAAATAGATATTCTTCTTCTGAGACACTATAGTTTGAGTTATTATTATTAGCGATGGTGGCTAATTTAGTAATCCATTCTGTTTTAGCTGTTTTTCCACCTGGTAGCTTTTTTTCTTCTGGACGAGTATAGGATGCTTCAAATAATTCCGTCCAGTTGGGGCCAAATATTGCTATATCTCTACAGTGTAAAATTGTAACACAGTCCCAAATAGAAACGGACTTATTCACACCATTTATACTGTTATCATAATTTTGTTTTCCCATTACATTATTAGCTTGCTTATATACCTTTGGTGGTAGACCAGCAGTAAGCCATCTTTCTCCATACTTGCTTTTTAATTTTGACTCAAAGTCTTGTTTGATTAAATTTTCAAGATCGTGGATCATTTCAAACGAAGTAACATTGTATTGTTTGGTATTATCTTTTATCCATTGATGTAATCCAAAAGGTTGGAAATCTATCCTGTGTTCTGAAATGATTTTTTGAAAAGTTCTCCAAACTTTTGTCCTCCCCCCACTTCCGTAATTCGTTCTGATTTCTTTTCGACTTTCTTCAGAAATTGTGCTAAAAAAGTTTACTAGAGGGGCGAGATAATATTGGATTTCTTTGGCGACATCATTAGGATTATCGACTTTTGGATTTATTTTGTTTGAAGTAAATAAATGGTTTACAATATCATTAAATATCTTAATAAGGCCATATATACTATTATTAATTGTTAGTATCCCCTGGTCACTTTCTCCTTTGTTCCATTCTTCTGATAAGTTTTCCTTAATATAGTTGAAACATGCAGTAATAAAAGGGAAGAGAATTTTACTAGTTGCTTCGTTGTTTCCCTTATCAAATGTTCCATCCACATCGATAATATTTCCTTTGCTATATCTGCTAAGGAAATCTGTAGATTTTAGAGATTTCTCAATAGTATCAATTGTAATACAGCAAGTAGAGCTGATTTCATTTTCCCCTATTATGATACGTCCAAAGAGAGGTGATGATTGTATTTCACCCAACTTTTGGGCAACATATAATCGTAGGGCCTTCCTTTGTTTATTCCAATCGTCAGACGACCATAAGAGATCAGCATTAAGTGTGTTTTGGAGGTTCTTGGATACTGATTTTTGGTTTTCGTTAATTTCCATAAATAACTCTACTTGTTTTTCCTGGGCAAGGTTTACAAATGCGACCACAGGAATGGAGTTTGTACCTGCATATTTTGAATTTGCATATCCGTATAACCGATGTTGTCCATCAATAATATATGCAGAGCGATACAATTGTGGAAGATGCAATATACCAATTCGTGAAATTGACTTTTCAGCTTGTGGTGAAGCAATATCAAATTTCAGTTTCTTTCCTTTTGTATCAATATTAATAATAAGAGAATTCGGGAAAAATCCACCACAATCAACAAATTTTTGAATCTCTTTTAGTCTGCTCTTTTTTACAATTCTCTGGTAAGTAGGCATTATGTCATTATTAGCTTCATTTCTATGAAGAACATAAGCGACTTTTAATAACTTTTCAGGTTCTATTGAAAATGAATAATATGTAAATCCGCCCATCTTGCCTTCAATAGCCGGAATTTTGTTCTCCATACCATTTATTTTTTGCCCTTCAAAAAGATTACCAAGGAGTTGGAACCGTGCGCAATCTCCCAAGTGCTTTGATAATTCGGTAAAGTATCTGATGGCATACTCATCAAAATGGTGAATTCCTAACTCCTTCATTCTTACCCGGTCACTATCCGTAACTTCGTAATTTTTTGTAGCTAATATATACTTCATTTTTCTGTTGTGAAAAATCTTTCTAGCCTCAGAAAAAAGTCCATTACGTATTCCATTTATCGATTCTATTTCTTTCTTAAAATCGCCCTTTTTGCCTATATGAGAGCACTTACATTCTATAAATAGAATAGTCTCTTCGTCTGCTGCAAATACATCTATTTGTTTTGTGGTGGCTGTCCCTGGGGTACCATAAGGAATTTCAAGGTGTCGATCTTTATTCATATAAGAGAATCCTAAAGTGGAAAATAGAGTCCAAACCTCATCTTCGAACCGTTCATCTAAAGGTTTAATCTTCTTCATGCGGACTGAATTTTTCAGGTTTTTATCAAATTCCCATCCTTCGCTTTCTCTTTTTTCCTGAAGTTCAGGCTCAAATTTTTCAAAATAATATATCTGACTTCGTTTTCTTCTTAATCCAGTGATTTCTTTATCAGAAACTAACTTTTCCATAAAGCTCATCGGTTTGCCCCTCCCGGAATATTTGTGAAAATATATTCAGAAACTATTCCTCTTTTTGCTTTATCTCCTCCGATTAAATTTGCTCGGCTAAGTTCTAATCTTGTGTCTCCCTTTTCAAAAAGTTCCAAAATTGTTTGATGAGCTGCATTTGTTAAGATATAATAAGCGCCTTGTGACTTTATATAATCAATATACTGGCTTAGGCGCTTCTGGTCATCTAAAGAGAACAACTTTTGGTTATACTTTATAAAGCCATTATTGTTGTGTGAGACAGTATAAGGTGGATCTAAAAATACTAAGTCTCCTTCAGTAATGTTTTGATTGTTACATGTAAAGTCTCCACAGGAGATAATTGCATTTTGTAGAGATTTGCTAGCAGCGATTAACTTATCTTCCTCAAGGAAGTCCTTTTTACGAAATCCAAAGGGAACATTATATTCACCACGCTGATTAACACGATAAAGACCATTAAACGAAGTCTGGTTTAGAAAAATAAATCGGGCAGCTTGATCAAATTGGTCTTTTGGAACGTGACTTCGAATTATGTAATAAAAATCTTCAGTATTTTCATATGTTTTTAACGAATTAATAATAGCAAATGGATTTTCTTTTACTGATTTATATGTAACAATAAGTTCCTTGTTAAGATCTGATAAATATGATCTACCTTCAGGAGAGATTGTGAAAAAAATAGAGCCGCCTCCCAAAAATGGTTCATGATAGTTATTAAATCTCGAGTCACCAATTATCATGTTGAGATATTTTATTAGCCACGTTTTTCCACCTGCCCATCGAAGGAAAGGTTTGGTTGTGTTAAATTCAGGAAATCTAGCCATCATCATACTCCAAGTTAAATAGATTCTGTCTTGCCTTTTCTTGCATAATTTCCACTTTTCACTCGTGCATCCGCGGGTTTATCAGTGTTTTTTGGTATTGCCCAAGCCTTTCCAAACCGAGTAGCACCAATTATTCGTCCTTGTGCACATAATGTTTGTACTCTTCTAGGACTAATACCCCATTTTATAGAGGTTTCTGCAATTGAAATATAGTCCATTTGGTGTTCACTCCTAAAAGGTATAAAAATGACTCTACAGCGTCGTAGAGTCTAATAAAGCAATGATGATTGTCGATCATATGTAAACAGAAAAATAAATCAATGCAAATAAGTAGAAATATAGTTATTGCTGTATTTTTACAGTATTCCATTTAACGAATAATGTCAACAAACAAACAATAAATTATCAGGTATATTTACCTAATTTTATAGGTCTATGTTATGTAGTTACACGAACCATTATCTCTACTTCTAGAATTCAGATTAGTTATAGAACAAAATAAGATTAAGGCTTTTTCAATAAAATAAACCCCCTCCACCATTTTGGGCGGAGAGGGCCGGTTTAATAAGATGCTGTTGTTTTAATTCGTATAGTTATCGAAATACCCTTGAATAAAGATAATCGGTGTGCCCTTATCTCCGCTGCCGGAAGTCAAATCGGACAGAGAGCCGATGAGATCGGTCAATCTGCGAGGAGTTGTGCCTTGCGCTTCCATCGCTCCGACGAGATCTGCACCTTTATTGGTAATGTATTCGGAGATCGCTTGCTTCAACTCTTCGCCTTTTAGATGAGCGAAATTATTATCGGCAAGGTATTTCAGTTTCACTTCATTCGGAGTACCGTCCAGTCCTGCTGTGTAGGCTGGCGATACAACGGGGTCAGCGAGCTCCCAAATCTTGCCCACAGGATCTTTAAATGCCCCATCCCCATAAATCATTACTTCAACCTGCTTGCCCGTTTTTTCCTTGAGCACGCGTTGGATGTTGTCCACGATAGGCTGGGAATTGCGCGGGAACAGCTTCACGATATTCTCTGTGGATTTGTTGGAGCCTAATAGGCCGTATGCTTCGTTGTATCCACTGCCTTCAATCGATGTAGTCATGATGTCATCGAGGCCGTATATACGTTCTCCACCATTGGCCTTCAAAATCTTCTTCGTTCTGAAACGCGTATGAATGTCGCAAGTCAGTACGTTTTTCGTGTACTCCAAGATTGTCTTTGGATGGTTGGAGAAAATAACTTCACATTCCACGCCGTACTCTTCGATCAACGATTTATAGTAGTCGATATAATCGACGCCAGTAAAGGTATGTTTGTTATAGCCGAACAGCTCGCGGTATTTCTGTTCTGTCAGCACGTCCGTCCAAGGATTGATGCCTTTTTCGTCGAGCAGGTCAAGATCCACCAAATGGTTGCCTACTTCATCCGATGGATAGCTGAGCATGAGCACAATTTTTTTAGCGCCCTTTGCAATACCACGAAGGCAGATCGCAAAGCGATTGCGGCTCAAGATCGGGAAAATGACTCCAACCGTCTCATCTCCGAATTTAGCACGTACATCCTGCGCAATATGATCAATAGTCACATAGTTGCCTTGCGCACGAGCAACGATGGATTCCGTAACCGTAACGATATCTTTATCTTGAATGCGGAAGCCTTCCGCCTCGGATGCTTTCAACACGCTATCTACAACGATTTCCTCGATGCTGTCCCCTTGATTAATAATAGGGCAGCGGAGGCCTCTAACGACTGTTCCAACCATTCTTTCCAATATAATCGCTCCTTAGGTCGCTTATAGTGAATACATGACTTGGCGTTCCTATTTGTACTATACACCCGTCTAATGATATAAGTGAAATTAATATATCGAATATTAGGTATAAGGAGTGCTTATGTAGTGAGTAAGTTAGATTTATATAAGGTATTTTGTACGGTTGCGAAACGTGAAAGCTTCTCTAAAGCGGCACAGGATATGTATATGACGCAGCCAGCTGTCAGCCAGGCGATCATGCAGCTGGAGCGGGAGTTGGATACGCGTCTATTCACGCGGACATCGAAGGGTGTATTTTTGACGAACGAAGGCCAACTTCTATTCGAGTATGCGAATTCGGCGATGAATCTAATTCATGTCGGCGAGGAAAAAATGCTGGAGTTAAAAAATTTAACGACAGGCGAGTTAAAAATAGGGGTTGGCGATACGATTTCGAGATACTTTTTGCTCCCCTATTTGGAGGAATTCCATAATCGGTATCCCAATATTAAGTTCAAGATTATTAACGGTACCACTCTTGAAATATGTGCGCTGATCAAGTCAGGCGGGGTGGATATTGGCATATGCAATTTTCCGCTGGAGGATCCTGCACTGGAGCTGAGACCGTGTGCGGATATTCAAGATATTTTTGTATATGGGGAGAAGTTCAAGCGTCTGTTAACTGGCCCAGTCAGCCTTGACACGATCGCGAAGCTGCCGCTCATTTTCCTTGAGTCGAAGTCCAATTCCAGAAAGTATGTTGAGGATTATATCTTGTCAAAAGGCATACAGATTTCGCCGGACTTTGAGCTGGGTTCACATCATTTGTTATTAGAGTTCGCTAAAATTAATTTAGGCGTCGCCTGTGTGACGAGGGAATTCTCCCAAGAGTATTTGGACAAGGGGATTTTGCAGGAGGTTCAATTGGTGGAGGAGATTCCGAAGAGAAGCATTGGCATATGTTTTTTGAAAAGTGTATCGTTGTCTCCCGCATCAACGAAGTTCGTTGAGATTATCGAAAGTAAGAGACTTTGATTATATGCGTCTATATGCGTCGAAATTGTTACAAAACTCCAAAATGAAGCTGCAATATGAGCGTAGATGAATGGAGGAGAGGCCTGTCCTATGGTAGACTTGTGTTATTAATATTTACCAATTACTAATGAGGCGAGGGGATAAGATGGGGTTTCTGAAGAAGGTATTCGGCGGCAAGAATGATGGGGAGAAAGCGAATGACGGCACTACAATTTACACATATGGCGAAAGTGCCAATGATGGTTATGAGCCTCCTGCACCAATGGAATACACGGAAGAAATCGTAGCCCATTTCGAAGAAGTATTTCCGGGGAGAAATAGCAGTGTCTTTCATGAACTTATATCTGATGTGGTACATATTGATGTCAATATTATGGAACCTACGGAAGAAGAGCCATTCTGGGTGTTGTATACGACCGGCATGAGTGATTTGCCGATGACGATTCCAGATGAGATACGAGCGGAAATGGATGGCAATTACGATCGGGCGGAAGTGATGATGTTCCTTCCGGCTTCGTGGGAGCTAAGCCAAGAGGCGTTTAAGGACGATAACAATTATTGGCCGATCCAGCTTATGAAGCAGATGGCTCGTTTTCCACATCTATATAACACGTGGCTGGGATATGGACATACGATTCCGAATTTTCAGGACTATGAGCCTTATGCCGATGGGACAGGCTTGAATGGGGTTGTACTTTATCAATTAACAGAGGAAGTAAGCGTCATTCCGACCAAGGATGGCAATCAAGTTCATACTTATTTCCTGATCCCTCTGTACAAAGAGGAAATGGATTATAAGTTGGAGCACGGTATGGATGCCTTAATAGACAAATTATCAGAGTTGGAAGATGATTTGTTCGAGTTAAATCCGAAACGAATCAATACGTGCAAGTCATAATAAATAATTCTAGTTCTTGTCTAGAATCTAAAACGCCAGCTCTTTCACATCATTGAGAGAGCTGGCGACTTTTTTAGGTTAAGTACCTTCCATTTTGTATGACCAAATCGCGGCAGTCGTAATACTTTCACCCTGTTCGCGCGGTGTGAAGTATGTGAAGATGGATGCATCAGAGGTTGAGGCCACTCGGCTTTGAGCTTTTGACCTTCAGGCTATTGCGATCCTTCCTTCTAACTCATTGGCGAATTAGGGTCGCAGCTTTCCTGAAGATGTTAATTAGGAAAGGGGGCATCCAGGCTATCATATTCCTTCCTTCTATTGAATCTTCCATTGAAATTAGGGATATGGCTTTCCTGGAGTCTTTTTATGATGATGAATACCATCTATCTGCGAAGAGCGAATAAATTGATTGTGAACCAAGGGCAAGAAGATCATCGAATCTCTGCAGCCCATTTGGCTACGGCGTTGAAGAACATAGAGCAGCTTGGGTATACGTTTTCCAAGCCATTAATAAATGTTGTCCGTACCTTGTCCAGGGATCAGTTCACTGTATTCTATCAGGAACTGGTCACCGATCTTAAGGTAATGGTAGGTGCCCATGTGGCATACACACCGATGTATCCGGATTTCCCGGAGCAGGTGATGCAGGAAGATGACGTGGAGCTGTACCTGAATGCGATTTATCATTATTTGACCTTGGATGTGCCACGCTACGAGGCAGCAGATCGACCGCCACTGCTGGATCAGATCGACCTGAAGGTTATTGACCTGGGCAGCAGAGCAGAATTCCATTGGATGATTCGCCAGCTTATTCAGGCTAAGGGATCCATTTCCGAGACAGATCAGAACGATATCGACGCCGCTATCGAAGATGCGGATGTAGATGAGTTGGGGGATATTCTTCCTGACGAGATTCCATTCAAGGAGAATGTCGGCTTCGTGGCAGGCTCCTTATTGAAGCATGACAAGGCGAGCCTGAATGTGATCCGGCCGTACTTCAAGACGGCTACCGATGTCCTGCGTCTCGCTGTCGCTTGGTCATCTGGCGACGTTAGTCTGGCTGAGCCTACGCGCTTCCGCAAGTTCAAACGGCCGGAGAGACGGCTGCTGCTTGGTCTGCTGGAACAATGCGGAGCGATTACCGAGGATATGCTGAGATATAAGCAGCGCTGGATTCGGTTAGGCGAGATTTTGCATCCATCGGAATATAAGCAGCAATTTGGGAGAAGTAAGGAAGCCTTTGATATATTGCGCAATAACAAGCCCTTCACGACTTATAACAGCAGTGTGGAGCTTGCCTTCCAATATCAGAATGTGTGGACGCTAATTGATCTGTTGACGAAGCGCCCTGGCGAGTTCGCCAGAAGGCTCGATCATTTGCTACGCATCGCGGAACAAGCGGAGTACGTGGTATTGGCATTCGGCGAAATCGCGAATCAGGTGTCGACACCTGTGCTTATGCAAGTGAAGTCCCATTTCACCCATCGTAACGAGCCCAAGGAGCTTCGTACCTTCTTCCCGAAAGGGAATGTTGCCAAGGCTGTAGCAATTCCCAATACGCTCCCAGAGCTCGATACAGCGGTATGCCAAGATATTGTGCAGTTGTGTGAACAGACGCTTATGGAGCGGTTCTCGGCGCTTCCATCGCTCGGAAAGGTGTATGTCGATGAACGTATGAAGCGGTATAATGTTCCGTTCTCTCAGCGTTCGGCGAGTAAGGCGCTGCATACGATCGTTCGGGGAAGCCGCGTGCCGATGGAGGAAGGGGACACGGTTCGCTTCTTCACCTGGTGGAAGGAAGGTACGGTGAACAGCATTCCTACCGGCCGTGTGGATATCGATCTGTCCGCTGTCATGTACGATCACAATTGGCAGTATGTTGAGCATATCTCATACACGAATCTGCGATCCTCGAAGTACCGAGCTGTGCACAGCGGAGACATCGTGTCCGCTCCACAAGGAGCCTGTGAATTTATTGATCTGCATATTCCATCCATTGTGAATTATGGCGGTCGTTATATTGTCGCTTCGCTTCATTCCTTTACGATGCAGCCGTATTGCGAATTGCCGGAGTGCTTCGCAGGTTGGATGATGCGCAAGAAGCCGGGATCCGGCGAGATATTCGAGCCTGCGACGGTCGCCAATAAGATCGATGTAACGGCTGATACGAGGATTGCAATTCCTGTTATTTTGGATTTGGTAGAGCGAACTGTAATTTGGACCGATCTCTCGCTGACAAGACATCCAGACTACTGCAACAATGTAGAAGGGAATCAAAAAGGGATGGTCTTGATCGGCAAGGCGATGACTACTCTGCAAAAGCCGAATCTGTACGATCTGTTCATGCTCCATGCCCAAGCAAGAGGGGAAGTTGTTGCAACGGCAGATCAAGCGGGTACGATCTTCTCGGTAGACGAAGGAGTTACTCCTTACGATATCGAGCAGATTATGGCGGAATACCTTATATGAGTGCACATGCTTAGGCTCTATAGATGGCGGCGAGTCAGGACACCGGTTATCCAATCTTGGCTTGCCGCCCTTGTTTTTAATAGTGAGGCGATTTCGCAAGGTCTTTAACCTCTACGAATTTCTGAAATAGAAACCGAACGATTAACCCTACAATAAGAAGTTCTCCGAATAAATTCCCTCAACCATGTACGAAGAAGCCCACTATATGCTGAACACAGCTTATGTGGGCTTCTGTACGTTCTTATTTGATTTCACAGCATAAGTCGAGTTTCCCCATTCGATTCTTCGTACGCTTGTTTAACAGGAAGGAATAGGACGCTGTAACGAAAGCAATAAGCACCATTACACTGCTAATCCAACCGAAGTGGAAAATCGGCACTCGTTCAACTAGTACGCCTCCTACGGCCGCGCCTAAGGAAATGCCAATGTTCAATACGGCTGTCTGATAGCTTAATATGATTTCGGAAGCGGAAGATTTCAAGGAAATGAGATAGATTTGATTGGCCGTGGTTGTCGTCCAAGAAGAGAATCCCCATACCATGATCGTGACCATAGCCCCCCAAGTCGAACCAAGAGCCACAGGCAAAGCAATTAGCGCCAGTACGTGCAGGATGAGGCTGGATCGAATCGTTACGTTTGCGCCCCATTTATCAGATGCATAGCCGCCGAAGCGGGAGCCAATAAAGGCAAATATCCCTAAAACAAGGAGTGCCGTACTAATCATTTCAACGGAAAAATGCCCTATCTCCTGTAAAAGCGGTGAAATGTAAGTAAACGTAATCGTATAGCCGATGATCCAAAATAATGTCGTCAATAAACCGCTGAATACTCGTTTATCCTTGATGATCAGCAGCTGTTCTTTTAACGGTATTGGCCTTTGTCCTGGAGCGGTTGGAATCATCCATGCCAGCATGATAATGAGAAGCATGGTAATTGCACCTATGATAAGGAAAATGAAGTGCCAATCCATGTATGAAGTTAGCAGCGTGCCAATGGGCATTCCGAACACGAGTGCAGCGCTAAAGCCAGTAGTCACTGTAGCAATTGCAGCACCTTGCTTGCCAGGCGGGGCCAGCTTAGCAGCGAACACGGTAGCGATCACGGTGAACAGACCGCCGCTCGCAGCCAATAGAACGCGTGAAACCATAAGAATTTCAAATCGGGTGCTTAGAAACGCTGTAAGATTGCCAACCAAAAAGATAGCAAGGGAATATAACAATACTTTTTTTCGTTCAAATCGGATTGTCAACGCTACGAGGATCAATGATCCGATAACAAATGAAATAGAAAAAATAGTGACAAGCTGGCCTGCCATCCCAATGGACACATTCATGTCCGCAGCTATCATATTCAAAATCCCTACCGTGATAAAATCCACTGTTCCGATAATAAAAGCGCCTAACGCCAATAAATAGATGCCTACACGATTCATCAACTTGGTCTCCTTTACTGTCAGGGCGCGCGCCAAGTATGAATATCGATTTCTTGCATCAGTATATATCCCGTGTTAGCATGAATCAAACGAATCCTATTCATATATGACATGAGGTTTTACTTATGACAATAGCCAGGTTTGAAGTTTTCTCCCATGTAGTGGAGCAGGGAAGCTTTACGAAAGCAGCGGGAAAGCTGAATATGACCCAGTCTGCCGTAAGTCACGCAGTAGCTAGTCTGGAATCGGAGTGGGGCGTTGCACTATTGATTCGTGATCGTCGAAGAGGTCTTCTGCTGACAGAGGTTGGCCAGAAGATGCTGATACCGATGCGAGAAATATTGAACCAAATGGAAATCATCAAGCAAGAAGCCGCCTTGGCTTCCAATCTGGAGGCAGGCACGATCCGGATCGGCAGTTTTCCCAGCGCATCAGCTAATATTTTGCCAAGCATCATTTCGAAGTTCAATCAAAAGCATCCCAACATTGCCTTTACATTTTATGAAGGAACCTATGAGGAGATTTTGGAATGGTTCGAGACAGGGGTCATTGATATCGGCTTCGTCATCCAGCAGAACAAAGAACTGAATTTGCATATTGTACCCTTAGTTAAGGATAAGATGGTTGTCGCTTTCCCTGCAGATCATCGCTTTCAACGTGAAGATGTAATTGATGTGCATGATCTGCAGGAAGAGGATTTTATTATGCCGAAAGGGCTTTATCGTGCAAATGTAGAGGAAATTTTCGAGCAAGCTCAAGTTACTCCCCGCATACGTTTTGAGGTGCAGGATTGTAATACCATCTCCAGTATGGTGCAGGAAGGGCTTGGCGTTACCATCGGGCCTGAGCTGTCGTTCAAAAATCAGCCCAACATCGGTATCGGTAATCTGAAGCAATCGAGCTGGCGTAAAGTGGCCCTAGCCAGTCCTCCTCTCCAATGCACGTCGCCAGCCGTACAAGCCTTCTTCGCTGTTGCAAAGACAATGTTTGCGCGCACAGGAGAGCATGCTCAAGTATCAGGATCGACAGATGACGAATGCGCCTACACAGAGATGTCCAGTTTATAAGAGCAATAAGTTAGGAGTAATTTCACCGAAATGTGGGGCAAATGCTAAAGATAGAGTAGCAGTGTATCTCTTGCATAACGGTGAGAAGGACATAGATTTCAATGACTGAAAACGCTTCAAAAAAAGCATTGACTTAACAGCGCTGGGAAACTAATATTGATTACGTAAACGTTTAACTAAGACATAGCATCTTCACTGGTCTTATTCAGTTTCGAATTATGAAAAACGTTTACCCACGAGAGGTGGTTAGATGGCAGCTACAATCAAGGATATTGCACGAGTTGCCGGTGTCTCTACCGCGACCGTATCGAGAGTTATCAATAATCTTGGCGGATATAACGAAGAGACGGAGAAGAAGGTTATCGCCGTTGCCAAGGAATTGGGATATCGAAAAAATGAAAATGCAAGAAGCTTGGTGCAGAAGTCGACCAATACGATAGGTGTCATTATGCCGGATGTGGCGACTTCCTTTTATGGCGATATTATTAGAGGGATTGAGGACACTTCGTATGCGCATGGTTACAGCGTGATTCTGACTCATGCCGGCAGCCATGGCTCCCGCATTCAGGACTGCTTGAAGTTGATGGGAGAGCGCAGAGTAGATGGACTCATTATCGTGTCCATCGAGCTGCAAGAGGTTGCAATCGACGCTATGTCATCACTGGGTATTCCCTTTATTTTGCTATCTACCAAGTCGGATCGGGAAGATGTACCTTATCTCAAGGTGGATGATTTCCGTGCTGCATATACTGCAGTTCAGTATCTCATTGAACATGGACATCGGAAGATAGGGATGGCAGGTGCCAATCCAAGAGATCCGATATCTGGTGCGCCGAGAATCGATGGATATACACAAGCTTTGCGGGATCAAGGGTTCAAGGTAGACTTGAACCTGATTAAGCCCGGAGACTTCAGCTTCGAATCCGGCAAACAGGCCATGCAGGAGTTCCTTGAAGACGAAGCCGATATTACCGCAGTATTTTGTGCGAGCGATGAGGCTGCACTCGGCATTATATCGACATGCTTTGAGCACGGCATTAGGGTGCCAGAGGAGTTGTCCGTGGTCGGATACGATAACTCCAAGGTGTCGCGTATGTCGATACCCCCGTTAACGACAGTTGCGCAGCCCTTGTATGAGATGGGAAGAGAAGGCTGCCGGAAATTAATTGATGCGATTCAGCATAGGATACAGATTGAGTCCGAAGTGATACCCCATGAATTAGTGGTACGCAAGTCGGTCAAATCATTAAATGCAAAGTAATGACGAGTATATCCATGTGCAATTGCACGTCAATGAAATAGAGATGACTTTTACGTATTACGTAAACGTTTACGTTTAGTTCAGATAGCTTCATATTTCAACCCGAGAGGATTGGTGTCCGATGAGTGAAACAATGAATCAAGCAAAAGACGTGAAATGGTGGCAAACCGCCGTCGTATATCAAATTTATCCGCGCAGCTTCCAAGACAGCGATGGAGATGGCATCGGTGATTTGAGAGGGATCATCAATCGAATCGATTATTTGAAGCTGCTAGGCATTACTGCAATCTGGCTGTCCCCTGTATATAAATCGCCGAATGATGATAATGGCTATGACATTAGCGATTATCAAGATATTATGGACGAGTTCGGCACAATGGAGGACATGGATGAGCTGATTGCGAAGGCGAAAGAGGCTGGCATCAAGATCATTATGGATCTTGTCGTAAACCATACCTCTGACGAGCATAAATGGTTCATTGAAGCGAAAAAAGGCAAAGACAACGAGTACCGCGATTACTACATTTGGCGTGATCCGGTGAACGGTGGCGTTCCGAACGGCCTTGGCTCTATATTTAGTGGCCCAGCTTGGGAGTTCGATGAAGCGAGCGGCCAGTATTTCCTGCACCTATTCAGCAAGCGCCAGCCAGACCTGAACTGGGAAAATCCGAAGGTTCGCCAAGAAGTGTATGACATGATGAACTTCTGGCTTGATAAAGGTGTCGGCGGCTTCCGCATGGACGTCATCGATCTCATCGGCAAAATTCCAGATCAAGAAATTACGGGCAACGGACCGAAGCTGCATGAGTATTTGCAGGAAATGCATGAGAAGACATTCGGCTCCCACGACGTCTTGACGGTTGGCGAGACTTGGGGCGCGACACCGGAAATCGCGAAGCTGTATTCTGATCCAGCGCGCAAGGAGATGTCGATGGTGTTCCAATTCGAGCATGTTGGATTGGATCAGCAGGAGGGCAAGGATAAGTGGGATCTGAAGCCTCTGGAAATTGCCGAATTGAAGCGAGTGCTGGCGAAGTGGCAGACTTCGCTAGGGGATCAGGGCTGGAACAGCTTGTTCTGGAACAATCATGACTTGCCGCGCATCGTGTCCAGATGGGGAAATGATAAGGAATACCATGAACAAAGCGCGAAAATGTTCGCTGTACTTCTGCACATGATGAAGGGTACGCCGTACATTTATCAAGGTGAAGAGATAGGGATGACGAATCGCCCTGTGTCGAGCATTGATGAGGTAGAGGATATTGAATCTATCAATATGTATCATGACCGTTTGTCCAAGGGATACGCGGCAGAGGACATTATCGCTTCGATCAATGCCAAAGGAAGAGACAATGCTCGTACGCCAATCCAATGGGATGATAGCGCGAACGGAGGCTTTACGACGGGTACGCCTTGGCTGCATGTGAATGACAACTACAAGACGATTAACGTGCAGCGTAATCTCGACAACCCGAATTCGATCTTCTATACGTACCAGCGCTTAATCAAGCTGCGCCAAGAGAATCCGATTATCGTATGGGGCGACTTCGAACTGATTGAGCATACGCCGGAAGAGGTATTTGCATACTACCGCATCTATGAAGGTGAAAAATGGCTCGTGGCAGCAAACATATCCGAGCAGGAGCATGGAATCGCTGTCGATGGTAAGGTATCCGAGATCATTATGAGCAACTATGATCGCGCTGAAATCGACGTTACTACATTTTCGATGAAGCCATACGAGGTGTTCGCGGTAAAATTATAATCGTATATGTGATGGAGGCTCACACATCCTTTGTGTGGGCCTTTTGTTTAGGCTTTAGCCAGTTGAGAGCGTGAAACGCGCGAAACAAA
>NZ_BBYF01000016.1 GCF_001894745.1 Paenibacillus sp. NAIST15-1
TATTGTCGTGTTGGCGGTCAATTTTATTGGAGACGGCATCCGAGATGCATTTGATCCACGCAAGAAAGAGAAAATTCCACGTAGGAGGTTGCGGCAATGGCGGGAAAACTTCTCGAAGTCCGAAATCTGACAACAGGCTTTGTGACGGCGCAGGGCATTGCGAAGGCAACAGATCGAATATCCCTTAGCGTGGAGAAGGGTAAAACGCTCTGTATTGTAGGTGAATCCGGCAGTGGTAAGAGTGTCGCTTCTCTTTCGATTATGCGATTGATCGACTATGCAGGAGGAACCATTTTCGAAGGCAGCATTCGTTTTAATGGCGAGGATCTGTCAACCAAATCGCAAAAGGAAATGATCAACGTTCGTGGGGAAAAGATTTCGATGATCTTCCAAGATCCGATGTCGGCGCTTAATCCGGTGTTTACGATAGGCGATCAAATTGCGGAAAGCTTGCAGCTTCATGAGAAGATAAGCAAGAAGGAATCTTGGGAGCGGGCAATTGACATGCTGCGCATGGTAGGAATCCCGGATCCAGAGATGCGTGCGAAGCAATATCCGCACGAGATGTCCGGCGGCATGCGGCAGCGGGTCGTTATCGCGATGGCACTCGTCTGCAAGCCAGAGCTGCTCATTGCAGATGAGCCGACGACTGCGCTCGATGTAACCGTGCAGGCGCAAATTCTCGATCTGCTGCAGCGTCTTCAGCAGGAGCTCGGCATGGCGATTGTGCTGATTACCCATGATATGGGCGTAGCTGCGGAGATGGCTGACCGTATCGCGGTAATGTATGCCGGCAAGATCGTGGAGGAAGGAAGCGTAGCAGAAATATTTGACCATCCCTCCCATCCTTATACGATTGGTCTCTTGCAGTCGATTCCAGGCTTGGAAGGAGCAAGAGGCGAGGAACTCTATACGATTCCAGGAACCATTCCCGGAATTAACAACTTGCCTTCGGGCTGCCGCTTCAATCCACGCTGTGCGAAGGTGGAGGACAAATGCCGACATCACGAGCCTGCACTAGGGGAAATCCGGAGCAATCATCAGGTAGCCTGTTGGCTGTTCCACGGCGATAATGACGGACAAACCGAGGTGAAGCGCGCATGATGCAACAATCATTGATCGAAGTTCGCAACCTGAAGAAGTATTTCCCGATCAAGACGGGTCTCCTCAACCGGGTAGTTGGCCATGTGAAAGCAGTAGATGATGTTACCTTTAGCATTAATCAAGGGGAAACGTTCGGTCTTGTCGGCGAATCGGGCTGCGGCAAATCAACGCTCGGTAGAGCCATTCTCCAATTACAGAAGCCAACAAGCGGAGCTGTCTTTTTCGATGGGAAGCAGATTCAGAATATGAATACGAAGCAACTGCGACGGCTGCGGCAGGATATGCAAATTATATTCCAAGATCCGTTCGGTTCCTTGAATCCACGTATACACATCCGAGATATTATCGGAGAGCCGCTGCGTGTTCACCATAAGGCGTCACCGAGCGAAATCGATAAGCGTGTAGTGGAATTGATGGAGCTGGTCGGACTGGATCCAGTCCGACGCAACCGTTATCCACATGAGTTCTCTGGTGGTCAGCGCCAACGGATAGGCATCGCTCGAGCGATTGCGCTTAATCCGAGCTTTATCGTAGCAGATGAAGCCGTATCGGCATTGGATGTGTCGGTCCAATCCCAAGTGCTGAACCTGCTCATGAAGCTGCAGAAGGAATTGGGATTGACCTTCCTCTTTATCGCGCATGGGCTGAATGTCGTACGTCATATTTCTGATCGTATCGGGGTCATGTATTTAGGCAAATTAGTCGAAGTGGCCCGTACGGAGGATTTGTTCGCGAATCCTAAGCATCCTTATACCGCGGCGCTGCTGTCCGCGATTCCTAGACCGAATCCGCATTATAAGAAGGAGCGAATTGTCCTGCAGGGAGATGTGCCATCTCCGGCGAACCCTCCTTCGGGGTGCCGCTTCCATCCGCGATGTGCCTTCGCTCAAGAGAAGTGCCGGCTCGTAGCGCCGGAGCTGGAGACGGTTGGCGCAGACCGGCAAGTGGCTTGCCACTTCCCATTGGAGGTAGCTCCAGCATCAATCTTGGCATAATAGAATATACCCATAAAGGCCAGCCCAGTGTACCGGGTGTCATTACGGCATTATGGGGGACTTTTATAATGCTTCTTTCTTGCTGCGATATGAGAACACGCTTCTCTGCAGCAGGAAAGAGGCTTTATTCTTTTTTCGATGCCCGATTTAATCCTGTCAATGTTATGGACGTATGGTCACTCTTGTATGGATGGGGACAAGAGCTGCCAATTGGAGAACATCCTCATTGTACATGCGGATACAGCCGTGAGATACGTAGTGCCCAATGGAGGAAGGATCATTCGTTCCGTGAATGCCGTAATGGGGCTTCGACAAGCCCATCCAGAAGACGCCAAATGGGCCGCCCGGGTTCGGCTCTTTGTTAATGATCGTATATTCCCCTGTAGGGGTTTGGGTTAACATCTTGCCGACGCCCACAGGATATTCCCTTACAACGACATCTCCGTCCAGTAGGTATAACCTGCGATCAGACAGATCGACAATAATTAGATATTGTGGCATACGCCCAACTCCTCTTGATCAGCATATGCGATAGCAGGAATGGGGGTTCATTGAATGAATAAGCGTACAGTGGAAGTGCCTATCGGCGGTTCACAGTACGCTTATTCTGATTCATGTCGTCTTATTCTATCGAACTCATTGCTCTATTGAATCCATTGCATTATTGAACGATCCTGGCTTATTTGCCCTGTGTGAGAGAGTTGCATTAGACTAGATATGATGACTGTTATAAGAAAATCATAACGTAGAAGTGCAAAATTGCAACTAAGCGGGGGCAACGGTGTTTAACAGAGTAACTATTAATGCGGATCGTATTTCATAATGATCATATTTAACAATGATCATA
The DNA here is from genome assembly GCF_001894745.1 of Paenibacillus sp. NAIST15-1. Taxonomy (GTDB): domain Bacteria; phylum Bacillota; class Bacilli; order Paenibacillales; family Paenibacillaceae; genus Paenibacillus_B; species Paenibacillus_B suaedae. Next base: position 2,947 of record NZ_BBYF01000016.1, read on the forward strand.
ATCAATAGAGCTCATAATCTATAGGGATCATAATTAATAGAGATCATAGTTAATAGAGATCATAGTTTGCGGAGGAAATTGAGATAGAAAGCGGCGATAAAGTAACGTGGCAATCCTCACTCCATTTACATAGTCGAAGAGAAGGAAATCATACAGGATTGAAATTTTGTCACCAAAGGGGAACAAAGGCATGGAACGGGCTAACATATTGCTGGTCGATGATGAGGAAGAAATGACGGTGTTCGTACGTGATTCATTGGAGGATGACGGGTATTCGGTACGCACGGCACACAATGCGGATCAGGCGCAGCGGCTTATTACGGAACAGTCGCCCGACCTAATTGTACTCGACGTTATGATGCCTGGCACGGATGGAGTGGAATGGTGTAAGCAGGTTCGAGAAGCGGTTGCTTGCCCGATTCTATTTGTCAGTGCGAGGGTGAGTGAAGCAGATCGTATATACGGTCTAGCGGCAGGGGGCGATGATTATATTAGCAAGCCATTTAGCATGCGTGAGCTGAAGGCGCGCATTGAAGCGCATCTTCGAAGAGAACGACGCTATGTGCGGCAGCAGGATAATCATGAGCAAGTACTCATATTTGGAGCATTTACAGTGGATGTGAAGGGGATGGAGCTTCGTTATGAAGGCAAGCGATTGCCGTTAACAAGCCGGGAGTTCGCGATCGTAGAACTGCTTGCTCTCCATCCGGGACAGGTATTTGCACGCGAGCATATTTACGAACAGGTATGGGGTATGGACGCCCTTGGAGATGATACGACAGTTACGGAGCATGTGAAGAATATTCGGGCGAAGATGGCAGCAGTTCACACGCCATCGCGCTGGATTGAAACCGTATGGGGCATCGGCTACAAATGGAAGGTGCAGGAATGAGCATGCACTCCTTTAAACGTCAGTTTATTACATACTTTGTATGGGTAATCGGTACGAGTCTGGCACTGACGATTGTTGTATGGGGAGCCTTCATATGGATGCAATCGTATGACGACGGCGTGTTCAGACCTGCCAATTACTATGAGAAGCAGATTCCGCCCATACGCAAGTTAGTAGAATCAGAAGGGGAACGCTTGCTGGATAAGGGAAATCAATCGCTCATCGAACGATTAGTAGATGAGAAGGGGATACGTTACGCAGTTGTTGATCGAACAGGTCAATATAGATATGGATCGCTGCCTGATCCGAACATACGTGGTGGGCGCGAACTGATTTCCCTACTCAATGCAAGCGGGATGACGGGAATGGGGCGTGCTCGCAACGTATTGCCTGTCGTCAATCAGTCAGGCGAACTGCAGGGAGCTGTAGTCATCAACTACACACTTTCTGTTGGCGTTACTGTGCGATCGAAGCTAGGCCCTTACTTCGGACTGTTAGTCATCGCGGTCTTATTTTCACCTTTTCTATTTGTCATTCTATTTGCATGGCTGTTCGGTCGAAGGTTCGGCCGCAAGCTGAGCCGCCCCATCGAGGAATTAATAGAGGGCACGAGACGGGTTCAGCAGCGGGATCTGGATTTTAGCTTCTCCTATGAAGGTACTTCAGAAATGGCTCAACTCATGAAGGCATTCGACGAGATGAGGCGGGAGCTATATTTGTCTCTGCAACGCGAGTGGAAGTTGGAGCAGCGGCGGCGCGAGATGGTAGCTGCACTCGCACATGATCTGCGTACCCCGCTCGCAATCGTGCAAGGTCATGTAGAGGGTTTGCTGGATGGTGGAATGAATCGTCCAGATCGTCTGCAGCGATATTTGACGACGATTGATAAGAATACAAAGCGGGCCATTCGCCTCGTGCAGGAAATGAATCAGGTGTCGGAAATGGAGTCACCGCAGTTCCGTTTGAACCGAAAGCCAGTAGAGATGAATCGATTTATGGAAGAGATCGCACAGGATATGCAGCAGTTGTGCGCAGAACAGCAGATTGAATTCCATTGCATCCCACCTGCAGATCAACAAGCAGAGGGAGCGCTGCTTCTCGATGGGGATCGTCTGAGACAGCTTATGGACAATCTGCTCGCTAATAGCTTACGCTTCACACCTTCAGGCGGCACAATTACGTGGAAGGCGGAATGGAAAGCGCATGAGCTGGAGATGTCGATTACAGATACGGGAACTGGATTCCCAGCACATATGCTGGATTCCGTATTTGATAAGTTCGTTCAAGGCGACGCATCACGTTCGCAATATCAAGGGCATGCCGGACTTGGGTTGTATATGGCGAAGCTCATTATGCGTAAGCATGGGGGAGGCATTCAAGCAGCGAATACGCCTGGGGCACGTATCACACTCAGTTTCCCATTACGTAGATAGCAAAAGAGTTGACAGCTGAAGAGCAGTAGCAACAGAATGCAACAAGTATAGCGAATAATCTATGTCATTTTGTGCAAATCTACTTTATATATTATACTAGTCCATGATTTTAGAAATAGAGAGGAGCAACCTCATGTCATCTATTCGTATAGGTATTGTAGGTTACGGTAACTTAGGCAAGGGCGTAGAGAAATCGATCCGCCAAAATTCAGATATGGAGCTCGTTGGCATTTTCACACGTCGCAGCCCAGAATCCATACAAGCAGAGGTTCCTGTCTTTTCACTCAATGATGCGGAATCTTACAAAGATAAAGTAGATGTAATGATTTTGTGCGGAGGTTCTGCAACGGATCTTCCAGAGCAAGGTCCTGAGCTTGCACGTATGTTCAACACGGTGGATAGCTTTGATACACATGCACGTATTCCTGAATATTTCGCATCTGTCGATGAAGCTGCTCAAGGAAACGGACATGTTGCAGTTATCTCGACAGGTTGGGATCCAGGCTTGTTCTCCTTGAACCGCTTGTTGTTCGAATCTGTTCTTCCAGAGGGCAATGAATACACATTCTGGGGACGTGGCGTGAGCCAAGGTCACTCCGATGCAATTCGCCGTGTAGAGGGCGTTAAGAACGGTGTACAATACACAATTCCTTCCGAGGAAGCTGTTGCGAAGGTACGTCAAGGGGAGAACCCTGAATTGTCCACTCGCGAGAAGCACCTGCGTGAATGCTTCGTTGTTGCTGAAGAAGGCGCGGACAAGGCTCGCATCGAGCAAGAAATCAAGTCCATGCCGAACTACTTCGCGGATTACGACACAATCGTGAACTTCATCAGCGAAGAAGAGCTGAAGGCGAACCACTCTGCCATGCCTCATGGCGGTCTTGTATTCCGCAGCGGCGTGACAGGTGAAGGCACATCGCAAATTATGGAGTTCGGCTTGAATCTGGGCAGCAACCCTGAATTCACAGCAAGCGTACTCGTTGCTTATGCTCGTGCTGTATCTCGTCTGGCGAAGCGCGGCGAATCCGGTGCTCGCACGGTATTTGATATTCCATTTGGCTTGTTGTCTCCGAAGTCTCCGGAGCAGCTTCGCAAGGAGTTATTATAATATCGTAGCCTAGAGCAAAAATGCTTTAAGGTGCAATAGTCTGGAAATATTTCAGGAAATAGACCGTTACCTAGAGCGAGGGGACGGTCTATTTGTTTTGTGTACATGTACGGACAAATTCGATGCTAAATATCAGAAAAGCGAGTATCCTAGACTAAATTATAGGGGGAAACATACGGTTACACCTCATAAGAACGTGTCTGATGACTAGATCGGCTACACTTAGTTGGACAGAAAAATTAAGGGCTAGTAGAATTAACACATCATAACAAGGAGCGGATCTACTATGCCAAGAATAAGACGAACATTTACAGATGATTTCAAGAAACAGATGGTTCAGCTATACGAGAATGGGAAATCAAGAGCAGACATTGTAAGTGAGTATGAGTTGAGTGCATCTGCATTGGATCGCTGGATTAAACAAGCCCACCAAACAGGTTCCTTCTCAGAGAAGGACAACCGCTCTCCAGAAGAAAATGAACTTATTGCATTACGGAAAGAAAACCAACGACTCAAAATGGAGAATGACATTCTAAAGCAAGCAGCGCTGATCATGGGACGAAAGTAAGTGTCATCCATCAAAATCGCGACAAATACTCGGTATCAGCAATGTGTGACGTCCTGCAAATAACTAGAAGTACGTACTATTATGAAGCAAAAAACTCCAGTAATGAAGATGGTATTACGAAGCTAATCGTTGAAATCTTCCAGAAGAACCGAAATGCATATGGTACAAGAAAGATTAAAGCAAAGCTTCACGAACGTGGACTTATCGTATCAAGACGTCGAATTGGCCGCATTATGAAGGAACAAGGCCTTGTTTCTACATACACCGTGGCTCAATACAAACCTCACAAAACAACATGCAACGAATCGCAACAGGTAAATGAACTGAACCGCAAGTTCCAGCAATCTGAAGCTAAGCGCGTCGTTGTAAGCGATCTAACGTATGTCAAAGTCAAAAACAGATGGCACTACATCTGTGTATTAGTTGACCTCTTTAATCGAGAGATCATTGGCTCAAGTGCAGGGCCGAAAAAGGACGCAGCTTTAGTCACACGAGCCTTTGCTTCTGTGCAAGGAAATCTAAGTCAAATTCAATTATTCCATACCGATCGTGGTAGTGAATTTAAGAACAAGTTGATTGATGAGACACTTGCTACGTTAAAGATCGGTCGTTCCTTAAGCATGAAAGGGTGCCCTTATGATAACGCAGTTGCAGAAGCTACGTTTAAAATTATGAAGACGGAATTCATAAATCAGATGAACTTCCAAAGTTTACATCGCCTAGAATTGGAGCTATATGACTACGTTAATTGGTTCAACAAACATCGCATCCATGGAACCTTAGGCTATATGAGTCCAGTAGATTACAGAAGATTATCCCTTAAAAAAGCTGTCTGATTTAGTGTTGACAATCCATGACATTAAAGTTAGTGTCAACAAAACAATTTATGCTAATGGCTTTGCCCTTTGTTATCGAGGGGTGAGGCCATTAGTTGTTTTAAGGGGTATCGGATCCAAAGGATGATTTATCGGGGTACAGGGGGGGATTTCTGGAGGTGATGAAGTTGTCTAAGCGAAGTGAAAGAAAAAAATTGCAAAGCAAATACATTAAGACAGTAAGAGGACAAGGTGTAGGAGAAGAACTATCAGCCGTTTATTCAAGCACATGACAATAAAATTACTTCAGGAGTTAACTCGACACAAAGGGTGGAAGACTGAACGAATTCATCATACTCTGTCCGAGTATGAGAGGATATATATATTACTGTGAATGGCTTGATGGGGTCATTGATATTCGTGTACGGTGTTTTTTTTACTATTCAAGAGTCCTGAATTTATTAAAATCAGCTAGACGGTTTGATTTCGATAGCATTATTAGAGCATTGAGGAGTAACGGTGTTGATGAAAGTAGTTTCCAATATATATTTAAGGTTTGGAGACACAGTAATTTCAATTATGTACTGAAAAAAGAGGAAGGCATAAGTTGGAGTCCAATAAGGATAGTAATGGTCAAAGCCTGATAAACAATAATTTTTAGGTGTTATATTTGATCAGGTTATAAATATCATCTACCCATCTTTATTAAATATCTGACTCAAAATTAGTTCAGTATGCTAAGTTTCATTTTGATAAGTTGAAAGAGCAGATTCAAGATGTGACTTTTATTCGCCCAATAATCGTCCGTAGACTGTTCTATACCGAGAGAAGTGAATGTTTGAGTAGTTATTCCTGATATTGATCCATGTGACATCCATATTATCCTTAGGGAAAAGGTCAGGCAATAATTACCGCAATGAGTGCCCTCTTGAAATAATACAGGGTGCCATCAGTTTCGAATATACATAAGAGATTCTTGGAATCGGGAACGGCTGCCCGCATATCCCAAAACTAAGAGTATTTGCCCCATTTCGAAAGAATCTAGTCCGATCCCTCATATTATCCAGGAAAATATAACCATATAATTTACAAATTGATAGATAAATGGTATTATTACCCATGTAAAAAAATACTTTCCTTGAAGGAGATGATATACGCGCTCTTGTGTAAATTTTTTTGTGGTTTTCGATTTATCTAATAGGAGGAAATACAAATGGCAAAGCGAATTCTAAGTATTATGGCTATACTTTCATTAGTGGTTTCTTTGAATACATCTTCAACATTTGCTGCGGATAATTCAGGAGACAACGCTAGCGATAATGTAGCTCAAGTAATGAATGTTGAGGGAAAAAATGAAGTGAGTCAACAATTTGTTGACTATATCGGTAAAGTTTTCAAGGATCTCGATGGAGTTAAAGTAGTAGATCCAAATGGAGTTAATGTGACAAAGGATTTTATCGAGAGTAATAAGAGTCATTTTTATAGTGGGGACTATAAAGAAATTAAACAAGCTATTCTTGACAAAAAATTATCTTTAACTTATGTAGAACAAATACAAGATACTCTTGGTACTGGAGAATCTAGTAAAAGTGCTACTTTAGCTAGTGGTGAGAGTGTGACAAAAAAATTTTACCATATGGCTTCAGACTCAAAAGGACATTTTACAAAAGAGTGGGTTGTTACTCTCAGTGGCAGCTTCTCTTATGGAAATGATTTCCGGATTACTTCAGTAAACGGGCCATACGCTGATCTTTCCGCAAATTTTGGATGGGGCATTTCCACCTCTCTTTCTAACATCAATACTGGTAACTCATATTCTGGCACAAGAGCAAGTTTTAATATTAGCTACAATATGACGGCTACAGTAGGAATCCCTGTTTGGGGTCCTTATACTTACGGCGTCAATGTAGATTTTGGAAGCTTTGTAGACTCCTTTGACGCTTATCCTTCAGGAATGCAAAATATAGTTCAATAACTCTAAGTCCCTCCACTGTTTAAGTCTTGACTATTAGGCGTGGCAAGACCCAAACAGTGGGGGACAATGGAGAATGTTCAACTTTTAAAGAGAAAGACTTGGGTGTATCTAAGATTAGAATCCCAAGTTAAATTTCAAAAGGTGACCCATTTACCACAAGGGATCGATTACCTGATGAATAGTGAAAAATAAGCGTCTTTAAAAAAATGAATTCATTTAATAGGAACTAGCTAAAGGGGGCGGGATAATGAATTTTTTCTCTGCAATTCGTAAAAATATATCTTTGTCAAAGACACTATTTATTGCTTACACTATTTTGCTTCTTTTATTTTACTACAGTTTTGGACTGCTAGAATATTATCGATTAAATCATTCGCAAGAGCTTGACTCAGCGATCCATTTTGAAAAATGGGTTTCTACATTCGCTAATCTATTTTCTTTTTTATTTTATATCGCGGTAATAACCTTACATATTGTTTTTCGTAATAACATTAAAGTTTTAATACGTTACTTATTATTAAACATTGCGCTATTTGTAGGAATGACATTCATAAACGTAATTATTTCTCTTGCCACCCCCTTACCTTATGATATATTTGCACAACCATTAATAATTATAATAATATTACTTTCAATTGACTCGTTAATAATGTGGTTTAGGAATAGAGAAATTTCTTGACGGATTATCCTTCGCAGAATATGACGGCTATCCCGGTATCAAAGAGTGTAAACGATATAAAGAACGAAAATTCCGATCTTATTATTGAGGAGGCTCCCAACGATTTCAAATCATCCTCTGAGCCCAATCAAAACGAGGTCAACAATTGATTGAGGGAATAAATTATCAAGTATGTTTTGAATTTTATTAAATTGTTTGAAATTATTAGCTTTCTTAAACTGCGATCAGGTGGCGTTTCCGGAGAAGTACAATTGAGGAATTAGTTCAGAACAATAAATCGATTAGTTTATATGATTGAACCCAATCTCACCAGAAATCGACAAAGTTCCAGATAAGCCTTTATAAAATGACATTCGAATAAGAAATTTTTGTCCTCATACCGTAGAATATTCCCAATGCAAACCCCTAACCCAATACCGCTGACAATTCGATAACATTTGGTTTATCAAACCATGAAGAGATATAAGCCACTGTAGTCCGGATGAACGAGAATTTACGGTTCATGAATATTGATAAAAGGAAATGGTGAGACACAGTGAATGATCGAACCTTTTCCGTTTTCCACCCCCATCCAATGCCCGGTCACCATCATTTAGGCGTTCTGAAAAAGAGTAAAATTTGTCCCTCCCATGTTAATGGCAAGGTTCCCAGCGATAAGAGCTAGTCAATCAAAAGTTTGACTGTGAATGAGAGCCGATATTCTCTTCTTTGCTGAAAATCGCGCAGCTAAATTCTATCTTTTGGCTCCAGTAATGCCCAATCATAATCAACTTGATTTCAGCTTTTGATATGTATAATTTCACTTGTTCGTTATTCTGATTCTTCCACCTTGTATCCCACCTGTTTACGAAGTGGATCAACTTGCCAAGCACGCGATTGATTTCCTGCTTCCACCGTTCATCTAAGCCACTCCACTTGTTAGCAAGATCAGCTTCATCCGCGGAGTGAGAGGGAAGAAGGGGCTCCTTCAGTTCATCGAACAAATGGCCCGTCTTCCATACGATAAAGTACTTCTCCTGATCGTATCCGCAGCGCTCTGTTTGGAAAACTTTTCGATGATTAATGAATAAAAGGTTCCCAGAGAATCGGCAATGACGACCGTTTCCTGTTCATCGCGGCCGGAGTTAATGGCCTGTCCCTTCGTGCCGCTTGGGCCAGGAGCGAGATCAAGCGCGATATAACTGACTGAACCATTGGCATTGATCGGAATCCAGCCGGGACTCCAAGTGACTTCTTGAATATGGTCCTTCTGATACGAGATTGCGTCGAACTCATATTCGGCGGCAATCCCCAGTAGAGGACGATTTCGTATTCAATATATTGCAGAGTCATCCAGTAGAACCCTAGCATCAATAGATGCTCTCCAGGCAGTTCTCCATTATAGAAGCTGTATAATTGCTTGAAATTATCGGGGAGCACGCATCCTGTAATGGTTTCAATGGACTTGGAATCTTCTACTCGTACCCCATCGGCCATTGCTTGGTGTGGTCCCAATTGAGTAAAGTCACGCACAAATTGTTCGGTATCGATCGCTTGTCCCTCCGTTTCTTTTCATATCGAATAAAGATGAATCCGCAGCATGCTTCTATACTTCTATATCTGTTGCTTTCCAATAGTGGGAAATGAATTCATCGCGTCCTGACTTGGAGCGATCCTCCTTATAATGCTCGGGCTCCTTGCGATAGTAGTCTTGATGATAGTCTTCCGCAGGATAGAAGGGTGCAGCATCGCGTATTGGCGTCACGATAGGCTTGTCGAAGCGTTCACTCTCAGCAAGTGCCAGCTTGGATGCCTCAGCTAGTTGGCGCTGTTCCTCATTGTGCACAAAGATAGCCGCCGTATACGATTCACCGCGATCTTGGAATTGGCCGCCGTCATCGGTTGGATCGATTTGCGCCCAGAACAGTTCAAGCATCGTGCTATACGAGATGATGTCTGGATTGTATGTAATTTGCACGGCCTCCAGATGACCGGTCGTCTGCTTTTTTACTTGCTCGTATGTAGGATTCGGGATATGCCCACCCGTATAGCCAGATACGACGCGATAGACGCCATCCCATTGGTCAAATGGCTTCACCATACACCAGAAGCATCCCCCCGCGAATGTTGCGGTAGCGGTTCTATTGTTCTGAACTTCAGACGTGCTGGATGTGGATTGATCGGCAGACGTTGTCATCATAGTTGCCCTCCCTGTTCCTAATCATAGATAATGTGGTTGTACTTCTCGCAGCCTTGTCTAACAGTGTACCGCGAGACGATTCACCTGCCAAGGAGGAATGAGCCTATGAATTCCCTATTTGAATCTTCGCCACTCTATTTGCGGCAAATAACGTTATTGCGTGAACAAGTGCCTTCCTTCCATCAGTATCCCTTTGATCTTACCGCGATTCGTTCTCTCGACCAGCTTGCATTTCGCAAACCTGTTACCTTTATTGTCGGGGAGAACGGTACAGGGAAGTCTACCTTGCTGGAGGGGCTTGCTGTTGCTTGGGGCTTCAATCCGGAAGGCGGATCGATGAATTTTTCATTTTCGACATCTGCAACACACTCTGAACTATATCGCTATCTGCGGCTGTCTCGGGGGGTTCAGCGCCCGAGGGACGGTTTCTTCTTGCGTGCGGAGAGTTATTATAATGTGGCGACAAATATTGAAGAACTGGATGCAATTGTATCTCCAGGCCCGAAAATTAAGGAATCGTTCGGGGGGAAATCACTCCATGAGCAGTCGCACGGGGAGTCATTTCTGAACACGTTCCTGCACCGCTTCGGCGGGCACGGAATGTATATGATGGACGAGCCTGAAGCGGCTCTGTCGCCGCTCCGCCAGATGACGCTCCTTGCACGGATGCACGAGCTTGTGAACAAGCAGTCGCAGTTCATTGTCGCAACTCATTCTCCGATCTTGATGTCCTATCCGAATGCGGAGATCTGGCAGCTCAATGAAGATGGGATTCATCGGGTGGAGTTGGAGGAGACAGATCATTATATCATTACGAAGAGCTTCATGAACGATCGGGAGGCTATGATTCGTACGCTGTTCGAAGCGGATGAGGATTGATTTGTAGAGAGGCATCCATGTGTTGTGTGCGGGATCATCGGGGGGATATAGGGAAGTGAGTGGATAAGAACCGATTCCTGAAGCCGTGAATGAGTATATGTCCATTGCCGTATGCTATGTATAGTGAAGCCTGCTGTAGGTATGGAAAAGGAGATGCAAGAATGGCGTACACTTCGCGTTATCATGTCTATATTGCGATAAGTCTGGACGGCTATGTAGCACGTGACAATGGAGATGTCGATTGGCTGTTCACCGATCAAGACTACGGTTACGAGAATTTCTACCGTTCAGTCGACACGCTTATCATGGGCAGACATACTTATGATCAAGTGCTGACAATCGGTGCCTATCCTTATGAAGGCAAGGAGACCTATGTGCTAACGACAAGCCGCCAAGGCCGCGATGATTACGTTACTTATGTTCCCGATATGGCTTCCTTGTCGGCAAAGCTCGGTGATAAGGAGCGTCAAGTATGGATTGTAGGCGGTGCGCAGATCATCGGCAGAATGCTGGAGGAAGGATGGGTAGACGAACTTCGTCTCTTCATTCACCCTATACTGCTTGGAGGGGGCATCCCTCTATTTCCACAGCATCATACGATGCGTACCTATCATCTGCTTGGCACGCACAGCTATTCTTCGGGGCTCGTAGAACTGCATTATTCCCGTTCATAACAGGGAATGAATCCTTCATTTCTTGGGATTCAGCCTTACAACAAGAGCGCAGACGCTGTTCATGCGAACAGTGTTCTGCGCTCTTGTTGAATCCATCTAAGTACAATCTCGTTTACATATTGCCGATTTTGGTTTAAGAAATAACGTTACGAACGCTCTACAATCGTGTTGTATGTTGTACGGTCAGTATGCTTCACCAGTTGAACAAGCAGTTCTTTGGCTGCGTCGATATCGTCTGTATGAACGATCGAAGCAGGTGTATGGATGTAGCGGCCGCATACGCCGATGACCGTCGAAGGAACACCCTTGTTGCTCAAATGCACTTGGCCAGCATCTGTCCCGCCTGGAGATACAAAGTATTGATACGGAATGCGATATGTATCCGCAATATCTTGGATGAATTCCACGAGACCGCGATGTGTAATCATCGTAGGATCGAGGATGCGAAGCAATGCACCTTTGCCGAGATGGCCGAAGGAATTCACGTCACCCGTCATATCATTCGCTGCGCTGCAATCCAGTGCATAGAAGATATCGGGCTGAATCAAGTTGGCAGATGTACGGGCTCCGCGAAGACCAACCTCTTCTTGAACAGTTGCACCGCAGAACAATGTATTTGGAAGCTTGAATTGCTCACGATGAAGTTCCTTCATCAATTCAATGGCAAGTCCAACACCATAACGATTGTCCCATGCTTTAGCCATAATTTTCTTCGGATTAAGCAATGGAGTGAATTTGCAGACCGGAACGATTTGTTGTCCAGGGCGAACGCCCGCCTGTTCAGCCTCTTCACGGCTGTCTGCACCGATGTCGATGTACATATGCTTCACGTCTACAGGCTTGTTCGCTGTAGCTTCGTCAAGCAGATGCTTCGGAATGGAGCCTACAACACCTGGAAGTGGGCCGTTTGGCGTAATAACTTCAACCTGCTGGGCGAGTACAACTTGTCCCCACCAGCCGCCAAGCGGTTGGAACTTCAACATCCCGTTTGGTGTAATTTGCGTGATCATGAAGCCAACTTCATCGAGATGGCCGGCTACCATAACACGAGGGCCTTGCTCGTCGCCGCGCATAACGCCGAAGACACTGCCGAGTGCATCATGCACGAATTCGTCTGTATATTTGGATAATTCAGTTTTTACCAAGGCACGCAGTTCCCGTTCGAAGCCGGGAGCGGAAGGGAATTCCGTCAGCGTGCGGAATAATTCTAACGTTTCCTGTTGCATGGGATTGCTCCTTTCATCACTAAAGCCTGTTCATCATTTTAGTATGAACCGATTTGATGCAGGATGCAAGCGTGTATCACGAGGAAGATGTCTTGCTGCTGAGGTATGAAATGGAAAGAAAGAGATGAACATTTTCAACACTGTTTCATGATGCCACACTAAGTAAGCGCATGAAGCTAGAGATAAGGAGGAATTGAATTGGATCATCATTCGTTAACATCACTGGTTATCGTACTGATTGTTGCCTTCCTTACGCCAATTGCTCTGCACCGATTCAGGCTGACGATTATTCCGGTCGTCGCTGATTGTTACAGGCTCGGTTGAGTACGTGGAAGAGCTGAAGAGGTAAATTGAGCTTACCGTATAAGGGAAGCATAATGGTGTATCGTGTCAGAGTGTCGCAATGGAGACGTATAAAGGCATACCAAATCGGGGTTACGTAACGGAAAAGAATAAAGGGACGCCAAGGCGAGCAAGGCAACGGATTAGTATATTAGAACACACTGCAAGAATATCTAATCGGAAACGCATACGGATAAAGAAAAACAGCAGCTCCAGAGCACCTGTGCTCCGGAGCTGCTGTTTTTTTGTTCGATGCTGCGTCATGATAACGCCATCCCGCAGAGAAAGCCGAGACGGCGGCGCAAATTACATCTATTTGATAAACAATAATGGATATTAGGATTGCGCTTGAATAAATGCATCAATACGTGACATTACGTCTTCCGATACGCGCTGCAAGCGTGCCGCAGCATCTTCGCCAGTCGAGCCCTTCACGGCGAAGTACATCTTAATCTTCGGTTCCGTTCCGGATGGACGGAGGCAGAACCAGCTGCCATCCTCGAGGTGGAACTTCAGCACATTTTCCTTCGGCAGATCATATAGGCCTTGTGCGAAGTCTTCTGTCAAGGTGATGGCCACACCGCCTGCTATAGAAGGAGCATCTTCACGCCAATTATTCATGATGCCTTGAATGATTGCTACGCCTTCCACACCTTTCAACGTACGTGTTTGCAGGCCTTCGAGATAATGACCATGCTGCGCATACAAATCTTGCAGAACCTCGTACAATGTCTTGCCTTGTGCTTTGTAATAAGCGCCAGCTTCACTGATGAGCATAGCTGCGATAACAGCGTCCTTATCGCGTGCATAGTTGCCTGCTAAATAGCCATAGCTTTCTTCGTAGCCGAAGATGAAGGTATGCTCGCCTGTGCGATCGAATTCTGTCATCTTCTCGCCGATATATTTGAAGCCAGTGAGCGTGTTGAATACCGTCATGCCGAAGGATTGAGCGATTGCTGCACCGAGCTCACTCGTTACGATTGTTTTGATCACAGCTCCATTCGCTGGCAATGTCCCCTTGGTCTTCATCGCGTCCAGCAAATAATGTACCATGATCGCTCCGGACTGATTGCCGGTCAGTACGACATATTCACCGTCCGCATTCTTCACAACAGCACCCATGCGGTCTGCATCCGGGTCTGTACCCATGATGATGTCCGCATCCCAAGATTTAGCCTGCTCAATGGCAATGCTGAATGCCTCACGCTCTTCTGGATTCGGTGACTTCACGGTAGGGAAGCTGCCGTCTGGAAGCTCTTGTTCCGCTACGACGCGAACCTGCTGGAAGCCGATGCGATCCAATACAGCACGTACAGGTTTGTTGCCTGTACCATGAAGCGGTGTGAAGAGTACACGGAATGAATCGCTGGATGCGCGAATGATATCTTCATTTTGGCTGACGGAAGCAACGGCATTTATGTATGCTTCATCCATTTCCTGTCCAAGCCACACGAGGAGTCCTTGTGCTTCTGCTTCCTCACGGGTTAGCTTCTGAATGCTCGCGAATGATGCGATGCCGCGAATTTCAGCAATGACGCGCGATGCTGTATGTGGTGTAATTTGTCCACCATCGTTGCCGTATACTTTGTACCCGTTGTACTCTGGCGGGTTGTGGCTTGCCGTTACCACGATGCCTGCGCTTGCCTTCAGGTTCCGCACAGAGAAAGACAGCTCAGGAGTAGGGCGTAGACTTTCGAATACGTATGCCTTTACGCCATTGCCTGCTAGAACCAAGGCTGCTTCAAGCGCGAACTCTGGAGAGAAGTGGCGAGAGTCGTAAGCAATCGCGACGGAAGGAGCGGCTTCTTCTGACTTCAAGTATTGGGCAAGACCTTGAGTGGCTTTGCCTACTGTATATACATTCATGCGGTTGCTGCCCGCGCCAATAACGCCGCGCAAGCCACCTGTACCAAATTCCAAGTCTTTATAGAAACGGTCTGTAATTTCTCGTTCGTTGTCAGCAATCTGCTGCAATTCTGCCTTCGTCGCCTCATCAATGTGTGCATCGTTCAACCACGCATCGTAGGCTTGTTGTGCATGCAGTGCAGTGTCCATTCGTGAAATCCTCCTTCAAAAGAATCATTTACCTGACGGTTACTTTCCCTATTGTACTGGATAATGAAGGTTCATGCATGTGTAAAAATCATAGATTCCTTTTTATTCCTAATCATGTAGAGTCTGTTGAACAATGAAACAAATATATGATTTACAAACCAAAATGATGCTTGAAGCAGCTCGTCTGAGGTCAGAAAGCGTGTATCGAAGATGAATATCCCGTTATCTGTGAACAGGCTGCGAACAGACTGCAGGAGGCGCTTCTGTGACCAGATTCAATGCAGTTCGTTCTTGGTAATTGTTGTGTCAATTTTACTAGTATAAGAGGCAGCAATAACAATGAAAGCGCTGCTGTAGCCACTTTCTCCAAGAAAGTGGCTTTTTTCTTTACCCGATCTTTATCTCATCTTGATATGAGGCTAGTAAACTAGTTTCATCAACGAGATCGATAGAGAAGGGAAGAGGTAGTCTACGAATGAAAAGATTGACTATGGTATGTTTATCGGCGCTCCTATTTTTGGGGCTCTCGACTTATGTTTATATGCAGGATGTACACGGTTCGCAGGAAGAGCATGTCCTTCTACGAACACCAGAAGGTGGAGGGCAGCAATTAGTAGGAAAGACGATTGTTCTTGACCCCGGGCATGGGGGACACGATTCAGGCTCGGTTGGCCAGCAGGGCACACTGGAGAAGAATGTGACGCTGCAGACCGTTCAGGCGATTAAGCGCGAACTTCAGCGACGGACAGGCGCACAGGTTGTGGTCACAAGAGAGCAGGACGAGACGGTATCTTTGCAGCAGCGAATTGACGTCGCTGAAGAGAAGTCAGCAGATCTCTATGTGAGCGTTCATTATGATGCTTTCGATACGGGAGAAGCAGAAGGAATGACGACCTACTATTACGATGATAACAATTGGCAGCTTGCCAATACGATGCATGAGCATCTGAAGCAGAGCTTCAATATGCGAGATCGTGGCGTACATGTGGGGGATTATATGGTGCTGCGGGATAATTCAAGACCGTCGATCCTACTTGAGCTTGGATACATCTCCAATCATGATGATGAGAAGCGAATGAAGTCGCAGGCTTTTCAAGAACAAGCGGCTAAAACAATTGTTGATGGAATCATAGACGTGCTGCGTTAATACGGAATGTAAGAGAGCAGGGTACAAATTGAAAAGTAGATATAAAAAGAACAAGGGCTGCACCGCAGTGTATCCCTTGTTCTTTTTATTATATATGAATTGGGAAGGAGGCAAAATAGAGAAAAATGATTAAGGCAAATCGATGACCATCACATGAGTGCCTGGTCTGAAGTGGAACTTCATCGTATCGGCATTCTTGATACGAGCTGCATCACGACGATGTAGTACTTCACCGTCCTCGAAGCCAACTTCGCCTTCCATCACGAATACATACAGGGAGCGGTTCGGTCGTAGTTCGATAGTCACTTCTTCTCTCTCTGGGAATTGGCCCAAGTACATCGTCATGTCTTGATGAATATGGGCAGTTCCAAGCTCTTCTGCGTGATTGGATACGACCGGAAGCAGGCGGTTCTGGATAGATTCCAAGCCGTAAGTATGCGTCTCATAGGATGGGTCGATCCCGAGTCGTTCCGGCATAAACCATAATTGCAGCAATTCAAGCGGCTCAGAGCTGGACGCATTCGCTTCACCATGGTAGATCCCTGTTCCGGCGCTCATGCGTTGAATTTGACCAGGCACAATAATTTCGCGGTTGCCCGTGCTGTCCTGGTGCTCCAGTTCACCTTTCAAGACGACGGTTACGATTTCCATGTTTTTATGGGGATGTAGACCGAAACCAGTACCCGGCGCAATATGGTCATCATTTAGTACACGCAGTTCGCTGAAGTGCATATTTTCTGGGTCATAGTAATCAGCGAAGGAGAAGCTGAAGTATGTCTTCAACCAACCATGGTTGTTATGATAGCGGTCTCCAGCCCGTTGGATGGAACGTTTCATTGTCGTGTTCATTGTAGAGTCCTCCCACTATGGTTCATATTCTGTACGATTAGGTTCGGCAGTTGTATGCCTTGATGAACAGAGTCTTTGATTAATTGCGTTAGTGAACGATTAATAATTGGATAATGCTGAAAAGTTACAGCAGTGCGTCCAGAGACAAGGAGCCTGCGCCAATCAGTGCAACACCGATAGCAGCTGCAATCAGCATCACGTTGTATTCAATCCCGTTCGACGTTACCCAGTAGCCGTTCGCCCCATGGACCTTCACAATTGCTACAAGCATCGTACCGATAATAAACGCTGCACCGAGCCATGTGAGGAAGCCGAGTCCGAACAGCAAACCGCCAGCAAGCTCAGTTAATCCAGCCATCAGTGCCATGAGTGGGCCAGGACGCATTCCGATGGACTCGAACCATCCGCCTGTACCTTTAATTCCGTAGCCGCCAAACCATCCGAACAGCTTCTGTGCTCCGTGTCCCATCATCGTCAATCCAATAACGAGACGAATAATCAATAAACCATAATCTGCCAACATATAGTATTCCTCCTAATAATGTAAGGTAAGAACGTTTCTTCTTACCTATTTAGCTGTTAAAGTACTTGCACCAAGAATCTCGAATTCGAGATATTAGTTCAAAATGAAACCCTTCTCTGATGAAAAGGGCTATTTTGGTGAAGGGACGCTCTGCCCCAATTTTTTCAATAAGCCAATAAGTTGCTCCTTGTCTTCCGAAGACATTCCGTTGACGGCTTCGTGAAGAGCCTCTGCGTGCCTTGGGAATATGTCGCCAATGACGGCTTCTCCTTCAGGTGTCAGTTCAGCGTATATGACGCGACGATCTTTCTCGCAAGGTCTTCGCTGCAGCAGTCCCTTCTTCACGAGCTTGTCGATCACATAGGTCATTGTGCCGCTTGCCAGCAAAATCTTGCCGCCAATCTGCTGGATAGGGGTAGAACCCTTATGATAGAGCAATTCCATGACCGCAAATTCGGACGGATTGAGCTCATAATGCTTCATATCCTGCTGGGCGTAATCCATTAGTGCCCTAGATGCGCGGGATAGGACAACGAACAGCTTCAATGATTGTTGAATCTCGGGATCGAATGCATCCGTACGAGGTCTGGTCATCTGTCATTCACCACCTTTATGGTAAGGAGTTTTGATATCTTGAAAATTAATATCTCTAATTCGAGATAAATATATCATGCCCAAAACTCTTTGTCAACTCATAATTTTCAGTTGAACATGTAATCCTATATTGGGAGAAGACGGAGACTCGGTACAGAGTCAGTATTCAGTGTAGGGAACTTCGAAGGAGGAGGGGTTATATGCCTACAACAGAAGAGCAGCATAACGGAACTGCACAAGCAGGTATGCCGCAAAATGTAGAATGGTCCTCCTATGGAGAGAACAATGTTGTCTTCTTGAAGGATTGCTTTCGGCAGTGTGAAGACATGATTTTTTACACCTTCGAGTTGCAGGGAGGCAAGAAGGCTACCTTATGTTATCTGGATGGGCTGACGGATACGGCGATGCTGGATGAGCATATTATTGAACCGCTAAAGCAGCGTTATCCGGACAAGCCAGACTCCGCTAATGTACTGGCAGAGGATATTCTGCGAACGGTTACGGCTGTGAAGGTGACGCCGACTCATTCAATGGAGGCGGCAATGGAAGCAGTATTAGCAGGCTTAACCTTGCTTATTCCTCACCGTTCATCTGCTGGATTTACGATTGATGCGATCAAGTTCGATCAGCGGGGCGTATCAGAGCCGTCTGCGGAATCGGTGGTACGCGGCCCAAGGGATGGATTCGTAGAAACGTTGCAGACAAACGCAGCATTGCTTCGTCGTCGTGTTCGAACACCGAGGTTGAAGATGGTGTCGCTAAAGCGTGGTGAATTGACTCTCACAGAAATCCGGTACGCCTATATAGAAGGCATTGTGGATCCCCGATTGCTGGAAGAAGTGCGGAAGCGTCTGGAAGGCATGTCCTTGCAAAGCGTGCTGGACAGCGGTTATGTGGAAGAATGCTTGGAGGATATGCCGGCATCTCCATTTCCCCAGTTACTTACTACAGAGCGTCCAGATGTAGCTGCCTCCCATTTACTTGAGGGACGTATCGTCATATTGGTTGATGGGTCGCCAGTTGCCCTCATTGCGCCAGGACTGTGGGCATCGTTCTTGCAATCTCCTGAGGATTACTATGAGCGCCACCACTTCGGCACCATCATCCGCTGGCTGCGCTACATTTGCCTCGTGATTTCATTAATTGGACCCTCTCTTTATGTAGCCATTATCACCTACCATCAGGAGATGATTCCAACTGCTCTCATATTAACGATGGCTAAAGCCCGCAGCCAAGTCCCATTTCCAGCGCTTGTAGAGGCGTTCTTGATGGAGATTATGTTCGAGGCGCTTCGTGAAGCGGGCGCGCGGCTGCCACAGCAGGTTGGTTCTGCAATCAGCATCGTCGGTGCTCTCGTTATTGGTCAAGCCGCAATAACTGCAGGGCTCGTCTCTGCTCCAATGGTTATGGTTGTTGCGATTACAGGGGTATCCTCATTTTTAGTGCCGCATTACAACTTGGGAATCGCTGTGCGGCTGCTGCGCTTTCCTATGATGATCCTCTCGGGCATGCTTGGCATGCTGGGATTAATGATGGGGATCATATTGCTGATGACACATCTGTTTACATTGCGATCGTTCGGTATCCCTTATATGTCAGGAATTGCACCAATGCGCAAAGAAGAGCTCAAGGATATTTTTCTTCGTGTCCCTGTATGGACGGAGAATACCCAAATGGAGCGCGATGTATCTGCGCGAATGGAAGTCGGGGGTAACAGAGGCAGAGGGGGAACCTAGAAGGCAGCTTGATTGGCAGAGAATAAGAAGCGGGATGCTGTCATATCAAGAAAGCCTTTAGGGTTGATTATTCTCATGGAGAATAGAGGTGAAGTATGCGTTGGACTTGGGTGATTCGATATATAGCTAGCATAATTCTTCTCTGTCTGCTGGTACCCCTGCTTGCAAGCTGCTGGGATCGGACTGAAATTGAGCAGCTCTCCATTATTCTTGCTGCCGGATTGGATCAGGACGGGGATGGGGGGATAAAGACGACATTGCAGGTATATGTCCCTAAGGAAGGAGGAGCTTCGGCTACGTCCAGCGGGGGCAAGGAGGGGGGAGGAGGCTCAACGACAGTATTCTCGGCAAATGGGAAAACACTTGGCGAGGCCGTATTTGAGCTGCAAAATAAGATGCCGAGATATATATTTTGGGGACAAACGGAAGTGTACGTAATTAGCAAAAAGCTGGCACAAGAGGGGCTGCTGAAGCATTTCGACTTCTTCCTGCGATATCAGAATCCGCGTGAACATGCGCTTATATTTATTACAGATGGGGAAGCAAGTGATTTTCTCAAGTCGATGCCTCAGCTCCATCAAAACGTTGCAGAGATGTTCAAGGATCTTGGCAAGTCGCGTTCAATATGGGATGTTACGCTGCTTGATTATATGAAGATGATGGCTGGAGATTCATCGATGGGGTTTGCACCGTATGTGGAATGGAAGACGAGCGAACTTGGTGTCCGTGTCCCTTCGATAGATAAGCTGTCAGTCTTCAAAAAGGATCATTATGTTGGCGAAATAGGCGGTAAAGATGTGGTTGGTGTGATGTGGCTGCGTGGGGAGAAGAAGCGTTTAACGGTCTCTTTGTGCAAGGAAGGGGATGGAAAGGACTGTTTGTCGCTTCGAGTTCGCCGCAATACGTTGACATTCGATCCACATTGGGATGGGAAGCAGTTGACAATGCAGATGAAGCTGGTTGCCTTCATGGATATGACGCAAAATAGCACCAAGCTGGACGTATCTGATTCGGATCAAGCGCGTCAAGCGGAAACCCGGATAGAAGCGAACATTGAGCAGCTGATTAAGCAATCTATTAAGACTTCACAGCAGAAGCTGACCGCCGATGTGTTCGATTTCGCAGCACGTGTGCATCGAAAGTATCCTTTACAGTGGAAAGATCAGATCGGGCCAAATTGGGATCATATTTATTCCAACATGAAAACCGAAATTCGCGTACATGCTCTGATCGAGCGGCCAGGAAGCATCACAAGCACCATTGAGCAGAAGGCGGGTGTGCATTAATGGGGAACTATTTTCTAGCGGGGATGAGCCTGCTGTTGATTGTTAATCTAATCTGGGAATGGAAGATTGGTACTTTCTCCAAGCGGAATGTCAGAGAGGAACGGGCGTTTCTTGTGTTGTGGGGTCTCGCCTGGATCGTTGTCATTTCTATAAGCCAGTTCCCGCCGTGGACGTCGCCCCGGCAATGGATTGATTTCGTATACAAGCCGCTGTTGTTATGGCTGAAGCATCCAGCATGATCCTGTAAAAAGAAGGAGTTGGCAAGGGTATGGAACGAGGGCGAATAACTTGGCCGCAGCTGTGCATGCTGACCTATTTGATGGTGTGCGCCACAGCCGTGCTCGTGATTCCAACGGTAGCTTCCCAAATCACGGGTCGAGATGCGTGGATGACATCGATCATCGGCTCAGTGGCGGGGTTTATCACACTGTATATTGCCATGCGTCTAAATCAGTACTACCCCGAGATGACGATGGTCGAATATGCACCCAAACTCATTGGACGCTGGGCTGGTATGATAGCGAATGGAGTGTTTTTATTTTTTCTGCTGCATAGTGTAGGGCTAATCGTAAGGGAATATGGAGAGTTTATCGTTGGGTCGCTGCTCATTCGCACTCCTGAGACGGTCATTAATACAGCCCTTATATTTGTATGCGCCGTAGCAATCCGTGGAGGAATCGAAGTCATCGGTAAATTCGCCTTGCTCATTGCACCTTTATTTATGATTTTATTGCTCTGCATCCCGTTGTTCCTCCTTCCCGAATTGAATGCGACAGAGATGTTCCCGATTTTGAACAATGGATGGAGGCCTGTATTGGAAGGTTCGATTACGCCAGCTACTTGGTTTTTGGAATTTTTGCTGATCGGATTTTTCCTGCCTTATGCAATCGGCAAACGCAGCCGAATAAAATGGAGCTTATCACCGCTAATCCTTACGCTGCTTACTATGGTGCTCTCAAATTTAGTTTGCTTGTTTTTATTTGGCCCGCTGACATCGATGTTTACCTTCCCTGTATTTGTGGCGTCTCGCTATATCAGCCTTGCAGGGTTCTTTGAACATGTGGAATCGATGGTAGTCGTTCTGTGGGTAATGGGGGGCTTCGTGCAAATTGCCGCCTGGTATTACGTGCTTGTACTTGGAACCGCTCAGTGGCTGAGGCTCAAGGATTATCGGCCAATTATTTTTCCGATTGGCGTTCTCATCATCGCGATGAGTTTCTGGATTTCCGATAATTTGCAGGATATGGTGGATTTATTTATGACAACGGAGCCTCTTTTTTCTGCAACTGTGCTGCTCGTGTACCCACTGCTTCTGCTTATCATTGCGTGGTGGAAAAAGAGACGGGCCTTACATAAGGAAACGCGTGATTAATGCCGTAATTTCTAACTAATAAGCGAATGCTTCCCTTTGAGATGGATCGTGCCGCAACTATGTTGAAATTTCGGTGCTGCAACGCAGCAGTCTTAATTGACGATGATGGTGCCAGAGGGTAGAATGACGGTGATTTCGCAAAGTAACCGCTTTCGGGAGGTACCTGACACCTATAAGGAGTGTGCATGATCATTCTTACTACCAAGTCTCGTCATAAGCGCAAATTCTCCGATAGTCGGAAGTATTTGTGGATAGGCACACTGGAGGGAGCTAACGCGGTCGTTACCCTTACTTTGCTGGGCGGCCCTTTCCGCTGATTAGATGCATAGCATAGCTATGCCCCTAGAAAATAGCTGTGTTTTTAAAATAAAAGATGGGGCGTTCTATGAGGGTAGCTTTTCGCTTCTATTCATGGGACGCCCCTGTTCTACAATATAGTACGGTTACGGATTCATTTGCTGCTTGCGATATGTGTTTGGTGACATGCCTTGTGTCTTCTTGAATACTTTACTGAAATATTTCTCATCCTGATACCCAACCATCTCGGCCACCTGAGCGATGCGCAGGTGGGGGTTGAGCAGCAGCCGGAGTGCCTTGTCCATGCGAATATTTGTTATATAGTCAGACAGGTTAATGCCGAGCTGCTGCTTGAATTTGCGAGAGATGTATTCGCGGCTTACATAGAAGCGCTGCGCGATATCCTGCAGCGATACCTCCTCATGATAGTGCTGCTCCACGTACTTGGCGATATCATAAATGATGTGCTGTTCTTCCTTCTTCTGGTGCATCAGCAGGCCGGACAGCTGAGTAAGAGAAGACAGCCAGGCCTGCTCCCAGTCGCTCCATGAGAAATCATCCATACATTCGGGACAATGGAAGTGAACAGACAGCTGATCTGGTGTACCAGCGTGCATCTCCTCAACTGAAGCGGCATCTGGAGCGGCAGCTTGCTCCATCCGCACACGAAAGCCTTCCCACTCCTTCATCCACCCAATAAGCATATCCGGGGTTAGCTGCGACAGCTGCTTCTGTGCTTCGATGAAGGCGTGCACGGCCTGGCGGAGCTGTTCTTTATGCCCGCTTAACAGAGCAAGTCTCCATTCCTCCTCGAAGGAGGCAAGTCGGATCTGCTTGGAGACTCCCGTATGCTGAGGGGGAGAAGCGATTCGCGCGGTCTCATCCGCTAATGATTCCGTTGTAACCTTAGACTTATGGATATGCGTTCTGTGCTTGAGCAAATTGCGGTGCATTAACGCATGCTTGGCTTCGGCATATCCGGCGGAGATTCCTGCGGGTAGGGAGAATGAACTCGATACACCGAAGTGCAGTCGGTGCTTGAAGGTCTGTTCCAGCCCGGCATTCAGTTGATCCAGCACAGCCTCCAGCCGCATGGGAGAATCCCACATGACGATAATAAGCTCGCCTTCCGGGGCGCCATAGCGGAAAGCGGTGCCGCAAGTCGATACGTGATTACGCTGCCCATCCGATGTGTTGGTCTTGCCGTTCAGCAGTTCATCGGCGATATTGACAAGCGAGTAGAATAGCAGCTGTCTATTATCGCCGAATCTACCACGCCAATTGACATGTCCTGCGTGAATTCGAGCTACAGCAAGCCGAGCGCACGTGATGGCTTCGGGGAGATAGAACTCGCGCTGCAATCTGCGCACATTTCCTTCATAGACACAAGGATCGTCCAATAAACCAGACCACAGCTTCTCAGCCAGCATCGGCTTGAATTCGTTGGCTTGCATGCGCTGCTGCTGGCTTGATTGGCGAACGTCCTCTTCTTGCATCCATGCGGCGACCGCCTTGCCGATGGCGTTATTAACTGCATCGGGGTCGATTGGTTTCAATATATAATCCATGCCACCATGCTGCATAGCATGGCGAACGAGTGAGAAATCATCATGCCCGCTGATGGCAATGATCTTGCTTGAAGGAGCATGGCGGCTCATCCACTCCATAAGAGCTGTTCCGCTCATGGTCGGCATCATCATGTCGGTCATGACCAGTTGAGGCTTGTGCTGTTGAATCAGTTCGACAGCCTGCTCACCGTCCGCAGCCTCCATAATCGTATCAATTCCGTGTGTATCCCAATCTACAAGCAATCGGATTGCATCCCGTACGTGCTTCTCATCGTCTACGATTAATGCCTTCATCATGTTAGTTATCACGCTCCAATTCCAGCTCTATCACAATACGAGTGCCTTGTGGATCCTGCTCCTCGACTCTCATCGTAGATTTGCCGTCGGTGAACAGTTGCAGCCGGGCGAGCACATTGACCAGTCCAATGCTGGACGGCGAGCCAGAGGAGGAATCCGAGACGAATTCGTCCCGTGACAAGGTATGGCTTGTTCGTGTGCCCAGCAGCTCTGGATGTACCTCCTTCAGCCTCTCGTTCAGTTCGATTCTACGCATCAAGGTCATGCCTCGACCGTTATCTTCAACGATTAGCTGCAGACAGGGGACAACTATGCCTTGTGCTTGTTCTGTCCGCTCAATATATCTGGTACGAATGGCAAGCTGCCCACTCGGTACGGAACGGTCTATTCCGTGCTTGAAATAGTTTTCGACGAGAGGCTGCAGCGTCATCTTCGGCACTTGAGTGTCCAGCGTTCGTTCGTCAATATCGAATACGGCTTGGAAAGTGTCTTCGAATCGCTGTAATTGCAGCTGCAAATAGGCCTTCACATGTTCGAGCTCTTCTTGCACGTTTGCTGTGCTCTTGTCCGTATACATGCTGTAGCGCATCATCTTACCCAGCGCGGTGACAAGCTTATAAATATGCGGCGCATTATGCTGCAGCGCCAGTGTTCCAATCGATTGCAGCGCATTGTTCATGAAATGCGGGTTAATCTGGGCCTGCAGCGCTTTGAGCTGGTTTGATTTGTTCGCAAGCTCAAGCTGATATTCCCGCAAAATAAGGTTGTTGATCATATCCATCATATTGCGGAATCGCTTCAGGACGACGCCGATCTCATCGTTGCTGACAGGCTGGATATCTACGCGCAAGTTCCCCGTTTGCACTTGGTTGATGTAGCGGACGAGCTGACGTATCGGCTTCGTAATGCGGAACGATACGACGATCGTAGCAATAATGATGACAATCAGTGACAGGGCGATGAGCATCATGTTAATGACTGCGGCCTGATTCGCCTCCTGCAGCAAGTACGATTTCGGTATCTTCTTCACGAGCGTCCAATTCGCCAGCGGCGTCGCAACGCGCTCATGAATGAAAATGGCTCCATCCTGCTCGAAGTGGCCACTTTCTTTCTTGTTGATTTGTTCGCGGTCGTACCAGCTTGCTTCGAGCTGCTGTCCAATGATTTGTCGGTCATCTGCGTAGAAGACGTGTCCGGAGTCATCTAGCAGATAGATGCTTTCCTGCTCCAGCGTGTACAGCTGATCCATAATTTGAGCGAGTGATTCAAGCTTCACATCGACTGACAGCATCCCAATTCGATCGTTGGCCGGGATGCGGTAAATCGGCCGGTGCAAGGTGAATACCTGTACACTCGGGAAGTAGAACGGTGACGAGGAGAACCCGTACGTATGGCTTAAATGTGTAGGCTGCATCTGAATGCCGTTCTTCGCATAGCGGGCTGTATCCTCATAGAGCTTCGCATCGTAGATGCGCCGAGGCACGCTCTGAATGACCAGCGAGGCGCGCTTCGTTTCGGTGCGATAGAAGTACACCTGCCATATTCCGTTCATGGATGATGCCATATTTTGCAGCGTGACATAGGTGTAGGAATCGAACGTGTAATCGTCATAGCCTCTGTCCAGCTGGCGATAAAATTCATAGTCGGTATAGATCGTTAAGGAGGCACGGTTCAAATTGTCCACGAAATTCGCTAAATTCGTCTTCCCTTGGAACATTAGCTGATGGCTCTGCTCAATGGCGCGCTTCTCTAGTGAATCCGTCGTATAGCTGTATGAAATGATCATCGTCGCTACAGTCGGGACGATAGTGGCAATGAGCATAAATAAAATAAGTTTGGTACGGATACTGTTCCAACGCATACATTCGCCCCCTCAGATTCACAGTGTAACGCTTACATTGGGAGGGGGTCAATATATTCCACCTTTTCGTTCAAGACCATCTGTGGTAACCGTTTACATTCGCGTGCATACTGAAAGCAACAAGAACGAATAACCTCTATTATTTCTGTTGAAAAGGAGAGAGTCGGATGTCGCGTAAACGATCATCTCAAGCCCTGCAGCAAGTCTTTTTCATCGGACCTGCGGCATTCTTTTTTACCCTTATCGTCGCAATTCCTTTTGTGCTCGGCATGTACTATTCCTTCACCGATTGGAATGGAGTCGCGGGTACTGTGAAGTGGGTAGGGCTCGATAATTTCATTCAAATATTTGCGAAGGACTCGGATTTCTTCCCAGCATTCTGGTTTACGACACGCTTTACGGTCGTCGGCATTATACTAACGAACTTATTCGGCTTCGCGCTGGCTTACATTTTGACCCGACAACTGAAGCTGCGCAACGTGCTGCGGACGGTATTTTTTATGCCGAATGTCATCGGGGGGCTGCTGCTTGGCTTCATCTGGCAGTTCATTTTCATTAAGGGATTTGCAGCGGTAGGAGAGATGACGGGGATTGAATTTTTCAACCTGCCATGGCTCGGTGACGAGACAACGGCCTTCTGGGGAATCATTATCGTATTTGTCTGGCAGACTGCCGGTTACTTGATGGTTATCTATATTGCAGCAATGATGAATGTGCCCAGAGATGTGCTGGAAGCCGCAGAAATTGACGGGGCAACCCGGGGACAGGTGCTGCGCAACATTATCATCCCGCTGATTATGCCGGCTGTAACGGTATGCTTGTTCTTGGCGATCTCTTGGTCGTTCAAGATGTTCGATCTGAACTTGTCCCTGACGAAGGGCGGCCCGTTCAAATCAACAGAATCGGTTGCGCTTAACATTTACTTAGAAGCATTCCAGAACAATCGATACGGCCTCGGCACAGCGAAGGCGCTCGTATTCTTCTTGATTGTCTCTGCCATTACGCTCATCCAAGTGCGCATCACGAAGAGCAAGGAGGTTGATATGTAATGGAAGCCATTAAATCATACAATATGCGAACCTTTATTTTAGAAGTCCTGATGGTTATTGTGGGGCTTGTCTTCCTTGTCCCGTTCTACTTCTTGCTCGTGAACTCGGTGAAGTCCTTCGGAGATCTGCTGTCCAACGCGGCAAGCTGGCCGGCATCGTTCGAATGGGCGAACTATCAGAAGGCATGGGAAATGACGAAATTCCCGCAAGCATTCACCAATTCATTGCTTATTACGGTAGTAAGCGTTCTGCTCGTAGGCTTAACGAGCGCTATGGCGGCATATCGGATGGTACGCCATAATACGCGCTTCAACCGAACGTTATTCATGCTGTTCGTTGCGGCAATGGTCATCCCGTTTCAATCGATCATGATTCCCCTCGTGAAGGTAACGGGAACGTTGAAGCTAACCGATAGTATGCTAGGGCTGGTTGTATGTTATCTTGGATTTGGCGCGCCGCTGTCGGTATTCCTGTTCCACGGCTTCATCAAATCCGTTCCGCTTGAAATTGAAGAAGCTGCTGTCGTGGATGGTTGTTCACCCTATGGCGTGTTCTGGAAGGTTGTATTTCCGCTGTTGAAGCCGATGTTCGTTACGGTTGCGATTCTGAACAGCTTATGGATCTGGAATGACTACTTGCTGCCTTCACTTATGCTGCAGAGTGCCAGCCTGCGGACGATTCCGCTCGCAACATATGCATTCTTCGGACAGTTCACGAAGCAGTGGGATCTCGCACTGCCAGCACTCGTGCTTGGTATAACGCCGATCGTAATCTTCTTCTTGGCGATGCAAAAGTATATTATCGAAGGGATTACTGCCGGATCGGTCAAAGGGTAATTAGTAAACGAATCGATCAATGAATTCCACCTGATCGGTCAATTCTCTCTCTGTAACCGTTTGCAAAACAAGAGCTATAATCAAGATGCAGCAAGCGATAAGAGCCACTGGCAGTTCACCTTAGCGAATAATGCTTCTGGGATATTGTTGATGGTTCCGACGGATGAGTTGTGGAACATGTGGAAATGGTACAGTGAGAAGATTGGTATAGCAACCGAATGAATGAAAAGGGAAGCAGACAAAGGGAGGTCTTGCAATGAAGCGAGTTGCGAAATGGTCTTTGTTAATGATGTTGGCAGTATCCGTCATGCTGGCGGGCTGCGGATCGAAGGGCGATGGAGGAACAACGAGCTCTGGCGGCGATCAAGGAAAAGGCAATCAAGAAGTAAAGACAGTTAAAATATTTCAGTTCAAAGTCGAAATTGCTGAGGCACTCAACCGCCTAAAGGGCGAGTTCGAGAAGACTCATCCGAATATTAAACTCGATATTCAGACTGTGGGCGGCGGTGCGGATTACGGCGCAGCATTGAAGGCGAAGTTCGCAAGCAACGATGCTCCTGATATATTCAATAATGGCGGCTATCAAGAGATGACTACGTGGTCAGATCATCTAGAAGACTTGTCTGCGGAGCCATGGGTGAAGGATGTCATTCCTCTTGCTAAGGAGCCTATGACGAAGGACGGCAAGCTGTACGGCATGCCGATGAACTTAGAGGGATACGGCTTCATCTACAATAAGGATCTATTCCAGAAGGCAGGCATTACAGAGATGCCGAAGACGCTGACTCAGCTTGAAGACGCAGCGAAGAAGCTTCAGGCAGCGGGCATTACGCCTTTCTCGAATGGTTATCAGGAATGGTGGATTCTCGGCATTCACAACTTGAACGTGCCGTTTGCACAACAAGCAGACCCAAATGCATTTATTAAGGCGCTTAGTGACGGCAGTGCGAAGTTCCAAGGCAACCCGGAATTCGAGAAATGGGTGAAGCTGCTCGATCTGACGGTGAAATACGGAAATAAAAATCCGCTCACTACGGACTACAATACACAAGTAACGCTGTTTGCTAAGGGTGAGACGGCGATGATGCAGCAAGGCAACTGGACACAAGTGCAAATCGACAGCATTGATCCAAAGTTGAACTTGGGTGTACTCCCAATGCCAATCGATGATGATGCAGCGAAGAACGATAAGCTCCTCGTAGGCGTACCGAACAACTGGGTAGTGAACAAGAACTCGAAGGTAAAAGAAGAGGCGAAGACCTTCTTGAACTGGATGGTATCTTCTGATATCGGGAAGGAATACATTGCGAAGCAGTTCAAGTTCATTCCTGCGATGTCGACGATTCAGGCGACAGCGGATGACCTTGGCGACATTGCCGCAGAAGTGGTGAAGTACAGCCAGGACAACAAAGTGCTTAGCTGGAACTGGTTCAAGTATCCGGACGGCGCAACGCAAGAATTTGGCAATGCAATTCAAGCCTATATTGCCGGCAAGTCGGATAAGGACAAAATGTTCGCTGACTTCCAGAAGGCTTGGGATAATCTGAAAAAGTAACAATAAATGCGGCGGCCTCTATCCATGTAGAGGCCGCTTTGCTGTTGCACAGGTTAGCGTTTTCATCACAGGTTTGACTTAAAAGGCAGTCAATTTGGGGCAGGTGATCTCACAATACCTGCATTTCGAGGTTTGTCACACTGGTGTAACAGAGGGACGATATGATGTGGCATGCATTCAATTCGCTACCTTCGTGCCCGAGGGCATACTTCTGTGTTCTATTGATGGTATGGGGGAGTAGCGGTAATGAAGGAGGCATGCACACAGATGAGAAGAGGATTACTAACAACGATTGCAGCAGCTATGGCTGTAAGCATGTTCACAGGCTGCAGTCAACAAGAGGTAGCCAAGGTGGAGGATAGTGCAGTAGCGGTATACAACCCGGTTCAAGCCATACAGGCTGCTTATCGTAAATTCACGTACCAGGTTGACCCGGCAACATTTGATATCGTGATCGAGCATGGCGGCGTTAAGGAACACGCTTCTGTCCCGATCAAGCCACGGAATGTACGTGATATGAAGCAGATGATTGACCGTACAGAATGGACGTATCCGGATGATAAGGTCAAGGTAATTCTACAGAAGAAGGAGGGGTATCTGGACATTCGCATTCAATCGATCGGAGCGGAGCAATTCGCATGGCCGACGGTACAAGCAGACAACTACATGCTGCCGCTATGGGAAGGCAAGCGAATCCCTGCCCAAGATCCGAATTGGAAGAAGTTCCTTCACGAAGAGACGATGACATGGGGCGAGTCCTTCTCGATGAATTTCATGGCGCTCAATAAGAGCAAGTTCGGCCTGCTCTATGTGGTCGAGAATCCCTTTAACAATGAAGTCTCGTTCCATACAGACCCGAGCATTGAGATGGCGTTTACGCATGAGTTCCCATCGATTAATCCAAGCAAAGAATATGGATTCCGTTTATATGTAACGGACAATGATCCGGTAGCTGTTGCGAAACTGTACCGGGAATATGTGAAGGAGCAGCATGACTTCAAGACACTTGCGGAGAAGGCGAAGGACAATCCGGACATTGAGAAGCTATATGGCGCTCCGCATATGTATATGTGGAACAGCCAAGCGCTGGATGAGACGAATATCCATTGGCCTGTCATGAAGAAGAAGCTTAATGAACCGATATGGTCATGGATTGCGAAGCTGGCGGATCAATTTACGGAGGATGGCGGTCAAGAGCTGCGTAATGCACTTGCAGAAGGCAGGCAGGATGGTGTGTATGCATACCAGAAGCGGGTCATGGTCAGAGCCTTGAACCAGGTGATGAAGCTGGAGCAGTTGTATCAAGCGGATCAATTCCCGAAGCTGGATGCCGAATCACAGCAGCTTGTCTCTGCTGGTGTCAGCAAGCTAAGTGAACAGAAGCTGTATGAACTGAACAAGCGCTTATTGAAACATGCATTCGGAGAAGCGCTGGACGATCCTTCAGCATGGGGAGAGGATAAGTCTAATGCGATCATTTCTGAGATGAAGCAGTCCGGTATTGGTAAGGCGTGGATTGGATTGCCGAACTGGGCAGATGGATTAATGAATCCAACTTTCGTCGAGAATGCTTCGAAGCTGGGATACTTAATAGGGCCTTATGATTCGTATCATTCGATCCAGAAGGAAGAGAACAAGGACTGGAATACAGCGTACTTCCCAGATGCCTCGCTGTATGAAGAAGCTACGGTTACCAATAAGAAGGGGGTCAAGATCGGAGGATTCCTGAATCGCGGACGCAAGTTGAATCCGACCTTATCACTTCCTAGTGTGAAGCAGCGCATGGAGCTGATTCTGCAGGATCACATTCTGTATAATACGTGGTTCATTGATTGTGATGCAACAGGGGAAATTTATGATGACTACACACCTGGACATATCACGACGCAGGAGCAAGATCGGAAGGCACGCCTTGAGCGCATGAATTATATTGCGAAGGAGAAACATATGGTCATTGGCTCCGAGGGTGGGAACGACTTTGCCAGCAGCGTGATCTCTTTCGCGCATGGCTTGGAAACCCCGGTCATCAAGTGGAACGATAAGGATATGCGCGAAGATAAGAACAGCCCCTACTATGTAGGAGCCTATTGGTCACCGGACGGCGGTATTCCGGGCAAATATGCGAAGCAGGTCCCGATTAAGGAACTGTACCAGCATATTTATATTGATCCGGTGTACTCCCTGCCTTTATTCAAGCTGGTATACAACGATTCGGTCATTACAACCCATCACTGGGAATGGGGAAGCCTCAAGATAAAGGATGGGGTGGCAGCACGCATGCTGTACGAGCTGCTGTACAATGTACCGCCACTGTATCATCTTGATAAGCAAGAATGGGATAATCATAAGGCGCTGCTCACGTCATATTTGAAGGTGTGGTCTCCATTCCATGCGAAGGCTGTGCAGCGGGAGATGACCGCATTTGAGGTGCTGTCATCGGATCGCCTTGTTCAGTCGGCTCAGTATGGGGAGGATTTGAAAGTCGTCGTTAACTTCTCCAGTAAGAATTTTTCTTACGGTACAGATACTGTGAAGGCGATGTCGGCGCTTATTCTCGATGGGAAGCAGCGCGTTGTCTTCGAGGCAGGTTCAGCTGTCATGGCGAAATAATCTATTAGCAAAGTAACGGAAAATACGAAGCAACGGAGCACAGGGATTGTATGCCTGCCGCCATGCGCAAGTTGTATGCCAACTGCCATGCGCATGCTACAGTTCCTGTGCTATAGGTACAGATGAGTTGCAATGGGACTATTAGAAGGTGGGTGAAGTTTTACAATTTGGCACATATACATAGAATCGAGCAATTCATTGTAACCCGATCTTGGTGGGATACGGTTGATGGACTGGCAACCTGCACAGTGGGAGGGGTGATGAAGCGATACCCTGAGGCTTGGGCGGAATATGCCGATCGCTGGATTCATTCGGATCAGATGTGGCTGAACCGCACAGGGATACTGTTCCAGTTGAAATACAAAGATCAGACGAATACGGACTTGCTGCATCTTGCGATCCATACGCATATTGCATCGAAGGAATTTTTCTTGCAGAAGGCCATTGGCTGGGCATTGCGTGAGTATGCGAAGACAAATCCAGAATGGGTAAGGGATTATGTAGAGCTGCATGCGCTGATGCCGCTAAGCCGGCGTGAGGCATTGAAGAGATTGGAGAGCAGGTAATACAGCAGTGAGTGCGGCAGTGTGGCAAGCAGTTTGGTCTAGTTGTACAGATCCGTATTGGAGGCAAGCTAGTTCATATCTATCCAGCAAATACATTCATATCCAGTACATCCATTCATATAAAAAGTATTGACGAGTTCCGTCCCTATTTTTATAATACCAATTAAACAACTTGGAATTATTATAATAAATAGACGAAGGGGTTATGATGATGAAGGAACAGAACTGGATCACCCTGCAAGACTGGAATGTCTATGCGAGCTGGGGGGCTGCATTGCTGCTCGTTATCTTGCTGTGGTGGCTTGCGAAGAAGAAGGTTGGGTTCGGCCTTCGCGTACTGCTGGCCATGGCGCTTGGCTTGACTCTCGGCGCGGTATTCGGAAAGTCTGCGGCAGATGTTAGTATTCTAGGCTCTATCTATGTCAGCTTAATTAAGATGGTTGTCATGCCGCTCGTATTTGCTGCTATTATTTCGAGTATTACCTCTGTGAAGGATCCGAATGTATTGAAGAAGCTTGGAACGAAGACCATCGCGTTGTTCCTGATTACGACCGCTATCGCGGCTGTTATCGGTCTCGGAACAGCTCTCGTTATTGATCCTGGTTCTGGTATTGCTCAGAGCTCGGAAGCGGCGCAGGGGTTCGAACAACGTGAGATCCCAACTTTCAAGCAAGTGCTGCTTGATCTCGTACCTTCCAACCCGATCAACGAGATGGCACAGGGCAAGGTCGTACCGGTCATTATATTTGCGGCCTTCATTGCAGTG
This sequence comes from Paenibacillus sp. NAIST15-1, assembly GCF_001894745.1. Classification (GTDB taxonomy): domain Bacteria; phylum Bacillota; class Bacilli; order Paenibacillales; family Paenibacillaceae; genus Paenibacillus_B; species Paenibacillus_B suaedae. Next base: position 36,684 of record NZ_BBYF01000016.1, read on the forward strand.
GCAATTACACTAGAGGGGCTGCGCAATCCCGAACGAGTACAGCCGATTCGCGCCTTCTTCCAATCTTTCTCCCATGTTATGTTCCGTGTGACGAAACTGGTTATTAAGCTTACTCCGTACGGTGTATTCGGGCTTATGACCTCGATGGCCGCCAAGTATGGATTATCGACTTTGAAGGAGCTTGCTTGGTTCATTATTGCGGTCTATGTAGCGTGCTTGATCCATATGATTGTGACTTTCGGATCGCTTGTCACCTTCGGTGCGCGTGTGAATCCAATCCGCTTCTTCAAGAAGGCGTATCCGACCATTGCAGTCGCCTTTACGACACGCAGCAGCTACGCAACTCTGCCTGTGAATCTGGAAGTGATTACGAAACGAATGAAGGTGTCGGATCGGATTGCCAGCTTTGTGGCTCCGCTTGGTGCTACAATTAATATGAATGGTTGCGGCGGGATTTACCCGGCCATTGTTGCCGTGTTCATTGCACGCGTATACGGCATTGATTTGAATATTGCCGATTACTTGCTCATCATTGGTGCAGCTACGTTAGCTTCTGTTGGCGTAGCGGGTGTTCCGGGTCCAGCGTCCATCTCAACGACTGTCGTTCTCGTTCAGGCAGGCCTGCCGATTGAAGGATTTGCACTTGTTCTTGGCGTAGATGCAATCGTAGATATGGCGCGTACGGCAGTTAATGCGACAGGTACGACGGTTGCGTCCTTGCTGGTTGGCAAAAGTGAAGGTGAGTTCGATCGAGAGGCCTTCAATCGTGATGAGGATGATGATATTGAAGTTGGACGGGAAGCGAAGAACAGTCATAACACTGTAACCGTATAGCATCGAGGAAGAGGAGAGTCTTCTAGTCCTCAGCTAGAAGACTCTAGCATCTGTATCGCATCTCTACTATTCGCAATACCAATTCTATTGCGATATAATAGACTCTCAATCTGCAATTGATAGATTGGGAGAGGGGAAATACCAATGAGTCAGCATAGTATGACTGCGAAGTGTCTTGTATTTGCTCTGGGAACAGCAATTCTGCTCAGCGGCTGCCAAAGCACGGACAAGGCAGCAGTAACATCTGGACAAGAACAAGTTGACCCGGCATTGACACCAGCGCCGGATAATAATAAGCAGGGAGAAGGAAGCGGAGAGGGTCAAGGAGAGAATGGCTCCGCCAATACCGATGACGCATCATCGGTTACAGCCAAGCTAAAATCGGAATACGGACTCAGCTCCACGATTGAACAGCAAGGCGATAAGGCGGTTGTTACGAATCCGGAGTCCATCCTCGTTGTGGTCAATAAGGAGCGTTACTTGCCAGATGGTTATGAGCCGCCGGATCTTGTGGAGCCGAATGTGAAGTTCTCCTTCGAAGAGGCACATGAGAAGCGTCATATGCGCAAGGAAGCGGCAGAGGCGCTTGAGGAGATGTTCAAGCAGGCCAAGGAAGAGGGCGTGACGCTGCATGCCGTATCGGGTTACCGTTCTTTCAAGCGTCAGGAATCCCTATTCAATCATTACGTGAATACGCAAGGGAAGGAATATGCGGCCCGCGTTAGCGCAGTTCCTGGAACGAGCGAGCATCAGACGGGCCTCACGATGGATTTATCGAGTCCAAGTGTAGGCGATGTACTGGAAGAGGTATTCGGTGATTCGGATGAAGGGAAGTGGGTGGCTGAACACGCTCACGAATTCGGATTCATGATTCGCTATCCGAAGGACGGGGAGAGCATTACCGGTTATGTGTACGAGCCATGGCATGTCCGCTATGTTGGCAAGGAAGCAGCCAAGGCAGCTTATGACGGAAAATTGACGTTAGAACAGTTACTGCAATAATACAAATTATATTACTTAATACGAGAGGCTGAGCTTGGATTTCAAGCTCAGCCTCTCTTCATTCGATTCATCTGTCAACGATTGGGTGCACTACGAGGAAGCGTTCGATTGCTCGTCACGCTTCTCAGCCGCAAACCCTTCGATGCTGTGGCGGCGGCGCTCATTCTTGGCTTGCAAGTTATGACGCTCTGTCGCGCTAATCTCTTCAGCATGCTCAGTTAAATACTGCTCAGTTTCATGCAGTTTGCTCGATGTGTTATCAATTGCATTCTGCAGACGAGCTGCGTTGTTAGAGCGATCATCGGGTTTGGCCATGTTCGTGGTCCTCCTTCGTGATGACAGTTATCGGTTGACGCCGGTGAACATGATAGATCAAGTCCTCCGGCGTCATCGTTACGATGTGCAAATGGTGCGTGTTTTATCCAACCATTTCTCATCCCAGAGATGAACATCATCACTGCCTATGGGGAGCATTAGCACTATTGAGCATTCTCCCAAGGCAAGCCCTTCTGAATCGTGTTCGCCCAATCCTCGTGATTGTACGATAATATTTCTTTGCGCAGCTCCAGCATCTTCCGATCCAACTGATCGACTGCTCTTGCGGCCTCGGTTAACTCTTCTGTTACATGAGCCGGAACCTGCTGTTCGAACTTGTAGTAAATAATGTGTTCCAGACTTGCCCAGAAGTCCATGGCAAGCGTACGAAGCTGAATTTCAACATAGATCCAGCGTGTATCCTCGAATAATACGAGCGGCACTTGAACGATGACATGGAGACTCTGGTACCCATTGCTCTTCGGATTTTTAATATAATCCTTGATTTCCACGATACGAATATCTTCACGAGTCTTTAAATGTTCGAGTATGAGATAAATATCCTTAACGAAGGCGCAGACGATACGCATGCCCGCTACGTCATATATTTTGTCCACGATGGAATCGAGCGTTAATGGGAAGCCCTTGCGCTGCAGCTTGCTGAAAATGCTGTTAGGCTCCTTCAGACGCGTCTTAATATGTTCGATGGGCGGATAACCATTGCGTATTTTCCATTCCGCTTGAATGACCTTGATCTTAGTCTCCAGTTCTTCTAATGCAAGCTGATACAAGGTAGGTAACTGCTTTACCTGTTCGTATTGCTTCATAATCATATCGGTTTTGGACATGAAATATCCCCTCAATTTAGCACGGTATAGTAATCGGTTATTCGTCGTTTTTCTTCTATTCCTAAATAACAACATAGCATCTGATCCTATTGTACTGGATAAAGGGTGTGTATTTCAAAACTCAACTTTCGGTGCGCAACCCTATATGACGATGTTCCAAGCATCCAGGAGCAGTTGGCTTACTTCAGCCTTCTGTCCATGCACGATTGCTGGGGAACTGATGTACAACTGCTCGCGTGCCCTCGTTACGGCCACATAAGCAAGCCTGCGTTCCTCTTCAAGGAGCATATCATTCGTGCTTGCGTTCTCCGCCTCAGGACGGGAGATGTCATGCATCTGTTCTGCTCGTGGTCCTGTTCGCAGTGCCGCTGAGCGGTCTGGCGGGGCTCCCTTGCGAAGCGCTGTGCGGTGAGGGAGAATTCCATCGGCCGCACCGATTAGGAATACTTCAGGGAACTCCAGGCCCTTGGCGCGATGAATGGTCATGCAGGTGACGGCATCCTCCAGATCCCCATCCTCTGCACGTTGCATCGCGGAAGGAGCTCTTGTCCCTGCCTGCATTGGTGCTCGTCCAGAAGACAGAGAGCTGCTTGTTCGATGCTGTGCTCCATACTCAGGGTTCATCGCAACATACTTCTCCTTCAACTCGTCAATATGCTTCAGGAAGGCCTCGACAGTATCGAAGCGCTTGGCTGAGGACTCCAATTCCTCAAGCGTATCCGCTGCCCCTTCTTGATGAGCGGTTGATCGTTCTCCAGAAGATGCAGCCGTGAACTTGTCATAGAATTCGCGTCGCATCTCTCGTAGCGCGATATATGGCTTCATCGCAGCCAGCTTCTTAATAAGCTTAATGCGTGGCTTGACGGCCTCGCGCTGGAAGGAGGGCAGCTTGTCCCAGCTCTGCAGATGGATAAGCGGATATTTCTTGGCCTTGCTCCGCTCTGCTCCCATCAGATATTGCATGCCTGTCTCCCGCGGGATATATAGTGCGGCAACAGCGCTGTCCAGTGCGCTGAACTCACGCGGGGCAAGCGACAGCCGAAGATGGTCGATAAGCGGGCGAACAAGATTATGGTCATAGAAAAACGGCTCGGCTCCGAACTGGCGAAATGGAATGCCCTGTATTGTCAAGCATTCAATGAGTGCGCGGCTGGTATTCGCTGTTCGGTACAGGATAGCAAAGTCTCGCCACGTATGCGTACCGGCACTAACAGCTGCTTGAATATGATCGGTGATAATCTGTGCCTCTTCCTCCGCATCGCGGGGGCGAAGATAGCGCGGCGCACTTGGTGCATGCTCCTTATCTGTCACGACATGAACGCCAGTTGGAGTTCTCATCTGCTTCGGCAGCCGCTCTTCATTATGGGCAATGACCGCATTGCCTAGGCCAACTATGGCTGGTGTAGATCGGAAGTTAAAGTCGAGCGTAACCTGCTTCGCTGCAGGGTATTGATTTTTAAATTCCGTGATATAACGATGGCTTGCTCCATTAAAAGTGAATATCGTCTGATCATCATCACCGAAAACGGCTAAGTTTTGGTGCCCGTCGGTAATTCGTTGAAGTAGTTCATACTGCACAGGCGTCGTATCTTGAAATTCATCTACAAGCACATATTGGAAACGGCGGCGGAGACGCTCAAGCAAGTTAGCGTCTTCCTCCAGCAGCCGTAGAAGATCGATTAGGAGATCATCGAAGTCTTTGCACCCTTGCTGCGCTTTTTGTTCTTCGAAACGAATAAGCGCACGTCGCATATCGAGTTCACTTGCATTTGTTGTTTTCCAATCAGTAGGCATCAGGCGGCGCGACTTGAGCGAGGAGAGCGCAGCGAGCGCCGTCTCGGCTTGCAGGGTATCATGCAGCCCGAGCTCTCGCAGTATACGCTTCATCAAGCCATGCCGTCGGCGTTCCTCTGCCATCAGTTGGAAGGGAGGCGCATAAGCCTGCAGCAGCCTGAGAGCGAAAGAATGAAAGGTGCGTGCCTGAACCTTGCGAGCCATATCGCGTGTAACGCCGGGTAGCTTGGCAAGGCGCACTCGCATCTCTTGCGCAGCTTTATTTGTGAAGGTGACCAGCCATAGCGACTCCGGTGATACTCCACCGACGGTCATCAAATAGGCAGCGCGTGCGGTCAGCACGGATGTCTTGCCAGATCCAGCTCCTGCCAAGCAGAGCAAGGGCCCGTCTATATGGCGTACTGCATCCCGCTGTGCGTCATGCAGACGTATCCCTTGTCGCTCTAACGCAGCGAAGAAGTTTGCAGATGCAGGAAGGGCACCGTTGCCGTCATTGCTCGGTTGAGCGCGATCATGGCGAGAAGCTGTGTATGGGTCTGCCGATCGCGCTGTAGGTACGGGTTGTTCCCTCTTTGTACCAACTGGACGAGAGCGCCACTGGGCCCTGACCGTTTCTGATGAAGAAGGAGTGGTCATGATGGTGTATCTCCTTTATGATAGAAATAAGCGTTACATGATATTATACATGTTCAAGCAAGGTAGCGGACAGGGATACATGTTTTGCCTGAGCCATGCATACGTTGTTGTTGAAGACGTTGTAATGACAAGTTCAAGGCAGAGAATAGCGCATGGTTGTGGCGATGGGTTTCACATCGCTAATACTGCGTTTATTAGTTTAACAGAGGAATTCTGCCGTAATGGCAGTTGAAAGGAGATATTGGGATGAACCGCTTTATACAAGTAATTAAAGATGGTGCTTCCAAAGCATCGGAAAAAGCGCATAACATGATGGAAATGAACCGGGTTCAAGCCCAAATAGTAGCTAAGCGCAAAGAATGGAAGCAGAATGTCTATGATATCGGCGAACTCGTATATGATGCCTATAAAAAGAATGACTTAACACTTGCGGAGGAAGGTTTGAAGGAAATTGCTAAGCTGAATCTGCTCGTTGAAGAAGAGATGAAGCTTCTGGATTGGAAGGTAAGCGAGCTGCGTAAGCAGAAGCGATGCGAATGCGGCGAAATTGCCCCATTTTCGGCTAATTATTGTTCGGTATGCGGACGCAAGCTGCCAGAGCCGCCACAAATGGAGGAAGAAGAGATTGATGAACTCGGCATGGCCTTCCTGAAGGCCAAGCGGGAAGAGCAAGAGGAGGCGGCTGCTGCTCAAGAGGCTGTGCGTTATCCGGAACATACCGATTATAGGGAGCATGACTATACGTACGAGGAAGAGGAAGAAGATGAGCATGTATTGGAGCCGCATGCGGAAGACTCTCAGAGCAGTGCATCTTCCGATCAAGGCCGGCTTAAACAAGGTGGAGCGGCCGATCGGGATCATGATGACTTGAACGTAACGGTCGGCGGTCGCCGAATTACCATTATGAAAGAAGAAGAAATAGCGGGTCGACGCTGTTCGAACTGCAACAGCACGGCAGACGAGGAAGCCAAATGGTGTGAACGGTGCGGGACGCCATTCGTATAAGCATCTGGTTCCGTTGCACCATTCACTTTGCGTAAGTTGAGGCAGTACAGACTGACAACAACCCAGCTGCAAGAAGTCTAAACTGGGAATGGAAATGTGTATCAGTCAGCTTATATGCATGGAATGACAATAGGGGCCTGCCATCTATGGAAATACGGCGGCCTCTTTTTCATTGTACGAGCAATACGAGTAAGGAGACACCTAGAGCAGGAGGAGTACGATGGAAGGTCAAGGTCTAATTACACATTTACGTTCATTGGGATTTACCGAGATGGAAGCTAAAATTATTGTCAGTCTATCCGAACAAGGTGCGATGACGGGGTATGAGGTTGCTAAGAAACTAGGCGTGTCGCGCTCCAATGTATATGCAGCATTACAGCGGCTCGTTGATCATGGAGTCATTCTGCATCGGGATGGAGAACCCTCTCACTATGCGGCATTGCAGCCGGAGGAATTGACGCGCATATTAGCCTCTCGATTAGATTCATCGCTTCACTATATTCGGGAGCACATGCCCGTGACAGAAGCGGATGAGACTTCGTTCTACAGTATCGAAGGTGAGCGGGCGGTTATCGAGACCGTGAAACGCGTACTGCAGGAGGCTAAGCTGGAAATTATCGCAGATGTGTGGCCAGAGGATGCGACCTTAATTCGGGAGCACTTGGCACTTGCTGAGGCGCGGGGAGTGAAGGTGCTGTGGTCTATCGCGGGTTCGGAGGACAATGCAAGTATGCGGGTGCCTTCCTTGTTCGATGCAGATGGCATGCGTCACACGCGTCCTTTTGCATTTATTATTGATCGTAAGGAAGCATTGGTTGGGTCAATGGGGGAAGGTGTGGCAACGAAGGCGCTGCTTACAGAGCATGCAGCGATCACCCGGCTTGTCTTAGGGAAGTTCGTACAGGATCTCGTATTGTACGAATGGCAAAGCGAGATGGGGGCTGAAGATGCAGAGGCATTTAACAAGCGGATCCAAGCGGTCATCTCATCGTATTTTGATTAACATCAATCGTGACAGATAAGTGAAAAATGACCAAAACCCGAAACCGGTCAAAGTATCTTTACGTATAGAAACATATCGGAACGACTAGTATACCAGCAAGCCAAATCGGTGTTTGACATAGATACATGTAATGGATGTTGAAAGACTTCATATGCATGTAAAGTATGTGCCGATCTTCTTTCGGAGAAGATACGAGGAAGGACAGCTTCGCTAAGAGACAGCAAGAGGAGGGCATCGTATGGAGTGCATTGTACATTTTGAAGTTGTTCATCACGGAACTGACGAGATCGCGAAGCTTCGCGGCCTAGTTATGACACCGGATAAAGAGAAGCCAACTGTGGATGATATGCAGGAAATGCTGCGCATGATGGGATATGAAGTTCATTGTACGGATGAAGCAGCGCTTCGCTTCGAACCAGATCACGCGGGTACAGATGTAGAAGAAATTCGGATTAAAAAAGTGGATATGGGAGAGGAAGTATATACGCCAGATATGCAGCTTCGCGCGATTGCGGAGCAGCTTATGAGCAAGCCGAACCGCTCCATATAGCCATGTAGTCTCGTTATATCCGATTGGACAAAAAAGGCCTTCTTCCTACAGACATCATCACGAGGATGGTGTGGTGCAGCAAGAAGGTCTTTTGTTGAATGATTTTAAATGGAGAACTTGCCGAACGTGCTCGTTACGCTTTGGCTTCGGACTCGTTCAGGATAGAAGTACAGTGTCCGCAGCGAGTAGCTTCTTTCGGAATTTCCGACAGGCAGTATGGGCAAGACTTTGTTGTCTCCTCTGCAGGTGCTTCGGGCTTCTTGCGATGAAGCGCATTGATCCCTTTAATAAGCAGGAACACAGAGAAGGCCACAAGGATGAAGTCGATAATAATACTAATAAATTGGCCGTATGCGATAACGGGAATTCCCGCTGCTTGTGCTTGCGCCAATGACGATACGTCTTGATCACTCAAGTTAAGGAACAAATCCTTAAAGTTGACTCCGCCCATCAACAGACCGAGTGGAGGCATAATGAGATCGTTGACAACCGAAGTCACGATTTTGTTGAAGGCGCCACCGAGAATAACACCGACTGCTAGATCGATAACGTTGCCTCGCATTGCAAATTGCTTAAATTCTCCGAAAAATGATTTGACTTTTGATTCTCCCACGAATGGTTCCCCTTTCTCATGTAGGCATTACCATGTAATACTTACCCTTAATCGCGATACAGAAACAGTTTTTTTTAGACAATCTTCGATTCGTAATGATGACTTGATGAAGGCTGAAGCATGAGCAGCTTATGTCTACCAATTGCAGCTTGGAGCGGAGTAGTGCCAATCCGTTCCCCATCACCATAAGCAACGCGAGCGTTCGATGAAGTGATATGAACATCGTGTCCGCGCAGCATCGAGACATAAGGCAGATTCACATGCTTGCCGGAAAATACGGTCGGGAATAGCTTCATTAAGGTCCAACGGGTGCAGCTGTGTACAATGCATATATCCAGCTCTCCGTCATGTGGGTCAGCTTGTGGACTGATACGGATTCCTCCCCCGTAGGAAGAGGAGTTGGCGATAGCCGCTAGCCACACGTTGTCAAAATGATGTATGGTACCGTTGATTGTAATGGAGGCTCTTGCGGGCTTGAACGTGAACATCGCGATGACCGCACCGATCAAATAGGCAGCGGAGCCTATTCGAAGTTGGTTGCACCAACGCTTATAACGGCTCCGGTTGACGGCTTCTGCTACTTCCGCATCAAATCCTGTCGCCAAAGCGGTCAATGTCCACTTGTCGTTGATCTCGATCAGATCGACAGCATTTCGCTGCCCGTGAAGAATGGTATGCAATGCTTGCAATGGTTCAGTAGGTATATGAAATCCTCGAGCGGTATCATTGCCTGAGCCAGCAGGAATAACTCCTAATGCAGCTTGGGTACCTGCTAGAATTGGCAGTAGTCGATGAATCGTTCCATCTCCGCCGAGTACCACTATCGTAGAACGAGGGTATTTCGTAAGATGAGCACTTACGTGCATCTCTGCTTCTTCGGGTGTTGCTGTCACGCAGGAGGTATATTCGATCTTTAGCTGCTGCATGCGCGACTCTATCAATTGCCATGTGCGCAGCCCTTTTCCATTGCCTGCATGTTGATTGATTACAAAGAGCATCAAGATTCCATCTCTCCCATGTTTGCCGAATCCAAGACGTTTCATACGGGCACTATATTGAGATTGCAACTGACTATTATTCTGTTTACTGCTATTCCATAATAGCAGAACGTTCTCTGTTTGGGGTGATTTTCGGGCAGGAAGTTTATATCAAATGTAAATGTTTGTGAGAGAGATTCATGAACATCGTTCAAAATTAAGTATTTCTTGCTCGTGTCGAAAAGGGAAAATGGGGAAGCTGTCGAATGGGTATAAGAAACATTTTCCATATTTGCTCATGTGAATAGTTCAGGGGAGGGACAAGGTAATGTCCATGTTCAACCGTTTCCTAGGGAGCATTGGTCTTGGCACGGCCCAGATCGATACGCTTCTGGAACGTGGAAGATATGCACCGGGCGAGGAATTACGTGGAATTGTGAAGCTGCGGGGAGGCCATATCCCACAGTATGTCGAGCGCCTTGAGCTTGTATTAATGACGGAGTATGCGCGCCAATTGGATGGTCGAAGCGAGCGCAGTTATTGTGAGCTTGAGCGCTATACAATCCGTGAATCCTTCACGCTAAGTACGAGTGAGACGAAGGATGAGTCATTCTCCATTGTATTGCCGAATCGGGTTCCACTTACGATTGATAACACCCCTGTATGGCTGATGATAGAGCTAGGCGTAGACCGTACTCGTAACATCGAGCCAAATGACCACGATCGAATCGAAATTATCCCTACGGTTGAGCAGAGCATTGTAATTGACGGTGTGAACCGACTTGGCTTCCGACTGCGGACTGCGGACTGTATTCATGCCCCACGAATCGGCGGTAAATTCCCATTCGTACAGCAATTCGAATTCATTCCTACCTCTTATTTTCGCGGAGAAGTTGAAGAAATGGAGCTCATCTTTTTGGCGGCAGAACACCAGACAGAACTGCTCGTCTATCTCAATGGACGTGCGCGTAATGTGCGGGGGATACTTGTGGATACGGATACGACAGTTGATCATTTCCTTCGCTTTCCGCTTACGAACCTCGAATGGCGCAGCATGGGGGCTGAAGGCTTCGCGGGTGAACTGGCGGAAATGATCCGACAGCACTTGTAATTGTTCCAGATGTGCAAGGTAAAATTGCCTCACGCTTCATCGATTGGCTATATGAATCGAATATACATAACGAAGGGAGAGATTCGGGGCTGTAGGCAGCTTTGAATCTCTCCCTATCATTTTAAGGAAGCATGAACATATGCGGCTTATTTGTCGCCACGGTCGGTATGCTTGCGTGGACTCGTTTGCTTGGATTGCTTCTGCCTTGTCTCATCTGATTTGGCAATAAGCCGCTGATCCGTCTCACCCGTGTGGTGATTGTCGAACAAATATTGCTGGAGCTCCCACTCCGACGCACCAAGCTGAGGATCAGATGGGAAGGTCTGACCGCGGTGCAATACTTCCTCGCGTCCCCATTCATTGGCATAGATGCCGTCCACTTCAACATGCTCCCTCGATATCGGATTCATCTTATGGTCATTTTCAGTCATGCAGGTCATGAGCTCCTTTCGTTTGCTGCGTGCAAGCGGCAAGCTTCAGGTGATGGATCATCACCTCATTGAATGCTCTTATTAAGGTGCCCTGCCTACTTGAAAATATCCTGTGATGAATACAAAGGAAAAGAATCAGTTATTTCAAAGAATGAGCGATTCGATTCCTTAGTAAATGATGTCTACAGCTTCTAGAGTTGATAATGAGCTTCGAGCTTCTTCCCGCCGAGCCAGAGCAGGAACAGAACAGCAACCGCAACTAGAATGCGCCATGGCTGATGGATAAAACCCTGCCAGTCGTGGCCGATGAAGGCCATGATAAATATGACGACCGACTTCCCGGCAAATACGGCACAAATGAATGTACGAAACGGGATCGTGCTAATTCCTGCTGCGATATTGATTAGCGCTGATGGTGTGAATGGGAAACAATATAAGATGAACAACGGTGTGAATCCTTTGGTCTCCAGCCATGAGAAGAATCGCTGCGATGAAGGCATGTTCTTCTGCAGGTAAGCGCTGAACCGGCCGCCGAACTTACGAGCCAGCCAGAATACAAGGCAAGCCCCAAGGCTTGCGCCAATCCAGGAATAGAGGAAGCCAAGCCCTAAGCCGTAAGCTGCTGCATTTGCCATAACAAATACGATAAGCGGTAAGAAAGGCAGGATGGCCTCCACGAGCGGGAGCAATATGCCAGGTAACGGCCCCAAGTTCGAATATTGCTGCATCCAATGCTCGACTTGATTGATATCCAAATGTTTAAGCCAACTGATGGTGTTATGTATCCACTCCCACAAAACAAGTTCCCCCCGATGTTGAAACTACAGTTCCTTACGCTGTTGCTTAGTACATGTAACGTATGAGCGTTCTAATAGTTTCATTGTCTTGAATCTACTGCGGTTCATGAATTAGATAAAATAGAAACCTCATTACAATTTCCGGAACTCACCGGAACTCGCTGCATAATGGTTCGTTGAAGCTATTGCTCTGCAAACCAGCGTGATGGAAATAGCAAATACACGATGGAGACGATGCCGAACAATGCTGCGCTAATCCATACGACCATGCTGGCAGACGTAGCGCTCGCAATAAAGCCCCCGAGAACGGGGCCAATGAGGACGCCAATGCCCTCCACAGTGGATAACAGACTCCATCCCAGTCCCTTCTGACCAGATGGGACATAGAGGGCGAGCAGTGCATTCCACGCAGGAAGCACTGCGGAATATGACAGGCCAAGAACCACGGCAAGTCCGTAAGCCACCAACTTCGACGGGTGCAGTGACAATGAGGCTAGCGTTAAGGCGAATATGCCGAATCCAATCACAAGGAATGGCTTGCGGCTGCTCTTATCTGACCATTTGCCCATCGGGACTAGCCCAAGTACTGTACAGCCGCCCCCGAGGAGCAGAAGAAGTGAGTATTCTCTGTGCTCGGTGAATGATAAAGACTCTGCAACAAATGTGGGCAGAATCGGCACGAGCATGCTTGCTCCGAGTGTTTGCAGAATCATGCCGGGCAGCAGCGGCTTGATCGCCTTCAGCTTCTCGCGCAGTGCCTCCCACTGCTCGCGAAATGGAACGGAAATACGTTCGGCTTGCTTGCCGCCTGCGACGAAAAAGCTAAGCAGCCAAGCGACAGTGGACAAGGCAACAAGCAGCCAATAAGAGATTGCAGGCTTATAGTCTAGGATGAGGTTCAACACGACAGGGCCGGCGCCCATCCCAACCAGCCATATCATATAGAGGAAGCCCATTTGGGCGGCTCGTTGATCTTCTTTTACCTTCGTTAAGCAGACAATCCATACGGGAGATATTCCAACGCCATATAAGGCAGCTGCCAAGATGAACACCCATGGAATATTTCCGTAATGGAACAGAGCAATCCCTGTCAGTGAAATAAGCAATCCTATATTAATAATCAATCTGGCGGGGAAACGATCCAGCAAATATCCGATAGCTGTCTTAAGCAGCGTATCCGTCAAGTAATGTGCGGTAGTCGCGGCCCCGATAATGGCAAGGCTAATGTACAGTATGTTCTGGCCATAGATAGGGATGAATGAAACGAGCGCTGCTCCTCGCACAAATTCAACGAAGAATAAGATGACGGCTAGCAGCACGATGTCCCTTCCCATGCCTAATGCACGAATTTTTTTCACATACAACGCCCCTTTCCTGATTGTACCATTATATCGTGCGGCACAAGCCCTCGCCAGCAGCGATAGTCGGATTGAATATTAAGAAAATGTAGCAGCAGACAACAGCTGCTCTTCCATCCAACGCTTCGGATGTCTCCACCGGCATACATGTGGATTGCCAGCGAACACGGCAGTAAGGGAGCGCGACGGCACTACATATATCACTTGTCCGCCATGACCAACTGCACAAGCTGCCTCCTCGCTGCCTAATTGGTGGAGCCACCATTGGTAGCCGTAGGCGCCAAAAGCAGGCATGCCAGGTGAATAGGGGCGATGCGATTCCGTAATCCATGTAGAGGGTATGACGTGAAAGCGCTCGTCTGATCCTTCATTACCAGCAGGTTGGATGGAACCACCGTCTAGTATGAGCTGGCCGAATCGAAGCATATCTGGTCCAGTCAGCCAGAGTCCAACATGGCCTGCTGCATGCCCGTCAGGGGATAAGTCCCAGCGGTAATGATCGATGCCTATTGGAGATAGGAGATGCGCTCTTGCATATTCATCTGCACGTATCCCGGTGCAGGAAGTGAGCAGGATCGATAACAGATGGGAATCAATGCTCCGATATTGAAATTGTCCGAACCGTTCGGGATGGACGGGCAGTCGCAGCGCATACTTTACCCAGCTGCTGCTGTTATGGAAGCTGCGTATCCAGCGCTCTCCGAGTCGATTGCCTGTCTCCCATAGCAAGCCCGATGTCATTGTAAGCAAATGCTTGAAGGTAATGCGGTGCCACCAAGTATCTTTCTGGCGTTTGCCCACGATGTCTTGCGGCAAATAGTCAGCGATTGGTTCATGCAGCGAAGGCATGTCCCCGCGATGAACGGCAATGCCCACGAGTGTTGAAATGAAGCTTTTGGTAGCGGAACGCAGATCATAGAATTGCCCAGGTCTTACTCCTTCGGCATACACCTCAGCGATTACTTGTCCATGACGCGCACACGCGAAGTAATACATACGGGGGAACAATTTAGGCAGCGTATCCAATGCCTGCTGCAATTTAATGTGGTCAAATCCAGTCTGTTCTGCTGCGTCAGCTTGAATCGGACTCGAGGAATGCTGATTCATTGAGATTGCTCCTGTTTATTGTAGTAGTAATGGAATTTCAGCCTTACGACAGCATGATTACGCGTTGTATGTTAACTCTATGTTGTTACTAGCATACCCAATGGAGAAATGATTAAGATATGTTGGTGTGATTTTGCAGCTCGGCTGAATATGATATACTAGAACTAAAAGGTTGCAAATTCCAGTAAGTGAAGCGATAGTCCAATTGGTTCTCCGTTGCGGGGCATGATCTACAACGCTTTGGGAGGGAATTTTCATGGCAACAAAAGGTCACAACGAAGTGAAAGAAAGCTTGTTGGAGATGACACGTATTTTCCGTCCGAAGAATCCTCGGAAATTCGTGAAGGAGTACATCCGGAAGTACCGGATTATGGGCGGCTATGAAGATGAATTAACTCAGCTTGTAGAATTGGAAATGTGCAAAATGGATTCCAGTGTGTCGTAACGTCATAACCGTCTCTGATCAGACATTACGAGGAACTGAAGTGCTAACCTGCGAATGTAAGGAATAACTGAGAATATGTACAGAGTAGGCGCGCCGGTAATCGGGGCGCCTTGTTTGCGTATGGATGAGTGAAATGAAGGGGTTCCAATAGTGCTTCTATAATAGATGATCCCGTGCATATACTTATCATTGGGACATGTAACGCTGGAGGAGTATGCAATGGAGAATACAAAGACTGCTGCGCAGCTAGAGCTGATGCAGAAGGCAGGATACTTGGCAGCCCGCTGCCATCGTGAAGTGGCGTCAAGGCTCGCACCTGGCGTTACAACGGTGGAAATTGACCAGTTCGTAGAGAACTGGTTATTGCAGCAGGGAGCAACTGCTGAGCAGAAAGGGTATTATGGATATCCGTATGCAACATGCGCATCAGTGAATCAGGTTGTATGCCATGGATTCCCGTCTGCAAAACCTCTTAAATCAGGTGACCTCGTTACGATAGATTTTGTGGTGAATTACAAAGGATGGCTCGCAGATATGGCATGGACCTATGGAATTGGCTACATACAACCTGAGGCCAAGCGTCTTATGCAACAGACACTTCATGCATTACGATATGCAGCGAAGTTGGCGACCCCTGGAAGGCCGGTTGGAGATATAGCGGCTGCGATCGGACGCATGGGGCGTGATGCGGGCTATGGAGTCGTAACTGCGCTTGTGGGGCATGGTATCGGGCAGTCTATTCATGAACCTCCTGAAATTCCGAATGATGGATGGCCTGGACGCGGGCCTAATTTGGAAGAAGGGATGGTCATAACGCTTGAACCGATATTTACGCTAGGTACATCTGGTGATGTGATTCTGGGTGCAGATGGATGGTCTGTTGCTACATGTGACGGTTCCTGGGGAGCGCACTTCGAGCATACCGTAGCGGTGACTGCAGATGGACCGCGTATTTTGACTTGTCTTCCATTTACATTAGGGGGAAGGAATAATTCGTCAGGGACATTAGGATAGGGCTGAACAACTATTTACCATAATTATATAGGTAGAAATATGAGGGAGTGATGCGGCTGCATCTCTCCCTAAAACTAGGTGCAAGTAACATCCCTCATTCTCATCGTCAGTTAGATCTGTTCAACGTCTCATGAGTTGTTAGTGCATTGTGCGGTGTATAAGCTTCATAATATCCGCCTCTGCGAATTGCAGAGAATCTCCAGGATAAGCGTGCATGACATAAGGAGTTAATCCGTTGAATAAGTCCATATTGGCGCTAATTCGAACATGCTTCACTCCAGAGGTCTGACTCCGAACTGTCTTGTCGATGGTATGAAGGAGCTCATCTGATAATTTGTCGCTCTGCTTCACTGTACGTACCGGACTATCCGATGTAATGAAGCGCGGGGGCCAGCGACTCGCCTCGCGTTCCATATGTCCAGCTGTATTTGGGGCGCCGATTCGGGATTGCTCATGCTTGCCTCCGCTGCCGATTGTACCTAGGCCTGTGCCATCAAGCGTGAGTGCGACATAAGCGGCATCCTTATGCTGCAAGACATAGGCTACACTGATTCCATCCAGATGTCCGACAGCATCGCTGACAGATTGATTGATGAACAGGGGACGCGGATTAGACAATGCCTGCGGCTGAGATGTGGAATGGGACTGCTTTGTGTTCTGTTTCGTACGATGGTTGCTTTCGGTGCCCATTTGGGGCAACGGGGTTCCAGAAGGTGCTGATTGCTCCTTAACCTTCCGATCTGCATAGTTCGCCTTCGTGTTGCCTCCCGGCGACCTTGACTTCTCAGCCTCCATTCCAGCACAGCCGGAAGAGACCAGCATGACAGCGGCGATTATAAATGTGACAATCCAGTGAACGTGATTTGCGTTGTTGTGAACATCATTTGACAACTCCATTCAACCTCCTTATTTACTTCCATTAGTGTTCAAAAATCAACATGCGAGTATGCGGAATATAGATTTTTGTGATCAAAACAGGCAGGAAACTGCCAGAAATTGAGTGGTTTCGACAAAGGCAAGCAGTCTCATTTTGTATTTTGTAACCGTTTACAAATACTGATATAAAGCCGTTTTTCAGAGTATTTGAACACTTTGTGAACTGACCGGGAAACATTGACAAATAAATATATGGAAATTATATTTAGGTAAGTGATTGTAGTAATTGACAGGATTACGACATCCGTGTTTAAACCGGGGCCTGCCTGAAGGCATTCGAACATGAGAATGACTTCCGAAGAAGGATTCTTACCGGTCTGAATTCGAATATGCATGCGCCTTCATTGCGCAATGGATTCTCTGCGCGATGAATGATTGGTTAATATTGGCTTATCTGGATGGCAGCTTGTACTCACTTCTAAGCCATAGGGGCACTTGCATTGAGATTTCGACACAGCATGCGATGGGGTAATCAGCGAAAACGTACAAAGTGGGGTTGATCAATGATGAATCGGTGGCACGCAGTGAAGCGACTACTTCCACTGTTCGCCGGACTCGTCCTGCTCCTAAGTGCTTGCGGTCGTGCTGATATATCGGCTCTCAATCCGCAGGGGCCCATTGCAGACAAGCAGTTCGGATTAATGCAGTTGGCGATTACGATTATGACGCTAGTCGTTATTGTCGTTTTCGGTATTTCCATTTATGTCGTCCTTCGCTATCGCAGACGACCGGGACAGAACGAGATTCCGAAGCAAGTCGAAGGGAACCACAAGCTTGAAGTGATTTGGACGGTCATTCCGATCATCCTCCTCATTATTTTGGCAGTTCCAACGGTGAAGTATGTATTTGCCTTCGCTGAGGACTATAGCCAAGACAAAGATGCAATTAAGGTTAAGGTAACAGGTCATCAATATTGGTGGGAATTCGAATATCCTGAGTACGGGATTACAACAGCACAAGACATGATTGTTCCGAACGGGAAGAAGATTGCGCTTGAGTTGAAGACAGCTGATGTCCTTCACTCCTTCTGGCTTCCATCCATTGCGGGCAAGATGGATACGAACCCATCCGGCAACGTCAACAAGATGTACATTGAGACGTATGTGGAAGGCGTGTATCGAGGGAAGTGCGCTGAGCTATGCGGATACTCCCACGCATTTATGGAATTTAAGGTAAAGGCAGTCAGTGAAGCTACATTCACGGCTTGGGTGAATGAGATGAAGGCCGAACCAAAACCGTTCGTAGGTGACACACAAGTTGCTGAGAGCTTCAAGCAGAACTGCTTGTCTTGCCACGCTATCGATAATAAGCCGTCCATGGGACCTAACCTGAAAGGGATAGGTAGTCGTGAGGCTATAGCCGGCATCATGCTGAACCGTGAAACCGCTGATGAGGTGCTGGATCAGAAGAAGATCGAGGATCATCTCCGTCAATGGATTCAGGATCCGGAGAAGGTGAAGCCTGGCAATAAGATGCCAGCATTCAAAGATAAGTTGTCCGAGCAAGAACTCGATGGCATCGTGAAATACTTGGCAGATTACAAGCTTGATTCCTTGAAAGCAATCAATAAGCAGTAGATTTCAGCATCTTCTAGGGGAGGTAACGACCTTGGCTCACACGGTGAAGCGACATCGCGGCTTGATGGATTGGCTGACGACGGTCGACCATAAGAAGATCGGCATTCTGTACCTTATCGCCGGGGCTTTATTCTTCGGTATTGGCGGTATTGAAGCCATCTTGATCCGGATACAATTAATTCAGCCTATGAATAATTTCGTAGACGCAAAAACTTTTAATGAATTGATTACCATGCACGGCACCACGATGATTTTCCTCGGTGTAATGCCGATTATCTTTGCACTAATGAATGCCATTATCCCGCTGCAGATCGGGGCTCGTGACGTTGCGTTCCCGTTCTTGAACGCACTCGGCTTCTGGACATTCTTCTTCGGCGGCTTGCTGCTGAACTTGAGCTGGCTGATGGGCGGTGTGCCTGATGCAGGCTGGACATCTTACGTGCCGTTATCAAATACGGATTATAGCCCAACGCACGGTGTGGATTTCTACACCATCGGCTTGCAGATTTCTGGTTTGGGTACACTCATCGGGGGCATTAACTTCTTGGCAACAATTATTAACATGCGCGCGCCGGGAATGTCCTTCATGCGCATGCCGATGTTTACATGGGCGTCCTTTATTACGTCTGCATTAATTCTGTTCGCTTTCCCTGCTGTAACGGTAGGATTGATCCTGCTCATGTTCGACCGCTTGTTTGGCGGGAACTTCTTCTATGTACCGAATGGAGGAAGTGTGGTGCTCTGGCAGCACATCTTCTGGATCTTCGGTCACCCGGAAGTGTACATTCTGATTTTGCCGGCGTTCGGGATTATCTCCGACGTCATCAGTACGTTCTCTCGCAAGCGCCTATTCGGGTACAGCTCCATGGTATTCGCAACGATCCTGATCGGTTTCTTAGGCTTCATGGTATGGGCTCACCATATGTTTGCAGTTGGTCTTGGGCCAGTAGCGAATGCGCTGTTCTCGATTGCAACGATGCTTATCGCAGTACCAACCGGTATTAAGATATTTAACTGGCTATTCACGATGTGGGGCGGTTCGATTAAGTTCACCGCGGCCAATCTGTACGCAGTAGGTTTCATTCCAACATTTGTTATGGGTGGGGTTACAGGCGTCATGCTGGCATCTGCGCCTGCTGACTTCCAGTTCCATGATACGTACTTCGTCGTAGCGCACTTCCACTACGTTATTGTTGGTGGTTTGGTGCTTGGCTTGTTCGCAGGGCTCCATTTCTGGTGGCCGAAGATGTTCGGACGCATGCTTCGTGAAGGACTAGGCAAAGCTACCTTCTGGATGTTCTGGATTGGATTCCAATTGACATTCTTCGTTCAGCATTTCCTTGGTTTGATTGGAATGCAGCGTCGGGTCTTTACGTACTTGCCGAATCAAGGCTTCGACCTCATGAACTTGGTAAGTACGATCGGGGCAATCATGATGGGTATCGGGGTTCTTATGTTCTTGTACAACATTGCAATTACATCAAGAGATCCGAAGAACCTGGGCAACGATCCTTGGGAAGATGGACGTACGCTGGAATGGACAATTCCATCTCCACCGCCAGAGTACAACTTCAAGCAAACTCCGCTTGTGCGCGGCTATGATGCTTGGTGGAAAGAAAAGATGGAGGGCAACACGGAAATGCCGGCTGCAGAGCCGATTGGTTCCATTCATATGCCATCGCCATCTATTCTCCCGTTCATGATGTCTGTTGGCTTGTTCGTGGCAGGCTTCGGCTTCATGTTCGCGAAGGATGATTTCAATAATGCACTGCTGAACGGTTTGTTCAACAATCATATCGTGGCAGGTTTCGGCCTGCTGATTACATTCGGCTGTATGTTCCTGCGTTCGATTAAGGACGACCATGGATATCATATCGAACCGGAAGAGTTGGAGCAGAAGGGGGTTAAAGCATGAGTGCACATGCACATCACGCAGAAGGCGAATGGCCACATGAGCCGGAAAAAGCAACCCTAGAAGGCCGCAATAAGGTCGTCGGCTTCTGGTTGTTCCTTGGCGGAGAGGCGGTATTGTTCGGTACGCTGTTCGCAACATTCCTTGCGCTGCGCAACCAAATCGGTGATGGTCCTGCCGCTTCCGAGCTGTTCAAGCTTCCAATGATTGCGGCTGCTACAATGATCTTGCTGACCAGCTCCTTGACGAGCGTGTTCGCTATTCAAGCGATGCACCGCAAAGAAGTCAAAGCCATGCTCAGCTGGCTCGCAGTAACGGTTGCATTGGGACTAGGATTCTTATGTCTTGAAATATACGAGTTCGTAGAATATGTGCATGAAGGTCACACGTTTACAACGAGTGCGTTCAGTTCATCCTTCTACACCCTGGTCGGCTTCCATGGCGCGCACGTTGCCTTTGGTGTCGTATGGATCACACTTGTTATTTTGCAAACAATGAAGAAGGGCTTGAATTTGGTTACAGCACCGAAGATTTACGTCTCCGCACTGTATTGGCACTTTATCGACGTTGTGTGGGTATTCATCTTCACAGTTGTATACCTCATGGGAAAGGTGGGTTAACCAAGTGACAACACACCAAGTAACATCAGACAACTCGAAGCGTCGACATAAGCATGAGGGCAAGCAGAAGCATATTATTGCATTCATCTTCTCTATTGTGCTTACGTTGATCGCATTTGCTACGGTAGGTTCAGCGGGTGAAGTAAACCCAACGTTCACAGTTATCATCCTTCTCGTCATGGCAGTCTTGCAGGTTGTCATTCAGATGGGGTATTGGATGCATATGAAAGATAAAGGACATATGATTCCGATACTGTTCATGATAGGTGGAGCCGTCATTGCTTTCACGGCCATCATAATGGCTGTGTATTGGGTATGGTGGTAAAGTCGGATAAGTGAGAAGAGGGGACGCGAAGAGCGTCGCCTCTTTTTCCGTAATAGGGCTAAATGTGGCGAAATGGTGGCGCCTCGGGTGTTGCAGGATGAGGAGGGCTGAACATTTATGTTCGGATTGACAGAGTACTTTAGTTTCTATGATGTGTGGAGTCCGTTGTTTCTTACAGCAACGGTGCTTATCAATGTGTTATATTTCGGGCTGACAGGGCCTTTTCGCAATCGATTCTCATCTTCTGAGCCAGTGCCTGCGTCGAAGAAGCTAATGTTTGTAATTGGGACAGGCTTGCTCTACCTAGCTCAAGGCGGACCTATTAATATGATGAGTCATATGATGTTCACCTTCCATATGGCGATGATGGCATTATCATACATTATTGTACCGCCGCTTCTATTATTAGCTATTCCGTCCTGGTTATGGCGATATCTATTGGATCGCAAGCCGCTGAAGCGATTGAAGCTGTTAACGAATCCGATTCTTAGCGCTGTTCTATTCAATACCTTGTTCTCTTTCTATCATGTGCCGGCAGTGCATGATTACGTCATGACTCATTATACGGAACATATTATTTACTACATTGTATTGTTCATTGCTGCTATGCTGATGTGGTGGCCAATCGTCGTTCCGGTACCAGAGTGGAACTCGCTGACAGATGTGAAGAAGATGGGCTATGTTTTTTTGAATGGCGTTCTAATTACTCCTGCCTGTGCATTAATCATCTTTGCAAGCGAGCCTCTCTATGCTACGTATGTGGACAAGGAAGCCTGGGTGCAGGCAATGGGCTATTGCATATCCGGGGATCCTGTAAAGATGCTCGCCGCATTTGATGGGCCTAGCTTCTTTAATTGGTTCACTCCGATTGAAGATCAACAGCTCGGAGGCATTCTAATGAAGCTGATTCAAGAAACGATGTATGGCTGTATTCTCTTCTACGTATTCGTCCACTGGTTCAGACGTGAAAGTAAAGATGATGACGATTTTGTGGACACCACAGCAGAAGGGCAGTTGAATTCGTAAAAATGCTCTATAATGGGTAGCGTAAGCAGAAGCAGGAGAGTTATTGGCTGCTTCGTTGCCGATGTATATGAGGAGGGCGTTTCATTCGTGGATCTATACTTTATTATGCCAACTATCAGCACGACGTTCATCGTCGTCAGCGCCATATTGGTCGCTATCGGTTGGGCTCAAATTATTAAGGGCAAGCGGGAACAGCATAAGAAGACAATGCTGGCAGCGGCCGTAGCTGCGACAATCTTCTTCATTATTTATGCGTCTCGCACGGTTTTCGTTGGCAATACCGCATGGGGCGGCCCGGATGACCTTAAGGTATATTATCTGGTCTTCCTGTTGTTCCATATTGTGCTTGCAGCTGTAGCAGCTGTGTTCGGCTTGACGACACTGTATACAGGGTATAAAGGGAGTTATGCGAAGCACCGCAAGCTAGGCAAGTTCACCTCTGTCATCTGGTTCATTACTGCAATAACAGGGGCAACCGTATATCTTTTGCTGTATATCTTGTATCCAGGTGGTCATACAAAGCCAGTAATAGATGCTATATTTGGTCTGTAATCAACTAGTAGACGGCGATTTGTGAAGAGGATTTCCACGAATCGCTGGTTTGTTCTGAGTGCGATAGTTAGTTTAGAAGAAGCTCGTTCTTTCTGCACTTTAAGTGCGAAAGGCGAGCTTTTTTTGCGTGCTTAGATTCTTCATCATAGTAGGCTTTTAACGGTGCAAATAAAGATGAGTCTGGATAGGGTAATGTTTATTTTTCCTAATGATGAATTGACAGGGAAGTAGTCACTCATTATACTGTGTATAAAGATATATACAGTAAGCACAGTGATGAGCGAGCAAGCACACTTGATTTACCGATCTATAGTGTGAATCAGTTTGATATAAAGGGGGTCTTGAAGTGCGTAGACCATATAGAGAAGCGTGGATGCTTGTAAAGAGCGATCTTGTTCGATTCAAATGGGGCTTGTTGATGACGGTAGCGTTCAGTGTTTATATGGCCACGATGAGCGGTCTGGTGTTGCGAGAGTTATTTCGTGGCGACGAGGTCTTGACGAGAGCTTTCAAGGGGGTTGCGGATTTTGTGTTTCTTTTTACGATCCCGAATCTTGGTTTCTTTTTCTCTCGAAGATCAATGCGATATATGAAGGATGACTCGTATACGAAATGGATGCGGAAGCTGCGCATACTCCCAATCGATGCGAGAACCATAGTGTATTCACGTACGATGCAGATGTGTGTGGCTCTGCTGATTAATATGAGCATTGTTATCGTGGGGCACTTCTTACTCAGTGAGACACTGAGAAGTCTTGACTGGATCAGCATCTTATCCTATGTATTCATGCTGGTAGCGTACGCTGTTGCTGTTAATTGGTTGTATATCTCGTGTGAGCTGAGCATGAGCGGACGATTATATATGAGGTATACATTTATTCTACTAGGCGTTATAACAGTTGTGTCCGTCCTGGTAGGGGTAGCGGACGGAAGTATTTTACAGACTGTGGTAGACGTAGCGCGATCGTACCCTTGGATGGGTATCGTGTTGTCCATTGTTATCATCGTCAATTCGATGGTAATAGGAATGAATCGACTGCGTAAGATCGTTTTGAAGCGAGATTGGATGTAATGAAGCACAGAATGAATCAGGAGGTGATGAGAAGCGGTGTTTATACCGATTCAAATTAATACGAATAGCTCCGAACCGTTGTATGCCCAAATTAAACACCAGCTTCGTGCACTCATCCTGAGCGGGCAGGTAGAAGAGGGAACGCTGCTTCCGTCCATACGTGAATTCGCAAATCAGCTCCAATGCAGTGTGATTACAGTCAGAAGGGTATATCAAGACTTGGAGAACGAAGGGATGCTGCGGACGAAGCAAGGCACGGGGACATTTGTGACACCGGTTCAAGCGGCAGATCGCGACAGGTATCGCAAGGAAGCGATCGAGCAGGCACTCGAGCAAGCCGTAGAAGCTGCAATGCATGTGGATGTATCAACTGAAGAACTCATGCAGATGCTTCAGGAAATCATCCAGCGTAAGCACAGCGGGAGCTAGTATTTGGTGCGTACAAGGGGGGAGAAGCATTGGACAATCAACATGTAATTGAGATGAAACAGGTAGTGAAGCAGCGTGACAACTTCCGCATTGGCCCGTTAAATATATGCATACCACAAGGCTGTGTCACCGCAATCATAGGTACGAATGGGTCTGGCAAGACGACGATGCTTGGAATGTGCCTGGGACTTGTTCATCCTGATGAAGGTAAGGTAACTGTGCTGCAGGAGAAGACAGAGCCAGAGCTAAGCACACTTGTGAAGGCGCGAATTGGCTTCGTAGCGGAGAACTCTGATTCGGAGGAGGACGATATGACAGCGGAGCAAGTCGTATCCTTTGTTTCACAGTGGTATCCTTCATGGGATTGGCAGCTCTACCACCAGCTTATGGCGAAGTATGAGCTGCCGCCGAAGCAGAAGCTGAGTAAGCTGTCGAAGGGAATGCGCCGCAAGCTGGATTTGATCGTTGCGATATGTCCGCAGCCAGAGCTGCTGCTGCTTGATGAACCGTCCTCCGGGTTCGATCCACTATCTTGGCGCATGATGATCAATGATTTGCATTCGTATTTAAAGGATGGGAAGCGAACCGTCTTAATCGCGACACATATCGTGGATGAGGTGAAGCGGTTGGCCGATTATATTCTGATTATGCATAAGGGCAAGGTGCTTCATTTTACGGAAAAGGACACCCTGTTCGATGCTTGGAAAGTGTTCGTCGTGGATGGCGAGGCAGCGGATTACGAAGGTGCACCAGGTCTGATGAAGGCTATGCAGGAGCGCTTCGGGGTAAGACTTATTGCGCATAATGCTACCGGTTTGGAGCGTTTTTTGCACGATGAAGGGATTGAGGTTGTTCAGACTCATGCATTGGAGCTGGATGACATATTAGCTTATATGATTGAGATGCATATTGAGGGGAGCGTATACGCGCAATGAATCCATTACAGTTGCAGCAAGTCGTGAAGCAGTACGGTGACAAGACAGCCGTGAATGGTCTTAGCTTTAAGGTAGAAGAAGGGGAAATCTACGGATTGCTTGGTGCGAATGGTGCGGGCAAGACAACGACGATGCGGATGGTGCTCGGTCTTATTTATCCAGATGGCGGTTCGATTACGTATCATGGCAAGCCGTATCATGAAGGGCTGACTCGTATTCTCGGGTATTTGCCGGAGGAACGGGGAATGTACCCGAAGGTGAAGATTAGCGAGCAGGTAACGTACTTGGCGCAGCTGCGCGGGATGAAGCGTGCGGAAGCAGACAAGAACCTAAAGTATTGGCTGGAACGGTTCAATGTACCGGAAAACTACAACAAGAAAATTGAGGAGCTGTCTAAGGGGAATCAGCAGAAGATTGGCTTCATTGCAGCTATTGTTCACAAGCCGAAGCTGCTCATCTTGGATGAAGCGTTCAGTGGTTTGGATCCCGTTAACGTCGAACTGTTGAAGGAGACGGTTAAGGAGCTGCGCGATCAAGGCACGAGCATTCTGTTCTCTACGCACCGGATGGAGCATGTAGAAGAACTGTGCCAGAACCTGACGATTTTGCAAAAGGGCAATGCGGTGCTGCAAGGGTCGCTGCGTGAATTGAAATCTCAATATCCACGAGAGCATGTCATCCTGCGCACGAGTGGAGATGTGGATGGTTTGGATCGCATCGCAGGCGTCCAATCCGTTTCCCGAACAGGAGACGGTTATAAACTGCACATTACGAATGAAGTGGCCGCACAGGATATCCTGCAGCTTGCGATGGCACAATCGACAGTTCAGCAGTTCGAGCTGAAGGAGCCGACATTGAACGAGATCTTCATTAAAGCAGTTGGAGGCGAATCTAATGCATAACCTGGGGACGGTCATTCGATTCACATTGAAGACGAAGATGATGACGAAGTCGTTCATCATTACAACGATTATTTTAGCACTCATTATGTCAGTTGGGGTTAATATTCCGTATCTGATCTCGCAATTTTCGAGCAATGAGCCTACATCAATCGGTCTGGTACAGGGTGGAGAGTACGCGGACATTGTGAAATCATTTGAAGATCAAATGACGAAGCATGGAGGCAGCGACTTAAAGCTTGTTCCGTCCGCTTCAGAAGAAGAGCTGCGCAAGAAAGCGGAGTCCGGCGATCTGGAAGGATACTTGAAGTTCGAGCTAAAGAAGGACGAAGCGGGCAATGTGGAGAAGCAATCGTTCCCGCAGGTTGTGTTCCATGGCAAGGATGAGCTTGGACATGGCGATGAGGCGACGGTTACAGGTGCATTAAGTGCAGTGAAGACTGAGTGGCTCGTGAAGGATTCACTTACCGAACAGCAGAAGGCAGAGCTGAGCAAGCCGGTTACGATTGATACACAGAAGATCGTGAAGGAAGGCGAGAAAGCGAAGGAAGAAAATCCGATACAAAAAACGATTTCGATTATCGTCGTTATGGTATTGATCATTCTGTTCTTCATGACGAATACGATGACAGGTAACATGATTGCATCCGAGGTTACGCAAGAGAAGAGCTCGCGTATTATGGAAATTCTCATTACGAGCGTATCGCCGCTCGCGCAAATGTTCGGGAAAATTATCGGCATGTTCATACTTGGGCTGATACAAATTATTGTGTTCTTCGTTGTGGTTATGATTAATCTGCTGCTGCCGCATAATTCAGCCCCACTGAAGGCACTCAACTTCGATATCTCGATGATTGATTGGACAGTGGTTGGTGGTGGATTGCTGCTCTATGTGCTTGGCTACTTCCTATATGCAACGCTGTTTGCAGCAGTAGGCTCGCTCGTTAGCCGGACTGAAGACTTGGCACAAGCGATTATGCCGATTACGATGCTATCGTTGGCGGCATTCTACATTGTAATGTTTAGCGTGTCGTCACCGAACACCTTGCTGGTAAAAGCGACATCCTTTGTTCCATTCTTCACACCGACCTCGATGCTGCTGCGGATTGGTACGGGAAATGCAGCATGGTGGGAATTCTGGGTGAGCATTGCGATCTTGATCGTATCCATCCTGTTCTTCGGCTGGCTCGCTGCGAAGATTTACCGCACGGGCGTACTGATGTACGGCAAGCGCCCATCGTGGAAGGAACTTCGCAAGGCGATGAAGGCGTACAAGATTTAAAGATGCGTGATTACTGTTGTGAGTAACAGCTATCATTGAGATAGATTTGGTTGCTAATTGATATATTTTTTGTGAATTTTTTATATATTTTAGGACCAGTAGAAGCGAAATTTCTTGTTTCTACTGGTTTTTTTATTATATTATATAGGTAAAAAATACCACTTTAATCTGATTGAGTCAGAGGGAAGGTGCATACCTAGGGATTGAGTTCATTCTCTTCAGTGCGAAACCGGTTTCGAAATTCGAAGGAGGCTCATACTATGCAATTGCTGCCCCGTGAGATCGATAAACTTCTCATCGTTGTTGCGGCTGATCTCGCCAAGCGAAGACGGGAAAGGGGTCTTAAGTTAAACCATCCTGAATCTGTTGCGCTGATTACTTATGAAGTTATTGAAGGGGCCCGGGACGGGAAAACAGTTGCGGAGCTTATGGAATATGGGGCGACGATTTTGTCCCGCGACGATGTGATGGACGGAATTCCTGAGATGATCGACGATATCCAGGTTGAAGCCACCTTTCCGGACGGCACGAAACTAGTAACTGTACATCATCCGATACGATAGATGAACTGCGTTGGGAGAGAGTCTGATGATACCTGGACAAATCTTTTTACAGAAGGAAGATATTATATGCAACGCCGGCAAAACCGTCTTGAGATGTACTGTCAAAAATACCGGCGACCGTCCTGTGCAGGTTGGATCGCATTTTCATTTCTATGAAGTTAATGAAGCTCTCATTTTTGACCGCAAGAGCGGATTTGGGAAGCGTTTGAATATTCCGGCGGGCGCCGCGGTTCGCTTTGAACCCGGGGATGAAAAAGAAGTGGAGCTGATTGATTATTCAGGGGAGCGCCGTGTGTATGGATTTAATAACAAGACGGATGGATCTGTGGGAGGCGGATGCCAATCATGAGCTTTAGAATGTCCAGAAGTCAATATTCGCAAATGTACGGACCGACAACGGGAGACTCGATCCGCTTAGCGGACACGGATATCATTATCCAAATTGAAAAGGACTTTACCTCTTATGGTGATGAGGTTGTTTTTGGCGGAGGAAAAGTGATCCGCGATGGCATGGGCCAGCATCCGCTTGCGACCCGCGGCGACGATATTCCGGATGTCGTGATTACGAACGCAATTATTTTGGATTATACCGGCATCTATAAAGCGGATATCGGAATCCGTGACGGAAGGATAGCGGGGATCGGCAAAGCGGGCAACCCTTTGATCATGGATCATGTGGATATCGTCATTGGCGCAGCGACGGAAATTATTGCAGGGGAGGGCAAGATCGTTACCGCCGGCGGCATCGATACGCATGTGCATTTTATTAATCCCGGACAGGTCGAGACGGCGCTGTCTTCAGGCCTAACGACGTTAATTGGCGGCGGAACAGGTCCAGCTGCGGGCTCAAAGGCAACCACAGTAACTCCTGGAGAGTGGAATATCCACCGCATGCTGCAGGCGGCCGAAGGGCTGCCGATTAACGTCGGGTTTACGGGAAAAGGACAAGCTGCGGCGGAAGAACCCCTTGCCGAGCAGGTACGGGCCGGAGCGATCGGGCTGAAGGTGCATGAGGACTGGGGAGCGACCGCCTCGGCGCTGGATCATGCATTAAGCGTGGCCGACAAGTTCGATGTGCAGGTTGCGGTTCATGCCGACACCTTGAATGAAGGTGGCTTTATGGAGAACACCATGGCAGCGATCAAAGGTCGGGTGATCCATATGTATCATACGGAAGGGGCCGGGGGAGGCCATGCTCCTGACCTGATTAAATCGGCCAGCTATATGAATGTGCTGCCTTCGTCCACCAATCCGACGCTGCCGTATACGATTAATACGATCGACGAGCATCTGGATATGTTGATGGTGTGCCACCACCTGAATCCGTCGATACCGGAGGATCTGGCTTTTGCGGATTCCCGCATTCGGCGCGAAACGATAGCCGCTGAAGACATTCTCCAGGATATGGGCGTATTTAGCATGGTCAGTTCAGACGCGCAGGCGATGGGCCGCATCGGTGAAGTCATTTTACGAACATGGCAGACCGCAGACAAAATGAAAAAACAGCGGGGCATGCTTCCGGGTGACCGTGAGCTTTCCGATAATAACCGCGCTAAACGTTATGTAGCTAAATATACGATCAACCCGGCCATTACGCACGGGATTTCCGAGTATGTCGGATCGGTTGAAGTCGGAAAAATCGCTGACCTTGTCATTTGGTCTCCGGCGTTTTTCGGCGTGAAGCCTGAAATGATCATCAAAAACGGGATGGTAGCCCAAAGCCTGATGGGGGATGCGAACGCATCCATTCCAACGCCGCAGCCGGTCATTTACCGTCCGATGTACGGACAATATGGGAAAGCACGTTCCCAAAGCTCCATCACTTTTATTTCGCAATCTGCTTTTGACAACAAAGTTCACGAACAGTTGGGGCTCGAAAAAATCGTTCTGCCTGTGCACGGTATCCGGACATTAACGAAAAAAGATATGAAGCTGAATTTTGAAACGCCTGAGATCACGGTTGATCCGCAAACGTATGAGGTTCGGGTTAATGGAGAGCTCATGACATGCGAACCGGTGGATAAAGTGCCGATGGGACAGCGTTATTTCTTATTTTGAGGTGAAGCTGATGATTATCGAGAAGGTAATTGCAAATATCGAACAAATGAACAAGGAAGAAGTCGGAAAGCGGCATATCGAGAAAGTATATTTGGAAAGCGGTGATCTCGTCAAACGGATTCAGCGCGTTACAACCGACCATGGCAATGAAATTGGGATCCGACTGTCAGAGCAGCGCGATTTAGTGGTCGGCGACGTGTTATATATGGACGACAAGAACATGATCATTGTTGATGTCCGCTCCGATGACTTAATTGCAATTCGTCCGCGCAGCCTGCAAGAAATGGGCCATATCGCACATCAATTAGGCAACCGGCATTTGCCTGCCCAATTCGAAGGTGACGAAATGCTTGTTCAATACGACTATCTTGTGGAGGAACTGCTGGTACAGTTGCACATTCCCTATGTACGGGAAAACCGGAAAGTAAAGCAGGCGTTTCGTCATATTGGCCACAGTCATGGATAAGCAAGCACTCGCTCTATTTCAGCTTTGCGATTCCAACTTTCCTACTGGAGCCTTTAGCCATTCCTTCGGACTTGAAACGTACATTCAGGAAGATCGGGTTAGGGATCAGGCCACATTTACCGAATGGCTCGATACCTATATTCATGAACAGCTTGTATACGCGGACGGGCTTGCGTCCCGTCTTGTCTTTGACGCGCTGCAGGCAGGGGATATGGAGACGATATGGAAGCTGGATCGGATGCTGTTTGTGCAAAATCTGCCCCGCGAGACAAGGGAAGGTACGCAAAAGATGGGAGACCGGATGTTAAACCTCGTGCAGTCTTTGTATGAGTCGCCTGTGTTCTCCAAGTATAGGGGGCGTATCCTTGAAAAGTTGAGTTTTGGGCATCCGGCCATCGTGTTTACGATGGTCGGACACAATCTCGGCGTTTCCGGGACGACGACCCTTTTGTATTATCTCTATTCAGTCGTCTCCAGCTTGGTCCAAAACGCGGTTCGCGCAATTCCATTAGGCCAAACGGCAGGGCAGAAGGTACTGAAGCAATGTCAGGATGGATTAATTCAAGCGGTAGAACAAATCGGCCGATTGGATGTGGAGGATTTTGGAGTCGTATCGCCCGGTCTGGAATTATCGCAAATGAAGCATGAGCGTGTCAATATTCGGATTTTCATGTCGTAGTGAATATTCCATAACAGAAGGAAGCGTGTGAATTATGGGGCCTATTAAAATCGGGATCGGTGGGCCGGTCGGAGCTGGAAAAACACTGCTCGTTGAAAAAATAACCCGTCATCTTGAAGGGGAAATCAGTATGGCTGTCGTCACAAATGATATTTATACAAAAGAAGACGCCAAATTTCTAATGGAGAACGGCGTTCTGCCCGTGGATCGGATAATCGGCGTTGAAACTGGAGGATGTCCGCACACGGCCATCCGCGAAGACGCTTCGATGAATTTTGCGGCCATCGACGAACTGATTGAGCGCCATCCGGATGTCGAGCTTATTTTTGTGGAAAGCGGTGGAGATAATCTCGCGGCCACTTTCAGTCCTGAATTGGTTGATTTTTCAATTTATATTATCGACGTGGCGCAAGGGGAGAAAATTCCGCGCAAGGGCGGACAGGGCATGATCAAATCGGATCTGTTCATTATCAACAAAACCGATCTGGCGCCTTATGTCGGGGCAAGCCTGGAAGTGATGGAAGCGGACACGAAGGTTTTCCGCGGGAATAAACCGTTTGTGTTCACCAATTTGAAGGATAACAAAGGATTGGATCAGGTCATCCATTGGATCAAAAGAAATGCGTTCTTGAAGGATCTGGAGTAAATGGAGGAATGGACGGGGGTTCTGCGGCTGAATGCTGAGGTGAGAAGCGGTAAAACCGTCGCCAGAAACGTGTATTTTCAAGGTGCATTTAAAGTGATGCGGCCAATCTATCACGATGATTCGGGGCAGGCGTGTTACTATATATTGAATCCGGGCGGAGGTTATCTGGACGGGGACCGTTATCTGATGCAGGTTTCATTGGAGGAAGGTGCCCGGCTCACTTTAACGACGCAATCTGCGACCAAAATCTACAAAACGCCGAAGAAACCCGCCTATCAAGAAGTTGAAATCCAGTTGAAGAATGGCAGCTATCTCGAATATATAACTGATCCGATCATCGGGTACGAACATGCACGGTATAAGCAAAAAACGGTCATTCGGATGGAAAAGGGAGCTAATCTGCTGTATTCCGAAATCGTCACCTCCGGATGGTCTCCCGATGGGCGGCAATTCAGTTATGACCTGCTGCAATTCATGAACGAGATTTATTTGGATGGCGTATTAGCGGTTCATGACCATATCAAATTGAATCCTAAGGCGCATCGTATGACTTCCCTTGGTCTTATGGAAGGTTATTCGCATCTCGGGTCGATGATGATGATCTCGGAACAGGTCGATCAGGATTTCTTGGATCGGCTTTACCATGAGATTGATGGAATTTCCGAGGATTGCCGAATCGGCTTATCCCTGCTTCCGGTGTCTGGGTTGATGGTGCGTGTACTTGCGAACTCGACTCAAACGATAGAAGCAATTTTTGCGTGTTGCCACCGGTTTATCAATCAGTCATTTTTCAATACGACCCCAAGTTTTCTCAGAAAATACTGAGCAGGTTTTGTTTGAACTTCTAAGCAATGTCATCAATGTTTTATAAACTGATACTCACACACTTCATCATTGTAGAGGCGCTGCACGGGCAGCGTCTTTTTCATTGGCTTTAGCGGTGCCTGCGCTGAGAGGCTTTCTTCTTTTTAACTGCTGAAGCAATCGTGATATGATAGAGGCAAGCAATGAAGGTTAGGACGGAAGCATTATTGGGGGTTAGTTGCTAATATGAGCACAAGTAAGCTATACATGACTATTTATGAAGAGATTAAGGGGAAGATTGCTTCAGGTGAGTACGCACCGGGAACAAAGCTTCCTTCGGAGCATGAATTTTGCGTTATCTATGACACGAGCCGGGGAACGATACGTAACGCGCTCGATCTGCTTGTCGAAGAAGGGCTTGTCAATCGCCATCCTGGCAAGGGTGTATATGTGCTAGACAATAATGCCATCGCGTTCTCATTCGGCGGATTGGTCAGCTTCAAGGAAGCAAGCGAGAGCAGCGGGCAGAAGTTCGAGACGACCGTACCTTACTTTGAGGAAATTACGATTACGGACAAGCTGCATGAGCGGACTAAGCTGCCATTGGGCGCAACAGCATATTGTCTGCATCGGGTGCGCGAGCTTGACGGAGAGCGCATTATTTTAGATATCAATTACTTTTTGAAAGAGAAGGTGGAGGGCCTAACGAAGGAAATTGCTGAGCGCTCGATATACGACTATATCGAACAGCAATTAGGCCACAAAATAGGCTTTGCCCAGCGCGTGATCCAGGTGGAGCCTGCGACGGCAAAGGATCGGGAACACTTGATCATGAAATCGTACGGCTTCGTTGTCGTTGTGAAGAACTATGTTTATATGCATGACGGCGAGCTGTTCGAGTATACGGAATCGCGCCATCATCCTGAACGATTTGTGTTTACTGATTTTGCGCGGAGACGCTGACAGGGTTCTAAGTAACTCCGGTAATGGTAAAAAGGATAATTTCAAGCGCTAAAGCAGTCTTAGCTATACGGAAGGACGTACGTTTAAATTTATTGGGAGAAGTGCGAGATCGAAACTCCGATTCAAATGATAAAACCGCCCGATTTTACGAATTTTATATTGGACGCAACCAAACTATAAGAAACAGCGGCAATCTTGGATGAGAAAAAGAAATCCTAGACTGGGCGCTGTTTTTTCACGTTCTCCAAACCAACTTGTCTATACAAGTGTTTACAAACCTGTCTATACAAGTTATAATGATCTCAACAAACGTGGAAGCGATTCCATTGGGGAGGTACATCGATATGGCAGTTGATCAACGTTCGGTTGAGCAGATTTTAGAAGCCATTGGTGGAAAAGAAAATATTTCTGCGGTTACGCATTGTGTGACGCGACTTCGCTTTGCTTTAAATGACGAAAGCATTGTTGATCAGCAAGCTTTGGAGAAGAATGAACTTGTCAAAGGATCATTTGCGACGAACGGGCAGTTCCAAGTCATTATCGGTCCAGGACTTGTACAGAAGGTGTACGAGAAGCTGCTTGAGATTAGCGGTGGGGAACGGGCGTCTACGCAGGACATCAAGAATGTGGCATCCAAGAAACTGAACCCATTGCAGCGTGCAGTGAAGGCGCTTGCAGATATCTTCATTCCGATTTTGCCTGCTATTATTACGGCAGGTCTATTGATGGGGATCAACAATATATTGACTGGCAAGGGCATCTTCTTCGCGGATCAAGCCTTCATTGATGTATATGCTCAGTGGAAGGGCTTCGCGGAGATGATCAATCTGATCGCCAATACCGCCTTCGTCTTCCTGCCGGGGCTGATCGGCTGGTCAGCGGTTAAAAAGTTCGGCGGCAGTGAACTGCTCGGGATTGTACTTGGCTTAATGCTTATCCATCCGGATTTGCTGAATGCTTGGGCATATGGGGATGCAGTTGCGAATGGTACGGTACCGCACTGGAACTTGTTTGGTTTTGAATTCGAGAAGATTGGCTATCAAGGGCAAGTGCTTCCTGTACTTGTATCTGCTTTCTGCTTGGCGAAGATCGAGGGCTTTCTGAACAAGCGTGTGCCGGATGGCTTCAAGCTGCTGTTGGTCGCTCCGACTACGCTGCTTCTTACCGGGTTTTTGTCCTTTATCGTGATTGGACCGTTGACCTTCACAATCGGCAACGCCATCACATCGGCTTTCGTTGGAATTTTCGAGCACGCGGCTGTACTGGGTGGACTTATTTACGGCGGCTTGTATGCGCTGCTTGTCGTAACAGGTATGCATCATACATTCCTGGCAGTCGACCTGCAGCTCATTGCAAGCACGGGCAGCACGTTCCTATGGCCGATTCTCGCCTTGTCCAACATTGCGCAGGGCTCGGCGGCGCTTGCGATGGTGTTCGTTACTAAGGACGAGAAGCTGAAAGGGATGTCCGTGACCTCGGCGATATCTGCTTACTTGGGCATTACCGAGCCTGCGATGTTCGGTGTGAATCTGCGGCTGCGGTACCCGTTCATCTCAGCGATGATCGGCTCTGCATTGGGCGCAGTCGTTATCTCAGCATTTCAGGTAAAGGCCGTGTCTATCGGCGTTGGCGGATTGCCAGGCTTCCTATCTATCTTCCCGCAGCAGTGGGTTCCATTCTTCCTCGGCATGGCGGTGGCGTTGATTGTACCGTTCGTCATTACGCTTATTGTCGGGAAGACGAAGCGTCAGGCATAATTAGGGCATTCATAACGCGATACACAGAGCGATTCCTATATCGTACTAAAAATAAGAACTACATGGTGGTGCAAGACAATGACACAACAATTGGAGCAGGAGTGGTGGAAGAAATCTGTCATCTATCAGATTTATCCGAAGAGCTTCAACGACACAAACGGTGACGGAATTGGGGATTTGCAGGGGATTATCGACAAGCTGGACTACTTGAAGGAGCTCGGAATCGATGTCATATGGTTGACGCCGATTTACGAATCTCCGCAGAGAGACAACGGCTATGATATTAGCGATTATTACCGTATCCAGCCGGAATACGGCACGATGGATACATTCGAGAAATTGTTACAGAAAGCGCACGACAAAGATATCCGCATCATTATGGACATCGTCGTTAACCACACCTCGACGGAGCAC
This sequence comes from Paenibacillus sp. NAIST15-1, assembly GCF_001894745.1. Taxonomy (GTDB): domain Bacteria; phylum Bacillota; class Bacilli; order Paenibacillales; family Paenibacillaceae; genus Paenibacillus_B; species Paenibacillus_B suaedae. The sequence goes on from NZ_BBYF01000016.1 coordinate 72,439, forward strand.
GTCTGGTTCAAGGAGGCTGCAAGCAGTACGGACAATCCGATTCGCAACTACTATATTTGGAAGGATGGCGTGAACGGAGGGGAGCCGAACAATTGGCAGTCTAAATTTGGCGGCAGCGCCTGGGCGTATGACGAGAAAACGGAGCAATATTACTTGCACTTATATGACGTTACCCAGGCTGATTTGAACTGGGAGAATCCAGTGCTGCGGGATAAAGTGTACGACATGATGCACTATTGGCTGAATAAGGGCGTTGATGGATTCCGGCTGGACGTTATCAATGTGATTTCCAAGGATCAGGACTATCCGAACGATACGCTGGCAACAGCTACGGCTGATGGACGCAAATATTACACAGACGGGCCGCGCATTCATGAGTTTCTGAAGGAGATGAATGCTCGTGTATTCTCGCAGTATCCGCACATGTTGACGGTTGGAGAAATGTCGTCGACGACGATGGAGAACTGCATCAAGTATACGCACCCGGATGAGCGCGAGCTGAGCATGGTGTTCAACTTCCACCATCTGAAGGTCGATTATCCGAATGGGGAGAAATGGGTTAAAGCCGACTTCGACTTCCTTCAGCTTAAGCGGATCATAAGCGAGTGGCAGGTTGGCATGAATACAGGCGGGGGCTGGAACGCCTTGTTCTGGTGCAACCACGATCAGCCGCGGGTAGTATCTCGCTTCGGCAATGACGGCGCCTATCGTGTGCAATCGGCGAAAATGCTCGCTACGACGCTGCACTTGATGCAGGGCACACCGTACGTGTATCAAGGGGAAGAGCTCGGCATGACGAATCCGCATTTCTCGCATATTAGCGAGTATCGGGACATCGAATCGATCAATGCGCATCGCCTGCTGGAGAAGCAGGGCGTTCCTGAAACGGATATTATGGCTGCACTGCAGCAGAAGTCGCGCGACAATTCGCGCACGCCAATGCAGTGGGATGCTTCGCATCACGGAGGATTCACAACGGGTATCCCTTGGATCGGCTCGGCTCCGAATTATCAAGACATCAATGCCGAGGCGGCACTGCGCGATCCGGATTCGGTCTTCCACCATTATCGCCAATTGATTGCACTGCGCAAGCAGTATGACATTATCGTGCATGGTGACTACCGCCTGCTGCTGAAGGACGATCCGCGCATATTTGCTTACATGCGCACACACGGATCAGAACGATTGCTCGTCATCAGCAACTTCTATGGCGAGGAGGCGGAGTTCACGCTTCCAGTGGAAGTAGCACTACACGGTGAAGCGCATATCCTTATCAGCAATTATAAGGATACACCGAGTACGATCCAACAGCTTACACTCCGACCTTATGAGTCTGTGGCCTTTCTTATCGGGAATCATGACTAGAGAAAATAGAAGCAATGCTTGGCAGTCCTGCCGGGCATTGCTTTTTTTAATGGGAGAGACAGAGGGGGAAAAGAAAGCAGACAGCTTCTTCTGACATCTTCTAATGAAGACAGAATCTTATCAGTCGGCTGTCTGCTTGCTGGCTTGAAAATTAGGTTGGTAACGGCCTATTTTTAATATCCTCTATATCCTGTTTGGGGAGTAGTGTTTACTTGTGAAACGTAATGTTGCGTATCGCTCACCTGTGGATACGTATGAGCCACATACCCCGCTGCATAACTGGTTGGTGCAGTATGTGATTGATGGGCGAGGCTGATAATTTGCTGCAATTGTTGTACAGCTGTTTGATGACCTTGAAGCGCAGTCTGAATCACATGGGCCGCATGCTGTTCAATTTTAGCAAGCTCCTGTAATCGTGCAGCATTTTGCTGCTCTTGATGCAATAGCTGCTGGTATTTTTGCGTTGCTGCATTGGTTTGTTGAATCAATTGTTGCGCTAGTTGTTCGATTTGCACGGTATTCGTATGTGTCATTGGGGTCAGACTCCTTTTTATCCATAGTTTCGTATGGTTTCATCTTCCTTATATTGTCTAGCTTGAATGTTATTTATGCACAATGACTCCAGATGCGGAGATACCTAAGTTATTAATTTTAATCCTCCTTCATAAACCTTTGTTAGAACGATAAAGGAGGTCATCCCGTTGAATCAACCAGCGTTGTTTGAGCATCGCTTCTGGCTGCAAATTTTAGGCGATCATGCAAGATTCATCTTCAATGCGCTCTCCCCCAAAGAAACGTCAGATATACAGACTGCACAACAATTTATTCAAGCGTTCGATCAGCTTCTGCATCAAGCACGAGAGCTGCAATCGGATACAGAGATCGGAACACTGAATCAGCAAGCCTACACGCTAACTATCAACCTGCGGCAATTTAAGCTAAGCATTCTTGAGCGCCTTTTGCTTGGGCGTGTTACAATTGCGTTCACTCCAACCTTTATCAATCACATGGTGAATGAACTTGAGGAATACTTACGTATTTTAACCAACCTATTGGAAGGAAAGCCGGTTCCCCAATTTGATGCACTGCACCACGATTTCCTTTGGTTGCCTGACGCAGCGGGTCATGCTGCATCTATTTCCAGCGATTTGGATTTTGTAGAAAAGCGATTGATTCAGAAAAGTAAGGATTTTGAAGATCATTTTCAACAGTTCTATTTAAAGAGTATTGAAATGGCAGGGTACATGCGGACACAGCTTCGGGATTTTCCAGCGTTCCGCAGATTTCATACTGACGTCGATATGGAGATGAATTTGTTCAGAGCCTTTTTGAAGGAACTGGAGGATCTAGAATTGTCAGCCGAAGTGCTTAGTCGCATTTCCCCGCTCATACCAGATCATATGATGAGGGAAGAGTGCTATTATTTAATGAAGCTAGCACAATTAGGCTTAGTACCCGATCCGGAATGCAATCCAGATCATCCGAGGATAGATGAGAAGGTGTAATACGCCGCTGCAAAGCGGTTTTTTTACGTTTCTCGAACTTCATTACGATTAAGCTATGCGCAACTCTTTCGGCTACTGATTCGTCTAACCAAGTAACTAGATAATGTAGGAGGCGATAACATGAAAACATGTATGGCTTTACTTATGTCTGTTATGCTGGCTTTTGGTAGTGGATCGAGTTCGTTTGCTCAGGAGTCAGCTTCGTCATCCCATACAACGACCGAGACGCTGGATGTAGCCAAGATGTATCGTATTTCCCATGAGCTCACTATGGATGTTAACAGTGGACAAGCCGTGTTGGATGGGAGAACCTTATCTCTTGATAAGCCAATCATGAAAAACGGGCGTGTTTTTGTGCCTCTTCGCACACTGCGTGCAACAGAAGCTGTTGACCTATTGAAATTTGACGCGTCTGCCCAGCAAGTCCATGTCGTCATGAATAGCGAACTGAAGCCGCCCTTTGAACAGCTTATCTTTCGGGTAGGCTCTGATAAGGTTTATATGGAAGACGGATCTGCCTTGCCTGGCGTGACCATTGCGAAGCCGTTCATAGCCAAAGGCGTCACTTACATACCGATTCAAGCTTTGACTTATTTGGGCATTAGCCCAGCTACAGCGAAACAGAAGGTAACACTGAAGTGGAGCAATAAAGTCATCGAACTGCTACAGCCAAAATGGGAAACGGACAAAGACAGCACAACCTTTACGATGCTTTATCAAAAGGATATGAACACACCATCAGTCGCGACCGCCTTGAGCGGAGGAGGTTGGGTAGGAGGCGATGATCATGCCAAGGTCTTGAAAAAAGACATTTCGCTTGATGGTCGGCATTATAATCGAATCGAGTTTACCCTACCGCTCCGCCCCGGACCAAATGCGTTGAAAATTACAGCCGTGTCAGGTGGAGAGAAGTCTCTGTCGGTTATGAGGAAAGTCTCGAATGAAAGTACGTCTCCTATTCGTTTATCCGATGAGGGGAAAAAGTACATCGCGTTCGATCAGTCTGCATCGGGTTATGTTCGCATTCCGCAGGGGGGTTCAATCGACATTGCTGGTCGGGTTGTTGCTGGGAACGAGAAGCTTGGAGCGCTTAGCTTCACCGTGCAGCAATATGTTGACGAGCAAGCTGTAAAATCTAATCCTTATAAGGACATCAAGGAAGGAAAGCTGCCTATCCAAGATCAAGGATTTACAGGATCGGTTAAGCTTCAGCATAAAGGATACTATCTGGTTACCCTCTATAGCGCCGACAATGTTCCGGCATTTGACCGCGGAGCTTGGGCAGAAATCGTTGTTGAAGTGTATTGATGATAATTGAAAAAACCCTTGATTCGGTTAACCTGCCGAATCAAGGGTTTTCTGCTTATTCTGCTTTTTCTTTTACGCCGATCCAGATTTCGCTGTATACCTGATGTGGGTCAGACATATCTCCGGTAAAGCAAATTTCAGGCACATCGATTAACTCATAGGAAGATGAAGGCAGCCACTCGGAGGCGATTTTTGCCCATGTCTGCTGTAGGGTATGAGGGTAGGAACCAACTGAGCTGAATATGGCCCATGTACAGGCTGGCACTTCAACTACTTCAAAGCCGTCAAAATCAGCATCAAGCGTCGTAATCGATCCGATGAGATGATCTAACTCGCCTTTTTCTTCATGACGTTCTTCGCCGAAATGGTAGGACGCATTAACCACAGTGGTGAAGTCAGTATTTCGATAGCTTTGGAGTTTTGTCCGCTGTTCTACGGTAATCGATTGAGATAGCTTCAGAATGTCAGCATTCTCGCCCTCGAATACGATGGGCACGCGGCGCTTCACACCCACAAGCTTGAAGGCGTCTTTCCGTTCGATCCGATAATTCATGTCGATTCCTCCTCGTATAGTGAGCTGGAAGGTCATGCGTGGAAATACTTTCAGATGATTCAGACCTCTCACTTCCGAAGGAGCAATCCCAAGCCAATCCTTGAATGCTCTCGTAAATCCGTCTACTGAATGGTAGCCATACTTGATCGCGACATCAATTACCTTAACGTCACTCTTGTGTAATTCCTGACCAGCTTGAGACAGCCTGCGGTTGCGAACATACGTGTTCAGAGACATACCGGCCAAATATGAAAATAGTCTTCGAAAGTGATATTCCGAGGTTCCTGCAAGTCGAGCCACCTGGGCGTAATCGATGTCCTGATCCAAATTGTCTTCGATATAGGCCAAAGCAAGATTCATATCCTTCAGCATATCCATGTCATGCCCTCCTTTCCTCTTCATTGTATCGAGGTTGAATAATCGACATCCGACATTTCGCGTATGGAAATGGTCGTTACGTATGATTTAGGATATCCTCAATTATCGAATCATGAAAGCTTGGAATTCCAGCACCCGAAGCCGTTGCTCATAAATAAATCCCCGGCCAGTCAGCGGATGATCGGCCAGGGATGTTTTGCGAATTCATCAATCTATGGACACCGGAATCATACATGGATCGGTGTGGTAGTAAAGAAGCTATGTAGCATTAGACGCAGATGCCTTGCGGCGTATGTTCATCGAAGATGGTTTGCTCCACAGCATTAAGTATAGACCGAACACAACCTTGATAACGAGGTCGATATAAGCGAGCATATGGAAGCTGATCGAATCGTCCATAATGCCGACAAGCGCATTGACGGATAAGAGTATTGCAATGATGATCATGGAACGTCCGTGTACCCATACCATCGGAACGAAGTGTATGCCGGTGGCGAGAAAAGCGCCAAGCCAGATCATGCGATAGTTTTCATCCTGGAAGTGCGGCCCGCCAATCAGAACCATCATTACGAGCATCGCGATGATTGATATAAGCGTCATTCGATTCTGGAATGCGGTAGGTGGACCGTAAGATAGCAGTCGATAGGCTTTTTTGTTGTTTAAAATTCCAAAAACTCCGATTGCATACCCGAAAGAAAACACCGGCATCAAAATAAGCTGTGTTCCCCCAGTGAGCAATCCCGCCAAGCTGACGATCCCAATCCAGATCATCCACGCGCCGCATACCCGTTTGTTAAGAAACTCGAGCTTTCCGGTTTCTGTTCCTATGGGTTGTTCTTGCATATGTTTCGTCTCCTTTATGTAACTTCTGAATACCGAATTTTATTATATAAATAATAAGTTCTAAAATATAGTTTTTCTACTTAAAACTAAACCTGATTTATGTTTGATGTTGCAAACAACATAGTTCGTACTGTTTTGCGTGAATAGGCTGCCAATGTCAAAATACCTGTTTTGCCATGGTAGGCCTCATCATCTTCCACGAAATGCATACTCAGGAAAGAGCGGGGCATATTACGGGAAGGTGATGAAAAATGTGGCAGGCGATTGCGCCTTATATACCAAGCTGGCAAGCGTTCGCGCAAGCGGCGATTGCAGGCATTGTTCCTTTTGTATTATCGAAGATTATGTCTATCACGATGAAGGATGAAAATGATCAGGGGAATCGGAAAGCCGAGACGGCTTACGAGGGGTTTGTAGGCCATTTTGAGGAGGATCTCAATAAGGTCAAGGAAGATATCGGCCAGATGGAGGATGTGAACATACGATTGTTCCAGCTTGGCTATACGACACAGCGTGCAGCGCTTGTGTTCGTTGGAGGGATTTCGGATCGGGACTTCATTGATAAGCACCTGCTGAAATCCTTGATGGGCGAGCTTCGGCCACCATCTGAGGGGGAAGCAGTTGCTTCTCCTGATTATATGTATACGAAGGAATATTTGATCGAGCATATCCTCCCTGTCGGATCGATGAAGGAGAATCGAATTGTTAATGACTGTACGTACGATGTGTTGAAGGGCGATACGGCTTTGTTCATTGAAGGGCATATCGGAGCCATTATGTTCAATACGAGGAAGGTGAAGGTGCGCGGCGTGGACGAGCCGCCATCTGAGGTGCTCGTACGCGGACCAAGGCTTGGCTTCAATGAATGCCTCGTTGACAATATGACGCTGCTCAGGCAGCAAGGTGAGAACAAGAAGCTCACTTTCATTCATCGCCGTGTCGGAACCCGGGTACAACGTGAGATGGTTCTCGCATACATCGAGGATATAGCGGATAAGCAGCTCGTTACCGATGTGCTGGATCGCATTAGCAAGATCGATATCGATGATGTTCCGGATTCAAGCTATATCGAACAGCTGATTGAGGATAATTACTTATCTCCTTTTCCGCAGCTGCAAAGCACGGAACGGTTGGATCGAACCTTTTGTGCCTTGATGGAAGGACGGGTGGCGATTTTTCTTGAGGGAAGCCCGTATGCTGCGCTTGCACCGGCGACGTTCACCATGCTGCTTCAATCGCCGGAGGATTATTATGAACGATGGATGGCGGGGACGCTAGTTCGTTGTCTGCGGTATTTTGCGGCATTTGTATCAAATTTTGGCCCTTCCTTGTATATTTCCTTGATCTCATTCCATCAAGGTCTGATCCCAACGAAGCTGGCATTGTCCATTGCAGGCACCCGTGTTGGCGTTCCGTTCCCTGCAATCATCGAGGTACTCATTATGGAGGTGGCGCTGGAGATCTTGCGCGAAGCGGGTCTTCGCCTGCCGAAGCCGATTGGGCAGACGGTCGGTATTGTGGGCGGACTCGTTATCGGAGATGCCGCGGTTAGAGCGGGTATCGTCAGTCCATTCACGGTTATCGTTGTTGCAGTAACGGCGATATCCTCCTTCGCTATTCCGCAATACAGTGCAGGTATTTCTTTGCGCATTTTGCGGTTCATCGCGATATTTTTTGCATCGATCCTTGGCTTGTATGGTGTTGTTCTGTTCTTCTTAGTGCTATGCAGTCATCTCGTTAAGCTGAAGAGCTTCGGTGTGCCATATATGAGCCCTGCTGTGCCTTACCGTTTGTCAGATTGGAAAGACTTCATTTTGCGTGCCCCGCTAAGGCTGATGAAGAAGCGTCCCAAGATGCTGGACACACGTAATCCGACCCGTAAGGAGTAGCAGATAGAAGGAGCTGTAGAGAACCATGAGTCAACCAATTGGATCGAGTGAAAAAATTACGACACAGCAAGCGGCTGTATTTGTAGCCAATTATATACTGGGAGTGGGGATTCTAACGCTCCCCCGAGCAGCAGCGGAGAAGGTGAAGACACCAGATATATGGCTGAGCGTCATTCTCGGCGGCCTTGTTGCTATGATAGCAGGCATTATTGTAGCGAAGCTCAGTCAGCAATTTCCAGGTAAGACCTTTTATGAATACAGTCAGCTTATAGTAGGGAAATGGCTAGGGATCGTGCTGAATGTGTCGATCATTATTTATTTCATCGCGACATCCGGTAATATGGTGCGAGCCATGTCGGAAGTAATGAACTTGTATTTGCTTGAAGGTACTCCACGCTGGGTGGTGATTATCTCCTTCCTGTGGGTGGGCATATATATCATGGTCGGTGGGGTATCCGCAATTGCTCGCTTCTTCGAAATTGTATTTCCGCTGACGGTTCTGATTATTACGGGATTGGCTCTGCTAAGTTTTAAAATATTTGACGTAAATAATTTAAGGCCAGTGCTAGGACAAGGGATAGGCCCTGTATTGAATGGTGTGAAGACGACAGGACTTTCTTTCTCCGGCTTTGAAATATTGCTCGTACTGCAGGCATATATGTCAACACCGAAGAAGGCTGTTCGTGCAGTTGTAATTGGCATTCTCATTCCGATGCTTTTTTACGTGGTTACTGTAGTGATGACAGTTGGATCTTTATCCATTGCTGGTGTTGTCAGCCGCACCTGGCCTACGATCACGCTGTTCCGCAGCTTCGAATATCCGGGGATCTTATTTGAACGATATGAATCGTTGCTGCTGGTCATCTGGGTAATTCAGATTTTTACTACATATGCGATTACACATTATGCGGCTGCGCTTGGCATGGCACGAATGACAAATAAGAATATTCGTCCGATGCTGTACTTGCTTATTCCGGTTATCTATATTGCCTCCATGTCTCCCAGAAATATTAATGATCTCTTCTCTATGGGAGATCGAATAGGTGACGCAGCCATGGTGATGTTCGGGATATTACCTATTATTTTGTTAATGATTGTGAAGTTGAGAAGGAGAATGGCAAGCGATGAGCAGGAACAATAAGTGTCAGAACGTATCCAATCGTTGCTGCAATGTTGTCTTAGATGCTGCACAATCAGGTTGGCAATTGCGGGAGGATAAGTTAAGGAGATGCAAGCTGACAGCCATGCGCATTGCGATCATCTCGCTTAGCATCCTGCTGCTCAGTGGGTGCTGGAGCCGAAGAGAAATAGAAGATTTGAACATTACAGTAGCTGCAGCGTTGGACATTGGCCACATAGCGTCAGAGGAGCAAGAATTTGAGAAAAAGGGTGCAGATTATCCGCGTAATCAGAGGATTACATTAACGTATCAAATGGCGAAGCCAGAGCAGTCTTCAGGGCAAGATGCATCAGGAAGCAAGAAAAAATATCGAAATGTGTCCCTGTCAGGGGATTCTTTATATCAGATTTCAAGAGAGACTTCCTTGAAGGAAACGAATCCAATATTCGGACAGCACTACAAAGCGCTTGTCATGGGTTCTGACTTGGCGCAGCAACTGAATTTGCGAGATATACTGGACTTCTTTATGCGGGAGCAGGAATTTCGTCCTAGCTGCTTGGTTTATATTAGCCGGGGAACAGGGAAAGAGGTATTAGATGTAAATCTCACGGGAGACGTTCCAGCCTTTCGCTTGGTAGGGATATCTGATAATCACTATCGAACGAATCGTTTATTGAAGCCCTTGTCTCTCACCAACTTGCTGGAGAAGTTGAATTTGATGACCAGTTTCTTGATACAGAATGTCGTCACAGCCAAAGGGGAGCTGAAGCTGTCGGGAGCTTCCATTATATCAGGCAGTACAGGCAAGCAGCTTGGCTATCTTGACGAAGAGGATATGGAAGCGGTGAACTGGATTCTGGGCGGTAGCAAGGGCGGTGTGCTAAAAAGTAAGGACATCATCACCAACCAAGTATCCGTATATGAAATTACCAACGTGAAAAGTAAAATTACACCGCATGTTGAAAATGGCCGTATTTCTTTCGATGTAAAAGTAAAGTCGGACGGTCGGCTAGGCGAGCAGATGATTAGCGATGGCAATGACTTTGACAATAAGTTTATTCGTCGCTTGGAAGAAGATGCTGAGAAGCAGATTAAAGAACTGGTGACCAAATTGCTGGATAAGCTGCAAAAGAAATACCACGCAGACGTGTTAGGATTTAGCGATAAGCTGCGTATCGCCTATCCTCGCCTGTGGGAGCAAGAGAAGAAGACATGGGATGAAACGTTCGCGACGACACCGATTCGGTATGATGTCCAAGTAACGATTAGAGAATATGGAACGACGAATATGAGAGAACGGCAAGTAGTAGGGAAGGAGGGTTAAGTCGGGTTCTATCGATTCATAGGTTGGGTATTATATACAGTGAAAACCCTGCTCTCCAATTGTTACAATGAATGCACATATAGTCTTTTGGATTTAAAATACATGTGTACACATGATTTGCCGCAGCACGTGCATTGGGGGAGAGAAGATGCAAATCATTCAAGGAACATCCTTGCTGCTGCTTGTCCTATCTTTATTTAGCTTGTTCAGCTTCAAAGCGCCTAACGGAATGAAGGCGATGGGAGCCTTGGCGAACGCTGCAGTTGCCAGCTTCTTGGTTGAAGCATTCCAGCGATATGTTGGCGGTGATATGCTGCAGCTTGACTTCCTAAAAGAAGTGGGGGTAACGGCTGGCGGTATGGGAGGCGTGGCAGCAGCAGCGCTTGTGTCATTAGCAATGGGAGTATCACCAGTGTATTCGCTTATGCTAGGTGTTGCATGTGGCGGGCAGGGGCTGCTTCCGGGCTTTATCGCGGGATACGTCGTCTCGTTCCTGGTTAAGGCATTCGAACGGAAGGTGCCGGCAGGACTTGATCTTATCGCCTGTATTGTGGTCGCAGCGCCACTGGTACGTTATTTGGCGAAGCTTGTAGGTCCTATTGTAGATGCGACGCTGCTCAACATTGGCAGCATTATTTCGGCTACGGCTACCAATAATCCGATTATTATGGGCATTATTTTGGGCGGTGTGATTACAGTTGTTGCGACTGCACCACTTAGCTCGATGGCCTTAACGGCTATGCTTGGCTTAACAGGATTGCCGATGGCAATCGGAGCCTTGTCCGTAATGGGGTCATCATTTATGAACTTCGTGTTCTTCCACCGCATGAAGTTCGGTGATCGTCGTACAACACTTGCAGTCGCTATTGAACCTTTGACACAAGCGGATCTGATCTCAGCCAACCCAATCCCGGTGTATGTCACGAACTTCATTGGGGGGGCAGCCGCTGGGGTGGTAGTGGCGCTTTTCGGGCTGGTCAATGATGCGACAGGGACTGCAACACCGATTGCGGGACTTATGGTGATGTACGGTTTCAATGATCCAGTTATGGTTACGATTACGGCCGTGTTATGTGCATTAGCCGGAGCTGGAGCAGGATTCCTTGGCTCGATTCTATTCCGCCATTATCCGATTCGTACGGTGGCTGAGGTTCGTGGTACACATCCTATTCAGGCTGATTCAACCAGTGAATCAGAAATATAAATCGGGGAGAAGAAGGATCATGATAATCTGGGCATATCCCCAATCTACAAGGCATGCATATACGTTAATCAGGCGAGGGCGGAGCTTGCGGATCTGATCGATTGAGAGTGTTTCCACATGGGAGACGCTCTTTTTCTTCTATATTCCCGTTTTTTTGTGTAAACTGAAAGGATACAGAATTTCGCGGATGCTTGCGATCGGACAGGTCTTGGAAGAGCATTGCCGCAGTAATGGAGGGTATTGACGTTGCAGCAACCGGACGTATCTGTGGACGACATCAACCGCTTAGCCGGTCAAATGAAGGAGCACTATTCGTACGCGACGCTGGAGCAGGGATGGCGCTATTACCGCAAGAATGCAGTATCCCATGTTCATGAGGACGCGGGAAAAGCTCGGGTAATCAGGGCTGAAGTGCATGAGACGGAACGCTATCATGTGAGCCTCCATATGAAACGTGTCGAGGCGAGTACTTGCACTTGCCGAACTGGGAATGAGTGCAAGCATAGGGCGGCGCTGTTCTTTCAATTATGCGAGGCAGCAGGGAAGAAGCCTGAACTGTACCTGTCTGATTTCCGTCAAGCCTTCATTGAGCTTGAGAGACAACGTACGGCTGCTCGCAAGCGTGAAAAACAGAAGGCCGAACGGGAACGCCGCGTTAGAGCGAGTCAGATGACCTTATCAGCAGATGCTTCCGCCAAGGACTGGCATCTCTTATTTCATAGAAAATACGCACGGCCGTTTACAGACTTCCAATCCTCTGTCGTGGATATTACCAAGTGGGTTAAGGAGCAGTTGTATCGTGACAGCGAAGCGATGGCTGAGCCGGTGCGGACGCTGCTGCGCATGCATGTGCAGTTGTTCTTGATTCAGCAATTGGCTGAGCGCTATGCGCAAGCTGCACGAGGCTACCATTCTCGCGATATATCCGCGGATGATGCTGTTCGTCCTTGTATGGAGGAGCTTACAGAATTAAGCCGCCGCTTCGCAGGCTCAAAGTTACCAAAGGCCTTTAAGGAGCATCTTCGCCACTTAGGTGTCGTGGCAGAGCAGGTGGCGCTATCTGAAGAGGAGTCCCCTGTAGATAGACTAGCTGCCTTTGCACTCGTGTGGTCGGGGGTATTGAACGATCCCGAAGAGCTGCAGCTTGAGCGTACACGGCTTAAGGAGAGGTTGAAGCCGTTATCCGAGCTTCGTCCCCGCCTGCGTGATTCAATTCGGGTCGCGCTTATCCATATTGAATCGTTGCTTGGCTGTGACGAGGATGCAATCGCTCATGTGCATTCGCTTACTTTCTATAATGAACCTGAGCGCTTTGTACAGTATGCTAACGATCGAATGCACAGTGGAGATCACGAGAAGCTGCTGATGTGGTTGAAGGCGCTGGCTCCGATGGTCAGCCAATCCCGCCAACGAGAGCATTTGGAACGGTATTGGATGTTGTGGAAACAGGCTTATGATGCACACGTAGGTATGCATCAAGAACTTGATTCGCTGTTGCTGGCACTGCTGCCTGGTATATACCCGTATCTGTCTTCTTTCCTCCTAGAGCAGGGAAGATATCGTGATTGGGCTGATATTCAGATCGCACGCCGCATATCGCCGGGGGAGGCAGATACGGCTGAATGGAGGCAAGTCGCTGCCGCGGCGCCAGACATGTTGCTGCCGTTATATCATCAGGCCATTGAACGGCATATTGAGGAACGCAATCGCGATCAATACAGGATAGCGGTTACCTTGCTGCATGAGCTGCGTTCGATGTATGAACGCAAGGGCTCTCTTTCGACGTGGGAGCGGTACATGGATAACTTGCTGGAACGGTATTCTCGGTTAAGAGCATTTCAAGAAGAGTTGAGAGGAGGGGCACTGCTTACATGATCGAACAATCGCCTTGGAACGTGGAATGCTTGAGACGAAGCGACGGTACATTCCTGGTATTTCATAGTGGAATGAGGCGGGACGTGCGAACACTGAAGCATCTGTTGTTCGGTTGGCATGCTCCTTCCTTCTACGGTACGATGCTCCCTGTAGAGGGAGAGGGGCGTATTGAAGGGATTGTTGTTACCGCGGCTGAAATGCTGGAGGTGATAGCGATGACGCCGCACGTAGGTTGGACAGAGTTGAAATCAGGAGACAGCTTCCGCATTCTAAGTGAGACGGCTAAGCTGTATATGGCTCTGCTGCAAGAGGGGCGATATGAGCCGTCTTACGACAAATGGAAAGCGGGTGCATTCGGCTGGGAACTGCTGTTAAGCGAATCCGAGCAGAAGCAGCAGCGCGAATTGCTTCACCAAGCGCAACAGATCGAGCATCCCGAGCTTGTCCATTGGTTCGATGTGTTGATGACAGAACTGCTAACGGATAATCAGGAGCGAGACTCATTGCGCGCTGCCGCTCTGCGTGCACGCCCGGAACTGGAGGAGCTGCGCATTCCCCTGCAATCATCGCAGTGGACGGGGGAGCAAGATTGGCTCGAAATGATAGGCTGGACCCGAGATGAGACACCCTTCCGTGTTGTGCTTCGTATTGATGAGCCAGAACAGGAGCGGATGCCTTGGGCGCTTCGCATCTTGCTGCAGGACAAGATGGATCCGAATGCTCTAATTGGATGCGTATTGAGCGAGTATAGGATTGATGGCGAGATCAGGAGCCAAGTGAAGGCAGCTGCAGGAGATTTCCCGGAAGAATGGAAGCCATTCCTCCAAGAGAGGCTGATTCGAGATATCGGAAAGGTGCTGCAAATCGCCCCTTGGCTTGAGGATTCCGGGGTTAGCCGGAAGCTTCTATTGGAGCAGCCGGAACGCACCAGTATGCATGAGACAGAAACAGGTTTGAAAACAAAGCAAGAAGATCAAGAGGACACAGAGAACCGTTCTCTCCGATTGAAGACGAAGCTTAGCGAAGAGGATGCATGGCGCTTCTTAGCTGAGGGAAGCCTTCAGCTAGCAGAGGCTGGGTTCCGGGTCATTGTGCCTGCTTGGTGGCAGCGTGTGCGCCAGATGAGAACTCGGCTAAAGGCGAGGGTTCCTTCTTCCGCAGGTTCCTTCTCCGCTTCTGCGATGGGATTGAATCAGATGATTCAGTTCGATTGGAGACTCGCGGTAGGTGACGTGAACTTAAGTGAAGCGGAATTCCGTCAGCTCATCGAACAAGATCGCAGGCTTGTTCAACTCCATGGCCAATGGATTCAATTGAATCCGGATGACGTGAAGGAAATTCGCCGCTTGATGAAGCAAGTCGATGGCGGTGGGATGACATTCGGCGAGGTGCTTGAGCATCATATGGCCATGGAACGGAAGCGTCTGGAGGAAGGGCTGCTGGATGAAGATATTGAGCGTGACAATAGCCTACAGCTTGAACTGGAACTGAATGAGCAGTTGCAGCATTGGCTAGGCATGCTACAGCATCATGAATCGATTCCACCTAGTAAGTTGCCGGTAGGATTGCAGGGAACACTGCGGAAGTATCAGGCTGATGGATACTCTTGGCTAATGTTCCTTCGTCAATTCGGCCTTGGCGCCTGTCTTGCGGATGATATGGGGCTTGGTAAGACGATACAATGGATAGCCTATGTACTGAGAGTGAAGGAAATGGAACCGGCGTCAGGGGCTTCTCTATTGATCTGTCCAACTTCACTTATTGGGAACTGGCAGAGAGAGCTGGAACGATTTGCGCCGGATGTTCGAGTGTATTTGCATTATGGTGCTGACCGAATCAGGGATGAGCGATTTGCAGAGGAGATTCGCATGGCTGATGTGGTCATCACAACATACACGTTGGCCTTGATGGATCGTGAGCTACTATGGCCAATCATGTGGAACTCGCTATGCTTGGATGAGGCGCAAAACATTAAGAACCCTTATGCGAAGCAGTCTGCGGCCATTCGGAAGCTGCGCGCGAAACACCGGATTGCCTTGACCGGTACGCCAATGGAGAATCATTTGACGGAGCTGTGGTCGATCTTTGATTTCGTAAATCCAGGATATTTGGGCACGTTGGCACAATTCCGAAGAACGTACGTGAATCCGATTGAACGTGGTCGAGATGCAGAGTGGACGAAGCTTGTGCAGCGGCTTGTGCAGCCATTTCTGCTGCGCAGGCTGAAACGGGATCCTGAGATTCAGCTTGACTTGCCGGATAAGAATGAATCGAAGGTCTACGTTCCTCTGACCGCGGAGCAAGCCTCGGTGTATGAGCAGACGCTGCAGACACTGTTCGATGATCTGGATCGACTCGATCCAATGGAACGAAGGGGCAGAGTGCTCACTGCGTTGACGAAGCTGAAGCAGGTATGCAATCATCCATCACTTGTGCTGCGAGACCGAGTATCTGGACGGGATTCCGCTCGTTCAGGCAAGCTGACACGCCTGCTAGAGATGCTGGATGAGCTGCAGTCGACGGGAGAGCGGAGTCTCATCTTCACACAGTATGCTGAGACGGGCAAGCTGCTGCAAGAGGTGCTGGAGCGAAACATGAGGGAGACCGTTCCGTTTCTGCATGGCAGTGTGCCGAAGGCAGAACGGGATCGCATGGTTCAGCGCTTCCAGGACGAGTCACTTCCAGCAGAAGAACGTCCGCGCATCTTCATTCTGTCGCTAAAGGCTGGTGGAACGGGACTGAATTTGACAGCTGCCAATCATGTGTTCCATTACGACCGCTGGTGGAACCCAGCGGTGGAGAATCAGGCTTCCGACCGGGCATACCGTATTGGGCAGACGCGGAATGTGCAGGTGTATAAGTTGATTGCACTCGGCACGTTGGAAGAGCGAATTGACGATATGATTGAGCAGAAGCAAACTTTGAATGAGCAGGTAATTGGCGGTGGAGAGAAGTGGATTACAGAGCTGTCCCCAACCGAATTGAGAGATTTGTTCGCCTTAAGGCGGCATGTCATGGAGTAAGGGATTTGTCCTCATTCCTTTGCGCGGAGTTGTCTGCATAATTTTTCTAATTATACAGACAATAATGTCCATGAGGAGGATGATGGACATGTGCAGGAGACTTTCGATTTCCGCTGATCTATCAGAGATTGAACGGGCATTTGGCATTGAGCAGGTGCTCTACCCCTATCAACGGCGCTTCAACATTAGTCCGACGCAGACGGTGCCGGCTATTAGGGAGCTTGAGGGTAGACGTGTGTTGGATGAATACCGGTGGGGGATGGTACCCTTCTGGGGCAAGGATTCACTGAATGCTGATATTTATTCCATTCATACGAATTCAGCATACTGGAAGCTGACAGAGCGACAGCGGTGCATCATTCCGTGCAGCGGGCTCTATTATTGGCGGCAGGAAGGCAAAAAGAGTTACCCCGTTCATGTGGTGCTTCGCAAGCAAGGGATCTTCGGCGTAGCGGGATTGTACGAAGTATGGCGCGACGCACAAGGGAGAGTGCAGCAGACTTGTACGCTGCTAATGGCGCGTTCCAATGAGCTAATTGCGGAATTCGAGACACGTATGCCAGCTATATTGGATCCAGAGGAGGCCGATGCGTGGCTTCGCCCAGTCTCGATTGAGATTGAGGCGCTTGCCAGACAACTGAGGCCCTATGCTTCGGAACGGATGAGACTATACCCGGTAACTTCGCTGATTGAGAATGAGCAATATGATCATTTGGACTGCATTCAGGAATTGGATGTAAGGCTTGGCCGAGTTAAGGCCTGACAGCAGGGGGAAATAGGGTGTCTGCTGACGGTTCAGGATGCAGATGAACAATATCGCAAGAAACAACAAGGAACAATGCTCTTTGTGCAGCCTTGACTCGAACAATCGGGTCGAGGCTGTTTTGCTGTACTGCACTTATGGTCAAGTGGTTGCAGCTTGACATAGAGATACAGCAGGTATAGGATAACTTCTCCCTTTTATGTATGGTGAGCATGCTATAATAGCTTTTACAACTGAAGTTCGGTGAGTGAATTGGGGAGAGGGGAGATTTCCATGCAGCGTAAGCCTTACCCGGAATGGTCATGGTCGCCGTCGCGTCATGTGCTGTTCGAAGAGTGCAGACGCAAGTATTTCTATCATTATTATGCCTCGCACAATGGATGGTTTCGAGATGCGCAGCCATTGGCAAGGCAGGCCTATCAGCTGAAGCAAATGACCAACCTGCATCTTGTATTCGGAGATGCGATGCATAAGATGGCAGAGGCTGCATTGATGCAGATGAACCAATCCAGTCGGGTGATGGACGCTGAGGACATCGTTCGGCGAGTACGAAACTTGTTGAATCAGGCGTATACGGACTCGCTTGACGTGGAGGCATGGAGAGAACTTCCGAAGCAGCGCACAATGCTGCATGAAATGTACTATGGCAAACAACTGCCAGCCCGTACCATTGAAACGATTAAGGCTCGGATCCCGATACTGGCCGACCGTTTTCTGAACAGTCTCAGTGTGCAGCATTTTAGAGAAGATTCGGGTGTCCAGCTTATGGAACTGGAACGCTTAAATACAATATTGTTAGCAGATACGAAAGTATATGTGAAGCTGGATGTCATGTTCCGTCAGGATGATCAGTACATTATTGTAGATTGGAAGACGGGGCAGGAGGATGAGCGCAATAAGACGCAGCTGCGCCTGTATGGATTATATGTGCACCGGGTGTACGGGGTTCCCTATGAGAAGCTTGATATTCGTACAGAGTATCTACTCAGCGGCAGCTGTGTAGAAGATCATGTACATGAGGAAGAGATGGAAGAGTTAGAGCGCCACGTCATAGATAGCATGCTGCTCATGCGTGACTACTTGGAGGAGCCGCTCCGCAATCAGCCGTTCTCGATTGAAGCATTCGAGCCGACCGAAGAGACTAGACGTTGTTGTCGTTGCCCTTTCTTGGAGATATGCGAATACGGGAACCGAAATGAGGCCGTATCGTAGCCATATGAATATAGACGCTTCCATCTCCACCAGTATAGTGGTTTTGGAAGCGTCTTTGCATTTTTTGTGGAAGACGGACCTGTTTGCTACTGACGAATACGAATTGGGGCAGTCTGTGAGAGGGTTGAGGCTAGGTAGGAGCGTATTTTGGCAGAACATTAAAATAATCGTTTGAATTTATGAATGGAACTGTGTATACTACAACTACAGAAACATTCAAACATTCGTTTGATTATTGTAATGATTACGATTAAGCAGATAAAGCACCTTCAATGCAATCATTCGGAATTAACGTGCTTAATCTTCAAGGAAATTAACAACAATATAGGTAATGAGGTGAATGCAATGGTTGCACAACGTTCAACGGAAGATCTGGAGAACATTCAATCGCATACGCTCGATAAAGAAGATGTATGTGAAATTGTATGTTATGACGCTGTTAAAATTAATGCTTTAAAGGGTCGGGTTGAAGACAACGAGGTACAGGGCATGGCTCAAATGTTCAAGGCGTTATCTGATCCGACACGGATGAAAATGGCATGCTTGCTGGATGAAGGGGAAGAGTTGTGCGTATGCGACATGGCGATATTGACAGGCCAATCGATTGCGACAACTTCACATCACTTGCGAGTGATGAAGAATCTAGGCATCGCGAAATCACGCAAGGATGGTAAAAATGTGTTTTACACCTTGAGTGACCATCATATTCGGTTGCTCGTTCGAATGACACTAGAACACTTGAGAGAGGAGCATTGTCATGACGACGCGGAGCACAGAAAAGGCTGATGAACGAATTGCATATCGGGTGCAGGGATTGTCGTGCGGCAACTGCGCTAGGGAAATGGAAGGCGAGATTCGCCGGTTGAAGCATGGCGAGGATGCCACATTAAGCTATAACAGCGGTACACTCAAGATGAGCAAGGACATTGATGTGGCTGCCGTAAAACGGATATTGCGTACAGATGGCGCCAAGCTGGTCGAATCAGGCGGAGGAGCTGCCGCAAGCGCTGCAAGTGCTCCAGTCCAAGGTCACATACAATGCGCTTGTGACGGTCATGACCATGAGCATTCCCACGAGGGGCATAGCCATGCAGGACATTCGCACAGTCATTCCCATAGCCACTCAGGTGGCAAGGCGCATCAACATGACCATGGGCATGACCACGGAGCCGAGGGTCATGGACACGATCACAGTCATGGGGATATGAATCGAATGAAGTTGCTGCTGGGCATCTCAGGCTTGCTCTATGTTGCAACATTTATTTTAGATAGCTCGCTGCCAAGCGGCGTGCTGATAGGCATGTATCTGCTCGCGATGCTGCTTAGTGGATATGGCACCTTCATGAAGGGACTTCGCAATCTGCTGCGGCTGCGCTTCAATATGGACACTTTAATGACCGTGGCGCTTACCGGGGCAGTCGTTATCGGAGAATGGAAGGAAGCAACACTCGTTGCCATCTTGTTCGGATTGAATGAGATGCTGGAAGGCTACGGCATGGAGCGTGCTCGCCAGTCAATGGAAGCTCTGCTGGCGGTAGCTCCGAAGCAGGCAACTGTACTCCGCGAGGGGCAAAGTATTACCATTCCGATTGAACAGCTCGTTGCAGGAGACATTGTACTCGTTCGGCCGGGTGAGAAAATTCCTTCAGACGGTACGGTCGTTGAGGGGAACAGCGCTGTAAACGAAGCAGCCATCACTGGTGAATCGCTGCCGGTAGCCAAAGCGGCTAACGATGTTGTGTTCGGGGGCAGTGTGAACACGGACGGCATTTTGAAGGTTCGTATTGATAAAGCCTATGAAGATTCCTCATTGGCGAAGATTCTGCATCTTGTGCAGGAAGCTCAGGATACGAAGACGCCAACAGAGTTGTTCATCGATCGATTCGCTCGTATCTATACGCCAATTATCATGATTATTGCAGCACTAGTAATGCTTGTGCCTCCTCTTCTTATGGGTGGAGAGTGGTATAAATGGTTCTATCAAGGGCTTGCTGTTCTTATCGTCGGATGTCCATGTGCACTTATTCTTTCATCGCCAATTGCAATCGTCAGCGGAATTACACGCAACGCTCGCAACGGAATTCTGATCAAGGGCGGCGTCCATTTGGAGCAGCTCGGCAAGATTGAAGCACTGGCTTTTGACAAGACGGGTACGTTGACGAAGGGAGAACCTGCTGTACAAGATGAGGCAATTTATGATGAAGAACGCTTCTACCGCGTAGCTGGTTCTATAGAACAGGCTTCTCTTCATCCACTTGCGAAAGCTGTTATGCGTCATCTGGAGGCCAAGGGACGCACTTCCTTCGAAGAACCTACGCATAGTGAGACCATACCGGGAGAAGGCATACGGGCTGAAATCAACGGTGCTGTATACTGGGTAGGCAGCGAACGCGTCATTGATAAGCTGCAAGGCGGTTCTGCTGATCGCGTACAGCAGGCGCGAGAGGCTGCAGAGCAGATGAAATCACGTGGATTAACCTTGGTAGTGGTTGTGTCTGAACAAGATGGTGAGCCGCTGGGTGTGTTCGGATTGGCCGATGAGATTCGTGAAGAGAGTAAACGGACGATAGCAGCACTGCACGCAGCTGGGGTGAAGCATACGGTCATGCTGACTGGCGACCACGCTCAATCTGCGGAGCAAGTAGCGAAGAACGTAGGCGTGACAGACTGGTATGCGCAATTGTTGCCACAACAGAAGGTCGACAAGATTAAGGAGCTTGGCAAGAAGTATCCGGTCGCCATGGTGGGTGACGGCATTAACGATGCACCTGCACTTGCTTCGGCTAGTCTAGGTATTGCGATGGGCAAAGGAACGGACAGTGCCGTTGAGACGGCAGATATCGTCCTGATGCAAGATCATCTTGGCAAGCTGCCAAGCGCCATTCGAATTTCGCATAAGGTCAACCGTATCGTACGCTGGAATATCGGACTTGCGCTGGGACTGAAGATCATTGCCCTGCTGCTTACGATTCCAGGTTGGCTGACACTTTGGATTGCCATCCTTTCTGATATGGGAGCAACCATTGTTGTTACCTTGCTCGGTATGACGGTACTCCTTGGACGAGATCATGAGGAATAACGTGAGAACGTAAGAGATTGTCTCTATTGGGAAAAAGTAATCACCAGAAACCGCATATACCGCCTGTCTTCTCCATTTTCGGAGGGGCAGGCGGTTTTTGTAATTGAGGTTCTCTCTTACAAGCTTCAGGATGCGCGTGAAGCGAAATTTTTCTCAAATAGAAGATAGTTGTTGTCGGTTCTTCCTTGGTACACAAAGCCTGCCCCTCGATAGAATGATTCCAGTGCGGCAACACCAGCAAGGCAGTCGAGCCGGATGTTGTGCTTGTCTGGGAAATCAATACCGCTCTCGACCCAGGCCAATATGTCACGTCCGATCCCTTGACCCGCATAATGGCGGTTCACAGCCAGTCGGTGCACATATACAGCATCCTCCAATGAATCATTCCCCCACAGCATACGATCCCAAGGACTTGGCGTTGTTAACAGCATCACCATACCAGCAAGCTGCTCTTCCTGTTTAAACAGGAAGACATCGCCGTTCAAAATTGCGTTTGCAGTCTGGTGAGAGTCTTGTCCCTCAAGCAATGGATTCCATTGCGTAGAGCCTTGTTCGTGAAGCCATCGTGCAGTATTATGCAGCAGCGCCATTACGTCCTCCGTGTCAGCTGGAAGTGCGCGAACAACGCGGAGCCCGTTAGGCAATGACTGATTTTGAATCAATCCTTCATTCACAACAATACCCCTCCATTTTTACGCCCTATGTCCATAATAGTTATTCGTGCTAAGGCGGTAATTATATTGAAGCTATTGTATCGCATCCACCTCGATTTTTGCACTGCTGATCCGGAACACGGAAGCAGAAGCATTTCTAGAGTAAGAATGGGATCAGTCGGGCATCCTTACAAGATATGGATGGAGCAACTGGAGGTATATGTTCATGAATGAGGCATGGATGCCAGCACGGCAGATGAATAACAGGGATACAAGACAGAATAGGGATGCTGTGATGGCTGCGCAGAATGGGAGCATGGGAAATCGAAAATATGTCATGCGAGCGATATGCTGGGGAGTACTATTCTCATGCTTGCTGCTAGCAGGATGTGGATCTACGATGACCGTCTCCTCGGGGGAAGCAGCGTTTTATGCTGGAGAGCCATTGGTTAGTGAACAGGCAGTGCATTCCCCTTGGATCGCAACGAAAAATATGACCCGAATCAATACCGATGATCATGTGAAGGCAGCTGTCACCATATCTCGTACAGTATGGCCTGGGCACATCGATGAGCAGCGACCGAATGGTGTCGTGCTCGTGCCTGATGAGCAGTGGGCGACTGCGATGGCTGCGGCTGATTTGATTCATTTCCCGAACAATGGCCCTCTTCTCTATATCAAGACAGATCGATTGCCAGAAGAGACACGAGCAGAATTGCTGCGCTTGAAGCCTAAGGGAGCTCCTGATAATAGAGGGGTTCAAGTTATCGTTGTAGGCAAGGTAGATGGGGCAGTTATAAATGAAGTCAAGAAGCTCGGATTCAAGATGGATGTTATTGCTGGGGATAAGCCGGCAGAAGTGGCAGCAGCGATTGATGAGTATTATGCTAGAGTGAGCAAGGAGCGGCCGATGTCGGTAATAATCGTCTCCTCAGATGAACCGGCTTATGCACTGCCTGCGGTCAATTGGATTGCACATATGCAGGAGCCTGTCTTGTATGTGAATAAGCAGGGAATTCCACAGGCTACGGCTGATGCGCTTGCCAAGCGCCGCAAGAAGGCGGTTATGTATATTCTTGGCTCGGAGAACATTATTCCACGGGAAGTGACCGATGAACTTGCGGTGTTCGGAAGGGTAGAGCGGATTGCTGCTGCGACGCCAGTTGAGCAGGCGATTGCCTTTGCTCAGTATAAGGACAAGAAAACAGGGTTCGGGTGGGGAATAACCACACCAGGCCACAATTTCTCCTTCGTGAAGGAAGGAAATGAGTGGCTGGCGATCGCACAAGCCCCTCTTGCGCATCTGGGCAAACATGCCCCGCTGCTCTGGGTACAGCGGGATCAGGTGCCAATGGCGGTGTATGACTATGTGCAGTCGATCAGACCCTATTACGAGCATAGTCCAGTAGAAGGGCCATATAATGCAGCCTGGTTAACAGGAGCGGAAATGTCCGTTGTCCCACGAATTCAAAGTGAGCTGGATGCTTTGCTCGAAATTCAAGCGAGGAGCGGGGCAGGACACGGATCTACGCATCATCACAGTTCGTGATTCAGAATAACGCAGCATGTAAGCTTCCTTCCCCGAAGCTGATTGTTTCGGAAGGAAGCTTGTTACATACGGAACGTTAACTGGATAACGTGCAGGTACACGTTGACATGCTATTCAAGGAGGTTGTTATCTTGCCCTCAGTTGTAACATGCTGGGTGATTTCAAGTTGGTTGAGACGGCTTACTAGCTACAATTCGGAGCCGCTTATAATCGCCAGTCCACACACCGTTATGATACAGAGTAGGTCGGCATTTCGCTTGAACCAGTTCCATAAATCGTGGAATATCCGCTGAAGATAAGGATGAAGTAAAATCATGCGTGAAGGCATGCAGCCAATGGAGCAGACCGTTCTCACCGTCAGTCAATAACGTGGGGCGTTCGAAGTGAATCGCAGAGGTGACTTGAAATCCGGCCTGCTCAAGAACAGTGCTGTATTCGCCAATAGTCGGATAATACCAGGGATGAAGCGGCTTCGGATCGATACTGAAGTGTTGCTCTAGAACCTCCTCGATGGCTCCAACAATAACTTCCACATTCCCTTTGCCTCCAAGCTCTGCGACGAAGCGCCCGCCAGGACGTAGAGCGGTGTAGATATGGCGTGCGGCTGCTTCAGGCTTCTTTACCCAGTGGAGGGCGGCGTTCGATAATGCGGCATCAAATGATCCTGCGTAATGTCCGGGGCATTCGGCGGTGATATCCATGGGGATGAAGGTGAGGGAGGGATATTTGTTACGTGCCTGCTCAATCATGTTGACGGATTGGTCGATTCCGACTACTCTTGCCCCTGCCTCTGCCATGTTAGCTGCCAAATCGCCCGTCCCGCATCCCACATCAAGAATTCTCTCTCCTGGCTGTGGCGAGAGCCATCCTACTACATCTGTGCCATACTGCGATACAAATTGAAGCTTGCTGTCATACAGTACAGGATTCCAATGATGATCGGTTGACATTAGCAACGCCTCCTCTTTTGTTACCTTCGATAGGATCGATTGATCCACTGCAATTAGTATGACAGATGGGATGTATATAGGTGAAATATATAATATCTATAAACTTTATAGTTATTAATTATTGAAAGGCTAGGTTGTTGCAAAGTGATGGCAATCTTTGATAAATAATCTTTCATTTTGCACAAAAGAAATGGAAAAATGGACAGCTTTCCATTACATTTAAGGAAGGTGAAAAAAAGTTAGAAGAGGTGAATAGATTGGGTAAATCTTCAAAATCCAAACGTGCGAAGCAGCCTGGTCAGACTAGACCTTCAACTTCAGCATCCACTGCTGGACAATCCCGGCCAACGTCAGCTTCACGCAGCAATAAAAAGCGCAATGACCGCATCTTCATGTTCATGATTCCTGTGGCCATTGTGGTTCTGCTCGGACTTATATTTGTATTGAACAAGCAAGGGGAGCAGATCAAGCAGGATGAGGTCTTGAACAGACCTGCCGTTCAGTTCGATCTGACTGGACAGCCGACACTTGGTTCTACAGAGGCGAAGGTGTCAATTGTCGAATTCGGTGATTATAAATGCCCTGCATGTAAGGACTGGGAAACAACGGTGTTCCCGCAGTTGAAGAAGGACTTTATCGATACGGGGAAAGTGCAGTTCACCTTCATCAATTACCCGTTCATCGGCAACTCTTATTTAGCGGCGAATGCAGCAGAGGAAGTGTTCCGTCAGAAGCCGGAAGCATTCTGGCCTTATCATGAGGCAATTTATCATGCGCAGGGCAAAGAGCAAGACAATTGGGTGACAACCCCATTGCTCGTAGACCTAGCCAAGCAGGTGTCGTCAGACATCGATGTAGCGAAGTTGGAAGATGCAATTGAGAAGCAGGCGCACAAAGACGCTATCGCGCAGGATTTGAAGTTAAAGGATCTTGCGAAGGTATCAGGTACGCCATCTGTGTATGTGAATGGCAAAGAGTTTACAGGTCAATGGGACAGCTACAGTGAATTGAAAGCGTTCATCGAGAACGCATTGAATGAAGCGAAATAGCATCTACAACGAGTATACAAGCGGTAAGTGATTCGTTCGTTAATAGTGTTATTCTTTTAAATCAGGAGGTAATGATATATGTCTGTAATCCGGCGTTATGCATTATATGTTGCTTGGATCATCTCCCTGATTGCAACTTGTGGAAGCTTGTATATGAGTGAAATATTGTTGTGGGAACCGTGCAAATTGTGTTGGGTTCAGCGGATATTTATGTATCCGCTCGTCCTTGTGCTGGGGATTGCCGCATACCGCAATGACCGCAGTATCGTTCGGTATACACTCCCGCTATCGATTATCGGCGGGTCAGTATCAACCTATCATTATTTGTTGCAGAAGGTACCGGGGATGGCAAGCTTAACTCCTTGCCGCTCTGGGGTTCCGTGTAATTACGATTATATGGAAGGCTGGATTACAATTCCGTTGTTGGCGTTTATCGCATTTCTACTCATCACGATTCTGCTGATCATCGCACGCAAAAACGAGCCAGAGGAATAAGGCGTAGGGTTGTCGACGAGGTGGGGGAGAAGGAAATGATGAAATTCGGATTGCAAATGAAAATGGTAGTTGGCATGCTGGTGGTGTCGGGCGTTACCTATGCGACAAGCGGATTTTTCATCTTCGTGCTGAAGCCGTACTTAGCACCAGGAATGAATGAACTGTTGTATGACGGCATCATCTTCATGCTCGGCATATTCTGGACCTGCTTGCTAGGTTGGCTTGCAGCACGCCTCATTGTGAAGCCGATTATTCAATTGACGAAGATGGCAGACGAGGCGGCGCAGGGAAAGTTGAATGTGAGCCTACCGTCGTACCATTTCCATGATGAGGTCAATGTTCTGATTGCTTCTTTTGGCCAAATGGTACGCAATTTGCAGCATATGATTACAGAAATTAAAAGCAGTGTTGATATTACGACGCAAAATACTTCAACATTAAGCGGTGCCATGACTCAAGCCGCTCACCAGATCGAACAAATCTCCTGCGCGGCTGACGAGATGAATCGTGGAGCGGAGCAGCAGGCGATGTGGACTGCCTCAGCAGCTGAATCGGTGGAACAGATTCACGCCTCAGCTGCTGCCGTTCAGGAAAGAGCGGAAGAGACGGAGCGTATGACTCAAGATATGCTTGGAACGCTTGCAGACAGTGAGGAGATGTTGAAGTCGATCATTGATGGCATGCTGATGGCGGCTGAATCTGGACAGGCCTCGATAGACACGGTACAGCGGCTCAGCGAGCAGGCGGAACAGATTGGAGATATTTCGACTACGGTGCGAGAAATTGCTGATCAGACGCATTTGCTTGCCCTGAATGCTTCGATTGAAGCGGCTAGAGCAGGAGAGCATGGTGCTGGATTTGCCGTCATCGCATCCCAAGTTCGGAAGCTGGCGGAGCAGAGTGCTTCTGCGGTGAATAATATTAATGACCGCATCGTTCTGATGCAGTCTCAGGTGGAGCAGGCTGTTCGCTTGATTACGAAGCAAGTCGACATCGTAAGTGTTGAAGCGGCGAAGAAGGATGAAGCTGCAAATGCCCTGAGTGCTATCGCACATGTAACGAAGCAGGCTTCGAAGGCCGTTCATGATATTGCAAGTGAAGTAGAGCAGCAGACAGAGCGCTTCGCAACTACGCTGGAGCAGACACGGAGGATGGCTTCCATTGTCAATGAGATGGCGGAAGGCACTCGTCAGGTAGCGAGTGCGACACAAGAACAGACAGCTGTCATGGAAGAAATGGCTGCCTCCTCTGATGTGTTACGAGATCAGGCGACTCGTTTGCAGGCGCAGACATCGGCATTTAAGAATTAAAATAGGAAATTACCTAATTAATAGCAATTGAACGTAGACTTGCATCAGCCAAATGGATGCAAGTCTTTTCTTGTGACATTTGTTCATAAACTGGTATGTAAAATACATGTTCATTTGCGGCGAAATTGATATGATGGAGATTAAGTGCTTCACAATAAACGGTATAAGGCAGGAGGAGAATAAATCTTGACAACGCTTTCATATGGAAGTCAGCAATTTATGCTTCAAGGCAAGCCTACACTGCTTATTTCTGGTGCTGTTCATTATTTCCGCATTGTGCCTGAATACTGGACAGATCGGCTTCGCAAGGTGAAAGCGATGGGCTGCAACTGCGTAGAGACATATATTGCTTGGAACGTGCATGAGCCGCGAGAAGGTCAGTTCAACTTCAAAGGAATGGCTGACATTGCGGAGTTTGTCCGCATTGCAGAGCGCGAAGGTCTGTACGTTATTGTGCGCCCAAGCCCTTACATATGTGCGGAATGGGAGTTCGGGGGGCTGCCGGCTTGGCTGCTGAAGGAAGATATGCGGCTGCGCTGCAGTGATCCTAGATTCCTAGAGAAGGTATCCGCATACTATGATGCCCTTCTCCCGCAATTGAAGCCGTTGCTTGCGACAGCAGGGGGGCCAATTATTGCCGTGCAAATTGAAAACGAGTATGGCAGCTATGGCAATGATCAGGCTTACTTGCAAGCTTTGCGCGGCATGTTGGTAGAACGTGGCATCGATGTCCTATTATTCACTTCAGATGGTCCTAGTGATGATATGCTGCAGGGTGGGATGGCCGATGGCGTGCTCGCGACCGTCAACTTTGGTTCGAGACCGAAGGATGCGTTTGACAAGCTGAAACAGTATCAGTCAGATGCGCCGCTTATGTGTATGGAGTATTGGAACGGTTGGTTCGATCACTGGTTCGAAGAGCATCATACGCGCAGCGCAGAAGATGCAGCGCAGGTGCTGGATGAGATGCTGGGAATGGGCGCATCGGTGAACTTCTATATGCTGCATGGGGGTACGAACTTCGGATTTGGCAGTGGAGCTAATCACGGGGGACGCTTCAAGCCAACGGTAACCAGCTATGACTATGATAGTGCGATTAGTGAAGCAGGAGATATTACACCGAAGTATCGGTTATTCCGAGAGGTAATCGGTAAGTATGTACCGCTGCCTGAAGGTGACCTGCCTGAGAATACGCCTAAGACAGCGTACGGTGAAGTCACAGTGAACCGAGCTGTGAAGCTGTTCGATACGCTTGCGTCTATGACGGATGTGAAGATGAGTATATGCCCGGAGCCAATGGAAATGTATGATCAGAATAATGGCTTTATCTTGTACTCCACTCAAGTGTCTGGTCCACGCACAGAATGCACGCTTACGATTCAGGATGTTCACGATCGTGCTCATGTATTCTTGGATCAGAAGCTAATCGGCATAGTGGAGCGCTGGGATCCCCAGAAGCTGGCGGTGACGATTCCAGAGGGTGGAGCGCGGCTTGATATTTTTGTAGAAAATATGGGGCGTGTCAACTATGGATCAGAGCTGTATGATCGCAAAGGGATTACGCATGGCGTTCGATTGAATGGGCAATTTCTGTTCCATTGGGAAGTGCGCAGTTTGGAGTTGGAGAATCTGAATGGCTTGCAATTCAAAACAGCTGATTCTGGGTTGGAGGGAGAGCAGCCGGCATTCTACGAGGCTACGCTATCGATTCAAGAGCAGCCGCAGGATACATTTCTTCGCTTGGATGGATGGAAGAAGGGTGTAGTGTTCGTAAATGGCTTCAATCTTGGACGTTACTGGGAAGTTGGTCCGCAGCAGACACTCTATGTTCCAGCACCGATACTCCGCCAAGGAGAAAACCAAATTGTCGTATTTGAGCTGCACACACCGGGGGACAAGCTTACTTTTGAAGCGGTTCCGTCCTTATAATGCCATATGTAGATTGTCGGAAATACAGAGCAGCCTTTCTTCTTCCGAGAAGGGCTGCTCACTTATTTTGCTTCACAACAAGGTTAATTATGCCTAAGTCGATCAAAGTTAATCAAATGACCGGAAGCATGTTGTCGGCTTCAGCAGGAATGAGATCAGGGATAAGATCGATTCCGGGTTCCAGTACGGAACTAGGTTCTTCTACCACTTCGACTGTATCTTGAACGGCATCGGACAATGGTTCTGCCACTTCTTCATGATTTGGAGATCCAACGGTTGTCTGTATGAACGTTGTTACTCCTTGCCGGTAGCGTTCTTGATCAACGGAATAAGCGGTACCATGCCCGGCTCCCTCAATGAGGATCAATGAAGATGTATCATGCTTCGCTTCATGCAGTTGCTCACTCATCCATGTCGGCACGAAACGATCCTCCTTGCCATGAATGAATAAGACGGGGAGGGGGCACGTCTTCATAATTCGTAATGGGCTTACTTGCTCCATGCGGAATCCAGCCTTTCGCAGAAGCAATCGATTAATGAGTGCCATAGTAGGCCATGCAGGCATTTGATTCAGCTTCGTTACTTGATAATGAATGAGCTGTGTCAAATCGGAGTAGGGGCAGTCAGCCACAATGAATTGCACCTGTGGCCTGCGGATTGCTGCGTATTCGAGCACGGTTCCCCCACCAAGCGATTGACCATGCAATCCAATGATGCAATCCTTCCCCTTCCGTTCAACAATCCAGTCCACCCACATTTGCACATCGTATTTTTCTTTGTAGCCAAAGGTTGTGTACTTGCCTTCACTCTGACCATGCCTGCGCTGATCAATAAGTAGTACATTAAAGCCTTGCTCGGTGAACATATCCATAAATTGAGCTGACCAAGGAAGAGCTCCTGTATAGCCGTGAACAATTAGCGCAATCCGGCGTGAATTCGGAAATTTCTCCATATAATAGCCGTGCAGCTTAATGCCATCATGGCTTCGGATAGTGACTTCTTCTTTGCGGCAAGCTTCAAATTGTTCACGAGTAAAGACCCCTTGCTGTTCAAGCATCTCCAGACAGCGCTCGTAGGTGGAACATTTGGAGCGCGTCATATAGTGAACAGCATAATGGGGAATGAGCCAAGCAGACAGTAACAAAAAGATAATAATGCCAAATGCAATCGGTGTCAGCATTGCTGTCAGACCTCCAATCACGTATACATTAGTCAAGCATGTTGTCCGCGGATACGGATTAGGATGTGCAGATTGATGTCGATTTAACCGGACTCCAAGCAACCGTCGCAAGTAATGCTTCCAGTACTGAAGCATTGACCAAATAGCTAAGGAAAGATTCGTGTCATGGCTGAACGGGTAATGGGCTTATCAATATAGACTATGACCATATAAACCTGTATGTGAAGTGGTATGAATTGCAAGAGCAGGATGGATTGGATTTCGGAGCCATTGTCCGTTACAATGGAACGGGGTAAGAGAAAGAACGAACTCGAGGGTCGAATAACATTCCGAAGTGGAATTATATACATAAGAAAGCTTGAACAATGCAGCAATACAAATGACTGCAAGCTGATTATTCGTACTTTCATGAACATTACACACAGAAATGCCGCTGATTTAGCTGCAAGCCTGTGTCACATTTCGTCAAAAACGTTTATAATGATTGCATAGACAAGCCCCGCCTCTGCGGGGTGTTGCCTTGTTCTGAGCGGGAACTGAGTACGTTCTACGCCATATGCAACGAGCGAAAGGATTTGGAACAATTATGTGTGGCATTGCTGGTATATATCATTTTCATGATCAACAACCCTCTGAACAAGTAGTACGCTCGATGATGGACTTAATCCACCATCGCGGACCGAATGACGCGAAGCTGTGGATTGGCGATCGTGTTGGACTAGGCTTCCGCCGTCTGTCCATTATCGACGTCGCAGTTGGAGCGCAGCCGCTCAGCAACGAGGATGATTCGATTTGGATTATTTTCAACGGGGAGATATACAATTATCAAGAGCTGCGTGAAGATTTGATCCATCGCGGGCACCAATTCAAGACACATACGGATACAGAAGTAATTATTCATCTGTACGAAGAGCATGGTTCGAAGTGTGTGCATCATCTTCGCGGTATGTTTGGCTTCGCCATCTGGGATCGCAACAAGCAGGAGCTGTTTATTGCGCGTGACCATTTCGGGATTAAGCCTGTATATTATTATCAAAATGACGAGATGTTCGTCTTTGGTTCGGAAATTAAAAGCTTGCTGGCGGTTCCAGGTGTTCAACGCCAAGTGAACATGAACAGCTTCTATAATTATTTAACATTCCAATACGTACCTGATCCGAACACGATGTATCAAGGGATTCATAAGCTGCCACCTGCGCACTCTATCACAATCCCGTTCGGCGGGAAGCCGATCATTGAGAAGTATTGGGATCCAATGTTCGAGCCTGTTGATCGTCCATTGACACAAATTATCGAGGAAATTCGCGATGTCATGCGCGACTCCGTAGAGCACCATCTTCATAGTGAAGTGGAACGCGGCTGTTTCCTCTCCAGTGGGATTGACTCGACGATTACATCTACTTTGATGCGTTCGATGGAACCGATTAAGACATTTAGTGTCGGCTTCGAAGGTGCGAACAATGAGACGATTATTGCTCGGGATACGGCTAGACAGCTGGATACGGAGCATTATGATCGCATGATTACACAGGAGATGTACTTCGACGCAGTACCGCGGGCGATCTGGCACTTGGACGAGCCAGTAGCGGATCCATCCGCGATTGCTTTGTATGAGGTTGCTCGCTTAGCGAAAGAGCATGTCACAGTCGTATTGTCAGGTGAGGGCGCGGATGAATTGTTCGGTGGATACCGCATATATCGCGAACCGCATTCCCTTCGTTATCTGTCATGGATGCCTGAAGGCATGCAGCGTGCGATGCACAAGATGGTGCAGTCCGTTCCGTTCAACTTCTATGGCAAGAACTACTTGCTTCGTGGAACGACGCCGCTTGAAGAACGATTCCTCGGCAACGCGAACATTATGACAGATGATGCGAAGGTAGAACTGCTGCGTGCGACACAGTCCGAGATTGCTGACTTCACGAAGCCGTTTGATATCGCACGCACCTATTATGACCGTACACGCCACCTGGATCCTGTATCGCGGATGCAGTATATCGATATGAATCTGTGGATGCCTGGCGACATCCTGATGAAGGCGGATAAGCTGACGATGGCGCATTCGCTTGAACTGCGCGTTCCGTTCTTGGATCGCAAAGTATTCGACGTGGCCCGCAGCATCCCAGCCCATTACCGCATTGCAGACGGTACGACGAAATATGCGCTTCGCAAAGCGATGCAGGGCATTATCCCAGATTCGGTATTGAACCGTCCGAAGCTTGGCTTCCCGGTACCAATGCGCGACTGGCTGCGCACGGAACGTGCAAACATCATGTGGGAAGAGCTGTCCGCAAGCGGTATTGACCACCTCGTCAATTTGACGGCTGTTGAAGATATGTTCCGCCGTCACAAGAATGGACAAGGAGACTACTCCCGCAAGATTTGGACATTGCATGTGTTCGCCCTCTGGCACCGCACATACATGAAACAGCAATAAAATAGTGGATTTAGATAAGCAGCTCCTGTTAAGCAGGGGCTGTTTTTTTGCGTCCAGTTGAAACTGGGAAAATGCAGGATATTGTAATTCCGATTAGGCAGCATGCATCACATCTCATCTCATGAAACCAACTAATAAGCTCATTAATGAAGAACGCGATTATTATCGAAAAAGGGAGAATTTTGAACGTTAGCTGACAGGTTTAACAAAACTTGTTTGGGATTATTTTCATATCCCCATTACAATCAGAGTGAATCTATAAAAATTGGAGGTTATGAACCATGCGCAATAAGTTTGTCCCGTCTATAATCATGGGACTCGTATTCCTATTAGTATTTTCAGTCTCGACAGCATTTGGAGCAAGCAGCATAGGTGATCCATCCTATAATCCAGACTACGGCTGGAAGCGTTACACCCAGTATTCTTCCGAAATTATGTATAGCGGAAATTGGTGGAATAGTGGTAATGCGAAACAAACCAGCTCCAGAAGCGCTTCAGTAAAGTTCAACTTTGTCGGCAGCTCGGTTCGCCTCATCGCACAAAATTATGGATATGGCTCCTATGATATATCCGATAACATTACAGTTATTGTTGATAAAAAACCTTACACCACGATTTCAATGAGAAATATTCCTTCTGATTACTACAATCCACGTCTGGCTTATGAATTGACAGGATTATCGAATAGCGAGCACAGTATTGAATTTATCAACCAGACCGACAAGCTTATGTTCGTCAGCGCCGTGGATGTACCATCTGACGGGCAATTGCGCCCATACAATCCAGACGCCGTGTATACACCGAAAGTTAGTGTAACTTCTGTGACGTATACAGTGTACTTGAATCAAACGTTTGACGTCCAAATTAAGCTGGATAATGTCAAAAATATTTATGCAGAAGATGTCAGCTTAACCTATGACAAAACGCGGTTCGAGCTCGTTGATGCATACGCTGATAATAAGCTGATGATCGTCCATCAGAAGGACTCCGATGTGCTCCGCTTCATTACAGCAAGTAAGGGGCGCTATAACGGTATTAATGGCAGCAGTGTATTGTTAAATTTGAAGTTCAGAGCTACTAATTTAGGACGCGGCAAGGTTGATGTTGTAAAAGCAGTTGTTGCGGATAACGGACAGAATGAAGTAAATGTAGCTCGCGAGAACATGAACTCTTGGACGTTCACGGTGGTAGGAAGCCCTGAGTTCAGCTTGAAGCATATCGGTAAGCTTGCCTATCACTATCAAGAGGACAAGTCGGTATTGCCAAGCAATATTCAAAATGTCGTGGGCGACAACGGTCCAATCGAGCAGGTTGACCTGAAGCAACTGGTCAAATCAGTGTTGTCCAACCCTTTGTATAACTAGTATCCAAACGGCAACAAACGTTGTATCAAAATGCTAAAAAAGCAGCGAGCCTATTCCACGAAGGGAACGGCTTGCTGCTTTTCCTTTGTTGCATCTATTCGCCGGTTGGCGAGAATTAATTCGAAGAAGCTTGTGGCTGTGTCATTGTATCGTCAGAGCCCTCGCCTGGCTTGCGCTTCTGCATTGCCTCACGGGAAATGCGTCCGTTGCCGATCAGCAATGCAACGAAGATACCGACCACGATGAAGCCGAGACCTGTCAAGAAGACAGTGGAGAAGGAAGCAGACCAAGCATCCTTGATCGTATTCAACACGTTCACTTTCAAGTCCTCAGGAAGCTGTTTCAGCAAATCGCTGTTAATCAGCAACTGATACAGCGTATTGGAATCTGTACCGGTCTTGCTCAGAACGGCTTGCGTTCCTGGATCAGCACTAGCAGTTGCATTCGCAATATTTGTTGCAATGACGCTGTTCATAATAACGTTGAACAAGGTTGCCCCGATCGTCGATCCGATAGAACGGAAGAACGTCGTAGCGGAAGTGACTGTACCCAGCTTTTCGCGTGGAAATGCATTCTGTACAACCAGCGTAATAATTGGCATAACCATACCGATACCAAAGCCAAGTACAACCATGAACGAATAAGCTATCCAAGTTGAAGTGCTGACACCCATTGTACTCATGAGCCAGAAACCGATGGACGTAATGATCATGCCCATCGTCATAACCGCACGATAACGCATGCGCAGAACCAGCTGTCCAGCCAAGATGCTTGCAATAATCAAGGCAATCATCATTGGTGTCATCGTAGAGCCTGCTTGTGTCGGTGTTACGCCAAGCACCCCTTGCATGAACATTGGCACGAACATAATGGCACCGAACATGCCAAGACCAACGAGGAAGCCGAGTGCTACAGATACGTTGAAGATACGGCTTTTGAAGAGTGACATATCAATAATTGGTTCTGCTGCTCTGCGCTCAACGAAGACAAACAGAACGAAGAGCACCAATGCACCAGCAAACACGAGAATGCTTGTTGGAGAATCCCATGCATACTTGTTATGGTCGAGCGACAGCCCAAGCAGCAATAAGACGATACCCGGGATAAGAGTGAAAATTCCGAGCCAGTCGATCGAGATTTTTTTGCTCTTGTCTCGAGGCTCATCAATTGATTTCATGCCAATAAA
Source organism: Paenibacillus sp. NAIST15-1 (assembly GCF_001894745.1). GTDB lineage: Bacteria > Bacillota > Bacilli > Paenibacillales > Paenibacillaceae > Paenibacillus_B > Paenibacillus_B suaedae. Next base: position 107,982 of record NZ_BBYF01000016.1, read on the forward strand.
GATTAAGATCGTTGACAATAAACCGAACGGAACATTAATAAGGAAAATCCAGTGCCAGCTGATATTATCAACAATAAATCCGCCAAAGAACGGACCGATGACGGAACTAAGACCGAAGATGGCCCCGAATACCCCTTGCCACTTGGCGCGTTCCTGCGGACTGAACATCATTCCAATAATCGTCTGGGACATCGGCATCAGCATACCGCCGCCGATACCTTGGATCGCCCGGTAAATAATTAACTGCTCCATATTCACTGCCGTTGCGCATAAGCCTGAACCAACAACGAAGATAAGCCATCCAGTCAGGTAGATGAATCGGCTTCCGAACAAATCCGCTAATTTCCCGGCAAGCGGGATGACTGCTGTAGAGCAGATCATATAAGCGGTTGTTACCCAAGCGAAGATGGCAAACCCATTGAGATCCTTAATTATCGTTGGCATGGCCGTGCCGACGATCGTCTGTTCCAGGGAACTGAAGAACATCCCCATAATCAGACCGAATAGTACCATATTGCGGCGAGATGCCGTATGGTCTTTCACTGTGGCCATTTATTAATCACCTTTCTTTCATGCTCGTTTATATGTTGTGTGAACGACTGACCTTCGGGTCAAAAAATAGCATGTTGATACTATAATCCCGATTGACCGCGAAGTCAATTGTTTTGGAACTAAAATATTTTTCATAATATTATGTTTGTGGTATGGTAGGAATAACGTAACAAACGATGCTGACTAGGCGGTCAAAAAGGGCTGAACCGAAAGTCATGACATACGGAGGACGGAACATGGAAGAGAAAAAACGTCTCATCATGGAAACAGCGCTCTCGCTGTTCGCTGAAAAGGGTTATCATGAAACCTCGATTCAAGAAATTGCAGAACGTATCGGAATTGCCAAGGGCTCAGTCTATTCCTTCTTTCGTTCGAAGGAAGAAATATTGTTCACAATATTCGACCATTATCATCAAATGATGTATGAATTAGCGCGGGATACACTCGCTGACAATTTGCCGGCTCGCCAGAAGCTGAACAAGCTCATTCACATTTCTCTGGAGCAGTTCGGCAGATTCAAGTTGTTCCTTACCCTGCAGCGCAAGGAAGCACACCTATATAAGAAGCGGGAAATTCGAGATATGGTTTTCGATTTCCGTGCAAAGCGCTTCTTTACCTTCCGCCAAGTGGTAGCTGAAGTTTACGGTCAGGAAGCAGAGCCTTATTGGATGGACTTAGCGACAATTATTAGTGGTATGACCATTGAGTTCATGAGTTATGCGACATTTGACCGGAAAAATGTGGACTTCGATCAAGTGTGCACCTTTATTGTAAATGTTCTGGATGCGACTGCAGAGTCACTTGTTCGCAAGCATGCCGAGCCTGTACTTACCATGGCGCTTATGAATGATTTTATGCGTTCCGGACACGTAAGCATGTCCAACTCGCAGCAACAATTGCTGGATCAAGTGTGGCTGCTGAAGGATGCAGTGATGAGTGCGCCGTTCAGCTTGAAGCAGCGTGAGGAAGCGGAGCAAGCGTACACAGCTCTAGAGTCGGAGATATTAAGGGGAAGCGGCAAAACGGTTAATGCGAGAGCAATGGCATTGTTCCTCTGCTCGATGCCGGACGATCCAATTGAGCAGGCGGCCAAGCGTATTCTAACCTTGCTGGAGCACACTTGCGAGTCAGAAGGGGATGAACGAACATGCAAGCGTGGCTGAACAGAATTGATCCGATCACGAAGGGGATATGGCTGTTCGGCACCGGTCTTGCCGTTATGATTAGCATGAAGCTAAATTGGCAGCTTGGCTGGTTCTTATCCCTGCTTATCATCGGAGTGACAGGCGCGGGGTGGTCAGGTGCGCGATGGAGAACGGTGCTCATTCTGCTGCTTGGCTTCGCTCTGCCGCTCTTTCTATTCCAGTGCCTAGTCCTGCCGGGTACCAAGATTCGGCTTACGATTCTCGGATTGAATCTGACCGAGGAAGCGTGCCGTACTTCACTCACGCTGACGCTGCGTGCATTGACGCTGTTCCTGTCGTCATTGCTATACGCTACGACTACAGAGCCGCGTGATGTTGTCACGGCGTTGTCCCATCATCTAAGGCTGCCGAATCGCTTCGCGTTCGCCGTTGCTATCGCGCTGCGCTTCGTCCCTCTTCTCGCTGAAGAAGCGCGCAATATTCGTGAGGCACAGCGGATGCGTCAGCTTACCGCGCCGCAGGGGATTGGTGAGCGAATGCGTCTAGCGGGGCAATACGTCGCTGCGGTTACGTCCAGTGCGATGCGCCGCGTTCAAAATGTAGCGACAGCAATGGAAGTGAAGCAATTTGGGGCGAACGCTGCCCGAACGTCATGGAGAACCTTGCGTTTTACCGTTCTTGGAATCAGCTTTGCGGCTGCGGCCGTAGGAGCAATGACGGCAACAATCCTAATGGGTTAACAAAAATCGTAAACGATAATGATAGATTTTGACTTGCATTTCCATGCCATCCCTTGTAACGTTAATGGTAGTTTATCTGTTGTTGGTTAACATATGCCAGCATCATAACGTTACATAAGTAGAAGAATTGGGGATGAATCATCTATGAGAATGGGAAATGGAACAACTACAATGAACGAATCTCGTTTCTCGCTCGGTTCCCTTACACTAGCGGACTGGGTGCTGATGGCATTGCTTGCAGCTGCAAATGGTGTAATGACGACCGGGTTATCTTGGGTAAATAAGCTGCTGCACTCTGTTGGTGGACCGATGCTAACATCAACGATCGTCGGCTTGTACATGATATATGGTCTGCTTGCGATATATGTTATCCGTAAGCCAGGGGCAGCGTTGGTAACATATTCGCTTGGCGCTTGTGTACAAATCTTAATGGGAAGCGCATATGGTGCTTGGTCTTGTATTGCTGCGGCATTATGCTATGCGGTTGTGATTGAACCGTTGTTTTATGTATTCCGTTACCGTCAATACAATTGGTTCACCATGCTGTTCGTAGGTACAGCAGCAGTACCGCTGTGGTTTGTGGTTTCGGCCTTTATGTTCGGTTATATCCACTATGAGATGTGGGTGCTTATTGCAACCTTAATTATCCGCTGTATAAGCGGGATGCTGCTGTGCGGTGCTCTAACCAAGATGATTGGGGATCGGATTGCTTCTACAAGAGCAATGCGCCCATTCGCACTAGGAAGAGAGTCACGCGGGCAGTAGTATGGTAGTAGTATGGTAGGGGGCCGGTCTAATATGAGAATCCTACAGTCTAAGGAGGTCATGCGCGCTGAGCGTGTGGCCTTTACTTATTTTGGCGAGTCTGAACCAGTATTGCAGCCATGCAGCTTCTGTATCAAGTCTGGATCTGTTGTGCTGCTGGCAGGGGGAAATGGGAGCGGCAAGACAACGCTCCTCAAGCTGATGGCCGGTGCAATGCAGTCGCATGAAGGCCAGCAGCAAGGTGAATTGAGCTGCGGCATGGTGAAGGATGGACAGGCGCCAATCAGGGGCTTCATCCTGCAGGAGGCTAAGGAGCAGTTTGTGATTGGTACGGTTGAGGATGAGTTAGCCTTCGCACCCGAGAATCTTGGCCTGCCGCGAGAGGTCATCCATAGTAGAGTAGAAGAGCAGCTTGATAAGGCTGATTTGCGTCAACTGCGCTTGCGTCAGGTTCAGCAGTTGTCAGGGGGCGAACAGCAACGTACAGCTGTTGCTTCTGTATTGACGATGGAGCCGGATGTGCTGCTTATTGATGACGCGTGGAGTCAGATGGATAAGGAATCTCGACGCCGTCTGTTAGAGCAGCTTCAAGCTTGGCATAGTCAGGGTAGGACGATAGTATTAGCCGCATCGCGCCTAGACGAGCTGTCAGACGAGTGGCAGCATGGCTGGATACAAGATGCACAGCTTCTTCTGTTGCATAATGGGAGAATGGTGTATGATGGAAAGATGCCTGTATATCCCGCAAGGGATGGTTTGAACGGTCTATCCCGTCCGAAGGACGAGCTTCGCTGCTTGGAGCTCTGTTATGAGGTAGGCATTATACCTCCGAAGTGGGAAGGAAACGCTGAGACAACTATTATGTCCATGCAGGTGCCAGTCACTGTAAAACAAGGAAGTGCTAGAGACGATGCTACTGTACGAGCAGAGTGTGCTGGGGGCGAGTGTAGTAGAATACTTGAAGAAGAAGTCCTTCTGCACTTATCGAAGGTGGGCTATCGGTATCATCCTATTGCTCATCGTGATCAGAAGCGTCGGCAGACAGAGGACGCGCTTCATAATGTTACCTTCCAGCTTAAGGCAGGGCGATGTATGTTGCTGACGGGCAAGAACGGGTCGGGGAAGTCAACCTTGTTCCGCCTTATAACCGGCGGCTTGTCGAAGCGCTCCGGCAGCATGGAAGGTGAATGGTGGATTGCAGGCCAATTGGGGCAGAAGCTGCGATCCTGTGAAGTGGCAAGACTTATTGGATTCACAGCACAGCAGCCCGAATCGGGCTTCTTTGCAGCGTCCGTGCAAGAGGAACTGCGAGATGCTCTCCATGCAGCGAATCAATGCGGGCGATTGCGCATAGAAGGACAGTCTTGGGAAGGCCACGCTGTCTACACGCATGAACAGGTGGAACGGGAAGTGGAGTCTCGCTTGCGGCAATATTGTCTATGGGAAGTGAAGCATCTGCATCCGCATGATATGCCAACTGGATTGAAGCGGCTGCTCAGTCTAGCAATTGCTTCCGCGCACGAACCTGAAGTCATTCTGCTGGACGAGCCGACAGCCTCCTTGGATGCGGTACATGCAGCCTTCGTTCGCGACTGGTGTCTGCGCCAAGCGGAACAGGGACGCGCGTTGATTGTTGCCACACATGATCGCATGTGGGAAGAGGTAGAGCACCCGCGATTGATGCATGCTAATATGGATCGGGGCTCACTCCACATCAATCTATAGTGAATCATGAGCTGCGGAAGCTGTACGAGATTTAGGAACGAAGGAAGGGTATTTATGGGGAACGAGGCTTCTATGCAAGCTGGACGAAGCCGCAAGCTTGTCACACTTGCACTGCTATTGTCGACCTTTCTGGCGGCAATCGAAGTAACAGTAGTAAGTACAGCAATGCCGAAGATTGTTGCGGATTTAGGCGGATTATCCTTGATTAGCTGGGTATATGCTGCTTATTTGCTTACTACGGCAATCTCAACACCATTGTTCGGGAAGATGGCTGATTTATATGGCCGTAAGAACATATTTATTATCGGCTCCGCTCTGTTTGTAGGGGGATCGATGTTGTGCGGTCTATCGGGCACTATGACGCAGATGATTATATTCCGTGCTCTTCAAGGAATCGGAGCAGGCGCTGTAATGCCTGTTACCTTCACGATGGTAGCGGATATTTACACATACGAGGAACGGGCCAAGATTCAAGGCTTATTCAGCTCTATTTGGGGAATTGCTGGGTTGGTCGGGCCGTTAGTCGGCGGGTTCTTCGTCGATTCATTATCATGGCACTGGATATTCTACTTCAATGTGCCGTTCGGCATCGTGTCGGTATGGATGATCATGGTGTGCTTCCATGAGAAGGTGGAGCGCAAGGACAAGCCTGTCGACTATGCGGGGGCAGCGACATTCTCCATCGGGATGACCGCATTCTTGTTTGCTATTATTACAGGCGGACAGGGGATCGCGTGGAATTCTCCATGGATGTTCGCACTGTTTGGGACTGCGGCTGTGTTCCTTGTTCTCTTCTTCCGGATCGAAGTGAAGGCAAAGGAACCGATGGTGCCGCTCAAGTTGTTCCGGATTCGCGACATCGGGGTGTCAAACCTTGTCAGCTTCCTCGCAAGTGCGATCGTGATGGGGATCAGCTCCTATATGCCGCTCTGGACACAAGGTGTGCTAGGGCAAAATGCCTCCAGTTCAGGCCTGTCACTGACCCCAATGTCAATTGGCTGGCTGATTGGATCAATTGTAGGCGGCCGTATGCTGATTAAGATAGGGGCACGCGTGACATCGACGCTAGGGATGATATTGATCGTGATCGCTTCCATATGGCTGTCGACGATTTCAGATACAACTCCGCTTATTTTGATCGTAATCATTATGTCATTGTCAGGCCTAGGTTTCGGCCTGTCGTTCACGGTATTTACCGTCATTGTCCAGTCTTCTGTCGATTGGAGCATGAGAGGTGCTTCAACAGCATTGAACACGTTCGTACGGTCGTTGGGGCAGATGCTTGGCATTGCCGCGTTCGGGACATTCTTAAATGCGAGCATTGCATCGATGGTATCTGATGCGGGGCCTGACGTATCCTCGCGTGTCTCGAATGAGGATCTGAGCAAGCTGTTGAATCCAGAAAGTGCAAGCTCGCTGTCGCCTGATTTAATGGGTACACTGCGCTCTTTCCTGGAGTCAGGGCTAGGGCAGGTCTTCCTGATAATGGCTATTATCGCGGTCGCATGCTTAGTAAGTATGTTGTTCATGCCTAAGTCGACAAATTCCGGGGGATCATCCGGTCAGGATGAAGCTTCTCCATCTCATTAAAGACAGGTGCCATGATACTTCTTTACGTAACTTAACCTAAAACACTAGATAATTAGGTCGTTTTTCCGGCAGTAGAAACTGCTTGGGAGGGCGGCCTTTTTCTTATGGGGATTGTTTCTCTTGCAAATAAATCACTCTACATTATCCTGCACAAAAGTAGGAAATTTTGGATTTGTGTCGAAGTATTTCGAAATAAGAGAAATGTACTGCTTCCATCTGTAAAGGAGTCACTCTGCCATGTCACGTACGTTACACCCATTGGCTTCGCTGCGTACAAGTATGCTGTTCGTGATACTGACCGTTCTCACTGCAGTGTTCTCTGTAATTGGACTCGAATTTTCATACGGTGCAGAGTTCATGCTGTGCGGGGCCACTCTGCTCATAATGCTTGTTCTGTATGGTTCGCACTGGGCGGCAATTATGGCGCTTATAGTTGGACTGGGATATTATTTTTCAGGCTACGGTTCGTTTATTTTGCTGCTTATTGGATTGGAAATGATACTGGTTGGATATATGTATGAACGGAAAAGGGGGTTCCTGCTTCTCTGGGACAGTCTGTTCTGGTTCGGAATCGGAGCCCCACTTGCAGCGGTTTTATTTTGTCTGCAGACCAACGAGTACAATGCAGAAGCACTACTTCAATATTTTATGTTCGCAATGAGCGGACTATTGAATGCTCTGATTGCTGATGTGGTCGTTACCTATATGCCATGGAAACGGCTGCTGCCTGATTTGCGAACGAAGTCCGTGTATCTCAATCAGCTTCTGATGCATCTCTCCGTCGCAATCGTGTTCATTCCGTTTCTGCTGAATATGCTGATTGATAGTCGCGATATGCAGCAGGACATCGAGCGGGATTCTTTGGCCAGAATTGAATTGCAAACCGCTCAAATTACAGACGCACTTCTGAAGATGGACAGAAAACAGCGCCAAGGGCTTAATCTCGGATCGATTATGGAGACAGGGAAGCTTCACGATAATTTAAAGCTCCATTCCCAGAATGGCTTATTGAAGTTGGCTGCGTTCAATCATAAGGGCCAATTGGTCGCATCGAGTGATGAGGTGTGGTTCGAAAGCAATGCAGTGTACATGGAAGATACTGTACCTAATAAATCACCTGTTCGCATGGCTGCTCATCATTCACAAATTCGGATGGATGCTTACGGGGTAAAGTCCTCTTTTTCCCGTATTCTGCCCCCTGACAGAAATTATGATTATGGAACAAGAAGGTGGAATGACGGTTATTATGTTTTGGAGGACAAGCTGACCGATCATCCGATCGCTAAGGTTGTTGGCTTTATTCCAATTTCCTATTTTCTACAAACGACGATTGACGTCTATTTGCGCAAGTTCCTAATGTTGTTCATGGTCTGCTTGTTGGCTACCGGGGTATCACTTGCGGTAAGCCGCTTCATTGTTCGCTCTCTTCGTGATTTGGAGGAGGCGACCGCGGGAATGCACCATAAATTGCTGAAGGACAAGACTGTCAAATGGCCTTGCATTCGAATCGGAGAGATTCGTCTACTTGCAATCAATTTCCGGGCAATGAGTGATCGGTTAACGGAAGTATTCAAGGAAATGCTGCGCATGAATGAGAAGCTGCTTGACCAGACGAAAATGCTAGAGCTGTCGGAAGAGAAGCTCCAGCATATTGCTTATTATGATACGCTGACCCAGCTTCCCAATCGGCATTACTTTACGATGAATGTAGAGCGGGCGCTGGAAGATGCGGATAACAAGGTTAGTTCATTGGCGTTAATGTTCATAGATATAGATCGGTTCAAGCATATCAATGATTCGCTCGGCCACAATGTAGGAGATATGCTCCTTGTACAAGTTGCGCAGCGCTTGTCGGATTGTCTATCAAAACTGTCCGGCCGGCATTTGAGCTCTCGTTATGGCGGGGATGAGTTCATCATTATGCTCGAAGACAGCTCAAGAGAGGAAGTGAACGCGGTTGCTAAACGGATTTTGCAGCGGCTGCGTGAGAGCTTCCTTGTACAGGCTCATGAACTATTTGTCTCTGCCAGCATCGGCGTTTCCTTATATCCGGATAACGGATATGCATATACGGATCTGCTCAAGCAAGCAGATACAGCTATGTATGCTGCCAAGGACAGTGGTGGTCATTCAGTAGTTTTCTACGATGAACTGCAGCCGACCTTGCAGCCTGAACGCATGTTTATGGAGACACGTTTGTACAAAGCGCTAGAACGTAGAGAGCTGCTGCTTCACTATCAACCGATCGTAGATGCTTCGGGGAAAGTCACAGCCGCAGAGGTGCTGCTTCGCTGGCTTTCTGGTGATGAAGGGTTTATATCGCCGACACAGTTCATTCCGGTCGCGGAAGAGACTGGACTAATCGTTCCTATTGGGGAATGGGTACTTCGATCTGCATGCATGCAATACCGGATGTGGGCTGATGCAGGGATGCCTGCCTTCCAGCTGGCTGTGAATGTCTCGTTAAGGCAATTGCTTACGAATGACTTCGTCGCGACAATTGATCGAATTATTCGCGAGTGTGAGTTCAATCCGAGTGATTTGATTTTGGAGATAACGGAAGGATACGTTAACAAATCCACCGAGCAGATCAACGAGGTATTGCACAATCTTAAGAAACGAGGAGTTCAGATAGCGATCGATGATTTTGGAACGGGCTATTCCTCGCTGCACCGCCTAAAGACTTTGCCTGCTCATGTGCTTAAAATTGACCGTTCTTTTGTGCGGCATTTGTTTGCGGATAAAGTGAACACTGCAATTGTTCAAGCGGTGATCCGAATGGGAGACAGCATGAATCTTAAAGTGACAGCTGAAGGGGTTGAAACACCTCAGGAGATTGAACAATTGCTCACACTTGGTTGTAGGCAGTTCCAAGGCTATTATATTAGTCCCCCGCTGGCAGCCGATGAATTTGCTGCTAGGTTCCCTGACTTTTCAAGCAAGCTAAGAAGTAATTCAATTGCAGCATATGGAGGTTAATTTGTGAAAGGGAAGGGCTTGCCATTTCGAAGATTAATTGTATTCGCAATGATGATCATCATGCTATTTTCTTCAACCGGATGTGATGAGACCACGATCCCACCGCAATTGCAGGACGATGAGCGAGTCGTAGAGTCTAAGCCGCCTTCCGCCATAACCGTGTGGTGCTTCGAACAACAGTATGTAGACTATGCCAAGAAATTCGAAATCGAGCATCCAGGCGTGAAGGTAAATGTAAAGCGTTTTTCTTATAAAGACCATGTTGATGCTTATTTGGATGCCTTGGAGCAGGGGGATGCCCCGGATGTTATGGAGGTTGGCCATGAATTTCTAGGGGAATTTACGGGGATACAAGGGTTGATGGACTTAAATGCCGCGCCTTTTCTCGCGAGCACGTTGAAGCCGGATATTTCTCCCGACTTATGGGATACTGGACTATCCTTTGACAATAAGCGTCTTATCGCTCTCCCAATTACAACTTCGCCGCTTGTCACCTTCTATCGCAAGGACATTATGGAGCGATACGGATTTCCGTCAGACCCGGAAGAATTGGCTGTCTACATGGAGGATCCGAACCGCTGGCTGGCAATGGCGGAGAAGCTGAAGGAGCATGGCATTTATTTAATTCAGTGGGATCGGGAACCCATGCAGTGGTTTGACTCCATGTTCCCGCTACTTAACAGCAAGCTGCAATTCAACCGGAATAATGCCATGATCGCGCAAGGCATGTTGTTGTCTCAGCGTGTTAATGTGCAGGGGCTGGATGCAAATGTCGGATTGTGGACGGATGCGGGGAATGAAGCGCTGCGGAGTGGGAAGCTGGCAATGGTGTATCTTGGTTCCTGGGGAGAGCTGCAATTGGAGGAGTGGGTGCCGCATATGAAGGGATTGTGGAGAGCTACTCGCTTGCCAATGAAGTTGTACGGTTACTCGACAGGCGCATCGCTTATTATGTCTGAACAGGCCCAGAACAAGGAGCTGGCATGGTCGTTCATGAAGAGCGTGTTCTTTGGGGTGACCGATGATGCAACGGTTGCGGCGTATATGCCTTCTCGCAAAGTATTACTGGATAAAGCGCGCAGAAGCGAGTTTCTTGGGGGACAGCAGTCAGATCAATTATATATGGAGCTGGCTTCGAAGATGAAGGAGTTCCGTCCAACCCCGCTTGATAAGCTGGCTGTCGAATGGTATCGCAGAACGAGGCAGAAGGGGATCGAGAATAACTCTCCGCCTGGTGTAATACTCAATCAGATTGAGAAGCTCATTGAGCAGCAATTGCAGCAGGAGAGGCGCGTGTTATTGCGATATTCGCGTGCGACATTCAGAACGTTGGACTTGATGTCATGAAGAGAAATAACAAGGGCGGAAGAACATGTTCTTCCGCTCTGTGCGTTGATTCAGCCCTATTGGAAATTTAAGCGTATTAACTAATGGATTTGCTAGGAGCCCTTTTTCGTGACAAGGCTTAACTTCTCTGCTTGGATCCCGAGCTTCTTGAGCAATTGAATAGCCTCTTTTTTCTCCTCGAGTGTCAGTCCGCTCATGGCACGCTTAAGGAGTAGAGAATGCTTGGGGAACAGTCCCTGCATTTCTTCACGGCCTTTATCAGTCAACTCGGCGAAGATCACGCGACGATCCGTCGCGCAAGGGTGGCGGCGCAGCATGCCGTTACGTTCGAGCTTATCAATGACATAGGTTACGTTTCCGCTCTGTAGAAGGAGCTTGGAACCGATTTGTTGAATGGGTTGAGGCCCTTTATGATAAAGCATTTCGAGTACGGAGAAGTCAGTCGGGTTATATCCTTCTATTTTGCATCCAGCAGCTGAGTGATCCGTTACGCTCTTGAATGCCTTAGAGAAGACACGGAATAAATGCAAGGCAGCTTCGGTCTCATGATCGATTCGTTCAGACATACGAATCCCCCTCATTTCTTGATTTACTCTTTTATCGTATATCGAAGGAGACAGGAGATTAAATGTCTTTTGTCACACTTGTGAAACAATGAACAAAAAAATTTTGAATTATTCAAATTTAGAAAGGGCAATTCGGTAACATTTGGCTGAACCTGGCATTCAGTACATTGAAACTGCCCAGCTCTGTGCAAGAATAGATACGATAGAGTAAACTAAAAGTTAGAAGAACGGTTAGGTACAGCAGCTTGGCTATGCCTAAGATGAAGGGGGAGATCCGCATGGTTGTTCTTGATGCAAGGATACAATCTGCAGGATATGAGAAAGGCGAGTCTAAAATACATAATATCGAGTTTCAAGTAGAAGCGGGTCAATTGGTAGGGCTAATCGGTCCGAACGGTGCTGGGAAGAGCACGACAATCAAGTCCGTGCTGGGCATTATGCGAGATGTTGCTGGCAGCGTTCGGATTGGGGATGGCAATGGAACTTATGCATACGTGCCTGAACAGCCTGTCCTCTATGACTCCATGACATTATGGGAGCATTTAGAACTCGCTGCATCTGCATATGATCTGCCGCAGGAACAGTTTGTCGAGCAGGCGAATTATCTGCTCACCGAATTTCAAATGACAGAGGTGAAGCACCATTTCCCAACGAGCTTCTCGAAGGGGATGCAGCAGAAGCTGATGCTTATCATTGCCTTCATGCTCAAGCCGTCATTATACATCGTGGATGAGCCCTTCATTGGCTTGGATCCACGAGCAACGCGGAAGTTCCTCCGTATGCTTGAGGAGGAACGCAAGCGGGGAGCGGGCGTTCTCATGAGTACGCATGTACTCGACACGGCTGAGCGCGTCTGCGACAGCTTCATCCTGCTTCATCAGGGAAGCGTGGTTGCAAGAGGGACGTTTGATGAAGTGCGGCAAATAAGCGGGTTGCCGGATGGAACCCTATTCGATTGTTTCGAGGTGTTGACCTAATGGGGAGCGAGGGACAGGTTCGTCCATTGTCGACGATGAAGGTAACATCCCCGCAAACACTTGCCTTCCGCCGCTTCCAGACGAATATGGTGTATCAATGGCGGGCACTTCGTATCGCATTGGATTGGACGGTATGGTTGTATATTGTCGTACCGCTATTGCTCCTAGGAGTTAAGTTCTATTGGGGATGGTGGGTGGAACCCTTGGATGCTGCATGGTTGAAGCTGCCTATAGCGATCTGGCTGCTTCCCTTGCTGCTGCCTATCATAAGTGGATCACTTCGCACTTGGGTGGAAGGCGGGGATATTCTCTTCCTTCGTCAGCAGCCCTATTGGTGGAAGCCGCTTGTTCGATTCGGGTTAATTCAATATGCACTGCGAGGAACGACTATAACGGCCGTCATACTGTTACTGCTTGCTCCATGGCTCATACGCGGGTATTCGTTGCATAGTACGGATTTACTCGCGATTGGATTTGCCATTAGCTCCTTATCCTACTTAGCAGGATTAGTACGGAACTATAATTTGGCTGCTTTCTCAGGTTGGGCACGTTGGATGATCCGCTTTGTCACAGGGGTGGCAGCTCTTGGCTTGTATGGAGTTATTCTTTACTTGCTCGGTATTCATGTGAGTTGGGTGCTCGTCTATGGCTCGATTATATTGGTCAGCTGCTTCCCCCTTATTCGCTGGCGAAACCATGTTCAGCATACATTTGAGCATGATGTTGAACGGGAGGGCGAGCTCAAGATGCAATTAACGGCGATGCTGCTGTCGCAGAGCGTGGATAGAGCACAACGGCGCAAACGGACACGCCCAATGTTGTTCCCGAAGTCGGGCTACTTCATGAAGACGAATGAGTCAGGCCGCCTTATTGGAGCTATTGCGGTCAAGTCATTGCTTCGAAGCAGCACCCATCGCAAGTTTTATTTGCAGCTCCTCTTTATTGGAATGAGTGCTTCTTATATCACTTCACTGCATGGTCTGTTCATTCTTATAGGGCCGGTGCTAAGCGGTATTCTCGGATACTGGCTGAGCACGTATTGGAAGGAATTCATCGATGGTGATGTGGCGTCCATGTTCAGCTTCCGCTCAGAGGGTTTGCAGCAGGCCTCGGCGCATATGGCGCGTGTCTTATGTGCAGGGCCAGGCGTGCTGTGGGGGTTGTCTGCAGGTATTGCTGCAACACCTATTATGATTCCGCTATATGTAGCGGGAGGTGGTCTGATGGCTGCCTTCATCGGCAATACAATCGTTACGCTGCGTGGGTGGAAGCAGAAGAAGCAAATGGAGGAGAGACAAGAACAGTCACATTTGTCCTCTACTGAATAAAGTATTCGGCAACTGCTCGTACAACCAATTGCAGGACAGATTGTGTGTATGTTCCTCCTGTCTGGCGGGTATATTAACGTAAGCTTATTCGAATAGGAGGAACGAGGATGCAAGATACGACTGCGATTCGGTTCCGATTCTCGGATCCTGCAGGTGCAAGATTGGCGTTCGATACGTTGGAGGAGCTAGGATATACGCCTGCTTACGACAGCGCTAGTGAGACAGAACTGCATATCCATGTAGACAAGCGAGATTTGACCTCTGCGCTTGAGATCGCAGAGGCGCACGGCGGCCAGCTTCTAGAAGAAGCGAGTATGACGGAGATGTCCGTTATGGATCAAGCCTATGGAATGAATTATATCCCTATCCCGGCCCATATGGTCAATGAGGATTGGGCAGATGATGACCGCTATGCGTCTGCTAGGCACAATCCGAGTCATGATGACTTGTCGCATCGTGATGAAGAAGCATACGGGATGTTTGATGATGAGACGACGAATCACTTCCCTGGCGGCATCCATATCTAATGATAGAAGACAAACAGCCTGCTCTGTGAGCAGGCTGTTTGCTTGTTATGCTTGATGTAGGGTCTGCTGAGCAGCATGCATCCCTGCCGTATAGCCAGTTGCAAAGGCAGCTGTAATGTTATAGCCGCCCGTATAACCATGAACATCCAATATTTCTCCGCAGAAATAGAGTCCACGCGCCTTTTTGGAATGCATCGTCTTCGGATCGATTTCCTTAAGATTCACACCGCCGCCTGTAACAAAGGCTTCCTCAAGCGATAACGTGCCGTTGACCTTCACAGGGAATGCCTTAATCAATTGGCACATCTCCTGCCATGGCTGCTTCGGAATATGGTCGTATGTGGTGCCTTCATCGATGCCAGACTGTTCAAGCAGAAGCGGGATTACTCGTTCAGGCAGCAGATGCTTCAGTACATTCTTAATAGCTTTCTTTGGTTCTTGGGCACAAATGCGAAGCGAATCTCGAACAAGCTCATCCAGTGACAGATCAGGCTTCATATCGATGGTGACCTGTACGGTCTGAAGGCCGGAACGCTTCAATTCCTTCACGACGAATTGGCTGCAGCGAAGTGCAGCAGGGCCGGACAGGCCAAAGTGGGTAAAGAGCAGGTCGCCTTGATGCTCAATGATCTTCTTCCCCTTGCTGTTCCATACCGCGATCCGAATATCGCGCAAGGACAATCCTTGAAGCAGCTTCTCACGAATAAAGTACGTATTCGAGGTTAGAGGCACTTCCGTCGGATACAGATCCGTAATGGAATGTCCGGCAGCCTCTGCCCAAGCATAGCCGTCTCCTGTTGAGCCCGTATGAGGAACAGACTTCCCGCCGGTAGCCAGTATGACCGCTGGGGCATACAATGCGGATCCATCTTTGAAGCGCACACCTTGGACGGAACCATCCTCGTACAGCAGATGTGCGACAGGCTGATTGACACGAATCGCTACTCCTAATCGGCGTACTTCTCCCAGAAGTGACTCAACGACCGTCTTCGCCTTGTCTGATACGGGGAACATACGGCCATTGTCCTCTTCCTTCAATGCAATACCGAGATTCTCGAAGAACTCGATTATATCCTGATTGTTAAAATGATTGAACGCGCTGTGCAGAAATCTCCCATTGCCAGGGATATGCTGAATCAGCTCGTCCAGTGGTTTATTGTTCGTTACATTGCAGCGTCCTCCGCCAGATATAGCAAGCTTGCGGCCAAGTCGGTCTCCCTTATCCACGAGAATTACCTTGGCTCCGTTGCGTGCAGCAGAGATGGATGCCATAAGTCCAGAGGGGCCGCCACCTACGACGATAACATCGGTTCGTTCCATTTTGTACTCCTTTGACAGGTCTTTGACAGGGTTAGGATACGCACTGCGCATCCGTTACTGATGCCTATTGTATCGTAAAAACTAAAACTTCGCTAAAACGTTCGGCGGTTCCATTGAAAAGCCCTCATTTTTATGCTTTAATCAAGCCAATCTTACCATTTTCTATCCTGACAAGAGGAGAACTGTATGTACGTAGCACTTAAGGAAGTCTTACTGCAAAGCCTTATTGCCTGCATACCAGCGATTGCCTATCAAGTCTGCTCCTTGAAGCCAGAGCGGGTGTCCCGCGCCCCTCTCGTCATAGGATTGTCTTCTGCTTTTTCTATGCTGTTATGCATCGTATTTTCCTTCTATACAGAAATGCCCCAGCCTTTTGATTTTCGATTTTTGCCATTTATGATCGGAGTAATGTATGGTGGATATCGGGTTGGGTTCCTCATGATTGGATTATATTTAGGTATGCTTGGTTTTTTCTATCACGATGGGCATCCCCAGAAGCTGTGGAGTGATGCACTCCTTTATATGATCCCGCTATTGTTTGCTTTTATTAATTCTTTCCGTCATTCCGGATTCCGCCAGCGTGTCGCTATTATTTTGTCCTTCTCCTTCGCGGGTATTGTTCTCTATTCCTTGGTTTATGGAGTGCTGCTGTGGAGGCATGAACGAGTTATTGATGGCAGTATGCTTCTATCGATGCTCATGCTAGGAGCAGCCTTTTTCTTAACCGCTTACTTAGCTGTGTACTATATGGAGGAGACGAGGGAGAAGCTATTCCTTGTACAAGGATATGAAATCGTCTCTACGAAATATCGTGAAGAAGCAGAGAAGCTGAATCTATTAATAGACACGACACCGCTCGGTGTCATTGCGGTTGATGCACAGACCAATATAACCGCTTTAAATGATATGATGCTGCGCAGTATGCAGAATGCAGCACCTCATGTGACAAAGGGAGACATTCTCGGCCGTCCTTTTCGCTGCCTGTTGACACAGGTGGGGGATATTCCAATTTTGTACGACGGCATGTATCGTGCACTCGCGGGAGAGAAGATGGAAGGCGTAGTAGTGAAATTGGACGAACGAGAGTACGTCGTTAGTACAAGTGCGATTCGAAGCGAGACTACTGGAGCGATAACAGGGGCTGTCGGCATGCTGCATGATATTACGGAGCTGTCGAAGCTGCGTGCAGAGCTGGGCAAGATGGATCGCTTAAGCTTAGTCGGGCAGATGGCGGCAAGCATCACGCACGAAATTCGTAATCCAATGGCGGTTATTCGTGGGTTCATACAGCTGCTCCAAGAAAAGAGTCCCACGCATTTGAAGGAATACTATCGAATCGTAATGGAAGAGATCGATAGAGCAAACAGCATCATTAACGACTTTCTCGCTTTAGCGCAAAATCGTATTATTGAGAAAGAACAGGTTCACCTTCATGACATTATTCATCAGTTATCACCGTTGCTTTGGGCTGATGCAAATATGAGAGGTCAAGAGATTGCGTTGAAGCTTGCAGAAAATGTGCCGATTTTCCCTGTCAATGTGAAGGAGATGAAGCAGCTTATTCTGAATCTGTCGCGCAACGCCATGGAGGCGATGGAAGCGATGGACACAGAGGCCGTGCTTACGCTCGAAACAAGATTTGTTGGAGGACAAGTGCAGCTGCGTATTCAAGATACAGGGTCTGGTATTCCCGCCGACATTGTGGAGCGGCTATTTGAGCCATTTTACACAACGAAATCAAAGGGGACGGGCCTTGGCTTGCCATTGTGCTTGAGTATTGTCGAACAGCATGATGGAACGATAGAGGTGCATACGGGGGAAGATGGAACGGTGTTTGAGGCAGCCTTTCGCCTAGAACAGACGAGCCAATCTCCGGTTCATGTCCCGACAGCTGCATGGGACTCTTCACTTGCACAGCATCCAGTACAACTAGGGAATATGCAGCCGGATAAGGAGGAAGCATTGAACCAAGTCTAGTCTTTCGCTAATATGAAGCTTGGAGGTGGATAGGGTGAGCGTCATGCAGCTTGGCAATTTTACAATTCATTGGGGACTGCTCGTTAGCCTGCTCTCCTTGCTTCTAGCAGCTGGGGCGGTGGCGCTCCGGGCACGCGCGGAAAATGGAATCTCGCGCCGTTATGGAGATTGGGCAATGACGGTTATTCTACTCGTCATACTCAATGAGAAGTTCGGATTTCTATGGGACACGCCCTCAATCCTGTGGCGGCAGCCGCGTTCGCTGCTGTACATGACAGGAACTTCCACAGAGGGGAACATCCTGCTTGTGCTTGGCATTATTGTATGGACGACCTTATACATACGCAAGCATCAATTGTCTTATCCCGTGCTCCTTGATCTATTGTCGCATAGTATGTTGACGTTCGTAACGGCATATGGATGGCTCTATACGCTTAATGGTGGACAGGCCCCTGGATTTACACCGCTGCTTCAGATTAGCGGATTCCAGGTGTCGGGGATACCGCCTGCTGAGACGCTAGGTTGCATCGTTCTCCTTGCCTTGCTCTGGTCTCGTCAGAGAAGGCTCGGATCGCTTGTTGACGCACAGATCGCCTTTGTTGTATGCGGTGTGGTCGGCATGCTTGGCAGTTATGCATATGGCGATGGTTCTACATGGATGTACTTAACAGTGGAGCAGTGGATCTACAGTGTAATGCTAGCGGTAGGTTATATGGTAACCCGCAGTAGAGAGCGGGGAGTGGCGCATAAGAATACGCAGGCCGAGGCTGCCATGCCTGTAGAGCCTCCTGCATCACAAGGATAGGTCAGTTGCTGCCTGAGCATAATAGAACCGACTTTGTGAAAAGGAGGCCTATGCGATGAGCCAAGATTCAAAGGAACAGCGCAAGCAAGACAAGCAAAACAGCGCTGCAAATGATACCTGCGGAGTCGATAAGAAGTTGAATGGCCCGAATCGCCCTTCTACGTAGGAGGATGCGATCCTCGGTCATGGAGCTTCCTCAGTAATGAGGGCCTAACTGGTAGAAGTCAGCGAGCCGGAACCGTTATCGGTTTCGGCTTTCCCTTGCTTTACTTCACTACAAATGGTTACAATAGTAGCGACAGTGTCCGATGGTACTCATCCATCACTGACAACGGAATTATTTATAGAGTAGGAGTGAAGTACGGATGTCCATGTCTTTTGAGCAATATATGCGTGATATGGTTCAACCTATGCGTGACGAGTTAACTTCCATCGGCTGCGTTGAATTGAGAACACCAGAGGAAGTGGAAGAGAAACTGGCTACAGCGAAGGGAACAGCACTTGTTGTTGTCAATTCAGTATGCGGTTGTGCCGCTGGACTGTGCCGTCCAGGCGTACGCAAGTCATTAGAGAATGATGCTACACCTGACCACTTGTTCACCGTATTTGCTGGGCAAGATAAGGAAGCAACGGCGAAGGCTCGCGAATACTTCGCGCCATATCCGCCTTCTTCTCCATCGATCGCTTTGATGAAGGATGGCGAGCTGGTGCATTTCATCGAGCGTCATCAAGTAGAGAATCGTTCAGCAGAGGAGATTGCTGCTGATCTGACGGCTGCATACGATAAGTTCTGCCGCTAAGTTAACTATGCCCCGCATCTTGTGATGCGGGGATTTTCTATAGAATTGTAGGCCAAGCACGGATGCTTGTAGGAAGGG
Organism: Paenibacillus sp. NAIST15-1; assembly: GCF_001894745.1. GTDB lineage: Bacteria > Bacillota > Bacilli > Paenibacillales > Paenibacillaceae > Paenibacillus_B > Paenibacillus_B suaedae. Next base: position 127,203 of record NZ_BBYF01000016.1, read on the forward strand.
GACGAAATAATGAGTTTACAGCAAGAGATTATCAAGCGCTTCAACGTGCAGACACAGATCGATCCAGATGCTGAGGTGCGCAAGCGGGTCGACTTCTTGAAGCAGTATGTGTTGAATACAGGAACGAAGGGGCTTCTGATCGCGATTAGCGGCGGGATTGACAGTGCGGTTGCGACGGGATTATGCAAGCAGGCGACGGATGAATTGACTGCGGAGACAGGCAAGGAGTATATGACGCTTGGCGTGTTCCAGCCTTATGGTACTCAGGCAGATATTTCTGACAGCTATGCAACCGCGCAAGCATTCAATCTGAAGCATACGGTAGAAACGAATATTGCTAAAGCGGTTGATGAAGCCGCCCAAGAGGTAGAAGCGGCGCTTAAGCAGCTGCCGGAAGCACGATCCTTGAGTGTTCCAAATAAGGGAAACATGAAGGCTCGTACTCGGATGGTTGTGCAATACGCGCTTGCCTTTGATCTGAATTTGCTAGTTGTAGGTACTGATCACGCTTCTGAGGCGTTGACTGGCTTCTATACGAAGTGGGGAGACGGAGCAGTGGACATTACGCCATTGTCTTCTCTGAATAAGCGTCAAGTGCGCCAACTCGCGAAGCATATTGGTGTCCCTGCTAGCGTCATTGATAAGGCACCAACAGCAGGCCTGTGGGAAGGCCAAACCGATGAGAAGGAGCTTGGCATTTCGTACGAGCATAATAGCGACTATCTCGAAGGTAAGAACATACCGGGTGACGTGCGCGAGAAGATCGAGCGCCAATATCAGAAGACGGAACATAAGCGTTCCCCGATTCCCGGCATTTAACAGAACGAAATAACAGGTACGCCGCTGAAAAGCAGTTACCTATGACAGAAGGCAAGCATCGACTGGATGCTTGCCTTTTTGTATACATTGGACGCTTTCCGAACTACTCGGTATCATGCATGCCTACTTTATTGCGCCTTCACTTCCGGTTATACCGCACGAGGATGTGCATCATGGGATACGCCCTGCCAGAATATTTCTTTTAATCGAGGGCGTGCGGCCTGCGGCTGTACTGCGCACTGTTCCTCAAACAGGCTGCCTAGTTTCAGGCAAGCTGTAGACAATGCAGATTCAGAGCCAGCGGCAACGAGCAACCCGCGGGATTCTAAATAGGCGATGACAACTTCATCTTCCTGAAGCTTGCGTTTCAAACGGAATGGAGATTCTGGATGATTAAGCTGCTGTTCTGTATATATGAAAATCGAATGTTCAGGATAAAGCGTATGCTCGATGAATGGGAGATGACATGTGATGACTTCTTGCTGAGTAAGTGACGCTAGGAGATGCTGGAGTGTAGAAATAGAGTGTTTGACATTGGCATTCGTGCGTAAGTCCGAATATAGAGTCGTCATAGGTATCCTCCTTTGCTGACTGTGTCTGCGTACAGCGTGAGTACGCTGCTGCGCTGAAGCATGTTATTCTGAGAATTACCCGTATTCTATCAGATTGAACCGAAAAAACAAGTGAACGGACTGTGACGGCTAATGCAATCTAGTGAAGAATTCAGTAGCCCGTTTATTCCATAATATGTATAATATAAGTGGCTAGTTTTGTATTTTTCTGTTATCTATTCAATATCAAGGAACTCAATTCATTGAATGGGAAGAGGCGATGGAATGGCAAAGCAGCGTATTAAATTGGCGAATGGTTATCGCGTGTTGTCGGTATGGCTAGCGGTTATTATGCTGGCAGTCTCCAGCATGGGCTCTGCTCGTGCGGAGGAAGAACTGAACGTGTCCGCCAGTGCAGAGATTGTGGCTAAATGGGAATTTGTAAACCTAAAGAACGATCCAGGCATCTTCTATGCTGCGTCCGGTTTATCCAAAGATTCTGCTACGCTTATCCAAGAGGTCGGTGGGAGTTCCAGAACAGGATTTACATTCGATGAGAGCGAAAAGAGTATCCGTTATCAAGGTTGGGACAAGGGCAAAGGCAAGAAAGCTTGGCTAGCCTCCTTGTCGACGAAGGGACTGGAGCAAATTACAGTATCTTCGCAGCAGAAGTCCTCCAGTACTGGGCCTAGAGACTTCAAGCTCCAAATTAGCACGGATCTGTCCAAGTGGACGGACGTTGAAAAAGGCACACTTGTGCTAGGCACGGAATACAGTTCTGCCAGCTCGTTAAACGGTATTGCGCTGCCAAGCGGTGCAGCCGATCGGGAGCGATTATATATTCGTTGGGTCGTAAACTCTGATTCAAAAGTGTCAGGCAGCGGCTCGATAAGCGATACCGGCTCAAGTCGAATCAAGGATATCGTTGTTCATGGCGTACCCAAAACGAACAGCTCACTCAAGGTGCCGCAGTTATTAAACATGACCTTCAATGGAGGTGCCAAGACAAGCCTGGCGTTTGCTTGGTATACGCCGAAGGAGGTATCTGGCACGAAGCTGCAGGTGGTGGAAGCCTCCGAAATGGGGAACGGCGCATTTCCGGAAGCTAAGGCGATTACATATATGGGAAGTTCCGACATTATCGAGACATTCATGGTAAAAGGCGATCGATCCTCCAAGAAAAAAACGAAATTTGCAAGCCATAAGGTCACGGCTGATAATCTCAAGCCGGGGACGTCATATCGGTATCGGGCAGGAAATGGGGATGCGGATGGATGGGGAGCTATCGGCTCATTTACTACGGATCAAGCAGACAATCGAGATTTTCATTTTATCGTAGGATCGGATTCGCAAGCCTCCAGCAAGTCCACATTCGAACTCTGGCAGGATACGTTCCGCAGAGCGATCGAGCATATCGGGGATCCGAAGTTCTTTATATTAACCGGGGATTTGGTCGACAATGGTGATTTGGAATCACAGTGGCAGTGGTTTCTGGGCCTCCCTCAGCAGGAACTTGCCCGAGTGCCGCTCGTGCCCGTGCTTGGCGGCCATGAGGTGAAAGATTACGATGGAGACGAAACTACGGAGAACAATAATTTCTACAACCATTTTAACTTGCCGAAGGATGTAGTGAAAGGTACTCACGACGGTTCCGTGTATGCGTTCGAATATGGGGACGCGCTCTTCATGCAATTCAATTCCCAGTTTGAGGGCGGATTGAATAAAAAAGGAGAACTAGAGTGGGTGGATCCCGAATTCAACGCTCAATTGGACTGGATGAGAAATCAGGTTGCGAAGACTGATAAGAAATGGAAGTTCGTGTCGCTCCACAAAGGCCCTTACTCGGCAGGAGACAATGCGGGACAGTGGGAAGATGGCCGAATCCAGTTCTACAAAAAATACTTGGTACCCGTATTCGATGAGTTGGGAATTGATATTGTGTTCGAAGCCCATGACCATATGTATATGAGATCCTACCAAATGCTCAATGATAAGCCGATCAAAAACGTGGTGAAGGATAAAGAGGGAAATGTAGTCGATCCGAAAGGCTCCGTCTACCTCATGACAAACTCAGTAGGCGGGAAATTTTACGAAAAACATCCGGGGTATGACGATTATTTTGCAGTCATTGACGCACAGCCGTTCAAAAAGATGTTCACTGATGTTTCGATATCGAACGATGTTTTGAAATTCACGTCCTATACGGCGGCAAAGAACGAAGGGATTAAGAAATACGACGAGTACAGCATTAAAAGAACGGACGGCAAGCCTGGCAAAGTGGAGCAAGCCAACCTGAAGTTCGAGAGCAGAGATGCGATTCTGTCGTGGAGCCGTCCTGCCGTTGGAACGGAGCCTGTTAGAGGTTTCCGATTATATGAGCAAGATGATAAGGTGGGGAAAAATTGGAGTCTGTATGTCCCAGCCCTTCCAAGTCAATCCGAATATAGTTATGTGCTTAAGAACATGGATTCTAAGCAGAGCTATCGCTTCGTAATTAAGGCGGTAGGAGCAAGAAATAATTCGGATCCCGTTCAGGTTGCTCTTGGCAAGCAGTAAGCTTGGTGAATTGCCGACATCGGGAAGCTTCGGAATTACAGCTTGAAAAACAAGAAGAGTGCGCATCAGCAGTAGTCTGGCTGCGTCACATATTCGATATAATACTGTATAGAACCAAATAAAGCAGAAATAAATAAACCGGTTCCTACTGCATAGTAGAACCGGTTTATTTATGTTGTTATCGCTTTTAGATGATTCACTTCGCATGATCTTAAATTGGAGTCTCGGTTATAATCCTTGCACCGTTGGAGCAGGTGCCGGTTTCAGCTTGCGTGTTCGTCTGTGGCCAATTACCCATGATACGAGCAGTGTCCAGATTGGAATAACCCAGAGGAAGACTGCGAATGGTGCATATTGATGAACGGGAATACCCAATATTGTGCCGCACAGTACCGCAAGCAGGTTCCAAGGAATAATAGCGGCAAAGACGAGCGCGCTGTCCGCAATCACCCTTGCAAGCTGTTCTTTCGGGAAACGCTCCGACCACAGCGGCATCACGCTCCGGCCTGCCATCATAATTGGCAGTGTCTGCGTACAGGATACAAGGGTTAATGATAATCCGAATAAACCGACACGGACGGTTGCTCCTGGCAGTGCGCTGTTGCGCCCAATAAAGGCAGCGATATACGGCTCCAGCGAACGAGTAGCCTCCAATATGCCATTAAAAGCACCCGCGATCATAATAAATAGGACAAGCTCAATCATATGCAGTACTCCCTTCGTATGAAGGGAAGGGAGCTCGGCATTTTCATATCCGAACAAGAAACCATTCACCCATTCGACTGGCGTCGCTCCTTGCAGCCATGTACCGATCACGAGCGCAACAATAATGGACATGGTAAAGGCGATGCGAGCCTGTAGTCGGAATACGATTGCGATAATCAAGACAGCAGCAGGAGCGAACAGCCAAGGACTGAAGGTGAAGTGGCTATCGAATGATTCCATGCGCAGTGCTTGTTCCGGTACAGTCCACCTCCCCTGTGTATCGAACCACATGAAGAATGCGGTCGCTGAAGCCAGTGCCAGCAGCGTGGTAGGCACGAGAGCTGGGTATTGGCGACCGACACTCGTCCCTGTAGAGTCCGCAACAAGACGATGCGTGCTGGAGAATGGCGATGTCCGGTCTCCGACAAATGCGCCGGAGACGAGTGCCCCTGCCATAAGCGGCAATGGAACGCCCGCAATCGCAGCTACCCCCATCATGGGAATGCCTACAGCGCTAAGTGTTCCAGTTGAAGTCCCGAGCAGCATGGAGAAGATCGTGGAGAACCAGAACGTGAGTGTTGTCATATAAGCAGGATCGATCCAAGACAACCCCTGTTCGATAAGATAAGGGATCGTTCCGCTTATGGTCCATGCGGGAATCATAAGTCCGACCATAATAAGTATCCAAGCTACCCCAAGTGTATGCTTGGCTCCATCCCTCATATAACGAAGCAGAGAAGTCCATGTATTGCCTTGGCGACGAGATAAGATGGTGAGAACGATGAAGCCGAGTGCAAACCCAATAAGAAGTGGAACATGAAGCAAGTAAGCTGCAGTTAGTCCTGCAATGGTAGTCATAATGACCGTAATCAGCTGTTGTTTCGATAACATGGCAATTAGGCAACTCCTGTCTTATACTCTAATGCTGCATCTATCATGCAAGCAATAATCATCACGATGGTTCAAGCAGATTACGTTCAGGTTGTACTGTCGTTCTTCGCTGGCAGTCAATGTGGGTGGTGATGAAGCCAGTCCGAGGTAGCCTCGATTGCAGCTTCAAGTGCTGGGGTCGTGCCTTGGAAGGGATGAACCGTATTAAAGGTGTGTCCGGCATTATCAATGGTTATCCATTTCGCTGCAGGATAGTTATCAATTAGCTGTGCCGATCCCTCGCGGAATCCAGGCAAATCATCGGAGCCTTGAACGAGAAGCAGGGGGAAATGAGCCTTCTCCATACGTTCAATCAATGCATATCTCTCCACATTAGCCTCCAAATCCTCCAGCATAACTCGATCTAATGGCAATGCCTCTTTGGTGCGGGCATTAATAACGGCAGAACGCCCGGATTGCCTCATCTCCTCCTTCTGTTGTTCCGTGAACAAATCCATATTCGTAACACCATTCCACGAAATTACGCCATTTACCGCATCCGGGTGGTCGAGTGCATAGAGCAGACTGCTTGCGCCTCCACGGCTATGTCCTAGCAAGTAAATGGGTGTCTTCGGCAATACATCATATTCGATTCTTTCAGAAATTATCCACTGGCCAAATTTATCTGAACGTACCCAGTGGAAGAGACGATCTATATCTTCCTGCTCTCGCTGATAGGTGTTAACGGCAAATCGATCAGGTTCATCGAAGCGATCGAGCGAAGGGCCGACACCGTTATATGTGAAGTTGAAGGTTAGGGTCAGGAGTCCGCTGCGTTCAGCTAGCTGTTCACCGACATAAGGGAACATGCCCCAATCCTTGAATCCCTTGTAGCCGTGGGCTACAAGAAGCACACCTGTCTTTGGCTTTTCCTTTGAATTGAAGGTGCTGCCAGGGGTGAAGGCATCGCCTCGCAAAATGCGTTCTTGCCCTTCCCATGTGAGCGTAAATGAATGTCTCATTAATCCGACCCCCTTGGTCTGATAATATCCAGCCATATTGTAACACAGAATAAGAAAAATGGTGCATGGTACTCCAATAAATGTATTGACATATTTAGGTCGACGAGTGTACTATGTGTACTAGTTGAAATAGTACACTTGTAAGCGAATCTATTTGAAGCTGCTACGTGATTGCAAATGTGAAAGGAGGCTGCCATGTTTCGATTACATGAACAGAGCGCTATGCCGATTTATGAGCAAATCGTCGAACAGATGAAGGCTCTAGTTGCGCAGGGAGCGCTGCAAAGCGGAGACAAGGTGCCGTCCGTAAGGGAGTTGTCGACAATGCTGTTAGTAAATCCAAATACAGTGAGCAAGTCTTATCAGGAATTAGAACGCCAAGGAGTAATTGTGACGGTTCGAGGCAAAGGAACATTCATTGCGGATACACCTGTCCCTCGCATGGCGAATGAACGAATGACGAAGCTGAAGGATGAATTGAACCGCATCGCCGTTGAAGCGAAACATCTGGGGCTGGAGCGGAAGGAATTTATAGAGATGGTGGAGCAAGCTTCGGAGGAATGGTGGAGGGATGAATCATGATGCGAGTGACGGATGTCCATAAAGCAATAGATGGGAAACCGATACTTCGCGGAGTAAGCTTTACGATCGAACCAGGGAAAATCATTGGACTCGTAGGACGGAATGGAGAGGGTAAGACCACCTTACTACGGACGTTGGTTGGGGTATACGACCCAGATCAGGGCAGTGTATCGTATGACAGCAAGGATATTCACACGCACACACATGCGGTATGCAAGCAGGATGTTGTATTCGTACCCGATGCTCCAACTGCGCTAGAAATGTACACGATTCGGGAATGTGCTGCGTGGTACGGAATGATCTATCCCAAATTCGATTTGTTCTTCTTTACGTCGGCGATGGAGCGGTTCAAGCTGCCGATGCACAAGCGAGTTCGCACCTTGTCCAAAGGGATGAAGATGCTGTTCAGTACGGCGCTTGGTCTTGCAACGAAGGCTGGGTTGATCCTATTCGACGAACCGACGAATGGCGTCGATGCCGTTGCTAAGAAACAGCTCCTCAGCTTAATTGTCGACTCGCTCCATGAGAACAACTCCATTGTCATCTCGTCACATATGCTCAGTGAGCTTGATCGGATTGCCGATTCTGTGGTTCTGCTGCGAGATGGGAGAACGGATGATATATGGGAACTGGAGCTTTTGCGCGAGCAGATGAAGAAGCTGCAGGTTGTATTTAACGGGGATAAATCTCCGATGTGGCTGCATCGGGAAGATGTGTTCGTTCTACAACAGGTCGGCCGTGTATATACGGTTATCCTAGAGTCGAATGAAGCAATGACAGAATTGCAAGAGCTGAAGCCGCTGCTCGTCGATGAGCTCCCATTGACACTAGAGGATTGGTTTATCGGGAAGGCGGGAGGTAACGATGATGAAGCATAAGCTGTTCGTAAAGGCGCTCTGGTGGAAGGAGTATCGTCAGACACGCGTACTGCTGTGGCTCATGCTGCTGGCGAGTTTTTTTCCTATCGTTTATACGCATATGTGGAAGTTGTGGTGGGCTTCTAAGTCGATGAGGGATACATTTGTTAAGAATGTTACCTATGTATATCAAGATGGCCGTGCAGGCGATAATCTGTATAACGATTATGGCGGTGGTTTGATTTTTATCATCCTTGGTAGTTTTATATTGTCTATTTGGCTATTAGGTCAGGAACGGCGAAATCAGGTGAATGAGCATATGTTTGCCCTGCCTTATCCAAGATGGATATTGTATTTGACCAAATGGATGATTGGTATTGTGTACATTGTGAGCACAATTGTTATTACACTAGGATTAGATTTCGTGGTGCTCGCATCCTCGCATGTAAGTGAATATGTCTCTATAGGGGAGATAGTTGTACGAGGACTCCATATGATTTTTGTAGCAGTATCCATATACACGCTTACCTTGTTCCTAGGATCCTTTACAGGAACATGGTCAATGCAGGCGTTGTTGTTTCTGCTTTGCATGACTCTATTTGATTTTCTGCGGTTTGTAATAGGAAAATTCGTTCATATATTCATGATTCCTGTGTCAGAATCCGCTCAATCTGTAATTGATATTGGCGTATGGGACAGATTTAATGTAGGGAATTGGGTCACGCATGAAGGGCCTGGATATTCGTATGGGTTTATAAGTATCGTTTCGATATTGTTATTACTCGCTGGCATGTGGCTGTACTCCCGCAATCGTACGGAGAATAACGGCAAACAGTTTGTATTCCCTGCTATAGAAAAGGCTTATATTGTGTTAGGTGTCATATTTGCAGCGCTGTACGGGGGAACTGTGGGTTATGACTTTTTTTCTCCGGGAAGGATTGGATATGTGTGCGGAGCAGGGGTTGGAGCTGTTCTTTGCTATCTGATTATTCGAACCTTGACAAATATGCGCCCGCGTCGATAGAAATATAGATTTTGCTGCTGGTTGAGAGAGTCGTCCATATTTAATGTTCAGGGGATGTAGGTTCAGAGGGTTATTTTCTGTTGGGAGGTTCGGATTTTATGAGTTCAGAAGCAGTCCTTCAGCTTCGCAATGTAACCAAACAAATTGGCAAGCGCACGATTGTGGATCAGATGTCATTTGATGTTCCGGCGGGAGAAGTATTTGGATTTCTGGGTCCCAATGGGGCGGGCAAGACGACAACGATTCGGATGATTGTGGGATTAATTTCGATGACATCTGGTGAGATCTACGTGAAAGGAATTCCTGTGCACAAGCAGTTCGAGCAGGCAATGACCCATATTGGTGCGATAGTTGAAAATCCAGAGATGTATAAGTTTTTGACAGGGTATCAAAATCTCGTATATTACGGACGAAGACATTCGGGCATAACGAAAGAGCGGATTGACGAGGTAGTGAAGCTCGTTGGGTTGGAAAATCGCATTCATGAGAAAGTAAAGCGCTATTCACTGGGTATGCGGCAGCGGCTTGGTGTCGCTCAAGCGCTGTTGCACAAGCCTTCCGTATTAATTCTCGATGAGCCAACGAATGGGCTGGATCCAGCGGGGATCCGTGAGCTGCGAGATTATTTGCGCAACTTGGCGCATCAAGAAGGCATCAGTGTCGTCGTATCCTCTCATTTATTGTCCGAGATGGAGCTGATGTGTGATCGAGTTGCGATCATCCAGACTGGCAAGCTGATCGATGTTCGCTCGATGAGGCAATTGAAGGAGAAAACGGATACGCAGCATATCGTGATTGATGTCGACAACCCGAGGGCAGCTTGGGAGATGTTATCTGCAATGATGCCCGATCTTGATATGCATGTTGATGAAGGCCAGCTTCATATTTCGGCAGGGCGCAAGCGGGTGCCTGACCTGACAAGGGCGCTCGTGCATGCAGACATCGATGTGTACGGCATTCAAGCGGCGAATCTGTCATTGGAAGATCAATTTTTGGAGCTGACAGGAGGGGAGCGTATTGTCTAGCTATTACAATCTCATTCAGAACGAGAATATGAAGATATATCGGCGCCCTCGTACATGGATTATGATCGGAATACTTATGGCTGTTATTGTGCTGCTGACCGGTATTATGGAAATTGACAAAGACCCACGCAAGGGTGAGGGATGGCAGCAATATGTTGTCCAATCCAATGAACATTTGAAGCAACAGCTTACAGACAACAGTGGAAAAATTGGGCCAAACGCGAAGCAGGAGTTAACGAAGCGGATCCAGCTCAATGAATACTACATGGAGCATAATCGTAATCCACATGCCTTGAACATATGGAGCATCGTGAATCTTTCTTCGAAGCTGATGCTGGTTGTTATTCTATTTACTGTTGTTATTGCAGCGGATATGTTCGCTGCCGAACATTCGTGGGGGACGATCAAGTTATTGCTCGTTGGGCCAGCCTCACGCACCCGCATATTACTGAGCAAGTATGCGGCTACCCTCCAATTTGCATTTGTTCTTACTGCAATCAATATTCTATTCTCCTTTTTGGTAGGAGGGGTTGTTGAGGGTTTTGGAGGTTTCTCACAGTCACTCATAGGTATCGGAGAAGACGGTACAATTGTAGAAAGTTCGAGGCTGCTTGCGCTGCTGAAGGATTATGGGTTCAGTATCATTGAGCTAGTTATGTTTGTGACATTGGCCTTTATGATATCGGCGGCATTCCGCAGCTCGTCTATGGCTATCGCATTTTCCCTGTGCTTTTTGCTCATTGGCGGAAATATGGCAGCGCTCTTCGCGCATTATAGCTGGGGGAAATATATACTGTTCGCCAATATCGACCTCCGTCCGTATTTCGAGGGAACACCACTCCGCCCGGATATGACGCTCGGCTTCTCGATTGCCGTGCTGATTGTTTACTTCCTTGCATTTCACGTTGTTTCTTGGCTTACCTTTACAAAGAGAGATGTAGCAGGATAATAGAGCTGGGCCGCCTACTTGGATAGGCGGCTTTTGTTTAGGCTTTAGCCAGTTGAGAGCGTGAAACGCGCGAAACAAA
>NZ_BBYF01000017.1 GCF_001894745.1 Paenibacillus sp. NAIST15-1
TTACAGAACACCATGACGCGCTGCGAATGGTGTTCACGCCTGCAGCGGATGGCAGTTATACTGCTTGGAACCGTGCCGTGAATGAAGGGGAAAGTTACGGCTTGGAAGTCTTCGACTTCCGGCAAGAACAGATTCGGAAAAACGGTCGGCAGGGTACCGATTTACAGGAAGGACGGGAAGAGCTGGAGGAGCCGTCGTGGAGTCGGTTAGTGGAAGCGAAGGCTCGCGAGCTGCATTCCGGCATCTCCTTAGAGACCGGTCCGCTCGTAAAGCTGGGCTTATTCCAATGCGGTGATGGCGATCATTTGCTCATCGTGATTCACCATCTCGTAATTGACGGTATATCCTGGCGGATCTTGCTGGAAGACCTCGCCACGGCGTACGAGCAGGTTGTACAAGGGCGGGACATTCGTCTTCCGTTGAAAACCGATTCGTTCCAACTCTGGTCGCAACAACTGACTGCTTATGCTTCAAGTCCGGCTATGGAGGCGGAACGTGAATATTGGAGTCAGATGACGGGACGGGAGCAAAGACCATTGCCGAAGGATTACGATCAAGGCGGAGACACGGTCGAAAACAGCGCAACGTTTACCTTGCAATGGTCGCGGCGCGAAACGCAGCAGTTATTAACGCAAGCGAACCGGGCATACGGGACGGAGATTAACGATCTGCTGCTGACCGCACTGGGAATGGCGATTCAAGAATGGACGGGCAGTGAGCAGGTTGCCGTCATGTTGGAAGGGCACGGCAGGGAATCCATCCTGCCGGATGTGGACGTAAGCCGGACGGTAGGCTGGTTCACGAGTGCGTATCCGGTCATGCTTGACATGCAAGCGGATCTGGATCTGCCGCGGTGCATCAAGCTGGTCAAGGAAACGCTGCGAAGCATTCCGCATAAAGGCGTCGGGTACGGCATTTTGTGCTATCTGTCCCCATCGCGGGAGGATAGTATCCGGACGTTGGCGCCTGAGATCTCGTTTAATTACTTGGGGCAGTTCGATCAGGACTTGCAGAGCAGCGCGCTTCAAATGTCTTCGCTTTCGTCCGGGGATGCGGCAAGCCGCAGGCAAAAAAGGGCAGCCACACTCGAATTTAACGGCATGATCGCCGAAGGAACATTGACATTGAATCTGAGCTATAGCGCCGAGCAATATCGCAAAAAAACGATGCAGCAGTTGGGCAAACGGCTAAAGCATCATTTGCAGGAAGTGATTCGTCACTGCGCAGCAAAAGAATGCATAGAACTGACGCCTAGCGACGTGATGCAGCCAGACATGACGATTGAGGAACTAGAAGCGCTAGTACAGCGGAATCGTCACATCGGGGACATCGAGAATGTATATGCTTTGACGCCTATGCAGCAGGGAATGCTGTTCCACAGCCGTCTAGATCCTCAGGCGGGGGCTTATGTGAACCAAATGCTCATTTCGCTGCAGGGAGAACTGGATCTAATCGCATTGGAACGAAGCTGGAATAGGGTCATCCAGCGGCATGCGGTACTGCGGACGAGCGTAGATAGCGGTTGGCGCGATCAGCCGCTGCAGGTGGTCTATCGAAGCCGTACCTTGAAGATTGATTATTCCGACCTATCGATGAAGAGTGCGGCGGAACAAGAGCAGGCGTTGGGCTTACTCAAGGAAGAAGACCGCAAGAAAGGATTTGCGGTAGAGGCGGACGGCTTGATGCGTGTAGCGGTCGTGCGTACGGGACTGGAGACGCACCAGCTGCTGTGGAGCTTCCACCATATTCTGATGGATGGATGGTGCTTGCCGATCGTGGTCAAGGAAGTCCTTGAAGTGTACGCGGCCTTGTGCAAGGGAGAGCAGCCGCAATTGCTGCGAGTGAGCGAGTATAGCGAATATATACGCTGGCTGTCCGAACAGGACGCTCAAACGGCATCGAACTATTGGACAGACTTGCTTGGGGGCTTCGATCAAGCGGCAGAGCTACCGAGACGGCAGCGCCAAGTACAGGGATATGAAGCAAGGCGGGTGACCTGTTCATTGGATCGGAAGCGAACTGAACGGATCAGCCAAGCAGCACGAGAGCAGGGAGTGACGGTAAATACCCTGCTGCAGACGGCATGGGGACTGCTGCTGCACAAATACAGCGGGACAAGCGACGCGGTATTCGGCAGCGTGGTGTCCGGCAGACCGGCAAATCTTCCTGGTGTGGAAGGAATGATCGGGCTGTTCATCAATACGATTCCGGTTCGGGTGAAGTGCGAGCCGGGAGACACAGTAGCCCAAGTGTTGCAAAGAAATCAGGAGCAAGCGCTGGCGTCCCAAGCTTACGACTATTATCCGCTGCATGAAATTCAAGCTCAAAGTTCGAAAAATCGAGAGCTGTTCCATCACATTCTGATATTCGAAAACTACCCGGTGGAGGAGCAGGCAGCATCACTTGGAGATGCGGCTGGACTGAACATTACGGCAGTTCAAGCAGAGGAACAAACCAACTATGACCTGAATGTGATGATTATGCCTGGGGAAGAGCTGACGCTTCATTTTGACTTCAATGCGCAGGTGTACGAACGAGATGGAATGGAGCGTTTGCAAAGACATTTACTGCAAATCACAGAACAGATTGCAGCGGACTCAAGCATTCCGGTACAGGAGCTGGAACTGCTGACAGCGGCTGAGAGAGAACAACTGCTCGTGCAGTTCAATGATACAAAGGCAGCGATTCCGGAAGAGGCAAGCATTCCTTCGTTGTTCGAGCGGCAGGCAGCACAGACGCCGGATCAACTGGCTGTCGTATGTGCAGACCAGCGGCTGACTTACCGGGAGCTGGAGGAGCAGGCGAACCGCATTGCCCAATGGCTGCAGGCTCATGGCATAACGGAGGGAGATCATGTAGGCGTGCTGATAAATCGTTCGCCGCAGCTCATCGCAGGGCTGTTAGGAATCCTAAAAGCCGGGGCCGCGTACGTTCCAATTGACCCAATTCTTCCTAAGGAGCGTATGGAGGCGATAATCCGGGATTCCGGGATGAAGGCAATGCTTACCGATGCAGGATATGCGAAGACATTATCTGTCTTGCAAGATACATCGCTATGTTATTCATTACTTGTGGACGACCATAAACTGCTGGAAGAATATCCTGCCGAGCCCGTTGGCGTGGAAATAAAACCATCCGGCAGCGCATACGTCATCTATACCTCTGGTACGACTGGCACGCCGAAAGGGGTCGTTGTGGAGCATCGAAACGTGGTGAATTTCATCACGGGGATGATCCGCGAGCTTCCGTTCGGGAAGCATGCTTCGATGCTGTGCGTAACGACGGTGTCCTTCGACATCTTCGCCGCAGAGAGCTGGGTGCCGCTGAGCTGCGGCATGCAGATCGTCCTCGCAAGCGAGGAAGCGCAGCAGGATCCAGCCGTACTGGGAGAACTGTTGACTCAGCATCCGGTGCAGATGATGCAGATGACGCCTTCGCGTCTCATGCTGCTGCTCGGTAATGCACGGAGCGCGGCGCAGCTGCGGAGCGTCAAGACGCTGTTGGTAGGCGGGGAGGCCTTCCCTTCCAACTTGTATCGACAGTTGAAGAAGCATACGGATGCGACGCTGTACAACATGTACGGGCCGACAGAAACGACCGTGTGGTCCACGTTCGACCGCTTGGACGGGGAGGAGCGAATCAGCATCGGACGGCCGATGGCGAATACGCAGGTATATGTGCTGAACGAGGAGCTTCAACCGCAGCCGATTGGTGTGGCAGGAGAGCTCTGTATTGGTGGTGCGGGCGTCGCACGCGGATATTGGGCGCGACCAGAGCTGACGGCCGAGAAATTTGTTGACAATCCGTTCGTCTCTGGAGAACGTCTGTACCGGACCGGGGATTTGGCGCGCTGGTTGCCAGCCGGGCGGCTGGAGCATCTGGGACGTATCGACCATCAGGTGAAGATTCGGGGATACCGGATTGAACTAGGCGAAATCGAAGCCAGCCTGCTGCGTATTCCGGGCGTAAGCGAAGCCGTCGTAACTGTTGTAGAAACGAAAGAGGAAAAAGATCATGCGGAGGAATTATGCGCCTATATAACAGGTGCAAGGGATGAGCAAATGCTTGCGGCAGTCGAGATCCGCGCCGCCTTGGCTGAATCTTTGCCATCGTACATGATTCCATCGTACTTCGTGCAGCTGGAGGAGCTTCCGCTGACACCGAATGGCAAGGTGGATCGCCGGGCACTGCCGAAACCATCGGGAAGTGGAACGGCAGCGGAATATACAGCGCCGCGAACCAACGCTGAGGCGAAGCTGGCGCAGTTGTGGCAGGAGGTACTGGGCGTTGAACGCGTAGGCATTCATGACAATTTCTTCGAGCTGGGCGGACATTCATTGAAGGCGATGACGCTCGTATCAAAGATTCACCAGTTGCTCGGAATAGAACTGCCGTTAAGACAGTTGTTCCTTTCGCCAACGGTCGAAGGGCTGGCGGCTGCGCTGGAAGATGTGGAAGGAAGCGCGATGTATCAAGCATTGACTCCGGCAGGAGAACAAGAACATTACCCGCTGTCATCGTCCCAAAAACGGCTCTATTTCCTGCATCAATTAGAAGGAGCCGAGCTTAGCTACAACATGCCAGTGGCGCTGCGGCTTGAAGGAAAACTGGAACGGGTACAGCTTGAAGCAGCGCTGCATGCGCTCATTGCCCGTCACGAATCGCTACGCACTTCGTTTGCTATCATAGATGGCGAGCCGATACAGCAGGTACAAGACAAATGGAGCTTCTCTGTATCTTATGAGGAAGCGGAGGAAAGCGACGTCGAGAAGCTCATCCAGGCATTCCTTCGCCCGTTTGACCTAAGCGAAGCGCCACTACTGCGCGCAACCGTGTTGCGACTTGGTGAAATGCAGCACTTGCTGTTGATGGATATGCACCATATCATCTCGGACGGTGCGTCAATGAATATTTTGGTGACTGAATTTGTGAAGCTGTACGCGGGCGAAGCGCTGGATCCGTTAAAGCTGCAATACAAAGATTACGCCGTATGGCAGGAGAAGTACGCGCTTAGCGATGCTTACCGGGAGCAGGAACAATACTGGCTCGATCATTTCACGGGCGAACTACCGACTTTGCAGCTGCCAACCGATTTCACGCGTCCCGCTTTGCGCAGTTTTGCAGGCGACCGAGTTGATTTTAAGCTGGAGAAACCATTGTCGGAAGCGATCCAGCGGCTGGCACTGAACCAAGGGGTTACCGTCTATATGGTATTCTTGGCGGCATACAGTACCCTGCTGTCCCGCTTGTCTGGCAACGAGGAGATTATTGTTGGCTCGCCGGTAGCCGGACGCCCGCATGCGGATCTCGCAGGTATGATGGGGATGTTTGTCAATACGCTGGCTTTGCGCACATTCCCTTCCGAACAAAAAGCATTTGCCGAATACCTTGAGGAAATCAAGCAAACGTCGCTTGATGCCTTTGAACATGGCGAGTATCACTTTGAGGAATTAGTTGACCAAGTTGTCATCCAGCGTGATTTGAGCCGCAATCCGATCTTCGATGTGATATTCATGCTTCAAAATGCCGAAACCTTACAGCAGGATCTTTCGGATTTGAAAGTCGATTCTTATCCGCTTGCCGATACGCAGGCCAAGTTTGACCTCAGCTTAATGGTATCCGAGAGCGAGGCTGGCTACTACGGATCATTGGAGTTCGCTACCGCCTTGTTCACGCGGGAAACGATAGAACGATGGGCTGGTCATTTGACGGAGCTATTGAATCATGTGACGTCTGAGCCGGATACGACTCTCGGTGAAGTTAGATTAATGAGGGGAGACGATGAGCTCAATCAACTGATGGCATACAGCGGCTTGCCTATCCAAACCAAGCCTCGAACGACGACGATTGATCGGCGATTTGAGGAAATAGCCGGCCTATATCCGGATCGGACGGCCATTGTAAGCGGTGATCGGCATCTCACTTATGCGGAGCTGTGGATACAAGCGAGTCTTGTTGCCGCTAGACTGCGGAGAGAAGGAATGCAGCCGCGGGCAGCCGTTGCCATTCTGGCGGAACGCTCAATCGAATTCGTCGTTGCGGTACTGGGAATATTGCAGGCGGGTGGAGTGTATGTGCCGCTGGATCCGGACGCGCCTGAGGAGCGTGGCCTGTATATCTTGGGCGATTGCGGAGCGGAATTCCTGTTGGCTGCACAAAAACGAACAGTTCCGGCGTCTTATCCGGGAACGGTCATCACACTTGATAATGGAGATCTTCAGGATCAAGCTTTAGTAGCGCTAGAGGATTTGGAACGTTTGGAGCTTGAAGAAGCGCATGACTGTGGTTCTGATGAGCCGGCCTACATTCTATATACCTCGGGCACCACGGGGAGACCAAAGGGAGTGCTGGTAACGCACGGAAATGTACTTCATCTGGTGAATAACAATGGGTATGTTCCTTTCCATGACAATCATCGCTTCGCACAGACTGGTTCGGTAAGCTTTGATGCGGCTACGTTTGAAATTTTCGGAGCACTCCTGCACGGTGGATCCTTGCATCCGGTTGAGAAAGACGTGCTGCTGGACGCGCGTCGAATAGGGGCGTTTTTGACGGAGCAAAGGATTACGGTTCTGTTCTTGACGACATCTCTCTTCCATCATCTATCCGATGAGGATGCGGCTCTGTTTGCCAGCGTACAGCACCTGATTATTGGCGGGGAGGCTCTTTCGCCGAAGCATGCTTACGCTGTGAAGATGGCATGTCCAAAGCTTATGATCTGGAACGGTTATGGACCTACCGAGAACACGACATTCTCGACTGCATTTGCAATCGAGGATGTCCATAGCAAAAACAACATTCCGATCGGCCGGCCGATTGAGGGGACGACAGCCTATGTATTAAGCACGGAGGGTCAGCTGCTCCCAGTCGGGGTGCCTGGGGAATTGTGTCTTGGGGGCGAAGGCGTAGCTGCAGGGTATTGGAATCTGCCGGAGCTTACACATGAGAAATTCATGCCGGATCCATTTATTGCAGGCGGAAGAATGTACAGAACTGGGGATTTGGTGCGCTGGCTCTCGGACGGAACGCTCGAATATTTGGGAAGAATCGATCAGCAAGTCAAAATACGCGGCTATCGGATTGAACCTGGCGAAATTGAGGCACGACTCCTGCTTCATGCCGATATTCGCCAAGCGGCGGTCGTAACTTGGGCAGAGCCGGCTGGAAGCGAGGTTTTGTGCGCTTATTACGTAAGCAGCAAGCGCCTGGAACCAGCTGAATTGAGACATCACCTTAGCGTCGCTTTGCCTGAATATATGGTTCCTGCGCATTTCATGCATTTGTTGGAACTTCCGCTTACGAGAAATGGCAAGCTTGATCGCATGGCGCTGCCCGAGCCAGAAAAGAATGCGGTATCGGACAGTGCGTTCCTGCCGCCGCAGACAGTAACGGAGATTAGGCTTGCGATGCTATGGCAGGATGTATTAGGGGTACAGCGGGTAGGTCTGAACGACAATTTCTTTGAACTAGGAGGCCAATCTTTACGAGCAATGACGCTGGTTTCACGGATTCATCAACAGCTGCATGCACAAATCAAGCTGCACGATGTATTCCAGGCGCCTACGCTTGAACGGATGAGCCAAATTATCGAATCATCGGCGGGCTCACCGTATGAAGATTTGATTCCTGTACCAAATCAAGATTACTATCCGTTATCCTCTGCCCAGAAACGGATGTATGTATTGCAGCAGCTTCAAGGAGAAGAACAGGCTTATAATATGCCGAACATTTTCCAATTGGAAGGGCCAGTTGATTTGGAGCGCATAAATGATGCGCTTCATGGCCTAATTAAGCGGCATGAGGTGCTGCGTACTTCATTTGAAATGGTGGAAGACAGTCCCGTTCAGCTCGTACATGATACGGTGGAATTCTCCGTTTCTTATACGGAGGCGAACGAAGAGGATGCAAGCCAGGCGATTCGCGAGTTTTACTTCCCATTTGATCTCACACGCGCTCCGCTGCTTCGCGTAGGACTGATACACTTGCAAGAGGAACAGCACCTGCTGCTGTTCGACATGCATCACATCATTTCGGATGGCGTTTCGATGAGTATATTGATCAAGGAGTTCGGGAAGCTGTACTCCGGCGAGACTATGCCGTTCCCGCGCCTTCAATATAAAGATTACAGCACTTGGCAAAGCCGGTATGTGATGATGGAAGGTTACAAAAAACAGGAAGCGTATTGGTTGGGGAAATATACGGGAGAGCTTCCGGTATTGGAATTGCCTCTAGACTACCCGAGACTGCCTGCACGCAGTTTTGCAGGAGACAGGGTGCATCTGGAATTGGATCTCCATCTTACCGGAGAAATGACAAAACTAACGCAACATACAGGGACTACCTTCTACATGCTGCTATTGGCGGCATACAGTACGCTGCTGTCGCGTCTCAGCGGACAGGACGATATCGTTGTCGGCTCGCCCACTGCTGGCAGGCCGCATGCAGATCTTGCTGATATGTTGGGCATGTTTGTAAATACACTAGCGCTGCGTACCAACCCGGCCGGCGAAAAAGAGTTTTTAAGCTATTTGCTGGAAGTAAAGGAAAACGCACTTGATGCGTTCGTCCATCAAGAGTATCCATTCGAAGAGCTGGTGGAAAAGGTTGTCAGTCGGCGGGATGTGAGCCGCAGTCCTCTATTTGATGTCATGCTTGTCCTGCAAAATATGGAGAAGGAGCAAATGGAGCTGGAACATGTCCGGTTGACCACCTATCCGTACGAAGGAATCGCTGCAAAGTTCGATCTCACGCTAACCGCCATTGAGCATGAAAAAGGGATGAGCCTTACTTTCACGTATGCTGCGGATCTGTTTGACCGTGCAACGATTGAACAATGGGCATCTTACTTTAAAGTGCTATTGGAATCGGCAGTATTGGATCCAAAGCAGCGGCTCGCGGATTTGCCTTTGCTTGACGAAGAGGCGCGGCAGCGGATGCAAGCCTATACGCAAGGTGCATCAATGAATTGTTGTGATGAGCACACTTTGGATCAATGGTATGCAAAGCAAGCCAGAAGAACGCCTGATCGATACGCTGTCATTTGCGGTGAAAGCCGGATGACTTACAAGGAGTTGAATGAACAAGCCGACCGCCTCGCCGAGCTGTTGCTTGACAGGGGAGTAGGCCCGGATCGGATTGTCGGTCTCTTCCTGCCGCCATCTCCGGAATTAATCATCGGAATGCTCGCGATTTGGAAAGCCGGCGGTGCCTATCTTCCGATCGATCCTGAGGTGAATTCAGAGCGGTTGACATACATGCTGAAGGATTCGGAGACAGCCCTGCTGCTGACGATAAGCGAATGGGAGTCCAGTCTGCATCTTCCGGTGGAGTGTCTGAGTTTGGATCGGCTTCCTGCAAAATCGTCGGGTGTCAGCAATGATAGGCTGAATGCAAGTCGCAGCTTGGACGATTTGGCATACGTCATTTATACATCGGGAAGTACAGGGACGCCAAAGGGCGTCAAAATTATGCATCGAAATGTGGCGGCTTATGCAACATGGTTTATCGAAGAAGCTGGCATTGTGGAGGAGGATCGTACGGCCCTTGTTTCCTCATTCGCCTTTGACCTGGGATATACGGCAGTATTTTCAGCTCTATTGTCCGGGACGGCGCTGCATTTGCCAGGTAAAGATACCTACATGGATCCGGAAAATTTGCTGGAGTACCTTATCCGGGAAAGAATCACTTACGTCAAAATGACACCGTCCCTGTTCGGTCTTCTTGTAAGAAGTCAGTGTTTTGCGGAGCATTCGGTTAACGACTATCTTCGTTTGGTCGTACTCGGCGGGGAGTCAATCAACTGTGCAGATGTGGATCTGTTCTTTGCCAAGTATGAGTGTGCCGAAGTGATGCAGCATTATGGGCCGACGGAGACGACAATCGGTTCCATAGCAATGAAGATGGATGTCGAACAGTTCCAAATTTTCCGGAACCGACCGGTATTAGGAAGACCGATTGCAGGCGAACAGGTTTTTATTGTCGACTCTAATGCAATACCAGTTCCGATGGGTGTTGTGGGGGAAATCGCAATTGGCGGACATGGAGTAAGCCGAGGCTATGTGAACCTGCCGGCTGAGACAGACAAGCGATTCGTGAGTCAATCGATCGCTTCGAATCAGCGGTTGTACTTGACAAGTGATCGTGGCCGAGTACTGGCAAATGGTATGATCGAGTACTTAGGTCGCAGCGATCATCAAGTAAAAATCCGCGGTTACCGGGTTGAACTGGGAGAGATTGAAGCGCGGTTGAAGCAAATGGACAGGGTCACGGAGGTTGCTGTGTTGGCTATTCCGGATAGCCAGGGTATATTGGATTTGAGTGCATTTGTCGTGGCCGAAGGTCCAATCGACAAGGCAGAATTGTGGAAACAATTGCGTTTGCAGCTGCCTGACTATATGATTCCGTCTCGCTTCCATCAGCTTGAAAAGCTGCCGCTGACAGCCAACGGCAAGGTTGACCGTGCAACGCTGGCTAAGCATCAGATCTCGATGCCTGCAATTCAGCAGACTAAATATACGGCTCCTCGAAATTCACTGGAGCAAGCACTTGCCGATCTATGGCAGGAGGTATTGGGTATAGAACGTGTTGGAATTGAGGATGATTTCTTCGAGATCGGCGGGCAGTCGTTGAGATTGATTCAGACAATTGGGAAGATTCGGCGAGAATTGAAGCTGGAAATTTCCCTTCGTGATGCCTTTGCCCATACGACCGTGGCAAAATTGGCGCAATATTTTGAAGCCCGGGGAAGTAAGGTTGAGGAACATATATGTTCGGTATGGAACCCGGATAACGAAGTATCCCTGTTCTGTTTCCCGCCAATTGTGGGGTATGGTCAGGTGTTCATGAAAATGGCGGAGGAACTGCAAGATGTTGCCGCGATTTACGCCTTTGACTTTATCGAAGCGGAAGATAGGATTCGCTATTATGCGAACCATATTCAGAAGTTACAGCCACAAGGAATGCTTCATTTGCTTGGCTACTCGGCAGGTGGAAATTTGGCTTTCGAAGTGGCCAAACAATTGGAGAGCGATGGGCGGGAAGTAGCTCATCTCATCATGCTAGACGCTTATCCGAGAAAGAACGTGCTCCAAGCTGCGGATCAGGCAGCGTATGTTGAGTCGCTGCAGGACGAAATTTCGCGTTTCATCGCTCATGTGCCTGAAGCAGACGGAGAGGAAGTACTTCAGAACATCGTCAAATACAAGTCATGGGTTGACAGCGTGGCGACGACTGGAAGGACTCATGCCTGTATTCACTTGATTCGCTCGGAATATGCGGAAGAGCAGTCAACGCATAATTACTGGGAGAACTGGACCTCTGGAGATCACAACCTGTATCAAGGAAGCGGGAAGCATGAAAAGATGCTGGAAGACGAGGATGCAAGCAGGAATGGAGCTATTATCAGAACCATATTCCAGCGGGAAGTGTAATGAAGAATAACGGTAAAGGTAGAAGGCGGGGGAGTTATTATCTCCCGTCTTTTTCCATATTTCACAAATAAGTAAAGAATTCTTTTAGATGTAGCTTCATAATATTCAGGGTGGCATGCCCAAGAGCAACAGCAAATCAAGCAACATTGGCATCATTTTTCGATCTTGAAGGAAGGAGATGAAAAAGGTTTGAAGTTTCGCATGGAGTTTCGCTTTAAACCATTATTTTTGGAGGTGCTACTGGTATGTTCAACGAAAGGCCAATTATGAAAAGGACAAAATTAATGGCCGTCCTGCTCTCATTTTCTTTACTTGTTTCCTTGTCCGGAGTAATTGCGCTGCTTCCATCGAAGGCTTCTGCTGCAAGCTCTCCCGATGACAATTTTTCAGCAAAGACGCTAAAGTTCCTTCGTGCCAATACAGGACTTGATGGCGAGCAGTGGGACAATATTATGAAACTCATTAACAAACCTGAGCAGGACTCGCTTAAATGGACCGAGTACTATGGGTACTGCGAGGACATTGATGATGATCGCGGGTATACAATCGGCATTTTCGGAGCCACGACAGGGGGAGACAACGACAAGCATCCGGACGGCCCGACTTTGTTCAAGGAATTCGACGCTGCTAGCGGTGCTTCTAAACCTTCGGTTGAAGGAGGCTTGTCCCGAATTGGTGTTAATGGGTCAATGAAAGGATCGATATTGAAAATTAACGATAGCGAAAAAGTGTTCTGCGGCAAAATCAAAAATTTGCAAAACAATAGTGCGTGGAGAGAGGCAATGTGGCAAACCTTTTATAAGGTTTACATAAAATACAGCGTGGAGCAAGCGCGCCAACGCGGTTTCAATTCTGCGCTGACGATCGGTTCCTTTGTCGATACAGCCTTAAATCAGGGCGCTACTGGAGGTTCCGGAACACTTGAAGGCCTTTTGTCTCGTTCAGGCAAAAGTAACGACGAGAAGACATTTATGAAAAAATTTTATGACGAGAGAACAAAAATCGTAGATACCAACCAATACAATCAGCCGCCTAACGGCAAGAACCGTGTGAAGCAATGGAGCCAACTGTGGGATATGGGGAAAGCAGACCTCAAGAACGCTGACGAAGCGGTCGTTAAAGTCACCAGTTGGAAAATGAAATAAGTCAAAAATCCCGCGACCGTTGTTCGGATGCGGGATTTTTTCTGTCATCTTTTTGAAAGGTACAGTTTAATTCCATCTAACTATCATTAAAAAAGTGATGAAAAGAATGCAGCAGCCCGCTATAAATGGAGCGAATAGATTGGCGTCAAATAAGAAACCAGCCAAAGTGGGGCCAACAATATTTCCAACGCTCATGTAAGCATTATTCATCCCGGCTACATCCCCCTGCTCATTGCCTGCCATCTTGGATAATTGCGTATTCAACGCTGGCCGAAGCATGGATACCGCAAAAAATATGATGGAAGTGACAAGGAATATGCTCCAAAAATGAGTAGCGAATAAAAGTACAATATAGGCAGTTGACATTAAGAGAAGAGAGCCTTTGATTACCTTCGTTTTACCGAATGCCTGAATGATTTTCGCGACAAGCAATGCTTGCATGCCAACGCCGATTATCGCCCCGGTGGTTAGAATGATGGCAATATGCTGTGCTGTGAATTGGAATTGGGTCGTTACATATAAGCCGAGCACGGATTCATAATTGGCGAGTCCGAAAGTCATTACTAGTACAAGCATGAAGAGCATCGCATATTTGGATGTTATTGATTTGGCATACAGCATCCACAGCGCATCTCCAAGAGCGAACAGCAGCTTAGCAGCACTGAATATGACAAGTCCGGCAAGAATAAATGTTTTTCTCCCATATCGATCAGACAGGCTGCCTGTAAGCGGGGACAGCAGAAACTGAGTAATGCCGTAAGCGGCAACTAACAATCCCATCGCCTGACCGTTTGCGTCGAATTCGATGATCAATTCAGGCAGGATGGGCGTAATCAAGCCAACACCGGCCATCACAATAAATATATTGAGCATTAATATTGCGAGTATTTTGTTGTTTTTGAGAAAGGTAACCATACGAAAGCCTCCTTACTGGTGGACTGCACCACATGAATGATGATGTTTTAGCAAGTTGTAGAAACCAAAAAACCTCCTTATCCATACTGGATAGGAGGCAGACATGTCTGGATACGTACCATCCAAAATACGCGAATAGAATAGAACTCGATCGATTTTAAACAACATTGTCGCTAAAATATGGGTTGTCCGTGTATTCGTAGATTTGGTACGATAACGGAAAATAGGGCTACGACAAAGGAAACAAATGAATACATTAGAACTGGTGAATTCGTGAAAAGGGAAGGGGACCACGATCTTGCTGCAAATTATCAATTTGAAAGACCGAATGGATTTACTGGAACAGGTGAGTCATTGGCTGTGGCAGCAATGGGCAAGCGATAAGCCCTACGAAGCGATCAAGTACGCGACAGAACATCATGTCCATGTCGACCGTGTGCCGATGACATTCGTGGCTTTGCTGGATAAGCAGCCTGTAGGTACGGTATCGCTATGGATGAATGATTTTAAGTGTCGTCAAGATTTGTACCCATGGCTGGCGAGCTTGTATGTGACGGAAGCAGCAAGGGGACAAGGAGTCGCGGCTGCGCTTCAACAATATGTTGTACAAGAGGCAAAGCGGCTCGGATATGATAATTTATACTTGAACACGAATCATATTGGATTTTACGAAAGACAAGGTTGGGAGTTTGTAGAATCAGCGCCGCTGCTGGAAGGTGGTTATAAACGAATATACAGGAAAAAACTAACATATTAATCGAAAGGGCAGCGGAGAGCTGCCCTTTATTTTTGCCAAAAAGAGATATAATTTCTCTCAAATCCCCAGAATTAATGATTTATTCAATGGATGTTTTCCCTAGTTTGATGAAAAGGAAACTGATTTTGTATGCTCTTATTTTAGAGTGACCTCCTCATTACTTGCAAAATTCGACAATGTGATGAAATGGGTGAAAGCGCCCTTGTAAAGGTTTACGGGATTCGAATATGTATGGTCTTCGTCCTAATTCTGGGAAGAAGTTGCTGCGTCGAAAGTACTATTCGGAAATAAAAACAGGAATTTAGCTGCATGACTGTAGCTCTGTGTGACGCCGATATTAGGTTTATCGTTCATCTATCGTGAACGTACACCAATATACACATGGGGGATAACTGCAGATGAAACATCAGACGAAACAACTGACGAAAAAACAGAAGAAACAACAGATGAAGGAGCAGATGAAACAACGAGCATGGATGAAGTGGACTTCGATTTTGTTGGCGGCCACTATCGCGACGGGGAGTACAGCGGGCTTCGCAGCAGCTGAGGAGCGAGGATTGCAGGTTCGGGAAGATGCCGCTCAGTTTGGAATTCACAATGTGATCGCACAGCAAGAACCTTCTGGATCTGATTTGCCGTCCGACATGGAAGGAAGACTGCCGATGGCGGAACAGTCTGAAGATCCAGGGATCCCGGAGCCGCCTGCCCGGGCTGTAAAGAGCATAAGCAAACAATCCACATACAGCATGGCCGATTTGAATGCACTGTCGTATGAGGAGCTTACAGATCTGCTGGTAAGCATTGATTGGGAAAAGATTCCTGAGTTGTTCAAATTAAATGAGGATAGTCGACGTTTTTATGCGGACGAAAATCGCATGCAAGCGATCATTGATCGGCTGGAGGAGAGCGGAAGACGATTTACAACTGAGGATATGAAGGGTATTCCAACGTTGGTAGAGGTACTGCGTTCTGGTGTATACCTGGGGTATTACAATAAGGAGCTGAGTCGCCTTAATGAGCTGGATTTCCGTGAGAAAATGCTGCCTGCTATAAAGGCGATTATTGATAACCCGTCTTTTACTTGGGGAAATGAAGTGCAGCATTCAGTTATTTCGGCAACGGGCAGACTGATTTCTAACGTCACAGTTGATACGTATATCGTCAACCGGTTGACCGGACTGTTGTCAGACTTTACTGATCGCCAAGAGCAATTAGGAGGTAATTTCTTATCTGGAAAGGCCTTCTACGACGTAATCCAGGGCGTCGGGTATGTTCTGATGTATCGCATGACCGAGCCGGATCAGAAGGCCGAATTCAAAGGCAATATAGACGGATATTTGGAGCAATTATTCCGTCTGGGGAGCGAAGGTTCCACAGCAGAGGATAAGAAATGGCTGACCAGCAATGCAATTTACTATTCTGGCGCGCTCGGGCATTATCATAGCGATCCGGAGAAAGCGAACCGGGTGCTGACGGACGTTATGCAGACGCAGCCGAAGCTTGGGGAGTTCTATTTCGTAGCAGCAGATCAGATTGCACGGAATTACGATGAGAAGGACGCTTTTGGCAACCGGGTTGATATCGACGAACTGAAGCAGCGCGGAAAGGAACATTATTTACCGCAGCGGGTTGAATTCGATGATGGCCAGATAGTGTTCCGGGCGGGGGGCCAATTGACCCAAGAGCAACTCCAACGCTTATATTGGGCGGCGAAAGAAGTGAAGGCCCAATTCCACCGGGTCATTGGCAATGACAAGCCATTAGAGGCGGGAAATGCAGACGATGTACTTACGATCGTCATTTATAACAGTCCGGATGAATACAAGATGAACAAGTTCTTGTACGGGTACGACACGGAAAACGGCGGTATTTATATCGAAGGGGTAGGTACCTTCTTTACGTATGATCGCACGGAAAATCAAAGTATTTATAGTTTGGAGGAGTTGTTCCGGCACGAGTTTACCCATTATTTGCAAGCACGCTTTGAGGTGCCGGGCCAGTTTGGACAAGGGCCGTTGTATCAAGGCGGACGCATGCAATGGTTCGATGAAGGCGGAGCCGAATTCTTCGCTGGCGCCACGCGAATGGAGGGAATTAAGCCCCGCAAGTCGGTTGTCGGCTATTTGGTTGGTGACGAGCCGGGGCAGCGCTTCACTGTGTCGGATACCGTAAATTCAAAATATGGATCATGGCAATTTTATAATTATTCCTTTGCATTATACGACTATTTATATCATCATGACTTTAATGCGATGGATCGGATTCATCGTGCCATCCGGTACAATGATGCGAATGCTTATGAGCAGCAGCTCGCGTCCATAAGCGGCGATGCACGCACGAACGAATCATACCAGCGCTCTATCGACGAGGCGGTTGCTCGCTATGAAGAATTGTCGACACCGCTCGTATCTGACGACTATTTACAAGCGGTAGAGCAGAAGCCGGAACTCGAAATTTACGATGAGATCACGAATGTGGCTGGACTTCGCAACAGAAGCGTTAAGAAAAGTAATTCTGGCTTGTTCAAATCGTACGAACTGCGCGGCACTTATGTCGGCGGTGCCTCTGCAGGAGTAGAACAAGATTGGCAGTCGATGAACAAGTTGACGGATGGCTTCCTGCAATCTTTGTCAGACAAACCATGGAACGGATACAAGACGCTTACGGCATACTTTACTAATTACCGTGTTAATGATGAAGGCAATTTCGTTTATGATGTTGTGTTCAATGGCAAGCTTCCCGAAGGTGCAGACGGTGGGGATGTAGAATTGCCGGATGGCGGCACCAATCCCGGAAACGGCAACGAAGGCAACAATGGGGATAAAGACGGCGATCAAAAAGATACTGCGGATCGTGAGCCAAACGACACATGGAAGACAGCTGTTCGACTCGACGATACAGGAAAAACGATTTCCGGTAAATTGAGTAATAAGGATGCGCTGGATATTTATCGTTTTGACGCGAAGCAGGCAGGGGAATGGACGATCGAATTGGAATCGGCGCAGGAACTGGGAGTAGCTTGGGTGCTATTCCATGAGTCTGACCCGAACAATTATCAGGCCTATCCGACTAAAAGGGAAGGGAACAGCTTAGCTGGCTCTATATCCGTTTCCGAGCCGGGAACCTATTATTTACACGTATATGCGGCAACAGAAGGAGATCAGTCGTATCGTCTGTCTGTTAAGTCGGAAGCGCAGCAACAGCCTGAACCAGAGGTGTCTTTATTTGAGGAGACTGAACCGAATGATGCGCCTGACATGGCTAATGGACCGGTACCAGTAGGCCGGACGGTAAATGGAACGCTTGAAGGAGACGACAAGCAGGATGTATTCATGATTGACTTGGACAAACCAACATCGTTGAACATTGGATTGGAAAAGCAGCAGGGCGAACACGTAAATTGGGTGTTGTACCGCGAGGGCGATAATGAGCAAGTTCTGTATCCTGTTGATATAGACGGAAATTGGATGAAGGGTCAAGTCGAAGCGGAACCTGGCCGGTATCATTTGTATGTGTATAAATTTGCCGATGAGGATGTTCGTTACAAGCTCGAAATTCAATAATATTTAATTTCATAACAGGTAAGTTGGTTACCGAAGTGCTGCTGTAACCGAAAAAGCGAGCGTGTCACTCTTCATTGAGCGGCACGCTTTTTTTCAGTTATCAAGCGTTTATCAAAATATATTTCCAATTTTATGAACCACAATTATACTTAGTAGAGTGAGTTTGGTGTAAGGAAATGAAAAAGTCTAGCGATGACCGACAAAAGGGGTAAATAGGCGGTGAATAATAGCTATGAAAATATCAATCGAAGAAATCGATATTCAGAAAGAAGAAGAAATTATTATACGATGTCATGAAGTCACTGATGAAATCATGAGTCTGATAAGTCGGATAAAAGTAAAAAATAAGATGCTCATGGGCTTTCAAGAGGATACGATTCACCAAATCAAGCTCAGCGATGTGTACTATTTTGAATCGGTGGATAACAAGGTATTTATGTATTGCAAGGATAAGGTGTTTGAAGCGAAACAGAAGCTGTACGAGCTCGAACAGGTAGTTGAGGGAAAGAAGTTTTTCCGCGCATCGAAATCTAGCATTCTCAATATCGCTAAAATATCGTACATCAAGCCGTCTATCAGCGGCAGGTTCGAGGCGAGAATGGATAATGGAGAGACGGTTATGGTGTCGCGTCAATATGTGCCGATTCTGAAATCGATGCTTGGTCTATAGGGAGGGACGAACATGAATGTTTCAGAGATTGTAAAAAGCTTTGTAAGAAATTACTTGCTTGTATTTGCAGGCATTGTCATATTCATCACCCTGCTGAACCATCTAAATATATGGGTAGACGGCTCGGATGCTTCGATATTTTCTCTCGGTTTCCATCATATATACGCAATCATGATATGCGCTTTGGTGGGTGTCTTGCCAAGTCCTTTGTTCTATTATTCTGCTGATGATACAAGCGAAAAGGGAATGCGGTTGCGAATTTTGATCCATTTTGTGATCTTAGAAGTAGTGTTGCTTATTCTCACGAATTGGATGGGTTGGGTAACGGGAGTAGTTAACACTATGATACTCGCATTTGAAATCGCAATTATCTCCCTGCTTGTCCGTTGGCTTGAATGGAGCAGTGACAGGAAGGTCGCAATGGAAATCAACGAGAAGCTACAAAAACTAAAAAATGATGAAGAACAATAAGACGGGGAGGCAGCAGCTTACCTCGTCTTTTTTACAGCTTACTTTGTTATTCATACAGCATAGTGTCGTTCATATTTACTCTGCACCAATCGTTATGTATGCTGATGCTGCACGAATGAAGCAGAGGAGGCTCGGATTTGGATGATAGGAAACATCATATTGATTATTGCAGTTGTTTGTGAAGTAGCATTTGCAGTATTCTGCATTTGTACGAAGTCGTATCAGAAAAAGATCAAAGCCATGATAAGGATTGGCGCTTTTGCAGCATTCCTAATTTTCACACTGGCTTCGGTCATCGAGTGGAGCTTCCGTTGGATGGGACTTGGACTGCTGCTGCTTGTCTGGGCGCAACTTGGAGTATGGACGCTCATACGCAGCAAAGAGGAGCACAAAGAATATAAAAGCGGCCGCGTTATCAGGAATGCAATTGCTATGTTTATGCTCGTTGTCATCACTATAACTCCTGCTCTCGTATTCCCGCAGTATCATTTGCTACCTGTTACGGGGAAATATCAAGTCGCAACCGCAACATACACCTATGTTGACAAAAATCGTATCGAACAATTTACAGACACAGGAGAAAATCGGCACGTTAATGTTGAGTTTTGGTATCCTGAACAGGCAGACGGTACCTATCCGCTGTTGGTATTCTCTCCTGGTGCATTCGGCAGCAAAGAAAGCAATTATTCAGCCTATATGGAGCTTGCGAGCCACGGGTACGTAGTATGCTCTATTGATCATCCGTATCATTCTTTTTATACGGAGTCCGAGGACGGAAACAGGGCGTTCATCGATCAGGGATATATGCAGGAAGTCTTTGGTGCCAACAAGGGAACATACACGGTAGAGCAGACCTATGGGCTTAATCAAAAATGGATGAAGCTGCGTACAGATGACATGAATTTTGTAATCGATACGATTTTGGAAAAAGCAAAAACGAGCAGTGACCAGGTTTATGCGCTAGTGAATACTCAAAAGATAGGTGTGTTTGGACACTCCATGGGCGGAGCAGCAAGCACTTGGCTTGGCAGGGAGCGTAATGATGTTGGCGCCGTTGTTAATATCGATGCTGCGATGTTTGGCGAGCTCGTATACAACAAGGAGACCGATGATTTTGCGGCAAGCAACAAGACCTATACGACTCCGCTTCTTAATATCTATTCTGACGCTGTGTGGGTACAACTCCTACAGCGCAACAGCAAATCCCCTTATGCAGCTAACAAAGTTATTGATAAAAACGGTAAAGTAGTGCATACCGTCCATTTCCAAGGAGCGGAGCATATGAGTCTTACCGACCTGTCCCTCATTTCCCCGCTAATATCTAATGTGCTGCAGGGCGGTAGGATGGCAGAAATTGATCCTTATTACTGTCTTGAGACGATGAATCATATTCTCGTACAGTTTTTCGATTGCTATCTCAAAGGGCAGGGCAGCTTCACATCTGCGGGAACATATTGATGGGCAAATCACTCTTAACTATTTCGATCCTCAACTTTTATCTTTTTTCATATTGCGCTTCAGATCGTTTGTGCTATAATAAATGTCGAATGGACGACCATTCACGTCATGCACAACAGAAGAAGTTATAGACAATGGAAGTTTGGTGCAAATCCAACACGGTCCCGCCACTGTAATAGGCTGAATACTCGGTCTTAAGTCAGGTCTTTTGTCTAGTAACTTTGCCAGGCCAGTCATTTCGAGGCGAAAGTGACTGGTTTACAAGTCTAGTGACGATTGCGCCTCACTAGGCTTTTTTTATATTTCTCGAAGGCAGTCGACAATGCAGTCGAGTTGGCCTGGTGGTCGCCGCCGAATATACGATGATGTACAAGCGAGGCAAGCGGGACGTTCTTCAACGAAGAAGAATCAGATGCACAATGATGTGCATGTCCCAACTTTTTCTTACTGAGATTTGTCGTAATGATGAACTCGACCCTATTGAGGTTGACGCATGTTTGCGTTACGATGTACAGTATAGATGATAATTGAATGATAAGTTGCACAATGGCGTGCACACGACATAACAAGCAAAGAGGCTTTTTGAAGGGAACCATCCCTTTGAGAGGCCTCTTTTTTTGTTGCAACTACTCGTTGGAGGTGCTTTACGTGGATAAACTTTCGATCAAAGCCGATCTCTATATGGGTCATGGCGCGCTGGATCGTCTGATGGAATGGCGTAATAAGCGGATTTTCATCGTTACCGATCCATTCATGGTCAAATCAGGGATGATCAACATGGTATTCGACCGACTGCATGAGAGCAATGAGCAATATATTTTCAGCAATATCGTACCCGATCCTCCTGTTGAAATCGTAACTGAAGGTGTTGAGGCATTGGGTGCGTTCAACACAGATTTAATCATTGCAATTGGCGGTGGATCTGCGATTGATGCGGCTAAGGCAATGAAGCTGTTTGCGCAGAAGCTGCTGAACCAGCAGGAGATTCCGTTCGTCGCGATTCCAACTACAAGCGGAACAGGATCAGAAGTGACATCGTTCTCTGTTATTAGCGACAAACAGAAAAACATCAAATACCCACTTGTGTCCGATGATATGCTGCCGCAAGAGGCGATATTGGATCCAGAGCTAGTCAAGAGTGTGCCGGACTTCATTACGGCGGATACCGGAATGGACGTATTGACGCATGCGATTGAAGCATATGTGTCTACTAAGGCAAATGATATATCCGATGCGCTCGCAGAGAAGGCTATCAAGCTGGTGTTTGCTTATTTGCCACGTGCATATAAGGATGGTGGAGATTTAGAAGCACGTGAAAAAATGCATAATGCCTCCTGTATTGCGGGAATGGCATTCAATATTACATCACTGGGGCTGAATCATGGCATTGCGCATGTCGCAGGTGCCAAATTCAAAATTGCGCATGGCCGCATGAATGCGATGCTGCTCCCGCATGTTATTGAATACAATGCAAATTATAAACCAGGCTATGGCAGAGAAGAGAGCACAGCTGCAGCGGTTCGTTACGCAGAAATCGCGAAGAGCTTGGGTCTATCCGCACCGAATCCGAAGAGCGGTGTACGCAGCTTGGTGCAAGCTATCAAGCAGCTGCAGAAGCAATTGCAGATGCCGCAGACGCTGAAGGAATGCGGAGTTGAGAAGGCGCTGTTGGATGAAATGAGAGCGTCGGTTGCCGAAGGCGCGTTGAAAGACGGCTGCACCGCGACGAATCCTCGTGTACCAACAGCAGGAGATGTGGCTGAAATTTTGAACAAAATGTTTCAATCGTAGGTTTGCGTCGAATTTTGTCTGAATGTGTATTGACAACGTTTGCAGTATTAAAATATAGTAAAGGTAACACAACGGCGTGTTGCATACAAAACCAAGCAAAGAGGCTTCTTAAAATTCCTGTGTGAACTTTTAAGGGGCTTTTATGTTTTTTTACAGCAATTTCACGTGTTTCTGACATGAGAGTGAGATGATGGTATGGAGCAACACACTGAGAAACAACGCGTTATCCAAGAGTACGTGCCTGGTAAACAGGTCACGCTGGCTCATATTATCGCGAATCCGAATCCAGATATCTATAAGAAGCTGGGATTAGGGAATGACGCACATGATTCCATCGGAGTCATGACGATAACACCAAGCGAGGCGTCCATTATTGCAGCGGATATCGCGACGAAGGCGGCTGGCGTACAGATTGGCTTTGTTGATCGCTTCAGCGGATCACTCGTCATTACAGGCGATGTATCCTCTGTCGAATCCGCCATAAGTGAAGTGCTGTTTGGACTGCAAAATATTTTAGGCTTCTCAACTGCTGCGAACATAACAAGAACGTAGGTGAAGAAGCTGATGAGAAAAATTATTTTCGCCGGAAGTACCGGTTCTGGCAAGACGACTCTGTGCCAATGGCTGCATGGTCAAGAAATTGCCTATAAAAAGACGCAAGCGATTGAAAGCTTCGACCAAGCAATCGATACGCCTGGCGAGTGCATCGAGAACCGATATTTGTACAAGATGCTGCTCGTATCGAGCGTAGATGCTGACGTAATCGGGCTTGTGCAAGATTGCACGAAGGAAGATAGTTACTTCCCACCCGCCTTTGCAACCGTATTTGCCAAGCCGGTCATCGGCGTGGTAACGAAGGTGGAACTGGCCGAGTCGCAGGAGCAAATCGCACAAGCGAGAGCTCATCTGCAGGCGGCTGGCGTGGAACAGATATTTGAAGTCTCGACGATAGAGAATGTGGGAGTGGAGGCGCTTCAGCAATACTTGGAGGCGTAAACGGCTGATTCTATTATTACAAGAGGCGCAATACCAATAGACAAGCAAATAACGGCAGACAATGAGGTGCATGACACATGAATGGAAAAATTGTAATAGTCGACGACGAACCTATTACAAGAATGGATATTCGTGAGATGCTCGAAGAGGCGAACTACAATGTAGTAGGCGAAGCTTCCGATGGATTTGAAGCCATCGAATTATGTAAGAAGCATCTGCCTGACCTCGTCATCATGGATGTTCAAATGCCCATCCTCGATGGGCTCAAGGCTAGTAAACGAATCTTATCAGAGCAGCTGGCAGGAGGAATTCTTCTCCTGACCGCCTTCAGCGACAAGCAGACTATCGAGAAAGCCTCGGCTGTCGGTGCGCTTGGCTATCTGGTAAAGCCGCTTGATGAAAAGTCGTTCATTCCCATGGTGGAAGTGACCATTGCCAAAGGCAAGGAGATACGCAAGCTGGAGCAGAATCTATCGAAGCTGACGCAGAAGATGGAAGAGCGCAAAGCAGTGGAGAAGGCGAAAGGGATCTTGATGAAGGAAAATGGCTATACCGAGGAGGAAGCCTATCAAACCCTGCGCAAATTAAGTATGGATAGACGATGTCCGATGATGGAAATCGCAACCACGATCGTCATGTCCTATGATTGATTTCAAAGAACGAATCAAGCAGCTGTGCAGACTCCATACGGGGTTGTCTGAAGCGGATATGGCGTGGATATGCGAAATTGCGGAGTCTTTTGAACATACCGAGGTGCAAGACGATGTGTTCATTGATGTACTGTCCAGTGTATCGAACGAGGCTATCGTCGTATATCATCGCCGTCCGAGCGAACGACAGTCCTTGTATGAGCGGCCAGTTACGGGAGAGAAGGCGCTGCGCGAGAATGAGCCTGGCGTTCTGAGAACTCTGGAGACTGGCATTATGTCGCAAGGCCTTGTCGCCAACACGCAGGAGAATCATCTGGTTCGGCAGACGGTATATCCGATGAAAAATCAAGATGGCGTCATTGCAGTTGTCATTTATGAAAAAGATGTGAGTGACAATATTCAAGCTCACTTCAATATGGCGGGAGCGCCGTATGAAGATGGCGAGATGTCTTCTATGCTGACGGCTATGCTTCGCTTCAAGGATTCGCTTATCAATCAGTTGGAGGACGCTGTTCTCGTGTTTGACAAGCATGGATTTTTGAAGCTTAAAAATAATCAGGCAGATGCGTATTATAGACAGCTTGGCTATTTGGAGGATATACAGGGCTTGCATTATGACAATTTGTCGCTCGATCAGACGATGTTCTCCGAGGTTATGAAGCAGCATTCATCTTCGCCGTGTTGTCCATTGACGACAGATGTGAAGGCTGCAGGCCGTTACTTCCAAGTGAAGCGGCTATTCATTGAGGAGAAGGATCTATGCGTAGGCGTCATTCTGCACGATGTAACCGAGATAAAGGACAAGGAAGCAGAGATCATCTCGAAGTCGGTAGCCATTCGGGAAATTCACCATCGAGTGAAGAACAATTTGCAGACGGTGGCATCCCTGCTGCGCATTCAAGGCCGACAGTGCAGTAGCCCTGAGGCTAAGAAATGTCTGGATGACAGTGTCAGTCGGGTATTGGCAATTGCGGCTACTCATGAACTGCTATCGACGGAAATCGATGCACAGGTAGATCTGCTCGATGTCATACGGCTCATTGCATCAAATATTGAGCGCTGCTTCGTTCATTGCCATGCTATCAAAGTGAACATCTCATCAACAGACAGTATTTGCTTAGATAGTGATCGTACCGTAGATATCGCGCTGATTGTAAGTGAGCTGCTGCACAATAGCTATGAGCATGCGTTCGGGGATTGTACAGAAGGTGAAATCACGATTACGGCGCAAGTCGAAGGAGGTCTTGTTACCGTCGTCGTTGCAGACAACGGAACAGGATTCGTGGTAGAAGAAGCTTCTCGCAAGAGCTTAGGGCTGTCGATCGTTCGCAGCTATGTGAAGGATAAGCTGAAAGGGAAGCTCACGATTGCATCAGGTGATAAGGGCACGGCTGTTACATTTACGTTCAAAAAAATAAATATTCGAACTACAAGGGCGTAGTTTTAGAAGCAAAGAGGCTTAAAGTCAACCATATCCGGTGTGAATCGGAAGTGGTGCTTTAAGCCTTTTTTTGTTCGAATGGTGTTGTTCGAATGTTACCACAATGCGATTCAGGAACTATGCCCAGTGGAGTTAAACGGAAATCAATCGGTGGGGGTGAGGAAAGTGGAAGAACAATTGCTGAGTGTAGGCATCGATATGGGGACTTCTACGACACAGATTGTGTTATCGAAGCTGCACATTCAGAACATGGCATCTTCCTTCACAGTGCCGCGATTGGTCATTACGGACAAAGAAGTTGTATATCGAAGCGATATTTGCTTCACGCCTGTAATGGAGGACAATCGCATCGATATGCAGCAGATTCAGGTGTTTATTGAAGAGCAGTATGCGAAGGCTGGCATTCGCAAGGAAGATATTCAGACAGGCGCTGTCATTATTACGGGGGAAACAGCTCGCAAAGAAAATGCCAACGAAGCGGTACTTTCGCTAAGCGGTTTCGCTGGAGACTTCGTAGTTGCAACGGCCGGTCCAGATCTGGAGAGCATCATCGCTGCGAAAGGTGCAGGTGCCCATACGTACTCCAAAGAGCATTCGACTTCCATCGTCAATATCGACATTGGCGGAGGTACGAGCAATCTGGCGCTATTTGCTAGCGGTGATCTCATCGATACAGGCTGCCTCGATATCGGTGGACGACTCATCAAGGTGGATCAAGCTACACATGAAGTGACGTACATTGCACCGAAAATTAAGCAGCTGGCAGAGCGGAGAGGCATCAAGCTCGCACTCGGTCAGCGGGTAACTCCAACCGACTTGGAGCCGATTATCGGAGAGATGGTCAAGCTGCTCGAAGAGAGCGTTGGACTGAGGCAGCCCGGCGACTTTTATGACACGATCATCACGAACAAAGGGATCAAGCTGGAACGTTCGATTCCGTGCATTTCTTTCTCCGGCGGCGTCGCGGACTACATTTATGAAGAGGCGACGGGCGATGTGTTCCAGTACGGTGACATCGGCATCTTGCTCGGCCGTGCCATCGCAGCGTCTCCGCTTACGGCGCAGATGACAGTGGCTCGGTCAGCTGAGACCATCCGAGCAACCGTAGTTGGAGCAGGGTCTCATACGACGGAAATTAGCGGCAGCACGATTACGTACACGGAAGAGAGCTTCCCGATTAAGAATATTCCGATTCTGAAGCTTGCTGCGGCAGATGAGTCGGGAAGCAGTGAGACGCTGGCGCAGGCGATTGCCGACAAGCTGAATTGGTTCAAGCTGAACAATGATCTGCAGCGGGTTGCGATTGCATTGGAAGGGAAGAAGAGCCCCAGCTTCCAAGAGGTTCAGAAATATGCGCAAGGGCTGTATCAAGGCATGTCCGAGCTGCTGGAGCGGGATTATCCCCTCATCGTGATCGTCCATCACGACATGGCGAAAGTGCTGGGACAGACGCTGTACGCCCTGCTTGACTACAAGAAGGATGTTGTCTGCATCGATAGTGTTGTGGTTGATAACGGCGACTATATCGATATCGGCAAGCCGATTGCGAATGGTAAGGTGCTGCCAGTCGTCATTAAAACCCTCGTATTTCATTAGGGGAGGTTCAAAAATTTCGATTTTGATCACGAAGTGATACTGGTAGTAACTCGGCATCGAACATTGCGTTCACTCTCGAAATCCGCTGCTCATGTAGTCCCGACTACACTGCGCTGCTCATTCTTCGAGTTCTCACAATCTTCTCGGTGCTGAAAACCGAATTTTTTGAACTTTTATTATTAAGACAAATTGATTATGAGTTGGAAGGAGGAGCTTTTGTGATTTTAAAAACGAAGTTGTTTGGCCGCGTGTATCAGTTCAGCAGCCTTATGGAAGTTATGGCAAAAGCAAACGAGGAAAAATCAGGGGATACACTGGCTGGGCTGGGTGCTACTTCGTCCGAAGAGCGTGTAGCTGCGAAAGTAGTTCTCTCCCAAATTAAGCTGTCTGATCTGCGCAACAATCCAGCCGTTCCTTACGAGGTAGATGAGGTTACCCGCATTATCCAAGATGGGGTTAATGAGCGCATTTACAGTGAAATTCAAAACTGGACGGTTGAAGAGCTGCGGGAGTGGATCTTGAATGAGAACACGACCGAAGCTGACATTAAACGCGTATCGCGCGGGTTGACAGCCGAAATGATTGCAGCGGTTGCGAAGATTATGTCCAACCTTGACCTGATGTACGGTGCGAAGAAGATTCGCATTGAGGCTACTGCCAATACGACGATTGGCCGTGCAGGTACGTTGTCCGCACGTTTGCAGCCGAATCACCCGACAGATGATCCGGATGGAATCATGGCTTCCCTTATGGAAGGCTTGACCTTCGGTATCGGGGACGCCGTACTTGGTCTCAATCCAGTTGACGACTCGGTTGAGAGTGTAACACGTGTATTGAAGCGATTCGAGGAATTCCGTCAGAAGTGGGAGATTCCAACGCAAACTTGCGTTTTGGCTCACGTTACCACGCAAATGGAAGCGGTGAAGCGCGGCGCGCCGACAGGACTTATCTTCCAATCGATCGCCGGCTCTCAAAAAGGGAATGAAGCATTCGGCTTCAATGCCGACACGATTGCGGAAGCGCAGCAGCTTGTCTTGCAGCACGGGCAAGTAGCAGGGCCAGACGTCATGTACTTTGAAACAGGGCAAGGCTCGGAGTTGTCTTCCGAAGCGCATCACGGCATTGACCAAGTGACGATGGAAGCGCGTTGCTACGGTTTTGCGAAGAAATACAATCCGTTCCTAGTCAATACTGTTGTTGGATTTATCGGGCCTGAGTATCTGTACGATGCGAAGCAAGTCGTTCGCGCCGGCTTGGAAGATCACTTCATGGGTAAGCTGACAGGCGTCTCCATGGGTTGTGATGCTTGTTACACAAACCATATGAAGGCTGACCAGAATGACTTGGAAAACTTGGCTGTGCTCTTATCTACAGCAGGTTGTAACTTCTTCATGGGCATCCCGCATGGCGATGATGTCATGCTTAACTATCAGACAACGGGCTATCATGAAACCGCGACACTGCGTGAATTGCTTGGCTTGCGTCCAATCCGCGAGTTCGAACAATGGATGGAGAAGATGGGCTTCATTGAAAATGGCAAGTTGACGAAAAAAGCCGGAGACGCATCCGTGTTTCTTAAGTAGGGAAAGGAGGAAGCTCACATGAACGAAAAAGATCTAAAATCGATGATTGAGTCGATATTGAACGAAATGGTAGGAAACGAGACGGTGCCGGCTGCAGAAGCAGTGAAGGAAGTCGTCACGAAGGCAGTGGAAGTGACTGCTCCGCAAGAGGGAAAAACGGAGTTTGCCGTAGGTGGGCTGGTACAAGCCACCATGCCTGCAGAAGAGCAACTGGACGATGGCGAATGTCTGGATGATATTACAGATATCGATCTGCGCAAGCTGCTGCTTGTACCGGATCCAGAGGACCGCGAAGGCTACTTGAAAATGAAAGAAAAAACACCTGCACGCCTTGGCGTATGGCGTGCAGGCCCACGATACAAGACAATTACGTCGCTGCGCTTCCGTGCTGACCATGCTGCAGCACAAGATGCCGTGTTCTCCTACGTGTCTGAGGACTTCGTGAAGGAAATGAATCTTGTGCCGATTGCGACAAAATGTCGGGACAAGGATGAATATATTACGCGCCCTGACTTGGGACGCCAATTCTCTGATGAAACGATTGCGACGATTAAACAGCGTACGACCAATCAGGCGAAAGTTCAGATTATGGTTGGTGATGGCTTAAGTTCCGCCGCGATTGAAGCCAATTTGCGCGACATCATTCCATCCATCACACAAGGTCTGAAGATGTATGGTTACGAAGTCGGCAATATCTTGTTTGTTAAGCATTGCCGCGTTCCTTCCATGGATGTCATTGGCGATGTAACAGAAGCGGATGTCGTGTGTCTGCTCGTTGGCGAACGTCCAGGATTGGTTACCGCTGAATCAATGAGTGCCTACATCGCTTATAAGCCGACGGTAGGTATGCCTGAAGCGAGACGCACGGTTATCTCCAACATTCACTCAGGCGGTACGCCTGCAGTTGAAGCCGGCGCGCATATTGCAGAGCTGATCAAGACGATGATTGACCGCAAAGCATCAGGTATTGATTTGAAACTGTAGCGTTCATTCCAATGTCGTTCAATAATCACGACAAGTTGAACACGCAATTTATAAGCTATCGCAAGGAGGAAGGCACGTATGAGAAACGAACCGATTCATGCAACGGTGCTCGGCATGAAGCTCATTTCCAACGTAAGCCTGGATATGGCAAGCAAGCTGGAGCTGAAGCCACACCATAAGAGCTTAGGTATTATTACTGCTGACATTGACGATGTCACGTACGTGGCATTGGATGAAGCGACAAAAGCAGCAGCCGTAGATGTTGTCTATGCAAAAAGCATGTATGCCGGATCGGCCAATGCTTCAACGAAGCTGGCAGGCGAGGTCATTGGTATTCTGGCAGGACCCAATCCAGAAGAAGTGCGCAGCGGCATGAGCGCCGTTGCGGATTTCATCGAGAGCGGAGCGCATTTCGTGAGTGCAAATGAAGATAACAGCATTACGTATTTCGCTCACTGTGTATCCCGTACAGGAACGCACTTATCCGAGACAGCAGGCATCAAGGAAGGAGAAGCGATCGCTTACTTAATCGCTCCTCCACTTGAAGCAATGTATGCACTTGATGCAGCACTGAAGGCCGCAGATGTGACAATTGCCGCTTTCTTCGGACCACCTTCAGAAACGAACTTCGGTGGTGCATTGCTTACGGGCAGTCAATCGGCCTGCAAGGCAGCATGCGATGCGTTCGCAGACGCTGTTCAATTCGTCGCAGACAATCCGACGAGTTATTAAGGTAACGGGCGATGAGAAATAGTGCATTAGGATTGGTTGAGGTTAGGGGATATCTCGGAGCAGTCGCTGCCGCAGATGCCGCTTTGAAGGCAGCAAGCGTTACTTGCATCGGTGTTGAGATCATCAATGGTGGATTGGTAACGGTGAAGCTCGATGGTGATGTCGGAGCTGTACAAGCTGCCGTTGACGCGGGAGCAGAGCTGGCCAAGCAGCTGGATGTACTTGTCACTCGTCATGTGATTGCTCGCATGCATGAAGAGACAGCAGCAATGGTTGCGACTCCGGATACTCCTGATGATGAAGGGGACAATCACTGTCAGGTGAAAGAGAGCGACAGCACGAGTCAAAATAAACAAGGCGAGGCGGAACTCGTCTCTGAGATTGCGGCTGAACATGAAGCTGTAACAGATACGAATGAAGCTAAGGATGTTGCAAATAAGTTCGCTGCAACGAGCATCAACGAAGCTGACGAGAAGAATTCCAGAGGC
Source organism: Paenibacillus sp. NAIST15-1 (assembly GCF_001894745.1). Taxonomy (GTDB): domain Bacteria; phylum Bacillota; class Bacilli; order Paenibacillales; family Paenibacillaceae; genus Paenibacillus_B; species Paenibacillus_B suaedae. The sequence continues at coordinate 30,670 of NZ_BBYF01000017.1, forward strand.
GAAAAGCATGATGCTTCGGATGATGTTTCGAAGTCGGTCAAGCTAGAGTCGACCGAAGGAAACAACAATGCAGCTGCTGCAACTGGCCAGGAACGCATATCTGGAATCACGGATTCCGTGATCGCAATACAAGCAGATGAAGCCCCTGCAGCTGAGGATGCTAATGATAAGGAAGAAACTGTTACTAAGTCTGAACAAGTAGCTGCTCCGAAGGTTTCGCAAGCGAAAGCAGAATCAACTGCTGCTAAGGCTAGCAACAGTACTGTTGAAGGTAAGACAAACGCTGGCATAACGAAAACCGCTCATGCTTCGAATTCTGCGGGTTTGAATACGTCAACTGTTGGCGACAAGCAGAAGCAAGCTAGTACCGGTAATGGCGGCGCTGCACGCGTAAAGCCAGTGCCTTCACCAGCCGCGAAACGGAGCAAAAGCACAAAAAAAGCAAGTTCGTAAAAAATGGAGTAGAGAGAAGGAATATTGATGGAAACATTGGATAAAGACCTACGATCCATTCAAGAAGTCCGTGATCTGATCAAGAAAGCGAAAGAAGCACAAGCCAAGCTTGCCGTCATGACGCAGGAGCAGATTAACGCAATCGTCAAGGCAGTAGCGGATGCTGGCTACAAGCATCGCGAGAAGCTCGCGAAGATGGCAAATGAGGAAACTGGCTTCGGCCGTTGGCAGGATAAAATCATCAAGAACTCATTTGCTTCGAAGCACGTGTATGCATCGATCAAGGACATGAAGACAGTTGGCGTGTTGAAGGATGACAAGGCACACAAGGTGATGGAGGTAGCGGTTCCAGTCGGCGTTATTGCGGGTCTGATTCCGTCTACGAATCCAACATCGACAGTTATCTACAAGGCGCTCATCGCGTTGAAAGCTGGGAACAGCATTGTGTTCTCTCCACATCCGAACGCGCTCAAGAGCATTTTGGAAACAGTGAAGGACATCAGCGAGGCAGCTGTGCAAGCAGGTTGTCCGGAAGGTGCCATCGGCGTCATGACCGTTCCTACGATCCAAGGTACGGATCAATTGATGAAGCACAAAGATGTTGCCTTGATTCTTGCAACTGGTGGAACAGCGATGGTCAAAGCCGCTTATTCCTCCGGTACGCCGGCAATCGGGGTTGGTCCGGGCAACGGCCCTGCCTTCATTGAGAAGAGTGCGAACATCCCGCTTGCAGTCAAGCGCATCATGGATTCCAAAACGTTCGACAACGGCACAATCTGTGCATCCGAACAATCCGTTGTTGTGGAAGCATGCAGTAAGGATGCGGTAATTGCGGAATTTAAAAAGCAGGGGGCTTACTTCCTTTCGAAGGAAGAGGCAGCACAGCTTGGCAAGTTCATTATGCGCGCCAATGGCACTATGAATCCGCAAATCGTCGGACGCAGTGTGGAACATATCGCGAAGCTGGCGAACCTGAGCATTCCAGCAGATGCACGCGTGCTGATCGCAGAAGAGACACAAGTTGGACCGAAGGTTCCATACTCTCGCGAGAAGCTGGCTCCGATTCTTGCCTTCTACACAGAAGACAACTGGGAAGCGGCATGCGAGCGCTGCATCGAGATTCTGCATGGCGAGGGTGCAGGCCACACGATGGTCATTCACTCCGAAAATGAAGAGATCATTCGCGAGTTCGCATTGAAGAAGCCAGTATCCCGCTTGCTTGTGAACACACCGGGTACACTTGGCGGTATCGGCGCAACAACAGCAATTGCACCGGCGCTTACGCTGGGATGCGGTGCCGTTGGCGGCAGCTCGACATCCGACAACATCAGCCCACTTAATCTGCTCAATATCCGCAGAGTCGCTTATGGACTTCGCGAGATGGAAGATTTGATGGAGCAGGAGCAGCCTGTGGCTCAGCAAGATAAATTGGCAAGCCTTAATTTAGGAGACAAAGAAGAGCTGATCGGCATGATCGTCGCTCGTATTCTCGAAAAACTGTAAGTTGATAGATTCATGAGGATTCCTATTTATTTGTTTCACAACAATGGTAACTCAACACTTTATATACAATTAATTCTAATTTATTGACTACTAGGAGGAATTTTATTATGGCAAACGCAAACGCATTGGGAATGGTAGAAACGAAAGGTTTGGTAGGCGCAATCGAAGCAGCAGACGCAATGGTAAAAGCAGCTAACGTTACATTGATCGGCAAAGAGCAAATCGGTGCAGGTCTCGTAACTGTAATGGTTCGCGGTGACGTAGGTGCAGTTAAAGCAGCTACAGATGCAGGTGCAGCAGCAGCAGAACGTGTTGGCGAATTGTTGTCCGTACACGTAATTCCAAGACCACATTCCGAAGTGGACGCAATCTTGCCTAAGACAAAAACAGTAGAGTAATTCGGATTCCGAACGAGTTTTATTGAAAGAGATGAAGCAGGATGCTGGCGTTAAGCTCGGCATCCTGCAACTCATCTATCGTGATGAATCGGCTTGTTCAAGCCGAGATAATTGGCGTTAACGAGATGGATTTGAACAACACGCATTCGCACGAGAAGGATGTGAGAACATGGCTCTGATTACGGAAAGCGAACTCCGCAAGCATTTTCGAAACCAGAATTTGAAGGATGTTGCCGTATATGAGACGGCGGCAGGTACAATTCTAACGCCGTCGGCCAAGAGCTTCTTGACCGATCACCAGATCGAACTCCGATATGTGACGGCTCCTGAACTTGGGGCGAATACGGCCACGGTGGAGGCACCATCGTCCACTAAGGAAGTTAAACTGCAGATTACGAAAAACCTGGATGTCGAACCTGCGACAGAAGGCAAGAAGCGATTTCGCACGCTGTATGGCGGTTTTTTGGAAACGAAGCCGGAGCATATGACCCATTTATATGGCAATATGCTTGTATTCAAGGATCATCCACGGATCCTCTTCCGCGGGAAGTTGGATTCACTAGAAACAAAATGTTTAGAAGCGCAAATTAGCTGCTTCAAGTTGAACATGACCAAGCTGGTCAATGATTTGGAAGAAATCTTGCAATTCGTACGGCGAGTCGTGCGATGCGAGGTACTGAGTGAGAGCATTGAAGAGTTTCATTTGCTTGGGATGACAGCGAAGGAACTTCGAGAGCAATCTCATTTTCCTAAGAAGTACTTTGGATTGGAACATTTTCAACCCAGCTATGAAATGGGCGAAGCGGTTGTTGTTATAAATGCGTTGCGCACATTGACAAGGGAGACGGAACTGTTGGCTTATCAGGCCTTCAAGAAGGAGCATGGCGAAGCAGATCGCGAGGATATTATCCGTTCGCTGAACCGTTTGTCCTCCTTGTTCTGGATTATCATGTTCCGCATCCGTGTTGGACACTACGATAAATGAGGTGAAAAGGTGGATAACCAACTGGTAGAAAGCATTATTAACGAAGTGGTGAAACGTGTGCAGAATGAAGCCTGCTTCGAGGTGGAAGCATCCGGCAAGCATGTGCATTTGAACCGGGAAGCGATCGATGCGTTGTTCGGTGAAGGCTATCAATTGACGAAGGCGAAGGAGTTGTCCCAGCCTGGGCAATATGCCTGTAAAGAACGCGTTACACTGATCGGTCCGAAGGGCTCACTGCATAACGTAGTCGTGCTCGGCCCTGAGCGCAAGGAATCTCAAGTTGAGGTATCACTGACAGATTCTGTTGTGCTTGGTGTGTCTGTACTTGTAAAAGAAAGCGGCAAGCTGGAAGGAACTCCGGGCATCGTGATTGCTTCTGGCAGTAACATGATTAGATTGGAAAAAGGACTCATCGCTGCACAGCGCCATATTCATGTGAAAGCTGAGGATGCTGAGAAGTTCAACGTGAAAAATGGCGAGATCGTACAGGTGAAAGTGTTTGGCAAGCGCCCGCTTATTTTTGACGATGTGCTTGTACGCGTCAGCTCCAACTATGAGACTTACATGCATATCGACTATGATGAGGCAAATGCATGCGGCTTTGCAAAAGGGACGAAGGGCATAATTGTAAAGCAGAGCATCTAGGTTTAGGAGTGTGAAAAAATGAACATAGAAGCTCAAGACCGAGCTGCAATCATTGAAGCCGTAGCAGCAGAGGTAATCAAAAGACTAGGGCAACAGGACAAGAAAGAACCGACTGCAGCGAGAAAGCAAGCGGTTCTTCTATCCATGGAAGCGGTACCGGAATTGGAGAGCCTACTGAACTCGCATGTTGATGTTCGTTATTATGATGAGACGCTCAGAGATTGTGATGTACTAATTATCCCTAAGCTATGCATTCAGCTGTTAGCCAACCTTGCTAACGGAATAAGTGCAGGCCCACGCGAACGATTTGTCTTGACGATGCTGCTTAAGGGACGAGAGGTTATCGCACTCGAAGAAGGATTGCAGTATCGTAAATACAAGTCGACGGCACCTGTACTCTTGTACAAGATGTATGACGAGTTTGCGGCAAAGCTTAGTGCTTACGGGATTCGGCTTGTAAAGGAGCAGGATCTTCCTGCAGCCTGCCTAGAGATTGGCAATGTCTCTGGAAAACTTCAAGCTGGACAACATGCAGTGGCGTCACAGGAAGATATTCGGGTTGAATCCGTAGTAGGCGACATAGCGTCTCATGCACTAGTGCTGAATCGCAAGGTTATTACGGAAGCGGAATTGAAGAAGCATCGTCTGCATAACGGAAAAGAAATTGTCATTGATCGGCACAGCATCATTACACCGCTCGCGCAAGACTACTTGCGCATGCAGAAGATGCAGGTGCACAGAAGATAACGGCGGGGTGAAACTATGATCGTGGGACAAGTTACGGGAAGCCTGTGGGCGACCCGCAAGGACAACAAGCTGAATGGTCTGACCTTCCTGGTGGTCAAGCCGTTATCGAATCATGATGAACCCGTTCAGCGTGATTACTTCGTCGCGGCAGATAATGCAGGAGCGGGCATCGGTGATACTGTGCTCGTGACAACGGGAAGCGCAGCCCGTGCATCATTCACGAACTCAGACATACCAGTCGACGCGGTTATTGTCGGCATTGTGGATTCTATCGAGGTATCTCATGACTAGTGCAATCGGTGTGATTGAGCTGCGCAGCATAAGCAAAGGCTATGAGACGGCTGACCGCATGCTGAAGACATCTCCCGTCAGCGTGCATCATATGAAGCCGATCTGCCCGGGGAAGTTCCTCATTATGATGAGCGGAGACACGGCAGATGTTCAGGCTGCGATGGAAGCAGCCCGAGCGGAAGCAAGTGATTTCCGTATTAGCGATTTCGAGCTGCACGGTGTTCAGCCCGAAATCGTCGAGGGGCTGAAACGCAGCAACGCTTCACTACCTGTGGATGCGCTTGGAATTGTGGAGACTTCTACAGTGTCTTCCGGTATTTATGCACTGAATGAAGCACTGAAGCAAAGTGACATTCACGTGAAGAAAATGAATCTCGGCATGGCTATCGGCGGCAAGTTCCTCGCCGTATTCACGGGTAGTGTGAGCGATGTCGAGCAGGGGATGAAGGTGTTCGTATCCTCCATGGATCAAAAGCGGATTATTCATTATTCCGTGATACCTTCCCCATCCGAAGAACTTAAACAACACTTCCGATAGGTAGTTTAAAAAGCTCGCTTTTGATCTTAGGTAAGAATGGAGGAGCACGTTCGTGGAGATTAATGAAATCATCATATACGGCATGGTTATCTTCATGATTCTCGGTGCAATCGACAAATGCATCGGGTATAAGTTCGGATTGGGTCACCAGTTCGATGAGGGTATTATGGCAATGGGGTCGCTCACTCTAGCCATGGTGGGGATTATCTCTCTGTCCCCAGTATTGGCCAAGGTGCTAAGTCCGGTGGTCGTACCGCTGTACAGTGCGCTCGGCGCAGATCCAGCAATGTTTGCCACGACGCTGTTAGCCAACGATATGGGCGGGTTCTCACTCGCACAAGAATTGGCGCAGACGCCGGAAGCGGGATTGTTCGCGGGTACGATTCTAGGCGCCATGCTTGGGCCAACAATCGTATTCATTATTCCAGTCGCACTCGGCATTATTAAGAAGGAAGACCAGAAGTACTTGGCAACCGGCGTATTGGCTGGTATTGTTACCATTCCTCTTGGTTGCTTAATAGGGGGATTGGTAGCAGGCTACTCGATTTCAATGATTTTGACCAACCTAGTTCCAATCATCCTGTTCGCAGTGCTGATTGTGTTAGGCTTATGGAAATTCCCGAATGGAATGATTAAGGGCTTCACGATCTTCGGTCAGTTCATCGTCATAGTTGCGACGCTTGGACTAGCGGTTGGTATCACGCAGCAGTTGACGGATATTACAATCATTCCGGGACTTGCACCGATTGAAGAAGGAATTAAGATCGTTGGCGACATCTCCATTGTATTGGCTGGTGCTTTTGCGATGGTGTTCGTCATTACGAAGGTATTCAACAAGCCGCTTATGAAGCTGGGCAAAATGCTCGGTATGAACGAGATCGCTGCAGCGGGCTTGGTAGCAACGCTTGCTAACGTCATCCCGATGTTCGGCATGATGAAGGATATGGATGTGCGCGGTAAGGTCATCAACGTTGCATTCGCTGTCTCTGCCGCATTCGTATTCGGCGATCACCTCGGCTTTACGGCTGGGGTTGCGAAGGAAATGATCTTCCCAATGATCGTCGGCAAGCTTGTCGGTGGTATTACAGCGATTATCGTCGCTATGTTCTTGGCCAAAAAGTTGGCACCCGAACCGGAGCAGAAGGAAGAGCTTCCGGAATCGGTTTAATGAATGGTATGGGCACTCTATCTCTCTATTTTATGTATATGGGCATGATATAAATTGTTTTGAACTCTTCTTTAGGTGTAATGCCTAAGAAGGGTTCTTTTTTTGATATTGGTTAGGGAAATAACTAACTCGGAGCCATACAATGTGGACAGTGGTGTGTCGGAAAGTGAACGTAGTCGGGTGCATGAATGAAATCTCATGCACCCGAATTAAGGATATTTAGTTACTTCTCATGACATCAATTAATCTTTTTGTCCAGCTAAAGTCTGTTTTCGTAATTGAATTATCTCCGTATACTTTGCCATCTCTATCGATGGCATAGATAAACATTCCGCCCTTAGGGCCATCTTTTGGCTGCCAAGCTGCATATTTGTAAGCTCTGCTTGTTTCAAATGGTTCCTGAGCATCACCCCAGTTTGCACCTAATTCTTCTTGAAAAGATATTCCCGGAAGAAATTGATCAGGGGAGATCGTATTTTTATAAGTTGCCCATGTAGTATCTAATCTACTAGGGGTTCTGCCGTAAGCTTGAAGGAACAAATAGTCACAGAATGGAGCTACTTTTTTGAATAGGCTATGATTGTCTTTGTTTGTATCATAGATAAGCAATTTGCCACTGTTCGACAATGGTCCTAAACGTTTAGACAGAGCTTCAAAAGTACCAGAAGCTTTTGTTTCTTTGTCTTGTGTTAACGTTTCCTCCATATCAATGTCTAAGCCATCTAAATTGTAGGGAGTTATGTATTTATCAACTAAAGATTGCGCATGATTATCATATTCTTTGGATGTGGGCATTGTACCCATACTAGGAACGTTATATAGCTCCCTTATATCTATCGTGCGTATCACTTTGGTTTGACGTTCGTGTAAGGCAGGCACATATGTATCACGAAGTGTGTCCCAAAATAACTTTTCATTTGTACCTGGGTTAACATAGTGGAAGACAGAAACGATATCGACTCCTTCAGGAATATCTGTCATCGCTGTCACATTAGGGTCTGGGAGAGTTGAATTTGCATCATGAGGCATTGTTACGTCACGCCATGTTCTGTAGTATGCCATCATTACAGGAGATTTTTGACCTTTGGTCAATTCGTTTGCTAAAGAAGTTGAAGGACTAGCTGAAACAACTGAGCCACTCACTAAAGATAAAATTAAAACGGCTGACAAGAGCAACAACATGGATGTTTTTTTCATAAATGATAACTCCCTTTCTTAGATGATAATTTACCACAATAAAGTAAGCGGTTACATTTCAGAGGAAATCATGTCTTCAGCGCTGTCCTTCATCCCATAAATTCAAAACCTCCCCAAAGAAGTATTCACCTTTTACGGTTTGACTCTCCATTGGCGCAAATTCCTGCTGCAAAAGTTGAGTCATTACTATTATCGTACAGAAGTACAAAAAAGTGAAGTGAAATCGTGAAATTAATGCTATTTTTTGGATCAAGTTGCCACTATTTCTTCTCCCACAACCGGTTCATTCGGCGTGAATCCAGTAGTACAGCCACATTGGCTATAAGGGGGAAAGGATATATATCCCTAGAAATAGGTTAGCCCCGGATTAGTTCCGAGGCTATTTTACCCACTTTATGACGTGCTTTAGGCATACCAATCTATTGCTTCTCTTTCAAGGTTCTTCACGAACGAATCCTTCCCGTCCATATAAGCTTCGATGTCATCAGGGTATTGTCGCGCTAGCCTTTCTTTTAAGCTGCCATATCGTGATGCAATGTCGGAGTGTATTCGCAAATAATCCCTTACTGCCAAATGACGATGAATATCTTCCGTGTTATCGAACTGAAACGTATGCACGTGATGGGTTCGATGATCTCCGCCCTTTCTGAAATACCGTCTTCCTTTCATGCCGAACTCGCCCATGCATTCGTAACCGAGTTCCTTCATTTGCTCATTAAAAGAATCGATTCTGGTGATGTCCTTTACAACAGGCATCATATCGATTATCGGTTTGGCTTGTAACCCGGGTACTGAAGTGCTGCCGATATGATGGATTTCGATCAACTCAGCTCCGAATATCGCTTTTATTTTTTGTGCTTCATCCTCGAACATACGATTCCAGTCTTCATTATATTTAGTGACGATTACGTTCATCGCTACAGATCTCCTCCTTCGAACGAGCTTATATATGTTTAATCTGACAGTATTTATCTCTGTAGATATATCATAGGGGAAGCCAAATAGGAAGTAAACGCTCTAATTAGCGGCTCGTTCATCATCGGGATCGTTAACGAATGGTGTTTAGGTTATCATGATGAGAAAGACATCGCTCGCAGATGCAGCGACTTGTTTCAATGTTATATCGGTAAGTAAGACATATGTGAAAAAGCATCCGCAGAACGGATGCTTTACGCAGTCAATATAAATTTTGGATCACATCGCGGTATCGATTCCCGTATTGGAGCGTACGAGAATTTCATCGAATTCGACTTGATTGTCGGCTTTTCCTGTTTTTCTCGACAATATGGTGCCGATATAACCAGCGATGAAGCCGAGCGGAATGGAGACAATACCTGGAGTCGTGAGCGGATACAGTGCGTGTCCAACGAATATCGCCTTTCCAGCTTCAGGATGAAATACGTTCGGACTGACGAGAACGAGCCCCACGGAGGTGATCAGACCAACCACCATAGCCCAGATCGCACCATTCGTATTAAAACGCCTCCAGAAAATCGTATATAAAATAACAGGAAGGTTTGCACTTGCTGCAACGGCAAACGCTAGCGATACGAGGAATGCAACGTTAAGATTTTGTGCAAATAAGGCTAGAATAATGGAAATCACAGATATCCCAATGGAAGCATAACGTGCCATATTGACCTGCTGCTTCTCTGTCGCTTGCCCTTTTCTCAAGATTTGATTGTAGAAGTCATGGGAGAAGGCAGCAGCAGCGGTAAGTACAAGTCCTGCTACAACGGCGAGAATGGTTGCGAAGGCGACAGCAGAAATAAATGCAAATAGCATATTGCCACCTAGTGCTTTTGCGAGGAGCGGAGCTGCCATGTTCCCTGCTTTATCCGCGGCGGTAATATCTCCATTTCCAACAAATGCAGCAGCCCCAAAACCTAGGAATATCGTCATCACATAGAAAATACCGATAATCCAAGTTGCGTATACAACCGAGCTGCGAGCTATTTTCGCATTTTTAACCGTAAAGAAGCGGACAAGAATATGGGGAAGGCCTGCGGTTCCAAGTACTAATCCCATCGTTAAGGAGAGTGTATCAAGACCATCTTTATATTTAACACCGGGATTAAGGAATTTCTCTTTGAGTGGCGTTGCATCCTTGACATGATCAAACATGCCTGTGAGGCTCCAGTCGAATTTGTATAGCACAAGAATCGAGATAAGAAGTGTCCCGGCCATAAGGAGAATTGCTTTGACAATCTGTACCCAGCTCGTTGCGTGCATCCCGCCAAAAGTGACGTAGATGGTCATAAGAACACCTACGATGATGACGGAGGTTGCAAAATCAATGCCGAGAAGCAGCTTGATCAAAGCTCCTGCCCCTACAAGCTGTGCAATCATGTAGAAGATGGATATGGCAATGGTATTAAACGCTGCGAATCCGCGAATTTTTGTCGTTTTAAAGCGAGCGGCAATCATATCCGCAAACGTATATTTCCCTAAATTTCGTAAAGGTTCTGCGACCAAGAAGAGGACGACTAAGTAAGCAACAAGGAAGCCGATGCTGTAGAAAAATCCATCAAATCCTGCTAGCGCAATCGATCCCGCAATCCCCAAGAACGAAGCCGCTGACATATAGTCCCCGGCAATCGCCATCCCGTTCTGCCATCCGGTTAAGCCGCCTCCAGCTGTATAGAATTCGCTTGCAGATTTACTCTTTTTCGATGCCCAATAGGTAATAATGAGTGTCACCGCAACGATGGCTAAAAACATAATAAATGCAGCAGTATTCATGGTTTACCTCCCTTTCTCAGCAATAATTTGGTCGGAGGCTTTATCAAATGTAGATGCCTTTTTGTAGTAAATCATACAAAATGCCCAGGTCATCACAAATTGCAGTAAGGCAAAGACCCAAGCCCATGTAATACTGCCGTAAAAGGAATAATTCAAGATGTCCGTGTAGGATGTAAGGATCGGCAAGGCGAAATAGAAGCAAAGGAAGAAGATTGTGAAAGGAATAATGAAGGTTTTCTTGGTTCGAATCAGCATTCTGAAGCTATCTGATTTCGCAATTGATGAGTATTGTTCGGGAGTTAATTCCTGCTTCGTGTGCTTGGCTGTTAACTTTTTACCTGCCATCAGCAATCCCTCTCATTCAATGAGTATACCTGCATCGTACAAAAAAACGAAGCGCTTACAAAATACTCCGTGCAGTTAGAAGTGGCCACCACCTTTAATGTTCATGTAGATGTGTACAACTTGTGAAAATATAATTCGAAGATATTATACTATAAAATGAATTGTTGTAAAGATATACCTGACTTATAACTTTATTTCAGTCCATTACGATTTGTAATCGTGAAGAGGTGTCTTCGAAATAGGCTTGATTGCTGATCTCATGCTGTGAAGTTGAATGTGTAACGTTATATGCACCATACTGGTGGTTTATACCTGTGTTTATAATTGAGGGAACTAGATAGGAAGTAAACGATCTGTTAAGATTCGAAGCAGAAGGGGGCGGAAGAGTAACCTATGAATAAGCCATGTACGCAGCATTTCGCAGCATTGAATGAATATGTTGAGCGGATTCAACATCAGATTTCAGCCACAGCAGCGGCTACCTATATTCTTCATAAGCAGAAAGTTGTTAACGAATGGTACTCTGGAACTCATGACAGGGCAGGGCAACGCATTGTAGATGCAGCGTCTCGCTTCAACGTTGCATCGGTGAGAAAAACATATCTAGCGTTCGTGGTCAGCTTAGCATTGTATGAAGGAAAAATCCGCAGCTTGGATGACTCTATCACGGACTACATAGACGACGACTACTTAGATATCACAGATCAACAAGTGGCAGCGATGCTGAGCGGGACGACGATACGGCATTTGCTGACTCATACGCATGGACTCCATCATTCGAATCGAAGATTGTTTTCTGCCGGTACCGACTGGGCCTATAACAACATGGGTGTAAACATACTTATTAAGTTGATGGAGAAACTGTATGAGAAGCCGTTTGTCCACGTATTGGAGGAAACAGTGTTCCACCCGTACGGATTTACAGAGACAGGATGGAGCAAAGAACGAAATGATAATCTGGTCTGGCTTCATGAAGAATATACGGATGATCAGGGGAATGATGGGAATTTATTTGTAAGTGCACATGAGTTGGCGAGATGGGGACGGCTTCATTTAGATAAGGGCATGTACGAGGGAACAAGAATCATTCCAGCAGAAATCTTCGAGCTGGCTACATCCATATGTACTCCGTCTCAATTAGAGACGCATTTGCCGAGGAACGGTTTCTTCTGGTTTGTTCAGGATATTCCGCGCGCTGCATCTGAGCTGGGGGATCAGCTTCCGGGAGGTTCGTTTCAATCGCTCGGCATAACTGGCTGCGCTTGCCTTGTCATTCCGAAATATCAAACGGTGGCAGTAAGAATGTACAATCAACAGGGTGGAAATCCTGCAAGTTATGACTATTTAGAGGATATTAAAACGTTTGGCAATATGGTGTGCAATATGATCGAGAAAATGTAGTGAAAACTGTGTTAGAAGGTTAGCATCAACTAGATATACAATAAAGAAGCTCTCGATATTTCGAGAGCTTACTAACCTGATTCTCATTACATCATATGTATGACACAAAATTAGAACTACTGTTTTATGTCACCAAATCTCCCTCGACAATCTTCGTCATATAGAGCTCTGGCTGTGCAAGGAAATCTTCGAAGCTGCATACGTCTCCGTATTCCTGATGTTCTTCATCATAGTAGCCGACGCATTTCGTCTTTGGATTCCAGACAAGGAGAATCGAAGTATAATTATCAACTTCCGCGGTGAGACGCAGCAATTTCTTCCTTCCTGCCTTCATTTCAATCGTATCTGAAAAAGTAAAGAACTCGATGTAGCCGATTTCCAGCTCATTGTCAGGCAAATCGATTCGCAGCTTGTCTCCCATTAGAAAATCAATCAGTCCTTGCGGCAGCTTATAGCTCTTCAATGCCAATCTTTTATTTTCAATGTTATGATAATCAGCAGGCTCCAAGGACTTCAAATACTCGGCCATCGCGGTATCTTTATTTTGCACAGCAATCGTATAGGCACGATCACCGCCTTTTTCACATATACACACGTCCGCTCCATGTTCAACTAAGTATTGAACCATCTTCATATCGCCATTTCGTGCGGCAGTGGTTAAGGGGGTAGCACAATAAGGGAAGACCATATCCGGCTTATTGAAATTGATATCCACGCCATGCTGAAGCATAAATTCAATTGTACGCCAATCCCGATCGTTAACGGCTTTACGTAGTGTATAGCCGCCATAACTGGCTGCATCCAAGCCAAGCTCATGGATAAGCGGAAGGTTGTGCTTGTTCCCGTAATAAGCTTGTTGATAGGCATTGGACTTAAGCTGATCTAGGGCATCGACCTTGGCTCCATGTGCTACGATGTATCTTATGATCTCCTCTTCACAATAGCGAACAGCGAGCAGGAAGGACGGTTCCTTCTTATGATTCAAATTCACACCATGCTCGATAAGCAATTTAATTACCTCGAATTGTCCCGCAATTAAGGCTGCTTCTATCGGGATCACAGTCGTATATTGGCTTATTCTAATCTCTTGTTCCATATCCCAGCCCTGTGCAATGGCATCGCGCAGCTCTGATAGATTGCCTTCATTGATGTGTCTGACAAGATCAGGAAGCGACGTATCGGTTCCAATGTCCTTTAGCTTAAACATCTCAACAACTCCACTCGTGTAAGAATCTACAGCAGTTATTCATTGACCGAAAACGTTGAGGCTATTAATTCAACATAGCCATCATATCCTGTAATCATATAATGCCTTAGACCAAGCCTATTTTTAGGGTCATATTTTTTAACGTTTTCCTGTAGGTATGTAGAATTAACCACTTCATAAAAACCTAAATGATGAAATTTTTCTTGATCAGGGACATCAATATGATAACCATTATAATGATTCTCATAGAAAGGTACAGTTACGCATTTAGCTTCTGCCACTAGTGGGAAACAAATTTCAATATTCACACACTTGTCCCAATCCATGCTTTGCGGATTTTTCAATGGTATAGCACCAACTTCAACTTTTACACCATCTGATTCTGTATAAACTACCTTTAGGTCAGTGGTGGATATTTTGAATTCGGGCATTACAGGTTTTAAAGTTAACATATGTTTAAATCCTCGACTATATAAATTCTCAACGATTTCTATCAAAATTCAACTACATTAATTACAGCAGATTACTCCAAAAAGTTCAATCGCTAAAATAGCGGTTGTATCTAAATGTAGATTTTAGTGGGTGGGTATGCTACCGTATTTGCAGTACAGACTGGAGGTTTTAGACGATGAAGGATAGAGCTAATAGTGTATGGGTTGATATCGTGCTTGTTAAGTTGCCACCTGATGGCTTGAAGGGGCTGATACATCTTAGAGAAGCTTTGCAACTCACCACGAATGCAACACATTTATACCAACAATCTAAGTCATTGCCATATACGCTTATGGAAAAGGTGTATTTTGGAACAGCCGACAACTTAGTTAAACGACTAAAGAACCCAGAGATCCTTCAAATCATCGAAAGGGGTGATAGGGAGGAAGTGATATCCGTTGAAGCCCGAATCCCCGAGGAAGCCAAACAGATTCCAACCTTGCCGAAGCAGCTAGTAGAATTTATTAATCTTGATTTCTGCTTTGATTATATAGGAATGCTCCCAGCATATTACGCAGACATAAATGATTTTAATAAAATACAGGAAGGCTATCGCTTTAACTCTCTCTCAGGGGAATTTCTCGTTTCAGATAAAAACGGCGATTGGCAAGATGGCTGGTATGTTTTCGCGGTGAACACGATGGACGATCCTTTTTGTATTGACTTTACTCAAAAAGATCATGGCTTTCCTGTCTACTTTTCATATCACGGAACGGGAAAGTGGGTTCCGATTAAAATTGCAGATACGTTAGAACAATTTGAACAGATTTTGAGAGTACTCAAAAGTAAAGATTTAGAGGTTCCCTTTGAATTAAGTGAACTGTCTTTAGAAATTGATTTGAACAATGAATTTTGGGATGAAGTGAACGGAACGTGCAAAGAACTGGATCAGTAGTAAGGGCATGTATTTACATACATCGAATAAGCAATACGGCGTAGGGAGATCAATTTTAGCGAACGGCAATAATTATATTTTGCGTGGCGACGTTTGTGTTACGCCTTGTTTTGGATGTTTTGGGTGAACGCAAAGAATGCTTGTGAAAAGGGGTACCTAGATGAGTTATTTTACTGAAGCTGATTTTAAAAACTTATGGAAGAGGGAAGGATCAGCGTATTTTACCCTGCCACTGCCATCCGATGAGGAATTAGCAGCGTTGGAGCAACGGCTTGGCGTTAAACTTCCCGCTTCTTACATTGAGTTTGTGTCCACATCTCAAAATGGTGGATTACTTAAACGCAATGGCTTTCCTATTCTTGATGGATCCGGCAATACGATTCGGCATGTAAAAATTGATTATATTAATGCAATCGGTCACCGTCCTGGAGATGAAAGTCTTCCAACGCACTATGCCGGACACAAGGCGCGTGATATGCCCCCGCTCTTCTATGACATTCCAAATCTATTGGAAATTTGCGGCATCTTGGGTGCGCCTTATTATGATTTCTTTGTTTTAAACTATTTGGAGTGTGGGACAAGCGGGGAGCCGTCTGTAGCTTTCATAACTCGAAAAGTTCGACGTGGCAAAAACGGCGAACCTGTCAATGGAAAAGAAGACTGGCGGAATATTAACGAAACATATTATTGGGAATTGACAACCGTTGCCCCTACTTTTGATGCATATATCAAAGACCTTATCGTTATGCCCAAACTGCCCGCCTTTGACTTTGCAGCATTAAAAGCACCATTGAAACAAGCCGCACAAAAATCATTCCGCGAAATAATAAAAGCGCATGGACATGAAGTAATTATCTCTTTTGGCCTGTACGTTGATGATGAAGGCTCTATGGTAGCGGACGCGGCAAATACAAAAACACATTTCGAAAAACTTGTGGCTGAAGATCCCTCAGATAAGGATTATTTTGCTTACGCCACTAACGAATGGCGTTATGAAGGCACAAATTTTACGCTCGATTTGTTCGAGCCGATTTGCAACGAACTTGCCATGTATAGTGCGGCTTTGGGATCAGATGGCAAAATGAAACGTTTCCGCGATAAGTTGCTTGATCTTTGTACGGAGGTATTGGCGGAATTAAAAGCAGAGGATTTCTTCGCCAAAGAATATAATTCACCAGTCTTGCTTAGTGTCGGCGTTTCAAACGGCGATGTTTCTACTGCAAAAAGGAAAAAGATTCGCGCACTTTTGGCATAGTACTTGAAATAGTTCATCGTTTCGCAAAACTATTTAGGTCGTTGGGGCAAAAAGAAATTTTAAACAGTAGAATCAATCAAATTCCGACAAGCTCGAGCAACACGCTCTGGCTTGTTTTTTTGCCAAATCCCGAAAAAGCTTTTATACAAAACAATTCAAAATTACGATGCATATAGTGATCATCGCTTCATCGGAATGAAAGTATATACTTCCTTTTGTAGGTAAAGTACACTTTAAGAAAGGAAGTTCATGGTAGTATAAGGTGAATACGGAGTCAAGGTCTGATTTCTCATGATGGAGGTACCTATGACGGTTAAACGAATCGTTGCCAATATAGCTGCATTGAATCTATCGGAAGCCAAGCGTTTCTACGAGGAAATATTGGGACTTGATCTCATGATGGATCACGGTTGGATTGCTACCTATGGAAATGACGCTCAAATGAGTGTTCAGATTAGTATAGCGTCACAAGGAGGTTCAGACACGCCTGTTCCGGATGTGTCGATTGAAGTGGATGATGTCGATGCTGTCGACGCTGTTCTGGAAAAGATGGAGCTTGCTGGTTTCCCGATTGAATACGGGCCTGCAGATGAGCCTTGGGGAGTGAGACGCTTCTATGTGCGTGATCCTTTCGGTAAGGTTGTGAATATTTTGGCACATACCAGTCGTTCGTAATTGAGATTTCATATGAAAGATTCGCAAGTGCATTCCTACATAAAGCTTCATATAACGATGACATCGGAGAGGATTGAGTTCGAAATGCAGCATGAGATGCGACAAAAATATCATGTGTTAGCCAGAGGCATTATTTTATCAGGGGAATACCTGCTAGTGGCACATTGTATTGGGATGGACAATACGTTCCTGCCTGGTGGACATGTTGAATTTCGGGAAGGAATGCAGGAGTCGCTGTCTCGTGAAATATTCGAAGAGATGGGCCTACAGTGTGAAGTGAAGCAGTATATTGGTGCGGTTGAAGCGGGCTATGAAGACAACAATGTTTATCATCAGGAAATCAATCATTTATTTATAACTGATGTACATGATATCGATCCAACTCGGAATCCCAGATCGATGGAAGCACATTTGGAGTTTTATTGGATTCATGTCAATGAGATGGACGAGCATAATCTGCTTCCGTATCCTGTTCGGGAAGCGGTTACACATTGTAAGAATGGCAATCGAACTCCCTTCTGGGGGAGCGACATTGTATCATCAGGGGAGTGCTGACCAGAATGACAGAGTTAACAATTGATTGTGGCGACATATTGCTGCGGGAGTATCGAATGGAAGATGTGGATGCTATATGTGCATTAACGCAGGAGCCTGCTATTTTGGAATTCTTACCGGATTGGAACGCATCGAAGGAGCAAAGGTTGGATTGGATGGCCAACTACGAGTTGGTAGAAAATAAACAATTTCTGCAGGCGGTTGCAGAAGACGGACACATTGGTGATCTTTGCCTACGCTTAGGAATTGTGCTGAAGGAGACAGGTGCGTTTATAGGATGGTGCGTAACAGGGATGAAGGATGAATTGCCGTCTCCGAATCGGGAAATTGCGTATGCAATCTCTCAAGATTATTCCGGGAAGGGATATATGACGCAGGCGGCGCGAGCGCTTATCACCTATTTGTTCGAGAATACGGATGTAACTGAGCTGAATGCAGTTGCACGCTTGAACAATATTTCTTCAAATAAAGTGATCCAAAAGTGTGGGTTTATTCAGTATAGTGAGATCGATATCGACAAGCAGCCGCATTTGTATTACAAGCTGCGCAAGTCTGAATGGACTGGGAAGCAGAAGTGTGAAGGAATGAATGTTTAGCATCTAAGTATCAGAACAGTCCATATTGCTCAAGGAAGCTATGATTCAATTGTACATACGAATCGGATTAAGTATTAAGCACCATCCGCATGATTTACCTGAATATTTGGCTGCTTGGGAGTATTGGAAGGAACAAATGGCCGGGTATGTAAAAGAAGTTGATCATTAAGAAACAGCGGACTGGGAAAGAAGAATGGCATCCTTATTCAGAAGGCGTTACTGTGAAACTAACTAGTATAGTGAGCCTGGGCATGCTTGTTCATGAAAAGATAGAGAATAACGACAACGAGAATAAATTGGAGGACAACAACATGGAAGCATACAGTTTGCATGAAATGGTCGTACATCATACGAAGCTAGCCATTCAAATTGCTGAAAAGACGGGGCACACGCTGGACTTCAGCAGCGAGAGTATTCATCGGGTGGAAGACATATTGGATAACTACGCGAATGATTATGCGAGTCATGATGATATGGTTAAGCCGCTCGATCGAGAGGTGTGGTCAATAGCGGCGATTTGGGGCATCTATGTAGGAGAGATTATGAGGATTGAACTGGGCGAAGCATGCAGATGGGAAGAGGTTGATGGAGGGTACCTGTTGATTGCTCATGGAGCCCAGGCCAATCCGATAGGGAAGGCATATAAACGCATCGTCAACGGTCCTGAGGATAATATCGTGTCGTTCTATGACATCATTGGGGAGAAAATGCGCGAGCATATCCAAAAAGGACAGGAGATCTAGCAGAGAGGAAAATGATATGGGGTATCACATCCAAGATAAATTGGTAGTGGCTGTAGCGTCGAGTGCGTTGTTTGATTTGACAGAATCAGATGCTGTTTTTCAGGAACATGGTGAAGAAGAATATCGGAAGTATCAGCGTGAGAATGAGAAGCGAGTGCTGAATAAAGGTGTGGCTTTCCCACTTATTAAGAGATTGCTCGGTCTGAACGATGCGGATATCGGTGATCAAGCCGTAGAGGTCGTTCTGTTGTCCCGCAATGATCCGGATACCGGCCTGCGCGTATTCAAATCGATAGAGTATTATGGTCTGCCTATTACACGGGCGGTATTCGTCACGGGAAATGATCCGTTTGTATATATGGATGCTTTTAATGCGTCGCTCTTCTTGTCTGGCAATAAGGATGATGTGAAGCAGGCCGTTGAGTTGGGGTTGCCAGCGGGTTGCGTGTATCCGACTGATTATGTTGATGATGAGGAAGATGAAGAGCTCCGTATTGCCTTTGATTTCGACGGTATTATTGCAGATGATTCGGCAGAGGCTGTATATGAAAAGGGAGCAATTGAGCTGTTTCACCAGCATGAGCGGTTGAAGGCGGGAGAGCCGCTCCCTGCCGGGCCATTGTTGCGTTTCTTTCTCGAAATTTCCAAGCTGCAGCGGAGAGAGATCAATCGTAGAATTGAGAATCCAAATTATCGACCGAAAATAAGAGTAGCTATCGCGACGGCACGGAATGCGCCTGCGCATGAACGGGTGATTTCCACTCTACGAAAGCTGGATATTCGGATTGATGAAGCATTTTTCTTAGGCGGAGTTGAGAAGGAGCGGGTACTGAAAATCTTTAAACCACACATCTTCTTTGATGACCAGGTTGGGCATATAGAAGGAGTTGCGAGAATCGCACCTTCCGTCCACGTCCCGTTCGGAGTAAGAAATGTTGAGGCAGTAGGCGAGACACGACAGAGCAGAGAACTTGCATCGATCCTCTTAACAGAAGGGGCTGAGATGTAGTGAGTCAGAACCGCGTAATAAAACATACTCACCTTGGAGTCTATGGTGTGATGATGAGAAATAATGAAATCCTGCTGATCAAAAAAGCAAGAGGCCCGCATACCGGTAAATGGGATCTTCCGGGTGGAAGAATTGAGTTTGGAGAAGAGCCCTATGCAGCGCTGCTACGGGAAATTGAAGAGGAAACAGGAATCGCGAATTGTTCGGGAACGATACGAACCGCTCTCTCCTACACCCTGATTTATCCCTATGCTGAGGATACGTTAGAAGAGCTCCACCACATTGGCATCATTTACAATGTAGACATACCTAATGATCATGAATTGAGAGTGGGCGGAGATGGGGAGGATTCACTTGGTGCTTGTTGGATTGCCATTGAAGATTTGCCCAAGTGTAAAGTTACTCCTTTTCTATCCTTATTGTTCGAGCTTGATGCTGTCATTTGAACGAAAAAATACGAACGTTCGTTCTTTTGTTTTGTGAGAAAATGTGGTATAGTTAAAATCTGAGATAGGAAGAAAAGAGGACTTCGTGAGAGTTCTATCCCTTAGATCCGTTTTTGAATAGCTGCATAACTAAACGTACTGCAACCCACCTTTCGATATTCGCTAGATGTGGGTTGTTTTGCATCCTATTATTAGAAGAGGAATAAGTGGAACATCATACGAGGTGACAATAATGGAGAATACGATCATCAAGCAAGATTACTTAGCTCAGGAATATCTGATTTGCCAGGCGACATCTGAGCATTTTGAGGCAATGCTGAACATATTTCTAGAGACGGCTGAGTGGCTCCACAGCAAGGGAATAAGACAATGGGGACATTTTCTTGACGGATACGGCAGAGATGATATTACAGCGAGCATTGACAGTGGATCTGCCTATGTTGTATTGCAAGGAGATACTGTGATTGGCACGGTTTGTGTGCTCATGGAACCAGAAGAGTGGGATCTCCATATTTGGCCTGATACCGACCTAGGAGATTCTGTAATGATTCATCGCTTGGCCGTGTCACGAGACTATGCTGGGGCGGGGATAGGCAAGCATATCGTAGCGTGGGTAGAGAATGGCTTGCAATTTCTTTCTGGCAAGAAGTATATCCGGCTGGATTGCGTTGGTGATAATGAGAAGTTGAATGCGTATTACGTGACACAAGGCTTTGAGAAGGTAGGGAGTACAGACGGTCATAGCAAATACCAAAAGGAAATTGGAGTTGTCGTTCCATAATCGTTGTATAAATGCTATATATTGAAGGGAGATGCGGGCATGGAGGCAATACTTGTTGATAAAGGGTCGATGATGGCAGTAGGTGTTTCTTTACAAGCGATCTTGCCAATTGAACGGGAAGAAAGAAATATCCCGAAGCTTCACGATGCATTCGAAAGTCGGATAAGTGAAATCGAACACCGAATGAATAATGATTCGATTGGTATCTTTATCGATCCACCCAATTATGATTACAGAACGGATCCCTTCACATGGATGGCTGCTTTAGAAGTATCTTCATTAGAAAACATCCCCGAAGGAATGAGTTCGATTACCCTTCCTGCCAGCACTTATGTTCGAGCTGCCTATCAAGGACAACCTCATGAAGCTTATCGAGTCTATGACTTTTTATATAACTGGATTAAGCAATCAACCTATGAACTTGCTGATTCATACGGCATTGAAATTCGAAGAGTATCTGTCGAAGGCGATCAAGGAGAAGAAATTATCGAGTTGATGCTGCCTGTAAAATCAAAATCGTGAAGAGCGTGGGGATGAACGCCGTTTGGAATAGCAAAAATCAAATCTTAGATGTCAGTAAGGTAAATCGGATATACAAATTTTCATTTTTATCGATTTCTCAAATTTATGAACTAACAAAATCAGCTGGGGTCGAATCGGTACAAACTATGGCGAGCAAGTCTCAAAGTGAGACTGTATTTCACCTTTCAAAAGGTATGGAAAGCATATCGCCTGAATGGTCGTCCGATTTATACGCAGTAAGTTATGATTATGACACATAATACAACTGGATCCTATTTTATCTGAATGTCATTTAACTAACTTGAGGGGATCGATGTACTATGATTCGTGTATTGGCTGTGACGGATAAGTTAGAATTGAGAAGGGATATTACCTTAGAGGAGCTTAAGCAGATACAAGCAAAGTGGTACTGGGTCGACTTCAATGAACCTTCGCCTGAAGAAGCGTTGCTCCTGGAGCAGTATTTTCATTTCCACCCGCTGGCAGTTGAAGATTGCTTGCATCATTTGCTGCAGCGGCCGAAAGTTGATCATTATGAAAACACTCATTTTTTTGTTCTGCACTCACTCCACCCTCATACATTTGCGGCGGAAGAAGTGGATTTGTTTTGGGGAGACAATTTTATTGTAACGTTTCATTTGAATCCGTCACAGGAAATCGACGACGCATGGAATCGCATTGCGGAGAATCAGCAGTTGTTCGAAGCTGGCCATGTGTATGCGGCTCATTTGGTTATTGATAAGTTAGTCGATCAATATTTCCCTGCGGCCTATCAGCTTGAAGATCAATTGTCTGACATTGAATCCAAAGAGGGGAAAGACTCTATCCAAAGCGTGATGAACGACATATTTGAAATCAGATCCAAGCTGTTAAAACTGCGAAAAACGATCTTGCCGATGCGGGAATTGATGTACCGAATCATTAATTCCGAGCGCATCGAAGGCGTAAAGACCAACATGCTCTACTTCACAGATATTTATGACCATTTGCTGAAGCTCTCCGAAATGATTGAATCGAACCGTGAGATGACTGCTGATATGAGAGACAGCTATATGTCCTTAAACTCCAATCGAATGAATACGATCATGAAGACATTGACTGTCATAACGACCATTTTTATGCCACTAACTTTCATAGTTGGAATATACGGTATGAACTTTGATAACATGCCTGAGCTTCATTGGAAATGGGGTTATTTTATCGTTTTGGGAATTCTCGTTGGCGGCGGCATTGGAATGTACGCATGGTTCAAAAGAAAAGGCTGGTTTGATTAAGGCCCTAATTATTGTTGGGGAAATAAGAAATATAGACAAGCAACGACAAGATTTTCTGATGAATATGCTTGAACAGAGGTTAGTCTAACTCCCGATGTAAGATTGTCCATAATGTTAGCAATAAATTGCAGCCCATGAGCGGGTTCGGCTAGAGATTTTTTTCTATTGTTTCTCGTTGATTTTGATTCGTTGTGGATTTGTGAGTAGAATGATTTTTCTGAACGTTCAAGGAGGGGTAATCCGATGGAACCTTCTCCTTGGTATTCAAAATAGAAGAGCTACATGGGGGAAGTATGAAGGATGGACACGATAATGAACTTAGCAAGCTCTTCCGATTGGGAGCAAGTGCGTGAATTGCTGGCTCTATGCATGTATCCTAATGAGGAGAAGATTAATAGACAGGCTGAGATGTATCAGAGCGATGAATCTCTGCAATTGTACGGAATGATGGTTCAAGAGGAGTTGGTTGGACTCATAGGAATTAGCAAACACTCGTACGGAGAAGCCGTATTGCAGCATATTGCGGTTAAACAAAATCATAGAGGCCAAGGTATCGGCCGCTCGATGATCAATGAATTTATGAAGAGCAATAATATCACTAGACTTGAAGCAGAAACGGATAATGATGCAGTCGGCTTTTACCGGGGAGTAGGCTTCGAGATTACAAGTCTTGGAGAGAAGTATCCAGGCGTAGAGCGATTTTTGTGTATTTTGAAGCGCCTGAAATAGCAGCATTGAGGAGAGGAGGTAGGATACGGTTTCATTTTCAGCAAATGATTCAAGAGCAGGCGAATGAAATTGCGTATAACTAGAATTATCCGGAGATATATTCCTTCTGCCGAATAATGCAAAACAGGAAGCAGTTGATACCGCAATCTGCTCCCTGTTTGTTTCAACCCGTTAGTTTCATATATGCTTTGTTTTAGTTGTTTTGTTTATGGATGTGTTCTCTTCCGAAATATACATCTCTATTTTATTGGGCCTAGCCTAATTCCTTAATTCGCCTGATTCCTTGCACGATCCGCTCCTTCAGACTCTCCTGCAGAGAGTAAATGACCGGTGCAGAAGGGATGTCGAATTTCAGATGGGAGTGAGGAATTTCCGTGAGTATGGTGCCGATTGCGTTGCCTTGCTTGTCATGGATTACGTTCCAAAATATTCTTGATCTGTTGTCTTCCGTCCCCCATTTCTCAAGGGAGTTGCGAAAAATCAAGCGTTCCGCGATAACGAAGTCATTTTCTTCGAGCTTCTCCACAGTACTGAAACCGGCATCTTCCAGCTGTTTGAATATGAACGGCATAATTCGTACAATGATCTCCATTCGGACTCGATAAAACGGTTTGCCGTCTTACTAATTTCTTCGATCGTCATGTCTTGCCGGAAAACCAGAAATTCTTTCTTCACCAACAATCGCCTCCTTCACTTCAATGCAATTCTATTGTATTACATGCAAGCCAATTCAAAGGTTAAGCAAAAAACAAGAAGGAATATCAACCATTATTATTGAAAACCTTATAACTTTGTTTAATCTTGAATGCTTGTTATGAGGAGAGGTGAAGCGTTGAGGATGCGTCCCAAAAAAATGGCGGCGAGATTCATGATTAGCGCCAGTACCATAAGGAATTACGAGGCTAAAGGCCTTATACCTCCAGCTGAACGATCATCGAATGGCTACCGTATTTATACAGACCAGCACGCAGCCTATTTGTCGTGTATTCAAGCGATGGCCCCGGCATTCGGAATGGAAGTAACGACCGAGGTGGTTCGTTGTCTCCGTCAAGGCAAGCCGCAAGATGCAATGTGGATCATTAGGGACACAGAAATCGTTTTATATGAGGAAAAAGAGAAATTAGAGAGGTTAATCCAGGATATTCGTATACAAGCTGAACGAAATAGTTCTCCTTATGACGAAGAGCCGTTCACCATCAACGAAGCATCCGAACTGACACAGGCACCTAAATCGGCGATCCGCTACTGGGAGCAAGCAGGATATGTAACGGCGGATAGGAACCCTGACAACTGTTATCGCCGATATAGTAGATCCCATTTGCTAAAAATCAGGTTGATTCAAGTGCTGCAAAGCTCCGTGTATTCAGAAGATACTGTGAATTTTAAGCAATCCCTTGCGTTGGTCAAACATACGGATCTTCAGGGGCTCATCAATGTGGCTGCGAATGTTAGGACTTATTTAGATAAAATGATCGAGTCCCAGATGTGCGGGGTATCTTATTTTTACCAATTGATGCAGTTTACAAGGACGAGGTCTACGACAGGGAACATTCAACCAGGCTCGAAGAATGGAATTGAGGAATAGATCATGGCCTCGGGAAAAGCATGTGGACACGATTCAAAGCGATGATTATCTTCATCTGATTATAGACACGATGAGTAACCGGAAGGTTGGTTATGTAATTGTGGCTGGATGTGAAGGAGCATAACGTACGTGTGAAGCATATCTACGCAGCTGCGGGATTTCGAGTAGGGATGTTAAGAGAGTGTATTCGAACGGCGCATTCCTATGAGACCTTGATTATCATGGGAATGCTGAAGCGAGAGTGTCGCCCGCAGGATGGTGAATTCTACCGTTTGAAGCTTTGAATTACTCGTCTATCGAATGTATAATAATGGAATACACAATTTTTATCCACAACCCAGCCTTAGAGAATATTTATCTGATGTGCGGGGTTCTTTTTATTTCAATTTCAAGCAAACAGAAAGGTGATAGATAAGATGCAGAAGCAGACGGGAATACAACTGGCTGTGGAGCAATTCGACAGGAAAGATACTAAAGGACTCATTGCTTTGTCCGCTTCGATTGGGTGGGATTATGATGAACAGGATATTCAGACGATTATGTCATCTGGCACGGTATGGGGACATCGCAATGAGCAAGGCGACATTATTTCAAGTGCTGCTATTCTTACCTACAAGCCTGGATTGTCTACCATTGGCATGGTTATCGTTGATCAACGCTATAGAGGGCTGGGCTTAGGGAGGGCGGTTGTTCAAGCTTGTATGGACGCTGTTGATAACAGCGATACCATAATGCTGATTGCAACGGAAGAAGGCCGACCTTTGTATGAAGGCATGGGGTATCATATCGTGTCGTACGTCAATAAGCTTGTATGTTCTAGCTACAACACATTATCTAATCGGAGTGATTCTGTCTCTGAAATGCGTACCATGCCGCTAGGGTTGGAACACTTCCCTGGGATTCGTGAACTGGATCAGTTGGCCGTTGGAGCAGACAGAGAGACATTCCTATCTGCTCGCTGGAAACAGGCGAAGCAGGGGGTAGTTGTACTGGATAACAAAGGTACTCTGATCGGGTATGGATTTGCCGTTCAAGGCCCGAAGTATCTCGTTCTTGGACCAGTGGTAGCTGTACAGCAGGAAGCGGCATCAGCCATGATTCATTACTTGGCCGAAGGTAACCGGGGCAAGCTGCTTCGTATTGATGTGCCAGAGGAACAACCTGAATTTATCGAGCTTTTGAGACAGGCTGGTTTTGAGAGAGAGACTCATCCTCCGGTGATGATTAAGAATGCACAACAGCTGCCGGCAAGAAATCGTACACTATACGGGATTGCAGCGCAAATATTTGGATAACGGGTGGAACTAGGTCAGAAGTGTCTTGCCCATACGCGTGTAGCTGGTCAACGACAATGTAAACTGAGGTGAAATGAATATGGAGTGGTCTGCTCTTATTATTTCGTTTTTCTTCTTAGCTACACTCGTCAGAATTGAAATTCACACCAAGAAGAAGCTTGATAATGATAAGAAGATAATGAAACAGCTTCAGGATATCTTGGATGAATTAAAGAACATGAAGAATTGAAGGAGGAAGCAAGATGATATCAACATTTCCTAGATTAGAAACGGACAGAATGATTCTACGGCAGCTCAGGTCGGAGGATGCGCCCAATCTATTCGAGAACTTCTCAACGGACGAAGTAACGCAGTATTATAACTTGGAAAATTTCGTGGCGATTGAACAAG
This sequence comes from Paenibacillus sp. NAIST15-1, assembly GCF_001894745.1. Taxonomy (GTDB): domain Bacteria; phylum Bacillota; class Bacilli; order Paenibacillales; family Paenibacillaceae; genus Paenibacillus_B; species Paenibacillus_B suaedae. The sequence goes on from NZ_BBYF01000017.1 coordinate 57,532, forward strand.
CCGAACAATTAATAGAGAGATGGAACCAACGATTTGAGGAAGGACAGAGCAGCATTCGCTGGGGAATTGCACTTCGATCGGAGGATAGAATCATTGGGACTTGCGGCTATCACAACTGGCGGAGAGCAGATTGCAAAGCCGAGATAGGATACGAATTGAATCCAAGCCATTGGAATAAGGGCCTGATGACGGAAGCATTGAACCGCATAGTCGCATTTGGATTTGAGGAGATGCAATTAAACCGAATCGAAGCCTATGTGTTTGGAACAAATACGGCTTCACAAAAACTGCTTGAGAAGTCCGGATTCCACCAAGAAGGATTGCTGCAGGAGTGCTATCGCAAAAATGACAGGTTTATAGATGCTATTCTATTTGCCAAGCTTCAAAAGGATCATGCAGAAAACATATAAAAGATGAAGTGATACTGTACACCCCTCACTCGCATGTAGTACACGAATCAGTTACGCGGAGAAGCGAGAACAATGAAGCTAGTGTGTACAATTAGGTTAGGTAGGTGTTGCATGAAGAAAATAATATCGATTGTGGTTGTTGTCTTGCTTTTGTCCTTTGTGTTTTTCGTCTATACGGAAATGGAAGGATTACCTTGGAAACATGCTGAAGTAAAGCGGAAGGCAATCGATTATATGAAACAAAAGTACAATATGGATGTTGCAGCGGAAGGAAGTTCTTATAATTTTAAATTTAAAGTATATACAGCGAAAGTATATAACGTGAAGGATTCGAACAAAGCGATTATTCGTGTGGACGATGATAGTGACTTCGACGCCGAGGGCAACTATGTTGGGAAGCGATTGCAAGACGATTATACCCTTGTGTATTGGTCTGAATCTATTCGCGATGGACTGCAAGTAAAGCATCCTGATCTGTTCAAGCTTCAAGATATTGAGTCGATTCAGATTGAATACGCATATTACACATTATCACTTACCGAAGGGCTTAGCGGTGATCAGGATCAGGATGGGGTGCACATTCCGGTAAAGCCCAAGGATGTTCCTGAATTGTTTATTCGATTGAAGTCTGTCGATATAGGCGACCATGTGTTGGAGCAATTGCGTGAGGTAATCAATGATATGGTGAGAACCTCTCAACCAATGGGTGTCTTCGTTAGGGCAGCTGAGACGAAAGGGACTCAAAAAAATGAAATCTCAAAGACCGAAATGCTTCATCTAGAGCACGATCAACTCAAGCCTATCCAATCTATTGAGGATTTGAAGAAGAACATAAAGCTCTTGTAAGGGAGCGCCGAGCTGTCTCAACTGTCATTACGCTAATGACATGAGGCAGCTCTTTTTTTGTTGCAGTAGGACTGGGCTGTACGCGAGTCATAGTGAAGCGGACGTCGACATACGTTAACAATGACATTTCTAGGTCGGATTCACGATAACGAAGCGAATCGAATTCAATGAAATATAGGTGTTTGTGGGAAAGGAGGATTGTTTATGTCTAAGCAAGAGAAGGGAGTACTTGCTATTGGCTCGGGATCCATGCTGGATTCATTGGTTAAAACCTGGCATAAAGCGGGAAACTTCACACTGACGGTTTGCACAACTGACACGGAAACTCCCGATCATGTTGCATTTGCGGTATATCAGGAGCCTGACGAACAGGGAGGATTGACCCCAAATGTCACGATGAAACGGAGAGATCTCAAACAAGATTGGCGCAGTATTATTCGACCATACCGTTTTATCCTATACGCTGCCCAACTTGATAATTTGGCTGAATGGAGAGACCTTCAGGATGCATGTGAATTGGAGGGGAAACCCCTTCTGTCTGCGATAACCTTACGTGGGGTTGGATTAGTTGGGCCATTGTTAGATGTGGACGGAACAGCACGACCAGAAGCGGTGTGGCGGAGCCTGCACCCGACCGTGTTCCGAAGTGAGAATGAGCAACAGAGCTTCTCGTTAACGGCACTTCATATTCTTACAAATCTGGTTGTGCATGAATATCATCGGGAAGTGACAGCAGGAAGAGACGGGAATTGTAGAGATCAATGCTATATTCTTGATCCGAACAGCTTAACAGGGAGCTGGCATTCCATTCGTTCACATCTCATCGATGTTGAACGAGGGAGTAAGGCGGCTTGCCGTATATTTACAGTGGATGAAATCATCACAGCAAGTACTGAGCGAATGAATGATTCAGATTGGTATACCAGCTTCGCAGATATGACTTCCTCTTCAATTGGAATTTTTCACAAATGGGAAGAGGCGGGAATTGTGCAGCTTCCTCTCGCACAATGCATGGTTCAGCCGATTGATCCGGCATCTGAATCATTTGTCCGACTACTGCCAGCAATCATATGCAGTGGATTGACACATGAAGAGGCTCGACGTGAGTCGGGGCTTGCAGGATTGGAAGCGTATGCGGCACGTTTATTACCGTTTCTGTTCCCTGTATCGGGGAATGATCATGTGGCTGCTATCGGTGTAGGTGCTGGTTGTGAGGCAGCTGAAGCTGTTGGACGGGGAATTAGGGCATGCTTGACGAAACGGTTGCAGGATCGTATTGACCGCAGCCGACACGGAGCGAGTCAGATGATCGTATCGCGACTGCGATTTGAACATGTAGCAGACAGCCGCTGTCAGTATTATTTGCAGTCGCTAGGTATCATGGGAGTTGAGTCTATTATTGCGGTTGGGGAGCCGCTGCTAGGTTATCCGGTAGTATGGGCCTATTCGAGGGATAATTGGTATGGAAGTGTGGATGTAGATTTCACAATTGCGCTTCGCCAGGCCCTTCAGAAGGCGCTAAATCAGGTTGAGGGGCATGCGTCCGATCTATTTCTAGTTCAATGCGAAGAAGATAATTCAATGAACACGGCCGCAATCCCTCATATTTCCTATCCGTTCACATCTGCTTATTGGATAGCAACGGTGCAAAGAGTATTGGAGAAGAACAAGAAGAACGATTCGTGCTTCGAAATATATGATTTACACAGCAGTTCTTTCCTGGGTACAGAGGCATTCTTCGTATGTGGAGTGCGGCTCAGAGAGGAGGGCTCTACGTGAACACTGTCCTGGTGATTGGAGAGGGATTACTTGCGGATGTCGTATATGCACAGTTAATGGATCAATGCGATTACAACATAACAAGATTGACGAATCACAATGAAGGAATTCCAAGTACAAGTATGAGCATCGCATTGGTGCTTCAGGATCAAGAAAACCTTGGCTTGCTGTTGGAAATGAATGAGAAGCTTCAGCAATCGGGAATTCCGTGGATATCGGCTTATTTGAGTGGGGAAGAAGGGTTCGTTGGTCCAATGAACTGGCCAGGTGCATCCGGATGCTTCCAATGCGCAGACATTAGAATGTCGATAGCGGGCAGCAATACTAATGCAACTAATGACATGCTTTTGATGCTGGTTAACCCTGACTATGTCCCTCGAGTTGAATCGGACATTGAAGTGACAGGGTATCGATTTATGGCTCAGTTACTTGTTGAGGAGACATCGAAATGCGTAAACGGACACAGTCTGTGTACCGACAGTCACATTTATATGATCAACTTGCACAGCTTGAACTGTACGCGGCATTATATTCTTCCTTATGGTGCTTGTCCAGTATGCGGCCAGCTAGAAGAAGATTCGCCGGAAGCAGCGAGTATTGTGCTTAAACCATCTCCCAAGCTGGATAATAGCTATCGGTGTCGTTCCATGAATGAATTACAGGGGGTTCTGTTCAACGACTATTGGGATCGTCGATCTGGCTTATTTAACGACTTAGAGTTGCATCTTTCTTCTGTATTTGCAGATGCAGTCGTCAATCTCCCGCTCGGCTATTACGATGAGGTGACAGGGGGACGTTCCCATTCGTTCATGAACAGTCAGCTTGCTGCCATATTAGAGGGATTGGAACGTTATTGCGGCATCACACCCCGCGGTAAACGTCTAGTTGTGTTCGATAGTTACAACCAACTGAAGGAAATTGCTATGGATCCTGCTACAATTGGGCTTCATGCACAAGAACAATACGAACAGGAAGGTTTTCCGTTTGCCTCCTTTGATCCAGATACTCCTATTGAATGGGTGTGGGGTTATTCATTTTTACAGGAACGCCCCGTTCTAGTTCCTCATCTAGTAGCCTATTACAGCTTAGGGCACGAAGGGAGTTTCGTGTATGAAACCTCTAACGGCTGCGCATTAGGAGGCAGTCTGGAAGAAGCGGTGTTGTATGGCATATTTGAGGTAGTTGAACGAGATGCCTTCTTAATGACTTGGTATGCGAAGCTCCAATGCCCAAGGCTTGATCCATGTTCCTCAGGGGATGAGGAGCTGGTCCTCATGATTCAACGGATCAAGGCTGTCTTAGGATATGAGGTGTTGTTGTACAACATAACAACGGAGAATGGGATTCCGAGCATCTGGTCGATTGCTCGGGGAACACCAGAACATGAAGTGAGTGTAGTCTGTTCTGCGGGAGCTCATCTTGACCCGATACGAGCAGCTAAGAGTGCTGTCCATGAACTTGCGGGGACGATCTCCATGGTTGAAAAACGTTGGAAGGAACGTGGTTCGGAAGCACTGTCTATGTTTATGGATCCGTATGAGGTACAGCAGATGGAAGATCATACCTTGCTGTACAGTTTGCCAGAAGCAGCGGAAAGACTTCACTTTCTGTTAGAGGAGCAGCGTCCAGTCCGTTCTTTTGCCGAAGAATTCCAAACACCAGTGGTTCCGGTCAGTACAGATGTAACAGAAGAGCTGGAGGAAGTTCTTGAAGTGTTCCGTCGATTGCAATTAGACGTGATTGTTGTTGATCAATCGTCCAGCGAGACGCTACGCAATGGCCTACACTGCGTGAAAGTGCTGATTCCAGGCATGCTTCCAATGACTTTTGGCCACCATCTACGTCGATTGGAGGGGATTGACAGAGTGTTGGAAGTACCGATGAAACTTGGATATGTGGATCGCAAGCTTACACGTGAGGAACTGAACCCTTATCCGCACCCATTTCCGTAAGGGATGTTGAACGAACGGCATTCGGATTGACTCCAATGATTATTCATGATTCATGCATGAGGACGCAAAAACGAGGTGGTATTGAAATAAACATACCGGTAAAATAAGTGAATGAGAAGTTGATTCCATGAAACAGCGATTGGGATATGTTGAGCTCAATCGCTGTTTTGATCTATTTCTAAATGCTATCTGATAAGAAGCCGACCATTTCTTTTTCAAAATAGAAATAAATGATTAATAGGGATGACATTCCATAGTGAGAGAGGTATATCTATCATGCATCTATTATTTGAAAAGCTTGTGCAAGAAATTGAGTTCACGGGAAATATGAAGCAGGATATTCAACAGTTTCTAACCGCAAATCATAGCCCGGGCACTGCAGAGCATTGTATGGATGTAGGGACAGAAGCTAGAAGAATCGCGCAATTATATTATGCTGATCCGGAGAGAGCGGAATTGGCGGGATGGCTGCATGATATAAGCGCCGTATTTCCTAACGAGGAACGCATTGAGGCGGCGAGGCAGCTAGGAATTGATATACTGCCCGAAGAAGAGCAATTCCCGATGATCATCCATCAGAAGCTATCCAAGGTGATGGCCCGGGACATATTTGGCGTTCAGGATGCCGAAGTGCTGGATGCGGTGGGCTGCCATACTACGCTGCGAGCCGATGCCTCGCAGCTTGATCTTGTCCTATTTGTTGCCGACAAGATTGCATGGGATCAGCAAGGCATTCCTCCTTATATCGAGGAATTACATCATAATCTCGCAATATCGCTGGAACATGCGGCGTTTGCTTATATTCAATATTTATGGGATCGCAAGGACACACTGAAGGTCATCCACCCTTGGCTTGCAGATGCTTATGAACAATTACATGTACAATTGAATGCGGAATGAAGTTGCAATGTGGAGTGGTCTGACGCAGTAGGCGTCAGACCACTCCATTTTTCGTTAGCTGCTACCGGAAATTTGAAAGAGAAATGGGGCTCCCACTTAGTTCGAATCTAGTATAAATTGGATTATATCTTGTGGTATTGGTAGAATAAAGAATGGTTGAAGGAAGTTTTTCGATTTTACTATTGACTATCGGAATATTGAAATAGCCACCAAAGCATATTGGGAACGGCTGGAGTTGAGGGAAAGGTGGATGGAGTAACTTGAATGTATGGGATGTATTAGGGATTGAGCCAACGGAAGATGATTCTGTCATCTCAAGCGCTTATGCGAAGAAGCTGACGCTAGAGCATCCGGAAAATGACGCACAGTGGAAAGAAATGCTGCATGAAGCGTATGAAGTAGCGTTGAAGCTGGCGCGCAAAAGGTCAGCAGCAACAGAAGCTTCTAACATGAGGCTGAACGATCATGGTGAACGGTTGGAAGATCCATTTGTACATAAGACGATTGCAAGAGAAGAGGTTGCTGTGAGCACAGCTTATCCTTATGCTGCAAATCCGATTCAGGTATTTCTAGTCCGAGTATCTGAGCTGTATAGCAATTTCGCAAATCGAATCCAGCCTTCATCTTGGAAAGCCTTGTTCCAGGAGAACGCGGAATGGGATATTAAGAATCCGCAGTTACGTGATGAAATGGTGATGTTTCTTGAGGAGAAGCATTATTTTCCGATGGCGGTATGGGCCGTGCTGGAGAAGACTTTCCGTTTTCTAGAGCATGAGGAAGAATTAAGGGAACGCCATGCCGGGGAAATCATTGATTACATATTCGAACAGGTTAACGGTACAATGGAGCTGACCTATGATTGTTTCATTGATGCGGACATCGATTTTGATATTGACCGTTATCTCTACCTGCGTGAGATGGCGCAGTATATGCTTATGCAAGGAGAACTGGAAGAGGTAGGCACATATTTGAGTGAGGCCCATGAATGGTTCCAAGACGATACTGACCTAGAGCTCATACGCGGCAAATACTTCGAAGCAATCGGCGAAATGGAGCAAGCAATGGATTGCTTCAATCAAGTGATTGCGATGAAACCCGATGAGTTTGAGGGACGATGGCACCGTGCACAGCTCCTATACAAGCTTGAACAATATGAAGCTGCCTTGGCGGACTGCAACCGCTTGCTGCAGATTGAGGAGAATCAGCAAGATGCGTTGATGCTGTCCATTCATTGTTATACGCAATTAGGGCACCTGAAGGAAGCGCGTATGAAGCTCCAGCAATCCAATGACATTGACAATATTCATGACATTTTACGGTATGTTCACGGTATTAAGTTATTTAACAAATATAGATATGCCCAAGAAGTGGAAGAAAAGGGACAGAGACAAGCACGCAAACAAATTTCATCATTTCTCCTCTACTTCTATCTCCGCTTGACTTGGCTATACCTACTCATCTATGTCGGGCTTCAACTATTTATAAGCGTGCCTCTTGTCGTTACGGTAGTGTGGCTTGCAGTAATGGTGTGGAACGGTTGGAAGACGTTCAAGACTTACCGAATGATGACTACCTAGAAGGAGGGCTCCAATATGCCAAGCGAATACAATAAGCAACAAAGAAAGCAACTGGAGCTGTACTTCCGTTGTCTTTCTTCTGTATGTACGGACAGTGTGATGGGGTATCATTATATTCCGTTTGGTTTTCCATTTACGGATCGAATTCTGCGCAGAAGCTCGATGAAGAAGGCGTTTTCCGCTTGGAGCGTTACAGATAAGGAATCATTGCTCAGTCGAGTTCAGTGGCTGCTCGAAGATGGACTGCGAAAGGAGTACAAGAAGCTGCATATGAGTCTTGCTGCACGCAATGCAGTCTCTCGCAAGCGTTTTGTGGAATCCTCTGTTGATCATCCTGACCATGCCAAGGTCATAATTGTCAATGCATTTTTGCACCAGCTTCCTTCCGGGGAAATTGCGGCGTTTGGCGGGGCTTGGGCTATCTATATGTGCAATATGGGAATTACCTACGGCTACTTAACCAAGGAAGAAGCTTGGGGGTTGAAGCTTAAAGCGGCTCACCATTTGCAAAACTGTTTTAAGAGCTGGGAAGACTATCTTGCCGCTTTTGCTGCAGGCAATAGCTACTTTGCCTCGGATAGTGAAATGAAGATGCAGACTCACATTACGAGTAGAGCCTCGCTGCTGCTTGGATCGAGCACATTGGCCATGGATAAGGCGAAGTGGGGGTTAGCTTGACGATTTACTAGCAAGGTGGAATAGAAGGTGATCAGATGGCAGCTGAGGTTCATGTAGCCAGCATCCATGATTATTTTGAGCGTTATTCTGAAATGATTCATGGTGAGATGGAAAGCAGCACTTGGGAGCAGCGAGTGTTCCTTCCTCCTCACATAGGAACGGGCAGTGTGATCCGGATGCGCGTCCGTGAAGGTATGGAAATCATGGTGACCGACGTCACTTATGCGGAAGATATGAGGCTCCACATTCAGGAGGCATGCCGTCTGTTTGAACTGAGTTATTGTTTGAGCGGAGAAGTGTATTGCGAATGGGGTGGAAAAGCAAGCCATACGGAACCGCAGTCTGGCAATGTGCTGCTGTTGGAGGATGTGCAGGTATATGAGGAGAAAAAGGCAGGAATGCACCATCATATGGTCGAGGTGAGATTTTCACCGGATGAACTGTATGCCTATGCCGCTGATGCGGCCGAGAAGCAGAACATGGAGAGATTGCTTCATCGTCACCTTGGCAGTATTGACTCCTATTCGGTCACACCTGACATTCATCGATGTGTAACGGATATGCTTCGGTGCAATTATCGGGGAAAGATGAAGCGACTATACATGGAGAGCAAAGCTATCGAATTCCTCGCCTTATTCGGAGAGACTGACGAAATTCATGATCGAACAGTGAGACGAATCGTTCGACGCGATGATATCGTGAAGCTTCATGAGGCAAGGGAAATGGTAATGAACAACTATGAACAGCCCTTGTCGATACGAGAACTCTCCAAGCATGTCGGGATCAACGAATTCAAGCTGAAAGCAGGATTTCGAGAATTGTTCGGCTCAACAGTATTCGAACTGGTGCGCAAGCAGCGGATCGAGAAAGCGATATGGCATATGGAAATGGGGCATCTGAATGTAGGGGAAGCAGCCGTCGCGGTCGGGTATAGTAATGTTAGCAACTTTACGGCAGCCTTTCGCAAGCATTACGGCTGCAATCCAAGCTCGTTCCTCAAGCAGTTGGAACAGCAGGATCAAGTTCGAAGGTCGTCTTCGAATGGCGGCGACTCTTCCATTTCGCAAGGGGATCCTTTGGCCTAATGTAGGTAGAAGGGTTCTTCAATTATTTCCGCTATAGGGGCAAAGACTCCCTCTTCAGGTAGAGCATGTGAACATGATTGGCTCATAATTAGAGTATTCATGTGATTCTAACTACTGGAGGGAATCGTAATGTCTCCTATTTTGACAACTACATCACAACACACGGATGGTAATCAGCGAATAGAGGGGAATCCGAAACGATGGATTGCACTCGTTATCGTACTGCTGCCGACGCTGCTTATCTCACTGAACACTTATATGATTCAGGTTGCTCTGCCGTCGATGCAGCACAGCTTGAACGCAAGCTTCGCTGAAGCGCAGCTAATCGTTACAGGTTTCTCTCTTGGCTTGGCGGTGGCCTTGATCATCAGCGGGAAGTTGGGTGACATATACGGAAGAAAACGGCTGCTTCTTATTGGAGTGAGCGGGTTCACAATCATGGCCATGCTTGGAGGCTTGACCTCGGATCCTTCCCTGCTTATTGCCATTCGGATCGTTCAAGGCTTGGCTGCTGCGCTCATTCAGCCCCAGGTTCTTTCTACGATGCAGGTCAGCTTTCCGCCACGAGAAAAGGCAATCGCGTTCAGCATATATGGTGCAATCATTGGATTTGGATTTGCTTTTGGACTCATTTTTGGGGGCCTTATCGTGAACTGGAACCTGTTCGATCTTGGCTGGCGGATGGTGTTCTTTGTTAACGTTCCATTCGGTATGCTGGTTCTGATGCTGCTGCCAATCATTCCAGAATCGAGCGGGGAGAAACAGCCTATTGATTGGAGTGGTGCACTTCTGCTCATAAGTGGCTTATTTTTGCTTGTATATCCTTTATCGGAAGGGCAGAGGCAGGGGTGGCCGTTGTGGGTTTGGTTTTGCTTGCTGATCGGTATTGGTGTACTCATTACTTTTGTGGTATTCGAGTGTCGCACGAAGAGAAGAAACGCCTTTCCATTGGTGAATCTTGATGTATTTCGGCATGCTTCCTTTCGCGTAGGTATGTTGGCTGTGCTTGTCGTGTACCTGGGCATGTTCGCTTTCTTTTTCCTATTAAGCTACTATGTCCAATACGGCCTGCATAAGGATGTTCAAACTACAAGCATGGTGTTTCTGCCATTGGGGGTCGGGTTCTTTCTGTCCTCTCTTTTATCCTCCCGTTTCGTAGAAAAATGGGGGATAGGTACACTGAAGCTCGGCTCGATCGGCATGGCTATATGCATATTGCTGCTGATTGGTTCTATCTTGTATGACGCGAGGGCAATGCTTGATTACCGTAATCTTCTCCTATTATGGATGTACGGATTCAGTCTTGGCATGGTCACGACACCACTTGCGAATATCGTTCTGAGCACAGTTCCGAAGAAGGATGCAGGATCGGGATCAGGACTATTCACGACCTGCATGTACTTGGCGAATTCGCTAGGGGTGGCATTGATCGGTATTGTGTTTTCCGGCGTACTTGGACATGCACTCGTAGAAGCAGAGCTGTCTGATTATGTACGCGCATTTTCTGTATCAGTTGGTGCTTGCGGAGGGCTGGCATTGGCGACTTTCGTCTGTCTCTGCTTTTTACCGGATCATAGCCGGAATAACCGATTGGCAAAAGCGAAGCATACATTGTGAAAATGGAGAGAAGTAAGAGAGAAAACCATTAGAATTGGAGGAGAGCAGGGCATGAGTATGGTCACGCTGCATCAGGTCGAGTACGAGCAAAAATCTACGCTTCGCAATTTGCTGGAGCTGTATAAATATGATTTCAGTGAATACGATCCTGAGGACGTCAACGAGAACGGTCTATATGAATATATGTATCTGGATCATTACTGGACAGAGGAAGGGAGATATCCTTTCTTCATTCGAGTGAATGGGAAGCTTGCGGGATTAGCGCTCGTAAGGAAGTTGGGAACGGATGACGACAAGAGAACGGTTTATTCGATGGCGGAATTTTTCGTAATGAAAAAGTATCGGCAATCGGGAGTAGGAAAGTATGCGGCAACAGCTTTGTTCGATCAGTTTCAGGGGAATTGGAAAGTTGGCCAGATTGACGAGAACGTACCTTCGCAGCATTTTTGGAGAAAGGTAATTGCAGCCTACACAAACGATAACTATGAAGAGATTCGGGAAAACGGCTGGGACGGCCCGATCCAATGCTTCTCCACTGAGCTTCAGTAGAAGAGAGTTTCAATAATCGTTGTCCGAAAAAAATATTTTTAAATAACGACATCAATTTTACGCCCCGCTTGTGGCTTCTGGATCGCTGCATACACCAGTAGCTTTTTTAGTGGGGAAGTGTGAAGTGAACAGATGAGCATGCAAATGAAAAAGCCCGCTTGACGAACGGCTGATATGCACGAGCCATTTGTCTGAGCGGGCTATTTGTTAGTTATGTTTTATTTAAAGCACCTAAGCACCTGTTTAAATTAACAATCCGCCTCTTTCTTTATGCCGCGCAATGAGTACCTCACTAGTTACGCAAGTGATACCATCAATCGCTTGAAGCATTCTCAAGCACTGCTCAGCATGCTCCGGATCATCCAGCAGTGCATGGACATGCAGATGCGGCTTGCCGCTCATTTGATACACGTTCGTAATCTCCTCAGCTAATCTTAGCTGTTCTACGACATGCTGCAGCTTCACCCAATCCACTTCAATATCGAAATACATCGACAAGGTTTTGCCCGCCTTGAGCGGATTCACGACAATGGTGAACCGATCAATAATCCCATCCTCCATCAATTGATGGATTCGTTCGCGAACAGCCGCTCGGGTCAAGTTGACCATTCGTCCAAGCTCCGCATTGCTTAAGCGTCCATTCTCGGATAACAGCTGCAAAATCCGTGTATCGATTTCGTCTAAATTACGGAACTGCATTTGATCAACCCTTTCGACTTGTACTTGTCCTATTAAGCCCATTATAGCACATACAATGTAAAGTTAATGATGTAATCTATTGATCGAATGTATAAAAAAGTGTATACATATGTATGAGGAAGAACATGGCGCGGAAGGGGAGAGGATGTTGTCTTTACTAGCGATTGAAATACTGTTGATCTCCGTGTTGGCTGGAATCGTCGGGGCAGTGCTTGGTCTGGGTGGAGGGATTATAGTTACGCCAGCATTGACCTTATTGTTCGGTGTTGATATTAAGACGGCGATTGGCGCAAGTATTATTTCGGTCATTGCAACCTCAAGCGGGGCAGCGATCGCTTATATCCGAGATCGGATTACGAATGTGCGAGTAGGCATGTTCTTGGAGGTTGCAACAACGGTGGGAGCGATAACCGGTGCATTTCTAGGCGGAATCATGGCGCCTACGGTACTGTATATTATCTTCGGTCTGCTGCTGCTATACTCGGCGGGGACTATGCTTAAGAAGCGGAATGATGAACTGCCGAAGGATGTACATATGCATCCGGTTGCGGAGAAGCTGCGCTTGCAAGGCGAGTATTATGATAAGGCTTTGGATCAAACGGTTGCGTATAAGGTGGACAATGTATACAGCGGATTCGGCGTCATGTACGGGGCAGGGGTCATATCGGGTCTGCTTGGAATTGGCAGCGGCAGCTTCAAAGTGATGGCGATGGATGTCTTCATGAAGCTCCCGCTTAAGGTATCGAGTGCGACGAGCAACTTCATGATGGGCGTTACGGGCGCGGCAAGCGCGGGGGTCTATCTGTTCCGTGGTGACATTGATCCGGCAATCTCGGCACCGGTGGCGCTGGGTGTTCTTATGGGGGCAACGGCTGGCGCGAGAATCATGCAGAAGATGAAGAGCAAGACGATTCGCAAATGGTTTATTCCGGTATTAGCTTATGTGGCCATTCAGATGATTGTACAGGGATTGGGGGGACTTCTATGAGTGAGCTTGGGCGAGAAGGCAGCGTACAGCAGTCCGAGATCGAACAAATGCGCAATGACAAATCGGAAGCGGTAGAGATTGTTGTCAGCAAGTGGCTTCGGGTAGGGGTACTGGCTAGTGCAGCGGTGATCCTTGCTGGCTTGCTGCTGTTCCTCATTTCTGGAGACAGTGGATATCCTGAGCAGACCTTTCCAACCAGTCTGGCAGGAATTTATGCGGGTCTATTATCAATGAAGTCATATGCGATTATCCTGACAGGACTGCTTATGCTCATTGCTACACCAGTACTGCGGGTCTTTATCTCTATTTTTGTTTTTCTGCATGAACAAGATTATTTGTATGTAGGAATAACAATAATAGTGTTCTTGATCTTAGTCGCCAGCTTTTTCATTGGAAGTGCAGGGTGATCTATTGTGTTAGGAGTGCCTGAACAGAGAAAAGTGTCAATAATATTCGCCAGGAAATACCTGTTCATCCACTTGGATTCATGTATACTAAAATAGAATATGTATCCAAATGAAGAGAGCATTGAGTGGAAACTTGATGTTCTCTTTTCGTCTCATTTACTAGATAGGAGTGGTAGCCATGTCTATGCTGCAAGTATTAGATAAGGGGTATGTCCGGTTAGTCAACACGATGGGTTCGGATTTGACGGTTGTCAACTCCGCACGGGTATCCTATGCCAAGGAATCGATGGAGCTAAGTGAACGGGATATTCGATTGATTCAATTTCTGGCTAGAGAAGGACATACCTCGCCATTTCGACATGTCATGCTGCAGTTCGAAGTGTACGCGCCGCTTATGGTTGCTAGACAGTGGTGGAAGTATGTCATAGGTTCTTCCCATATGGAAGGCACAGGCGACAGCTTGGAGGCTTGGAATGAATCGAGTCGTAGATATATCACTGAAGATCCTACCTTCTACATACCGTCTCAGGGGGAATGGAGAAGCAAGCCTGAGAATTCGAAGCAGGGCAGTGGAGACATTGTATCCTGGGAAATCGGGCAGAAGCACACGGACGAGCTGATGAACTACATCGAGCTTGGCGTTGCCAAGTATGAAGCGGCACTAGAAGATGGCATATGCGCGGAGCAAGCTAGATTATTTCTGCCTTCCTATGGCATGTATGTGCGCTGGTATTGGACAGCCTCCCTGCAATCGGTAGCTCACTTCTTGAATCAACGCCTGGAGCATGATGCTCAGAAGGAAATTCAATCTTACGCGAAGGCGATATTGGAGCTTAGCAGACCTATTTTCCCACATTCCTTGCAAGAGCTCTTGAAGCAGGATATTGGGGAGTAAATGCAGGTAACAAGTGCATGTATATGGTCTTGAGGAGAGTATGCAATGGACGCAGCCATATTGGTATTCGGCTACTCCAATATGGTGCGTCCATTCTCATTTTCTATGAAATGCTTTACTTATAGACCTTTAGATTTATTGCCCGCTGGTAGTAAGCGTCGTTCCACGCTCTCGTACATATCAAGCAAGCGAGATAGCCAAGCAAATCTAGTGGATGACCAGAACACGAGCACTGCTGAGAAGATCCCGATCATTGCGCCCACTGCAATATCTACAGGATAATGTACGCCAACCCATACACGAGATAACGCTACACAACCCGCCAGCACAAGCCACAACCAGCCCCAGCCTGTTTTTTTGCGCATCAGCCAGAACGACGCACAGATGGAGAAAAACAATATCGTATGATCACTGGGAAATGAATTGTTGATGCTGTGATCGATTAATTTACTAACATGCGGGAGTTCCGCAAATGGTTGATGATGCGAATGGAACATTCCAACCGCTTTGCCAAGGAGCTCTGCGAGAATGAATGCAAATCCGCCTTGCAACACCATCATGCGATTGGCTGTTGTACGAGTGAACCAAAATAACAGCATGCTAGCTGCTAACAGATAGATCGTATATTCCGCAATGAATACGACAGATGGATTTAGAAAGGAGAGCTGCTTGCCTAAGTCGTTAATTCCACGAAACATTTCAATATTTAATTGGGGTAATGACACGTATGTTCTTCCTCCTTGTGACCTATATCAATTAGATCTAGTATTTATTCCATATGCTTAGTATAGGGAGAGGGCTTTAATTGCTCCTTAATAAATTCTTAATATTACATAAAAATCTGATCAGAATCAGCTGGTTATTTATGGGTTATCGCGTATTTGCTAATATGAACCGAATGGGGAACACGATTGTTATGATTCCTATGTTGAAATAGGAGGCTGTCAAAATGGACTTCAATCTTTTGTGTCACTATTATGAAGCCGCAAGAGGGCCATTTCACAATTTGTCTGCACTGTCTATTGAAGAAGCGAACAGCATCTTGTCCGAGTTAAGAGAGAATGGAAGAGGCTTTGCAAGCAAACGATCTGAAGATTACATGCAAATTCGGCGTCAATTAGAGAATCAGGCAAGAATGATGTTTGTAGAGCAAGGCGGCAATCCTCGGACGCTATATCCTCACTATATGACATTAGGGCAATGCCACTGGCTGCTGGAGTGGTATGAAGAGGGAAGAGAATTACAAATCTATATTGATGATTTCGACGCAAGTACCATTAGTTTTACTTATGGAGACTTATTTCCTACGATGCGAGTTGAGGACAGGAAGCCATATCGCAAAAAGGTATATACCCGAGATGCTATTCAACAGGTAGTTGAACAGTTTGGCTGGCCACAGCAATGGAACGCGCACGGTCATTATGGCCCTGAGCGATATATTGAAGTTCAAATATGGGATGATCGGGTCATAGAACGATACAGAAACAAATGGATAAATACTGAACATGCAGACAACCACGATTTTGAGGGGAGAACAATGGCATGAGTGTAGCATCGCTTATTACTTTGCAGCCAAAGTGATCGAGGGGAAGCTATGTATTCAGGCTGGCCGAGCTAATTTATGACATGGCTTGGAATGATAAAGGAAAATTGTGAATATTGAAGATGGCCTATGAGGAAGATGTGACATCTTCATTCAAATGCTGGAGACGAGAATGAGGGAAATATCAGAGCCATAAGGTGTCTCTTAGGAGGATTATTGTGACAAGGCATATTAATCCCCCAATAAGACGATAACAAATCTACGTATCTTTCGTTACGTAATAAGTTTGCAAGAACATAGAGATTTCGTCGTTAATAGTAACTAAATCCGAATCTGAAGGGAAATGCCCCATATCGTATGATTTGATTGCGATCAGATTCGGGATGATTGCGCGTGCTGCTTGATTGAGCTGCTGATCAGGGAAAAATATGTCCTTTCGGCCTGTAATGAGAAGAGTCGGCGTATGGAAATGCTGGAGTTCCTCTTTTTCTGTAAGTTTAGGCATATTTTGCTCAAGTTTCACATATCGAAAAATGTCTCCAATAATTTTCTTGTCTATTGCCTTCATCGTATTGTCAGACATGGCATTGGTTAGCTTATCAAGGTATCTATCTGAGGAAGTTGCATGGAACAGAAGCAGTGGCAAAAGGATGTCCTTGATCATTTTGAGCTTCGATCCTAAGCGTATCCCTGCTGGTGACACAAGCACGGCGCAGTCTATTTTATGCGGCATATAGGCGGCTAGTCTTAATATGATTCCTGCTCCAAAAGAGGGGCCTATAAATCCGCATTTCTCGATGTCAAGGCCGTTCATGAGTTCTTCAAGCCATAGAGGGAAACTATTATCCTTAGCTGACACTCGAGTTTCTGCACTAAACCCAGGATGACCAATCGTATCGGGCGCATAAATTCGATACTGGCTCGTTAATGGAGAAAACCAAGACAATGTCATTGGGTTGATGCAATTTCCCCCTTGTAATAGGAACAACGGCTTTCCATCAGTGGGTCCCACAGCTAATAGATGAGTTGAGCCAAAGCTTGTATTCAGATACATACGCTCCACAGGAAACCGCAAAGCTTGTATATAGCTTTCATAATGATTCGCAATCAAACTTTTACCCTTTTCGCTTTTATAAATCGTTACTATGCTGCTCATCGAACGCCTCCTCCGTACTTAGCACCATCCTATAGTTACGTTACATATCGAAATTGGATGCAGATGGGGCGAAAAGTTTAATTCTCAAATTGAAGATGTGACGAGGCTGATCTTTGTCAGGTTGAAGACGTAGGTGGTTGCTCGCCATTTGAAAAAAGAAGGAGTGTTGGTTGATGGGACGTGTCTCTAGAAGTGGGTTTGTCTTTCGGACAGTGTGGCTTGTAATACTTCTCATTCTGCTTCAAGGCTGTACATCCAAGTCTGGCCCTGAGTATTTGGAAATAAAGGGATTGAATCAGGATGAACAAGAGATTGTACAGCTCATCAACAAACGAATGCAATATTTGCATGAGGGCAATGCGGAGGAATATATGAAGCTATTCGCACCGAATAGTCCGATAACAGGCATGCCGACCTACCAATTGAAGGCGGTGAAGCTGCACACTCCCATCCATATTCAGGAGCAGAAAAAGGGATATCAAGTTCTTCTCCTAGCTGATGATATGCTGACCAACGATGATTTTTTCACATCACAGTACGTATTTATCAAAGGGAAAGATCCCGACTCGAAATGGTTAATTTACGATATTGACTAAATGAATCCGAAAGGATATCTGATATGAAGAGATTGATGCAGGGCATAATTCTAATCGGTTTGTGTTCGCTACTTTTTAGTATACAGGTAAGAGAGGTAAGTGCTACTAGCTGGGTCTACTTAGAACCAGACAAGGTGATGGAACGGGCGTCTGTTATTGTGCAAGGGACGTACAATTTTAAGAGACAACAAGCAGGCAGCAGACAGGAAAGCATATAAATATCGACTCTATCCTAACAGAGACCAGCGGAACTTTTTCGAAAAAACCTTTGGATGTGTGCGTTTTGTGTATAACAAAATGCTTGCTGACAAAATCAGTTCTTTTAAAAAATCTATGTTCGTTTGCGATATTTTACCCCAGGGCATGAGATGAATCTATGCGGCCATGCAACTACAGCGTCGTTGTATTGTTTACATTCGAAAGGCTATTTTGGAGAAAAGAAAAGCATTAACATCGAAACGAAGGCAGGTATCTTACCGATTGAATTCACGATCCTTGATGGACGACTGTACATCAAAATGAAGCAGAACCGTTCACAGTTTATTCCTTTTCAAGGAGATATCGCGCGATTAGCGGAGTCAATCGGATTGCAGGTAGACGATATCGATCTGACCACACCAATAAAGTGTATATTAATGGAATGTGATAAGCGCCCTTACAAGACACCTGACCCGACTGAAATCACGTTTTTTAGTTGGGTTATTTCATTCTAGGGGAGACTCCATAATAAGGTTCTCAGTAAATCGAATCTTTAATAATGATTGGAAGAAAAAGAAGCATAGAAGTGAAAAACTTCTGTGTTTCTTTTTTTATATATTCATTGGAAATACTTTTCATTTCCGGGCACAGATGCTCCTTCCATCCTATTATAGAAGCTATATTTTTGAAGGTAAGGAATTTGTAAGGAATGGATAAGAAAAAAGAAATTTTTATTTTGTAGGATAAAAATGTAAAAACGAGCGAAAGGGGATTAGATAAGATCCATGTTGCCCTTTTGTTAGGGAGATGATAGCTGTGTAATTAGTACGGAACAACAAGCAATCACCCATACAATATGAATAAAGGAGTGGAATGCCCTATGAAAATACGTAGTCAAATTACATTTGCAAGTTTGGCACTTTTAATAGCTGGAAGTTCCCTGTTATACACAACGCCAACCCCATTTGTAAAAGCAGAGCCCACTCAAAATGTATCAAGTTCGTCACAAACAAGTATTCAACGAGATCGTTCTTCCGTCAAGCAAGCAATGCGGGATACATTGCAGCTTGGATACCCGGGGATACTCGCTAAAACTTCTGAGGGTGGAAAAACGTGGAGTTATGCTGTTGGGATAGCGGATCTGAGAACCAATAAACCAATGAAAACAGATTTTCGCTTTCGCATTGGCAGCGTGACGAAGACGTTCACCGCAACAGTTTTACTTCAATTTGCTGGAGAGAACCGCCTGAATCTAGACGATTCCATTGAAAAATGGTTGCCTGGTGTCATTCAAGGAAACGGATATGATGGTAACCAGATTACGATTCGGCAAATATTGAACCATACAAGTGGAATCGCTGAATACTCAAGGTCAAAAGAATTTGATCTTATGGATACAAAAAAATCGTATGCAGCTGAAGAATTAGTAAGTATGGGGATTTCTCTACCCCCTGACTTTGCCCCAGGAAAGGGGTGGTCTTATTCGAACACAGGATACGTATTACTGGGTATCCTTATTGAAAAAGTAACCGGAAACAGCTATGCGGAAGAAATTGAAAATCGGATTATTGAACCGCTTGAATTGTCGGATACATTCCTACCTGGCAATTCGACCGTTATTCCAGGCACCAAGCATCCCCGCGGATATATCCAACTAGACGGAGCAAGTGAGCCAAAGGACGTTACTTATTATAACCCAAGTATGGGTCAATCGGCTGGAGAGATGATTTCTACTGCTGACGACTTAAACAAATTCTTTTCTTACTTGCTCGGTGGCAAATTACTAAAAGATCAGCAACTAAAACAAATGCTTACTACCGTTCCTACAGGAATAGAAGGAATCGATGGATTTGGTCTTGGAATCTATGAAACTAAGCTTCCAAATGGTGTCTTGATATGGGGACATACGGGTGGGATTCCAGGATTTGATACCTTTGCTGGGGGTACACATGGAGGTAGACATACGTTAGCCATCAGTTTGAACAGTATGGGTAAAGTTAAAAGTTCGGAACTTTTTAAAAATATTTTACTTGCTGAATTTAGCAAGTAGGTAAAAAGGAAAAAGGTTAAACTATGTCATTATCCAAGGAGGCAATTCTCTCATGAAAAATAAACTATCCGGGGTATTAGCCGCTACATTGGCGATAACGATGACCCTACCAACAGGCGCGATCGCAGCTTCTAGCAGTAAGACTACAATTGTAGCAGGCCAAGAGGTTGCTAGCAAAGAACTGAAGAAGATTGCATCTGAGAAAGCTGCTCTACTCACGAAGTCCTATGAGACGACTAGCGTGCAGTATGCGCTAATTGATAATGGAAAAATTATTTTGTCGGGTCAGACAGGTAAGAACGATATGGAAGGGAATCAGCCGCTGACCAAGGATACTCTATACGGGATTGGTTCAACCAGTAAAGTATATACAGCTGCGGCTGTAATGAAATTGGTCGACGAAGGAAAAGTCGATTTGGATACTCCTGTTGTTCGCTATGTTCCTGATTTCAAGATGAAAGATGCGCGGTATAAACGTATTACGCCGCGTATGCTGTTGAACCACTCCTCGGGTATGCCTGGTATGACGTTCAATAATGTAGTTTTATTTAATGATAATGATACTTTTGCCCATGATAGCTTGTTGCGGGAACTATCCAGCCAAAGCTTGAAGGCCGACCCTGGCGCATTCTCGGTATACTGTAACGACGGTTTTACGCTGGCCGAGATTTTGGTAGAAAGAGTCAGCGGTATGAGTTTTACTGAATTTCTACATCAAAAGTTTACAGAGCCATTAAAACTGAATCATACGAAAACGCCGCAGGACAAATGGGAAGACGAAAAGCGGGCTGGACTTTATATTCCGACGTACCAAGGACAGCTTCCTATTGAATCATTGAATGCGATTGGTTCGGGAGGGATCTCTTCCACGGCAGAAGATGTGGTGCGATTCTCACAATTATTTATGGGACAGGGAAAAGGAATCCTTTCTAATAAGGCAGTCAAGGAGATGGAGCAAGAGGAATATAAAAAAGGAATGTGGCCGGAGAACGGAGATAGTGTGTTCAACTATGGTCTTGGATGGGATAGTGTAGAACTATACCCATTTAATAGATATGGGATAAAGGCCTTGGCTAAGGGCGGAGACACGGTGCTGCAACATGCTGCACTGGTCGTGCTTCCAGAGCAGAAGATGGCAGCTGCTGTGTTGTCGTCAGGCGGTAGCAGCGTTACAAATCAAATGGTGGCAACTAAATTACTGCTAACCGCGCTTAAAGAGAAGGGTGCAATTAAAGATATAAAGCCGGATAAATCCTTCGGCAAGCCAGTCAAGGTCAAGATGCCTCAAGACGTGGCAAAGAAAGCGGGCTTTTACGGGAATACCTACAGTCAGTTCAAAATAGAAATTACGAAAAAGGGAGAATTGTCCTTACCTCTTAAGCCAGGAGAAAAATATGTATATACGGCGGATGGAAGCTTTATTAATGAGAAGGGTACTTCCAAGCTCAACTTCGTCACCGAGAAGAATGGAAAAACGTATTTGAGGGAGAGCAAATATGAACTATCGCCAGGCTTGGAGCAAACTGCAATGAATAACTATTTAGCCGAGAAACTAGAAGACAATGTGCTACCGAAGAAAACCGCTGCTGCATGGGCGAAGCGGGAGGATGGCAAGTTCTATCTCGTGAACGAGAAATTTAGTTCTATGATCTATCTCGGAATACTAATACCTCTTACCACACAAATTACTCTCAATGAGGGCTATTGGGACAGCAAACAAATTACAGATCCGAATACGGCAAAGCATCAACTCCAGATTCCCGTGATGGGTGGGCGTGATACGGCGGAAGCTCGTTTCTATACAGAAGATGGAAATGAATATATGGAGATGGCCGGCTTCTTATATGTAAGTGAATCCAAGGTAAAACCGCTTGATGCAGGTCAATCATCCAAAGTTAAGCTGCAAGCAAATGGGCATGCGAAATGGTTTACGATCCCGCAAGCGGCAGCAGGGAAAACAATGACCGTGGCGTTGCCATCGAAGAGTTCGTTCGCGGTGTATGATGAGAAGGGAGTAAGTATCAACTTTACTGTTGCGAGCGGAAATAACAAAGTAAAACTGCCGAAGAACGGAACGGTTGTATTTGCTGGCGCGCCAAACTCGGAATTTACAGTTACGCTGAACTAGCTACAGTTCAAAATGATCTTCAACAAGACCAGCACGACATAGGTAAAATACCTAAGCAGCAAGCTGTCGTCGGTACTCTACTGGCGGCAGCTTCTTTAACTTTCTTTGTGGTCGATTATGATTATATAAATGAATATATTCTTGTCTTCATTGAAGGAACAGCTCGTCCAAGAAAATGAAGTTGAACGTAACCCTTCTATCTGAATTGACAATTGGAGTGTATAATAATGGAATATGATTCAGTGTAGTAAGACACCAAATGGCCCGACTGAAAACTCGTTTTTGGTTGGGCCTTGTCATGATAAGGAGAGAACCTCAAGATGAATATAAGATTAGCCGGCGTACAAGACATTGATCAGCTTATTCGAATGCGATGGGATTTCTCGAATGAGTATAACGAAGAGCAGGTTGAAGAGGAACTATACGAAGATTTTTACAAGGAGTGCCGTTCCTTTTTACTAGAAGCAATGAAAGGGGGAAACTGGTTTATTTGGGTCGCTGAATTAGATGGCAGTGTCATCTCCCACATCTACTTGGAATTGATTCACAAAGTCCCTCGACCTGGTCGGAAGACAAATCCATTTGTATATATGACGAATGTATATACCGTACCAAAGCATCGCGGCAACCAGATTGGAAGCAGGTTGATGAAGGAGATAGAGGCTTGGTCGAAGCAGCAGGAGCATGAATTCATCATCGTATGGCCTAGTGAATGGAGTATTCCCTTCTATGAAAGGAACGGGTACAGCCTATGCAATGACCCGATGGAGCTGCATTTATAGTGTAGTTCTCAATCACAGAGGGAGGGCTATTCATGAATTTGGCAAATCGAATTACCGTAATCAGAATTGGTTTCGTACCCTTGTTTATTCTCATGTATCAACAGTATCCTGCATGGATGGCAGAGCAGGCTGGAAATACACAAGAAACAACTGGCATCGTCTGAACTTGCAAATGGAATGGGGTGAGATGATTTGACGACTACACTCTACTTTGTAAGGCATTGTGAATCACCATATGTTGAAGGGGAAGAGCGCTCAAGGGGCATATCTGCTGCAGGAGAACAAGATGCAATGAAACTTGCCGAATTAATGCAGCATATCTCGAT
This sequence comes from Paenibacillus sp. NAIST15-1, assembly GCF_001894745.1. Lineage (GTDB taxonomy): Bacteria > Bacillota > Bacilli > Paenibacillales > Paenibacillaceae > Paenibacillus_B > Paenibacillus_B suaedae. The sequence continues at coordinate 80,693 of NZ_BBYF01000017.1, forward strand.
TGATGTATTTGTATCAAGCCCGTATGCTCGGGCGATTCAAACGATTCAGCCGCTTGCTGATTTTGTGAATCGTCCTATACACATATACGAGGATTTGAGAGAACGGCAAATAGGTGCATTTGAAGGGTTGAGCTTCCAAGAGGCAAAACGTAAGTTGTACGCAGACTTCCATTTTTCTTTTCCTGATGGAGAATCAAGCCGTGACGCTCAGCGAAGAGCAGTTGCTGTACTTCAAGAATTGATAAGCAAGTATGAAGGACAGCATATTGTATTTGGGACACACGGGGACATTATGACGTTGATGTTGAATTACTTTGATCCGGCTTATGGATTCGAGTTCTGGACCTCCACGACAATGCCAGATATCTATAAGCTTGAGCTTCAGGATATGCGAGTTCTACGAGTTGATAAGCTCTGGCATTATAAATAGTCGAATTGATATTACCCCTACCAAGAAATGAGGGAGACCTTGAAAATTCGCATCATTGGTCGATCGTGATTTGCATTCGATTATGGAAGAACGACTAAATAATCGGGAGGGCATTCAACAATGATAACGTTTAAAAATATTGATCAGGACAATTGGGAAGAGAGCATCAACCTTCGTCCGTCGGAGGAACAAAGCAAGTTTATAGCTTCTAATCTGTACTCCATAGCAGAAGTGCAATTTTTGCCGGGGTTCGTGGCGCAGGCCATTTACGAGGATGAACAAATGATAGGCTTTACGATGTATGGACTAGATGAAGATGACGGCAACTATTGGATCTACCGGTTCATGATCGATGAGAAGTATCAGAGCAGGGGTTATGGCAAGCAGGCTCTGCAGTTGTTAATGGATGAGCTTCGATCTAAGGAAGATCGAACAGAGGTGGTCTATATTAGTTACAATCCTGAAAATGAAAGAGCACAGCGTTTGTATGCGAGTGTTGGTTTTGTTGAGCAAGGGGTAGCGGATTGGGGAGAGATGATGGCGAAGTACCAATTTGAATCGAATGCATGACTTCATGGTATGAACAGCATAGAGTTGCATGCAAATACTATCTTGATGAAAAACAAGGTATATGTAGATTAAAGAGAGCTAGGATTTCAATCGGTATTGCATCAATTGGTTGAGGAGGCGAACCGAATTGTTCATGAATGCTGGGATGAAAATGGAGAAGCCAAGATGGGATCGATCTGCAGCATATATCCTTTCCAAGCTGTCAGGTGCAGGCTTCTCTTTGTTTGTTTTCTTTGCTATGTTTGTATTACCGAAGATGGATTTGTACGCGTATTCAGAACAGTTTGCCAACTCTGCCTACTGGAAGATTTTCTTTGGGTATGGAATTGCATGTTCAGTGATCATTGATCTTATCACGATCAAACTGGGAAGGCTGAAGGTGCTGTCACGTATTCTGCTGCACGCGATAGCGGGAAATCTCTTTTTTCTAGGACTGGAAGTGAGTATGAGCTCATTTCTTATCGGAATGTTCGGCTCGTTCCTCGCCCTTTTCTTTTTCTGGGGAACATATGCTTATCCAATTATATGCGGCCGGAAGCTTGCTCCCTATCTCTTCTCCGTCATTATCCCCTCCATCCTCCTACTGATTGCGATTATTGATTTCACAACGAAAAGCAACTGGGTTGAGGAGCGCACCGCGAATACGTATACGGCTGATTTTGATTATTTCCATGGAAAGCATGAAATCCCGATACAAGTCAGCCAAGGTGATGTGATAACACTATCCATTTACGTGCGTAACAAGAATGGCGGAGGGCACGGTTTTCATATAAAGGATGAGCGAGGGAACCACGTCGGAATGGAGCCTGATGGGGACAGCTCGGTGAAGCTTTACGCTCAGAAATCGGAGATCTATGATGTGACGGTAACAGGAGATAAGCTTCAAGGCGGCTTTACGCTTGCTTGGCGTATAGAAAGACGTACTTAATCCTCTTTGATCTACTTTATCATTTTTCACTGTTGTTCATAATTAAATGGTATATCATCAACAAGGCGATGAGGGAGAGTTATTATGAAAGAACTCGTATTCATTAAGGATTATAAAGACATAGAGAAATACCGTGTCAGCTTCAATGCATTGGCGCAGGAATCCTTCGGTATTCAGTTTGAAGATTGGTATCAGCGAGGATGCTGGAATGATCGATATATTTGTTATTCTTATGCTGATGGTGATAGAGTCATTGCTAATGTGTCAGCGAATGTAATGGATATCATTGTTAAAGGTGAGATTCATGAAGCCATTATGATCGGCACGGTCATGACGGATGAAGCGTATCGGAATCAAGGCTTGTCTAGAAAGCTAATGGAAATCGTAATCGAAGAGTATCAGCAAAAATGCAGCTTTATGTACTTATATGCGAATCGAACGGTTCTCGATTTCTATCCGAAGTTTGGTTTTCATAAAGTACAAGAACCGGAATTCTACTCCGTGATAAATACGCTAGAGGCACACAGCGATCGTCCTCATATGCGGAAGCTGAACGTAATGGACGTTCAGGATTGGGAGCTTGTCATGCGATACTATTCTTCGCGGAACGTAAGATACTCGACGTGTGACGCTATTCATGCAGAGGGCATCTTCGCTTGGTATTGCTTGCACGTGTTTGAGAACGATCTGTATTTCATCGAGGAATTAGATGCGGTCGTTATCTTTATGCAAGATGGAAATTCAATACAACTATACGATGTCCTGTCTCCGAACCAAGTTGATCTCTCGCAAGTTGTCAATAAGATTTCAACTGAGCAGACGGAACGGGTGTACTATCAATTTCATCCTGAGCAAGGTGGGATTAAGGTCGAGTACCCAGAACCATCAGATGATAATTTGTTTATGTTGCCAAATCGTCTTCAATCCCTTGATCACATAAAGCTCCCTAAAATCGCGCAGGCATAATGAAGCGTGAAATGAGTGAAATGCAGCAAAGTTATTACTTCCAAATGGAAATAAACCATTATGTTTACTTCTTTCAAAAAGTGACTTGCGATCCATGCGCCACGTGCCTATTGATCGCGAGTCACTTTATTTATTTCGTCTACTTGATGATTTTCAACCTTCATAATTGCCCGAGAGTTAGGCTGTATAACATTGGGAGATACCCCTATTCCGAAATACGTAAGATGTGGGAAAAAGCATGATATACACGATCTTCTGTCTGGTATATATATGGTTTCATGGAAGCTTGTCGGTTTCGCAGGATCAGGTTCCATACGTAGATAGTGAAATCGAATAAATCCAGAAGGGGGATGATGGATATGAAATCTGTGCTTGAACTGGAGAAGAGACTAGCTGAGCCTTCAGATGAATGTATTCAAGATCTGGCGAAAGTCGACGGAGATATTGTTATTCTTGGTGTAGGAGGGAAAATGGGGCCAAGTCTCGCTAAGCTGGCGGTTAATGCGGTTCGCAAGGGCGGGCTGAACAAGCGGGTGATCGGAGTATCTCGGTTCACTGGAGGCGATGTACAGCGCGAACTAGAGGAAGCGGGAGTTGAGACGATTGCATGCGATCTCCTTCATGATGGAGAATTGTTAAAGCTTCCACATGCATCGAACGTGATCTATATGGCGGGCAATAAATTCGGCACTACGGGAAGGGAGCATTTTACATGGGCAATGAATGTGTATCTGCCTGGAAGAGTGGCCGAGAAGTACAAGGACTCTCGCATTGTTGTGTTTTCCTCTGGTAATATCTATCCATTCATGCCGATCGGCAGCGGAGGGGCTGATGAGTCTGTATCACCAGAACCAATCGGTGAGTATGCGCAGTCCACATTAGGTCGAGAGCGAATCTTCGAATACCATGCCCATAAAAACAATACCCCAATGCTGTTCTACAGATTGAACTATGCGATTGATCTCCGTTACGGTGTCTTGTTAGAAATAGCTAAATCTGTGATGGAAGGGAGTCCGATTAATCTGAGTATGGGGCATGCAAATGTAATCTGGCAAGGGGATGCGAACGCAATGGCTCTTCGCTCCTTGACGGAATGCACGAGTCCGCCGACCATCATGAACATCACAGGGCCAGAGACGATGTCGGTGAGATGGGCAGCGGAGCAGTTCGCTATGCGCTTCAATAGAAGCGTGCATTTTCAGGGGGAAGAGTCTGAACTGGCATTGTTGAATAATGCATCGAAGTCACATCAGCGCTTCGGGTATCCATCTGTATCATTGCTGCAGATGATCGACTGGGTGGTGGAATGGGTTCAATCTGGAGGGGCAACATGGAATAAACCTACTCATTTTCAGGAGAGAGGTGGGAAATTCTGATGCTGACACGCAATAAGCTTTCGAACACGCTGCATGAGGCTCTCCATCAGGGCTTAGTTATTCCCGCGCATCCACTTGCACTCAATGAGGAGCATCAGCTGGACGAACGCCATCAGCGCGCGTTGACGAGGTATTACATTGCATCCGGAGCAGGTGGAATCGCAGTAGGAGTTCACTCCACACAATTTGAGATTCGCGACCCTAAGCATGATTTATTTGAGACGGTATTGCGCATGGCCGTTGAAGAGGTGGAACGAGCTAACATAGAACGTCCGTTTATGAAGATTGCCGGTGTGTGCGGCAGTACGGAACAAACGATGAGGGAAGCGGAACTGGCACAACAGGTGGGGTATGATGCCGCATTGCTAAGCATGGGAGGGCTCTCCAGCATGAGTGAAGAGGAACTGCTTGAGCGTACTGAGAGGGTTTCTGCTATTATGCCGATAATCGGATTCTATCTGCAGCCGTCTGTTGGAGGGCGTGTCCTCAGCTTTGATTTTTGGCGCAAATTCGCGGACATCCCGAATGTAGTAGCAATCAAAATGGCTCCCTTCAATCGCTATCAGACCATCGATGTTGTACGAGCGGTATGCTATTCTGACAGAAGAGATGAGATTGCATTGTACACAGGGAATGACGATAACATTGTTAATGATCTGCTTACAACGTACCGCTTCGATGTGAGAGGGCAGTCAATTGAGAAGCGTATTGTGGGCGGTCTTCTCGGCCATTGGGCTGTATGGACGAAGAAGGCAGTCGAATTACTGGAGGAGATCAAGAAGGAGAGAGAACGCGGCGAAATCTCTGGGGAATGGTTAACTAGGAACATACAGATTACAGACTGCAATGCTGCATTTTTCGATACTGCTCATCAATTTCATGGATGTATTCCAGGGATTCATGAAGTGCTGCGCCGCCAAGGGCTGCTCAAGGGCATTTGGTGCCTGAATCCGAATGAGACGCTTTCTGCTGGGCAAGCGGACGAAATCGATCGAGTATATAGACAATATTCGCATCTTCATGATGACGAATTCGTTGCAGCCCATCTACAGGAATGGCTGGAATAAACATTAACTGTATTTCATCAAATTCAACCACTTTATCATTTTCCACTCGGGGGGAATCCTTGGTGCATAAGGGTTTTACGTGAACTTTTATCCCGAGGAGGGTCTATTAGAACAATTTATGAAAACGCTTTATTTATTAAATGGTGACTGCTTCTTATACTGAGAGAGAGAATTAAGTTGGAAGCTGCCAGTAGGGAATGCGCAACAATACAAAGGGGGAAATGATCGCAATGTCAAAAAGAGTCATAAGTGTTGTCATTATGATGACAATGGTCTTCACGCTTCTTGCGGCATGCGGAGGCGGAGGGAGTGCAAGCAGTCAAGAAAGCAGCACAAATTCCAACAATAACAGCAGTAACAGTGGTAATGCAGGTTCCGGTTCTACAGTCACGGGGGATAGTGAGCAATATGGGGATACGGGCGGGCTGAAGCTTCCGATCGTTGATAAGCCTGTAACGTTAACATGGATGCATCCTGGTAATGTCTCCATTACGAATGAAATGCTCGTCGTCAAGGAAATTGAGAAGCGAACAGGCATTAAGGTGGTGTTTCAGACATACTCCAGCCAGACTTACGAGGATAAGTTGAGAACGACCGTTGCCTCCGGGAAGCTTCCAGATATTTTCAATGGATTAAAGGGTGCCGAACTGAAGGATATAGGCAAGCAGGGCGGTGTTGTGGCCATTAATGAGCATGTCGATATGCTGCCCAACTTCAAGAAGCTGTACATGGAAGAAAACCCGTGGGTAATCAAGTCATTCGGCGATCAGAGCGGGAACTTATACTCATGGCCGATATACAAGTTGAATCGGGACGTCAATCACGGTTTCATGTATAGAAAGGATATATTCGATAAAAACGGCATCAAGCCATGGACGAATACAGATGAATTCTACACTGCTATGAAAAAATTGAAGGAGCTGTATCCGAACAGCTATCCTTACGCTTCTAAGACGAAAGAACACATTTATGGAGACTGGTCTTATGGTTGGGGAATAGGCGGTGAGAACTATCCAATTTATTATGATGAAGCAGATAGAAATTGGAAGTTCGCCTCCGTGCAGGATGCGCACAAAGATATGCTTGACTTCATGAAAAAGATGTTCAACGAAGGGCTGCTTGATCCTGAGTTTTTAACGAATACGCAGGATTCTTGGACAACGAAAATGACAACAGACAAGGCATTTGTAACCTTCGACTGGATTGGCAGATTGGATCTGTTCTACAACCAGGTGAAGAGTGCGATGCCAGATTACAACTTGCGATATGCACTGCCAATTGGTCCGACGGGGCACGTAAGATCGCTGCCTGAGGTTAGCGACTTCGGTATCGCAGTAGCGGATAACGACAATAAGGAAGTTGCGCTGAAGTTGCTGGATTACTTAACAAGTCCATCTGGCGGGGATTTAATGACACTTGGTGTAGAAGGTGTGAACTTCAAGTGGGGTGAGGATGGATATCCTGTGTATCCAGATTTGGCTAACCTGCCGCTAGTGGATATTAGTGTTCTCGAGGATCGCTATGGGATGTGGCAGGAAAGCGCCTATTTGCGACCGAATCCGAAGAGTGTCTATTTCAAGTTCTCGGAAAAAGAACAGGAAGCGCAAGATCTAATCATGAAGGATAATCGAAGAGAGCCGCTAGATCCAACCCTTAACTTCACAGATGATGAAATTGCGACCCTATCAGAGCTGCAGACGTCGATCCAGAAGGCAGCGGAAGAGTTCAATTCGAAGTATGTGATGGATAAAAACTATGGTGAGAAGCAATGGGAGGACTGGAAAAACACTGCGAAAAAAGCAGGGATTGATCAAATGCTTGCCATATTTAATGAAGCACAAAAGCGTTTTGACTCCAAGTAAGCTGCGGATCATTTGAAATCGGAGGGGCACCTGGATCCTGATTCAGGTGTCCATTCCTCAAGGGGGAACAATTGTGCAGCAATCAGAGCTTGAGACTGAGCACCAACGAACAATGACGCCAAGTCGTATGCGTTGGGTGAACTTCTGGAAGCATATCAAGCGCGATAAGCAGCTTCTTGTGCTTTTTATTCCTTGTATTCTCTTCTACGCAATATTTCGATACGGGCCCATGTATGGGTTAATCATCGCATTTAAGGATTACAGTGTGTACAAAGGCGTATTCGATAGCAAATGGGTAGGACTGAAGCATTTTATTAAATTTTTCAGCAATCAGGACTTTCTTATTCTCTTTACAAATACATTCCTGCTAGGCTTCTACACGTTATTATTCGGGTTTGCGTTTCCGATCCTATTTGCCGTTTTCTTAAATGAAGTTCGAATAAAATGGTTTAAGAAATCGATTCAAACCTTTAGTTATTTACCCTCCTTTCTATCAGTAGTCATTATTTGCAGTATGATCATTGACTTTCTCTCTCCAACGAATGGGATCGTCAATCAAGTTCTTTCCTATTTCGGATTTGAAAAAAAGCATTTTTTGATTGATGCTGCATGGTTTCGGCCGATCTACGTCATATCCGATATTTGGGCCACGATGGGTTATCAGGCGATTATCTATTTGGCGGCTGTAGCCGGTATTAATCCTTCGCTGTATGAGGCAGCTAAGGTAGATGGTGCGAAGCGGCTGCAAATGATGCGGCATATTACGATACCAGGAATCATGCCGACGATCGTCGTCATGTTCATCTTAAATATGGGGAATATGTTCAGAATCGGTTATGAAAAGGTGCTGCTGCTGTACAACCCAATGACATATAGTGTCGCCGATGTGTTCTCCACCTATGTGTACCGAAAGGGCTTCCTCGAATCAAGCTACAGCTATGCAGCGGCTGTTGGGATGTTCGAATCGGCCGTAGCTTTGGTTATGCTGCTGGGAGCGAACTATGTAAGCAAGCGATTTGGAGGTAACAGTCTATGGTAGGGGAACGTAAGCTGTCGATCTTCAATGTTGTCAATACGATCCTATTGCTTCTCGTTGCAGTGTGTACCCTTTATCCGGTATGGTATATTGCTGTCATTTCATTTAGTGATACGGTTTCCGTTCTGCAAGGAGAAGTAACCCTGTTTCCGAAGGGCTTCAATATAGATGCTTACGTTGAGGTGCTGAAGGATGACAAGATTCCAAGGGCGTATCTGAATACAATCTATTATACGGCGCTTGGCACATTCATCAACTTATTGTTTACGGCCATTTCCGCTTACCCATTAGCGCAGCGCAATTTTGTCGGCAGAAAGTTCTGGATGCTTGCGATCGTGCTGACGATGTTCCTGAATGCAGGAATTATCCCAACTTTCATGGTGGTCAAAGGACTGGGCTTAATTGATACAGTATGGGCACTCGTGCTGCCTAATGCAATCTGGACATTTGAGCTCATCATACTCAAGAGCTTCTATGAGAGCATGTCGTCCCAAATTCGGGAAGCGGCCAAAATCGATGGAGCTTCCGAGTATCGCATCTTGTTCAGCATCGTAATCCCGTTGTCGAAGCCCGCCTTGGCGTCGATTGGACTCTTTTATTTCATGGGGCATTGGAACAGCTTCTTCCTCCCGTTAATTTATTTAAATGACAAGGATATGTTCCCGCTTCAGATTGTCCTGCGAGACATGCTCATCTTCAATGCAGAGTCGGATGCTTCGCTCGTAGATCGTGCAGCTTTGGCTCCACAGGCGATGAAGAACGCGACAATTGTATTGTCTATGATCCCCGTCTTGCTTATTTATCCTTTTGCACAGAAATACTTTGCAAAGGGGGTTATGCTAGGAGCGGAGAAGGGATAGTTGATCACGGTGTAGAATGTAGTTGGAATCGCTTCATGCGTATGAGAACATGACAAGGGGAAGAGCGAGATGAAAAGATTATTGATGAACGTCGGCCTGCTTCAAATTTTCATGGCTTTGTTAATCGTGATCATGGTCATGTTTGTCTCCAACTATATTGTACACAAGAACTCCATCTCAGAAGTCTATGACGAAGTAGCTCAAAATAATGCGTTAGTCGTGAAAACGATGATTCAATCGATCGATAACAGCTTCAGGTCCCTAGACAGCATGAATCATTCCATTCACTCCTTACCCTATAACAACATTGTAAATAGTGATGGAAGCCTGGATATGGCGAAGGTGTACGATTTACAGAAAAATGTTACCGCACTCGTCTCCAAAGCTGATTTTATCGAAGATATTATTGTATTTCATGACAATTCGAATCTTGCAATAACCTTGCACGGTACGACTGATTTAGGAGAGCTATTTGAGCAAAAATATGTACATTCCATCTACAATGCAGCGTATTGGAAGCGCTTTATGTCCATGCCCCATGAATCGAAAGTCTTTCCGTCCGATACATACAAGGTCATGAACAGCGGTACGACATGGCAAAAAAAGAAACTGCTGATTATGGTGGGAGGCAATAAATTTCGTCTATCCGATAAACATATCATGTTTTTGATCAGTGCCGAAAAGTGGATGAAATTCGTTGACCAAACTGCTGTTATACCAGGAGCATCATTTATTGTGCTTGATTCGAATCGCAATGTGATACTCAGCACGAATGATGATTTTGACTTGGTAGAGGTATGGAATCAGCTGACGTCTAATTTTCAATCGGAAGGGACGATCACGGGCAAGGATTTCGAGTACAATTTCTACAAATCGACGTACAACGGATTTATGTACATCAATAAAATTCCTTATAAGTTTAAGAACATCAACTCCGTAAGCAGTGCGAATCATACGATCATGATCACTGCTATAATTGGAGCTATCACTTTATCTTACTTGCTCAGCATGTACTTATACCGACCCATCCGTAACATCATTCAGCAGCTGGGCATGGAAACGAGTAAAGGAAATGATATTCGCAATATTCATAAGGCTATTCGTGTGCTCCAATTAGACAACGGTAAGCTCAGAGAGCAGCTTGAAGTCGAACGTGTAGAAAATCGAAGAACTGCCTTCCTTCGAGCGATTGATGAGTATGCAGATCCAAGTGAATCGGAGCAGCTTATCCGCAAATACTTCCCAGAAAGCACTGTGAAGAAACAATTTGTGATGGTTCTGATCCAGCTGCTGCCTAAGGAGGAAGCGGAGTCACATGAGCGTATCCATGTCGATGAGTTGGAATCACGTATTGCTGCTGGATTGAAGCGAGAGTCGATAGAGGCACTTCTATTTCATGCCGATAAGCTGCAATTTGTCGCGTGGATTGGATTGGATCAGCCTTTAACTAGGCGTACACTATTCAAACAGCTTCGTGCTTACATAGCTGCTGCAGGAAATAATGAGCTGAGCCGCTATGAAGTAGGGGCTTGTGTAAGCAGTATGTACAGCACTGATGAGGTACATTGGAAACGCGCTTTTCAAGATGTAAGCCATGGGATGTCACATCGGTCGGTAAGCAACGATGAACCTGTGATGGATGCCGAACAGATAAGATACACCTATAACTTGTACTACCCGCTGGACAAAATAGAGAAACTCTCCAACCACGTGCTATGCGGAAGGCTGGAAGATGCCGTCCAAATCATAGAAGATACATTCGAAGCGAATAACAAGCGCAATATTCATATGCATCAGATGGTGCATGTGGCGCAAGCGATGTTCTATGATTTGTTCCGCATGATCGGCAATCCGTCGTTGGAACAGGCGGAGTGGAGCAAGCTTGAAGGGGATTTTCTTCGAAGCATTACACGGGCGAATCGATATACCGAGATGAAGCAGGCGCTTATTAAGGTTGCTGCATTTTTGGTAAAGCAGTGCAAGAGTGAGCCAACAAATAAGTTGAATCCTGCGTTCATTGCACAATATATCGAGCTTCATTATATGGAGAATTTGTATTTGGATTATATTGCAGAAGTCTTCCATACTTCACCGAAATACTTCTCTAGTTATTTCAAAAAAGCGTTCGATATTAACTATGTGGATTACTTGAACAAGGTGCGACTAGCCCATGCCAGAGAACTGCTGAAGCACACCTCCTACTCCGTGTCTGAGATCGGAGAAAAAACAGGGTATTTGAATGCGTCTACATTTGCTACTACATTTAAGAAATATTACGGAATATCGCCTAGTGAGTATCGAAAACGGCAGACAGGTTAACGATTGGGGGGATTAAAGTGAAGGCTGTGGCGACACAATCCGGTACAATTGTGATTGCAGAAGTGGAACCGAAGGAACTGGAGTATGGACATGTCAGAATTCGAACGGAATATTCAGCAATCAGTCCAGGGACAGAGCTGAGCATGGTAAACAGTTCATCGGAATCGCTGCTCCTCTTGGGATATAGTGCAGTAGGCATCGTTGAGCAGGTAGGGGATGGAGTGAGTCATGCTTTAGTTGGGCAACGGGTGGCTTGCTATGGAGCGCCGTACGTATGCCATGCGGAATGGCTGACTGTTCCCACGAATTTGATCGCACTTGTGCCTGATAAGGTTGATCCGAAGGAAGCGGCGTTCGGGGGCTTAGGTGCAATTGCGGTGCATGCGCTGCGTGTAGCTGATTTACGATTTGGGGAATCTGCCGTCATTGTTGGTCTAGGGACTTTAGGCAATTTGATCGCACAAATCGCTCATGCTGCGGCCTATCGAACGGTTGCGCTGGATACGGATGCCCGCAGGGCAGAGATGGTCAGACAGCACGGATTAGACTATGTGTATGCGGATCAAAGGCTAATGGAACTGGAATTGTCTGAAGCGGTTGGAGAGGCGGGAGCAGATGCCGTATTGCTCTGTGTGAGCGGATCGGGAGAGGCAGTGACGAACAGTGCGCTGACATGGATTCGAGATCGGGGGAAGGTGGTCATTGTTGGCGATCTGTCGATGGACTATTCCAGAGAGCTCATGTTCCAGAAAGAGGCTCAAGTTCTCATTTCAAGGGCAGGAGGACCCGGTCGGTATGACAAGCAATATGAGCAGGAGAATCGAGATTACCCGATCGGTCATGTTCGTTGGACGGAGGGGAGAAATCTCGAAGCCTACATACGTCTGCTCGCTGATGGACGCATTTCGATGAAGAAATTGATCACCCATGTGTATCCGGTAGCAAGAGCCGAGGAGGCTTACGATAATTACAGGGAACGTAGAGACGTGGTTGCGACCTTGCTTCAATACGGGCATGAGACGTAATACTCGCGTCTATATATACTTGTATTCTTGTAGTACATATGAGCCGTACGACGAATCCATGATTTGTGATGTACGGCTTTTTCTGTTGAGAGAAAGGCAATTCTATAATAGACTAGTATGGAAAAATGAACCATTGATTCTCTCTGTGGTTACTGGGCTGATGTATCAATACATCCAGATTGCCTACTAATCTCGACTGTATGATGCTAGTGATTTGAATTGCGAGTAGTCGTTAATGGGGGAGATGGTCTTATGGATATGAATGAAGTGAAAGAGATTGCAAGAAAGACAATGAGCAAGCGAAAATCTCATCTCAATCGAGAACGCGGATTCATTTACTATCATGGTCAACGTGTGGCGAATCTAGCCATGCATTTACGGAAGAGTCTCTTTCCGAACGAATCGACAATGGATGACATCATCTATGCGGGCGCCTTGTTCCATGACGTAACGAAAGGGATTGAGCCACATCATATTACAGGAGCTGAGCTTGTACATACCTTACTGGGTGAAGCATGCTCAGAGGAAGAATTGGCAGGCATTTCGGAAATTATTAGGTATCATAATTCGCGTAAGCAAGCCGATTCTCCTGATTTTCCTTATTATATGAAGCTGGTTCAGGATGCAGATATATTGGATCACTTCGGTTCTATGGAGGTATGGCTGAAATTCGTATACAGCGGGAATAACGAAGAAAATGTTTTCGACGCCATTCAATTGTGGGATAGTGAGAACTATGCCGAGTATGTAGCTAGCTCGCGAGAAGCGCTGAACTATGAATTGTCCAAAGATATTTTCGATCAGAAGATGATCTTCGCCGAGCAATTCCAAGCGCGATTTCGTGCAGAATGCAATGGTGAGATCTTGTTGCATCATCGATGACGTAATGCCCGCACTGCTTGCTATCCCGAAGCAATGCGGGCACGGGTGTTGAGGTTGCATCTAAGCCTACTCTCTTTGGGGATAGGCTATTTATGTTTGGGGTCAGGTATAGTTGCTAATTATAGTTTGCCTCCCCGTAATGCGTCGGTGCGTCGATTTACCCGCTTGCGAAGCAGATTCAACATGGCTTTCTTAAACCGACTCTTCGTATTGTTGTATGCCGCGAAGAATTCATCTGGGTTATCGTAGTAGCCTAAATCCTCCGTAATCGAGAAATTCTGAATATAGGTGCTGTCGCCACGCCAGCATAAGTTGATGTTCTTCACGTCTTTCACTGATATGCCATATCCGATATGACCACCGTTGTAGCTGCACAGCCTATCTTTTACTTGCTGAAGGTACGTATCATCGATAATGACGCCCTCAAGCGCCAGCCATTTGCCTTGGTAATGAACTTCTGTCCAGGCATGAACGATATTGCGGGGGGCGAATGTATAGATGATGCCAGTCAATGCTCCCTTTTGCATTTTCTTATCGATATAGAAGCCGTGAATGCGGCAAGGGATTCCGACTCCACGCAGCAAGGCCATCAGCAGGATGCTCTTCGTATTGCACTGGCCATATCCATCTGCTAATACCTCCGAAGCGGGAATATCGTCTCCACGGTTGTAACCGAACTTGATCTGGTTGCGCACATAATCGTATATATCACGAATCTTATCGTACTCTTTAGCCTCTTTCCAGGATCGCTCTATGATAAGCTTCTGAATCGATGGATGGTTATAATCAACTAATGCCGTTGCTTCTAAATAGGATTTCATGGTCATTCCTCCTTCTCCTTCAACTATAAAGGAGAGGAGGAATTCATACTTTCAAATATCTGCTATGTTGAACAATTGTACGAGCAGTCATGCCAAGTTTGTCTCGAACGGTCTTAGAGAAGTGGGAAGGGCTATTAAAGCCCGCTTCCATTGCTGCGTCTGTTATGGATTTTCCGCTAAAGACAGCATGGAATGCGTGTTCTAATTTATGATGAACGATATAGCTGGCGAGTGATATGCCGATCTTGTCTTTGAATAGATGAGATAGTCTGCTCTCGGACAGAAATACCTTCTTGCTGAGTGTTTTTACAGTCAATTGAGGGAGAGAAATGCTCTCTAGTGCTTGCATGATGTGATGAACTCGTGCGTCAAGAATAGGCGGCAGATTGTCATCCATCATTTTCAATATGTGCTTGCACTTGTTCCAAATCTGGTGGTATTCCATTGCTTGCTGTAGCGAAAATAAATGCTGGATTGCAAGCTGCTGCAGTTCCTCGATTTGATTGCTTGTTAGGATATAAATCGGTGAGTGCTGTAAGTAGGTTCTCTTCAGATGCTCACCGAATGCAGATTCAGGGTTGATGAGCATATACCACTGCCACTGTCCATGGCCTTGCAGTTCATGAACGATGTTAGAATGCAAGATTAAGCCGGAAGCTTGATAGGCGAATCCGTCTACCGTTATCGCTACATCTTCTTCAAGGCCGATCGTAATCTGAATATAGTTATGGCTGTGATTGTCCGCATCTACTTTGTTCGTGAGAAAAGATACATGATCAGAGCCAAAATAGACGATTAGATCGTAGGGGCTCATGATTGCAGACATCTTGCTTACTCCTCCTTTGCGCGACTTCATCGGTTGACCAATGGAGCATTGGTTCGAATTATACCTACCGGAACGGTTGAAGTAAAGGGAAGGACTCGCAGAAAGAATGGTATTTTTGTAGCGTTTCTTGCTTTGACAGGTTCTATTGGGGTGGATAATAATAGATATCAAGAGGTATTGTGGAAGCAATTGTGGAGCATGTTCTTAAGATTTATGACAACGAACGGAGTGGAAGTCTATGGACAGTCGTGTTCAAATTAAAGAGATAGAGCAGTTGGATGGAGAAGTGCTTCAAGGGCTATCAACGTTGTTATTGGACGTCGTGAATGATGGTGCATCAATAGGATTCCTCCCTCCACTGGATCGCAAGATGGCTGACGATTATTGGGCAGCGGTATTGCAGCCGGAGGTGCGCCTGTGGGTTGCGCTCGTTGATAATCAGATGTGCGGTACAATCCAGCTTCATCTCGCTCAAAAGCCGAATGCTCTTCATCGTGCGGAAGTGGCGAAGTTGATGGTGCACCCTTCCCAGCGCAGAATGGGGATTGCCAAGGGGTTATTGCGTGTTGTAGAAGATTGCGCGCACGATGAAGAACGAAGCTTGCTGGTGCTAGATACGAGAGAAGGAGATCCTTCTAACTTGTTGTACCAATCTTACGGGTATATGGAAGCTGGACGGATTCCGGAATTCGCCAAGTCTGCAGATGGAGATTATCACGCAACCGTTATTTATTATAAGAAGTTCTAACATTAACGTGGGACATGATATAGAGGGAGTGGGATACAATGACCGAACGAGTTCGGGTAACAACAGGATCACCTTGGGAGCCATTGGTAGGCTATTGCCGAGCGATACGAGTGGGCGATCAGGTCGAGGTTGCGGGTACAACAGCGATGCAGGATGGCCAAGTGGTCGGTGTAAATGATGCCCATGCGCAAACTACATATATTTTGCAAGTTATTTCTGACGCTCTGAACCAAGTTGGAGCAAGTTTGTCCGATGTTGTTCGAACAAGAATGTTCGTCACAGACATAACCAAGTGGGAAGAGATTGGCAGAGCTCGCGGTGAATTTTTCCGCGACATTTGCCCGGTAGCTACGATGGTAGAAGTAAAGGCCCTTATTGATCCTGCCCTGCTCGTTGAAATCGAAGTACAGGCGATTGTGACGGATACGGTTGTATAGATGAGTGTACTTGATAGGTATCTGCTACTATTGGAGTGACTGTGTGCACCTAATGGTGTCTATGCACATGAAACTAGGAGACTTTAGAGGAGATAGCACGACATATGGATATTGAGATTATGCCGTATCATTCATCGTGGAAAAGTGAGTTTCTAGAGATTGGGCGACGGATAAGGGAAGCGCTAGGGGATGCTGCTGCTCGGATCTATCATATTGGTTCTACTTCTGTGGAAGGATTGGCAGCCAAGCCGATTATTGATATACAGGTATCTGTTCGTTCGTGGGATGACTTTGAGCATTTGATACGTCAATTCAATTCGATCGGCTATGTTCATCGCGCAGATAATCCAGACAAGACGAAGCGTTATTTTCGCGAAGCTCCTGGAGGGAAGCGCACGCATATCGGAGCAGTTCCCGCTCCTGTTCAGAGATTACTTGCGCTGCCATATTGATGAATGTGAGTTGTATGCTGCGGTCAAATATGAGCTGATGAAGAAGTACCAGAAGGACAGGCATGGATATGTTGATGCCAAAGAACCTATCATCTGGGACATTATGCGCAGAGCGAGCAGTTGGAGTCAGGAAGTTGGCTGGAGGGCTGGAGAGACAGATGTGTAAAATCGTCCTTCAATTAGCCTGATATAGGCAATCATGGTTCCATGGAAGTCAGCGAGCATAATTGATCCTTTTTTGGATTCGGAACATATAGCTTCGACCGTATCAAAAATTCATCATCGCATTACCGCAACTCGAATTAGGATAAGGAAAAAATAGAGAGAGTATGGGGTGTACGTGTGAATCTACCATGGGTCATATTTTTTATTGTTTGGATGACAATTTTCTTTCTGACAGAATATTCTCTGTTATTGGGTGTATTATTTGGCAGTGTATCAAGCATCTATGTTATATACCGTTATTTTAGCGATAAGAAAGAACGCGAGGCGGAAAGGCAGAGAATGATTGCTGATGCGACAAGCTATGAAGAAGACTACGAAGATAACGAGGAAGAGGAATATGAGGACGATGGGGAAGAAGAAAGTGCGGATGGTGATGAAGAGGACGAATTGCTCGAAGATGCAGCCATAATTGTAGCGGAAGTCGGATACGCGTCAACGGCTCTCCTTCAATCAAAATTAAATATAGGAGCACAGAGAGCTCGGCTCATTCAGGAGCAGCTAGAGGTGGTGCAAATTGTTGGCCCGCCATCAGCAAGTGATAGACGGCAAGCGCTCCTAACCCCAGATGGAGTAACTGCACTTATCAAAGAGGTGTATTCCAATGAGGAGGACTTGACTGAAGAAGAACAGGCTGAAGCGGACCGAAATATAGAAGCCCTTTTGCAGGAGCTTCATGAGTTAACGGGTCTTGATGCGATGCATCAGAACATTCAGCGCCTCGTTCGACTAATCCAGAGGCTTAATAATCGCTATGATTTGGGACAAGACATTTATTATCCGAGAATTCATATGATATTCGCTACGGAACCGGGTACTTGGGAGATGAGGGCTGCTGATCTCATTTCTTCTCTCTTTCACGAACTGTTCTACTTGTCTGAACGAACGGTAACTGAGGTGAATTATAAACAATTAATTGATCCGTACCGCCGAAGACGCTCACAGTCTACGCTCGATATTGTTGAACAGGCACGCGGAGGCGTACTTGTAATACAAGATGCCTACAAGCTGCTTGAAGACGATCGAACCGGACAGGGGCGGGAAGCGCTAGATATGTTATTTTGTTGTTTGGAAAATGAGACTGAAGAAGATGATGAAATTCTCGTCATTTTAACGGGAGCGCCAGCGAAAATGCACCGCTTCTTGGAGGAACATATTGAAATAGGACTTTATTTCACAAGTGTGTATGCGCTCAACATTGAGGTTCCATCCGCTAGTCGGACGACTTCTCCATCAGTAGAGAAGCGGAAGGAGTCAACATCGCTGAGCGATACTGAGCAGTCAGGCAATCACACAGCAGAAATGCATTCCAATATGAAGAGTAGCGAGATATCGAATGCTGATGAATCCCAGCAAACTGATAAATTTCAACAGCCAGATGAATCGCTGCAGGGACGAACATTATCAGCAAATCCAAACTACTCTAAGGCACAATCAGATCAAACGGGGGAAGCAAGATTCGATTTACAAGGTAGTTTGAATGAATTCCTATCCAGTGGAGTACTTGGCGAATATGCAGAATCGCTATGCCAACTTGTCCATCGGTTGTCACAATATCAAGAAGGGAAGGCAAAAGGATTGTACGTCGATATGCCTCCCATGTGTCTTGCAGTTATGGGCGGTATCGAGCCTGCTAGGGTACAGGTAATTGAACTCTTGTCTCAGGTGTATAAGAAGTGCGGCATTCTATCATGGGGGCAAATCGTACCTGTATCAATAGACAATATGGAGGATCAGGATCCAAGTTCCATAAGCAGTAACGTAATATCGAATCTCCAACATGCGAAGAATGGTATGCTTGTGCTGCGGCTTCCTGCACAAGATAGAAATCGTACACATGCAGACAAGGTGCGTGCATTAACGGAGTCTCTGGTGAAAGCTACGGATCGCTATTCCTCCGAAACCGTAATCATCATCGAAGGGGATGCCAACGATGTTGCCGTCTTTTTGAAAAACAGCTCAGTACTACGGATGCGTTTCTCAGAAATCATTCAATTACCAAGTTTGTCGGAAATCGGCTCTTAACCATGTGATGCAACATATTGGAGTAGCGTAAGATGAGGACTGGGTGTCATTCTATCTTCTGCAAATAGAACAGGGGGAATGTAGCACATGGGGATTGTTGTCGTTATCATTATTGCAGGTATTGGTTTATATATTTGGTACCATCTGATTCAATCTGCCATTGAACAGTCGAAGATGGCCCAACATATCAAAGAAATTCGAGATTTGTTGGTTGAACTGCATAAGGATAAGAATATACAGACCCAGACGCAAGTACAAGAAACCCCTGATTCTGTTCAGCCAAGACAAGATACTGAATGTTGTCCGGCCTGCGGCATACGGGTAAGTATGGATGATACCGTATGTCCTGAATGTGGGTTGACCCTGGCGAATACGGAGAATTAGGAGCGTGAAGATGAAAAGCTGGAGTCGTAAGTCAATGCTCGTCGATCTTGGTTTGATTGGGCTATGTGTTGTATTGTTTATCGTTTATGGAAGAACTTTCGAAGTCGGCTTCGCGTGTTCGCTTAGCTTCCTGTATATTCTGTTGCGTAAAATTGACTTTCAGAAGTATAAATGGTTGCGGAATCTATTCTTGATTTGTACGTCCATAGGTTTAATGCTGTTCGTTGTAGTGGAATCGCTCATTATATCTGAGATGGGGACAGATGATCGTAATCAGGCACAAGTCGATTATGTAATTGTTCTAGGTTCAGGATTAAGAGGCACGAAGCTCTCAGCAACGCTGCAAGATAGACTTGATGCAAGCTTGCCTTATATTCGAGCCAACCCTCAAGTTCCCGTAATTGTATCGGGAGGTCAGGGGCCAGGTGAAGATATACCTGAAGCAAGTGCAATGGAAGATTATTTAATACAGAATGGGATACCTAAGGAACGCATACTTGCTGAACGGAAGTCAACCTCAACGAAGGAGAATCTACTCTATTCACAGACTCTGCTTCGAGAACAAGGTGCATTAGGCAACAAGTTAATGATTGTCACAAGTGATTTCCACATGTATCGCTCGAAGATGCTCGCCAGGAAGATTGGGTTTGAGCCGTACGGAATATCAAGCAGTTCCCCTAATCATCTGAAACCGACGAATATGATTCGTGAATTTTTAGCGATGGTGAAGGCGGTTTTGTTTTGAATAAATTAGCGGTAAGGGAGATTCCTCATGCACAAGTGCTCGGGGATCTCCCTATTTGTGTATGCTAGGGAACGATGTTAAGATACGATAGCCATTTTCGTATAAGATTGTATACCAAATCTGCAACTACAATCCCTGCCGCCACATCCATAAATACATGCTGCTTCACAAACAATGTCGATACTATGATTGCCCATGAGAGGATGAGGACAATGGCTCGTAAATAGGGGAAGCGATGCTGTGAATCTGGGTCGGATACAGCCTTAATCATAAGATAGGATGTGAAGACATGAATGCTTGGGAAGCAGTTGAATGGTGCATCTGTTTGATACACAAGCTGTACAAGAGCTGTCAGCAATCCAGGCTCTCCTATTTCAGGACGTGGTACAGTCGTTTGATATACTGCATAGACCATATAACAGATGACCAGTCCGGCACAGAGGGAGAGCAGCGTTCGATAGTACACATTTCTTTGCTTCCTGAAGACCAGCACAAGTACGGTGAAAATATAGGGATACCAAATCACGTAGGGAATGATAAATGCAGGGATAAAGGGGATTTCCTGATCCAAATCAGTCGATAGGTCATGAACGATCGTATTCCCATGGTTTAATAACCCGTAACAGATGTTAAGCACCGGGATTGCTAATAGCCACAGCAGGGGAATATATGCCGAGAGCTTTCGATTCATCTTCGCTCATCCTTTCTTTTACGAACTTGAACTCATCGTAAAGCATAAAACTATAGACGAACCGTATGAAAAGCTGAAGAATGTATGAAGAACGGATGAGAACAATACAGCTTTTCTTTTTGTGATGAATAAGGGTTGTAAATACGGGGATATCGTAGTAAACTTTGATTATTGTTTCAGGTGTAACAATATTGGTAGTCTCATTTTAGATGTCTATATCATTTTCATACCCATATCGTTACATATGTAACAATAAATCGAGTACTAGATTACGTAATGAGCAATCCAGAGATCTGATGAGGAGGAAAGCGAATGCAATCAAATTCTAAGCTAATTTTATACGTAGTATGTCTAAGCACGTTCTTCGCATCATTGATGCAAAACATCTATTCCCCGATTATTCCGCTGTTACGTGATACCTTTCATGTGTCGCTATCGATGGTGAACGCATCGGTCTCGATTTTCATTTTTATCGTTGCGATCATGCAAATTGGGTGTGGGGCACTCATTGATGTGAAGGGTGCAAGGTATATATTAATGCCTAGCATTGCTATATCGATTGCTGCTAGTATCGGCTGCGCAGTGTCGGAGGATTTTACTTTGTTTCTCGTATTTCGCGCATTGCAAGCTGTAGGGACAGCATCGATTCCGTTAATTGCAGCTACCACCATTGGGAAGCTATACCAAGGAGCGGAGCGGGGCAGTGCAATGGGGACTTATCAGATGCTAATGTCAATTGCTCCCGCTGTTTCCCCCGTGCTTGGTGGATGGATAGGAGGGAAATATAATTATCCCGGCATCTTCTGGTTCCTCACTGGCGTGTCGCTATTATTGCTGCTTGGGAATGGATTATACTTTCCGAAGGATCAGAGGAATCGGTCAGCTTCCATAAATATTCGCAGGATGATCGTTCAATATGGTATTGTGTTACGAAGCCAAGTCGGGAGAGGAATTCTTATGATTAGCTTCTTGTATTTCTTCCTGTACTTCGCACTCATCGTATATTTGCCTGCGCTTCTGACAGATCAATATCACATGAGCTTGACGATTGTCGGCTTGCTCTACCTTCCTATGGCGGTCAGTATGATACTGGGAACTGTGGTATACAAATCAATTCAAGCTAAAATCGATCAACGTCGTTTACTGCTCTACAGTAATCTAATGGCAGCATGCAGCATTCTTATATTTGCTCTGACTGAATCGTACTCTTTAGTAGGGCTGTCAATTGGTTTGTTCTTGTACGGCACAGCAGGTGGGTTGATTGCGCCTCTCTATTCAACCATGATTAGCAGCGAGTTCGAAGAACAGAGAGCAAGTGCATTAGGCTTGTACAATCTGATCCGCTATGTTGGGATGTCGGCCGGGCCGCTTATTTGTGGTCTGATTATCGTGAACTTTGGTTCAAGCATGACATTTGCTGCCTTCGGCGTACTGTTTGTCGTGCTCTCGATATGGATGGTTAAACGGGTATCTACCCAACATGTTACCCAACCAGTTGCCAAAGAAATATAACAAATGCTTCCGTCTCTGTTGATTTGTATGTATAATTATGGGATGTGAAGCTGATTGTTACATTCTGTTCGCTTTATATGGACATCATGACCTGGCTTTGTTACGAGACCGGGTTATTTGTCTATTCTGAAACAGTACCTTTCGAGAATGGGCATGAAGCCACTATTCGCTGGGGGATATGGCATATTGCTGATCATAGCAGACATCATTTTGCAAATATTGTGTTCATGAAGAAGCTCTACGAGCGGGAAGTTTTACATCGTGACCATACATGAGAGAACCCCGAACAAAAGAGAGGGAGGGGAGAATGTTGCTGAAGCCAGGGCTAATTTATTTGGGGGCGACACTTGTTGGTATCGTTCTGATATCCATGCATCACTTAGGACGTTCCTTCGGAGATGAGATCTTTCTCTTTCTTGGTCTATCGCCGTGGGTACAAATGGATGGTGGGAGTTGGCATCCGCCTGTTATTTTTGGTATCCTTTTATTAATTGTTGGAATTCGGGGTGCAGCTCGCTCTTATAATCATCCAAAGCTAGCAAAACGGCTGATTATCGGGTGTATTTTGTTTGCGATGGCATCCCCTACGGTTAGCAAAGGTGTGATGTTCACCGTGAAATATTTCGCATCGGGGATATCTTCGTTAGACTACGCAAAGAAGGGCAGCAGCTGCTCGACTGTGCAATATTCTGAAGATGTGAAGCAGCTGACCACTATTTGCACATTTACCGTATATAATTACGGTGAAGAAACAAATGTCCGCATTCGTCCCATGCGATTGATGAATGACGAAACTATTGAGTTTGATTTTCAAAGTGTAGAGCTGATCCCTCACCAGAAAAATAGTGTGACCGCGGAATACCGTGTCTATGCGAGAGATTCTACGGCTTTTTACAGCGGGAGATCGAACGAGATTGGAGCGGAATTGGAGTTGTTTGGTGAAACTAAAAGCGATAAATAAGAAAGGAACCGAACTATGTGGAAAACGTTGAAGCAGTGGATTCCAAGTGTAATTGTCGCAGTCGGTCTGTCATTATTCATTAAAGCATATGTCGCTGAAGCGATGAGTGTCCCGACTGGCTCGATGATCCCGACGATAGAGAAGAAGGATCACTTGATCGTTGAGAAAATGATGTGGTTAACCGATCTAAAGCATGGGGATATTGTTGTATTTTATCCGCCAGTTGCGGAAGACCGGTATGTGAAACGGCTTATCGGCTTGCCGGGAGATCGTATCGAAGTTAAGAATGGACAGTTGTATCGGAATGATGCTCCCGTCGAGGAGCCATATATTCAGGAAAAGATGAACTATTCCTATGGCCCGATCACGGTGCCGCAGGATCATTATTTTTTCCTTGGAGATAACCGAAACAACAGCTCTGATTCCCATCTTTGGGATAAGCCGTTCGTGAGCACAGACGCAATAATCGGCAAGGTGCTGGCTGTTGTACCGACACATATTTTTAGCCAATAGGCGTCGCCATTTATCCATTCATACAAGTAGAAGCTATAAGACCTCACCTGTGATTACCTGCTATTAATCAAGGGTGGGGTCTTTTTATGCAAGGTATGACCCTCGATATGTATTTGGAACCTCTGTTGCAGAACATCAATATTTCCCATAGCTATTCAAGCATAGATGGAAGGATTGGGATTGGCATTGGTAGCGGGGAAAAGAAAACCCTCTGTATGCTGAGCCTATTAGCTCGCAACAGAGGGTGTGTTCATGGTAAGTTAAATAAGTAATTCCAAGTCTCGATTCACTTATGCTTGATTTGCAGTATTGCGAATATGCTTCTTGCGGCCGATCTGAATAAGCGTCAAGAAGAATGCTGCCAATACACCGCTTCCAAGCAGCATCAGGAAGCAGCCGTTCCAGCCGGAGGATTCAACGATAAATCCAACGAGTGCGCTTGCAGTCAAGTTACCGAACAAGTAAGCGAACAAACCAGTCAAACCAACCGTTGTACCTACAGCGAACTTCGGTACGAAGTCGATTGCGCTAAGGCCAATCAAGAACTGTGGTACATAGATGAGACAGCCGATAATGGATACGGCGATCGTAATTACCAGCACGTCCGAAGACTGCCAATATACGAGCGTAGCCAACAAGACTCCGACCATGCTGATGATACAGAGCGGCATCCGGTTGCCTTTGAACAACTTGTCGCTAAGGATACCGACTACGAGCGAGCTTACAATTGCTGCCCATTCGAATACAGCAAATGCAACATGAGATTGCGATTGTGTGAAGCCTTTTTCTTCCGTCAAGTATAATGGTACCCAGTTCAAGACACCGAAGCGAATAAAGTAGACGAATACGTTCGACAAGCACAGGAACCAGATAAATTTGTTTTTAAGTACGTATTTAAACAAGATTTCTTTCAAGGACAGCTTGTCGCCGTCTGGATTGCGTTCTACATCATCATAATCGTTGCGATATTCGTCGATTGGCGGAAGGCCGATCGATTGTGGCGTATCCTTACCGGAGAACCATACGAATACGGCGATAACCATGGCCATAATCGAGGGAACGACGAAAATTGCGGATTGCCAGTAAGCATTGCCGAGAACCCCTAATGCAACACCGACGATTGGTGCAATAAGACCTCCGCCGATATTATGGGATGTATTCCAGATTCCCATATAAGTACCGCGCTCTTTCTTCGAGAACCAGTTCGCCAGGGTGATACTGCAAGGAGGAGCACCCATGCCTTGGAACATCCCGTTCACGATAAGAAGCATGAAAATGAGACCGAACGTGGAAGAAGAGCCCATGATAAGGTTAATAATGGCAGACAAGAACAAACCAACAGCGATAAAGCGCTGTGTATGGGCTTTATCTGCCAAGTTCCCCATGAAGAACTTGCTTATCCCGTAAGTGACGGCGAGTGCCGAGCTCAACAAACCAATTTGTGAAGTGGTAAACCCGAGCTCACTCTTTAAATAAGGTGTGGATAACGTAAAGTTGCTACGTACTAAGTAGTAGCCTGCATAACCGATAGAAATACCGATCAATGTACGAATCCGGAAGATTCGGTACAATTTCGCGATCATGTGCTCCGGCAATCGAGGTATGGCGGGAGCTTTTTTCAACCAAGCAAACATTTTTCATTCTCCTTGACCTTTTGTGTCTGCACGCAAGTTGTTCCATTGATTCAAAATCTGTTCATGTCTGCGTAGTGAGCTGTGTACGGGAAGTACAGCTGAATTCGAAATATCCTGTTCGTTCTGATGAACGGTAGGAGTACCGAACGATACTTGTTCAAGAACAGCTGCTGCCTCTTGGGACAAGCTGTAATTAATGAAACAGTCCGCAGCGGTCTCATTAGGTGCATTCCGAATTTTAGAGATCCCGTTCACAGATAAGCTCGTATCCTTCGGAACACTGCTAACAAGATCGAATCCTGCATCGCGCAGCTTGCGCTGATCTCCGAGGAAATTGATACCGATTACATACTCGCCTGAACTAACGTATTGAGCTGGCATGTAACCGTTCACTGTGAGAAGCCCAACATTGCGGGTAAGACCCTTGAGAAAGGCCGTTGTTCTCTGCTCGCCCCATGCCTCGTATAAGGAGGAAAGGAATGTATATGCCGTTCCGGAGTAATTCGGATCGGGCATAACGATCTTCCCTTGGTAAGCAGGAAGAAGAAGATCTTCCCACTTCTTAGGCATCGTTAAGCCTAATGGCGCAAATTCCTTATTCCAACGGTCACGATTGACAGCAATAGACAATTGTTCAATCTCATATCCTGCCCAATACCCATCTTCATCCTTGAAGGAGCTAGGAATCGCAGCGAGATTCGAGCTGCGGATAGGGGAGGAGAGCTTCTCCTGCTTCATTGTCAAATGCGCGTCAATCGTTCCGCCGATGACGAGATCCGCTTGCGGTTTGGCAGATTCCTGTGTAACACGCCGCAATATTTCTTCTGTGGACAAACGAATGTACTCATACGTACAGCCTGTTCGTTGACAGAATGAGGATAGCAATGCGCTACCGACTTCCTCACGAGCAGCGACGTATGCAACGATATGGCGCCCATTTAATTGGGGCACACCTTGCTCATCTACGGCGATCGTATTTTGATCTTTGGTACAGCCTGCCTGCGTGAATAGGCAGATAAATAATAGAAGGTAAAGGAATCGTGTCATTTTGATTGTGCCCCTATGTTCTTCCCATGAAGTAGTGACCCCAATTTTGTCCGCAAATAGATTGAATTGCCGTTGTCATCCCCCATGTATTCCATGACGACGTAATCGGCGTATACGACCATATGCAGCAGATTGTTGCGGTCATTCAGCATCTCATTATCCTGTTTGAAAGCGGTAATATAAGCGAGCGGCTTTTGCTTGCGCAGCAGCAGCAGCTGTTTCATCTCTACCGGATCCTTAATTTCAGATGCCTGACTTATCTGAGATACCAAGTAACCCTTTTCATCATCTTGCAGACTTTCCTGTATACCATCTATACGATAGGTAAGCTCTTTGGAAGAGCGGATAAATTCCGCATAATGTTCTGGCGTATAGAACAGACTTAACAGCTGCGTCTGCATAGCAGACAGCATTGGAGTCTCATGTCCTGGGCCGTAAGACCATTTGCCAAGGGTTAAGGTATTTTCGAGCGAGAAGGTCTGCTCACTTCCGTTCAAATAGCGAATTCGTCCGGAGAACATGGCATTTCCTTCATCTCTCGCAGTCATTATCTGCTTCGGTTCATACTGCTGCTTAATGCGATCCACATAGGATACAAATGCATGCAAACTTACCTCGTCATTGACCTGGAGAGTTCCCCATTTCCCATGAAAGATAGTTGCCTGCACGGGAAGGGAATCGCTTACTTTTTGCAGTACTTCATGCTTATCATAGATAAGGCCGACTTCTTGATAGACTTGTTCATTCAAGTAATAGCCGGCGATCATCAGCACCAGAATGACACCTCCAAATAGGAAGGCATTCCTTAACATCTTGTTCATCCTTCATTATTCTCCTTGGACAGAATAAACGACTATCATTTCATAATCGCCTCGTAATTGTTTCGTAAATGTATTATTTCGTGAAAATCGGCAGCGGATGTGAATCAAGTGCTGCTGGTGAACGAAAATCCAGCGTAACGATAGTTCCGATTCCCTCCTCGGAATGGATAGACATCGAGCCGCCTTGTCTTGTCATTAACTGTTTACAGATGAGCAGACCGAACCCGTTGCCTTCGCTGGAGCAACGAAGGGAGTCATCTGCTGATGCGATCCTGAATCTCTCAATTAGTGAGTGACTAAGTCCGATACCATCATCTTGGAATGTAATGGATACTGTCTGCTCACTGGTGCGCTGTTGAATGATGAGTTCAGACGCATCGCTATATTTGATTGCATTATCAAGCAGATTCAACAAGATTTGCTTTGTCTTATCCGGGTCGGCTACGACCATTGTGGAGATTAGCTGATTCGTAAGCTTAATCTGATATTTATCTAATCGTAGCTGAACAATATAGACAGCCTCATTGGCAATGGTTGCGATATCACATATGGTAGGTGACACCGAGAATGGGCTGTCGCTATATTTCGACTGAGACAGCAGTTCCTCTACTAGGGTAAGCATTCGTTCGCTTTCGACGGAAATATGGCGCAGGCTCGTCTCAACATCCTTACTGTCCTTCAACCGCGGAATTAAATTTGAATACCCCATAATTGCAGTCAGCGGAGTCTTCAACTCATGGGTGACCCGATCAAGGAAATCACGCTGCTTGTCCTTCTCCTGACTTAATTGCTGAACATGAAGCTCGATTGCATCGGCCATAGCATGGAAGGAATGGGCGAGTTGGCTAATCTCTTCGTAGGCGCTTAATTCGATGCGTGTACTATAATTGCCGCTTGCCAGCTTCTTCGCCATATCTCGCAGCTGCTCGATAGGCTTGCTTAATGATTTCGCGAAGCGATTCGCAATAAGCACAGCAACGGCAAGAATGAGAAGGAATGTAATCGCAAAGGTCGCATTCATTCGATTCAGTAATTGAGCCTCTTCTTCCAAGGGTTGAAGAAAACGAATCAAGCCGATGACTTGATTATCCACATAGATAGGACTCGAGAACAGGAGCAGCGGCGAAGGAGAAGCTTTTTGAATCATATAGGACTTGGTGCCATGCAAAGCTTGCTCCGTATCTTGATTTACATAAGACAGCGATCCGCGTTCCGTATCCGAAAGGACATGCTGCTGTGCATTCATGATCTGTACCCGGACACCCATCCGTTTGGACAAATAAGAGGCAATGAGCGTTGCACCTTTTTGAAGCGTTTCTTTTGGTTCGCCCTGCTGCTCGCGTTCCACATAATTGATCGTATAGATCTGGGCCTCGATGCTGAGCTTCTGCAAGGAATGAACGGCTGATTGATAAATATTATTCTGCAGTGAAATGTCGAGCACAATATAAAGAAACAACATAACGGGTATGAAAAGGGCGAGTAGTGCCAAATAGATTCGTTTCTGTAAAGTCATCGGTTGTCCACCTTGTAATCATCATAGCCAACTGTGTCAGCAATCAATTTTATAGCCAACTCCATAAATGGTTTTGATACGATCACCTTCATTGCCGAGCTTTTTGCGAAGGCGCTGAATCATAATATCAACGGCTCTCGTATTTTCTGGATAGTCGAGCTTCCACACTTTCATGAGAAGATCGTCACGTGTAAATATGCGCTGCTTGTTCGAAATGAGCAGCAGAAGCAAATCATATTCACGATAAGTTAATATTAGTTCCTTGTCATTTACGTGGATGGATCGCTTCTCTGAATCTACCCGGAACGGGCCACATTGAATAAGGCAGCCATTGCTGTCATTTACTTGAACTGGCTTATTCAATCTGCGTTCGATAACTTTAATTCGAAGCAGCAGCTCCGTGCTATGGAAGGGCTTGACAAGGTAATCATCTGCTCCTAATTGTAGTCCGAGCAGCTTGTCATTAATTTGTCCTTTGGCAGTAAGCATGATAATCGGAATATCCGCGTTGCTAGCGCGGAACTCGCGAAGCAGCTGATAGCCGTCTGTATCAGGCAGCATCACATCGAGAATAATGAGGTCGATATGCTCTTTCTGCCACTGCTCATTAGCTTCGCGGCCGTTAGCAGCGGTATGTACTTGATATCCTTCGATCTCCAAATTAAGTCGAATGAGATTCAAGATACTCTCTTCGTCATCGACAACTAGAATATTCATCGTGTTCTCCTCGTTGATAGAAATAATAGTGCTTATTTATAAAAACAGCCTTGGAAAAGGCCACTGCAGAGATCCTGAATGAACCACACCCATAACTGTACACGATAAGCGATGCAAGCATGCGTGGTAATGTTTGCTAAATATACAAAATTAATTGGTTCATTAGTCCTATAAAAAGCATCTTATCGCCTAGAAGATATTTAAAATTTATCAGTAATATAGTATGATTGTCGCATAAATACGGTTGCTTTGAAATGATGGCAAGTGCCTATCAACAAAGGGAAAGAAGGTGTCTGAAAATGGGGCATGTCCATCATATTCATGGGACATATGATTTGTTTCTCGTTATCGTTTCTTATTTAATTGCTGTAACTGCATCCTACTCTGCATTGGATCTTGCCGGGAGAATCAGTATGAGCAAAGGAAACAGAAGGTTAATCTGGCTAATATGCGGGGCAACATCAATGGGATTAGGCATCTGGTCCATGCATTTTGTGGGGATGTTATCCATGTCGCTGCCGGTGAAAGTTACATACGACATCGACTATGTAGTTATCTCCGTAATCCTTGCGATATTCGTCTCAAGTATCTCTCTCTTTACCGTAGCGAGGAAGAAGATCGGTATTGGCGAGCTTATCCTATCAGGCATATTGATGGCGCTTGGAATATCTGGCATGCATTATGTTGGCATGGATGCGATGATGATTGGGATTACCTATGATACAGCAATTGTGATTTTGTCGATTGCAATCGCGGTGACTGCTTCTGCGATCGCTCTGTGGCTTCTGTTCTATTTCCGCAAGGATCAGGCAGGAAGCGGAACATGGTACAAGCTGGGAAGTGCGTTGATCATGGGCGCTGGCATTGCAGGCATGCATTATACAGGTATGATTGCAGCTCATTTCTACATTAATCCGAACATTTATCGGAGATCTGCCTTATTGATCGATCCGGCAGTGCTCGCTTACATTATTGCCTGTGCGACATTCTTGTTACTGGGCATGACCTTATTCGGCGTATTTATCACCAGACGTCTGTCCCAGAAAGATTATGTGATTCAAGAACATGCTGGTTGGTACCGGACATTGTATGAGAACAATGTGGATGGAATCATATCCGTAGATACGAACGGACAAATCATTAGCATAAATCCTGCGGTCATTCGGATGATTGGCGGGCAAGCGGAAGAATACATAAACCGAAATATATCCAATATTCAAGCGATCGTTGCCGATGATTTAACTGAAAGAGCCCGCAAGTTGTACGATATTGCGATTGAAAACAAAACACATAGCTATGATACGGCAGTTATTGCGAAGGATGGGCGTCGGTTAGAGCTGAAGGTAATTATCGTACCGGTGGAGATTGAAGGTGAACTGGCAGGCAATCATGTTATCGCTCGGGACATAACGGAAGAGAAGAAAGCGAAGGAACAGATTAAGCATCTGGCCTATCATGATGATCTGACCGGACTGCCGAATCGTCGCATGTTCAACGAGATTCTGACACAGCTCATCAAGGATTGTGAACGGGAGGATGGATACTTCGGCGTAATGGCCCTGGATATTGATAGGTTCAAGTTAATTAATGACTCGCTTGGACATACATACGGCGATATATTCCTGAAGGCTGTAAGCGATCGAATTATCTCCAGCGTAGAAGGGTATGAAGCAACGATTTCACGGCTCGGAGGCGATGAATTCATTGTACTCTGCCGTACGAATCCGGCTGGAACTGATTGTGAGAAATTGGCCACGCGTATCGTCGAGGAGATGCGGCAGCCATTCCGGCTGAAGGATAATGATTTCTACATTTCAACAAGTGTCGGCACGGCTATCTATCCGAAGGACAGCACAGATCCGGTTGAATTGATTAAGAAGGCCGATGCAGCTATGTACGAGGTGAAGAAACACGGCAAGAACGGTCATCAATTCTACACTTCAGATCTCGATGTTGGCCTGTTAGGCAAGATCGAGCTAGAAGGCGACTTGCGCAAGGCAGTACAGAAGGGAGAGCTAGTCCTGCATTATCAGCCTCAAATCAGTACGGAAGAGAACAAAATGATCGGCGTCGAAGCGCTCGTGAGATGGAACCATCCGACGCGAGGCCTGTTAATGCCAGGCACCTTCATTCCATTAGCTGAAGAGACAGGAATGATTAGTGAAATCGGCAATTGGGTCATTCGGGAGGCATGCCGTCAGATGAAGGAATGGCATGATGCGGGAGGTCCGCTTATTCCTGTATCTGTCAACCTGTCAACACAGCAGTTCCATCATTCGAATCTCACTGAGCAAGTGAAGCTGGTACTGCACGAAACAGGTCTACCCTCGCAATATTTGGAACTCGAAATCACGGAGAGCATGATGATGGATGCGGGGATATCCACGACCATTCTGCATGAACTCAATAAGCTTGGCATTCGTATTAGCTTGGATGACTTCGGTACAGGATATAGTTCTCTCAGCTACTTGAAGACGTTCCCGATACATAAGTTGAAGATTGATAGATCCTTCATTACGGATATATCCAGCAACGAGAATGATAAAGCGATCGTTGCAACCATTATTTCCATGGCGCAGCATTTGAAGCTGAATGTGATTGCAGAAGGAATTGAGACGAAGGAGCAGTTGGATATTCTGACTGAGAAGGAATGTCGTGAAATTCAAGGCTATTACTTCAGTAAGCCGCTGCCTGCAGCAGATGTAGAGAGTTCCTTTTTTGTACCGCTGCGAACTGAAGATACGGTATGAAGATAAATGTAGAATAATTTTCGGTTAAATAAATGATCATGAAGACATATGAAATTGGTGTCTTCATAGTCACAATGAATTATAATGCTTTAACTTTAATAGCATTTTTTGATTATTTTTCAATGAAGAAGAATCGTGCCAAAATTCCGGTAATTGGGATAATGGTATTTCATTTTCAAATTATGGAAATGGGTGGAACTAATTCCTGTGACTTAAGTCGCGATAATGGTTCTTTCCTCATGAAATTATAATCCCGTATGTAGTGCTGGTTCGAAAGCGCGTCTATAGGTATGTGGAACCTTTGCAGAGCGTGAAGTTATGGGTAAGATGTGGTCGGGACAACTAATGAATGTATGCTCATATTGTCCTGTACATTTTCACCTATAAGTGACGTGATGACACGGAAGGAGACAGTACGAATGACGAAGAGAAGCGAATGGAGCACAAATGTTAAAACGCTTATCCTTTCATGCGGGATAGTTGTATTAGGTGCCGCAGCAGCAGGCGGTTATGCTGGTACAGCGTACGCACATGGTTATATGGAAGGACCGACAAGCCGGGCGCTGCTGTGCAAGCAAGGAGAAAATAAAAACTGTGGTTCTATTCAATATGAGCCGCAGAGTGTAGAAGCAAAAGGTAATTTCCCAGTAGGCGGTCCGAAGGACGGAGAAATTACAGGCGGTGGGATCTTCCCCGAGCTGTTCGAGCAATCGGCAGATCGATGGACGAAGGTTACCCTGCATGGCGGCAAAAACACGATGTCTTGGCATCTAACTGCTCCGCACAGCACGAAGGAATGGAAATACTATATTACGAAAAAAGGCTGGAATCCGAACGAGCCGTTGAAGCGCTCGGACTTGGAACTGTTCGCATCGTTCCAAGATGGCGGTAAAAAGCCACAGACCAAAGTATCTCATGAGGTAACCATTCCAACAGACCGCAGTGGTTATCATATTATATTGGGTGTCTGGGAAATTGCGGACACAGGCAATGCATTCTATCAGGTCGTGGATGTGAACTTGGTGAACAATGGCGAGGTTCAGCCTCCAACGGTTCCATCTAATCTCGAATCGAAAATCCAAACGGCTGCAAGTATTGAGCTAGGCTGGGCAGCATCAAATGCTTCAAATGGCATTAAGCAGTATGAAATTTATCGAGATGGCAAACTCGTTGGCACATCTGTGACTCCATCCTATGTAGATAAAGGGTTAACTGCATCCACCTCGTATGTGTATACGGTAGTCGCAGTTGACGGGGCTAATAATCGTTCAGCGGCAAGCAGCCCGCTTACTGTGACAACGAAGGCGCCTGTTGTGGATACAGAAGCTCCATCCGTTCCGACGAACGTAAGAGCGCCTCATACGATGACTACAGGTGTTCATCTCGTATGGGATGCATCCAAGGATAATGTTGGGGTGGCCCAATACGAAGTTTTCCGCAATGGTACGTTTGTCGGTACAGCAGTGGAGCCATCCTTCATGGATCAAGGGCTGAAGTCTGGAACGACGTATACTTACACTGTAGTGGCTGTAGATGAAGCGGGCAATCGATCTGCGGCGAGCAATGCGGTTCAAGTGACTACGAAGTCGGATGAGCAGACATCGACGACATGGGACAGCACGAAAGTATATGTAAGCGGCGATCGCGTCACTTATCAAGGTCTGGATTATGAAGCAAAATGGTGGACGCAAGGCGATAAGCCAGACTCTTCTGATGTATGGAAGCTGCTGAGCGATGTGGCACAAGAGTGGAATTCTTCAACCGCCTATGATGGACAAGCTAATGTGACATATGAAGGCGCCACGTACCAAGCGAAGTGGTGGACAAAAGGCGAGACGCCAGGAAAAACAGATGTGTGGAAGCTTGTAAAATAAAAGCATAGTTGAATACAACCCGAAAAAGCCGTTCTCGAACGAAAGAAGCCGGAGAATTTACTCTCCATCCGCTCTCGTTATGGGACGGCTTTTTGCATGGATGTCGCTTCTGTTTACATTCCGTTTAAATTCATTGATTATGATGGACTCAACTTCACAAGTGGATAATATATAAGGAGCTGGGGATCAATGGATAGAGAAATAGAAGGAACGAAGGGGTCATTCGGAAATTGGCGGCAATTTTTACGCGTCATAAATGAGACAAAGCCATCGAAATTGATGTTATTTATTGCGTTGCTGATGAGTATTGGTTCAACTGCAGTCTCACTGGTAATACCGATGTTTACGAAGGGGATGGTAGACAACTTCTCCATGTCGAAGCTGGATACGATGCAGATTGTGGCGCTGGCCGCAGCTTTCATTATTCAGACGGTTGCTTCCGGTTTATCGATATACATGCTGAATCTTATCGGCCAACGGGTTGTAGCTGGATTGCGGGATCGATTGTGGAGGAAGCTCCTGATATTGCCCGTATCGTATTATGATGAGAATAAGACTGGTGAGACGGTAAGCCGAATTACGAATGATACCGGGATTGTGAAAGGGTTCATTACCGAGCATTTATCAAGCTTCTTCACAGGAATCGTTTCCGTGATCGGTTCATTTATCGTATTGCTGTACTTGGACTGGCAGATGACGGTCATTATGCTAGTTGTCATTCCACTCGCAGCACTGGTTTTACTCCCGCTTGGGAAACAAATGTTCAAAATATCAAAAGGCTTGCAGGATGAGACAGCGTCCTTCACTGCTGTATTAAGCCAAGTCCTGTCCGAGATTCGTCTCGTGAAAGCATCGAATGCAGAGTCCAGAGAATATGAGAACGGACGCAAGGGCATCAATAACTTGCTTCGTTTCGGCATTAAAGAGGGTGTCGTTCAGGCGTTGATCGCTCCGATCATGTCCTTTGTATTAATGGTCTTGCTTGTTGTTATCATCGGATATGGTGGAATGCGGGTATCCTCAGGCGTGTTGTCTGCGGGTGAGTTGGTTGCCTTCATTTTGTATCTGATTCAGATCGTGATGCCGATGAGTCAGTTATCGATGTTCTTCACGCAGCTGCAGAAGGCAATTGGAGCAACGGATCATATGATCTCCATCTTCGATGCAGCAGAGGAAGATCATGTACATGGCAAGCAGGTGGAACAAGCCGATCAATCGATACAAGTGGAGAATGTCCACTTTGCTTATGCTCACGGTGAGCCTATACTAGAGGATGTAAGCTTCACGATTCCTGCTGGAAAAGTGACGGCAATCGTAGGTCCAAGCGGCGGTGGGAAGACCACACTGTTCTCGCTGTTCGAACGCTTCTATTTGCCAACCTCAGGGGCAATTAAGCTTGGAGAGGTGGATATTAACGAGTTCTCTCTCCAGTCTTGGCGGACTCAGATCGGTTATGTGTCACAGGAAAGTCCGCTTATCGATGGAACGATTCGTGAGAACATCTGCTATGGTATGAATCGTGAAGTGACGAACGAAGAACTGGAACATGCCGCGCAAATGGCATACGCAGACGGCTTCATCCAGGAGCTTGCTGAAGGGTATGAGACTCCTGTAGGAGAGCGGGGGCTTAAGCTGTCTGGCGGTCAGCGGCAGCGGATTGCCATTGCACGGGCACTGCTGCGCAACCCGCGTATCTTGATGCTCGATGAGGCAACATCCGCGCTGGACAGCAAATCAGAAATTGTTGTACAGAAGGCATTGAACAATCTGATGCAGGGCCGTACCACGCTCGTGATTGCACATCGATTGTCTACCGTAGTAGATGCAGATCAAATTTTGTTTGTCGAGAAGGGCCAGCTAACAGGCTGCGGCACCCATGCGACATTGTTCGAGACGCACGAAATGTACCGTGAATTCGCTGCACAGCAGCTCCGCATTCTGGATGAATCGGAGGAGGCTTGCTAGTAGGAAGAAAGGGGCGGTAATGAGTAGATGGCAACCATACTCGTCGTTGACGATGATCCACATATTCGCAAGCTAGTCACCGTGTTTTTGCAGAAGGAGGGCTTCAAGACCATTGAAGCCCCTGATGGAGTTGAAGCTCTTACCCAGATGGAGAGCAATAAGGCTGACTTGGTTGTGCTCGATATTATGATGCCGAACATGGATGGGTGGGAATTGTGCCGTGAATTAAGGGCGCTGTATGATATCCCGCTCCTTATGCTAACCGCTAAGGGCGAGACATCACAGAAGGTCAAAGGGTTCAACCTTGGAACAGACGATTATCTAGTGAAGCCTTTCGATCCGATGGAGCTTGTCGTTCGCGTCAGGGCGCTGCTCAAGCGGTACCAGATCGCTACATCAAAAATCGCTCAGTTCGGACGTATCGTCATGAACCAGCATACATTCGAAGTAACCACTAGCGATGCGACGTTTTCATTGCCTTTGAAGGAATTCGAACTATTATTCAAGCTGGGCGGATATCCAGGTAAAACCTTTTCCAGGGAACAATTGATAGAGGATATATGGGGGTATGACTACGAGGGTAATGAGCGGACAGTTGACGTGCATATTAATCGCTTGCGGGAGAGGTTCCCTGAGACTGAACATGGGTTCAAGATCAAGACGATTCGCGGGCTTGGCTATCGGCTAGAGGTACTCGAATGACGCTTCGTGAACGGTATGCAGCCTTTAAGGCGACGAAGATAGGTCGTGTTCTGAAATTCATAACAGGAATGGCAACCATATTATTACTTATCCTGGCATCATGGTCATTATCGTATTTGATTAATCCTTACGTCATGAACTGGGTCGGTTGGAAGCAAGACAGCTATTGGGCTTTTCTTGTTCTATGCGTGATGGGACTGCTATTTTTCGTCGCGGTACTTGCAATCATATTCCCGTTTGTCCGCGTTAAGCACGTTAAGTTCTACCAATCCATTCTGGATGCGCTGAAGAAAATTTCCCAAGGGGAGTTTAATATCAGTATCCCGATGTATGAGGATTTCCGCGATGAATACGGATCTCTCGTTGACGGGATTCAACAAATGGCAGACAGCTTAGGGGAAATGGAGCAGATGCGGCAGGAGTTCATATCGAATGTCTCGCACGAAATTCAGTCACCATTGACCTCGATTCGCGGATTCGCACGTGCCTTACAGAGTGAGGAACTGAGCGAAGAAGAGCGTCTAAATTATCTTCAAATCATTGAAATGGAGACGATGAGACTATCCAAGCTTAGCGAGAATTTGCTCAAATTAACGTCACTGGAATCGGAGCACCATCCGATGGAAATGAAGCGCTATCGATTGGATCAGCAGCTTCGTAATATCGCGTTGATCAGCGAACCCCAATGGCTGGAGAAGCGTATCGAATTAGATTTGAATGTAGATAAAATGGAGATTTCAGCGGATGAAGAGATGCTGAGTCAAGTATGGATGAACCTTGTGCATAATGCGATTAAGTTCACGCCTGAAGGTGGGGCTATTCATATCGAGGCGCGCATGTCTAATGGAACGGTTGAAGTGTGCATTAGCGATAGTGGGATTGGGATTGATGAGGAGCATATTCCGCATTTATTTGAGCGGTTCTTCAAGGCAGATGTGTCTCGCAATCGTACCATTGCTGGTAATGGGTTGGGGCTGTCTATTGTGCAGAAGATCGTCCAGCTTCACTCTGGAGATATCCAAGTGTCAAGTAGGAAGGGAGAAGGGTCAACCTTCTGTGTGAAGCTTCCCTTAGACCCAAATGCGGCTGAATCATCTATTTTAGAAGCAGGAAGCGCCGGTTTACGTAAGTAGCGTGAGCGGCGCTTTTTTAATAGGTTCAGTTTTTCTTTCTTGGAATGGATAAGGTGCTCCATTTCTCGGACTTCAATTCCTTGGCAGCGTACACAATTTGACCGACATGATAGGCGTAATGAGACATCTGGCGCTCGATGGCCTCCATGACAGTGTGCGGCTGCTGTCGGATCGTCACCGTCTTGGTAAGATCGTCTACGGTCAGCGATTGAAGGGTGTCCAGAAACACCTTCCATCCCTGGTTCCACACATCAAGGAGCATCTCACGACTCGTTATGTTGTCCTCGAATTCTTCATCTCGATTGCGATCGTCCTTCTCGCCGTCTGTAGTGAGAAAGTCGATCCAGCGTGAGATCATATTGCCGCTCATATGCTTTACGATGACCGCGATGCTGTTCGAGTCCACATTGTAAGACCAGTTCCACTCTTCGTCCTCTAATTGTTCAAACGTTCGTTCACCCATCTTCTTCAATTCTACGAATTTCTCATTCACGACATGCAAATAATGATGGGCGATCTGGCTTTCCGTTTGCAACCCCATAGGAATCATCCTCCTCGAATGAACATCGTTACTATTCGCCTACGGATCAACACGAAATAATGAGTAGTATAGCAGCTTCCTCATGATGGTAATGATACTTCGTATTATGCAATGAATATGCACTGTGGGCAATGGCACTGTGCAAATTTTTGTATGGACAAAAAAGGGGATCTTGAATTGATTGAACATTACTACCAGGAAGAATACCTAGATCCGATCAACTATAACCTTGAATTTGGGGGCGAGACACGCAAATATCGCACCGTAAGAAAGAGAATAAACGAATGCATCGAATGCTTTTAATAAGAATTTTATATTTGTTTTCGTTCCAATAAATTGCAGTTTAGATAAATATGGTGAAATATTGATCATAAGTATAAGTGGTTTAATTTTTTTTGGGGAGGAGGATTTCATCCAAAATCTAAAAAGGAGGTGTAACAATGAATGCACGAAACAAAATGATGGCTTTGAGTCTCTGCTTTTGTATGCTGCTCGCTTTATTACCTACATTAGGTTTTGCCGAGGCAGGGTTTGATGTCGCAGCTATAGCAGGAGCTATACCGAATCCGTGGAAGCAACAAAATATCGGTTCTCCTGCATTAACGGGCAGCGCTTCTTATGATCCAGGGGGTGATCAATTTACCGTAAGCGGTGCTGGCACAGACATCTGGGGCAAATCAGATCAGTTCAATTACCTCTATCAACCCTGGACAGGAGATGGCGCTATCATTGCCCTTGTCTCTTCTCAGACCAATACACACGATTTTGCGAAGGCAGGAATTATGATAAGGGAAACGTTGAATGCCAACTCCAAGCATGTCGATTTGCTATTGACGCCTTCCAACGGGTTCACGTTCCAGTACCGGACTGAGACGGGCGGAGCATCTCAGAGTGTTAAAATTGCTTCGACGAGTCCGGCCTGGGTAAAGCTTGAACGCAAAGGCAATGTGATCAAAGGATATGTATCCAACAACGGGTTGAACTGGGGCGATCTGGGCAACTTGACTATTAATATGAATGCTTCGTTGTATGTAGGATTGGCTGTCACCAGCCATAATGTATCCAGCCTAAGCACGGCCACCTTTGACAAGGTAAAAATCAATGCCACCGGTGATGTATTCCCGCCTACAGAACCAACAAATCTACAAGCAAACCAAGTAACGGATACAACTGTGAACATATCTTGGACTGCATCGCTGGATGATGTTGGCGTGAAGGGCTATGACTTATACAAAGATAATGTCCTGACGCAAGCGAATGTCAAGGATACTAGCTACACCTTTACCGGATTAACGCCGGATACCACCTATCAATTTACAGTCAAAGCCAAAGATGCGGCAGGAAATATATCCAATGCCAGCAGCCCTCTCACCGTAAAAACGACAAACCAAACCGACACGCAGGCCCCAACTGCTCCGACAGGACTTGTAAGCCCGAGCAAAACATCTTCGTCAGTCAATCTGAGCTGGACGGCATCTACAGATAACGTAAGCGTCTATGCGTACGACATTTATAAAAATGGCACACTCGCCGGAAACACGGCTGCGACATCTTTTAATGTAACAGGACTTACGGCAAATACCTCGTATACCTTCACCGTAAAAGCAAGGGACTTAGCAGGGAATAGTTCAGCAGCTAGCGATTCGTTGTCTGTCAAAACCAGCCCTGCCTCTTCCGATCCTTATACGCCAGAGGTTGTTGCTAACAACTTGGAAACACCATGGGCTGTTGATTTTGCACCGGATGGGCGGATATTCTTCACCGAACGTAATAGCGGCAGGGTTCGTGTCATTGTGAACGGGAAGTTGAAATCCACGCCAGTCATTACGCTGGGCTCGCCTTTCTACTACATGCCTAAGAGCGAAGGCGGCTTATTGGGCCTGGTTCTCGATCCTAATTTCACCACCAATCACTACATGTATATCTACCATTCCTACAAAACATCAGACAACAAAGTTGCCAATCAGGTCGTTCGGCTTAAAGAGAATAACAACATCGCTACAGTAGATAAAGTCCTTATTACGAATCTTCCGGGTGCGGTCTATCACAATGGCGGCCGACTGAAAATAGGTCCCGACAAGAAGCTGTATTTCGCAGATGGCAATTATGGCAACAAAGACGATACACTTACTTACCTTGGAGGGAAAATATTCCGTCTGAATTTAGACGGCACCATTCCGAGTGATAATCCGTTTGCCTCTTCTCGAATTTATAGCCGTGGACACCGGAATCCTCAAGGATTAGCATGGCAGCCTGGAACGAATCGTCTCTTTGCATCGGAGCACGGTGAATTCTCTAAAGATGAGATTAACTACATTCAACTCGGTAACAATTACGGTTGGCCTAAATATGAGGGGGGGAATCAGAATCAACCAGGTATTACGCCTCCGCTCATTTATGCGAATGGCACAACCTGGGCGCCTTCAGGTATCACTTTTGTAACTCAAGGGCCGTGGGCAGGAAATCTGCTTGTTACCAATTTAAAAGGCAAACAGATCATTCGCATGATCATTGGAGAGCAGAACGGTCAACCGACGATCAAGAGCAGTGATCTTACTTACTTGTTCGTGAATAAATACGGACGCATTCGCGACATTGTCGAAGCGCCAGACGGATCACTCTATTTCGTCACCAGTAACAATGGCGATAAAAACGGTGACGGCACCCCGGATAAGCTTATTCGATTGGCACCTAATTTCTAGCGAATATGAATGTATACGACTTGGTCTGTTTAAGCTTCTAGATTAAGAATAGACCTCCTATAAAGTAGGGGGTCTATTCTGACTGGCGATATTAAGGATTTCTTCAATGAACCAAGAGAAGTAACATCTGCTGAGATTTAATTTGACGCATGAAATTTTTAATTGAAACCTATTATGAAATTCGTAAGCAAGTTGGTGAGAACTTCCCAATTGGGTTAAAACTAAATTACTGGTTCGTTGCACAAAACCAACATCTCTAGCGAGATCTCGTAAGGTATTTGGAGATAAAATACTTTGAAAATGGTTAAATTAATAACTGACTGAACTTAATTCAATAAAACTTGACTGAATTAAGTTCAGTCGTATATGATTGAATCAGATTCAGTTAAAAAAATAATGCGGTAGGGGATAAATGATGAAAAGAATATCAAAAGAAGCTGATGTAAGGCGTCAAGAGTTAATGGATATTGGTTTTGATCTTTATATGAAAAACGGTATGGGAGGATTTAGCATAAAGGATGTTGTTAATCATGCAGGTGTAGCAACAGGCTTATTTTATTATTACTTTAAATCTAAAGAAGAATTTGTCGATGAGATTTTAAATGATTTCATTGTGAAAAATATAGAAATAATTCAGCAAATACTTACTTCGAATGAATTGCTAGTTATGCAAAAAATGAAATATTCCCTAGATATATTTTGGAAATTTGTTGAAAAACTAGCGCCATACAAAGATGCGAGTTCATTTCAAACGGAACAACATTACCTACTTGAGCAAAAAATATTTATGCAATTACGTCCGCTCATTAAACAGGTCATTGAGGATGGAGTAAAAACAGGAGTTTTTCACACTGACAACTCATTTCTAACTTCTGGATTTATTTTATATGGTCTTAGTAGTATTGCCCATTCAGAGATAGATTTAACTCTGAATACAAAAAAAGAGATGGTCAATCTAATATTAACCACACTAAAATACGATCAAAAAGAAGAAAAAATCTAAAATTACATCATGGTAAATGAATAAGATTGAAAAACAATCATTGGAAAAACAATTGAAGAAGAATACAGGGGGATTAATATGAAAATTTATATTGACGGAAATAATATTTCGCAGGAACAACTTACAAAATGGAAAAAAGAACGTATTAAGAAAGTTTTCCATACATTAGGACATAAAGAATCTGAAATACAAGATATAGACGACATAATAAAAAAACTAACAGAACTAAAGTTGAAATATTCATACAATGAAATGTACGATAAGTTGAAATCTAAACTTAGATTGAGCGAAATAGGTATGCGTATCAGTACAGTTTTATCTGGCGGTAAGCGAAAATTTTCAAAAACAAGTATCTATTTAGATGGGATTACGGCAGAAGAAGCTATAAATGGAATTGATAGTTTAATGCTTGAACAATCACGTGAAAATAATCAAGTGAATTTATCGGCTTGTCCTGATCACTATGTACTAAGACCCTGTGGGAAAAATGAATTAGAGGTTATCGAAACTACTGGTAATTCTCCATTCCCAGTTCAATTTTTCATTGTTTATGGTGATGAAACGGGATTGAAAACACCTAGAGATAACTCTTATCAATACCAATCAACAGGTGTTGCACGCATGAAAAACGGTACTATTATTGGGGGAGTTCGACATCAATTTAAAGATACTAATACTGGGATAGAAGTAAGTCTAGTGGTTGAATTCCCAGCACTTTGTCCTAATAGCCTTATTAAATCGCATCAAATGCATTTAGCCTGTGAGTTTTCTTATTGGTTACAATGGATAACAGGTCAAAAAAAATAATTTTTCTCGAAAAATACCCAAATTATGGAAAGTATATTGTTATGGTTTCTAATCTCAAAGAATGATCATATCATCTTTTTGGTAGGAAAAAGTTAATGAAAAAAGCCGAGAAACCGAACATGGTTGCGATCATGTAAATCACGAATCCAAGTATAACACCAAGAAGCGAAATGACTCCAGCTGTGCGACCTTGCGAAATAGTACGAGAAATTAAGAGTTTTTATTTTTCAGTCCATTACTTAATTTTATTTCCATAGAAGAGACAAAAGCAGAACTTAGGCGTATAGTTATGTAGAAAGGAATCGTTGTAGCTATTCCTTGTGGAACAATGTTGCGAACGAGCAAGTACGAGAATGATGTGGTGGTGGATAGGTAGATGGATCGACGAATAAAGCGACGCCTGTGCGCCTTACTGATTTGTTGTATTGCGTGCTGTATAGCCGTCATCGTATTTCTGATCCAATTGAAGGGGAATAAGGATTCTAACTATATGGGAACGACTTTGTTCGCAGCAATGCTGTCACTCTTTTTTATAGTTGGCAACACGGCAGTGCTAATCAGTCTGCTTGCGCAGCGTCGGGCTAAGAGGAAAATACAATAGTACGTAGGCAGCAGCTTGGAGATTTTTCACCAAGCTGCTTTTTTGCATGTTGCTCGAGTTGCAGCCATTCATTTATGGACATTCGACCGGCTAATCAGAGAATGTTATGATATTCACAACACGATAGAAGCGAAGCAACAACCTAGCAGCAGCAACGGCAATGAAAAGAAGGTGTGTTAACGTGTACTTTGATCGTGAAACGATTCGAAATAGATTGCATGCCCAATTGAAATCGAACGGGCACATTATTGGCGTAGCAGCCGGTGCAGGGATTTCGGCTAAATATGCGGTAAAGGGCGGCGCCGATTTCATTTTGGCATTGAATTCGGGGCGCTTCAGACAGATGGGCTTAAGCTCTCTAGGGGGACTGCTCCCATTTGGGAACTGCAATGAGCTCGTCATGGAATTTGGCTCGAAGGAAATTGTACCGCTCGTCAGAGAGGTACCGGTGATGTTCGGGTTATGCGCAACAGATCCGACAATTCAGTTGGAGGCGTACATTCAAGAAATTCAGAATAAAGGATTCTCGGGAATCAACAATTACCCTACCGTTGGACTGATTGGTGGACAATTCGGCGAGGCGCTAGAAGAAGCGGGTATCAGCTTCGAGTCGGAAGTGGAAGCGATCCGTATCGCAAGCGGGATGGGCATGTTCACGATTGCGTTCGTGTTCAACCGGGAACAGGCGCACCTGATGGCAGCAGCCGGTGCAGATGTAATCTGTGCTCACTTAGGATTTACGAAGGGCGGCGTATTAGGTGCGGCGAAGGTGCTCTCTTTAAAGGCAGCCGCAGACTTGGCGGCGCAGATTTTCCAAGTGAGCGATAAAATCAATCCGAATGTGATCAAGATGATCTATGGCGGTCCAGTCAATACGCCGGCTGATGTGAAATATATGTATGACAATACGAGCGCAGTCGGGTACTTGGGCGGCTCATCATTTGAGCGAATTCCTTCAGAGGCGGCGATTACGAAGACTGCGATTGATTTTAAGGAAGTTGGGGTAACGGAGCAAGACAAGCTGCTTCATAAAATGCTCGAAGGGGTGACGAAGCATTACGATTATGTGCAGTTCGTGAAGGAATACGTTGAGGCGAACTACATGCATGATATTTCGTTTGCAGAGCTGGCCCAAGTTGCACATCTGTCTAGAACCCATCTGAGTTATTTATTCAAGCAAGAGGTGGGATGTACATTTCCAGAATACTTGACTAGATTCAGAATCAATAAGTCGATCGAGTTGATGAAGCAGCGTCATTTAGATTTGTTGGAGCTATCTGGCTTGGTTGGCTATAACGATTATGCGCACTTCAGCAAAATGTTCAAAAAGACAACGGGATTGTCTCCAAGAGAATATCAACGGCAATACAAAAACACATGAACATCGTACAAATATACATGAATCAGAATCAGAATCGCCCTATACTTGAATTGTAAGCCGGCTTAGGTAGTTCAT
Source organism: Paenibacillus sp. NAIST15-1 (assembly GCF_001894745.1). Lineage (GTDB taxonomy): Bacteria > Bacillota > Bacilli > Paenibacillales > Paenibacillaceae > Paenibacillus_B > Paenibacillus_B suaedae. Next base: position 125,620 of record NZ_BBYF01000017.1, read on the forward strand.
ATAGATCAGTACTTCATATACTTCCACTTCATAAGGAGGTTGTTATATTGAAAACAGTGGCGATAGTCGGTACGTTCGATTCCAAAGGAGAAGAGTTTTTGTATGTGAAGGAAATTCTAGAAGGGCTTGGATTGAATACGCTTACGATTCATAGTGGAGTATTTGATCCGATGTTCGTTCCCGATGTATCGAACGAGGAAGTGGCTAGAGAGGTGCGGGCGGATATTCATGAAATCGCCTCCAAGAAGGATCGCGCCTTAGCAACCGAAGTGTTGGCCCAAGGAATGGAGAAGCTGATTCCAAGGTTGTATTCGGAAGGGAAGTTCGATGGCATCCTCTCCTTCGGCGGCTCTGGCGGTACTTCTATTGTAACGCCAGGAATGAGAGCGCTGCCAATTGGGGTGCCGAAGATCATGGTATCGACGGTTGCTTCTGGCAACGTAGCGCAATACGTAGGTACTAGCGATATTATGATGTATCCATCGATCGTCGATGTGTCGGGCTTGAACTCGATCTCGACACGCATCTTTACGAATGCCGCACTTGCGATTGCTGGCATGGTGAAAGAAGAAGTAGCGGTGACGGTAGAGAAGAAGCCGCTAGTTGCAGCCACGATGTTCGGTGTGACAACGCCTTGCGTCAATCATGCGAGAGAGTACTTGGAGAAGCATGGATATGAGGTTGTTGTCTTCCATGCGACAGGTGCAGGTGGGAAGACGATGGAACGCTTGATTGAATCCCACTATTTCGATGGTGTTCTGGATTTGACAACAACAGAATGGTGCGACGAACTGGTCGGCGGTGTGCTGAATGCTGGTCCGCATCGGCTGGAGGCCGCAGTGCGGGCTCAAGTGCCTCAGGTCGTATCGACGGGGGCGCTGGATATGGTGAACTTCGGGCCATTCGACTCCGTGCCGGAGCAGTTCCAAAATCGTAATTTCTATAAGCATAATCCGACCGTAACGCTGATGCGAACCACGGTTGAAGAGAATATAGAGCTCGGTAAGATCATTGCCGATAAGCTGAATCAAGCAACTTCACCGACAGTGCTGATGCTGCCGTTGAAGGGGGTATCCGCACTGGATGTAGAAGGACAGCCATTCTACGGGATGGAAGAGGATAAGGCTTTATTCGATACACTTCGTACGCGGATCAATAAGGAAGCTGTAGAGCTTATTGAAATGAATGCAGACATCAATGACGAACAGTTCGCAATCGCAGCAGCTCAGAAGCTCATTGGGCTGATGAAGCACAGCAGCAGCGAAACTTACATCAAGGAGGAAGTACAATGAAACAATCACGCCAAGATATCATCAATAAATTGAAGCAACAAGTTGCCAATGGTGAAATGATACTCGGAGCTGGGGCAGGTACGGGGATTTCCGCGAAGAGTGGAGAAGCGGGCGGCGTTGACTTAATCATCATTTATAACTCAGGCAGATATAGAATGGCGGGACGCGGCTCACTTGCAGGACTGCTTCCTTATGGCGATGCTAACCAAATCGTAGTCGACATGGGCGCTGAGGTGCTGCCTGTCGTGAAGAATACGCCGGTACTTGCGGGTGTGTGCGGGACGGATCCGTTTCGCATCATGGAAGTGTTCCTGAAGCAATTGAAGGAACAGGGCTTCGCGGGTGTGCAGAACTTCCCGACAGTTGGCCTGATTGACGGGGTATTTAGAGCGAACTTAGAGGAAACAGGCATGGGCTATGACCTAGAGGTAGATATGATTCGCCAAGCACATGAGCTCGGCATGCTGACGACGCCATACGTATTCGATGAAGAACAGGCGATTAAGATGGCGAAGGCCGGGGCTGACATTCTGGTTGCGCATATGGGTCTGACTACGAAGGGTACTATCGGAGCGAAGACAGCATTGACGCTTGATGATTGCGCGAAGAGAGTGCAGGCAATTGCCGACGCAGGTCGATCGGTTAATCCAGATATACTCGTTATCTGCCACGGAGGTCCAATCGCTGATCCAGAGGATGCGCAATATATCTTCGAACATACAACAGGCATCGATGGATTCTTCGGGGCATCGAGTATCGAGCGTTTTGCTGCAGAAGTCGGAATCAGACAGCAAGCTGAAGCATTCAAGAATGTGAAGTTGAAGCAGCAATAGAACATTAGCATAGCGGGGGAGTGAGTGCTCTCATGCATCGTTCGTTGTGGTTTGCAGATCTCATTTTCGCATGAAGATGTTTGAATTTGAATATACAGCACATGTGCATCATTTTGCATATGCAAAGGGGCTTGCTGCGCTTATGCGGCAAGCCCCTTCGTTATGTGTTGGTGTCTATCTTAGGCTTTGCGGCTTCCCAATACGCGGAGTGCAATGACCGCTAGAATAGCGCCAACGAATGGTGCTGTTACGAACACCCACAGTTGGGACCATGCTTCGCCGCCGAGCAGTACAGCAGGCCCGAAGCTGCGGGCAGGGTTAACGGATGTTCCTGTCAATCCAATACCAAGAATGTGAACGAACGCAAGTGTAAGACCGATCACGATTCCGGCTACACTTCCCTTGCTTTCATCCGAAGTTACACCAAGAATGGCGTAAATGAACACGAACGTCAATACGATTTCGACAACAAATGCCATGATTGGAGTAATGCCGATGCCGTAACCAGCCCCGAATCCGTTCTGGCCAAGGTTCGTTACCGCAGTGCCCGTGGAATCAATGATTGCATACAGCAATCCAGCGCCTGCCACAGCCCCGATTGTTTGAGCGACAACATACCCGATGAAGTCTGTAACAGACATTTTTTTATTGAACAGCATGGCAAGTGAGACAGCTGGGTTGACGTGACATCCGCTGATTGGCCCGATTACATAGGCCAGCGCAATGATCGACAAGCCGAAGGCAAAGGCGATGCCGAGATTTCCGAGCTGTGCTCCTACAGTTGCTGCGCTTCCGCAACCGAACAGAACGAGTACAAATGTACCGATAAGTTCGGAAAGATATTTTTTGATTGGTGAGTGCATGTAGTTCCTCCTTGTAATACTTACGAATTGTCATTGTCAATGACAAATACCATATACACCTTTGAAAACCATAAAGAAACATCCAATATTTTCTGAAAAGTCATTAAAAATGTCCTTTCTCTGTTAAGACTATGCGTCATTACAGCAAAAATATGTTGAATCCGATTCAGAAAAAGGGCATTTGTCTTACCTTTGAAGATATAACGCGAATAAAAGAGGAAAACGTAGGCTGATGGAGAAATTTATATCAGATCGAGGGGTGGGTAAGAATTCCAATTGGTAGGCAGCGAAATAGGAGAAAAGTTCCTTGAAAATGAAAGCGTCAAAACTTCAATTTCACTCAAGCAATATTATGAAACATGCACGACTACAAAAGGAGATTCAGTTAGAACTGCATTTCCATATACAACGAAGAAAACCCGCTACTGTCGACTATAAGATGATGAAGCGGGTTTTCATTTACCCATGGCACTTCATGTTGAATCATTCATCTGAACAATCGTGGGTTCACTTTATACAGAATAAAGGACATGACCGAAGGAGGTGATCCCTTTTAGCTAAATCCGTATCTAACCCAAAAGTTTGATCCGAAAGGAGAGATCAGGATGAAAAAAATGATGTTTGCGCTTTGCTTGATGCTGCTCATATTGACGTCTTTCAACTTTGGTAGCATGGACGCCAAGGCGGCTGAGGGGGCACGGATTGCTCTTAGTAACCCTTCAAGCAGCGTACATGTTGGTGACACGTTCAAGTTGCAAGTGAGCGGTGAAAATTTCAATGATCTATTTGGTGTCGAGGTTTCGCTAACGTACGACCTCAAGGCTTTGCAGGTGCTGGAGGTAAAGGCCGGTGACGGGTATGATACTTTTGGCGCTTACAAGGATGATGCCAATGAAGGGAAGCTTTATATCCCCGTGATGAGAAAACAGCTGCAAGGAATTCCGCAGGCATCTGTTCGCCTAGCAGAAATTACGTTTAAGGCGCTGCAAGGAAAACAGGCCGCTGTCGAGATTCAGCATGTGAAAGCCGTAAGCAGCGAAAGAGTTGTTAATGAGCAAGGATACAAAGATTTGAAAGTGCTTACATTTGGTGTAGGTGAAGCAATAACATTTACAATTTCGAAGAAGGACGACCGAGATCCGTCTCCGGGATCGGGGTCAGGTTCAGGATCGGGCACCACGAGCGGACAGACGGGTTCAAGCAAGGAGCCGGTTTGGAATATGGATGCCATATTGAAGGAAAAGGATCCGGTACGTGCTGCGGAAATGCTGCAAACCTTACTGAACGGGTTGAAATTGGAACCGGCTTCAGCGGACAAGGAGGTAATGCAGAAAGCTGCGTTATCCATCCTGGAGAAACTATCTTCCATTTCTATGAATAAAGAGGGCGTGGATACCTATGTGATTGCCCCAGAGGATCTGAGCAAGCGAAAAACACTTTTGGAGGACATGAAATTATCTCTGTCTCAATGGAAGATGAATACTGCGAAAATCAATAAAATCGAGCTTAATGCATTGTTGGAATATACGCTGGGCGGACGTGATGTCAATAAACTGGGCGTTTATCGTTATAACACGGCTACGGCTGCTTGGGATTATATCAGGGAAGCCCTCCATCAAGAGCAGGCTAGTAAATTCAGGCTGGTTGTAAAGCAGGCCGGGACATACCGAGTGATGGAATATACCAAGTCGTATGAAGATATCTCCGGCATTTATCCGGAAGCTCGATATGCAATTGAGGCTCTGACTGCGAAGCATATCGTGCAAGGGACATCGGAGACGTTATTTTCGCCTAGCAAAGCAGTGACCCGCGCTGAGTTTTCTTCCATGATCGTGAAAGCGCTCTCCTTGGATCGGCTTATAACGGATCGTAAAGAAGAAGCTGCATATTCGGATGTTAGGAAAGGCGATTGGTATTACGAAGACGTGAAAATAATGCATCAGCTTCAAATAACCAAAGGTTACGACGATGGCACATTCAAGCCGAATGAACCGGTGACCCGTGAGCAGATGGTCGTCATGATGATGAATGCATTACAAATCCTCGGTCAGGTTCAGGGCGGCAATGCGCAGGCTTCAGGCAAGGCGTTTGCTGATCAAAATGCAATTAGTTCTTGGGCCAAATCGTCGGTAAATAAGGCAAAAGAAATGAAGATCATTTCAGGTACGGGACAGAACCTATTTATGCCGAAGCAGTCTTCAAATCGTGCCGATACGGCCGTGTTGATTTGGAAAATGCATCAGCATGCGAAATAAGGGAGGGGAGTCGGTTATGTTGAACTCCGGATTGAAAAAAGCTTGGAAAATGGGGAGAATTGCCGCGTTGGCTTTTCTAATCGCCTTGCAGCCGCCGTTAATGCTTGTTCCCGGAACCGCCGAGGCTTCTGTGGCAAGTGAAGATGCGATATTTGCCGGACAGGGCGGTGATCCAGCCGATCAGCCGATTGGCGAACCCGCTGATGGTGGGCCGACTGATGGATCTGGCATGGATAACGGTGAGCCTGGCGATGGTTCAGTTGATGTGCCGTCCGATGGCAAAGATGGTGATTCGGCGGACGGTATGGTTGAACAACCGCAGGAAGATCCGGTGGATGACTCCTTGATCCCGGAAGGAGAAGAAAAGGGTCCGCTGCTTGAGCCTGTAGGGGCGGGCGAACTGGCTTCTCAAGAAATTCATGAAGTGAAACAACTCTTCAATAACGGGTTTGAAGAGACGTTGAATGCGGATGGAACCATCCCGGGCTGGAGTATGTTTTTTGCTCCGAATGAGGGAACTTCCCATGAAATATCGCAGGATATGCGGTATTACGGCACTTCCAGCCTGAAGCTGGTAGATAAATCGAATACACTGCCGATTTATGTGCAGAGCGATCCGCGCCCTGTAACGCCGGGCTATACGTATAACGGGTCGGCCATGATGTATATTGCCCCGAATGCAGGAAATGCGGCCGGAGCGAGCCTGGTGCTTCGTTTCTATGATGCAGCCGGGAAACAGGTCAATACGGATAAGGATGGCGAGAACATCGTTCATTTAAGAACCGTCGGGTCGTGGACGCGGGTTACGGTCACGGGTATTGCTCCTTCCAACGCCGTAAATGCGAGATTAGCAGCTTCTATTTCTAACTACTTTACTGCGGAGTCAGGTGCTTTTTATGATGACTTCACTTTAACCTCACCGCAAGAAGAGAAAGCGCCAGGCACCTTGCATCTGCAAATGCCGACAGGCATTTCAGGCAGCCAGCAGCTTGAAGCCAAAATTATGCTGAGCCGAGGTCAGGACGTGCAGAAGGCATTTGGCAGCTTGCGTTATGATCCGACAGTGCTGGAGGTTGTGTATGCAGCCGTCGCAAGTGATTTTCATACAGGTGGGGAAGCAAAGCTGGATTGGAGTCATGAAGCGGGGGTTCTGAAATTCGAGGTATCCAAAACAGCGGGTTCCAGCGTCAGCGATGATAAACAGATCATAAATGTCACCTTTAAAGTTTTGGGTGAACCAGATCGTGTTGATGTTACGCTGCTTTCGGGCTCCGGCATACAGGATTCAGAAGGTATCCAGAACAACAAGATTTATATCGGTACATCCGATGAACGGGCTAGCACCCAGATCCGCAGAGCATCTCTGGATGTGAATGGCGACGGAAAAATCGATCTGTTTGATGTGATGGCTGTAGCCAAAATGGTGGGTCAAATGGCGGCGGGGGACAACTGGAAATATGATATCAACAATGACGGCAGAATTGATCATGCGGATGTCGAGGCGCTGACCAACGCGATCCTGTCGAAGTTGCTGAATTTGGATGATGGAGGACATGCTCTATGATACCACGCGGTATGAGAAACCGTTCAATTACTATGGCGCTTATCTTGGCACTGGGGCTGAGTACGCTATTGCCGATGGGGGCGCAGGCAGCCTCGGAGAAGGAGAGTAAATTGTCGAAATTAAAGTTTGGAACGCCCATAAATCTCGGTTATCCGATCCGTACCGTATCGATCAACGACGGCGTGATGGGAAAAGAAAATGAAAGGGATGTGCTGTACACAACAGCATCGACCACTCCTGCCGTATTTAACGTGATAGATGTCAAAAATAATGCGCTAATCCGTACTTTTGAGCTTGAAGGAGTCGCCCAATCGTGGAGACATGTCATTGCTCCCGACGGTACCGTTTATATTGGCACCAATACCGCATCAGGTACGGGAGAGCTGTGGAGCTACTCGCCGGCTACCAAGTCCGTTCAGAAGCTGAAGGTTATCGGGGGTGAGAAATCAGTATGGTCCATGACGACCGATCCAGAAGGAAATGTCTATATCGGTACCTATGATCATGGCAAGCTGTTCCGATATAATCCGAAGACCAAAGAATTAAAGGATTACGGGAGCTTGCTCGCTAACCACAACTATATACGCTCCATGGCTTACGTTGATGGTTACATTTATGCCGGCATGGCGCTTCCATTCGAAGTCGTGAAGGTAAACGTGGAGACAGGGGCTTCGGAAGTGATCTCTGACGAAGTGCCTAAAATTCTTGGCGTAGAACATGAAAAACTGGAATTTGCCTATGATATGGCCGTAGTGGATAAATATCTGTTCATCAAAGCAAGTGGAGAAGCAGGTTTGATGATGGTCTACTACAATCTGCAGGAACAGAAGTGGGAAGATAAATATATAGGTGTTGATCCAGTTAACGGTAAGGGAGTGATGAGCTATAACCAGATCCCTGTCGCGGACGGCAAGGCTTATGTGCCAGCCCACGGAGGCATCTTGGAGGTTGATTTGTCGACGCTTGCGACGAGAAATACCGGAATTAGCTTTGCTACTTCCTTACGTGGGGCGGCATGGATCGATATGGGGGATCCTGAGCTAACCCCTGATCGCACGATCGTGACGATCCAGGCCAACGGCAAATTATCGGCGCTGGACGTGAAGAAAGGACTGCGCAAAGATTTGCCCGGCGTTGCCGCCAAAGGCGGACCGATTCCGATTCATAATATGGAGCGGGGAACGGATGGACGCTTGTATATGACGGCTTATCCCGGCGGGGTCGGTGGTGCGTTTGATCCGGTAACCCGTGAATCATCCAACTTCTTGATCGGACAAGCGGAAGGGATTGTATCTGCCGGTAATAAGGTATATTACGGGATATATCCTGGCGGATACATTTATGAGACTGATATTTCCAATGGCAAAATGAGCGAGCCCAAGCAGCTGTTCCAGGTTGGATCAGGTCAAGATAGACCCTATAAGATGGAGTATGCGGACGGAAAGTTGCTGATCGGTACGATTCCGGACTATGGGCAATTGGGCGGAGCATTAACGATTTACGATTTGGCAAGCGGGGAAAAGCAGGTGTATCGCAATATCATCCAGGATCACAGCATTGTAGGTCTTGCCTATAAGAACGGTAAAATTTATGGTTCAACCACCAAATCTGGAGGATTAAACACAACGATGCCTGCGAATAACCCGGAAGTGTTTGTTTGGGATATCGCGAAAAAGGAAATGACGATGCATACACAGCTTACATCGTTGACCGGGCTTGGCAATCATCGGATGATCAGCGGCCTTACTATTGGTCCGGACGGTTTGCTGTGGGGCGGCGTTGACGGCATACTTTTTGCATTGAATCCGGACGATCTTTCGGTCGTCAAGCAAAAAAACATATATCCCGATGTGAAGGATTACGGAATGTGGCGTCCGTATTATTCCCGCTGGGGTGAGGATGGTCTTCTGTATATCAGCCTGGCGAACCGGATGACGGTTGTGGATCCGGCCACGATGGAGTATCGCTCGTTAACTCCAAGCAACTTTGAGATGAGCTTCATGACACTTGCTAAGGACGCGGACGGACATGAACAAATCTATTACACGGATAAAACGAAATTAATGATGATCCCGATTTCCGAATCTGACAGCGTAAAGACGGTTGTGAGAAACGGCTGTTTCGGGGAACCGCTAAATGCGGATGGAACCATCCCAGGCTGGAGCGTGGAAGCAGGAACGGAAGTTGAGTATAGCCTTTCGCAGGAACAGAGCTTTTGTGGAGAACAAGAGCAAAGCTTGAAGATTATTGACAAGTCACAAAGCAATAAAGGAATCGGCAGCTATCTTAGCGATCCGATTCCAGTCGTCCGCGGCGGCGAATATACGGCTTCGGCGAAACTCTATATCGAGCAGGGACTGATTGAAGGCTTGAGAACGGATGACTCCGGCATCGTTTTATATTTCTATGATAAATCCGGTGCCCGGATCAGTACGGTAGCAGGCACGGTAATTAAAGGCATGCCGCAAAAAGAATGGATCGACATTTCAGCGACCGGCACTGCTCCAGAACAAGCGGTATTCGCACGAATATCCCTATATTCTTCGGCGTGGAACATGATGGTCGGATATTATGACCAAGTGACCTTTGAAGGACAGTCTCCGGGCGGACTGCAATTGAAGGCTGTGGGCGAAGTGTCCGTCGGAGATACGTTTGATGTGATCTTGCAGGCCAAGGACGTTACCGACCTGTATGCGGTGCAGGCAGCATTGGCATTTGACCCCGCCCTGTTCGAAGTGGTGGATGTTCGGATGGCAGACGGGTTCGGTTCCACATCTACCGCTTATCTGGGTTGGGACCAAGACGGCGCGAAGGGCAAAGTCAACATCATTGCTACTCAGTTAGGAGATCGAGCACTAGGCGGCAACGTGGATATTGCGCATATAACCATAAAGGCGAAGCAATTTGGCGATCCGGCGGAAGTGGTGCTTACCAAACAGTCGTTCTTTACCGACAAAAATGGAGATGTGACCAAACTGTCTTATATGCTCTCGGAAGATGAGAAGCTTGGCATCCGATTCGCTTACGATGTAGAAGATTTCAACAAAGACCATAGAGTAGACGCTCAGGATATCGCGCTCATTGCCAAGCAATTGGGCAAGAAGCCTGACGACAGCAACCGAATGATGGACTTGAACGGAGATGGAATCATTGATATCAGCGATATTGCACTGGTCGTATTGAAATCGCTAGAGTCCGTGAACTAGGGTTCTGCCATCTGAGCAGCCCTTTATAAACAAGGCGCCCCTTCTTTCGGTTGAATGCCGGAAAAGGGGCGCTGTCTCATCTATGAGTACATCAATGAGATGTTTATAGTACGTTGTTACGACTAGTTTTGGGCGGGCGATAGATAAAAAGACCAAACGAACGAAATCATACGCTTGGCCCTTTTATTTTAATAGACTTGATTCAAACTAACCATCCCAAGACTACCGTAAGAACCTTGAAATTCCCCTTTAAGGACATAAGTTCCTGCACTAAGGTATCCAATTGAAAACTCGACAGGACTTGGGGAAGTGGGGCCAATATTCACGGTAGTCGAAAATACTCTATTAAGTTGACCAGAAGGCCATTTGGAATAGAGCGAAAGTTCAACGATTTCATTTGTAGAGCTCCACAAGCCTACACTTAATTTATGTTGAGCAGATTGACTAACTGTCAAATCATGAGATGTTGCAATATAGGCAGCAAATGCGCTAGTAGAGAAAGAGAAGAATGCTAATAGTAAGATCAATACTACTTTTTTCATTAATTCACCTCCTTTCTTGCAATGGAGTGTAAGTAAGAAAAATGTATGTATCGGTCAGATTAGAGAGAAGTCAGATTTTGTCCATTGTATCAAAATAAAAACGCTTTGAATATATATTTATTTTTATGAATAAAAAAAGAAGGTGGCTAATAATTGTCGGTTGACAAAAACATTGAGACATTACATACCGTGTAAAACGTGGTTTTTTTATTTTATGTCCCTAAGTTCTTGTCAAATAAAAATGACAAGAACTTAGGGACATTTCCGTTTTTGACAAGAACATGAGGACATTACCGACTAACAAATAATGATGTTAGTTCGCCACAAGTATCACGTCTAGTATCCACCCAGTGTTGTAACACTGACCATCAGCGGGCTGGAACGACTATTTTTGGCTGGTACCAGCCAAGAACCACTGTTGTTAAACGACAAAAAGTTGCCCTTTTGCTTTGCGGTACTGTGCTCTTCCAAGATTGGCGGTTATGTTAGTTACAAGAAATGAGATGAAAAGCACTGATAAGATTCTTTAGGTCAAGCATCCAGTTTCAATGAGAATTGGAGTTTACGAGTGAAAATTGTTGATTATAGTCTTCGAACTGCGGTACAAAAACTTTTCAAGTGCTTCATCAGTGGAAACTGCTCTTTACGCTTAGTATACTTTTTTATTTGTTTTTTGAATGATTCAATGAGATTCGTTGAATATATGCTTCTCCAGATCGGCTTGAGATAGCTATAGAACGTGTAGTTATAAGGTTTCTCAGGTAGAGATTTAATAACCCTTAGGATAAGCTGCTTTCCACTTATCACAGAAAGCTTCTAGAGCGGCTATTCCAGACTGCTTATCTTCAGCTCGGTACACAGCTTTGAAGTCATCACATATGCTCGCTCAATCAGCTACATGTACTTTATGAGTAATATTGCGTGCTACATGAACGCAGCAGAATTGGTACTTGGCATGAGGATATACTTGCTCGATAGCGACCACAATGTCCTTTAATCTTTCTGAAATAAAGAGCTGGACTTCTTCTGTACCACAGGTTTCAACCTCCTGCAGTAGCTCATTCCAGACGAAGGCTGATTCAGTAGAGGCAAAGGTATAGGTTAGAACTTCCTTGGAGCCGTCCTCACGTATATCGACTGCAAGATATACAGCTTTCCTTTGAGACCGTTTCACGTTTGACTGCAATGTAAGTAGCGTCAATATAGATGCAAATATTACGCTTAGCTAGTGCCCGCTTTGCGAAAGCGTCGACATTTGCTCGACAATAGCCTTCGTTATATTGGATACGGTTTGTTGTGTAGGATCCAAAACAAAAAAAGTTAGATCACCACTAAGATTGATATTACTCTAACTGTATATATTACTAAATAATATTTCATCGGGGTTAATCGGTATCTCATAAGCCCCTTAATGAACTTGGACACTAAGAGTGTATATGATTTA
>NZ_BBYF01000018.1 GCF_001894745.1 Paenibacillus sp. NAIST15-1
TCGGCACTACATTTTGATGCGCTCCATGCGTTTGCGCTGTAATGCTTTGTACTTGGCCTGTTGGCTGGAAGCTGTTCGGCACTACATTTTGATGCGCTCCATGCGTTTGCGCTGTAATGCTTTGCACTTGGCCTGTTGGCTGGAAGCTGTTCGGTACTACATTTTGGTGCGCTCCATGCGTTTGCGCTGTAATGCTCTGCACTTGGCCTGTCGGCTGGAAGCTGTTCGGTACGACGTTCTGTTGTGCACCATGTGTCTGTGAAGTGATGCTGCCTACATACCCGCTCGATTGAAAGTTGTTCGGTACTACATTTTGTTCAGACTGTTGTGAAGTATAGCTATGTAGGTATCCTGACGGTTGAGGATATGCACCTCTTGTCACATCAACGTTTAACGCTCCATAGCTTCCAGAACCCAAGTTGCTGCTCATACCATAGCCAGAAGAGATTCCCGTTCCATAGCTGGCACTATTGCTTGTATAAGATACCGGATTGGACGTTCCTTCGTTCACCTGCTGCACCAAATCCCGAAATTGTTGTTGACCTGGCTGGCGCAAGTACTCATTCGACATATGCCTATTCCTCCTATGCGATCGCATCTTATCCGTATGCCGCATTTATATTCACGGCGCACGATGTTAGTATGGATGAACAAGAGGAACAATTATGCATTTTACAGAAAAATTCAAACAGCTGATGAAACAAACATCAACCTCCTACTTTAGACTGGTTCATACGCTGACGGGAACTGTGATTGGAAGCCTCTACAGGAATGAGCTGACCGGCCTTGCCAAGTCCGAATGCAGGCATGTAGTTATAGACCGCTTCATACTGGCCAGGTTCAATCTGATACGTCTCATGGTAAACGCCAACCTCCCCGGCCTTGCCGGTCTGATGGAACTTGCGCCATGTTTCCTTATGGAACCCGTTTCTGGCATACCGCTCCAAGTCATCGTAGGAACGCCAGTACTGTACCAACATCGGACCACTTCGCCCAATAAAATATTCGGCATGCAGAAAGCCATGCTCCTTGTCTTGATACAGCTCCTTCATCATACGCGGCATGGCCCGTGCGACTGGCAGCCATTTGCGTACCGCAAGCCAACGATTCACTCTCATCCCGATAATAAAGACAACGAATGAGCCTTCCATCTTGGCCGCAAAGCGCCCCATATGGATCCCCATCTCTATCCCTCCCTATTTTGCTAGCACTTCTAAATGCTCCATATAACAGGCCATAATATCATCTCCGCGCATCATAAGATGGGCCGTTAAATAGGCTCCATAAAAAATGGTAAACAACATCTCCGTTATTTGCCCGACACTATAACGTTCTGCGGCTTCTCCTTTGGCGATCGCCTCTTCAGCAATTCGCTGCATGAGTACATAAAGATTTGGATCAATTGCGCGAGCCTGCTCCTCTTTCCCAGGGAAAAGCAGATGAATCTCTGCATCCGTCAACATCGGCATAGGTGGATGCATCTTCTCTTCTGCAAGCAGTCCCACAAGACGCAGCATGATGCCCGGCCGAGCATGGTCATCCTCAACAATGCAGGCGAATAAATGCTTGGCAGCATCCCAGCCCCGCAGCCCCAGTTCGTCGATTTCTAGCCAGCGCTTCGTCAACCACACGCACATGTAATAGACAAGCACATCTTCCTTTTTCGGGAAGCACTTAAAAAAGGTCACCTTCGACACTTCCACTTGCGCACATAGATCTTCCACTTTCATCTCACGAAAGGATTGCTTCACACTCATGTCCAAGCAAGCTTCATAAAGTGCTATTTTTGTCTTTGCCTTCTTCCGCTCTCTCAGCGGGATATTCAACATCCCCATTTTTATTTCCAATCCTTTCTTGCTGGCAATACATTAAATATACTTGAGTAATTAAATTAACTCAAGTAAACCTTTGTTGCCGAGTGTAAATTCCCCTCCGTTTGGACTCTGTGCCCTTTTTATGTACAATGAAGTGGAAAGTAACTATAGAAAAGGAGATAGATACGTGTTTGAATGGAAAAATATTATTCGCGGGATTCTGATTGGGGCAAGTGACCTGATTCCCGGAGTAAGTGGGGGTACAATTGCTGTTGTACTCGGATTCTATGAGAAACTGATCGCTTCAATCAGCGGGTTCTTCAGTCGGGAGTGGAAGAAACATCTAGGCTTCCTCATTCCGTTAGGCATCGGTGTCGGTTCAGCGATTTTGCTGCTTAGTAAAGTAATGAAGTGGCTATTGGCCGAGCATCCGCAGCCAACCTTTTTCTTTTTCCTTGGACTTATTGTTGGTATATTGCCATTTTTGTGGAGAGAAGCAGATGGATCGCGCAACTTCAAGCCTGTCCACTATATTCTGCTGCTGATTGGAGCCGCTGCCGTAGCGTGCACAGCGTTTTTCAAACCAGACGATCATAACTCGATTATTGAGCTTTCAGCATCCTCAGGGGTATTTTTATTTTTCGCTGGATGGCTGGGAAGCATGGCAATGATTCTGCCTGGCGTAAGCGGTTCATTCGTATTACTCCTGCTCGGCGCTTATCCGACGGCAATTCACGCCTTGTCAACACTGAACTTGCCGCTCATTGCCATTATTGGCGCCGGGGTAATCGTCGGATTCATTGTTAGCACAAAGTTCATCCGCTTCTTGCTTGCCAAGTTCCCATCAATCATGTATGCCATTATTATCGGCATGGTCGTTGGCTCCCTGGCCGTTGTTTATCCAGGACTGAACGGCTCAGTCGGTACACTTGCCATTAGCATCCTAATGATGATTCTCGGATTTGCTGCCGCCTATGGATTAGGGAAGCAGCAGCCGCAATGATAAAGCTTCGACTACAACATGATTGCTTATACGACAGCAAGGCACCTCATCTTATTATCAGAAGATAAGGTGCCTTGCTGTATGAATGCACGATATGATGTTCAAATGTTGTAGGTAAGGTGCCAATATTATACGTGCTATGCCTCTAACGGGCATCTGACAGCTGGTGATATTGATTATGCAGCGGACGCAGCTCAAGCCAGCGTTGGAAGGATAGACCTTCCTGCTGCTCCTCATAGAGCGGATGCTCCGCCTCGCCAAGATGGGCCTCTGGCAGCTTCGATGAGCCCTGGAATGTCAATTGCACAGGCAATGTCAATGTATCCGGGTAGCCTGGAATTGCAGATGATAGGCGTCCCTTCACGTGGCGCACCTTGCTGGATGCCGAATGCCGCACATGTTCAGGATTAATTTGAACCCATACATCCCAGCTCACTTGCCCTCTGCCATTGCGGAACGGAACTGTCAATCTGCTGTGTATATAGTAATATTCATCGTCCATGATGCATTCATCCGGCGTCAATTGACACCGTTCTTCCCGTTCCCACGGCTCAATCTCCGTTACATAGAATGGTGCTGTACAATCCGTGTACACACTCGCCACAGGAGCATCGCTTGGCTTCCTTAATCGTGTGCGATGCCTCCGGCGTTTTCCTAGCAATTCTGCTCTACTTTCTCTCTCTTCCATATCTCTCCACTCCCTCTACTTATTTTTTACGCAAAAATAGGGAAAATGAAAGAGGGAAATTGTGAACATTTCTCAACAAAATTCTACAAAGTACAACAAAAATGTTGTCTGTTTGTGTCGAATGATAAAAAAATGCGCCTTTATTCGATATTTCTCTTCTCTGTTTCAGCGGTAAATCAGATAGAAGTTGCAGATAGAATCTACGTGAAAGTCATTCGCATCCTAATGACAGCTCGTGGTCATGAATCTTCCCATAAAAAAACCTGCATGCGGCAGCTGCAGGTGGAAATGTAAAATATGATCCGTCGTTCCATCTTTATAGATTAACGATTAAGCAAGCTCCCTACATAGCGAAGCAATTCATTGGCGCAAACTGGGCAATACCCATGTTCCTCCATCAGTCTGGCTGAGACCTCATTAATGCGTTTCAACTGCGTTTCATCTGGCGTTTTCGTGGACGTCGTAATCTTGACGATATCCTTCAAGTCAGAGAACAGCTTCTTCTCTACCGCCTCACGCAATCGGTCATGGCTGTTGTAATCGAATTTGCGTCCCTTGCGTGAATACGAAGACAGCCGAATGAGGATCTCTTCCCGGAACGCCTTCTTCGCATTTTCCGACACGCCGATTTGTTCCTCAATTGAGCGCATAAGCCGCTCATCTGGATCCAGCTCCTCATCCGTAAGCGGGTCGCGTATCTTCTTCCAATTGCAGAATGCCTCAATATTGTCTAGATAATTCTCGAACAAGGTCTTCGCAGATTCTTCGAACGAATAGACAAATGCCTTCTGCACTTCCTTCTTCGCAAGGCTGTCATACTCTTTGCGAGCAATCGAGATATAGTTGAGATATCGTTCCCGTTCCTCCTTCGTAATCGAAGCATGCTGATCCAAGCCGTCCTTCAAGGCACGCAGTACATCTAATGCGTTAATGCATTGAAGATTCTGCTTTATAAGCGCACTTGATATCCGGTTAATAACATATCGAGGATCTACGCCTGACATCCCTTCCTCAGAAAATTCACTTTGCATTTCCTTCAGATCATTGTCCTTATAGCCTTCCACCTCTTCACCGTCGTACATCCGCATCTTCTTCACTAAATCCATGCCCTGCTTCTTGCTCTCCTTCAATCGGGTCAAGATGGAGAATATAGCAGCTGCCTTGAGCGCATGCGGTGCAATATGAACATGACCCATATCGCTCTGACTGATCAGCTTCGAATAGATGCGCTCTTCCTGCGACACCTTCAAGTTATACGGGATCGGCATGACAATCATACGGGATTGAAGCGCCTCATTCTTCTTGTTCGCGATGAAGCCTTTGTACTCCGCCTCATTGGTGTGAGCGATGATGAGCTCATCGGCCGAGATCAGCGCAAATCGTCCAGCCTTGAAATTCCCCTCCTGTGTGAGCGACAGCAGATTCCACAGGAACTTCTCATCGCACTTCAGCATCTCCTGGAATTCCATCAAGCCGCGGTTCGCCTTGTTCAGTTCCCCATCGAACCGATACGCGCGCGGATCAGACTCCGAACCAAACTCCGTTATCGTAGAGAAGTCAATGCTTCCCGTTAAGTCCGCAATATCCTGCGACTTCGGGTCCGATGGACTGAATGTCCCGATCCCAATTCGATTTTCCTCCGATACAAGCACTCGTTCCACCAGCACCTGCTCGATGTCGTTGTCATATTCCGTCTTCAATCGCAGTTGGCATGACGGGCAGAGATTTCCCTCAATGCGAACACCCAGCTCGCGCTCAACCTCAGGCCGAAGTTCATTCGGTATCAGGTGCAGCGGTTCTTCATGCATAGGACAGCCCTTGATTGCATATATAGCTCCCCGCTCGGTTCGGGAGAACTGCTCCATGCCCCGCTTCAGCATCGTGACCAGGGTTGATTTCCCTCCGCTCACAGGCCCCATCAATAGCAATATCCGCTTCCGCACATCAAGCCGCTTCGCAGCAGAGTGGAAATATTCTTCCACCAGCTTCTCAATGGCACGGTCAAGACCGAATATTTCCTTATCGAAAAACTTATATCTGGTCTGCCCGTTAACCTCTTCCACACCATACGACGCAATCATCTCATACACGCGCGCATGTGCCGTCATCGCCGGAGCGGGGTCACGACGCAGCAACTCGACATATTGTTTAAATGTTCCGGTCCAGGCCAATTGTTCACTTTCGGCACGATGTTCTGAAATCCGTTTGAATATGTCCATCCCTTTAAACCTCCATTGCTCCCGATTTGCAACACAGCCCTCCATCGCCGCTTTGCGTCTGTCTCACTTTAGAGAAAAAATTAGTGTACTACATAACTATGCGGAACAAGCCTGTGAATATCACGAAATTTTCTGCATATACAAGCCCAACCTTTGGTTCGATCATGAGCATGGTATAATGGGACGAAGAGTTATAGGAAAGAGGCCCGGAGAAATCATCACAAGATTTGTCCCCCTTTTTCATCGGGAAAGGAGTAACCGTTCGTATGGGCAAATCAACATCCCCTTCTACTCGAGCCAAAAAAACGAAACAATCTGCACGCTCACAGAGTGCATCGCCTGTCCGCTCGGATTCAATCGCAGCAGAGCGGGAGCAACAACAGGAGACGAAGGAGACGAGAGAGAAGCAAGTGGACTCGTCTAGAGTCATTCTTAAAGAATCAGAGCTGTACGCCCCAATTAAGACGTACTTTGAAGCGATTGGATATCATGTTCGGGGTGAGGTTCGCCATTGTGATATGGTTGCTATCCGCCCAGATGCGCCGGAAGCAGAGCCGATTATTATCGAATTGAAGTCTTCCTTCAACGTAACGCTGCTGCTTCAGGCGCTTGATCGGTTAAAGCTGTCGTCGACCGTATACGTTGCTGTAGCCAAAAAAAAAGCAACCCGCAGCAGCCATCCGGTATCCGGACTTCGACAATTATGCGAACGGCTCGGATTAGGATTTCTGCTCGTCACCTTCTATAAACGAAAGGCGCCATTTGTAGAGGCAATCTGTCATCCTCCTGGATGGGTAGAGCAAGCAGATCAAGCCGTATATAAGCCGAAGCCAGTCAGACCGTCCAAGACTAGAGCTGCAAGGCTTGTCCGTGAATTCCATGCGCGCAGCGGCGACTATAACGTAGGCGGCACGACGAAGCAGCCGCTCGTTACAGCCTATCGTGAGAAAGCGCTTCGAGTGGCTAATGTTCTGGAGGAGGGCCCGCTTCGAGCTGCAGTTGTTCGCAGCAGAGCTGGAGTTGGTGATGCGGCCAGCATTTTGCAGAAAAATTACTACGGGTGGTTCGAGCGCCAGAGCCGGGGGATTTATGCACTGACCTCCGAAGGGAAAGCGGCTATTGCACAGTATGCGAATATTCTTGCGCAGCTGCCAGGATTATCGCCTTAGTCCATTTTCGGATTTATTACCCAGATCGTTAGCCTTCTATCTGAGACCTGTCCAATGCAATCCACTTCTAACCCCATCCAGTTTCAAAAAAAAAAAGCAAGCAGCCCAGACAGGACTGCTTGCTTCTCATGATCTCTACATTTACGAACGTTTTGCGTACGATTGCTTACACACCAGAGTAACGGCCCAAGAATTCGGAGGCTGCCTCTGTCAGGCGCTCCATTCCGGTACGGATGACACTCGGCTGCGCAAACGAATAGTTAAGACGCATTGTGTTGCGATTTGGTTCACCTGCATAGAAGGACATGCCCGGAACGAATGCTACACCCTTCTCTACAGCAACCTTGAGCAATGCTTGGGCATCCAAGCCTTCAGGAAGCTCTACCCAGAAGAACATGCCGCCTTGAGGCGTATTCCACTTCGCGTCCTTCCACATCTCCTGCTGCAATTCGGAGGCCATCGTCTCCATTCGTTCTTTGTACACGGATGACAGCTTGCGAATATGTCCATCCAGATCAAATACTTCTGGCAAGAGCATCTCACTAAGGATCAACTGATCCAGAACACTGGAATGGAGATCCGCAGATTGCTTCGCGCGAGCCATCATGCGAATAACCTGCTTATCCGCAACGATCCAGCCTGTGCGCAGTCCCGGAGCAACTGTCTTACTGAACGTGCTCGTATAGGCTACAATTCGCTCCTCTGTTTTCCCTTCCAAGGAAGCGATATTCGGTACCTTGTTATCTGTAAACTTCAAATCTCCGTATGGATCATCCTCAAATATAAGAACTTCATGCTCGCGGCATAGATCCAGCAACGCTTGTCTGCGCTCCAGGCTCCATACTCGCCCTGTCGGATTGCTGAACGTTGGTACTACATACACAAATTTCGGATTATGTTCTTTCAGCTTAGCGGCCAAATCTTCCGGAACCATACCGTTGCTGTCGCTCTCCACCGGAATGATGCGGGCGCTGTAGGAACCAAGCACTTGCAGGCAAGCAAGATAAGTTGGATTCTCCACGAGGACAACATCACCTGGATCCAGCAATGCTCTTGCGTACAAGTCAATCGCTTGCTGAGAGCCTGATGTAACTAGAATCTCATCTGCTTCCGATTCAATGCCGCGATTGGTTTGCATACGAGCAGCCAGTCTCTCACGCAGCACAACGGCACCTTCTGTCAATCCGTATTGCAAGGCTTGCGGGCCTTGACGGAATACACGCTCAGAAGCTTCACGAATCGCATCAATTGGGAACAGTTCGTCTGCCGGTAATCCTCCAGCGAAAGAGATTATCGACTTGCCCTGTGTTAATTTCAAAATATCGCGCACTACCGAGCTCTCTACAGAGCGAACGCGAGCAGAAAAATTATATTGCATAACGGTATCATCCCTTCCTATTTCCAAAAATGATACACCCAACGCTTTATTAATGCAATGGTGAGTATGATTTGCAGTCATCACAATCTTGTCACATGTAAGCGCATCCGGCATCATAAATACATGATATAGAAATTGTGCGCAAAGTTTAAAGCCCCTTCATTGTTGGGTGCAATACTACTACTATTTTATGTCTTATCGAAGGTAACTACTATACCCAATACATATTAATAATCGATCAAGGTACAACTAGCTCTCGTTATCGTCCAAAAAAGGAGCACCCTGTCACCGAAGCTGGTGATGAGACGCTCCTTTTTCATATCAATCATTATGAAATTAACCTTAACTACCCGCTATGCGCGTGGCTCTCCTCCGCGAATCAGTCCATTCATCATGCGGAATGGAATCGAAATAATAATGCAGACGCCTTCTCCTGGTGAAGCATCCCACGTCATACTGCCATTCAACAGAAGAACACGGGCACGGAGGAGCTTCAGTCCCTTCACCTTCGCACGTTCATTGAACACAGCTGCTGCTTCAAAACCAACTCCATCATCTTCATATAGAATGACAATTTGCCCTTCATCCTTACGTACTTGAAGGTCAATATTTTTGGCATAAGCATGCTGGGCAGAATTATGCAGAAGCTCCTGCACCATACGGAATACATGCAGCTTCATAGCCGGATACAGTGCATCAATCCCAGCTTCCTGATCCACTTGGAAATGAACGCGCTCACTCCACTCTCCGCATTCCCCTTCAATATATTGCCGAACCGCATTAGCGAAGCCCGCCGTGTGCATAAGCTGCGGATCAAGCCCCAGACAGGTATGCCGCAGTTCCATATTCACGTCTGTCAACTGCTTCTCTACTTGAGCTAGCTGCTCCCGAACAGCGGTCGCTTCCGTGTTAGCGTGAATGGCATCAAGCTGCATGCCAACATCATGCAAGCGCCGCATAACCGTATGCTGCAGCATGTTGGACAGTTTTCCTTTGTCCTTCTCCATAGAGCCGAACATTTTCTCAATCACCCACGGCCCTGTTGTTAAGGATTGCAAGGTTACAGGCTTCCGTTCGGTTTCCCGTTTCAGCTGCTCTACTTGCGTATTCAGCAAATGAATCATCATCACTTTCTTCATGCCGATATTCATATAGCGGATTAACTGACGTATCCATTCTTGTTCCTCCATGTTCAGCTCAGTTCCATCTTCACGATGTGCGACTACCAAATACGCAATGTACACATCATGCCGTTCAACCTCGAACCAATAAGCCGACTCGGAATAGAATTGACCCGAACGAACTCGCCGCTCCACATCTGTTGCATCGAGTCCACCATCAATATAGAGCTCGATATCATTATGCGGGTTTTTGATCACAAGTGCTGCCCCCCGAACCTTCAAGGTCTTAATGAGGGAGTAGAGGATCGCCTTGCTCCATTCCTGCATCGTATCTAGTGCAGTTAATTGAGCCGTAATCAGCTGCAGCGACTCCTTCAGCCGCTGATTGCTCGGATAAATTGCTGTTGAAAGCTTCCGATTGAAGTATGGGAAGCTGTACAGCAGAACGGACAATAAGATAACGATAAAGCCAAAGCTGAATATATGCTGCACGATCGTATGAGATTCAACGAAGATGATCGCATTCAATCCAACAAGGAGCGCCCCCGGAACCATGGCGATAAGAACAAGCGACACGACCCGCTTAATGACAATTTCAAAGTCAGACAATTTATGGAAGCGATTCAAATACACAAAGCTTAATGGCAGCAGCAATGTGAACCACCCCGTCAATAGCGGCGGTACAAGCGGATCCTGACGGAATATCATTGGAACATAGGTCAATAACAGGATTGGTGTAAATGCAATCCCCATCCATATCCACACATAACGAATGACAGATGCGATATGAGGGGAGCTTAACCGATTGCGATAATAAGTGGATGCGATCCAATAGAAATTGTAGGCCACCCCGCTCACAAAGAGCCAATCGGCTACGATATTGTCAATTTGGTACACATCGTACACATAATCGGTCATTAGAAGCGTTGTTTTTAACACAAAGTATAAGCCAACGATTCCATAGAACACGTGAATGCCGCGCCGTGAATATGCGATACCCGCTTTCTCATAGAAAAATTGTGCGATGAAATGCAGCAGAACGATCGGTATTAAGGCTACGGCGCACCAAATAATAATCTGACCAAGTATATCTCCCCGGAATGTAGCTCCCATGCTCATATAGATAATGACCATTATAAGCAGCAAGCATGACAGCATTCTCATGGACAAGCTGGAACGTTCCTTCCACCATATGTATCCTGCAAGTACAATGAAGATAAACTCACTCGCAAACGGCAGCACTCCAGAAAACGGATGACGAGGTTCGTACGCTATATCGATAAGCCTGCTATGTCCAGAGTGATCAATAACGATATATTCCGCTTGTTCAATCGTGTGCCATCGTCGGACGGTTGGATGTTCATTTGGCGGGTTGCCGTTAATGCTAATGATCCGGTCACCAACCTGCAGGTGGTGTCTTGTCGCGAATGCCTCTTTTGAGAATTCGGCGATTGTCCATACCCCTTGCTCTACCTGCACACGAATCCCTAAATAAGGATACCGAACCGTTACAAATACGAACCAACACTGCAATACGAGTAATACTAATAACCCTATTTTTGTAATCGTTTTCAAATTTTTCGATTTTATTCCTTTTTTCTCCATCTCTCTTCTTTACCCCTGACAGAAGAATCATTTATCGACAAATTTCATCACAAACCTTTCTTTATTCTAACGAACGCTTCCTGTAACTTCAATGCAAGATTTGTATGAATTTTGCATCTCTTCCCCCAATAATGATAGAATTCATGCTAGAATGGGTAATGTTTTTACGTTACCATTCGACTTCTTTCGAGGTGATTCAATTGCAACCAACAGCACAGACGGAACGCGACACGGCACGTCGCTCCCGAACGAAGACGAGCGGAGCTAGCGCCAAATGGTTTCTCCTCTTCTGGGTCATTATGATCGGTATTGGAGTAACGGCTACCTACTTCTACAGCACCCATATGAAGAAAACAATGCTTCAGGAAATTCAAGTGCAAACCGAGGCCCAACTGCAGCAAGTCAAATTAGACTACGAAAAGCAGCTCGGCGAGTTAAATAAGAAGATGGATGCCATGCAAAGCAAAGTTCAATCGTTCAATGAACTACTTACGTTTACAAAGGATAATACTTCGAACAAAACAGACAACAGCAACAAGCTGTATACACAATTGAACGAAGTGAAGAAGCAGCTTGCGGAGCTGCAGAAGAAGATGGATTTGTTGAAATAACAAGCGAGGCGGTTTTTATGAAATTGCAAGTAAAAGTGGTCAATCGGCTATTCATGATGATCACTGCACCTTTTCTTGGCATGATGATCTGGATGCTGATCTCTTCGCAGAGCGTGTCGCTTCAATTCGATAACAAGCCGCTTGCTGAGCCAGCAGCATTCAATAAGACGCAGGCTCAAGTATCCACTCAATTGGATAAAGCAAAGGAGACGGCCGTCTATACAATCGAATCCGTACGACGTATCTCTACCTTGTATAATCGGACGACCACAACGATGAATGACATCGTTCAATCGGCGAACAGCCAAGCGAAGCGGCCAGAGCGTATCTATGATCGCCGGATATCATCGCGGCTCGGCACACCGAAGGAGCGCATCGACAGCGAGAAGCTGCGCGCGGAATTATACACAATCAATCAGCCCACTTATCGTGGATATGCGATGAAGGTCAAATTGAAGGATCCGCAGGCAATGCGAATGACACTTGGCCGCGACGAGTACGGCGGATCAGAGACGACAATGCAAGCTGTGAAGCGGCATAATGCCGTTGCTGGCATTAACGCTGGCGGCTATGCAGAGAACAGAGGCAAACGCTATCCACTTGGAACGACCGTGGTGAATGGCAAATACGTCCCTTCATTCGAGCCAAGCTTCAAGAATCTGTCCTTCGTCGGCATGGACATCAATTCCCGCTTGATCGGCGGACAGTTCTATCAGAAGGAAGAGCTGGACAAGCTTAAGCCTGAATATGGAGCAACCTTCGTCCCTGTTCTATTAAAGAATGGTGCGAGTCTTACGATCCCTGATAAATGGAAGACGTCACCCGCGAGGGCGCCCCGTACCGTTATCGGCAATTACAAGGATGATCAGCTGCTCATCTTAGTTGTAGACGGCTATAACGAAGGCGGCAGCTCCGGTGCTACGTTGGAGGAACTGCAGCGCAAGCTGGCGAATCTCGGCGTAAGAGATGCATACAACCTGGATGGTGGAGGCTCATCGACGCTTGTATTCAATGGACGAGTTGTCAACACACCATCTGATGGCGAGATGCGATCTCTTCCTACTCATTTCTTGTTCTTCAAATGACAACTTACGGAACAACCTGCATTTCATATTTTCATTTTGGTATGTTTTGGGTATAATAAAGGCATCCATTGGGGGTGTGCATATCATGTCCGTAACTTTTGGGATCATTATGCTCGTATTCGCAATGTTCATCGTAGCTATGTTAACAGCTGGCTACAATGAGGATAAGACGAGCGGCTTGTAAGAAGAAGGAGCTTTCCGATTGCGGAAGGCTTCTTTTTTATGCTTCCATTTCTAAATATGGATACATCCGGTTGGATTGACACCCGTTACCTAACTTGATACGATAAGAATAACGAGGCATTTCGCCCCACTGGGGCGAGATGCCTTCGTGCATATTTATAGGATTTTACATTTAATGGTCTACTGTGAGGAAAGGACTGATGCAATGATCCAGGTAAGAGAGTTTGTAGACGTAGGCTCAGTGACAGCGGAGCAGAAGGCAAATGAGTTTTTGGCAACGCTGCAGGAAGAGCAAGTTATTGAGATTAAATACTCGGCAGGTTATCGCCCAAATCGCGAAATCTCCGAGCAAAGAAGCTGTATATTGGTCATCTATCGGACAGCTAGTGTTCCTGCTGGGAAGCATGAGCCATAGCTGCGATACACCGAACATTTGAAAAGGAGAGGTTTGTCATGATGCAGCATTTTCAGGCAGTAACAAGAAACAGCGAGGATCGAGGAACACTGCGGCAGCTTCGCAAGGATGGACGGCTGCCTTGTGTCCTGCTGCACAAGGGAACGAGCGTGAATCTTCACTTGGATGTGAAGAAGTTCTCCATGTGGGTCAGAGATACGACTTGCAGCCAATTGGAACTCAGCTTAGACGGGGCAGATTCGATTACGGCTACCGTCAAGGAGATTCAGCGTCATCCTGTTACGAATGACATTGTGCATGCTGACTTACTGCGTGTGTAATTCCCCTGCATTTCCTTCAAGCACTACTACAAGTATAATCATACAGCCAAGGTCGGAGAATCTCTTCTCCCCTTGGCTAATTTTATTTATAGCTCCACAAATTAAAAAGAAGCATCACCGAGTGTGATGCTTCGCCTCTTGTTTCTCTTTATCGAGCCAAATGAGTCATTTCATGCATACATTGTGCGCATATGTATCGATCCTTGAAATCTGCTACCCCATCCATTGAGCCACAAAATACACATTTCGGACGGTAGCGCTCTAGAATAATATGATCTCCTTGAACCAAAATTTCAACAGGATCCCCCTCGTTCATCTGGTAGCGCTTCCTCAGTGATTTGGGAAGTACGATACGTCCCAGCTGATCGACTTTACGGACAACACCGGCAGGTTTCATCAGTTCCACCTCTCTTGAATATTCTCTTCTCTCATGTTTACCCTCGAAACTACTGCCCCTACTACTTCGATGTCTCGATCCAAAATCCTGCTGAAATTTGTCAATTCAATTCGTTTTTATTCAAATCTTGTAATAAGGTGCAATTACCGCAAATTAAAGAAGTCTACTTGACGCAGCGCTTCATATACGACAATTGCCGCCGCATTAGACAAGTTGAGTGACCGAACCTTATCCGTCATTGGCATGCGCATGCAAGTCTCTGGATTCGCATGAATGATCTCCTCAGGGAGACCTTTTGTCTCCTTGCCGAATACGAAGAAGTCCCCATCCTGGAACGAGAAGTCACTGTAGCAGTTGTCTGCTTTCTTCGTCGAGTAGAAGAAGCGGCCATCCTTGTATTTCTCTTGAAGTTCCTGGAACGAATCATAGTAATGAATCGTTACTGCATACCAATAATCGAGACCTGCACGCTTCAAGGTCGCATCGTCCGTTCGGAACCCGAGTGGACGAACCAAGTGAAGATGAGTCCCTGTCGCTGCGCAAGTGCGCGCAATATTTCCTGTATTAGCTGGTATTTCTGGTTCAACTAGAACGATGTTGAAAGCCATCTGTGTTCACCTCACATATTTCATTGTTATATTATACACCAATTAAGCAAGCCTATTGATTTCCGTGCGCAGCAAGTAAATCGAACTTTTTACGCAATGTTCATAAAAGTAAGTTTGACATTGGATTTTGCATGAATTATTATTGTTCTACAATTGAACGATTCGACTATTGAACGATTCGATTATAAAACCATTTAAAATCATAAGGGAGCTATTGTTGTGAATCGAGATGCCAAAACCCTCATCGAACGGTATATCACCGCAGAATTTACTGTTATGAAGCATTTATTTAACGAGATCGGAGAAGCAATCCCCAATCATCTAACCATCGATCAATACCAGATTATGTGCGTACTTCAGCAGCGAGGGCAGTGCACTTCCACCGATCTGGCCGTCGTATTCAAGGTCGTCAAGAGCTCCATTACCGCCATTATTAATAGACTTGTCGATCACGGTTACGTAGAACGCACGCCTGCTGAGGAGGATCGGCGCGTTATCGAGCTGTCCTTAACCGAGGAAGGGCACAAGGTCTATGAGCAAGTGGATAAGCAGGTACAGGATATTGTCTCCTCTTATCTGATTCATTTCAATGAAGCGGAAGTCGAAACCTTCATCGGGACGTACGAGAAGCTCGCCCGCTTGATGACAGAAGGGAAGAATCAAACATGAGAACGATACTAAAAGCAAGATGGGCCGTCATGACGGCCTGGATGGCAGTTGCTGTTATTCTTGCCATAGCAGCACCGTCGCTATCTGAGCTTGTGAAGGAGCATGGTACGATTGGTGTACCTGACGGCTACTCCTCTGCAGAAGCGATCCGCATCATGGATGAAGTGTCCAATGCGAAAGGCAATGCACATGAAACGAGTCTGGCACTGGTCTTCCATAATCCAAATGGATTGACGGATAAGGATACCAAAGATATTCAGCGTGCTATTCAGCAGCTCAATCAGAACAAAAACAGCCTTCATATCGTCTCCATGCTCGAACCCTACGGACAGTCTGAATTGAAGGATAAATTAATTTCCAAAGACAACAAAACCGTACTCACCTCCCTGTCAGTTAGTACCGAGACAGCGAATCCGGTAGAGATTCGTGATCAAATCAATAAAGAACTTGCTTCTACTTCTGTTGAACACTACATTACCGGTCGCAAGCTGATTGAAAATGACCAACTCATCAGCTCACAAGAAGGTTTGAAGAAATCGGAACTGATTACCGTTGTATTCATTCTAGCCATCCTATTTTTCGTCTTCCGCTCGATCGTCGCAGCCTTCATTCCGCTGTTAACAGTCGGTCTGAGCTATATCATTTCACAATCCATTGTCGCATTTCTTGTCGAAAGCACCCAATTCCCGTTATCGACGTTCACGCAAATCTTTATGGTGGCTGTCTTATTCGGAATTGGAACGGATTACTGCATCCTGCTCCTCAGTCGGTACAAGGAAGAGCTCGCTAAGCACGACGACCTATGGGATGCGATTGCCGCTACGTACCGTACTGCCGGCAAAACAGTCCTCTTCTCTGGAATCGCCGTTCTTGTCGGTTTTTCCGTGATTGGATTTTCCGAATTCAATTTGTATCGTTCTGCTGTTGCAGTTGCCATTGGAATTGCGATTATGCTGCTCGCATTAGTAACGGTCGTGCCGTTCTTCATGGCCGTGCTCGGCAAGAAGCTGTTCTGGCCGGCGAAGAAATCGATCGACCATAAAGAGAGCCGCTCGTGGGGCGCCATTGGCTCATTCTCACTGCGCCGACCGCTGGCAGCAATGCTCGTGGTTGCAGCTGTCACTGTTCCGTTCCTATTTTCCTATAAGGGTGAAGTATCGTTTAACAGCTTGGAGGAAATCGGAGATAAATACGATTCCGTCAAAGCCTTCAACATTATTGCAGACAGCTTCGAGCCTGGCGAATCCATGCCGACCCAGGTCGTCATCAAGAGCTCTTCCCCGCTTCAGGTGGGCGAATATATGGCCGTAGCCGAGAAAATGAGCCGTGAGCTGATTAAGGTAGATGGCGTATCGGGCGTTCGCAGCCTTAGCCGACCTGCTGGCGATGAAATCAAGGACTTCCAAATTACCGAACAGGTCAAGACACTTGACAGCGGCCTATCCAAGGGAAATGACGGATTATCCAAAATTAAAGATGGATTGTCCGAGGCAAGCAACGAATTAAGCAAAAACGAGCCTAAGCTCAAAGAGGCAGCTAGCGGAGCAGCACAGCTCACCGCGGGAACCGAAGAACTGAAATCCGGAATCAAGCAGCTGAATGACGGACTTGGCCGCATTGAATCCGGCATTCGCGATGGTTCTGCCGGTGCCGGCCAACTGCAGCAAGGTCTGAAGCAGGCCAAGGAGAGTGCGCAAAAGCTGGCCCAAGCTCATCAGAAGCTGCTCGATACCTATAAGCAGATTGGGCAAGGTCTTACTGAAATAACAAGCGGCGTTGGCCAAATGAATACACAGTTCAGCGAATTGACCAAGTCGCTGCAATCGTTAACGGGCCGATTCGCAAGCTTGGAGGAACGCTTCCCAGATTTGTTGAAAGACGCTGATTATATGACAATTCGCGGCACCGTAACCGCTGCTGGGCAAGGGGCAGCCCAATTATCCGGCGCTCTTGGACAGATGCAATCTACATTAGCGAAAGTAAACGGAGGCATGGCTCAGGCGAACCAAGGCTACGAGCAAGCCATTACCGGCCAGAAGGCGCTGGCATCAGGGTTCGATCAGCTCATTGCAGGCATCTCGCAGCTAGAGTCGGGTCTGAAGCAGGCAGCCAATGGCCAAGGCCAAATCATTAGTAAAGTCCCTGGCATTATAACAGGACTTGATAAACTTCAAGCTGGCCAAAAACAGATCGGAGACGGCTTCTCGCAATTATCTGATCAGATTGGCAAGCTGAAGACCGGCTTGAAGGATGGAGCCGATGGATTGACGCAAGTATCGGATGGGCTCAACTCTGCTCAGGGATATTTGCAAAATGTAAGTACAGCGCCGGATAAAGAGCTTGGCGGCTGGTTCGTTCCTGATGAAGTATTAACGAATGACGCCTTCCGCAAGGCGCTCGATATGTACTTATCCGAGGATCGCAGTGTAATGACCTTGGACGTCATCTTTGCTGATAATCCATATGGAACCCCGGCTATCGATCGGATCGACGCTGTGAAGGCAGCTGTGGATCGCAGTGTGAAGGGAACTTCCTTGGAAAAGGCGACGCTCGCAGTTGGCGGTGTATCAAGCACGTTTGCCGACTTGAAGCAAATGTCTGGTGAAGATTATATGAGAACCGTAACGTACATGATCATCGGCATATTGCTCATCCTGATTGTCCTGTTCCGATCCATCATTATGCCGCTGTATATCGTAGCATCCTTGCTGCTTACCTTCTTCACTTCGATGGGAATTACGGAAGTGATCTTTACGAAGATGCTGGATTACTCCGGCGTTACATGGGCAGCTCCATTCTTCGGCTTCGTTATGCTGATGGCACTTGGCGTCGATTACAGCATCTTCTTGATGGAGCGCTTCAATGAGAATAAGCATCTGGATGTGAAGGATGCAATCCTATATGCGATGAAAAATATGGGGACGGTTATAATTTCCGCCGTAATCATCTTAGGAGGAACATTTGCTTCCTTCTATCCATCAGGCGTACTGTCCATGATGCAAATTGCAACCGTCGTATTATCCGGACTTACTCTGTATACATTCCTCATCCTGCCGTTCTTCGTACCCGTCATGGTCAAGACGTTCGGTTCTGCCAACTGGTGGCCGTTCTTCCATAAGCAGCAGGACGAGAAAGCGAAGCGGCAAGTTAGTGCCTAAACTGCTTTTCTGCGTCATGTGAGTATTAATCTATTGAATATCCATTGATCACATGAAATACATCCGCAATGTTGAAGAGGAACCGAGCATCGGTTCCTCTATTTTTTACACCCAGTTTACGTTTGCTTAATATGCCGCTGACGAATATCCTTCATAATGTTGGTATATGGCATTCGATCGGTAAACAATTTGGTGCACGATATCGAATGCAATAAATCGTTCAACCGATTACTTACTAAAAGAATTGTGGGAGGGACTATTTTGAAATCCAAAATTTTAGTTGTTGATGACGAACCTTCAATCTCTACCCTCATTGAATATAATTTGAAGCTGGCCGGCTATGACGTTCTGTGTGTTTATGATGGGGAGGCTGTATTTGATGTTCTATCCACTTTCCGTCCAGATCTGATCATACTTGACCGCATGCTGCCGAAGAGCGATGGATTGGAAGTATGCCGCAAGCTGCGCGTGGCGAACAATATGGTGCCTGTCATTATGCTGACAGCGATGCATGAAATAGGCGATAAGATTGATGGATTAGATAATGGGGCTGACGATTATATGACGAAGCCTTTCTCCCCGCAGGAGCTTATATCCCGCATTCAGGCTGTTATGCGCCGCATCCGTTCCCTTCCTCTTGTAGATGAAGGACAGGTGTACCAAATCGGCAGTCTGCACGTCATGGCAGATCAGCGAGAAGTGAAGCTGGAAGGCCGGGATGTGGAGCTAACTCCGAAGGAGTTCGAACTGCTCGTCTTCCTATGCCGTCATCGCGGCAAGGTATTGAGCCGACAGCAGCTGCTGCACGGCGTATGGGATTATCACTTCCTCGGCGATACACGCATCGTCGATGTCCATATTAGCCATCTGCGCGACAAGCTGGAAAAAAACGCGCGCAGCCCTGAATATATCATGACGATTCGCAATGTAGGCTACAAGCTTACAGAACCGACAAAGCGTCACTTGGCCTAACTTATTCCTCATTTCCGATATAGCCCCGCCTGTTTCCCCGAGCAGGCGGGGTTTTTATTTGTTTTTCCTGCATAATCAACTCACTGGGCTATTATGAATGAACGAACACAATTTCATGACCATGGAGGGTGCTATGGCGAACATTGTTAAAATTCGAGCAAGTGTTTTTATACCTATGTCTTGGACGGAGCCGAAGCAAGAGTTGGATACGGGAAATATCATTCAATACGAAGGCGACACTCGCGAATTTACACCCTATGCCGTAAACGCGATGCGTTCCAGAGTGGAGCAAGAAGTTGTTGTTGATTTTTATAAAAAGGAAGTGTTCTCCTATTCGAATACTGGCATCACAACAGAAAAAGTGACTCACCCAGATGGCTCTGAGCATAAAAGAACCGGCAAAGCCAGTACAGAGGGAATTTTGTGTTCCCATATTCGTTGGGGCTCTAATGAAGTCATGTTCCAAATGCGTGCAAGTGCCAGTAATCCATTACTAGCACTTGCGCCTCCTGTTGATTATTTATTACACATACGAGTTACAGAAAATGGTGCCGTTGAAGTTGAGGGCAGCCATGATGGATTCCCGTGTTTTGAATTTTATAAGCAAGTAGACTTTGGAGCATTTGAACAAATCTATATTCATGATTTCAGAGAAACCGGAGATACCGCTCAAGCTCTGGCCGGGGAAATGGAGTACCATTTCAAAAAAGTGTTATAACGGAAAATTGGCGCTCTATACAGGCAAACAAAAAAACGAGCTAGCGGGAGCAACTTCCCACTAACTCGTTTTTATTTATAAGAACAATGATTTCACTTTTCCCTTTAACCGTTGCGCTGTTGGAACTGCTTCATGAACTGCGCAAGAGCCTCACAGCTCTCATATGGA
This sequence comes from Paenibacillus sp. NAIST15-1, assembly GCF_001894745.1. GTDB lineage: Bacteria > Bacillota > Bacilli > Paenibacillales > Paenibacillaceae > Paenibacillus_B > Paenibacillus_B suaedae. The sequence goes on from NZ_BBYF01000018.1 coordinate 20,302, forward strand.
ACTGCGTTATAGATGGAAGCACGGAGCCCGCCAACGCTGCGGTGTCCTTTCAGACCTACGAATCCTGCTTCGCCAGCTTGCTTAATGAAGGCCTTCTCAAGCTCTTCGTCCGCCAAGCGGAAGGTCACGTTCATGAGGGAGCGGCTTCCGCGCTCCGCACAGCCGCGATAGAACTCTCCGCTAGCATCAATCGTGCTGTACAAGAGTTCTGCCTTAGCTTGGTTATCGCGTTCAACCTGCTCAAGCCCGCCGCGCTCCTTCAGCCATTGCAGCACCAGATTGACCATGTAGATGGAGAAGGAAGGTGGTGTATTGTACAAGGAATTATTTTTATAATGAGTACTGTAGCGAAGCATCGTCGGAATCGTCTTCGGGCTGCTCGCAATTAGTTCTTCCTTCGCAATGACGACGGTTACTCCAGATGGCCCCAGATTCTTCTGAGCGCCTGCGTAGATCATGCCGAACTTGGATACATCTACTGGACGGCACAAAATGTCACTGGACAAATCCCCAATAAGGGGTACAGAACCGCTGTCTGGATAAGCATGGTACTGCGTTCCGCCAATTGTCTCATTGGAAGTGATGTGCACATAGGCCGCATCCTCTGGTGCGACTACCTCTTCTGGCATCGGAACGCGCATAAAGCGATCCGCTTCTGTCGAAGCAATAACGCGCGTTGCACCAATCAGCTCGGCTTCTTTAATTGCTTTCTCCGCCCAGCTTCCGGTATGTACATATGCGCCTACTTTGCCTTCAGTGAGCAAATTCATCGGCACCATCGCGAATTGTGTGCTAGCTCCGCCTTGCAGGAACAATACATCGTACCCGGAAGGAATGTTCAGCAATTCCTTCAGCAATTGTTTCGCTTCATTATGAACCTGTTCATATACCGCTCCGCGGTGCGACATTTCCATAATGGACATGCCTTGCTCTTGAAAATCTACGAATTCGGCTTGTGCTCGCTCCAATACAGCCAGCGGCAGCGCTGCCGGCCCTGCATTAAAATTGTACGCGCGATGTTGTCCCATCGGTTTCTCCCACCTTTGTCTCCATGACTAGCATGTTCGTAGGCGCCCATAAAATGATCCGAACGTCTTCTGCTAGCGATATTTTATCGATAATGATAGCAGTATTTGGGTTCGCCATCAAGGAGCAATCCATATGTTTTGCAATAGATTGACTTAGTCATCGAGCGATACTCATTACTTATAAGGTATAGTTGAACCCATAATTGTTAAGCTTTACCTACGGATTCCCCCTTAACGAGGGTAACGTAGACGCGCTCATGCTCAACCTTCTCCTCCGCAATCATCTTAAGCAGCTGCTCGCATGCGAGCGAGCCCCACTTGTGCTTGGAATAATCGATGGTTGCGAGTCGCGGCTGCATATAGCGAGTCAGCTCAATATTGTCAAACCCGATCAGATGAATATCCTCGCCAACACGGAGCTCTGTATCTGATATGCGATTGTACAACCCAACCGCCATTTCATCGTTCAAGCAGAATACAGCTGCTGGCCTAGTGTACTCCTGCAAGATTTGCTCGGCAGCCTTCTCACCGCCGCTTTTGTTGAAGTCGCCGACGATTTCAACCCACTCCACATTCGCTGCCCGATCCGATACGAGCTTCACTGCCTTCATCCGCTGCTCAGAATCATACGATCCAGGCGGGCCTGTCACAATATAAATCTTCTGGTGCCCCTGCTCCACCAAATATTCCGTCGCCAAGGTCGCACCCGCCTTGTTGTCCAACAGCACCTGATTAATGTTCGGATGATCCAATTCCCGATCCATCACCACAATCTTATGATTGCGATCAGCGTACATAAGCAGTTCCTCGCTCGTGAACGTCTGATCGAGAATGACGGCGCCGTCGATCATTCGTTCCGGCAGCATGCGGTGAGACTGCTTCCCACTGCATACGATCAGATCATAGCCCTGCGCATTGCATACCTTCTTCATGCCGTCCAGCAATTCGCCATATACTTCGCCCTTGAAGTCTGTTAAAAAGGCGCCGATGATCTTCGTTTCTCTTTTTTTCAAATTGCGGGCAGCGGCGTTCGGTACATAGTTCAATTCTCTGGCAATAGCCAATATTTTTGAGCTTGTCTCATCCGTCACCTTGCTGCTGCCATTCAGGGCATAAGATACCGTTGAAATTGAAACTCCTGCTTTTTTAGCGATATCCTTTATACTGACCACGTGTCCTCAATCCTCCGTTTGATAACCAATCCTTCTTCCTTATGATGTTGCATCTGTTCGGATGCCGCTTTGTCTTACTGAGATGTGCCGATGTCCGTTCATACTCTTCAGATGTCCTTTCCCTATTGTAGCATTATAGGGAAAAGGGCGACCCGGAAAAGATCGCCTTTGCCTTCCTTACATCCATATTTCTATCCGATTTCCACCGCTTCTCCATTCGCGTTCCATATCCGCACTTGCGATTTGTATGCCAGCCTGCCGATACGGGTTATTCAGCCGCTCCGCATTCACCTGCGTCCCATTTATCGCCGCGCGGCTCACGCCACCGCCTGCAATATGATAGATGAAGGTAACCTGTCTTCCGGCAAATTGATAGTCAAAATGCAGCCCATCCATCGTGTTCGGAAGCACAGGATCAATGACCAAATCGCCTCCAGCCTGCCGAATACCAAGCACATTTGCAATTAGCTGATTCATATAGATTCCCGGACCACTGGAGTAGATTCTCCATCCGCCCTTCACCTGCACCGATCCACTGCGAAGCGCATCCATATTCGCCTGCGCCTCATACCGGGAATGAAACTTCCCGTCAGAGCTGCTGAAGTAGGCATTGCTTTGGCGCAGCTCTGCGTTAGGGACGACTTCCCGAATACCAACGGGATTAATCGTCTCCAAGCCCCGCCAAGCATCGTTCGCACACCCAAGCTTCGCCATCGCTTCAACATAACGAATATGCGCATGCACATACTGCAGTCCTACCTCGCGTCCGAAGTTCGACGCCTGCTCAGCCCGCTTAAAGTGAGTGCTGACGCCGCCCGCATATTGAGCCGGTCGATTCATAAGCCGCACACCATCCGGGAACGACAGATTATCCTGAATCAAGCGATAATTAATGTGAGCCTGCTTCTCATCGACCAGTTCGGCAATTATGCTGCGCGTCATCGGCAGAAGCCGATATTGAATGCCAGTATCCGTGTCTGTCGGATGCAGCATCAACTTGGCATGCGCCGGATCTTCCATATAGATGAAGCCGGGAATAACCTCCGTGTGCAGCATGCAGCGCTTATAGTCCTGTTCAATGCCGGATGCGATCTCTTGCAATTCCTCAGCCAGCTTCTTGTCCACTGCCAGCAGCACATCAGCGAATTGCTTCATTGCTTGATACGTAAGTGCCACGGTCCAACTGCTGATCATATATTTCTTCAACTGCGCATTCGCCGGCTGCAGCGTATCATCCCAATCTCCATCGCCATAAGATGATAAATGCGTATCATGTAGGAAATGATTGCGAATATACGATATTTCCTTGATGGCATGCTCCAGTATGGTCGCCTTATCCGCCGTAAAGTCAAAACGCTGCTTCATGGTATAAGGAACCTTTTCCTTCAAAATACTGTAATCCCCGGTTGCCGTCAAATAATCGCCCAGCACCTTGAGCGGCCACACGATAATATCCCCGTGGCTCTCCTCCTGCTGTACCGTAAAGTACTCATCGAACATAAACCATTGCGGCCAGTTTCCATCATCCTCATATTGGTGGGAATAGACCATCTTCACAATATCCCGCACCTGCTCGTACTTGTGAGTAGCCATGAAATATTCAACTGGCCCTTGGCATACGTCACGCGTCCCCCAAGCCGCTCCGCCATACTGTTCTAGTCCGTGCGGCACTGCATAATGAACGAGCATGTTATGTGTGTACCACCACGCCAAGGCATTCATCTTGAATAGCTCATCGGATTGTCCCGCTCCATACGATAGATGGAATTCGTTCATCAAGCCTTTCAAAAATACACGGTATGCGTCCATTTCGGTTTGGATATCATGTGTCCCCAGGGAGTGTTCCGAATTCGCTGCGTTCTCTCGTCCGTCCAGTAATCCCTGAATTGTTAACGTCCATTCTTGATTCATATCAAGCTGCATGACAACAAGTGAAGCGTCACCAGATTGGATGCCGCTTGCCAGCATCGTCTCATCACCGATCGTCACTGACGCCCCTTCCACCCACATGCGATATTCAAGATTCGGGCACACCTTAGCGCTCAGCGATTCCCGATTCGCATGGAAGATCAGCGTTCCGCCCTCCTGCTTCATGTGAACCGGAACCTCGTACTCGTTGACATTCATCGTCACTTGATTGGTGACCACATACTTATAGGCCTTTCCATTCACAGAGCGGACGTTCAAGCGGATCTCAGGCGCGTCCGATGCCGTGTAATTCGTCACAATTAGCATGTCGTCGTCAGTCTTGTAATACCAGCGCGCGTAATTGAAGCCCATCTCGAACATGGACGGCATCGCGAGCAGGCGATACTTTCCGTTCAAGTGTATATAGACGCGTTGCCCAGACGTCTTTGGCACGTTCAGCGGGTTGCGGGCATTGCTCATCATTTTATTGAAATTTGTGTTGCCGACCACCACATGTGAGTTGAAAATGCCGTACATATAAGCAGTCGACGTTATGACCTGCGCGCCAAGCTTCACGCTGGTTCCGCTCATTACGATATGACCATGCGGACGTTCAACGAGCAGTTCCTTCTCTTTCAGCACGACATGCTCGTAGGAATTTGTGAAGAAGGACAACAGCTTGCCATCCATGCGCTCTTCCTGATTACGTTCTGGAAAAAACGCCTGTACTTCTGCTTCTGTCATCGAAAGCGTCCGCAGGGGTTCAGCAATATCGGCATTGAAATGGACAGGATTTAACGGACTCGATGCTGCATTTTTTTCGCCCGCAGCTATATGACTTGACTCGGACAAGTAGGCTTCCCATGCCTGCCGAACCTCGTCCCGATACTCCAGCTCCGTTATTGCAGCCGTATGTTCTGTTTTGTACAGGCCATAAAATACAAACCGCTCTTCTCCATGAAGCGTAACACGCTCCGATTGCAGCGCAGTATAGGCAAACTCGTACTGATACACTTCATTGGATAGACAAGGCTTGCTCACACTCACTGGTATGTTGGTTTCCTTATAGGACAATCCGAAAAATTGAAACCCGTCGGTCGAGTAGCCAATTGCACGGCTGAGCGCTCCCTGCTGTAGATAAGGGAATAATCCACCTTGCGGTTGGTTCTGGCGTGAGCATACAACACAGCCGATCTCTTCATCCTCGAAGACAGCATGATCGATATATTGCGACAGATACGCCTCGTTGCTGCGTACCGCACCTACTGAAGCAATGCCAAGATCTTGGCCATACAGAATATCGACAGTTACACCTTCCCCGCGCACAGCAATATCCCAGAACCAAATGCCCTCTTTCAGAAGTGCAAAGGTAACCGTATACGCTACTCCCTCGACGGCCCCTTCCCATACGGCCTGGTTCCCTTCCATCCGCACTGCGCTACGCGAGCGAATCCCGAGCAGCGGATAGAAGCGGATACCCGAATCGTCGTGAATCCGCAGATATAAGTTGTTGAGCGAGCCATCAAGCGGACTCGTCACCAACTGATTGAGCATAATCTGCCCGCTAACTGCTTGATGCAAATCACCACTCGGCCAAAATGTAAAGCGCAATTCGCCGGCTTGTAACGTAAACTTCGACTGCGTTGATCTCTCTATTGTCGTCATGTCTGCCCTTCCTCCTATCCCAGCTCATAGCAAGGCATCTTTTGTATCTATAAATCTAGTTCTAGTTGTTCTAGTAAGGCTATGCCTTCTTAGTCATTCATCTTGTATTGACGAAATCAGTATCAGCGAACAAGTCGGAAAGAATCTTGCAATGTATCGCGACTGTTCGATCCAACATGTACTTGGAACATCCCTTCGTCGCTTGCCAAGCGAAGATCGGAATGGTGATATCTCAGCTGCTCCTCGGTTACGTGGAAGAGGATTTCCTTGCTTTCTCCTGATTCCAACTTAATCTGCACATAGTCCTTCAGTTCGCGCAGCGGACGAACAACCTCGCCTGATATGTCGCGGATATACAGCTGTACCGTTTCCACACCTGCTCTCGCTCCTGTATTCGTAACCGTTATGCGGATTTCAAGCTTCTCCTCATCTGATATCTCGCTGCTGGAAAGCTCCAGATTGCTGTAGGCGAACGATGTATAGGACAGTCCATAGCCGAACGGAAGCAGCGGATCATTCCAGCAGTCGATATATTTCGAGACATAGCGTTCATCCGTCTTGCTCGGATTCAGCGGCCGGCCCGTATTGAAATGATTGTAATAAACCGGAACCTGTCCGACCGATTGTGGGAACGACATCGTAAGCCGCCCTGACGGATTCACCTTGCCGAGCAAGATGTCCGCAACTGCTGCTCCTCCTTCACTGCCAGGGAACCATGCTTCCAATACAGCATCCACTGATTCGATGACGCCGTGCAGATCAAGAGGCCGACCATTGAACAAGACAACAGCCATCGGCTTGCCAAGCGTCTTCAGCTGCTTCACTAGATCAAGCTGCACTTCCGGCAGACGGAGATCCGTACGAGAGGCGCCTTCGCCACTCATCGCGGATTCCTCACCCAGCGCAAGCACGATGACATCCGCGGCAGCAGCCGTATTGAGAGCTTCCTTCAACTGAGCTGCTGTCATACACTCGATCCCGCATCCAGCCGCGATGCTCAACTGCCCGCTTGGCAGCCGCTCCAACAAGGCATCGCCCAGCTTCACCGCATCCTCCTTCGCACCGACGCAGGACCACCAGCCTAATATGTCCTCGCTCTGGGCGAATGGCCCAATCAGCGCCACCTTAGTATCAGGCTGCAGCGGCAGTATGCCGTTATTTTTCAGCAGAACGCAGGATTTAGCTGCCAGCTCGTAGGATGCATTGCGATGCTCCGCGCAGAAAAGAATCTCACGCTCCCGTTCCGGATTCGCGCCGCGCAGTGGATTCTCGAACAGTCCCAGCTTGTCCTTAAGGCGCAGAATGCGCAGCACCGCTTCATCGACAAGCGCCTCATCTACCTTGCCTTCGCGGATAAGTCCCGGCAAATGATGTACGTAGCACGGCGTCATCATCTCGATGTCCACGCCCGCCCGTATAGCACGAAGTGCTGCCTCGCGATCATCCTCAGCCGCACCGTGAGCAATCATTTCCCGTATGGAAGCCCAGTCCGATATCACAATGCCGCCGAAGTCCCATTCCTCACGCAGAATTCCGCGCAGCAGCTTCTCATTGCCTGTCGCTGGTATACCGTCGACGGTATTGAAGGAGGACATGACCATCTCGCAGCCTTCGTCCAGTGCTGCCTTGTACGCAGGCAAGTAATATTCGCGCAAGGCTCTCTCCGACATATCAACCGTGTTGTACTCGCGGCCTCCTTCCGGTGCCCCATAAGCGGCAAAATGCTTTACACATGCGGCCAGCCGCTCCAAATCTCCCTTTATATCGCTGCCTTGATAACCGCGCACGAACGCCCGCGCGAATAAGCTGTTCAGATGCGGATCCTCGCCCGTCGTTTCCATCACTCTTCCCCAGCGCGGATCACGCACCAGATCGACCATTGGTGCGAACGTCACATGAATGCCCGAGACAGCCGACTCTCGCGCCGCGATTGCCGCACTCTGTTCTGCGAGCTCCGTATTCCACGAGCAGCCGATCGCGAGCGGAATCGGGAAAATGGTCTTGAAGCCGTGAACGACATCTGCCATGAACAGAAGCGGAATGGCGAGGCGGCTTTTCTTCATATAATTCTGCTGCACATCGATTACCGCCTGCGCCCCGGACAAGCCAAGCACAGAGCCGCTCGCCGCAACCATCTGCTCCGTTATGCCCATTTCCTCCATCGGCCCCGTTACCTGCCCGTCGCTGTCCGAGCCTTCATGAAAATGTCCCGTAAGCTGCAGCAGTTGAGCAATTTTCTCTTCCAATGTCATCTGTTGTACAAGCGCTTGAAGTTGTTGATTATCCATAATAGTTCCTCCACGGTTCGAATTTCTCGTATGAACGATCATTGACTTGTCATCATTCGAAGGGATTTCATTTTCATTTCCTAAAATAGTGATTCTCCTTCCTCAGGGACTTGCGCAATAGATGACTCCGTTGTACATACACCAAAGTGCAGAGAATCATCGGTTGTGCAAATTCCTCATTGAGAAGAATAATATTGTGGAGAAGGAACCCGGCAGCAGCAATCCGTTTGCACAGTTGGCATACCGGGTTCATCTTTAAACAAATCGTACCTATTTCAAATTGTTCAGCTCATCCAAAACCGGTTGAACGAGCGACATTTTGCTCTCCACCCACTTCTTCCAGTTCGATTCCAGATCACCGCTCTGCAAAATGAGATTCGTATACTCCGTCTCATAATCGAAGGTTGCCTGGTTCTTCACCTTGGAATCGTGCAATTGAACCGTCCAGTCGTAAGCAGCCAGCTTGCCGCCCTCTTTGCCCAGCTTCGCCTTATTCTGATAATGAAGAACGGCGCGTTCGCGATATTCCTTCTTAATCGCCGGGTTAATGATGCTGAAATCATCTCCCAACAAATACAATCCTTCGAAGCGGCTTGGATATTTATCCTCAAGCGATGTCCCTTCCGGCAGCAGGCTTGCCAGCTCCTTGTTGTCGCCGTATTTCCAGTCCTTGCCCTCAAAGCCCATGTTCAAGAGCATTTGTCCTTCTTTGCTAGTCGAATAATCCAATAAGTCCATAACCCGTTCAAACTTCTCTTTGCTGATGTTCGGCGAGAAAATAAGCGCCGACCAGAAATTCACCTGCTCCAAATTGCGATATTTGCCGTCGTCGCCGAGCACGATTGCGGTATGAACAAGATCATCGCTGTTCACGCCCAGGTTCTTCTTCATAGCCTTATCCACGTCTTGTCTGTAGGAAGCCAGACCGCCAAGGCTGGTAACTGCCGCAACTCCTTTAACGCGGAAGTTGTCGCTGCCCTCGCTGTTTTTCCATGTATAGAACTCAGGATTCAACAGTCCTTCCTTGTACGCCTGCTGCATCAGCTTCAAACCGGCAAGCGTATCTGGATCCGCTGCTCCCCAGTGATATTTGCCGTCCTCTCCTTTATAGAAGGCAGACTCCACACGGGAATGCTCGCTGTTCGGCATAATGATGTTCGTCAATGCATCTCCTGCGTTGTAGGAAAGAGGCACCAGATTCGCACCGACCTTGCCCGGATCCTTCTCCTTCACCAGCTTGGCATACGTCATTAATTCAGTTGTTGTATACACATCCTTCAATTCGAAGCCAACAGCCTGTGCCCAGTCCTTGCGCAGGGCAATAACGCCGATTTGGTTGACGAGTGGATCAGCAGGCTTGTTCTCGTAGTACACTGGACGCGGCAGAATATACGTGCCGCCCTTCAGCTCTTCCAGCTTCTCGCCAAGCCCAGTCAGCTTGTAGGCAGCAGCTACGTTCGGCCAGCGCTCCTTCCAATCATCCGGGAACTTGTACAGAAGTCCTTGGTCAATATAGTTCATCGCGTCGCCGTGAATGTAGTTCCATGTAGCTACGTCAGGCAGATCGCCGGAGCTGACCCACAACCGCAGCTTCTCCGCCCATGAATCCCATTCGATGAAATTGTAGTCCCACTCTAGATTGAACTTATCCATCCAGAACTTATGGAACTCATTGTTTAATTGTTCGTCCTTCAGATTAATGGTGCTTGCCACGGAAATGTTGAGTTTGTCCTTGTAACTTCCGTCTGCATCCTTCTCGTTGCCTCCTTGCGCTCCCTCCTTCGAGCATGCCGTAGCCAGCAGCATTACCAGACATAGCGAGAGGAGAAGAATGGATCTTACCGACAGCTTTTTGTCTGCATTCATGTTTTGTCGCCCCTTGTTTTTTGGATAATAGATTTTTGATGCATACTGAATATTGCCTTCATACCATCATGCAAAAATAACAAAAATCTATGTGTATCATCAGGTCTTAATAGCCCCTGTCAACACCCCTTTAGCGAAATGCTTCTGAAGCAGAGGGAAGAAGCACATGATAGGCACCATCGTGACGAACACCGCAGCCATCTTCATCCCCGTTGAAAAAGCTTGCTTGCCGACAGCATCTACGCTTGACGCATTGGATGCGTTCGTCGACGATTCTACAATAATGGTGCGAAGCACATTCTGCAGTGGAAGCTGATCTGCCTTGCGCAGGAAGATCATCGCATCATACCAGCTGTTCCAATACGCGACACCATAGAACAGCGTAATGGTTGCCATAATGGGAGCAGCCAGCGGCAGCACGACGGAGAACATAATTCTCCATTCGCCCGCACCATCCAAGCGTGCGGACTCCATCAGCGATTCCGGAAGGCTGTAGAAATAGTTCATCATTAATATCATGTTGAAGGCGCTGAAGCTGCCGGCAAAAATGACAGACCATAATGTCCCTGTCAGATGCAGGGATTTCATGATCAGGTACAGCGGAACAATACCGCCGTTGAAGATCATCGTGAACAACACAAGGAAAAAGATGATCCGCTTGCCCGGAAACTTGCTTCTGCTAAGTCCGTAGGCCATGCTGCTAGTCAGGAACAGGCTTAGAGGCAAACCGACAATTAGCAGCTTGAAGGTGTTCCAGTATCCCATAAGAATGCTTCCGTCCGTGAAAAGCGCCTTGTAAGAGGCCAGCGTTGGATTTTTCGGGAACAGCAGGAACGGATTGTCGGCGTACTCCTTCGGCGTCGAGAATGAAATCATAATGACGTTCCAGAACGGAATGAGAATCAACAGTGCAATACCAAGTAGAATGACAAATAAGATATAGTCGAGAGCAGTCATCTTCTCTCTGCGGAACGATGACCGCCGTGCAGTTTTCTTGCTCATTGTTGCATCCCCCCTTATCGGAATAGCCCGTCTCCGCCCAGCATTTTCGCTACTCGATCGGCAGCAAGCAGCAGGATCATATTCACCAGAGATCGGAACAAGCTGACCGCCGTTGAGAACGAGAAGTCAGTCGAAGATTGGAAGGTGATCCGGTAAATGTACACATCCAGTACCTCAGACACATTCTTCGTAGCTGCATTTGCCAAGTTGAAAATTTGATCAAAGCCCGATGACATCAGTCCGCCTACGGACAGAATGAACATGACCGTGACGGTTGGCATAATGTTGGGCAACGTAATGCGGAACACCTGCTGCATCCGTGATGCCCCATCAATTTGGGCAGATTCGAATTGATCCTGATCGATACCCGAAATAGCGGCCAAGTAGATAATGGCTCCCCAACCGGCGGATTTCCAGATATCCGTAAGCAGCAGCATCGGAACGAATGTGCTCTCTGACCCAAGAAAATTAATCGTTGGCAAGCCAAGCAGCGTCAGCGTGCTGTTCAAGAGTCCATCGTAGGCTAATACGTTAATCACGATCCCTGAGACGATAATCCACGACAAGAAATGGGGAAACGTCAGTATGGTTTGAAATACCTTTTTCGCACGCTTCATTCGAAGCTCGTTCAGCATGAGCGCCAGCAGGATCGGAAATGGAAATTGTATGACCAGCTTAATGATGTTGATGTACAGCGTCCGCCACAGCGCATCGAGGAAGGCAGGATCACGGAACACGTACTTGAAATTTTCGAACCTGACCCATGGACTGCCCCAAATGCCCAAGTTCGCCTTATAATCCTTGAAGGCAAGCGATAAGCCGCCCATTGGCAAATACGCAAATAATAGTAGCCAGATCAGCCCAGGAAGGAGCAGCGTATATACCATTCGATGCTTCCATATTTCACTGAACAGCGCTCCCAGCTTCGAACGACTCTTCAGCTTGCCGTCTGGCCCCTGCAAGGCTGCAGATTTCACATTGCATTTCCCCTCTCAGATAGCTACTTGTTGTCAAAAAGAAAGTCAAACGCTGTCCTCAAATGCTTCTCCCAAAATACCCAGTCATGGGTGCCTGAATCTTCAACATAGCGGAAATGGAACCCGGATGAGGAAGCGGCATTCATGCGCGCAGCAAATGCTCGATTCATTTCGATGAAAGGATCTTCCGAACCGCAGCAGCACAGAATGGACGGTATCGCACTTCCCGCTTCTATCCTCTTGGCAGCCAGCGCATATAGATCCTGCTCGGGCTTCACGAGTAAATCCATGCCAAACACCGCCTGCATCTCTCTCACCATTCCTTGGGGCATATCGGGATCGCGAAGTCGGCGCTGCATATCGGTCACTCCGGACAACGATACTGTCTTGGCGTATCGCTCGGGATAGGTAAGCGCACATTTCAATGCGCCATATCCCCCCATCGACAAGCCCGCAACGTATGTATGCTCTGGCTCGACATTCAACTGGAGCAGCTTGCTGCACAAATCGGGAAGCTCTTCGGTAATGAATGTAAAGTAGTCGAGTCCATACGCCATGTCTGTGTAATAACTGCGATTAGCCTCTGGCATAATTACCGTGCAATTGTGACGCTGCGCATATTGCTCAATCGTCGTCAGCCGCTGCCATGTGCTCGCATTATCACCAGCACCATGCAGCAAATAGAGCGTACTGCTTGGCGGAGTTTGCGATTCCAAGGGATAAATCACGTGAATGCTCGTGTTCATTCGCAAAACGTTCGACCCAGTTTCTATCGTTACATGCGCCATATGTAATCCCTTTCATTTTTGGATTTTTGAAATATAGTTCTGACTGCTAATAGATCATCAAACATCGACCGTTTTACATGTTCATTCGCTACTGTAATCCAGCTTTTCGTCTGCAACTAAGTGAAAATCACTCGCTGAAAACACATGATTGCGTAATGTAAGCAACTCTTTCGAATCGTTTCGACACAATCATAGATCTATGTTCCTGAATCTGTCAATGCTTTTTTTGGTGCATTCGATCAAAGGGGGAAAATTTGAATACTCATAATTGGCAATTACCCAGTTTTTGAGATATAAAATAAAAAGAAAGCGATTACTATAGACTCATTGACAACGCACTAGAACCAATGACATACTTGAAGTATAGATTTCATCATACATAATTGAAACGTTTCTATTCAATAGTGACGCGTGATTTCATGATTTTCATGAAGAGATTTAGATCACGTTTCTACATCGATCATCCCTGACATATTCAACAAGCGTTTTGGCGAAACGGAATGTGCTCGAATTCTAATGCGCGTGAAATGGTTTGGGCGGATATAGGAACATACCACTCATATTGAGAAAGGAGTAATGGAGATGATAGAACCCTCAAGCCTGACCGAATTCGTGAATCGGATTAAGGCTGAACAATTGCAGGTCACCTCTGTGCGGGTTCGTCAGGGCGGGAAATTGATCGGAAAGTGGGATCAGAACGAAGACAGTCGGCGGTTGCAGCACTCGATCAGCAAATCGTTTACATGCATGGCCGTCGGTCTCGCCATTGAGGAAGGCAAGTTGACCCTAGACACAACGCTAGGAGATATGTTCCCGCAGTACGCTCATATGCACACGGAGCCCAATCCCCTGCTTCACCCCGCAGGCATCAAGCTGGGCGAACTGCTTCGCATGTCTTCCGGTCATGACTCTCCCCCTCTCTGGGCAGAGGAACGAGCTTCGCTGCAGGAAACGGATTGGGTCCGCTATTACATGTCTCTGTCTCTGGATAGAGTGCCAGGCGAGCGGTTCACATACAGCAGCGGAGATACCTTCATGATCTCGGCAATGGTACAGGCAGCCGTCGGATTAACGGTGCACGACTACTTGCGTCCAAGGCTGTTCGTGCCGCTTGGAATTACAGAAGAGAAATGGGATTCCTCGCCGCTTGGCGTAACGCTGGGCTGTGCCGGGCTGGCACTTACGAACGAAGAACTGAGCCGCTTCGGCCAGCTGCTTCTGCAGCAAGGAATGTGGAACGGGGTACAATTGATCCCTGCCGATTGGATTCAGCTTGCAACGAGCAAGCAGATCGGCAATGAAGGCAGCCGTGACTGGTGTCAAGGCTACGGCTATCAATTCTGGATGTGCTCCCACAATGCCTATCGGGCGGATGGCGCGCATGGACAGTTCTGTATGGTCATGCCCGATAAGGATGCCGTGATCGCCATCAATAGTCAGGAAGATCGGCTGCAGGATATTTTGGATGCGGTGTGGTCAAAGATTTGGCCGATGCTATAGGTGTGGAAATGTTAAAAAGCCTTAGTTACATGACCTGAAGTACAAAGATGAGAAGTGACAGGAAAATCGGGATTAGCCAGCTATACCCTTTTCTACGATCCATTTGACTGGTGCTGTTGTGACTCTCCTTGCTCTGTTCTTTCTTGGCAATGATTCGCAGCAGCATATACCCTATATAAACAGCCGGAACAGACAAGGCTCCCCATCCTCCTATTATCCAATAATTCGGGGATGCTTCGGTTGAAGTGACGCCCATAACGAGGTCTCCACCCTTCAAATAGGAACCAATGACATAGGTTGTATTTGTGGCCAAGTGAATGACTATTCCCGGCCAGATTGACCGGGCATGAAGCACGATTATGGCTGAAACCCATGCGGAAAAGAACAGCTCCAGCAGCCGATACGGATTGTCGTGAAATAGAGCAAACAGGAGAGCACTCATCGCCGCTGCAAACCATTTGCCCTTTTCCTCATATCCGGACAATAGCACACCTCTAAACAGCAACTCTTCGCATATCGGAGGAAATACTCCGATAGCCATGATGAGCATGAGCAGCGATGTGAAGTCAGCAGCTAGTGGATAATAGGACATCTGATACGAGCGACCAAGAACATTCGAAATAAGCTCTGTGACTTGATGGATGAACAGCATTGGAACCTGACTGATTCCGTAAATTAGGAGGCTTAGCAGCATCGTACTTAATGATACGTGGCGGAATTTGAATACAGCCTTCCAAGACATCCGCTTGCTCCTTATGAATAAAATGGAAGGTAGTACATGCAAGCCAACTTGTGCAAACATGACATAGAGCAAGAATAGGCCCAAGTTTGCGTACAACGGCTGCTTGTCAGGAAAAATAAAAGTGGACAGCATATTGCTTAATACATAAGAGACAAGGAACAGCCAGCTCGCGTGTAATGCATGTATTCGTTGAGGCATCGGCACCTTTTCCTTTCCAAGATATCATTTCCCATCTACACATTCATTCCATTATCCCTATCTACTTCAGCATTCTAGTAGAAGCACAGTCATGTTTATCAACCCAGAAATGAGAATAATAGGCAAATCAAGCGTAAGCTGTCCGATTCGACATGTCAATTCTTTTATGTACCGGTTGGAGTTGGCTGTATATCACAATGAAAAAGCTCCCACAAACGATTGTATTCGTTCGTGGGAGCTTTGCTATATACCAAGATTTTTTTGATGTTACTGTAGGTGGTTCCAATTAATTAGATACTGTTGCTTCGCTCACGTTCTCTACTTTATTTTTGCGTGTGAACAAGCGCTTCATCCAGTTCGAGAAATCATCCAAATACGTGTACATGACTGGCACCAGCAGCAACGTAAAGATCGTCGAACAGGATAGACCGAATATTACGACAACCGCCAACGGCGCTTGCATTTCCGCGCCTTCCCCGATGCCGAGCGCAAGCGGCAGCAAGCCGAGCACTGTCGTTAATGTCGTCATGAAGATCGGACGAATCCGGCTCGGCGCACCTTGCATGATTGCCTCATGGCGATCCAATCCGCTGCGGCGTTGGATATTGATGTAATCCACCAAGATGATCGCGTTGTTGACAACGATACCCGCGAGCATAATGACACCGATAATCGCCGTTACGCTCAGCGGTGTGCCCGTAATGAACAATCCGCCAATGACCCCAATGAACGTCGTCGGCATCGCGAACATAATAATAAACGGATACAGCAGCGATTCGAATTGAACAGCCATCACGACATAGACGAGGAAGATGGAGAATACGAGTGCAATTCCAAGATCTCCGAATGCTTCCACCATATCTTCACTCGCTCCGCCCATGGAGTATGAATACCCATCTGGGAAATTCATTTTCTTCAGCGATTGTTCAATGTCCTTCGAGATGCTGCCTAAGTCTCTGCCCGCAATATCAGCCGTAACGTTAATTTGACGCTGCTGATTCTCGCGCTGAATCATGACAGGCCCTTGGAGCTGATTGAATTTCGCAACAGCAGACAGTGGAATTAACTGGCCATTCTGCGATTGAATCGTTAAGGCATTCAATGCAGCGATACTGTTGCGTTCTTCCTCCGGCATAATGACTCTCACATTATATTCATTGCCGTCTTCCCGATATTGGGTAGCCATCTGCCCATTCATGGCAAGCGAAATCTCGCTTAATATTTGCTGGTACGAGATGCCATAGGAAGCGGCCAAGCTGCGATCGACAGTAATGTTCAACTCCGCATTGCCTTCCGCAGCGGAAGACTCTGCATTGTATACCCCTTGTACGTCAGAGATCATCCACACCACTTGATTCGCAACTTCCTCTAATACCTGTTGATCCTGACCATTCAGCTTGATGTGAATCGGAGCTCCTGCACTTAAGCCTGACTCCTGTGCAGATACAGTAATGTCTGCGCCTGCAATATTGCCTGTCGCATCCGTTAATTTCTGCATGAGTTCCTTGGTCTTGATATCCCGCTCCGAAGCGCGAACGAGTTGAACGGTGAACGTAGCAGAATTCGTTCCGCCTCCGCCGAATCCTCCACCGCCGCCAATCGATTGCGAGGCCGTCTCAATGATGCCCTCATAAGGCTTGAGCAGGGCTGCCACTTCGTCAGCGGTCTTCTTCGTCTCATCCAGACTTGTGCCGCTTGGCGTCTGAACCTTGATCTGAATTTGCCCTTGATCCCCGCCAGGCATGAATTCCATGCCAATGAACGGCACGAGTAAGAAGCTCCCTACAAGTAAAGCAATCGTGGCAAACACCGTCATTTTACGATGTCCGAGGGCCCATTTCAATATCTTTTTGTATCCTGCAACAAACCCGCCGAAGAAGCGCATATACCAGCCCTTCTTCTCCTGCTGCATGATCTTCTTCTCGGATACGATCTTCGATGCCAGCATCGGAATGAGCGTAATCGCCACAACAAGCGATGCAATAAGCGAGAAGCAGACCGTCAGTGCAAGCGGACGGAAGATATCGGCAGTCAAGCCTTGAATGAACACGATCGGCAGGAACACGACGAGTGTTGTCATTGTTGAGGCGATAACTGCAGAAGCGAGCTCAGATGCCCCCTTCACGGCCGCCTCCTTCATGGACATGCCCTGCTGCCTGTAGGTAAAGATATTTTCCAATATAACGATAGAGTTATCGACCATCATCCCGATGCCGAGCGCAAGCCCGCCCATCGAAATGATATTGAGCGTCTGCCCCGTGAAATACATGAGCGTAAACGTCGAAATAATCGCGATCGGCATGGAGAGCGCGATAACGAAGGTCGAGCGTACGCTACGCAAGAAGAGAAGCAGGATCACGACGGCCAATGCGCCGCCGCTCATCATATTGCCGATGACGCTGTCGATCGATTGACGAATGAAGGTCGACGTATCGGACACTTTCTTCAATTCAATGCCTTGCGGCAATACATCCTTCATCTTTGCGAGTCCCTTGTCGATGTTATCCGCAACCGCTACGGTATTCGCATCCGATTGCTTCTGTACCGACAGGACGAGGGCAGGGCTGCCATCTACTAACGTCAGCGAGGTTTGCTTCTTGAACGTATCCTTGACGACAGCTACATCACTAACTTGTATTTGTCCCCCACGCGGCAAATGAATGATAGTCTGCTTGATGTCATCTACGGAACCGTATTCGCCCTTCACGCGGATTTGCAGATCCTGCACACCTTTCGGTACAGAGCCCGCTGCCTGAGATTTATTTTCTGCGTTGATCGCCTGCACCACTTGAGATGGCGTAATGCCGTACCGCGACAGGCTTGCACGATTCAGCTCAACGAGAATTTCGCGTGTTTTGCCCCCAGCAACAGAGACAGATGCAACCCCGCGTTCCCGTTCCAAGGTTGGAATGATGGTCTTGTCCGCAAATTCTTGAAGCTTCTCTGGAGATGCGCCCGTCAAGCCAAGCGTAATGATCGGCATCTGGTTCGGGTCGAACCGAAGCACGGTCGGATCATTGGCATCATCAGGAAGCATCCCCTTCACTTGATCGACCTTCTCCCGGACATCGATCAGGGCGTTGTCCATATTCGTGCCGGTCTTGAATTGGAGCATGACCAGCGAGGAATTCGCCTGTGACTGAGACGACAGGGTGTCAATCCCTTGAATCGTGCTCAGAGAAGACTCCAGCGGTCTGGAGATCAGCTTCTCAATTTCCTCTGGAGCCGCCCCTTGATAGGAGGTCGCGACCACAGCAATCGGCACATCGATTTTCGGGAAAAGGTCGATAGCAAGACTGCGCAGACTGAACAAACCCAGTGCCAGAATCGCCAGCACGAGCATCATTACGCCGATAGGACGCTTAACGGAGACGTCGATTACTTTCACGTTAGCGTGCCCCCTCGACAATTTTGACTTTATTGCCGTTTGTCAGTGTCAGCTGTCCTTTGACAACTACCTGGTCATTCGGCTGAAGATTGCCCTTCACCGCCGTCAGCTTGGATTGCGCCTCAAGCACCTCTACCGCTTCCTCGACAGCTTGTCCATCGCGAACAACGAATACGTGTGAAGTACCATTCTTCTCGACGATTGCTTCTGTCGGCACGAGCAAGGCATCCTTCAGCACTTGCTGATCAACTAAGAATTTGGCCGTCATGCCCGGCTTAATCTCGTCCTTCTTGTTCTCTGCCTGTGTTTCCAGTGCGTAAAATCCAGATTCGTTCGCCACAGGAGACAAGAATGTAATGTGCGCATTCATGGTTTTGCCGAGATCCGGCAGCTCCACCTTGACTTCCTTCCTATTCTGCAGAAGCAGCATCTGATTAGCGCTCACATTTGCCGTGAACTTGATCGGGTTGGTTGACACGATCGTGAACAACGGCGAAGTGCCTGCAGCAATCTCGCCTTGCTCGGCCGCTACACGCACCACCTGACCACTGATCGGCGCCTTGATGGATGCGTCTGCTTTGCGATTGCTCGCTTGCTGAATACGCAGCTCGGCCTGTTCGATACTGCGCTTCGCCTGATCCAATTCAAGCTCAGACGCCTGTGCATTATGCAGCGTTTTGTATTGGTCCTGCGCCTGTTCCAAGCCCAGCTGCTCCAAGCGGAGCTGGATGTCCAGATCGTCTGCCTTCACGCTCGCCAGAGTCTCGCCTTTGCTGACGGTGTCACCCTTCTTCACATTCACACTTCTCAATTCACCGCTCAGCTTCGGGATCACCTCGACAGATCGGCTTGCACTCGCTGTCCCAATCATCTCATTGGTTTGATTCAGCGCTCCCTTCTGCACGGCTGCCACCTGAACAGGCGTCTCCTTCTCCTGTGCTCCCTGCATTGGCTGTTCTGCCTCCGGACTTCCGCATCCTGTTGCGGCTCCGAGCATAAGCAAAATGCTCCCCGTAATCAGCCAACGTCTTCTCACTGCCATAATTGTCCCACTCCCCTTTTGTCTATCATGTATGAAATAATCCCCCTAGCATTTCAGCGCAGCCTACTTACTAAAGTTCTAGTTATATGGTTTAGACGTAAAATATCAGCTGCTCCCCTTAATGATAACACGAGAATGAACCACGGGTCATTCAATAGAGTGGATAAAGATGTGAAGATTGCGTGATGTTGATTTTTCAGCTGCACCAAAAAACCTCGCCTCCAGCAAGGAAGCGAGGTTTTCACCTGTCTGTTAATTCGGTTGAAGCTGCGACATGAGCGTCTTCATCTCATCAATCGGACGATTGGCATCGTATGGGTATCGGTTCAGTACTTCGAGCATTAATTTGTACCATTTCCCCTTGTTGCCGATCTTCTCCAGCATATCATCCATGGTAGCGATCAACTGCTTGTATTCAGGAATTTGCCCTGGTGAATATACCTCAAACTCGTAGAACGAGTTGCCGAAGACGGTTGCCCGCTGGATGCCTTGGAACTTTACATAGCGTGCTGGTGTCGTATCAAATTCGAGAATGTCCATTTTACCCTTTGACTCGATGATTCCGCCTTCACCGGAAATATTTCTCCAGTTCGTCTTGTCATCAGACACAAGAAGCTGATACTTCTCCGCATAGGCGCCTTCCCACTTAATAATTACTTTATTGATATCCTTGACCTCTCCCAAGTCTACAAGGAACCACGCATCATCCACATACTTGCTGGCCCAGCGAGTCGAAGGATTGCCATCTACGGCCTTGTCAGAGGAATAGTATGGGAACTCTGGTTCCGAGGATTCCGTAGCCTTGTGCAGAGCCAGATTTTCCGTGCTGAGCAGTTCAATCGCTTTGTTGTAGATGACTACATTATCCAAGGTGCCCTTGAAGGCGTTGGTCTCGCTGCCAATGCGAAGCGTCGGCAAGACGAGTGTGTTCATTTTCGGATACTCCATTTCCAGACGCTCCACATACTCATCAATATTGACGAACAGGGATACACCCTTGTCATCGCCCTTCAGCAAGATATGGGTCCATTTGTCTTCTGGAACGACGTAATTGAACGTGCTGTTATAATGCTCCTTGCTAAATCCGAGCTTGCCTGTGTTGCCCTGCTTTAATTTCAGCGTACCAACAGGCGATTCCATCAAGACAGCGTCATCTGGATTATCCTTGTCCGGCTTGATCCACATGGAAGCGGTCCAACCGAACCCAATCGCATCAACTGGCGTCTCGATGTAGCTCTTGCCGCCGTTGAAATGCGCGCCCTGTTCATATTTTCCTTCTGTAATATCCACATTGACTGCCTTGCCATCAAAGCCATTGCCTGAGCTATCCTTGAATTTCTTCTCGAACATGTACTGCATAACAAGATTGTCTGGATTGTTAACCGTAATTTTGTGAGAACGATCGGCATTCGGTGCATCACCGATCACCTTTGTACGATTGTTAAATTGCGTGAAAGATTTATCATCACGTGTTCCCGTCCACAGCTTCTCTGCCACGACCTGTATGCCAGGCAGCAATCGGATATGCGCATCGTCCATCGACAAGCGATTCGCTTCAGATACGTCATTCCACATCGAGAACATGCCGCCCTTCACACGCGGATGGCCAAGTGGCAGCGATGTGTTCTCCCACTTATTCGGCTCCCACTCATCGTACAGGAATTGCGAATTCAAGTAGTTTCCGTATAAGGTAGGCACGATGTACATGTATACATTCTGCGAGTTGATGACGTCATAGCCGAGATCTACCGCCTGCTGTGGCGCACCATATGGCTCATACCAGATGTCCATCGTTGCGTCATTGCTAATCGGCGTCGTTCCGGTATATTGGGTCAAGCCTCCCCACATGTGCGGGTGCTTGCCTTTGCTGTTAATATGCTTCACGAGTGTATCCATGTACCAACGGTAGCGCTCGATATCCGGACCCCAATATTCATCCGTGCCAATATGCACTTCTGGCCCGACGAATGTTGGATCACTTCCGTCTATATACTCATTGAATAAGTTCTTGATGAATTCCACGGTTTCTGGCTTAGAAATATCCAAATGGGAATCGTCCCCAAGCGCCGGGTTGTAGGTCGTGAATGCGCGAGAATGTCCGGGTGTGTCGATTTCCGGGATGATATTAATGCCATAGTCCATGCCCATGAGCTGCAAATCCTTGAATTCTTGCTTCGTATAATGCCCACTGGCGCTTGCAAGTCCAGGATAGGTCGTGCTTTCCAAGCGATAAGCTGCACGGGTGCCATCTGCGAATGGCTCCCCGACGTCATCATTCAAGTGAATTTGGAACATGTTCATCTTGTACCATGACAACAGCTTCACATAATCGCGAAGGAAATCAATCGTGAAGAATTTGCGGGCTACGTCGATCATGAGTCCACGCTTCTCATACTTCGGGTAATCCCTTGCTTCACCTCGCGGAATCGTCAAGTCCTTATTCTGCTTAATGATTTGGAGCGCTGTTCTCGTTCCGAAGAAAGCCCCCTTAGCTGATGAAGAGGTAATAGCTACGTAATCCCCTACCTTGAATACATTTCCTTCATTGCCAAGCCATGATAATGACGGATCAATCGACAGATATAAATCCCCAGATTTCGGCGTTCCAGAGACTACTGTAAGCTGGTAACCCGTCAGATCCAATACATCTTCGCTAGTCAGCTCTGCTGCCTTGCGGAGCAAGGACTCATCCTTCGGATTGACTACAATTCGCGAAGACTTCTTCAACTTGAAATTGCCCGAATCCCCATACCATTCGCGCAGAGAAGGGATCACTTCCGGCTCAGGATTGCGATCCGATGTCTGCTTATGCAAGCCTGGAACGATTACGGGGATACTTCCCGACAGCAGCTTCCGATCGGGATTATTCTGATCCTCTACCTGAATAATCAGATTCACCTTGGCGTCTACTAGCGGTGTACGGATGTTGCCTTCGCGGTCAATGACAGGAACTCTGTCGCTGCCAAATACACTGACGCTGTAGCCTTGCGGCACTCCTGCAGCGGACCAATCGAGCTTCGTCTGTCCGGCTTGCACCGTGAGCGCAGCTGTTACCTTATCGATGACAGATTGCAAGTCATTCAATTGATACACCTCAAATTCAAAAAAGGAATATCCATACAGCACTCCATCAACAGGAGCGCGCTTCACGCCCTGGAACTTCACATAACGAGCTTCGAGCGAAGGGAAATCAACCGTCTCCACACCGCCCTTACATTGGATGAGACCATCGTTGTCCTTCACATTCGTCCAATTCTGAGCGTCATCCGATACGAGGATCTTGTATGTATCGGCCGGCGTTTGCCAGCGGATTACGACACGATCGAAAGCTTTTTTCTCTCCGAGATCTACATAGAACCATTGATCATCTTCCTTCGCCGAAGACCATCTTGTATTCCCTTTTCCGTCTACAGCCAGCTCAGGCCCCAAATAATCTACTTCATTACCAGAGGAAAAGGCCGGCTTATGCAGAGCTAGATTCGTTCCGCTAAATGTAGCAGCCGCGAGGAGGCGAGCAGCTTCCTCATTGGAGTCCCCAATTGGATTCGGAATGATATTGCCGTCCTTGTCATACACGACATCTGTAACGCTCGGCGGAGTCCCATCCCCCTTATCTGGTATAGATAGGACTGGGCCTTCATCTTGATGCTCCATTTTTACATTCTCCTGCCCATTTGGTTGAGCGTACGCCTTAGGCTGCACTACTGTAAGCGTCGAAGTCATAACAACCATCAAACTGAGCAGCATCGAAACCGCTTTCAAATACATGGATCTCTTCATTATTTCCCTCCATCTCATCTAGTTATCGGATTTGCACAGTCCCTCCTTCTTCCTCCCTCCAATCTCATGCACCCAATTTCGCAAGCGCTTTCTTTTTCTTTCCTCTCTATCATATTACAAAAAAATGCAACTAGAAAGGAGGAACTTTCCAATTGCATCTCTTTTTTTGAATTTCTACTCCGTAATGAATCATTTTTATCGCTGCTGGGATACATGAATCGCTTGAGCGAATCGCGCTATTCCTAACCCAATTTCATCCTCATGCGGTCTTGCATACGTAAACCGGACATACCCTGGTTCTGAACCGTAGACCGTTCCGGGATTATAGAGTACCCCTCGCTTTATACTTTCCTTTAGCAATTTTGCATCAGGAATCGGTGTTTTTACTTTACACCATAAGTGCAGTCCTCCTTGCGGAAGGGAATACGCCACCTCCCCCGGAAGTTCGCGCTCCAGCGCATCGATTAGCAAGTTCCGTTTCTTGTGGAGTTCCTGCCGCAGCCGCACCAAGTGGCGGTCAAAATAAGTTTCCGACAGCAAACGTGCGGCGATCCGCTGCGGCAGCACACTCATTCCGAAATCGATTTGCTGTCGTTCAGCGGCAAGCCGCGTGATAACAGACTGCGGGGCAACCATCCATCCGATCCGCAGGCCTGACGCTACAATTTTGGATAATGAGCCAATATAAATGACGGTATTGTTCGTATCGATCGATTTCAGTGTCGGCGGCGGATTGCCCGTGAAGGAAGTCAGGCTAAACGGATCATCCTCCACAATGGGAATGCCTAAGCTGCCGCAAATCTCAAGCAATTGTTCCCGTCTAGAGGGGTCAAGCACACGGCCCGTTGGATTATGATAATTCGGATTCACGAATATCATCCGTATGTTGTGCTCCCGATACAAGGACAATATACCTTCCGGACATACTCCCTTCTCGTCCACAGGCAGCCGAAACAAGCGCAAGCCCGCCGAGTGAAACATAGGCAGAGAATAATAGTAGGAAGGATCCTCGATCGCGATCGCATCCCCAGGCTGAAGCAATCGTCGAGTTATTAAATAGAGCGATTGATGAGACCCAGAGGTAACGAGAATCGATGATGCTGTCGTCCGAATGCCGCGATATTGATGTAAAGAGGTAGACAGAACCTCCCGCAGCGGCACATAGCCCTGAGGATCGTCGTAGCTCATATCTTCATGCAGCAGATGCTCGCTCAATAGCGTCCGCATCTCTTCATTTGGCGACAAATCGGGTGACAATTCTCCGCTGGCAAAGTCTATACAGTTGCTGCCCGAATCCAGTGCGGAACGAATCAGTTCTGCGTATACCGGATCAGGCTGTACCAGCTTGCAGTTATCTAAGTATTGATGCCAATCTGGCGTTTGTTGAGAGTCTGCCCCCCACTTCGACTTGCTTACTCGAGTACCACTGCCGACCATGCTCTCAATAATGCCTGCTGCACGCAGCTCTTCATAGGCTTGAACGATAGTGCTTCGATTTACATGTATTTGCTCAGCAAATTTACGTTCCGATGGAAGGACGCTTCCCGGAGTAAATTCACCGTTATAAATGCTGCGCTCAATATATGCGGCAATCTGCTGATATAGTGGTTGATTGCTGGAACGATCCGGTTGCCACATAGGAATACACCTCTTACTATTATAATCTGTGATTTTTATCACATATAAATAAGTATATCATTCTCCTACAGACTCTCCGATGACTCGATTTCATCGAAACGTTGTCAACTCTGTGTCAGTCTCTTGAACATGGATGACCTCCCCCCGTTGAAGTGGATGGCGACACCCCATCCACTCTGCTCTATGATAAGGCTGAACCTGAGAACTTCACTTGACTGGCTGCCAATGCCATATGACAAGAGTATGTACGATGTGTGCAGCGATGTACGTACAGCCTCGTCAAGCTCATAACCTAACACTTTTCTTAACGACTGAATCTTAACGAGTGCCACACTCACAGCACCACAAAACGTGAAGACATTCACATTGTTCGAATCTCACAGACCTTTTTCTTGTTGCACGACGATCATATTTTCATCACAAGGAGGCCTCTATGGATCAGGTCATTCTCGCGCGAATCCAATTCGCATCAACAACATTATTCCACTACATCTTCGTCCCCATGACGATTGGACTGGCGTTTTTAATTGCCATTTTGGAGACGCTCTATGTCGTCAAGGGCAAGGAGATTTACAAGCAAGCAGCCTTGTTCTGGAGCAAATTATTTCTGATTAACTTCGCAGTTGGCGTCGTCACCGGCATATTGCAGGAGTTCCAGTTCGGGATGAACTGGTCCAATTATTCCCGCTTCGTCGGTGATGTGTTCGGGCCATCGCTTGCCATTGAAGGGCTGCTCGCCTTCTTTATGGAATCCACCTTCATCGGCTTATGGGTATTCGGCTGGGAGCGCTTATCGAAGCGCGTTCATCTCGCTTGCATCTGGATTGTCTCGATCGGTACCGTATTGTCAGCGTTCTGGATCTTGACCGCCAACTCGTTCATGCATGCGCCTGTCGGATATGAATTCAACAACGGACGGGCAGAGATGAGCGACTTCTTCGCACTTATTACGAATCCGCAATTGTGGCTGCAATTTCCGCATACGCTGTTCGCGGCATTCGCAACCGGCGCCTTCTTCATGGCAGGCGTCAGCGCATGGAAGCTGCTCCGTGGACACAATCCGGACATGTTCCGCCGTTCGTTCCGCGTCTCGATTACCGTTGCCTTGATTTCGTCCGTCATCGTTGCCTACATTGGGCATGCACAGGCGCAGCATCTGCTCACTTCTCAGCCGATGAAGATGGCAGCGGCCGAGGCGCTCTGGGATACGAGTGAGGATCCGGCACCGTTCACGTTATTTGCTACAATCGATACGGAAAAGAAAGAAAACTCGTTCAAAATCCAAGTTCCATATATGCTCAGTCTGCTATCGTACAACAAGCTTAGCGGCAGTGTAGAAGGGATGAATCAGATTCAAGCGCGTTATGAACAGAAGTACGGACCAGGAAATTATATTCCATCGGTTAAAATGACGTTCTGGAGCTTCCGCATGATGGTTGCCGCAGGTGGGCTCATGTGCCTTGTCGGCATTTACGGCCTGATATTATCCCGCAAGAAGAAGCTGGAGCAGCGCCCATGGTTCTTGAAGCTGATGGTTGGCATGATCGCCTTTCCGTTCCTCGCCAATTC
Source organism: Paenibacillus sp. NAIST15-1 (assembly GCF_001894745.1). Lineage (GTDB taxonomy): Bacteria > Bacillota > Bacilli > Paenibacillales > Paenibacillaceae > Paenibacillus_B > Paenibacillus_B suaedae. Next base: position 46,853 of record NZ_BBYF01000018.1, read on the forward strand.
GGCGGGATGGCTTATGGCCGAGATGGGTCGTCAGCCGTGGGTTGTGTTCGGAGTTATGCGTACAGAGGACGCCATATCGCCGACAGTTACGGCGGAAGAACTTCTCTTCTCGCTCATTGCGTTCACGACCATTTATGCGGTACTCGCCATTATTGACGCTGTTCTCTTCGTCAAGGTGATACGTAAAGATGAGCAGATGGAAGAACCGGAGGAAGAAGATATGAAGAATTACGATTCATTTGATAAGGAGGTAACGCATGCTATCGCTAAATGAGTTATGGTTCATACTCGTCGCCGTGCTGTTCGTCGGCTTCTTCTTCCTCGAAGGATTTGACTTCGGCGTAGGCATGGTCGCCAGGTTCCTCGGGAAGACGGATCATGAGCGCCGCATCATTATCAACACAATCGGTCCTTATTGGGATGCGAACGAGGTATGGTTAATTACGGCCGGGGGGGCTATGTTCGCTGCCTTTCCGGAATGGTATGCGACGATGTTCAGCGGTTTCTATATCCCGTTCGTCGTGCTGCTGCTGGCGCTTATCGCGCGCGGTGTCGCGTTCGAGTTCAGGGGCAAGATGGATTATGGCGCTTGGAGGAAAGCGTGGGATGCCGCGATTTTCATTGGTAGTCTGCTGCCTCCTTTCCTATTCGGTGTCGTATTCGCCAATATCATTCGCGGTGTGCCGATTGACGGGAACAAAGAAATGGTCGGGAGTGTGTTTGACCTGCTGAACGGCTACTCCCTTGCTGGCGGTGTGGCCGTTGTCATGATATGCATTCTGCACGGACTCGTCTTCATTACGCTGCGAACCACCGGCGGCCTGCGGGAGCGGGCACGGAAGGCAGCTCGCGATGTCAGCCCGGCAGTTGTCGTCGTCCTGCTGCTGTTCGCCATGCTGACATATGTCAGCACTGATATTTATACGGTTCATGGCAGAGGTTGGCTTATCCTGCCGCTGTTAGCTGGGGGCGCATTGCTCTTGGCCATGTCATTCATTAAGCGTGAGCGAGATGGACTGGCGTTCGCCATGACAGGGTCCGTTATCATTCTGTCGGCCGTGAGCATGTTCATCGGCTTGTTCCCACGAGTGATGGTCAGCTCGATCAGCCCTGAGTTCAATCTGACGATTATGAATGCGGCTTCCGGCGCTTACTCGCTGAAGGTGATGACGTATATCTCGCTGACGATTCTGCCGTTCGTGCTCGGATATCAAATTTGGAGCTACTACGTCTTCCGCAACCGGATCGATGATAAGGAACATCTGGAGTATTAATAGGATTCTCGAATCAATACGCAAAATAATGAGTATTTCACCAATTAATATAAGCTTGCTATGCTCGAACCGTTACCTGAAAAAGGAAGGGTTAGAGTGAACTCGCGAAAGCTTGGTACAAGCGGATTATCTATGAGCGAGATTGCTTTTGGGAATTGGATAACTCACGGCGCCCAAGTGGACGTTCATGCAGCCCAAAGCTTGTGTACATGCTGCGCTGGAAGCTGGGATCACTACATTCGACACCACAGATGTGTACTCAGATACACGGGCAGAAGCAGTGCTTAGACTCTCACGCTTTGATTCCATAACGTTCACGCAATGTATGGATAACCTCGTGCACTTGCTCTGGCTCTGGGAGCCACAATCCTGAGGACGCTTGTTCGAGACAACGCTCGGACTGGCGTTCTCGGATCACTTGCTTGACAGATTCAATAAATACGTGTGCCGCCCCGCCGCCAACAGTGCTGCCGAGCGAAGCCAGTTCTTCCAGACTGCCTGTCTTATCTTCGGTCACAACAGGATGATCCGGTTGCACCTCACCCAACGCAGCACGCTCATAGAAGGAGCGGACGAGCTCGGCGCTCTCCTTGCCCGAACCCTCGCAGATGACGAATGCCTGCACGACAAAGGCATGAGCTTGACGCCGCTGTGCAATGCCGCAAAACTTGATGCCGCCAATGCTGAGATCAAAATCGCCAGGGCAGTATGCGCCATCGATTTCACCCTTGTCGATCGTGTAGCCCGTGTTCTGCAGAGCAAGCTTGATCAACTGATACATGCGCTCATAGTCCGAGCGGAAGCATTTGTCGCCCCTCCCTTCCTTCGGCAAGATCAGGGAAATGTTCACAACGCCCAAATCGAGTGGTACGGCCGCCCCGCCCGTGCTGCGGACAGCCGTCGAGTAGCCAAGCGACTCCAGCCATTGCTGCGCCTCTGCCGCATGCGGCAATCTGCTGTCACGCAGTCCCATCACGAAGCCCCGCGGATGACGCCACAGGTGACATACAGCGGGCCCTCCCTTGCCTGTATGTCTGCACAGCAGCTCGTCCAATGCAAAAGGATACAGAATGTCGGGCTCCTCCAGATACTGCGTGCGATCAAGCACGAGGATATTGTCTAATCCTTCTCCCATATGAAATGAAGCCGTACATTCCGTCATTTCTGCATCCCCCTTATCGATCATAAAAACCAACCGAACCTTTATACTTATCGGATTTCCTAGAGATACGGATCAACAACACTATGCGTCATCTTGACCGTCCATTCGGAATTACCGGGCTAATTCTGAATCTATCCAATCTATAGGTATCTTAACACGGATGAGTTCGTTACGGAAAATAAGAGATTCATCGCTAATGCCCCTGACTTTTGTGTCTTTGCTAGACTCGTAAAAAATTCCTCAAAGGATGGGTGACGCCCGTATGGTATTTGAACGAAGAGCGCCATGCCCGCCAAAGCAATGGACGTTTTTTCGTTTCTCTAGCATTGCCTAGGAATCTCGTAAATTTCATAGAAAAAGCCCCAAATGGGACTTTTCCTTGTTTAGTTTCTTATCTGGAGATTCTGTACGTCATCATACATACTTCCGTAAATCCATACGAATACAGTCTTACAAACCGATATGCCGGTTGCCCTTGCAGGGTCAGATTCAATCTCAACCCGAGACTTGCCGTCTGGCGCTGTATAGTCCAAAGAGAATTTACGGTACTTAAAGGTTTTGCCTGTAACTGAGTTTTTATGGGAGGTAACCGAGAGCTCGAATGTATCTTGTTTTCAGTTGCCGCCCGTCTTCTCCAGTGTAACAGTCGTTACATGCTTGTTATTGCTATCGTAGATACGCGCTGCGGCCGTCTGTGCGCCCTTATATTGCTTGTTACTATGATAATAGATACATTCATAGCATCTCCGTTGGTCTGCACAACAACGGGGATTGTACTTTTTTTATAATTCCCCTCGAAGAAGTTATGAAACTTTCGAATATTGCGAGATTTAGATAAAAATGGTATATTGGTAATATATTACTTGGTTTATTTTGTATCAACTTCATCAATTATCACTAATTTGTAAGTGTTATCATTTTTGAAGTGTTCATAAGTTACAAGATAAGTTTTACCTACAACTAAAAGATTTTGAGTATTAAAAGTATCAAGAATTAATTTAAATGATTCTGCTTTAGCATCTAATGGGTTTTTCACAATAGCCCATGGCTCATTACTGTTAGTTTTAGTTCCTTTTTCAATAATTTCAATAAAAGATGTAGTGTGAGCTGGTGAACTGTAATTTCTAAACAGGAAAAATAAAACGGCAACTATTAATGCTCCAGTTAAAATCAACTGTAAGGACTTTTTCTTATTCATCAAGTTTGTTCTCTCCTTTCAGTTATTTTATACAAATGAATCAACTTCATAATTGTTTTGAATTAGGTTGTGTAATTGATTCAAATAAAATTTTGAGGGGGGCTAATATAAAAATTTATTTTTTTGAAGTTTAAAATAAAATTACATCTGTAATTTAAGGAGGATAACAAGTGAAAAAAATGATCTCTCTGCTCACGGTATTGGCTCTTACATTCACTATTAACATGGGTACAACATTCGCCGAGAAAACAACATATACCGAAACCGAATTGGACACAATCTTAACTAAAGCGGAAGTTCCACAGACAATCCTTGAAGCAATGGATTATGATCTCAAAAACTTCATTGTTACAAATTCAGGTGAAGACCTTAAATTTGCCGACTCAACAACACAAGAGTACATCAGAGATCAAAAAACAAATTCATTAGTGAGTTCCGATCAAATGAAAACACTGGACAACATTCCTACTAGTGATTTGTCTCTGACATTACTTCATTTTGTAATTAATTATAACGGAACTAACATGGATGATGTCTACAATAGTTTTGAATGGAAGAAAAATCCTTCCATTTCTCCTGATGGAATATACAAGGATAATATCGCGATTGCTGTTCCAGACGGCTGGGAAGTTCAGTCTGGAAAATATGCGTGTGCAACTCAAACATATGATTACACAATTGCCAATGGATGGCAATGGACAGCTCCGGATAGTTCAACATGTAATAATGGACAACCAGTTCAGTATCACATGTATGGGGCAGCCTGGGAATTTAATAGCACAAAAGTTGCAGTACCTGGTTTTAAATTCAAAGGTACTTCCAAACTTACAATGAAAAAGAAGAATAGTACAGCGATAAACCGTGTCGTAGGAGCATATAATGAAGCAAAGAGTAATATTTTTGGAAGTTATAGCGTCACTATAGCATTTGGTCCAGCATCTGTTTCTTTCAGTCCAAATTCCGGTTCTAATAGCTACCAACAAATCGACCTTACTTGGTGATTAGGCAAAGTTCATTTCTTGATACGGCTACGCTATGTTATCGGCAAAGACAGAATTACGGCTACTGACGATTCGGAGCCGTAATTACAGGAAGCCCAAGGATGGAGATCCCCGGGCTTCTTTGCGATCTGCAGTACATTTGTATTACTTCATATCGAAACCAAAAGAGTGCATACCCTCATACACTACATTGTGAAAAAATCGGTTTCGGGTATAACACCATTATCCCATCGGTCAGCAGAAAATATGGTATTAGACTGGGGCAAGAAAATGAAGTCCTAGACTGTCGCTGTTTCATTGAACAAACGAGCCTGTTCGTTTAATACTTCTTATGGCACTCCTTAGCTCTTTATAGACATATCTTTGTCCAGTGTTAATTCATGAAATGATTTCACGCGTAGTTGTAAAAATGGGGTGAACAATAATGTACAAGCCGAAGCTAACAATCCAATGCCACCCGCAAATAAAGCGAACCGTAAACCCATTGCCCCTCCTATCATCCCCCCAATTAACGAACCAAGCGGTAAAGAACCCCACGAGATAAATCGAAATGTAGCATTCACGCGACCTTGCAGGGCATCGGGAACAATGACTTGACGTAAACTGATGGTACTAATGCTAAACATGGAGACACCCATTCCGAAAAGAAGCTGTCCGAGCATCATAATCAACGCAATACTTAGTTCTGATCCTACTGCTAATGGAGCAAGTAAACCGCCACTTGCTGCGAGCGTAGCGGAACCCACAATTGTTGGACCTACTCCATAACGACGTACAGCCCTTTGGGCAAGCAGAGAACCAAATAGGTACCCTACTCCTAGCGTTCCATAAATGATGCCAAGAATGCTTGCACTGATTTTAAGTTCTTGCGATGCATATAGAACATAAACACTAAAAATAACATTCCAGGAAAGGTTAAAGACTGTTGAGCAGCGTACCACTCCCCACAGCAACGGTTTGGTGTAAACCGTATGCAGCCCTTCTTTCATTTCCAGCCACATGTTTTTTTGTTTTTTCGCATCTGTCACAACTGTCTCCAACTTGCGAATCCGGGCTATGTACACAGCGGATACAAAAAAGGATACCGACGTGAACAATATTGCAAAAGGAGCGGTGATTAACTGTTCCAGTCCGCCTGATAAACCCGGCCCAGCAATTTGTGCGGTAGATTTACTTGTCTCTAGTTTGCTATTCCCATCAACAAGCTGCTCCTTGCTCACAATGGAAGGCAAAAAGGATGTATAGGCAACATCAAAGAAGACAGTACAGATACCAACTATGAAGGCTACCAAATATAGAACTGTAATATTCAGGAATCCGGTTGAGGCTGTCAGCGGCACAATGAGCAGTAATGCACCCCTGAAAAAGTTAGCGGCAACAAGAATTGGTCGCCGGGGAAATCTGTCTATCCATACACCAGCTAGCAAACCGAAAATGATAAATGGAGCATACTCGGCAAAACCAAGCAACCCCATTTGCATGGGACTGGCGCCTAAATAGAGAGCTGCCACTAATGGCACTCCTAATAATGCAACCTGAGTCCCAAACTGTGATGCAGTTTGCCCGATCCAGAGCCTGCGAAACTCTGCGTTCGTTAACAATCCTTCCACCTTGTTACTCATACTCGTTCCCCCATTCTTCGACACAACGAATTGCCATTCAAATTTGCATTTGTAGTATAGGGGAACTTACGTTTCAAGATCATGCGCTTTCATTATCGCAAATAAATAAGCAAAAAAAGAACCGCTTAGCTATGCCGCTAAACGGTTCTTATTCCTACATCTGAATCGATTCAATCATTTCATGAACGGCCTTCTGCCATTCCACTTGCTCATTAGCTGGAGCGCTAAATTGAATTTCAAGTAGAGCTCCATTTAGTTCCGCCCAGCCGACGAGACGATAGGTGGCTCCCTCCTGGGAAGGCATGATAACTTCATTGATCGCAATGTGTTTCCCATTAACAAGCAACGTTTCATCTTTCAACCACTCTAGCTTTTCTCCTTCACTGTCTTGTTCCAAAATCGCCTTCATCTTTAATCGTGACCCATCGATTCCAGCATCGGTCATGAGCTGTTCTGGATCATGCTGTATCTCAAGCTTAACTTTCTGGCTGCTATCCATGTAAACAAGCTTCGAGTTCGATGTCTCACTCGTTTGCGCCTCTAATCCCTGCGGAAGCTTCAATGACATCAAATTCGAGAATACGTGAATTCTTTCTTCCTCAGGAGCCTTCGTTTCCGCAATCTTATTCTCTTGTTCTGCTCGCCCTTGCTCCTGCCCCTCCTGCTGCGGAGTCAAAGAGACGTTCTTGGTCTCACCAGCATTCTTCTGCTTGCTGCCTGTGAAGTTGCAAGCAGAAATGATGACTGCTGCAGACAGCACCAATAGAACCATCCACTTTTTCAACCTGCTTCCATCCCTATCTCTTTGCATTTGTGCTCCCCCCATCCACGTCTATTCATTTAAAAAGGTCGTTACACGGTTTGCGATCAAATCCGCAACCGCTTGGGCCGATTTTTGACCGTTATAGTAAGCCTTCGCTTCCTCCTCGATGATCGATTGAACTTTCGAATTATCCATTATTGCGGTGTTCGCATCGGCCAGCATCTGCTTGACCATGACGATATCTGCCTTCTGAATCGGGATCGAAGATCCCGTTGGCGATTCGACAGTGCCTTTGTCTTCAAGATCCTTGAACATCTGCTCGTTAACCTTTTTATTGACTGAGAACCCTCGCAGTCCAGGCATGGTCTGTATTTCCTCAGACAATAAGAACTTCATGAAATCCCATGCTTCCGCCTGAACCTTCGAATTCCGATTCATCCCTAATTTGTTAGATGTCACGAAGGTGCCTCCGGCCTGCTGCCCAGCCGCGAGCGGCTTGCGATAAATCTTCCCTTGCTCATAGAACATCGCTGGCCCACTGAAATAATCTTCCGGCGAAGTAATCAAATTAGGTGCAAAAAAATAATCTCCTGCGCTCACCGCCGCATCCGTCGCTACCTTCTCCGCATACATCGTCTTCACTTGCTCCATCAATCCGACAAATGCACTGGCATCGAAGCTGGCGGGGCGCTGCTCCTCATTGACAATGCGAGCATAATTATCAGCGAACAGAATGTTCAACATCCTCTCAGGCGGCGTATTCCCCAGCGAATACGTGTGCCCGCCGGACGCTGCCAAACGTTTGCCTACTTCCGTAAACTCTCCCCATGTCCATGTGCTGTCATCGAATGTTACGCCGGATTGCTGAATTGCCTTCGCATCGCCCATAAGACTGTCCATGGAAAACCGCAGAGGCAGCGCATAGAGACCTCCTCTCATCTTGGCTCCGTCCAGAATGTTCATCTCGTACGAATTAGAATCAAAGACAGGATCCTGCTTCATAAGTTCACTCAAGTTCACCAGCGCTTGCTTGTCTACGTATTTCCCAATCGGCAACCCGCTCACATTCAAGTCAATCAAATCAGCCCCTTTACCGGACAATAGCTCTGTAGTAGTGGTATTCACATACTTCTCCGCACTTCCTTCTTGATTAGAGCCTCCCCCTTGGCTGTATTCCTTGATTTGAATATCCACATTGGGATGCTTCGCTTCATACATCTTCTCAGCCTGAGCATACACAGGATCAGCTCCGGATACGGATACGACAACGACTTTCTTCCCGTCCTGTCCCTGCTGCCCTTCTTGCTTCGCCTCATCAGCCTGTTTGCCGGCACATGCTGCCAATGTCATCGCTATTGTTATTGCTACGAACAGACTGCGTACACTCCTTTTTTTCACCCTGAATCGCTCCTCTCCATTCTTCATAGGATCGTTGCGCGCTCAGACGCATTAGATCCTTACACGTTGACCATCTGTTAATGGCTCACTGCTCTCGACAATAATCTGGGTTTTCGGGTATACCCCTTGCACCAGCGTTTCTTGGCCATTCGTCCCCCCTAATTGAACGGTAAGCTTGCTAGCAATAAAAATATTGCCCAGCGGGCCGGATTGCTCTTTGATAACAAGCACATAGATGTCCTTCCCTGCCTGACGAATCGCTTGGTTCGATACGAGCATGCCTCCATCGCTCTTCTTCGTTTGTGTTAATTCCACACTTACGAGCTCATTCGCCTGAACATTCGGATGTTGAACCTTCACAATGACCCGTTGACTCGCATTTGCCTGAGATGCATTCCCTTCCGCTTCCCCTTGGAGGGAAGCCCCTCCATTAACGCCTGGCATCGGCCGAATGTCGGTAATGCTTCCTTCAACCGGAACATTTGCCTCCTCATGCTCGATTTGCACGCGCATCTTTTCCCCGGTACGCAATTCCCGGCCGAAGGCATCCGGGATGACAATTTCGAATTGATATCCTTGCTGCCTATTCGCCAAGCTGATATCTGCCCCTCCGCTTCCTGAAGGCAGCTTCGGCGTCGCACGTACTTGCGCCACAACACCGTCAAAAGGCGCGATAAGGCGTCTGCGTTCTATCTCCTCCGACTTCAACATGCTCAATTTTCGCTCTTGAACACCAATCGCTAATCGCGCACGTTCCAATTCCCGCTTCGTGCGGCGCGCCTGCAACTCGTCGTTATTTTGTACGGCTTCAATATAAGCCTCCTGCAAGTCAGCTAACGATAGCCGCTGCCCTGCAAGGCCCGCCTGTACATCCAGAATTTCCTGAGCAGCAGCAGGATTTTCATAGGTAATTAACGTCTGCCCCTTCGCTACGCGATCCCCCTCTTTTACATGAACATCCTTAATAAACCATTCCGCCTTGTTCGATAAATCGATATGCTGCCGTGGCATCAGCCGGGCCGTACCACGCCACGTGGTTACCAGCTCACCAACCCTTCCTTCCTCGGTTCGCACCTTTGGCAAATGTAACGTCAGCAATGTATTGCTCGCCAGGGTAAGGAAAAGGAGCAAGCTAAAGAAAAGGCCGGAGAGCCACACGATTTTCCGTTTTTTTCTTGCATCCAGCGCTTCTGTGAACCCTATAGCCATCCTATCCCTCCTTTCATGAGCTACCCTTTGATCCCCGACATTTGAATCCCTTCGATAAAATAAGATTCCGCATACAAAAACAGGAGAACCATGGGCGTCATATAGATCATCGACGCGGCAAAGCCGATGCCTTGTGCTTCCTTATGAATTCTGGATAAATAGAGCGATAATGGCTGCTTGAATGCTTCCTCCAGGAAAATCAGGGGCTGCTCGACCATATTCCAATAATCGACGAACAGCAATACGATTAGCGCCGCAATCCCCGGCTTCATTAGAGGCAGCATAATTTGATAGAAAATGCGATAATGACCCGCGCCATCCATCTGAGCCGCTTCAACCAGCGAATAAGGAATCGAGAGCATAAATTGTCTCAGCATGAACACACCGAATGCCGCGAATATCCCTGGCAATATAATCGCGCTAGCTGTATTCATTAGTCCCAACTTGTCAGCAATAATATAATTCGGAACCAAGGTCACTTGGAAAGGCATCAGCATCGTCAGCAAGTACACCTGAAACCATCCCTCTCTCCCTCTGAACCGGAGTTTGGCAAAAGCGTACGCTGCCAGCGCACTGACAACGGTCTGTCCCGCAATAATTCCCACGACCATCGCGACGGAATTCCATAGCATGAACAAATACGTCGGCGTATCTAGCAAAACGCTCCCATACTGCTCGAAGGACAGCCAATCCGGGATAAGCTTCAGATTCACGAATACAGCAGGCTCTCCTTGCGTAACGACTGGCATTTGACCCACTAGACCGTAATTGCCGCGAATTTCATGCTCCGTCATCAGTGAATTTGTGAAAGTTATCACAATTGGAAATAGCATGATAAGCCCGATGCACGCCATCACCAGCGTGAACGACAGGTTCCGAATGAACCCCCTGTTCTTCATTCTTCCTCCTGTATCATTCCATAAATTGGGTGTATCGTTTCTCTATCCGAAGCAGAATCGTCACGATGATAAAGATAACGATCACCATAAGCGTCGCAGCCGCAGACAGCTTCTGTACATCCAGTCCGAGAAACATGTTGTTCATGTAGTGCTGAAGTGTATAGATGCTGTCATGTGGATAATCTCCTGCGATCAGGTACGTTTCACGGAATATCTTGAATGTATTCATAATCGACATCAGAACGACGAAGACCATCGTTGGGGTTAAATAGACAAGTGTAATCCCATAACATTGGAACCACTTGCCCGCCCCCTCCAATTCAGCCGTCTCATAGTAATCTCGCGGGATGCTCTGCAGCCCTGCAAGGAATAAGATGATGTTGTAGCCGATATGCTTCCACAGGTAGAACACGGAAATAACGCCTCTCGCCCAGTCCGATTTCATCCAATCTATTTGTTCAAGCCCGGCAGTGTGCATCCAGGCGTTAAGTGATCCATTCCAATCAAACAGCACTTGCCACACCATTACGACGGAGGCAACGGGCACGACCAGCGGCAGGACATAAGCCATTCGAAGAAATTGACGCAAATAGAGATTCCGGTTCAGCACGAGCGCAATTCCAAGTGACAGCACTAGCATCAGCGGGACATTCACTGCCGTGAACCAGAACGAATTCAAGGCAGCTTTGCGAAAGGAATCGCTGCTGAGCAGCTCCTGATAATTCGAGAGCCCAACAAATGAACCGCCAACCGTTCGATCCAATACCGAGTAGACCAGCCCCATCCCAAACGGGATGAGATAGAATAAAGCAAAACCAATGGCGCTCGGCAGCAAGAATGTTGCTGCTACCAGCCCTTCTCTACAGCTTAGACGATTCCGCTTCATGACTTCTCAGAAGGGAAGAATGTAACAATTGTACTTCCATCTTGGAGGTTCACTTGGAACATTTCCTTGCCATCCTCTACACGCTTGTAGATGATGACGGGTTTACCTATTACTTGTGCTTCACCCGAATGGGCTCCTGCCATTTCAGGCTCATACCCATCAATAGGCACATCCAATTGCTTCAAGAATGCATTGGCTATCGCAATCGCTTCTGATTCCTGCAATTTCGCAACATGCGGAGCGTATGGCTCTAAACCAGTCGTTTGCACAAAATGAATCTGCCCTGTATCCACATCAGCATTGACTACAATCTCTTGATGCGGCTCCGCAAATGTCTTTCCTTTTTCCATTAAAATGATATTAAAGATATGGATCTTTTCTCCGGCTCTGATTCCCTTGGTGATTTGCGCGTTTGCGATGTCGAAGTTCTTCGTCTCAGGGAACCCACTGTAAATGCGCGCAAGCACTTCTTGCGCGGTCTTATTGCCGCTAATCTCATCCGCATATAAGTTCGTAATGACATAATCTGAATCCCCATCCTTCGTGACGAAGTTGCGCGCATCTTCTGTCCCGGATAGATTGAGCAAGGTGCGAATTTGTGCCGCTACGGTAGGACCGGTATAAATGATAATTGGCGCGAGGAGTACAACCGCAAGAACGCATGCTACCATACGAATGTTCAGATTTGATTTTGATGTTTCTTTATTTTTTTCATTGCGATATCGCTCATAAGAAGCTTCTTGAATGCGCTTCTTCATGTCAGATGGATTTTCCATTGCTTCCGCACAACCCTGAAGCTTATCGCGCAGTTGTTGTTCAATGGACATAAAGTTCTTTCTCCTTTTCAGGTTTACAGTATGGGCTAAGTTTACGAAGTTTTCCCAGTGCTGCGTGATGTCTGGACTTGACCGTTCCTACGGGGATGTCCAGCAATTCAGCGATTTCATCGAATGTATAATCATGATAATATCGCAGAATAATTACTGCGCGAAGCTTATAGGATAACTGATGAACGATGGTGAGCAGCTCCTGATGGGTCTCGGCCTCAAGGATCTGACGATCAGAGAAAATTGGCTCCTCCACCTCCAAAAGCTGCTTCTTCTCGAAGATTCGGAGTCTCCTCCATCTTTTGGTTCGCCACTTCTGCATTTGCTTCAGCACGATTCCATGCATCCAGAATCGGAAGGGACGGTTCGTATCGTAATTGTCGATGGATCGCCAGAGCTGAAAATATATCTCGTTCATAACATCTTCGATTTCATTTTTTTCCGTCATCAAAAAGACAACGGAGCGGTAGACTTCGGGGAATGACCATTCATAGATCACCTGAAAAGCAGACGAATCCCCTTCCTTCATCCGTTCAATCCAGTGCTCGATATTGATATCTTTCATGAAAAAAGGGCCCTCCTTGGTAAGCTTACAACCTATATTGCCTCGATCATCTGAAAAGGTTCGATACTTTTCTATTTTTTTGGATGTAGGTCAGGGTTTTTACTAAAGTATCGGCTGCTGAGGGGAGTTGGGACGAATCGGACGAATTGAAAATGTCCTTTGTATTCGATTATATCGCTAATGAAGCCCTGCGTCGTCGTCGGATTCACACAGTTCAAAAGCAGCAGCGCATTAAGAAAGCAACATATTGAAGGTTCTCATCTCGTGCTTCGTGCATACACGGACGGAGCATGGCAAGAACAGAAACCAAAAGGCGTGCAAGAGAAAAAATTCTTCTCATACACGCCTTTTTCATCTTTGTTCATTTCTCTATCAGATGCTGGATTAATCAAGTGCTGGATTATAGAGTACGAAACTTAAGCTTGGTGCAATCGATAAGGAACGAATACGTTCTTGTCTCCTTGGCTCCTTTTACGGATAATGCAAGCGACAAATTGACAATATCTCGATCCTGCAAGCCTTGATTGCGGATCCAGCCATGCAGTTCCTTCTTCGGACGAATCGTCTTGTTCACAAAGTCCGGATTATCCGATGCAATCTCGACCGCTTCTGCCGTTCTCCCTTTCACGCCGATGTTCGCTTTAGTTGCTACTTTTTGCAAATCAAGTGTAACCTTGTCTTTATCCGAATTGTTTGTAATCGTTACTTCGAAGTCTGTAGCCTTTTCCGTAACCCGAATCGAATGAACCGTAACCTCTATATCGTTCACCGTATAGGTTACTGGCAGCTCGTCCAGCTTCTTGTCGCTGCTGCCAGAATTCGCTCCCGGCTTCTTACGATTATGAGTCTTGCCCTTAGACATGCCGCCATGATCGATAACGTCTGTACCGGCATTCTTTGGAATATCTTTATCCATCGGCGACATCGTTCGATTACCCATTGCCCCCGACAGTTCTCGCACTGGAAGTTGATTATCTATCGATACAGACAGCTTCTTTCCTTCCTCGTCAAGTCCGTACTCCTCAGCATTGGCTATTATCGCTGAAGTACCGAATGCGATTCCCGTAAACAAGAAAGCGCCGCATAAGAAGCCTATTTTCCATGTCTTCATGCTGTATCGTTCCCCTCGTCTCTTTCTTCTTCTCCCGATGCCGATTCGCATATCACTCTTTTATTCGACCATTCACATCGTGCTTCCATCCGTTTATCCTTATTGCCCGCTCCATCTCTCAACATGTATCACTAAGGTTTCATCCTGCTCTGCCTTATAGCTGCGTTCGACGCGAGCCCCCGCTCCATCTACCTCCACGATTCCGTCTGCTCGACTCACTTGGAACAGCCAATCTGTATGCAGCGGGATGCGCAGGCGTGTCGCATATGCATCCGTGTTCGGATCGTACGTCAATGGGAACCAAGCGTACAGCTTGAGATCCTGCGGCGTACTAGGCGGCACATGGACAATGATCTCCAAGTCAACATGCGTACTGAGCTCCTCCACGATTCGCAGTGGCATCGAGGCTTCACAACAACCTTCAAATTGCACCGTTACTTCCGTAACGCCCGGGCGAAGCGGAATAACCGTACCATCATCCCGAACCTGCGCGATTTGCTCATCCTCCACACGGTACGCCGCACGAAGTGCTGACATCTTGAAGCCGGAATCGAACTCGATAATCGGATTCAGCCGGCACAGAGGCCCTGTGATCCCAACAACTTGATCGCCATGCAGCGTAAGAGAGCAAGCCTTGCCGCGCTTGCCGAAGAAGTGAAGAAGCGGCGCAGACACTCTCGCTGCCCAATCCTTCTCCACGTGCGCCGCTCCGGGCTCATAGAGGTAGATAAGCTCGTCATCTGCTTTGTAGCCAATGCTAAGCAATTTCTCTGCCGCTTCCCGCACATGCTTTTCCATGACCAGAAGCCCTTCGCGGCTGCCGACATCGATCCATATCTTTTTGATGGACTGCTTCGTGGTGAAGGTATGATACAACGGCACTTCTTCCAAGGTTTCAGGATACACGCAATACAAGTAAGGCGAGATAATCCCCAGCATGCTGAATACGTCAGGACGCCGCAGCCCAATGTGATACGTCACCTGTCCGCCTCTTGAAGAGCCCATTAAGGCCGTATGCTCCGGTTCTGGTCGCGTACGGAATAAGGCATCCACATAAGGCTTGACCTCTTCAATCAGGAAGCGCTCATACTGATGGCCTCGCGGTTGGACTGAAAACTTGTCGTCCTGATAACGAACGCCCTCCAAGTCATGCGTGAACTCATCTGCCCGCTCCATCCCCATATTCGGAATGCCGACAATGATGATCTCTTCCATGCGCTGTTCGGCAATCAGCTTATCGGCGGCAGAGTGCACGTTCCATGAATAGCCGTTGAAGGCCGGATGAAAAATATTTTGACCGTCATGCATGTATAAGACTGGATACCGCTTGTTCGAATCTTGTTGGTAGCTCGGAGGAAGATAAATGAACAGTTCTCTATCGTTGTTCAGATGTTCCGAGTGAAATGTTTCAACGCGCAGTATGCTTGATCCGTACTTCGTGTTCATCGCTCCTCCACCCTTTCCGACGCTAGATCAATCCAATTCTCGACTTCGTAATACAGCTCCAAACCATCGATAACCGTGAATTTGCGATATGGCACTTCTTGACCGTAACGATCCGTTTCATGTTTGCCCAAGCCACGGGAAATCCGGAACTCGAACGCCATATCCCGCGGCACCTCGAACGTGCCTCCATATTGCCCTTCATCGATCATTGGCAGCTCGATCCCTGCATACAGCCTTTCGGTAGGCGGCGTATTTTCGGGCACCTTTACGACCAACGTAACTGCAGCCGTCTCCGAAAGATACGGAATAACTGTAATTTCTGCATGTGCTGTGAGCTGATCATGATGATAGATGACGCGCGTCTTGCCCGACCGCTTCGGAATGAGCGTTCCATCCACGGTTACTTCTAGGATGCGGGGATCGGCCACTTCATACCGAGCGTTCAAATCCGTCATGACAAAGCCGCTGTCGTAATGAACGACCGCATTGAACCTTAGCGTCGGCCCCAGAATTCCGACTACATGGGAACCGTGCAGTTCAGCATGTACAGGCGTACCGATATCTCCGAAGAAATAAAGGAGTGGCGCATGAACCCTTGCGGCCCAATCCTTCTGCGCGTGTCCGGAACCGACGGCATAGTAATACATCAGATCATTCCCCGGCTCATATCCGATCCGAACGAGCGTGTCTACGACCTGCCGCACATGCTTCTCCATAACGGTAAAGCCTTCCGCATCACCGACATCCACCCAGATCTTGAGATCCTTCTTTTCCGTATAGATATGACTTAGCCAGCGATCCTCCATCGTATCCGGATTTACGCTAACGACGAACGGACATAATGCCCCGATCATGCCGAACGTATCCGATTGGCGAAATCCGATATTGTAGGACACCAAGCCGCCAGCGGATGACCCCATTAAGGCAGTATGCTCCTTGCCTGGAAGTGTACGGTATTCTCGATCGATATAAGGCTTCACTTCCTCTACGAGAAACTGCTCATACCGCTCACCTTGGTTCGCTGTGTTGAATAGGTTGTGCCCATCCGGATTCGCATGCATGTACTCCGCAATCCGTGCATCTTCGATATGGGAAATGGCCACCACGATGATTTCCTTCATCCTGCCTTCGGCTACAAGACGATCAACCGTAAGATGGACATCCCATGAGTCTCCCTTGTGATCCGCGAAAAAGGCATGCTGCCCATCGTGCATATAGAGCACGGGATACCGCTTCTGTTCGTTCTCTCGATAGCTCGGAGGCAAGTAAATAAATACTTTCCTTCTATTAGATAAGATGCTCGAATAAAATTCGTCAATCTGAATAAGACGTGATGAATCCACTACACATTTCTCCTCATATATTGATCTACGAGGAGACTGGTAATTTCAAAAACTTCTCCTCGTGCACATACTCCACATCATCAATAAAGCTGTTCATAACGCCTACAAATGAATCGTATCTACTCAAGTCGAAAGTGACCCTCTCCGTATCTTGACCGAGAATTTCGGGACAGTGGCACGTGCACCATGGAATCAAGTTGGGATGGACTTTGGCGGCTTCATTGGCAATAAATTCGTTCAGTACGATACCCGGCTGGCCATCGAACTTGGTCAAGAAGGACTCCATCCCCTGGCTGTGTTCATATACATGAATCCGTTCTTCCGGCAAACCCGATGCCTGCTTGATAACATCCGCCCATTGGTTATTGTTGTAGCGATCCATGATAAGAAACTGCGGAGCTTCATTCAGCAAATCGCGCGATCGTTGAAAGCCCGCTTCCACATCAGGCATAATTTTATGAAAAAGCGAGTCTGCAATATAACTGTCCACGACAAACACGGGAATCCCGAAGCCAAAGTAGGGCGTAATCGTCGCAAATCGCTCCTGATCCACATTGATTAAAAATACGCCGTCCAAATTCCGTTCCATAATAACCTTGTATGACGGTTCCGTATTGTCGATTTGCATATAAATAACATGATAGCCAAGCGCACTGCATTGCTGTTCGATCTTGCTTATCGTTTTGGCATACTTCAAATCTGAGCCAAAGCTTTGTTGATCGTCCTTGAATACCAGAACTCCAATCAAGCCCGACTTCTTTACTTTTAAAGAGCGGGCTGTTCGGTTCGGCACGTATTTGAGCTGCTGCGCGATTTTTAACACCTTGACGCGCGTCTCATTCGAAATGGATTGATTCTTAACGTCATTCAATATATAGGACACAGTAGCAATGGACACACCCGCTGCTTGGGCGATATCTTTTATCGTTGTCTTCTTCATCTTATTCGACCTCGCTTGGCTTAGACTTAAACGTTTAAGCCAATTAAAACATACCGCCCATAGGGTGTCAATTTAGCCCTAGTCTCCCGCAGAACATATCTAGTCGCAGCTTTATTTAGCTTCATTTATCTTGATTCAGTCATCAATACCATCCAGCCATACGCAGGCAAGTTAATTGTAACGTTGTTATTTTCCAACGCAAATGATCCGTCTCCGAGCATCGAAGGTGATAACGACAACGAATCGGCCTGCTCCAACGAAAAGGAGAACGCTCCTGCTTGCTCGCTATTATTGAAGCAAATATACATTTGCTCATCAGCATACTGTCTTCGGATGACCAAGTGATCTCCGGATGCATAAACGAATCGGAATGAGCCTTGCCGCAGTGCTGGATGGGTGGTACGCAAAGCGATCAGTTCCCGATAAAAACGCACTAGTCCGCCATTCTGCTTCTCCTCTTCCCATACCATGGGCTTCCGGCAATCCGGATCCGGCCCGCCTGTCATGCCCACCTCGTCCCCGTAATAAATGCATGGGGCACCGAGGAATGTGAACTGGAACAGCGCTGCAAGCTTCATTTTGCGTTCATCTTGAGCCATGGTTAACAAACGCGGGGTATCATGGCTGCCCAATATCGTGAAGGTAGCTTCACCCACTTGCTTCGGATAGTCAGCCAACAGCCTGTTCACTTGATAAGAGAACTGTTCCGCATCGATTGTCCCTTTTGCAAAGAAATCAAGAATAGCCTCCGTAGCCGGATAATTCATGACCGCGTCAAACTGATCGCCGCGCAGCCAAGGCATCGCATCATGCCATATCTCACCCAAAATATAAAAGTCCGGCTTCAATCCTTTGCATGTTCTGCGGAACTCGCGCCAGAAATCATGGTCGATCTCATTCGCAACATCCAATCTCCAGCCATCGATATCGCATTCCCGAATCCAATATTGTGCGACTTCAAGCAAGTAAGCTTTGACCTCAGGATTGACCGTATTCAGCTTCGGCATGTGAGATTCGAAGGCGAAGCAGCGGTAAGATGCTCTCGGCTCCCGCACGAGCGGAAATTGCTCGATATGGAACCAGTCCCGATAGCGTGATGCTTCCCCATGCTTCATAACATCCTGGAACGGGGCGAACCAATAGCCGCAATGATTGAAAACCGCATCCAAGATAACGCGAATCCCCCGGTCGTGGCAGGCCTTCACCAGTTTCTTCAACAGGGCCACGTCGCCAAACTGCGGATCCACCTTCAAGTAATCCGTCGTGTCATATTTATGATTCGTCTTTGCCTCGAACAACGGGGTAAAGTAAATGGCATTAACGCCAAGCTCGCTGATGTAATCCAGACAATCCAACACCCCATGGAGATCACCGCCGTAGAAATCATCCTGCCCCGGATCGTCGGCTGTCCAAGGCCGCACCTGTTCAGGATCATTGTCAGGGTTCCCGTTGGCAAACCGATCAGGGAAAATCTGATAGAACACCGCATCCTTCACCCACGCCGGCGGCTGCAGCACCTCGCTTGACCATAAGAACGGATAGTCGAAAAACGTCAGTGGATCTGCTGGCTTTTCGGCAACGAATCCCTTTTCCGTATACCATATCGTCTGCTCGCCCGCAGCTAATTCAAAGGCATAACGAAGCCGCTTGTGCGGAGGAGCTACCTCCACATGCCAATAATCGAACAGTTCGTCACTGCCCATGATGAACATGGCAGCTTCCCTTACGGTCTTGTCCCAATCGTATTTATCACCATACAGAGCTGTGACTGACCGAAGATCACCTTTCTTCGCGCGCAGCCGGATATGGATCGTGTCGTTATCGTAAGAATAGCAATATGAATTTCCAGGTCTGTGGTAAATCGCTTCCAGTAACATAACAAACTCCTTTTTGTCGCTTTTGATCACGAAGATTATTCAGGATGTAAACTCAACGTCGAATCTTGCATTCACTCTCGAATTCCGCTGCTCATGTAGTCTCGCCTACATTCCGCTGCTCTTTCTTCGAGTTCTTGCAACCTTCTCGGTGCTGAAAACCGACTTTTAGACACTAATTTATGGTCGCTTTTGATCACGAAGATTGCTCAGGATGTACCCTGTCGTCAGCCTTTGTCTGCACCTGCCGTCATCCCATGAATGAGATACTTCTGGAAATACATATACAGAAACGTAATCGGCAGCGCTACAAGAACGGCGCCAGCAGCGAAGGTCGTAAAGCTTGAATTCGTCTCGTTCGCCACCATGTTGTACAAGCCTTGGGCTAGCGTCATCTTCTCAGATGATCTGAGCACGATTTGCGGCAGGATAAAATCCATGAATGGCGTAATGAAGCTGTTCAATGCAACAAACGTAATTGCAGGCAAAGACAATGGCAATATGATTTTGAACATCGTCTCAAGGTGGCCCGCGCCATCAATATAGGCCGCTTCCTCCAAGCTTTTCGGAATCGTGTCGAAATGGCCCTTCATGACCCAAGTTCCCATCGAAATAGAACCGCCCGCATAGATGAGAATGAGACCCAAATGCGTATCAAGCAGCTTCGTCTGCATCAGCAGCACGAAGATTGCCATGATGGACAGAAAGCCCGGAAACATTTGAAGAATGAGCAATGTCATTAACCCTTGCTTTCTCCCTTTGAATCGAAAACGGGAAAATGCATAGGCCGTCGCTGCCACCAATGTCGTTGACAATGCCGCATTCGCAAGAGCGATCGTGACTGTGTTCGAAAACCATAGCACGAAATCCGTATTTCGAATCAGTTCCGTATAATGAGCGAGCGTGGGCTGATCAGGAAACATTCGGCTTACCATTAAGGAATTGCCCGGGTTAAGCGAAGTTCCGATCACCCAAATCAGCGGATATACCGTTGTCAGGAGCAGCACGGCAAACACCGCGTAAATGCCCGCCACGACCAAGTTGTTCAAAAATTTAGACATTTAGACCATATCCTCTTCTTGAGTTATCTTCATCCGCCGATAGTTCCATAAGGAGAATACGGTGATAAAGACGAACATAATGATCGAGACAGCAGAGGCCATATTGAACTGGCTTTGATTCAACGTCATCTTGAATATCCAAGAGATTAAAATATCCGTGCTGCCCGCGTAATAATAATCAGGCTGGGTCGGATTGCCGTCCGTTAGCATGTAGATCAAATTGAAGTTATTGAAGTTAAAAGCAAATTGCATGATTAAAATCGGTGCCGTCGCCGCTAACACGAGCGGAAGCGTCAGCTTGACGAATCTCTGCGTTCCAGTAGCTCCATCCACAGCGGCAGCTTCGTACAAGTCCTTCGGCATTGTCGTTAATACCCCTGACATCAATGCCATCAGGAACGGAGTGGAGAACCACAAGTTCACGAGCAGAATCGTAAACTTGGCCATTGTCGGATCAGACAACCAAGGTACTGGCGCGAAGCCGAGCTTGGTGATCATATCGTTCACAGGCCCGAATGAACCGTTCAGCAGAACCCTGAATACCAGAATCGATATAAATTGCGGAACCGCCCACGGCAAAATGAACATCGTACGCCAAAACTTTTTGAATTTCACTTTGGGATGGTTCACCATCAATGCTAGCAGAAGCCCACTAAAAAAGACGGACACCGTAGAGGCCGCAGCCCAGATGATGTTCCACACCGAAATGCCGAAGAAGGTGTTGCGCCACGCTTCTTGTGCAAATAAATCATAAAACGAGCTTAGCCCCGTCCAATCTACTAGGTTGCGGTCGGGAATATGGTTCGGAGCCGAATAGTTCGTGAAGGCAATCAGCACATTGAAGATGAGCGGCACTACCGTTACGAACAGCACGAAGCAGATAGAAGGCAGCAGCAGCAGATATGGGAAATGCCGAAGCTTCGTCTGCTTGATGGATTCGATGAACCCCGGAGCAGGGTGTCCCTCATCCCGCAATGCTCCGTTTCTCTTTGCGTCATAAATATTCAGGACATAGCACCCGGCGAACAAGAGAATGAGCACCATCGTAATAAGTCCTTCAATCATCATGAAAATAGAATGATCGCCTTTGAACACTTGTCCGGCAACCACCTTCGTAGGCGCGTCGCCTAACGTTATCAGCCCTCTTATTCCTCGATAAGCAATCGGATAGTAGATCCAAAAGAATAACTGTGCCGCGATCATCCACAGCAAGCCCTTCATATACTGCTTGTTGTACAGCTGGCCTAATCCGATACACACAGCGGAGAATACAGCCGCTTTCGTCCGATGCCGACGGGCACCTGTTGTCAGTTCCATTCGGAAGACCGCCTTCGTCGATTTTTTTAGATGTAGTTCACAAAGTCTGATTTTGATCACGATGTGATTCAGGATGTAGCTCGCCATCGAATCTTGCACTCACTCTCGAAGTCCGCTGCTCATGTAGTTTTGGCTACACTCTGCTGCTCCTTACAAGCTTTGCGGGGCAAAGCTCTCTACGGAAGCATAAGCTTCGAGTACCCGCAACCTTCTCGGTGCTGAAAACCAGCCTTTCTGAACGCGAGAATAATAGATGTAGTTCAAAAAGTCCGATTTTGATCACGATGTGATTCAGGATGTAGCTATTTTTTTGTCTGAATCGCAGTTTTGATCTGGTCGACTGCCTTCTTTAAAACTTCGCCTGGTTGTTGATTGTCATTCCATATCCCAGCAAGAGCAGCCCCTGCCGGTACCCAAACGTTGCCCATTTCCGGGATGGACGGCATTGGAGCAGAATGCTTCGTTTGTTCCAGAAACGCAAGTGCATTCGCATTCCCCTTAATGACCGGCTCCTCCATCATGTCTTGTCTCGGCGGCAGTTGTGTTGTCATTTCATAGCGCTTGACGAGATTTTTGCGAGAGGTCGCGTAGCTCGCGAACAGCTTCGCAGCAACCGGATATTCGGTATAGGAACTGACATATAGTGCCCGGATACCAGACATGCTCAGTGGATGTTCCCCGTTAGGCAGCAGTGGAAGCGGTGCCACTCCGAAATCGATGCCCGCGTTCTTCACGTCCGTCATGAGCCAAGGTCCGCCTATGATAGCAGCTGTTTTCCCTTCCATAAAAAATCCGGTAATGATATTGTCGTTCATATCGTTGCTGTTGACAGGCAGTATTTTTTTCAAAGATTGAAAGAACTCGGCTCCTGCAATCGATTCCGCATTGCTCAACCCGATATCGCCAGCATCCTTCCCTCCGCTTCCAAATATGTATCCTCCATAGCCTGCTAGAAACGAGTAAGATTGATATAACTGACCTACATTCCACATAAAGGCGTACTGTTTGTTTTTTGGATCGTTATACGTTTCAGCGAACCGAATGAGCTCTTGGTAAGTGGCAGGAGCTTTACTCAGCAGTTTTTTATTGTAGTACAGCGCATACGTATCGATCGCAGTTGGAAAACCGTAGAACACCCCATCATAGGTGACACCTTCTAGGGCGGAATCCATAATTTGATGTTTCATTTGTTCGTCGTATACATCATTTTGCAGCACGAGCCCTGCCATGACGGCATTCCCCAAATGATCATGCGGCGCGGAAAACACATCGGCCCCGATTCCGGCTGGTCCATCTGTCGTCAGCTTCGTGACAGCGTCGATTGACGGAACCGCCACTACTTTTACACCAATCCCATATTCCTGTTCGAAATCTTCTGCGACCGCTTTCAAAAAATCCAGTTCAGGCCCCTTCGATTCCCATACGAGCAAATGGGCTCCCTTCTCCGGCTGCGATCCGGTTTCCCCTTCTCCCTGATGTGCATTCTTCCCTTCAGCTTCCGGAGATGTTGAGGTCGCATGCTGTACGCCGCAAGCCGAGAGCAGCATCATGATGCACAATGAGACCATCAACATTGAAATGAAGAAGCGTTTAGACACTTTCTTCCCCTCCCATCCCATCTATTAGTTGTTGTTAACTTAAACGTTTAAGTAATTTCAGTAACATGATAACTTCTAATGCCCGATGCCGTCAAATAAAAATTGTGGAACCAGGGACAACATGAAGAAAATAAGCTGCTGTTCGTAGTAAGTTCCAAAAACAAAAACCCCCATATCCGCTAGGGACACGAGGGCTATGACGATATGAATGTGGGTATTAGCAATCAAAATACAAGCTATATTCTTGCGGATGGATGCGGATCGCTACGGATTTGGCTTCCTTGCGTTTGATATGCAAATAATTTTCGATAAATGCTTTGGTAAATACGCCGCCTTCAAGCAAGAATTCATAGTCAGCTTCAAGCGCATCAAGTGACTCTTCCATCGTCGCTGGAACGCTGCGAATCTCACGCTTCTCCGCATCCGACAGTTCATAAATATTGCGGTCATATGGACCATAACCAAGCTCTGTAGGATCCAGCTTGCGCTTGATTCCGTCGAGACCTGCCATCAACATTGCAGCGAAGGCCAGGTATGGATTCGCCGTAGAATCCGGTGTACGGAACTCAATCCGGCATCCCTTCGGTGTAACAGCCGCTACCGGAATACGTACAGCCGCAGAACGATTGCCTTTCGAGAACACAAGATTTACAGGCGCTTCATATCCCGGCACAAGTCGCTTAAAGGAGTTCGTGCTCGGATTCGTCAATGCGATAAGCGCTGGCGCGTGGTGCAAAATTCCGCCGATATAATGCAGTGCCATCTCGCTCAAGTTCGCATAGCCGCCCTTTTCATAGAACAACGGTGTATCGCCGTTAAAGATCGATTGATGCACGTGCATCCCGCTTCCGTTATCCCCGAACAGCGGCTTCGGCATGAAGGTCGCTACTTTCCCGAAGCGGCGTGCCGTGTTGTGCACAATATATTTATACTTCATCAGGTTATCTGCAGTACGCGTCAGTGAATCAAAGCGGAAGTTGATCTCGCCTTGCCCTGCCGTTGCAACCTCATGGTGGTGACGTTCAATGCGAAGTCCTGCTTCTTGCAGCAGGCTGCACATCTCACTGCGCAAGTCTTGTTGTGTATCGATCGGCGCTACGGGTACATATCCGCCTTTTGTATGAATCTTGAAGCCCAGGTTCCCTCCCTCTTCCTTACGGTTCGTGTTCCAAGAAGCCTCTTCGGAATCGACGAAGAAGGAAGAACTGTTCATTGTATTCTCATAACGAACATCATCGAAGATGAAAAATTCAGATTCTGGCGCAAAGTAAGCATCCGTGCCTACTCCTGTGGTTGCCAAATACTCTTCCGCCTTCTGTGCAATGCTGCGAGGATCACGCTCATAACGCTCGCCGTCAGGCGTGAAGATGTTGCACATAATAATGAGCGTCGGACGTGCCGTAAATGGATCGACATAACTGCTCTCCGTATCTGGCATCATGACCATATCGGATTCTTCAATTCCACGGAAACCAGTAATCGAGGAACCGTCAAACGCAACGCCGTTCTCGAACGTGCTCTCATCCACTTCGGATGCAGGCAAGCTGATATGATGCGCACGACCTAACAGATCAATAAAACGAAAATCCACATACTCAATTTGTTTCTCTTTCATTAACTCCAACACGGTATTGACTGACATCTCGATTCCTCCCCAATCCGAACATTTCATATTCTTTTCATCCGAATGTTCACTTTGTATTATTTGTTGAAATTATTATATGTAGCAGGATGCTCTTTCGTCAATACTCATGTAAGGTATTTTTTTATTGTATGTAAGGTTATCTAACACTAAAATCGATTTCATTCCCTACACACCTTAAATATTCATGATCATTCCGGTATATTTTAGACTAACTTCATCAATACCTGATCGTTTGAACTCATTTTTATCAGCGCACTACGTTTTGGTACATAACCTATCATTCATTTTATTTGCACAATCACACATATAGATAAGTTTTATCATTAAAAATTTCAGCTGCGTCAATTACTTACTCGTCTAAGAAATCATCTTTTATATCCGTATTCTTTCATGCCTACACCAGCATCAACTTTTACACCTGGAGGTTCATCGATCAATCTTCATTCCTGAACGCATTCGAGATTTCCAAAGGAAACCGGGCTACAAAAGTGATTCTGAGGTTAACGCTTAATTGAGGATAAATAAAAACAGGATGGGCAAATAAATCGCTCCATCCTGTTACGTCTATGATTCTTTATAATTCTTCGCGGTAATGACAGTTTCAAATTCAAAGGTTTCTGGCAGATGGTCGGCGTAAGAGTACTCAAAGGTGCGTCCGTCAGTCAGGTAGGCTACCTGTTCGACCCGCATCAGGAAATCCTGATCCTGCACGTCCATAAACTGCTTTTCCCTTTCATCTGGGCGAATTCCTTTGACCCGGACAATCGATGTCCCCACTTCAAGACCAAGCTTGTTTTGTATGTGCGAGTATATTGATTGCTCTAGAACCGATGCTTCAACACCTGGTATGACCGAAATCGGCATCCATGTATGCTCCATAATCGTTGGAATACCGTGAATGATGCGGAGACGGATGATTTTATAGACAAAATCGCCGGCTGCAATCCCCAATTTTCCGGCAATGGTTTCATCTGCGCCGACAATCACAAACTCGATGATCTTGCTTTCAACCTCACTGCCGTATACAGCTTTCGTACCGGTTAAGGTCTGAATCATTCGCGCCTTCTCCTGCTGATGCCAATCCTGTACCACCGTTCCACTGCCCCGTCGGCGGATGATGTAGCCGTCACGAACTAACAGATCCAACGCCTTTTTGATGGTGAGAACCGACACACCGAATTCTTCAGCAAGGATCGGGCTGCTTGGGATTTTCTCATTGACTTTATACTCACCGTCTAGAATCTGCTGTTTGATTTTTTGGTAAATGGCGAGGTATTTTATTTGCGTAGACCCGCTTGCCATTTCCTCGCCTCCTATGTGCTGGATGTTCTGCTTAGACACCTTCTATTCATTCAAATGCAATGCCTCAAGCTTATAAACGGAAGGGGATGGTGCTGCAAATCCGTTCTCCAAGATTTCCATGCTTGTTATCGCCTCTTCGTCTTTTACAAGCTTTGCTGCGCCATGTACGATGGTTTCATACGCTGCATCATAGAAACGACCGTAATCGCCAAGCGGAGTTTTGATTTGTTTTTCAATCCAATCACCGTTCGCGTTCCGGTATTTTGCAATGCCATAGTACATCGGTGAATCTTCACCAAAGCCTGCACTCTCAGGCATAATGCCTGCTTTCAGATCATTTTCCTGCTGATCTTCACCGTACTTGATGAATGAGCCATTTGTTCCGTGAACGATAAAGCGTGGATAATCTTTTGCTACGACATGGTTGGTTTTCAGTTTAACTTTCAATTGGTGTCCGTAATGAAGATCCACATCGAAATAGTTATCAACCGCACCCTCCACTTCATTATTGCGAATATCGTAGGTCACCACATCTGGACGTCCGAATAGCGAAACCATGCGATCCATCATGTGAATACCCAATCCATAGAATGAACCTTCTTCTTTCGCACCTTCGCGGCTGATTGAACCAGGACGGAAATAATCAATATGCGATTCAACTTCCATAATGTCGCCAAGGAAGCCTTGTTCAACGACCTGCTTGACAGCTAAGAAATCACCATCGAAGCGACGGTTTTGGTAAGGCATCACGACTACACCCTTTTCGCGGCCTAAAGCTAATAATTCTTTCGCGTGTTCAACGGTATCGCAGAATGGTTTTTCAACGATAACTGATTTCCCTGCAAGTATAACTCGTTTCGCCAATTCGTAGTGCGTGTGTGCTGGCGTACAGATCGTCACCAATTGAATTTCTTTGTCGTTCAATAGTTCATCCAAATCAGTGGTGAAGGCAACACCCTTTTCGCGATATGGAGCCGCTAATTGTTCGTTAACGTGCCGGACATAAATTGTTTTTACTTTTATATGCTTACGCGTATTCACGTAAGGCAAATGATACCGGTTGGCTGACTTCCCAAACCCGATAAAGCCCATGGTTAATGTCATGTTCTTCAACTTCCTTTTTCTAAAATTATTTCTTTGTTTATTATATATGTTTAAATTAAAAAGTATATAGTTTTTGTTTTGAAAGTATATAGAAAAAGAGGTAAACCTAATTGTTTAGGCTTACCTCTTATTTTGCGCCATTTTTATTTTTCCCACGTATCAAAAAAGGCTGGATCCATCTTCTTCGTCTCGAATGTTTTGCCGCACAGTGGAGCAAGCTGCTCCAGCTCGCGCAGCAGGCCAGCGAATTGATCCGGGAAGAGGGACTGCACCCCATCGCCTGTCATCGAATTGTCTGGATCAGTATGCATTTCAATAATAAGACCGTCCGCACCAGCAGCCACAGATGCCTTTGACATCGTCTCTACCAGCTCGCGGCGTCCTGTCGCATGGCTTGGATCGGCAATGACCGGCAAGTGGCTAAGCTGCTTCATAACCGGAATTGCAGTCAAATCAAATGTATTCCGTGTATACGTCTCGAATGTGCGAATACCGCGTTCACACAGCATGACATTCGGATTGCCGCCTGCCAATATATATTCCGCAGCATTAAGCCACTCGTCATAAGTTGCGCTGAAGCCGCGCTTGAGCAATACCGGTTTGCCGCATTTTCCAAGTTTGCGCAGCAGATCGAAGTTCTGCATATTCCGTGTGCCAACCTGCAAAATATCCGCATGCTCCGCACAAATATCTACATACTCTGGCGTCATCACTTCTGTAATGGTAAGAAGGCCGTACTTCTCGCCTGCTTCCTTCATCATCTCAAGTCCTTCTACGCCTATGCCTTGGAAGCTGTAAGGCCCCGTACGCGGCTTGAACGCTCCTCCGCGCAGAATTTGTCCGCCTGCTGCCTTCACCAGCCGTGCAATCTCATTGATTTGAGCAGGTGATTCAACCGCACACGGCCCTCCCATAACTACCAAATTGCCGCCGCCGATTTTCACGCCGCGTATTTCAATTACCGTATCTTCCGGATGGAAGTCACGACTTGCCAGTTTGTATGATTTCGTAATTTTAACCACGTTCTCTACGCCCTTCATTTGTCTAAGATGTTCTGCCAGCTTCGGCTCCGCATGTCCAATGATCCCAATTACCGTATGAGCCGTGCCACGGGATATATGAACTTGATTGCCTTGCCCTTCAATGATGCTGGCTATATTCGCGATCTGTTCTTCAGATGTCTCATTATTTACAATAACAATCATGATTGTACACCCTTTCTATGCGCAGTGCCAGTTAACCCCTTAAAGCAGAAATGCGTTCATCAATGACACTTCTTATTGTAGTTTTACTTTGACATTCACTTTAATACTTTAATGCGTATAAGCTTTTATGCTTTTAACTATTAAAGAAACTATACAGAACAACCACCGGATCGTCAACCCTTTTGATGCAACTATTTTTCGAGTAAGTTGTCACAATCGGAGTTTTGACAATTCGTCATATATAAAAAGAGAACCGTGCTGAATAGGCACGATTCCTTCGCATCCTCATTTTCATTGAGGCAGCTATTAAAACTTTCGTACAACCATATATGGCTCTTCTCATTGCGAAATCACTTGCATGAACTGCTGAACAGTTATATGAATATAACGAGTTCTCTCCACGGGTTCGGTTTGAAATCTATCATATAATAAGAAGTACATGACCAATGTCATCTGGACATTACGTATTGCAGAGAAGAGGTATTCATCATCCCTACTCACATGCTGTTTCAATAATTGATACAAAGGCTGTATTCCCTCTTCTATCGTCATAACAAGCCGATTCCGTACTTCTTGATTTCGTTGCGCTTCTCCGAAAAACATAACAATTAGCTCTTTTTTTTCATGCAGCATATCCATCAAATTTGCAAAATACATATTTAGCATCACATCTAATGGTTGATTTTGCAAGGGATCCATAGTTGCTGTATTCTTCAATTCATGATTAAGGGTGTGCTTCTCTAAAATTGCCCAGAGCAATTCTTCCTTGGAATTGAAATAATGATAGATTAATCCGTCCGTGACCTCTGCTTCACGAGCGATATCTTTGGTCGTGCTTGAGTCATATCCCTTTTCAGAAAAAACTCTTAACGCAGAATCGATTAATTTGTTCTTGGTTTCAAGTGCTTTTTGTTGACGAAGAGTGATTTTTGTCATTTGCGGCTCCATTTAACGAATATTTCATGTTCAAAAAGTCTGGCTGGGCTTTTAGAACAACCTTTAGACTGATTTACTATCAAACTAACAAATCAATCTATACATGTCAATTTTTCTCCGAAGCAGTGCTCGTTTTCATAGGTATACCAATAGTACAAGGTATTGCCGCGATAGCGCTGACCATAAATCCCGCCAACAGCAAGGAGAAGTTTACTGCTAACCCATCGATAGATGCTATGGATAGCCATAACGTAGATGCAATCGAACCTAGGTATCGTATGACATAATAAATTCCAGCCGCTATTCCTGCTCCTTGTGCTTCTCCAGCTTCCAATGCCGTTGCCTGTATTGCTGCATTTCCACTTCCGAGGCTAAGCCCAGCCAAACCGACACCAACAATAAACAGTGCTAATAGTTGGCTTGAGCTTGCTATCAAGAGTAGTCCACCCGCAATGGCAGCGAGTATACATCCGGCGAGAACAGCTGGGCGCTTTCCAAATCGATCGCTCATTGCACCTCCTGCTGCTGTAGCTGCGATCATAGCGACGGAGAAGACAAGCATTACCGTTCCACTTCCTGCATAATTAAAATACCACTTTTCTTTTACAAGCAAAGGCACGCACATCAGCAACAGATACACCATGAAATTGTTTAAGAATACCGATGCAGCAGCAGCTCGAAAGGAGCGAATTTTAAACAGCTCTCTTACTAATCGAAGAAGTACAAAATCATTCGTTTGCCTTATTTTCTTTTGCGTCTTTCTAGCTCGGCATATTAGGTTCTTGTTCGCTAATAACGTAATAGGAAAAAGCATCAGTATTAATGTAACTATAAATTGGAAACGCCAATGATAATAATGAATAAATAAGCCACCTAGCGGCGGTCCTAGTGCAGCTCCTATCCCAGCTGCAGCCCCTAACAATCCAAACATTCTCCCTTGTCTTTCAGTCGGCGTCATCTCACGCAATCGTACAGAACTAGCTGGCACGAGTGCAGCGCCCCCACTCGCTTGGATGAGTCTGCCTATTAACAAGCCCATAAAGGTCGGGGCAAGCCAACATATTATTGTTCCTAACGCAAACATGACTGTACCGCTAAAAAGAATTGGCCTGCTGCCGAATCGATCCACGAATCGTCCTGCGAAGATTTGAAAGACAGCCATCCCTATTAGATATATCGTGACTACCCATGCCCCTTGGGAAAGCGGCACTTGGAACTCGTTCGCTATTGGTTCCAGAGCTAATGCAACCATGGATGAATTGAGCGGAACCACAAATGTTCCAATAATCATACAAATGATAGTAAAGTTATGCCTCATGTCGCCCCCGCCTTCATCGCAACAGTTGTACCATGCCTGTTGTTCCGTTCACGATAACCCGATCACCATCAGAAAGGAATTTCGTAGCATTTTCGCATGCCATGACCGCAGGAATGCCATATTCTCTGGCTACAATTGCCGAGTGTGACAATACGCCACCTGTATCCGTTACAACAGCTGCAGCTACAGAGAAAAGTGGTGTCCAAGCTGGATTCGTATTCACGCATACGAGAATATCTCCCCGCTTCAGTTTATGGAACTCTTGAGGCCCTCGAATCACCTTAACGACACCTTGAGCTTCTCCTTGGCTTGCCCCGGCTCCAGTGAGTACTTTTTCTTCAATTTCTGACTTATTGATGGCATCGGAACTTCTGTAATTATTCATTCGGTTCCATACTTCTCGGCGCTGAAGTGCGAGTTCCGCCATTTCCGCTTCATGTTTGTCAGCAATCATGCTCTCCAATTCATTGAACGTAACAAAATCCAGATCCCGTTCATCCCGTATTTTCTCTTCTGCTATGAGCCACGCAGCAACTTGCTTGATACGGTCGCGGAGAATCGCAACAATCTCTTCGTACATATACAACGTAGCCTCGCGAGCGACCCAAAATCCCCTAGTCATATCCAGCGCCTTTTCGAACGTTTCAATCCATTGCGGCTTTTTCAATCGTCGTACGATTTCCGCACGGGCATTATGATATTCTTCTGTTCGTTCCTTCTCATCATCAATCAGCCCCTCTGGATGTTGAATCAGAGCTTGGACCATGCTTAAGACGTTGTCAGGCTCATCTCTCCATGACGGATAGCTCGGCTGCGGTTCCATTCCTGATGCACATCGGCATCCGTGTTTGCTCAAGAAGCGTCCAATCGCTTCCTTGAATGCCCTACAGCCATCACTATTCATAATCGTCTCGTACATTCTGCCAAACGGCTGCTTCTCCAATATGTCCAAAACAACAGGACTGGCAACCGCAACTCTAGCTAACTCCTTCATGTCCCGGTTTGCAACAGCCGTTTTATAATCCAGAGCCTGCAGCAATTTTTGCTTCATTAAATAGACTTGCTTTACATTCGCACGATGAAGCATCTTGTCCAGCTTGCTCTGGGCCGCGACGCCAGCGGCCATATATTTTCGGAAACGGCGATACATAAGCTCACTTATCACCCCTTCCAATTTCTTAATCTCCCTAACCAAATCTTGCGGTGAGGAATCCAGATGGACGGATTCAACAGGAAGCAGGGAACGCAAATACGGTTGGTCTACCTGCAGCCACTCTTGCAGCGGGTCATACTTGATCCAGCCTTTCAGCTTCAACCAGGCAACCGGAAGAGCAGCTATCGTTCGCAAGTTGGCTGGAACCGGCGGATTGAATAAAATTAGTCCAGTCGGATGCTGATAGGAAATATCTTCAGGCATTTCTATACCTAATTCTTTTGCTGCCCTCCTTACTCCGGCAAGAGCTGGAGTAAGACTACTATCAAAATCTAGCGGACGCAGCGGCTCAGGAAAATGGTCAACGAGTACGGGTAAAAACCGCTTACGAGCAAAACGAGGAATTCGTCCGAGATAAATCCAACCAGCGTACACCTGCTCGTCTTCATCGGGAAGACGGATCGCTCCATCTGTTGCATGCTGCAAGCTGTGCAATGTTGTTATAGGACGGGACTGAAGCAAGTAAATTCGGTCATGTTTCACGGCCCACTCGATATCCTGCGGCGAACCATAATGCTCCTCCACTTTTTTGGCTATGCGACAAAGATCTATAACCATCGAATCCGACAAACAAGGTCTCGTCTGTAACTGGGGTGGAACCGGCACGACGACACTTCCCTGCTCCTGTTGGACTACCATCTCTTCCTTTTTTCCAATTTCGCAATCAATGATTTCAAGGGTTTCCTTCGCAATCCGATAGGTATCTGGGGTAACAATTCCAGACACTACAGCTTCACCGAGACCTAAGCTCGCCGTGATTAACATCTGATCGTGGCAACTATTCAAGGGATTGACTGTGAACAGAACGCCCGCAGCATCGGAGTCCACCATTTCTTGTACAACGACACTCAATGCAACGGAGCTGTGGGTAAATCCCTGTTGATTGCGGTAATGTACAGCTCTCTCTCCCCACAAGGAAGCCCAACATTCCCGAACGGAGTGGAGCAAAGCCTCTTCTCCATGAACGCCCAGAAAGGTCTCTTGTTGTCCGGCAAAAGACGCCTCAGGCAAATCTTCAGCGGTAGCCGAGGATCGCACTGCCACCCTGACTTCGTTGCCCAATTGGCGATAATATTCGCGAATGCGCTCCTCAATCTCTGGAAGCATTGGTGTTTCCAAAAACAATTTTCTGGAAGAATGGCTTTGATATTCCGGATCATGGCTATGTTCTCTTTCCAATTCCTCCAGCTTACTTGCGATAATCGTTTGCTCAATCTGACGCTTATATGCCAAAGCCGATATACTAAAAGCTCGCGGAATCGGAAATCCTGCCCGGATCATTTCCCCGAGATTCGCCCCCTTTCCTCCAACCAGAGAGATGTCTCCTTTTCCCACATGATGAATCCAAAGCACCAAGTCATTTTCCAATCGGACATCCATAAATTTCGAACCTCCTTGACCCTTTTAAGATGTAAAGACATTAGCTTATCATTTAATTTACTAAGTACTTAATAAGTGAAATATAACCCTCAGCTTTCATGTTGTCAATAAGTGCGTGTAAAAAAATAAAAAAAACCGCGATGTACGCGGTTTTTTCTCGGGCTTTTCGTGATAAGTTCCTTCCTATTATTTTTTATGACTTTTTATGAAGTAACCGGAATTTTCATTTCCAGTGCTTTGTGGTAGTCCTTTATCATGTTTCGTTTTTTATCCTCAAGAGGCAGCCCGTTCTTATCGACAAAAAGCGTAAATGGTTTTACAGTAATAAATTTAGTCCCAGAAACAGATGGAGCATACATGATTTTTTCATTATATTCTTTATCCGGCTTTTTCGCATACGTGCCCAGTCTGAACTGAACTAACTCGTTGCCTTTATCGTCTACGATTTCGTAATACATTTTGGATTGATGATACTTATTCGGCCGCTTCGTGCTGCTGCTTGGAATTTCTCCCTTGCTGTGAATTTGAAGCATTGTCGTTGCATCGGTCATTCGCAGATTGGTTACCTCATAACTGAATTTCTGCGTATTTTTCTTTGCATTCGGCTGTATGTTAATATCCCGTTTGGAGATGTTTTTCACCGGAATGACTAGGGACACCTCTGCTGCCTCAAACTTCGCATTAATTGTCAATTCGAACTCATTCGGAAGAATAGGCTCTCCCGTTTTCGGATCGATGGCATTTGTAAACTCAACCATGCTCATATTATTCTCTTTTCCATTTTCCACAGGAACTGAACTTGCCATCATCGCCAGCTTGTCCACCTGAAGCGGCTGTCCATTCAGCAGATAGCTCTTACTAGCATATAGCGGATTCTCTCCGCCTTCGGACTTCAACACCATCACAAAGCGAGCACCGTCGTACATAAGCTCAGGCACGATCAATGTAACTCCATCTTTTGTTGCCTTCGCATTTTTCACTGTGGTCAAGCCTTTTTTGCTGGCTGCCTTTGCCCCTGAGTCCCCCCATTCCTGTAACACACTTGATCCGGATGCCGCTGCACTTGCGGTAGGCAAATCAACGACAGCCATTCCTGCTCCTGTACCCAATATAGCTGCCATACAAGTTACTGCTATCATCTTCTTCAATAATGATTGTTTATATGTGCTCACTTCCACATTTCCTCCTTCATTCTTGAATCACCTATTATATATAACAACTTCAACCTCCTCATTTGTGACATTATTTTCTGACCATCGTTTCCGCAAGTTTGATTAAGTCTTCCTGAGTCAATGCATTTCCTTCATTGGTTATAATTCGAAATTGCTTGCCTTGTTCCGTCCATAGAAGTGTGTTTTGCTGCGGGCTATCCCGATATTCTGGCTGCAACTTTTGTCTTGCCTCTTCAGCAGTTTGATAATGATACCCTTTCTGGGCAGGGGATGCTTTCGAACCAAGTGCAATATATTCCAAAAGCAACGTATCCTCACCGTTCATATATTTCAGTATAATTTGCCCCGCTTCCGTCCATTCATATTTCTTAGACAACACCGCTGCACCTTTCTTTTTGGCTTCTACTCGCAAATCGTTCTTAAATTGCGGACTATATGGGCACCGTATTTCTGCTTTCGTTAAGGAATACCCTTCTGGCAGATTTGTAGGCTCTACTAATACGGTTCCTTTCAAATCAGTGGCCTTCTTCAAATAATTCTCATAGGTTTCAAATGAAGGGGCGACATGTCCGGTGAAGATAATTTCCTGCCCCTTGCTTTTCGTCTTTTCATTGTCGATAAATACGGCATAAGCATCACCCGGATTTTGCTCAACCAGCTTGTGCAGTCTTGCCAACTCATCTTCAAAGACCTTCGGCTCTCCCGAAGGGCCTTTCACGGTATAGTCAATTGTACTCTTGGCTGGCGCCGCCTCCGCGCCATTGTTCATATGGCTGAACATTAGCAACCCGCATATTGCTGCAATTACTAGTTTTGACGTCATTTTCATAAAGACAATTCTCCCCTGTACCTCTATTATGGAAATTTTCTTCTCATCTATATGAACAACTTAAAAACGAGAATTGTGACACGGATCGACTTTTTATCAAATAAATAAAAAAATCCCTTGGAATAAGACTGGCTGTATCGCCGTCTTCTCCAAGGGTTGTAGTAGCGCATGAATTCGAATTTACGCATCGCTCTTTTTTGATCCACCGTCATCACGGTTCTCGTCAAATAACGATTTTAAATCCTCGATTTCCTGTGCATTTAGCTTTTTATCCTGCAAAAAGTTGGCCAGCATCGGCTTCAAAGCTCCGCCATACAGCTTTTTCATGAAGGATTTGGTTTCGGATCGCAGGTACTCCTGCTCGCTGATAAGCGGGTAGTACAAATAGTTTCGTTTCGACCCCTTCTCCAGCTTTGCACCGGCTGCTTCCTTCTGAACCAATCGGCTCAGGAGCGTCCGAGTCGTATTCGGGCTCCACTCCATCAAATCCGTCATTTGATTGACTACCTCAATGGAAGGACAATCGGGACGCGCCCACAATACGCGCATAACCTCCAGTTCAGCATCCGTAATAGGCGGTACTTTATTCATTCATGAAACCTCCAAACTCAATCGTTCAAGACCACGCATGTAGTTATACTCATGCTATAATTGTACCTTTACAATGTCAACCTGTTTTGTGTTTTTAACCTTATAAAAGCCCATGCATTCTATTTAGATTGCATGGGCTTTTACGTATGAACGAATATGAATATATATAGCTATTTTTTCAATGTCGTTTTCGCCAGCTTGATCAGATCTTCTTTCGTCAACGGATTATCCTTATTGGTTACAATTTGAAAGCTCTTTCCACCATCTCTCCAACTAAGATAATTACTTCCTTCGTGATTCGGATCTTTCTTTTCCATTTCTATCGCGGATGTATACAGATATTCCTTTTCTTTCTTCTTTTTATATTCTTCTAAATCTTTCTCGTCCCAATGAAAACTCGATATATTGATATAGTCTTCTCCCTTCGTGTACGTTAGCGCGATATGGTCGCTTTTGATCACATTCAGCTTCTTCGAATATACCTGTTTGCCCAGTTTTTTAGCCTCGGCTCTTATTGCTGCTGAATCCTTAGGAGTGAATACAGAAATAATATCCGCTTTACTTAAACGATAACCCTCCGGCAAGTCAGCCGGCTGCTGCGGCACCGCCTCTTTCAAGGCCGATGCTCTTTTGATGTAAGCCTCATACGTATCGAAGCTTTGAGTTCGGGGGCTTCCCATGAAGGTGAATTCTGGGAAGGAAATCTTTCCAGCTGGAAGACTGTCTTTTTCTTTCTTTAATTCCTTGCTGACATATAAAATGTACGAATCATTCGGATTTTTTTCCAATAATTTATTTATCTTCTCCTTCTCTTCATTTACTAACTTTTCACCTTTGCTAATCGCCGCTGGTTTAGCAGCTGCCGTCTGTAAGATATTGCTTGAAGGTTGAGATGGGGCCGCCTCTACCTTAAGGTTCACCGAAGAACCCAACAAAAAAATACTACTCAGTGCTGTGATTGCTACTTTTGATACTGTTTTCATGCTATAGCGCTCCTCTCATTTTGAGCCACCCTCATAACCTACAATTGAAGTTTATGGGGGTGGACTTGGTTCATGTATTCTATTTAGCTGCATGGGCTTGTACAGTAATTCCGTCTATATATCTATTTTTTTACTACCGTTTTTGCTAACATGATCAACTCTTCCTTCGTCAACGGATTGTTCTTGTTGGTTTCCACTTGGAAGCTTTTTCCGTCTTCTCTCCAACTAAGATAATTTCTTCCTTCGTGATTCGGATTTTTCTTTTCCATGTCTTTCGCTGATGTATAGCTATATTCCTTTTCCTTCTTCTTCTTATATTCTTCTAAATCGTTCTCGTCCCAATGAAAACTCGCTATATTAATAAAGTCTTGTCCTTTTGTGTACGTTAGTGAGATATGGTCGCTTTTGATCATGTTCATCTTCTTCGAATATACCTGTTTGCCCAGCTTTTTAGCCTCGGCTTTTATGGCTGCCAAATCCTTGGGAGTGAACACAGAATAAATATCCGCTTTACTTAAACGATAACCCTCTGGCAAGTCGGCTGGCTGCTGCGGCACCGCCTCTTTCAAGGCCGATGCTCTTTTGATATAGGCCTCATAGGTATCGAAGCTTTGAGTTCGGGGGCTTCCCATAAAGGATACTTCTGAGAATGAAATCCACCCTTCCGGAATATTTTCTTTTTCTTTCTTCAATTCACTGCTGACATATAACATGTACGTATCATTCGGATTTTTTTCCAACAATTTGTTAATCTTATCCTTCTCTTCTTCCACTAACCTTGCACCTTCACTTATCAGCTCCGGTTTGGCGGCTGCTGTCTTTACGGTCATATTGCTTGAAGTACGAGATGGGGCTGCCTCTGCCATGAGATTTACGGAAGAAGAACCCAACATTAACACGCTGCTTAGTGCTGTGATTGCCACTTTTGATGCTACTTTCATTTTGCAGAACTCCTCTCATTTTTGATCCATTTAAAACTACATTTGTAGTTTATATTGATACTACATCTGTAGTTTATAAATGTCAACCCGATTTATCTACATTTTTCACCTTTATATCAATTTGTGGGTTACACGTAAAAAGATAACCCATGCAATCGATTCTGACTGCATGGGCTTTTTACAAGCTCGGATACGGTTTCTATAGGCCATTTCTAAAAAATAGGTTGATTACAAGGCTATTCTAATACTGCCGTTTTCGCTAACTGGATCAGCTCATCCTTCGTCAATGGATTACTCGGATTGGTTACAATCTGGAAGCTCTTCCCACGATCTAGCCAACTAAGATAATTTCTGCCTTCGTGATTTGGATGTTTCTTTTCCACCTCTTTAGCAGATATATACTTGTATTCCTTTTCCTTCCTACTTTTATATTCTTCTAAATCTTTCTCCTTCCAATGGAAACTCGTTATATTGATAAAGTCTTCACCATTCGTG
This sequence comes from Paenibacillus sp. NAIST15-1, assembly GCF_001894745.1. GTDB lineage: Bacteria > Bacillota > Bacilli > Paenibacillales > Paenibacillaceae > Paenibacillus_B > Paenibacillus_B suaedae. The sequence continues at coordinate 85,461 of NZ_BBYF01000018.1, forward strand.
TACGTTAGCGAAATATGATCGCTATTTGTTATATTCATTTTCTTGGAATATACCTGTTTGCCCAGCTTTTTAGCCTCGGCCTTCACTGGTGCAAAATCCTTTGAAGTGAACACGTTATCAATTTCCGCTCTGCTAAAGATATAACCATCCGGCAAGTCAGCCGGCTGCTGCGGTACCGCCTCTTTCAAAGCTGATGCTCTTTTGAGATAAGCCTCATAGGTATCGAAGCTAGGAGAAGGACTTCCCATTAGATAAAATTCAGAAAGAGAAAAACCCTCAACGGGGAGACCGCCTTTTACTTCATTGCTGGCATATACGATATACGTATCATCCGAATTTTTTTCTAGCAATTTGGCGATTCTCTCCTTCTCCTCTTCCTCCAGCTTCTTCCCTTCAGCTTTAGGTTTAGCTGCCGGCGTTTTCAAAGCGATCTCGTTTACAGTAGGGGATGAGGCAACATCAACATCGTTACCCTTCGCATTTACCAGCGACACACTGCCAAGCGCAACAATAAGTGCCACCCCTAAAATGGACAAATGGTAGGATTTTTTATGAAATCGCTTGATCATTAGCAATCTTCTCTTCATTTGTTTATGCGTTGCGGATAATCCGGCAATCCCTGGGTGATGTTGTTTTCCTGACAAATGAAAATGCTCTAGCACATGGATAATGGTTTGCCCGTATGTATGGTTATGTTGTGGATTTGGCTGTAAACTCAAACGATCCAGCACGCATGCATCGCAGGCCATCTCCTGATCCTGCCTTGCTTTATGTACAGCAAGCCACAACAACGGATTAAACCAATGGATAATGAGCAGAATGTGCATCATCCAGTTCACCGCCACATCCCGCCGCTGGATGTGCCCAAACTCGTGCGCTAAAATACACTGAAGCTGTTCCCCTCGCAGCGTGACGAGCAGACTCGGCGAAATTACAATCGCCGGCTTGTGAAAACCGACTACCGCAGGCCCAGGAATGCGCTCACTGGCTACAAACCGCACAGCACTTTGTACGCCCATTAGCAATTTTGTTTCGCGGAACACGGTCGATAAATAAGGTGTCTCAATTGTTCTGCCCTCACGAAGGGCTCGCTTCAATTGAAACTGGTCAACAACGGTTTTCGCAGCAAAAAGCAGGACACCCAAGAACCAAACTGACATCAGCATATTGGTGAAGCCCATTTGCTTGAACCCACTCCACCAAAAGCCCATGTCCCATGTGGTATCTGATTCAAGAGACGAGTTGGATACCTCTATTTTTCTTTCTAAGAGGACGCTTTTATCCGAATCAGCAGCATTCTCTGCTTGAGCCTTTGCTTCGCTCCTTGCCCCTGCACCTTCCCACAAGCTGTTCCAAGCCGATGGAAGTTGAGCTTGTGATTGTTCTTGACTAACGGGAACGATGGCCTCCAACGAAAAAACATTGTATAGGCTGAGTGAAGATTCCGGCGCCCAAGGCAGCAGCAGACGAATCGCTACAGGTACCCAGAGCAGATACTTCCACCTCACTTCAAGCTTGTTCTTAAATAAAAATTGCAGGATAAGAACCAGCACGATAAGAATACTGGCCATAAAAGATCCGCGGAGCACCCAGCCGAAAAACGATAATAAACATTCATGCAAGGTTGGACTCATTCGTTATCTCTCTTTTCCAGTTCGTCACCGCGTTTATCATCAAATAAAGCCTTGAGATCCTCGATTTCCTGCGCGTTCAGCTTCTTGTCCTCTAGAAAATGGGCCAGCATCGGCTTCAATGCCCCGCCATACAGCTTTTTCATAAAGGAGGTCGTCTCAGATCGCAAGTATTCCTGCTCGCTAATGATTGAAAAAAATAGCTGACTGCGCTTCGAACCCTCTTCCAGCTTCACTCCCGCCGCTTTCTTCTGCACTAATCGATTCAGAAGCGTACGGCTCGTATTCGGACTCCATTCCATGCGCTCCGTCATCCGTTTTACGATCTCGCTGGAAGGACAATTTGGTTTTTCCCACAAGACGCGCATGACTTCCAATTCCGCATCTGTAATTGGTGGTATGTGATTCATGCATGAAACCCCCAAAAAAATTTATTCTTTATACTACATATGTAGTTATATTCCATACTACGTCTGTAGTTAATTAATGTCAACAAGTTTCTCTTCTGAATCTCCTTAATCATACACGCAAAAATTTGACGCCTATTAATCTAAGGATTACGTTGATCACACTCAAAAAATAGCCCACACATCCTATTCGGACTGCATGGGCTTGGACACAAGCTATTTTTTCACCATCGTTTTCGCCAGCTTAATCAAATCTTCCTTCGTCAACGGATTTTCAGCATTGGTTAGGATATAGTACAACTTCCCATTTTCTCTCCAGTTCAGCTCGTTCCATAAATTCTTAGTTTCGAGTTTAGGATTTTTCTTTTTTGTTTCTGCTGCACTTACATAGGTATATCCTTGTTTATTTTGCTTCAAATCCACCGAATCAAGATTTCTGCTTCCTAATGTAATATAATCGTCTCCATTTTTGTACTCTAGTCGTATCCCGTTCGAAGCTGTCCAGTTGATTTTCTTGGAATAGATCGTCTTCCCTAACTTCTTGGCCTCGGTCTCAATTTCTTTAACATATTCATTGTTGAATGGACCTATGATTACTCCATTCATGAGTTGATAACCATCCGGAAGGTCGACCGGTTGCTGTAGTACTGCCTCCTTCAAGGTTGATGCTTTTTTACGATAATCTTCATACTTTTCAAAATGTGGCTGGACGTTTCCCATAAAATATGTACTAGCTTTTTTACGTTGATTGATCCCACCGCTGACATATACGATATACGTATCATCCGGATTTTTTTCAATCAATTTTCTGATTCTCTCCTGCTCTGCTTTTTCCAGCTTGTCGCCTTCACTCATAGCCTTTGGTTCAGCTGCTGCTGTCTTCAACGCTATATCGCTTGTGGAACGAGAAGACGCTGCCTCTGCTGCGAGATTCATCGAACCAATTAATAAGATGCCGCCTATCGTTGCGATTGCTAGTTTCATCGTCATTTTCATTTCTAATTGCCCCTCTCTAGTTATTCTTCTGATCGTCTCATCATATATAACAAATTTCATCATGCCTTCCGTGACATGATTCTCAGTAGTTCTACTTTTTGACCATCGTTTTCGTTAGCTTAATCAGGTCTTCCTTCGTCAACGGATTTTCAGCATTGGTTGAAATCGAGAACCCCTTACCCTGTTCATACCAATTTAATGTGGTCGTAATAAATTTAGGATCAAGTTTTGGATTTTTCTTTTTCACATCCGCAGCAGCGATATAGACATATCCTTGTTGTTTCTTATCCATCTCTTCAATCCGATAACTAGAGAACTGAATATAATCTTTGCCGTTCACAAAACGCAACTGGATCATATTCGTATCCTTCCATTCAAGCTTCTTTGAATACACCTTTTTGCCGAGCTTTTTCGCCTCAGCCTGCATGGCCGCCGCATACTCATTTGTATATGGCGCAGCAACAATAACCCCGTCGAACGTATAGCTCTTCGACAGATCATCAGGCTTCTGCGGAGCCGGCTCTTTCATAACACGCAACAACTTCTCATAGTCCTCGTATTTCTCATAGCGCGGATTAAAATTGCCATAACCAAAAACCTCAAATCCCTTTGGCTGATAACTGCTGTATATCAGATACATATCACACGGATTTTTTTCCAACAGTTTGTCAAGTTTAGCCTTCTCGGCTTGCTCCAACTTCTCGCCTTCATTTGCAGTCATTGGTTTCGTTGCTGCTGCCTTCAAGCTGATGCCGCTTATAGCATGATCTGACGCTGTGCCTGACATGAGGTGCATGGATCCGAACAATAGAATGCTGCATTGTGAAGCAATTGCTATTTTCATCTTCGTATTCATATAAAATCGCACCTTTCCTGTTTGACATGTAATATCTACCATTCATATAACAATTTCAACCGTCTGGTTTGTGACATAACTTTTAATTAAAGAAACGCAAATACCCCCAGGTTAGACATGCTGATCTACGTCTTTCCCGAGGGTTTCAATATCGGACTATCTTACATTTCGCATCAATAACATGGCGATTCTTACTTTTTGACCATCGTTTTCGCCAACTTGATCATATCTTCCTTCGTCATTGGATTCTTTGGATTCGCATGAATGGAAAGCAGCTTGCCGTGTTGGATCCAAACCAACGAATTTACTAGATATTTCTCGCCTACATATGGATTATCTTTTTTCATTTTTTCCGCGGTTGTATAGGTATACTCTTGACTAAAATTTTTCTTATCCACCGCATCAGGCTTACGGCTGCTTATTTTGATAAAATTGTCTCCATTTTTAAATTCTAATTTGGTTTCGTTTGTAGTCGTCCAATTCAGTTTTTTAGAGTAAATCTGTTTGTTTAATTTTTTTGCTTCTGCTTTCAATTCTGCAGCAAAATCAGCGGTATATGGACCTATAATCTCTGCCGCGGAGAAGACATATCCCTTGGGCAAGTTAGCAGGTTGTTGCAGCGTTGCTTCCTTCAAACTGGCTGCCTTCTTTAGATAGTCCTCATACTTGCTAAATTTCGGCATGCTGTTGCCCAACATGTCGACCTCTGCTTTGCCTTTAACTTTAGTCAATTCATTACTGACATATAAGATATAGGTATCATCCGGATTTTTTTCGAGCAACTTTTTGATTCTCTCCCTCTCTGCTTTTTCCAACTTCTCGCCCTCAGTCATAGTCTTTGGTTTAGCAGCTGCCGTCTTCAACGTAATATCGCTTATCGAACGAGAAGACGCTGCCTCTGCCGCGAGATTTATCGAACCAAATAATAGGATACCGCTTATCGTTGCGATTGCTATTTTCATCGTCATTTTCATATTCAAGTGCCCCTCTCTCGCTAGTCTTTTAACGTTTTATCGCCTCATCTTATATAACAATTCTCACCATGCCTTTCGTGACATCATTTTCAAATCATCCCTGAAAAACAAGAAAAAATAACCCCCAGAAAAACTGCTAATCCTTCACAGCTTCTCCGGGAGTTACTCGATATACTTCGTCCGATTACGAAACCCTGCTTCTCTTATTATTTTTTCTCAAGCACCATCGTTTTCGAAAGCTTGATTAGATCTTCCTTGGACATATCCGTGTTCGTTTGAATAGTAATTGCTTTGTCTTTCACCCTCCAAGACAGGAAATTGTATTTTGCCTTTTCGCTAGCAGGTTCATAGACATAGCCTGTTTGCTTTTTCGCTGTTTTCGGGTCGATGGTGTACATATCAAACAGAAACGTGTTCTTCCCATTCACAAACTCAAGCTTGATTTCGCCCGGTACCTTCCAATCATACTTCTTCGCATAAAGCAATTTGCCTTGTCCCTCAATGGCGGCTTCTTTTTTTACTTCTTCTTCGAATTCCTTACTTTTCAGATACTCGATTTCCGCTTTGACTAACTTATATCCCTTCGGCAGGTTGGTTGGCTTCTGCAATACTGGCCCTTGATACGTAGCAGCCTTTTTTATATATTCTTCGTATGTTTTGAACGTAAGCGGATTGACTATATAGAGGAATTCCATTCCGGACATCAATTTTTTATTGCTAATAAAAGCAACATACACGTCACCCGGATTTTTAGCCTCTTGCCCTATTCTTCTTACTTCCTTTTCATATATCTTATTCTGTTCTTCTAATGTTAGCTCCTGATCAGTCGATGTGGCAGCCGCAGTGTCACTCGCTGTCTGGGATGGATCCGCCTGAACTGCGAAGCTCATAGAACCGAACATCAGGATACCGCTTAGTGTAGCAATTACTAATTTCATCGTTGTTTTCATTGGATGATTCCCCTTTTTTGTACAATTTATGAAACATTTTATCATGTATATAACAATCTCCATGATTCAATTGTGACAGACTTCCAATAATTTCATGTAAAAAAATAAAAAACTCCCCCAAAAGAACTTAGCATTTAAGTTCCTTTGAGGGAGCCAATTCACATTTTCCTATATATTTACACATACAGCACTTCATGAAATGAAGTTACATTACTTTGGACCGAAGCCCGCTTCCTCAACAGGATTCAATGAGCCCCACAGCCAAATACTGCTGAGTGTTGCAATTACTGTCTTTATCGATATATTCATGCGTGATTGCTCCTCTCTGACCCAACCTGTTCTTCTTAATTTCTACGTACCAGCTAGTCCCTTTGTTTCATCTTCACGATTTCGACTTCGTTCTAACAGGAGGAAGCAGCTTCTTCATATTTACCGTCCGCGTCTTCTCCCATGTCTCTGGATCCGCCTCGTCGAACTGTTCCAAGAACGCAATGACTTCCTTTGTAATTGGCGTCGGCGTCGAAGCGCCGGAGGTTACCCCAACCTTCTTAACGCCACGCAGCCATTCCACATCCAGCTCAGACAAGTCTCCAATACGGTACGCCGTCGTACCCGCAATCTCCTCTGACACCTGAGCAAGACGGTTCGAGTTATTGCTGCGCGGGTCGCCGACAACGATAACGAGATCACATTCTCCCGCTTGCTCCGCCACTGCCGCTTGACGAACCTGTGTCGCCATGCAAATTTCGTTATGGATTTCGGCTGATGGGAATTTCTCAACCAATCGATTCATAATATGCTTAATGTCCCATTGGCTCATCGTCGTCTGGTTCGTAATAATGATCTTGTCTGTCGCCAATTGAAGCGACTGAACTTCTTCTTCCCGCTCAATCAAATGAACGCTGTCCGGCGCGACACCGATTGCCCCTTCAGGCTCCGGATGTCCTTTCTTCCCGATGTAAATAACCTGGTAACCTTCCGCCGTCTTCTCGCGAATGAGATCATGCGTACGCGTTACATCCGGGCAGGTAGCATCGACAGTCGTAAGCCCCTTCTCACGAGCCTTGCGGCGAACCTCTGGCGATACACCATGCGCCGTGAAGATAATCGTCCCCGACTCTACTTGATCCAGGATTTCCATCCGGTTCGGGCCATCAAGCGTAATGATGCCCTCATCCTCGAATGCGTTCGTCACATGACTGTTGTGCACAATCATGCCCAATATATAGATAGGCCGCGGCAAATCCAGATTGCGTGCGGTTTGCTGTGCAATGACCATTGCATCAACAACACCATAGCAATAACCGCGCGGTGTTATTTTCATTACTTCCACAAGTACACCTGCTTCCCTTCCAATCGCTTCGTCTGCTATAAGAGCTGCAATGAAACTGCACCACAAGCATCCGGCTTCTTCATTATACCGGAACTCCCTCGCATTCGTCGACCGAAGCAAGCGGCAGCCAAATGATGAACGTCGTCCCCTCATTTGGCTTCGTGACTACTTCCACAGAACCGCGGTGCTCATCAATGATCCATTTCGCGATCGACAGACCGAGTCCCGTTCCGGAAGTAACGCCGCGAGATACGTCAGCACGATAGAATCGCTCAAAGATATACGGAACTTCCTTCTGATTCATGCCCATTCCCGTATCTTGCACCTTCAAGCCAATTTGCTCGTCCTGAATAATCGCATCCAGACGCACAAACCCGCCATCCGTGTATTTGAATGCATTCTCGATGAAGATGAACAGCATCTGCTGCAAATAATCTTTGTTGCCGTATACCACTTTCTGTTCGATTGCTGCTATATCTCCTAGAATCCATTCGGCCTTGCGCGGCAAGAATTGCGCTCTGCGCACAACTTCCTCAACGAGCGACTTCAATTCAATCATCGACTTCTCCATCACATAACCGGCATCCGCCCGAGCCAGTGACAGCATATCATTGATGAGCCTGCTCATTCGACGCGATTCATCTGCTATGTCGCTTAACGCCTCCATAGACATTTGCTGCTTGTCTACTTCTGTTAACGCCAGTGTCCCGCTTTCTTGCAGCCACATCTTCTCAAGCAGATCAACATTTCCCCGAATCGTAGTCAGCGGAGTGCGCAGTTCATGCGATGCATCAGATACGAATCTCCGCTGTGCCCGGTATGCCTCGTCAAGCTCATTATAGAAGGCTTCCATTCGCCCAAGCATGCTGTTAATACGGTCAGTCAATTGACCAACCTCATCATCCGGCGGCCCGACACGCGGAATTCTTACACTGAGATCCGCACCCTTCTGAACCCGGTCTGTCGCTTTAATAATGTTCTCAATCGGACGTAAAGATTTCTGCGCCAAGAAGAGCCCTAGTGAGAACGCCAGTACAACGGTAACCATGGACGCAACAACGAGAATACTCCTCAGTTCACGCATAAATCGAGCCTCATGTCCGGTAAAGGCAGCGACCTGTACAGCTCCGATGATCGTATCATTGTTCTCCAGCTTCAGCAGCTTCTCATACACGAGAAATTGAAACGATTGCACCTCAACCTTTCGTATGCCTGCTTTAATTTGGCTTGGATTCGACGGAACAGGCAGCTTCAGATTAAGGGACTTCAAGTTATCAGAACGAATTAGCTTGCCTGAACTGAAGTTAATCGTCTGAAAAAACACTTCCTCATTATTTAACCGATTAGACTGCTGAACATCCCAATTCAGCTGGGAACGTTCCCAATCGATAGAGGGGAGGATATACAATTGATCCATCTGGTTGGAAATGCGGGTCTTAATATCTTTATAGATGTTGTAGTCGACAAATGTATAAATCGCAATCCCGAACAAAAATAAGGTAAAGGCAAGCAAAGCCGAATACCAGACTGTAAGCCGCAAGCGAATTGACATCGATCTAACTGTCCCCTCTCAGTACATAGCCCGTCCCACGGATCGTTAATATGATGCGTTTGCCTCCATGCTCCTCTGTCTTCTGACGAAGCATGGCAATATATACTTCCAACACATTGGATTCACCGCTGTAATCATATCCCCATATCTTCTCCATAATCATATCGCGCGGCAGTACCCGCTTCGGGTTCTGCATGAATAGATGGAGCAGTTCAAATTCCTTCGCTGTAAGCTCGATCGCCTTGCCGTCCCGCTGTACTTCACGTGTATGTAAGTCCAGCACAATATCCTCGAATGTTAGGCGATGCGATCCCCCTTCACTATCACTGCGACGCCGCAACAGGGCACGGACACGTGCAAGCAGCTCTTCAAGTGCAAACGGCTTGACCAAGTAATCATCCGCCCCGTTATCAAGCCCCTTCACGCGATCCTGCACCTCATCCTTAGCCGTCAGCATGAGCACAGGCACACTGCTGCCCCCTTCTCGCATGCGGCGGCATACTTCCCATCCATCAACTTCGGGCATCATGACGTCCAATATGACCATGTCTGGTTCATGCAGCATCATGTCCCGCAGCCCTTCCGATCCATTCGAAGCCGTACGTACCTCGTACCCTTCGAACACCAACCCCCTTCGAAGCATGGAGGTAATTTTCTCATCATCATCAATTACCAGTATCGTTGATCGCATCATACTCATCCCCTTTTTCCGATTTCCATCAAATATGCAAATCATTTGTTATTCTGCCAATAAAGCGAAAAGGAAGCCAGAAATCGCATAAGCCATTCTGTGCTTCCTATCTTTATCCTTGGGGGGATGCGTCCTTCAAGTGCCATTGCTCATGTCGTGACGCACTCCCTTCCCCTTATTGCTGCAATTGTTTCGTGAATTTGTTCTTATCGCCAATCTTCACACTTACATCAATCGACTTGCCGTTGCGTACGACTTGAAGCTTAACGGTATCGCCAACCTTCTTCTTGCTAATCTGTTCAATTAGCTCTTCCTTGGTTGTATATTTAGTCCCATCCATACCGGTAATGATATCATATGCGCGCAAATCTGCCTCATAAGAAGGGGTGCCGAACAACACTTCGCTCACGAGAGACCCCTTAATTAAATTCATACCTAATCGGTCTGCAATATCATCTGTCATCGTAATGAGTGTTGCACCGATAAACGGCAGAGGCTCCTTCGCAATCTCGCGTTTATTCTTCAAATCCTCGACAACCTTACTCATCACATTCGATGGAATCGCGAATCCAATTCCTTGCGCCTGGCGACTTACCGCTACATTCATGCCGATAACTTCGCCCTGCATGTTCAACAACGGACCGCCAGAGTTACCAGGGTTGATCGATGCATCTGTCTGAAGCAAGTGTTGGTATTCACGAGCGCTGCCGTTATCGTCAACATTGATTTTGCGTTCGCGTGCACTAAGTACACCAACAGTAACCGTATGATCGAATCCAGACGGGTTGCCGATTGCAACAAGCCAATCTCCGATTTGAGTTGCATCAGAATTGCCAAGGCTAACAGTAGGAAGATCGCCCTTGCTTTCAATCTTCAGTACAGCCAAATCCAAGTCTTTGCTATGTCCAAGCAGTTCTGCCTTAATCGGCTCCTTGTTTCCTTCCACCTGTACCTGAATCGCCTCCGCACCTTCAATCACGTGCTGATTCGTCAATATATAACCGTCTTTATCAAAAATGAACCCTGTACCGATTCCAAGAGGCTGCAGCTTCGGCTTCACATCCTGGCGGGAATTGTCATTCCCATAGCCGTCTCCGAAGAATTGGCGGAAGAACGGGTCATCCATCCACGGATTGCTGCCACCACCGCTTTGCCCTCTTGTCGTTCCGAATGTCTCGATCTTCACGACAGCAGGACTAGCTTTTTTAAATACATCCGCTACACTGTTCGAGCCGTTCGGCAGCGTAGTTCCAGGCCCATTGGTCTGCACCGCATTCGCACCTGCCGCACTGCTTCCAGCCCCCTCGCCAGCAAGCGCCGTTCCTCCTGTAAACAGGTTCGTCTTGTCAGCCGTAATCATAAGCGCCGTAATGACGAGTGCTCCTGCCATGAAGGAAGCAAATATTGCCTTGAAGGAAGTCCCTCTCTTGCGCTTCGAATCCTTGAAGTTCCAATCACCTTGTGGCGGAGCAGATTGGCCTCCCCCGTCACCACGCATATTCGGAGCCGTATATCCACTCGCTTGAGCCCCTCCCTGCTGCGTAGCACTGGAGAACGGAAGCGGCTTAACCGGATTCGGCGGCGTTACCTGCACATCATTCATACGTCCAGTCGGATCTGTCGAAGTTGTGGTTCTCGAAGGTTCTTCTTGTTTTACGGATTGATAAGGGCCGTAGGCGTAGTAGTAACGTTCATTTTGCTTGCCCAGTTCCTGTTCTTCACTCAGGCTGTCATCGCGCTCTTGTCGAGCAGCGCTGTCGTCTGATGCTGATGTATGAGAATCCTTGTCGGATGCACCAAATAAATTGCGTTTTTGTTCGTCCATTTTGCCTACCTCCTAATGTACTCGTATCAAATGAAGTATCGTAATGATATGTTTATATAATGGACGATAAACCTTAATCCTAGCTTAAAAACAATATAAAACACCATAAAAGATGATAATACAAAAGTTCGACAAAAAAACAGGCCCTTCGGCCTGTTCTGCAATTCCTGTCGACGCAATAAACAGCACAGTTCAAATCTGTTAGTGTCTAGACCTAGAATATCATATATCTAGACAACTGAGACCATCACGTTCACAACTACTACGTCTATTTACAGGATAGACGAAATTATTCGTTTTTAACCCACCCTTTACGATGAGCGAACACTGCAAGCTGTGTACGATCCTGCAGCTCACACTTCATAAGTAGGTTCGATACATGTGTCTTAACCGTCTTGATGCTGATATGGAGCTCATCTGCAATATCCTTGTTCGTCTTGCCATCAGCAATAAGCAGCAGCACTTCCTTCTCCCGCTCCGTCAGTCCCTCGTCATCCGGCTGAGCTGCACGCTTGCGCAGTCCACGGGTCAATGCCTGCGATACTTCACCACTCATGACCGGTCTGCCCTGCAGCGCGCCACGAATCGCGTATACCAGTTCTTCAGCCGACACCGTCTTGAGCACATAACTGACTGCCCCCGCCTGAATCGCTTCGACAACCTGCTCATCTTCCATGAAGCTGGTCAGCATGACAATTCGCAAATTCGGAAACTGAGCGATAAGCTCTCTTGTCGTCTCTACCCCGTTCAAGTCAGGCATCATTAAGTCCATAAGGATTAAATCAGGCAATGGCTCATTCCGACCAGCCATCGCTTGTATGGCAGCAATCGCTTCTCTACCACCGCTAGCCTCACCAATTACTTCAATCTCCGGATCGAGCATTAAGTAAGTTTGAAGACCTAGCCGCACCATTTCATGATCGTCCACAAGAAATACAGATGTCCTATCCCCCAACCGATTCGCCTCCCGTCCGTTCTCCGTTACTTATACATTTCTGTATTGGAATGACCTCCGTCATTTGACTGCTCTTCTATTTCTTCAAATCGAGGGATATGTACGCGTATTGTCGTTCCCGCTCCCGGACGACTAATGAGATCCATGTGACCGCCAAGCTTATCCACCCGTTCTCGCATCGTCGTCAGTCCATAGCTCCCTGCCTTGAATGACGCACTCTGAAGATCGAACCCTTGACCATCATCTGCTACAGCAAGAATAATCTGATTCGGCGTCTCCTGCAGAGTCAAGGTAACCTTCGTCGCCTTCGCGTGCTTAACTACATTGGCCATAGCTTCCTGAATCATTAAGAAGCACTGATGCTCTTTGGCTTCCGACAATTCACAATTTAATTCAATGTCAATTTTACCTTGCAAGCCATTCTGCCGGCAATAGTCAGGGAACCAGCGTCCCAACGCTTCTTGCAATGTCTTACCGTCAAGCTCAAGCGGCCGCAGCTGCGCAATCAAGCCGCGCATTTGGCGCTGTGCGGTATGGGACATCTCAACAAGATGGCCAACCACCTTCTTCGCCCGATCCATATCCATGTCCATAACCTTCGTCAAGGAAGAGGAAGCCATATGAAGCGCAAATAACTGCTGACTGACTGTATCATGCAAATCCCTTGCTAGACGTCTTCGTTCCTCCAGCACAACAGCTTCGCATTCCCGCTCCCGATCCATCACTTGCTGCTCGGACAACTTCTGCAAGATGCGAAGCTTCTGTTCCATCCCGCTTACCATCGTATTGAAGTCTTCATACAAGCGAGCAAATGACTCTTCATCGCCAAGCGGAATCCGCTCTGCCCAATTGCCCTTCATCACCTGCATCATGCTATCGTGAAGCACGTCAAGGCGGCGCTGAAGGCGCACGCCTGCGACATAACCCATAATGACCGATACGATGATGACCGTCACAATACCGAACAGCCACCAGTTCATCCCACTATACCAGGAACCTCCATAGACGAAGCCAATCCAGAACACACTCATGATAATACAGCCTGAAATCACAAAGGTGAGAAGCAGCTCCCACTTGACACTCTTCGTGCTGCGAAACCAGCGTGACACCATGATTGCACTACCCCACTTTCATGACCTTTACATCCCCTATGAAGGTACTGACGGAGATTTTCACTTTCTTGCCTGCTTCATAATAATAGGGAGTCTCCACTTGCAGATTATTCATGAACCCTTCCTTCTCCTGATTGAATACTCTCACATCGCCAAGGAAGGAGCTTGAACTTACCACTACACCAAGATCCATATCATTCGGAACATATACTTTCACATCTCCTATAAAAGAAGAAACATTGATCTTCGTCTCGCCGTACGACACTTGCGCCTTCGTCAAGTCGATTACCGTGTCACCAATGAAATGCGAGATGTTCATCGGCTTCAATTCCCAATAATCAGAGCCTAAATGAATATCACCGATAAAGCCTGACTTGTTCACCGTGTCGAACTTCGATCCCGAGCCCATTGGCGGAGGCGGCGGTGGTGGCGGTGGTACTGATCCCTTATACGAAAACGGATCATAATCAGATGATTGGCTTTGATTGCGTCCAAACGGTTCTTTATAGCGTCTGTCGCTATCCCCGCCTACTGCCGAACCAGTCTCATCATATCCCGGAGGCGGAGGAACATCGGATACACCGTCTTTGTTAAAATGCTTATTAAAGGTCTGATCAAAGTCATCATCAAGCGGACGTGGTTCACTATACGGTCGATCATGTTGTCCACCATGTTCATGCCAGTACCCTTCATCCCAACGCTTACGATCACGATACTTGTCTCTATGCCGATTTTTTCGCGGACGAATCAACATCCCTACACCGACCATAATGAGGATAAATGGAACGAGCATCCTCATAGCTGAACCAATATCCACCGTCAGAACTCCTAAATTCGATAACTGGAAGTAGCCACCGATGGCTAAAAGGATAAGCCCCCAGAACGCCCCCTGTATAAGCGCATTGAATCCCGTTAAGATGAGGATCACCGGCCAAAATGTGCGTATCAATTCCCCAAAATCCATATCAATATAACCGAGTTGGTTAAGCATGAAGAAAGCGCCGATCGCAATTAGAAACAACCCTCCCGACCATCTGCCACGCTGATTATTCATACGGTTCCCTCCATTTCTCTACAGTCATTTCATTCATGATGTAGTAATTGTAAGAGAAATCATGTCCATCTACCAGCGACGGAGGAAGGAAGTTTGTCTCAGTCTCGAGACCGAGGAGCTGGAAATCAATTACTAATGCTATTTATAAATCCCAAATGAAATGAAAATGACTGCCCAAGCAAGGGCAGCCATTCGTTACGATGCTTGGCTGAGTCTATAACTCGCCACTGCATCTTGGTGTATTATTGTTGTTGATCAGCTTCCTGCACTTTTTGCACGATGCCTTTTTCTGTTCCTTTTACAGCACCTGCTGTAGGAGCAACCTCTTGGCCAAACTCAATGTCAGCAGCGTTGCTTTGGGCTGCAAACTCACCAGAAGTGTACTTCGCGTTAGCAGGTTGCATGCGGTTCGCTTTGTTGTTCTTCGGCATTTCCATTCACCTCCTGCATCTCCGCGTTTCGGCGGGTCAAATTCAGAAACTTGCGTTCCTACAGGAGATATTATGCTTAGCGCAGCACTCGATTATTCGAATGCACACCCCTAGCGCTCATCATGAAACAAAGCCCCAATTAGAGCATGGACTCCGGAATCCCTTTATTTTTAAAGACAGCTGCATTCAATTCATCCAGCATTTGTTCCGATACTTTTCCATTGCCGCGTTTAATTAGCTTGACTTCCACTTCTTTCTTGCCCCACTGCCCGTATACCTGCTTCTTTGTATGGAAGAATAGATCAAGCTTCTTGCCCTTAATTTTGCCACCAATATCCGTTACAATCCCATATCCATATCCCGGAATATAGAGGATGCTTCCTAATGGAAATACGGATAAATCCGCTGCGATCGTGGACACATAGTCTCGACGCACTTTAACACCGGAATAGGTAATCCCGTACTCTGGATGCCCCGGCTCCTTGCCAGTTGATTCAGCTCCTGCCGTATAGCCAGTAGCAACTACCTTTACCGAGCGAATGATGCGCTCTTGTTGAGGAGCAAGCTCAGCAGCCGTGAATGTCAGTTTGGCCGCTGCAACCGCAACATGTGGACGTTCCTGCTCTTCCTTCACCTTCTGCTTTACTGTCGGCAAAGGCTGCACATACACGAGCGGCAGTGCTTCAGTTGTGGCGTTCGAGGTCCAGGTCAATTTCTGCGTTTGCTGCACCTGTGAGGAAGCATGGGTGGACAACGATGCTTGTGTTAACGCCCCTTGTTGATATGCACCCGTCTCTGTCGTCCACGCTTGGACAGACATTGGAGCTATAAGCATACCCGCTGCTACACATAGCATCGCTCCTGCAATACCTAACGACAACCTTGTGAATACGATAGCGCGCTTATCCGATCTCGATGTCATGTTTCCCTTCCGTTCCGAACTTGTAGTCGATATTGTAAACATATGGTTACCCCTCCCTTAGTGGGAAGGATGTCCTGCTCATTTCGCTTTTATTCATATTCAACAAAAAAAGAACATCCCCGACATTCCGAGACGTTCTTTCGACAACTTCCATTAATGCAGCTTCTGTACTGGCAAGGGTTCGCCTTTACTGCCTAATTTGCCAGCCAGCGCATCCTCGTGAAGGCTTTTCAGCCAATTCAGTTCCGTTACTGTATATTTATAGCCTCCATACAACATATAAAGAACAGAACGGGGAGCGTATGAGATATGCTCTTCATACAGGGCCCACATTCGTTCTGCTTCCTGCTCATAATAAGAAATGCGATTCTGAATAATCTCCATAACTATTGACTGATCCGCATACTTCACAAAGGATAGCGCCGCATAAAAGGGATGATTCAAATGAGGCAGCTTTTTCATTTCTTCAATGAGCAGTTCTTCAAGCTCACGCTTTCCTTTTTCCGTAATGCGATAAATCGTCTTATCCGGGCGAGAGCCACCGCTAACGAATTCAGCCTTTTCTATAAATTCGCCTTTGTTTAACTGGTCAATGGCATAATACAGCGACCCGTATTGAATTTTCATATAATTATGCATTTCGCGTTCTTTCATAGCCTGACTCATCTCATAAGGATGGCGATCTTGCTCCATAAGCAAACCAAGTATGGCCAGCTTCATCGACATGCGTTCCACCTCTTCCTTCATGAAACGACAGCCATTCGCAATCACGCAGGTTCTCCACCTTGCTCTGCGGCTGCCGCACTCCCATGAGAGTGTTTAGACACCATTGTAACACGTCCCATAAGCAAAATGAACAAAAGGGAAAGCACCGCGATCGGAATGGACCACGCATAAACATGGGCAATGGAATCAGACAGCACACTGGTCAACTGTTTCAAAATTGGTTCCGGAATGGATGAACGTACTTGATCCTGCAGCAGTACCTGCGGATTGCCAAGCTGCTCCACAAGCTTTGGATCAGTCAGAACACCGCTGAAACGATCCCGTAAATAGGAGGTCTGTATACTCCCTAATATACTGATTCCGAGCGTATTGCCAAGTGTTTGGAAGAACCTCACTAGCGAATTGACTGTGCCCCGCTGCTGATAATCCACCTTATGCTGTGCCGCGATCGAGGTAACGGGGAAGGAAGCACCTATCCCCAAGCCCATCATGATCATATATACAACCATCGTAGACATGGAGGTGTCAGGCGTTACCTGTGATAAAAGCACAACAGACAGCAGCAGCAATGTTCCCGAGATGAGCATAATATTGCGGAACGACATCTTTCTCAGCAGAAATCCTGCCGTAACGGTGCTGCAGACGAGTGCCAGCATCATCGGCGTCAGCACTGTACTGGCATTCGTCGCGGATCCGCCCACAACTCCTTGAATGAATAACGGAATGAAGGTCGCTCCTGCCATCAACAGCATTCCAATTAGCAGCCCTGCCCCCATGCTCGCGGTAAACAGCTTACTCTTGAACAAACCAAGCGGGACGACTGGCTCTTGTACCTTCAACTCGACAATGATAAATAGAACAAACATAAGGAATGCCCCTGCAAAAAGCGAGATGATCGTCGGGGAAGACCATGCATAATCCTTGCCCCCCATCTCCAATCCGAACATGAAGCACAATATTGCAGCAACCAGCGTGAATGTTCCCAGCCAATCAATCTGCTGCTTCTTGAAGCTTAGTGTCTCCTGATAGCCAAGCATAACAAGTAGAAGCGCAATCAATCCTAATGGAAGATTCACGTAGAAGATCCAGCGCCAGTGCAGGTGGTCGGAGAAAAAAGCTCCAGCCATGGGCCCAAACACACTGGATAGACCAAATACTGCCCCGAACATTCCTGTCATCTTAGCTCGTTTTCCCTCTGGAAAAATATCGAACAGAATCGTAAATACAACGGGCATAAGCGCACCGCCGCCAATACCCTGAATCGCACGATACCAAATTAATTCCTGCATCGAACTTGCCATTCCACATAGTGCCGAGCCTACCATGAATACGATGATCCCGAGCATAAAGAATCGCTTGCGTCCGTACATATCAGATAACTTGCCGAACAACGGCATACACGCCACGCTTGCAATCAGATAAGCCGAGAACAACCATACATACTGTTCGAAGCCGCCAAGCTTGGCAACAATCGTCGGCACGGCTGTCGATATTATCGTCTGATCCAGCGACACAATCAATAGCCCGAGCAGAAGACCAATAACCGTTATGCGAGCACGAGAAGAAGAACCCATCCTTACCACCTCTATATTCAAATTTGAATAACGCGAACATAATTCATTATATTCAAATTTGAATACAAAGCAACTTTTTTATCGCATGATTTTGAAAATTTGTACGCATGTTTGTCCGTCAATGCACAAACAAAAGCCGTCAAGGAGCTTTACTCCTCGACGGCTGATTCGTTAACGATCTGCTGCCCCTCTTTTGCTTAATCTCCACATTATGATAGCAGCGACGCACAAGAACAAACCGATGATTGGTTCAATCGGCGCTTGCTCACCAGTCTGAGGTAAGACGTTCGGGCGGTTCGGCTGCCGATCAACGTCCTGCTTCCCACCCAAATCGGTACCGTCCGCTTCATCCTCATTCGTTCCTTCAACCGGCTCTTTATCAGTACCTTGACCCTTATCTGGCTTCGTATCGCTATCCGGCTCTGTCGCTTCGCCTGGTTCGGGATTCGTATCGCCATCTGGATTCCCAGGTTTGGTTTCTACGATTGTACCTGGAATCGTCGGCCGTTCCTGATTGCCCGGTTTGCCTGGCTCTACAGGCGTTCCAGGATTGGTAGAACCTCCACCTCCAGGATTAGTAGGCCCCCCCGTTCCCGGTTCCGGATCTGGATTGACCGTTCTTATAATAAGTCCCGCATCAATCGTAAGATCCCGTGGTCGTTCCGCCGTAAGTACGATGTTGTCTGACCAGCCATTCGGATCCGCATCAGAATCGAGTACGCGATCATCTCCCTGATACCGTTTCGTGAACGAATACCCCTCTGGGGCAATGAATCGAATCTTATAAGTACTGAGATCCAAATCATTAAATAAGTAGTAACCAGACTGATACACGTAATCGGTCACGGCAGGATCGTAGACCGATCCCGTGACAGTCGGATCATAGACCGAATTTGTCACCGAGCTGTAATACACGGAATGAGTGACAGTCGTAGTCAGCTTCTCATTATTGTGGTTATATAATTCGACCACAACCCCATTTAATCCAGTACCATTCTCATCTTGAATCCCATTGCCGTTCGTGTCGATCCATACATATTTGCCGATGGCTCCCTTGCCCGGAATAGATGGAATATCCTTCTTAATTAGGCCTGCGTCAATGTTATGGTTTTTGCCGCCCTGCTCCAGTGTAATGATATCTGTTCTGCCTTCCACATTCGCCTTGGAGTTCTTCCCTGGATTCGTTATCGCATCTTTCACCGTAAATGCATCATAGCCTTCCGGCAAGTGGAACGTAACGTAGTATTTGCCCGCATCCAAGCCAGTAAACAAATAGTATCCAGGCTGACCTTCGTGATTATTGCCGGTTACAGTGCTTTGTATTACCTTACCGTCACTCTCGCGATGCAAGTCGACGCGAACGCCGTTAACACCATGATCCGGTGCTTCATCCTGAATCCCATTGCCATTTTCATCGTACCAGACGTAATCCCCAATCTCTCCCTTTGGATCGCCCTTTATCTTAATGCCGACCTTGAGCGGCTCTGCCGGGAGCATAGCCTTATCGCTAATGACCGGAGTCGCGGTGTATCCGAAGGAATTCCATGCGATCTGATCATCGCTTGCAGGCGTGTCAACAGGCGCACGCATTGTCCATGTCAATTCCTTGGATTGGCCAGGAGCCAGTATGACATCACCAGCGAATTCGAACTTTAAGGCTCGCACCTTCGATATATCTTGCGGAGGCTCTTTATCCCAGTTGCCACCTGTCATCGATATCTCTTCATCGAAGCTGTAATATACCGTTACACCGTTCGGAGGCGATATCGGCTCCTTCAGAATCGGGGTCCACTTGCTGCCTCGCGGCGATTTGTCGATGACCCCGTGATCACCGATATGCGGAAGGGCATCTACGATCAAAAGGTTTTTGACGCCAATTGATCCCCGGTTCGTTACAGAGATCTTATACTTAAGTTCTCCGCCTGGCGCAACATTTCCGGTATCTGGATACTTAGACCATTGCCCGTTATCCAAATCCCCTTGAACCCATTTTTCGGAGACCAAGCTATCGATGCCGTTCACATCAATTTTATCTCCGTTGTATACATACCACTTGCCGTTTTCTTGCTTATAGCGCTGGTTCTTGAAGTTGGTCAGCCCGTTAATATAGTTGTGCCGTTCTGATGTGACCTCAACTTCATTGTAAACTTCGCCCGTCGGGGTATCCAGCTTCACTCTCGCTTCGAAGGTAAAGGTGAGCGCTTCGCCCTTCTGCAGCGTCAAGGAGTTGCTGCCTTCTGTACCCCACGCCCATGTAATCGGCGTACGCCCTTGCTGATCCTTCTTGGCTTCTGAGAACGTAGGGGCAGGCACCTGCTTGCCGTTAAGCGACCCTAGCTTCAAGCTGTCCGGCACATATTCCAATTCTTTCGGCAGCAGATCCGTTACAACCGGATCGCGAAACGGAACATCAATCGGACTGGCATTGGTTACAACGATCCTATAAGTTACCGTGCCTCCTGGGGAAGTACTTTTTCCACTCACAACCGATTTATCCACTTCCAGCAGCGGACGCTTATCCACCGCCAATACCTTAACCCCCGTCAAATACTCGGTCTTCTCACCATTGAAGCTGTATTCCATGCTTGCATAGTTAATCGTTTGTTTCCACTGCTTCGGGTGCTGCTTGGCTTCTTCGTTCGTAGGAAGGCCGTTATTTTTGTCCAGATAAGTAAAGTCATCGTTCGGGTACTTTTCTGTCAATCGAGGGAAATCGCCATACTTATAATCATCATGTTTGACACGATCATAAGAGGTTAATTGGTAACGAAGTTCTAAAACATCATGCGGACGGAACGCAACGGGTACATCTCCCAAAACAAGGCGAATGCCTTGAATGTCAGCGTTCAGATCTGCTGCCAACAGCTTGTGTTGTGTCTTAAAGTTTAATTCCTTCCAGAGTTTCCAGTCGCTCTCATCAGGCGTGCTTTTCGACGTGTACTGAATTTCGTACTTATCTTTATCTGCACCGTCAAAGGCTGGAATACGGATATACTGCAATTTCATGCCCTTCGGTGTCATATCTGTCATGACGGCTTTATCCAGAGGGACATTGGCAGCATTGCCTATTCCGCCAATATAAAAGCTGACTTCCTGGCCTTCCGACAATTCCTTCTCCTGACCGCTCCAGATTTGCTTGTAAATCCATATTCCTCCGCCAGGCTGCTTGATAAAGTCGTGTTCAGCCTTCGCAGTCAGTTCCTTGGCCGCATCTCCCAAAGGTTGATAAGATGCTTTGGCCGTATTCACCACCGCTTTCGTGTTGCCGCTGCTCAGATCAATCACCTTATCTTTAGGATACAAAACCGTAACGAGTATGCTTTTGGAACGATCCGTTATTTTCTCCTTATTTAGCTCCTTCGCATCAATCTTCCATGTCAGAGTCTGTCCCTGTATGGAATCAGGCGCGGGGGCCGCCTTGGAGAATTCGGCTTCAGGCGGCAGAACGTCGGTAATCACTACATGGTCAATGTTGAGATTGCCGTCTTTGTCTGCCGGATTCTTGTTGTCCTTCAGCGTAATTTCGTAGACAACTTCCGTTCCTGGCTGCGGCTTCACACCTTCAACAGGTACGATTCGCTCCTTCGTAAGTATCCATTCCGCAGATGCCTTCCCTGTAACTGTTACAGGGTTCGATTCTACCTGCAAGCTTCCGGAATGGTGGATGAATGTTGCCGTTGCCGTTCCGGCAGTCCCGTCAGGCGTTGTGTGGTTAGGGAAATGGGCCTTCACCTGCAGTTTTCCCGTCGCGCCGGATGGGGTAGGATTTTTGAATGTAAACGTTACCTTATCCACGCCGCCCACATTCTCATGTTTGCTTACGACATGTTCAGATCCCTGCACTTCCTCGAATACGATGCCCTCAGGCAAGGGAAGCACAATTTCCGCATTAGAATAGTCCTCTGTCGTGCTCGATAGACTGTAATCAATTGTGTAGGTAAAGGTTGCTCCTGTGAGCACAGTGTCCTTACTGCTGCTTAATCGCAATTGAATTCCTTGTGAGTCGTTACCATCTGCGTTCGCATGCGCCGAAACAGGCAGGAGCACTATGTTCAAGATGAGCAGCAGCGCCCATATTGACGCCTGTGCCCTTCTTAGTGTCCTCCTCAAATCGCTCCCTCTCCTTTCCATAAATAAGTTTGAGTCGTCCACTTGGTAATTTTACCCACACGAACGACTTCCTTCTATCCTACTCAATGGCGCTGAACAAATTCTGAAATGAAAGTTGGGAGCAATCTTAAGCGATATGTAATGATAGGGGAACTGAACTAAAATGCGAAGACAGAAAAAAGGCAGGCGATTGCCTGCCTTTGCCTAAATTGACGTAACGTTGAACTCCATCTCATGGCATATAAGCCAAACAAGCATCAAGGGAACTTTGGCGTTCGCGTTATTGGTCCAGCACGAGCTGTTCCAGCTTGCGGCCTGTCGGCGTGTTGGCCAGACCGCCTTCGGCAGTTTCGCGGAAGGAGCTTGGCATGGAACGTCCAACTTCATACATGGCCATAATCACCTCATCGGCCGGTATTCTGCTTTGGATGCCGGCTAAAGCCATATCCGCGGCAACGACCGCCGACGAAGCACCGACTCCGTTCCGCTTCACGCAAGGGACTTCTACAAGTCCTGCTACCGGGTCGCATACTAATCCCAGCATATTCTTGAGTGCAATCGCCATCGCATCTGCCGATTGCTGTGGTGTTCCGCTTGCCATTTCCACGACTGCCGCAGCAGCCATTCCCGTTGCGGACCCAACCTCCGCTTGGCAGCCGCCCGCCGCACCCGCGATGAAGGCATTGTTCGCAATAACAAATCCAAATGCGCCTGTCGTAAATAGAAATTCAAGCATTTGCTCCCGCGTAGGGTTCAGCTTCTCCTTGACGGCGAACAAAACACCTGGAACAACACCTGCCGAAGCGCTACTTCTCTCTCCAGCATGGCGCGGGATATTTTACACTGCTTTTCTTCGGCCAACCGGACAAGCTCGGCTACGCTATGGAACATGATTGTCCTCCTTCCGCGCTCGTGCGCTGGTAGGTTTGCACTTGCCATATTTCTTTAATATGAGGGAGCGAATGCATACGATTGATTACAGTCACATCAACCGCTTGGTCAAGCTCGATGGCCATCAAGGCGCTCTCGCCTTTACCTGAACGGGACACTTCCATATATCCGATGTTAATATGATGCTGTGCAAGCAGCGAGGTTACATTCGCCACGGCACCATGCTTGTCCTCATGCAGGACAAGCATGGCCGGGATTCTGCCAGCTGGGTTCGGATCCAATTGCTTGACTTCGCGGATTTCCATGCTGCCTCCACCGATTGACACACCGACGACTTCGATCGCTCCGCGCTTGTCCCGCAACGTGAGGCGTGCCGTATTCGGATGCTCACTCTCCTCCTCTGATGTCACGAAAGTAATGCGAACACCCTGCTCTTCTGCGATGCTGAGGGCATTCGGAATTCGCTCGTCTGACGTGTCAAAGTCCAGGATTCCGCTTACGATTGCCATATCTGTCCCATGCCCTTTGTATGTTTTCGCAAATGAACCGTATAAGGTAACCGTGACGGATTCTGGCAGCCGTCCGAACAGATTGCGGGCTGCACGTCCAATTCGGTTGGCTCCTGCCGTATGCGAACTGGATGGACCGATCATGATAGGGCCGATAATATCAAATACAGATGTGAACGGCATAACAATCCTCCTCTTACACAGAATTGATGAATGATTGATGCTACTAACTTCGTTATATCTTGTTCTGGTTTACGCTACTTCAGCGCCCGCCGTGGCTGCAGGCTTAGGAGCCGGCGCGGTGCCGCGAATCTCGGCGACTGTGCGAATCTTGTAGTTTTTGAAGATTCGCGACCCGATGAGACCAGCCGTGATGCCGCAAAGGGCACAAAGGGCTGCCGCAATCGTTACCGTAAGCGGGTCGTTGAAGCCGTACATGACCATGAGTCCCGCAATTGGGGTTGCCGTACCTGTCGCATTATTCGTCAGATTGAACAATGCCACGACGACCCCAGCCATCGCCCCTCCTAGAAAGTTGGTTACATACACCGGAATCGGATTGGCTGATATGATGTCTGCTTGCGTTAATGGTTCAATCGCCACCGCAATTGTGTCTTTTCGGTCACCGAACTTCATACGATGGAAAAAGACGAAGTTCATAAAGGATGATCCCATGACGGACAAGGCTCCGATGGCCATCGGTAAGCCCGTAAGTCCCAGCATGGCAGTAAGTGCCATCGAGCTGAGCGGTGCGGTTGCCACGACGGTTATGACTCCACCAAGCACGATACCCATCACGATTGGATTATCATTAGCCGCCGTCGTAATGATGCCGCCAATATTAAGCAATGTCGCATTGACTACTGGTGTTGCTATGTTTGCTACAAATCTAACGAGCGGTGCAGCAACGATGATGCAGACGATGAGATCAAGTCCATCCGGGACTTTCTTTTCAATCAGTTTGACAAGGAATGATACGAGATAACCAGCAATGAAACCAGGCAGCAATCCTGATCCCGCACAAGCTGCCCCAAGCAGCAGAGCATAGACAGGGGACACGCCCATTGCAAGCGCTACCAATGCAGCTGCGGCCACACCGCCCATACTGCCGGAAGCGAGCCCAACCTCCTTGGCAAGACTGAAGCCGAACAAATCGCCACCTACATAACTTTGAAATGCTTCTACCAAAAAACTGGCAACTGCCGCATTTGCTAGGGCTCCCATTGCCTTCATGCCGTTAGGTGCTTTGAAGCTGAAAAGGGAGAAAAGGGACAATACAAGCAATAGTAGGGCTGTACCGATTACGATGTCCATACGTGACGCTCCTCCTTCATGGGTACAAAGTGTAGTAACCGCTTACAAAACATTAAAAGTACATTTATACTGCGACAAGATTGATTGAAATACATATTAAATGAATGAATGATTATTAGTTAATAAACTCAAAAATAATTGAGTCTATCAACTTCAATTTGATTGTATCAACTTTTCTATATTTACACAATTCTTTTATACATACTTTCTGGAATTGCCGCAATTTACCTTTGTTAAGCAGTTTGCTATGACTAATAATTCAAGAAATACGGAAACAGAATGGAAAAGGAAAACGCTTTACTATCTTTATAAGTGCGGCACGTCTCCCTATTTCATATCGTAACTTAGCTACAACTCATAGCGAATGTCTAACGGATGATTTTGGAAAGTAGAGATGAATCAGGGATTGATTGCGGTTGAAGTTCGCGTTATGATAATAGTAATTTATCATTACTAATTGTTGATATAATCAACTTCATTTTATTCCATCAACTATTTTTGATTGTAAGATTGTCAGAGCTTCATTATTGTGTTGTATCAAGCAATATAATATTTCTCGAATGACAAAGAAATCTTCTAGTCAAATTCGGGTTGTCTAGGGAAGGACTTGATGCAATGAATACAAGATTTACAGAGCGAGATCATTTAATTTTGGAATCATACGATGCAGTAGTAGAGGGATTAGCCAACTATTTGGGGCCTGCTTCGGAAATTGTTCTTCATAGTTTGGAAGATTATCAGCATTCGGTCGTCAAAATCGCAAATGGGCATCATACAGGCAGGGAACTGGGAGCGCCTATTACCAATATTGCTTTGCAAATGCTGCAAGAAATTGAACAATCCCATGGGAAGCAGTCGCTCAGCTATTTTACGAGAAGCAAGAATAATCGTCAGATGAAGTCCAGCACGATCGCGATTCGGGGTGATAGCGGCAAGATTATCGGCTTGCTTTGCATCAACATGAATATTGACGAATCTTTTGCTGATGTGCTGCAAACCTTCCTGCCGCAACCGGATATGGAAGCAAGGGAGCAGTCCGAGCATTTTGCTTCATCCGTGGAGGATATGATTCAAGAAACGATTGAGCGAACGATCGAAGAGGTTGATGCTTCTCCGAACATCTCTTATGCGAACCGGAACAAGCATATTATCGGACTGCTGCATGAACGGGGCGTATTCAACCTAAGGGATGCGGTCACCCTTGTGGCAAATGCGCTGAAAATCACAAAACATACGGTTTATCTACATTTGCGCAATAATGCTTCCAAAGGTGAAAAAGCAACGACATAGAAGCAGAAAGAACGCTGAACACAGCAGGATTAGCGACCGGGTTCTCAAAATGAGCCTGGTCGCTGTTTTTTGTGGGCAAACACCTGTTGTAAAGATAGCCCCCTTCAGGGGAGATTCTTTAAGCTTCCTCCCCACGTTCAACAGAGTTTTATTCGCACTCAGTCCCCTTTAGATCAAGAGATTCTTTCATTCAATCCTTCGGAATACTGCTTCCCGCTTTCCTCTTCTGACTCCGTTCTGAGCGATTCTTGCATGTCTTGATCAACATGTTCAAAATGTTCAGGATAGCCATACTCGCCATGTTCACTTACATCCAAGCCGATACGCTCTTGCTCCGCATTGACACGCAAGCCAAACAACCGTTTCCCTGCATACAACAGCACGTAAGAAGAGACAAATGCAAATCCGCCCGCCGCTAGAATCCCATAGGCTTGCACCCATAACTGATGCAGACTGCCTGTATCCAGCCAGCCTCCCTGGCCTACACCAACCTTCTCCGCCAATGCTGAAGTGGCGAATATCCCATTGGACAGCGTGCCCCATACCCCTGCTACCCCATGTACCGACAAGGCTGAGACTGGGTCATCAACTCGCAGACGATCGAACCAGAGCGCACTGTAGTACACTAGAATACCAGCCGTCAAACCAATTACGATGGCCGCCCAAGGCTCCACGAATGCACACGAAGCTGTGATCGCAACCAAGCCCGCCAGCATTCCATTCAAGAGGGTAGGCACATCTGCCTTGCCGCTGCGCAGCCAACTAATAGCAAGTGCCGCAACAGCCCCCGCTGCAGCTCCAAGCTGTGTGTTCATGGCGACATATCCAAAAAATCCATCACCGATCGACAACGTACTTCCTGCATTAAAACCGAACCACCCCACCCACAGCAGAAGCACACCGAGCGTTATATATACTTGGTTATGACCTTTTATTTTCTTGGACGAACCGTCTGAATCGTATTTGTTCATGCGCGGCTTCAAAAGCAATGTCGCAGCCAGCGCAGCCATAGCCCCTGTTAAATGCACAACCGTAGAACCGGCAAAATCCTGCTTCCCATGCATCGCAAGCCAGCCACCTCCCCATATCCAGTGAGCAACCACTGGGTAAATCAATGCCGTGAACAGAATCGCAAACCAAATGTAAGCGGACAATCGCGCGCGCTCGGCAAATCCACCCCACACAATCGAGAGTGACACAGCAGCAAAGGCTAATTGGAAGGTAAAAAATACGGAAGGTGGTAACCCTGTAGAGGAAGCAGGAGTAAAAAAGAAATCACCCCAACCAATAAACGAATTGCCATTCATACCAAAAATCAAGCCATAGCCGACTGCCCAAAATACAAGAGAGCCAAGCCCAACCGTAATGACCGTTTTTACGGCAATATGACCTGCGTTCTTCATTCGTGCAGACCCTGCTTCCAGCAGGATGAATCCCGCTTGCATAAGCAGCACCAGTATAGCCGACAGCATTACCCACAGTGCGTTCAGACCAGATTCCAGTGATTGCACAGAAGCCTCCCCCGCGGCATTGACAGCATCCGGAAATAGGCTAAAACATGCAAATCCAGCACCAAGCACACCAGTCGCCGAAGCAAAACGTCTGCTCCTACTCCGATTAAGGCTCTTGTCTCTGTTCATCCTCATTTTCTCTACACTCCTCGCTATTTATATGTTATATTTTATTACACAAAATCTTGTTGTTAGAGGAATTATATAAAGGTAAATTGTGCAAATCAATGGGTTATGTTATAAAATGCATGAAATGCGTCAAGTTATACAAATTGTATGTAATATAATCTAACACAATATTCATGAAGATAATGATAAATAAAAAAAGACTGCAGAATTATTCTGCAGCCCAAGTCTTACATTCTTGCTTCATTTGTCTTGGATTGATTAATCCAATATGCTATTCCTTACTGTTGATTACTCGGCTTGTTCAAAAAACTTGGCAATCGGATTTTCAACATGCTTATCTTTATAAATAGAGCCGTCGGCCTTTTTCACAATATGCTGTTGGAAATTGCTCATAACCGACAAGCTCTGCATGCCAATTCCCGCTAACAACTGCTCTGCTGACTTCTGCGTCATATGATCATCTGTCCAGAAATAATGCACCACTAGACGATCTTTATTGTACGGATGCATAATTCCGTAGCCACCCAGCAGCCCTTTTGTGTTCATTACTTCCTTCCAAGGGAAGCCCGCTTGTTCAGCCTTTGCAATAATCGCTGGCTTCAATGCTTGGATAAATGAATTGGACTTCGGATTACCGATTACAATGACATTGCTCTTTGCCAGAGAAGTCTCCAACTGTTTTTTCACAGCCTGCTTCTCACTCAAGATCACAGGCTTAACGCCGCTCATGTCCAACACATTGGAAATATTCTCGAAAAATTGCTCTTGCTGCTTTTTCGCTTCTGCGCTCACAGGACTACTGTATATGATCGCTAGCGGTTCTCCATGCATCGCCTTGTTAAGCACCTTGTACATTGTCTCTTTCGGCAACTTAGGATAGGACTGATCGATCCCATCATATATTCCCACAAGCGACAATCGCATATACTCCGCCATTTCAGCTTCCGTCATCTGGTATTCCGGCTTGAGCTCATAATTAGGCTTGTTTAAGTTATCATCCATTCGATCACGAACAGCCTTGCCAAACTGATCCTCAATCGTTTGAAGCAGTCCCGCTACGGTTGCGTTTCGATACGCATAGCGATTGAAATATTCCTTCATAAAGGCATCGAACTTCTCTTGCCCAACAGTACGATACAATTCATAGATCGCAAGGCGACCTTTTTTATAGTACAGCGCATCCGGGGAATCTCCAGCCTTGTCATTCGGAGAATTGATAGCCCGATCCAATGAGAATGTTTCGATGCGGGCACTATCAAATCCATTCATTTTGTCGCCCTGGGCATCATAGTAATACACCCTGGAAAAATCAGCAAACCCTTCATCCAAGAACGACTCGGTTTCAGAATCGTTGCCGATGATGGAATGGAACCACTGGTGCGCAATCTCATGAACAAAGACGGAATCCTTTTCAGGAACAGCATTTGGACTTACCCGCCCCATTTGAATAAGGCGAGCAAATTCAACAGCAACACCTTCTACATGGGATTCCACGATCCGAAAATCGGGGTACTCGTACTTGCCGAATTTATCGCCAAAAAATTCAATCGCTTTAAATGCCTCATCAATATATTTATTGATAACCGCTGTCTTCGCCGGATCATTGTTGTCGTTGTAATATACATATTCAATCGTTAAGCCATTCTTGGTTTTGCTGGCTTTATGGAACTTCTCACTGGAGAAGAACACGAGCTCGCGCGTCTTGTCCGATTTCGTCGTTACGATTTTGCGGCCAGCTTCACCAGACTTCTCCGACATTTGTCCAGGCATCGCGATTTGCAGCTTGTCTGGAACATCCATTGCAACCGTATAGTCGGCAACCTCATAGTAATCCGTTTCGAATGTCTTACTATATGGGGTCTTATTCCACTTATGTGCTGCTTCATCGTACACAGACATAACCGGGAACCAATGCGCCCCATTAATGATGTCCTTATAGTAGGACAAGCGCTGTGAACCAAATGGAATTTTCGTTTTATATTCAAGCTCTAACGTTACTTCTTCATCCTTGCCCAACGCTTTTGCCAACTGAACCGTAAGCGCCTGCTTCTCATTTGTGGTAGCTAGGGTCGCACCGGTCGAAGCATCCTTCACACGAATGATATCAATACCGCCAAGGAAATCCTCTGGTTTCTTATCTGGGTATTCCTTCGCAATCTCCCCATTTGCTCGCACGAACATGCTCGATTGCGTATCCTTCGAACGATTGGCATCTGCGAACAGACGGAATACAACATCATTCAGCTTATCCTCAGACGTATTGCGGTATTTCACCGTCTGCTTGCCTGTAATGGTCATGTCGTCCGTATTCAGCTTCGCTTGGATATTGTATTGGATATGTGAAGTTGCTTGTTGTTGAGACTGCATTCCTGCTGTGCTAATCGTCTTGACTTGATCCGCCGCGGCCTCCTGCGCATAAGCTGTGCCACCAGATGTTAGCGGAGCTGCAAGCAGGGTAAATGCCATTGCACATGCTATTGTCGTATGTAGCAATTGTCTTCCTGTGAGTTTCATTCGTCCAATCACTTCTTTCCGTTTGTGTTTCATCTCATGATGATATATTCAATTATAGAGCAAGATACAAATGATATCGTGCGATTAACCTTATGCGGAGCTTACAATATTGTCACGTAAGATTTTAAGGAACTTTAGTAATGAATGCCGCGAATCAAAAAAAAAAGAAGCACCCGTCTAAGACGAGAGCTTCTCTATGACAAGGGTGCTCTTAGCTCGCCCTTTATTTCTGTGAATCTTCTTGTGGAGCAGCCTGCGCAATATGACGCGTACGGATTTCCTCTTGCAGCAGTGCAACCACTTCTGCTACCGGCTTCATGCCAAGGTCGCCTTCTCCACGCTTACGCACGGATACAGCACCATTGTTCTTCTCATTTTCACCGACGACGAGCATGTAAGGTGTTTTCTCCAGCTGTGCCTCGCGAATCTTGTAGCCAAGCTTCTCGTTGCGCACATCTGCTTCAGCACGGATACCTGCATCACGCAGAGATTCCGTTACTTCCTTCGCATACTCTTCGTAGTTCGGTGATACTGGAATGACCTTCGCTTGAACCGGAGAGAGCCAGAGCGGAAGCGCTCCTGCGAAGTTCTCCAGCAAGAATGCAGTCATGCGCTCCATCGTACTGATGATACCACGGTGGATAACGACAGGACGATGCTTCTGTCCGTCATCGCCGACATATTCCAGCTCGAAGCGTTCAGGAAGCAAGAAGTCCAGCTGTGCAGTCGACAGTGTCTCTTCCTTGCCAAGCGCTGTTTTAATTTGTACATCCAGCTTCGGTCCGTAGAATGCAGCTTCGCCTTCTGCTTCGTAGAATGGAAGACCCAATTCTTCAACAACCTCACGCAGCATGCGTTGAGACATTTCCCACATATGGTCGTCTGGGAAGTACTTCTCTGTATCCTGCGGATCGCGATAAGACAAGCGGAAACGATAATCCTTAATTCCGAAATCGTCATATACGCGGCGAATCAAATTAATAACGCGCGCGAATTCTTCCTTGATCTGATCCGGACGGCAGAAGATATGCGCATCGTTCAATGTCATAGCACGAACACGGTGCAAACCAGTGAGCGCCCCGGACATTTCATAGCGGTGCATCGTACCCAACTCGGCGATACGAATTGGCAATTCACGATAGCTGCGCATGTCAGACTTATACACCATCATATGGTGCGGGCAGTTCATTGGACGCAGAACAAGCTCTTCGTTGTCCATAACCATGGTTGGGAACATATCCTCTTGGTAGTGTTCCCAATGGCCGGATGTTTTGTACAATTCCACATTCGCAAGTACCGGTGTATACACGTGGCTGTATCCCAAGCGCTCTTCGATATCCACGATGTAGCGCTCCATCGTACGGCGCAATGTCGCACCATTTGGCAGCCAGAGCGGCAAGCCTTGTCCAACTTTTTGGGAGAAGGAGAAGATCTTGAGCTCTTTACCTAATTTACGGTGATCGCGCTTCTTCGCTTCTTCCAAGAAGTGCAAGTACTCATCAAGCTGTGCTTTCTTCGAGAATGCTGTTCCATAAATACGCTGCAGCATTTTGTTGTCCGAGTTGCCGCGCCAGTAAGCACCCGCCAAGTTCAAGAGCTTGAATACCTTCAACTTGCCTGTAGATGGGACGTGAGGTCCACGGCACAAGTCGAAGAATTCACCTTGGTCATAAATAGTGATCACAGAATCCTCTGGCAAGTCGTTGATAAGCTCCAGCTTCAATTCATCACCGATTTCTGTGAAGATGCGTAGAGCTTCTTCACGAGATACTTCACGGCGTTGAATCGGCAGGTTCTCGTTCACGATACGCTGCATTTCCTTCTCGATCTTCGGCAGATCCTCAGGCGTCAAGGAGATATCAAGGTCAATATCATAGTAGTAGCCATCTTCGATAACGGGACCGATACCAAGTTTCACGTTTGCGTCCTTGTACAAGCGCTTGATTGCTTGCGCTGTCAAGTGAGCTGAACTATGGCGAAGCACTTCAAGCCCGTCTTCTGAGTCTGCCGTTACAATTTCAATCTTGGCATCTTCTTGAATCGGCGTATACAGGTCAACAACCTTGCCATCCAGTTTCCCCGCTAGTGCAGCCTTCTTCAAGCCGCTGCTAATTGAACCCGCTACATCTTCGATTGTAGTGCCTTGCTCATATTCACGAACAGCACCGTCTGGAAATGTTACTTTTACGTTAGACATTTGCGATTCCTCCCAGTTTATATGGCATCATTCAATCTGCTGTCAATCTTCTTTATGCCGGCTAGAAAACAAACAATTACACGTTCTTCCCATCTTCACCGCACACAACACAGCCTATTGAATTTGTCTGAAAAAATAAAAAACACCCGCCCTGTAAAAGGGACGAGTGTTATAGACAATTAGTAACCCGTGGTTCCACCCTCATTCAACTGCTGATGATGCTTACGCGATCACAATTACAGCAACATATGCCGCAATGCTCTGTCGCTCACTTTCCTCAGATCAGTCCTTGAGCATTCGGTAACGGGAATGATTCGTTGGATGATACTAACCGAGATTAGCTCGTTGTTCCCATCCAAAGCTCTAAAGTGGTAAATAAACAGCGTTGCCGAAGGGACTTGCAGCCTCGATCCCTCTCTCTGAACGGTTCCGTCCGTTATTCATGTCTTTGTCATCGCATATCGTATGCTATTGATTACTCAATACCGCATATTATATGCGATCTTCGCAGGGTGGTCAAGCTTCGATTCCTGAATCATGAAATGCTATGGCCGCAGCATCGAACCGTCCTGCACGTTGTTACGTACAAGAGTCTCGTGAGGCCAGCCATCTCCACCAAGCACAGCATGACAAGAACTACACAATACACATACATGCACCCTCGATTCGAAGATTTGCTGAATCGTCTTAATCACCTGAGATTCTGGCTCGCGCGTGTGAATGATAATATTTTGCGGGGATACATTGATGAGTGTACTCACAATCATATCCTCCATCTCCATGTCATAATCAATCATCTCCACAACCATGCCATTCATCACATGCTTCGGCTCAAGCGGCTGAAGCTCCTCATCTAGTAGCGTAAATTCATGACCGCCCTTGTGCATTAAGTGCGCAAGCGGGATCTTCGTCTCCTGAATGAACACGAAGTATTTCAATAGACCGATGAACTCTTGATACTGCCGTTCAAGTACATATTCATCAATCGCATAGTCAACCACTTCACGAAGCTCTGTTAAATAGTGCCGCAAGCGGAACTGAATGAACCCTTCAACATTAAGGGCTGTATGATCTTCTAAATATCGCCGCAGTGCACGTGTAAGCTTCCCTTTGCGTCTGCGTCTGGACTCACTAGAACCGGTTTCATCTCCACCGTTGAGCAGCTGCTGGCAGTATTCCTCAATTTTACGGCGTTCCTCTTCACTGTATTTCGAATCCTTTGCAATTAAGGAAGCAAGAAGCAGCCTTTCTTTTTGGGACAGAATAAATTCAGCAACTGCCTTGGCCGCTCTATTCCATACATCTTGTCCTTGTGTAGACAGTTGAAAACCTGGCAAGATGCCCCGGCATGTAATCCAAGCCGTCTGCCCTTCAGACCATTGCTGGAATTCCACGCCATTCGGCTGTTTATGTAAATCGCTCAGCTCCTGCTGCAGCAAATCAGTCAGCGTTACTGCGTCACATTCGGATCGCAGCGGCAACGAGATCGTGAACAACTCCATGAGCCCACTCCTTTCTGTTCCTTCTTAAGTATATGGGGTCATGAATGGAGATATACGAAGACGAATCTGGAAAACAGAGGACGCTCGCATTCCTTCTGGCATTATTGCCAAAAATAAAAAAACACCTGCTGGCTATCCACACGGAAAGTCCAGCAGGTGTACTGCTTCATTTTCAATTGACGCCTAATTCTGCATAACAAAATCTTTGGCAACCGTTGCATGTTCATCGTCGAACACACGCAAAATATTATATTTCGTATCACGCTGCGCAGGAATCTTGCCCGCTTCGCGGATAAGCTGCAGCGTGCTCCCGATGTTTACTTTATGTGTAGCACCAGCAGCCGATACGACATTCTCCTCAATCATCGTACTGCCGAAGTCATTGCAGCCGAAGCTGAGCGTCTTCTTGCCAATTTCCGGCCCCATCGTTACCCATGAAGCTTGGAAGTTCGGAATATTATCCAGGAACAAGCGGCTGATCGCGAGTGTCTTCAAATACTCTTCAGGCGATACGCGCTCTGCCTTCATGTTCGTGTTGTCCGGTTGGAATGTCCATGGAATGAACGCAAGGAAGCCCTTGGAAGGATGGCCGTTCTGCATGCATTCATCTTGTGCTGTACGAATGCGCTCCAAGTGAAGTGCACGCTCTTCCAGCAGCTCGCCGAAGCCGATAACCATCGTGCCCGTTGTATTCATGCCGACCTTATGGGCAGTTTGCATGACGTCCATCCAATCACGCCATGAACCCTTCAAGCGACTGATCTTCCGGCGAGTACGGTCGTCCAAAATTTCAGCGCCGCCGCCCGGCAGCGAGTCAAGACCCGCTTCATGAATTTGACGGATTACCTCTTCTAGAGATAGTCCATTCGAGACTTCCTTCATCTTCATAATCTCCGCAGGAGAGAAGGAGTGCATTGTAATACTTGGGAACCGTTTCTTAATTTCGCGAAGCAGGTTCGTATAATAGCTGAATGGAAGCTCTGGGTTTGTTCCGCCCTGCATCAGAATCTCAGTTCCGTCTACATCGATCGTTTCCTGAATCTTCTGGAAGATGACTTCATCAGGAAGCACGTAACCTTCCTTCGAACCCGGAGCACGGTAGAAGGCACAGAATCTGCAGTACGTATCACAAATATTTGTATAGTTGACATTGCGCCCAATTACAAATGTAGCAATCGGATCTGGATGCCATTTCTTCATAATTTGGTCGGCAGCTGCCCCCATTTTCTCGATCTGATCAGATTCGAACAAGGTCACGCAATCGTCTGTATTCAATCGTTCACCACGAAGCGCTTTGTCCAAAATGCGGTCTATCGGTGACATCGTCACAGTCACTTCCCCTCTCATATGTTGCCTTACACTCTCGTATATAAAGCGAAGTAGACCCCGCTCACGGCGGGGTTAAATTGTACGGATTATTGCACATGCTGCTTCATCATCTAGTTGTGCATTGTATCGCTCAAGAAGCAGCTTCACTAAATAATCGTAACATACATCGCCCATAAAAAACAGCACCCTTCCATGAGAAGGGTGCTGGATAGAATCGGTTATTTGGATAACGCCTGATCCAAATCCGCAATCAAATCCTCGACATGTTCAAGCCCAACAGAAAAGCGGAGCAATCCATCCGTAATTCCACGCTGCAGACGAACTTCATGCGGCATTGCTGCGTGAGACATCATGGCAGGATAAGACAAGATGCTCTCAACAGCGCCAAGGCTGACTGCCACAAGCGGGATTGTCACGTTGTTCAGCACTTGCTTCGCCCGTTCGCCAGAACCCACATCGAATGATACCACTGCGCCGTATCCCAGTGATTGCTTCTCATGCACCTCACGGCCAGGATGATCGGCTAGACCAGGGTAATAGACGTCAGCAATGTCCGACCGTTCACTCAGCCACAGAGCAAGGCGACGGGCGCTCTGCTCACTCTGATTCATCCGAGCTTCCAATGTTTTCATGCCTCTCATCAGCAGCCAACTGTCCTGAACCCCAAGCACAGTGCCAAGGCCATTCTGCAATTGCTTCACACGGCGTCCAAGACTCTCGTTGGCTGTTACTGCCAGACCTGCGAGCACATCACTGTGTCCGCCCAAGAACTTGGTTGCACTATGTAAGACAATATCGACACCCAGCTCAATCGGACGCTGATGATAAGGAGTCATGAACGTATTATCCAGCATGGTGAGCAGCCCCTTTTCCTTGGCCCATGCTGTCACTTCTGCAATATCTGTAATTTTGAGCGTCGGGTTG
The DNA here is from genome assembly GCF_001894745.1 of Paenibacillus sp. NAIST15-1. Classification (GTDB taxonomy): domain Bacteria; phylum Bacillota; class Bacilli; order Paenibacillales; family Paenibacillaceae; genus Paenibacillus_B; species Paenibacillus_B suaedae. Next base: position 121,670 of record NZ_BBYF01000018.1, read on the forward strand.
GACGGTGTCTCCATATAGACAGCCTTCGTATTTGAACGAAGCGCAGCCTTCACCTGCTCAATGTCGGTCATATCCACTAAAGTAGACTCAATGTTCAACCGGTTTAAAATGGAGGTCAGGAGACGGTACGTTCCACCATACACATCTTCCGTTACGATAACATGATCTCCTGCCGATAACAGCAAGAATGTCGAAGAGATCGCTGCCATCCCGGATGCGAAGGCAAATCCATTCGTTCCACCCTCGAGCAGTGCAATATATTGCTCCAATGCCTCACGTGTCGGATTGCCAGAACGAGAGTAATCGTACTGAGGCGGATTGTAAATGTCCTCATGATGGAATGTCGTAGCTTGGTAAATCGGGACACTGGAAGCTCCCGTACCGGCATCGATCTCACCGCCAAAATGGATCAGCTTCGTCGCAAACCGGCGTGATTGCTTGCCTAACTGACCGTCTGATGCTTGATTCGAATTCTGCTCACTCATCTCCGTTATCCCTCCACTTCTACTCTAGCCGCTTCTATCGCTTGCTCCAAGTCAGCGATTAGGTCATCAACATGTTCAATTCCAACCGAGAATCTTAGCAAGCGATCGTCTACACCAATCTGATCCCGAATCTCCTGCGGAATATCAGCATGGGTCTGAACCGCCGGATAAGTCATCAGCGACTCTACCCCACCCAAGCTCTCCGCGAAGGCGATCAATTTCAAGTGGCGCAGGATCGGCTCTACATAAGCTGCATTCTTCAAGCGGAAGGAGAAGATGCCTGTGTTGCCCGACGATTGGCGCTGTTGAATCTCATATCCCGGATGCTGCTCGAATGCAGGATAATACACATTGTCGATGGCGGGATGCTCTAGCAGCCATTCGGCAATGCGGGTTGCGTTGTACTGATGCCGCTCCATACGAAGGGCAAGTGTCTTCATGCCTCGCATCAATTGATAGGAGTCCGATGGGCTCAGGACAGCCCCGATCGAATTATGCAGGAAGGCGATTTCTTCCGATAATTGCTCCCCTTTCGTTACGATCAGACCAGCAAGCACATCATTATGTCCGCCCAAGTACTTCGTTGCGCTGTGGACTACCATATCTGCCCCAAGTTCAATCGGGCGTTGGAAAAATGGCGTTAGCAGCGTATTATCAACGATAGTGAGAATTCCATGAACCTTCGCCCACGCCGCTACCTTCTCGATATCCGTAATCATCATCAAGGGGTTCGTAGGCGTCTCTATAAAGACAGCCTTCGTCTGCGGTGTTCTTACAGACTCAAGCGCATCAAAATCATTCGTATCTACATAAGAGGCCGTCACGCCGAAACGAGACATAATTCGTTCCAGCAGACGATAAGTGCCACCGTACAAATCGAGGGAAACAATCAGATGATCGCCTGAACTGAACATCGCGAACAATGTCTGTAATGCAGCCATCCCAGAACTACAGGCAAATCCGGCATCCCCACATTCCAAAGCAGCCGCCGCTTCCTCTAGAACAGTACGAGTCGGGCTCTTCGTCCGAATATAATCAAACCCCGTGCTCTGTCCAAGCTTCGGATGCCTGAATGCAGTTGCTTGGTAAATCGGATAATTAATAGCTCCCGTTTTTGGTTCATGAACCGATCCAATTTGAGCTAATCGACTTTCGATGCGGTAGTTCTCTTCGTTGCGTTCGATCATAGTTGATGAGCCCCTTCCTTGCGCGGTACGGCTTTGCCCAATTCGTAAGGTGTTTCTTGATATACGTAGTAGTTCAGCCAATTTGAGAAGAGGAGGCTGGCATGCGCACGCCAAGTGGAGTAAGGCTTGCGGGAAGGATCGTTATTCGGGAAATAATTTATCGGAATGTCCATCTCCATCCCCTTTGCAATATCGCGGTCATACTCCCACTTCAGTGTACAGGGATCGTATTCCGAATGACCGGTCACGAAAATTTGCTTCCCATCATGTGTCGCTACCAAATACACTCCTGCTTCTTCCGACTCCGCTAATATTTCTAACTCGGCAATCTTCGCGACATCTTCTCTCCGAAATTCCGTATGACGGGATTGCGGTACAAGAAACATCTCGTCGAAGCCGCGTGTCAGATTCACATTTTCCTTAGTTAGTACATGCTCGTATACACCGAAAATTTTCTGATCCAGTGCATATTTCGCAATTCCATAGTGATGATAGAGGCCCGCTTGTGATGCCCAGCAAATATGGAACGTGGAAGTTACATTCTCCTTAGACCATTCCATAATGCGGCACAACTCATCCCAATAGTCTACATCTTCAAACTTCATCTGTTCGACAGGAGCACCCGTAATGATCATGCCATCAAACTGCTCTCCTTCAATATCTTCAAATGTTTTGTAGAACGAAGATAAGTGCTGTGCGGACGTATTTTTTGATGTATGGCTTGCTGGATGAAGGAGCGTCACCTCAACTTGCAGCGGCGTGTTGCCCACTAAGCGCAGGAGTTGGGTTTCCGTAGTCTCTTTCGTCGGCATCAAGTTGAGAATGATGATTCGCAGCGGACGAATATCTTGATGATAGGCTCTCGTTTCGTCCATGACGAAGATATTCTCCTGGGTCAAAATTTCTTTGGCCGGCAAATGATCCGGAATTTTAATCGGCATTGACGCTCTCCCCCTCGAAAATGGTAATTGGATGGTGTCGGCACATGAAATCACATTGGCCACAACCGCAAACAGGCCTGACTTGAAACGGCACAAATGACTAGAGACATACAAAAAAGACCTTCCTCGACTACGAGAAAGGTCATGTTATACATGCTCATGAGCCTCTCTCATCTGTCAGTAACGACTTTCATCGTCCCTGCAAGAATTAGCACCGTGCGTCGCGCTTCATACTGCGCATCGCCGGTTGCCGGGCTTCATCGGGCTTGTCCCTCCACCTACTCTTGATAAGATTGCTTATATGAATATTCATTTGATTTGGCCTTGGTAATAATGTACGGCAAAGAGAAGCTGTTCGTCAAGAGGTGAACACAACAAAAAATCACGATTTCACCCCCTTCGCATACGATACATTATTGACGAATTCCGGCAATGGATTTTGTCTTGAAAGGTTGAAGTACGAGCGTTATACTTAACAAGGTGCGTCGAAGCCTTACTTAATTATTAGAATCGAAGGCAACAATCGTTCCTTCCTGGACGCATGATGTATAAAGTCACGTACAATTATTCAAGCTGAGGTGAGTTCGGATGGATGGCGACCCGAGGTCGTTCCGTAGTACGTACGTACAACCGAATAATACGATTCGACAGGCAGCGGCAAGTTCGCAGTCCAATGTCGGGATTCGTGCCTCTGCAGAGAACCTAGTTCACTAATTGTGCCTAGGCTTATATCACGTGCGCGAACGACGGACTGCGCATGCCCAGCCTTGTTTCGAGTCGTCTGGTAACATTTAGACGATGCGCATGTCGCAATGGCGACAGCGTCAAGGAGTGAGTGCAATGAAAATCCGTCTGGTCAACGAGGGCGTCTTCACGACTGAGGAAGATATCAATGTCACATTAACACCGCCAGAGAATGGCTTCTACTGGATCGATGCTGACATTGAGGATTTGGTCGTTCTGCAGCCATTATTCAGCATGCATGATTTGGCAGTTGAGGACTGTATGAGTGAAGAAGAGCAGCGTCCCAAAATCGAAATTTATGAAGGTCATTATTTTATCGTGTTCAACAGCATTCGCTTTGACGATGAAGAGATCTTTTTACGCTCATTGAACATTTTCCTCGGCAAGCACTTCATTATTACCGTAACGAAGCAGAAGATTAACGAGCTGCGTATGGTGAAGCCTGTATTGTGGGAGCAGCAAGCGAGTACGCCTGACCTTATGCTCTACCTGCTCATTGACTTGGTTGTCGACAACTACTTCACAGTAGGAGATCGAATTGAAGCGAAAATCGACAAGCTTGAGGAAGAGCTCATTATGAGCACGAAGAAAGAACATCTCAATGAAATCATCAGCTTGCGAAGTGAGATTCTGTGGCTCAAGAAGGGTCTTGGCCCTCAAAAAGAGGTACTGCTTGTCCTCTATCGTAAGGAATTGCGGCTGATCGGCGATGACCTGCAGAAGTACTTCCAGGATATTTACGAGAATGCCGTCAAAGTATCGGAGACATTCGAAACGTTCCGCGACCTTATGGGCAACTTACGTGAATCTTATCAGCTTAGCATCGCGAATCGCGCAAACGATATTATGAGAGTGTTCACAGCCATTACAACTATATTCATGCCGCTAACCTTAATAACAGGGATCTACGGCATGAACTTCGGATATATTCCAATTATGGACTGGGAGTACGGCTCCTTGTATATGATCGGATTCATGCTTGCGCTTGGTATCTTTATGTTCTACTTATTCCGCAAGAAAGATTGGATTTAATAATCAGCGGGGGTGTTCTAAAGTCATTTGATAATGACCTTGGACACCCCCGCTTTGTTTTCTTTGCATTACCATTTCCCGATTATCCCCATTTGCTCACCTTGTTCGCCGATGACGAAAAACGAAGCCAACCACTGCGAATTGTTTTTCGCTGCTTTCCAAACAAAATAGCAAGACGCCCCTAAACTAGCCTAAACAGCAGAATAAATTCATTAACGAGCTCGGGCATACGTCCTTCGAATATGGCATCCGTCAGCTAGCCGCCTGTGCAACGCTGCTGCTTCTCGCTCTGCTTCGATGCAGAAGCCGCAGCAATCGAATCCGCTCATAGTTCGCTTGTACCTCGGCATAAGATTCGTCCAATGCCGATTCTCCAAATGCCTTCACATAGATTGGCTTCAAGTATTCATCGCCCAGTTCATCGAATGCCAGCTCTATCGTTGCCCGCTGCTCTTCCGGCATAGATTGAAGCTCCGATTCAACCAGCATGCACACATTATAGCCTTCACGTTCTACCGTCTCAATGCGCATAATGAGTTCACGCCGATCTACCTGAAGAAGCTCTATCAATTGCGCAATCGATAACTGCTGCTGCAAGCCTTCCAGCAATACACGGCGGTCTGTCAGCTTGGAGAGCTCTTGATTCTGCTTCGCTTCCCATTCGGAATAGACCCACTTCGCGAACTCCTCTTCGGATACAACGGAGGATATCCAATCCAGCGGGAAAGTCGATGTCCTCTCAAACCCCTTCGCAATTGCAATGATGTCCGCTCCATAGGATGCCAGCTTCGCTTCCCCGAATCCAGGAAGCTGCTTCAGCTCTTCCAAGGTGTGCGGAAGCAAGGCACTGACCATACGCAGCATACGATTCGTCGCAATCCAATAAGGGGCCCGGCGCAGCTTGCTCGCCGTCTCCCTACGCCACTTCGCAAGCTGTTCATATACCTCGGATCGGGCATATAAATCCGCATAGCAGGCAACCCATTCATTGCGTTCCTTCATTCTGCGCTCGTGTATATCGGCCTCCGGCACAAACCCAATAGTCAGACGGTACCCAGCGTGCAGCAAACGCGCCATGCCACGCCGCATAGCCGCCCGCATCTCGGCCCATACCGTCCCCTCGAACCATACTTCGGCAGGCTGTCCATCTGGTTCCCAGAGTAGGATCCACTTCCCCTCATCTACTCCAGCTGTAACTAATCCATATGCGGTTTCACGAGAAGAATCTACTCCCCTCTTCCGCTTACGAGAAGACACCATCTCCCCATCGTCCAGCACCATTCGCTCTAATCTGGCCATCCATACAATTTGCATCAACTACGCCCTCCCTATTCGATAGACTTGATAATGATACAACCTCTCCGATTGCTGCGACCTTCTATTCACTTCTTTCGGACAAAAAAGAAAGCACCTCATCACGGTACGTATATACGCATCGCAATGAGGTGCTTCCTCGTCCTAGTTATGAATTTATTACCATTATAACATGCTCATCTCCAGTGTCAATTCCTGTATTTCTATTTCTAAATGTTGGACGCTACTATATAATAATATCATCTTATTGGAGCAGCAGATAAGGGAGGCTAACAATGAGCAATCATGATCTTGATTTTCTATCGGACAGCACAGAGACGACAACAACACGCTTCGTCACCTTCGTAGGGCACAGCTATCGGCGCTTTGATTTGGCGATTACATCTACAGGCCGTTTTTACGGCAAGAAGCTCGTTACCGACTTGCAGAGCGGGCTGACCGCCATTCTCGGACAGGACGATCTCAAGGAAGAAGGTTATTTAGAATCCTTTTATCGCTTGTCGGAGGAAGAGGGAGAAGAGCTTCGCGGCTTCCTGTACATGGTCATAGGCGAGGCGCATTTCACCGATTAAGCTGATGACGCGGATGCACGAACCCAACCTTCATACAGCACTTATGATCAAAAAAGGGAGGAGCTTCTGCTCCTCCCCTTCAATTCTGCCGCCCATGTTCGTTACATTCCGACGTACGATATCATACTTTTCATTTCCAGACGCTCAAATATTGCACTGACGGACTCGCGCTCTGGCGCAAATACACAGACATCCATCTGGCATTCTACCGGCACATCGCAGTTGATGCGCGCAAGCTGTCGTGACAAATGGAGCATCTCAAGGTCGGACTCAATCTTCGTCCGTACACCCTTCGCAAGCTCCGGCAAATTCTCCAATATTCCCTCAATGCTCTGATATTGCTGGATCAGTTTATGTGCTGTTTTCTCACCTATCCCTTTCACGCCTGGATAGTTGTCCGCAGTATCTCCCATAAGCCCCTTCACATCAACCACCTGCTCTGGAGTCAGCTGACGCTCCTCCATGAGTGACAATGGCGAATAGACTGCATAATTGCCATGCCCCTTCTTCATAATGATCACAGTCGTCCGTTCATGAACAAGCTGCAGCATATCGTGGTCGCCTGTCAGGACAAAGACATGCATATCATCACGGAATAAGCGCGACAAGGTTCCGATACAGTCATCTGCCTCGAATCCTTCAGCCGATATATTAGGGATGCCGAATCCATCCATTACATCCCGAATGAGTTGAAATTGTGGTACCAGATCCTCTGGGCAATCGGGACGATTTGCTTTGTACGCTGTGAACTGTTCTGAGCGAAATGTCTTGCTCCCGAGATCCCAGCAGCATGCAATATGAGTCGGCTCGAACCGTTCTACCGCATCCCAGAAATATCTCATAAAGCCATACACCGCATTCGTTGGTGTTCCATCCTTCATTCGACGAATAGAACCGCCGTACGCAGTAGCGAAATAGGCGCGAAATAAGAGCGCCATTCCATCAACGAGCAGTAAGCGCTGCTCCTTATTATCATTCAATTGTACTTCCATCGGTATGGATTACCCCTTTCGCTTCAATGCCTATCGTCAAGTATATCATAATTCCTACAATCGCTAGATAACGGATTCTGCCAAGCAAGGAACCCATACTCATTCTTTCTATTTATGCTACAAATGAGACATTACATCATCAAAAGTCACGATCCCGACTAACCGACTGTCCTCCGTTACTACCGGAACAGCCAGAAGGCCATACTTCTTAATAATGTTCAAGACATCCGCTTGCGGTGCATCTAGTTCGATCGTAACGAGATGCGGGATTCATCATTTCATGCACAGAACGCTCGGGCGAAGAGATAAGGAAATCACGCAGCGACACAACGCCGAGCAGTGTATCCCGCTCATCGGTCACACACAAATAATAAATAGTCTCCACATTCGTCAAGCAACGGCGCATCCAATCAAGAACCTCAGCAATTGTATCTGTCGTACGGATTCGGATGATCTCCGTTGTCATAAGTGATCCAGCTGTACCTTCTGGGTAAGCGAGCAATTGCTTAATGTCCTCTCCTCTTCCCTCTCCATATGATCAAGATAGAAATCCGCCTCTTGATAAGACAGCAATCCAATAAAATCAGCTGCATCATCGGAAGGAAGTCCGTTCAGCATCTGAATCGCATACGGTCTGGCCAGCTCCAGCATACACTCCTTCTGCTTCCTCGGAGCCAGTTCACAGAAGATTGTGCCAAATTCGGCAGGGTTCAAGTACTCATAGATACGCATTCGGCATGTACGATCCATCTCCGTAAAAATTTCTGCCTGATCGGTGGGGTGCAGTTCCAGAAAATCAGTCCGAAACGTATCTTTTTTTGAGCCTTTCAATGCTTGCAGCATACAGTAGGTGTATTCTTCTCTGAATTGATAATGGTTTAATGTAATCACGGTCTTCCTCTCCTCTCATGCAGCCGACTTCAATCCATCTTCTTGAGCTCTACTTACAATTGCTCGATCTCTACGCTCACAACATGCTCAATCTTCTTGATGGAATAATAGATTTCCGTCAAGTATTGATTACTTGGCACAGATAGCACTAGGTCAATTCGCTGGCGATCCTTATCCAGATCCTTGAGTTTAAAGTGGCGGATATGGAACTCATCTGCATCCGTTCGATCCTTGCGCTGAATCTTCTTTATGAGATCCGTCATCCGGTGGTTCGATTCTACGACGATCTTCAACGCCACATCATGCCGGTTCAACTTGGCAGGGGCAATCATCTTAATTAAACCCGGAATGAGGTTGACAGCCGTAATCAGCAGCGCCGCACCGCAAGTTGCTTCTAAATAGAATCCAGCCCCAATCGCTACACCGAGAGCAGACGCCGACCAGATTAATGCTGCAGAAGTGAGACCGGAAATAACCTCATTGCTTCTTCGCAAGATAACACCCGCTCCAATAAAACCGACCCCGCTTATGATCTGAGCTGCCAAGCGCATTGGATCCATATTCGGATGGTTAGTGCCGCCGAACTTCCCGAATGCCTCAATTGACACAATCGTAACCAGGCAGCTGGCAATACATATGACCATACTCGGTCTCAAACCAAGCTGTTTTTGCTTAATTTGTCTGTCAAGCCCAATCAGCAAACCGAATAATAGCGCCAAACCGAGCTTCATCATCATTTCCAATGTCAAAAATATCATGTCGATCACCTTCTTACCCAAATTCAACTTACTCAAATTCAACATCTACTACAAAAAAAACATCTACACGCAAAAAAGCCCCCTCGCAAAGAGAGAGCTTGATTTCATCCAGCAAGTCGATTCCTCACACGTCAAATAAGCCTACTGATTCTTTTCGTGCATACAGGATGCAAGACGATTCAGGGCACAGCAAGACATGGGAGGGCCGCTTGTATAGGACACATCCTCTCTACGAGTGTACATCAGTTGTCGCAAATGACTCGGACTGCCTTCCACCATTACCCTCCCCTTTCATCGCTAGTTAAATACTTCCATGAGGAATCTTACTTGTTCGTTCACGTGATGTCAACCATCATCTTCCTCATCTTGCATGATCTATTAACACGGTTCCTGTTAACCTGAACAACATCGTACCAATGTGCTGCTTGTCATCAACAGTTGCAATTCCTTCTTAATGCTTGGAGGCCGTGCCCCACGCTTCTGCAAACATCTCTTCCTTGAAGCCGACTGTTGCTCGATACCCATCTGTAACAATAGGACGCTTGATCAGCTTGCCATTCGATGCCAGCAGATTCAACTGTTCCTGCTCGCTCATCGTTGGCAGCTTGTCCTTAAGCTGCATCGCCTTGTATACTTCGCCAGACGTATTGAAGAATTTCTTCAACTCCAATCCGCTTTGGGCAACTAGTGCGCGCAATTCCTCGCTGCTTGGCGGCTCCTCTACGATCGGGATCAGTGCAACATCATAGCCTTGTCCCTTGAGCCACTGCACTGCTTTACGGCAAGTGCCGCATTTGGCATATTGATATACAGTAACGTTCATATGTCATGTAACTCCTCTCATAACATCATTCATTATTGCTCCTCCAGCCAACAAGCCGGTCACGCAGTTCTACTAGTTCCTGAGGAAGCTCGGCCTTAAAGTGAAGCTTAACCCCACTCATCGGGTGTGTAAATCGCAGCTCAGAGGCATGAAGCGCATGCCGCGTTAATGGCTCCACTGCAGCCTGAAGCAGCGGAGTATTCACCAGATCAGGATCAGCATAGAACTTATCGCCCAGCAGCGGACTTCCGATATGCTTCATATGCACCCGGATTTGATGAGTACGTCCTGTCTCCAGTCGGCAGCTTACTCTTGCAGCTTGTCCATGGTAGGACTCCAGCACACGATAATGCGTGATAGAATCGTATCCATCCGGTGTCACGACACGAAGATGAGGCTGCTCCTTGTCTCTATCGATTGGAGCATGTACCGTCCCTTCTTCCTCACGAGGAATCCCAAATACAAATGCCTCATACTGCTTCCACACCTCATTCTTCTGCATCTGATCCGATAATTGATGATGAGCGTGGCCGTGCTTCGCAACAATAAGCAGCCCAGAGGTCTCTTGGTCGAGCCGATTCGCTGGTCGAAATCGGGTTCGCTCGCCACGCATCCGCCAATGATGGACAACTCCATTAGCCAATGTCCCATTCGGATATCCCTTGGTTGGATGAACCACTATGCCTGCCTGCTTATTGAGCACGAGAATATCCTCATCCTCGTACACAATCTGAATCGGGATTGGCTCTGGTTCGATTGTATCCACATGATCCTCTGCAATCTCCACCCGAATCAGATCACCCGCACGAAGCTTGTCGCGCACCGTAAGAATTCTTCCATTGTATTCTGTACCTCCATTCACCGTTATCGCTTGTTCCAACGTCTTCAGCCGCTTCAATAAACGCCTCGACAAATTCAATCTGGAACGGAGAACGGTTCGGAGTTGAATCCCTTCTTCACTCTCAGGCACTACATAGGACAGCTCAGCCGCAATCTCCCCAGACAAGCCGTCCGCTTCTTGCTTCCCTTCTTCTTCAATCATGCTGCTCCTTCTTCCTGAACACGTCAGCACTTCTCACATATTCCTGATCCTGAACGCCAACAAGACCATTTGCCCGGCGCGCCACTGCAAAGAAATAGTCTGACAATCGATTCACATATTTCATTACTTCGACATGTACGGTCTCCTGATGCGAGAGCGTAACGAGCTGACGCTCCGCTCTTCGACACACAGTTCGACATATATGCAGGGCTGCTGCCGCCTCGGATCCTCCTGGCAAAATGAACTTTGTGATCGGCTCATTCGCTGTCTCATGCTCGTCCATCCATTTCTCAAGCTGCTCCACCTGTTCTGGACGAATTTTATAAATGAATTTCCCCTGCTTCTGCTCCGCATAAGCGGTATCGGCTCCGCAATCGAACAATTCATGCTGAATCACGGATAACTGCTCCCGAAGTGCTTTCATTTCATCTCCATGGCAGCAAGTAATCGCCCAGCCGACGAATGAATTCAGCTCATCAAGCTCCCCATAAGCTGCTACCCGCAAATGATCCTTCGGTACCCGACCACCTATCAACGATGTCGTTCCTTCATCACCTGTACGCGTATATAACTTCATTTGCTATGCCTCCTCATTACCGTTCTATCCTGGGCTTAATGTCCTCTCCACGTGCACATTGCTAGTTTACTTTCGTTTCCGCTTCGCGCTAATGTCCTCTGGAATTCCTGAAGTCATCCGGAACCATTGTGTACTCCGCTTTACAAGCTCGCGATTCAGAGCGGCGTGCTGCACAATATACTCAACTTCAAGCGGATTCGTGAAAGGTGTGTAGCCTGGAGGCTCGTTCGTAATAATGAACAGCTTGCCTTGAAAGATGAACAATGCCTCTTGCAACTCCATCCGCGCAGCTGTCAAGCGCCCAGCGTATTCAGCAAGATCCTGCTTATTGTCCATTTCCTCCATAATTCGTTCGTGTGCGCCATGCAAATACGAGGTAACGCTATCAATGACAAGTACACGCCGGTCGGCCCGGTACATATTGGATTGCTCATTGATTCGATGCAGAACTTCTGGCAAAGCACATTCCGTATCAATCGTCTGCCATGTGAAATGGGGTGGCGCAGGCAATTCAACCGGAAGCGGCGTAAGACGGGTAGTCATGTAGAACCCTTCACGCCCGAACGTTGCAGCATAATGCATTGCAAATGATGTTTTCCCGCTCCCGGTGCTTCCTGTTACACCAATGATCACGAGCGCTCCCCCCTTTCACTTATGATGTCTTACCGTGATGTCCAATGATTGCTTATCTATCTGTACGATCTGTCTAAATCAAGCCATATTACTTCTCTTCAGCAAGAGCCTTGAGTATCTCAACGGATCTGGCTTCATCAGGTGTGCGCGAAGGAATCGTAACAGACAGCCCCTTTTCCTGAATGCCATGTTTCTTCAAGACAGGCAGCTTCTCTGCAGACAACGAGAATAAGAAAGTTCCTTTATGCTCTTCCTTGCCTTCATATACAGCACCGTCATACACGCCTTCGCTATATTTTTTGGCATCAAAATACTTATCAAGAGCTACGTGTCCACCCTGAGGAGCCATTCTCTTCGCGTCCTCCTCTGGAATGACCATTACACTATTCTCTCCAGCCGCATATTCCACAAACAACTTCTCGATGCTGTACAACGGTGAAGCGACGACTTGGACTGTGAATTTATTCTCAAACGTCTTATTCAGATCATCCTGCAGTGCACTTGTCATTTCGGGAGGTAATGACGATGATGTCATAATGAATACCGTAGCATCGGCTTTAGGCCCTCCACAACCACTTACAAGCACAAGCAATACCACTAGAACACCGATCCATCTCCAATTGCGCATGATAGCCTGTCCCCTCTCCACGTTGCCCCATATAAATGTATTGTCCGTTTAATAAATCCCAACCTTCACTATATCATAAACAACATAGGCAAAAAAAGAAGACTCCTCATAGGAGTCTTCCTCACGCACCATCTATTTCATCGATTGTGACTTCATATATTCATTAATCTTCAAGTCCAACATGCTGCTAATCTCGATTACTGTCTCTGCAGTAAAGGACTGCTCCTCTTGGAACATCTGCTCCATTTGCTTGCGAAGGACAAGGATTTCATACTCAAGCGCCAATAGCTTGGACGAAATGTTTCTTGTTCTGCCCGACCATCTTACATGAGATCTATCTTCTCTCACTGAACTATGCGGATACGACGTCAAGGTATAGTTCGAACAAAACAATCGACCTTTCCTCCCTTCATGGCGATTCTAGAATATCCTAGGTTTCTCCAGATGTTCCATAACATGGGACAGTTCTGCGAGACATGTTATATTATACCAGAGGGAAAGAAAGAAAACTAGTTCATTTTCGTTGATTATGAATAATTATCACATTTCTTGCTTCATCTTGTCGAGGAAACGCCCCATTCGATCAAGAGCTTCATTCAATTGCGCAACGGATGTCGCATAAGAGCAGCGAATATGGCCTTCTCCTCCCAGACCGAACACATCACCCGGAACAGCCGCAACCTTTGCTTCGAACAACAACCGATGGGCAAATTGCTCTGAAGTAAGTCCAGTTGACTTAATGGATGGGAATGCATAAAAAGCTCCTTGCGGCTCATGGCATTCCAGACCAATTTCGCGGAATCCGTTCACAACAAGACGTCTGCGCTGATTGTACGACTCCATCATATGATCCTTCTCGCCCATCCCATTGCGCAATGCTTCAAGGGCGGCAATCTGTCCCATTATCGGTGCACACATGACCGTATATTGATGAATCTTCATCATCGCGGCAATGATCTCCGGATGACCGCATGCATACCCCATCCGCCAGCCAGTCATGGCAAATGCCTTGGAGAATCCGCTGACAAGCACCGTTCTGTCCTTCATGCCTGGAATGGATGCGAAGCTGACATGCTTCTGATCATATGTCAATTCAGCATAAATCTCGTCTGAAATGACGATCAAATCGTGTTCTTCAACAATCTTCGCGATCGGGAGCCAATCCTCATAGGTCATAATACCGCCTGTTGGATTACTCGGATAGCATAAAATCAGTACCTTGGATTTCGGTGTAAGCTTAGCCTTCAACGCCTCCGCAGTCAGCTTGAACTGATTAGCAGCATCCGTCTCAACTCCTACCGCTACCCCACCACCAATCGACACGATCGGCGAATATGAGATATAACACGGTTCCGGAATAAGGATTTCATCGCCTGGGGCAACCAGCGTCCGCAGTGCCAGATCAATGGCTTCCGATCCGCCAACGGTAACAAGCACTTCATCTGACGGTTCATATTTTACTTGGAATGAATTGTTCAAATATTCTGCAATCGCTTCGCGCAGTTCCAGCATCCCTGCATTGGAAGTGTACTTCGTACGACCACGCTCTAACGAATATACACACGCTTCACGAACATGCCAAGGCGTGCAGAAATCCGGTTCCCCGACACCGAGTGTGATGATGTCCTTGCTGGCGTTAGCCAAGTCGAAAAACTTACGAATACCGGATGGCGCAATGTCACGTACCAATGGGTTAATATAGTCGCTCATGGAGCGTACGCCAGCTTGCTTCTCTTCTTCCTTAATCATAGCACTTCACCTTTCACGGGGTAATTACGAGACGATGATCATCCTCGCGCTCTTCATAAATAATGCCGTCCTGCTTATACTTCTTCAGGATGAAGTGTGTCTTCGTCGACAATACCGATTCAATCGGAGACAGCTTGTCGGATACGAAGGAAGCTACTTCACGCAAGTTCTTTCCTTCTACCTCAACTAGCAAATCATAGGCGCCAGACATCAAGTATACGGACTTCACCTGTGGGAATAAGTATATTCGCTCTGCAATACCCTCAAAGCCACGACCACGCTCTGGAGTTATTTGCACTTCAATAAGGGCGGTTACAGTCTCATCATCAACTTTGCTCCAATTCACTACCGTTGCATATTTAACAATGACGTGCTCTTCTTCCATCTCGGCAATCGCGGTGCGAACTTTCTCTTCGTCAACACCAAGCATCGTGGCGATGAGCGCCGGGGAACGACGCGCGTCCTCTTTTAACAATTTAAGTATGCTAATATTAAAATCGCTCAAATCCTTCATATTCGATCCTCCCTCGACCTGCAGTGGCAAGCCGACTTAGTGTAAATATGCTACATATGATACACCTTTTCATATGAGCACGCCAATATCAACAGGCTTTACTGCGCATTTCATAATTTCCTAGTGCATTTCCTACTGCTATGATACCTGTTGCCGTAATGGAATTGAAGGTCCACGACCATGCGAAATTGCAGCTTTGCTGGTTGGTAGGTCATCTCCGTACTACAGCCGCAAGTAAAAAGGGGCTGTCCCATAAGTAGGTTTTTACTACTTGTGAGACGACTCT
>NZ_BBYF01000019.1 GCF_001894745.1 Paenibacillus sp. NAIST15-1
TATCGTAGCCGCTCTTCTGCTTACCTTGATCCGCAATCCATTCCCGCACGAACTGTGCCTCGTCAGATAGAAGCTCCTCACGGGTCAAGAACCAGTTGGACTCCTCTTCCGCGATAAGGACACCAATAAGCTCTGCTTGATGTGGATTGTCTCCATGCGCTTCCACGATGATTGTATCCGCGGAAGCAATTATCTGCTTCAACCCACTGAAATCGCCATTCACGAGCTGCACGTTCAATGTATCCTCAGACAGCTCTTCATCAGCAGGTGCTGATGCAACCGTGCCGCCCTCGATCAGCCCGATCTTCTCCATACGCTCAATAATCGACTTGAACTCGAGCTTCTGCAGCATCGGAATCGCCGTGTCCGCCTTAATGCCATGATACGCCATCTCCTCATGGCTCTTCTCCAGCGGCACCTCACGGAAGATCGTTGCAAGCTTCTTGCTCATGCGTGCGTCTTCAGCATGATTGATGAGGTTCTCCTTCATCTTGCCCTTCAGCTCGTCCACATGCTCAAGCACACTCTCTACGCTGCCGAATTGATGCAGCAGCTTAAGAGCCGTCTTCTCTCCAATACCGGGCACACCCGGAATATTGTCCGAGGAATCGCCCATTAGGCCCTTCATATCAATAATTTGTAATGGCTCAATGCCATACTTCTCCTGCAAGGCTGCCGGTGTATATTTCTCAATCTCCGTCACACCCTTGCGCGTGAGCAGGATCGTAACCTGATCAGAAGCAAGCTGGAGCATGTCCTTATCCCCGCTCACAACCGCCATCTCAATTCCTTGCTCATTCGCTTCGCGAGTCAAGGTACCGATAATATCATCCGCCTCGTATCCGCTCATCTCGAAATGAGGAACACCAAGCGCATCAAGGAGCTGCTTCAAGACAGGGAACTGCTCTGACAGCTCAGAAGGCGTCTTCTCCCGACCGCCCTTATAGTCCTTGTAATCTCCATGTCGGAATGTCTCCTTGCCAGCATCAAATGCAACCAGCAAGTGGGTCGGCTTCTCTTCTTCAATAACGCGAAGAAGCATCGTTGTGAATCCGTATACAGCATTTGTATGTAATCCTTGAGCATTCGTCAGAGGAGGCATTGCAAAGAAAGCGCGGTAAATAATATTGTTGCCGTCAATAATGATCCATTTATCCATTGATTCATGCACCTCAATCCATTCTCTACCTTCATGATAGCATAGCCAGTACTAGAAAAGAAAATGATGATATTATGGGAAAAAAATAACCGACCGGGTGATCCGCGGTCGGTTGGAGGATGGAGAATAAGATGACATATTCATCAATGATTCCGTAAGATTAATTATTCAGATCAGGGCGTTGGTTCGTCACAAGATAGACGACCGCCTCACCGATGTTAGTCGCATGGTCGGCAATCCGTTCGATGTAGCGTCCGACGAAGGTAAGCAGCATCGCCTGAGATGCATTTTGCGGATTCTCCACAACGTACGTCAACAGCTCTCGGAAGATCTGGCTGTACAACTGGTCGACGAGGTCATCGTCCTTCGCCATTTTGTAAGCAAGATTCACGTCTTCCTTAATGTAAGCTTGAATCGACTCCCTGATCATGAGCTGTACCGTCTCCGCCATGCGAGGCAAGTCGATCAACGGCTTCATGAGCGTCTGGCCTTCCATGCGCAGCACAACCTTCGCTACGTCAATCGACAGATCTCCCATCCGCTCCAGATCATTGGAGATGCGGAAGGAAACGAGAATGCGGCGCAAATCCTTCGCAACAGGCTGCTGTGTCAAAATCAACTTCGATCCCAGATCGATAATTTTCTCCTCAATGCGATTCAGCTCAACATCCTCGGAAATGATCCGCTTGGCACGCTCGACATCCATATTTTTCAACGCTTCAATTGATTCCGACAAGGCACGCTCTACTCGCGTCCCCATCTCTTCAAGCAATGTACTTAGTTCTTCTAAGGCCAAGTCGAACTCTCTCCGCTTGATCATTTGCAGCTACACTCCTTATCCTTCTTATCAAATTTAGCCGAAGCGACCTGTAATGTAATCCTCTGTCCGCTTATCAGTAGGATTCGAGAACAATTTCTCCGTATTATCGAATTCAACGACTTCTCCGTTCAAGAAGAACACCGTCTGATCCGATACACGAGCAGCTTGATGCATATTGTGCGTAACCATAACAATCGTGTACTTATGCTTCAGCTCTTGAACAAGCTCTTCAATCTTCAGCGTAGAGATTGGATCCAAGGCCGAAGTTGCCTCGTCCATCAGCAGAATGTCAGGGTTGACTGCCAATGCGCGCGCGATACAGAGACGCTGCTGCTGACCACCAGACAAGCCGAAGGCAGAGCGCTTCAAGTAGTCCTTTACTTCATCCCACAGCACAGCTTGCTTCAAGCTCTGCTCAACAATCTCATCCAGCTTCGCTTTGCTGCGAATGCCATGAAGACGCGGGCCGTAAGCAATGTTGTCATAAATCGACTTCGGAAATGGGTTCGGCTGCTGGAATACCATACCTACTTTTTTGCGAAGTGTTTCCACATCAACTTCGTTGCTGTAGATATCTGTCCCGCCAATCGCAACTGTGCCTTCAATACGCGTGCCTATGATCATGTCGTTCATGCGGTTCAATGTACGAAGCAACGTGGATTTCCCGCAGCCGGACGGCCCGATGAACGCAGTGACTGCCTTCTCCGGAATCGTCATAGTGACATTTTTCAAGGCATGATACGTACCGTAGTACAAGTTTAAGTTCTTAATGTCGATTAACGTCTGTAAGGCAGTCGCTGTGCTCATACTATCGTCTCCTTAAATATGTTTCTGATATTTATTGCGTAGAATAACTGCTGAGATATTCATAATGATAAGCAGCGCCAGAAGCACGATGATGCCTGCTGCAGCCAGTTCATGGAATGCAAGTTGCGGTCTAGATACCCAGTTGAAGATTTGAATCGGCATAACGGTAAACTGATCCATAATGCTCTCTGGCAGAAACGCAACGAAAGTCAATGCCCCAATCATAACGAGCGGTGCTGTCTCCCCGATTGCCCGGGACAATGCCAAGATAACGCCTGTCATAATACTGGAAATCGAAGACGGAAGCACAGAACGGGATACCGTCTGCCATTTCGTTGCACCGAGAGCGAATGAAGCATCCCGGCGCGCCCTAGGTACTGCACGGATGGCTTCCTGTGCAGACACGATAATAATCGGCAGCACGAGCAGCGTCATCGTAAGCGCTCCGGAGAGCAAGCTGCGTTCCAGAGCCAATCCGCGTACGAAAATTGTTAATCCCAATATCCCGTACACAATGGATGGAACCCCGGCCAACGTACTAATATTCAGTTGAATTAACCGTGTTAGCCTATTCTTCTTCGCGTATTCCTCAAGATAGATCGCCGCTCCTACGCCGAGGACGAACGAGATAGGAGCCATAATAAGCACCATGTAAATGGAACCGACAATTGCTGATTTCATCCCAGCCTTCGCAGCCATTCGCGAAGGGTAATTCGTAAATAGATCAAGGTTCAATCGAGACAATCCATCCATCATTATCTGAATCAGCAAGGCCATTAGCGCAATAATACCGATAGAAGTTGCCACTAGGAACAGGATATGAAGCACAAGGTCTACCTTCCGGCGGGTACCAATCTGTTTGCGGTTTGCATCTTGAAACATACTCATTAGCTTAGTACTCCTCCCTGAAGCGTCTTGCCACCCACAGCGCCAAAATATTAAGCAGGAACGTAATCACGAACAAGGTCATACCAACAGCAAAGATCGTTCCATACTCAATGGATCCATGCGGTGTATCTCCCATGCTGACCTGTACAATATAAGCCGTCATCGTCTGGATGCTCTCCAGCGGATTCCAGGTCAAATGCGGTGTTGCACCTGCAGCAATCGTTACAATCATCGTCTCGCCAATTGCGCGCGAGAAGGCAAGTACAGCGGATGATACGATACCCGAGAAAGCTGCTGGAACCACAATTTTCAACGCAACCTCAAATCTTGTTGCCCCGAGTGCATATGCCCCATTTCGCAAGCTGCGCGGTACTGCCGACATCGCATCCTCAGACAAGGAAGAGACCATCGGAATAATCATAATCCCGACAACAAGACCTGCGCTTAACGCATTGAACATTCCCGTCGATGGGAAAATAAATTTCAATAATGGCGTAACGAAGGTCAGAGCAAAATAACCGTAGACAATCGTTGGGATACCAGCCAATACTTCAAGAATCGGCTTCACAATTTTGCGAACACGAGTAGGTGCATATTCGCTCAAGTAGATTGCACTTGCAAGTCCAATCGGTATCGCAACCAGACAAGCAATAACCGTAATCATTAACGTACCACCTAGCAGCGGCAGGATGCCGAAGGACTTCGGTGATATGAGCGGGCTCCACGTTGTACCGAACAAGAATTCTGTAATCTTGACTTGCTTCAAGAAAGAGAACGTTTCAGAAAAGAGCGTGTAAACAATCCCGATGGTTGTCGCTACAGACAAAGCGGCACATAGAAATAATAAAATCGGAACAATTTTATCGGTTACATGTACTTTGCCATTTTTGAATGATATCGTCGTCTCTCGCTGCGGGAGATTACCCTGCATAGCCCTAACCTCTCTTTGCGTTCTTTTACAATTCGTTAACATTGACTTCGTGAAAATGTGATGCCTCAAACATCTGTTTTTGGAGAGACATCACATTTCACTGCTAGTATGATGCTGACTATAACCGAAATCGAAGTCAGTACTTCTCTTATTTCAACAAGTTCATTTGCTCATCGTATTTTTCTTGTGGAAGTGCAACGTATCCAACTTCCTTCGCGATGTTGCCTACATTTTTCATATAGTAATCAACGAATGCTTTCACTTCTGGCTGCTCCAGCTTCTTCTTGTTCACATAGATGAAGAGCGGGCGGGATAGTGGTGCATAACTTCCATCTTTAATTGTCTCTTCAGAAGGAGCGATTGCGCCTTTGCCGCCGTCAACTGGTATTAGCTTCAGCTTGTCTTGGTTCTCTTCGTAGTAAGAGAATCCGAAGTAGCCCATAGCGTTCTTATCACCAGATACCCCTTGCACGATAGCATTCGTATCGGCACTGAATGTGATTTGCTTGTCATTGCGGCTCTCTTGTGCTTTGCCGTTGATTTCTTCAGTGAAGTAGTCGAATGTGCCGTGGTTTGTATCCGGCGAATAAATTTTAATATCTTCTGCTGGCCATCCTGCACGAACGTCAGCCCATGTTTTTACTTTCGAGTTAGGCTCATAGATTTTCTTCAGTTCATCTGTTGTAATGTGATCCACCCAAGTGTTGTCCTTATTCACTACGATGGACAAGCCATCATAGGCCACAGACAATTCCAAGTAGTCGATCCCTTTTTCTTTTGCAGCAGCTGCTTCTTTTTCTTTGATTGGACGAGAAGCGTTGCTGATTGCTGTCTCACTATTAATGAAGCGTTTGAAACCGCCGCCTGTACCTGCTGTACCAACCGATACGCGTACTTCGCCGTTCTCTTTGCCGAACTCTTCTGCAATCGCTTCTGCGATTGGATATACTGTGCTGGATCCATCTATTTCGATCGTGCCTGTCAACTTCTCAGGGCTAGTCGTTTCCTTCGCCGAATTGTTCGTTTCCGTTGTTGCCGCGTTGTTTCCTTGATTTGCAGAAGCATCATCCTTCTTGCCTCCACAAGCAGCCAATACTACTGTCAACGCTGCTACGAGCGTGAGCATCATGATTTGTTTTCCCCATTTTTTCAAGACAATCCACTCCTTTTGATTGATTCCCATGTGTTGTGTTGTAATGTATTCGTTGTTTGTCTCACATCTAGTATGTTAATGGCTGTTTGTTAAGACTGTTTGGTTTATTTGTTAACGGAATGTAAAAAATCAATCTTGCGCTGACATTGTCTGTAACTGTCGATTTGCCTCATTCGCTGTCACAGCCATGCGTGCTGCGTAAGCATCTACCTGATCCAATCGATTGCGATTTTCTGCTATGGCACGGAACAGTTGCTCGAACTTGGACAAGGCAGCGTTCAAGCCTTCAAGCGTCGTATTCACTTCGGAATGAGCTTGATCGCCAGTCGTAATCGTCAGCGTTAAAGCTTCCATCATCTGATGGAGCGTCTCATCGATTTGCTCCGTGGCTGCCTTGGTTAACGAAGCCAACTTGCGCACCTCGGACGCAACCACCTCGAACCCGCGCCCATGCTCCCCTGCACGCGCAGCTTCAATGGATGCATTGAGCGCCAGCATATGACAAGAATCCGACCATGAGCGAATAACGCTGACGGCATCCGCCACCGCTGTTGTATGCTCTGTCAATTTCTTTGTTTGTCTTGCCTGGCTCTCCACACGTATTGACACCTGTTGAAATGCTGAAGATACCTGATCAAGCACAGTCTTTCCCGTCAATGTTTCGTCGATCATCCGATCTGCGTGCGATTTGCCATCTGCTGAAGCTTGGCGGACATGCTCTGTTTCTGTTAATATGCTGTGCAATGCTCCCCGCGTGGACGTAATAACCTCCGATTCCTTCTGCTTCGCTTCGAGTCGTATTTGATTGGATAAGGATGACAGCTGCTTGGAGGTGAGTATTCCGACATATTTACCCCCACGTGTGACCACAATACTGTCGTACATTCGTTCCTCAGAACGGGACGCTGACATATCCAATAGTTGTTCAGTTTCAATACCGCATTCGACAATGAGTGCCTCATTATCCATTACGCGTACAATTGGTTTTTCGTAATAAAGTGCAGGAGAGAATCGCTTGCTCATTTTTTCATGGAATCTCTCGCGCATCACAATGCCAATCGGTTCAGAATGTTCATTTCCTATGACAAGGCAGCGCAGCGAGCCATCCTCCCGAAATCGATGATCCGCTTCTTCAATGGTGGTGCTGGCAAGAATGATCGGTGCGAATTGAATGAGATCCTCATACTCTCTCTTCATTATGGATTGTCGATTCGCTCCCTCTCGTCTTACTTCCATCTTCGTTAGCAACATCGTCATAAGCTCCCACTCCTACTCTAGTCCTGTTATCGGTCTTTAGTCCCAATGTAGCACGGTAATGTTAATGCTGCCATATTGCGTGTTTTAAGATTTTGTAAATCGACTTTTCCTCATTTTCATATCTTGATAAGACTAACTTTCACGATTTCATCATAGACATCGAAAAAACGGGCATCATTTCACTAGGAGCTTTTTCAAGGGCAAACCTATTTTTCGGGGATCGTTCTCTCGGGATAAAAGGGAGGGACTATGAATGGGATCTGATAACAACCATATTGAAAAAATAAGAAAGCAAGAAAAAATGCTTATCATCGTCTGCTTTGTTGTTGGCGCGATCATGCTGCTGTCCTTCTTGCGAAGGCTATTCTGAACGATCGGAACTTATATTTGAAGGAGTGTTGACCTCACATGCTCACCTATGATCCGGTTATTTTCAGCCGCATACTTACCGGGCTAACACTGTTCGTACATATCGTATACGCCACTATTGGTGTCGGAATGCCGTTAATGATTGCACTTGCGGAATGGATCGGCATTAAGCGAGGCGACTCTTATTATCTGCTTATGGCGCGCCGCTGGGCTCGCGGGTTCACGGTTACTGTAGCTGTAGGCGTCGTAACAGGGACATGCATCGGTCTACAATTGAGCTTATTGTGGCCGAACTTTATGAGGGTTGCAGGACAGGCTATCGCTTTGCCTTTATTCATGGAGACATTCGCGTTCTTTGTGGAAGCAATCTTTCTAGGCATCTATTTATACACCTGGGATCGCTTCCCGAACCGCATCTATCATTTTCTTCTGCTCGTTCCGGTCGCTATAGGCTCCTCAGCCTCTGCCTTCTTCATTACGGCTGTTAACGGCTTTATGAATGCACCACGCGGATTTGATTTGGTGAACGGGAAAATGACGAATATTGAACCCATCGTAGCGATGTTCAATCCAGCCATGCCGACGAAAGTTGGACATGTGCTCGCAACCGCCTATGTGACTTGCGCCTTCATTATGGCAGCCATCTCAGCGATGTCTCTGCTGCGCGGCCGCACTCACGCGTATTACAAAAAAGCGCTCCGCATGTCGATGGTGACCGCCCTGCTCTTCTCTGTCGCAACAGCCGTCATCGGCGACTTCTCAGGCAAGTATTTGCATGAATATCAGCCCGAGAAGCTGGCGGCAGCAGAATGGCACTTCGAGACGAAGTCTCATGCTGAGCTCGTCTTCGGCGGCATTCTTACCGAAAATAATGAGGTGAAATACGGATTTCATATTCCATTTGCCTTGAGCATATTAGCGGGCGGCACCCCTGATACTGTCGTGAAGGGATTGAACGATGTGCCCGTTGAGGAGAGACCTCCGCTTAAGGCATCCCACTACTTCTTCGACTCCATGGTGTTTATCGGCATGTATTTAACAGTCGTGTCCCTATGGTATGTCATCTGGTTCATGCGCAATCGCCGGCAAAGTCTGAAAAAGCCGCATAATCGTCTGCTGCTAAGAGCCGTTGTGCTTGGCGCTCCGCTCTCTGTGTTGGCTATCGAATTCGGATGGATGTTCGCTGAGATTGGACGGCAGCCTTGGATTCTATGGAAAGTCATGACCGTAGCCGAGGGCGCAACAACATCCAATCACGTGGATACAATGCTGTGGCTGTTCACGCTGCTCTATCTTGTCATTACAGTGACAGCCATTCGGGTGCTCATTCGCATGTTCAAGCACAACCCTGCTGAAGACGAAATTAAGGCACTTGGCTGGGAAGGAGGAGGGAAGAAATGAGTTACGAATTAGTCGGCATCACCGTTCTATGGATCTTCCTGTTCGGCTATCTGCTTGTTGCGTCCATCGACTTTGGGGCAGGATTCTTCAGTTATGTCAGCTCGGTAACGGGCAAGCGCCATATTATCCATAACGTGATTGAGCGCTACTTGTCCCCAGTATGGGAAGTGACGAATGTGTTCTTAGTCTTCTTCTATATCGGCTTGGTTGGATTCTTCCCAGATTCCGCGTACTACTATGGAACAGCACTGCTCGTCCCAGGCAGTCTAGCGCTCATTCTGCTTGCCATACGAGGATCGTACTATGCCTTTAGCACATATGGGATTAAGAGTAATCGTATCTACCTGTTTCTATATGGAGTCAGTGGATGGCTTATTCCCGCTGCGTTATCCACCGTGCTCGCGATTTCTGAAGGAGGGTATATCACGGAGAGGGCTGACGGCAGCATTTCATTCCAGTTCCTGAGCCTGTTCACTAACATCTACCCCTATTCCGTTATCGTGCTCGCCCTGGTCAGCGTGTTGTACATTTCCGCCATGTTCCTGACGTACTATGCATCCAAAGCTGAGGATGAAGGGGCACTCAACATTGTGCGCAAATATGCCCTGATGTGGTCCGCGCCCACCATCCTAGCCAGCTTGTTCGTGTTCTACGCCATTCAGGGTCATAATGCGGAGCACTTTGCCAATATGTTGGATCGGGCATGGATGTTCGTTCTGTCCTTCCTGTTCTTCGTCATCGCCGTCTATTATGTATGGAGAAGACGCCGTTATGGCTTAGCGTTTCTATGTGTCATCTTACAATTCGGGTTCGCATGGTTTGGATACGGTTCGGCACATTTGCCTTATGTGCTCTACCCCTACATCAATGTCTATGAGCATGTCACGAATCCGGCCATGGCCTATGCGCTGATCGTTGTATTCGTCCTTGGACTGCTCATTCTGCTGCCTTCCCTCTTCCTGCTTCTTCGCCTGTTCCTGTTCGACGCGAACTATGTGAAGGGGATCAAGAATGGCACAGGTGGACGGTCGGGCAAGAAGCATATTTGATAGGATGAGAAGGCATTCATGCAATGCATGCAGCGGATGAAGCGACAGATATGAATGTCGCGCAGTGCTATGTTAAATATAAAGGAGCACAGAGCAGATGAATCAATTTTTAATCTTTTATGCCCCGTTCATTATTGTTATTGCTTTCGTCATTGCCCTATTTTATTGGGGCTCACGAGACATGAATGAGGATGATATTTAGATCGCTGTCTCTCGCATCATCCATGGAGAACCTTGCCACCGTACGGGCAAGGTTCTTTTCATTAATGGAACTGATTAGTCCCCTACGCAATATATCGTCATTTCGACATTTTTTAACTTTTGATCCTATTTAGACAATCCAAACATTCCCGTTCGACATATTGTATGGTAAAATATAGGAGGTTATGATTGAAAATGAGAGTAGGTGCATACAGGATGGCACAGATATTGTCCATCGGCGAATTAATACATAGTTATAGGCGTAATAGCGGCATGACTTTAGCGCAATTATCAGAAACATCCGGCGTTCATAAAGGCACAATATCCAAAATTGAAAACGAAGACGTCAAGAGGCCGGAATATACGACGCTCCGTCCGCTTGTCGAAGCACTGCACATCCCGTTGGATACGGTTGTCGAACTGTACTTAAGCGTGGACAAACGAGCAGAAATGCGGCTGCATATACTGCAGGACGTGATCCAACATTCAGGCTCCGCCGAACTGGCACGAACAGTAGGAGCCAAATTTCTGGAATCACCAAGCGACGACAGCCACTCCTTAGTCGAACGCCTATATAGCTTCACAGCTTCAGTGGAACACAAGGAAATTCGATTGGCCTTGTACCAATTGATCGTTGACTACTCACGCGATCACGGTATTATGCCTTTTTTAGCAAAAGGCTTGCTACAGGTGTACCTCATCGAACGAGATGATTTTACTCGAATGCGAGCAGTTTACAATGGACGCAAATATATTGTGGAATACGCCCATTTTTTAAGCTGCGAGGACAGAATTATTCTGTATTACAAATTAGGAATTCACGCGTTTAATTTATTTTTATACCGGGAGAGCATTGATTTCTGCCTTCATGTACTCCAAGAAGCAGATGCAGACAATTGGTACTACATCAATGCGCTTGGCATATTGCGCGATTCTTATTTCTATCTTGAGGATTACGACAAGTCCGAATATTACTCAATACAATATGAAAAATATGACTACCCACACATCAAGGCGTATTCACTGCTTATGAAGGCATCATTAAACGCAAGAAGGGGAAACTCCGAAGTAGCTATCGAACTGCTTAAGAACTTTCTAAAAACATGCAACCAGGATGATGCTCTTCTAGCAATCAATCAGTTATTAAAAATATATTTTAAAGGAAATCGGTTATATGAAGCCGAACAATTACTTTCATACCCAATATGTCCAAAATCCATTAGTACGAATAACCCCAACATAATCTCGCAGCTAGCCGAATATTATTATCACCGAGCTGAATATTTCATTGCCGTTGACGATCTCGATAAAGGGATATCTGATTTTCTGGAGAGCGCGCTGCACTATTCAAAAATTAATGACACTGATCACGAAAAAGAATGCATAAATCAAATCGTGCATAGCCATCTGCAACAAAACCTTGACATGCCCATATCCACATTAGCTAAATTGAATACATTTTATAAACGCAGCGCAGCTAAAGAACATAAATTGGAGGGGTTCATGTGAAACGTTTCAAAGCAAAGCTATACAATGGTCTCCTTTTCACCGTTATTATCGGACTAACAACATTTTTGTCGACATTGGGTAGTGATAACGGACATCACCCATGGTAAGAGTGCCAACTTGGTACTCTTTTTTTATTTTAAAAAGTTTCCCTTTAATCCCTTTTATTAGAATTCAATAGACACACTATATACTAATAGTTAAGACAGGGCGCCCCATTATTCCCCCTAATCCGAGGTGACGGACTATTATATACTGTGATGATCTATTAAATAAAATCGATGGACTCAGGCAAGAACTAACCTGCCTCGTGAACCAAAAGAATAATCTTATCGATGACGAAGTCGTCCAAATTAGCCAACTTCTAGATATTTACATACTGGAACATCAAAAGAGATGCATGAAAAAAAAAGCATAGGTAAGGTTTAGTTGGCGACCAATTAAATGTGTATTACAAAGCGATGACGAAGTAGCTTCCGCCAATTGCGATTATACCTGTCCTTGAACAAATCGCAGAGTAGTTCGAAAAATAGGATAATGCCAAATCGGCGTCGTTCAGATGCCGGGTTTTACGTATTTTCACAATACTCTTGTCTGGTTCTGCCACAGCTAATGAGCGGGCCGATCAGAAAATTATGAGATTTATAACCACATGCCCTTTTGCCCATGCCACGTGCATGAAAATAGAAGCGTCTTGAACATTATCTGACGGATGTTCAAGACGCTTTCTCATGTCATCTCACTTTATTAGATTAATGCTCTTCTTTGCTTTGGGAGTGTGACAAAATTAAAAGGAAGCATTTTCGCCTGAAAAGTTTCGACTGCCAATCTGCAGATTGATTTCCTCATAAGTAATTTTCTTAGTCTCGTTATCTCCAAACTTACGAACAACAGGTGTAGGATTTTGATTAAAATTCATACTTAAGCTTTGGTTAGAATAGTGACCCGCAGGATCGATGTAATATTTATAATCAATTATTTTCTCTATATCTATATCAGCATAAGCGATTCCTTCTGTTTCTGCAGGGATCATATCGCTAATTGGTTCTCCATCAGGTCCATAAATACAAGTATGTCCGCTCTTGAATGTATCGAAGTATTCTTTTTGTTCAGGTGTTAAACAAATCATATTTTTCATTTCTTCCGAATATATAGATGATGTCATTAAAACAAAGGTTTGAGTTGAAATAGCATAATATCGACTTGAGATTTCATCATCAAAGTACCCTGGCCAGGAGGCTACATGTACTTGTTCATTTTGTGAATTCATTGCAAGCAGATTTAAAGGAACCTGGTGTTCCCAGCACATCAGTCCACCCAAATTACCAAGCTCCGTTTTAAATACTGGCATCAAGCTTCCACTTCCGTCTCCCCATATAAGTCTTTCAGCAACAGACGCTCTCATTTTTCGATGTTTTCCGATTAAATCCCCCTTGGGATTAAACCATAGTTGAGTTAAATATAAAGATCCACCATCTTTTTCACTACAAGAAATACATACGTAAGTTTCGTGTTTTCTAGCTGCTTCACTTATTTTTTGAATAGCTAAGCTAGGAATCTCAACTGCATTTTTGTAGAGATCATGATAGAATTTTCTTGTATATTCTGGATGACCAATAAATGCAAACCAAGGATAACCGGGAAGAAAAGCTTCGGGAAAAGCAACTAATTTTGCATCATTAGATGCTGCTTCAGCAATCAATTTGCAAGATTTTTCAACTGTTGCATCTAAATCCAAGTATACAGGTGCAGCCTGGACAGCTGCTGCGCGATATTTAGGATAATTTCCCACAATAAATTTCTCCTTTTGTAATTATTTATAATTATTTAAGTTCAAATAATTATTTAACTACAAATTAACATTTAAGAATCCATTTGTAACCATCCACTATTTATCGACTTGACCATCCACTTTCCATTTTTGTTAAATTGATTAAAGAGAAATACAAATAGCCTTCAGCATAAACTGGAGTTAATGATTATGTGAACGGGTACAATAAACACCGAAGTCATGGAACACAAGGCTATATGAGCCCAGTTGATTAAAAAAATTGACCCTAAAAAAAGTTGTCTAGTTTGGTGTTGACAGTCCATACAGCCATTTTAGAAAATTTTCATATGGTTGAGGGGAATAAAGGTTAAGTTCTTTCGGAGCGTGACGACCGATTCATTCGTCACTGGGTGTGGATCACAATCAAAAAAAGGAAAACCACATGGAGTTGTTGAACTTGTAACCCGTAAGTGACCTCTTACGGGTTACAGTTCATAGTTACACTCGCATGTGGTAAGAGAAATAAGTACATATTTAATCATCTGTAGTTAATGTTTAAATATTGAAGGAGATACTGAGCTGTGAGAATTACGACCACCCATGCAGATCTACGGTAATTGGTGACAATAAAATTAGTTGATTAACTAATACATCTAAATCCTCTGACTCATTACCATAGTAGTTCAAATCCATTATTTTTCCTTTGTAATAGATGGGCACATCCCACCCATCTGCAATTAATTTTTTTGTGATATTATCGCTCGTTTCTTCGATTCTGTTTGCTGCGTCGAGTAGAACCTTTGATTCTTCAGCAGTCAGTTTCCTTCTTTTTATATCTATAACTTTTCTTAAGTGAAAATCAAACGTTTGATGCTTCCGAACACCTTTTGATACCTCGAGCATTTTATCTGACCTTACTTCAAACAAGTATGTTTCATCGAGTGCTGCTGTAGGATATATTGAAATTTTCATTATTATATTATCGTCAACATCTTTCGAAGTATTCCTTAAAAAATATAATCCTATCAAAAGACATACGATAATCAAAACTAACCCAAAAAGCATATTCTTTTTCACTAGACTAATATGCTCCTCTCAAAGGTAATCCATGCTCTGCTCTTATTTTGTTTTCAGTTATATCGCCATTTCTTACATCTGATAAATATAAGAACCCATCGTTTTATATTCGTATTGCGCTCCACGCATTGCTCAATCAGCGGATTAGATTTAGGATTAAAAAAGACTGTTGCATCAATTCCTACAGTTGTTACACTCGCATGTGGCGACTTTCTTTCATTCATGGCTCACTTTTTTGTCGAAGAAAAATTATTTCTAATTGGTTGGGTGTAATCCCAACTAATTAATTTTATATTGTACTTATTTAGCAACTCATCTGCTAGAATAACTCCCTTCGTTCCGCTTCCATCTTGGTATTGTTCTGAGAATGAAGCGTTTGGGTAAATTGGCTTGTACCCACTACCGCCTTCATCATCACCCATATAATACCAAGCGGGTCCGAGGTCGAAAAATATCTCTTGATTTACGGTTTTTTTGTTTCCGAATGCAATCCCTGAAGTACCATCGACCTTTAATAGCAGAATCTTGGGATTTCCGCTTGCAAAGCGTTCTTTCCATTTGCGATATTTCCCAGTTCCTTCATTTGAACCAATCCCATCATATTCACATATTAAAGTATCTTGAACAACCTTACGTTCCCCGTTTATTTCATATTCCAAACGAAATGGAAATTCACCATAAGTAATTGCAGGGCGCGAAGGATTTGGTTCTTATTGAATGCCAAAGAGCATGAGAAGCCAAGGCAAAGCAAAATACACTATGATTACAATTGGCGGACGACTTAGCTTATAGTCATTCGCCAATTTTACATCCGCAGGTCATTACTCTATTAACTTAATGACATTGACCGCAAGGGGAGCATATCAAACATGTTGGTATCTGATAAGTTCGGGTTAGGTTCTTTCGAGAAATACCGCCCCAAGGTCAATTAAGAAAACATTGCATCAATGCTGCCACGATCATAGTCCAATATCCAAGAATTATACTGCTTGTATACTCCTCTCAATGTTTCCTTGCTTTCAGCCACAATGTCCAAACCTCTATCGTCGTAAAGGTGGAAAATTGTCTTGCTCGTTATGTTTAATAGGTAAATGTCACCATCAACAGTAGGTTCTAGACCTAATATTCGATTAGCAATAGCTTCTACCAAACCTTCCAACTTTAAATGTTGAGATTTCACATTAGCACAGTATCTAATAGTTACTATTCCATCACTTTCATTCGAATCTTTGTATCGGAATTCCTGCTCTTGTTTAATTACACGTCTAAAATCTATCTTGCTGATATAATTGCTAAATACTTTAGTGACAGTATTCTCTATGTCATTAATTGACTCATTGTCCCATTTATCTATAAATAGCACAAAGTAAATATCATCATTAGGTTCATGTAATGCATTAAATATTTTAACCGCTCTCTGTTTCACCTGTTCTACTCTTTTTTCTGGTGTGTCAACATCCCCTCCCATTTCAAATCTAATTGCTATTGAAGCATTGTAAAACAAAGGTTTTTTCAAATAAATTCCTTCAAAGTATTGCAACAAGAAATCATCTAAATATTTTCCATGCTCCATTCGACCATCCCCATCATTTAGCCGTAAAGGGAAAATGACATTCCCTTTACGGCATATTTTTAAACGTATCTATCTCAGCTTTATGACTGTACCCGTTAAACTTTTGTGTTTCCTTTTTATGAAATTCCCATATTCATCTGCATCAGCAAACCAATGAAGTTCATTGCCTCTCCTTTCAAATACCTTAAAAGCGGAGCCACCATGTCCGGTTGTATCTTTTGCCCACCAATAACCTTTCTTCGTATTATCTTGGTAGGCTGTGATTGTATCTCCATTAAATTTATAGGTAACTTTTGCTTTGGCATTTGTTTTTATATCCCATTTTGTTGTTTTATTTGCTCTTACCTTTCCACCGACTTCTCTAGCTTTTCCTATGCCCCAGATTATTGTCCCCAATGAAGCCAAAGCTTCCGCAAAGGAAATTTCCTGATGCCATTTACTGTAATCCTTGGCTAATTCCGCTCTTGCCCAGTCCGCATTTCCTGCACTATTCTTGTATGCACTTGTTTGCGTTAATAAACCAAACAAATAATTAAAACGATTATTATCATACACATCTGCGAACTCTTGACTTAACAAGTTATAAGCGTATGAATATGCTCTACTTTCGGTAGAAGTTATCTTCATAGTCGCTTCGAGAATGGAATTCAACTCTGACGGTATATATCTGTTCCCACTAGGATCGATATATTTCAACGGATTATTTTGCACATACGTATACAGATTCAGCGTCAGCGGGTTACCCAGTTCCCCTTCATACGTATCCTCATTAATAAACCGCCCTATACTTGGATCATACCATCTTGCGCGCAAATATTGCAGATTCGTTGTCGCATCCCAGTATTCGCCCGAGTAACGGAAAATGTTCGGGACTCGCTCCTCCTGAGCCAGTGGATTGCCCCAGATATCGTACGTATAGCGGTTCAATACATTGCCTTGTGCATCCCGAATCTCCGTAATGTCGCCGTGTCCATTGGATACGTAGTACTGCATACCTTGTCCTGGAACCTGACGAGCCAGAATCTTGCCGTAATCGTCATGGACATACGATGCTGTAATCGTGATGCTGCCGTTCCCTTCCACCTTGCCTTCGGCTACGATTTTCGCCCGATCATCGTAGTAGTAACGGGTCGTCACACCGTTTTCGGCGCGCTCCATCATCAGGTTGTCGCCGTTGTAGCGGTAGCTGACGGCTTTGCCGTCTTCCGTCGTTACTTGGGTCAGACGGTTGCGGCTGTCGTATGCGTAGCTGGCTCCCTTGATGTTCGGTACCTGATCGCTTTGTAACGTACTGCGGCCGGAGATTGTACGTATCGCATGTCTCATCGAACTGGCTTGAGGTCGTGTTGTTATGGAACACAAAAGGAACCTTGAACGGTATGAAACCTTTCAAGATCCCCAAGGTGTTTGTTTCACTTTTATGCATTTATATAATATTTAAGTATGTCATGGCGTAATTTATCAATTAATTCATCTTCTTTTAATGAAATAGGGTATAAATCACCATCCTCAAACACAGTATTAGACGCTTCATCATAACTATTTGCAAATTCAATAACAAAAGATCTTAGACCTTTTACAAAAGTTATTTTGTAATATGTTCCTCCATATAATAAAAGCGGAGTACCATTTACGAGAACCTTTTCAAATTTCAACTCTTGAAATAAATTATCGATTTTCTCCTGTATCTCCATAGATCCTCCCTTACGGCTTAAACAAGTTTCCTTCCATATCATAGCGTTGCATACTGTTTTACCTGACGATAATTGAAATATGGTATATCTCCATGATGCCTACTTCTAGGATGATACTGTAATATCCTGTCACCACCCCCAATTTGCTTTAAAACCACCACCATGGGCGATGACTGTCTTCTAATCACCGCTTCCCACTTGTACGTCCACATTTCAGAAAACATTATACGAAGTGGATGAGGGTAAAATTCTTTCGGAGCGTGCCGCCCGATTCATTCGGCACTGGGTGGGTTAAAAAGAAAGCCTTGAAGGACTTATCCCTCAAGGCTGAACATGTGTTACATTGTCATTTATTTACTAAACTTCTCCAGTCTATCTGATTCAAGGAATTGTAACGAAGACTTGTTCACTACACCGAATTTAATAAAGTTTTCACGGGCTTGAGCAAGTGTCATGTGGTTGGGGGAACTATAATAGCTTGGGTCTGTACTTCCATCATCTTCCCAAAAGCATACTGGGCAAATATCGTATTCACCCTTTGTTGGAAGTGTCTTAAATTCACAACACGGACAACTATAAAATTCTTCCTGCACCCCCTCAACCTCCTGATTAGAATCCAGGATAGCTGTCACTCTCTTCGATAAATACTCGTTTCTGACCCCAAGATACTTTTTTCTTAAAGCTACAAGTAACAATGCACTGTAAACTTCATTCATTACATCTTTCTGAGGTTCATCATAATTGAGTATCTCCGATTGCAAAGTTTCCGGCAACTTATCAAATTCGGGATCGTCTTGGTCTATCCCCCACCAGTCAATTAGGATTCCTTCCCGTTCTTCCTTAGATAAATCTTCAATCGTTGTTTTTAAGATAATAGCTATTGCTTCATCTCGATTCATTTTATCACCTCACTTATTAACCGCCACCGAGTGATTTAGCGAGATCAATTGCGGCTTGGAATGGGTCAACAGATCGTCCATCATCTTTGTAAAATGTCCTTATTTGTCGATCTTTAATGTGACCTACAAGTACACGGCCTGATGAAGGGTCATATTTAACAAGGAAATTACCTACAACCTGTTCTTTGAACGAGGAGTTGGTTTCAGAAGAAAAGCCCTTCGCAAGTTTTAGATAATCGTTTTGGGAAATATCACCGAATTCATGTCCATGCTTTTCCCAATGGGGCTTTAATTTGCCACTACTAAACCCTTTCCAGTTTATCTCCGCACATGAGATATTATGAACCCATATTCCCAAACTGCTAACATAATACGTATGGAAATCACCAACAGTAAATTGTATACCTTAACCATCTCAGCATGTATTACTTTGTTGACTTTGTCGATTTTCAAGGTATTCCCGTTACTTTGTTGTAACTTATCCCCCACCTGTAAATCAGCCGCAAGCACCCAACCTTTTCCTTCAACCCAAAACGGATGGTTTTCGGTTGTTTCGATGAGTTGAACTCCTACCGTAAGTTCATAGGTGATCTCCTTATCATTTCGATACAGATGCGTTACTTCCTTGTAAGCCTGTTCGCCTGTTACTTCATTCTTGGAAAGAACCTTATCTCCGACTTCAAGGTCTTCGATATTCTTCTCCCCTTCGTCTGTTAATACTTTCGTCCCTGCAGTAAAGCAATTGCACTTTGCAAGTGCTTTTGTAACTTTACTAACTTTAGTTCCTACTTTAATTAATTTTGCCGGAGGCAAAAATCCCAACAACACAAGTCCCTTATCTGCTAATGAGCTATTAGGATCCAATATGGTATTTACATCATCTAGTACAAAGAAATTAGCGCCTTCAACTGCCAATGTTTTACCTGCTTCGGTCTGTGCTTTTAGAATCGTCTTGCATTGCCCCGGACTCGCTGCACACGTCATTGCAGGTGTTGGTGCCATCGGTATCCCAATATGTCCACTAGGATCGTTATATTTCAGCGGATTGTTCTGTACATACGTATATAGATTCAATCTCAGCTACAGCATTGATGAGCATTAGGTTCTTTCTAGACATTCCGCTCGATTCATTCGGCACTGGGTGGGGGTAAAAGAAAACCCTTGAGAAAGTTGCGTATTCCCCAAGGGTGTAACCTATTACTTATTTTCGTCTAGCTTTGATAATATATCTTTTTCCGTATAGAACTGGATATTGTCATACTCCCAGTTCAAATGACGATTAATAGCTTTTGCGGCTTCTTCCCAAGTAGGTCGAATACAATCTTTGAGTATTTCTTTTATTTCTGTTTCTAACAATTCTAGCTCAAAGTTTTGAACAATGAATGTTGCTCTACAATTTAACATCTTATTTTCATTAAGACTTTTTATCACATACTCAGGTGTTAACACTTGAAAATGAAAACAATCAGAACCGACATCATCTTCTTCAGCAATATAAGCTGTACCTCTTAATTTAGAGCCTTTCAAACCATCTTTAATTTCAATGAAATCAATACCTTTGAGTACGGGAACAACCAACTAATATCTCCACCTTTTTATCATTTGACCTTGATATGAAAATTGCCACCCGTCTGAGTATCCTCTAAATTCAACTCAAGTCCTCCATTTTTCTTAAAACCATACCTTGCTACATATCTGCCATCGGAGCTTACATAAGTTGTATATCCGTTACTAGCAGTACCTTTTGTATAACCTTTTCCTACAAATTCAGTAGCTGCTGTTTGTGCTGTACTTTTTGTTATATAGCCAACTTCTAGACCTGCGTTTCCTGTGTTTGTTTTACCCATAGTAGCGAGAGTTTTAGGGCTTAAGTTACACTCTGTATTATGAACCCAAATACCCAAATCCGTCACATAATACGTATGGAAGTCAGCTACTGTAAAGTTATAAACCGTAACTGGCTCATTCAGTTTAATGAACTCAACCTTTTCAATCGTCAGGTTGCTTCCGTCAGATTTTTGGAGCTTATCGCCCACTTGGAGTTCATAGGCGAAGACCCACCCTTTTTCTTCTACCCAAAATGGATGGTTGTCTGTCGTCTCTATGATCTGCTCCCCAACGTTCAGCTTAATTATATCATCACGTTGGTTGCGGTATAACCCCGTTACTTCCTTATAAGCCAACTCTCCATCAGGGTTATTCTCATCCTTGGAGAGAACCTTATCTCCGACCGCAATGTCTTCGATATTTTTCTCTCCATCGTCTGTTAGAACCTTGGTTCCCGCTGTGAAGCAGTTACATCCGCCAATCGCTCTAACCTTTCCACCAACTTCTCTAGCTTTTCCTATGCCCCCGATTATTGGTCCCAATGAAGCCAAAGCTTCCGCAAAGGAGATTTCCTGATGCCATTTACTGTAATCCTTCGCTAACTCCGCTCTTGCCCAGTCCGCATTTCCTGCGCTATTCTTGTATGCACTTGTTTGCGTTAATAAACCAAACAAATAATTAAAGCGATTATTATCATATACATCTGCATACTCTCAACTTAACAAGTTATAAGCGTATGAATATGCTCTACTTTCGGTAGAAGTTATCTTCATAGTCGCTGCGAGAATAGAATTCATATCTGAAGGTATATATCTGTTCCCACTAGGATCGATATATTTCAGCGGATTGTTCTGTACATACGTATACAGATTCAGCGTCAGCGGGTTACCCAGTTCCCCTTCATACGTATCCTCATTAACAAACCGCCCTATACTTGGATCATACCATCTTGCGCGCAAATATTGCAGATTCGTTGCTACGTCACAATATTCGCCCGAGTAACGGAAAATGTTCGGAACCTGTTCCTCTTGTACCAATGGATTGCCCCAGATATCGTACGTATAACGGTTCAATACATTGCCTTGGGCATCTCGGATTTCCGTAATGTCGCCGTGTCCGTTGGATACGTAATATTGCAGACCATGTCCTGGTACCTGACGAGCCAACAGCTTGCCGGTCGAATCATGGACATACGCAGCTGTAATTGTGACGCTGCCGTTCCCCTCTACCTTGCCTTCCGCTACTATCTTCGATCTATCGTCATAGTAGTAACGGGTCGTTACGCCGCCTTCGGTGCGTTCTACCATCAGGTTATCCCCGTTGTAGCGGTAGCTGACGGCTTTGCCGTCCTCCGTCGTTACTTGGGTCAGGCGGTTGCGGCTATCGTACGCATAGCTAGCTCCCTTGATGTTCGGTACCTGATCGCTTTGCAGGGTTCTGCGGTTATCCCGATTATCGTATGTGTATGCCTCGTTGAACTGGCTTGAGGTCTTGATTCGGTTCAGTTTATCGTAGCTAAATAGATAACCTGCTCTATTATCATTTTTAGCCGTAATATTTCTGTTGTTATCATAGGTATAGCTGTAGTTCGCGAATGCTTTTTAGCACTTGTGCGTCAGTTCGTCCTGACTGTTTCCACTTTCAGCTTTGTTTCTTATTTCTCTATCGAGATAATAACACTCAGCTATCTGTTCTCTAACCGATTCATACTATGCTTGAACTTGTAAAATTAAACCTTCTTTTCTCTCTACTTACTGTACATGCTTTTCCATTTTTCTTATCCTCTTTTGATTTAGGAATGCAAAAGTAGGCTTATTCCTCCTTATCATTCAAGTAGAAATAAGCCTTTGAGAGAGTTTGTCAAGTTGTTGTATTGTACGATCTTCCTCTATGTTATTGATTACATTCAAATATTGTTCGATCACATTATGAATCAGCTATTTCATACCTCATTCTATTAATCAGCTCATCCTCACCTAATGATACTGGGAACAAATCCCCATCTTCAAATAGATTTTTTTCTGCTTCATCATAACTATCCGCATACTCAATTACGTATGATTCTAGTGTTTTAATGAAGGTTACTCTACAGTATTTCCCATCACGTACAAAAACATTTGTGTTGTTGAGTATTTCCTTCTCAAATTGTAATTCTCTAAATAACCCCTCAATTTTTTTCTCAATTGAATTCATTTCACACCTCGCCATTTATTCAATTAGATGGCCATTCATATCATATCTCTTTGTTCCTGACTTACCTGAGGATAGTTTATAGTAAGGAATATCACCATGATGTCTACTTCCCGGATGATATTGTAATATTCTATCTCCTCCCCAGTGAACTCTAAAACCTCCTCCTTCTTCAAAAGGTATTCCTTTATATTTTTCACTCTTATTTAGCGCTGTTGGATTATACCCGTTATCCTTTAGATACTTATGAAGCTCATCTGGTTTAATCCCTTTTAGTTTACTTGGGTCATTCAGGATATCATCTAAACCATTAATATTTCTTACTGCCTTTCCACCAACTTCTTTACCTTTTCTTATGCCCCCGATTATTGGTCCCAATGAAGCCAAAGCTTCCGCAAAAGAGATTTCCTGATGCCATTTACTGTAATCCTTGGCTAATTCCGCTCTTGCCCAGTCCGCATTTCTTGCACTATTCTTGTATGCACTTGTTTGCGTTAATAAACCAAACAAATAATTAAAACGATTATCATCATATACATCTGCATACTCTCGACTTAACAAGTTATAAGCGTATGAATATGCTCTACTTTCGGTAGAAGTTATCTTCATAGTCGCTGCGAGAATAGAATTCATATCTGAAGGTATATATCTGTTCCCACTAGGATCGATATATTTCAGCGGATTGTTCTGTACATACGTATACAGATTCAACGTCAGCGGGTTACCCAGTTCCCCTTCATAAGTATCCTAGTTTATAAAACGGAACTTAGAATAAAGAAGGTGGCAACTGGCTCTCTCAACCAATTACCACCAATTATATCATCCTACTTGCACTCTCGGAATCGTTGGCATCTCATAAGCTGATTTCTTCTTCATCATTGCGTAGATGATATTAATCAGCTTCCTCATGATACATATAATGGCTTGCTGCTTTGTTTTCCCCTCGGACATCCGCTGTAAATAGTAAGCATGAAAATAGGGATTCCTCGGCACTCTTTTAGTGCGAGTAACGGCGATCTGACGGATAGCAAGGCTTTTGATGATGTCATGCAACTCTCGGTTTCCTTGCTTACTTTTATAGTTGCGCGACTTATTTCCTGAACCAACCATTACTGGAGCAACACCAGCAAAACGAGCCAGCTTATCCGCTGTTGGAAAACGATGAATATCACCAATCTCTGCCACAAGTTCCGCTGCTGTCACAATATCTATCCCTGTCATGGATTCTAGTTGGAAGCCAAGCTGTCCCATCAACTGCTCGATTTCAACTTCAACCCTAGCAATCTCTTTCTTGAAAAAGCTAGCTGACCTCACCTGACTGACCACAACCGAATCACGTGAATCTTGAAAGTCACGATACGTATCACCATCAACGGAAATAAGAGATAATATTTGACCAGCCTTCTTATGGGAAAGCCCATTATTGCTATGGCTTCGCAGAAACTCAGCTAATTTTTCCTCTGACAAGTCTTTCAATTTGTGCGGTGAAGGATAGGCTTCCCAGAAGGCTAACGCCGTTTTACCATCAACTTCAGAGAAGAACTTCTTATAGCTTGGATATGGGTAACTAATCTGTTGATGTAGTTTCTTTACCGTTGCTGTCAGGCTTTTGGCAAACCATTTCCGCTGCGTGACAAGCTGACTAATCGCCCAGTACAAATCGATCGGCTTAGCATCAGGTAATCGCTCCAGTTCATCTCTCAATACCTTTGCAACACATTCAGCGTCCCAACTGTCAGACTTCTGAACCGTCACATGGCTCTGTCTTCTAGCATTTGCTAGTTTGGCATTGACCTCTTTCACCCAGCATTGATTTTCTTTAAGATAGACAGCCAACCCTCTGCCGTAACCTCCTACATCCTCAAGCCCATAGACAACCGACAATCCTTTTTTGGCATACTTCCTAACTTCCTTAACGAG
The DNA here is from genome assembly GCF_001894745.1 of Paenibacillus sp. NAIST15-1. Taxonomy (GTDB): domain Bacteria; phylum Bacillota; class Bacilli; order Paenibacillales; family Paenibacillaceae; genus Paenibacillus_B; species Paenibacillus_B suaedae. The sequence goes on from NZ_BBYF01000019.1 coordinate 24,493, forward strand.
TAAGGGAAATGCAGACGGCTTATTATCGAATTTAATTTCTCCTAACTTTTTGCTCCAACAGTCAATAATGACGGCTGTATGATGCTGTTTATGTAGGTCAACTCCTACATAAACAAGATTCTGCTGCTCAATCATTTTCCTCCGCTCCCTCTGTATTTGAATTGTTACTAATGAGTTTGATTCCAGTTCAATCAAGACTCGTTGCTACTCAGACACTTGCTCCGTATGTATCAGCCCATTAGTAACCACTCAAACGAGTGGCTAGAACAACAATGGTTAAATAAGTTTGCATCCTCAGTTCGAGCGGTCACTGCCGCAAAGACACGTTAGCAATATCTCATTTATCTTCAATGCGTTCCTTGACTAAATAATTGCTTGATGCACTCCATCTGCTTCGATCTGTCCGTAACGATACTTTCCCTGATAAAATGCTTTACGGTCTAGGATTCGCTTCACCTGTACCTTGGTGAACATCCTTCCTTGCTCCGTAGAGAACCCTTCTTCATTCAATTTCTCAGCTAATGCCGATAATGACCATGTAGGATACTGCTCTTTAAGACAGAATAATCGTTGAACAATGGCTGCTTGCTTCTCGTCAATAACGATTTTCTTTGAACCTCGTTTCCCCTTATAACCAAAAGGAATGCCGCCACCTGCAAACTTGCCTTCAGATGCTTTCTTATTTCGCCCTCTACCTAATTTCATTGAGATTTCTAATCGCTGGTATGCATCCAACAACTCCATAAGACCGTTAATCAAAAAGTCTGATGGGTCTTTCTTGAATATGCTGTATGTTGGCTGCTCGATGCTTTGGATGTCAATGTTGTGCCTTTTCAATTCACGATGAACAAGCACTTTAACTAGATCACTTCGCCACAATCGGCTAGTGTTTAGAACAACCACGTAATCAACCTTATTGCTAGCTATGAACGACATCATATCTTGAAAACCCTCACGTTCGACTTCTAAGGCTTCTTCATCCACCTTCGCACCGCTTATGCCTTCATCGGTAAAGACATGAACCAGATGCCATCCTTGTCGCTCACAATAGGCTTTGATCTCATCTTGCTGGTAAGACAGGCTGTAGCCATCCTTCGCTTGTCCTTGTGTACTAACCCGAACATAACCTATGACATTCATTGGATTACCTCCCTGTTAACCCTAGCGTTACACGAATTAGAATTAATGTTACGCTAAAGAGTTATACCCTTAAAAGTATATAACTATTGTATTACCTTTAAGCGTATATATCAATGCTAGGATGGATAGAATATGATATAGTACGGTTAACAGTATGATGTATTTAGTGGAGGATTACTTTCCCATGAGATTAAAAATTAGATTGAAAGAAATACTAGCCGAAAAAGGGATTTCCCAGCGGCAACTCTCTTTACAGATGAATATTCGACATGCAACGATTAACCATCTATGTTCCGACTCTGTTGATCGGGTTTATATCCGAACGTTAGAAGCCGTTTGTGAAGCTTTAGACATTTCGATTCATGAACTAATTGTTGAAGATCAGGAAGCATAGACATTTGAAAATGCAACCATAGTCGGTCGCTGGATGTGCTATGCCCTTTACTCCAATTCATTTCAAGCCTTTGGGTATAAACCATCCCCCCGATAACAGTTATCGTGATGGTAAACATTTTTTATGTAGTGGATTGATTTCTCTTAGTTTTCACGTACAATTATAATTATGTTATTTTTATTTCATCCATCATCATGGACTTTTTATCGTTATCGGCAAAATAACGTGTCCCTGTCTGAGAGGATGTGTTTCCTAGCTGTTTATAGCTAATGGACTTAGGCAGTTCCCTTTGGGAATTGTCATTTTTTTTGCCGTGCTCTTGCGGATGGCATAGGTTGACGGTTTATATATCTGCCTTAGCGTTGATTCATCAAACATGTGTTGCAGCATTTGGAAGCCAAGCATGGTTTCGATCTTGGATATGTTCCCTTTGTTTTCCATCAACCAAGATAAACCTATGTTACTAGCTTCTGCTGGATATTCGATCTGACCAAGCACCTTGTCTGTCATGTAGTTAAAGAATGGCTTGGCAATCAATTCAATGGCTTTCCTTGTAGGTGCATACTTTTTCATATCGCTATCGCTCGGATTGACTTCAAGTCGCAATATTCCTTTGGCACGCTCGATAATGTCACTTGACTCCTTAGCTTTCGTGACTTGCTTATGCTTGTCATAGAACATGATTCCACTACTTTTATTCCAATATTTTACAGTTTGATCTTGGTTGTACATAGTCGTGTTCTTATAGGCTAACTGTTGTTTGCTTAGTAACCTCACGTAATCACCAACATTCTTACCAACTTGAAAATTCCAGCAAACATCACATCGACTGACCGTCCATTCGAAATGTGGAATATGAATATAAAATAACTGCTGTATTCTTTCTTGCAACCTATCGAAGAATAGTGGTATATCTTCTTCTTCTAATATTGTTACATTGTCTCCATATAAGAACTTGGGAATAGAGACTTGGATATGTAGGGTTTGACTACTCTCGATATATTTCATATATGGAATTTGTTTATCGTGAAACGTATAACTTGTATTTAACGCACCTGTTTCCTTGCTTAAAAATGTAACAGCCTTACCAGTGAGCTGATTCAATGTGCCTGAATCAATGGCAACGGGTCTTACTTTCAATCTTACGGTGTCAAACATATGTAACCTTCTTTCTATTTTTAAGATAATCTAGAATCTTGGATGTAATTAGATATGTTATAAGAATGGGCGACATTAGTCCTCTTTCGGCTGAAACTTGTTTTTATGCTTCTGATAGAACAATTCTACATCGTCCAAGAAGCCATTCTCGCTCAATTGCTTGTACTTAGGCTTGTAACCTCCAAACATACTGTTTCGTTGAGCTAAGTGATACACCAAGGCTTTCATCATCTCTGCTTCTTGCTTTCCTTGACACAGAAGCTTAACGACATCTTGGAAGACTTCAGAATTTTCACCATACTCGTCTTCATTAATAGCTTTTCGAATGCTGTCTATTAACTTGGTTTCTTTGCTTTCCTCAAGATAGTCAATAATTCCCTTGTTCTGAGATACAACCTCTGATGTGGTGAACTCTTCACCATTTTCATCAATGCGAGATACCTTAACCTCATCAAATACATCCATTTCTCGGAAGTATTGAATCTGAATATCGATCTTTTCGGATTCAGTAAGCTCCTTCTGAAACAGATCAAACTCCTTGATTCCAAAGAGATCAGATAACCGCGCTAAACGCTGCTGCGGTATCTTCCTTCTGCCCTTAATCCAATCTTGAAACGTTTGCTTAGATACTCCAACTTTCTCGGCAACTGTCTTATACTCCATTTGCCATGTATCTGATATAAATTGTAGTCCAACCATCTCATCACCGCCATACTAAGTATGTCTTACGGTAATATTATATTATTGCATACCAAGTATGTCGACAACAAAAAAGGCCACATGGAGTTGTTACACTCACATGTGGCACCTATTGTTATTATCAAGAGCTTAATATTTTCTGTTCGAGCAACTTCCGCAACTTCCCGATCCGAATGATGTGAAAGCACTGGACAAGCTGCTTCCGTGGTCGCCATCGCTCCCATTGACTTATCATGTCTTCAAATCCTGACAATAGTATATCTGGTCCTCATCTGTATAACAAGGTGTGGGCTATTTGACGCTTACGGACATGCAAAAAAAGCTCATTCCTACTCATAAAACAAGTGGGAAAGAGCTTTGAAAGTTTATCAAGTGTTTAAGTTATTTAGTGCTTGGTTTGTTGGTTGTATTGTACGAACCAATTGTCAAGAAGTAAATCCTCTGCTCTTTTGTAAGTGTTATTCGTTTATTGAGGTGATATTTCATGCTGTTAACCCTAAATTAGGTATGCAGACCTTAAAGTTTCTGAATGAAAATTACTCAATATTATTCCTTGGTAATTCTTCTTCCAACGGCTCTCTAACCATATTTTTATATTGAAGTTTGCATACGCCAAATTGTTTATAATTCTCTCTGGCTTGATTCAACGAAATATGGTTTGCTCCTATGTTTATGTCGGGCTTAGCATGAGCTACAACATCAAACTGCCAAAAACACACATCGCAAATATCTACAACCACTTCATCCTCACTTTCAATAGTAAAATTACAGCAACATGGACACTGTAATCTCTTCATATTTCCACACCCTCTCTCACTTAGGAGCATACAATCCGATTTGCTCCTTCCAATATTTAATTCCATCAATTGGCTTATAGTAAGTTGATATTCCACCATACTGATTTATAATTCCAAATTCATTCGTTGCTGTATCATACCTAAAATATGTGCCTTCTTTTGAAACAAAAGATTGCGTTGTTGAGGTTGGAGATTTCTCAAGAAAATTTCTTGCACCTTTAAGATATTGAGCCTCAGTAGTAAAACCAAAATCACCTTTATGGTCATTAAAGTGTTTTGTTAGAGTACTCTTACCATTACCTCTCGTAAAATCAGAAGCGGTATTTCTTGTACCTGAATATGACTTTCCAATATAACCCGTTCCCTTAGGCTTCAATGCTTTTTCAATATTCAGTTTGTTAAATGATTGTGCTTGATTCCATGAAACTTCAAATTTCACATTGGGCGAAGCACGTGTTATTTTCGGAGGAGGTGCAGAGTTACCTCTAACAACTGTACTTCCCACATAGCCGTTACTGGCAGAACCACCTCCACCACCTTTGCCGTTCCCAACGCATTCCATTGCAGTTTCTGTAAATGCACATTTGCTATTACCTGTAGGATCAATGTACTGTAACGGATTATTCTCCACATACGTATACAAATTCAAACTCAGCGGATTCTTGATTTCCCCTTCATACGTATCCTCATTAATAAACCGCCCTATACTTGGATCATACCATCTTGCGCGCAAATATTGCAGATTCGTTGCTGCGTCCCAATATTCGCCCGAGTAACGGAAAATGTTCGGGACTCGCTCCTCCTGAACCAGTGGATTGCCCCAGATATCGTACGTATAGCGGTTCAGGACATTGCCTTGTGCATCCCGGATTTCCGTAATGTCGCCATGCCCATTGGAAACGTAATAGTGTATGCCCTGTCCTGGAACCTGACGAGTCAGTAGCTTGCCGTAATCGTCATGGACATATGATGCTGTAATCGTGATGCTGCCGTTCCCTTCCACCTTGCCTTCGGCTACGATTTTCGCCCGATCATCGTAGTAGTAACGGGTCGTGACGCCGCCTTCGGTGCGTTCTACCATCAGGTTGTCTCCGTTATAACGGTAGCTGACAGCTTTGCCATCTTCTGTTGTCACTTGGGTCAGACGGTTGCGGCTGTCGTAAGTATAGCTTGCCCCCTTGATGTTCGGTACCTGATCGCTTTGCAGGGTGCTGCGGTTATCCCGCTGGTCATACGAATATGCCTCATTGAACTGACTTGATGTCTTGATTCGGTTCAGCGGATCGTAGCTAAATTGATACGCCGCTCCGTTATCATTTTTAGCCGTAATATTTCGGTTGTTATCATAGGTATAGCCATAATCCGCAAATGGTGCCTCGCCTAGCTTCTGCTGGATGCCGACCATGTTCAATCCGTCATAGGCATAGCTTATATTCAAGCCCTGCGACGATTTCAAGTCCGTAATCCGATTATAGGATTCATCATACGAATAGTCGAATCGGGCCAGTTCTCCTCCGGCTCCTTCCACTACTTTCATGCTCCTTGGCGCTGAAATCGGGATGAATCGTTCCGTCTGGCTTGCCAGGCGGTAGCTGCCCGACGTTAAGGCTTGCTCTTCGCGCAATCCCCGCTGATCGTAATTGAATGACAACACCGTCTTATCTGGATACGTGATGGATGCCAGTTCGCCTGAAGGATAGTACGCGTAGCCCGTCGTCCCTGTCTGATCCGTCATTGCCGTCCGCTTGCCCATCGCGTCGTAGCTGTACGTAATCCGCTCGTCCGGAGCAGCGACGGCCGTCAGGAAATTCCGGTTGTTGTATTCGTATTGTTGAACCTGTCCTTTCCGGTCGATGCTTTTGATCACATTGCCGTTACCGTCATAATAGAAGCGTTTGCTTTGCTTGTTCGGATCGGTTTGCTCCAGCAGGCGGCCGATGCCGTCATGCCGCTTCTGAACCGTATTTCCGTCCGCATACTTGACTTCGACCATATCACCCGACAGATTATACCGATACCGCGTCGTCTTCCCTTCAGCATCCGTAACGGCGATCAATCGTCCCAGTACATCATACTCGTATTTCGTCGCATTATGGTTTCCATCGTAAGCAACCTTGACGTTGCCCGCATAGTCGTATTCATAACGAGCCAACAAGACTTCTTGACCCGACGGCTTGATTTCTTCCTTCTTGATGACCCGATTCATGATGTCATACGTGTCGCGAATGCCGTTATTCGTCCCGTCGAAGATCGTTTTCGAGTTGGCCACATCGTCATAGACAATGCGCTTTATTCCATTCAGGGGGTTTTCCTTTATGACCCGATCCCAGGCGTCATATTCATATTGAATTTCGGATCCATTAAAGTCCCCTTTGCGGATCAGCCGGCCGTTCTCGTCATACGTGTGCTGGGCCATGCCTCGTCCATTCGTTTCAGCGATCAGGTTGCCAAGCGGATCGAAATGCTTCTCGATTTGCAGTCCATTCGGATCGGTAATGAACATCTTGTTGTTCTGATCATCATAGACGACTGCCGTCTTCGTTCCGTCGGGATGAATTTCGGCTGTTATTCGTCCCAGCTTGTCATACGTATAGGAGATGCTGTTGCGGTTGCCGTCCGTATATTTCGTCGGGAGTCCGGTCTCTGGAATATACTCCATCCGGCTTTCCACGAATTCATTCTTGCCGTCAGCGTTCTGTACCCCTACGCTTTGTCCGCTTAGATACATGCTCTTGAATTGAGAGCTGAATTCTTGGGAAATGACCGTGTCCGCCGTATCTCCCTTTATCCGAATCTTGACCGGATTTCCCACATAATCATACTCATAATTCTGCTGCTGAACGATGTCTCCCCTGCTATTTTTGGAGACGGCTTGCTTTAACTTTCCGCGAATTGTCTCGTACTCGTACTCGGAATGCAGGGTCATATCCCGATCTATCGGCACGCTGCTCTTTATCATGACGAAGAGTTCGTTCGGCAATATGTCTTTGTACTCATAATGGCTTGTCGCGCCGAGCGGATTCGTTTCTGAGGTCAGTTGCCCCCGATAATCATACTCCCGCGTCGTCACGCGAGGCACGGACGCGCGTCCCCCCTGATAATTCGCCTCCTCGATCTGGGTCGGATTCGGATTTCTTAGGTCTCTATTATACGAGTACTTAAATACCTGACTATCATTTGTCTGTTTACTTCGAACTTCCGTTTTCGTGTTATAGATTGCCGAAGGCGCATCATACGCAACAAACTGCTTTTCGTACGTATAGGTCGTTGTTTTGAAATTATCGTACACGTCCACGGAGAACTCGAAATTCCGCTCGATGTACTTACCGCCATCCCCGATTCCGTCTCTATCTTGTTCGTTATTCATATCTTTCGTATATCTTAGGTTCAACTCGTTTTTTCGGGTATATCTCGGCGAACTATAGTAATTGCGGCGCGATTTATATCGCACCACATTTTCCTTTGCGAAATCTCCGATCGTTCGTTCAATTGCGCCGTCAAATCCGAATTCCGTAATGGCCTTGGTCGGGTGTTCGATGACGCCAAGCGCGATCATCTCGTTCTCTCCCCAAAATATTCTGCGATCATTCGAATATTTAGGAAGATTTTCATAAGACCGGACCAAATTGAATTGCAGGATGTTCCATACGCCATACTCATACTTGGTCGAGCGGCCCAGCGGATCGATCACTTCCGTTAAAATATCTTGCTCCCGGTACAAATAATCGTTCTTTATTTTTTTAACCCTTTCTTTCCAATAGATCACCCTTCGATCCCCGTTTTGAATCGTAACTGCACGATTACCGTGGTAGGTAATATTCATCTCATTACTATAGCGGCGATCGCTGGTCCAGCTTTGGATCCGATGCAGAACTCTACCCACTTCAGATTCATAGGTATACGAAAATTGAATCCAGTTTTTGTCTTGATCCTCGATCAAGATGAGTTCGCCGATATGATTAAAATATTGCTTGACTCCCGTCGTTCTATTAATGAGTTCATATGAGGCCATCTCGCCGGACGGCAATAATTTGTTCGATTCCCAAAAGTCGATATCTCCAAGGGGGTAGCCTTTTAAACGGTTATCTTCAAGCGCATAGGTGCCTGCACCTGAAATATAGATGTAGTCATTATGATTATTTATCGATTTAATATATGAAATATCCCAAATCCATCCCTTGCCAAGATGGAATCTCTCCTCTTCCTGGGTCTCCCGCGTTCTATTTCTACCATATTCGTTCACATAAATATCGTCCTTCGCCAAGTTGCTGTCATAAATTCTCCGCAGCGCGAAATCCATGCCGTTTGGTCCAGGCATTACCATATCCGTTACTTCCACGCGCAAGGAGCCGTCGACAGGCGAGATATGGTCGCTAAAGGATCCGACGGAGTAAGGCGCTTGATCCAACCGGATTGGACGATTGCGGAGCGCTTTCTCATCGTATAGATTATTCCCAAGGAAGGCTAACGAGCGCTTCTCCCATAATCCATACACTTGATCCGTCACCGACGGTTTCCCTTTCCCGTAGACCTGCTCCGTTACGCTGGCTTGATACACAGCCTCCGATACACTTTTCATTTTTTCCTGATGCTCAATTAACGGATCTGGAGCAGGCTTCAAATAAGTGCTGTTCATGAATTGCTCATAGTCTCTTCCCTGCTGCTTGGCTTTTAGACCTTGATAGATTTGATGAAGCTCGTAGCCCTTGAACAGCTCCTCCGTTACCCAATCCCTCGTTACGCCAAAGGTTTCGGTTAGGGAGGTAATCGTAATAAGCTCGTCTGGATTAAAATCCGTGAACGTTGCGTGCGGACCATATACACTGGAGGTTACCGATGGATAGATTTCTTTCACCGATTTCTTAGATGCAATAGCTTCTTCTGCAGAAGCGAAAGGCACGCTTGTAATCAATAGTACACATGCGAGAATAAGTGATAGCCATCTTTTCAACATGATCTCTCCTATCAATTATCTTTCCTTGCACATCAATTAGACATCGGTTGAAAAAGCCTTCATCTGATGTATGCTCCGTCTAAACTCACTTCATTTCATTCCATCTCTTCCGGAAGGAACATTTCTACCGGCCCTGAAGGGTTGTAGGTCGGGTTAAATCGTAAATTATGAATTACGATGTTTTCTCCCCATGCCTCGTTGCGAACTATCGGCAATAAACGGACAGAAACCGATATTTCTCTAGTATTTGGTGCAATATCTCCTCGTATAGTAATCACTTGTCTACCATTGCCTAATATATAAGTCTCTTTATACGTTTTTTGGGGAAAACTACCGATTCTCTTAGGAGGCCCAACCTCAACTTCCAATTTTGCATTACTGCTGCTTAGAATCGAAATCTCGCCGTATAAGGCGAATTTCCCTTTCTCAGAACTCGGCTCCAGTGAAATGTCTTGGTAAATTTCAGCCGAAAGATTCCCCCATATTCCAAATGGTACGGATATGTTTTGGCCTCCATCACCACTACTCTTCCCATAAATAGCTCCTACATCCGCTCCACTACTTCTTTTTGCCCAGCCTTGTGCGATATCGCTTTTTCGATCAAACAACGTAAATAACGAGTTCCATAATGCCTGCGGTTCAGTACTATACTCAATTGAAACCTGAGCAATGTAAACATTGTTGATGTTGATGTTGACATTGCTTACTCCACTGTAACGCGCTCCCACGTACACAGTTGCATAGACTGCACCTTTTGGAATATTCCCTCTTAGTGATGCAGTCTGGTCAGTTATACTATCTGATGTTGTATAATTCGTTCCTAGCAATGTCCCCTTCTCATTAAAAAACAAAATTTGAAAATGAGTATTTACATTGCCAAGTCGATTAAATATCCCTCTCAATTGATAATTTCTCGAATCATCAATTAATAGATGCTGTATCAGGTATGATTCTTTACTAGTGCCGTTAGAATTATAAGAGATGACCTGCCTTTTCTTATAGTCACTAGTAGTCATCAAGTTAAACTTAGCAGAACCATTATCCCCTGAGATTTCCCAATAATCTGGAATTGTTCCCTCCGCGACTTGAATTTCTCTGCCCTGAAAATCATGATTCATGAGCAAATTAAAATAATAATCTAAACCATAGGAGACATCGACTCCCTTAATTACTATCGTGCCAGCCGCATTATTGCCACTTGAATGGATCGCGATTTGCACAATCGCTCTTTCTGCTTTTTGAGGAATACTCTCTCTGAGGCTCATCGTGAAGAAGAAATCTCTCTGCAGCGTGCTTTTTTGGCTCGCATTACCGATAACCTTTCCTGTGTTATCTACAAAATCGACCATCATCACAACCTCTGCATTCTGTAGATGTTCAATCTTTAAGGAAGCTTTCAGATCAAACCCACGGCTGGATTCCTTCGTAATCCACAGTGCCTGCTTGATTCCAATGAAATCTCCTACTGGAATATTACTCGCTTGAATCTGTTGATGATTTCTTGATCCTATTTTTTGGATGTTAAAGCTCGATGCAGCCTTGTCATCCGTCATATATGACCAGCCTACCGCTTTGCCACCATTGTTTACTTCATGAAAATCTCCGTTTTTCAGCTTATCCTTATATGTCCTCTCTCTTAAACTTTTACTTGTCAGATTTCCATTGCTATCTGCCTGATAGACGACTTCCTTTTCATCTTGCGTGATCACCGATAGATTCCCATTCTTGTCATAACGATATTCCGCTTGATGAGCACTTACGCTAGTTACGGAAAACGTCAAAAATGATAGCACTACGAACACAATCGCACACCTCATGTTTCGCCCTTCCTTTCTAAAATATATGACCGTCCCTCTCTTTCAAAAAACCGTTCTCCCCCCTTCATTATTCTAGGACTTACAATAATAATATCCTATTTTTCCTTGATTTTACTATTTTAAATTTTGGGGAAACTTTTTCTCCGTGAAATTTTGAGTGAATATTTATCTGCCCCGAATAAAAAAAGACTTACTCGGTTAGAGTAAATCTTTTTTGGCAATTTATTTCGGAAGACAGCCGGAATCTGCGCTTCTTCGCATGACGAAGTACAATTTCCGCTGCTTGCAGGCGATGCTCCGCATGTTCGGATTCCATCATCTCTTGCATGCGGCTCACTTAACCCGATCTCCGGTTCCAAGTCCGAATCATCAAATAACGACTCATCAATTTCAACCTAAATTTCCCCTAAAGGAATCTCTTCTCATCAGCACGTAGACTTCGTTCAATATAAAAAAGCTGTCTCCTATGTAGTGATCCACTACAAGAAAACAGCCTTCGAACATCCTGCTCTTGAGGCGTTGCTTCATCATGTCGTACGATTCCAGGTATCGTATATCAGCGAGGCCTCGTCAAAATCGCGACTTACATCCCCGCCATTCTAGGAAATACATATTCGTATCTCCTACATTCCCTAACCGTCGATTAACCGTTACTGAATAAGCCAGCTCTCCGCATCTGCTCGCGTTTCAAAAACCCCGAAATGATTGCTGCGATTGGATTCTCCCACCATTTCCTTAAAGCGGCCTCTATTTAACGATGGATGGGGAATGATGACAGCTGTCTTCACATGGTAGTTCGTAAACTTTTGAATCATTCTTCCCGCTACGCCCGTTCTAAGACTAAAGAACTCCCCAGCAAGAGCTTCCCCGTGCACCAGAAGCAGCTCAACATCATTCTCCTTGCACAAGGCAATCAAATCTACAGCATCCTGCTCCGTACTTAACGGCGTGTCGCTTGCAATCAATTCGATATATGGCTTCGTTTCGTTTTCGACGAGTTTATAGTTCATAGTCATTCTCTCCTTCATTTGTTTTCTTGCCTTAAGCTCCTTGCGAATTCCCTGCACCCATTTCAATTCATTGAGATAGTTGGACAATAGATTCTCAGAAATTTTATTCCACAAAAAGGCTTCCCGCTCATTTCGATTCGGCTCTTGGAGTCCACGATTCATTTTTTCTTGCTGATAGACGAGCTGCATGTTGATCCTGTCCTCATACCGATCCAGCAGATCATCTAATTCCTCGTCGTCTAGTTGGTCTGCCCATGCCAATTGGATAAGGAATGTATTCTTAAGCTCGGGAAGTTCAGGTTCCTCGAGCACCCATTCTTTTAATCGGAGCATTCCCTCATCTGTAATGCTGTAAATTTTTTTGGATGGGGAACTTTCCTGATGCTTGATTTCGTTTGTGACTAGGCCATCATCCAATAGCTGAACAAGCGACTTATAGATTTGATTGTTATTGCCGGACCAATACATCGCTGATGAGTCCTCAAAAATCTTCTTCAATTCATAGCCGGAAGCCGGCTTCCAGCTCAGAAGCCCCAGAATGGCATATTTGATCGACATCGAAAAACACCTCATTAGGTTACTAATAACATAGGTTAATAATAATCTATATCATTGATAATGTAAATACTGGATGGTTGATTAGATCAATAAAAGAAAAATAGGGCTGCCCCATAATCACATCGGATGTGACGGGACAGCCCTACTATATTAAAAATTCCATATTCTCATTTTCATGCAACCTAAGATGGAAGCACACCCTGCTTCTTATGAACGACAAGCTTGTAGCCCACGCCACGAATCGAATCAATCTGCACAGATTGTTGATTCATCTCCAGCTTCTTGCGAAGAGAGCTGACATGCACATCTACTGTCCGCTGTCCGCCAATATAGTCAAACCCCCATACGGCGTTCATCAGGTCATCTCTTGTTACTACGGTTCCAGGGCGCTGTACTAAATATAACAATACTTCAAATTCCTTAGGCCGCAGTGGAATGAGATCATTATGAAGCGTAACCTCATACTTCTCTGGATAAATCCGCAGATCGCCAAGTGCAATCATCTTGTCATCAGACTCTTCGGACAATGTCAATCCGGTTCCGTCACTCGATGTCCGTCTTAGCACCGCTCCCACTCTTGCCAACAGCTCTGCAACACCGAAAGGCTTCGTAATATAGTCATCAGCACCACACTTCAGACCTTGTACGACCTCTTCCTCCGCATTTCGAGCAGTTAGAACAATCACTGGGGTACGAATCCCTGCCTGTCTTACTCGCGACAATATTTCGAAACCGTTCATTCCCGGAAGCATAATATCTAGAACGATAAGATCAAATTTGCGATGGAGCGCCATCTGCAAGCCCTGAGTCCCATGATCGACAACCGTTGTCTCATACCCTTCCAAAGTCAGGTTGTAGGACAGCAGTCGCGCCAGTGTCGGTTCATCTTCAACTACCAATACTTTAATCTCTGACATAATCTTCCTCCGAAAGTCGAATCGATTATACGTAATCGTCTTTCTTCATCGTTTCTCAACATTATCGTAACATATATCATGTGATGTTGACCAAGCATTTTTTGAAAATGTTGAAAATTAATGAAAGGCAGCCGATCTCATCGCGTGGCCTACTTTACACTATTCGATAGCATCTGAATATCTTGCACGACTGGCAACTCGATCGTGAACGTCGTACCCACCCCAAGTTCACTGTCTACGCGAATTAATCCATGATGAGCATCAACGAGATGCTTCACGATGGACAAGCCTAGGCCAGTTCCTCCGGAACTGCGAGACCGTGCCTTATCAACACGATAGAATCGTTCAAATATGCGCGGCAAATCCTTCTTCGGAATACCGATGCCAGTATCGGATATAGTCAGACGAATCCACTCTGCTTCCCCGTTCTCGCTATGTTCAATCGGCATTGCTATAATTTTTACGTGACCGCCTTCTGGCGTGTAATTAATCGCATTCGACAAGAGATTCAGTACAATTTGACGGAAGCGATCCTCGTCAGCCTCTACATACATATCTTGTTCTGTACTCAGAAGAACATCTATTCGCTTCTTGTCAGCTTCCTTCTGGAGCATCTCCACCGTCTTCTCCAAGAATAGATCGACCTGAACCGGGGAATATTGCAGCGGCACCCGCTTCGACTCTATCTTAGACAGCTCCAATATATCGCCGATTAGGCGATTCAACCGCTCACTCTCATCATGGATGATCTGCAGGAACGACGTTGCTATCTCTGGGTCATTCATCGCGCCATTCATTAAGGTCTCCGCGAATCCCTTCACCGCAGCAATCGGTGTCTTCAATTCATGGGACACATTGGCCACGAATTCACTTCTCATTCGTTCAAGACGCCGAATTGTAGATACATCCTGCATGACAAGCAGTACACCTGCCCATTCATTGTCTGTGAAGTAAACGGGCACTACACTCACATCAAGCAGACGTTCTTCTGGATAATACAGTGTAATTTCATCATGACTCGCTACTTTGCGTTCCAGCACCTCTGCAGTCATTTGCTGCATCTCATGTGGCGCTCGAACATCCTCGAAGGTACGTCCGATCCACTCGGTGCTCTTAATGCCCAATATATGCTCCGCCTTGCGATTCAACAGACCAACTTGGCCCTGAGCATCAATCATAACAATGCCATTAATCATATGTTCAAGCACTGCCTGAAGGCGGCTTTCCTTCTCGCGAATTTCCGACATTTGAACCTGCAGACTATCAGCCATCGCATTAATCGCAGATCCAAGCTGCCCGATCTCATCTTTCCCGACAGATTGAGTTCGTGCCCGATAGTCCATCTGTGCGATACGCATCGCGACGCGGGTCATATTCTCAATTGGCCGTGTCATGTTATACGCTATTCGATAGCTGACAATAGCTGCGACAAGGAACAATATAGCGAGCCCTATCGACAGATAAGCCCACAACTCTCGTACACTGCTCTCTACATCTGCCAGACTCATCGCTAAGCGTACGTAGCCATCGAAGTCTGGAGTATGAACAGGACTAGCAACATACAGCATATTTTGCCGAAGGGTATCGCTATAGCGAATTTTGGAGCCTAGTCCATCCTTCTTCGCAGCAGCGATCTCCTCTCTGTTCAAGTGATTATCCAACTCAGCTACTGGACGGTCAGAATCTCCGACAACGGTTCCATCCTTCAGTATGAACGTAACCCTTGCATCAGCACTATCATGAAGCTTGCGAGCCCAGTCTGTGTAGTAGCTGGCAAGCTCTTCGAAGCGGTTTCCCTGCTTCCAGACCAAGGTCTGTTCGATGAGCATAATTTCCCGGGACATATTTTGCTCAAGCTGCCGAATATGACTCGTCTTGAATGTAGATGCCATATAAATGCCCGCTGTTAGCACTGAAATACCGATAAGCAAGACAAACACAAAGGTCAACCTTGTGCGAAAACGTGACATGGTTCTACTCCTTCTCTCTGCTTCAATTCATTGTTGTTACTGTCTACGTATTAATCCTACTTATCCCTTTTCCGTTTGACCAGCAGAAAGTTTATTAATCTTTTGTAAAATTGCGTGATACACGGTGGCAGCTGGCTGCTGAATCAATATGGCGAGTACAACAGCAACGGCTGTTTCCGGCCCGAAGTACCTCATCGCTAGCACTAGACCAAGAGAGATATTGCGCATCCCTGAAGCGAAGCCCAATGTCCCCTGAATTGCTGTGCCGCTGCGCTTGAACATAAAGCTCAATCCCCAGCCTAGTGCATAACAGACGGCAACGAGCAGCAGCACGACGAAGAACAGCCCTATTGCCTCACTCCCCCATGCCCGCACATAGGGGCCAATCGCTGCTGCATTCAAGAGTACAACACCAACAAATGCAGCCTTCGATGCAGGCAGAAGCACGGGCGCAGCAGATGCCTTGGCCTTGCCTCCTGTCCATTCATATATGCAAATGCCTGCTGCGGTCGGAACCACAATAATCCACAGCAAATCAAGCAGCATCGCCCATACATCGAATGCAATGGTAGCCCCGAACATCGCAGACAGCGATGCGGGAACAACGATGGGGCTAAGCAGTGAGTCCATGACCACTAGAGCCAACATCAGAGGGACAGATTCTCTCGCCATCTCCACCCACAGCACAGAAGATATCCCTAACGGGATAATCGTGAACAGAACGAGTCCAGCCGTATAAGATGATCCTGCACCGAACAGAAGCGTGCCTATCCCATAGGCTGCGATCGGTGAGATGATATGCGTCAGAATGAATACGGCCGCGAATAGAACCGGATGCCGAAAGGCTCCCATCACATCACGGCGTCCACATCCTAGCCCCATAACGAAAGTAACAAGTCCGAACATCCACGGAACGTAGGGCACGAACGGAAGCAACGGCTCACTACAAAGAACCCCCAGCACCAAGCAGCTGGGGATAAGCAAGTACATATACCGTTCGAACCAATCGTTCACGATCAGACCGATATTACGATCGAACTTTATTTTTCGATTCATTAGAATACTGGAGCCTTGAACTGAGACAGCTTCTCAAGCGAACTCCGATCTACATCTGCATGCAAGCTGTTCCCATGGGAATCCATCGTAACAATTGCTGCAAATCCTTCTACGTCCAAATGCCACATCGCTTCTGGAATACCAAATTCCATATAGTCAACGCCATTTACACGCTTGATGCACTCTGCATAATATTGCGCAGCACCGCCAATTGCATTCAAGTACACCCCGCCATGCTCCTGCAAGGCGGCCAGAGTCTTCGCTCCCATCCCGCCTTTGCCGATAACAGCACGGATGCCGAATTTCTTCATAATATCACCTTGGTAAGGCTCTTCGCGAATACTCGTCGTCGGACCAGCAGCCTTGACATGCCAGCCTTCCTCATCCTTCAGCATGACAGGACCGCAGTGGTAGATAACTGCCCCATTCAAATCAACCGGAGCATCATGATCCATCAAGTACTTATGAAGGGCGTCACGGCCAGTGTGCATCTCCCCATTTATAATGACAACATCGCCCACACGCAAGGAACGAATCGCTTCCTCCGTAATTGGAGTTGTCAGCACGACTTGACGACTCTCTCCTTGCTCAGAGGCAGCTGCGACTTGTCCAGAGTTCTCTGATTTCTGTGAAGCTGCCATAGCTACCTCTGTTCCGCGCTCATATATCCATTCGCGGATCGCTCCCGAATCGCTGTCGATAATCACGCCCTGACGACGGAATGCCCAGCAGTTGTACGCAACAGATACGAAGAAGCTTGCTGGAAGACGGTTCATCACGCCAATTTTACATCCGAGCAGGGTGACCTCACCGCCGAAGCCCATCGTTCCAATCCCGAGTTCGTTAGCTTTCTCCATAATATATTGTTCCAGCTGTGCCAAATCAGAATGAGGATTCACATCATCTGCCTTGCGGAACAGTTGATGCTTCGCAAGCTCGTATCCAGTCGTTCGGTCGCCACCGATGCCAACACCGATGAAGCCTGCACTGCAGCCCTGCCCTTGAGCCTGATAGACAGCATGCAGGATACACTTGCGAATGCCGTCCAGATCACGGCCTGCCTTGCCGAGCCCTTCCAATTCCGCAGGGAGGCTGTATTGAATGTTCTTATTCTCACATCCGCCACCCTTGAGAATCAGCTTCACTTCAATATCTTCACGATCCCATTGCTCGAAGTGGATGACCGGCGTGCCCGGTCCTAAGTTATCTCCGCTGTTCGCTCCTGTTAAGGAATCAACTGAATTCGTACGAAGCTTGCCCTCTTTCGTTGCACGGCTAATCGCTTCGCGAATGTCTTTCTTCATTTGGATTTGATTCGCTCCAATGGGTGTATGTACAATAAAGGTTGGCATGCCTGTGTCCTGACATATCGGCGACACATTTTTCTCAGCCATGGTGATATTCCGAGCGATTGTGCTCAAGGACAAGCCGGAACGCGTTGCAGCATCCTCTTGTGCCTGTGCCTCTTGAATCGCGCGCCGTACATCCCCTGGCAAATTTGTAGACGTTTCTACAATTAAATCATACACACTCTGCAAAAATGATGTCATCATGAACTTGCTCCTCTCATCTCTAATCATCCCGGGAAATGAGTGTTCTTGATGCAGATCTCGGAAGCAACGGGAAGTAGTCTTTGTTACAATTTCGTCAAATGAGTTCCAATGCTATTATAATATCACAAGGCGTGCACCTAATCGAAGCATTTTCCACGCCTATCTCCTGCGACAATCCGCAGTCAACTGATTGCTGCAATTGTAGAGCGTCTAGATATCCCCTTGAAAGGAAGGATCCTATGAGTACAACTGAGAATTCAACAACCAAACCCCATCATTTTCTCGCCTATATGTACCGGCTCAAGCATATCGAACGCTGGAGTCTCATGCGAAATACAGACAAAGAGAATGTTGCGGAGCATACCTTCCATGTTGCTATGACTACCCATATGCTGTGCACGATTGCTAATGAGGTGTTCCATAAGCAAATAGACACCGGGCAAGCTGTAGCATTGGCCTTATTTCATGATGCTACCGAAGTATTTACAGGCGACATTCCTACTCCTGTCAAGCACCACAACAGCCGACTGCTGAACAATTTCCGTGAAATTGAACAGTTGGCCGCCGAACGCTTAGTCGGCATGATTCCTCCCGAACTGCAAAGCATCTACACGCCCCTCATTGATCCGCAAGGAGATCATGAGTTGCGGAGTTATGTGAAGGCAGCCGATCTGCTAGATGCTTACGTTAAATGCATCAGTGAGCTAGCTGCAGGCAATCGCGAGTTCGAAGTCGCCAAGCGCCAGACGGAACAGAAGCTGAAGCAGCTGAATATGCCAGAGGTACAATATTTCCTGACTACGCTCGCTCCGAGCTTCAACATGACTTTGGATGAAATATCTCTATCGGATGAAGAAGAGCATACCTAAGAGCTGATGTCATAGACACATATGTGAAGTCGAGTATGAATTCATGTGTTTGTTACAATAATGGAAATACCAACACCACAGATTGATTTCATAGAAAGGAAGTCATGAATGCCTATTTTTAATCCTACTCTCGTTCACCGCATCTTCCGAGCAACATGGGTGCTACTGATTATTGCTGCGTTTACAGCGGTATTCTATTTCGGTTTTTCGATCATTTGCCCGTTTCTGATTGCCTGGCTGCTTGCTTACATGATGAATCCAATCGTTCGTTTTTTGGAGAAGCGTTGGAAGTTCCGCCGTGGATTCGCCGTGATGACGGCCCTACTGCTCTTCGCAGCCATCATCGTAGGAATTCTGTACCTATTCACGACGAAGATCATTTCCGAATCATGGCATATTATGGGGATCGTACAGAATCAGATTGTGGAATGGAGAATACAGGCTGAAGCCTATTTCTATTCTGCGGAGTTCCAGCATTTTCTCACCGACATGAATGATACATTCAATTTTGCAGATTTGAAATCATCGCTGTCAAAATACACAGGAACGATTGCTAGCGGAGGCACGTTAATTGTCGCCTACTTGTTTCATTTCTTGAAAGCTACCGTCTTATTCCTGCCTAAGCTTGCGGTCATCACAGTCATTGTCTTGGTAGCTACATTCTTAATCAGCAAACAGTGGAATACGATTTCATCCAAGGGCAACACACTCATTCCTGAACGGGTACGCCGCTCTCTTGGAGTCGTGACAAGTGATTTGCAGAACGCCGTGTTCGGATATATTAAAGGGCATATTATTCTCTCCAGTATTACCGCATTTGTCTTCTTTCTTGGCTTGCTTGTACTAGGAGTAGAATATGCTTTTACCATCGCGCTTATTGGCGGCATTGTAGACCTGATTCCATTAGTCGGCATCCCTGCTATCGTTGTGCCATGGGCTGTATTCGCCTATGTTGAAGGAAATGTATTTTTAGGAACAGGACTGCTCATTATGTGGCCTATTATTCTCGTTACTCGGCACGCCTTTGAACCGAAAGTA
Source organism: Paenibacillus sp. NAIST15-1 (assembly GCF_001894745.1). Lineage (GTDB taxonomy): Bacteria > Bacillota > Bacilli > Paenibacillales > Paenibacillaceae > Paenibacillus_B > Paenibacillus_B suaedae. The sequence goes on from NZ_BBYF01000019.1 coordinate 44,423, forward strand.
TACGGGGACAGCATTGGACTGAATCCGCTTCTGCTTCTCATTTTTCTTTATGGTGGTTTGAAGCTGTTTGGCGTACCCGGCATCATTATTGGGATCCTCGCTCTCGTCGTGCTTACTGCGTTGCAGAAAGCTCATGTGTTCCGGGATGTATGGCGCTATATTATGACCGGCTCCTTTTTCAGTAAAGAAGACGATCAGGCTGTATCGCTCATTGACTAAGGTTGGATAAGTACGCGTAAACGATCTTAGACCATTCATCAGGTGATTCAAACAAAAAAACAAAAAAATCGCCCGGCTAGACGTAAGTCTGACCGGGCGATTCTATTATCCTGCCGTTACCGTAATGAACTTATAGCTATAAACCATCAGAAGTACAATGACGATGAACAATACGAAGATAAGCGTACTGAAAGTGCGAACCTTGCCTGTAGCTGCTGCATCCGCTTTACCGCTTTTTGCGGACTGCGCTGCAAGCTTAATTTGCTTGCCCATGATGCCGCTAAATGCAGCAATCGCCAGGAAGACAACCGTTGTCAATACCATCCAGAGCACACTGTACTTCGCTTGGCTCATGAGATAACCGCCTGTTATGAACTGAACGATTAAGAAATACTGTCCCAGACGATTCGCCGTTCCCACGCCCACGAGCAGCCCCTCTTGTCCTGCTGTAGACAACTTGTTTAATTTCCCTACGATAAATGGAACAATGGCATAGAACCCCATTGCTACTGCACCTAAAATGTGCAAAAGACTAAAGGCACTGTACATGAAATACATTCCCTCCATAGACATGATATGGTTCAATCTTCGTTCCATTATACTAAAATTTACTTACTAACACAAAGAAAGACACCGAAATATTCGATGTCTTTCTTGATATTTCTATGAGATTTGTCACAATGTTCATAAATAATGGAATCATTGCATTATACACGTTCTCCAGCGACCACTTGAATAACGTTACGGACAGATTCGGCCGACTCATCCAGTGCAGCCTTCTCTTCTGGCGTCAGTTCGATCTCGATCACTTTCTCTATACCATCTCCACCGAGTACAGCCAGTACGCCCATAAATAAAGCGTCATAACCGTATTCCCCTTCGAGGTATGCGATGACCGGGAGAATCCGTTTTTTGTCTTTCAAAATGGCTTCCGCCATTTGCACGATGGAAGCAGCTGGTGCGTAGTAAGCACTTCCGTTGCCAAGCAAATTGACAATTTCACCGCCGCCTACACGTGTACGCTGTACAATTTCTGCAATTCGTTCTTGTGGAATGAGGCTCTCAATCGGTACTCCGCCTGCGCTCGTATAACGAACGAGCGGTACCATATCATCCCCATGACCTCCAAGCACAACGCCGCGCACATCTTCTACGGATACGTTCAATTCTTCTGCAATGAATGTACAGTAGCGAGCGGTATCCAGAACGCCGGATTGGCCGATTACGCGATTTTTAGGGAATCCAAGTGCTTCAAAAGCAGCAAATGTCATTGCATCTACCGGATTACTCAAAATAATCACGTAGGCATTCGGGCAATAAGCCTTCACATTCTCACATACCGACTTCACAATGCTCGCGTTCGTAGTCACCAAATCATCACGGCTCATACCAGGCTTGCGAGCTATCCCTGCTGTAATGATGACGATATCGGAATCTTGCGTGTCTGCATAGTTCGATGTTCCTGTAATTCGGCTGTCAAAGCCTTGAACCGGGCCAGCCTCCAACATATCAAGCGCCTTGCCCTTCGTCGGATTCTCCAACTGAGGAATATCTACTAATACAACATCTCCAAGTTCTTTCTGAGCCAACATAAGAGCAGTTGTCGCTCCAGTGAAACCAGCACCAACGACTGTGATCTTGTTGCGTCGAATAGCCATTCGGATTCGACCTCCTAGTTCAAATGATTGATGATGTGGTCAGCAAACTCCGAGCATTTTACTTCTGTCGCGTTTTCCATCAGACGCGCAAAATCATAAGTGACAGTCTTGCTGTTGATGGCGTTTGCCATGCCTTTATAGATGAGGTCTGCAGCTTCCTGCCAGCCAAGATGCTCAAGCATCATAACACCAGACAGAATAACAGAACCTGGGTTTACTACGTCTTTATCTGCATATTTCGGAGCAGTTCCGTGCGTTGCTTCGAAGATCGCATGTCCTGTCACATAGTTGATGTTCGCTCCAGGTGCGATGCCGATGCCGCCAACTTGAGCAGCCAATGCATCAGACAAGTAATCGCCGTTCAAGTTTAATGTCGCGATGACATCGAATTCCTTCGGACGAGTCAATACTTGCTGCAATGCGATATCTGCAATTGCATCCTTAATAATGACCTTGCCAGCCGCTTCAGCTTCTGCTTGCGCCTTGTTAGCCGCTTCCGTGCCTTCAGCCTCTTTGATGCGGTCATATTGTCCCCATGTGAATGTGTGCTCTGCGAATTCTTGCTCCGCCACTTCATAACCCCAGTTCTTGAACGCACCCTCGGTGAACTTCATAATGTTCCCCTTGTGTACGATCGTCACGCTCTTGCGGTTATGCTTGATCGCATATTCGATCGCAGCACGGACAAGACGCTTGGAGCCATCGGAGGATACAGGCTTAATGCCGATACCTGATGTCTCAGGGAAGCGGATCTTCTTCACTCCCATTTCTTCTTGGAGGAATTGAATCACTTTCTTCACGTCTTCCGATCCGGAAGCATACTCGATGCCAGCGTAGATGTCTTCCGTATTCTCACGGAAAATAACCATATCAACCAGCTCAGGATGCTTAACAGGAGAAGGAACACCATCGAAATAACGTACTGGACGCAAGCACACGTACAGATCAAGCTCTTGGCGAAGTGCAACGTTCAGAGAGCGAATGCCGCCGCCGATTGGCGTCGTCAATGGACCTTTAATCGCTACAATGTACTCGCGAATGGCTTCCAGCGTATCATTCGGCAGCCATTCACCGTATTCATTGAATGCCTTCTCGCCAGCGAATACTTCATACCATGCAAGTTTGCGTTCGCCGTTGTATGCCTTCTCAACAGCTGCATCCAATACACGCTTGGATGCGCGCCAAATATCACGACCTGTGCCATCCCCTTCAATGAACGGGATAATTGGATGAACAGGAACTTGGAGCTTGCCATCCTCAATCTTAATTTTCTCGCCTTCGGTTGGTGGTGCAAATTTGTCCAATTGAATCACAGATGTTCCTCCTTCAATTTCATTGTCACACAAACAGCTAACGGGAGCTACTCTTCTATTGTAGCAACCCGTCAATTTGTAAGACAACCTATGTTTTCAAAAACTTCTACATTTATCTCAATTGAGTTGATAATTACCGTTCTTGAATCGGGATAAATAACTGACTGGATGGGCCTGTATACTCTGCACGCGGTCGAATGATACGGTTATTGTCCAACTGCTCCAAAATGTGCGCTGTCCAGCCGGATACGCGGCTGATTGCAAAGATTGGCGTGAACAAATCTCTCGGAATGCCCAGCATGGTATAGACAGATGCTGAATAGAAGTCAACGTTCGGCTTCAGTCCCTTCTGTCCAGTAACGAGAGACTCAATGCGTGTCGACATATCATACAGCTTCATATCTTGACACGCTTCTCCAAGCTCACGGGACATCTTCTGCAGATGCTTCGCCCGAGGATCCCCGTTCTTATACACACGGTGTCCGAAGCCCATAATCTTCTCCTTGTTGTCAAGCTTGGACTGAATATAATCATCAACACGATCAAGGTCAGCAATCTCCTCCAGCATCACCATAACCGCTTCATTGGCTCCCCCATGCAGCGGCCCCTTCAGCGCGCCGATTGCCGATACAACACCGGAGTACATATCCGACAAGGTGGCAACCGTAACCCGGGCAGCGAATGTAGAGGCGTTCAGTTCATGATCCGCATGAAGGACAAGCGCCTTGTCCATAGCAGATACAGCGCTATCGGAAGGCTCCTCGCCAGTTAACATATATAGGAAATTATAAGCGATGGAATGACCCGGTTTCGGAGAAATCGGCTCCTTCCCTGCACGAACGCGTGCAAAAGCCGCGACCACAGTTGGTAGCTGTGCTTGCAGCGCAATGGCTTTATGTACATTAGCGTCATGCCCCGTGTCATTCGCTTGCTCATCATACAGAGCCAATGCAGAAATCGCAGTTCGGAGAACAGCCATCGTATTCGCGTCTGACGGATACAATTTCATTTGTTCAACAACGGCTGAAGGAATTGCAGCGCTCTTCTCCAGACGAGTGCGTAACTCCGAAAGTTCCTCTTGATTTGGCAGCTTGCCGAACCACAATAAATGAACAACTTCTTCGAATGTCGTATGATCGGCCAAATCGTCGATATTATAACCGCGGTATGTTAGCACACCATCGATGATTGAGCTAATAGAAGAAGTCGTTGCAACTATGCCTTCCAAACCTTTCGTTGCTGTCATCTGCCCTCTCTCCTTTGCATATGTAACCTAATACCATCCCATCTTTCTTTTCCCTGTGTTATCTCGATGTGTTTCGAAGTATTCCGCCCCGGAAAAAAAGGCAAGTTTTTCTATTAAGATGATAATGGATAATGTCGGAAATGTGAACGGTTTCAGTTGAAAAATATGGATAGAAATGCTTTATCAGAGGTATAAACGTTTTTTAAACTCCTTGAAATCATTGAGGATAAAAAGAAAAAATCAAGGAAATTGGGTATGGCGCATAGCATATAGAAAGGGTCGTCCTCCCAGATCGGACGTGCTGGGAAACCGAGGATTTACAGTAGGATTCATGGAGGTGATTGAGATCATGGAGCAGCACATCATCAAGCGTATTCTTCGCGGAGGGTGGGTATTGACCGTTGGTATACTTATACTCTTATCCTGCTATCTATTAGTCCCCCTGCTCTATCCGTTTCTCATTGCCTGGCTGATCGCTCTAATGCTCAATCCCGTTGTTGAGTGGATGTCAGAACAGTTCCGCATGCCGCGCTGGCTAAGTGTTACGATATGCTTGACCCTGTTCATTACGTCGATGCTAACGGTTGCGGCAGCGGTAGTTACGCGTGTGGTGAGAGAGGTTTATAATCTGTCCAATTCTATGGATCATTTTCTCCGTCTATGGAGGGAATTCTTTATTCAGCTGTTCGAAAATGATAAGGTTCGCACATTTCTTGAAACGCTTGGCTCCTTATACAAAGATAATCCAAATCTTCAAGGCTCGATCAACAGTAACTTATCGAGCACTGCAGAAAAGATAACGACAGTGATCACCAACTTCATCACCTCTTTTCTGGATGCGATCGTCCGTCTCTTGTCCAGTCTTCCAAATGTGGCATCCATTTCAATCATCATTCTCTTATCCGCCTTCTTCATAAGCAAGGACTGGTCGCGTTGGATGGGCATCCCTGCACGTGCCATGCCTGCCTCCATTAATCAATCCATGCGTACGATCTGGGGCGATCTGAAGCAGGCCCTATTCGGTTACTTGCGAGCCCAGTTATTTCTGATTTCCATTACGATGTTCATCATTACAACAGGACTCATTGTTCTGCGCGTGGATTATGCAATCACCATAGGCCTTCTCGTCGGCATTATCGATTTGCTGCCGTACCTTGGTGTCGGTGCTGTCATGATTCCATGGATTGTATACTGCTTTGCCGTTGACCAAGGTTCGCTTGGCATCGGCTTACTTATCGTATATGCCATCGTCCTGCTCACGAGGCAGATTATGGAGCCGAAGGTACTGGCGTCAACAGTCGGTCTTGATCCGCTCCTCATGCTAATTGCCATGTTCGTCGGCATGCAGTTGTTCGGCTTCCTCGGACTTATTGTCGGTCCCGTCTCCCTCGTTCTGCTGTCTGCCATGAAGCGAGCAAATGTCTTTCTGGATTTACAGACGTATATTATCAGCGGCAGAAAATAAAAAACGCACTGTTCAAATGTACACAAAAACGCCCGCCACATGGTTCTTCACCATTCAGCGGGCGTGTATATTTCAAGTTTAGAAACGGCGGAAATAAATAAAATTTCCGTCCTTCATCTTTTTCTCCAACCACTTAAGCAGATAGTGCCGATAGATCGGTCTAGTCAGCGGAAATACAAGTGTGAAGCCAATAATATCCGTAAAGAATCCCGGTGTAAGCAGTAAGATTCCTCCTGCAAGAATACATAGGCCTTCTACCGCAGAACGTCCTGGAATTTGCCCTGCCTGCATCTGCTTCTGAGCTTCTGCCAACACTTGATTCCCTTCGTAGCGCGCAATTACTGCTCCGATAACCCCGGTAAGCAATATCAACAGGAACGTATTCCAGCCCCCTACCCAGTTGCTCATCAGTACGAAACCGTACACTTCCAGTGCAGGAATTAATGTCAGAGTAATGAGTACCCATACCATCGGATTCAAGAACCATTCCCTCCCTTGCATAATGACTTATGCATTGCATCTTGCATTACAATCATGCAACTCTCATAGATGACATTCTAAGTAGAATCATTCCCATCCATCTCTTGAAATGGAGAAATCAACATCCTTCATACTGAAGATGAATTAAGAGGTCGGGCGCATTCGCTCCAGCAATGACCATACATCTTCCGCTTCCCGCTCAAGACGAATAGGCCGCCAATCCGCATTCAGCCAAGCAAGAGTAGTTGTTCCTTCTACGAGCAGCTTGCCGGATGGCTTAGAGACCCAGCCTGCTTCAGGCAGGCCTGTGTCTGTACCGCCCTCTATCCTGCATACTTGTGACTCAAATGTCAACCGGAGAGGCGACAGCTGCATCAAACGAGTATATACCATCACTCGATCATCATAGTATGCGGGACGCTTGAACTTCACCTGCAAATCGACCACAGGGAGCAGCAGCCCTCTTGCTTCAAGATCCCGATAGTTCATACCGAGAGCTCGAATCCATTCCGTTCTTCCGACTTCGAACCAAGTCACATAGTTGCCGTGGAATACGACATTCATTCGATCTGTCTCTTGATAGCGAACGCGCAGCGGATTACCAAACCATACCGATTGATCTTCTTCCCTAGCGTCATGATACATCTTCTTTCCTCCTCCATTGTAGCGCATTCGAGGGTACGTTCACAAATACAGCAAGAGCAATGGTTCAACCATTGCTCTTGTCTGGTATTGCTTCTATATTCAATTGGATAGGCCTATTCTTATTAGCAACGGCCTTGTCCGATTTGGCTTACTTTAACAAGGTTTGTAGAACCTGCACAGCTTGTAGGAACACCAGCTGTGATCACAACCAAGTCGCCTTCTGCAACGATGCCTGTCTTCACGCCGCCTGCAACAGCAACGTCGAACATTTCGTCTGTAGAAGTAGCTTGATCGACTTTAACTGGAGTAACACCCCAAGTCAAGGACAAACCACGCATTACTTGCTCAGAAGGAGTCACAGCGATGATTGGAGCTTTCGGACGGTATTTAGATACCATACGCGCTGTGTAGCCTGTTTGTGTAGAGCTGATGATTGCCTTTGCATCCAGATCAAGAGCTGTGTTAGCAACTGCTTGGCTGATTGCATCAGTAACTGTAGCTTGCTGTCTCGAGCTTTGTTTTACCAAGATTTCACGGTATTCAAGCGCAGATTCAGCTTTTTCAGCGATACGGGACATTGTCAATACGGATTCAACTGGGTATTTACCAGCAGCTGTTTCACCGGACAACATGATTGCATCCGTACCGTCGAAGATTGCGTTTGCCACGTCACTTGCTTCCGCACGTGTAGGACGTGGGTTGCGTTGCATGGAATCAAGCATTTGTGTAGCTGTGATAACTGGCTTGCCAGCCAAGTTGCACTTCTCGATCATACGCTTCTGAACGAGTGGAACTTCTTCAGCTGGAATTTCAACGCCAAGGTCACCACGAGCAACCATCAAGCCGTCAGACGCTTCCAGGATTGCATCCAGGTTGTCTACGCCTTCTTGGTTTTCGATTTTGGAAATGATTTGGATATGAGTTGCATTGTGCTTCTCAAGCAATTCACGAATTTCCAAAACGTCTTGCTCTTTACGAACGAACGAAGCAGCGATGAAATCAACGCCTTGCTCGATACCAAAACGGATGTCGTTCGCGTCTTTTTCTGTAATACCTGGCAAGGAAATTTTCACACCAGGAACGTTAACGCCTTTTTTGCTCTTGATTGTGCCGCCGTTAACGATTTTACATTTGATTTCTGTACCTTGAATCTCAACAACCGTCAAACCAACGAGGCCGTCATCGATCAAGATTGTGGAACCGACTTCAACGTCACGAGGCAAGTTCTCGTAAGTTACGGAGATGCGGTCTTTATCGCCAAGGATCTCTTCTGTTGTCAATGTGATGAACTCGTCTTCAACGAGGTCAACGGAGTCAACAGCAAGCTTACCTGTACGAATTTCAGGGCCTTTCGTATCAAGGAGAATTGCAACCGTTTTGTTCAATTCTTGGGATGCTTGACGAATGTTTTTGATTCGGTTGCCATGCTCTTCAAAATCACCATGTGAAAAATTGAGACGAGCAACGTTCATGCCAGCCATGATCAATTTTTTAGTGTTCTCTAAAGATTCGCTGGAAGGACCGATAGTACAGACGATTTTTGTTTTACGCATATGGGCTTCCTCCAATTATGTGTGTCTCTCTGTATCTCTATATTGTATTGCTAAAAACAAGGCTCTCAACTATCTAATTTACTATACTCAATAAAATTTGTATATGAAGATAATCATATTTATAAGTTTTACCAGTGAACGATATTTTAAGTCAATTGACTTATGAAAACCGTGTCATCCCTGTCAGGACGCGGGATTCAGGACACAGACGCCACTGAACTTATCCGTGCTGCAGAATGCCGAACTCGCCAATATTGCGAAATTTGTCATATCTATCTTCGCGAAGCTGCTCTGGGGACATCCCCATCAGCTCGGTCAGATGACGCCAGAGCGCATCTTTCATGTTGGCAGAGGCCGCTTCAACATCCTTATGCGCACCGCCTTGAGGCTCTGGAATGATCTCCTCGATCACATTGAGTTCCTTCAGGTCAGAAGCTGTGATCTTCATCGCTTCTGCTGCTTGGTCAGCTTTGGACGCATCCTTCCAGAGGATAGATGCAGCACCGTTCGGGGAAATGCATGAATAGATTGCATTCTCCAACATAAGAACTCGGTTGCCTACGCCGAGCGCGAGCGCGCCGCCGCTTCCACCTTCACCGATAACGACGCAAATAATTGGCACACCGAACATGGCCATATCCCGCAAATTGCGTGCAATAGCTTCTGATTGTCCTCGTTCCTCAGCTGTATTGCCTGGATATGCACCCTTCGTATCGATGAAAGTAATGATCGGACGACCGAACTTGTCCGCTTGATGCATGAGCCTAAGTGCCTTACGGAAGCCTTCTGGATGCGGGCTGCCGAAGAATCTTGCAATGTTGTCCTTAGTATCCTTGCCCCGCTGATGTCCGATTACCGTTACCGGCACCCCGTTCAGTCGCGCCAATCCGCCCACAATAGCAAGATCGTTGCCGAACAGTCGGTCACCATGAAGCTCAATGAAATCAGTAAATATATGCTGGACAAAATCCAGTGTGGTTGGTCGCTGTTGGTGTCTCGCCAAGTGCATTTTCTGCGATGGGGAGATGCTAGCATAGATCTCTGCCGCTAACTTGGCGTAACGCTCCTCCAACCGGGCGATTTCTTCAGTAAAGTCAATTTGCTTCTCGTCGCCGAACCGTTTTAATTCAGCAATCTTCTGCTTCAACTCCACCAAAGGTTGCTCGAACGGAAGTTCATTCGCCATGAGCTACATCCCCTTTCACCGTATGCAGATCGATAAGTTTCGCCAACGTGGACTTCATGTCCTTGCGCTGCACGACCAGATCGATTTGTCCATGCTTCTGATTGAATTCAGCCGTTTGGAATTCTTCCGGAAGCTTCTGACGAATCGTCTGCTCGATTACGAGACGGCCAGCAAAGCCTACTCTTGCCCCAGGCTCAGCTATAATGATGTCGCCAAGCATAGCGAAGCTTGCAGACACTCCACCCATAGTCGGATCCGTGAATACCGAAATATAGAACCCGCCTGCTTCATGGAATTTCCCAAGCGCTGCACTTGTCTTGGCCATCTGCATCAGACTCAAGATGCTCTCCTGCATTCTTGCGCCGCCAGATGTAGAGAAGATGACTAACGGATATTGTTTCTGCATAGCAGTTTCAATAGCTCGTGTAATTTTTTCTCCTGTTGCCGAACCCATGCTGCCAGTAAAGAAATCGAAGCTCATCACAGCTACGACAACCGGAAATCCTCCAATTGTCCCCTCGCCCGTAATAACAGCTTCATCCATGCCGGATTTCGCTCTTTGCTGTTCCAGCTTGTCCTTATATTCTGGAAAAGCAAGCGGATCTGCGGATACGATATCCGCATCATATTCAAAAAATCGGCCTTCATCCAAAGTCATCTCAATGCGCTCCCTTGCATTCAAGCGCATATGATGCCCGCATTGCGTACATACCTTCAGGTTTTTCTCCAGCTCTTTATGATATTGAATCGAGCCACATTTTGGACATTTATTCATCAAACCTTCGGGTATTTCGCGTTTGGGACGGTCATCGTGTACAGATCCGGACGGCACCGTTGCGTACTTTTTCTTTTGAAATAAGTCTTTAAACACCCGATACACCTCTTTAGGCGTGATTTCTCCAGTTGAAATACAGGACATCATCCTATTGCTTCAAACTAGAGATTGTCCTAACCATAGACAACAAAAATCGGCTGTTTGAACGATAACATCGTCATTCATCAGCCGCATCATGCATGCAAGATCGAATTAAGCACTTCCTGAACCTCTTCAACTTCTCCGGAAGGCACTAGAATTTCAAACTGTTGTTTAGACAGATGGATTGGACGGATCTGAATAAGGAATCCTTCCTCGGTCAGCTTGCGCTGAATCTTATCTGCTAAATTGGCAGTCGGTGCGATGTAGATAACTGTCCACACGCGCGATTGACCCCCCTAACGTTCCAGAAACGGCTCATATAATGCCATTATGATATCATAATTGTCAATTTCATCGCAACAAATTCCAACAGACTTGCTGCAATGCGCTGCCCAATAAGCAATGATGAACCAGCGCCAAGCCTTATCCTATCTCGGCTATTCGTATTCTTTAAGAATTTGCATTCATATCGTCAAGCTTGCAGGCTCCACCCTCGCCATACTGCTGAGCACGCTTGTCGTGATGGGCAATTCTTGCTGACGCCGCAGCAGCTAATCCAGCTACAATATCATCTAGAAAAACATGAATTCGCGTACGATCCGAATTGAGCTGATTAATGATGCCAAGTTTGGCCTTATCCAAGTATCCGAAGCTGGTGAGGCCGATCATTCCATATACGCTCGTAATGCCAAGTGCAAGTGTCTCATCAACACCATACAAGGATTCATCCGTCTCCATAATCGCTTGAAGCGGCTCCGGCAGCAGCTTCTGCTCGGCAAGCAAATCCAATGCAATGCCTGTAATGAGCGTGTATTGAACTTCGCGCTTGCGAGTTACGGCTCGTACGCTGTCCAGACAATCCTCCAGCGTCAACGCTGCATTGTATGGCTGCTGAAGATGGAGCACAATCTCCGCGATGGATTCAAGTGATACGCCGCGCTTAACAAGCCATTGTTCCGCCATATTGAATGTCATGGCGTCCCCTCCCTTCGCCCCTTCAACTTCACCTACCCGTGAATAGGGCGTATGACCACTCTATGCGAGATGATAAGGAATTGTGCTACTTACGGGAGGAGATTCGATCCCTGACATTTGTTATTTGACGCGTACGGTTCCTGCACCGAACATTGATTCGATCCGCTTGAACAGATCCGGCGACGGCTTCAGCGAATATGCCTCGCTAAGCGCCCGCAATTGCTGTTCTCGCTCATAGAACAATACAGTCGGCAGCGGCCCTGGCTGCGACTTCAAGAGTTCCTTCAGCTGTTGCAGCAGATCTGGCCGCTCATGATCGGCTGTAATCTTAATATATACTCGCTGTCGCTGTGGTTGGCGCCCACTCGTTCTGGAAGCAGGAGCTTCGGTTCCCCCACCCTGTGCTGTGTTCCGCAGACGAGCTGCGGATGAACTCCTATCCGTCCTATCCGCAGACATGCTGCCCGCATCTCGGTTCATGTCGGCAGCCGCTTCAGCACCACGTTGTAGGTTGACCGCCGCCTCTCGTTGATTCGGGCTTCGTCCAGACGGTTGTTCGCCGACCATGCGCGACTGAGAAGCTTGTCCACCACGCGTCTCAGAGGAGCGTCTGCGATGGGCAGCACGCTTCGTCAATGCAGCAATCGCATGGGGCTCAAGAGGTACAACCTCGTCAGCAAGCAGCTTATAGCCTTCATCCTGACGCTGCACCTTCGCCCGCAGCGCAATCAATGCTCCCTTCCCAATCAACGGCTCTGATCGGCGCCACACTTCGGGGAACAGCACCACTTCAGCCCGCTCGATCCGATCCTCAATTTCAATGAATGCCATCGGCTTGCCCTTCTTCGTCATTATCGTTCGAAGCGACACAACCATCCCGGCAACGGTACATTCACTCTCGTCCGGCACCTCATGCAAATCAACAAGCCGATCCGTCTCGGAGGACTCCAGCAGCTGTGCATGGTCATCCAGCGGATGACCGGATAAGTATAATCCAAGCAGCTCGCGCTCCAGCTCCAGCTGCTCTGCCATGGCGAACGGCGGTATATTCGGATAATCAATCGTCCAATTGTTTACTTCGACGAAGCCAAACAATTGAATTTGAAGATCCTCTCTTTCCTTACGCCATTTCGCAGCCGCATCCAAGGCCTCATCCAGCATGGCCAATAGCTGTGCCCGATGCCCTGGAAGTGAATCGAATGCCCCCGCTTGAATAAGCGATTCAATGACTCTGCGATTGCACACCCGAAGATCAACTCGCTGACAGAAATCGAGCAAATCTGCAAATGGCTTTTCCTTCCGCTGTTTCAATATGCTTTCTATCGCAAGCGTACCCACATTCTTAATCGCGCCAAGGCCGAAGCGAATTGCGCCATCAACGGGCGTAAAGCGAACATAGCTTTCATTAACATCCGGAGGCGATACCGTTATGCCTATTCTTCGACAATCCTCAATGTACTCTGCAATCTTCCGATGGCTTCCCATATTCGCTGTCAGCATGGACGCCATAAATTCTGTCGGATAGTGAGCCTTCAAATAGGCAGTTTGGAAGGCTAGCACGCCGTATGCAGCTGCGTGAGCCCGTGGGAATCCATAATCAGCGAAGCGAACGATCATATCGTACACCCGATTTGCTTCCACTTCCGTATACCCTTGATTCAGACTGCCTTCTACGAAATGACGCCGCTCTTGATCAAGCACTTCCCGCTTCTTCTTCGAGACCGCGCGCCGCAGTAAATCCGCTTCTCCAAGAGAGAAGCCTGCCATTCTGGAGGCGATATGCATAATCTGCTCTTGATAGACAATAATCCCGTACGTATCCTGCAGGATCGGCTTCAGATCGGGATGGGGATATTCGACAGCTTTCAACCCATGCTTGCTATGAATATAGTTCGGGATGAACTCCATTGGACCCGGACGATACAGCGCAAGCACGGATACGATATCTTCAAATACAGATGGCTTCAGTTCTCGCAGAACACGCCGTACGCCAGCTGATTCAAGCTGAAACAACCCTGTCGTATCCCCTCGGCACAACAGTTCATAGGTCGCCTCATCCGCATCATCAATCATGCCTAGATCAAGCGGTTCATCGCCGCGAAGATTGACCCATTCTAAGGTTCGTTCAATAATCGACAATGTTCGCAAGCCGAGGAAATCCATCTTCAGCAAGCCGATCGATTCTAAATTTTCCATCGAGTATTGGGTGAGAGCAATATTCTCGGTTCCTGCCTGCAGGGGGACATAATGCGTTAACGGCTCCTCACTGATGACAACACCTGCTGCATGGGTTGATGCGTGGCGCGGCATGCCTTCTACCTTAGACGCCATATCAATAAGCTCGCGTATGCGCGAATCACGTTCTCTCCAACTGCTTAGCTCGCTGCTTGCCCGCAATGCCTTCTCAAGCGTGACTCCAAGTTGATTCGGAATCAGCTTCGCTACCCGATCCGTATCGTTATAAGGCACATTCAATGCCCTGCCGACATCCCGCACCGCTGCCCGCGCAGCCATCGTACCGAACGTAATAATCTGCGCCACGCGGTCATGGCCGTACTTATTCGCAACATAAGCAATAACCTCATCACGCCGCTCATCATTGAAGTCAATATCGATATCAGGCATCGTCACCCGTTCCGGATTCAAAAATCGCTCGAACAGTAAATGATACTTGAGCGGATCGACATTCGTAATCCTCAAGCAGTACGCCACAAGACTACCCGCTGACGAGCCCCGTCCGGGACCTGTCATAATGCCTTGTTCATGGGAGAAGCGAATGAAATCCCACACGATAAGGAAGTAATCAGAGAATCCCATATTCTCAATCGTATTCAGCTCATAGACAAGCCTCTCTCTCGCCTCTCGCTGGAAGGCTTCATCCTGCCATTCCGGCAGTGCTTGATAGCGGCTCGTCAGCCCCTCTTCGCACAATTGTCGCACATACTGTCCTGCATTCATGCCTTCAGGGAGCGGATGATAGGCAGGAAGGACATGCCCTCCGAAGTCCAGCGTCACATTGCACTGCTCCGCAATACGAGCCGTATTCGCAACCGCTTCCGGGACATGACGGAACATTGCCGTCATCTCTTCCTGCGACTTAAAGTACATCTGGTCGGTATGCATGCGCATCCGCCCCTCATCCTCAACCGACTTCCCCGTACCTATGCAAATAAGGACATCCTGCATCGCTGCATCTTCCTGCTGCAAATAGTGCACATCATTCGTTGCAACGAGCGGAACGCCCGTCTGCTCACTTAAAGCTATAAGGCCAATGTTAACCTTCTTCTGTTCCGGAAGGCCATGGTCCTGCAGCTCAATATAAAATCCATCACGGAAAATATCCTTATATCGTTCAACCGCGCTGCGCGCTGCCTCTTCATTGCCGTGAAGCACATGCTGCGACACCTCGCCGCCAAGGCAGGCGCTTAGCGCGATTATCCCATCTGCGTATTTGCGGAGCGTATCCATATCGACACGAGGCTTATAATGAAATCCCTCCAAGTGCCCTACGGAGCAAATCTTCATCAAATTGCGGTATCCCTGCTCATTCTTCGCCAGCAATATGAAATGATAAATAGGCTGTTCCTTGCGCGATACCCTCTCCTGGAGCGCTCCTGTCGTTACATACGCTTCCACGCCAATAATGGGTTTAATGCCATGCGACATACATGCTTTATAGAAAGGAATGATTCCGTACATCACCCCATGATCCGTGAGGGCTAGCGCCTTCATTCCGCATGCGGCTGCTCGTGCAGCAAGCGCTTCAATACGCGCTGCTCCGTCGAGCAAGCTGTATTCACTATGCACGTGCAAATGCACGAACTGATCCATACCATTCACTCCTTCAACCTGCCATGTTATACGAACATATTTTCGTCTCTTATTGTATCATAATTCCGCCAGCAAGTCCTATACATGTACAAAGGGCAATTCTATGTGAAAAGGGGCGTTACGATGGGTTCATTTCTCTCGAAAGCACTTCTCGATTTCTTCATCGCCTTCGGCATCGTGCTCGGAGGTGCCATACTGGCGGGCATAGGGTCCGTCATCGCTCTTCAACCCCCTTCTGATACGATGCGCCATATTGCGGAGCATCTTAAAATATGGGCAGTCGTAGCTGCCGTAGGTGGAACGATCGACCCGATCCGAGTCATCGAGAGCAACTTCTGGATGGGCAACTTGAATCCAGTCTTTAAGCAGCTCATCTTCATTTTCGTATCATTCTTGGGAGCTCACCTCAGCACAGAGCTCGTTCACTGGATTTGCCGGGAACGCGTATAACGCAATACGCCACCGATTTCATTCTGCATCAACCACTTCTTACGCCGGAATCGCGCATAACATCGCGTAAAGGAGTCAAGGGAAGGAAGGAGCTTGCACGATGCGCCAGCGTAAAACCCCATTATGGCTCAGCAATCTCGCACTCATCATTGTCGGCAGCGTCATCGGTGCGGGAATCTACCATGCGGTCTATTTGCGTCAATTTAATGAGGTCATGATGATCAATATTGATCTGCGCGACCGTCTTGCCCATTACAAGGCTGAAACGGAAGACTTGCTTCGCTACAAAAATCGGAAAACCATTATTAAAAGCATCGACCTTCACATCTACAAACAGCAGAACGACACAAGCATCCCGCAAGCAGATGAAATGGAACTGCGACGGCGCTTGCTCAAGGACTTGGCCGTATTGAAGGGACGCAACGTGTTCAAAATTGATGAGTACAGCAAGCTTGTGGAAGGGCTTTTGTCCCGTAAAATATATCCCGACGTGAATGACAAGGACTACACGGTTCAGCTCCGAACAATGCTCGTCACCGAAGGAGTGCTTCATGTGTGGATTGATGTACATCCTTATGTGCCAACATCCCCTTAAGAGAATCATCACTCGCTTAGGCATCCCACTAAATCTTGTAGGACAGCCCCCTGGAATATGGTAATATAAAGGAGTTTAGATTGTATTCGTTTCCATATTGTCAAAGAAGGAGAGTTGCTTAATCGATGGAAACTATCCAATGGGTGCTCATTATCCTGATTTGTGTGACTTCAGGAATGTCTGTGTATTACAGCTTTCGTTCAAGACGTGAGCAGGCCACAGCGCTTCGTGGCTTGTATGCGGCTAGAATGAATATGTGTATGGGAATTATGCTGCTGCTCATCGCAACGATCCAAATTTTCATGTTCACAGCATCGACAGTTAGAGTCATTGTAGGAGCTGTACTGCTCGTAATCGGATTATTCAATTTGTTCGCTGGGCTGCGCAATCACAGCCATTATCAAGCCATCTATTCCGCAGGTAAAAAATAATCGCCTCATCAACAAAATGGGATTGCCTCTCATATGCCGCGTTACAGCAGCAGAGGCAATCCCATTTATTTGCTCGTCGTGAAGTATCCCTATCCATATACCTAAGTCCCAGTTGCTCTTTGCGTATTCATTTGGATTAGACAACTAGACATACATTCTCTCTCCGAAACATTAAGTCCCTACTGCGGTGCATAGCTGTGCGCTAGTCGTGATCGATCGACTGTGCGGTCATCATTGCTTTGGCGACGAGATGCTCTCCGTGGCGGATGGACAATTCCAGCTTGCAAAACTTGCGGCTCATCTCGATAAATTCCGGATGCAGCGTAACGATATCCTCGATTTGAAGCGGGCGGACGTAATAAGTTGTCATATTCTCCATAACGTGATCATAGCTGCGAACATCCTTCACCGCCCGCAAAGCGGCCTGCGTCATAATGGTGGATAAGATGCCCTCCGATACAGAACCGAATCCATTCACCATCTGTGGTGTGATGACACCACGGAAAAAGAGCTGCCCCTTATCGTCCCGCTCTTCTTCGAACCCATTCCATATCAGGTCATCGAACGTCTCCCCGAGATGCGGCTCCTTACGGGCATCACGCATCGCCTGCAGCACCTGCCGCCTGGTCACTACAGCAATGAGCTTGCGGTTGCGATCGACGATCGGGAGCAGTTCAACGCCCTCCCACACCATCGTATGCGCTGCCGAAGCGAGCGTCGTCTGCAGCGTAGCCGTGATCGGACTCCGCGTATAGAGCTTTTCAATGCTCGTGTCTGGTTCAGCCCCCAGCACATCCTTGTATGTAATCATACCAATAACCCGGTACCACTCGTCTACGACGGGGAATCGAGTATGACTTGTCTCATCACGCAGTCGTTGGAAGTCGCCAACTGTGCTGGATGGACGCAGCACAATCATTTTGTCTTTCGCTGTAACGATGTCTTCAACGATCATAATCTTCTTCTTAATTAACCGGTCGAACAGCGCGCGGTTGATCATAGAGCCGACTGTAAATGTATCGTACTTCGAAGAGATAATTGGCAAGTCCAGCGCATCGGCCAGCAGCTTCACCTCTCGGCTTGTTCCGAATCCACCCGTTATAAGTACACCTGCTCCATGCTGAAGCGCAAGACGATGAGCATCCTCGCGGTTCCCGACAATGAGCAAGCTCCCTGCATCAATATACCGAGCCATGGCATCCAGCTTCATCGCGCCGATGACGTATTTGTTCAGCGTCTTCATCAGACCGCGGCTTCCGCCAAGAACATGACCGCCTAAAATATCGACAACTTCACCGAATGTCAGCTGTTCGGACATATTGCGCGGCTTCTTCTCTACCCGAACCGTGCCAATACGTTCCTTCGTGACGACGATCCCGATGCTCTCTGCTTCCTTCACGGCACGATAGGCGGTTCCCTCACTAACGCCCATTTCCTTCGCCAACTTACGAACCGATATTTTCGTCCCCGGCTTCAAACTTTCAATATGCTGCAGCAATTGTTCGTGCTTCGTTAGCGTCGCATCATGGCCATCCATCTGTTACACCCCTATATCCCGAACTGTTGTATTCTGTGCTTAGTTTACCATATATTTATAGGTAACTGCAAAATAAACAAGCTGGCATCTGACGATTCAGATACCAGCTTGTTAGCTAAGCATACGAGGGAATACACAGCCTTATCCCGCAATCACTGCGGATGAATCTGCCTTCTCCTTGTTCACCAGCTTGCGATAGAACATTTGGAACGACAAGCTGCTTGCTGCCAGTGCGAGTCCAATGTACACCGACAGGAATCCGAGATTCATCCATACATAGCTCATATCACCTAGTGAGATAACACCACGGAAAGCCCGTATTGTGTACGTCATCGGAAGCCATGGATGAAGCATTTGGAAAAATGGCGGTGTCAGCTCAATTGGGAACGTTCCTGCCGTTGAAGACAACTGCAGCACGAGCAAAATAATAATGATAAACCGGCCTACATTGCCAAACGTCGTAATGAAAAATTGGATCAAGGCAAAGAAGGTTAAGCTCGTTGTCAAGCATACAAGGAAGAACATCGGTATATTGGTTACAGGCAGGGTAATGACCGTAAGTACAACTGTACCGCAGATGATCACTTGCAGAATGCTCTCGACTGTCATAAAGCCAAATTTACTTACCATCCAAGCCATACCAGATGGGGGCCTCCCGCTTGTTTGTTTCAACGGATAGACCATGGAGAACATAAGTGCACCCACGAAGAATCCAAGCGATAAGAAATACGGGGCCATACCAACGCCATACGTTGTGACGTCATGATTATCCAGCTTGTCACTGCCTACCGGAGATGAGATCATCTCATACGTTTTGTCGGTCGGGTGCTGCATCGCCTTCTCTGCACCCTCTCTCAGCTTGTCGCGCAGCTCTGCGCCTCCATCTTGCAGTCGCTTCTGACCATCTAAAAGCATCGCAAATCCGTCGTTAATCGAGGCCTTGGCCTTCTCTACCTGATTCAGCATATTACTCATCTTCTGGAACATAACCTTCTGCACATGACTGGCTGCTTCATTCAGCTTCATATCCGCCAAATTATGCAGCATATCACGCGCCATAGGCTCCATCGCATTTACTTTGTCGTCCGCTGCCTTATGCAGCTTCTTCGTAATCTCTGGCGCCAATCGGTTCAACTCATCATTTACTTTATGATGAATGCCGTTAACGACTTTCGGCTCGTATTCCTTCCATTTCTCATCAACAAGCGTATGCAGCGTATCGACTAGCTGCTTCGACTTCTGCTGATACATATTTTCTGCAAGCTCATGCGCCTTGTCTCGCAGTTGAGGAGCCAATTCATTCGCCTTCGCAATCACCATGCGGTTCGCCATGGAGCGTATCTGTGGGAAGACTTCATCGAACTTCTGATCCGCTGCCTCGTGCAGCTTCTTCACAAGCGAACTTCCCACCTTGCTCAGCTCTCTATCCGCAAGCTCCGTTAGATCCTGCTTCACCTTATTCTTGAGCGCCAACAGATTATCGCCGTTCAGCTGATCCCTGGCCTTCGCACGAGCATCCCCCAGTTTCTTCTTCAACTCATCCCACTGCGGTTTCATAGCAGGCGGAATCTGTTCTTCAAAGGGCTTAAGCTTCTCCTCAAGTATTTTCAAATCCTCGTGGATCTTGTTCATCTCATCCTTGCCACGCTGAATTGCACCGTCAAAGATCGCATCCACCTTCTCATCAATGTAGCGATGAATGGACGAACGAATCGTGCTGTCGAGCTTGCTGTACTCATTATCGATGATGGTATGCATCTTGGCACGAGCTGCAGGCTCCATCTTCGTTATCGAATCATCAAGCTCCTTGCTGATCTTCACCAATACATTGTTCAAGTTCGCTTCATAAGCATGATCAATTTCTTTATGCATATTCTCCCGAATTTGCTCACCATACTTGTTAGCTTGCAGATCAATTTGTTCATGTACTTTTTCCTTAGCCGGCATAGATTTGGTGCGAACAAGCTCGTCAATTTTGATATGCAGCGAATCGTGCACGATATCATAATACTTATCAGATTGCGTATCAATTTCACGATGAATCTTATCCATCATCTTCGGTTTATTGCTGCGGATCGCTTCATCGATTTCCTTATGAATCATCTGATCAAGCTTCTCTTTGTTCTCCTCCAAGGCACGTTCCACCATCGTTCCAGCCTGAGAGGTCTTCGAATCGACCGCCGCATTCAATTCATCGCGGAACCTCTCAATCCCCTCACCTAGCTGGCCTAAGCCTTGCTCAATTTGGCTCGCACCTTCACTAGCAGCATTCAATCCATCCGCTACTTTGTCAATCGCATTGAACATTTGCTCAACATATGTTTCCGTTACCTTTCGCGACAATTCTGCCTTGATGTTCTGCACTACTTTATCTGAGATCTGTCCCGAAATAAAGTTATAACTGCTGTTCTCTGTGTATATCAGGTTCATCGGCTGCGGGTGCGGATCAAGGATCGTCGTTGCATTATGCGACATTTGTTCAGGGATGCGGATCATCAAGTAGAACTTGTTCTCGCTTAATCCCCGTTCCGCTTCCTGCCTGCTTACAAAATGAAACTCTACCTTCTCATTATCGCGCAGCTTCTCGATCAGCTCTCTGCCGATGGCAATCTCTTTCCCTTCGTACATCACCGGTCGATCCTCGTTGACGACAGCGACAGGCATATGCTTGACATTGCTATAAGGATCCCAATTCGCAACCAGATATACGCCGCAATACAGCAGCGGGATAATGAGCAGGCCCAAAACGGGTACAAGCACATCTTTGGTACGGATATTCGCCACGAATTCCGACCAGAAAAAACGAATACTATTCACGCTTTCACCTCCTTATTGACCGAATGACCATTTTGTTAATATGGTTCTCATTTGACAGATGTGAGTATTATATCTTAGCCTTTTTCAAATTTCAATTTTTAATTTTTTTCCCAATGAAACCCATTTAACATGACAAATACCCCAAATGCCAACTCAAAAAACAATGCTGTTTCCAACACTTCAGCGATGCTTCTCTGCCCCACAATGTCACAATTATGACCGCAATCAGCGGTTCAGAACCAAAAAAATAGAGCCCCTCCTAATGGAGAGACTCTATTCCTCAGCTATTATGCTTACTTCAACCTGGCTGGCTGCCGCTTCATACGCTCTTCCAGGCGTCTATATTTCTCACGCTTAATCTTCTGCAAACGCTGTTCCGTCTCCTCATCCACCCGCAGCAAGCGGTGCAAATGAGCAGCAACAATCAACAATGCAAACGCAATCCATACAACGCCGAACGTCGAAGCTGCTGTCCAGCCATCCTTGAAGCTCAATGTAGGCAATACATAAATCAGCATCGCTACAACCAGAATGATGGATATGACATGCTTCCAGTTATTCCGTGGTTTCACAATAGCCGTATGATGTTCCGTTTTCATCCCGTTACGCTCCTTACTTGAGACGAGCCGTGATATCTGAAGCATCATCTCTATTCTTGTCCTATACTAGAGCGTATGCCGGTTATATGAATCCCATGACTTCTTTCTTGTCCTTATTGATACAGGTGGCCTAGCGATTCAGAGACGATCTTATTCACATCTTGAATGACAACGGCAAGGCGGCGTTCAGCATCGAACAGCTTCGCAATATCCGCATTCATGCTGATCACTTGGAACAATTTCTCCATCTTTTCCATCTCTTCTTGATCTGGCATTTCACCTGTCATCATCTTTTGCTGCATATCCATCTGACGTGCACGGAAATCATCCAGCATCTGCTTGCCTTCAGGGTTCGCATCCACTGCTATCATTGCTTCTTCTACAGCTTTGGCCTCTTCAGAGGACTGCAATGCACGTGCCAAGTCGTGCGCTTTGTCGTATACGCTCATCATTCATTACCTCCCGCAAAAAATACAATCTTCAGCATATCATAGTTCCATATTACTGTCCTCATCCAAATATGACGTTTATCCGACAGCTAACAGAACAAAAGCCTGCACCAATCCAATAATACCTCCAAGCAAAGCCCCCAGCCATGTAATTGCTCGGAACTCCTTGCCCGACACACTTAAAATGATCGTCTCCAGACGTTCAATCGGGAATTGCTCCACCTGAGTGCGTACCACTTCCTGCAAGCGGGCTGCGCGAACAATAGCGTCCAGATTGCGATCCAATAGCGCAAATGCTGCCTCCACAGCTCGTGGAATATAGCCGCTCCACACTGCTTCATACTTGCCAACCAGATGCGCCGGCTGAATCTCGCCAAGTCGATCGATCCGCTTCGGCCACTGAATCATCGCAGCGGCTTGGCTCGCAATATAATCAAGGGAATTCGTCTCTTCGGGTATATCCGTCCACGAGCGAACAATCTGAGCAGGTGTCTCTTGTAGCCATTCACCAAGTTTCGATAAAATGAAACCTGCAACGGTCGCGCGAACTTTAGGCGAGCGAAGCTGTTCGACGAGCACAGGCATCATCTTGGTTACGAGCTTATCCTCATCCACAAATATCGCTGCCATAGCGCCAAAGAAACCTGAGGCACGATCAATGACATCCTTCGCCAGCTTCGTCATGAGCAGTTGTCCCTGCAACGAGGTCAATTCCTTCTCGAACGATGACAGCATCACAGCTGCGGCTTTGTCTGCCCATTTCGCAGATGACTGCTCCCACCCTTCAGGAAGCCATTCAATCAGAGGGCGCTCATCCCAGCCTTTCCCCTCGAGCCACTTCTTAACCCCATTTGCCGTCCATTCCTGCAATCGATGCGCAGATTGATCCCGAATCTCATCCCATTCCTTATCCGGAAACAACTTGACCGCCCACTCTTTGACCGTTCTGTCATCTTCCGACCAATTCTGAGTCATGCGCAGAACCGTTTCTGTCGCCTTCTCACGAGTATCGGGCCTATTCAGCATCGTACGGAGCCCATCACTTGTAACTAAATATTCGGCTACAACGTCACCGAAAGAAGCGGCAATATCCTCTCTGCGCTTCGGAATAAGTCCTGGTGTAAATGGTATGCGCCAGCGGCCAATATACATGGCTTTGCGCGGATGAAAAAGCATTTTGATCGCAAAATGGTTGGTAACCCCACCTACGATAGCAGCAACGACAACACTAAAACTGATAAACAGCCATACCGGCATGTCTATTCCCCCTTTTTATTTCCTTCAATAGGTCAATCACCAAGGGAAATATGTCCTCATATGATGAATTAACGTATACGGTCTATCTGTATCGACCCATGCAGATGGGATCGTATGAATGACTGCAAGTTGTTGTTGGAAGGAGAACCTCCATGTCTAAATCAAAAGTGACGCTCCAGTTGATCAGCTCCAGCCTCTTGCAAGACGATGTGCTCATGTTGGGAGAGGCTTATGTCAAGCTGTGGAAGGTTCCTGTCAACCAGCCGCTGACTCTGAAGTTCGGTTCCTTCAAGCAGCGCGTGACAGTAATATCCGTCTCCCGCTTCGACGGGCTACGAATGAATCACTCACTTGCACGAAAGATGGGGCTGACGAACGGCCAGTCACTGCGTGCGGCCTACAAGACATCGAGCCAAATCTTGAGCCTTGGACCGCTTATTGGTGTATTAGTAAGCCGTGATTATCCGAGCATGCCGGATAAGCCATTCGGTTCTATTACCTCTTTCTGCAAGGAATTGGTCGATGCATGCCAGCTCCAAGGAGCATGGGTATGCTTCTTCACACCCGATCATATCCAAGACCTCCACAACGTCAAAGCGTGGGTCAATACCAATGGTAGCTGGCAACGAGTTACGATGCCGATACCGGATATTATCAACAACCGATTGACGTCACGCAAGCTGGAGAACAAACCTAGCGTACAGCATTTTATGAAAGAAGTAAAATCGCGATATCAGTCCGTTGTCTTCAATGAAAAATTCTTGGATAAAACAGAAGTGTTCGAAGCACTCAGACCTCATGCAGAGCTATCCAAGTATTTGCCGGAGTCTTACTCGCTCCGTACCTTCTCCACCTTAAAAAGCATGTGCAGCCGTTATACCACTGTGTTCTTAAAGCCCGCACGCGGCAGCCTTGGCAAAGGCATTATTCGCATCACTCGGCTCCCGGATCACAGTTATCAAGCCTTATATTCCACCTTAAACGGAACAAAACGACAGCAGTTTAGCAGTCTTACTAAGGTCTTCTCCAGCTTATCTGGCAAGTTGAAAACGAACCACTACCAAATTCAGCAGGGACTGACGCTAATCGATCATAGTAGGCGTCCGGTGGATTTCCGAGCACTCGTCCAGAAGAACGCTTCCGGCAAATGGACGATCACTTCGATCGTCGCCCGCATTGCGAGCAATCAGCACTTTGTATCCAACCTGGCACGCGGCGGCTCACTCAGTACCGTGAAGGAAGCCATATTCCGTACGAACCTGCCTCCTTCGGTGAAGAATGATGTAAGTGCACGGCTGAGGCGAGCTGCACTTGACATCGCTCAAGGTGTAGACACTTATATTCCCGCTCATTTCGGTGAGCTCGGCATCGATCTTGCTGTAGATAACTCGGGGAAGGTCTGGCTCCTCGAGGTCAATTCCAAACCATCCAAAAACGACAACACGCCTTTAGGCGATCGAAAAATACGGCCCTCTGTGCGCAAAATCGTGGATTACTCTCGATTTCTAACCGGGATCTAAGGAGGTGGCAGCAATGAACATGTCAGAACCTTCTGCGCTGACGCTTGGCGTTCTGCAATGTGAAGGCACAGGAACGCTGCCATTTGCGGAAGCGGACTACTGCCGCAAACTTTGTATTGCCGGTCGTAAGCACGGTATCCGTGTTATCGTGTTCTCCCCGTTATGGATACATTGGGGTGACTGCACCGTTCATGCATTTGTATATGGGAAGTCAGGATGGGAACGGCGTACATTCCCCCTTCCCCGGCTCGCTTATGACAGATGCTCCTACAGCAATCCGCAGCAATACCGTAAAACACAAGCTGCCATCACCCGTATGAAGCAGTTGGCGAACGTCACGCTTCTCGGCATCGGCTTACGAGGAAAATGGGATATCTATCGTTCAATGCGCAAGGATTCATCCCTGTCTCCTATACTGCCTCCCACTCGGTTGTTCGTAGGCATCTCCAGTCTCGCAGCTCTGTTGAATCGTTATCATGGCGGCCTATTTCTGAAGCCACATGGCGGCACTCATGGAAAGTCTACACTGCATGTTCGCTACCGCGACAACGATAAGGAGAAGACTGATTCGATATCAACTGCTCTTCCCGGCACTTTGGAGCTTCGTGGAAGGGACGACGATAATCATCCCATACAACACAGCTTCTCCCGGCCTCAGGAAGGATTCGCTTGGATCGAACAATTTGTCGGCAAGCGCAGATTTGTCATACAACCCTATTTATCATTGGTTACCCAAGAAGGAGAGCCGTTCGATGTCCGTGTTCTTATGCAAAAAAACGGAAACGGCCGTTGGGTTCTAACCGGTATGGCAGCAAGGGTCGGCCAGCCTGACAGCGTCACATCTAATCTGCACGGAGGCGGTCGCGCCGTCTCGGTCATACCATTCTTGGAAAGCCAATTCGAACCGAATCATGTTCATCGGCTTATAGAACAACTGAGTACGTACAGCGAATACATTCCACCGCTTCTGGAAGCCCAATATGGGCGAATAAGCGAGATCGGCCTCGACTATGGAATTGACCTCAAGGCTCGCCCTTGGCTGCTCGAGGTCAATTCCAAACCTGGCAGATCCGTATTCAGACACACCGGAGAATACGAAGCTGCCCTGCAATCAGTGGAAAATCCCATCTTGTACGCACGCCATGTGTTGGTTCGGTACCTTAGGAGGGTCAGTTCATGAGTTTGACGGTATGCAACGTCCATTTGACGCCAAATTCCGAAAAAATTTTATATGTATCCAACTCCTTATTAAAACAGCTCAAACTTGCCGGCAAAAGATCGGTACGGCTCAGGCTCGGAAAGACGATCATTCCAGCTTCAGTCAGACCGATCCAGAAGCCCGGCAAGCATCTCTATGTAACGGCAGGATTACGCTCAGCCGTACGCGTCCCTAAATCTGGATCTGTATATCTGCTGAATGAAGCTGAAGGCGACATTCATATCGGCCCTCTCATTGGCATAATGTCTGACGGAACGTCCCGCTCATCTTCAACTCCCTTCGGCAGCCGTACAGGATTTATTAGACAGATCCTTCGCACAGGCAATAAGAAAGCATATGTGTTCGCATTCGCTCCCCGCGACATTAATTGGAATAACGATACGGTGCTTGGCTATTTTCTTGGTCCTTCGGGGGGCTGGATAAGGCGAACCGTACCGCTGCCTGATGTCGTATACAACCGCTTGCCTAGCAGACGTGCCGAAACATCCGGCTCTTACAATACGCTTCGTGAACGGTTCACACGCAAAAAAATCCCGTTCTTCAACTGGAGCTTCTTCAATAAATCGGATGTATATGCCCTGCTCAAGAATGAATTAGAAGCCAATCAGCATGTTCCTGAATCCATCATGAATCCATCATCAGACACAATCCGAACCATGCTGGAACGACATCAGTTTGCGTATTATAAGCCTTCTGGAGGCAGTCTTGGCATCGGTATCTATCGGCTGACCTACTTGCCGAAGAAGGGGTTCTTCGCCCGGTATACTTCAAATGGCAAGAACGTACTCCTTCGCTTCCGCTCCTTCTCCAGTCTGATGCGCATGCTCGAAGCGAGACACGGACGCAGCCTACGCAATTATGTCATTCAACAGGGCGTTCGTCTCATCGAGATCGACGGATGTCCGATTGATTTCCGCTTCCATATGCATAAGAACGGAGATAACAAGTGGGCGGTGGTGGGCATAGGCGCCAAGAAGGCCGGCAAAGGCAGTGTAACCACTCACGTCAAAAATGGCGGTAGACTCATGACTCCTTCCCAGGCACTTCAACGTGCATTCGGAGAACGCTCAGACGAAGTGCTCGACAAGGCGAGGAAGATCGCCATCCAGTTGGCGGAAGCAATTGAGCGCAATCATCCGCATTTGATCGGAGAGCTTGGCTTCGATATTGGGATTGACCGTGATGAGCAGGTCTGGATGTTCGAGGCAAATGCGAAGCCGGGACGCTCGATATTCAAGCACCCTTCCCTTAAGAATGAAGGGCAAGCTTCCATTGAACATATTTTGGATCACTGCCTGTACCTAAGCAAATTCCGCAGGGGGGAGATCACGTGAGTGGGAACGAACAAACAGCACAAACACCTGTCATTGCAATTCTAACGATGGATGATGACAGAGAGTACTTCCGCGGCAACCGAGATAATTTTGCCGATATTATCAAAAAGGGGAGAGAAATGGGGTTTACTGTTTTTCTTCTAACAGTTCGGGATTTGAAGCTTCACGCGAAGCGTGTCATCGGTTATTCCTATGAGAATAATGTGTGGAAGCAGGAGTGGTTCCCGCTTCCGCACGTTATCTATAATCGCATCCCCCTTCGTGAGGATGAGAGTCTTCCAGCGGTTCGCAGCAAGATTAAAGAGGTGCTCGCACATCCTTCGATCAAGTTGTTCAACCCATACTTTTTCAATAAATGGCACTTATTCGAATGGCTGAAAAAATCAAAAATTACGAAAAAGTATATCCCTTCAACCAGACGGCTGAAAACCTCGGCCGCATTAGGTAAAATGCTGCATAAACATCCTTACTTGTTCTTGAAGCCGGAATCCGGCAAAGCAGGCGCAGGGATTATGACTCTTCGCGTGAATCATACCAAGGCACTCAAGTACCGTCTGAAGATCCAGGAAAAAAAGAAGAGCGTATCGTATAAATGCGCTACAATCTCAAAGCTTTGGAGCCGTATCCGTAAGGAAGCCGGCGCTCACGACTATATTGTGCAACAAGGCATTCCACTTGCTGCCAGCAATCGTCGCCCCTTCGACCTTCGTGTCCTGATTCAGAAGAACGGCCGGGGACAATGGGAGGTTACAGGCGTGGGCGCACGTGTCGCAGGTACAATGAGCATTACGACACATGTGCCTCGCGGCGGTAGTATAGACGACCCGGAGAAGCTCTTAATCTCTGTGTTCGGTAATGAGCAATCTAAGCGCATCATGATTCGTGCCAGACATGCTTCGCTGATTATCGCAAGACAGATCGAGCGTGCATCCGGGCATCTACATGGAGAGATGTCTATGGATTTAGGTGTCGATGCTGGCGGAAGCATTTGGTTCTTCGAAGCAAATGCCAAACCGATGAAGTTCGATGAGCCTCATATCCGCCAACGTTCGCTCGAGCGTATATTTCAATACTGCCAATATCTTGCCAAATTAGGCGGATAAGGGACGGGAAGAAGGTGATACAGCTTGAGTCAACCGACACTCGGTATATTGACGCTATACTTGAATGAACGAAAGCATCTGGAAGAGCGCCTCATCTATCAGCGCATGATCACAGCCGGCAAAAAAATAGGACTCGACGTATATGTGTTCACACCACAGGATGTTGATGACCAACATCGACGCATTCACGCGATGTGTTATCATCCAGAAACGAGGCGCTGGACACGGAAATGGACGCGTTTTCCGAATATGATATTTGATCGATGCCGTCTCCAAAACAGCCATCGCTTCACTCAGCTTCGCCGATTCCGCAGCAAGTACAATCACCTGCTGTTCTTAAATCGGCCGCTGCGCAACAAATGGACGATTCACCAGGTGCTGTCGACCGTCCCTTCGGTCAAGGGGCACTTGCCAACTACCCGCTTATATCAGTCAATGCAGGATCTGCAGAGTATGCTGCGCTCTCATTCCTTAATCTATTTAAAGCCGATAAACGGTACAGGTGGAAGGGGCATTATGCGTATCGAGCGTTCGTCTCTCAATCCCACCACCGTATTCGTACAAGGGCGTGATCATCAGCGCCGGATTATTCGTCCGCAGAAGCTCACGATTGGCCAACTAGCAAGGAAACTGGCTGCCTGGAGAGCTAGAGACCGTTATCTCGTCCAACAAGGGATTGCATTGAAGCTGCCGAACGGACGCGTGCATGATTATCGCATGCTCGTGCAAAAAAATGGCGAAGGCAAATGGGAAGTGACAGGCTGTGCGGGTCGGGTTGGAGCAAATAAAAGCATCACGTCCAACCTGCATGGCGGCGGCGAGGCGGTTCGGATGGATGAACTGCTCCGCAGATGGATAGGCGATGAGCATCGAATTGCAGAAGTGAAGGATGACGCAGAGAGGATCAGTCTCGAGATCGCACAGTTCCTAGAAGAGAAATATGGAGCCTTATGTGAATTGGCACTGGATCTCGCGATCGACCGCAAGGGGCAAGTATGGCTGCTCGAAGTAAATCCGAAGCCTGCACGGGAAGTGTTCCATCGAATCGGGGATCGGGATACTTATCGGAATGCAATCGCACGGCCAATGGAATATGCATCATGGCTATATCGCCAGAAGGGGAAGCGCCAAGGAGATGCGGCTATCTCCATTGTTGAAGGAGCACTCTCATCCGGTAAAGACCAGAAATAAAATAATAGCGCTCAACCCACATCGCGCGTACCTATGGATACGGTGATGTGGGTTGTTCGCATCTAGTCACGAAATGGGTTTTCGAGAAGCACTACCTCATTGGTATGAGGGCGAAGCTCCACTCTTCCGCCTAATGGCAAGATAAGCTTCGGATCCGTATGGCCGAAGTCGAAGTTCACAACAATTGGCAGATCTCCGGCACCGAATTCCCCTTCTACAATATTGACGATAATGTCGTACAATTGTTTATTTTCTTCCTCACTATAGTCCTTGGCTCTACCGAATATAATTCCCTTCACCTTCTCATACACACCCTGCATCCCATAGTTGCGCAGCATGTAGCCTACATGCATCGGTGAAGGCTTCTCCTCAGAAGTTTCGAAGCAGAGAATCTTATTGTCCCAGAACGATGGATCAGGCCAGTACGTTGTCGATTTCATAAATTCCAGTACTTCAATACAGCCGCCCCATACTTCACCCTGCTGGACAGAACTTCCTTGCAAGAACCTCCATCCATCCCCATTAGGGTAAAATTCCTGGCACTCTCCAAGTGTATCGAGATTGCCCCAATCCTTGTATCCGTTGATCCACCGACGATATGGAGCATAGTTGTAGGGAAATTGATCCGAGAAGAAGAAATCACGAAGATGCTCTGAATACGCTTCAGGCAGATGCTTCAATTGGGCTATTCCCGCCAATATTGATGGGCCGTAGAAGGTGATCATTCCGAGCTGATTCAAGTACGAGAGGAACGTTGTTGCATCGGAAAATCCCATAATGAACTTTGGATTGTTCATGATGATTTCAGTATCCAAATAGGGCAATATTCGAATTGATTCATAACCGCCAATGGAACAAATGATGCCGTCGATGCTTGAATCACCGAAGCATCGGTTGATATCCTGCGCTCGCAGCTCTGGATAGCGATACAATTCAGTCGGCTCCATCCTAGCTGTCGGCATTTCGATGATGTCAAATCCGAACATCTCCCGCAGGTTGCTCAGCCCAAGCTCGAAGGTTTCTGGAAATAAGTATGGGAGTCCACTCGATGGAGATATCACCGCAATTTTCGAGCCTTGCTTCAATCTTTTGGGTTTCATCATACGAATCATTCATCCCCGCCTCCCTAAAGTTTTCCATCCATCTTACCCCTACTCACCACTTGGGTCAACCCTATTTATGTTCACATACATAGCAAAGATGCCGCACAAGTGTGCGGCATCTCCTCTCTTACTTCGTATACAGTTGATACATCATCGTATCTTCGTCCGCGGCACGAGCGAGTTCATAAGCCTGCTGAACGCTTCGTTTGTTCTGGATCAGTTCATAACAGAAACGGGTGACGAACATCAACGTGCTGTTCCCATATGGATAATCATCAGGCCCAATATAAGTCTGGCAGCCACCATCCAAGAATGCCTCGGCCATCTCCTTATTGCCCAGATCACATCCGTTGCAGACGACCGTCCGGCCATCGAGCTTGGCAAATTGCCTAACTGCCTCGCTGCCGAAATCACCACGCGGCTCCCCTTCCTCATATACCTCGTCCCCAATCTCAGGCATCACAAAGCGGCCCTCGTCGCCATGAAAGTTCAAAATGACGAGATCCGTATTAGGGAACAGATCCTTGCCGGATAATACATCGATAAAGTCATTCGGTCTTCCTACCCAATACATGAACACCCGAGCTCCAAAGTACTCCAAGGTAGCTCGAAGCGCTTGCGTCTCCATATCACAATCCGGTCCACATACGATAGCAACATTCATCTCAGGTTTACTCATTCCAATCAGCCTCCATATTGTTTAAATAGTAGTTACGCGCGAACGCATTGTTGGTTCAACTACTATGAACAATGGAGGCGGCCTGGCCCACCACGGTACATGCTTACGTTACTTCTTCATTATTGTCTTCCCTTCAGTAATTGTTAATTGTTGTTATTGTTCCGATGAAGCATACAATTCCAGCAACTCATCGAAGTTATGGATAAGAACGTCCGAGCCCTTCAACTCTTCGTCCGCACCGAAACCTGCATATTGACAGCCGATAACCGTCTGTCCATTTTCTTTGCCGGCCTCCACGTCTGAAGAGCGATCACCAACCATCCATGCTGAGGAGATACCATGCTCCTTCAACAGAAGCTCTACAAGCTCCACCTTCGTCGAAGTCTGCCGGCCTCCAGCACTATACAGCTCCGTGAATAGCTCGGTCAATCCGTGCGCAGCAGCTACACCTTGCACATATTCTTCCAACCCATTACTTGCCACAAATAACTTTACACCAGCTTCTCGCAATTTGGCAAGTGTTTCCTCCACTTGCGGGTACAGCTCCGTCCCACCCTCTTGCAAGCCCTTCAACTCATTTTCGAGCAGCAGATCATCTGCGCGCAGTCTTGCCTCTTCGCTGGACTCTGGCATAACCCGCTCCCAAATATCTGCAAGCAGCATACCAAGAGAGCTTAAGATGCGCTCCTCCGGCGGGGTTGGCCCTTCGAACAGTCCCTCATTGCGAAGCTGGTCAAATGTTCTGTGGTACGCCGGAATCAACAACGTCTCTGTCTTGAACAGCGTTCCATCCATATCAAAAATCATCGCCTCCGGGCGCTTCAAAGTACTCGCAGTACGAGATACGTCAGAAATTGTAGTCATTACTTTCCCTCCAATTCTATGGTTGACATTGCACAGACTATACATCATTGTACACAACATCGATCGTCGAATCATTAGTAATATTGTAAATGTTTTGTAATCAATATGTCAGGATGAGGATAGCCAATTCTCTTCACGTTCGATATGATAAGGATGTTGAATATACTAGGCACTGGATTATACAGCAACCAACTAGTCATACGGAGGCGAATCAATTGGAACAGGCGATCATCATCGGCGCGGGTCCATGTGGACTGTCCGCTGCTATAGAATTACAACGGATTGGTATGAATCCGCTCATCATTGAGAAGCACTGTGTTGTGAACTCAATATATCGTTATCCTACCCATTTGCAATTTTTCAGTACACCGGAAATGCTCGAGATCGGCGGCATGCCATTCGCCAGCCCGCACGACAAGCCCTACCGGGATGAAGCACTTGTCTACTACCGCAAAGTTGCGGAGCGATATCAGCTGCGAATTCGATCTTATGAAGAAGTAAAGCACGTTCACAAAGAAGAGGATGGCACGTTCACCGTCCATTCTACGACACGCAGCGGCTTATCCAGCTCGCACCGCGCGCGTTATGTAGTCATTGCAACAGGGTATTTTGATCATCCGAACATGCTTGGGATCCCAGGAGAGACACTTCCGCATGTATCGCACTATTTCCAAGAAGCTCACCCTTATGCCGGGATGAATGTTGTTATTATTGGCGGCAACAATTCAGCCGTTGATGCTGCACTTGAACTTATGCGAGTTGGAGCTAAGGTGACGGTTGTATACCGCGGTGATGAGTTAACTGCTCATATTAAGCCATGGGTACGTCCCATTTTCGAGAGTATGATCGCGAAGGGACATATTGACATGCACTATCATTCTCGAGTTGTAGGCATCGAACCTGATAAGGTTCATATTGAGCGTAATGAGGGGGGCACGGATGTCATCGCAAGCGACTTCGTCCTCGCCTTGACCGGATTCAGACCGGATCGAACGATGCTGACTGCTAGCGGAATTGAGCTGCAGAGCGATCGCGAGAAACCGATATTCGATCCTGATACGATGGAGACGAATGTCCCTGGATTGTATGTAGCTGGAGTCATCTCATCAGGCCGGGATGCCAATGAGATATTTATAGAGTCTGGCCGCCATCATGGTAAGCTGATTGCGAATCATTTGGAGCAGCAATCCCGTTAAGAGAAGCGGGTGGGTACAATGAACCCACCCGCTTCCTTATGGATGAACTAAGACATCACCGCTGTCCGTTCTTTGAAATTAACACCTCGATAGTACATATCCGCAACGAGCAAGTTCGGCCCGCAGCAGGATGCTTGCGGACAATGGCAATCCACCGTTCTGGAGAGCGGATGTTCATTCAGCCAAGCATTGAATGTATCGTCAAGCTTGCCTGAGTAGATGCTGCCGAACGCTGGAATATCTGCAAAGTCCGTAACATAGATATCCCCGCTAAACAAGTTGACATTCAATCGATTGCGGCCATCCGGATCGTTGCGCACAGTCACCATTGGTTCCCTATGGAGGCGGCGGAGCAGCGCTTGATCCTCCTCATTCGAATTACAGGAGAAGAACGGCAGCGTGCCGAACAACATCCACATGTCCTTATTGCGAGTATCCAGCAACCGATGAATAGAGGTACGCAATTGTTCGATTGGAAGCACCGGCAAGTTCTCCGCGAAGGAGCTCGGGTACATCGGGTGAACCTCATGTCGCTTGCATCCCATTTCATCGATGATCTGATGAATTTCGCTTAACTTGTCATGCGTCCGATAGTTGACCATCGATTCCGCGGAAATATACATGCCTGCCTCACTCAGCTTGCGTGTATTCTCGATCATGCGCTCATACAGTCGACCTGCGGCTCCAGATTTGACTTCGTGGCTGCTGTGCGTAAAGCCGACTGCATGGAAGTCCTCCATACATGTGTAGTTGAATGAAATATGCATGACATCCAAATAGGGAGCAACCATCTCGTATCTGCGCATGTCCATCGTCAAGTTCGAGTTGATCTGGGAACGTACCCCGCGCTCACGTGCGTATTTTAACAGAGGAACGATATACTCCTTGACCGTCTTCTCGTGGAACATCGGCTCACCGCCGGTAATGCTTATCGTCTCCAAGTGCTCAACCTCTTCAAGACGTTGAAGCATTAGATCAAGCGGCAGCTTGGGAGGCTCATTTGCGACGAGTGTGTGTCCTACCGCGCAATGCTCGCAGCGCATATTGCATGCCTGGGCCACAGTCATTTCCACACTCGTCAATAGATGACGGCCATATTGCTGCAAAGAGCGAATCGGATCCCATGGATCGTAGGCTGGACTAATTGTTTTAAGACCTACTGTTCCTCTTTGCTCCGTATTCGCTGCCTTCTCCGCTTGCAATTGATTCATGATTCATTCCACCTAACTTTCTAGTTGCCTGCTTACAATCTTTATTGCAGAAAATAATTGCTTACTTATTTATAGCATACTTCGCCGTTCCTTGCGTCGAAACATGCTTGGGACCCACCAATTGGCATGCCCCATCAGCTTCATAAATGCAGGAACGAGCAGAACACGTATGAGTGTTGCATCCAAAAATACAGATACTGCAAGCCCAAGCCCGATAGCCTTCATCATCTCGTTATCGGTGAAAATAAACGCACCAACAACAACAATCAAGATGAAAGCAGCACTTGTAATAATACTGCCTGTCTTCATCAGCCCTTGAGCGGTGCTGTGCTCATTGTCCTTCGTTCGATCATACTCTTCCGCAATCCGTGACAGCAAGAACACCTCATAATCCATAGATATGCCGAACACGACACAAAAAATGATGACAGGAAGCATCGCCACCACCATTCCTGTTGACGTTACATGCAATAGATCAGCTAAATAGCCATGCTGGAAGACAAGGACGACAATGCCAAGACTTGCGCCAAGGCTCAGCATGTTCATGATGACCGCCTTCAGCGGCAGAAGAACCGAGCGGAATGCGACGAAGAGCACGATGTAGGTCACGATAAGAATAAACGCGATCACATACGGAAGCGCAGCCGTGATGCGTTCAATGATATCATGCTGAACCGCTGGCCCTCCGGTTACATACTTCCTGCTCAATCCCGAACCTGAATCTATCTGACGCAGCTCGTCCACTACCTTGAACGCAGCATCACCCTTCATGTCAGGCCTCAGAATCACTTGCACCACAAGCATCTTGTCACGAAGCGGCAGCTTCGCCTCCATCTGTGTGCGAACTTCTGGGCGGGACAACGCCGCTGCCTGCGCTTCAGCTCCTGTAATATTCAACTGAGCTAATGCATCCACATAGCTATCAACACGCTGTACACCCTCTATAAGTTGAATACGGGATGCTAGCCCTTGAATCGCTTGTATCGTCTCGATAGAAGAATAGGGCTTGTCCGCCTCCACAACGATTTGAATTGGATTCAACGCCTGCTCATCATAAGCTTCTCTCATCAATTCTGCACCGTAGCGCGATTCGTACTTCGGCGGCAGCATCTCTGCATCCGGTATCCCAATCTTCATGCTGCCTATCGGCCATGCACAAGCAGCCAATGCAGTTGTGAGCAGCAGAACGATCCCTACGGGATGCTTCATCACACCATGCGCAATACGGCTCCATAGTTCACTGCCACTCGTCTTCTCCGCACTTCTCCACCGGGCAGGAATGATAGGGAACTTGTTCACCTTATCGCCGAGTACACTTAATAGTGACAGAAGAAGCGTGTTCCCCGCTATAACTGACATCATGACGACGATAACTCCACCAATGCACAACGAGCGGAACAAGGATAAATCAATAAACAGCATAGCAATTAAGCCGATCAGCACCGCAACACCAGAAAATAAAATGGACTGGCCCGCGGTCTGCGCCGTCATGGCGACAGCCTGCTCAACAGAAGATTGCTTGGCAAGTTCCTCTCGGAACCTGCTTACAATGAAGAGCGCATAATCAATGCCAACAGCTAGTCCCAACATGGACACCATATTCGGCAAAAAATTGCTTAACGTATCTGTTAGCTGAGCAATTCCATAAATAATCCCGAGCGTAGTTGTCACACTGAACAGCCCGATAATGAGCGGAAGGAATCCCGCAAGCCATGTTCCGAAGACGAACAATAAGACGATCAGCGCGATTGGCAATCCGATTAGTTCCGACTTCACAATATCGTTCTTGCTCGCAGTCTGAATATCATAGTAGACCGGTGTCGCACCAGTCACATAGGCCTTCGCGAACGGGATGTCGGAAATAAGCTTACGCAGATCGGTATATCGATCCAGCGCTTCATCCGTATCCATATTAAGACGGACATGTGCAGCAACTACATCGCTACGCACTCCCGTTCTATCCTGAGTCCGCAGCTGAACGTCACCGACGGATGAATTCTGCTTCAATTCAGTAAGGGAACGTTCAATCTGCTGTATCGATTCTTTCGTCAATAGCGACCTGCCGTCGCTGCTCTCATAGACAATATCCATCGTCGTAGAAGAGAGACCAAGCCCATCACGCAGCAGCTCATATCCTACATAAGATTCGCTTCCTGTCGGCGTAAACCCATTATCCTTAAGCATGGAAGGCACTTGTATAGCCAATATCGAAGCCATTGCAAATAGAAGCGTCCATATGATCAATACCCCATGACGCCAACGATACATCCACTTTCCCCAGTGCCACAACCAACCTGTTCTGGCTGTTTCCCTCACGTGTTGAACCCCCTGCTCACTTGTAGACTGAATAAAGGGAATATGATAATAATGAATAAGTGCTGAGCTTACTTGCTTCGTTGTGTGTTGCCTACGCGCTCATTAATCAGCTGCGTGATAGCCCACGATCATAACGTGGAGTTTCTTGGATAGATCGATCTCATGAGGGGTCTTCAATGGATTGCCATCAGCGTCGTACAGTACTCTTACAACTGGTCGTTGTGGACACTCAGCATGAATGCGGGCAACAACGCATGTCTCGCCTGTATTCAAATGAATGGACATTCCTATCGGATAGACAGCCATACGGTCTCTGAACAATTCCAGCATACCTTGCTCGTATTGTGTCCCTGATCCGGTATACAAAATTTCAAGTGCTTCATGTGGAAGCATTGCCTTACGGTATACACGATGGGTTGTCATCGCATCATATGAATCCGTAATCCCAATCCACTTCGCATATTCATGAATATCCGGCGACTTAATGCCGCGCGGATAGCCAGAACCGTTCAACCGCTCATGGTGCTGATAAGCACAGTGCGCTGCCAGAAGCGGAATGTTCGGCTCATCCTTCAACATGCGGTATCCTATCTCCGCATGCTGCTTCATATGTGCAAATTCAGCATCAGACAACGAACCTGGCTTGTTCAATACTTCGAGATTAATCTGCGTCTTGCCAATGTCATGAAGGAGCGCCCCCATGCTCAATGTCCGCAGTTCATTGCGGGGATATCCGTGATGAAGTCCTAGCAGGGTCGTATATACACACACATTAAGGGAATGTCGAAACAAATAATGATCAGTTGTCTGCATATCATTCAGCATTACCATCGCCTTATGGTTGCCATACAAATCGCCAATGATGGCATCCAATACATCGAAAAACTCGCGATTCAATGTAGAATTCGAGGCAGCACGCTTCCGTGTCATGGCTTCATCAATCAATTGCTTGAATTGCTTGCGAATCGTCATATTAGCCAGCCTTCGTGTCTCATCGCTCAACACATCCGGCGCATGAATACCTTCTGTCCGATCATCTTCTACATATACGTATGATACGCCCATCGCTTCCAAGCGCTGAATATACGCGGTATTAAGCTCTACTTGCTCCTTGAGCAGCACTAGACCTTCTTCATTATATATTTGTTTTGCTAATCGCATGCCAGCTCGGCACGCTTGTATAGGTACCCATCGCAAGCAGAGTCAACCCCTGAAGTTATGATATTTACATTCACTTAAAATGCATCGAATTAATCATATCAAATTCTCGCTAGACTAGCGAGTCACTACCGTACATTCCTTTGTTTACGTAGAAAATATGGCAGATTTCACTCCCGCCCTTCTCCACCTTCCAAGTAATTTGGATGAATAAAAGCACACAACTGTTGCATACTTCTGAAATTTACTGGCATTCTAAATGCCTCGAAATGATCCTATCAGAAATACTCAGTACTTCACACAGAGATATTCATTAATGTTCAATATCTAATATCTAATATCTAATATCTAATATCTACTACATCATGAAGTACCAGAACAAAGCTGCGAGAACAAAGCGATATATCGCAAAGTGACGAAGCTTAATCCGCTGAATATGCTTGAGGAAGGCAACAACAATCACATAGGCTACAACAAAGGATACTAAGAAACCAAGTACAAAAAAAGCGAAAATATCGAGTGTAAACATCTTATAATTTTGGAGCAGTTCATAGCCGCTTGCCGC
Source organism: Paenibacillus sp. NAIST15-1 (assembly GCF_001894745.1). GTDB lineage: Bacteria > Bacillota > Bacilli > Paenibacillales > Paenibacillaceae > Paenibacillus_B > Paenibacillus_B suaedae. The sequence continues at coordinate 83,504 of NZ_BBYF01000019.1, forward strand.
ACACATAATGGGAATCGCAATGAGAAAGGAAAAATCAGCAGACGCCCGGTAGCTGACACCGCTCAGCATACCACCTGACATGGTAGAGCCTGATCGGGAAAACCCTGGCCACAGCACAGACAATATTTGAAAGAGTCCTATTGAAAAGGCCTGCTTATAACTAATTTCATCGATCGTGTTCGCCGAGGGTTGTCTGCGAGACCCATACCATTCTGCGAACCACATAAATGCACCGCCGACTACAAGAGCCCATAACACCGCTTCCGTACTGTCAAATAATTGCTTAATATGGTCTTTCGCTACATAGGCCACCGCTAATGCAGGTGCTATTGCAATAATGACATGGAGCAGATTCAGACGAGGACAGATGACATGTCCTTGCTGTACGGTTCGCTTGCGCAATCCCAGCATCTCCAATATGCGATTCCAATACACAACCGTCATGGCTAAGGTCGCCCCCAGTTGAATGACAATTTCGAATGTCTTGAGCCAGTTGGCCTGCTCCTCAATCCCCATCAGCTTCGTCGTCAATATCATATGACCTGTTGATGAGACAGGTATGAATTCTGTCAGTCCCTCCACGATGCCCAGTACAATTGCAACAATGACATAGAACATGGCTAAACCCCTCATTTCCCCCATACGTAGAAATACTCAGCATGATGATTTGAATGATTGCGAGCATTACACGTTCGGACAAAGTATCTTGTTCTTTGTATACGAGCAGAGGGAACATTTCAGCACCAATTCTTCACATTTTCCTGGAAAATGTTACTGTTATCTTGTGGCTGGCTTTGATATGATAAATGATACATGTAGTACAAAATGACTAGAAGGGTGAGACATTTGGTGCGGATTCATGTCACGCAAATTCACGAAGGAGACACTCTCACGAAGGATATTTTCAATGATAGAGGGCTGTTGGTTCTGTCTGCTGGAACCGTTATGAAGCATAGGGACATCGCCCTACTTATTCGTCATCACATGGATATGGTAGACATCGAAGCAAGACCACTCACCGATGAAGAGGCTGTATCCCCATCCCAGATCAATGTGCCGCTAAGTTCAAATCATATCGTTCATGAGGAAATGCAGAAAGGCTACATGGAGGCAACTCGAAATGTGGAAAGCATCTTTCAGGATGTTATCCAGCACGGATTTCTGCGGGATGAGCTTGTACAATCGTCCATCACACCGCTTATTCAACAGATGGAGAAGCAGCGTGATGTTGTATCCCTCTTGCTTCTGCTGGACTCGAAGGATAATTATACGTACCAGCATTCCGTACAGGTCGGCATGCTGTCTTACTATTTGGCCAAGTGGATGCATTACGGAGAAGAGGATGCGGAGCGCATATGCAAGGCAGGATTTCTGCATGACATTGGCAAGAGTCGCATTCACAAGTCGATCCTACTCAAGCCTGGACAGCTGACGAGCTCGGAGTTCGTAGAGATGAAGTCGCATACTGTGATCGGCTATGAAATCATCCGTTCCTCCTATAGCGACAATTGGCTCGCGATGGCGGCCCTCCAGCATCATGAACGCTTAGATGGAAGCGGTTACCCTTATGGTGCTGCTGAGCAGGAGATCCATCCGACAGCACGTATCATCGCAGTTGCTGATGTGTATAGCTCCATGACGTCTACACGAATTTATCGGGACAAGCAGGATTTATTTACGGTTCTGAAAGAGCTTGATTCGATGAGCTACAGCGGACTTGATCCCCACATTGTTCATACCTTCATTCGCCATATGCTGCCTAACTTCATCCATAAGCAGGCACGCCTAAGCGACGGGCGAACCGGAACAATCATCATGAATCATCAGACTGAATTTTTCCGGCCGCTCGTGCAAATTGATAATCGTTTCGTTGATTTGACACAATGCCGCGATCTTCATATTGAAGAGGTGTGCATGTAACCTGCTGTGTGCCTGATGTGTGCTCAATGATGCGCACACTTACGGCGTTTTTCTCGCTGGGTATGAACCCTTCTAGCCTGACAGGCACAAAATGAACTTAGGAAGTCTTCGCCTTGACACGGTGCGCCATTAATTCAGAAACGGTGACAAATGAATAGCCCCGCCGCTTCAATTCGGGCAGTATTTTCTTCAGTGCCTGAATGGTCTGTGTGCTTCCTTCTACTAAGTCGTGCATCAGTACGATGTCACCGTTTCTTGCATGCCCAAGCACCTTATTGACAATTCGATCTACTCCTGGAGAACGCCAATCCTTCGTATCCTGATGCCACGACCATAAAATAACGCGGTACCCCTTCTCCCGTGCAATTTCTACTAGCCGCTCATTATAATACCCGCCAGGTGGCCGGAACAATTGAGGCGGCGTACCTGTTACCTCTTCAATCACTCGATGCGCCTTCATAATTTCCTCTTCAATCTCGGCCTTCGTTACACCTTTGCGAAAATATTTATGATGATACGTATGGTTCGCAATTTCATGTCCTTCACGAACTGTGCGCTTCACTAATTCTTGGTGCGACTTTACCCTCCATCCTACGACGAAGAAGGTAGCCTTGGCATTATACTGCTTTAACAGGTCTAAGATAACCGGAGTGCGGGTTGGATCAGGACCATCATCAAAGGTGAGTGCAATCCGCTTGCCGGCAGACGGCACTTCCCAGACGATATCTCCTCGCCCTTCATAATAGGCACGATCTCTGCGAGCTGGCGCACTCTCATGATAGGCGTCGATTTGTGATGCTACGGACATGGAATGTGCATTGGCTGGTGCAAGCAGACATACTACCATACCGCCTAATAACATCATGATACGGAATCTGTGCTTGCGACGAATGTGCCGCAACTTTCGCTCCTGTTGGATAGGGTCCACCATTTCCAATCCTCCTGTTGCGTAGTGAAATACATAGATGCGAACCCGCTGCAAGCAAGTTGAACATCACCATAGGGATTAGTATGCCATATTTGGGGTGTACCATGCGGATGCAGCAAAAACGGGAACAGACAATGAGGAATGAAACGCAATAAGGCCGATCAGCACACAAAAAAATACGTGCTCTTGCCTGCTGTACCATGTACAGCAAACAAATGAGCACGTATCTGACTACAATCTTATGAAGGTTAGGTCGATTGGCAGACTGCAGAAGCAGTCATTAACCGATAGAGCCTTCCATTTCGAACTTGATCAATCTATTCATCTCAACGGCATATTCCATTGGGAGCTCCTTCGTGAACGGCTCGATGAAGCCCATAACGATCATTTGAGTCGCTTCATCTTCAGACAAGCCGCGGCTCATCAGATAGAAGAGCTGATCCTCAGATACCTTGGATACAGTCGCTTCATGCTCCAATTGGATATTGTCATTGCGAATCTCGTTGTATGGAATCGTATCGGACGTAGACTCGTTATCCAAGATCAACGTATCACATTTTACGTTTGATTTTGCACCATCAGAATCACGACCGAACGAAGTCAAGCCGCGATACGAAACCTTACCGCCATGCTTCGAGATGGATTTCGAGATGATTGTTGACGTTGTATCTGGAGCCAAGTGAATCATCTTCGCACCCGCATCCTGATGCTGGCCTTTACCTGCTACCGCAATGGACAACACAGAGCCTTTTGCCCCGCGGCCTTTCAAGATGACAGCTGGGTATTTCATAGTCAGCTTGGAGCCGATGTTGCCGTCAACCCACTCCATGTTCGCATTTTCTTCCGCAACGGCACGCTTTGTAACCAGGTTGTAGATGTTTGGCGCCCAGTTTTGGATTGTTGTATAACGAACACGCGCATTTTTCTTCACGATAATCTCAACAACCGCACTATGAAGGGAATTCGTGCTGTAGATAGGCGCTGTACAGCCTTCAACGTAGTGCACGAAGCTGTCTTCATCAGCGATAATCAGCGTACGCTCGAACTGACCCATGTTCTCGGAGTTGATACGGAAGTAAGCTTGCAACGGAATTTCACACTTCACGCCTTTAGGCACGTAGATGAAGCTTCCGCCCGACCATACTGCACTGTTCAATGCAGCGAACTTGTTGTCCGCTGGAGGAACAACAGATGCGAAGTGCTCGCGGAAGATCTCCGGATGCTCACGAAGCGCTGTGTCCGTATCCATAAAGATTACGCCCTGCTCTTCGAGATCCTTCTGCATGCTGTGATAGACAACCTCAGATTCATACTGAGCAGATACACCGGCAAGGAACTTCTGTTCCGCTTCCGGAATACCGAGCTTATCGAATGTTTCTTTAATTTCAGTCGGTACTTCTTCCCATGTCTTTCCTTGCTTCTCAGAAGGACGCACATAGTATTGAATGTCGTTGAAGTCCAGCTCATCCAAATCGCCGCCCCAACGAGGCATTGTCATTTTGTTAAATTGCTCAAGCGACTTCAAGCGGAATTCCAGCATCCAGTCAGGCTCACCCTTAATACGGGAGATCTCGGTAACGATCTCCGGCGTCAGCCCTTTACCGGATTGGAAGACTGCTTGGTGATTATCGCGAAAGCCATACTTGTATTCTTCCATTTCAGGCATTTTCTTCGCCATTGTTGTTGTACCTCCTTCGTGCGAACCTCGCACTTTATCGCCTATTCAGGCTTCTCGATCCCTTTGCGCAGCGCGTTCCAAGCCAATGTCGCACACTTGATGCGAGCCGGGAATTTGTTCACGCCGGACAGAGCCTCGATATCTTCATATTCATCAAACGCAGCGCCCTCGCCTTTAACCAGGGCAGAGAATCGCTCAGCCAATTCATGTGCCTGCTCCAACGTCTTACCTTTGACCGCTTCTGTCATCATTGACGCACTAGACATGCTAATCGAGCAGCCTTCGCCTGTGAATCTGGCATCCTCAACAATGCCATCGTTCAGCTTCAGCTGCAGTGATATGCGATCTCCACAAGTCGGGTTATTCAGGTCAACCGTAACCGTGTCTTCCTCGAACGTGCCGCGGTTCCGTGGCTTCTTGTAGTGATCCATGATGACTCGGCGATACAGATCATCCAATTGCATCGCTGAAATACTCCTTCGTTTCCCGCAAGGCTTCCGCCAACCGGTCAATGTCTGCTTCCGTGTTGTACAAGTAGAAACTTGCGCGCGCCGTAGCACTTACTTTGAGCCAACGCATAAGCGGTTGGCAGCAGTGATGTCCGGCACGTACCGCAATCCCCTTCGCATCCAGAACAGTAGCTACATCATGAGGATGGACATCATCCAAATTGAATGTAACGAGCCCGATCCGTTCGCTGCGAGGACCGTAGATCGAGATTCCCTCAATCTCAGACAAGCGCTCGACTGCATATGCACCCAGTTGCATTTCATGCTTATGAATATTGTCCAGCCCTACTTCGTTCAGGAAATCAATCGCAGCGCCAAGTCCAACAGCACCCGCAATGATCGGTGTTCCTGCTTCGAATCGCGCAGGAACATCCTTCCATGTCGAATCATACAACTCGACGAAGTCGATCATTTCACCACCGAATTCGATTGGTTCCATCTTCTCGAGCAGCGCCATCTTCCCATATAATGCCCCGATTCCGGTCGGCCCGCACATTTTATGCCCTGACAATGCGTAGAAGTCGCAGTCCAGATCCTGAACATCAATCCGCATATGCGGTGTGCTCTGTGCGCCGTCAACTACGATTACAGCACCGTGGCGATGTGCAATCTCCGCGATCTGCTTCACTGGATTCACGATTCCGAGCACATTGGATGCATAAGCAATCGATACAATCTTCGTCCGATCTGTAATCGACTGCTCCACATCAGACAGCAAGAGTGTGCCATCTTCCTGCATCGGGATAAATTTCAATGTAGCCCCTGTTGCCTTTGCGACCTGCTGCCACGGAATGAAATTACTATGGTGTTCCATTTGCGTAATTACGATTTCATCGCCTTCACCGCATACGCTGCGTCCGTAGGACGATGCAACGAGATTAAGCGCAGATGTCGTCCCGCGTGTGAACACAATCTCTTCCGTGCGTGCCGCATTAATGAACCGGGCAACTTTCTCCCGCGCACCTTCGTAAGCGTCTGTCGCCCGGGAACCGAGCGTATGGACGCCGCGATGTACGTTCGAGTTGTCCTTCTCATAATACGCTTGTATCGCATCAATTACGGACCTCGGCTTCTGTGAGGTTGCCGCACTGTCCAAATACACCAACGGATGACCATTAATTTCCTGATTTAGGATCGGAAATTGCTCACGAAGCTCGCGTCCAATCATTGTCCCAGCTTCCTTTCGATGTAACGCTTCAGCAATTGCTGCAGATGCTCGCTTGGCAGCTCAGCTACAACTGGCGCCAAGAAGCCGCGGATAATCAGATTCTCCGCCTCTTCACGAGCAATACCGCGCGACATCATGTAATGTACTTGCTCCTGGTTCACTTGACCAGCAGAAGCAGCATGACCCGCTGTTACATCGTCCTCATCGATTAGCAAGATTGGATTGGCGTCACCACGAGCTTTTGGGCTCAACATGAGCACGCGCTCGGTTTGCTCACCGTTCGCTTTTGTTGCTCCCTTCTCGATCTTCGTAATCCCGTTGATGATCGAAGAAGCAGATTCGCGCATAACCGCGCGCGTAATCATTTGGCTGTCAGAGCTCTTGCCGAAGTGTACGGCTTTCGTCGTAATGTTCAACTTTTGCTCGCCATTTCCTACGCATATTACTTTTGTATCCGATGTAGAACCATTCCCTTTCAGGATCGAGTTCGTCTCGGACGCAGCGTTACCGTTGTGCATTTCACCAACAATCCACTCGATGCGGCCGTCGTTTTCAACAATGGCACGACGAATCGTGATATCCGTAGCTTTCTCATCCAAATGATGGACAGATGCATAAGTTACCTTCGCACCTGATTTAACAAATACTTCAACTACACCATTATGAACATAAGCATCAGAAGAAGATCCAGATACGTAGTTGTCTACGTAGTTCACGCGACTGTTCACATCCGCCACGATCAACACATGCGGTGCAAATGTAGCCTTCGCATTGTCTGTATAGAATACAGCCTGAAGCGGAATATCAACTTCTACATTTTTAGGCACGTACAAGAATACGCCGCCATTCCATACTGCAGCATGTACAGCTGCCAATTGATGCTCATCAGCCTTCAGAGCTTGCATCAAATGAGGCTTCACCAAGTCTTCGTGCTCACGAACAGCCGTCTCCAAGTCTGTGAAGATAACACCCTTCGCTGCCAATTCAGCTTGCAGCTGACGATAAATAACACTGGAATTGTGCTGAACCAGCACGTTGTCAACCTGCTCGGAAGACTCATCCCCTGTTAGAATATTGCGAGCTTCTGCTGGAATAGTAGCAAATGTAGATGCCAATTGACCTTCTACATATTCACCATATGCACTTAGGTCCCAACGTTCAATTTTTGTTTTCTCAAATATCGGATAATCCAGTCCCGCTGCTTGATCCAACGCCTGCAAACGCAATTCAGCAAGCCATGCCGGCTCACTCTTGCGGCTCGAAAGCGCTGCGACCGCTTCACGGCTCACTGGCAATGTCGTATTCGTGCTCATCGGTCTATCGCTCCTCCTGTCAATCGTTTGCTAGAATGAATTACTCGTCTTGTCCAACTGTTTCGTCTGTAATGCCGAGTTCTTCCTTCACCCAGTCGTAGCCTTCTGCCTCAAGGCGCTCAGCCAGTTCAGGTCCGCCGGATTTCACGATGCGGCCTTGCATCATAACGTGTACGAAATCAGGCTTCACATAGTTCAGCAAACGTTGATAGTGCGTAATAACCAAGAATCCGCGTTCTTCGCTGCGCATCGCATTTACACCATTTGCAACGATCTTCAAGGCGTCGATATCCAAACCAGAGTCGATTTCATCCAATACTACGATTTTCGGATCGAGCATCATCATTTGCAAGATTTCGTTACGCTTCTTCTCCCCGCCGGAGAAGCCTTCGTTCAAGTAACGATGAGCGAACTCTTCGTTCATCTCAAGTTCTTTCATTTTGCCTTCCATTTGGCGAATGAACTTGATCAAGGAGATTTCGTTGCCTTCGCCGCGGCGTGCATTGATGGCACTGCGCAAGAAGTCAGAGTTCGTTACACCTGCGATCTCGCTTGGATATTGCATAGCAAGGAACAGACCTGCGCGAGCGCGCTCGTCAACTTCCATCTCAAGCAAATCTTCACCGTTCAATGTAGCAGAACCTTCTGTTACTTCATATTTTGGATGCCCCATCAAAGCAGAAGCGAGTGTACTTTTACCAGTTCCGTTAGGACCCATGATAGCATGTACCTCGCCGCCCTTCATTTCAAGGTTGATTCCTTTCAGAATCTCTTTACCTTCAATGGTCGCCTTCAAACCATTAATGACGAATTGAGTTGACATTGTGTTGTAACCTCCAGATTGATGGATTTGTAGAAAAGATGTATACTGAAAGAACAAGTAATCTTTATCCACGCTATAAGATTTATCACATTATAATCATTATAAAATGATTATCATTGATTCTCAATATAATTTTAAAACAATCATTTGTATAAATCAACCAGCGCCCTGTCCTCTCTCTTTATACCTCTTGCATAACAGCCCCCTATTTCTATAGAAAAGCGCCCTATTAGCTAGAGCATCATCGTTTTACCAATTTATATATAATTTCAGTAAAAAGCGCACCCTTTTCAGGATGCGCTTATATGATTTTCATTTACGTATCGAAATTTGTATCCGCCATTCCTTATGCAAGGAATGCATTCAACATCCATACATGCTTCTCTAGGTCAGATTGAATGCCGATGAACAAGTCATTTGTAGGCTCGTCCCCAGCAGCTTGCGCTGCTTCTTGTGCTTCGCCGCATTCTGCTATCAATTGATTGAAGTCTTTAACAAGCTGCTTCACCATTTCTTCTGCTGTTTCGCTGCCTGTCGCTTCTTGCAATGTTGTATGCTCCAAATACTGCTTCACAGTAGCATATGGTCTGCCCCCAATTGTAAGTAAGCGTTCCGCAACATCATCCATTTTCGCTGTGATTTCATTATAGAACTCTTCGAACTTCTCATGCAGCGTGAAGAACAGAGGACCTTTTACATACCAATGGTAGTTATGAAGTTTCACATACAATACGTTCAAGTTCGCTACTTGCTGATTCAACAGAGTTTGAAGTTTTTCGTTATTTGCCATGATCAAAACGCCTCCTAATTGATATCAATTTCTTATTAATAATAATTCTAAATTAATATTAACTATTTTTCAAGTCTTTCTTGTACAAATGTTGATTGCCAATCTTTTCTACCCTATTTCTCATCGATTCCTTGCAACTTTATTCTGCTGGCCTACTATATATATGTACCCGTGTCCACGTGAAATGAATCATCGCAACACGGCGTCCCATAAGGACTAGAGGTCATAAGTGTAACGCAAGCTGCTTCAAATCAACTATGACGCTTGATACATAAAACATCGGAATACTTCAATATTATGCGTCCCCTGCGCATTGATCATACAGCTGAATTTAGAAGTGCCTTAGAACATGAGGTTCAAAGCATCGCTGCCCTTCATGCCAACTGTAATACCGAGACGCTCAGCTTCGTGAGTGATGGATTCAAGCGGAGCTTCAAGCAACTGCTCCAGTGTCCGTACCCCGACTGCGCGTCCTGCGATGATCCCTCGATCATGCAGCTTCGTATTGAGCAGCCCTACATCAAGCGCACCGCACATAATATAGCCTTTATCGGTGGAGATCGATAGAAGTGTCGTTTTGGGCAGCAGCACTTCAACGCCTAGCACGGTTCTCTCACCAATTTTCATGGGTATTAACCGTATCACTTTGAATGCCTCCTTCTGACTTACAGGATGGTATCATCTTATGCAATCGCCGTCTTTTTGGCGCGTATGTGCCCGCAAAACGATATTTAGTTCTAAAGAACTATATTTGTCGGAATTTATACCGTATTATAATGTATTTATCTAGGCAAAATGTCCAGGTTGGAGGAATTACTGACAATGCTTTATCCTACTTCATCTCAACAATCCGTCTTCAAGTTCAATGTTGACATCCTTGTACAAGGCGAATCCAACGTGGCTGCGCTAGAAGCTTTGCTGCAATTGCTGCATCAACACCCCGACGTACTGGACGCACGCGTTCAATCCGGTAATGAGCTCGGTTCCTTGTTGGAGCTTGCCGAAGCCATGCAGCAGCGCAATATCAAGCAGTCACCGTTTGGCAAGCTGGCAGTTCGCGCAGCCCATTCAAGCTCCGCAGCTGCTGATCACCGTGTGGATAATTCCTCACCGAGAACAAATAACAAGCGGGGTGCGACCGCACAATCACCAGAATCAATGGCAACTATGAACAAGCCAGCACGCACCGCAGCTGCCGAATATACGGAGCCAAGCCAACAGCAATCCAATGATGCCCGGCTTCAAGATGTCGAGAATCAGCTCCGAAGCTACATCGAACAGAATCGTTTATTACGTTTGCGCATTAACAAAGGAAAAGGCATCACATTGAATCTCCCCTGCCGTATCCTCAATTATGACGCCTCAAATCAGCTGCTGAACGTATACCATGTTGATGAGAAGCAAGTGTACGCATTCAACCTGAATGAGATCGAAGATATGCAGCCCTAAACTCAATAACACATGAACAAACAACAACAGCCGCAATGAAGTCAGATCAGTCGACTCCTATTGCGGCTGTTGCATATCTGTTATTCACTTATGTACGAAGCATTGCATCGCTTCCTGATTGCAGCGAATATCTGCGGAACAGAGATTCGAACCCACTGCGTGGCAGCGGAGGGCTGAAGTAATAGCCCTGTATATTGTCACATTGATTATTTTGCAAGAAGACAAGCTGTTCCTTCGTCTCTACACCTTCTGCAATAACTTGCATATTCATATTGTGCCCGAGTGCAATAATCGCCGATACGATGGCAGCATCATTCGGATCTTGCTGCAAATCACGCACAAAGGAGCGATCAATCTTGAGGCGGTGTATCGGAAAGTTCTTCAAATAATGCAGTGAGCTGTAACCCGTTCCGAAATCATCAATACTAATCGCTACGCCCATATCTTTCAACTTGCGCAAGGTCTGTGACGCACGCGATACTTCCATCGTCATGCTCTCCGTAATTTCCAGGTCAAGGTATTGCGGTTCCAGCCCTGTTCGCTGCAGTACCTCCTGTACCGTCTCCGTCAAATTGTTCATTTCGAACTGCCTTACTGACAAATTAACGGATACCGGTATACGTTCAAGGCCTTTATCTTGCCACTGCTTATTCTGTCTGCAGGCTTCTTCCATAATCCATGTCCCGAGGGCTACAATGAAGCCATTCTCTTCAGCCAAGGAGATAAATTCTCCTGGCGGAATGAGACCTCGCTCCGGATGGTTCCAGCGCACAAGTGCCTCCATCCCGACAATTCGGTAGGTCGACATATCTACCTGCGGCTGGTAATAGAGCTCGAATTCCCCTCTTGTCAGCGCCTTGCGCATGTCATGCTCCAGTGTAATACGCTCAAGCGGACGATCATTCATCTCTGGAACGAAGAATAGATATCCGTTCTTCCCCAGTTCCTTCACCCGAGACAAAGCGTAGTCTGCCTGCTGAACGGCCAGACCTGCATCATGAATGCGCATATCTTCATGAATAAGCTTCACGCCTATGCTCATCGTCACATGAACGGGGATATCGTTCAATTCGAACGGCTCCTCAAACACCGACAACAGTTGGCGTACACGCTCCTTCACTTCCTCCTCTGATCCTGCGTTCGTCATGAAGCAGATGAATTCATCCCCCTCCATGCGAGCAATGACATCATTCTCAGTCATCGAGCGCAGCAGTCTGTCGGCAATCTGCATGAGGAGCATATCGCCAAAATCAGTACCAAATGTATCGTTAATGCGCTTAAACCGATCAAGATCCATGTACAGCACCGCAATAGAAAACGAGGCATGAGCAGCCATCTCTAGCGATTCTTCCAGCCGTTGCATGAACATTCGACGATTCGGCAAGCCGGTCATATCATCATAATAGGCCATGTAGCGAATCCGTTCTTCCATATATCGATTTGGACTCGCGTCTCGAAGACTTACTGAGAAAATGGCTTCCTCTTCTGGGCAATGAGTCAGTCCCGGAAGCTGCGTCATTCGAATGAGCCAGTCTTGCGGGAAGCCATCCTTCGAGCATCCGACCAATTCCAGCTCGATCTCGCCCCCGCTTGTTACTTGATCCATGGCCTGAATCAGCTTCGAGCAAGCTTGTTCCTCCATCCATTGTCCGATAGTGATGAGCGAGCCATCGAACCCGGTTACCTCTTGGAACGCTGGGTTCATGCCGACAACCTTGCCATCGTGACGGACAAACAGCATAGGAACAGGCAGGTGATCGTAATAAGACTTCCATGTTGGCTGAACAGAGACAGCTGGGGGCTCAATCGTACTAATCGGATTATGTGCTACTCCAAACCGTTGATAGTGTGAGGATCTAATCTTAGCAGCTGCAGCATATCCAAGCATCGCTGTAAGCAGAATCAGCACCCACAATCGCGCCAATCCCTCCAACTGCAGCACAGCCCACCCTGTACATACGATTGCCGTAATTAAAGAGACAGCCATTACATATAAAGCATATCGAATTGAGCGATCCCGCTTCTGCAATTGCCGTTCATTCTGTACCTTACGGTCACTCACTAAGTATCTTCCTTCCAGCATTGGAGTCAGTACGAACACTCATCGACGAGCAGCAAGAGCAAGCATCAACCAACCAGCGATGAATGCCACTCCTCCAATCGGTGTAATCGCTCCTAACATTTTAATTCCTGTGAAGCACAGCAGATACAAGCTTCCAGAGAACACAATAATACCGATCCATATCAGCCGAGCTGACAATGCGACCTTCTTCTGATCCGCCAATTTATCCGCCAATATCGCAATAAGAAGCAATCCAAGCGCGTGCGCCATATGGTATTGAACAGCTGTTTCAAAAGTAGCCATCCGCTCAGGTGTCAACAACCCCTTCATGACATGCGCTCCGAATGCACCGAGAGCGACGGATAACAGCATATTTATACTTCCTATAATCGTATAGCGTCGCAACATGATGTTCGCTCCTTCAAGCCACATTTCGGCAATTTTTAACTATATTCGATACGATTATATATTATCTGAATTATTGCTGTTTTTCCACTTACAAATATGATCCTATAGAGCATTCTGAGATGGGGGATTTTATTTACCACCTTCAGGGGCGCGAAGGTTATCCCATACATGACGGAATGCAACAATCGGATGCTTAACCAGCATTTTAGGGCCTACTTCCCGCATGACGAGTTTGATGGCATCACGCTTGTCTTGCTTATAGCAATGAACAGCACACCGTTCACATGTCGTCTTGCGCTCTCCGAAGCGGCAATAGGTAAGACGCTTCCAAGCATAGGCAAGCAAATCAGCGCAGCTAGGGCATAATCCGTATTGCTCTGAACGGTTCTCGGAATGTGGATTCAGCTCCAGTGTATGATGATGACAATATATGCGGAGCATGAGCAGAACAGTCCGTTTTTCTCGTTTGATTCTTGGCCCTTCCTGCTTGTGGTTCTCTTTACGGCGCGAGGGTGATGGCAGCATTTCACCTTGCCCTTGTTTTGTTTCCATCTCAATCAACCTCATCATTAATGATGTAATCATATCGAGAAGCAGGAATGCCGGATATGACTTTGATAACAGAACATCCAGCACAGTACCCACATCCACAAGATAACGATCCATGTAAATGAATCGCTCCCATTGGGACAAAAATAAGTGCACACCACCCCTCAAAGTCATACATTGTATATATCGGTTATTTTCAAATTTTTGTTAGAAAAAGTCTATTTTAGATTGTCAACAAAAAAATAACCGCAGCATCCTGCTCGCTACTTAGCAGGTCACTGCGGTTGATGATGTCCTTTCCTTCATGCAGAAATTACTTGTAAGGAATATCCTGCATTAGCGATCTAACCAATAGTATTATTCCTCACTGCTGTCTGATCGCTCCTGCATTCCGACATTACCTTCAGAGCGACCTGAATCACCTGAGCTTTCCACATAATGCTGGAGCATAGACAGCTTGTTATCCCAATAACGATCATAATAGGCTAGCCAACGCTTCAATTCCAGCAGTGGATCCGGATCCAGCCGGTATCTAACCTCTCTGCCAATTTTCCGATCCTTAACGAGTCCCGCTTCGGCCAGAATACGCAAATGCTTGGATACGGCAGTCCGGCTCATCGGGAAATGTCCGCTAATCACCGTGACAGGAAGTTCCTGATCTGCGAGCAGCTGCAGCAGCTTGCGGCGTGTAGGATCAGCAATCGCTTGGAACACATCATGCTTCGGTGCAGATGACCCCATCTTACGCCTCGATGATGGAACGAAGCTTCTGAACCAATCCGTCCCAGCCATTGTTCATGCGCTCGCGTACAACGGTATGCGTCTCGCCGAACTCCGTAATCCCCTCCGGATCCCATCCAGAATGAATGAGCGTAAATTCCGTCTTCCCATCAACTTCAGCCAAGGCAAATGTCAATGTCCAATCCTTCCCCCAGCGGAATGACAAGCGGTTCGGAGGATCGAGTTCTGTAACCTTGCATGGCGAGTTTCCAAAGGGGCCCGCATTCAGGTGAAATTCGTAGCCAAGCTCAGGCTGGAAATCATTCGGCATGAACCAGGCTGCAATGCCTTCCGAAGTAGCTACCGCATCCCATACCTTCTGGATCGGTGCTTGCAACGTAATTGTTTTTTGAATATCGAGAGATGATTGAGAAGCATGATTTGTCATAGATGTTATTCCTCCAACTATTCGATATCTGTCAGCATGTGCTAACGAGATCGACATTATTACGAAACCATTTGGTTTCATGTTAGTATTCATTATATGACACCTGTTGGTTTCATGTCAAACACGCCTTCCTTGTCCTGCTCCCCCTCTTCTTGAAAAACACGGATTGTATCACAGTCAGGATCTACTCAACGAGTAAAAAAATACGATCCAGAACTATCGTCCTCTTACCGGACGAAAGTCTAGATCGTTCTGATGCTTCTATGCAACTGTGATAATGATCGGATCTTGCTTCGTAATAATAATCGTATGCTCGAATTGCGCAGCTACACTGCCATCAGGCGTGCTTAATGTCCAGCCGTCTGCCTGCTTCACCGCATAGTCCGCGCCTGTAGAAAGGAATGGCTCGATCGTAATAACCATGCCTTCCTTCAGGATTCTTGTATCGAGTCGATTGTAAATCGGCAGAATACTTGGCTCTTCATGCACAGCTCTCCCCACACCATGGGAGCACAAGTTTTGAATTACGGTATATCCGCCTTGGTCAGCAGCTTCCTCGAACATTTTCCCAATCGTGTTCAGCTTTACTCCATGCTTCAATGAAGAGATGACCTTCATCATCGTATCATGCGTGTATTGACACAGTTCCGTAATTTCCGTGCTGTGAGGAGCAAGTTGGAACGACTGGCCCGAATCCGCAACATAGCCGTTCTTTTCTGCGCATACATCTACATTAATTAAATCACCAGGCCGCAGCACTTTCTTGCCTGGAATCCCATGGGCAACCTCTGTATTCACACTGATGCAAGAATGCCCAGGAAATTTAAAAGCCTTCATCGGTGCGGATACAGCACCATGGCGCTTCAGCACTTCCCCACCTATCTCATCCAGTTGCTTTGTCGTCATGCCCGCACGTGCATTCTTCTTCATCTCTTGGATGGTCAATGCTACAATCCTTCCAATCTCCTTCAGTCCTTCTACGTCTTCCTTGGAGCCTGCTGTCATCGCATGCACCTCCCTTTCTACTTCCTCAAGTTACTCATGAAATAAGAATTAAGTACCTTGTATTGTATCACATCCTGCTTGCCAGACCTCAATCATAAGTGAATGAGCCGATCCTCAATCTGCTTCCTCAGTTCAATGAACGCGTGCATCTCTCGTTTCATTATCCTAGCAACCCGTGAATATATTGATCATAACAAGCAGCAAAGGTCATTAGAGGTTGTTCAAAAAGTCCGCTTTTGATCACGAAGCAAATCATGAAGTGGACTCGGCATCGAATCTTGAATTCAGCCGGACCTTCCGGTGCTCATGTACCCAAAACGTACGCTCCGCTCCTCAGGCCCTAGCTTCATCCAACTTTCTCGTTGCTGAAAACCGGCCTTTTTGAACACGAACTATTAGTTAATACGTCCAACAGGAGGTGTCAGCCATTGAACGAACGGACGTTCATTGTGTCCCGCGAGGACTGGTCGCTCCATCGCAAAGGCTATCAAGATCAAGCACGCCATCAGCAGAGGGTGCGTGAAGCGATAAAGCAGAATCTGCCCGATCTCGTTACTGAAGAGAATATTATTATGTCAGATGGCAAACAAATCATTAAAGTCCCTATTCGCAGTCTGGACGAATTCCGATTCGTCTATAACTTCAATAAGAAGAAGCACGTCGGTCAAGGGGACGGAGACAGTCAGGTTGGGGATGTGCTCGGCACGGACAGCAGCTCACAAGGGCAAGGCAAGGGCAAGCAGGCAGGAGATCAAGCCGGTGCCGACATCATTGAAGCGGAGATCAGTATCGAAGATCTCGAAAACCTGCTGTTCGATGAATTGGAGCTGCCCAACTTGCAGCAGAAGGATAAGGAGGAAGTCGAGGTTACCGACATTCGATTCAATGACATTCGCAAGAAGGGCATCATGTCCAACATTGACAAGAAGCGGACGATCCTCGAAAATTTGCGGCGCAACGCGCTCACTGGCAAGCCTGGCATTCATCACATTAGTCCTGACGATCTGCGGTACAAGACATGGGAGGAAATTATTAAGCCTCAATCAAGCGCCGTTATTATTGCGATGATGGACACCTCGGGATCGATGGGCAGCTTCGAGAAATATTGTGCGCGCAGCTTCTTCTTCTGGATGACACGCTTCTTGCGCAAGCAGTACGAGAAGGTCGAACTAGTATTCATCGCTCACCATACTGAGGCTAAGGAAGTAACCGAGGATGAATTCTTTACACGCGGAGAGAGCGGCGGCACGATCTGTTCATCCGCTTATGTGAAGGCGCTTGAGATTATCGATACACGCTATCCACCATCCAGCTACAATATTTATCCGTTTCACTTCTCAGACGGTGACAACTTGACGAGCGATAACGATCGCTGTGTGAAGCTGATTGGCCAAATATTAAAGAAGGCCAACATGTTCGGATACGGTGAGGTAAACCAATACAACCGCAGCAGCACCCTAATGTCGGCTTACCGCAATATCCAGCTGCCCAATTTTATGCACTACGTCATTAAGGAAAAGGGAGAGGTGTACCGGGCACTGAAGCACTTTTTCAAAAAACAGCCGGGAGGTAGCCGTACATGAGTGCAAATAACATGCGGGAGCTGGAGTATGCCATCGACGAAATTACTGAAATCGCCGAAGGCTTCGGGCTCGATTTCTATCCGATGCGCTATGAAATCTGCCCGGCCGACATCATATATACCTTTGGAGCATACGGTATGCCCACACGCTTCAGCCACTGGAGCTTCGGCAAGACTTTTCACAAGATGAAAATGCAATACGACTTCGGGTTAAGCAAAATCTACGAGCTCGTCATTAATTCCAATCCGTGCTACGCCTTCCTGCTGGAAGGCAATTCACTTATCCAAAACAAGCTGATCGTAGCGCATGTGCTTGCCCACTGTGACTTCTTCAAAAATAATGCCCGGTTCTCAGCCACGAACCGCAATATGGTAGACAGCATGTCCGTCACGGCTGAACGTGTCAATCAATATGAAATAGAGTATGGCACCCAGGCGGTTGAGAGCTTCATCGACGCGGTACTCGGCATTCAGGAGCATATCGATCCAAATGTCATCAAGCCGCGCAATCTGGATAAGGAACGCTATATGGAGGCGAAGCTGCGCGAACTGCGCGAGGCACAGCCAAGCGAGCCTGGACGGTACGATGACCTGTGGGAATTAGACAAACGAAGCCAAGCCTCCAAGTCATCCAAGTTCAGCCTGCATGACATGTCAAATCGCCCCTTCCCTCCGGAGCCGGAGAAGGATATCATCTGGTTCATACAGCAATTCTCGTCTGTGCTTGAGGATTGGCAGCGCGATATTATGTCCATGCTGCGCGACGAGATGCTCTACTTCTGGCCGCAGATCGAGACGAAGATTATGAACGAGGGCTGGGCTTCCTATTGGCATCAGCGAATTATACGAGAGCTGGATCTAACTAGCGAAGAAACAGTCGAGTATGCGAAGCTGAACAGTTCTGTCGTACAGCCATCGCGTCATAGCTTGAACCCTTATTACCTTGGCATCAAACTGTTCGAGGATATTGAGAAGCGCTGGGATGAGCCAACGAAGGAAGAGCAAGAGCGGTATGGACGTCAACCTGGTCAGGGCCGGGCCAAAATATTTGAAGTGCGTGAACTGGAATCGGATCAGTCATTCCTTCGCAATTATTTGACGAAGAAGCTGACCGAGGAGCTGGATCTGTACATTTTTGAGAAAAAGGGGCCGGAGTGGAAAATTACCGACAAGTCGTGGCAGAACATCCGCGATCAGCTCGTCTATTCACGCGTCAACGGCGGCTTCCCCTACATTACAGTTGAGGATGGCGATTACCAGCGCTCTGGCGAGCTCTATCTCGTACACCAATATGAAGCCGTGGAGCTGGATTTGAAATACGTCGAACGTACCCTGCCTTATGTATATACCCTGTGGGGCAAGCCGGTTCACGTCGAGACGACCGTCGATGACAAGCAAGTCCTGTTCACCTACGATGGCAAGAAGGTTTCACGGAAGTTTATTTAGAAATTGAGGTTGAAAATAGCCTGCTAAGAACAAAGAAGCTGGCCCTCCTTCTTCAAGGGGGTCAGCTTCTTTCCTTGTATCATCTGTAGCTGAACAGTTGATGTAATGGAATCTGAAATTCACGAAAAAGAATCGGCTACCTAGACTCTAGTCAATCAAATCCAGCATCGGCAGCTCATCCAGCGGCAGTGCCGTCTTCTTCTGTCTAGGCTGACCGTTCTCGCGAACTAACGTATAAAATTCATAATTGCAAATGACGGAATAATCATCCTCCATAACGCCTGGATAGGCGCGGTTCACAGAGTAAATCTGGCTGCGATATGCCTGCAGCGCCTTCCCTTTATGCCCGCGATAATCGCTAATATCAATCCGTGCTGAAATGGGGCACTTGTCCTTCGGACCCGAATCCTTGCAGTAATCGTAATAATGCGGGATTGACGTATAATAGAGCGATGGCTGCTTATCCACTGGATAATGCGCCTCCGCCAGTTCCGCCGAAATAAGCGTCGCTGCGGATATCGCGATATGGTCGGGATGTCCTGTGACTCCATCAGGCGGGAAGGTCACGATTGCGTCCGGCCGCAGCTCCACAATCGTCGAAGCGATACGCTCCGCCAACTTCCTCGGCTCTATCTCCTGCAGTCCGCCGTCAGGATAACGATACAGCGTAATATCGGCTACACCCAAAATCGAGCAGGCACTGCGCATCTCCTGTTCTCTAAACCGGGCAAGTTCTTCGCGGGAAGAAAAATGGAATTCGCCGGATTTTCCCTTGCATCCCGATGTGGCGCATGCCAAATATACCTCATGACCTGTACTGCTAAGCTTGGCAATCGTCCCACCTGCTGCGAAGGTCTCATCGTCGGGATGGGCGAAAACGAATAGCCATCTTTTCTTCATGTTCCTTCAGCCCCTTGCTGTTCAAATCTTCCTATGTTCGGGCAAGCATCTTCTTCTGCAAATAGGTAACACCCATAGAAGCTACGCCGTCAATAGGCTCCTTGCATGCTTCATGAAAGGATACCTTCGGTGCATATGCTTCTATCTTATGCATAAGGCGATTGCGAACGTGTCCCTCATGTCGCAGAACACCACCCTGTAGAATCATTGTAAACGGAGTATCCACCAAGGACAAGTGGTTCATGACTGCTGCTGCACCATGAAATAATTCATCACCTGCCGCTACGAGAATTCGTGACGCTTCCCGATTGCCGGCAATGGCAGCACGGGTTACAACTTCAGCCAGTCCACTTACCCTATCAACGGAATACTCTTCGCCGTACGTCCAATTATACAGTTCTTCTTCATTGCTCAATCCCAGATGAAGAAGAATCCATTCCCCGAGTCTCGTTCGTTCCTCTCTGCCATCATACCCCTTCATGATTGCTCGCAATGCTTCCTTGCCGATCCAGTACCCGCTTCCTTCGTCCCCAATTCGGTGGCCCCATCCCCCAGCTCTAGCTGTCTGTCCGTAAGCATTCATCCCGAATATAATGGAGCCTGTCCCGGCAATCACCAACAACCCAGGCTGCCCTCCTGTTGCTCCGAGCAGGGCAGCATAGCCATCGTTCTCCACAATGACATGTTCTGCTTCGATGTGAAGCTGCTTCAATACCTCGTGTACAAGGCCCGTGATGATATGACGGTCATGCTCCGTATCTAATCCAGCAAGTGCAAATACGGCACATTCGATTGCAATTGCCTCATAAGTCGCACTACACTCCTGCTTGCGGCAGTAGTCACGCAGTGCCGCTTCAATCCCTTGAGACAGCGCTCGTACAACTTCATCCACACCGACTCCCTGATAGTTCGAAGATCCTCCCTTTCCCTCCCCAAGCGTAGTTCCTTCACTATCGAGCAGCCTAACGAGACATTTCGTACCTCCACCATCAATCGCAAGCAGAGGAATGCTGTAGGTTCCCATCAACACCCGCTCCACTCTGTTATGACTTGATCCAGATGCTTCATTGCTGCCTGTATGCTGCCTTCCGCTTGTCCCAGCCAGCTCACAAATCCGCTGTGATCCTTCATTCGCACTTCGATCATGCGGCTGATCTCCTTCGGACTCGGCCCGCCCGGCAAGGAACGAATCTCGACGAAATGCACCGGGTCTAGCGCTTCACGCAGCGTCTGCTCTGTGAGCGATGTAACCCTACCAATATGTTGACGGGCGCTCTCATTGACAATAGACAGTGTGATCTCATTGGCCGCCAACCCTTGCGCCAAGGAATGCTTCACGACATCGCTGACAATATGATGAGCCTTGCGGAATGATAAGCCATCGACTCGAACAAGTGTATCCGCAAGCTCAGTTACGGTTGCGAAGCTGCCCTGCGTCCGTTCACGCAGCATCTCCTTGTTGACGTCCATTGTACCGATGACCGCAGCGAACAAACGGTACATTTTATCCATAATCGCAAGACTTCTCCACGCATAAGGCTGCATATCATCTTCCGTATCGACGATGTCTCCGAATGGCGTATTATGAATCATCGACAGCACCGTATTCGTATTCCCTACGCAGCTCGACAATAGAGCCCGCATATGCTCGAACGACACGGGATTGCGCTTCTGCGGCATGATAGAGCTAATCTGTACATAAGGTGCAGCTACCTTCAGCGCACCGAACTCTTGTGTGCACCACAGCAGCATATCCTGAACGACACGACCCAAATTGATTGCCGCAAGCTGGATAGCTGTCGCCACTTCGCCCAAGTAATCAGCTCCACCGATTGCATCATAGGAGTTATCGATAAGCTCGTCGAATGCGAGCAGCTCCATCATCTGCTCCCTGCTAACAGCGAAGCCCGATGTCGTAAGCGCCGCAGCCCCCATGCTGCTCCGATTGCAGTTCTTGTAGGCCGCAATCATTCGCCGAATATCGCGGTTAAGCGAATCGACGACGGCCATGAAGTAATGTGCGAGTGTCGTTGGCTGCGCCTGCTGCGTATGTGTATAGCCGATCATGAGCGTATCCTGATGCGCCTTCGCGAACAACAGCAGCTGTTCATTGAGCTGGAGTGCCGAAGATAACGTGACGATCAGCTTCTCCCGCAGCACCATTCGATAGATTGCAATCCCCATATCATTACGGCTGCGGGCCAAGTGCAGGTTGCCAGCGATATCGCCGGCATGCTCTAGCAGCTGATGCTCCACCTGAAAGAACAAATCTTCAAACTGACCAGTATAGCTTGCTTGCTTAAGCGCTTCAAGGTCAAGAGCACGGATGGCTTGCGCAATGGTCTCCGCTTGCTCATGTGTAATAAGTTCCTGCCTCTCCAGCATGATTAGATGTGCCTTATTGATTGCCATCATCGGGCTAAGCAGATGCGCCTTCGCTTCATTAAATGCAGGCTCAAGCACAACCTCCGTATAGGTCTTGCCGGGGAAAGTAGTTCCTTCCGTTTCCATCCATTTCTCACGATATCCCATAGCTTAGTAAGCCTCCTTGTTCGACTTCATTCTCATATCCAGCCATTCTTGAATGAGCTGGTTCATATTCCGGCTTGCTTCCTCAACGATCAACTGCCCCGCTTCCATGGAGGTCTGACGAATATGTCCGGTATATCCATCCCATCCCTGAGGGGACCCTTCCACAAGTACATATGGCAGCGAAGATAAAGGAGGGCACGAATCTAATTCCAAGTCCGTATCCTGCACCGATACCAGGTCTGGACGCAGCGCCTTCACGGCTGACATCTCATAAGGACCGCCATGCCCTCTTCCAGCCTGCCCCCCGAATAAGCCGTGCCGCTGCGTGAACTCAACACTCGCCATCTGCCACCAATTAATAAGAAGGAAGCTGGCGTCCGTGTAGGCTCCAGTCACGGATTCAGCAACAGTTCGGGAAGGGCCCATATTGGCATCATGAGCGTTCAGCAGGACAATGTTGCGGATCCCAAGCCTACATATCCCCAGAACAATATCGGTAAGATAATCGATATAAATGGAGGGGCGAACCGAGATCGTTCCAGGATAATGCTGTGTCTTCCCCGGGCATGCCGAGAACGGAACTGCCGGATACACGAGCGGTTGAAGGGAGGATTCAATCCTCCAAGCGAAGCCTTCCGCCAATATGATATCTGTCCCGAGTGGAGAGTGTGGGCCATGGTATTCGACCGATCCGAGAGGAACAACGGCGAACTGCGTATCCCCGATCACTTGATCTAGCTCCCGTCCGTGAACTCCGATTACATTCATATACTCCTTATACCTCCGCTTCTCCATCGATTGGGGAGACGTCCCGAAGGAGCCCCCCACCGATGTTCTGATGTGCAAGGCACTTGATGAATCTAGATGAATCTATCCAACTGAACAATTGCGACTAAGTAATGCCATTATTGATGCTGGCTGATCATGTTCACGAACATGCGGATCGATCCCGGAACCAGTGCCGGAATCTCGCGATACCACACGAGTGAACTGTACGTATATACACCCTTGCCGTAGTTCGCAGTCAGGAAGGTGCCTGTGAACTCCTTCTCGCCCGGATCGCCGTTGGAAATGAGCTCCGTATACTCCTTGCCCCACTCCGACGGGTTATAAGCCGAGCGATCTTGAATCCAATTGTTCCAGTCCTGATCTGTAATCTTATTCGGAGCGTTGAACATTGGATGCTCCGGTGCAAGTGTTGTGACTTTGGAATTCTCGTCCGTTACCCGCCATTGAATGAGCGGCGAGCCAATCTTAATTGGATACGGCGCGAGATCTGGCGACCATTTATCCTCTGGCTTATGATACTGAACGACCAGATTGCCGCCGTTCTTCACATAATTCAATAAACGCTGGTTGCTCGGGATCAATTCTGGACGGAACGCATAGGCACGAATGCCA
Source organism: Paenibacillus sp. NAIST15-1 (assembly GCF_001894745.1). Lineage (GTDB taxonomy): Bacteria > Bacillota > Bacilli > Paenibacillales > Paenibacillaceae > Paenibacillus_B > Paenibacillus_B suaedae. The sequence goes on from NZ_BBYF01000019.1 coordinate 107,135, forward strand.
AGCACAATTGCGTTGTACTGAGAGAGATCTCCCGACTCAATTTCCTTCGCATCCAAATTGACCACGTTGACGCCTACTTGACGCAAATATTGATCGATGTTGTCAAAGCCGCTAGACACATAGCCGACCTTCCACTTCTCCGGTGTCTTCAAGTCGAAGGCTTGAATCTGGAGCTCTGCCGGCTGCACGATGTAGGTCTTCCCGATGTGCGGGTATTGAATAACCTGCGTCCCGTGCATGCTCTGTACATCGCCGTTCTTCGCAACCGCTGTAACCGTGAACTTGCCTGGGTTTACGTTAGACGCTGCCTTAACAGAGAAAGCAACAGACTTCGTCTCCCCCTTCGCTGCAAAGCTAAGTTCCTCAGCAGCAGGCTCGGCTTTCCATCCCTCTGGAACCTGCAGTGAAATCGACGCCTTGGATGCTCCTGGCGTATAATTCTTCACCGTTACTTTCACCGGAATTGGCTCGCCTGGCTTGAGCGTATTCAGAATCGTAGCGCTCGGGCTGAGCGTCATCGAGTACGGAGGCAGTACCGCCACTGCATTTTGTGGTGTCTCTTGCAAGGACGTCACAGTACGGAATGCCTCATATACTACCTTCGCGTTGAATACCGAAGCTTCGTATGGCTTGAATAACGGTGCATCTGCCGGAACCTTGACCTCGAATACAGCTGAAGCTGTCTCGTTATAGCCAAGCTGCCCAAAGCTTGTCGTACCCACAGGTGCCGCTATCCAGCCAGCAGGCACGCTCAGGCTAAGCTTCACGTTGTCTAATTTCGTAGAACCGCCATTAAATGCCGTTACGGTTACCTTCGTCGGCTGTCCAGCCACAAGTTCGTTGGCATCTGGCTTAACCTTCACTACAACAGATGCCGCTTCCATACTCGCCTTGTTCAACTGCTCTTCCTTCACGTGCAGGCGATGGAGCAAATCGTCCTTCGTTGCTGAATCCAAGCTGGATTTCTTCACATCGGCAAGTGCAGTCTGAACGTCTGCCTTCATGCCGTGGACTTCCTTCAAGACATTGGCGAAGCTTGGGTAAGCCGCTACAATCCTGTCTGCATCCTGCTGCAGAGCTTGCAAATCCTTCGCAATCTTATCGTCCTTGCCCTTCACACTAATTTCCTTCGCCAAATCTGCAAAGGTGAATGCGATGCCGTCGAAGAGGTCTTGCTCCTTCTCCTTCGTCTTTACCGTGCTCAGGTCAAGCTTATAGTAGCTGTCCCCCTGAGCAGGCCCTTCGTCATACACTCTTCCCATCCCTTGGCTCTTGTGCATGAAGCGCGACTCTTCCCCAAGCTGCAGGTAAGAGGCCCCATAGATGGAGTTGTACTCCCCAATTGGCGCTCTCACGGTGTAATCCCTGTTATTCGCCGGCAAATACAATTTCTTGATCTGCCATGGCTGAAGTCCCTGCTTCAGGTGCTCAGGATATACTTCAGGATCCGCTGCGTCCTTGAACGCACGCACCGTAAGTACGTTAATCGTCCGATGATGACCATGTGTAGAGTTTTCATTCAAGAATGCAGGAATGATGACATCTGGGCGAAGCTCGCGTATTTTGCGAATTAAGCGCTCGTACGCAACAGATTCTCCCCATTTCTCCAGCGTTTCCTCTACACTCTTCGAGAACCCGAAGTCGAAGATTGGATCATTCAGCTGCTCGCCGAGTATCCCCAATGTCACATTCGTGATCTTGGATGCTTCCTGCAGTTCCCGAGTTCGTATGACCCCAAGGCCCGCTCCGAGCTCACTTCCAATCTCGTTCTGTCCGCCTTCTCCTCTCACAGCGATCACGCTTGACGTATTGACTCCTCTTCCCAGGGAAAGGTACGCCAATGTCGCGCTGTGCTCATCATCAGGGTGAGCTCCCGTGTTCATCGCACTTGCGATCGTCGTCAGCGGCTTAATCGACTTCCATAAATCAACAATTCCCCGATCCGCTGATACGGTCTCGGCTTGCGTGGACAGCAGTACACTGCTTGCCAATACAACGCTTAATACGATGGAACAGAACTTTGAGGCCGACTTACCTTTGATCATCAAATCCCTCCTCGAATGGTGGAATAGTGTTGTTTCAGCTGGAAATGGCCATTTTCCAGCTGTATATCATAACGTGGTTGATGAACCCCTAGGCGGTTCCCACGCAATGACCAATGATTATATAGCCGTGTTGTCGCCCGTTATTTTGCGGGATACGAACAGTACGATGATGATCAATGTAATTTGCAGAACGCCATAAGCACATGCTGTGCCGAATTCGAACGAATACATCCGTTGGAAAATTTCGACCGAGAGCGGTGTGCTCTTGGCAGTAAAGAGCAGTATGGAGGATACGAATTCCCCAATCCCCTGTACAAAGGCGAGCAGCGTACCCGCCAATATCCCGCTTAATGCCATCGGGAACACAACTCTGCGGAAGCTGTACCACCACGATGCGCCTAGATTGCGTGCCGCCTCCTCCACAGATGCATCCATCTGCACCAAGGTTGCCGAAGTAGAACGGAACACAAGCGGCAGGTGGCGCACGAAATAAGCTAGCGGCAAAATCCAGAAACTGCCGATCAGCACTTGATTGAAGCTGAATACATTGGGCTCGCTGAAGGCTGCAATCAAGTTGACCGCAACGACAGTACCTGGCAGCGCCCATGGGAGCATAATTAAGACATCAAGCAGCGTCTTCCCTTTAAACTTCAAGCGAACCATCGCATAAGCAGCTGCCACGCCGAAGATGACATTCCCGATTGTTGCGACGAAGCTCATCTGGAAGCTGTTTGCAATAGGCCGCCATGTTTTGCTGTCCGTGAACAGCTTGATATAATGCTCCAATGTATATTCAGGCGGCAATACTTGCGTCGTCCAAGTGCCGTTCGTAGACAATGAAATCAACACCAGCACGAAGATGGGAAGCAGCAAAATAATGACGCCGATAATAGACAAAATCATTGCAACATATTTGCCGACTGCACTCTTGACCTCTGTGCGATGGACACTGATGCCCTTGCTCATGTTCTGGTAGTTGCGAAGCCCTTGATACCAGCGCATCACGAGCAAGAATACAATCGACACAACCGATAGAATCGTCGACTGGGCAGCAGCCATATCCAAATTGCCATTCGTACGCGACAAATAAATCTGCATCGTCATCGTCCGTTCGATGCCGAAGATAAGCGGAGCCGTATATGATGCCATCGCAATCATGAATACAAGCAGTGACGAGGCCACAAGCGCTGGAGTCAGCATCGGCAGAATCACTCGCCGCCAGATGTACAATCTGCCTGCACCTAAACTTGCAGCGGCTTCTTCAAGCGAAGGATCGAGACCCCGAATCGCAGACGACGCCGTCATATAGAAATAGGTATACATCGTAAACGTATGTACGACCAGGACGCCCCATATCCCTTTTAAATAAAATGGTACTTGTTCGAGATGAAGCAGTTCCTTAAGCGCCCGTGGAATGATACCGCTCTCGCCATACAAGAACGTGAACGACAGTACGCCGACAAGCGGAGGCAGTGCCATTGGAACGAGAACGAGGACAGCCAGCACCTTCCTGCCGGGAAATTCGTAGCGCTCCAACAGAAATGCCATGGCTACACCCACGATTGCACACGTAATCACACTTAAGACGGAAATATAAATGCTGGTCCACAGTGCTTCCAGATTGGATGTATGCTCTAGGCTGAAAAATCGCGCGTAGTTCGTAAGTGAGAATTGATCCTCGACTTGAATACTTTGTACGAATGTTTGAAATAGCGGATAAACGACATATGCCAACAGTATGAGAAAAAGCGGCGCTACGAGCACATAGACGAAGTAAGGCGATTGCGTAATGGGCCCCGAGCGGCGGGGCAAGCCCATGCGTGGCTTCGATGGCCGTGGCGCGTTAGGTGTGTTCGTTATCATCATTCATCCCCTCTCTATCCTAAGAAGTAAATGCTTTCTTTCGGAATGAACAGGGAGATTGCTTCCCCTCGTCCGCGAACCCGATGCCCTTGATTGACGAACATCGCCTTCAACTGCTGATCTGCCACCTGCGACACATAGTTCACGCTAACTCCTGTAAATTCAGAAATGACTACACTGCCTGTAACGATATTGTCCCCCGTCTCTTCTCCGCCAGCCTCCCTAATCGATTCAGGACGTATCGACAGTGATACCTTCTTGCCTGCTTCCAGTGAACAGTCGGCAGAAGCATTCGCTGTCAGCCCTCTTAGACGGAGATCTGGCGCTACGCGAATGACGGCTTCGCCGTCTTCGATTCGTTCCACCGTTCCTTCCCACAGGTTCGACTCGCCAATGAAGGAGGCGACAAATCGATTAACGGGTCGATTATATATTTCTTCAGGACTTCCAATCTGCTGTACAACCCCGCCCTGCATGACCATAATGCGGTCAGACATCGCCATCGCCTCCGCCTGATCATGGGTGACGTATATCGTTGTAATTCCCAGCTCTAATTGAAGTCTCTTAATTTCGATCCTTGTCTCCTCGCGGAGCTTCGCATCCAGATTGGACAACGGCTCATCGAGAAGCAGTATTTTCGGCTCTATCACGAGTGCACGAGCCAAGGCAACCCGCTGCTGCTGTCCGCCGGACAATTGGTCAATTCTACGGCTTCCATACCCATCCAAGTGAACCTGCTTCAGCGCGAGATGGGCGCGCTCTATCATTTCTGACTTCGGAACCTTGCGCACCTGCAAACCAAATGCGACATTTTCAAATACGGTCATGTGCGGAAATAAAGCATAATTCTGAAAAACCATGCCGGTATTGCGTTTATTCGGTGGGAGTGTCGTGACATCTTGATCACCGAACACGATTCGGCCTTCGCTTGGAAAATAAAATCCTGCAATCATCCGCAGTGTCGTCGTTTTGCCACAGCCGCTAGGGCCGAGGAAGGTAAAGAATTCACCCGGTTGAATCCGGATGTTTACGTCGGTAACTCCCTTGACGTTCCCGAATTGCTTGCTAACATGATCTAGTGCTACCTCTATCAAGCTGGCTCCCTCCTGCCTCTGAAATGATCATAATCAGGCGAAGGGCATAGCCTCCGCCTGAAAGAACCTATTATTTTGCGCCTTTCCCCTTGATGTTCTCATCCCAATGCTGCATCCACTCTTTTTCCTTCTGCGCCATTACCGTCCAATCAATGTCAAGCGGCTTCAGCTCCAATCCCTTCAGCCAAGCAGGAAGCGTATCCTTGCTGATGTCTGTCCGTGTTGGAATCTGGAACAGCTTATCCGCGAGCTCTACCCGCAAATTAGAATCGAAGAGGAATTCATAGAACTTCATTGCCGACTCCTTATTTTTCGCACCCTTCACGACACCGACGCCATCAACTAGGATTGGCGCACCGCTAGCCGGGTAGATAAAGTCGAACGGCTGCTTCTGCAATTCCTTCTGAATCATAATGTCCTGCAAGTTCCACAGGGACAATGTGCCTTCCTCACGAGCCAGCTTCAAATACAGGTTAGTCGGATCCTGTGCGTATTCCTTCGTGTTGGCATCCAGCTTCTTCAGCCAGTCGAAGCCCTTCGTTGGATCACTCGCATCCTGCTTATAAATCATGGAAGAATAGATCGTTCTCATCGTTCCGGAAGCAAGCACCCCACGAATGATGATTTTGTCCTTGTATTTCGGATCAAGAAGATCGTCCCAATCTTTCGGTGCATCTTCTTGTTTCAGCGCGTGAGAATTGTACATAATGACCTCAGGCAGCAGCATTTCCCCATACCAGCGGTCTTGACTGTCTTTGTACAATGCCGGAATGCTGTCCGCGAAGCTTGGCTTCACGCTTTCCAGCAAGTCTTCATCTGCCGCAGTCATCAGTGACGACTGTGTGCCGCCCCACCAGAAGTCCGCTTGTGGATTCGCCTTCTCCCCACGTACGCGCTCCAAGATTTGCTGTGCGCCCATCGTGAGCACTTCGACTTCCATGTTCGGGTATTTCGCCTCGAATTTTGGGATAATCTCATCGACGACGTTCTTGTCTCTCGCTGTGTAGATAACCAGCTTTTCTTTACCCGATGATGACTTCTCCCCGGATTGCTGTCCACCCTCGGATGCAGTCCCACCGCCGCCTCCACAAGCAGTCACTGCCAGCATCGCAAGGACAAGCATAGAGCTCATCAACCATGTTTTTGCTTTCCCCTTTACCTGTTTCATGACGTTCCCCCTACCATAAATTTTTGATTCGTGTTTCGCGCTGTATCGGATGAATTCATCTTCAATAGACGAAATGAATCTGAGTTGATATGTTGCTAAGCAGCATCCCACAAAAACGTAGTGGTCCTTCAACAACAGCCCGTTCGTTGGTTATATGGATCAAAGCTATGCTGAAGTTCAGGACAATAGCCCTTATTTAGACCAACTAAACAACCGTGCATACTTGGTCATTGAGTTGCAGGAAATCGTTATGCTATGTACGGTTTGCCACTAGGAATTGCATACAGTTCTATATCGTTCTGAGATGATATTGTGAAATGATTAGCTATGATAGTTCTGAGGTGATATTGTGAAATGATTAGCTGTGATCGTTCTGTGCTGCTATAGTGAAATGATTAGCTGTGATCGTTCTGTGCTGCTATAGTGAAATGATTAACATTTTACAATCTGATGAGTGTGGTATGAGTGTATGTGTGATTGTGATTGTCATACGATTTTGAGTATATTCGTTGTATTTGATGGGAAAGATGTGTAGGTTGAATTTGTCGTGTGAGTATCAATAGTAAGTAGTAGAACTCCATAATTGTTGTCGTATGTGTGAGCAGCTGCATCTATCTTGTTGGATCTCTGCGCTGTAGAAGAATTGACCTGAAGGTGTTGTGCTGGTTGCGAATATGGCCACATCCGTAGTTGTCATTGTCTGAGAAGCAATTCATGCTGGAGAAATGATCATTGTTTACCTTTGAAATTTAGCCGTGGAGGGGAATGCCTCCAATGTACAGTGAATGGCTCCTATCAAGCCCGCCTGATCGCCAAGCGTGGCCATCTTAATGATTGGGACAGATGGAACCCATTCATTCAGCCAATATTGTATTTTGCGAATGCCTTCGTCCCCGATATGCAGCATTTCACCGCTAAGGATGAGCAGCGCCGGATCCATGACGCTCGTGACATTGGCGATCCCATAAGTCCAGTGCCGGCATATATCGTCGAATAGCCTTTGAGCCTCGTCGCTGCCGAGGTTGGCCAGCTCAACAATCTGCTGAATAATGCTTCTGTCTGGGCCAATGGATGGGAGAATGCGAATGGCTTTCTCGTAGATGGCTCTCACCGAGTAGTTGCGCTCGAACACCCCATACTCGCCTTTGACCTGATTGCCGATTGGGCCAATCATCATATAGCCGATCTCACCGCTTGCCTCATTGGCTCCCCGATACAGCTGTCCGTCAATAATCATGCCTGCGCCGATTCCTGTCCCCGCGTACATGTAGACGAGATTCGAATGGCCGACGCCGATGCCTTTATGAAATTCGCCTAGCGTCATCAGATTCACGTCGTTCTCGATAACGACAGGCAATCCCAGTGCTTCTTCAATTTCCTTCTGTACCGGTAGCCCCATCCACCCTGTGCTGGGAGCGTAGCTGACCGTTCCTGCACTGCGCTGCGTAATCCCCGGAAGTCCCAGACCCATGCCAAGCAACCGTTCCTTCGGAAACCCGCTGGCAGTGAGAAGAGTGTCCAATCCCTGTTCAATGCTGCGAATTGCCATCTCGCCATCCATAGGATGCGGCAAATTCGTCGTGCGCGAGACGAGCAGCTCCCCCTTCAGGTTCGCAATCGCCAATTGCAAAGTGCTTCCTTCGAATACTGCGCCAATGACACCATACGCATCAAAGTTATATTCCAGAAGAATCGGCTTCCTGCCGCCCTTCGATTCACCGTATCCGACCTCGCTGATTAAGCCTTCCATAATCATCTCATCGACGAGCGCTGAGACGCATGGCCGGCTTAACTCTGTTAACTTCGCCAAATCGGCTCTCGAAACCCGAGGATTATCGCGCAATTGATGGAGGATTCCCTCACGGTTAATATGCTTCACCAATTTTGCGTTTCCCGTCTGGCCTCTGCCAATCAATCCGTCATCCTCCCTCCACAATCTAAGTTAGTTAAAATTATTAACAAAGTCTTGTTGGAGATAGTTTATTGTATACGCTTACAAATTGTCAACATGAATTTTTTCTATTCAGCACTCCTCCTTGTTTTTAATTTGGCTTCAAAAATAATAAGAAAAAGTCTATCTCTTTGGGAGGCTAGACTTTTTAAAATAATCACATATTTAAAAATTACATAACGAGCGTTATATTTTGAATAATTTATCCTCTTTAGATAATCTCAAAATTTTATCATTCTCATTAATAAATTGATATTTTTGTATTTTCTCATTTAATATTGCAAAAATAAATTGACTTTCATTTTCATTAATGAAAGAAACTATTTTTTCAAGGTTATGTTTAGCTACTGTTTCTAATACATCATGTACAAAAAACCTTGGAAAATCCAATTTCAATTCCTTAATAAAAGAAACATAAGCGATATCCAATAATAATGTTATAGACTTTCTATGACCAGTACCCAATCCATCATCAACATTCGAAAGTTTTAATGGGAAAGTATCTGCGCGGGTTAAGTACAAACGTTGACCAAAAGTCTCATAGCTTATTTTTGTTAAATATTCATTGAATTTAGATAAATTGTCCATAACTATGGATCCATCATTAATTGTTCCATATTCATTAGTCTTCTTGTTTAGATCTTCAGTTAACTCATTGTAAATATCTAAAATCTTTGTTAACTGTCCAAGTTGCTCACTCTGTGATATTAGTTCTTTGTGTATTTTCTCAAAATTTTTGAAGTTATCTTGATCAATAATACTAATAATTTTTTTATTCTCATTTATTATTGATTCACGCGAATAATTCATGTTACTAATATCAAGATTAATTTCATTTAATCTATTCCTATAATAAGTAAGCTTGTTTTTCTTTATACTATTGTTAAACTCAATTAGCTCTTGAAATTCCTTATCTATATTTCCTAAATAATGTTCTACATCTTTATAAAACTCATAAAGTATTGATTCGTCCAATGTATCTTGATCATCTGATTCTTTTGAAAGTATTTCTTCTATTTTATTTTTTTTAAATAAAGCCGTCTCAATAGCATCATTGTACCTATTTATTTCATTCTTTACTCGTGATATTTCTTGAATATTTTTCTCGTAGTCCCCAATATTAATCATAGAACTTACTTTATTTTCTAATTCAACAACAGAAGAACGCACTATTCTTATTCTTTCATTTAAATCATCGATGTTTGAAAATTTGTGCAACTTTATTATCTGATTGATATCTTTTTTTATTTCCTATATTTCATTATATAGCTCTAGCTTCCTTTTACTTATCTCTTGAGACGACAACCCAAATAAAAAACATTTTGATAATCCATTAGGTAAATAGAGCGGAGTACTGGAGTATATGCTTTTAATTAAAATCCCCCAGTTTCCCCGCCAGCAACTTGTATGCGTAGTAGACAACACAGTTGAATATGAATGATAATAGCGTTACAGCACAGACATTCATCCTTGTCAAATAAAGTGAGGAGGAGGCAGATGCAGCGAAGACTCGTTATTCCACGATTATCATTCATGATGTTCATGCAGTTTTTCGTATGGGGGGCTTGGTACGCCACTGCGGGGCTTACACTCAGCAAATATGGCTTGTCATCCATTATTGGAACCGCTTACTCCGTTGGAGCGATTGCATCCATTATTGCTCCTTTCTTCCTCGGCATGGTAGTTGACCGCTTCTTCGCCTCTGAGAAAGTGATGGGCCTCCTTCATCTTGCAGGCAGTGCACTTCTATGGATGGTCGGCAGGCAAGTCGAGGCAGGCAGCGGAACAACGCTGTTGTGGACGCTTTTTCTGTATATGCTGTGTTATATGCCTACACTGGCACTAAGCAACAATGTAGCTTTTCACCATATTGCGGATGCTGCAAAGACATTCCCGATGATTCGTGTGTTCGGCACAATCGGATGGATCGTGGCAGGCGTCCTTATCGGCCAACTGGGCTACTCCGACAGTTCCGTCATCTTCTACATCTCTGCTATTGCATCCCTCTTGCTCGGTATATTCAGCTTCACTCTGCCCAATACGCCCGCTCCCGCCAGAGGAAAGCCTCTCTCTGTTCGCGACCTGCTCTGTCTTGACGCGCTGCAGATGCTTAAGGAGCGAAGCTATTGTGTTTTCATCATCTGCTCGATGCTTATTTGCATCCCACTTGCAGCCTATTATTCGTTTGCGTCACCCTTCTTAGAGGCTGCTGGGTTCGCCAATGTAGGCAGCGTGATGACGATCGGCCAGATGTCGGAAATCGCTTTTATGCTGCTTATCCCGTTCTTCTTCCGCCGCTTAGGCATCAAAATCATGCTCCTGATCGGCATGCTTGCTTGGACACTTCGTTATGTCCTATTCGCCTTCGGTGCGCCTGATCAGATTGGATCACTCATGATCGTAGGCATCGCTCTCCATGGCATCTGTTATGATTTTTTCTTTGTAACCGGATTCATCTATGCCGAGCAGCAAGCAGACAGCCAAGTAAAGGGGCAGGCACAAAGCTTGCTGCTCCTGTTCACGCAGGGAATCGGCATCTACTTCGGCTCACTTATCGCCGGCAGTCTGTTCAACGATACCGTGACAGCTAGCGGAACTGCTGCGCTTGCACAATGGAAGAGCTTCTGGCTGTACCCGGCAGGCGCTGCGCTTGTCGTGGCACTGTTGTTCCTGCTGCTGTTCAAATCGAAACCATCCACACATGCTGTTCACCAGCATGATGCGGCATTTGAAAGGAGATAAGCGTAATGAATCGTACGAAAGTAGCCATTTGCGGCGCTGGCTTCGTGGCCGACATTCATATGGAGTCCTTTACCCGATTCGTTCCAGAGGCAGAGGTAGTCGCTGTCTATGCCCGCAATCGTGAGAAAGGAGAAGCATTCGCTGCACGGCATGGAATACCGCAAGTGTATACAGACATGGATGAGCTGTTGGTGCATTCCGGTTGTGAGGTTGTGGACATCTGCCTGCCGAACTTCCTCCATCACCGCGTATGTATTGCGGCTGCGCAAGCGGGCAAGCACGTTATCGTAGAGAAGCCGCTATGCGTTACCTTGGAAGAGGCCGACGAGATGATCGAGACATGCCGCAGCGCAGAAGTGAAGCTCATGTATGCGGAAGAGCTCTGCTTCGCACCGAAGTTCGAGCGGGTACGCAAGCTGATCGAGCTGGGAGCCGTCGGCGATGTGTATATGCTGAAGCAGGCAGAGAAGCATTCTGGTCCGCACAGTGATTGGTTCTATGACATCAAGCAGGCTGGCGGTGGCGTGCTCATGGATCTGGGCTGCCATGCGCTGCAATGGTTCCGCTGGATGATGGGCGGCGCCAAAGTGAAAAGCGTATATGCGACAATGTCTACTGTACTGCATGGCGAGATAACGAATGGCGAAGATAATGCGGTTACGATCGTAGAGTTCGAGAATGGTGTAACGGCAATCGCGGAGGACAGCTGGGCGAAGCCTGGCGGGATGACAGACAACATAGAAGTATACGGTACGAAGGGAGTAAGCTATGCGGACCTCTTTCAAGGCAACGCTGCTCTGACCTATAGCGAACATGGCTATGATTATGCGATGGAGAAGGCAGGCTCCACCCAAGGGTGGTCGTTCACCATCTATGAAGAAGCATTCAATCAAGGATATCCACAGGAATTGAAGCACTTCATTACCTGTGTCCGGCAAAATCTAGAGCCTTGCGTAACAGGCGAGGACGGGCGTGCCGTACTCGAAATCATCTACGCAGCATATGCCTCCGCCCGATTAGGGCGCAAGATTGAGCTGCCATTCCACGCAGCCGTACAGCGACCGATTGATTTATGGCTGGGTACGGAGAACTAGGTCAGATCGTAAATCATGAATTCCCTTGTGGCAACGAGAAGAAGGCTAGTACCTCCCGATTAGGGATGTACTAGCCTATTAGTTGACTCAATAAATGGCCCACCGTAAGCTAAATTAGGTTGATCCTTTAGATCTTTAAGACCGGCCACATCAATGTATAAAATCCCCATACTTTCCCCTAACTTTTATCGTCATTTTTCAAGATTTTTTTTGAAATTAAGATACCAACAAAAGCAGAAAAAACTATAACAGGGGTCATAAATAGCATTTTATATTGATTCCAAGGTGTTGCGATAGCAACAACGATTGATACTACAAAAACAATAAAGGAAGCCAATAATTGCTGTTTTACACTTAATTTCGCCACTAATCATCCCCCACATCCTATAAATGAAAATATAGCATTCAAAATAGTGTTAGCTTGTTCTTCCTATATTAAAAGATCAATGAATATGTGTTCCAATCCAGATACCCAAATACAAGTACATCTTAGGTAAGTGTAATTTCTTTCATTTCGAGTGGCATCGATTGCTCCGCGGCCTCTACCTTGCCTTGAACAGCCTTCTGATGCCGCTTCAATTGGATCCTCCAATCGTTCATCTCCTGATCCGTCAATGCATGGAACGTCTCAACCTTCCTGCTCGTTCCGTCCTTAAGAACGACAACGAACTTGGGGAATACCGGGACGAACAAGATGCCCACTCGACCTTGCTCGACACGAATATCGACTACATCTACCCATGCTGCGCGGAGCCCATATTCATTCCATATTGTCTCCTGATCATAGGTCAGTAGGATATTGGTTCCTGCTGTTAAGGCACGCACGGATACGACGAGATTGCTCCCGCAATAAGCGAATCCAATGCACGCAGCCGCTGCCAGGGCAATTCGCAAGCTGAGCGGCAATTTGAAATCGAGCACGGCCAGAACGATAAGGCCCGCCGAGAATAGGATACAAATGAATGCAATGAACAATCGGGCTGCTGCTTTCTGTTTCTGATATACGACATGATGCATAGCGCATTTCTCCCTTTCCCACAGGTTGTTCAGTAGCTTTATTCCCACTTCGACGAGCTGTACCGATTCCCCTTCCTACTCCATTCGACAATATGCCATTATTATTCTAATTATGCACCTGCACGCTCTATCTTCTCTCTTGTGCTCGTCTTCTTCTGATTCACCAGAGTCAGCTGCGGCAAACAGATGCCTCCTAAAATCAGTACGATTCCTGCCCACTGCAACATCGTAACTTGTTCCCGGAGAACAAGTACAGACATCACTACCGCTGCCGGCAGCTCAGCCGCTCCTAAAATCGTGCCTAGTCCAGAACCAATCTTCGGGACACCTATTCCGAAGAAAATGACCGGGATAATAATGCCCAGCAGCCCCATAGGCAATCCGAACTTCCACAGTCCATCTACCAAGGTGCCATCCATAATGAATACTGGCGGGAACATGAGGAATACAACTACCATAGCTCCCGTAATCATGGATAAGCTCTTCGTCAAAATAGGCACATCGGTTGCAACACGCCCACTCACAAAAATATATATCGCAAACGATATTGCGGAAATCATTCCGAACACCGCCCCTTTCCAGCTCAATCCGGACAATCCATGATCAGCAAGACCGCCCGCGAAGACAGTACCTACGAGCAGGATGATAACCGAAATGATCTTCATCGGTTCAGGGCGCGTGCGCGTAACAACCGCTTCCAGCAATACACCAATCCACGTAAATTGGAATAGAAATACAACTGCTATGGAGGCTGGCAATTCTCCTACGGCAAGGCCGTACGTAATCGATGTGCAGCTCACAGACAATCCGCAAGCGAGCAGCACAGCGGCTTGCTTCCAGCGCAGCTTATGCCGTGAGAAGAGTAGTGTCATAACCACAAGCATCAGCCACCCAAAGAAATATTGTCCGCCTACAATCTCTGGAACGGTAAACCCTTCTCCGATCCCGAGCTTCATTATGGAAGACAGAGTTCCATAGCTGCAAGCCCCAAGGAATACAAGCAAAGCATACTGAAGTAATTTCATATTGATGTCAAGCTCCTCTCGCTTATACACGCAAAAAAGCCCCCTGCGTTCTATAGCAGGGGGCGAACGAAACCAAGCGCTGTGGCAATACAAAGCTGTGCGTTCTTCTACCGAACGCGGCCACTCACACGCCTTTGCAAAATTTCGCCTCTCTATTCACACCTTCAGACACTGTGAATAGAGTTTGGTGCATGCCGTTCTATTTATGCCCTTCCATTGTAGTAAGCTTCCTTCACGCTGTCAATGAATAGATTCATTCGGGCAGCAGCAGAATCCAAGTAGTTCCTCCAACGACCGGCGCAACTTGTGTTACAATATAAGCATCATACGCTGTCAATAAAGATAGGAGCGGCACCATGTTAGCAATTATTTATGATTTGGAAATGACCGTAAAGCGCAAAAAAGGGGCGTTTGCCGAAATCATTGAAATTGGGGCGGTGAAAGTGACGGAGAACGAGGGAACATTCGCCGTTGCTGACACGTTTCAAGCGTTCGTCAAACCGACTCTTTCCCCCAAGTTAACAGATGATACTGTTAATTTTACCGGTATTACACAAGAGGATATTACACATGCCTCCACCCTGCAGGATGTCCTTGATCAATTCATCGCGTGGATTGATACGGATGACTATGCACTATGTTCCTGGGGGCCGGATGATAAATCCCAATTCCTAAAGGAATGCCGCCAGAAGAAGATTCCACTGTACTGGCTTCGCAATCATAACAATTTGCAAAAGCAAGTATCTACTGCCCTGAAACGTGAGCATAATCAGCAGATTGGACTTAAGGCAGCGCTGGAAGCACTGGACGTCCCGTTCGTCGGGAATCAGCACCGGGCACTGGATGATGCCTACAACACAGCACTCGTATATATACAGATGCAGGAGCACATTCAGTTGACTCGCAATGAGGTTCAAGAACATCCGAGCTATGAGAGCAATGTTGTATATCGAGATGATACAAGCAATGAGGATCGAGACAATCCATTCGCAGCGCTTGCCAATTGGAATATGGACGAAGACAAATAGAACACGGTTTGTCCCGAGATGGGGCAAACCGTGTTCTATTTACTTTCACATTCTATATCAGGGTTGCAACGAACGAATAATTGCGGTTACGTAACTGCGAATTCATCCGGGTTCGGACCAACTCGCTTATCTTCATTAAGTGCATCGATGCTGCTCAGCTCAGTACTGCTCAACTCGAAATCAAATACATTGAAGTTCTCGCGTATGCGCGATGGTGTAATCGACTTCGGAATGACGACATGGCCATGCTGCAAGTGCCAGCGAATAACCACTTGAGCTGATGTCTTGCCGTGTGCGGCCGCGATCGCAGCGATCTCTTCATTCTGCAAAATATCCCCACCCTGCATCAGCGGGCTCCAAGCTTCCAAATAAATATCATGGCGCTGGCAATATTCACGCAGCTCGTTCTGAGCCAAGCGCGGATGGCATTCCACCTGATTCACAACCGGCTTCACGCTGCATTCCTGCGCCAAACGCTCCAAGTGAGGAATATGGAAGTTGGATACGCCAATCGAACGCACGCGTCCGTCTGCGTAGAGCTTCTCCAATGCTTTGTATGTGTCCACATACAAATCCCGGGAAGGAACTGGCCAATGAATCAAATACAAATCGAGATAGTCGGTCCCCAACTTATGTAAGCTCTCATCGAACGCCTTCAGGGTAGCATCATATCCTTGCTCGGAATTCCATACTTTCGTCGTCAAGAATATATCTTCACGCTTCACGCCTGACTCTTTAATGGCTTCGCCAACGCCTGCTTCATTCTGATAAATAGCTGCTGTATCGATTAAGCGATAGCCCGTCTCCAATGCAGTCTTCACTGCATCCTTCACCTGCTGTCCCTCTTCAACGCGCCATACCCCAAGACCTAGCTGCGGCATGCTCAAGCCATTGTTCAACGTAATTTGCATGTTCATTGCCTCCTTCATAAATGTAGCAACAATTTCAGTATAGTCGTAAACGGCAGTCTGGTGCAAACCATCTGTCCTACCTCATAACAAAGCTATTGTAAACGCGTTTCGGGCAAGCACATTTCACGATTTCCCAGAACTTAATATAACTTTGGAAATAAGTGGGCAGCTGCATTGACTTCCTATCCGGTTGCTGATATCATACTGCCATAACACCAATACCTTAGTTATCTTATAGGAAATATAATGATTAATCAACTATGAACAACGACTCATGACTTCTGTCGACCGGATCACCGGAGACGCATACCTAACTGCATGTTTAGGGGTGTCTTCGGTTTTTTTGCATTCATGTTCAAGGGAGGAACGTATATGAGCAGTCAACCAACGCAAATCGGGTTAGATACCATCCATCCGAAGTGGCTGGAGCGAATCGCAGAACAATTGAAAGGACTCAACTATGGATCACTGACCATCACGATCCATGACGGCCACATTGTACAGCTGGAGCGGACAGAACGCACCCGCTTCGAGCTGGAAGGCGCAAAAGAAAGGAGACAATCCAGATGAAAGTACAACGTCGTTTACCTGTACGTATCATCATCCTGCTTTCTATGTTGACGCTCGCCTTGATGGCCTCCTGCGGACGCAGCGATTCAGGTTCAGGCAAGCAGGGAGAAGCAGAAGGAGCTAAGCCAAATACGGCTTCTGAAGAGACTGTGGAACTGCAGAACGTGTCCTATGACCCAACCCGTGAGCTGTACGCTGATTACAACAAGGCATTCGCCGCACACTGGAAAGAAACGGCCGGACAGAATGTCACTGTGAAGCAATCACATGGCGGCAGCGGCAAGCAAGCACGCGCTGTCATCGACGGCTTGAAGGCCGATGTCGTTACCCTCGCCCTTGCATACGATATTGATGCGATTCGCAAGGCTGGCTTGATTCAAGAGGACTGGCAGACACGCTTTGAGCATAATAGCGCCCCTTACTACTCCACGATCGTGTTTCTTGTGCGCAAGGGCAACCCCAAGGGAATCCATGATTGGAACGATCTCATCAAGCCCGGTATTCAAGTCATTACACCGAACCCCAAAACTTCCGGAGGCGCCCGCTGGAATTATCTCGCCGCTTGGGGGTACGCCCTCTCTGAGAACAAACAAGATGAAGAGAAGGCAAAGCAATTCCTCTCCGCCCTCTATGCCAATGTCCCCGTACTCGATTCAGGCGCGCGCGGAGCAACGACAACCTTCGTGGAGCGAGGAATCGGTGATGTACTCATCTCTTGGGAAAATGAAGCTTTCCTTGCCACAAACGAGCTTGGGCAGGATAAATTCGAAATTGTCGTTCCTAAGCTAAGCATATTGGCGGAACCGCCTGTCTCGGTCGTCGACAAAACGGTGGATAAGCGAGGAACCCGCAAAGTCGCCGAAGCTTACTTATCCTATCTGTATTCAGAGGAAGGACAAGAGATTGCAGCAAAGCACTATTACCGCCCACGCTTAGAAGCCGTTGCGGCCAAGCACAAGGCACAATTCCCCGAACTTAAGCTGCTCACCATTCAGGATGACTTCGGCGGATGGGAAGCCGCGCATCAGAAGCACTTCGCTGATGGAGCATTATTTGATCAAATTTATAAAAAGTAGAAGGGAGCACGGGATATCATGACCACACAATCCGCTCATCTTGGCCGTTCTCCCATCAAGCCGAGGAAGGCATCGTATTCGGTGCTTCCCGGCTTCCGCTTCACACTAGGCTATACGCTGATTTATATGTCTCTCCTCGTACTCATTCCACTGTCAGCCATCGTCTTGAAATCATCCGAATTAACCTGGGGCGAGTTTTGGAGCACGGTGCTGGATGACCGTGTCATCGCAGCGTATCGGATCAGCTTTATCGTCTCCTGTGCCGCGGGACTCCTCAATGTCTGTTTTGGACTGATTGTCGCTTGGGTGCTTGTCCGTTATTCATTTCCAGGAAAGCGATGGATAGACGGCTTGATTGATCTGCCATTCGCACTCCCTACTGCTGTCGCAGGCATTGCTCTGACCTCCATCTATGCAGAGAACGGCTGGATTGGACAGCTGTTGTATCCGCTTGGCATACAGAGCGCCTATTCACAGGTTGGCATCATGATCGCGCTGACCTTTATTGGCTTCCCCTTCGTGGTGCGAACCGTTCAGCCAATCTTAGAGCAATGGAGCACGGAAGTTGAGGAAGCAGCGGCAACCTTGGGTGCCAAGCGTTGGGCGGTATTCTCCAGAATCATCTTTCCCGAACTCATACCGCCGCTACTGACAGGCTTTGCGCTTGCCTTTGCACGCGGAATTGGCGAATATGGTTCCGTTGTATTTATTTCCGGCAACATGCCTTATAAGACTGAGATTGCACCGTTGCTTATTATGACGAAGCTGGAGCAATATGAATATGCCGCAGCCACGGCTATTGCACTTGTATTGCTTGTTATATCTTTTGTCCTGCTGTTTATCATCAATTTCATTCAATGGAGAATGGGCAGACGCGTTATGCCCCATTAGAGCGAATGAAGGATGAAACTGCACTCTGATTCACCCCATCAACAATACTTGAAAACGCGAAAACAAGGAGATTACCCGTATGACCGATACCTCATTGCTTACGGAACAACCTAAATTCCCCCCTCATACTAGGCGCAAGTCAATGGGAGGCGGACTTCCGCCATCAGCGCCGCAATCTCGCGCATGTACAACGGAATCCCCCTATGTCCGATACCTGCTCATTGCCGTTGCTCTTGGCTTTATTGCGCTCGTCATTCTGCTCCCACTTGCGGCCGTGTTCGTGCAAGCATTCAAGCGCGGAGCTGATGTCTATCTGGCAGCACTTGTTGACCCAGATGCCTTAGCAGCGATCCGGCTCACGTTTGTCACTGCATCAATCGCCGTGCCTTTAAATGCAATTTTCGGCATTGCAGCAGCTTGGTGTATCACCAAATTTTCATTTCGCGGCAAGCAATGGCTCATTACTATGATGGATCTACCCTTCTCAATTTCGCCTGTCATTGCAGGCTTTTTATTTATTTTAATTTTTGGCTCAAATGGATGGTTTGGAGAATGGCTGGACAATCAAAATATTCGAATCGTCTTTGCCCTTCCAGGTATTGTATTAGCCACGTTATTTGTCACCTTCCCCTTCGTTGCCAGGGAGCTCATTCCGCTCATGCAGACGCAAGGAATACAGGAGGAGGAGGCAGCGGCCACCTTAGGAGCAAGCGGGTGGCGAATGTTCTGGCGTGTGACGCTGCCCAATATCAAGTGGGGACTGTTATACGGCATAGTCATTTGTAATGCGAGGGCAATGGGGGAATTCGGGGCGGTATCCGTCGTATCGGGGCATATACGAGGCGAGACGAATACAATGCCGCTCCATATTGAGATTTTATACAATGAATATCAATTCTCGGCAGCATTCGCTGTGTCTTCACTGCTCGTATGTGTAGCATTGTTAACCATTGCAGCCAAGCACTGGCTGACGCGCAAGGAGGATTGAGCTGAATAGGTTTCGCTTGTCATCGCGTCCAGAATATCTATTGCGATCCGTTTCGCAGCATACGGACGCGCCAGACTCACCATGCTTCGCTTCATGGATTCAAGCAGGGCCGGCTGATTATACGCCTCGCAGAGTCTCATCGCCAGCTCAACGTCCTGCCGTACGACAACAGCTGCACCATGCCTTGCGAAATACCGAGCATTTTCCCGCTCTTGACCAGGCTGCGGGCGCGCGATAAATAGAGGCACCTGCATAGCGAGCGCTTCCGTTAGGGTTACACCTCCCGCCTTCGTAACCATTGCATTAGCGCATAACATCAGTTCATGAATAGAGGACACATAGCCGAAGACATGTACATTGCTCAACGAACGGAATTTCTCCGTGAGTTCTGTCTCCCAGCGTTCATTTCTGCCGCATACAATAACAACCTGGTGATTCGGGATTCGTTCTAATAGGCGAAGAAATCGATTGGATATTGCCTGTGCACCAAGCCCACCCGACATTACTAACGTAGTTCGAAGCCCCGAATGTAATCCATATTTATGGAATAGTGCTTCCACTTGCTCTTCATTCTGCATGGAGGACTGCATCGTGTACTGCTGAGAGTACAAGTCAAATTGATCACGAATTGGAATGCCGCTTACATGCACTAGATCTGGAGCGATACCGGCTCTCATCATCTGTTCGGCTAATTCGACAGTTGCAACATAGTAGTGATCTGTGGTGGACAATATCCAGCGGTGATGGAGATCGTAATCGGTGATGACCGTAAATGTGGGAATCGCTTTGTTCATCTGCCGGACAACTGATGAGACGTCGAAGTAGGGAAATGTACTGATAATGCCATCAGGCCGATGCTCTAGCAGTAGCTGCTTCAGCTTGCGCTTGCCTAGTGTGAACCCTGTGCGCACAAGTGGATGTGTACGTTCAATTCGGCGCGTTGAATAGTAGCTCCAACCATAATAGTGAATCCCGTATTGCGACATCGTCTGACTTTGCATAAATATAAACCGAAACATCGCATCCATCATCGGATGCGCCTCAGCCATCAAATCCACAACAATAACCTGCATGCCAAGCCGCTCCATGTGTCCTTTAAGCGCCTGCGTTACCATCCAATGCCCTTCCCCGAAACGGGACGTTAAGATCATAATCTTGTAAGCAGCTTTATGCATTCTTTATTTTCCCTCCTTTCTCTCAGATTATTTTATCTTTCTCTCCCTTCCCACGGATTATAACGTTGGTTCCTCATCAGAGGTTTAACGGAAGTTGGTTGTTTTGTGAATATAAGCAAAGAGCCGCCCTACCCTCTCGGAGAGGCGGCGGCTTGCTGGCGGATAGTGCCTAATTACTGTTCTTCAGAAGATTCAGGCTGACGGTATGGATATTCATAATTAAGCGGCTCATCGAATGTCGCATAGTCGAAGTTAACCATTAACAGCATGATGCGTTGACCCGTTCTCGGATCGCTGATAATGATATGATCACGACCAGCAGCCTCAATTTTACCGCGGAATATCTTCGCATTCCATTCCGAGTTGTTCTCATATGTCATATAGAACGTACCGATCTTGCCAAGATTCAAGCGCAAAATGTTCTCGATAAAGGATTGTTCTTGCGGGAGCCCCGTCAGAACCGTGCCGGAAGGCGTAATCACATTACCGCTGGCGACCGAAGGAGGCATTGTAGCTGCCTGCTGCGTTGCAACCGGCTGCTGTATAGCTAATGGCTGTTGCATTGACATAGGCTGCTGCATTGGCATTGGCTGATTGGCGAAAGGCTGTACAGCTTGTTGCATTGGCATGCTCTGCATCGACATGTTCTGCATTGGCATGCTCTGCATCGACATGTTCTGCATTGGCATGCTCTGCATCGACATGTTCTGCATCGGCATGCTCTGCATCGGCATGCTCTGCATCGGCAAGCTCTGCATTGGCATGCTCTGCATTGGCATGCTCTGCATCGATTGCTGCGCCGGATATGGCGTCGGAGTTGGACTGATTGGGGCTTTTGATCCGCAACAAGATCCGCCTTTTGACGTGCTCATTGGAGAAATCGAACTATTACCGGATTGGTTCGGAGTTGGATAACCATAACTCATGTAATTCATGCTACACTCTCTCCTTTACAGTCTCATCTGGACTGATTTTTTAATGAAGCCTCGTTACCCCGAGTACACTGCTGGACAGTCGTCCCCAGTTGGGGAAAAGAAATAATGCGCTCGATACCGACCAGAATTTTGTTGATTGAACCACGGATCTGGGCACTCTCCCGCCGGCCTAAAGAACCACTGTGCATAGGAAGCAGGCCAGGTGCGCTCGCCATTGATTGCGCGTTGAGCTAGACGAATATCAGCGTCACGAGCCCATTGATAGAAGTAGCCCTTCAGTGCCTGTTACCTCCCTCCCCCTTTCATTCGTTACCATCATATGTGCGAGTGCCTAATTGGTGACAAACGAAAATAAGCCGGCTCCAATAGGAACCGGCTCATGGTCAGGTGCGAACACTTTTGTTTAATTGGGATTGCTTATTTTACAGCTGCAAGCAAGTTTTTAGCGCTTTGCTCAGCACGTTGCTTCGCAGAAGCAAGGATTTCTTCTGCACGATCAGGTGTTGCAGCCATGCCTTCTACTACGACATTCTCGTAATCGGTAATGCCGATAAAGCCCATGATCGTTTGCAAGTAAGAGTCAGTGAAGCGAAGACCTGTTGTTGGTCCTTCGGAGTAAACACCACCGCGCGCTTCGATATGAACAACTTTCTTGCCTCCGAGCAAGCCTTTTGGACCTTCAGCTGTGTATTTGAATGTACGGCCAGCGATAACCACGTTATCGATATAAGCCTTAAGAAGAGTTGGGAAGCTTAGGTTCCACATTGGTGTAATGAATACCACTACATCTGCTGCAATAAATTGCTCCAAAATTTCGTTCATGCGGCCAAGTGTGCTTGTTTGCTCTGCAGACAACGCTTCACCAGCGGCAGCTTTGCCCCAAGCATCCAGTACTGTGCCATCGATCAATGGAATGTTCTCTTCATACAGATTCACACGCTCGATTTGTACATCCGCATCAGCTTGAAGCGCAGTCAAGTAGTGCTCACCAAGACGAAGGCTGAAGGACATTTCAGTTGGTTTAGGATTCGAATTAATAACAAGTACTTTTTTCATCATGTTCACCTCATAAATAAATTTTGTATAACGTTATTGCCTTACATTCAGTTCTGACAAGATAGCTCATAGCCTGCGGCAAATTATTGATGTTGACTCAAAATTGTCCGCTTATTTAATGTCATTGACTTACTTTATGTAAGTATAATAAATGTTATAACTTACTTTTGTCAAGTAAATGAGTTAAATTTATTTTTCAACTTATATTTTGTATACATATCAAAGACAGCCTATCGTTCTGTTCTTTCTAGTCCAGCAACCTAAGTGACAGAAGCAGTTGCTTCATCACGCCCACTCATCCGAGAAGCTCTCGCTCGAAGGAGAGCAAATGCATAGATGAACAGCAACAATACCGCAGACAAAGCGGATACGAGGTACGTATTGCTATAAGTTGTGATTGATGCTACTGCACCAAGCAACAACGAACCGAGAGCCACGCCCAAGTCAATTGAATTGTAGAACATGCCTGTTGCCGCAGCATGCTGATCAGCAGGTACACGCTGCACAGCCCATGCTTGGAATGCAGGCTGCAGACTGCCATATCCAAGCCCGTACATAGCAGCGGCAAGACACAGCATCCCTGTCGATGCACTGTAGGCCAGAACCACCAGCGAAGCTGCCAACATTATTCCACCTGCAGGGACAACCGCGAGATGTCCCTTGCTGTCATACAGCTTGCCAGCGAATGTACGGACAACCAATATGGATATCGCATTACATAAGAAGAATAGGCTCACATTCGCGATCCCTCTCTCCTGACCGAACATGGTAATGAAGGACAGGATACCTCCGTACGTGATGGTGACAAGAAAATTAAGCGTACACGGCAGCAATGCCCGCCGATCAATCCATGAGCCTTGCGGGCGGATAGTTGCTTGACTCGCAGGAGCTTTGGCACTGCGCAATAGTGGCAGCATTGGAAAAATAATAATGATAAGGACAAACGTCGTTCCAATTAAGTACTCATATCCGTAGCTTTGCAGCAGCCACAAACCAATAATCGGAGCGATTGCCATGGATAAGCTATTGGATAAGCCGTAATAACCCATTCCTTCCCCCATGCGTCGAGGAGGAATAATTCGCGTTGCCAATGTCCCTAGGGCTGTGCTCGTAATGCCAAATCCCGCCCCATAAATCATGCGCACAAGCATGAACAAGGCCAAGGATGGTACAAATGCATAAGCGCCCGTCGACAAGGCATAAATGAGCAAACCAGCAATCAAAATGCTCATCGCTCGGAACCGATCAAAAAATCTCCCCGCAAAAAGTCGGGTCACAATAGCCGACAAAGCGAACAAACTGACCACAAAGCTCACGGTCATGTTGTCTGCTTGATAAGCATCCTTCACATACGCTGGCAGCGCAGGCGTTATCATCAACAGATTCAATGATACGAGAAAGTTCGAGCCAGCTAGCACCACAAATGGCTTTGTCCACAATGGCTGCTTCTCTTCAAGATTCGCATTGTTATTTCTATATTCCGCATTCATATCTTTCATTTCTTTCATTTCTTTCATTTTTTCGTACCGCTTCCCTGACTCGCCGCTGCCAACCGTTCCTTCTCAGCTGCAGCAGAATTATCTTGAATCCGCTGCAGTTGTTGCAGCAGATGCTGCTCCTCGTCGCTTGAGAATCCCGCCATAACTTGAGCGATATATTCCTGCTCAATGGGAATCAACTGATCCACAATAGAGCGCCCGGCAGCAGTTACCGCCAACCGATATGCGCGCCGATCCTGTTCGCAGGTTCTTCGCTCTACCCACCCCTTGCGCAGCAAGTGCTGCACAATCCGTGTCAAGGTTGGCTGATCTTTCCCGCATCGCTCAGCCAATCCCTTTTGATTAATGCCTTCCTCTTCAACAAGACGGAACAGCACTCCCCACTGCTCAATCGTCATATCATAAGGCCGGAATCTCGCCCCTAACTCCGCAGCTACCTTACGGTGTGTCTGACCGAGCATGTAACCTACCCTTCGTTCCAAATGCAGTACCATTTTGTGTGTTACCTCCTAATATTTCACCTGTACAATCGGAAATAGTTGTTGCAACAACTATTAACTTGTCATAACAACTATTATAACAATAAGCACTCTAATGTAAATAGTTATATATTAGTAAGCAGATTAGATCAAAAAAGACGGTTCTATATTCTGAACCGTCTTTGGTCTTATATTATGAGGTGTAGGACTGGTCTGACACGCTTTGTACAATGCTTGACGACCCCATACCACCTGTTGATGCATAGCCTTCGGCCTGTTGAGTGGAAGCTGTAATGCTATTCACTTGGCCTGTCGGCTGGAAGCTGTTTGGCACCACATTCTGTTGCGCTCCATGCGTTTGCGCTGTAATGCTTTGCACTTGACCTGTCGGCTGGAAGCTGTTCGGCACTACATTTTGATGTGCTCCATGCGTTTGTGCCGTGATGCTTTGCACTTGGCCTGTCGGCTGGAAGCTGTTCGGTACTACATTTTGATGCGCTCCATGCGTTTGTGCTGTAATGCTTTGCACTTGACCTGTTGGCT
>NZ_BBYF01000020.1 GCF_001894745.1 Paenibacillus sp. NAIST15-1
ACCTCATTCACAAACGTTGCTCGTTGTTCAGTTTTCAAAGAACAATCTTCATTTCTTGCTGCTCCGACATTTTTCAACATCTTTCGCAACAGGAACTTTATCTTATCACAGGAGCTAATTTGTTGTCAACACTTTTTTTAAAATCTTTTTTTAGAAGATTCGTTTGAAGCGTTGAAGCTCTACTGCGCCGCCGCATCTCGCGACTGGATTTATAATATATCATGGCCTGTCCCATCTTGACAACAGGAAATATCAACCATGATCATTCTGCTTAATGCAGTCTCTCTCATAGTTGATACTCCAGCTTCCTTTGGATTATCCGTTGATCCACGGAATGCTTCTCGAGTTCACGTTAGAACGCTTCTGCGCCGTTTTCTTTTTTCCCGTGCTCTTCTTTTTTGTCGTCCGGGAAGGCGACCCTTTAATCCTCGCCTGTTGTTCCTTTTTTGTACCTACACTGGATACATGCCCTTCTTTGTCCGTTGTGGATGCCGATTCTCTGTTGAACTCCACTTCATGTTCTTCACGTTTGCCATGACCACCCGCTCCGATTGAAGCGTTACTCCCCAAAGACGAATTGGCGAATCCCGGAATGGATCCGTATAAGTTTGGATTGTAGAAGTGCATACCGTCCGAACCATACCCTGTTGGCTGCTCATAAGAATCGTTCCCTTGTGTACCTGCTGGGGCATACATATTAGCTGCATTCATTAATGACTGATTCGCATATGGATGCTTGCCATGCTCTTCTCCACAACCACAAGCATACACAAATGGTTGAGCAATCGGCCCCCATACTGCTGTTGGTACTGCAGCCGGAATTGCAGAAGGAATATATCCCGGAACCGTCGATACTGCACCACCATACACAGGAGGATATGGCGGATAGATAGCAGTTGGTACAGGCGGAAAGCCAGGATTGCAGAAGACTGGTGTCGGTGGGCAGTAACACTCATAAGGAGAAAACGGTTGCTTCGACTCTGTGATCGGCGATACATTCGGCTGTATATTCGATTGTACGTAAGGCTCGATATTCGGTTGAATGTTTGGTTGTACATTTGGATAGATGTTCGGTTGGATGTTCGGTTGTACGTAAGGTTCAATATTCGGTTGGATGTTCGGCTGTACATTTGGATAAATGTTCGGTTGGATGTCCGATTGTACGTAAGGTTCAATATTCGGTTGGATGTTCGGCTGTACATTTGGATAAATGTTCGGTTGGATGTCCGATTGTACGTAAGGTTCGATATTCGGTTGGATGTTGGTAGGGTACCAATTACTAGCTATATGATTACAACCACAAGGCTCATACTGTACAGGGGACACATATTGCGGCATAACTGGGACAGGAATTTCGTAGCTTGGCGGGAATGATGGAACTGGGGCGGCATAAGGTTGTTGCATGTTTGGCTGGTTTAGAAAAGATTGATTCCCCATAGATGGGTCAAAGTTTGACGGGTAGTTTATAGGCTGATTGTACCCTGCCCATGGATGCGCATGTTGGGTACTTCCATAGTCCACCTTTTCCATTTCATATACAAATTCAGTTGCATGGTGTGGTTTCTTGACCTCTTTCTTGGGCTGTACAATCTCTTGGATAGGTTTTAGCTCATTCACTTGCTTGTTCTCTTCGTTCGGTTGAGGAACTTTGGTTTGCGGCATAACTTCTTTTTTCGGCTCTACAATTTCTACTTTTGGCTTCGTGATTTCAACCTTTGGCTTTTCCACTTCTTCCTTCGGCTTCACGACCTCTTCCTTCGGTTTCGTTACTTCTTCCTTCGGCTTCACAACCTCTTCCTTCGGTTTCGTTACTTCTTCCTTCGGCTTCACAACCTCTTCTTTCGGTTTCGTTACTTCTTCTTTCGGCTTCACGACCTCTTCTTTCGGTTTCGTTACCTCTTCTTTCGGTTTCGTTACTTCAGACTTGGGCTTCGTCATTTCTTCCTTAGAGGATGGCGGCTTATTAACATTAGGGGCCGGAACATTGCCATCTGACTGCATTTTAGGGATGTTTACAACTTGACCGATCACCAGCACATTCGGATTTTTGAGCTGCGGATTCGCATCGATTAAAGTTTGAAGAGGTATTCCCCACGCTTTAGACAATTTCCATAGGGTGTCCCCTTCCTTTACAACGTGCTTGTGAACGATCTCATGTCCACTTGAGGGAACCGGAGTCGACGGGACTTTAATTTTCATGCCAACATCCAGTTCGTTCGGGTTAGCAAGCTGACTGTTCATAGCAATAAGTTCTTCTAAAGTAATTCCGTATTTTTTCGCCAGCGCATATAGCGTGTCGCCTTTCTTGACAATGTGTATTTTCACTTCATGCAACCTCCCACACGTTCGTCATCCTACTCTTACCGGACATAAGCCCGAAATCACCTACTTTATCCTATGCAGCAAATAGGCGTTTGACATCCATGTGTGCAATAAAATCAAAAAAATCCTCCCTTGTTAGGGAGGACAACGATCCGGAATACTCGCACAGCACTACAAAACTACTTATATCATTGCAGCTTGCAGCGCCGTGATTTTTCTTTATCTCGTTCTTACGACTTACATCAAGCCATACTTAAACCAAGAACGCCCTAATTTATTTGTTCCCTCAGCCATTTGAATCCGCTAATGAGAACTCATACGAATAACTTGGATAAGAACCAAGAATACGAACTTGGCAGCCGATCGCTTCAATTTCTTCGATGGCAGCAGGGAGCAGAACGGTATCTAACGCCATTTCTACATCAATGTAAAAGTAATAACTGCCTAATTTCCTCTTGGTTGGACGGGACTCAATGCGAGATAAATTAATTCGTCTCCAAGCAAATGCAGACAAAACCTGATGAAGCGCCCCCGGGAAATCCTCAGGCAAGGTAACCAAAATGGTCGTCTTATGTGCAGTTGAAGGAGGTAATTCCAGTGGCTTCCTCCCAATGAGCACAAATCGAGTAAAGTTGTTATTATGATCCGTCACTGTTGGCGCCAATATATCCAACCCATGCGTATGCGCACCTACAGTCGTTCCAATAGCTGCCCAGCCGCGACCTGGATTCTGCTTCACAATATTGATTGCCTCAGCTGTACTGCTCACATGTTCGAGTTCCGCATGCGGCAAATACTTGCGAATGTACTGCATGCACTGTGCCATCGCTACAGGATGTGACATTACTTTTTGAATACTGCCCAAATCCCCCTGCAGTTCCTCACGGCGTCCAATCAAATTCTGAATAGACGGAAAGACCCATTCCGCTTGAAACGGCAAATCCACCTCATGAACAATCCAGTCCATATGTAGGTTGACCGAACCTTCAATTGTATTCTCAATGGGGATGACACTATATTCTGAATCGCCACGCGCAGTCGAAAGAAACACATCCGAAATCAGCTTATAGTGTACAAATTGATGATCCTGTCCTGCTAAATGCAATGCCGCTTCATGCGAAACGGAGCCCTCCGGCAATAATGCAATTCGTGCCATGTACGCTAACTCCTTCGTAGACTATTCAAGCATGCGCGCAGATAAGATTGATTCCACATCGCTCCATGTACCAATACATACTGCACCTTCATGACTCGGCTCCAATTCTTTCACAACAGCATCGATTAGATGCTCGCTAAATGTATCTCGCATAAACGAAATGAGTTCTTGGGTGTCACTGCGCTTGTCAATAAACGCAAGCAGAGTTGGGCCCGCGCCACTGAGCGCGACACCAAGCGCACCGTTCTGCACAGCATGCTCCAAAATATGAGTCATACCTGGAATCATCGGGGCACGGTATGGCTGATGGAGACAATCCTTCATCGCTTCAGACAATAAGTCGTATCTCCCACTGCTCAAAGCAGCTACAAGAAGCGAAGACCGACTGATATTAAATACAGCTTTGGCCATGTCTACTTGGCTGGGCAGCACACCTCGAGCTTGCTTTGTTTCAAGCTGGAACTGAGGGATAGCGACCACAGTGGATAGGTAACTATCCGGCTCAACACGAACATAAGTCGTATGTTCTCCATCCCATGCAGCTGCTACAATCCCTCCTATGAGGGAGGCTCCAACATTGTCAGGATGGCGTTCAATAGCCGTCGCCATGTCGTAGAGACGATCCGCATCGAGCGGCTCACCGATCAGCTGATTCGCCGCTACCAAACCGCCAATAATGGCTGAGGCACTGCTTCCGAGTCCTCTTGTCAACGGGATTTCACTATATACATCCATCTCAATCGGACGACGCTCAATTCCCGCTTCATCAAATACTGATTGTGCAATTCGATAGATAAGATTGCTCTCATCCGTCGGTACCCCCTCAAGATCAGAACCGTGCAATCGAATGATAGCTTGATCCGCTGGTTTCATCGCAACCCACAGATGAAGTTGAAGCGCCATGCCCAATGTATCGAATCCTGGCCCTAAATTCGCGGTGCTCGCCGGTACACGCACGAGCACCCCTTCTTCCCGCCACATTATTGTTCACGCTCCAGCTTCGCAATTGCTTCCATAACAGCTTCTTCTGTATCCTGAACGACGAGCGGTTCCTTCGCTACTGTCTTAATTGCGATATTCGGATCCTTCAGACCATGTCCAGTAAGCACGCTCACCACACTCTCTCCGCCCTTGAAGTATCCTTCCTTATGAAGCTTCAGCACACCAGCAAGCGAAGCAGCAGAGCCCGGCTCAGCAAATACCCCTTCCCTCACAGCCATTAATTGATAAGCTTCAAGGATTTGTTCGTCGGTCACGTAATTAATTTGGCCAGCCGATTGTTCAGCAGCTTCTACTGCCGTCTTCCAACTTGCCGGATTACCGATTCGGATAGCAGTAGCCACCGTCTCCGGATCCGAAATCGGTTCACCCTTTACAATCGCCATTGCACCTTCTGCTTCAAAACCTACCATTCTCGGCAGGGAGTCTGTCTTGCCGGCAGCATGATATTCCTTGAACCCTTTCCAATAAGCCGAAATATTGCCAGCGTTGCCAACCGGAATTGCAAGCACATCGGGCGCTTTCCCCAATTGATCACACACTTCGAAAGCTGCCGTCTTCTGACCCTCGATTCGATATGGATTTACCGAATTCACGAGTGTAATCGGGTGCTTGGCCGTAATCTCCCTCACGATCTCCAACGCACGGTCGAAGTTGCCCTGAATCGCAATAATTTTGGCACCATAGATCATTGCTTGAGCGAGCTTGCCGAGCGCAATATTATTGTTGGGTATGAGAACGATACAATTCAAGCCAGCACGAGCTGCATAAGCTGCAGCCGCAGCAGATGTATTGCCTGTAGAAGCACACATGATTGTGCGGCTTCCCTCCTCTACTGCCTTCGCTACTGCCATAACCATGCCGCGATCCTTGAACGATCCAGTAGGGTTCAATCCCTCATATTTGAAATACAAATTCAATCCAAGCTCTTCGGATAGACGATCCGCGCGAATGAGCGGTGTATTCCCCTCATGCAGTGTCAGCTTTGGCGTATTGTCGTTGATAGGCAAATATGATTTGTATGTTTCTAGTAGTCCCATGTATCTCATCGAAATAACCCCTTTTCTGCTGCCTGATTGGTGGATTAGCCTTCTACCCGATATGCACTCTTGATGGATTTAATAACATCCAAGTTTTCAAAATGCTTAAACACTTTCTTCATGTTCGCTTGGCTGGCTTGATGTGTGATAATGATAATTTCAGCATCTGGATTATGCGAATTCGGCTGTTGGACGACGGAATCGAGGCTCACATCGTACTCCGCGAATACTTGCGTAATCTGTGCCAATACCCCCGCCTTATCTTCCACATGAAGAAGAATAAAGTTCTTATATGAAATTTGATCATCTGTTTTCAATTTCTTTTCCTTATATGGAGTCAGCGCCCGCAATCCGTTCACGCCGAGCTTCATATTTTTGATGACAGCCGTCAAGTCTGCAACAACAGAGGTAGCTGTAGGCATCTCACCAGCACCAGGGCCATAGAACATCGTCTCGCCAACGGCTTCGCCATACACATATACAGCATTGAAGACACCATTGACCGAAGCGAGCGGATGAGCATTGCTGACCATCGTAGGCTGCACAACAACACTAATCTGATCATCCTGACGTTCTGCGATACCGAGCAGCTTCATCTCATAACCGAGACGCTTCGCAAACATAATGTCTTCTTTTTTGATTTGTGAAATTCCGCGAACTTCAACATCCTCCAACGCCACGTCCGCGTGGAAGCCAAGTGTTGCTAAGATGGCCATCTTGCGTGCAGCATCAAGCCCTTCTACATCCGAAGTAGGGTCAGCTTCTGCATATCCAAGCTGCTGCGCTTCCCTCAGCACTTCCTCATAGCCCGCGCCTTCCTTGCTCATCTTCGTCAAAATGAAGTTCGTCGTTCCGTTCACAATCCCCATAATCTTCTTAATCCGGTCAGATGAGAAGCTCTCCATCAAGGTGCGGATAATCGGAATGCCTCCAGCTACACTTGCCTCGTACAATACATCGCAATGATTCGCTTTCGCTTTGGCCATAATTTCACGCCCGTGCAGCGCCATTAAGTCTTTGTTCGCCGTAACCACATGTTTGCCGCGCTCCAGCGCATCCATGATATATTGCTTCGTTGGCTCAAGACCACCCATGACTTCAATCACAATATCAATATCCGGGTTGTTAATAATATCTTCTGCATGTTCTGTTAGCTTATGTTCAGGAATGCTAATGCTGCGCTCCTTATGAATGTCATTCACGAGTACCTTCTCAATTACAATCGGCGAGCCCACTTGGCTGGACAAATCCTCTTGATGCCCCTCCACAATACGTACAACACCAGTTCCTACCGTCCCCAATCCTAGCAATCCAACTTTAATCGGCTTCATAAATCAGTTCCTCCCCTTCTCCCAGCAGCTGTCTGTATCTAATGTAGTTATAGAGTAATACCGATGTAATTAAGCAAGTACACTTACCCTTGTCCGATGATCGTCACACGCTTTACCCCAGGGATATCCCGAAGCGCATCCAGCATATTGCCGAATGGCTCTGCGATAAGTGACGTTTCAACCGAGATTACAACATTCGCAATTCCTTGCAGGGGTATCGTCTGATTGATTGTCAATACGTTTCCCTCATAGGAAGCGACAGAACCAAGCACTTTAGATAAAATGCCTGAACGGTGATCCAAATCCATTGAGATCGTTACAATCCGTTCGCGCTCCAATTGATTAAGCGGAAAGATACCGTCTTTATATTTGTAAAAAGCACTGCGGCTCAAATCAACTCGTTCTGCAGCTTCATGAACCGTCTTCACTTCACCTGTCGCGAGCAATTGCTTCGCTCTTACCGTCTTCACTACCGCCTCTGGCAATATGTCTTCTCTCACCAAGTAATATCGCTCTGCCATGATTGAGTCCTCCGTATAAAGACTTTTGTTTATTTATAGAGGACATTATAGCGGATATGTGCGCAAGTTGGCAATAGGCCAATCTATAAATATTTTCTCTAATTCATTTTACACGCATAAAAAGTTTAATCTATTATACACGATTATCCCTATCGTCTTCCTTGTTTTTATTTAAAAATAATGAAAACCGTTCTGACGAAAAAAAAAAAACGAAACCTTCTCTTCCCTTCACAGTAACAGTATAAAATGATTAAATTTGAAACTGCTTCATTTTTCCATAGAGGAGGTAAAGTTATTCATGATGCACACACTGCTTGGTACTACTCAAATACAGGTGTCAAAGCTTGGCCTAGGATGCGCTCCACTATCTGTAGCCGGCAGACCTGACCGAGGGCAAGCGATCGCGACCATCCAAGCTGCCTTCGAAAGCGGAATCACGTTATTTGACACTGCCGATACGTACTGCCTTGATGATCACGATCTCGGCCACAATGAACAATTGCTGCAAGAAGCACTATCTGCCTATTCCACGGAAGAGTACCTAATTATTACAAAAGGGGGGCTAGCTCGTCCGAATGGGTCCTGGATATGCGACGGCCGACCCGATTCTCTTCGCTCTGCATGCGAGCTCAGCTTACATACTCTAAAGCGGGAATGCCATCCTCTATACATTTTGCACGCTCCCGATCCTTCTGTTCCTATTGAAGAATCTGTTGGAGCGTTAAGCCGACTTCAGGAAGAAGGAAAAATTCTCCATATAGGCCTATCTAATGTTACTGTGAGCGAGTGTCAGCGTGTCCAGCAAATCGCACCCATCACTTGTATTCAGAACCGTCTCCATCTTCATGACAGACACTCGAATGACGTGCTTCGATACTGTGATGAGCATAGGATCAGCTTCATTGCGTATAGCCCATTCGGTGGGCCGAGCAATTCCATCCATTTGCAGAACCATCCTGTATTGTCAGAACTGGCACAGAAGTATTCGGCAAGCCCTTATCAGATTGTGATTGCGTGGCTGCTTGCACTATCCCCTAATCTCATTCCCATACCGGCAGCCACCAAGCCTTCCTCTATTCAAGACAGTGTACGCGGAATGGATATTCTGCTGGATGAAGCTGACCTGCTTCGTCTTACGAATATTGATCAGGCCAATACTCCCACTTGATCGAAGCGCCACTTCCATTGACTCAAAAAAAGAACGCCCGACCCAAAAGGGTCAGGCGTTCTAATCATTTTCTTATGAACTTCAATAGTAGCTGCTGCCTTCAACGAACTCAAATTCAAAATCAGCAATGCGGACAATCGTCCCATCAACTGCACCACGCTTGCGCAGCGCTTCATCAATTCCCATGTGGCGCAGTGTCCGCGCAAAGCGCAAGATCGCATCATGAGAGTTCATTTGCATGCGCTTCAGCATATTCTCAACAGCTTCGCTCTCAACTACGAACGTATCGTTCTCGCGGCGAATTGTAAATTCTGAATCACGTCTTGTCTTCTCGAAGCGATAGATTTTACGCTCATCAACCTCTGCCACTTCTTCGACTTCAGGAGCATCAGGCAACTGCTCAAGCAACTCCATCGCTCGATAGAGCAACTCTTGAATACCTTGCCGTGTCAGCGAGGAGATTGGCATAATCTCAATATCGCTTCCCGTCATCTCGCGAACCTTCTCACGGAATACCGCCAAATTCTCTTCTGCCTCAGGCATATCCATCTTATTAGCAGCGATAATTTGCGGCCGCTCGGACAACTTCTCATTGTATAACTTCAATTCCTCGTTAATCTTCACCCAATCATCGAATGGATCTCTACCTTCCATGCCCGCCATATCCACAACATGAACAATGATGCGGGTACGTTCAACGTGACGAAGGAATTCATGACCCAATCCAATACCCGTATGAGCTCCTTCAATCAACCCAGGAAGATCGGCCATAACGAAGCTGCGTCCTTCTCCGACATCCACCATGCCTAAGTTCGGTGTAATCGTCGTAAAATGATACGCACCAATCTTCGGCTGCGCCGCAGATACAACAGACAGGAGAGTTGACTTGCCGACACTCGGGAATCCGACCAAGCCGACATCAGCCATGACCTTCAATTCAAGGATAACCCAGCGCTCCTGACCTTCTTCTCCATGTTCTGCAAGTTCCGGTGCAGGATTGTTCGCTGTTGCGAAGCGGATGTTGCCTCGTCCTCCACGGCCGCCCTTGGCAATAACAACCTCTTGGCCTTGACGGGTAAGGTCAGCAATAACTTCCTTCGTATCATCATCGATGACTACCGTACCAGGGGGAACGCGGACAATCATATCCTCCGCATTCGCTCCATGCCGGCTCTTATTCCGGCCCTTCTCCCCGCGATCTGCCTTAAAGTGCTTCTGGTAGCGGAAATCGACAAGCGTACGCAATCCTTCATCTACACGGAAAATAACGTCGCCGCCATGTCCTCCGTCACCGCCAGCGGGACCACCCATTGGCACATACTTCTCTCTGCGGTACGAGACGATTCCGTCGCCTCCGTCGCCGCCTTTAACATAAATCCTCGTCTTATCTACAAACATGCTGTCACCTCATTATGCACTGCATGGCACGACTATTTGGTAGGCGTCCTGCCCATCATGATGATTCGCCGACAACTGCTCCAGCCGCACGCCGCGTTCCATCGCAATTCGTCTCAGCTTCTCGGCCACTTCGCCCGGCCGAAGCAGTTTACCCTCTAATTGATATTGAATGTTAAGCTGGCTCGATTCACACCATATCGCAAGCTGCAGCGGGCAATAAACGTCCCCCTGCTCCTTGGATGCGAAGCGGAATGTGTTAACCGTCTCGATAATCATATTCGTCAAGCGGACAGTGTCCACTTCCAGGTTCAATCGGTCGAGTTCAAGAGGCTCTGGTATCATTACCTTGAGCGGCATCGTACCGCCAGAGGTACGGTGCTGCATCAAAAACATAACGAGTTCCGGAAAACCAAGTTTGGCAATTCGGCTTTCCTCCGCCATTCTTTCTTTTATTGTTTCCACGCAGTCCGGTAATTTATCGTACTTTTTCAAACGAACATATCCATACAGAAGCTGCAAGTCGTTCATCCAATCATGCCGCTGATGATTCATTAAGTGAATTGCTGCTAATTGGGTTTCTTGAAGCATTCGTTCTCTTTGTCGTTGTTGTTGTCGCGAGAATAGCAAAAATGCTCCGCCAATACTGGCAGCCACAACGAATGCGAGTCCAAAACGCCACCCGATGTGCATATTCCAACCAATGATAGCTGCTGTCCCAGCTGCAGCGACAGCCCAGCAACAGCCGATCCATAAGCTTGTCCTATTCATCACTTCGCTCCCCGATACTCACACATTTCCAGTTATGTACAAACTCCCCGAATTTCAGTATATCACGCGCCTGAAACCTCGTCCAAACAAAATCATACTAAGAAATAAAGGATTTGCACAAATCATTCCAGTAACAACAGAATTAGAAACAATGTGGACCGCGCTGATGGCGGCATTATGCGGGAAATAATGAGCAGACAAAAAGGAATTGATGTGGCATAGCCCCTTCGAAGCATTTCCTCAGATGAGCGACTATGTTATCTCTCGATCGAACAACAACTTCGGCTTCGCACAGGCTTGGTACAGGCTTGGTACAAGCTTGGCATAAGCTCTACATAAGCTCTGTGCACAGGCTTGACATATCGTGCACTTTGCCAGACAACGCATTGTCGTCTCTTATTCATTAAAAAAACCCCCGGCTCAAGCCGAGGGTTCTTCAGTCGTCTTAGTTCTCCACAGCTGCTGCAACAGGTGCAACTTCAACCGGGTAGACGCTCGCTTTTTTGCGATCGCGGCCCCAACGTTCGAACTTAACAACGCCATCCACTTTCGCGAACAGAGTGTCGTCCTTACCGATGCCCACGTTGTTACCTGGGTGGATTTTCGTACCACGTTGACGCACCAAAATGCTGCCAGCAGAAACTACTTGACCGTCGGAGCGCTTCACACCAAGACGGCGACCGATACTATCACGGCCGTTCTTTGTGGAACCTACCCCTTTTTTGGATGCGAACAACTGAAGGTTCAGTTTCAACATTATAGTCTACCTCCTTGCTCACTTAATTGTCTTCTATTTGAAGATACGAATCGTATGAAGTTTCGATCGTGTGTAAACTGACGATCATCGACTCCAACAGCAATTGAACTTTAGCTTCGATATCCGGCTGATTAATGCGTGGAACACGTCCACTCAAAAATCCATCCTTCATCTTGCATTCCAGCTCAATGCCCGTCAATGCTTCAATGGCGTTCACCGTACCCACCGATACCGAAGAGACTCCCGCACATACGATATCCTCTCCGTGGCGAGCATAATTCGCATGTCCTTCAATGGAGAAGCTCTCAATTGAATGATCCGGCTTGCGCCGTATTGTAATGCGAATCATATGGCACCTTCTTACGCCTGAATGTTCTCAATCGTCACTTTTGTATACGGTTGACGATGACCTTGCTTACGACGGTAGTTCTTTTTCGCTTTGTACTTGTACACGACAATTTTCGCGCCTTTTCCATGCTTTTCAACTTTCGCCGTAACAGTAGCACCGGATACTACCGGAGTACCTGTGACCAAGCCGTTGTCCTTGGATACTGCCAATACACGGTCAAATGTCACGCTTTCGCCTTCAGCAGCGTTCAGCTTCTCGATGTACAATACATCACCAGCTTGAACTTTGTACTGCTTGCCACCTGTTTCGATAATTGCGTACATTGTGTTGCACCTCCTCATGTCTCAGACTCGCCTAAATCAGGTGGTGAAGCATCGCTTCACACTTCATACCTGTCTGGAGCGGTTACAGCATGTGCAGCACTAGACTTAACACATACCCGTAGATCTTAGCACACTCTTCAATAAAAATCAACGTATAATTTCCGGTTCCCGTTGAGAAAGCGAGGACAAAACAACTCCGCTTCCCTCGCACTCGGCACAGGGTTGGAACAGTTGGTGCATGACCTGCTCACGAACCTTCTTGCGTGTCAATTCCATTAGACCAAGCTTCGTCCAACCGACAACCAAGCACTTCGTACGATCCTTCCGCATCATCGTTTCCAATCGCTCCACAATACGCACTCGATGTTCTTCCGTATCCATATCGATGAAATCAACAATGATAATGCCGCCGATATCGCGAAGACGAATAAGACGCGCAATCTCTTCGGCCGCCTCCAGATTCGTTAAGAATACGGTCTCCTCCAGATCGCTTGTCCCCGTATATTTTCCCGTGTTCACATCAACAACCGTCAGTGCTTCCGTCTGATCCCATACTAGATATCCTCCGCTCTGCAGCCATGTCTTACGCTGGAAAGCCTTATCTAGCTGATCTTTCACCCGATAACGGGTAAATAGCGGCTCACTGTCTTTGTATACATGAATCCGATTTTCCAATTCAGGGTCAAACGAACGAACAAACGACTGCACCTTTTTCAATTGGCGAACATCATCAATGAGCAGCTGGTCAATCTCGCGTGAGAACGCATCCCGAACAAGCCGCTCCACCATGCTTAGATCACGGTGCAGCAACGCGGGAGCCTGAGCTTCCTTGGCACGATAACCAATCGTCTCCCACAACTCGCGGAGTGACTCAATATCACCCTCAAGCGTCTCCGTCAATTCACCTTGAGCAACGGTTCGAATGATCAGCCCCTCTTCGCCCTGGCGAAGTTGTTCAGCAAGCTGCTTCAATCGATTGCGCTCCGATTCCTGCTCAATCTTCTTAGATACACCGATATAATCGGCATATGGCATAAACACCGAATATCTGCCAGGTAGAGAATAATGCGTGGTTACACGCGCTCCCTTGCCTCCTAGCTGATCTTTCATCACTTGCACGATAAGTTCCTGTCCAACTCGAAGCAGACTCGTTATCGGCGGTTTCTGCTTAGGCTGCTTCTCCAAATGAGGATGTAAACAATCATCGACATATAAAAATGCATTTTTCTTCTGCCCGATGTCCACGAACGCAGCCTGCATTCCAGGAAGCACATTCACTACCCGCCCCTTAAATAAGCTGCCGACCAGCGTTGTGCCAGTTGCACGTTCGACTGCAAATTCGACGAGCCGACCATGTTCAAGCAACGCCATCTGCGTCACTTGTTCCTCACAGTGAACAATCATCTGATTCATGGTATCACCTCTACTACAGCGCGTCATCTTCCATTGTAACATGAAGCAGGATAAGGTGAACATGCCGGTTTATGGAACAGGCTAGAAAAAATGATAACCGTTTCTTTTCACCTCCAAAATTGTGACCGAACTTACCTAGATGGCGCTCATGATTTCATACGATTCTGAGGCGGAGGCTCATCGAAGAAGGCATCAATTAATTGCTGTTCCGGAACGATCCGTTGGATTCGCCCTTCATCACCCATTACATAAATGAAGTGGTAGTCATCTCTGCGGAACAGACGAACGATTCGAGACAACGAACGCCCCCCTTCTGTTACAATTGGGCGTCCTAGTGCGACCGAACTCTCCCACTCGCGCAACCTCGTTGGACGATTCATCAAAAATCGTATGAAACGAAAAGGAACATTCCGATGTTCCACCCAGTTGGTCCACAGCAAAAAGAGAGCTAGCATCAAGAGATTAATATTCAGCTTGCCTCCCACAACTACCGGGCACACACTGTACAGCAGCATAATGGCACTGCATCCAAGGCTGACCCTCGCACCAACAAGCAAGGTTCGATGATAGCTCATCCATAACGAACATGCTGCTTGCATCATTCGTCCGCCGTCAAGCGGAAGAATCGGCAGCAAATTGAACAATCCAATGAACGCATTGGCCTGAATAAACCCTTTCGCCCATTCTGGACTACACCAACCCATCGCTTCCGCATACCATGCAATTAATATCATGAGACCATTTTGTAATGGCCCCGCTACCGCTACAATCCACTCCTGCCAAGCAGGCGATAGTGCTCCATCATCCGTCTCCGCCATCCCTCCGAAGGGCAGCAGCTTCACTTCCGTGATGGTCCATCCAAACGCCTTAGCACAAGCTACATGTCCCAGTTCATGAATCAGCACGATCGTAAATAACGTAAGCAATTCAAATATATATCCTGTAGCTGCAGCTGCAGCCATAAGGATCACAAATAGCGGATGAAGTGAGTAGGTGGTTCCCCCCCATTTAATCAATTCGTATCACATCCGCCGGGTCAATATAAACGCCGCGCTGCTGCATCGCAAATGTAAGTACAGGCTCAGCACTTACCCCCGACTGGTTCTCCTGACTCTGTATCGTACCAATTGTTGCTCCGGGCTCAAGCCAGTCATCCTGTTGCACGGAAGTCGCTGTAAGCCCACTATACACCGTCACAAGACCATCGGCATGTTGGACAGTTACTGTAATTCCTGACTTCTCGTCTGAAGTTACCCGTTCAATTTTTCCCGTAGCAATATTCTGAACCTCAATCGCCGCACCGCTCGCATGATCGGGAGCAATCGCGACAGACTTCAGATTCATAGCAAACGGCTGCACAATCTGCCCCTTAATTGGGGATGGATAGGTATGTGTGGATTGTACAGCCTTCGTAGATTCCTTATCTCGTGGAAACAAAGGGATAAACACAGGTGTTCCGGAGAAAGTTCGCTCATACCACGCCGCAATCGGCCGCATGTCCATCTCATCATGAAGGGACAATTGAATCCAAGCGCGCATAGGTGCATTCCATTCCGCCGGGAAGGATGTGATTCCATAAGCTGCAGCGAACAACAAGATGGATACGAGAAGTCTGGAGCGCAAGGAGCGCCATACATTGCCTCTTCCTGTAGGAGGCTCTTCCCAGCCGTAGCGTTCATTCCACTTCGAACGGCTTATCTTCCACTGCTGCTCAGGATCATACGTATACTCTTGATTGAATTCGTAGTCCTCACGCTGCTCTCCGTTATTATAGACAGCCGTTGCAGAGGGAGTATTCAACACGACATCTGGTTGAACAAGTGAATGGGAAGACAGATTAACTTCCACAACTTCCTTCGCATGCGACTTACGTTTCATCTCTTCAGCCATTAGAATGTCACGGATTCGTTCTTCTCTTCGGCGCCGAATATCTTCTTTCATGCTCGTCTCATCCCTTCTTAACCCATTTCAACAATATGCATCAGCTGAATGATGTGCTTATCACATGTGTATGACAAGCCTACAGCAGATATGAGCAGTGAGCCTGAGAACAAGCAGATGTACGCAAAAAAGCGGCACTACATCCGTTATGGACGTTTTGCCGCCTTAGCGCTAATTTCGTAAATGATGAGACCAAGACCCTAATCTTCGACTCCATTAAGGCTCAATCTGATATTTCTCTTGATAAATGTGTATGCTCATCACCAGTCCAATACAAATCATATTCAAGAGAAGTGATGTACCGCCATAACTGATGAATGGCAGCGTAATCCCGGTAATCGGCATAAGGCCGATCATCATTCCGATGTTCTCGAATATTTGGAACACGAACATCGACACAATGCCGATTATCATGTACGACCCTCGCAAGTCATAGCACTGGAAGGAAATGAGAATCATCCTGTATATCATCAGGAAGTACAGCAGCAGCAGCAGGGCCGAGCCCTGGAACCCGAATTCCTCACCGATTACCACGAAGATGGCATCCGAATACGTATACGGTATGAAGCTGCGCTGCTTCAATTCGCCCTTCATGTAGCCATCACCGCTGAGTCCGCCTGAACCGATCGCAATCATCGCATAGTTGGATTGATGCTTCGCATCGTTGGTTGCTTCCGCTGGGTTGATAAATGTGTTTATCCGCTCATACCAATGCTTCTTCTCGATCTTATTCACGAAGAAATCCTTGACTTCTTTATTGAAGGTCGTGAACGATACGTAGACCGCCCCCCCTATGACCGCAACACAGAGGAGCGCCACAAGGACATGCCGGTATTTCACCGCTCCGATCCATAGCATACCAATCAGTATTACAATATAAATAATGGCGTTACCAAGGTCAGGCTGAATCACTACTAGTCCAAATGGAAGGATCGTTACCAATCCAATTGGCAGCAAGTCCTTCGTAAGTGAGAGTGGATCACCATTCCGTCTTCCTAGCAATTGCGCTAACGCAAATATGAGGGTAATCTTCGCGAGCTCTGCAGGCTGGAAGGTCTGCCCTCCGGGAAGCTTATACCAGCCAACAGCCCCGTTAAGATCCGCCCCTAGGAAAAACACGCCAACAAGAAGCAGGATCGTGATCCCCATTGAAATCGGCCAGCTCTTCAATAGCAATCGATAATCGAACAGCGCTACGGCAAACATGAGGATAAATCCGAGAATATAGAATATAATCGTCTTCATCATCATGGATGTATCGCTGAACATTGCATCCCCATGCGTTGCACTTAGGATGACCAGTGGGC
Source organism: Paenibacillus sp. NAIST15-1 (assembly GCF_001894745.1). Taxonomy (GTDB): domain Bacteria; phylum Bacillota; class Bacilli; order Paenibacillales; family Paenibacillaceae; genus Paenibacillus_B; species Paenibacillus_B suaedae. The sequence continues at coordinate 16,794 of NZ_BBYF01000020.1, forward strand.
TGAACACCGAGAACACGAGCAAAATACCGACTATAATCCAATCAATTCGTTTCAGCTTGTTAAACACTGATTAATCATCCCATTCCAAAAAACTTCTTCACACGGTCTAGCACGCCTTTCTTCTGTTCAAGCGGCATCAGTGGTACTGTATCCCCCAGGATGCGGCGCGCGATATTCCGATAAGCCACAGCAGCAGGCGCATCTGGATTCATGACCGTAGGTTCACCAGAGTTAGCCGCTTTAATAACCATTTCATCATCAGGAACAACGCCTAGCAAGTCGATATTGAGCACTTGCAAAATATCATCCAGCTCAAGCATGCCGCCATCCTTCTTCATCATATTGGCGCGAACACGGTTCACAATCAGCTTCGGTGAAGAGACTTCCGAATTCTCCAGCAGTCCAATAATCCGATCAGCGTCACGAACCGCAGCATTCTCAGGCGTCGTAACAACGATGGCATGGTCTGCTCCTGCGATCGCGTTTTTGAATCCTTGTTCAATGCCTGCTGGACAGTCAATAATAACGTATTCGAATTCCTTCTTCAGTTCCAGAACGATATCCTTGATCTGTTCTGGAGACACTGCCAACTTATCCTTCGTCTGAGCGGCAGGCAGCATATACAACTCATCAAAGCGCTTGTCCTTCACAAGCGCTTGATTCAATCGGCAACGGCCATCCGCAACATCGCAGATATCATAGATGATACGATTTTCAAGCCCCATCACGACGTCTAAGTTGCGAAGACCGATATCTGTATCGATCATGCACACTTTTTTGCCGAGCAAAGCAAGCGCGGTACCAATATTCGCGGATGTCGTCGTCTTGCCGACGCCGCCTTTGCCCGAAGTGACGACGATTGCCTCTCCCATCCTTCTACACTCCTTTGAACATATTGATGTCCTTGCGAACGCGATGTAGCTGCGAGATTTTATCAATTTGCATGACACCTTCATGCACATAAGCAAATTCCATATGCGATTGGGTTACACCCCATTCATCTGGCGGTCTGCTAATAATTTCCCCGATGCGTAGTTGCGTCGGTGCAAATAACGAGGCCCCAATAACGGCAGATAGCTCTCCTTCTGCCCCTGCATGAACCATTCCACGCAGCGCTCCTAGGACCATTACATCGCCAGTGCATATAATCATTCCGCTAGGATTGACATCTCCCAAAAACAATAAATTTCCTTCGTGGCGCAGCACCTGTCCAGAACGTACCATGCCGGTTCTCGTCTCAATACGATACCCCTTCTGCTCCGCCTTCTTGTCCTCAAAAGATTCAATCGAACGTACGAGTAAATTCCCCCGCTGACGCAGTACATCCAGCACTTCAGTCTTCTGCTCGTCTGTTACAGCGCGGGCTCCTAACTTGACATCGACATATACAATCGGTCCGTCGAAAAAATGCGGTGTATGTTCAAGCTTGTCGCGCAATTCGCCCAACAAGACTGCAAATTCACACTTATCGTCAAGCAGGAACACTAGGCCGTCCTTCATGCCTTTAATCGTTACCAGTGACTTGGCCGTCATGAAAGGTCCCTCCCCAATTTTATCTTTTTCGAGATGGAAGAGGAAAGTTCCTGCAACACCGGGTTGAAAAAGAAATTATCGATAACAAAAAGGCATAAGCCGTCTGGAAACATATTCCAAGACGGCTATTACCCCTGTTCATCTTCGGCAGACTTCTTCCCAGACAAATGGTCGAACCATCTTCGCATCGGAACATATATGGCCAGCGAGAAGACAAGCTGTACAATCAAGCTTGGAATCATAAAATCGAATATCGCATATTCGAATGTCATTCCATGCAAGCCAAACAGTCGGTAAGCTGCATACAGCATCGTCTGATAGGCAAAGCTGCCGAATACAGAAATGATTATCATCGTAATCATGGATGTGTTGCGAGACGCAAAAAGTAATCCTGTCAAATATCCGAGCAGCCCCATGCTAAATGTGTGTGGGCCCAGCATATGGCCATAATATACAATATCCTGCAGAAACCCGAATCCCAATCCCATCATCAACGCAGCATGCCGATGATGATATACGGCATGATACAGTATTACGATGAATACCAGTTGCGGGACAATCCGTCCTTGCCACGCATCTGGAATAAATACAGGCAGCAGCGAACCTTCCAGCAGGAAGAGAATGAACATAAATACGATCATCCAGTTTCGATTCATTGCTGCGCCTCTTTCCCCGTCTCCTTCATGTCCGGTGTGATAACGATGAACAACTCACGCCAGTCACGATAGGTTGCAGCAGGCTTAACCGTAGCAGAATGCGTCAATCCGATGTCCCCTACTTGCCGCGATACAACTTGGCCGAGAACGAGACCTTTCGGGAATGAACCGCCAAGGCCGGACGATACAATGGTATCTCCTTCTTCCAGCTCATCATCCTCTTGAATACGTGTCATTAAGAATGTACCACTGCTGTGGTCATAAGACTCAATCACGCCGAAAGACTTGTTTTCCTTGCCAAGTACAGTAGCTGATATTGCTGGTGAGTTCGGATCCTTCTCATCCATATTCGTCAACAACTGGACTGTGGAGGAGAATTCGAATACGCGACTGACAATCCCGACTACGCCTTCCGTCGATATAACCGGCATACCTTGACGAACTCCATTTTTCGAGCCAAGGTTCAAGTTCAACGTCTGGTTAAATGGATCGGCCACATTGATAGACGTCACTTGTGCAATTCGGTATTTATAAGGCATATTCATCTGCTTCTGACGCTCCGTAAATTCCAGATCGTCTAGAAGTCTCTTATTTTCTGCCGCAACCGAATTGTAGTAGGCCTTATCCCTTGTATATTGCGCGAGCATCGTCTTCAATTGCTCATTTTCTTCGTGCAGTTCCTTCAGACTGGAGACATCCTTCACGAAATTCGATACATACGATGCCGGTCTGTAGAATATTTGCTGCACAAAGGTTACCGTATCATGCACAAATTTCTCTGGCCAAGTAAGGTTTAGGCGTCCGCCTAGTGTAAACCCCATTAACGCAATAAACAAAATAAGGCCAAACAACATCAAAAATAAACGTTTGTTCCCCAGAAGCTTAAACAGTATTAACACCTTCTCATCGTAAAGAGGTACTCGTTCCCTCAGAAAAGAGGTCGCTCACGATGTCCACTTGCCATCATGAAGTCGTTTCCGCAAGCTTATGCCCAAGCATTAGGCTTGGCAGCAACCTTCAGTGATAACAATGCCCGCGTCGTTGGAACGAATCGACGCGGGTATCAGACTCCCTCATGGGCGTATTCTTATCGTTTGGAACGAAGCGCAGAGCTGCTGCGTCCCTTGAACAAATGAATATTATCAAGCGCGCGTCCAGTACCAATCGCTACGCAATCAAGCGGATTCTCTGCCACGATGACCGGCATGCCAGTCTCACGAGCAAGCAGCTTATCCAAATTACGAAGCAAAGCGCCGCCACCTGTCAATACAATACCGCGATCCATAATATCAGCTGCAAGCTCAGGAGGACATTTCTCCAATGTTACCTTAACAGCCTCAACAATAGAGCTCACTGTATCAGCCAAAGCATCTGTAATTTCGTTCGAGGAGATCGTGAGCGGCTTCGGAAGACCTGTCAGCAAGTCGCGACCGCGAATCTCCATCTGCTCTTCTTCATCAAGCCCCATAGCCGAGCCGATATCCATCTTCAGCTGTTCAGCTGTACGCTCACCAATCATCAAGTTGTATTGGCGCTTAATGAATTGAATAATTGCTTCGTCCATTTCGTCGCCTGCAACGCGAACGGAACGGCATGTCACGATACCTCCAAGGGAGATCACCGCTACTTCAGTTGTACCGCCACCAATATCAACGACCATACTTCCTGTTGGTTCCCATACAGGCAAGTCAGCACCAATTGCTGCCGCGAACGGCTCTTCAATCGTATAAGCTTCTCTAGCACCTGCTTGCTTCGTAGCATCTTCAACTGCACGCTGTTCAACAGCAGTAATACCAGAAGGCACACATACCATTACGTTCGGATGACGCGGAAACAGCGAACGCTGCTTCTGAGCTTGCCGAATAAAATATTTTATCATAGTAGCAGTTGTGTCGAAGTCAGCGATGACGCCGTCCTTCATTGGACGGATTGCACGGATATTCCCCGGCGTACGTCCAATCATATTTTTCGCTGATTCTCCTACCGCTTCAATCGTCTTCGAATCTGTGCGGATTGCTACCACAGACGGTTCGCGCACGACGACACCTTTACCGCGTACATAGACCAATGTATTAGCAGTTCCCAAGTCAATACCTAAATCTTTCGTAAAGCCACCCAACATGATGTTAATCTCCTTTTTATAACCTTCAATCTCAATCATTATATTACATGAGCCCGCGTTCCTTCAAACTCACATATTGGTTATCGCCAATAACCAAGTGATCCAGCAGTTCGATACCAACAATTTCTCCAGCTTCCATGAGCCGCCTAGTAAGCGCTACATCCTCTGGACTCGGTGTTGGATCTCCGCTTGGGTGATTGTGAGCACAAATGATGGAAGCTGCACCACACTTCAGGGCAGCCTTGAAAACTTCGCGGGGATGTACCAAAGATGCATCCAGGATTCCGATCGTAACCGTCTCCTGTGCCATAATTCGATTCTTCGTATTCAGAAACAAACAAATAAAATGTTCCTTGTCATAGTATCGCATCGACTCCATAAGCAGATCGGCTGCATCTTGCGGCCGTCGTACCTGCAGTGCATCCTCAAGACGAGAACGCGACATACGGCGTCCAAGCTCTAATCCTGCTTTTAGCTGCAGTGCCTTAGCGTCGCCAATACCACGAATCGCTGTCAACTCTGTCACAGACATATCGTGCAAATGCCGAAGCTGTCCTACGTGATTCAATATTCGCTGCGCTAATGTAATGGCCGATTCATTTTTCGTGCCTGTACGCAGTAATATTGCAAGTAATTCAGCATGACTTAATGACTCTGCCCCATATTGCATCATGCGTTCTCTCGGACGTTCTTCATGGGGAAGATCGCGTAGAAGTGGACTATGTCCCATCTTACAACCCCCTGTAGTCGATTGTCCGGTCGCCATCATGCACCGACGAAGCACCATTGGTCGGCATCCGCTGTTCCTAGGACCGTCTTGCATTCAACATTTCATACTCATCTTATCTCATTTACAATTACTGCTCCACCTTGCTGCTCCATACTGGCAGCGCCCATTACGGGATGATAATGCCATACGAAGCCAGCATATCGCTAACAAGCGACAACGGCAATCCAACTACGTTGAAATAACAGCCTTCAATTTGCGTGACAAGTGTTGAGCCAATTCCTTGAATCCCATAGGCCCCTGCCTTGTCCATTGGTTCACCAGTTGCAACATAGCGATGTATCTGTTCATCTGTCCATGGCTTCATATGGACTGTGGTTACACCATGCGCAACTTCTGTATGTTCGTCCGCTGAATCAATCATCGCCACGCCGGTATACACCTTGTGCGATCTTCCCTGCAGCCTAGTCAACATACGAACCGCATCCTCTTCATTCACTGGCTTGCCCAGCACTTCGCCATCCAAGACGACAATGGTGTCTGAACCGATGACAATACCGTGCTCACCAGCCGCCTTGCGGACATCTGCTACAGCCTGTGCCTTGCGCAGTGCCAGCGTCTCAACAATACAGTCAGGATCCAGATTGGGATCCACTGTCTCGTCTGCATTACTAGGATGTACGACATAAGGAAGACCGAGTGAACGGACAAGCTCTTGTCTCCGTGGTGAGGAGGAAGCCATTACGATCGTTGGTCGCTCAAATTTGGATATACTCATTTTCGTAGTCGCTCCTCGCCATTTTTTGACACTGTTCTATTATACGCGTAACTGGCTGTCGAAACAAACATTCAAATGATGATCTTTGCAAGATTTAGATGAACAATTTATGGTAATCTATGCAACAATCCCAAATTCATGCAGTTTTCTATCCTTCCCCTCACAACAATGCGAATGCAAGTTCTTATATACAAAACAGAGCCCCTTCAAAGAGCTACGCTCCTATCAAAAGACTCTGTTCCCAACAATATAATTGGCATGTGATCTATTCCGCTCTCAGCTACACCTTCATCGTACCCAACCAAACCGCCTCTGCATTCCGATAATGCATAACCGCCTGCTGGATACTCCATAAATGCGAGGACGAAGGCTGCTTATTATACTCATTCACTGCACTGATTGCTGTGTTCATGCTCTGAACCAGCTCCGTCCAAGCTTTCTTGGACTGGTCGGGAATCCCTTTTTGCACGGTGCTCATTTGCTGTGTCCACTTCTGATGCTCCTTCCGAAGCTGTTCCGTGATCTCTTGAGTGAATGCTTCGGTATTGGTTTTTTCTAAATACGCAATCGATTGAGACATTAACCATTCATTCACCACGTCACTTTGGCCTAAAAATTGCTCCACGGAGGCTGAGTCACCTTGGAATGCCAACTTTGTAATCGCCGGACGGTTCAAGGTTCTCACATACAAGTCCACCTGCTTGTTCTTCAGCAACGCGCTCAACCCCATCGCATCCTCCTTCGAAGGTGCTATCGCGGCATACACGCGATGCTGCTCTGACTTCTCCTCCATCGCAGCCAGCCCGAGTTCTCTCAGCTCCGCCGCTGCCTTCTGAGCCCCTTCTTCCTGAGCGAACACACCATATTGCAGCATGTAAAACACTTTCTCTGGAATATTCACATCCGTCACATACAGACCTGCTGCGGCTGCAGCCGAATTCCCTCCATTGCTAGTAGATGAGGACTTGCTTCCTGAATCCCCTGCCTTCACCGTTCCCTGTTCGTTCAATGCCGTGTCCTTAGATGCTGGCTCTCCACCTTTTCCTTGCTTATCATTCGCGAATACTGGAATTGCATCACTTGGATTAGGCATCGATACTTCGCCCTTGAATAGAGACAGAGCGAGAAATCCGAACAAGGCCCCCGTCGCGAGCGCGCCCGCAACGGAAGCAACGACTCTCCACACCGGGGGCTTGCGAGAACGTGTATGAATACCATGCCATAACAACTCGCCTTGATCACTAAGTGAACTAGAGGCAGGATCTTCAATAGAGGTTGGGATCGCATAACCGTTCTTCGGAATGTCACATTCAGGCTGACGATCCGACTCCCGAATCCAGCGCTCCACTCGTTCATCTTCGCTCTCAACCTTTTCTTGTTCCCGGTCATTGTTCGGAGCATCTATATCGACCTTTTCTATATGATGCCGATTCTCTATAGGAGTTGATTCACTATACTCTTCAAGTTCCGATACGCTCGCCCGCTCAACTGAAGCCCCATTCACAATCGTACCATCAGACATCTCCTCCCAATCTGTAAGCCGCTCTTTCTTCTTGCTCGCCTCTATGCCCTGAATCTCATGTTTATCCTTCACAGGCTGGGAATCATCGAATCGAAACGTCATCTTCGTTCGCATGTTGGTCATATCCGAACACCTACCTTGTCCTATTGGTTACTAGTAGATTTATGCTAGATTCGAATCCAATAGAACCTACCTTACAAATTATTGGCTAGAAAGTGCGTCCGTCCTCCTATATGCGTCCTATCAAATCTTGCAACGCTAGCATATGATATACAATCCCGCAGCAAAGGAGGGAATAGAATGAACAGCAAGAAAAGCAAGAAAAGCAACTTGCGTTTGACCCCAGCTGAGGTACGTCGATTCGTTAGACGAAATATCGGCCGTCGCGTGATTGTCGTTCTGTTTACTGGAGAAGTACTGGTTGGCAGAATCTTATCCTCGGGGCTTATCTCCTTCCGATTACGTGTACAGCGCCGGGGCTTTTTCTTTATCCGTCGTATTCTATTTGCAGCTGTAGTTGCTATTAGACTTGTGTAATCCACTCAGACAAAGACAATAAGTCAACAGAAAAAAAGATCGAACGAAGGGCCAAAATCCTGACCCCCAGCTCGATCTTTTCTTGCTATTCTAGTTGTTTACAGACTTACATCCCACTGTTGGAACATCGCTGACTTACTGCCAGAGATACTACGATTTCAATGCCTCAGTTAAGTCACGCGCTGTCTTCCAAATATCACCTGCACCCATTGTGATTACCAAATCTCCGGACTTCACAATTGATTTCAGATGCTCTAATGCATCATTCTTATCCGCAATGTACTGTGCGTTGCTGTTGCTGTTTTCGCGAATCCGGTCAACCAGTTTCGAAGAGTGTACCCCTTCAATCGGCTTCTCCCCAGCTGGAGAGTAGATATCTGTCAGAATCAGTTCATCTGCACCCTCAAATGCGCGGCTGAACTGATCGAACAGGAAATAAGTCCGCGAATAACGCTGCGGCTGAAATACGGCAACAATACGACGGTTTGTTGCTTTGGCAGCAGTAAGTGTTGCCTCAATCTCCGTCGGATGGTGAGCATAGTCATCTACAACAAGTACGCCCTGCTCTTCCCCAATTACTTGGAAACGGCGCTTAGCGCCAATAAAGTCCACGATGGCAGTAGATGCCTGTTCAAACGGAATGCCTGCACGCATAGCAACAATAATGGTCGCCATTGCATTCAACACATTATGCGTACCTGGAATAGACAATTGTACTGTGCCAAGCGCCTTGCCTTGATGATTCATCGTAAAGGTCATGCCGCGATCTTCCGCGATAATCTCTGTAGCTGTATAATCAGCCGCTTGCTCAATGCCGTATGTCACAACACCTGCGCCCAAGTTTGGAAGCATAGAACCAACAATCGGATCATCCGCACACACTACAGAGCATCCTTCCGGATTTACTTGTGATAGGAACTGTACATAAGCTTCCTTCAATCGCTCGAAATCCCCGCCATAATTCTCCAAATGATCTGCCTCTATGTTAAGTACAACCGCTATATGAGGGTGATAATTCAAGAAGGAGCCATCACTCTCATCCGCCTCAGCTACTACATATTCACTATTTCCTGCTTGGGCGTTCGTTCCTAGGTTCGTCACTTCGCCACCAATAATATAAGTCGGATCTACGCCACAGCGTTCCATGACAAAAGCAATCATGGAAGATGTCGTCGTCTTCCCGTGAGCACCAGCTACAGCGATGCCTTTCTTCGCATTCAGCAAGCGCGCCAGCATCTGTGAGCGGTGAATGACTGGAATCCCTTGCTGTTCAGCTGCAACTCGCTCTACATTATCTTTCGGACAAGCCGTAGAGTATACTACTGTGTCTGCGTTCTGAACATAGGCAGGGTCATGCCCGATATGTACAGTCGCTCCCTTTTTGCGTAACTTTTCCGTCAAATCCTGTTCGGCCACATCGGACCCCGTGACGGTGTACCCCATTTCCAGCATGACACGAGCGATGGCGCTCATCCCATAGCCCCCGATGCCGATAAAATGAATATGTTCCGTCGTATTCAAAACGAACTCACCAACCCTTTTCAGATTCGGTCCGATGCAGAACGAAAGAACGCACGTCTGCAATCAGATATAATGTCCCCGTAACTACTGCTAAATCTCCTGGCTCTGTCATCGCTTGTAGCTGTTCCAAAGCCTTATGCCAATCCGGCTCTACAAGAATGGTTGGACATTGTATATCGCCCTCGCCCTCCATCACTTGCTCGGCAATATGTTTCAAGCTCTCCGCATCCATCTTCTTGCGGAAATCTGGTTCTGTAAAAATAACGGTATCTGCTAAAGGTAGTATATGTCGTAGAACATCGGGATGATGCTTTGTCGACAGCATACCCATCATAATATGAAGCCGTTCATACCGGTACGTATCGCGCAGCGCTTGTGCAAGCGTCGCTGCCCCCTCCGGATTATGCGCTCCATCGAGCAGCATGCGAGGCTTCTCGCATACCATCTCTAAGCGCCCTGGCCATGCTGCACGCTTCAGTCCTTCTTGCGTGGTAGCATCCTCTAGCATGAAAGCCATATATTGTCGCAGCACTTCAAGCGCCATTAATGAGGCGGCCGCATTCTTCAACTGATGTGCTCCGTTCATCGTGAGCGACATTCCTTCCATCGAACGGAATGGGCCGAAGAATGTGAAGTTCTGTTCATTTTCAATCGCATGGAGCAGTTCCACCCGGAACTGTTCGTTCATGACATACAGCGTAGATTGGTTTTTCTCAGCAGCCTGCTTAATCACTTCAAGCGCTTCTGGCTGCTCCACCGTCGTCACCGCTGGCACCCCTGGTTTAATAATTCCTGCTTTCTCGGCAGCAATCTTCTCAATCGTATCCCCAAGTATGTCCATGTGATCATGGCCGATATTCGTAATAATCGATACGATCGGCGTCACGATGTTCGTTACATCAAGCCGTCCGCCAAGTCCTGTTTCCCATACGACGACATCCGGGAACGTCACTGTCGCATAGTACATAATGGCGAGCGCAGTTGATACTTCAAACGTCGTCGGCGAACCGAGCGGCGTTTGTGCGATTTCATCCACCAACGGCTTCAGCTTGTTCACAAGTTGAAGCAGCGTATCTTCAGGAATGTCCTCGTTGTTGTACTTTAAACGATTCGTATACTTCTCAATATAAGGAGAAGTAAATGTGCCGACATCATATCCGTTAGCAAGCAAGACACTTGTTAACATCGCACAGGTCGAGCCTTTACCATTTGTGCCCGCAACATGAATGAACTTCAAGCGACGGTGCGGAGAACCTAACCGCTCCATCAACAGTTCGATCCGATCCAATCCAGGACGGATTCCAAAAGGAATTAAAGAATTAATCCAATCAATTGCGTCTTCTACCCGAACAAAAGGAAAATCGGTTGCTTCCGTCTCGCTTGTCGTAGGCATAGTTCCTCATCCTTTATCAGATGTCATTAAACGACCGAACCGGCATGAGACAGCGCTCACGTCCGGATCGGTCGTACATATCGCACAGGTTGATTACGCTTCTTTCAATTCGGTAATACGCGCCAGTACTTTGTCTCTCTTCTCACTGTAATCACGCTGCTTGGCACGCTCTTCATCAATGACCGAAGCAGGCGCCTTCGCGATGAAACCTTGATTAGCAAGCTTCTTATCGACACGCTCCACTTCTTTGTTCAGGTGCTCGACTTCTTTTTGAAGACGTGCAATCTCCTGATCAATGTCAAGAAGGCCAGCGAGCGGCAAGTACAACTCGGCTCCTGTCACAATAGCGGTCATCGCTTTGTTCGGAGCAGCAGCTTCTATGCTTACCTCCAGCTTCGAAGTACCGCAGAAGCGTTCCACGAACTCAAGGTTGTTCGTAATGTTCGCTTCTACCATACGATCAGTCGGCTTCACAATCAATTCTACCTTCTTGCTCATCGGAACGTTCACTTCAGCACGAATATTGCGTACTGCGCGAATCATATCCATAAGAAGTGTCATCTCGCGAACCGCCTCAGGCGCTTCGAATTCAGCACGGTATACTGGCCATTCCGCAAGTGTTACCGTCTCGCCGGAGTGCGGCAGATGCTGCCAAATTTCCTCTGAGATGTACGGCATGAACGGATGGATCATGCGCATTGTACGGTCAAGCACGTAAGCCAGAACGGATTGCGTCTTCTTCTTCGCTTGCTCATTCGAGCCATACAAGCTAAGCTTCGCAAATTCAATATACCAATCGCACAGATCGTCCCAGATGAAGTTATTGAGTACACGGCCTGTTTCGCCGAACTCATAGGCATCCATCAAGCGAGTAATTTCGCGGGCAGTCTCGTTCATACGGTGGAGAATCCAGCGGTCAGCTGTGCCCAATTCGCCTGTGATGTCGATATCCGCATAAGTGAACCCTTCCAAGTTCATCAGAGCGAAACGGGATGCATTCCAAATCTTATTGGCAAAATTGCGAGCCTGTTCTACACGTTCCCAGCGGAAGCGCAAGTCTTGGCCTGGTGTACTGCTCGTCGAAATCATGAAGCGCATTGCATCAGCACCGTACTTCTCGATAACTTCAAGCGGATCGACACCATTCCCAAGCGATTTGGACATTTTCTTACCATCAGCATCACGCACCAAGCCGTGCATCAGCACATCCTTGAACGGAATTTCGTCTGTAAATTCCAACGCCGTAAAGATCATGCGGGATACCCAGAAGTAAATGATGTCATAGCCTGTAACGAGCACATTCGTTGGATAGTAGCGCTTCAGATCTTCTGTCTGTTCTGGCCATCCAAGTGTGGAGAACGGCCACAATGCAGAGCTGAACCATGTATCGAGTACATCTTCATCCTGCTTCAAGTGGTTGCTTCCGCATGACGTACATGCAGCCGCGTCTTCTTCTGCAACATGAATGTGTCCGCAATCCTCACAGTACCATGCAGGGATGCGATGTCCCCACCATAGCTGGCGGGAAATACACCAGTCGCGTACATTCTCAATCCAATGCAAATATGTCTTCTCGAAGCGATCAGGCACAAAATTAACACCTTTGCCAGACTTCTGTGCTTCGATTGCACGCTCCGCGAGCGGCTTCATCTTCACGAACCATTGCGTAGACAAATACGGCTCTACAACTGCGCCGCTGCGCTCGCTGTGACCAACTTGATGCACATGATCTTCAATCTTGATCAGCACGCCTTGTTCTTGCAAATCCTTCACGATCTGCTTGCGGCAATCTGCACGATCAAGCCCTTGATATTGACCAGCCAGCTCGTTCATTTTACCGGACTCATCCATTACCGTAATTTGCGGCAGTTGATGGCGGAGTCCCATTTCGAAGTCATTCGGATCATGGGCTGGCGTAATCTTAACCGCACCACTTCCGAAGTCTTTATCTACATAATCATCAGCAATGACCGGAATCTCTCTGCCAACAATCGGCAGTACCAGCATTTTGCCAATCATATGCTTATAGCGCTCATCCTTAGGGTGTACAGCTACTGCTGTATCGCCAAGCATCGTCTCTGGACGTGTTGTCGCCACAGTGATTGTGCCGCTGCCATCCTTCAGAGGATATTGCAGGTGATAGAGATGCCCCTGCACTTCCTTATATTCAACTTCGATATCAGACAATGCCGTACGTGCTGCCGGATCCCAGTTGATAATATACTTACCGCGGTAGATGAGACCTTTCTCATAGAGCTTCACGAATACTTGGCGAACCGCACGAGACAGACCCTCGTCCAGCGTAAAGCGCTCACGGGAGAAGTCCAATGACAGTCCCATCTTCGCCCATTGCTCACGAATCGTATTCGCATACAACTCTTTCCAATCCCATACACGCTCCAAGAATGCTTCACGCCCAAGATCATAGCGTGTGATTCCTTCTTCGCGCAGCTTCTGCTCTACCTTCGTCTGCGTTGCAATACCTGCATGGTCAGAACCTGGAAGCCACAAAGCATCATATCCTTGCATCCGCTTGAAACGAATCAAAATATCCTGCAATGTAAAGTCAAGTGCATGACCAATATGCAGCATACCCGTAACGTTCGGAGGCGGGATTACGATTGTGAATGGTTCAGCATCCTTGCGTTCACCTGCTTTAAAATACTCGCCTTTCATCCAGAAATCATACCATTTCTGCTCCGCTGCCTTCGGATCATACGTCGTAGGCATAGACAGTTGCTCTTGATTCTCTGCCAAGCAAATCCCTCCGTTACATAATCATGAGTATCTAATCGACAATGTTCAGCCTATATAATCGAAGCAAATCATACTGCTCGATCCATGCATGCTTCTCTAAGCGCATAGCTCGGTATTTGCAAGGACAATTCGCTTACGTAGGCAAATAAAAAAACCTTACGCCGCAAAGGACGAAAGGTTTAGCTTCCGTGGTACCACCTTTATTCCGCTCCCAGTACAGATCCTTACATCTTACAGATCGTGTGAGCGGCACTTCAGTTGCAAATAACGGCTGCGGCCGGCCTATTCTAGCGTATCCGGAACATGATGAACATCGTGTTCATACATTACCGTGACACGTTCAAAAGGGCAACTCCCAGGTGACTTCAGCGCGGGACAATCCTGCAGGCGTTGCACCGTGTCGCTCTGCTCTCTGTAAGGGGCCAATCGCTTACTAATCCTGTTCATAGTCTTTCAATCAGATCTTTATAAAAATAAACAATAACATTTACGATATATTGTACCTTCGCATACCGAGCGAGTCAATAGACGAAGCACAAAAGGATACTAACAAATGCTTTCCCTATTAGTCATATCCTGTTTTTCATTTTTCATAACATGTACTATAGGAGGTGTTTTACATGGAACGGTGGTGGTGTCGTGTTCGAGGTTCCATTAAAGGGGTTCTTTTCCCCATCATTTGCTTGCAATTTGTTCGCACGTTGCTTCTGCCAACAGCATTTGACGTATTTTTGCTATTTGTATTATTCCTCATCTTCATTGGATTTTTGTGGGATGTATATTGAAGCTTGTACTCTTGTACAACTGCATGCAGACACAAAGAAACCCGTCGCTCATTGAGCCATACGGGTTTCTTGCCTATCTATTAGGAAGTGGAGATATCGTTACGAGGTGGGAATATACAGAACTTGCCCTTCGGATATATCCGATTCCGCTAAGCGGTTGTAGAGCGCAATTTCTCTCGAATTCATGCAATAGCGGTCAGCAATTGTATCGAGTGTTTCAGAACGCTGCACAATACACAAGCGCACCTTCTTGAAAGCCCGCTCATCATCAATACGCTGCAGGAATAGCGACTGCCACTTTACTTCCTCACCAGTTGTCTCCTCATTCATTGCTGCTAGCTGCGCTGCCTCTTCTTCCTTCTGGATACGTTCCAGTTCTTGAGACTCCCGCTTCTTCTGCAGCAACGAACTGAATCCAACTGGTTCCGCTGCTTCCGGCTCGCTCGCTTTCGACTTGCCGATTGCAACCTTCATCTCCTGCTTGGCAGCTGCTGGAACATCCTCCGGCTCATTCAATGGAGCAGCTGCTTCAATATCGTCCCGCTCCACTTCCTGATTCGAGGCGAGCGATTCACCTTCACCCTCTGATTGAACAGCTGCATCTACTTCGATGGATTGCACACTTTCCTTTCTCGCAACAGGCTCATTCGTATTTGCTTCATTCGAGAGGGTTGGTGAATGAGACTCCAACTGAGTCATTTTCGCTGCTGGCTCGTGTTCTGCGCTATCCGTGGCAGCACTTGCTCTGCCCGGCGCTCGCCCTGCTTCGCCTTGCCCCTCGGCACTCTGAACCTCTAACCGCTCTTCCTCATCTCGCGTCTCTCTGGCCCACTGAGAACCACTCCATGTGAGCGGAATACGTTCAGATTGGGGAGTATCTCCATCAAATGCATCATGATCGGTTTGTGCAGGCAGCATCCTTTCCCCTTCGACTTCGCGAATCTCCACGTCTTCAGCAGCTCGATCGAAGTTCTCTTCCAACTCTTCTTCTGCCTGATCCTCCATCTGTTCCTCTGCCTGTTCCTCTGCCTGTTCTTCTGTTTGTTCTTCTTGCTCCTGTTCCTCTGAAGCCCTAACAGGACTGAAATCTCTATAATCAGCTTCTGTTTCTACTTTCGATTCAGTCGCAACTTCCGATTCAGTTGCAACTTCCGATTCAATTACAACTTCTTCAGTCACATGCTCTGCTGATTTCGTGAACGCCGGTGTATATGTACCGTAGTCACGCAGCCACGCTGGCTCTTCCCCATCGTGCTCGAGCTCCGTTTGATGTACAACTGTAAATTGCTCCGGCTCCCAAGCCGCTGGCTCTATGCTTTCCATTGAGATGCCGCGCAGCGATAAAATTCCTGTAATATTTAATGTACGTGTTGATAAAAGGTCTACATCGAAGTGCTCAATATCGACCGAAATATCATCCAAGCTGCGCACCCGATTTAAGGGGAGTGTGATTTCAACAGGGATCCAATGCTCAAGCGAATGACTGCTGCGCAGTTCATCAGCACCTACATATGCCCCAGCCAGCAGCAAGCTGCCACGCACTGTCACCTGGTCACCAGCAGGAATGACCTGAATGTGCGGTGTCAACTCCACTTCTTCCAATTGATCAATGCCGACCACTTCGTCGGACAAGTGCACACGTTCATAAATATCAAAGCGCAATCCATATGATTCTTCGTTCACAGACCGCTCCTCCTCCCGCAGTTCATATGCCATCTTCCCTTGTGACCAGCGTACATGCGATATGGCAACGATGTTAAGCTACAGTCGCAAAGTCAGACTCGTATCACTACTTCATCTATATGGGAGGAAAGAGAGGAGCATGACTATATTTTTTGCCGCAAGCGCAACATGTCCTCAGGCCACGGGGCGTCTACAACAATCTGTTCTCCTGACAGCGGATGGATGAAGCGCAAACTCTCCCCATGAAGCGCTTGTCTGCTAATGAGCTTGCCATCGCCCCCATATTGCGTATCTCCCGCAAGCGGATGCCCCTTTGCACTCATATGCACCCGAATTTGATGTGTCCGACCCGTCTCCAGCGTTAGGCGCACGAGGGACAGCTCTGAGCCGGGCTGCAGTGTTTCATAGTGGGTAATCGCAGGAGCTCCGCTATCGCTTACCCGATATTTGCCGCGATGATGACGATCCTTCCCTATTGGCGCATCTACCGTTCCAGAAGCCGGCGTCAGCGTTCCCTGAACAATCGCATGATAGATGCGCTCAATCTTCTTCTCGCGCATCATCTCATCCAGAATCACTTGTGTACACGGCTGCTTCGCATACAGCACCGGCCCGGTTGTATCAACATCTAAGCGATGTATATGCAGCACCTTGGAAGCCTGCCCCGTCCATAGATAGTGGCATGCCACTGCATGGGCAAGACTGTCCCGCCTCTTATCCTGCTCGGGTGTCGTTGGATGAACCGCCATACCTGCAGGCTTATATACAACCAGACAAGCATCATCTTCATATAACACCTCGGCAGGTGCGTCAGCGGGCTCATAAGCATCCGATTCAGCAACAAACCATTTCACACGCAGCCTATCTCCTGCAGTGCGAATATCTCCCGCATGATTCATTCTATGAACGAATTTTTTTGGCAAACGCAGCTCGCTAATCAGCCATGCCAGTGTAGATTGTTCATCTTGAAGCGAAGCTTTGCCGGGCATGAATTCTATCCATTCTCCTTGGCGTCTCCAATATCGTGTCACGACGCATCTCCTCCGTTCCTATCCATTTCAAAGCCCGGCACTCCACTTCTAACGCGGAATCGCCGGGCTCGTATTCGTCCTATTTATGTGTATAGATTGACCATACCATCCTATATTCAAGCCTGCATATACTTAGATTGATTTCTTTAGTGCAGCATAGTTGGCTTGAATTGTAAATTCAATGTCCTCATCGGTATGAGCCGCCGACACAAACATCCCCTCGAATTGCGAAGGCGCTACATTAACCCCTTCATCGAGTAGATGCTTAAAGTACGTACGGAACAGCTCTTGATTGGACGTGCGAGCCGTATCAAAATTCGTTACCGGCTCATTCGTAAAGAATGGGCATACCATCGAGCCAACACGGTTGATTGTACACGGCACTCCCAGTTCTTGCGCATTGCGGATAAAGCCTGCCTCAAGCTTGGCACCCTTACGATCCAGTTCCGCATACACCTCCGGCGTAAGCAAAGACAATGTCGTATAACCGGCAGCCATCGCCAGCGGGTTGCCGCTAAGCGTACCTGCTTGATAGATTGGGCCACTCGGTGCAATTTGCTCCATGTACTCGCGTTTGCCTCCGTATGCACCTACTGGCAGTCCACCACCGATAACCTTGCCGAAGCAAGTCAAGTCCGGTGTGACGCCAAACAACCCTTGCGCACAGCTGTAGCCCACACGGAATCCTGTCATAACCTCATCGAAAATAAGCAGACTTCCATATTGCTCCGTCAAATGCCGCAGGCCTTCCAAGAACCCTTCCTGAGGTGGTACAACCCCCATATTGCCTGCAACCGGCTCTACAATGACACAGGCAATATCTTCGCCATAGCGATCAAAGGCCAGCTTCACTGCTTCCAGATCATTATACGGAACCGCAATCGTATTGCTGGCAACCCCTTCAGGCACCCCCGGGCTGTCTGGTAGTCCCAATGTCGCTACACCCGAACCAGCCTTGATGAGCAGGCTGTCTCCATGACCATGGTAAGAGCCCTCGAATTTCACAATCTTACTCCGCTTTGTAATACCGCGCGCCAATCGGATTGCACTCATCGTCGCTTCCGTTCCGGAATTCACCATACGAACGATGTCTACGGAAGGTACACGCTCACATACCAGTTTCGCCATAGCCGTCTCGATCTCCGTAGGCGCACCGAAGCTTGTACCCTTCGCAGCCGTCTCTTGGATCGCACGCACAACTTCGGGATGCGCATGACCCATAATTAGCGGTCCCCATGAGCATACATAATCTACGAATACATTGCCATCGATATCATACAGCCGGGATCCTTCCGCCCGTTCAATATAAGCGGGTGTCAGACCGACGGATTTGAATGCGCGTACAGGGCTGTTCACACCGCCAGGTATGTATTTCTTTGCTTCTGCAAATGCTGCCTGCGAACGTGTGTCTACACGGCCAGATTTTTTTTCAGACATGTTGGTTGCTCCTTCTTATTTATTCCTCTGTTCTATGTTACACTAATAAAAAATCGGCTTGGCAAAGAGGGGAAAGTCATGATTGAATTGCTCAAACGCGTCCCACTGTTCTCTGATTTGACTGATGAACAGCTGGAAATCGTATCGTCCATCACATCCCGCCGGGAGTATGCCCCACATACGATCTTGTTCCAGCAGGGAGATCCAGGGCACACATTCTGCATCGTATTTCGCGGTGCCGTCAAAGTATACACATCCAACAAGAAAGGCCAGCAGAAGATCCTCTCTGTCTTTCAGAGCGGCGACAACTTCGGCGAACTTGCGCTTATTGATGGCAAGCCGCGTTCTGCAACAGCAGAGACATTAGAGGATACGGTTCTCTTTACCGTCACATCCGAGAGCTTCCACTTACTGCTGCGCGCCCACTACGATATTGCGAAGCAGGTTATGATTCAACTATGCGGTCGACTGCGCTCGACGAACGGATATGTCTATGACTTAACGTTCTTAGATGCACCAAGCCGCATCGTAAAGAACATCGTTCGCATCGCTCAGCAGCAAGGCGAGCGCCGCGGAGATAAAATCTACATCCGTGCCGCCTTCGACGCTGATGCCATGTCAGGTCTTGCTGGCGTACATCGGAACGTATTAGAACAAGTGATTCGTGATCTCGAGCATCAGCGTATCCTGACGCTGCAGCCGACCGAATACACGCTGGACGTATCCCGACTATTCCAGAGTCCTTACGTTAGCTAGCTCCATACATCGGGTAGACAAGCTCCCCGTCGGCACATTCAACGACCTTTGCCACGGGGAGTTTGCTATTTATACAGAAGTCGCTTCTTTTAATCAAGCCCCACTGCAACAATTGTTACGCTCGCTCAGACAGCCAACGTGCAGCATCCTTCGCATGATACGTAATAATCATATCTGTTCCCGCGCGCTTCAGACCAAGCAGCAGTTCGCTCACAATAGCACGTTCATCAACCCATCCAAGCTTGCTCGCTGCCTTCACCATGGAATACTCGCCGCTCACATTGTAAGCCACTAGCGGCAAATCGAATTGATCCTTCATCACACGGATAACATCCATGTATGCCATGGCTGGCTTCACCATAAGCATGTCCGCGCCTTCCAGAACGTCCTCTTCTGCTTCACGAATTGCTTCGCGCACATTGGCAGGATCCATCTGATAAGTCTTGCGATCACCGAATTGAGGCGCGGAATGAGCCGCATCTCGGAATGGACCATAGAATGCCGATGCATACTTCACCGAATAGGACATGATTGGCACATCATGATAACCTGCCTCATCAAGACCTGCACGAATCGCATGCACGAATCCATCCATCATATTGGATGGCGCTATAATATCAGCCCCCGCTTCTGCTTGAGACACCGCCGTACGCACTAAGTACTCGAGCGACTCGTCATTATCAATCTCGCCTACCTCGCATCCATTCACTTCATGCACATGAACCATTCCACAATGCCCATGATCGGTATATTGGCATAGACATGTATCCGCAATAATAAGCAGGTCAGGGTGAGCCGCCTTAATTCGTCTTGTCGCTTGTTGGACGATTCCATCCGTGGCGAATGCAGAGCTTCCGACAGCATCCTTCGAAGCTGGGACACCAAACAGCACAATAGCTGGTATACCCAATTGAACAATTTCGTCTATTTCTTCATCCATACGGTCAAGGGAGAAATGATAAACTCCCGGCATGGAGCTAATCTCTTCCTTAATCCCTGTACCATGCGTCACAAATATAGGCATAATTAAGTCATTGACTGTCAATACAGTCTCGCGAACCATATTGCGGAGAGCTGCCGTCTTCCGTAGGCGGCGTAATCTTGTAGTTGGAAATACCATGTTAGCAACCTCCTTGAATGTGTATATGCGCCTTGTCAGCACTGCTAAGTCTGCACATCTCGTCCACCATACTGCTAATGGTAGATCGTTCTGCGACTGCAGCAACCTGCAAGCCTGCATCACGCGCCGTGCGCGCTGTAATCTCCCCGATGCACACCACTTGAGCGCCACCAAGCTTCGCTACAGGGTCAGGAACCCCCATGCGTTCGAGTGCGGCGATCAGGTTCGTAACCGTCGAGGAACTTGTAAACGTAATCAGATGAATCGCGTTCTCTTCCAGCAATTCCACTAAATAAGGATCATCGTACTCAGGCAGCACAGTCTCGTACAAATCGACCTCATCCACAAGCAGGCCATGCTGCTGCAGCATCTCCTTCAGCCAAGGGCGCGCCAGATCACCCCGTGCAAGAAGCACGCGCTCTTCTGGCGAGATTAATGGACGAAGGGCATCCCATACCCCTTCTTGGCTATACTGAGCAGCAGATACATCTGGCTGCACTCCATATTCGCGAAGCGCTTCAGCAGTCTTGGGGCCTACCGTTACGATTCGTACATTCGCCCATTGGCGAATATCCTGCCCTTGCTCCTGCAAGTGTTGGAACCAATACTTGACGCCATTCACACTCGTCAGAACCAGCCATTGATATTGCTGTGCATGGATAAAAGCCTGATGAATCGCTTGCTGTTTCCCAAGAGAGACGGGCGCCCGCATCTCAATGACGGGATATTCATACGTCTCCCCTCCAAGCTGTTCAATGGGCTTAACAAGCTCGCTAGCCTGCGAACGGCTCCTCGTGACAAGTACTCTCTTACCGAACAGCGGTCGCTCCTCTGCCCAAGCTAGCTGTTCTCGCAGCTTCACAACATCCCCCACGACAATGACTGCCGGCGACTCGAAGCGAGCACGCTCTGCTTCATTCGCGATCGTCGCTAGAGTCCCTACGAGCGTGCGCTGCTCAACTCTTGTTCCCCAGCGCACTAATGCAACAGGTGTATCCGCTGCCCGCCCATGACTCATCAATCGTTCGGCTATTACACGCAGCTTGCCGATACCCATAAGGAACAGCAAAGTTCCAGCAGATTGGGTCATCTGCTCCCACGCGATGAACTCATCCAGCTTGTCCGGGTTCTCATGTCCAGTCACTACACAAAAGGAAGACGCGTAGTCCCTGTGAGTCACAGGGATGCCCGCATACGCAGGAACCGCAACAGCAGAGGTGACTCCCGGAACGATCTCATACGGAACTCCATGCTGCTTCAGCACAGCTGCTTCTTCTCCCACTCTGCCGAACACACAAGGATCGCCCCCCTTTAAGCGAACGACCCTGTTTCCTTCCTGTGCTAGATCAGCAAGCAGTTGGTTAATATCCGCCTGCTTCATCGCATGTCGATCAGGCAGCTTGCCCACATAGATCTTACGAGCGCCCTGCTTCATATATCTGAGCAATTGAGGGCTAGAGAGACGATCATAGACAACAACATCTGCTTCCTGCAGACAATTCAAGCCTTTGACCGTTATCAACCCTACGTCACCTGGCCCTGCGCCTACCAGATAGACAATACCTATTTCAGAGGAATGCCGTTCCATTCATATCAGCCCCTTAATTGGGATAGCATTTGTTCCGCTCCTCGGTCCAGCAGACGCTCTGCAACTGCAATACCAAGTTCCTCTGGTTGACCGCCTTCCATTGTGTCACTCAAAATCGTATTCTCTTCCGCCGATCCGACAAGACCAGTTAAGCGTATCGTGTCATCTGCGTTATGAAGCTCTGCATACGCTCCGATCGGCACTTGGCACCCGCCATTCAAGCGGCCTAAAAATGCCCGCTCCGCCTGAACGGTACGAGCAGTATCTACATCGTGATAACGCGCAAGCAGCGACAGTACTTCCTCATCATCTGCACGGCATTCAATCCCCAATGCCCCTTGCCCTACCGCTGGGAGACACAGTTCTGTCGGCAAATAGGATGTGATACGATCCTGCCATCCCATCCGATGAAGTCCTGCTGCAGCAAGAACGATTGCATCGAATCCTTCCGTCTCTAGCTTCTTCAATCGTGTATCAATATTGCCGCGCAATGGCTCGATCTGCAAATCCGGTCTATGCGCCTGCAATTGACAAGATCTGCGCAAGCTGCTCGTGCCTACCTTCGCACCTATGGGCAAATCCTCAATCGAGGTGCCAGACTTCATAATCAAGCAATCTCTTGGATCTTCCCGCTTGGGCACAGCGCCAACCGTCAGTCCATCCTGAAGTTCCCAAGGCATGTCCTTCATGCTATGAACCGCGATATCCACTTCCTTATCCATTAACGCTTGTTCAATCTCCTTCACGAACAACCCTTTTCCGCCTACCTTGGACAAGGTAACGTCCAGGATGCGATCTCCTTTCGTTACGATCTTCTTAATTTCGAATCGGAACGGAAGGTTGTTCTCTTTGCAAATGGTCTCCAACGCCGCAATCACATGCCCGGTCTGCGTCAATGCCAAGGCGCTCTGCCTTGTCCCAACAATGATAGTACGCATCTAGTTGCCCCTCCTGCTTGCCTAAATTATTCATTCATTTATTGATATTGGGCGAGCCACGCCGTGACCCAGTCCTCCCACTTGGGAAGTGTGACATTACATTCATAGGCTCGCCAGCATTCTTCTGCATAGTGCCGCATTGCTCGCTGGCGATCTACCGTGTCTGGCAGCACATCATGCGAAGCCTTGCGTGCGTGCAGCAGCATCTCCGCTACTCGCGCCAACTCATCGTCCATTAACTTGGACAGCTTGGCTAATATACTTCTCGTCAAAGTTGGACTAGCGCCGCCAGTCGATACAGCGAGATGAACATCTCCGTGCTGCACCGTCCCAGGATTGGCGAAGTCACTCTGTTCCGGACTATGAGCAATATTGATAAACGCCCCACAGCGCCTTGCTTCCGCGGCTACTCGCTCATTCACTTCACAGTGATCTGTCGCAGCAAACACAAGCAGCGCTCCAATGGCGTCCCCCTCTTCATACTCTCTTGCGATATGAACAATGCTACCTTCATGGACAAAGTGCCAAAGCTCTGCAGTCAATACGGGACTGACCACTTTCACTTCAGCACCACTCGCCAGCAAGTGACGAACCTTGCGCGCAGCTACCTTGCCGCCGCCAATCACCGTACATGGCTTGCCAACAAGCTTCAGCATAATCGGATACAGAGGGGAATCTCCCATTCGCTACACTCCAATCCAGCGATGAAATGTCGACAATGAATTCAATGCGAAATTGAGCATCATTACCGCATAACATCCTAAATTCAACAAAGAAAGTCGAAATCCTGTTGAATCATTACGCGAGCGTTTCACAATATAAGAGCCATAGAATAAAAGCGCTAATAACGTAAACCATATCTTAAAATCAATCAGCAATTCCGTACGATTGTCGAGCAGAATAGCCCCAACTGCTACGGCAAGCGACAGTAAAATCATCGGAATGCCAATTACGACAGCTAGAAACGAAAAGCGTTCAATTCGTTCAAGACTAGGCAAGCGCCGCACCGCGTCAGACCATTGCTTAGCCTTCAACTTATGATGGAGAAATACATACATGCCCGCGAATACGGCACTAATCGTTAAGGCTGCGAAACCAAAGGCTACAAGCGAGATATGGAAAGAGAGCAAATTACGCATCATCTCCCATTCCTTCATCGATGCAGGCATTGTCGGGTCGTTAAGCATGTTCACGAGCAATAAGGCAAACCCAATAAGATTGACGAAAAAAACGATAAATTCGATATGAAAGAACCTGCTAATGACAATGGATACGGTCACGAGGAACCATGAAAACAAAAACATAAATTCAAAACTACTAAAAACGGGCACATCCTGATGCCTCACCATTCTTACAATCAAGAAGATCGTCTGAAGTACCCATACAAAAGTAAGAAGCCCTGCGCCCATCCGCTTCGCTTTCCGATTGACTCCTACCACATCGGAAAAATAAAACAGAAGGCTCAGGGCGTATGTGTAGATAATCGCATCGTAAATCCAACTATTCGTAACCATCGATGCCTGCCGCCTCCTGTTCTTCCTCTACCATGTGACGGCTGCCCAAGACAGCACAGACTTCCCCCGCTCGGGTTCCGTATTTCGATTCACGGTGACTTGGGGTGAGGGCTGTTCCTTGCCTCGCTCCTCCTTGCCACCCGCTTCTGGCTGCTCCAGTGCGAAAATTTGCGAAAATAACCGCAATGCCTCGTCCCCATTTTTCTCAGCGGCGAGCTCTTTAATTTGATTAATTGGGTCGTGCATCATTTGGTTCAACATGCTCTTCGTCAGACGGCGTATCAATTTTTCTTCCCGTTCAGACAGCTCGGGAAGTTTATTGAACAAGCTTTGCAGCGTATCCTGGTGGATGCGTTCTGCTTTGGACTGTAAAGATCGAATCATCGGAGTTACACCCAGCATTTTGAGCCAATGACGATGCTCCTCGAGTTCATCTGCGATAAAAGCTTCGATCTTCGCCGCTTCCTTGCGGCGACGTGCCAGATTGCTCTCCACAATACCTTGCAGATCATCGATATCATATAAGAATACATTCGACACGTCACTAATCGCCGGATCCAAGTCACGCGGCACGGCAATGTCAATGAAGAACAGCGACCGAGATTTGCGTCTGCTCATCGCCCGCTTCACATCATCCGCTGTCAGTACATATTCCTTCGAACCCGTTGAGCTAATCACAATATCAGCCTCAGCCAGCATCTGTTCGGCCGCATCAAGCGTACCTGCCCGACCGTTAAACTGCTTCGCCAGCTCTTCCGCACGAGATAGGGTACGGTTTGCTACCATTACCTCCGCAGCCCCGTTGGCATATAAATGCTTCACAGTCAGCTCGCTCATTTTGCCTGCGCCTAGAATGAGTACCTTCTTTCCTTGGAACGATCCGAATATTCGCTTGCCAAGCTCCACTGCGGCATAGCTGACCGATACCGCATTTTCGTTAATGCTTGTTTCGGCATGTGCTCTCTTCGCGAGTGTTATCGCCTGCTTAAATACGGTATTCAGCCACGTCCCGGTTACCCCTTCATTTTGCGCGAACAAGAAGGCATTACGGATTTGGCCTAAAATTTGCGTTTCGCCGATGACCATGGAATCCAAGCCGCAACTGACCCGGAACAAATGCTCGACAGCCTGATCATCTTCATATATATAGAGGTGCGGTGTAAATTGCTGTCTGGAAATGCCGAACCACGTCTCCATAAAGCTGCGGATGAAGTGACCGCACATGTGCAATCTGTCGACAACCACATACAGTTCTGTGCGATTGCATGTCGACACCATCACGCATTCGAGCACGCTCTTCGTCTGTCTCAATTGTCTCAGCGCCTCTTGCCAATCACTTTCGGGCACTGCAAACTTCTCCCGAATTTCTACGGGCGCCGTACGATAGTTCATGCCGACGACGATGATGTGCATTCATTTCACCTGCTTTTCAAAATTTAGTACATTCTCAGATGATAATCATTATAACATAGATCAACAAGAACATTCGTTCGTAATTTGAAAATATTATGAAATGCATGTCAAATTTTAGTTTGTACGGGCTAACTGCACCTTATACTATCATTGCAACGCCCCAATGTCATTCTTTTTTTATGTACTTTTTGCCAGTTCACTTCGGTGTAAAATAAGATTCCAGCACTTCCTTCAAATCCTTGTCTGCGCTAACCAGTTCTTCACGCTTGGATGCGATCCATCCCCCGCTGCTGTTATAGACGAGTGCATAGCTGTCATAGAGTCGGGTCATTGCCTCGGCGCTCATGCTGATCATCTCTTTTTCACTGTCCGTTAATGGGCGATCGCCATTTAACTGCATCAATGTGATGGTTTCTACAACCTTATTCAGGCTAGGCAGCTCTGGCAGCTGCTTCTTCCCAACCGCACGAACCAGTCTTTCATGTGCAAATGCTGCTGAATAAGCAACAAGCTTCAATTTTTGAAGCGGTTCTGTCGAGTCATACCGCGCTGCTTCCTGCAATGATCCTTTTAACAGGTTCGTTTGAAATTGAGCTACTTCGTACAGCATTTTAAGCGGGTCGGACGCTTCTGCCTTCGGTGACAATAAGTTGTACACTTGAATGGAAGGCCATATTAGCAGCATGAACAACACAACCATCCATACGATACCGCCTCGAAATCGTCTAGGTCTCATCAGCATTCACCTACTATATATGATTATGTATATAGCTTATGGAGCAACAAGTGGACAAATAACCGAGCTATGAGGTTGTCTCTGTATGAGAATAAAAAAAAGCCCGCCCCACCCTGTGCCAAGCACGAGGATGAGCGGGTCTTTATTGTCGTTTATACCAATTCGGATACTTTCATATCCGGAGTAACCACTTGCAATTCGCCTAATCCGCGAATAAGTTTCTTCGCGTACGTTTTCTCCGGTTTCAACACAGAGACCAGGTAATCAATGGCTAGCTGCGGGTCTACTGTTTCTCCGCAAGTGTAACAATCGATTGCTGCAAATCCACGTTCAGGATAAGTGTGGATTGAAAGATGACTTTCTGACAACATAACTAGAACTGTTGCCCCTTGTGGGTCAAACTGTTTAGATTGAACAGACAAGACCGTTGCACCACACGCTTCAGCGGCTTCTACCAGTTGTGCTTCAAGCAATTGAGCATTGTTCAGCAAATCGAAGTCGACTCCCCACGTGTCAACAGCAACATGTCTTCCGAAAGTTGAGTATTCCATCTTTCGGTTCCCCCTTCCTAGGAATAAAATGTTTGAAAAAATAATTTCATCCGCTAGGACCTACGTCATTCACTTCCCGAGGGAAAAATCTCTCGCAACATGCAATGTCCTGAGTGAATCCTGGTTCCTATATTGTTTTCAACGAGATTAAAAATAACATCTTACTCACATAAATGCAACACTTTTTTATCCACTTATCCCCTGACTATTCCATTTTCCCTGTCTACTATATGGCGAAAGCCTCTAATAGGTGTCTAGTACGCCCGCCCAATATTCGCTGCAGAACAAAAAAAAGAACTTAAGGCATACGCCTTAAGTTCTTTCATATTCAAGTGCCGCTCAGGCTTCCAAGATGAACAATTGCTTTGCCAATGCTGTTAGCTGCTGATCTACAGCTTGAACCTCATCTGCTGACAGGCTTCGATTGCGCTTATCGAGCAAACTGTTGATGCGCTCCTTAATACTCGCAATTCGTATTTCTACATGTTCGTTACGGTACATGTTATGCAAGTCCTGTACCGTATCCTTATGTTCGAAAATAACGCGAGGCTCTTCCTTCTGCTCTACAATCTTGCGAACAGCCCCATCTGCGTAATAATAAGTGATTGTAAATCCCGCAAAAATCCGATTGACTACCGCTTCGCCACGGAATGTCGCCACAAGCTTATGCATCACTTGTGTCAATTTCGGATGAACCAAGCGGCAAGACGTTACACAGACATACCGATTGCCTTGTTTCTCGAACAGGAATATGATCTCATCACCCTGGCCGTCCTCAAGAACCACCTCTTGATTACCGTTTTCTAATACTTTCACCCGCCCCACAATAGATTGCTTCGCGAGCGATTGCACAAATCGGGTCAATTGAGCTTCCGTTAACTGTAAACTGGCTTTCACATACTCTGTGGCTAACCGCCGAGCCATAAAAACTCTCCTTACCTGTATTCAACATATAATATTTATACATGTTTATTATACTACAGGGAGAATATGAATTCCTGTTCATGAGCCGCCATTTTATGGTGCATTTCGCAAAAAAACGGACTGAGGCCGGAACTACCCCGCTTTTTATCCAACATGCTTACGAATTAACGCTTGCATGCTGATTAATAATGTCCCATAACTCTTCACGGCCTTGTCCTGTCTCCGCGGAGAACATGACAAACGGAGCATCCGATGACAACCCAAGGGTGGTACGAACTTGCTTCACATGCTTCGGAAGATGGTTTCTCGATATTTTATCAGCCTTCGTCGCAACCACACATACCGGGACGCCGTAATGCGTAAGCCAGTCATGCATCATGCAATCGTCTGCTGTAGGCGCATGGCGCAAATCAACAACCAGCAGCACAAGGCGAAGTGTCTCACGCTCTTGGAAGTACGCTTCAATCATGCGTCCCCACGCAGCGCGCTGCGTCTTCGATACCTTGGCATACCCGTATCCCGGCACGTCCACGAAATACATATTTTCATTAATGCGATAGTAGTTCAACTGCTGTGTCTTTCCCGGCTGCGAGCTTGTACGCGCCAAGTTCTTGCGCATAATCATGCGATTGATTAACGATGACTTCCCTACATTCGATCGGCCTGCCAGACCAATCTCCGGGAACCCGTCATCTGGATACTGTGCAGATCCAACAGCACTAATAATAAATTCAGCATTTGTTATTTTCATACGCGATTATCCTCACCTTACATTCTGTTCTGTCTATTGTACAATTGTACACGATTCCCGTCATTTCACAAAAAAAAAGAAAAACGGATGCGCTGCACGCGCATCCGTCTTGTTGCTATACCATTATGATGAAGTCGCTTCCAGCAACGCATGCTGCAGCACTTCATCCATATGAGCTACTGGTATAAAGGTCAGCTCCCGCCGTACTGTATCCGGGATATCCGCTAGATCGCGTTCATTGTCATGTGGGAACAGAACCGTCTTGATTCCTGCACGAAGCGCGGCCAGCGACTTCTCTTTCAATCCACCAATCGGGAGTACTCTCCCGCGCAATGTAATCTCACCGGTCATTGCAACATCCTTGGATACATACCGATTAGTGAACGCCGATACAAGTGCCGTCGCAATTGTGATTCCGGCGGAAGGGCCATCCTTCGGAATCGCTCCTTCAGGGACATGGACATGAATATCCAGCTTCTCATGGAAGTCGGGCTCCAATCCCCACTGTGCCGCCTTCGAGCGGATGTAGCTAAATGCAGCCTGTGCGGACTCTTTCATGACATCGCCAAGCTTGCCTGTCAATTGCAGCTTACCGGAGCCAGGAACCACGGTAACCTCAATGTTAAGCGTGTCCCCTCCCGCTTCCGTCCACGCAAGACCTGTCACCGTTCCGATCTGGTCATTTTGTTCTGCCAGACCATAGCGATATCGAGCTACACCTAAATATTCGGATAATTGCTGGGCGTGAATCTGTATGTCTTCCACCTGTTCAGATACAATTCGCTTTGCAGCCTTGCGGCATAGCGCAGCCAATTGCTGTTCCAGTTGGCGAACTCCCGCTTCACGTGTATATTCACGAATCACTTTCAGAAGGCAGTCCTCTTGAACCGTCAGCTGATTCGCCTGCAATCCATGGGCTTCCTTCTGCTTCGGAAGCAGATGCCTGTTCGCGATTTCCAGCTTCTCAAGCTCCGTATATCCAGACAAGGACAGCAGTTCCATCCGATCCAGCAGCGGACGCGGTATATTGTGAACCGCATTGGCAGTTGTCACGAACAGAACCTTGGACAGATCGACCGGGAGCTCAACGAAATGATCACTGAATGCATTATTCTGTTCTGGATCCAATACCTCCAGCAGTGCAGATGCCGGATCCCCACGGAAGTCAGATGCCATCTTGTCGATTTCATCAAGCAGCATTACTGGGTTCATCGTGCCCGCATTTTTAAGCGCCTGAACAATTCGTCCTGGCATTGCACCTACATAGGTACGACGATGACCGCGAATCTCCGCCTCGTCACGCACCCCACCTAACGAGATACGAACAAATTTCCGTTCAAGCGATTTCGCAATTGACCTTGCAAGCGACGTTTTCCCGACACCCGGAGGGCCAACAAGGCATAGAATCGGCCCTTTCATTTCTTTGACTAGCTGCTGTACAGCCAAATATTCAAGGACACGTTCCTTCGGCTTCTCAAGTCCATAATGATCGGCCTCCAGAATGGATTCTGCCTTGCTCAGATCCAGATCATCCTCCGAGAGCTGAGCCCACGGAATCTGAAGCAGCCAATCGATATAGTTTCGAATCACCGAACCTTCTGCGGAAGAAGCCGGCATTTTCTCCAATCGATCGATTTCTTTGCCGATTTTCTCACGAACTTTATCCGGAGCCTCGAGCTCCTTCAATTGGGCACGCAGCTCCTCGGCCTCGCCCGCGCGGCCTTCTTTATCTCCCAATTCCTTCTGGATCGCCTTCATTTGCTCACGCAAATAGTATTCCTTCTGTGTCTTCTCCATCTGCTTCTTCACGCGCTGGCCAATCTTCTTCTCCATCTCCAGCACTTCGCTCTCATTATTGAGCAGCTCAAGCAGCTTATGCAGACGGGCTTTGCTATCCACCGTCTCCAGAAGCGCCTGTTTATCTTTGAGCTTGATGGACAAGTGGCTGGCGATCACATCCGCCATCCGACCCGGTTCTTCGATGTCCGTTACGGAAGCTAGCGTCTCTGGCGACACCTTCTTCGACATTTGCACATAGTTCTCGAACTGGGTCAATGCCATGCGCATGAGCGCTTCTGTCTCTGAAGTATCATCCGACGTCTCTTCATGCAATACATGCACCTGAACCTCATAGAACTCCTCATTAGGCACATATTCAACGATCTCAGCGCGCTCAACACCCTCAACAAGCACACGTATTGTGTTATTAGGCAGACGTAACATTTGACGAACCTTCGCTATCGTGCCTATACGGAAAATATCATCCTGAGAAGGCTCCTCGATGCTGACCTCTGACTGCGTGCACAACAGCAGCAATTGATCTTCCAGCATCGCATGTTCAAGTGCCCGTACCGACTTATCGCGCCCCACATCCAAGTTCAACACCATGCTCGGGTACACGAGCAAGCCTCGTAGCGGGAGCAGAGGCAGGCGGCGGTCTTTGTTCGATTTAAGCCCCATCGTTCGGCACCCCCATGGCTATCATGATCTATCTAGTACATTGCAACCAACATTTTATCAAATGTTCAAGTAAAACACCAATTTTCCACAGGCCGATCAGCTATAGCTGCTCCCATCAGAAGAACTGCTATTCTTCTCCGATCCTTCTGCATGCAGCAACGGCAGCGAGGTGCCCACGGCACGTTCGAACGGTTGCGGCTTATGCTGTGCATCTCCCTTCCATTCACTGCCGAATGCATGTTGGAAGCCTTCCTCAATGTGTTCGACGGGTATGACTTGCACTCCATCCAAGCCTGCGAAGATATCCTGCCAGTTCTCCTTCGGAATAAGCACGCGAGTTGCTCCTGCTTGAAAAGCCGCTTCCACCTTGGCAAGTACGCCGCCGACCGGCTTAATGCGCCCATGAAGACTGATTTCACCTGTCATCGCAAGCTTATTGTCCACAGGCCATCCATTCAATGCTGATGCGATGGCTATCGCCATTGCCATGCCCGCGGATGGACCATCTACTGGCGATCCGCCTGGGAAGTTAATGTGCAAATCGAAGTTGGATGTCTCATGTCCCAGGCTGCGAAGCACGGTCAATACGTTCTCAATAGACCCCTTCGCCATACTCTTGCGGCGCAGCGTTCGGCTTCCACCGCCCAGCTCTTCTTCCTCGACAACACCCGTAATTGTATACTTGCCGTGCCCACTCTTCACACGGATCGCACTCACTTCAATTTCCAGCAGCGCTCCCATGCTAGGACCGTACACAGCCAAGCCATTCACGAGACCAACCTGTGGTTCTGCAGGAACTTTGCGATCAGGACGCGGAGCAATCTGGCTGCTGTTGGCAACCCATTCTACATCAGCCGCATCAATCGATGTCCGCCCTTCTGACATCGCCAGTCCAGCCGACAGTTGGACAATATTCACCGCCTCACGCCCATTGGTCGCGTACTTTTTCACCATATCTACCGCTTCTGGCGAGTGCGGGAAGCCAATTTTCTTCAGACCATTTTCTGCAATAGCTCCGATTTCATCAGGAAGCAGCGGCCTGAAGTAGATTTCCATACAACGTGAACGAAGCGCTGGCGGGAGTTCTTGGGAAGAGCGGGTCGTCGCTCCCACAAGCCTGAAGTCCGCAGGCAATCCATTTTGAAAAATATCGTGAATATACGAAGGTACATTCGAGTCTTCCGAATTGTAATAAGCGCTCTCCAAAAATACTTTACGATCTTCAAGTACCTTCAACAGTTTATTCATCTGTATCGGATGAAGCTCACCAATCTCATCAATAAACAGCATGCCCCCATGTGCCTTCGTCACCGCTCCCGGCTTCGGCTGTGGAATCCCAGCGACTCCCATCGCACCAGCACCTTGATAAATTGGATCATGAACCGAGCCTATTAATGGGTCGGCAATGCCACGTTCATCAAATCTTGCTGTCGTCGCATCGATTTCAGTGAACTTGGATTCCATTGTAAATGGCGAGCTCGCATTCTTCTTCGCTTCCTCCAGCACTACTCTCGCAGCAGCCGTCTTACCTACGCCTGGTGGGCCATAGATGATCACATGCTGCGGGTTCGAACTGCACAAAGCAGCTTTGAGCGCCTTCAATCCATCTTTCTGCCCAACAATATCGCTCATGATCGCAGGTCTTGTCTTCTCTGCTAACGGCTTCGTCAAGGAAATAGACCTTAGCTTGCGCAGCTTATCCATCTCCTTGCGCGATTCTCGATCAACAGCTGTGCGATTTCCTTTCTGACTGCGCAGCAGATTCCAGAAGTATATGCCAATAACTACGGCAAAGAACGCATTGATCAGCATCAATATTACGCTTAAATTCATCGTTTCATCCTCCCATAACGCCCTCGCAAGGACAAAAAAATCCGGCAAAGTTTACTACTTGGTAGTATTACCCTTTGCCGGATGCATTATAAGCGTATGTGATTATGAGTTATTATTTCTTTCCCAACATTCTGCATGCTTCAGTCCTGGAACAGAATCTGCATAGAAGACTGGCTCCTCGCCACGCTTACGCTGACCCATATAATCTTTCAAAGCCGCAAATGCCACTTTACCAAGCAGCATAATGGAAATGAGATTAATAAACGCCATGAAGCCCATGAACAAGTCTGCCAAATTCCATACTAGGGTCATCTTCGCAACAGAACCGAAGAGAACCATCGCTATGACACCTAGTCGATAGGCAAGCATCCAACCCTTTTTCTTCGTAATGAATTCGATGTTGCTTTGACCGTAATAGTAGTTTCCAATCAGCGAAGTAAATGCGAATAAAAAGACAGCTAAGCCAATAAAAATGTGCGCCCAATCTCCAACCTGAGCCGCAAGCGCATGTTGAGTCAATCGAATGCCGTTCTGCTCGCCCGTCGTCGAAATCCCGGAGAACAGGATAATGAACGCTGTTGACGAACAAACAAGCAATGTATCGACGAATACCCCAAACGACTGGATCAAACCTTGCTTGACTGGATGACTAACATGGGCTGTCGCCGCCGCATTGGGAGCACTACCCATTCCGGCCTCGTTCGAGAACAGACCGCGTTTAATCCCGTTCATCACCGCTGCGCCTACGCCGCCAGCCAGCGCCTCTCCAAATCCAAAGGCATTTTGAATAATAGAAGCAAACACGCCCGGAATTTCTCTAAAATTCACGAACATGACGAACAAGGCAATCGCTATATAGGCTAGCGCCATGATCGGAACTACAGTCGCAGAAACCTTAGCAACCCGCTGAACCCCACCGAATATCGTCGGGATGACAAGAACTGCCAAGATAACCCCCATCCAAATCGGATCCAAGTTAAATATATCCTGGAATGCAGCACTTGCTGTGTTGGCCTGTACAGAATTAAAAACGAATCCGAAACTGAAAATAATGAGGACTGCAAAAATAATGCCTAGCCAGCGTGCGTTCAACGCTCGTTCCATATAGTAAGCTGGGCCGCCTCTGAAATCCTTGCCATCGCGCACTTTATACACTTGTGCCAATGTGGATTCGACGAACCCCGAAGCCGCGCCAATAATGGCAATCATCCACATCCAGAATACAGCGCCAGGGCCACCCAACGAAATGGCAATAGCGACTCCGGCCAAATTCCCCGTACCAACACGCGAGGCCGTACTCATTGCGAATGCCTGGAAGGAGGAAACGCCTTGTTTCTCACCGGAAGACTTTCCTTTATCCCGCCCCAACATAAGACGGAACGTTTCTTTAATCGCGGAAAGCTGCACGAAGCCTGTTCGGAATGAAAAATATAATCCCGCTGTTATCAGGACAAATATAAGCATCAAATACCACAAATCATTAAACTTTCCGATCCAATCCTGAATTTGATCGATCAATATATCGCACCTCTCTTATTCTCTAGTCCTGTTGCACGCGATATGTTAACTTTGCTAACACGTACTATCTGATTGTAGCGTAAATCGCAGGCAATGGCAAAATGTTTTTTATCATTTTTCAATTTGTGATAAAATTTACCTTTTCGTTATTCGACACAAACCGATTTTTATGTCGAATCGTTGCATTATTCTACTTACTTTTCACCGAAAATCATGTACAATAGGAATGTTATGTAAACGTTTCTAGCTTATTTTACCTTTGTGTCGTTAAGGAGGAATCCTTGAATTATGACGAAATCAAACGATCGCCACTGGACGTGGATGCTTATGCGAGGACCAAATCGGCCAGTTATTCAATACAGTATTCCAACTGTAGTGGTTAAACTTGTCATGTTTATTGTCATTGGCGGGATTAGCGCATTACTTTTATCGTTAGTCATTCAACGATTCACCATGCATGATATTGTTGCTCGTCATGAACAATTACAGCTTGAACTGCAGGAGAAGAATCAACTGTTAGCAGAGATGGACAAGCAATTATCCATTATTACCGCTTCTTCCAACGATATGAAACAGAAAATGGACAGAATCTCACAATGGGAACAGCAATTGCAATCCTATTTACAAGTCCCATCTGGCGCTAACCCTCCAAAGAATAGCAAGCTGTCACCTGGCACGGGTCAGCCCAACTCCATGTCAACCAAGCGCGACACGGCATCCTTGCCTTTGCCGCTAGGTGGTGAGTATATTATGCTTCCTGCATCTAAGTTGTCGACGCTTCGTTCTGCCGCTACAGAAGTGAACAGCAGCGACCAAAAGCCTGTCTCACCACTTGAAGCATGGGAGAACGCGAATAAGCAGCTCCATCATATGAATAAGAAGTGGCAGGATTGGGAACGAACAATGCCTCCTCTATTTAAGAATGCCGAAGCCTTCCAGCAGCAGTTGAACGCTACTCCAACCTTATGGCCAACAGGTAGCACACGAATCACCTCTCTTTTCGGAGAACGCAGTGATCCGTTTCAACGCAATGAAGCATTCCATGCTGGATTAGATATAGGCGGAGATACAGGCGATCCGGTTTACGCTACTGCCGAAGGGGTCGTCATTGATTCCGACAGGGATGAGCTGAAGGGGAATTATATCATCGTGAATCATGGCAGCGGACTTACTACACGTTACTTGCACCTAAGCGAGAGAGTGGTGGCCAGCGGAGATTCGGTGAAAAAAGGGACACTCATTGGCAAAATCGGTACAACAGGTCGGAGCACAGGACCTCATCTACATTTCGAAATTCGTAAGAACGGACAGCCTATTGATCCAATGACTTATGTAAACACTCCTGAATAAGATTTTTATATAAGAAAGGAGCACGATATGTTCGCCAAATCCTCTGGTAAAAAAATTAGCGGAACCGACACCTTAATTGGACAAGCTACTACATTTGAAGGAAAGCTTGTATGCGAAACTGACCTACGGATCGAGGGAACCATTACTGGTGATGTTCATTGCAGTCAGAACGTAATTATTGGAGAGTCGGGCAAAGCCTATTCCCATATTCAAGCTTCCAGCCTAGTTATCGCAGGGTTCATGCAAGGTGATGTCAACGTCACAGAAAGTGTCATCATCGAGAGCTCTGGCAGATTGGAAGGCAATGTATTGTGCCAATCCTTCATTATCAAAGAAGGCGGCAAATTCAACGGAAACAGCAAAATGCAGCAAAATGCTCCCTCACTAACCAATGCTCCTATCGCTGAGGTTACTAACTCGTCTGACACATGAACGAGATCATTGAATTAGTAACTTGGATACAGACAAAGAAAACACCCACATGCGCCACTGCTGCATGTGGGTGTTCTTGTATCATACGATAACAAGATAGCTTCTTATATTTCGATTAGTGCTTACGCCCTGGAATCTGACCCGTACGCTCATATTCAGCGACGATATGGTCGATTTCCTTCTTCAACTCAGAGACAAGCTCTGCCTCCGGTACTTTACGAATCATTTCTCCGTAGCGGAACAACAGCCCTTCACCACGAGCTCCAGCGATGCCGATATCCGCTTCACGAGCCTCGCCCGGACCGTTTACCGCACAACCAAGCACCGATACCTTAATTGGAACTTTCACTTTGGAGATATACTCCTCTACTTCGTTCGCAATCGAGAACAAATCGATGTCAAGTCGGCCGCATGTTGGACATGATACAAGTGTAGCTGCATTGGAAATCAAGCCGAAACACTTCAGCATCTCACGCGCAACCTTCACTTCTTCTACTGGATCCGCACTCAAGCTGACACGAACCGTCGAGCCAATTCCAAGTGATAACAAGGCTCCGAGCCCTGCCGCACTCTTAATCGTCCCTGAGAACAGTGTTCCAGCTTCTGTAATCCCTAAGTGAAGCGGGTACGGAATTACCTCAGAAGCCTTTGTATAGGCAGCGATGGCCATAGGCACATCTGATGCCTTCAACGAGACAATAATATCATGGAAATCAAGTTCTTCTAAAATTCCGATATGGAATAGAGCACTTTCGACCATCGCCTCTGGCGTTGGATATCCATACTTCTCGAGCAGGTGGTTCTCCAGCGATCCTGCATTAACACCGATTCGAATCGGAATGCCGCGCTCTTTGCACGCCTTCACGACTGCTTCCACTTTCTCACGGCGCCCAATATTGCCCGGATTGATCCGAACCTTGTCAATACCGTTCTCAATCGCCTTCAAAGCGAGCCTGTAGTCAAAGTGAATGTCAGCAACGAGCGGAATCGAGATACGCTTCTTAATCTCCTTAATCGCATCCGCTGCTTCCTCATTGTTGACCGTAACCCGAACAAGCTGGCATCCAGCTTCTTCAAGTCGATGAATTTCCGCAACAGTGGCTTCTACATCTGCCGTCTTCGTCGTGCACATGCTCTGAATGACAACCTCATTGTTGCCGCCAATCGTTACATCGCCCACTTTTACAGCTCTAGTCTGATGTCGCAAATACATGATACATTCTCTCCCATGTCGGAAACGGACGGAAAAGCGCCTATTAGGCGCTTTCCTCTTGTTTCTTATCTGTCGTCAGTTCCGGAATCATTCGTTCTTTTACTACTTGCTCCGTAATGACACATGTTGTTACATCATCGCGCGATGGCACTTCATACATCACATCAAGCATAATGCCCTCGATGATGGCACGCAATCCACGCGCTCCAGTGTTGCGCTTGATCGCTTCGCGAGCAATGGCTTCCAGTGCACCAGACTCGAAGTCAAGCTTCACATTGTCCATCTCAAGCAACTTCTGGTACTGCTTCGTCAGCGCATTCTTCGGCTCGCTCAAGATACGAACCAATGTATGCTCATCAAGCGGCTCCAACGTCGAGATGACTGGAAGACGCCCAACAAATTCAGGAATAAGTCCGAATTTCAGCAAATCCTCCGGAAGTGTCATCGTCAAGTATTCGCCAGGCTTCAAATCCTTCTGACCACCATCAGCATTGAAGCCAATAATTTTCTTCCCTACACGACGCTTGATAATTTGCTCCAGTCCGTCAAACGCACCGCCGCAAATGAACAAGATGTTCGTCGTATCAATTTGAATAAATTCTTGGTGAGGATGCTTACGGCCACCTTGCGGCGGAACAGAAGCAACGGTTCCCTCCAAAATTTTCAGCAATGCCTGCTGTACCCCTTCGCCAGATACATCGCGTGTAATCGAAGGATTCTCGGATTTGCGAGCTACTTTATCGATTTCATCGATGTAAATAATACCGCGTTCCGCCTTCTCCACGTCATAGTCTGCCGCTTGGATCAGCTTCAGAAGAATATTTTCAACATCTTCGCCCACATAACCTGCTTCTGTAAGCGATGTGGCATCCGCAATTGCGAATGGCACGTTCAAGATTTTAGCCATGGTCTGCGCCAAGAGTGTCTTACCGGAACCAGTAGGCCCCACGAGCAAGATGTTACTCTTCTGCAACTCAACATCCTCAATCTTGTTCTGGGTGTTAATCCGTTTGTAATGGTTATATACCGCTACGGACAACGACTTTTTCGCTATTTCTTGACCAATGACATATTGATCCAGAATCGCACGAATTTCCTTCGGTTTCGGTATATCCTTCAGATCGACTTCCTCTTCGTGACCAAGCTCTTCCTCTACAATCTCATTGCACAGCTCGATGCACTCGTCACATATATATACGCCAGGACCGGCAACCAACTTGCGTACTTGCTCCTGCGACTTGCCGCAGAACGAGCACTTCAATTGCCCCTTCTCATCATTAAATTTAAACAATCGGTGTCCCCCCTTACTTGAGCCCCGGGCTTGCCGGATGTAAAACTTGGTCAACAAGACCGTATTCTTTCGCTTCATCAGCGCTCATGAAGTTGTCACGATCCGTATCGCGTTCAATCTTCTCAATCGGCTGACCTGTGCGATCCACATATATTTGGTTCAGCTTATGTCTTGTCTTCAAGATCCAGTCCGCATGAATCTTAATGTCGGACGCTTGACCGCGCACGCCACCCAGCGGCTGATGAATCATGATCTCACTGTTCGGCAGAGCAATACGCTTGCCTGGCGCCCCAGCTGTCAGCAAGAGCGAACCCATACTTGCAGCCAAGCCTACGCAGATTGTAGATACGTCAGGTTTGATATGCTGCATCGTATCGTAAATTGCCATGCCGGCCGTAACTGAACCGCCCGGTGAGTTGATATACAAGAAAATGTCCTTCTCTGGATCATCTGCTTGAAGGAACAACAACTGCGCAATGACGCTGTTCGCTACGTCATCATCGATGGCGCTGCCCAGAAAGATAATGCGATCTTTCAGCAGACGCGAGTAAATATCATAAGAGCGTTCGCCGCGATTTGTCTGTTCGATGACCATCGGGATTAAATTCATGGTACCGAC
Organism: Paenibacillus sp. NAIST15-1; assembly: GCF_001894745.1. Taxonomy (GTDB): domain Bacteria; phylum Bacillota; class Bacilli; order Paenibacillales; family Paenibacillaceae; genus Paenibacillus_B; species Paenibacillus_B suaedae. The sequence continues at coordinate 56,283 of NZ_BBYF01000020.1, forward strand.
CTCTTTTCTTTACATAGCTTTACATTTCTATTCTAACATTTTCTGAACGTGGTGTCATTTTTACACCGATTACCATTATTCTATGTGCGGCAAATGCCCGTAATCCCTGCAAATAAGCTCTATATTCGTGACTTCTCGCGGGTCGGAATCGCCTAATATGTTACATACTGATTATGTACACCCAATTGCTGGGTGGTGAAACGTTATGTAGTAAATCAAGAACTTACAATCCAGCAAACTTTCACCAGACAGGTGGTAAAAAATAAGGCACGCCCTTAAAAAGTAACGTGCCTTATCCTGTTACGCCGCTCTCACATGCATGATGCAGTTGCAGCCGATATGCAATTAATTCTTGCTGTTGTCCACAATGAACTTAACTGTTTTGCGAAGAGCTGCCTCTTCACGCAAGTTTTCAATCGTGCCGTTCTTCTCCAAGATGGAGCGGATTTCGTCCGCAGAACGTTGGTAAGAAGCTGCCATTTTATCAAGCTCTTCTTGCAGCTCTTCTTCGGAAATTGTGATGTTCTCTTCTTTCGCGATTTGCTCAAGAACGAGGTTGTTTTTCACACGCTTGTCAGCCTCTTGTTGCATTTGCTCGCGCAAGTCTGCAATCGTTTGGCCAGACAATGTCAAGAACATATCCATGTTCATGCCTTGCATGCGAAGACGGTTGTCCAAGTCTTTAACCATGTGCTGAATTTCAGTCTCGATCATCGCACGTGGAATTTCTACTTCTGCATTTGCAGATGCTTTTTCAACGAGCTCAGCTTCACGAGCTGCTTCCAGTTCGCGTCCTTTGCGCTCTTTCAACTGTTTTGTAAGATCAGCTTTGTACTCATCCAAAGTTTCGAACTCGCTAACATCTTTAGCGAACTCATCATCAAGCTGTGGAAGCTGCTTGCGCTTGATTTCATGAACTTTCACTTTGAATGTTGCAGGCTTGCCAGCCAAGTTCTCTGCATGGTAGTGCTCAGGGAATGTAACTTCAACATCTTTGAAGTCGCCTGTTCCAAGGCCAACCAATTGATCTTCGAATCCAGGAATGAACGTGTTAGAGCCAAGCTCCAATGTGTAGCGCTCGCCTTTGCCGCCTTCAAATGCTTCGCCATCAACGAATCCTTCGAAGTCCATAACAACGCTGTCGCCTTTTTGTGCTGTTTCTTCGTCAACGATAACGAGTTCAGCATGACGCTCTTGCAGACGCTTCAATTCAGCGTCAAGCTCTTCTTCAGTAACTTCAGCTTCCTTAGCTTCCACTTCAAGACCTTTGTAGTCGCCAAGCTTCACTTCAGGTTTAACTGTTACTTTTGCTTTGAACTTGAACGTTTTGCCTTTTGCAAATTGTTCAACTTCGATTTCCGGCTGATCAACCGGTTGGATGTTTGTTTCTTTTACAGCTTGTGTGTAAACTTCGCCCAAGATGATGTCAATCGCATCTTGATACAAGCTTTCCACACCATATTTTGCTTCGAAAATTGGGCGAGGTACGCGACCTTTGCGGAAACCAGGAACGTTAACACGCTTGGACACTTTTTTGAATGCCAAGTCCAATCCTTCTGCTACGCGATCTTCATTAACCTCTACTTCCAATACCCCAATGTTCTTCTCTATTTTTTCCCAAGTTGCTTTCATTTTATGCCTTCCCCTCCAAAAAAAGATCATGGCTAGAGTGTACCTAACATAACACGTCCAGAATAACCATTTTAGTATAGCCGACTACGATAACTTTTTCAAGGAGGGCGTCATTCCCACATTCGGCCTTCTACGAAAGCGCTATCGACCGTTCATTGCTTAGCCTCAGATCCTATGACTGTACGCGCAATGATCGATTTAAGGATCGGAGCGCTAGCTCATATTGCACACGAAGTTCATTCGTGATACCGTACAGCTGCTTCACTTCCACTTCTTCGTCGACACGCAGCATTCGAGCCACGATGAAATGCAGCGCTGCCGCCCAAGCGTTCGAATCCTCTTGCCCATGCCCGCACAACTGTTCATAAGATGGAGAACCGTATATATGCTTCAAGTACTGCTGCCATATCTCCTGAGCAAAATAAGCGAGAGAAGGCTCTCTTACAGAAGCAGCCTCGTTCACACGCACCGCTGGTGCCTTGGCGGCCTCTGGGAACCCCGAATTATCAAGCGGAGTATCCTCTATTTGTACGACCAGCGACTCCTGCCCGCGAGGGAAGCGGATTTCTCCATGCATTCCCCGTCTCTTCATAACTTGAAGAATTCCGAATTGAAGCAAGGAGTTAAGGTTCTCCTCTTTGAGCAGTTTAGCCAAAGCTTCATCAACACCCGGATCTTCTGCTGCTGCAAGCTGCTCAAGAATAAGGAGCTTGCGGTCATCCATCTCTCCCTCTACAAGGGTAGCAAACAATCGCTCTGTATATTGTCCGTCCGCATTCAGCTTCTGCTGGAATTGGCGTCGCAGGATATCTTGTTCGGTCTCTTCAGACTCCTCTTCCGGTGTGGACTCCGGCCAACTGGCTATTCCCTCAGCCATATTCAAATCACGAGCAGCACGTTCTGCTTCCGGGAACGCCGACACGAGCCATTGCAGCAGCGCGTCCCACTCTTCCCGAATCCGTTCGTCCTCACCATCACATGTCAGCAGGAATTGAAGAAGGGCAATTGCTTCGCCGTAACGCTCAGATTCCAGCATCCGTGTCAACTCAATTTGGTAGTAATCATGAGTTTTCGGAAACAGGATGACATTATTCTTTGCCGGCTCTTTGTAATCTTCTGTCATACGAACACCTGCTTTCTGTACTGCGCCTATGTATTACGATAATCTCTCCTATGTATGCAGCTCGTTCTCCCTCAATTAGGTGAGCTTCTTATATGATGCATTATATCATATTCACTCTTTATCCTGCGCGGTCACCATATGTGCTTTCCTGATACTCAAACTGTAAAAGATATGTAAATTAATATTTTTTCATTTTCCTATTGCTAAGAGTCAATTTCTTTGATACAATCATTTATGTTCTAAATTTAACTTATTCATGTCCCAGTAGCTCAGCTGGATAGAGCAACGGCCTTCTAAGCCGTCGGTCGGGGGTTCGAATCCCTCCTGGGACGCCATTCATTTGCTTACTAAATATACATGAACATGCCTCACAGAACCTTTTATTGGTTGGTGAGGCTTTTTTTTATTTCCCACTCACATCGATCCCAGAATACCTCTGCATGAGAGGCTCTGCTTATCGCAGAGCCTTGTATAATTGCCGCCTTCTTTTGATACAGAACTTACTTATTTACTTATTTACTTATTGTGAAACTCCCAATGGTTCTTCTCGCCTGGATGCTTGAAGTTTTTCGATAGTACGGCATCCGCATGTTTCTTCTGATGGGCATATTTATTGCCCTTGTTTTGCTTGAATTGCTCTGACATCGTTTCTCACCTCCCTTCATCGTTCCTTGATCATTTCTTTCCACGAAGCCGATGATAAGAAAGCGAACCATTTCCGCTGCATGATAACGGATAGCATTACGTGTCTAATTGAAACAACTCATCCACCGCTGCTCGAACTTCTGTGGAACCTAAGACAGCATCAACAATCGAATCGCGATCACTGCAGCTGATTTCGTTATTGCTTATAATGAATTCCTCCGCAGCGATTTCCTCGAAGGCGTTATGCAAATTGTTGTCATACCAATCTGCTTCATAATGCGCATCGTTGCGCAGAAGGCGAACAATTTCATAGCCGCCATTACGTACAGGGGCGACATATGCCAGCAGCGGTTTCTGCTTCTCATCATCCGGGATGAGGCCAATCTCGGCGCACAACCGCCCTTCGATTTCTACAGGACGACGAAATTTTGCAGCTTTAAATTCCATTATGGTCATCTCTCCTCACTTCAACATTTGCTCCACAAATCGCTTTGTTTCAGAAGTCCCGATTGCGTATATGTAGGCATATACTCTGTTCAAGTGGAGCTGATAAGGGACGTTAATCCTATCATTCGTTTGGTTCGTCACTAACATGATGTTATCCCACATTCCATCTGTCTCAGCGTCATCCACTTCATTCAGCAGCCTTTGCAGCTTGTCCCTCTCTGCCTCATTCGCGTAGACAACGAATTCATAATTCCCTGCATCTTGTTCTGCCACAACAGAACGCTGCTGCACGGATACATAATAAGGTTGTCGCTCCATTCAGCCCCTCCTTTTCTCATTGGAGCCAATGCTTCTTTTAGTCCTGCTTTTCATGCAGCTTTAGTTCTGCTTATATGTGAAGCTTTTTTTATCATCTCCCGATGGACATACATCTTATGCCGATTTGCGCATACCCATGGTATTATCTCAATCTTCCAGCATGCCGGTGCTCGTTCTTCCGGATGGACAGATTGGTGCGGAAAGGATGAACGTAACATGTGTGGAATTACAGGATGGATTGACTGGAACCGTGATTTGACCCAATGTTCTGGCGTTGTCGAACAAATGACCGCAACATTATCCTCTCGTGGGCCGGATGCGAAGGGAACATGGTTAACCAGTTCATGTGCGCTGGGGCACCGGCGCTTATCTGTCATTGATCCCGCGAATGGCGCCCAGCCGATGATTCGGCACACGGAGCAAGGGGTGTTTGCCATTGTATATAATGGCGAACTGTACAATATGATGGAATTAAGAACGGAATTAATCAGCCGCGGGCATTCATTTGCCACGCAGTGTGATACGGAAGTGCTGCTTGTTGCCTATTTGGAGTGGAAAGAGGCTTGTGTTGAACGATTTAACGGTATCTTTTCCTTTGCAATATGGGATGAATCGGAAAGACATCTGTTCATGGCTCGTGATCGGCTCGGGGTGAAGCCATTGTTCTATTCACAGGGCGAGGGCTGGTTCGCATTCGGTTCTGAGCCTAAATCATTGCTTGCTCACCCGGACATCGAACCGGTCATCGGGCTGGAGGGAGCCGCTGAAATATGGATGATTGGTCCCGCTCGAACCCCGGGACACGGTATATACCAAGCGCTATCAGAACTGCGGCCAGGCCACACCTTGAAGTACAGTCCGGATGGTCTTAGAATTCATTGCTACTGGAAGCTGGAGAGCATCCCGCATGAAGAGGACGCCGAACAGACAGCTAGACATGTGCGTGAGCTGCTGGAGGATACCGTTGAGCGGCAGCTCATCTCTGATGTACCCGTCTGCACCTTGTTATCTGGCGGGCTGGACTCCAGTGCGCTGACGGCCCTTACCGTTCAACATTACGAGCGGCATAATCTTGGCCAAGTGCATACGTACTCGGTCGATTATGTTGATAACGATCTGTACTTCCAATCCCATGCATTTCAGCCCAATGCCGATGAGCCCTGGATTTACCGTATGGTGGAGGAACTTGGCACAACCCATCATTGGATCAAATTCGATACCCCTGAGCTTGTCGCCTCCCTAGAACAGGCTGTGAAGGTTCGTGATTTGCCAGGCATGACCGATATTGATGGTTCTCTCCTCTTATTCTGTAAGGAAATCAAGCAAGGCGCCACTGTCGCTCTCTCCGGCGAGGCGGCCGATGAAGTATTCGGCGGATATCCTTGGTTCCATCGAGAAGATGCCCTGAATGCCGGTACCTTCCCGTGGGCACTAGCTACCCCACTGCGTTCCAGCCTCCTGAAGCCTGAAGTCGCTTCCTTGCTTCGCGCAGAGCAGTACGTAGCCGATCGGTATGCAGATGCCGTTCGCGAAGTCCCCGTGCTGCCTGGCGAAGATGCACAAGCCGCCAAGATGCGGGTCATGTCCTATCTCAATATTACCCGCTTCATGCCTACCTTGCTGGATCGCAAGGACAGAATGAGCATGGGGGTAGGATTAGAAGTTCGTGTACCTTATACAGACCACCGCCTCGTCCAGTATGTATTCAACATTCCATGGAGCATTAAGACATATGGTGGGCGAGAGAAGGGTCTGCTTCGCAAAGCACTTGAAGGCGTATTGCCGGAAGATGTGCTGTACCGCAAGAAGAGCCCTTATCCGAAAACCCACAATCCGAACTACTTGAATACCGTTCGTCGTCTTGCGTTGGAGCGGCTGGATGATACATCATCCCCACTCCATCAATTTGTGAATGTGGAGCGAATCCGCAGTATCGCAGCCTCCGAGGAAGCGAGCTCGAACTTTCCTTGGTTCGGTCAACTGATGTCCGGCCCTCAATTATTTGCTTATTTGCTTCAAATGGACACTTGGCTGCGAGAATACCGCATTCGTGTAGCATGGTAACCTGAAGCCCACAATAGCTCATTCATCCAATAAAAAGAAGACACACGGGATACGCAGCAGCGTATCGTCCGTGTGTCTTTGTTTTTATGGCTTCTTATTTGACAGCAGCAGGCTGACTTGCACGGATCGCCTGATCCAAATCAAATAATATATCGTCAATGGATTCCGTACCGATAGATAAACGAATAAGTCCTGGATTTACACCTGCAGCAATTTGCTCATCTTCACTCAATTGCTGATGCGTTGTGCTGGCAGGATGGATAATGAGCGACTTCGAATCACCAACATTCGCAAGATGAGAGAAGAGCTTGACGTGATTAATCACTTGGCGTCCTGCTTCGATTCCGCCCTTAATCTCAAATGTTAAGATGGCACCCTGGCCCTTCGGCAAATACTTCTGTGCAAGCTCATAAGATGGATGGCTTGACAGACCACTGTAGCTGACCGACTGCACACCTTCATGTGCTTCAAGGAACTGAGCAACCTTCAATGCATTCTCGCTATGGCGCTCCATACGCAGGTGAAGCGTTTCAAGCCCTTGAAGAAGCAGGAATGCGTTGAATGGAGATATGGCAGCTCCCATATCGCGCAGCAATTGCACACGGGCCTTAATAATGTATGCGATTGGCCCAACAGCATCCGTATATACAACCCCATGATAGCTAGGATCCGGTTCTGTCAATCCTGGGAACTTATCATTGGCAGCCCAATCGAACTTGCCTCCATCTACGATTACCCCGCCAATCGAGGTGCCATGACCGCCAATGAACTTCGTTGCGGAATGAACTACAATATCCGCACCATGCTCAAGGGGACGAAGCAGAAATGGGCTTGGGAATGTATTATCTACGATGAGCGGAATACCATGCTCATGTGCGATATCGGCTACTGCCTCGATATCGAGAACATCGCCCCTAGGGTTACCGATGACCTCCGCATACAGCGCCTTCGTCTTGCTCGTAATCGCCTTGCGGAAGTTTTCCGGATCGCTGGAATCAACGAACCGAACCGTAATGCCGAGCTTCGCTAATGTTGTCGAGAACAGATTATACGTTCCGCCATACAGACTCGTCGCAGAGACAATCTCATCCCCTGCTCCCGCGATATTCAATATAGCGTACGTAATCGCAGCCTGACCAGAGGCAGTAGCCAGCGCCGCTGCACCGCCTTCCAAGGCAGCAACCCGCTTCTCAAACACATCTGTTGTAGGATTCATCAACCGTGTATAAATGTTGCCAAATTCCTTCAGAGCAAATAAATCCGCAGCATGATCAGTATCCTTGAACGCGTAAGACGTTGTTTGATACAGTGGAACCGCGCGGGACAATGTAGTCGGGTCAACCTCCTGTCCAGCATGTACAGCTAAAGTTTCAAATCCGAATTCACGTGGAGCTTCACTCATCTTCAACCAATCCTCCTTCGCCTTATTGCCCATTATTTTCTCATATTTTTCCGTTGTTGGAAAGTATAAATCCTGAGTATTTTGATATGAAAAAAAGGACAACTTAACTAACTATGTAGTCAGGTGCCCTCCGATGCTTGTTATGCCGTTGAAAATGGTTCTGTTGCAGTTGTTCCCACCAAGAGAAGCAGGCATCATGCCAACATGCAGTTATGTAACATGCTGAATTTAATATCAACATTCAATTTATTCAGTATTCAGTGTTTTCAGCATTCAACATGCGGGATCAAGATGCACAATGCGGCTATACCTCAGCTTGCTCCGCCTTCATCACTTCAAGCAGCTTGCGAATCGCGTTGCCGCGATGGCTAATGCTCTGCTTCTGCTCTGGAGACAGCTCCGCCATCGTCTTGCCGAATGCAGGAACATAGAAGAGCGGATCGTAGCCAAATCCATGCTCTCCACGCGCCTCATCAATGATGAATCCATCACATGTGCCCGTGACATCGACATACCGCTTCTCTGCTGGATCATACAGCACGAGGCAGCAGACGAATTGAGCCGCACTCCGTACATGCTCTGCTACTTCTCCCAGCTCCTCATGTTCTGTACGGGATACCGGCAGCTTCTCCAACTCTTCGAGAAGCTTGGCATTGTTCGCCTTCGTATCGCCATGCCCACCAGCATATCGTGCAGAATACACGCCAGGGGCACCCTCTAAGCGCTCCACACAAAGTCCTGAATCATCAGCAAGAACAGGAAGTTGAATCGCTTCAGCGACTTCCTGCGCCTTCTTCAGCGCGTTTGCCTTGAAGGTATCTCCGTCTTCTACTACTTCAGGCAATTGCGGATAGTCTGCCATGCTGAGCACACGCTTGCCAAGCGAGGCGAAAGCAAGCTGAAATTCCTTCAGCTTGCCTTGGTTGCTCGTCGCAATAATGATCGTATCACTTGCTAGATGCATGACCGGCTGCCTCCCCACGCTCCAATGCTGCCCGTGCAGCGATCTTGTCTGCAATAGGGCCAAGTGCTTCCTTCTGCATCTCAACAAGCTCCAAGATCCCTTTCTCCGCGCTAGCAAGGAGTTGGTTAAGCTCTTCACGGGAGAACGGACTCTCTTCCCCCGTACCTTGCACTTCAACGAACTTGCCTTGTCCTGTCATCACAACATTCATATCGACCTTCGCTGAAGAATCTTCTTCGTAATTCAAGTCAAGAAGCGTATTTCCTTGAATGACACCAACGCTAACCGAAGCAAGGAAATCTGTAATCGGGTATTTGTTCAATGAATGCTGGTTCGCCACTTTATGAATCGCCATTGCCATCGCAATAAAGGAACCGGTGATGGAAGTGGTACGTGTACCACCATCAGCCTGAATAACGTCGCAATCAAGCGTAATTGTTCTCTCACCTAATGCATGCAAGTCAACAACCGAGCGTAGAGCCCGCCCAATCAGCCGTTGAATTTCCATCGTACGGCCAGTTAACTTGCCCCGGTTCGCTTCACGCTGGTTGCGTGTCTGCGTTGCACGTGGGAGCATCGAATATTCTGCCGTAATCCAGCCCTTGCCTTGCCCCTTCATAAAAGGAGGAACTTTCTCGTCAACCGTAGCCGTGCACAGCACCTTCGTGTCGCCTACTTCGATGAATACGGATCCTTCCGCGTATTTGTTCGTGTTTGTTCGAATCGTAACCGGGCGGAGTTCATCCGCCTTGCGTCCGTTGCTTCTCATTTAATAGTGCCTCCTACATTTCCACTGTCGTCCGTAAAAAGTAACATCCCCTATTCTACCAAAGAGCTTGGCGAAAAGCATCTATCCTTTCCAAGCCATATTTACAACAGGCCGCGTGACCGGCTCCGAATAGTTTATCTTGTCTGTTCCTTGAATATCCATATTGCCGTTTATTTTCAACTGAACCTTCTTCACACCTTGCCGTTCAGTAAGCGATAGAACAACCGCCTTCACCAATTCTGCAGGAACTTGATCCCCTTTTTCGAACATCGTATCAGCGAGATCCACTGTCAGTGTATCGCCATTAGACGAAATATCATTAATTTTCGTTTCTTTGGTCATGACCATGTTCATCGCTTTCTTATTCAACGGCCCGGATATCATCTGTTCCAGTGTTGCTCTCACTGAATCCGATGATGGCTCAACCAGTCTAGTCACAGGAATAAAATAGGCCTTCCCCTCTTCACTGTAACTGGAAAAATACAACGTAACCGGCATGGAGCGCAGATAATTGACCGACAAATCCTTCTCTAAATTAATTCCTAATTGTCTGGAAAGCGGCGTATCCATTGGGGTGTGGTCTACTGGCATCTCAGACAGCTTCTTAGAATCCATCCATAATTGCACCTGATCTACATTCGGCAGAGAAGTAAGCGTCCACGTGATAGACTCCATCACCTTGCGCTCATCGTTCTTGTCGTAAGTGGCAAACTCCTTCGATAATTCCACAAATGCAGTCTTCTGCTCCGGCTTGAGCGTTACCTTCAAGCTCGTCCCCTTCGGCAGCGTAGCCGTAAAGCCTGGAGGCAGCATTCCCTTATGCACCCCGTCCTTCACCAGCATCTCCAGTGACGCCTGCGCCACTACCGCCGGATCCTCGGAATTCCATTGATACGATATTGGAGCCAAGTAGCCATGGCGATCCTGTGCATATATCGTCATATTCGCTTGCTGCTGCGCTGCATCCATTGGATTAACAGTTAATTCGCTCTTACCATCTGTTGCAGTCATCATCTTAGCCTCAACATCTGCTGGCGGCGGATCGATCGCACCGCTCGTGCCATTGCAAGCTGTTAATAGCAAGGGCAGCGTCAGTACTGCTGCCAGTACACCTTGTCGGAAATATTGTGTCCGCACCATAGGCGAAGCAACCTCCTCTATGCATCTATCGTGTGATCAGCGGGAGCCTATCTCCTTATATAAAGCGTGCATAAGGCGTCCCTTCGTCATACACCTATATATACGAGAGGGCTGTCCAAAACATGACGAGGTTTCTATATTGCAACGAGAAAATACAAGAGAAAGAGTGTAAGGAAAGCAGGGATTGGGTATATCATTGTCGTATACTTTCCTCATGCAATGGTGCAAAATGATAGGTATAGGAATGATGACAAGAGATAGAGGTGACTTCCGTGACAGATCATAAACATACTGCCAAGGCGTATAGCCTAGACAGTGAGAAAGTCGAAGCTGAGACACGCGAGTGGCTGCGCAAACGAGGAGTTCGCGTAGAAGAAATTGCAGAGTTGGTTATGTTCTTGCAGCAAAAATATTTCCCTGAATTGACAATCGACTATTGTATCTACAATGTGGAACAGGTGCTGCGCAAACGCGAGGTTCAAAATGCGGTTCTGACCGGTATCCAGCTTGATATCATGGCAGAAGAAGGGAAGCTGACACCCGCGCTGCAGGAAATGATTGAGAATGATGAGGGTCTGTATGGCGTGGACGAAATTCTAGCCTTCTCCATTGTTAATGTATATGGAAGCATCGGATTCACCAATTACGGATATGTCGATAAACTGAAGCCAGGAGTCTTGGAACGATTAAACAATAAGGATAGCGGGCAGATCCATACGTTCCTTGATGATATCGTAGGCGCCATTGCCGCTGCGGCAAGCAGTCGAATTGCTCACCGCAAGCAGGCGGAACGCGAGCAAGAAATGCAATCTTTGTAGTTTATGATGACTTCCACAGCATGAACTCGCCAGAAGCAGAAGTAGTCATCGCTAAGCCGCGCCGTTGAAGTTCGACGAGATGAGCCAGAGTCTCGCCCATTGCAAAGCGGAATTGGTGCACAGTTAGACGATCCAGCGTACCGAAGCTGATACAGCACAGCTCGTAGGCTGTCATCGGCTTGTGGAGCACGACCTGCATCTCCTGCAGACGTGCTTCATGATGCTGGATTAACTCTTCCGCACGACTCCTGAAATGTTGGAATGGATGTCGATGCCCTGGAAGCGCCAGTTCTACATCCAGAGCAGCAAGAAGCTCAAGCCCGATGAGGAAGGACTGCAGTGGCTCGGGATCACTATTCGGCATGAAGCTGACATTCGGCGTTATTTGCGGCAGAACGTGATCACCACACAATATTATACGCTCTTCCGCATGATAGAAGCTCATATGGCCTGGAGCGTGCCCTCCTGTCTCAAGTGCCTGCCAAGCATCATCCCCTAGCGTCACCAAATCTCCATCCCTAATGAACGATATATCGGGCAGCGGGGTTACCTGGGGAATGAAGCTATCCATATGTACTCCGATGGATTCCACTACCGCTATCGGCGCCCCATGCTTACGGTACAACTGCTGCATGTCCACAGTCATAGGAGATTTCCCATCCCACAGCCTCTCAACGTGATTCCAGCCTATTTCCGACAACCATACGGGTACGGACAACTGCTGCTGAAGCCAGCCGGCAATCCCGCTATGATCTGGATGGTAATGCGTCAGCACAATGGAAGCCGTATTGCCAGCATGAATGTCCATTTCCCCCATTAAGCTGACCCATGCACTCTCTGTCTCATTGTTACGAAGCCCCGGATCAATGATAGTCCAGCCTGCTGAGCCATGAAGCAAATAGGTATTCACCCACCGAAGTGAGTTAGGAAGCGGCATTCTGGCTACATAAATATTCGCATTCACCTGCTGCAACTTCATTACTTGTTCCCCCTCATCCACAGATTGAGTCACATTTAATCATCTATACTGGTCTAATGCACCCATGTTATCGCTGCCAATTGCTAGTTCGGACTTACTCCGGACGTGTTCCAACCATGATGAGTCGAGAAGAAACGGCTTCATTGTATAAGGAACCATCATACCCACCATATACCTTCTCCATTTGCAACCCTGCCTCTTCAATCATATGATGGAAATCGCCTAATTCATACAGTCTAACACGCTCCTCATAATGGCGCTGTTCCCCTGTACCCTCATCCGTCAACGTAATTTCCTTCTTCACGAATCCATTCTCAATATGCCGCTTCTCTTGAATCCATGTCCCTTTATCCTGGCGCTCAGATACTGGAACCAGATGCTGCATAACATAGCTCGGATTTAAGAAGTCTATAATAAATTGCCCGCCCGGCCGGAGCACCCGGTGAATTTCATGGAATACCTGGCCGTTGTCTTCATCCGCTTGGAAATATCCAAAAGACGTAAATAAATTCACAACGGCATCAAACGCCCCCTCCACTGGCAGCTCTCTCATGTCCCCTGCCAAGAAGGTTACGACATGCTCTTCATCCAGCTTCGCCGCCTCTCGTAGAAGCACCTCAGACAAATCTACTCCTGTCACCTTGTACCCAGCTTCCGCGAGCGCCAGTGAGTGCCTGCCCATCCCACAGCATAGATCCAGCACAGAGGCTGCTTCGGGCAGCTCCAGCCACTTCATCATCCGATGCACTTCTTGTGCGGCCCCTTGAAAATCACGATGTTTATATACAACTAAATAGTCGCGACCGAAACTCCGCTCGTACCATTCTTTCATACCTGTCACCTCAATTTATTTCTCCATTTCATTGTATCGAGTTAGGATCTAAAAGCAATGTTTCCTACAGCATTACCTATTTCTATTATGTAAAAGGACCGCCCAACAGATAAGTGACTATCTGCCATGGCAGTCCCTGTCCTATAACCTAACCCAGTTCATCCATCATCGTATCTACTTGTAGATTTCGTTTCCGTTTACTTCACTTTCCCTTGATTTCATTCTTCTTGCTTCCTACAGGATTGACTTCCGTCAACAATACTTGCAGCTGGTCGAATGAGAAGGCACTATTGTCCTTCTCTTCGACGAAACCGCCGAAATTCGGCGAGGAGGAACGCTGCACGGCAAATGCATACATTCTCCGCTTCAATTGCTCCGCAAGTTCATGCTCATTCTTCAGCTGGAGGATCCGAACAGCAAGCGCATAAACTGATGGAGATTCGAAGGTTTCTCGGACACTCCCATCCTCTGCGTATACACTCGGGATCTTCCCTTTGTGGAGGCTCCATTCCTGTTTCAGAAATCGAATTGTCGCACTTACATCCTCGCCTTCTTCCGCCAAGTACAACGCAGTATATAAGGAATCGATCATATTGATGGATCCCGTTGACGAATAACCTTGATCAGGTGTCCAGAACGTCTTGAACAACCCGTTCCCAATCGAGCCCTTCTTCATTAGCTGCAAACTGTTATTCCGAACCGTCTCCCACTTCTTATCGAACACAGCCAGCATTCCCATCGTATGAATATCCATATAGGAGATCGTTGCACGGTCTGAGCGGGATTTATACTTCCAATCATAATGGTCGAACATGTAGTCCTTGCTCACATTGCCATCCAACAGCGTCTTGCTGATTCCCTTCGCGATCCGTCTTGCTTCCTCGACCCCCCATAATTGATCCGCATCGAGCAGTGCCCGAGCAATACGCAGATCATCGACTGCCGCATTAACGTCAGTCGGTTCATGCTTAGGGGAGTAGCGCCAGCGGACGTAGCCTTTCTCCGCTAATAGACGCCGCTGCAAGAACGCGAGCTGATTATCGAACAGGTTACGATTGTTCATCTGTACTGCATACAACATCATCAGCCCTGTTGATTCTGAGAGCATCTGATGATTGGCTGCTTGATGCTCTGACTCGGGCAAGTCGTCACGCAAATTCGTAAAGACTCCGCCATCGCTGCTCATCATGTGTTTCGCGACAAACAACAGGAGCGGCGATTGCTGCTCCGTTAGCTGCAGAGGAACAGCAGCAACCTGTTTCGTGTCTGAATACCACATATCCGCAGCAACCCATATTAATACAATAAATAAGGCGCCCCCTATGATCTTTACACCTATCGATCGATTTCTCTTCAAATTCATTGGAGATGGCTCCTCCCTTAGTTTCCGTTATTTCCGTCTCCGCTGAATCGCTCTCCATATAAGTACAGTGATTGCAAATAGCGCAATCCAAAGACAGCCTCTATCTCAAATCGAACCCAGATCTGATCGTCAGTACGGAACGATTTGCATTCCAAGGAGATGGCATTATATGAATGCATCCATCCTTCTCAGGATGCCATACTTTCCCCTCTAGTGTCCACCCTGCGGCGGGCCGGTGAAGATGAAATGCTCGTCCTGCTGCTGGGCAAACTGGAACTCCGACGCCTTCACGGCAGAATAGGCAACACGGCTTCCCGGCAATGACGCAAGTTGTCACACCATGAACCAAACGTAATTTTTAGGATGTGCTTGTTGAACACAAAAAAACCTGAGTACAAATGAGCGTACAGCACATTTGTACTCAGGTTTACATCAGCATGAATGGCTATAGAGACAATCTTACTTCTTGGCCAAGCTTCGCCGATTCATAAATCGCATTTAGTATGCGGATCATGTCTACACCCTGTTCTGGTGTGAATATCGGATCAGCTTTGCCTAATATTACATCGACAAAGTGATCCACATTCTCCTTATGTCCTGATCCATCTGTGAATCCTTCGGGCTTCATGTTCATATGCTTGCCAGCAGCAACTGTGAACATCTGAAGCTCATTATCATGCAGGCTGAAGCCAGCTTGTGTCCCGCGCAGCTCCACGAACGATTGTTCCTTCTCGATATGTGAAGCCCAGCTTACTTCCAGCTGGAGCGTCGCCCCATTGTCAAAGCGAATGAATCCAGTTGCCAGATCTTCCACATTGAACGTATCCCGACTCCCTGACGGAGCAGCCTTATCCATGAAATGGCCGTATGTCGCTCCTGATACTGCAACTGGCTTCGGATTGCCCATCAGCCAGATGGCCAAGTCGATCATATGCACACCCAAATCGATCAGAGGCCCTCCTCCAGATTTGGATTTGGTTGTGAACCAGCCTCCTGCACCTGGAATGCCATATCTGCGCACCCAGCCGCATCTTCCCGTGTATATCTGCCCCATCTGTCCTTCATCAATGTACTGTTTTAGAAATTGAGAACGCGAGCGGAAACGATTATTCCGCATGACCATCAGCACTTTGCCCGACTTCTCGGCAGCCTGCTGCATACGTACCGCATCTTCTGGATTCGTCGCATCAGGCTTCTCGCAGAATACGTGCAACCCTTTTTCTAAGGCAGCAATCGCAACTGGAGCGTGCAAATAGTTCGGGGAGCAAATATCTACAATATCCAACTCCTCGTGTTCAAGCATCTCCTGCCAGTCTTCATAGACTCGAACCTGACCAATTTGATCCGCAACTTCGCAAGCAGATGGCTTATGCGGATCGCATACAGCGACGATCTGAACATGCGGGTTTGAGAGAAATGCAGGCATATGCGCCCCACGGAATATGTTGCCTGTTGAAACAACTCCGACGCGTAATGGTTGTGAAGATTCAATTGATGTCATGTTTATACCCACTCTTTCTTTCAAATTACATTAGGCTGTATGATGATATCTCAACGAAATCCGTGCATGTTGTCTAACTTGTCCCATTAATTCAATGGTTCAAGCGGTTGAGCGTTGCCATACTTCGGATATGTGCGTTCCGACGGCTTAGCCCACTTCACCGCATTGGCGATGACACGACGAATTTGCTCATTGTAATAGGTCGGATATGTCTCATGACCTGGACGGAAGTAGAAGACTTTGCCCATGCCGCGCTGATAGCAGCAGCCGCTGCGGAATACTTCTCCGCCAGTAAACCAGCTGACGAATACAAGCTCATCCGGTGCCGGAATGTCGAAGTGCTCGCCGTACATTTCTTCCGCTTCAAGCTCAATATACTCCCCAATTCCTTCTGCGATCGGGTGCCCTGGAGCTACAACCCACAACCGTTCCTTGTCGTTCGCTTCACGCCATTTCAAATCACAGCCGGTTCCCATAAGCTTCTTGAAAATTTTCGAGAAATGACCGGAATGAAGTACAATTAGCCCCATCCCGTGGAGCACGCGTTGATAGACACGCTCTACAATCGCCTCGTCCACCTCTTCGTGTGCCTTATGCCCCCACCAAATCAATACGTCTGTCTCATTCAATACTTCCTCAGTCAACCCATGTTCAGGCATATCGAGCGTTGCATAGCGCACATGAAACTCCTGACCCAGTCCCTCGCCGATCGCTGTATGAATCCCTTGCGGATAAATATCAGCTACGGTCTTGTTGTGTTGTTCATGTCTGTATTCATTCCAGATCGTTACGTTTTGTTTTGTCATCGCTGCATGCTCCTTTGTCCATTCATATAGATAAGCTCATTACTGACAACATCTTATTTAGAAAAGCAATCGCACCTTCCATTCATCCATTGATGCACGAGAACGAGGAAGATGCGATGCCTATATCACGTTACTTGGCGTGCATGATTTGAGGCCTAGACCCACCACATCTCACCAATCGGTTCCTTCATTAAGATCGGCTTCAAATTCTCAACAGCTTTCGTGAAGCCCTCATCAACGGACATCAAGCCATCCTCATGTTCTATGCTCACAACATAGTCATAACCGACAAGGCGAAGGGCACTAATTATATCAGCCCATGTCTTCGTATCATGACCATAACCAACAGTACGGAACTGCCAAGCGCGATCCAACATCATCGTATAAGACTGCATATCTGTTATCCCGTGCTTATGGATGTTCACAGGATCAATGGTCGTATCCTTGGCATGGAAGTGATGAATGGCATTCGCCTGCCCCAGAATACGGATTGCTTGTACCGGATCTATGCCTTGCCACCACATATGGCTCGGGTCAAGGTTCGCTCCGATTGCCTCGCCTGCCGCTTCGCGGAGACGAAGCATCGTACCTGGCGAGTGAACGGAGAAGCCGCCGTGCAGCTCGAGTCCGATCTTCAAGCCGCGTTCAGTGGCTAACTTGCCCACCTCTGTCCAGTACGGAATAACCTTTTCCTTCCACTGCCAGTCCAGAATTTCCTGATAATCTGTAGGCCATGGTGCCACAGGCCAGTTCGGGTATTTCGCGCCTTCATGGTCACCCGGGCAGCCGGAGAAGCCGTTCACAACTGGCACTTCCAGCTTCGCGGCGAGATCCAGCGTCGCCATGAAATCTTCATGATACTGCTTCGCAATATCCTTCTGTGGGTGAAGCGGATTGCCATGACAGCTTAGCGCACTGATCGTCAAGCCCCGGGAAGCAACAGCTTCCTTAAATGCCTTTAGCTTCGCCTCACTCGCTAACAGTTCATGGGGGTTGCAATGCTTCGCGCCTGGATACCCGCCAGTACCTATCTCAACAGCTTCCACACCTTTAGCTGCTACTGTATCCAATGCCTCTTCTAATGGCAATTGTCCGTACAGAACTAAGAATACGCCTAATTTCATGAGTGTTCTTTGCCTCCTTCGGTACGATTCATGTGCATTCGTGCTGCTTATTCCGATTAGTCAAAGTAAATTGCTTTGCCTGTGCGCGAGGATTCGTAAATGGCTTCCAAAATCTCAGAAACGACGCACGCTTGTTCCGGCGTAATGATTGGCGTCTTGTCATTTTCAATCGCATCAATCCACATATGCATCTCTACATCTGGCGGATTATCAGAATCACCTTCATAGAAATCAACGCCACTCGCAGTCAAATGGAATTTTTGATCGTACAGTTGGCCGTGTCTTTCCCCGTTAATCGTCAAGCCGTCATTCATATCTGCGCCGCCTTCTGTACCGCATAGCGTACACTTCGCTTCGATGTTGGATGTTACGTTAAGCGCCCAGCTGGATTCCAAAATAACTGTCGCTCCGTTCTTCATCACAATCATCCCGAACGCGGAATCTTCAACCGTGAACTTCGCTGGATCCCATGAACCCCAAGCATTCGCTGCATTCTCACGGCCGCTCAACTTATGATAAGCCTTGCCAAGCACGATATGCGGTTCGTAGTTGTCCATCATCCACAACGTCATATCCAGCGAGTGTGTACCGATATCGATAAGCGGGCCTCCGCCTTGCTTCTCTTCATCCAAGAACACGCCCCATGTAGGAACCGCGCGGCGACGAATCGCATGCGCTTTGGCGAAATAAATCTCACCCAAGGTGCCCTCTTCACACAGCTTCTTCAAATAGCGGCTGTCACTGCGGAAGCGGTTATTGTAGCCTACTGTAAGCTTCTTGCCTGTACGCTTCGCCACTTCAACCATGCGGCGTGCATCTTCCGCCTTCTTCGCCATTGGCTTCTCACACAATACATGCTTATCGCTCTCCAGCGAAGCAATTGTAATCTCTGCATGGGAATCATTCGGCGTACATACATGGACGATGTCAATGCTCTTATCTTCCAATACGGCCTTATAATCGGTATAGACTTTAGCATCCGGTGTGCCGTACTTTTCTTTCGCCTCAACCGCACGCTCCTCAACAATGTCGCAGAATGCTACCATTTCAACATTTTTCAGCTTGGCCAAGCTAGGCATGTGCTTGGCATTGGCAATGCCGCCGCATCCGATAATCGCAATTTTATATACTTTTGACATGAATCTATTCCTCCCGAGTTTAGATTGATGGTGTAGGTCATTGTATTCAACTGTAATATGTGTAGAGGTCATACCTCTTGAAGTTTTCTCTTGAAGTCTTCTATTAAAGTCCGAGATTGTCCTTAATCCATTGACGGCTTCCGCGCACGCTATCAAGTGGTGCACGCTGACAATCATCCTGCTCTACGATAAGCCATTCCGTTCCTGCTTCTCGAGCAGCTTGAGCTACACCCACTAAATCGAGTTCACCCTGACCAAGCTCCATTGTCATTGGCTTGCCTTCTCCATCATATTTGAGATCCTTATAATGAATGAACGGAACACGACCTGAATATTGAGCGATTACTTCCAACGGGTTGAAACCACCATGCTTCACCCAACAAACATCCAGTTCCGCGAAGAGACTGTCTTCAGGCAGCTTCCTGAACAGCAAATCAAATACCGTCTCCTGCCCAATCTTAGCTTCAAATTCATATCCATGATTGTGATAGCCCAGCTTAATTCCATGCGCTGCAAGTCGCTCCGCAACAGCTGCAAGCGCGCGAACCGACTCTTCCAAGATGTCTTCATCGGCTTCGTGCAGCTTCGGAATTCCCGGACAAATGATGTTCCGGTTGCCGATGGCAAGATTCATTTCAATTTGCTCATCTAGGTGTTCAGTCAATTGCTCGATGCTGACATGAGACCCGGCCGCCTTCAAATTCAGGCGCTTCAGTTCACCTGCTAATTTCTCCGGCGCCAATCCGCCGTAGCCGGCAAATTCTACACCTTCATAGCCCATAGCCGCCACTTGCTCCAGTGTTCCGATAAAGTCTTTTTGCATCTCATCGCGCAATGTATAAAGCTGTACTCCAATTTTCAATGGATCCACCTCATTTTGTATAAATCGTTATGAACGATTATGATATCGGCTTACTTTTTGAAAAGGTTTTCAATGAACTGATTTCATTGTGCCACATTGCTTTCGGGGTGTGAATGAAGGATATCCTTTTAACATGAACAATCTTGCTATCTTTGCTATACTCTTTGTAAAGAGCGTAGACACCTATATATGGACATGATGGAGGAGAATATGTCGCAATCTGCTATCAATCAAGAAGAATTTACGATTATGTACTCCGGGCATGCGAGACACACGAAGCCATTCACTCTCGTCATCCCTAAGCTGGAGCATTACCTCATTCGCATACAGTTGGAAGGCAATGCTCATGTCTGGATGGATGATCAATATACGGAAATTACACCTGGCGATATGCTCATGCTGTCACCGGGCTCTCATTATGATTTGAAAATAGGGTACCGCCACCCCGAATCAGGCATCCCTCACAAAAAAGTGCACAGCCTCGACTACTACTTCATATTGAATGGTCCATGGATACAAGCGTGGTGGAACCAGATTACCACTCACGGCAAGGTAGACATCGGAATCGACGATCGTCTTCTGTCGATATGGCGGGAGATTATGCAGGAGCAGCGGCTTTATGGAAGCCACAACATGAACGATATTGTTAGACACCTAAGCTTTGCTTACTTCCGCATGTTGGAGAGAACCTTAAATGAACGCGCACATCCCTCTTATTTGAATCGCAATCGCAGTGAACAGGTCGCCCATCAAATGAAGCATTATATTGAAATGAATGTTACGGAGCCGTTTACGCTGCAGGATGTAGCAACCCGCGTGCAGCTAAGTGTGTCCAGAGCATCACATATTTTCAAAGAAACATTCCATCAATCCGTCATGGACTATGCCATCCAACTCCGATTGACGATGGCTTGCGAGCGGATTTTGCATGGGTATATGCCGCTGGAGCAAATTGCTGAAATGTGTGGATTTCAAAGTTACTCCTATTTCCATCGAACGTTCAAAACTCGCCTTGGCATAGCGCCACGTGATTTCCGGGAGCAGCGGCAGCTGGACAATCATGCGGATTCGAGCAATTGACGGTCGCGAAATGATTTGTGAGGAAATTGTGGTATTTTGCATAATCAGCTTGTGTTTCTGCTGTGGATTGACTATGATGATATTGAAATAATTTTCATCAAGATTAGATATATGGTTAAAATTATTTTCACCATTTTTCACGTAAGAGGATGATATTTTTGTCGAGCATTTTGCATGCGATCCGGCAGCAGGTTCAAGATTTTCACCCGCAGGAGCGCAAAGTGGCGGACTATATTTTGCAGTTTCCGGGCAATGTAGTGACGATGGGCATCACAGAGCTGGCTGAACAATCCGGCACTTCACCCGCAACCGTCACTAGATTTTGTAAAACCCTTCATTTCCGTGGATTCCCGGACTTCAAGACGAAGCTGGCGGCCGACATGGCACAGCAGTCCACACCACTATCCTATCAGGACATTATCGCAGGTAATCCGCTGCGCGATATTATTACGGCCATCGAGTCCAATCATATACGCTCGATATCCGACACGACGCGGCTATTAGACATGGTTACGCTAGAGCGGGCAATGCATGCTTTTCAGCAGGCAAGACAGATTGATCTGTACGGAATGGCAACGTCCGGTATCGTAGCACTGGACTTCTACCAGAAGCTGATTCGTGTTGGCAAACGCGCGACCTGCTTCTCCGATCCGCATATGCAGATTACATCTGCCGCCAACTTGAATGAGCTTGATGTGGCGTTCGCCATCTCCTATTCTGGAGAGACACCCGAGACGATCGATGCGCTGCAATGCGCCAAGGAGCGCGGCGCGACCACCATCTCACTAACGAAGGTTGGTTCTAATCGCCTCGCTAGTCTTGCTGATATTCATTTATCTGCTTCTTCTCTCGAAGAAGGCATGCGTCGCGGTGACATGGCTTCCCGTATCGCACAGCTCCATATAATTGATATTTTGTTCGCGGGAATGGTCACGGAGCAGTTCGATGATCATATTCCGAAGCTAGAACAGTCGTATCGCATGGTACGAAAGTACCGTAAAGATAAAGGGAGGTAACTCAGTTCATGAACATCTTAACGTTCCAAACAAACGAGGAATTAAACCAAATCGCTGCAGGCATCTTTGCAAGCCTCATCCAGACAAAGCCTAATGCCGTACTCGGCTTGGCAACTGGCAGTACGCCAATCGGCATCTACCAAGAGCTGATTCGCCTGAATGAGAAAAAGTATGTAAGCTTCAAAAATGTGCGTTCCTTCAACCTGGACGAATACGTTGGTCTGCCTGAAGGCCATCCAGAATCGTACATGTCGTTCATGAACAAGCAATTGTTCGATCATATCGATATCAATAAAGAGAACACTCGTGTACCAAACGGCAATGCAGCCGACTTGGAACAAGAGTGCAAGCAATATGATGAGATGCTCTTTGATGCATCCATCGACCTGCAGCTGCTCGGCCTTGGCCACAATGGTCACATTGGCTTCAACGAACCAGACCAAAATCTGCATGCAGGCACACATCTTGTCCAATTGAAAGAAGAGACTCGTCAAGCGAACAAGCGCTTCTTCGATTCCATTGATGAAGTGCCAACACAAGCGGTAACAATGGGCGTTGGCTCGATCTTGAAGGCTAAAATGATTATGCTCGTTGTTCGCGGTGCGGACAAGGCTGACATTGTTCATCGCGCTTTGACTGGCCCGGTTACGACAGAAGTTCCGGCATCATTGTTGCAAACTCATCCGAATGTAGTAGTTTTGCTTGACAAGGAGGCGGCACAACATTTCCATGGCTAATTCAACGTTTACCCTAACCAATGCAAATGTCGTAACACCGAACGGCGTATTGTATGATGGAGTCGTTCGGGTAGAAGATGGCCTTATTTCCTTTATTGGAAAGTGGTCAGAATTGGCACAGCCTGAGCAGGATGCTTGGGGCAAGGAAGCAGTAGACGCTAAGGGCGGCTGGGTGCTACCAGGCTTTGTCGATCTGCATATTCATGGCGGCTTCGGCGCAGACTTCATGGATGCAAATGCCGAATCTTACGATAAAATTACGAAGTTCCATATGGAGCACGGTACAACTGCTATGCTCGCTACTTCGATGACACAATCTCATGAAGCACTGGATCGTGTTATGGTAGCGGTTGATGCCTACATCAAGCAAGGCATGAAGTATACTCAATTGGCAGGCGTTCATTTGGAAGGTCCGTTCGTGAATCCGAAGTACAAGGGCGCACAGAACGATATCTACATGATCGATCCTCAAATCGACTGGTTCGAGGATTGGCATGCACGCTTCCCTGGCCTGATGAAGCAAGTGAGCTTAGCGCCTGAGCGTAACAACGCTACGGAAGCCATCCGCTGGCTTCGCGCTCACGACGTAAATGCTGCTGCAGCACATACAGCAGCTACGTACGATCAAGTGACGGCCGCAGCCAATGCTGGTCTGAACCAAGCGGTTCACACGTTCAACGCAATGACTCCAATCCACCATCGTGATCCAGGTGTAGCCGGAGCCGTGCTTACCGATGACCGCATTACAGCTGAGATTATCTCCGACGGAATTCACGTACACCCTGCTTGCATCAAGATGCTGAGCCGTACGAAGGCTTCCGGCAAGCTCGTAATGATTACAGACGCGATGTCCGCAGCTGGTATGCCTGATGGACAGTATGATCTTGGCGGTCTCGCTGTAACGATGAAGGAAGGCGTATGCCGATTGACTGACGGCGGTTCGCTCGCAGGCAGTACGCTTACGATGATTCAGGCTGTGAAGAATATGATTCAATTTACCGGACTCCCGCTGCATGAAGTATCACGCCTTGCAAGCTTGAATCCTGCGAAGCAAATTGGAATCGACGGCTATACAGGCAGCATCGAAGTTGGCAAGCAAGCTGACTTGGTATGGACAGATGCTGATCTGAACATTGAACGCGTATGGGTAAAAGGCAGCACGCATATGTAAGCAGCTGTTGTTATCATACCTTGTTTACAACCATATCCGCATAAAAAAGAATGGCTTTCCGAAACGATACCTGCATCGTATTCGGGAAGCCATTTGTTGATTGCAGGGCATGACCATCGGAACAAAAAATAAAGCGTACTTGCCACGATGCTCGTTCTATGCAGCATGGGTATACGCTCGAATCTATCCGAGTCTGTCATCCGGACCTACTCATCAAAGACCTTCCTTCCCACACCAACCGATGTGTTCCAGAAGGCTGAATTGTCAGGGCGATGGGCTTAGCTTATTGTTAGATTTTTAACTCCCCAAGCTTGATTAGCTCGACTACCGCTTGCGAACGACCTTTTACATTCAATTTCTGCATCACATTCGAAATATGATTTCGAACGGTTTTCTCACTAATGAACAATTGTTGTGCAATATCACGGGTCGTTTTGTCCTGAACTAATAATTCAAAAACTTCGCGCTCACGATTAGTCAGTAGAAACTTATTTTTGTGATCGCTACCCTTCAAGTGTCACCCCTCCTTGCCCGAGTTTTTGTAATTTAACAAGGTTTAGGGATACAGTCAAATTTATACTATGAAGGGCCATTACACTTGGTGCGGTAATGCGCAAAAATGGGCTAACTAACGTGTTTGTTTGGCTAAAACAGTATAATTCCTTATGTTCGTCAAATGCTACCCTTATCCGATTATGTAAACAGGACTCCGCCCTCAACAGAGTGAGGAATGAAGTCCGTTCGAAGCGTGAAATTAACGAGTTCCTGTTGTTCCTGTTCCTGGAGCCATATTGTGCAAGCGAGTTGGATGATTGTACGATTGATTCGTTACATTGGTTGGGAACAAACGGTACACCATCTCAGAGAATTCATTAGCAAATCCTGCAATCGGATGGCCTGCACCTACTTGCTTGCTGTACTCATTCATGCGGTTGACGAAGTCTGGATTGGCAGATACATACACATTATTGCAGCTCGGATCTTCCTTCTTCACCGCGTTGGCAATATGTGCCTTCAAGTCACCAGATATGTTATCATTCACATTAGATGTACCATCATAAGAACCGAGGCTGCCAGCAGAGTATGGCCGTGGTCCATGTCCAGGCTTAACGCTCTTGCTGTGAACTCCTTTAGATGTATGATCAGTTACAACAGCAACATAAGCATTGTTGTTGTTCGTCATCATGACATGTGCCGACTTCACACCCTTAATAGAAGCGATTTTTTTGGCCAGTTTTTGGTTCATTTCCAGCTTGTTCGCGGAATGAGTGCCGTAGCGCCCTCCGTAGGCATTGTTACCATACGTACCATTGTTACCATACGAACCATTGTAACCATACGTACCATACTGTCCATACGTACCATTGTTGAAATTATTGGTGCGGTAACCTCCATCATAACCGTAACCGCGTGTATAACCATCTGGGCTGAACTGATTCATGTTATAGGAACGTAGTCCATCACCCGAGAAGTTCGTATTGTAGCGGTTCGCGTTATAACGATGATCCGTTCCGAGCGGTCTTACACCATCATTGCCATAATTCATATTATGCTGACGCACACTCTTCGTGGACATATTGTCCCGATTTCCACAACCTGTAAGCCCCATTGTCATCACTAATGCTGCCGTCAACGTTAGCAAAACTGCTTTTGCTCGCATCAATGTTCCTCCTTGTTCAGTTCATAATTGAGGTGCCAACAATGTTAGCATGCGCTGACCGCCTGATGTTATGCCGATAGGTTTTTCCGATACTTCCACTCCTTGCATCTTGTTATCAGCTTGTCCTAAAAAGAATGACGAATTCCCCAATCGTGCAAATTACAAAAGCATGGATTGACAATTTTTTACCGGACGTATTATCATATTAGTATTAGACTATAGTACCAGGTACTAATTTAAATTATATACACTAATTTTTGTTTAGGCGTTCATTCATCTCGATTTACTTGGATCGCACGCTCCCTTTCGGTCCGAACATAAAGAAGGAGGATAAGCATGCAAACGGTGAAACTGCACACCAAAGCGCAAATTACAGCATTCGGCACCTATGTGCCTGAGCGCCGCTTAACAAATGAGGATCTGTCGCACATGGTTGATACGAACCATGAATGGATTGTTCAACGAACGGGCATGATTGAACGACGGATTGTAGATGAAGGAACATATGCCAGCGATCTTGCGTTCGAAGCTGCTAAGAATCTGGCAGACACGTATCATGTTGATCTGCAAACGGTTGATGCAGTACTTGTAGCAACATCAACACCAGATGCCTTCTTCCCAAGCACGGCTGGCATCATTCAAGGAAGACTTGGCATCCCTCAAGCAATGGCGCTTGATATATCGAATGCATGTGCAGGATTTGTTAGTGCCATGCAATTGGCGATAGGACTCATTGATGCTGGTATGCATCGCAAAGTATTAGTAATTGGAACCGAAGTGCTGACCCGCACGGTTGATTACACGGATCGCAGCACTTGCATCTTATTCGGAGATGGGGCTGGAGCGATTCTTCTAGAAGCTGGGACTGCTGAGCAGCAATCTTGTTTCCTTGCTTCTGGATCATTAACGACAGGAGATTTGGGCGGGATCTTGCATCGCAAGGCTGTCGCCGATCGGATTGGCGATGTGGAGATGAAACCTGACAGCACGTTAGTTCAAAATGGGCGCGAGGTCCTTAAGTGGGCGCTCCGCCAAGTTCCGGTAGGCATTCAGCAATTGCTTCAAGACACTGGCTACACGACAGAGCAAATTGACATCTTTGTGCCGCACAGCGCTAATCTACGGATGATAGAGTCCATATGTGAACGAAGTGGGATTCCGCTTGAGCGCACGCTTACTAGTGTCCAATATTATGGTAATACATCTGCAGCCAGTATTCCGCTGGCGATAGCGGGAGGATTAGCAGACGGCCGTCTGAAACCGGGAGCACTCACTTTACTGTATGGATTCGGCGGCGGATTCTCGCAATCGATCTTGCTGCTGCGCTGGCCGGATTTACAAGCATAAGGCTCGGATTGGGCATCTCTATGATTCACCTAAATCTCTTATAACTCCTACACAATGGAACCAGAGGGTGCCCCTAATTTTGAATGAGCATGCATAAAAAGACGCTTCCATCCCCACCAATACAGTGGTTCCGGAAGCGTCTTTGTTCATCTAGCAGGACTGGCTCACATTTCTTGGGACAGACCCACATGCATTCCTACGTACAAACTCTATTTACCTGTTGCAGATGCACTATTCCCCTTAATTTCCCATTCTTTGATTGCTTCATCAAGCTTCGCCTTCGGGACAGCATACGCCCATTGCCCGTCTTGAGGGATTATCCATACTTTCTCTCCGATCACATATCCTTCAAATATCCTCTTCTCCGTAGCATTGATGGCATCTGGCTTCAATGAGAGTTCCAGCTTCCAACCTGGCTCGTGAGATGAGCCTGCCAATAATTCCTTCTTCTGCTTCGGCAGTTCGGTTGTCGACCAATCTCGGAATTGATTGATGAGCACATTAGCTTTATCTTCCGTAATAGACTTGTCCTGAAGCCGCCAATTCATCTCTGTTTGATTGCCTGAGTCTGAATTCCCTGCAGAAGAATCCCTTTCATTCACATTCGTTGGAACGGATCCTGGATCATCATTTGAACTTAGGTTATATGTGTTCCCCGCATAGCTCCAACTAAATTGTTCCACCCGTTCAATTGGGAATGTTATCGGTTCCTTCAACACAAAATCATACGCGCTCCGCTTCAATCCCGACCATTCAGTAGCAGGGACTTGATATACCTTGTTATTGTCATCTACCATTGCATAGTAAGTGCCTGAAATCGGGGTTTCATTGCCGATCTTAAGATTATGTCTTATCCCGTTAGCACCAGTTGCCTGGAATACCCACGTTGGCTTATCCAAGCCATATTTCCCAAGGTTCGCTGACTCTCCCTCAACGATCGAATCTGCCTTCGCCTTTGTCACTATAGAGATCCAGTCATTAATCGGATACGAATTGAGCGGATACGGACGCGGCTCTAACATCTCCCACTGTTCGCCCTTCTTATGAAGCGATACTCGGGAACCTTCCCCCGCTATCATAATAGAATCAATATCCTGCGCTTGCATCGTTATGAGCGGCACGGCCTCCGTATTCTCCTGTTTGGTGCGGAAGAAATCGTGTGTAGAGGCGTACACATAACCGGCTATGAATACAATCAATAATAGAAAGGTTGGGATGAGCCTTCTCATCTGTCTCATATTATTCACGACGCCCGTCTCCTTCTCCACCATAATGCTGCCCCTATACCAAGCAATAGCACCGGGAAGCCGATAACAGTCGTCCATAGAATTGCCTTGCCCTGTCCAGGAGTCAGGTATGCAATTTGATAGGCTTCATTCTCCCGTGGCCTGATCGTCACTTGTTCTTGATTCCCCTGGAGCCAGTTCATGCTATTCAGCGCGAAGTCCCGATTACCCTGCGTATATAGATTCTGATCTTCGATATAACTCGATCCACCAATAATAACTGCCTTTGGCTTCCCGTCTGTTGTCGTTACGGCTACGCCCAGCGTTAATGATCCAGCAAGATCCTTATCGTCGCGTTCGCTTCCCTCTTGCATTAGCCTTGGAATATCTGTCTCCCCATAAGAAGTTGTAGAAGTCTTCAAGATCGGCTCCACTGACAGCTTATCGGTAGACGAAGCTTCTAAAGGCAGCCCCAACGTCAGCAAAGTAAGCAAATTATACTGCGACAGCTTGGATGTTAGTTCATGCTCTCCGTATTCAGGCACAATCGTAAATGGATCATACAATGTGCTCTTCTTCTGCTCGACTGCGACTGCATGCTTGTTCGTCACACCAAGATGCTTGAGCAAGCTGTCAATGTTCTTCCAAGATTTCGACATGTCTGGATTGAAGCCAAGCGCAATGTACAACTTCCCCTTGTCATCCACATACTGTTGCAGAAGCTTCGCTTCCTTATCCGTAATATCTTTGTTTGCGCCTAGCATCATGACCATGTCCGCATCCTGTGGGACTGCACCTTCTCGATATAAATTCAGCTCTTTGACTTGGATATTGTCCTCTTCCAAGCTGGAGCGGAGGGCAGTTACTTGCGACAACGGCAGCTCTTCATGGCCAGACAATACGTAAGCTGTTGCTTTGCGCTCAGATGTTAGGCTTCTAAGTGCTTGGGTCATTTTTTCCTCGCCACTAAAACGATAAGCCCCATAGTCCTCTCCACCACTGAACATCTCATACAGTCCAACAGTCTTGCGCTTCGTTCCGCGCTCGAACACAAGGGAGCTCCCCGCTAAGCCATATTGCTGTGCTAGGGAGGGTTCCTTCATTAAATCAATTTGTTCGACCTTAATATGTTTATTTCGCAGTGCATACTGTTCTGCCATGTCAGCAACTTCCCTAATTAGCACAGGATCATCCTGCGACGTATAGAACAGCTTCACATTGACCTTATCTTCGACCGAAGTCAGAGCGGCAATCGTTTGTTCCGATAGCGTGAAAGACTTATTCTTCGTGAAGTCCCACTGCCACCCCGTCATCGATTGTAGAAAATAGGTCAACAACACAAAAATTCCGAGGACAGCGACTGATCGTACTGCCGCATTCGTTCTTCGCAGCCACTTGTTCATCATTCGTTACCTCCACCGTTTTCTTTCAAGTACTTGGATACTCAGCACGACAAATACAATCGCGAGTGTTAGGAAAAAGAGTACGTCCGGCCCATTCAGTACCCCTTTCATAAAGGACTGCAATCGATTGTTCATCGAAAATGGAGCAATCCAATCACCGACGGCAGAAGAAGGAATGGCATCCAGCAGCCAGAACATGAGCAGGATCACGAATGCAGCGATGGCGGTTACCATCTGATGCTCAGACAGTGCAGATGCAAATAAGCCAATAGAAGCCATTGCAATCGTAAGCAGCAGCAATCCGAGTACAGAAGTCAGCAGCACACGCATATCCAATGTTCCGAAGAACGACATGACGAATGGATACACCAAGCTAAACCCGACAAGCACAACCATCAAGACACATGCTGCAGCATATTTGCCAAGAACAATCTCGCTCAGACGGGCAGGCGAAGTAAGCAGCAGCTCATCGGTACCGTGGCGGAATTCATCTGCGAACAGCCGCATCGTCAACAAGGGAATGATAAAAATATACATAAATGTGGTATTGCCCGTTACAAGCCGGAAATCAACGATACTAGGTTGGAACAATACAAAATTCAAATAAAACATAATCCCTGAAATCAACACATACACCGAGAAAGCCGCATAAGATGTCGGCGATGTGAAATATGCGAGCATTTCTTTGCGAAATATCGCGCTAAATCTGCGCATCACCAGACTCCTCCTCTGTCGTCAATCTCGTAAATACATCCTCCAGACTTGTCGATTCCCGCTTCATCTCTAGTAGGGGATACCCTGCATTAGCCAAAGTGAAAAAAAGAGCTTCCCTTATATCCGCCTGCTCCTTCGCAGTAATCTGAAGATGAACCTCTTGATCATTGCTTTCAGATTCGATGTGGGCGATCTCGGGAATAACCGTTATCGCTTCAACCACCTCTGCAGCTGTTCCCTTCACAATGAGATGCAGCTTCGATTCTTGACCAAGTGCAGTTCCCAGTTGTTCAGGCAGCTCGTCAAGCACAATTTGCCCTTGATGAATAATAATGACCCGGTTGCATAGTGTGTTCACTTCCGGGAGAATATGTGTACTGAGCAATACCGTATGCTGCTCCCCGAGCTCTCGAATGAGCTGGCGTATTTCCACGATCTGATTCGGGTCTAGCCCTGATGTAGGCTCGTCCAGAACAAGCAGATCCGGCTTGTGAATGATGGCTTGCGCAAGTCCTAGCCGCTGCTTGTAGCCCTTGGATAGCCCCCGAATCGCCTGATTTTCTCTGCCTTGCAAGCCCAATCTGTCTACCATTTCACTAATTCGCACGCTGCGTTCTCGTACCGATACACCTCTTATATCCGCCACAAAACGCAAATACGACTTCACCGTCATATCTGGGTACAGCGGCGGGCTTTCCGGCAAATAACCAATCTTGCTTCTGGCCGTACCCCCATGGTCTGCCATGGAAATGCCATCAATGGAGATGCTCCCGCTTGTCGGATGCAAATATCCCGTAATCATCCGCATCGTCGTCGTCTTCCCCGCACCGTTAGGGCCTAGAAAGCCCACAACTTCGCCGCGCGCCATAGAGAAGTCGATATGCTGAACACCACGACGCTCGTTGTACAGCTTACTAACGTCCTTCACTTCTAACATCTGTATCCCCCTTGTCCAGACTTCATCCAAGACATACCTCACCCATGTTAACTAAGTAAGTCTGTATGAATCGCTATACTCATGATAACGATTCAACTCTAAATCAAGCTGAAAAGAGGCTGAAAGGTAACTTAAAAACCCGTGTCTAATTTGTGAACAAAAAAAATCATAGCCCGGCAAGGCTATGATTCATGGCATTGATATAAAAATAGTTAAATAGAGGGATAAATAATAGGTTATCGCACTCGCAAGTCCTCCCATTCAGAGAGAACTAGCACATCCATATGCCTCGCATGACGCACCAACGCCTTCATAGCTCCTAACCTGCCCAAGCGGCGTACACGACTCGGCATCCCTACGATGATTTGGCTTGCCCGCAGTTGATCTGCTACATACACAGCCGTACTGGCCCATCTTCTGCGTGCAACTGCCTCATATTCTTGGTACGTACCGCCAAGCCGTTCGGTCAATGCCTGCACAGCGGCCATCTCCTTCTCTATATCTGCCGTCTTTCCTCTTCTTCTCCATGGAGCAATAGGCAGATGTACCACATGCATAGGCGCCTTCAAGCGATGGGCAATGCGGAAGCCATGGCGCACCAATCTCTCGGGCCGCACGTCAGAGTCGATACATACGAATATCACTTCCTGCCTCCGCCACGGTCCACGGAACAGTGCTCTTCGTTCCCATGACTCCAATCGCTCATCCACATCGTCAGCAACCTCGCGCAGTGCAAGCTCCCGCAGGCCAATCAGATTCGGCGTACGGAAGAAATTCGATAAGGCTTGATCTACCTTATCCGCCTTGTAGATCAACCCAGCACGCATTCGTTCCTGGATCGTCTGCGGCGTTACATCAATCAATTGAATCTCCCGCGCCTGCCGAAGCACGACATCCGGAACCGTCTCACGCACGCGTACTCCTGTTACATGCTCAACTGCATCATTCAAGCTTTCAATATGCTGGACATTGACCGTCGTTACGACGGATATCCCCGCCTCAAGCAAACATAAGACATCTTCATATCGCTTGGCTCGAATACTTCCCGGCACATTCGTATGCGCCAGTTCATCGACAAGCACAACCTCTGCATGAATGCGGAGCAGCTCCTCCGTATCCATCTCCTCCAGCATCTTGCCATTATACGCAATGCGCTTGCGAGGAATAACCGGAAGCCCTCCTACTTGACCGGCTGTCTCTGCTCTCCCGTGCGTTTCCAGCAAGCCAATGACGACGTCAACGCCCTGCTCCCGCAAGCGGTTGCCTTCCTGAAGCATATGATAGGTTTTTCCCACCCCAGGTGCCGCACCAATAATCACTTTCAGCTTCCCTCGCTTCAGTCCGGCTGCCTTCTCTTGAACCCGCTGTTCCGTCACCCGCTTAAATGGCGTCTCAGCCTCAGCTGCGCCGGATAGGCGGGCAGGCAGTATCCGCTCCCCCTCTGCAATCGAGTGATCGGCAATGAGGAACAAGTCCGTCATCTCGATACGTTTCAGCAGAGCTCCAATCAGCGAACCTTTCAACAGCTCCTGCCACCGCGTCTGACGAGAATGGCCGAGTACGAAGCGGGTTATCCCATGCATCTTCGCATATTCAGCCAGTGCAGATGCCATATCGCGGCGCGATCGGGAAGCAATCTCCTCCCATACCGCTTCCGTCTTCATCGCCATCTTCTTCAGCGAGCGGCGGAATGCAGCCTGCTCCGTCGTCAATTCCATATCTGGCTGAACAAAGGTCACAATATACAGTTCACCGTTAAGCCGCTTCGCAATTTGCTGCCCTCTTCGAATATGAATCGATCCATTCCAGCCGTATTGTGCAAGAACAAGAATCCGTTCGGAAGCTCCCGAAGGGCCTGTAAGGCCCATCTCATTCCGATGCTGCTCAAGTGAGCCGTTGACATGCTCCGCCATCGTGCGGAGCGCGAGCTCGCGCAATATACTTATACGGCTTCGCTCTTCCGCTCGATGCTTCCGCGAATGCTTAGCTCGACTGAACTGCCCCTGCATTCTACGCTCCATTAAAGACTCTGCAGACACATCAAGGAGGCGGACTTCGTCTGCCTCCTTCAATGCCTCACTTGGTATCGTCCATTCGCTGACGACGCCTGCCATTTTCTTTGCCGCAGCTTGAACACTTTCCTCTTCATAAGCATTCATCGTCGCAATTACGTTCATGCCCCGTTTCAACAATTCTCTTACATCTTCCAGCCTCGTTGAACGTAAGGCTTCCGGTCGATTACGATGAGCAAGTCCATCAATAAGCACCACATCCGGCATCCGAACTGTAATGGCCTCCACATCGATGTCGTAACGATCCTGTCCATCCCTCTGCCATGCGATCATCGGAATGGCTTGAATGGGGGAAGAATCAATGCCAACGTGCAGCCCAGCCTCATTCCATATTTCCTGCGTCGGCAGCACTGTGCCGTACACCACATCCAGCCCTTGCTTGGTACAATTCACCCCTTCCAGCAGCAGCTGTGTCGTCTTGCCCGCCCCACTGGCAACAGCCATAAGAATCCGCAGCCTTCCCCGCTTCATCTGCTCAAGCATTCGCAATATCATTTCCGGCGATTGCCTACGGTACTCATCCCCTTCATTCACAGCCGACACCTAACCTTTCATTTCGTGC
This sequence comes from Paenibacillus sp. NAIST15-1, assembly GCF_001894745.1. GTDB lineage: Bacteria > Bacillota > Bacilli > Paenibacillales > Paenibacillaceae > Paenibacillus_B > Paenibacillus_B suaedae. The sequence goes on from NZ_BBYF01000020.1 coordinate 90,136, forward strand.
TGTACTTCCAGGTTCAGCAACAATACATTGATGCGCTGTTGACCGAATACTCCCAAGTCTCTTCCTTCTGTATATTTCGTAATCAACTGTTCAAGTCGTTCCTTCGAGATTCCGCTAGCCTTCGCTACACGAGGCAGCTGTACACGTGCCGCCTCCGGTGTAATGTGCGGATCCAGTCCCGAGGCAGAGTTGGTCAGCAAATCCTGTGGAATCCGCTTCACATCCGCATCTGGATTCTCCTTGCCCCATTCCTCAACTGACTTGTCAACTCTCTCTTTAAGCGCTGGATTCGAAGGAGCGTAGTTCGGCGAACCAGAGCCAGCAGCATCGTTCCCGATGCTAGATATTCGCCCATGGAAATATTGCGGTTCTGTAAATGTCTGTCCGATCAACTTCGAGCCCAGCAACTGCCCCTTCTCATTGTATACCATGCTGCCGTTCGCTTGATTCGGCATTACCGCCTGTGCAAGCCCCGTCATTGCAAATGGATAAGCAAGGCCGCACAGCAGCAGCAAGCCGATTGTCGTCCGCACCATCGCTCCACCAATATTCATACGCTCTGTCATGTTCGTTCATCCTCTCTTCTTCCTTGCTTGAACCCGATATGATTATTTCAACAATCTTCTCTATCTACATACCAACCATTAGCGTTATTCCAGTTATTGCCGCTAATTACAATTTGGGACAGCTACTCAGCTATTACAGTTAAGGTTGTTATTCGGCTATTTGCAGTTACAATTGTTGCAAGGTTACACTAAAATGCCCACAATTAGATCGATCAGCTTAATGCCGACGAACGGAGCTACTAATCCGCCCAAGCCGTATACGAACAGGTTGCGCTGAAGCAGCTTAGCCGAAGACATCGGCTTATACGCCACGCCTTTGACCGCCAGCGGAATTAATAACGGAATGATGATGGCGTTAAAAATAAGCGCCGACAAAATGGCTGATACGGGCGAATGCAAGCCCATAATATTCAGGGCTGACATCTGCGGAATGGCAATCATGAACATTGCTGGAATGATAGCAAAGTATTTCGCCACATCGTTCGCAATACTGAATGTCGTCAATGCGCCACGCGTCATGAGAAGCTGCTTGCCGATCGATACCACCTCAATGACCTTCGTCGGATCAGAATCGAGATCGACCATATTTGCCGCTTCCTTCGCTGCTGCCGTACCGCTGTTCATCGCGATGCCGACATCCGCCTGTGCCAGTGCCGGAGCATCATTCGTACCGTCTCCAGTCATTGCTACCAGCTTCCCTGCCGCCTGCTCCTTGCGAATCAGAGCCAGCTTATCTTCTGGCTTGCTCTCTGCGATGAAGTCATCTACCCCCGCTTCCCGAGCAATGGTTGCTGCCGTCAGTGGATTATCCCCTGTACACATGACGGTGCGAATGCCCATGCGGCGAAGCTGTTCGAACCGTTCCCGCATGCCTGGCTTCACCGTATCCTTCAAGTAGATCAGCCCATAAATATCGCGTCCGACGGCCACAGCCAGCGGCGTTCCGCCAGCAGAAGCAATCGCATCTGAATTGGCATCCAAATCCTGCGGAACGGTACCTCCCTGGGCGATAACCCAGCGTTTCACCGCATCAACAGCCCCTTTGCGCACGCTGCGCCCATCCTTCAGGTCAACACCGCTCATGCGTGTTTCCGCTTTGAACGGGATGAATTCCCCTTGTATAGCAAGTTCTGCTTCATACTTAATTCCTGCCTTGGATACCCAATCCACGACAGAGCGACCTTCAGGTGTCTCATCATGATGAGAGGCAACAGCTGCCCACTGAGACAATGTGTTTACATTCGTTCCTTGCACCGGAATGAGTTCATGAGCCAAGCGATTCCCGAACGTAATGGTTCCCGTCTTATCTAGAATAATTGTATGAATATCCCCGCAGGCTTCAACCGCCTTACCTGACGTTGCAATGACATTGAACCGAGTTACGCGGTCCATACCTGCAATACCGATCGCGGACAGCAACCCCCCAATCGTAGTAGGAATCAAGCAGACCAGCAGGGCAATTAGCACCGCCGCATTCAATTCGACCTGCAAATAATGACTGAATACAGGCAAGGTCACAACGACAACCAAGAAGATAAGCGTCAAGCTGACAAGTACAGTATGAAGAGCAAGCTCATTCGGAGTCTTCTTGCGCTGCGCGCCTTCAACTAATGAAATCATTCGATCTAAGAACGATTCTCCCGGATCGCTTGTAATCCGAATACGAATCTCATCACTAATTACCTTCGTTCCAGCAGTTACCGAGCAGAAATCCCCGCCTGCTTCTTTCAATACTGGCGCAGACTCCCCAGTAATCGCTGATTCATCCACAGAGGCCAATCCGGAGATGACCTCGCCATCGCCAGGAATCGTCTCCCCTTCACGAACGACTACGACATCACCCTTACGGAGCTCGGATGAGGATACGCGAACCGTTCCACCTTCGGTTATCTTGTTCGCCCACAAATCCCGCTTCGCCTGCTTCAACGAATCCGCCTGTGCCTTGCCGCGACCTTCAGCGAGAGCCTCAGCAAAGTTCGCGAACCAAACCGTAATGAATAAGATGAAGCTGACCGCGCCGTTGAACCAACGTGGCATTGGCGAACCAAAGGCATCCGGCACGAACGTAAGCAGCAGTGTAATAACGAAGCCAACCTCGCAAATAAACATCATCGGGTTTTTAACCATCTGGCGCGGATCGAACTTCCGCAACGCATCGATCGATGCTGCCCGCATTAAGCTGCCTTGGAACATGCTCCGTTCCTTGTCTTGATGTGTATGCGTGCGCGCCGGTTCAAATGGCGCAGGTGTTTTCATCTGTTTTTCCGTCTTCATTTTCCGTTCCCCCTTATTTCCACAACGTCAGATGTTCTGCGACCGGACCGAGCACGACTACCGGGAAGAACGTCAGAGCACCCACAATAAGTACTGTGCCGACAAATACGATACCGAACAGCGCCGTATTCGTCTGGAACGTACCACTTGTGTTCGGAATTGGCTGCTTCTTCGCCATCGATCCTGCTACGGCAAGGAGCGTAACGAGCGATACGTAGCGCCCTAAGAACATGACAATACCTGTGGAAATGTTCCAAAACGGCGTTGCATCTCCCAACCCTTCAAACCCGGATCCATTGTTCGCCGCAGATGATGTAAACTCATATAATGCTTGCGACAATCCGTGGAATCCTGGATTGGACAGTGTGTCCGCCTGTGTAGCAACTGCAATTGCAGTCGGTACTAGAATCAATATCGGATGCACCAGCAAGGTAACCGCCAGCAGTTTCATCTCCTTACTTTCCAGCTTGCGGCCCAAAAATTCAGGTGTCCGTCCGACCATGAGACCGGATAGGAATACGGCGATCATGACGTACAGCAGCACGTTCATAAATCCAGCACCGACGCCGCCGAATACGGTATTCAGCATCATATTCGCCATCGGGATCAAGCCACCGAGTGGTGTCAGCGTGTCATGCATATTATTGACTCCGCCCGTCTCCGATGCAGTCGTAACGACCGAATACAGTGACGATTGCACAACGCCAATGCGCACTTCCTTCCCTTCCATGCTGCCTGTTCCACTTAATCCTGCTGTGTTCAGCACAGGATTGCCCATATGTTCGGCCGTAAGCGATGATCCGAGCATAATGAGGAACAAGATTGCCATGGAGACGAACAGCACTCGCCCTTCCTTCTTGTTGCCGACCATGCGGCTGTAGGCAAACGGCAGCCCCGTGCACAGCATCAACATGAGTAAAATATGAATTAAATTCGTCACACCGTTCGGATTCTCGTATGGATGTGCGGAGTTCGCTCCATAATGGCCACCGCCATTGTTGCCAAGCTCCTTAATCGACATCATCGAGCCTACGGGCCCAAGCGGAATGTGCTGCTCTGCTCCTTCAACAGTTACTGCACTTTCCATTGGACTTAAGGATTGCGGAACCCCATTCCAGATGAACAGTACACTGGCAACGATCGCAATTGGCAGGAAAATGCGCGTAATCGAACGCACAAGGTCTGCCAAGAAGTTGCCGAGCGGTTTGCCAGTCAACCCTCGTACAATGGCCATTACTGCCGCTAGCGCAGTAGCAGGTGACGTAAACATCAAGAAAATAATGCCCGTCATTTGTGACAGCGGAGACAGTCCACTTTCACCGCTATAGTGCTGCAAGTTCGTATTCGCCATGAAGCTGATCGCCGTATTGAATGCTACTCCCGGTTCCATGCCAGGAATGCCATTCGGATTGAGCGGCAATACCCCTTGAAGGCGGAATATTGCATACGTCACCACAATCATCAGCACGTTCGTGGCAACTGCCGTAAAGGCGTATGCCTTCCAGCTTTGCGATTGATCCTTAATGCCGAAACACTTAAATAAAAAACGATCTATCGGACCAAATACAAGATCCAGCGGTCTTGGAGCTCCGCTATTATCAAACACCCCTGCCATATATATTCCGATCGGACGCGCTATCGCCAAGGCAAGCAATAAGGTAATTCCAATGGCGATCCATTCGATTGCACTCATTGTTCCGTTCCACCCTTCTCTAATGTACAAATATCAATAATCACTCTGCCCAAACTAAAATCGTTCCGGCTTGACTAAGGCATATAGCAAATAAATGAACAGTGCCGTAATTAAGGTGAATAACACGATCATCATGAGCGATCACCCCGTTCCTCCACTTCTGTCTTGCACCAATGGAGAATACCCAATACGCTTAGTCCAAGCAGTGCGAGAAGAATCATCATGACTGCATCAAACATAGTCCCTTCCTCCTCCTGAATAAGGTTCTCATCTCTCCAGGCAATGCTGCCGCGATCCCGCTCCTACCAAGACTTCCTGCTCAGTAGGAACGCGCAGGCAACACAAAAAGCCACACGGAAAGAGGGACCCTTTCCGTGTGGCCTATTTCGCGCATCGTCAAAAAAACGTGCGCGTAATGTTCCACGACGAAATAAAGGCTGCCTCCTTGGACGCTTACGAGGTTAGCTGACGGATTCGGGCGCGAAGAGTCGCCCTACCAGCCAGGAACAGATTCCTGTGCCGGATTCACCCCTTGCGCGAACTGTAGATGTACAGCTGGCGCACTAACATTGGTTCCCCCGTTCCCATGAATGGGATTCAGCGGTGAGCATTGCCTATATGGATAAATTAGATGATATCTGATAGTAAAAATGAAACTTGATCCGATTGCGTATAAATGACGTAATTTGCACCAAGCAATCGGTAGATCGACTGCGGATGATGACGTTTCGTCACGATTGTGATCGGATCCGTCGTCCATTGCCGGCATATTTGAAGCAGCCGGCAGGAAAGCGCAAAGCTCTGTTCAAACACATAGATTCGGCCAATCGGGACATGAGGGACGGCCCACGCCTTCGGCTCCGTCGTATTGATCCGGCATATGGAATGAACGCCAATACCTTCTAATCGCTTTGCCAATCGCCCATTATGGGCAATTCCCGCCACCGAATATCCTGCTCCTTTCAACTGACGTATGAATTCAATCCCCGTCTCACAGCCTGCGAACACTGTAATGACCCGGTCCGCATCGTACATATCCAGTTCCTCCTGTTCATCTGTCCGAAGCCCTACTTGCAAGAAAGAGGTGCGTCGCCATATGATCAGGCGCGCCTCTCCCGTACGCTTACGAGGTTAGCTGACGGATTCGGGCGCGAAGAGTCGCCCTACCAGCCAGGACAGTAATCCTGTGCCGGATTCACCCCATGCGAACGGTGGCTGCTGACTGTCCACTCAGCTCCATTCACTTGATTGGTTCCCCCGCTTCCGCTTCCTGCGGAATTCAGCGATTGAGACGCAACGGATAACGTTGTTGTTGCTGAACTGAATCTTACGCCTTTCCCCCTCCTGCTGTAAATGAAATGAAAACCATAATTTCTCCATTTCCGGGCAATTGTGATCAACTAATCCCATCTTATCTCTCATTACAGCATCATTACCTCGCAATTTCTCAACTTTGCTTATGCGGCGATGATTTCATGAGAAAAACAAAGAAATTTAAATAAATACCTGTATGTAAACGCTTTGTTTGACCATTTGTTTGGATTTCCTGGATTGGATTCTATTTACAATCTCTATTCCAAAAGGTAGGATACGCACAACAACTGAGACGCTGCTTGCAATCGATTTCGATCTGCACGGCAGATATTGCATCTCATCGAGAGGAGGCACGATATGCAAGACCTAGAACTTGCACAATTACTAAGTCACAAGCTATCTGAACACTGGGGAAAATGGAGCGAGCAGCATGGAGACAGAATCGTTCAACCAGAAGAGATGGACGTTCATCTTGCTTCCGACCTTGTTTATATTCGACTTCAACCGCGTGAACAGCTACTCGACAGTGCGGAACACAACTATAGCGGCAGCACTCGTCTACGAGCTCACAAGGCGATCTCCCAATGGGAAGTGCAGCAGCGTGGAATCATGTGGGATACGATCATTCCTCGTGCATGGGGAGTAAGCGTTATGCGCATGTGGCTCGATCTACCTCTGGTAGGCGGAACCACGCTTGACGTCATACAACTGGAGCCACATTCAAGCAGGAAGCTATGTCTCTCCCCTTGAAACCAATTTATAGAGAGCTGTAAACGAAAATCAAGTTTCTGACGATGCGCAGGCATACAACTGCGCATCGTTCTACCCCGTTTACCCAAACGTGATACTTGTTCAAGTTCCTTCTTGCCCGAATCCTATCACTCGATAGCTATTAAAAAACAGCCCTCCTCTTGCCCATGCAAGCGTCAGACTGTTCACTTCGTTATGCTTGATTGGCATAGGACAGTTGATGTGCATCTTCATATCCTTTCGCATACCCCACCCGATATCCATCTTGATATGCAGGATGCTGAATGCGATGATGAGTCGAATGTGTTGAGGCAAATTGCTTCGTTGTACGCCGACGATCGGGCTGCTTCACAACCTGAAGACGGCGTTGCGATTTCCGTTGCGGAACCTGCTTGCCCGCTTTCCTTACGCTTCCCGTTGATGCAGTGCCGCTAACCAACTTCTGCTGTCCTATTTGCCGCCGGGATCTCCGTGCTCGCTTCAGCTTATTCACTTGCAACTTCTCCCTCCTCCACTCTCATCTCCTCGAATTGACAATCCGGATGCAGCCATGGAGGCGCAGCTGTGCCTGTCTTGCGAATACGGGTCTGAAAACCTGTGACCATGCCGCATAGTGCAAGCTGATACATGGACAACAGACGAATATTGTCCTTGAGCAATTTCGTTGCAGCTTCTGAATGTGCTGTGAGGTCAGCCATTTGATTCAACATACGTGCCAATGCGGATTGGCTCTGCACAATAGCCTTGATCATTTCAATCTGCACCTGCTGCTCCTCGTGCGCTGCAGCCATTACATTTTGTCTCCTATTCCGAACTCTCCATTCAACATGCCCCCTCCGAGGCTATCCCCGTAACCCTCGGATTCTTCACGCCGGAGCAGTACCTTCATATTGTGGGACAGACTGACTTGCAGCTTCGTCAAACTCTCGATTACTTCAACCACTTGCGCATGCACGTCAAGAGGTTCGACAATCTGTTCCCGATGATTCGTGAACGAGTGCTCTGTCATATGATTCAACGTCCAGTTGCGCATTTTCTCGGCCTCTACTGCTTTAGCTTCTAGGATCTTCGCTACATTGCCCTGCATCTTGGCCATAGCCTCCAGAATGACGTGATAGGACTGTTCTCTATTCATGCAGATCCCCCCTTGCATGCGCATTATTCCTCTGCATCATCCGAAATCTCCTTCAACACATGCTGCAGCTGTTCCGCCATCGCTTCCTCTAGCTCGGCAATTCCGTTCAGATAAGCAACGATACTTTTCGTTAATGCCTGGGAGTATTCCTTATAATCGTTCTCCCCCCCGAATTGAGGGTCAACATCCGGCAGTGCATGCACGATTTGCGCCATGCGAACCGCTACTTGCCGCTCTGCGTCAAGCACGCGCGCCATATGCCGCTGTGTATATGACATTTGACCAATCATGTCCGTGATGAAATGTTGCAATATTCTCCCCTCCCAAGCACAAGGCCTAACTTCCACTCTTCAATTCCTCAAATGTGATAGGAATGAATGACCGGGTGCGCCATAATTGGCAACTGTTCCGTAAGGTTGCTTCTCTCTTGTTCCGTACGGATTGCTACCTTATCAGCGAATCCCCAGCGGTTCAGCGCATGATCACTAACAAGCTCTCTGCATGCTTCACCCTCACGACGATAATACTTTCCTAGTTCCGTTTTAAATACAGCACCGTCAGGAATCTTTCCCTCTGTTGCATGCTGTTTACTCCATTTCTGCGCAACCGCAGTAGCCTCAATTGGTACTCCTGTTGGCCAGCCTCGCAATTCAAGCTGACTTACCCTTACAATCGGGATACGCAACTCCCCTTGAACAGGACGTTTTGCCCCATTTTCAATCCAATAATTTGCATCGTTTAGTCCAGTAACTGCCACCTGAGACGGATAAAATGCCTGACATTGCCGGCCCGCAAGCATCCCATGCTGCGTACGAATACGCTGAAGCCAATCATAAGCATTGCCCCACTTCTCTTGAAAGAAAGCCGCATGCTTATCCTTACTAGATTGAGTGTGACCGTCCTGCTCCTGCAGGCTTGCTTGGAACGAGCGATGGATAAATACGTCCCTCGATACGATAAGCTTGAGCCCTAGCAGCCGCATGCGCAAATGATAATCTTCATCTGCAAATCCGCTATTCTCAAATCGCTCATCAAAGTATCCATTCGCTTCAAATGTGCTGCGGCGCATAAGGCGGCACACATGGAACAAACGATCTGTGCTATGCCACCGACTTGCATCTGGGATATTATATTCAGCAGCAAAGTCATACATATCTTTGATATGTTCGTAAGGCACAGGTATCTGCTGTTCGCCGTCAACACGGTTCGACACTGATCCAACCATACCAAATTCTATGTTGCTGTGTAAGCAATTCAGCATACCGGACAACCAATTCGGCGTTACGAGCGTATCACTGTTCAATATGCATATCGTGCTGCCTTTGGACATCATCAATCCAGTATTGATTGCACTTGCCAGACCTCGATTGGTCTCATGGCTGTGATATCTAATCTGTCCGCTAAGCCTTTGCAGATAGGCCAGCGTATCATCGGTTGAGGCATCATCAACAACGATCACTTCGATCGGTCTGTCCGTATTCGAGAAAATACTGTCCAAGCACTGCTCCAGCTGATTCCGTTGATTATAAACAGGTAAAATGATGCTCGTTCCGTCGAATGGGGTGCCATACCGTTCTTGACCTGCCTGAAAGCCTCTGACATAACCTAACGAATAACCATGATCGAATCGGTCTTGCCTTCGGTCACCCTTGCCCTTCCCTGATAGCTGGTGTGTGCTGTTTGATGTTCGAGCTCCTGCCCTCCGCGTCTTCTGCAGTACCGGCCGACGATGTCGAGTCATAAACGTGTCACACCTCCCCTTCCCCTTAATGCAAGTTCACACTACCGAATCCAATCTCAACTTCATATTGCAATGACTCCATCCGCGATCTTGTTCGCTAAATGGCCGAAATCAATGGCCACTTTGTTGTATCGCTCTGCTATTTGCTGTGCCAGGATGACCGCTGGAATTCCTGCCGCTACCAAGGCGATATCAAATTCATATCGGGACACCTCATCTAGAATGCGTGGGATATCCGTTGTCCCCCGAACAGGAGCAATTGTACCGGTAACTGTAATTCCTCGCTTCCTCAACATGGATGCTAATCCCACGGCGGCATTGCCCACAGTCAATACGCGGCGCCTTCTAAGCAAGCCATACAGGTGTCCCTGCAATGCAATAGCGTAATTCACTGTCGACACGGTCAGCCTCATATCACCCATGTGTATGCCATGTGCACGAAGCACCGGCAAGAGGAGGCCATGGAAATTCGGAGAACGGAAGGTAGGTACACCGACAAATGACGCTTTGCGCACAGCTTCAGCCAATTGTTCCCGGCAATTATGATCAGGAATTTCAAGTCCTGCATAGGCCAGGAAATCGCCATGTCTCCGCACGAGTTCAGTCGAAACGACCTTATCATGTGCCAAGGCGAACATCTCTCCATCACCAAGTCGGACAAGGGACATCGGTCTTCGCTCTTCCAGCGCCTTATGAAGCTCTGCGCATACTGCCTCCGGTTCTATGAACGACTGCAACTGATGCCGGAACTGTTCGAAGCCTGCAGTGATGACGTCTTCTACGGATATATCAGGGAGATACGTATTCTCAGGCAATAAATTCGCCAGAATCAACTCGCCTCCCTCATACCTTCCATGACGGTATCCATCTTCAAAGCTAAGCCGCTTCTCATCCTCCAGATTGGGGATGGTTGGAATGAATTGATGAATAACAGGGTCGTTTTTTCCTAGCTTCGGCAGCCTCGACTGCTTCGATAGCTTCGATAGCCTCGATCTCAGAACCCCCTTTTTCCGTAACCCTCTTCGCGCCCCTTTGCGTCTCAGACTGCCCGCTCGACCATTCTTTGTTCGCAATCGCTTGCCAAGCGGACGACGCTTTCTTTTGCGTGGAGTACGAATAGAAGCTGTAGTTAGAATAAGCAGCGGCCTCTTGCGGCCCACAGTCGTACTCATGCCTTCACCTTCCCTTGTCATCATGCAGTTATCTGCCTATAAAGCCTATTATGCCTGAAGCCTGAATCAGCGTGCGCCTAAATAAGCGCCGGTGCGAACCCTCTCCCACCAAGTTCGGTTGGATACATACCAATCGATCGTTTCCTGCATCCCTTGCTCCAGATTGACGGCTGGGCGCCAGCCCAACTCACGCTCACTTTTTGCTGGGTCAATGGCATAACGCTTGTCGTGTCCAGGACGATCTGAGGTAAAGGAGATGAGTGATTCCGGTTTATCCAGCACTTGAAGAATCATCTTCACGATGTCAATATTCGTACGCTCATTATGCCCGCCAATGTTATAGGCTTCCCCTGCCTTACCCGCTCTCAATGCCGCATCAATTGCCGCACAATGGTCTGTAACATACAGCCAATCCCGCACGTACATCCCGTCACCATATACAGGAATCGGTTCATCATGCAATGCACGCAGGATAATCGTCGGAATAAGCTTCTCCGGGAACTGTCTTGGCCCATAATTATTGGAGCATCGAGTAATTACAACAGGCATTCCATACGTATGTGCATAAGCTCGCACAAGCAAGTCAGATCCCGCTTTCGATGCAGAATAGGGGCTGTTCGGCGCCAATGGAGACTCTTCTGTGAAATAACCTGTCTTGCCTAGCGATCCATATACTTCATCCGTAGATACATGAATGAACTTCGAGATCTGGTGACGCTTCGCAGCCTCAAGCAACTGAAATGTTCCGAATACATTCGTACGGACAAATGCCTCTGGATCAGAAATGCTGCGATCAACATGGGACTCGGCCGCGAAATGGACTACCGCATCATACGCCGTCTCCGCAAAGATCTGTTCGAGACGCGCCTGTTCTGTAATGTCCGCTTTAATAAAACGATAACGACCGGATGTTACAACATCCCCCACATTATCTGGGTTGCCAGCGTAAGTGAGTGCATCCAAATTCGTAATGCGCAATCCCTCATATTGAGAGAGCATATATGAAATAAAGTTGCTCCCGATAAATCCCATGCCGCCGGTTACGAGCAAATGCGTCACAACCGCACCTCCCACAATTGTTGCGAAGCCTCTGATAAGGAATCAAATGTCCCCGCATCGATCCACCATTGCTGAAGCGTATTGTATTGCAGCTTGCCAGCTTGCGCATAGCAGTTGTTCACGTCGGTAATTTCCAGTTCCCCTCGCGCGGATGGCTCAATTGCGCGAATATGTTCGAACACCTGAGTATCGTACATGTATATGCCTGTGACACAATAGGATGATGGGGGGCTTTTTGGCTTTTCTACAATGCATGCTATTCGATCTTGATGCTCTCTATCGAATTTAGGGACGCCGTATCGATGCGGATCCTTGACTTTTTTGAGCAGAATACGGGCCTCTCCAGCATCTTGTTGATGAAACGCTTCTACATAAGGGGTTAAATTGTCCAAAAATAAGTTGTCGCCCAGCAACACAACAAACTTCTCATCCCGCGTCAAATAGGGCTCTGCCAACGACAGCGCCTGCGCGATGCCCCCTGCTTCATCCTGAATTGCATACGTTATGCGCACCCCCATAGACTGGCCGCTGCCGTAATACTCGGTATACAACGAAGCAGACATTTTACCAATCACCATGAAAATGTCGGTTATGCCCGCTGAGCGCAATCGTTCTATCCCATAGCTAACCATAGGATGTTTGCCCACAGGTATTAAGTGCTTATTCATTAGCTTGGTCAGTGGATAGAGACGGGTTCCAGTCCCCCCAGCCAATATGATGCCCTTCATGACGTACATCCTCCCTACATGAACATATGCGTTCGATACTTGATCTCGCACATTTATCCGTTACTTGCGCGCATTATATGTTGAAATGATCATACTGGTGTGTGGAGACGGATATGATTTCTTCAACCAACATTTCTTCCCCTTGCAATGCGCTCTCGCTCCACGTTGTCTGTTTGAACTGTATCCCTCTCCATCATCAGCGCCTGGAAGGCTTCCATGTGATCGCCAAGAATTAATGTGGCAACCGGATTGCTTGCTCCGACATTCGTTTGTCTAATTCGGTTATTATGAATGACGTCCACGACCTGTACGGCCTGAACATGGAGCCCCCGTACGATAGCAAGTGCCTGCGCCTTGGGTGGAACACAGAGCGCCTCTTCACCCACCGTCTCGATGGCATGGCGGCTAAGGGCATGCGGAACTGCTGTCATTGAGTTCGCATACAGATCTTCTCTCCCCAAGCAGCGATTGAGCCATTGCTTGCAGTGCGTAATTCCATCCTGCTGTCCGAAATGATGAAGTAATGGAGTAATATTATTCAGTGCAACATCGACCCCCGTCTCAATTGCCCATATGAACGGGGCCAAATTATCAGCAGGTACTGGAAAGTCCCCATCCATAAACAATACAATATCAGCGTCCGACAGCTTTGCCCCTATTGAGCGGCCTATATCGTGCCCTAGCGGATCGGTATAATGAACAATGGTTGCCTCCTGGGCCTGCTCTTTGGCGACCTGCAGCGTACCGTCTTTGGAACCATTGATGATGACAAAGAGAGCATTTAGCGACAATTGCTGCAATTGCTGCAGAACAGCTCCAATGCTTCTCTCCTCATTGCATGCGCTGAGCACGACGTCTACACGCTTCGTTGTCGGCACAAGCACCGCATCTGCAGCCTGAGGGAAACGACTCTGTACGAACCCGTCTCGGAACGATTCAGCCATAGCCCTTATCCACTCAAAGTGCCGCAGGATGGGGCGATAAGGCTCCATAAACAATGCAAACCGCCTCTGCATCTCATTCTTGACGATTGGGCGCGGGACTTCTGTCGACACTTCTTGTTGCATAGCGTATTCGATGCCTTGCACCTGTCCAGCCCTTGAGGCCTCCATGCACATTTCCCGTGGGACGCGGGGAACAGCCGTGATGCTAACCTTCGGAGCAATTGGGCGAGGCTTCCTCCTCGTCCTCCGTTGGGATTTCCGCTGGCGGATTTTTTTGCGTCGCCGCCGACTGGCCACGCTGAATACTTGCCGGGTTCTACGCCGTATCTTGATGCGCCGTTGTCGCTTTCTCCTTAGTTTCACTTAATTCACCCGCCATCGTTGTCTAGTCAAGTCAGTATGTCCACCACGATCTCCAGCCTGTTCGAGCAGCCAGCAAACTGCCCGCATATGATCGTCATTGATGAGCTGTTCTAATGGATCCGCTATGTGCCCTTTGGTGCGAATTCGGTTCAATTTCCCTACATCGATGGAAGGAGCGGTCGTGACAACGAGCCCTTTGTTGATGGCCATGGCCTGTGCGAGCGGCGGTACGGACAACGCATCCGCTCCGATAACTTCCAATCCCCGACGGCTAATGACGTGGGGCACCGCTGTCATTGATGCCCCCTTCAAGTCAGGACGTGATAGCAGCGCGTTAAGCGCATGCTTGGCCAAGACGACCTGATGCACTTCATGGCGATTCACAGGTCCTGAATAGTCATTAAGTACAATGTCTTTGCCTTCTTCAACCTTCCGTATATAAGGTCTGAGCTTCGAGGATGCGATCACCATATCGCCATCCAAGAATAATAAAATATTCCCCCGAGCTGCCTGTGCCCCAACGGTTCGCCCTATGTCATGCCCTAATGGCTGATCATATCGGAGCACCCGGGCTCCCATTGACTCAGCAATCCGATCTGATCCGTCTGTACTGCCGTTCGATACCACGATAACTTCTGTCCTTGGATGGACTCGGGCAGCCTGTTCAATGACTTTTGACAGCGTGCGGCGTTCATTTAAGACAGGAATGATCACAGATAAGACCGGATAAGAATGGGCAGGTATTTTTAACTTGGGACTCCATCTGCGCATTCTCCGTTTACGCTTTTTTGTAGAACGGAACCGCCGCCGACGCAGTTTCACTCTCCGCAATTCGCTTCACCCCCTAGGACAGTTATGCCTGTGTAACCACCACATTGTATGTGCCTACCTGATAAGTTGTAACGGCATCTGTACATACACGAGGGATTAGCGGGGATAAACGGCTGAAATACGTGGGTGAATAACCGCCAGCAGCCATGTTGACGCTGACGGTTACTCATAATCACGAATCGGCATTTGCGAAGTGATCCTTTTCTATCCGATCACGATCCATGATACGAATCCTTCCGGCTGCGGACCAATGCGTGTACGGATAATTTCAATGACGACATGATCCGTGAACTGCGACTTCAGAACTGCATAACAAGAGGGATGATTGGTCATTGCGACGAAAACATAGTTTTCATGCGGATAGGATTCTTCGAACTGTATCGTTAACTCAATCTTCTCGTCTAGTTCACGGAAAGCGAAAGACGACATCCCGAATTGCTGCAGTGCAGAGGTTCTCGTCGATGTAGTACGAATAGACGAGAACGTACAATGTTCTGGCGTTATTGCCCCAAAGCTAACATGCTCAGAACTTATTGCTCCTTGGCTCACGTGCTCCGCTGTTATTGCCCCGTGGCTCACGTGCTCCGCTGTTATTGCCCCTTGACTCACATGCTCCGCAGTGATCGCTCCTTGGCTCACGTGCTCCGCGCTTATTGCCCCGTGGCTCACATGCTCCGCAGTTATCGCTCCTTGGCTCACGTGTTCCGCGCTTATTGCCCCATGGCTCACATGCTCCGCTGTTATTGCCCCGTGGCTCACATGCTCCGAGCCTATCGCTCCTTGGCTCACGTGCTCCGAGCTTATTGCTCTGTGGCTTACGTGCTCCGAGCTTATTGCCCCGTGGCTCACATGCTCCGAGCCTATCGCTCCTTGGCTCACATGCTCCGCGCTTATTGCCCTGTGGCTTACATGCTCCGAGCTTATTGCCCCATGGCTCACGTGCTCCGCGCTTATCGCTCCTTGGCTCACATGCTCCGCGCTTATCGCTCCTTGGCTCACATGCTCTGAGCTTATCGCTCCTTGGCTCACGTGCTCCGCGCTTATTGCCCCATGGCTCACATGCTCCGCTGTTATTGCCCCGTGGCTCACATGCTCCGAGCCTATCGCTCCTTGGCTCACGTGCTCCGCTGTTATTGCCCCTTGACTCACGTGCT
>NZ_BBYF01000021.1 GCF_001894745.1 Paenibacillus sp. NAIST15-1
CCCGGTTTCACCCACTGCTCCGGTTGTTCCTGTCGTTCCGGTACCTCCCGTTGCTCCGGTTTCACCTACGGCTCCTGTGGCCCCTGTCGCTCCAGTACTTCCCGTTGCCCCGGTTTCACCTACCTCACCTGTTGCCCCTGTCACTCCAGTACTTCCTGTTGCTCCGGTTTCACCTACCTCACCTGTGGCTCCCGTCGCTCCGGTTTCACCTGCGGCACCAGTCTCTCCGATCGCACCAGTACTTCCCGTTGTCCCGGTTTCACCCACTGCTCCGGTTGTTCCTGTCGTTCCGGTACCTCCCGTTGCTCCGGTTTCACCTACGGCTCCTGTGGCCCCTGTCGCTCCAGTACTTCCCGTTGCCCCGGTTTCACCTACCTCACCTGTTGCCCCTGTCACTCCAGTACTTCCTGTTGCTCCGGTTTCACCTACCTCACCTGTGGCTCCCGTCGCTCCGGTTTCACCTGCGGCACCAGTCTCTCCGATCGCACCAGTACTTCCCGTTGCCCCGGTTTCACCTACCTCACCTGTTGCCCCTGTCACTCCGGTACTTCCCGTTGCCCCGGTTTCACCTACAGCACCCGTCGCTCCTGTCGTTCCAGTACTTCCCGTCACTCCGGTATCACCCGCGGCACCTGTGGCTCCCGTCGCTCCAGTGCTTCCCGTTGCTCCGGTTTCACCTACCTCACCTGTTGCCCCTGTCACTCCAGTACTTCCTGTTGCTCCGGTTTCACCTACCTCACCTGTGGCTCCTGTCACTCCGGTACTTCCCGTTGCTCCGGTTTCACCTACCTCACCTGTGGCTCCTGTCGTTCCAGTATTTCCCGTTGCTCCGATTTCACCTACGGCACCTGTGGCTCCCGTCGCTCCAGTGCTTCCAGTTGCTCCGGTTTCACCTACGGCACCCGTCGCTCCTGTCGCTCCAGTACTTCCTGTCACTCCAGTTTCACCTGCGCCACCTGTTGCACCTGTCGCTCCAGTGCTTCCCGTCGCTCCGGTTTCACCTGCGGCACCAGTCGCTCCTGTCGCTCCTGTACTTCCTGTTGCTCCAGTTTCACCTGCGGCACCTGTGGCCCCTGTCGCTCCTGTCGTTCCAGAACTACCCGTTGCCCCGGTTTCACCTACAGCACCAGTCGCTCCAGTACTTCCCGTTGCCCCGGTTTCACCTACAGCACCAGTCGCTCCTGTCGTTCCAATACTTCCCGTTGCTCCGGTTTCACCTACAGCACCAGTCGCTCCTGTCGTTCCAATACTTCCCGTTGCTCCGGTTTCACCTACGGCACCAGTGGCCCCTGTCGCTCCAGTACTTCCCATTGCTCCGGTTTCGCCTACGGCACCAGTGGCTCCTGTCACTCCGGTACTTCCCGTTTCCCCGGTTTCACCTACGGCACCAGTGGCTCCTGTCGTTCCAGTGCTTCCGGTTGCTCCAGTTTCACCTGCGGCACCTGTGGCCCCTGTCGCTCCAGTACTTCCCGTTGTCCCGGTTTCACCCGCTGCTCCGGTTGTTCCTGTCGCTCCAGTACTTCCCGTTTCCCCGGTTTCACCTACGGCACCTGTGGCTCCCGTCGCTCCAGTGCTTCCCGTTGCTCCGGTTTCACCTACGGCACCAGTCGCTCCTGTCGCTCCAGTACTTCCTGTCACTCCAGTTTCACCTGCGCCACCTGTTGCACCTGTCGCTCCAGTGCTTCCCGTCGCTCCGGTTTCACCTACGGCACCAGTCTCTCCTGTCGTTCCAGTACTTCCCGTCGCTCCGGTATCACCCGCGGCACCTGTGGCTCCTGTCGCTCCAGTACTTCCCGTTGCTCCGGTTTCACCCACTGCTCCGGTTGTTCCTGTCGCTCCAGTACCTCCCGTTGCTCCGGTTTCACCTACAGCACCTGTAGCTCCTGTCGTTCCAGTACTCCCGGTTGCACCAGTATCACCTGCGGCACCTGTTGCTCCCGTCGCTCCAGTACTGCCTGTTGCTCCGGTTTCACCTACGGCTCCGGTTGCTCCCGTCGCTCCAGTACTGCCTGTTGCTCCCGTTTCCCCTATTGCTCCTGTGCTGCCAGTCACTCCAGTGGATCCCGTTGGGCCAGTTGGGCCCGTCGGCCCTGTTACGCCATCAACATACCAGGATTCGGCTAATTGATAAATATCTGCAACGAAAGCGAACCCGGGAGTTCCCTCACCATGATTCATAACCTGAAACGTAAATAAAAATCGAGAGCCCGGAAAAATATCTGAAGAACGAAATGAAGCTGTAACCGAATGATATCGAATGTTCTGCCACGGAATACCCGATTCAATAGAATGCAAATCAGCAGGCAATGCATAGAGTTCATTATCTAAATAATCCGGCGGAATTGGCATCACAGGATTGCCTATTGCATCGATAAGAGTGATACGCATACTGCAAACTTGGTTGCAAAATAGGGTGAAAAAGATAAGATAAGAAATCTCTTCCGTCCCCTCGAGAATTGGCAATGGTACAGACGCCGTAGCAAAACTGCAAACTTCCCCAGCTTTGGCTACTTGCTTGGACCAAATAAATGTCGGGTTGTTTATCTGCTTGAACCACACATTATTGTCACTAGTGAAAGATTCTAGTTTAAGCCATATCTCATTTACATCTACAATATTTACTGCATTCGGGGAATGCCCAGTGATTAATAATACTACAGCCTCGCCAACAGAATCAGCGACAAACACATTCTTATTGCTGCTTGTAATTCGTTGTAAAGGTGTAATTGTCATTCGCAATACCTCTCCATTCAAAACTAAACCATTATCATAACATCTTATGTAAGCAGCTCCAATTTGGAAACCGTTTTGTTTCAGAACCAATTATCGCAGTAATAGGTGCTGCCAATTGAGAGGTAATTGGTAAGTATGGACATGTTGATAGCTTGTTATTTTCACTATGTTCGTAATAAGTGGCGATATTTCTAGAGTCATCCGATCCTGCCCTACTGCAATATGTGGCCCAATGACAGGCTGAACCTCAAGCGTAAGGAGAAAGTCATACCCACGATTCTTGGGATTTTGATCTATTCTCTCTGCCTTTACAATGTCTATTTCATATGGATACACAACAGGATCTACCTTCAATATCTTACTGTAATAAGAATTGACGGCCTCTTGGATTTGGGGCAGAAGCAGAAGCAACAGCATGTCGGGATACAAATCAGAATCTGCCTCTTTAAGCGTTCTATTGACCTCGGCGTTTGCCTGAATGGGCAGGGACAAGACAACTGTGATTAGAATAATGGTTGTAAAAACATAAAATTGTTTCATTTGATTCACCTCATGCAGACTATCTCCAGAATTATGTTCCTCTATACATGTTCAGGTACTAAGATTCGTCTTCACAAGAAATTATTTTGCTCCAGGCAAAATATGTGTTGTTGGTGAAACATATTTGGAATATACTACATTCAAAGCTCACCTATTCATTATGAGAGAAAAACAGTTGAAGGAGGAGAATTCATACATATGGTTAACATGTATCGAATTCTAATAGAGGGATCAATTTACTCAATCCTATTTCTAGTCATCTTGCTCACCTCTCTTGCCTACAATCCAAGAATATGGCTACAGGATTATCCGAAGGATATACAACGGATGGCAAAGCCTAAAGGCAAGACGGAAGAAAGGCAGTTTCTTCTTATAGGCTCGGTTGTCATGCTGCTTACGCTTGCTCCATTGCTATCATCAATTGTACTCGATGGTGCTCAAATTACGTTCTGGAGTACATTCATCCAGTTTTATTTGATTTTCACAATGGTCAGCTTATCTGACCTCATCATCTTGGATTGGTTCATTTTCTGTATCATTACGCCCTCATTTATAATCATTCCAGGCACACAAGGTGCACGAGGATATAAAAACTTTCGATTCCATTTTACTGGATTTTTAAAAGGCGCTATTATTTATGGAGCATTTAGCTTGATATTGGCCGGCATTCGCATTGCAGTAACGTATATTTAATCAAAAAAGACAAGCACCTTGACTCCTAATGATAAGGATGTGAGGTGCTTGTCCGTAATTCAATGTATGATCCTACTGTTGTGATATTACTTAAACGATGCGTATCCTTCATCAGCCATGACGACACTGCCATTAATTGCACTAGCTTCATCAAGGGAGAGCAAGTATACCGTATCGGCTACTTGTTCAGGCTGTGTCAACTTATTGCCAATAACCTTCGCCTTCATCGCATCTACCATGCCTTGGTCTTTGTAGCCTTGAATAATCGGTGTGTCGACAGCACCTGGCGCAACAGCAAGCACTCGAATGCCATATGCAGAGAGTTCCAGCGCAGCGGACTTCGTCATCATGATGACAGCTCCCTTCGTTGCATGGTAGGCGAATGTCCCCGGCGAAGCCAGAAATCCGAACACCGAAGCGGTATTAATAATTACTCCACGAATACCGAGCTCTCTCATCTTGCGTCCAGCTGCGATAATTCCGTACGCAACTCCATGCTGATTCACATTAATCACATCATGGTAATCCTTCAGATTTTGGTCAAGCACAGGAGTCACGCGGCCAATCCCCGCATTATTGAACATCACATCAATTCGGCCGAACGTTTCAACAGCCTTCTCTACGAGTGCTTCTACCTCTTCTAGTTTGGACACGTCAGTTTTGACAAAGATCGCTTCACCGCCCAGTTTTTCAATGAGGGCAACGACTTCTTGTCCTGCTTGTTCATTAAAGTCAGCGACAACGACACGATCCCCTTTTTTGGCGAACTTCAATGCCGTCTCTTTCCCAATTCCACTTGCCCCACCTGTAATAACCGCTACTCTTGTCTCAGCCATGCTCGATTCCTCCTCGTCGAATGTGTACGTGCTTCATTATAACTGTGAGATTATTCATTGACTCTTGCTTCTTGCTATGCCTTTATTGTAACACTCTAGATAATTAACTAAAATTTATATAAACTAATATATAATTAAGTATTACTTAAGTATTGAATTGAGGTGTCAATATGAATATTGAGCAGCTTGAGAACATTGTTGAGGTGGCGAAGACAGGATCTTTAACGAAAGCCGCGCAACAAGCGCATGTAACCCTGTCGGCCATTAGTCAGTCCATTTCCTTGCTGGAATCAGAACTAGGCATTCGAATATTCCAGCGTTCACGTGGACAAGGAGCGGTTCCAACGCCTGAAGGTCAAGCAATTATTGGCATTGCGAGTGAAGTATTAGTGAAGATCAATGAACTAAAAGCAGAAGCACAGTCTTATACCAATACCGTCAACGGGCTATTACGAATAGCCACAATTCCCGGGCCAATGCATTTATTAATTGATGTTATATCCCGTTTCAAGCGCGATTACCCTGCTGTCAAATTTGAAATCATGGAAAAAGGCCCCAAAGAAATCGTGGATCTAATCAAGCAGGATAAGATTGATATTGGATTGATCGCTTTATCGGAAAGTCTCCTTCACCAACAGCGCAATTTAACATTTCAGAGACTGCTCGAAGGCAAGCTTGTCGTTGGGGTGAACGAGCAATCACCACTGCGATGGGAACATGTGATAACACCAGATAAGCTAATCAATCAGACGTTCGTCCTCTATGAGGATGAACATATTCGGAATTACATGTCACAGTTTGTTGAAACGTATGGTGGGGTTGATATTTTGTTCATCAGCAACAATACGCAAGCGATTCACAATGCGGTAAAAGAAGGAATTGCGGTGACGATAGGAATAGACTACTCGTTCAAAGAGGATAGTCAGCAAATCATTCCTATAACCTTGGAATCACCTAATATAGAGCGATTTTATTATGGCTGGGTGCATGCCTCAGACAAGCAAATTTCGCACGTGGCGAAGCGTTTTCTGAATCGTTTAAAATCCGAACTCTAACACAGTCATCAAAAAATTACTGTTGACAAACAAATGCAGAGGTCTATAATGTGATTTATCACATGAAAGCCCAAAAGCAAAAAAGCAAGAAAGCAAAACAGTAGAATATCAAAAAGCGTAGAACTAATACAGTAGCTGTCTGTGGCGGAAAATCAGAGACTTGGTGGAAGGTGCGAACTAAGCCGGGACATGCAGTGAATTACAATTAGGGAGCTGACTTCGGTCCGGCAATGCCGTTAAATAGATGAGTGAACAAAAGTTATTTTGTTAATCAGGGTGGTACCGCGGAACTTCCGTCCCTATTTGGGGATGGAGGTTCTTTTTTTATATATACAGGTTGTTCAACAAGTCGACTTATGAGCATCAACCACTACAACTACGACATAAAGGAGTGAAACGAACATGAAACGACAAGTATCAATTGGCTTAGCGCTATTACCTATCCTTGCGCTTATGGCTGCGGGTGCTGCCTCGATTTCCATCTGGAAAGCAGGCATGTTCATCCCGCTTATGATTGGCATCATCGTCACCGTTATAGTAGGGGTGATTAGCGGTTATAAATGGGATGAGCTTCAGGAGATGATGGTAAACGGCGTATCCAAAGCAATGCCAGCAATATTCATTTTGCTTGTCATCGGGATGATCGTTGGAACATGGATTTCTAGTGGAGTCATACCTACCATGATCTACTACGGCTTATCTTTTATTCATCCCTCATTCTTTGTTCCAGCAGTCGCCGTCGTGACTGGCATTGTTGCCATTACGCTTGGCAGCTCCTTCACTTCCATCGCTACGATTGGGTTGGCATTCATGGTCATAGGTGAAGGCATGGGATTCTCCCCCGGCTTAATTGCAGGGGCAGTCATATCAGGCGCATTCTTTGGCGATAAGCTGTCGCCGTTATCCGATACAACGAATATTGCACCAGCAATGGCTGATACGGATCTGTTCAGCCATGTACGGCACATGTTATGGGATACGATTCCCGCGTTTATTATCGCAGTTGCTTTATATGCCCTAGTTGGTACGCGCACAGTAGAAGGTTCGGTCGATACAGCCAATATCGATATGATATTGACCGGAATTCAAAATTCGTTCATTATCCATCCCTTACTGCTGTTACTGCCTGTTCTCACCATATTCTTAATGATTAAGAAACTTCCGGCTCTGCCGACATTGCTGTTCGTAGGCATCATTGGCGGAATAATCTCTATGGTCGTGCAAGGTGATAGCATCAGTTCCATGGTGAACACAATGACAAATGGATTTCATACCGAATCCGGTGTGAAAGCAGTGGATTCCTTATTGAATCGCGGCGGTCTAGTCTCTATGCTGAATACGATCGGGCTGTTGACCATTGCAACTGCACTTGGTGGATTGCTTGAAGGAACATGCATTTTCCAAGCACTTGTTCGGCCAGTCGTATCCAGAATTAAGACGTCAAGTTCGCTCATTGCGACTACTATTGCATCAACCTTCCTTGTAGCCTTTGCAAGTGGAGCGCAATTTCTGGCGATTATATTGCCTACGCGTACATTCGTTCAGACCTACAAGGACATGAATATTGATACGAAAAATTTATCAAGATGTGTGGAAGCTGCCGGAACAGTCGGCATAACATTAGTACCTTGGGGAGTACCCGCTGTGTTCGCAGCAAACATGCTTGGCGTAAGTGCGGAACAATTTATTCCATACATTTTCTTCGCCTTTCTAGTTCCGCTTATTAATATCCTATACGGGATCACCGGTTGGACCATTGTGAAGAAGGAATATCCTGTTCACTCGAACCGTGATCAAGTAACAGCAGGAGGAATTGGACATGAATGAGGTTATCGTCAATATTGTCGGAACAGCACAAGATGCTGGGGTACCGCACCCGAATTGTTTCTGTCAGAATTGTATGGCTGCAATGCACAATGGTACACGCAGACGCGCCGCTTCCTTAGCCATTATCGAACTGGGGCGCAAACAATGGCATCTTATCGATGCAACACCAGATATGCGGGAGCAGATGGCTTCCGTACAGATGAAGTACCAGCTTCAAGGGAAACTCATGAGTAGTATTTGGCTGACCCATGCCCATATTGGCCACTACCCTGGGTTGATGTTCTTGGGCAGAGAGGCCATTGGTGCGAGAGGTGTTCCTGTCTTCAGTGGGGATAAAATGAAGAAGATGCTGGAAACCAACGCCCCTTGGTCGCAATTGGTGGAATTGAATAATATACAATTGAACAGCATTCAACACGAGCGGCAAGAGCAGTTGTCTCCTCTCGTTCGAATAACACCGATTGAAGTACCGCATCGCAATGAGTTATCGGAGACATTCGGGTTCTGGATCGAAGGCCCTTCACGCAAGCTGCTCTACATTCCGGACATCGATCGATGGAACGAATGGGATCGGGATATTTATAACGTAGCGAAGGAAGCAGATATCTGCTTATTGGATGGAACATTCCATTCCATTGAAGAAATTGAGCGGATGGGACGCAATTACAAAGAAATCCCCCATCCTGTCATCACCGAAACGATGGATCGGCTACAAGGATTGGCTGAGCACACTGAGATTTATTTTACCCATTTTAATCACACGAATCCTGTCAACGACCGAACGAGTTCCTTCTCGAAGCTCGTACAGGATAGAGCGTTCTATATCGCTGAAGATGGAATGGAACTTAAATTATAGATTGTTGAACGTTCAACAGCACTGCCTTTCTGCAATGATAAGAAGGCGGTGCTGTTTTTTACTCCACTTTCCAGCGCAGGGATCATCTTTCTGATTAGCGAAGCTTCTGATTTACACTTATGCTGCGGGCATATTAGGGAGGGCGGCACGAAAGGATACATGGATGAATTTCCTAACTTCGACTCAAAATAATGGTGATACATGATCGCATTGATTACTGAATTGACTTGAGATCGAACAAAGGAGAACAAACCTCATGCCGCGTCATTCTATTACGTTTCTGCAAGCCTGCTTTATTATCATCATGTCAACAGGCCTAATGAATCACGTTACCGTTATTCCTCTACTGCTGCGTGAAGCTCATAAAGACGGTTGGATCAGTGTATTGATTGCACTCGTACTCGCCTTCTGCTGGATTCCGCTGCTTTTGATCACTGTTCGAGCCAAGCCGAGTCGCCCCCTACCATTGTTCGCTTGGGTTCATTCGCTAGGTGGCAGCTTTGCCGCATGGATGGTTACAACTTTGATTATTGTGTATTTGTTCTTCTCGGCATTTGTGACATTAGAAGACACGGCAACTTGGACCAAAATCTCATATTTGCCAAATACCCCGACGGTCGTAATCGCTGGTGCATTAATACTCTTGCCCCTCTCCAGTGCCTTAATCGGCATACATTCGATTGCGATCTGTGCCGGCATTCTTCTTCCGATCGTCATTATTCTCGGATATGTCGTAATGAGTGCTAACTTTCAATATAAGGATTATTCGCTTATCTTCCCAATATTCGAGCATGGGATTACTCCTATTATAAACGGGCTCATTCTGATTGGAGCTGGCATGGCCGAGCTGATTCTTATCATTTTCTTGCTGCCGCACATGTCAAATAAACCAAGATTCCGGGGAATGTCTACGCTGGCGTTCATTCTTGCTGGCCTTACAATCGGCCCTTATATCGGCTCTATCGCTAACTTTGGGATTATAAATGCTTCTTTCATGCGGTATCCGGCCTTCGAGCAGTGGAGAATTGTAACCGCAGGCAAATACATTGAGCATCTTGATTTTTTGTCAATTTATCAATGGTTATCCGGTTCTTTCATCCGCATAGCTTTGGCGATTTTCCTCATCATTGATGCCATCCCGCATCGAAGTCATCATACGAGAATCGGTGTTGGCGTGGGGACGGCTGCAATCATATTCCTAGCTGTTGTTGTTTATCGTGATGACATTCAATTCGTTAATCTGTTAAGAATTATCTATTTCCCAAGCGTCACTTATTTGCTTGTATTTCTGTCCGTGATATTCGCTATTCTCACCTGCTACAAACACCGTAGATACAAAGGAGGGATCGTCCGTGAAACCAAATAAAGCGTTGACTCAGAGATCGGATGATGATCCAGCAGGCAGCCAGCCGCTCAGCCTTCAACAGTTATTTTGTGCATTGGAGAATTGTGCAGATGTTCAGAAGAAAACCTACTCATTCGGATCAAGCACGCGCTCGTATACTGTATCTTTCATCTATTGTGAAGGATTGGCTGACACTAAACAGTTGAATCAATATGTGATCCCCCAGTTGAAAGCCAATTTGGAGGATGCCAATTCTGTGCAGGATCTACTTCACAAACATAATAGCTTATTAGCAATCCAGCCTATCGAGGCAAAGAATAGAGTACATGACATAGAGACATTATTGTTTGCTGGACATCTCATTATCGAGTTCAAAGAACTAAACGTCTACTATTCTCTCGATATTGCAGATCCGCCCAATCGAGCTCCCGAAGAATCCAATACCGAAATATCAATCAAAGGACCGAAGGATGGCTTTACGGAGAGCTGTCAAATGAACATTGCGCTTATCCGCAAGCGCTTGCGAACCCGCTCTTTGAAGTGCGAATCCTTTGTCCTTGGTACCCGAAGCCAAACCAAAGTATCCTTACTCTATATAGAGGATATTGCAAATCCAAGCATGATGCGCGATATCAAGCAGCGCATCGAAGCAATCGATACAGATGCTATCGTTAGCAGTTCGCAGCTTGGTGAAGCAATTGGCGACTCAACTTATTCCCTGTTTCCTTTACTCGATTACATTGGGAGACCCGACTATGCCGTACAATCCCTAGTCAGGGGCAGATTCATCATCATTGTAGAGGGAACACCCATGGTGCTTATTGGACCTGCAAACTTGATATTCACGTTAAAATCGCCGGAAGACATCCATTTTCCGTATTTTTTCGTAACGTTTCAAAGGCTGCTGCGCATGATCGGCTTAATGGTCTCTATCTATATGCCAGGATTCTGGATTGCGCTAATTGCGTTCAATTTAGAACAGCTTCCGTTCCCTCTCTTGGCAACGGTAACGAATTCTCGATTAGGGCTTCCGCTGTCCGCTCCAATGGAAATGATATTGATGCTTGGTTTATTTGAAATATTCCGCGAAGCAGGCATTCGCTTGCCAAAGGCTGTCGGTCAGACGATTGCCGTCGTAGGTGGACTCATTGTTGGAGATGCCTCGATTCGAGCGGGTCTTAGCTCCCCAACTACATTGGTCGTCGCGGCCGTTACCGCTGTTGCTACCTTTACTTTGGTTAACCAGTCGCTAAGCGGTACAGTCAGCATATTGCGTCTGTTTGTGTTGATCGTGTCGTCCACACTTGGCATGTACGGCTTTTTCATTTCCGTTATGGCCATACTCGTCTATTTATCGGCACTGCATTCATTCGGCATCCCCTATTTATCGCCATTGTCCCCCCCGATTTTCGGGGATATGCTGAAATCGCTTATCGCATTGCCTGTCAGAATTGTGAGCCGACGCCCTATCATGCTCCGAACGACTGATAAGACCCGTGAAGGAAAGGAGCCAAAATGAGCGTATTTGATCACACAGTAGATAAATCTCCGTGCAGACACGGTATAAATAAACGATACTTACTTATCAGCGTTCTTTGCCTATTTTTAATACTTACGGGCTGCTGGGACAGTAAAAATGTTCAGGATCTGAACTACGTCACGGCCTTTGGCATTGATTATGATAAAGGGAAGTATATTGTGTACACAAACTCATTGGAGTTCACGAATGTCGCTAAACAAGAAGGAACAAGATCTCCAAGTAAAACACCTACGTGGATTGGAAGAGGAGAAGGATTTACGCTCGACTCAGCCGTGAACGACATTTATGCTGCTTCCACGCTGCAAATTATTTGGGATCATACGACCGTAATTATTTTCAGTGAGCGCGCCTTACAAAAGGATGTGAATAAGATGGTTGATTCCCTTCTTCGTTTTTCAGGAATTCGATATACTGCGTGGGTGTACGGAACCAAAACCCCAATCGCTGATCTTTTCGCGGTAACGATTCCTTTTAATTTGTCCCCCATTGCGTCTATGCTCTACTCTCCGGATGATATACTGAAACAGCAAACGAACATCCCTCCACTGCAGCTGCAGAAAATGGTCGCACAGCTGAATGAGCCGGGGAGCACCGTATTATTGCCCAGCCTTTCCTTGAACCATGAGGAATGGACGAAGGACAAAAAGATAATTAGTCAGCACGAGCTCAATGGAGTGTTCATCCTTCAAAAAGGGAAGTACAAAAGTTGGATGAAACAAGAACAAGTACTAGGCTTGCGATGGATGTCAAATCAAATCCAGAAGGTACACATAGGAGTAGGGCAATCAACTACCCCTGATGCGGTTCTTACAATTAAGAAGCCCAAATCATCAGTGAAGGTATCTCTGCAAAACGGAGTCCCTAAGTTCAACCTCGAAATCGATGTCCAAGGCTCTGTCGAAGAAATTACGGACAATGCGACCAAAGAACATATCGCCGCCGCGGCAAAGGAAAAAATAAAAAACGACATCCAACAAACATTCCAACAGGGTTTGAACAGAAAGCTCGACATCTATTCGTTACAAAATTGTGTATATCGCAAGTACATCTCTTACTGGCAAAAAAACAATAATGGTTCCTTGCTGCAGCTTACACCCAACTCTCTTAAACAGATTGACGTCCATGTCCAGATAAAGGATTCTGGGATGAACCGTCTGAGCCGATAAATAAAGCCCTGACAATTTTGTCAGGGCTCGCTTGTATGCTTGAAGCTACTGCCCCCACACCTCAAACTCATAGATGCGTGCTGCAGTATCAGATTCTTGTGTCGCCTTGGTTATGTTCAACTTCGCGTAACGAGCTGAAGTTGGTGCAATATTATGTGTCGTCTTGCCAGCACTATTGCCGCTTACTGTCACAGCATCCACCCAATTTACGCCATCTTCACTTAGCTGAATGTTAAAATCTCTAGTATTGAAGTTTGCTGATTCTCCGCCTTCTTGCGCATGCTTGACAATAAATTTATCTACCGTATACATAGAGCCTAAATCGACCTGCAGCCAGTGTGGCTCAGAGCCCGTTGCACACCATTTGCTATTATTTGCTGTAGTTCCGTCAAATGCCTTGGCAGGTGTCTCACCGGGTACGAAGCGGTCTGCCGTAGCATTTTGATTAAGAGCTAAATTCATCGTGGAAGGAGCCTCCTGCCATGCAAAGCTTGCTTGAGCAGCGGAACTTCGTACCCCATTCGTGCCTAAAGCTACCACTTCTAATGTTGTTTGCTGCTCGCCAGAGTTGCGGCTCATCGGTTGAACATAATAGGCTGTATTCGGTGTTGCACCCACGAGCTCACGCGTTCCATCCGGCTTCACTCGATATACTTCATAGGCTTGCACATTGCCGCTGGAAGATGCGTTCCAATTCAAACGGGCATCTGCTGTATTGCCTGAGAAATCGACTTCCTCAATAGCCAGGTTGGTTGCCGCTTCTGGAGCGGACATATCTCCTGTATTCCGAATGGATAATTGCCCAATATTGATCACGTAGTTGTTAATTGCATTGCTGCTGTCGAACTTCAGTGAAATTGCATCAACAGTTCGACCTGCGAAGTTGCTAACGGATATCTCCTTGGTATTCCATACGCCCGGATCCCCATCCCCTACATCAAAGAACTCGAATTGACCCGGATTATCAGCGAACGAAACGCCAACTTTCATATGAGATGCAGTTTGTCCTGTCTTATAGGTAACGGATATTTCCGTATCACCGGACAGCGGCAGATTCGTTCGATAGAGCTTCAGATGCGTTGCGTTCTGTGAACTCAATAAGCCAGACACCTTCAGTGAGCTTCCACCGTAATAAGCTGTACTCCAATCGAAACTCGGCTTCAACGCTGTACCGGAGCTTTCTGTAATCCAACGCCAAGTTGGCAGTACATCCTGTAAGCTGCGATTGTTCCATTCCTTCATACTTAAGACGGAACCATCGACTGCAAATTGATTGCCGTGCCCCGTATTAAAGGTAGTCGTGAACGGCAGATGCTGAATCGATGATTTATCTGCAAAGTAATTAGCGATCCCTTTCCAGCTCGAAGATGTTGTCGTATTGCGTGGGTCGCTGTTCGGACCTACCCAATATTTCATCTCCTTCGTATAGAATTCATCATTGCTCGTTGAACTGCGGTATGTCCAATCTGGCCGATAAATGCCGAGTGAGGTAGCAGGTTTCTGATTGCTTGGGAAGATTCCAGCCCAGTTGACGTTCGTGTTGTAGCCATTCGCCTCTGTATCAATGCCGGCATATAAATCATAAGGATCACGATTTAAGCTGATCGCTTTATTTTTAGAGTTCTGAAGCATAGAAGCGGACCAATTGAAGTTGAGGAACATACTGTCCGCAACCTTTTGCGCACCATTTTGCAGGAACATTTGATTTCGTGCATTTAATTCATTTTGCCAGCTGATGCTGCCGCCGTTCGTCATTGAGTCATACCACATGATGTGCATATTTGATGGCTTATGCGCTTGCAAATATTGCATAAATTGCTGCATCTTCGTGGCGTCCGCCGAATTCCCGCCAGCTGTCTCTTGATTGATGAACCAACCATCGAAGCCGAAGTAACTGGCTGCTTCAATCAGTTTGTCAGCTACTGGGAAGGATCCATCCGGTTTCTGCTGCAGCATTTGTTTCACCCATTGGTATTGGCCACCATATGCAGTTGGAGGGAAGAAGATGGTTCCGAGAATCGGAACTCCATTCTTATGTGCCGCATCAATAATATCAGCACTAGGCGGTACGATCAGGCCCTCGGAAGCTGAACCTCCCCACAGCACCATCACAT
This sequence comes from Paenibacillus sp. NAIST15-1, assembly GCF_001894745.1. Taxonomy (GTDB): domain Bacteria; phylum Bacillota; class Bacilli; order Paenibacillales; family Paenibacillaceae; genus Paenibacillus_B; species Paenibacillus_B suaedae. The sequence goes on from NZ_BBYF01000021.1 coordinate 14,706, forward strand.
CAACATATTGCCAGTAACCGAAGGCATCGGCACGGAACTGCCCTGCACCTTGAGACGGAACACCACTCGTATTATCATTCAGCGCCGACAATGCAACAAGCCGGGATTGGTCTTGCGCATTCGGATTTACTTTCTGTCCTGTGAACCGATCTGCAAGTGAGATCGTACCACGGTTGAACTTCGCATCCTTGTCCGTTGTTGGGCTCCACTCTAGGAGAGTAGCTGGATGCCAGTATGAAGTGCGCGGTTGCTCCGCATATGCAGTGGGAGCCATCACCGGGCCGAATGTGGAAATAGCCAGAAGCGAGGTGATGAGTAGAAGCTTCACTTTCTTTTTCATCGTGTTGACCACTGTAAGTCTCCTCCTCGCACCAAAAGGTGCTATATTCGATTACAATTTAAATCTACTAGAAATAAAGCGCTTACATAAGTGTAATTAACTTATATTCAATGTATAAAGTATAGTGTGTTTGAATTGTATATATGGTATTTATATACATATAAATCATAATTTGAAGCATTCCTCTTTTCATGTGCCTGAAAAAGAAATCTCTTGCATCGAGAGGCGATCTACGAGCTGAAGGCAATTACGAAGATATTTATATTTTAGATATTGGGGGAGTAGCCGTTTAAAGTGGTCAACTCAACTGCTTTATACTGTCTGATTTGAGTGTCTACTCTATTCGTTAATTACATGTTCTGTATAGTGCTTCGATGATAGCTAGCGAGATCAACGAGACGAATATCCCCCTGTTCTATTGGTCTCGACCTCAGTAATACCTTCCTACAGAAATTTTCCCTGGCCTGCTCTCTGACAGTCTAGCTCTGCCGAGAAATAACTGCCATACAGAATTAGCCTTGCGATTGTTGTGAACCGCTTGAAGCTCTGATTGCAAACAAGCCGGAAAGTGCAGCAGCTATCCCACAAGCACATAAGACCAGAAATAAATTGATCTGTGTTTGATTCATCACCAGTGCTGCTATCATTGGGCCGGCAGCCACGCCGACAAAGCGCATACTGCTGTACAAGGAACTAATCGTACCTCTATGCTTCTTCTCAATGCTTGCGGTTATAAAGGAATCGAGACAGGGCAAGGATGCTCCTATTCCGAGGAAAGCAGCGCTTAGCCAAATGAACAGGGGTACAACAGATTTCGTTGGTATGCACATGCCAAGTCCTACTGCTGTTAAGGCCAACCCGCACACAATGATCCATTTCATTGCGATTTTATTACTTCCTATGCATTTTCCAGCAATAAAAGAGGAAGTACTCAATACAGCCAACGGTATTGCAAGCAGCAAACCCTTTACAATGCCCTTATACCCATGCTTGTCTTCCAGCGATTCCGATAAATAAAATAACGAACTGAACAGCATGAACATGCCGAGTCCGCCGATAACAAATATAGCGATTAACCAACGCGAATTCTCTCGAATCAGCTTCATCACTTGTTTTAAAAAGTCGCGAACGGGTATTGGTTCGGAATCAGAATCAGATTCCTTGGGCTGCTTGACAAAAAAAAGGACGAGCAGAATCGAAATTAGACACAATACTGGAATGGCCCAAAAAGGAAGATGCCAAACGATTGCGACCAGAGCTGTTCCCAAAATAGGGCTCAATACTTTGCCGCATGTATTGGCCGTTTCGATAATGCCGAGACCACTGCTCACATCTTTTTCACTTTTGAACATATCCCCTACCAACGGCAGAACGATGGGCATTGCTCCAGCAGCTCCAATCCCCTGCAGAACCCTTCCCAATAAAATGACAGAGTAGGAATGATCAATCCAGACCGCTGCTGCACCGCACACACTACCTCCAATGCCTGTTATGATAAGGCTGGGAATAATGACTGCCTTACGGCCAATTCGATCAGATAAATAGCCGGCAATAGGAATGAGGAAAATCGCCATTACGGAATATACGGTAATGAGCAGGCTTGTTTGGAATGAGCTCACCTTCAACTGTCTCCTGATTTCAGGCAATACGGGGATTAGCATTGAATTGCCTAACGTCATTATCAAAGGAATTGATGAAAGTGCTAATAAGTCAAAACGTTTGTCAGCTTGCACTTGGGCACACCTCCGTGGGGTATCCACGTCATTTTAGAATTATTGTACACTTCCTCAATCCTTTTATTCTCTAATTCCGATAAATTAAAACGGATTTAAAGCGAAGTATGGGTACATCTAAGCAACACTTATGGCTTTAATACGACCTTTACGCATTCCTCCTCATGATTATTGAAAATACGGTACGCATGGCTTGCTTGATCCAACGGCATTCGATGCGTAATGATGGCTGTCGGATCAAAACTGCCCTCCATTATTTTGTTATACAGCCACGGCATATAATGGATTACTGGTGCTTGTCCCATTTTTAGTGTAATATTCCTTGCAAAAAAAGCACCTAACGGAAACAAATTATAATTGCCTCCATATACACCTGTTATCTGGACTGTGCCGCATTTACGAACCGCTTTCGCCGATATTTGGATCGGTCCAAGCGTTCCCCCCTGCAGCTTCAGCTTCTGCTCGATATATTCAAGTGTTGATTTCTTCCCGTCCATACCAACGCAATCAATGACTACTTCGGCTCCCCCATGTGTAATTTCCTTTAAATGCTCCCCCATATCATCATGCTTCGTAAAATCAAACGTCTCGACACGATTTATTTGCTTGGCACGTTCCATTCGATAGGTAAGATGATCAACAGCTATGACGCGTTCGGCCCCTCTCATCCAAGCAAAGCGTTGGGCCATTAATCCTACTGGACCGCATCCAAGTACAATTACGGTGTCGCCTGCTTTAACACCTGCATGTTCCACACTCCAATAGGCTGTCGGAAGCACATCAGATAGGAATAGAAGCGACTCATCTTCAAGCTCGCAGGACGGGGGGATAACGAACGGCGTAAAATTGCCAAAAGGCACTCGAAGGTATTCCGCTTGACCGCCGGGGTAATTGCCGAACTTCTCAGAATATCCGAAATAGCCGCCCGAATCATAATGGGGATTACTATTATCGCACTGGCTCTCCAAATTGTGCGTACAGTAATGACATTGACCACAGGCTACAGTAAAGGGGATTACAACACGATCACCCTTCTTCACTCGAGCTACTTCCGATCCTACCTCTTCCACAATTCCCATTGGTTCGTGACCGATGATATAGCCTTTTGGCAGTGGAAAATTCCCTTGATATAAATGAAGATCTGATCCGCAAATGGATGTGCTTGTAATCCGCACGATAATATCATCTTTCTTTTCAATCTTCGCGTCATCTACGTTTTTTACTTCGATTGAATTTGCTCCCTGATATGTTACGGCTTTCATCATGATGCACCTCGCTATGGTTGTATGTTATTCCGTTATTGAGACAATATAATCATCGATATTATGTATCAGGGTTAGTAAGTTATTCAAAATAACACGGACTTCTATATTGGCATGAAAAAAGCCGCGCTGAGGCGGCCTGTATTCTATCGTATGAATATGAAAAATTAGCGCCATGTTAGGTCTACAACTACAGGCAAATGGTCGGATGGAAACTGACCGTTAACCTGATCCGAAAGAATGGAGAGAACCTCGCACGGAACCTAATTTGTCATGATCTCGGCTGGTGAACCTTATGCTTTCGAGCGAGTTAGTAAATACAGAAAGTAAGGGGCGCCAATTACAGCGACGACAATTCCCGTGGGCACCTCTGATGGCTGTAATATCCATCGTCCAATTGTATCTGCTGTAATCACAAGCAAGGAACCGGCTAAAGCCGAGGTCGGCAGAAGGAGTTGGTGTTTGGGACCCACAAGTCGTCTAGCTAAATGCGGTCCAATGAGCCCCACAAAGCCGATGCCACCGCTTACCGCCACACATGAGCCTGCCAATCCTACTGCTGCTGCCAACAGCAAAATTTGTTCTCTCGATACATATGCCCCCAGCCCAGTTGCCGTCTGTTCACCCAAGTTCAGAACATTCATGATTCGAGCTTTGTAGAATATGTATGGTAATAACACGACGATGAATGGAAGCAGTGCAAGTACATACTTCCAATTCGTTCCCCAGATGCTTCCGGCAAGCCATGTCGCCATCGTTTGATATGTTTCGGGACTAAGCTTCAATGTCAGTACGATCATAGCTGCACTGATGCCGGCAGCTACCGCTATACCAGTTAACAGTAATCGCGTAGGCGATATATTCTCATGCCGTTTGAAGGATAACAAGCAGATGAGCGCTGATGTAAGTCCAGCCCCAAGCCACGCGAACACTGGCAATAAATAGATCGGAGCCTGTGCAGTTGATGGGTAAAACGAGATGAACAACATTACGGCGAGACCAGCGCCCGCATTAATGCCTAAAATGCCCGGATCAGCCAATGCATTACGCGATATGGCCTGCATGACACAGCCGGATACCGCCAGACCTGCACCGATTAGCAAAGAAATAACAATGCGCGGTAATCGGAAGTCAAATAGGATTAGCTCTTCTTTTTTTGTTCCTGAACCGAACAATGTACGCAGCAAATCCATGGGGGATAAGCGAATAAATCCTGTATTCATGCTAATGATAACCATAATGACAATCAGTACAGCTATCGTAATCATAATCGCTATGCTCCGCTGCTTCTTTCGTTTTTGAATCATCGGTAAAGATAGACTTGTCATCGTTTACAGTCCCCTCCTTTCCTTGCGTGCCAAGAAGAGGAAGAAGGGTACACCGATTAAAGCGATTAATGCCCCAACAGGTGTTTCGTATGGCGGATTCACCATTCGAGCGGCAAGATCAGCGAAGATAACCAGCAAGCTGCCAAGCAAGGCTGAGCATGGGATAATCCAGCGATAATCCACGCCAACTAAATAACGGGTAACATGTGGAATAATCAAGCCTACAAAGCCAACAGCTCCAACAACAGATACGGCTGCACCAGCCAAAATAAGCACAATGACCGTGCCTGCCAATCTTACGAGGCGTGTTCTCTGACCCAGTCCCTTGGCGATCTCCTCTCCAAGACTGAGCATTGTAATCGAACGTGATAATACAATCGCCCCTACAAGAGCAGCTGCAATCCACGGAAACATCACTTCTAGCTGCGGCCATTTCGTGCCCGCTACTCCACCGGCGTACCAAAAAGCCAAATCCTGTCCAATTCGATAATATAATGCGATGCCTTCGCTCAGTGCGGATAAGAGAGCACTGAGCGCTGCCCCAGCCAATACCATTCGAACAGGGGTTAGTCCTCCCCTAGCTAATGAACCAATTCCATACACGAGCCCTGCGCCCAAGCCTGCGCCAAGAAAAGAATACAAAATTAAATACATGTAAGGCAGGCCTGGAAAAAATGCAAAGCATAGGGCCAGCATGAACCCTGAACCCGCATTCAGGCCAAGCAAGCCTGAATCCGCCATCGGATTGCGAGTCATGCCTTGCATAATAGCTCCGGCCACCGCGAAGCAGGCTCCTACCAACGCCCCCCCCAATACACGCGGCAGTCTGATTTCTTGAATAATTTGATGCTGTGTTACTTCTGGATTGAAGCGAAAAATCGCCTCCCATACGGTAGACATCTGAATATCTGCCGCACCGAACGATACAGATATAGCGATCCCTAACAGCAATGCGAAGGAACCGCCAATAAGAATAAGTGTTGCTGCCATTGGACGTGAGCGAAATTCAAATGCTTGCGATGCAGCTTCCTTAGGTAAAGACTTAGCCACTTGCCCCATACATGCCACCCTTGCTGTTTCTAAATTAGAATGATATTGATTATCATTTGCATCAAGATATATTTTAGGACATTTTTCCTCTTGTGGCAATGGAGAAAATAAATTGATTTTTTGTACAATTGTCACTACTAATTCAGTTCATATCCGTCTTTTTTCAAATAGATGCGGACTAAATTTCTCATTTTCCAATCGTCGTCCACGACCAAAATTTTGCCGCTGTGCATGGTCTCCTCCTCGATGTTCAAGCTTTGTATGTTCACAATACTGCATAAATTTGTGTTTTTTATGAATCTCCATCATTTCTCCATATTTGCTGTCTATGCTGAGACTGTATTCTACAAGAATGATAATTCAGGAGGCATGGAATTGAAAAGCTTATTCTCAACTCGCAATCGGATGCTCCAAACCATGGTCGTCACCGGGATAATTGCATTACTAGCAAGTGGATGCTGGAACGGAGGAACTGCCAAGGATCATACCAACATGGATCATGCTTCTATGTCGAACAAACAAGAGTCGAAGCTTACATCGAATACTGACACAGATACAGTAAAAGAAATAGTGAAGCGTACTGTAACTACACCTAATGTTGATGGCACATCCCTAACCATTACTGCTCAACCAAGTAACTTGGAAGTATCCAATGGGGTGGTGCTGCCCGTTTGGACATTTAACAATTCTGTTCCTGGGCCGCAGATTCGAGTAAAGGTTGGCGATACTGTCAAGATTAAGCTGGAAAATGAATTGCCGGAGCCTGTATCGATCCATTGGCATGGATATCCCGTTCCCAATGGTATGGATGGTATTCCCGGCGTCACCCAAGATGCTGTTGTTCCTGGGAAGTCCTTCATCTATGAGTTCAAAGCAACGGTACCGGGAACGTATTGGTACCATTCGCATCAAGACAGTGTAAATCAAGTAGACAAAGGACTGTATGGCTCGCTCATCGTCGAAGATCCGAAGGAGCAAGTTGATCGAGACTACACGCTTGTGCTGGATGAATGGATAAGCACGGGAAAGATGAATACGGAGCGAGCAGATGAAAATCAATCGAATATTCAATCAGATATGTCAGGAATGGATCACTCCAAGATGAATATGTCGAAATCCGGCATGAGAGGCATGGATCATGGAACGATGTCAATGGGCGGTCATGATATGAGCATGTACGACCTGTTCACTATGAATGGAAAATCGGGTGATGCAATAGAACCGCTCATGGTCAAGCAAGGAGAAAAGGTTCGGATTCGCTTAATCAATGCCGGATATCTCTCACATCAGATGCACCTGCAAGGGCATGAATTCAAGGTCATCGCTATGGATGGTCAACCCGTCAACAGTCCGGCTGTCATTCAAGATCAAGTGATATCAATTGCGCCTGGCGAACGATATGATCTTGAGTTCGTTGCTGACAACCCCGGTACGTGGCTGTTGGATGAACACAGCAAAGAGGATCGAGCTCACAATATGCGGGCTGTCATTCAGTACGAGGCCTTTACGAAGCAGGCTGCCAAATCCGATTCCTCGGAAACCCTGCCTCAGTTCAATCTCGCTGCGTATGGCAAGATGGCTGAATCGGCATTCACACTCGACCAGAAGTATGATCAGCAGGTTCTGATGAATTTAAACACAGAAATGCGAAGTAGCGAGATGGTTTATACCATTAATGGCAAGGTATTTCCGGACACAGACAAAATCAAAGTTGCCAAGGGTGACAAAGTCATGGTTACCTTCGTCAATCAATCGCCAACCGATGATCATCCCATGCATTTGCATGGACATTTCTTTCAGGTATTGAGCAGAAACGGGCAGCCTTTACAAGGCTCTCCTGTCGTCAAGGATACAGTGAACGTTAAACCCGGTGAGCAGTATGTTATCGCTTTTGAAGCTGATAATCCCGGGGATTGGATGTTCCATTGCCATGACCTGCATCATGCTTCAGCAGGAATGGTGACTGATGTTAAATACAAAGGCTATAAGAGTACGTATGTACCAGATTCGAATGTCGACAATAAACCTGAATAATGAACGAAATGAATACAGCCAAGCCTGTTGGTTAAAGAGTCAATAGGCTTGGCAGTTCACAAGGTATCAGCATAAATAGACGTTGATTGATTTCATGATGTCCTTTCATGTCTCATGTTGTACTAGTCATATATCGAGACCACATTCCTATTGCTATTGCTTGTGCTATTACTGGTTACTACCATTTTACTGGACAATCCCATTCCGAAGAGCGTATACGACTGCTTGTGTACGGTCTTCGACTTCCAGCTTCTGCAAGATCCGGTGAACATGTGTTTTCACTGTGCTTTCACTGATGTGGAGTATTGAAGCAATGTCTTCGTTGCGCCATCCATATGCCATTTGTTGAAGCACTTCAATTTCTCTTCCGGTAAATGCTTCCGCACGCTCATCCTGGCATAATGGTTCAAATCGTTGAAGCGCAGGCTTCTCACCGATTCGTATGACTTGACTCATTACTTTGGCTGCAACTGCGGTTCGATAGATCGCTTCTCCACGATGTGCTGCACGAATCGCCTCAAGCAGTTCATTGGGGGTAGCATCTTTGAGCATATATCCTACAGCGCCAGCACGAATGCCATCGTATACATATTGTTCAAGTTCAAATGTTGTGAGAATGATTACCTTCAGTTCGGGAAATGATGCAACAATGTCGCGTGTTGCTGCAATCCCGCTGTATTTCGGCATTTGAACATCCATTAAAAATACATGCGGCTGTACTTGTTCTGCTACGGTAATTGCTTCGCGACCATTGGCTGCATAACCGGCCATCTCCATATCTGACTGAGCATTAATAATATGGCTCCAACCACTGCGAACAAGCTCTTGATCATCTGCAATCGCAACTCGAATCAACTCATCCTTCATCCCTGCTCCCCTCCTCTACAATAGGATCGTGAACTACGTAATCGTGAGTCGGTATCGCTACGGATAGCGCAAGCCCATGAGGATGTATGGGCACTAATCGCAAGGTTCCTCCTGCCGCCTTACATCTCATCTCCATATGAGATAAGCCAAACCCAGGAGTTATAGGCGTCTGCCTAACATTCCTTCCATTATCCTGTACAGTCATTCTAATCTCCTCGTCACGCTCTTCGATTGTTATCTTGACCTCCGTCGCAGCAGCATGACGGATGACATTCGTCAATGCTTCCTGAAGAACCCGGTATAGTAGTTCAGAGATGTGTGGTGTCCAAGAGCTGCTGCAGTCTACAGCTTCAAATGTAATCAATAACTGACTCTGTTCTCTAACTTGCTGGATAAGTTTCTCCAGCGCATTCATTCCACCATATATCTGGTTATGATCTGTCATTTGACGCACGACCGCACGAACTTCGGTCAGGCAATTGCGGGCTACCTCGAGAACGGTGGCCATAGCCCGCTCGGCTTCTTCCTTATTCGCTTGCATCATATAGGGCAATGCCTGAAGCTGGACGATGACCGAGGTTAATCCATGTCCGATACTATCATGAATGTCTCTTGCAATACGGGTTCGTTCTTCTAATACAGCATACTGAAGCAGGCGGCTTGTAGCCTCTTCGAGTTCGTGATGAGCACGCTTCAATTCAAGATGTGCCTGTTCCATTTCGATATGCATGTCGCTCAACTGTTGGTGCGCCTCACGCCTCGTACGCGCTCCCCAGAAGATGACATAGATGCCAACGAGCAGAAGCATGTAGACCCCTACTCCATATTCAGATGAATGACTGGTATAAAAAAACATAACTGCGCTAACAGCCGTGATTACAGCTGCAAACACAGCTGCGAGAATCCCTTTTAACCTCAATGCGATGTATGCGATGAGGTAAATAACTAATGATGCTGACGTTCGTACTGTATCAAAGAACACCCATGAAGCCATAGTAAGTAGCCATAGTAATAGGATGATTATGTAATAGTTCCGTGTATTTCGGACTCGTCTGCCTGGAGTCCATATCAGAAGGAAGACGTACGAGACGAACATCGCCAGTCCTATCCCGATACTCCACAATGAAGAAGAATTCTCATATGGGATAAAGATGATGAGGATGATTAGACTTAATATAATCACCCTCAATCGGCTATGCATAGGTTCCTCATATGAAATTATGGATCGATTGACTCGCATATATTGCAGATCACACCTTCTGAGAGAGGGATTCGTGCCTCATATTCTCCCATGGCCTTGCAGCTGTCGATAGCGCAAAAATAGAAAAAAGCGTCTCGCACATACACTGCCAAGTGGAATCATAACGAGTGCATTACTTAATGATACCAGAGCATGCTCTCTCCCCCAATAGCCAATTGCCAAGCGAAGAAGCATTGCAGCCATAAAAATAATGACGCCTGCAATTGAACTCTGTGAAGTTATTTTCCCAGTAACCGGATGAACACGGAGTTTTTCCAAGGAAGCCCTCCACATGCCCAGCCCTATGCCAAGAACAAGACAGATCACATATAGCAGGAAGCTCCTCCAAGTCAAGTTCGCAGTCTGTGAGATTGTCGTAAAGGTTACCCAAATGAACAATACTGGAGTGATCCACATGCGTGATGGGCGCAATTCCTTTTCCTTTCCCATGCGTAGAAGTACGATTGCCAGCACAATCATAAAAGTTGAAGCAGATGTCATGATATCTCCTCTTTACCTTATATTTGATTTTCTAATTAGCAGTATAAACAGAATGCTGCATATTGAAGTCCACCTACAGATTGAATTTTGATAAATAGAATGCATGTTGGTTCATTGCTGCACGCTGTTCATCGTAGAGTTCAATGGTTGAACTAGATATTCATAGCCATTACAGCGTGTTACGAAAAAACGGTGCACTTCCTCACAAAAACAAGCTGCTGCCTGCAGATTGTGAGGATGTACACCATTATCTCCGCTTACTTCTCTATGTAGTTTCAGTGACGAATGACGTTCAGTTATCCGATATTAATGATGTTGTTGCTCGACAACTGGCGGGATTCCAGGATATTTCACGACTGGCCACTTCGCCACGCGCAAGGCATTCATTAATTCAGGCGAAGCATTCACATTCGATTGGACGAGCTGCTTCGGCGTAAGCGCCATCCATTGATTGAGAGACACGTCTGCAAACCGATCACTCTTGAACATTTCGAGGAACCATAAGCTGTCTGTCCCTGTATTCTGAATATAATGTCCAAACGCAAAAGGAACGTATCCGACATCCCCTGCCCGATAGTTAAAAGTTCGTGCTGCACCATTCCCCGAGAAGACAGTCATTCTGCCCTGTCCGGTAAGGTAATATTGCCATTCATCATTGTTAGGATGCCAATGCATTTCTCTCATGGCGCCAGGCTTAATCTCGACAAGTGCGGCAGCTATCGTCCGTGAAACAGGAAAATTGGTTGAATCCACGATGCGAACTGTCCCACCGGGAGTCGTGATTGGCGGCTGAGCCATCAACCGATGTACGAAACCCGGCTCAATTGTCCCGTATGGATCCGGCACCTGCTGACTCTCGATTGAACCCGGTACTTGAGATTGATAAATGTACACCTGATCAGAAGGAATGTGCTCAAATGCACTTATCGGTACACCAAAATTGGCTGATAATACCTCCTTCGGCGTATGCGCAAACCAATCCGATATCGAAAGGGTATTTAGATCCGAAAAACTCCCGTCATCGAACACGAGCAGGAATTCGCAGCCCTCCTCTAACCCCTGAATGGAATGTGGAATGCCGGGAGGGAAATACCACAGATCTCCCGGTCCAACATCTGCGATAAAATTACGACCATTTTGGTCGACCGAGGTCACTCGGGCGCTTCCTAGGATCATGAACGCCCATTCTGCCTGCTGATGCCAATGCAGCTCCCTTACCCCACCGGGAGTAAGCCGCATGTTGACACCTGCAAGCGTCTTCGCTACCGGCAGTTCTCTTACCGTGACTTCACGCGACCACCCACCCTTATTCAACTGCATGTGTGCATCGGAAAAAGAAAACTTCAAATTCGGAACAAGTCCTGCATCCGTAATCGGAGGAACAAGCATATCTGGATTTTCCATATCCCGCATGACATCGCGTGGACCGAGGTCTGTCGCTCCAGCACCGTCACTTTCGCGAATGGGCTGCGGAATATGCATCTGCTTCGGATCAATCGTACCCATGATTCCATCTCTCCCTTCTCAGAAACCTAGCGAACAACGCTAATGCGATGTTGCGCACATTTAACGTTATCTAGTTAACAAAATTCGAGGAACTGGCAACGATTCCATTGATCCTTATGAACATGATGCTTCGATTATGCGGCATTATTCGTGTTCGGCATGCAATTCAGAGCTAGGAAAATGGATATCTTTCAACAACAACGAGTGATCCCTTATCTAAAGTATATACAAGCATCTTGTTTTAAATGGTATTTATTGTTATTTATCTTCTCGCATTATGGTATAGTAAACTGAAGGAGGGATCCAAGTGAAGCTCCATCGAGTATCAGCATTTGTTTTCATCTGTTTGTCACTGGTAACAGGCTGTATACCAGGATCGTCGGTTCCTGAGCGGATCAATACTCCCCCAACGATAACGTTAACTCCCATTGATCCATTTCAAGGTGAAGCAGCGAAGTTAAAGCCTTTCCTCGGAAATATGACGGGGGCGTTTACCTTGAGATATGAAGGCACAAAACCAAAAGCGAACTTGGATATTGAGATCTGGAACTATGGCAAGAAAGTAAAATCCGTCGGCGGCCTTGGCGATATATTCTTCACACCTAATAAGGAAGAGCGGAAAGAGATTGAGCTTATCATATCCATTGATACCGTTGCTGGCTTAGGACAGGACAATATGAATCATATCAAGATTGGCATCGTCCATGAATCTGGTACAACCCTGTACGGCCTTTCGCCCCCAACAGATCATAAGATGATGGGACGGGGGATCATTTCATATCATGAGCCTCAATCCTTTATTGCACAGGGTACGGTTCGGGTATGGGGCATGCAAATGACGAGTGCAAATCGCATGATTACTGCAGATTTCTCACAGGAATCACTAAGCAAAGTCGAGCAGGCGATCCTCTTCACTTTGCGGTTTGATGATTAATTTACGGTACATCATGTTTATGCTACTATCATTCACGAAGGAGTGTGATGTTTGTGCAAGAACCATGTCTTCCTACTGGTGTGGATGTCAAAGACACCCCGTTTGGCTATACACTGTCTTTAATAGGCGGCAAATATAAAATGATCATTATGTATTGGCTGTCCGAGCATAAGGTCATGCGGCATAATGAGCTGAAGCGAAGCATCGGTACCATTTCATTCAAATCATTAAGCGTTATGTTAAAAGAGATGGAGGCGGATGGCCTTATCCAACGCAAGGAATATCCACAAGTGCCGCCAAAAGTCGAATATTCCTTAACTGAACGTGGTCTATCGCTCATCCCTATAGTAGATATGATGTGTGTTTGGGGAGAGAAGAACAGACTATCCCCCTTAGAAACTGTGGAACATTCATAATGCAAAAGAAGTATCTCCTGCATGAGGAAATACTTCTTTTGCTATTAGACGGGATAGAATTAATAACTTACAGGTTGTCAATGAATTTCACGTAGTCAAGTGCACCCTGATCCAGCTTGCTTGCTGACGGCTCATGCTCCGCCCCGTAAAACGCATAGAACGAGCGATAATCTGCTTTACAATACTGAAAGCTTAATTCGAATGGGGATAATATTTGCTCGAATGTATAACGATATTTCCCTTCCTCGAAGTCCTCTTTTTTAATTCCGGCAGATACAGCCAATGCAGCTTTGCGACCTTTCAGTTTATCACCACTAGAACCATAAGCCCAACCATAAGTAAATACTTCATCAAGCCATTTTTTAAGAAGAGGCGGACAATTAAACCAATAGATTGGGAACTGCAAGACAAGATTGCCATGAGATTCAATCAATTGTTGTTCATGCTGCACATCGATGTTGCCATCCGGGTATGCCTTATACAATTCGTGAATGGTATATTTGTCCGGATACTTCTTGAGTTCTTCAGCCAAGCGTTTATTGACAACGGACGTTTCTAAGTTCGGATGAGTTAAGATAACAAGTGTTTTCATCGATTTGACCTCCATAGATTGGTTTTCCTCTTGAGTATATGATGTAAACTATCTATTTGTAAGTACGCACTTTTAGTTCAGGTACTTACATGAAGGTTAGTATCAAATGGGCAAAACCGACAACACTTGTGCAGATGGCTAGATGCTGGCAACCGCTCCCCCGTCCACCCGAAGATTGCTTCCATTAATGAAAGACGCCTGTCCAGAGGCTAGCACCCGTTACAATGGAGCTGTCTACCCCCAATACCATGTGCAATATAAACAGAGAGGATCGCGCTTTGCACGTCCTCTCTGTTTCCTTACTCATTCAAATACGTTGTCACCCGATTTTGGATTAATTTTGCTACCTCTTCGGCAGACTTCTGGCCAGAAAAATACGATTTTGCTTCTTCCCCGACAATCGAGTATAGCTTGTCTTCACCAGACCGATAACCGCTCGCCGCTGCCAGCAGCTGCTTGGCCTTTATGAAATATCCCTCTGTCGCCTTAACAGCTTGGCCCGATTCCAGCTTAAATTCTCCACTTTCCACTTGCTTCTGTCTTTCGTTAAGCTCCTGTTCATTCACCGATGCAAGTACGGAAAACCCACTTCTCTCTGGCATAGATTGCGCTTGCTCAGATACTAAAAATTTCCAAGCTTCTTCAGAAACATCCGACTTGGATGAAATTGCAAGCTGTTTTGGAGCAGAAAAAGAAACTCCTCTTGTCTGTCCTGCAGCATGCGGCTTATTCAGCAACACAGGTTTTTTATAAAGCGTATGGGGCCAAAAGATAAAGTCAGGAGGAGATACCAGTGTTATCGAACTGAACAACTGCTCTCCGTAATCTGCCTCTTTCGAAGTAGCAACTTGATGATCATACATGCTCTTGATTTGCTCCATAAGAGTAATAAAGCTTGGAGAATCAAAGTTAGCCTTTTGATTGCTGCGATCGATGAACTCGGAAGACTGATCGATGACTATGTCAAGCAGCTGCTCCTCAGGCGGTGTGTTCGCCAATGCATATCGGGAATCGCCTTCATCCATGCTCTTCATAATCTGCTTCGCTACTTGTTCAAATTGCTGCCATGTCCATTTCTGATCATCTACCTGAACGTTAGCCTTCTCCAGTATATTGCCGTCCCCTAGGAAGGTATGCAGGTGTAAGCTAAGCGGCATCGAATATAGCCCGCCATTGATCCCCATCTCATCCACGATATTCGGGTACAAATCGCCCTTTTCCAGCAGCTTCTCTTTTTTGATAAAGTCATTCATATTGAGGAGCAGCTTTTTATTGACATATTTCCCGACAGGCAGGTTGGCAACATCAATGATATCCGCCGCTGCGCCAGATAATAGCTCCGTATTGATTTTTTGCACATACCTGTTGTCATCTTGTTCCTCCACTTTCTCATTTTCTTGCTTAAACAATTGAAGACGAACTTCAATATCTGGATTTTGTTTCTCAAATTTCTTTATTGCAGATACATACCAGGAATTTGGATTGAACAAGGACATCGTTACGATCGTCTTGCCTTCCTTCGTTTTGTTCGTCTTGCCTTCCTTCGTTTTGTTCGTCTTGTCCCCTTCATTCGACGAACCGCATGCCACTGTCATTGTAACGAGCACCAAACTAGTGAAAATAATGATAAGCCGCTTATTCATAATATGATCTCACCTCTAATCAATCTTTGAAATCATTTCTATTGGAGCCGAATCCGATTGCCATCTTGCAAAGGTTCGCTGCTGTCTACAATAATTAGTGTTTGTTCATAGACATTGCCTGATGTGATTAACGTTACTTTGTCATTGTTTTCACTTGATGTGACGGGAACCTTGCGTGCCAAGAAGACGTTGCCAAGCGGCCCCAACTGCTCCTCAACTACATAAATGTACAGTCCTTCTCGCTCACGATGAATCGCTTTATTCGAAATGAGAATTCCCTCTTCACGAGAACGCTTCGTAATATGTACACGACCTTCCTCGCCGCCTTTCAAAGCGGAGTTCACCATTTGGAGACGAACCGTTTTCTGTGCAATGGTTGATTTCGCATTCGTCACAAGATCATCAGCAGCTGCTGATCGCCGTTCATTGTCGACGATATCCATAATCAATGCTTGAAGCTCTAGTAACTTGTTCGCTTTGTCCCCCTTTATTACAACCGGAATCTTCTCCCCTATCGATATCGCGAGTAAATCCAACAATTCAGCATCAATCGTAATGTCAAACTGATACCCACGGCTGCTGTTGGCTAGAATGATATCCGCCGCCCCAGAAGACACCACGCCTGTTACTGCGTTAATCTTCGTCACCATGCCATCGAACGGAGCTTTGATTTCCTTTTGCTGTTCCAACTTCTTTTTCGATTCGTTAATTTTACGAGTTTGTATCCCCAAATCCAGACGACGTGTTTGTATTTCGCGCGACGCGGCGCGCAGCTTCATGTCATCCCCTTCGGAAGTCGCAGATTGAATGTATTGATCCTGATAGGTTTGCAGCTCAATCTTTTGCTTCTCCAGATGGGCAATCTCATCTTGCAATTCTTGCTCGGCGGAACTGCTGTCATAAATCAGCAGCGTCTGATCTTTTTGGACGTAGCTCCCTTCTTTCACGTAAATCTTGCTAACCCGCCATGGTGCCGCATTCATTAATTTCACTTCAGACACAGGCCGCAGGATGCCACTTGCTTCAAGCTTATAATCTAGGCTCCCTAGTGTCGCTTTCTCAGTAACAACCTTGGGGAGCGTTAACGATTCCAATGTATTGCTGAATAGGGTACAAAACACTAACAGTCCGATAAATAACCCGAACAAGATGACTATCGTTCGTTGACGCTTTTTCTCTGTAGCAGCGACTTGTCCTTCACTCCCCACATTCAATACTCCCTTCAAACCAATCTATCCCTTGATGCCTGACAACTGGACACCTTCGATAAAGTAAGGTTCCACATATAAGAACAAGAGCACCATGGGGGCCATATACAGCATTGATGCAGCAAATGCGACACCCCGCGCCCCTTTATTGATGCTCGATAAATATACGGAGAGTGGCTGCTTAAGCGGATCGTCCAGGAAAATAAGAGGCTGCTCCACCATGTTCCAATAATCCACAAATAGCAAAATGACAAGACCCGCTATTCCTGGTTTGATTAAGGGTGCGATAATCGACCAGAAAATTCGGAGGTGACCAGCCCCATCAATTTTAGCTGCCTCGATGTAATCGTACGGAATGTGCATCATGAACTGGCGAAGCATAAATACGCCGAAGGCGGCAAATATCCCAGGAAGAATAACCGAGCTAGGATGATTCAGCAATCCAAGTTGATCGGCCATCATATAATTGGGAACAAGCGTAACTTGATAAGGCATAAGCGTCGTGAACAGGTAAACAAGAAATATGGGCTCGCGACCACGAAAACGCAGTTTGGAGAAGGCATATGCTGCCAGAGCTGCAACTAAGGTTTGACCAGCGATAATTGGCACCACCATAAATACAGAATTCCAGAACATAGCTATATATTTCGAGTTCTGTATCAATAACATGGAATACTGCTCTATGGACACTTGATCCGGCAGCAGCTTCAAATTCGCGAACTGCTGGGCAATAGCAGATTCAGCTGAACCTACATGTCCAATCAATCCATAATTCATTTCAATTTCTTGTTCTGTCATAATTGAATTTGTGAATGTTATCACAATTGGTGACAATATCAATCCGGCAAACACTGCCATAATGGCCGTCATCACGCTTTTTCGTATTCTTCTCATACGTTGATCTCGTTACCTCCTTTCTCATGTCTGCTGCTCTATCTGTTACTTAGTCCAACGAATGTCGAACACGACGCTCTATGAAATACATCCCCATTACGATGACTAAGATGCAAGCTGCCATTAATGATGCCGCTGCCGTTAGCTTCTGTATGTCCAGGGACACAAACATATTGTTCATATAATGCTGCAGCATATATATGCTGTCATGCGGATAGTCGCCGGCAACTAAGTACGTTTCCCGAAATACCTTGAACGAATTCATGATCGACATGAGGACTACGAAGAACATTGTTGGTGTTAGATACACGAGCGTAATGCTTCTGAACTGACGGAAGCGACCTGCCCCTTCTATATAGGCCGTCTCATAATAGTCCTTCGGAATCTGCTGCAAGCCTGCCAAGAATAGAATCATGTTATAGCCAATGTTTTTCCATATGTATACACCGATGATTACATAGCGAGCGGCGTCAGTCTTCATCCAATCCACACGTTCAAGCATCCAAGTTCCTAACCAAGCGTTAAGGGAACCATTCCAGTCGAAGAGGATCTGCCAAATGAGCACGATAGACGCCGTAGGAACGACGAGCGGCAATACATAGGCTGTCCGCAGAATGTTACGGCAATAGATGTTTTTGTTCAACAAAATAGCGATGCCTAGGGAAAGCACTATGAGGATCGGAACGCTTATAACGGTAAAATAAGTCGTATGTAAAAAAGCTTTGCGAAAAGAGTCGCTTTCGAGCAGTTCGCGATAATTGTCAAGTCCAACAAATTGTCCTTGGACAGCGTTGTTCTGAAATGAATACATGATCCCTTTCACAAAAGGGATGAAATAAAATATCGCAAATCCTAATCCACTAGGTAAAAGAAACATGAAAGCTACAGATGTATCCTTGCGCAACCATTTTGTCATTTCACACCCCCCATCATTCCTATCCCATTTGAATTCTTCATGTAGCAATGGGGGTCGATATCAGATTCTACGTGGTATGCATCATCCACATAAACATGAAAATCCCCACTTTCTCTCAACGTTTCTCCTATCCTGCACTTAGAATAGAACAAACTGTTTAAAGAAAAAGTGGGGTAAAAATAAAATTTTTCTTAAATTAACGTTGTGAAGCTTGAAGAGAATCGTCGTTATGAGAAGGCAAGCGCACTTCGAACATCGTTCGTACCGCATCACTCTGAACGGATATCGTTCCATCATGCTGTGAAATGATATTCTTCGTAATGAATAAGCCTAAGCCTGTGCTATCCCCTTGCTGGGATCGGGCTTGATCAGCGGTATAGAACATGTCAAACAAATGAGGGATATGCTCTGGCTTGATCGGATCCCCATAATTAATCACCTTCACAATCACCTCATTCAACACGATTTGGGCTTGAATATCTACAAACTTCCCATCACTTCCGTAGCGATTCGCGTTAGACAGTAGATTCTCGAATACTCTCGCTAGCATTTTTCCATTTCCGCAAATATACATGTGTGACGGTATATTCAAACGAACCTGTAATCCATTCTTCTCTAGAACGGGATATAGTTCCTCGGTAACCTGTATGAGAAGCTCACTTACATCCATTCGATGCCTCTCAATGGCCGCTGTACCATAATTCATTCTCGTTACTTCAAATAACTGATCGATGAGTTTCTCCAATCGTTGCGATTTAGTATAAGCGATTTCCGTGTAATGGATGATTTGTTCTTCTGTTAATTTTTTATCTCGAAGAATGAGATCCAGGTACCCAAGGATAGACGTTAGTGGAGTACGCAAATCATGTGCCAAATTCATGACCAATTGATCCTTACTGTTCTCAGCAAAGTCTCCTCTCTCCACCGCCTGCTGCAGCTTAATCTTGGCCAAGTTAATGTCTTTCGCAATAACCCCGAATTCATCTTTGGATTCGATATGTACTGGACTTGCGAAATCTCCGTTGGCAAGCTGGTTAATTCCATCAGAAATCATGTTAAAGTATACTGCATACCGCTTCGTAAGCAAGAAGAAAAACAAGATCGCAAGCGGTGTGAAAATAAGTAAAAAGAAATTAATATCCCCTATATCCCTAATGAAATATCGAACGGAGGTTAATGGATGTTCGTACTTCATGGTGTGATAATACATCTGAAGAAGTTTGTATAGTAAGAAAATGATTCCTCCGGATAGAAGGATACTGACACCAAAAAGGAACAGCATTTTAGCACGGAAGCTGCGAATGATTTTACCCATTGAATGTGTAACCTACTCCCCAGACTGTTTTGATTAATTTGTTTTTCGCGGTATCTTCTTTCAACTTTTTGCGAAGTGTACGAATATGCACCATGACTGTATTCGCATTCTCATAATAAGCTTCGCCCCACACCTGTTGAAAAATATGCTCCGAGCTGAATACCTTCTTCGGGGAGCTCGCGAGCAGGTGCAAGATATCAAATTCTTTCGGTGTAAGTTCAATCGGTTCATCATACAGCCGAACCGAGCGCTGCTCGAGGTTCATAACAAGTCCGCCGTTCTTCAGTACATTGCGAGCTGATGC
Organism: Paenibacillus sp. NAIST15-1; assembly: GCF_001894745.1. GTDB lineage: Bacteria > Bacillota > Bacilli > Paenibacillales > Paenibacillaceae > Paenibacillus_B > Paenibacillus_B suaedae. The sequence continues at coordinate 34,789 of NZ_BBYF01000021.1, forward strand.
AGCAGAAGAATTAAACTGCATGCTGCGCCGCAGATGTGCATTCACCCGAGCAACCAACTCCATGGGGTTGAACGGCTTGGTCATATAATCATCCGCTCCTCTAACCAGACCCGTGATTTTATCCAAGTCGCTTGTCTTGGCGCTTACAAATATAATGGGCATATGGTTCTGTTCTCGGATTTGCCGGGTAACTTCATAGCCATCCAGCTTCGGCATCATAATATCGAGTATCGCCAAATCAATGGAATGGCGATGAACAGCATGTACTGCTTCCTCACCATCTGTCGCAATGATACAATGATAGCCTTCCTTCTCAAGATGATAAGCAATTAAATCAGCTATTTCCTTCTCGTCCTCTGCAATAAGTATCGTAATTTCTCTCATGCGATCTACTCCTGTGAAATGGTAACATTTCCTCCCATTGTAACAGATCCTCACTGCAATTACAGAGCTAAGCAGGCATTGAACAATGATCAACCACCTGCTTAGCTAAGCTGTATTCGCTTCATGTAACGAGTACTGCCCATTTTGTGCGCTGTGACCGGATTTGTCAACCTATGCTTGAACTGCTGAAGCCAAGCTTCGAATCCTAGACTTCCCCTCTTTCTCCATCCATTCCAGAAACGGCATCTGCTTCCTATATTGATGCTTCCATTTTACATCGGGTTCTGTGGAATGAATGGATTGGCATAGGAAAAACAAACTAATTCGAGACACAGCAGCAGGGAGCAAGTATATCTCAATATCGGACAGCTTCCCATATCCAGCCAGAAAACGGGCGTCGAAGGTACTCGCATAATTCGGCAGCAATAAGTAGATTACCCATATCGAATAGGCAATGTCGAAGAGGCGTGTTCCGTTCCGTACAAAATCAAAATCCAGCACACAGCTCACTTCATTGCGAATGTACTTCTGATTCCAGAAATGCCAATCACCGTGGATGATTGTCCGAGGCAGCAACGATGCATCTTTGTCGTATTTATGAAGTACTCGGTTCATGACACGCGATACTTCTGCATGCTCCTTGCTAGGAATTGTCGGCAATTCTCGAAGCCGGCTCAACCGTTCCCTTAAATCGCTGCTCTTATGGTAGAATGACCACTCAGGAAGTGGGCCCGGCGGCTCATCTCCCAGAATATGATGGAATCTCCGAAGCATACTTGCACTCGAATGCACTTGCTGCTCCCGGCACAAGAACGATCTGCCTTGTACAAATGGCGTAACTTGAACCCGCTTCCCATCAAGCTCTACAAAGCTCATACCCTTCTCATCCTGAACAGGACGAGGTACAGGAATCCCTTCATTCTCTAGCTTCGCAAGCAGCTTCGAGACATATTGAAGGTGAGCTTCACTTACGGATGAGCTAATAAAACGTACAACGAATTCCCCATTTGTTGTCGTTATTTTCAGATTAATATTATATGAGCCTTTTAACCTATCTCCTATGCCTACCAATTCCCCTAAGGAGAAATGTTGACAAACGAAATCGATAGCTGCTGCTGTTCGCAGCGATTCGTCTGTGATCATATCGAGTGATGGCTCCATACTCACATCTCCTTCTTCTTGCTTAACCGAAGCAAGTAGACTCTGCTATTCACTATATTCGAAACTTCTTTAGTTTTGGCATTACAATGGTGGAATAAGCAGGACAAATTCCAAAATATACGATTGTACCTTTCACTTTTGTTCCTATGACATATGAATATACTATACGCTAATCCCCTTATAAAGGGCGTGAATCAATGCAGAGAAAAAAACGGACACCGAATGTAACAAAGAATCAAAGAAAGCGCGAAAATCCTAGACGCAAAAAGATTTTCAATACCACACGACACTCTACTTCGGTTACCCTTTCAGAACCTGCTTCCCCCTTATATCGCCCCCCTCCTGTACAGTGGCCGCCGCGTATATTAATGATCATCGATCAATTCAATATTGGAGGAACCGAGACTTACACACTCTCATTGACGCGAGAGCTTATTCGGAGCGGGGCAGTCGTAGCGGTAGCAGGCAAGCGAGGCAAGATAATGGATTCCTTCATTGGTCTCGGCTGTGCGTACTATGAGGTTGATTTCGTGCTTGATAATTATGAGCCTGATGTCCAAAATGCAAAGCTGCATCTCGATGTATTAAAAATGATTATTAGCACGGAACGCATTCAAATTATACACGCGCATCAATACCCTTCCGGAGAGCTCGCTAAGCGCGCAGCTGAGGAGATGAATATCCCCTTTGTCTTTACCGTTCATGGCTGTTATTATGATGCGTCGCACATGCAGAAGTTGAAGCCAAATACCACTTTTGTAAGTGTCAGTCCCGCGATCGAGCACGCACTGAACATGGATGGCATTACGTCCCATCTTATCCCGAATGGACTCGATGCAGTGGAATTCAGCAGTTACCCCGAAGCCTATCAGCAGTATTTGCGAAGAAAACTGGGCATTCCGAATAATGCCTTCGTTGTCATGTATGTAGGCCGTCTAACATGGGAGAAGGCAGATATATGCAAAGACGTCATCCAAGCGACATCTGCACTACGCAAAAAATCAGGAAGCTCAATTGTCCTTCTGATTGTAGGCGGCGGCATCCATCAAGAACAAGTCGAGAAGCTCGTCAAACAGGAACGTCACCGAACTGGGGATTCCTTCATCATCTATCCGGGAGAAATGCTGAATATGAGGGCTTGTTACGCCATAAGCGATTGTGTGATCGGTACGGGGCGCATCGCATTAGAAGCAATGGCCTGTCAACGTCCTCTTATTTGTTCGGGGAGTAAAGGTTATCTTGGGGTCGTAGATGCAAGCTGTTATGAACAAGCGTGGAACTCTTGGTTCGGGGATCACCATGCTGCCAATTCCGTACCGAAGGGACTATTGACGGCACATATTGAACGAATCTGGAATATGGACTTCGAAGAAAAGAATGCGATGGTTCAGTCCGGACGAACATTCGTCATGCAAAGATTCCATGTCGCACAAATCACAAGTAAAATGCTGGATGTGTATCGTCAATTACTATTTCCTAAGCGTGACTAAAATCGATGTGGAGGGAATGCCGTTGGTTCAATTTCATATAGAACCGTGGGAACATCTTATTGATACCGTACCACCCGGCACGATTCTGGAACAATATGTGCCTCCTGAGGTTGAAGAAGCAGCACGTTATGTGATAACGAAATATGATATGCAAGTGTCCAGCATGGTGCTGATTACCTCTAAACCTGACAAGGGCGGTGCGATCTGGCGAATTGAAACGAATCATGGGCCACGAAGCCTTAAAGTCCTTCATCGTACTCCTGCTCGCAGTCTATTCAGCATCGGTGCACAGCAATATCTGGTTGAGCAAGGTGCTCGCGTACCCGCCCTCATCCGGACGGTTGAGAACGATATCTATGTTGAGACTGGCGGAAAGCTGTGGATTGTAACGGACTGGGTTGAGCCCATGCAGCCTGTGTCGAAGGTTGACTTAGAAGGAGCTGCTCTTCTCTGCTACGGTCTCGGTGAATTCCATAAGTTCTCGAAAGGATACATTCCTCCTTCAGGTGCCGGCAAGTCCTCAAGACTATACACATGGCCAGCATATTATGAGAAGATCATCTCCAAAATCGGCTGGTTCCGTGACATTGCCGCCGTTTATACCGAATTTCCTGTCAGTCAGAAACTACTCGAAGTCGTAGATAGTTTTGAAACTCAGGCCAAAGAGACATTAGATCGATTGCTGAATGTATCGAAATATTTCAAAATGGTGGCAATGGGAGAACCCTATTGGGGATTAGTGCATCAAGACTACGGATGGTCTAATGGCCAAATGGGCCCAGGTGGAATATGGGTTATTGACTTGGACGGGGTCGCATACGACCTTCCTTTTCGTGATTTACGCAAACTGATTACAAGTACGATGGATGATATGGGCTGCTGGGATACAACCTGGATTCGCGGAATGATAGGCGCTTATCATGAAGCGAACCCAATGGATCGAGAAACGTTCGAGCTGCTATGCTTGGATATGGCGTTCCCGAACGAATTCTATAAGCATGTCAAAGAAATCGTATTTGACCCAACCACCTTCATGAGTATGGAATTGGAAAGTATTCTGCAACGTGTACTTGCTACAGAAAGCACCAAATGGCAGGCACTAAACGAGCTTGCTGGCGACATCGAAAATTATGAACCCGGAGATTATTCGCAAGTTCCCGAATCATCAATGTGGCAGTTTACCATGCCTGATATCGAATATGCTAACGGAGAACTTGTATTCGACAAGCTTCCTTCGCTGCCCGAACAACCATCTGATCCTGCTCTTCAGCCAGACGGAGAACTTGCACCTGATGCAATATCTACTCTAATACCTAATGCCGTTGATCAATTCGAGAATGAAGCATCGAGCCTTTTACCAGTTGAATCCATTGATGCAGCCAGCTCTCAAGATGCCCCAGCACAACAGCTTCACGCCGAGGAGACAGCCGTTGCCGCTTCCGCTAATGAAGCGCTTCCGCTCTTCCCTACTCTCACTCTTACTCCTGATACGATCTATGCCGTCCGCCGCCGTAGAACTGCTCGCCGCAAGCGTAGAAGAATACGCCGCCACCGCTCAAGAAGAGTGCTTACGCGAAGACGTCTTGCTATTCGCCGCAAGCGCCGCCAAAAATCTTCGATCCTGCGCCGAATCAAGAGAACAAAGTTGTCCCGCTCTTTCGCCGGTCGGAAGAAGCGTATCTCTCGTGCAGCAGCGATACGCAAATCTAGAAAAAAATCACGTTCCGGTAAAACGGGATAAGACAGGAGGAAGCATACGGCATGAACATCTTAATGATCTGTACGGAGAAGCTTCCTGTCCCGAATATTAGGGGCGGCGCCATTCAGACCTATATCGGAGGAGTAAGCTCGCTGTTGAGCCAGAGGCATCACCTTACGATAGTCGGCAGATCGGATCCAGAACTGCCTGATGTTGAAGTTGTCGATGGGATTCGGTATGTTCGCATTCCTTCGGAGGGACTATTCGAGGTATATGCCGAAGGAGTTATTCGATTTCTCGCTCAGAATAGCAAGCAATACGATCTGATCCATATCTTTAATCGTCCACGGCTTGTTCTCCCCGTGCGGAGTACAGCACCTCATGCCCGAATCGTCTTAAGTATGCACAATGACATGTTCCATCCTGGCAAGATTCATCCGGAAGAAGGAAGAGCCGTTGTCGAACAAACGGATGCCATTATTACCATAAGCAATTATATAGGACAGGAAATATGCAGATATCACCCTCACGCCGCAGCGAAAATACGTACAATATATTCCGCAGCAGACCTCTCCCTATTCGCTCCTTGGGTTGAATCCGATTATGCTCGTCAGGCACGCAATAGCCTTCGTACAGAGTACCAGCTGAGTTCGAAGAAAGTCATTTTATTTGTTGGGCGGCTATCTCGCAATAAAGGCCCCCATGTGCTTGTCCGTGCGATGTCCCATCTGAAGCATTCAGATGCTGTATTAGTCGTAGTTGGCGGCGCATGGTACAGCGATAATAAAGTCAGTGACTATATTGGTTACGTAAGAGCAATTGCAGCTCGCTCTCCTGTTCCAGTGATTACGACCGGCTATGTGCAGGCGAACGAAGTCCATCGCTGGTTCTGTGCAGCAGATATATTCGTATGCACCTCAATATGGAATGAACCACTCGCGAGAGTACATTATGAAGCGATGGCAGCAGGCCTTCCATTCCTTACGACCTCTCGCGGCGGTAATCCTGAAGTGATTCTTCAGGGAAATGGTCTTCTAGTTGAAGACCCAGAGAATCCACTAGAATATGCGAATAAGCTGAATCATCTTCTTGCTAATATGGATGAATGCAGACAAATGGGGCTGCGAGGAAGAAGAATTGCTGAGACACGGTTCGTCTGGCAGCGTGTCGCTCAAGAAATATTAGAGGTATGGGGTTGATTTACTGCTGTCATAACTGTGGCGCCGGCAACTCGGCGCCACCTCCTCCGTTATAGTCCATACAATTGTCGAATCGATGCAACCTCCCGCTCTAGCCCCTGTAGCAGATCGATTTGTGGATCGTAAGCGAGCAGCTTCTGCGCCTTACTGATATCTGCCCATGTGTGGCTTGGCTCCCCATAAGTTCTTCCCATATATTGAATGCCTGCTTGATGTGGAATCAGCTGCTGCAACATATGAATGCAATCCATAATTGACGCTCGCTGCTTGCCGCCAATATTCAATATTTGTCCCAGAATACCATCCGTATGAACAGCGGCTGCAATTCCCTCAACACAATCGGATACATAAGTAAAGTCGCGTGTTTGGCTTCCATCACCAAATAAGGTTATCGGTTCACCGTGAATCATTTGACGAATAAAGCGGTGAAAGGCCATATCAGGACGCTGTCTTGGCCCATATACAGTAAAAAAGCGAAGTATCGTTACGGGAATCCCATCATTATGCAAATATACGCGGCACAGGTTCTCCCCAGTCAATTTGCTGACGCCATACGGCGACAATGGATCTGTGATCGCCCCTTCATCCACTCTCCCCGTCTTATCTCCATACACGGATGACGTAGAGGCATAGATAAATTTGCGTACCGGGCTCGACTTGCATGCTTCCAACAGCCGCTGTGTTGCCACGATATTGTGAGAGGCATAGTGAAGAAAATCCGGCCCCCAGCTCGATCTCACGCCCGGCATGCCTGCGAGGTGGCACACGACGTCGACATCCTTCAGCAGCAGTTCATTATTAGATTGCAATAAATTTGTTTCATGAAAGGTAAATCTATCATGAGTTCGCAATGAACTTAGATTGAGTTCCCTCTGAGGGCGCGGTGTGGACGAGTCAATATAGCCATCAACGCCAATAACGTGTACATGTTCGTCCAGCAGCAGCCGTTCACAGAGATGGGAGCCGATGAATCCAGCAGCTCCCGTCACCAATATATACATATTCGACTACTCTCCTCCTTGTCTATTTCTAACGGAACATTTCATACTCTTCTCTCTATTTGTGCCCACCCACTCCTTCATAATCGTATCCAATTGCTTGCATCTCTTTTGCTCTGAGCATATTTCGGCCATCTAACAGAATAGGAGTTCGCATGATAGGGAGGGCCTCACTCCAATTCATAGATTCGTATACCGCCCACTCGGTGCAAATGATAGCTGCATCCGCATTGTGCAATGCATCCAAAATATGAGAATACTGTGTCAACCGAGCTGTTGGATAGTTGGGAGGAAGTGCAGCGACGGGATCATGAACGCTTATAGTGGCACCACTGTTCCATAATTGGGTAATGATCGCTAGCGAAGGCGCTTCTCGTAAATCATCCGTTCCTGGTTTAAAGGCCAGTCCGAGGATTGCGACCTTTTTTCCATCAAGGGTGCCGAGCTTCGCGGTCAGCTTCGTAAGAAAATAAGCATACTGCGTTCGATTAATGTGAACTACTTTCTCTAACAAGCCTAGATGAATGCCATACTGTTCCGCTGTGCTCAGTAATGCATTGACGTCTTTAGGGAAGCACGAACCACCGTAGCCGATGCCTGCTCGTAAAAAGGAAGAACCGATTCGAGGATCCAACCCCATCCCTTGTGCTACATCTGTTATCGATACACCACATTGATCACACAGTCTAGCCAGTTCGTTTACATAGGAAATTTTGGTCGCGAGAAAAGCATTAGAGGCATATTTGATGAGCTCTGCAGTAGATGGCTCTGTTCGAATGATTGGACACGTATACCTTCGGTACAGGCTGCTTACTACATCGGCCGCAGCTTGCGAATCGCTGCCTAGAATAATTCGATCAGGATGGAGCGCGTCATGAAGTGCACTGCCTTCTCGGAGGAATTCGGGATTGGATACGACGTCGAATGAGATTGGTTTGGTTTGCTTGTTAGCAACCCATTCCTTGATACGTTTCTGAGTACCCACTGGCACTGTACTTTTGACTACAATGACTTTGTGTTCTTGCATATGTTCGCCAATCCATTCGGACACCTGCTGTATATATGTTAGATCAGCACTCCCGTCTTCTCGTGACGGTGTACCCACACAAATAAAAAGAATGTGATGCTTCTCAATCGCTTCCTTAGCATCGCTTACAAATTGGATATTGCCCTGATCCACATACTTCTGCAGCAGTTCTCCTAGACCAGGCTCGTAGAAAGGAAGATCTCCCTTCTCTAAGGAACAGAGCTTTGAATGATCCGTATCAAATCCGGCTATTTTCCAACCATTTTCAGCAAAAGCAAGAGCTGTCGTTGTTCCGACATACCCTAGACCTACTACTAAAATATCCATGCTGTTCACCCCCCGGACGGTGATGCGATAGCGTGTTGATTCGCGATCACATTGTTAAGTTGTACATTCGTGATGCTGACATCCTGAAGCACAATGCTGTTCTCGATGCTGCAGTGATTGATCTTAGCTCTTGGACCGATAGTTACATAGGGGCCTATGATACAGTCCTTCAATTCACTGGTAGAATCGATTACAACTGGTGGGATCAGGCGACATCCGGGATATCGCAACCGCAAATCATGGAGGTCTTTCTCTCCTATGTCTTCCAGTACCCATTGGTTCGCCTCCAGCCATCGTCCTATCGTTCCAATATCAGTATGGTTCTTATCCGTAATCGCATAGCCAATTGAGAATTGATGGTCTATCAACCATTGAATGGCGTGTGTAATCTCATATTCTCCTCTCGGAGAGGGAGTTATCGAACGTACAGCTTGAAATATCTGCGCAGTGAACACATATGCCCCGAGAGAAGCTAAATTTGATTTGGGATGCTTCGGCTTCTCTTCTAGCCCTACTACTTGATCATCCCTAACTTCTACGATTCCATAATCTTGTGGCTGAGCAACCTGTCCTAGTAGCATGCACGCATCGTGTTTTTTGTGCGCTACAACTTCCACGAGTCCTGATAGTGACTCCGTGATTAGATTATCTCCAAGCATAAGTACAAAATCACTCCAGCCAATGTAGCTTTCCGCCTGTCTAACTGCATCTGCAATACCAAGAGGCGTATATTGGAAAATATACGTAATCTCTACTCCCCAACGTTCCCCTCTTCCCAACTGTTCCTGGAATAACATATGGTGTCCAGGTTGAATCACGATTCCAACCTCTCGTATCCCCACTTCTATAAGCTTTTCGATGCAGTAATAGAGAAGCGGAACATTGGCAACGGGAAGCAAAGGTTTAGGGGTCGTGAATGAAAATGGTTGAACCCGTGAACCCTTGCCAGCACTGAGGATTAACCCCTTCATTTTGCTCGCTCCTTTATCGGTTAACAGCCATACATCACTATATGATTCTCAACTCTCCCAAGTAAGGGCTTCTGGAGGTTTATAGATGAAAATATACGGTTGCCATCTGTACTACGAACATATGAAAATTCCACACTCTAACACTTTTATTTGTCCATACCCTTGCAGGTTATGAACATAGAATAGAAGGAACGCTCATAACGTTACCAATTCAATCAAGAGAGGATTGATTCGATTGAGTAAGAATGAATATGTAAGCAAGATTAAAAAATTGGAGGATATCGATAGCGTTGAAGTCGAATATGCCGACGGCGAGAAGGTCGAATTTAAGGCAGATGAAGGCAGTGACCTTACGTCTTTTCTTGAAAAAATCGATTGGGATCAAGTTGAGGATGTCGAAGTCGAGCTAGTTAATGGTGAGAAGAATGGCATTAAATTGGGTGATGATGACGAGGACGATGATGAGGCCTACAGCGACGATGATGATGACGATGACGACTATGAGTCCTATAGCGACGACGATGATGACGAGGACGATGATGAGTCTGACAGCGACGATGATGACGAGGACGACGATGAGTATGACAGCGACGATGATGATGACGACGATGAGTATGACAGCGATGATGATGATGACGAAGACGAAGACGATGATGATAAATAAGATTGTTTACGACATAGACAAGACAAAAGACGAGGAGCGAACTCCCCGTCTTTTTTACATCGTTCGACTAGAACCCTCGATGCATGAGCTGGATGTGCCGATGGAACCCCCTAATCACTCGTCCCATAAGGTTGAAATACCTCGCTCCAATTCCATCGCTCATAGTAATTGGTCCCGAGTGTCAGATTTGGAATCCACACATGCGCATTCTTGCCATCAGGTCTTGACAACATAACATCTGCTGTCGAACGATTACTTCGAATCCACGCTACCTTCCTTCCATCTTCCACGAACACAGGCGCATAATCGCCGAATCCCATGGCGGGAGCCGACAGCATCGCTTGTTGCCCTGAATCAAGGTCAACCTTCACAAGCTTAGGCAACGGCCTCTTCTCCGCATCGCTTGACCACAACGCTTCGTCAGCTCTCGACGCGACAATTGTACGATCATTGTACCAAGTGAAGCCAGTCTCTACTTTACCCGCAGGAGTATAGATTTGCTGTTTCATTGGTGTCAAGCTGCTTAATAAGGTCAATTTTTTATTGCTTGTTGCTTCTCTTCCCTCACCCGCAATATAAGCAAGTTGATTTGCACTTGGTGCCCAGTTGAACCATTCTTCATCATGGAGCATGGTTCCCACTTTCAGAAAGGTTGTCCCATCTGAGGACAGCAAGCAGAGTGTATTGCTATCTGCAGATAATGAAGCAGTGGGAACAGCGATAAAGGCGATCCATTTCCTATCAGGAGACCATTTGAATGAGCTGGTTAACACGGCAAAGAAATCATCAGTTTGATTGGGAATCCGATACAGCAGTACTTTATTGGGTGTACCTGTTTCGGTGTCTAGGCCAATACGATATAACAATATATCCTCCCATTTCCCAGTTGGCAGCAGCTTAGAGAGTGTGGATACCAAAAAACCATTTCCGCTCGGATTCCAAGCATAGTTCCCGATGTTGTCTTCTATCGTTGTCACAATTGGGGTGCTAGGTGTATCCACATTGGCCATTCGAAGCGTGTAATCGGTTTGAAATGCGACTATGCTGTGCTTGGGCGACCACTGTATATTCTGACCCTTTCCTACTCTTCGAAGCGATTTCGTAGTCATATGGTATACCCAAACCTCATTTTCTTCCTTGCCTTTTGTAAAAGCGACCCACATCCCGTCATGCGACCATTTGGGATTCCGGATGTACTCCCCTGTTGTGATCTGTGTCTCTTGTGTGCCGCTAGTTATCCATAAATCATTGTTGCGAATAAACGCAGCTGTATAGGACGAATTTGTCGGCCATCCACTAGAGGGTGTCGACCATACGAACAGCAGCACGAATACAACTATGGCTTGTATGCACTTTCTCATGACACACCTACTTATCATTTTCCTTAGTGTGCCACTGAAGCGAACAGCATATGTGTTGGCCAGATCATGCATGGATACATTTACAAAAACGTCCGTAAGCGTTAAGCACTAATTGACGAACCGATATTCCCAGAATACTTCCTTGCTATATTTAGCTCGAAATGCCGGATCTTCCAACGTTCCATTGTCTAATAAGAACCTCACTTGCGATTGGTGTGCATGAATAGCGTGTATTTTCTGCTCGACAAAGTCACTAACATCATTCACAACGCTTGGCTCCCCTAACACAGCCTTGCGATTCGAAGAGAATGCGATGCACAATACCCTAGGGCGCTCGCTCTCAGGCAGCAGCTTCACCGCTTGCACGACCGCAGCTCCGGTTGCATCGTGATCCGGATGCACACTATGACCCGGATAGAACGTGTATACAATTGCCGGCTTAAGCTCTAGCAGCAAGTCAGCAATTCTCTGCGACAGCTTATCCTGCTCTTCGAACTCAATTGTTTTATCATGATAGCCCCACATGCGGACATCTTCGATTCCGATCCGCTTGCACGCCTCCAGCAATTCTTGCTTGCGGATGAGCGGCAATGTCACCCGATTGGCAAAGAGAGGGTTGCCCATGTTCCGCCCCATCTCTCCCAATGTCAAGCATGCATAAGTAACGGTCATGCCTTGATGAATATGTCTCGCCAATGTACCTGCCATAATCCCTTCATCATCGGGATGAGGCAGCACGACGACAATACGCTGTTGTGTTTCCATTTGATGTCCCCTCTTCAGTTGTCTCCTAATAATGATCATTCGCAATCAGCAGTGAGAAGGCTTGTTCCTTAGAATGGCTGCTCACTAAGCATGAAGCTGACAAGCAAACGTCCCTCCGAATCATGGCCAGCCATAATCAGGCGCTTCTCGTCGCTCTCTTCCCAATGTGTCAGCCCTTCCGCATAAATCCACCCTTGCTCTGTCTTTAGGCCGATACGATAAGGGCCTGTTCCTGCCAATGTGCCATGTGAATAGCGGACGGGGGCATTTTTAAAAAATACGGATGCTGTCATTTTTGATTTATCCCGATGTGCCGCATAAGCACCAGTAGTCATCTCAAGATGCGCATATAACAACTTATCCTGTAAGCTTTGCAGTTGCTGTTGAACGCGATCTGGTTGTATAAGTTGCATGATTCGTTCCTCCATGGATCAATTAACCGCTGACTTTATGATATGAATTTCAGTTCTCATTGTATCATATAAAGTTAAAGCTTACGTACCTATTCGCGCAAACAACCCGCATCCTACCGTAACCCTGCTTTAGCTTGCAATTAATGACCTTTCTCGTCTCGACTTCACATTAACAAGGTATATGCTGAACAAAATGAAGACAAGTCCTACTACCAAATTGAACGTGAATTGTTCATGCAAAAATATGACACTTGTGATATTCGAGATGAGTGGAATTAAAAAAGTAAAGGCCCCCACCTTGCTGGCCTCCCCAGACCCGATCAGCACAAAGTAAGTAAGCCAGCCTAATGCGATGACGAAAATAGATATAAACAATAAATTCAAGATAAACGACAAGTTCCATACAATATCCGACCAGTTCTCAATGAATGCCCCCGAACCCGTTAGCAGCAAGCCTCCGATCGTTTGCTGCAGCGATACGACCCACAGGGAGTCGACACGCTCGCTAATTCGCTTCATATAGACGGTTCCGAATGCCCAGCTAAGTGCCGTACCAAGTGCAAGACCGATTCCAATTACCGATGCATGCCCAATAATGCCAAAGGCACAAATGACGGCAACACCCAAGAAACCAAGCACTAAGCCGAACATTTTTCTAGGATACATCGATTCGCCCAGCCATAGCCATGAGAACACGCCCAGCAAAACAGGCTGAAGAAATACAACTGCCGAAAAAAGCCCAGCCGGCGTATAGAGCAAACCGAATGTCATAAGTCCATAGTACAGCATAATATTCAAAAAGGCAGACACCAAATAAATGGGCCACGTTTCCTTGAGCCGCAGGCTTTTGTATCGCGGCAGCGCAAGCAGGAGCAAAATGATCATCCCCCCGATAAAGGTACGCAGCCCCGCAAATAGCAATGGCGGCGCATACTGAAGACCTATTTTCGTCAAAGGCCAGTTCACACCCCACATAATCACAAGAAAGACAAGCAGCAAAATCGTTTTATCTTTGGACAGCTGGTTCATCATATTCATCCATTCCTTCCCTACCATTCTATCTGTAAAAGTTTACTTACACCTCCATGTATCATGTTATATTGTTTATGTGCATAAATAAAATGAATCATTGTTATAAGGAGCATATCAAAATCGTTATGACCATTACACAATTGCGTACTTTTTTGACCGTAGCTGAAACCTCCAGCTTTACAAAAGCCGGAGATATTCTTCATATGACGCAGCCTGCAGTTAGCCGTGCCATTTCAAGCTTGGAAGCCGATCTAGGCGTTACTCTTCTGATTCGTGATCGAAAGAACGGCATACTTCTAACAGATATAGGAAGGCGCATGCTCATCCATATTCGCGACATTATGATTGGAATTGAGAAGCTGGAACAAGAGGCTGCTGCTGAAAAGGGATTGGAGATAGGCACGATCCGCATTGGCTCATTTCCAACCGCATCTGCCTTTTTCTTACCTAAGATTATTAGCCGTATCGAGCACAGATTTCCTCAGTTGGAAATCGAATTGCATGAAGGGACAATAAACGAGGTTAAAAAATGGTTGGCTTCACGTGAGATAGACATTGGCATTATTACAGAGCCTAGTTTCGAATTTGAGACCATACCACTGTACAATGACAAGATGGTTGCACTCTTGCGGGAAGATCATCCCTTATGTCACAAGCCCATTATTTGCATTCAAGATTTGAATGATGAACCGCTCATCATTTGCAAGGGAGGTAATGAAATCCCCATCATTGACATTTTTGAGAAGACGGAAACCAGCATGAATATCAGGTTTGTCGTTCATAACACGGGGGCTCTGCTCAATATGATCCAGGAAGGGCTGGGAGTGGCCATTTTATCAGAATTATCGCTGATTACTACACCTCCTCATATTGTGACACGCGAGCTCGATCCGATGGTACGAAGAGAGATTTGTTTAGCTGCCCCTTCCCTTACGGAATGTTCACTTGCCGTCCAATTGTTCATACGAACAGCACAGGAGTTATTTTGTCACAAAGAAGAGCCTTGATAATCAGATTCTGTTCTGATTCCATCAAGGCTCTACATGCTTCCAATTTTGCTTCTAGCACAAACAGGCCTGCCTCAATTGAGAACAGGGCTGTTCTTCATTTTATTCACTCTTCGACTACTAAGGCCATTACAAATCCATCATAGCCTTTGCTTCCAACGGTTTGAATCGCTGTAGCATTTAAGCGAGGCTCCGCAGCAATCAGTTCGAAGAAGCTGCGCACGCCTAATACGCTTGGATCATCGCTATACTCGTCTACGACAGCGCCGCCGCGGACGACATTGTCCCCGATAATGAGCGTTCCCGGACGGGACAGCTTTAACGCCCATTTCAAATATTCTGGATTGCCCTGCTTGTCTGCATCAATAAAAATAAGATCGAATGGGCCGCGCGCTTCTTCGTCAAGCTGAGCAAGCGAATCAGCGGCAAGTCCTGTTCGAATCTCCACTTTATCCGCTACGCCTGCGTTCAGCAGGTTCGATTGTGCAACTTCGGCGTGCTTGAGACTGGCTTCCAGCGTGTATACCCGGCCGTCCTGCGGCAGTGCACGGGCAAACCATATCGTGCTGTAGCCGCCTAATGTGCCGATTTCTAATATCGTTCGAGCACCTTGAAGTTTGGCCAGAAGATGCAGCAGTTTGCCTTGATTGGGCGATACATCATGAGCCGGCAAGCCTGCAGCGGCATTATCAGCCAGTACTGCTTCCAGCACAGGATCGGAAGGAATGAGTTGCTGATTAAAGTAATGATCAACTGCTGTCCATGTATCTTGTTGATTCATGTCCTTGCCTCCTATTGACTCATATACTCTTACCTGCTTAGATAGAGACGTTCTACAATCTCTTTCATATGCGTCAACTTCTGCATACTCTTGCTGCAATATTGATGGGTACACCGCTCTAGACCGTAACGATCTATGATCACAACCACCCCTCTCATGATCCAGAGGTGGATATTTTCTAGCAGTAAGTCAGCGTCTACCTTCCCGTATAGCATATATCCCTCTATGAAACTGTGCAATGACCTAATACGATCTTCTTGTTCGTCAGTCCACTTCATACTAGAATCCAGCAGGGCAGCAAGATCAAAATGAGTATTGCCGTAACGCGCTTCACCAAAATCAATGATGCGGCATCCTGAATGCGTATATATGACGTTCCACATGCCAAGGTCGGCATGAATCATACCATTCTTCTCATGCTGGTAGGAAATTGCTTGCGTGCTCGCTTTTTAGCTTGCGCAGCGCGTATTTCCCATCGCTTGCCACAACTAGCTTGGCATCTGAACTCGTTCCCTTCGCTAACGGTTCGATACGTATGATCTGTCCAATTGAATAGGCTCTCTCCAGCGTACTGATCCAACTGCTCCATAACGGCTCACTTATCATCTTCTGCATTCCATTCCTTATGAAATTGCTCCAAGAACTCTTCCATAACAAGATGACGCTTATGAGCCAATTGTTTGCCGCTGTTTGTGTTCATGAGCGTCTTCAGCTTTAACAGCTTCTCGGAGAAATGATTAATGGCCGTGGAAGGCTGCTGCCTATACTCGCTTTCGGTCATCGCTTCCCTAGGAGCAAGGTAGGGATCATGCATAAGGTGACCCTTCCATCCAGCATATGCGAATGTGCGTCCGATTCCGATTGCCCCCATTGCGTCCAATCGGTCTGCATCCTGCACGACTTGTCCCTCAATCGAGTCCATTGGCGGATTATGACCGCCATTGTAGGACATATTCGCAATGATCGAAAGGACTTTGTCGCGAATCTTTGATTCGACGCCATTTGACTCCAGCCACTGTGCAACTTTCTGCAAGCCGCTGTCATGATCCGGATTAAGCTTGGCATCTGCCACATCGTGAAGCAGCGCCGCCATTTCACATATGAGCACGTCCGCTCCTTCTTCACCTGCAATGCGGACTGCCAGGCGCCTTACCCGAACAATATGCCACCAATCATGCCCGCTGCTGTCGCGGCACAGCTCTTCGTGGACATATTGCTCCGCTCGTTCAATCCATCCTCGCTGCTCCTCGTTCATCTTCATTCTGCTGCCTTCCGAATGTCCGCAAGCTGTGGCGACGCCGGATGTCGCAACGCCTCCAGGACAGCCTGAGCTTCATACCCATCACGAAAATCGAAATAATCGGCATGCTCTCCGTGAATGGCCCGAATGACCTGAGCGACTATCGGAGTTTGCTCGATTTCTTCAACGGCAACTTTCTCCAGTGGCTGTCCAATTGCTCCAGCATGCAGCTCACTCCAGTTTTCGAGGGCAATTGTGCCTTCACTGCCATAAACAACGAGCGAAACACGTTCCGCGCCTGCCATGCCCGATAAGCCATTCACATAGATCGGAACCTCACTGTTCAGCAGCATTTTTGCGTATATCCCTGTTTCACAGCGTTCTTCATCCACTGGCAGTTCCAACTCGCTCTGTACATGCGTAATCGTGCCGAACAGTTTCTGTATAACGTTAATCCAGTGAACGCCTACTTCTAACACGAATCCACCCTGTGCTCGTGTCGAAATCCAGCTATTATGCTGCCAGCTGCGCGGCCATGTCGGAAAATGCAAGATAAGCTCCATACTGCGAATCGTTCCAATGGCCTGCTCCTTAATCATCCGTTCCATTCGTTTCACAGATGGCTCGTGTGGCATCGAGAAATGAATAGCATGAACAACGTTCGCTTCTTCTGCCAGCTTGAGCAATTCAGCAGCTTCTTGTAAATTGTTAGCAAGCGGCTTCTCACAGAAGACATGAATTTTTTTGCGTAATGCCGCGCATACGATATCATAATGATAGGCAGGAGGGACAGATACGTATAGAAGATTGATATCCAATTCTTCTATCATTTTGGAATAGTCTGTATAGTACTGCACATGCGGATAATCCTTCTGATATTGTTCATGTGCAGCCGCATTCGCCTCACATATCGCAACCAGTTCCACCTTTTCTGCCAACCCTGGATTGGAAATGGTTCGAATCATGTAACTCCCCATATTTCCTAAACCTACAACAGCTAATTTGATCTTGTCCTTCGTCATTGTTCGTTCTCCATTCCATTTGCATGTTGTTGTATGTATAAGTTCCATAATTCGGCAACAGGGACAGCTTTTCTGCTGCTGCGCTCCGCCGAGCCTTCTTCCGTCCATAACGGTGGATAATAACTGATTGCTTCATTTCCTTTCAGCGCTGCTATATCGTTTTCCCAGCCACTCCATCTGAATGTTCGGTAAAAAAGCTCCAAATCCCCGTTGGCCAGCCACTCACAAAAATCGGAGTAAGACAATTCCGTATCCTCCCACTCTAATGTATCCGGGGCAAAATAATAGACGTTATGTCCTTCGCTAGCGAAGCCGCCGCCATTCAAGGCAAAGAAACCACCTGCCAAGTCATAGGCAATTATGCATGCACCATGTAGCAGAGTGATGCCAATGTCATTACCAAAGCCATTCCAGCTCAGTAAATCGCCAAATACAGCATCATTTCCGGAGCCAAGCAGCTTAATCCAACCGCCATCTACTAGGACACCTCCCGAATGACGCGCAATCGCGCCTATATAACTATTTTCGCTTACTTGCAGACTCGATACTGTATTCTGTGCTCGTGCAGGATCAACGAACAAGACGTTAATGCGGTTGGTTCCTTCGTCAAAAATACGGAGTATCTCGTTCCATGTCTGCTCATTCACGTTCACGTCACCATTCACATCACTGCTCAATATCTCATCCCCTTTTCCGTCATGATATTCTTGTTGATAGAAAGTGCAAATAGCGTTATTACAGTTTCATATCTCTGTCCTACTATGCGCTATATGAACCAAGACCGTCAATCAAAATGAATGCCTTAAATTTGAAATGGTAGGCTCCCCTTGCTGTATGACAGATTATAGTCCAAGTTCTGCAGCATAGTTGTCCCAGTGAGGTCGGTTCCCATCCTCATCTACGAAATCATACTCGTCAGACAACCCCCACGAGCTAAGGGATTGCCCTGTCTTTTCCATTTTGTTCGGATCTGCCGCAAGCGCCGCAATTGCTCTTCCGACATACATCGGTGTTTCCCCATGATGAAATGCGGATCCTGCTTCACCGCATCCTTCCAATTCTCCTTCGTCACACCGAAGAGTTCAAGCATCGCCGCAATCCCACGGCCTGCCCCGCGGGTTGCTCCTGCTACTACCGCAACTTGGTCTTGTAATGGCTTCATGAATTGTCCTCCTCAATCGACATGTCTTCGATCTCATTATATCGGGACATATATGACAGCAACTGTCATATTGGATATGATACACTAAGATCACCTTGCAACCAAGAAAGGATGAGTTCGCTTGAGAGCTGATCGTTTACTGTCGATTCTGCTCATGCTGCAAAGCTACGGGAAGATGACAACCCGAGACCTCGCCGACCGATTAGAGGTCTCCGAACGAACCATTATGCGGGATATGGAATCACTCAGTATCGCCGGTATCCCCGTTTACGCTGAGCGTGGTTCCTACGGAGGGTGGTCCTTGTCAGAAGGGTACCGAACGCAATTGACGGGAATGAAGCCGCAAGAATTGATGTCATTGCTCTTAATGAAATCCTCGTCATTAGTTGACGATCTCGGTCTTCGACAAGAACTCGACAATGCTTATCATAAATTGCTTGCCGCAAGTCCGATTGAAATGAGGAGAGACGCCGACATCGCTAGAGAACGTATACACATCGATGGAGCGGGATGGCGCCAAACGGAAGAGGGTACTCAGTGCTTATCAATCGTTCAGGAGGCTGTATGGATGCAGCATAAGCTCCGCATCACCTATGAACGTCATGACAGTACTGTGGTTCGAGACATCATGCCGCTAGGATTAGTTGCCAAACGAGGGGTTTGGTATGTCGTGGCTCAAGTAGAAGATGGATTCCGCAGCTATCGCATTTCACGGATACGCAACGCAGAAGTTTTGAATGAAGCCTTTGCTCGTCCTGACGGATTCGATCTGGCTCGCTATTGGGAGGAATCCACGAAGCAATTTACGTCTACCCTGCCTCGGTACTCCGCACGAATTCGTGTAAGAGATGAATTACTCCAGCGCCTTAAGCATGAACGATACGTAAAATGGTTGCATATCGAACCCGATCATAACGGTTGGTCATGTGCAGACGTCGAGTTCCATACACTTGATTCAGCAGCAGAGATAATCCTAGGATTTGGTGCTGCTATGGAAGCTCTTAAACCAGCAGAACTTCGAGACAAAGTCATAAGTGAAATACGAAATATGCTGTCAACTTATGAGGGAGAACAATAGAGCATTCCATTGTAATCTCCCTCGCCTCCTGCTAGCTTTCCAAAAATTCCAATATATCGTCGCGAGTCAGCTCGTACTGCATCCAGCGCAGCCGCTCGTTGACTTCTTGCCATAACCCCTCTTCTGCAATACGAAGCGTCGTGTCCACTTTATCCATACGGAATGGCCGAATGATGTTATACAGCATATTAACGGCACCCCGTTCCGCATCTGTTAACGAGTATTGCTGGGTATAACCGCTGTAAAATTGCTTAAAGCGCTGCTCCATATACGCGCATTTTTCTCGATGCAACCACTCTTTCCTATAACATTCAAAGCTAAGAAAAATGCCTTCCTGCATCATATACGTCACGAATTTGTCATTGCCAGCCAAATTATAATCAATTATTCCTGCAAATCCCTTCTCTTCATCTACTAAAATATTATTTGTCGAGAAATCACCTTGCACACCGCCTGCAGGCAAAGATGGATATATCGCCTCTAGTTGCTTGCGCTTGCGATTGTAGATCTCCCATATTTCTTCTACCAATCGAACATCTGCTGGCGTATGCCTCAGCTGCTCATACCAAGACAGTGCATCACTGTAGTTTTCCTCGTCTGTATCTAGCAGAACATACGGGCTGCTCCATGCATATTCGATCCTCTCTCGCTTGGCAGCGGAATGCATGCTCCCTATGCAGGCTCCCAGTTGATACAGAAATTCAGAGCCCAAATCCTCTAAGTCGATCTCCAAATCATCTATTGTCTTAGCAGTCATGAATTCTTCTCCCCAGTAATGGAACTGTTTATTGTCGATTGTCATGACAGACCCATAAGCGCCATTCTTCGAACAATAAAATTGTGGAGTTGCAATGCCATTTCGGCGGTACACAGATGCTAAATGGGCCCACCCATCGACCTTGCTGCTGTCCGTATACGAATTGCTATAGCACTTTAAAACGATGTTTTCTCCACTCGTCATGCTGACGATCGCGACATACCTGTGTTCATCTTCCCAACTATTATCAATCAATCGATAGGAATCAACGGTATCATCCATATACTCCTGCAACATGTTCTCCACATGCATTTTCGTAATCATAATCTGGCCACCCTCGCAAGAAATATTTCCTAATTATTTTCTAACGACATAGAATCCTATAAATCTGCCTATCTGCCTTGAAAATATCAAATTATTAAACAACTCTTTCACATGTACAGTCACACACAAGTGATATATTACCAAATTAAATGTAAATTTTGTTAATGATTTTGTTGACAATGGCCTTTTCATTGAATAATATATAACCATGTGGTTATATGTGAGGTGAGTATTACGGATATTTATCGTGTTCTAAGTGACCCGACACGCAGAACGATTCTTCATATGCTTGCGCAAGGAGATCGAACGCAATCGGATTTCGTTCAGTTTTTCGACATCTCTCAACCCGCCGTTAAAAAACACTTGCAAATTTTATTAGAAGAAGGAGCGATCAGCGAGCAGAAGCAAGGGAAATATCGAATTTACCGTTTGGAGCAAGCCTTGCTGCAATCTGCCTATCAATCCCTTTTGCAAGATATGGGTTACATATTAGGAGATCGCTTAACTCGACTCAAAACATTTTTGGAAGGTGAGGAAAACTAATGAATAGCTTACAAACCGTAAAGAGAGATATGCTGATCGAAGCACCCCTTGAGAAGGTATGGAGCGCATTAACAGAAGCAGAGCAATTAACTCGGTGGTATGCCAAGGAAGCAAGTGTTGATTTCCGTGTTGGCGGTCGAATGGAACTGGATCATGGATGGGGAGCGAGCACTTCAGGCGTCATTACTGAAATTGAACACGGCAAGCATTTCATTCTGCAAGGCGAGGATATGTCGTTGACCATTACCACACTTACCCAAGAGGCTGCTGGCGTTCGAGTTTCAATCGAGTACCGCCTTGAACTTCCTTTTGGAGATGCGGGACAAGCGATTGCCGACAATATGGCGTATGGAACCCTTCTCTTCCTTCACAACTTGAAGAACGTATACGAGATCGGTCAGGATTCACGAGATAAAATGTGGAGAACATGGATCGGCATTCAGCATATGACTGTTCATCCGCAAGACGGGCAGCCGGCTGGCTCCAAGGTATTGTCGGTTAAGGATTCTTCCCCAGCCGCTGTTGCTGGACTCCAACCTGGTGACATCATAGTGAACATCAACAACAAGACCATTTCTAGCTACTCTGACTTGGAAGCAGCCATCTGTGAACTGGCGATTGATGAGCAAGTTAGTCTAACCGTATGGCGTAACGAAGATATCATTAGCATTACTTGCAGCATTGGCAGCTATCCTGTTCCATATTGCGTATAAGCATCATTCCAAATAGAATTGAAGAAGAGCAGATCGTTTATTTATCTAACGATCTGCTCTTCTATTTGAATGATGTATGGAATTTTACGAGGTTGAATGCTTCAAGATAACTTCATAGGCTTCAACAAATCGCTCCATCTCTTCTTCTGTTCCGATTGACACTCTTAGGAAATGTTCCGTTCGAGGCATCATAAAATGGCGTACGAGTATCCCTTGCGTTCTCAATTGCGCCTGAATGGTTTTCGCTGAGATATCTCTCTATATTTCTCTATTTCTTTCTCTTCTTTTTATAGTTTTTACTTTTTTAGGTCTCTCTAGATTCTATGTGCTACTCTTTGTTTCTCTTTATTTCTCTTTATTTCTCTTTGTTTTCCTATGTCATACCTATGTGTCACCTATGATTCACCTATGATTCACCTAAGAACACGGGAACTAGCCCGTTTTCTGTTATGACTCCGTTTCTAGATTCTACGCAGTAGGCTCTTGCATGCGGTCTGGAGCTGATCACTCGATGTATGTTCCGATCCAAATAGTGAATACCTACACCATCATCAACAGCTATGCCATGTCCAACCATGCCTTCCTGCATTAACCGATGATAGCTGGGTCTCCGCTCTTGTTCCCCATCATAATGCGGACAATTGCTTCCCGGCAAAAGCCCTAAGCAAGTTAATCCGGTCAGCTCCCCGGGTACTGAATCTGTTACTCCTTCTTCGAACCAACAGATGGAACCAGCACTTAACCCAGCCAAAATAATGCCTTGCTCCCATGCTTTCTTCAGAATGGCATCCAAGCCCCATTCCTTCCACAACACTAGCAAATTGCGTGTATTGCCGCCGCCAACATACATGATGTCTTTGCTCAGCACATAGTCTTCCAAATCCGTCGTCGGAGGGTTGAATAATGACAGATGGGAAGGCTCACATGCATGTTCTCCAAATGCCTTATAAAACCGCTGTATATACCCATCCGCATCTCCGCTTGCTGTTGGCACAAAGCATACTTTCGGATTTTCCGAACTAGCTTGCTGCAAGACATACAGATCCAGAAGAGGGTTCTCCGGCTCCATCGAGAATCCTCCGCCTCCCATTGCAATAATTTGCTTCATCATCGTTCCCTCCTGAGATTACTTATTCATCATCTTTTAAAGATCTCATTGATTTACATGATCGATTCAGCTACTTTGATTTCATCCGCAACCCGTCTAATACAACTCCCAAGCTGTGCAACGCAACGGCCAGCTCCTTCTCCGCATCCTGAGAATTAGCTACCCAGAAGGCTGCGTTCATAAGCCCGCCGTTCAACATCCGTGCTAATGCATGACTATCCGTAACCGCAATGATTCCTTCGTCCATAAATTGCTGAAGCATTGTTGCCATTGTCGCTAAGCATTGAGACTGAGAAGGATGAGTAAATCCATTCCCAAGAACGGAAGGCGCGTCTCTAAGTACGATGCGCTGAATTTCCGGCTCAATTGCCATTTCAATATACGCACGGCATCGACCAACAAAGCCTTCCCATGACGTTGCTGCCGCATTCGAAATATCGTGAAGGCGATTATCCATCTCTTGATCAATTTCGTCAACAACTGCCGCAAGCAGACCCTTCTTATCGCCAAAATGATGGTACAGCGCACCTCGCGTCAATCCTACGGAAGCAGTTAACTCATCCATCGACGTATTGGCATAGCCGATTGTTCCGAACGCTTCTCTTGCCGCTTCAAGCAGCTTTCCCTTTGTCTCCTCGATCATTTCTTTTCTTGCTTTTCGAACCATGTTCCCTCCTGCACCGTTATGCTGTTTGCACGATGCTAGCTCAGTTTTATATTTCGTTCTATTCTACAATAAAATTTGAAATTAACAAGATTTATAACATACAGATCCGAGACATTTCATACCGCATTTTTCCTCGATTGTTATTGACATACACCACGTATGTGAATATTATAATTGCATACGCTTCGTATGTAAATGGAAACTACCCTATTTCAGCTAGGAGGAACATTGTAATATGTTACGTGCTTATCGAGAATTATTTGCTGCTCCGGGTTCTCATATTTTTTCTGCCGCTGGATTTATCGCTAGAATGCCGATCTCTATGACTGGAATCGGCTTGGTTACCATGATTGCTCAAATGCGCGGAGAATACGGTCTCGCTGGAGCCATCGCTGCCACTTTTGCCTTCGCTTCGGCGCTGCTTGCCCCGCAAATATCCCGATTGGTTGATCGGTTGGGGCAATCACGAGTTCTTCGTCCCGCAGCAGCGTTAAGCATTATCTCCATATCGGCTCTGCTGCTATGTGCACGATTAGGCGCGCCCGATTGGACGCTCTTTCTGTTCGCAATCATGGCTGGCTGCATGCCCAGCATGCCCGCAATGGTGCGTGCACGTTGGACGGAGCTGTATCGGGGATCGCCCAAACTGCATACTGCTTATTCCTTTGAATCCGTCGTCGATGAAATTTGCTTCATTATCGGCCCTGTCATTTCCGTTGGATTATGCGTGTCCGTTTTCCCAGAAGCTGGCCCTCTCGCCGCATGCTTATTTATGGCATTTGGCATTGTACTATTTACGATGCACAAGAGCAGTGAACCGGCAGTACAGCTGCAGCATAACACGAGTCAGGGATCTGTGTTCAAAATCGGTGCATTGCGCTTGCTTGCTCTTACACTTGCTGCAATCGGCACGATATTTGGAACCGTGGATGTTGTAAGTGTTGCCTTTGCCGAACAACAGGGGAACACCATCGCAGCCAGCTACGTCCTGTCTGTCTACGCAATCGGATCATGCTTGGCAGGTCTTATCTTCGGCACACTTACAATCAACATACCGTTGTATCGTCAATTTGCAATTGCGGTTAGTCTTGCATTGGTAACCTTGCTTCCTCTATTCTTCGTCAACAATCTAACTACATTGGCGATTACTGTCTTCTTTGCGGGTATGTCCGTCGCACCTACGATGATTATCACGATGGGATTGGTGGAGAAGATCGTTCCTTCACATCAGTTAACCGAAGGAATGACATGGGCAACAACAGGACTTGGTATCGGGGTTGCGCTTGGCTCTGCGATTGCTGGATGGATGGTGGATCATTTTGGTGTACATATGGGGTTCACGGTGGCAATTGCAGCT
This sequence comes from Paenibacillus sp. NAIST15-1, assembly GCF_001894745.1. Taxonomy (GTDB): domain Bacteria; phylum Bacillota; class Bacilli; order Paenibacillales; family Paenibacillaceae; genus Paenibacillus_B; species Paenibacillus_B suaedae. Next base: position 60,039 of record NZ_BBYF01000021.1, read on the forward strand.
GGTGTGCTTGCGCTTGGCATTATGATGGGCGGTTATAAAACCCTTCGCTCAGCATACAACTTTGCAGTAGCAAGTTCTGATCCAAGTTCAGATCATTCAATGAATGTGCCGAGCAACAAAACATATGATTGTTGATAAGAGGAATTGAGGAAAGGATACGATCAGAGTATACGTAGAAAACGAAATCTGTACTCGAAAAAAGTCCAAAAAACGTATTTCCCGAAGAGACATGACAGAATCATGTTTCTTCGGGTATCTGCACAACATACCACAAGCTTGCTTCTTCGTGAGCGTTTTAAAGCATGACTAAATCCTGCTTCTTCAGGTATGCCATTCTAGACATAAATGAAAACTCATTTTGTCTACTCGTCCCATATTTGATCCAATTTATCTGCATAGAAACGAATTGCTTTCTCGAAACTAGCGATTCCTGCATCATTCGTCGTATCTACTAGCTCTGTCAGCAGTAATTTCATCGCTTCTGCATGCTCACCAACATTGTACAGTGCCATTGCATAGAACACCTTAAGCTCTCTATGATTCGGGAATTCACTCACACCCTGTGCCAATATCTCCTTCGCATCTTCGTATTGGCCCAGTGTCCGATAGGTGCTTCCTAGGCCTAATAAAGCTCCAGGTCGATGAGATTCACCTAATTGATTGCGAAGAGCTGCTACATAATAGGGCACCGCCTGCTTCTCTAATCCTAAGTTATCGTGTGCGCATGCCATTTGATACAGCAACTCGGCATTATTCGGGTCCTTCTCCAGCAATTGTGCAAAGATTGTTATCGCCTGCCCGGCTTGCCCTTGAGCCCTCAATTGAACTGCTTCTTCATATGTGCTTTCCATTTCTACCGTTCTTCTCCCTTATTGACCAATTGATAAATGGATCTATAATGAAATTAGCAATCATTTCTTCATCTACCAGAAATAATTACAACCATCTTATCACGTAAGAACTTTTGTTATCAATCTAATATGCTCTTACCGTTCTCTTTGTCAATCAGCATTGCCTTTCAGCAAATATCATCGCTCAAACCTACATTCAGTAAAAAAGGAGGAATCGTTGATGGTATCAGTAATCAGTCTTGTTGCGGCCTGTATCCTATATCTCATCAGCCTGCTCCATGTATATTGGGCATGCCGTGGTACATGGGGCACAACAACTGTAATTCCCGAAAAAAATGGCAAGCGCACATTCTCTCCACGACCGGGAATGACCCTGCTCATTGCTGTTCTTCTTGCCCTTTCAGCCGTCATTTTACTTATGCGCGCATCCTACATTTCATTTCGTTTCAATGCTGTTCTCCTGCAAGCAGGCGCATGGATATGCGCTGTCGTATTCGCCTTGCGAGTCATAGGCGACTTCAATTATGTCGGGTTGTTCAAGCGAATCAGCAACACGAAATTTGCAAAAATGGATACCTGGCTGTATGTGCCTCTATGTACTTTCTTATCGTTTGCATTTCTACTATCTATTTTCTTTGGTGGAACGCAGCAATAAAACCATGATTCCTTCTACATACAACATACTGCGAATAATAGACTCGCTTCCCCTTCCGGCTGCGAGTCTTTGTATTTCCTTCAGCGTTAGAACATCCCCTTATTCCTATTCAACGAACAAGATTGCAGCATCGAACCAAATCAGAAAACTGGGTAAATGTGGGTTGACAGATAACACCATCAGTTATATAGTTAGTTACATGAGTAATTAACCAGTTTGGTGGTGTAGATATGACAGTTATGATGGACGACAGCCGCCCCATTTTTGTGCAAATTGCCGAACGGATTGAGGATGACATCATCGAAGGTCGATTGCCTGAAGAATCACAAGTCCCTTCAACGAATCAATTTGCTTCCTTTTTTCAAATCAATCCCGCTACTGCGGCCAAAGGTGTCAATTTGCTGGTTGATGAGAACATTTTGTACAAAAAGCGTGGGATAGGCATGTTTGTATCGACAGGAGCGAGAGCAAAACTCATGGAAAAGCGGAAAGAACTTTTTTACGAACAGTATGTGGTCTCCATGATTCGCGAAGCAGAGAAGCTTGGCATTTCCAGGGAACAATTAACAGACTTGATTCAGAGAGGAGATCGAACGAAATGAGAACCATTGCTGAAGTGAAGGGATTAACCAAGTCATACGGTGATGTTACTGTCGTACACGATGTTAGCTTTACACTAGAAGCTGACAAAATTTATGGCCTGCTTGGGCGCAATGGCGCAGGAAAAACAACCATTATGCATATGCTGACTGCACAATCGTTTCCAAGCGGCGGTGAACTGTATGTGTTCGGGGAGTCGCCTTATGAGAATAATCGCGTTCTGAGCAAGATTTGCTTCATTAAAGAAAGCCAGAAGTATCCAGACAGCTTTCGAGTCATTGATGTGATTGATCTCTGCCCTTCCATCTTCCCGAATTGGGATAAAGAATTTGCATCTAAGCTGCTGAATGATTTTAATCTTCCCTTGAAGAGACGAGTCAAGAAGCTGTCACGCGGCATGCTGTCTTCCGTTGGCATTGTTATTGGATTGGCAAGTCGAGCTCCGCTGACCATTTTCGATGAACCCTATCTTGGACTTGATGCAGTGGCTCGCAACTTGTTCTACGACCGGTTGATTGAAGATTATGCGGAACATCCGCGAACGATCGTGCTGTCCACACATTTAATCGATGAAGTCAGTCAATTTTTAGAGCATGTGATCGTTATCGATGGGGGCAAGATCATTTTGAATGAGGAAAGTGATGCTTTGCGAGGCCGTGCCTACTCCGTCGTTGGTCAGAGGGAACTAGTTGAGTCATTCATCTCTGGAAATACAATCATCGATCGTCAGCTGTTAGGTGGACTGCTATCTGCAACCGTGCTTGGCAAGCTGACTCCTCATATCCGAGAACAAGCAGAATCGTTAGGCCTTGATCTCTCAACAGTATCCCTGCAGCAGCTTATTGTTCACCTCACAAAGAGAAAATCTGATCGCAAGGCGGTGGATTCGCGATGAATCGAGTAACAACCGTTATGAAAATGTACAGCAAGGATCACATACTTTGGTTTCTCGCCCCGTGGTGTTTTGTTCTGCTCCCTAGTTTTCTGATTAATGTGTTAGTCGGCTATTTGCTCCAACCGGAACGAGGTTACTTCAGCGGTGGATTGGTCTCTATTTTTATCTATCTATTGGTTCTCGGCATCGTAGCCGTTACTCAAACCTTTCCCTTCGCATTTGGAATTAGCATCCGCAGAACAGACTACTATTTTGGAACCAATTTGATGCTACTGCTTTCCAGCGTAACAGTTGCCACGATTGTAATGCTAATGTCCATTAGCGAAAGCAGCATTACACAGAGCTTAGGCGTAAATTTCCATTTCTTTAGTCTACCGTATCTTACAGACGGAAATTTATTTGAACAATGGTGGACTTATTTTGGCACAGCTATACATCTTTGCTCCTTAGGGTTCGTCATTGCCATGTTCTTCCGTCGTTATGGCCGCATGGGAATGTTCATCTTGTTCCCAGTCATGCTTGTCATTTTCTCCATCTTCAGTTATCTCTGCACGTACTACAACTGGTGGGGCAGCATATTCACATGGATCGGCAGCCATTCAGCTGCGCAGCTTGCTTCTTGCTTATTCGCCTTGGCGGTTTTCTATTCGTTACTTTCCTTCATCATGATCCGAAGAACAACAATTGCTTAGCATATCAACAAACAAAGCCGCCGGATATATATCCAGCGGCTTTTCAGCTAAATCATTACCTAGTGACTCATGATTTCGTATAAGAAAAGATTACTTTTACTTATTTAATCGAGACTTCGAACTTAGCTCCCGCTTCACCAGCAAATACAATGGTACCACCGCTAGGCAGTTCAATTCCTTGTTTCCCTGTTGACGATAAGGAGAATTGTACGACTTGCCCCTGCTCATTGTACACTGCAAATGAAGATTGCTTAGGCATTGTCTTAACGGTCAGCTTCTTCCCAGCAACTGCTTTTGGCAGCTTAAACCATCTTGCATAACCATCCTCTTGAATGCTTACAGTAGATTTCGAACCTTGATACAATGGCTTAATTGTATCCTCTGATACCATAATATACCCTGAACTATCTAAGTACTCCACTCCGTCCTTTGTGAAGAACTGATATTCCATAGTATCCCTTCCGCCCATAGCTGGGATTTGCACCTGATTACTTGCCGAATCCGGGCCTGTAATGGTCTTATCATCCACATAACCAGGCAGTTCGGCGTGTTTATTGATTTTACCCCCGTCCATAAGTAGATAAGCGATTGAGCTATATTTTTCACTCACCGGAAAATACTTTTTGCCTATGCGATTCGTCCATGCGGACTCAACTTCTTTGGAGATATCATTTTTCTCGAGCTTTTCACCAGTATACTGAGTCAGAGCTAGTTGAGAAAGTCCTGGTACATCTAAGTACATACTTTGCCATAAATAGGTGCGTCCATTGTCTTTCGCATCGAACCTTATCTTCGTCGTGCCTTCTTCATCCATAAATGTGCCGTCTGCTGTATATACATACTTCGCTGCGGGCATGTCAGGTGCTTGATTATAAGTGATTGACAGTTCACCGCTCTTAGCAATCGCTACTTTCATGACAACATTGGTAGACGCATAATAACCTGCATTTTTGGCAACATCAGCTGGCATTGCCGCTTTCTTCGGCTTGCCGAATGATTTAGCAGGTTTTAACTCCTTAATCGTACCTTTCTCTTTCAATGCCTGCAGCACCATCTCGTTCGCCAACATCGCATTTGTCGAGCTGGATCCACCCGAAGACAAGACGGCCGCTGCCATATTGTGTTCTGGAAGTACAACGAGCGAAGCATGATACATGATCGTGTCGCCGCCCTTATTCTCAGCTTGAATACCGTATCTATTGAATGGATAGAGATTTACACTGTCCCAGCCAAGTCCATAATTCACGATCGTGTCGACTTCTCCTTCTGGCCAGAATCCTCGCTTATATTCCTCTTGACGCATTGCTTTCACAGATGTAGACGACAATACTTTGTCATTCTCCCCTGTAAAGATTTGCGCGAAACGAACAAGATCCTCAGCCGTCGAGTATATCCCACCTGCACCGATGACATTGGCGTTTTCCGTAGGGAGCTGTCCTTCATATGCAGGGTGATACGTGCCTGCAAACTTTGTTTTATCTACATTGTCCAATGGTGTTTTCGTATGAGACATAGCTGCTGGTTCTGTAATATATTGATGAAGGAATTTAGTAAAGCCCATTCCACTCACCCGTTCTACCAGAATTTCAGCTAATGTAAATCCATCATTGCAATAAACAGAGAATGCACCTGGATCAGCCTTCAGCGTCTGCTTCTTCAATTGCTCCAGCAGCGTATCATGGTTGATCGTGTCATTGTCCCCAAGCAAGAAGCTATTTCCTAACGTTGATCCCCGGAGCCCCGAAGAGTGATTCAACAGCATACGTGGTGTAATCTTCTTATACCGTTCATCCTTCATTGTGAATTCAGGGATGTATTGCGCAACAGGGGTATCTAGATCTACCTTTCCTTCTTCAACTAATTTCATAACGGCTACCGTGGTAAACACCTTGCTGGTTGATCCGATTCCATACATCGTGTTTTTCGACAGTGGTACTTTTCCTTGAGCATCATTTTTTCCGGATTGCCCAGATACTACGATGTTCCCATGATCAATGAGTGCATATTGAATACTTGTCGTACCGAAAGTGTCCGTTAGCAGTGAAGCTTTTTCAGTAGCAACTTTTTTAGTAGCGGAGTAATTCAAGCCCCCATTTGAAGCTGCGGCCATTGCGCTCGTCGGAACAAGCATTGCAACAACCATACTTATTGCCAATACCAAAGACAAGCTTTTCTTCATTCTTATGCCTCCCCAATTATGTACTTATAGGATAGTACGTTTGAACGCTAAGAAAGTTCAGTTATTTCCAGTAACATCTGATTTATCTCGACGAATCACCCCCCATTAGCATGTTGGATCCCTTGATTTAGCTTCAGCAGCAAAGCTTCCGGGTTATCACACCTGAATACCACGGAACGTTTCAAGATCGTCCTCCCGAACAACCCTTTTGTCTCGATTGGTTCTTTTAGAACAATTTCGTATTGTGGGGAATCACAGATAATGACGGCATAATGCATATCTTTCGGAATTTTCTCTCCCATGCTGATTTCTTTGGCCTTCTGTATGACGGCAACATTGTTCAGGGGCACTTCAATCCTGTTTTGATAACCACAACGAATAATGATTCGATTGTCCACAACTAGGTGTGGCAAGTATTTCGCAGATTTATATAGTGCCATCAGATAGAACAGTCCATAGATATTAATAGCTGAAAGGATCTATGCAGCAAGTTCACTCCACATTTGTACGAGAAAATGAAACAATACACCTTCGATTATAAGTAAAATGGATAAAAAGACGGCCATAGTTTTGAACTGAGAATGTTGATGATAGGAGAATGCCTCTCCCCGCTCCTTACCTGGTTTCTTCATCCAAATCATAATTAGATGACGTACATCTGATACGATGCTTGACATCTTCAGCTCCTCCTTAACTGATTTTCCTCAAATCGATTTACGGCCTCTTTGATGTAATACTCTACTTCCTTGGAGAATATGGACACGTAAAGCCGCGAATGATCATCGAGATCTAACTCCGCTATTTTCTCCTGATAATGTGGTGCAATGTGTTCATTCATAGTCGTAATCATGTGCTCGATGGTACGCTGAACCACTACTTCGGATGGCGATACTCCTAATTTGCAATAATGCTGCAATTGATTCACAATAGCGAGCATTTCCCTCTCGAATTTTAGTCGTTCCTGTGGGGAAAGATGCTTTAGAAGCGCATGTTCGATAACTGATTGTGGCAATCGGTCTGATAGCCACTCTTCTTGTTCCTTTTCACGATGGATCGAGTGGATGATCGCTAGTAACAGGTCACTGTCTAAATCTTCATCTTGCATAATCTGTTCCACCCGCGTAATCGTATTGATTACATAATCAAGCTCTTCTCTTTTTTTCGCGAGCATAGCTTTCTGCTTTTGCAGTGTATCGCGCATTTGAGGTGAATCATGGTTCGCAAGGTAATCCGCGATTTCCTGTAAAGAAAACCCCAAATATTTGAGAGTAATAATTTTCTGCATGGTTGAAATGTCATCCTTACTGTACAGACGATGTCCATGTTCATTGTAACTAGAAGGAGCCATCAACCCTTTCCGATCATAAAAATGAAGCGTGCGTTCTGTAACACCAGTTAGTGTTGCAAAAGCTTTAACGGTATACATGTGTTCATTCAATAGGACATCTCCTCTCGTCATATTACCTTCAATGTACACTATGACGTAACGTCATAGGCAAGGCTTGAAAACAGAAAGAAACAGCATCTCACCTTAGATATGGAGAAATGCTGATTCCAGTAGTACCCTATTCCAGTAGTTATTAAGATATTACCGTATAACTGAGCTTCTTTTTGCCAAAGTTAATAGCCGCTTGATGATTGGCAGTGCTATATTTCCCGAAATAGACATCAATCCAACGATATGAGAGTTTAGCTGTATTCTTGAGATCCCCTGTATCTTCCACAACAAACGTGTTTATCACGTAACCGCCTGGAATCGATATGCTCTCATTATTATTTAATACAATCATTGTACCAAACGGAAAAACAGGCTTGTTCCAGTTTCCCGCCCCCCAGATTGTCGGATGCACAGCAACACCACCGATGTAGGCAGCTTTTCCACCAGCAAACACCGGGTTATTGTCTCCTGCTGCCCCTGTATAAGCAGTAAAATCTTCATTCATATACGTGATATCCGCCTTCGCTGTAGATACTCCGGTAAATAGAAGTGCTGCTGACATGATTATGGCTGCAAACCACTTTCTCATCTTAATCACTCCCCTTGTCCAGACAATATCCTCCCCGTTACAGCATCGAACTCGATCTGCTGCAGTTGATCTTGATCATCTCGGCCAATCACCTTAATTGTAGTCAATCCTTCTCCTGCCTGAAGAATAAAGTGATAGCCGTTAGCCCATCCATCTCCAGGCAGCAAATGTCTTGACCGTATGCTTTTGAGTACTGCCACAGTACTGTCAATCTTGACCTTGTCGGTAGATACCATCCATTCGGAATTGTAATTACCTATTCCAGGTATGACCTTATCCACCTTTCCATCCCGAATCGCAATAACAGCGCGCTTGTTCGCAGGGGCACCCACTTGTAAATTCCATCGACTCCTTGTACCTTCTTGTCCACTTGTCTTCCCTAACCCGTCATCCACGCTTGTCACATAGAGTAGGACAGCTTCGGGATTCCACTTTTTTGCCGCTACCATTCCAACATGCAGTGCATCGATAAGCGATAATTGACTGTGTGAATTAGTACGTTCAACATGCGAATCATCCATTACAAAATGGTATATTAGTAATGAACATGCTAATACGATGACTGCACTTAGCGTGGCAAACATCTTATTCATCCCTAGCAAGCACCTTCCTGTAAAGTACTATGATATAGACCAAAATCCTTTTATGCCATTATTGCTATCACTACTCTATCAGACCTTTCAAAACAAGCTCAATAGACAGACATGGATCTTGGAACAATCCCATTAGAGCCTATGAATGAATATCCCCGATTGCAAAGGGACTTTTCCAACTCTGCAGCGAAATCAAAATTTCCAAAGTTCAATTATTGTTGACAACCAGTTGTCAAGTTACCAATGTCATACTATATACAGGAACTGAATAGGAGGGATAACACGATGACAGCATATCATTACAACAATAAGGCTGCCTTAATTGATGCAATCCAATATACCTACAGGCGGTTTGATGAAGAATTCAACGATATCGAGGACGGTGCAAGGGATGTCCGGATCACTGGGGTAGATCGAACTCCAGCCGAGATCATCGCCTATCAATTAGGCTGGCTGCATCTCGTTATGGGGTGGGACAAGCAGGAACAGGAAGGCGAAATCGTACATATGCCTTCTCTAGACTATAAGTGGAATCAACTCGGTGCATTATATCAATCTTTCTACGAGCATTATTCATCTTACTCGTTAACTGAATTGAGGAATCAACTTAAGGATGCCGTACAGTTGTGGGTGAATTGGATTGATAGCTATAACGATGAGGCGTTGTTCAGACAAGGGGTTCGCAATTGGACAGGGGACAAGCAGAATTGGCCGATGGCTCGATGGATACATATTAATTCGGTTGCTCCATTTACAAATTTCCGAACGAAAATTAGAAAATGGAAGAAAGGTTTTCTGAGTATGTCTTAACTCTATTATCCTAGTTGTACAGCGACAGATCAGTACGCTCGTAACCGGATATGAACCGTCTGCCGCTGATTCAACTAGGAATTTATCTATTCACCTTTTTATCTCTTCTTTTTATCTGTATCTATATCTATATCTATATCTGTATCTATTTCAAATTTTCTATATCTAGTTCAAGCAAATGATTGTATCTATTGTTACCTCGTCATAATAGAGGCAACGTCCTGAATGGCCGTCCGTGCAGCGCCGCTTATGCCCGCGAGTTGGAAAAATCCATGATTGACACCGAAGTACTTCCTGCACTCTGCACCAACTCCTGCATCAAGCAGCCGCCGATACAACATTTCTCCCTCGTCCGCAAGAGGATCGAATTCGGCAAGAAGAATATGTGTGTATGGCAATCCTTCCAATTCGCTGCGCTGAATAGGACTTGCCTCTGGATGTTCTGCCGGAATGTCTCCGAAATAAGCTTCATAACCGCTGAGCAGTGCGTCGCGAGTGATCACGTAATCATCTCCGTACCGTTGATAACTATCGCTTGCTCCGCTTGCGTCCAACATCGGATATATCAAGATTTGTCTTGTTGGCATCCATTCCTTTTGCGCCTTGAGCCGCAAGGACGTTACTAGCGCAATGTGTCCGCCCGCACTATCACCTGCCAGTGTAATATCGTTCGGATTTCCTCCCCATGATACGGCATGCTCACGCACAATTTGTGCAGCCTTATAGGCATCATCATGAGCTGCTGGATAGGCATGCTCTGGTGCCAAGCGGTAATCTACCGCTACCACGATCGAGTTCCCCTTGTTAGCTAATGCTCTTAACTGGCGGTCATGAGTTGTGAAATCCCCGCTCACAAAGCACCCGCCATGATAATAGATCATAACAGGAAGATTAGACTCATACGACGGTCGGTAAATGCGTAAAGGAATGGAATCGATCGTATGATCGGTGATTTTCCAAATAGGCTCCGCTTCTCCTGCCAACACAACCGATTGTACATAACCTTGACGGCGATCCTGATAGCTCTGCTGTCTCGCAGAAGGACATCCTGATTCAATAAAATCCTTAACGATGCTTCGAATACCTGGTTCCAAATCATTCAAGCGCTCCATGATGTGAACTCTCCTCCGACTGAAATACATGATGTAATGGCATAATTCCATCAATATTCATGTTACACGCGAATGATCGAGGAATGCAATCCTCTCATCGAACGGGCAGCTTGAACTCCAGCTGTGGAATATAGTTCTTATCCGGGCCTTTTCTTACAAACGGCTTAATGATGATAAAGCTAGGCTTCACCTTGAACGGCTCGTAAGAGGTTGAGAACACCATTCCTTTTCCTTCTCCTGAACCATTCCCAGCAATTGCATTCTGTTCATTTCCCTGCTCATCCTCGATATCGAACTCAAGATTGAGGAACCCATCAACTTTATAGTTATCCGGTATTGCATCCAGCATTTTACAATAATCTTCTTCTCCGCTTGCCCCGTGGACACCGACGAGCAAGCGGGTTGTGATGGGGGTAATTTCGACTCGATCGATCGTCATATTTATCGAATCATGTGATTTGGTCTCTGATGTCTTCAGGATAATCGTTCGCTCCGTATCCTTCTTGATCGGGAAGAGGAACTCGTAATTCTCATCCACATCAGCCAAATACACGACCATCTTCATTTCGAACGAGTCTGGAAGCTCGAGATCAGCGGAATCTAAAGCGGTAACGATTATCGATTGCGGAGCATGCTCCCCACCCGGCTGCAGTCCCATCCCGGTATTTATCTGCTTGTCTCCCATATAAAAATCGATATTATTGGCCCGCTTGCTAAGCATGCGCTGCTTGTTCCATAACTGAAAAAAAGACTCCTTCGCCGCATTCGCATCTTCTCTACTGAGCACTAGAGATAGCCTGCTGCCATCATACATCATCTCAGAAATCGTGAGCGTCACTCCCTTATGGGATACGCGCTGATTGACTGAGGTGACCATCCCCTTCTCTCCAGCGGTTTGCAAGCCAAGATCCCCCACCAGTTTGAATACGCTATTCATGAACGGAATCTGCTTCAACGTCTGTGCGATCGCTGGAGAGGCAAGACCCGAGAAGATCATGACAATCCCGAGGCTCGCTACACCCGCTGTTGAAATCAACACTCTGCGCAGCCAGCGGTTCTTCCGACTTCTTCTCTTCCGTCCAGGAAGCATCTCGTCGATGATCTGGTATGTCCGATCCATCCGGTTGCGAACGGATTCTGGCAGCTCGCTAATATATGGTTCCCTAAGCTGTTCCAGTCGCTGATCGATAGGCAGTTGTATGTCTTTCATCCGTTCATCTTCCTTTCTTCAGTATCATCCAGCCATTCTGCGAGCGTGTGACGTGCCCGATGCAGCCGTGTCTTCACCGCGCCCACGGACATATCCATCATCTCGGCGATCTGATGCATAGGCAAATCCTGAAAATAAAACAAAATAACAATATTGCGAGATACTTCCTCAAGCCGATAGATCGCCTGACGCAAATCAAGATGATCACTGTATTCAGCCGTGGCAACACCAACTTCTGGGAGTTCAGCCAGCATGATGATGCGAGCCTGCTTCCGCAATATCATATTGCATTCATTGATCAATATCCGAAAGAGCCAAGTCTTAAAATAGGCATGATGATTTAGGTTGGTCAGTGCGCGATAAGCCTTGAGCACAGTCTCCTGCATCGCATCTGCACAATCCTCATCCCTTCTGACGATCGACCTGGCCATGTTGAACATTTGGGCTTCATGCTGCTTGATGAGTCGAATAAACGCTTCTTTGTTACCTTCCTTAGCCAATCTCACTTCTGTCTCTATATCGCTATGCAAGCCGTTTCTACTCCCTTCTTTACCCCATACACGCGAATCAAACTGTCAATTAGATGCACAAGATAGGCAAAAGGTTTCATTAAACGCAAAAAAACTGCCAAATGTTCACTTTCATGCATTTGGCAGTTTACTTAAGAACAGGAATAGCTTCCTGCTTCTATTTATTTTTCGGATTCCCTATGCTTCCAATATAGACGCGTCTCAGACACGACGACTCCAGACAAACCGAGCAGTGCAACTAAGTTCGGCAGCGCCATTAATCCATTTACAATATCAGCAAGCTTCCATATCATATCCAGCTTGATAAATGCCCCAAAGCCAATGATCGCAATGAACATAAGGCGGTACGGCAGAATCGATTTGACACCGAATAAATAAACCATGCACCGTTCGCCGTAATAGTTCCAGCCAAGAATCGTCGTAAATGCAAATAAAATCAAGCAAAACATAAGAATGAGGGAACCGTATGGCAGCGCAGCATCAAATGCTGCCTGTGTCATGGCCGCTCCTTCCATTGGGCCATTCCATACACCCGTTACAATCAATGTTAATCCTGTAAGCGAGCAGACGATGATCGTATCGATGAATGTTCCGGTCATTGATATGAGTCCTTGCTCAGCCGGCCATTTCACCTTCGCAGCCGCGGCCGCAATCGGTGCGCTTCCGAGACCTGATTCATTGGAGAATACGCCTCTTGCAATCCCGTTGCGGATCGCCATCATAACCGTTGCTCCCAAGAAGCCGCCACCTGCTGCTGTTGCATTGAACGCGCCATGGAAAATTAACGACAGTGCGTGCGGTATCTGATCCGCAAATGCAATAAGCACAACAAAACTCGCGATAAAATAGATAATAGCCATGACAGGAACAATTGTCGTCGTCACATGCGATATACTCTGAATCCCGCCAATTGTAACAAGCGCGGTCACGATAGTGACGATTGCCGCAGTGACTACTGCAGGTACACCAAGGCTTGCTTCTGTAGAAGTGACGATCGCATTAATTTGCGGAAATGTACCAATTCCAAGTAAGGCAACCAGTACTCCGCTAATCGCAAAGAACACAGCAAGCGGCTTGAATTTCATGCCAAGTCCCTTCTCAATATAATACATAGGACCGCCTAGCACTTGTCCATTGTCATCAATGTTGCGATACTTGACAGCAAGCAATCCTTCCGCATATTTGGTGGCCATTCCGAAGAATGCAGCAACCCACATCCAGAACAATGCACCGGGTCCACCCACCTTTATTGCAGTAGCAACCCCCACGATATTACCAGTTCCAATTGTCGCCGCCAACGCAGTAGCCAATGCACCGAAGCTGGATACATCCCCTTCTCCCTCGTTCTTCGACTTGAATATTAACTTCAAGGCGAGCGGCAGGCGGAACAACTGTAGCGCTCCCAAGCGGATCGTTAATAAAATTCCCGTTCCTACTAATAAAATAAGAAGCGGTGCTCCCCATACCATGTTGTTCAATTTGTCTAACCATTGTTCCATCATTGTCAAATCAGTTCCCCTCTTTGTGAATAATAAAAAGAGTCAAATCGAATGATTTGACCCTGGGGACATGTGTGCAGAATAAATAACCTGACGTAAGTGACATACCTAAATAAGATCATCATACCAATGACTTACGATTTCTACGCTTCTGCATCCCTGTCCTTTTACCTGAGAGTTTTAACGAATTAATGAGATTCAATTCGCCTTGCCCCTTCGGTGCCCCAATCATGGAGTCTCTCCAGAGTCCTGTCCATTTACGGTCCTGCTTATACATACTCGAGCTCAAGGTTCGATATGCCTAGGCGCCTGAGAGCTTACCCCTTCGGCTAGACGATTCGTCTATCTCCCGCAAACTTCATCCAGTTATAAAGTTGTAGGTAACATTATAGTAGACACACTATCATTGTGCAATGATCCACTGCATTGTAATTTATCCCATACCATTTATCACACATGTGCTCGTTGACTGTAATACAGGGATCTGGCCTCATTTAATAAATGAATGAGTTCTTTCATATTCTGTTCGCTCGTATCGTAATTGGTAAAGCATGCACGCAGCGTTGGTACACCATGAATGGTAAATACGGATAGCCACACTTTCCCTGTGCTTAATAAATGTTGATTCACAATTAGAGCGAAATGCTGATCGTTTCGTTCCCATGCATCTTGATCAAGAAAGCAGATGACAGGCAGCACGGTATCGTTGGCAACTGTCCAGCCAGATCGCATTAATTCTTCTCTGAATCGCTTGCCCATTTCAACTTGATGTCGCAAGACAGCCCGATATCCTTCCCAACCCGCAGTAGCCAGGGATAGATACAGCTTCAATCCTATAAATCTCCGTGACCATTGAATGGAATGCGTATATGGATCGATCGTATGCAGCTCTCCTCCCTCCTTCGGCATATAATCTGCCGTTATACGGAAGGTTTCATTCAATATACGTGAATGCCGTGTGAAGTACATGCCCGCCCCCATCGGAACGGACAGCCACTTATGAGCATCAAACGCGATTGAATCTGCTTGCTGGATACCATCCACATGGTAGGACATTTCGGAATCCAACACGATTGCACCGCCATAAGCAGCATCTACATGAAGCCACATCTGTTCATGCTCCGCTATTGCTGCGATGTCCATTAACGGATCAATTGCACCGGCTCCCGTCGTTCCCGCTGTAGCAATAATAAGAAATGGGGCAAAACCCTGCGCGCGGTCTATACGTATTTGTTCTAATAACGCGTCTATATCCATTTGCAAGGAATCGTTCGTACGAATGGAGCGAATTGAATTCGTTCCAAGCCCACAGGAACGAGCCGCTTTCACCAATGAATGATGACTCTCTTCAGAAGCATACAGAATGGGTGGCTTCTCCAGAGCTGCTAATCCGTCTGTTGCATACTTTGGAAAATGATAAGATAGAGCCGTTAAGACAGCAGTCATATTAGCTTCCGCTCCCCCAGTCGTGAAGGTTCCATCAGCAACATCACGCGGGTAACCAAATTGAACGGCGAGCTCACGCAGTACGTAATTCTCAATCTCTACCGCGAGCGGCGCATGACTCCATGCAGCAAGCTGGGGGTTAAACGCCGCTGTTATCGTGTCTGCCATAATCCCCATAAAGTTCGGACGGGGATTGTATAAGCCATAATATCCTGGATGTGCTGTGTGCACTTGATATCGACGCAGTCCTTCTATAACATGCTGAACCGCAGTTTGAGGCTTGACAGGAGCAGCAAAGTCAATTTGCTCCGCATACTGCACGATTTCTGACGGGATTAATTCAGGGGCAACTACTACCTCGTCGGTGTATGATAGATACTGACTGATTTTCTCTAACGTATATGAGCCTAGCATATACTGTTCCTCAGTTGATAGATCCAAGATCGGATTCTGTCTAAGCATACAGATTCCAGCAACTCCCTTCCACTGTTCAATTCAAGAAAGATGTTCCAATTGAATAATAGCTTACCGACCAAGACGACAATTGAACAGGTACAGTTTATCAGTTCGCTATGAGGACAGGCCATTTATCCCCCTATTATACATACCGTCCTACCATTTACATCGTATTTTGAATATGAGCGCAAGATTTCGAAATCTCAACTCAAAAAAACCGCCCCTATTATCTAGAGACGGTGTCTATTGCTTCCTTACTTTCTCATTTACTCAGGCAATCGGTATACAGCAAAAGGTTCACCATACCGATATCGACGGCTTATTTCATCCAATCGGTTCAACTGTTCTTCATTAAGTTCGACATTGACACTCGTTATATTGTCCTCTAACTGCTCCACCTTCGTCGCTCCTACAATGACTGTCGATACACAAGGCTGGTGCATAAGCCAAGCTAATGACAACGAGCTTGGGCTGCAGCCGATATCCGCTGCCAATTCGCTCACCTGTTCACTTAACGCAAACCGTTCTTCATTGAAGAATTTGTAGAAATTCGGATCCGTATCTGCTCGTGAGCCAGCTGGCTTCTGATCTTCTACTCGATATTTTCCTGTCAGAATTCCTCCTGCAAGCGGATAATATGGAATGATTCCCACCCCTTGATCCTGACATAGCGGAACCAGTTCCAGTTCTGGCGTTCGATCAGCTAGTGAATAGCTGGTTTGCATGGACACATAACGATTCAGACCAAGCCGTTCACTGATGCCAATCGCCTTCATCAGCTCCCAAGCAGCGTAGTTAGACGCTCCGATATACCGCACCTTGCCTGAACGTATCATATCATCAAGCGTCCGCAGCGTCTCCTCAAGTGGAGTATGCGGATCAAATGAATGTATTTGATACAGGTCAATATAATCGGTATTCAGCCGCTTCAAGCTATTGTCTAATTCCTGCTGCAAATGAAAGCGAGATGACCCGCGCTCGTTCGGCCCCTGTCCTCGAATTAATCCTGCCTTCGTTGTCAGCACGACATTGTGTCGATTGCCTGTCAGCGCCTCACCGATGATGCGTTCTGATTCTGAACCAGCATAAATATTAGCCGTATCAATAAAGTTAATGCCATAGTCCAGCGCTTGATGAATAATCCGAGTCGAAGCCTGCTTGTCGGCCCGCTTGCCGAACGCATTTGTTCCTAATCCAAGCACAGACACCTTCAATCCACTATTGCCAAGACGACGATATTGCATGACGATCAACTCCTTGCTTTCCTTATTTAGCAGTAATTATATCACAAGCTATCCCCTTGATCTGAATCCGATCAAATATGTGTCTGCCTTATGATTCCACTTCCGCGCACAAAAAGAAAAACTCATGAAAGCATGAGTTCTCAACAACAATAAAGAATCCAGAATCTCTATGGATTACACGACATTTATACGAATGGAAAAATCGTCGGACATTGCAATGGAAGGCTGATGCTGCATGACTCCGGTATCGGGATTAATGCCCTAGGTTGACAGAATGTCGCTTCAACCATCAGCGGTATTGTAAATTTCACGATAAGCTCCAAACACCAATCCAATTGCAACTCAATCGTTAAGCTGTCAGTAATTCGTGCAGCACAATGGATATCGAATATTTGAGAAGTAATGTTGGATTCATCTAATGGGAGCGGTAAGCAAAGTGATACTTTCTCGTTATTCTTGACCAATAGCGTAAACGTACATGTTTCTCCCGTTCCGCTATCCGTTAACGTAATCGTTACTTCTACAGAGCACGTGGTCAGTACAATAGCTGCTTGCGATCCGATAATGGGCAGCGGCAGCCGCTTTACAACCGTGATGCTGCATTCTCCCGTAGCTGGCACTGCATTGCAGCTCACGAGCACTTGCCGACCACCAGCAATTGCTTGTTCTACGAAAGCCCTGCAGGTTTCGGGAATAGATTCTTCCACGATAAAATCACTCCGAGTGACAACCCAATCGAACAGTTTGCTGACAGAAATGCACTCTAAAGGACGAACAACTAGCGTCGTAATCATAGCTGTAACAGGAGGCGTATTATCCGCCTGAGCGGTAGCCGTGTTGGTAACCACCCCTTCTAACAAAGGAATGACTGTAATGATAATCGTCTGTTCTTGTTGACCCTCCAATGTGCCCAAGAGACAAGTAACGGTCTGCCCGGATACAGAGCAAGTGCCTCCTTCAGATTGAACACTGACAAATTCAACCGTAGGAGGAATGACATCACGCACGATTACATTCGTCAGAGGAAGTTCTCCGAGATTTGCAACACTGATCGTATATTGCAACAGGCCGCCCACAAGCACAGGGTTGCTTGATGCTTGCTTCGAAATGGCGAGCGGCTGTAATACCGTAATGCTTGCGGTTGCTGTTTCAGAGTCTTCAACATTATCAGCGGTCACCACTGCTGTGTTCGTTAATGTTCCTGTTACAGTCGTAATTGCTTCGATCGTAATCATAGCGCACGTTCCAGGGGCAATGACACCGAAAGATGCTGTGATCGTGTGCCCGACCTGCGTGAATGTGCCTTCAGATACTTGGATACCAGTGACTTCAACGCCTGCAGGCAATGTGTCCACCGCAACCACATTTGTGGCCGCCGTTTCTCCCATGTTGCACACCGTCACTTGAAAGATGACTTCATTTCCAAGGGTTACAAGATCCGGCTCGGCAAGCTTCTCAATGGTTAAAAAAGCAGGAGGAAGCGCAATGACGGTTGTATCAATCGTGGATGATACAGGTTCTGTTTGATCAGATGTCGCTGTAGCTGTGTTCGTTACGACGCCCGGAGCTGTAGGAATAACGGTAATCGTGATGATTTCAGACTGACCAGGATCAAGATCGCCAATCAATGCTGTCACGGTGCCAGCCGCTTCAGTTACGGTTCCTTGCGTAGTTTCGGCAGATACGAAGACGAGACCAGGTGGCAGCACATCCACCACTTCCACGCCGGTTAATAACTCCGTCGTCTCGTTGGAGACAACGATCGTATAGATGAGTTCTTCTCCAACAGTTGCAGGATCCGGCCCTGCAAACTTCGATATCATTAACTCAAGTATCGGCTCTTCGATAACTAGAGTTTCGGTAGTAGAGGATTGTGGCGCAGTCTCATCTGAAAAAGTCGTTGCCGTGTTCAAGACTGTACCTGTGACCGTTGGGATGACGACGATAAAAATGACCACAGTCTCTCCCGGAGCAAGTGAACCAATGTCATTCGTAATTGTCGTGCCATCGAACGAAATCGTCCCTTGATCCGATTCAGCGGATACAAAGGTGGTTCCTGCCGGCAGCGGATCATTCATAACAACATTGGTCGCTGTGCTCCCTCCAATATTGGAGACAAAGATAATATAAACGAGTTCTGAATTTACGGCGACGATTGGGGGAAAGTCCAGCTTCTCAATTTCTAGAATTGGAGGCGGCAGAGGATTTACGGTATTGACTGCGGTTGAGGAAATGATACCGGTCTGATTGGCTTGGGCTGAAGCAGTATTGGATATGAGACCAGCCGCTGTTGCCAGCACGGTAATATTGACGGTAACACTTTGACCAACCGGGATCGTCCCGATATCTACGGTAACCGTTCCAGCAGCAAACGATGCCGAACCTTGCGTAGTTTGAACCGATTGAAACGTAACACCAGCTGGTAGCGGGTCAGTAAGTACAGTGTTCACAAGCGGGGAGTCTCCATCGTTGCTGACGACAATGGTGTATACGATCTCTTCTCCAACGGTGACTGTATCAGGAAAAGAGGTCTTCTCCAGCAGCAGCGTCGGTGGAATATTGTCAATTTGAATCGCCAGCAGATTGACAGTATATCCGTCGCCATTCGTTCCAAATTGAATCGCTGCTGAAGTTTGCCCGTTCACGAGACTGTTGGAGATGCTTACGTTGGAAATATCCCATCCTTGGCGATTCCCCTCAATGATGTTGGATCCCGGCTGCCCAGGTATCGGATTGCGATCCCCAAACGTAGCCGTTGGATTGATATTCCCATTGTCATCGTAAATTAGTGATTGAAAGAAATTGTTCGTAAATCCAGCGGGTTGCGGAATTGTTGTAAGACTGGCAAGGGTTGGGCCGAAACGTACGAAATCTCCCGTAATCGCCGCGTCCCCTTCTTGCGCGCTGACGAGAAGACGGCCAGTAATAGGGCCTGTTGACGGAGTTTGGAAATTCCCAATCATTTCATTGACTGGTGGAGATACGGCTTGAATCGGGACGTTCCCGACATATAAATTCATGCTGCGGAAAGGCAATGCAGGATTCACGTATACGACCCCGAGTGACCAACCTGCGAAACTTGTCGTATTCGGATCCGGAACCAGTGTTCCAACGATTTTTCCAGCCCCATATGTTCCTGCACCGCCACCTGCTACAAGCGCAGTAACGTTGGCAGAACGCACATATCCTAAATCACCTTGAATATTAACGGCATAATTAAAGAACGTCTCTGGCTGAATATTGAACATTCCTGCTGGGGTACTGAATCTGACCGGGTCATTCAAACGGGCCGATAAATCCTCGCCGCCCGGTGTATTGATCAAATATGTCCCGCCCCATACCAATTCAGCGTATACAACTGTACTTCCAGGAGGGAGGACGAGCGAATTTGTTGAAAAATTTATCATATACATATTCGTCGTTCCCCCGCCAGTCGCAGGACTGGACGGAACCGTTCCGCACACCGAGTTCGGATCATTGATAATAAAGGAGCCGATCGCATCAGCCGTACCCGGTGTACAAGCAGGAGAAAATCTAGAGGCGCGGCTGATCCCTAGAGAATTCCCAGTGAACGTAATCGCACCTCTTGTTATCGTACTGAAGCGCAATATAAATGGCATTGTCTACACATCCTTACAGCATACGTGATCGTGTGATCATTATATTCTGTACGTACGCTGATAGTTCATTGACCCGATGTAGGCTTATCCACCCGTCCAAGTCCCTCAATGAGGGGCAATCTATTGATTACAAATGCAAAATTATTTACAAATGCAAATACATTTCATATTGCTCGAGCTCATTTCGATTGAATCCATGCTTAGATACAAAACCTTCTAGATAATGATTATTCGCAAAAGAAACCGATACTCGCTCTGGCTGCTTCTCTCTTATCATTGTCAGCAGCATATCCGTTGCAATCCCCTGATTTCGATATTCAACATCTACATAGAGAAAACTAACCTTGCCACTAACATTCATACATAAACTTGCAATGACCTTATCGTCTTTATAAGCTGCAACATAGTTATTGGTGTCAGACAGCCTCATGTAGTCCAGATCATTCTGCCAATTGATATGCGAAATACGCCAATTGTGCACATGCCGCTCAAAACATTCGAACGGAACTGGCTTTATGTCATACCCCTCAACATTTCTGCCCAAGATACTTGCTGGATGATGCAATGTAAAATAGCTAAGATCGTATACCTTGGAGTAGCCTTTCTTTTTATAGAATTGGATCGCTCTGTCATTCCCAACAATGACTTCAAGGAATAGCTGCCCACAACCGCACTCCACTGCTCTAGCCTTGTGCAGCTCGAATAATTTTGAGCTCACTCCGATTCCACGATAATTAGGATGGATTGCAAGTGCTCCACAGCGCATCGTTAATATGCCTTCATATCTCTTCAATCCGCCTAGCATCAGTCCGACTGGGCGTTCCCCATCCATCGCAATATAGGAATTCTCCAACTGGTTGCCTTCAACGCCAAAGAAACGAGTCTTGAACATCTCCTCGGAGATTTCCATATTCACGATATAATCAGAAAAGCCAACTGTAAACGCTTCATAAATGTTTGAAATATCTACTTCTGAACATGCAAGATACTTTATCATTTGCCATCATCCTCCAGTTCATTCCTCTCGGGACATATCTTACTCCACACAAAGAAAAGAAATCAACCAAAAGGTTGATTTCAAGGTAGCTCAATCTAACTTACATGTTGGCTCAATGTAAAGTTGCAGGGGCAGACCTCTGCTGCCTTGCAGAGATGGAGGCGGGATTGGTATGCTTAAGTATGAAGGCAATTTGCCCTGCATGAAGACTGGTATGATACAACAGGCGTCCAACCGCTTGTAGCGGTGTGATGGTTCCCATTGGCGACTTCACCGGAACATGCCATGCTTGTTCAGGCAGCGTACACATCGCTTGACGAATATGATGTTGCGAATGTTGAATCAATTGCAGCATGTCAAGTATGCTTGTATATCGATTCGGATCGCCTGACGGCCCTCGACTCGTTCGAATTTCCACATCCGCAGGCAACTCTTGGCCAAAGTACCACTCTGTGAATAAATATTCCACCTCTGCATTGTGTCTAATCATGTAGCCAATTGTGGCACTTCCCACTCCATAACTCAATTCATCATCAGTCAGTTCCTGCACCATCTGATAGAACCGTTCTTGGATCGTATCCCATATGACCGATACCGTATCGTACGTCATTCCTTCATCCCCCTCCTACGTTGTGCGAAATCGTTCAGACGGTTGATGTCCATCTCTGGCAACATGATCGAAGCGCAATGCTTCCAAATCAATATCATAGGCTTGGCCAAATCCAGCAACATACCGTCCTTCTGTAGGTGTCAGTTCAAACAATGAGAAATCAAGTCCTCTTAGCATCTGAATTAGACTTGATCCAAACGACGCTTCAAACGCAGCAAATATGTCCTCATTCGCCTCATTGTCCAGCCTTGCCGCTTGACATGCAAAGCGAGCACGTTGTCTAGCGAACATGTTTCCGGTCTTGGACTCATCTTCAATCATGAGAACATCTACACACGGATTATGCTCAAGATACCGATAATGCTGGGCAATTTTACTCAAATAAATATACAGCTTGCCATCCTTCCGCACATAGGGAGCGTATGAGCCAAACGGAGAGCCATCTTCGGCAATTGTGCTGAGCACTACAGATTGAACACTATCAATAAAATTCATATATTTTTGTTTCATTTTGTCATTATCCTGTTGCTTCATTCCCATTCCTCGCTTCCTTATTCCATTTATTCAACACATGTATTCGTGGATGTTCTCGATCCGGTAAATACTGAATATCTGCATCTACTCCATATACACTGCGAATCAGGTCTGATGTAAATACCGTACCCGGGGTACCACAAATGCGGATTCCCCCGCTCTGGATGACACATACTCGGTCACTGTAGGCACTGGCATGGTTCAAGTCATGCAGCACCATAATAACGGTTAGATTCAGATCACGATTTAGTTTGCGAACCAATTCCAAAACCTCAAGCTGATGCGCGATATCGAGAAAAGTCGTTGGTTCATCCAACAACAGCACTTTTGGCCGCTGGGCCAGCGCCATTGCAATCCATGCGCGCTGAGCCTCTCCACCTGACAAGGATACAACCGTTCTCTCCTTATAGGAGGTCATCCCCGTTAGCTCCATTGCCCAGCAGATAATCTCCTTGTCCTCATCATTCATCCGTTCATACCATTTCTTATGGGACATTCGCCCATATCCAACCAGTTCTTCTACGGTCATATCGGAAGGGCTTGAATTGGATTGGCACAACATGCACATGATCTGCGACAGCTGTTTCGAACTGAACTGCTGCAATTCCTCATTCGCAATACAAATTCGCCCACTATCACAGGGAATTAATCGAGTAATTGCCTTCAGAACAGTAGATTTGCCCGATCCGTTAGGGCCGATGATTGTAAGCACCTCGCCTTCATTCACATGAAGCGAGAAATCGTGCACAATCTGTCTGTTCCCATAACGAATGTTCAGTGATGACAGATGCAGCATCAATCAGCCATCCCCTTTCCGCATCAAATATAAGAAGTACGGCCCTCCTACCATGGCCATGACAATTCCTGCGGGAATCTCTACAGGACTGAAGATTGTCCGACCAATCGTATCAGCGATGAGGAGCACCATTGAACCAAGAACAAGACTAAGAGGAAGACGATAACGATAGTCAGAGCCGATCAGTATTCTCGCAATGTGCGGCACAAGCAGACCTACGAACCCAACAAGCCCGACCGTCGACACAGATATCGCTGCTAAATATACCGCAATAAAAGAAAGCAGGATTCGAATATGAGTCAGGTTAAGCCCTAAATTGTGTGCCACCTGCTCGCCCAATCGCAAAATATTCGCATGTCGTATACATAGCAGTGCTGCTGCCCATCCTATCAACGAATACGGAAGAATGACGAGTACATCCGCCATGCTGGTACTGGATAAACTCCCGTTCAACCATTGCAGAGCAGCAGGAAGCCTGTCGCTATACAAGATGGAGAGCAGTCCAATCATTCCTCCAAATACTGCATTAACAGCTACCCCAGACAAAATGATGCGCACAGGTGTTAAACCGAAGTGCTTTTTCCATGCGAGTCCATAAACCATAAGCGCTGCAATACTGCCCCCCACAATTGCCGCGAGCGGTACCATCGAATAATACCCAGGAATAACAAGCATAATGAACAGTACCGTTACTGCCGCACCGCTCGATACTCCAGTGAGTCCTGGATCTGCAAGCGGATTGAGCACCACTGCCTGCATTAGTGCGCCTGAAGCGGCCAGATTAGCACCAATAAATAAGGCCATCAGCACCCTCGGAATGCGAATATCCCACAATATCGTATTGGCGACATCATTCCCGTATCCGAGTACAGCATCTAGCGTTTCCTTCATACTGAACTGCACGCTCCCAATCCCGATGGAGAGCAGCGTCAGAATGGCAAGCAGAGCAACAGCTAGAAGGAGTAGGATATATTTATGTCGTGACGTACTCTTCTTCACTCCGCAAGAACCCCTTATTCACCAAATAGAATGTATGCCATATCTTTATAGGCTGCAGGCGCCTTGACTATAGACGCAATACCGTACAATTTGGAATCAAGAGCCTTCAATTTTCCATTTTTAAAGGCATTCATTTTCTCCCAAGCGCCATTCTTCTTCACGTCATCCTCAAATTTCTTGGCAACCGCATTCGGATCGCCGTGCGCGACCAGCAAGATGGCATCAGGATTTGCAGCTATCACACTCTCCATATTGAGCGGTACATAGTCCTCTGACTTCTTCATGACGTCAGACAACACATTTGTAGCCCCCAAATTGCGTGCAATACTTCCGGCGAATGTATTGTCATTCATTAGCATCAAGGCTTCAGCTGAACCAAACAGAATCATTACCTTTGGTGCAGGCTTGCCCTTTACGGAATCAAGTACCGTCTGCTCCTCATGCTGAATCTTCTCCAGATAAGCATTTGCCCTGTCTTCTCGGCCGAACACACGTCCTAGTACAGTCATTGATAATTTCAACTGTTCTAACGAATCTGCCGGCAAATAAGCCGTAGGCAATGACGCTGGCTTCAACTTCTTCTCAATGCTGTCTTTAATAGACATTGGGCTTACGATTACATCTGGCTGCAGTTTAGCGATTTGCTCGAGATCAGGCTGGTGTGAAGAACCGACGCGGGGGACGTTATCAAATGCTTCTGGCAGTTTATTGCTTGACTTAGGAACACCGGCTGGCGTTACCCCGATTTCGTTCAAAATCTCCGTAATGGAGACTGATAATGTCACAATCTTCTCTGGCTGCTTCGTCCCGAATTGCTTCAAGAGCTTCTCTACTTCAGGGTCTTCTTCCGGCTTCTTATCAACATGGTTTGGCAAGTCTTGACCTGAATTTGTTGTGAACTTAGCCGCTGGCACCGAACCAGTGACCGTCGAATTCTCCTTCGCATTGCCGCAAGCGGCAAGCACGACGATCATGAGTGCAATGACCCCGTATTTGATAAATTTCATTGATTATGTATGCCTCCTTGACACCTTTTATATGAGAATCGTTATCACTATTATGATAACGATTCTCATTATATAGATATTGATTCTCATTATCAATATGATTTTTAATCTGATTCTCATTTGATTATCATAAAGCTCGATATTTGCTGTAGTGATGCGACTTTCACGGATCGAAGGAAGATTATGGAGGCAAAAAGATATGCTATGCTGATTGCAAGTCAACTAGGCGGTTATCACATTTGTTTATCCATAAGGAGGATTACAACATGAACAACATCATGGCAACACGAATGGGAAAAACTCTACTCAGCATCGGAATATGCGCAACGCTCGCCTTGTCGGGTAGCATTGTTAGTGACGCTGCAGTCATGAAGGTGGAAGCAGCCTCCTCTACTTCCGTAGCAAATAAAGTGATCCAAACAGGCAAGAAATTTATGGGGACGCCATATGTATTCGGTGCATCAACAGGAAGAACGAGTGCATTTGATTGCTCTTCCTTTACACAATATATTTTCAAAAAGAATGGCATTAACCTCCCTCGCTCTTCCAGAGAGCAATCGCGAGTGGGTACGAAAGTCTCTAAGAGCCAATTGAAGGCGGGAGACCTTATCTTCTCTGACACGAATCGTGATGGCATCATCAATCACGTATCGGTATACATGGGCAATAACAAAGTCATCCACACGTATAAGAAAGGTGTAGGAGTGACGATTTCCAACTTTAAAGGCAGTGCGTGGGACAAGACCTTTAAAACAGCACGTCGTGTGATTAAATAAGCGTGAAATTAATAGAGGAGCCCATATCATTCGGATATGAGCTCCTCTTCTTTTTATCCTTCCGAGGAATGAAGATGGATAACGAAGAATATATTGTCCCCTCCAACTTCTCCTCCTAACCTACTTACGGCAGTTCCCATTCCTCATTATCGGTTCGATATATGTTCATATCCAACCGGCTCACACTGCAGCAGCAGCGCTTATGAACTAGTGGTGATATGTCGGTGCATAGAACGATTATTTATTGTACAATATAAGAAACTCTACCTGACGTATGGGCAAGAATAACGATGAACGAATGCTTCTGGATTTGTTCAATGCGGTTCGAACTCCTAGGCTCATGTGAACGCGTCAAGTTCTGTTTCTATTGTGACCTCATTGTTAGATACGTTGCGTATACAAAGTGTCGAGGTCATCCATCCCACACATAGGAAGGAGAAACATCAATGAACAAGGAACAAGTGGAACGAATTCATACGGGAGAGGGTTTTATTGCAGCATTGGATCAGAGTGGCGGTAGCACGCCGAAGGCTCTGCTGCAATATGGGGTTACAGAAGATCGTTACTCCAATGACGAGGAAATGTTCGAGCAGGTTCACGAGATGCGCACACGCATAATTACGAGCTCAGCATTTGATTCGAAGTACATATTGGGGGCCATCTTATTTGAGAATACGATGGATCGGACGATCGATGGACAGTTTACCGCAGATTATTTGTGGGAAAAGAAAGGCATCGTACCTTTTTTGAAGGTGGACAAAGGATTGGCTGATCTTGAACAGGGTGTTCAACTGATGAAGCCTATGCCTGATCTGAACGACCTACTGAAGCGTGCAGTCGAGAAGCATATTTTCGGCACGAAGATGCGCTCAGTCATTAAGGAAGCGAACGCAGAAGGAATACGTAAAGTAGTCGAACAGCAATTCGAATTCGGCAAGCAGATTTGGTCTATGGGTCTTGTCCCAATTATTGAACCTGAAGTCGACATCTATAGCAAGGACAAGCAGCAATCGGAACAAATATTGAAGGATGAGCTTCTGAAGCAATTGAATGCGCTTGGCGAAGACGTAAGAGTCATGCTGAAGCTGTCCATCCCTACTGTCGATGATTTCTATCGTGAATTGATTGAAGATCCGCATGTGCTCCGCGTTGTAGCCTTGTCAGGCGGATACGATCAAGATGAGGCGAATGAAAGACTGGCTCGCAATCATGGACTCATTGCCAGCTTCTCACGCGCCTTGTCGGTAGGATTAACAGCGCAGCAGACAGCTAAGGAATTCGATGAGACTCTGTCCCGCTCTATTCATTCCATCTACGAAGCTTCCATTAGCTAACATGAATGTGCTTGCATGACGGACATCTCAATTAGCAGTGGACAGTCATGTGTAAATAGGATAGCAACTCCCGCGAATGCAGCCATTCACGGGAGTTTTTTTGTTTACTGACACTTTAGCATCCGACCGAATTCAGATGTAGATCCGATATTAAGACCACGGATTATTCATATTCCGTTCACCCGCTTGGCTGATTAGAACACTCTCAGGAACGCAGCTGATTACTTGTCAGAAAGGCTTCAATCGTAGGACTCACCGTTCGATAGACCAGACTGATGGGACGACTTGTCGCCTGCTTCAATGGTCTGATCGCGATCTGCTCATTGGATTGAAACAACAGCTTTGGCCCAATGGTAACACCGATCTCTTGGGATACCATGTTCATAATCGTGTTACAATGCAGGACTTCCATCAGCACATTTGGCGTTACCCCATGATCAGACAGACACTCCATCACCTGTGAATGATAGGACGCCATAGGCATGATGAAATCGACACCCTCAAGCTGCGAGATATCGATTGTGTCCAGCTGTGCAAGTGGGTGCTTCGGCGACATACCGATGACAAGCTCATCTTCATGAATGAATACTTGATGCAGATCTTGGTTCTGTCCCGCATTCATCATAAATCCAATATCCACAGTTCCCTTTCGAATCCATTCTTGAACTTCTTCATACGTTCCCTCAAATAAAATCACTTTCACACGCGGATGATGTTTTTTGATTTGTGCAATCATCGGTGGCAGCAATTGTGACGCTGCACTTGTAAAAGCACCGATTCTAAGCAAACCTTCAAGCTGGTTGTTCTCTAGCGATACTTCCTCGCGAATAATTGCTTCGCTGCGCAGAATTTGCATCATATGCGGAATAAGACGATCTGCTAACACTGTCGTACTAATCTTAGCTTGCTTGCCTCGATTCAGCAGCGCATGACCAAGCTCCTTCTCCAAACTCGCAATCGCATGGCTAACCGCAGACTGAGTCATATTCAACTGCTCAGCAGCCTTCGTGAAATTCCCCTGCTCCACTACCTTCATGAACACTTCATAGCGCGCCAATGTCATGAGTTATCCTCATACCTTTCATGCCAAACATTAATTTCACTAATATAAGTATACTCGATACAATACATTCAGAACAGATGCTTGCTCTTACAGCGATCCATGTGTTTCATGCATATTATCATAAGGTTGGTGATCATCTTGAGAAACATTACTCTTCTACTATTCGGCATGTTCGCCCTAGGTGCTGATGCCTATGTGATGGCCGGAATACTCCCCCTTATCGCAGGAGACTTTAACATTTCTATTGGTGCGGCAGGACAATCGGTCAGTACGTTCACCCTCTGCTATGCCATCGCAGCTCCTTTCTTTGCAGCTGTCTTAAGTAGAGCGAATACGAAGCATATTTTACTTGCTGCATTATCGCTCTTTACTTTGGCCAATATCCTGACTGCGATTGCGCATCATTTTGCCGTATTGCTAATATCTAGGGGAATAGCAGGAATCGGAGCGGGATTATATTCGCCATTGGCATCCTCTGCGGCCGTTCATCTTGCTCCTGAAGGGCAGCGAGGTCGAGCCTTAAGTTTAATCTTGTTTGGCATGAGTGCTGGAACGGTAATCGGGGTGCCGTTAGGGATTTATATCTCTTCCTTGCAGAATTGGCGATTGACGATGTGGTTTATTGTATTGGTCAGTCTTCTGGGTATCATCACAATGGCAAGCCGGTTTCCCACAATTCACAGCAATAGCTTGCCTACGTTAAGCGATAGATTGTCGCTGTTTAAAAATAAGCAGATCACGCTCGTTATGCTTGTGACGGCGATTTTAAGCTTTTGCAGCCTAGGACTATATACGTATTTGGATCGAATCATCGCCGCATTCGAATATGAGCAATCAATTTGGTTCATTTGGATGTGGGGGCTAGGAGGAATCGCTGGCAGCTTCTTGATCGGCTCAATCATGGATCGATTTAAGCGCCCGCGAACGATTATGCTTATTCTGATCATCCTGCTAATGATGTCCATGATGCTCATGGGTAGTGTTCATCAAAACGCAGCAAGTCTCGCTTTCTTGCTCATGCTGTGGGGTTCGGCGGGTTGGGCGTCCATAGCTGCCCAGCAGAAAACACTTGTTGAAATCAGTCCAAGCCATGCAACAATCTCTATCGCACTGCTTAGCTCGATGAACTATTTGGCGGGATCTGTCGGTACAATGACCTTCGGTGCCTTGCTTGAGCGGAATGCGGATCCTGCCAATCTCCCCTATCTCGCAGGAATGGTTCTCGTCGCTGGATTCTTGCTTCAATGCTTATTCATGCACAAGGCCCGAATCAGAAGTCGCACATCGGCATAACGTGCCCACTACAAAGAAGGATGGACTTCATAATGAAGCCCATCCTTCTTTCTATCATTCCGATAAATTGCGTACATTCGCTTCGTGATGCGGTTTGTCCACAATACGGCTTTTGCTGTCCTTGTCCTGAACCGGGACAATGCCGAATGCAATCCATGACCATGAAGTAAGACGCGAAATCATATATACGATGAACCAAGAACCAATGAAGGCAAATATCCAGCCGCCTGCAATATACAGTGCATACTCGAGCATATTTCCCTTAATCCCTATTTTCCGATAGATAAAGAGCAGGAACGGATGCAGCAAATATATGCCGAATGAGCATGCTCCGATGGAAGTAACCCAGGAAGATATACGTCTGCCACAGCGGTAAAATAGAACAAATGCAATCTGGATCAAAATAATGCACGACAATAAGGAATGAATATACCAGACAAGCTCATACCACAAGGTGTTGACGAATATCTTGCCAACATTCGCACGATAAAACATGTATGCATGATAGATTCCAAGCCCAATCCATACACTCCATAAGACGACCCAGCCTACAATTTGCTTATATCCCTTCGACAAGTGAACAAGCCAATTCCGGATCGATTCATAATGCATAGCGATCCATGCCCCGAATATGAAGTATGACAGATAGGAGATTGCCAGATTCCCTCTTGGGATTTGCCAACCATACTTATTGACAATGATAAATCCCCATTGCAGCAGTGCAGCTGCCAGGAACATGAGCGGCACAGTCCGACGCATCTTTTGGAATACAGCCAGCAATAACGGAAACAATATATAAAACTGAACCATAATAATTATGTAATAGAGGTGCGTATACGCCCTGCCGCCGAACAGAGCTTTTATAAAGTCATATGCCACCGCCCACGATAGATCGAATAACATGTCGCTGCGATAGAGCTTCAATAAATAATAGAAGGCGGAAAAAACAAGGTATGGTACTAATATGTACAGTAATCGTTTCCGGTAAAACTGTCGTATCGTTCCTCCGCTTAACGGCTTGTCCGCATAATTATAAAACAATACGAACCCACTTAAAAAAATAAAAACGGGTACGGCAAATTTACTAAAGGTATTTATCAATAAGTAAAGCGGGTATGCCCGACTGCCGATTGTCGCTGCCAGCGCTTCCGATGTCGCATGGATCGCCAGCACCGCCATGATAGCAAGTGCCCGATAAGCATCGAGCTCTTGTATTCGTTCTCTCTTTGTCACGTATTTACAACTCCTCATTTGAGTTTTCTTATCATACGAAAAGTGCTCTTCACCATATCTAACAATCGAAAAGCCAAAAATGTGACATTGACAAAAAATTTTTTTATATAAAAATTGTAGCACAAAAAAAGACCGAGTGCGGGAACATTTCGTCCCTGCTCTCGATCTTCTTCTGAACATTTACTTTTGCTGCTTGGTTTCCCGCGACCTATCCAATATCTCTTGCCCCTTGATTTGAAGTTCAGCAACCGCCTCATCCAGTGTTTTCTCTTTTTCAATCACAGAATTCAATGCATCCGACAGTAAAGCATCAAATTCGGAATGGAATCCTGCCGTAATACTCTTTTTATCAGACACTCCACTGACTTGCATTGGCTTTAACAGATAGAACGCATCCGTTTCCCGCCCTCTAAAATCCTTGAAATAGTCTGACCGCGTGGGGAGTGTATCGTTCATTGCCTTGCCAGCAACCTGTGCCATTTCCGACCCGTTCACGAACTTGACGAATTCCCAAGCTGCCCGCTTGTTTGGAGAATCCGCAGATATGGCATAGATTTCCGACAATTTCACGTAAGCCGATTCATCGGGCATAGCAGGATTAACGGGCGCGGCCGCGATGCCCCAGTCGATCTCCGGTGTCTTCGAGTAGTATGGAATATCCCGCAAGAAGGAAGCAAACCACGGCGCTTGAATCGTCATTGCGGCATGACCCATGTAGAACATCTCGTTAGATCGGCTGTACTGCTTCAAGTAGTCTCTATGTTTCTCATAGTCGGCGTCATCGTATCCATCAAGCTGTTCGCCTTCCTTCATTGGAGGAGGAGCATAAGCCGCATGATTGCGGACGGCATCTGCCGTCATCTTCATCGCTTCTTTCCAACCATCCGAATCGATCAACAGCTTGCCTGATTTCGCGTCAACTAGCTTAAGTGCCGATGCAGCAGCGATATCATACATCAAACTTGCTGGCCCTTTCGTTTGATACAAACCAAACACTTGCTTCTTTCCTGATTCGACGCTCGCAAATCTCTCTGCCAGATCAAGAAGCTCCTTCCACGTCATTTTCCCGTTTGGCGGCTCAATTTGATACTTCTTGAACAAATTGCGATTATAATAGATGACATTTGTCTCGAAGGATGGGGTAAGCCCGTATAGCTTTCCGTTCCCTTTTGCCCGCAGCCTATCAATAAGTCCAGGCATGAATCCGTCCAGCTTGTATTGATCCTGGCTAATAGCCGGCTCAATGTCATACAACTTTCCTTCTTGAGCGAAGGCCTCAAACATGCTTTCATTCAAAAACAGCACGTCCGGCTTGTATTTATCGAGCAGCTTTTTCTTTTCCTCTGTCAAATTGAATGCCTCGTTTTTTTCGGCTTCGTCAAATAATTCTGCTTCACTGATAACCTCAATGTCGATATCAGGGTTCATCATTTTAAAGAAGTTCCCATAATCACTATAAAATCGATCTTCATCTTGATAGACGACCCTGATTTTCCCCTTGCCGTCCTTTAATGGCGCAAGCTCTGATCGTTCTCCGAAGCAGCCGCTTAAGAGTGATATCATTGTCAGCAGTACTATACAAATCTTCCACTTTTTTAGCACGTATTTCACACTCTCCCTATTTTGCTTTGTCCTTGTTTGCAGCTTCTCGTACTTTCATTAGCAATTCCTGTGCCTTCTCCTCAAGAGCAGCTGCTGCCTCATCAACTGTTTTCTCGTTCGCGACGACGGCATCCAGCTCCACACGCAGCGGCTTATCGAATAATACGAAGAACTTGAACGGGATACGCGCATCTCTCTGAATGTTGTTCTCCGTCCTGATCTTCGGCACATAGAACGGATCCGTACTTCTGCCCTTTATGTCCTTCAAATAACCGTTGCGTGAAGGAAGCTCGTCCCACAGTGCACGAGAACGGGCCTGCGCCATTTCCGGGCCGTTCACGAACTTGACGAATTCCCAGGCTGCACGCTTGTTGGCGGAGTCGGCTGCAACTGCATAGATGTATCCAAATTCGATACTTGAAGAATCCATTGCAGGATCGATTGGCGCTGTAACTACACCCCAATCTTTCTTACTATTTCTAAGCTCCTGAGCTGTGTTAGCATTGCTTATCATCATCGCAGCTTGATCATTACGAAAATAACTTTTTTACGTATGAATTTGGCCTTCCGGATGGAAGAACACCGTTTTGCTGCGCATCGCATCTGTTGTCTGCTTGATCGCTCTTTTCCAGCCCTCTGTGTTCAGAAGCACCTTCTCTCCCTTCGGATCGAACAGTCTCAATCCAGAGGTATCGGCGATTTCGAACAAGAAGTAGCGTAAACTTCCTACCCATTCGTAGTATCCGTGCACCTTATTCTCGCCGCTTCCGATATTGGCAAATCTCGCAGACAAATCCAACACTTCCTGCCAGGTCATATTGTTCTTCGGCGGTTCGATTTGATGCTCCTTGAACAACGCTGCGTTATAGTATAAAACCTGTCTGTCGACAAAAGGAGCAAGCCCGTATAGCTTGCCGTTGCCTAAGCTTTTGATTCTGTCGATCAACCCCGGTAAAAAGCCCTTCATATCATAGTCATCCTGCCGGATTACTTCCTCTAACTCGTACAGCTTGCCATCTTTCGCAAATGATTGAAACGTTTCTCCATACATCCTTAATACGTCAGCACCGGAGTTCTCCAGCAGTTTCTTCTTTTCCGCATCCCAATCTTCCGCGCTAATCGTCTTCCCAAGATTTTTGAGCACCTGAATCTCCGAGATGACTTCGACTTCAATCTGCGGATATTTCATATGAAAATACTTCCCGTAATCGCGGTAGAATGCCTCCTCATCCTGATAGAGCACCTTGATTTTACTTGGCTGCAATGGCTCCAGCGCTTCCTTCTTGCCGAAGCAGCCGCCCATTAGGGAAATGATCGTCAACAGCAGAATTGCAACTTTCCATCTATGATGCATATTTTTCTAGCTCCTTCTTGATTAAACCTGTACGTAGTAGCGAACCCTTTGCTTCTTCTATTGTGGAATGTAATCATAGGCAGCTTGTGAAGCCTTTCAATGCTTCTTCTCCGGTGCTTCACGCACTTTTAGGAGTACCTCTCGCCCCTTGATCTCCAGCTCCGCTAACGCTTCGTCCACTGATTTCTTATTATCAATAACAGCTTGCATCTCTTCCTGCAACGGCTTATCGAACAGTTGGATGAAGCCAGCTGGAACATGTTCATTCATCCATACTGCATCCCTCTGCCTGACCTTCAGCAAATAAAATACTTCCATGCTCTTGCCGTCGATTTCCTTTGCATAGCCGGTACGTGTAGGGAGTGAACCGTTCATTGTTCTTGAACGAGATTGGGCCATTCCCTCTCCATTCGCGAACTTGACAAATTCCCAGGCAGCACGCTTATTCGGCGAATCGGCTGCAATTGCAACGATTTGGTTGAGAGAAATCGACTGTGACGGTTCCGCAGGATCGATTGGCACCGTGACGGCGCCCCAATCTATCGGCTTCCCTCCAAAACTAGTCCGATGCTTCAATTCCAACATCACGAAAGCATTTGCACGCATCATCGCAGCTTTTCCTTCGAAAAAGTAGCTTTTTTGTGTATACATTTGACCCTCTGGATGGAAAAACAACGATTTATTGCGTATCGCATCCCCTGTAAGCTTCATTGCTTGTTTCCATCCATCCGAATTCAGAAGCACCTTCTCTCCCTTTGGATCGAACAGCCTAAAACCGTACGTATCAGCGATTCGATACATCAGCCTGCCTGGATCTCCGAAGTATTCATACAAGCCGTACACCTTACTGTCGCCAGCACCGACATTAGAAAATCTCGCGGCCAAATGAAATAGTTCCTGCCAGGTCATGTTGTTCCTCGGCGGTTCGATTTGATGCTCCTTAAATAAGGCCTTGTTATAATAAAGAACCTCCCTGTCGAAGGATGGCGCCAGTCCGTACAGCTTGCCGTTGCCCATATTTTTGATATTGTCCAGCAATCCCGGCATAAATCCATCCACATCATATTCATCCTGGCGGATCGCGCCCTCCAAATCATACAGCTTGCCATCTTGAGCAAATAGCTTGAATATATAATCATCCAGTAAAAATACATCCGCCCCCGAGTTCTCCAGCAGCTTCTTTTTTTCTACAAAATAGTCATCCGCATTAATGATTTTCCCAAGCTTTTTCAGCACCTGCGTCTCCGGAATGACCTCGACCTCAATTTGCGGATATTTCATATGAAAATATTTCCCGTAATCGTGGTAGAAGGCTTCCTCATCCTGATAGACCACCTTGATTTTGCTTGGCTGCAGCGGTTCCAGCACTTGCTTCTTGCCGAAGCAGCCGCTTATCAAAGAGAGGATCGTTAGCAGCAGGATTGCTATTTTCCATTTGTTATGCACGTTGTTTCCTCACCGTTCCTTTACTTATGAGCTTCCTTTGAGCTTCCTATTGCCTTCTTTTTCGACTCTTCTTGCAATTTAGACAATATCTCCTGCCCCTTTATCTCCAACGCGGCAGCCGCTTCATCTACTGACTTCTTGTTATCGATAACGGCCTGAAGCTCTCCCTCCAGCGTCTTATTGAAGAGCCTGTAAAATTCGGATTCGGATACATTCCCCCCTATACTGTCTCTGTTCTTGACATTCAACATATAGAATGCTTCCATGCTCTTTCCTTTAAATTCCTTCAAATAGCCCGTACGCGAAGGCATAGCGCCGCTCATCGTCCTTGAACGGGCATGAGCCATCTCCGGACCGCTTGTGAACTTAACGAATTCCCAGGCAGCTCGTTTATTTGGCGAGTTGGCTGAGACTGCAAAGAGCGAATAGAGAGAAACACCTATCGATTCGTACCCGGGTTCAATTGGAAAAGTAACAACTTCCCAATCCACCGGCACGTCGTTATTTCTGACGAATCCCGTTATTGGAGTGGTACCTATCGTCATAGCGGCCTGACCGTTATAGAAGTCGTTTTCTGATGGATAGATCTGCTCTTCTGGAGCGAAATATACCGCTTCGCTGCGCACGGCATCCGTCGCCAGTTTTATTGCTTTTTTCCAACTATCTGAATTGATTAGCACCTTCTTCCCTTTCGGATCGAATAGCTTCAATCCAGAACTATCGGCGATATCGAACATCACCGTGCCCGCATCGCCATAGGAATAGTACATGCCATGTACGGGATCGTTACCTTGTTTGACATTAGTGAATCTCGAAGCTAAATGAAGTACCTCCTGCCAAGTCATCTTGTTCGTAGGCGGGTCGATCTGATTTTCCTTGAACAATTTTGTATTGTAGTACAGCGCACGAACGCTTACTTGGGGAGTCAACCCATACAACTTGCCGTTGCCCAGGTTTTTGATCGAATCGATAAGCCCCGGCATAAACTCCTCGACATTATAGCCGTCCTGCCCGATGACTTCTCCAATATCATAAAGCTTCCCGTCGGCGGCGAATTGCTCGAACATTCCGCTGTCCAGCATATATACATCTACATCCGCCTTCTCGAGCAGCTTCTTTACTTCCGCCTCATATTCATCCGCGCGAATCATCTTCCCGAGATTTTTGAGCACTTGAACCTCCGGAATGACTTCAACCTCAATCTGTGGATATTTCATACTGAAGTACTTTCCGTAATCATGGTAGAAGGCCTCCTCATCTTGATAGACCAGCTTGATCTTGCTTGGCTGCAGCGGTTCCAGCGGTTCCAGCACTTCCTTCTTGCCCAAGCAGCCGCCTATGAATGACAAAATCAATACGAGTATCACTGCAAATCTTAATCTTTGTACATATTTCTTCTTCTCCATCTCCGTTCTTCTCCATCTCCGTTCTTCTCCATCTCCATTCTTTTCTCCGGGGAAGGAACCCGTTTTAGATTCACCCTCCCAAGAAGCTTTCCTAATATATAACAATCCGGATTATGTGAAATGTGACGCATTCCGAAATTTACTGAGTCAAAGAACAAGCACTGATTTCGGTTTGAGTCAAAATTGTGCACAAAAAAAGATCGAGAGCAGGAACATTTCGTCGTCCCTGCTCTCGATCTTTTTCTGAACCATTTACTATTACTGCTTGGTTTCCCGCGACCTATCCAATATCTCTTGTCCCTTGATTTGAAGCTCGGCAACTGCATCGTCCAGTGTTTTCTCTTTTTCAATCACAGAATTCAATGCATCCGACAGTAAAGCATCAAATTCGGAATGGAAACCCGCCGGAATACTCTTTTTATCAGACACTCCACTGACTTGCATTGGCTTTAACAGATAGAACGCATCCGTTTCCCGCCCTCTAAAATCCTTGAAATAGTCTGACCGCGTGGGGAGCGTATCGTTCATTGCCTTCCCCGCAACCTGTGCCATTTCCGGACCATTCACGAACTTGACAAATTCCCAAGCCGCCCGCTTATTCGGAGAATCCGCTGATATGGCATAGATTTCCGACAATTTCACGTAAGCCGATTCATCGGGCATAGCAGGATTAACAGGTGCGGCCGCGATGCCCCAGTCGATCTCCGGGGTCTTCGAATAGTAGGGAATATCCCGCAAGAAGGAAGCAAACCACGGCGCTTGAATCGTCATGGCTGCATGACCCATGTAGAACATCTCGTTAGATCGGCTGTACTGCTTCAAGTAGTCTCTATGTTTCTCATAGTCGGCGTCATCGTATCCATCAAGCTGTTCGCCTTCCTTCATTGGAGGAGGAGCATAAGCCGCATGATTGCGGACGGCATCTGCCGTCATCTTCATCGCTTCTTTCCAACCATCCGAATCGATCAACAGCTTGCCTGATTTCGCATCAACTAGCTTAAGTGCCGATGCAGCAGCGATATCATACAACAAACTTGCTGGACCTCTCGTTTGATACAAGCCAAACACTTGCTTCTTTCCCGATTCGACACTCGCAAATCTCTCTGCCAGATCAAGAAGCTCCTTCCACGTCATTTTCCCGTTTGGCGGCTCGATTTGATACTTCTTGAACAAATTGCGATTATAATAGATGACATTTGTCTCGAAGGATGGAGTAAGCCCGTACAACTTTCCGTTCCCTTTTGCCCGCAGCCTATCGATAAGTCCAGGCATGAATCCGTCCAGCTTGTATTGATCCTGGCTAATAGCCGGCTCTATGTCATACAACCTTCCTTCTTGAGCGAAGGCCTCAAACATGCTTTCATTCAAAAACAGTACGTCCGGCTTATATTTGTCGAGCAGCTTTTTCTTCTCCTCGGTCAAATTGAATGCCCCGTTTTTCTCCGCATCATCAAACAATTCCGCTTCACTGATAACCTCAATATCAATGTCAGGGTTCATCATTTTAAAGAAGTTCCCATAATCACTATAAAATCGATCTTCATCTTGATAGACGACCCTGATCTTCCCCTTGCCGTCCTTTAATGGCGCAAGCTCTGATCGTTCTCCGAAGCAGCCGCTTAAAAGAGACATGATCGTCAGCAGCATAATGATGCTCTTCCCATTTTTCAACACGTTCCACACGCTCCCTATTTTGCCTTGTCCTTGTTTGCTGATTCTCGTACTTTCATTAGCAATTCCTGTGCCTTCACCTCAAGAGCAGCTGCCGCCTCATCAACTGTTTTCTCGTTCGCGACGACGGCATCCAACTCCACACGCAGCAGCTTATCGAATGATGGGAAGAACCCGGATGGGATACGCTCATCTCTCTCAATGTTGTTCTCCGCCCTGATCTTTGGCATATAGTACGGGTCCGTACTTCTGCCCTTTATGTCCTTCATATAGCCGTTGCGCGAAGGAAGCTGGCCCTTAAGTGTACGAGAGCGGGCCTGCGCCATTTCCGGGCCATTCACGAACTTGACGAATTCCCAGGCTGCACGCTTGTTGGCGGAGTCGGCTGCAACTGCATAGATGAATTCAAAGTCGATACTTGAAGAATCCATTGCAGGATCTATTGGCGCTGTAACGACACCCCAATCTTTCTTGTTATTGATAAGCTCCAGGGATGTGTAAGCATTGCTAATCATCATCGCAGCTTGATCATTATAAAAATAACTTTTTTGCGAATAAATCTGGCCTTCCGGATGGAAAAATACCGTTTTGCTGCGCATCGCATCTGTTGTCTGCTTGATCGCTTTTTTCCAGCCCTCAGTGTTCAGAATCACCTTCTCTCCCTTCGGATCGAACAGCCTCAATCCAGAGGTATCGGCGATTCTAAACAAGAAGTAGCGTAAGCTTCCTATCCATTCGTAGTACCCGTGCACCTTACTTTCGCCGCTTCCAATATTGGCAAATCTTTCAGACAAATCAAACACTTCCTGCCAGGTCATATTGTTCTTTGGCGGTTCGATGTGATGCTCTTTGAACAATGCTGCGTTATAGTATAAAGCCTGTCGATCCACATAAGGAGCAAGCCCATACAGCTTGCCATTGCCTAAGCTTTTAATTCTGTCGATTACCCCTGGCAAAAAGCCCTGCATATCATAGTCGTCCTGCCGGATTACATCCTCTAACTCATACAACATGCCATTTTTCGCAAATGATTGAAACATATTTGTCTCCATCCTTAATACGTCAGCACCGGAGTTTTTCAGCAGTTTCTTCATTTCCGCGTCCCAATCTTCTCCGCTAATCATAGGGCCGAGATTTTTGAGCACCTGAACCTGAGGGATGACTTCAACTTCAATCTGCGGATATTTCATATGAAAATACTTCCCGTAATCGCGGTAGAAGGCGTCCTCATCCTGGTAGACCACCTTGATTTTGCTTGGCTGCAATGGCTCAAGCACTTCCTTCTTGCCGAAGCAACCGCTCATTAGGGAAACGATCGTCAACAGCAGAATTGCAACTTTCCATCTATGATGCATATTTTTCTAGCTCCTTTTTTTGATTAAACCTGTACGAAGTAGCGAACCCTTTGCTTCTTCTATTGTGAAATATAAATACAGATTTCTTATGAAGCCTTTTAAGGCTTCTTCTCCGCTGCTTCGCGCGCTTTTAGGAGTACCTCTTGCCCCTTGATCTCCAACTCGGCTAACGCTTCGTCCACTGATTTCTTATTATCAATAACAGCTTGCATCTCTTCCTGCAGCGGCTTATCGAACAATCGGAAGAAGACATCTGGAACATGCTCATTCATCCATATCGTGTTCCCCTGCTTGACCTTCAGCAGATAGAAGGCTTCCGTGCTCTTGCCGTCGATTTCCTTTGCATAGCCGGTACGTGAGGGGAGCGAGCCGTTTATTGTTCTTGAACGAGATTGGGCCATTTCCTCTCCATTCACGAACTTGACGAATTCCCAGGCTGCACGTTTATTCGGCGAGTCGGCTGCAATTGCAGCGATTTCGAAAAGAGAAATGGATTGCGATGGCTCCGCAGGATCAATCGGCACCGTGACCGCGCCCCAA
The DNA here is from genome assembly GCF_001894745.1 of Paenibacillus sp. NAIST15-1. Lineage (GTDB taxonomy): Bacteria > Bacillota > Bacilli > Paenibacillales > Paenibacillaceae > Paenibacillus_B > Paenibacillus_B suaedae. The sequence continues at coordinate 100,474 of NZ_BBYF01000021.1, forward strand.
TCTATCGGCTTCTCCCCCTCCACATAAGTAGGCCGCTGCTTCAATTCCATCATCACGAAGGAATTCGCAATCATCATTGCGGCTTTCCCTTCGAAAAAGTAGCTTTTTTGTGTATACACTTGACTCTCAGGATGGAAATAGACCGATTTATTGCGTACCGCACCCACTGCCAGCTTCATTGCATCTTTCCAGCCCTCTGAATTTAGAAGCACCTTCTCTACCTTTGGATCGAACAGTCTTAAGCCGGATGTATCAGCGATTTGATACATCAGCCTGCCTGGGTCTCCGAAGTATTCATACAAGCCGTACACCTTATTGTCGCCAGCACCAATATTAGAAAATCTCGCAGCCAAATCAAATAGTTCCTGCCAGGTCATGCTGTTCCTCGGTGGTTCGATTTGATGCTCCTTAAATAAGGCCTTGTTATAATATAGAACCTCCCTGTTGAAGGATGGAGCCAGTCCGTACAGCTTCCCGTTGCCCAAACTTTTGATCTTGTCCAGCAATCCCGGCATAAATCCATCCACATCATACTCATCCTGGCGGATCGCGTCCTCCAAATCATACAGCTTGCCATCTTGGGCAAAGAGCTTGAATATATAATCGTCCAGTAAAAATACATCCGCGCCCGAGCTCTCCAGCAGCTTCTTTTTTTCTACAAAATAGTCATCCGCATTAATGATTTTCCCAAGCTTTTTCAGCAGCTGCATCTCGGGAATAACCTCGACCTCAATTTGCGGATATTTCATTTGAAAATACTTCCCGTAATCGCGGTAGAAGGCGTCCTCATCCCGGTAGACCACCTTGATTTTGCTTGGCTGCAGCGGTTCCAGCACTTCCTTCTTGCCCAAGCAACCGCTCATTAAGAAAACGATCGTTAGCAGCAGGATCGTTATTTTCCATTTGTGATGCACGTTTCCCCACCCTTTACATTCCTTATGTGTTTCCTTATGTGTTTCCTTTTGTCTTCTGTTTTGCTTCTTCTTGCAATTTGGATAATAGCTCCTGCCCCTTTATCTCCAAGGCGGCAGCCGCTTCATCTACTGACTTCTTGTGATCGATAACGGCCTGAAGCTCTTCCTCCAGCGTCTTATAGAACTTCCCGAAGAAAGGAATTGGAACATAGTCATTCATCCAGACGCTGTTGTGCTGAGTCTTCAGCATATAGAACGGTTCCATGCTCTTGCCCTTGAATTCCTTCAAATAACCGGTACGTGAAGGTAAATTACCAGTCATCGTCCGTGATCGGGCATGAGCCATTTCCGATCCGCTTGTAAACTTGACGAATTCCCAAGCAGCGCGCTTGTTGGTCGAATTCGCAGAAACCGCAAAAAGCGGATAAAAGGAAACATTCGTCGATTCCACCCCAGGCTCAATTGGGACAGTGACGACCTCCCAATCTACCGGCTCACCATCGTTAAATCTCCCTCAAAATGATTAAGTTTCCTCACTCAGACTCATGAATTCGCAGG
>NZ_BBYF01000022.1 GCF_001894745.1 Paenibacillus sp. NAIST15-1
GCAATGTGTGGAGCTGACCAATACTAATCGGTCGAGGGCTTATCCTATTGATTCAGAACATGACACTTTCGCATTCAGTTTTCAAGGTACAAAACTTGAACTACATATTGGCTTTAGCCAATGCTGTTTGGTGGCGATGGCGGAGGGGTTCCACGCGTACCCATCCCGAACACGACCGTTAAGCCCTCCAGCGCCGATGGTACTTGGACCGCAGGGTCCCGGGAGAGTAGGACGTCGCCAAGCGATTAAAGACCACTGTTGAGACATCTCGACGGTGGTCTTTTTTTATATTTCTTGCTGATTAGGTGATGAATGGAGAATAACAAACAATCTCATACTATCCATAATAGTAATAAATTTGTTCGCCTGGAGTGGACATTTATTTGTTTGTACATGAATAGGAATCAAATGAATTACGAATTACCAAAACAAGACGCTTATCCTTGACAGCCTCATACCGCTTTGCTAAGATTGCAATAATATATTTTTAGAGACGACGTTAATCAGAGGACAAGCCCTGTATGATAAGGAGTTTGGACAATGAATGCGCCAATACAATCAAGGGAGGAACTTTCTGGTGTGGGAATCTAAGTTTGTGAAGGAAGGCTTAACTTTTGACGATGTGCTGTTAGTACCTCGTAAATCGAGTGTACTGCCACGGGAAACAGACGTATCGACAATTTTGAGCGATAAGGTTAAATTGAACATTCCATTTATGAGTGCTGGTATGGACACAGTTACCGAGGCTCCATTGGCAATTGCAATTGCTCGCGAAGGCGGTATCGGTGTTATTCATAAAAATATGTCGGCTGAGCAACAAGCCGAAGAAGTGGATCGCGTAAAGCGTTCAGAGAGCGGCGTTATTACTAATCCATTTTCGCTTTCTCCAGATCATACTGTTGAAGACGCGGATCGTGTAATGGCGAAGTATCGCATTTCTGGTGTCCCTATTGTGGATGCAGAAAATAAGCTTATAGGTATTTTGACGAACCGGGATCTTCGTTTTGTTCATGACTACAGCATTCAGATTAAAGAAGTGATGACACATGAGAACTTGGTAACAGCTCCTGTTGGCACTACGCTTCAAGAAGCAGAAGTGATTTTGCAGCAGCACAAGATCGAGAAGCTTCCATTGGTTGATGAAAGCAACACGTTGAAGGGACTTATCACGATTAAGGATATTGAGAAGGCAATCCAATATCCGAAAGCTGCGAAGGATGCTCAAGGACGTCTTCTGTGTGGTGCAGCAATCGGTATTTCCCAAGATTCATTCGAACGTGCTGAACTGCTTGTACAAGCTGGTGTTGACCTAATCGTTGTTGACTCCGCTCATGGCCATCATATCAATATTATTGAAGCAGTACGCAAGCTACGCGGTTTGTATCCTGAGTTGACTATCGTAGCAGGGAACGTAGCTACTGGTGAAGCAACTCGTGATTTGATTGAGGCAGGCGCTTCTGTAGTTAAGGTTGGTATTGGACCAGGTTCCATCTGTACGACTCGGGTTATTGCTGGTATCGGCGTACCACAAATTACAGCTGTATACGACTGTGCGAGCGTAGCTCGTGAGTACGGCATCCCTGTTATTGCGGATGGCGGTATTAAATACTCTGGTGATATTACAAAAGCAATCGCTGCAGGTGCAAGTGCGGTTATGCTCGGAAGCTTGTTTGCAGGTACAGAAGAAAGCCCTGGTGAATCTGAAATTTATCAAGGCCGAAGCTTCAAGGTATACCGCGGTATGGGCTCGCTAGGCGCAATGAAGCAAGGCAGTAAGGATCGTTACTTCCAAGACAGCAGCAATGAGAAGAAGCTGGTTCCAGAAGGCATTGAAGGCCGTGTAGCTTACAAGGGGCCTTTGGCTGATACGATCCATCAATTGCTTGGCGGATTGAGAGCAGGTATGGGTTACTGTGGTACGAACACTCTGAAAGAGCTTCAAAATGATACTCATTTTGTGAAGATATCTGGCGCAGGATTGCGTGAAAGTCATCCGCATGATGTACAAATTACAAAGGAAGCTCCTAACTATTCCATGTAATTGTGTTGCATTTACGGAAAATGTCGACAAGGAAAGACAGGGTATTACAACCCTGTCTTTTTTTTGCGTGTCTGGCTATGTTAGAATAGCTATGGGACTCAACAGGAGAGGAGTTGTACGTAGTGTCTAAGCAACATACAACAGTGAAACATAACAAATGGAAACGAGCGGTCGCTTTGGTTACCGCATGTCAAATATTAAGCTTCGCCTTATTGCCATCAGCAGGAATGGTGGCGGCTGAGGCAGCTGCTCAAATTCAAACGCAAACGAAGCAAGTAGCGGCAACGAAGGGGAACAACAATCAAGTTATTACGGATAAGTCTAAGCTTGATTTGAAGCTTCGCTCCGCGGTTCTTATGGAAGCTTCAACGGGCAAAATATTAGTCGATATTGACTCGGAGATCTCTTATCCTCCAGCAAGCATGACGAAGATGATGACAGAGTACATTGTCATGGAGAAAGTGAAGAAAGGCGAGTTGAGCTTCGACGACGAGGTTGTAGCGAAGAAAAATGCGTCCGTAACAGAAGGATCCCGCATCTTCTTGGCAGAAGGGGATACGCATAAGGTTCGCGATTTGTATATTGCGATGGCAATCGGATCTGCCAACGATGCAACGGTAGCTCTAGCGGAGCATATTGCTGGCTCTGAGGCTGAGTTTGTAAAAATCATGAACGAGACAGCAAAGCGTCTTGGCATGACGAAGACACACTATATCAACTCTACTGGATTGGATTGGGCAAGCATGCCTGAAGGCTTCCGCCCCGCTGAAAAAGCAGAGACGATGATGTCAGCAATGGATGTGGCCAAGCTGGTGCGTGCAATCGTTAATGATCACCCTGAATTCAGTGAGTATACGAAGATTCAATCCTATAAGTTTAGAGAACGTGACAAAACGCCAATCTCCAACTTGAACTGGATGCTTGAAGCCAATAAAGATGTCGTGAACTTCAAGCGTTATGCTTATCAAGGCTTGGATGGAATGAAAACAGGATTTACTGATATTGCTCAATATTGCTTCGCAGGTACAGCAGTACGCGATAATATGCGACTGATCTCAGTTGTAATGGGCGCGAAAGATAAAGGAGCACGGTTCGAAGAAACAGCGAAGCTGCTTAATCACGGGTTCGAGCATTTTGAAATAAAGAATGAGATTGCACCGAAGAAGACTGTAGCAGGTGTAGAGACAGCTCCAATCAAAAAAGGTGTAGATACGGAAGTGCCAATTGTTGCTGAAACAGGCGTTTCGTTCGTAATTCCAAAAGGTGCGACCACAGAAGGAAAAATTACACAAGAAGTGAATCTGAAGCCGGCAAATGAGCTTGTTGCGCCTATTAAGAAGGGACAGCAAGTGGGTACAGTGACGTTCACATACAAGGACAATGGCGCCGAGCAGAAGAAGACCGTGAACATGATTGCAACAGAAGAAGTGGAGAAGGGCAGCTGGTGGCGTCTATTCTTCCGTGCAATCGGGGAATTCTTTGCAGATTTGTTCAAGTCTATCAAGAATTTGTTCTAGTTTCGCAGTATTGGTCATAGGAATTGGCTTTCGTCTGTGACAAAATCAATTGTCTATTCGAATGACGATCATGTAAAATAGAGGGATGAAACTGTAACAATAGAAAATGACTGACTAGTGGCGGGGGGCAATCGAAAATGGAAACAGGTACAGCTCGAGTAAAACGTGGTATGGCAGAGATGCAAAAGGGCGGCGTCATTATGGACGTCATGAATGCAGAGCAAGCGAAAATTGCTGAAGCAGCAGGCGCAACAGCAGTTATGGCGCTTGAACGTGTCCCATCTGATATTCGTGCAGCTGGTGGCGTAGCTCGTATGGCAGATCCAACAATCGTAGAAGAGGTTATGAAGGTTGTATCGATTCCAGTTATGGCGAAGGCACGCATTGGTCATTACGTAGAAGCCAAAGTATTGGAATCCCTTGGCGTAGATTACATCGATGAATCAGAAGTACTGACTCCAGCAGACGAAGTATTCCATATTGACAAAAATACATTTACCATCCCATTCGTATGCGGCGCTAAAGACTTGGGTGAAGCACTTCGCCGTATTAGCGAAGGAGCAGCAATGCTTCGTACGAAGGGTGAACCGGGAACAGGCAATATTGTTGAGGCTGTTCGCCACATGCGCTTGATCACTAGCCAAGTTCGCAAAGTTCAGAGTTTGTCGAAGGACGAGCTGTATGCAGAAGCGAAAAACTTGGGTGTAGCGTATGACTTGCTGTTACATGTTCATGAGACAGGTAAGTTGCCAGTTGTGAACTTCGCTGCAGGCGGCGTTGCAACACCAGCAGACGCAGCATTAATGATGCATCTGGGCGCTGACGGCGTATTCGTTGGCTCTGGTATTTTCAAATCTGACAGTCCTGAGAAGTTCGCTCGTGCGATTGTGGAAGCGACAACTCATTATGAAGATTATGCTCTAATTGCGAACGTATCCAAGAACCTGGGTACACCGATGAAGGGGATTGAAATCTCCAAGCTTGCGCCATCTGAGCGTATGCAGGATCGCGGCTGGTAATTATAGAAGCAGGGCAGCTGAGGAAGCACCGTGACGGTGCTTCCTAGTCGGCGTTAAGCGCCCTGTATCCTATCTATAGGTGTATTAGTATAGCCTCAGGGGAAAGAAGGGACTTCACGGATGAACATCGGAGTATTGGCGCTGCAAGGCGCGGTAGCAGAACATATGCGCAGCTTGGAGGCGGCAGGAGCCCATGCGGTAGCCGTGAAGCGGCCAGAACAGCTTGATGAGCTTCAGGGGCTTGTCATTCCCGGTGGAGAGAGTACAACCATTGGCAAGTTGATGCGGAAGTACGGCTTTATCGAGGCGATTCAGGCATTTGCAGCAGCTGGCAAGCCGATCTTCGGCACATGTGCGGGACTGATTTGCTTGGCGGAACGAGTGGAAGGCCATCAAGGCTCAGAAGAGCCGCATTTGCAGCTGATGGATATGACGGTAATGCGCAACGCATTTGGACGGCAGCGTGAAAGCTTCGAGGCAGATTTAGATGTGAAAGGGATCGAGCAGCCTGTACGTGCGGTTTTCATTCGCGCACCGCTTATCCAATCGGTCGGTGAGTGTGTTGATGTACTCTGCGAGGTGAACGGGGAGATTGTAACAGCAAGACAAGGCTCGCTTCTAGCTTGCTCGTTCCATCCGGAGCTGACATCAGATATTAGCCTGCACAGCTATTTCGTTGATATGGTTAAACAGGCTGCAAATGTAGCAGGATAAAGAATAACAAACACTTTGACTCTCCTGATGCTAGGAGAGTTAAGGTGTTTTTCTCGGATATACGGTATAATAGTGAAATAGTATGATACGGATCGAATCAAATCAGCCCAGCGTATATCGTGAGGGGTGTTCATCCGTTTCTGGCAGGAGGGTCAATCGGTGCTAGATATCAAATTGTTAAGAAGTGATTATGGACGTGTAGTAACAGCACTCCAAAATCGAGGTAAATCGGAAGAAATGATCGCGGACTTCCCGGAGCTTGACGCACGTCGCCGCGAAATGCTGCAAGAGACCGAGCAGTTGAAAAATCAACGCAATGTCGTGTCTCAAGATGTAGCGAAGAAGAAAAAAGCAGGCGAGTCAGCCGACGAACTTATTGCGCAAATGCGTGAAGTAGGCGATCGGATTAAGGAGCTCGATGAAGAAATTCGTGGTATTGAAGTACAAATGGAGCAGATTACATTGTCCATTCCAAATGTACCTCATGAAAGTACACCAGTAGGGAGATCAGAGGACGATAACGTAGAAGTTCGCCGTTGGAGCGAGCCTACCGCATTCTCCTTCGAAGCAAAGGCGCATTGGGATATCGCGCAGGATCTCGGCATCTTGGACTTCGAATCAGCTGCGAAGGTTACAGGCTCTCGCTTCGTATTCTACAAGGGGGCAGGAGCTCGCTTGGAGCGTGCCCTAATCAGCTTTATGCTGGACGTGCATACGATGCAGCATGGATATGAAGAAGTGCTCCCTCCGCTTATCGTGAACCGTGACAGCTTGATCGGTACAGGTCAGCTGCCGAAGTTCGAGGAAGATCTATTCAAGCTGGAAGGTACGGAGTATTACCTCATCCCGACGGCAGAAGTTCCTGTAACGAACCTCCACCGCGATGAGATTCTGACGGACGAGCAAGTTCCTCGTTATTATACAGCTTACAGCTCTTGCTTCCGTTCTGAAGCAGGCGCATCTGGCCGTGATACACGCGGACTTATTCGTCAGCATCAATTCAATAAGGTTGAGCTGGTGAAGATGGTTAAGCCAGAGGATTCTTATGCTGAACTGGAATCACTGACGAACCAAGCAGAGAAGATTCTGCAGCTGCTTGGCTTGCCGTATCGTGTGATGGCATTGTGCACAGGAGACATTGGATTCAGCTCTGCGAAGACGTATGATTTGGAAGTATGGCTGCCGAGCAGCGGTACGTACCGTGAGATTTCGTCCTGCTCGAACTTTGAGGACTTCCAGGCGCGTCGTGCGAACATTCGCTTCCGCCGCGATACGAAATCCAAGCCTGAGTTCGTGCATACGCTGAATGGCTCTGGCCTTGCGATTGGACGTACTGTCGCTGCGATTATGGAGAATTACCAACAAGAAGACGGTTCCATTGTGATTCCAGAAGCATTGCGTCCTTATATGGGCGGATTGGAATCCATTCGCCGCAAATAATTGAAAGATCATAGTTGCATTGCTGTAATGCCTATGATATAATAAAGACTGTCCGACTCGACTCGGGCAGTCGAATATGGAGAGGTACCGAAGTGGTCATAACGGGGCGGTCTTGAAAACCGTTAGGGTGCAAGCTCACGTGGGTTCGAATCCCACCCTCTCCGCCATAACTTTTACATGTAGAACCCACATCCTTGGTGATGTGGGTTTTTTGCTGTATAAAATGCCTCTGCTGGCCGCAAACTGTAATTGAATAGTGGAGGTGTAGCTCTTATGAATCAGGAAGAACAACCGCAAGTCGATCAATCGAGGCTTGTGGATGCATGGCAGCAAACGTTGCCGGCGAAGCTTGAGCCTGGCGATAAAGCCACAGTACTGCCTGACGGCGCCAATCCACAGGCACTCGTTATTCATATCGATACAGCCGGCCGCCAAATGTACTCATTCGATTTCCATTGCGCTTATGTGGATTCGCGCGAGGTGGAGCTCAATCTCATCGATGTCGAGAAGAGTGGGGTTCATATCGATGAGCGGACTGAGGTTGTGCAGGAGCTTGTACAGAATTATGTGCGTCATATTCATGAATGCGCGCAAGCGCTGCATGATGTAACCCATCACGGCTTACAGTAGGAGGGATGAAGGTGACGAAAGCAAAGGATGGTCTGGACAAAAATTTGAGCAATGTCGTCAAGGACTTGGAGCAGGCACCGGTCAATAGTCATCATGCCCAGCAGTTACAGCAGGATCACAATGATCGACGCCATCAGGATGCACTGAATCATGATAAGCCGACGGACTTAGAACACTTATAATGACGGAGGAGTGTGCGTGCAATGAGCAAGCCAAGAGCAGTCCCTGTACCTAACCAGGAGCAATCCAGCCGGCATCAAGCAGGTAATGAACGGAATGCGATGCAAGAGCCATTGTCAGGGTCTAAGAAGACGAAGATGGCGAATCATGTCAGCCACAACAATCCTGAGGGATAAGATAACCGGGTACAAGCAACACGGATTTTCCTTGCAAGAGTGAGGAGAGTCTGTGTTTTTTTATGCAAATAAATAGGGTATGTTGAAGTTCGAATTAGTACTATTATTATTAATATTTACCAATAGGGTCCAACAAGGAAGTGAATTCCGATATAATAATGAGTGTAGTGTATTTAAGGCTTATATAGAGAGGTGAACGCGGTGGAGCATCTGACAACGAACACCAGTGCAGACAGCAACAGTTCTAAGGGGAATCATGCATCGGCTTCGCAGGATATGGATCAGTTTGAGGCAATTGCCCAATTGGGAGCACTCGATTCTGCAGCTATTGCCAGTGTGCAGCAGTATCAGCACACGAAGATCGGCCTAATCAAGCTTCTCAAGCGAATTATCTTTATTGTCATTGGGTCAGTCTTAATGGGTGTCGGACTTGAGCTATTTCTTGTTCCGAATCAAATTACAGACGGTGGAGTAACCGGCATTTCGATTATTTTGTCTTATGTAACCTCAGTGCCACTCGGTGTATTTCTATTTCTACTTAACTTGCCCTTCCTGATTATCGGCTACAAACAAATTGGCAAAACCTTTGCCCTATCCACATTACTCGGCGTCCTAGTGATGTCGCTCAGCACGACGCTGCTTCACGATGTAAGTGCATTTACAGAAAATACGTTCCTGGCTGCCGTATTTGGCGGGATTATTCTCGGTATTGGCGTGGGGCTCGTCATTCGCTATGGTGGTTCTTTGGACGGTACAGAGATTATAGCAATTTTGCTTAACAAACGTTCTCCCTTCTCCGTCGGCGAGATCATTATGTTCTTCAATTTGTTCATACTCACGAGTGCGGGCTTCGTATTTGGCTGGGATCGTGCGATGTATTCCCTCATTGCCTATTACATTGCATATAAAATGATCGATATTACCGTTGAGGGATTGAACGATTCGAAGGCGGTGTGGATTATTAGTGACAATCACAAGGAAATCGGCGATGCGCTGCTTAGACGTCTCGGTCGGGGCGTTACGTATATGAAAGGCGAGGGCGGCTTCTCCGGAGATGAGAAGAAAGTGATTTTCACCGTCATTACCCGATTGGAGGAAGCGAAGCTCAAGGGGATCGTAGAGGAGCATGATGAGCATGCGTTTCTTGCAATCGGCAACATTCATGACGTTAAGGGTGGCAGATTTAAGAAAAAGGACATTCATTAAGCAGTGAAAGATAGGACGAAGTTCATAATTCTATGTACAGGGTCGCGAAATATGTTTCAAAGGAACTATTTTCATTATCATACGTATAAGTTAATATATACTGGGTAATTTTAGCTCACTTATTATGATGAATAGGGGTTGAAGAGATTGAAGAGAGGTTTAAAAGGGGCATTAGCACTCATATTTGCTTTAGCACTAATTATTACGGGTTGTGGAGCCAAGTCTAGTCCGAAGGAATTAATTGAAGGTTCTCTAGGCAAGTCCTTCGATATGAAGTCCTATGCATTCAATACATCGATTAAGCTTGAAGATCTTCAAATGGATAATGGTGGAGCAATGGATCCAAATGCACAGATGGTCTTGAACATGCTTAAAAATGCTGAGCTTAGTGTAAATGGTGTAGTTCAACAAGAGCCTATGAAGATGGAAGCGAATCTCGAAATCAGCCTTAAAGGCGATATGGAAATGAAATTTTCTCTCCCATTGACTATGGATGAAAATAAAATGTGGGTAAAAATCCCGAATATTCCGATGTTGGCGGGCCAAATTCCAGATGAGTTGATCGGCAAAACAATTGAGATCGATTTAAAGAAAATGGCAGAGCAATCCGGCCAAGAGCTTCCTTCTGCGAAGGATATGAAGGCAATGCAGAACCTCTCGAATGATATGTTCAAAGCATTCCTCGGCAAGTTCGATGAGAAAATGTATTTCTCTACAGTAGAGAAAAAAGACGCTGGTCTTCCTGAAAATGTAGATGCAAAGCAAATTGTGAAGTTCAATGTTACCAATGAGAACTTGGAGCAATTCGTTACAACCCTTGTTAAAGAGGCATTGCCTGCACTAGCAGATGTAATGGGTAAGGAAGAGTACAGCAAGCTGTTTAAATTGGAAAAAGACCAAGTTGAGAAAATGAAGCAAGAAATGAAAACAGATGACAGCGAACTGAAAAAGGATATCGAAGAAATGAAAAAGTCGCTGAAGATTAACGAACTGAGCGTCACTACAGCGATTAACAAAGATCAATATCCTGCATATCAAGTAATTGTAGCCAACTTGGATGTGACTGGCGACGATGGTGTGAAATCGAAGGTTGCCGCTCGCGTTACGACTGAGTTGAGCAAGATCAACGAGAAGGTTGAATTCAAGCCTGTACCAACCGATGTTCTGACAATGGAACAATTGCAGCAAATGTTCGGTGGATATTAAGATATAGTCATTAGCAAGACCGCCGCTCCTAGAGAGTGGCGGTCTTTTGTTATGCGCGGAATAGTTAGAAGAAGAGGAGGAGGTATGCAAATGGGATCTAATATGGGCAAGACATGACTTGACGCTTCATTCTGTAATGTATATGGTTTACATATACAATATATAAGGTGTGTGGCCACAATGATTCACATTCGTATCGAATCATCGACTGACGAGCCGATATACGAGCAGATTGCAAGACAAATACGAACTGGTATATTCAGTGGTGATTTTAAGCCTGGAGATGCGCTCCCTTCTATACGACAACTGGCTAAGGATTTGCAAATTAGTGTCATTACAACGAAGCGTGCTTATGAGGAACTGGAGAGGGAAGGGTTTATTGACAGCATGGTTGGCAAGGGATCCTTCATCTCGGGCGCAAATCCACAGCTGATACGTGAGCAGCGTCTGCATCAGATGGAGATGATGATCGAAGAAGCGGTGAAGGACGCTAAGGCACTGAACGTATCCTTGTCTGAATTAATGGAGCATATTCGATTGGTCTATGAGGAGAGTGAATGAATCGTAAAGGAGAGAGTGACAATAAATAGAATTTGTTAGAAAGGACTTATAATCGTGAGCGATAGGAGCTTTATCAACCGTGCAGATTTCATTCTAGAACGGAAGCAGTGAAGCCGCATTGCTCAACTTCGTTGATTCTGCGGCTTCTTTATGCTTATTGATTAAGCTTTGCCGCGCAGACGGCGGAAGAATTGCGTTAACATTGATGCACATTCTTCTTGCAGCACGCCCTCAATGACTTCTGCACGATGGTTGAAGCGGGGCTCTTGAAGCAGGTTCATCAGTGTGCCTGCGCAGCCTGCCTTTGGGTCGGTCGTGCCGTATACAACGGTAGGCACTCGGGATTGAACGATTGCCCCGGCACACATCGGGCAAGGCTCCAAAGTAACATATAAAGTGCAATCAAGCAGCCGCCAAGCTTGAAGATGCTCACTCGCCTCTCGAATCGCGATCATCTCGGCATGTGCAGTAGAGTCAAGCGATGTCTCTCGCAAATTGTAGCCGCGTCCAATAATCTCATTCTGATGGACGACAATAGCGCCAATGGGAACCTCTCCAATTGCCTCGGCCTTGAGGGCCTCTTCAATGGCCCTACGCATCCAGTATTCGTGCTGGCTGATTTGTTCAGGTTCAATCGATTGTATTTCCAACTTCAGCTTCCTTTCTCGTATCCCTGCCTCTATGGTATCCAGCGATCTTGTATTAGACGCAAATATGTGTAAAAGTCTAGTCGTTATTCATCGAACAAATATTCGTTGTTAACAGTGTGTGTATAAAATTGTGGATAACTATATGGATGTACACAGTATTATACACATCTTATCCAAAACTGTTCACATTATGTGCATAACCTGTTGATAACCATATGTTATACACATGAAGCAGGGGTCCGAACTTAATCGATATTATTATACCTTCTTCCCACAATAATCGCCAAAACAATGGACAAATCGCCCTATATTACGATATGATTCGAAGAGATACTCCAACGAAATCCAACATTTGTCAGGATATCCGACATTATCTCCGTATGTTTACTCTGATACTGATGGATAGGCCTGATAGAGGTGAAGCATGAGACTTTCCATCAAAGCGAAATTATCTATTTCTATAGCTTGTATCGTGTTTGTCGTCCTTCTGCTTCATATGATCCTCACTTACAACATAACCAAGGATAAGCTTGTTGAGGAAATTCAGCAGCGAATGAATGCGATTGCTCAGCAGATCAATGTGTCCGTACAGCAATCCCGCATGGCGGCGAATTCATTCGAAGAGCAGTTGGCAGAGAAGCTGCACATTGCGTCTATGTATGCTGCGGATAAGCTCCCGTCTCGAATTGATAGCATAACGAACGAGCAACTGCAGCAAATAAGCGCTGATATTGGAATATCCCACATTTCTCTCTTGCACAAGACGCCGAACGGTGACGATATCACGATTAATCGCTCCTCTGATCCGAAAGAAATCGGCATGTCGACGAGACAGTGGGGGTATTGGTATCAAGCTTTCATTCAATTATTTGAGGATAAGCAAGTATGGATTGCGGAAGGGCAGAAGCGCAAGTATTTTTGGTCAGGTCCGTTTGATGTGTCTTCATCCAACCCTGAACATCTTGATAAATGGGGATATTATTACGATGGCAAGCGGGATTATATAATTAATCCGTTTATTCGCGATGATAAGGTTGAAACCTTCTTCGAACTGACAAAGCCGAATATCTTAATTGAGCAGACATTGAGTGCTCAATCCAATATTGTGGAAATCGCAGCTCTTAATATTAACAATTTTAAAGATGAACCCACATTCAAAGTTCGCAGCGATGGTGTACAGGTGGTTGACGAGAGCAAGAGCCGTGTCTTATACGGTGAATACACCTTGAATCATGAGCGTGATGAAGAATATATTCGAAATGCGCTGGAGCGGAGAAAGCCTCTGTTCTATGAAAGTGATTTTGGCAGTAGAACCATCATTAAAGGGTTCATTCCAATCATCGGGGCGACTTCCTATGTATTGAACATATCCATGGATGCAAGAGCGGTCGTAGAGGCACTCCATGATCAGTTGATGCGCAATGTCGCGGTAGGCATTGTGCTATTGGAGATTGTTCTTATCGGAAGCTATATGCTGTCCGGCATATTGATACGTCCACTTCAATCGATATTGAACAAAATCAATATGATTTCGGTAGGCCATTTCAATACGCAATTGAATATTGATCGTAAGGATGAGCTTGGAATATTGGCTCAGCGAATTAATACGATGGCGCGGAATTTGGATGCTTCGACAGAGCGGCTGCGCATGTCGTATTTGGAGAACCGCGCCATGAAAGAGCATCTGGAATCATTCATTAACCAATCGAATGATGCTATTCATGTGACAGATCTGAAGGGACAAATTGAGCGAGTGAACCAAGCGTTCGTTGATATGTTTGGCTGGACCTCGGAAGAGGTGCTAGGCAAGCAACTATGCAATATTCCAGAGGACAAAGTGGAGGAAGAGCACCAAATTCATGAAGCACAGCGTCATGGCGAATATGTGAGCAACTGGGAGACGACGCGTCTAACGAAGGATGGGCGAATCCTGGATGTTAGTGTCAGTACCTCACCAATGTACAACGAGGGCGGGGATTGCATCGCTTGGGCAAGCATTACGCGAGATATGACCAGCCGCAAGCGGATGGAAGAGCTGTTGCGACGTTCTGAGAAGCTGACGACGGTCGGTCAATTGGCAGCAGGTGTTGCGCATGAGATTCGCAATCCACTAACGACGTTGAAGGGATTCTTACAGCTACAGCAGCGTACAAGAGCTCTGAATGACAATCACATGGATATGATGCTGGCGGAGCTGGAGCGCATCAACTTAATTGTAAGCGAGTTTCTCGTATTGGCTAAGCCACAGGCAATTCAGTTTCAGCCGAAAGATGTACGCCGAATTGTTACGGACGTCGTCACTTTATTGGACAGTCAAGCGAAGTTGAATAATGTGTATTTTGCAACCCAGTTCGATGAGTTCGTGCCCTTAGTGAACTGTGAAGAGAACCAGTTGAAGCAGGTATTCATCAATGTGATGAAGAATGCAATGGAAGCAATGCCGGAAGGCGGCATGGTCGAAATTGCTGTGCAATCACGGTACAAGGGGCAGGTCGTCGTGGTGATTCGGGATCATGGCATCGGTATACCAGCGGAGCACTTGTCGCAGCTAGGTGATCCATTCTTCACGAGCAAGGAATGTGGAACAGGTCTTGGACTGATGGTGAGTCAACGAATTATTCACAATCACCGGGGGTTGATAGACATTGCAAGTGAGCAGAACTGTGGAACAGAAGTAACCATCTCGCTACCCGCCATTGGGATGGAGGACGCAGGTGGCGGAGATGATGCTGCGTCACAGCCAGCATTAACCGCAATCTCCTCATAAGGATTATAATAGTAAGGGGTGCCTTGATCAGTGACATTTACGTCTAGATCAGGGCACCCCTATTTGCAGCCTGCGTTATCCTATCTTCCACCGATCAGTTTTGATCGGTAAGTTCATTTGCGTTCGCAGCAGCATTATTTTTGTCTGTATACTTGCGAAGAATAGATACCTCTACACGGCGATTCTTCGCTTGACCTTCGGCACTATCATTGTCGGCTACAGGGTGGTATTCACCCATCCCAACTGCCTGGAATTGCTTTGGATCGATTCCAGAACGCTCGAGGACAACCTTCATGAAGCTGAGTGCCCGTGCCGAGCTCAAGTCCCAGTTGGAATCGAACCGGCTGTTGCGGATAGGGCGATTGTCTGTATGCCCACTAATGACGACGGAGAAGCCTTGATACTGCTTCATCATGTCGCCGACAGTAGCCGCCAGCTGTTTGGAATCTGGTTTTAAGTCCGCTTTACCGGAATCGAAGAGTGCGCTGTCTTTGATCGTAATCTTCAATTCAGAGTGATTGAGCTTCGTGTTCAGCTGATCCGTTAGGCCATTGTTGGCAATATACTGGTTCATCTTGTTCTGAAGCTGTTCAAGCTGCTGCTGCTCCTGCTTGGCATGCAGCATATACTCATCTCGTTCACGATTGCGAGATTTCGTGTAATTTTTAGGCGTCGCATCAACCATGCTGGATTTTGATCCATCTGATCGAATGACTGCTGACTCATTTAAGATTCCAGCCCCCCCACCGCCAGAGTTCAGCGCTGAGCTGAAGGCTTGGCTCATTTGCTCAAACTTCTTCGCGTCAACGGCTTGCATGGCGTACAACACAATGAAAAGGGCGAGCAGCAGTGTCAATATATCGGCATAAGGAATGAGCCATGTCTCATCGGTATGCTCTTCCTTCGGCGGGGTACGCAGTTTCTTACTCAACGCTTGCCCCCTCCTTAGTACTCATAAGAGAACGCTCTTGTGGAGTCAAGAAGACAGAGAGCTTCTGATTAATTGCAATCGTGGATACACCCGATTGGATGGACAAGAGCCCTTCAACCATCATGAGACGGATTTCAATTTCGCTGTGCGACAATCGCTTCAGCTTATTGGCAATTGGATGCCACAGCACATAACCAGAGAAAATACCCATCAGAGTAGCAACGAAGGCCGCAGCAATCGCTTTTGCCAGATGTTCCATCTCAGACATTTGCGATAAGGCAGCAATCAGACCGATAACGGCACCTAATACCCCCAGCGTTGGAGCATACATGCCGGCTTGGGAGAAAATAAGAGCGCCAGAATGGTGTCTTTCCTCAGTTGCGTGAATGTCTTCCATGAGCACGTCACGAACGAAGTCCTGATCATTACCATCAATAATCATCCGCATTCCGTTGCGGAGGAATTCGTCTTCAATTTCGTCAATGCGTGTTTCCAAGGCAAGCAAGCCTTCGCGACGTGTAATCGACGCCCACTCCATGAAGAGCGAGATCAATTCGACACGGTCAACTAAATCTTGCTTCTTGAAGAGAAGGCCGATTAGCTTCGGAAATTTCTTCAGTTCCTTCATCGGAAAGGCAATGAACAGGGAGCCCGCAGTACCAACGAAAATAATCATAATGGCTGCTGGGTTGGCGAGATTGGAGATAGGCGCGCCCTTAAAGTACATCCCTAGCGTGACGGCAGCAAGGCCGAGCACGAGACCAATGATCGTAGATTTTTCCATAATTCCATACACACCTCATCCATGAGTATAATGGTGCTTCCTGCGTGCGTATTCGACAGCGTGAGCCGAAATACGTGAAAAAAAGATGCAATATTCTTTTTATCGGCAAAAGAGGCCATTTTATTTAATGAAACGATATATCTCTAGTTCAAATGATGGAGGAAAAATAGGATTGACAGGAAAGAGGCGCGAGGAATAAAATGTCTTCTAAATACTTAGTAAATTAATCGGATTATGTGGTTATTGGGATTGGAAGGAGGTAGTCTACCATCGTGAGCGCTCGGTATTGCGGGGAAGAGATGGTGTGTGGTTAATGATATGGCCTGTTATGTCAAACATCTTTGAAGTGATATTCGTCGAGAGGGAACTGCTGCTTGCTGAATTTCATTGTGAAAGGGGGACTTACGATGTCTAAAACCCAATTATATGCATTGGATAACTTCGTTATGGAGATTCAAGTGAAGTCATCTGAATATCATGCGAATGGGCATCCTCGCTTACGAGGAATTCAATTTCTTATTTCATGGATCTGCCTGATGGCGATACTGGCAGGATGCACTTCGGGTGGAACTGGGACAGTAGGCGGCAATGGAGCAGAAGCCAATGGTTCTGCCAGCGATAAGGGGAAATCTCATCAAGTAATTCGCATCGGCTATCAGAAGGGCAACACGCTGAACGTACTCAAGGTGAACGGCAATCTGGAAAAGCGGCTGAAGGCAGATGGCTATGATGTCGAGTGGAAGGTATTTGCTGGAGGGAACTTCTTGCTTGAGGCATTGAGCAGCGGCAGCATTGACTTCGGGCATGCAGCGGATGGCTCTGGTGTCTTCGCTCAAGCGGGCAATAAACCATTTGTGTATGTAGGCAATGATCTTCCGAATCCTGAAGGGATAGGCATTGTGGTGCATCCGGAGTCAGGAATCAAGTCGATTGCCGACTTGAAGGGGAAGAAGCTCGCAGTAGCCAAGGGAGGCAATCATCACTACTTGGCAGTGCTGGCGATAGAGAGGGCGGGGCTGAAATTGGAGGATGTCCAATTCGTATACGTCAAGGATGCATCTGAAGGGAGAGCTGTATTTGAGACGAAGCAGGTGGATGCACTTGGTTCCTGGGATCCCTTTTTTGCAGCAGTACAGACGGATCTGAAGCCGCTGACGCTCACGGATGGCCAAGGTTACTCGCCGAATCGTACGTTCTATTATGCCAATGAACACTTTGCTAAGGAGAAGCCTGAACTAATCCGTACCATTCTTGAGGAGATCCAAGTGTCTGATGAATGGGCGAACTCACACAAGGACGAAGTGATTAAGCTATTGTCGGAAACACAGGGAATTGAAAAAGAGGCTATCGAACTTGCCGTTAAGCGCCGCACGTACGGAGTGGAACTGTTCAATTCTGCTATTATCGACGCACAGCAGCAGCTGGCGGATACGTATTATCGGATTGGCTTGATACCGAGTCCGATCAAGGTGGCGGAACGGATGCCGCTGGATGCGCCGTGGGCTGTGAAAGGCCCTGTTGCCAGCAAGTGATGAGGAGGGATATACAATGCGCACGACAGATGCGGCTTCACCCATCAATCCGGCCAATCGAGATGTAGAACCTTTAGGGACGAATATTGTTGGCACCGATTCAGTTCGGTCAGTGGGGTCCACAAGACGTGAACAGTCTTCACGTACCGTTCGATCAATATCCCCTGATGTGCGGGGCACAGCGGATACGAAGCGGTTAGGCCAATTGGACGGAACGAATCAGCGAAGTGGATGGAAATGGGGGAGCAAGCTCGCCTCTGCCATTGTGCCATGGCTGCTGCCCCTATTATGCCTAGCGTTCTGGCAATGGGCAGCTTCGTCAGCGATCGTGTCGGCGCAGCTGCTGCCTACACCCATGAAGGTGCTGAATACCTTATGGGAGCTGACCTCAAATGGAACACTTGCCTATCATATTGGTGTTAGTTTACAGCGGGCGCTTATAGGTTTCCTTATTGGTGGAGGGATCGGCTTTCTATTTGGCGTACTTAGCGGCAGGTATTTGGCTTTCTATCGATTGTTCGATACATCGATACAGATGCTGCGCAATATTCCTCATTTGGCACTTGTCCCACTCGTTATTATTTGGCTGGGTATTGATGAAGGGGCTAAGATCTTTCTCGTCTCCCTAGGCGTCATGTTCCCGATTTATGTGAATACGTACCATGGCATTCGCAGCGTTGATCCAGGCGTTGTGGAAATGGCGAAAGTGTATGGGCTGCGATCTGGCTCATTATTTCGGCATATTATACTGCCCGGTGCACTGCCATCCATATTTGTCGGCTTGCGGTATGGGCTTGGCGTAATGTGGTTGACGTTAATTGTCGCAGAGACGATAGCTACGGATGCTGGTGTAGGTTATCTGGCGCTCAACGCACGAGAGTTCATGCAGACAGACATCATTATTCTGAGCATCATGCTGTATGCGGTATTCGGCAAAGCAGCCGATGTGATTGCGAAGCTGTTGGAGCGCAAGTCGCTTCGTTGGAATGCAGAGCAACGAACGTGAGGTTGAACGAAGCAGCCCCGCTTGCAGTAGGTATCGGAAGTAAGGCTGATGAGATTCATTAGGTGTGGAGCATGCTTGAATGTGGAGAGAAGGAGGCGTTTGAGAAATGGGAGGATATCAAGCCATGCGCCCGTTAGCGCAAACAGGATGGCCGCTCCAAGCGAATGAGACCGCACCTGATCAGGCTGCTGCAGTAGGGGCAGAGATTAGGATTAGTGGGGTCAGTAAATTTTTTGGAGAACATCAGGTTCTTGATCATATCGATGTAACAATTACGGAGGGGCAGTTCGTTGCAGTTGTTGGTCGCAGTGGCTGTGGAAAGAGTACGCTGCTTCGTCTCCTGGCAGGGCTGGAGACAGTGACGGAGGGCGAACTACTGATTGATGGTGAGCCAATCCATGGCATTCAGGGCAGCACTACGGTGATGTTCCAAGAGAGCAGGCTCATTCCGTGGAAGACGGTGATCGATAATGTTGGAATTGGCTTGCAGGGGGATTGGAAAGGAAGAGCGGAGCAAGCGCTGCAGCAGGTCGGACTCGATAGTCGCCAGAACGATTGGCCTAGCACTCTCTCTGGCGGGCAGAAGCAGCGTGTAGCGCTGGCAAGAGCGCTGGTACGGAAGCCAAGGCTGCTGCTGCTCGATGAACCACTCAGTGCACTTGATGCGTTGACGAAGCTGGAGATGCAGCAGCTGATTGCCTCCCTCTGGGGAACCCAGCGGTTCACAACTCTGCTTGTTACGCATGATGTGAATGAGGCTGTACGGCTTGCAGATCGTATCGTGCTTATTGATCAGGGGCGGATTGCGCTGGATGTTGCCAATCCATGCGCAAGACCGCGACAGGTAACCGATCAGGAGTTTGGAGCATTGGAGCGGCGAGTATTGGAACGGATTTTTGCTGATAGCACAGCTGTTTAGTTGTTTAGTAGCTGTCTGGCAAGACTCGGATGGAAATAGGCCTTTCCTTATTTTCTTTTGCTGTTTGCATTACTTGATTGCTGGCAATTGTTTATGAGGGAGTTAGAGATAAGGTGACGGAGGGGGAACAAGTGTGGCACAAGGTGCAGGACATACGCTAAGAGAACGGGGAGATGAACAAAATGGCGTGGAAACGGAGCAACAACATCTCCAGAAGCAGACGGTGGCTCCGGATTGCAAAGTAAAGCGTGGTTTGCTGCAGGTGGAACAAATTGTGAAGCATATGCATGAGGATGCAGCAGAGCTGGATGCGAAGCACGGGCTGCCTGCGCATCATGTAGCGAAGCTGAAGGAAATCGGCTATCCAGCTTGGAATGTGCCGGAAGAGTATGGCGGTCAGGCCATGCCGCTTACCGCATGGCTGAAGGCTCAGGAGCTGCTTGCTCAGGCGAATCCTTCTGTAGCGCTTGGCATGGGATGGCATATGAGTATTGTACATGAGTTGGCAGAGCGTCGAACTTGGCCGGAGGCAACCTTTGCAGACGTATGCCGCCGCATTGCTCTTGAGGGAGGGCTGCTGAATCGCGCCGTCATGGAGGTGGGGGGAGGCAGTCCTTCCCGTGGGGGCAAGACGCGCACAACAGTCAAGCCAATCCCTGGTGGTGGTTATGTGGTGGACGGACGCAAGACGTTCACAACTTTCGCGCCGCTGCTGGAATGGTTTATTGTGACGGCAACACTTGAGGACAGTGAGGAAGTTATTGAACTGCTTATCCCGCACGACAGTCCGGGTGTGTCCATTGAATGGACATGGAATATGGCAGGTATGCGGGGAACAGCAAGTCATGATCTTGTGCTGGAACAGGTGAGAGTATCAAAGGATGCGTTCCTATATAAGCATAATCAGCGAGATCGTTCGCTGCTGAACCCTTATTTGCTTCATATCCCAGCTTGCTACCTGGGCATTGCGACAGCTGCCGTTGACGAGGCGATTGCCTTCGCTACCTCGTATACGCCTCCGTCGTTGTCGGAGCCTATTGTGAGTACGCCGAACGTGGAACGGCAATTAGGCGAGATAGAGCTTGAATGGATTGCAGCCAGAAGATTGCTATATAGCGTTGCGAAGTCATGGGAGTCGGGCGGAACTGAGAGAGCGGAATTGCGAGCTGCCGACCTTGCGGCTGCCAAGGTATTCGTCGTGCAGGCTGCACAATCGATTGTCGATAAGGCCATGCGAATCGTCGGTGCACATAGCCTCCGATTGGATCATCCGCTGCAGCGGATGTACCGCGATGTACGATTCGGGCTCCATAATCCCCCAATGGAGGATGTCGCGCTGACACAGCTTGCGCGCGCATCGGTTCAACAATGGCAAGCGAGAAATCAGTCTTAGCTGAACCGTTGGATGGATCACGATATGAACGTGAACGGTGAAGACTTTTTGAGCAAGGAGAGGTGATTGCCATTGAGATATGCATCAGTATCGGCAGGAGCAGATCGAATAGGTCTGCTCCTTGTTCTGTTGCTGATTGGGGGGAGGAGGAATGTGTTCTTGCAGCAGAATTGCCGAGACAAGCGTACTTGGATACGCCATGTATTACTTAATTAGGCCAGCAGTTGAAGCTTCCGCATACCGCTCTGACAGCGGAAGAACTGATTGAAGCAGTAGCCAGTTCGTGGGGGAATAATTAGGTTTCTGGTGCAATCGCTATTCGAGTGAATAGACGTTCTATGCTACAATACGGAAGACATAGTTGATTCGAGAGGGGCAGCGTAGATGGGCGTTTCATTCGGGAGACCATATGAAGATATTTTAAAAGAATTGACGAACGCAATAGGACTGATTCCGGACGGGTATACGTTTTTCGAAATGACCGAAGAAGACTGGGCTGAGCTTGGACAAGCAGAACGCAAAGAAGTGTTGGAAGCGCTCGCAGATGATGTGTTCTATGGGCTGGGAGAGGATCGGCTGTTGTTCATCGGAAGCGGCAGCGTACAGTATGATCCCCAGTTCCACAACATCGAGATTGTGGTGGAGAGCGATACGGTGGCCACGATTTCTCTAATCTAAAATTTCGCAAAAAAACGAAGAGCTGCCCGTACCGGGCAGCTCTTATTGTTCATAGGTGAAGGATTGCTCATGGAACAGCCAAGCATCATATAGGTAGACTACTCTGCTGGATTCGCTTCGGGCTGATACACCATGCAGTGGAATTCCCCCATTCCTTCTGGCGTAGGCCGTTCATACGTATCTGTAATGAGGAATCCGGCTGTTTGATAAGCGCGAATTGCGCGATGGTTCCAGGTAAGCACCTCGAGGTCGATTTCATCCTCGGGGTGACGGCGTGCGGCATCACTCACGATGGCTTGTACGAACGCAGTCCCCTTTCCATGACCAAGCAGATCAGGGCGCATGCCTAATCCGATGCGCGTAACTCCGACCAGCGGAAAATACTGCGCGAAGCCGATAAGTTCCTCGTTCCGGTTCTTGACGGATACATATTGCTTGCGGCGAATGTCGGGATCGCCCATCTCAATGCCCAGCGCCTTCATCTGTTCCCAGGGAAGGAATCCATATAGCTGATACGGCGGTTCATATTTCCAGGTGCAGATGTCCTGCGCCTCTTCCTCGGTCATGGGGTGAACGTGAAATAATGGTTCTGGCTGTGCAGGATGGTGATGGCCGGACATCGAATGATTATGATTAGGTGATGATGATGGATCATGAGGCGAACTCATTGGTCTGTTCTCCTCCTTCGCGGCGATACAAGACGTTATCGCGTGGATTTTCTCCCATTGTGACATGGGAAGGGGAGTTTGGCAAACGGGTGTCTTACGATTTGAACGACAATGGCTGGATTACATAAGCAAAGTACAAATGGATTCGGGAGGTATAGGGACATGCAGGAGTATACGGTAATTGTATCTGTGGAAGAAGCAGCGAAGCTGATTGAAGAAGGGCAAGCGGCAGTAGCGGATTGCCGGTTTTGGCTAACAGAGCCGAAGCGTGGACAGGCAGCGTATGAGGAAGGACATCTTCCGGGGGCCGTTTATTTTGATTTGAATCGGGATCTGTCATCACCACGTGGGGTACATGGCGGACGTCACCCATTGCCAGAGATTAGCGAATTGGCACAGAAGCTTGGTTCAAGCGGCATTGACCGTACTACGACGGTAATTGCCTATGATGACCAAGGTGGAGCCATGGCAAGCCGCCTGTGGTGGCTGCTGCAATATTTCGGTCATGAAGGCCATATTTATGTAATGGATGGCGGATACAGTGCGTGGGTGGAAGCGGGACACCCTGTATCGGCAGAAGGCCCTGAAATTGCAACACGCAGCTATGAACCGCAGGTTCGTCCGGAGCTTGTTCTTCATGTTGATGATATTCGGGAGCGACTCGGAAGACCGGGTGTCGTTATGATTGACTCTCGCGAGGCTGACCGCTATGCGGGACGCATTGAACCTATTGATGCGAAGGCGGGGCATATCCCAGGCGCGGTGAACCACTTCTGGCGCAATCGCCTCGATGAAGCAGGGAACTGGCTAACTGTGCAAGCGCAGCGTGAGCAATGGGAGCCGGTCGTGCAGGGCGCAGAGGAAGTCATCGTCTATTGCGGATCTGGCGTAACGGCATGCCCGAACCTCTTGTCCTTGTGGCAATCGGGAATTAAGGGTGCGAAGCTGTATGCAGGAAGCTGGAGCGATTGGAGTTCTTACGCGGGCAATCCGATTGCAACGGTGGAGGAATAAGAGCTGGGGGACGCATCGGGCCCAGGTTTTGAGGCTGCGACAGGTTTTAGGTAAGAAACCTGTTGTAGCCCTATTTTGATTTTCCGAGGAACTGCTTGCAAACAAGAACCCATCGAAAGCCATACCAGAAACCCTGGACCAGTCGCAGCAGAGCAGTCGGGTCTGGTGGTTGTTGAAGGATTGCCCCAAGGTCCATTGACAATAAATAGGTGTTGTTTTATTCCCGAATTGACTGATCTAATCAATCAAAGGAATATATTAAAGTGCATTCAAAAGGGGATTTGCGATATGGCCAAACCAACGTCCAGATCCGACCTCTGTCAGTCTTGTTCTGTTTTCCGTTTACAAATGTTCTGTACAATTACAAGATTGCATCCTACCAGCTCTACGAGGTGGATACACAAATATGCTGATAACGGATGAATCTACCGCTAGTCGTATTGTAGAAAATAAACATTTAGGGGAGTACCAGCGACATTAAGTGGGGTGAGTACTATGGTTATCTTTAGAACTGCTACAGTAAAAGATTTGAATAAAATAGTTCAAATGCTTGCCGACGATGAATTGGGCAGAATGAGAGAACGATACGAGCTTCCCCTTCCTGAGAGCTATTTAAAAGCGTTTGAAGCAATTGATTCAGACCCAAACAATGAACTGATTGTTTCGTGCCTCGGTGAAGAAATTATTGGTGTTTTACAAATTACCTTTACTCCTTATATTACACATCAAGGTAGTTGGAGAGCTACGATTGAAGGGGTTCGGACGGCATCTTCAGAAAGAGGGAAAGGTACTGGGAGCAAGTTAATCCAATGGGCAATTGAACGCGCTAAAGAACGAAGATGCCATATTATTCAGCTAACAACTGACAAAAAGCGAGAAGATGCATTTCGCTTTTATGAGAGGTTAGGATTTGAAGCGACTCATGAAGGGTTAAAAATGAAACTTTAAATCAATTACACGAGACAATCATTCAATACCCAAATGGTGAAGGCGTTATGGTACATTGGTGGCTACTGAAATAATTTTTACGATGAGGCTCCCGAGCGAGCGTGTGTATTTCATTAAATAAAAGCGAAAAGGCCGAAACTCCACACATAGGGGATTCGGCCTTATGGATAGTTTATTCCGCATCCTGCCATACATTGAACTTGTTTCCGTCCGGATCTTTGAATGTGAATTGCAAACCACAACTTCCTTGGTCGCTTATCGGTTCGACGTAGACGCCGCTTTCGCGAAGTCGTTTATGGACCTCTACGATATTCTCAACCTCGAATGTCAGAGAGAACATTTCATATTGGTCGCCTTCCCATTGATCTGTCATGAAGTTTGCTGTTTTCTTCTCTTTCGTTTCCAGCAGGAACAACCATTGCCCGTTACCGAGCACAAGGATGGCACCTTCGGCAGATCCACGGGGTCTTACTGTAAGTCCTAATGTCTCTTTGTACCACTTGGATGCAAGTTCCACGTTAGATACGGGTAAGTAGTTATGAGAGACTCTCTTTAACATCGGTGTTTGTGTTGCTTGTTGCTCCTCTGTTTTGATTGATTCTTTTTCGGCCATGAAAGTTCCACCTCTCATCATAATTTACATTTCTATATATAGACGATCTGACTTCATCAAAGCCGTCGCCCTCAAGCTTTCCTTTTTTCTTTATGTTCAACCGCATGATACGAGTTGCCGTCAGGGTCATAGAAAATGAAGTATTTGCCGATAAAATGGTCTGTATTGATCGACTCCATCTTGACTTTGTCATGTTGCAGCTTATGCCAAAGTTCTTCGATATCGGACACTTCGAAGGCCAATAAGGGCAAATCGCTTGGTAGATGGGTATGACATTCCAGTAAATACAATTCATGTCCAGACTCTACTAATAGATTACCGTGTCTGCTGATTCCCAGTTGAAAATGACGGACGAACCAGTCTAATATCCGCTCTCGATGAAGTACGGGAATGTAGAAATGCCCTGTGCTTTTTAATACTCGTTCCGAGACTTTCTGTTCGAATATCTGATCTAGACGCTGCATGCGGAAATGAGACTCAAAGTCGCCGGAGAGCTGACGCTTTAGCGCTGCTCTGGCCCGTCGAATACGGCTTTCCACGGCGGACAAGGAAATATTCAGGAACTGAGCGATTTCCTTCATTGGCCATTCGCTTAAATAGTGCAGCATGATGGCCATTTTACTTGTCTGCTCTAAATGTTGCATGGCATTCCAAATCGTTTCTTTCGTCATATGCTGATCTAACCATGTATCGACATTATTAATAGAGGGAGAAATCGCATCTTCGTAAGGCACGGTTTGTTTTTTCTTTTTTACGAAATCGAGACTTGTTCGATAAACAATGGTATATAACCAACTGCCCAATTTCGAAGGATCATCTAGGGTGTGTAGTCGACGAAAGCATTTCATAAAAGCTTCTTGTGCCGCATCCTGCGCTTCATGAAAGTCCCCGATAATGCTGAAGGAAACGGATAACATAGCGTTAGAATATTGAAGCACGATCTGGCGAAAGGCATCGAAATCGCCGTTTTTAGCCTCGATTATGTATTGATGAATATCGATCTCCTGCTTATCTTTATCCATGCTAATCCCCCTTATATTGAGACATACACATTCCCATGTAGACCGTTTCCACCAAATATATCATGGAAATATTGGGGAAAGTAATCAACCTGTATTTTTTCAAAGTGTGGTTAAACGCGGGGTTTTCAAGACTATAAAAGAAGTTACAAAACGGCATTGTAATATTTAGGGGATTAGTTTAATATTTTATTGACCGAATAATGAAATTATAGTCATTAAAAAGGAGGGGGATTATGCCTAAGATTGTCACCGAGCATGAAAAACAAATGGTAAGGGAAGCGATGTACACAAAAGGGATCGAGCTGATTCGCAAAAAAGGGATAAAGCGAGTGACGGTGGAGGACATCACCACAGCGGCCAACATCGGTAAAGGATCCTTTTATTCCTACTACCATTCCAAAGAAGAACTCCTTTATACGATTATCAAACAGAACGAGAATCGAATGTTTGAGAGAGTAGAGTCCATTCTATCTGAAAAGGTAAATGTGAAAGAGAAGATTGTAAAGGCATTGAAGGAGATTTATCTGGCGGCGGATAGTATAGTTCACTACGTGTCTCCATCGGATTTCGAGTATCTGCTTCGCAAGCTTCCGGATGAGGTGTCCGACTGGGAGGCATTGAAATCAAATGACTATTTTAGCAGGACACTATCGCTTTGCAGCATTGATGAATCAGAATGCGAGATGGATGTGCTAGCTTATTTAATGAATGCACTCCATTATATCGGTTCGGCAGATATAACTTTTGGTGAGCGGGGTAAAGAGAAGGCACTGGATATACTCGTGCATTCTATTGCTGATTACATGGCCGGGGAAGCCAGGTAATGAGAGAATTCGAAAAGACTGTAGACCGTCATATGGGATTGTCCACAATGGTTTCGAGCAGAGGCAAGGTCATATCGATTATCGGAGGCAGCTATGATCATATTATTGAGCGTTATTTTAGGCGGACTGCTTATCATGTTAGGAACGGCTTGCTTGGTTCTGCTTGTCCAGTACAAGAAAAAGAAGAAGGCCAATCAAATTCGGATTGCTCCCACGAGTAATGGCATTGATTGTAGGGAGTTCGTAACGATCGGCGGAATTTCGCAATATTTGCATCACCGGGGCGAGGACGTTGACAATCCTGTGATGTTATTTTTGCACGGTGGACCGGGGGAGCCGATACTGCCATTTGCCCAAGAGTTTCAGATCCCATGGGAGAAGCACGTTACAGTTGTGCACTGGGATCAAAGGAACTGTGGCAAGACCTATTTCAACAATGATCCGAAACAAGTCACGCCGACAACCAAGGTTGATCGTATCGTTCAGGACACTTATGAGGTTGTACAGTATTTAAAAAATAAGTACAGCAAAGAGAAGATTATCATTTTGGGACATTCATGGGGATCGGTACTAGGTAGCCTGTTCACTAAAAAATACCCTGAGCTTGTACAGGCTTATATCGGTGTCGGGCAGATTGTCAATATGATTGATAATGAACGTGTCGGTTACGAAAAAGTACTAGAGTCGGCAAAAGAAGCGGGCAACGAAAACGATGTTCGAGCTTTACTTCGTTTGAAGCCCTACCCTCCAAATACATTTGATGGTGAAATGATTAGGAAGCTTAAAAAGGTTCGTAAATTTCAAAGTAAATATAAGTTAGCGGCTGGCCCAACAATTGAGTTGATTGGCAATGCTTTAAGCTCTCCGTTTTATACATTCAAGGATATGCGCTATTTCTTTATCTCTGGGGCATTTGGAGATGGACAACGTCATATTTGGAAGTATTTAATGGAGTCGTTCGATTTGGCGTCGATGGGTGCTGTATTCGAAGTCCCTGTTTTTTATATACATGGCGAGCGGGACTGGCAAACACCTTATCCGCTGGCACGGGAATTCTATTCGACCATTAAAGCACCGCTCAAGCAATTTTACTCCATTCCGGATGCGGGGCATATTGCCATGCTTGAACGAAAGGAGATATTCAACGAGGCGTTATTTGATATTTTGGAGCGAGCGAATAGTATGGTGACGACGAAGTAAGTCAAAATTACATTTCGGGAGAGATGGGTGTAACCGGCATACGAAGCAGCGGTGAAGTATATAGCTCCACCGCTTAAACGTATTGCTGCCGCGCTGCCGAGGGCAGCTCGCTATGATAGACATGACAAATCTCGCCTCATGTGTAAGGCCGTCTCGCACCTTATTCAGGTGTAGGGGAATCCGCCAGAGCGTTATATTGGATAGACGCTCTGGTCAATAGGGCTGCCGGAACGATTAGGCGTTGTTGGATACCTCAGCGCCGGCAATCTCTTCTTGATTTTCTTCTTTTCTTCTCCAGCCCATAATGGCCGGCCCTAGCAGTATGATACCGAACTTAGCGACCTGGAAGACTACTCCGGCTGGAGACGACTCATCCTCATCGCCGACGGTCTTTCCGGTCTTGGTTGTGATCTCACCACTCGTCAGGTTGATGGTATACCCGATGATGCCTTTGTATCCAGTCGTTTCCATCAAGTGTTTATCAAGGAATTCATTGACCGCACTCTTAATCTCCGCATCGCTACCAGTGAGGATGCCTGCTTTTGTCAGATCGGTCTGGAGATCTTTTTTCAATAACTCCATGCCGATGAACAGATTAGCAGCAATGGCTACAATGCCGAGCAGGACACCGAGCGAGATCACGGTGCTTTTCTTTTTGGATACCCATAGTATAAGCAGATACAGCAATCCAGCTAAAATTAACGGGTATACCGGGACAAGATCTGACCATTGGTTAGTTACCCAGGCATAAGCGCCTCCAGCCACAATACTTGCGACCAGGGCGACGATTACTTTGACAGCATTCACTTCTCATGACCCCATTTCATATCTTTTCTTTTTTAAAGCCATTCTACTACCCTAGTTCCGCATACAAAGGTATGCCATCTTTCGATTTCCCCGATTTTTGTTCAGAAGAGATGGAGCTGCCATGAAGGATAAATTGTCCATTATCTACATCGTCTATCGGCAGTTATAACCAAATATATTACAGTCGGCGATTGAAATGAAGCCATTTATTACCACAATTTCCATACAGGACAATTTTCAAAGAAGTTTAGATAAATTCTTTTCAACATCAAGTTCATAAATAGGTATTATTTCCATTTTTGGATTGGAAATGGGGTGGTCTTTAAGTTGCGGTTGGGCTCAAAGCTGATTTGAGGTACGTGAATCTGGCGTCTGGTCATATTCCTACTAAATGATGGATGTATTGCAGTATGAAGAAGATAGGGAGGAAGGCAGCGGAAAGAGCCATGTTCATATCTCTTACATAACATGTAGCTGTCGAGACTACACACGAGTAAGGTGGATGTGAAATGGCTCAATACAGATTTGCTACTGCTTCGTATAGTATGTCTTTAACCTAAGGGGCCAACGGGTTCCCTGTTATCACTCAACATATAAGTTCATGCGGCAGTTGATGCTACAGGTACAAAGGGGAATCATAATATCTCTAACTGTTGCGTGATATCTTCACAGATGCGATGAGTCAGCAGTGACTTCGCTCCACTGGATAGAAACTCGTCTCCGCTCTTCACACAGCTGATGAAATGGTCGATCATATCAACAAACCCGCGGCGATAGAGAACGGGAGTCCAATCCCCGAATGTGGACAGCTGTTCAGTGTTGTTGACATACGTTGTCGTATGAACGCAATTATGGACAACGATCTTCTGCTGGCACCCCATAATTTCCAGTCGTTCTTCCGTTATTCCCGTTTGTCGGTTCATCATTGCGAGCCCAGTCGTCTTCTTGCCCACCAGGTTAAGGACTAAGTAATGCAATAAGCCATCCTCGACCTTGCCGTTGACCGTCATCGTCTCTGGTTCGCCTACATAGTATAGCAGCGTGTCTATCACGTGGATGAAATCATCAAAAACCGTCTGCCGGATTGGCGACAAGGGGCCGATTCGATTCTTTTGCATGAAGGCAGTTTCGATTGCCGGAATGGTTTCTTTTGCACCTTTGTACATCGGCATGAATCGACGGTTAAATCCGACCATGAGCTGCACATTATGCTGCTGAGCCAGAGAAACGATTTCCTCCGATTCATGCAGCGTATAGGCGATGGGCTTGTCTACGAATACATGAATTCCCGCAGTGATAAGCTGACGTAATATATCCACATGCGATTCCGTTGAAGTATGTACGAAAGCGGCATCGATGTTAGATGAGATCAATTCCTGCACGGTAGAGAATTGGTTGCGAATACGATATTGCCGACCAACTTCATCGACCACTTCTTGATTGCGGCTGGCAATGGATAGTTCAATATCCGATCGGGTTCCTAGTACAGGCAAGTATGCTTTGCGTGCGATATCACCAATACCGATCATGCCGATTTTCATGTTGCTTCCCCCTTCATATCCATAGATTCCGTTTGTTCCATTTGATTGAGTACAGTATAGCCTAAGACACAGGTTTCAGGCTATATGTTTTAGACTAAGCGCCCAGGAGGCTGCTCTATCCTATTCACGAGAAGCTCTAGCTCATCCATCAAATCCGGAATCCACGCATCTGAACCTGGGATTGTATCGGTTCCGCCATAGACAAGCCATTTCAGTGTTTTTATAAGCCAGCATATCCCGCCGACGTTCACTTGCCATTCAAGCTGATCCATCGAACAATTCTGCCCCATTGCGCTATGGAAGGCGGACAACATCTCTTCCCTAGGGACATGACTATATTCTTGAGCTTCATCAATGAGACAATGCAAGTCGCCTAAATGGGGACTTAGATACGAAATCGACCAGTCAATCGGCATAATCTGGGTCCCCTGAATGAGCAAGTTCTTCGCATGATAATCATGGTGTACAAGTGTAAGGGGCTGAGTGCGATACAGTCTCTCCAGCTGTTGCGGCAATATGTCCTGCAGTTTGCCGAGGGCAGGATGGGCCATTAGACGAGGCGAGTGAAGGAGATCCTTCGCAAGAGCCAGGAAATCGGCAGCTGTCTCGGTGCATTGATGAATGAGACTGCTCGGAATATTCTGCTTGATATGCATTGCAGCTGTATCTCTAATCCTAGCTAACGCTCTTGCGGCTTCCAGAAAGAGCGCTGAGCTGGGGCGCTGCTCCAAATTGTACTGCCCGGCATCCTCCATAATCATGACCGCACTACGTTCCGATTCATAATATTCATAAATGCGAGGGGCTGATATGTGCAAAGGTTTCACGAGGTGACGGTAAATGGCGGCTTCTTGAGCCATTTCTTTGCCGCCCCATTTCAATATGCGAGTTTCACCTGTACGTAAAGTGATGCGATACACTTCGGATAGCGCCCACTTTCGTAAAAGTGCCCACTCGGTTACTTCAGCTAACAAAGGGATTCTGTTAGTATAGGCAGATAGACGTTCTGGAATCATGTGCTTCCTCCTGAATGATTGGGTTCATCTTACAGAGGAGAATTTTACACGAAAACCCAAAAAAATATAGACTTATAATGACCGGTTTGCTATGATGTTGAATAGGGTCTCGATACTTTTCGGGACCCATTTTTTGTTAATTGTGAATCGGGAGATGAAGAGATGCAGGGCTATAATGTCATCATGGTTTACAATAAAGAACTCGACAAATTATTGATGTGCAAACGATTAAAAGAACCGTACAAAGGACTAAGTAATCTAGTCGGCGGTAAAATAGAGGCTGGCGAAGCAGGAATCGAAAGTGCTTATCGAGAGCTGGCGGAAGAAACGAGCATTTCCAAAGAGGATATCACGCTGCACCACCTGATGGACTTCACGTACCACTATCAAAAATGTTATGTGGAAGTCTATGTGGGCAAGTTGAAGCATGACGTCGCGATTCATGGCGATGAGAATGAATTGTACTGGTCGGAGCTGACCCACGATTTCTTCGACATGACCTTGTATGCAGGAGAAGGCAATATCGGTCATATGATCGAGCAGGTGAATATGTTCAAGGATACGATATTAGGTGATTGAAATGAAAAAGACGAAGGCAGGCGCTACATGGCGTGTTCCTTCGTCTTTTTCTATACTAGAATCCAAGCTTGTATTTGCTCCTATTCACAAAAGCTGTGCTGTGGCTTACATCTTGACATCGAACACATGGGATTGGAGAATCTCTAATGCCCGCTGTATGTCCTTCAAGTCTTCTTCTGAGGAATTCTTAATTCGCTCGAAGAAACGCTCGCTAATCCGTCCAAAAGCCTCATCCATCATAGCTTGTCCAGCTTCCGAAAGTTGGATCAGCTGCTTGCGTCGATCATCCGTGGACTCTAGCTTTTCACATAGATGCTTTTCCGTTAATTTCTTCAGTTCCCGGCTCGTATTTGGCATAGACATGTGCATGCAATCGCTAATTTGGCTTAAGGTAACAGGTTGGCTGACCGCGATATATTCCAAAATACGATATTGAACGGGTGTAATATCCTCTGGCTTAATGTCCCTCGTTAATTCATGCGTCACTTCGTGCACGGAGGTTGTAAAGCTCACAAATTGATGAAACAGAGCTTTCTTGTCCACAAAAATCACCTCTTACCAGAACACGATAACAAATCAATTATCAATAAACAATTATCATTTGACAACTATATGGGTAGGTTGGTATCTTTTAGTTATCAAATGATAACTAAATGGCGGTGGGAAGATGAAGGTGTTAATCGTATATACGCATCCGAATCATAGTAGTTTGAGTTACGCCTTTTTACAACAAATCATACAAGGGTGTACAGAGAATAAGAACGTGGAAGAAATTCAGGTTCTTGATTTATATGAGGAGGACTTCGATCCAGTACTTGTGTTCCACAAGACGAAGCGGAGGAGAGATATGCACCTCGATCCGACCCTGGAGAAGTATCGTGAGCAGATACGCTGGGCGGATAAGTTGGTGTTTGTGTATCCGATCTGGTGGCTGCGTCCGCCTGCGATGCTGCTCGGCTACATTGATCAGTTATTTGCTTCTGACTTCGCCTATCGAGACAACGGAGGCTTGCTGCCTGAAGGGCTACTGAAAGGGAAATCGGTTGTTTGTATATCTACAATGAAGGGTCCTACCCTGTATCCATTTTTCTTTTATCGCAATGTGCATAAAGTGTTGATGAAAAGGGCTTTGTTTCAGTATGTAGGTATCAAAAAAGTGAAGTTCTTTGAATTCGGGAACATGGAAAGTCCGAAGGGCAAGCACGACAGAAAATCAATTAATATTTACAATTATTTCAAATTTATGTATCATTAAACACCTGAGCAGGGTTCATATTGTTGAGGATGACGAATAAATTATAAGTTTTGAATGTCTCCTTACAGACGGATCTAGTGTTGAAATTCACCGCTGTAAGCCATAAATGGGGAGGGTTCAATTCTTATGAGATCGTTTGAACTGCTGTTAGTCGTCATTCATGTTTTATTGCTTGGTTGGCTGCTATTTGCAAGGAACAAGACAAAGCAGATACTATTCATTAGTTTCTGCACATCTGCCATATTCGTGCTGCTGCATGGACTTATCGAAGGGCTGCGTTGGCAGATGGTTCCGGTCTATGTGATAACGTTTCTGCCGATCTGTAACCTTGCAGCACGATATCTGTTCAGATCGAAGGAAGAGAAGGAAAAGAAGTCCATAGTTCAGCAAATTCTCGTGGCTATGCTGGCAGTGCTGTATTCCCTTATCACTGTGTTTCTGCCTCTCTTGTTCCCGGTGTTCACATTCGAGGATCCTACAGGTCCGTATAAGATTGGGACAGTAACGTATGATTGGAAGGATGAGCGGCGTGAAGAAACACTTACCCCAGCAAAGGGCGACAAGCGCGAACTGATGGTGCAAATTTGGTATCCAGCTAGTTCGAGTGCACAGGGGAAAACCGCACCTTATGTACCTAATCCAGATGTGTTCGTAAATGCGTACAGCCAAACTTTCGATATGCCTAAAATGTTTTTTACAAGCATGAAATTCGTCAAGACACATGCGATCGAAAATGCCGAGATATCCGGTAAAGAAGCTGCTTACCCAGTACTGCTGTTTTCTCATGGAATGGGTGGGCATAAGAGCCATAACACCTTCCAGATCGAACAATTGGTCAGTTATGGGTATATCGTTGTGGGTATTGATCACACGTATAATAGCATTGCATCGGTGTTCGATGATGGCCGCGTTGCGAATTTTATTCCCCAGGATCCGTCAGTTGAGCACTTGGATGAACTGAACAAGGTATGGGTGGAGGATGCCAAATTTGTACTCAATCAAGTGGGGAAGCTGGCGCAGGGCGATCCAGACCATCGCTTTACAGGAAGAATGGATTTGAAGAACGTCGGTATGTTCGGTCATTCCTACGGTGGAGCAACCAGTGTTCAAATGCTGATGTCAGACGCAAGAATTAAGGCAGCTATTAATTTGGACGGCGGCTTATTTGGTCAGCTCCGGATTCCGGACGGCGGGGTGAAGAAGCCGTTGTTGATGATGAGTGCGGATAGAACGCTTGCCGGTGCAAACCAGCTAGCAGCTGCCCAAGGCACAACGAGAAAAGCTTTATACAAGTACTTCGGTGACATATTTGAACGATATAAGCATGTTGCAGAGGGAGGAAACTACTGGATGAAAATTAAAAACATGGATCACTTAGCCTTCTGCGACTTCTATCTGCTATCGCCTCTACTCGAGAAGGCTGAAGGGGTAAATTTACGCCCTGTACATCGCCTCATTAATGAATACTCGCTTGATTTCTTTAACCATTACTTAAAGGGGCAACCTTTCGAGAAGATGGAACAAAATCTTGGGGACAATCCGGAATTTACACTGGAGAGAGGCTAAGAACAACTAAAGCGGTATGTATGAACAAGATGATGGAGAAGTAATTTCCATGAGGGGATTTCCTTTTACAGGGCTACGTTTTTTTTCCAGTGTAAGGATAAGAAACCAAAGGTTCTTCATTAATTTACCAAATATAAAGGGCGTGATATAATCCATGATTAGGGAAGGAATGAGAACGATGTAGTTGTCGAGAAGAATACGGTTGAACCGCGCTCAAGATCTCCCCCCTCGTATGAGGGAACAAGTGAACATCACATATTGAGGGGGAGCGAATATGGTATTTCATATTTGGGAAGGAAAAAAAGTAAGATTGCGCGCCATAGTCTCAAGCGATTGGGAGAAATTCCACAACAATGACTATGATACGGAAACTGCCCGATTATGCGATGAGGTTCATTTTCCAAGATCCGAAGAGGGTGCCCGAATATGGACAGACCAGCGGGCAGCTGCAGTGCCGGAAGGTGATCAATTTCGGTTTGCCATTGAGACGATTGCGGGTAAAATGGTAGGCGGAATGAACACGCATGGCGTAGATAAGCGGAATGGCACGTTCAAGTACGGCGTATCGATCTTCCGAGAACATTGGCGTAAGGGCTATGCATCGGATGCAATCCAGGTATTGCTCCGCTACTATTTCGAAGAGCTGCGCTATCATAAGGTGATTGCGCATGTATATGCGTACAACGAGGCATCAATCGCGCTGCACGAGCGCCTAGGGTTCCAACAGGAAGGGAGACTGAGAGATATGGTCTTTACGAAGGGGAAGTATCACGATGAACTCATTTATGGCTTAGTGCGCAGTGAATACGATGCGATGCAGGAATGAACTTGGTCACTGTATAGATGCAATTCAAGATAAATAGGAAAGCCATAGAATGTCCGCTTGTGGAAGGCAGCGCTCTATGGCTTTTTGATGTTGTGTATTTATTTTTAAATAAACAAATTAATGCCTGATTGATCAGCCTTGCCTAAATAGTAGCCTACGCCGCCGATGGTAACGCCGTCGATAAGCTCCTCATGGGCAATGCCCATGACGTCCATCGACATCTGGCAGGCAACGATTTCGACACCCTGCTGGATCGCAGACTCAATCAACTCTTCTAGTGAAGATACATTGTTATTGTTCATCACTGAGCGAATCATTTTTGGCCCGATGCCCATCATGTTCATCTTCGACAACCCCAGCTTCTTGCTTCCTCGTGGCATCATCGCACCGAACATTTTGCCGATGAAGCTCTTGTTGACGGGAACCTTGTTCGGCTTGCGCAAAATATTCAGACCCCAGAAGGTGAAGAACAGAGTCACTTTCTTTCCCGAAGCAGCAGCTCCGTTCGCAATAATGAAGGAGGCGATTGCTTTATCGAGATCGCCGCTGAACACGACCATGGTACTGCGATCCGATGATACACTGCGATTGTCTGCCTGTTGCAAATCCTCCGCGGAGGTAGGCGGCAGCTTGCGTATATGGGCTTCAATCGTCCCATCCGTGTGTTTCTGCACATGCAGCAGCTCCTGCTTGCTCATGCCCACCCAAGCTTGAATATCCTCATAGAAGCCGGGATCGGATGCATTTACTTTCAGCACTTGACCTTCCTGCATCACATCCATCTGCTGCTTGACTTGCATGAGCGGCCCTGGGCAGCATAATCCACATGCGTCCAAGGTACGATCGAAGGAATACTGCGTATCTTTCAGTTCGTTGCTCTCTTTTACTGGATTGCCAGACGTGTCTTGGTCAGGCCTAGCAGGCGGCGTAACCTGTCCGGGGGTATATTGTGCATGCTGGTATGTCTTATATCCACCCGTTAAGTTCTTCACCTTGAAGCCATGCTGACTTAGGATGCGTGACGCCGTATAACCGCGCAAACCAACTTGGCAGTATACCCAGATTTCCTTCTCCCGATCGAGCTCATTCAGACGGCTTCTTAGCTCATCTACAGGAATAGACAGGGAGTTAGGAATATGACCGTTCTGATGCTCCATATCCGTACGCACGTCAACAAGCATCGTAGCTTGTGGGTCGCGCTGTTCCAGATCGGCAGGCGTAAACGCGTTCACAGCTCCTGTCCATATATTCTCGGCAGTATACCCGGCCATGTTCACGGGATCTTTGGCGGAAGAATACGGTGGTGCATAGGACAATTCAAGCTCCGTAAGATCGGTGACGGTGCCGCCTAAGCGTATAACCGTAGCAATGACGTCCATCCGTTTGTCCACGCCGTCATAGCCGACAATCTGGCTGCCTAGTACGTTGCCTTCCTCATTAAAGATCAGCTTTATTGTCATTGGCTTGGCACCTGGATAGTACCCGGCATGGGAATTTGGATGCACATAAGTTACCTTGTACGGCAAACCTAATCGTTGCAATGTTTTTTCGTTATTCCCTGTTGCAGCACCCGTTAATCCGAACACCTTCAGGATAGATGTGCCTTGCGAGCCTTTATAGGCAGTGCCAATTCCGCTCACATTGTCTGCTGCGATACGCCCTTGCTTGTTGGCTGGCCCTGCAAGCGGGATCGCTGTCTTCGTCCCATTGACGAAATCGACAACCTCAACCGCGTCTCCTACAGCATAAACGTCTTCTACATTAGTCTGCAAATAATCATTCACAATGATGTGACCTCGTGGCCCTAGCTCAATACCGCTGTCTCGAATAAAGCCCGTGTCAGGTGCTACCCCGATTGCGAGAATGACCATGTCGCTTGTGAGCACTTTGCCACTGGCCAGTTGTGTTTCAATCCCGCTGTTCGTATCACGGAATGATTGAACGCGGTCATTCACAATAATGGATGTACCGTGCTGCTCCATCTCCTTAGACAGAATACCGGACATTTCTGTGTCAAATGGAGCAAGAATCGCTGGTCCAGCTTCCACTAACGTGACATCCAGCCCAATTTCACGCAAATTCTCGGCCATCTCTACCCCGATGAACCCACCGCCAATGACGACAGCAGAACGTGCGCCTTCTTCTGTGACGCGCGTCTTCACGTGATCCGTATCCGGAATGTTGCGAAGCGTATAAATTCGCTCGCTCTCAATACCGGGAAGCGGCGGACGTACCGGCTTCGCACCAGGGGACAGAATTAGGGAATCATACGATTCTTCGTACTCCCCTATCTCTTTGCTGCGTACCCGTACCTTTTTTGCTTGCGTATCAATGCCGATGACTTCGCTGTGCACGCGCACATCGATATTGAACCGGCGGTGCATTGCTTCTGGTGTTTGTACGAACAGCTTGTTGCGGTCTTGAATCGTATCTCCAATATAGTAGGGAAGCCCGCAGTTGGCGAATGATACATAAGCATCTCTCTCGAACATGACGATGTGGGCATCCTCATCCAGTCTGCGCAGACGTGCTGCGGCAGAAGCCCCTCCAGCTACTCCTCCAACGATCAGTACCTTTTTGCTCATGATGTCTCCTCCCCGAAAAATGCTTCAACGAGCTGTTTTACCTTCTCGTTCTCTACCCGATAGTTCACTTCTAGGCCGTTGCGATGTGTGGCTACAATGCCCATGCTGCGCAGCTTCTGCAGGTGTTGGGATACCGTCGATTGCGGCAAGCCTAGGCAGTCCTGCATGAAGGATACATTGCAGCTTCCCTTATCCAGCAGCCCCTTCACGATACAGAGGCGAACAGGATGTGCCAGAGCTTTTAACAGCTCGGCAGTATCATTAAAACGTTCATAGTCGTTATTCATATCATGTCTCCTTTGATTTATAGGAAAGTGAAAAGATGGAATGGTTCATTTTGTACATGAACTCATGCACTTAATAAATCGCTATATCGTTATATTACGATATTAATATATAAGGGAAATAAAATCAACAGAAGAAGTTGAAACTAATAAATGGAAAGGGAGGTGTCGGATTCAGCGTTATATTGTGCAGAAGGTGACAGCCTTACCCGAACAGGTATGCTAGAATGGACATAAATACTAAAATAATGTGGTGATAACGATGCAATTAAACGATATTGAACATAACATACGAGTGATCCGTGAGCGTATCGAGCAGGCATGCAAGCGCAGTGGGCGCAATCCCGAGGAAGTGAAGCTGATGCTCGTTACGAAGACAGTTCCGGTTGAACGAATTCAGATGGCATTAGATGCAGGGGAGAACTTAATTGGGGAAAATAAAGTGCAGGAAGGGCTGCAGAAGCGGGAGCCGCTTACTTCGGCTAATCCATCGCTAGACTTTCACTTTATCGGCCATCTGCAAACAAACAAGGTCAAGGATGTTCTTAAATTCGCAACATGCGTTCAATCCGTCGATCGCATAAAGCTGGCAACGGCACTCCATGAGCGGCTGCAGAAGGAAGGTCGCACAATGGATGTCCTTATCCAAGTGAATACGTCGTATGAGGATAGCAAGTTCGGTGCTGCCCCAGAGGATGCACTCGCATTAATTCAAGAGGTAGCCAAGTTGGACACGCTCCGCATTAAGGGGCTCATGACAATTGGGCTGTTCACTGACGATCAAGATAAGGTGCGCAAATGCTTCAAGCTGCTGCAAAATATCCGTCGTGAAGCAGAGGAGCTTGCATTGCCGAATGTCAGCATGGAAGTTATGTCGATGGGGATGTCCGGAGACTTCGAGACGGCAATCGAGGAGGGCTCGACACTGGTGCGGGTTGGGTCGGCAATTTTCGGCAAACGTATTTATCCAGATAGTCATTATTGGAATGAAAACTCGAAATCCGAATAAATGTATGAAATAAGGATGGAAGGAGAGAGCAGTGGGGCTCTCTCCTTTTCTATTTTGAAGTTTCAACGGGTAATGTAACTTCGAGCTCGGGGATATATTTGATGAGTGGTTGGCCGTCTGCTCCAAGCTTGAATTGGGATTTATCATGCTCGTTGATAAGACTTATATAAGGTTTGATCGTAATAGACGTAGGAATAGGGTCGTACGGCTGATAAAGCAAATTGAACAGGATCGTTTTCCCGTTATCCTCATGTAGTCCTGAACCGTTTAGCAATTTGACTGTGCGCCCCTTATCATCGTAGATTTCGAATCCAAACGGCAGATCGTTGGCCGTAAGCGGATCGTCTTTCGATATTTCCAGCCTTGCAGCAAGACTCGTCGTAATCGGCGTCAATTCTACTTTATTGTACTTGATGGTGAATGGACTGCTAGATTTCGAAATGTTTGGCTTCATGACGACTGAATCATTTGTTTGCATGGAAACGGGAATCGTCATTTGATAGGGCTCCTGTATGTCTGACACGGTAAGCTTTACCGTTAAATCGAACTTGTCGGGCAAGGATATTCCTTCTTGATTTCGCATATCAGAGAACATAAGGATTGCCGAATTTTCATTTTCCCCTGGGACAGTAATGATGCCAACCGAGTGCTGGTTGTATGCATAGTCGGCAATACTTTTTCCATCAATAAGGAGTTGAATATCACTCAAAGATTCCATCAAGGTATTGCGGCTACTGTTTTCCTGCAACCCCGATAGGCCCGATCGTTCAATGCCAACTGCCACTCGTACTCCGTCATAGGCTGCTGCCGGAATCGAAAGTGTTAGACCATGATGGGTCACGCTCTGCCCGGATGAGGTGACAAGTCCTTTTTCGTCGGCCGCCTGCAGACCTAAATCTCCCGCAAAACGAAAAAGACTGCTCACGCCCGGCACATGTCTCATTGACTCGGCTACCGTGGGAGACAGAAAGGAGCCCCCTATTAATAAGACGAATGCTGCGGCTGCTGCAGCAATCGATGTGACAATGGAACGAACTGCTGTACTACGACGTGTTGTACGTGAGGCATCAACAAATAGAGACCCAGTGTCCAATCGGCTCATAATTTGCCCCGTAAAATCAGGATTTGTCGGCGTCTGGCGAATCCATGCCTCTAATTGTTCACTATCTACACCGTTACGATGGCTTGATGACATGCTTATGAAGACCTCCTTCCTCTGTGAATGGATTGGCTTGATAGCGAAGCAGCTTTTTCCGCAAACGTTCATATTTTTTGCGAATTGTCGATGGCTTTAAATCCATAATCTCGCTAATTTCATCGAAGCTATATTCTTCC
Source organism: Paenibacillus sp. NAIST15-1 (assembly GCF_001894745.1). GTDB lineage: Bacteria > Bacillota > Bacilli > Paenibacillales > Paenibacillaceae > Paenibacillus_B > Paenibacillus_B suaedae. The sequence continues at coordinate 40,443 of NZ_BBYF01000022.1, forward strand.
ACGGCCCTTAACAACAAAATATGCCGCTCTTCTGCAGAAAGCTTGTCCAGCAATTGATAAACCAGATCTTCATACGGAAGTTCTTGATCATTGATTTGATCTCGTTTCAGCAGGAACAGTATTTTTCGGAGCCTGCTTCTACGGTTCAAAATATCCAAGCAATAATTGTAGGCGATCTTATATATCCAGGCTGAAAAAGATACCTGAGGCTCGAAAAGGTGTATACGTTGAAAGCCTTTAATAAATATGTCCTGAACAGCGTCCTCGGCTTCTTCCTTGCTGCCCAACAAATAGTAGCAATATAAATAAATTTGTTTCTGAAATCGATGGATGATAAAGGTGTACGCTTCTTTATCTCCGCACTTGACTTGAGCAATGGCATGTTCTAAAGTCCCAACAGTTTGATATTCTGAGCTGGATGGCATAGCCGTATGGATCCTCCTTTCATACAGCCCGGCTTAATAACACCTTTTTATTGTATAACTTCACTTTCGGGTGATAAGAGCACTTTTTTAGTACATTATTTTTCGGCTTTTTTGCTTTTTGCTTTTTGCAGTGCTTCTTGTCCCTTCACTTCCAACACGGCTATCGCTTCCTCGACGGTCTGCTTATCATCAATAATCGCTTGCAGTTCCTCTGATAAGACAGGTTGGAATAATTGATTGAACTCTTTAGAAGCGGCTGTACTGCCTAGAGATTCCTCAAAAGAAGGCGTTGTTTTGGGAGTAAGCAGATAGAAAGGTTCCGTGCTTTTGCCTTCAATATCTTTGAGCACACCAGGGCGTGCAGGCAATTTTCCATTTGCCGTCCGTGAAGCGGCCGAAGCCATGTCCGCGCTATTTACGAACTTGACGAACTCCCAGGCCGCCTGCTTATTTGGTGAATCTCCGGCTACCGCATAAATTTCCGAGACATGTACATTTGCCGATTCATCTGGGGAGGAAGGGTCAACAGGCATGGTGACGATATCCCATTCGAACGATTTCGATGCACTGTCGAAGAGAGCTCGTGCTTTCAATTCTTTTGCAAGCCAAGGCCCATTAATTGTCATCGTAGCCTGACCTCTATAAAAGGCTTCGGCCTTCTCCTCACTATTTTGATTTGAAGCCTGCAGGTAGATAAATTTACCGCGTACGGCATTTGTTACGAGTTTGATTGCTTCTTTCCAACCGTCTGAGTTGATAAGCAGCCTGTCTGCCTTTGCATCGAGTAATCGTAACCCGGAGGAAGACGCGATCTCCTGTAACATCTGCTCCACACCGTAGTCCTGATATAATCCAACTATTTTCTTTTCGCCAGTGCCCGTGTTAGTGAATCTTCTCGACAGTTCAAACAATTGCTTCCAGGTCATCTTGTTCGTCGGCATATCAATATGATGCTGCTTGAACAAATCGCGGTTGAAATATAGGACATCCGCATAAAAAGACGGAGCTAATCCGTATAACTTGCCGTCTCCTTTATCTCTAATCATGTCGATAAGTCCGGGAGAAATTGAGTCGATATCGAACTTGTCTTTCGCAATCATACCTTCGACGTCGTACAGCCGTCCCTGCCGCGCATAATCTTCGAACAAATTCTCGTTTAGTAGCAGCACATCAGGTTTATGTACCTCAATTAATTTCTTTAATTCTGTATTGTAGTCCCAAGTGCCATTTTGTTCGCGATCTGCGAGGGCGTTATTCATGTTGATAACATCGAATTCGATTTTTGGGTACTTCATCTTGAAGAGATTCCCGTAATCGTTGTAGAACGACTGTTCATCATAGTACATGACCTTGATTTTTCCACTTTCTAATCTCTCATTTTGTTCTTGTTCCCCGTAGCAACCACCTAGCAAAGACATGATCATGATCAGTGCAATTCCAAGCCGCCACTTCTTTTTCATGCTATCTCTCCTTTTCTGCCTATACAACGGACAGACTTGCTGTTTTGTGACGGGGGTAGCAAAAATTATGGGGTGGAAATAATCCGAATGCTGCTAATTTCATTTCTGACATTTGTCATATGTAGTTGGTGACATCGTACACTAACTGGCTCAAGCGTGCCTGCCGTACAATACAAACATAAGCAGTACGGCAACGGACAACCGAGATTGAGCAGCGCAGCATCGTTCAGCTTATCTCGAAAGATTGAACTAATTAGCCGAAAGCTGTACATAACACAATGACCGCATCACAGAATCACATACGATTCCTAATTTAATGACAAAGGATGATTATAGATGACATACGCAATCGAATGTACGAACCTAGTCAAGCAATTCGGCAACTTCCACGCCGTGAATCATATCGATCTTCGCTTCGAGCGCGGACAGATCAGCGCGCTGCTCGGCCCGAACGGTGCGGGTAAGACAACGACAATTTCCATGATCCTCGGGTTGCAAAAGCCGACATCAGGCGAGATTAAGGTGCTTGGTCAGCCCGCAGGAACACGGGAACTGCGCCACAGAGTAGGGGCGCTCATGCAGGATGTGCAAGCTCCTGATGGCTTGAATGTTGCAGAGGTATTGAATCTGTTCCGCAGCTACTATCGCAACCCACTTCCACTGTCCAGACTGCTTGACTTATCAGGTCTGCACGGAGAAGCGAAGCGGCGCGCAACATCGTTATCCGGTGGGCAGCGTCGGAGATTGGCCTTCGCGCAGAGCTTAGCTGGCAATCCAGAGCTTGTCCTGCTTGATGAGCCGACGGTTGGCATGGATGTGGAGGCGCGTGGTCGCTTCTGGGATACGGTTCGTGCGCTGTCGAACGATGGACGGACGGTTGTGCTTACGACGCATGACTTGGAGGAAGCAGATGCAGTGGCGGATCATATCGCGATCATTGCGGCAGGTACAGTGGCGGCCAGCGGAACCTCACTGGAGCTCAAGGCACAGACGGCATTGCGGACAGTGTCCTTCCGTCTCCAAGTCGAACAGCAGGACGAAGCGTTGATGCAGCTTCCGGGTGTTGTGAAGGTCGAACGTGCTTCGGGTCGGGTTCGTCTTCACGTTCGCAATACAGACGAAGTGTTGTCCGTGCTCCTGCAATCCGGATGGGGAGTCAGCGATATTGATATCCAATCCGCTAAGCTCGAGGATGCGTTCCGATCAATAACAAAATCTCATGAGGCTGCACGTACTCAAGCAAGCGTATAGTTGAGGACTGAAAATAAAAGATAGAGGCAGAGAGTGCCTTAATCATCACATATTAGGGGGAACTGATCGATGTTACAAGCACAAATCAAAGCAGAAAGTTTACGAATTATGCGCAGTCCATTCTTCTTGCTGTTCTCACTCGTCATGCCACTCGCTTTCTATTTCTTATTCGCTAGTTTAAATGGCGCATCTAAGTCTATTGAATCGACCACCTATGGCGCCTTCTCACTTATGTCTATGACAGCATTCAGCTTGATCGGAACGGCAATGAGCCAGTTCGGTATTCGCCTTGCCTACGAGCGTCGTGACGGATGGACACGTCTGCTTCGCCTGACACCACTATCTCCGTCGGTATGGATTGGCGCTAAGATCGTATCGCATATGTTGGTTCATTTGCTCGTCATTCTTATCATTTTCCCTGCTGCCTACTTTGCCTATCACATTGAGTTGACTGCTGTACAATGGGTGACATGCGGATTGTGGCTGTGGCTTGGAAGCATTCCATTCCTGGCGATCGGCTCTATTTTAGGAACGATGAAGAGCGCGGATGCCTCCATTGCGGTCGCGAACATTTTGCTCATGGGCTTTGCCATCATGGGAGGCTTGTGGATGCCGCTGAAGACATTGCCAAGCTGGATGCAAGTCATTGGAGAATGGCTGCCATCCTACCGCTATGCACATGGTGCATGGAGTATGCTCGCTGGGGGGAGTCCTGCCCTGCTGGATTGGGTAATTCTTCTGGGCTGTGGCATGATCTTCATGGTAATATCGAGTTATATCTTTAACAGACGGGAAGCGATGTAAGTGAACGTAGTCAAGAAGAGATTATTTCCCGAAAAAGAGGGAGCGGAGCCTTACATCTCCCTCGTCAACTTATGCGTGCCTATTTTTTTCCTGCTGCGTGAGACTCCGACCAAGGTATTGGTGGGGTTCACGCTGCTTCTGTTTCTAGTGATCGCATTTTGGCTGCAGTACCAGCACGAGAAGCAGGCATTGCTGTGGTTGGCTGTTCAGGCTGTAATTATTCTCGTATTCATCCTTTTCTATCACCCTATGTATGCTTATATGGTGTTCATGATCGCCCAGATGATAAGCAGGCAGAAGACCTCCATTATTTTAGGAACAGCTGCCGTCATGGCGGTAGGTATCGTAATTGGATTGTCTCAACGCTTGGATACAGTAACCGCATGGTCATCCCTTCATACGCTGCTTCTCCCTCCATTATTCGGTGTGCTCGTCATGCCATTCATCATGCGTGCTGCTGGGCAGTACAAGCAGATGGCGGAACGATTGCAGGCAGCGACCTCACAGCTTGAGCGGATGGCCCAGCAGGAAGAGCGCCAGCGCATTGCACGTGAATTGCATGATACGCTTGGACATACATTGTCTTTGATCACGCTTAAGAGTGAAGTGACAGAAAAGCTGATTACACGTAATCCGGAACGGGCAATTGCTGAAGCGAGGGAAATTCGGGAAACCTCGCGTGCTGCGCTGAAGCAGATGCGTCAACTCGTAACTGAAATGAAGATCGTCAAGCTTGCAGAGGAATATGAGCATGGAAGGCAGCTATGCGCTGCCGCAGGAATTGAGCTGGAATTTCAGGAACGCAGCGAGGGAATTAGCCCTTCAGCAGCAGGCCCAAGCATTGTGAACCGTTTGCCGTTATCAGCATTGCAGGAGACGATTCTCGCCATGTGCTTCCGGGAGACCTTAACGAATGTCGTCAGGCACAGCCGGGCGAAGCATTGCTCGGTTCGGGTTGAGGTGGAAGAGGCAAGGGTTCGATTGGAGATTGCAGATGATGGCATCGGAATTGATGAGCACCAGCTTAAGCAATCAAGTGGGACAGGCATGGCCGGACTGAAACAGCGGCTTCAGCTTGTGGACGGGACGCTTGCTATAGAGTCTGGTGCCCACAAGGGAACGGCATTATCGTTAGTCATTCCGCGTGTAATCCGCGATGGGAAGGGGAAAGGTTCATCATGATTCGAGTGATATTAGGAGAGGACCAACAGATGCTGCGAAGTGCACTCGCCACCTTGTTGTCGCTTGAGGATGATATCGAAGTGATTGGACAGGCCGAGAATGGCAGTGTAGCGCTGTCGCTTATAGAGGAACTTCAGCCGGATATCGCGGTATTGGATATTGAGATGCCGCTTATGACGGGGCTGGATGTCGCGGATGCAGTCAAGAAGAAGGGGCTGGACTGTCGGATTATTATGCTGACGACCTTTGCTCGCTCAGGCTATCTCCAGCGTGCAATGGCATCCAGTGTAGGCGGTTATTTACTCAAGGACAGCCCAAGCGACGAATTGTCGGATGCCATTCGCCAGGTATATGCAGGCAAGCGGGTGATGAGTCCCGAATTAACGTTGGCTGCGTGGGAAGACCCTTGTCCGTTATCCCCGAGGGAGAAGGAAGTGCTGTTGCTTGCTGAGAACGGACTGTCCATGCAGGATATTAGCGCCAAATTGTTCTTATCCTATGGGACGGTGCGCAACTATATGTCGGATGCGATTAGCAAAGTAGGAGCGGGTACGCGCATTGAGGCGATTCGAACTGCCAGGGAGAAGGGCTGGCTGGATTAAGAACTGCTGCTGGAATATATGCAGAAGATACTTGATAGAGAATTGTCGGCTCAATTAGCATCCAGAATATAAATGGATAAGTGCTTCATTCTCTCTAAGTGAATATTTAGCTTATTTTCAGTTTCATTTCAGGAATTACGAACATACTATAGCCATCCCTTACATAAGGAGGTGGAACCTATGAAACGCAATTCAACCGTAGCAGCGTGGACGTGCCTAATGCTTCTCTTGATGGCTTCACCTGCAGCAGCGCAAAGCAGAACTGCGCTAGATGCTGCAACAGATAAGAGCAGAGAGCAAGCTGCTGTACGAGTGGTCACTTCATCTCAAGCTGTAGTACAGCCGAATCAGCAGAGCACGGAGACGGATAAGCAATTAGAACAAGTACAGGCACAAATGAAGGAGATTCGTGCAGAGATGAAGCAGCTGCGCGAGAAGAAGATTCAATTGCTCGCTAAGAAACACGGAATTTCGACAGAAGGCAAAAGCAATAAGCAAATTCACCAGGAATTACGCGAGAAATTAGGCATAAAAGGACGACTGTTCCACGAGAAACATCACAATAATGGGAAGCATGTCGAGGATCGTCAGACTCAGCTTCAGCACGAGGAAGAAAAGCATCGAGCAGAGGCGGATGGGCTCACACCAGAAGAGATTAAGGCGAAATTTCAAGAATCGAATGGGTCAGTCAAGTAAATTAGAAGCGTCTATGCGAAAATAGTGAATATCCAGACAAGATATCGGGACATGCGCACAAGCGCATGTCCTTGTGTTGTTTAATGGCGATGAAATTGGTTGAAACTGAAAAAGAAATATTTCGTAAAGATAGATAAAAGCATGAATCGTTGACATGCAGAGATGCATAGGATAAAGAAGCTGAAGTTGAGCGGGGATAAAGGGGATAGCATGAAACAACCCGACGAAAAGGCGCGGGGCGCTTCTCATCGGGTTATGTAGTCGTTCATATCATTATAAGAGTGCAGGAAACTTCCAACCTATTGATTGTCTGTAGCGATAGAAGAAAAGTCATTTTCGCTCATTACGCGACGAGCACCAACATAGCGCTGCTCATAGTAGTCCATGCTAAGGCTGTCGATGCGTGTACCTTTGCTTGTCGAAGCGTGTGCGAATTTGTTGTTGCCTACGTAAATGCCGACATGCGATACACCGTTGCCGCCGCTTGTGTCAAAGAAGACCAGGTCTCCTGGACGAAGCTCGTCTTTGCTAACTTTCTCACCAGAGTCAAATTGCGACGAAGATGTGCGAGGAAGATCAATTTCGAACTTGTTGAACACGTACTTCGTAAATCCGGAGCAGTCAAAGCCTTTCGTTGTTGTACCACCATACTTGTACGAAATGCCAAGCAAACCTTCAATCGTGTTGTCCATTTTGGATGCTGCGAATGTGCTGCCTGCACTGAACGAAGTAAACAGAACGCTCAGTCCGAGCACCGCTGTAACTAGCTTCTTCTTCAAAGGGAAAGCTCCTTCCGTGCCTGCGAGGTTAGCTGGAGGGTTCGGTTGAAGGACCCCTATGATCCCTGTGTTACAAGATCAATTCACCCGTAAAAACTGGTTCCCCCGCTTTCCGGTCCGCCCGGAAACTCGGCATTCTGGTTTTAGGATTATGTATTGCTGCGTGCGATAGTAACAATTTTGCAAGAGTTAGTGCCGCTTTCATGACAAAGTTGTAATAAATCTAGATTTATTGTAACAGACGGAAATTCCTTTGACAAATATTTTTTGTCCTTGACACGAAAAAAACTTGTCATATCAGCGTTTTTTTCGCTGATAGACAAGTTTTTTAATTCATTTTGTTAGGTTACGCTGCTTCAATATCATCGTAACCCTTTGTAACTTTGTAACTTTGTAACTTTGTAACTCTGTAACTAAATTGCGTTCAATCAGAACCCTCATTATTTCATCTGTTGCTCTGCTTCCTGCCAGACAGCGTGGCGTGCAGACAATCCCCACATTTTAAGTATAGTCATAATGGCAGGCAATGCCTGTTGAATAATGAGTGCGGTAATTCCGGTGAACACGGCCGCCGCCGTTGTGGACAATATGCCTACGCCAATCGTGATACCAATAAAGAGAAGTGACAATCCTAGAATGGGAAGCAAGCGACGAGTTCCGGCTGTCACAGATCGAATTAACGGTGTTTCTGAGGCAGCGCCGAAGTTAAGGAATAAGAACAATTGATGAACAAGCCAGCCGCCAATGAACCAAGCGATTACGAACGGTGCCACTGCCACGAGTAAGGAAGATAGAGAAGCCGATGTGGACAGGGCATGCGCCGCATAAGGAACGAACCATATAGCTGGTGCGATAATGAGCAGTGTCTCGAGTAGATAGAGGACAAGCATTGGCTTCCAAGCGAGCTTGATCCCTTGGAAGAAGGCAAGCCCCTGCTGCTTGGGCCGTGACATCGCATGGAATACACCCGCGTGAATGAAGGGGGTAAGCAGCATATGGACGGCAACGAATCCGAGGATAGCCCATAAGTAAGGGAAATAGTCATTCGTCTTCATTAGATAGAACTGGCTTTCGGTCAGAAAGAGCTGCCTGCTCATCTCGGTAGGTGCTGGATCTGGGTAACGGCGCAGGATAGGTGTTACCACTCCATCGACGAAGCGATAGAGGAAGAACCCCCATAACAGTTGGTACAAGAATAGAATGACCCATATATAGATGTGCTCTTTGCACCAATTCCAGCCTGAACGCACATAAGCCTTCACACTATCACCACCCCAAAATGTTCGTAACAGCTTCGATTACCTTGATGACGGATAAATTAACTCGTGTACGGACAGGTTCATCGACATGAGCACGCATATAATTATTGATGTGCTTGTTCTCAACGACAATCGAATATAGAGGATCAACCATGACCCAGCTGAGCGGCGCTTTATGGGTGACGGTATATTGGATGCGGTCTCCCTCTCCATTCCATCCCTTGCGAGTCGTCGTGCCATCCGAGAATCCGAATACGATCGGAATGGATGGATAATTGGCACCGAGCTTGCGGATATGGACAGTCGCTTCATATTGGGTAGACCCATCCGATTCAATCGTACGTGAATCAATGTTCTCCACGGCGAAGTCTGCCATCATGCCGTTGTACACATATTGTTGGAAGAAATCATTCCACTTGCGGTTAGTTACCTGCTCAACAACTCGCTGAAAGTCTGATGTAGTTGGGTACTTGAAACGGTACTTCTGCGTATAAGTTCTCATAATGCGGCTCATCATTCTTTCCCCGACCTGCTTCTCGATTGCAAGCAGCACCAGCTTGGCACGCATGTACACATTTTCCGCATAATGATTTTGATTTTTGTAGTGCCATGCATTCAGCTTCAGTGGAGCTGGATCTGTGATGTAGCTGGCTTGTATTGCGTTATTTGGAAGTACTCCGAATTCTTGCTCCATCAGCTTGTCTTCTGCATAGGAAGTGAACCCTTCATCGAGCCATGCTTCCTCGAATTCGTTTGAGGCGAGAAGTCCATAAAAGTATTGATGTCCAATCTCATGAACGACGGTACGTTCTAAATCGTAACCTGGACTCTCATCTTCTGCACCGAATGCTGTAATCAAGGTCGGGTATTCCATTCCTCCAGCTCCGTTGCCCAATTTAGGAGGCACGATAATGGACAAGGTAGAGTACGGGTATTTGCCGTACCATTCGCTGAACTTGGACAGAGCCGTCTTCGCAGCGTAGAAATAACGCTCCTTCAAATCTTTATGCTTCGGGTCTAAATATAACTTGATACGAACCCCTGGTACTTGGCTAGAAGAGAACGGCTCTTCAAAATAGACAAAGTTTGGAGATGCGGCCCACGCGAAATCATGAACATCATCCGCATAGAATTGATAAAATTTCTTTCTGTCTGCTATCGTAGGGGTTTTCGTTGGAAAGCCTGTAGCGCCTACGATGTAATTGTCGGGTACTTGAATGCGTACACTGTAAATGCCGTAATTGGAGTAAAATTCGGAATTACCGTGATATTGGTGCAGATCCCAGCCTTCTGATGCCCGGCCGCGTACCCCTGCCTTTTCATAGGCAGCAATCTTAGGGAACCATTGGCCAGCCATCACGAAATTATCGGCGTATCCCATACGTGCAAATATTTTCGGCAGTTTTACTTCAAAATCCATGCGAAGTGTGACTTTCTCTTGACTTCGTACTGGCTTGGTAAGACGCAGCTTCAGAAGCGTCTCATCCTTCGCGTTTCCGTCATCTGGCTGAATGTACTGTACCCGGTTCATCAGGGACATACCGTCAACCGTGGATAACGATTTTAGCGTCATGCTGCCATATCCATCCGCAGGGAACTTGTCTTCCCGCAATTTTCCGCCAGACTCCTTCATGAAGGTGGTATCGGGCGAACGGAAAGCGTTCGGATACATGTGGAAGAACAGTTCATTGACAGTCGATCTCCCAGGATTGGTCCAAGTTACGGTTTGCTTGCCGATAAGGGTATGTGTAGACTCATCCAGTTTAACTTCAATATGGTATTCGGCAATACGCTCACTCAGTACCTCCGCATTGGGGGTCTCCACGGCTTGCTGCGTAATGGGTTCCTGAACCGCCTGCTTGTTCACCTCGGGTCCAAGGGACGGAACGGATCCAGACGGCCAGAACCGAACGAGGAGGAAGCTGCAGGCGGCTAGGAACAAGGCAGTGAATAGAAGCCGGCGATATACATTGCTTCGGATCATACGTTTTTACCTCCCGTTGACAAGCATCTACAGCATGTATATGTTGGCTTTTTGCAGATTATTAGCTAAAATGAAAATGATTTTGAGTACGTGGTAAGGAAGGAGCGCATGACGAAATGGAATCTTCAGATAAGAAAGTAAAGAAGCCGCTGGCATTGAACGTAATGAGCAGTGGTAAGCATAAAGGATTTGGTTCGGGTAGTATCGATCTGAACAACGTGTCGCCCGTCATCATCGATGAAGGAACGGCGTACATCGATCTAGGCGCGATGCATGCGAAGAGTAAGGTGGAGCGTGGAATTAAGTTCTCTACGAATAAAGAGGATGTTCCGAATGGCCGCCAATGCTGGATCGTATGGGTGGCAGTCGATCGTTCTGCGGAAGGTGCGTTCTACGGCGGCTTGGCTGCTTGTGAAATGCTGATCGACACGGAGGCAAAGCGCGGCTGGAAGATGCTCGCAGACCACGTCAATCGGATGGACTATGCAATGAAGCGCCGCGTGCTCGTCGAAGAGCTGAATACAGAAGACAAGGCAGCGCTGCGTGAGCTGCTTATGACGCACAATGCTGAGTGGTGGGAGCGTACGCCAGAAGAAGTGAAGGCACAGCTTGCCTAGCATAATCATTTACATCTAAAGAAGGCCGCTATTCCGATCTCGTGATCGGTGCAGCGGCCTTCTATTATTATAGAGATGAGTTTTGTTCCTACTCATACCTAGCAAGCGACTCATTACAACAAGGTGACTTAGACGCGATATACAGGCATCTTCTTCACCTGTGCGACTCCTGTTTCGATCGCAACCTGAGCAATCGCAGATGCAACGCTAGGCACGACACGCTTATCGAGCGGGTTCGGGATAATATACGTCGGGCTGAGCTCTGCATCGGTAACGATAGCCGCAATACCGCGGGCTGCCGCCAGCTTCATATCATCCGTAATATCTATAGCACGAACATCGAGTGCGCCGCGGAAGATGCCAGGGAAAGCGAGCAGGTTGTTCACTTGGTTCGGGAAGTCCGAACGACCTGTACATACTACTGCCGCTCCAGCAGCAAGCGCTTCGTCCGGGAAGATCTCCGGCGTTGGATTCGCCATTGCAAATACGATCGGCTTCACATTCATGGAGCGCACATGCTCCTGCGTCAGCACCTTCGGTGCGGATACCCCGATGAATACATCTGCTCCGCGTACAACATCAGTCAGCGTACCGCGTAGATGTCCGCGATTCGTTACCTTCGCCATGTCTGCCTGCGCAGGATTCATCCATTCCTCGCCTTCGCATACTACGCCCTTCAGATCCACTAGGGCAACATGCTGAATGCCTGCCTTCAACAGCAGCTTCGCTATGGCAATGCCTGCAGAGCCGGCGCCATTGATGACAACGCGTACGTCCTCCATCTGCTTATCTACCACTTTCAGTGCATTGATTAACGCAGAGAGCAGCACGATAGCAGTGCCATGCTGATCGTCATGGAAGACGGGGATATTCGTTTCTTCCTTTAAGCGCCGTTCAATTTCGAAGCAGCGTGGTGCCGATATGTCCTCCAGATTAATACCGGAGAAGGTAGGCTCCATATTTTTGACGATGTTCACGATCTCATCTACACTTTGCGTGGATAGACAGATTGGGAAGGCATCGACATTGCCGAACTGCTTGAAGAGCATGCACTTGCCCTCCATGACCGGCATAGCCGCATAGGGACCGATGTCGCCGAGGCCGAGAACGGCCGAACCGTCTGTCACAACGGCAATCATGTTGCCGCGTGACGTATACTCGTTAGCAGCATTCGCATCATTTGCAATCAGGCGGCATGATTCAGCCACCCCTGGTGTATATACAAGGCTCAGATCCTCTGGGGATGTCACCTCAATTTTGCTAGTCACTTCAATCTTGCCGTGCAGCTTCTTATGAAGTTGTAACGACTCTTCTTTGATGTCCAGTGCGACTGGCATACTACAATCAGCTCCCTGTTTATCATTCCAAGGAGACTCGCTGCTGAACATAAGCCCCGCAAGCCCCATGCTACCATTGTGCTACGTTAGTGGGGAAAAGGGAAATACGTTCCGCATATAAGCTAATAAATTTTATTTATAGTAACGAAATGGAAGTTATGTCCTCTGTTATTTATCCGTTCGGCGTTATGCTTCTTGAAGTGGGAGCTGGCGCATGCACTCGATCATGCTGAGGCAGTCTTGCGACAGATGATGTCCTTCCTTCCAGCATAAATAAATATAGAAGTACAACGGATCCTCAAGTGGTATGGCTACAAGACCAGGCATATTTTTGACCGCCATAGAGACGATTAGGGAAATGCCTGCCCCACTGGCTACCATCGACTTAACGGTCTGAATTTCATCTGATTCAAATACAATATTCGGCTTGAATCCGTATGTTCCACAAGCGAGCATCAGTTGTTCATGATGTACATAAGCTTCCGTCAGCACGATAAAATGTTCATGCTTGAGTTCAGCAATGGATATGGACTCTCGAGTCGCGAGTGGGTGAGTGTCAGGCACACACACGTTTAAGTGATCCTCATAGAGCAGCACAGAATGGAGATCGGAGATTGGTTCTTGATCTGCCTGTCCGATAATGCCTAAATCCAGCTTACCCTCTTGCAGCAGCTCTGTTGTAATGCGAGAACCGTACTCGGTTACTTTAAATTGCACATGCGGATACCGCTTCCTTATGTAAGCGAACATGGAAGGGAACAGATAGGCTCCGATAATTGGCGGCAAGCCAAAATGAATGTTGGAGCTGTTATAATTACGAACCTCTACAATAGCTTCATCAATTTCAGACAAAATGTTATCGACTCTGGCTAGAAATAACGCCCCCTGCGGCGTGACATGCACAGCCTTCTCTTTCTTATTGCGTTCGAGCAATTGCACACCTAGAAATTCCTCCAGCCGATTTACAGCGGCTGTAATGCAAGGCTGGGACACATACAGCTGTTCAGCTGCTTTTGTAAAGCTATGCTGTTCAGTAACGGCCTTGAAATATTCAAGTTCCCGCAAATTCATGATGCTTGGTTCCCTCCGATATGATAATCCGATGCGAGTCCTATTCTACAAGAAACGAAGACGTTCTTCGATGGATAAAGATTACAAAAGAATGAACTTAGGTATAACCATTGTACATCAAGATGATCCTAAGGGAAGCAAGTAGGGGTTGGGCAGGGTATCCAGCTGTCCCTTTACCGATATTCTAAAATGTGGTAATATATATGAATAACATGTTCTTCGGACTGAAGAACAGGAACAGGAGGTGAGGTAGGAGATGAATTTCAATACGCCGAACATTCGTATTAGCCAACTGCCAATGGCAATGTTTGGAATTACCCATGATGTAGCTCTCAACGGGATACGTGTGTCCATTTTTACTAATACGAATACGACAATACGGCGTGAAGACTCTCCTGCCTTAACCTGATCGGATTTAGGTTTATTTAGGGCTGTAGGGATTTTTCCCTGCAGCCTTTTTTTGTTCCAGACCGGGAGGCAGCGTCTTGCTCACGCCCCGAGGGGGATATCGACATGATCATTAGCCTATGGCATGTGAAAAAATATTACGGAGCAAACTTGGTGCTCTCAGATGTGTCATTTGAAGTAAAAGACGGAGAAAAGGTTGGACTGATTGGCCGCAATGGAACGGGGAAGACAACAATTTTGCAGATGCTAAGCGGGACATCCACACCGGATCAAGGGGATCTGTTTATCCGCAAAGGCGCGACAATTGGATTGCTCGATCAGGTACCTTCTGCCCATGAATCCGCTTCTGTATATGATGTATTTGCTGAGAGTTATGCGGAAGTGCGCCGCCTAGAGCAAGAAATGAAGCAGGTGGAAGTGACCATGTCCGACCCTGCTATCTCTGCAGATGAGAAGAAACTGAACCATATTCTGCAGCAGTATGGACAGATGATGGAGCAATTCGAGCGGGCAGGCGGCTATGAAATGGAGGCCTCGATTCGGCGGATCAGTGCAGGACTCGGGATCGCGGAAGAGCAATATAGCCGCCCCTTCTCCTCGTTATCTGGGGGAGAGAAGACGAAGGTCGGCCTGGCAGCGCTGCTGCTGAGGCAGCCTGACATTCTGCTGCTTGATGAACCAACGAATCATTTGGATATGGCGGCCATCGAATGGCTGGAATCCTTCCTGCTGGCTTATTCGGGGGCGGTAATGATTGTCTCGCATGATCGCTATTTCCTGGATCGAGTTGCAGGCAAAATGATTGAGATCGAAGATGGGGAAGCGTTCATTTATCATACGAACTATTCCGGCTATCAGAAGGAGAAGGAAGAACGGCTGCTGCAGCAATTCGCTAGCTATCAAGAGCAGCAGAAGAAGATTAAGAAGATGCAGGATACAATTAAGCAGCTGATCGAATGGGGGAATCGTGCGAATCCGCCGAATCCAGGATTTCATCGCCGGGCAGCATCGATGCAGAAGGCGCTCGATCGTATGGAGAAGCTCAAGCGTCCGATATTGGAGCGGAAGACGATGGATTTGAAGCTGAAGCAGGAGGATCGTTCTGGCAAGCAAGTGCTCGTGCTGGATGGGGTTACGAAGGCATATGGGGAGCGCAAGCTGCTTAGCGGGGTGAACGGGCTTCTGCTGTACGGCGAGCGTACAGCATTGCTTGGCAGCAATGGTGCTGGGAAGAGTACCTTGATGAAGATGCTGCTTGGCCAGGTTGATCCAGATGGCGGAGATCTCCGAGTCGGTTCGCGTGTGGAGGTTGGCTATTTGGCGCAGGAGGAAGCTCCGCCTTCCGAAAATAAGACGGTTCTTCGATATTTCTGTGAGGAAGTGGCCATGGAAGAGGGAGAGGCTAGGGGAGAACTGGCTAGATTCCTGTTCTATGGAGCGGATGTGTTCAAGCGAATTGCGCAGCTGTCAGGAGGAGAATGGAGCAGACTTCGATTGGCTCTGCTCATGTACCGGAAGCCGAATTTGCTCCTGCTCGATGAGCCAACCAACCATTTGGATATCGACTCCAGAGAAGCATTGGAGGAAGCGTTGGAGAACTTTCCAGGTACACTTCTAGTTATCTCGCATGATCGTTATTTCATTAATCGGGTTGTAAGCAAGCTGTGGGTGCTGGAGCAGGCAAGATTGTCTGTGCATATTGGGAACTATGATGAATGCCGGGATAAGCTGCAGACCTGGATGGATCACTCACGACAGCTGGGGGCGGTGTCTACTGGTGCACATACGGATGTGAACACGGTAGAGAGGAAGTCGCAGCAGCAAGATTCGAAGGCAGGCGATCCTGCTAAGAGACATGCAGATGACGTGCTTCCAAAGCAAGTGACGCGGAAGGGACAGACTGCACCCCAATGGGAGCGGGACATTGCGCTAGTAGAGGAGCAGCTGCGACAACTGGACGAGGAGATGGCTGCCTTGTCCATGCAGACCGATCAGGAGGTAGATTGGACGCTATTGATGGCCAAGCAGCAAGAACTGCGGCAGCAACTGGAAGAGTTGTATGCTGGGTGGTTATCTATGGAGGAATAGTGGATTTGCCTAGAAATCAACAAACAATGGAATCCGCTGTTCCACAGTGTCAATAACAATGGAATCAGCCCACTAGAAATAGAAAGACGCTTCCTAAACCACTGGATTCGTGGGAAGGGAAGCGTCTTTTTTTCATACATGTTCCTATCGATATAGGTCATCAAATTGCTGGGACTCCGGGACAGCCTCGTTTCACATAGATACCGTTCCTTAATCCCCCCACCAGCGCTTCAAGTGCTGCCACCACGAACGTTTCTCAAGCTCTTTCGTTGGTCGCTTCTCTTCGTCTTTCCTCTGGTCTGTCGGGGATTGAACATGAAGATCGCACCAAGCGGTGGGCTCGGTTCCACTTACGAATGTCTCCAGACGTTTATTCGGGCAGTTATCTCCTGCGAGCTTCCCAGTATCCGGATCAATATAGACGCTAACTACATTGTCTGGAACGGCAAATATTTTAGGTGGGACGTTGGACAATGCCTGTTCGGTATATTCAGCGAATATAGGCGCTGCCTTATGAGATTCCGTAACGGATATCATTCTGTCCTTGTCATAGCCGACCCAGACGGCAGTTGAGAGTTCCGGCGTATATCCGACGATCCAAGCGTCCGTATCTGTCGTTCCTGTCTTGCCAGCGACAGGGCGTTTCATGCTGGTCGCTACGCGGCTGCCTGTTCCACCGGTTTCGAATACGCTCTCCATCAGGCTGGTGAGCACATACGCATCTGCTGGATTGACTACCTGCTCTTGTTGAATCGGTGGAGCCTCGTATAGGACACTGCCGCCGCTGTCGGTGACCTTCAAGACGGAGCGGGGGATCACACGCTTGCCTTGATTACTGAACACACCGTATGCGGATGCCATCTCCAGTGGACTTACTGGGAATGTACCTAGCGCAAGAGAGGGGAGTGGCTTCATGTCACTGTCGATGCCAAGCCGCCGCGCAAGGGAGATCACCTGCTCAGGGCCAATCTGCATAATGGTACTTACCGCATAAATATTGTCTGACACAGCAATGGCGCGGCGCAGATCGATCTCGCCATAATATTTGCCGCCATAATTACTTGGCTTATATTGCTGTCTGCCATTGTCATATGTGAATGAAGTCGGCTGACTGACGAAGTGAGTCGCCGCTGTGATGGCTCGCTTCTCGAGTGCTGTTAGATAGACCAGCGGCTTGAAGGATGATCCAGGCTGGCGCGTGTTGGCGAATACACGATTATATTGATTTAGCCGGTAATTCTTGCCGCCAACCATCGCCTTCAAATAGCCGTTGCGTGGATCGATCGAGATAAGAGCAGCCTGCAAATCCCCTTCTGCAGGAATATACTTGGCGACAGCCTGCTCTGCTGCCGCCTGAGCCCGTTTATCCAGTGTTGTATATACACGCAGACCCCCAGCCTCGATTGCTTGATCGGAAATGCCGAGTGAATCGAGCTCCTGCCGGACATAATCTCGGAAATAGGGGGCGACAAGCAGCTCGCTTCGCTCCTCCCTCGGTCGAATGGCCAGCGTTTCATTGTAGGCTTGCTGTGCCTGCTCTTGGGTGATGTATCCGGTCTCCACCATGCCCTGAAGCACAACCTTTTGTCTGTCCTTCGCATTTTTCATATTGAAATAGGGAGAATAATAGCTTGGGCCGCGTGGAATGCCTGCAAGAATTGCACTCTCTGCCAGCGTCAGGTCACGAGCCTTCTTGCCAAGGTAGAGCTGAGCGGCGGCCTCGATACCGTATGCGCCATGGCCGTAATATACCTGATTCAAATACTGCTCCAAAATATCGTCCTTGCTGTATTTCATCTCCAGTTGAAGTGCATATTGCGCTTCCTTCACCTTGCGAGCCCATGTCCGATCGTGGTTGAGATACAGGTTGCGGGCAAGCTGCTGTGTCAAGGTGCTGGCGCCTTGTTTTTTGGACATTGATTCGATATTGACGAGCATTGCGCGAGCAATTCCTTTGAAGTCGATCCCGACATGACGGTAGAATTGCCGATCCTCTGTGGCAATGGTTGCATGAATGACGTCCGGAGCGATATCGGTCAGCGTAACCGGATGCTGCTGCTTCTGCCCGCTTGTTAGTGATGTAAGTTCCGCCCCCTGGCTGTCATAAATGAAGGAGGGCTTCTGCATATCAGACACAGGCAGATCCGTCATATATAGATACCCGAGCAGGATGCCGCAAGCACCTAGAAGGAGCGCGATTGAACCGCCAATGATTTTCAGCCATAGCCGCCACCCGCGCTTCCTCTTTTTCTCAGTCTTTTTGCCGCTTAACCGCTGCATGGCAGCGCCTCCTGTTCGACCGTCATCAGGCCATTTTGTGGTTACCATTCAGTATGGAAAAAGAGGAGGAAGGTTATTCCTTTTTGCTAGAATAAATTCACCGTTCACAAACTGTAAAAGGGTTGAAAACTATGAAAAACAGAATATTCTAGAGCATTTGTCAAAATTCCAAAAATCCAGTGATAAAGCAGCTTTCAGAGCTCTAATAGCTCTGAAAATTGTGCAAATATTCAACTTGACTTCGGAAAATGATTGCATTTTGGGGGGGAACCGATATAATACTTTGTGTTTGGTGCAAAATGGAGATGAAGTGTTACGAATGTTACACATAGGAACCATTACGAGCATTTCGGGAACTAAGCCAACGATACCATGATTATGAAAGAAGGTTGATGTTATGGAATTGTGGTTTACAGAGAAGCAAACGCCTACCTTTGGCATTACGGCAAAAATCCGCGAAACATTCGTGGAGGAGCAAACGCCGTTTCAGCATTTAGCGATGCTGGATACCGAAGAATTTGGACGGATGCTCGTATTGGATGGCATGGTTATGACGACGATCAAAGACGAGTTCGTATACCATGAGATGGTGGCACACCCGGCCCTTGTAACTCATCCGAATCCGAAAAAAGTACTTGTCGTCGGCGGCGGCGACGGCGGAGTTATCCGCGAAATCATGAAGCACCCTGGAGTAGAGAAGGCAGTTCTCGTTGAAATCGACGGCAAAGTCATCGAATACTCCAAGCAGTACTTGCCTGAAATTGCGGGCGAACTGGACAACCCGCGTGTAGAAGTTGTCGTGAATGATGGATACATGCATATTTTGAACAGCAAAAATGAATACGACGTTATTATGGTCGACTCCACAGAGCCGGTAGGCCCTGCGGCACCGTTGTTCGAACGCGGCTTCTACCAAGGCATCTATGATGGTTTGAAGGAAGATGGCCTGTTCGTAGCGCAGACGGATAACCCTTGGTTCAAGGCGGACTTGATCCAGCAGGTGAACCGTGACGTGAAGGAAATCTTCCCGATCGTACGCGTGTACGGTGCGAATATTCCGACCTATCCAAGCGGTCTCTGGACGTTCACAATGGGCAGCAAGCAGCACGATCCGCTGCAAGTGGACGAAGCACAGATTCCAGAAATGGAGACGAAGTACTACTCTTCTCGTCTGCACAAAGCAGCCTTCTGTCTGCCTAAATTTGTAGAGGATCTGTGCAAATAAGATAGCGCAGGAAGAAGGAGGAGCGTAGACAATGAAAATAGATCAAAAATATTCGGGCAATGTGTTCATTTGCAGCTCTGATGATTACGAAGGAGCAAAGGCCGTCATTTATGGCATGCCAATGGATTACACGGTGTCCTTCCGCCCAGGATCGCGCTTCGGCCCAGGCCGTATCCGCGAAGCATCGGTAGGCTTGGAAGAGTACAGCCCGTATCTCGATAGAAGCATTGAGGAATTGAATTACTTCGATGCAGGCGACTTGCTGCTGCCATTCGGCAATGCGGCGAAGAGCCTGGATATCATCGGGGAATTCGTAGGCAAGCTGCTGGGCGATGGGAAGTTCCCAATCGGCCTTGGCGGGGAGCACCTAGTGACATGGCCTATCCTGCAAGAGGTGTACAAGAACTACCCTGATCTCGCTATTATTCATATTGATGCGCACGCTGACTTGCGGGAGCAGTATGAGGGTGAGCCTTTGTCTCACTCCACACCAATCCGCAAGGCTGCTGAGATGATCGGCGGCAAGAACGTGTACCAGTTCGGCATTCGCTCTGGGTCGCGTGAAGAGTGGGCATACGCTCGCGAGAACATCAATTTCTTCCCGTTCGAGGTAGCGGAGCCTCTGAAGAAGGTTCTGCCTGAGCTGGCTGGCCGTCCGGTCTATGTCACGATCGATATTGATGTGCTTGATCCAAGCTGCGCACCGGGAACAGGAACGGCAGAAGCGGGAGGCATTACGTCGAAGGAATTGCTTGAAGCGGTTCATTCGATTGCTCGTTCGGAAGCCAATGTTATCGGATGTGACTTGGTGGAAGTTGCGCCAATCTACGATCCAACCGAGCAAACGCCGATTACGGCGAGCAAAATCATTCGTGAGATGCTGCTCGGGTTCGTAAAGTAATGTAGTCTGTAACAAAGCAGCATCGTCCAAGCGCACGGAATCTGCATGCAGCAGAGGAAGTGCGCTTGTTTTTGTAAGAAGCAGCAAAAGGGCAGGGCTTAGACATGCGTTGCGGTCCCCTTTAAAATATAGAGAAAGGGAGGATGAGAATGAGTAAGATGAAGATTTTACTTATTTCGATCACAACCGTATTCATTATTATCATCGTTGCATTAGGATTCATAGGGAATCATTTTTACAACATAGCGCTTAATCCGGAGACGGAGCGTCCGTTCCTCGACAACAATCCGGATCTTGATCGGGCGGTTCCGACGATGCAAGTAGATGGACAGGAGACGCAAGGAAATGAGGTGGCAAAAGAATGGATCGAAACGAAGCATCACGACGAGGTCACGTTAGCTTCTTTCGATGGTTTGAAGCTGCAGGGCTATGAGTATCGGCAAGAGAATCCCACGAATAGGTGGGCCATTGTCGTTCATGGCTATACGAGCTCCGGTAAGCAGATGTCGTATGCGGTCAAGAGATTCTATGATAAAGGCTATCATGTACTGCTCGTCGACTTACGAGGACATGGAAAGAGCGAGGGCTCCTATATTGGAATGGGCTGGCATGATCGACTAGACATGATGGGTTGGATTCGCCATATCGTCGAAGCTAACCCCGAGTCTCAAATTGCCCTGTATGGGGTCTCCATGGGAGGAGCGACGGTTATGATGACCTCGGGAGAAGAACTTCCTGCGAATGTCAAGGTGATTGTCGAGGACTGTGGGTACACGTCGGCTTACGATGAATTCAGCTACCAATTGAAACGGCTATTTCATTTGCCTGCCTTCCCGATTATGACGGCTTCCAATGTGGTCGCTAATATTAGAGCCGGTTATGACTTGCAGGAAGCCTCTGCCTTGAAGCAAGTAGCAAAGAGCAAGACTCCTATTCTATTCATTCACGGGGATTCCGACATGTTCGTTCCATATGAAATGGTTCATGAGTTATATGATGCGGCAAATGTCGAGAAGGATCTGCTGGTGATCAAGGGTGCAGGACACGGCGGCGCTCATCTTGCTGGAGCGGTATATTGGAATAAAGTATGGGAATTCACAGATAAATTTATGGCGTCCTAACGAAATGACAACATGAACAGAAGCCCTGCCGCCTCAAAAGGCTGCAGGGCTTTCGTGTGCAACAACTGTTAAGATAAGAGGAACTTCCAAGCTAACCAGCATATCCCCACTCCGACCCACGAGATGAAGCCAAAGATAACGACGATCTTGTTCTCACTCCAACCGTATTTGAGCGAGTAATGATAGTGGATGGGCGCCATTCGGAACATTCTCAGCTTCGTTCTGCGGTAGTACCATACTTGTAGAATAACAGACAGTTGTTCTGCGAAGTAGACGAAGAAGAGAACCGGAATCAGGATCTCTACCTTCTCGAGAACCGCAAGGAATGACAGGGAGCCGCCGATGGCGAGCGATCCGGTATCCCCCATGAATGCACGCGCAGGATAAATATTATAAATGAACAGCCCAAGCAGACAGGCAATCATGATGAGCGAGAACATCTTCACTTCCATATGATCGGATATGAGGAAGAAGAAGAAATAAGTCGGGATCGACACATTGATAAGCAACCCATCCAGACCATCTGTAAAGTTAATCGCATTTGCCGAACCTACCACGAACAGTACCATAATTGGCACATACACGAGTAGAGGAAGATCGAGCGTTAGCCCGCCCCCAAGCACAATGGTCGTACTGACGTCAAAATGCTGAATGAGCACGTACAACAGAACTCCGGTAAAGGAGAATTGGAAGACAAGCTTTGCTTTGCCCGATATCCCGGAGGGATCCTGAAATACGGCCTTCTTCAAGTCATCCATTAGACCAACGGAACCGAATAGCAGAAACGTCGCTGCCAGAAACATCGTCATTGGCGATGGGTGATAGGAGACAGAGGTAATTACACCGATAATCAGGATAAGGCCGGCCATCAGCGGTGTGCCGCGCTTAGCTTGATGATCAGGCGGAAGCTCAGCTCGAATCGGCTGCGTCAGCTTCAGTGTCCGCAATCCCCAGATGAGCAATGGGGTCAATGCGGCAACGAGCAGGAAAGATACACTCGAAATGCCTAATAAGGAAGGGTTCACAGACATTCACCTATTTGTATGTATTTTGTATAGCTGAGTACAGTTTATTATAATTCAAGCCAATGGACAAATATTCCTTTTGTATCGGTGTGAAAACAGCAAATGCCAGCATCATTACGAATGCCGGCATCTGTATAAATGAACAAATATACTGCTTCAGGCCGTCCCTGATTCGCTTACAAGGAACCTGCCACAATATTGCCTTGATGAAAGACAGCTTGTCGATGTGCGCGCCTTGCGACGGCTTCAGCTGTGCAGCTTGCATCGACAAGCACGGCATCTGCCGCATCGCCAACTTGTGGCCACTGGCGTACGCCTTCTTGACTTGGTGGGCACGTCGGGTCACTCCTCTAATAAATGGATTGTGCGTCGCGGTTCCTTCATATAAACACTGGATTTCTCTATCAACAAGATTAGCATGAGAGAAGATGGGAGAAAAATAAAGATAAAGCATAGATCATAACGTGAAAAAGGAGCTGTCTAGGACAGCTCCCGTTCTATTCCGTATCGTTAGACTGCAGAGGTTCCTGTACGTCTACGGTGGTTGCGATGTGCGGTTCGTTTTGTGTTTCGAATCATCATATAAATGCATAGCCCGAACAGCGGAGCGATGACCACAATGGTCGTCATGCCGACTGTAAAGAAGACAGAGTGTTCAATGCGGATGCTGTCGATAACAACCCATACTGACGAAGATAGGTGGAGTACGAGCGTTATCAGGAGCAGCCAGTCGCTATGGTTCGTTAACCAAGTTAGAAGTACCGTCCATTCCACCATATATCGCCCCCATATTCCTCGAAATAATGACATAAGCTGAGCAATTATGCAGCAGCGGACAATCGAGGAATCTTTTACTACTATTATTATAATTGAGGGAAGATTCGAATTTCCACGTCTTTATTGAGGTATAACCTTACAAATTCGTAAGTTATCGTATTATGCCATAGATTGTCGATTAATTGTCCCTGCTATGCTTAGCTGTATCCCTAGGGCGCAAATAGGAAAAGGAGGTTGCAAAAGGCGGGCGTATACCGGATAATTTAGAAATCAGACTTTGGAGAATGGAGCTTGACAATGACGGAGCATCAGAGGGAAGCGGCTGATAGATTGCCGGTTCTTATCACGATTGACAGCCGACAAGATGATGAACGGGTCACGGAGCACGTACGGGGCGATTTATATCGGAAGGGTTCACATTTCTATATTCGCTATACTGAGACTCAGTCCCAGCCGGAGCGGGTGAAGCGACGAAGTGATTCTGCCGAAGATGCGAGCCGTACACAGGTTACACTGAAGGTGAGTGAGAACCAGGTGAAGCTAACGCGTAGAGGACAGGTTGAAGCAGAGCAGACATTTGCTCTTGGAGCGAGACAGAATGGTTACTATCGTTCATCTGCGATTCGCTTTCCTCTAACAACAGCGACATCGAAGCTGTCTTGGGACAAGCCTTGGCCGTTCGAAGGGCCGCTACAATTCGACGAATTGCGTATAGCGTGGTCGTATCAATTATATATAGAAGAACGCTGCACGGGGAAATTCAATATTCAATTACGTATTACACCCGCCTGAAACAGGCATGAACGATAAGATGCAGGAGGAACGAGACATATGAGCAGTGTAATGGAACGAGTAAACAATCAAGTGAAGCAAGCAATTGAGGATGCAATCGTACAGGCAGGTCTTGTAGCGCGCGAGGATATTCCTGCGTTCGTTATTGAGGTGCCGAAGGATAAGACGCACGGTGATCTGGCATCCAATGCAGCGATGCAGTTGACGCGCATTGCGAAGCGCAATCCACGCCAAATTGCTGAAGCGATCATCGAGAACCTGAACAAAGAAGCGGCTTCCATTGAAAGCGCAGAGATCGCTGGACCTGGATTTATTAATTTCCGTGTGAACAAGAGCTATCTTTACGACATCTTGCACGAAGTGAATGAAAAAGGCAGCGACTACGGACGGATTGCGGCTGGCAGCGGTCAACGCGTACAGGTAGAGTTCGTATCTGCGAACCCTACAGGAAGCCTTCATCTTGGACACGCACGCGGTGCGGCTGTCGGCGATGCATTGTGCAACCTGCTTGATTACGCGGGTTATGAAGTAACGCGCGAATATTATATTAACGATGCAGGGAACCAAGTGAACAATCTTGCGAAATCGATTGAATGCCGCTATAAGCAAGCATTGGGACAGGATGCAGAAATGCCTGAAGATGGATATCACGGTGTAGATATTAAGGGATTTGCGGAAGAGCTTGTTCAAGCAGAGGGCGAACGTCTGCTGTCCTTGTCTGAGGAAGAGCGCGAGCGTTATTTCCGTACTTACGGTCTCTCGAAGGAATTGGATAAAATCAAGCGCGACTTGAATCGCTTCCGTGTTCCGTTCGACGTATGGTTCAGCGAGACATCGCTCTACGAGAACAATGAGGTAACGAAGGCGCTGGATGCGCTTCGTGCAAGCGGACATGTATTCGAGCATGAAGGTGCAACATGGCTGCGCACAACGACATTCGGCGATGACAAGGATCGCGTATTGGTGAAGAATGATGGTTCTTACACGTACCTGACTCCAGATATTTCGTATCATATGGATAAATACGGCCGTGGCTTTGACAAAATGATTAACATTTGGGGTGCTGACCACCATGGATACATCCCACGTATGAAAGCGGCTATGGAAGCACTCGGTAATGATCCGGATAAGTTGGTCGTGTTGATTGCGCAAATGGTTAGCTTGTTCCAAGATGGCGAGAAAGTGAAAATGTCCAAGCGTACGGGGAAAGCCGTAACCATGGAAGATTTGATGGATGAAGTGGGCGTTGATGCAATCCGTTACTTCTTCACAATGCGTTCGATGGATTCCCACCTTGACTTTGATATGGACTTGGCGATCTCAACATCCAATGAGAACCCTGTCTATTACGTACAGTATGCGCATGCGCGTATTTGCAGCATTTACCGTCAGGCGGAAGAACAAGGGGTTGCGTTGCAGCCGTTGAATGAGCTGAATTTGGCGAAGCTGACGGCAGAGCATGAATTCGACCTGCTTCGCAAGCTGGGTGAGCTTCCAGAAGAGATTGCAGTTGCTGCCCGCGACTATGCGCCACATCGTTTGATTCGTTATGTGTACGAGCTGGCATCGCTCTTCCACAGCTACTACAGAGCAGAGCGTGTCATTACAGAGGATGCAGAGCAGACACAAGCCCGTCTAGCATTGCTCGGCGCTGTTCGTACAACAATTGCGAACGTACTTCGTCTGGTTGGCGTATCTGCTCCAGAACAGATGTAAGACAGCGCCTAACGAGAGTTACAATGTTCATTGCCTAATATAGAGCGTCCTGTGAGCTGAAACTAGCTTGCAGGACGCTTTTCTTGTTCCCACAATAGTTAGTTGTTCGGTAGAATAAGAACAAGAACCATCGAGAGGATCGAGCTAGAGAGAAAGTAGGTGACGGGATGCTGTATTTGCTTCCGCTGATGATCGAGCGGGTAGGCGTATTACTGATCATCGCATTTGTGCTGTCGCGTATGAAGTCATTTCGACATATTGTTCATAATGAACACGGTACAGCTGAGAAATGGCTGCTGATCTTCGTGTTCGGCGCGTTTGGGGTAATCAGCAACTATACTGGTGTGCAAATTCATAATAGCTCGGTATATTCACAAGCTTGGCATATGGATATAGAGACGGGAAGTGCCATTGCGAATACACGCATTATGGGTGTTGTCATTGGAGGACTGCTTGGCGGTCCATTTGTCGGAACAGGTGTTGGGTTAATTGCGGGCTTGCATCGCCTATCGCTTGGCGGCTATACCGCTGCTGCTTGTGGGATATCGACGATAATGGCCGGTATTATCACTGGGCTCGTTGGAAAGCGCTTTCGTATGATTCAAGGCAAGCATGCTGCATGGCATGCAGCGTTGATCGGCATAGGGATGGAGTGTGCGCAGATGGGCACCATCTTGCTCGTAGCGGAACCTTGGAGCTCTGCTTGGGAACTCGTCAAGCTGATTAGTGTGCCGATGGTCGCGGTCAATGGATTCGGCATTCTATTATTCATGCTGATTATTCAATCCATCTATGAGGAAGAGGAGCGCTCTCGGGCGCTGTTGACCCATAACGCTCTTCATATCGCCGATCAGACCTTGCCGTTTTTCCGTCAAGGGTTAAATAGCGATTCATGCCGAGAAGCGGCGTTGATCATATGGAAAGGTACGAATGCTGACGCGATCTCCATTACAGATGAGCATCACATTCTTGCGCACGTGGGCGCGGGGGACGACCATCATGTGCCGTTGAATGGAATATCCACGCAGTTGACGAAGCAAGTGCTGGAGGAGGGCATTGTTCATAAGGCATCCTCACGAGAAGAGATTCAGTGTTTCGAGCCGAGTTGTCCTTTGCAAGCTGCATACGTATTACCACTTAAGGTGCATGACCGTACGGTGGGCACATTGAAGCTGTACTTCAAGCAGCCCTCACGGCTGGATCGAGTAGAACGAGAGCTTGCAGAGGGTCTTGGCAAGCTGTTCTCCACCCAGTTGGAATTGGCGGAAGCAGAACGGCAGAGTCGGCTGCTGAAGGATGCGGAGATCAAGGCGCTGCAAGCTCAGGTTCACCCGCACTTTCTATTTAATGCCTTCAATACCATATCCGTTCTCTGCCGCACCGATTCGGAGAAGGCGCGCAAATTGCTGCAGCAGCTCAGTGTGTTTTTCCGCAGCAATCTGCAGGGCGCACGTAAGATGCTTATCCCGCTGCACAAGGAATTAGAGCATGTGGAAGCGTATTTGTCATTGGAACAGGCGAGATTCCCCGGCAAATATGTCGTAGAGACGGACATTGACGGTTCTCTTATGGACGTACTAATACCGCCATTCACGCTTCAGCCACTGGTGGAGAATGCGATTCGGCATGCCTTCTCCAAGGGATTTGCTTTGTCGCAAGGAATAGTATCGATTCGGGCGCAGGTGAATGGAGCTAGCGTGACGATTACGACCAAGGATAATGGGAAGGGCATAGCACCAGAGTCCATGGCCGCGCTTGGCAATGAGGCGGTTCCGTCTGCAGAAGGAACAGGCACAGCGCTGTGCAATATTGTGAAGCGAATAGAAGAACTGTATGGAAGCAGGGGCTCGATTCAAATCGATAGTACACTTGGAGAAGGGACATCGGTCACGATTACGTTGCCGATTCATTATAGCGAACGGGGGGACATCGATGTTGAAAGTATTTATCGTGGATGATGAGCCGCTAGCGCGTGACGAACTCTGTTATCTGCTTCGCCGCACGAAACGGGTTGACGTTGTAGGAGAGGCAGAATCGATGGAAGAGGCGTTGAAGCGCATAGGGGCGCTGCGTCCGGACGTCGTATTTCTCGATATTCAACTTGCCGAAGCGAGTGGGTTGGAGGCAGCAGAACGGTTGGGCGCGTTGGATGAGCCACCTGCGATTGTATTCGCAACGGCGTATGATGAATATGCGCTGCGTGCTTTCGAGTTGAACGCTGCTGACTATATTTTAAAGCCGTTCGATGAGCAGCGCATTCAGCTAACCGTCGAGAAGCTGGAGAAGCAGGGCTCGCGTTCAGTTACATTGATGCAGAATGAGGTAATATCACATTCCCGGTCTATCCCGACAGAACGGGTAGAGCGGCTTGCCATTACGACGGTGGATGAGCGCATTGTTGTTCTGCATGTGGATCGCATCGTGTACATCGGGTTTGAAGAGGGAAAGACAGTCGTCGCAACGACAGAACAGCGCTATCGTGTAGGAGAACCACTTAGTGTACTGGAGCGGAAGCTGATTCACCCATCCATTATTCGTGTGCATCGGGCCTACTTGGTGAATGTGGATCGCATTGTAGAGATTGAGCCATGGTTCCACTCCACATGCCAACTGAAGATGCAGGACGGATCCAGCTTGCCTGTGAGTCGTACCTATATGAAGGAACTTAAGCAGCTTCTAGGATTTTAAAATAGTGGCGTTCACTAATCATCCAATCAATTTTGGTATGAGATGGAGAAGAGGCGAATAAGGATAGAAGAGAGGGTTGAAATCGTTTGCATTTCAATCCTTTTTTTGTGCACTTCATCATGGACATGCGGCATTCTGCTTTGAAAACAGGGTAATGCTGTTTTCATAAGGTAAGATAACAGCAACAGCTCGAAAGGAGTGGACGATCATGAATGCGGTTTCAATAGTGATTGGTTCGATTTGCATCTTGATGATCACCTATCGCCTCTACGGAACATTTATGGCAAACAAAGTGTTAAAGCTAGACGATTCCAAGCCTACTCCGGCGCACGAATTAAATGACGGCAAGGATTATGTGCCGACGAATAAATGGGTGACCTTCGGTCATCACTTCGCAGCCATTGCTGCGGCAGGGCCGTTAGTTGGTCCGATATTAGCTGCCCAGTTCGGTTATCTGCCAGGGCTGCTCTGGTTGTTGATCGGTGCCGTTATCGGCGGTGCTGTACATGATGCGGTTGTATTGTTCGCTTCCATGCGCAAGCAAGGCAAGTCGCTCTCTGAGGTAGCGAAGGATGAGCTTGGGCCAGTGGCAGGCTTCTGTACGGGCCTAGCGATGCTGTTCATTATTACGATTACGATGGCGGGTCTGTCGATGGTAGTTCTCCATGCGCTTGAACACAATCCATGGGGAACCTTCTCGGTAGGCATCACGATCCCGATTGCCATGATGGTTGGGATTTGGTACAAGAAGACAGGCAATTTGAAGCTTGCCTCTACCGTTGGTTTTGTACTTTTGATGGTCGGTGTATTTATGGGTCCCTACATTCAAGGTACCGCGCTTGGCCAATGGTTGACCTTTGATATGAAGACGCTGGCAATTATTTTGCCGATATATGCATTCTTTGCGGCAGCACTGCCTGTATGGCTTCTCCTTGCACCGCGCGACTACTTGAGCAGCTTTATGAAGATCGGAGTATTCATTGCTCTTATCGTTGGTGTGTTCATTATCAATCCTGATATTCCATTCCCTGCCGTAACTGAATTCATCAACGGCGGAGGCCCAATACTGGCAGGCCCAGTATGGCCGTTCATCTCGATCACGATAGCTTGTGGAGCAATCTCTGGCTTCCACGCCTTCGTAGGATCGGGTACGACACCGAAAATGCTGGATCGCTGGAGCGATATTAAAGTCGTTGGCTTCGGCGCGATGCTGGTCGAATGCGTTGTAGGGATTATGGCACTTATAGCGGCAACTGCCTTGCAGCCTGCTGATTACTTCGCAATTAACTCAACGCCAGAAGCGTTTAAGACGCTGGGCATGAATGTGGTTCATTTGCCGGATCTCGCGCGAGAGATCGGTTTGAACTTGGAAGGCCGCACGGGTGGAGCTGTAACACTCGCAGTTGGCATGACGTACATTTTCACGAAGTTCCCATGGTTCGAATCGCTTTCGTCGTACTTCTTCCAATTTGTTATCATGTTCGAGGCGGTATTCGTCCTGACCGCAATTGATGCGGGAACACGTGTGGCGCGCTACATTATCCAAGACTTCTTCGGAGAAGTGTATAAGCCATTGAAACGAGTAGATTGGGTACCTGGCTCCATCTTTGCTAGTGCGCTTGCTTGCTTCTTGTGGGGATACCTGCTCTTCTCTGGCGATATTGGATCGGTATGGGCGCTGTTCGGGGTATCGAACCAGATGATGGCTTCCATCGGTCTTATCATCGGTGCTACGGTTATTATGAAGATTGCGGATAAGCGCTGGTATGCACTTACTTGTCTTGTGCCGCTCGCTTACTTGTTCGTAACCGTTAACTATGCGGGAATATGGATGATATCCAATGTGTACTTGAATCCAACTAATAAGGGCTACAGCATTCTTAATGCATCGTTGTCAATGATTATGATGGTGCTCGGAGTCATCATCCTCATCTCTGCAATCAAGAAGTGGACAGAGTTGTGGAACACGCCTCGAACGAAGCTAGATCCGGTAATGGCCTCCTAGACCACAGCACAACTACATGAATGAACTTCAAGGACAGTCGACTTGCTCGGCTGCCCTTGTTTTGTTTCCATCCATTCTCGTGTTTGTTCCCGTTCGGATCTCGTCAGCGTTCTGCTTCCTTAAGGAGGCGCATGACATCGATTTCTCCTAAACTACGAGAAGTAGTATTCCGGCTTCGCATCGGACTTGCCGATCGTCGCAGCAAGGTTTTGATTTCACCAGGCTTGAGACCAGGCTTCATGGCAAGCAGCAGAGCAATAGCGCCACTTACATGTGAGGTGGCCATTGAGGTGCCGCTCATTTCATGATATTTGCCCTTGATCCAAGCAGATACAATTTTATCGCCGGGTGCATAGATGTCGACGTAACGGCCGCGGTTGCTGAAGGAGGCAATTTTCCGAATTCGATCAGTAGCTCCAACCGAGATCGTCTGCAAGTAACGGGCGGGGTAATCAATAGACTTCCGCTTCGCATCATTGCCAGAGGAGGCGACAACGGTTACGCCAGCATTATAAGCGTTCGTGACAGCAGTGAGCAGCGACTTGCTGCGGGTCTTCATGCCGAAGCTCATATTAATGATATTCATACCATGGCGGACACACCAATCAATGCCTTGGATAATATCAGATACGAAGGCAGCTCCATTTTCATCGAATGCTTTAACGGGATGAATAATGGCGCGAGGAGCCACTCCGATAATGCCGTACATTTGATTGGCAGCGGCGATCGTACCTGCGATATGGGTGCCGTGGCCATTGTCGTCATGTGGGGGCAAACCGCGCTGGATCAGATTAATGCCGCGGGTGAGCGAGTGCCGAAGGTCAGGATGGTGGAAATCAGCCCCGGTATCAATGACACCAATATGAACACGATAACCGGTAGTCGTGCTCCAAGCTTGGGGTGCTTTGATGTGCTTAACCCCCCAAGGAATGCCGCGCTCCCAATTGACAGGACGCTGGGATACGGCGTGCATCGAGAGATGAATATCTTCTTCTACGATAACATCATAAGCGGTCGATAGCAGGGCGGAATCGAAGTCCGTTCTGGCCGGATATACCCAGCCATCAATGAGTGGAACCTTGCGAATATCAGCAAGCTCAGATCTGCTTGCTTCGAGTTCATGCAGCACCTCGGAACATTGTTCATACTGTTCATGGGTGCGGAAGCGGATGAGCAGTTGTCGTTCGCAGGGCTTAGTGGTACTGAGCCCTTGAATAAGTAACTGGAGTAAGCCCGTAATATCCAATGTCGAGTCCCTCCCGACAGTTCCTTTGTAACGGTTGTTCAAAAAGCGTACATATGATAATCAAGTGAACCCGAACGAATGTGGATCGGTTGAAGCGTCTTTTTGAACAGACAATTTTACATATCGTATGCATCAGACCCCGGCGTGGACTGGGGTAGATGCCTTTTTTGCGAAAGATAGGCCTTCCACCGTGTCAAAAGACTTCCACGGACATAGTATGAAGAAGAGCCGACGAAGGGCTTAGCACACCCGATACGGGGCGTGAGCCTTCATCGGGTGCGGATACAGTCGAACGCGAAGGGATTCCCTTCGCGTTTCTATTTTTTGTCCGACTTGTGGCATTTCCTCGTCTATAGGAAGAAAACTTGCATTTTCACTTGAGATCGGGTTTACTTATGTGTGAACATGGATAAGTGAATGCAATTTGAACTTTTTAGAGAGAGAGGATGTGTCCGAATGAGCACACCGCTGGATTTGAAATTAGACCCTGAAAAAGTGCAAGAAATACCGATGGTGGATCTTGCCTTCATGGTACTGAAAGCTGCCAACACGCCTTTCTATTACCGCGATCTCATGAATGAAGTCGCTAAGCTGCGGGGTCTGAACGAAGAGCAAATTAACGATGTCATTGCGCAGTTATATACGGAAATTAACATTGACGGTCGTTTTGCTTGTGTTGGCCAGAACCTGTGGGGATTGAAGCGCTGGTATCCGGTTGACCGTTCTGAAGAGGCGATGACCGGGGGTACACCTCGTCCACGCATCATTAACGATGACGACGATGATGATTACTCTGATGATGACGACAGCTTCAACAATGATGAAGAAGAAGACTTCGACTTCGTCGATGAAGATGGCGAAGAGGAAGAGGAGATCTTCGAGGATGAAGATTCTGATGTAGAAGATGATGTTGACATCGAAGAGGAAATCGATGAAGAAGATGCGGATCTGAACGAAGAAGAAAACGATGACTTCGAAGAAGAGGATGACCGGGAAGAGGATATGTAAGATCCTCTTCAGGATTTGATTTCGCATTTTAGAATGCCGCTTGCTTATTTTTCCTGTATATCCTAGCTGATCTGGGGTATGTTCAGGAGGGATACGTAAGCGGCATTTTCCATATAATCTGCCCCTGCGAAAAATCAACTCGATCTCCCTTGACACGAGAATGCCTACAGAGTAAACTAGCATATGGGCTTTGCATTTGCACGTAATTAAATAGAGTCATTTTCACATATGAAGAAAGTGCCCCGTGACACTACGGGAGTCACTTTTTTGTTTTTTTAGGATACGAATTGCAGTTTTTTATGGCTTTGTTGCCGATTGCAATTGGTACAATTTGATTCGTATAAAATAGCTCCCGTCCACTACGGAACACCATTTCCGGACATTTTAGACAGGAGCTTTTTTAATGACATTTTGCATCAATGAATATCGCATAAATGGGTTACGATAACATCATGAGATTATGGAACTCGCGTGTATCGAACCTGTTCTACAGACAAAGCCTCCCGAGAACATGTCTTGAATGCACTTGATCATAGGAGGGTTTCACCAGTGGCAAAGTATATTTTTGTAACGGGCGGCGTCGTTTCTTCTCTTGGTAAAGGGATTACGGCTGCATCCCTGGGCAGATTGCTGAAAAATCGGGGGCTCAAAGTAACGATCCAAAAATTTGATCCTTACATTAACGTTGACCCGGGCACAATGAGCCCTTATCAGCATGGCGAAGTATTCGTAACAGATGACGGAGCTGAGACAGACCTTGACTTGGGTCACTACGAGCGCTTCATCGACATCAACCTGTCGAAGAACAGCAACGTGACAACAGGTAAAGTGTATTCTACAGTTATTTCAAAGGAACGCCGCGGTGAATACCTTGGCGGAACTGTACAAGTTATTCCGCATATTACAAATGAAATCAAAGAACGCGTATTCCGTGCAGGTAAGGAATCCGGTTCTGATGTAGTTATTACCGAAATCGGTGGTACAGTCGGCGATATCGAGAGCTTGCCGTTCTTGGAAGCAATTCGTCAAATTAAGAGTGATGTAGGCCGCGACAACGTGATGTATATTCACGTTACCTTGATCCCTTACATCAAGGCTGCGGGCGAAGTAAAAACGAAGCCGACACAGCACAGTGTCAAAGAATTGCGCAGCATCGGTATTCAACCGAATATGCTCGTATGCCGTACAGAACATGAGCTTGCAGAGGATATGAAGCGCAAGATTTCCTTGTTCTGCGACATTGATGCGAATGCGGTTGTAGAATGCCGTGACGCTTCCACGTTGTATGAAGTACCATTGATGCTTCATGAGCAAGGAATGGATGATTATGTTGTAAATCATTTGAAGCTTCAGACACCAGAGCCAGACATGGTGGAATGGACGAAGCTTGTTGACCGTGTGAAGCAG
This sequence comes from Paenibacillus sp. NAIST15-1, assembly GCF_001894745.1. GTDB lineage: Bacteria > Bacillota > Bacilli > Paenibacillales > Paenibacillaceae > Paenibacillus_B > Paenibacillus_B suaedae. The sequence continues at coordinate 74,597 of NZ_BBYF01000022.1, forward strand.
CTTCAAGGACAAGTTGAGATTGCAATCGTTGGTAAGTATGTTGCTCTTCATGATGCATACTTGTCTATCGTAGAAGCATTGGCTCACGCAGGTATTGATGCAAATACAGAAGTCAATATCCGTTGGGTGAATGCAGAAGAGATTACAGAGGAAAACGTAGATGCAGAGTTGTCGGGTGTACACGGTATCTTGGTACCAGGTGGATTTGGCGATCGTGGTATCGAAGGTAAAGTAACAGCGATCCGCTATGCGCGTGAACAACAAATTCCGTTCTTCGGTATTTGCCTTGGTATGCAAGTTGCGGTTATTGAATATGCACGCTCTATCGCAGCATTGAATGGCGCGAACAGCTCCGAAATCAACCCAGCAACAGAATATCCGGTTATCGATCTGCTTCCAGAGCAGAAGGATATTGAAGATTTGGGCGGCACAATGCGTCTTGGTCTGTACCCTTGCAAGCTGCAAGAGGGATCACTCGCTATGTCTTGCTACAATGATGAGCTGGTGTACGAGCGTCACCGCCATCGCTATGAATTCAACAATGAATATCGTGAAGTAATTGAAGGTGCTGGATTGAAGATTAGCGGTACGTCCCCAGACGGGCGACTGGTGGAAATTGTCGAGCTTCCAAGCCATCCATGGTTCTTGGCTGTTCAGTTCCATCCAGAGTTTATTTCTCGTCCGAACCGTCCGCAGCCATTGTTCCGTGAATTCGTCAAAGCGGCAATGAAGCACCGTGGATAATAACGCATAAAATATATGAAGCGAAGGCTTTCCTAATTGGAGAGTCTTCGCTTTTTTTTTGCTTTTATGTGGGAGTTGTGATGTTTTTCCTGAAAGAAGAAGGATTTTATTGTAAAGAAGCGAATATGTACAGTACATGTGGAGTGGTAAAATAAGCATGCAGTGTGAGAGATTAACTCATTCGAACTAGAGGATGCTGCACACTCGCTCGTGAGACGCGGTGGGAGGGGTACCAGTTGAGTAATAAGAAAGTATTGATTGTCGATGATCAGAATGGTATTCGGGTTCTTCTCATGGAAGTGTTCAGTAGCGAAGGATATACGACCTATCAAGCTTCCAATGGCAAGATGGCGCTTGAGATCGTAAGAGAGGAGTCGCCGGATATTGTCCTGTTGGACATGAAGATACCGGGCATGGATGGGTTGGAAATTTTGAAGCAGATCAAGTTGATGAAGCCGCATATGAATGTGATTATGATGACCGCTTACGGCGAGTTGGATATGATTAAGGAAGCTACGGACCTCGGAGCATTGATGCACTTTACGAAGCCTTTCGACATCGATGAGATGAGGGTTGCGGTCAATATGACATTAGAGCAGGGACAGCCGAATAATCAGATGACTATGCCTTCTTAGAAGTGGCGTACGAACGATAAACAAGAAACATGCCGGGGGATGCCCTGGCCTTCTTCAATGTTATCTGAGCAAGGTCGGAGGAAGGCCTTCAATTTTGCTATGTGGTACGAAGAACGAAGAATTGGACATGCCTCTAGTGGAGGGCGCTCAGCAGAGACCCCATTAGGGGCTTTCCTCGTTTCTCGTGTTGTCTAAATCCTGGCCTATACTTGCTAAGCAAAATAACATCAGTAAGACAATAAGGGATCATACAGGGGTGTTAATGATGATACGTGTAGCAGTTTGTAGTTATTGGCATGTTCATGCAGAAGAGTATACAGATTTTATCCTTCATCATCCAGATACAGAGCTAGTTGGAATATGGGATGAAGATGCCAAGCGCGGTGAGCGCTATGCAGGCCGTTATCATGTGCCTTATTATCCGGACTTGGATGACATGCTGCTGAGAGAGGATATTGATGCGATTGTTGTAGTAGCGCCGACTTCCCTTCACGAGGATATTATGGTGAAGGCAGCGGAAGCTGGCAAGCACATCTTCACTGAGAAAGTATTAGCGCTTACGTCAGCTGAAGCGGATCGCATCGTGAATGCTGTGGAAGCAAATGGTGTTGTGTTGAATGTTGCTCTTCGGAAGCTGTGTGAGCGCGATATTGTTACGCTGCGTCGAATAGTAGAAGAGGGTGCTATAGGCGATGTATCGCTGGTCCGTGTGCGTATGGCGCATAATGGAGCACTGGCAGGATGGCTGCCAGAGCATTTCTACAACCGGGCGGAATGCGGCGGTGGGGCAATGATTGATCTTGGCTGTCATCCGATGTACATTACCCGTGCACTGTTGGGAATGCCTGAGACCGTAACTGCGTCGTACGGCTATGTTACGGGTAAAGAAGTAGAGGATAACGCAGTTGCGCTGCTCCAATATACTGGAGGTGCCATTGGAATTGCTGAAACAGGGTTTGTTACCGGTCAATCCCCGTTCATGATTGAGATTCATGGTGCAAGAGGAAGCATTATGTACGGAATGCCGGATGAGCAAATACGCATTCGTCTGAATGAGGGGGATGGCGAATGGAGCATCGTTCCATTTGATGAACCGATCCCGAATATGTTTGAGCAATGGGTCGGTCATGTGCAGTGCAGAGAAGTGAGCATGGACAACGTAAAAATGGCGCTGGACCTGACAAAATTGATGGAAGCGGCCAATGAGGCAGCGGTTTCGGGGAAAGCGGTTGCCGTAAACGTAATGTAGCTGTTTTGTCAAGAGGTTGTTTACTTTTTCACGCTCAATTGTGATATAATAACACCGTATAAGATGTCGGCTATAATCTAGATAGACAGACGACGAACAACTTCCTAGGAGGATGGAGACCATGCCATTAGTTTCGATGAACGAGTTCTTGCCTAAAGCAAAAGAAAACAAATTTGCAGTAGGTCAGTTCAACATCAATAACTTGGAATTCACACAAGCAATTACAGAAGCGGCGATGGAAGAAAACGCGCCAATTATCTTTGGTGTATCCGAAGGCGCTTTGCGTTACATGGGAATGGAGTACACAGTAGCAATGGCTGAGGCAGCTGCTAAGAAATCCGGCTTGCCAATCGCTTTGCACCTTGACCATGGTAGCACATTTGAAGTAGCTATGGCTTGTATTCGTGCCGGATTCTCTTCCGTTATGTTCGATGGTTCCCACCATGCATACGAAGACAACATCCGTTTGACTAAAGAAGTCGTTAAAGCAGCTCACGCTATGGGCGTATCCGTTGAAGGTGAATTGGGTACAATCGGCGGTGTTGAAGACGATCTTCACGTAGACGAAGATGCAGCTCAATTGGCTAACCCAGAAGAAGCAATCCGCTTCTACGAAGAAACTGGCGTAGATGCACTTGCAATCGCTGTTGGTACTGCTCACGGCATGTACAAAGGCGAGCCTAAACTTCACTACGATATCATTGAAGCAGTAGCTTCCAAAATCCCAGTTCCAGTCGTATTGCACGGCGGTTCCGGTGTACCTGACGAATCCATCCGCAAGGCGATCGCAGCAGGTGCAGGTAAAATCAACGTGAACACAGAAAACCAAGTTGCTTGCACAGCGGCTATCCGCGAAGCATTGGCTAAAGATGCGAACGTTATCGACCCTCGCAAATACTTGACGCCAGCACGCAATGCAATGGTTGAAGTTGTTCGCAACAAAATCCGCTTGTTCGGATCCAACAACCAAGCATAATCGATACTCATATTTATGTTTACGAATGCGGGAAAAGCACCGGTTCGCCGGTGTTCTTCCCTTTTTTGCGATTATTTAGCGTTATGATGAATGAACATGAATCCAATAAAGCATATGGGCGAGCCGAACCTGTGATAGGTGCGGCGTGGGGGGAACTTAGCTTGTGATGGAAAAGTTAATGATTTGCGGTGGGCGGCCGCTGCGTGGCACTGTGCAGATCAGCGGTGCGAAGAACAGTGCAGTCGCACTCATTCCTGCGGCGATTTTAGCAGAGAGTGAAGTAGTGCTCGATAACTTGCCGGCATTAAGTGATGTTGCAACCTATACGGAGATTATTACCGAACTCGGTGGAGAGGCAAGCTGGGAAGGTTCTGCCTTGCGAATTGATCCATCTAGCATGATTTCGATGCCGATGCATAACGGACCTGTGAAGAAATTGCGTGCCTCTTATTATTTAATGGGCGCCTTGCTCGGCCGCTTTGGCGAAGCGACAATAGGCATGCCTGGAGGATGCAACTTTGAACCCCGTCCGATAGATCAGCATATTAAAGGATTCGAAGCATTGGGTGCTACGGTAACCAATGAACATGGAGCGATCCATATTTCGGCGCGTGAATTGCGCGGCGCCAAAATCTACCTCGATGTGGTTAGTGTAGGAGCAACCATTAATATTATGCTTGCGGCTTCCCGAGCCAAAGGCATCACCATTATCGAAAATGCGGCCAAAGAGCCTGAAATTATAGATGTGGCGACCCTGCTCAATGCAATGGGTGCCAAAATCAAGGGTGCTGGTACAGAATCGATTCGTATTGAAGGTGTAGAAGGGCTGCATGGCTGCCGTCATTCTATCATTCCGGATCGCATTCAAGCAGGAACCTATATGATCGCTGCTGCTGCAACGCGCGGCGATATTCTCATCGACAATATTATCCCTAAGCACTTGGAAGCACTTACGGCGAAGCTGGAGGAAATGGGTGTGCAAGTCGTAGAAGGGGACGAATCCCTTCGCGTGCTTGGTCAGCCTGACTACGAGTCTATCGATGTAAAGGCGCTTGTATATCCAGGATTCGCAACCGATCTTCAATCACCGATGATAAGCTTGCTCACGCAAGCAACTGGTGTAAGTATGCTGTCCGATCTCGTATATAGCAATCGATTTAAGAATGTGCCTGAGCTGCTTCGCATGGGAGCTAAAATCCGTGTAGAAGGTCGCTCTGCTGTCATTGAAGGAACCAAGTTGCATGCCGCGAAAGTGAAAGCAGCGGATTTGCGTGCGGGAGCATCGCTTGTCATTGCAGGACTAACAGTAGCGGATGGCATTACTGAAATCTCCGGCGTAGAGTATATTGACCGTGGCTATGACAACCTAGTCACAAATTTGCGAAATTTAGGCGCTGATGTATGGCGTCAGACGGAATAATTCGACGGTAATAGGGTAAAAATAGGATAATGATCATTTCGCGATCGTCAGTTAAGGTGTGGTGATGCTCCTCATGATGCGCCCTGCTCATGTGGCTGTGCGGAATTTCATCTAGTATTCGTCGTTTGTGTATTGGACTGTGTCCGAAAGAGAGTGGAAGTGGAGCATTCTCTTTCGGATACAGAAGAAAATGCAACTTTTTGGCAGGATTGAACGTACGAAGAGTATTTCCCTTTCTATTCCTTGGAGAGGCTGCAGCGTTTAGCACCATCACTTCCATAAGTGCTTCGCTTCAACGGCTATCTTTTACCCAGACCGAATGGTTCCCATCTGTTATCTGTCCACCATCTCATTGTATCAACCAGCCTTCATATCTCATGTTGACACGCCGCTGCGTTTATACGTAACGATTTCACAATGGACTTATCCTTCTGACATCATTTGTATTTATCAACAGAATAGGAGTTGTATTCATGGATTTACAAATTTCCGATTTGGAAACGAAGAAGCTGACCGAGCTATATAAACTAGCAAAACAATTTCAGATTCCTGGCTATGGTCAAATGAAGAAAAAAGAATTAATATTTGCTATCTTGCGCGCGCAGGCGGAACAAGGCGGCTTCATGTTTATGGAGGGGGTATTGGACATCCTTCCAGAGGGCTTCGGCTTCTTGCGTCCTATTAACTATTTGCCTAGCTCGGAAGATATTTATATCTCTCAATCTCAGATTCGCAGATTTGATTTGCGTACTGGTGATCTTGTATCGGGAAAATGCCGTCCGCCAAAAGAGAACGAACGCTATTTCGGATTGCTTCAGATTAACGCCGTCAATGGTGAAAATCCGGATGAAGCCGCTCAACGCTTGCACTTCCCGGCCCTGACACCGCTATATCCAGAGAAGAAACTTGTGCTTGAGATGGCTTCCAACAAAGTGTCCACACGCATTATGGACATGCTCGCACCTGTTGGTCTTGGACAACGCGGACTTATCGTCGCTCCTCCTAAGGCTGGTAAGACATTGCTACTGAAGGAGATTGCAAATAGCATCTCGACCAACCATCCTGAGATTGAGCTGTTCGTTTTGCTTATTGATGAGCGTCCGGAAGAAGTAACGGATATGCAGCGTTCTGTAAAAGGTGAGGTTGTAGCATCCACATTTGATGAAGTGCCTGAGAACCACATCAAGGTAACAGAACTTGTTCTGGAGCGTGCACTGCGTCTCGTGGAACATAAGAAGGATGTTGTTATCCTGCTTGACAGTATTACGCGCTTGGCGCGGGCATACAACCTCGTGGTTCCGCCGTCTGGCCGCACGTTGTCTGGTGGTATTGATCCAGCTTCCTTCCATCGTCCAAAGCGCTTCTTCGGTTCTGCCCGCAACATTGAAGAGGGTGGAAGCTTGACGATCTTGGCAACGGCACTCGTTGAGACAGGATCACGTATGGATGACATCATTTATGAAGAATTTAAAGGTACGGGTAATATGGAGCTTCATCTGGATCGTAAGCTGGCTGAACGCCGTATCTTCCCGGCTATCGATATTCGTCGCTCGGGTACGCGTCGCGAGGAAATGCTGTTGTCGAAGGAAGAGCTTGATAAGCTGTGGGCAATTCGCAAGAACATGAACGAGTCTCCGGAATTCGTGGATCAATTCTTGAAGAAGATGCGTGATTCGAAGACGAACGAAGAGTTCCTTGCAGCACTTGATACGAGCGGAACACCAACCCCGCCTCCGCGCAGAACACGCAGCAGCTCTGTGAGCTCCTAAGCGCTCGTTCGCTGTTATGGCGGACAAGAATATGGTTATAACATGAGATTGCGAACTAGATGCAAACATGCTATAATCCATTCATGTGTTTTTATATACTCTGGGCACGCAAAGGGCTCAGGGCGGAAAGAGGTGAATTCGAGTGAAAGAAGCAATTCAACCGAAATACTTCATTACGACTGTAACTTGCGCATGCGGCAACTCTTTCGAAACAGGTTCCGTTAAAGAGAACTTGAAGGTAGAGGTTTGCTCCGCTTGCCATCCATTCTTCACAGGTAAGCAGAAGTTCTTGGATGCTGGTGGTCGTGTGGATCGATTCAAAAAGAAATACGGTATCTAATACGTCTGTTTACGATATGGACTCCCTTGCTGGCAACAGCCAAGGGAGTTCATTTTTTTTGTATATTTTTATCCTTCCTGACTTGATGTTTGCTGTCCGGAACTCGATTTCGCACAAAATGTCAAAACAAAGGGGAGTAAATACGGTACGATTGAATGGAACGGGAATTTCCGAGGCATGTGCTGGCATTGCCTCAAGATGACTGGGGAGGGCTGGCTATGTGGCTGGAGCACGAGAAATGGATCAGAGAAGCAATAGCCTACATAGAACTGCATATTACAGAGGATGTGGATGCAGCAGACATAGCTGAACATTGCACGGTCTCCCGTTTTCACTTTAATCGTGTGTTTCAGCGGCATGTGGGGGTCAGTGCAGCGACATTGTTACGGGAGCGCAGATTGGCAAGGGCTGCGGTGGAGCTGTTGTCAACGGACAAGCGCATACTGGACATCGCATTAGAATATCAATTTTCTGGGCAAGACAGCTTCACTCGTGCTTTTAAGCAACGGTATGGCATGACACCGCATGTATACCGCCAAGGTTTCCGATGCTTTTAACGCCAGAGGGGGATCATCGAATGGATGAGAACAATCAATCTGAGAATACCGGATATGGGATGATGCAGTCTGCTCCACAGGGATGGATCATAACAGGTGTGTATCCGCACCAATATAGCGTTACTCTTGATCACGTTCATGTATATCGCGGGAGGTCGTCAGGTACGATTCAAGGAAAAGTGGATGCGGATCCACGAGGATTTGGCACGTTGATGCAAATGTTCAAGGCTGAGAATTATGTGGGACAGCGCCTTCGCTTATCAGCGTTTCTGAAGACGGACGACGTGCAGGGATGGGCAGGCATGTGGATGCGGATTGACGGGAAGGATGAAGTGCCTATTAACTTCGACAACATGGACAATCGTCCGATTAGCGGCACGACCGAATGGAGGCCCTATGAAGTTGTACTTGATATTGCACCTTATGCGGAGGCGATTGCCTTTGGCGTGCTATTAAGCGGCCCGGGCCAAGTCTGGGTGGATGGATTTCGCTTGGATATTGTTGATGAATCTGTACCTACTACGGGTGGACCAGCGGTAAATGATACAATGCCCAAAGAACCGGTGAATTTGGACTTTGAATTGGGGCCACAGTAGAAGGAGCGGAGCGTGAACGGCGTGATCGAAAGGTTGTTTGAGCTTAGTTTGGGATTTATATGGCACATCATCAAGGGTGGGCTGCCCTTGTCCATCGTCGGAAGCACGCTTTTCTTGGGGGTTCTATTTGTTGCGGCAGGAGAGTGGAGTGAACGGCGCAAGCATGCGCGATCGGAACAATTTGGGCATCGTTTGCAAAGAGGAACGGGTACGTTGTTCAAAGACGCATTCATTGTGATGGTTGCTACTTTCTTCGTTGTTGGGGTTGAATACGGTATTTTTCGCTTGGCTGCAAGGGCCCTTCCTGCTTGGGGGTGGCCAGTTCTGCCGGATGGTAATGTTGTACTAGCATGGCTCAGTCTCGCTGTCACAAGTTTCGCATTAGTAGGGGTTATCATTTTGGAGCTCATCTGGGCGGCTAAGACTGTGTCCCTTGCTTCATTCTGGGTCATTTATGTACTGGTATATGCGGTGTTATCAGCTTGTGCACTGCAATGGCTGTATCCGGTATCAGGTGCTACGCCGTGGATTTATTTAGGATCTGGACTTATGAGTTCATTGCTTTGTGTGCTGTTGAAGTATTTGCAACAAATGGAAGAAGATGCGGATGGCAGTAAGGAAGAAGCAGATGCCATATCTGTTAACAAATGACGTCAGTTGCACTTTTGCAGCAAATCGTCTATACTAAGTTATGCCGTGCTAGACGGGGAGGTAGCGGTGCCCTGTAACTCGCAATCCGCTGTAGCGAGGTTGAATTCCTGTTAGAGGTTTTGTCGATGTGGGGTTTGGCGTTTACACTCGGTGTTGACGGCTGGGTCCTCCGCAATGGGTGCCTATGAACTTGGTCAGGTCCGGAAGGAAGCAGCCATAAGTAGGAGAGCTCATGTGCCGGAGGGAAGCCTGGCCTGAGTCGTAGTGTAGAAGTGCCGCTCGGATCGCAATTATCAATAACAGGTGCACGGTTCATATAGTGCATACGAGGACACCGGGATAACCGGTGTTTTTTTGTTTCAACTAATATGAATACATGTTCATATTATATATACAGCAGGAAAAAGATTGCCTGATGGCGAAGTTTAGAGTGAACAGCAAGTGAGCGGATATCTCATTTTCGTTTCTGCAAAAAGAGGTGAGTGTATGATCGATTCAAGCATGCCGTTACACGGCGCTCTGTCGCAGAATTCTATGTCTGATTCCTGCAATGAAGGAGCAAATGTACAGGCGGCGGATACGGAACTAACGCTGCTGCAGCAATTTGCCGGTGCTTTTATTCAGGATGTGAATTTAGGGATCATGCTGCTGAATAATCAGTTCACATTGGTAGACATCAGTGATATGGCGTGCATAGTGATGGGATGGGAGAGAGAGAAGGCGCTCGGGAGACGGGTCAATGAGCTGTTTGGTGACATGCCTACAGAGCATCATCTCGTACAACGTTCTCTGCTTGAAGGTGTGAGTGTGCGGAATCATGCTGTCTCTTGGTGCAATGGTGTGGATCGATATGAGCTTCTTATGGATTCGAATGTCATGCGTGATGAACAGCAGCAGATCGTAGGTGCTTATGTGCTATTCAAGGATGTGTCAAATTTGCGCTCGTTGGAGGAGCAGGTACAGCGAAGCGACCGTCTGGCGATGATTGGACAGATTGCCGCAGGAACAGCTCATGAAATTCGTAATCCCTTGACCTCTATTAAGGGGTTTCTGCAAATGTTCAAGAAGACGCTGCGTGACAAGGGGATGGCGAAGGAAGTCCATTACACCGAGATCATGCTGACCGAAATCAACCGAATCAATGAGTTGGTTGGGGAGTTTCTACTCTTAAGCAAGCCGAAGCATGTCACGATTGAGCGTGTGAATGTATATCAGGTGATGAATGATATTTTGCCGATTATTCGGAGTGAAGCAGTGCTGCACGGTGTACATGTTCGATACGAGGCGGGAGAGACTGTGCCGAACGTGGTTGCCGATCGCGAGCTGCTGAAGCAAGTGTTCATCAACATCGCCAAAAATGGTATTGAGGCGATGGTGGAGGGTGGCACACTTACGGTAAGTGTGAAGCGGGATAGTGTGGAGCAACGTGTGTTGATTGATATCCATGATACGGGGCCGGGAATTCCTGCGTTCCTCGTCGATAAGATATTCGATCCCTTCTTCACCACGAAGCAGAATGGGACAGGGCTTGGATTATCGGTATGCCAACGGATTATCCATGATTTGGGCGGTACGATACGCGTTTCATCCAAGGGGTTTGGCACGACATTCACGCTCGCTGTCCCTTATCAGGGCTCATAGAGCAGTGACGGACGCCCCTCTTTTCCAAAGAGAGGGAATGGCTGTTTTTTTAGAGGTTATGATATAGTATAATAAGTAAAAACGTTTTCGAGGTTGCATCATGGCTCATATCGCATTGTATCGCGCATGGAGACCACAGTCATTTCAAGACATGGTCGGACAACAGCATATTATTCAAACGCTGCAAAATTCGCTGCGGGAGCAGCGTTTTTCGCATGCATATTTGTTCAGCGGTCCAAGAGGAACCGGGAAGACAAGTGCGGCGAAAATACTGGCGAAGGCTGTCAACTGCGAACAAGGGCCAGGCCCGGAGCCTTGCAACGCTTGTGAAGCGTGTCGACGCATAACTGCTGGCGCGGTGATGGATGTAGTGGAAATCGATGCTGCATCGAATCGCGGCGTAGAGGAAATTCGCGATCTTCGCGAAAAGGTGAAGTATGCGCCAACGGAAGTTCGCTACAAAGTGTACATCATTGACGAAGTACACATGTTGACGACAGAAGCTTTTAACGCCTTGTTGAAGACGTTAGAAGAGCCGCCAGCGCATGTGATGTTCATCTTGGCGACAACGGAGCCGCATCGACTTCCGGCCACGATTATTTCGCGTTGCCAGCGATTTGACTTTCGTCGAGTTTCACTTGCTGAGCAAGTACAGCGCTTGGCTCAGGTGTGCGAAGAAGAGAGCATCCAGGCAGATCATGACAGTTTGACTTATATTGCGAAGCTGTCTGATGGCGGGATGCGTGATGCGATCAGCTTGCTGGATCAAGCTGCCTCCTTTACTGATGGAGCCATTACCTATCAACAGGTATTGGATATTACAGGAGGTATGCCCGAAGAGAGGTTTGCGGAGCTTGCCCGAGCAGTACAGGCGGGTGATGTAGGTTCTGTTCTTTCGGTGGTTGAGCAGTTGATGCAGGAAGGCAAGAGTGCGGATAAGTGCATGGAAAGCCTGTTGTACTTTTTCCGAGATCTGCTTATGATGAAGATGGTGCCGAGCGGGGATGCGCTAACGGACCGGTTGACTCGCGTAGAGTCTTTCCGTGAAATGGCGGAGGGATTCACAGAGAGTCGTCTATTTCATATCATTGATACGCTGAATCGATACCAGACGGATATGAAGTATGCTGTGCAGCCGCAGACTTTATTCGAAGTCGCGCTGCTTCAATTGGCAGCTTCAGGACAGCGTCCGATGAATCATTATACGGACACTGGGGATTCCGCTCAGGGAGAGGTTCGGCAGGATGGAATGGAACATTCATCCTCCCTGCAACATTTGCGTCAACAAATTACGTCTTTAGAGGCGAAGGTTGAACAGCTGGTGAAGTCAGGTGGAAGTCGTCAGGAACAGGTGGCGCATGAACGCACGCCTGCAGCAACACGCCCATCTGGACGCGTATCCAAGTTCTCTAAGCAGCCGCCACAGTTCGAGCGGTATCTTGCGAATCATAACAGCGCTGAATTCAATCGTATTCGGGGCACTTGGGGACAAGTGCTGCAGCGAGTGAAGGAAGCGGGTGTTACCATCCATGCTTGGCTGGTTAATGGTGAACCTGTATCCTGTCTGGAGGACCGAATTCTTATTGGTTTCAAAAATTCGATTCACCGAGATACGACGGAGAAGCCTGCCAACAAGCAGGTGATCGAGCAAGTGCTATCCGACACCTTCGGCAAGCCATACCAGATGGACACGATGATGCTCAAGGACTGGGAAGCCGCAGCGGCCCGGACCGAAGACAAGGAAGAGCAAGAGTTCCAACTGGAGCCAGAGGGCCAAGAAGGCCGCAATAATTCTCAAGAACCATGGATTGACGAGGCTATCCAGCTATTTGGAGAAGATCTCGTTGTCATAAAAGAGTAACTTTTATCAAATGGAGAAAAAAGGAGATTCACGGCGATGAACAATATGAACCAAATGATGAAGCAAGTTAAAAAAATGCAAGAGCAAATGTTGAAAGCTCAAGAAGAATTGGCTGAAAAGAAAGCAACTGGTACATCTGGCGGCGGAGCTGTTACTGTAGAGGTTAACGGCCACAAAAAACTACTTAGCATCTCCATCAAACCAGAAGTAGTGGATGCAGAAGATATCGAAATGCTTCAAGACCTTGTTATTACTGCAGTTAACGATGCGTTGACTAAAGCAGAAGACATGGCAAATGACGACATGTCCAAATTCACAGGCGGAATGAAAATTCCTGGCTTGTTCTAATCTAGACGCACGAATGTGAGGCATATACCGATTCCGGTATATGCCGTTTCTACCATTTAGGGGACATTTTTTGATGTGAGACGATGTTGAGTTCGTTGATTAAGCTATCGTAAAGGAGAGCCCGTATTGTATTATCCAGAACCGATCGCCAAGTTGATCGAGGCATTTACACATTTGCCCGGTATTGGGCCGAAGACAGCGGCTCGTCTTGCGTTCCATGTACTCCGCATGCAGGAAGATGACGTTATTGATTTTGCAAAGGCGCTCGTTAATGTGAAGCGGAACCTGCACTACTGCTCTGTGTGCTGCAATATTACAGATATTGATCCTTGCCGTATCTGCTCGGATAAGACACGTGACGCCTCAGTAATGTGTGTTGTTCAGGAAACGAAGGATTTGGTTGCGATGGAGCGAACGAAAGAGTTCATGGGGTATTACCATGTGCTACAGGGCGCGATATCACCAATGGAGGGAGTAGGCCCAGAGGATATACGTCTTGCTGAGCTGCTTAAGCGTTTGAGTGATGAGCGGGTCAAAGAATTGATTTTGGCTACGAATCCAAATATTGAAGGGGAAGCAACAGCGATGTATATTTCGCGGCTTGTGAAGCCGTTCGGCATTCGTGTAACGAGAATTGCTCATGGACTTCCTGTGGGTGGTGACCTCGAATACGCCGATGAGGTGACCTTGTCTAAGGCGTTAGAAGGCCGGAGGGATGTTCTGTAATGGTGGATCTCCATCGTGAGCAGGCCTGAAATGTTGTTTCTTCATGATTTGATATAGAAGCTCTCGAATATCGAGGGCTTTTTTTGTTATCTATAAGAGGAATGATTGATATTCCTGTTCATTAAAGTGCTGTCTCGCATGGTCGAAGCAGCTCATAAAGAGGTTCTAGTCTTGTCCCGACGTTCATATTCATGACTAAAGTGAATGTGGGGAGGGGAACTCATGTGGAAACGTATGAAGAACTGGTTCATGCGAAATAAGGACAAGCGTGAGTATGGGTTAATGTTGTCTGAGCAGCAGCTTCTTATGAGGGATATCCGTAATGCGGTTGCGGAGTGGAGAATGGCTTGTGTGCGATTTGAGCATGCACTAGGTACAGATGAGGTGGATTATGCGATCTCGACGCTTGAGGCAGCTGAGAAGCGGATTGCCATGCTGATGAAGAGAGCCAAGCGTGCAGGGATGCATGCATTGCGGTTAGGGGAGGTATTATAGTGACGAAGATGCTGTTGATTGGTCTGCTCCTTGTGTCCATAGCTGGATTGTTCATTGTGCTATTTCGTCAGCGGCTGGCTTGGCGTGGTATCATAACCTTTCTTCTTCATGGAGTTAGCGCATTTGCGCTGTTGTACATCGTGAATTCGACGGGGTGGATAGCGGGAATCCATGTACCTATCAACCCTGCCACATTAACAGGAGTGGGGCTTCTGGGTATCCCGGGACTCGCGCTTGTCATTTCCCTTAAAATGGTAGGTATTTAGTGGTTGACGCACCCCTTATCTTTATGATAAATTAATCAATGTCGCTTCGGACATGAGTTAACAAACTTAAAACAAAAACAGTCTCGAAAAGAGATTGAAAAAAAGTTTTAAAAAAGTGTTGACAAGAAATGAACGAAATGATAAGATATAAAAGTCGCCGCTGACAAAGCGGTGAGAAAAAGAAAGTAACTAAGAAATTGGTTACTGACTGAGATTGTTCTTTGAAAACTGAACAACGAGCAACGTTTGTGAATGAGGTA
>NZ_BBYF01000023.1 GCF_001894745.1 Paenibacillus sp. NAIST15-1
TAAATCATATACACTCTTAGTGTCCAAGTTCATTAAGGGGCTTATGAGACGGTGGCATCCCTTCCCTTGCCAGTCTAGTTTCAATTCCTTATAGGTACGTTACAAACAACCTGCCGATTTAATGAGACATGTTCCTGATAACGATGTTTCAATTCTTTATATAGGTACGTTACAAACTAATCAGCGCCAGTAAGATTGCAATTATTGCTTCACCGGTTTCAATTCCTTATAGGTACGTTACAAACCTAGTGCAGACCGGGCGTACGGTTACAAAGAGTATTTTAAGTTTCAATTCCTTATAGGTACGTTACAAACCCATTAAAAGCCCACTGTTATGGCATTTGTTGAAACCAAAATAACCCTAAAAAGAAAGAAGCCAACACCAATGCACCACACTTTTCCTTGACGTGATAGGCTTCTCAGTAAAATTCAATTGTCGTCGATCCCCCGGGGTTTTTACGCTATTGGGGGTCGACGACAACATTCCAAACAGTAACCTTGCCGAGTATAGGGTAATCCCTTCACCAACATACAGCAAGTTTACAATCCATCCCTGAGGTTTCGTACCTCATATAGCCCATGCCCGTTAGAATTTTTATCGCCGAGTCCCACATCATAGGTTAATTGAATCAAATCTAAATCGCCTTCCAATAAGAAATCTCCTGTCCATCCTTTAATCAGTGTTGACTTAAACTTAGATGTTATTGGCTTAATTCGTTCCCGATGAAGAGGAGTTAGCAAAAGCGGTTTATCGACCGTCAAAGGTTAATATAATTTTGATTCTCAATATCTTTCCCCCTGCTGGTGAATATCGATACTATCGTTATTTTTTAATTTTCCATTTACGTTTGAATTGCTACTAGCCTAAAATCTCTAAATACCGAAAGCTGATCCGTTACATTTCATTTCCTCGATCACGTTCAATATCAACGATTGGTAAAAATAACTTACATTTAGAATCATTCCTCATAGATACGTTACAAACCCCGTCCCTTTTTCATTAGGAAGGAGGTGAACCAAGTTTCAATTCCTCATAGGTACGTTACAAACTTAAAGTTATGCATGAAATAACTAATGACAATAGAGGTTTCAATTCCTCATAGGTACGTTACAAACCTGGCGAAATAAAGTTGGAAAAAAACGAAATTGGATAGTTTCAATTCCTCATAGGTAAGTTATAAACCCGTGAAAAGCCTGCTGTTACAGCGTTTTCTGAAATTAATATAAATCTTAATTGAAAAGCAACAACATCAATGTACCATACTTTCCCATAATGTCATAGGTTTCGCGACAACATTTAAAAATAAGATCGTTCCCGGTATAGTAAATAGAAAAGTTTTCTTCTATTCATCAATTTACAGCAAGTTCATTTCCAATCCCTGAGGGATCAATCACTTCATAAAATTCTTAGCCTTATAATTTCTGACAATTTATACAAACCGTTAGTCTTGGTAAAATTAACATTCTGAATTTACATTTTATGTTAAGCTTCATTTTCCTCTATCACGTTAATAATCTTGCAACCGCCACACGCTTCTCATCGCCATGCCCTAAATCCAATCCTCATGAATATTTTCAAACGTAACCATGAGAGCATATATTTGAACCATTTCTCTTTTTCCATTCCTTATAGGTACATTACAAACGTCAGGAAATGCACAGCCTGCTGATGTACTTGCGGGGTTTCAATTCCTCATAGGTACTTTATAAACACAGATACGAATACTGCATTGATCCAGGACACGGGGGATTTTAATTCCTCATAGGTACTTTTATAAACGCAAAGCGAAAGAAGATACAGCTAGTAGTCCATCACAATTTCAATTCCTCATAGGTACTTTATAAACCCGTGAAAAGCCTGCTGTTACAGCATTTTCTGATATTAGTATAAATCTTAATTGGAAAGCAACAACATCAATGTACCATACTTTCCCATAATGTCATAGGTTTCGCGACAAAATTCAGTTGTCGTCGATCCCCCGGTTTTTTTACGCTATTGGAGGTCGACGACAACATTTAAAAATAAAGATCGTTCCCGGTATAGTAAATAGAAAAGTTTTCTTCTATTCATCAATTTACAGCAAGTTCATTACCAATCCCCGATCAATCACTTCATAAAATTCTTAGCCGTATTATTTCTAACAATTTATACAAACCGTTCGTCTTGGTAAAATTAACGTCCCGAATTAACATTTTATACAAATCTTCATTTTCCTCTATCACGTTAATAATCTTGTAACCGCCACATTCTTCTCATTTCCATGCCCTGAATCCAATCCTCATAAATATTTTCAATCGTAAGCATGAGAGCATATATTTGAACCATTTCTCTTATCTCAATCCTTATAGGTACGTTACAAACCTGTTGCTGTCACAGAGCATGGTAACGTGTTCTCTGCTGTGTTTCAATTCCTTATAGGTACGTTACAAACGCGATTGCTCGACAACCCAGACGATTATGCAGCGCTCAGGTTTCAATTCCTTATAGGTACATTACAAACGTCACTACGAATCAAAGATATCAAGTTACGGTTGGCGTTTCAATTCCTTATAGGTACATTACAAACTCCAAAACATCATTGCCAACATTGTCCACGCTTGCTAGTTTCAATTCCTTATAGGTACATTACAAACCCGTTAAAAGCCCACTGTTATAGCATTTTTCGAAACCAAAATAACCCTAAAAGAAAGAAGCCAACACTCATATACCACATTTTTCCTTGACGTGATAGGCTTTTCAGTAAAATTCAATTGTCGTCGATCCCCCGGGGTTTTTACGCTATTGGGGGTCGACGACAACATTCCAAACAATAATCTTACCGAGTATAGGGTAAATCCCTTCACCACATTACAAACTTTGCAACCAACACGGGCTACGACCCTCTATGGGAGGATTTCAATTCCTCATAGGTACGTTACAAACCGGCTAACGAGCGTATAGTCGATTTTTTTACCCCTGTTTCAATTCCTCATAGGTACGTTACAAACCTGCTTACACGGGAGCAAGCGGTGGTCATGCTGGCGTTTCAATTCCTCATAGGTACGTTACAAACCATGACCTTATATATTTATACTGGCTCTGTGCGAAGTGGGTTTCAATTCCTCATAGGTACGTTACAAACTTTCATAGTGGGATCATTTGCTGTTCCCTATTTGATGTTTCAATTCCTCATAGGTACGTTACAAACCCGTGAAAAGCCTGCTGTTACAGCGTTTTTCTGAAATTAAAATAAATGTTATTGAAAAGCAACAACATCAATGTACCACACTTTTCCTTGATGTCATAGGTTTTGCGATTAAATTCAATTGTCGTCGATCCCCCGGGATTTTTGCACTATTGGGGGTCGACGACAACTTAAACCTAAACCATTTACTCCCTTTCTGTAAACCTGTACCACTTACTTCTGGGATGTTTTTAAGCGCCAAGACTTTGGATAGCCTCCGCCTTTTCCGTTATTGCTATCCTTGGCTATCTCATCAGCAGCATTATCCCAATTGACATCTTTCGGGTTTTGCTTTGTGCCCGCCCCTCCGGGGATCTTACTCTCTTCCACTTTGCTAAGCACATAGTTTTCGAAATGAACCTTATCAAAATAGGATATATCACTTGCTTCTTTCGTTCTGTACATTGCGTCAATAAACTGTTCAATATACGCCGACCGATTCTCTAATATTTTAATCGGATTCGTGATTAACGCATCGAAGTTGGCATCTTTACGCTCTAATTGAACATGCTTGATATGAATTTGCACCTTGCCGAATCCATACGGCTTCGCCCCGCCGATAAGTTCATATGCCTTATCAGCGAATTCACGATACGCTTCTGTATATTGGCTGTATTTGCTTGAAGATAGCACTTCTTTCCAGTCCAGGCTTAGCAGCAGCAATCCCAGTTCTGCTTCGGACAAATTTCGGAAATTAATTTTCCCTGTAAGACGAACGTCGTTACAAGATATGACTTCTCTAGTGCTTACCATATTTTTAAGCTTTTCATTTTCACTTCGCGGCTCTATCGGTTCAGGCAACACATGATAGTGTTTGTATCCGTTTAATTTAATATTTTCATCTTCATAAGTAAGCTTCTCTTCTGACGTCTGTCGAAGATACATTCCGCTAGCCGTTGCAGAAGGAGTCATAAGCAATAAATTCTCGACCTTACGAATTTGAACTTGACCTCGAATATCAAGCGGACTGAACCGAATTCTGGACTTATAGGCGATCGGGTAGTCATTATTCTGATCCTGTCCGTCTGGAATGAACCCGAATAAAGCATTGGCATAATCTATTTTTCTTTTATCCTGGACACCAATCAATTCGCCCAATTTTCCAATATACGGAATCTTAAAATATGGAGTACGTCCAATGCTTTTCACTTCTCCCTTTTCACACTGGTAGAAAACGATTAACCCATCCTTAATATCCTCTTCATTCTTCTGTGACTTGGCGAATGTTTCAGTTAGCTTTTCATATTCATCAAAAATATTATAAAATGCCTTAACCATGTCTTGTTTTTCGGTATCCGTTATGCGGAATTTATCTAAATTTTGATTATAAGCATTGATAACAGATTGCGGCACTAGAATGGACTGTGCATTTTCAGCAGGGCCCAGAACAAAATAATGGCTTCGTTTTGAGCTTGCATTCGATGAATTGAATAAATATCCTTTTTCTGTTAGTTCTTTCGAGTGGCTACATGCCAACTTTTCAATGCCGCCATTTGCGGTTGATTTGAAGTATACCCCTCTTTGATAAGGGATAAATTTAGAATTCTTATGATTTTTATAAATCATCTCATACATGAAATTTAATTCAGCCTTCAATCCCCATCTGTCCACATATAACCGATAAAGATTTTTCAGCTTTTCGATTTCAGTCTCATCCGCATTCCCAGATTGAATCTTGATTAATTGAGAGAATAGCTCCTCTTTGATTTGATTAAGCTTCCTGTTTCGAACCTCCCGCATTTTCCGATTTAGAGCAAATTCCCGAATAAAAGTATTGTCGATCTTACTCTGAATAGGTTTTAACGTCTCTTTTAATTGCTCTCGAAGCTGTTTGATCTCTCTCGTTTTCTGTTCAATTTCATCTTGCTTTTTATTGAAATCACGAACCCTTTTGTCATCCCAAATACATATGGTAGCGAATTGCTCCCCATGTCCATTCATTTGCATTAAGCGATGTTCTTTAATGGAAAGAAAGAACTTATCTCCCAACTTGCTTGCAGGAGCCACATAAAATTCATTGCCTTTTTTCTTCAAAAATCCAACGTGAATAGCACGTTCAATTCCAATATCACCGTTAGGCGTCCCTAATAACCGATTCCGATAACGCTTATCCGAAATATCCCGATACAGCATCTCCGTACGATTGATGAATTCAGGATAACCGGCACTCAATATTTCAGCATTCGCCCGTACTTTACCTCTGATCGCGCTACCGCTTATAAAGGAATCATCGCTGCTCCATTTCTTCCTTACTTCTATTGCCAGATCGGAATGGGGGCGTATCTCATATTCGATGCATCCGCTCAAACCGGAGAAATCATTATGCTTGGGAAGATCGCCGCCTGACTCTGTACATTCATACGGGAATTCGCGATGCTCCGGTTCGGCAAAAGGAATAAAATCATATGGCAGTGTCACATACGTCGTTTCTTGCTTCTTCTTCCCATATTGATTCCCGTTCCCTGTTCTATTCGGTTTGCCTTTATCCTCCCTCACGCCATTCACTCCTCTGTTAAACGGTACAACACCGTCTTGTCTACATATGCCAGATGACTCTCAGCATCATGTTTCAAATATTCGATTACTTCGACGGCCTCATAAGCCTTTACTTCTTCCTCATTATCCCGTTTCTGATTCACGATCGATGGATCGAGTTTATACGAGCGAATAATTTTCCATTCATCTGATACGGCATGGTCATGCTCCAACGGTTCGTACATCACTAATTTTTGATCTAGCTGACTGATAAAGATTTCTTTATCTTTATTAAAAAAATGCGCTTCAAGCAAGGCGTTCTCATCCATAGCTTCTTGTAAAACCTTCCTATGATCGCGCTCTCTCCCAATCAGCACTTGACTCAGCAGATGGGCAATGACAAAATACTCGCCACCGTCAAGCTGATTCGTCCATTCTTCCCGGTTAAACAACGTATGCGGCATTTTCAGTTGCACCACCCTTTAAATGATTCATAGCACACTTCAAGCCAGTTCCGGTTGTGCTCCGATATTTCGTTGGTCTCGATGCTCCATCGTTCCCCTCCGACATCTACCTCAACCATGTCTGCCGCAAACTGTCCTAGTCCGATGACGGTTCTACCTCCAATCGGCACGTCACCCGCTCCGATTCGACGTAACACATAAATGAGAGGGAATATATAGGGACTAAGCTTACCATCTATTGTGTCGTCGATAATAAGACTCAAGCGAATATCTGCTTCACCTTGAATTTCTTGTTGATGCTTCAAAGCCGATTTATATACGCATCCGGTCAGACGATCAATTTTAATATAGACAGGACATGTTTCTGCTTTCGTTTCATCCTTTTTGCTTGCTGTGTTGCGGTCGATTTCGACTAACCGCGATTTATCAATAATGGCATCGGAAAATACAAGTCTCCCTTTCTTATCGATACTGCCAAACAATTCGGCGCATCTATTTTCAACGAACTCGTTCAATTCCTGAGCATTCATTTCCTCTGCAGTTTTCATCCGTTTGAGTAAGAGACGGATCTCATTTTTGATTAATCCTTTCAAGCTCGTAGAAGGAATGTAGTATTTCCCCTGCTTGTACTGCAATCCCGTCATGTCCTTGCATGAAGGATCGTTAACCTTGAAACTCTGGTAGACACCATACGGAAAACATCCATTCATCGAGAAGGTTACGCTGGCAGAAGACTTTGGCTTAAATCGGTTCAATGTCTTCCAGTCGATGGAGGTTCCTTTTTCTTTATCCCTGTCATCAAATATGTATCCTTCCAGTTCCTCAACGCTATCTAGTCGAAATTCGCGTTTGCGGAGTTCTTTTATCTCAAAAGCGCCAAACCCATTGCTTTTCTGTCCGCCAAGCCGGAGCTGTCGTGTTTCCAATCCCTCGGCCAAGGTCCCAATGATTTGCTCTAATTCGCTGCTTGCAAGCAGCCCCTCATCATTTTGCTGGCTCGAATCATCTAGATCGATTAGCTCATCGCTTTCAATACGGAACGTAATTTCTGTTCCTTCCGGCAAATGATACAGCGTATATTTATGCATATCCTTAGCTGAGCCGTATTGTGGATCTATCGCTGTTCCTTCTTTGACCGCCTCATCTGAACAAACAACGATCCCATCACTTATATATAAGTTGCTTTCTTTAAAAGCCGATACTTGGTCGCCACCCATACTCTTCAAAATAAGCTCTTCCGGAATCGCAGTGCGCTTTAAGTAATCCCGGACGGCTCCTCCAATCGCATTTCCCAGCACAAGCGGTTGGCCATGTGCATTTCTGACTAGTTCCCCTTGCTTGCTATCGCCAAAATACGCTGGCGTTACCGCGCGAATCGTAAATTGATACGTTACTGCCCGATTCATTTGTCCTTCCTCCTTTGCTCAACATGCAGGCCCGTATAGAGAAGTTCGGCTATAAATTGCTGCTCTCGGTAGCGGGCATGAGAGAACAGCAAAGATCCCTTCTTGCCGTTCAACTTATTTTGGGCAAATCGGCTTAAGCTTCCCGAAGAAGAAGCGGATGAGCAAATGAATGTGATCAACTCTTTAAAATGATGACCGGCGATCGAACATAAACGGTTATCTTTTTTATAGGAGCGATCCGTATTATCAGACGGGAGAGAAGGCATATCTCCATTTTTAAGGTGCTTGATTAACGGTTGCAGTGTCTCCTTCATCTGCTGCAGCTGGCTGCTGTTCAATTGATTAGAAACGACGAAACGTTCCCCGCTCTGCTCGCCTTGCTCCTGCAACTTGCATGTCAATAACTCCAGCCAGCGCTGCTTGACAGGCTCAAGCCCCGCCAGAAGAATTGACATCACTTCCTCTTCCTGCGGATTTACGCTGCAATCTGGCTCGGCATATTTTGCGCGATCTTCTCGATATTCCGCAATTGGCTGTATAGAGCGAACCGCCATTCGTTCCGGGTAGGAAAGATTCACGGCAAGCCATCCGTAACCATCCTGAACGCGATAGCCCACTGGCTTGCATTCTAGAGCTTGCTTAACTTGTTTCAATTCTTCTGGTCCAAGTTCGATGTTCAGCTGATAGACCAGAACCGACCCTGCTTTCAAAGTCGTTTCTTTCGGGTATCTGGCTTTCCATTTCATATTGTAACCCTCGGTCATGCCTGCTTGAACATACTGCTTGATTAGCTTCACAGAAACACCCGTTATACGGTGAATCTCGCTTTCCGGCAAATAGTTGACGGGCTGTCCGTATTCATTCCGGAATACGCAATCCGACAAGCAGGTGATCGTGAGTTCGGAGGATGGTGATGATACTTTGCTGTTCAACAATGTGCGTAAGCCAAGCTGTTCTGTTGCTTCTCCGTACTCGGTTACATGAATTTCGAGCGGTTGCATGCGGCATAATCCGTAACCTGAACCTTTCGCGCCGCCCAAATACAAATTCATCGGCTGCTGCATTATAGGCTCGAGTACGCCTGCCAATGATTCGTCATATCGAATGATTGTCCGGAATGTATGTCCAGGCGCCAGAGCCTGATAACGGAACAGATTTTCCCGATCCTTCTCTCCCTTATTGCGGCTTGTATTATGATGAAGGCGATACTCTTTAACAGGATTCAGCCCTGTCAGTTCGCCATTTTGTACAGATATGAATCGAAAGGCCAAAGCATCATGATTAGAGAGATCACTGCCATCATGCAAGTTCGTCAGCGCAATCGTTCCGGCATTCCCGGAATGATCATACCGGCTTTCCGTCTTTGCTCGGCGATATTCGTGCTTGTTAATGCGCAAATTCTGCGGTGCCGGGATATACAAATTTCCATCAGCGCAAGGATAAGCGTTATAGCACTCCATTTGGGTCAGAATAGTGTTCATGCAATCATCAAAGAGCCTTCTCCGAATGAGCTGCCCGATAATCGCCCCCCGGATGGTGGAGCCCGGAATATAATCTTTTGACGGCTCAATTTGATTCGCTTTATTTCCGCCCGCTCCGATCTTCAGTGGTTCCAGATTCGTAATCTCTACCACGCTATACAATTGCATGCTGTTCACCTTCTTTACAACTGACCTTGCAGAAATCCGCATCCTTCCCATCAACGAGCAGCCTTGCCGTCACTTCGCCCCGCCCCCGGTGAATGCCGGCTCCTATCCGGCGGAATGAAGAGACAATCCGCTGTAAATCGGCCAAGTGATCCGACAAATCGTGTTGGTTGATTCGTTCCAGATAGTCCGCATCATAAGCATATGGTTCCATCGTGATGGATGAATAAAAAACTAGTCCTTGCTTGACCGTATGATACGTAGTAAGCATCCCCTCTTTTATCAATCCGTTCTCCAGTTGAATTCCTGTCCGAATGTGGGTTTGCGCCTCGATGAGATCATGCGGTGTAATCCGATAATACCCTTCTTCCTCATCTTCCGCTTGTAGCGCGATGAATCGATTGCGAATGCGTTCATCCAGTTCCAAATGGCCGAAACGCAATATGCCTGGCTGCTGACGGCAATATACTTTCATGAAATCAGCGTCACCTTGAGCGCACATTTCCTTTGCAAAAAGAGCGATTTCTTCCTTGTTGATTCCAAACAAGACCACGATAGACTTAAAAAAGGACTGGGCACGCTCTCCCTTCTTATCGATTTGCTGATACTGCTTTAATAGCCAGAACGCTTGGCGTTTTAGCTGCCCTTTAAAAGATTTAGCATGGAAATAGACGAAGCCGTATCGATCCGTCAACACTCTGGATTGCACGAGGTTGCGCTCTTTCTCTCCACTGCTGAATATCGTTTCACTGCGCAGCCTCACTTCGATTTTATAATCATGATTCACGTACATGAATGGCCGCCTCCCGATTCATATTGATGTAAGGCAAAGCATCGATTACATCATTGAGTAAGTAAGTAAATGATAAGGTCTGGCCCTGCTGTTCACTCATTATGGCAAAGTTGTCGCACGGAAAATGCTTCTGCATGATTTCGACCAAGTTCCGGCTAGCATCAGTCTTGTTCATATCTATAAATAACCGGTATGATTCCAAGCCGGAGTAAACAACCTTCTTAACGCCTTCGAGCAATGAACTGCTTATTTTTGCATTTGCCTGAGCCGACTGAATATCTGCTACCGCATTGAGAAATGCCTCATAGCTGAACACTCCATCTGCAACGGGCTGCTGCTGATCGATCCGAAGCGGCTTCATGTGGAAGCGCTCGATATCCCGGCCATGCTTGACGTAATCTTCGTAAGCATAAGAAGCAAGCACTTGTCCTTGCACGGTATCCCAATGGATGAATGACGCTCCGGACGAATCCCCCTTGACCCGATAGATCGCTTCCTTGGCTTGTTTACAGAGCAGCTCTGCAGTCTTCACCAGTTCAAAAAACGGATAATTATACTTGGCTATCGCCACACCTGCACAGGCACTCAGCTCAGCCTGCCCATCATCCAAGACAGGACGAAGGCGTGAGCCGTAATGGTGTTCGCGCGACAGCGTACGAATATTATTCACGATAGCTGCGGCGATCTGGATCGCATACTCTGCATGAACGATCAGGCAAATATCGTCGCCAGACAGTACGATCGGTGTATATGTGATGTCCTTGTCGACTAACTTAAACTCATTCAGTGCACGGACGACTGCCGATTCGTAGATTTCTTCGATTAGTTCACTGAAATTTCCAAGTTCTTCGAAAGATGAAATTCGGCGTACCATATCCCCCATCTTGTTGCCATCCAAGGCAATGACGCCAATATAGCTTTTTCCTTCTTCATCTTTCTTGTACTCCTTCAGCTCTTCCGTGACCGGAATTCCCGTCTTGGTTTCCAACCTTCCGTACAAGAACTTCTTAGCTAATTGATATTCTCGCTGTAAAGCACCGTTATGTAATACGGGCAATCCCGTCGCATCAATTTCCTCCACGCCATAGCTCCAGCGCTTGAATTTCATCATGCGCTTATCCTTCCATTTGTTCGCTTTATCGCGCAGCTTCTGGCGTATCTCTTTTTCTTTCTCCTCTTGCGCTCCCCCTTGCTCCTGCAGCTCACTCTCGTCTACGATGCTCATATATAATTCCATACTAGGATAAGTTCGATATACCTCAGCCGAATATGTTTGCACAAATTGCTTCGCATGTTCTTCGGTCGAAAATCTAATAATGCTGTTACCTCCGCCGGAATATACGAACTTATACTGATTCGCATGATTTTTCTCTACAAATTTCGTTAGCGAAAAGATCGATAGAGAAGCTTCGGACTTATCCTTGATATCTTCCGTAACTGCCTTAATCGCGAACGAATGATACAGATTTTCTTTCAGCTCATTACGTTTAAAAATAAACTCCTGCTTCTGCGATACATCTATGTACACATATGCAGCCAATTTATCCCCCTCGCTTTCTCAGCTATGTCTCAGTTATTTGCAACCAAGCTTTTTTCTTCTTTCTCACGTACTTTCTCCTGTTCGCGCTCAATGATACCGTTGAATCTTTTCGCATAGGCAAAATGTGGGAACAGCATCGGGTTATTGATGAGCATAAGCAGTTGGTTCAATTGCAGGTTCAGGGAAAGGAACGGATTATCTTTGATATGTAAGTCCTGCAAGGTATTCGTTAAATAAAGTTTTTCATTAAAACTTAATTCTGGATAATCCCTAGCGAGCTCATCTGTTTTTTGTTTATCTGGCAATTCTGACTCTTTTAATGAAAGGTGTTCTAATTTGAGATTCTCATCTCCATCCTTTACCCCGTTTAGCTTTCTTGCCCACCATGCTAATGATTTATCTTCATTTTTCACAAATAATTTAAATCTTGTCTCCTCATCTTGTTGCTTGTGAATGATAAAATCAAAATGTTCCCCTAGACCTAGACTATTTTCCAAGTTATCGGGACCTGACTCTGATTTATAGACTTTATTACTTGCCAAGATTTTAATTGGTCGTGTACCTTTCTGTGTTTGATTCGTTAATCCAGTAACATAACCTGTAACCATGCGCGCGATTCCCGAACTTTTTGTTGTTAAACCATCTATTTTCTCACTCCACTTTATTAAATTTTTTGTTGGTAAGTCCGAGCTCTTGCACTCTATCACGAGTGCTACCGCTTCAATGGGTATAAATTTCAACGTATTATATTGAAATACATAAGGCGTATACTGTTCGTCAAACACAGCAATATCCACTTCATTTGATACGTTACCGGCTGAGTCAATAATCATGACTCCTTGCGCCATCGAGTATTTTTGAGGAATGATGCTTCGAAATAACTTCATCCACATTTCCTCGCGAAAATTCCCGGTTATGCCGCCATGTTCAGAAGCAATGTCCATTTCTTCAACCATCATTTTGTTCAGATAATTGTAATTGTTATGAATACTCCAAAATACGTCCTTCATATTGTTTGTCATTGATGTATTCCTACCTCCCCGATTTCTAGCCAACATAAAAACACCTTGCCAGATTGGCCGCAGCCATTATGGTTCGTAAAGACTATCTATTACATTTCATCTAGTGCTATTATATCATTTTAATCTCATATATTCCCAACATGCGATTGAATTTGTCATATCCCGCCATTTTATTTGCACAAAATAGAATAAGCTTATGCAAGATAAGATCGTCTTATCCGCATAAGCTTATTTGGAGTCATTATTGATAGAGAATGATTGATGTTCTTTTGACGCTTATTTCGTATAGTCATGCTTTTTTTGTAATTTCTCATAGGTACGTTCAAAACTTACAAAAGTGCAGGCAGTACGTAAGCCTGAGTACGAATTTCAATTCCTCATAGGTACGTTCAAAACCTACTGTAGTGCTGGTTCGTGAAGCAAAGGCAATCAGATTTCAATTCCTCATAGGTACGTTCAAAACTGCTGATTATTATGAGTATTACGATAGAGCACTTGAATTTCAATTCCTCATAGGTACGTTCAAAACATAAAATGCCTGATGGATTATATGAGCCACGATGGGATTTATTTCAATTCCTCATAGGTACGTTCAAAACTCATTTTGATCCTGCAATAATTTCACTACGTCATCCATATTTCAATTCCTCATAGGTACGTTCAAAACCCACAAAAGTGCTGCTCTTACGCCAATTTTACTAAACGCTTCTTCTTCGCACAAGCCTAATAGAGGTACATGAACTAGCTCAGAAAATCAAATTATTTCACATCTAATCTACGGTTTCCGCTTATTATCTCCTTATTTCATTTTGTCGTCGATCCCCCGGGAATTTTACGCTATTGGAGGTCGACGACAAAATTTCACAGTCGCAATTCCAGTCACTGTTACTTTCATTATTAGATCAATTCTCACTATTCGGTACATATTCAATCAAGTCAGAAAGCTTACAGTTAAATGTATCGCATAGCTTTATTTAAGTTTCCAGATTTGTAGTTTCGATATTCGTTTCTCGATACAACTTATTAATCGAATTTCTACTAAGTCCTGATCGATTCATTAATTCGGTAATATCATCAATCCGATGTTCCGCCATTAATGTCCTGATATTAGACTTTATCATTTATATAGCTATAATCTGCCCGCACGTTTAAGATATACAATAATTCAGCTGTTAATTCACCTTATAAAGTTAATAATCAACTTCACAATTAACCCTTCAACGTAATATAATAACTCTACAAGGTTACTGAATGTGAGGATATGATCTATTATGTTGGATTCTCTTGAAGTGTTGGTTGAACCACTAATACGAAATCGATTGGATACACTGTACGTGAACTTTCAAAAAGCAATACCTACTACATCAAGCCTTCTACTGAACGTGACCAATATATTCATTCAACAACTACAAGACTCAATTCCTGCAGATTTTCAACCTACTATGTTTCTTCTTCAAGATGTACAAATATCCTTGCAGAATGCTTTTGATTTGAACCTACTGTTTACTTAAGAGGATTTAAAGTTGCTTTATATATAAGAAACGAAATTCAGCACATGTGATTATGATTTCATGATTTCTTTTCAAAGAGCCTAAAAGGCTCTTTTCATTTTTTAATACAAATTCGTACATTATAAAACTCGTGGCGTGATCCTTTTGAAACTAACCACGGCAATGAAATTCGTTATTTTTTAAGGGACGATGAAAATGCGGAATGGCTCTTAAAGTCAAAAATAATGATTGGACGGCTGCTACTTAATATCAGTTCTCAGACAAAAGTTTGCATTCCCGATTATTTCGGTGATAGATCAACCTAATGATATTTAATTCCTTATAGTTACTTTCAGAACTTACAGACATGAGTGACGTTTCTTACTTTATCGTTTCAATTCCTTATAGGTACTTTCAATACTAGTACCTACTATAGACAATATATCTAAATCATAGACGTTTCAATTCCTCATAGGTACTTTCAAAACTATTGGTGCATTTACAATCGACATTCCGATTATCGTGTTTCATTTCCTTATAGATACGTTCTAAACTCTTGTCCGTCAAATCCGCTGGTAATTTCATTGCAGTTTCAATTCCTTATAGGTACGTTCTAAACCAGACGGTCGCCTCGGCAACGTCATGTATCGAAGTGGTTTCAATTCCTTATAGGTACGTTCTAAACCCACAAAAGTGCTGCTCTTACGCCAATTTTACTAAACGCTTCTTCTTCGCACAAACCTAATAGAGGTACATGAACTAGCTTAGAAAATCAAATCATTTCACATCCAATCTACGTTTTCCACCTATTACCTCCTTATTTCATTTTGGTTCACTGTTATTTATTGAATAAATCATCACTTTTCCGGTACATATTCAATCAAGTCAGAAAGCTTACAGTTAAATGTATCGCATAGCTTTATTAAAGTTTCCAGCTTTGTTGTTTCAATATTCGTTTCTCGATACAACTTATTAATCGAATTTCTGCTGAGTCCTGATCGACTCATTAATTCAGTAATATCATCAATTCGATGTTCCGCCATTAATGTCCTGATATTACACTTTATCATATGTGTACCCTCCTATAGCTATAATATTAGCCCGCACATTTAAGATAAACAATAAACCAGCTATAATTTCATCTTGTAAAGTTAATAATTAACTTCGCAATTAACCCTATAATGTCATATTATAACTCTATAAGGTTAATAGAGAGGAGGATATGATCTATTATGTTGGATTCACTTGAAGTATTGGTAGAACCACTAATACGAAATCGATTGGAATCATTGTACGATGACCTTTCAAAAAGCAATGCCTACTACATAAAGCTTTCTACTGAATGTGACCAATATATTCAACAACTACAAGACTCAATTCCTACAGATCTTCAACCCACTATGTTTCTTCTTCAAGACGTACAATTATCCCTCCAAAATATTATTGAACCTTCGGTTTACTTGAGAGGATTTAAAGATGCTCTATATCTAAGAAACGAAATTCAGCACATGTGATTTTTCTGAAAAGGGCCTAAATAGCTCTTTTGTATTTTCTATATACAATCCTCTATTTCACAAACTCAAGACCATCTACTTCTGCATCGTTTAATTCATAAAATTCCCTTTAGGTACGTTCAAAACAAAATGCTGGATTCTACACCAGAAGAGTTATTCCCAGATAGTTTCAATTCCTTATAGGTACTTTCTAAACCAACTAGCCAATCGTTTACCATCGTCTTCTGGTAATCGGTTTCAAATCCTTATAGGTACTTTCTAAACTCGAGAATGTGAAACCAGTAGGGGCTTCGATACATTGTTTCAATTCCTTATAGGTACGTTACAAACGAAGCATTGACCTACGATTCTTTCTTGTATATGCTGTTTCAATTCCTCCATAGATACGTTCAAAACGAGCTCTCTGCCATGCTTTTAATCGCAACTTGTATGTTTCAATTCCTTATAGGTACTTTCAAAACCCAAAAAAGTGCTGCTGTTACGCTAATTTGACTAAATGTCTCTACTTCACACAAGCTATATAGAGGTTATTAGACAAACACAATAAATCGAATATTTTCACATTCTATCTACGATTCTCGCTTATTATCTCCATATTCCAATTTGTCGTCGATCCCCCGGGATTTATACGCTATTGGGGGTCGACGGCAAAAATTCACAACGAACACCAAGCACTAGTATAAAAGTATATACACTATAATGCTACCACAAATCTAGCATTTCAGAATACTTCCTCTATCCCCTATCCTTCAGCCTATACAGACTTCGTCGTAGGAATAGAAAATTGCCGAGATTTTATGGTCGTGCCGGCGTCGCTGGCTGGAGGCCAAAGCCTGCAGCGCATGCTGATACATTAGCGGAAATACATGCAGCATGCCGAGTCGTCCCGCAGCGGAACACATGGCGACAAGTCCTGCCATCCGGAACAAGCGGTCTTGTAGGAGCCTTATCTCCTGTAGCCTACTTTACACACAAGAAGCTTACTTTCGTATTAGCGAGTGCAGTTTCCATATTTCCGTTACGCCAAACTACTTAACCTTTTTTAACCCTCATCAGTAAAGATACAAAGGATTCGTGCCTAAACAAATGAAATTTTAAAATTAAACTATTCATCAAAAAGAGGAGACCAGCCAACAAAATAACCCCTTTTATGTGAATGATTCCACTCAAATATCCTCCAAGTAAAGGACCAATTAGATTTCCTAAAAATAGAGCGCTATGATAATAACCGAATGTTAAACTCTCCTTTTTTTTAGGTGCATATTTTCGTATTAAACTTATTACTGATGGGAGAAGTCCACCTATAAATATCCCCATTAAAAACCTAGCAAGCAGAAATAGCACGATAGAAGGAACCAATGCTTGAGAAACATAACAAATAAAATTTCCTAACAAAGAAATGAACAGAATAATTTCTGGGCCTACTTGATCTGCTTTTCTTCCTAAAATAGGAGAAAAAATCATAATAGAAATACCTGAGATAGAAACTGATAAACCTACCATTGTTGTTAAATAGGCATCACTGTTCCACATACTTTCTACATACGTAGCCAAAAATGGTGAGGTACTCATCGTTGAAAACTGAATAAGGAATCCAACCATAAACAAAGTTCCAATCAGAGGATTCTTCATAATTTCCCGCAGTTCAGAGAAAAAGGTAATACGTCTATTTCTAGATGTCGAAAGTTTCAAGTTATTTGGTTCAGGTTTATTAAGTTCTGTTAAAAAGAATAAAATAAGAGCCCCTGAAATCAACAACATAGCGCTAGACACATAAAGGATTTTATAAAATCCTATCCACTGTCCCAAAATTCCGCCTATCAAAGGTCCAAAAATATTTCCGGCGTAAGCACCAGATTGGGCTCCACCGAGAGCATATCCTATTTTTTCTTGAGGAGTATTCATTGTAATAAATGGAGCAGATGCAGGAATAAATCCACCGAAAATTCCTAAGATAAATCGCAGAACCAATAAATGCAAAACGGATGTACTATAGGTCATTAAGAATGTGGCAAACGCCATCCCAATAGCTGAACGGATAAGAATCGTTTTTCTACTCGTTCGATCTGCAATTTTCCCCCATATCGGCTGAAACAGGAAAGCAGATAAAAAAGTAGCTCCAAAAATCATCCCTGTCCAAAGCTGAATATCGGATTGAGAGTGAACTCCTAAATCATTTTTAAGATAGACTGGAATAAAAGGTATAATTAAGCTAAATGCAGACATGACTAAAAATTGTGCAATGCTCAAAATATACATATTCCTTTTCCAAGCTTCCAACTCTACATCCTTCTTTCACTGATTTAATAACTTCATAGAATGTATAGGATATCGATCACCCGCTGCTGAACCTGCAGGTAGAGCTTTATCAATAAAGTCCTTTACATCCTGTGGCAATTCAATATCTATTGCAGCTATATTTTCTTTTAAGTAGGATTTCCTTTTTGTCCCTGGTATAGGGATGATGTCTTTTCCATTAGAAAGCAACCATGTTAATGCGAGTTGTGCAGGACTAATGTTCAGTTGGTCTGCTATATCTTCCAATGGTCGAATCAATGAAAGATTTTGATTGAAGTTGTCTCCCTGAAAACGTGGGGCATTCCTTCTAAAATCGTTTTCTACGAATTTATCGACCGACTTGATCTTTCCGGATAAAAAACCACGTCCCAAAGGACTATATGGAACAACAGAAATATTTAATTGACGGCAAAGGGGCAAGATTTCCTCTTCGATATCTCTAGTCCATATGGAGTATTCTGTCTGTAATGCTGATATAGGATGTACGTTTTGCGCTCGTTTTATCGTTTGAGAAGAAACTTCTGAAAGCCCAATATGTCGAACTTTCCCTTCTTCAACTAATTCTTTCATAGCACCAACAGTCTCTTCTATAGGAACTCTGGGATCTACACGATGTAGATAATAAAGATCTATGTAGTCCGTATTTAACCGTTCCAGGCTTGCTTCACAGGCCTTTTTTACATATTCCGGTCTTCCGTTGATTTCAATTACCTTCCCAGCCTCATCTCTTACAAAAGCAAATTTGGTAGCTATGTTAACCTGTTGTCTGACACTTTTCAATGCTCGACCGACTAATTCTTCGTTCGTCCCTACTCCATATTGGTCTGCTGTATCAAAAAAATTCACGCCAAGTTCTAAGGCATAATGAAGCGTAGCAATCGATTCCTCAATATTTTGATTTCCATAGTATTCTGACATTCCCATACATCCTAATCCTAAAGATGAAACCTTTAAATCTCCAATAAATCGATATTTCATTTTTTTCTCCTCCTATCTTTCTTCAACAGGAAACAGTATATCGATTAGAGTGCACTTTAAGGCAAGTAAAAATTTTTATGTTCACTAATTATCAAAAAAAGAGACCCTTCAGATTAGGGTCTCTTCAATCTTATTAATTTGTATTACTTAGCTTTTTCCTCCAACTTCTTATAGTAGTCAATTTTTTCATTAATCTTGGTTAAATTATTCTCTAGTCGCCTAATTTGGTTAAGAACATTTTCTTGATGAGCTTCTAATAGTTCTCGTCTTTCAGTCACGGTAGAATCACCTTGATGTCTTAGTTCTGAAAATTTTTGCATATCCCTTATAGGCATTTCTGTGTTACGTAACCTAATGAGAAAATCTATCCATAAAATATCGGTCTTTGAGTATTTACGATATCCATTTTCATCCCTTTCAATCCCCTCTAAAAGACCAATTTTTTCATAATAGCGTAGAGTATGAGAACTAAGACCAGTGATTAAGGATATGTCCTGAATAGGTAATCGATTTTCCATGATTTGATTATACTACACTTGCCTTATAGTTCACTCAAAGAGATTGGTAGATTCAATATCAGCAAGACTATCAGCCGACGCTGGACGACTATCCCTCCCGAAAAACCTTGATACCTTAATGTTTTTCGATCTTCAGTGAAATATGTTTCTACTTCGTATAGGTACGTTCAAAACTGTAAAGCTATCCAGTTCAGATGATACCGTTGCAATGTTTCAATTCCTTATAGGTACGTTCAAAACAAGACGAGCAGCCCAAACGAGGGATCACTGTTAAGCAGTTTCAATTCCTTATAGGTACGTTCAAAACTTCACCAACTACTCTTTCATCTACGGTCACAAAGTAGTTTCAATTCCTTATAGGTACGTTCAAAACCCATAAAGTGTTGCTATTACGCTAATGTTACTAAATGTCTCTACTTCACACAAGCTTTAGAGAGGTGATTAGAAGACAGAATAAATCGAATATTTTCACATTCAATCTGCGATTTTCGCTTCCTATCTCCATATTTCAATTTGTTGTCGATC
The DNA here is from genome assembly GCF_001894745.1 of Paenibacillus sp. NAIST15-1. Lineage (GTDB taxonomy): Bacteria > Bacillota > Bacilli > Paenibacillales > Paenibacillaceae > Paenibacillus_B > Paenibacillus_B suaedae. The sequence continues at coordinate 19,894 of NZ_BBYF01000023.1, forward strand.
CCCCGGGTTTTATGCGCTATTGGGGGTCGACGACAATAGTTCACAACGAACACCAACACTTGTACAATAGTATATACACTGTAATGCTACCACAAATCTAGCTTTTCAGGATACTTCCTTTATCCTCTATCCTTCAGCCTTTACAGGCTTTGCCGCAGGAGTGGAAGATTGCCGAGATTTCATGGTCGCGGCGGCGTCGCTGTCTTGAATTCGGAAGGCGGCACATAAGCCAAGGAGCAGAAATCCAGCAGCACCGAGCAGGGCGGCACGATAAGCGAGAAGATTCATTTCAAGCTGTCCAGCATTGGCAGCATCTACAGCTCCGTTCGTTAGTTGGCCACTTGCCATTGCAGCCATAATGGCGGACAATGCGGCCATTCCTATGGCCGGTCCGAGTCTGTTCTGAACCGCGAACCAAGTGGTAGCGCGTCCCATCGAGGCTGGAGATACATTCGAGAAGGCCGCAATCTGAACGGCTCCGACTGTATGTCCTAAGCAGAGGCCAACCGCGAACAGCATGCCTCGTATGAGCCATGGGCTTGTTCCCGCCCCAACCATGCTTAGCATTACGAAAATTGCCGATGTGCAGAGCAGTCCGACTATAATAATTCGCTTGGGCCCGTACCTTGGATAGAACCGTGGTACAAGCTGGGAGGACATCATAAGTCCCAATGCCTCGGGGAAAGTCGTCAAGCCGGCATCTAAGGCCGAGGCCTGCAGCGCATGCTGATACATGAGCGGAAATACATACAGCATGCCGAGCAGTCCCGTAGCGGAGCACATGGCAACAAGTCCTGCCGTCCGGAACAAGCGGTCTTGCAAGAGCCTTAAATCCAGCAATGGCTTCTGCACCCGCAATTCAACGAAGACCAGTGCCGCCAGCAGCACCGTTCCCACACTGCCCGTAACAATTATCACCGGTGAACTCCAGCCCTGCAGCGAACCTTGACTAAGCGCATACATCACCAGTCCGAGCCCTGGTGCTGACAACAGGACGCCCGGAATATCCAGACGGCCTGCCTCTGGCTCTTTATGCTCCTGCAAGTACAGAAGGCCAAGCAGCAAAGCAGCAATTCCAAGCGGCAAATTCACATAAAAAATCCAGCGCCATGAAAGGTGCTCGACCATCACACCGCTCAGGATTGGCCCCACTGCAGGTGCAATTGCGATTGGCAGAACGAGCGACCGTGAGATTTTGGCCCGCTCCTGAGGAGGGAATGTCCGGAACAGCATAGCCATTCCGAGTGGAGTAATTAAACCTCCCCCTATCCCCTGCAGGATGCGGTAGAAGATCAGGGAGTGTACATCTGCAGCCGTTCCACACAGCACCGACGCACCAGTAAAAATCGTAAGTGCGAGCAAGAAGATACGCTTGGTGCCCCATCTGTCTCCCAGCCAGCCTGCCAACGGGAGAACGATCGCAATGCTTACCAGGTATCCTACGTTAAGCGCTCCCGATGCGGCTGGCGGAATGTGAAACTCGTCGCTTATCGTTTTCAGCGCAACGTTGAGGATGGTCGCGTCCATGGCAACTACGAACATAGCTGCCACGTACACGATGCACACTGCTTTTTTCGGATCCAAGCGCCTGCTCATTGAGCCTCTTCCGGCACGGATGCCACTGACGCCACCAAGCTTCGAGGCCTCATATCTATCCAATGTAAATTAATATATTCGATGCTCTCTTCCCGAGAAGCTGGGCCAAGAACCTTGCACCAGCCCTCAGGTACGGCCGCGAAAGCTGGCCAGATCGAATATTGCTCCTCATCATTTCGCAGCACCAAAAACGAGCCGTCTGCTTGCTCAAAAGGATTTGCCATTCTGCAACCCCTCCCCTTCATAAGTAGGTTTCATGTGCATTTCATTGAAAATAATTAGTTCGCACTTTGCCACGAAAATATTGATCCCTTGTTCCCCTTCCCCCTAACTTGCTCAACTAATCACCTCAGAGGGAAAATGGTCTTCTAAAAATAGAGGATACAGAGAATACCCGATACAGAGGATGCCTACACATGCATTTCAGAAACGCCCTTCCTACTGCTCGCATTTCGAAGCTTCTGTAAGATACTTGCCCCAATTTCAGCTAGCGGCCCTGGCTGGCACAAGTCTTTATGCCGGCATGCAATATCATGGCGTTCGATACGGCCGCCCACATAAGGAATCCACATCTCCGGCTCAATCGGATCGAACCAATCTGGAATGATCGTTGAGCGGAAGAACAACAGATCGCCCTCGTACCTTCTCGGCACATAAGCACCCAACAGACGGACTGAATTCTCATATGTAACCTTCAAATTCATAATCGTCGCTTCATCCAGTGTAGCCAAGGCACTGCTGTCGCTGCGCAAAATGCGGATTGCGCTTGCAATTGTCAGCGGCTCATCGCCGATACTGTCACGGTCATAACCTCCCAAGGCAAGCAGGGCGGTCAACGCTTCCTCTTCATCTGGTTCCCCCCGAATCGGCAAGTAGTGGCTCGGATAGGCGTCCAGCATCGCCAGAAACGCAACCTCTTCCCCTGCCTCTTGCAGCTGCACGGCCATCGCATGCGCGACATTGCCGCCCAGCGACCAGCCCAGCAAGCGGTACGGACCCTGCGGTTGAATCATGCGGATGTGGCGAATATAGTCAGCCGTCATCTCATCCAGTGTCTGCGGAAGCTCCTCAGCCTGTGCAATTCCGCGTGCCTGCAAGCCGTAAATCGGGTAATTTACACCAAGTTGCTTCATTAATCCGGCATAGCACCAGCTCAAGCCACCTGCCGGATGGACGCAGAATAGCGGAATTTCTTCGCCATGCGTACGCAGCGGCAGAAGTACTTGGAGCGCGCTGTTCCCGCTGTCCCGATCCAACTCCATTCGCTCCGCGAGTCCGGACACGGTTGGCGCTTCGAACAATACCGCAATGCTAAGCTCTCGTCCAAGCGCTTCGCGGATACGGCTGATGAGCCGAACCGCAAGCAGGGAATGTCCTCCAAGCTCGAAAAAGCTGTCATCGATCCCGACACGGCGAAGACCCAGCACTTCAGCGAACAAATCGCAGAGCACCTCTTCATGCGGCGTTCTCGGATTGCGCCCATCTGCATCAAGGGCAAAATCGGGTGCCGGAAGCGCCTTGCGATCCAGCTTGCCATTCGGCGTGAGCGGCAATGCATCCAGCCCAATAAGGGCTGATGGCACCATGTAATCGGGAAGCATGGAAGCCGCGTGTCGGCGCAGCTCCGCCGCATCCCAAGGGGCATTTGCAGCAGGAACCACATAGGCCACAAGCCGCTTATCCCCTGGACTGTCCTCCCGCACAATGACCGCTGCCTGAGCTACGTTTGGATGTCTGGCAAGCACGACTTGAATCTCGCCCAGTTCGATGCGGAAGCCGCGAATTTTCACCTGATGATCGGCACGTCCCAAATAATCCAGTCCGCCACCAATCACACGCTTTGCCAAATCTCCGGTGCGGTACATTCTGCTTCCAGGCGGGCCAAACGGATCGGCCACGAACCGTTCCGCCGTCAAAGCCGGCCGACCCCAATAGCCGCGTGCCAAGCCTGCTCCGGATACGTACATTTCTCCTGTTACGCCATACGGTACGGGCTGCAGTGCATCATCCAGCACATACACCCTCAAATCCGGAATCGATCCGCCGATCAGGCTGGATGCTCCCGGAACGTCGCAATTGCGATTCAGCTCATTGAAGCTGACATGAACTGTCGTCTCCGTAATCCCGTACATATTAATAAGCCGCGGCGCATCATCCGCATGCCGTTCGTACCAGTCTCTCAGTCGACCCAGCTCCAGCGCTTCTCCTCCGAAGACGATATAGCGCAGCGACAGCGCTTGCCCGAGGTTCGGATGCTCCCTGTCCGCCTGCATGAGTTGATAGAAAGCAGACGGCGTCTGATTCAGAACCGTTACCCCTTCTTGCACGAGCAGTCCCAGGAACTCCTCTGGCGATCTGCTGACAGCGTGAGGCACGATGACAAGTCGGCCACCATGCAGCAGCGCGCCCCATATTTCCCATACCGAGAAGTCGAAAGCATAAGAATGGAACAACGTCCATACATCATCGGCGCCGAAATGGAACCAATGCTCGGTTGCGGAGAACAGCCGCACCACGTTCTGATGCGGAACAAGCACACCCTTCGGTTTGCCCGTCGAGCCGGACGTATAAATGATATAAGCCGGACTGTAAGGAGAGAGCTTGCGTCTGCACACCTGCTCTACAGGATCAGACTCGGAACAGCTTGCTAACTTGCGCATCACTTCTGGATCATCAAGTAGGATGCGCGGCACTGCCCCCATCCCTCCATCTGGGAGCTTGTCAATCGTGTGCCGATCCGTCACGATACATACAGGTCCCGCATCCTCCAACATATAAGCAAGCCGTTCCGCTGGATAATCAGGATCAAGCGGCAAGTAGGCTGCCCCTGCCTTTAATACAGCCAATACGCCGACGATCATTTCCATCGACCTTGGCAAAGCAAGGGCTACAATATGCTCCGGCCCAACCCTGTGCTCCATCAACAGATGTGCCAAGCGATTTGCCTGGTTATTCAATTGTTCATATGTTAAGGCCACGCCTTCATGAACGATAGCAATGGCCTGCGGCGAACGGGCAGCCTGCGCTTCAAACAATTGCGGAATTGTGGCCTGCGCAGCATCTAGGGCAGATGAACTCCATGTCAGCCAATCATTCGCTAGATCGTGCCTCTCCTCTGGCAGCAATATATCAATTTCTCCAATCGGTTTGCTTGGTTCTAAGGCGATGCTTTCCAATATGCGCACATAACGCGCAGCGAGCATCTCAACCGTTTCGCGCTTGAACAGGTCTGCGCTGAACTCCACAATCCCATCCAGACCATCCGGCGCTCCATCTGCGTTACGACGCTCGTTCAATTCCCAAGTCAAATCGAACTTCGCCGTACCCACGCTCTCAAGCTGCAGGTTCGACGACAAGCCTGGGAATTCCAGCGAAGCTTCTGGTGTATTTTGCAGCACCAGCATGATTTGGAAAAGCGGGTGCCTAGCACGCGAGCGAACCGGATTTAATATTTCCACAAGGCGCTCGAAAGGCACATCTTGATGCTCATACGCCTCCAAACTGACCTTGCGCACTCTGGACAGCAACTCTTCAAAGCCTGGATTGCCCGACGTGTCGGTGCGTATGACAAGTGTATTGATGAACAGACCAATCAAACCGTCAAGCGCATCATCATTACGACCTGAGATCGGACTTCCAAGCGGAATATCATTGCCCGCTCCAAGTCGGGTGAACAGCACGGCCAACGCAGCCTGCAGCACCATGAACAAGCTGGCCCGATTGCCTCGAGCAAGCTCTGTCAGCCGACGATGCAGGACAGGATCAATTTGCAGTCGGACGGTGCCTCCCTTATGGCTAGCGGCCGCAGGTCTCGGATAATCGGTAGGCAGCTCCATTTCCTCTGGCAATCCCTTCAGTGCTTCCGTCCAGTAATCGAGCTGGCGCGCGATCAGACTGTCCGCTTGATCGGTGCTTCCAAGCAGCTGTTCCTGCCACAGCGCATAATCAGCATATTGGACAGGAAGCCGTGTCCACGCCGGCGCTTCGCCCCGGCAGCGAGCCTCGTACGCAATCGACAAATCACGAGTCAACGGCGTGAGCGACCAGCCATCGCCTGCAATATGATGCAGCAGCAGCAAGAGCACCTGCTCGTTCGCCGCCGTTCGGAGCAAGTGAACTCGCAGCGACGGCTCCTCCGAAAGACGGAAGCTGTATCGTACTGCTTCCTCTAGCTTGCCGTTCAGTTCCTGCTCACTTACGTCCAGCACCTCGAACGGTATTTGTACACCCTTGGAATGTTGTATCAGTTGACTTGATGTGCCATTCTCATCCGGGAAAATCGTGCGCAGTGTCTCATGACGATCCACCACATCATAAACTGCTGCCTGCAGCGCCTCGACATTCAACTCGCCCGACATTCGGGCAACGAGCGGAATATTGTAAGTAGGCGTTGCCCCCTCCAGCCGGTACAGAAACCATAATCGCTGTTGGGCAAAAGAAAGTGGCAGCCGCTCAGGCCGCTTGCCTAAGCTCGCGCGGATGGCTGGTCTCTGCTCCTGTGCAGAATCGAGACGCCGCACGAGAGACGCTGCGGTAGGCGCTTCGAACAGGCTTCCGATATTCATCTCAACGCCGAATGCCTCTCGTACACGCACCATAACACGTCCCGCGAGCAAGGAATGACCGCCGAGAGCGAAGAAATCATCATCGATGCTTACGCGGGGAAGCCCCAGCACCTCTGCGAATAAGGCGCATATGATTTCCTCTTGCGGTGTGCGCGGTTCGCGTCCCGCTGCTGCGGCAGCGCGATCTGGTGCAGGCAGAGCTTTGCGGTCGATTTTGCGATTCGGTGTCAGCGGCATCGCGTCAAGAACAACGAAAGCGGACGGCACCATGTAATCCGGGAACTTCCGTGCTGCATATTGACGCAGCTCCGCAGGTTCTAGTCCAGACGATGATGATGGAACCACATAAGCCGCCAACCGCCGTTCACCCGCATGATCCTCATATAGGGTAACCGCTGCTTGTAAAATGTCAGGATGGGCACCCAGCAGCGCCTCGATTTCACCCGTTTCAATCCGGAATCCACGCAGCTTCACTTGGTGATCCACACGTCCCAAATAATCGATCGTGCCGTCTGCCAACCAACGCACCATATCTCCTGTACGATACATTCGCGTACCAGGAGATCCGAATGGATCAGCAACGAAGCGCTCAGCAGTCAAATCCGCACGTCCCAAGTATCCGCGCGCAAGTCCGGCGCCTGCAATATACAGTTCTCCCACTACCCCGGGAGGCACTGGCTCCAATGAACTGTCGAGCACATACAGTCTTGTATTCCGAATTGGCCGACCGATAGACGGCTTTTTCGTCTGACTATGGTCAAGCAGCCCCGCGGTCGAATAAATCGTCGTTTCCGTCGGTCCATATTGATTGTTTACCTCGCCGTTCAACTCCTGTAGCGCCACCTTCAGCGCGAGCGAGATCACCTCGCCACCCGTAATCATTTTGAGCCCGGCGAATCGTTCCGGCCTGCTGTCGGCAAGCGCCTGCCACAGTGTCGGCGTCGCCTGCATGATCGTTGCGCCTGTTGCCGCAATGCGGCTTGCCAGTGCGGACGGATCCAGAATCGTTTCTTTGCGGGCAATATCGAGTACGGATCCAGATATAAGCGGCAATAGCAGCTCCATTACAGATATGTCGAAAGATATCGTAGTGACGGACAGCATCCGATCTTGCTGACTCAGCGCCAGCCGTGCCTTCATGTCATGCAGCAGATTGGCCAAGCCGCCAAAGGTAAGCATGACCCCCTTTGGTTTCCCAGTGGAGCCGGAAGTGTAAATGACATATGAAATATGCTGTGCTGAGAGTTCCCTGATCCTGTCCTCATCCGTAGGATTGTGAGCAGGTGATTGCGCCAGCGCAGCTATGGTTGCCGATTCATCCAGCACGATAGTCTTCCTGCTGCAAGGTGGCAAGCTCACGGACGTCTCCTTCGTCGCAATCAGACAGATCGGATCAGCATCCTCCAGCATATAGGCGAGCCGCTCCGCTGGATAATCAGGATCAAGCGGCAAATACGCGGCCCCTGTCTTATGGATAGCCAATATGGCAATGACCGCTTCCACCGAGCGTGGGAGAGACAGCGCGACAATACGATCGGGCCCGACGCCACAGGAAATGAGGTAATGGGCAAGCCGATTCGCCTTCGTATTCAACTCCCCATATCGAAGCTGCTCGTCCTCGCATACGACCGCAACTGCTTCGTGAGCGCGCTCCACCTGTTCCTCGAACAACTCTGGCACACTTATGCTCGGAACATCATGTGCAGTATCATTCCATTCTTCAAGCACCTGTCGGCGTTCTTCAGGCGTAATCACCGGAAGCTGTCCAATAGGCAGATTCGATTCGGCATGCGCAATTCCATCCAATAGATACAGGAAGCGCTGTTGATGGGCATATAGCTCGTCCAAGCTATAGATTTCGGGATTCGCGTCGAAATCGAGACGCAGCCCGCTGCCATCCGCATGGCTGTATACGTTAATCGTCAAATCATCGACAGGCCCTGCAGACAGGTTGCTGACTTTGCCGCGATAACCTGCGAAGCTGACATCTTCGACAAAAGGCATGACATTAATGAACGGGCCGATTAACCTGCGATTGTCGCCAAGCAGCTTCAAGTCTCTGCGCAGATCCTGATGGCGATACCCTTGATGACGCCGAATCATGCGGATCTCGCGTGTCACCTCACGCAGCAGGTCGCCAAGGCTTCTCTCCGGACTTACCTCCACACGCAGCGGAAGCAAATTCATGACCATACCAGGAACGCGCAATGCGGCTGATCCTAGTCGGCACATTACAGGCAGACCAAGAATGATCTCCTCTTCCTGTGTCAACCGATGCACATATATCGCGGTCGCTGCTGCGAGAACATCCGGCCAGCTTGTTCCCGACTCAGCTGCAATCGACTGCCATCCGCTCACCGTGGCAGCCGGAATATGCGCAGTGCGGCGTACGAAGTGACGGGCCGTTCGCTGTGCATGTCCTCCAAGGCTAACTGCTTCCGGCCTGTCGGAGAAGCGCTCCAGCCAGAATTCCCGGTCACGGTTCATCTGTTCCGAAGAACGATATGCCGCATCCTCCTCCAAAATGGATTGCAAGGAACCGAACATTCCGGCTCCATTCGGAAGATCATAGGTTAATGCTGTATAGTTTTGCGCCACACGCTGCATCAACAATGCTGCGCCGAATCCGTCAATGACAATATGGTGAATGCGCTGATACCAGAGGTACCGCTCGGTCTCGATCTTAAATAACGCCTCCGTGAAAAGAGGATCCGAATGCAAATCAACGGGCTTCTCCATATCGCGGTTCATCCACGCTCGGGCTGTGCCTTCCGGGTCAACCTCCCTGCTTAGATCAATCATGTGCAGCACCCAGTCGTCTGTGGGGACGATCTTCTGCCATGGACCGTCTGCATCCTCTCCGAAGCGGACATGCAGCGCCTCGGCCTCTGTCACCGCCTGGCGAAGAGCCGCTTCGAAGCGAGCAGAATCTATCGGCCCGCGGATGTCCACACATTCAGCGGTGTTGAATATAGGGTTGTCAGGATCGAGCTGCTGCGCAAACCAGATTCCAGCCTGTGCTCCCGATAGCGGCCATCGTTCCTTCTCCTGATCGTGCATGATGATGACCTCCTTTTATATCGAGTAATAATCATAATTAGGCACCGAGTTACTGCTGAGCTTGGCGGACAAGAGCTCCCACCAGCTTGCTACCGTCGGCCGTTCCGCCAATTCCACGAAGCTTACCGCAATGCTGCTGCGCTTCCAACGTTCCACTAAGCTCATAATCCGAATGGAGTCCAACCCCCATTGCGTGATTAGATTATCTTGATCGCCAATCGCAGACGGCTCCTCCTGCAGCAGCTCCGCAACCGTTTCACGCACAGTTTGCAGTGTTACTGAACAACCCGCTTCTGCTCCGGCTGTTTCCTCTGCTTCTTGCTCTGCAGCATTCCGGTTAAGAGCGTTCAGAACCCGTTCCGTCGTTGCCACTACTGCACAGCGCTCAGCCGCATAAGTTAACGCCATGCGATGCTTATCGAGCGAAAAATCAGCTACCGCATCTGCAATGAGGAACGGCTGGACATCCTGCATAAATGCCTCGCACGAGGTCATCAGGCAGCCAATATGTGCGTAAATCCCACATACGAGCAGCTGATCCCGTCCGCGTTCCCGTAATGTTTCAAGCAAATTCGTTTTCTGAAAGGCACTGTAGCGCCATTTCGTCACGAGAATATCGTTCACCCGCGGCGCCAGCTCGTCAACGAACTTTTTCTGATATGGCCCATCATTAATTCCCGACCCCCAGAAGTCTTGCAGCAATCCGCGCTGCTCAGGAGTCTGCCCCCCTGGCTGCGCCGAATACACGACAGGTATGCCAAGCTCCGAACAGCGTTCGCGCAGCTCCTTAATATTCGCAATCAGTTCAACCAGCGGCGATTCGCCAGCCTGATAGGCATCGACAAAATACTGCTGCATGTCATGGATGAGCAGTACGGCACGGCTTGGATCCGGACTCCAGTCGACCCTGTTCTCTGGCAGTTCTGCCTCACTTGGCATTCGATATGGAAGGATAGTAGGAAGACCCATCGTTTCTCCTCTTTTCACTAGTTTTTATGGATAAACTCTGCAACAACACGAGACATTTTCATGAACACGAAACCTCATTACTTTTTACATACTCCAATAGAACTTCCATAGTACTGCTTCTAACGAATCGGATACATTCTCAGACAGTCCTATAGGTAGGTATTTTTTGGGTACTCTTTAGGCACCTCTTTAGCCACTTCTTCTGGCACTTTTCCAGCACCTTCATTAGGCTCTTGTCAAGAACTTCCTCTGGTTTCTGCAGTTACAATTTCTAATGTACTTCTAATGCTTCATCACATCTTCAAATGCTTCTCGATCATTTTTTCTCTTATTTTTTACTTATTTTTTTGCTCACTTCTTGCTCAATGCCCCCTGCTTCGCAGCGATCAGCTCCCGCAGCATCTTCTTGCTCACCTTGCCGACTCCCGTCTGAGGAAAGGATTCGACGAACTCTACGCGGTCGGGAATTTTATATAATGCAAGCCCTCTGTCTCTTAGAAAAGCCTTCAACTCGCTGCCCGTTAGGACAGCTTCATAGGGAATGACGAATGCGCATGTGCGCTCGCCAAGAAATTCATCCGGCATAGACACAACAGCGGCATCATGCACACCAGGATGGGCAAGCAAATGATTCTCGATTTCCTCAGCCGCCACCTTATCGCCGCCGCGATTGATCTGATCCTTCGCCCGCCCTTCAATCACTAAATATCCAGCCGGAGTCATTCTGGCCATATCTCCTGTGCGATAAAAGCCGTCAGACGTAAAGGATCTTGCATTGTGCTGCTCTGCTTGGTAGTATCCGCGAATGGTGTACGGCCCGCGCGTCAGCAAATGTCCCACCTCGCCCGGAGCCACTTCGTCATCCTCATCATCGACGATGCGGATTTCATCATACGGAGACATCGGACGGCCCTGCGTATTGATGATCGTCTCTTCGGGGTCGTCGAATCTCGTATAGTTCACCAAGCCCTCTGCCATCCCGTACACCTGCTGCAATGTGCAGCCAATCGTCGTTCGCACCCGCTTGGCAGCTTCTGCGCTGAACTTGGCGCCCCCAACCTGCAGCACTTCCAAGTGAGTGAGGTCGTAGCGGCGCGATTCCGCGGCATCCAGCCAAATTAAGGCGAGCGGTGGCACAACGGCTGCAATGGTGACGCCTTCCTCGGCAATAAGCGGGAAAGCTTCATCAGGACTTGCTCCGCGGGCAAGCACGATCCGCCCTCCTGCATATAGCGTGCCAAGCACGCCGGGAGAGCTAAGCGGATAATTATGCGCGATCGGCAGCACCGCCAGATATACGCTGTGCTCATTCAACTCGCAAACTTCTGCGCTCATACGCAGGCTATATATGTAATCGTCGTGCGTCCGTGGAATAAGCTTTGGCAAGCCAGTTGTCCCGCCAGATAATTGGAGGAAAGCGACATCTCCAGAGCTCGGCCCCTTAATCTCGCCAATGCTAGGCTCAGCATACAGATCATCCAGCGCTGTATATTCACCTGGCTCTCCTACAACAATAACGCGGCTCGAATCTGGCAGCGTGTCCTTCACCTGTGCGGCGAGCTCGCGATAATCAAACCCCGCGTCCTTATCGGGGATTACATACGCTGCTGCCTGTGTGAACTCGCATAAGTAGCCAATCTCGTTCCTGCGGTGCACTGGCAAGGAAAAGACAGGCAGTGCTCCGATGCGAAACAGCGCAAATATAACTTCAAAAAATTGTGGAATATTCGGAAGCTGGACAATAACTCGATCCTGCGCCCTAATCCCCAAGCGATAGAATCCAGCAGCAAGGCGATCCGCCTGCTCATCAAGTTCCGCATAGCTGACTCGCCGATCGCCGCTCACAATTGCGATGCGCTCTCCATATTGGGCTGCACGGTGGCGCAGCATCGTGCCGAATGTCTCTCCCTGCCAGCATCCTTCCTGTCTATAACGTGCAGCAAATTCTTCCGGCCATGTCGGGCATCCTGACAGCATCGTTCATCCCCCCTGCATCATCATCGGTTGTTGTTCATTCAGCCCCATCGCTTGCAGCAGCGTGCGAAGCTTGGCGGACGTCTCGGCAAGCTCCGCTTCCGCGGACGAGCCGACTACGATTCCCGCTCCCGCAAAGAGACGCAGCGAGCGGCCCTCCACTTCCGCGCAGCGAATTGTAACGGCCCATTCTCCGTCTCCGTTCGCATCGCACCAGCCGACCGCCCCCGTGAAGAACCCACGCTCGAACGGTTCAATCTCCCGGATCAAGTTCCGAGCGGCCTCCGTAGGCGTCCCGCAAATAGCAGGCGTCGGATGCAGCGCTAGAGCAAGCTCTAAGGAGGAAATGTCATGATCCGCAAGCTCCCCGTTTATCTCCGTAGACAGATGCCACATTGTCTTCGTAGACACAAGGGACGGGCCTTCCGGCACATGAAGCTTGCTGCAATACGGACGGAGAGCGGATACGACCGCCTCAATGACGACCGCGTGCTCATGCCGATCCTTGTCCGATCTTAGAAGCTGGGCGGCACGCCGCTCATCCTCGTTCGGATCATCGCTGCGTGCTGCTGAACCAGCCAACGGGTTCACCTTAATGTGCATTCCCCGCTTCGTTACGAGCAGCTCGGGGCTTGCTCCAATTAACGTTTGGGCTGTTCCATTAGCAGCAGATATGCCCTTGTCCTTGCTTGTATGCGGGTGCTCCATCGTTAATGGCACTGCAAACGTATATCCACGAGTGTTTTGGCAGAGTAATCGATGCAGCAAGCGCTGCACATCCACATCATGCTTCAATGTCACTTCCAAAGATCGGGACAACACCACCTTCTGGAGCTCGCCCGATTGCAGCCGCTCAAGAACCTGGTTGACGCCCTGCTTATACTGTTCTGGCTCCGGAACAGCTCGTACGCTATAGCTGTCTCGTTCCGTTTCCTGTTGCAAATAATCATGCGCATCCATGCGCAATGGCTTGTACCGGTGCACTTCCTTCGGTACATATAGACACACAGGATCCTCCATGTGAAACGGAATTGCACCGACAACGACCGGGCAATCACGATCCCCCTGCCGAGCTGCATCCAGCAGCTTCGACACGGCCTGAGGCAAGCTCTCTTCATCCACGGCCTGCCAATCCACCAGCCGCGCCCATTCCCCGTGCGTCAGTAATGCACCTTGAGGCGACGAGAATAGAAAGGACGATCCCGTCTGATATTGTTCTAGAAGCCGTATCCCCTCACTTGTGGGAACGGTATCACATTTCAACATGTCAATCGACTCCTTCCGATATATCAGACACCTAGCCTAAGCATCAACATCCCAATGTCGCACCGCCGTCGATACACATGTCGTGCATCGTGATGTGTCTTGCCTGTTCGGATGCGAGAAACAAAACAGCATCAGCAATATCCGATGGCTGCGCGATTCTGCCCAGCGGTATCCCGAGGCGGAACGATTCAGGCGAACCCGCAATCATTGCTTCCGCTCCGTTCTGACCATTCCACAGTGAGCGCTGCATCTCCGTATCTGTAGAACCTGGTGACACAATATTGCAGCGAATATGATGACGAGCATATTCCAAGCCCAAGCACTTCGTGAACATCGTTGTAGCTGCTTTCGATGCCGCATAGGCGGACATCTGTGTGCGCGGTACACCGGAGGCATTGGAGCCTACGGTCACAATCGCTCCCGATCTGCGCTTCGCCATACGCGTTACGACAGCGCGCGACATATAGAATACGCCATTGACATTAACACTGAAGGTCGACTGCCAATCTTCATCGCTCAGCGTCTCAATCGGGCCCAGCCGCAGAATGCCTGCCACATTAACAAGCACGCCGATCGAGCCAAGCTCTTCTTCTATCCGCTCCACCGTTCGATTCACAGCCGCACTGTCGGATACGTCGACTGGATAAGCAGCAGCATGATATCCGCCTGCATTAAGCTCGGCTGCGAGGCTGGTGCAACCAGCCTCATTCCGATCGACGACGGCCACGATTGCACCTTGAACGGCAAGCGCGCGGGCCACCGCCTCTCCGATTCCCTGTGCCGCACCTGTGACAACGGCCACCTTGCCTTCAATCCCTGAATATCTCATTCAACTAACCTCTCTTTATTTGTCCGGATTCAGTGCGAATCGCAGCGCCCGGCTCACCAATATCGGAAGCACCGACACATGGCCTTCCTGCTCGAATTCCTTGTATTCCGCCTCTACTCCTATGTCTGCTGATATAGCCGACAAACGATTCGCCAGCTCGTTCGCGCGCTCACAGTTACGGCATACATGCGTTTTTTCAAGCTCTCCCACACCAAGAAGCACCTGTGCAGGAAATGAGCGTTCTCTCATTCGTGCTTGCGCGATAAATTTCCGCTCCAGCTCTTGCATGTAGTCTGGATTCCAATGGAGTGATGGACTGCCCGCGATGTAATATCGAAAAGCCTCTGGCTTGCTGAACAGCGTATAGATCGTGAACAAGCCGCCCAGCGAGTGACCGAACAGCACCTGACGATTGCGGTCGATCTGGAACTCACTCTCGATCTGCGGCTTCAGCTCCTCCTCAATGAATTGCTGGAAAGCCCCCGCCCCGCCTTGCTCGGGGAGTGGTGTGCCGTCTGAGCGCTGTTTGAAGTCCGAGGCAGGCAGCGGTGTGAAGTCGTAGAAGCGATCTGGTGCATATGGTCCGTTCGTCTCATACCCAATGCCTACCACAACTGCGGGCAGCACACCGGTCTTATCCGGTCTGCGACACTGCAGCCGCAGCGCTTCCACCATCATGCCGAATACGGAATTGCCATCCAGCAAGTAAATAACCGGATAACCGCTTGGTGGAGGCGATCCTAGGGGCTGAGCCACCATTATTTGATACGATCGCCGTTCTGCGCGTGAACGAAGCACCCACTGTTCTGCAAGTGGAATCTCGATCCTGCGGCGTGAAAAGTCGGTAAGCGTCAGCGTTGATTTCATTTGTTCCAACCGCTTTGCCCCCTATTCCGTCAACAGGCGAACCGTGTCGTCAACGATTTTTTCATACGCAATCAAGCCGCTTCCAAGCCAGTACTGGTTGTTCACTTCATAGACATGACCCTGCTTAGCTGCAGGCATGCTCTTCCAAATTGGACTGTCCATCATCTCTTTCATGCGGTCGCTTCCTTGATCGTAAGCGTTGATGACAAAAATATAGTCAGCATCCATTTCAGGAAGGACTTCTAGCGAAAGATTCGCGCTGTTCTCATTGGCCACCAGCTTCGTAATACCAAGTCCCAAATCTTGATGGAGCACATATCCGCACAAATACTTGCCTCCCATCAGACTAATACCTCTTGGCGCAAACCGAATGATGGCGACCTTCTTGTTCTCCACAGCCTTGCTCAGCTTCTCCTTGGCGTCCGTTACCTTTTGCCGATATGCCTGTAATGCTGCATCAGCCTCAGTGGACTTACCGAGCAAGTCTCCTATCGTGACGAGCGATTTCTCGATATTTCCGGACGCATTTTTAAAAACATACGTCGGCGCGATCTTCGCATAGCTCTCATATATTGTTGCGTCCTTGGCGTATGTCTCCGTGTGCAAGATAATTAATTCCGGGTTATAGGACATTAACACCTCCGGCGAAGGAAGCCCTGCCGACAAGTCCAACTTAGGAACATCCTTCAGTTCTTCTTGCAAGTACTCATGCCCCTTCTTCCCGTTAGACCATTGAGCCACAGGCTTCACGCCCAGCTTCAGCAAGGAGTCCTCCATGTTAGGGGCGAATACCCGCTTCGGTGTGGACGGAAGCTTGATCTCATGCCCAAGCTCGTCCGTTACCGTCCGCTCTTCGGTTGTCGCAACATTCTTCGCTCCCGCGGCAGCGGCTGACACATTGGACGTGGCTTCTTTCGGGCTCTGAGATTCGGATGCGGCATTGCCATCCTCCTTTTTGGCCCCGCAGCCCGCGAGCAAACTTCCGATAAGTACACAGCACAATAGTGCTGTTAGTCTAAATTTCCAACCTTTTGCCCCTGCATTCCGTCGATTTAACACGATCCCTCTCCTCCAATGATAACGATTCTCAATCGACTCTGAGTATACTCACGTTGCGAAGGATTCACCATAGCCATAATCCTGAAATGTATTTGGACAATTTCCAGTAAAGAGCAGCAAAGCCTCATCCAGCATCCGAGCTATCGCAACCGCTGAATATTCGAACCAAGGATCTGCGGTTATCGGATGGACATGCCCGTTCCGTACCGCTTGAAGCTGTCTCCATTCGGGCGAATGCTGCAGTGACAGCCAATATTTGCGGGATGAAGCCTCTGGGCACACGGCAAGTAGAATCCGTTCGGGATTCAGCTCACGAAGCTCATCCATCGAGATCGGGGAATGGCCTTGCAGCCCTCTTTCGCAGGCAGCCTTGAGATGCAAGTCATCGTACAGCACTTCCTCTAAACCTCGATTCTGGTACACGAATAATTGAGTCTGGTAGATTCGCAGTGCCATGACGCGATCGTCTCCCAGCTGCTGCGCCGCTTGTGCGCGTCCGGCTCGGGCGTTTTTGTCGTAATGATCGATCCATTGCTGCGCAAGCTCTTCCTTGTTCAAGAAGCGGGCAATTCCCATAAGCTGCTCTCTCCAGCCCGCTTTACTGGATACATTGTGAACAGGAGCGATCCCATTCAGTTTGCTGCTCTCGCGCATTTGGAGCTGATCTGAGGCAATGATAACGTCCGGCCGTGCCCGGCACAGCTTATCCAGATTAATTTCAAATGTGAATTTATGATAAGGATCAGTTAAAAGAAGATGCGTTTTAATTTTGTTGCTGTAGAGGTTGTAATAATAAGGAGACCACTTGGGATCGAGAGGCGCTGCCTCCGGGATGAGTTGGAGCGCAAGCAAGTGGCCTATTGTCGAAGATGAGCATACGGCGATGCTCCTCTTGGAATCTTTAGCGAAATCGGATGGCGACAAGCCGACCTCCTTTTTGAACTTGCGGCTAAAATAGAACTCGTCTCGGTAGCCTACCTTCTGCGCAATGTCTCGCAACTTGGCGTCTGATTCCGTCAGCAAGCGCTTCGCATGCATAATGCGCACATCCGTCAAAAATTCCATAGCGCTCTGACCGAACCTTCGTTTAAATAAATCCACAAAATATTTGGGGCTGATGCTCGCCATCTCCGCCAATTGCCCAATGGTGAGCTGCTCATTATAATGGCGCTCCATGAACGCTTTGATCTCCTTCAAATCCGTCTTCTGCATGTGGCCCATCACGTTCGAGCCGTTATCTGTATGCGCTGTTTCTGTTGCACGCATAAATTCCCCTCCTCTTGAAATCGCGGTGAAGTTGATGAATAATATAAATATAATATATGGTGATAATGATTCTCATTTTCAAACATAAACTAACACACCATTTTAAGGAAGTCAACGAAAATATGAACAAAAAAAGAACCTCAACATCTGTTGAGGTTCTTTTTTTGTCGAATACATAAGAGAACAATGTGAACGAGGTGAAAATCATGCTTCATCAGGAAATGGAAGATGGCCGCTATCAGATTGCGGTTGTTGCTTTAGACGAACTGGTTCCCCAAGATCATTTGGTTCGTAAAATTGAAAAAGTCATCGACTTCTCCTTCATTTACGACTTGGTAAAAGACCTGTACAGCGCAGATCAGGGTCGGCCCAGCATTGACCCAGTGGTCCTCATTAAGATGGTCTTCATTCAATATCTGTTCGGCATTCGTTCCATGCGCCAAACCATTCGTGAAATCGAAACTAATGTGGCTTACCGCTGGTTTCTCGGCTATGACTTTACCCGGTCCATTCCTCATTTCAGTACCTTTGGCAAAAACTATGTGCGTCGCTTCAAGGATACCGACATTTTCGAGCAGATTTTCAGCCAGATCCTGAAACAGACCTGCCGCCATAATTTAGTGGATCCCTCCGTACTCTTCATCAATGCGACACACGTAAAGGCCAACGCTAACAAGAAGAAATACATCAAGCAAATGGTGGAACAAGAGCCGAAAAGGTACCAGACTGAGTTCGAAGCGGAACTGAATCGGGACCGGGCAATGCACGGAAAGAAGCCACTGCCCCAAAAGTCTGAAGCTGCTGTCAAGGAAGTTAAGGTCAGCACAACCGACCCGGAAAGCGGCTGGTTTGTGAGAAATGAGAAAGAGCAAACCTTTGCCTATTCGGTGCATGCTGCCTGCGACCGAAATGGCTTTATCCTTGGAACAAAGGTCACAGGAGCTCATGTCCACGACAGTAAGATGTTGCTTGAGGTTTTAAAAGAAGTTGCAGATAGCTTTGGCTGCCCCCAAGCGGTAGCTGCAGATGCCGGATACAAGACCCCACACATTTGTAAAACGTTGCTGGTAAGCAGATTCGCCCCGTTATGCCCTACACCCGTCCACATACGAAGGACGGATTCTTCCGGAAGCATGAATACGTCTATGATGAGCATTACGATTGTTATCTCTGTCCGGCTGATCAGGTGTTAATCTATGAGACTACAACCCGGGAAGGATATAAGCAATACCGTTCGAATCCGAGTATTTGCAGAAATTGCCCGTTACGGAGCCAGTGCACGGAGAGCAAAGACGTGATCAAGCGAGTGACCCGTCATGTCTGGGCGAGGTATGTGGAAGAGGTTGACCATCTTAGGCACACACCGGATAACAAGCAGTTATATGCTAAACGAAAAGAAACGATTGAACGTGTCTTCGCCGATCTCAAAGAAAAGCATGACATGCGATGGATCACTTTACGAGGACTTCAAAAAGTGGCCTTGCAGACGATGCTTGTTTTCAGTGCCATGAACCTCAAAAAACTGGCGAATTGGATGTGGAGGAAAAAAGGACCTTTCTCTATTTTCAAGCTCTGAAAACCATTTTTTTGAAAAAATGCCCCGGTTACACATGTAACCTGAGGCATTTGTCGACAGTCTGAAAGCACCTAAAGGTGCTTTTTTTATTAATAACATCTAACTGCGAGTGTCTATTACCAGTCTGTACGGTGTGTTAGGATCATAATCCGAAGGGTATCTCCCTCGCACTAATACATACACGTCTTCACCCGGATTAATAGTGGTTGTCAGAAAACGCGTTATTGCAGGACTATTGCCCTCATCTTTGAACGAAATAACTTGTCCGTCATTTTTGAATACAATAAACATCAGATCATACGTTCCACCACTATTAGGTGGGATAAATAACGCTGCTACTGTACGCATGCCTGGAGTAGTGTTCTTTACATGGTAGAAATCAAGATCATCGGGAGCGTCGAGGTAACCGCCATGCTCATGCACATAGCCAAGGTCAACCTCAATTGCAGTATCAAAGGTATCTGCAACACCTTTTTGCGCAAAAGCAGATGGTGCAAAAGTTAGTAGTAGCACGGAAGTAATCAAGGCTGTTATTACTTTTCTTATTCTCATAAACATTCGCCTCCAAATGCAATATGAGTCGGCCGAACTCTTAACAAAATATTACCAATTAATCAACCTTCTGGTATATAGTGCGATAGGACTAATATTTTGTCGGTTATTAAACATTAATGTAATATTCTATAAAGAAAACTTAATCTAAGTGGATTGTGGACATAGCGAGGGTGTAAAATAGAGTATGCCTTTCTCAGTTACTTATATTACTGTTGCTCCAGAATAAATGTAGTGACTTGTACACATAAAGAATCGGTGATATGAAAGAGCGTTCGAACATTCGGAATACAGGGGCTCGGTACACAAAAAGCCCCGTTCAATTGGCGGCAGCTTCTTTAAACTTCAATTCCTCATAGGTACGTTCAATACCCCAAAAATGCCGTCACTACGCCCATTCTAACAAACAGTCTCCTTTGTATAATTAGTCGTCGATCCCCAAGACTTTTTACGCTATTGGAGGTCGACGACAAGTTTTTACGTATACTAAGATTTATCGTCACCTTTATGATTTCTCTTTTCAATATTATAATATAGAACCATAGTAGCATACATAAATCAGTTCCTTCATCGTTCTATTAGAAAAAAATGCGGTTGAACTGATGGCAAAAGTGTGAATGGAGGGGCAACATGAAAGTAATTGGTTTGCTTGGCGGAATGAGTTGGGAGTCTTCGGTTGAATATTATCGGATAATTAATGAAGAGGTAAAAAGAAAACTGGGAGGGCTGCATTCAGCGAAATGCCTTCTATACAGTGTTGATTTTGATGAAATCGAACAGTACCAAGCAGAAGGAAATTGGGAAAAAGCCGGTGAAGTATTAGCTAACGCTGCTCGCTCTTTGGAGAAAGGAGGAGCCAATTTTATCGTTATTTGTACAAATACGATGCACAAAGTTATAGATGATATCCGATCCAAAATCAATATCCCCATTGTACATATAGCAGATGCAACGGCAAATCGAATTAAAGAAAAAGGGCTTCGAACCATTGGGTTACTTGGCACCAAATATACGATGGAGCAGGATTTCTATAAATCCCGCTTAGAGCTGAATGGGATAAAAGTTATTGTACCGAATGCCGATGAAAGAGAACTTATCAATAAGATTATTTATGAAGAATTATGTTTGGGAAAAATTCATCAAGAATCAAGGGACTACTATAAAAAAGTGATCCAGGGGTTAATTGAATTAGGAGCAGAAGGAATTATATTAGGTTGTACAGAGATTGGATTATTGGTAAAGCCGGAGGATTCCAAAGTGCCTGTATTTGATACAACCTATATACATGCTGTTGAAGCTGTAAATTTATCTCTAAATAAGGGACAATAAAAGACAATAAAATAGCCATATCCCTGGAATGTTATGAACTGGTGGAAGCCTTTCTCAAAGTAGCAACTCTCAATCGGATATGAAGTCCATCTCGTTGATGGAATTACCTAAGCCTTAGTCAATTGACTAGGGCTTCTTCCTTTCATGAACTCGAATATGTAGTTTACAATTCAATACTTCGATGCAACAATCTCTCCCACACTCACGTTATGTAGAATGAGGTGATGTGAATGAAAAAATCAATCATGCTGCCACTGGTATGGGTAAGCACGCTTATTTTTCTAGTCGGCAGTACGCAAAGCGCATATGCGGCCAACCAGCAGCAGTCGCAATCGAAGCATCAAGTTCAACAAATCAAACCGTTGCCCGCCAAGGGCAAGGATAAAAAGGAATCGAAGCCTGCATTGCAAACTACTTTATCAACCGAGAAAAAGAAAGACCGCCTGCTCATTCATATGAAACTCCGCAACACGTCTGGCAAAGATATTACTCTCTCTTACAGCTCACAAAAATATGAAATCATCGTTAACAATGAAAACAATGAAGAAGTGTTCAACTGGTCTGACAACAAAGCATTCACGCAAGAACTGATCATCCATGATTTGAAAAAGGATGGTGAGCTATCGTTTACAGCGGAATGGAATCTCAAGGACAAGGCGAAAAAGAAGGCACCGAAAGGACGGTACACCGTTCAGGTAAAGATGTTAGTAGATGTCACTTCTGATACTGATTCCTCAGCTTCTCCGAAATTGATTGCCAGTACGATCGTTGAGCTAAAATAAACCTTATCAATGATTCGAAGTTCCCCAAAAAAGTGAGAAAAATAAAAGCACCTTCTGATGAGTGTTCTTATCGCAAGATAAAACATAATCTTGAAGGTGTTTTCGTGCTGTGCTGGATCTAAATTTCTTCCCATCTTCTATTTGTCGGCGTTTCTCGTTAACTTTTCATGGTATACGGTGGCAGCAATAACAAGAAAGAGACTAACATCAACCATCCTATCCCCCATTGCAATATGATAATATTGTTAACAGGAGAAGGAGGCATCTATGAAGAAACTATACATACCTTTCCTGCTTTTGGTCGTATTGCTGACAGCTTGCACACCAACAAGTACGGAAACTCAAGGAAACATCCAGAAAGAGAAGCCTAAGCAAGAGAAGCCTAAGGCGCAATCGTCAGACGTATTGAAAGTATATTATCTGGACGTTGGTCAGGGAGATTCAACCCTAATTCGCACGCCCAAAGGTCAGCATGTCTTAATTGACGGTGGGGACAACAGTCAAGGTGAGAACGTGGTCAAATATTTGAAACAGTACGGGGTTAAACAACTTGACGCAGTCATAGCCACTCACCCTGACGCCGATCATATTGGTGGTCTGGATACCGTGCTTAATGCGATTCCAGCCAAATCCGTATATGCGCCCAGAGTATCTCACACAACGAAGACCTATGAGGATTTCCTTGTAGCGGTCAAAAAGCAAAAACTCAAGATCAAATCCGCAAAAGCAGGGGTCGAGCTCCCGCTCGATGGCGTACAAGCTGAGTTCCTTGCTCCAGTCGGAGACTACGGGAAGGACTTGAATGCATGGAGCGCAGTTCTTAAGGTTACATACAAAAATACATCGTACTTATTCTCTGGGGACGCTGAGCGTAAAAGCGAAACCGACATGGTCAACAGCGGTGCGAATTTAAAAGCAGATGTATACAAAGTCGGCCACCATGGGTCGGATACGTCTACCTCAGCTGAGTTCCTAAAAGCAATTCATCCAACGTATGCGGTAATCAGCGTTGGCAAGGATAACAAATATAATCATCCGAAAGATGTCATCATGAAACGCCTCAAGAAAGCCAATGTCAAAGTGTTCCGAACTGATAAAGAGGGCACTGTCATTTCAATAAGTGACGGAAAATCAATAACATTTGAGAAGGCGAGGTAACAACATTGATTCAAGGGGTAATCGACCAGATTGAATGTGATATCGTAACCATTGAAGTAGAAGATGGACATACCATCGAATATCCGAAGCATCTGCTCCCCGCAGAAGCTGAGGTTGGAGATGTTGTTCATATTGTCGGAAATGTAATCACGATTGACAAACAAGCTACAGAAGAACGCAGAAAAGAAGTCGACCAGCTGATGGATGAGTTATTCGAAGACTAATCATTTGCTTTCACAATATGCAACCATAGAATAGAAAACGGACTGCGATAACCTGCAAGCATCCTTAGCCTGGGATAGATATTCCCCTGCTAAGGATGCTTTTTCTTTTGCCATGAATACGGGAACGATGAGACTTAATCTCTCACATATAAGCTGTATAATCTGTATATAAGTATTAATCTCCTTAGTCTATTCATTTCATAGTACCCTGCTGCACAAATTTGTGCTCTCGTTCGTAAAAAGCTAAGAAATGATTGATCACCGCCACATAAATGGGTGTAGCTTACACATCCATTTTGCTCAGTCGGTTTCGGACTTGCCAGCATACTCTAGTAAATGTAGTAAATGTCGTGTAGAAAAGAAAAGTGCTTCATACAGCTATTCCCTACTAATAAAAACAGCCTTGCTTCATCAGCAAGGCATAACACGATGATGTCGATCATTGAAGTCGGTAACGATATTGTTCAATCCTATCGTATTATATAGAGCAAGAGCACAAGATGATAACCAACAAGATAAACAGAACTAAGATTGCGCCTGTGCTCGTAAAGCCTCCAAATCCACAGCTTCCACAGCTTCCAGCAAATTCACCCATTGAGATGACCTCCTTTCGCTAGGTACACAACATAGTATGATGCAGCACAAGGATAGACACGGCGCTTTGCCCATGCAGAAATAATTAGGCATTCACATAAGACAAGCAGCGTTTGTCCCTTAGCAAGACCCCTGTACTCTTTTCTTCTGTAACCAACAGAGCCAAGAAGCAAGCACAAATACCGCCAACGAAATTCGTTGGCGGTACTGTTGTGTATATTGCAAGTAAGCATAGCTGCCTTTCCGACTCTACCCACTGTTACCCCTTCACTGCTCCTGCCAGCATCCCCTTCATAATCTGCTCTTGGAAGATCAGGTACATAATGATCGTCGGAACGACCGACAGGCTGAGTGCTGCAAGGGTCAGACTGTAGTCCGTACCGTAGCCATCCGCGAAGATGGAGAGGCTGAGCGGCAATGTCTTCAGCAGCGGATTGCTAATGAAGACGAGCGGGAATGCGAAGTCGTTCCAGAAGCGCAGGAAGCCAAGTACAGACACGGTTGCGAGCGCCGGCATCGACAGCGGCAAAATAACCCGCAAGAAGATCCCTGTATATCCTGCACCATCGATCAACGCCGCTTCCTCCAGTTCTTTCGGGAAGGAGGTCATATACGCGGACAGGACAAATATCGCAACTGGCAGTTCAAATGCCGTATAAGGCAGTACAAGCGCCGCATAGGTGTCGAGAATGGACATTTGCTTCATCATAATGAACAGTGGAACCAGTGTACTATGAATCGGAATGAGCATCCCGAGCAGGAACAATCCCATGATGTACGGCTTCCACTTAAACTTGAATCGTGACAATACAAAGGCTGCAAGTGCGCCGATCAGCAGGGTGGACACGAGTGAAATTACCGTAACAGCCAGAGAATTGCCGAAGGCAACATTCATGCTCGCTACATCCCATGCTCGAACGAAGTTATCCCATCTCCACTCGCTTGGCATGCCAAATGGAGAGGAGAAAAACTCTTCGTTGCTCTTGAAGCTGCTGATGAACAGCCATAGCAATGGATACAGGGTCAATAATGCATACAGGGTTAGCAGCAACCAGACCAGTCCAGCTACCCCCTGCTTCCACACCCGGTTGGAAGCGCGTCTCCTTGTAGAGGAAGGCATGCGGCCAAGCTGTTGAACGGGTTGGTTCCCCATGTTCCTCTCCTCCTATCTTCTTGGACTTATAAGTGGTAACCATCGAAGCATGATCGTGTCTGATCAAAAATCCGCTCCTATGTTACTCATCATGTTCGAGTCCTTCCTCTACTTAGAGCGCATCCTTCTTCCGATTCATCAGCAATTGACTGACTACAATCAGGATTAAGCTTAGAATGACAATAGATGTCGATACGGCACTTCCATACCCATATCGGAAAATATTGAATGTGTTATTGTACATATACGTGGCCAGAAGCTCGGTTGAGTGTGCCGGACCACCATGCGTCATGATAAAGATGAGATCGAATGCCTTCAAACTTCCCGAGATGCAAAGAATAACAGCCACCTTAATCATGCCCCAAATCATCGGCAGTGTAATGAGGGACAGCTTCTTCCACCCTTCAGCACCATCCAGCTTGGCCGCATCATTCACTTCGCTCGGAATATTTTGCAATGCTGCGATAAATAAGATTAGATACGGCCCGATATTACTCCATATGATCGGCGGTCCAATCGACAGCATTGCCACCTTCGGATCGGACAGCCAGCCGAGCTTCCAAGAAGACAGTCCGAGCGAATCCAGAAGGAAGTTCAATATCCCGATCTGAGGATGATAGATATATCCCCATACTAAGCCGATCACGACCGAGGACAGCACCATCGGCATGAATACCGAAGCGCGGATGAACTTCTCGAACCAGCGATTGCGCACGAGCAGCAGCGCCAGCAGCAAGGCAATTGGAACTTGACCGAATACAGAATAAGCCACGATATACAGATTGTTGCGGAATGAACCCCAGAAGATTGGATCGCTTAGAACTTCTATATAATTTTTCAATCCAATGAACTTCATATCGCCCATGCCTTTCCAGCTAAACAGGCCATAATACGATGACCAAATCACCGGAATGACGACGAACACCAAATAAATAAGAAGCGCGGGCAGCAAGCCAAGCATGATAAACATCCGCGCTCGCGATGCAGCGGTCATAGTCATCTATCCTTTTCTTTTGTTAGGCTGCATGATCCCAATACGTAAGTAGGGTCAGTAATGGCCTTACGTCCAAACACAAGCTACTCCTTCAACCCTTGCTCCTGCGCATCCTGAATCTTCTTCGCGATATCTTCCGCCTTCCCGCCGAGAAGCAGCTCCTGCAAGCCGTTATTGACGACCTCTGTTGCTCCAGACGTTAATTTCGCATCATAGACAGGTGTACGCTTCACTTGATTCACGAGATCATACAGCTTGGCGAACAATGCGTTCACTTTGCTTTTATCGAGATCTACCTTGAAGCTGACGAGCTGGTTCGCCTCTAATGTTGTCTTCTGAGCTTCCGGACCAGCCAGTGCTAGAATGAGTTCTTCCGCTATCTTCTTCTTATCGCCTTCTACCTTGCTGCTCAGCGCAGGTCCAACCCCGATCGCGCCGGACACCGAGTTCGGATCTCCCTTGCCTCCCGGAATGGATGGCAGCACAGCAACGCCTGTGGCGTCTAGTACCTCTTGAGGCGCCGTTGCGACTAGATTCGTTACCGCCCATCCGCCTTCAATGATCATCGCGGCTTTGCCCTGTGAATACAATTGTTCCATTTGTGTCCCGTCGATCGCGTTGAAGCCTTCCTGGAACGCACCAACCGTAGCAAGCTCCTGCAAATGCTCAAGCGCCTTCACGAATTCAGGATCTGTGAACTTCGCTCCGTCTTGTGCAACCGCCTTGTTGAACCATTCTGTTCCCGTCACGCGATCTGCCAGCGAGCTGAGAATACTGGATTGTGCAAGCCATGGAGCTTTATTGCCAAGCGCGATTGGAATGATATTTTTGGATTTAAGCGTTTTAACTGCGTTCAATAATTCATCCCAAGTCTTCGGTACAGTCAGGCCATTATCCGCTAGTATTTTCTCGTTGTAATACAAAATAGACGTTGGAGACAGTCCCATTGGCGCACTGTATATTTTCCCGTCAAACGTGAAGTCATCGAAGGAGTTCGGCATGTAGCCGTCTTTCCAATCCTTATTCGCATCAAGCAATCCATCAAGCGGCTGAATCAAGCCTGCAGCTGAGAACTCCTTGGCAATCGTACCCGGATGCATAATGAATACGTCCGGCATCTCATTTGCAGCCGCAACCGCTTTCAATCGTTGGCGATACGCATCCGGCGGAATTGCTTGAATCTGCAAGTCTACATTCGTGTTATCCTTCTTGAACTGTTCAATGATCCCCCGCATCGCCTTGGCGCGCAAATCTTCCCCAGTGAAGTTATGCCACAGAGTAAGCTGAATCTTACTCTTCGGATCCACTTTCGCCCCTGAGCTCGAATCTGATGGGGATGTCGATCCACCTCCGCAGCCTGCCAGCACCAATGTAAGCATCATCACAAGCATAACCATTTGGCTCCAACGCATTTTGTTTTTCAACATGTGCAGCCCTCCTTATGACTTCAGTTCATTTTTCACAAAAGTGTTTGCCCAACAGTACCATCGGCCCTCTATCCACGCTGTACACTACTGTGGAAGTGTCGCACTTTTATGAACGATATCTCTTTGGTACCACTATAAAAGAAAGACATTGGTAAAGCAGGTGATATTCTTCGGTGAAAGGGGAGACTTTTTTCAGTTGTGCTGCCGAAACTGAGAAGGGGATAATCCGATATGCTTTTTGAACAGCTTGCAAAAATATTTCACATCCTCGTAGCCGCAATCGCTTGCTACCTGACTTATCTTCCGCTCCGATCCCGTTAGCAGTTCCTTCGCAAGCCCCATTCGCTCCAATGTTACGAAGTCAATGTAATTCATGCCGGCTTCCCGCTTGAACACCTCACTGAAATGATTCGGATTCACATGCACATAAGCAGCTACCTGTTGTAGCGAGAGACTCTCATGCAAATGTTCTCGAATATAGAACATCGCACGCTGAATATAGGAATTCGCGCGATTCCGTTCATCGTATTGCTGATAGCGTTCCATGACGGCGCAGCAGGCGCGATACAATCCCGCTTCTACTTCATGATTCGGCAGAAGACGATGGCGAAATTCACTGAGCGTACGTTCTTCGGGCACCATTCGCTCCAGCCAGCGGCAGGCTGACACCAATATAGACTGCAAATAGGCCAGCAGCGATTCAGGCGTTGTCTGTTCATCTAAGACTTGCGCCTTCACAATCTCCTGAATCCAGTGTGCCAGCGTCGCCCGATTGCCTTGTGTTAATATCGTGGCGAGTTCATTCTCTTCCTCCCGTGTACATACCGTTCTACCGCCTGTTCGATGCTGAATGTCTTTATACTGGATGACCCTTCTATCGCTAACGATATGCGCATAGGCCAATGCTCGCTCGGCTTCCACGTAGGATTGCCGTATCTTCTCATAGTGAGGAACAATAGATCCAAATGCCGCTAAGATCGAGCATTTTAGAAGATTCTCACAATTGGCGAACGTCGTAGACAGCATTCTCGTCTGCTCATGCTCCGTCTTCTGCTTCCATAATAGAACCATGTGATTGGGGCGAAGCGAGATATCACAATGCAATGCTTCGCCTATAATATTTGAAGATGCAAACAGCAGCAGTTGTTCATCCTTCCAACCTGATACAGTGAGGAAAATAACCTGATATGCTCTGCTCTCCGCCTTAAGCTCCAGAAGCTCCAATACTTGTCCGCGCGCAAGTTGTTCTTCCGAGATTCCTTGCGTCAACAGCTGTTCCAGCAGCTGCTTCTTGAGCAAATGGACATTCAAATGTCCGATCCGATCATGCTGCTGTCTTGCCTCCCATCTCTGCTTCGCCTTCAAGACCGCCTCCATGATCTCCTCTGGACGGCTCGTCTTCAAGATGTAATCCTGCGCGCCTACGCGCATCGCTTGCTGTGCATAGGCAAAGTCATCATACCCAGACAGCATGATTACCTCTGTTGCTGGATATTGTTTTCTCACTAAGGACGCCAGCTCCAACCCACTCATTGCTCCCATTCGAATGTCCGTCATCACGATATGGGGCTGTTCATTATGAATCTGCTGCCATGCCTCTTCTCCCGATGCAGCAGGCTGCAAAGCCGTGATCCCGATCGCAGACCAATCAATGACTTGATGAATGCCTGTACGAATAATAACCTCGTCATCCACGATTAGCAGTTTCATTGTCTTTCAACCTCCTTTTCGATAAAAGGAATCATAAAGGATACGGTCGTCCCCCCACCTTCTACGCTATGAATTTGCAACCCAGATGCCTCCCCATAATGCAGCTTGAGCCTCTGGTTCACATTTCGCAGCCCATAGCTGTGCTCTGGCTTTCGTGTCTGGTCTAATGGAAGTTCGATCTGCTGAAGGAGTGCGTCCAACTGTTCCTGCGGCATCCCTTGTCCGGAATCTTCAATCGTGAAGTGTATATAGTCATCTGCAGTGTGTTGTGCAATTACCGTAATTCGGCCTTTTGATCGCTTGCCAAGTATTCCATGAATGATTGCATTCTCGATCAGCGGCTGAAGAAGAAGCTTCAGCATCCACTGCGATTCAAGCTCAGGACTGATATGGAACGTGATGTCGAATTGATCCGGGTACCGAATCTGCTGAATCGATGTGTAGTGCTGTGCATGAAGCACCTCCTGCGTGACCTGACAATACTCGCTCCCCTTATTCAAGCTGAAGCGCAAGAAATCGCTTAATGCCCCGACCATCTGCGCAATCGTGGCGTCTTTGTTCATGAGCGCCATCCAATGGATGGATGCCAGCGTGTTGTATAAGAAATGAGGGTTGATCTGGGCTTGCAGCGCCTGCATATCGGCTTCTTTCTTCATGGATTCATGCCGCTTCACCTCTTCCATCAGCACATGGACACGTTCTCCAAGCTTGTTATAGCTATGCACGAGCATGCCAATTTCATCGGATGAGGTAATCGGAAGCGCAATGATATCCCCCTCGGGACGAAACCCCTTCAAGGAGACTGCCACCGTCTGCAGCGGCCTCGTTACCCGCATGATAAGGAACAGCACGATACCCGCGATGATAACCATCGCTAGTCCAATCGTCATGGCCGTTATCGTTACGACATATTGATTCTGCGCCTGATACTGCTCATAAGGAATCACTGCCAGCAGACGCCAGTCTACATGCGGAACTGTCGTATACACGATTGTTTTCTTGTCTTTCCCTTCCCCATAGGTGACAAATCCCTGCCTGTCTTGCATCCCTGGTACATCCCACTTCGGAAGCAGTTCCGTCACTGACTGCGACAGACTATCCCGAATCGTACCTGAGAGAATTCGATTGTCCCGATCTACTAGCAACAAGCTCTCTCCACTGCTCAGAGCCGGCTTCATCATAAAATCAGCAATCGCTGCTTCGCTTATGCTGATGGATAGCATCCCCTTAGGCTGATAAGTCGTGATGCTCCCTATCGGCCGTACGAAGGAAATGACCTTCTCTGCTCCGTTCGTCGTCACGTTCGTGTAGAGAGAGCTCCACCATTTATCCTTTACCTGTTGGATGTTCGTGTTCTTGTTGTCTGTGAAGAGTCCGTTGTTGAAAATCGTCGTGTTGGATAGCGTATGATTGCCGTTGTTTGGATAGATGGAGATGTTGGAGATGTATGATTTGGAAAAAGCAAAGTTCGATAAGAATCCCATCAGTTTAATTTGCAGCCCGCTGCCCTGATTCGTGGACGCGAGATATCGCTGAATGTCCTCCTGTGCAATTAGGAAAATGGACATATTCTCAACGTCCTGCACGATGAACTCCAGATTTGTCTTGATCTGATCCAGCAGCCCCAGACTGGACTGCTTCGTTCGTTCT
This sequence comes from Paenibacillus sp. NAIST15-1, assembly GCF_001894745.1. GTDB lineage: Bacteria > Bacillota > Bacilli > Paenibacillales > Paenibacillaceae > Paenibacillus_B > Paenibacillus_B suaedae. The sequence continues at coordinate 50,494 of NZ_BBYF01000023.1, forward strand.
TCGGCCTCCTTCGCTGCAATGCTGTACAATACAAATCCCAGTGACAACAATGGCACAAGGATGGCACCTAGCAGCATTATCGATAACTTGCGCTTCAATGACTTGCCTAACCAACGCTGCATAATGAAGCATTCCTCCTAATATCGACATTTCAGTTAGGTAAAATTATACAAGGTATGGGCAAACTAAAATATACCACAGCCGGTCTACTATACAATCTATCAATTTCCTGCAGATTAAATAGCCGAGAAGACAACCTTCGGGCCACGAAAAGAAAATAACCCGCAAGAGGAGCTCTCTATTTTGCAGAGCGTCCGTCTTACGGGTCTTTGTCTTTTAACTAATTGTCGTTAACTATGATTAGCGATTCTGTTGCCTCTCGTCATGCGCCCAAGATACATCGCCGAATTAATGCGTACCTGTTACTCTAAAATCATCAACCGATGATTGATCCGCTCGGTAGAACATGACATCCCCATCCTTTAGTTGGAACGTAACGCCATACGGATCTGTGAATTGCGGGTGGGAACCCTCCCGCTTCCATTGATTTGTGAGCGGTGCTTTTATGTATTGCAAATGCGGCTTCCCCTTCTGCCCGTCCCGTACCGTCTCGATATCAACGTTCACGATGAGGAACCCATCGCGCAGGAAGAATGGCGCCTTGTCGTTAAAGCTGAACTGTTTCGATAAATCAAAGCCCTTCGGCACGATATACAGCTTCGCGGGCAGATTGTATTCTCCATACCACTGTTGAATCGACGAATATGCACGTGCTTCCGAGACTCCAGTTGGCACACTTGTCGGCCCCATAAATGTCCGGACATGGTACGGCAGGAAGAGATCACTGTAGCTGCCAATTGTCGTCGGCTTCTTCGCTGCCCTTGCCCATTCCTCGATGTAAGCTTGACGGCTTGTCGATATGCTGCTGGCGAACAGCTCATAGAAGGCGCCCGCTGCATCTAAGATGCGCTGCTCTGGCACATTGCGAAGTCGCGCATTAAGCTCCATACTCCGCCTTACCTTGTCCTCTGCTGAGCCAATCCGAATAAATTTCCGTTCATCAGTATGGTAATAGACGTCTACTTCCTGCCGCTTCTGCCCCTTGCTGTCCGTGAAGTAGAAGGTAGGCTTAAGATGGATGCCATCTCCTGAGCCAAACATATTCCCCTTTGTCTTCAGGTCGAACTTGAACGCATATCCCGTCTTCACAGCTACATTTTTATACGAGGAATCTGGATGGCTTCCTTTGCGGACAGGAAGCTCATAAGGAAAGGCATTGCCGCGCGCTTCTCCGTCAATCCCTTTGCGCCCCACCCAATAGGAGTTTCCAGTAGGTTCACTGCTTCCCTTCTGCTTGCGAAATACCGTCTCCCAATTGAAGTCCATAATGTCCGTCACATGGAAATCGTACACCCTGCCAATGACCTCGACCGCGATTTCATAGGTCGCCACATGGTTCTCCCAATTCGTATTGGCTGTTGGCTGATGCGTGAAGGAATCCGGCGCATTTTCCGCAATCGTGCGGTATAAGACCGAATAATCCCCCTCATCGACCCAGACAGGCAGGAAGAATGTCGTATCTAATTGGTTAACCGGTATGTCCGTCCACGTGCGCTTCGGGATGAATCTGCTGCGATCTGCGGTATAGACATCGAATGGGAACCATACCTGCTTCATTCGGAAATATTTCGCATAATCACGATCTCCGTATCCCGGATAGTTCACATGCTGCCCGCTCGTAGGCATTCGGACGGTAAATGGCCGATCCAGTATCAAGGCGGCACGATTGTAGTTGGGTGTTGTCTTTTGGTTATGTTCACGATCATCCGTAATTGAGGAGTAATTCACAACAGGTGTATGTACGGTAACGGTATTGATACCGTTGATTGGGAATTGCTTGTCACTGCCGCCATTTATGTTGCCGGGAACAAGATTGTAGTAGATTGCGCCAGAGCTTGGGGTGTTGGCAGCATTGACGAGCTTGCTGCTAATGAGCATACCGCTTCGATAGAGAACATTTTGACCAATGATCGTAGGTGAAGGGATATTTCCAGGTGTCGTTCCATGTTTCGTCGTCCAGCTATTGCTCATAATCGTTGTGCCGTTGAAGGTCACAAGATCATTTCGTACTTCTGGCTCTCCCGTTTGTGATTCAGCCCTGCTTTTGAGTTGTGATTCATCATTTGGCACGCTCGGCCTTGTATACATTCCTGGTACTGTTGCTGGTGTAAATGAAATTGTACCACTATCCTTCGGCTTGACGTGAGCCGATGCATCCGAATTGTGATCCGTTGAAAGAGAAGGGGCTGAGTACCCTGATGGCTGCAGCGTCACTGTCCCATTAGGCAGTGCGTAGTTGTTCAAGCTCGCTCGTTGAATTCCGTATACTTCGATGTTGTTGATCTGCCAATACGAATAGTCACGTTGGAAGGAAAAGCTGTAGGTCTTGGATTCTGTATCTCTCATCGTCAAATCCGGTTGCGGCGTGCACACACGCTGCCCTTGTTTATTCGTCGTGCACACATCTGGTTGCTTCTGCTTCCACTCCAGCGCATAGGTAACCTCTACCTGGCACTGATAGTTTACTTTGCCTGACATTTTAGCAAACGTATGTTGGAATAGATACTGATTCGCAAACACATTAGCATACAAATTCTCGGAGGTTGGAATCCCTCTGAGTACATCGAATATCTCATTGCCACGGTTGTCTGCTTTGATCATTCCTGTTACATCTGGATTCATCTTATTCCCGGTTACTGAGCTTCCCGATGAAGGAGCCGCAATCGTGTACTTGCACTGCCCCGTCCCCCCACCAGGGTTCCCTCCGCTGTTATCGTCGTTACAGGAGTTCCCTGTTCCCACGGTCATAGAGAAGTCTGCCTTTTCATCTAACGCTTGAGTAGAGTCAGCAAAATGAGCAGTAATGGATGATGTTCCGGTAGATGCCACAGCTGTAACCAGGCCTGAATTGTTGATGGTCATTACACTAGCATTTGAGCTTGTCCACGTTAGTTTAGCATGGTTTTTCAGCTCCCATGTGGTGCCATCAACTTTCGTTAATTTGGCAACCAATTGTGTAGTCCCACCAGGGGCAACACATTTGTTCCCCGTAATCTCTAGTCCCGATGTTCCATCGGCATATGTAGCGATAAGTAATTTGTCTTTGTATCGGTATGTAACTGAGTTGAAGTCAACAAAGAATTTAGAGAAATACCAGACCTGCTTGGCCCCTGGATTTGCCCAGTATTTATTGTAGGTATCGTTATTGAAGGTTTGCTCGAAAAAGATTGTGATTTGGTCTAAGTTTAATAGCCTAGCTACCTTGCCCCCTACTGTACTAGGATCAGTTTTACCAGTGGATCCATGTACATCATATATATCAGTAGTTCTATCTATGTTAACGTTTGAAGCAGTAACATCTTTCAGTTCTTTAGAAATTGCAGATGTTTTTATCCAATCTCCAAGCATCGGATCATTAGATTCGTTAATCTTGAATGGCTGATTTCGCGGAATATCCGCTTCTAAATATGGATCCGTACAACCAGGATACCTTGGCAATAGATGGCCATTTATATTTTCTTTTGGAACATTAGCATCACACCCTCTGCTATCTGCAACACTAACTCGACCAGCGCCAGCACGCCAATGCTTACCATCCCAGTTACCAGGATCATTGATAGACCAACGATCCCAATAATATACACCACCGAAGTTAGTATTTCTTTCAGATGTCACCTTCAATCGAGTCCCTTGCAAGGTATCTTTTAATCCATCTGTACTTTCATATTTTGATTTACCTGGTGTAAAACCATTTACAGTTCTAAGAACAAACTTTGTTTCTTTATCAATCCACTCTAGTTTTTTTATAACTTTTCCAGGCTTAGAAGGCACAATAATTGGATTTGTTTCAAGAGATGATTTAGACGAGAACAAATATCCTTTAAAATCATACTCATCAGCAGAGGCATTCAAAGAGAATAAGATTTCCTCGGTTACTTCCCCAGCAGCAAAAATACGAGTGTAATCAAGTAATGATATAGATAAGTTAAGAAAAAGTGTGAATAGAATTGCTATCGAGGTTATTTTGACATTCCACTTCAAACCATCACACCTCTACTTCCAACAAAGTGATGTTGACAAGTTACTAGAATATAATGGAGCATTAAAAGGGATAGTTTCAGCCATGATAAATATTTTTCCATTTGTTTTGAAGTTTTCTTTTGGTATTACTAAACCATACACATTCTTGTTTGGATCGAGTGATTTAATGGCAATGGACTGATTGATAATTTTAAATTCACCAGTATACCCTACTATTGAGAGAGATAAACGATTAACAGGATATGCCTTTGGTTTCTTATTAACCACTAACTGTGAGTCAATAAGAACTACATAAACCTTCATTTCATCGGTCATTTTAATCTGCTTACCTGCTAAATCTAAGACCAGCTTATCTTTATTAGGCAGTAGTTTTCGATTTGGATCCTTTGGATCGTTCCAGTCAATTGCTGTAAGACTATTAACCTGACCGACCACTGTATTATTGGGGGCTGCCACGGTTAGATTTTTTGTTTTCCAAGAATAAATACCGAAGTTCCCTTTTGAATACTTATCATTCTCCGGAGAATTAAAAATCTCTTCAGCGACCGTGAAAATATTCGTTTTGTGCCAGTACATCTCGGCCGCAGCAACAGCATATTTATCGACGGCTAATTTGTCGCCTTTCTTTGCGGACAGCAATCGTTCAATAACGGTAATCGCTTGTGCTCGCGTTGTGCTCCCCTTAGGTGTTAATTCTCCCGGCGCCGTACCGGACATAATGCCATTTTTCGTTGCGAGGTACATCCATTGCTTATCCTCTACTTGATCTATGCCCAATGCTCTCACTGCCATCTTCGACATTTCTTCACGCGTCAACGTTTGGGTCCAATTCGTATCTTCCAAGTCACCAGCCTTGTATATCCCGGCTGCTTCAGCTGCATGTACATAGGACTCATACCATTTCCCATTCGATTCCTGTACTTCAATTCCCAGAGCAGAAATGGTCATCTTTACGAATTCCGCGCGAGATACATTCTTATTAGGAAGAAAATTGCCATCAGGATAACCTTCCACATACCCCTTATTGATCGCTTGCATAATACTGTGTTCTGCCCAGTGTCCGGAAATGTCCAAAACCTTCGGCGTTGTTGCACGATTTGAACTATTATCATTACCGCTTGAGGTGATAGTGGGTTTGTCTACTTGTGGAAATGCATTCACTGTGATGGGATGTATGGAAGCTTGCGCGGATAAAAGCAATAGGGCTGCCGTTCCTATTAACAATGACTTTTTCATGTTATCCTCCTAATCCATAATTTCAAATTCCATTTCTTGTGTTCCTCATGTAAATACTCGTATCTCTTTTATGCAGCCTCCTTCACTCCGAAAGTAGTGATACGGTTCGCACCGAATAGGATCATCACCCTAATATTTGATATCAGACACAAGTCCTGAATTTATAGGTTAATTATACCAAATTATCTTGATTTTCGGAACATTCCGACGAGGTTTAGAGGAAATATTTTACTCGATTACGTATAAAAGTGGATAGACAAAGGAAATCAAAATAAAAAAACCGTGAAATTTGTTGCTTGGTTAAGAAGCCCTTACGAAAGTACAAAAGTTACTTTTCTTAAACTTAGGACAATTATCCTTTCGATTGCTTAAATTATGGAATTTTGAAATAATCGTTATTAAGTGAAAGGTACCGTTTTATAAAAAGAGTATGTAAAATAATCTAATCTTAATAGAGAGTAGGAAAATGAATGAAACAAGAATTTCCGATAATTGAAACGGAAAGGTTAATTTTAAGAGAAGTATCAACAGAGGATGCTAATGATATGTTTACCTATTTATCTGATAAAGATGTTGTGAAACATATGGGGTTAGCACCTTTCCAAACCGTTACAGATGTTTGTGATGAAATTAATTGGTATAACTCTATTATCGAAGAAGGCACTGGCATTAGATGGGGAATTACATTAAAAGATTTTGGAAAAATTATAGGAAGTTGTGGCTTTCTTAATCGGGTTACCAAACATCATCGAGCTGAAGTTGGATTTGAGTTAAGCAAAGATTACTGGGGAAAAGGAATAGCTAGTGAAGCATTAGAAGCAGTTATTAAATTTGGGTACCATCACTATCAGTTGGAAAGAATTGAGGCTTTAATAGAACCAGCAAATCTCCCGTCGCAAAAATTGGTAGAGAAGCGAGGATTTATAAGAGAGGGGTTGCTAAGACATTATGAATATACTTGTGGTAAATTTGATGATTTATATATGTACTCAATCTTAAAAAGAGACCTTAACCTTTTGTAAGGAATGTATTCAACAAATACCAGCTAATATGAGTTAAATGAATTTTTGAAAAGGGGGCTTTGATGAAATAAAAAGGAGAATGCATATTATATATGTCTAATATGTTTTCTCCTTTATTTTTTTTGGATTTTTATAAGTTAGATCTTGATAACTATTAGGCTGCCCTCAGAATCTATGCTTCTACAAAAGTCTTGATGCCCTTAACTTCGTACACAGCGTGTTGCGACCCCAGAATATGCTCTGGTTTCGGCTTGCCGCGGCTCTGTCTGTGGCCTTCAATATGTGCCTCGCTTGTCTCCCATTTCTTCCACGCTTCTTCGGATTCCCAGCGAATGAGAATGACGACTTCTTCATCTCCTCTGCTTACCTTCTTGACGCAAATGCTCAAGTCAATAAAGCCCTCGGATTTCTCAATGACTCCCTCTCCGCTGAATCTGTCGACCACGAGCTGTGAAGTCCCTTCCTTCACTTGGATGGTTTTCGTCTCGATAAACATATCTCTATCTCCCTTCATCGCATGATGCATTTCGTAGAATGATCTTCGTTCCTACCCTTGAAAAAGTTCCCATTCTCCCTATATTACAAAAAGAGTGCATGTGAAATCCATGGAATATTTCCTGATGGAAAATGGAGATTTCGAGCTATTTTCGTCTAATTCTGCTGATTAACTTCTTGATTGGCTAGGCTTGCAATTTGTTCGAGTACATACTCATAATAACCTGCTCTGGAAGGGACAAAGTCCTGTATCGTTAAGTCTACCTTAATCCCGCTCTCTCCACTCGATGGCACGAATTCCTCGCCAGTAATTTGCTGTGCCTCACCTGCAATCAGCTTGCGGAATTGTTCTGCTTCCAGCATGACTATGGATACCACTTCATCTTCCTGCAATCGAAAATCGGTAATGCTCCCTCTATATTCATGAAGGAACACATGACAAAATTCATTATCTATTAACTGTTCCTGTTCAATACTGCTTGGTATAACACCACTGTACGTAAGCTGGGCGAACTCAATCTCGAGTCCTAGCTCCTCTCTTAACTCCCGAATGCCGTCCATTGGCGATTCCCCTGCTTCTAGATGACCAGCAGCCGTAATGTCCAGGAGACCCGCATAATCTAGCTTCTGAGGATGCCGGCGTTGAAACAGCAAGATTGGTTCTCCGTTCTCGACCTTCCATAACCAGCAATGAAACGTTTGATGCCATATCCCCTTGGCATGTACTTCATCCCGTGACCTGATACCGGTGTACTCCATTTCGCTTGTAAAGGTATCGACGTATTCTTTTGCAACTTTGTGGGCAACCATTCATGGATCCTCCTGTTATCTATAGTCTGTATCGATTTTCGCTTCTGTCCACGCTCTGCGCATGATTTCATCGACGGTTTCTTCCGGGGTCATGTCTGAGCTGTCCAGCCACATGCCGATTCGAGGCGTGCCCTGACGAAGGCCATCGTCTAAATCCTGAACAGTCCATAGCCCATACCCTTGCTTGCCTCGCGACGCTTCACGTTCCGCTACAATATCAGGCCGTGGGCAGAGTACAACGAGGTAGAGAGGACGAGTCTGAAAATTCTGAATGAACGACTGCAGGACATCACCGATGACGACATCTTGGATCACTGTCGTAAATCCGGCTTGCACATATACATCCGCAGTTCCTGCAGCCAGGCGATAACGAAGGTTCAACTGCTTCATTGCTTCCTCTGGAGCATCGGGTGACATTTCCTCGCGACCATTGACGATCATGCGACGGAATACGTCGCCACGCACATGAACACCTTTCGCAAAGCGTTCCGCCAACAATTGCGCGATGGTGGACTTGCCTGACGCCATAATGCCCGTAATTACAAATAGGCTCGGTGTATGGGGTTCACAGATCTCAACGTTCATCTTACATCCTCCTAACCATTATTCTTGATGTTGCATCTTCCTATATTCATTCAATGTACCATATTCAACCATGAAAAAGCAGGCTTTCTAAAACAGAGCACCGCAAGTCCTCCATTCATGATAGACCTGAGGAACAATTTTTTGATGAAACGCTCCCATCCGATAAATAGGCCCACATTTCGGATTGACGACGATCACAGTCTACGCTATATTAATAAAAGTTTACTCAATGCAACTTATTTATATTTAGCTAACATTTTTGCAGCAAGGAAGGAGGTCGTCCATGAACACCACGAGTGAACTGAAATATAAAGGGCGAGATTCCCGATTTCGTCCCCGGCAGGCCTCCCAACTCCTCCGGATTTCAGTTCTAGCAGCCACAGGCTTGGCAGTTCTGCTGTTATCCATACTCATCGGCAGTGCGGTCGGACCTGTGTCTATACCGTTGAAAGAGACGTTTGCAGCCATGCTTCATGCAACAGGCTGGCTGGAGCACATTCAGATTGCAGAGCGGAATCTTACCATCATTCTGGATATCCGTCTGCCTCGTGTCATCGCAGGTGCATTAGTCGGAGCCGGCTTGTCTATCGCGGGCGCAGCGATGCAGGGAGTGTTCCGCAATCCGCTCGTCGAGCCCGGATATTTGGGAGTGTCGTCAGGAGCAGCCGCTGGAGCTATCTTGTGCATCGCCTTAGGGCTTGTTCGTCATTCGGCATTCGCCCTTCCCTTGTCTGCCTTCGCAGGTGCACTTGTATCCGTTGTACTCATCCTGGTCATATGGCGGGCTAGTGGGAAACCGAATGTAACCACTTTACTACTGCTCGGAATTGGCATGAACGCGCTTCTGTCGGCGGTCATTAACGTGATCATCGCCAGCGCGCCGCATGAACAGCAGCTGCGCAGTATCGTGTTCTGGCTGCAGGGTGGACTCGAGGCGCGAACATGGGAGCATGTACATATTATCGCTCTGCCGATCCTTATCGGAGGCGTTCTATTGGCGCTATTTAGCCGTTCATTGAATTTGCTGCTGCTCGGTGACGAGCATGCACAATCTTCCGGTGTCCCTGTGCAAATCACCCGCTATACGATTTTACTGCTCGCTTCGTTCTTGACCGGAACAGCCGTGTCGGTAAGCGGAATTATCGGTTTTGTCGGCTTGGTTATTCCACATCTCGTTCGCCTAATTGTCGGCTCGGATCATCGCCTGCTGCTGCCGTTCAGCGCACTATTCGGGGCATCGTTCCTCGTTCTGGCCGATTTAGCCTCGCGCATGGTGCTGCAGCCGATCACCTTGCAGGTCGGCGTCGTCTGCGCTTGCATCGGAGCACCACTGTTCATGATGATGCTGCTGCGCAAACGGAAGGAGGGTTCGACATGAAGACAAGGCGCAAGACATCTTTGGGCATTCCTGGACTGCTTGAAGCCAAGCAATTGACCTATTCGATTGATGGGCGAACAATCATCGACAATCTGTCCATGAAGCTGCAGTCAGGTTCCTTTCTTGGCATTATTGGACCGAACGGCAGCGGAAAATCTACATTGCTTCGCATGCTTTGTGGACTTCTGAAGCCCGCTCAAGGCTCGCTGACACTTGAAGGAAAGCCCTTCAAGGCATACTCCACGAAGGAACGAGCGCAAATGATCGGCTATGTACCGCAGGATTGCTCGCTTGATGCAGACTTCACGATTGAGCAAATCGTCGCGATGGGACGCCACCCTTATAGCCGCTTGTTCGGCGGATTAACAAGTTCAGATGCACAGCAGGTCGAACGGGCGATGGAGCAATGCGGCGTCGAGCACCTGCGCAAGCGCTACATCCATGCCTGTTCGGGCGGACAACGCCAGCTTGCCTTCATCGCCAAGGCGCTTGCACAGGAGCCGCAAATTCTCCTGCTGGATGAGCCTATCTCCGCACTCGACATTCGTCACCAGCTTCGCACGCTTGCGCTGCTGCGCCAGCTCGCTGACGAAGGATATGCTGTGGCCGCTTCACTGCATGACCTGTCGCTAGCTTCTCGTTACTGCGATCGTCTTCTGCTTCTGCATGACGGGCGCATCGAAGCATTCGGCGAACCGGAAGAGGTGCTCTCAGCAGATGCACTTTATGATGTGTATGGCGTTCATGCCGTCATTCGCCAAGAACCAGGAACGGAAGGCCTGTCAGTCATTGCATTTGAACATGAAGCAGAAGAGCAGAAATGGTATACCCATTACGAAAAAGAACATCTTGGAGGAATTACACAATGAGAAACGTACAAACTCGGCGAAAAACCACTTTTCGCATGCTCTGTATGAGCCTGATCACGCTTGTTGCCGCTGTCGGGTTGACAGCCTGCACCAGCAATTCACAATCCGATAGCGAGAAATCGTTCAGCACCATTTCAACCACGACCAGTTCTAAGGCCGCTGCATCCTCTGACAATGGGAAGATAGAGGCTGCACCGAAGGTTGCTGCGGTATCTCTCGACACTGCAGATGCCGTACTTGAAATCGTTCCTCCGGAGCAAGTCGTTGCCGTACCGAAGAGCATGGCAAATCCTTATTTGGCTGTCAACGAGGAGAAGGGCAAGCAGGTGTCCGGTCAAGTCGGCGGTGCGATTGGATTGGATCCCGAAGGAATTTTGGCATTTCATCCAGACGTTGTCCTCATCACGAAAATCCATAATAGCGAAAACGATGCCGAGCAATTGCTCAGCCAAGCAGGCGTCAAGGTTGTCACGTTCGATCAATGGGGAACATTCGAGCAATTGATAGCGAACTTCCGCACAATTGGCGAGGCTGTTGGAGCTGTCGATAAAGCAGAGGAAGTTGCCAAGGAAATTCAGGGCAAGCTGGACGATGCTGCTAAGCGAACTGCATCACTTGCAAGTAAGCCGTCCGTTCTCGTACTGTCGCCTGTCGGCCCGAATACTGGCCCTTACATCATGGGACCAGGGAACATTTCTTACGATATGATCCGTCTCGCTGGAGCTAAGCCCGCTGCCGAAGCACTCGGGATTAAGAAATCGACAAAAGCATCAATTGAGGATGTCATGAACATGAATCCGGACTATATCGTGCTTGGAGATTGGGACGGTACGGGAGATGAATGGCTGAAGGATTTGAAATCTCAAGCGGCGTGGAACACACTGGACGCGGTCAAAAATAACCGCATTACGACAATGAAGGCGAAGGAACTGCTTGCCCCGAACCGTTATGCGGTAGATGGAATGCTGGAAATGTCGGCGTGGCTTCACCCGGATTTGTGGAAAGGAGACACAGCGAATTAATGAGCGAATTCCTAGCAAACGGGCATTCACAGTCCACACGGCTTCCGCCAGAAATATCGATGGACACGCCGCGCCGGGCCATCCTTCTTGCTTCCTACAGCGCTTGTGCCAGCATTGATGATGTGCCTGCCATGTACCATCATATTTTGCGCGGACACGGCTCTCCTTCGGAAGCCATCGTGCAAGGCGTTATTCGGTACAGCGATACGGGTACATGTGATCCACTGTATACGGTATCGAAGCGTCAGTCCGAGGCAATTACACAGCTAGTAGAGGCCAAGTTCGGTGAAGTAATTCCTGTCTACATCGGCTGCAAGCATTCGCATCCTTTTGTAGCCGATGCCATCCAGCAAGCGATCAGAGACGGCATCACGGAGCTTGCCGTGCTGCATGCTACGCCCTTCTTCACATCCTCAGGAACAGGAGGCTATGTTCAAGATGCCAAGAAGGCGATCGCTGCAGCCAACAGCGATATGAAATTGACGGTCATTTCTGAGTGGCAAGCGCATCCTGACTTCATTCGGCTAATGGCGCGCAGATTGCGAGATGCTTACGTCTGGATGCCTTCCTCGATGCTGCCGACGACACGGGTCATCTTTACGGTGCACAGCAAGCCTGGTCTTCCCTCCGCGCATGATGACTTTATTGCGTCATACAAGCATGTTGCTGGATTGATCGCGGAGCAGGCCAATATCGGGAAATGGGATATTTCTTATCGCAGCGGCATGCCCGCCCCCCAGCGCTGGCTTGGGCCCGATATTAATGAGGTTATTCTAGGAGCAGCTTCCGATAAGGAAGAAGCTGTCGTCATTTGCGAGTTAACCTCGCTTACCGAAAATGTCGAGGTCTATTACGACATTGGCCAGGAAGCCAAGCAAACAGCAGAGCAGTGCGGGATGCAGTTCGTTTGCACTGAATATCCGAATGATGCCTATGATTTTATGGACTTTTTATCCAACATCGCAGCTGCTCATTTTGAGCTGAAGGCAGCATATTCCTGAAGCACGAAGCATGTTCTCAGTGGGATAGCCTCTTCCACCTCTCATTGAGTCACTATCCCTTTCAGTCAGGAGAACATGCATGTGTGCTGCGAAGCCAAAAAATGTGCGGTGAGGTTGCATTAGCGGAAATGCAGATTGCTCCGTACATTAGCTGCGTATGACCATCAATAGTACCAATCGATTAAGGCCGAGCACCTGCATGCTCGGCCTCTTTTTTTACTGCATATATGAGGCATACCTGTTACGATTCATAACCATGATTTTCGTTAGCCGATATGCCAACACATCCTCGATCTATTTACAGATTAAAACTCCACATAAAAAGGCTGCTGGGTAGAATCCAAGCATTTTTCAATCCGCTCGCGAAAGTTCTTCCACGTAACCATATTCAAAGCATCCTGAACTGAAAAATAGCCAACTTCTAATGCTTCTTCCGTCGTTGTCATTTCACCGCCGACTTGCTTAGCCAGGAACAGCGTATTGCATATCCCACCGGATACATTTTGATAAATGCCACAGAAGCGAACAATTTCAATATCGACTCCCGCTTCTTCCTTCGTCTCGCGAATGGCCGCTTGCGCTAGTGATTCTCCTTCTTCCACTTGACCACCCGGCATCTCCCACCCTCTTCGAGGGCCTCTAATTAACAAGATCTCTTGATTTTCATTCACAATAATTGCTGCTGCGGATACGATATGCTTCGGAGGGTTCATCTCATTCGCTTCCTTTCCATGTTCAGCTGCGATCCTATATATCTGGGATTTCAGGTCATAACTGCCTACATCTCAAGTTATGATTACTCCACTTTCCCTATTATCCTGCTTGGAAAATTATAAAGTCAATTCCTGCGATATTCTCTTTCTCACCGGGATTTTTTCATTTTCCGACTATTCCAATTTGATTTAATCCTTGACACCAAGCCCATTCGAAAGTATAGTAATCGCATCGGAATTAAACTTGACTGACGAATCAGTTAAGAAGAGAGGGCGATGCAAACTGCCTAAGCTGCCTACCGTATCAAATCAAGAACAAGATAGACGTCAGCAGCTCATGAACGCCGCACTCTATCTCTTCGCAAGCGAAGGATACCACTGTACGAAGATTTCGGATGTGGTGAAGACCGCTGGTGTGTCACAAGGAACGTTCTATTGGTATTTTCATAGCAAGGAACAGATCATCCTAGAGTTAATTCACGATGGTAAGGAGAAACTAACCAACGTCATCGCTCAAGGCTATCGCAAGCATAGCGGCACAGTAGATGATATGGTGAGCTCATCCGCACGACTGCTGACCGAACTATTCACGTTCGCTGATCAGAATCGGAACTTGATGGCACTGCTTCTCATGAAGGGGCAAGGCGCTGATCCTGCAGTACGAGAGGCGGTCTCACAGACTTGGATCGCTTTCGAAGAAGCGTTCAAGCACAATATACAGCGGGCGACCGAGCTCGGCATGCTGCCGAACACGAATGATTTGTCGCTGCGCGCCAATATTCTCGTCTGCTTAATTACTGGGGTATTATCCAAATGGCTCTTCGGGCCCATGCATGAGGTCGATTATCAATCCGGCTACTCACCAGCACAAATCGCTGAAGCCACGGCCACATTCGAATTTCGAGGGCTGCTCGGATAACTTCGCTCATAGCCATTTTCATAGACAGGCTCAGCACGAAATAGAGAACGTATTCTGCCATTCGTGCAGGGGAATCCCCTACATTAAAAGGAGGCAACATCGATGTCAGTCCAACTGAAAAAATTTCTGAAAGCCACTACTCTGCTAACCGTTCTTGCAGTCGCACTTGTCGGATGCGGAAGTAAGTCATCATCCAATGCAGGTTCTGCTAACGCGCTGGAACACATCAAGCAATCCGGAAAAATTAGAGTCGGGCTTATGGGTACCTATGCCCCATATAACTTCATCAATGACAAGCGCGAGGTCGATGGCTTCGATGCCGATATCGCCAAGGCGGTCGCTAAGCATATTGGCGTGGAAGTTGAGTTCATTACTGGTGAATTCTCGGGCCTGATCGAAGGATTGCAAAAAGATAAATACGATGCACTGGTCAGCCAAGTAACCATTACGGATGATCGCAAGCAGAAGATGGACTTCTCCACTCCGTATGTGAAAAATGCGGTTAATGTCATCGTCAAGAGTGACAATACGTCCATCCAGAAGCTCGAAGACTTCAAAGACAAGAAGATTGGTGTCGGACTTGGAACCAATGACGAGAAGTATTTGCGTGATGTAGCTATGCCTAAGGTTGGAAACTTTGAAATTGCCACATACAACGATGTCATTACATCCTTGCAGGATTTGAATGTTGGCCGTATTGATGCGACGATTAACAATGTATTTGCACTCAAGCCGCTGATTGACAAAAATCATTTCGACGTGAAGGCAGTTGGAGAGCCAATTAAAGAGGATGTAGCAGGTATCGCGATTCGTAAAGATAACCCAGAGCTGTTAGCTGCCATTAATAAAGCACTAGAAGAAATGAAAGCAGACGGTACATTCAAAGAAATCTTCAAAAAATGGTTTGATGTAGAACCTAACATTTAAGCCAGTCCGGGAAGGTGCAAGAGATGGAACTCGTTATTCAAAACCTAGACTTTCTATTAAAAGGCGCTTACTACACACTGCTGATTACGATCGTATCCATGTTCTTTGGACTCCTCATCGGACTGGTTGTCGCCGTAGCTCGCTTAAAGGGAAATAAGTTCGTCCGCAATGTCGCAAGAATATATGTGTCCATCATTCGCGGAACGCCTGTATTGGTGCAAATCTTCATTATCTACTATGGACTACCCGACTTCGGGATCACACTCGGGCCGCTCAACGCGGCCTTTATTTCACTTAGTATCAACATCAGCGCTTACTTGTCCGAGACGTTCCGCGGTGCCATTCTTGCTGTATCCAGCGGACAGACAGAGGCTGCCCAATCCCTTGGGCTGACGCCATGGCAGACGATGTGGCGGGTTGTGCTGCCGCAGGCTGCACGTGTAGCGATTCCCCCAATGGGCAATACGTTCATCGGCATGCTGAAGGAGACCTCGCTCGTATCGATCGTTACGGTAACCGAGCTGCTGCGCACCGCGCAATTGTTGATTGCGCAGTATTACGTGGCGATGCCATTTTTCATTGCGATTGCCATTATGTATTGGGTAATGAGCCTGAGCTTCTCCGCGATTCTGAACCGAATCGAAGCTCACTTGTCGAAAGCCTACTAAGGACGTGAGATCATCATGATTGAGGTAAAAAAACTAGGAAAAAGCTTCGGCGAACTGGTCGTGTTCCAAGATATTGATCTGCAAGTCCGTTCCGGTGAAATCGTCGTACTCGTCGGCCCCAGCGGATCTGGCAAAAGCACACTGCTGCGCTGCTTGAATGGCTTAGAGACTCCTGATTCCGGATCTATTCAGATCGGTGATGCGGTATGGAATGCTGCGCTGGACGCCTCTTTCAAGAAGAAAGCCGTACAGCGTATTCGCACATTAACCGGGATGGTGTTCCAGTCGTTCAACCTATTCCCTCATATGACCGTGTTGGAAAACGTCACGATGGCTCCGACCATTGTGAAGAAGATGAGCAAGGCTGATGCCGCAACAATTGGAGAGACACTTCTTGAAAAAGTAGGCCTCCTCCACAAAAAGGACGAGTATCCGTCCCGCCTGTCTGGGGGTCAGCAGCAGCGTGTCGCCATTGCTCGCGCACTCGCGATGCAGCCGCAAATTATGCTCTTCGATGAACCGACTTCTGCACTTGATCCCGAACTGACAGGCGAAGTGCTGGCGGTGATGAAGAAGCTGGCATCAGAAGGCATGACCATGATCATCGTGACACATGAGATGAAATTCGCAAGGGAAGTTGCGAATCGCGTCATCTTCATGAGCGACGGTGTTATTCAGGAGGAAGGAACTCCTGAGCAATTTTTCGATCAGCCTAAGACGGAGCGTGCCCGCAAGTTCTTGCGTCAGCTCGCCAGTGAACCAGACACGATTTCATAAGACGAGCAGAAGCTCGGAATGATCTGGTCGTTACGATAAGATAAGAATTCTGCAAAGGGAGTGTACAGCATGAAGTTCGACAAAGCAGCGCATCTGGCCAGTGTCGCGGAACGGGCTCGTTCTATTATGGAAAGAGAGAACATAGAAGCGATTGTGGCATCAGGCTGCGAAAATTTCTATTACTTGTCTGGCCACCCCAGCACATTCATGTATACGCTGCGGATGAGCGAAGTCGCATTGGCCGTTATGTTCCGCGATCCATCGCGCCAGACGGTCATTATTATGAATGAGTTCGAAGCTGCTGGCGTTCCGAATGACCTTCCACAATGCGAGCTGCGAACGTACCCGACCTGGGTCGATGTCGATGATCCTCTTGGCTTGCGGGGTGATAAGTATGAAGGCAGACGACCCGTCAATCATCAAGTTCAGGAGATGTTCGGCCTGCTCCAACACGTGCTCGCTGATTACGGAGTAAGTACAGGCAAAATTGCAGTAGAGCTAGGCTCCATGAAGTACGCAGCTGCGCAAGCACTGCAAGAAGCCCTGCCGAATGTCGAACTGACGGAAGCCAGCGCGATCTTCACCGAACTGCGTATGCTCAAGACTCCATGGGAGGTTGAACAGCTCCGCCAGAGCTGCGCATATGCCGAGATCGGCATCACAGAAGCCAGCAAGGGCATTCACATCGGCAGCTCTGCAGCTGAGATCGCGGATGCGTTTCGGCTCGCGCTGCTGACTCATGCGAGCGGCTCGCCTTCCCGCTTCCATATGATATCTGTGGGTGACCATTTCGCACCTGCACATATTTTTGATACAAGACCTAGCCAAGCTGGAGAGGTTATTAAGTTCGATGTTGGTGTTGATGTTGCTGGCTACGGTTCGGACATCGCCCGTACCTTCGTGCTCGGCGAACCATCCGATACAGTAAAGCGCATCTACAACGCACTGCGAACTGGACATGATCATCTATTGAAGATCATCGAACCTGGTATGCCGATGGAGCATGCCTTCAACGATGCCATGTCTATTATCCGTCAATCTGGTCTGCCTACCTACAATCGCGGTCATTTAGGCCACAGTGCAGGTCTTAGCTTGGCAGCTGAAGAAGCTCCATTTCTAAGCCCATCCGAGAACACGATATTCCAGCCAGGCATGGTGATTTGCTTGGAGACCCCTTACTACGGCTACGGCATCGGATCAATCATGATCGAGGATATGGTGCTCATTACAGATAACGGAATCGAGCGGCTGAACACCTTATCCCGGGATCTGATAGCTCTGTAATTCAGTCAGGCCCAACGTGTGTGATACCAGCAGCTTGGCTGCATACCAATCAAGGTCAGGAACGCAGCAATCCGCTGTATCCTGACCTTTTTATATCCCTGCAATATATCCCTACATATCAACACCAATTGATCGATTAATCATAATTGCCCCATCTTTTGTAGCGTATGGTGCCGTTGCATATAGCATGTGATTCTTAGTTTTTTGTTGCGGTAGTCAATGACAGAACTTCCTTCGTAACGTCCACCACCAGCTGTGGTTCATCATTGATGACCATATGCCCGCTCTTCGTCGCCACAATCAGCTTGCTATTCGTTGAAATGTCCAGCATTCTCCGCTGGCCTGCCTGCCAGATTTCCTCAAGCTTCTTCGCGCCCTGTTCGGAAATGCCCGCATTTGAGAAAGGGTGTGGAATTCCTCGTGGAATCACTCTTACCGGCATACCTCCCAGCTTCTGTCCACGAATCACATCTTCCGTGCTCCCAAGCAGCTTCGCTTCCTCCTCAACGGCTTCGAAATAGCTTGGCTTCGCAATCACATTGATGAACTGCGAACGCTTTTCCTTTGCAACCAGCCCTTCCAGCAAGGAATCTTGAAACAGGCGCAGCACGCCTGAGCTCTTCATAAGTCCAAGTAAGAAAGCGGATGGCCTTTCTTGATTGGTTTCCTGCGCATAGATTGATGCTGTCTCCCGCATGTAATCTTCTGTTCTAGCGTCAATTAACACTAACCCGGTCACTTCTTCCCGATAGGTCTGAGCAAATAATCGTGCATACATGCCGCCTAAGGAATGCCCAACTAGGATGTAAGGCCCCTCAATTCCCTCTTTGTTGAGTGCCTCATGAAGTTCTCGCACAATATTTTCTCCTGTTCGTTCCGTACGCGCTTTTGTACTCCAGGCATAACCTGCTCGATCATACGTCACGACAGTGGCAAATGGAGCAAGCTGTGCGGGGATGTCCCCCCAAGATAGACTCGTCTCCCCGCTTCCCGCTTCCATGATGATGGTAGGAACACCTTTCCGACTTTCGCCAGTACGCTGCAGATGAAGCTGGTAATTGCCAGAGTCAATCTGAATAAGCTTGCCCTGCATAGGGAAGGCTTGCTCTCCGAGCTTCGAAGCAATCATTTCATACACAAATCCTGAACCAATCAGAATGATGAGGAACAAAAAAGAAAACAATAACCCTTTTTTCCAACGTGCCTTCCCTTTGGTCGTGTTGCTTATGAGCTCGCTCGGCATGCCGTATCCCTTCCTTCTCTATTTATTTAGTACAATGTATTAAAAAGGAGTATAGCATGCTGTATAAAAACGGTAAAGTGTGTATAATAGGGACATGCCAAAAATTGTTGATCATGAAAAACGAAAAAGACTTGTTGCCGAAGCGGCTATACGCGTCATTCAGCGCGAGGGGCTTGATCATGCAACCGTTCGAACGGTCGCGATAGAAGCAGGATTATCTGTTGGTTCCTTGCGTCATTATTTTTCTTCACAAGTTGAGCTATTTGCCTTTTGCATGAATATTTTCCGCGAGCAGGTGGAGGAACGGTTATCCACGCTTGTGCTCGATGATCGAATACTTCCCAGCCTGCTTCAGCTTCTGATGCAGTTCCTGCCTATCGACGAAGACCGAAGAACCGAAATGGAAGCATGGCTGTCCTTCACCTCCAAAACGCTTACGCATACCGAGCTTCAGCACTTAAGCAATGAGTTGAACGATGGGATTTATTATGTTACCAAATACGTGATAGACCTGCTGCAGGAGAAGAAGTTGGCCAAGCCAGATCTCGACTATGAGATTGAAATTGAGAAATTATATGCGCTACTTGATGGGCTCGCCCTTCACCTCATCCTTCAGCCGCAGCGCTTGCAAGTCGAGCGTGTTGAGCGAATTCTGAATGAGCATCTTCAGTCATTGTGCATCAATCAAGCGAATTAAATTAGAGATGAATACGAATTGAATATTCACGATAATGATTCTATCAGGGGAACGATCTCTCTTAAGATAAGTCTCTTTTCGTAAATAATGTTGCTTTATTGCGTGAGAATTTTATCCTTATTGATTTTATGAGATTTTTTACTCATAATTGTAACTAAGGGAGAGGATTCCAAGTTGAGCAAACAGAATATCAGCACAACAGCTTCAGGAGATTTAATTGTTACCCATCTGATTGGCAAGATTAAAACAGATGATGTTTATGAATGGTTTAATGGCTTCGAGCAGGTTTGTCAGCAATTCATTTCTGAGGGTCGGAAATACAAATTGTTGGTGGATAGAAAAGGATACACGCCAGATCATTTTTCTGTTCAAAAAGCATGGAAAGATAAGTTCTTCAATGAAACCATTTTGAATCACAGTAAGGCAATTGCGTTTCTCCTTGAAGAAGGGGAGATAATGAATTATTTACAACAATCCAATACAAAAGAATCCGTAAAATTTTTTGATGATTATGAACAAGCATTAATTTGGTTGAATGAATATCCAATATAAAACCTTTATTGAACCAGTTGCTCTCAATCAACTGGTTTTTTTATGCCCGTAATGTTGCCGTTGTCATAAAAATCACTTGCTTACAAGCTTCCAACACCATTGTTTTTCTTCGCAGATTCTTGTCCAATTGTATGTGCAATTATAAAACGAAACCAATACAAATAGTTGTCTATATACTTCGTAACCATACCATTAAAGCGTTCCATCCATTTCGTTAACCGCTAGTGATAGGTATGGATTTCTATTTCTTCTGCAATTTTAGGCAGTGTATATTGCTCCAACCATATTAGCAATATCATCTTTTGCCTCTGAAAATAACGTATCTCTAATAGCCTGAAATAATGAATGTTGCTCAGACTTTGTTAAATCTCTAAAATCGCCGTATACAGATTGCCAATTCATTGGGAGTCAGCTCTCTACAAACGAATGTTCTGGGTCTATTATTTCGCAAGCTCTCTAATAGCAACAATATTTCAGAAAAGAGCCTAAGATAAAGAGGCCTATCCTCGCTACCAGTCAGTAACATAAGGATAAGCCTCTCTATTCCACTATTCTATTTCACGAATTCTACTTGATACCCGTTCGCCTTCAACTGATCAACGACCATATCTTGGATCACGTAATGGCCTGCACCTACAACGACAAAGTGCGTCGAGGAGCCTTCTTTATCCAACAGCTCCATCAGCTTCTTCGCCATGTTCTTGTCGCGTTCGCCAAACAAGCGCTTTGCCGAATCAGTTTGTGTCATCTCTTCCGTGCTAATGAAGGATTTCGTGAACTGATCTAGATCCGCCTTCACCCACAGCTTCTGCCAAGATTGTAACAGCTCCATGGACTCATCCGGCTTGCCTGTCGGTGTCAACACGTGATCCAATGCATCATTCAATTCCTTCTCTTGTGTCGCAGCTGGAACCTTACTGAAGACATCAGCTTGGAACTTTAAGCCTTCCAGCTCATGAATTGGCTTGCCAGTAAGCACTGCCGAATTGGTGAAGTAGGAATCAATGCCAAGCGCAGCAGCTTGCGCCATCTCTTCTGCGGCCCCAGTCATGCCAGCAAGCGTAAGGCTATTCGATACGGCCCATGGCTTGAAGCCGTCAAAGACATCCTTCGGCAGCTGCATTTGCTCCAATACCTGTTGCAGCTTCGCATAGGTTTCCTTCGAGACATGATCCTTCAATGTTGTACCGTCTGCATACGCCATCGATTGTGTGAAGTAGTCCATATCTTTGTTGCCTAGCAAATTAACTTCAACCCACAACGAATCTGCCTGCTTGAAAGCATCCCGCACACTCTTCTTCATCGGATACATTTCAGGAGTGCCGACATGAATCGATCCGAGCATGTAAAGTGTGTTTTGCCCTTTCGTTGCCTTCCACAGAAGCCCCTTCGCTCCACCGTCAACAGCATCATACGTATACTCTACAAGACGGCTTGCCATAACAACCGCTTGCTCAACCGTACTTGGCTTGTCTAGATCAAGGCCTTTGCCTGTACCGTTAACGATCCCTTTCTTCTGGAAGAAAGAAACCGGCTCGTCCGTGCCAATGTTCATCGATTCTGGCAATTCGTATTGATCCAATACCCCATATACTGCATTAATGACCGATTCTCTCGTAATGACTTTCTCGGTTGCTGGTACAGTGAACGTATTCTTTTTCTTTAATTCCAGTGCATCCAGCTTCGCAGAAGTTGCCTTCAAGAGTGCTTGGAACTTATCCGTTGATATTGGCTGTTGGAAAGTACCGTCTGTGTACCACGTCAGTGGGAAAATTCCGTACTTTTCTCCCTCATTCAGAACGCTGATCGACCAAGAACTTACTTGCGGAGCTTCGACCGGCGCTTGATTCGCCTGTGCCGGAATGACAAATCCGAGCATTGCAACTGAAGCAACTAGACCGCTGGCCAGACTACGTTTGATCTTATCCCATTTGCTAGTCTTCACCAAGATTCCCCCTTTATAGCATATATGTAGATCTACAAACCCTACCGATTATAGCGCTTAACCTATCAGAAGGCAATATTCTCCTAAGAGATTTGTAAACATAATATGAACTATCTATATGTAACAAAATTGTAGGCTTCCTAAAAATATTATAGAATCAAGTTATCAGGTTATTAATGGAGTGGCTGTAATGAACGTAGCAATATGTGATAATGATAGAAATGTTGCAAATGATATTGAGGATCTACTTTCAAACATGTCCGGAATGGAATTCTCCAGCGATGTGTATTATAGTGGCGCTGACTTGCTAAGATGCTTGCAGGCCGGGTCACATTATCATATTTATCTGCTTGATATTGAAATGCCTGGCCAAAATGGAATTGAAATTGCTTCGGTTATCCGGGAGCAGGATCGAAATGCGATCATTATCTTTATCACAGACCATAAAGAATATGTATATGAGGTTTTTGAAGTTTTGCCGTTTCGCTTTTTAAGAAAACCTGTAACTACTCAAAAGTTGTCCCCCATCTTGCTGGACGCTGCGGAACACATCAAAGTGTCGAAGCAGCTATTCTTTTTTCAGATCGGGCATGACAAATACCAGCTTCGCTGCAGTGACATTCTTTATTTTGAAGGGGCAGGAAGAAGGGTAATTATCCATACCAATCGAGATACCTATGAGTTTTACGGAAAAATCGCGGACATCCTGTCTGGGCTGGATACGAATCTGTTTTGCCGGATTCACGCCTCATTCTTAGTGAATATGGAGTACATCCGCTCCATTAACAAAATGGCTATTCATTTGCAAAACGAAGCGAAATTGCCAATCAGCAAGCGCTATCTGAACGAGGTGAAACAAGCACATCTGTCCTTCATAGAACGGAGAAGCGGCAATCCATGACTTATTTTCAGACAACTACCGATGCGATCATTTTTGGGCTTGAAGTCGTTCTTAGCATGATCGAGATTCTATTTATACTGCGTCTCTTTAACAAAGTGTTTGGAGAGGCTCGGATCAATCACATCAAGCTGTATGCAGCAGCCGCTATTGCGATGCTGGCTATAACATGCGGTTTGCGAATGGTTCTGAATCCCGTCCGCCCTGCGGCGCTTCCACCCATCACCGTACTATGCAGTATGTTCTTTTTACTATGCTATCCGCCGAATCGCCAAAAAAAGGTGTTATATATCGGGATACTTTTAACGGTATCCTATTTCTGGCTTCTATTATACGATTTGATCGTTACACCAATCGAAGATAAGAGCATTTGGCTAACACTTATTCTATGTCACGTAGGTTTTTATCTGTTATTGGAACTTATCCGAAAAACGGACAAAGGGAAACAGTGGTCTATCCCTTTTCATCTTTGGCTTTTACTTATGGCCATTACCGTAGCCAGTACGGCAGCGCTAGGCGTTATGGAATATTATATTTCTAACAGGGAGGATCCCTACTCGCTGACCGTGGAAATTCCAATTAGTCTCATATTCTTGTTCATTAACCTTTCGCTGTTTGTGGTTTTTGATAAATTCTCTACCCTAATGCATACAGAACGGGAGAACACCATGCTGGAACAGCAGGTCCAATTACAGCATAGGTATTACAAGGAACTAGAGGCCGCCCATCAGCAGGTTCGGGCACTGCATCATGATATGGGGAATTATATCCGAACTGCCGAGCAGCTGGCGGCACAGCAGGACAACAACAACGAACTCATTGGCTTTTTAAACGCTGCATCCGGTCAGCTCAAAGAAATTGAAACCGTGATTTCAACCGGGAACCAATACTTGGATTCCATATTGAACATCAAAATCGCCGAAATGCTCCACGAGGGCGTATCCGTCGAGACAGATATTCATGTACCTTCTAGCTTAAAGCTGTCATTTGAACAAGCCGTCATTATCGTTGGGAATCTGATGGATAATGCGAGAGAGGCGTGCAGGGAATTACAGAGTGGGGAGCGTTGGGTTCGCATCAACCTGTCCTACATCAACCACACGCTATTCATCCGCATTGAGAATTCAGCGAGCCCCATTCAGAAATGGGACAACGGATTGCCTGTGTCTACGAAGAACGAACCGTTTTTCCATGGATTAGGATTAAAGAACGTGAAGAAAGCCGTGGATGAACTTGGCACCATGGATGTAGAAAGCTCAAACCATTCTTTCCTAGTTCGGATTGCTTTGTATGACAGGTAACCCAATTTTGACAAAAACCCCGTCGATTTTTTACAAGTGCATAATCTCAAAAGGATCGAGTGCTACAATCTGAATGGTTGCAGCACTCTTTTGTGTGCGAACGATTTTGTTTGTAGGTTATTGATTATTAGTTTGGCAAAAAAGGAACGGGGGATAACGATGCGTAACAAGAAAAATATACTCCTGATTGGCGGACTGGCGGCAGCATTGCTTCTGGGCGGTTGTTCATCAGGCATAATAACAAACCAGATTGTAGAAAGTGTCCAAGGTCTTGAGGAATTAGAAGATACAGCCAATTTCGTGAATGAGACCGTACAAAACGCTGTCTGGGACGAAGTCGCTACAGAGATTGAGGATGATGAAGATGTGCAAAATATAGAATGGGACGATGTCAAGGATCGTATGGCACAAAAAAAACAGAAAATAGAAGTTCACTCCATTACCGATGGCAGTCGATTGCATACGATCACAGACAATAAGCAAATCTTCGAATTTACAAAAAACCTCCATATTGAGCGTTGGAAATACCTTCGTTCCATCCCGGAAGATGCGAAGGACTTGCTTGTCTATGTAACGTGGTCGGAAAAGACGAAAACCGTGTTTGGCAACAATACGGGGGAACTTTACGAAACCAGCCGAAACACGTTATACAAAAATAAGGATGGATACTATATGGTAATGGAACCTCTACCTTCCCTTGCCCCCATCCGTAAGTTCTACTCTAAAGTGCCTGTGAATGTGGCAGAATATCTACTCTCTCTGGCAGAGGCGGACAATAAATAACGGACGCTGTTAGACTGACCTGAGAAGCTGGAACAGCGACAGCTTAGGACGAGAAAATAAAGTCCTAGACTGTCGCTGTTCCATTGCGTTAACGTGTCCCGTTTAGTGTAATAGATTCTCGTTAGTTTGTTGCGTCAAAATATTCTGATAAAATCCCCACTAAAACTTGCTTATAATCGTTAATATGATAGGAAGAGTTGTCCACTTTTTTCTTAGCTATATGTAAGCCATTAAATATTTCTTCTTCTAATTCCCTTCTTGCCTTAAGAACCTGCAGAGTTCCTTCTAACCCTTTGTAACTCTGCTTTTTTCCATACCCTTGGCTTGTATAATATTCTATAAATCCCTCTGACCATTCTTGAGGTCTTTCTTTTACAGCCTTTCTGAAAGAAAGTTCAAGATCGTTCTGTTCTACGTAAATCAACAATGGATTCAGTTGCTCCACAATTGTTGCCAGTTCTATGACATAACTTATAACGTCTTCCTTCTTTGCGGCATATTTAATCATCCCCATAGTTACAGGATTTTGTATAAAACAACAATCAAAAACAAAGGTGTCTGTACCATTCAAAACACTCTCCGTAAACTTCTTCCATTTCTCTGTTATCAGTTTCCTGTTCAGATCTAGTGACAATTCATACACATCATTTTTGAAAACTGCATGTAGCAATTCATCTGGAAAACGTGAATCGTATTCGTTTTTTACTTTCCGATATTCTAGGAAGTAATTGTCACCATCTTTAATCATACGATTACTCAACAAATCTTTGAACTTTTCGTGGGTACTCAATAATTCATCGAATTCCTTTTCCTTAAAAAAGGCGACTCCGTCATAATCAGCAGGATGATCTAGATCTCCTTCTAAAAACAGCTGAGACTTAATGTTCATTTCCGTAAGAATTTCATGAACTAGTTCAGCAGTTGTTGTTTTCCCGGATCCTGGCAACCCCTCAATCAAGACTAACTTCGATCTCATAATATAGTTCCTCCATTCGTTATTAGGAGGATAAGCAGGTAAGAATCAATAGAGATGCGGTTTCCCGCGAAAATAAAAGCGGATACCATCAGGTATCCGCAGAATGGGTTTATGATATACCTTTTCCTGCATACCCTGTAAGATTAAAGAAAAGCATGCCAAATAAAATAGTATAGTCACTATTACAGGCATCTTTTCGAATTGTTAATCTTTACAGAGTAATCAACATGATAAGGTTTAATGCTCCTTTGTTTGCATCTCTATTATTCAGATTAACATTACGCATAGATAAATACAAGTAGGGGCTTTTCATACGAACCTACCCATTAGCTTAACAAAAAGAGCAGACTATCGTCGCCTGCTCAATAAAGTGTGTTATTCAACTATCGTGTCCCGTTAGAGTAACCATGCAAGGTCATATAAAAAAAGTTAAACTGTTTTTATAGTACAATACAAGGCTTAACAGCAGTGAGCTAGTCCTCTTGTGTGCAAGCAGGCAAAAGAATACTCCACTCCAAGCCGGTAAATAATTTATCAGTAACTTTTCGTGTAAGTGTGAGCTGCTTCGGTATATGCTGCATGCCATCAACGAGGGCGAATGGTGACTCCTCAGGTCTTCCTCCTTCTAATGTAAGTGTCATGCGGTCGTCTTCAACGTTCTTGTAATGCATCTCACCAGTCCCATTGATATATAGTGTATAAGCTTGACCTGCTTCATCCGTTGCTACCCATTGATCATACCTAAAGTTATTACGAAATACGCCAGATACGATTAGTTTCAACGAAGTCCCTTTGCCCTGTTCTAAAAAAGGCCGTGAATCTGCAAATCCATCTACTTTCATCACTGCGAGTACATCTCCCTGCGCCTTCATAGTAACGGGATGTGATGATAATTGCTTCATATTGACCGTAACCGATTCCGAAGAATGTACGGGAAGGTTGTAATTCTTCACAACGATTCGAGCCGGATCAGGCACGTTGTCCCTAATGTTATACATCGTATATATACAGGTGATTAAATCAGACGAATCCTTGTTGTCATTACGACAGTACATATTGTCTAGAGTGCTGCGATAATCCTCATCCTTATCGTTGGCCGCATAATTCACTCTACCAAGCTTATTCCCATGTTGATCCTCCAAGTAAAAACCTAACTGGTGGTAGTCATTCATATGAATGGGATCTGATGGAGGTACCGCAGCTGGAGAAATCCTGGTTTGAAATTCAATTTGGTATGCGCTGGCATGATAAATTAATTTCGTAGCTGCAATCTGTGTGCCATCTGGCGCTATATATTTCGCGTCATGTAGTGGAATCATTTGAAACTGCTTCCTCGCTAATTTGATGTCGATCTCCATGGAAAAACGCCAATTTCCTTGCAGAAAATTATAGAATTCAGGTTTATCCGAAGTGTGGCCAATATAGTCAATGTTGCCGTTCATGTGAATGATATCCGTTTCTGGGGTGTTGACGAAGCTTATTTTCGCAATAGAATACCCAGAATTAACATATCCATTCTCTTTTAACTCAGGTAAAAAATCATGTCCTGTCACACGCGCACCTATTGACTTCCCATTCGCATCCGTAAATGCAATCAAATCCGCATTAAACATATCGTTGACCACTTTTCCACTTGGATCGGTTAGACGATACGCAATGAGTGCTCGGACCGTATCGACAACGACTTCCTTGATCTCAAGCGTATATCCTTTGTCACTCACCTTAATATTTGCAAAGTGATGAATGCCTAAATTCTCCGAGTGCAACAAGCTTACATCGACAGTATCCGTCGTGCTGAACAAAGATTTAATCCAATTCGCAATCGTCGGCTGCGCGAAACTCATGGAGAGGAGAACCAGCAGTAATCCTGCGGCAGTAACCAGTGGCCAACGAATACGCAGCTTCCGACGGAACCACCCCCTGTAATTCTCACCATCTTCTGAAATTTGTTGCTCCTCTATAGAAGCGCTGTCAGTAGAGAGAATACCAGCCATGACCTGCGCGGTGAAATCCTCGTCAGGTTGTGCATGAAATAGTGCGTCCTTCAACATCTGGCCTTCCTCAATACATGCCTCCAACCGAAGGCGACATGCTATACATCCTTCGATATGTTCCATCACAGTACCCAGTTGTTTCTGGATCATTAACTCCTCAATACGTTCTTGATTGATGCAATTCTGTGCCACATGCATACGCTCCTTTCTGCTCGATGAGGCGTTTTAGTGATTGTTTACCACGGTACAATGCATTTTTGACTTGATGCATGTTCAACCCTGTTACAGCGCACATTTCTTCATAAGTAAGCTCTTCGGTATAGCGCAATAATAAGACCAGCCGTTGTATATCGGATAATTGCAACATCAGGCGATGAATGTCTGCTTCGGACTCAGCTTTCAAGTAGATATGTTCTGGCGTATCCACTTCTATGAAATTATCTGTATCCAGTTCAATCAGGGTCAATGCTTTACGCTTAAATTTATCCTGGAATGTGCGAACAACAATGGTATATAGCCATGCGGCAAAGCTCTTGCCTGATTCATGTGACCCCAGATTACGGTATGCTTTCATGAAGGCCTCTTGGGCGGTATCTTGTGCATCCTCGTGGGTCGCGCCCATCCCGACTAAGATCCCATACACTTTCTGTTTGTATTTGTTGACCAAATCAGCGAACCGTTCGGGCTTACCATGAAGAATAAGGGTGATGATATCATCATCTGTCTGATTGCAGCTCATAACTTTCTCCTTCCTCATAAAGTTGGTACATCTATATAGACGAGTATTATGTTCTGTTTTTCTCACCTATTTGAAATTCGAGGTAATTCCTCATTATTCCATTACCATTATCCTGCCGGTTAGCGCAACGTGGCTGCCGATCCATGACGGCAGCCACGTTTTAGTTATTTATTAAGCTATCGTGTCCCGTTAACTTAGAGGTGCTTCGTTGATATTACGAGTTATTAGTGGAAAGTTCGTCAATCGCTTGAACAGCTAGTTCTAACGCTTTAATTCTTCTTTCCAGGAGTGTTCTTTGGGGACTACCAGTCTTTGACTTAGCATAACTGTTTTCAATTGATGGAAATAAACCAGTAATAACATTGCGAGCTTCTGCTAAATCTCCCTGGGTATAATGATGGGGGCTTTGATTCCAAACGTTTTCTAGCAAAGCTAAGCCGATGTAAATAGCTCTGAGCCGTTTCTTCACTAGAGTAGTACTTGCACCATTTTGAGTCATCTGGGACAAGGCATTCTCTAGTTTACTGATTGTCGATTGCAAAGATTTTATTGATTCCTGCTTGTCTACATTTGATACGTGTTCCATGTTAGAATAGTCCTTTCTTCATACCTTTTCGAAGTAAACTGCCCGTTAGTAAAACAAAGGCATCCGATCATTATGACCGGCTGCCTTCGTGTCTGTATTCAACTATCGTTCTCCGTTAGTTCAACGTAGAAACAAGTTACTCATTCACTTGTTCATTCGCTTCTGACCATTTAATAAACCCTTCTGTCCAATTATCTTTGTCAATTTCATATTCACTAATATAAAAAGCATCTAAATAATCCCTAAGACCTGGCTCATCATACATCTTCCCCGACCTCTTAAGAATGTTGAACTAAAAATATAGTTTTCATATTCTTTTCACCTCTGAAGATGAATTCGGCGAAATCATTAAACTATCCTGCCCGTCAGCTCAACCGATTGGAGTTATCGGTCTAACTGATCTAAACCTAATTGACCAATTAGATCGTCTCCATTTTGAATCTTAAATACAGAGCGTTTAATATTATAGATCCAACCACTTCTTATGGCATGTTGAATTAACTTTGCACAAACAATCGGTTGACAAAGATTCGTTGCCCAGTTGATTTTCCAAGAAAATAATATTAAGAAATACGATGTTTTCGTCTCGGACGGGTATATTTTAAAACTAATGAAGTCCTTTTCAGATCTTTGGTCGATTACGCAAAGAAACTCATAATTGTTGACTACAATCTTCTTAACTTCTTTCGCAAAAAGCTTCATAAGGTTAGGTCTCCTAAATAAACAATAAATGATTATTAATTCTACAGATAGACCAATTCCCCTATCACATTGCTTAACATTTCCCAAGCTAAACTGCCCGTTAGAATTCCTGTAATACGAATAATTGGGTGGTTGAACAAAA
>NZ_BBYF01000024.1 GCF_001894745.1 Paenibacillus sp. NAIST15-1
TGAAATAACCCACTAACTATTTTAGTTGGTGGGTTATTTGTTGTCCACAGCTTATCCACAACGATGAATAGGTATGTTATTGAAGAAATATGCACAGAGGGATAACTTTATAAAGTGAAAAATCTCGTATATATAAGCCGTCCCATCCACAATTTCTGTTGAAAACGTGTTCATAACATTGGATAACTACACGATAATAATTCGATATTTCGCAAAATTACGAAGTTATGCACATTCTAGCAATGATTCACTTATCCACACGTTAATAAGTTTCAAAGATAATTGAATTGTAAAATATTTATTCAGTGAGAGCCAGATTAGTGCCACTTACACTATAGGTAAGTTAATAACGATCCACATCGTATACACTCCAAGTTCATAATTCTATCCCGCACTTCTTCATGTTCACCCATTAAAAGTTATGAAATCCTAAAATTGATGCTTTTATTTGCTTATGGAAATGAAGTTACTTGTAAGCGTATTCCCCTAAACATATTAGAATTGGCACATGCAACACTGTTAATTCGTTATCTTTCTAATAGAAGTCTGTCTGCGAGGAATTATCTATCTATGAAGTCTATCGCAGTTATTATACGTACAGCACTATTTGTTAAGAGCGGTTGCAGTAAAGAAGAGGCAATGACTAATGCGGTGAAGGAAATCGTGCAGGATAAGAAGTCAGTTGAGGAAGTACTCACTTCTATGCGGAAGGGATTGCAAGAGAGAGATTGAAATCAGAGCGTAGGTAGGAAAATAAGTAACCACTCATAGTTATGGGTGAAATAAAAAGAGTTAGTGAATTGCTTGGTGCAATTTGATAGCTCTTTTTTGTGTACAGGTAGAGAATGGAGATGTAGCAACCAGTATCAGTTTTCATTTGCAATCTGGCTCTACGGAATTGTTTGTTCGCATTTCATTTCTGATTTTATTCTTAAATCTTATTCATTGAATGTTAAGTTGAGTATTACATGTTCAATGTTAGCATAAAAAGAGGGTTCAAAAATGAAACATAGGAGGAAATAAAAACAAATGAGCATTAAAAAAGCAATTCTAGCGTCTATGATCGTATCCAGTATGTTAGTTGTGGTGGCAGGACCAATTCCAGCAGGCGCTGCGGCTGCACAAGCGCAGAAGCAAACGGATAATAAGAAGGTTCAAATCGCTCAGAAGCTGGCCGCCAAGCTGCAAAAAGCGGTAAAGCAATTTGCAGGGAAAGAGATAAAGTTGCAGGATGCTGCAGAGACTACATTTGCTACAAATGCAAAGGTTACATCGATAGATGGAAAGTACGTTGTCCACTTCGATTATCAAAAAGGTGAAGTATGGGAGATCAACGGGACGATCCCAATTGATAAAATCAGCAAACAGGATCAGGAAGAAGTCCTGAAAATGCTGAAAGGAGCATACGCAAAGAAAACATACGTCTTAGATAAAGAAGCGGTCATGAAGCGGCGCTATGACGATAAAAAAGAAAAACTACAAGATCATTATTTGTCGTATTCATTGACAGGGAAAGACTTTGAAGTAATTCTGGTCAAGGAGAAGCTGGGAGATACGCCAGTAGAGTATGTCAGTGGTGTTAGGATAAAGTTTGCCAAGGAAGAGCTCGAATCAAAGTCGCTGGAGACGGCAGCGAAAGCGATGAAAATGGCTTTCAATCATGATTTGAATGTAACAGAGGGATATCTCGATTCTAACGGGGAAAATTATCATATGTTATCCCTTAAGGATAATGAGGTATCACTTGAGATGGAAGCAAAAAAGGGAAAGGTCCTGAATGTATTTCATCATACAAGAAAAAAGGTAACGACCGACCAAGAGATTACGACAAAAGATGCAAAGGCAGTGGTCGCTCCGCTTGCCAAGGAATTATTTAATATCGATATTTCGGGATTAGAAGTAAAGTGGGACAACCTATTTAAAGATTATTGCTTCGTTAAAGGCAAAGAAACGGTATTGAGGGCAGCATTGGATGCCGATAAGAACGTGGTGTACCTCATATCGGGTGGCACAGCATTATTGGGGGGGCATTAGACGTTATCGGACTAAATATACAGGCTCAAATGAAATACATAAATTCTAATTTTCGTTAGATGCTTAATAAACAGAAGGAATACCTAGGAGGTTAACTATGAATATAAAAAAAGCAATTCTAGCGTCTATGATCGTATCGAGTATGTTAGTTGCCGTGGCAGGCCCGATTCCTGCAGGGGCCGCGGCTGCGCAAGAGCAGAAGCAAGCGGATAATAAGAAGGTTCAAATCGACCAGAAGCTGGCCGCCAAGCTGCAAAAAGCTATCAAAATATATGCAGGGAAAGAGATCAAGCTGAAGAATATCGGCGAGAAGATAGAATTCTCTCCGAGTGCCAAGGTTGATTCCGTAGACGGAAAATATGCTATCCGCTTTTTCATTGATAACGGTAAAATATGGGGGATTGATGAAAAGGTCACAATCGATAAAATTAGTAAAGAGGATCAGGAGAAAATCTTGACAGTGTTAAAAAAAGCATATGCAAATAAAACATATGCCTTTAATAAAGAAGTGATCATGCAGCGAAGCTATGATGGCGAAAAGGAAAAACTAGGTGTGAATTTGTCGTATACGATGACAGGGAAAGATTTTGAGGTTTCCTTTGCAAAGGAAAATTCCGCTAAAGAGATAAAAGGTACTGTTGGTGGTTTTGTGATACAGTTTACCAAGGGAGAGCTTGATCCAAAGCTCCTGGAAACGGTAGTAAAAGCGACAAAAACGGCATTCAATCATGATTTGGAAGTCACAAACGCTAAACTATTAAATGGATTGAAATGGATACTCGAGGATGAGGACGTATCGGTCGAAATGGAGATGGGAAAGGTAACTAACGTATTTCATAAAACGCGTAAAGCGGTAACGACTAACAAGGAGATTACGGAAAAAGGGGCTAAAGACGTGGTTGCACCGCTTGCCAAGGAATTATTCAATATGGACATTGCGGAATTGGAAGTGAAGTGGGTCAGCGAATATGAAAATTACTACTTCATTAAAGATAAAAAACCGGTTCTGAGGGCAGCGCTGGACGCCGATAAGAACGTAGTGTCCATAACAGCAGGTGTCGGAGCATTATACGGATTCTAAATAAGGCGGGTTTGAAAATAAAAGGGTTATTGAATTGCTTGCCGCAATTTGATAACTCTTTTACATTTGGATATTCGCATAGGGAACAATAATATAAGTGTTTCGAAAGCATTCCCTGCCCAGAAAGGATATATTTATCAGAAAACACACTTCTATGGACAGAATAGTAGAGATGATGTCACAAATGAGCGAATTGATATTGTTATATATGGTAGGTGATACACCAGTGGTACACCATGAGAATATGAAACATAGGAGGGTTTAGTATGAATTTGAAAAAAGCAGTTGCAGCATCCATGATCGTATCCAGTATGTTGGTTACGCTGGCGGGCCAGACTTTTGTAGGAGCCGAAGCAGCAGGAGGAAAGAAGCAAGAGCAAGCAGCATCAAGCAGCAGTGTTCAAATTGATAAAAAGGTTGCTGCCAAGCTGCAAAAGGCTGTACGTAAATTTTCTGGTAAAGATGTCGAGTTGCAAAATGTTGGCGAACTAGTTCGTGCCAATGACACGATGGCGAAGGTTCAATCCGTAGACGGGGTCTATCAAATATTTTTTGATCATAAAACAGGAAAAGTATGGACGTTGACCGGAAAAACAACGATTGACAAAATCAGCAAAAAGGATCAGGACGATGTTCTGAAACTGTTGAAAAAAATGTATTCGGGGAAAACATATGCTTTTGATAAAGAAGTGCTCCTGGAACGTTACTATGAAGATAAAAAGGAACAGTTCAGCCAAAATTCTACTTACTACTTGAAGGGGAAAGATTTTAATGCATCACTCGTTAAAAATGATCCGGATCTAAAAGATTATATTAATCAAGCCCGGATCGAATTTGCTAAGGAAGAGCTTGAAGCGAAGCTGTTGACAACGGCGGAGGAATCGGTGAAAACGGCGTTAGATCATCAATTTAACATAACAGAGGCTTATCTTGTTAGTAATACTAAAAAAAACGCATGGGAATTAAAGGACGGCAGCTCTACTCTTTACGTAGATGAACAGAGCGGGAAGGCAACTAACTTATTCCATAATACGCGCAAAAAGGTGACGACGAGCCAGACGATTACGGCAAAAGAGGCAAAAGAGGTGGCCGCTCCGCTCGCCAAGGAATTATTCAGTATCGATATTACGGGATACGAAGTAAAGTGGAATAGCTTATATCAAGACTACTGCTTCGTTAAAGATCAAGAAACCAGAGTAAGAGTGGCATTAGATGCCAATAAAAAGGTAGTGTACCTTAAATCCGGGGCAAATGCACTTTTTGGAGGGGAAGACCCTGTTGCAAGCAGACTAGAAGAAGAATAATGCAAAAAGGTAAGTGAAAATCAACCGTTTAAAGCATCCGAAAGGATGCTTTTTTATGTGCTCCGTTACTTCTGTCCAAACATTAATGTTCTCTTAATTTTTATTCATATAAAGTTTCGTGGTTAAGTTCTATTCCATTCATTAGCATTATAGCTATCAAGTGTTCCATTATAGGAGGAAATAAAATGAACATGAAAAAAGCAATTCTAGCGTCTATGATCGTATCGAGTATGTTAGTTGCCGTGGCGGCGCCAATTCCTGTTGGAGCCGAGGCTGCGCAAGAGCAGCAGAAGCAAACGGATAATAAGAAGGTTCAGATCGACCAGAAGCTGGCCGCCAAGTTGCAAAAAGCAGTAAAGCAATTTGCGGGGAAAGAGATAAAGTTGCAGGAGGCTGCCGAGACTACATTTGCTACAAATGCAAAGGTTACATCGACAGATGGAAAGTACGCAGTCTACTTCGATTATAAGAAAGGTGAAGTATGGGAGATCAATGGAACGATTCCAATTGATAAAATCAGCAAACAGGATCAGGAAAAGGCTCTGAAAATGCTGAAAGGAGCATACGCAAAGAAAACATATGTCTTAGATAAAGAAGCGGTCATGAAGCGGCGCTATGACGATAAAAAAGGAAAACTGCAAGATCATTATTTATCGTATGAATTGACAGGGAAAGATTTTGAAGCACTTCTGTCCAAGGATAAGTGGGGAGAGACACCAGTAGAGTATGTCAGTCTTTCGATAAAGTTAGCCAAGGAAGAGCTCGATTCAAAGTCGCTGGAAACGGCAGCAAAAGCGATAAATGCGGCTTTCGATCATGATTTGAATGTAACAGAGGGGTCTCTTAGTTCTAACGGAGACAACTATCATATGTTGTCACTTAAGGATAATGATGTATCACTTGAGATGGAAGCAAAAAAGGGAAAGGTCTTGAATGTATTTCATCATACAAGAAAAAAGGTAATGACCGACCAAGAGATTACGACAAAAGATGCAAAGGCAGTGGTCGCTCCGCTTGCCAAGGAATTGTTCAATATCGACATTTCGGGATTAGAAGTGAAGTGGGACAACCTATTTAAAGATTATTGCTTCGTTAAAGGCAAAGAAACGGTATTGAGGGCAGCATTGGATGCCGATAAGAACGTGGTGTACCTCATATCGGGTGGCACAGCATTATTGGGGGGGCATTAGACGTCAGGGTTTCATTGCAAACTGCGCTTGAATAAAAAAAGGAGCTAGAAGTATGCATAATAGATGGAAAATTGTGATCTCGTTGCTTATGATCGTTTCCTTAATGAGCGGATGCTTCGGTAAGAAGGAAGTGCTAGAGCCGTTGCAGCCGAGCAAAATCAAGGTGATCTATCAGGATGAGGAAGCCTTTTACCACGACTACGGGAAGTATTTTCATATGAAATATCCGCAGATTGAGGTCGAGGTTATCTCCGAGACTCAGGTGCTTCAAAATCTAGGGAAAACGATTCGTGCAGAGGATTTGGATACGGAAATAAAGAAGCTGTTGGAGAACTCCGGTGCAGACGTAATAAAGCTGGGTGATGCGAAAACGTTTAAATCATTTGCTGAAGCTGGCAGGTTATACGAATTGGAAGAAATGATCCGGCAGGACGACTATGATATGAAGGGCTTTTTGCCAGGGCTGATCGACAAAATTAAAAGCTTAGGCAACGGCAAGCTATATGGGCTTGCTCCTTATGTGGATAGGGAAGTTTTGTACTATAACGCAGCGTTGTTCAAGGAGCATCAAATCGAACCGCCGAAGAACAATATGACCTGGCAGGAAATGTTTGATTTGTCAGCGAGATTTGCCAATATCGGAAGCGGAGACAATAAGGTGTACGGGTTCTATGAATGGCATGGGGATATAGGATTCACTTTGTACAAAATTGCCGATTCCTCCGGATTGAAGCTGCTCGACCCGAAGGGAGAGAAGGTGCTTCTGAACTCAGATGGCTGGAAAAAAGCCATCAAGCAGGTAACGGATGCTGTACGCAGCAAATCTGTATTTTTGCATCCTGAAGGCCAAATTTACACACAAGAACTTAGAGATCAAGTTGCTATGGAGATAGGCAGCGCTTACAAAACTAGGGAGCTTGTATTGACCAAGCAAGATTGGAATGTAGTTACGGCCCCGGTAGATCCTGCAATGGATTCTTCATCCATTACCTTTTCTCCCATCTACGCAATTGCGGCCGACTCAGCCAACAAGCGGGCGGCTTGGGAATTCGTCAAATTTGTGAATGGTCCAGAGATGGCGCAGGCCCGTTCGAGGACATTGGAAGGTAAGCTTCTTTCACGCAACGGTTATATGAAGGATATCAAGGGTAGAAGTACGGATGCATTTTATATGCCGAAGATCAGGCAGGAGAGCAGCCTTTATGAAAGTCTTCCATTCGAGTTCCTCAGATTATTTTATAAACCGCTTCGTGAGGAGCTGTTGGCCGTAGTTGCGAACGAGAAGTCAGCTGATGAAGCAGCTGCCGCGTTGGAGGTAAAAGCGCAGGAACTGCTCTTAAAAGTGCGAGAATCTGCAAACAAGGATAAAGGGAAATAGGGAGTGTAGAAACGTGTTAAAGAGTGGGAAGACCGTAATTATGCTGCTGACGATCATGTCTCTCTTAAGCGGCTGCTTCGGAGAACGGTCAGAGCTAGCGCCATTAAAAGACGGTAAAGGGAAGATCAGGGTTGTCTATCAAGATGAAGATCGGTTTTATAGTGACTATGGGAACTTCTTTAAGATGATGAACCCCGACATCGATATTGAGGTTATCAGTGAAGCAGAATTGTTTGACGAAGCCGAAAAAAACGAGGCATTCAATTTGACTGAGGAAAAGAAAAAGCTGCTCGATAAAGTTAAGCCG
Organism: Paenibacillus sp. NAIST15-1; assembly: GCF_001894745.1. Classification (GTDB taxonomy): domain Bacteria; phylum Bacillota; class Bacilli; order Paenibacillales; family Paenibacillaceae; genus Paenibacillus_B; species Paenibacillus_B suaedae. Next base: position 7,295 of record NZ_BBYF01000024.1, read on the forward strand.
GATGTGCTGTTTTTGAATGAAAGCATGTTTGAGGCCTTCGCTCAAGAAGGAAGGTTGTATGATATAGAGCCGGCCATCAGCCAGGATCAATACAATTTGGACGGATTCATGCCTGGTCTTATCGACAGGCTGCGAGCAAAAGGGAATGGGAAGCTGTACGGGCTCACTCCTTCCTTCGAAACGAATGTCATCTATTATAATCGCAACTTGTTCAAGAAGCATCAAATCGAGCCACCAAACGGGAAAATGACGTGGAAGGAGCTTATTGATCTGGCAGCGAGATTTTCGAGCGTCGAATCAGGAAAGAAGCAAGTGTTTGGATTGTATCAAACGAGAGGGCCGGCAAGTTTGATGTATGATATCGCCGCTGCATCGGCACTTAAGCTCGTTGATGCGAAATCAGGTAAGCTGTTGATAGAGTCAGATGGTTGGAAGGAAGCAATGAAGATGACGGCGGATGCCGTCCGTAATCATGCAGCCTATGCTCCTCCCCCAGTGGAGGAAGGCGAACAGCTTGATGGATACGAATATACCGGAGACTATTTGAAGCAGTATAGTCGATCAAACGAGATGTTTTACATGGGCCAAGCGGCAATGACGATTCAACCGCCGTGGTTTGCTTCCTTTTTACGGGATATTCCATACTACTCGAAGACACCAGAGATCGACTGGGGCATCGCGGCCGCACCTGTTAATCCTGCTAAGCCCGATGAATCGGCTTATGTGAAATTGTCGGAGATCTATGCCATATCTGCGGATTCTCCGAACAAGCGGGCAGCTTGGGAGTTCGTCAAATTCGTGAACGGGCCGGAAATGGCGCAAGTTGCTGGGAAGGCAATGAACGATACGCTGCCTACGCGATCAGACTATTTCAAAGATTTTAGGGGGCGGGACACGGAGGCTTTTTACCTCCTGAAGCCAATGGAAGCTAGCAGTGTGTCAGATAAAAAAAGTATTCCACCAGGTTTCCAAGCTGAATTCGATTCGTTATTGTCGGATGCGCTGAAATCCTTAATTGATCAAGAGAAAACGCTGGACGATGCAGTTGCCGAGCTTCAGCTCAAGGGACAAGAAATGTTAGATCGATTGCGAGAAACCAAGTAGGTGCAATAAGCGAATTAAAATGGCTCTTCGCTATACTGAATGGGTAAGAAGCCTCCATCTGGCCGCATTTTATTTCTGATTTTATTCTTAAATCTTATTCATTGAATGTTAAGTTGAATCTTATTTATTCAATGTTAGCATAAAAGTAGAACTCATCAATTCATACATAGGAGGAAATGAAATGAATATAAAAAAAGCAATTCTAGCGACTATGATCGTATCCAGTATGTTAGTTGCCGTGGCAGGCCCGATTCCTGCTGGAGTTGAGGCAGCGCAAGGGCAGAAGCAAACGGATAATAAGAAGGTTCAAATCGATCAGAAGCTGGCCGCCAAGCTGCAAAAGGCAATCAAACAATATGCAGGGAAAGAGATTAAGCTGAAGAGTGTCGGCGAGAAGATAGAATTCTCTCCTGATGGTGCAAAGGTTGAATCCGTAGACGGAAAATACGGTATCTGCTTTAATGTTGGAAGTGGTCGGATATGGCAGATTGAAGAAAAGGTCACAATTGATAAAATTAGTAAAGAGGATCAGGCGAAAGTCCTGAAAGTGTTGAAAGAGGCATATGTCAATAAAACATATGTCTTTGATAAAGAAGTGATTATGCAGCGAGGGTATGATGGTGATAAAGAAAAGCTAGGTGTAAGTTTGTCGTATAAGCTGACAGGGAAGGACTTTGAGGTATATTTCTTTAAAGACAATACTGCTAAAATGCCGAAAGATGCAGTTAGTGCGTTTACAATAAACTTCACCAAGGAAGAGCTCGACCCGAAGTTGTTGGAAACGGCAATCGGAGCAATAAAAACGGTATTCAATCATGATTTGGAAGTTATATCCGCTGACCTAAGACGCTTTACATGGACACTTGAAGATAAGGACATATCGCTTGAAATGGAGGAGGGAAAGGTCACTAACGTATTTCATAAAACACGTAAAGCGGTAACGACCAACAAGGGGATTACGGAAAAGGATGCCAAAGAAGCGGTTGCTCCGCTTGCCAAGGAATTATTCAATATGGACATTGCGGATTTAGAAGTGAAGTGGGACAGCACCTTTAAAAATTACTACTTCATTAAAGACAAGCAACCCGTATTGAGAGTAGCACTGGACGCCAATAAGAACATAGTGTTCTTAACATCAGGTGTCAGAGCGTTAAGTGGGTTCTGAATAGGGAAGGTTTGAATATGAAAGAGTTATTGAATTGCATAGCGTAATTTGAGAGATAAATATCCATACAATCATACATAGGGGGAAATAAAATGAATATCAAAAAAGCAATTCTAGCATCAATGCTTGTATCCAGTATGTTGGTTGCCGTAGCAGATCCTATTCCTGCAGGAGCAGGGGCTGCGCAAGAGCAGCAATTGGATCGCTGGACAATTCAAATAGATCCGAAGTGGACGGAAAAGCTGAATCAAGCGGTAAAATTATTTGCCGGAGAAGACGTGCAATTGCAAAAGGTAGGTAAGCTCGATTTCAATAATAAGAATGCATCTAAAATAACAGAAGTGCGATCTGTAGATGGTAAATATTCATTACAATTTGATTATGATACAGGGGTTATCTGGACGGTAAGCGGCAAAACCGCTACGATTGACCAAATCAGCAAGCAGGAACAGGAAGACGTATTAAAGTGGTTGAAAGCGATATATCCAAAGAAGAAGTATGCATTTGATAATGAAGTTGAGGTGATTCACCAGTTTACGGATGAGAAACTCTCAAAAACGTCAAAAGCAGAGGTTAGAGAGGAGAAGACGTACGAATTGAAAGGAAAGGATTTCTCCGCTTCCTTACACAAATTAGATGGCATACCAGAACATATCGGTCATATCACGATTGACTTTGATAAGAAAGAGCTTGATCCGAAACTGCTGAAAACAGTTGTTGATGCTGCTCAAACTGTTTCTACAAATAAGTTTGAAATGACGACTGCTCAGCTTCGCGTCGATTTATCGCCAATTATCTCAAAGAATAAACCCAATATAACATGGGTGTTCCATGATGGCAAAGTTACGATTTATGCAGATCCCAATACAGGGAAAATCAATAGTATTTACAATGAGCTTGGAAAACAAGTACGCGAAAATAAAGGCATTTCCGAAAAAGAGGCGAGAGAAGCGGTCGCCCCAATAGTGAAGAAAGTATTTAATATCGACATGAATGGATATAGCGTGAAATGGGATGGAACAGAAAAGGATTTTGCTTTCACCAAGAAAAATGGCATGAATGTAAGAGCGGCATTGGATGCAAATAAAAAGGTCGTGTACATTCGAGTCGGAAGAGCTGCTGCTCCTGGGATCATTAAGTATGCAGCCGATTTGGAAGCGAAACCCCATTAAACGCCTACAAACGAACCATTTCATTATATTTTGACTCCGTATCGAATAATCCACTGGCTTCTATGCGTCGGTGGATTTTTTTATTTGAAACCATCTTCATTCACAATAGTAGAGATGATGTCACAAATGAGAGGAGTGAAATTGTTATACATTGTAGGCGATCACCACTTTACGAATAAAAAACGTTCAAAACTTTAAAAGTAGGGTGGAACATAGGAGGGTTTAGTATGAATTGGAAGAGAACAGCTCTAGCATCTTTACTCGTATCCAGTATGTTGGTTACCTTGGAAGGGCCGATTCCTGCGGGTGCTGGGGCAGCGCAACAGCAGGAACAGCAGCAATCGAATAGTAAGAAGATTCAAATCGATCAGAAGCTGGCCGCCAAGCTGGAGAAGGCAGTAAAACAATTCGCAGGGAAAGAAATTAAGCTGAATATGCAGGGCACTTCCCAATCCATAAGCGATCAGGTGCAGGTTAAGTCGGCAGATGGGAAATATAGTGTAAACTTTAGGGAAAAAACAGGAGAAATTACTACGATTAGAGGCTATCAAACCATCGATAAAGTCAGTAAGGAGGATCTGAACGAAGTACTGAAAGTATTAAAAGGGTTATATGCGAAGAAAGACTATACATTTGATAAAGAAGTTCATGTCGATCTGCACGATGTAGAATCAAAGACGCCCTTTAGCATGTATTCGTTAAACGGGAAAGGATTTTCTGCCTTACTTATGAAAAATTATCCGGGGTGGCCGACAAAGATTCATGTTTCAGCCCAAGTCGAAGTTGCCAAGAACGAGCTTGATCCAAAGCTCATGGAAAAGGCAGCCGGGGCAGTAAAAACAGCTTTAGGCCACAATTTTGAGGTGACGAAGGCTTGGGTTGGAGGTACTAATAAAAAAAGTACATGGAAACTTAAAGGTGGCAATATTACGCTGTCCTTGGATGGAACAGGGAAGACCGAATATATTTATGATATTTCGCGAAAACAATTGACGACGAACAAAGAGATTACGGAAAAAGAAGTGAAAGAGATAGTCGCGCCGATTGCAAAGAAGTTATTCAATTTGGACATCCAGGGGCTTGAAGTAAAATGGGACGGTGCTTCCAGAGACTTCATCTTCAATCAAAAGAAAGATACGAAAATGACCGTGGCGCTGGATGCCGATAAAAACGTAGTTTATATGTTTTCCGGGGTAAGAATGCTTCTGGAGGATTTAGAAAGAGATTAAACCTTAATAAAAAGGAGAAGATAATATGAATCTAAAAAAAGCAATTTTAGCAACAATGATCGTATCCAGTATGTTCGTTACACTTGCGGGCCCGACCTTTGTAGGAGCCGAAGCAGCAGGAGGAAAGCAGCAAGAACAAACATCGGGCAGCAGTATCCAAGTTGATAAAAAGGTTGCTGCCAATCTGCAAAAGGCCGTGAATCAATTTGCAGGGAAAGAGATAAAGTTGAAGTTCGAGAAGGCCTTTAAACATCCATTTGATCTGGCGACGGTTCCTTCGGCAGACGAATTATTCGAAGTAAAATTTAAACCAGGTACAGGGGAACTGATCACAATTAAGGGGATTCAAACGCTTGATAAAGTGAGCAAGGATGAGCAAAAGGAACTGCTGAACAAGCTGAAAGGGATGTACGCCAAGAAAGCCTATGCATTTCATAAAGAGGTTCAAATCACTCAGAGCTATGACAAAGGAAAGGTTTCACAAACCTTTTATATATTAGAGGGAAAAGACTTCATGATTTCTTGGATGAAATATCCACCTGGGCAATCAAAGAATAAAAATTATATTGGAGCAGCCGTTATTCAAGTAGACAAGAACGAGCTAGAACCGAAATTACTCAAAACGGCAGCGGATGCAGTGAAAACAGCTCTCGATCAGGAATTTGAGGTAAAGAAAGCCGAGCTTGGTTATTATGCCGGCAGCAAAGGTGACACGTGGAAGCTTAAAGGTGATCATATTACTCTGGCTGTTGAAGCAAAAACAGGAAAGACCGAGTATGTATATGACGTTGCTCGAAAACAAGCAGACAAGGCAGTAACAGAAAAAGAAGTGAAAGAAATAGTCGCGCCGATTGCCAAAAAATTGTTCAATATGGACATTCAGGGACTTGAAGTGAAATGGGATAAATCAGCGCGTGATTTCTGTTTTATTCAAAATAAAGAGACAAAAATGTCAGTTGCATTGGATGCTGATAAAAACGTAGTTTATATGTTTGCTGGAGATAGAATGCTAATGGAAAAATGAAGTGGATCGATCAATAACTCTCTTCCGAGGAAGAGAGAAATCCAAATGGCATAAAAAAAGAGTTATCGAATTGCATGAAGCAATTTGATAACTCTTTTTTGTCGTATACCGATGGCCGGACTCGAACCGGCAAGCCTCTCGGCACCGCATTTTGAGTGCGGCGTGTCTGCCAATTCCACCACATCGGCAAAATGAATATGGGGCGATCGAAGGGAATCGAACCCTCGAGTGTCGGAGCCACAATCCGATGCGTTAACCACTTCGCCACGACCGCCATATTGATTGCTCAACAGAATCTTAATTTAGCATACTTTCGACATGATTTGCAACAAGGAAAATATACCAACAACATTTTCCGTGACTCACTCGTCTTCTATTTCATAGATCAGGCGTTTTCAGCTTTACTTTCACCTTTTCTTTCATCATTGTAAGCTGGCTGCAAGTCAATTCGATGTCATGGCATGCGGTCAACGTATACACTGTACGTAAGGGTTATGTTTCAAAATGAATAATAGCTCTTACATATAAGAAGGGGAGGCGGTTACGAATGAACAAACAAAGAAAAGGACATCTGGTTCACGCATCGGTCTTTATGCCTCTGCCTGCTCAGGAAACAATCGCACATCGCAAGGTGCCGAATGCGGCCCAAGATGAGCCTCATCGTCCTACGAAGAAAGAATCAACTATGATACATGAACAAACGGAAACGATAGCACAACCTGCCCATATGCCACACCGAATGAAGTGGAAGCGTTGGGTCATATATAGCTTGATCATTGCAATTCTTACCCCGATTATTGGGTGGGTAGGGATGGCGGCAACAGGGACGGCCTGGATTGATCAAGGCAAGCTCATAACGTTACGTGAGCAGATTGCACAAGAAGCGAATACAGCCAAGGGACAGCATATGGTTCAACTGGAGCATATGGCTTCCTTTATACCGCAAGAACTGATGGCCATTGAGGATCATCGCTTCAAGCTTCATCCCGGCATTGATCCGATCGGGCTGGCGCGGTCAGTCTGGATAAATGTGACGAAGCAGCAGAAGGCACAGGGCGGCAGTACGATTACGATGCAGCTGGCGCGCAACTTGTTCTTAACGCATGATAAGACATTTTCCCGCAAAATGAAGGAGATGGCGATAGCGGCCAATCTGGAGTGGAATTTTAGCAAGCAAGAGATTTTGGAAATGTACCTGAATAAAGTATATTTCGGACATGGACAATATGGCATCGAGAATGCAGCACACTATTATTTCGGCAAGACGACACGAGTCAATGGCGATCTTCCTACGGTTAACAAGGCAGAAGCAGCGATTCTCGTTGGATTGCTTAAGGCACCTGAACGCTATTCCCCAGCGAAGAATATGAAGCTGGCTCTCCAGCGCCAGCATGTTGTATTGAAGCGTATGAAGGATTTAGGCTGGATGACAGAGGCAGAGCGCCAAGCAGCGCTGAAGACACCGATTGGTGTCGTTATCCACAATAAAGGAAAATAAAGAAAAGGCACACTTGATCAAGCTCGGATGAGCTGCGGCAGGTGTGCCTTTTTTTGACTGTACTCATGGATAAAGCGCTGAATGACGTGATTAATTTTCGTGCAAAAGCAATTTTCTCAGGAATGAGACATATATATGAATCGGCGCCTATGAAATCTTTTACAGGAAAATAAGATGATGTATAAAATTGAACAGGGAGGAATAAGGGTTGGAAAAGAAATTACTAAGTACGGCTATGTCTATGTTTCTTGTCTTTGCACTTATGGGAACTGCTCAGGCAGCGACTCCTGAGAATCCATGGAAGTTCAGCTCAAGCTCTATCCAGTTCTACAATGATGGTTCCAATAGCTTCTATAAAGGCATTTGGACTACAGGGGCAAGTCGGTGGAGCGGGACAGGCAGTGTTACAATGGGGACAGGCACGAAATATGATTTTCGGGCAGGAAATCAGAAAGTATCGCCAACGAAAGATAATGATTGGGATGGAATTTGCTACACTACATATTCGAATGGGATTGCCTCCAAAACGCGTGCTTGGGTAAACGAATACTACACAACCCAAAGTCGATATTCCCCTTCTATTACGGAGGGAGTTGCCACACATGAATTAGGGCATGCATTGGGCCTTGCACATAATGACAGCGAACCTTCGGTCATGAAATCTTTTACCTTCTGGTCTGATGGTTCGCTTGCTAGAACCAATACATCCCCAACATCTGCTGATAAGGACACGGTTAAGAAGAAATACGGGACGATCGCTTTATCGCAAGCGAATCCATCGACTCCCGTTGTGCATATTGACGCTAGTTGGGCTTATGGGTACAGAGACTATACAGCACTCGCCAACGCTGTTGATGCAATCGTAGAAGGACAGGTAGTGCAGGAGAACGGAGTTCGCAAGTCAGGGAGTGGGGCGCCTGAAACGTACCGGACGGAATCCGAGTTCCAGATATCAGAGGTAATCAAAGGAAATGCATCTCTCAGAAATAGTACGATCAATGTACTACAGCTGGGCGGACGCGACCGGGAGGCCATTGTAGTTTCTGACGATACGACTCCACTAAAGCAAGGTGATCAATCCATTCTGTTCTTGAAGCAAAATGAGGACGGTACCTATCGCGTCGTGAATGAGGATACCTCGATTTTCATGAAGGTAACGAACCAGACGCTCCAGGATGGAAATATGGAGATGTACCAGAATCAGAAAAGCAAGGCGCTCGTTAGCAAAGAGGACTTGAAAGGTATTTAGTTCTCTTTCCTAGCAGCCTTAATATAGAGGTTATTCTTCACCTCAACAGCGATAGCTGTTTCTTCATTAATTCCTTTTATTTTATACAGCTTTGTTCCTACGGGGTAAGTGTTAGAGAAGCTATCTCCACTTGAGTCTTCCTCCCGATTTGAGGATGATTGGATTTCTCCCAGCAGTTTGTCGATCTGTTGAACCTGATCATCACTGCCAACATATCGATTCCCGTGGAAGATGATCATATTGTTGTAGGGCCAGCTTGCGCTCGTTTCCGTTTGTTCACTCGTGCAGCAAGCAGTCAGTATAAGCATCATGCATGAGATAGTGAAAATGGCAAGCAGCTTTTGCATATGGCAGCCTCAACTCCTTCGTACTCATTAACGGTATCGTGAACGGTTATGTTGCGCGTGAATGAAGCAGAAGCACATTAGGATCCGCGAATGTTGCCTGTACCCGGATAAAAAGAACGTCTGAGTATGGAATCTGAGCCGGTGAATGCGATCAATCACGATACTTTTGGAATAGCCTCATTGTATAATAGGGAGAGAAAGGGGCTGTTACATAGGATGAAAGATTGGACTTGGATCGTATTCATTTATTTACTCATCATAAATGTAGTTGGATATCAAATGATGGTTGTGGATAAGCAGCGGGCACAGAGGCATCGCCGCCGTATTCCGGAGCGGAAGCTGTTCTTGTCAGCTTGGCTTGGCGGTGCGCTGGGCGTGTTGATAGCGATGTATAACAAGCGCCATAAGACACAGCATGTTACCTTTACAGCAGGCGTGCCGTTTATATTGCTGGTGAATATTTTTGTGTTTGGTTTTATTTTGCTGCGGTTTGGTTAAATAATAAGCACAGCACTAGTAAATTATGGGGAAGTGTGGTGGGAGTTATGAAATTTCAACGCATTCTTGTCGCATATGATGGATCGGAACCGTCCCGCAAGGCTTTACAGCACGCGGTAGGACTCGCGGAAGCAAGCGAGCAGTCTCAAGTACGCGTCGTGCATGTATTTCAGTTCCCGCAATATTTTGTTGGTACGGCTTATGCTACTGCTTCAGCGGAGACAAACGAGGAGCTGTACGAATACGCAGAGCGTTTACAGCAGGAAGCAGAGGGCAAGGTTGCAGCGCTTGGCGAACGAGCGACGGTTGTCCTTCAGCAAGGCCCTCCTGGTCAAGCAATTATTGATGAGGCAGATGAGTTCAATGCGGATCTTGTTATTATCGGAAGCCGCGGCTTGAGCGGGTTGAAGGAATTCGTGCTTGGCAGTGTCAGCCATCATGTTGTGCAGCATGCAAAGGTCCCGGTATTGGTCATTAAATGATGCATTGGCCTGTCGGTCGTACATGATCTTGTAGAGGCAAGTAGGCAAGCAAGAGGTATATGATCATGTTGATCTGGTAGCAGGAAAGTAAGATGAAAAGTGAAGTTGAAAGTGAACTTATAAATGTGAGCATCAGTGATAGAATATGTGAAAATTATAAGTGAAAGCATATAGTGTAAGCATCAGTGAATGATAGCTTTGTGAAAGCAAAGTATAATAAGTATACGAGAGAGAAGCCAACAGTAGGAGCGTATCCTGCTGTTGGCCTTTTTAGTTGAATGATATACGAATTATAAATTGAATTATCAATTGAATCATTGAACTAATCATTGAACTAATCATTAAATTAATCATAAATCCAATCATAGGTCGGAATTAATCAAGGATTCTGAATATTTAATGATGCTAACAATGTGAAAATCGCCAATAAACGAACATTAACTATAATTTATTATTTATTATTCGCATTTTATTGTTGACACGCTATGTTAAGCCTTGTTAAACTGTAGGCACAAGATGGATAAGCGAATATTGTTTCTCGTATAATTCCGGGAATATGGCCGGAAGTTTCTACCCAAGAACCGTAAATTTTTGGACTACGGGAATGACGGACAGGCAAGACTGTTCTCGCTTTTTCACGTCGCCGACAGATGTCGGGGCTTGATGGGAGCCTGATCATTCTGCCCAGAGCGGAAGAAATCCGCTTGTTTGCTCATTCCGTATACTTAGTCGATGATACGTTCAGGGGGAACTCCTGAACGTTTTTTTTGTTATGTAGTAGTGGTCAGGTTGGACATTGTCGAAAGCGGGGGATTGCGATGGTGAACACAGCGAGTCACGAACAAGGCATTGTGCCGGTAGTAGGCGTCATTATGGGAAGCAAGTCCGATTGGGATACGATGAAGAAGGCGTGCGAAGTGCTGGAGGAGATGGGCGTTGCTTATGAGAAACAGGTAGTGTCCGCACACCGTACGCCAGACGAGATGTTCCGCTATGCCGAGACGGCGGAGGCAAGAGGAATCCGTGTCATTATTGCCGGAGCAGGCGGTGCTGCGCATCTGCCGGGCATGGTAGCGGCGAAGACGGTACTGCCGGTTATCGGCGTGCCGGTGAAGTCATCGCATCTGAACGGGATGGACTCGCTTCTGTCCATCGTGCAGATGCCGGCGGGCGTACCCGTGGCGACCGTCGCGATTGGACCGGCGGGCGCGACGAACGCCGGGCTGCTGGCCGTGCAGATGCTCGGCATGCACGATGAAGCGCTGCGCACGCGCATCGCGGCGCGCAGGGAAGCTGTTCGGCAGCAGGTGCAGGACACGGGGGCGCTCGAATGAGCGCGCCTGTGAACGGCCGCACGCTGCCGCAAGAGCGCCCGAGCCGGGCGGACGCACCGGTGCTTGTTCCCGGTGCAACGATTGGCGTGCTGGGCGGCGGCCAATTGGGCCGCATGCTGGCGCTTGAAGGCGTGCGCATGGGCTACCGCTTCACAGCGCTCGATCCAGCACAGGACGCGCCATGCGGCGCTGCTGCCGAGATGATTACAGCCGCTTATGACGATGCTGACGCTGCACACGAGTTAGGCCAGCGCGCGGATGTTGTCACATACGAGTTCGAGAATGTATCGGCCGAAGTGGTGGAGCGATTGGAGCGGGAAGCTTACGCGCCGCAGGGCAGCCATCTGCTGCGCATTACGCAGCATCGCTTGCGGGAGAAGGAAGCTCTCACCGCCGCGAACGTACCGGTGGCGCCATATGCAGCCGTAGCTTCCGCTGCTGAGATTCAACAGAGGCTGGAAGCGTTCGGCGGGGCAGGTGTGCTGAAGACGGCAATCGGCGGATACGATGGCAAGGGCCAGCGCATCATTCGCCACCCAGACGAAGCGGAAGGGGCTTATGAGGCGCTCTCCGCTCTCACCTCGGAGCTCGTGCTGGAGGAATTCATTCCATTCGAGCTGGAGCTGTCCGTCATTGCAGCGCGCAGCCCGCGCGGCGAGATCGCTGTGTTCCCAGTTGCGGAAAACATTCATCGGTATCATATTCTGCATATGTCCATTGTGCCTGCACGAATTCCGCAGCATATCCAGGACGAAGCAAAGCGGCTTGCGCGCCGTATTGCCGAGGCGCTGGACGTCGTTGGCCTCATTGCTGTTGAGATGTTTCTGACCGCTGACGGCCGCCTGCTTGTGAACGAGCTTGCACCACGCCCGCACAATTCGGGACACTACACGATGGATGCCTGCCGCACTTCGCAGTTCGAGCAGCATCTTCGCGCCATATGCAACTTGCCGCTTGGCAGTACGGAGCTCCATACCCCTGTCGTTATGGTGAACTTGCTCGGCGAAGACGCTTTGGACATGGTACAATGGTTCCGTGCTGACGATACGGCAGCCAGCCGCCTTGGCGTGACGCCGAAGCTGCACTGGTACGGCAAGTCGGAAGCGAAGACGAAGCGCAAGATGGGGCATATTAACATACTAGGGCCGGACATCGCTACTGCGCTCGAATGGATGAATTTAACGGACTTGTGGAGGAATGCAAACGATGATTGAACGGTATTCGCGCCCGGAGATGCGGGCGATTTGGACGGAAGAGAATAAATTTAAGGCTTGGCTTGAGGTGGAGTTGTGTGCGTGTGAAGCATGGGCTGATCTTGGCGTCATACCGCACGAAGACGTGAAGAAGCTCCGCGAGCATGCAAGCTTCGATATCGAACGGATCTATGAGATTGAGGCAGAAACGCGCCACGACGTTATCGCTTTCACTCGCGCAGTATCTGAGACGCTGGGCGAAGAGCGGAAATGGGTTCACTACGGCTTAACGTCAACGGACGTCGTGGATACGGCGCTTGGCTATTTGATGAAGCAGGCGAATGAGATTATAGATCGCGACTTGCTGAATTTCATCGAGATTTTGAAAAATAAAGCACTTGAATATAAAGATACGCCAATGATGGGTCGTACGCACGGTGTGCATGCAGAACCGACAACATTCGGACTGAAGATGGCACTATGGTATGCAGAAATGCTCCGCAACTTAGAGCGGTTCCGTCGCGCAGCGGAAGGCGTCGAGTTCGGCAAAATGTCCGGTGCAGTTGGGACATATGCGAATATCGACCCATCTGTAGAGAAGTTCGTATGCGCGAAGCTTGGTACGAAGCCAGCGCCGATTTCGACGCAGACGCTACAGCGTGACCGTCATGCGGAGTACATGGCATCGCTTGCACTTATCGCGACATCGCTTGATAAGTTCGCTACTGAGATTCGCGCCTTGCAGAAGAGTGAGTTCCGCGAAGTGGAAGAAGCATTTGCGAAGGGCCAGAAGGGCTCATCGGCAATGCCGCACAAGCGCAACCCGATTGGCTGCGAGAATATTTCCGGCTTGTCCCGAGTAATGCGCGGATACATGCTGACCGCTTATGAGGATGTGCCGCTCTGGCATGAGCGCGATATTTCGCACAGCTCGGTAGAGCGTATCATCCTGCCGGATGCGACGATGCTGTTGAACTACATGCTGAACCGCTTCATGAACATCGTGAAGAACTTGACGGTGTTCCCAGAGAATATGAAGCGCAACATGCAGCGCACTTACGATGTTCCGTTCTCCGGCCGCGTCATGACGAAGCTGATTGACAAGGGCTGGGCGCGTGAACAGGCTTATGACACGGTACAACCTCGTGCGATGCAGGCATGGGAAGAGCAGCGCAGCTTCCGCGACATTATTGAGAACACACCTGAGATTACGGCTGTTCTTAGTGCGGAAGAGATCGCGGATGCGTTCAATCCTGCATGGCATTTGAAAAATGTAGATACGATCTTCCGCCAAGTAGGCTTGCTTGATTAAGGATTGCAGCAGGAAGAAGCAGATAGTAGTGGTTAGCAGCAAGGTTGCTGGTTAGTGCGAAATTGCAGTGTGGTGAGTAGCAAAGTTGCAAGCTGCCTTGAACTAGTCGTGACTTGTTGGACTGGCAGTCGGCTCTTGCATCCCTAGCGAGACTACCATTACCTAGTACACAATTGAATGATGAGCTTGATTCCTACGCGTCCCCCTAAGATGACGTGTGGGCAGCTCCCGTAGGCTGTCGCCCTGACGGCCGAATGCAGGCGGTCTCTTCCTTCCCTCCAACCACGATCGGAAGAGACTGCTGCAGCGGGTGCGATATATGGGAGGGTTCCTTTTAAAGGTTGTTTGATTCTATCCGCAGATAATGTGGGCGGGTTGATTTGAACACGCGCTTTTGACTAAATGGGCGTAATGCCGAAAGGAGCACAGGAGATGTCTACAAACACTCAATTTGCGACTGAGACTGACATCGTTCCGCTGCCGCTTCTCCATCGTGGGAAAGTGCGCGAGCTGTATGAACTGGACCCAGACCATTTATTAATTGTTGTATCGGATCGAATCTCTGCATTCGACGCCGTACTGAAGCCGGAGGTTCCCGGCAAAGGAGAGGTATTGAACAAGCTGAGCCAATTCTGGTTCGAGCAGACGAAGCATGTCATTGCGAACCATGTGGTTCCATTCGATGAAGGGCTTCTGAAGCAGGCTCAGGAGAAACGCTTGGAACAATACCATAGCAGCAAACATTCAGCTGATGATATGCGTTGTTGTCATGATTCAAACCAGGACAGCGAGAACTCACACCAAGACCAACACCAGAATTCACACCTAGAATCTCACCCAGAAATACAACGGCATGACACGGCTTTGCATCAAGCTGAGCGATATGCAGAAAGCTTGAATCGCCGAGATGAACATCTCGAACCCCAGGATTTATCCGCAATATTAAGTTCCCTACAAGATCGAATGACGATTGCTCGCCGAGCAAAGCGCATTGACTTTGAATGCGTCGTAAGAGGCTATATTACCGGAGGCGGTTGGAGGCAGTATACGGCCAGCCAATCTGTCAACGGAATTGAGCTTCCTGCAGGCCTCCGCATGAACGAGAAGCTGCCGGAGCCGATTTTTACACCGTCCCGCAAGCATGATGAGGGACATGATGAAGATGTGCCGTTCGCGGTTATGTGCGAGGATCTGGGTACGGATCTTGCACAGCAGCTGAGCCAGGTCAGCATCGAGCTGTATACGTATGCAGCTGAAATATGCGCATCCAAGGGCATTTTGCTCGCCGATTGCAAATTTGAATTTGGAACCATTGACGGAGAACTTGTAATCATTGATGAGTTGTTCACCCCGGATTCATCGCGTTTCTGGTCGGTCGATCAGTATGTGCTGGATCAGGATATAGATAGCTTGGATAAGGAACCAGTAAGACGCTACTTGGCTGCAAGCGGTTGGGATAAATGTGGGACGCCGCCAGTGCTGCCGGAGCAGGTAGTAGAAGCTACGCGCCGCCGCTATATCGAGCTGTATGAGCGCATTACAGAGCAAGCATGGCCTGAATGATCTTCCGTTTTATAAATGTTTTAACGTTTTGTTGAATGTTCTAGTTTTATGGAGGATCGTCAAACGTTGACTGGTTTGGTCGTTGTTTTATGAATCATAATCATTACAGTTTTGTAGACTTGTTCAAATTTCATGACAGTATGGACTGATGGGGAGGAAAAAGGGATGAAGGTGAAGGTTTTCGTAACGACTAAGGCAGGCGTATTGGATCCGCAAGGGGCTGCAGTGGAGCAGGCGGTGCACACGATGGGATACAGCGGTGTGGAGCAAGTGCGCATCGGCAAATATATGGAGTTCAATATCAACACGGAAGATCGCGAGCAGGCGTCGGCGCAGGTGGAGCAAATGTGCGAGAAGCTGCTGGCGAATCCAGTCGTTGAAGACTATCGGTACGAGTTGGAGGAATAGGCGATGAAGGCAGCGGTGCTCGTATTTCCCGGATCGAATTGTGACCTAGATTGTGTCCATGCCATACAAGATACGCTGAATGTCGAAGTGGATCGGGTATGGCATACGGAGCAGGATGTAACCGGATATGACCTTATCGTCATTCCAGGTGGCTTCTCGTATGGTGATTATTTGCGCAGTGGAGCGATTGCCAGATTCGCTCCTGTTATGAAGGCGGTCGCTAAGGCTGCTGAGACAGGCACTTATGTGCTTGGGATATGCAACGGATTTCAAATTTTGACGGAAGCGGGATTGCTTCCAGGGACACTGCGGAGAAACGAAGGGCTGAAGTTCCGATGTCACGCTGCCCCAATTCGAGTAACTCGTGCAGATTTGCCGTTCACACGGGATTATGTCGAGGGCGACATTCTGAACATCCCAATCGCGCATGGCGAGGGCAACTATTATTGCGATGAGGCAACGCTGGCGAAGCTGAAGCAAGGCAATCAAATTGTATTTACGTATGAGCAGAACCCGAACGGTTCACTTGAACATATAGCTGGTATTTGCAACGAGGCTGGCAACGTGCTTGGCATGATGCCTCATCCCGAGCGTGCGGTTAGCGAACTGCTGGGCTCAGCGGATGGCGTTCGCTTGTTTACATCCATTTTACAAGCTTGGAGGGAACAACATGCAGTCAACGCTCACTAATACGACGGAACAAGAACAGGCGGCAGCACGTAGCGCGAAGCAGAAGGAACTATCCCTTGCTGAAGGGCTTCGCCATATGAAGCAGGAACCGACTGCTGAACAGATTGAGGAGCAGAAGCTGTATCGGACAATGGGCGTAACGGAAGATGAGTATGCACGCATATGTGAGCTGCTCGGCCGGAAGCCGAATTATACCGAAATCGGTGTGTTCAGTGTCATGTGGTCTGAGCATTGTGCTTATAAAAACTCGAAGCCGCTGCTCAAGCGATTCCCGACTTCAGGCGACCGTGTACTGGTTGGTCCGGGCGAAGGAGCAGGCATTGTCGACATTGGGGACGAACAAGCGGTTGTATTCAAAATCGAGAGCCATAACCATCCCTCTGCCATCGAACCGTTTCAAGGTGCGGCTACGGGAGTAGGCGGTATTATTCGCGATATTTTCTCGATGGGCGCGCGTCCGGTTGCTTTGCTGAATTCGCTGCGCTTCGGCAGCTTGCAGGATGAGCGGGTGAAGTATTTATTCGAGCATGTTGTATCAGGCATCGCTGGCTATGGCAACTGCATCGGCATTCCGACGGTGGGCGGCGAGGTCGTCTTCGATGACAGCTATGCAGGCAATCCGCTCGTTAACGCGATGTGCGTTGGGCTGATCGACCACAAAGATATCCAGAAGGGCGTGGCGAGCGGCATTGGCAATCCTGTGTATTATGTTGGGCCACCGACAGGCCGCGATGGCATTCATGGTGCGACATTCGCATCGGAGGAGCTGACAGAGCAATCGGAAGCGAAGCGTCCGGCGGTACAGGTAGGCGACCCGTTCATGGAGAAGCTGGTTATGGAGTCATGCTTGGAACTGATCGCTTCCGGCATCGTGATCGGGATTCAGGATATGGGGGCGGCTGGTCTAACTTGTTCGAGCGCGGAGATGGCGAGCAAGGCAGGCAACGGGCTTGAGCTCGACTTGAACGAGGTGCCGCAGCGTGAATTTGGCATGACACCTTATGAAATGATGCTGTCCGAATCGCAGGAGCGCATGCTGTTCGTTATTGAAGAGCATAACGAGCCAATTGCGATGGAAATCTTTGAACGTTGGGGCGTTATTTGCCGCAAAGTTGGCCGCGTTACAGACGATGGGCGCCTGCGCCTGCTGTATGGTGGCGAGGTTGTCGGTGATATGCCGGTTAACGGACTTGTGGACGAATGTCCGATTTATAATAAGCCCTCTGCAGTACCTGCTTATTATGAGGCTAACGCTTCCGTGGATACAACGGCTTACCCAGAAGTAAGCGGGGTTGAAGCACTGAACGAAGCGCTATTGAAGGTGCTTGGCTCGCCATCTGTGGCAAGCAAGGAATGGGTATATCGCCAGTATGACACGATGGTTCGTACGAGCACAGCAGTGGCACCAGGCTCGGATGCGGCAGTCGTGCTTGTGCGCGGAACGAACAAAGCGCTCGCGATGACGACGGATTGCAATGGCCGCTATGTGATGCTTGATCCATTCATGGGAGGCCGTATTGCGGTCTGTGAGGCAGCGCGCAATATTGTATGCTCCGGTGCAGAGCCTCTGGCAATTACGGATAACCTGAACTTCGGCAACCCGGAGAAGCCGGAGAACTTCTGGCAGATGGAGCAGGCTGTTGATGGCATGGCTGAAGCATGCCGTGTGATGAATACGCCGGTTATCGGCGGGAACGTAAGCTTGTATAACGAAAATGCAAAGGGAGCCATCTATCCAACGCCAGTCGTTGGCATGGTCGGTCTCGTTCATGATAAGCAGCACATTACGACACAAGCCTTCAAGCAGGCGGGAGATGCAGTTCTGCTCCTGGGCCGCACGAAGGCAGAGCTTGGCGGAAGTGAATTCCAAGCCATTGTACACGGCGCGGTAGAAGGTCGTCCTCCGCAGCTCGATCTGGATGCAGAATCAAGCTTGCTGAAGACCGTGTTGAGCCTGATTCAAGCAGGACTTGTGCAGTCTGCACATGATGTATCGGACGGAGGTCTCGCGGCTGCGCTTGCGGAGAGCTGCATCAGCGGTCATATCGGTGCGACGCTTGATCTAAGTGCAGAAGGACTGCGTACGGATATCGCACTGTTCAGCGAGAGCCAATCCCGTATCCTGCTGTCGGTACGTGCGGAACAGTTGGAAGAAGTGAAGGCTCGCTGCTCGGAAGCAGGAGTTCCGGTAGAGGGCATCGGTACGGTCGGAGGTGAACAGATCCACGTTCGGGTTGATGGAACGGATGCTTTGGATATGCCTTGGCAACAAGCAGAACAGGTATGGAAGGATGCGATTCCATGTCTCATGAAGTAACAGGGGCTTACTACAATGAGGGCAGCGGCAAGGATGGTCCATTTGACCGCTTGAAGGAAGAGTGCGGGGTATTCGGTGTGTTTGGTTATGAAGAGGCGGCTTCGATGGTGTATTACGGGCTGCACACGCTGCAACATCGTGGCGAGGAAAGTGCAGGCATGTGTACGTCCGACGGTCATTCCTTCCACTATCATCGTGCAATGGGCCTTGTGAAGGAAGTGTTCGATGCCGAGCGATTGCAGGATATGCGCGGCGATCGGGCGATCGGCCATGTACGTTATTCAACGTCCGGCGACAGCCGACTGGCAAATGCGCAGCCACTCGTCTTCAAGACACGCGATGGGGATCTTGCAGTTGCGACGAACGGGAATATCGTCAACGCTCCTGCAATTCGCCGCGAGTTGGAGAAGAAGGGTTCTATTTTTCAGACGACGAGTGATACCGAGGTGATTGCGCATCTTATCGCTCGCTCGGAGCACGACGTCGTTCGTGCGGCGAAGGAGGCGCTTCGTGAACTGGTTGGAGGCTTCGCCTTCCTCATTATGACGAACGACAAGCTGCTTGCCGCATCCGATCCGAATGGCCTCCGGCCGCTTGTGCTTGGCAGGCTGGGCGACAGTTATGTATTTGCCTCGGAGACATGTGCACTTGAAGCGGTTGGTGCGAAATTAGTTCGTTCCTTGGAGCCGGGGGAACTGCTCATCGTAGATGCGCTCGGTCATCGTTCGGAACGGTTCGCACCGCTTCAACGCCGCGCATTATGCGCGATGGAGTTCATCTACTTCTCAAGGCCAGATAGCCAGCTGCATGATGTCAATCTGCATACTGCACGCAAGCAGATGGGCATGCAGCTTGCGAGGGAATCGTTCGTAGAGGCGGATATCGTAAGTGGTGTGCCGGATTCTAGTATATCGGCTGCTATTGGGTACGCAGAGCTGACGGGAATTCCCTATGAGATGGGCTTGATTAAGAGTAAGTATACGGGGCGGACGTTTATTCAGCCGAGCCAAGCATTGCGCGAGCAGGGTGTGAAGATGAAGCTAAGTGCGGTGCGCAGTGTCGTAGAGGGCAAACGGGTCGTTCTAATCGACGATTCGGTCGTGCGGGGCACGACATCACGCCGAATTGTGCGCATGCTGCGCGAAGCGGGGGCTTTGGAGGTTCATCTGCGCATCGCTTCGCCACCGTTCAAGCATCCGTGCTTCTACGGAATCGATACGCCGAACAGCGAGGACTTGATCGCGTCATCGCACACGGTGGAAGAGATGTGTGAACTGGTGGGTGCGGACTCCCTTGCTTTTCTGAGCCAAGACGGCATGATTGGTGCAATTGGTGGGGCATTTGTGAATGAATCCAACGGAGGGCTGTGCTTAGCCTGCTTCGATAAGGACTATCCAACGAATTTATATACAGACCCTGCAGCAGCAGGGACGGGGAATGAACGCTCAGGCTGTGGCTGTTGAGTGTGAGAGGCTTTCAAGTGATTTCTAGCGATTGCAAAGTGATATCTAAGTGACTTCTAATGATTTTCAAAGTGATTTCTAAGTGAATTTCTAAGTCATTGCTAAATGACTGCTAAGTGATCGCTCGGGCTGTGGGATGTCGCTTGCTGGGCCGAGATTCGTAAACACTTTGATTAATTTGAGATTTCAAGATTTTATTCATTTCACATTAACGATGACGGACGGGAATGCAGGATGCATTCCTGTCCTGCTTACAGGGAGAGAGGAGACGCACGATCATGTCAGAAGCCTACAAACAAGCGGGTGTCGATATTGCGGCAGGGAATGAAGCGGTCGAACGAATGAAGAAGCATGTGCGCCGCACATTTACGCCAGGAGTGCTAACCGATTTGGGTGGATTCGGAGCTTTGTTCCAACTGGATATTCAGCGCTACAAAGAACCGGTTCTTGTATCAGGTACGGACGGAGTGGGAACAAAGCTGAAGCTGGCGTTCGCGCTTGATAAGCATGACACGATCGGCATTGATGCTGTAGCGATGTGTGTGAATGATATTGTCGTTCAAGGTGCAGAACCGTTGTTTTTCCTTGATTACTTGGCCTGCGGGAAGGTCGTTCCAGGGCAAATTGAAGCGATTGTGAGCGGTATTGCGGAAGGCTGCACACAGTCGGGCTGCGCTCTAATCGGTGGTGAAACGGCTGAAATGCCAGGTATGTATTCGGCAGATGAGTACGATATTGCTGGCTTCAGCGTAGGTGTCGTAGATAAGAGCCGAATCATTACCGGTGAATCGATTCGCCCTGGCGATGTTGTGCTAGGTCTTGCTTCGAGTGGACTGCACAGCAATGGCTTCTCACTCGTCCGCAAGTTGTTGCTTGAACAAGGCGGACTGAGTTTGACGGATGTAGCACCCGATGGCAGCAGTACACTAGGAGAGGTACTACTTACGCCGACACGCATATATGTGCGCTCCATGCTTGAGCTGATGAAGCAAGTGAATGTGAAGGGTGCGGCTCATATTACAGGTGGGGGATTCTTAGAGAATATTCCGCGTGTGCTTCCTGAAGGCACATCTGTTGAGATTGAGTATGGGGCATGGCCGATTCATCCTGTGTTCACTTGGTGCAAGGAAATTGGCAAGCTTACCGCTTCTGAATTGTTCACGACGTTCAATATGGGAATCGGCATGGTGATCGTTGTTGGGGAAGAGGAAGCGAATACCGCAATCCGCAGTCTGGAACAAAGCGGCGAGGCTGTATATCGCATGGGAAGAGTTACGGAAGGAAGCCGTCAAGTTCACATCCCGGGGGTAGGCTTGTAATGCGGCAATCGGAATGGAACGAGGATGTACCAGAAAGTATGCGTGAAGATATGCATGATTTGCATGAAGGTATACGTGAAGGTATGAGTAAAATGCATGATTGTATGAGTGAAGGTATGCGTACAGTGGATATGCCATCCGATGATCCGGGCAAGATCCAGGGGAGTACATGTGCTGATGCACGAACAAGCATAAATGTAAACTCGATCGGGAGCGCAGAAGCTAGAGTCGAAGTAAGTGCCAAATCGGAGCCTAAAGAGCAGTCTAAGGAGCAGCATCTCCCACGCATTGCCGTATTTGCTTCTGGTTCGGGTTCGAACTTTCAAGCGCTTGTCGATGCGGCTGCTTGCGGGCAGCGTCTGAAGGCCGACATCGCCCTGCTCGTATGCGACAAGCCTAATGCGCGCGTCATTGAGCGTGCGAAGCAAGCCGGCGTGCAGGCCGCCATATTTGAACCGAAGAAATATACTTCTCGTGAGGATTATGAGCAGGACGTTCTCCGCTTGCTGCACAAGCAACGCATTGACTGGGTTGTGCTGGCAGGGTATATGCGCCTTGTAACCCCCGTATTGCTGCGAGCTTATGAAGGACGCATGGTCAATATCCATCCTTCGCTTCTGCCTGCCTTTCCGGGCATGCACGCGGTACGCCAAGCATTGGATTACGGCGTGAAGGTGACAGGAGTGACGGTACATCTTGTTGATGAAGGAATGGATACAGGGCCAATATTGGCCCAGCAGGTTGTTGCCATCCTGACTAATGATACGGAGGATACTTTGTCAGCGCGTATCCAGCAAGCTGAGCACGAACTGTACCCGCAAGTGGTGCAGAATCTTCTCTCTGCGGAGCTTCTTGCAACCAGCTAATTTTTTTGATGCTACCGATGATCATACAAGAATGCCTGCACAACATATTTGTATCTCCTTCGAGGACAAATGGGGAAAATGTCCACGCTAATGTGGACACAGAGGGTTATATTGCTGCAGATGAAGATATGTCTACATGTAGAGGTTAGATCTGTATTCCAACTATATATTGGGCTCGTTAAGGTTTAGGGAAAGGTGTCTTCCTTGCAATATTGTGTCCACTATTTGAAAGACAATTTATCGGATTTTCCATTGCACAAGGACATACTTCTGCCGTTATTTCGAGAAAGTACTTGGCGAGACAAGACTGTGACTATAGGCTCCTAATCGATATTTGAGATATTTGTTTAGTAGCTTTTGACGGGTAGATAAGGTTCGTTTTTAACAGGGAGCCATGATATAGACTTCCATACAGTAACGCATTACAATGATATTTAATTAAAATGCCAAAGTTTAGCAGGGGAGAGGACAACATGGCGATTCAAAGAGCATTGATCAGTGTATCCGATAAGACGGGCGTAGTTGCATTTGCGCGCAGCTTGACGGAAGCGGGTGTGCAGATTATTTCCACGGGTGGAACGAAAGCTTTGCTGGAGCAGGAGCAAGTGCCGGTTACAGGGATATCGGATGTGACGGGGTTCCCGGAAATTTTAGATGGTCGGGTCAAGACGCTGCATCCCGCCGTTCATAGCGGGCTGCTGGCGATGCGCGGCAATCCGGCTCATATGGAGCAGCTGGATGAGCTTGGCTTGTCTACGATTGATCTTGTCGTTGTGAATCTCTATCCATTCCAGCAGACGATCGCAAAGCAAGGCGTGTCCTATGAGGATGCGATTGAGAATATAGATATCGGTGGCCCGACAATGCTGCGTTCAGCTGCCAAAAATCATGCAGATGTCACGGTTGTCGTCGATGCAGCGGACTATGACACTGTTCTCGCAGAAGTTCGCGCCAGTGGCGATACGACAATCGAGACACGCCGTCGTCTTGCGGCGAAGGTGTTCCGTCATACAGCAGCTTATGATTCCATCATTGCGGAATATTTGACTGAGCAGGTTGGTGAGCAATGGCCGGAGCGATTGAGTGTGACGTATGAACTGGCACAGCCGCTTCGCTACGGGGAGAATCCGCATCAGGATGCGGCCTTCTATCGCCGACCATTGGCGGGCGCAGGCAGTATTACAACAGCTGAGCAATTGCATGGCAAGGAGTTGTCCTACAACAATATTAACGATGCCAATGCGGCACTTGCGATCGTTAGTGAGTTCCGTACGCCTGCGGTGGCTGCAGTGAAGCATATGAATCCATGCGGCGTAGGGATCGGTGCTACGGTTCTGGAAGCTTATGAGAAGGCATATGAGTCTGATCCAACGTCGATATTCGGCGGAATCGTTGCCTCTAACCGAGAAATCGATGGCGATACAGCTCGTTTGCTGCATGAAATATTTTTAGAAATTGTCATCGCTCCTAGCTTTACAGAAGAAGCGCTTGAGGTGCTTGCACAGAAGAAGAATATCCGTCTGATGAAAACAGGAACAATTCCATCCCCAGACGAGCGGGTATCATCACGGCAGCTGACGACAGTGGATGGTGGCGTGCTTGTGCAGGATCTCGATTTGCATTCCTTGAAAGCAGACAGTGTACAGGTCGCAACAGAACGTGAACCATCCTCTGAGGAGATGGAACAGCTGTTGTTCGGATGGAATGTCGTGAAGCATGTGAAGTCGAATGCGATTGTCCTTGTGAAGGATGGAATGACGGTTGGTGTAGGTGCCGGACAGATGAACCGGGTAGGTGCAGCTCGCATCGCAATCGAACAAGCCGGTGAGAAGGCGCGCGGCGCTGTACTTGCATCCGATGCGTTCTTCCCGATGGGCGATACGCTGGCTTTGGCAGCAGAAGCTGGAATTACGGCAGTGATTCAGCCAGGAGGCTCAGTTCGAGACAGTGAATCCATTGAAGTGGCAAATAAGCATGGTATTGCCATGGTGATGACTGGCGTACGTCACTTTAAGCACTAAGGAGGCGTTCATGAATATGGAGCACGTAGGGAAGAAGGTATTGGTCGTCGGCAGTGGCGGACGCGAGCATGCACTGGTATGGGCGCTTCGCAATAGCCCGCAAGTTGGGCAGGTGCTGTGTACGCCAGGCAATGCAGGGATTGCGAGCCTCGCTGAATGTGTGCCGCTGCCCGTCCACGATTATGAAGGCATTGCCCGATACGCAGTTGAACAGGAAGTTGACCTTGTTGTCGTAGGACCTGATGATCCACTGGCTGGCGGAATTGTTGACGTACTGAAAGCACAAGGACTGCGCGTATTTGGCCCTGATCGTAAGGCAGCTGAGATTGAGGGGAGCAAGGTGTTCATGAAGCATCTGCTTCACAAATATAAAATTCCAACCGCTGCCTACGCTGCGTTCGATAATTTCACCGAGGCTTCGGCGTACGTCCATCAACATATGCTGCCGGTCGTCATTAAGGCCGATGGTCTGGCGGCGGGCAAGGGTGTGGTTATTGCTCATACGCATGAAGAGGCAATTGAAGTATTGCATGAGCTGATGGTAGTTGGAAAGTTCGGCTCATCTGGCAGCAAGGTTGTCATTGAAGAATTTATGCTCGGTGAGGAAATGTCCATTCTGGCCTTCGTAGATGGAGAAACGGTGCGCGTATGTGAACCAGCGCAGGATCACAAGCCAATCTTCGATGGTGATCGCGGACCGAATACAGGTGGTATGGGGACATATAGCCCTTTGCCGCAATTCTCACCGTCCATTCTAGAGAAGGCGCGCCGGACGATCATTGAACCGGCTGCCAGGGCGATGGTTGCCGAGGGCCGCTCCTTCCATGGTTTGCTGTTCGCTGGACTAATGATCACGCCGGATGGGGAACCGAAGGTCATTGAGTTCAATGCACGCTTCGGCGATCCAGAGACGCAGTCTGTACTCCCGCGGTTGAAGTCAGACCTGTTCGAAGTACTGTGGGCAGTCGCCGAAGGCAGTCTACAGAAGATCGAGCTTGAATGGCATGATCATGCTGCAATGTGTGTCATTGTAGCAGCAGAAGGCTACCCTGGAGATGTTCGCAGAGGAGACGTCATTACGGGGTTGGAGCAGGCAGCGGAATCAGCTCTCTTATTCCATGCGGGCACGGTGTGTGATGAGGATGGGACGTGGCGGACAGCAGGAGGCCGAGTGCTAGGAGTTGTCGGCTTAGGCGACAATGTGGCAGCAGCCAAAGCGAAGGCATATGAAGCAGTTCAACGCATCCAATTCAGTGGGATGCAATACCGCAGCGACATCGGTGTGAAGTCAGAACGAATACAAGTACAGACAAGATAGACGAGGAAGAGGGGCGATGCTCCTCTTTTTTTTTGTTATCGAAGGGGAAGTTGCAGGGAGCATTCTCGGATATCTGAGCTCGATCGCCTATTTTTCCACTGATTCGAAATGATGAGCAGGAAAGAGCTAATGAGTGGAAAATGGTATACTTTCATGCTTGATTGAGTATAAAACGGACTTGTGAGTTTGAATATATGCGGAATAAGATATACTCATAATTTAACTATAGTATAGATTGGAGTGTGCCGCATGAACGCTATCAAGTTGAGCAATCTCACAAAAAGGTACGGATCACAGCGCGGTATCCACGAAGTCAATTTAGAAGTACAGCAGGGTGAGATTTTCGGATTCATTGGACCGAATGGGGCGGGAAAGTCTACTACGCTTCGTACGATTATGCAGCTCATTCGCCCTACCTCGGGGACAGTGGAATTGTTCGGAGAAGTAATGAACAAGGAACGTCCTGATGTTCGCAGGAGAATCGGCTATTTACCGTCAGAAGTGCATTATAACGAGGAGCTAACAGGCAGAGAAGTACTGGACTTCGCTGCGCGAATGAATGGGCTGTTGTTGCAACATACAACTGCAATGGCATTGGCAGATCAGCTAAAGCTGGATGTCAGTAAGAAAGTGAAGTCATACTCACTTGGCAATCGCAAGAAGCTTGGCATTGTACAGTGTCTGCTGCATAAGCCGGATTTAATTGTACTGGATGAACCGACATCAGGGCTTGATCCGTTGATGCAGCACATTTTTTTTCAGATATTAATGGAGCAGCATGAACGGGGAGCGACCATCTTCTTCTCCACCCATATTCTAAGCGAGGTAGAGAAGTTGTGCAGCCGTGTCGCGTTCATCCGAGAAGGTCGTCTGCTGCGAGTAAGTGATGTAGATGGGATTCCAGGCAAGGATCGCCGGATTGCACATATTCAATTCAAGCAGCAGGGTAATTGCATAGAGGCTTATCGATTGAGAAATATCGATCCGAACGCAGTATACGATGGCATGGAGCATCGTCTTGTGCTGCAAGGTGATCTGCACCTTGCTCTGCAGCGTATTGCTGCCCACGAGCTAAGGGATATCCGTATTGAGCAGCCTTCTTTGGAGGATCTGTTCATGGCGGAGTACGATGCAAGCGGAAATGGGGGAAATCATTCGCAGGATCAAGCGGGACAATCAACGCAAGCTGGGCAATTGAGGGAACGCACAGGAGAGCAATCATCGCAAACTGGGCACTTGCACGAGCGCGTAGTAGAGAAGACAAAGCAGGCTGGACATTCGCGGGAGGATGCAGTAGAGCAGCCAACGCAAGCTGGGCATTCACGTGAGCGTTCTGAGAGCGAAAGGGGAGAAGCGTAATGTGGCAGGTGTTTCGTTATGAATGGAGAACGAATCGTCGCAGCTTTTTCATATGGGCAGGCATCATTATTGTGTTCCAGATGATGTTCGCTGGACTCGGCGACATGTACACGAGCAATACATCGCTGTTGGACGCCTTGAAGCAGTTCCCTCCTGCCTTGCTGGAAGGATTCGGTATGCATGTGGAGATGTTCGGCAGCTTCGAGGGCTGGATGGCGGGCGAGCCGCTTGTGTTCTACATGATGCTGTTAGGCATATTCGCTGCGATGTGGGCGGCTTCCACGGTGGCGAGGGAGAGGGATCGAGGGACAGTGGATTTCATGTTCACCCTGCCAGCATCTCGTGGGCAGCTGTTCCTCGGAAAAGCCTGCGCGCATCTTCTTGCCTTCTTCTTGATTGCAGCGGTCAGTTATGGGGTGACGGTATGGTTCGGGCACCTGTTCAGTACCGTGGCGGATGCAGGGCTGCTGCTCACCTACTCGATCGCGGGCCTGCTGGCGGCGCTGGCATTTGCCGGAATCGGATATGTGATGACGGTCTTCGTCACTTCCGAGCGAACCGGAATGTCGCTTAGTATTGGAATCGTCATCTTATCGTTCCTATTTCATCTGCTCTCCGGTATGGAGAAGTCGTTAGCCTGGATGTCGGACATCAGCTTGTTCACGGTCTTCAATGGCAAAGATTTATTCGACGCAGGCAGCTTGCCTTGGGAGGGTGTATTCATTACGATAGGGATATATGCAGGCGGGCTGCTCTTCGGCTGGCTTGTGCTGACGAAGCGGGATCTGTAAGATGCAGTCTCTCTCTTGAAGGCATAGGCGGCAGAGCCTTGTCCGCACGGAAAGGGGAGCTTATGCCAGTTGAACAGTAAAGCGATCGCAATTATGGATGTCGGACAGCGGTTGTTTTTCGAACGGGGCATCCAAGAGACGAGTATGGAGCAGATTGCGGAGGCGGTTCCCGTTGCGAAAATGACAATATATAAATATTTTCAAAGTAAGGAAGGGCTGCTTGAGGCTATTACGGATCGGATGGTGCAGGAGAGCCATCAATTTTTGCTGCGTGTGATGGAAGAAGCGAAGGATATGTATGAACTATTCGACCTTTTGCTAAAATACCAGCCCTTTGATCGGATATCTTTAACGTTCGTTACCGATTTAACGCAGTACTATCCAAATCTGTTCGCAAAAATGATGGCCTATCAAGAGGAGCACGTCATCCCGGAGTTTGAAGGGGCGATCTTCCGGGGGCAGCAGAGGGGAGAGATTCGCAAAGAGCTATCCCCGCATTTGATCGTGCGTTATCTCGTGTCGATGAAGCAGTTCCTCCTCCAGCCAGGCAATTTGGATGAGCGGATGAACGTACGCACATTGTCTGACCAGATCACGACGATGCTCTGTCATGGCATTCTGTCTGAACGTCCTTCTAACGGCGTATAAAATTCTCCTTACACACCATAATAATGTCGTATAGGCCAATCATGACATACGGCAGGAGGGTGACAAGGATGAAAGGGAAGAGCGATTCAGAACAAGGGCTAACACAGCTGTATCTCAATCAGGAGCATTCGAGGGGGCCAAGCGAAGCGTCCACGGTTGAAGAGTCCCATTTAGCTAGCAAGTCATCCTTGACGGATGACTCTGCGGACACAGACGATTATGATCAGGCTGCCTCGCATTTACAGGCGGGGATGACGGATGGGACGCTGGAGACGCATCAGATGCTGCAGCGTTCGTACGGACTGTATTACTAATCAAAACCGTAATACCGCTGCGCGGTGTTGCGGTTTTTTTCTTGTCTGAACTCTTGACAGCAATCGGATAGAGGAGTACACTCAACTTAAAACATAGTATATTAATCGGAATTATATGATATAGACGATGCAGGGTGCACTGCACGCACCTGAGTGATGTAGAAGGCAGGGGAGTGTAAGATGGAGCGACATATTGATATTCGATGGCAAGAAGAACGGTTGGCGGCGACGATTCATTATCCAGAGGAGCGAGCTCCATTTGAACGTGGTGTGAAGCGGCGCGCCCCTGTAACGATTATTTGCCACGGCTTCGTCGGCAGCCGAATTGGTGTTGACCGCTTATTCGTGAATGCAGCGCGCAGACTGGCAGGGGAAGGGCACATCGTTGTGCGCTTCGACTTTGCCGGATGCGGCGAGAGCACGGGCGACTACGGGCATACTGGTCTAGATGACATGATAAGTCAGACGCAGTCAGTACTCGACTATGCACTCGGCTGCGGTGATGTCGACCCGCAGCGGGTAACGCTGATCGGCCACAGCTTGGGTGGAGCGATTGCAATATTGACCGCTGTGCGCGATCAGCGCATTAAGCGGCTTGTCCTCTGGTCGCCTGTAGCCTACCCATTCAATGATATTGTGCGGATAGTCGGGCGAGAGCAGTACGATACGGCAATGACAAGAGGATCTGCCGATTACCTGGGATATTCCTTCACGCCTGCTTACTTCAATGCGTTGGGTGTTCATCAGCCGCTGCAAGAGGCACGCAAGTTCAATGGCGATGTACTGCTCGTACACGGCACAAGTGATGATGTCATACCGGCGGATTACAGCTTCCTGTTCCAGAAGGTGTTCTGGCTGCGCAGCGACGGTCAATGTGATAAGGAAATTGTGTTCCAAGCCGATCATACGTATTCGGATGGCACGCATCGGGAGAAGCTGTTTACCTGCACGCTTCAATGGTTAAAGCGGTGGGAGAAGCGGCAGGAAGAATGGGCGAACTGGAGTATATAGCTTGATGATGGTGTGGGAGTGAGATAATCCAATTATGAATGTGAGACGAAGTGGCAGCCGGAAGGCATAGCAGCTTCGTCTTTTTTGATTTGGGGTGAATACGAGCATATGCCGATCTCATGTATGTCTTTGCAGAAAAAGGAGGAAACTATACCGTATGGTGGGCACAGCATGATTGCTAGCTCATGTCTATGGCATATCCAACATTTCAACGTGGGAAACATTGGATGGCAAGCGAAAAACAGCGTGAGAACGGTATTTTGCTGTACTTTTTATGAAAAACGGCGAAAATTGTCGAATAAGGGAGAATTTCCGGTGGTGAATAGGGCTAAAGTTTCGACATTTGCTCACGTTTGATTTACGATTTCTTTACAAAACCACCGTATCCTATGATAAGATATGTAAGGTTTAGAAGATTACATCACATGCAATTTTTGTTGCAAAGGAGATCTCGGGAATGTTCAAGAAAAGGGACGTGTTTTTCGAAACGCTGCAAAACATGGCGGATACGCTCGTTCTAGCGGCAGAAACGTTCGCACAAGGCGTAGAAGATTTGACGGATGTCTTGGCGTTTACGAAGGAAATGAAGGATCTGGAAAGCAAATGTGACGTCTATGTACATACGATCTTGACAGAGCTTAATAAAACATTCATTACGCCGATTGAGCGCGAGGATATTATGGCGCTTACGACTGCACTCGACGATGTTCTTGATGGGATGGAGGCCAGCGCTTCGCGTTTCGACATGTACCAAATGATTGAACATGATGAAATCGTCGTATTGTTCGCCGATGTTATCAAGCGCAGTGCATATGAAATACAGAAGGCAATCAAACTGTTGTCACAGAAAAAACTGCTTGCTATCCGCGAGCATAACATACGTGTCAATGAGCTGGAAAATTCCGCAGACGACATTTACCGCCGTGGGGTTCGTGCCTTGTTCGCAGAAGTAAAGGATCCAATCGAATTGATCAAACGCAAAGACGTATACGAGCGTCTTGAACAGACGACCGACAGCTGTGAGGATGTGGCGAAGCAGCTTGAAACGATCGTCATGCGAAATTCCTAATATCTGTCGTAACACATAAGATAAGCCAGCCCTAGTGTACGAAGGAGGTAGGGATTGCGCGGACGGATGATAATTAGTGCTGTGCAATCACATAGATAATGAACATGGATATTACGATGATTATCGTGGGCGTCGTTATTTTCTTGGCGCTTGCCTTTGACTTTATTAACGGCTTCCACGATACGGCGAATGCGATCGCCACGTCGGTGTCAACGAGGGCGCTTCCGCCGCGTGTTGCCATTTTGATGGCCGCTGTGATGAACTTTGCCGGGGCGCTGACCTTTACAGGGGTTGCCAAGACGATAGGAGGCAGTATTGCTGATCCAGCGAAGCTGGAGAATGGTCTTGAAATCGTCATGGCGACGCTGATCGCGGCCATAATCTGGAACTTGGTTACTTGGTGGTTCGGGATTCCGTCATCTTCCTCGCATGCGCTTATTGGCGCGTTGGCAGGGGCAGTATTCATCGGCGCCGGATCAGATTATTTGAACATGGGCGGATTTAAAAACATCGTTCTCGGTCTTATTATTTCGCCAATTATTGCTTTCGCTGTCGGTTACGTTGTGATGACAATCTTGAAATGGATATTTGGGAATCATAGTCCACATACCGTTAATAAAGGGTTCCGAACCTGTCAAATTATTACGGCTGCTCTGCAATCATTCACACATGGTACGAATGACGCGCAGAAGGCAATGGGGATTATTACATTCGCACTCGTCACTGCACAACTGCAGACCGAAATGGAGGTACAGCTGTGGGTTAAGATTGCTGCTGCAACAGCGATGGCACTCGGTACTTCGATTGGCGGCTGGAAGATCATTAAAACGATGGGAACTAAAATTTTCAAAATTGAACCGATTAACGGCTTTGCCGCAGACTTGTCTGCAGCCTCGGTTATTATGTCGGCAACGCTGACGCATTTGCCTATTAGCACTACGCATGCTATTACCTCCGCGATCTTGGGGGTAGGCTCCGCCAAGCGTTTCTCGGCGGTGAAGTGGGGCGTAGCAGGTCGTATTGTAGTGACTTGGTTCATTACGATTCCGATTTGCGCGGTACTTGCGATGATTATTTTCAAGTTCATCGATCTATTCTTTTAAATAGAAGCACACAGAGCCGGCTCTCTCTATGGAGGAGTCGGCTCTTTTGCTGTGTGTAATTACCGGCGATGCGTCTTGGAGGTGCGACGGCGCTGCTTACTTGGAATCGGCGATTTCCCTTTTCCTGTTGTACGCTTGCGGCGGCGCCTCCGCGGATTTTTCGTCCAATGATCATCTTCGTCACCGTCTTCTCCGTCTTTCTTTTTGCCTGGAAGGAGTGTGCCCATGAGCAGCTTGGCGACGGGAGCAATCTGGGATACGCTGTTCATCACTTTCTGCACCTTGCCCATCGTCTCGACGATGCCTTCAATTCCGCCCATGCGATCAATGACTTGCTTGATGTCACCGATCGAGAAGCCGCTTTTCTTGGCAGTGGTCTCCTCAACAACCGTAGCAATTGGCGATTCGGCTGCTTGGGTAAATGGAACGATGGCTGTAGTTTCTAGCGGTGGCGGGGGAGTGAATGATGGCAAGAAGGGCGCAGGTTCAGGGCTGAAGCTGCGGATATGCGCCTTGTTTTCCTTTTGCTTGGGAAGACTGGGGACGGTCATCAGCTGCGACGGTAAAGGAGCCCTCTCATATTGGCGAGGGTTGTTCATCTCATCACGACCTTTTTGTATAAGTATGGCAGGTTTGCATAGTCTAAACGTACTCCAATCAACATTCTCTAGTGCTTTCTGCATTGGTATGGGATAATATACTGTATGTGATAGGCGAACAACTCGAGTGGACGATCGCCCGTAGACGGACGCCCAATCTTTTATGGAAGCGCTCTATTTTTACAGTAATTCACTAACGCATGACAACTGTAATGCTTGAAAAGGTATGTCAAAGGAAGTACAATGAGGGTAACAAGCATTGATGTAGGGGTGGATAAGGTTGCAATTGAAAAAATTGAACGATAAGTCAGTCGACCAGCTGTTTGAGGCGGTTATGACGCTGAAATCAGTGGAAGAGTGTTATATTTTCTTTGATGATCTGTGCACGGTAAATGAGATTCAATCCTTATCCCAGCGGTTGGAGGTTGCTCGCATGTTGGGCAAGGGCTGTACGTACAATCAGATTGAAGCGGAGACCGGAGCAAGTACAGCCACGATTTCCCGCGTGAAGCGTTGTTTGAACTACGGCAATGATGGTTATAAAATGGCATTAGAACGTTTAGGTAAATAATCAGATGAAGCCGGGACTGCTTATCATCAGCCACGGTTCAAGAGATGAATCCTGGGTTACACTGGTAGAGGAAGCCATCGCACAGACGGATTGGCCTGATGGGGTTGCTGTCGTCTCCTCTTACTTGGAATGTGTACCGGAACAAGATATACAATACGGCATTAATACATTGGAAGCGCAAGGGGTGAACCATATTGGGGTCATCCCCTTGTTCGTGTCTGCGGGTAGTACGCATGCCGATGAGATAGCATATGCGCTTGGCGCTAAGCCTGCTCCGCTCTGTGAGACAGACCTGGAGCCATTCCGAGTGCAAGCTCGCGTCTATTATGGCCGTCCGCTTGACGGAGGGAATGTCGTTCCGTTGCAAGCGTGTGCGTCATCTATGCTAGGAGAAGGAATTGAAGAGAACGGGCAAGCTGTCGAATCTTCCTTCTCTGCTCATGTTGAGCAAAGTGGAGATGGGAGTGAAAGTAGCTCTTACTTAGGATTGTCGGCACAGTCTGATCGAAGCTGTTCGATTGCGGATGTGGACAGTCAGGAGGATGTTCTCATTCAGATGGTGGAGGAGCGGCTGCGTGGACTCGGGGTACGACCAGACTCGGATGCAGTGCTGCTCGTTGCGCACGGCAGTCGATACGAGCCTTTTGCTT
Source organism: Paenibacillus sp. NAIST15-1 (assembly GCF_001894745.1). Lineage (GTDB taxonomy): Bacteria > Bacillota > Bacilli > Paenibacillales > Paenibacillaceae > Paenibacillus_B > Paenibacillus_B suaedae. The sequence continues at coordinate 40,982 of NZ_BBYF01000024.1, forward strand.
CGCGTTGGCATGAGAGCTTACGGCGACTGGAGCGGAAGCTTGTGCTGCGTGGCACGTGTGCAGGAGCCTCACATGCCTTGCTCTGCTATGAAGATATTGCGGAAGCGGTGAGCCGTTTACAGAGCGTATTGACGCTCGGTCAAGATGAAATCGTCTGGAGCGGCAGGGCGGAACAATTGACTGTTCCCCTAGACTCGTTCGGCGGTATGGATGTCTTCGATGGTCATGATGGTGGAGGGCACTCGTGCGGAGAACAGACTGTTGAACGTCGTGTTGCCGTCGTTCCTGTGTTCCTCAGTCGAGGTTATTTCACTTCTCATGTGATTCCGCAGCGGCTTGGTGATGTGTCTGCCATGTATGATGGCGAAGCTCTGCTGCCGCACTCCGCCTTGAATAGATGGCTGCAGCAGGAAGCGGTTCGTTTACTGGCTATGATGAAGGGGTATGTATCTCAATAGTTGGTGCCGGGATTGGGATCGTTTGAAAGTCTGTTGACGGAAGTTGCTAGGGCGATTATCCCGTCAGTTTCGAACATTTTGAGGAACGATTGTGTTATCATGAGAAGAATAGATTGTATGATGTGACGATGCAGATGGAATTGCGTGAGAATGCAGAAAGAATGCCACGATGCATCTTGATACATAAGAATATATGTTGGTGGTTCGGAGTTTTTATAACTGTCCGCAGGGCTGCTGTGAAGTTAGGATGTCTCCAACAAGGCATGATGTGGATATGAAGAAGCTTACTATGGTAGTATGGTTCATAACACAGGTTGTTTTGCTGTTCGAGGCAAAGTGACTAGAACTGGACGATATGGCGAAATGTTGCTGGCAGCTAAGCCTTCGCGAAGAAGGTTGTGAAATCGGTTGAACGTGAATAGATTGTAAATGGGTGAAACATTCATGGTAAAGAGAGCTAGGCTTATTTATAATCCGACATCTGGCCGGGAGGAAGGCAGGAAGCGGCTGGCGGATATATTGCATATGCTGGATGCTGCTGGCATCGAGACGACGACGCATGCGACGGAAGGCGAAGGAGATGCAACGGCTAGTGCGGCAGAAGCAATTGATAACGGATATGATATGATTATCGCAGCTGGTGGCGATGGTACGCTCAATGAGGTCATTAATGGGATGGCGGACAAGCCGGAACGGCCTCCACTTGGCATTATTCCGCTTGGGACGACGAATGACTTCGCACGGGCCTTGGGTATTCCTCGCAATTGGGAGGATGCTTGCTCAATTATTACGCGTCAGACAACTCGGGTTATTGACCTTGGGCAGTCGAATGAGAAGTACTTCATTAATATTGCAGGCGGCGGTTCCTTGACGGAATTGACGTATGAGGTGCCAAGCAAGCTGAAGACGATTATCGGGCAGCTCGCTTATTATATGAAGGGCCTTGAGAAGATGACTCGCCTGCGTCCGACGGAGCTGCGTATTGAGCTGGAAGGCCACGGCGTCTATCATGAGGAATTCATGCTGTTCTTGATTACGAATACGAACTCGGTTGGCGGCTTCGAGAAGCTGGCGCCTGAGGCGCGAATTGATGACGGCTTATTCGATGTCATTATGCTGAAACGCTGCAATCTTGTGGAGTTCGTTCGGGTAGCTAGTATGGCTCTTCGGGGAGAGCATATTAATGATCCGCTCGTCATTCACAAGCAGACGAATCGAGTTACGGTTACATCGCCGGATGCAGTTCAGCTTAATCTAGACGGAGAATTCGGCGGTCTATTGCCAGCGACGTTCAGGGTGCTGCCTTCTCATTTGCGTATTTTCGCAGATGATCCAGAGGCTTTGTAAGCTGGGTAGATGTGCTTATGTACCGAGCTGTTATGGCGATGGAGAATAGAATGATATCGTTCCACGATCGGATGGTGGACGTTCGGCTTGACTAGCTGCTGTAGAGGGCACGGGTCAAGCCGTTTTATTGTTGTTGACGTGGTGAGGGGAACAGCGATAATTAGGGGCAGAAGGCAGAAGGCAGAAGGCAGAAGGCAGAAGGCAGAAGGCTAAACTGAAATGCAGATAAGATAAATGTATAATGCTAAAATGCTGTTTGATCGGATAATGGGATTCTTTGTCGTTAGGAAAAAGGTAATTAGAGCTTGTGCAGGCGTGAAGGCGCCGGGTCTTCTTGTTGGCGGGTGGATTATGGTATGATGATGCCATGCTCAACATGCGGAACAGCTGGATACCATGAGGATGACGTTTTCGAGGCTACGTATGGATGCAGAGTCGAGCGTAGTTATTTGTATATTTTCGGGCTATTATCGATTTTTGAGAAAGATATCGTGTACTGTATCTTTGGGTTTCCGGCAGAAGAGTGAGTATGAACATGAGCTAGACAAGCAATGCGAGAGCATTCAAAATAGATGGATTCGTTAACACATAAATAGGAGGGCATCAGGGTGAAAGGAAACAAGCAAAGCAAGCGGCCGGGGCGTCGAAATGGAGGACAGTCTGCATCTGCGACGCGTTCACAAGAAGCGGTAGGTGGACGCGCGGCACATGCACGCGTGCATAATGCCCCGGTACAGAAAAACGATGAGGTTGTAATGGATATTATTGGTTTGACGCATGATGGAGAAGGAGTCGGTCGTGCAGACGGCTTCACGCTGTTTGTACAAGGGGCATTGCCGGGTGAGCAGGTTCGTGCGCTTGTGCTGAAGGTGAAGAAACAGTACGGATATGCGAAGGTGTTAGAGCGCCTTGTAGACAGCCCCCATCGCGTGGAGTTGGAGCATCCAGCGAATGCATATGGCGGCTGTCAGTTGCAGCATATGGCGTACAGTGAGCAGCTGGTATGGAAGCGGCAGCATGTCGTTGACGTACTTGAGCGCATCGGGAAGTTCCGAGTGGAGCAAGCGGAAGGCGAAGCAGCTGCAACTGAAAATGCTGTGCAGGAGCAACCAATCAAGGTATGGCCAACGATCGGAATGGAGCAGCCTTGGCGTTATCGTAACAAGAGCCAAATGCCGATCGGCAAAAATGAGCGCACAGGCGAGCTAATCGGTGGTTACTTTGCGAAGGCGAGCCATCGGATTATCGATACGGATACGAGCCTGATCCAGCATGAAATGAACGACGACGCGATGCGTGTGGTGAAGCAAGTTGTACGGAAATACGGCATTGAGCCGTATAATGAGGAGCAGCATACAGGCCTACTTCGTCATGTGATGATGCGTGTTGGCTTCCGCACGAATGAGCTGATGATCACCTTCGTGACGAATGGGGACAAGCTGCCGCATCAGGAGAAGATCGTAGCGGAGCTTGCTGAGGCTTTGCCGCAGTTGAAGAGCGTCTGCCAGAGCATGAATACGAAGCGCACGAACGTTATTATGGGAGATAAGACCCGCGTATTGTGGGGTTCAGAATATATTACGGATTATATCGGAGATATCGCGTTCAAAATCTCCGCGCGTTCCTTCTACCAAGTAAATCCGGTGCAGACGGAAGTGCTGTATGAAAAGGCTGTAGAATATGCTGGCCTGACAGGGGAAGAGACGGTCATTGATGCGTATTGCGGCATCGGGACGATCTCGCTGTTCCTTGCACGGCGCGCGAAGCGGGTACTCGGCGTCGAGATCGTTGAGGAAGCGATCGCCGATGCGCGCCGCAATGCAGAACTGAATGGCGTGACAAACGCAGAATTCGCCGTTGGCGCAGCAGAAGACGTTATTCCTCGCTGGAAGGAGCAGGGTGTGACGCCTGATGTCATCGTCGTCGATCCGCCGCGCAAGGGTTGCGATCCTGCATTGCTCGACACGATGCTCGCCATGCAACCAGAGCGCATCGTATACGTGTCCTGCAATCCGTCGACGCTGGCTCGCGATTTGCAAGTGCTGGCGGGTGGAGGCTACCGCGTCGTTGAGGTACAGCCGGTGGACATGTTCCCGCAGACTACGCATGTGGAGTGTGTTTCACTGCTAGTTTTAGAAGAAGGTTGAGTGGATTATAACCCCTCAACCATGGCAAACTTATAATAAATCTTGATGCTTTTATCTTCTTTGACTTCAATCTTTTCAACGAAGCGTAAAAGAGTCTCTGTAGTCAAAGTATCGAAAGCAACTGCTTTTTTAAATTGTTCTTTGATGGAGAAAAGTTTACTCGCTGAGTAGCTTTCCTCCATCTTTTTTTGAAGTTGGCTTTTTTCGACTTCTAAATGCAGCAACTTGTCTTCAATATCTGTAACCAAACAGTCATAGTCGTCCTTGGTAATAGCATCACTGACAAACTTCTGTAAAGCATTTTTCTTTATATCCATTTGCTTTTGTATTTGTTTATCAATGGCTTGTAGCTGTTTTGTTATTTTTTTTGGTTAGCGTTTATTCTTTGTTTGACCTTGGCATCCAGATCAGGTAGGTTCAGTTTGTCGTACATCGCTTTTAAGTCGCTTAGAATGACTTCTGTGAGGTTTTGTCCTTAACTGCGTGATTGGTACAAGCGATGTTCCCATGCCTTGCATAGGTGCCACAAATGTATCCTTTTCGGTGCTATCTTTTTCAATTGATAGAGCAACCCTACATTTCGACCTATTCTACTTAATTCTTTTGCAACTATCACATCAAACTTCTGATGCTCAGCTTCTTCGATAAGCCTTTTCAGACCTTCACGATTGTCGTTGGTTCCAGTTTGCACATCAATGTAGAAATCGAATAAATCGTGCTGTCCCTCTTTAAGGAAGTCTAAAATCAATTGCTTCTGATTTTCAGGAGATTCCTTTTGCCCTTCACTATCTGTTGAGACCCTAACATATCCTGCTACTTTCATTTATGTCGCCTCCCATTATTAGTGGTGGCGACTATATCTACTTGCTTATCATTGTAGGCGGCAGATACAATATTTTCAATCTCCTTCTCCAATTGACTAATAATTAAGGTCTTAAAGTCAGTTGTGCCTGTAAACACTCTTTCAATATTCATTATTACCTCCCCTTTCAATCAAAGCAATCGTTCTTGGTAGGGGATTAGTTGCGATAACCTTTTATTAGGGAGTCGGTGTTGAAAGATGTAGAAAGTTGATGTAGAGTTGAAGTAGTCTAAACGTCATAGGTGAAAGGGAGGGAGCAGTATTGCAAAAGCAAACTAATTTACAAAAAATTTGTTAGTTAAACCCCACAGCCCTTGATTTACAAGCACATTCACAGGATTTCAACTCCAATTTACTACTATTATCCCTTTTTTCAAGCCTGTTTCCCACAGGTTCGCGGAAGCGTGCACTTTTTTGCACGGCTAATGTTGTGCTTTCTTTTTGCATTTTTGCTATTGACTTCGCATAGTTGGTCTTATACTGTACGATGCACTATTCAAATTGTTAGCTTTATAATCCGAGTCTGGCACCTACTTCTGCATACTCTATATCTTTTCTTTCTGCATTCCAATTACCCCCTGTTTGTCCGTCCCATATCGCTCCTGTTTCAACGAAACCGACAGACGCAAACAACTTCCGGACGGCTTCGTTTACCATCCAATATGATGTAGCAACTGCATCGGCTTTTCCTTGTGGAAACGACTTTATGTAATCAATAACTTTCATCATTGCTTGTTTGCCAAATCCTTTGCCTTGATGCTTTTTATCAATCATAAAGCGATTAAGTCCATAAGTAGATTTATCTCCATATTTTTCACATAAAAATGCACTTTCCGCCAGTTCGAAAAATCCAATATCGACATATCCTATGACTTCATCATTGTTGCATATAGCGAAGATCATAGGAGGTTTTTCGTCGTTGAGTATCTTTACATAGGCTTTAGCCAAACAATATATGCTGGAATCCACATTTCCTTTCTGCTCGTCTGTTATGCTTAACTTCAACACTGCCTCAAAATTATCGTGGGTAATTTTTCTTAATTCAATCATTTTTCTTCCCTACTTCCGAAAATATAAATTCGCTGCATCTGCCCGTAACGCCGTTCCCCGTCCTCCGTGCCTTAACGACACCAGTATAGTATGAAAACCCGGATATTTCCACATTATGATGATATAATCATACTGCTTGGTACAGGACTTCGTATTTCAGAGTTGTGCGGATTGACAGATGCAGATATAGATTTAGAAAACAGAATTATTGATGTAAACCATCAGTTGTTATACTGCACAGGAACTGGATACTACATTGATGAACCAAAAACAAAGAGTGGTTTCCGACGAATTAAGATGACAGAGGAAGTCTATCAAGCCTTTAGACGTATAATGGATAGGCGCAGATTTACAAAGACTGTCACCATAGATGGCTATAGCAACTTCATATTCGTTACTCGAAGCGGCAATCCGAAAATCGGTATAAATTACAATAGTGTGTTCCGAGGACTTGTAAAGAAGTACAACAAGGATAATGATAATGAAGTAGCATTGCCAAAGGTAGTGACACCACATACCCTAAGACATACATTCTGCACCGATAAAGCCAATGAAGGCATGAATCCAAAAGCATTGCAATACATCATGGGACACTCCAACATTACAATGACCCTCAACTATTACGCACACGCAATAGGGGTCTATAATAAAGAGGCTTATTCCTTAAAACGGTGGTAACATTAAAAAAGAGCGGTTTTATTTACCGCCCCAATCCTTTAAGTAGTTATAGTCGCCTAATGCATTGTGTCTGTGAAAAGTATTCCTCACATGTGGAGTGTACAGTGTTACTTAAATTAAGAGGGGCAAACGGTTAAGTCCCTCTTTTATCCAACGCCCCATATAAAGTGGGGCGTGCAATATTGTAGTGAATTTCTTTGATTGCTCCCTCTTCATTGATTTCGAATTTTTTGATAAGACGTTGAAGAACTTGCTTCAACACTTGCTAATCATCAATATTTAATTCAGCGAAGCGGGAGATTTGTTTCCGAAAGGCATGGAGTTGTTCATCCGTGTCTTTTTTAGTTTCTAAAGCAAGTTCAGCATTACTTGGATATACTCGTTCTGAGCCTTGAGTCGCTCAAGGTCGATATGCTTTTCCGTATAAAGTTGTAATAAAGTCTGAAACTCTTTGTTTAGTTTGTTCAAGCGTATGGTTACGCTTGCTAACTCTTTCATGTATCTAGATTGCTGTTCGGTTGCTTTGCTGTTTGCCGCCCCGTAGATGGCAGTCAGGAGATTCTTAATGGTATATCTTCCCAACCTAGAAGCCGATTTTGCAATTACAGCATCAAACTTCTTCTTTTTTGCGTTTTGAAGCAACTGAAGTAATTCTGCTCGCTTTTCTCTAGTAGCCCCACTGATTCCGTTGTCCATATATTGCCGAACAATAGTCCAACCATTTTGGGAGGCTACAGCGGTCGCAAATGAAATCTGGTTCTCAAGACTATTTTTCTGAGCATCTCATTTTGTACTCACACGGGCATATATAGCAATTCTCATATTACCTTATCGTCCCTTCCATATCTGAATCAGAAGGGACAGTATTTGCTCTTTCTTCATGGTAAGAAGCACCGATAATTTTGTCAATTTGACTAGCCAAAATGAATAGTAAGATGTCCTCGAGACTTGCCATTCCTGTACAGGTTCGTTTGATTTTCATGATGTCATCCCCTCCTACTATTAGTGGTTGATCTATGTAGGAAGAAAGGATCGAACCAATTTTGATAAGAAGTTGTGTTGAAGAAATGTCTTGTGGGATACTGGAATTAAAATAAGCATAAGTCAGTTTCAGATAATAATATTTAAGTATCGAGGGGATTGAATATTACAGACACTATATATGTACATGTTCGGCATTGGCTATTTTGGTATGGAGTATATGGATTCTGCGACAAAAGTTCTAATGATGAAATTACATTGTTTTCTGACAAGGACAAAAATAACTTTCTAGGATATTTCGATTTATTGACTCAGCCCTGTCTCATAAATTTATTGAATAACGAACTTGATAAAACAGAAGACAAAGAATTTTATGACGAGATTGAGGAGTTCATAAAAGGTAATAAGGACATCGATTATAGTTATATATATCCGAGGGATGAAGAAGATACCTTATGTCAAGTTGACCACTTTGCACCGATGAATGATAAAGGCCACAAGCCTACCTATATTTATGTATGGTCAAAGCTTTCAGAAGATTGGGATATGATGAGTATTGATAGAATAGTAAAAATACTAGCAAACGATTTCTTACACATGGATATTAAAAAAGTGCAACTGATAGATATACCGACGCATGAAGAAACGAAAGTGTCATATGAAAAGGATTATGAACCTTACATCTGAAAACAACAGGTGGGGGGAAGGTGAAGTTATAAAGTATTGGGAGGATTTAGATGGCATTAGAACATGAGTTTCATCTCATTCCTATTACAATAGATATAGAACAATTTTGGATGAATAGAGAAAACAATCCTAAAGTTATAGATAGTGTAGTGATACATGATGACATTGTTCTGTACGTTAGTGATACATTAAAATGGATTCCGAGTAGAAATCCAGCTTTACATGGGACACCAGCTAGTGCAGGGATTAACTATCACGGCGTGACTCTTTTTGATGAGGTTTCTGCTAGGAACTTAAAAAGTGTATTTTCCTCTTGGAGAGACTTATTTCTGAACTCACCGACAGTACTAGAGCTTACAGGAGAATTTGTTATGGTTGAGGGTGGAGTACAATCGGGTCATTATGAAAAGTTAGTTTATAATCGACTTGAAATCATTAAGCAATTCGAAAAGATAATTTCATTTTCTGATAGATTGTCCGAAGGTAAATTTTATTTATACCATTGTGGAATATAGAGCTTTACTTTCTGTTGCCTTTCCCGCCCGTGGGGTGGTTATTTATTTCTTGCCCTGTGCTTCGCTTGGTCAAGGCTTCGCTTCGCTCAGAGGGTTCACTCCGCTCCGTTGTGCTCGCGGGGCTACATTGACTGGTGAAAGCCGAGCCAGTTTTTAACGTGTTCTCCTGTAGCCACGGTCAAAGCCGATTATGTTTTCTGAATATGTATAACCGCCGACTTCTCGGCGGCTTAAACTAATGGTATTTAACTTTTTAAAGTCCTCAACCCTCTCATAATTAAAAAATTGTAGTAAATCATGTTCGTTAATCCGATACCCGTATTTAGATGAGTGGCTTTGCTGGTGAGGAATGGCACAGATAGCTGAGAATGCAGTAGTGGAGTGGTTTTGGAGAGTATTACAGATGAGAAAATCCCTGAGTTGATTGAATTGGGAAGTTAGTCGTTGCTGTGCTCATCAAGGGAAAAACTCCCTTTACAACCACTACTAGTACGTTATAATACAATTATCAGACAGCATGATCGACTTATCAAAAGATAGATATTGGAGGTATGGTCATGGTCAATCGCAAAAGAAAAATGATTTCCGCAGCCCTCAGCACAGCTCTAGTCGTGACTATGTTGCTTACAGCCAGCACAGTCGATGCCCAAGGTACTCAGCCGGCGAAGACAGCAGGGGAAAAAAAGGTTGAAGTTATTAAATAGTGATTGTTAATGACATACTATCTACGAAGACAGCATGGAGTCTTACAATTGTGAAGCGGCCCAGTAAAAGCTGTTCATTTGAATGACAAATAACCAAAAGAGAAACGGCTGTTGTCCTTGTTAAAAAGGGTTTCAGCCGTTTCTGTTACTGTCGACTCCACATGTGGAGTCGGTTGCTTTGCTACGAAGACAGTAAAGCTGGAAATCCTTAATTTCAAGTACTAGTGTGGGAACGCAAATAGAATAATGATTTAAAAAGGTGCTATCAAAAATAGTACCTTTTTTATTTTTGACGTTTACGGAAATGAAGAGAACCGTAAATGATCTCCCCATTATCGTTGGGCTATACGCTTTACTCACCTATAGAGGGGCAAATGTTTCGGAAAACGGTCTTGAAAGTTAATTGTCGGATATTGTTCGTTTCCTATTAGCGAAGTAAGGAGGTTTTCCGAAATAAAACTAGAAAAACATCGAAGAGGCTTTTTAGAAGCTAAGGAGGTAATGTGATGAAAAAAGACTTGTTAGAACAGCTAAACCTCTGGCATGAAGAGGATGAATTTGAAAAAATAGTAGGCAAGATTGCGGAAATTCCCGAACAGGACAGAGACTATGATATAGTTGGCTATTTGGCGAGAGCATTAAACAATCTAAAACGTTACGATGAAGCATTACAGCAACTTTCGACGATCAAAACGCAAGGCGAGAATGACTTTCTTTGGCATTTTCGTGTAGGGTATGCCTACTACTACCTATCGCAATATGAGGACGCAGTAGCGGCATTCGAAATTGCGAATAAACTTGATCCCGAAGATGAAGATACTTCGACGTTATTGACATGGAGTCGTCGCGAGGTTGGCCTAACAGACCATCAAGAGAAATCTGAGACAGTGCAGCCAAACGCAATTGATTCGGTGAAGAATGATATTGAGGCGAATGAGAGGCTTGAACAGGAAAAGGACTTTGGTTTTGCCCAGGTGTACGCTGTGGAGTTAAAATACAAGCAGCCGCCGATGCTGGACCGAAACATACTTTACGAGAAGATGGAACTTTATACGGGGAAGGTTGATCGCGGAGAACATCATCCGGATTCTGCGGGACTTGCTGTGTGGGAAGCGAATAGTCAGGAAGATCAGAATTTACTGCATTTTTTCCATTTGAATTATATGGTTGAATATACTGAAGGCGAAATGCCGGCGCAAACCAGCCTGATGGATACAGAAAGCCGCCCGGTTGCGGACTACGAGTCGGCCATACAGCAGTCCTGGCATTGGCGGGAAGCCGCTCAAGTCGTGAGTGATTGCGAGCACTCGCTGCTGTTGATCGACATGATGGCATCGGGACTCGATCCCAAATCGCGGCTGCAGCTGTTCACCGGCTCGCTGCGGGCGGTGCTGGAAACGGCGCCTTGCGACGCCATCTATTTCCGGGAAAGCGACAAGCTCGTCGAACCTAGCGCTTATCTGGCGGCGATTGAAGAAGGAGAACTGCTATATGGTGCGCTGAACATTCGTTTTTATAATGTTGAAGGCACAGGCAGCGGCCGCCCTGAAGGTCTGATGGATTCATTGGGACTTGTCGCGCTTGGCATTCCGGATGTTCAGTGTCATTATTACGATCTGGAGCCTGATGAAGTAGCCGGAAATTTGCTTAATATCGCCTATTATTTATTCGACCGCGGGGACGTTATTGCCGACGGGGAAACAATTGGTTTCACCGAAGAGATGCGCTGGCGCTGCGAGCACCAATACGGGCTGGCCGCACCGCACCGGGTTGTCATCGATATAGATCCGGGAGAACCTTATTATGCCGGCAGTCAAGGCGCGGAGCAGTCGTAAACAGCAGTTACCCATCGGCGATGGTGCCTATGTTGCATAGATAGTAAAAGTTAAAAGGAAATTTACACACAATTATTTAATTATTGGGAAATCCATGCATTAATACACAAAACCCTTCATAAGGAACTGATTTATTTTATTTATTAATGATGCATGGAATGATGAGAGTAAGTTTGTTAGAGGGCTTGCTCATTCAGCTTTAGATGACATAAATATGTTTTGCAAATAATCACGCTTCAGAGATCACATCTGAGGCGTTTTTTTATTGAGGGGGTGAAGATAAACTAAAGGCGGCTTTGTAATGACCTACACGGAATCTCATCCAATGAGGAAGGTCATAACTAGCTATTCCCTTTCTATGGCCACGACTAGCCTGTTGGCGACAAGTATTACCGCAGTACACTGCATCTCTTTTAGAAGAACCAAACTCAGACCCCTACTTCCAGAACCACTGTCTTCTTTCTTCTCTCTACATTTATCTTTTGTTGAAATCTTGCGAATTCATGAGTTTGAGAGAGGAAACTGAATCATTTATAGGGAGCTTAACAACTAAAACTAGATGAGAGTTCTTCAGCCCGTGCCAAAGGGATAAAATGAAGACATCTGCTCGAAATTTCAATGGTAGGTGCCTTTTTGAGTTTTAAAGGTTCCGCTAGAATGGGAAGCGGCCCATTACCGAACAGCGCTCACCGTTTTGTTAAAATTATAGCCCTATTGAGTCATGCTAAAAAAAGAATACAGACTAGGGCCCAGTGGCAGCTCCAACGTTAGGCGGGCCTCTCGACTGAACCACAGACAGATGCCTTGTTTATCTTTATTTGTTAAATTTTATGGGTAAATCTAATCTGAAGGAGCGAAGCAATTGAAAATTGTATTACGCATTATTATCTATCTCATCGTTTTTTTCGTCGTCGTAGGGGGGATAGGCGCGGTCGGGTTCGTCAATACGATGAATGCCGGAATGTCGGTTTACGATAAAGCCCCCCCTGCATTAATGGATTTGCAGGTGCCGATATATGACTCTAACAAACCGACGGTGGCCGTACTTCTGGCGAACGAAGTGACGGAAGTGTTCGATTTTCTCGTCCCGTACGAGATGTTTGCGATGACTGAATCTTACAATGTATACGGCGTTTCCCCCGATCGCGAAATTAAATCACTAACTGGTGGACTCGATGTCGTCCCACACTATTCGTTTGACGAAATGGATGCAATGCTCGGCAAAAGCCCGGACATTATCGTCATTCCGTTTATGCCGATTTTGGATGAGAATAAATATGCGCCTGTCCGTGAATGGATTCGGAAGCACTCGGGTGCCAAGACGACATTGATCTCCATTTGCAACGGGGCTGAAAACCTGGCGGATACTGGCTTGTTGAACGGCAAATCGGCCGCGACGCACTGGGGAGACATGAACAGACTCATTAAAAAATATCCGGAAATCCAGTGGGTGAATGATCGGCGCTACGTCCCACAAGGCAATATCGTATCCTCTGCCGGTCTGACATCCGGGATCGACGCTACGCTATATGTCATCTCCAAGCAACTGGGCGAGGCGGCGGCGAAGAAAGTGGCGAAAGAGATGAACTATCCCTCTTACGAGTATGTGACAAACCCGCAAATGAAACCGTTCGTTGCCGGATTGAGCGATATAACATACGTACTGAACAACGCTTATCAATGGAACAAAGTAAAGGCGGGCGTGCTGGTATATAACGGCGCCGATGAACTGGATTTGTCCGCCGTATTCGATACGTACGCCGCTTCCGGTACGACGACGACGTTGACCGTTTCCAGCTCGAGCAAACCAATCGTAACGAAACACGGCCTAAACCTAGTCGCACGTTATCAGATAAAAAACGTGCCGAAACTAGAGAAAATGATTGTCGTTGGTGCCGATGCCGAATCTGCAGCCGCCGAAGACATCAACCAATGGAAGAACAGCGGCCACAGCGCGAAACTGCTGTTCCTGCACCGCAACGCGGCGGATCGGTTTGCAATGGATCCCGCATTCGAGGATTTGGCCGAGCAAGAGGATATCCAGACGGCGAAATTTGCCGCCAAACGGCTCGAATATCGCACCACCGACCACCTAAAGCTGGAAGGCAGCTCCTTCTCTTTTGAATCGTTTGGCGTACCGGTTTTACTCGGTATCTTGTCCTTGCTCATGGCTTTTTTCATCGATCGGCGCTTCATCCGCAGGAAATAGGAATCGTCTGCAAATGAAGCGCATCGAGGGATGAATTAGTTTGCGAGACTCAGCAATAGGTATTGGATATAATTCACTAAACTATCCTTTTAATAAAAGGACGATCCCACACCGTTGCGTGGGCTATGTTCTCCTCCTTACATTCCATTTCCAAATATATAATTAAAGAGCGTATACGGGGAGCATGTAATGCTTAAAAAGGCACCCTATCTTAATCAAAGCACTAAGAAAACACTTTATTTTCTTCTGACAATAAGAAATATCAGAAGCCTGTCTCCATTAGAATGATTGGAAACAGGCTTCTATTTATTGATCCCTGTTATTTATTTGACCGTTATATTTCCGGAAGTTGTTTGGAGATTCACATGAAATGAGCCATTCCCCGTCTGTCCCTGTGTCTTTCTGTTATTTTGTTGAGAATGATTCAAAGGAATACCCATAGCTCGTCTGCCACTACCCGATTGCAAAAGCCAGTTTATGTTGGAGTCCTTGTCTTCTAGATTTAAAAGGATGCTGCCGCTTTTGACAGAGATATTGATGTCACTATTTATTTTTACATAGTCAAGCGATACATTTCCACTACTTCCTTGGATATCGAGTTTCTGTGTGCTCAGATTGATTATCTTTACATTACCGGAAGAACCGTCTAACGTTACTTTTCTCTCATAATTGTTTGGAACACGAACGGATAGCTGAGGCATTTTTCCGATATTTACGATGTTTCTAATATCACTCTTAAGCCGAATTTTGATGTTGTCTTTTTCCTTATCTATAACAATTTCAGGTCCATTACTAATTGCTTCAAGTGACTCTATATCTGCTGATTCTACTATTAATGTTGTGCTGCCGTGGTCGATATGGATGTTTTCTATCCCCTTTAATGACACAGCGTGTGCAGCATTTTCTTGGTAAGAACTACATGCACTAAGGAAAAGTATCACCATCAAAAGTAAACCAATGCAATATTTTTTCATTTACTCACCTCATCACTATTCTTCATGATTGTGAACTGATTATATAAGATTACGTTGCGTCAACATCAAGTTAACTTGTGCAATCAAAGAATTTTCTAATGAAAACACTTGAAAGTGACGTTGCGTCATTTTGTATAATCAAGCCAATGGGTAAGCTCTTCATCACTTATGTCTGTTAAGTCGGCTAAGGGGAAGAGGAGATTTATTATAAAAGGGGAGAGTAGATATGAAACAAGGAGACATCATTATTTATGCATGTGTAATTATAGGAGCAGGAATTGGACTTATGATTGATCAAGCATTTCCAGGCGTATTAGTCGGTCTAGGATTAGGATATTTAATCAAACATGGTCTATATAAAGATCAAGAAAATTGATCTTATCTGAATTGTCGGAGGTGTCTGTAATTGATACATATTAAAGAAGTTGCAAAAAAAACGAATATCACGGTCAGAACACTTCGGTACTATGATCAGATCGGATTATTGACGGCACCGTCCAAAACAGAAGGGGGCCATCGTCTGTATTCAGAAGAGGAACTGAAGAAGCTTCAATACATCCAATTTCTGAAGGGAATTGGTTACAAGTTGCAAGAGATTAAAAGTATGTTATACGACTCTAAATGGAATTGGACGAACAGTTTGAAAAACCAGTTAGCCTATATCCTTGAAGAGCAAGAAAGATTAAGGAGTATAGAGTCGTCACTGCGGGAATTGATAACCGGGATTGCGGTAGAAGACGGGGATGAGCGGCTTGCGATACAGAAACTTATTCAGTTATCGAATCAACATAAAAAAAGATTGCCGACCATCAAGGAAAGCATGTTTAACGATAAGGAAATAGAGCTTTGGACAAAACTCCCAAAAATGAGTGGGGAAGACCCTGATTCTATGGAGTGGATTGCATTGCTAGGTCAGATAAAACGATATACGAAAGATGATCCTGCTTCATCACGAGTGCAAAACATAATACGGCGCATGATAGAAAAACAATTGGAAGATTTCAAAGGAGAAGACGAATTTGTGAATAAATTATGGGAGCTGAGGAAATCTCCAAAGCAATCTGAGAGTCTTGGCCTATATCCTATAGATAAGGAAGTTCTTGATTTTATGGAGCGAGCCTATGACATTCACATTTCTTCCATACAGAACTCTTCCATGGAGCAAGGAGGAGAATCGTGACTCTTGAACTCCTTTCTATGGTAGGGGGATTAGCCTTATTAGACACGCTTAGCCCTGCAACATTGGGGGTGACGGTATATTTGCTGTTGACTGAAAAGGAGCGATTAGGTTCACGCTTAATGATTTATTTATTGACGGTCGCAGTCATTTATTTTTCAGTAGGCGTTGCTTTCATGTTAGGTCTGGATGTGTTTCTGGCTAGTTTCTCTTCCATTTTTCAAAATCGGATTGTAAGTTGGGCTATGCTGATCATTGGGGGAATTCTGTTTATAGCCAGCTTCTACTACCCAAAGAGTAAAAAGTCGGATTTGCCAAGGCCGAAGTCAAAAAGTAAGACATCCATGATTGCACTCGGTTTCACGACATCATTGATTGAGGTAGGTGCAGCATTTCCGTATTTTGCTGCGATTGGACTTATGAATACCTCAAATTTATCCGTTTTTCAGTGGCTCCCAATTATGGTAGGTTATAATTTTATAATGGTTCTCCCGCCATTAATCCTGTTTACATTGCATTTATTATTAGGGCGAGTGATGAAAAGGCCATTAGAAAGGCTTCAAATCAAGCTTTCGAAGCATTCGGGATCGGCTGTTTCGTGGGTCATGTGTATCGTGGGGGCGATTATGATTTTCTATAGTTTGGATTATCTGTAGGGAGTTTTATAAACCTATGAGGGGCGATGGCCCCTCTTTTTCATGATTACCTGATTCCATACATAAGCATGCAGTTTCCATGACCCATCCTTCTCCTGATGGTAAATAAGCCAGTTGGTTCACTTTACTCTGCAATGATAAGCTTCGTTCGTATCGACGTAAACTGCGGCGGGTAATTGGGATCGATATTCGCATCGGTAATAATGGCGTTTACGTTATCTAGTGGTGTAATGGCAATCTTAACGTCTTTTCCGAATTTGGTGCTGTCTGCTACGACATACACTTCTTTGGACAGTTCGATCATCTTCTTGCGTGTAATGGCTTCCTCCATATTGTAATCTGAGATCCCTCGTTCCATCGTAATGCCGCTGCAGCAGATAAACGCTTTTCGAATATTCAATTCATGAAAATTGAAAATATAATCGTACGCGACTACGGAATGTTCCTCTTTGCGTATTTTTCCTCCGATAATAATCAGTTCAACATCGGTATTCATGAGCTCACTGATCACGGGAATGGAGTTGGTGACCACCGTGAGATTGTTCTTGCTTTTGATAAACTTGGCTATGTGATAGGTGGTGGAGCCACTGTCAATATAGATGCAATCCCCATCGTCGATCATCTCGCTGCATATTTTACCGATGTTTTCTTTTGCCTCAAATAAGGTAACCATTCGCTCATCCATGGAGGATTCTCCATACTTCGACTCCACGATTTTAATACCGCCATATATCTTTTCGATCTTCCCTTGCTTGGTCAATAGATTCAGATCTCGTCGTAGTGTATCCACGGAGACCGCTAATTCGGTTGCCAGCTCAGGCAGTTTAAGAACCTTTTTGATGGTAAGCAATTCTATAATCTTCTGTTGTCTTTCAAGTGGCAGCATAAGTTCACCTATTATCGATTGATATTGTTACCTATAGTGTAACGACTGCACCGTTCACATTCAATTAAATTTGACTATATATTTCAACTGAACATGAAATATGGCGCACAATATATGCAAAATATATGAAGTATATATGCATGATTTACTCAACATTTACATAAAAGTGCATTTGATTTGATCGTTGATTTATATAATGGGGGTGTGACTAAGGGAGGTGAGCCGTTTGCTTAAGCTGCAACATATCAGCAAACAATTTGACGGCAAAATGGTGCTCCAAGATATCAGCTTAGAGATAGGTTCTGGTGAGATTGTATCGCTTCTCGGCCCTAGCGGGAGCGGGAAAACGACACTGCTCAATATTATTCTTGGCCTAACGAAGCTGGATCATGGCAGCATTATGTATAACGGCTTGGACATGACACATGTATCCATGAAAAAGCGCGGCTTTAATATCGTATTTCAGGATTATGCGTTATTTCCGAATCTGAATGCTTACGAGAATATCATCTATGGGTTGCGCAATAAGAAAGGAAGCGTGAGTGAGCGGGAGGTTCAAGACTATATTGAGTTTTTGGAACTGAAGCCGCATCTGAGCAAGCGAATCAGTGAATTATCAGGCGGACAGAAGCAGAGAGTGGCTTTAGCTAGAACTTTGGTTACGAAGCCGAAGATTCTGCTGCTAGACGAACCGCTCAGCGCATTGGATGGAGTCATTAAAGAATCGATCAAACAACGTATCCAATCGATTGCCAGGGAGTTCAAGCTCACGACGATCATTGTTACCCATGATCCTGAGGAAGCATTAACCCTTTCCGATAAAATTTTGATTATCAATCAAGGCACAATCTCGCAATATGGCACACCGAGAGAGATTATTGGGCAGCCGAGCAATGATTTTGTAAAACAGTTTATTATCAAGCAGTTGCAGATTAAGCGGCAGAATATATTCAATCTGTTTGGTGAGCGATATGCATAGAGTAAAGCCAGAAATGCGGGTTCTGCTTATCTCCATACTCTTTTTGTTAACCGTTATTTTGTTCTTGCCGCTGCTTGTCCTATTTATTCGATCCTTCGAGACAGAGCAGGGCTTTTCATTTTCCAATTACAGCTCGATTTGGATGAATGATGAGATGATGATAGCTGCCTTGAACAGTATGAAGGTATCAACGGTGACCGCAATTATAACAACGATATTGGCATTCATCCCGGCGTATACGATTCACTGTACGCGTGCTCATCGGATCTTCAAAGGCATGCTAAAGACGACAATCGTTCTTCCCATGCTGCTTCCGACAATTACGTATGGATTTGCCATGATGTATTCCCTTGGCAATCAGGGATTGCTGACCAAGCTTGCAGGACGAAATTTGTTCGATATCTATGGCTTTAATGGATTGCTGATCGATTATGTCATTTATACACTTCCGCCAGCCTTTTTATTGATTCATAACGCATTTACATACATGGATAAAAAGTTTATTATCGTGTCTCACCTGATGGGCGACAGACCAATAAGAAGTTTTGCGAATACGATTGTTCGGCCGTTGGCAGGGGCATTGGGTGGAGCATTTGTACTTTCTTTTATCCTAAGCTTTACGGACTTTGGGATACCGGCGTCGGTGGGAGGAACCTATTCGGTGGTAGCCAGCCAGTTGTATCAAGTCATGCTGGGCTCCATTCCTGATCTGAATCAGGGGGCTGTCATCGCGGTGCTCATGCTTGTGCCGGCGATATTCGCAATATGGCTGTTGCGGTCTCTAGAGAAGCTTAACTTTCACTATGATCAACTTGGAGAAATCGAGCTGCCGACACATCGGGTGCGCGATATTAGCTTCGTGACCGTGTCTTCTGTCATCGTCTTTATGATGCTGTCGATATTCGCCATTATGTTTATTGCACCGTGGTTGAGCCGATATCCTTATGATCTTACTTTTACATGTAAACATGTCCTAAGCGTACTTCAATCGAGTGATTTAACGAAGGTATATCGGAACTCGATTTGGATTGCTGTGTTAACTTCTGTATTTGGTACGTTGATTGCTTATTGTGCTGCGCTTCTTAATGTACGGACTTCATTAAGGGCAAGATCACTCACCGATACGGCTTCCATGATTACAAATACGGTGCCTGGCATGGTGCTTGGTATCTCTTACTTGCTCTTGTTTAATGGAAGCAGCTTGAAAGGGACCGTGACGATCATCGTGCTGTGTAATATCGTGCATTTCTTTACAACACCGTATTTGATGGCGAAGAATTCGCTCTCCAAGATGAATCCTTCATGGGAAACGACGGGAGAACTGCTCGGAGATAGCTGGTTCAAGACGGTCTATCGGGTAGTCCTGCCTAATTCGGCTGCGACGGTGATCGAGATGCTGGGATATTATTTTCTCAATGCGATGGTTACGATCAGCGGCATCATATTTCTCGTATCCACCCAAACCGCTGTTGTTGCTAGTAAAATCAAGGAGCTTCAGCATTTTGCCAAATTCAATGAAATTTTCGTATTGTCGATGCTGATCTTCTTCACCAATCTGCTTGTGAAACTGCTATGTGATTATGGACAAAAGAGATTTTCGATTCATCGTTAAACAGGCTTAATGCTTATCTATGATAGGCCTAAATAATCGTAAAAGCGAGGGATTACGATGGTTGGAATGTCAAAAAGGTTCAGGATGGTGCTCTTGTCATTACTGGCAATAAGCATGTTGGTGGTATTGGCAGGCTGTGGTGCTGGTAGTGCAAAGGAATCGAAGCAAGTGATTATCTATACCAACGCAGATGAAGAAGCAGTAACAGCGATGGAGTCTTCACTGAAATCCGCAGGCTATGAAGGGCAGTATCAATTCCAATCGATGGGGACGTCAGAACTAGGCGGCAAGCTGATGGCTGAAGGGGATAAGATTGAGGCTGATCTTGTGACGATGAGCTCGTATTTCCTAGACAGTTCACAGAGCCAATATAAGATGTATAAAGACTTAGCCTTTGAGACAGGAGCTATGGATTCGTATCCGTCCTACTACACGCCGATCTTGGCAAATACAGGCTCTATCTTTGTGAATACAGAAGTATTGAAGCAAAAAGGGCTGCAGGCTCCCCAATCGATCAAAGATTTGACGAAGCCTGAATATAAGGATTTGGTGTCGATTCCAAATGTATTAGATTCCTCTACAGCTTGGCTGCTTATACAGGCTATCATCAGTGCTTATGGACCAGAGGAAGGGAAGATTGTACTCCATGATCTCATTGCCAATGCAGGCCAGCATATAGAAAAATCCGGTTCTGGACCGATTAAGAAAGTGGAAGCAGGAGAAGTAGCTGCTGGATTTGGACTTCGTCATCAGGCGGTACGTGCACACGAAAAAGGAGCTCCGATTGATTATATTGATCCCATCGAAGGGAATTATTCGTTGACAGAGTCCATTGCAGTTATCAATAAGAACAACGAAGTGACGGATCTTGCCATGAAAATGGCGGAGGCGATTAGTAAGGGTGCGAGAAAAGATTTGATTACGAATTATCCTGTTGCCTTGTACAAAGGGGAATCCACAGATGCGGTCAATAAGCCAGCGAAACCGATGAAGTTCGATCAGCCATTAACCGTGGAGTTATTGAAGGAACATCAGCAGTTTTTTAAAGATGCTAAATAATTCATAACTACAGGGAGTAAGATCATGATGAATAACTACAAATTATTGACCCCAGGGCCGTTGACGACGACCCGATCCGTTAAGCATGAAATGTTGCTAGATCGCTGCACGTGGGATGATGACTATAAATCGATTACGCAGAAAATAAGATCCCAGTTATTGACGATTGCAGGAGTAGATTCGGAACAGTATACAGTTGTATTGATGCAGGGCAGCGGAACCTTTGCCGTAGAATCGGTGATGACATCCGTGATTGCTCCAGAACATAAGGTTCTAATCATCTCCAACGGCGCTTATGGGGAACGCATGATACAGATGGCACAAGTGATAGGGCTGTCGTATGTCGAGCATAAGGTAGACAATGATAAGTATCCGGATATGACGGAACTGGGGGTCATGCTTGAAGCTGATCCAGAGATTACTCATATTGCAATGATCCACTGCGAGACAACGACAGGGATACTGAATCCTATTGATATGGTCTCGAAGCTGGCAAAAGCTTATGGGAAAACGTTCATTGTGGATGCGATGAGCAGCTTTGGCGGTATTGAGATCGATGTTGCTGGCCTTCATATTGATTATGTAATCAGCAGTGCGAACAAGTGCATTCAAGGTGTTCCTGGCTTTGGGTTTGTTATTGCTAAGCTTGATCAATTGCAGCAATGTCAAGGTATTGCCCGCAGCTTGGCGCTTGATTTGTATGATCAATGGAATTGTATGGACAAAGACGGAAAATGGCGTTTTACCTCACCAACCCATGTAGTTGCTGCATTCTCCAAGGCGTTGGATGAACTGCAAGAAGAAGGTGGAGTCGCAGCAAGACAAGCTCGTTATCAGCACAATAACCTGCTGCTCAGGGAGAGACTTGCGAAGGTTGGCATGACGGCTTACATTAAAGCGGACTACCAGTCGCCGATCATTACGACCTTTCTGTATCCAAACGAACAATTTCATTTCGCTGAATTCTATCAATATGTGAAAGAAAGAGGATACGTTATTTATCCAGGGAAGTTGACGAATTTGGATACGTTCCGTATTGGGAACATTGGGGAAATCTATGAGGAAGACATGGATCATTTATGCCATATTATTGAGCAATATATGAAGGAGCATTGCAACCATGAATAAAGTAGAAGGAATCATATTGGATTGGGCGGGGACGGCCATCGATTTCGGATGTTTTGCACCTGTGAATGTGTTCATCGATATCTTCAAGCAGGCAGGTATCGAGGTGACAATGGATGAGGCTAGAGCACCTATGGGGATGCTGAAAATCGATCATATCCGGGCGATGCTGTCGATGCCCAGAGTTTCGGCATTATGGGAAGACCAGTATGGCAAGCCATTTACAGAACAGGATGTGGAGCAGCTCTATGCGGCATTTGAGCCTGCGTTAATGTACTCGCTAGCTGAATACACAGATCCGATTCCAGGTGTAGTGGATACCGTCGAAACCTTACGAGCGCAAGGATTGAAGTTCGGCTCTACAACGGGCTATACCCGCACGATGATGGATGTGATCGTACCTATCGCGAAGGAAAAGGGGTACAGTCCCGATCATCTGGTCACACCTAGTGAAACGGATTCTTATGGCAGGCCATACCCTTACATGATCTATCGCAATATGGAGGAGCTGAAGCTCTCCGCATGCTGGAAAGTGGTCAAAGTGGGTGATACGGCATCGGATGTGAAAGAGGGAGTCCATGCTGGAGTGTGGTCAGTTGGTGTTGCTGTCGGCAGCTCCGAAATGGGACTCAGCCAAGAGCAATTCGAAAGCCTATCCGAGGCAGAACAAGCCGAGATGATCTCGAAGACGAAGCATAACTTTATGCAATATGGTGCAGATTACGCGATTGATACGATGCGTGAGCTTCCGCAATTAATCGAAACGATCAATCAGTTGATTTCGGATGGGAAGAGACCGGGGTGTTTGAAATAAAGGAATATGGAATGGGTTGAGTACGGGGTGTAATAGAACGAGCTGCCTCTCCAATAAGGGAGGCGGCTTTTTGTTGTCCAGCCTGTTCTAACATTTGCAATATACACGTACTAAAAATCGAATAAAGATGTGATAATATGGGGGAAGGAATTCTAGTAGAATATAGGGGGATTACATGTCCTGGAGCAAATTGAAGCAACAACTGGAGAGCTTTCTCTGTCCTGCGTTACATGGAAGGGTCGAATACCGTGCAACGAGCTATCGTTATTTGCCTGATAAAGCAGGTATTTGTTATATTTCGGTAGATAAAAAGAATGTATTCAATATGAGTGATAAAACGAGCCTAATCAAATGGTATCAGACGGAGCAGGAAATTAAGAATGATCCAGATATCCAAATTCCGATTAGCAATGAAGAAATTGAGGCGGTCAGAAAGGATACCAAGGGCGCTCCCGAGGATCGTCTAATCGTAATTGCTAGAAGTAGAAAAATTTCCGGATATGCAAAAGAGCTTTTGTCTGCTCAGACGGCATTAAGTAAATCAAATTTTAACGTTGTGGCGAATCATTTTTTATCCACCTCTATAGAGGAAAGCATAGAGAGCAATGACATCTTATTGAATATTCTGGCTTTGGTGGACAGACGAGTTGGAAAAAAGCGAATTTTAAATATGACCGAGAAGATGAAGTTAAAGCATCCCATTGTGCAGTATTTTTATGAACTACGGCGTAGTACGTCATGATAATCAATTACTCATTGTGAAGGCACTCGTTTTAGATATTCGAAAGTATAAAATTAATCTATTCTGAGTCCGATATGATTTAGTAAACCTGCATTAGTGATCTTGACCCGGATTGATGTAAAACATCAACGGAAACAATCAGAAAGAAGCAGCTTTTCAGTACGGAAGCATGCAAAGCTCGTCAAACCTTAGGTTCTGCGGATTGATACAGATAACATCCCCAGATAACATGTTCCCGCAGACGACACATGTGGAATGTACAGTGTTTAAATTAAGAGGGGCTAACGATTAAGCCTCATGTAGTAACTCACCCATTCCTTGAGGTTGCATGTTGTAATGTATTCTTCTGATAGAACCATCCTGATTGACTTCTATCTTTTGAATTACTTGATGGAGGAACTGCTTAAGAATTTGCTCATCATCAATGTCGAGTCGTGCAAATGATGCAACTTGTTTTTGAAAGACACGGAATTGCTCTTCCGTGTCTTTTTGTGTTTCGAGAATAGACTCCAGTTCCGTCTTTCGTCTGGCAAGGGATTGTTGTTCAGCCTGAATACGTTGATTTTGGGCGGTGAACTGCTCTTGAGTTGAAAACAGGGTAATAAGTCCCTGTAAAGTTTTCTCTAGTTGCTCATGTTGCTTGTTCAGCTTGTGTAACTCCTTGATTAGAGCAGATTTTTTGCATCGAATAGCCTGTCTAATTTGACGTTACTGCTAATCAGTTCTTTTAGGTCACTTCTCACCGCCATGAGTAACGTGTCATAGCCGATGATGTGGGAAGAACAAAATGCCTTCCCACGTTTTACGTAGCCATAGCAGACGTAAGCACCATTCTGCTTGCCTGTCCTTTCGGAATGTCATTCCATGCCCGCAATCAGGACACATCATAAGATTGCAAAAAAGCTTTCCTGACCGTTGCTGTGGCTCTTTCCGTTGGATTTCATTAGTTCTTGTACGGCTTGATAATCTTCCTTAGAAATCAATGGAGGAGGGGCTCAAAGATAATCTGCTTATCTTCGGGAACTTTAACCCATTCCTTAGACATGTGGCTAATTACTTCCTCAAGATATTGGCATAAGGTTCCGGTGTAGGTCACGTTGGTCAGAATACACTTAATACTTGACCGGTGCCACACAGTACCTTGATTACCTGCACTAGATTCTGTTCTGGGCGTGGATATAAGGATGTTCCTCTTGAAGGTGTTTTGATTTATCTCACGTTATGGGGGGTCAGTCCCTTCCCGAGTCACCCAAAGGGAAGGGAGGCTCTTTTTCTTTGCTAAAACGCGAATATGGGATTCTGATGATACCCACCCATTGCCAAATGATTAGCGTACTCATTATGAATTGAGGCTTACACTCATCCAGAGCCGTATGATATTTTCTTCAAATTCCTTTGTACGCGCAAGTCTGGCCATAAATTTATGAACATCTAAGTATCGCTTTAGAAAGGGAATTACAGGAATTTGTCGAAATTAATCAAAAAGGCAATGATAGAGGTGGTATTATTGAAAAGCTTTCAAGATAAAACAAATGCAGAAGACAAATCAATAGGTTTTGATTATCAATATTATTATTTTCTTTATCTATTACTAGACCTTGAAGAAGGCCAGAAAATAGGCATTGAAGTTAAAGACGATGTACATATCGATTTGAATGATGGCACGCAAGTCTTATTGCAATTGAAACATTCAATACAGACTAATGCTTCAGGAAAAGTTGTTAATTTAACTGAAAGGGACAGCGACTTGTGGAAAACGCTTTCTAACTGGGTCAATATTATAAATGATCCGTTAGATGGAAGGTCAAAAAGTGAAGAGCAACTTGCTTTTATAGAGCAAACTACTTTCATACTTGTTTCAAACAAGGCTAGTAATACCAATAACAAATTCTTAAAAATAATAAAAGACTTTAAGCAAAAGTCAATTAGTATTTTGGAAGTAAAGCGATACTTAGAGGGTTTACAATCAACCACCGCTGATGAGGATATTAAGAAGTATGTCGAATCGCTTAAAAAACAAACACAAAAATGGATTACTAAGTTTTTTGCTAAACTCGAATTTGAACTAGATCGAGACGATTTGATTATAAAAATAAAAAGCAGAATTAAAGGAAAACAGGTAAAAGAATCAAAAATTGATGATGTATTTAATGCAGTGGACAGTAATTTAAGACAACGTAACTACCTTAATACTAAATCGAAAGCTAAAAATGTAATTAGCTTTGAAGATTTTTACCATGACTTTCATTTATATTTTGATAAAGGTAGAAATGACAAGTTACCCATCAATAAAAACCCCATTCACTTTGATAAGCCTTTAGAAGAACAAGTATTTATCAAACAACTTATTGACATTTTAGCATTAGATAAGACCGCCACTGCGGAAATGCTTAGACTTGCAAGTTGTATGTTACAGATCAATAACCATTTGGAGGATTGGCTTAATAGAGGACTTATAGTGCAGGAACAGATCGACGAATTCAATAATGACTGTATTGCAAGGTGGAGGAATTGTCATGACGAAGTTCATCGGAAAATCAATTTGGATTTAAAAATGTTTGAAACAGCGCCCTCGGAAAAAGATATTGTTTTAGCTGCTTTGAAGTGCTTAGACGCTGTTAGAAAAAATGAACTTATCTTTGATGAGACAGCACTTGATACTGAATTGAGTAATGGTCAATTTTATTTGTTATCAAATGAACCCGTAATAGGATGGCGAATGGATTGGGAGGAAAAGTATAAACATGATGACCCCAAAAAATCTATATAATAACGAAATGATTGGTGCAATAGCTATTTATTCAGTACTTCTTCATTTACAGACCATAAGCGTCGCTAAATCAATGCTTATATTCCCTTTTATTTCGCATCAAGGCACACTCGATTTCTTGAAGAACAACAATACTACCTTGCGTAGTCTTGAGGAATTTATTATTAAAAAACCCGATTTCTTTTCAAATTATAACGAACGTTACTTTTCACTTCTGACTTTGTCAGTAAATTCTTTAATATTACTTAAAGAGATAGAACTTATAAAAATAGAAGATTCTGAAATCTCTATTAATCCAGAAAAGAAACTTGCAATAAACAAAGAAGCATATGGGCTAAGAGCGTTCAATATTTCAATAGCTGGGATAAAATTATCAGAAATTCTTAAAGACAATGTTAATAACCTATACCTACAATTGAAGGTGAAATTATGAGATTCGTAATTAATGAAATAAATTTGTGGCTCAAAAATAAAAGAGTACGTTCAATCCCGTTTTTTGAGAACAAAATAAATGTAATCACAGGTGAAAGTGGTACAGGAAAGTCTGTAATAATTGATATTGTAGATTATTGTTTCTTTGCTAGTAAAACAAAAATACCTGATGAAAAAATTAATGAAAATATTAATTGGTACGGTCTTAAATTTGAGATAAACGATAAGCAATATGTAATTGCTAGAGGGGCGTTAAATGATAATCGAAAAGTAAGTTCATCATACTATTTCTCCCCAATTGGTGATGTTCCAAATGAACCTACTTCAAACATTACAGAAGATGAATTAAAAGCTGTAATTGAAAAGGAGTTTTCGATTGATAGCAATGTAACTATTCCGTACAGTGGAAAAAAATTAAAAGCTGGAAGCAAAATATCGCTACGATATTTCTTTTTATTCAATACACAATCTGGAGATACTATTGACCATAGTGAAGTTTTCTTCGATAAACAAAATGATGAAAAATACAAAGAAGCCCTTCATAGAATATTTGATCTAGCTATTGGAATTGATACTGTTAAAAACATAATAATTAAGGACAAGATTGATACATTAGAAAAAGATATTCTGAGATTAGAGCGACGAAAAAATGCTATCTTAAAAGAAAATAGTGTATTTGATAGTGATCTAAGATCTATTGTTAAACAAGCAAAAGAATACGATTTAATTTCACTTGAAACAAATAGTTTAGATGAGGATATAGTCAACTTACAGCATGTAGTTGAATATGTTCAATTTATGAATACATCTGAAAACATGAAAGAGCTTGAAAGGTTACAAAAAAAGAAGAATGAAATCAAGCATAAGATTAGAAGTTATAATAAATTTAAAAATGAGTATAATGGGTTCAAAAAGCTTCAGTCGGAGACATTTGAAAGTCTCAAACCAGTAGATCATCTAAGAGAAAATTACGGACATCTTATACAGCATCCTATTCTAACTGAATTGCTCGATTTTCTTGAATGTGAAATGAATAAGATTAAAAAGGATATAAGTAACAAAAGGCCATTTGACATAAATTTAGATGATGATCTAAAAAAATTAATAAAAGAACTTGATGAAATTCAAAAAGATATAGATAAAATCCCACAAAACAAAAAATCTTTTAACACGGAAATTGAAAAGTTCGTATTTATTGGGGAAATAAAATCTAAATTAAGGTTGTTTAAACATGGAGATCAAGAGATCTTCAATGAAGAGGAGCTAGAAAAGAAGAAAGATGAGCTTGGACAACTTAAATCAAAACTTGAGAATGAAATTGTTGATAGAAGTTTAGTTATCAGGTTGCTAGAAGAACTTATTCAACAATATCTAAAAAAATCTTCTGATGCACTTGGAATCTACAAAGACTATCAATCTGTATTTGATTATAAAAACAAGGTTCTACAGTTGAAAAAACCGAGTGCACTTGTCCCTTCTGTTGTAGGAAGTAGTTCAAATCATATGTTTATGCATATTTGTTTTATGCTTGGAATACATGAGTTGATAATAAAACAAGGTGCTCCTTATGTTCCAAGTCTTCTAATCTTGGATCAGCCTAGTAGACCATACTACGGTGAGGATGGAAACAAGAAAAGCACAAAAAAATGGTCACAGATACCACAAGATGATAGAACAAAAATAACAACTGCGTTTACCGTACTTAACGACTTTATAACTTATATTAATGAAGTATATGGTCAAACATTTCAGATGATAGTTTTTGAACACATTCCAGAGTCAATATGGAAGACGGCTAATTTAGATAATGTTATTCTAGTCGATCAAGAGTTTAGGGATGGAAATGCACTTATTCCTGATGAACTTTTGTGATATTTATTATGATTTTAGAACAAACACCACTACTAACGGACACATATATGAGGAGCTGTTCCACATATATAAACTGTGACCCGAAGAAAGATACTTTGCAAAATGACCTCTTTCGGGTCATTTTGCATTTATAATAAGTACTTGGAAGGTACATTGCTCCACTGGAAAGGTTAGATTTAGTGTTTGAAAACAGACAGTTCAAATTCTTATAAACATGAAGGTGGTAATGTTGGTGGCTTGAAACTTGTTATCGACTATCGCAAGGAGGAACATTCATGGCAATGTATGCTTACAAGGATGCCGCTAGAACAGTAAAGATATTAGCAAGAAACGCACAAAAGCAAGACAAGGGTAATCGCTATTATTGTCCAAACCTTAAGTGTGATGCCCATATGTTTATACGAAACATTGAAGGTGTCTCTGCATCGTATTTTGGAGCAATTCATTCTCAAGGACATATAAATAATTGTCCACATGGTGCTTCAAATGGATTTAACCCAAATAACTATGATGAAGATACATTCGAGTTTGATAATGCATTATTAGCATTAACTATGCCAAGCAAGTCTCAGACTAAAAAAGGGTTTTTTGGGGAACATGGTGGTGGTAATGCAACAGCATCGCCACCGCGCACAATACGGCAGATATATTCAATGTGTAAAGCCCATGACTGTTCTGATACATATAACGGTGTAACAATTGGGAAAATGCTGTTGGATAATAGAAGTGTCTTCATGTACCCTAAAGGTGTGTTCGGATGGAGAATTATTGAAGCCAAGTGCAAAAGACCACATTTTTATGACTCTGCTAAGAAGGAACTTTCTTTAATTGCTTCTACTGCTAGAGAGCAATACACCTTCATATTAAAGTTTGAAGGTGAAGAGTTATTTAAGGAGATAAAGAACGTTATATTTTCGAATAGGGAATACTTCACAGTTGTGGCTGGACGATGGAGTTCTTCAGGAACTTTTAATGTATTTTGTACTACGCTTTCGAGTAAAAAACAGGTAGCAATTATAAAGTAGGTAGAAATTATGGGGGAGGGGATATCCACTCTTACTTTAAATGTGATGTGTACGATCAAATAACGCTAAGTATCACTGTTGACTCTCTTATAGAAATGAAATTAATTTATGAATTATTTTGATTTATTATTTAAATAAAGGATAGTGAAGAGAGAATGCGGATACTTGTGTGCGAAGAACTGGTTAAGGACCTTAGAGTAAATATCGAAAAGATTAACGATATGTCTCTACAATTAAAAAAAAATAACTATGAAGCATTTTTTGTTTACTCATTCGCTTTATTTGAAAGTAGTATTTGTGAGGCTTTACGGCGAATACTGGTTGCCTTTCCCGAGAAGTTATCAGATGAAAAACAGCCTAAACTTAAAAATTCAGATATTTTCAATAATATTTATTCATCTAATTACATAATCGATACAATTATTAATGCCGAAATCAAATCTATTTCGAAAGGTAATGCGCTAGCTCTCTTACAAACAGCACAAAGTCTCATGGCAATTGAATTATCGTTTGATAGGACTACAATAGAAGAGGTTTCGGAGTATAGAAATAGACTAGCACATGAAAATACAATATCAAACAGAGAATATCTCCTAGGTGGAAGAACTGTAAGAGGCAATATCTTTTCACTTGAGAAAGCTAAGGTTCTTATAGATATCTTAACGAAAGTTTTATCAGACTTGGAGTTATGTCTAAAAACAAAGTATCAGAAGTATACAAAATTTAAACTTATTAAAGATCTTTGGGTAGAAATCTTTGCTACTCCTTTACTAAAGTTTGAAGATTGTATATTGATTAGGCAAAGCGCATTTGATAAGAATACAAATGTAGTTGGTATAAATTTTGATCATTTAGACACTGTAGTGAAATCAATCTCTTCAAGTGAAAAATTCTTTTTATCGCTTTTATTGCAGCAATATTCAAGTAGTATAAATGATCGATATTTTAAGTTTAAAGATATCCCGAGTTTAGTATCAATAACTTCTAACACCAAAATTAATAAAATTTTGCACGTATTTAATATCTACCCCAACTTGTTCAATGGAGTAAGTATCGATGGTGCTATATAGCGTGTAGTCAATCACTTAAGTCGTGTTGTAGTGTCAATTTACCGTGTTGATACATAATTGGGAATACATAAACTTCAACAGTTTCGATGTTAAGGCCTCCATTCGTGGAGGCCTAGTGTTTATTGCAATATAATATAATTTATTAGCGTAACTAAATATGACAGGTTACAAAATAATACAAAACCTGATATAGTTTATTTACCAACTTTATCTAATCGGAAGTGTAGATTGATGGATAATAATCTCAAAGATATTATTTCCCATTGCGAATTAAGATGGGGTTCAGACGATAATTTATTTGATTTTAAAAATAAGGTTCTTAATTGGGTAAATCAAGCTAAAGATAATGAAAAAGTTATTTTACTGACCTTATTAAAGAATTTTGAATACTACACTATTCAAAGAGTGAATACGGTCTTTAGAGAACTCCATGCTACATTTGCAGATATGCATAAAGAAATCCTTCATATCTATCAAAATAATGCTTACTCAAATACTCTATTTTTTCCCGTTTACAAAAAAGACGGAACTAGAACAAGTTCTTTCGACATGCATGGATGTTATAGATACACAAACCAACTTTCAAAACACTGTTTTAAAACTGAATTATCCGTAGTTTTAGAAGAAGAATCATTTCCTTTTGAACAAATAGACAATATCGTATTTATTGATGATATGATTGGAACTGGCGGTACAATGGTAAAGTTTACTAAGGAAATTATGGAGCTATATGGAGAGCGATGCGACTTACATGCTAAAAGGTTTTTCCTTATAGTATTAGAGGCGTGTTCACATGGTGTGGATTTGATAGAAAAGTACATAGAAGAGAGTGGAATTAACTTAACCTTGCATTATTCACAACTACATAAAAAGGCCTTTTCTGAAGACCACATATTTCTTTCGGAAGAACTTGAGGTGTCGAGAAGAATTATTTATGAATTAGAAATGAAAATAAACAATAATAATACTCGAAATGTGTTAGGTTACGAAGGTTCAGAAGCATTAATGTCGTTTTACCATAACATACCTAATAATACTCTTAGTTCTTTTTGGCAAGAAAATGAATCGATTGGTTGGCAACCTTTGTTTCCTAGAGCAAGGCATGATAATCCATTTTCAAAAAGAAAAAAGTTGTCTGAAAAACATGACTTACAAAAAAAGTCAAATTATATAGCTAAATCTTTATAAAGAAGAGTGTGCTTTGTGGACTATAGAGATGTATTAATTATTTTTTATATGAATTCTGTTAAAGGCAATTACGTTTATGCTGATTTAGTAGAATTATTAGGATTAACTTATGCACAAATAAAAGATAAAGTAGACAAATTAATTGAACAAGAGTACCTAACAATCAATCAAACCGGATTAACCCCATAAATTTGGACACATAGAAACTAATTCTTTCTT
>NZ_BBYF01000025.1 GCF_001894745.1 Paenibacillus sp. NAIST15-1
TACCTCATTCACAAACGTTGCTCGTTGTTCAGTTTTCAAAGAACAATCTCAGTCAGTAACCAATCTCTTAGTTACTTTCTTTTTCTCACCGCTTTGTCAGCGGCGACTTTTATATCTTATCATTTCGTTCAGTTGATGTCAACACTTTTTTAAAATGTTTTTTTCAACCGTTCGTTATGATTGTTGTTCCCGCTCGCTTCATCTCGAAGTCGTTCAGAAGGGAACGAAAAATAATTTATCATATATTCGAAAACACGTCAACACTTTTTTAAAACTTTTTTATTACATAGTAACATTCCGATGATTTCTAGCATACTTGGACAGTTCTTTAGGTGATGCAATTCGCGCGTACATGCGAAATACGGTACGGTAACGCTTCGAAATCGCATCCCGTATTTCAGCCTCTAATCGCTTATCGCTTAAATCAAATAGCATCTCATCCAATTCCTTGCGCAGCATATAGCTCAATTCTTTACATTCTCTCTCATTGAACAAAAATCCTAGCATAACTGTCCGCATCCTCCCTTGACGACAATACCCCTGTCTTCGAACATAACGCTTACTTCCCCACTGCTTAACACTCTAGAGTGTCTGCTTATAGGGAAGTAACTCGCACCCGCTTCTGTTCAATTACAGAAAGAATGGTGCCGCTTTACTGTTATGCTCATTTTTGAGCTGTTTTATCACAGGGAGGCGCGGATTCGTTTATCTAGTTAACCATTCATCAACCAGAAAGTTACGGTACTCTCAATAATAGCGGCAACTAGCAGCATTGCGGTTACCCATACCACCCCTGCTCCAGTCTGCTTTATCCAATCCATAATCGTTGGCCCCTCAGCACGCATACGTCTGCTGAAGAATCGCTGCAAGATTAAGATACCAAATCTCATTCCATAAGCACCGGCAATTAGAATTGCAGGAATTTCAAGTATTCCATGCGGAAGTATACCCTTAATAATCGTGCTTGCTAAATCAAGACCCTGCGATTCCATAATTCGCAGCAGCAATCCGATCACCATTCCATTAATAATAAGGAACCCCGCTGGTACGATCCCTAATACGATCCCAGCAAACATGATCATGACAGCCTTAATCGCATTGTTATAGAAAATAAATACGAAGAAAGACAATTCTTGATTATCAGATTGCATCAATTGATCCCGCATACCTTGAATCCCCTTGAGCTGCTCCATGATGAAGCCCTCAAACCCGCTCCACTGATTGCCAAGCACATACCCTACAGCAAACAGCAACACAGCGGCAATGAGATACCAACGCAGCTGCTTCAGCGTATTCCACCACGATGAGAATCGAAGCATATTGTACACTCCTCCTTTCAGACTGACTTGCAGACATAATTCCATACACTCAGCATACAGTGTAGTAAACAAGCATGACAAGCTGCAGCTTGTCGACGGGCATTAGTATTAGGCAGCAACGTACCACCCTAATTCGCCCCATTCAAAACGTTACGAGAGGAGCAGCCTTGGTATGAATAATTACTTTTATGTATTTAGCGGCAAGAAAATAAAGCGTGTATTTGTACTTGCAATTGCAATGCTATTCGCCGCTGGCGTCGTTTACGTAGAGAGTGACAATATTACCGTATTTTCAGAAGGCAGCAGCCCTTCCGCTATCTACAGCGTCCCAACTGATAAAAAGATGCTCGCCCTCACGTTCGATATTAGCTGGGGGGATACACGAGTTGAGCCAATTTTGCAGATCTTGCAGGAGAAGGGTGTAAAAAAAGCAACGTTCTTCCTCTCCTCCCCTTGGAGCAAGACGCATAGTGACCTCGTGAAGAAAATTGAGGCTGCTGGCTACGAGATTGGAAGTCACGGCCACAAGCATGACAATTACAGCAGCATGAGCGATGAAGAGATACGTAAGCAGATTCAGGCAGCCCACAATATTCTATCTGAAGTTACAGGGAAAGCACCGAATCTGATTCGTATGCCGAACGGTGACTTTGACAAGCGCGTCCTGCAAATTGCTAACAGTCTGAATTACAAGGTCATACAATGGGATACCGACTCATTGGATTGGAAAAATCCCGGGGTTGAAACGATCGTGAACCGCGTCGTTAGTAAAGCACATCCTGGAGACATTATTCTCATGCACGCTAGTGATTCATGCAAGCAAACCCATCTCGCCTTGCCGACCATTCTGGATCAATTGTCCGCAAAGGGATATGAGTTCGTTACGGTCTCTGAGCTGATTCAACAAACGGAAATGAAGAGCAAAACGATTCAGGATCAAGCAACGATGATGGAACATTTGCAAAATGCAGTAGGCATGTAATAGATGTAAAGGTATACAAAAAAGCTGACGGATTTCCGTCAGCTTTTTGCTGTGCCCACCAATCGATGCAGCATCAAGATTTGATACGCATTGCATATTGCGAGCGGTATGTATACGAACCAGGTAGCCATATTTCCAATGTTAA
This sequence comes from Paenibacillus sp. NAIST15-1, assembly GCF_001894745.1. Classification (GTDB taxonomy): domain Bacteria; phylum Bacillota; class Bacilli; order Paenibacillales; family Paenibacillaceae; genus Paenibacillus_B; species Paenibacillus_B suaedae. The sequence continues at coordinate 2,447 of NZ_BBYF01000025.1, forward strand.
GTGCCGACAGTGTCTCCACTGTGGTGATTGCAATCATGAAGAATAAGGTAGGAATGAGAGCTGTCGCATTTGTCGCCTTTACTTTCCAATAAGTAACAGCTACAGCAAGCACTAGGACAACTAAACCCAGCACGATATCCTCGTATCCCCCTCCACGTACTCCTTCTGGCTTGTTTCCCAGAAGCATGCGCAGGAACATTAGATCGAGTAGTGCAATCACGGTCAATAATACCTGAACATACGGCCATCCCTTCTTGAACAAGCCAATAGCAATATAGTTCAACGTCAGATATGCGAAGAATCCCATCTGCGAATAGACGCTGATCATACATCCGCTCAAGATTAACTGAAGCACATTAAGCAAAATATCCACTGGCCCTCTAAAATTGCCCATTTCCCCTTGAAATACCTGTAATGCGAGGCCAATGACGAGACTGATTGCCCCACCAATACACGTAGTCGTCCAAAATAAATAAGACCATTTTTTCAAATTCATGGTGCTCCACCTCCGCAATGTTCATTATTTTACCAATGTTCTCAGCAAAAAACTATCATTGTCAAACATAATTCATAATTTCCTCCACATACTACGCGTGAGGACATGGACAGAAGGGAGCGAAGCTGTTATGAAGGCACCACTGGGCAAACTTGCGATCGTCAGTTTCGTCGTAATCGTGCTGTTGACCTCTTGCGGCATGGAGCAGCCCACACAAAGCAGTAATCTCGATTATAAAGAAGTTAAAACGATGGTTGTCGATATTTTAAAGACAGAGGAAGCGCAGAAGGCGATCCAATCCGGTCCATCTGGCGGAGGCGGCATGCAAGCCCAATCATTAAATATGCAGCAGCAGGAGCAGATCCGAACGGCAGTTAAGGATACACTTGTATCACCCGATTATGAGAAAGTCCTCGATAAAGTAATGAAAGATCCGAAGTTTGCTGGGGAATTCGCCAAGGCGGTAAGCAAGGAAAACAAACAAATCCTGAAGACTTTAATGAAAGACCCAGAGTATCAGAAGGACTTTGGTGACATTGTTAAATCTCCAGACATGATGAAGTCTTATTTGGATATGATGAAGACACCAGAGTATCGCAAACAACTACAGACTGTAATGAAAGATGCTTTGAATAGCCCTATATTTAAGCTTGAAATCATGGACTTATTAGGGAAGGTCGTTAAAGAAGAATTGCAGCCGAAGGAAAAAGAAAAAGAAAAAGAAAAGGAAGGAAAGAAAAAAGGTGGGGAAAAGGAGAAGCAAGGCGGTGAGAGTGAGGGTGGATCGGAAGAAGAAGGTGGTAGTGGAGAAGGCTAGGAGCCCACTCTTTCCCCCTCTATTCCTCACTTATGGAGAGGCACTCATGATGAGGCCTCTCCGACATTGTTAGGCCTGCACAACTTGCATCTTCGCATCAACGGCAGCCGCCAACTCATCGAATTGCTTGCCAATTGACGAATCCGCCTTATATACAGAAGGAGCATAATCCGGTTCTGCAGGATGATTGTCTGGAGCGCCGAGCGGAAGCTGCGCAAGCAGGTCAACATGAAGCTCATCTGCCAGCTTAGCACCGCCCCCTCGTCCAAATACATATTGCTTCTCGCCACAAGAACCGCATTCCAGATAGGACATATTTTCGACGATACCGATAATCTCATGCTTCGTATGAATGGCCATTGTGCCTGCTCGAGCCGCAACGAAGGCAGCTGTCGCATGTGGTGTCGTTACGATGATCTCTTGGCTATGCGGTATCATTTGGTGAATATCCAAGGCTACATCCCCCGTACCTGGAGGCAAGTCAAGAAGCATGTAATCAAGCTCCCCCCACTGCACTTCTTGGAAGAAATTCCGCAGCATCTTGCCAAGCATTGGACCGCGCCATACGACCGGACTATTGTCCTCTACGAAGAAACCCATGGACATCACCTTCACTCCGAAGCGCTCCTGTGGAATGATATAGTTGTCTACAACGACAGGGCGGTCTTCAATCCCCATCATGTCAGGTACACTGAATCCATATATGTCTGCATCTATTAGGCCAACACGTTTGCCGAGACGAGCGAGCGCAACCGCAAGGTTCACGGTCACTGTCGATTTGCCAACTCCACCTTTGCCGCTGGCAATTGCGATAAATTTCACTCCAGATGCCGGTTCCAAGATAGGATGCTGTTCTAATCCAGCACCGTGTCCACGAGGAGCACTCCCTTCTTGGGGATCACGGCCATTACCCGCATGATCGGTTGCTGATTGCCCGCTTTGTACCGCTATTCCAGCTGCACTCAGCTCAGCTTCAGATGCGATGCGAGTACGAACATATACATTGTGCAGCTCAATTGCTGCTAGACGCTCCTTAATCTGTCCGACTAGCGCCTCTCTAGCGGCTGCATCTGCTGCTTGTGGCGCTACGATTGCCGTCAGCTTCACTTCATCTTCCTTAATCATCATATCGCGAATCCAATGAAGGCTTGTCATGTCTTGTCCCGACACTGGTTCTTGCAAGCCCTGCAGTGCTTGCAGCACTTCTTCTTTCGTCGTCATGATGGCACCTCGTCTCCTATGAAGTTCAGATCGGTCACTATGTAACCGTTTCTATTATAGCACAAGGTCATCATTTTCCAGTTTTTTCTCCTGCAATATATCGCAGAATTCCCTTGTAGATCGATGCAGCTAGCTTCCGCTGATATTCTTCATTCGCCAGACTCCGTGACTCTTCTGGGTTCGATAAGAAGCCTGACTCCACCAACACAGCTGGGATCGAAATATGATCCATAAAATAGAGCTTCCGATCTATAGGCTTGGCCTCCCGATCCGTATTGGCCAGATTCGTACGAATTTCAGCTTGAATCCACTTCGCAAGCTGTTCATTATCCGGATGGCGATTCGTATAGAAAGCCTGTGCTCCACTCCAGCGAGAAGAAGGTACGCTGTTCATATGCAAGCTAATGACAACATCCGCTTTCTTCTCCTCGATATAACCAACACGCTTCTTCAAGTCCTCTGCCTTCCTGCGGGAGTATCCCTTAGTGTCCTTATCCGCCAAATCATAGTCCCCTTCCCGGGTCATGACCACAATAGCCCCAGCTTGCTGCAAGTAATCACGAAGAAGTAGTGCAATCGTTAGGTTAATGTCCTTCTCTAATAACCCCTCGCGACCAACAGCCCCGCCATCTACTCCACCATGCCCTGCGTCGATAGCAATCACTCTGCCCGATAGAGGAATGGACCAATAGGTCCATGTCTTCGATACCGGCATCTCCATCGTCATCACAACAACGACTAGAAGCAGCAAGCATAAACTTATTAACCAGCGACGGACATTTCGCAGTGGTATCCATAAGATTGACGTATGTCTTCGCTTCTGACGGCTTTGTTCCCAATTTACCTTTTTCACAAAAAAAGCCCACCTCCGCTCCATAAAGACTTCTAATCATCTATATGGGACGAGGTGGACAAATATACGTTAACGATCCACAGGTTCCTCTATATTCAATTACTTTTGGGCAGTTGTTGAGTGTGCCATGCCTTCGATCAGGATGCGTGCCACCTCAGGTCTTGAGAATTCTGGAGGTGGACATGTACCGTCACGCAATAGCGCACGCACCTTCGTTCCGGATAGGGTCAAATGATGGGTTGCATCATGAGGACAGGTCTTGCTGGAGGCCATACCTCCACATGTCTTACAGTAGAAGCTGTGCTCGAAGAATAACGGCTGAATCCCCAATTCTTCGGGTTCGAAGGTGCTGAAGATATGCTGGGCGTCATACGTGCCATAATAATCGCCCACACCTGCATGGTCTCGGCCAACAATGAAGTGGGTGCAACCGTAGTTTTTTCTCACAATGGCATGGAATACAGCTTCCCTTGGCCCTGCATAACGCATCGCAGCTGGGAATACCCCAAGAAACACGCGATTCTCTGGATAATAATTCGCAAGTAGCGCTTCATAACTGCGCATACGCACATCAGCCGGGACGTCATCAGACTTCGTTTCCCCTACAAGCGGATTTAGAAATAGAGCATCTACAATCTCCATCGCACTCTTCTGGATGTACTCATGAGCACGATGCACCGGATTTCGTGTTTGGAAACCAACAACAGTTCTCCAGCCTCTGTCCGCAAACAATTGCCGCGTCTCCACAGGATCAAAATAATATTGGGAAAATTGCTCCGGCTGCCTGCGCCCCAATACAGATACTTTGCCTCCCACATATGTAGAAGGACGCTTTAGCAGCTTCTCCACTCCTGGATGTGCTGTATCCATCGTTCTGTACACTTGTTCTGCTTCATGCAGTAAATCAGCCTGGTATATGCTCTCTATTTCAATAACCCCATACAGTTCCCCGTCTTCTTCCCCAACAAGCGCAGCTGGGCTTCCTATGTTGAGCTTCTTAGCTGCTTCATCCGAGACTGCCAGTGTAATAGGTAAGCTCCATACCGTTCCATTCGCCAATCTCATCTGGTCTACAACACTTTTATAGTCATCTTCATTCATAAATCCTTCTAGGGGAGAAAAAGCACCTACCCCTATCATTTCGATATCCGATAATGTACGTGCATCGAGCGATATGCGCGGCAGAGCTGCCGCTTCATTGCGCTTCTGCTCCTTCTCGTCTTCTGGAACCATTCGATTGATCAGTGTACCTCCGTGAGGCTCAATTGTTGACATCTTCTTAGCACCTCTCCTCTGCATGTGGAAATAGTACCATTCTTTATTAGCAAATCAAATGGTACCCACGCACTTATTACTTGTGGAGCCCACATTCTATTTTCGCTGATCCTGACCAACGTCCAGCCCTTGGATCTTCACCTGCTTGAACGGCGCGCGTACAATAGGAGCATCCTATACTGGGATATCCTTGGTCATGTAGGGGGTTATAAATGATATCGTTAGTGCGGATATAGTTCCATACATCTTCTGATGTCCAAGCAGCTAATGGATTGAATTTGATGAGGCCGAATTTCGAGTCGTATTCTACTTTTCGTGTATTGGCTCGTGTTGGGGCTTGATCTCTTCGAATACCGGTAATCCATGCATCATATTTGCTTAGAATGCCAGTGAGTGGTTCGACTTTACGCAGATTGCAGCATTTGTTGGGATTACTAAGCCACAATTCATCACCGTATGTCTCGGATTGCTCTTCAGGGGTAAGTTGCGGGGTGACGCGTACAAAGTTTAAACTATAACGCTCCGTAATGCGATCTCTCGTCTCGTATGTTTCTTGAAAGTGAAAATCCGTATCCAGGTAAAAAATATCGGTCGAAGGACTGATCCGCTGCAGCATGTCTACAAGCACAACATCCTCCGCTCCAAAGCTACAAGCAAACGTAATATTCGGGAACGCCTTAACAGCCCAAGCGATTACCTCTTCCGGATTGGACTGCTCATATTGCTCCGCCTTCTCATGAACAAGAGCCTCTTTCTCCAATAAATTCATTTTTGCATCCTCCACATACTCACCTTTTATTCCTAGTATTTTGGTATGTTTTGTATAATTAATAATTATAGATCGTTTCTTTGCTTTGTCAATTCGAAATTTACAAAGAGATAGACATATGATTACAGCCTATTCCGGCTAAATGTCCTAGGTGCGGGAAATGTGGAGTGTATGCAGATTCCAGAGCAGGTCTTAACATACAAAAAAGCCCTCCTTGGCCAAGGGCCAAGAAAGGGCTGTATGTTCGGTAATCCAATCTTAACGTTTGGAGAACTGAGGTGCGCGACGAGCTGCTTTAAGACCGTATTTCTTACGCTCTTTCATACGAGGGTCGCGAGTCAAGAATCCTGCTTTTTTCAAAGCTGGACGAAGCTCAGGGTCAGCCTTGAGCAATGCACGGGAAATGCCGTGACGGATTGCGCCTGCTTGACCGGAGATACCGCCGCCATGAGCCAATACCAACACGTCGTATTTACCGAGTGTTTCTGTAAGGTTCAATGGTTGCTTCACGATAAGCTTCAATGTTTCCAAACCAAAGTATTCATTAAGGTCACGTTTGTTGATCACGATGCGGCCTTCGCCTGGTACAAGGCGAACACGCGCTACGGAATGCTTACGACGACCTGTCCCATAGTATTGTACTTGTGCCATGAAACTGTCCTCCCTTTATTTATTATCCGCGAAGTTCGTAAACTTCAGGTTGTTGTGCTTGATGTGGATGCTCAGCGCCTGCATATGCTTTAACGCGAAGCTTCATTTTGTTACCCATGCGAGTCTTAGGCAACATCCCTTGAACAGCAAGTTCGATCATACGCTCTGGCTTGTTGTTCAACATTTCTTGTGCAGATGTCACTTTCAAACCGCCTGGATAGTGGGAGTGACGATAGTATTTCTTGTCAGTCAATTTCTTACCTGTCAACACGATTTTCTCAGCGTTGATGATAACAACGAAATCACCGCCGTCAACATGTGGCGTGAAAGTTGGTTTGTGTTTGCCGCGAATAAGTGCAGCTGCTTCGCTCGCCAAGCGGCCAAGTGTCTTGCCTTCAGCGTCGATAATGAACCATTTGCGCTCAACGTCAGCTGGCTTCGCCATGTAAGTGGTACGCATGAAATATCCTCCTTAATAACATTCGTTCCTGTCTAGCTTGTGTATATTCATTCAATCGTTGATTTTCATTCATGAACTGCAATCTGCAGTGTGATTTCTTTGGGGGGCTGTGGGAAAGCCTAAAGAAACACAAATGTTATTTTACAATAGATTAGGGCATATTGCAAGAAAATATTTCGATTCACTCGGATACGTTGTTTATGGACTCAAGTCGCTCTTCGCCACCGTATTCCACGCTCCACAGCATCAATCCATGCGGAACCGCCAATGGACCTGCCACTTGTCGATTCTTCGCTTCCAAGATGCGTGGGATGTCATGCGGTGCAAGCTTACCCTGGCCCACCCGTATCAGTGTGCCTGCAATGATGCGAACCATATTGTATAAGAAACCATTGCCTGTCACTACGATATGAATGCGACCGCGGCCTTCTTCCCCCGTTACGCTCGGTTCATATTCGATGTGGGCGTCATAGATCGTACGGACATTACTCACCTTCGTTGACTTTGGAGAAGTAAACGAAGTAAAGTCATGTTCCCCTACTATATGAGTAATGGCTTCTTGCATTGCACGGACATCCAGAGGCTTCGGGTAAAAGAACTCGGTTAACCTCCGGAATACATCCGGTTTCCGCTCTGCAATGATGGAGTAGCGGTATGTCTTCCGCTTCGACGAGTAACGAGAATGGAATGACAATGGCGCCTCCCACGTCTCACGGATGACAATGTCATCCGGCAAACGCGAATTGATCGCAATCGTCCACCGGTCAATCGGAATCGCCGATTCGGTCATGAAGTGAAATACTTGGCCGTAAGCATGCACCCCTGCATCTGTCCGACCCGAAGCATGAATGCTTATGGATTCATTCGTCAGCATCTTGATAGCTTGCTCAATACGACCCTGTATCGTGTCTTCATTCGGCTGTATCTGAAAACCGCTGTAAGCTGTTCCATCGTAACTTACAAGCATTCCTACGTTACGCATGAAGTCTCCTTTCATTCACTGCTCTGTGAACAGGCAGTCGCCACTATCTCTATTCGCATAAAGACAGCCGCTGCATTGCGTATTCTTGCATTCATTCACCACATGAAATATATAGCACATAAATTCATAATTGGAATCATTGCAAGAGTCAAGACAGGAAGCCAACAGAAGTTGGCTCCAATCCTAACACAGTTAAAAAGAAAAGCTCCTCATGGGAGCCTTCTTTTTACGACGCTGTTACACGACGTATTGAACGTATTCTGCAACCGCAATTACACGCGGTCAACCAGTTCCAAATAAACCATAGGCGCGGAGTCGCCACGGCGTGGTCCCAGTTTCATGATACGTGTGTAGCCACCTGGACGCTCTGCGTAACGTGGTGCAAGCTCCGAGAACAGCTTTTGGATTGCATCTTGTTCACCGTTCAACGTTTCGCGACGAACGAATGCTGCTACCTGACGGCGAGCATGCAAGTCACCGCGCTTCGCCAACGTGATCAACTTCTCAGCGATGGAACGAACTTCTTTCGCTTTCGCTTCAGTTGTTTGGATGCGCTCATATAAGAACAAGTCAGTAACCATGTCGCGGAACAAAGCTTTACGCGCGCTAGAGTCACGACCCAACTTTTGGTATGCCATTGCTATTTCCCCTCCTTCTATGCCAAGTCCCGTTTAGTCTTCCATGCGTAAGCCCAATCCGAGTTCTTCGAGCTTCTCTTGAACTTCTTCCAAAGATTTGCGGCCCAAGTTGCGAACCTTCATCATATCTTCTTCAGTTTTCGTAATCAGCTCTTGAACCGTATTGATGCCGGCACGTTTCAAGCAGTTATAGGAACGAACGGAGAGATCCAGCTCTTCGATAGTCATCTCAAGAACTTTCTCTTTCTTATCTTCCTCTTTTTCAACCATGATTTCCGCGTCTTTCGCTTCGTCAGTCAGTCCAACGAAGAGCATCAGATGCTCTGTAAGGATCTTCGCGCCGAGGCTAACCGCTTCTTCCGGTCGAATGCTTCCGTCACTCCATACTTCAAGCATCAGCTTGTCGTAGTTCGTTACTTGACCAACACGAGTGTTCTCTACTGTGTAGTTTACACGCGAGATTGGTGTGTAGATCGAATCAACTGGAATTACGCCGATAGGCTGATCTTCCCGTTTGTTGCGATCTGCTTGTACGTAACCACGTCCACGATTCGCATAGATGCGCATATGGAGTCTGGAACCTTGTGATAATGTCGCAATGCGGAGATCCGGGTTCAAAATTTCCACATCACTATCCGCTCGAATATCGCCAGCCGTTACTACCCCTTCGCCTTCCGCATCGATTTCGAGAATTTTCTCTTCATCAGAGTGGATTTTCAGCGACAAGGCCTTCAAGTTCAAGATAATCTCAGTTACGTCTTCATAGACTCCTGGGATTGTCGAGAACTCGTGCAAGACACCGTCGATTTGAACGGACGTCACTGCTGCACCGGGCAACGAGGAGAGGAGAATACGGCGCAGGGAGTTACCCAGCGTCGTACCGTATCCACGCTCTAAAGGTTCTACGACAAATTTGCCGTATGTGCCTTCCTCATTGACTTCCACGGTTTCAATCTTCGGCTTTTCGATCTCAATCACTATATAACCCTCCTTAAAACGTCGCTGGCGTTCATTAACGTCAAACACCTACGGTCGGTCGATTCATGCAGTATGCCTAAACAACCATTCTTCCCAACAGGCGCTAGCTTAATACTACACGCATCGGTGTTGCCGTCATTATACGCGACGACGTTTTGGTGGGCGGCAGCCGTTGTGCGGGATTGGCGTTACGTCTTTGATCATGCTAACTTCCAAACCTGCAGCTTGCAGAGAACGGATGGCAGCTTCACGACCTGCGCCTGGGCCTTTAACCATAACTTCTACCGTCTTCATGCCATGTTCCATAGCAGCTTTTGCTGCGGATTCAGCAGCCATTTGAGCTGCGAATGGCGTAGATTTACGGGAGCCTTTATAGCCCAAACCGCCGGAGCTAGCCCAAGAAATTGCGTTGCCGTGTGGATCCGTGATTGTCACGATCGTGTTGTTGAACGTGGAACGGATATGAGCCACACCAGTCTCAATATTTTTACGGTCACGACGTTTAGTACGTACGACTTTTTTTGGTTTTGCCATTGCTACTTATCCCCCCTTATTACTTCTTCTTGTTCGCTACAGTACGACGAGGGCCTTTACGTGTACGAGCATTTGTTTTCGTGCGTTGTCCACGAACAGGCAATCCACGGCGATGACGGATACCACGATAGCATCCGATTTCAACCAAACGCTTCAAGTTCAGAGAAATCTCACGACGAAGGTCACCTTCAACCTTAACCGTTTTGTCAATCAGCTCACGAATTTTGTTTACCTCATCTTCCGTCAAATCGCGAACGCGAGTATCAGGGTTAACGCCAGCCTCAGCAATTACCTTTTTAGAAGTTGTTTTACCAATACCAAAAATGTATGTCAAGGCGATCTCAACGCGTTTATCCCGTGGCAAGTCTACACCAGCTATACGAGCCATTTACGCTACACCCCCTTCTATTATCCTTGTTTTTGTTTGTGTTTCGGATTTTCACAGATTACCATAACGTTGCCTTTGCGACGAATGACTTTGCATTTCTCGCAAATGGGCTTAACAGAAGGTCTTACCTTCATGCTGAATACCTCCCAGTTTCTCAAGTAGCACGTCAAACCGTCTTCCTGACGCGTGAACGGCCTGCAAGTTCATGCAAGCGCGACTCGGAACGATCCGAGCACTACTTCCGATATGTGATGCGACCTTTACTCAAATCGTATGGCGACAGTTGAACGACCACTTTGTCCCCCGTCAGGATACGGATGAAATGCATCCGCAGCTTTCCGGAAACGTGGGCAAGAATTTGGTGACCATTCTCCAGCTCAACACGGAACGTTGCATTCGGCAACGGTTCAATTACAACACCTTCAACTTCAATTACATCTTCCTTGGCCAACGTCATTCTCCTTTCTCATCAGCATGTGCAGCGGCTTGTTGTTCAGCATACTTCGCTATAACATAACGAAGCTTGCTGTTCGTTACCCGTCCGCTTTCGTGTAAACTATGGACAACTTCATGGCTAATTGCAGGTTGCAATTCGAGATGAAGCAAGTTTTTACGCTTTGGTTGATCAAACTTTCGTTTGTCTCCGTCCGCTATCTTGACGTAGCGCGACTCCTCAATATCAATGATAACCGCATATTTGCTTTCATCACGACCCTGAAGAACCTTGACGAATTGGCCGAGACGCGGAGTGGAATATTCATTCATGCCTCTCACCTACTCAACCAGCTTCGTCAAAATTTCGCATCCGTCCGGCGTTACAGCCACCGTATGCTCGAAATGAGCACACCATGAACTGTCCACCGTCACGACCGTCCAGTTGTCAGTGAGCGTTTTGACGTGACGCCCACCGGCAATGACCATCGGCTCAATCGCGAGCGCCATGCCCGGTTTCAAGCGTGGTCCGCGATCCGGAATGCCGTAGTTCGGAATTTGCGGCTCTTCATGAAGCTCCGCACCGATTCCGTGTCCGACATATTCCCGTACAACGGAAAAACCTGCATCCTCGATCACGCGTTGAATCGCGTGCGATATCGTGTACAACCGTACATCCGGTTTAACCAGCGCTAAGCCAGCATAAAGTGATTGCTCCGTTACGTCAAGCAGCTGCTGAGCTGCCTCCGTTATCTTCCCAACCCCATATGTCCAGGCAGAGTCACCGTGATATCCGCGGTATTCCGCACCGATGTCGATGCTGATGATGTCGCCTTCGTTTAACTTGCGCTTTCCGGGAATGCCGTGAACCAGTTCTTCGTTCACTGACGCGCAAATGCTGCCGGAAAAACCGTTGTAGCCCTTGAAAGAAGGTGTTGCTCCTTGGCTGCGAATAAACGATTCCGCGATCGAATCAAGCTCGAGAGTGGTAATCCCTGGCTCAATCGTTTTCGCTAAAAGACGATGCGTTTCCGCAACAATTCGCCCAGCTTCCCTCATGAAGCCTAACTCCACTTCGGACTTACAAATGATCATGGTTTAACCCCGCAGTAAAGATACGATTTCTGACGTGACCGTATCAATTTCCTTCTCCCCGTCAACCTGACGCAACAAGCCTTTGTCCTCATAGTATGCGAGCAAAGGTGCCGTTTTGTTGATGTACTCATCAAGACGTGTGCCGACTTTCTCTTCGGAATCATCCGAACGTTGGTACAGCTCGCCTTGACACTTATCACAAACGCCCTCTTGTTTAGGCGGGTTGTAGATGACATGGTACGTCGCGCCGCAAGACTTGCAAATGCGTCGTCCTGTAAGACGCGCCAGCAGTAAATCGCGGTCAACGCTCAGGTTGATGACATGATCAAGACTGCGATTCAGTTCTACCAAGATGCTATTCAACGCTTCAGCTTGCGCCAATGTGCGCGGGAAACCATCCAGAAGGAACCCTTTCTCGCAATCAGGTTGTGCAAGGCGCTCTCGCACGATGCCTACCGTCACGTCATCTGGAACGAGCAGACCCTGATCAATGTACTCTTTAGCCTTCAATCCGATAGGAGTGCCTTCTCCAATTGCTTTGCGGAATGCGTCTCCTGTCGAGATATGAGGAACGCCGAATTGTTCTACGATGCGCTCGGCCTGTGTTCCTTTTCCTGCCCCAGGAGGCCCCATGAATAGAATGTTCATCGAATGTCACTCCCTTTATGGTAAGCACAGGCTTAACTTCGTCGGAAGTGGGGTGCTTCGATGCCATTCGTTAAGCCTCTGCTCTACAAGAACAGCACAATAGGTGCCAATGAGCCTAGATGGTCTCACCGGAACCTATTGCCTATTTATTAATGAAACCTTTGTAATGACGTTTGATCAACTGGCTTTCGATTTGCTTCATTGTGTCAAGCGCAACGCCGACAACGATCAGAATCGAAGTACCGCCAATTTGAACAGATTGCGGCAATCCAGCTAGTGCTCCGAAGAACACTGGCAAGATGGATACGCCAGCGAGGAAGATAGCACCTGCAAGTGTGATACGAGACATAACTCGAGTCAAGTACGTTGCTGTTGCTTTCCCCGGACGAATTCCTGGGATATATCCGCCATTCTTTTTCATTTGATCTGCCATTTGTTGTGGATTCAACTGTACGAACGTGTAGAAGAACGTAAACCCGATAATCAAAAGAACGTATAAGAACATGCCCAGCGGCTTGTTCAATCCCATATGTTCAATGATCCAACGAGCCCACGGCTTATCCGCCCAGAATTGAGCAATTGTAGCCGGGAACATCAAGAGCGAAGATGCAAAGATGACCGGAATAACGCCTGCACCATTTACTTTAAGCGGAATGTGTGTGTTCTGTCCACCATACATTTTGTTACCCACAACACGTTTAGCGTATTGTACCGGGATTTTACGGTTCCCTTGCTGAATGTAGATAACACCGATCACAATCAGCACGATAACCAATACGATAACGATCATTTTGACGATGTTGAGGAACAATTGTCCGCTTGCATCGGCAAATTGACTACGATAAATTTCCCCAATATGAATCGGGATAGCTGCGACGATACCTGCGAAGATCAGAATCGAAATACCGTTGCCGATACCCTTTTCCGTGATTTGTTCACCGATCCACATCAAGAACGCCGTACCAGCAGTCAAGACAATCGCGATTAGGATATAATCCGCATATGTTGCACCTGGAACCAGCTGCGCACCGTACATGCGATTAAACCCAATCGCCGTACCGAAAGCTTGAATCAATCCCAATACTACTGTGCCGTAGCGCGTAATTTGGGAAAGCTTACGTTTGCCGACTTCTCCTTCTTTTGCCCATTGTGTAAATTTCGGAATAACGTCCATCGACAGAAGCTGTACGATGATCGAGGCCGTAATGTACGGCATAATTCCTAGAGCAAAGATAGAGAATTTAAACAGCGCACCACCAGAGAAAGTGTTCAGCATGCTGAACAAGTCCGTGTTTTGGCTTGCTGTAGCAAAGACCGACGTATCGACGCCGGGGACCGGTATAAAGGACCCGACGCGATAAACGATCAGAACCATGAGCGTAAACAAAATCTTACGTCTCAAGTCCTCGACTCGCCATATATTCGATACGGTCTTGAACATTAGATCACCTCGGATTTACCGCCGGCAGCCTCGATCTTCTCTACCGCAGATTGAGAGAACTTGTTAGCTTTGACCGTCAATTTGACGGACAAATCGCCATTGCCCAATACTTTGATTCCGCTCATTGGGTTGTTCACGATGCCTTGTTCCATCAACAATTCCGGAGTTACTTCCGTACCAGCCTCAAAGCGGTTCAAATCCGTTACGTTAACTACCGCATACTCTTTACGAGTTGGATTTACAAAGCCGCGTTTTGGCAGACGACGGTAAAGTGGGTTTTGTCCACCTTCGAAGCCCGGACGAACACCACCGCCGGAACGGGAATTTTGACCCTTGTGACCACGGCCAGATGTTTTACCGTTTCCTGTCGCGATACCACGGCCTACACGGTTACGTGTTTGGCGGGAACCAGGTGCCGGAGAAAGTTCATTCAACTTCATCGTTCGTCGCACCTCCTTTAATATTTATGACTCTAATCTTTTGTATTGTATCATGTAATCTATAACTGATTACAGAAGTCGTATGGTTTTACCCTTACGCTTCGATCTCTTTGACTTCAACCAAGTGTTTAACTTGGTTTACCATTCCGCGGATCGCAACGTTGTCGTTATGAACAACCGTCTGATTCAACTTGCGCAAACCCAAAGTGTTCACCGTTTGGCGATGAGTTTCCGGGCGACCGATCAGACTGCGAACGAGGGTAATTTGCAATTTCGCCATCTTCGTCCCCTCCTTAACCTAACAGTTCTTCAACGGTTTTACCGCGCAATTTAGCTACTTGTTCAGCTGTCTTCAAACGAGACAAGCCTTCCAATGTAGCGTTAACCATGTTCATGGAGTTAGAGGAACCAAGCGATTTCGTCAAGATATCGCCTACACCAGCCAACTCAAGAACGGCACGAACAGGACCGCCTGCGATAACCCCAGTACCTTCGGATGCTGGCTTCAAAAGAACTTTACCAGCGCCGAACTGACCAATTACTTGGTGAGGGATTGTCGTGTTAACAAACGGAACATGAATCAGGTTTTTCTTAGCGTCTTCGATACCTTTGCGGATTGCGTCTGGTACTTCGGATGCTTTACCGATTCCAGCGCCAACCCAGCCCTTGCCATCGCCGACAACCACGAGAGCGCTAAAGCTAAAGCGACGTCCGCCTTTAACAACTTTAGCAACGCGGTTAATTTGAACAACTTTTTCAGAAAGTTCTAACGTGTTTGGATCAACTCGCAAGTCGTTTACCTCCTTCGATTAAAAATTAGAATTCAAGACCAGCTTCGCGTGCTGCGTCAGCCAAAGCTTGAATACGTCCATGGTACAAGTAACCGCCACGATCGAATACGATTGTCTCGTATCCTTGCTCTTTCGCACGTTTTGCGATCAATTCGCCAACTTTGCGAGCGGATTCTACGTTACCACCATTTTTGATATCTTCACGAAGCTCTTTGTCCATAGTCGAAGCGGAAGCGACTGTTACGCCTTTCACGTCATCGATAAGTTGAGCGTAAATATGTTTAGAAGAACGGAATACGTTCAAGCGAGGACGTTCCGTTGTACCTTCGATTTTTTTACGGACACGCAGGTGTCTTTTCAACCGAGCTTTGTTCTTATCGCCTTTGGTAATCATCGGATTGTTTCACTCCCTTCAGTTTAACCATTAAGCTGCTAAGGTAAGTGAGCTAGGCAAGATCTTACTTCTTCTTGCCTGCTTTACCTTCTTTACGAATGATGCGTTCGCCTTCGTACTTGATACCTTTACCTTTGTAAGGTTCTGGCTCACGTACTGCACGAATGTTCGCTGCATAAGCACCAACGCGCTCTTTATCAATGCCTTTAACGATGATTTTCGTTTGAGCAGGCACTTCGAATTCAATACCAGCTTCCGGTGTAATTTCAACCGGATGGGAGTAACCAACGTTCAAGACAAGCTTGTCGCCGGATTTGTTTGCACGGTAACCTACACCGACCAACTCAAGGGTTTTGGAGAAACCATCAGTTACTCCGCTAACCATGTTGTTGATTACGCTGCGTGTTGTACCGTGCAACGAACGATGAAGTTTATTTTCAGAAGGACGTTCTACGGAAATGACGTTCTCTTCTACAGACACTTTCATGTCTTTGTGAAGTTCACGAGTCAAAGTTCCTTTCGGTCCTTTTACTGTAATAACGTGGTTTTCCAAAGTGACAGTTACGCCACCTGGTACCTCAATTGGTTTGCGACCAATACGGGACATGTTGTTGCACCTCCAATCTTATGCGAATGGTTTACCAAACGTAGCAGATTACCTCGCCGCCGGATTTGGACTGGCGAGCTTCTTTGTCAGTCATGACGCCCTTGGACGTCGAGATGATTGCGATACCGAGACCGCCGAGTACGCGAGGAACCTCATTAGCCTTCGTGTACACGCGCAGTCCTGGTTTACTGATGCGCTTCAAGCCTGTGATAACACGCTCGTTGTTTGCACCGTACTTCAGGAACACGCGAATGATCCCTTGTTTGTTGTCATCGATATATTCAGCGTCACGGATAAAGCCTTCACGCTTCAAGATTTCTGCGATTTGCTTCTTCATAGTAGAAGCAGGCATTTCCACCGTTTCATGACGCACTGTATTAGCATTGCGAATGCGTGTAAGCATATCTGCAATCGGATCGGACATAACCATTAGTGTAAACCTCCTTCCCGCAACAGGGTTGATTACCAGCTTGCTTTTTTAACGCCAGGAATCTGGCCTTTATATGCCAATTCGCGGAAACAAATCCGGCAAATTTTGAACTTACGTAATACGGAATGCGGACGTCCGCAGCGCTCACAGCGCGTATATGCCCGTACTTCAAACTTCGGTTTGCGTTGTTGCTTGATTTTCATCGAAGTTTTTGCCACGTGAGTTGACACCTCCTAGAGATTTGTGTCGATGGATTCAGAACTGATTGCTCAGTCCGTATCTCAAACGTAACCGACCTTTAAAACGAATTACTTCGTGAAAGGCATGCCGAGTTGCGTCAACAATTCGCGGGATTCTTCGTCCGTCTTCGCTGTTGTAACGATGACGATATCCATACCACGAACCTTGTCAATTTTATCATACTCGATTTCAGGGAAGATAATTTGCTCCTTCAAACCGAGTGTGTAGTTGCCGCGGCCGTCAAACGCTTTATTCGAGATACCGCGGAAGTCGCGGACACGAGGAAGCGTGACATTGAACAATTTGTCCAAGAAGTGATACATGCGCTCACCACGCAATGTGACTTTCACACCAATCGGCATTCCCTCACGAAGTTTAAAGCCTGCGATAGACTTCTTCGCGCGAGTGATTACTGGCTTTTGACCAGCGATTAGTTGCAATTCAGCTACTGCAGAATCCAAAACTTTGGAGTTTTG
Source organism: Paenibacillus sp. NAIST15-1 (assembly GCF_001894745.1). Classification (GTDB taxonomy): domain Bacteria; phylum Bacillota; class Bacilli; order Paenibacillales; family Paenibacillaceae; genus Paenibacillus_B; species Paenibacillus_B suaedae. The sequence goes on from NZ_BBYF01000025.1 coordinate 19,503, forward strand.
AACAGCCTCACCCATACCAATGTTGATGACGACTTTCTCCACTTTTGGTGCTTGCATTACTGATGTATAGTTGAACTTCTGCACTAGCGCAGGAGTAATTTCGTTCAAATAACGTTCTTTCAAACGAGCTGCCATGTAGAATGGACCTCCTTTCCGAAGCGATTAGTCGATAATTTCGCCGGAGCGTTTAGCTACGCGCACTTTTTTACCGTTTTCCACTTTGTAACCGATGCGCGTTACTTTACCCGACTTTGGATCCACGTGCATAACGTTAGATGCATGAATTGCTGCTTCTTGCTCAACGATACCGCCTTGTGGGTTCTTAGCGTTAGGCTTCTGATGCTTCTTCACCATGTTTACGCCTTCCACAATAACGCGGTTTTCACGAGGGAATGCTGCAATAACACGGCCTTTTTTGCCTTTATCTTTACCCGTGATCACGATGACAGTGTCATCTTTTTTCACGTGCAATTTGTTGTTATGCGACTCGAGAATTTTTTTCAATCGTGGCATGTGTCACACCTCCTGAGTCTTGCCTGGCGGGCAAGCTGATTAGATAACTTCCGGTGCCAGGGAAACGATTTTCATGAAGTCTTTTTCGCGAAGTTCGCGAGCGACAGGTCCGAAAATACGAGTCCCACGTGGGCCCTTATCTTCTTTCACGATAACCGCTGCGTTTTCGTCAAATGCGATGTAAGAACCGTCTTTACGGCGTACAGAACGCTTCGTACGAACGATAACCGCTTTGACTACGTCACCCTTTTTGACAACGCCGCCTGGTGTTGCTTGTTTGACAGAGCATACGATCAAGTCACCGATGTGAGCTGATTTACGGCCAGTACCGCCCAACACGCGAATACACATCAGTTCTTTCGCACCAGAGTTGTCTGCTACATTTAAACGTGAAAATGCTTGAATCATTCGAATGTCCTCCTTTCGGTGAAACTATCCGTTCATTAAACGATAACTGCTTTCTCAACGATTTCAACGAGTCTCCAGCGCTTGTCTTTCGACAACGGACGCGTCTCCATGATTTTTACAGTATCGCCAATTTTGGCTTCGTTATTTTCGTCATGCGCTTTGAACTTCTTCGTGTATTTGATGCGTTTGTGATACAAATCATGCTTTTTGTATGTCTCAACCGCTACTACGATTGTTTTGTCCATTTTATCGCTGACAACTTTACCAATTTGCACTTTACGAGCGTTACGTACTTCACTCATTAGTGTTCTGCCTCCTTCCTGGATACAGGATGTCTATTTTTCCGAAACTGACATCTTGGTGTATTAGCTAGTAATACCAAGTTCTCTTTCACGCAGAATCGTATGTGCACGAGCAATCGCTTTACGCACGTCACGAATGCGAGTTGGGTTGTCAAGCTGTCCGGTAGCCAATTGGAAACGGAGGTTGAAAAGTTCTTCCTTGAATCCGGCAATCTTTTGTTCGATTTCGGCAGTGGTCAAGTTGCGGAATTCACTAGCTTTCATTTGCTTCACCACCCATTTCTTCACGTTTCACAAACTTAGTCTTAATAGGCAGTTTGTGAGCAGCAAGGCGCATAGCTTCGCGAGCTACCTCTTCAGGTACACCGGAAAGTTCGAACATTACTTTACCAGGCTTAACTACAGCAACCCACTTCTCAACGTTACCTTTACCGCTACCCATACGAACCTCAAGCGGCTTAGCCGTTACTGGTTTATCTGGGAAAATTTTAATCCATACTTTACCGCCACGTTTGATGTAACGAGTCATCGCAATACGAGCAGCCTCGATTTGACGGTTAGTAATCCATGTAGGCTCCAATGCTTGCAACCCGTATTCACCGAAGTGAACTGTCGTGCCACCTTTAGCTTGACCCTTCATGCGTCCTTTTTGCTGCTTCCGGTGTTTTACACGTTTAGGTACCAACATGATTAGTTGCCTCCTTCCTCAACAGCCTTTTTCTTAGCCGTAGGAAGTACCTCTCCACGATAGATCCATACTTTTACGCCAATACGGCCGTAAGTTGTATGAGCTTCAGCTGTGCCGTAGTCGATGTCGGCGCGAAGCGTATGAAGTGGCACTGTCCCTTCGCTGTAACCTTCTGTACGAGCGATTTCAGCACCGCCCAGACGACCGCTAACTGCAGTCTTGATTCCTTTCGCACCAGAACGCATGGAACGTTGAATTGATTGTTTCAAAGCGCGGCGGAAAGAAACACGGCGTTCCAGTTGTTGTGCAATGCTCTCTGCAACGAGAGTTGCGTCCAAATCTGGAGTTTTGATTTCCGAGATGTTGATGTGTACTTTTTTGCCGTTAGCAATTTTCGTTACTTCACGACGAAGTGCTTCAACTTCGGAACCGCCCTTACCGATTACCATACCCGGTTTCGCAGTGTGGATTGTAACGTTCACGCGGTTAGCTGCACGTTCAATCTCAATGCGGGATACGGCGGATTCTTTCAATTTATTCTTAAGGAATTCACGAATCTTAACGTCTTCGATGAGCAATGTACCGAAATCTTTTTCGGCATACCACTTGGATTCCCAATCGCGGATAACGCCCACTCGAAGTCCGACTGGATTTACCTTTTGACCCACACGTTGTCCCTCCTTATTTTTCAGATACTACAAGCGTGATGTGGCTTGTTCTTTTGTTAATGCGGCTCGCACGTCCCATAGCGCGTGGACGGAAACGTTTCATCGTTGGTCCTTGGTTTACGAAGACTTCCGAAATAACGAGACTATTAACGTCCATTTGATGGTTGTGTTCTGCATTGGCAATTGCAGAGTTCAACAATTTTTCAACCACTGGCGAAGCTGACTTCGGCGTGTGGCGCAAAATTGCGATTGCTTCGCCCACTTGTTTGCCGCGGATCAAGTCAATAACCAGCTTAACCTTGCGTGGGGCGATGCGAATGTTATTCGCATGTGCTTTTGCTTGCATGGAAGTACCTCCCCTCGAATGCTATATCAATAATTAGCGTTTGCCTGTTTTTCTGTCATCGTCATGACCTTTGTACGTACGTGTTGGTGCGAATTCGCCAAGCTTATGCCCAACCATATCTTCCGTTACGTATACTGGTACATGTTTACGTCCGTCATATACCCCGAACGTATGACCGATAAATTGAGGGAAAATTGTAGAACGACGGGACCAAGTCTTGATAACAACTTTCTTGCTTGTATCGTTCAATCCTTCAACTTTCTTCATCAGGTGACCATCAACGAATGGTCCTTTTTTCAAACTGCGACCCATATATGAATCCTCCCTTCGACAGAACTGATTCGTTTGTGATTACGCTGCTGCGCAATCAAATGGAAACATATTATTTCGTGCGACGACGAACGATATATTTATCGGAATGTTTACCTTTTTTACGCGTTTTGTAACCAAGTGTCGGTTTGCCCCATGGAGACATAGGAGACTTACGACCGATTGGAGCTTTACCTTCACCACCACCGTGAGGGTGATCAACCGGGTTCATTACCACACCACGAACGACTGGACGTTTGCCCAACCAGCGGTTACGGCCTGCTTTACCGATTTTGATAAGCTCATGGTCACCGTTACCTACGGAACCGATTGTAGCACGGCACACTTTCAACAATTTACGAACTTCGCCAGAAGACAAACGTACTGTTACGTACTTCTCTTCTTTACCAAGCAATTGAGCTTCCGTACCAGCGGCGCGAACCAACTGACCACCCTTACCTGGTTGCAATTCGATGTTGTGGATAACTGTACCTACTGGAATGTTTTCCATTGGCAATGCGTTACCGATCTTGATGTCTGCGCCGGTACCGGACTCGATAACGTCGCCTACTTTCAATCCTTTAGGAGCGATGATATAACGCTTTTCACCATCAGCATAGTTGATCAACGCAATGTTGGAAGTACGGTTTGGATCGTACTCGATTGTAGCAACGCGGCCTGGAATGCCATCCTTGTTACGTTTGAAATCGATGATACGGTATTTACGTTTGTGTCCACCACCGTGGTGACGAACCGTAATTTTACCTTGGTTGTTGCGGCCAGCAGTTTTGCTCAAAGGCGCAAGCAACGATTTCTCCGGTACATTCGTTGTAATTTCTTCGAACGTGGACACGCTCATATTACGACGAGCCGGGGATGTCGGTTTGTACTTTTTGATAGGCACTTGTTTTCCCTCCTTACTTCAGAAGTCTATATTAAACCGTCTCGAAGAACTCGAGTGGCTTGCTGTCTTTTGCCAAAGTGACGAACGCTTTCTTCCATTCGGAAGTGTAGCCGGAGTGACGGCCATAGCGTTTTGGCTTAGCAGGCATACGAAGCGTGTTCACGTTCGCTACCTTCACTTTGAAGATTTGCTCTACAGCCAATTTGATTTCAGTCTTGTTAGCACGCATATCAACTTCGAATACGTATTTCAAGTCATTCATCATGTCTGCTGTACGCTCAGTAATAACCGGACGCTTAATGATATCGCGAGGGTCTTTCATTATGCGAACACCTCCTCTACCTTCTGAACCGCATCCTTCGTGATGATGAGCTTCTCATGGCGAAGAACATCATATACGTTAACACCATCAGCTGCAACAAGCTTCACAGAAGGAATGTTGCGAGCGGAAAGTGCCACGTTGTCGTTGTACTCAGGAAGCACGACAAGCGCTTTGCGATCCACTTTTAGGTTGTTCAATACTGCCGCGAATTCCTTCGTTTTCGGCGTGTTCAAAGCAAGGCTATCGATTACGATAATTTGCTCTGCCAACACTTTCGAAGACAATGCGGATTTAATCGCCAAACGACGAACTTTCTTAGGAAGCTTGTAAGCATAGCTACGTGGTGTCGGTCCAAATACTGTACCGCCGCCAACCCATTGTGGCGAACGAATGGAACCTTGACGCGCACGACCTGTGCCTTTTTGTTTCCATGGTTTACGACCGCCGCCGCGAACTTCGGAACGGCCTTTAACTTTATGAGTACCTTGACGCATAGATGCAAGCTGCATCACAACTGCATCATGAAGTACGTTTTTGTTTGGTTCAATGCCGAATACGCTGTCGGACAATTCGATCTCGCCAACTTGCGCACCGCTCATGTTGTAAACTGCTACTTTAGGCATAATGTGCTCCTCCTTTCCTCACCAATTACTTTTTAATTGCAGATTTAACGTTAACGAAGCTGTTTTTAGGGCCTGGAATAGAACCTTTAACGAGGATAACATTGCGTTCTGCATCCACTTTAACAACTTCAAGATTTTGAATTGTTACTGTGTCAGTACCCATGTGACCTGGAAGGCGTTTGCCCTTCGGTACGCGGTTCGCTTGAATGGAACCCATGGAACCTGGTCCACGATGGTAACGGGAACCGTGAGACATAGGACCCGTGCTTTGTCCCCAACGCTTAATTACGCCGGCAAAGCCTTTACCTTTCGAGATACCTGTAACGTCAACGAATTCTCCCTCAGCGAACAAATCAGCCTTCAATTCTTGGCCAACTTCATATTGAGAAAGATCCACACCACGAAGTTCCTTAACGTAGCGCTTAGGTGTTGCGTTAGCTTTTTTCGCGTGACCGATTTCTGGTTTCGTAGCACGCTTTTCTTTCTTATCAGCGTAGCCGATTTGAATAGCTTCGTAGCCATCGTTCTCAACGTCTTTCTTTTGAAGAACGACGCAAGGGCCAGCTTCGATAACAGTTACCGGCAGTACATTACCTTCAGCGGTAAATACTTGAGTCATGCCGAGCTTTTTACCTAAGATACCTTTCATGTTGACACCTCTTTTCTTTCCTTAGTCCGTTCATAATGAAGTAGAAACGGCTTCGCTATCCACATGTGGATAACCGTTTCAACTGTCTTACAATTTAATTTCGATATCTACACCGGACGGCAAGTCCAAGCGCATCAGCGCGTCCACCGTTTGCGGCGTTGGATTCACGATGTCGATAAGGCGCTTATGAGTGCGCATTTCGAACTGCTCGCGGGAATCCTTATACTTGTGCACCGCACGAAGAATCGTAATGATTTGCTTCTCCGTTGGCAACGGGATTGGACCGGATACTCCAGCACCGGAACGTTTAGCCGTTTCAACGATTTTCTCAGCGGATTGGTCAAGAATTCTGTGATCGTATGCTTTCAAGCGAATACGAATTTTTTGCTTTGCCATTTTAGTCCCTCCTTTTATCGCCCAATTTTGCATCGGACATACTCCGTGAAAATTTTCCTAACACATCGCCATGGCAAAGGGGCCGGGTGTGTCGGTAACCTCTCACTTCATCGCAACGTCGACGAACAACATTCACTATTATATATAAATGTCCCGACTATTGCAAGTTTTTTTCGTAATCTTTTCAGACGTTTGCTTGCGGACAGCCAGGACACTACATAACTCGATTCTATTAGGCACTTGTTAGAGTCTATCACAGTTTATATATATAATGAAAGTTGAAGGTTCTGGATGTTGTTCCAGCCTCCGTAAGCTGCCTGAATTACTTCGCTCTCCATACTGTACCGTCGGAGAACTTAACCGATGTAAGTTTAGCATTCGCCTTGACCATATCGTTATAAAAATCCATTACCCATGTAAATTCAATAACATCTCCAGATCCATACTTCCCAAAATCTTTAGCTCGTCCTTTTACTTGGCTTTCCCCAGTGATGCTGTTCTTCACGATGCGACCTTTCCCATCATAACCGGTTATCGTCAATTCAAAAGAAACGACTTTTTTCTCAGTTAGATTTTTTAGGGATAAGTTGACTTCTGGACTTCCAAAACGATTGTAAGTAATTTTTTGTGTTACGAATTTAAGAGGACGATTTCCGTTATTTTTTAGTTCCTCTTTCAATTTCATGTAGTATTCTTTTTCCGCTGCTTCCATATAGGTCTTCACACTTTTCAATTGGAACAATACGTCTTCTGCCATTGTCTTGCTCTTATAATAATCACTATCTTGCTTCAAGTATGGATTATCGATTCGATCTCCAGTCGATGTAATTACATATTCAACAGTTGAACCAATGTAAGTATCTACAAGCTTCTCTTTTGAATCTGGATCAATGAGTCCTTGAATATCTGCAAATTGCTTACCTGCAGTATCGATAACTTCACTTACGTCATACAAATTCCCTCTATACATGAAGAAGTGTTTAATGCTTATTTCATTTATCTGTTTATCACTTCTATTATATGCCTTATCACCTGCAATCCAAATGCCGAGAGTATTTTCATATTCCATATTGCCTAGTTTTAACTCAAGCGTTTTACTTTGTCCATTCCATAGTACTTCACCAAACAAAGCTAAGTCATTTAATCGAATAACAGCTGAATTATCAATTTGATATGTAGTAAGCTTGCGATTACCTAGCAAAACGTCTTTTTGCGTGAAATGAACGTTTGTGAGCTTGCTTGTTGGCTTCTTTATTTTATCAGCCGCCATCCCTTTTACAGGTTTACTTGTATTTCGAAGAATTCGAATTGGTCCGGAATTCCCATTGGCTTGTATGTCGAACCCATATTGTGATAAATGACTAACTGGAATCCACAGTGAATCGCGAAACGTATACCCTGTAATAGCTATTCCATTAATTGAACCTTTTAATTGTACCTCAGAAACTTTACCTACTATTGTACCTTCCTTCAAAAATTCTGATTTCGCTGAAGCGGTACCAGCCATAGACGTTAATAGCAACACACTCACTAGCGTTAAAACAATTGCGTGACTCATCCACTTTCTCATTTGTCTCCCCCTGTTCATCATAACGAAGTAAATACGAAAGCAATCATAACATGATAAACTGCCATAACATAGAAAAAGACTAGTTATTAAACCAGTCTCTTCCACTGTATGCTATATTTCTATCGAATAGGAAATCAATTAGACTACAAATGCTTCGTCGTTCGATTGAGCTGCTCTGCTGATGCCGCAACTTCAGCTGTCGCCTCATGGATATGACTGATCATTTGCAGCAAATCGCTCATCTCGCCTTGGATATGCTCCATATTCGATGTACTGTGCTCAACATGATCAACAATTTGCTGGAACGCGTTTCCGGCAGCATCTGCTTGTCCCCGAACTGTTCCTACACTCGATTTCACCACTTCAATATTATATACAACTGCATTCGTTGCCAAATTCGAATTGCCGACGAGTTCTTCAATATGAGCTACGGTATCCTTTGTATGATCAGCCAGCTTGTTCACTTCTTTGGCTACTACAGCGAAACCTGCACCATGTTCACCTGCACGCGCTGCTTCAATAGATGCATTAAGCGACAGCAGTTTCGTTTGACCTGCAATTTCCTTTACAGCACTAACAATTGTCCTGATCTGAGCAGACGTGTCCTTCAACTGATCAACATGCCCCTTCATCAGCAAAGCGTTGTGGTCAATGTCCTGAATACGCTCGATATACGTACGCATCATTCGCTCCCCCTCATCTGCCTCTAGTTGAGCATGCCGTACAGTAGAAGCTGTATGTTCAATGATATTTTTTACACTCTTGCCTCGTTCGACCAGTTGTTCAATTGTATGCTTTGTTTCCGTCGTTAACAGTTCAAGTTGATTACTAAGTTGTGCGATACTCCCCTTCAGTTCATTCTTGACCTGTTGATATTGTTCTTCTCGCTCTAATCGGTTTCGTTCTTCATATGCCTCAAGGACAAGCTGTTGCTCCAAGTTCAATATTTTATTCACAGCCAAAATCGCCTTCATTCGATCTTCTGCATTGCGGATCTCCGCTGCAATCAGATCAAGAAGCCGGTTCTGCATATTCTGAAAAGCTGCCATGTACCATTTCGTTTCGAGACCGATATGGCGATGAACGTCTGCAATACGAATTCGTTTCCCTACAAATTCATCATTTATTTTTCCATCAAACATTTCTTCGATATGACGTTCAAGCGTTAACTGCAATCGTTCGATTGTACTATGTTTTGTTATGAGTTGCTTTAAATGCTCTACACTCAAAATAACCGAATAAAATGCCTCCGTTAATGATTTCATATGCAGCAATAAATATGGCTTGAGCTGACGCAGTAAAGTTAGGTCTTCTGTTGTCATTCCGATCACTTCGATCTGTTTATGTATAGGATGAGTTGTGGATAAATGAATCATACCTTGCTCCATTAATTTAGCTTCTTCGGATATTGGTGCAATTCTATCCACAGTTTGTTCCTTATTCCACTTTCCTGCCCATCCTAATAGCTTTTTGCTCATTTCAGTCGCTCTTCCTTCCTGCGCCTCACTTATCGGCCTAAATCCCTATATTACTAGATCTACATACCTATATGTAAGCTTATATTGTTACATATTATAGCGCTATAACAGAAATCATGTACAGTGATCTGGAAGGGACTTCTTGAAAGAATATTGAACAAAAGCTGTGTTTTTTTTAAAGCAAAAAGCCCCTTATCCGTAAGGATAAGGGGCTCTTATTACCGACTATTGTCGGTACTATCATTATTTAATGATAGTTGCAACCGCACCAGCACCTACTGTACGGCCACCTTCGCGGATCGCGAAGCGTGTACCTTCTTCGATCGCGATTGGAGCGATCAATTGTACAGTAACTGTGATGTTGTCACCAGGCATAACCATTTCAGTACCTTCTGGCAAGTTGATGATACCAGTTACGTCCGTTGTACGGAAGTAGAACTGTGGACGGTAGCCTGTGAAGAATGGCTTATGACGGCCACCTTCTTCTTTAGTCAAAACGTAAACTTGAGCAGTGAACTCAGTATGTGGTTTAACCGAACCTGGCTTAACCAATACTTGACCACGCTCGATGTTGCTGCGGTCTACACCACGAAGCAACGCACCGATGTTGTCACCAGCTTGAGCGGAATCCAAAAGTTTACGGAACATTTCAACGCCTGTTACTACGGACTTACGAGTCTCTTCTTGGATACCAACGATTTCGATCTCGTCGCCGACTTTAACAGTACCACGCTCTACGCGGCCAGTAGCAACTGTACCACGACCAGTGATGGAGAATACGTCCTCGACTGGCATCAAGAATGGCTTGTCAGTGTCACGTTCTGGAGTTGGGATGTACTCGTCGATTTGTGTGAACAATTCAACGATTTTGTCAGCCCATTCTCCGTCTGGGTTTTGAAGAGCTTCACGAGCGGAACCGCGGATAACTGGAGTGTCATCGCCAGGGAATTCGTATTCGCTAAGCAAATCGCGAATTTCCATTTCAACCAATTCCAACAACTCTTCGTCTTCAACCATGTCGCATTTGTTCATGAATACGACGATGTAAGGTACGCCTACTTGGCGAGACAACAAGATGTGCTCGCGTGTTTGTGGCATTGGGCCGTCAGCTGCGGATACTACGAGAATCGCGCCATCCATTTGAGCAGCACCAGTGATCATGTTTTTAACATAGTCGGCGTGACCTGGGCAGTCAACGTGTGCATAGTGACGGTTAGCGGACTCATACTCTACGTGGGACGTGGAGATTGTGATACCGCGCTCGCGCTCTTCTGGAGCTTTATCGATTTGATCGAATGCTACAGCTGCACCGTTACCATATTTTTTAGACAGAACTGTTGTGATAGCCGCTGTCAAAGTTGTTTTACCATGGTCAACGTGACCAATTGTACCGATATTAACGTGCGGTTTCGTACGTTCAAACTTAGCCTTTGCCATTTGAACTAGTCCTCCTTCAATAAGTGGAATAGATATATGTTATAAGCAGCCGAGACACATGACAAGTCATGCGCTCAGCCGATAGCAAATGAATCAGAAGCGAAATTATTCGCCTTTGTTCTTCGCGATAATCTCTTCGGAGATATTCTTAGGAACTTCTTCATAGTGAGAGAGTTCCATAGAGAACACACCGCGTCCTTGAGTACCGGAACGCAATGTTGTGGAGTAACCGAACATCTCGGAGAGAGGCACCTTAGCACGGATAATTTGTGCACCTGCACGAGTATCCATACCTTCGATACGACCACGGCGGGAGTTCAACATACCCATAACGTCGCCCATATACTCTTCTGGTACTGTAACTTCTACTTTCATGATTGGCTCAAGCAATACTGGCTTACACTTGTCCTTAGCAGCTTTAAGCGCCATGGAACCAGCGATTTTAAACGCCATTTCATTGGAGTCAACATCATGGTAGGAACCATCGAAGATAGTAGCCTTGAGGTCAACCAATGGGAAGCCTGCCAAGACACCGTTCTTCATGGATTCTTCAATACCAGCTTGAACCGCAGGTACGTATTCACGAGGGACTACGCCACCAACGATTTTGTTCTCGAACACGAATCCTGATCCTGCTTCGAGAGGTTCGAAGTCGATCCATACGTGACCGTATTGACCACGACCACCGGACTGACGTACGAATTTACCTTCAACTTTAGCCTGTTGACGGAATGTCTCACGGTAAGCAACCTGTGGGCTACCTACGTTCGTCTCAACCTTGAACTCACGACGCATACGGTCGATGATGATATCGAGGTGAAGCTCACCCATACCGGACAAGATCGTTTGACCTGTCTCCTCATCAGTGTAAACACGGAGTGTTGGGTCTTCTTCTGTCAATTTTGACAAAGCAGTACCCATTTTATCTTGGTCTGCTTTTGTCTTCGGCTCAACTGCGATACTGATAACCGGATCTGGGAAGTTCATGGATTCCAAGATGATCGGAGACTTCTCATCGCAGAGTGTGTCGCCTGTACCTGTATCTTTCAAACCAACGGCAGCAGCGATATCGCCAGCATGTACTGTAGCGATTTCTTCACGGCTGTTCGCATGCATTTGAAGGATACGGCCAATACGTTCACGTTTGCCTTTTGTCGCGTTCAAGACGTAAGAACCGGAATTCAATACACCAGAGTAAACGCGGAAGAACGTCAACTTACCAACATAAGGGTCAGTCATGATCTTGAACGCAAGTGCCGAGAACGGCTCTTCGTCCGAAGAATGACGAACTTCTTCTTCACCATCTTCAAGATGACCTTTAATGTCAGGTACATCAAGTGGGGATGGCAAGTAGTCAACGACAGCGTCAATCATGAGCTGTACGCCTTTGTTGCGGTAAGAAGAACCACATACTACTGGGAAGATTTGAACGCTGCATACCCCTTTGCGAAGAGCTGCTTTCAGTTCAGGAACTGTAATTTCTTCGCCTTCGAGGTATTTCATCATCAACTCTTCGTCGAGTTCTGCGATTTTCTCAATCATTTCCATACGAAGTTCAGCGACTTTGTCTTTGAACTCAGCAGGAACTTCTGTTTCATCAACTTCTTTACCCAAGTCATCTTTGAAGATGTAAGCTTTCTCTTCCATCAAATCAATGATGCCTGTGAAGTCGTTTTCTGCACCGATAGGCAGCTGAATTGCAACAGCATTCGCTTGCAAACGATCCTTCATGGACTCGATAACGTTGAGGTAATCAGCGCCGATGATGTCCATTTTGTTAACGTAAGCGATACGAGGTACGCTGTACTTGTCAGCTTGACGCCATACCGTTTCAGATTGCGGTTCTACGCCTTCTTTAGCGGAGAACACGCCTACTGCTCCGTCCAATACGCGAAGGGAACGCTCAACCTCTACCGTAAAGTCAACGTGCCCCGGAGTATCGATGATATTTACACGATGACCCTTCCATTGCGCTGTAGTCGCAGCGGAAGTGATCGTAATACCACGCTCTTGCTCTTGCTCCATCCAGTCCATCGTAGCGGCGCCTTCATGCACCTCTCCGATTTTGTGAGTACGGCCTGTGTAGAACAAGATACGCTCCGTAGTTGTTGTTTTACCGGCATCGATGTGAGCCATGATTCCGATGTTACGCGTATTTGCTAAGGAGAACTCTCTTGCCATGGAATGGTCTCCCTTCAAATTGAGTTTGGTTACTCGAATATCGAGACCAAAACAGCTTTATCCTACCAACGGTAGTGAGCAAACGCTTTGTTCGCTTCAGCCATTTTGTGCGTATCTTCGCGTTTCTTAACTGCTGCACCAGTGTTGTTGGAAGCATCGATAATCTCTGCTGCCAAACGCTCTTCCATCGTTTTCTCACCGCGGTTGCGGGAGTAGTTAACCAACCAGCGCAATCCCAAGGATGTGCGGCGCTCAGGTTTAACTTCGATAGGTACTTGATAGTTAGAACCACCTACACGGCGAGCTTTAACTTCAAGGACTGGCATGATGTTTTTCAGTGCTGCTTCAAATACTTCCATAGGATCGTTGCCTGTACGCTCACGAATGATTTCGAAAGAGTTGTACAAGATCGATTGAGCAACACCACGTTTACCGTCGAGCATGATGCGGTTGATCAAGCGAGTAACAAGCTTGCTGTTATACACCGGATCCGGCAACACGTCGCGCTTAGTAACAGGACCTTTGCGTGGCATGTGAATCCCCCTTTCTGAGTAGCATTAACTTCTTATTTCTTAGCTTTAGGACGCTTCGTACCGTATTTGGAACGAGCTTGCATACGATTGTTTACACCTGCAGTATCCAATGCACCGCGAACGATGTGGTAACGAACACCCGGAAGGTCTTTTACACGACCACCGCGAACGAGAACAACACTGTGCTCTTGCAAGTTGTGGCCGATACCACCGATGTACGCTGTAACTTCTACACGGTTCGTCAAGCGAACACGAGCATATTTACGAAGCGCGGAGTTCGGTTTCTTCGGAGTCATTGTACCTACACGAGTGCAGACACCGCGTTTTTGTGGCGCGCTCAAATCCGTTTCTTCGCGTTTCAACGCGTTGAAACCTTTTTGCAAAGCTGGGGATTTGGATTTAGTTACTTTATCTTTGCGGCCCTTACGTACCAATTGGTTAATTGTTGGCATGTTGGCACCCCCTTCCCATATTATCGACACCTTCATAAATCATTCATTTAAGTCCACAGATCCAGGTGGTTCATAAATGAACAAATGAAATGTCTTTGCCCCAGAATTTCTTCTGTTACAAAAACAATCGGCTTCCCTATTCTTCTTCAACGACAGCTGCGACTGCTGCACCTACTTCGATGCCGCATGCCTTGCCAAGGTCGCGCATCGTGCTGACATATGTCAATTTGATGCCCTTCTTCTCACATAAGCTTACGACTTTCGATGTAACGTGGTCATCAGCGTCTTCGGCAATGTACACCTCGATGGCTTTATCAAGTTCAACCATCTTCAATGTTTGCTTCGTCCCAATACGAATTGTTGCATCCTGTAAACCTTTTTCATTAGACATGATGCATGTTCCTCCAAAAGTACAGGTCTTTGTCTTGGGCACACTACGACATAATAGCACTTCGTTTACCCAGTGTCAAGCAATTTCATAACTTCTTTTTTAAAACGATATATTTGTCACAAAAATGGAGGTTGGCGCCATCTAGACAGCGCCAACCACCTCATTTGAAACCTCTATAGTAGAGCTTACTCCGCTGCGCCAACACCTGCTGCATCAAGGGATTCTTCCGTTACTTCCTCGTCAAGCGGATTAATCACTTTAACGCTGCGATAACGGTTCATACCTGTACCTGCAGGAATCAACTTACCGATAATAACGTTCTCTTTCAAGCCGAGCAATTGGTCGACTTTACCTTTGATCGCTGCATCAGTAAGAACTCGAGTCGTCTCCTGGAAGGATGCTGCAGACAAGAAGGAGTCTGTCTCCAAGGATGCCTTCGTGATACCGAGCAAGATCGGTTTCGCAACAGCAGGTTCCTTGCCAGAGAGGATCGCTTCTTTGTTCGCTGCTTCATATTCATGCATGTCAACGAATGATCCTGGAAGCAATGTCGTTTCACCCGCATCGATGATACGGATTTTACGAAGCATTTGCTTGATCATAACTTCGACGTGCTTATCGTTAATTTCTACCCCTTGGTTCCGGTATACGCGTTGAACTTCCTGCAAGATGTAGTTCTGAACGCCACGGATACCTTTAATGCGGAGCATTTCTTTAGGGTCGATAGAACCGTCTGTAATCTCATCGCCGGCTTCGATTGCCATGCCTTCGCTTACGCGGACACGAGAACCATATGTGACGGAGTACACTTTGGACTCTGCCTCACCTTGGACTTCGATTTCACGACGATCTTTCGCTTCGCGAATTTCTTTAACCACACCATCGATCTCGGAAATGATCGCTTGCCCTTTCGGATTACGCGCCTCGAACAACTCCTGGATACGCGGCAAACCTTGAGTAATATCGTCACCCGCGACACCACCGGTATGGAACGTACGCATGGTGAGCTGTGTACCTGGTTCACCGATGGACTGAGCCGCGATGATACCAACAGATTCACCAATTTCAACGTGCTTACCAGTCGCCAGGTTGCGACCATAACAAATCTTACATACACCGTGACGAGCACGGCAGCTGAGTACGGAACGAATCATCATCTTCTTGACGCCAGCATTGACGATCAACTCTGCCTTATCCGTATCAATCAGTTCGTTACGGTTAACAAGGATCTCCTTTGTCTCCGGATGACGAACCGTTTCACCGGAATAGCGACCTTCGATACGGTCGTACAAGCCTTCGATAACTTCCTTACCGTCGGAGATGTTGGCTACTAAGAAGCCTTTATCCGTACCACAATCTTCTTCACGAACGATAACGTCTTGTGCAACGTCAACGAGACGACGAGTCAAGTAACCCGAATCCGCCGTACGAAGAGCCGTATCCGCGAGACCTTTACGCGCACCGTGAGTGGAAATAAAGTATTCCAAGACCGTCAGGCCCTCACGGAAGTTCGATTTAATTGGCAACTCGATGATTCGACCGGACGGGTTGGCCATGAGACCACGCATACCACCCAACTGAGTAATCTGCGATTTGTTACCCCGTGCTTTGGAGTCAACCATGAGCATGATGGAGTTGTAACGTTCCATCGATTTCATCAAAATCTCGGTAATACGATCTTTCGTGTTTGACCATACCTCGATAACACGATCGTAACGTTCCTCATTCGTAATCAGACCACGACGATACTGATTTGTAATGACACGAACCTTCTCTTCGGATTCCTTCAAGATATCCACTTTCTCTTGCGGTACGATAACGTCGGATACCGCAATCGAGATACCTGCTTTTGTGGAATACGTAAAGCCGATCTCCTTGATTCGATCCAAAATAACCGAAGTCTTCGTTGTATGGAATACATCGAAGCAGCGGGCGATAATTTGACCAAGATAGTCTTTACCTACCCCACCTGTTTGCGGAATATTTTCGATTATTTCTCTAATATTCGCGCCTTTCTCATATACGAAATAATGATCCGGTGTTCCCTCGAACAAATTGCGCTTCGTCGGCTCATTGATGTACGGGAAATCTGCCGGGAATATTTCGTTGAAAATGATACGTCCAACCGTTGTAATAAGGAACGCATCTTGTTGTTTTTCAGTAAAGTCAGACTTGCCCAATTCACGTACTGGAATTGCAACACGTGCATGCAAGGATGCTGAACCACGTTGATAAGCAGATACAGCCTCATTGACGGAGCCAAAGATCATACCTGTTCCTTTAGCTTCCTTGTTGTCCATCGTCAAGTAGAAGGATCCGAGAACCATATCCTGAGATGGTGTTACAACTGGCTTACCGTCTTTCGGGTTCAAGATGTTGCCGGAAGCGAGCATAAGAAGACGAGCTTCTGCTTGTGCTTCTGCAGACAACGGAACGTGAACCGCCATTTGGTCACCGTCGAAGTCAGCGTTGTAGGCTGTACATACGAGTGGGTGAAGACGGATTGCTTTCCCTTCTACCAGAATCGGTTCAAATGCTTGGATACCGAGTCGGTGAAGTGTTGGTGCACGGTTAAGCAAGACTGGGTGCTCACGAATAACCTCTTCGAGAACGTCCCATACTTCCGGGCTAATGCGCTCTACTTTACGTTTCGCGCTCTTAATATTGTGTGCCAAACCTTTATTCACGAGTTCTTTCATGACAAAAGGTTTGAACAGCTCAAGCGCCATTTCCTTCGGCAAACCACATTGGTACATCTTCAAGTAAGGACCTACGACGATAACGGAACGACCAGAGTAGTCAACCCGTTTACCGAGCAAGTTCTGACGGAAGCGACCTTGCTTACCTTTGAGCATATGGCTGAGCGATTTCAATGGACGGTTACCAGGGCCTGTTACTGGACGACCACGGCGACCGTTATCAATCAATGCGTCTACTGCTTCCTGCAGCATGCGCTTCTCGTTCTGTACGATAATGTCCGGAGCACCCAAATCAAGCAAACGCTTCAAGCGGTTGTTCCGGTTGATAACACGGCGATACAGGTCATTCAAGTCAGACGTCGCAAAGCGACCGCCATCGAGCTGTACCATTGGACGAAGCTCTGGAGGAATAACTGGAAGAACATCGAGAATCATCCAATCTGGTTGGTTGCCAGAGTTACGGAATGCCTCGATTACTTCTAGTCGCTTGATCGCACGGTTGCGGCGTTGGCCTTGTGCCGTACGAAGCTCTTCCTTCAGCACTTCAAGTTCTTTCTCAACATCCAAGTCTTGCAACAGCTTCTTAACTGCTTCAGCACCCATACCAGCTTGGAATGCATGACCATATTTCTCACGGTAGCTGCGATATTCCTTCTCGGAAAGCAGTTGCTTTTTCTCAAGAGGTGTATCCCCGGGCTCTGTTACAACATAAGAAGCAAAGTAAATGATCTCTTCCAAGGAGCGTGGAGACATGTCCAGCGCCAAGCCCATGCGGCTTGGAATTCCCTTGAAGTACCAAATGTGCGATACAGGAGCAGCCAATTCAATATGGCCCATCCGTTCACGGCGCACCTTCTGGCGTGTTACTTCAACGCCGCATCGATCACAGACAACGCCTTTGTAACGTACACGCTTGTATTTACCGCAATGACACTCCCAGTCCTTCGTCGGTCCGAAAATCTTCTCGCAGAACAAACCTTCTTTCTCCGGTTTGAGCGTACGATAGTTAATCGTTTCCGGCTTCTTGACTTCGCCACGGGACCAAGAACGAATCTTTTCGGGAGAGGCAAGCCCGATTTTCATAAATTCAAAATTGTTGACGTCCATCAAGGAGCGACCCTCCTTAATCTGTACTTGAGTGTACCGCTCTGTCAGTACACAGGAGCGGAATTCTGTGTTCGAACCATATATGGGCTGGCGGTGGCCGTATAGCAATTCGCTAACGGCCACCGTCCGATCCAACGTTATACGACTTCGGCAGCTTACTCGGTGACGTACTCGTCATCCATGCCGAGATTCAACTTATCCTGCGGAATATCGTCATCTTCATCGATTTCACGCATCTCAATTTCTTCTTCGTTCTCTGTCAAGATCTTGACATCCATACCCAAGCTTTGCAGCTCTTTGATAAGAACCTTGAACGATTCAGGAACACCTGGCTCAGGAACATTTTCGCCCTTCACAATCGATTCATACGTCTTCACGCGGCCGACGACATCATCGGACTTGACTGTAAGAATCTCTTGCAATGTATAAGCTGCACCATAGGCTTCGAGTGCCCATACCTCCATCTCCCCGAAGCGCTGACCACCGAACTGTGCTTTACCACCAAGCGGCTGCTGCGTAACGAGAGAGTATGGTCCAGTAGAACGAGCATGGATCTTATCATCAACCATGTGTGCGAGCTTGATCATGTACATGACACCAACCGTAACTTCGCGCTCGAACGGGTCACCTGTACGACCGTCGTACAAGATTGTCTTACCGTTGCGCTGCATGCCTGCTTCTTCCATCGTATCGAACACGTCATACTCTGTAGCACCGTCGAATACCGGAGTAGCCATGTGCATACCAAGATAACGTGCCGCCATACCCAAGTGAACCTCGAGTACCTGACCGATGTTCATCCGCGATGGTACCCCTAGTGGGTTCAAGACGACTTGAACAGGCGTACCGTCCGGAAGGAACGGCATATCTTCTTCAGGCAAGATACGTGCGATGACACCCTTGTTACCGTGGCGTCCCGCCATCTTATCGCCCTCGGAAATTTTACGTTTTTGGGCAATATAAACACGAACGAGTTGATTCACACCTGGAGGGAGTTCGTCCCCGTTCTCACGTGTAAATACTTTAACATCAACGACGATACCGTCAGTACCGTGAGGCACACGCAAGGAAGTATCACGTACTTCACGCGCCTTCTCGCCGAAGATTGCATGCAAGAGGCGTTCTTCTGCTGTCAGTTCCGTAACCCCTTTAGGTGTTACTTTACCAACGAGAATGTCACCGTCTTTAATTTCCGCACCGACGCGAATGATTCCGCGCTCATCCAAGTTCTTGAGCGCTTCTTCGCCGACGTTCGGAATATCACGAGTAATCTCTTCTGGTCCAAGTTTCGTATCACGAGCTTCGGACTCGTACTCTTCGATGTGAATGGACGTGTATACATCCTCTTTCACCATCTTCTCGGAGAGCAAGATCGCATCCTCGTAGTTGTAACCTTCCCATGTCATGAACGCGACAACAACGTTGCGTCCAAGGGCCAATTCGCCGACCTCTGTGGAAGGGCCGTCCGCCAAGATGTCGCCTTTCTTAACGATATCGCCTTTCTTGGCAAGTGGACGTTGGTTAATGCATGTTCCTTGGTTGGAACGCATAAACTTCTGCAATTTATATTTGACGAGGTCACCTCTGACCTCTTTACCATCAATCACTTCAACCTTGCGAACTTGAACTTCATTCGCTGTAACACGCTCGATGACACCGTCTACTTTGGAGACGATACATACACCAGAGTCTTTTGCAGACTTGTATTCCATTCCTGTACCAACAAACGGAGCTTCTGGTATGAGCAAAGGCACCGCTTGCCGCTGCATGTTCGATCCCATGAGCGCACGGTTGGAGTCATCGTTCTCCAAGAACGGAATGAGCGCTGTCGCTACCGACACAACCTGCTTCGGCGATACGTCCATGTAGTCAACACGATCCGTAGGCATCGTCAAGATGTTATCTGATTGCTTGTTGTAACGAACGATAGCTGTTTCGTCACGGAATGTGCCGTCTTCATTCAGCGGTGCATTCGCCTGTGCGACTACATAGTTATCTTCTTCGTCAGCAGTCATGTAATCGATTTGTTCTGTAACCTGCCCTGTCTTCGGATCGACCCAACGATATGGTGCTTCAATGAAGCCATACTCGTTCACTCGAGCAAACGTAGACAAGGAGTTGATCAAACCGATGTTCGGACCCTCTGGAGTCTCGATCGGACACATACGGCCATAGTGGGATGGATGGACGTCACGAACTTCAAAGCCCGCGCGCTCACGCGTCAAACCACCAGGTCCGAGTGCAGACAGACGACGCTTATGCGTAAGTTCCGCAAGTGGGTTCGTCTGATCCATGAACTGAGACAACTGCGAGCTACCGAAGAACTCTTTAATGGATGCAATAACCGGGCGAATGTTAATGAGCGCCTGTGGCGTAATCACGTTCGCATCCTGAATGGACATCCGCTCGCGCACAACGCGCTCCATACGGGACAAACCGATACGGAACTGGTTCTGCAGCAATTCACCAACGGAACGCAGACGACGGTTACCCAAGTGGTCGATATCATCTGTGCTACCAATTCCGTGCAGCAAGTTAATAAAATAGTTGATCGACGAAATGATATCCGCAGGAGTAATGTTCTTCACGGACTTGTCGATATTGCGGTTTGCAATAATTTTAGTAACTTTACCGTCCTCAATTGGCGAGAACACGTCGATGACTTGGACCGGAATATCTTCCGACTCCATAACTCCGCCTGCCACATGATAGGTTTTGAAACCTACATTGCTTTCAAGACGAGGCAGAATTTCGTCCAAGAGACGACGGTCAACAACTTGACCTGCTTCAGCAATGATTTCGCCTGTTTCTGTATCAACAAGCGATTCCGCCAAGCGTTGGTTGAACAAACGGTTCTTAATGTGAAGCTTCTTATTAATCTTGTAACGACCTACATTCGCTAGATCATAGCGCTTCGGATCGAAGAAACGTGCAATCAGCAAGCTTCTTGCATTCTCGAGTGTAGGAGGCTCGCCCGGACGCAGACGCTCGTAGATTTCAATCAGAGCCTTCTCTGTTGAATCCGTATTATCTTTGTCCAGCGTATTGCGGATATACTCATCATGGCCAAGCAAATCTAAGATTTGCTCGTCTGTACCGAATCCAAGTGCTCTCAGCAATACCGTAACAGGAATTTTACGAGTACGGTCGATACGAACATAGATAATGTCCTTCGCATCCATCTCAAGTTCCAGCCATGCACCACGATTCGGAATAACTGTCGCCGTGTAAGTTTTCTTCCCGTTCTTGTCAACTTTAGTACTGAAATAGACACTCGGAGAGCGAACCAACTGGCTGACAATTACACGTTCAGCACCATTAATGACGAACGTGCCCGTTTCCGTCATGAGCGGGAAATCACCCATAAACACTTCCTGCTCTTTGACCTCTCCGGTCTCTTTGTTAAGAAGGCGCACTTTAACGCGGAGCGGCGCCGCATAAGTTACATCGCGTTCTTTCGAATCATCGACTGTATATTTGGGTTCACCCAAGCTGTAATCGATAAATTCCAAAACCAAATTACCTGTGAAATCCTGAATCGGCGAAATATCTTGGAACATTTCGCGCAATCCTTCGTCCAAAAACCATTGATACGATTTCTGTTGGATTTCAATCAAGTTCGGAACTTCGAGTACCTCTTTGATGCGCGCATAACTGCGCCGAGTGCGTCGTCCATATTGAACAAGATGTCCTGCCAACTTTAACTCACCCCTCATGTCTACTCACAAAAATGGATTGCGAATCCTTTTCGGTATCCTTTATAATAAAGTCCACGAAAGAGACTCTAAAAACAAATGATATAGTACAAAATGTCAGAAAAAAGAAAAACGCACGTTCACGGCAAAACGCAAATGCGATGGACGCCGTTTTCCCCCGTGTCGCCGTTTCCTGTTGTCGATACAACTACATATCCGATAGACTTGCCCAAAATGTAAACATTATACGTCATTTCGCAAAAATGTATGCATCCTTTCAAAAAAAGGCTTGACATTTGGGCCATGTGTAGACATGGAGTCCATCCTAATACTGACATTTTATAATAATACCATATTGGGAACTCAGAGTCAACTTGGAAATGATTTCTTCGCTTGATAGATCCGATACCCTTTGTCCTTCACAACTAACTCTACGTTATCTTCTCCAAACAACTGCTGCAGCTTCGCTTCCGCTGATGGCGCTCCCTGTTTCTTCTGAATGACAATCCATAGAGAACCTCCGTCTGCTAAATGCTCATAGGATTGTTCAAAGATGCGATGAACAACCTCTTTGCCTGCACGAATCGGCGGATTGGTGAGAATAACAGAATAATGCTCACTACCTAGCGCATTGAGGCCATCACTCTCTTGAATCGTGACGTTATGGACTCCATTTAGAAGAGCGTTCTCTCTCGCTAAATCTAAGGCTCGCTCATTCACATCTACCATCGTTACTCGTCCGCGCGTAGCCAGTTTTGCAGCTGTTAATCCAATCGGCCCATAACCACAGCCGACATCAAGAACGGTGGCGTCTTCAGGAATGTCCATGCAATCAATCAGCACTCGACTGCCGTAATCGACACCACCTTTGGAAAATACACCGGCATCCGACACGAATGCTAGCTGCATACCTCGCAAGGATACCGTCCATTTCTTGCGATTATGCTCTACATCTGGACGCTTGCTGTAATAATGCCCTGCCATCTTGATCCCTTCCTGTCATGGTGAAAATAAAAAGTGCTATCGTTCATTGGCTAAGATGCGCGTCGAGTTCCCTATTTACCCTTCGTATTCGATGACACCTAAGCTAAATCGGTAAGTCGTATCTTAGACAACGAACCCCTTGAAAACAAGTTCCAAGGGGTTCGCACTTTGCAAGCAGAGATTACTTCACTTCTACAGATGCGCCAGCTTCTTCGAGCTTCGCTTTTACTGCTTCTGCTTCTTCTTTGCTTACTTTTTCTTTCAATGGTTTCGGGCAGTTGTCTACCAAGTCTTTAGCTTCTTTCAAGCCAAGACCAGTGATTTCACGAACAACTTTGATAACGTTGATTTTGCCTGCGCCTGGTGCAGTCAAGATTACGTCAAACTCAGTTTGTTCAGCTGCGCCAGCATCACCAGCTGCGCCACCCATTACAGCTACAGGAGCTGCTGCAGTTACGCCGAATTCTTCTTCAATTGCTTTAACAAGGTCGTTCAATTCCAATACGGACATGCCTTTGATGGCTTCCAAGATTTGCTCTTTGCTCATTTGTTAAACCTCCATATTTAGTAAAGTGTATGTTACGCGATTAAGCTTACGCTTCCGCTTCGTTCTTCTCTGCAACGGCTTTGACAGCCAATGCGAAGTTGCGCATTGGTGCTTGGAGCACGCTGAGCAACATGGACAACAAACCTTCGCGGGAAGGCAATGCTGCCAAGGCTTTGATTTGATCCACGTCAACGACGCGACCTTCAACTACTCCACCCTTAATTTCAAGAGCTTCGTTTTTCTTCGCAAAGTCGTTCAAGATTTTCGCAGGTGCTACTGCGTCTTCACGACTGAATGCGATAGCTGTCGGACCAGACAATACTTCATCAAGTTCAGACAACTCAGCTTCTGCTGTCGCACGGCGTACCAATGTATTTTTCAATACTTGGAATTCGATGCCTGCTTCGCGCAGTTGCTTACGAAGTTCAGTAACTTGAGATACTGTCAATCCACGGTAGTCAGCAACAACCGTTGTAGCGCTGCTACGGAATTTCTCAGCGATATCTTGTACAGCTTGCTGTTTCGCTTCGATTACTTTTGCGTTTGCCACTCGTTCCACCTCCTACAAGGTTCTACTTAACACCGCATCCTGTCCGAGATCTTCTACCTACTTCAGCATAAGAAAAGCCTCTGCAGTTTACTACAGAGGCATCACGATAGCACTTGGTGCGCAGACGTGTCAACGACACGCTCCAAGCACTCAGTCTATTTCGAACACCTCGGTAGGAGATTAAGCCTTTCGGCACCTACTGTCTACGGTACGATTATTCAAAAGTTAATTGCACATCATGTGTTAGCAACTCTATTAGCATAGCATGGACAGTTGAACCATGTCAACCACTCACAAAACTTGCCAACAGATTCCCACTAAAGAATAAATCTTAGCGGAAAGATGCTGTGTTCACACGTGCTGCAGGGCCCATCGTGGAAGAAACCGCGATGTTTTTCAAATACACGCCTTTAGCCGCTGCTGGCTTCGCACGGTTCAATGCATCGATCAACGCTTTGAAGTTGTCATGCAACTTGTCTGCATCGAAAGAAGCTTTACCGATTGGTGCGTGGATTTGTCCTGCTTTGTCCAGACGGTACTCGATTTTACCAGCTTTGATCTCTTGAACAGCTTTAGTAACGTCGAATGTAACCGTACCAGCTTTAGGGTTAGGCATGAGACCTTTACCACCGAGGATACGTCCCAATTTACCTACTTCGCTCATCATGTCTGGCGTAGCTACGCAGACATCGAAGTCGAACCAGCCTTGTTGAATTTTGTTGATCATATCTTGATCGCCTACAAAATCAGCACCAGCTGCTTCTGCTTCTTTTGCTTTTTCGCCTTTTGCAAAGACGAGAACGCGTTTTGTTTTACCTGTACCGTGTGGAAGTACAACTACCCCACGAACAGCTTGGTCTTGTTTACGAGGGTCTACACCCAAGCGAACAGCAACTTCAACTGTTTCGTCGAATTTTGCTGTAGCCGATTTCTTAACCAACTCAATGGCTTCCATCGACTCATAAGCAGCATCTCTATCGATAAGCTTTGCAGCTTCGACATATTTCTTGCCACGTTTTGCCATGATTATTTCCTCCTTTGTGGTTTTAACGGATTAACCTCCCACATGCGCCAAAGAAGAACGTATTAGTCTTCTACGACAAAGCCCATGCTGCGAGCTGTACCTTCAACCATACGCATAGCCGATTCAACGGATGCTGCGTTCAGGTCAGGCATTTTTTGCTCAGCGATTTGACGTACAACGTCGCGTTTCACTGTTGCAACTTTTTTCGTGTTCGGTTCACCGGAACCTTTTTCGACCTTAGCCGCTACTTTCAACAATACTGCAGCCGGTGGAGTCTTCGTGATGAACGTAAAGGAACGATCTTCGAATACAGAGATTTCAACAGGAATAATCAAACCTGCTTGATCAGCTGTTTTCGCATTGAATTCCTTACAGAACGCCATGATATTGACACCCGCTTGACCCAATGCTGGACCTACCGGAGGCGCTGGATTCGCCTTACCCGCTGGAATTTGCAATTTAACGACTTTAATGACCTTTTTCGCCATTTCAAACACCTCCTTGCGCTAGTTATGTGAGGTTCAGGTTGCCCTATCTCACAGTAGAAACCAATAGAAAGATGTATTAGATCTTCTCCACTTGGTGGTAATCCAACTCAAGAGGGGTTTCTCTTCCAAACATGTTGACATGAACCTTAAGCTTCTGCTTGTCTGTAATGATCTCTTCGACCGTACCGACGAAGTTCGCGAAAGGCCCTACCATAATGCGAACCGATTCCTTCAAGTCGAAATCGACTTTTGCTCTCGGATCTTCCATGCCCATTGTCTTTAAGATCTGATCGACCTCTTCAGGCAACAGTGGAATAGGCTTTGAACCAGAGCCGGTAGATCCGACGAATCCGGTAACCCCTGGCGTGTTGCGAACAACATACCAAGACTCATCCGTCTGAATCATTTCAACCAAAACATAACCGGGGTAAACTTTACGCATGACAACTTTCTTTTTGCCATCCTTGTTTACCATTTCTTCTTCCATCGGAACAAGAACGCGGAATATTTTGTCTTCCATGCCCATGGATTCAACGCGCTTTTCCAAATTGGCTTTAACTTTGTTCTCATAACCTGAGTAGGTATGAACAACGTACCATCTTTTTTCCATAACTAAGCCACCTTGGGACTTTATTAAATAATCGCTTCGACTATCGCGGAAATTCCGATATCAAGGACCCAGAAATAAAGCGTCATAAAGATAACCGTGGCTAAAACGACGATCGTATAGCTTGTCAGTTCTTTACGACTGGGCCAGCGAACCTTTTTTAATTCACCCCAGCTGTCGGCAAAGAAGGAAAACATCGAACCGAAACTTTGTTTCAGTTTCCCGAAGAAAGCCACGGACTACACCTCCATCAGACTTATCTCGTTTCGCGATGAGAAGTATGCTCGTTGCAGAACTTGCAGAATTTCTTCAACTCAATGCGGTCTGGGTGATTACGTTTGTTCTTTGTTGTCGTATAGTTGCGTTGTTTGCAGTTCGTGCAAGCCATCGTAACGATTACCCGCATGTAGTACACCTCCTGAAGACACCTTAATGATAAGAAGCGTCGAATTTCCCCAAGCAGAAACGGATTGACCATCCTTCTACAGGGGGACAAATCGTCTCTTGTTCGCTGAATAATCCACTCTCAGTCTAATAACCAATCATTTCTTATTCAGTAAATACGTACGCATATTTAGGGCTACCTAAAACACTTTATCACAAGGGGCAAATGATGTCAATGATAAGATGTTGACGCCGTGGGGGGCGATGTCATTCACTCTATCATATCCGACAGCTGCTTGACAAAGGAAAAGATCACTAATGTTCCTAGTCGCTATCAGTATGGTGGAATATTACGCAATCTAAACCTTCATTCTCGTAAACTTTCGATGTAAAATTAATTGCTTTCAACCGGATACAGTATGTACACAATGAAAAAGAGCCTATCTCCCATACTAGGTTGATAAGCTCTTACATCTGTATTCGACTAATTAACATCCGCTATCCCCGCCATCCCGTAACTCCAAATATCGCTCCAACTTTCGCTTGACTCGCTGCAGCGCATTGTCTATCGATTTGACGTGGCGATCCAGATCAACGGCAATTTCCTGATAGGAACGCCCATCCAAATACAACATGAGCACTTTCCGTTCCAAATCGCTCAAAATTTCAGACATCTTGTCCTCGAGCCCAACGAATTCTTCTTGATTAATGATCAATTCTTCTGGATCAGACACCCGCGAGCCACCAATCACATCTAGCAAGGTACGATCTGAATCTTCGTCATATATCGGCTTATCCAACGACACATAAGAATTCAATGGTATGTGCTTCTGGCGCGTCGCCGTCTTAATCGCAGTAATAATCTGTCTAGTAATGCACAGTTCGGCGAATGCCTTGAATGATGCCAGCTTGTCTCCCTTAAAATCACGAATTGCCTTGTATAATCCGATCATGCCCTCTTGAACAATATCCTCACGGTCAGCGCCGATTAGAAAATATGAGCGTGCTTTTGCTCGAACGAAATTGCGGTACTTGTTAATTAAGTATTCGAGCGCTTCGCTATCTCCCTCCCTGACCGCGTCGACTAGCTGTTCATCCGACGAACGATCGTATGAGGAGGTGCTTAATACTTTGAGGTCAACACTCACTAGCAATCCCTCCGGCCTGCAACGCAATCCACCCGTTACATCACAAATGATAGATTCAGTATATATGAATCTATCTATCATCGTCAACCAAAGGAAGCCTTATCCTGTGCGGAATTTGAGCATTATTCCAAAATAAGTCTATGCATTTGACTGCATACGCCAATAATAACGTTGAAAATGACGCTCAAGCTCCTGTCCTACGCTACTCAATCTTCTTCCCCTCGGCGCAGCCGTTCAAGCTTAAGCAGTTGATCCAGCTTAAGCTTGCCTTCAATCGGGTTACGCTTGATCGGCTGCAGTGCCTGTTCACGAATCTTCGTCTCCACCTCGCGCCGGGCCTGTACGATAATGAGCCCCAGCTCGCGTGCCGAAATACGAAGTGCACCTTGTGCAAAAGCTACGTTCTGTTCTGTCATGTCTGATGTTGCTACGTAGATTTGACGGCGGCGATGCCCAAGCTCCCTGGCAAGCCGCTCGATGCATTCGTCCGCTGTCTCTTTCTCCTTCGTGAACTGTACAGAGACTTTACCCTGCGTGTACTTGGCGCCTAAGCCAGGAACGCGATATGCATCAAATACCACAATTACTCTTCGGCCGGAATATGCTAGATAGTCTGCAAGCATATTTAACAGTCGTTCTCTTGCTTCATCTAAGTCTTTATCTTTCAGCTCTCTTAATTCCGGCCACGCCCCGATCATGTTGTAGCCGTCAACAAGAAGCACATCGCGCCAATCCTGCCGATCCATACCGGGCAGCCTCAGCCGCGACGCCGGCGCACGACCTCATACATGAAGATGCCTGCAGCTACCGACGCATTAAGCGAGTTAATTTGCCCTGCCATTGGAAGCTTATACAACATATCGCAATTTTCCCGAACAAGTCTGCCCATTCCTTTATTCTCGTTACCGATGACAAGCGCGATTGGAAGATTGAATACATCCGCTTCATAAATGTCTTGCGTTGCTGTTACATCTGTACCTACGATCCACACTCCACGGTCTTTAAGCTGCTGCATCGTCTGAACCAAATTCGTCACCTTGGCTACCGGCACATACTCGACAGCTCCAGCAGATGTCTTAGATACCGTAGCAGTCAGTCCAGCTGAGCGGCGCTTCGGAATAACTACGCCATGCGCACCTGTGCAGTCCGCTGTACGAAGAATGGAACCCAAATTGTGCGGATCCTCGATTTCATCCAATAGGATCAGAAACGGAGTCTCGCCTTTAGCCTCAGCTTGAGCTAAAATATCTTCCACTTCTACATAATGATAAGCTGCAACCTGTGCGACAACTCCTTGATGCTGAACCCCTTCGACCATTTGATCGAGCTTGCGCTTATCGACCATTTGAATCACGACGCCAGCTTTCTTGGCTTCTGCAATAATCGGCCCTGTTAAATGTTTTTGTGCATTTTCCGCAATCCATACTTTATTTATCGTTCTCCCGGATTTGAGCGCCTCGGTTACCGAATGCTTCCCGGCAATATATTCTTCTTCATGCATGCGTAAGTGTGCCTCCCGTCTAGATGTTTCCCTTTTACTTTTGCTGCTGTTCTGTCCCATGTGCTTGAACAATCATAGTAACGAATTGCCGCATTCGTTCAAAATTTTCATTCAGATATAAATAGCCGAATAAAGATTCAAGCGCTGTAGCCTGTCTATATTCACTTACGTTCGCACTTTTCGGCACACTGGACTTCGTATTGCGTCCTTGACGAACGACGTCTGCTTCTTCATCTGTTAATATCGGCATCAGAAGCGATAGCGCACGCGCCTGCGCCTTGGCAGATACATACCCCGTCGCTTCACGATGCAGGTGGTTCGGCCGATGATTCGGCTGTGATATAAGATATTGTCTGATGGCAACTTCGAAGATTGCATCGCCTATATAAGCGAGTACAATCGGATTAAGCTGCTGCGGCCGCTTGGTCGGGGCGAAAGGGAACAGCCATGTTCCAGCATCCCCTGACCTTGCTTCAATTGTTGTCGATTGATGTTCCTGTTGATTATCATTCATTGCGTATGCATAAGCTCCTTCGTCGACCGTAATGCCGCTGCGACTATTTTCGGCGCCAGCGCACACCCTGAGGCGTATCTTCCAGAACGATCCCTTGCTCGGTTAACAGATCGCGAATTTCATCGGCTCTCGCCCAGTTTTTCGCTTTGCGAGCATCGTTGCGTTCTTGGATAAGTTGGTCGATTTCCTCATCCAGCAATTCCTCTTCCTTCTCCAATACCAGTCCAAGCACCTCGTTCATCGCTTCAAAGGCATCCAGCAATGCTTCCAAGTCCCCAGCTGCAAGCGAATCAGCTTGCTGCAAATACGAATTCGCCTCACTTGCCCATTCGAATACAGCAGTAATGGCATCTGCCGTATTGAAGTCATCCTGCATCTTCGCATCAAAGGTCTCTAGAATGGAAGCTATCTTCACTTGAAGTGCCTCGTTCGCATCTTCCTGCACAGATGGATCTGTATTCAGAGATGCCAATGCATGGCGGACATTCGCAACTGCATTCGCTATGCGGCTGACGCTTTTCTCTGCCTGTTCCATCGCTTCTGCATTGAAGTTCAGTGGGTTGCGATAGTGTGTCGACAACATGAAGTAGCGCAGAGCAGCCGGATCATATTGCTTCAGCAATTGATGAACCGTTACCCCATTACCAAGCGACTTCGACATTTTTTCATTATCAATATTAATATATCCGTTATGCATCCACACGTTGGCAAGTGGTTTTCCTGTCACGGATTCGGACTGTGCAGCCTCACATTCGTGGTGCGGGAACTGAAGATCCTGGCCGCCGCCATGGATATCGATCGTTTCACCCAAATATTTGCGCGACATAGCCGAGCATTCAATATGCCAGCCTGGACGGCCTTCGCCCCATGGGCTTGACCAAGAGATTTCCCCTGGCTTCGCCGCTTTCCATAAGACGAAGTCAGCTGCGTCATCCTTGCGCTCATCCACTTCGATTCGAATTCCGAGCTGCAGCTCATCAATGTTCTGACCGGAAACCTGGCCATACTTCGCAAATTCTCTCGTACGGAAATACACATCTCCGCCCGATTCATAAGCCTTACCGTTTGCCACAAGCTCTGAGATGAAGGCGATGATTTCCTCCATATTATCCGTTACACGCGGGTTATTCGATGCACGGCGAATACCTAGACCATCATTATCCTCATAGAACGCCTGAATAAAGCGCTCCGCAACTTCTTGTACCGTGGATCCCAGATCTGCTGCTTTGCGGATCAGCTTGTCATCAACATCTGTGAAATTCACGATGTAGTTTACTTCGTAATCCAGCGTCTCTAAATAACGGCGAACAACGTCAAAAAAGATCGCAGGCCGCGCATTTCCGATATGGATATAGTCATACACAGTTGGCCCGCATACATACATCGTAATGCGATCCGGATCTATCGGCTGAAACGGCTCTTTCGTACGTGTCAGCGTATTATAAATGTGCAAAGTCATGCAAGTCACTCCTCCTTGATGTTCGGGATTTATTTGTTCACTTTCTCAAGTTCTTTCCTCGGTTGTTGGACAGACTCCTCTACTGGTATGCTTTCTTGACTTTCAGTCTCTGCAATTTCAGCGTCGCTGCCTTGGGGATGCTTAAGTTGGTGCAGTTCAGCTCTCAATGCATCCATCTCAATCTGCATGCTTCGAAGCATATCAATCACTGGGTCAGGCAGTTGGGCATGGTTCAAGCGGTCAATGCGCACTCCATCCTGCTTCACTACACGTCCCGGAATGCCCACGACTGTACAGTTCGGCGGTACTTCCCGGAGCACGACGGAATTGGCTCCAATGCTTGAATTGTCTCCAATAGTGAAAGAGCCAAGCACTTTCGATCCAGAAGCAATGACGACATTGTTCCCAATCGTCGGATGCCGCTTCCCCTTCTCTTTCCCCGTACCTCCAAGTGTTACGCCTTGGTAAATGACTACATCATCGCCAATCTCACAGGTTTCACCAATGACGACTCCCATGCCATGGTCAATAAACAGTCTTTGGCCAATCCTCGCTCCAGGATGTATTTCAATTCCCGTCATGAACCGGCTTATTTGCGAAATAATGCGCGCAGTCGTAAACCAGCGCCAACGATAGAACCGATGTGCAATGAGATGCGCCCAGATGGCATGCAGGCCTGAATAGGTAAAGATTACTTCGAATCGGTTGCGCGCCGCCGGGTCGTTATCGAACACCGCCTGCACATCGGATTTCATTCTTCGAATGACACGCCACATGCTCTGTCCCCCCCGGAACTCAGCGAATTGAGTTAGCATTCCTCTCTCATACACACAAGCGGATACATAAATTCATCACAATAAAAAACGCCCCTGCAGCATGATGCTGCAGAGACGCGATGCGCGGTTCCACTCTGCTTGGACAACATCATATCTCCGCTATTGCCATCGTATATCTATCCTCCACTTACACCGGATACAAAACCATGACATAGCCAAATACTTGTTGCCCCTCTTGAATATCCTTAACGCGGATGATTCGCCACCCCCTACCCATGTACCAGGTACATGCTCAAGGACGGAGCTTCCGGGTGCATCGCATAAGCTTAAAAATGGAACGACTCACAGCCTGTAAGGAGCGATGGACACCAGATCCATAGTCTTCCTTATCTCGATCGTTCTCTCTGTTCATTTTTATCCCGCTTATACTCTCCCGTTCAACGCTTTTATTAGTATGCTCAATCATACTTTACGAAGCATGACTTTCCTTCAGAACGAAATAATGAAAAGGATTCTATCGTTAAGTATATTCGAAGCTCCTACTGCATGACAATAACAATCGATGAAAGTTATCCGCATGTGCATTCGAATCATATCCTATCCAAAAACATCAAATCTGATCTATCCATTCAAGCGAGCTAGGACCTTCTCTTTACCAAGCAGAACAATCGTCTCATTCAAATCACGGCCGTGCATTTGCCCAGATACTGCAACACGAACCGGCATGAACAGACCTTTGCCCTTGGCGCCTGTTTCCTTCTGAACTTCCTTCAAGGATACCTTGATCGTATCTGCATCCCAAGTCGTTGCAGCTTCCAGCTTCGCACGAAGTGCTGCCAATACGGTAGGAACCTGCTCTTCAGCGAGCACTGCCTTAGCTTCTTCGTCGATGACAAGTTCTTCACGGAAGAACATCTCCGACAATTCCACAATGTCGGATGCACAGTTCATTTGCTCCTGATACAGCTTCACAAGAGCAGCCGCCCAAGCTTGCTGCTCTTCATTCAGCTGCTCTGGCAAGCGTCCTGCACGCTGGAGATGAGGAATCGACAATGCCGCAATGCGATCAGGTTCTGCTTTCTTCATATACGTATTATTAATATGCGTCAGCTTATTCGTATCAAATACAGCAGGGCTCTTGGACAAGCGCGTCTCGTCAAAGATCGAGATGAGCTCCTCCATTGAGAAGATCTCTTCTTCCCCTTTTGGTGACCAGCCAAGCAATGCGATGAAGTTAACCATTGCCTCTGGCAAGTAGCCGAGCTGCTCATATTGTTCAATAAATTGAATGATCGACTCATCCCGTTTGCTGAGCTTCTTGTGATTCTCATTTACGATAAGCGTCATATGTCCAAATACAGGCGCTTCCCATCCAAACGCTTCAAAGATCATCAATTGGCGAAGCGTATTCGTCACATGATCTTCTCCACGCAGAATGTGAGACATCCGCATCAAATGGTCATCGATGACAACCGCGAAGTTATAAGTCGGTATACCGTCCTTCTTCACGATAACCCAGTCGCCTGTTGTATCGGATTCAAACGTAATTTCACCTTTAACCATATCATTAAAGGTATACGAGCGTCCTTGCGGCACGCGGAAGCGGATGCTAGGCTTGCGGCCTTCTGCCTCCAGGTGTGCATGATCCTCAGCGGACAAGCTGCAGCACTTGCCGGAATACTTCGGCGTTTCGCCGCGTTCAACTTGTGCTTCCCGCTCCGCTGCAAGCTCTTCTTCCGTACAATAGCAGCGATAGGCAAGCCCGCGCTCTAGAAGCTCGTCCACATATTTATTATAGATATCCAAGCGCTCCGTCTGACGGTACGGGCCGAAATCCCCGCCTACATCAATGCTCTCATCCCAATCCATGCCGAGCCACTTCATGTACGTAAATTGGTTCTCTTCTCCGCCTTCCACATTGCGCTTCACGTCCGTATCCTCGATGCGAACGATGAACTTACCCCCATGGTGACGTGCGAACAAATAGTTAAACAATGCCGTACGCGTATTACCAATATGTAAGTGTCCTGTAGGGCTTGGTGCGTAACGAACTCGAATATCGTTATTCATGATTGCTTCACTCCCGTACTTTGTCTTTCCATTAATCATTTCATCATACCATATTGTGAAATAAGCAGACAACAGCCTGTGCGGCAATTCCCTCACCGCGTCCAGCAAATCCTAATTGTTCCGTTGTCGTAGCCTTCACATTCACCTGCGAATCCTCTGCGCCGAGAGCGCGAGCGATATTCGCTACCATCGCTGGAATATGCGGCAGCATCTTCGGTTTCTGTGCAATAATCGTGCAATCGATGTTGCCAAGTCGATAACCGCGCTCAACAGCTAGCTGCCATACATGCTCTAACAGCTTCATGCTGTCCGCATCCTTGAATGCAGGATCCGTATCTGGAAAATGCTTGCCGATATCCCCTAATCCTAGTGCGCCCAGAATTGCATCACTTACCGTATGCAGAAGCACATCAGCATCTGAATGCCCAAGCAATCCCTTCTCGTAAGGAATATGAACGCCACCAATAATGCACGGCCGTCCCTCTACTAACTGGTGCACGTCGAATCCCTGTCCCACTCTAATCATACGTAAGCCTCCCTCTCCTTCTGCCTCAACATTCAATTTCGCTTAGCTTCATGACGAGACAGCCACCATGCAGCCCAATCCAGATCATCCGGCGTCGTTAGCTTAATGTTCGTGTAGCTCCCCTCCACTACGTGAACAGCAATTCCCATCCGCTCAACAAGCATCGCATCATCCGTTCCCACGAATTGCTCCTGCTCCGCGAGCTCATGAGCAGCCATTACATCAGCAAGCCGGAAAGCCTGTGGTGTCTGAATCGCCCATAAGCTGCTGCGATCAGGTGTTGCCGTAATAATACCGGACTTGTCCACCTGCTTAATGGTATCCTTGACCGGAACGGCCAATACGGCCGCTCTGTGCTGCCGGGCCGCATCGTAACATGCGCTTACTCTGCCCGGCTCTACAAAGGGCCGTACACCATCATGGATGCACACATATTCGAGTCCACGCGCTTTCAGAGCCTGCAAGCCAGCATATACTGAATGCTGACGTTCCTTGCCTCCTGTAACGATGTCTTGAACCTTATGCAATCCGTATTGTTTCACCCATGCTTCGCAGCGCGCATAATCCTGTTCCGTGGTTACCCATGCGATCGATTCGCACTCCTCCATGGACTGAAACCGCTCTACGGTATGGATGATTACTGGCTTATCCTGTAAATGCAAATACTGTTTACTCTCTTCCGTGCCCATGCGCGTGCCTCTGCCAGCAGCGACTATGACCACGCCAAACCCTCTGTCCATCCTTACTAACCCCCATGATGGTAGTATCCCCATCATACCTGTTTATTGGGCTTTTTCCAACAGTTTTGGCTTAGCAAATATCATTCGTCCTGCTGACGTCTGAAGTACACTGGTCACCAGAACCTCCATCGTCATGCCGATATAATCTCTGCCGCCCTCAACGACGATCATCGTACCATCATCCAAGTAGGCTACACCTTGACCATGTTCCTTACCATCCTTGATGACTTGAACAACAATCTCTTCTCCTGGGAGAACCACTGGCTTCACAGCGTTGGCTAGATCGTTAATATTGAGCACTGATACTCCCTGCAGCTCACATACCTTGTTCAAGTTGAAATCATTCGTGACGACTTTCCCCTTTAGCAGCTTCGCGAGCTTAACCAGCTTGCTGTCTACCTCCGAAATTTCGTCAAAGTCCCCTTCATAAATGAGTACTTTTACTTCCAGTTCTTTTTGAATTTTATTCAGAATGTCCAACCCTCTGCGTCCACGGTTCCGCTTGAGCAAGTCCGATGAATCCGCGATATGCTGCAACTCCTCTAAGACGAATTCAGGAATGACGATTGTCCCTTCAATGAATCCGGTCTTGCATATATCTGCAATGCGACCATCAATGATGACGCTTGTATCCAAGATCTTATGTTCTTCCATTCCTCTGCTCTTCTCTTCACCTCGTTCAGGCATGCGGAAGGCGGAGACCCACTTTACAATCTCATCCTGCTTCATAAGTGCTGCTTGCAACCCTGCTGCTGACAGCAGGACAATCATACAAACCGATACCATACGCCCTACTGTCCCAAACGGCTCAAATAGCGGTACAAGCAACCCCCCAAAGGACAGTCCCATCAATGCGCCAGAAGCTCCAATCACCAGCATCCCTGCTGACATATTCACCATGCGTTCTTCCAAGCTGCCCCATAACCGTGCCAATGGCGTAAAAAGTGCACGACCCATCACAATAAAGCAAAATGCCCCACCAAGTGCCCATAACAGTCCGTTAGAAGTTATTCCAGGGTTGGATAATGACGAAAACTCCATTGTCTGCATATTCCAATACCGATGGAACTCTGTCCCACTCCATGCTCCGATCAATCCTGCAACCGCATAAAATAATCGTCTGAACACGAAGTCCACCTCCTTATCTAATTTGAATATCTTTACAATTATGGCCCAACCCTCTCGCTCCTAATCGTCCATTCTTACATTTTTAAATTCGAGGCGAAGTTGAAATGTAGGAAATCCTAGTCGTATAATAGGGGAGTAGTACGGAATGGGGAGAGCTGAAATAACGTGAGTCCCTTGAGCAGTATGGCTCGGGCCGAACCACGATTCCATGAATAGAGGTGGATGAGTAATGAGTACTTCCAGTTTGCAATCTTTGCAGGATCAAGTCGGCGATTTATTGTTAAGACACCGAAGCTTGCTGGACATTCTTTCGAAATACGGACAGTCTGACGCCTCGGTAAACCGCGCGGTAACGAAAGCCATAACAGAATGTGGCTGCTTGGAGCTGCATGCGAAGCGGCAGCCCTACCATGACGACATGGATATGGATCAAGCGAAGCAATCTCTTGAATCACATGTTCAAGGTCACTTATGCGAGAACTGCAAGGATGTTGTGAAGAGCGAGCTTGGCAAGCACCTATTCTATATGTCTGCCCTGTGCAATCTGCTTGATATTGATCTTGACGATGTCGTCAAACAGGAATCGAGCAAGTGCCAAACTCTCGGGATATTCAACCTGTCCTAATGGAATGAAGAAGAACTGAAAATTGATACAAGATAATTGGAACGGAAATCATATACAACACAAAAAGCACCTGCCGCCCAATTATGGACTGCAAGTGCTTTTCTTTTGGGTTTATTCGCTTAAGAATGCTTCGACTGGTACCACTCTTCCGCATCAAGCTGTTTCTTGCGGCGGCGATTCAGCATTCTAACGTTTTTTTTTAAACCAAGCAGCGCATACAGTACCAACGGCACAAAAATCAGCTTCGGTGTCTGTTCTGGCTGCCATACCGCGATCGCTACTGCCCCTGCAATAACAAAAGGCGTAATCCAGATGGCCTTCTTCGGAATACCGACTTTCTTGAAGTTCGGATATTTCACTGTACTAACCATTAAGTAAGATAATAAAATCATCGCTATCATAAGATAAGCCGCTGGGATGCTCTCATGGAACAAGGCAAGTGTACATGCCACACCGCCAGCCGCTGGGATTGGCAAGCCGATGAAATACCCCGGAATACCATCCTTAACGTTGAAGCGTGCAAGTCGCAGCGCACCACAAATCGGGAAGATTGCGGTAACGATGCAAGCCAGCACCGGGTTACTATCTGTAAAAGCGACGGCATACATAATAAAGGCTGGCGCTACACCGAATGAAATCACATCGGATAGGGAGTCAAGCTCCTTGCCGAATTCACTCTGTGCGTTCAATGCTCTTGCTACACGCCCATCCAATCCGTCGAGCAACATGGCAATAATAATCATAAGAGCTGCTAAGTTGTAGTCATCGTGAAACGCAAGCATGATGGAAATGATTCCGAGAAACAAGTTACCGATCGTAAACAAGCTCGGAATGGACTTTGTAATCATAGGTTCACCTCTAATTTTACTATGCCCAACGTACGTCCTTTCATTGTAGGAAAATCAAATTTGCCTGTCAATGAAGACCTGCTCCTGAATCCGCTTAAGCCCTTCCTTAATCGCACGAGCGCGAACTTCGCCAATGCCGTCTACTTCATCCAATTCCTCAATCGTTGCCATCATGACATGAGGGAGGTATTGGAAGGTTTCGACTAAGTTGTGAATAATGACATTAGGAAGTCTTGGTATCTTGCTAAGAACGCGGTAACCGCGCGGCGAAACGGATTCTTCCTGAATCGTGCTCGTCGTCGGGTAACCGAGCAGTCTTATTAAATGATGGGTATCAAGCAGTTCATCTGCCGTGCATTTCTTAAGTTGGGCTATGATCTCACGTACCTTCTCATCGCTTCCGTCCCGGGCATAATCCTTCAACAGCAGCCAAGCGTCTTCTTCGGTGTTGCTTACGAGCTCTTCGAGCTGCATGCTGATAAGACGTCCCTCTGTTCCCAGTTCGTTGATGTAACGCTTGATCTCCATCTTAATACGTAACACCATCTCAATACGTTGCACAACGTTTACGACATCGTATAAGGTAACCAATTCTTCGAACTCGGATGCAGTTAAATTTGTCATGCCTTGTACAAGCACAACCTTATATTTTTCCAATGTCTGAATCGCTTGGTTCGCCTTCGTGAGAATAACGCCAATCTCCTTAAGTGCATAACGCAGACTGCCTTGGTACAGTGTAATGACATTCCGGCGCTGGGAGATGGAGACTACCAGCTTCCCCGTCTGCTTCGCTACCCGCTCCGCTGTCCGGTGCCGGATGCCTGTCTCCGTAGATGGAATGGAGGAATCCGGAATGAGCTGTGTGTTCGCATATAATATCCGCTTAATGTCTTCACTCAAGATAATGGCGCCGTCCATCTTGGCCAGTTCGTACAAGTAGCTCGGTGAGAAGTCACAGTTAATGGAGAATCCCCCGTCTACAACTTCCATTACTTCTGGACTGTATCCAACGACAATAAGTGCCCCTGTCTTCGCGCGCAGCACATTCTCAAGCCCGTCGCGGAAAGGCGTTCCTGGTGCGACCATCCGCAGCAGGTCGTTCATAATATCCAGTTGGCTTTCCTTCATTCTATATCTATGCCCCCTAACCTAACGCCACAGCTAATGCTTCAGCAACCGTATTTACTCCAATAATCTCAATATTGGCAGGCGGCTTCCAGCCGCGCAAGCTCTTCTCTGGTAATATAATGCGCTTGAATCCAAGCTTCTCTGCTTCCTTCACTCGCTGTTCTGCACGAGATACCCCACGCACTTCACCGGTTAACCCCACTTCGCCAAAGACAACATCGAATGGTTGTGTCGGCATATCTCGGAAGCTCGAAGCAATTGCAACCGCCATAGCCAAGTCAACAGCTGGCTCATCAAGCTTAATTCCACCCGCTACATTCACGTATGCATCCTGATTCTGCAGGAACATTCCCATTCGCTTCTCCAGCACCGCAATAATAAGCGCCAGACGATGATGATCAATCCCTGTCGCCATCCTCCGCGGAGACGGGAAGTTCGTCGCCGATACGAGCGCCTGCATCTCGACAAGGACGGGACGGGTTCCCTCAAGGCTGGCTACAACCGTGGATCCTGCAACACCTAGCGGTCTCTCCTGCAGGAACATCTCGGATGGGTTCTTCACCTCGACAAGTCCGCCCTCCGTCATCTCGAAGATTCCTATCTCATTGGTCGAACCGAACCGGTTCTTTACAGCCCGCAAAATGCGATAGGAATGATGCCGCTCTCCTTCGAAATAAAGGACACAATCGACCATATGCTCGAGCAGCCGCGGACCGGCAATCGCACCTTCCTTCGTCACATGTCCAACAAGGACAGTTGCGATGCCCTTCCCCTTAGCGATGCGCATGAATGTGCTTGTGCATTCGCGTACTTGTGCAACACTGCCGGGAGCTGATTCCACCGAAGGTTGGAAGACGGTCTGGATGGAGTCGATAACGAGGAAGTCAGGCTGCGCCGCCTCAAGCGCCTCCTCGATATATTGCAGATTCGTCTCACTGAGGACGAATAAGTTCTCCGACAAGACACCAAGACGATCTGCCCGCAGCTTCGTCTGACGCATCGATTCCTCACCAGATACGTACAGCACCTTGAGGCCGCTGGCAGCCAGTGCATTGGAAGTCTGCAGTAGAAGTGTTGACTTCCCGATACCCGGGTCGCCCCCCACTAGAATAAGTGATCCAGGAACAACACCGCCGCCCAGTACGCGGTTCAACTCACTAAGTGTCGTAGTGAGTCTAGGTTCACGTCCACTTTCTATGTGTATGATAGATTGCGGCTTTTCTTTCGTTTGAATCAAGGAAGAATGCACACCTGCTGTCTTAATGACTGTCTCCCGCTCTTCCACCATCGTATTCCACTCACCACAGCCAGGGCATTTCCCCATCCATTTCGGTGTTTCGTATCCACATTCCGTACAGAAAAATTTCGTTTTCACTTTGGCCATGAAGCCGACACTCCTAATCAATATGCTGCAAGTCGTCGGTCGCCATGTCCGCAAACAGGTACCTCGTTACTCATTACTCATTAGTTTACCATTTTTAAGAAGGAGGATAAAGTGCTTTAGCATATCGCAAGCAGAAACAGGCATATGTGGAGCAATAAATAACGAAGAAAAAAAG
The DNA here is from genome assembly GCF_001894745.1 of Paenibacillus sp. NAIST15-1. Lineage (GTDB taxonomy): Bacteria > Bacillota > Bacilli > Paenibacillales > Paenibacillaceae > Paenibacillus_B > Paenibacillus_B suaedae. The sequence goes on from NZ_BBYF01000025.1 coordinate 59,780, forward strand.
AACCGTACCTTCCTCCGGGAGGGAGAAAGTACGATTCTTTCCTAAATACTACAGTTCATTATACATGTGCTGTGTTAACCTCGTTGTTGCGCAGGACGAGCAGCTCGCCATCTTTCTCGTCGATGACGACGGCATCGCCCTTGCTGACATTACCCTTCAACAATTCCTCTGACAGGCGATCCTCGATATGCTTCTGAATCGCTCTACGCAATGGACGGGCGCCATACGCTGGATCAAAGCCTTCCTTCGCGAGGAAATTCTTCGCATTGTCTGTCAATTGGAAATCAACATCCTGTTCCTTCAGGCGCTTGCGAAGCTCACCGGCCATCAAGGATACGATTTCAGCGATGTGCTTCTGCTCCAAGGAGTGGAACACAATAATTTCATCAATCCGGTTCAAGAATTCTGGGCGGAAGCTCTTCTTCAATTCACCCATCACTTTATCCTTCATGTTGTTGTAGTCTTTGCCTGCATCATCAACTGCAGTGAAGCCAAGCGTAGAATTACGCTTAATTGCTTCGGCCCCAACGTTGGATGTCAGGATGATAAGCGTGTTACGGAAGTCGACTACACGTCCCTTCGAATCGGTGAGACGGCCATCTTCCAACACTTGAAGCAAAATGTTGAATACTTCTGGATGTGCCTTCTCGATTTCGTCCAACAAGACGACTGAGTATGGCTTACGGCGAACCTTCTCCGTCAATTGGCCGCCCTCTTCATAGCCAACATATCCCGGAGGCGCTCCGACGAGACGAGCTGTCGAATGCTTCTCCATGTATTCGGACATATCAATTCGGATTACCGCATTCTCATCACCGAACAAAGATTCGGCCAAGGCACGAGCAAGCTCAGTCTTACCTACCCCAGTTGGGCCAAGGAAGATGAAGGAGCCCATCGGACGCTTCGGATCCTTCAACCCTGCACGCGCACGGCGGATTGCACGGCTCACTGCTTTCACCGCTTCATCTTGGCCGATGACACGCTCATGAAGAATCTCTTCCATCTTGAGCAAGCGCTCTGTCTCTTCTTCCTTCAGCTTCAATACCGGAATTCCGGTCCAGCTCGCTACGACTTGAGCAATATCCTCTGGCGTAACTTCAGAATCCACGCGTCCCTGCTTCTCTTTCCACTGGTTGCGAACGGTCTCCAGTTCTTCGCGCATCTTCTGCTCTGTATCACGCAGCGCAGCGGCTTTCTCGAATTCTTGGCTTTGCACAGATGCGTCCTTCTCTTTGCGGATGTCTTCCAAACGTGCTTCAAGCTCTTTCAAATTTGGTGGTACTGTATACGAATGAAGGCGAACTTTAGAGCTCGCTTCATCAATCAAGTCAATTGCCTTATCCGGCAGGAAGCGATCTGTAATATAACGATCCGAGAGCTTCACCGCTTGCTCAATTGCCTCATCGGTAATTTTCACACGGTGATGGGCTTCATAACGATCACGCAGCCCAGTCAAGATCTGGATTGCTTCCTCTGGAGTAGGCTGGTCGACCGTAATCGGCTGGAAGCGGCGTTCGAGCGCTGCATCCTTCTCGATATATTTGCGGTACTCATCAAGTGTTGTCGCCCCAATGCACTGCAGCTCTCCACGAGCCAATGCAGGCTTCAAAATGTTCGATGCATCAATGGCGCCTTCAGCACCGCCGGCACCGATGAGCGTATGCAATTCATCGATGAACAGGATGACATTGCCTGCTTGGCGAATTTCATCCATGATCTTCTTCAGGCGATCCTCGAACTCACCCCGGTATTTCGTTCCGGCTACAACCGAACCCATATCAAGCGTCATAACACGCTTATCGCGAAGCGTCTCTGGAATTTCATTGTTAATAATCTTCTGTGCCAGACCTTCAGCTACGGCCGTCTTACCAACCCCAGGCTCACCGATAAGTACGGGGTTATTCTTCGTACGGCGGCTCAGTACTTGAATGACGCGCTCAATTTCCTTCGAACGACCGATAACCGGATCAAGATTTCCTTCCTTCGCTACTGCTGTCAGATCACGAGCTAAGCTGTCCAGTGTCGGTGTGCTTACATTTTGCGACTGTCCATGATGGCTGGATACCGCTTCGCTGCTTCCAAGCAGCTGCAGCACTTGTTGGCGTGCCTTGTTCAAGCTAATGCCAAGGTTGTTCAACACCCGTGCTGCTACGCCTTCTCCTTCACGGATCAAGCCAAGCAGAATGTGCTCTGTACCCACATAAGTGTGGCCAAGCTTGCGCGCTTCATCCATGGACAGCTCAATCACTTTCTTCGCACGCGGGGTATATGCAATATTGAGTGGCTGTTCTTGACCGCGCCCGATCAAGGTTTCGACTTCGTCCTGAATCTTCTCCAATCCAAGGCCAAGCGCTACAAGTGCCTTAGCTGCGATGCCTTCCCCTTCGCGAATAAGTCCAAGCAGAATATGCTCCGTTCCGATATTGTTATGCCCGAGTCGTACTGCTTCTTCTTGTGCCAAAGCCAATACTTTCTGCGCACGTTCTGTGAATCTACCGAACATCATAAGTGTTGCACCTCCATATTACATTATGATTTAGATTTGGATAACGTCTCGCGAATCATCTTCGCGCGATATGAATCCCGATCTTCTTGAGATAATGTCGTGTTGTATTTATATTGTAAGAAGCCTGGCTGTGTCATGACCAATAATTCATTCAGTTGTGACGATTGAATATGCTGCAGGATGCCAAGGTCAGAACCAAGCCTAATGTCGGACAACCGCTGTGCGGCTTCTTTTGAATCCATAATAACTGCATGCTTCAAAATTCCATATGAGCGGCAAATGCGATCCGTAAGCCGCATGCTATTGCTTGTCAGCAGCTGTTCCCGAGCTGCCTTCTCATGCTCGATTAATTGCTTCACAACACTGTACAAATTATCAATAATCTCAGATTCGGATTGGCCTAATGTAATCTGATTTGATATTTGGAACAGGTTGCCGATCGCTTCGCTTCCTTCTCCGTATATGCCTCTAACCGCCAATCCAACTTGGGTAACGGCCTGAAGCATGAGGTTAATCTGCTGTGTCATTACCAATGCTGGCAAATGCATCATCACCGATGCCCGTATTCCTGTTCCCACATTCGTCGGGCAGCTCGTTAAGAAACCTCTCTTCTCATCGAAGGCGTAGTCGATTTGCGATTCAAACACATCATCGATGCGGTTAGCCTGCTCCCAAGCCTCACGAATTTGCAGCCCTGGAGATAGGCATTGAATACGAAGATGATCTTCCTCGTTAATCATGATGCTTATCGACTCATCCTCACTGACAATGACCGCACCATTGCGGGACTCATTTGCCAAACTCGGGGATATCAAATGCTTCTCTACTAGAACTTGCTTCTCTGTATCGCTAAGCTCTGCCAGCTCTAATTCATGAAAGTGATTCAATTGCGCAAATTCCGGGTCTTTCATGACTGCTGACAAACGATCCAACACCTCGGCCGATTGTTGATTCGTAGCCAAGAGCGGGAACGGCAGTCCGCTAATATTCCGTGCTATACGGATACGGCTGCTGATGACGATATCGGAATCTGGGCCCGTGCCGCGCATCCAATCGCTTAGGGCTTCTTCAATAAATCGTCGCTCTGTCATCTCGTCATCTCCTTCCAATTCGCACTGCTTATTGTCATTTTACTCCCTCGATAGCGCTTGTATCCTAGGTGCTTATGAACTGCTTCTCTCTGAATCGCTTGGCGGCTGCTTCTCCAATTCGCGAATACGGTCACGCAAGGTTGCGGCCTCTTCGAACTCTTCACGCAAAATGCTGAACTGCAGCTGTTTCTTCAATTCTTCCAGCTCGCGTCTGCGCTGAATTCGGCCTCCCCCACGCTTCGGAATTTTGCCAACGTGAACGGTATTGCCATGTACCCGCTTCAATAGCGGATCTAAGCGCTCACCGAAAAAGGTGTAGCATTCATCACAGCCAAAGCGGCCGAGCTTACCGAACTGTGCATAAGTCAGTCCGCACTTCTCACAGCGCATAGGCTGTGGTTTCGCATCTTCCTTAGCTCCCTGTTTGCTCCCTGTCAGATCGAAATCAAGCAATCCCGACAATAAATTATGGATGGAGAATCCGTTCGCCGTGCCTGGAATCCATTCGCCTTTTTCCCGGGCACATGATTCACAAATGTGAAACTCCGTCTTCTGCCCATTAATGATTTTCGTAAAATGCAGGGTAGCCGGTTTCTGACCACATTGTTGACACACCATAACCGTCTCTCCTCCTTTATAGGTAGCATCCATCTTACATACTTACATCTCTACTTGCTAAGCAGTGCCAGCAGCATCGACCTTAGCAGCCGGGCACGTATCTCGTCGCGGTAGGGAAGCTTTACTGTTATATTGTCCCGAGAAACAGCAGCCCTCAGCAGATTCGCTTCCCGGCGGGAGATGAATTCCGCTTCTTCTAGTTGATAGATAAGACCTTCAGCGGCACTCTGCTCAATCTGCTCCCCAATGGATTCGCACAAATGATTATGAATCGCTTGATGGGCTGGCAAGTCAATTCGCTGAATGCGAATATACCCTCCACCGCCACGTTTGCTCTCAACAACATAACCCTTCTCCAACGTAAAGCGTGTGCTGATCACATAGTTAATCTGCGATGGAACACAAGAGAATTGTTCTGCCAAATCATTGCGCTGAATCTCAACGGCACCTTCTGAACTCTCAAGTAATATATGCTTCAAGTAGTGCTCGATTAGGTCGGAAATGTTGCGCATCTTCTCCCCCCTTTCCGCCTGCAGCAGTCTCTATATTAGGTTTAACCAAATATAAGCCTCACTTATTCTAGTTTGGCGCAATATTTTGAACTTTTTTGACTATTAATCTGACTTTGACTTTCTTTGACTTTATTTTTATTATAGCGCACTCGTTTGATTTTGCAACTATTTTAGATCGATTTCATCAGCTATTCTACACGATGATGTGGATAACCTTCTTCTTGGTTAAAAAGCACACGCTCATTCCATCTCAATTACGCAATATATTCAATTACACGGTTGATGGTAAGCCCTATTCATGAAACTCTATATGTGGATACCTGGGAGCTTCTCCACAATCGTGGATAAATGATGGGTAAATGTGCATAAGGAGATTCATTAATCCTCTCTCCACAGCTTGTTCATTGAATAAAATATGCATGGTGTACATTTTACCGCTATGTTCGTCCAATTATGCACATGTGAATAACAAATTGAAATGAGCTAATGAATGATTGCGTTCGTCCCAGTTAAAAAACTCCCGCTGCCGTCCTTACGGATGACACGGGAGTGATGGTCGTGCTATTCAGCAATATATTGTAGAGCAAGAAGAAATCTGGTCAATGCAACCCCCGCTTCTGCTCGTGTAGCGTTGCCACTAGGACGCAGCGCGCGGTCTTGGTAGCCATTAAGGAACCCAGTTGAGAGTTCCAGATGATGACCTTCAAGACGAGCAGCATTGACAAGCATTTGTGCCAATTCCTCGCGAGTAATGGATGCATTCGGATGGAATGATCCGTCACCATCCCCCTCAACAAGCTTCAGTTGCACCGCAGTCGCAAGTGCATCTGCATACCAAGCCGATGCTGGCACATCCATGAAGGCATCCTTGGACAGTTTCTGTCCTTGGACATCGCCATAGCCTAACGCCCGCACAAGCATGGACGTGAATTCTGCTCGAGTTACCATATCATTCGGGGCAAACTGTCCATTTCCTCTGCCTTGAATAATGAACTTAGAAGCTAGCAGCTCCATATTTGCTTTCGCCCAATGGCCATTCAAATCATGGAAGCTCGGTGCATACTTGAGTACTGCGAAGATACCGTTAAAATCGTGCTTCATGTTCATTACCGAATGCGATTCGCCCTCAGTGCACTCCATCCAGGACGGAACGAACGAGAATATCTTTGTCTTTGCATTATACTTTACAGCTGTCATCTTCCCAGCACTTTGGTTGCTCGGCAGTCGGATAGAGCCCGTTGTTAGAATGCCTGCACGATCAGGAATTGGTTCCTGCTTCCCATCCTGCTCCAAATGCAACTGGAACTGAACAGCTGCCATCAAATGAGCCCCTGGCTGTGTGGATGCCGCAGATGTAAGCACCTTCAGCAATTCAGCCGAAGGCTTCATCATGTGCACGGTCAGCAATTGTGATGCATTCCCATTGCTCAGATCTGCTAGCTGTTTCATCGGAAGTTGATAGCTGCCTGCTCCCGAGCGTACCACAATGTTCAATTGCGTATGTTCCTTCATTGCCTGACTCAATTTCTCCATCGGGATTCGAATACGTACGTCTTCTGACTCCGACGGCGCTGCAATTGTCCAAGTTCTCAATTCTGTTGCCGAACCTGTCAAACGAGACATCTCTTCTATATCTTCATTGCGAATGAGCAGCTCAACAGTCGCCGTTCCGTCGGCATTCTTCAGAAGATTCAACGTTGTTGGCTCATAACGAACGCCATCTTTCGTGACGGTCATTCCTTTAAATGACTCTTCTGTGCCCCCTTTATGAGCAGCCCCGCCGTTTCGTTCATTGCTGCCATTTTCGTTTTCAGAGCCGCTTCCTGCGTCAGTGCCCGTTTCTGGCTTCGTACCTGGGTCTGTTTCTGGGGTTTTCACGACGACAATCGAGCGTCCGTCTACGGTATTGTGCGGATCATTCAGTTCGTTTGTTACTCCATCCTTGGTAATGAAGAATTTGTACGTATAATCGCCTTTCGCTGCGTTCTTCATTACGTAGATGAACCATTCGTTTTCTGCATCGTACGTCATCGAGTAAGACTTGCCGTTGATCGCAATATCAGCCTGCGTGATCCGATCCTGCGCTCCACTCGCAAACAACGCTTCATCCCGATAATAGAACGCAACCTGACTCTTCTCTTGAACTGGGCCAGCTACTGAAGGCAGCGTCCGAAATGATTCCTGCCCACTATATACATACACCTTGGTTAGCGTGTCATCCACATTCGTCTTAATGAAGCGATTGGCATCGATATCTTTCTCTTCCCAGTTGCCCCGTTTGACGATAAACCCAATCGATTCAGACTCTGGAGCGATTTCAATCATGGCAGTCGCCATTCCTTTGTCAAAATGCTGGAACTCATGACCGTCATCTTTTACACCTGTCTGCCATACCCATAATCCCCAGTTGTCGTATTTCGCGTCTGGACGGACATAATTGATTTGTACATAGCGCTTCAGGAACGGCTTAACCACTACCTTCTTCGAGGCCTCTGCTGCTCCAACCCGAGCTGTAATGACCGCCGTTCCTTCCTTCACGCCTGTTACCTTCCCAGCACGGTCTATTCTAGCCACTGATGCATCCGACGTGCTCCACTCCACAGCTACACCAGACATCGTCTGTCCGAATTGATCCTTGATGGCAACTGTAAATGGTGATGTGCGGCCCTCAAAGATTGAATCTGCAGCGTTAATGGACAGCGTCGTAGGAACAAGCTTCGCTACTGTCACATTTACCTGTGCCTTCAATTTGCCGGAGGTTGCGGTAAGGACTGCAGTTCCTTCCTTCACTGATGTTACTTTGCCTCCACTGTTGATAACGGCCACCCCAGCATCGGATGTTGACCATGTTACATTCTCAGTAAACATAGGACGGCCCTTCTGATCACGCACCACTGCTGTCAAGCGAGTGCTTGTGCCTGGCTCTAACCCAAGCGTAAGTGGTGCTACTTCAAGCTTTGACGCTGTCGGTGTATAGCCATTCTCCTGATCGTACAACACCATCATGGACAATCCGGCTACTTCTACCTTGCCGCCCTTCACCGTACGTATCGTATTCACTCCAGCGGACGTATGGTCAACAACCACACTCCATTCATCCGCAGTGGGCAGTGCAACTTCTTGCGGAGCAGCCGAACCGTTATAAATGACGGCAATATTGCGCCATGTATCCCCATTTGCATAGTTATTCAGCTTGAATGCGATAACTTGCCCTTCTTGGCGATACACTTGTAAGTTCGATTTCACCTCATCCTTCGTTGTCATGCGGAATGCTGGATGTGCTGCTCGCAGCTCGATAAGACCTTTCAAATAATCAAATACTGGCTTGTACTCCGCCTTCTGTTTCCATAAGATTTGATTAATCTCATCTGGGCTCTCATAGCTGTTATGATCTCCGAACTTGCTGCGAAGCAGCTCATCTCCTGCATGAAGGAACGGAATGCCTTGTGCCGTAAGAACAATCCCATTTGCAAGCAAGGAACGCTTAACGGTCTCGTTATCCAGTACATTTGACTCCGTCAAGGTTGCGAACGGATTGCGTTTTATATCAATATCTTTCCCCTGCGTCTTAAGCACCTTATCCCACAAATTCAAGTTATCATGTGCGGTTACATAGTTAATCGTCTCTGTCGGGGAGGCCGTAAAGTCTGTGATTGCACCAAGCAGACCTTTCACCACATCCGCTTCTTTGCCTTCGGCACCTGTCGCGAATCCTTTGGAAGCATCGTCACTTCCACCCTTTATTGCCCCACGAATATTATCATTGAAGACAGCAAATCCCTCTCCGCGCTGCTTGCCCTTCTCGATCTGCAATTCCGCAGCAAGCGGTGTGCTGCCCCCCGACCACGGCTCGCCATAGATTATGATGCTTGGATCAATCTCTCTCAGCTCACGCACGATGGCGCGTGTTGTCTGCAGATCGACTAGCTTCATCAAGTCGAAGCGGAATCCGTCTACATTGTACTCCTCAGCCCAGTATTTCACGGAGTCCTGCACGTATTTGCTAACCATCGGTCGCTCTGTTGCTACTTCATTCCCTACACCGGAGCCGTTAGTGAAGTTGCCCTGCTCATCGCTCCGATAGAAATAACCCGGTACAATCTTATCAAATACCGACATATCCGATTCCAGGCCGGTTACAAATGTATGGTTGTACACGACATCCAGCACGACCCGAATGCCTTGGTCATGAAGCGCTTGCACCATTGCCTTGAACTCACGAATTCGCTTCGCTGGGTCTTCCTGTGCTGCCTTGGTCGTATAGGAACCCTCTGGCATGTTATAGTTTACCGGATCATAGCCCCAATTGAATTTTCGTTCTTTCGAACTTGGATCATCCACCAGCTTCTCATTTACCGAACCGAAGTCATAGGTCGGAAGCAAGTGAACATGCGTGATACCAAGCTCTTTCAAATGGTCGATCCCTGTCTTTATATCTGGCTTTCCAGGCAAAGTCGTTCCCGTTTCCGTAAAGGCAGTAAACTTGCCTCGACTTGCTGGCGATACTCCTGAATTCTCATGAATTGAAAAATCACGGACATGTAATTCGTATATGACAGCGTCTGTTGGATTCAGAAATGGGGGCTTCCGATCTCCGTCCCAGTTCTTCGGATTGGTTGCCGCAAGATCAATAATTGCCGACTTCCCGCTGTTCACCGATGCCGATCTCGCATATGGATCAAGTGCATACGTTATACTGCCATCCGGGAATTGCAGCTTGTACATGTAATAGGTTCCATGCAAATTGCCATCCACGTTAGCGGCCCATACCCCTGTAGCTGCATCCTTACGCATCGAGACTTCCCTGCTAGGCACGTCTTTCGCCATGTCCGCTCTATTGTACAAGGCTAACGAAGCTTGTGCAGCCGTAGGCGCCCATACTTTGAAGCTGCTTGAAGTCGATTGATACGTAACACCTAAGTCATCCCCAGCATATACGTAGCTATCCAAAATACCACGCATCTTGATCGGCATATCCCGATACATGTTCTGTGGATTTCCTTCATAGCGTACTGTATATGCCTTTGACACATCATCAACCGGATTGGACAAATGGATCTTCACAGATTTCTCATCTGCGCCCTGAGAGGATACGCCCTCCAATTTGGTTGTACCTTCATATGCGGCAAATGCAGAGTAATCCAAGTTCGGAACAATGTCCTTCAATGTAACGCGAACTTCATGATCCTGATCCATCCATGCAGCATGCATAGAAGGCTGAGCCTTCGTTGTAAAGGAAAACTCATATGCTGTGTTCGGTGTATTCGTGTCCTTCCCCGTTGCCGCTCCCGCTGGAATAACAACCTTATACTCTGTATCATAGCGCAGCGGTTGACTCGGTGTAACGACCAACTGCTGCTCCTTTATCGTCACATCTATCGGTTGGGTCACACCTAGCTTATCCTCAAGCGTGATGCCTTGCCCATTCATATCAATTTGTTCGGAGAAGGTGACGATAATCGGCTTATTAACTGCTACATGCTGCTGTTTATGGGCCGGATCTGTGCTAATCAGCTCCAGAGCGTCACTCATCCCCTTTATCTCGTAATTTCCGGCATATACACGCTGTACATTCGGGTTCGATGATTCATTCCAACTACTTGCTCGTGTATTCCCCGGATCTTCTGGTATTACATTGAATGCACCATGCGTGTCCTCATTTCCGCTTAGAACAACAATTGGACGCAAATCGTCATGATTTTTTAGCTTGAGCTGATGCAGCGGTATAGACGCTTCAAATCCTGACTGTCTGGATACAGCGAATTCTGCTCCTTTACGATCTCCCCATGTGGATAAAATGGGGGTATTGTAATCCGAGGCCTCATATAAAGCAGCGCCTTCTATTTCATTGTCTTGTTTCAAACGCATCATAAGATGATACTGCGGCTTCTCTGTTGTACCGCTAAAATTATATTGCGCTTTCCATGGGTTGTCCGCATTTCCTGAATCAACCTGATTCACATTGAGGGCAATATCAATATACTGCCCCTTATCTCCCCAATTCGGCAATCGTGCATCTACCCATATATACAGCTTCTTACTATCATTGATCAGTTTGATTGCACCTAGTTTCGTATCGCCATATGTGCTCTCTGTTACTGATGTCCCAAGTGCCTCCACATCGTCCCAGAGATTGTCTTTAACCCCATCAATGATTGGAGCAAAAGTAACCGTAAACGGCTCGCTATAGGTAGATAAGCCGTTCGGGTTCTGTTTCATATTCCAGCCTGTCGCAATTTCATTGTCTGTCGTTTCGGGAATGACATCGAATACACCATGCTCATCCGCGCGATCACCGCTAAGAACAACAATCGCTTTGACGGTGTCATTCAGCTTCAATTGAAGCTTGTTCAGAGGAATTGCCCCTGTCATCACTTTGGCTTGGTCTGTAACTTGGAAGGAAGCCCCTTGCAAATCTCCTGTATGAAGCAAAGGCGTTGATGTGGCACTCTCATATACAGCCGCCTCGCCGCCTTGTTTCGCTTCCATCACGATATGGAACTTCGGCTTCAGCTGTGTATGGTTATAATTGAATTGTCTTTGATAAGGATTGGTTGCGACTCCGGAATCAAAATCATTGATCTGCAAAGCGATATCAAGATACTGCCATGACTCCGCATGAGCTGCATCGACACGGAAATACAAATACTTTGCATCGCTTGTCAATTTCATCTGATCCAACTTGGCACTATTCCAGCCTGCTGTCGATGACGAGCCTATTGGCTTTACCATATTCCAATCAACAGCCTTCAATGCGTCTTCTGCCGTTGTCTGTTCTGCTGATTGGGGCTGTAGTTGCTGCTTCTTCTCGCCTAAGGAGTCTTGGACTGCAGATGTAGAAAATGCATAAGTCATCCCTCCTCCCCATACTGTCATCAGGCTAATTAGCATGACACCAACTAACATACCAGAGATCGAAGCCTTCCATTTCCTCATGACATATCCCCTCTCCAAATAAATGCAAACGTTTGCATAATTAACAAAGAATAATACAAAAAATAATGATGCTAGATTGATTGTCTTTATCTAATTATGTAGTGGTGCAATACCTTCATAGATAAATCACCCTCAATGTAAACGCTTGCAAAATCAAGCATACTGGTTCGTTTATTCCCTGTCAACCATCCTTAAGACCTAGCCTAAGTCCTTATATACAAAAAGACCACCGTCGAGATATCTCAACAGTGGTCTTTCGTTGCTTGGCGACGTCCTACTCTCCCGGGACCCTGCGGTCCAAGTACCATCGGCGCTGGAGGGCTTAACGGTCGTGTTCGGGATGGGTACGCGTGGAACCCCTCCGCCATCGCCACCAAACAGCATTGGCTAAAGCCAATATGAAGTTCAAGGTTTGAACCTTGAAAACTGAATGCGAAAGTTAGTGCTAGTTGTTCATCCGGGGCCCCCGGAAAG
>NZ_BBYF01000026.1 GCF_001894745.1 Paenibacillus sp. NAIST15-1
AGCGCCAGTGTCGCCCGTAGCACCAGTAGCACCAGTAACGCCAGTAGCACCAGTAACGCCAGTAGCACCAGTAACGCCAGTCGCGCCAGTAACGCCAGTCGCGCCGGTAGCGCCAGTAGCACCAGTAACGCCGGTAGCACCAGTAACGCCAGTAGCACCAGTAACGCCAGTAGTGCCGGTCGCCCCCGTAGCGCCGGTCGCCCCAGTAGCCCCCGTAGCGCCAGTAACGCCCGTAACGCCAGTAGCGCCGGTAGCGCCGGTAGCGCCAGTAGCACCGGTTGTGCCGGTAGCGCCAGTAACGCCAGTCGCACCAGTAGAGCCAGTAGCACCGGTAGCACCAGTAGAGCCAGTAGCGCCGCTAGCACCAGTAGAGCCAGTAGCGCCGGTAGCACCAGTAGAGCCAGTAGCGCCGGTAGCGCCGGTAACGCCAGTAGAGCCAGTAACGCCAGTCGCGCCGGTAGCGCCGGTAGCGCCAGTCGCGCCGTTAGCGCCGGTAACGCCAGTCGCGCCGTTAGCGCCAGTGGCACCAGTAGCTCCTCGTTGTCCGTTGGCGCCCGTCGCTCCAGTTGGGCCGGTCGGACCCGTTGGCCCTGTTATACCTGTAGGTACGCCAGTCGGGCTCGTTGGGCCAGTATGAGGTGGGATTGGGACAAACGGGGGTGGAAATACATTTGCACAACTTTGCGGAGGGAAAATATTAGACCGGACTAGGTTGCTGTAGCTATTTTTCCTTAGATCCCCATCCATGGTGTATGCTCCTTCCTTCAGAATAAGTTGGATGGACAGAGACGATGTATTGGAAACAGACTAGTTTTCATAGGGACATTTCTACCAATACCCACAATGTATGTAGATGAATGTGTATCCGCAACACGAATCAGCAATCAATCGTATTACAGTTTAGGGTTGTCTGTGTGGAAGATGGTGCTTCATGAGGAATACTGCTATAATGAAAGGGAAATCGAGGTGATCAGAATGGGGAAAAAACGCAGAACAGCAGCGGCTCCGACTCAGGCTGCCACGGAGAAGCCGGCTACCTTGAAGGATTTGTTAAGTCCCGATGTCTTGAACAAGCTGAAGACTCAAGCCAAGGAACTGCAAGTCCAAGAAGACACTCGCAAGGAACAAGAGCGCCAGAAGGCTGAAGAAGCCCGCCGTGCAGAGCAGAAGAAGCTGGACAACAACTTCGAATATTTATTGAATAACAGCAGCCTGGATTGGCGCAAATATAAAAAGTAAGGAAAAGCGTGCAGACGAGAGAGTCTCACGCTTTTCCTTCTTTATACACCTTAAAATAAATGGGGGATCGTCTCCTTCCAATCCTGTACATTTGATCTCAGCGTCAAGAGGAGGTAATCTTGGTTATATAGTATTGTTACATTGTTCACATATCGGATGGAGGAGACAGCATGAACTTGCCTATCTTAAATAAATTTGAATTGTTCGAGGCGATACAGAAGCATTGGGGTGGCTTTTTTCGTCAATATGAAATGGCTCTGAACGAGCTTCAGAGTGATTTTCAAATCATTGATCTCGATTGGAAGACCAAATTCGGATATTCTCCGATCGAACATATGAAGGCACGGGTGAAGAATCCGCTGTCCTTGCTCAAAAAAATTGAACGCAAAGGGATTCCGTTCTCCATGGATGCGGTTCAGAACAATATTCGTGATATTGCGGGACTGCGGATCGTTACCACATTTCTGGATGACGTATACATGATGAAAGAGCACATCGAGCAGCGAGAGGATATCCAAGTGCTTCAAGTGAAGGATTACATTCAGAACCCGAAGCCAAGCGGCTATAAAAGTTTGCACATGGTGGTGAAGACACAGGTTATTCTCTCGCACGAAGTATTGTGGGTACCCGCTGAAATTCAGCTGCGCACATCTTCCATGGATTTCTGGGCAGCGACAGAACATAAGCTGAACTATAAATATGAAGGCGGAGAAGTGCCTGAGGATGCGCGCAACCAGCTCTATGAACTATCCAAATCCGCGTTCCAAATGGACGAGCAGATGTCCATGCTGCGTAATCAGCTGCTAAAATAAACGGAAACACCACAAGGCTCCCCTTGATAAGGAGAGCCTCTTTGTAATGTCCGAATTACTTGATGCCATGCCATTTGGCGAGGTGCTCCGCATGAGAGCGCAAATAAGCATGTGGGCCAAAAAATTGATCATAATAATCCAAATCCAAATGGTGGGTCTGCAAATACATAAGTGAAAAGACGGATGGAACCGTGGCAGGAAATTTGCCGAAGGCGTCATAAATGTATTGCGCCATATGGCTGACTGCTTCTCGGAACGGCTCATCGTGGATTTGTGCGCTGCCTCGTACTTGGCGGCTATCTTTCCATGGGCCTGGCGTATCGGGATGGAAGGGGCCGTTTTTGCCAAACTTGCGATCACAGAACGCATCCACAGCGGCGCGCATATCTGCAAAATGCGGCGGTGTAAACGAAGTGAACACTCCTTCAAGGCCGGTTGGATTAGGGAGCGACCACCGCTTGTCAGTATCATAGCGGAATCCAAGTCCAGGTACATTCGGATCCCCGCTAGCTCCGAGCACAGTAAGTCGGTCAATGCCGTCGAACATCCAGCCGCCTAATCCGAGTGCCTGCTGCATGAGCATGCCAGCATAGGTCGCGGTCGACAACTCAGCCGATAGCTCTGCCAACGAATATTGATCAAGGAATGTAAGCGGAAGTGGATTGTCAACATCGACAATGTCACGGAACTGCTCAATGCCCGGAATAGGTCGGTCGTTCACATCATCGTAAATGCACAGCCCATTTTGGACATAGAAGCATAGGTTTGCAATCGTATGCTGAGCCAAGTCTCCAACTGGAAAGACGAGCAGCGTACCTGGCTTGTTCGCAACCCATGAATTATGCCCCTCCATATAAGGCTCATAATTCGGAATATGTAGACGTTGATTGGAAATGCGGCGAATATTGCCAGAATAAGCTTGAATGAGGTCAATGAGACGATGGTTGCCATCTGAATCCCGTTCCGTGTACGGAGGTGTGTCTCGCGTGTCGAACAGATACGTTCCTGTGTCGTCGGTAAAGAAAATCTGAGAGGTATGGAAGCCAGCCGCTGATGGAAACGTTCGACCTGAGGCTGAGCCTGAATAATTGGATAGATGCGGCTTATATCGTTCATGACGGGTTACGGAATGATGCCAGCCGGTGACACCGCCAACTGCCAGGAGGATAAGAATTTTCTCTATTTCATCCAAGGGAAGCGACTCATGCTTGGACGTATAGGCCAGAGCTCCGTCTGGAATTTCAGCACCCCTAAAGAAGCGGCGTGAGCGCCGTCCGAATAAGGCGTCAAGCAGAGGGAATTGAAGCAAATCTTGAAGGGTTTGTTCATCGATATGATGATGGGTTTGAACAGACAAGTAGAAGGCCTCCTTTTTAATCGTAAAATAAAAAGGAGACACACCAATCCGTTAGAAGGATCGGGTGTCTCCAGTTGACTGGTCGAACCGCCGATGCGTATTCGCCTGTATGTTACGATGTATCATATTCCACTATATACGTAAATGTCAATAGGAATTATCAACATTAAATCCGTTCACATGTAAAAGAGCGTGCGCAAAACAATCGTTGACAGGTACATACGGCGGTGATAAGATTCTGTTCAAATCATTATAATCACATCGGAATTATAGGTTGATGTTGACCGGACGACCGGAGACGTTATTCCCTTCATGGGGAATGACGTCTTTTTTCGTTCCTGAGACACAGTTGTTAAATACTTCGAGAAGGAGGGAATTTATGTGGGTCCGATCATTCGGGTAGAACGAGTTTCTTTTCATTATGGAGAAAGTGAAGAGCGAATTCCAGTTCTCTATGATGTTGATTTCGAACTGGCACAGGGGGAAGCGGTGGCCATCGTCGGACATAACGGTTCCGGCAAATCCACCTTTGCCAAGCTGCTGAACGGGCTGCTTCTGCCCTCAAGCGGAGAGGTATGGGTTTCCGGTACGAATACGAAAAATGCGCAAGCTAGGGAGCGTCTCCGCTCGGCAGTAGGCATTGTGTTTCAACATCCAGACAATCAGTTGGTCGAGACGATCGTTGAAGATGACATTGCATTTGGGCCGGAAAATATCGGTGTGCCTCAAGATGAAATTCGTTGCCGTGTAGATGAGGCATTGGAAGTGGTGGGAATGTCGGCATTTCGAGACCGACCGCCACATCGCTTGTCAGGGGGCCAGAAGCAGCGTATTGCGATTGCAGGGGTACTGGCGATGCAGCCTTCTTGTATTGTGTTCGACGAGTCAACGAGTATGCTCGACACCTATGGTCGGCGGGAAGTGATGGAGGTGATCCAGCAGCTGCGCAATCAGGGGGTGGCCATCGTATCGGTTACTCATCATATGGAAGAGGTCGTTCAATTCGATCGTGTCATTGTGTTTCAAGAAGGCCGTATTGTACGTGAATGCACTCCGAGGCAGCTGTTCACGAATCACGAACAGCTGGCTGCCTATCATTTGGAGCCGCCAGAAATGAATCGAATAGCAGCGGGCGTTCATCGGCATGAAGAACTGTTCCGATCAGATCGGTTAACGGTAGCTGAAGTGGTGGATGAGTTCGAGCAAGTGGTGAGGTGGCAGCAGCGGAAGGAGGCGTTATCATCATGAGTTTGCCACAATATGCAGTACAGGTTGAGCAGTTGTCCCACACGTATATGAAGGGAACGCCATTCCAGCATGATGCACTTTACGATGTGTATTTTCATGCTAAGCCAGGGGAATGCGTGGCAATCATCGGACATACGGGTTCAGGCAAGTCGACGCTTATCCAGCATCTGAATGGCTTACTGCTTCCCCAAGCCGGGCAAGTCAACGTGCTTGGCCATGAATTGTCCGAATCGAAGCGCTCACTGTCCGAAATACGAAGGCAAGTTGTGGTTCTGTTCCAGCAGCCAGAGGATCAATTGTTCGAGAAATATGTAGCTGACGATATCGCTTACGGCCCGCTTCAATATGGATTGCCGAAGAAGGAGGTCATTCAACGCGTGAAGCACGCGATGGATTTCGTTGGGTTGCCGTTCGAAACAATGAGGAACCGACCTATCTATGCGCTTAGCGGTGGACAGAAACGCAAGGTCGCACTTGCAGGACTGTTAGCTCTGGATCCCCAAGTCATTGTGCTTGATGAACCGACTGCGGGGCTTGACCCGATGTCTCGTCAGGAACTGCTATACAAGATCAAGCGATTGTCGCGAGATGAGGGGAGAACCATCATATTTGTCACCCACAGTATGGAAGAAGTAGCCCTGCTCGCAGATCGAGTATATGTACTGGCAGATGGGAGCAATGTCGCTGATGGAACGACACGTGAAATCTTTGCTAATCGGGAGCTCATTCATCACTATCGGATTGGAACGCCGCAAAGTGTGGAGCTTGTTCATACGTTGATTGCGAACGGATATGACTTGAGCAGCAGCACGTTCGGAGTTGAGGAAACGGTAGTGGAAATAAGGAAATTGCTTCATCAGGAGGTGGGGTAGAACGATGGCAGAAGCATTTGATTCGGCTCGGCATATTACGATAGGGCAGTACATGCCGGGACGTTCACTCATCCATCAGTGGGATTCACGGTATAAGCTGGCGGCGTTCACCTTATATATTGGCGCTGTTGCCTTCTGTCAGTCTTATGCAGGTAATATAGCCGGACTCGCAATTAGTCTGTTCATCGTCTTCCTTGCGCGCATTCCAATCGGATATGCCTTGAAGGGATTGAAGCCTGCCCTTCCTTTTCTCCTAATTCTGGCCCTTCTTCAATTATTGTTCAATGGAAAAGTGTATGCGAATGGTCAGGTGTACTGGCAGTATGGATTCATTTGGCTGACAGAAGGCGGGGTACGGCTTGTCATTGTATCCACGATGCGGTTCGTAGATATGATGCTCCTCGTGAGTGTACTGACACTGACCACCACAACAACTCAGCTTGCACGGGCCATGCACAGCTTATTGCGCCCGCTGGAGAAGATGAAGGTTCCTGTGCATGCCTTCTGCATGATGATTACGATTGCCCTTCGCTTCGTTCCAACATTCGCGCTGGAGATGGATAAGATTCGCAAGGCGCAGGCTGCTCGCGGCGCATCCTTCGGTACGATCCCGTGGTGGCGGATCATCAAGCGAACACAATCGGTATTTCCCTTGATCATTCCGTTATTTCAATTAGCTCTTCAGCGTGCGGAGCAATTAATTGCGGCAATGGAGTCGCGAGGATACCGATCGCATGGCAGAACCTCGTTCCGTTCGTTTGAAGCGCGAACTGCTGATGTGATGCTCCTGTTTGTGGCGGTAGGAGCGGCCTATCTGTTGATTTGGCTGTAATGGAATGGACGATGAAGTGCCTTACATCCCTTTAACACAGATGAACAAGGAGGAACCCCCTATGAATTCAAATCCAGGTATTCGCAAAATTGTAATTGCCGGTGTTCTCGGCTCTATTGCCATCCTGCTTGGCGTTACTCAATTAGGCTTTATTCCTGTTCCGACCGCAGCGGGCACGGTAACTATTGTACATATCCCTGTCATTGTTGGAGCCATATTGGAGGGTTGGGGAGTCGGCACGGCCATCGGTCTGATTTTTGGCGTTACCTCCTTGCTGGAGTCTACCATTCCTTTATTTAAAGATCCGCTTGTCGCGCTTGTTCCGCGCTTGTTTATTGGCCTATTTGCTTATTTGATCTATGCTGCGCTAAAGCGAAAAAACGAGTACATTGCCATCGGTGCGGCGGGGTTTATAGGTTCAATCACAAACACGGTACTCGTACTGACGGCGGCTGTGCTTCGCAACTACTTGTCCTTAGAAGTGGCGGTTAGTGTAGGGCTTACCAACGGAATTCCGGAGGCGATTGTCTCCGTCATTATTACAACTGCTGTCGTTGCTGGATGGAAGAAGCTCACGCCGAGTCGGAAGCAGAAGGCGAAGCTGCTGAGCGAGGAGGTGGAGGGATAATGAACGGGCAGATTACGGATGTACCTGGTACACGGGTTGGCCAAGCGCATGATGAGGAAGGAATGACAGGATGCACAGTGGTGATCTGGGAAGACGGTGCGGTATGCAGCGTTGATGTACGAGGCTCTGCACCAGGAACCCGAGAGACCGATCTGCTCCAGCCAACCAATCTCGTGGAGCGCATACATGGCATCGTATTGAGTGGTGGAGGGAGTTTCGGTCTCGATGCGGCATCTGGCGTGTCAGACTATTTGGTGGAGAGAAATATCGGATTTGATGTAGGCTACGGGATTGTTCCGATTGTGCCAGCGGCTGTTCTATTTGATTTGTCTGTAGGCAGTCCGAATGCTCGGCCAGATCGTGATATGGGATACGCAGCAGCATCTGATGCGTCATCGGGAGATGTTGCTGAAGGCAATGTAGGTGCGGGATGCGGAGCCTCTGTAGGCAAGATCGGCGGGTTCGAGCGTGCGATGAAGGGTGGTATTGGAACGGCTTCGATCAAGCTGTCAAATGGGCTGGTTGTAGGAGCGATCGTAGCGGTGAATGCGCTTGGGGAAATTCGAGATCCAGATACTAGAGAACTGCTTGCTGGGCCGCTCAGTGATGAAGGCGAACTTCAAGATGGTGCAAGCCTACACTGGCTGAAGGAGAAGCCATTTTCATTTAAAGGGACAAATACGACGTTAGCCATTGTAGCCACCAATGCGAGACTGACGAAGACGGAGTTGAAGAAGGTAGCTGAAATGACACATGATGGGTTTGCGCGAGCAATCTATCCGGTTCATACGATGTACGATGGTGATATTGCCTTTGCTGCCTCCACAGGCTCAATCGAGGCCACAGTGGATCTCGTCGGAACACTTGCCGCAGATGTGGTTGCGGAAGCCATTGCAAGGGGAGTTCGCACGGCTGTTCGTGCTGGAGGGTTATTGGCTTACAAAGATTTGGCTTGCGGAGATGTGAATCCGGCTGTCCATAAGAATAAGCAGAAGGAACCTTATTATGGAGAGGCGACGTTGCAATGAGCACAGCCCATACAACCACAGCCCAAACAACCCCCACAAGACTCGCTGTCATCGTCGAAAGAGATGTACCGATTCCAATGCGAGACGGGGTGATTTTGTACGCCGATATTTATCGTCCCGAAACAGGGATTCACCCGGTGCTTCTATTGCGCACCCCGTACAATAAGGAAGATGCACAGACGATGAATTATGCGCATCCATCTTGGTATGCACAGCATGGGTATGTGGTGATTGTCCAAGATGTACGAGGAAGATGGAAGTCGGAAGGTGAGTTTGAGCCTTACCGCAACGAAGCTTGGGATGGCTATGACACGATCGAATGGGCAGCAGCCTTGCCTGATGTGATCCCGAAGGTGGGCACGTACGGCTTTTCTTATGCGGGAGCGGCTCAGTGGCATGCGGCAACTGCAAGACCTCCGCACTTGGCTTGTTTAACGCCCGCAATGACTGGATCGGACGCCTATCAGGGCGGTGTGTACCGCAATGGGGCATTTGCCCTCGCTTGCAATCAGTCGTGGATCATGTTCCTTACACAGAACACGGCTAGACGACATGGACGTCCCGAATGGGAGCGGGAGCTGGCGCGCGGGGGTTCTGTCATACATGGCTTGTACAGCACGCTGCCGCTTCGGGATATGCCGCTCATGAATGGTGAGTTTGCACCGTTCTATCAGGATTGGCTGCAGCATCCGACACGAGATGAATACTGGAGAGCACTGTCCATCGAAGAGCGATATGACCGCATTGACGTACCCGTCCTGCATATCGGTGGTTGGTATGATCCGTTTGTAGATGGAACCATTCGCAATTACGAAGGGGTTCAGCAGCAGGGGGCGAGTGAAGAAGCGAGGGAGAATCAATACTTGCGAATCACGCCGTGGTATCACATGCCATGGTCGCGATATGTCAGTGAGCTTGACTTCGGCATTGAGGCTTCGAATCGAGTGAATGAGTGGCAATTGGCATGGTTTGATCGGTGGCTGAAAGAGGATGAGCATGCACTGCAATCGTGGAGCATGATTAGCTACTTTGAGATGGGATCGAATCAGTGGAAGTATACTCAGACTTGGCCGCCCCCTCAGGTGGAGCTAACGAAATATTATTTGCATGGAGATCGGGCCAACTCCATAAATGGAGACGGTCGATTGTCGCAGGATTTACCGTTTGATGACCCGCTGCTTGCAGATACATACATCTATGATCCGCTCATTCCGGTTCCTGCGCTTGGAGGGCGATCGGGCGCAGTGCCCGACCTGACTCCGATGGGGCCGAAGCTGCAGCTAGCGAATGAAGTGCGCAATGATGTCCTTGTTTACACGACAGGGCCTCTTGATAGACCAGTGACAATTGCTGGGGAAGTTGTCGCTAGGTTGTATGCGTCGACGACAGCAGTCAATACCGACTTCGTTGCTAAATTGATGGATGTCTATCCAGATGGAAGGGCGTACAACATTGCCGAAGGCATTGTACGTACAGCCTATCGTCGCTCGTTGGAGCATCCAGAGCCAGTAGTTCCGGGAGAGGTGGTTGCTTATGACATTTCTCTCGGGCCAACCTCTATCGTTTTTCAACAAGGGCATGCGATTCGGTTAGAAATTACGAGCTCCTTGTTCCCGACATACGATCGGAATCCAAATAGTATGATCCCACCTGGGGATGTGACGATATCGGATTTGAAGCTTGCCACACAGACAATATTTCGAAATACGGATTATCCCTCGCATTTTATTTTGCCGATCGTAAAAGGTTGAGAGAAGGCCGCGTTCACGGTTGTTGAACGTGGCTTTGTTTATCCTCGGTTTGTGCTTATTTTATGAAGCTTCATATCTATAATGCGATCACAGGGTGGGATCACAAGGGTTACACTTCAAGTATCGGCAAATAGGCTTATTACCTTCTGTTGCTCATACATTGGAAATGGGGTTCTTTTGTAGGTAAGGAATCGATGTTTGATCAACGAGGGGAGAGGGGAACGGCTATGAATCAGGGAATGAACGGGGGATTTGTGGCAGGGAGTCAGTCATCTTATGCCAATATACAGACACAGTATGCATACGATGGTGCAAGAGATATGAATTGGTGTAGTCAATCCATAACATTTGTGCTCGTTCACGGCTCGTGGGGGGACTCGAGTTATTGGTGGAAGACGGCTGAAGTTCTTCATGGCATGGGGCATACCGTCTATACGCCGAATTTGCCAGGGCATGGAATGGATCGGAACAAGAATGTAACCCACGCCATGTATGTGGACACAGTCATTCAGTGTATTATTCATCATCAGCTTACGAATATTGTTCTTGTTGGTCACAGCTTCGGTGGAACGGTGATTAGCAAGGTAGTGGAGCTTGTGCCTGACCGTGTTCGGCGCCTTGTATATATGGATGCATTCGTGGTACGCAATGGATACAGCACGGCGGATGAGATTCCTCCCCAAGCCAAGCAGGAGTGGATTCAGTTGGCGCAGCAGTCATCTGATAATACGATCATGCTGCCCTTCGCCGTATGGAGAGAGACCTTTATGAACAATGCAAGTATTGAATTAGCGTTTCAAATTTATTGTACCGTTACACCAGAGCCTGCTGGGCCATTATTCGAGAAGCTGGATCTGACGGAATTTTATCGTTTATCTATGCCCAAAAGCTACTTGTATTTAACGGATGATACCGCACTTCCGCAAGGAGAACAGTATGGCTGGCACCCTCATATGTCAAGCCGACTGGGGATGTTCCGGCTTATTACAGCGCATGGTGATCATATGACTCCATTCCATATTCAGCCGCATCTCGTAGCGGAGAAACTTGTAGAGGCAGGGCGGGATTAAATGGCTTGGGGAAGCGGCACAGATATGCCGGCTTCATGCATAACAAAGGCTGGCTATAGGAGTATTCTCCTCAGCCAGCCTGAAAGTGCTGCAATGAATAGAAAATGGATAATTCGAATTACTGTGGATTTGTTGTCCAAATGCCAGCAGTCTTCACGAATACTCGTTGTGGAAGCTTAAGAGCCGCAAGGGCCAGTTCCGCTACGTCTTCTGGCTGCATCATGCGATCTTCGTCGCCAATGTTAAGACCTGCATTTACTGCGAGCTCTGTATTCACTGTGCTTGGCGTCAATGCAGTCACGCGGATATTGTGCTTGCGCACCTCCTGCATGAGCGCTTCGGTTAAGCCCATCACTGCGAACTTAGAAGCATTGTAAGCAGACCCTGTAGCGAAGCCGCGCTCGCCAGCTGTCGAAGAGATGTTAATAATGCTGCCTTCATTCTGCTCGATCATCGCAGGCAGCACAGCACGAGTTACATAGTAAGTTCCCATCAGATTAACCTGAATGATGCGTTCCCACTCTTGTGGATCCATGTCGACAAGCTTGCCGAATTTCGCAATGCCTGCATTATTGACAACGATGTGAATAGCACCCAACTGCTCCGTAAGGGAGGCAACAGCGCGGTTTACATCATCTTGTACCGCAACGTCAGCTGTAGCGATTGCGACGCGAATATCATATTTTGCAGTCAGCTCAGCTTGAAGTGCTTCAAGGTCAGCGCTCGTTCGAGCGATGAGTCCAAGGTGCACACCTTCTTGTGCCAGCGACTCAGCCAACGCTTTGCCAATTCCTTTGCCTGCTCCCGTAATCAGTGCGGTTTTGTTCGTAAGATCGTGTAATTTCATATTCAATAATCTCCTTCTGATGGTTATGCTTGTCCGTTATGACTAACAACAAGCTCATATTTGTTCAAAGAAGCGCCGAGCATGTATTGCTTGCTGTCGCTCGCACCCCGGTGAGATTCGCGGAAGGCCTCGCTAGATGTCCAGTTGCGGAACGACTCTTCGTTCTCCCACACTGTACATACCTTCAATTCCTCTTCGCCTTCTTGACCTGCTCCAAGCCATACCTCCATGCGAATGAATCCGCTCATTTGCTGAACGCCCTTGGCTTGCGCGAATCGCTCTGCCACTTGCTTGCCGAATCCCTCTTGAATTCGGATTGTGTTCGTAACGACTAACATGCTATCGCCTCCTATGTGCATGATGGTGTTGATGTTCATTTGTACAGATCATATGTCTGCCTCTCTATTATACTCGAACGCATGGACAAGATCACACCTTCGCATTCCATATGCACATTGGAAGGTTGTGGGTATGAGGTGCATTAGTTAACCGTGGCATAGATCCGAGATACATGCCCCAGGGCCACACAGGCAGGCTCTCTGGGCATGTGCGATATGGGTAGCATTCACTCGTGAGTATCTCCCATCACATTCCATGTGGTTCCCCAGTCCTTCATCGCATCGAAAATAGGACGGAGTGTTAGCCCCATCTCGGTTAGCGAGTATTCAACATGCGGTGGGATCTCGGAGAATACAGTCCGCTGGATAATATGCCGCTGTTCCAGTTCCTTCAATCGGAGTGACAGTGTGCGCGGACTAATTCCATGGAGCGAGCGCTCTAACTCTCCGAACCGCTTTGTACCGTAGAACAATTCACGCAGTATAAGAAAAGTCCACTTGCCTCCGATGATATTCATCGTATGCTCGATGGGGCAAGCAATGGTTGGAGTTGTCCCCGTAGTAGATTCGTGTTCTAGGTGCTCAAGTATAGTGGCTGGGGAGGCAGTAGATTGTGATGTTCCCTCTGGGCACGGTAAGGTTGTCGTTTGTTCTGAAGTTGACATGTGTATCCCCCCTTGGTGTCTATACTTCATTTAGTATAGTGCAATTCGTATGATATCGCTAATGTGCCATTCGTTAGGAAGACATCCATATTGAAATGCTGTGAGAGGGGGGATTCGCTTACAATAGAGGAGCATGGGCAGTCGATATCTTTACGATATCAAACGAACTGAAGAACATGGATGATTGCAGTTTGTTGGCACTTGCTGATTATGTAATGAATGACTTATGTATGATAAAATAGATGTGATATAAGTGTGATACTTGTTAGAGACAGAAGGAGAGGAATGTCATGAAGGTACTTGTCATTGTTGCACATCCCAACTTGGATGCATCCAACGTGAACCGTGCTTGGGCCGAAGAGCTTCGCAAGCATGATAACATCACCGTACACGAGCTGTATAAATCGTATCCAAATGGACAAATCGACGTCGAGAAGGAGCAGGCATTGTGTGAAAGCCATGATCGTATCGTATGGCAGTTCCCATTCTATTGGTACAGCTCGCCGCCATTGATGAAGCAATGGCTGGACAGTGTGCTTACATATGGCTGGGCATATGGCTCTGGTGGCGATCGCTTGCATGGCAAGGAGCTGATGCTGGCTGTATCGACGGGAAGTCCGCAAGAGAAGTATCAAGCTGGTGGTCTCAATCACTACTCCATGAGCGAGTTGCTGAAGCCGTTCCAAGCAACGAGCAATTTAATAGGCACGACTTACTTGCCGGCATTTGTGTTCCATGGTGCAATGGGCGCAGATGAAGCTTCGATTCAGAATAGTGTCAAGGAATACGTATCCTATCTGTTGAAATAGGGTGGAATGCAGGTTAGCTTCATATTGGGAATAGGAGTGTCCCATTTGAGGAGATTTTCCGAATAGACTGTTGAAGCCGTTCCAGGCAACGAGCAATCTTATTGATTCTAAGATCTTGCCTGCCTTTGTATTCCATGGCGCATTGGGCGCGGAGGAAGCTGCGATTCAGGAAAGTGCGAAGCAGTATATTTTATATATTGAAATAGGAAGCAGTGTTTATCTTCTATATAGAAAAGACAGCCCCGCTTGCAGTCGCAGGCGGGGCTATTGTCGATTACGAAGACAGAATGGTATCGGAAGAAGCGTCTGAACGGTCAGCAAATATTTCCCCGAACGCCAGCTCTTCAAGCTTAGCAATAATGCGATCTTCGGTATCGTCGCCAACTGGAATGCTGCACGATGCGTGTGGAAGCAGCTTATCGAAGCTGCCAATGGCAACAGCGTATCCAGCTTGCTCGAACATCGGAATATCGTTCATGTCGTTGCCGAAGCAGACGAATTGACCAGGGTTAATCCCGAATGAGCGCAGGGCAGCCATTTTGTTAACTCCAACGTTAGTCATGTCCAGGATGCCTTCCGCAGAGTGATAGTGAAGCGTTGTATTCAATGACTTGAGCTTTTCAGTGAGTTCCTCTAAGCGATTGCTGCCTAGAACAAGAATTTTAATGGTGCTGTGAATTTCGTTCATCGGTACATGAGCTGCCAATCGTAGGGGATCGACATTGAATAGGAAGGGATGTGAATCCTCCAAGTTATGTGCATAGTTCCACTCATCGTCTACGAGATATGAAGCCTCATATTGCTCCAGCAAGCTTATGATTGTATCTGAAGTTATCTGCGGAAGCGGGCTGCTTGCAAGACGTTCTCCCTTGAAATAGGTCATGGCGCCATTGGCGCCGATGAGCAGGTTTTGGTGAAAGCGTTCATCGAGCACGGGCAGCATATCCCGACACGGGCGGGCAGACGCGAAGCCGACGACATGTCCAGCTTCTTGAATGCGTGCCAAGCAGTCCATAATTGGTGCAGATACCGGCTGTCCTTTGAATGAAATTGTACCATCGATATCGAAAATGAAGTGCATGTGTGATTGTCTCCTTTGTATGTATAAGATAATCGCTAGTCGATCCAGCGGAAGTGACAGCATTTAAAAGAATGAGAGGGCTTGTTGGACGGCGGAATAGCCGAAATAGATGCCGAAGCCAATAAACACAATCCCTGCGGCAATCGATACGTATTGCATAAGTCGCGGCGTGACGGCTTTGCGGCTGACATGAGTCACGATTGCGACGAACAGATCCCATATGAGAATACCGACAATGATCGCACTGCTGTACAGCAAGGTATCCTGCTTGCCTATTACATCTATGGTCGATGCCATTACCGAGCCGTATATGCCAATCCAGAATACGATGTTAAGCGGGTTGGATAACGCCAGCAAGAAGCCCGATAAAAAAGAAGAACCGACATGTTCCTTCTTGGCATCTGAATCTGAGATCTGCACTGTAGATCTAGCCTCGCGAATACTCTCATATCCAAGATACAGCAGCAATATGAACCCTGCAATCCATAGGATCAGCTTGGCGAGCGGCGTTGTTAGGAACGAGGTGGCTCCATAATAGATAAGCAGCATGAATATGACATCGGTGCTCATTGCGCCAAGCCCTAAGAACCAAGCATTCCAGAATCCGTTTTTTAACCCGGCCTTAATCTGTGCGATGCTGATTGGACCGACGGGGGCTGAGAGAGACAGCCCGAGTAATATATAGCTGAACCATACGCTAGCCATCTGATCTTCCTTCCTGTCATTACGAAATAATGGTATTATTGTACTGACTATCTGTCCTGTTGATAAGTGGCAGATTTATAGATTTGGATGGGGACAGAGGTGAAATGAATATGCTTGAACTGACACCGCATATCGATGATCATGCAACAGAGCCGAAGTATGCACAGCTGTACAGTTATATTGCGAAGCAGATAGTGAACGGAACTTTAGTAGCGGGTACGCGTCTGCCTTCGATCCGAACACTGGCTGTTCATTTGCAGGTGAGCCGCAATACGGTTGAGGCAGCCTATCAGCAGTTGATAGCAGAAGGGTATGTGGAGAATCGCTCCCGAATTGGCTTGTTTGTTATGCCGATTGAAGGGGATGTGAAGCATGCAGAGAGTAGAGATAGAGGATCTGACCGAGAGCTAGCAGGAGGGTTCACAGAAGAAGTTGAACGAGAGCCGACGCAGCCATTACCAACTTCCGTATCGCTGGAGGACAGGGATGGATCTGATAAGGATGCAGAAATTGAGATTGATTTTCGCCATGGCAATGTAGATAGGGAGAAGTTCCCGTTAATCGTATGGCGGAAGTTAGCGAATGATTTGTTTCGATATAGGCAGGATGAGGCGCTGCAGTACGGACACCGTCAGGGCGAAGCGGGATTGCGCAGGGCCATTGCTCAATATTTGTACCAATCAAGGGGAGTGCGCTGCACGCCGGAGCAGATTGTGATGGGGGCTGGCATCCAGCAGCTGCTCATGCTTATCTGTCAGCTGATTCGCCAAGATACGCGTTCGATTGCGATGGAGGAGCCGGGATATGACGGGGCGCGGGCCATATTCTATCATCATGGCTTCGAGATAGAGCCGATTGCGCTGGAGGCTGAAGGCATATCTGTACAGCAGCTAAGAGAACGGAATGCTGGTGCGGTATATGTAACGCCGTCGCATCAATTTCCACAAGGCATGGTGATGTCTATTGCGAAGCGGATGCAGCTGCTGCAATGGGCGAACGAGAGAGGAAGCATTATTATCGAAGATGATTATGATGGAGAGTTCAAGTACGGTGCGAAGCCTGTCCCTTCACTGCAAGGGCTGGATGGGCATGGTCGGGTCATCTACGTTGGAACGTTCTCCAAGTCTCTGCTTCCTTCCATACGCCTAAGCTATATGGTGCTTCCTCCATGGCTGCTAACGCGGTATAAGCTTGAATTCTCTGCTTATGAGCAGACGGCTTCGAAGCTGCATCAGATGACAATGGAGCGATTCATGACAGAAGGGCATTGGGACAAGCATCTGCGGAAAATGCGCAAGCTGTATCAAGAGAAGCACAGCACATTACTGACAGCTCTAAAAAAAGAAATGGGCGATCGAGTCCGCGTAATTGGTCAGCAATCTGGACTTCACATCGTGCTTCAAGTGAAGCACGAACATCATGAGCAGCAATTAATTGATGCGGCAAGAACCGTTGGAGTCAAGGTGTATCCGACCTCGACTTATCGAATTCAGCAAGAAGCAGACGAGATGCCCTCCTTACTCATTGGCTTCGGTGGACTCAGTCTGCATCAGATAAGAGAAGGTGTTGAGCGGCTGAGTAAGGTTTGGTTCGGGTAATGGTTTGGCAGCTGCCTACTTATCATAGGAATCTTTATCTTTATATTCTATATTCGTAATTACTTTGTGCAAGGCTGATGAGGGCTGTAAAGCAGCTAGCATACTAGCACAGTAGAGTAAACTTAGTGTGCTTTGTGTTAGCATACTAGCAGCAGAATAACTTAATGTTAATATACTAGCAGTTGAGTATCTTGGTGTTAGCGTTCTAGCAGTAGAGTGAACGAAGTGTTGGCATGTGGGGCTTGTTATGCTTGTTGGGCAAGGGATAGGGAAGGAAGGAGCGAGCGGATGAGCAGCTGGGTTACATTTGATTTAGATGGGACATTGATGCAGAATTCATTTGCTGCATGGATCTTTCCGGAGATTACAAGTGTTGTGCGGGAGCAATTGCAATTGCGTACAGATATCGAAGTGTACGATGACACGAGTTTCGATATGGGGAAGCTTCTTCATGCGGAACATCGGAAGCGAATGGAAGCTGGTGAGACAGTTGCAGCCTACGATTGGGACGATATGGTGGGAGTAGTCCTTGCTGAACTCGGTGTGGCTCCAAGTATAGATATTCAAGTAGAACAACTCGTGCGCAAGCATGCAGAGCCGCCGACGAAGATCTATTTGCTCGAAGAAGGGGTGAAGACCGTTCTGGAGCAGTTGAAGCAGGATGGCTATCGATTGGCGGTTGCGACGAACGGATACTATAAATATCAATATCCTGTTCTCGAGGCGCTTGGCATTGCGGCATATTTCGAGCTTATCGTGACACCGGAGATTGCAGGCGGCGGCAAACCTGATGCGCATATGCTTCGTGCTATCCGTCAGCACGGTACAATCGCCGCACATGTTGGGGATCGGCTGGATCATGATGTGTACATGGCGAATCAATCTGGAGCAGCTTCTATCCTGGTGAACCGTAAGCTTCCACAGGAACTGCATCAGCTCGCTCCTGAACAGCGCGTGCATGAACAGATCTTCTTGCCGCTATGCAGCCAGCAGCTTCAGCGGGAATGTCAGAGCTTGCACAGGGAGCTGTTCGGGGATGACGAGTGCACAGTACTGCCGAAGCAGATTAGACCTGATTTCGTCATCCACAGCATCATGGAGCTTCCAGCCTGCTTAGCTGCATTGGCGGTCAGGTGAGATCGCATTACCGCATTTGGAAATGCCTTACCTGGTCGATGAACATCGTCATGGCCATCGTGGCAGAAGCGTTGTTGTCCTGAAGAATGTGGAACGCTCTCTTGACGCTCTTGCCCTTTACATGAACCAAGCGAAGATCACCATGCTCTTGCTCTTTGCGAATGACCCAATAAGAGAGCATTGCAATCCCGAGTCCGGCCATAACAGCTTCCTTGACACTTTGACTGCTGTTGAATACATAGGAACGCTTGATGTGCAGTTTCAGATCGCTCATGAATTGATCACTGTACGCCCTTGTACCCGAGCCTTGCTCACGCAGCACCCATACCTCGTCATGCAGCATGCGGGGCTCGATGGTAGGCATGGAAGCAAACGAATGGTTTGGCGGTACAACGAGCACCATCTCATCCTCCATGAACGGAGTGCCGAGCTGAAGATCTGTATATTCGATTTTGCCTTCTACGAGTCCGATGTCCAGTTCATTCGCGCGTACGGACAGTGCGATTTGCTCCGTATTGGCTACGGTTACTTGAACATCTACGCTCGGGTATTGGCGTGCGAATGAAGCCACGATGCGTGGCAATATATATTCTCCGATTGTGAAGCTGGCTCCGATGCGCAGCGATCCGGTCACCTCATCCCGCAGCAGCCCGATATCTTCGCGTGCTGCCTCATAGCGGGCGATCATCTCCTTCGCATGCTTATATAATATCTCTCCAGCTTCGGTCAACTTCACATGCTTAGGCGAGCGATGGATGAGCTGCACACCGAATTCCTGCTCCAAGTTGCGGATATGCTGGCTGACGCCAGGCTGTGAGAGATGGAGCAGTTCTGCGGCCCGCGAGAAATTACGCTGCTCCACGACCGTTACATATACCTTCATTGTATCTACGATCATTTGGCTAACGATCCTCCGTTAATTCTTTACTTATATAGTCGGTTAAAATGAGTATCTTTAAATGTTGTCGTGTACTTTAACCCAAATCCAAACATGCGATCCATTCCAATATGGGCTGTCCATATGATCCCCACTGCTAAGAGAGTCTGATTGGATAAGAGGATTCCACACATCATGGTTCCGAGCGTCACACAGTAGGTATGAAATACATTATAAATAATTGCCCCTGCTTTATTACTTAGTATATATCCGATCATGGATACATCAGGAACAAATAGCAGAACAAAAAACAACAGCCAGCTAAATTGATAATAGTCGTAAAAATAGATGCATCCTAATAATACGGACAACCCTTCTAAATGTAAGATTGCTTTGCTCATTTCCAGTTCATGATCCTCCACTCTTGATGTCGAAGTTATACGTTTACCTGATCATAGCCTGACAGCATAAGGTTGGGCAGAAGCAGTTCTTAAATGATAGGTGTTATATTTCAAGTTGCTAAGCTGCAGCAATCAGGTATAATATGTAATAACAGCGATACAATGAATAAAGGGATCGTGCTACCAACACGATCCCTGCACAACGGCCGCATGTAAGAACGGTCGGCTGCAAAGACGGACATGAAATAGACCGATACCTTGCTATGGGGCGGTCTATTTCCGTTTATTAAACGATAACAGCATCACGATAAGCGTACCAAAGCTAATCATTAGCGTTAGTGCTTCGAATACTGTCATGGGCATCACCTCCCGTCAGGGAGACTAGCCGACCGCCCTTCATGCCGAATCAGTTGTACTCATGTATCATACCATAATTTTCTACAGTCAGAATATATATTTGAACCTTCATTCGAACACAGTAGTCTAGACTACCCTTAATATGAGGCCATTCAAGCACCTCTAAGGACAAGTTCTTATATCGGATGATATAAAGAATGCCTTGGGGGTATTTTTGTATGTAACTTCAGTATGCCTGGCGAATGGTCAATGTCGGACGGCACATAGAGGCACCAAATTGCTCCTCATGTTATAGATAAATATACCGACAATAAGTTTTCCTTATGCTAGGGATTGCATATCCGTATTTCCCCTCACGAGCGAAGCCATATATAGTATTCATCGTAAGCATCAGGTTACACCTGCTTAGAGACGGGGGATGGATATGAATAACGGGGAAGTTCTTCTGGCCACCAAGCCGAAGCGAAATAAACAATATAGAGGATTTGCGCTCGGCATCGCGCTAACGCTCATTATTGCGGTTGCAGCGAAGCTGCTTGCGGGATTGCCTTTCCTTAGTATTATGGGACAGCTTGTGATCGCCATTCTGATCGGTATCGCGTGGCGTGCTACCATCGGGGTGCCGCAGGAGATTGTTGCAGGAACGAATTTTTCGAGTAAAAAGCTGCTCCGCCTCGGCATTATCTTGCTCGGGATGCGCTTAGACCTTATGGATATAGTACGTGCAGGCCCCAAAGTATTCATGATGGCGGTTATCGTCATTGTATTTACCTTGTCGGTCGTATATGGACTTACGAGATTGTTCAAGGTTGAGAAAAGGCTCGGTATATTGACGGCGTGCGGAACCGCGATTTGTGGTGCGGCGGCCGTGGTAGCGATAGCGCCGCAAATTAAAGCCAAGGACGAAGAAACGGCAATCGGTGCTGCGATGGTTGCGATATTGGGCACTATTTTTACATTAGCATATACGTTCTTGTTCCCGGTACTTGGCTTGTCGGATAACGGATATGGGATATTTGCCGGTGCGACACTGCATGAAATTGCCCATGTCATTGCAGCAGCAGATCCAGGGGGCAGCGCAGCGGTCGATATGGCGGTCATTGTTAAGCTTACGCGTGTAGCCTTGCTAGTTCCGGTCGCTATTCTGATCGGCATCTGGTCATCACGTGAGAGCCGCAAGGAAGCAGGAGCAGGTGCTCAGACGGAGAAAGCCAAAGTACCGATTCCATGGTTCATCCTTGGATTCCTGCTCGTCAGCGGGTTTAATTCACTAGGGATCGTTCCAGAACAGAT
The DNA here is from genome assembly GCF_001894745.1 of Paenibacillus sp. NAIST15-1. Taxonomy (GTDB): domain Bacteria; phylum Bacillota; class Bacilli; order Paenibacillales; family Paenibacillaceae; genus Paenibacillus_B; species Paenibacillus_B suaedae. The sequence goes on from NZ_BBYF01000026.1 coordinate 20,946, forward strand.
TGCAGGATATATCGTCATTGCGGCCTACATGCTGATTGCCATGGCGATGGCGGGGCTCGGCTTGAATGTCGATCTTGTCTCATTCCGCAGACTTGGGATGAAGTCGTTCGCGGCGGGATTCATTGGCTCGGTTTTGTTGTCATTGCTCGGGTTCGGTCTCGTTCACTGGTTCGGTCTTGCTTAATATGGCATGTGACATCATAAAAGGTCGGCTTTCCGTGAGATCGGGGAGTCGACCTTTTTGTACTGTATCATTGAGGGTGTCTATTTTTGAGCCATATGAAAAAAATCTGCCTTCATTAATGTGAAAATGCCGCCTAATCCTCCAATAATAAGCACTTCAATAACGCCCATCGCATGTATTGTTTTATTTCCATCAACAACGGAGAACAACGCAATGAGATGATTCAAGCCTAATACGAAACACAACACGGTAGAGAAGAATGCAAGGATTGAGGCATAGGCATCATTCTTTTTCAAAAAGGCGACCAGAATGGAGGACATAATTCCGACATTCCACAGCGCAATTTCTCTCTGCCAGCCATTGCTTTGGCTCCATATCGAATAGTTTGCGGCCAAGTTCGGCATGAAGAATTGCCATATAAACGCACCGGAAGTTGCAATTAACATCAATCCTAAATAACCATAAACATATTTGCTGTTTGCTTTTGTGAGCACGTCATCTACTCCTTTTAAAAACCTGAAATATATTTCATATTTAATATACAAGAACTGCTAATTGTTTGTAAACAAAATCTGAAGTTTATTTCACATTTTATTGGTTGTAAAATAGATTAGAAGTATAATGGAGGCAGTGAGTAAAGGATGGTGGAGGATGACACGCGTGGAGGAGCAGGAACAATCAGAACGAATGGATCGAAGAGAACCGAAGCAGAAACGTTCAATCGAGAAGAAGAATAAAATCATTCAAGCAGGGTATGAGCTGTTTAGTCAAAAGGGGTACCACAAGACAAATACCGCTGAGATCGCGAAATTAGCCGGAGTATCTACGGGGATTGTTTACAATTATTTTGTGGACAAAAAGGACATTTTTATGGAAGTGCTGAGCTCCTATACCCATGAGCTCGCTGCAGGTTTACAGAATGAACTCACTCGGCTTAAGGATAAGAATGATCTAATGGATATCGTCTATGGGATTTTAGAGGTATGCGTGAAATCTCACTCGGTTGACTTAGCAACGCATGAAGAGTTCCTTGCCATATCTCATATGGATGAAGAGGTAAGGGACTTCTATGAATGCTTCGAGAATGAGATGATTGTATTGATAGATGATTTTTTACGCAGCAGGGGAATAGCCATTGAGCACTCACATGAAAAAATGAAAATTGCATACAGCCTGATTGAATCCGTTAGTCATGCTATCGTGAGGGAGCAATACGAGAAGCGCGCAAGAATGAATTGTGATGTGATGAAGCGGGAAGCAGTTCGTATGATCGTCTATATGCTATCGAATGAAACAGCAATAGACGCTCATCGCTGAGCGCCTATGTTATGGCGTATTGCTGCACATGCTTCACTTGATTGTATTTGAATTGTGTATGAGGGTACTCGATAGTATAACATTCATACTTAGATAAGACTTGCATTATGGAGCGCCTCTTCGACAGGCACGTACGGAAGTGCGAGGTCGCGGGCTACCGCTTCGTATGTGATCGCACCGCCTGCAGTATTGACGCCGCGCATGAGCGGCTGGCTGTTCTGCAATGCTCTGCCAAGTCCGAGGTTCGCAATGCTTAATGCGTAAGGGACGGTAACATTCGTGAGCGCCATCGTTGATGTGCGCGGAACAGCACCTGGCATATTCGCTACAGCATAATGAACGACACCGTGCTTGACGTATATCGGATCGTCGTGAGTGGTAATGCGATCAACCGTTTCGAAAATACCACCCTGATCGATGGCGACATCGATGACAACAGAACCAGGCTGCATGGAACGAATCATCGCTTCCGTTACGAGCTTCGGCGCTTTAGCGCCCGGTATAAGAACTGCACCGATGACCAAGTCGGATTCGGCTACCGCTTCGGCAATATTGAGTGGGTTCGACATTAAGGTATTCACACTCGAGCCGAATAGATCATCCAGCTGGCGCAGGCGATCTGCGTTCATATCGATAATAGTAACATCTGCTCCAAGACCTACTGCGATCTTGGCAGCGTTCGTTCCGACAACACCGCCGCCAATAACCGTAACCTTGCCGCGTCGTACGCCAGGTACTCCGCCAAGAAGGATTCCGATGCCGCCATGCGGCTTCTCGAGGAATTGTGCCCCAATTTGGGCTGACATGCGGCCTGCCACTTCACTCATTGGTGTGAGCAGAGGCAGCGTGCGATTGACTTCAACCGTCTCATAGGCGATTGCAGTAACTTTATGCTCGATTAATGCGCGAGCCAGTTCAGGCTCAGCTGCCAGATGCAAATACGTGAATAAGATAAGCCCCGGGCGGAAGTAACCGTACTCGGATGATAAGGGCTCCTTCACCTTCATAATCATATCGGCCTGTGCCCATACCTCAGCAGCACTAGGAATGATAGTGGCACCTGCTTGTTCATATGAGGCATTGTCGAAACCGCTTCCAATTCCAGCGTCATGTTCAATGATGACACGGTGGCCGGCTTTATGGAATGCTGCAACACCCGCAGGGGTGAGCGCAACGCGATTTTCATTATTTTTGATCTCCATGGGAACTCCGATAATCATTGCTTATCCTCCTCAAATATCCTGAACCTGTTTGGTTATCCAATTAAAGTATAAATCGTAGCTCTCGCCAGCGCTTTGTCGTCAGCTCCAAAAAAAATACCCTGTCCTTGTGTAATTCCCACAAAGCCAGGGACAATTGCGTATCGGGTAATCGATCGCAGGGAAGGTTGGCAACGGATGGCGTGTTACGTAGATTCGTTGTCCTTGTTTATCGTTGCCAATCGATGCAATTTTAATTCCAAAAATAGTGACATCTTCTCATCCATGCTGTCGACATCGACACCGCCGACTTCTGCAATGCGCTTTAATCGATACATGAGGGTGTTCGTGTGAATATGCAAGGCTTCCGCTGTCTTCTTCACATTGCAGTCATAACGAAGAAATTGTTCAATGGTATGTACGAGTCCGCTTGCATGCTCAGCATCATACATGCGCAGCTTCTCTAAGCCTATATGTTGAAAAGTCTGCTGTGATCCTCGTGCGGCAGAAAGTGCAGTATGGTGTTCGATCAATAAGGGCAAATGACGGTAATAACCGAGCTCGCCATAGCTATGTACAGAATCTAATTCATCGGGGAATGCTTTTTTTAGATTGAGCGTTGTCATGGCTTCCTCATAGCACCGTGATACGAGCAGGAACGAGGAGGATAGAGTGCTTGCTCCGCTACGAACTGGTGAGGCGCCGAATCGCTGCTTCATATGCAGTATAAGCTGTTGACACGGTTCCTTGTACAGATTGGCAGAGCTATTTACATGTGATGACAGCACGGGCGCAGACATCATAATAAGCCGATCATGATCAATGACATGAAGCAGCATGCGCATATGCTGGGTTGTTTTGAGCGTGTAATGAATGTGACGATATAACTTCTCTTGGATAGGTGTGCTGAACTGTATCATCCATATGAAATATTCAGGAGGGAACGAAATGCCGAGTCGTGCCGCATGCTCCCGAATGGCTTGCTCTGAGGTGTGGTGTCCGGTTAAGAGCTGCCAGAAGAAATCATGCTTATGCTGATCCTGGCGTCTGCTGTGCAGCTGATGCTGCATTAACTTGGCCTTGGCAGCCTGAGCAGCTTGTGACAATGTCTGGAGAGCTGTTTCTGGCAGCGATTGTTCACTGTCGAGCACCCATATATAGCCGATAATGTCCTGTTGATGACGGATGGCAACCGCCAAGCGATTGCCGAGGCCAACCTCGTCGATATGTTGGATACGTATCGGTTCTAGACTGGACATGAGCCGCTGCATCGTGCCGTCTCTCCATAATGCGCTGATGACTTGCTCAGGGACGCGCCGTCCGATAATCGTTGCGATCCGCGCAGGATCCGTGCCGGGGTGATGCGTGCTGTAGGCAAGCAGCTTATGTCCGGCATCTTCAATTGTGACAGGGCAATGAAGCAGATCACTGACCAAATCCGCAACTGCTTCTAAGCTGTCAAAATGCTGTTCGAACAGCTGGTTCATTTCATTCATGCACATGGCTCCTCAACAGTAGGAAGATCATGACTATTTTAGCATGAAATCCATCTGGCCGACTACATCGGACAAGGTCGAATGACCTACTATTTGCATGGGGGCAGCTGTCCAAGTACGTTTAATTATTCTTTGATTTCTTTGAAAGAGGCATCGTATAACCGGAACATTGTCTTGTAGCCGGACTCATCGATCTTAATGCCAACATCCAGTGTACCCGTCAGCTCCAATGCACCGGACGTATATCGAAGCTTGGTGTCGGAAGGAACGAATACCATCATGATTTATTTTGTTCCAGTACGTTTCGTCGCCATTATCGAAGGGACATTCTGCACCTGGTGCCGGATTCCTTCAGCACATCATGCAGAACATGATGAGGGATGTTCTCAGCAGGAGAACCGACTCGATAGTAGGTATTCAGCACAAGCTGCGTAGAGCCTCCTTTGGAACCGAGTGATAATTCGAAGGGCCCATAGCCCTTCTCAGCCCCGTGCTCGATTCCCGAACGAACCTGAAGGAGTACGAGCAGAAGCGCGATGGTAATCGCAATCGATACAATGGTAAGGAGGGAGAGCGTCTTCCGATGCATCATGTTGCGCCACAGTAGTTGGAACACGCTCATGTTGCTGCTCCCTCCATAAGCTGCATGCTGTTCATACTGCTGGTGTTAGTCTGAATACGGCCATGAAGAATGCGCACGCTGCTAAAATGATTAAAAAATGTAAGCGGATCAAGGCAGAAGTAAGTCAGCTTCACCCTATGGAAAGACTCGTCAAGGAAAACAGATACATGCGTGGATACGTCAAGGACTTTCAGGTACACACCTTTGTTTTTGACCCGCCAATTTCAGAAAAAACATATAGGAAACTACGTTGGAATGCGGTCAGAAGAGTTGCAGTGGCATTAAATATAATAGTCTACAAATGATTTTTTTTTTAAGTCGGTTAATTGCCGACTTTATTTTTTTTATAGAAGTATTTGTAATTATTTAAATAATAAGTAAACATATGTTTAGACATTCATCTTTTTTCATTGTATTCTCGTAGCAGTTGATATTAAGGAGAGATATGAAGTGAAAAAACATCTAACAGTTTTATTGGTATTGGTCTTGTTAGTAGTATTCCCAATCTCGGCATTTGCGAGCAGTAAAGTCGACACTATGGAAGGTTTAATGCCGCCTAAAGGTACGACGGTAGTAGATAGTAATAACCTTGATAATAATACAGCTATGAGTGTGATTGATGGTGATTTAACTACTCAATGGGGCCCCACATCCGACTTCTTTTCTGGAAGTTTAGAAATCACGTTTCCTCAAACACTACATTTGAGTTCTGTACAAATCGCAGGAAAAGCGAGCCCAATGGATAATGTAACATATCAAATATTTGCTTATAAAAATGGAACATGGGAAGCAATAAGCAAGAAAGAAGTAAGATTTGTAAGTGACGAAGCCTCTGAACCTATCAGCGTAACCCCAGGCAATTATGAGAAAATAAAAATTACTGTTGATGGTGAACGTTCTTGGGTGTGTATTAAAGAAATTACGTTTGGATACGAACTAAATGAAGGACCTGATCCAGAAAAACCAACAGATCCAGAGCAGACCAAAGGAAACAGAGCATTATTAGTAGTTACTATGACAACTGGTTTGGAGAAAGAGTTTGATTTAAGCATGGATGAGGTTAATGCCTTCATCACATGGTACGAAAATAAGCAGGGTGGCTCAGGAACAGCTTCCTATGCAATCAACAAGCACAACAATAATAAAGGGCCATTCAGCGCCCGTAAAGACTACGTTATCTTCGATAAGATTTTAACGTTTGAAGTGAATGAGTATACGACCAAATAAACTCAATGCCGCTCCTATGGGGCGGTTTTTTCATTTCAGCCAAACTTGGCAACGGCGGAGAAATGAAATTGAAGGATGTTGCCGCTGAACTGGGCCTAACAGAATCCCAGGTACGTAAGTTGGAAAGCCTAGACCGATGGGATGACGATTTAAAAGGCAACACTCCCTTTGACAATAGTAACGTTAGCTATAAAGGTAAGCCCAAAAAGGATGTACAGCAAGTCGATTAATGGCGGAGATATGAAGCTGCATCGGGTACTGTGAAGCCAAGTGCTGGTCATGGGTGACTGTCAGCAAGGTTGAACCTTCTTCCTGCGCCAGTTGGAGCAGGAGATTCATCGTAAGCTGTGCCGTATCGTAATCAAGACTTCCGGTTGGCTCATCCGCTAGGAGAAGGGAGGGGCGATTAATCAGGGCACGAATGATCGCAACCCGCTGCTGTTGACCTCTCGACAGTTGCCCTGGAAGATGATTCATACGATCCTGCAAGCCGACCCGCTCGAACCATTGCAGAATATGCGAATGCCGTGCCCGTCCATGCAAGCTGCCATCGTAGACCAGCTCAATATTTTGCTTCGCAGAAAGGGAGGAGATGAGATGGAAGTCCTGAAAAATAATGCCCACATGCTTCGCGCGAAAGTGGTCGCGTTCCAGCTCTGTCATCTGGTGCAGAGGTTCATTGCCGACCTTACAGGTTCCTTCATCTGGAGCGAGTACGCCGCACAGCAGGTATAACAAAGTGCTCTTGCCGCTGCCGCTAGGGCCAAGCAGCGCAATTCGATCTCCTTGTGCAACATGCCAATGTGGAATATCGAGAATGGGAAGAAGCTGCTGTTGATTTCGATAGGACTTGCGTACCTGATGAAGCTGTATCATAGAATCACCTCATTTAGTAAGGAAAGGGCAGGATGACACTGTCACCCCACCCGTTCTCATTTGAATCTATTTGTTCATTTCAAAATAACGCGCTCAGACAAGGAATCCCACTTCAATGCTTTGCCAGTCAGCTTGCTGAATGCGTCAAGATCCACGTAGAGGACATTGCGATCCAATTCTGCAGGAATCGAAACCGTTTTGCCGTTCAATGTAACGGAAGATCCGTCTTTAACCTTCAATGTCGCCTTGTCTTTCGTAAATGTAGTCGTTTTCGATGCGCTATCATTCGTTACTTTAATTTGCAATGCTTGTGCCAGCTTCAGGGCAGGGAAGAGAACCTTGCCATCACGGCTTACCTTGAATTTCGGATACAAGTGCTTGCTTTGCAGCTCGGCAGTTGCTTTCTTCAGATCCAAGCCTTGCACTTTCGCGATGCTTGTCGCAATTGCTGTGTTATCAATTTGACCTTTTACATATTCCGTAATTGGACCATACGCCCATACGCCTACATCTACCGCAGAGTGGCCGTGTCCAGACCAACCTACCAAGTAGCGCTTCGCCATCACTTGGTTGAATGCGCCTTCTTGCTTATAGGAAGAACCGTCGCCTTGCATGATGTATTGAGCTTCTTCATCGGTGATATCTGTGAAGCCTGTATGCTTCTTGATTAACGCCTTCACTTCGTCAGTGGATGCAGCTTTTGCAAGCTGTGGCCCAAGCAGCTCAGAGGAGATTTTTTGCTTGTCCCACGTATCTACATTCAGTTCATAGATGTTGTCACGGGACAGGGAGAAGCCGCCTGTCTCATGATCGGCTGTAATTACGATGGAAGTGTTGCCGTCTTTCTTCGCGAAATCAAGAGCAACTTTCACTGCTGCATCGAAATCAAGCGTCTCTTGAATCATAGCGCTCAGGTCATTTGCGTGGCCTGCATGGTCGATACGTCCGCCCTCAATCATCATCGTGAAGCCTTTCGGATTCGTAGAGAGAGACTTGATTGCTGCAGACGTCATGTCTGCAAGGCTTGGAGTCTCAGGCTTGCGATCAAGCACGTAGTCCACATGGGAATCATGGAAGAGGCCAAGAACCTTGCCGTTTTTCGAAGTTAACGATTGCAGGCCCTTTTTGTCGTAAACGACTTTATAGCCTTTTTTCTCGAAATCAGGAATGATTGTCTTGTCTTCGCGCTTGCCTTTCTCCTGCTTGCTCACGAATTGACGCTTGCCGCCTCCGAGCAGAACATCAACTGCGCCTGACTCTAAATATTGGGATGCGATAGCATTTTCATTGTCGCGATTGCGAACATGGGATGCATATACCGCAGGCGTTGCATGTGTAATACGAGCTGTCGTTACAAGACCAGTTGACTTGCCAACAGCCTTGGAAGCTTCGATTACGGAAGCGAATGGCTTCGAGATATCTTCATTCGATACGCTGATTGCAGCGTTGTACGTTTTGTTGCCTGTTGCAAATGCAGTTCCCGCAGATGCAGAATCTGTTACTTCACCGGATACGATCGTATCTCCGTCTTCGCCCTTGTCAGCGAAGGTTGTTGCTTGGCCCACATACAGGCTGTCCATATATAAGGATGGACGCTTCAGCTTGTTCTTGGAGTAGATTCGTGCGGCAGATACTTGAGCAGGACCCATGCCGTCACCGATAAGGACGATGAGATTTTTCGAAGTGGGCTGTAGTTTCGCTGCGCTCTTAGCGAGTACTGCATCGGATTGCATAGCTCCGAATGGCAGCATGAGAAGTGCCAGCGTCGTCACCAGCGACTTGCGTAACATTTTATTCAACCGAAATCCCTCCAACCAAGTATGTAATTTACATGTTTATTGTAGTCAAGGATTGTTAGCGATTGTGTAAATAAATGTAATTGGAAAATTAAATAGTCTTGTATATTTTGTAAATCACCCTCATTGCGATCTTTGATACCCCTATGTCCGGCCTGAATAGCAGTAGGTTATAAGATTCGGTTTTATGAGTAGATTTAGCAAATGAAATGTCGCATGTGTCGGTATGGGCAGCTAGTTGTGAGTAATCGAATAGAAATGGGACGTAAGACCTGTAATGATAATCAGGTAGTCCATTGATTGTTCATCGTATAATACCTATACTTGGTAATGATTTGGTAAAAAAGCGGAAGGAGAACGACATCATGGAGCGCTTTATAGATCCCCTTGGCCTTCCTTTTGGATTTTATGCGATATTGCGTCGGAATGAGCAGGTTGCCGTGAAGTGCCCGAAATGCGCTGGTTTGGCCTACATCTCTCAAGGGGAGCAGGGAGTCGTAGTGAACTGCACGGCATGCTTCCATCAAGAGAAGGAACCGGAAGCTTATCGGTACACAGCTAGTGGAATGTGCACGGTGTGCGAGAGATGGTTCAATGAAGAGGTTACCGATCACAAGCAGCAGTCCCATAAGGCAGTGCATATCGCATGCCCGCATTGCTCAGCTGTGAATCAAGTGCCTATACGTAAGATTGCGGCCTATTCAGGCTGCTGCTTGGATTTTCGAAATGAACGGGACCCGATCTTTCAATTGGAGCTGTACTATTTGGATTATTTCCGTGGGAAGCCTGTATGGGCAGCCAATAGAGAGCATTTGAATTATTTGATCAGCTACATATCGGCAGAACTGCGTGAGAAGCCAGCTGCTGTCATCAAGCGCACGGCTTCACACTCGCTGCCCAAATATATGAAAGAAGCGAAGAACCGAGAAGCTATCGTGAAGCTGCTTCATAAGCTGCAGCGTATAGATATGTAATTGGATAAGGAGGCATCATGAGCAAACTCAAGCTTAAATTGGTCATTGCGCTAGTCATTATTGTTATTCTGAGCATTCCTGCTTACTTTATTGGCCGTACATTTGGTGTGTTCCAAGGCGAGGTCGTCTTAAGCAAGTATGCGTTAGCGATTGAGAAGGACGGCAAAAGGTATAATGCATGGCCTCTTCTTAACTATAATTCCGCAATGGATAAGAAGGGAGAAGAGCGGCAGTTCTATTATCGGGTAGATACGGGAGACTTGGATGAATTGTTTATGCTGGCGTATGACCAATATGAGGTGAAGTCCTCTGAGGAGAATCCCTTTTTAGACGGCAAAATTCAGTATGATAACGAGCGTGTACATGGATATATCAAAACAGTTCCGAAGTTTGAAAATGCTAATGACTACACGAATATGTATGAATTTTTCGATGACAAAGGAAATCATGTATATACCTATGATCCGTCCGCTCCCATGGATACGGATTATGTGAAGGATATTATTCATGCTGGCATGTCGCGGACATCGGCAGGTGGGGGAACTACGGAGGCCGTCGATCGTTACATGAACGTGACGAAGCTGTTCAAGGATAAATTAGATATTACGTTAAAGCTGAAAGTTGACGATGATAATCGTATTGTAACGATCGTGATGACACGAGACAGGACGTGAGGATATTGGCGAATCAGAGTGAATGCAGACAAGGACCTGCTTATTTGGACGGGATTGCAATACCAGAGAAGCCTGCGGTATGGCACGAGGTAGAATGGACAGGAAGGCTGGCTATTGATGGTGGAGCGAAGAAGTTCCATATTTTCTATTATGGGGAGCTTATCGATGATCTGATCGCGTCGACGGACTTTGCACCACCGCTCATTCTTGCTGAAGATCCAGCAACAGGGAAGCGCTATGTGGTGTTCGATGGATGCAAGCATGGATATGATGCGATGCTGTGCGATACGTACACTGCGGAGCAGCATAATGAACGGAAGCCGCTGCTTCCTTATGTAGATGGGGACGGAGAGGATGTATTCGAAGTATTCGTAACCGTCTATTACAATGTCGATTGGGACGAGGAATTCGAAGAAGAAGTGGATGAGGACGGGAAGCTGGAGCTGATTAACGGGGAGAAATGCGACTTCGACGAGGCGAAGCGCAATGGATACGACGCGATCAGTATCACAATCGTGAACTCGCGCGGACGCAAGACGGAAATTGCTCAAGAAGAGCTGGCCTAGCCAGGATAAGTAGAGAGTAGCGGCCTATGAAAAAATCAACGGTTTGTGTACTGCTGGCGTTCCTTTTCGCAGTGGGAGTACTGTTCGGTGGGGGAAGTTATTATTTGCTGCTGCAGCCCTCCGTTCAGGATATGTTTTTGACTCGACCGTTTATGATCGTGTTGTTTATCGGTAGCGTTATCGGAATCGTGGCCTTGGTCGGGAGCATGGTGAAAAGGCTTTTAGGTTCGGAGTTGTTTATGTTGTTTTTAATCGGGATTGTGCTCGGATTCGCAGGGATCTGGATTTGGGTGATGACGGGCATGTTGACGTAATTCGCTAGGATGAACCATGGTCTAGTACATGTATATATGTGGGTACGAACAAATGGGTTAGTAAAAAATGGAGATAACCTTCTGTGCAACCTTTCGATCGAGTGTCCCGTCTGAGTGTGTGAATCAGCTGAGATATCATTGCGCAATGCGTCACCACACAACGAACCATTCGAGAGGAAGTAGACACCTATGAAGAAGACAACCATTGCAACTACCGTAGCATTAGCTCTTGGATTGATGGGTGCACAAGCGTATGCAGCCCCGGCGACACAACCAGTCGACACGAAGGCTGTTGCAACGAGCATGGAAGTGAAAGACTTGGGCACGAATTTCTACGACAAATATGTGAAGCAGTTCGTATATAACGAGAAGGGCGACATCGTAGGTACAACACGTGGTGCTTCTCTGGATAAAAAATGGGTACATAACGTCAGCGCTCAAACATCGGTAACCATTAACGGTAAAAAGGTATCCAGCCAAGTGAAGGTGGACGGCAACCATATTCTCGTACCAATCCGTACGGTAACAGAAGGACTGGGCTACAAGCTGGATTGGAATAACAAAGACAAATCGATCACTGCAGTTAAGGGAGACAAGAAGGTTACGGCCGTGTTGAGCAAGGATGAGTATGGGCAAGCGAAGGATGTTCTTCAACTTGGAAAAGCAGCATTGCTCAAGGAAAAGCAAATCTATGTTCCACTGCAATTTGTAACGGATGTGCTGCATGCAGGTGTGACGATGGACGCCAATGGGCATATTGATATCCTTCAAATTGACCAAACTCCGCAGGATTCCTTCGGCGGCATGCATTGGGTGCTCGTCGTAAATGGCGAAGGACTTGGCGTAGATAAGAAGGATATATACACGACCGAACACAACGTCATGGTACCTGTTGAAGAAATCGGCAAAGCACTCGGTTACAAAGTCGAGAAGAACGAGAAGACTGGCGCTTTCGAGTTCACACGCGCTGCTAAGTGGATTGCGCTGAAGGAAGGCGACACGAAGGCATCTGTAGGCAAAATGCTCGTCGAATTGAAGGAAGCTGCAGCAGTGAAAAACGGCAAGCTGTACATGCCAGTTGACTCCCTTGGCGACGTCTTCGGTGTGAAGTTCGGCATCGACCCGACTGGCGTAATCGGTATTGGTGAAGGAGCAGAAGGAAAAGAAGATCCAAACCAAATTCCACAGGATTCCTTCGGCGGCATGCACTGGGTGCTTGTCGTAAACGGTGAAGGCCTCGGCGAGATATCGAAAGAAGTATTCACGACTGAACACAATGTCATGGTGCCAATCGAACAGATCGGCAAGGCGTTGGGCTACAAAGTAGAGAAGAACGAGAAGACTGGCGCATACGAGTTCATGCGCGGGGCGAGATGGATTACGCTGAAGGAAGGCGACAAGAAAGCCTCTGTTGCTAAAATGTTCGTCGAGCTGAAGGAAGCACCAGTGGTGAAGAACGGCAAGCTCTTCATGCCGCTCGACTCCATGCAAGATGTCTTCGGCGCCGAGTTCGGCGTAGACCCAACAGGCGTTGTTGGAATTAGCGATAAAGAGTAAGAAGTGGGTTGAACTGAGGCTATCGCTTCAGTTTAGATATAAATAGATTTACAGATACAGATATAGAGAAGATAAATAGAAGATAAGATAAAAGGTTAGAATTATAGTTGAGTCGGAAGGCACGCTAGCAGTTAGGGGAATGTCCCTAACTGCTAACGTGTCTTTTTGTATTGGAATAGGTCATTGGAACTTATTTCAGGTGAGGGAATACTGATTTCAGTATGTATGTTGAATAAATGGTATAAATTACATGGAAATATCGACCTGTGCATGGATAATTAGTAGTGGGTATTTGCGAAGTTTGCGAATATACAGTTATAGGAAATATCCGAAAAAATGAGGGGAAGAACATGAATACACTTAAGGAGAGTTTTGCTCAATTTATAGAGGAACCTACTCGAGAAGGCTTACGTGAAGTATTAAGGACAAATCTTGGAGAAACAAATAATTTAGATTTTAAAGAGGAATGGCCGGCTTATCCAAAAGTAGCAAAACTCATCTTAGCTTTAGCTAATAGCGGTGGGGGCTGTATTATTTTCGGTGTTAAAGAGAGTGAATCTTCCGATCTGATACCTGTCGGAATAAATGAGATTGTTGATAAAGCAGAGATTCAAAGTAAGCTATGCCTGTTCCTTCCTGATGAACTAACGTGGGAAGTATTAGATTTTCGTTACAATGATTCAGAATATTCATCAATTGTTGGTAAGAAATATCAAGTGATTTTTGTAAAGGACGATCCAGAACATATACCATTTATTACTCAGAAGAATGGTGAAAATATAAAAAATGCTGCAATTTATGTTAGGCGTGGTACAAGTTCGGAAGAAGTAAATTATGTTGAATTACAGAAGATAGTTAATAGAAGAATAGAAACAGGTTATTCAACTACTTCTGAAATTAAATTAGAAGAGCATTTATCACAATTACAGATATTGTTTTCAAACGTTGAGAAATATAAGTTTACTTCTTTGTTAGAGCCATTACGCGGCATGCTTTTGGGAACTAAAGAACTAAATCCGAAGTATCCTGAAGAAGATTATGAAAGCTTTATTCTAAGAATGATAAGTAGAAAAAAACTGAAAATTGAAAGACTTATTGATAATTGATTTAAGCTATTTCAATGATGTCGGATACTACGTATCTGAGCTGCAGACCTCGGTCTGCAAGAGAGCATTACAAAGAGGTGACTCAGCAGACAATCCTGAGAGGCTAAGTTCGTCGGATTCAGTCGCTAGCGTTGCCTTAAGCCTCTCGGGCTCGTAGATACAAACAACGTTATTCAAAATCGATCAAACAAAAAAGGAGATAAGTATATTGATTCATCAGATCATTCATTTCTACATTAAAGAATTAGGGAATTATAATTTAGTATTCAAGAAGATGAAGGTATATTGGTTTGGTTATATAGGCTTTTTGTTGTTTGTTGGAACTATTATTCTATTCTCACCTGAAGATTATAAGCAGTGGGCTTCTATTATCTTCTTCACTTTAACGCTTATTGGAATATACCTTGTGAACTGGAAGGCAAAGAAAGTGGTGTTTAATACTTACGGACTTGATCAAGATGAAGTAATGTGGGGCGGGTCTAGTTTTGCTTCCTATAAAGAAGAAAGATTAAAAGAATATTTAGAAACTAAATTAAATTTAAACTTAACAAAAAAATCCACAAAAATTATTGATGCATTAAACAAAGAAATAGAAACAACAAGACTTTCGATTTTTTTTGTTCCAGGTATATTTATAGGACTATTTATTCCAATTTGGAACCAGTACGCTGTTTCTCTATTTAGGAGTATAAGTATCAGAAGTGAAATAGTAGAACTCTTAGTAACTCATGTTGTTGGAATTGCTATTATTACATATTTGGCTTCTGTAGTTAAATTTGTTTTATCAGATGTAATTGCATTTAGAAGGACGAGATTAAAAGAGCTTGTAGGTTTAGTTGAAGGTATCTCATTGAAGCTAGATGAAGGTAACTCTGAAAAGTGATGAACTTTGGGTTCACGCACTGGGCATTCGTCCTCAGGTCAGCAGAAGTAATTGGTAGGGAATCCAAGGTAGCCGGACACCAACGACTAAGTGCATCGCACCCGGCGAATTCGTCGCATTAATTCGGTGGGAATTCGTGAATACAAGAACGTTATGTGCAATTACTACATTAATTGAAATAACAAAAAAGAGAGGAAAAACCTCCATGAAACTTGATCCAAAACAATTATATGAGTATTTTGAATCAATTGGTATTAAATACTTATATCATGCGAATACAGTGCCAACAGCATGCACATTTATTCGTGCCGGTGGCATTCTCTCAAGAGGTGCAGTAGAAGAACAAGGATTATATCAAACTCCTCAAAGCTCAGACGAAGTGGATCAAGAATTTAATGTATGGAATGATATTTTTCTTGATTGTAATGATTTACATAAGAGATTTGGTAGAGAAAATAGGTATGGGCCAGTATTATTCAAATATAGTATTGAATTATTACTTGATCATAATTTACCAGAGGTATGGATTACCAAGGATAATCCAATACGGTGGAATTCAGAGCAAAAAGTTGAAGAAAGGTATTTTATAAACATTGATGAACTTAAGGACAGTTATAGTGACAAATCATATATTGAAATGATTACATTAAGGTTTACTAAATCACCGTTATCTTTTAAATACTTAAAGGAAATCATTTTAGACAATCCAAAGGTTCGTATTGGTGAATTGATTTTATATAAAGATGCAGCAAAAATATTAAAAGAATCATTGGATTCAAGTGATTTTGATTACACTGGCTTAAAGAGAACCACTAGAAACTGTATAGCATGTTATTGCCATTCAAACTATCTGCGACAATACACACCAGCAAAATTAAAAATAATATTTAGGGGAAATGATGGATACCCTGAAGATGGCAGTAACAGAGCATAACAACATATCTATGCCCAAGGGCCTTCCGCCCGTAGGTTCGTCAAAAGTAATCAAAGAGGTAGCTCCAACGAACAACCCTAAGAGGCTAAGTCCGTCGAACCCGGACGCATTCACTCCCAAAGCCTCTCGGTTTCGTAGATACACAACGTTAATATCCCAATCTTTATTATCACAATAAATTTTCCTTGTAAAAATGTAAAGATTATGAGTTTGATAATGGGGGAGAAAAAAATATGTCAGACAACATTAGGCTGCTACAGCTGGAATTACCAGAATCTGAACAAAAATTGTTTGAACAGAAAAAGTTGAATTCAAGAAGCTATCTGAGATTGAATATTGAAAATAATAAATTTTATTATTTTCAATTATTCGGAAGATGTTTTCTATTTAGAAGTTTAGACGCCAGCTTGATGAGAGATGAAGGATTACTCCATTCTTTAATCCATTAGAACAAGCGAAAAAAAGTTTGATTTAAATAAACGATCAACAATTCCTAATTTATTGGATGAAAAATATAAAGTGAGACAAATGCTTATTTAGAGATTATTGATTTCCAGTGATTCGTGAGTGATTCAGGAAGTCGGGAACTTCGTTTATCACTGCATTCAGGCATACGGCAGGTATTGGTCGTCTCTCGGTCTCCAGAAGGATTTCGAGGAAGTGAACCCAAGAACACATCCGACACCCCTAAGATAAGAGCTATCTATCGAGTTGGGGGTGTCATGAATGCGGAAACGATAAATGAAATTCCTAATATTAATACGGATTGATCTTAGATACTAGAGACCAATAATTATTACTTTCTAATCATTGAAGCATAAGGTGGAATATGAAAATGGAGCATTTAGTTGAAACGATTCTTGACTATGTAAAAAAAGATGACACTAATTATGCACTTATGATTAATGGGAAATGGGGGAGTGGTAAGACTTTTTTTTGGCAAAATAAAGTGAAAGGTAAAATTGAAGAGATAGCAATAGGTGAAGATACCCTTAAAACTATTTACATATCTTTGTATGGAATAACTAACGTTGATGAGATAAGTAAAAAAATTTGTTATGAAGTTTATTCCACTTCCTTAAAGAAAAATAAAAAATTAAAAGGACTTATGGAAAGCAAAATGGGAAATGCATTGCCTGAACTAGGCAAAATGATATTAAGTGTTGGAAAATCACTTGGTATAGATCCAATCGGGGAAACTAATGTTGATTGGAGTAAATTGTTCTCCTTCAAAAATAAAGTTTTATGTTTTGATGACTTAGAAAGAGCAAATATCAGTATTACTGAAATCCTAGGTTATATCAATAATTTTGTAGAACATGATGGCGTCAAAACAATTATTATATGTCATGAGGAAGAGATTATTTCTAAGGTAGTAACCGAGAATAATGAGTTAAAAAAAATGGTTGCTACTTACATATTAAATATAGAAGGGAAATTAGTTGGAACAAATCAAAATGCTTCAACAGTGAAAGATGAACAACCACAAAAATCCATACTTGAAAAAATAAATGGAATGGTAACGGATTTATTCGAAAAAAGCAATGATTATAAAAGTATTAAAGAAAAATTAATCGGAAAGACACTCTATTATCACCCTGATCATTTACAAATAATAGAGAACATTATTAGTAATAATAATGGATATTCCTCTAAAAGTTTTGCTTTAATGAACAAAGCCCATATAATTGATATTTTTAATAGAAGCAATACTAGAAATATAAGAATTTTAATTCAAGCCCTTAGCGATTTTGAACGTATATATAAAAAGCTTGAAAAACACTACTCGAAGTTGGACAATCAGATCAAACTTTCCATCTTAATTCATACTCTGATTCATTCTTTTGAGTTGAAATCAGGAAATATTTCAAGTAATGATTTCTTAGAAATAAATTCTAATGCCGATCTTCAACAAAGAATTATTATGGACAGAATGTACAAAAAAGAATCAAATTTATCTGAAGTATTAATGAAATATAATAATGTGTATTCAAAAGGAGAATTCATCTTTTATTCCTTTGTTAAAGAACTAGTTTGTAAAGGAATTTTTCAAATTGAGGTGTTTGAGCGTGAAATTGAAGCTCAACTAGCAAATTTATCTATTAAACAATCACCAGGATATATCAAAATAATTCGGGAAGGATACTGGGAACTTACGGATGATGAGTTCGCAACAGCTCTTTCCGAAACTTATGATGTTATAAAGAATGGTGAGGTTAGCCTGAAATATTATTATTCTGGGTTTTTAGTGTTTTTAAAGTTCAAAGAGTTAGGATTGGTAACCGAAGAGATTCAAGAAATAAAAAAAATGTTCATGGATGGTCTTGATAAAGCATCAAAGAATGCAAAATATTTTTCCGACTTAAATAGTTATTTTATTCGTTACGAGAATTATAGTAATGACCCAGATGTTTTGGAAATAAGGCAAAGAATTACTGATATTAATAATGATCTTAACCTCGAAAAAGAAAAAAACAATGTATGTGAATTAATGAAGCTGTTGGAACACGATCTCTTGGAATTTTATAAAAAGGTTGATGAAGAGCATTGGTATAAGCCACTATTTGCATATACTGAATCGAAATTGATAATGGATATTGTTTTAGCTATGCCCAATAAAGATATTTTTAAATTCAATCACTTTATGTTTAAGAGATACCAGGAGATAGAAGAGAATTTGTTGATTGATATTTCAGTTCTGAATGAATTGAGGGCATTGGTCGAGGAATATATAGATGATTTCTTAAAAAGAAATGAATTGAAGTTAAGGATTTCAAATTTGCAAATATTAAACAATACACTTCAAACTATCTCAAATAATTATCAAAATAAGTTTTGTGTCGAGGTTGAATCTGTCGATTCAGATGCTTCACAAGAGATGAATGTTTAATTAGGTGGTCAGTAACTCCACAAAAACCGTCTCGTATCTACATGGTGGGCGCTGCCTTTGGTTAGCAAAGATGAAGTAAGCAAGTTGATAACCCTACGAGGTTAAATCCGTTGGATCCGGCGCTATGCGAATGAAGCTTCTCGGTACGAAAATACAATTGGAATGACCCAAGATATAAGGATGGATAGGAATTTTTAATAATTTAAACAAATCAGCGAATTTCGGAAAAGATCTAGTAGGGAGGGTTCTAGAAGATATTGTTTACATACTGTTTGGATAAAGTATATAAGTTGAGTTTAAATAGTCGAAAATACAACTAACGTTGATAAGGAAAATTTCAATGGATGTAACAAATGAAATGAAAAAATTACTATTCGTATGCAGCAGAAATAAATGGAGAAGCTTAACTGCGGAGAAAATCTTTAATCTTTTGAGTGAATATGATGTAAGGTCAGCGGGTACTGAAGAGGGTGCTCGGATTAAAGTTACAGGTGGTCATATTGGCTGGGCAGATATCATTTTTGTGATGGAGAAGAAGCATATAAGAAGATTAAGAGATAAGTATAGTTTTGAGTTGAATGGTAAGAAACTAATATGCTTGGATATTCCAGATGATTTTACATATATGGATGAAGAACTAATCGAGTTGTTGAAAGCAAGAGTATCCGAATATATAGAAATCCCAGATGAATTTTGAAAGAAATAGAAGAAGCCTCAACTGCGAACAAAAAGTGATTCATTGGAGACATTATGGGCATCAAACTTGTTCTTGTTACCGTTGAAGAGAAGGAATTATTAGACTGAATGTTGATTAACCGCTAGGGACATTTTCAGAAATTTAACATCCTACATTCTTGCATTCTCAATATGAATTTGTCCATAATCGAGTAAAGTGGTTTCAATTGATTGATTACACTTTCCGGTATCTTGTCCAATAATATTTCTCTTAATGGAGGTATCCGTATGTCGCAAGTTCAAGTTTTGGGTCTTCTGAAAAGCCAGTTGAAAATGTTCAAATCTGTTGTTCTCGCCATTCTTATTTTTGGAATGTCTGTTTTGCCCGCTTTTGCGGCTACTCCTGGGAAAACGGTAAGCGCATCGGCCACGCTCGCTTACAATCTAAAAGGCTTGAATCACAATGTGGCTGTGCAGAAAGCTTACATCGCAGATAAGTATCTTTACGTAACTCAGCGGTCGGGGGGAACATGTTATCTTTCACGGTTGCTCATAAACGGAAATAACGCTACATACATGGATGAAATGACCGTTACCAACACTGGACATTGTCAAACCCTCGATATGTATACATACAACAATATCAATTATTTCTATTTCAGTTCAAAAGCCGATCCTTCAACATCGTATAACTGGTCCCTACAGGTGGCACGACTTACATACGCTGCCGGCACGACAGTTGATTATACGAATATTCATCGGTTCACCTACATGAATTATGCGAATAAAACGGGTGCAAGACTAGGGGAGACCTATCGTGTTGATGGAGGAGGCAATAGTAAATATACGGTTTTCAGGGTACAAACGAAAGAAGGTACCGTAACTTGGTCGATATATGACACAGTGGCATTGAATAAACTTCTTGATAGCAACGAACAAGTTCGTCTGGATAGTGCGGCGGCGATAAACGCATGTGTGACCAGTTTTACTCAGTCAGGTGATGGTATAGTCAGACCTAATGGATCTTTCCAGGGGGCTGATATGCTCGATAGCACAGAAATTTATACGTCAGGCGGAGCAGAAGGTGAAACCCCGCAGATTGCGATGTTGACAAACACTGGAGCGTACAAAGCCCTCGTAAAAATTACGAATGTGGGAACTCATGAAATCGAGGGAGTACAGACCAAAAACGGTAACGTATATTTTACAATCGTTACGGATCCCGTAAATAAGAAAGATACACAGAAAGTTTATTACGTTCCTGATAGCGTATTTAAATAACGGTCAAACGGGTCAATCCTAGTGCGTAACGTTTCCAAACAGAAACCAAGTGCAGACATGATAAGCCGCCATTTTGGTGGCTTATTTGTCGTCTTGAAGAAGTATTGGAGCTCACAACAGATGAATGCTTATAATGTCGACCATCATCGGGCACATGGGAATATCGCTCTTACAACTGCAGCTCTAATTAGATTATATTTTGAAATATAGACTGGAAAATATGGAAATTACAAGCGATGAGGGAGATAATAAATATAGGAAAGATGCCTTGTTCAATGGGATAAATATCGCGAAAGCATATGAAAGGAGTTCACTATGGAACATGAAGCGTTAGTTGCTCGGTTTATTCATTTTCTGTCGGTTGAAAAGCAGCCTATTAGCTTGGCGTTTCTCAATGAACTTGTTCAGAGGCATCAAGAGAGAGTAAGATGGGAAACGCTGACGAAAATACTCGATTGGGAAAAAGGAAATCAAACAGGCAACTACTTTCCTCCCATTGATACGTACATCGAGCGCATCGTGAACAAAGGGATGGGAGGAACATGCTGGACAAATGCAATAGGGTTTCATTGGCTGCTATCCCGGCTTGGATTTTCCGTTTCTTATATGTACATGGATCCTGGCCACTTGTGTTTGCGCGTGGACCTCGATCAACCTTACTATGTAGATGTCGGGTATTGTGCTCCGCTATTTCAGGCATACCCGCTGTATCATTCTTTTCAAGTGAAAAATGTAAGGGAAGTCTTTACCTATCAGGTATTTCAGAATGAAATTCAGATTATTCGAAACCCCGGACCTACTAAAACCCTTGATCCCAATCCGATAGTATTAGAAAAAATGACTCCGCTGATTAGGAACGCGAACAATTGGGATACATCGCCTATGCTGCAAAACATTCAAATTTTCGGCTACATCAATGGAATTCCGACTTCGTTGAACGATAATGTGCTAAAGCAATATTTTCAGCATGAGAAGGTGGAAAGACATCTAAACCCTGACGAGCTGAGAGAATGGGTTACGGAAAAGTTTCAAATCGATCAGCAAATGTACGAAAGTGCCTTAAGCATATTCAGTGAGAATAGAACATAATGTATGGAGCCTATCGAGAAATACATGTTATTAGATAGGAAGCAGATCCTATATGCTAGCGTGTACGAGCAAAAGATAAACTTAAATATTATCTTGGCTTTTAAATGTTGTGCTTAACTTTACGGGTATAGCGGAGGATGGATTCACATATGCGTTTGAATAGATTGCCTAAATGGTTGGCGGAAATTGCAGCTAGAACTATTGTCTTCTTTCTGTAAGACAAATAAAGGAGGAACTAAACGTGTATATACTGGCACTGATTATATTTATTATTACAGGTTTAGTATCCGTACTTGATATTTTGATTGGTATAAGTAATTTAGGTGGTGAGGGGTTCAATCTGGTGTTTAGAATTTCACGGTTGTTGTTCGTTTCCTCAGCACTATTTTTGTTGGTTCGAAAGAATAGAAGCAGTAAAAAGAAGGACTAGTTCCCACGAATCGAAGGAGCACTTGCAGTAACAGGGAACGAGACGGTTGCTTGGTGGGTCACTAAAGCATTGATGTTATTGCTGTAAGTAAAAGTCCTGAGTACAACTTTTATCTAGAGGTGGTGAGAGGTTGGAAGACAAAAAGTTTAATAAGCTAACCACTGCAACAGCTGTCATTCTCCCAATATTATTTATTGTCACATTCTTTGTTTTGCTCAAAATGAACTACTTGGTTACAGATATTATTGCATATGTTTTAGCTGTTGTTTGGATTGTGGTTACAGTAAGAGGTATGAAACGGCGGAAGTGATGGGAACAATGCTAAAACAGGGACACCTTCGGGTGTCCTTATTAAATAAGAGATTGATTCATTAATGGGGGGCAACTTAGTGTCGATTAACACATGATGGGAGGTTTAATATCAAAGATAATCAAAGTCAAAGACAATCATCAGTTCAGCCTGTAGATGAGTTTCAAGCACACAGCAGTCTCCTATGTTAAAACAAATAAACCGCCAAATTGGCGGCTTACTATGTTTGCATTGGAATTCTGTTTGGAAACTTTGCGTAAGGAGCCTGCCAGCTTTCATTTGGTGAGAAACTTGTCAAGTCGACCATTTATTCGGGTGCATGGCATCTTACAACTACAGCTCTAATTGGATAATTGGGGGTTACTTTGGCTGTTTTAAGAAATTAAGGATGCCTCGAAAACGCATCCCTTTTATTATTCTGTATCAGGTTTGAAAACTAAATACAGCACATAAACAATAAGTGTAGCGATACCCAATTCAAATAATAGCCTCAAATAATCCAATTGATAAGCAACAAAGAATTCACCAACTTTTTGTTCGCCTTGCAACTCCCACAGAGGAACGTACTCCTTGGATTCATACTTCATTTCTCTGCCCCAAACTACTGTCACTGGAACTTTTAATACACCTAAAATTGTGATTACGATCAAATAAATACTTAGAAAAATTCTCTTAATAAGCAAATACAGGACCTCCCATAATAGTTGATTCACAGTATTCGACATTTCGAGAACAAAACGCCTAAAATTATTTTTTATTGTATCAATATTCGACAGACAGGCATTTGACTACATGTTAAATTAAGATCAACATTTAGGATTTATCTAAATGTACCATATTATAGGAGAAATAAGAAGATATAAAAAGTATCTATTGCATCTTTGACCTTACTTCTTAGTTGCAGTTTGCTCATGCCTGCTGTATCTACCAGTCCAGATATTACACAGAACAGTGAAAATCTCCCTGGTTATGAGAAGAGATGATTAGATGTTAACATATTTGATTATTTTCATAGCCAACTTTGTAGTAGCTTACTTCTACATCGACTATGGAGACTATGTTAAAGCTTTTTGGCTGTCAGTTTACTTGGTGACAATGGTTTTTGTTGTTGATTTAATTAAGCACTATATAAAAAAAGGAAACAATAAATAGGGTCAGGCTAAACAAGGTTCTCTCTTTCTTAGCAGATTGCAAGCTAACCACCGTCCTTGATGGAGTTCGTTATGAAGTTCGTTGTATTGTCGGTTTAAACTCTTTAGACCTTAGAATTTCCTACTGGAGATACCAAGGCCTTTGTGTAAATTGCACTCTGATTCAAAATGATCACATCTACATATCTTGGGGCGTAGGATTAACGGCAGAAGATATTATGTTGTCCTTTATTTAATACCTTAAAGGTAGGAGGCGGTATTTATGGATCAGGAAACTAGAAAAATTTTGAAATTTATTCTTAGAACTATTGCAGTTATTTTAGTTCTTGTCATCATCTTAATTGTTTTTGGCGTAGTTCAATTCATTCTCCTGACCTCATGACATGATTTTAGTATAGTTGATAGACATAATGATGGATAATCCAAATTTATTTCCCTTATTCAGAATAAGGGTTTTTTATTAATAGGGGTAACTTTGTGTCAATTGACATCAGAGAGTTGTTAAAACACCTAATTTGTAGTAAAGCTCAATCCGGTCTTGCTGGGGGAAGAAATCAGCGTGAGTGGTCTATGATGAGGTTATATAATGACAATTATTTGATGGAGTCGATGTTTTGTTACAGCTTTTCACGTTCTGTCTAAATGAGCGCTTACATACTTGTATTAAATGCGTTTCCATAACCTCAAAGTTTGTTGCTTTACAATGAGTTCATCTAATTGCTGGCTTATCCGTACAACCTCTTCGTCAGTGAAGTTTTGTTTCTCTCTTACGACTTCGATTAATTTGTTCCTTAGATTATTTATTTGTTCATTAATTATCAATATGGTTTCACCTCACGCACACTCTACAATGATTGTTTCCACTGGTAAGTATAATGTACGTTTCAATATATTCCATATAATAGGATGAAAGAAACGAAATTACAAAATTGAAAGAGCACCCGGAGGTGCCCCTTTGATTGCTTTTATTTGTTCATTTTCTTCTTGTAGATTAATTGCTGCCTAACAAGCCCAATAAACACAACTGTAGAGAGTACAGATTGAATCCAATTGTCAGCATTTTTGAAAATCGTGTTGTAATATGAGACGAGAACCACGAGAGCTACAAGCACTAAGAAAATGTAATTCCTTACTAAAATGTTTTTGCGAAAGATGAAATGGATAGCTAAAACGAATATTAAAATATATAGAGTGAGAAAAGAAACAGTGGTTAAAAGCGCTTCAAATTGACTGAGTTCCATAACTCCCTCCCTACGTTCTGTACTTACGAGTTAGTCGTTACCTCGTAATAAACAATCGGCAGCCAATGAATGTTGAGGGTCACGCCTCTACCGTGATTGTAATAATCAAAGTCATTGGCTATAACATTACCAGCGTATCCCCAAAAAAGACCTGTCACAGTTGCAAGCCAACCTCCTGGAATAAAGGCAGCTATGCCTGCAAGAAACGCAGTTGTATTACCTGATTGACGCATTGCAAGAGCGTGTGTTTTTGTCTCCGAGTCACTAAAAGTAATTGCTACTCCCCACCAGTAAGCGTTGCTGAATGCATTAGTTGAATATCTTTCTGGTACGCTCACTTGTCCGTTTTGGATCACAATTGTCCCTTGACGAACTTCTGCATTAAGGCTATCAATGCCTTTTTTGTAATGCTCATAGATGTCTGCACCTACGACATTCTTCGCGGCAGGATCAATCACGAATTGGTCTTTACTGACCGTGATGTAGCTATCCATGACTGATACGGCATTAAGAACCTTTTTGCTGAACTCATCCTTACCGATTTGAAGGTTGTGACCTTGTTTCTGTGACTCTACCTGCTGTTTTGGCACAGATGCCGCCAATGCCATTGGTGCGAACATCGAGAATGCCATGCTTACACTTAATAGGGATACGATCCATTTCTTCTTCAAGCAACTCGCCTCCTGGAATTTTTTTTGGCGAAGTTACTCTTATACATGGGCGGACTCAGCATCACGATAAATTGTATGCGCATCACTTATGTAATGATACATCATCTATTTCTAAGGTGATTTAAAGAGTAACCTCACATGGCGAATATATAATACGTTTCAGTTATTCCAGAAAATAGATGAAAAAGAAACGGAAAATAAAAGAAAAAGCACCTTTAAGGTGTTTCTAGCGCGATTATAATATATCACCATGGGTGAATGCCGTCTTGATTATCCGACAAAGCTTTTCTTTAACTCTAGCGTTCACTTTTGAGTAGTAAGAAGCTCCTTCCACCATATGATTAATACATGCTTCATAATCGCCGACAGCTAAATAATATTCGCCTTTGATTTGAAGGTAATCAGCATACCTAGAAAGGATTAAAGGGTTAGTCGTGTTTAAAATGGATGGGTTTATTGTGCTACCTTCTAATATATTTTTAGCACCTTCGAGGTTATTTTGCTGTAAGTACAAACGGAGTAGCTGGTTGGTAGCAGAAATTACAGAATCATTACTGCACGACTTCAAGAATAAAAGGAGTTGATTTATCGATAGTTCAATATTGCCCTTTTTGGAGTTGATATACGCCTCCATGAGAAGAACATTTTCTTGGGTATTCGGATAGTCGAATTGTTTATATTGCAAAGAGTACACTTCTGATTCTTCATACTTATGAAGAGCAAAGTACGAATCTCTAAGCAAGCCAAGTGCATGTACTTTGTAGGAACTTGTGCCGCTATCTATTGCAAGGATCATGTTACAGTGATCAATGCACTCACTATAGAGTCTCAAGTTATAAGCATGAACACCTAATTTGTAGTACAGCTCGACCCGTTCTTGTTGGGGTAAGAAATCAGCATAATGAAGAATATACTTCCCACTATAGTAGGTTTCCTTCAATTTGCTGAAATCGTTTCGCTCAATCAGGTATCGTTGATACATTCCTTTGGCGATGTAAGGCATCATTCCATGTGAACGTGAGTGCTCAATGATGAGATTATACAATAATAACTTAATGGAGGTATCTTCTATGGAGTTGATGCTCTGATAAAGCTTTTCGGTTAAATCGTAGCTATCTTCATTACAGGCTTCTAGGAACTTGGTGGCGACCTTTTGAATCAGTTCGTTGTTGCTCTTATGTTGGATCGTCGTGTGCAGAATATGCAGCAATGAATCTGATCTTCTCTCGATTTCCACGTAATAATCAATCAGTGTTTCTAAGGGGATATTTAATGCCTTTGCCAACGGGTGTACGGTCGAGAATTGCGGTCGTTTTACATCGCCGTTTTCAATTCGTGATATTGTCCCCTTTGGAATGCCGGATAGCTCTGATAATTGTGTTAATGTTATGTTTGATGCACGTCTGGTGTCTTGGATAAGTTCCCCGATTGTTTTGATGACCGCAACTTCCAATATAAGCCCTCCTCCTTTTGAATATATCACCTATATTTTACTATGTTATGAAGGTCGTGTAAATTGTGGGAGGACATTAGTAGCAAAGATAAGAAACGGAGGGAGATAATCTCACCCTTTTGTTTTGGATGGTAAAAAGGCTTGAGCTTCAATTCTCCGATTGATATGCAAAAATATCATACGAGAAGTTAATCGAGGAACTTCATCCAGAAATAAAATTATGGACGTTGGATACGATACAAAAAAGTCTAAGAAATCATTATTTTTACGAACAAAATGGGTACAAGTTGGTTGCTGAAGATAAATTTAAAAGACTTATTAATGGATCAAAGCAGCCTATCAAATCTTACTATTCAAAATTGTAATGTAAAGGGTATGACAATTAACGGAATCTTAGTCACTGAATTGCTAAAATCGTTCAATAAATAGATTTAGGCGGTTCAATTAAGGCTATGACATCATCCTATAATAGCTGGGATAGGAGACAAACATCAAACTTGTCCCTGTTACCTTTGAAGAGAAGGAATCATTCGTTAATCTATATCAATTTTATCTATATGACTTCAGTCTGTATGCAGATCAAGACGTAAGTAAAGATGGAAGATTCGAAGAGAACATCGATTACTTTTGGGAAGGCGACAAGCTGTGGAATCCTTATTTCATCGAGTTATCTGGAACAATCGTTGGGTTTTTGGTCGTGCTTTTTGAGAATTTAGATAACGATCCGGAACCGACACATGTCATCTATGATTTTAAGAATTATAGAAGAAATGGAATTGTGCTGTGAAGAAATAGAGATAACCAATCAGAAAAGGGGAACATACATAATGAATCAACAAGTTGTTTTAGACCATATCACAAATCTCCTGAAATGTGATTTATCGCAATCGCTAGTGGGAATCTATTCACACGGTTCAATGGCGATGGGATCTTTCCCCCTCAACAAAGTGATATTGATATATTAGCCATTGTAAAGGAAAAGCTACCCAATGATATGTACAAGATTATTGCTCGGGAAATAATTCGCCTATAAAAGGATGAATGCTAGAGCACGGCATTCGATATTGGAGTGAATATGGAGTAAGGTAGAAAAGTATTTTTTAGTTCCGAACTCCGTGCTCTAGCTAAGCCTTTACTTATAACGAAGATAATATGAATTACGGCTGATTACAAATCTAGCTCCGGCTGTTCCACTTCTTGCGGAACGGATGCCCGAAGCACCTGAACGTTGGACGTTGCTTGGAGTCCCCTATAGGCAGCATGGATTTTCGTGAATCCCGCCTTACGGCCAATCAGGTTCCCTTCATCATCGCACTCGAGAATCTCCAGATTGGCGCTTCGGAAAGTTGCTTCCTTGGTCACGTCTATTTCTTTATGTACAGAATAGTCGTAAAGTATGACCCTTACATCGATCATGGAGCCGGCACTTAGCGAGTAGTCGTTCGAATCCAGCCGGAGGTCTCCGCGGGCCGGTTCAGGCTCAACCCAATCCTCAGGCAGCACGGTTACTTTCAAGCTGGTATTGAGCCCTCCATAAATGGCCCCAATATAAGTGACTCCAGGTTCATGACCCGTGACTCTACCCGATGCGTCGATGTTGGCAATGCGAGAATCACCCGAGCTATACACGGCTACGCCAGATATATTGCTGACCATTCCATTACCGTACACGGCTTGCAGTACAGTCGGCATGCTGGTACCTGATTTTACTTGCATCTCTTTCTCCATGAATGAAATGCTTGCCAATGTCTGTTCGGTAGGAGGCATGTTCTCGAAAGGTGTCAGCTTCATGAGCTGAAGCTTCCATACCTCTCCTCGTTTCACGGTTCCAGTGAAAATAAACCCGCCGTCGCGAGCTATTGCTGCCTTGCCAACGTCGCTCAGCGGCGGGCCTGGGAGAACTTCGCGGCTTGTCAACACGCCGTTTACGTCGAACGTGACTATCGCATATTCCCATTTCCTGTCCGAGCTCTCGCTTAACGTGCCTGTACCGAGCAGGGCATACCCGTCTTTCGTCCGCACCAAGCTTCTGAACGATTCCGGGCTTGGGGCTGTATATGTTTTTTCCCACTCCGGCTGACCGTGTACGTCCGTCTTGGTGAGAATGGTGACATCACCCTGCTTCGTTTTTTTACGATTGCCTACCAGATAACCTCCATCATCGGAAGAGATGATAGAAAAGGCACGCCGTTTCGTATTTGGCTCGTGGAACGGCCGTGACCATACGATGTCGCCCTGCTCATTAAGCTTCATCATAAGCATGGCGTCCTCATCGCCAGACTCATAATCTGGATAGCCTATGCCGCCAATTACAATATAACCTCCATCACTGGCGGGTATCATATCGGCAAAGAATTCGCTGCCGATAAAGCGATAGTCTCTATACCATAACTTTTCTCCGTTGCTATCCACCTTCAGGATGTAGCCCTTTTCATAGGCGCTGGCAGAGAACATCCCTCTCCCGGCAATCATAAAGCTGCCATCATTCGTTTCAACAATAGCTACCGGAGTGTGGTGGAATTGACCATCCTCAACAGCCTTGTGCCACAGTACTTGTCCAGACGCATCCAGCCGAATGAGATATAGCTTGTCCATCGGTTTGCCGTCGTAGGACTTGTAGGTGCCGGCTACTAAATATCCTCCGTCCCTAGTCTCTATCGCCCGGTACGCGGCATTCCCGGACGAATAATGATCTAGCTTTTGCTCCCATAGCGGCTGTCCTTCTTCATCCGTTTTAATGAGATAAGCCTTAACGACATATTGCCAACTATCTTGCCCAATCATATCCTTCTCCGTAATGCTCCCTACCGTCAAATAACCGCCATCGGAGGTAGGGATGACCGCTTCCCCTCTGGAACTATTTCCATAATCCCTAAACCATTCCACGGCAGCCCGCGGTTGCGATGGCTCGGCAGCTGCTGGACTCATCATGCCCTGTAACCCGAGTGTTAGCATGATTCCGGCAACGCACACGGCTATCAAGCGTGTACATGTGTTGAACAAATGACGCACCTCTCTCCATGAATAATTGCTTGATGCTTGATGATTGTTGTCGAAGCAAGCGTTGTGGATAGCCTCT
This sequence comes from Paenibacillus sp. NAIST15-1, assembly GCF_001894745.1. GTDB lineage: Bacteria > Bacillota > Bacilli > Paenibacillales > Paenibacillaceae > Paenibacillus_B > Paenibacillus_B suaedae. The sequence continues at coordinate 50,941 of NZ_BBYF01000026.1, forward strand.
ATTATGATTATCCATTGGATCATTATTCCTGTGTATCCCACGAATTGCATAATTCTGTATGACGCTCGAACGGTTTTTAATCCTGCACGATAGGGACGGCCTACCCATAAGCTCCGGTGAAAGAATGGGTTACTGAAAAGTTTGGTATTGAACAACAGTTATACGAAAATGCTTTGAGCATATTCAATGAGAAGAGAACATAATCTACGGAGCCTCATTGAGAAATGCACGTTATTAGATAGGAAGCAGATCCTATATGCTGGCGTGTATTTTTTGTTTGTTATTTTCGATTCGTTTGTAGGGAAATGATAGATTAAAAACTAAAATATTTCCCAAAAAATACATGGCAATCTTTAATTATGCAAGAGATAATAGTATACATGTCGCTGTATTTCCGTGCGTTCAGTACCGTGCCAAGTGAAAAAAACGAATTTGAAATTGTTTTATGAAAAAACTTATCAATAATTGGGGTGTGTCAGATGAAAAAGAGTGTTATCATATCGGCTTTTGTGGGTGTATTCATTATAGGGACAGCAAGTGGATTTGCAGCTTCGAACTACAAAGAAGTAAAAGCTCTATTGTATCCCTCTGTGAAGGTAGATCTAAATGGACAAGAAGTCAGTAATGTAAAGGCACTGATGCATGAGGGAACTTTATATTTACCAGTGAAGTCGATGACGGATTATTTCGGGCTTACTTCCAAATTAGAATTTAATAAGAAGGATAATAAGATTACAATTGGTGGGCCGAAATATCTTAATCTGTTCAATAGAGAATCCAATAATTTTTATCAGGTTATGGTGAACGGAAACTGGGGTGCAACATATCAAACCAACGAACGAAAAATGGTAAGCAATTATTACATGGGTGTTGATATTTTTCTGCAGACAATAGATAATTCGAACTTAGAACAATATACGAAGGCATTTCAACAAAAACTTAGTAGTATAGGTTATACCGTCTCTAATGAAACAAATCGAAAGATTGCTGGTGAGAATGCAAAAGTATTGGATTATAAAACGGATGGATCGATAGGGAAAATAGCGATCCTTCAAAAGGATGATGATTTCGTAACGATCATGTTCTTCGTTGATATAACTCGTTATAAAAAAGAGGATATGAAAGAGTTCGATAACATTGTAAAGAGCTTTACTATCCAACAAGCAAATCGGTAGGTAAAAGGATATATGGGACTCGGGACTCTAGCTAAATAGTAACCAGCGAAGAATACATAAAAGATATAAAGACCAAGTTTAGCTTATAAACTTGGTCTTTTTTTGTGAACTTATCAGTCGTATTTCCGCTCGAAATCGAACACGATATTGCCGGAAAAAATCGTACAACATTACGCTTCCAGGGCGTTCATGGATTTTGCTATACCATCGCTGAAGTTAAAAATGGTTAGGGTATGCCGCCTTACACACATGTCGCAAGGAATCGATCCGTAGTTCAAAATGTCGAATTTCCCCATCCTTTTTACCTATATTTGCTGTATGATTAACGTATAGATTGGAGATGAAAATTCTTCTAATGGAGGGAAGCATTATCGAAATCTTATCGAGAGTCAAGGAACTCATGTCCATCAACATCAATAGTCTATTTCAGAAGGCTGAAGATCCTGAGAAAACCATTGATGATTACATGCGGAAGTTGAACGATGATCTCGGCAAGGTGAAGGCTGAGACGGCTTCCGTTGTTGCAGCAGAGCAGCGAGCCAAACGAGCATTGGACGAATGCACAGCAGAAATCGCAAAACTGCAGCGATATGCAGAGAAATCAGCGGCAGATGGGAATGAAGCAGGAGCACGTGCTTTTTTAGAGAAAAAGGCAGTTCATTCGGAAAAGTTGCAGCAGTTGCAAACGGCTTATGATATGGCAGCTTCAACTGCTTCTCAAATGAAGCAGCTGCAGGACAAGCTGGTCTCTGATATCGGCGAGCTGGAGGCGCGGCGTGCAGCACTTAAGGGGAAGCTTGCAGCGGCCCAGGCGCAGGAACGATTACATGCAAGCAACTCTATACATGGAGATAAGGCTTCGGCATTCGATGCGATGGAAGACAAGGTGAACCGTGCTTACGACGAAGCGATGGCGCTTGCTGAACTTCGAGGTGAGAAGAAAGACGATTTGGACGAACTGATCGAGCAGTTGAAGAAGAAAAAGAATTGAATCTCGATTCATAGGCACTACATATAAATAGATACTTTCTATGCTCTAGGGGTGAATAGGTTGCCGGTTATTGAATATAAATGCCCGAACTGCGGTAGCGGGATGGAGTATGACACATACACGGAGATGTTAACCTGTCATAGCTGTGGAAGAGAAGACAATGTTCAGGACATGCAGGATCCGATGACCAAATACGTGTTCACAGAGGAAGATGCTGCGGAGGAATATCACTGCCATAGCTGTGGCGCTGTCATTATCACAGAAGCAGAGACGAGCGCAACGAGCTGCAGCTTTTGTGGATCTGCCGTTGTGTTAGGAGATCGATTGACGGGAAATTTGGCGCCGGTGAAGATTATTCCTTTTGCCATTAGCAAGGAAGAAGCAGTGATGAAGTTCAAAAAATGGTGTGGAAAGGGACTCATTACTCCGAAAAGGTTCATGTCAGCGAATCGAATTAAGGGAATGACGGGGATGTATGTCCCATTCTGGCTCTATGATTTGCAGAATGAAATTGAGGTTCATGGCAGCGCCACGAAGGTCAGCAAATACCGCTCAGGCGATTACGATTATACGGAAACAGCACACTATGATTTCTATCGCGAGATTTGCCTGGACTATATAAAAGTTCCGGTGGATGCTTCGGCAAAGATGACAGATGAACTTATGGATAAGCTTGAACCTTTTCCCTATGAAAAGCTTGAGAACTTTAAGACGCCATACTTAGCAGGTTATGTTGCTGAAACGTATAGTTATAACGAGGAAGAGCTGCTGCCGCGGGTAAAGGAAAAAATAAAAGAGTATATTTTTGAATTCATAGATTCAACCGTAACGGAATATACGTCAGCGAAGTATGATAATGTTCATATTCACACGGAGACGCAGCGAGCTGACTATGTTCTGCTTCCGGTCTGGGTACTGCATTATGACTATAATAAACTGGAATATACGTTTGCGATGAATGGACAGACGGGCAAGGTGGTCGGCAAGCCTCCGATCAGCAAGTCGAAGGTGTTCGCATGGTTTGCGGGATTATCGGCGATATTCTTCCTCGTATTTCAGCTTGTGTCCTATTTGTATATAGGAGGGAAATTCTGATGAGAAGGCATCGCGTTATCGCTGTCGTCCTGCTGTTCGCAGCATTGCTGCTCGTCATCCCCATGGAGATGATCACGGGAAGTGTCAGTGCGGCTGCCAAGAATAACAAGCAGTTAATTGATGATTCCGTGGGTGTACTCAGTAAGAAGGAAGTAAAAGAATTGAACGAGTTGGCTAATCGGTATGGATCGGAAATAGGGATCAATATCATCGGGATTGTAACAGATAAAGATCAAGGGACTTGGGAAGTGCTGCAGGATTTATATGCGAAGAATAACTCCAATGAAGATTTTTCTGTCAGTAATGCAGCTGTGCTGATTCTGAATACGAATCACGAGAAAATCTACATAAATGTATTTCAAAAGGCGGCAGATCATTTGGACGATGAACGGCTAAGCAGCATAACCGATTTTGTCGCTGATGAATACGGGGAAGGCCGTTATAAGGCTGCTTTTCAAAGGTATATTGAGTCCGTCTATCAGTATGTAACAGCGGGATCGCAAGCAGTTGACTCGGGTAAGAACAGTACCGTTAGCAGTATGATCAGCAGCACGAACGATGGGACTACGTTTACGAGTACGACAACCACGACAAGCAGTAGTACATCAGGCACAACCAGCAGCACTTTTACGAGCACCACCACCAGCACTACGAACGGGACTAGCTACACCAGCTCAAGCAGCGGTGAGAGTTCAAATGGTGCAATAAATAGCTCTAATCCAAGTATGTTCAAAAAATGGAGCAACGAGAGCAATAAAAAAGGAAATCAGCTGATTTTCGATGAGGCAAAGCTGCTGACTGGGCGAGAATACGAAGAGCTTCTAGAACTGGCAAAGCAGTACAGTGAAGAGCGAAAAACGGACATGATTATTTATACGACCAATGATCCATTGGCTTATGACGTAAAGAGAATGACTCAAGACTTCTATGATGAATATGGCCCTGGTTATAAAATGCGTCATGGCAACGCTATCATTTTAATGGTAGACATGACACATAGAGAGATGTATCTTTCTGGATTCTATAAGGCGAAAGTATATTTCGACGATGATAGATTGGATCAAATCAGAGATAAGATTGCCCCGTATTTAGCGGATAAGGAATACAAGGATGGATTTTTAACCTATCTGAAGACGGTTCATAAATACATGGGCTACCGCCCAGGAGTGAATCCTGACAATCTCTTATTGAATATATGGGTTCAACTAGGTGCGGCTTTAGTCATGGGAGGCGGAATCGTTACGCTGCTCGTATATCGTTCCGGCGGACGGGTTACCGTAGATGCTCAGACGTATGAAGATCCGAACTCAGCAGGTTTGGTTGATTATTCGGATCAATATATCCGTACCTGTACAACAAGAACGAGAAGATATAGCAGCAGCTCCAGCTCCAGTTCAAGCGGTGGTGGAGGCAGTGGAGGCGGAGGAACGACTTCGGGTGGTCATTCGCATAGCGGCAGCAGAGGATCATTTTAGGGGAGAGACGGGGGTTAGCATATGTTTTTTAAGAATCAATTTGCAAATGTGGTGGAATGGGAAGAGTTCCGCGATGATATGATCTTTTGGAAATGGAGCAATCGAGAGATCAAAAAAGGAAGCAAGCTGATTATCCGCGCGGGTCAAGATGCGATCTTCATCAATAATGGCAAAATCGAAGGGATCTTTCAGGACGATGGCGAGTACAGCATTGATTCCGAAATCATTCCGTTCCTTTCTACACTCAAAGGATTTAAGTTCGGCTTCAACAGCGGAATGCGGGTAGAGGTGCTATTCGTCAATACGAAGGAGTTCATGGTCAGATGGGGAACGCGAAATCCAATCCTGATTCCTCACCCGAAACTCCCAGGCGGCATGCCAATTCGTGCGAACGGCACGTTCAACTTTAAGGTGAATGATTATGTTACCCTGATTGATAAGATTGCTGGCGTGAAAGAAAGCTATCTCGTGGAGGATGTGAAGCTGCGGATTACGTCCATTTTGGATCAACTGTTAATGAAATGGATTTCTAGAGAAGGCAAGGACTTGTTTGATTTGCAGGCAAATGCCTTTGATATCTCAAGAGGCATGAAGGAAGATCTCGATATGGAAGTCATGAATCAGGGGATGACCATCACTGGCTTCCAGGTCATGAGCTTCAATTACCCAGAAGAAATCCAAGACATGATCACGAAGACGGCATCCTATGAGATGATTGGCGATATGCAGAAGTATCAGCAAGTTGCGATGACGGACGGGATCGCTTCCGGTGATGTAAGCGGCGGGGGAATGGCCTCTGACATGGCAGGCATGATGATGGGAATGAACATGGCGAATGAGATGGTGAAAAATATGAATCAAGTCCAGAAGCCGGCAACAGGCGAATCGGCAGCATCATCCGATGCTAGTGCTTCCATTACTTCTGCTTCTACGGAAGGCAATCAGAAGCCGAACTTCTGTCCGAACTGTGGAGCGAAGAATGAAGGCTCTAATTTCTGTCCGAATTGCGGCCACAAGCTGGGGTAACGTCAACCATAATAGATTGTAGAAGTGATAGATAGGTTGTTACTAAATAGGGACATGACATTGAAACGATAGATAATATACAAAAGTTAAAAGGAGATGAATGGAATGACAACAACATCTGCATCATTTGCTTGCTGCCTTCAAATGTTTCCGACACCAGATTTGCATCGTACAGCTGAGTACTATGAGAATCTAGGATACCGTTCGGTCTATTATTTAGAATCTGCTGAACCGCATGTATGCTTGTACCGAGATGCAATGGAAATTGTGTTGACGAAGGGTAATCCAGAGAACTTCAAACCGAATCGATTGCTCCATGGATATGGGTACGACGGATACTTTATTACGACAGATCAGCAGGGAATGCTGGAGGAATTGACCGCGAGAGGCGTCAAGATTGTGCGTCCACTCACGACAACTGACTATAACAATCGAGAATTCGTATTCGAGGATGTAGACGGAAGATGGATCGCGGTCGGAATGAAGCAATCATAGTTTCCAATGGAAATGAGGGTTAACAAAAAATGCTAGAGCAACAGCTGAAACAATATTTGCGTGAGCATGAAGCGTTCATGCGTGATTTGCGTATCGTTCAGGAGCTACAACTGCCGCAATGCTATATTGCGGCGGGATACATCCGCAACTATGTATGGGACAAGCTCCATGGGTTCGATAATCGCAGCAGACATAGTGATATTGATGTTGTGTATTTTGATCGCGATGATGTATCCGAGGAACGGGATCTTCGCTTGGAGCGGGCGCTGATTCAGCAGACGGGAAATGAGAAATGGTCGGTCAAAAATCAAGCAAGAATGCACACTCATAATGGAGTAGAACCCTATACATCAACATGGGACGCACTGTATCACTGGCCAGAAACGGCGACGGCTGTCGGTGCTCGTCTGGACGAACACGATCAATTGGATATTTGTGCACCGTATGGACTGGAAGATTTATTTCAGCTCGTCGTGAGAAGATGTCCGCAGTTTCCGAATCACAGCTATTATGTTGAGCGTGTTAAGCGTAAGAATTGGAAGGATCAGTGGACGCTTCTTACGATCATAGAATAAATGATTGAATATGGAATTTGTGGTTGAACACGACCGTGTTAATTGTAGTATCGTATATAGAGGATAGTTAGTTCATTATATGAGCTACTTTCCTCTATTTTTTGTTCAATAGAAATCTTAACAATAGCATTAACACTTTGTATAAATTATTTAATATATTGAGGAGAAAGGCTTTCGTTAGGGGGGTGTTGTGAGAGTACAAGAAGTAATTCTTAATGATAATAAAAAGAGATATAACGAAAATATCAGTAGTATCAAATAGAGATGGGAGCTTAAAGATGGCGAATAGAATTGTTGGAGACTTGGAAAATAAACTAATCATCTACGGGTACAGGAAGCCTCTGCGTTCGCATACTTATTTACCTTTTCTTCCTGAGGCAATAGTTGATGAATTTATAGATGCTACAGTGGTACGAGAGCACGCCAGTAAAGAACAAGAGATTTATCAAATTTATTACTGGTTTGAAGGGGATGGAGAATTCATTTTTCGAATAATTGTCTCGTATCTCGAGGATTCAATCACCATCCTTGCAGATGATGCTAATATCGCGGTGCGTGCTTATAAGGCTCTTTGCGAAAGTTTGGCACGATGGAAGTTACATTGAAGCTAATGGGTAATGATAGTAAAGTTGAGCAAACAACCGCAGCGGTCAGCTTTGTCGTTGAAGTAACTGGCAGGATAGTTGAATGATTTTGCGAATAACTTAAGTCATGACGAATTTACGAAGTTCGCAAAAAAGACGTTAGCCGAAAGAAGTTCTTAGTTTAGGAGGAGTCTATATGATATTAGAAAAAGTTATAAATAGAATTGTAATACAAAGTGAATATAAGGATTTTGTTGATAAGTATATAGATAATATACTTACCGAATTTAAAGGTAAGATTCATAGCATTTATATGTGTGGCTCGATTCCAAAAGGAACTGCTAAACCTTTCAAGTCAGATGCAGACTTTACTATTGTATGTGTAAATCCCAAAGATATTGATTACGAAAGATTGTCAAATATTAAAGACAGGCTTTTGGAAGAATATCCAGTAGTAACTAAGATTGATACGATAATTTGCTCGATTGAAGATGTATTAAGTAAACCAAATGAGTGGGGTTTTTGGGTAAAGATAATTTGTGTTTGCATATATGGTCATGACGTTGGTGAAAAAGTACCACCGATAATTATTTCTCCAGAATTCATTTTAGACTTAAATACAGAGACCAAGGAGGAAGTAGATCGTATACATAGTTTACTTTCTAATGCTAGTGATAACACAATGAAAATTAGATATATTAAAGGTTACTCTAAGAGATTAATTCGTGCATTATACTCTTTGGTTTTAGAAGATACAGGTTTATGGCAAGATGACATTATTAAGATGAAGAATGCCATATTAAACTATTGTGAGATTGACTCCGCTTTAGTTGATTATCTGTATGCTTGTTACTTGGATAGTAATAATGTACTTGTTGAAGAGTTTCTGGGAATTGCAGATGAAGTATATAGCTATTTTGAGAACGCGTTAAATGCAATGGCTGCTTCCAGAACTTCCTTCGACTAACACCATATTGACGTTTCGGGTCACTCTGAGAAGCGAGTGACCACATCCAGCCCCCTAAGCCCGTCGGGACGTCACTGCATTAGGTGTTCGGCAAGCCTCACAACTATAAGCAGCGACTCTAATTAAAACATAAGACTATTGAGCTAACGGGCAGGTTAGTACAGATATGGTTTTCCTTTTAATTCAAATAATTGACTTTAAATAGTTATTACCGTAGAATGAGGAAAATTACATATTAATGCTTTAATGGAGAAAGTATATCAATTCCTTCTTACAGGGAGGAAACGCCCGAGATTGAGAGCGCTTCTAGGGAAAAGGGTTAAATGAAGTTCGCTCCGGAGCAGTCCTTTGAAACCTTTCTAGCTAAGCAGAGGTGTACCGGTTTAACCGTTATTCATTATAGTGTGAACTTTTAAATAATTTTAAAGGTTCTAATATAGGGTGGTACCGCGGCTCCTCGTCCCTTTGGAAGAGGGGCTTTTTGTATTCAATGAAGTTATATTCTGCAACATTATCCATTAGATTGCGTTTATCTAACTGAAGGGGAGCGTATCGCAAAGAATTTTCGAAGACAAGAATTGAGCGAGGGTCAAGAATATGATAGAAACGTGGAAGGAAACATCTATGAAAAAAACAATAATCGCACTAACACTTTCTTTTGTGTGTACCTTACTAATCGGTAATCCAACGATAAGCTTCGCCAATAATTTTTCGAATACGGTTGACAATGGAAAAGTTGAAAATGGACGAGTACTGATTCCATTACGTGCTGTTTCAGAAAGATTCAATTCAGAAGTGATCTGGAATCAGGCAAAAAAAAGCATTACGATTATTCGTGGCAATCGAGAGCTATTGCTGTATGTTAATTCTCACACTGCTTTATTAAATAACGCTGCTTTCAAGCTTGATGTGCCAGCAAAAATTGATAATGGAACAACTTATGTACCAGCACGTGTTTTTGCTGAAGCCTTTGGCGGAACAGCGCTGTGGTCCGAACAAGAACGAAAAGCAACCATTACGATCGGACAGCAACAGGTCTTTATCCGTACAGAGCCACTCAAGTCTTGGAGAATGAGTCAGGAGAGAATAGACGTGCTTAATACAAAGATAAATGAAGCCACCGATCTCTCAAGCTATTCGCAAATTCGAACCTATTTCAGACCTTATTTCACGGACGCATTTATAAACAAGATTATTTACAGTAATGGCATTAAAAATAACGCTATACTAACAAAAAAGGCCGATATTACCTACGACAGCACCACAGCGGCGAGAATGCACCAATCTGCTTACCTTGAAAGTGGTCCTATCAATCTCGAGCTCGTTGATCGTTATGTATTCTATAAATTTGTTGATAACCAATGGAAGGTAGACGATGTGAATGTGGGCAGACAAATAATTGAGCCATTATACGGATTAGCAGTCCATTAAGAGGCTATTTCGAGTCAGAGGACAAAAATATACTAACATTTTGAAGCCGCTAATTATGCGGCTTTTTATTTTTATTCCCGACTGATTACAAGAACTTTGTTACATTCCCGATATTATGATTTTAAGTGAGTTATGGCGACTGTACGAAGCTGATAAACGTATCAAGGGCTTTTGTTCAAGTACATTGAAAGCCTAGCAGTTTTACCGGGGATCAGGCGCGTACTTATCGTGAGGGAGGCACGGGTCTCGGTCTGTTCATCGCGAAAAATATCGTGACTCAGCATCAAGGTACGATTACGGCCCAAAGCAGTTCGATTCGCACGCTTTTTGAAATCCGGTTTTCGAAGCTGGACCTTTAAGGAAAATTTAAACTTAACCCTACTTCTTATTTTATATTTCTGCCCTATTCTTAATGAATGAATGGGAGGAGGAACCAATGAATGAAGAAGTGGGTTTTTGGTACGGCTTCATTATGACGAGAACGATAAAAAAATGGATCCAAAAGGATGCTTTAGCGGCATTGATGTTTCTCGCCTAAAATCCGAAACAAGTCCAGTGAAGCGAATGGCAAGGAAACAATGATTCAATCGGATAATCTCTATGAGGAAGACCTGATTATTCTAGAAAGCAGTGAGCCTTTACAAGACGGAAACCGTGTTCATTTGCAATAGTTATACATATATGTGATGAAAATTCAGGAGGAATTCATTCAATGAAAAAGTGTTTTTGTATCCTATTTATTGGTATTTTAACATTGTCAATGACCGCATGCGGTTCTGGAGGCAGCAATGAATCGGCAAGTACGGAGAAACCGGAAATAAAAGAAGGGAAAACAATCGTTACTTTGGCGTTGCAGCTATGGCCTACACAATCGAGCACATTTTATAAGACGATAGAAAAAAAGGTTGAAGAAAAGTATCCGGACATCGATCTGCAACTTCAGATTTCAGATGATTTTGAAAAATACCAAAAAACGACGAATGCAGCGCTACTATCGGGCAAAGGTCCGGATATTTTCGAAATCAGCAATTTGCCTATCGAAGATTATGTGAACAAAAAGCTTGTCCTGAACATGGATGAGCTCATCGAGCAAGACAAAACGGTGAATAAAAGCGATTTGCAAATGAACATTTTGGATGCGGTAAAGCTGAACGGCGGTTCTTATGCCATGCCCTTAGGGTTCACCCTGCGGACGTTCGTAGGGGATGGGGACATTCTTAAGAACGCGAATGTTGACGATAAGAATTGGACATGGAAGGAGTTCGAAGAGATTTCGAAAAAACTGGGAGATAGCGGCTCGGAACGCCGCTACGCTTTAGCGAATGACCCCCCGGAGCTAATCCTTCAAGAGCTGATTGTCGATAAATACACGGAATTCGTTGATCCTACAGCGAAAAAAGCCAAATTCGACTCGCCCTTATTTCTGGAAACGATGCAACAAATCAAAAAAATGTTTGATGATAAAGTAATGACTTCGGAACCAGCGGATATAGGCAAGCAAATGTTTTATTCTACTGTTTTGCAATCGCCGGCAGAATTAATCAATGGCCCTCATCTTCTCTTCTCCGATCCGAAGTTGCTGCAAAAACCTGAACAAAAAGGCGGAACGAGGATCGTTGTAGCATCCCGGTTCGCAATAAATGCCAAATCTCCGGTTAAAGAGGAGGCTTGGAAGGTTATTGCTTACTTGTTATCCGAAGAAGGGCAATCGCTACAAGAGAGAGAAGGGTTTTCACTGCTTAAATCCGTGAATGAGAAGCAGTTGAACGACATTCAAGAACAAGTTAAAAGTGGGACGTACAAGCTTCCAGACGGGAAAGCGCCTAAGGTGTCGGACGAAGAGTTCACTCAGTTCAAACAATTCATTAATACAGCGGATAACTATTCGGATGCGGACGGTCGTGTGATTTCCATTATCGGAGATGAGGTCAGATCATTCTTTAGCGGACAAAAGTCTGCGGAAGAAGTAGCCAAGCTGATCCAGAACAAGGTGACAACTTTATTAAACGAATAACATAAGTTCAGTTCTGAACAATTTTGTTAATTAACCGAAGAAGAGAATCCCCTTGAACAGGAAACTGAACTGTGACCCTTAACGTCAATGTCATTACTCTATTAACTTAATGACATTGACTTGACGGGGTACAGTTCAGTCCTAGTCCGCCGATGCTTCTTATTACGGGGTCAGTCTAAAACTTATTTTACAGAGGCTGCCGATTTTGCAATTCAAAAGCCGCATAGGATCAACAACCTCGGTACAATAGTATATTTTCCCGTGACAATTACGGTGCTGGTTTATTGAACTAACCGTGCCTGTTAGTTTCATGAATACAGTTATAGAAGATCATGAACAGAGTAAAAATACTCTCATCATGAGTGATTTGTCTACTTCATTACAACTCGGTAATCGGGATGAACGGTTCGGGCTTGTTTGTGTGATCGCCTATCATTTTCTCCATCCAGATCATATCGTACCACTGATCAAATTTGTAAGCGCATTTGGTGAAATGAGCTACCTTCTTATAGCCTAGATGGCTGTGGAATTTCTCGCTGCCGTTGTCCAAAAATTCATTCGGCTCACATGGATAAGAGATACATGCGTTCACGTTAATAACATTCTGCCGCGTCAAGGCGTCCTCCAAAGCATAATACAGCTTCTTGCCTAGTCCAGCTCCGCGACAATCCTGCCGTAGATACACGCTTGTTTCAACTGACCAGTCATACGCAGCACGGCCTTTAAAGACAGATGCATATGCATATCCGCAGATTCTCTCGTTTTGAATGATTACTAGATAGGGGTATCTTTGCAGCGTTTGCCGAATTCGATTTGCAAATTCTTGGACAGTTGGTACGGTATACTCGAACGTGATAGCCGTATCGGTGACATAGGGAGCGTAGATGTGTAACAGCTCCTGCGCATCAGCTTCTTCTGCCATGCGAATGTAAATATCTTGGTTCATAAACGCTCGCCTTTCTATTAATGTTGTCGTAGTCTATGTGTTCATGATTTTAGCATATTTATCAGCATCGTACATCATTTTCACTGCTCTTGATTGGTTTACAATGCTAGGAGACTGCACAGAGTGAAGACATGTGGGAGCTAGGAGCAGCTTGTGCAGATGCAGCAGTAGGAGGTTGCAAGGACGTTGCCATCGAGCCACTGATGTATGCTCTGTCCGGCACACTGAAATACTGGAGAATTATTAGATACGATGATTTTCGCCGATTCTCTATTAGGGAGTCGGTTTTTTTTTGTAATTTAAAATATTTTTACTGAACATCGTCTTTTTGATGATTCATATCGTTAATAGAGATGAGGGGGGGAGTACTGTGCTTTCCGATGAGGAGCTAATTACAGAAATACGAAGCGGCAGCCAAGCTGCAATGGAGATGCTGGTCAAGCGGCATTACGCGATGATCTTCTCATACATCTATCGCAAGATCGGGAACCATCATACTGCATATGATCTGACGCAAGAAGTATTCATCAAGATGATGCAATCGCTGCCCAGCTATCAGAGCCATGGCAAGTTCGAACATTGGCTGCTGAAAATTGCTGTTAATCACTGTCTAGACTACTACCGCAGCAAACAGTATCGTAACTCGCATGTCCAAGCTGAACTGGACGAGACGATTCCGGATGCTCATAGCAACGTATGGGACTTATTCCAGTTGCATGACCAGCAGGAACAAGCGAAGCAGGCTGTGCTCGCTCTGCCGGAACATCAGCGAGATGCTATCATTCTCAATTATTATCATGGGCTTAAGATACGAGAGATTGCGGATGTGACGGGAGCAAATGAATCGACCATTAAATCTCGTATTCGTTCGGGAATTTCAAGGCTGAAGAAAATGCTGCTAGGAGAGGAGGAATCGAGCGATGAGCAAGCGCAGAGAAAACAAGGGTAAGTCAGTTTGGGAGGAGGACATGGACAAAGCGGACGATCTTGATGCAGAGCTGTGGATGCTTGAATCGATATTGCAGCAATTCCGTGTGGAACTGCCGGAGGAACAGCGAATCAATACTACCATTGACGTACTGAGGCAATATGTCCCTGATATAAGCGAAAACTCGCGGGAAGTATCAATGATGGGCCATTGGCGGCGATGGATCAATCTGTGGACGATAGCCGCTGCTGATATTGGCATATTCAGCAAGCTGTATTGGATGAGTTGTCTTGTTTTGTTCGGGGCAGGGGTATGGATGAGTGTGACTGTACAGCAGATGCCTGCTATCGTGGTCATTCTTTTTTCACCGCTTCCGTTCGTGATTGGGTTATTAGAAGTGTTCAAGGGAAGGGAACAGGGGGTTCTGGAAATGGAGCTGGCCTGCAAAGTTTCTGCACAGGAGCTAATGCTATCGCGTCTGCTTTTTATCGTAATGAATAGTCTTATTTTGAACACCTGCTTATCTGGACTAGTATATTTTGTTCGTGGCGATGTTTCATTTTGGGGCCTAACGTGGACTTGGTTTACACCGTTTATCATCGTTGCTAGCTCTTCTCTATGGCTGGCTATGCGGATACGATGTACCGTCAGTTCGATGGTGACAATAAGCATATGGATGGCTGTCGGAATGATCCTGCTCACACGTCCGGACATGCTTATGCGCATGATGCATTTACATATACTCATTACGATTTTGGTTAATGCAGGTGCAGTGTATCTTCTATTCAGACAAGGGTGGAAGCTGCTGCGAAATCACACCTTTATTGCGGAAGGAAGCTTAAGCTATGGAGCTAACGATTCAGAATATTTCTAAACAATTCAAAGAGCTTGTTGCCGTCAATCAATTTACTGCTGAATTAAGCTGTGGTGTTTATGGCTTACTGGGCCCAAATGGAGCGGGAAAGACAACATTGCTGCGCATGCTTGCGGATATTCTGCGTCCAACTAGCGGCATAATTCGGTTGAATGGGCAGGATATACGAACGATGGAAGAGCGTTATCGGGATGTCCTTGGCTACTTGCCCCAGCAATTTGGATACTACAGGCAGTTCACTGGTCGACGATTTCTCATGTACATTGCGGCGTTAAAAGGGCTTGAAAAAAGGGCTGCAGCTACAAAAGTCGAGGAAGTTCTTCAACTGGTCGGTCTTGGTTATGAAGCAGACTCTAAAATAAAATCCTACTCCGGAGGTATGCGGCAGCGGCTCGGTATAGCGCAAGCATTATTGAATGATCCGAAGGTGCTCATCTTGGACGAGCCGACTGCCGGGCTTGATCCAACAGAACGAATTCGTTTCCGCAATATATTATCGGAAATGTCCGCAAATCGGATCATCCTATTATCAACTCATATTGTGTCGGATATCGAGTACGTTGCCAAAGATGTGCTGCTTATGAAACAAGGATACCTGCTCAAGCAAGATAGGCTCGTCTCTTTATTAAAAGAATTGAAGGAATCGGTATGGAAGGTCACAGTTGATGAAAATCAGCTCCCCGTCTTGAAACAGCGTTACAAGATAGTCAATATCCTTCGCCGTGACAGTGGGGTTGAGGTTCGTATCCTGTCTCCAGACAAGCCGCTGCTGACAGCTCAGCCAGTGACGGCAGGATTGGAAGACCTATATTTGCATTATTTTAATGAGGAGATTATGCAATGAGACAGTTACTGAGGTACGAGCTGTTGAAGATCGTATCGCGCAAGAGCGTATTTATTGTTAGTCTATTACTTGCAGCTATCTATACGGTGGTTATTGCATTTCATGCTGAATATTATCAAGATGGGTCAAAGGAATACCGCTCCTATGCGCGTGAGATTACAGCAAAAGATATTCAGCGGGTGAATGAAAGATACAAGAGGAGCAACTGGCATCAGCTGCCGATTCAAGAAAAAAGTATTATGGAGGATATCTCGGGAATGCCCAATATGCTGCATAAATACGAAGAGCAATTACTAGACATTGAAATTCGGCTCATGTTAAGTCAGCCTGACTCATACGAGTATAAAAAAACGAAATTAAAAGAAAAACTACTGTCGGAGCAAGGGCCGCCAACCGCTCAATTATACTATAATATGCCATGGGGCGAATTGATCTATATGGTCGATCAATTTGGTGTTGCCTTCATGGGAGCCATGCTTCTCATCGGACTTTCTCCCATCTATTCAACAGAATATGCAACTAGGATGGACAGCTTGCTCTTAAGCAGCAGACATGGGCGAAGCAAGCTTATTCATGCAAAATGCTTAGCAGCTATTCTGTACACCTTGTTGTGTGTCCTGGTATTTCAGCTGATCAATATGGGGGTAACGGCCTTGTTGTTTGGCAACTTGGATGGAGCCACCACACCTCTTAATAGTATGAGAAGGTATGGAGACACACGTCCTTTTGCAGAATATCCGTATTCATTCACCGTGATAGAGTACTATTTTATTCAATTAGGGGTGCAAACCATTGGCTGTGCAGCATTTGCGATTGCCGTGACGTTTATTTCCTCACTTAGCCGTTCATCGTTGGTCACGATGCTGCTGGCGGGGGGCGTACTCGGAATTCCCTACCTACTACTAGATGTGCGTAATATTCGTTATCCGATTATCGAATGGATGGTGACGTTCGGGTACAGTCAGTTTATCCGAGTTACTCATCTTTTCAATAGCTTCCGTACAGTTAATTTCTTTGGGGAGCCTATCCTATATCCGATAGCTGCATTAGCTGTTCTATTGACAGTTACGGCCGTTCTAGTATGGGGAACAACCTTGTTATTCCGCCGTCGGCAAGCATGTTAGTGGTGACAGAGGATGTTGGCTAGGTCTTGAGGGCTGTTGAACAAGGAAAATGATGATTATAAAGGGGAAAACATTCGTTGAGTGCCAATCAAAAAGCTATTGAATTAAATCCTTCATCTCATTTTCCTTACAATATTTTGGGGGAAATTTATGTTGAGAAGGAAATGTGGCAACAGGCCGCAGATGCCTTGAACCAATCTTTGATCATACACCCTTCAAATGAAGCTTATAACAATTTGGCTATTGCCAAATATCATCTTGGACAAATACAAGAAGCTTCAGACTTTTTCCTTCAATGTTCCCGAAATTCTGATTATGCAATGTACAGTCATGTTAAGTGCTTAATCGAGCTTGGGAGAAAAATAGAAGCGAAGAAGAAATTAGATGTATTTTCTGAAGATGATGATGATTTTGTCGGTGATGTAGAAGTTGCAGAGTTATATCTTGAATTAGGCTGTTTCAATGAGTCTATTTATTGGTTTGACAAAGGTTGGGGACAGTATTGGAAAACACCAGACTGGGTTAGTAGATTCGTATATGCTTTATGTAAAACCCAAAATGAAAATCGAGCTCGTGACATCTTGAATGAAGTAATTCAACAAAAAATTGAGGAAATAAAAGAAGCTCATGAAGATGATTGTGACGAAGATTGGACAGAAAGGGAGAAAGAAGAGCACATTAAGCAATTGCTTGATGAGAAAAAAGAATATGAGCATATGTTTGAGAAAATTTTATTAGGATTTATTCCCATGATGGAATTTAACACTTCAATGAGCTCGGGCTGTTACTTGTTCGGATGTAAACGACACAATCACCCAGAGTACAAAGAGTAAAAGTTGATTTGATGGGCTATCCATAAGATGATAGCCCCTTTTTTGTTGATTATTAGCAATCCTCATTTTGGGCGGGGACATTCGTCGAATCTTCACCATCTGGAATTGGAGCTATACGATTATGTCAACTGGTTTAATAAACATCGAATTTACGGAACGCTGGGATATCTGACGCCTGTTCCGTATCACCAAGAAGCCTTTAAAAAATCCTGTCTTAAATTTACTGTTGACAACCCAATATATATAATAAAGGAAAACAGGGTGTTTAAAAGGAGATGACGAATTGGTAACCAGTGTAATCAGCAAAGAGATATTTAAATTAGAGCGTAAAAGATTTTTTAAGAAACCTATCATTTTTATCGCCTACAATGACGGTTTCTATTTTCAAAATCCAAGAAGTAGCGAAAAAGTAAACTTCGAGAATATAATTAATATTTTCATCGCAGAGCCTTACAGATTATGCGAAAAAAGCTTTGTCATATTATATAAAAGTGCCGATGGAGAAGAATGGAGATTAGATTTAACAAAGTCTTTATTAGGCAGGGGTGTAGAAAAGCTTGAAAAATTGTTTGAACAAGAATGGAGGCCACTATTAAGCAATAAAGAAACAAGTGAGACAATTAAATGGTTTAATGCGGCATATGCTATTTTTGCTGTAGCAACTTGGAGGGATTTGGGGGTGTTTGGCGGAGTGGTTCCTACCGAAGGGGCTAAAGAAGAGCAATTTTCTATTTTAGCAGCAGATTGGGGAATTGAATCCGGAGAAGAAGCAGATGAAGTTATGGAATTATTATTTTCCGGCAAGACGAATGTACAGTACATAGAAGAATTAAAAAAATCCAAAGAAGTAGCAGACCCATTTAGATATGAATTGTGTCATGTTATAAAAGAAAAAATGGGCGATAAAGGGGTTTTGGCTTGGGATTTAGTTAGACTTATCCATGTAGCTTCCATGTGCTATATTGCAGGTATCTATACGAAAGAAGAAGCATTGGATCTATGTTTACAAGCTGCAGAAATACTGCAAAGAGTTTATTCGAGTTTTGATGAAATGGGGCAGAGCTACTTGCTTGGATATAGTTTTTGGTCTAAAGAGGACTTGAATGGAAAAACGAATGATGCAAGAGAACGCAAAGATATTCATGAAATGTTATTAAAATTAGAAAACGGCCCTTATAGCTTAGACTTTCATCTTCCATTGAAAAAAGACTGGTAATTATGAAAGGATTCGATTAGATGCAAAACAAAAATTCGTGGCCCATTTCCACGCCGGATCAGTAATACAGATAACCTTCAGCGGATTAATTCATGTACCAAAAGTTAAGTCGATGGTTAAATAAATGACTAAATCATAGGGAAATAATTATTTTGCGCAAAAACAGCCAGCGATTTCTTCGCTTTAAGTTGTAAAGCAGATAAATATTTGTCATTCAACTAACGGGTACTTTAGTATAACTATTGAGTATGTAAGGTGGACGGGGACAATGGATGATACATTTGTTTGGGGGATATTTGTAGCCGATAGTTCAAAGCCATTCCCTAATTTCTTTCCAGTTGGACTATTTACAACACGCGAATTAGCTATTAACCAAATTGAAGCCATGCCCAGAGATAATAATTATCAGTTACTTCGGATGCCGATAAATAAAGATTTTTCGTATTTCCATAAAAAGAGTGGAAAGATAGTTGGAATGGATGCTATTCATCACGAACATTTTCATTATAAAGACGAGTCAAATTAATCATTAAGCTCCCTCAAAATGATTAAGTTTCCTCACTCAGACTCATGAATTCGCAGG
>NZ_BBYF01000027.1 GCF_001894745.1 Paenibacillus sp. NAIST15-1
ACGTTGCTCGTTGTTCAGTTTTCAAAGAACAATCTTCAATCCAGCGCTTCGGCTTATTGCCTCTTTCGCTTTCGTTCACCGCGTCTCTCAGCGGCGACTCATATAATATATCACGACCACCAATAGTATGCAACAGGTAAAAAATTACTATTTCAATTTTATACAATCTCCCCTATTGAACTGTGCATAAAACCGCTCTACAAAAGGCTTTTTCGTGATTGATATTTCAATTGGCCCTACTTATAACTACCCCATTCCCCCTGTTTTACACAGCTAAAGGCTATATTCATGATTGTACACAATAATAGCAGCAGCTATCTGCATGCCCCACTAAACCACAAGCAATATCCATCTTATCGTCTTCATTCATCCGAACATACATGTTCTTTCATTTTCCTACATCCAGTGCAAACACCCGACTTCTTCAGTGTAGTCCCATGACACTTCTACATATTTCATCGCTATACCTGATGATTCAACCGCATACGATCACCGTAATTGAAATAATACTATTTATTCATTACATCTTTACCTTCTTTCTAATGGAATAGTAGCTATCTCCGAACGAATTAAAAAAGGATCGAACCTAGGCCTAAACCTAGGAGCGATCCTTACTATTGTACATTTATCTTAGTTGCTGCGCTCACGCATGTGAGGGAACAACAGTACGTCACGAATGGACGGCGCATTCGTAAGCAGCATAACGAGGCGGTCTACACCGATGCCAAGTCCACCTGTTGGCGGCATGCCGTATTCCAATGCACGAATGAAGTCATCGTCCATTTCATGTGCTTCATCGTTACCATGCTCACGCTCTTCCAATTGCGCCTCAAAGCGTTGACGCTGATCGATTGGATCATTAAGCTCTGAGAATGCATTTGCATGTTCACGCGCAACGATGAACAACTCGAAGCGATCTGTGAAGCGCGGATCCTTGTCGTTCTTCTTCGCAAGCGGAGAAATTTCAACCGGATGGCCCGTAACGAATGTTGGCTGAATCAACGTTTCTTCTACGAATTCTTCGAAGAATGCATTCAGAATATGACCGAATGTATGGTGCGGCTCCACCTTCACATTATGTTCCTTCGCAACACGATGCGCCTCTTCGTCTGTCATCTGTGCGGAGAAATCAACACCTGTCACTTCTTTAACTGCATCCACCATCGTTACACGGCGCCATTGCGGCGTCAGATCAACTTCGTGGTTCTGATACTGAATCTTCGTTGTCCCCAACACTTCTTGTGCAATATGCGCAACCAGATTTTCCGTCAGGTTCATGATATCGTTGTAATCTGCATATGCCTCATACAATTCAATCATTGTGAATTCCGGATTGTGTCGTGTTGAAATCCCTTCGTTGCGATATACGCGGCCTATTTCGTACACTTTCTCTAATCCGCCCACGATCAAGCGCTTCAAGTGGAGCTCAATCGCAATACGCATGTAGAGTGTCATGTCGAGTGCATTATGATGCGTGATGAACGGACGTGCTGCCGCACCACCAGCGATTGCATGGAGTGTTGGTGTCTCCACTTCCAAGTATCCATGGGAATCCAAATAGCGACGCATCGATTGAATAATACGCGAGCGAGTGACGAACGTCTGCTGAACATCCGGGTTCATAATCAAGTCAACATAGCGCTGACGGTAACGCATTTCTACGTCCTTCAGGCCATGGTATTTCTCTGGAAGCGGCAAGAGCGACTTCGACAAAATCTCAAGCTCCAGCACTTTAATGGACAATTCACCTGTCTTCGTCTTGAATACCGTACCACGAACACCAATGATGTCACCTAGGTCAAGCAGGCTGTAAGCTTCAAATTTTTTCTCATCGATTGTATCTTGACGAACATAAATTTGAATACGGCCGGACAAGTCCTGGATGTGCGCGAAGCTAGCTTTACCCATGCCGCGCTTAGCCATGATACGTCCTGCAAGGCTAACCTCTACACCTGCTTCTTGGAGCTCATCCTTCTCCATCCCGTCATACTTATCGAGCACTTCTTTGGCAGTTGCTGTACGCTCATATTTTGTTCCGAACGGATCTACGCCCAGCTTGCGAAGCTCGTCCAATTTGTTGCGGCGAATTTGCAGCAATTCACTTAATTCCGTTTCTTGATTGACGACGTCCGTCATTACACTCCACTCCTTGTATAATTAAATCGAAATATTCCATGATGTATGATAAATGCTTGGGAACGGCACTTATTCTTTCACGTTCTTTCATTTCTTTTCATGAAAAAAAGGGGACAATGTCCTCACACCGCCGATTGGTGAAAAAAGCTTCCATGTATGGAAGCTTTCATCCCAACTTCTCACGCTTGACGCCACAAGCTGCTTAGCCGCAGCTCAATTAGCGCTTAATCTCGAGAATTTTGTATTGAATCACGCCTGCAGGAACGTTCACGTCCACAGTTGTGCCCTTTTGCTTGCCCAAAATTGCCTTGCCTACCGGGCTTTCATTCGAAATCCGGTTCTTCAATGGATCGGATTCAGCAGTACCGACAATTGTATATTCCATCTTGTCGCCGAATTCCAAATCCTCAACGATTACCGTCGAACCAATGCTTACAAGATCTGTGTCAATGTCATCGTTGTTAATGATCCGTGCGTTGCGAAGCATTTTTTCCAATGTAATGATACGACCTTCAATGAATGCTTGTTCATTCTTCGCATCTTCATATTCGGAGTTCTCGCTGATGTCGCCGTAGCCGATCGCTACTTTAATCCGCTCTGCCACTTCACGACGTTTAACGGATTTGAGGTTTTCAAGCTCATCCTCCAGCTTCTTCAGACCGTCCTGGGTCAGAATGACTTCTTTATCGCTCATCTTACCGATTCTCCTGTCATGATATATTTCGCATCCAGCCTCAGGGCTGCTAACAACGATCGATGCGAATGCAGCCGATGCGAATGCTATAGTTCATCATATGGCTTGATTGCCACATCATGACTCCACAACTTGGTCGTTCTTTGTCATACATAGTCGTGTAATATACACCAAGCCCGAGGCCAATTTTCTATTGTTGAATTATATGGGATGGATTTGCAAAAGTCAATGAGACCGCACATGCCCTTGAAAACGCTTCGATCCCCTGAACATGCGCCCGTAACAGCCTCTATTGCAGCAATTACTGAACCGTTGATTCAGCCTCTTGCTTCTCATTCACTTGACGTACATACTCCTCCAGCATGCGGGCAACCTCATCACGGCGTGTCTCTTCCATGATGGCATCCTTCACACGCGCGGCAGAAGGCAATCCCTTCAAGTACCATGCCAGATGCTTACGCATCTCCTTCACCGCAACCTGCTCCCCCTTAAGTGCAATAAGGCGATCCATATGAACAAGCGCAATACGAACTTTCTCTTCTGCCGACGGATCTGGGAGCAGCTCTCCTGTCGTCAAATATTCAATCGTGCGATACAGCATCCACGGATTGCCGAGTGCACCGCGTCCAATCATGACGCCGTCGCATCCCGTCTCTTCCAGCATACGCTTCGCGTCTTCTGGAGTGAACACATCCCCGTTGCCGATAACCGGAATCGAGACATTTTCCTTAACTTGGCGAATATAGCTCCAGTCCGCTTGACCCGTATACAGCTGCTCGCGTGTGCGCCCATGTACACTGACCGCTTGACCACCAGCACGCTCAACAGCTTTGGCATTCTCCACTACATAAATGTGATCGTGATCCCAGCCGATTCGCATCTTCACCGTAACCGGTTTATCAACAGCATCAACAACGGCCGACACCATCTCATAGATCTTCTCCGGGTTAAGGAGCCAGCGAGCGCCTGCATCGCATTTTGTTACCTTCGGTACAGGGCAACCCATATTGATATCAATAATATCGGCATTTGAATCTTTATCGACAATTTTGGCAGCTTCGACAAGCGATTTGCGATCCCCGCCAAAAATCTGCAGACTAAGCGGCTTCTCCCGATCGTCTACATACAGCATCTCACGAGTACGCTCATTGCCGTGAACAAGCGCCTTGTCACTAACCATTTCTGCGCATACGAGTCCGCATCCGAATTCCTTCGCAATGAGGCGGAAGGCAGGGTTGCACACCCCAGCCATGGGCGCAAGCACGACTTGGTTTTTCATTTCTATATTTGCAATTTTCAGCATTGCTCGCACTCCTTTCAACTCTATCCCTATCCATATGGCTGATATGCCACACGGTTATCTATACAAAACAGGATTACCAATGTTCCATTTTACCGAAAGGAACCTGGTGATGCCAGTTCATCATGTGAAATATTTAATTGCTTGCATATTTCTTTCATTATCTGATCATCAATCTGCCGATTTCCCCGCTCGATTTCACCAAGCACGGATACTGAGATGCGCACGCGTTCAGACAGCTGCTGCTGCGTCAATCCTCGAAGCTTGCGGAAAGCTCGGATTCGCTTGGCCACTTGCAAGGACTCCACTTCCGAATACCTTCCTTTCCATCCAGTGTTCCCAAGGCATGATGAACGAATGCGTGCAATTCGACAGCCGACTCCGGAACAATATCAGCAAGCGGCACGAGTACGAACAGCCGCTCTCCCATACGAGGATGCGGCAATGTAAGCAGGTCTGTATTCCATGAAGTATCGCCCATCCATAGCAAATCCAAATCAATGACGCGCGGGCCCCAGCGAATATCCCGCACTCGCCCCATTTGCTTCTCAATCGCAAGCATCGCCATCAGCAGTTCATCAGGCTGCAACGTTGTCCGAACACAAGCTGTCATGTTTAGAAAGGCAGGCTGATCCTCATATCCAACCGGATCTGTCTCGTAAATCGCAGAACATCGCACAACTTGAATCTGCTCCTGAGCTTGAAGATGTGTCAACGCATCATACAAGGCCCGCTCCCGCTCACCAATATTTGCACCTAGTGCAATATAAGCAGTCTGCTCTCCAGTATGTGTCACTGGATTGTAATCCATTCCTGCTTTCTCAAGCTCGCTACCGGAGAAATCCGTCTTCATTCCATCCATCTGCTATGCCCCGCTCCCGCTTGAACTCGATTCCGCCCGTACTCTCGTCATCTCAATCGTTACGCCTTGGAAATGTATATCGAACGGCGGGTTCGGCTTCGTTACGCGTACTGTTGCTTCTGAAATCAATGCATATTGCTCGAATAGGACGGCTGCAATACGTTCTGTCAATGCTTCGACAAGCTGATAGGACTCTTCTTCAACAATCTGCTTCACTGTATTATAGATTTCGGCATAATTGATCGAATGCTCAAGCTGATCAGATTCGCCAGCCGTGCGCAGATCTATTTGCAAGTCAAGATCGACAATCCAGCGCTGACCCAATCTCCGTTCCTCTTCGAATACACCATGCCGCCCGAACAATTCAATCCGATGCAACTGCATACGGTCAGGTTTCGATACTTTCGTATTCACCATGAATATACTCCCCTTCTATGACAAAATAGGGTAATGTCACACCATTACTTCTCTGCGGCTCCATTTCGTTCTCTTGGATATAGCATAGCATCACACATCCGAACGGTCTGAACGATTTCCGATACATCGTGTACCCGCACAATTTGGCAGCCTTGGGCTACTCCCAACACAACCGTAGCTGCCGTCCCTTGAATAAGAGCATCCACAGGAAGCTGCAGTGTCTCACGGATGAACCGCTTGCGTGAAGTTCCCAGCAATACTGGGTACCCAAGCTCAACAAGCTCATCCAAATGATGCATGAGTTCCAAGTTATCCTCGTAGTCCTTGGCAAAAC
The DNA here is from genome assembly GCF_001894745.1 of Paenibacillus sp. NAIST15-1. Lineage (GTDB taxonomy): Bacteria > Bacillota > Bacilli > Paenibacillales > Paenibacillaceae > Paenibacillus_B > Paenibacillus_B suaedae. The sequence continues at coordinate 5,744 of NZ_BBYF01000027.1, forward strand.
CAATCCCCGGATCCAGCCAAATATTTCGTTCTTCGACACCCGCTACCTTGGCAATCGCCACACTCTCCAGCAAATCCCGCTTCACATCATCCACATACTGCTCATAATTCCGTTCAGTACGGTTATGCATTAGAATGATGGGACAGTCATAAGAAGCTGCGACACGTGCCATCTCCGGCTCCCGCTTGCAGCCCCAAATATCATTCAAAATATGAGCTCCCGCTTCTAACGCTTGTCTACCGACTTCCGCCTTGTACGTATCGATGGACAATGGGATATGAGGCATTGCCTCATGAAGCGCCTCTATAACGGGAATAACGCGGCGCAGCTCCTCTGCTTCTCCGACCGGTTCATGGCCAGGGCGTGTTGACTCTCCGCCTATATCGATAATGTCTACGCCTTGCGCGACCATTTCCTTGGCATGCTCGATTGCACGATCGATGCGATCATAACATCCTCCATCGGAGAAGGAGTCCGGCGTAACATTCAATATCCCTTGCACCAAGGTACGGTCGCCCAGTATTAATTCTGCTTGATTCCATTTATACGTGTGCTTCCAAAATGTTGGCTGCAACATATACGCATCCCCCTCCCTGCCATCGTAGCCGATCCAACTTAAAATTCCTTATACCGTCATCACCGGGCATAACGGAACTTACTATTCGCAAGTTTCATGCACTCTCTAAATCAATCTCGTTAACCTACATCCTGTGAACTGTAGAGGTGCGATACAGATTCAGCAGCTCGCGCGTACAAGCACCTATCCGTCCGTTGCCCACCTGTCTCTTCTCACCTTCTGCATCGACAAGAGTCGTCACCGGTACAAGTTCCTGAATGGAGGTTGTCAGGAATACTTCATCTGCCTTCCATAGCTGTCCCCAACCATACTTACCTTCCTCAACATGCATACCTGCCTGGCCCGCTAGCTCCATGACCCACTGCCTTGTAATACCAGGCAGAATGCCGGTCGATACATCTGGTGTGTACAGACGACCATCCTGAACAAAAAACACATTGCTCACGATGCCTTCGGATACATGTCCATTGCAATCCAACATGAGCCCCTCAGCTCCTAATGCGGATGAATCCATTTGTGATAACTCCCGCTTTGCAACGATATTATTCATGTATTGTCCTGACTTAAAGCGCACGTCTGTCTCGGGCCCGCTCCGCCGTGTACGAAGCAGTTGCAATGGCTTGCCGCATTCATACAGTTCTTCCTGCAAGGCAGGCAGCGACTTCACAAGCACTAACACATTCGGTTGCGTATACGCTTCCTGTGGCAGGCCAAAACCATTCTCGCCCGCACTTACGGTGTAACGAATATATGCCTCCATCAGGCCGTTCGCATCCACCACTTCTCGAATATGACGTTCAACCTGCCCCATATCCACTACATAGTCGATACCAAGCAATCTGCAAGCCGATGTCAACCGCTCCATATGCCGCTCCAACAAGAAGGGCTTCCCTCCGTAGGTGCGCATCGTTTCAAACAAGGTCATGCCGTATAAAAAGCCGTGGTCCATGACAGAAACCGCGGCTTGATCAACAGGTACTACCTTCCCATTCCAACCGATAACATCCATTATACGCTCGCCTTCGACTTTAAAAAGTTGCGCAGCATCTGATGCCCGTGATCCGTAATGATCGACTCCGGGTGGAATTGGACACCTTCAATCGGATATTCTCTATGCCGAAGCCCCATAATTTCGCCTTCTTCCGTAGAAGCCGTAATCTCGAGACATTCTGGCAGCGACTCCCGCTCCACCAATAAGGAATGATAGCGAGTTGCTGTAAACGGGCTTGGCAGCTCTTCAAACACCGACTGTCCCTCATGATAGATTGGGGATGTCTTCCCGTGCATCAATCGCTGTGCACGGACAACCTTCCCGCCGAATGCCTGTCCAATTGCCTGATGACCTAAGCATACACCGAAGATAGGGATCTTGCCCTTGAAATGTGCAATGACATCAAGTGTTATTCCTGCTTCGTTCGGTGTGCACGGCCCAGGTGACAGCAGCAGATGATCCGGTTGCAGCTTCTCAATGCCTTCAATGTCGATTTCGTCATTGCGGTATACTTCCACCTGCTCCCCAAGCTCCCCTAAATATTGAACCAAGTTATACGTAAAAGAATCATAATTGTCGATAACAAGTATCATGCTAAGCTCATCCTCTCTCGGCCATGCCTGGCGGCATGCCTTACCTAATCTAGTCTCCCCGCTCCATCATGTCGCGTTCGCTCAACTGTACTGCCTTCCACAAAGCCTTCGCCTTGTTCCAGCTCTCCTTATATTCACGCGCTGGATCGGAATCAATAACAATGCCCGCTCCCGCCTGAATATGGCCTACACCATCCTTCACGGTCATGGTGCGGATAATTATATTAAATTCCATGTCGCCATTATAGTCAATCCAGCCGAATGATCCCGTATACGGCCCTCTTCGTACTGGCTCCAATTCTTCGATGATTTCCATCGTTCTCACTTTCGGAGCTCCTGTAATCGTCCCTCCAGGGAATGTCGCTCGCAGCACGTCGAAGGCGTCTTTGCCGGCCGCCAGCTTCCCTTTCACCTCAGAAACCAAATGCATAACATGCGAGTAATATTCAATTGTCATTAACTCATCCACCCGCACGGAGCCGTATTCCGATATGCGTCCAACATCATTGCGCTCTAGATCAACGAGCATAATATGCTCGGCCCGCTCCTTCTCATTCGTACGCAGCTCTTCTGCCATGCGGGCATCCTCTTCCGGGGTATGCCCTCTCCGTCTCGTGCCTGCAATCGGACGAGTGCTCACTTCCCCATCCTTCAGGCCAACCAGAAGCTCGGGGGAACAAGAAACAAGCTGGAAGTCAGGGAAACGAAGCAGTCCCATGTATGGAGATGGGTTAAGCACCCTCAACCATTCATAGAGCCGTTCCGGAGTTTCACGCAGCGCACGCATCTGTCTCATGGACAGGTTTACTTGAAAGACATCACCTTGACCAATATATTGCTGAATCTGCCGTACAGCCTCCTCAAAATCCTCCTTCGGAAATGCCGTCTGTACACCTTCCAGCACATCCACATCGAGAAGATTGCCTTCCTCCAGACAGCGGCGACGAAGCTCAGCGGCCTGCTTCGCCTCATCTGTACGGCAAGATTCCCACCAGACATCCCAGCGCTTCTTCAACTTATCTGCACGCTGGTGAGCAAGCTCATAGTGGTTAGATACCCATTCCTCATATATGGATTCAGCGGTCTGACTGGAGGACTCATCCTCCTTCATTTGGCGCTTGTACGCCGGTGATGCGCATGGATCAACCTCCGTCATGACCGCACAGTATAGCGCTTGTTCCTCATGATCGACAATCCATAGCTCATTCATTTGCATAAACACATAATCGGGAAGATCCAAATCATCCGCCGCCAATTCGGGGAGCCGCTCAATGGATCTAGCAATGTCATAGCTTATATAGCCAACACATCCCCCAGTGAACTTCGGAAGCCCCTCTATGCGCGGCCCACGGTAAGGTGACATCCATTCCTTCACCATTTCTAACGGAGCTCCCTTGCGTACCTGTTCATTTCCGTCTGACAGGACGATGTGTGCGGAATACCCCTTCCCTCTAATCATAGATACGGGGTCTAACCCCACAATCGTATAGCGTCCACCCTTCCCGCTCTCCAGTACGAAGGTGCTCTGCCCTGCATCTGCCCATGCCGATTCCCAAGAAGGAATGTGCGTACTTCCTTCCTGCAACTCATACTTAACCACGTACGGAAGGATCGTGTATTGATTATCGATATAGCAGCGCCATTGCTCTTGTGCGATAAGCGCCTGTCCACTTAGTACTGTTGATTGAACCATATGACCACCTCTTCACCCTAGTCCATCATTCCTGCTTATCGATCCCAACTTTCCTTGGATGATAATCATTATCGGATTACTGATTAGTATAAACAATGAAACTACGGATGAAAAGATGAACCACTTACATTTTCTGCATTTTCCTTCATATAAAAATCCCCCCATCTCAGCTATCGTATAGAAGCATTATGCTTCCAAGTACACAGTTGGATGAGGGGATGTATTCATTTCTTAATCTTCAAAATTAAATAACGGTGTGCTTAAATAACGTTCGCCGTTGCTTGGTACGACTGCAACAATACGCTTTCCGGCTCCCAATTCCTTCGCAAGCTGCAATGCAGCATAGATCGCAGCCCCCGAGGAGATGCCGACTAAGATGCCTTCTTCCTTCGCAACACGGCGCGCTATCTCAAATGCATCTTCATTCTCAACCGTAATAATTCGATCATAAATCTCACGGTTCAATATATCAGGTACGAAGTTTGCCCCGATCCCTTGGATTTTGTGGGGGCCTGGCTTGCCTCCAGACAATAATGGAGATGAGGCTGGCTCCACCGCTGCAATTTGAATGCCGGGGAAGTTCTCCTTCAGCACTTCACCAGCACCAGAGATTGTTCCCCCTGTGCCAATGCCAGCGATAAACGCATCCAGCTTGCCATCGAGCGATTGAATCGCTTCGACAATTTCTGGACCTGTCGTCTCCCGATGAATCTTGACGTTCGCTTGATTCTTGAATTGTTGCGGAATGAAATAAGTAGGGTTCTCTTGTGCCAGCTCTTCAGCCTTGCGAACCGCACCATTCATTCCTTCTGCCCCCGGAGTAAGCACAAGCTCAGCCCCATATGCGCGCAGGAGATTGCGGCGCTCAATGCTCATCGTCTCAGGCATAACCAATATGGCCTTATATCCCTTCGCAGCAGCTACCATTGCAAGTCCAATGCCCGTATTGCCGCTCGTCGGCTCTACAATGGTATCTCCCGGCTTCAATATGCCTTCCTGCTCGGCTACCTCAATCATACTTATTGCGATCCGGTCTTTGACACTGGAGCCCGGATTCTGATATTCCAGCTTCACATAAATTTCGGCGCTGTCTTCCGGTACAATTCGATTCAGGCGTACAAGTGGAGTATCCCCGATTAGTTCGGTCACGCTATTGACGATTCTTGGCATAGAGAGCCCTCCCACAGGTTAATAGGAATTGAAATATTTCCGACTAATTCACTAGGTTTTAACTTATATTAGCAAGCCAATAGTCGAATGTCAATAGACCTACTCAAAAATATTCCAAGATTTCTCGTTCTTTGTCTGAAAAATAACAAAAAGCCCGCCCGAATAAATCATCTTATTCGGACGGACTACTATTCATGTCAACACTTACTGTGATGAAAAGGCTGCATCTGCAATTGACGCGCCGTATTTCTCTCGGAGCGCTTTTCTCCATTGTACTAATGGAGGAGACTTCTCCAGCGCGATTTCTTTGCGAATACGCTCACGCATCTCATCATGTTGTTCAGGCCTTACTTCCTTCTTGCCAGTAAGCTGGATAATCGCATATCCATCCTTAATCTTAACCGGCTTCGAAGTATCGCCTACTTCCATCAAGGACACTTGGTTCAGTTCCGCGTGATCGATGAATGGATCATCCTCATCAATCCACCCTATTCTCCCACCCTGCTGTGAAGAGAAGGAGTCAAGAGAAAGCTCGCCTGCAAGGAAACCGAAAGATTCTCCTTGCTTAATGCGGCCAATAATTGCTTCCGCGTCAGCGACGTTCGATACTGTGATATGTGCCATTTGATAGGAGTTGATTGGCTCGTATTCACCCTTATGTTCACGCATGTACTCGTCAATATCAGCATCACCGATATCAATGCCGTACGTTGCGATTTTTTCCAATAGGAGTTGATTGCGCATGTCTTGGCTTAATTGTTCCGGACTCATTCCTAGTTGTTCTTTCATCGCTTGGTAATAAGCCTCTTCACTTTCATAACCCTTCATCTGACGCTTAATCTCTCGGGTGACTTCTTCAGAAGTCACCTCAACCCCGAGCGACTTCGCTTCCTGCTCAGCCGCTCGGTTCGTCAGCATCTGCTCCAGTACTAACCCACCGTACTGCTGCTCCAATTCTCTGTTCCACTCTGCACGCGTAATCTTATGCGACCCAACTGACGCAACGACTGATGAGGAATCGGATGAAGCAGGCTCGGGGGGCCCGACCGGAACATCGAGCCGTGAAATAAGTATGCCTGCAAGCACGATCACACAGGCAAACAATACAATAATACAGCCCCATAAGCTCTTGACTTCTCTCGTCATATCGCTTGCTTCCCTTACCTCATATTTCCTTGTAGCACGCCTGTGCTTACACTTACTTTACGATTGCGTCTTCTTCGTCACTGCCGCAGCAGCCAGCTTCTCAAGATCATCACGGTTGAAGGCATACGCCTCGTTGCAGAAATGGCATACAACTTCAGCTTTATGATCCTCATTTATAATCGCTCGCAGCTCTTCCTGTCCCAAGCTAATAAGCGTGCTTTCCACGCGTTCTCTTGAGCATTGGCATTGGAACACAAGCGACATCCGATCCATGATATGGACATCCTTCACGATCCATGTTACCAGCTCATCAAGCTCCATGCCCTGATCAAGCAAGGCTGTTACCGGAGGCAATGTGCTTAACGATTGCTCAATCTCCGTTATTTCCTCATCAGACAAGCCTGGCAGCAATTGAATAATAAATCCACCTGCATGTAGTACAGAATTGTCAGTGTCTACGAGTACGCCAAGCCCAACTGCGGATGGCGTCTGCTCCGACGTTGCAAAGTAATACGTAAAGTCCTCACCCAGTTCTCCCGAAATAATCGGAGAGCTTCCGCGGTAAGGTTCCTTTAAGCCTAGATCCTTCGTAATGTGAATGAAGCCGCTGCGGCCTACTGCTCCCGCAACATCCAGCTTGCCCTCGGCGTTGCTCGCCAAATGAACTTGGGGATGTGTCACATAGCCGCGAATCTCTCCACGCGCGTTGGCATCCGCAACGACCTGACCAATAGGGCCATCACCCTTGACTTGTACCGTAAGCTTCTCTTCGCCCTTCAGCATCGCACCCATCATTGCAGCAGCCGTTACTGTACGCCCTAATGCAGCTGTTGCTGTTGGGTATGTACCGTGGCGACGTTGCAGCTCATTAACCAAGTTAGTCGTGCGCGCAGCAAAAATCCGTACCTTTCCACCTAATCCAGTCCCACGGATAAGCATATCCTGCACGGTATCTTGAGTGATGTTCTGTTGTTGCTTGCTCTCTTCCATGAGTGCCTCCTGTTGCCTTACATATTTTAAAAACGAATGACAGTTTACAACGATTTTCTCTATATTATTGGTTACGATTGTAAATGAGACGCAGCCCCTCAAGGGTCAGCAGTGGATTCGTCGTATCAATTGTACGCGATTCGCTTGCAATGAGCTCCGCCAAGCCACCGGTTGCAACGACCTTAGGTTGTGCGCCTAGTTCTTGGCTTATGCGATCCACGATCCCATCAACTTGTCCAGCGTATCCGAATATGATGCCTGCCTGCATGGAATGAACCGTATTGCGGCCAATAACGGACTTCGGCTTCGTCAGTTCAATACGAGGGAGCTTTGCTGCACGCTGATAGAGCGCCTCCGTAGAGATGCCAATCCCCGGAACGATTGCCCCGCCCAAGTAATTGCCTTGCACATCAATCACATCAAAAGTTGTCGCTGTACCGAAATCGACAACTACAAGCGGCATCTCACCACCGTATTGGTCGATGGCAGCAACTGCGTTCACGATGCGGTCTGCACCAACCTCACGCGGGTTTTCATATCGGATATTCAACCCTGTCTTCACGCCTGGCCCTACGATAAGCGGCGTCTTGTACAAATATGTCTCACACAAGAGTTCCATCGTAGACATAATCGGTGGAACGACAGATGAGATAATAACTCCATCGATATCCTTAACCGAAAGCCCTGCCAGTGAGAATAAGTTGTGGATCATGACACCATATTCATCCGCTGTCGCTTGACGATTCGTGGACAGCCTCCAAAAATGCTGCAGCGTCTCCTGTTGATATACACCTAGAACAATATTTGTATTTCCTACATCGATAACGAGAATCACAGTTCTATCCCTCTTTCTTCGCATTCAAGTCAAGATTGATGTCGACCGTTATAACCATGGAAACGCTTATACGGAATTGACATCGACACCGATCAACGCTTCGCCGCGAACGGTAGAGCGTGAACTCGCCCGTTGCTTCAATCTTGATGTATTCTTTACGCTCCTAGCAGGTCAGAAGAACACCTGCATGACGCATCATCAACGGTGGCAACGTTGTACGATGACAGGTTATAGTATCGCTCGTACCAACAGAAATTCCATCATTCCATCAGGCACGAGCTCCCACACCCAAGTGAAAAATCTATCATGCAGTACGGCACGAAAACCGTGATAATGATCTGCACTATGGTCTCCCGCTTGTTGTAGTCATTAACACTTAATTTACACAACGCCTATGGCTGTGTCAATTCACAATCGAGACTGCGCCAATATTTCAATAGCCATAAAAAAAGAGTGCACGCTATGGTGCACTCTTTACAATCGCCAAATCGGCGAATGAGGGCTATTCTATTGGTTCTTGTTCTTGTTGTCATCCGGATTGCCCGTGGCTTCTGTATTCGTCTCGGACTGCTCGGAAGGAGCATCCGGACGTTCAACTGCCTGTGGCTCATTGCTGCGGAAGTCCTCTGGTGAGGTTCCGTTCGGAATGTCGCCTTCCGGCTTAGCATCAGCTGGGGAATCCCACTGCGTAGGGCCAAGCTTCTCTGGCTTGCCAACAAGGTTCACCTTCACATCGCCAGTAGTCTCAATAATTGGCGTACTGGAGGATGTGCCGCCTGTCACCGGTGTACCGGCAGACTCATCTCCATCCGACTTCTTATCGGAGATGTGGCCATTCTCGATCAATTGCTTGATTTGATCAAGTTCGAGTGTCTCCAACTCAAGCAATGTATTGGCGATGAGGTTCATTTCGCGAGTATGCTTCGTCAGCAATGTCTTCGCACGCTCGTAGCACTCGTTCATGATACGCTGCATCTCCTGATCGATTTCGTAAGCAATCGCATCAGAGTAGTTCTGTTCATGACCAAGGTCACGACCGAGGAATACTTCTCCTTGACGGTTGCCGAACTGCATTGGGCCGAGCTTCTCGCTCATGCCGTACTCCATAATCATGCTGCGCACAATTCGTGTTGCTTGCTGGAAGTCACTATAAGCGCCTGTGCCGATTTCGCCGATGAACAATTCCTCAGCAACCCGACCACCAAGCAAACCTGTAACTCTGTCCAGAAGCTCTTGCTTTGTTGTAAGCATACGATCTTCCTTCGGCAGCATGATGACGTATCCGCCAGCACGTCCGCGAGGAATAATCGTAACCTTGTGCACCATATCTGCATGTTCCAAGAAGTATCCGATAATGGTATGACCGGCTTCATGGAACGCGACAATACGTTTTTCTCGATCGCTGATCATGCGGCTGCGCTTCTCTGTACCTACGATAACGCGGTCGATTGCTTCGTCCACATCTGTCATCGTAATGTCTTTATGGTTTTTGCGCGCTGCAAGCAATGCTGCTTCGTTCAGCAAGTTCTCCAAGTCAGCACCCGTAAATCCAGTTGTACGCTTGGCAATTGTATTCAGCTTCACGTCCTTGTTCAGCGGCTTGTTGCGCGCGTGAACCTTCAATACAGCTTCCCGGCCCTTCAAGTCAGGGCGATCCACTGTGATTTGGCGGTCGAAACGACCTGGACGGAGCAATGCTGGATCGAGAATATCTGGTCGGTTCGTTGCTGCGACAATGATGATTCCTTCATTGGCGCCGAAACCGTCCATCTCGACGAGCAATTGGTTAAGCGTCTGCTCCCGCTCGTCATGACCGCCGCCAAGACCGGCGCCGCGCTGACGACCAACAGCATCGATTTCATCAATAAAGATAATACAAGGAGCATTTTTCTTCGCATTTTCGAACAGGTCACGCACACGGGATGCACCGACACCGACGAACATTTCAACGAAGTCAGAACCAGAAATGCTGAAGAAAGGAACTCCTGCTTCGCCTGCAACAGCACGTGCAAGCAATGTCTTACCTGTACCTGGAGGACCGTTCAGAAGAACGCCCTTCGGTATGCGTGCGCCGAGTGCTGCGAACTTGCGCGGATCCTTAAGGAATTCGACGACCTCGACCAATTCCTGCTTCTCTTCATCCGCCCCTGCGACATCCTCGAAGGTAACACGCTTCTTCTCTTCATTATACAAGCGAGCACGGCTCTTGCCGAAATTCATGACCTTGCCGCCGCCACCCTGAGCTTGATTAAAGAAGACGAAGAACAGGATGAACATGATCACAAATGGAATGAAGGAAGTCAGAACCGTCAGCCATAGGCTTTGCTCCTCCATCTTCTTCCACGTAAGCTTGAGGGATTGCTGTGCCGTATCGGCCTTCATAATCTCCTCAATAGCTGGTGAGCTATCTGGAATATACGTTACGAACTGCTGAGATTTCTGTCCATCTGGAATTTTCTTATATTTACCGATGACCAAATATGCCCGACCTTCATATTGAATCGTCATTTCGTCTATATTGTTGGCCGCTAACTCTTTGCGAAACTGGTCATATCTCGGGGTTTCCGTGGCTTCTCCGCCGTTGCCAATGAATTGGACAATGCCGACCACGACTAGAAAAAGAATCAGATAAAAACCAGAGTTCTTAAAAAAGCGATTCATCCCCAACCTCCTCTCAAAGACACGAAATTATTGTATCATAGCACGTATTGCCATCACAACTTGACCATCTAAGCGATGAGAATGAATGATTCTACACCTCGTCGGAATAAATCTCACGCTTCAATACGCCAATGTATGGAAGGTTGCGATACTTCTCAGCAAAATCAAGTCCGTACCCAACGATGAACTCATCCGGCAGAACGAAGCCTTTGTAGTCTGCTTCCATATTAGTGGTGCGACGCGCTGGCTTATCGAACAGAGTAACTACACGGATCGAGTTCGCCTTGCGGCCCTGAAGCACCTCAATTAAGTAACTGAGGGTCAGCCCTGTATCAATAATGTCCTCCACAATGAGAACGTCGCGTCCTTCAACCGATACATCCAAATCCTTCATAATGCGCACAACGCCCGAAGACTTCGTCGATGCGCCATAGCTGGATACCGCCATGAAGTCCAATTCCAACGGTACTGTAACATTCTTGACCAAATCGGCCATAAAAATGAACGCGCCCTTGAGCACGCAAATAACGAGCGGACATTTACCAGCGTAATCGCGGCTAATCTGTTCACCCAATTCCTGTACTTTTGCTTGAAGCTGTTCCTCGCTAAATACTACTTTCTCAATGTCGTTATGCAATGATGGGCCCTCCTATTGTGAATACTCAATCTTATGTGAACGTTAATCGTTCCATGCGGCAAGCCAATGACCGGCTATGTGTTCGTTACCTCATGGATGGACAGATCGCTCATGGGCTCCGCCCTCCAGTGCAAAATGAACTACTGCTTGTGTCGAAGGCTGCACATATGCCGCATTAGAACGCCGCACTCCAGGTATCCACACAATGTGTCCGTTCGCGTCCGCAACAAGAGGAATCGTGTCACGCAATGACGGCGCGATTTTCAAGTCAACGAACATATCTTGCACTTTTTTGCTGCCATTTAGTCCTTGCACCCGCATCCGATCTCCTGGCTGCCGAGTACGAACAACAAGCGGCCAACACAGCTCTTCAGCATCGAATGAAGCTTCCCAAGCCTGTCCGTGATGATGTTGACCCGCTGAAAAGCCCTCGCTCCTTCCGGCATCGCTGCCAGCCTTCACTTCTGCCGCAGTCGTCCACCGCAGTGTGCTGTTGTTATTCGGTAATGACAATTGCCCCATTGCATCGGTTCTATGTATCGTAAAGCCAGTCTTGCAGTCTGCACCTTCTGTAGAATCATGGTGTATCCGAAGCCATAGCAAACGCTCATATTCACGCGCAAATACAATGTCTTGAGCAACATCCACCCTCCACGTAGTCGAACACTCGCCTGCTGCCCTCACTCTTGCTGAGTCAACGGCTTCAAAATCAATCTGATCCGAACCTCGTGTAAGATAATTTAATATTAGTTTAATCAACCTGCGTTGTAAAGCAACATGTAATCCTAGAAAGGTGTTCCGATCAAGAATATATCCCGCCTGCACATGCGGAATAAATAATGCGGCATTGCTGTCACCAGACCTACCATCGTTTACCGCCTTTACGTAACGTTGAAACAACCTGCGGGTCTCCGCTTCCATATAATCATCTTCATCACGCAGTGAGTCCGCCATCCTGCAGAGCGCTTCAACAAGTTTCGGATTCTCCTCCTCAAGCTGAGGGATAATATCCAGTCGCATCCGATTGCGAAAATAACTGCGCTTGGTGTTGCTGCTGTCGTTCACATATGGAATGTCCCGCACTGAGCACCAATGGAGCACTTCCATCTTACGCAGCATTAGCAATGGCCGAACAAAGAGCAGCCCTTCTTCTTCGCGGCTCCACGCCATTCCAGCTAGCCCTGTGCTGCCTGATCCTCTTATTAAGCGCATAAGTACGGTCTCGGCTTGGTCATCCGCATGATGAGCAAGCGCAACATGAGTAGCTCCATATTGACTGGCAGTACGGATGAGGAACTCATAACGAAGCAGCCTTGCTGCCGCCTGAGGATTAAGTCCTTCCCGCTTCGCTAAACCAGGAGCATCAACCCGAATCATCTCAAATGGAAGCCCCAATCTTGCCGCTTCCTGCTCGACGAATCTGGCCTCTTCATCTGATTCTTGCCCGCGAAATCCATGATGAACATGGGCAACAATGAGCCTGCCCGGCTTGCAGTCACTTCGTTCGTTCAATGCAGCCAATGCATGTAGAAGCAGCATCGAATCCGGACCGCCTGATACAGCTACTACCATTACAGCACCTGCACCCCAGAGACCTCTCTTACACCAATCGGCTTCCAATTGCTCTATCCATTTGTCCCAAGCATTGAATTGTTCACCGTCCGCTGATTGTCCTGCTGTCATTATTCATCCCCGATTCCCGGCATTCATTCAAGCACCTGCATGCTTCCGCAGTAAAGCTCCACTCACGTGCAGGTTCATGTCCCGTCTTGCTATGTATGAAGCATACCAAATCGATGAAGCACGTTCAAAATCTGCGTGCTACCAATCGAGCCCGTGATGCCTGCACTGCATCCATCGGAAGTCGATTGAGTTCACCCGCTACCATTCTGAAATATCTTCTTAATAAGTATGTATGTATAACTACGTTGTTCCTACGGATAAGATGCATATGATTGTTACCAATATACCACAATTTAGTCTATAAAATTAATAGGGGATTCCTGTCCACCATGCGATACTAATTGCAAACAAAATAACAGATACAGCAAAAAACCACTTCATCCATAGCGGAGTTGGCCGATATGGCCGCATCCCCGATCGATGCAAGCGGCGACTTAATTCATCCCACATCCGGCATGCTTCTTCCGAATTTGAAAATGTCCCCTTTAACGCATGGACTAGCCATGACTCATAATGCCGCAGGATAGGATGGGTATGAACAAGCTCCAGTACTTCCTTTACTTCCCGCGTTTGGGGCAATGCCCGTTTCATGCGCTCACGGAGCTCCTTTCCCCCGAGCACCTGAATCGTCAATATGGCAAATGAGAACAGATCATATCCATCATCCGCTGTACGCGAGCCTGCATGCCAATACCCCCGATCATACATTTCAGTGAATTGCTTTACGCTCTTCCCTCTGCTCGTTAATCCTCCATAATCAACAAGCTCAACCTCTCCGCCATTACCTACAATGACATTTTCCGCCTTAAGATCGCCGAATACCCATCCATGCCGATGTACATTATGCAGCTTCGCCAGCAGTTTGCTCCCCACTATACCGTACCACCTGGGGCCCTTCTTCCGGATGTAAGCTTTAATACTTTCACCTGGAACATAGCGCATTACATAAAAGGATATACGCTCCCCATTCATATCTGCATCATCTACATCAACAAGGAAGGGGCGATTGTCTTGGTGAGCTGATGATCGGGAGGATGTTCGCCGCTGCTTCTCCAGACTGCCAAGGGCATTCACTTCCGATTGGAGATCAACGGCGTTGGTGCTTATTTTCAACGCAAAGGTGCCTATCGCTCCCCCACGTCCATCATTAGGGGCCGACAGCAGCGTCACCAGATAGACTACCCCATTGGCGCCACTTCCAAGAAGACGCTCAATCCGATAGGCACGGTGATTCCATACCCCATGCAGCACCATGCCTGCCCGCAACTGGTTGTGGGAGTCTCCCTTTTGGGGCTTTTGGGATGCTCTATTGAGTTGTCGCCTTTCCTTAAACGATGTAGTCACTCCATACCCCGTCCATTTCCATTCTTTCATGATGATTGATAGGCACCACTTCTGCTTCCTTGTCCACAGTGCGAGGTACCGTTCGATAATAATCTATGACTTTCAGCAAAGCTGGGCCAGTCGGTGTTGTCCCACGCATATTCAGTCGCTGGAACAACTTCTTCGCACGCGTAATCTCATCCGTCCACTCCAAGTCCTGGACTGCTTCCTCTCCCCCATATGGGCCAGGAAAATGAAATACACACAGCTCACTCTTGCCGCTTCGAGCTTGCAGGCTAAGCATTAAATCTCGTATCGCTTCCTCGACTGCGGCCAGCTTCGGCTTCATGCTTGCACTAGCATCAATAAGCAGCGCCACCTTGAGCGCTGACTGTTCCGTCATATCGTCCATGACACGAACCACTTCAGAACGCTTCTCCAGTGGAAGTGCTTGCACGCCATCAGTTGCAGCATCACCCAGAATTAGCTTCAATTCCTTATTCACAGCCTGCTGTATCGTCTGCACTACTGTCTTACGTGTCATCATCTGAATCGTCTGTGACAGCTCATGCGATTGCACGATGCGGCTTACACCACCGCCTGCACCAGCAATCTCCTCAATCTCGCAAGCACCCAATTGTCCAATTGTACCATGATCAACAATGCCGACTACATTGACCGTTATTCCGTTCTCCCTTGCCTCCGCGGCGGCAATGGCGGGCTGAATGCCTACATTGGAGCATCCATCCGTAATGAGAAGAATTTGCTTCATCATCCTTCATTCATCTCCCTATGGTCACTATGAATCTAGTTCTAGTGTGCCCCATAATAGGAGAGTTTAACCATAGTGTAAGTCCTCCCCTCTCGGGAGAAGTCTTAGAAGCAAATGAGGAATAATCATTCATTGTCTGTTTATGGTTAATCAACTGACAGGCATCGGCCGTTCGATTCGATCACCCCCACTCCAGTGCAAAGTCGCCCATTGTGGTCGATGTCTCGTTACACGCGTGACAACAATGGTCATATCATCATCAATACGTCCTCCCGAATGCCGGATGACAGTCTCTAGCAGGAGATCAGCAATTTCCTGCGGGTCGTCCGTCTCGAGCTCCTGGATGAGCCGCTTCATCCATAATTCCTTATTAACGGCCGAGCCAGGCGCATCAAATACCCCGTCTGTCATCATTACCACGATATCACCCGGTGATAGAGAGGCGTCAACCAGTTCAATTTCAATATCCTGTAATATACCTATCGGCAAATTGTTCGAGGAAACTAAATGAACCTCTTCGCCTCGCTTAATGAAGCTTGGCGTTGAACCACTCTTAATCAACATCGTCTTGGCAGAAAATAAATCAATAATTGCTAAATCTAACGTAGCGTACACTTCATCAGGAGATCGAAGGGTCAGCACCGAATTGACGGACTTGATCGCCAACTGCTCCTCAATTCCTGCCTGAAGCAGCTGAGCAAGCAAGTGAAGTGCCGTGCTGCTCTCTAAACGCGCCCTCTCTCCATTCCCCATTCCGTCACTTAAGGCAACAGCGAACTTGCCGCTGCCCAGCTCGAGCGCACTAAAGCTATCTCCCGACAGCATTCCACCTCCCTTGGCAGTACCCGCCATCCCTGTATCAACCTCGAAGGCCTTCGCGGTTACGAAGGAGACAACACCCTGCCCTTCCGATCTGGTAATGGATTCGTCCCGTACGGCAATATGCTCGCCCAATATATCTGACAGCAGCGGAGCGATCAGCTTGCGGCATTCATCATATCCTTCCGTGAAGGAATGCACCATTTCAATCTCTACACGCCCAGGATCCAGTGACATGATATCTACACGGTGAACCGACAATCCTAGATCTTCTACGGCCTGACGGATCTGCTCCTCCTGCATGAACAGTTCTCTGCCCTCGCGCTGAATTTCCTTCGCTAAGTCGTCCATGACCTGTGAAACCCCTGATAATTGCTCAGCTACAAACTGGCGACTGTCCTGCAGCTGCCTGCGCCAATGTTCCTCATGCATGTGCCGAATATGCTGATCTCGCAGCACTGTAAGCATCTGATGCGCCCGCAGACAATGTGTCTTCCAAGAGTGAGGGAGCGGCTTGTCCTTCCATGCGAACTCCGGGTTCCCCTCCACCTTCACGAGCATTTGCTTCATCATCGTCATCGTCTGGATCGACTTGCGGCCCCAACATGCCTGCCTTCGCGGACATGCCCCGCATGTAACCACGGATGCAGCCTCAATAACTCCATCCGATATCTCTTCCTCACCTGCCTGCGCAGGTGCATCGCCAGCCGTCGTAGGTGCAGCCTGCTTGAAGCTGTGTGACAGCTGATCGAATACCTTGGAGAACTGCTGTACACGCTCTGCCGTCATGTCGCGCATGCGCTTCGCATATTCATGCTGTGAATTCGTATGCTCACTCGTCCCTGGGACATACTTAGCCAATGTGCGGCATATGGATTTGGGAGTAAGCAGAAATAGGGCGGCTGCGGCTATCGTCTCCCATGTCGATACCATGACCTGCTCAGGAGGACCAATATAGACCGATAAGATTGCCGTACCTAGCAGCATACCGAAGGCAACTGCCCAGCGCTTCCCTTCCCGCAGCAGTCCTGCAAGCAGACCAGAGAAGGCTAGTACGCTCATTTGCGATAATGAGCTCGGCTCTGCAAGACCAAGGATTAGTCCTAGCACAACGCCTACTGATGCGCCTAACGGCGCTCCGCCAACTAGGGCAAACAGAAGAACGAAATAGCGTGATAAAATATGATCCAGCTGCATGCCCTGTACACTCCAGCCGACAGCACCTGTCATCATAGAAGCAAGCAGAATCATTAGGCAAATCATTTCATCCACACGAAGCGTATAATTGCGTTTACTCATCGTTAGTACGGGTAGGGCTTGAACAAATACGAGCGTTAAGACGAAGCCAAGCGCCGCATCTGTAACATCCATTGCTAGGGCATACCAAGTAAAAGAGTGTGATAGAAAAGTGACGAGCAGCTTCACAATAAGACTAGCCGCAAACACCATCAATGGTGCGATGTTCATATCTGAACGTCTATCATAAGCCTTCCATCCACGATACATGAGGACAATGAGCAGCAGCTGCATCCCCATCATTATTGTAATTTGCTCTGGAGCGAACAAGCTTCCGGCTAACAATGCAGTTCCCACCCACGTAGCCAGCTCCCGGCGCGAGAAATATACAACCGCAAAAAAGGCAGCCGCAAACGGGAATAATTCATTCAAGATCATGGCACGACCAAGAAGGAAGCCAATCAGGACGAACATAATCGTCCATTTGCGCGTACCTAGCATACGTTGGAATCCGTCCAGACGCCATTTGCTAGGCGCATTCATCCATCCGGTTCCTTCTTCCTTGATATCCTGCCAGCCTCTTTTTGGAAATGGAATGATCTTTGTCTTACTCATCATTTGGCACCACCTATTCTATGAATTGTGTGCCTCTCATTATAGAAAAGGTGATAGAAATAGTTTGTCATAAAAAGGAAAGGGGTCAAAAAAACTTTCCGACAAGCGTCGCGAGCGCTTCCCAGTGCGGAATATGTGCGGCGTATCAGGGGTTTGGGCCATTTCCATTTAAGCAGCTTTGAAGAGAAGATGTCATATTTTTGTCGTTCATCCGCTAGGGTCGACGGTCATTTGACAATAAAGCATACGGAAAGGCGTAAGAACCTGTCGTACAGGCAGGCCGACACGACAAAAAAAGTTTTTCCAGCAATTGTGCGGCAAGGAAACGACGATCCCGTCAGATCATGGCGTCCGGATGTCTACATGTTTTGCTTATCTGCACACGCAAAAAAACCGCAAAGACCGGTTGCCCGGCTTGCGGCTTTAATTACGTTGTCGTCATGGACGATTACATGCGGCGTGCTCCACGGCCTCCACGCTTGGATTCCGTATTCTTCTTCAAAGAAGAAATGCGTTCTTCACTATCCTTAAGGAAGCGCGACATCTTATCCTCAAAAGAAGCGAAACTAGGCGACTTGCGTCCCCCTCGATCCCGGTTCCCGTGTCCATACCTGCTATTGCCCCCGTCTCTTCCTGGAGGACGGTCCGGACGAGGTCCTCTTGGAGGTCTCTGTTCCGTTACAGGTTTATCGACTGCTTGCTTAATAGACAAGCCGATCTTGCCGTCCTTGTCGACGTTAATAACTTTGACCGTGACTGTATCGTCAATCTTCAAATGGTCATTCACGTCCTTGACATAGTTATCGGCAATTTCAGAGATGTGAACCAGTCCCGTGACACCTCCCGACAGATCAACGAACGCTCCAAAATGCGTAATCCCTGTCACCTTGCCTTCTAACTTGGTGCCCACTTCAATTGTCATAGAATAAAATGTTCCTCCCTTAAAATGTTAAACGGAACATTGCTCAAAAGCAAAAAAGCAATGCTTATGTCGTGATTATACTGTAATGGCGCAACATTGGTCAACCGACGGTTGTCCTGATTTTACGCTCTATTCGTCGTGTTTGCGGATGAGGAGTTCGTCCGGAAGCACCATACCTCGGCTTCGCGCCAATTGCAGTATGTATTCCGTTGTATTGAGCCGATCGACCTCTTGACGCAGATCGTTGCGAACCTGTTCGACTTCGCCCTTCTCCTTCTCACGCGCCTTCAAATCTGAGCGAAGCTCTTCCATCGTGTTCAATTGACTGAAGTACGTATACGTGCCCCACCCTATAAACAACGCCATGAAGACCAGCCACATGCGCAATCTGCGCTTGGCTCCCGCTATTTTGTTATCTTGGTTGCGGCTTGGAGTATGTCTTCGGGATTTAGACACC
The DNA here is from genome assembly GCF_001894745.1 of Paenibacillus sp. NAIST15-1. Taxonomy (GTDB): domain Bacteria; phylum Bacillota; class Bacilli; order Paenibacillales; family Paenibacillaceae; genus Paenibacillus_B; species Paenibacillus_B suaedae. The sequence continues at coordinate 24,864 of NZ_BBYF01000027.1, forward strand.
GACATACGTGCACCCCCTTGTATCAGTAGCTCACGATACACCTTACCCGCTAACGCTTGCGTCTAAACAGGTCAAGGAACCGCCTCATCTGGCAACGTACACCAATGAGCCACGCGGAAATGCGCTTGCCGGCTGATATCACCCCTTGCCATATGCCCTTGCACCGTTCCGTCATTCTGAATCGGTTCCATAGCGGCATGACAAGCGGCTTGAACAACCATGCGATGAGCAGCCAGAGCGGTCGTAAACATTGTAGCACAATTTTGAGGAGGAACATAGCAGACGATATGAAAAATAATGTAAGTGCTTTTATTCCTGCCCATATCCCTTTGAACGGCAGTACAATAAGCACATACACACACCGCATTGCGAAGCGCCATATGGCCTTAATGGCGGCAACTACCCATTTCACAATCAAAACGGTTATTCTGCTAAGGAAGACAGCATACAGCCATGCGCCTGCTGCTAGACCAAGCAGCACATAAAATCTTAATTCTCCCTGATTGCCCTTCACGAGCATTTGGAACACGAATAGCGTCGCTGCCAGCCAATAGAGCAGATCAAATACAGGCAGCGTCCACCGTGGAAACTTGAATTGGCCTGCGACGACACGGTAGCTGTCGAACACCAGACCAAGCGCAAGTCCGCTCATCATCATGAGCATCACGGTCATCCATTGAGTGTGGAGGTTCACTTGAATAACTTACCGAAAAAGCCCTTCGACTTGTCCTGCGCATTCGCATCCAAATAGGTCAGGGAGTTGACCGTACCTTCGATGGCAACCAAGCCTTGTTCCAGGCTCAAATTTTTAATATGCAAATTGTGGCCGCGTATCGTCAAGAAGCCGCATTCTGTATCAAGCAGGAACTCCTCACTGTCGAAGCTCTCTACCTTGCTCACTCCGCTAATCTCGAGGAGCTTGCGGTTCATCATCTTCACTTCTTGACGCTTGGCCGCTGGCTTATTGAAATCAACCATGGCATGTACCCCTCCTTCTCAACACTAGCTTATGAAGGAGATTGAAGATTAGAACTGCGACTATAGCAAAGAGAGAGGATTATGCTATGAACATATACTCTCTCTCTTTGCTTGCTCTATTTGTAATTGCTCAGTCGCTTACCAGCATTCATATATTTAGCGATTGTCTACCTTCTCTGGATACATATCATGGTTCATCAGTCGGTGAGCAGCCATGTCTTCAAACTTCGTACCCGGCTGGCCATAGTTGCAGTACGGGTCAATCGAGATGCCGCCACGCGGGGTAAATTTGCCCCATACCTCGATATATCTCGGATCAAGCAGCTTAATCAGATCATTCATTATGATGTTCACGCAATCCTCATGGAAGTCGCCATGGTTGCGGAAACTGAACAAATACAGCTTGAGCGACTTGCTCTCCACACATTTCACACCCGGGATATAGCTGATGTAAATGGTCGCAAAGTCTGGCTGTCCCGTAATCGGACATAGACTTGTAAATTCCGGACAATTGAATTTGACGAAATAATCCCGGTTAGGATGTTTGTTGTCGAATGACTCCAAAATGTCTGGTGCATAGTCTGACGGGTACTCCGTCTTTAATCCAAGCTGCTTCAAATGCAATTCTGCTTCATTTCTTCCTGCCATCGTCATTGAATCTCCTTCGGTATCATTTTTCGTAGGATAACCTGTAAATCCTGTACGAGTTGAACGAGCCATACTTGTATTTAGAACACAATTCCACCTGTGTGGGTAGAGATAGCCATCGCGCTAGACACCACGCTTGTTGCCCCACACCAATGTGTGCAGCTGAGGCAGCACGCGTATCTGGTTCAAGCGTGGTTCTAAGGCAACCTTATCGATCAACCATTCATATTGTCGGAGCAGCTTCTGTATCAACTCCTCGTCATCTCCACTATGGACATCCTCATTCCCTGTCTGCATAACGAATGGAATATCGGGATAGCGTTCATGAACCTCTATCGCATATTCCATGTCATCCTCATTGAACACAACGACCTTCAGGCATAGTCCCTTGCGTGCAGACCGATTCCATAGCTTGCCTACGATCTCATCCAAGCGTGCGAAGTTCGTACCCATCCCAGAGCTTGGCGGCTTCGGAGACAGCGTGACATCATCAATCTCCAAGAGCCAGTCCTGCCAGCGTGATCCCTGTGTCTCTACAGCCGTGCGAACCCCGCGTTCGCCGAGACGTTGAACCAACTCGCCCATACCTTCCAGCAAGGCTGGGTTGCCGCCAGATATCGTAACATGCCCATAGCGCCCCTCAGCCAGACGATCCAGCTCTTCAATAACAGCATCTGCCGTCAACTGACGGATGTCATCTTTGGCAGAACCATCCCATGTAAAGGCGGAGTCGCACCAAGAGCAGCGGTAATCACAGCCAGCTGTACGGACGAACATCGTCTTCTGGCCGACTAAAAGCCCTTCTCCCTGCACGGTAGGTCCAAATATTTCGAGAACAGGAATCGTCATTGCTCCATCCACTCCCGTCGTGCTTCCGCATAGCTGGTTGGAGTCTCATAGAGCCGCACAAATTCTACTCTTCCCCCTTCGCATCGCTCTGCGTAGGGTTTAGTTTGCAATGCAACTTGCATTTGTTCATACAACCACGCGACCATGTTCTCTGCCGTTGTATTCATCGGTGGGAGTGTTTCATTCAAGTAACGATGATCGAGATAAGGCTCGATTCTATCCTTCCAAATCTCCTTTATATCTCCAAAGTCGAGCGCCAGCCCGATTTCATTTACAAATCCGCTTAACCCAAAAACAACCTTGTACGTATGCCCATGAAGGTTTTTACATTTGCCTTCATAAGCATGTAAATGGTGGGCAGCATCGAAGGTAAACTCTTTGCTCACAAGTACCCGGTGACGGTGATAACGCAGCGAATCCTGTGAAATGTCGGCGCCCAGCACTTGCAGCTTATCGACGATACGGAATGGCCCAGGAGTACTCATCGGCTTGCCCCCTCCTCTTGCTTACGTTCCATCAGGTAACGTTCAAGTCCTGCCTTGCGCAGCTTGCAGGACGGGCATTCTCCGCATCCATCTCCCGGAAGTCCGTTGTAGCAAGTTACCGTCTCGGTACGAACGAAGTCGAAGGCACCAAGTTCGTCAGCAAGACGCCACGTATCTGCCTTATCCAGCCACATCAGCGGGGTATGCAGTACGAATCCATAATCCATCGCCAGATTCAGCGTAACATTGAGTGATTTGACGAATACGTCGCGGCAGTCTGGATAACCACTGAAGTCCGTTTCACATACACCTGTAACAATATGACGTGCTCCAATCTGCTTCGCATAGACAGCGGCGAAGGAAAAGAACAATAAGTTCCGTCCTTCCACAAAGGTGCTCGGAAGTTCGCCTTCTTCCTGTTCAATTGCGATGTCGTCTCGCGTTAACGCATTGGGAGCCAGTTGATTGAGCAAGGACATATCGAGGATCCGGTGCGGTACACCCAACTTGCCGGCAATCGCCTTCGCATGCTCTAGCTCTGACTTATGGCGTTGTCCATAGTCAAAGGTGATCGTCTCGACTTCCTCAAATCGATGCAGTGCCCAAAACAGACAGGTTGTGCTGTCTTGCCCGCCACTAAAGACGACGACAGCCTTGCCTTGCTTCCATCCTGCATGCGCTTGGCTATGGGAATCTGCATTCCAAGCCGCTTCGCCGGCTGAGGAAACGTGGTCCTTGCTTACTTGTTCATTTACTTGCTTCATGTGTTCTTCATCCTTTCCTGTCCCCTCACAACCCTATAGAAGGGTCTCCTAAGACAGAAGGCCTGTGCTTGCTTAGGTTGGCTGTTCGTTGGCTTTAGCCGATATACAGCTCCTGTAAGCACAAAAAAAGACAGCACTAAGGAAAGATAGCCTGTAGAATGCTGTCAGCCTTAGTTTTTTATAGAGGGAGATTGCGAACCTCTCCCGTGCTGAAGCACGGAATGTTATGATGTTGAATCCCACCTCAGTGGGATTGCTTATTCCATTATAGCGCGTATGTCCTCCGCATGATAGTACCGTCACTGAATACCCATAATGCTCTATATCAAGGAGAGACCTATATACAACTGCTCAACAACGCTGAATGATTCCTCGCAAATCAAAAAGAAGCGGTTCCGTCTTCTCAGACGGATAACCGCTTCCTTGCTCGTTGGAATATGCATTTCTATCGCAATGGACTGGCTGTTACCAGTTCAATCCGTTGTCTCTTGGAATTGCTTCTTCCTTCAGCAGCGTATACATGCCCGCCGCCTCTTCCTTCTTCGTCGTCTCTTGGAGACGCTCTACTCGGACGGTGACGAGCTTCTGCCCGAATTGTACCGTAATCTCGTCGCCGACCTTCACTGTCGTGCTCGGCTTCGCTTCACGGCCATTCAGTTCAACACGCCCCTGCTCGGACACATCCTTCGCGACAGTACGCCGCTTGATGAGCCGCGATACTTTCAGGAACTTGTCTAGACGCATTATTTTACAGCTTCTTTAAGCTTGTTGCCCGCTTTGAATGCAGGAACTGTAGATTCAGGAATCTCGATTGTGTTACCTGTTTGCGGGTTGCGACCTGTGCGGCCAGCGCGCTTGCGTGTTTCGAATGTGCCGAAGCCGATCAATTGAACTTTGTCGCCGCTAGCCAAAGCGTCTGTTACTTCACCGAAGAAGCCGTTCAGTACGGATTCAACGTCCTTCTTAGTCAAACCGCTTTTTGTGGAAATGTTGTTGATCAAATCTGTTTTGTTCATGTGTATTGTCCTCCCAATTCCTCTTTTTCATAGTTGAAATGAATAATGGTCTACAGGCGCTTGCCCGAGCCTTGGAATGTTGATGCTTGTATGTATTCTTGCTTCATCACCAAATTCCTTCCCGGGTGCGGCATTTTTTCATATTTTGACGAAAAATAGAGAGCAGTAGTCCGCTGCACCCCAAGCATTATGGCTCTAAGCGCTTCGCTTCCTGCCACCATTGCTCCATTTCTAGTAAATCAGTTTGGTCAAAAGATTTACCCTTTATACGAAGTTGTTCTTCGATGTATTGAAATCGGCGTACAAATTTACGGTTCGTATATGTTAACGACTCTTCTGGATCGGCGTCAATGAACCGAGATACATTCACGACAGCGAATAATAGATCGCCGAGTTCCTCGCGCGCATGATCCAGCTCTTCATCCTTCACGGCATCGTCTTGATCCGATCCCGCATCTCGTATCGCCTCTCGCAATTCTTGCAATTCTTCGGCCACTTTGTCAAGTACATCCTTGGCATTGTCCCAGTCAAATCCGACTTTAGCCGCCTTTTTCTGCAGCTTATAGGCCTTCATGAGCGCAGGCAAATCACGCGGCACACCGTCCAGTACGGAAGGTCTCGCGTCCGCAATTCCCTTGATCTGCTGCTCCTCTGCCTTCATCTGTTCCCATGTTCCAAGCGCGGATTCGACATCTTCTGCATGCTGATTACCAAATACATGCGGGTGGCGGAAAATAAGCTTCTCATTCAACGATTGGATGACATCGTATACACTGAATGCCCCCACTTCTTCCTCCATTTGGGAATGCAGCATAATTTGCAACAGCAAATCGCCGAGCTCCTCCTGCATCGCAGTTGGATCATCGTCATCAATCGTTTCGAGTACTTCATACGTCTCCTCGATCAGATTTTTGCGAATCGATTCATGTGTCTGCTCTTGATCCCATGGACATCCTCCAGGGCTTCGCAAGATCGAGACAATCTCATGCAGGCGACCGAATGTGCGCTTGCGCACTTCATCACTGTCGGTGCGTGGAACCCAAATTAAGGATAGGTTGCCGTAGCCTTCAATACGATCCAGCTCATACAACGGAATGCGCTGCATGTGCTCCATGCCTTCTACACCAAGCGCATGGCCTACTACGACTTCATAGTCTTCCGGATATACTTCCATCAGTCCCAGCTTCACATCAGACGCTGTAAACGTATCATACACTTGTCCAATCACGGTGTGCAACCTTGGGTTCAAGCCATCAGCCTGCAGTCCGGCCGCATCAAGCAGTTGGAACCCTTCAATCGGATCGAATCCGAAACGTAGGAACGCCTGATCCAGGAAGCTCTCTCCCCCGATAATTCGCAGCTCAATGCCCTGTTCCGAGCATTGATCCCGCAGCAAGCGAACCGTTGACTCTGCGACCATCGGATGCCCAGGAACCGCGTATACAATTGGATTCTCGGGACTGACAGCAGCAGCTGCCATCAATTGGCGAACAATTTCTTTGTACACCGATGGGAAATCGTCTTGCATTTCATATACGGAATCGAATGAGCGAAATGCGACATCATTCTGTTGCAAATATGCGATTACCGGATGGTCAGCCGTGCGTACGTACAATTGCTTCGCCTCGCGCAGCAAGTTCCATACGGCTAACGTCAATTGGCTTTCATCGCCGGAGCCGAGCCCGACGACAGTAATGGTTCCAGGCATGAATGAATCTCCCTTCGATTGTTGCATCACTGTGTATTATTCCCCACACTTCTGCCCACAGAATCACAAGCGGGGCGAGAATCGCGCAGCGAATGAAGCAAGCTTCGGTCCGATGCGCGGCAGCTCGGCCAGTTCCTGCGGCCGAACTGCACCGAGTGCGATGGCTAGCAGGGTGAATATAGCCGCGCCAAGCGGCACGCCTACGGCTACGGCGAGCACGGCCGCTAAGCGGCCAGTAGCGCCGAGCCAAGCTGGAACGGCCGCGGCCAGGCTGACGCCAGCAGCCATGCCGCCAAGCGCCAGCGCAAGGCGCGCGCTGCGAGCGCCCCAGGCGGCGAAGTGCACGCCGCTTGCGACGGCGAGCGCATGCGCGTTCAATGCTGCGGCCAGCCCAAGCGAGGCCGCTGCGGAGATGGCTGCCCCGGCAATGCCGTAGGCCGGGATCAGCCATACATTCAGCGCCGCCTTTACGATTGCGGCGCATACAAGATGCACGGCTGGCGCACGCACCGCGCCCATGCCCTGCAGCAGCGCGGCTGACACGGCGTGGAATACGCCGCTTACAGCCGTGGATGCCACCAGCACGAACGTCAGCGTTCCCGCGCTGTCCGTGTATAACGCCACATTGAGCGGCTCCGCCAAGGCGACGAGCCCGACGGTAGCAGCAAGACCAAGCATCCACGACCAGCGAAGAGCTATCTTAATAGTCGGCGCAAGACCGACAGTACCCTCTCTGCGCATGAGCGACGCCACCATCGGGACGACCCCCACAGCAAGTGAGCTCGCCACCATTGTGACAAGTTGCACAAGAGGATACGCCCGGCTGTACACGCCGAACTGTGCGAGTGCCTCTGCCTCACTCCACCCTTGTTGCAGCAGAAACCGAGGCACCGTAAATACATCCACTACATTTACCGCTGGCAGCACAATTGCACCTAAACAAATTGGCAGGGCAGTCCATGTCAGCTTCCGAATCCAGCTCCAGATGGTGCCTGCCTGCTGCCTCATCCCTAATTGCGGTTTTTTCCGCAGTCGACTGTAGCTTCTACGCTTCTCCCTCCAGCGGAAGATCATCATAGTTAGCAACCCGCATAGACCACCCGCAAATGATCCAAACGTAGCTCCTGCAGCGATTGTCTCATCCGCTGCGCCCAGATGACTATAGTACAGCAGAAGCCCAATCATGACCGCTACGCGTCCTGTCTGCTCGATAACCTGCGATACAGCTGTTGACGTCATCCGTCCACTGCCCTGATCGTAGCCTCTGAGAGCAGCGGCAAGCGGCATTACAAGCAGCGCATAGGCAGCACTCTGGATAGCGGCCACCGTATGTTGATTGCCAATCCAACTGGCGATCTGTTCTGCGCCAGCCAGCATAGCGAAGAACCCGGCAATCCCAGTAACCGTCATGAGCAGACTGGATGCTAGAAGCACCTGTTCAGAGCCTACCTCATCCCCAGCTGCCTCGCATTCTGCCACGAGCCGTGCTACCGCAACTGGAATACCCGCACTAGCTATCGCTACTAGCAGCACATAGAATGGGTATACCGCGTTATATATGCCGAATACACCGTCTCCCCCGATATTTTGCAGCGGGATTTTCTGCAGTGTTCCGATTACCTTCGACACTATCGTCGCCATGCCTAGCAATAAAGCGCCGGACATAACTTGCCCCGCAACTCGGGGGGTTCGTTTGTTCAACCGTCATCCCCGCCCATCTCTAACATTCGTAACGTATTATAGCATATCAAGACAGGCCAATTCCTCCTTGCCTGGGCAAGCTCCATGCATAGAAGCTGCAGCACCGTCCATGATGTCTGCAATCTCGTATTTTCAGCGCTCCTGCCCAACAAGAAAAAAATGCGGCTAATCAATATGCCTCTGCAACGGCGTAGGGATGACTCGATATTAGAGCTCAGAGCACAAAAAAAGCCCCTGCATCGCTCAAGCTGCGTATACACGCATCCTGTATGAGCAGGGACTTTCGTTAGCAAATTTCGGATTACTGCTCCATTTGCTTACCAAGGAAGCCAGCAGCCGTTTCCGACATTTTCACTTCCATTTGGCTCATTTTCACGCTGTCGTCTTTGTTAAGCATAACAACTGTACCGATAGGATCTCCACCAGCAACGATTGGAGCAACAACGAAAGAAGAGAAAGCTTCTTGGCTGTCTTTTACGATTTCATAATTGCCTGCGTTCGTTTCGATCATTGTCTTGCGGTTTTCCATACAGTTCTCAAGCAACATCCCGATTTGCTTGTCCATGTATTCTTTCTTCGATCCGCCAGCAACTGCGATTACAGTATCACGGTCAGAGATCATTGTGATATGTCCTGTGCTCTCATACAAGGATTCCGCATATTCCTTAGCGAAGTCGCCCAATTCACCAATTGGGGAATATTTCTTAAGGATAACCTCTCCATCACGATCAACGAAAATTTCAAGAGGATCTCCCTCGCGAATGCGCAAAGTGCGACGAATTTCTTTAGGGATTACAACACGTCCGAGGTCATCGATACGACGTACAATTCCAGTAGCTTTCATTATGAGTTGCCCCGCTTTCAGTAAGTATTTTCGATTTACTGTATTATTGTTAATTAGGAGGGATGCGGAATGGTTTGTAATACTGACCATAGTATTCATCTGCTCCCAAGTTCTTATACATACACATCATACGTAGGTAATGCCATCCAAGTTGCAAAAAAAATCACATTTTTCGACACTAACCGACATTTTTTTAGAACGAATTCTTAAAATTTTCACATTTTACATCAATATACCGGAATTTTTTAGTTTTTTCCTCTGATTTTGTCGAAACAAAGCTTATCTTTTTCGACATCAATGCGAAATGTTGGATTTGCTTTAGTATCAAACTTTATTATCGTACTTTTGGATTTTACTTCTGTGTACACAGTGAAAAGATCACACCATCCAAATTACGACCGGTAGTAATTTGAATAGCCGCTAACATAGTATGTCTAATTTTCCCCAAGCCATGACAAATGTAAATAAACGTATTTTTAGAGGATGAAACCGGAAATGAAAACTTTTTATTGTTTTTATGAATATTTCATTCCGTTTCCATACCTTCCGCGAAAAATAGCCCCTTCCCCTTGAGGGGAAAGGGCTACGGCACGAGATGATGACATATCATCTCGCGGCATGCCTTTACTTGCCTGATTCTGCTTTTGTATCTTTAGGAGCTTCTGTATTCTGATCTTTTTTCTCGTCCTTCTTCTCTTCCGGCTTTGTCTCCGTCTTAGGAAGGTCGATTTTCTTGATCAGCTTATCCAGATCCTTCTGCATGAAGTTGTTCATCAGCTCAGAAGCTGCACGCGTACGCAATGCTTCCTTCTCTTCTTCTGTCAACTTGCTGTATTCCTTCTCTTTACGATCTTCCACGCGCATAACGTGGTAGCCGTAGTCTGTCTCAACTGGATCGCTCACTTGGTTAAGCGGCAATGTCAAGGCAGCTTCCTTAAATTGCGGTACCCATTGACTTACAGCAGCGTCCTTGTACAGACCACCAGTCTTAGCGGAACCTGGATCATCAGACGTTGTCTCAGCCAACTTCGCGAAGTCTTCACCCTTCTTCAGACGGGCTTGTACATCCTTCGCCTTCTTCAGAGCATCTTCTTTTTTGCGCTCTTTGCCTTCTTTGTCCTTGAATCCAATCAGAATATGGCGAACCGAAGCGGTTGTCATATCCTTCTTATTCTTCTCGAACTCAGCCTTGAGCTGATCTTCCGTTACCTTGCCGTTGTAATCCTGTACAACCGTCAAGATGCGCGACATATACTCCGTAATTTCCTCTTCCGTGAGCTTGCGCTTGTCCAACATTTCTTTGAACTGCTTGTCTCCGACTTGCTTCTTCATCAAGCCAATTTGTTCTTTGGCTTTATCTTTACCGGTTTGCTTTGCTTTCTCCGGTGCTTTGCCATCCAAATAGCGATACGCGATTTGCTGCTTCACGAAGTAGTCGCGGAATTGATCCATGCTAATAATCTGCTCGTATTCCGGATAGAAGAACAGCATGTTCGAGATTTCTTTGTCGAAATCATTCTGTGTAATCTGTCCTCCCTCATACGTAGCAACGACTTTACTGTTGTCGGTTGCCTTGCCCGCTGACTTCTCGTCTTTGTTGCCGCATCCGGCTAATACGGATATTGCGAGTACCGCAGACAATGCCAGCAACAACCACTTCTTGGAACGCGTCTTGTTATTTTGCAACATTCTGCAATTCTCCCTTCGATTTGATGGCACCCTTAGCTTCCTGCATGAATTGCTCTAGTATCATTAACAGCTGCAGCGCATCAACGCCTCGTGCATTGAACTTCACAGCACCGCAAGCCTCTTGATCGACATTAATCCGTCTGTCGAGTTTAGATGCAACAGCAGCCATCTTCTTGCGGTCTAACCACGGATCCGCCGAAGAATGGACCTTGATCGTGACCACATCTCCACGCTGTACAATTGACTCCCATCCATACTGCTTCGCATGAAGCTTCAGCCTAGCGACAGCGAGTAATTGAAGGACAGCAAGAGGTGGTTCACCAAAGCGGTCGATGAGTTCATCCCGCAGTTCTTCGACTTCATCCAATGTAGCAAGTCCCGCTACCTTTTTATAAATCTCAATCTTCTGAATACTATCATAAATATAATTCGGCGGCAAATACGCATCTACGTTCAGGTCGATGAGGGTTGTAAGCTCCTGCTGATCCTCAATAGCGACACCATCGATCTCCGCCTTGCGCTTGTTCACCTCATCTGCAAGCATCTGCGAGTATAGATCAAATCCAACAGATGCAATAAATCCATGCTGCTCCGCACCTAGCAGATTACCCGCCCCTCGGATGGATAAGTCGCGCATCGCAATTTTGAATCCGGAACCAAGCTCGGTGAACTCCTTAATCGCCTGAAGCCGCTTCTCTGCCACCTCGTTCAGTACCTTGTCGCGCTGATAAGTGAAGTAAGCATAAGCAATCCGGTTCGAGCGGCCCACTCGCCCACGCAACTGATACAGCTGCGACAGACCCATCTTGTCCGCATCATGAACGATGAGCGTGTTCACGTTCGGAATGTCAACGCCTGTCTCGATAATACTGGTGCTGACGAGCACATCGTATTCCCCATCCAAGAAGTCGAGAATTGTCTTCTCCAGCTCTGCCTCGGACATTTGCCCATGGCTTACCGTCACACGGGCATCCGGCACGAGCATTTTAATATGGTCGGCCATCTGATGAATCCCCTGCACTCGGTTGAACAGGAAGTAGACCTGCCCGCCTCTTGCCAGCTCTCGTTCTATTGCCTCGCGAACTAAATTATCGCTGTATTCAAGCACGTAGGTCTGAACAGGGAATCGATTTTCTGGCGGTGTCTCGATAACCGACAAATCCCGGACGCCGAGCATGGACATATGCAGGGTACGCGGAATAGGTGTTGCCGTCAGTGTCAGCACGTCGACATTCATCTTCAGCTTTTTCAACTTCTCCTTGTGCGTTACGCCAAAACGTTGCTCTTCATCGACAATCAGCAATCCTAAATCTTTGAAAACAACATCCTGAGAGAGCAGGCGGTGAGTGCCGATAATGACGTCGACAACACCCGACTTTAGCCCTTTCATGGATTCGTTCTGTTCCTTGCGGGAACGGAATCGGCTAAGAACCTGAATATTAAATGGATAATCGGCAAATCGCTCACGGAACGTCTCATAGTGCTGCTGTGCCAAGATGGTTGTTGGTACGAGTATCGCCACCTGCTTGCCTTCGATTGCAGCCTTGAAGGCAGCTCGAACCGCAACTTCCGTCTTGCCATACCCTACGTCACCGCACAATAGACGATCCATCGGACTCGCCTTCTCCATATCCTGCTTAATTTCTTCGATGGCACGCAGTTGATCTCGCGTCTCATCATATGGGAACATATCCTCGAATTCCCGCTGCTCTGGTGTATCCTTCTCGAAGGCATAACCGCTAGATGCTTGTCTTGCTGCGTACAGCTTGATCAAGTCGTCAGCAATGTCCTTCACGGAGGAACGAACTTTACTCTTAACCTTCGTCCACTCGGTGCCACCCAGCTTATAGATCTTCGGCTCCTTCTCTTCCGAGCTCACATAACGCTGGATGAGATGAAGCTGATCCACTGGGACAGATAGTTTATCCCCACCCGCATACAAAATATGCAGATAGTCCTTATGGATACCGTTAATCTCCAGCGTCCCAATTCCGATATACTTACCAATGCCATGATTCTGATGGACGACATAATCGCCGACCTTCAGTTCCGTATAGCTGCGAATCCGTTCCGCATTGTCCACCTTCGCGTTCAGTTCCGTTCGGCGTGTCTTCCGCTGCTTGCCGGAGAACATCTCACCCTCAGTTATAACTACAAGGTGAATGGACGGGAGCTCAAAGCCTGTCTGTAGGTTTCCCTTTAAAATCGTAGGCTCAGGTATTGCGTAATCCTGAAGCACACGACGCATCCGTTCAATTCGTTCATCACCGTTCGCCAGCATAATGACGTTGGCGCCTGACTTCTTCCACCGTTCCATTTCTGCTTTCAAGACATTCATTTGTCCATGGAAGTTCTGCATGGAGCGGCACATGACGTTCACGATATTTTGCGGCTGCGTATGAGGAACCTGTCTGAGGAACAGCGCCATAAATACGGTCTGGAATGGGCGCTTGCCCATTGCGACGTCAGATGTCACTCCTAGAGGAAGCGCCGGCAATGTCTTGCCATTCGACAACAAGTGTGTGCTCCACTCCAGTTCATCTCGTTCAAGCTGTTTAGCTGTCTCCATGACTCTAGCAGGCTCATCTACGACAAGCAGCGTGTCCTTCGGCATATAATCATATAATGTGTGCTTCTCTGGATAGAGCAGCGCCACGTATTTATAGAGCTCTGTAAAATATACAGAACCTCTCATTCGTTCGATATCATGCCCGATTTCCCGCTCAAGCTTCTCCTTTACTTGGCGATCGGACATCTTGCCCAGCTGTTCTTCGAGACGTGCAAAAGTCGCCTCAGCCGCAGCGGCGAAGCGTGTCTCGTCTGCAATTAAGTCTTTGCAAGGCAGTATTGTCAATTGCTTCAACTTATCGATAGAACGTTGATCCTGGGTGTCGAATGAGCGAATGGAGTCAATTTCATCATCGAACCATTCAATTCGATACGGATAAGGAGCTGTGATTGGATAAATATCTACAATCCCACCACGGACGCTCATCTCTCCCTTGGCCTCGACCCGTTCTGTACGCTCATAGCCGCACGCAACCATCTCTGCAAGGAAGGTTTCCAGTGGAAGCTCATCGCCAAGCGACAGAGATATGCCAGCCTCAGCCATCATCTCGCGGGCAGGCAAAAAGCGCCGCAATCCCGCATACGGCGTTACGATTATCCCACGGAAGCCACGTGCACACCGGGTAAGCACTTCGATGCGCTGCGCAATCACTTCTGGACTTGATATCGCTGCTTCTGCAGCTACCAACTCATTGGCCGGGTATAAGAGCACTTGATCCGCCGACAAACATTCCTGCAGGTCATCAGCTACTTTTTGTGCAGAGAACATGTTGTGTGTGACGACGAGTACTGGACGATCCAACTGCATCTGAAGTGCCGCCATCATCACCTGACGAGCTGAACCGGACAAGCCGGATACCAATTGCTCCTTCATTCCTGCACGGACACCCGCAGCAATCGATTCAATATCACGTTCTTCTGATAAAGCTTGCATGAGTGCATTCAACAAAAGATAGGCACCTCTTTCTCACCCACAATAAATACTACAAGGTATAACTAGTAAGGTTATATACGTTACCCTCATCCAAAATAAGCCTCGGCTGACAAGCCAAGGCTGACGCTAACTCCCATTGCCCATCCACCCTCATTGCAAGGGAGAGGAAAGCAAAGACAACTCGGGATGCATCTGAATCGCTTCTGTACAATATTCACATGTCATCCTCACGGTTACATCTCCATTGGAATGAACGACAATATAATGTTGGCGCTCGTCTGGGGTAAGACGGTGGAAGCCGAGGCGTTCCTCATCAATCCCGTTCCCGTCGATGCGCCCAATCATTGTATGACAATGTTTGCACACGTAATTCACAGACATGTATATGCCTCCCATTCTTGGATTATACCGTTCAGTATGTCCAAAAGAAAGGCACATTAGCCCAGTATCGGTTTTGATCACGAAGTTTCTCAGGAAGTAATTCGACGGCGAATCTTGCACTCACTCTCGAACAGCGTATGCTTCCGAAGTATGTTTCCTGCAGAAACATTTCAGCTGCTCATGTAGTCCCGCCTACACTCCGCTGCTCCTTACAAGTTTTGCGGAGCAAAACTCGCTACGAAAGCATGTGCTTCGAGTTCACGCAACCTTCTTGGTGCTGAAAACCGATATTTTTTGATCAAACCATATTATCCATTGAATTTCGCCATCGTCTGCTCGAACGAATGCTTAAGCGAGAATTCGACAGCGTCGCAAGTGCGCTCGACTGTCTGCTTCAAGTCTTCCATACCCGCTTTAGGGAACGTAGACAGCACATAATCTACAATAGACCGACCAGGTTCCGGACGAGATATCCCCATCCGAACTCGATTGAAGGATTGCGTTCCTAGATGCTGGATGAGCGATTTAATTCCGTTGTGACCACCCGCACTCCCTTGATAGCGCAAGCGAATCTTCCCAAGCTCTGTATCCATATCATCATATAGAACGATAAAATCCTCAATATCCGCCTTATAGTAATCCATATATGCGCGAACAGCCTCTCCAGACAGATTCATATACGTCATGGGTTTGATAAGAACAACCTTCTCTGTTCCAACGCGTCCCTCTCCGATTAACGCCTTGCATTTGCTCTCACGTACCTGAATGCCGAAGCGATCCGCAAGAGAGTCAATTGCCATAAAGCCGATATTGTGGCGGGTTGCGGCATATTCGGTTCCCGGGTTACCTAATCCTACAATCCACTTCAAGAGCGCTACATCCTTCCTTATTGATCATCGATATGATGATTGAACTGCTTTTGGCATGCATCCGTACCTGATTCGCAGACACATTCAAATGCCGATAAGGGTTACTTCTCCGGCGAAGACCGAAGACGTAACCCTTCCGTAATGTGCAGCTCAGGTCACTCGACCCACGCTTTATTCAATCTCAAACAATTTACTGATAGACAATTCTTCGTGAACACGAATAATCGCTTCACCCATTAACGGTGCAACCGACAGTACGTGTAACTTGCTAGATGGGTTTTCATGTGTAATCGGAATTGTATCCGTTACAACAACCTCTTTAAATGGCGATTTCTCCAAACGATCCATCGCAGGTCCGGACAATACTGGATGCGTGCAGCAAGCGTAGACTTCCTTCACCCCTGCTTCAACCAATGCGTTCGCACCAAGCACAATCGTACCAGCCGTGTCGATAATGTCATCGATAATGATCGCTGTCTTGCCTTTAATATCCCCGATAATATTCATAACTTCACTAACGTTCGGCTCTGGACGACGCTTGTCGATAATGGCAAGTGGTGCATTCAGGAAGTCAGCCAATTTGCGCGCACGTACCACACCACCATGGTCAGGAGATACGACAACAACGTTTTCGAGTTGCTTCGAGCGGAAATATTGTGCCAAAATTGGAACACCCAGCATATGATCCACAGGAATATCAAAGAATCCTTGAATTTGTGTGGCATGCAAGTCCATCGTAATGACACGATGAGCTCCTGCTGTCTCGATCAAATTCGCTACAAGCTTCGCCGTAATCGGATCACGCGAACGCGCTTTACGATCTTGGCGAGCGTAGCCATAGTAAGGGATAACTACGTTAATGCTCTTTGCCGATGCACGCTTCAATGCGTCCACCATTACAAGCAACTCCATCAAATTGTCATTGACCGGGTCGCATGTCGATTGAACGACGTAAACGTCACAACCGCGTACACTTTCAGACAACTTAACTTGGATTTCTCCATCACTAAAGCTCTTCGTTTCTGCATCTCCCATCGGAATTCCGATGTATTCTGCAATCTTGTTCGCCAAATTAGGATTGGAGTTGCAAGTGAAAATTTTCAACTTGGAATCACAATACGTCATGATATTAAAAACCCTCCGTGCCGGTTCTTGTTCATCGTTGTTTTATACTGTCCGTTAATGGTGCTGCTTAGTCTATCCCTACATGGTCTCAACTAAAAAGGCTCTCAATACCATGCTAAACGATATTGAATGAAAAGTGCAACCTTATCGATCACTTTTCTCGTTCTTTTTTTGCTTTTGCACGGGCGCGAATCTTCTCCGCATACCCTGGCTTGTTTACTTGACGCTCACGAGCGATGGCCAAGTCATTATCTGGTACAGGATGTGTAATCGTTGATCCGGCAACGACGTAAGCGCCAGTGCCCACTTGGATAGGTGCAATCAAGTTGACATTGCTGCCAATGAACGCATCATCGCCAATTTGAGTGAGCGACTTATTGAAGCCGTCATAGTTGACCGTAATCGCGCCACATCCAATATTTACATTCTTCCCTACTTCGGCATCACCAATATAACTGAGATGCGATACCTTCGTTTGATCATCAAGCGACGCATTTTTAATTTCCACGAAGTCGCCGACTTTTACCTGCTTGCCAAGACGTGCGCCTGGACGCAAATAAGCGAATGGACCAACTGAGCTCTCGTCGCCTACAATCGCTTCACAGAGTACAGATTGCTTAATATGCACTTGATCGCCGATTGTAGAATCAACAATCTCGCTGTTCGGCCCAATAACGCATTCGCCGCCAACCGTCGTGTTGCCACGCAGGCTTGTCCCTGGTTCAATGATCGTATCCGCTCCGATGACAACACCAGACTCAATATACGTATTGGCAGGATCAATAATCGTTACACCATTCAGCATATGGCGTTTGTTGATACGCTCACGCATGAAGCGTTCCGCTTCAGACAACACCAAGCGATCATTAACGCCGATTGCCTCACTGTTATCCGGCGTACAATATGCTTGCACCGTATCTCCTTGTGCCTTCATGATGCCGATTACGTCAGTCAAATAATACTCTTGCTGGGCATTATCATTTCTGATCTGCTCCAGCGCCGCGAACAACTTCACATTGTCGAAGCAATACGTGCCCGTATTGATCTCCTTCACGAGCTGTTCTTCGGTCGTACAATCCTTTTGTTCGACAATTTTCAAGACCGAACCGTCTTCTGCGCGAATGACGCGACCGTAACCTGTCGGATCATTCAGTTCAGCCGTCAAAATCGTCGCTGACGCCTGAGCGCGGTTATGCAGTTCCATCAACTGAGCCAACGTTTCTGGTGTCACTAGCGGTGTATCGCCGCAAATGACAAGTGTCGTTCCTTCCTCACCATCAAGAAGCGCCTTCGCTTGCTTAACCGCATGTCCTGTACCAAGCTGTTCCGCTTGCAAGGCGTACTCGGCACGGTTCCCCAGGAATTGCTGTACTGCTTCTGCTCCATGTCCTACAATGACGACGGTGCGCTCACAATCCACACTTTCGACAGCATCAAGAACATGCCCTACCATTGGTTTCCCGCATACGGGATGAAGCACTTTGTACAATTTTGACTTCATGCGTTTGCCTTGTCCGGCAGCAAGCACAATGGCCATTCTTTTCAAAGCGTCCGACCTCCTGCTCTACCTTTACTCCATAGAAGAATATATCTCATTATGGAGAAAAAGAAAAGAGAGCCCCTATGATTGGCTCTCTTTCTTTGCAACCCCAATTATAAAATCATAAAACTACGCGCCCTCTTCGATAACTTCCTCTTCCGTAGCAGCGCGTTCGTATTCAGCCAATACAGCAGCTTGAATCTTCTCGCGAGTCGCCGAAGAAATCGGATGAGCAATATCGCGGAATTCGCCATCTGGAGTCCGCTTGCTCGGCATCGCTACAAACATGCCATTGTTGCCGTCGATTACACGAATGTCATGAACGACAAACTCGTTATCGATCGTAATCGATGCGATTGCCTTCATTCTCCCCTCTGTGTTGACGCGGCGGAGTCTTACATCAGTAATTTGCACGTGTGTTCACCACCTTTTTCCATCGAGACTTGGTGTATAATTCCACACGCGCATGAAAAATCCTTCTTAAATTTGCCAATAATTTAACTTTTTTTAAAAATTTATGCCTGTCTTTAACGGATTCGACAAGCTTCGATTTATATCGCTGCGATCAGTTCAATTTCGACAAGTACGTCCTTCGGGAGTCTCGCTACCTCTACACAGGAGCGTGCAGGCTTGTGATTACCGAAGTACGATTCATAGATAGCATTGATTTGAGCAAATTGATTCATGTCCTTGATAAAAACAGTAGCCTTAATTACCTTATCGAAAGAAGTACCTGCTTCTGCAAGCACAGCCCTCAAGTTGGAGAACACTTGGTGTGTCTGCTCCTCAATTCCGCCTTCCACGAGCACACCTTGTGCAGTCAACGGAATTTGACCCGAAGTGAACAAGAGGTTGCCCAGCTTCATTGCTTGTGAGTATGGGCCAATGGCCGCAGGCGCTTGATTCGTTGCAATTGCTTCTAATTCATGAGACATTTGAATACCCTCCCGAATCAATGTTGTTCTCTATCGCTTATTCCTTATCGAAGTAGTTCCCCGGCTTCACCATAATATGACGAGTCCGCGCATCTACAGTCCCAACGCGAATGAGAGACACATAATCTGTCAACAGCCGTTCTTCGTTCGATACATCCTCCGATTCTACCAATACACCAACACCCGCTACTGTGGCATCGAATTCCTTCAGCAGATCCATCATGCCGTGAATCGTTCCACCAGCACGCATGAAGTCGTCCACGATTAATACACGTGAGCGCTCCTTCAAGGCACGCCGTGCGAGTGTCATCGTATGGATGCTCTTCTGCGATCCTGATACATAGTTAATGCTAACGGCCGATCCCTCTGTCACAACATGGTCGCGACGTACTAGCACCACTGGCAGGTTCAGATGAGCAGCAGTCGCATAGGCAATTGGAATCCCCTTCGTCTCTACCGTCATCACGACGTCAATATTGCAGCCTGCAAAGGCAGATGCGAACATTCGACCTACATCGTTCATCAAGGCTGGTTGGCCTAAAATATCAGTAATATAGAAATATCCCCCAGGAAGCACCCGGTCTGGATGCCCCATTGATGCGCATAAAGACTCAATGACAGGAAGTGCGATATCAGGCGTGCATTTCGGAATAAACTTCACTCCGCCTGCAGCACCAGCCAGCGTCAGTAAATCTCCCGTCCCTTCGCTCTCGAACACCTCTTTAATAATAGCCAAATCCTCGCTAATGGAAGACTTGGCTGCACCGTAACGTTCTGCAAATGTCGTGAGCGGTATGAGCGTATGCGGCTTAGACATCAGATATTGGGTCATCTCAACCAGACGGGCGCTTCGCTTCAATTTTTTCATGATTACTCCTCGCTCAAAACCGAATATTATATTGTAGATATTACATGAATGTACGCTAGTTAGCAAGATGATGGCCGCTTGTCAAGTCAAACAATCCTTGAATTGTAACCATATCGCCTTCTTGATACACGTTAATCTATTTAAGCCTGTTATCCCAACAAGCGTACCGCGTACACTTCCTTGCAAAAACCGCGCAGTCCATTATAGATCCTTGCGATCTTAGATTCTTTAGACACGAGGCCGAATACCGTCGGACCGCTGCCCGACATCAGCACTCCTTCAGCCCCGAGCCGAAGCATAGCATCCTTCAACTGCTGCACCTCCGGATGGAGCGGCAGCGTGACATCCTCCAGCACATTGCCAAGCGATTCACACACCCCTTGGAAGCTTTGGATCTGTATCGCTCTGCGCATTTGATCCAGCGATGGATGCTCCGTAATCTGACTCGCCCTAAGGCGCCCATAGACATCAGCCGTCGATACATTAATCGGCGGCTTGGCAAGCACAACCCAGCATTGAGGTGGCTGCTCAATCATCTCAAGTGCCTCTCCGCGGCCGCGAGCTATTGCAGTCCCTCCCGTCACGCAGAACGGGACGTCTGACCCAAGTTCCGCACCAAGCACCTGCAGCTCCTCATCAGGAATCCCTAACTTCCATAATCGATTCAAGCCTCGCAGTGTAGCAGCAGCATCGCTGCTTCCACCGGCTAGTCCGGCAGCTACTGGTATTTTTTTATCTAAATGAATATATACGCCTTGCTTCACTTCATAACGTTCTTTAATTAGTTTTGCCGCTTGGAACGCCAAGTTCTTCTCATCTAACGGTATGTAACCTGCTTGGCTGGAGATGATAATCGTATCTCGAGGAAGTTCCTCCATCTCGAGACGGTCCGCTAAGTCTACCATCGTCATGACCATTTCGACGTCATGATACCCATCCTCGCGCTTACGCAGCACATCCAACAGCAAATTTATTTTGGCAGGCGCCTTCTCGTACACTTTCACTCGCGTTCACCCTTCTTTATCCTACGGATCGCTTACGTTATTATAACAGACTCTATGGTGCAAGTCATATGTGTACGTATACAGGCAATGAACATGATTTCGTAATAAAAAAAGCGAACAGAGCGGAATAGATCCGATGCTCGCTGGATAGGAGGTTCTTGACTCGTTATTTTTTCGAGGCTGCCTCTTCGGCAAGTTGAATGGCCCGCTTGACCATATCGCCAGCATCCTTCGCACGGATAGCACCCCATCCGTATTTGGACACCGTATCGTAGAAGCCAAGATCTTTAGCCAATTCCACCTTCAGCTCTTCAGACATGAAGCTGCGCTTTCTTCGGCTCATCACTGCACCTCCCACGCTTACCTTAATGTTCATATCATCAGCAAGCACGACATAATCATCGGCCTACCGTTAATGTGAGTAGAAGCCGTCTCCATTATACGTACACTCCAGTTCCGATTTATGGGGGAATATCCGGGTGAACCATGACCGTAAGTGCTATGTTATTCCTTCAAAACAAACAAAAGGCAGCCCTCACAGGCTGCCGTCATGTCGCTTAACCGCGAACATATTCAATCTTCAACTCGCCGTTATCGGCGCATACGGTCACTTGGACCGATTCTGTTAATATATCTGCATAGCTATAGGATACCCGCTTAAACGCGTTCTGATCCTGGTCCAACTTAACAATAAATACAGAAGGGTAGGTTTCTTCCAACACGCCCGTACGCTCAATCGTTTTCCGACGACCGCCATTGGCGCGGAGCAGAATCTTCTGACCGACATGTGCTTCAAGACAACGACGAATTTCAAACAGCGCGTTTTTCGCCATTACAGCTACCACCTCTTTCCTTGTCCATTATAACCAATTCAGGAGGTGTTGTCAAATAAACGAATAATTATAACAATAACACCGTTTTCGTGTCAATGTGTTTTTTTGTCCAAATTTATTAAAATGGTTCTTTTTTCTGTATTTTATACATAGGCCGCTTATATTACGGTTGGTGTAACGTTCAATGTCGATAAATCCTTCAACTTCGGCATGCCCACGCGATAACTTCCCTTTGTCTCAATGCCTCCCACCCCGTCAATGCCACTGACCATATGAGGCGCAATATCCCCAATCTGTACGGTATCACGAATTGAGGTATATGAGGCCTTAACCGCTACGTAAGCTGGATCAAGGGCATGAATCATAATTCGGCCCGGTGAACTTGCAAAGTTGGCTCCTGCTTGCAGAAGCGCCTCGAAGTGAGATTGGCATGCCCCGGCAATTATAGTCAATAAATCAAGATGGCGCTCATACTGCCTTGCCGTCTGTACTGCATTAACGAAGTTCTGGGAGTTCTTATAATTCTGCAAATTTAACAGATCACGGTACCTGCCGTTCTTCAATACACCATCATGTCCCGTAATGACGATTATATTCGGCTTCACTCGCGGCAGCAGCCGATACAACGTATCTGCCATATTGCGTTCATTCACATAATGGCCTTCTGCCGGCACGTTGAGCTGATTATATATCGCCATGCTTTTCTGTAAATACCCGGGATCCCCATCCAGATGGAGTACCGTTCCCGGCATATCAAAGGTTGAAATGGAATTCGGCGTCTCTGCAAATGGAAGCTCCGTCCGCCTGCGCTCTTGCAGCTGCCTACGCTGCTGTTCAAGCACCTCGACAGACTCCAACATCTTGATATGAGCCTGTTCCGTGCGGCGCGCAATCGTTGCCTTCGGTACACTAACTAAATCTTCAACATGGGAATCCGCCAGTAAGCGGTAATCCGTCCCCTTAATAACCGCAATCTGTCGGAAGATCTCCTCCACACGGAATGTAATATCGCCACCGTACGACTTGCGTACGACCAAATCTCCTTGCTTCACTGGCTCGTTCATAGGATCAATCACCTCTCCGACTATCCTATGGGCAAACGCGTAAATTGGTGATGCCTAAGCCTTAAAAATATGTTATTCCGCTTGATCCTCTTCTTCTGCACGTGCAATGGCTTGGCCGATCGCATCGGACAGAGCAGCGAACTCCTCAATCGAGAGTGTTTCCCCTCGGCGACTCGGTTCAATATGTGCTGAAGCAAGCGCTTCTGTCAGCCTGTCTGTCCCACACTTGCTGGCATAGCGAGCCTTTAGGTTATTCCAAATCGTCTTGCGACGCTGAGCGAACGAAGCCTGTACAACATCGAATAACAGCGACTCATCCTTCACCTGCACAGATGGAGTCTGTCTCACACGTAGACGGATTACTGCAGACTCTACATTTGGCTGCGGGATGAACACCGTATGCGGTACGGTGCATACAAGCTCCGGCTCTGCAAAATATTGAACAGCCACACTTAAGCTGCCGTAATCCTTGCCTCCTGGCTTCGCTGCCATTCGCTCTGCGACTTCCTTCTGAATCATGACGACGATGTTCTTGAGCGGCAGACGCTCCTCCAGAAGCTTCATCATAATCGGGGTCGTCACATAATACGGCAAGTTGGCCACAACACTTACCCGCTCGACATCTTGGAACTGTTCGCGGAACAATTCATGCAAATCCACCTTCAATACATCCCCATGTACAACATGGACATGTTCATAGGGCTCCAGCACTTCCCCTAATATCGGAAGCAAGCGCTGATCGATCTCGACTGCTGTTACACGACGAGCGCGCTTAGCGAGCTGCTCCGTAAGCGCACCGATCCCAGGCCCAATCTCCAGGGCACCTGTCACATCATCCAGCTCTGCAGCATCCACAATACGGCGCAAAATGTTCATATCAATTAGAAAGTTCTGTCCTAAGCTTTTCTTAAATGAAAACCCATGCTTGCGTATAATGTCTTTCGTGCGATTCGGTGTTGCAATATCTATTCTCGTCTGCGTCATTCCATCTATTCTCCTTCTGCACATTGTTCCTGCTCGAATTGGTTCAGCTTCCGCAAGGCGTTCTCAAATTCCTCTCGTCCGATCTGGAACACACCGCAGCGCTTGAGCATCTGCTTCGCGTTGCAGTATCCAATGCCCAATATTTCACCTAACTGCCGTCTGCGTTCTGCAGAGCCTGCATGCGTCGTTAATCCCGCTTCGACGAGATCCGTCCACGTCAGCTCTGATGTCATGCTTGGCATCTCGGAGCGAACCTGCTCTAAGGCACGGCGAATCGCTTCTGGCTTTGCATTCTCCACACCAAGATCCCCTTTGGCTATCGCCTCATGTCTAGGCAGGAAAGCGTGTTTGCACCCAGGTACACGTTCTGCTATCGTCTTCCGAATTTTCTCCCCCGCATGATCTGGGTCCGTGAAAATAATAACCCCTCGGCGCTCTTGGGCCAATGCGATGCGTTTTATCGTTGTATCATTAATCGCCGATCCACCTGTCTCAATTGTATCCGCCTCAACGGCACGGTGAATGGCAACGGTATCATCTTTGCCTTCTACAACTATCACTTCGCGTATCAATATGCTTGCTCCTCTCACCACAAGGCTGCTTCCTAATTCCGCATCCTTCTCTTGCTCTCCATTCATAAATAAACAACAAAAGAAGAGGGTGTCCCCTCTTCTTAGCATGACATAAATCATTATTCATTACTATATCCTAATTACACATGGCTGCATACCTTGTGCGTTAGTTCGATTCCGGCTTGACTGGGCCAACCACGTATACGGTGTACCCCTTCTTGCGTCCGAATTTGCTGACCGCCTTCTTGCTGTCGAAGTATACATCGATAATTTTCCCCTTGACCGCGCCACCTGTATCTTCAGCACGTCTGAATCCAATCCCTTCGATATATACCCACCAGCCGAGCGGAATGACCTTCGGATCAACCGCGATAGTACGACCTTCTGATACTATTGCGCCAGATGCCGTCTTCGCACCAGCCGATCCCTCAGATTCCGTATACGCCGTCAGTTGAACGTTCTTCAGCACTTTTTTATAGTTAAAATCTTTGTCGCCACTGGAAACATTGTCAGAATCGTCTTCCTGCGCGTTCACTGACAGAACAGCAACTTCCGGTTCCTTCTTCGTTCCATAGGCTATCACTTGATTCACTTGTTTTGTATGAACGGATTTGTCGACCATCTGCGCATATACGAGCTTACCATCCTCGTACGTTTTCTGTACTTTCTGGACAACCAAGCCTTCTTTTCCATCTTGAACCGTCTTGGTCTTCCCCTTAAGGAGAGTAGCATCTGCCTGCTTCACCACTTGATAAGGAACCTTCACTTTACGCTCTTCCATCTTCTTGCTGACACGGACGATACGAATATCCATGTTCTTCGAAATAGAGGCACGCTTAGAAGGGAATACCTTATCTTCAGGGTTCACTTGGATTTGCAGCGAACTCAGTGCATCATGCACCGACTTCTTCGTCGTAAATTGTGTTTCTTTCTTCCCATCCGCTGTAATTTGGATAGGCAAAGCGCGTTCAATAATAACTCGATCTCCATCAGCAATTTCTGCATCAAGCGGCTTCGATACTACATCGTATGCCCCAAGCGCTATCGCATGCTCATCCAAAACATTGCGAAGCGTATCTAGGCGAGTTTCGACTGAACGCTCTTGTCCATCAACGAGCACAGCCACTGTCTTCTTCGTTACATTATACCAAGTCAAGACTGCTATTAATGTGATCACGATTGCTACAGCTGCAATAACGGTGATAACACGCACATTTTCATGCTTCCATCGCAATGCGAGTGACATGCTGGATGATCGGGGTTCATGGGTTTCGTTGTTCACGATCTGTCCCATTTCTCGGTCCTCCTTACATAGTCCCGCCGTCGAGTGCTCTGCATGATTCCATCTGACGCGACTATTTCAAGAATGTTTACGAGAGACTTCACTTGCCATAAACGAGCATGTAATCGTTCAAGACAATGCCGAAATCTCCGTACCAACGTTTCAGTATTGGCTGCTCCCACCTCCTATTTCTTACACCCTATGACGTCTTTATTCTCATTATTCAAAAAAAAGAATGTTTGAGAGTAAACAAAAGAAGCCCTTCGTAAGAGGAGACTCTTTCGCGGCTTCCGTAATAGAAACCCAAACGTCAACAGTGTAGGACGCGAGGAACCCTCTCTCGGTACGCTGACGAGGTTAGCTGTCGGGTTCGGGCTTGAGAGTCGCCCTATCGGAACCAACCGGCTCATGGCTCGGTCGTCCCTAATTCACCCCAAGGAATTAATCCGTGTGATTGAACATGTACTCATGTCATGTCGTTCACACTCTGGTTCCCCCGCTCTCCACTTCATGGAGATTAAGCGATACTGAATTAGTTGGAACAATATTGAATTGTGTAATAACATCTGTGAGAAATCATATCGTGTTTGCAATCTTCTTGTAAAGACAGTAGCAATTCCGTTTTTCGCGAAAAATGGTTAAAAAAATGTAACTTAATCCGTTTTTCATTATGAAATCCACTTATTTTATGGCCGATGTCTTTTTTTCACTTGTTTTTGGCCCGTTTTCATGCGATGTCAAAACATGTCATTGCATTTTGAGTCGTCATTCTGCAAAATTCTTCAAATTCCATACCTTTCAGCTCTGCTGCAACCTCTGCAACAAGACGAACATATGCGGACTCATTGCGCTTGCCTCGGAACGGATGAGGAGTCAAATAGGGGGAATCCGTCTCCACAAGCAATCGATCATTCGGAACCTTAACAAGTACTTCTTTCGGCTGTTTTGCATTTTTGAAAGTAACAGGTCCTCCAAATGAAAGGTAGAAGCCCATATCCAGGCACATCTTCGCTGTTTCCCAGCTACCTGAGAAGGAGTGCATGATGCCCCCTACTTCGTGAGCCTTCTCCTCGCGCAAGATGCGGATTACATCTTCGTGCGCTTCACGATTATGAATAATGATCGGCATCTTCAATTCTCGCGCCAACCCAATTTGCTCGCGGAATACACGGTGCTGAACATCCTTCGGAGACGTATCCCAGTGATAGTCCAGTCCGATCTCGCCAATCGCCACAACCTTTTCATGCTCCGTTAGCTTGGCGATCCAGTCTATATCCTCCGGCTTCATCGTTATGGCATCTACCGGATGCCAGCCCACGGCTGCATAGATAAAATCATATTTCTCTGCCAACGCCATCGTCGTCGGGATCGTCTCTCGATTGAACCCGATGTTAACCATACGGGTCACCCCTTGTTCAACGGCCCGTGCGATAACCTGATCGCGATCCTCGTTAAAATTGCTGCTGTCTAAATGCGTATGTGTATCAAATAACACGTTTATGCGCCCCTTTTTCTTTCTTGTAAATCGATCTAATGATTGCGGCGTATAAACATACGCCTTGTATCTTCCGTAAGGTGATTCGAGACTTCCAGAAGCTTGTCCATTGGGAAATAGATATAGTGTTTTCCACGGCGAATGCCGCTAATGGAACGTACAATATCCGATTTCTTGGACAGCTCTACAATTTGCTGATCCCGCCCCCATAGCATAATATGTTGCTGTGAACGGGCATCCCCCTTTCGATATACATCATAGGGCTTGTCGAAGGGAGAATCGAACATAAGTTCATAGTTCGGATCAAGCCCAATCTGCGACCACTCTGCCCGCAATCGTTCCTGTAAATCTTCATCCATCTGTTCGACTTCAATATATTTATATAGTTTACGCTCCATGAATCGTTGGCACAAGTCAACGAGACGTTCATCCTTCTCCCTTGTCCACTGCATAAATGCGGTCTGTACAAATGCCTCATCCATTTGGATATATTGTTCCGTCGTAATCGTTCCTTCAAATAAAGCATCTAGAGGAGAGAGGAAATATTGAAAAGTGTATCCACCCAAATATAATTCTTTGGCTCGTTTGAAAATCAGGCGAAGTAACATCTCCGAGCTTCGGGTTACCGGATGGAAGTAAACTTGCCAGTACATCTCATATCGAGCTAGCAAGTAATGCTCTACTGCGTGCATGCCGCTCTCTTTGACTACAATCCGATCCTTAAGCGGTCGCAGCACCCTTAGAATACGATCAATATCGAATGTACCGTAATTAACACCGGTAAAATATGCATCCCGCAGCAAATAGTCCATACGATCCGCATCAAGGGAGCCGGATACCAAATTCACGACAATCGGCCGCTCATATGTCCTGCGAATCACTGATGCCACCTTGGTTGGGAGCTGGGGGTCTACTTGTCTCAGCACGCGATTGATATCGGTATCTTCTATTATAATGCGGTATGTCCAATCTTCATGAAACATATCGAAGGCCTCTTCAATGGAATGAGAGAACGGTCCATGGCCCACATCATGAAGCAGTGCAGCACATAAGGCAACCAGCCTCTCTTCTTGCGGCCAGTCCTCGTATTGGTTTCGTTCAAATTGAGAAATAATCCGCCGAGTAATCTCGTATACGCCCAGAGAATGAGAAAAGCGGCTATGCTCTGCCCCATGGAATGTTAAATAGGAAGTTCCTAATTGGCGAATGCGGCGGAGCCGCTGGAATTCCCTTGTGTTAATCAAATCCCAAATTGTTCGATCTTGAACATGCACATAATTGTGAACCGGATCCTTGAACACTTTTTCCTCTAATAACATTGAAAATCACTCCTTTCGATTCGAACCTTTTCGACATAGTCTGCCTTATTGTCGAAAAGATTTGGTTTATTCTTGTTTCTGTTTATTTTTGCATAAAAAATACCATACGAGTGTAAAAGTGTACGCTACGTCGTTAAAAACAGCTTAATATAAGCTAAAAAAAACCTAAAATCCATAAATTAGCACGCCAAGTATACATTTTTTAGGTTGACTAATTTGGGAATGGTTGGTACGATAAGAATCAGCCAAAAAGAATTTTGTCGAAATATGACATTTCATGCTAAAGCAAAGAGGAGAGCGTTGAACTATGATGAAGTCCACTGGTATCGTCCGTAAAGTAGATGAACTAGGTCGTGTCGTCATTCCGATCGAGCTTCGCCGCACCCTTGGTATCGGTGAAAAGGATGCGCTAGAAATTTACGTTGACGGAGAGCGCATCATGCTTAAGAAATATGAGCCAGCATGCATCTTCTGCGGCAATGCAGAGAACGTTACATACTTTAAAGGAAAAATTGTTTGTCACGAATGTATATCAGAAATACCACAACCTGTGACAAAATAAAAAAAATAGGTTATAATAGCTCTAATCACATATGTTAATTCTAACCTTTTTATATCTTCCTTGATGCCTCCATGGTTTTGAACCCAACCATGGAGGTCTTTTTTTTGTTTTACAGCAAGGGTTTTCCCTCTATATTCTGCATGTTTCGCTTATGATCCATTGTATCCATTCTTGTTCTATAACAATGCCTGATAGATATCCCGTTTGGATACACCACGATCCTTGGCTGCCAGTTTCATTGCATCCTTGCGTGATACTCCCTGTTCACGTTCATAATGCGCAACATGCTCTTCTTCCGTCAGTTCCTGCCACCATGCTTGTCCCGCATCTTGAGAAGTTCCATTCTCATCAGCGCCCTCGACGACGATACAACATTCTCCTAATGGAGGATTCTCGCTTACAAAGTCAATGCATTCACCAACCGTACCCCGGATGAAGTGTTCGTAACGCTTCGTCAGTTCGCGGGCAATCGTAATCCGGCGGCTGTCTCCGTATGCGGAAGCAAGCCGATCGAGCGTCTTCGCAATACGATGTGGTGACTCATAGAATAACAGCGTTCCCGCTTCCATTCGGAGTGAGGCAAGCACAGCATCTGCATGCTTCTTCTCCCGCGGAAGGAAACCTACGAATGTGAAACGATTCGTTGGCAGGCCAGACGCAATTAAGGCAGATAAAGCCGCATTTGGTCCAGGAATCGGAATAACAGGAATGCCCGCTTCTACAGCCAGTTGAACAAGATCTGCACCCGGATCTGATATCGCGGGTAACCCGGCGTCGCTCACAAGGGCGATACGCTTGCCTTCTTCCATGATACGCACAAGTTCAGGTCCGCTTGCCTGCTTGTTATGCTCATGATAGCTGTACAGCGTCTTCCCTGTAATTTCGAAATGACTCAACAGCTTCCTTGTCTCACGTGTATCTTCCGCCGCAATAATATCAGCTTCCCGCAGTATGCGTACAGCCCGGAATGTCATATCTTCCAGATTTCCAATCGGCGTCCCTACAAGATATAATGCCCCTACATTTTCCTTGTTTTGTTGCTGGTAGCTATATTGTTCCGTCAATTGCATATTACCCATCCTTCAGCTGCGAGGCTTTCCCATAATAGATATCCATTAATTCCTCACGATATTCATTTCCATCATTATATACGATAAGCGGCGGCAATAGCCGTACATCCGGCTTGCCGTCTCGCGCGGCCTCAATCAGTACCATATTGGCCTCCACTTCCTCGCGTGGATGAACGAAGCGAATGCGCTTCGGCTCCAATCGATATGTCCGCATAAGCGCTATGATATCCGTTAATCGGGTAGGACGGTGAACCATGGCAAGCTTCCCGCCCGTTCGTAGCAGCTTAGCACTCGTGCGAATCACATCCTCCAATGTGCAGGCGACCTCACTGCGAGCTAGCGCATAATGCTCGTTCTCTTTCACATCACCCGCCGTCAACGGCATATAGGGAGGATTTACTGTAATCATTTCGTAAAAGGGACGCTCTGCATCTGGTGTAAATGCCTTCAAATCCCCTTCGATAATGCGTATTCGCTCTTCCAAGCCATTTAGCCGAACGCTGCGGCTGGCCATATCCGCAAGTCTTGGCTGTATTTCCAATCCATCGATTTGCGCATTAGTCCGTGTGGACAGCAGCAGTGGGATTACCCCATTGCCTGTACACAGATCCATAATCCGGCCACGCGTTGGCACGGAAGCGAATCGAGCCAGCAGGACAGCATCCATGGAGAAGCTGAACACCTCTGAGCTCTGTATGATTCGTAATTGATGAGTGAGCAAATCGTCGAGCCTCTCAGATGGATACAGCCCGATCACATCGTTTCTATTCTCCATAACGCCCCTGCCTTTATCATCTTCATTTAAGTACTACTTACACCTATATCTTTAACGTTTCATAAGGGACTTCCTCATCAGCTATGCTGTAAATTGCCCCTAATATGATGAAAAGCCGTAGGTGGGGAACCCTCTTATCGGTTCCCACTGACCTACGGCCGCGGTTATTTATTGAGGAAGGACAGACAGAACAAACAGTCACCTTCCGTCCGCAAATGTCCATAATACACGTTGCAAATGTGAAACCCTTCATGATACAGCCGCGCCAAATTATCATACCCTTCGCCAACCACGTTCTCTTTGGAATCTCCATTTGGATCAGGATTTACTGCGGGTGCCGAGTCTCCCTTCACCTCAGGTTCAACTTCCAAGTGCTCGTGATGCTCGTGGTGCAGTACTTTGCGCAGCTGCTGATTCTCCATCCACAAGCGTTGATTCTCTTCCAGCAGCTCTTTGACGACGAGTTTCAGCGCACCAAGCTCTTGATGAAGGTCTCCCATATGCGTTTCCAATTCATGAATCTGCGCAAAAATGTCTTTCTTCTCCAAGTTCCCACCCCAGAGCGTGAAAATGTCCGCTATTTATTTTACGACAACGTCGTCGAAAGCAAAATCTTTCACCTTGCCGATATCCGCTAATTGGACGTGCACTTTACGTTCACCGGCATTAATACCGACGACCTTGCCCTCTCCTATCGAGGTAACAACCCACTTGCCGACTGTAGGAAGCTCTTCTTTCACGCTTTCATAATTGTCATGCTCGTATTTCAGGCAGCACATCAAGCGACCGCACAAACCGGATATTTTCGTAGGATTCAGCGATAAGTTCTGGTCTTTTGCCATTTTAATAGATACCGGTTCAAAATCACCTAACCATGAGGAACAGCATAACACGCGCCCGCAAGGCCCAATGCCGCCAAGCATCTTCGCCTCGTCCCGTACACCAATCTGCCGGAGCTCAATCCGTGTCCGGAATACGCTGGCCAAGTCTTTCACCAGCTCGCGGAAGTCCACGCGTCCTTCTGCCGTAAAGTAAAAGATGATTTTGTTCCGATCAAACGTATATTCAACATCTACAAGTTTCATCTTTAATTGATGCGCCTTAATCTTGTCCATACAGGTTGCGAACGCATCCTTCGCAGCTTGCCGATTCGCATCCACCAATGTAGCGTCCGCTTCATTAGCGATGCGAATGACTTTCTTCAAGGGAAGCACCACATCGTTCTCACCGACGGTCTTCGGACCAATCACGACTTTGCCGTACTCAATGCCGCGCGCCGTTTCGACGATCACATGCTGGTCCCTCTGGACCGGCCATTCGACCGGGTCGAAATAGTATATTTTGCCCGCTCTCTTAAAACGGACGCCGACTACATTATACAATCAAGTACCTCCTTGGATTCCAACCAGAAACTGCTCGCAAGCAAGTTGCGGGCTTACATTGGCGCGCACCCGCTTCTGCGCCTCCGTCGCCGCATCCATGCACCGAATCCATCCTTCAGCCGACTTCGTCCAGGCCAGCTTGCTGATTGTATCAAGCTGATCGATAAAGACGAGACTCTCCTGCCGGTTGTATTGGTAATTCAACATATCTCGAAACCAGAGATGGAACAAACGGAACAACATGTCCGTATGTTCAGCAAGCTCGGTCTTAAACAACTTCTGCTGTGCGGTTAGAAGTGCGGAAGGAAGTCTTGCTTCGCACTCCTTTCCTAATTGTAACATTACGTTTCTCACTTCTGCAAACCAATTCTGTCCACATAGCTCAAGTCCAGCTTCTAGGCCGTTTACAAGATAGACAGCTGCACGAGCTAATATAGCAGGACTACCCTCTGCTACTAACGTTTGACAGATAAGGTTCGGATCCTGCGGTGTAAATGGCACCATCTGTGAACGGGATTGAATGGTTGGCAGCATCGCTTGTCCATTCTCTGTAATCAGAATAGCCACTGCAGGACTTGTTGGCTCCTCCAAAAATTTAAGCAGGCTGTTGGCCGCTTGCACGGTCATCTTCTCCGCCTGCTCCATAATGTACACTTTCCGGCCTGTAGCTTGGGTTCGGTAGGAAAATTCGCGCTGCAGCTCGCGAATTTGATCGATCTTAATCGACTGTCCCTCTGGTAGAATAATATGCACATCAGGATGGTTGCCGTGCTCAATTTTCCGACAAGAAAGACATTCCCCACAAGCATCATCTGTCATGCGTTCACAGAATAACGCCTTGGTGAAGGTTAGCGCAGCAGCCATCCGGCCCGTGCCCTTCGGTCCACTGAATAAGTAGGCATGGGATACCTTGTCTGTGCGCAGACCATTTTGCAATATTTTCTTAGCTCGATCCTGTCCGAGAATTTGTTCAAACGACATGTTATGCGTATTCCTTCCATATATATAACCAGAATGCGATACGGAGCAAGAAGCTCTGCTCTAGTCATGGGATATGGGGAAATTCCCCTAGCTTGACTAGAAGCACAGGTTAATCAGCATCCCGCGAATTTCCCCTACTTTATGAAGCAGATCAATTTTACCTTGCTCCGTCTCCAGCAGATGATCCGCTAATTCAATGAGAGCACTGTCAATCTCATCGACAATCTGATATCGTTTGCTTCTGCCGCGTCGATCCCATCCACGCGTTTCCCGAATTTTCAGGTTCCGCCGTACTGTATCCTCCAAAAAACGCTTCACCATCATTCGGTACATGCGAAGCTCACGAATCGTCATGGACTTCGACAGTCGTTCCCCTTGCTGATAAATATCTTGCAGCCTCTGCTGCAGCTCATCATTGCTCGCTTGATCATGACGATTGTTCATCATGTCCGCAAAAGACTTGTGCTGGACAGGCTTGGTTACAGATTCACCCATACGCACATCCGTGCCGAAGGGGCGAAATCCAGGGTTAATTTTCACTCCATATCACCTGCAATCGTTCGCTTCATAGTATGATTCGATTGAAATCCATCCATCTGCGGATTACTTCTATTATATCGTAATATTACGGACGAAATGTTAAAAATGCTCGAACCGCTCTACTGGGAGCACAAACACGGTCGCTCCCCCTACCTGTACTTCAACAGGCAGCGGCATATAAGAATCCGAAGTACCACTGAGCGGGGTCACTGGGGTGACAAGCTGATCTCTCACCTTACAGTTGCTGCGGATGACATTCAGGACGGTGCTCACTTGATCATCCTCCACACCTATCATGAACGTCGTATTGCCTGCACGCAAAAATCCACCCGTACTCGCCAGCTTGGTCGCTCTAAAATTCGCCTTTACTAATGCACCGGAAAGCCGATTGCTGTCTTTGTCTTGTACAATGGCCACAACCATCTTCATGCCTGGTCATCCTCCTTAAAATAAAGTTCTTGGCATCCCTATTTGGAATGATGTTACTTATTTATACATCCGACCTGCAAAATCCTGCGTTCGCTCACATAAAATGTCGAACATTTGCCCACTTATTTGCGTTAGCGACTGTGTAGCATCCAATTTCACAATCCGTTCCGGCTGCTGC
This sequence comes from Paenibacillus sp. NAIST15-1, assembly GCF_001894745.1. GTDB lineage: Bacteria > Bacillota > Bacilli > Paenibacillales > Paenibacillaceae > Paenibacillus_B > Paenibacillus_B suaedae. Next base: position 59,236 of record NZ_BBYF01000027.1, read on the forward strand.
TTAGCAATTCGTCCGTACCCTTCGCGCACTGCTTCGTGGAATGCAAGCTTCTCTTTATCGAGTCGGTTCACTTCACGAGCCTGATTAGCCGCAATCCGATCCAATCCAGCCTGTGGATCAATATCTAACCAGAACGTAATATCCGGCATTGTATCGTGAATCGCGAATCGATTGATTTCCCATACATCTTCCATCCCGAGTCCTCGTGCGTAGCCTTGGTAGGCAAGCGAGCTGTCAACAAATCGGTCACATAAGACGATTGCTCCCTGCTCTAAGGCTGGAATAACAACTTCCACAAGATGCTGTCTGCGGGCAGCTGCATAAAGCAATGCTTCTGTTCGAGCATCCATCTCTGTATGCTCAGGATCGAGGATAATGCTGCGAATCTTCTCGGCAATGCGAACTCCTCCCGGCTCCCGAGTGACTACGACGTTCACTCCTTGCTGCCGCAGCTTATCCGTCAGCAGTTCAATCGCGGATGACTTGCCTGCTCCTTCTCCACCTTCCAGTGTAATGAACCACCCGGGACGTTCTGCTCGTTGCTGCTTACTCATATCTATTCCTCAATTCCCTTCTCTTCTTCAGTATCCACAATACGAATCGTTCGCAAGGATTCATCTTCTGCGTCATGGCACTTAGCTCCGGCATATGCAAGCATGATCAGCTGTTGTGCTGCATCCTCTGTAATAATCTCACCCGGATAAAGTAATGGAATGCCCGGCGGATAAGGAATCACCGACTCTGCTGCCTTGTGCCCAATTGCCTCCTGCACAAGTACTTGCTTCGTTCGTACATGCTCTTGTTCATATATCGAGAAGGATACAGGCTCAGAGAACAATCGATGCCCGTCAGCCATCACAATCGGATGTGCAGACGCATCAGTAATCTCCATATAGGTACCCGCCTGTATCTTAGTATATGGAGTGTTATTGTCCAACGTCACAGCAACCGCTTGCAAAGCCCTAATTAATCGCTTCGCATCCTCTAATGTACTGCCTAGACTGAATACAAGCACCGTATGCCGCAAATCGGCCATCTCGGCAGTACACCCGTGCAGAGCAAGCTGATCTAACAGCTTATAACCGCTGCACAGTCCCTCCCTGCATCGAATCGTCACCTTGAATGGATCAAGACTGCAATAGGCGGACTGTGAATGAGTGCTTTGTATCTCTATACCCTCAAATGCGTCCAGGTTAGCCAGTGCAGCTCGTACGAGCTGCACCGCCTTCAGACCCTCCTCAAACGCCTCTTGCCCGTTTCGCGCTATATAATAGCGGCTGATATCAAGCGATGCCATTAAAGGATAGGAAGGGCTAGAACTTTGCAACATCGTAAGCAGTTTCTTCAGCCTTGCTCGATTAAGCATAGCTCCTTGAACGTGAAGCATCGCACTCATCGTCATGCCGCCAAGCATTTTATGCGTTGACTGTACAACACCGTCCGCACCTGCCTGCAGAGCGGATTCTGGAAATGCGGGATGGAGCCCATAATGAGCTCCGTGTGCCTCATCCACCAGCAGTGGGATATTATAACGATGAGTAATAGCCGCAAGTTGACGGAGATCAATCCCCATTCCATAATAATTTGGATTCGTCACGAATACAGCCTTCGCTTCTGGGTATGCCTGAAGTGCCTTCTCTACCGCTTCACTGGTCGGTGCAGTAGCAAGACCGCTTGTCATATCCATCTGTGGTGTAAGGAATACAGCTCTTGCACCTGCCATCATAAGCCCGTGTAATACAGACTTATGAACGTTGCGCTGTACGAGCACAATATCGTTCGGCTGAATACAACAGCTCATAAGGAGTGCAATATTGCCAACCGTACTGCCCCCTACAAGAAAGTGCGTCTCTTCAGAACCGAACAACTTCGCAGCTAGCTGCTGTGCCTCTGCAATCGCTCCTGTCGGATGATGCAAATCATCTGTACCTTCTACTTCCGTCACATCAATCGATAACAGCTGTGACATCCTCTGAAGCAGCATACTCCATTCTCCCTGCTCAGATAAGGAAAGCCCCGCTTGCTCATACCAATGTCCATCCTTATGACCTGGTACATGGAAAGATGCGTGCCGGTTTCTATTATATTGAAGTAAAGCTTCCACAAGTGGCGCCCGCAGTTGCTCTTGTACATCAAGCGCCAAGTGAGAAGTCCCCTTACGTATATTCATCAAGGTTGCCCCTTTATTATTGCTTCATTTATTGTAACGTAAATTGTGCGCTTCTTCATCTGTTGTTCAATAAAAAGCAAAAAGAGCCCACTGAATCGGGCCCTAACGAGTAAGCAAATCAAGGGGAGCTATCTTACACATTCGTGTGCAGCCATAATCGCTTTAGCTTATGAATGAAGAATGAATATTTCAGATCCTGCACATCAGTCTTAACCATTTCTTGCTCACATGCTGTACAAATAAACTGATTGACGACCATTATGCCGTCATTCGTCGCTTCACCGCACACAATGCAGTGTGTATCCTGACGTTCCATGTCAATCCCACCTTTAGCGGTTATATGATAAGTATGCCCGTAACTCTATGGATATATACCAGTTTCATAGCCGGTTTCAAATGTTTTTATATATGTATGATGGATTGATGGTATTGGTGTTTGTACGGTTTGAACCCTTTTTCAACATTTTTGATCTTCATTACATTCTTCTTCAATTTCTATCCCTTCTACATTTTCATAGAATAAATACCGATATATAAATTATTGTTCAACTTGAAAAGGAGGGTTCGCTCAATGTCAACCATACGCAATGAACAAATGGAGCGAACATTTTATCATTATCAGCTGCTGAAGAGAGTTCGTCTAGCGAAGCCTTTCATCATTGCCTTTTCCACGTTAGCTGCACTGTGTATCGCAGTCGCACTGTACCAACATAGCCTCCTCGGTATCGGCTATGTCGCTGCTTCTTGTGTACTCATTGCATGGCTCCATTATGTAATAGGCCGATCCATCTTCATCGTAGATCGGTACACATATAAAGGGAGATGGGCTTGGCGGTGGCGTATGCCATGGATTGGTTACTTGCCACTCCCACAGCAATTCATCAGCCTAAGATATCTCACAAAAATTATGCTGCATACGACATCCATTACGTTTTTAGTCATTCTTATTTTATGCCCATGGCTTCCATTGGAGCTCACTTTGTTGAATGTGTTCTGGCACTTATGGCTGCTGTCTCCACGCTGGTATTGCCTATTGACGATGCGCGCTGTCGACTCAAGTGGACTCGTTAAAGTCAACGAAATGGACATATGCCTGTACAAAGCGTAAGCATATAAGAAAAAAAGCCGATTGCTGTTAACCTAAATTAGGCGCAAGCATTCGGCTTTTTAACATACCTATATTAGGTATAGATAAAAAAGACCACCGTCGAGATGTCTCAACAGTGGTCTTTAATCGCTTGGCGACGTCCTACTCTCCCGGGACCCTGCGGTCCAAGTACCATCG
>NZ_BBYF01000028.1 GCF_001894745.1 Paenibacillus sp. NAIST15-1
GTGCGCATATTATGTGGCCGACGGCGACCTGGAAGCCGGTGAAGTAAGAACGTATTTGGCGGAGCGGCTGCCCTCCTACATGGTGCCGGCATACTTGGTGGCACTGGAAGCAATGCCGTTGACGCCGAATGGGAAGCTGAACCGCAAGGCGCTCCCGGCGCCGGAGGAGAATGTAGAGCGCGAGGCGTATGTCGCTCCGCGAAATGAGCTCGAGCGGCAGTTGGCAGCCGTCTGGCAGGAGGTGCTCGGACTCGAACGAATCGGCATCGACGAGCGCTATCAGGACATCGGTGGTGATTCGATCAAATCGATTCGCATCCTCTCCACGATCAGAAAGATTTGTCAGACAAACCTGCAACTGTTGGAGTTTTATCAGCACTCTACAATTAGGGAATTAGCCGGTTTCCTGGATCGTCGGAAGTACGAGCAGGAGAACGGTAGGATTGTGGCTGCGAAAGTAAAGCTGGAGAACTGGCAGCTGGGACTGCTGTCGTCGGCCGCCGGCACTTCCTTGCATAACGAGGAAATTGAAGATTTCTTTCCGCTCAGCGATATCCAGCAAGGCATGATCTACCATTCCGTCAGCCAACCGCACGATCAGCTGTATCATGAGCAGTTCGTGTATGAATTTCAAGATACGGCTTTCTCGGAACGGATATTCGAACAAGCGATGGAGCACATGATTCGCAAGCATGCCATTTTGCGAACGACGTTCAATCTGAACGATTTCCCGGCGCCGGTGCAGCTGGTGCACCGTTCGGTTCCTATGAACCTGGAAGTGATCGCGCTCGATCATCTTACGAGGGAAGAGCAAACGGCTTACTTGAAAGCGTTCTTGGAGCAAGACCGACAAAAGCCCTTTTTCCGGGGGACACAATCTTCAAATCCGATGTGGCGGCTGCGAATATTCCGGCTGGACGAGCGCAACTTCTGCTTAGCGTGGCTTTACCATCATGCGATCATGGACGGGTGGAGCAATGCTTCGTTCATTACCGAACTGACACGGGTGTACTTCGGATTAAAGCGGGGCATCACGGCGTTAGAGCCGCTTCGTCATAGTTATAAAGATCTGTTGATCGAACAATGGAGCATCCAGGATGATCCCGGAGTGAATGCATATTGGCAGGAGGAGCTGAAGGATTACCGCCGATTCGAGCCGATGTTCGCCCCGGAGGAGAACCAGCCGGAGCCTTTTATCCGTAAGGAGTTTGTTTTGGATGGCGAGTTGGAGAAATCGTTGCTTGTGCATTCAGCGAAGTTGAACCGGGTGTCCGTAAAAACCATGCTCTTTACTGCCTATGTGTGCATGATGAACACATACGATGCTGAGAACGATTTTGTCGTCGGGCTCGTCGAGAACAATCGTCCGCTTGTGGAGGACGGAGAGAAGATTCTGGGCTGCTTTCTGAACTCCATTCCCGTGCGTATTCGGATGAACGAATTGATCAATTGGCGGGATCTGCTCCTTGCAATGGATAAGAAGCTGGCGAAGGTGCAGCAGTTCGGACGGCTTTCACTGGCCCGTATTCAGCAGGCCGTCGGCGAGAGTGCCGTCTATGGAAACAAGTTGTTCGATAATATTTTTAACTATGTGGATTTGCACGTTTATGAAGGCGTTTCTCGGGAACAGCGCAGCCATCGGTCGCTGGGCGATATCGGCAACTACGAGCGGACGAATGCGCTATTCCAATTTGATTGCTTTATGGAAGATGAACGTCTGCATATCGTGGTCGCTCATGTGACGGGTGTATATCCGAAAGCGGATGTGGCGCGCATGATTTCGATCTACGAACGGATTTTGAAGCAAATGCTCCACCGGCCGGAAGCGATAGTCAGCAAGACGTCGCTCCTTGACCCCGAACAGCTTCGCCTATTACAGGAGAGAGCAAAGGAAGGGGCGTTGCTCCTGCCGGAGGAGAAAACGATTGGTGGGCTGGTTGAAGAGCAAGCGAAGCGGACACCGCAGCGAACGGCGCTTATCGGTCGCTCGGGAAGGCTAACCTATGCCGAACTTAACCGGCGGGCCGATCGGCTTGCCAGACAGCTTGCCGATCGAGGCGTCAGGGCAGGACATATTGTCGGTCTGATGGCCGAGCGTTCGCCCGGAATGATCGTCGGGCTGTTGGCGATCTTGAAGGCTGGGGCCGCATACTTGCCGATTGATCCGGATTATCCGGATGAACGAATCCTGCATATGTTGGCTGACAGCGGAACGTCCTTGCTGCTGACGCAAAAGCAGTATAGCGGGCGAACGACGTTTAGTGGCGAAATGATCAATCTGGCCGATGAGGAGCTTTACCGAGAAAAGGCTGAAGGCGACAGTGCGCGGCCTCCTGTTCGAATGGACGATCTTGCTTATTGCATTTACACGTCCGGTTCTACAGGACTTCCGAAGGGAGTACTGATTGAACACCGCGCGGTAGTTAATTTACTGGCAGGCATCACGGAACTAATCGATTTTCAGGCGGACAAGACCATTTTGTCTGTTACGACCATATCATTTGATATTTTTGTATTGGAGACGCTGGTGCCGCTGATGAAGGGCATGTGCGTAGTGCTGGCGGACGCGGAGGAGCAGTTGGATCCGGCTGCTCTCGGACGATTGATGCTTCATCACGGTGTACACATGCTGCAAACTACGCCTTCGCGATTGCGCCTGCTTCTGGACGACGATACAGCTGTCGAAGGATTGGCGAAGCTGACGGATGTCATGATAGGCGGAGAGGCGTTCGGCATGGATCTGGTTCAAAAGCTTCGCGAGTGCTCGCATACTCGAATTTACAACATGTACGGGCCGACGGAAACAACCGTATGGTCAATGGTGGCTGATCTTACGGAAACTAAGGATGTAACACTCGGGCAGCCAATCGCCAATACGGAAATCTTACTTCTGGATCAAAACGACCAGCTACAGCCTTTCGGAACGGCGGGCGAACTGTGTATAGCCGGAACGGGGTTGGCGCGTGGCTATCACAACCGTACGGATTTAACGCAGGCCAAGTTTGTCACTCACCCGCTTGACCCGGGACAGAGGATTTACAAGACGGGCGATCTTGCACGGTGGCAAGCGGATGGGCGGATGACGTATATCGGACGCCGGGATCACCAAGTGAAGATACGGGGATATCGGGTGGAGATCTCCGAAATTGAGCAGGCTTTGGCAGGCTATCACGGCATCGCAACCCCGCTGGTTGCGGCCCGCGAGCGGGACGACGGAGAAGTTTATCTCGTCGGTTACTATTTGGCGGACAACGAATTGCCGATCGCGTCTTTACGCGAGCATTTGGCCGATCGGCTGCCCCCTTATATGATTCCGGGTGCATTCGTGCGTTTGGGACGCTATCCGCTGCTGCCTAACGGCAAGATCAACCATGCGGCGTTACCGGAACCGACCTTAACCAGAAAGGCCTTGGTTGCGGAATTCCGAAAAGCGTCCAATGATACGGAACAGCGGCTGGCGGATTTGTGGCAGGAGATCGTTGGGCTGGAGACAATCGGCATGGATGACAACTTTTTTGAAGTCGGAGGTAGCTCCATCTCGCTAGTGCAATTTCACTCAAAGCTTGAAAAGATTTACCCGAATCGAATTGGCGTTACAGAACTGTTCTCTTATCCAACGCTCGGCAAGCTTGCTGCCAGAGTAGAGCGAACCGCTCAAAAGAGGCAGATTGCAGTCGATACGCTGAAGCTGCCGGGCAGCTTCCTGAATCGGAGTGGCGGGGAGAACGGGGATTCGCTGCGGTTTCATCTGAGCTCGCTATATCAGCTTCACGGATTGGCTCGGCAGTATGGCGTAGAGCCGGATGATATATTGCTGACGGCGGGTCTTTACTTGTTTTCAGAGATTACGGAACTATCGGCGATCACTGTACAAGCGATGGCGCGTAAAGAGAACGAGTTAATTCCCCTCACGTTGGACATGCGGGAGATCAGCGACTTTCCGCAACTTTTTCAAAGAGTTAATCGGATGCGGACTGAGGCAGCAGACGCCTACGGTTTGGAGGACATCCGTCCTCTTGCTATAAGGGGAGCGGTTGGCGAGATCGCTCCTTTGTTTTATAAACACGAACTGGATACGTCTCGTGAGCGCTTGAGCGATTTGTTCGGCTTTACACTTGGATATTCAGTCGAAGCGGACAAGATCGTGTTCACATGTGATTATGACAGCGGCGCAATTCGTCAAAAGTCAATGGAAGAATGGGCTGCCGGCTATGCGAGACTGCTCCGTGTTCTTACGGATCAATTTTTGAAGGAGGCTACGCAACAATGAGAAGAACAGCGCTAGTGTTCCCGGGACAAGGCTCGCAGTACACAGGAATGGGAAAGGAATTGTACGAGCAGTATCCGATTGCCAAAAAAACGTTTGAAGAGGCTGACCAAGCCCTTGGCTTCGATTTGACCTCACTGTGCTTCGAAGGTCCGGCAGATCAGTTGCAGCAGACGGAGTATACCCAGCCGGCGATTCTGACTTACAGCGTTGCGGCATACCGGGTTTTCATGCAGGAAGAAGGTATCCGGCCGCATTTTATGGCGGGCCATAGTCTTGGCGAGATTACCGCGCTGACCTGTTCGGGGGCGATTCCGTTCGCCGATGCCGTACGGATTGTGAACAAGCGCGGACGGTTCATGCAGGAATCAGCCGCGATCGGCACAGGGGCGATGTCCGCCATTTCCAGAGTGAGCGCTATCGAGGTCGAACGGATCTGCCGAGAAGTGAGCACCGAGGAAGAGCTGGTTGCAGTTTCCAACTACAACTCGCCCACCCAGACGGTGATCTCGGGTCATGTCGGGGCAGTCGAAGCTGCGGAACGCAAATTGGCGGGAATTGGTGCCGACTTCATACGATTGAAGGTAAGCGCGCCGTTCCATTGTCCACTTATGAAGCCGGCGGCTTTCCAACTTGAACAGGAATTATTGAAAATAGATTATGCCGAACCCCGGATTCCGATTATCGCCAACTACAATGCTGTGCCGTATGCTGGTGCGAACCGGATCGTTCAAGCTCTGACAATTCAGATGACCGAACCGATTCAATGGGATGCCACCATGCAATTTTTGAAGAACCAAAGCGTCAATGTCGTTGTGGAGTTGGGACCGGGTACGGTACTTCGCAATTTGATGAAAAAGAGTTCCGGAGACATCTACAGTTATTCGTATGACAAAGAGGAGGATCGTTCGAGTCTGAGGAAACTGATGTTCTCCGAAGAGCTGGAATATCCTTGCTTCGTCTCCCGCTGCTTGGCCATTGCGGTTTGTACCCGCAACCGTAATTGGAATCAGGAGGAATACCAGACAGGGGTCATTGAGCCTTATCGCCGCATTCAAACGATGCTGGCCGAAGTTGAACAGAACGGTCATAAGCCGACGCTGGAACTAAAACAGGCGGCACTCAGTATGCTTCAATCGGTGTTTACAACTAAACAGACTCCAATGGAAGAACAGCAGGAGCGGTTCGCGCAGCTTTTCGAAGAAACAAATACTCGCGACTTGTTTCCCGATGCACCAGCGAATCCACTGACGTCCTTTGTAATTTAGACAGGAGGGTGAGCAGTGGGGAATTTATTAGGTTTTTCGATCATGCAAAAGAGCACGGATGAGCCTGAAATGCAGATGGAGAGCTTGTCTAAGAAAAGCATTGCGGTCATCGGAATGGCTATCCGGTTTCCTCAGGCGGACAACCCGCAGACATTTTGGCGCAATCTCGCGAACGGATCGGACGCGATCCGCGACTTTCCGCTTTCCAGAAGGAAGGATACCGATCCGTATTTGCAAGGGAAGGGACTACTGCATCAAGACTTTTCGTATGTCAAAGGGGCTTTTCTGGAAGAAGTCGACCGCTTCGATTACCGCTTCTTCGGACTTTCCCACAGGGAAGCATCTTTGATGGATCCCAGCCAGCGATTGTTTTTGGAGACAGCCTGGCAAGCGATTGAGGATTCGGGGTATGGCGGCAATTGCCTCATCGGTACGAACACGGGAGTTTATCTCGGGTTCAGCAACGACTTTGACACCGAAACAACGTACAAACGCTACATTGCCGACTTGGAGCCGGAATCAATGCCGCTTGCCGTAACCGGTAACATCAAGGCTATTATCGCCAGTCGTCTTTCTTATCTACTTGATTTGCGCGGTCCAAGCATGCTCGTGGATACGACCTGTTCATCCTCGCTCGTTGCCATCCACACGGCTTGTCAAGCGATTCGCAACGGGGAATGCGATATGGCGCTGGCCGGAGGAATCGAACTGCATCTGTTGCCGCTCAAGGTTATGGACCGGGAGAAAATGGGTATCGAATCGTCAGACTATAAAACCAAATCGTTTGACGACAGCTCCGACGGCGCCGGCAATGGCGAGGGCGTGGCGGTTATCGTGCTGAAGCCGCTTGACCGCGCGGTTCGAGACCGTGACCCGATATATGCAGTAATTAAAGGAAGCGCGGTGAATCAGGATGGCAGCTCGATAGGGTTGACCGCGCCGAATGCCGCCGCTCAGGAGCAGGTGATTTTGCGTGCTTGGAAAGAAGCGGGCATAGACCCGGCTCAACTTTCGTATGTGGAAGCGCACGGCTCGGGCACGCCGTTAGGCGATCCTATTGAGGTGGCCGGATTGACGAACGCCTTTGCGCACTTTACCGATAGAAAGCAGTTTTGCGGTGTCGGTTCGGTCAAAACGAACCTGGGTCACCTCGGAAACAGCGCGGGTATCGCTGGCTTCGTCAAATCGGTGCTTGCCTTGCAGCATAAGAAACTGCCGGCATCTCTGCATTTTCAAAGGCCGAACCGCAAAATCAATTTCAAAGGCTCGCCGCTTTATGTCGTGGACGAACTGACGGATTGGCCGGCGCAAGACGATTCGCCCCGGCGCTCCGGGATCAACTCGTTCGGGCTTAGCGGTACTAACTGTCACATAGTATTGGAGGAAGCGCCGCTTGCAAGAAGCACTTCCGGGCGCTCTATTGCAAGTGGAGGCGTGTTGCCGCTTTCGGCCAAAAGCAGCTGGTCGCTCCAGCGTCTGGTCGAGAGCTATGACGAGCTTTTGTCGGAACCGAGGGAAATCGATCCGGCGGATCTTTGCTATACCGCCGCAATCGGACGCGGTCATTACTCCCATCGTTTAGCTATCCTGTTTGACGGACTTGCTGATTTGAAAAAAACCGTCCGCAGGCTTGCAGAGCAAGGAGTAGAAGCGGCGGAACCCCCGCATGCCGTTTACGGTGTACAAAAGAGCACGACAGGTGGTTCGCATATAAACAAAGAATCGCTTGCCGAAGAGGAAGGGAAGCAGATTAGCCGCAAGGCGGACGCTCTGCTCACAGAGCCTGGCAAGTTTGATTTGTCTGAGCTGGCAGGGCTGTATGTAGCGGGGGCGAATGTCCGGTGGCAACGCCTATATCCGCAAGGAAATCGTGTTCGGATACCGGTCTATCCTTTCGAGCCCATACGTTGCTGGCTGGATGTCCCGGCCTATCATGATTCCTATTATCATGCCATTGAATGGAAGCGTTTTAATGACAAGCAAGTTGATGAAACCGTGGCAAACGGAGCCGGCACCGTCCTGCTGCTAAAAGACAAGCACGGCCGCGCGGATCGTTTGCGTGAGATGCTTGAGCGCAGTGGAACGCATGTGATTGAAGCGGCTATCGGAACCGAGTATAAAAGGCTCAGCGAGACCTCATATGTCTTGGGCCATAATCAAGCGAGCTATGACCGGCTGCTCGGAGAACTCTCGCAAGTTACGGTCACGCAGGTCGTCCATTTGGTGGCTTTGAGCGGCGGACAAGTTCTGGAAACGGTCGACGAACTGGAAGAGGCTCAACGGCGAGGCGTCAACAGCTTGTTTTATTTAACAAAGGCGATTTTGCACAATAAATGGAAGCATCGCATTCATTTGCTGCTTCTCGGGCAAAACGTCCATGAGGTGACGAGGAACGAGGCGGTCTTGTATCCCGAGGCAGCCGCGTTAATGGGTCTGGGCAAAGTCGTGTCCCATGAGTACCCGCACATCGTATGCCGCTGCCTGGACATCGACGGAGATACAAGCGACGAGCAAATTGTCGCCACATTCGGAAGAGACCAGCTTCCGTACACGCTTGCTAGCAGGGGGGGCCAGTTGTATGCCGAAACGCTGAAACCGTTCGATCCGCAGGCGTCTGGACAGCAACAGATCGTGCTCAAGAGCGGCGGTGTGTATTTGATTACGGGAGGATCGGGCGGGATGGCGCTCGAAATTGCCAAGTACTTGTCTGCGCAAGGTAATTTGAATATGGCTTTTCTCAGCCGTACCCCGTTCCCGAACCGTCATTCATGGAAAAGGCTGCTGGCGGAGGGCACGACGAGAAAAATGCGCGAAAGCATTCTTTGCCTGCAAGAGATCGAAGAGAATGGCGCCAATGTTCGATTCTATGCCGTAGATGTTGCGAACGAGAGCAAAATGGCCGGTGTTATAGCCGATTTGAAAAAGGAGTTCGGACGAATTAATGGGATCGTGCATTGCGCGGGAGTGGCCGGCAACGGCTTCCTGGTGCGTAAGGAAGAGGCGGTGTTCGAAGAAGTATTGGCGCCGAAAATTCGGGGAACGTGGGTGCTTGACCGGCTCACGAAGGACGATCCGCCGGATTTTTTCGTGCTCTTCTCATCGATTTCCACCTTAATATCCGCCGTCGGGCAAGGGGACTACACGGCGGCCAACGCCTATCTCGATGCATTTTCCCGCGCACGGACCAAACAAGGGCGGCGAACGTTAAGCTTGAATTGGGCGATGTGGAAAGAAACCGGTATGGCGCTCGATTACAACGTCCGCAACGATTCCTGTTTTCGAGAGCTTCATACGAAAGAAGCGCTGCTGGCATTCGACGGCATTTTTCACACGGAAGCTTCCAATGTGATTATCGGAGAACTCAAGCATGAGGAAGTGCAGGAACTGCTGACCGGAGATACGTTCGGCTATCTCTCGCCGGAGCTTAGGGATCGTATCGTCAAACGTGCGCCGGCAAACACGGGTATTCCGGCAACCGGAGAACGTCCGGTTCGTCCGGTTCAAGCGAACACGATAACCAACGTTACGCTGAAAGGCAAGGAAGAAGGAAGCTTCAGCGATATAGAGCAGAAACTGGCCTCCATATGGTCGAAACTGATGGGCATGGATTCGATCAGCATTCACGATAATTTCTATGACATAGGAGGCAACTCGATTTTGGCGACGCATCTGCTGCGTGAGCTGGATGAGGCGTTTCCGAATCATTTCGATATTACAGACATTTTCTCCTATCCTACCATTTCTTTGATGGTCGAATATTTAGATAGCCGGCTGAATGTCGCGAGCGACACGGAGCCACCAAACTCGTCCTTGGATGAGCTGTTGGATCAGTTGTCAGAGGGGAAACTTTCGATTGAAGAGGTGAATGAACTTATGAAATCGGTAGGTGAAGACCAATGGAAAACGTAAGAAACTATATTTTTAAGCAAGTTGCCGCAAACAAACTGCCGAAGGAGGAAGCCAAGGCCCTCCTCAAAGAGCTCTATCAATCGAATGCGGACGAATCGAAGAAGTCCAGCGGGGACATTGCCATCGTCGGGATGGCCTGCAAATTACCTGGCGCAGAAAGCTTGGAAGCTTATTGGAGCAATTTGGTGTCGGGCGTACGTACGATGGGAGATTTCCCGTTCAATCGCCGCCGCGACACCGATCAGTTCGTCAGCAGTGGCATCGAGTATCGCAAAGGCGGTTATCTCGATCAGGTGGATCGGTTCGACGCGCCGTTCTTTCGTATTTCGCGCCGGGAAGCAGAGGCGATGGATCCGATGCAGCGGCTGTTTTTAGAGACAGCTTGGGAAGCTATGGAGGATTCGGGTATTGGCAGTGAAAAACTGAGCAACACAAGAACCGCTGTATATGTTGGCCAGGAGACCAATTATAACAACGAGTACAGGAAGCTGCTCGCCGAAGAGGACGAGCTGTCAATGACTGGATCCCATACTGGAATCATCGCCAGCCGCATCCAGTACTTGCTCAATTTGCGGGGGCCGAGCCTTGTCGTGGACACGGCTTGCTCATCCTCGCTCGTGGCGCTGCATCTTGCTTGCCACGGCTTACGGAATAACGAATTCGACTATGCGCTTGTCGGCGGCATTTCCGCATTCTTTTTCCCGGCGGGCCAAAGTCTCGTCATGGAATCGGGCACTGCTGAAATTCGCGCTTTCGACAAAGGCGCGAACGGAACGTGCTGGTCGGAAGGTTTCGGCGTTGTCATGCTCAAGCCGCTAGACCGTGCACTGCATGACCATGACTACATCCATGCGGTTATAAAAGGGAGTGCCATGAACAATGACGGAACATCGAACGGCATTACGGCTCCCAATGCGGATTCGCAGGCCGAAGTTCTAACGGCGGCGTGGGATGCGGCAGGCATTCCGCCGGAGTCCATTTCCTACATTGAGACGCACGGAACGGGAACGCCAATCGGTGATCCGATCGAGATCAAAGGGCTGACAAAAGCGTTCCAACGGTATACGAACAAACGCCAATTTTGCGGCATTGGATCTGTTAAGACCAATATCGGACATGCGGTCGCCACATCCGGAATCGCGTCGCTGATGAAGGTCGTGATGGCGATGCAGCACAAGAAGCTACCTCAGACGCTCGCTTTTCAGGCGCCTAACCCTTATATCAATTTTGCCGATTCGCCAGTGTACGTCAATGACTGCTTGCGGGACTGGGACGAAGGTTCCGGGCCAAGACGATCCGGTGTATCGGCGTTTGGATTCAGCGGAACCAACGTGCATGTCGTGCTCGAGGAAGCTCCTGCCCGGCCTGCGCGCATCCAGTCAGGAAGCGGCCCGGAATTGTTCACCGTCTCGGCTCGTACGGAAACGGCGCTGAGGAGTCTGCTGAGAAGCTATTCCGATTATTTACGAGATCATCCGGACGTTTCGCTGACCGATCTTTGTTATACGGTGAATACTGGCCGCAGGCACTACGCAATCCGATTGGTTTTTCGAGCCCATACGGCTCAAGAGCTTCTGCACATGTTACAGCAAGCGTTGATCGGTAATCTGGAGGATATACCGGGGAGAATCCCTAACAGCCACTTCGGCATGTACAAGCTGATTTTCCACAAGCAGGAGAAAAAAAACGGCGAGCTGACGGAGCATGATGTTCTTCGGCTAAGTAATGACATAAACGAAAGATTGGCCGGAATGCTGATTTCCGGCTTATCGGACAACTCGGCGGAGGAGATTGGCCGTGCGTACGTCTCAGGCGCCGACGTCAATTGGAGCTCCGTTTATAAACAGACGGAATGCCGGTCACTTCGCGTGCCGACCTACCCGTTCGACAGACTTCGGTATTGGGCAAGCGGAGAGCATCTCTTGCAGCAGAAGGATGCATGGGGACAACTCGTGAACGCGCCGCTGCTCGATCGCTGCATGTCGTTAACAACAAGCGAGGGTGTTTATGAGACGGATTTCGACGTCGAAAAACATTGGGTGCTGAGCGAGCATATTATCAGCGGTCATGCTGTACTGCCTGGAACAGCATACGTGGAGATGGCCTTGGAGGCAGGAGAGCATTATTTGGGCCTGCCACCAGGGGGTATCGAAGAAATTCAATTCCTGTCCCCTTTTGTCGTGGAAAATTCGGAAATCAAGAAGCTGCGCATTGCTATACGCGAGGAGGAGCAGCGCTTGTATTTCACAATTAGCGGCCCTCAAGGAGAGCAAAGAGAGGAAGACTGGATCGTACACGCCGTCGGGGAATTGATGCGTGCCGACACGGCACAACCAGCATCTTACGACCTTGCTGAGATCGCCGTCCGCTGCCCGCAAGCGGCATTGACTGAGGCTCCGGATTCTGTTCCGTCCTCCAGCGAGCGATCCATCGTATTTGGGCCTCGCTTTCGGAATATCGTCGGTTTGCAGGCTGGGGAACAAGAGGCGCTTGTGGAATTGGAGCTGCCGGCGGAATTCGCTTCGGAGGCAGGCGTATACCGGCTTCATCCGGCGCTGCTGGACAAAGCGACCGGCGCGGTTTCCGATCTGCTGGCGGGAGAGGGCGATTTGCTTCTAGCTTTCGCTTATAGCCAGCTTCGTATTATGGAGAGCTTTCCGGAGAAGGTGTTCTCGTATGTGAAAAGATTGGATACTTCTTCTCGGGAGATCCTCACTTATCAAGTAACGATCATGGATAAGCAGGGGAAAGTTTTGGCGGAAATCGACAAATTCACCGTGAAGAAACTTCGTGGAAGTTCGCAAAAATTATTAAATCAAGACGAAAAAGTTCCGTTCTTCTACGAAACCGGCTGGCGAGAAATCGCAGAGCTGAAGCCAGGCTCGTCGGGCAGACCGGAAATCATATGCGTATTGAAAAACCAGTTCGTACCGGCGGACGATTTTGTCGCCAAGCTGCGGAACGGGGGTCATTCGGTTCTTCAAGTGGATGTTGGGGACGCGTATGGCCGATTTGACGATTGGCACTATGTCGTCAGCGGATCGGAGGAAGATTATATTCGGCTGCTGGCGGATATCCGGAGCGTGCCTTTTACGAAATGGATTCATTTGTCCGCGTGGTGTCAATCGCAGGCTTCGAATTACGACGAGCTGAAAAGTCGCGGGCGGAGCGGAGTATACGATCTGTTTCGTGTGATACGCGCGCTGGCCAAGAGCAAAAGGCCGGAGAAAACCGAAATCGTACTCGTTGCGGACAACGCTCGGGAAGTTACGTCGCGGGAAACGACGATAAAGCCGGTTAACGCCGCCCTGTTTGGGCTGGGCAAAGTCGTCGAGTCCGAATATCCGGATTTGAGCTGCCGCTGCATCGATCTGGACGAAACAGCCGGTGCTGAAGAACTTTGGCGGGAATTGCAAACAGAAGGTGCCCCTTACGCAGTAGCCTACCGGGAAGGAAAACGTTATGCAGAGGAAATAAGACCTCTCTCATGGGAAACGGAGCAGCAGCAAGAGGTCGAACTGCGAGAGGACGGGGTGTATGTTCTGTCGGGCGGCACGGGCGGCATCGGGTTGGAGATTGCGCGGTGGCTCTCCGCCAGCCAAAAAATTAAGCTGGTGCTTTTGCATCGCTCATCGTTCCCTGAGCGTTCCCGGTGGGATGCCTTGCTGGCAGATGACGCCGATGCCAAACTGTCGGGCAAACTGCGCTTACTTCAAACGGTTGAAGCAAGCGGCTCACAGGTGCTGCTCGTCCAGGCCGACGTGACGCAGCGACAATCGCTGCAGACCGCACTTGAGGAGATCCGCCGACTGCATGGCCCCGTCCGGGGGGTCATCCACAGTGCAGGCGTTGCGGGGGACGGGTTCCTGATCCGCAAGGAGGAAGAAACCTTCCACAGCGTTTTGGCTCCCAAAATCGAAGGTGCCTGGTTGCTTGATGAGCTAACCCGGGAGGACAAGCCCGATTTCTTTTTAATGTTCTCTTCCGTGACTTCGATTCTGGCCGGACCTGGACAAGGCGATTATACGGCAGCCAATGCTTTCCTTGATTCGTTCGCCGCTTATCGTATGAAACAGGGGAGCAGGACGCTGACGATTAACTGGCCTTCCTGGAAAGAGACCGGAATGGCTTACGATTATGGCGTCAACCATGACGGAATCTTTAAGGCGTTGTCCACTTCCGATGCGCTATCGGGATTAGGCGCGGCGCTGCAATGCCCGACAAGTAGGGTGATCATCGGCGAACTGAATTACGATCTGATTCAGGATGCCGATCAGGCCCCATTGCTATTGTCCGAAGAGATTGTCATGGAACTCAAGCGGCGGGCACTGAGAACAAAGCGAAAGCCGACAGTCGAAAATAACGCCAACACCTTCGTATCGGTCTTACTTGAAGGACGGTCATCAGGTATTTATTCTGAGCAAGAGCAGCAGTTGGCTGCGATTTGGGGAGAAGTGCTCGGAGTTCAACAAATCAGTATCCAGGATAGTTTCTACGATCTTGGCGGCGATTCGTTGCTGGCAATCAAGATTTCCAATCTTATTGAGAAACGAATGGGGCAAAAAGTCGATATCAGCGATCTCTTCGAATATTTGACGATTTTCGAATTGGCCCGGGTATTGGGAGGCGAAATACCGGAAGTAGCCGGCACAGATTCAGCGGACAGAAAAGATCCGAAACCGAAGCAGCCGGGAGAGGAGCGGATGTACAGTCTCTCCAACGCACAAAAACGAATCTGGTTCCTACATAAGCTGAATCCGGAACTGCACGCGTATCATTTGCCGCTCACGTTCGAAACGGATTCGGCACCGGATCGGCATGCCTTTGAAGCGGCTCTGCGGCTAATGACAGAAAGGCACGGCTCGCTACGTACCGTTATCCGTGAAGAAGGCGGTGAGCCCAAGCAGGTTGTTCTTCCTTACGTGGATGTCCAAGTGGTGTGGCAGAGTCCGCTGCCCGATACGGATAGCCGAGAGTCATATGGAGACCTGGTTCGGGAAGAGCTTGAACGTCCCTTCGATTTCGGAGAACGATTGTGGCGAGTCAAGGTGTTTCAAAGAAACGACGGACGCTGCCTAATCAGCCTAACCGTTCATCATATGATTTCCGACGGATGGAGCATGATGATCTTCAAAAACGAGCTTCTACAGGCGTATGCCTCGTTGTTGGCTGGTGAAGATCCTGGATTTCCGCCGCTTCAGGCGGAATACGGAGATTGGCTGGAGCAAATGGAAGTGCGGGATCGAAGCGAGAATTTCCTCCAGATGGAACGCTACTGGCTGAAAGAACTCAGCAAGCCTCTTCCCGTGCTTCAGCTTCCAGTCGATTACCCGAGGCCGACCATGCAGACTTACAACGGTAGTTATCTCATCTTTGAGATCGATGAGAAGCGAACCGCACGGATCAAGGAGCTCGCGAAACGGCACAAGGCTACTTTGCACATGGTTCTGTTGTCGAGTTATTTCTTGTTCCTGAATAAGCTGACGCAGCAGGAAGAGCTTGTCGTCGGTTACCCGATTGCAGGACGCGAGTCGGAGGAATGGGAACCGGTGTTGGGATTGTTCATGAACCTTGTCTGCATGCGCCTCTCGCTGTCGGAGAAGCGGACGTTCGAAGAGTTTGTTGCCGATGTTAGGCAAAAAAGTTTGCAGGTTTATAAGAACGGCAGCTATCCTTTCGATCTGCTCGTATCGAAGCTGAACCCGGAACGGGATATGAGCCGCAGTCCGGTATTCCAGACGTTGTTCCAGTTCTATGAGAATTACCAGCAGAATGAGCACCACAGCTTATATGAGCTGTGCTTCTTGTGTAAGGAGATCGGTGACAAAATCGAGGTGAGGCTTGAATACAATACTGACTTGTTCGGTAGCGCGACCGTTGAGCGCTTCTCTCGGCAATTCCTGAACATGCTTGATCAGATCATAGCAGACGAGAAGCGACCGATCGCAGATTTCAGCCTGCATAGCGAGCAGGAGGCGGCTGCGCTTCTTGCAGAGTACTCCAACGAGCAACCTGAATTATTGCCGGATAAAACCATTACCGAATGGTTCGAGCAGACAGCAGCCCGCTGGCCGGAAGCTCTAGCGGTCACTTGCGGAAAGGAAAGCATCACTTACCGTGAGCTTGAACACCGGTCGAATCAAATTGCGAATTTGCTTTCCGGCATCGGCGTAAAGGCGAATGACCCTGTCGGACTGATGGTAGGCCGTGGCCTGTCCTTAATCGTGGGCATGCTCGGCATTCTGAAAGCCGGTGGAGCTTATGTGCCGCTCGATCCAGACTATCCAGCCGAACGAATCAGTTACATGCTTACTCACAGCGAGGCACGGGTGCTGCTAACTGAAGCCACTTATATGGAGGGTGTCGCAGCTATTGTGAAGCCGGATGGCGTGTTATCGGTTGTCGTCGATCTGACCGGGCGTGAAAACCGTCATCTGGCGGGTATCGCGCACACCTTTCATTTGGACGACATCGAGCGTCAACCGTGCCAACCGCTACCCGCGCAATCTGGGCTTGACGATCTGATGTATTTGATCTACACATCCGGTTCAACAGGACAACCGAAAGGGGTCGCCGTTTCACATGCCAACACCGCCAATTTTCTAAAGTGGAGCATTGCAGACGGAGAAATTGGATCGGCTGACCGAATGGCGCTGTTTACGTCGGTCAGCTTCGATATATCCGTATTTGAAATTTTCGGCGCGCTTTTGAGCGGAGCTGGACTGTATATATCAACACGGGAGCAGTTGCAGGATCCCGCGGCCATGCTCGCTTTCCTGAATGAGCATGGAATTACTGTGTGGCATTCCGTTCCGACGCTAATGCGTCAGCTCCTGATTCATCTTCGCCATGTGCCGGATCAGGTGATTCAGCCGGCTGCTACCGTTATCCGTAGGATCATGATCGGCGGAGAAGCGTGGAATGCCGAAATTGCCAGAGAAATTCGAAGCGTCTTCCCTCATGCGGAACTGCTGAATATGTACGGACCGACGGAAGCGACAATCTGGGTGTCCAGTAGCCGCGTCGGGGACGATTCGCAGGAATGGGGCAATTTGGCGATCGGCCGGCCGATAGTCAATAACAAGCTACTTATCCTTGACGCCAAGGGCAGGATCTGTCCGGTAGGCGTTCCGGGAGAGATCGCGATAGGCGGCGTCAACGTCACCCGTGGCTATTACAAGGACCCGGAAAGAACGGAAAAAGCCTTTGTCCGTTTTGAGCCGACGGGGGAAAGGATTTATATGACCGGCGATTACGGGATGTATTTGCCGAGCGGCGAAGTTCGTTTCCTCGGACGAGAAGACGGTATGGTCAAGGTGCACGGCTACCGTATCGAAACCGGCGAAATCGAGAGCGTGCTGCTCCGCAAGCTGGAAATTGCCGAAGCCGCCGTCATCGCGCATCCAGAGCTCGGGACGCATAAGCTGGTTTGCTATTACACATCCCGATTCGAGATACTGCCCGGAGATCTGCGCAACCAACTGAGGGAATACTTACCATATTATATGATGCCTGCCCATTTTGTATTGCTGGACGAGCTCCCAAAAACGTCGAATGGAAAAATCGACCGTAAGCTTTTATCAAAGTTGCCATTGCAGGAGTCGACGGGGGGATTGGGCAGTTACGTAGAACCCGTTACGGAAGTCGAACGGAAAATTGAGGAAATCTGGTGCGAATTGCTGGGAATCGGACAGGCCGGCATGCATGATAACTTCTTTGAAATCGGGGGCAACTCATTCCTTGTCAGCCAGATGCATTATCAGATTGAAAGGCTGTATCCGGGGCGCATTAGCGTGGTAGATATTTTTTCCTACCCGACAATATACACGCAGGCTGGTTTGATTAGCGGGACAGCGGCTTCGGACGAGGAGCCCGGCCGAATGTCAGACACGAGCGAGGCGGAACTGGAAAAGGAGCTATACGACATGTTCGAGGAGATCGCTTCCGGGAATGTTTCGGTAGAGGAAGCAGTGAAAAAGTTGATCTGATGAGGAGGGAGGCCAAGTGAGCGGCGTATATCAATATGTCATTGAAAAAACAGCTTCGGGAAGCATAGACAAGGCGATCGGTGTCGAGATTTTGAAGCATTTGAAGCGGGAGGATAAGGGAAGGTCTCGCCAAGATATCGCCATCATCGGAATGGCGGTCGAAATGCCGAATGCAGAGGATTTGAGCCAGTTCTGGAGTAATCTTCGGAACGGAATCGATTGCGTAGCTCCTTTCCCCGATTCGCGAAAGGCCGATCTCCATGAGATTAGGCAAGCAGGGCAGCTTGGGGATGACCCCAAGTATGCAGAAGGCGCGTATTTGCGGGATGTTGCCCATTTTGACCCCGCATATTTCAAGATCTCGCCTATGGAAGCCAAACTGATGGATCCGCAGCAGCGTCTATTCCTTCAGAATGCATGGAAAGCGATGGCAGACGCAGGATATGGCGGGAACCGGCTGTCAAAATCACGTACTGGGGTTTACGTCGGATTGTCCGGAGATTTCAACGATTCGTATCAAGAGCTGATCGCGGCGATCAATCCCGATCAACTGCCGCTCTCTGTTACGGGCAACATCGCTTCCATTATCGCCAGCCGTATTTCTTACTGCCTTAATTTGAGAGGTCCGGCGATGCTCGTGGATACGGCGTGTTCCTCCAGTTTGGTGGCCGTTCATCTGGCTGCGCTCGGTCTTCGTAATGGGGACTGCGAGGTGGCGATTGCGGGGGGAGTAAAGGTCAACTTGCTCCCGCTCAAGGAAAGGATGCATCCGCTCGGCATCGCCTCTTCGACGGGAAGAACCCGAACATTCGATGACGGCTCGGACGGGACAGGATTCGGAGAAGGCGTAGCAGCGATCGTGTTGAAACCTCTTGAACAGGCTTGTAAAGACGGCGACCGGATTTACGCCGTCATCAAGGGCAGCGCCGTAAATCAGGACGGCAGTTCGAGCGGAATAAGCGCACCGAACGCTCTGGCTCAGGAAGATGTGCTTATTCGTGCTTGGGAGGATGCGGGCATCGAGCCGGAAACCATTAGTTATATGGAGGCGCACGGCACGGGGACAAAGCTTGGCGATCCGATTGAAATCGACGGAATCGCCAAGGCCTTCGCTCATTTTACAACTCAAAAGCAATTTTGCGCCGTCGGTTCGGTGAAGTCGAATATCGGCCATCTCGATCATTTGGCGGGCTTGGCCGGATTGGTGAAATCTGTCCTGGCCTTGCAGCATGGCGAAATACCGCCCTCGCTGCATTTTCAACGTCCCAACGGGAACATTCCCTTCGAGAGTTCGCCCGTATTTGTGAACGACAAGCTGATCCCCTGGATTGCGGAGGATACGCCTCGCAGATGCGGCGTCAGTTCGTTCGGACTAAGCGGCACCAACTGTCATATGGTACTGGAGGAGGCGCCTTCCTTCAAGGTGGAAGCGGATGCAGCAAATACGGGGCGTCCCCGTGTGTTGATGCTTTCCGCCAATACGAAGGAAGCCTTGCGGGAATTGGTGCAAAGCTACCGGTTTCATTTGGAGAGAAAGGCTTGCTGGAATCTTGACGATTTGTGCTATACGGCAAATACAGGCAGAGGACAGTACAGCCACCGACTCGCGCTGCTATTTACGGACGAAGTCGAATTGAAAGCCAAAATCTCGCGCTTGGCTCGATCGGAAGAGTGGAGCATCCTCGAAGAAGAGAATGTTTATTACGGGGAAAACAGAATCGTTTCCTCGCAAAAAACAAACAGACAGGCCGGGGAATTAACGGAAGAGAGCAAACGCCGACTTACCGCGCAAGCCCGCTCGCTGCTAGTGGCCGGCGGCCAGCTTGCGGAATTGGCCCGACTGTATGTCGGCGGGGCGGATGTAGAGTGGACGACACTTTATAGGGATCGAAAGTACAGTAAAACGGAATTGCCGCCCGACCCGTTTACGCAAAAGCGCTTTTGGGTTGAAGCGGCCGCAAACAAGCAGCGGATCGAGCCGACCATTCACGGGAATGCGCAACCACTTACTTCGCTTATCGACCGACAGTTGGCCGATACGATGAGCCTTCGGATATACGCCAGCGAATTCCGGTTTGAAGAGAGATGGGTGCTGTCGGAGCACAGGATTGGCGACAACGGCATTGTGCCGGGAACAACGTATCTCGATATGATTCGTCAACTATCCTTGTTGCATTATCCGGGCAAGGAGAGCCACCTTGAGCAAGTAACGTTCCTTTCGCCGCTTTACGTTTCCGAGGGAGAAGCGCGGCAGATGCACTTGTTTCTTGAGGAGGAAGGGGAAGACCGCCTTCGCTTCACCGTCATTAG
This sequence comes from Paenibacillus sp. NAIST15-1, assembly GCF_001894745.1. GTDB lineage: Bacteria > Bacillota > Bacilli > Paenibacillales > Paenibacillaceae > Paenibacillus_B > Paenibacillus_B suaedae. The sequence goes on from NZ_BBYF01000028.1 coordinate 19,743, forward strand.
CCGGGACGAGGACGAGCATGTTTGGGTAAAGCATTGCGAAGGTAGGCTGCTTCCGGCCGTTCCACGAAACGACCGTTCATTTTCACATCAGGAAGTGCTCGATCGGTTCGCGGAATGCGAACCGATCGAGGTTCAGGAACAGTATCAAGGAGAAATCCAATTCGGCCCAAGATGGCATAACGTCAAGCAGATCCGGGTTGACCGGATGGGGGTGCTTGCTCGTATTGCGCTTCCGGACGCATTCGCCTCTGACGGCCGCGAGCATCAATTGCATCCGGCGTTAATGGACAATGCGATGAACATCGCGATTTCACATATTGGAGAAGGTTTTTATCTCCCGTGGATGTACAAGAAGCTTCGGGTATACGAAAGGATGCCGAAGCAATTTTTCAGCCTGATCTCGCTTAAACAGGAAATTCGGCAGGATGCGGAGACCGCAGTCTTTGACGTCACCCTTTTCGATGAGGAAGGCCGTGTAATTGCCGAGGCGGAAGATTATGTGATCAAAAGAGTGAACAAGCAAGGCGTGGTTTACCAGGGATTGAAGCCTGCGGATTCTTTTCGGATGACGTGGGTGCCCGAACCTGCTGCGCCTGCGGAACCGGCGGTGAAGCCACACGGATCGGTGCTTCTTCTCAGCAATGACAGACAGGCCGCTGCATCGTTCTCGGAACGTTTTGCCCAGGCGGGCTGCAACGTGATCGAGATCGAACTTGGTGGCCAATTCCGCAAAGTCGGGCCTGATCGTTTCACCGTATCCGCCGACGTCCATGATTTCACTCTTGTATTGCAGGCTACGGACACGGAACAAATCGGGCAAATCGTCTATCTCATGCAGGAGCCGCCGAAAGGCGATGAAGATTACGAGAGGTTCGATGATCTGCGGAAGAAGAGTGTTGAGGGTCTGTTCTCGCTCATCCAATCTCTTCTGCACAATAAAGTTTCGCAGCCACTGGATTTCATGCTGATGGCTCCGAACGCACAGAGCATCTCGGGGGAAGAAAGCGGGCTACAGCCAATGTTCTCCGCGCTGTTTGGCCTTGGAAAAGTCATTCGCGAGGAGTATCCGACCCTACGTGTTCGCTGTATTGATTATGACGAGATGACTCCGTTCGATACGCTATGGAAGGAAATCGCGGCTCAGCCGTCCGTATATTGTATCGGCTATCGTCAAGGTGTCCGCTACTTGCCTCAACTGGTGCCGCTTGAACAGGATCAAACGATCGAACGTCCGCTTGAACTGAAAACCGATGGTGTTTACCTTCTTACGGGCGGATTAGGAGGGGTGGGGCTGGAACTCGGCAAACATTTTGCCGCTTCGCTTCCGGGCATCAATCTGGCGTTCCTGAATCGTACGCCTCTGCCTCCGCGGGAACAATGGGCGAACCTGACTGATGATTCCGGGAACGGTCGGACGGAGCGGGCTATTCAAGCATTGTTGGAGATGGAGCGGCGCGGGGCGACCGTATGGAGCTATTCGGCAGACGTCTCGAATCCGGATGATCTTGAACGCGTGCTTCGTGAGTTGCGGGCGGAGCACGGCAGGATCAATGGGATCGTGCATGCGGCCGGCGTAGCGGGTAAAGGTTATCTGTTCAGTAAAGACCCGAAGGACTTTCGAACCGTATTGGCGCCGAAGGTTGGCGGCACCTGGCTGCTCGATAAGCTGACCGAAGAAGACAATCCGGATTTCTTCGTTCTGTTCTCCTCTGTTGCCTCCCTTATGGGAGGCATCGGACAGGGCGATTACGCGGCTGCAAACGCTTATCTGGACGCATTTGCGGCGGATCGGAGCAGGCGCGGTAAACGCACGCTAGCGATCAATTGGCCTGCCTGGAAAGAGACGGGGATGGCGGTTGATCACGGCGTTCAAGATAATGGCGTCCTACAAGCGATACGCACCTCATCCGCTTTGCAGGCTTTGGATCATTTCCTGATGCAAGAGCATGTGCAGGTGATTGTCGGAAAATTGAACGATAGCGCGGCCTCCGTGCTGTCCAATTCCTTTTTGTTCGGCCTTGCGCCTGAGCTGGAGCGGAAGATTGCCAGAATGAACGCTGCCCGGGAGCGTCGCATGCAGAAGGATGAGCCAGTGGTTTTTGCCGAAGTGGAGTTGCAAGGCAAAACTGCATACAGCGAGACGGAAATCAAGCTGGCCCAAATATGGGCGGGCGTCATGGAGCTGGAGCAGATCAATGTCTATGACAGCTTTTACAGTCTGGGCGGCGACTCCATCATCGCGGTTCGGATCGTGAGCAACATGGCCGATCATCTTGATGTGGAAATTGGAGTCAATGAGCTGCTGGATCACGCCACGATCGAGGCATTGGCGAGCCATTTGGATAACCTGGCAGGTCGTAATCCGGAAATTAGGCATGCCTCCTCTGAACAGATTTTGACCAAGTCGGGCGGCACGGGGCAGGTTTTAGAAGATCATGGGACAACTGCGGACGCTGTTGCGGAATTGCCGGATAAAGCAATCATTAGCCTGTCGTCCTTTGAACGGGTTCAAGAGCTGTCTTGGCGGCAGTTGAATTGCTATGATAGAGGTTTTGCCATCCAATTCGGCGATGAGAACGCCTATTGGATTTCTTATTTTAAGCTGTTTCTAGGCCTAAAGCGGGGATATGATCTTTCCGCACAAGGCTATCCGTACGCGCTTTCGGATCAGGAAGAAATTTTCGGTTATGCGACTGATCACCAAATTCTGGGGAAGTTCGGTTTCGCCATCCGGCAATTGCAGGTCGAAGATGCTTCCCAATTACATGAAACGATTTGCCGCCTTGTGGAGCAGAAAAAGCCTGTAATGGTTGCATTTGACGAGTTTTATACTTTCTATACCCCCTTCTACTTGAAGGAGCATACGGATCACTTGACCGTCATTCACGGGTATGACCGAAGAAACAAAACCTATTCCATTGTGAATCACAATCATTTGCAGATCCAGGCAAGGCATGAAGTATCTTACGGGCATTTTACGACACCGTTCGCCTTGCTAGAGGAAATATACGGCGATCTTCCTGCGCAATCGAGAACTGTGATTACGCTGGAGCGCATACCTGAAGCGGTAGTAAATGTGAATGCTCTAAGGAAAGAGTTGCTTCACCTGCTGCGTCAGCTAATGGAGGACGATCAAGCTGGAAGTGATATCGAATTGATTGCGAATTGGGAATCGCACAGTGAGGAGAGCTTGAAGCAGAAGATGAGAGAGCTGTATATCATGCTCGGAGGAAAAGAACTGTTCGTCGATGCGCTAGTGCGGGATTTCATAGAAGAGCCTCAGAAGACTGCCGTCAGAGAAGCGGCTGATGTCATAGTCAACAGATCCTCCCAGTTGGTAACCAAATTCATCACCGGGATTTTCCGAAAACGCGGTGTCACTTCCGAAGAGCTTGAGCTTGAGCGTACGCATATCCGACAGAAAACGCGCGAGTTCCTTGATCTGGCTGTGAAGGCTCTGGAGAGAATCCCGGATCGGCAGGAGTCGTAAGCCTGCCGTAGCGACCGAAAGATTCCATTCAGGATTCGAGGACTGAGCTGCCCAAGATTGCCGTTGAGGCATAAAAAAAGGTTTGGAGGACGCATATGTATATATTGGGAATTACCGGTCCGTTGGGACACGATGCGGCGGCATGCCTCATGAAGGAGGGCCGCATTGTCGTCATGGTCGAAGAAGAACGTTTGTCGCGCATACCTCACTCGCCTGGTGGACAAATGCCTTATTTGGCAATCGAGCATTGTTTGAATCAGGAGGGCATTACGTTGGATCATGTGGACTATATCGCGCTTAGCTGGGATAAGTCGTTGATTCCTGAGACGAAGATTCCGCTGCCCGATGTTTTTGACGATGTCGAGAGTCTATTTCCGAAGAGCAAGTTTCCCCACAATAAATTGCCTAAGGTGGAGGTCGTAGATCATCATTTAGCGCATGCGGCCAGCGCCTATTATTTTTCGCCTTTTGGCGAGGCAGGCGTCCTTGTGGCCGATGGCGCCGGCGAAGATTGCAGCACGACTCTCTATCACGGAATAGACGGGCGCTTGAAGAAGCTGGATTCGATCCATCACAACGAATCGCTGGGCGAGTTCTACGCGACGGTGACGGAATACGTTGGATTCGACTGGAACGATCCGGGCAAAACAATGGGTCTGGCTTCCTTCGGTGAGGCGATCTACGATTTTCCACGTATCGCAACCGATCCTGTGAAGGGTTATTCCATGAAAATCGACCACTCCCTTCATATGACGAAAGTGGAGAACGTATGGAAACGCGAAATGTTTCGTCTCGGCGTCATACCGAATAAAGGGGTTAGGCGCTACAATCCGATTACATATCGGATTTCAGAACATTTGGAATTCGATTCCACTCATCGGAACCTTGCAGCCTCTGCACAACGCAAGCTCGAGGAGTGTTATCTGAGCCTCGCAAGAGCGCTCGTGGACCGGACCGGTTCCCGCAATCTTTGCCTTGCCGGGGGAGTGGCGCTGAACTGCGTAGCCAACGGCAAGTTGAGGCGTTCCGGCTTGGTCGATGATTTGTTCATACAGCCTGCCGCGAACGATGCGGGTGCGGCAATTGGAGCGGCGGCGGAGATTGCGGCGCGTCTTGGCTTCACGATTGAGAAGCTCTCGGGCAATTATTCCGGACCGTCATTCACGAACGATCAGATCCGGGCGACATTGAACCACTTGGGACTAAAATATCGGACTGCCGACGATGCGGCCGAACTGGCAAGCGATCTTCTGGCCGAGGGTCGCACGGTTGGGTGGTTTCAAGGCCGTTCCGAATACGGACCGCGTGCGCTGGGCAACCGAAGCATGCTGGCCAACCCTTCGGTTCCAGACATTCAAAATCATATGAATCGTAATGTGAAATTTCGTGAAGGGTTTCGGCCTTTTGGTCCTTCCGTACTGGAAGAAGAGGCCGCAGACTTTTTTGAGCTAATGAGTCCTTCCCCATATATGCTGCAATCCGTTTATGTAAAGCCGGACAAACGGAGCCAAATCGGAGGGGTTGTACATGTCGACGGGTCTTCCCGCCCGCAGACGGTCACGAAGGAAACCAATGCTCGTTACCATCAACTAATTACCCGCTTCCGGGCGAAAACCGGTATTCCGATGGTGCTGAACACCTCGTTCAACTTGAGAGGCGAACCGATGGTAAACTCGCCTTATGATGCGATTCGCACCTATATGTCCGGGGCCTTAGACGCACTGATAATGGAAGATATTTTACTGGTCAAAGATGGTATTAACCAGTAAGTGGAATACGAGATGAGATGATCATTAGGGAGGCTAATGCATTGAGCAAGATTACCGTTTCGAGCTACGATCCTTTGTTTTTAAATGAAATGGCATCAATTGAGAGGGAGACAAAAGAGCGTTATCCAGATTTCCCGAGCTGGGCTACGTGGATGTATGAACACAACCCGGAGCTAAAAAAAGATAACATTTTTATAGCCTTCGAATCGGACAAGTTGGCAGGCTACGGGCACATTATCCCGCGCCCAGCATATGAGAACGACCCGTCTCAAGTTCCACATACCATTTATTTGGACTTTAATGTGTCGGTTGATGCTAAACAGCCTGCAAGCGTACGCGATGCACTCTTTGCAGCTCTATGTAATCGAACCGCTGAACTGCTTAAAGGATACCCCGATCGCAAGACGGAACTATGCGTTCAGCACTATTCTGCATTGGAAGAAATGATCGAGGACATTAGCGCAAGAGGGTTCCAGCGCGTGGAAAGTTATTTTCTCATGGAACGGGATTTGCGGTTGCCGATTCCGGATGCCCCATTGCTCAACGGGCTTGTTTTGCGCGAATGGAAAATGGAAACGGCCGAAGAGAAGAAAAAGTTTCTGGAACTCAACAAATTAGCGTTCCCTGACGAATCGCCAACGCTTGAGAAGCTTGAAGGAATCATGGCGATTCCAGGCTGGACAACTTATGCTATTTTTACAGAGGTAAATGAAGTGGCCGGACTGATAATGTTTCGTTCAGACAGCCCGACTCATGGGTATATAGACGATGTTTTCGTACTGCCGGAATGGAGAAGACAGGGATTGGCCGATGCACTGGTTGCGGTTGGTCTTCATCATCTAAAAGAAGGAGGGTTTTCGGGTGTATACCTGAATGTGGCTCGCTCAAGTTCTAGCGCATGCAACTTGTACAGCAAAGCCGGTTTTCGTGCCATAAAAGAACAGCAGGAATTGCGGTTAGAGTGGAGAGGGGAGAAAAGGAGCGATTCATGATGAGCACAAATCATCCTATCGACAAAGCAAACGTAGAAGATATTTTGGCTTTAAGCCCTCAGCAGCAAGGGATACTCTTTCATTATTTGAGAGATCCGAAGGCTTATTTTGAGCAACTTTCATTCCGATTGTCCGGATTCGGTCAAGTGGAGATCGTGAAAAGAGCTTGGCAGAATGTAATGGAAGCCAATCAGATGCTGCGTACCTGTTTTCGGTGGGAGAAGATGGAATCTCCGGTGCAGATCATACTTAAAAAGTACATTATCCCTTTTGCTGAATACGACCTCACGAAGGAGTCTGCTCATCGTCAAAGTGTGTTAATTGAAGAGATCAAGGCTGAAGATAGGAAGCGGGGCATCGATATTCGAGGCTCCGCTTTTCGATTGACGGTATGCAAGCTCTCCGATACCGAACAGGAAATGATCATAAGCTATCACCACATTTTGTTTGATGGCTGGAGTACCAGCATATTGCTGAAGGAGTTTTTTCAAGCCTACCGGGAACTGTTGGTACATGGCGAAACGCAAATACCGGTCAAGTCCTCTTATAAAAGCTATATCCTCTGGCATAAAAATCAGGAGATATCGCACCAGAAGACGTTTTGGAAAAAATATCTGGAGGGATTTGACAACAAAACGCCATTGCCGGCCGTTCGCAAGCATATTCAGGGATTGAATGCGAGCCTGAAGGAAAATCATGTTTTCATTCGCAAGCTTACGTCTGACCAACAAGAGCAACTACATAAGTTTGCGATTGAAAATGAAGTCACGCTAGCAGCTTTAATATACACGGCATGGGGTTTAGTTTTGCAGCGCTACAACAATACCGATGATGTGTTATTCGGATCTACAGTTGCCGGGCGTAAGGCGAATGTAGCGGGAATCGACAAAATGGTTGGTTTATTTACCAACACCTTGCCGCTGCGGGTTCGGACGGAAGCAAACGATTCGGTAAGCCAACTGGTAAAGCGCGTAAACCAATTTCTTGTGGAGCGCGAGGAGTTTGAATCGACACCGCTTAGCGTCGTCAACGCTCTTCATGAAATCGGGAAACATGAACAATTGTTCGATTCTATCGTAGTTATCGAAAATTATCCGGTCGATCAGATGCTCTCTCGCCATGAGTCGGGTTTAAAACTTGAACTATCCTCTATCAACAAGAGTATTAATTATCCTTTGGCTTTAGGAGTATATCCATTTGATGGGATGGAAATGGAAATAAACTACGACAATGAATTGTTTGATAGAAATTCGATCGAGCTTTTTGCGTCCCATTTTATCCAAATATTAACGAATATCGCTGCTAACGGAGATACCAACGTTGCCCATTTAGAAATGTTATCGAAAGAAGAACGCCAAAAAATTCTCGTGGAATGGAATTCAACCGAGACGTCGTTTTCCAAAGCGTCTTCCGTCTCCGAGCTGTTTGAACAGCAAGTTGCTAAATCTCCCGATCACGTTGCCGTAGTTTTGAATGAACAAAGCTATACTTTTCAACAATTAAACGACATAGCGAACCGGTTGGCACGCACGCTGAGGTCGAACGGCTTGAAGACCAATCAAGTGATAGCTTTGCTACTTGATAAAAGTTTGGAAATGATTGTTGCAATTGTTGCCGTCTTAAAAGCTGGCGGCGCTTATCTTCCTATCGATCCGAATACTCCTGCGGAGCGCGTTCGGTTTATGCTGGAAGACAGCGATGCGACAATGGTCCTTATGAAAAGCCAATGGAAAGATAAGCTTGATTTTACCGGACTCGTGCTTGATATGGAAGATCCGGCGGTATATGCAAATGATTCAAGCGGTCTTCCGACAATAGCAAGTCCCAATGATTTGGCTGTCATTTATTACACTTCCGGTTCCACCGGCAATCCCAAAGGCGTCATGATCGAACACCATGGGATTGCGAATGTTCAATCGTACTTTCAGAATGATTTGAAAATAAACGAGCACGATCGCATCGCTCAATTCGCTAGCTTCGCTTTTAGTGCTACGATCTGGGAAGTTTTTATGGGTTTGCTTACAGGGGCTACACTTTATCTATTAACTCCTGAACTGATAGCTGACAAAAATAAATTCACCAGCTACTTTCGGGATAACGAGATTACGACAGTTACAATGGCTCCAACTTATCTTAGCGAACTTGACCCGGCCAACTTTCCCTTGCTGAAACGGTTAATAACAGCCGGCTCGGAAATAACGCATGAATTGGTTGAAGTCTGGGGAGTGGATCGAACATACATCAATGCGTATGGTACGACGGAGGTGACTAATGCAGCGCTAACCTGGATGCATGAACAAAACATGAAGATCCCTGACCCTGTCCTGATTGGCCGGGCTTTCCAAAACAAATACGCCTACATTTTGGATCGAAATCTCGAGCTTATGCCAGTTGGAGTCGTAGGAGAATTGTGTATTTCAGGTACAGGAATTGCAAGAGGATATATAAATCAGCCGCAACTGAGTGCCGAAAAGTTCGTTCCCGATCCCTTTAGGCCTGGAGAAAAAATGTTTCGAACCGGCGATCTCGCACTCTATATGCCTGATGGCAATGTGCAGTTAATGGGCCGAGCGGATCGGCAAGTAAATATCCGAGGATTTCGGATCGAGTTAGGAGAGGTAGAAGCAATTCTGCGCAAGCATCCTGCAGTTCGTGAGGCTGTAGTCGTCGCACGAGAAGACCACCTCTGTGCGTATCTGGTTTATGAAACGAATGCTGATTCGGGTCATGAAAAGTTTTCGTCGGAATGGAAGTTATTTTGCTCGGGCTATTTGCCTTCGTATATGATACCGTCGCATTTTGTTCCCATCGACACATTGCCGCTGAATTCAAGCCGCAAAGTGGACATTAAACAATTGCCGGATCCGATCGAGTATGTACAGGAACATCGACGGGTTGAGCTGCCAAATAATGAAATTCAAGTGCAGGTGGCAGCAATTTGGCGCGAGGTGCTTAGTTTAGACGTTATTGGAATTTACGACAATTTCTTTGATCTTGGCGGCAACTCTATTTTACTGATGCGTCTTCATTCGAAATTGGATAAAAAATTTCCCGGAGACATCGAAATTACGGATCTTTTTACCCATACGAACGTGTTTGATCTGGCTGAGTTCATAGCCCGAAAGCGGAAAGAGACAGAGACTGAGCCAAGAAAATTGCAAGAGCTTCGTTTCCCAGGCGAAACGCTGACAGATATGGGCATACAAACAAGCGGTTATGAATGGGTGCTAGATCGAACATTGTATGATTCTTTACAAGAGATAGCCTTAAGGGAAAATACGAAGGTTGACGTCATTCTTGTCTCTATGCTGATGCATCAGTTGTCGGAAATGACGAATGAAACGAGCGTTACGCTGGAAACAATGATTCGATCTTTCAATACAAGCGTACAGGTCGATATTCACCTGGAGTATATAGAAGATTTTAGCTCCCTGTTCCGCGAAGTTGACCGCAAAGCGGGAGACGTTGCGGCAGGATACCCGCTGGATGAGCTTGATCGTTGTATCAAGACATTGGACGGCAAAGGAATCTTATTATTCCTATACAGGAAGGATCGCTTAACCGTTCCGACCAATCTGTTTCATGTATTTGATCTTCTGTTGGGGTTCTCCGAGGAGAATGAAGAGGTCGTTTTCACGATCGAATACAAAAAGAACAAGTTAAGGGACGAGAAGGTTGAAGAGCTCATTCAACAGTACGCAACCAATCTCCACCTTCTTGTGAATCAGTTATCTGCTCAGGCAAGGTAATGTTTCTGTTCCATTCACCTCTAGAAAGGAGCAATGATCTGTGTTAAAAAAACGGTTGCAACTTGGCAGCGCAAATTTGGATCCGACAGTGGCTGCAACGCAGTCGATAAGAAAAATCAATCAACGAGACATTGCAATAATCGGCATTGCTCTCCAATTCCCGTCAGCCAATGGAACAGAACAGTTTTGGGGAAATCTGAGCAACGGTTTGGACTGCATGAAAAAACTTCCGCAAGCTAGGTTAGCGGACATACAACGTTATTTTTCATTCAAAGGTTTGCCGATTGACGAAGTTGATCTATTGAAGGGAGAAGCGGGATTTCTAGAAGAGTTGGACAAATTCGACTATGGCTTCTTTCGATTGTCCCCGAAAGAGGCCCAGTTTATGGATCCAAATCAACGCTTATTTTTGCAAACTGCCTGGTCAGCGATTGAAGATGCCGGATATGGAGGAGACCGATTGAAAGGGTCGCGAACCGGCGTATTTGTAGGTTTTAGTTCGGAAGCGGAGTACAAACGGATGGTCGCCGAAGTGGATGCCTCCGATTTGACTGCCGCGATGACGGGGAATCTTAATTCGATGCTGCCGAGCCGTATTTCTTACTTATTGAACTTGCATGGGCCGAGCATGTTAATCGACACCAGTTGTTCTTCCTCTTTGGTGTCCGTTCACCTCGCCTGTCAATCGATCAGGAACAATGAGTGCGATATGGCATTGGCAGGCGGGGTTCAAACCCATATTATTCCCATTCGTCAAACGAAAGTCGGCATCGAGTCTTCGAACAATCGAACGCGTACGTTTGACGAAAGTTCAGATGGAACCGGCACGGGGGAAGGGGTAGCGGCCATTCTGCTAAAACCGTTGTATAAAGCAATGAATGACCGTGATGTGATTTATGCGGTTATTAAAGGGAGCGCGATTAATCAAGACGGCAACTCCATCAGCCTGACTGCGCCGAATACGGCAGCTCAGGAAGATGTGATCGTTCGTGCTTGGCGCGACGCAGATGTTGATCCAGCCACGATTTCGTATATTGAGACGCACGGCACGGGTACGAAATTGGGTGATCCCATCGAAATTGAAGGTATCCGACGAGCTTTTTCCCGGTACACTGACCGCAAGCAATTTTGCGCTGTGAGCGCGGTCAAGTCCAATATAGGTCATCTGGATAATTCGGCGGGAATTGCCGGCCTAATCAAAGCTGTTTTAGCGCTGCAACACAAAAAATTGCCTCCGACACTGCATGTCCGAAGAACGAATCGTAACATTGCTTTTGAGGACTCTCCCGTTTATGTCAATGATCGTTTAACGGAATGGGAGTCGGAAGGTGTGCGTAGATGCGGGGTCAGCTCTTTCGCAATTAGCGGGACGAACTGTCACATCGTCTTGGAGGAAGCACCGCCCAGCAAGCCAAACGCAACGGAACATGGCAAGCAGATTTTTACGCTGTCTGCCCGTAGTCTGACATCCTTGCGGAGAGGGATCCTAAACTATCAGACTTTATTGACACAGCGTCCGGACATTTCGCTTGCGGATCTCTGTTTTACGGTCAATACAGGCCGGAGCCACTGGGAATACAGATTGGCGCTAGTTGCTGAAAACATAGAAGAGTTAAGGAGCAAATTGCAACTAACGAGCACACAGGACAGCCTGAAAACAATGGGAGGGGAAAGCATTTTTTACGGGGAGTGCAGGTTGAGCTCTCAAGCGGAAAAACAAATGGTTAAAGCGGATCTGGGAAATGCCTGCAGAAATTACGTAGAAGGAGCAGATATTGATTGGGGATTTTTGTATGAAGGAAAATCAAACAAGCGTATCCCGTTACCGACATACCCATTTGAACGAAACCGCTGTTGGCTGGAAATTCCAGAAACGCAAGAGCCCTTCTATTTTGAAACCCGTTGGCAAAAGAGCGCTGCTACCTATCGAAAAAAAGACATTCCGTTTGGCATAACCCTTATTTTGCATGACAACTCTTTGAAGGCAACGGAATTGATCGATTTTTTACGTTCAAAGAACGAACGCATCATTGAGGTTCGGGTAGGGGATCAATTTTGCCAAATTGATGCCGATCAGTTTGTAATCGGACATGACGAAAAGGATTACAGCAAATTAATGGAAAGCATGCTGCTGTCGAAACTTGGACGCGTCATACATGCCATGACCCTGAATCCCGAACATGAAATAGAAAGTCTGGAAGATTTGCAACAAGCACAGGAATTGGGATTTTATAGTCTGCTTCATCTCTCCAAGGCATTATCTTTGTCTGCTTTGGGACATCAGGTGGAGCTGGTAATATTGTCTTCCTATGCGCAGCACGTACACGAAAAGCAGCAGTATTTGCATCCGCATCACACAGCACTGTTTGGACTGGGGAAGGTCATTCGATGGGAAGAACCGATGTTACAGTGTCGTTGTATCGACATCGATATGGCGACTTCCATCTCTCAATTGGCAAACGAAATGGAATCTGATGAATCAGAGTTCCAAGTTGCCTATCGTTCCGGCGAACGATTCGTGGAGCGATTGGCGGCACTTGCAGACAACCAACAGGCGATTGAGGAAATAGAAATCCGAGAAAACGGCGTATATGTCATAACCGGGGGGCTTGGAAATTTAGGCTTGAAAATGGCCCGGCACTTGGCTTCCAAAAATAACGTGCATTTGGTTTTGATCAATCGTTTCCCTATCCCGCTTCGTTCGGAGTGGGAGAAGCTCCTTTCGAAAGGTAACGATGTAAAACGATGCAAACAAATTAGTGCGATTCAGGCTATTGAAGCTCTGGGCTCGCACGTACATGCATTCGCAGCGGATATTACCGATTATGAGCAACTAGAAAAAGTGCTTGCTGACGTAAGGGCACAATACGGCAACATTACCGGATTGATTCACTGTGCGGGCATTGGCGTCGGTATGTCCGGCATGCCGATCCGTGAAGATAGTCGCATTAGTTATGAAGCTGTAATGGCGCCCAAAGTGCAAGGCACTTGGAATCTGGCGCGTGCGACAGAGCAAGATGAACTGGATTTCTCGCTGTTTTTCTCTTCCGTCATTACCTTAATCGGTTCTGTCGGCAGTGGTAGCTACACAGCGGCCAACGCTTATTTGGATTCGTTCTCCGCTTTTGCCCGTCGTCGCGGAAGGAAAGCGATTACTGTTAATTGGCCGTATTGGATAGATCAGGAAAGGCAGGGAGAGGGCTTCCATGAAGAGAAGGAGCTGTTCCGTTTCCTGAAGCCGGACGAGGCGTTGATGGCATTGGACAGGATTCTCTCCAGTCGCATCGATCGCGTAATTGTTGGCAGACTCAACGATCAGAGCAGCTTATTCCGACTAGGAGATTACCTTCCGCTAAAGTTATCGGAGGACTTGTGCGCTTCTTTGCCGAAGGCCGGGTTGCAGCCGGGCGCACGTCCGTCCGCCAATAGAAACAGCGTCAGGCTAAAAGGCACGACAAATCCGGAAACAGTCGAGATCGAAAAGAAGGTCGCATCGGTCTGGCAGGAGGTGCTGGGATTTGACGAGCTAAACGTAGTCGACAACTTTTTTGAAATCGGAGGCGATTCGATTCTGATAACAAAGGTTCATGCCTTGTTGGAGGAAGAGTATGCCGGTGGCATCCGGATATCCGATTTGTTTGCTTACCCAACGATTGCCAAGCTTGCTGCATTTTTGGCTTCGCAGCAATCGATAGGGGAGGACAAACCGGAGGAAATGCGAGAAAGCATCCTTCGTTTGGTGGAACAAATGGAGCAGGGGAAAATGAGCTTGGAGCAGGTCGTGAAAGAATATCACTTACTCGAGGTACAAACATGATGGACACATCAGCATTTATTTTCGAGCAGATTGCATCTGGAAAATTTGAGCGGAACGCCGGCGTTGAGCTGTTGACGCGTCTAAAGCAAGCCAAGTCGACAGATGTGAACGAAATTGCAGTGATTGGTATGGCAGTCAAACTGCCGATGGCGCCCACTTTGGAGCAGCTTTGGCACAATCTTAAATATGGGATCGACAGCATTGGCCGATTTCCAGCATACCGACGTGCCGATACCGACCGTTATTTGGCATACATGAACCAATTGAGGCCGGATACGGACTATTCCCTTGGAGCATACCTTGAGGAAATCGACAAATTTGATTACAAATTTTTTCGACTGACTCCAAAGGAAGCTAGCCTCATGAGTCCAGCCCAACGGCTGTTTTTAGAAGCCGCGTGGGAGACGATCGAAGAAGCAGGTTACGGGGGAAACAAATTGTCGGGAAGTCGAACCGGCGTATATATCGGCTACAGCTCCGATACGCTTTTTGAATACGTTCGATTTATCCAAGATGTCGAACCTTCCTCTCTCTCGATGTCTGTGTCCGGCAACTTGAGTCCAATCGTGGCGAGCCGCATCTCGCATATGCTTGACTTGCGCGGTCCGTCTCTCGCTATCGATACGACTTGTTCCTCTTCCTTGGTCGCCTTGCATACCGCTTGTCAGTCCATACGAAACGGAGAATGCGAGCAAGCGCTAGTAGGCGGCATTCGGATTAACTATATGAGACTGTTGAATCAATTCGACATCGGTATTCAATCCTCGGATGGAAAAACGAAGTCGTTTGACGATTTCTCCGATGGAACCGGCAGCGGTGAAGGGATAATCGCCGTTTTGCTGAAACCGCTCCATAAGGCGGTACGTGATGGCGACCAAATTCATGCGGTCATTAAAGGCAGCGCCATTAATCAGGATGGCAATTCGATCGGATTAACAGCTCCGAATGGACTTGCTCAAGAAGAAGTGATTGTTCGGGCTTGGAAAGCGGCTGGTGTGGAACCAGAAACCATCTCCTACATTGAAGCGCATGGAACGGGTACGAAATTGGGCGATCCAATTGAGATCGAAGCGATACAAAATGCGTTTCGGCGCTATACACCTAACCGGCAGTTTTGCGGGGTCGGCTCGATCAAAACCAATTTCGGACATTTGGACAATGCGTCGGGGTTGCTCGGACTAGTGAAAACGATCCTGGCACTTAAACACCGCGAAATTCCGGCATCTCTTCATTTTCAAAAATCGAATAGGGAAATACGTTTCGAGGATTCACCGGTCTACTTTATCGACCGCTTGACTCCATGGAGGACTAACGGCCAACCACGACGGGCAGGCGTCAGCTCGTTCGGTCTTAGCGGGACCAATTGTCATGTCGTATTGGAAGAAGCGCAAACACCCGAACCTACCGGGACGGACAAACCAGGAGGATATCTGTTGCCGCTGTCGGCCAAATCCGAGGAGGCGCTTCGAAACACGGTTGAGCGCTATTTGGCGTGCTTACAAAACAATCCGTGTCTAAATCTAGCAGATGTTTGTTATACAGCTGGCACTGGCCGAGGCCATTACGCCTTTCGATTGGCCATTCACGCACATGACGTTTCGGAGTTGCAGACCAAGCTTGGCAAGCTGCTGAAGGAATGGCCTTCCGTCGATTACCCGTCGGAAGGTATTTTTTGTGGCGCGAATGAGATGGGGCGGCAGCCGGAGGAAGGATGGCCCGTTACTGCCGCTGTTGAAAAGCTGTACAGCCTGTCCGAGCAGGATGGGAATTCGCGTGCTCAGCTTTTGGCGGAGCTAGGCTACTGGTATGTAAGGTCAGCGGATATTCCGTGGGAAGCGCTTTACTCGGGAGAACGGCGGCGGAAAGTATCCCTGCCTTCCTATCCGTTCGCGCGATCCCGCTGCTGGATTTCGATAACGCCCCAACAAAATCCGATAAAGGAGCAAACGACTGTCATGAACGTTGCGATTGGTGGCGGAGCCTCTTTGCATCAACGAAAATTTTTGAATTTTCTGAAGCAGGCGCTGCAAGAAATTTCGGGCATCCCGGAAGAAGAAATCCGGGACGAAGATAACTTTTTTGAACTTGGACTTGATTCTATTCTTCTTTTTCAAATAAGCGAAAAATTGAAAGATCACTATGGAATAGAAATATCTTTGAGTCGGTTTTACGATGAGCTGTCTACACCCGGGGCGCTGGCCGAATATTTGGCAGCACTTGTGCCGGAAGAATCTTCCCTACCGACTGCTGCATTGCCGGCGACTCAGGAAACCCCGGTTCAGACTGCAGCTTCTGCTTTCAATCACGAAAACTTGCCGATGCACGAGCATGCGACCGTAACGCGGCCGGGATCCAGATCAGAGATGGAAAGGCTGGTCGCACGGCAGTTGGACATTATGAGCAAACAGTTAGAGCTACTGCGCGAGGATCGAAATGCAGTTCTGGGTATGCCAGTGTCGTCCAGTGTGCCCAGCAATCAGCCGGAAGCAGACTCGGCCAAGCGAGCAGAAGCGATGGCGCGAACGTCGTCGGTTTCGGAGGCACGGTTGTCCTCTGATGACGGTTCTCTTGCCTCTCGGACGCAGGAACCAGAAGTGTTCATCCCGTATCAAAAATTAAATTTGCTCGCAAACACGAATTTATCAAATAAGCAAACGCTCCATATTGAAGAGCTAATCTGTCGTCTCGACGAGCGGTTCAAGTTGACCAAGAAACTGACGCAGAAATATCGCAATGTGCTGGCCAATAATCGAAATGTAGCCGGCTTCCGGCCGGCATGGAAAGAAATGATCTTCCCGGTCATCGCTAAGCGGGCACAAGGTGCGCGGATATGGGACATGGACGAACATGAATATTTGGATATTTCTATGGGTTTCGGCGCATATTTGCTCGGTCATGCTCCGGCCTTTATTACCGATGCCGTCCGTGTAGAGCTGGACAACGGCATGCCGATTGGGCCGATGAACCCGCTCGCCGGAGAAGTGGCCGATCAGATCGCGCAGTTCACCGGCTGCGAACGCGTCGCATTCTTTAATTCCGGCTCGGAAGCGGTCATGGTTGCGCTCCGGTTAGCGAGGGCCGTCACGGGCAAGTCCAAAATTGCGCTGTTCGAAGGAGCCTTTCACGGAACGTTCGACGGGGTTTTGGCAAGGCGGCATATGGCTGGACGGGACGGCAACTCCGTACCTATGGCTCCCGGAATCACCGATAATCTTGTTGGCGATGTGCTCGTTCTTAAATACGGCGATCCGGAGGCGCTGGACGTGATCAGTCGCCATGCAAACGAACTTGCCGCCGTTCTGGTAGAACCCGTCCAGAGCCGTCGTCCCGACTTGCAGCCGAGACGATTTCTTCAGGAGCTGCGTGCGATCACGGAGAAGCACGGTACGGCGCTGATCTTTGATGAGGTCATCACGGGCTTCCGGATAGGACCGGGAGGCGCACAGGAATGGTTCGACGTGCAGGCGGATATTGCCACTTACGGCAAAGTCATTGGAGCGGGCCTGCCAGTTGGCATTGTCGCGGGGAAGTCCAGGTTCTTAAATGCGATTGACGGCGGATGGTGGCAGTATGGCGATGCTTCTTATCCAACAAGCAGCAGCAACCGCACGTTAGTCGGTGGAACCTTCTGTCATCATCCTTTGACGATGTCGTCGATTCTAGCTATGCTCAAGCATTTACGGGCGGAAGGGCCGCGGTTACAAGAGCGGTTGAACGAACGGACGAGACGGCTGACGGACACGCTTAATCAGTATTTCTTAGAGCGGCGGATACCGATTTCTATGGTTCATTTTGGCTCTCTCTTCCGATTTGTCCTGAACGGAGATCTGGAACTGTTGTTCTACCATTTGCTCGATAAGGGCATCTACGTATGGGAAGGGAGAAATTGTTTTCTTTCGACTGCGCATACGGACGAGGATGTCGACCTGATTATCCGCGCGGTCATCGAAAGCGTGGAGGATATGCAAGCCGGCGGTTTTTTTCCGGAGATGCCCGCGACGCCAGCGGAGGTTAAATCGAAGCGCGACCCAAAGGTGGATCTTCATCGGGAAGCGATTGTTCCGATGACGGAAAGCCAACAAAATCTCTGGCTTCTGACCCGGGATAGCGAAGAGCAATCGATCGCTCATTGCGATTACCTCATGCTTGAGCTGCATGGAACGCTAAATCTTGGCGCGATGCAAGTGTCCATGCAACGGATTGTGGAACGGCATGAAATATTGCGCACGATCCAAGTGGACGAGCGTGGCATGCTTCCCGAATCGACGCTGCCGATGGAAATCCCGCTGATCGATTTTACCAACGATGAGGAAGAGGAACAGAATAGACGGATTGAAGAGTGGCTACGTATTGAAGCGGAAAGGCCGTTTGCAATCGGTCTTGAGCCGCTGTTCCGTATGTACATGCTCAAAGTTTCGGATGTACGGCACCGATTTGTGATCGTGCTTCACCATTTGATTGCTGACGGCTGGTCGACAGGTGTGATGCTAAATGAGCTGGAAACGTTCTACACGGCGGAGTGCCGCGGCGAAATTGGTGAGCTTCCCCCTGCTGTTCCTTTCCGTAATTATGTGGAATGGCTGTCAAACAAGATGGAGGAGGGCGACGAGGCTATTCGTTACTGGTCAGAGAAGTTCGCCCGTTCGATTCCTTCGCTTGCGTTGCCAAACGACTATCCGCCGCCTCCAGGCAAGTCGTATGCCGGGGCTCGGGAGCATTTAAGGGTGGACGAGGTATTCACGAAACGGTTGAAGAGCCTCAGCCGCAAGCAAGGCTGTTCGCTTTTTGTAACCTTGCTAGGGGCCTACCAACTTTTTCTGCACCGCTTGACGGGACAAAACGAATTTTCCGTCGGCATTCCTACAGCGGGCCAATCGGACATGGGCGTCAGCCATCTGGTAGGACAGTGCGCCAGCATGCTGACCCTTGAAGTCCGTATTTCCCCGGAGGGAACGTTTGCAGAGCATTTGAAGGAAGTGAAGCAGAATTTCTCGGATGGAATGAAGCACCGGCATTATATGATGGTGGATTTAGTGAAGGAGATGAGCAAGCGCCAGCAGCAGCCGGCATCGGAAATACAGGCGACCTTTAATCTCGACAGAAGCGTGAACCTGCCCCGATTCGCGGATTTGGAAACGGCCTTCACCGTCTATCCGATCCGATATGTGAAACATGACTTGAGCCTTAACGCGGTTGAAACGGGCGGCGAGCTTCAATTCGATTTCGATTACAATGCCGACCTTTTCAGCCGTGACACGGTGAGACGCTGGATGAGGCAATTCCGCTCGCTGCTCGAAACCGTTGTAGAGGAGCCGGATGTTGTCCACATGCTGGTAACCTTGGCCGCTCCTGATGAAGGAACAATTTTCCCGACGGCATTGGGCGGGTATCCGGAAGCGGCAGAGGCTTCTGATTCTGACTTGGCAGAACAATATGCTCATGCGCTTGCCCAAGCATTCGAGCTAACGAGCGGACAGGAGGTAATCATCGACAGTCAGCTGCCGAATGTCGATCGATACGCGTTGAGCTTGGCGGGCAAGTTGTCGGGAGCGCAAGTACGGATTACGGAAAACGTCCTGCTTGAATTGGACAGCAAAGCGGCATTGCTGTTTCTGTCTGCGGCAGCCTGGCGGGAAATCATTCGGGAAACGCACGAACGGGATTCCGAGGCAGGCGCGACCATCCGGGTCAGCTGCGCCGTTATCGGCGATCAGCCCATTCTCGCCGAACAGGTGCGCCGTTATTGCCGCAAGAGCGGGGGGCTAATGCCTCTGCGGTTCGGATTTCGCCCTGCAGGACTGCCGGCCGTGCTGACGGTGTTTGATGCGAACGAACAGGAGGAGCGCAGGCCGCTGAGCGCGTTGCCGATCGGTCTCCCCTTGGCTAATACGGTCATGTTGCCTCTGGAGGCTTCCGGCAGACCGGCTCCTGTCGGCGTTTACGCCGAGCTTTACGCCGCTGCGCCGTGGTTGAACGGCGAGGGGGGAGCCGGGGCGGCGGGAGGTAGACCCGACGGTCTGATTGCGACCGGCAGAATCGGACGATATTTATCGACGGGTATGCTGGAGCAAATCGGTACGCTTAAGGAGCAGTTGACTGTCCGTGGCCATCGTGTTGATCCGGCTTATGTTAAAACAGTATTTTCCCTGTTGCCGCAGGTGGAGGAAGTGGTAATCGCAAAGGCTGACTCCAAAGGCAGGGATCCCGTGATGGCCGCCTATCTGACGCTTGGAGCAGGAGTGAAGGAATCTGTCGATGGCTTGCGGCGTTCTTTGAAGGAACTGCTGCCGGATTTTATGATCCCGGCACGTATTCGGGTGACGGAGCGCCTTCCGTTGACACCGGCAGGGACGATGAACCTTCAGGCATTGGCAGAGTTGGAGCGAACGGTATCGCAACAGGAATCGACTGCCGGAAGTTTGCAAGACGATATGGAACGGAAACTGAAAACAATTTGGGGGGATCTGCTTGGGATCGAAGAGGTTGATCCCGGTGACAACTTTTTTGAATTGGGGGGTCAATCCTTCCATGCGATGCTTCTGATGTTCAAAATTCAGGAAGAATGGGGCGTTGAGCTTCCCTTGACAGACATTTTCGAAGCCCATTCTCTTTACGAATTATCGCAGCGTATCGGCGAGGCAAAAAGAGGGGACAAGCCGTCCATTCCAAAGGCGGAACGGAAAGCATATTACCCCGTATCATCGGCCCAGAAACGGCAATATGTTTTGCAGCAAACCGACCCTTCAAGCACGGCATACCATTTGAACAGTTCTTTTTTGCTGGAAGGACGGATTGATCGCGAAGCGCTGGAAGAAGCATTCCAAAAGCTGATTCACCGCCATGAAGCGCTCCGAACCTCTTTTGCCTTGGTGGAGGGCGAGGTCGTTCAGATCGTACATGAAAACGTCGATTTACCCTTGCTAGCGGACGATTCGACCATTCTCGCCGACCGATTCGTTCAACCGTTCGACCTCGGCCATGCTCCTTTGTTGCGAGTGCGATTGCGGAAGGAATCCGAAGAGAAGCACTTGATTGAGCTTGAAATGCACCACATTGTTTCGGACGGGATTTCGATGAATGTTCTGTTCCGCGATGTGGCGGCATTTTACCAAGGGCAGGGAAATGCTCTTCCTACTCTTGAATATCAATACAAAGATTATTCCGAATGGCAGCTTAAGCAGCTGGACAGCGAGCAAATGCGAAGACATGAGCTTTACTGGATTGAGCAGTTCGCCGAGGAACCGCCCAAGCTGCAGTTGCCGACCGATTATGCTCGTTCGTCTGTCAAAAGTTTCGAAGGCGGCAGTCTCTTCTTCTCATTCGATGAGAACTTGCTGCACGATTTGAATCTGTTGGCCCGGAGATCGGGCGTCACGTTATATATGGTTCTCTTGGCCGTCTATCAACTTCTTCTGAGCAAATATTCAGGCCAGCAAGATATCGTCGTAGGCTCACCGACAGCCGGTCGTCCCGGTCTTGAGACGGAAAATGTCATCGGCATGTTCGTCAATACGCTGGCATTGCGAGCTCGGCCGACATCGGATCTAACGTTTCTGGAATTTTTGAGACAGGTCAAAGCATCCACGTTAGCCGCTTTGGAGCATCAGGCATACCCGCTCGACCGGTTGATCGATAAGCTGGCGCTGGAACGAGATACGAGCCGAAATCCTTTGTTTGACGTTTTGTTCGTGTTCGACAACAACATGAATGAATCCCTCATTGCTGCAAAAATTGACGGCATTCGACTCGTACCGCTTCGCCGGGAATCGCAGACCGCGCAATTTGATCTTGCTCTTCACGCGGTGGAAGAAGGCCGGACGCTACGGTTTACATTGGAGTATGCCGGTAAACTGTTCGCGAAGGAGACGGCTGAGAGATTGACTCGGCATTTTGAACAGCTTGTCAAACAAGCTGTGCTTCATCCGGGGTTAAAACTGGACGAGTTCGAGATGACTACGGTAGAGGAAAGAGAGCAAATCGAAGCCACCTTCAACCGGACGGAAGCGGAGTACGATCGTAATCTGACACTGCACCGGCTGTTCGAGGAGCAGGCGGCGCGCACGCCGGAGCGGATGGCGGCCGTGTTCGGCCCGGACGGCATGGAGCGGCTGACCTACCGCGAGCTTAACAAGCGGGCGAATCAGCTCGCCCGGACGCTGCGGGACAAAGGCGTGAAGCC
>NZ_BBYF01000029.1 GCF_001894745.1 Paenibacillus sp. NAIST15-1
AAATCATATACACTCTTAGTGTCCAAGTTCATTAAGGGGCTTATGAGCTTTCAGTTATTTATGCAGGCAGATGACTTTTATAAAGAGGTTAAAATCCCGAAAAAAAGAGTGGGGCAGTTTAGAAAACTCTCTGTCCCAACTGAGGGATTAAAATACGTGCAGAGATGGATACTTGATAACGTCTTGTATAATATTCGAGTATCAAAAGCAACTACAGGATTTGTAAGAGGTAAGTCGATTGTAGATAACGCAAGGATACATGTTGGTAAAGAATGCTTAGTTAATATCGATTTAAAGGACTTCTTTCCATCAATAACATACGATGATGTGTTTTATCTGTTTAAGTACTACGGTTATACTAATGAAGTATCATTCATTTTGTCAAAATTATGTACTTATCAGAATGTGTTGCCTCAAGGCGCTCCAACTAGCCCTTACATTTCTAATATTCTAAGTTATAAACTTGATGTTCGTTTTCTTAAGCTATGTGAAAAAATTAGTGCAGATTATACTAGATATGCAGATGACATAACAATTTCAGGTTCTAAATATATTGTTAACTATTTTAATGTTTTTCAAAATATTATTCATAGTGAGGGTTTTCATATCAATCATGGAAAAACACGAATTCAATATTCACATATGCGACAAGAAGTTACTGGTTTAATAGTAAATCAGAAGATAAGCGTACCAGTAGAAACAAAAAAATATCTGCGACAGCAAATATTCTACTGCAAACAATTTGGGGTTAATAGTCATTTGCGAAGATTGAATTTACAAAACTCAAATTTCAAAGAATACTTATTCGGGCTAGCCTTTTTTGTCAAAATGGTAGAGCCAAGGCAAGGAGAATTATTTTTGGAACAATTAAACACAATTCATTGGGATTACTAGTCTTATTTATTATTACTCAAATATTCATATTTAGGAAACTACTGAGACCTTCCCATAACAGTATAGAGGTTTTTATATTATTGGAGGAATACGTTTAATTCGAGCACGAATAAATTTAAGAGTAAATTTTGTTATTGGGCGCAGGAAACATCCTAACAACTATGAGCCGGTTGTCACTGTCTACTCGTCACATGTGGAGTCGGTTGCTTTGCTGATAGGGATAGAAGAGCGGAGTAAGTTCCTTATGTTAGGGGAAGATATCCTTCTTAGAAATTTCATATTGTTCAGGAACTTCTCTTAACATCCGTACTTAGGTTTGACCTAGTTGCACAAAATAGGGAAACGGGTGAATTGATCGCTATTCAATGTAAGTATTACTCGAATAACATGACAGCCAATAAACTCATAGAGATTTTTTACTTAAGGAAAAAGTTAAAGTCAAGAAATGAAAACAAATAGCTGTTAGGGAGATGGCAGAGATGCCGTCTTTTGTTTGTTGTACTGCATATAAGAGCATATGCTTGCTTGCAAACTGATGTACTTAACATAAACATAATCTATAATTTTGGCAGAGGTATGTCGAATAAAGGTAATTCGGAGGGATTCATTTAAACAAAAAGGGCCCCTCAGAACTAAATGCTCAAAATATAATTTTCATCTAAACTAACAAGATGTGCGATTGTCTAAGTTATCTTTCGTTTTACACAAAGAACTCACCGTATCATCATGAAATCATTATCCGATAAATGCTATACAAGATTAAACTTCCCATATTAGGAGGCGGCTGTATAATGCTGCACAAGAACTGTTGCGAAAATTGTTTTCAATCCCAAGGCATTATTAAGTTCATTCAAGACGAACATCTAGAAGGTGACTGTGACTATTGCCAGAGCACAGAAGTAAATGTTTGTCCAATAGAAGATGTGGGATGTTACATTAGAGAATGTATAGGAAAAGCATATGAACATCTCAATGATGGAACAGGTGCTTATTATGATTCTGAAGAAAGTTGCTATTCGACTGCTGGAAAATCAGTTTTTGATATTCTTATCGAAGAAGAAGTAATCTTTGACGATACCCATGTCAATATTATGGTTGCTGAGAAAATGGTTAAGGAAATGATTCGCACTAGCGGACCATCAGATCGGGATATTATGCAAGGTGCACAAGACAATTATAGAGATATCGAAGATCAATGTTTGGTCCTAAAAAATGGACTTTACGGTAGTGAGAGCACCACCGCATATTCAGCTTGGGAACAATTTAAATTCGCCTGCATGCATTTCAATCGATACTTCGATATTGGGGGACCACAATCAGATCGAGGAAGATTACTAAGTCAGCTAGAAATGGTATTCAATACAATGCAAACCACACTCAATCATCAAAACACATTGATCCGAGCAAGATCATTTGAGTTAGAAGATGGAAACACGCTTCGTGATATTAATGCTTATAAGGAAACATCACCTGCGCCAATTAAGTATGCACCAAATAACCGAATGAGCCCTGCAGGAATTTCATACATGTATCTAGCTGATTCATTATCCACATGCCTACAAGAAATTCGTGCAACAATTGGAAGTAAAGTAATTGTCGGCAATTTTAATCCTAAGAAAGATATTAAAGTTCTCGACTTATCAATAAAGCCACAAATCCCCAAATTCAGTATTTTTGACGAGAATTATGATCATGATCTTAATTGGATTGATGAGTTCATCCAGGAGTTTAAATGGGAAATTAGCAAACCCATTTCAGATATAGAAAAAGACTTGGAATACGTTCCAACACAAGTTCTAGCCGAGTACATTCGTCAACTAGGATATCACGGAATAGTTTATGAGAGTAGCTTGGTCAAAGGAACTTACAACTACGTCCTTTTCTTTGGACCAGACCCAGAATTGTTCAATGACACTTACGATTCTTTTGGTTTGTGGTTCAGTCCGGCAAACGAGCTTCCTTATTTCCATAAGGAGCTAGTGTTACGCGAAGTTCATTATTATGAAGTTCTTGACTCCGATGATCAAGGGAATGCAATTGAAATCATAACTGATATTCCAGAGTTAAAGGAAAGGACTTATCATTTTCCAATGATCTCTGATGAGGATTTCAACTGACCTTTTATTAAATTGGATAAAATCTGAATTTCCAAGAACAAGGGTTTGTATGAACTTTCTCCAGAGTAAAGGAGTTTAGAACCTTTGAGGTTGATAAACTTACTTATTGAACTGCCTAGCACCCCTTTGTCTTGGGGATATCATCCCATTTGTTATATATCTGTAAAAAGATAATCGAGCCCTAAATACAACTAAGCTTAACTTTGAGCAAACATCAAATCTACGAACTCATATATGTTTTTGTTGTCACTGTCTACTCGTCACAAGTAGAGTGACGCCCTCTGTTTGTTCGGAAGGACGAGGATGGATGGACTAAACTTAGTCGGAAGAAGCAGGGAAACCTGCTTCTTTTTCTTCAAATACTGAAGGGGATGGAACTTTTCAGAAATAATTATGCATACATGATATCGGCAGCTTCGCTGTTGTGTCTAATAAGTATCTCTGTGCAAGTGTTTATTTTGTAAGCTATGCTGTCCATCCAGATTTCCTCTAAACTGAGCGGCAGTGCTAGGTTCAGCATTTTTTGTATCATGTATAAGCTAGGAGACGGGTAGGGCAGTTTCATAAACAACTTGCACCTTTTACGAAATATAGGCATATGCTCAGGATATAATCAGAAACCAAAAGGAGAACAGTATGTATGTTTCGAGATATGAACAATCCGTGTAATCAATGGGTCAAGAAAAATATCCTGAAACAGCAGTATAACGAATTTTGTATTGTAAGCTAAAGTTTCGAAGATACAGACAGATGTCTACTTACGAGTTCCACGAGTGAAGAGCCCTTTTATCTGAAGAACTCCATGATTCGAAAAGATGTTCGAGAAGACCAGTTTGGAGTTGGCCTCTTACTTTGATTAAGAGTGGTTGATGTATATGGGATGCAGACCCATTTGTGGGTTGACCGTTGATATTTGGAATAGTAACACCTGTGGTGTTTATTCAGGATTTTCAGGGTATGAAAATAGTCATTTTGCTCCAGGACAAACTGCCACACCGACAGACCATAAAACATTTCTACGTGGACGCCGGTTTACGGACGAGAATGGCATGGTAGAGTTTTTAACTATAATTCCTGCGTGGTATCACCTTAGAACGCCTCATATTCACATTAAAATATTTGAAGATTCAAAAGATATCCTTACAACGCAATTATTTTTCCCTCAAGAGTTTACCTATGAAATTGAATCCTTGTCACCATATAATTCAAGGCAACTTAGTCCCTATATTAACGAAAATGAAGTGATCTCGTCGGCAGGGAAGTTTCTGATCTCGCTGGAAGGACTGGTTGATACGAGTAGCGGCAATTCGACCAATTTTATAAGTGGGTTCACTCCAGCGGCTTATGAACAAGTCGCAGTGATTTCCGGTATCGGGCAGCAAATCGAAAGGATGCGGATGTAGATTCGTTCCTCTCGGCTTGTCTGCTCTTTTTTCTCTAATATGTACGTTGGGGGGACTATGATGCTGAATACAAGAGAATAGTTTTGAGAACATTTTTATGTATTATCACATAAATTCAGGAATCAAGAGCCCTTCAACTTCAGGGACGTTCTTTTTTCAATATAGAACCTTTTCAAAAAAGCCGATTTCTTGGACTTGATATGCCGGCCGCCGTAAGGATCATACAGAAGTATCCTCTATGTATATCAAAAATATTAAGTCTCTATATGTTTTTCATATTTTTATTGAAGATAGCCGCATGCTAACATATACAAATGCAGATAGAGAGGGACTGGTATTCAGTTCCCGACTCGTAATTTTTTATCAATTCGATATAGGTGGTCATTAATGTTATCTAAGTCAGCGTTTCCATTACTGCTGTTGAACATGTTTCTCGCTAATCTAAGTATGGGTCTTGTCATTCCGATCGTGCCGGAACTTCTTGAGGAGTTTTCGGCAAGCGGACAGGCCGCAGGATATTTGGTCTCCTGCTTCGGCCTGACCCAGTTTATATTCTCACCCATTGCAGGCAATTTGTCAGATCGATACGGCCGTAAACCAATGATTATTATAGGTTTGGTCTTGTTCGCACTCTCTAACCTGCTTGCAGCATTTGCAAGCGATCTAACTTTATTATTCGCATCGCGATTGATTGGTGGAATAGGCTCAGCAGCCTTAATCCCGTCCATTATTGCGTATATTGCTGACATTACAGCAGATGATCAGCGCAGCAAGTCGATGTCATGGTTGGGTGCGTCGATGACATCTGGATTTATTATTGGACCGGGTGTCGGCGGATTGCTTGCGGAATGGGGAATCAAGATGCCATTCTATGTATCCGCATGTGTAGGAGTGCTGGCAATGGTTTGCAGCTTCTGGGGATTGCCTGAATCGGTGTCGGCGAACATTCGCCAAATGCGTCGGCAAGTGGAGGAAAAGAGGGACAATGTGTTCAGGCAAATCGCGCTTTCGGTTCGGTCGCGCTATTTTGTCAAGTTGCTCATTGTTTTCACGATGACCTTCGGTCTAACGCATTTTGAAGCGATTTTCCCGCTCTTTGTCGTACAGGTGTACGGATTCACGACGAGTCAAATCGCTATTTTGCTTACCGTATGTTCGCTCATCGGCACGTTGAATCAACTGTTGTTGACCGACCGGATTACACGACGTTTCGGGGAAAAACAGATTATTGTTGCCATGTTGTTGTTATCGGCGGTTTCTCTTGTATTCCTATTAATCTCTGGCGATTTCTACTATGTCATGGTAATCACGATGTTATTCTTTACGTTCAATAATATTTTGCGCCCCACGATCAATACGCTGCTGTCTCGAGTAGCCGGGGATGAACAAGGGTTTGTGGCAGGGATGAATAATGCCTATACGAGTCTTGGTACGATATTTGGACCGTTGTTGGCAGGTATTTTGTTTGAAGTCCACTTCGACTTGCCCTATCTGTTTGGCGCATTCGTATTGCTCGTGAGCAGTATCTTCACGGGAAGTCGATTGAAAAATCTAAGTTCTCCTCAACATAGCTGATGTGCTCTCGGTACGATTTGCTTCAAAGCAGTGAAATCATTCGTTTGAAAATGACTCAAAAGATCCCGGTTCTTCATGATCCGAGGGTCTTTTTTTAATTTCCACATGTCACAAAAAATTGGACTCCATAATAGGGCTTGAATCAATCCATTTCCTTATGCGCATGATGCTGAAGATACCTGCTTTCTTTTTTGAACAAATCGATAAAATTCCGAGCCGTGTTGGATAAACGGTGATTTTTTAGCCAAATTAGCCCGAGTGGAGAAGACATCCCAACGGTAGAAGAAATTTTGTACGCATGAATCGAAAAACCTTTATGACGATGAAGCAATGTTTCCGGAACGATCGACGAACAAAAGTCAGTGGAAACTAACTCCATCAACAGCGATATATCGGAACATTCGCCGACAACAAGGGGATGTAGATCATGCCTTGAGTATGCCTCCAAAATGGAATAGTGTACACCTAATCCCTGCGTACTTGGCAATAAGAGCGGTTCGTTAGCCGTGTCCGCAAGCGTTACTTCATGTTCAAACCGTTTCTGTTTCTGCGATGTAATCCAATAAAACGGTTCGGTATACAGGTGAAGTACGGAGAAATCGTCCAATTCAAGCGGTAATCGTATGAATGCTAATTCGACAGCCCGATCCCGGACTAACTGACACAGATGAGCGGACTCATTTTGTTGGATTTTGTACGTTACCTTTGGATAGTGCTTTTGAAATTGATGGAGGATTTCAGGCAAATCAGGAACCGAAAACGTATTTACACCCATCGTCAGTTTGCCGTTCACCCCATTCTCGACCTCATTCACTTCCATTTTAGCCTCTTGCATTAATTGATCCATTTGCAAGGCATAGGAATATAAGGTCTTGCCTGCATCCGTTACTTCCATGTGTTTACCGTTTCTCTCCAACAATATTGCGCCGAGTTCCTCTTCCATTGCTCTCAATTGTTGGCTTAGAGGTGGTTGAGAAATATGAAGTCTTCTCGCTGCGGCTGATATGCTTCTTTCCTCCACAATCGCAATAAAATAGCGAAGCTGTCTGATATCCATCGTTGCATAGACTCCTTTCTCATATATGAAAAACATATATATAACTAATTTATTATATATTTTTCGTTTGATCGCCTTCATGTTAGCATATTTGTAAAGAACGATAAAGGAGACCGAGCGACGTCTCGTCTCTTGCTGCTTGTAATGCTTGTCTTACGGGCTGGTTTGGAAATGGATTATGCGACATGAGGTGATGATTGTGGATTTTGTAAAACGTACCATACAACTGGCTCTTACAAATGTTGAAGAAGGTGGCAGACCCTTTGCTACTGTGATCGTTAGAGATGGAGAAATCATTGCCGAGAGTCCGAATCTTGTGGCGCAAACTAGTGATCCGACAGCTCATGCGGAGATTCTTGCTATCAGAGAAGCATGTAAAAAGCTGCAAACCGAGCATTTGAATGATTGTGACATTTATATTCTTGCAAGTCCGTGCCCAATGTGTTTGGGCGCTCTTTATTATTGCAGTCCTGCAAAAGTGGTTTATATTACAACACGAGAAGATTATGCTCCTTTTTATAAAGATAATCGCAAGTATTTTGAATTGGAAACTTTCTATGATGAATACTCCAAACCTATTGAGCAGCGTAGATTGCCTATGGTTCAGCATAAAGACGAAGATGCGATTAAGGTATATGAGCGCTGGAGCGAATTAAACCATAAATAAGTGCGAACAGTTGCGGCGAAGGAGGAGACGGAAGTGGCGGATAATGCTTACTGGTTAACGAATGTGCGGTTGGAGACCGGCTATCAATATGAGAATGGCACCATAACGGGAACAGAAACCATGCTTTTTCGTGTACAGATTGTAGATGGGAAAATCAGCGAGATCGTTCCCGCAGATCAACCGTTAGAAACAAATATGCCTACACGGGATGCAAATGGACATCTCATGCTCCCATCATTCCGCGATATGCATATCCATCTTGATAAGACATACTACAGTGGCCCATGGAAGGCGCCAACGATTCCACGTAAAGGACTTTTGACAAGGCTGGAGGAAGAACAAGAATTACTCCCGCGCTTGTTGCCTGTTTCCAAGGAAAGGGCAGAGAACTTGCTGGGATTGCTGACCAATGCCGGTTCGACCCGTATTCGTACCCATTGTAATGTCGATCCATATATAGGACTGCGGAATTTGGAAGCCACGCTTCAGGCCGTAGAAACTTACAAAGGAAAAGCTTCGGTTGAAATTGTGGCGTTCCCGCAGCATGGATTATTGCGCAGTGAATCTGTTTCTCTCGTAAGAGAAGCATTGAGAAGCGGTGCTGCTCTCGTTGGCGGCGTTGACCCTGCAACCATCGACGGCAATATCGAGAAGTCGCTGCACACGGTAATGGAACTAGCCGTGGAAGCGGATGCGGGTATTGATCTTCATATCCATGATCCAGGCCATCTTGGCATTTTTACCTTTCAACGATTGGCCGCGTTAACAGAGGAAGCCGGGTGGCAAGGAAGAGTCAACATCAGCCATGCTCTGGCGTTGGCCGATATCTCTCTGGAAGAGGCGAGTCAAGTGGCAGATCTGTTAGCTGAGCAGCGGATTACGATTACATCCACCGTTCCGCTTGGAAGGACAATTCCGATTCCGCTCTTAAGCGAAAAGGGTGTGCAAATCTCCCTCGGTGATGACAGCATCACGGATCACTGGTCTCCTTTTGGCAAAGGAGATAGCCTTGAAAAAGCAGGTACATTAGCGGAACGATTCGGCCTGAAGGACGAACGTTCCCTCGGACAAGCACTGGGGTATATTACAGGCGGCGTAACACCTCTAAATGCGGATGGACAACGCATATGGCCTAATGTCGGAGACGCTGCCGACCTCGTTCTCGTTGATGCAAGTTGTTCAGCCGAAGCGGTTGCACGAAGAGCAAGAAGGGTCACGGTTGTCTTTCAGGGGAATCTAGCGGCTGGAGAACTTTAGCACTTTTATCATAGAACGTAGAAAGGATGAGCTTCTTTGAATACTGCTTATTGGTTAACCAATGTCCTGTTGGAAACGGGATTTCAGCAAGATAACGGTGTGATTACGGGTACCGAAACGGAATGCTATCATCTCTTGATCGAGGATGGGAAAATCGCAAAGATCGTTCCAGCGGTTGAGCCCGTATCGGATGAACTTCCTAAGAAAGATGCGAAACAACGTCTGATGCTGCCTTCATTCATCGAAAAACATTGTCATTTGGATAAAACATTGCTCGGTGATCGATGGCGTGCGGTAACACCTGCAAGCAATATTTTTGAACGGTTTGACATTGAGAAGCAAGTACTTCCTTCTTTGCAAACAACGACGCAAGAACGCGCGGAACAGCTGCTTGATATTTATGTGAAGTCTGGTGTAACGCATGTGCGCACGCATGTCGATGTTTATCCTGAGGTTGGATTGGAGAATTTGGAACAAGTTAAGCGAGCCCTGCAAACATTTGATGGGAAGCTGACCTACGAAATCGTTGCTTTTCCACAGCACGGTTTATTGCGTTCCAAGTCGAAGCAGTTGGTTAAGGAAGCCCTTCGCCAAGGAGCAGGCTTCGTAGGTGGCGTCGATCCAGCCACGGTGGATGGTGATCTCGAAGCTTCCTTGCAGGAAATGGTGGAGCTAGCCGTAGAAGGAAATGCGGGCATTGACCTGCACTTGCATGACGCCGATCATCTTGGTGTGTTTACGATAAAGCGATTGGCCCAGTTAACGAAAGAAGCAGGATTGCAAGGCAAGGTTGCCGTCAGCCATGCCTTTGGGTTGGGGGACATTTCTCAAGCTCAAGCGGAAGTCATGGGAGAGCTTCTGTCGGATGCAGGGGTCTCCATTATTACAAGCGTACCGATAAACCGCAAGTTTCCGCCAGTCGGTCTATTACACCGGAAAGGTGTTACGGTTGCCGTCGGATGCGATAATATTTTTGATGTTTGGTCGCCTTTTGGCAATGGGGATATTTTGGAGCGCGCCGGTCGTTTGGCGGAAATGTACGGATGGTCCGATGAGCGGTCATTAGCCCGGACGCTACAATTTATTACTGATGGCAAGACACCATTAAATGATAATGGCGAAAGAGTATGGCCCCAAGTCGGAGACGATGCAAATATGGTGCTAGTCGAAGCTTCTTGTTCGGCTGAAGCTATCGCAAGAAGTTCGAAACGTGTCGCCACGATGTTCAGAGGCAATATCGTATCAGGCTCGGTTTAATGGGAAATGCCGCGTCGCACGTGCGCGGTCTTCCGACGGTGAGCACGCCACGCTTGTAAGGTAGTTCGATTGAACGAATTGCAAGTGCTGTTCACGGTTGGTACGAATAGATAAATAAAATGTATCGATGCCCAAACCCTTCCTTTGACTGGAAGGGTTTTTCATTATTGAGTGGAATTTTTTATGTAGAGTGAACAATCGGAATGTGAAGGGCGGTAAAATGGCAAATCCATCTTCAAACAAAAAGAAAATTCGTGGTTGGAAGCGTAGAATGAAGCAGATTGAACAATGGAAACAACGACATATTAATTTGGACATAGAACAATTATGCCGTAACAGAAGAGACTATGTAAAGTTGTGGATTGACCCTTTTTACAGGTTTACTAGACGCAATCCTCCGATATGGTATTCTCGTTTCATACTTAAGGCAATGATAGAAGTTTACCAATCTTGGTTCAGGCAGATGAACAGATTAAATGAACCATTTTATCTGAAAATTTGGCTCTATAATCCGAACTTTATTAATTCACAAATTGTTGTCGCTTTTCGTGAATGTTTACATTTTTACGATAATACATTCGACAAAAGCAACGATAAAAAGGCATTTCCCTCACATTTGTATGGGGACATACCTGGTCTTCAAGAATTAAACTGGGAACTTGCTATAGATTCAGATGATTATTGGCTTTCTGACCTAGAAGAGGATATTGGTATGGGGGTTAGGGGCGACAAGGATATTGAAGCTATAAAAAACAAAGCATACAAGTACGAGACTGTAAAGTTAAGTTTCGGTGAGGATACTGTTTATCATGTTAGAGTTGGAGATGTTTGGTTAGGCGAGATTATATAACAAACGATAAAGATTTGCCTCAGAGATAATGCTCTGAGGCTTTTTTGTGTAGATGGGGGCGATTAACAGACGATCTTTATAATTCTCTAAAAATAAGACGACATGATCAAAATTAACATTTGCTTCTTTGATTGAGAAATCAAATTGATATTCATGTTGTAAAGTTGCTGCTTCCTTCGTGAAATATGTCATTTCCACAGGGATATTCCACTTCTCCAGCTCTGTCTTCAACTCAGGCATTTGCTTTTCAAAGGAATTAGTGTTGCCATCTGTCATATAAGTGGGAGGAAATGAGGCTGTGATGTTTCCAATTAACGAAGCCATTGCAACGCTAGTGGATTCTTTCCAGCTTCGATCCTCAAAATAAGCCCAAGCTGTTTGCCTAAATAGAAAGTTGCCCAAGCCGCTATCCGTCTCATCATATTCTTTAAGGTTTAGCAGACCACTAAAAGAAATATAGCCTTTAATCTGTTCGCTCTTCAGAACAGGCTTCATATGGAGTGCCTCCTGTACCGCTGGATTGTTTTGTACATTTGTAAATTCTCCAGCAATTTGAGCGCCTGCAGAATCACCGCCAATAAACACCCTTTGCAAGTCTATCGAATGCTCTTCTGCTTGCGAAGCCACATAACGAACAAGCTCTGTCATTTGTTTGATAGGTGTAGGATGAACAACTTCAGGTGTCCGTTCATAATTCATGTTTACCACTGCGTAGCCGTGGGCAGCGATCATCTCCAGATATTCCAGACAGTCTCGCTTGTCACCTCCTACAAATGCACCACCATGCACCCAGAATAGGATAGGGACATTCTTCTTCCCCTTAGGAAGGATTAAATCAAAGCTATTATTTTTATGTTCGGACGGGTAAATCAAATCCGTTTGGGTTACAACCTTCGCCTTCAATGCTTCATAGTTGCTTTTACGTGGATAAAGCATCGCTTTTTCTGAATGATCAAAGATAGCGCGAGTTAAATAGCTCACAGGCTTAGGGCTAATATTGACCGCCAATAGTGCGACAATGATTATTGATAATACTGAAAATAACAATATGGATATCATTTTTCTTTTGAGCTTCATCGAAGAACTCCTTATGATTAACTATGCTCTTTTAGAAATGCTTCGAGCTTTGCTCTTGCATACTGAGTCGCAATATTTCCTAGATAAGTGTCAAAAGCATGATCAGCACCAGGCAGTAAATACATTTCATGATAAGCTCCTGCGTTTGTCATCGCTTGATCCAATACCTCTACTTGCTCTGCTGGAATGATATGATCGTTCAGTCCCAGGAATGTAATCGTCGGGGGCGTGGTTGAATTGATATACTGGATTGGCGAGACTGCTTGATACCGTTCCGGAAAGTCACTAGGCGAGCCACCAATGTATTGACTCAGTATATTATGCACATAATCCAAGCTCAGGGAATAATCGAATAACCTTGTCAAATCGCTTGGACCATAAAAATTGATTACAGATTTGATAGGCACGACAGTATCCCCGACTGAAGGCGGCAACGAACCACTATTCATGCTATATGCTGCCAGCATGGCAAGATTTCCTCCAGCGGATTGGCCCATAAGACTGATTCGTTCGGGATCGATATTGTAAGTGCTTGCGTTCTCCGCTACCCATCCGATAGCTGCTTTAACGTCACCAACCTCAACCTTCCAGCGCTCGGGAGGCGGCATCCGATATTCCACATCAAACACCGTGTATCCATTCTCATTCAACCACTGATTCCAATGAGGACTCTCGCCACGCCCCCCCTCTACCCATCCGCCACCATGAATTCTTACGATAGCAGGACCTGGCTTATCGGCATTTGCATTCTGAGCTGGCCACACATTCAACAGCAGTTTGGTACCGTCCTTTAGGGTTGCATAAACGATATCATTCATCGAATGATTTGGCAGATCTGTATAGGTACTGCTCTTTCCAAAGTTTTGAACGATGGAGAGAGAGATATTTTCATCCTTTGCCATGCTATATACTCCGTAGAATTGATAGAACATTGCCGAACTAAATAAGCACAGCGTAATCATACACGCAATAGCTGCCAGAAATGTTTTTTTCCAAAATGCAAACACGCCAAAGAGGATAATTATAGCAACTGTAATCAGCATGATTCTGGGATCAATGCTAAACACCATGGCAAGTATACTGAATACATGATAAGCGCTGTGTGGATAAACCGTATAGTATAAGAGAAAGGGCGAAATAAGACAAAGTATGAACGCCACAATAGTCAAAGTCCATTGCAGCTTTCCTTTGGGGCGTAGAGTAGATCGGAAATTCGGTTTGTTTATCATCTCTGGCACTCCTGTCATGTATTTTGCGCAATAGATAAAAGGAAGATATTACATTCTTTCTATCTCTCGTCTCGTGTGTCTGTTACTGTTCGTGTTCACGAGTTATATTTTTGAAGAAATGCTTTTACTTTCGCTCTTGCAATTTGAGTGCCCAAACTACCCGGTTGTGCATCAAATACGTGATCAGAGGCAGGAAGAAAGTAAAACTCATGAGCTGCGCCATGCTGAGACAACTTCTTATCTAAAATTTCAATTTGTTCCTCGGTCACAATACGATCCTTTCTACCTATAAAACTAATGGTAGGCGGTGAATTCTTCTGTATATAGGTAATCGGTGAAAGAATTTGATAACGATCAGGGTATTGAGAAGGTGTGCCTCCAATATACTGCTCCAGCACATTTTCAACATAGCTATAGCTTCGATTGTTGGTATAGAAGACCGCCATATCTGCTGGTCCGTACAAATTAACCACAGCGTTGACAGGAACCTCAGGAACATCAGTTGAAGGTGGCAGCTCTTTGCTTCCCATACTATAAGCAGCCAGCATAACCAGATTGCCCCCTGCTGAATCTCCCATGACATTTATTTTCTTGGGATCAATCTTGTAGGTATCTGCATGCTGCAAAACCCAGCCCAGTGCTGATTTGACGTCCCCCACTTCATCCTTCCATCCTGCTTGAGGCGGCATGCGATATTGCATATCGAACACCGTATAGCCCAGTTCATTCAGCCATTGATTCCAGTAAGGATTGTTATCTTGATCCCCCTCTACCCATCCGCCGCCATGTACTTTCACAACAGCAGGGGCAAGCGTTCCTTCTGGCTGCTGCTTAGCAAGCCAGACACTCAGCTTCAACTCGGTACCATCTGCTGTCTTCCCATATACCACATCTTTTAACGGCTCTGATGATACTTTACCCGCAAAGGAGAAATGAGACCCAATAGAAACGGGAACGTTCTCGCTCTTCGCATAGCTAAGCAGGCTTGTAACGGGATATATGTTTAGAAAGATGAGCAGCAGCACTAATGGTATCAAGATTACTCGTGCAATTAATGCTCTTTTCCAAAACGCTAGAATGAATAAACCGATCATAATCAATGTTGTAATGAGGAGAAACGTCGGCTGTATTAATGCAAAAAAGGCGAGCAGGCTTGTGACATTAAAAAGATTGCTTGGATAAAAGATGTAGTATGCCATCATACTGAACAAAGGGAGCGCTATCCCTGCAACAATGGTCAGCAGCCACTGTATAAAGCCCCTCGGGCGCCAAGATGTGGTTTGCTTTGTCTGTTGTATACTTATAGAATTCTCCATAT
Source organism: Paenibacillus sp. NAIST15-1 (assembly GCF_001894745.1). Classification (GTDB taxonomy): domain Bacteria; phylum Bacillota; class Bacilli; order Paenibacillales; family Paenibacillaceae; genus Paenibacillus_B; species Paenibacillus_B suaedae. The sequence continues at coordinate 14,702 of NZ_BBYF01000029.1, forward strand.
TCGTTGTCATACAATCACCTTCCTATTCTGTATCATCCTAGTGAATCATCTCATCATAACAGGCAAGCGCCAATTTGATAATGTACATAAGGGCAATAGCCATATGATCCTTTGGGCAGGCTTTTGACGATTTAAGACATGGCTCACCCCTTCCCTTTTGGTAGGATTTAACTCGATAAATGTCGAAGTATGGTGAGAAGATGAACAGGACGGTGTTACTCGAAATGAAAATAGAGAAGGGAGAACACAATGGAAAATCTAAAAAAACTTAAAGAACGAAAAGAGTGTATGCTTTTTCAAACGAGTGAAAATGATTGCCATAATGGATGGATCGGAGGGAACGCACCGGCCTATTTTGATGAACGAGAAGGCATGGTTAATAAGGATATGGAGAGGTATTTTTATTGTTGTATCGTTAACCCTTTTGATGAAACGGAGATGATCTCCATTTTTGCTCCTAAAGATTTTGAAGATCGTATTTCTAAAAATAGATATCCAGATTGTTCATTATTCACAATAAAACACCCTAAAACAGAAGAGAGTAAACTTGATACTTTTGCCGATCCTGATTTAGTAAAGCACTATATTTCGGAAGCCAGTATTGTAAGTGATAAAGCGTCATTTGAAGAACGTTATCTTATTAAATTTGGGGGAATTCCAAGGCATATTCAAGGAGAAAAGTATTACTATACGGAGTTGCATGATGACGGTTTTGATTTCATATTCCAGGTCGATGAGGATGGGTATCCTGATACACTCATAAAGCCTAGAAAAAGTTATCCCTTTGCGTTCGGTGCTATCTATTTATATGCACAAATGTTAGAAGGTTCGATTGAGAACCCCATACAAAGTTATTGGCAATATTCTTAATGTGAAGGGGTGGAAGAATGCGCGCGAATAAGTATTGGAAGTATTTTGAACGAGCGATAAAAGAGTACAAAAAACGAGTAATCTCAGATGAAGAAGTGAAAGAAATACGTGATGCTCGACTGAATGAAATGAAGGACTTAATTGACAAAAACGAACGAAATCGTTTAGCCGATCGCTTAAAAATGGGAATAGGTGTTCACCTTGAAATGAATGCAAAACATAGAATACTAAACGGGGAACCATCAGCATGGATTTTATTAGAGCAGCAACTTTTTTGGTTGATACAAATGATCAAAAGCAATCCAAGTAGAGGAAGTGTATCTGACAGACAAATAGGTGGGCTTATCGGGCTTTCCTTATTGTGGGGTTATGAAGATATTGCAGAGCTAACTTACAAATATGCAACGAATATGTTCACGAAAAATCGAGATTTTTATGCGGAGAATAAGACGCATCATGTTTTTATGACATGCCTATATCACAAATGGAAAACGGGAGAAATGCCTGAATTGTTTGATATTTTACCAGAAGATCATGTCTACCAAAAATTAATGCGCAGTTGGAACGATACAAATCATTTTGGAGAGTGCCTATATGAACTATGTGATTTTCACATCTATAGTCTAAGCGACACGCCACATAAATTAAGTGAAATATTATCGTATGACTGTATTCCTTACGATTATTATTGCATTCAATTCATCAGAGAAAAAGAGGGACTAGCTACCCCTAATATAGAGCATCCGTTGCTTCAAACGCCTCTGGCAGCAATTCCAAAGGATAAACCAGGATACAAAATGGATGAGGATGAGATTTTGCAATTCGTCATTCAAAATGAAAAAGTACATGATTCGCAACGCATCATACGTTAAAGGCATTTCATTGTGGAAATTTTAAAGAGTCTTCAACTGTGGGCAGAAAAGGAGTGAGTGATATGAATGCAATGCTGTTGCTTGTGCAAAGGCTCTCATATGATGTGGAGGAAGAAATTTATTCAGAGGTTTCATTAGCTATAGAAAAGCCAGAAGCCTATTTCGAGAAGTTCAAAGATCGACTGGATGAAAGAGGGATCGATAGCCCGATTGATCAATTGGCATGGATTTCGTTGGTCGACGCACTTCTTGATCATGATTTGGCATTTGAAATCGATTGGAAAGAATCAGGTTTATACCTATGCGATGTTGTTGATGAATTGCTAGATAGAAAGAAAATGGCGTGCATAAGCTGGGAAGACTTTGAGGATGGAGAATTTGATGAGCTGCCAACATCTCAGTATTTAAATGAAATTTCCAAAGGGCTAAGTGAAAAGGGAATCTCGTTGGCATGTTTGGATATGGAAAGTGACTGTTACGTTCTGATCACGGTTCCATCAACTGACATTAATGAAATTAAGGAGTTGGCACAAGAAGCCGGTTATCGAATTCAAGATTCTTTTGAAGTAGAGGATGAAGACGGAACTACGATGAATGGCTTTTGTTCCTGAAAAAGAAAGGAATCATTTCTGAGTAGGAGGAGCGCTGCATGGATTTTTCAATAGTCTCAGATACTGCAGGTACGAGAGTTGGCGATTTAGCAAGTGAATTAAGTAGTGCATTGGAATCTAACATAAACTCAAAATATGGTCATGTTGATGTCTCGATCGGGATAGCCTTTAGATGCTTGCCTGAGTCCTATGGAAGAAGGTCATTTATTAGATACACGAAAAAAGATAACTATCTGACAATCGATATTGCAGTCAAGGTAGAAGAATATGAAAAAATGTATAAAGTAGAGCAACGATATCATTTGGGAAATCTATTTTTAGAGTTCCTAAACACTGCGCTAAAGAAACACAACTTTGAAGGACTTGATAAAGAGATGTTCATAGATGACATTAAAATGTGGGCAAGAGAAATCCCATTGAAAATGGATAATGGGTCAACAAAATTGAACAATTGGTTTAAGGAAGAGATTGATTGGTCTGTAGATCTTGATAAATAAAGATAGTTCAAGTTCCGGAAGATCCAGACGTTGTGAGAGTATCTGCGGATGACTTTAAAAACAACTTGTTGTATGAATGTTCTCAATATGAATAAATACGATCTTTGATTATATTCAAGCATAGGACGTGAGAGGGGGATTATTGTTGGAAAGCAATCTTCTTCATAAAAAAATTCAGAATAAAGTTAAAAGATGGAGCAAAGGGTTCGCAGAAAAGGAACGGCCTTATATGTATGAAGAAAGTTATACGATTATAGAAAAATTTTTGAAAAGCCCTAAAGAAAAGAACGATTTTATTTCCTTAGGCATTGCATGTAATACCCTCTCCACATGGTATTGTGCTGACTTTCTAGAACGCTATCTGAACAACAAGGGTGATTTTTCATATTCACTTAAACAAAGTATGTTATGGGGAACAATCGATCCTCTATTATATGCAGCAGGAAAACAAGGGGATATTAAACCAGTTTGGTTTGTAGATGTATGTTTGTCTGCTTGTAATCTATTAATATTACAAGAAGTAAATAAAGCACGTAAATTGTTGGAATACACTTCGCCCGAGAATATCGATTTTAATGTAGAGAAACCCGAATCAGTTTGCCAGTTTGTGAACAAAATGTTTTCAATATTTTATAAGGATGAAGAAATTTCCTATGAATTCCCCAAACCGCTTAATGACATATATTCTAATTTGTTAAACGATTTGACGGATGAAACAAAGAAAGACATCAATGCTTCTGTGAATCAAGCTTGTGAATTTCATTTAAGTCGAACAAAAATGTACCAGGAATTTGATACGGAAGTCAAAATGCTTTTACCATCAGAAATAGTAGCGCCTCTTTTGCTAAGAAAAAGAATGGGAATGGATGTAAAAGATATTGAACACCCACTTATTAAAGATTTGTTTCCGGTAATTGAGGGGTTAATTGAGGTTGATACAGATCCCGTATTTCTAAAGGTTGTCGAATATATAAAGCAATTTCCTTCAGCGTACAACATCAAAAAGGAAGTGAAAGAATGCGCACTAATAAATATTGGAAGTACTTTGATCGTGCAATGAAAGAGTATAAAAAAAGAGAAATCTCAGACGAAGAAGTGAAAGAATTACGAGATAATAGAATGGATGAAATGAAGGACTTAATTGACAAAAACGAACGAAATCGTTTAGCTGATCGCTTAAAAATGGGAATAGGTGTTCACCTTGAAATGAATGCAAAACATAGAATACTTAATGGGGAACCATCAGGATGGATTTTATTAGAGCAGCAACTATTTTGGTTGATTCAAATGATCAAAAGCAATCCTAGTAGAAGAAGTGTATCGGACAGTCAAATAGGAGGGCTTATCGGGCTATCCTTATTGTGGGGTTATGAAGATATTGCAGAGCTAACTTACAAATATGCAACGAATATGTTCACGAAAGATCGAGATTTTTATGCTGAGAATAATACGCATCATGTTTTTATGACATGCCTATATCACAAATGGAAAACGGGGGACATGCCTGAATTGTTTGATATTTTACTAGAAGATCATGTCTACCAAAAGTTAATGAATAGTTGGAACGATACAAATGATTTTGGAGAGCATCTATATGAACTATGTGATTTTCACATCTATAGTCTAAGCGACACACCAGATAAATCAAGTGAAATATTATCGTTTGACTGTATTCCTTACGATTATTATTGCATTCGATTCATAAGAGAAAAAGAGGGACTAGCTACCCCTAATATAGAGCATCCGTTACTTCAAACGTCTCTGGCCGAGATTCCAAAGGATAAACCAGGGTACAATCTTGATGAGGATGAGATATTGCAATTCGTAATTCAAAATGAAAAAGTGCCTGATTCGCAACGAATGATACGTTAAAGGCATTTCATTGTGAAATTCAAAGAATCAAATTTCTTCAGAAGTTTAATCTAAGACTGTGTTCATGCAGCACGGTCGTCTTTGAGAAGGATGTGAGAGATAAGATGAACTGGGAGCGATATTTGCTGGACGAGAAATCTCCTGTTTCCTATTACGCTCATTTGGGCGTTATGGAGGGGACTAGGAGAGTAGAGAACTTCGATCTTGCTACATTGGAAGAAGATACTCGGATTGTTGACTTATTTACGCCTCTGAAAAAATCCAAGAAGCAATATGTGAATTATGAGTCGCTGGTCGGTAATCAAATGATAGAAGGAATTTACCTCACTGATCTAGATGAGGAGCGATTACGAATATTTTCTACATTGCCGAATTTAAAGTACTTGCAGATTTCCTCTGGAAAAATAGGGGATATACCTAATTTGTCATGTTTACATAGCTTAGAAGTGTTGGTCCTGGCGAATCTGCCCCAAGCAAAAGATTTGGACTTTCTGATAGGGTTACAGAACCTGCAAACCTTATATATCTATGGCATGAATCACTTGTACGATTTAACGGCTCTTGCCACTTTATCGAATGTAAAGGAATTAAGTCTTAATCATGGACGAATGAGTGGGACGGGAAATCCAGTTAAAAGCTTTGAGCCTGTTGGAGAATTAGTGGAATTGGAGTATTTATCATTGATGCTGGCATTAGAGAATAAGAGCCGAGATATTATGCCTATTTTAAAATTGAAAAATATAAGGAAACTTCATCTTTTGCCGCGACACGCCAAGGGAATGAAGGAAACAATTACAGCCAGTTTTCCAAATTTGCTGAACAAACAAGACTTTGAATAGGAAAAGAACAGAAGTGAGGAACTGATGTTCATGAGTGATATATATACAACATGCAAGTAAATTTGAGATTAAAGGAGTAATTATGAAGATAATAGAGGTTATTAAAAAAATTGAACAGGATAGTAATTGCAGACTTGTGAAGCGGACAACAGATTTCACAAATGAATTCGCTCTTCCAGAAGATTTGAATTATTTCTTTAGCCATTATGACTCCTTGCAAATGTTTTCAGATAAGCCTTATGGAATAAAAATAGTATCTTCAAATGAGTTTATTCCAACTAGTAAGAGGCTTTACCCAGAGGATGATGTTATTTGGGAGGAACTCGAAGGAGATATTAGTAATGAGTGGTATCTTATTGCTGAATCTGAACAAGTAAACCAATACATTAGTATTGACTTGGGTAAGTCTCATTTAGGTTATTGCTATGATAGTTTTTTGGAAACCCATGCAACACCAGGGGATAGTCAGATTATTGCTAAAAGCTTTACGGAACTGTTAGAGCATTTATACGCTAGTAAAGGTGAAAATTGGTTTTGGTTGGCTGACAATTTCGAGTCGTATGGAGATGCTTATGATGGCAGGTAACTGTAAAAACATCAACAATAAATTCCGCAAAAAACGAGCCTTTAGAATCGCTTCTAAGGCTCGTTTCGCGTTTCGGCTTCCATTTTACGGTAGGGATGGATTCCGTTCATATAAAGCAAAAATAAAATGGAGGAATAATTTAATATTATTTATAAAATAAGAGGAAATATCCTTCCTCGAATGTGAGTTGTCTGTTATGATCAATTTAACGATTTATAAGAGGAATACCCCATAACTATTGTTGGAGGTGATGCTTGTAAAAAAATCGGCATAAAAATAGATTTGTAGATGAGATTAGTTGTACATAAGATGGGGTGCTTGGGAAGCTGTTTTTTCATGACTATATGGGGAGGATTGAAGATGAGATTTAAGAATACGCTGTCTTTCATCTTATGTTTTGCTCTCATTTTTTCAGGGACGATGTTGACTGTGTTGGCCGATGAAGCCATCACGGCGAAAGCTGCAAATGGCAACACCATCAGCATTACAGGCGTGAATCGAGCCATCGGAGCTTCAGATGAAATGATTCTGTTTACCCGAGAAAATAGTAGTAAGCTCACAGATTCGAACCCTTATGCAGCTGCTGCAGTCGTGGACTACCATGAAGGCACTTACAGCGTTACGGACGTCACTTATCGTGAAGGTGCTGTACAAATACCGACGAATGGTTTTGTACTGTTTGGCCACGGATCGAGTGAACAGTGGATTAAAGACAATATGAGTCCGGGAGACCCGGTTGAGATTGTTGGCTACACGCTGCCTGCATCGGTAGTCGGAGGTCCGCAGCTCATCACAGAGCAGGGCACTATACCAATCGACGTTGTAGATCAGGATCAACCGGCGAACACCATCGCCGTCTATACACGTCATTTTGGTGAGATGACAAAACCATTCTCTGAAGATACCGTTCAATATATCATCACCAATGATGTGTCGGTCGTGAAAAGCACATATGGTGTTCATGGTCAGAGCGGCACCTACATTCCCGCGAACGGTTATGTCATTTCGGCATCTGGCAACGCTGCGTCATCCTTCAATTTGGAGGTGGGGCAGTCCGTAAAAGCGATGAACGTAGATATTCCTATTCTGCCTAGCAAATATTTGAAAGTGAATGGTATTGCGGTAGGCATTGATAAAATAAATGGACCGCGTGGAGCGGGAGAAGTAGTGTTGTACCAGCCTACTTATGGCGCAACCACCAATCAGAATGCTTGGGGAATGGAGCTTACAGTTGTTGGCAATAAGGTGACCAACGTCGTGGCGATTGCATACGATCCCAACACAGGGGCTTATCTTGATAACAACTCTTCTATCCCATCGGATGGATATGTACTGTCGATTCAATCGACAAGTCCATTCTATAACCAACTAGCGGGTCAAGTGCGTATCGGCGCAGAGGTTGAGCTTGTGACAGATAGTTTAATATACCAAGCGGCTAGAACTTCGTTTGATGCATTTAATCCGAAAGTAAAAGAAGATAATCCCGGAGGCTGGGACAATGTTGGCAATGTGCCTTATCCAGGATTTCGTGGATCGAATCAGTTGATCGTCTATGATCGTAATTATGGCACGGAGACTGGCACGAACCCATGGGGCAATGAAGTGATTGTTAATGCGGACGGATATGTGACGAACAATGGCGGGAACAACAGTAAAATTCCTGAAGGCGGCTACGTATTATCCGGTCATGGGGTTAAAAACACATGGTTAAAGAACAATGCACTGGTCGGAGCCAAATTGAGTCTGGATTTTGCTAAAAAACAAGTATTGGTTATTTTTACGCCGGAATCTTACTTAGATAAAGCATCGGTAAGTATCGATAGCGCAGAGAAGGCGCTCCAGTTATCTAAGAATCAATTTATGGATGTTCCTTATGCCGATATTGAACAGAAGATTGTAGAAGCGAAGGGCGTTTATGAGTTGGTCAAACAGCGCTTAAATGAAAGCGGTACCAACGGGTTGGTGGATCTACTGCATGACTTGGATCAGAAAGTTACGGAAGCAAGTTACATGAATTTTGAATCTCCGAAAGTACAGACTCGAGGTCTCTGGATGAGGCCGAAGGAAAAGAACTTGGAGCAGGTTCGAGATCATGTGAAGAAAATCAAAGAGACCGGTATCAATGCCATCTATCTAGAAACGTGGTGGAATGGATATACCACTTGGCCAACGTCTTTGCCAGATACCGAATTAAATCCTTTGTATGAAGGCTTTGATGTACTTGGAGCATTTATTGAGGAAGGCAAAAAACAGGGGATTGAAATTCATGCCTGGGTGGAGAACTTCTTTGTCGGCGGGCCGGTTGTGGTGAATCATCCCGATTGGCTTATGAAAAGCAGAAAAGGTATTGATTATGAAGAAGGCATTCACAATGCCAAGTGGTATTGGCTTAATCCAGCACTCCCGCAAGCTAGAGATTTCGTTGCTTCTGTATACGATGAACTCGTCACGAAATATGACATAGCTTCACTGCATTTGGATTATGCGAGGTATCCAGGGTCCGGAGATTACACGAATGATTTTGGTTACGACACGTATACCCGCGATTTGTTCAGCGAGAAATACGGTGTTGATCCGCTTGACCTTCATCCAGGAGATCGTTACTGGGATGAGTGGCTGCAATTCCGTGCGGACATGATCAATACCTGGGTCGTTCGGGTAGTTAACGAGGCGCATCAAATCAAACCAAACCTACAAATTACAACTGCGGTATGGCCGAACTATGAGGAAGCGCCGAAATCGCACGCACAAGAAGCGAAATACTGGTTGGATCATAATTTGATCGATCACTTGTTCCATATGTCTTATGCACCAGGTTCGGAATTAACGGTAACGGACTTGAGAAACTCGATGGCATTAGCGGGAGACAATGCATTCGTCTCATCGGGTCTGGACACATTCCAAGGCAATCCTACATCGGCTGTTGTGGATCAAATTACCGAAGCGACAAAGAATGATGGAGCTGGAGCCGCATTATTTGAATACGAAGGACTATTTAATTATAAGTATGACAAGGTGCTGAAGATTGGGTTGTATCGTAATAAAGCAATTTTGCCTCAATATGATACGACCAAGCCTCTAGCGACCGTGATGGAAGAAGTGATCCGTAAAATCAATGAGATTTACGTTCCTTTCCAAGGGATGAGCCGTAAGGACGGCGGGAAACTAATACAGAAACTTGAATCCGCTGTAAAAGATCTACATGTGAATCCCACTATGACAGATGAGACTGCAAGTGACGTGAAACAGAAGATCGACAGCATAAGCAAGCTTCTAGCAAGCAGCTCGATTCATAAAGAAGTAAAGAATCGAATGAAGCATGATTTGGACTACGGAAGTAGAATGATAGACATCTATTTCTCCAAAACAGCGAAAACGCAATTAAGTAAATTAACGGTGAGCTCGGGGAAGAAGGTAATGAAGGTAACGCCTTCCTTCACACCATCGACGTATGATTACAAGGTAAAGGTCGGGCATTCAGTTACGGAGCTCAATATTACGGCGAGTACAAGGAATCAGAATTCAGTTATTTCCGTGGGTGGCAAGCATATTGAAAATGATGCGGTCATTCCCGTACAACTTCAAGTGGGTTCGAATCTGGTTACGTTACAAGTGATGTCCGAAGATGGACGAATGAAAAACTACACGGTGACGATTCAGCGCGCTGGTAATGATAAAGGGAACTACGAAGAATAACGACAAAGTTGAAACTGCAATATGTAGGCTTCATCAATTTCTAATGAATTCACGGGGTGTCGCAGATCGATTTTGGCACCCCGAATTTTTTAGTTTTTGTAAAACCGAGTGCTATATCAGCATGTGAAGAATATAATCTCCAATTATTCTAAAAATAGTGGAGAATTTATTTAATGCGTGCTACAATGAACATGCAAGAAGGGAAAAGGTGGCAGGAACGACTCTTATTCCGAAACAACTCATGGATTGGAGCAATTACAGATATAGCGTAGAATAATAAGGCTTTTTTGTAAGCGCTACCGTTTTCGGACTTATAGTCATTTCTTCTCCTAGCTTTGAGAGAGAGTTTATAAAGAAGAGAGGGTGTTGTGGCATGAGTTTCAAAGGTAGAAAGTTGATTTCATTACTATTGGCATCAATGATGATGGTGGGGTTATTGGCGGCTTGCGGTTCGGATTCATCGAGCAACAAGGGGGCTGCTTCAAGTGGAAACAACGATAGCGAGAAGCCCGCGGAACAAGTCACGGTAGAATTCTGGACAATCTCATTGCAGCCGACCTTCAATGATTACTTCAACAAATTGATTGCGGATTATGAAGCGAAGAATCCGAATGTCAAGATAGATTGGAAGGACTACCCTTACGATGCTGTACTGAACAAGCTCATGACGAATATTGCTGGCGGTAATGCGCCAGATGTGGTGAACCTTAATACGGAGCTGGCCAATCAGATGGGAACCAAGGATGCATTGGTTGACTTCAACCAAGAGCTGACAGCGGACCAGAAGGCAGCTTATTTCCAAGGAATCTACTCCTCAACAGAAATGAACGGCAAAGCGTTCGCACTCCCTTGGTACACTGGATTGCCTGTCCTATTCATGAATAAGGATCTGGTGGTGAAAGCTGGACTGAATCCGGACAATCCGCCGAAGACAAAACAGGAATTGAACGAATGGGGCCGCCAGATTAAAGAGAAAACCGGCGCTTACGGCTACATATTCACGATGGAAGCACGGACTCTGTTAGAAGAGAACCTGCCGTTCCTGACTGAGGATTATAAGAAGGCAGCTTTTAATACACCGGAAGTGGAAGCGTATGTCAATGAGAATGTACAACTGTTAAAAGACGGCGTCATTCCAAAAGACATTATCAACTACGATAAACAAGTGCAATACTTCGCGAGTGAGCAAGTAGCCATGTCTTTATCCAGCTCGCCGTTTATTAACAAGATCAAGACAGCCGCGCCTGATGTATACAACAAAATGCTTGCCGTTCCAAGTCCGGTTGGCAAAGCGGGCATCCGCTATTCCAACACGATGAACATCGTCGTGCCTTCGGCAACATCCCATAAGAAAGAAGCGGTTGACTTCGCTGTATTCGTCACGAATGCGGCCAATCAGGTGGAATTCTCCAAGATCGCTAATACATTGCCTTCCACGGTAGAGAGTGCCAAAGATCCATTCTTCTCGGAGAATGACGGAACTCTAGAAGGGGTCGCTAAGACCGTATCTGCAGTCAGCCTTGATAAAGCCGAGGATTTCTACATCGGCGTTGAGAGTGCTAAAGACGTTAATCAGACCATCACCAAAGCATTGCAGGAAATTTATTTGAACGGTGCTGACGTGAAGAAGACATTGACTACGGCTGAGAGCGATGTTAACAAAATCTTGGGCAACTAAATACTTCAAATTGGGCAGGCTTGTCCTGCCCGATTCTTATAGATACAGAACTATGTTCAAAAAGTACAGTTTTCAGCACCGAGAAGGTTGGATAAAGCTAGGGCCTGAGTAGCGCAGCGTACGTAGTTTGTACGTGAGCAACGGAAGGACCGGCTGAATTCAAGATTCGATGCCGATATCACATCCTGAGTTACTTCGTGATCAAAAGTGAACTTTTTGAACTACCTCTTATTAAGGTGGTGGAGGAGTACTATCATGAAAAAGAAAAAGAAATCCTTCTTTGCTAGATTCGGCAAGTCGGAAGCGGCAGTGGCTTGGCTCTTCATGACACCGGGTTTGATTCTACTGGCCCTATTTGTCTTCTGGCCGATTATTTATAGCGTACCGCTGGCGCTGACGAATTACTCCGTCATAGGCAAGACCGAGTTTGTTGGCTTGGATAACTTCGTTAAGGCGTTGCAGGATAAGAGCTTCATCACGTCACTGCTCAACTCATTGCTATACGTCATTGTTGTACCATTTATTCAGATTATATCTATACTTATGGCGATTCTAGTCAACAGCAATGTCAAAGGCATTAAATTATTTCGTACGGCTTATTACATCCCCGTAGTTACTTCTATGGTCGCGGTAGCGCTTATTTGGGGCTGGCTGCTCAACCAGAATGGGGTCATAAACTATGTGCTGTCCAATGTAGGGTTAATGAAAGAGAAAATTACCTGGCTGTCCGACAAAGATACAGCACTGTGGACACTGATGTTCATTACGATGTGGAAGGGCCTTGGCTACTATATGATGATTTATTTGGCCGGCTTGCAATCCGTTCCGAAGGATCTGACAGAGGCTGCGATGATTGATGGCGCGAGCCGGGCGCAGACGATTCGTAAAATTACAATTCCGCTGTTGAGACCGTATGTCTTTTTCTGCACGCTTATTTCACTAATGGCGGCAATCCGTGTGTTCGATGAAGTGTTCATCCTAACGATGGGTGGACCGGGGGATGCTACCTTAACATCGAGCTTATATATTTATCAGCAGGGTTTCCAGCAATTTAATTTCGGCTACTCTTCGGCACTTGGTTTAATTGTCAGCGTCATGATTGGTGCGCTTAGTATCGTCATCTTCAGATTCAACCGGAAGGGTGGTGTCAATCCATATTAATGGATGCATGATATGAGAAAAAAACCACTTCGATTAGTGAAATTATTATTGTTGTATGGGGCATTAATTCTATTTGCCATTTTTATGATGGGACCATTCCTATGGATATTAAGTGTGTCGCTCATGCCCGGCAAGAATGTGTTCAGCTCTCCGCCGGCGATTTTCCCGACATTTATTGACTTTGATAATTACGTCCAAGTGTGGAATTACATGGACTTTCCAAGATACTTAATGAATACCGTTATCATTGCGCTGATGGGCGTTGTAATGAACATCTTCTTTTCTTGCCTTACAGCCTATCCGCTTGCCGTATTCCGTTTCAAAGGCCGGGATCTAATCTTTACGCTACTGATAGCGACGATGATTATTCCCGCTGCAGCCGGCATGGTAGTTAACTATTTGACGGTAAAAGCACTAGGCTTGATGGGCGGGTTTCTTGCAGTCGTGCTTCCTTCAGCGGTTACCGTGTTCAACGTATTCCTAATGAGACAGGCGTTTATGGGCATGCCACATGAGCTGCGCGATTCCGGCAAAGTGGACGGTGCCAGCGAATTTCGTATTTGGCTGCAATTGGCGCTGCCGATTGTGAAGCCGGCGATCGCCGTTATTGGTCTATTGGAGTTCATGGGGATGTGGAATAGCTTCCTCTGGCCGATGATTGTGCTTAATGATACGAAGCAGTATCCAATCGCGTCCGCGCTCAGCTTTTTAAATGGCCAATTTTCCTATAATTTTGGCTGGATTGCCGCCGGAACCGTTATTTCGGTTATCCCGATTATCATCGTGTTCCTGTGCACCCAGAAATATTACATGGAAGGTGTATCCGGAGCAGTTAAAGGATAGGAGGACACGACTCACATGAGAAAAATTATATATATTCCGCTGGACGAACGTCCGTGCAATTACGAATTTCCGGCACTTCTTGCCGCGGGCACGAATTATCATGTTGTCCGTCCGGATTTAAGCATGATGGGGCTGAAGAAGCGCCCTGGAGATATCGAACAGCTATGGGCTTGGTTATTCGAGCAGGCGCGCGATGCAGACGGAGCGATTGTGGCCTTGGACACATTGCTATACGGAGGAATCATCCCCTCGCGGCTGCATGAGATGACGGAGGAACAATGCGGGGAGCAATTGGAGAAGCTTCGTCAATTGAAGCGGATCAACCCGGCTTTGCACGTATTTGCTTATCAGCTCATTATGCGTTGTCCGCGCTATTCCAGCAGTGATGAAGAACCGGATTACTACGAGAATTGGGGCAGGGAAATTTTCCGGCGCGGATATATCCGCCATCGTTTGGAGCTGGGCATCACGACAGAAGAAGAGCAACATGAATTGCAGCAGATTGAGGGTGTTTTGCCTGAATCCATGTGGCAGGACTACACGGAACGCCGTGCTGTTAATTTAACAGCGAATAAGAGAGCAATCGAACTGGTGCAGGCCGGGGCCGTCGATTTCATGATCATCCCACAGGATGACTCGGCTCCTTATGGTCTGACTGCGGTGGATCAGCAGCACGTTCGCAAGCATGTCAAGAAGTGTCAGCAGCAGCTGTCCGTCTATATGTATCCCGGGGCCGACGAAGTGGGGTGTACACTACTTGCTCGCATGATCAATCATTTTGAGCGTTGCAAGCCACGGGTGCATGTTCATTTTGCCAGTGTGCAAGGGCCGTTAGTGATGCCTCTATATGAGGATCGCGTGCTATATGAATCGGTTAAATATCAGATTATGGCGGCCGGAGGACTAATGTCGCCTTCCCTGGCAGAAGCCGATATGGCCCTATGCATCAATTCACCCGGCGAGAGCATGATGGAGTCGAATGATCAAGGGCAGCCATCTTTAGGGTATCAGGTATACCGGAATCTAGTTGAACTGGTAGAGATGGCTGATGATATTGTTCATCGTCTCGGCAAGCCTTGTGTTATCGCCGATGTAGCCTATGCCAACGGAGCAGATCTTGAACTGCTGCAGCTGCTTCGCGATAAGAAGCTATTGTTCGAATTGGCCGGTTATGCAGGCTGGAATACAAGTGGCAACACGCTCGGAACTTGCATTGCTCAAGGTATGATCTATGCCGTGAATGGCAATACGCCGCAGCATCGCGATTTCCTGTCACTGCGCTATGTTGAGGATGGGGGCTATTGTGCCTCCGTGCGTAGAGATGTAAGTGATCGGGTGCTGCCTGGTTTGGGATACAATTATTTCTCGATCGACGGACAGCGGGGACAAATCGCTGAGCAGGTCAGAGCTGGATTGAATCGGTTCATTGAGCAGCATTTGTATAGTCCAGACAATAATTACGAGATCGTGATCGACGATTGCTATATGCCTTGGAGTCGGATGTTTGAGGTCGGATTGAAGACCCATGTCCGTGATACGAAGTAAGGACAATAAAGTACGCAAATAACAGAAAAGGCGCATGAACAGCTTAGGTGGATGCTGGAAGCGCCGGAGAAGGAGCCAGCGAGAGATGCATAACGAGCGAATGACAGACGTCGCCGTCCTAGGCGGCGGGTTGGGCGGATGTATGGCCGCATTGGCTGCAGCCAAAATGGGCGTGCGTGTGATCATGACAGAGGAGACGGATTGGCTTGGCGGTCAGCTGACAAGTCAGGCGGTTCCGCCGGATGAACATCGGTGGATTGAGGAATTCGGCTGCACAGAGACGTATCGCGAGTTTCGAGACCGGGTGCGTGCTTATTATCGAGAGAACTATCCGATGTCAGAGGAAGCGAAGAATAATGAACTGCTTAATCCCGGCAATGGTTGGGTAAGCCGCTTATGCCATGAGCCGAAGGTGGCGCTGCGCGTCATCGAGGATATGTTGGCCCCGTATGTGAACAGCGGCCGTATCACGGTGTTGTATCATTTCAGACCAACTGCAGCCTCAGTGAACGAGGATCAGATAGAGAGTGTAACCGTTACACATATAAGCTCAGGTGAAGAAGTTGTACTAAGGGGATCATACTTCCTCGATGCTACGGAATGTGGAGACGTACTGCCGTTAGCGGGAGTTGAATATGTAATAGGTGCGGAGTCCAGGCATGAGACAGGGGAGCCGCATGCGCTGGAAGAGGCAAATCCGCTCGATGTGCAGTCGATCACCCATGTGTTTGCCCTCGATTATGTAGAGGGTGGCGACTTTACGATTGAGAAGCCTGAGCAATATGATTTCTGGCGCAAGTTCGTACCGAAGCATACGAATATTCCGCTATTAAGCTGGTATGCGAACGATACGGATGACGCGGAGAAAATGAAGGAGTTCGCCCTATTTCCAGGTGAACGTAAGGACGCTTCTGGACGGGAGCTACTGTCGCTGTGGACGTATCGTCGTGTCATCGACCCGGCTTTATTTGAGCCTGGGCTATATGAGAGTGACATCACCTTGATCAATTGGCCGCAGAACGATTATTTTCTGGGTTCAATTATTGACGTTCCTGAAGCAGAACGGGAGGAGCATCTGGCGAATGCTAGACAGTTAAGCCTCTCACTGATCTACTGGCTCCAGACCGAGACGCCTCGTCCGGACGGAGGGAGCGGGTATCCTGGCATCCGGCTGCGTACGGATGTACTGGGTACAGAGGACGGACTGGCGAAGTACCCGTATATTCGCGAGTCGCGCCGGATTCAAGCGATGTATACCATTACGGAGCAGGATGTTAGTAAGGAAATCCGCGGGGAACAAGGAATTCGCCGTTACGACGATAGCGTCGGTGTAGGCAGCTATCATCTAGATGTTCACCTGACGACCGTCACGAACCGAACGTTCTATATTCCGAACTATCCGTACGAGATTCCGCTTGGTGCGTTACTGCCGATCCGGGTCAAGAATTTGCTGCCCGCTTGTAAAAATATCGGCACCACTCAAATCACGAATGGATGCTACCGCCTCCACCCGACAGAATGGAATATTGGGGAATCGGTCGGTTATTTAGCAGCCTATGCGCTGCAGAATCAAGTGACGCCGCATGAGGTTCACGCCAATTCGGAGCATCTTCAGGCCTATCAAGCGCTGATTCAAAGACAAGGGATCCAAATCCACTGGCCGGACGATCTGGTTCTATAACAACGATAGAGTAGAAAAACTCAGCAGACAGCCACTCTATTGATAATAAGGGGTGGCTGTTACTGATTCTAAGGAAATGAAAGAGTACATATTATGAGCTACCTATTACTCAATGAACAGTTTATTTATGGAGGTGGGCACTATGGTAGATTCAATGATTCAAACTTTAAAAGGCGGACTTATTGTTTCCTGTCAAGCTCTTGAGGAAGAACCATTCTACGGAAGTGATTATATGGCCCGCTTTGCTCTAGCGGCTGAAATGGGCAAGGCGGTAGGGATCAGGGCGAATACGCCTCAAGATATTAGAGCGATAAAAAAGGTGACGAATTTGCCGATTATCGGCTTATGGAAGAAGGAGTATACCGGTTCTGACGTTTACATAACTCCTACCTTAACAGAGGTTGAAGGTATAATCGCTGCTGGAGCCGATATTGTTGCTACGGATGCTACAATGCGCAATAGGCCGGGCAATGTTTGTCTTGCGGATTTGGTTAAAGAAATAAGGGAGAAGCACCAAGTACTATTAATGGCAGATGTATCTTCTGTAGCAGAAGGAGTAGAGGCAGATAGACTGGGTTTTGATCTTATTTCTACTACGCTATCTGGTTATACAGCCTACAGCCCGCAGAGCGAGGAACCAGATATTCAATTAGTTGCTGATTTAAGTCAAATGGTTAGCGTTCCCGTATTAGCTGAGGGGAGAATTCATAGTCCTGAACAGACTGTTGCGTGTCTTAGGGCCGGAGCTTACGCCGTTGTAATTGGCGGAGCCATTACCAGGCCGCAATTGATTACTAAGAAATATACGGATGCTATACATCAATATCATAACGTTCCTGAAATGTAGTCTCTATTATTTTGTTGCAGCAGCCTTTAAGCGAGGAGGTTCTATGGATGGGACATACTGGGGAGGTAGCTATAGGTCTAGATATCGGTGGAACAAACATAAAGTCGGGGATTGTAAATGCGGAGGGAGTGGTCATTCACCATTTGAATTGTCCGACGAAGGCAAATGAAGGTGGGGAAGCACTGATAAATCGAATTGCCGAAATTACGAAGGAATTAGAAAGGTATTCAAGCAGTCAAGGATGGAAGGTAAAAGGTGTCGGCATAGGGACTGCCGGTCAAGTGAATAGTCGGACAGGCGTTGTAATGGGGGCCACAGCTAATTTGCCGGGATGGGCCGGAATGGAGCTTGGAAATCGGCTGCATTCCATGACAGGTTTGTCTGTATTGATCGATAACGATGCGAATGCCATGGCATTCGGCGAGGCGTGGGTAGGGTCTGGCAGACAATGGAGCGACTTCATCTGTGTTACCTTGGGAACGGGAGTGGGCGGTTGCCTGATCATGAATCATAGGCCGTATCAAGGACGGGATGGGTTTGCGGGAGAAATCGGCCATCATGTTATTGAGTACAGTGGTTATCCATGCAATTGCGGAAGAAGAGGCTGTTGGGAACAGTATGCTTCTGTTACAGGATTGATGAGAATGGCAGAAGAAGCTGGGACAGAGCTAGAAGGGATTAGTACCGCGGAAAGTCTATTCGCATCTGCGCAGGAAGGACACGAAGCATCTATTCACGTGCTGAGAAGATATACTCTGTATATTGCTGCTGGTCTGGCTGATATGGTTCATACATGTAATCCAGAGGGGATTGTCATTGGAGGGGCCATTACTCGGCAAGGCGATTTTTTACTTAATCCGGTTCGTGAAAGTCTGTCGCGCCAGCTGCTTCCTGTTTATAGAGAGAGGATTCGGGAAATTGAGGTAGTCTCGGCTTCTTTAGGAGATAATGGAGGTGTAGTAGGGGCTGTAGCGGGTTATTTTATTTAAAATAAAATTCACAGTATAATGTAACTTGTTATAGCATACTAGTTTGCCTTTTAAAATGCGTGTTCAAAAAGGTCGGTTTTCAGCACCGAGAAGATTGGATGAAGATAGGGACTGAGGAGCGGAGCGTACGTAGTGGGTACGTGAGCACCTGAAGGCCCGGCTGAATTCAAGATTTGATGCCGAATCAGCTTCCCGATTTACTTCGTGATCAAAAGCGGATTTTTTGAACAACCTCTTAAAGGAATTTGTGTATATCCTAAATAGTAGGTTAGTCTACAGTTCACTATTTGTTAGGCAACCTGAAAGGAGAATGGATTTGTCTAACGAGCAGGGAATGGGAAAGACGTTGTTATCCATAAGAAGTCATTTTAATGGATTAACCAAAACAGAACAAAAAGTTGCAAATTTTATTCTGGAAAACGCTCAGGATATCATTTATCATTCGGTGACCGAACTTGCAGAGAGAGCAGACGTCGGTGAGACGACGGTGATTCGCCTCTGCCGGAAACTGAAATTCCAGGGCTTTCAGGATTTTAAATTATCCCTGGCACAAGATATGGTTAAGCCTTCCGATCGCTTATATAATGAAGTTACGGAAGAGGATGATGCAGCGACTTTAAACCGCAAGGTGATATCTATGCATATTGAGACGCTGGAACAAACTTCGGAACTTATTAGTTCAGATCAGCTGGAGAAGACCATTGATCTATTGACTGCAGCTAATCATATTCACTTTTTTGGAGTCGGATCTTCAGGCTTGACGGCGTTACAGGCCGCGCATAGCTTCACCAGGATTGGCAAGCAGAGCTTTGCTAAGACAGATACGCACTTTCAGGCTATGACAGCTGCATTAATGCATCCTGGGGATGTAGCTGTTGGGATATCCATTTCGGGAAGCACCAAAGATACGCTGGAGAACTTAAGCCTAGCCAAGAAAGCGGGCGCCAAAATAGTCGTTATGACCAGTAATGCGCGTTCCCCTATAACCAAACTGGCAGATATCGAACTGTTAATGGTTGCTAGAGAAAATCCATTACAAGGAAGCTCACTTGCTGCAAAGATATCTCAGCTAGCTGTTATTGATATTTTGAATGTCGGGGTTTCTTTAAAAATTAAGGATGAAGCTATGAAATACCGCGAGATAACGGCAAAATCAATCTCAGAGAAACTGTATTAATGATTACATCATTAATTTCAATTATATTAGTCGATAAAATGAGAAAGCTCTCCATCGTATGGTGAGCTTTTTGTCATTCTATGGCCAAATATTAGGCATTGAAGGCAACGTTGGTGTATCCGGTCCTTAGTGGCACGGTTGCGTATCAGCTCTGCACGGCGCCGGCAATTGCATCTGCTATGACATGCTGCTAAACTCCCTTTCTGGTAGGGTTTAACTCGATTAATGTAGAAGTATGGTGAGAAGCAGCGCTGCAGACAATGAATCCTGCCAAGAGATCGAGAGAATCTTATCATTAAAGGAGGATGTATGAAGATAAATAGAGAGCCTATATTACCAATTAGACAAATAGGGGAAGACAATTGGGTTGAAAACCTGACATGCTTTCTTGAGGATCAGGATGTAGAAGTGATTTCATTAGAAACTGAAAATTTTCAAAAGACAGAGAAATATCTAGATTGGATAATTCCCTCACAAACGAAAGATTATTTCTTACATTTCGGTGGTATAGAAAGCTCTGATTTCATGTACAACCTTAAGAAAATGGATGAGTGGGAAGCATTGACAAATTCTATATGGGAATTTGTATCATTGTATTTTCAACAAGATGAAACAGATACATATATTGTTTTTGCTGAAAGTCCTAGCAATGATCCTATTTGCTTTAAAAGGGATACTGGGGAGATTTATTTATTTTCTCATGATCCGATTAAAAGGGCTAAAGTATATAAAGATTTCAATGACTATTTATTAAATGAGATAATTGAAATTCAAAAATTGTATGCAGAAGTTACTTTTGATAGTTCTAAGGAAGAAATAGAGTATAAAAGAAACTTGTTGGATGGCGAGGGTATTGATTTTGAATTCCGCTATTTAAAACTTTAAGCATGACAAAGAATTCAACCCATAGGGTTGCCTATTAGCAGCCCTATGGACGGTTGGCCATGATCTTTGATTATATACAGGCTTAGGATGTGAGAGGGTGATTACATGAAAATAATAGAGAACAAAGCGATAGAAAAAGAATACGATTTGCTGCTCAGAATTTTTGAAAAATATTATGACTCATACGAAGAAATGCTTAACAGAGCTAAAAATGTAGAACAAGATACCGTTATTTGGAGTGATTCATTTTTAGAATTTTTTCCATATCAAAATGCACTAAATCAATTAAAGAAGCCCAAAATCTATAAAACTGAGCCTGAATCTAATGAAGGAGTTATCGTAAATAAGTTAAAAGATGGTGAACTGTACTATTCTTATGATAAAGAAAATAAGGGATGGGGCAGTGTTTTTGTAATAAAAGAAGATGGGATGAAACTTTATCTTAGGTTTCTAAATAACGATAATGATGAAATCGTTTTGGAGCAAGTATATTGTGTAGTTTTGAAAGAGACTGTGATAGAAAAAGTATTATTCTATTTAAAAGACGTCGACTTGGACGGAGACGAGGAATTGAACGAAGAAACACTTTTGGTGGATGAGTATTTGTATAATAGCAATCAAGCAGTTGATACAATTATTAGAAATGGTTTCTATCATGAAAATAAAAATAGTATACCAACTACAACATTTCGATTTGAGTATGTTGATGAACGTATATTGATATATTCAAAACAAATGAAACAAAATCAGGTGGATGTCGAACAGTTAAGGTGGAAGATCAAAAAAATCAAGTAGAACAGTAATATAGACGAGAACAAATACAAAGGAGTTTCTATGGAAAAGAAAATAGAAGATTATATTTATGAACTAGAACAATTAATAGAACGAGCTGATAAGGAAAACGATAAATACTTATTCCAAGACCCAGCATATGAAATCATGGAAGAAATTGAAGAGTTAGATAATGCATTTGAATTTGTAGAGCCCATATTTTTATTAATTGAAAGAAGTCCAGATATTGATTTTGGCGGTCCAGGGCCATTCGGGAGTTTTTTAGAAACGTTTTATCATAATGGTTATGAAGACATACTAGTAAAATCATTACAACGTAAACCTAAAGAGTATACCATTCACTTATTAGAACGTCTTTGTAATGATGAAAGTAATCCAAAAAGAAAAGAATATTATACTTTGTTAGATTCATTAGAACATTGAGTGCCATAAGTTTGTGTTATATATGCTGGAGGTAAGTGTCATGGAAAATAGGCTTCATTATTTTGATAATTATTTGGATGATGAAGATGTGTATTCTGCTCTAGAAAAATATTGGATTGATATGTTTTTTATGTTGTTGCATAAAGAAAAAGTGGATGGAAGCGATTGGATATGCCCGTATTATAACACTAACTTCAGTAATGGGGAAAAAATGATGGATGGAAATCCTATATTTTCGGCGAAATCAAAAGAAAAAAATAAAATAATAAGAATTATTCAAGAAAGCTCTAAGAATGGGGCTTTATTTTCTTATTGGTTAAATAGTTCAATGGACAATAGCCAGAATGAATTGGTGATAGTTTGTACATTAAATAATAATAACTTAGAAAAGATAAACGATATAATCATTAGTTGGATTAAAGGAAATTTGAAAGATATAGAATAAAAAGTCTAAGAGAATATAGCGGATTAACCCCATAAATTTGGACACATAGAAACTAATTCTTTCTTTTTCATTCATTATCGTTTAGACACGAACCATTTTAATTGGAATCGCTTCCACTTGATTCTG
>NZ_BBYF01000030.1 GCF_001894745.1 Paenibacillus sp. NAIST15-1
AAAAAGAAAGAATTAGTTTCTATGTGTCCAAATTTATGGGGTTAATCCGATAGAAAGTATGGAGAAATAAAATCAACAAAGTTTCTGACTCCATTCTGCCGATTACATATATAGTATTGTCTGATTCCTAAAACCTAATCCTCCTACGAAAGGAGAACAAATTGTGCAGCAGCGTCCATCTAGAACGCCAGTAAAACCTATCAACAGAACCACAATGAGATCACCCAGCAGAACAGCAGCGCCTGACAGAAATCGTAGAACTCGTGAGCAGCCCAGAACGATTCGCCCTGCTTCGATCAACTCACAGTCAGGGAAGCCGGAAAAAGTGACAGAACTTCCTAAGACATCGACCAGCAAACCTGCTGCTAAACCTGTCTCACCTTCCAAGGCTCCCGTAAATAGACAGGGGCAAGCAGTTGCTTCCCTTATGTTCAGCCTACTTGGTATCCTGTCTTTTCTATACATATTGAATCATCTGAACGAGGTGATCAAGTATAACTCCATATTCACGTCCAAACTAAAGCCCGTCATGATTACGTCCTTTATCTTGAACATAATTGGATTTGCATTAGGGATCAGAGCGAGACATTCTGCGCGAGGCGGAGGGATAGCAATCGTTGGGGCGACATTTGCTTCGATTCCTCTAGGCATTTGCGTGGTTATTCTCCTTGTATTTATCTTGAAGTTGACGGGTGTCCAACCTCTATGAGGGGAGCGCTCCCCCTTGTCGTACTTCTGAAATTACAAAAAGAGAGAGTGGCTCCCCACTCTCTGCCTGCCTACTTGATGATCCACTTATCTAGAAATGCCATCTATCCAATTCTATTCTTCGACCGAAGGCCCAACTACTGTCAGCATCATAATCGAGGTTTGGAATCTACCGCTTTCGGGAACGATGCACAGTACCTGCTGCCCTTCCATTAGATGCCCCTCATTCATGAGCTCCTCCAGCATGATGTATATCGAAGCGGAAGCCGTGTTTCCCTTTGTATATAAATTCGTAAACCATTTCTCTGCTGGTATTGTTACCCCGCCCTGCTCTAACAACCGGAATATCTCATCTCTGAAAAAATGCGACGAGTAGTGGCAAACCATCCAATCGATGGTCTCAGGTTCAATCCGGCCTTCCTGCACCAGCTCCAAAAATCGACGAACACCTACCGTCGTGATTTCATTAACCAGTCTGACGTCTTGCTTCAGATTTAGCGCCCCTTGATCCGCCGCTTCATGAATGGATGCATAATCAAGCCAGGAAGATATTCCACTGTCCTTATCCATACCCGAATACATGCATACGTCATACTCATTTGCATAGGACTTGTTATCAATCCATTCGATGCGCAGCGATAACCCCTTCGCGGAGGACTTGTCCTGCAATATAACCGCGCCTGCACCATCCGACAGCATAAATCGCAAAAAGTCCGTGTCGAACGGCACACGCCCATTGCAATGTACAGACTGCGCCTCAAACTTCGTATGCTTAAATTCACGGCTCAGAAACTCACTGGCACATGCGACTGCTGCTTCTTGTTCGCCAGATTTAATTTGCAAGTAGGCGTATTTAAACGCCTGCATTCCACTTGCACATAAGCCGTTGTGCGAGGATATCTCCATTACAGGCAAGCCCGCTTCGGCATGTACCATACTCGCAAAACCAGGAAGAAGCAAATCGGCTCTCGTCGTTCCTGTTGCTAGGAAGCCAATATCCTGTTCTGCTATGTTTTCATTTCGTTCTAGTGCATCTCGTATTGCTAGAGCAGCCATTTCTGCGTTCGTATATAAGCTCTGTTGTTCTTTGTTCATTGCGTAGTAGCGATATTTTATCTGATTCTTTTCAAGGATGATCCGCTTGGTCTTTGAGGTCTTACCACCAATTTTGCCTAGATAATCTTCAATTTCATCATTACTAACCGGAGAGCCAGGAAGGAATTTACCTATACTTGTTATATAGACTTGATTCATGAAGCACCTCCATAAAATATGATATATTTCTTGATTATCATAGAATTTAATTAAATTGTAAAGTATTGGATTTTGCAAACAACAAAAAAAAGAAAAAGAACGCTCTATTCCGTATCAGAGCGCTCTTCTTCCATTTTGCTTCAATTGTGTGCTACCACACGCTAACTAATCCTTATACGAATCGAACTCATCTGCTCCGGCCATACACACGCCGATCGGCTTTAATGTGTGCATCACTTCGATCGTTTCTGCATGTGCATCCAATACCTCCTGCAGCTTCCGATACACAAACGGACTCTCGTCCGTACCCGCTCCGCGCAGCTCTACGCCGAATGTGCGCACGGCCTCCATCATTTGCTCTGTCGTAATCTTGCCACCGCTTCGAGTTCGGGTCTTCCAGTTCATTTTGCCTGCCGCCTGCGTCCGGCTCATGATCCGTCCCGCGCCATGAACGGTGCTGTAATAAGCATCCCTATTTTCTATGCTATCCTTGCCTTTCACAATTACCGATATGTCGCCCATACTGCCGCCGATAAAGCCGACCTGCCCCGGTGCGGAAGGAGTCGCCCCTTTACGGACAACCATGACTTCCTTGCCGTTATGTGTTTCTTTCCAAGCATAGTTATGGTGATTGTGCACCTCAAGATCAGCATCCGTACCCAGAATCGCCAGCACTTGCTCGATTACGTAATCCCGTCCTGCATAGGCATATCGCCCAGCCAGCTTCATGGCACGGTAATACATATCTCCAACCTCGCTGCTCAGATCAAGCAGGATAGGAGGCTGATCCATCTTCTCTCCTGGAGCACTGGCAAGGAACTCCCGTCCGACAGCCAGATTCATGAATCCGCTCGCCGTCTTATGCCCGAATCCTCTGCTCCCGAAATGATTCGCAACCCATAGGCGTCCCGTCCCTACTTCCTCGAACAAGTCTACAAAATGATTGCCGCTTCCGACGGTACCAAGCTGATTGCGAGCCAATGCTTTCAGCTTGTCATGCTCCTGCTTGCCAATCGCTTGATAGACGTTCCAGTCCGGATCATCGAAGAGATCGTGATCCACTTTCTCATTATTGACTCTCCCCATCCCGAAGGAGATTTTGCGGGCGATTTTGTCCATGATTTTCGGCAATCTAGGCTTGATATCTTCTGCTGTCAAATGAGTACGGACTGCTTTGTTCCCGCAGGCAATGTCATACCCGACACCTGAAGGCGAGATTTGCCCGTCATAGACTACGACCCCGCCTATCGGCTGACTGTATCCTTTATGATGATCCGCCATCAGCAGGGCTTGAACCACATTACCCGTCTTAGCGCACATTTTCGCTTGCGCAACGGCGCTCTCCTCCGGGTTGCCCCACACACGTACGCCATCTATATGTTGATATGCCATATATTCCTTCAACTCCAGGTAAAATATGATTTCT
Organism: Paenibacillus sp. NAIST15-1; assembly: GCF_001894745.1. Taxonomy (GTDB): domain Bacteria; phylum Bacillota; class Bacilli; order Paenibacillales; family Paenibacillaceae; genus Paenibacillus_B; species Paenibacillus_B suaedae. Next base: position 3,389 of record NZ_BBYF01000030.1, read on the forward strand.
ATTCTTACATTCAAACGCCTTTAGCTTCTCGCAGCGCCTGAATTCGTTCTTTTACCGCTTCTTCAGTCTCAATTTCCGACAAATGTACGACCGCCCCAATGAGCTGCTCGCCCCATGAAGCAGCGTCCCAGCCTTCCAACGCCCGTAGCGCCATATTCCGATTGCGAACGACAGGACTGCTTAGACCAGCCTTAACGAGCCTCTCTCCAATACCAGCGAATCGCTCCAAGCTCTGCAAGATGCTATTTAAGCATTGATGCGCAATATACTCTTTCCCAAGCCCCATCTCATCCCCCGGACCTGTAGCGATATGCTGCAGCGGCAGACGTTCCTCTGCGAACTGAACCAGCTTCTGAATTCTGCTCGGGTCTTCCGATTTCATGAGCTGCAAGTAAAGGGAATCCTGCAGTGGATCCTCCGCAAGCTGATGATAAAGGATTTCCCAAATATCTATCCCGAGCTTCCCTGCGCATGCTATACCGTAATAGCGATGCACCGATTCGCCTGATTCAATTGCCTCCAGCACGTTCTCCTTCCATTTCGACTGGGCAATGATTACTTGAACTGCTCCTATCGTATCGGTTCTAAGCTGCTCCGTCCATCCTGCAGACATTCGCTCGTTCCTTCTCTCCTCATCTTGGGCCAAGAAGTCGTGCAGATGGAGCATGACAGACAGATGCTTAACCGTGGAACACATCTCTCGCGCCAACCTTACGTAATCCGATAACACTTGTGGAGCATACTCATAATCATCGATATCCTCTGCGGGACCTCCATTTAACAAAGCTTCAATGATATCCGTCGCACCGTCATACAATTCGCGGTCAACCTGGTCGGCGGATAGCGCCTCCTGCAAGCCTCCATTTCTCGCACATATGCATGCCAAATATTCATCCATAATATTGTTCTGGCATCCATAGCGCAGCAGCCAATCTCGAATTTCCTGTGTCGCCGGCTCCAGCCTCTCAACGAGATGAATTTTCCCCCAACCATGAACATGCTTGGCTAATTCCCACAGCACCTCGTTGCTGTCGTCCATTCCATTTTGAATCGCGACGGCCGCATACAGCGTGAACTCATCATGTCTGCCTAGAGTAAGAAGCAGCTCCTTCACGTGTTCATTTTGGAATAAGCCGAGCAGCGCAATCCCGAACTTCACGACATTGCGATGTGCCCCATGCTCAGAGAGCCATACCGCTTCATGGAATAAGGGCTCCGGACTTATGCCCGGGTGTGTACGTATCTGCTCCAATATATCGTCAATGATGCTGCTTATTTGAGCCGTAGCGAGCTTCATATACAGGGCCTTTCGCGTAGCATGCTTCATCTCCTGAGAATGCTTCGCCAGTAATTCGACGATTTCGTCTACCTCTTCCTCCCGCTCACTGCCTGCTGCATGGTGACTGAGCACTCCGTCCAAAGCACCTGATGCCCACCGTAACTTGCTGTCAGCCCAGAATTCGTCGTCATCCGGCAAAGTGCCATTTACTGACTCCCCTTGATCTCGTATGTATGAATAAATGGAAGGTCTCCCCTTCCATGGTGCCGCTTGGTCAAAAGAAATAATCATCGTACTGTTCCCCTTTCCCGATACTTCCTTCTGCCTCTATCTTCGCTTATTTCCAATGCAATGAACATGGTAAAAGTATTACGACATCTATAAACCCGTTCTTTTATGCGATGCAATCTTGCGACCACAGAATATATACAGCTCCCTTTCTTAATTCATGGTAAAATTTATCTATTATTCGCATAAGTGAGGTGCTGAGTATGAACATTCGTGCAGTGAGAACGTCCGATTATACGAGCGTGCTTTCTGTTCTTAATGATTGGTGGGGTGGCAGAAATATGTCTGATATGCTGCCAAAATTGTTTTTTGTCCATTTTCAACAAACGAGCTTTATTGCAGAACAAGACGGGGAAATGATCGCCTTCTTAATTGGGTTCGTGTCGCAAACCTACCCGAACGAGGCCTATATCCATTTTATCGGTGTTCACCCGAATCATCGAAAGTCCGGGATCGCGAAAAGGCTGTACGAAACGTTCTTCGATACCGTACGGCAATACGATTGCGACACCGTCCGCTGTTTGACTTCACCCGTTAATACGACTTCGATCGCATTTCATACGCGGATGGGCTTCCGAATCGAAGAAGGAGACGGCGAGATAGATGGGGTGCCCGTACATACGAACTATGACGGAAGAGGCGGAAGCAGAGTACTGTTTGTTACCTCTATCAAGTAAATCCTCCATTAAATAAGCGACATAGTTCGGATAAATGACAGCCGTTTCCCAGTACATACCGAGAAACGGCTTTCTATTTTTTAGGTGACGATAAGCATCGTGTACTTTTACTTACTCTTACTTGCTCTTACTTCTTCTTATACCTCGGTGTCTCCCTCCCCCGGCGGTGCCGGAATCCCCTGTTCCGCCGCTCTGCTCACCGCTTCCCACGCTTCCCAGGTCGCAATACGCTCCTTATAAGTGTTTCTGGCGATATCAAAAATCGCGCTTCCCAAAATAAGCCGCAAAGGCGGATTCTCGCTATCCACCAACTTCATAAGCGCTTCGGCAGCCAATGTAGGATCGCTATCTATCGAACTTTCCGCATACTGTTGGGCTAGCTCTTCTCGAAGAGAATGGTAAGCCTCTAATGGCTGGCTATAGCTCATCGTGCTGTATAAATCCGTCCAATACCCGCCCGGCTCCACGAGCGTCAACTTCACCCCAAAGTGGGCTGCTTCCTGCGCCAACGCTTCGCTTAGGCCCTCTAGTGCAAATTTGCTTGCACTATACATGCCTGTCATTGGACCTGAGATTACTCCCCCTATGCTGGAAATTTGAATCAAATGCCCTGACCGCTGCTCACGCAAGTAAGGGAATACCGCCTGAGAAACCCATAGCGCCCCGAAAAAATTCGTTTCCATGAGATCTCTTGCATCGGCTTCGCTCAGTTCCTCGACCATGCCTAACGTCATCGTGCCCGCGTTGTTCACGACAATATCAAGATGCCCGAAATGCTCTACCGCCGCCTTTACGGTTGCAAATACGGATTCCCGCTCCCGGATATCAAGCCGTAAAAATAGCAGTGCATCTTGGTATTGCTCTTTCAGTGATTCTAACTTCCCGACGGTTCTGGCGATAGCTACAACCTGATCCCCTGCTTCTAGCGCAGCATTGGCAAATGCATAGCCCAGCCCCTTGCTGGCGCCCGTAATCAGCCACACGCGTCTCTTCTTATTCTTCCGATCTTCAGGATTGAACAGTTCCTGTGTTGTCATCGAAAATCCCCCCCCTAACCAAAATAAAAAAACACAGACAAATGCTCTGCCTGTGCCAACTATAATCGGATAGGAATATCCCTGTATAAGTCCATGTTCGAACAGCGCCAAAGAAGCCCTCGATAAAAAACGCAGGCAAATCCTTGCGACACTCGCCAAGACATGGACTAGACGGTATATGGACAGACTCATCCCGATTGCTCTGCTGACAGGCAGAGAAACAAAGAACCAATGAATGCAATTTGCATGGTTGGCTTATCGGGAACAATCTATCACACATAACCCTCCGTTCCTGTTAGATACCAATACTGTAGCAAAGACGGCAGGAAATTTCAACCAAATATAAACTAACTAACTAACTAACACCATCAACATTGCCTTTATCCTGACCAGTCTTCATGTTCCGTTTGTTAGGGCAGCACGCTCCCACCATTATACCTGCCAAGGATGAAAAGAAACGCGGAATTTTGACCTGTTCACTTAGAGGAGCTTAGGGAACTGTGTGTAGTTTAACAGATGATTCGAATATAGACTTTCAAATAAAAAAATCCCCTCCAGAAGGTATTGGTTGCTCCAATTACCTCTGAGGGGATGCTATCTATTTTATTATACTTTCTTCACATGGACGAAATCGAAATAAGCTCTATCTTTTCCCCGGATCGTACGGCTCTCCGAGTGCGGTTGGTCCGCTCGTACGCCCAACTGCGAAGAGCAGCACCAGCAAGGTCAACAGGTAAGGAAGCATGTAGAACACTTCGGTCGGTATCGTCTTCGCCCAATCATAGATGACAACCTGATCCTTGAGCGCTTGGGCAAATCCGAAGAAAATCGCTGCGCCAAACGCCCCTATTGGGTTCCACTTCCCGAAGATGACCGCGGCAAGGGCAATAAAGCCTTGACCGGAAATCGTGCTCTGCGCGAAGCTGCTGTTCGCCGTTAAGGCGACCGTTGCGCCTCCTAGGGCAGCGATGGATCCCCCAACCAGAATGGATAACGTACGAAGACGATTGACCTTCACACCTGCCGTATCAGCTGCCCCAGGGTGTTCCCCAACCGCGCGCATCCGCAAGCCAAGCGGTGTCTTATACATGACGAACCATACCACGAATACACAAATATAAGCGATATAGGTCGTTGGATATGCCGTAAAGAATGCTTTTCCCAAGAACGGAATGTCACTCAACAATGGGATGGACCATTTAAAAAACACCTCAATGATCGGCGTCTCCGCTGCTCCATCGAACAAGAGCTTGACCATGAAGAACGTCGAGCTCGCCGCCAGCAAGTTGACGACAATCCCGCTGATTACCTGATTTGCTTTAAATTTTATCGAAGCAAGTGCATGAATGCCGGAGAAGATCAGCGTGAAAATCATAGCACCGAGGAGACCTAACCAAGGCGAAGCACCGCCAAGCCCCGCACTCTCCGCATAATGCGTCGTAACCGCAGCAGCGAAGGCTCCCGATACCATAAACCCTTCAAGTCCCAGGTTAATAACACCGGTACGTTCGACGATCACCCCGCCGAGTGCGGCAAAGATCAATGCCGTGGCAAACACGAATGTTCCATTCAATAGATTGGCTAGAATATCCATGGTTTACCCCTCCTCCCGCTTCGATTTGCGTTTGAACATCTTGATGAACATGCGGATGGCTCCTGGAGCTGCCGCGAAGAAGATAATGATGCTGATTACCATCTTAATCACTTCAGGAGGCACATCGGCACCGAAGCTCATTCCTTGCGCACCATAATAAAAGCCGCCAAATAGAGCTGCGGACAAGGTTACCCCAACTGCCGTGTTCATGCCGAGCAGGGCTACCGCGATTCCATCGAACCCAATCCCAGAAGTATTAGGCGTAATCGCCATATACTTAAATACACCGAGCACTTCGAACGTGCCAATCAAGCCGCCAAGCGCGCCAGAGATAAAGAACGTACGAATCGCAATCTTAGATACATTCATCCCTGCGTATTCCGCAGCATGCCTATTGTATCCTACTGCACGAATCTCATAGCCCTTCTTGGTGCGGTTCATATAATAGTAATAACCGATAAGGATGAAGATGACGATGAAGAATCCCCAGTGAATACGAGCCCCGCTGAGCAGATCCGATAACCACGGAATCTGGATGTCCGCAGATTCATGGATCATTTGTGAACGGGATGTGCCTGCTTCAGCCATGTACGATTTGATTGCAATATGACTAATATATAGGGCAATCCAGTTCAGCATGATGCACGAGATAACTTCATTCAACCCGCGTTTGACTTTGAATATGGCGACCAGTGCCCCCCATATTCCACCGAACAAGGTTCCGACGAGTATCGCTACGATCCCATGAATGAATGGCGGCAATTCCAGCATATTTCCGACCATCAAGGCCCCGAGAGAGCCCATCACGATCTGCCCTTCCACCCCGATATTGAACATCCCGCCGCGGAATGCGATCGCAACCGCGAGACCTGATAGAATCAGTGGGACGATAGAACGCAGCGTTTCACCGATGTCATAGACACTACCGAAAATCTTATCTATCAACGAAGAATAGGCAAGCAATGGATCATATCCGCCAATCAGCATCACAATCGCGCCGATGACAATCCCAATCACAATGGAAATGACCGGTATCCAGATCGATTCTTGACGCAGAAGCTTGTTCACACGATTCAATTCGATTCGCCTCCTTGTCGTCTGCCCGCCATCATCAATCCTAGCTCTTGATCATTGGTTTCTTCCGGACGAGCTTCTCCTACGATTTGACCATTGAAGAGCACGATAATTCGATCAGCTACGTTCATGATTTCTTCCAATTCGAAGGATACGAGAAGTATGCCTTTGCCATTATCGCGTTCCGCAATGAGCGCCTTATGGACAAACTCAATCGCTCCAACATCGAGGCCGCGTGTCGGTTGTGCGGCGATCAACAGCTTGGGATGCCGATCAATTTCCCGCGCGATAATTAATTTCTGCTGGTTGCCTCCGGACATTGCACGTACCGGTACCTCATATCCGGGAATACGGATATCGAATGATCTCACGTATTTCTCGGCGAGCGTTAACGCAGCTTTGTGATCCATAAGTCCGCCCTTCGTCAATTCAGGCTTATCATAGGTCTGCAAGATTGCATTCTCCGGCACGGTAAAGTCCAACACCAGACCATGCTTATGGCGATCCTGCGGAATATGCGACATTCCAGCTCGGCCAACCTCACGCGGAGTCTTGTTCACGACATTGACGCCGTCCAACTGAATCTCGCCCGATTCTACACGCCGCATGCCTGTCAATGCTTCGATTAACTCGGTTTGGCCGTTCCCATCGACCCCCGCGATGCCGACGATTTCACCCGCACGAACCTGGAAGGAGAGGCCGTCTACCGCAAATTGTCCATTATCCCTGCGAACGTGTAAGTTGTTTACGTTTAGAATGGGCTGCATCGGATTGGCTGGAGCCTTCTCCGTCTTGAACCGCACTTCGCGGCCCACCATCTTCTCAGCCAATTCTTGAGGGCTGGAATCCTTGACCATAACCGAGTCGATCACGCGCCCCCGGCGAATAATGGTGCACGTATCCGCAACCTCCATAATTTCCTTCAGCTTGTGCGTGATGATAATAATGGACTTGCCTTCACTCGCAAGCCGCTTCATAATGGCAAGCAGATCCGTAATCTCTTGAGGTGTCAGCACCGCCGTCGGCTCGTCCAAGATGACGATATCTGCGCCGCGGTACAGCGTCTTCAAGATTTCTACCCGCTGCTGCATTCCTACTGAAATATGCTCAATCTTGGCAGCAGGATCCACATTTAGGCCATACTGCTCCGATAATTGCCGAATTTTAGCTGAAGCACTCTTCAAATCAGTTCTCAGACCGGATTTCGGTTCCATGCCGAGAATGATATTTTCAGTGACCGTAAAAGGCTGTACAAGCTTGAAATGTTGATGCACCATCCCAATTCCCAGCTCAATCGCCCGGTTCGGGGTATCCATAATCACTTCTTGTCCGTTGACCCAAATAGAGCCTTCTGTTGGCTGATACAATCCGAATACGATATTCATCAATGTCGACTTGCCGGCACCATTCTCACCAAGCAAGGCATGAATTTCGCCCTTCTTCAAGGCAAAGCAGATGTCTTCATTCGCGACGACGTCACCAAATCGCTTTGTGATTCCTTTTAACTCCAATACCGTCTCTGTATGCACCATTAGACTTGGCTCCTTCCTCCTCCAGAAACAACCCCCCGCTGATTAAGCGAGGGGAGCTTTTCGGTTCCAATCGGTTCTTTGCTCTAAATTTCTGGTACGACAATTTCACCGTCAATAATTTTTTTGCGGTATTCTTCTACTTTCGCCAATACATCTGCCGGAACGTTCTTAGTGGATGTTGGTGCAATGTCAACACCGTTATCTTTGAGACCCATGTTCGTCACTTTACCGCCTGGGAAGTTGCCTTCTGCTAGTTGCTTCGAGATTTCATAGACAGCGACATCAACTTTCTTGATCATGGACGTTAAGGTTACTTCATCGCCGAACGTCAAAGACTGGTCTTTATCTACCCCGATAACCCATACTTTTTGCCCTTGGGAGACACGCTCTTTCGCCTCGTTAAATACGCCGTTGCCTGTCAATCCTGAAGCATGGAAAATAATATCTGCGCCGTCATTGTACATCGTCGCCGCAGCGGATTTCCCCATATCAACGCGTGTAAATTGCCCTGTATAGTTCACGGATAATTGTGCATTCGGATTTACGGCTTTGATCCCTTCACGGAAACCGGCTGCGAAGCGTTGGATTGGAGGGATTTCCATGCCGCCGACGAAGCCAATTTTATTCGATTTGGTCATCAAGCCAGCGATTACCCCTACTAAGTAGGCCCCTTCTTGTTCTTTGAAGGAAACAGCTGCAACGTTTGGCACAACAATGGAGGAATCAATGATGCCAAGCTTCGCATCCGGGTTTTCTTTGGCAATTTGCGTTATGGCGCCATCCAATGTATAAGCTGTCGCCCATGTGAGGTCATATCCGCCTTTGACGAATTGATTCAAATTGGGGATGACTTCAGAATCTTGTTTGGGTTCCGCGTATTTGACATCGTATCCAAAGTCAGCCTTCAACTTCTGCAATCCTTCCCATGCATTCTGGTTGAAGGATTTGTCATTGACGCTACCCAAGTCAGTAACCATACCGATTTTGAGCTTTTTGCCGCCAGTTTCTCCAGCTGTGCCAGCTCCGCTCTTGGATTCATTCTTCGCGCCACATGCGGATAACACCATGGAAACCATCAATACGAATACAAGTAAAAGATTCATCTTTTTCTTCATCTCTAGACCCTCCGACACATTATTTGTGAAAATCTATTTCATTAACGGTAATGGGCTTCACTTGCCTTGAATTTCAGCCGCATCACGGTCATAATGAACAGTAAAAAGCTTCGTTTCAACACTCAACACGGCTCTATTAATCTATCTTTTATGGACTAGCTTCGGTGATTTTCTAACATGCCACATATATTGGAAAGTGAGGGCATCTATGATGATTACAGACATAAGAAGCATTTCAATCTTTGAAGAACTATCAGATGAAGCAGTAGAGCGTATTATGCCTATGCTCAGCAAACGGCAATTCCGCAAGAATCAAGTTATTATCTACGAGAGCGATCATAATGGCGATGTGTTCCTTATTCGATCCGGATCCATTAAAATATATAGCTTGTTCGAAGACAAAGAAATCATATATGGCGTTGCCTTCCCTGGCCATGTCGTCGGCGAGATCGAAGCCATCCATTATGATGATTACCGCATTGCCTCCATCGCTGCTATGGAAACCGTGCACACCTGGTATTTGAAGAAGCAAGATTTCCAGACCATTCTGGACGAGTATCCCAGCGTGCTGCGACGCTGTTACTGGCTGCTCGTAGAGAGCATCCGGATTCTCAATCGCAAAGCCCAGTACATCTCCTTCCTTGACACTCGTCTGAAGACGGCGAACCTCATCTATGACCTGTATTGCAACCTAGGACGGAAAGCCGAAGGTGAATCCGCTTACATAATTGGCTATAAATTAACGCATCATGTCATTGCTAATATGCTCGGCGTAACCCGCGAATCCGTATCCAAAGTATTAAAGGATTTCCAAGAAGAAGGGATCATCTCGATTGAACAGAAAACGATCAAAATTGTTGATCTCCCCACGCTGCGCAGCATATGCGATCGTGTATGCGCTCATTCGCCTGACCAACGCAGGTGGTACACAAAAGCTGGAGACAACTCGATTATAGATGGAGCGTAGAAGAAGTTCAGTTAAACGCTGCACTGTTTTTTTGTAATCTACTTCACAGAAAAGCGATAGCTTGCATTACTGAATTGATGTGTACACGTATGATAGGGTATTGGAGTAAAGCGTTTTCATGATTCATGCGCTTGAAAATGAAAAAGGAGGTACGTTCCAATGAGTGTACATATAGAAGCTAAAAAAGGTGAAATCGCACCCGTTGCCTTAATGCCTGGAGATCCCCTGCGTGCGAAGTATATTGCTGAGACATTCTTGGAAAATGCGAAATGCCACAACCAAGTCCGCGGGATGCTTGGATTCACAGGGACATACAAAGGGAAGCCTGTTTCTGTGCAAGGTTCTGGGATGGGAGTTCCTTCATTCGCGATCTACGCAACAGAATTGATTCAAGATTATGATGTGAAGACGATCATTCGCATCGGAACATGCGGCGCGATTCAACATGATGTGAAGCTGCGCGACGTGCTTATCGCCCAAGCGGTATGTACGGATTCATCACTTAATACGAACCGGTTCCCAGGTTATGCATTCGCGCCGATTGGGAACTTCGATCTCATCAAGACAGCGTACGATATCGGCATGGAGAAGAAACTAAATCTGCGTGTAGGGAACATCTTATGTTCTGATATCTTCTATACAGAGGACAATGACAAGGAAACGATGCTTAAGCTTGGCGCTTACGGCGTGTTGGCTGTTGAAATGGAGACTGCAGCATTGTACACGCTGGCGGCGAAGCATCAAATTAACGGACTAGCTATGTTCACAGTAAGCGACCATATCCTAACAGGTGAAGCGACGACATCTGAAGAGCGGCAATTGACGTTCAACGATATGATTGAAGTGGCTTTGGAGACAGCGATCCGCCAAGGGTAATGCTGCTTCACCGTAACCGTAACAAACCCGAATATGGGCGCATCAGGCATAAGCCTACGCGATGCGTCATATTCGGGTGATGGCAATCAATCTCACGGCACGTCCCCCTCTCCAACCATCCTCTCCGCCTAGCTTACCATATTTAGACAAAATTTTACACAAAAATCTTTTACTGCCTCACGATAAAATAGATCAAGAACAATACTGCAATCCCATACATGGCGGCCGTGACTTCAGAGCGCCGCCCCGTGACGATTTTGACCATCGGATAGGCTATGAAGCCACATGCTATCCCATTCACGATACTGAATGATAACGGCATCACGAGCATCATCAGAAACGCTGGAAAAGCCTCCGTCAAGTCATCCCACTGAATATGTCTGACCCCTTGCATCATCAAACAGCCCACAATGATAAGCACAGGTGCAATCGCAGCATTCGGGATCAATTTCAAGATCGGAATCACGAACAATGCCGGAATAAACAGCAAACCTGCGATAAATGGCGTTAATCCAGATCTCCCCCCAGCCGCAATGCCTGTTGCGGATTCAGCAACCGTAGTCGTCGGGCTGCATCCGAGCATGGATGCCGTAATGATGGATAACGCATTGGCTTGAAATGAACGCTTGAACTTCGAATGATCCGGCAGCATGCCTAACTGTGCCCCCATATTCGCAAAGAGAATGACCATCAATAAGGAAAATACGGCAATCCAGAAATGAAAACTGCTCAACAGGCTAAAATCAAAAGCAAACAGCAGCTTCTCATACCCCGCCATGGAGAACGTGAAGCTATCCATTTTCGAGAAATCGACAATACCAAGAACTCCCCCAATCAGTGTTCCTGCAAGGATTCCAATCAGAAAACTTCCCTTAACCCTGCGCAAAAACAGCGGTACTACGAGAGCAAGCGTCAATAGAGTCGTTAACGCATACGGATCGCTGAAGCTCGCCAATTGCACGAACGTACTCTCACTGGGTATGATCACGCCGCCATTCTTCAATCCTAGAAATCCAATGAACAATCCGATTCCTGCCGTCAGGGCTCGTATCATTGATACGGGTATCGTCTGCGACAAATAGAAGGCGCTTCTCGTCATCGAAATGCCAAAGAACAGAACACCTGCGATACAACTCGCTGCCAGTGCCTGCTGCCACGTCAGGCCGAAGGATGCCACCAACGTAAACACAAAAAATGCGTTATCCCCCATACCTGGCGCCAGAATGAGCGGTGATTTCGCCCAGAATGCCATTAGCATGCATCCGACTATTGAAGACAGTACGGTCGCTATTGTTGCGGCTTCATACGGCATGCCCGCAATGCTTAAGATAGCCCCGTTAACCGCAATAATATAGGCAATTGTAATAAATGAAGTCAGACCCGCCAGCATTTCCGTACGTATATTGGTCTCGTTGTCCCGAATTTGGAACAGTTCCTTCGCTCGCACCCTCAATTCTCCTCTTCCTCCATCCAATTATTCCTGATTATTACTTATGGTCAAACCATGTTACAATAGTCCTGATCTCACTATGAAAGGATCTGGACGTATGATAGACATTGCTCAAATCCCACTTTTCTCTGAGATTCCACCTGGTGATTTAGCTGCACGTATCGCACCAATGCTTAAAGAACGTCATTATAAAAAAAATCATGTTTTCATGTTTGAAAATGACCATAGCGATGAGATCTTCATTCTTCGAACCGGCAAAGTCAAAATATACCGGATTCAAGATGGGAAGGAAGTTGTGCTCAGCATTCAACTCGCGGGTGAAATATTCGGCGAAGCCGAAGCCATTTCTGGCGATAACCATCGGATCTGCACCATCGAAGCGCTGGAACCGCTTATTGCCTGGCAGATTAGTAAACCAGATTTTTTGCAAATCATTAAGGAATATCCTTCTGTTCTCCACAAAGCATACGGGATTATGTTTCAACGGGTGCGCGTCTTGAATCGCATGATCCGTTATATGACATTCTGTGATGTGCGAACGAAAGTCGCCAATCAAATTATGGACTTATACTATAATTTTGGTCAAGAAGATGGAACCGCTTACAAGATTGATATGAAAATCAATCATGCCCTGCTCGGCAATATGGTGGGGATTACACGTGAATCCATCTCCAAAACCCTAAGTGACTTTCAGAGCGAAGGACTGATCGACATTCGTCAGAAATTTATATATATCCTCAATTTACAGAAGCTAGAACAGATGTGCGAGGAAACAGAGGAAGTCCCTGCACTTCGGAAGTGGTAATGACCACCTTGGCTTACAGCCTAACTATATCAAAAGAACCGGAGGCGTATCAGTTACGCCCATAACGTTTATTTTGTGAACTGGATCATAAATGCAAAAACGCTCCACCTCGCTTATCGCTTGGTGGAGCGTGATAACAACTAGTCTCATCATTTCGGCTCCATAACGAGATATTTCAGCTATGGCTGCCTTCTGCGGCCATGGCACTCGCCTTCGTTGGATGAACGGTTCCAAACGGATGCTTGGGCGGGCCATAGATCGAGTAGAGTTTAAGCGGTCTATACCCAATGTTGATGACATTGTGCCATGTGCCTGCCGGGATCATGATGGCATAATTACCATCGACGTGCTGCTCGAAGTCCAATTTCTCCTTACTGTCCCCCATCTTCACAAGCCCTTGCCCTTCTTCAATCCGTATGAACTGATCGGTTGTCGGATGCATTTCCAAGCCGATATCACCTCCGACTGGAATACTCATCAACGTCACTTGCAAGTGCTCTCCCGTCCACAGAGCCGTACGATACGTCTTGTTTTGCTCAGCTGCCTGCTCAATATCAACGACGAACGGCTGGCCTCCGTAATCCTTCAACACCATATTGCTCCTTGAAAAAGGCCACTGATGATTGTTCCAGCTATAATCATACGGATTCCAACTATAGCACCGGTTCATGCTGTCCTGGGGATAATGAGAAGGATAATGCCACGGTTGGTAATTGCACGGATACATATTCATTCTCCTCGTACTGTTTTTCATCACCACCGTATATCCTATGCAGCTGCCCATATAGAGGCGCATACTTCTTTACTCAGCCTTATTACGAGAAATGGGATGTTCCAGTTCAGCATGCCCCATGAAGCTATCTAGAGCTTTTCCATCACTAAGAAGTTCGATGTTCTCGATCTCCTTAAATTGAAATAGGGTCTCCTTGAGCGCACCCAAAGCCAATAGTTCACCGCCAGCTCCTAATCTCGCCTCGCCTGGAATATGCACATCAATTGTTAAAACGCCCTCGTGGAATTTCATTGCGTTTAACTCGATTTTATTCCATAAGGATAGAAGATCAGCAGGATTGTTGCTTTGTAGAGCTTTAAATACTTTCTTATATTTGTCCAGACTATCCGAATAATGAATTTCCATCTTACTCTGCTTTAACTCCGTTACTTGAGAATCCACGAAGTAAACGACAATCTCCTCCGTTTGATTTTCAGCTTTATCTACTGCCTTATCCGTTCCATTTGCGGGCGAATAAATCCCCTCGTTCGACGTTGAAGCCGCCCCTGATTTTGTAGCAGGCTTGCCTCCACAGGCTGTCGCTACTATTGCGATAACCAATATCAAAATCGTAATCGACATACGTTGCTTCATACCAGCACATCCTCACCGATTTACTTCCCCAAATATTCTTTGATTCCATCAACAATAGCTTGAGCAGCTTTATCTTGAAAAGAATCTGATAATAGTGCTGCTTCTTCTTCAGGGTTACTTAGGAATCCAATCTCTAACAGGACTGCCGGCATTGTTGTTTCTCGAATGACTTGCAAGTCGCCATTTTTCACACCGCGATCCTTTAGCCCGATAGCCTCGATCAAATGCCTATGAATCACTTCAGCCAGACTTTTACTGCTGCTTCGTTGATAGTAGAACGTCTCTGTACCTGTCGTTTTGGGTGAATCCTTCACGCTGTTGCCGTGTATCGATACAAATACATCCGCCTTACCTGTATTGGCCAATTGAACACGTTCTGTACGAGTAGGATATACATCGGTTTCACGAGTCATGACAACTTTGATTTCAGGTTCCTCTAAGAGCAGTGCTTGGACTTTCAAGGACAATGCTAACGTAAAGTCCTTCTCAACTTGATTCGAATAACCCGATGTCCCCGGATCGCTACCGCCGTGACCTGGATCGATAACTACGAGTTTGGCACCTGAATGAGGAAGCACAGCATCGGGATTGGTAGTAATGAGATCACCATTCATATTCAGATCAACAATTAATTGGCCTTCGATCCATTCGGAAGTATACTGTACATTGCTTATTTGATTTAACTCAATGACAATTCGAATTTGAGCCGGGTCTTGATTAAATAACGAATATCTTACTTCCGTAACATTGGGTACCCCACTTAAATCTAATTTACCTACCGATTTAGAACCGAGGGATTCAGCCAAAGACCCTCCAAATGCAGTATGGGGCAGATCAACAACGATCCGATCTGGGCTCGTCAATTGAGAGATTACTGGAGTAACTTCCTGATCTAAAGAAACAACCAGTTGATTGTTTGCAAATTGAATGTCATTCACATGATGTAATTCCGATTCAGACTCTTCACCTGCTGCAGGAGGAGAGTCTGAATCGGAGTTGATTCGATCCAACGTGACGATTTTGTCTACGTTATTCCAGCCTACTTTCAACCCCATCTCTTCACTTACAAATCGTATGGGGACAACCACTGTGTTTTTTATATTTTGCGGTGCGAAACTCAGCGTTTTTTGCTCATTATCGACTAACGCTTCTTTCTTACCAACTGCTAATGAGATCACCTTGGCGTTTTGCTGGATTTTCACATTTTGCGTTTTTTGCTGCCAGTCCACTTTAAACTTCAAATTTTCAGCAACTACACGAATGGGAATCATCACGTTATTGTTAAGGTTTACGACCTCAGCATTCTCAGGGAGAACGCACTCTTCACCATCCAAAATAATTTTCGTTTGCTTAGCTGCCGCGTCACTATGATTCGGCAAAGCGATCAGAAAAAGCACACTAAATAGAATAAAAAGTATGGATTTCTTCATATTACACCTCTGTCTCATTCTGCTTCGGAATTGTTATTCATGATCACATCTACGACCAACCACCCATGTAAAACCACACCATGATCCTCTCGACTGCATCTATAAAATGAATAAGTAATTGATATGAAATTACTATAGAGCAAATCATTTCGAGTCTCGCAAGTCGACCATCCACCTCCCGGCACCGAATATAGGTATTCGTAGTCTTCTATCAAAATTTCCAATTATTTGACATACAATATTCTACAAGTATAGGTGAATCCCCTTCCATGTTGTTGGCAAAAGTGTTCATTTATTTTCGGATTGGATAGTAGATAGAGTTAAACGAAGCGTAATTATATGCACACCAATCAATGGTGTGACCTTTTTGATTGTTGAACCTCCAAAGTTGTTGCTACCATAGTTCAACGTAGCAAGTTTATTCGCATTCACGAAATGGTAGAGGAGTTATTCATGATGAAAAGAATCGTAACACTAAGCACACGCAAACTGATGGACACTGCAAAACACGGCGGATGCGGCGCATGCCAGACATCTTGCCAGTCTGCTTGCAAGACTTCCTGCGGCGTAGCCAATCAACGTTGTGAGAATGACATGAACAAATAACAAATAGGCAATGAAACTCACCGCCGTCCTTCCAAGGACGGCGAAGTTGTTTCTACGGAAACCACCTGCAATTTGTAGACAAAAAGGAGCTTGATTCGCAGTATGATTCATCAATACCAACTGAACGGATACAACATCGTGATCGACACCTATAGTGGCTCTGTGCATGTTGTTGATGACCTGGCGTATGAGATCATTGCACTTTATGAACAGGAAACACCCGAACAAATCCTATCGTTAATGAAGGAAAAACAATATTCAGAAGAAATTATTCGAGAGACGATCTTAGAGGTCGAGGAACTTATTAAGAATGAGCAGCTTTTTACCGAGGATGCGTATGAGGAGCTGTCTATTCATTTAAAAACACGTAAAACGTATGTAAAGGCGCTCTGTCTTAATGTCGCGCATACCTGCAATCTGTCATGCGAATATTGCTTCGCCAGCCAAGGGAAATACAATGGCGATCGAGCAATTATGAGCGTAGAGGTTGGACAAAGAGCAATCGATTACCTGCTCGAAAATTCGGGTCATCACCGAAATCTTGACATCGACTTCTTCGGCGGGGAACCGCTTATGGCTTGGAAAGTCGTCAAGGAGATTGTAAAGTACGCACGAAGCAAGGAGAAGGAATGGAAGAAAAGATTCCGCTTTACCTTCACAACGAACGGGATGCTGCTCAACGATGAGGTCACCGAGTTTTTAAATCAAGAAATGTACAATGTCGTCTTAAGCCTGGATGGAAGAAAAGAGGTTCATGATCGGCTGCGCACCACCGTCACCGGCAAGGGCAGCTATGATTCCATAGTGCCGAAGTTCAAGGAATTCGTTCAAAAGCGCGGAAATCATGAATACTATGTTCGGGGAACGTATACGAAGAATAATGTCGACTTCACCAATGACATCTTCCATATCGCAGATCTTGGCTTTGACAAAATCTCGATGGAGCCTGTCATCTGTGATCCACGGGAACCCTATGCGCTTACCGAGAAGGATCTCCCGGAGATTTATAATCAGTACGAAATTCTCGCCAAGGAAATGATTAAGCGCAGTGAACAAGGCAAAGGGTTCACTTTCTATCATTACATGCTCGATCTCTCAGAAGGCCCTTGCATCCAGAAGCGAATCACGGGCTGTGGATCAGGTACAGAATATCTCGCCGTTACGCCATGGGGCGAACTATTCCCTTGCCACCAGTTCGTCGGGGATGAAGCGTACAGCATGGGCAACATCTGGGATGGCGTCACGCGTCCTGAGCTGCAGTGCCAATTCAAAGAGAGCAACTGCTACACGAAGCCGGAGTGCCAGAATTGCTGGGCTAAGCTCTACTGCAGCGGCGGGTGTCCTGCCAATGCCCTGCATGCGACAGGCTCCATCAACGGATCCTATGAGTTTAGTTGTGACGTTTTCCGCAAACGGATTGAATGCTCCATGATGGCCAAGGTCGCCGAGTCGATTAGAGAGATGGAAGAGAGTGAAGTGTAGATAAATGAAAGAGGGGCTCACCGCCCCTCTTTGCTATTGCCGCTAATCATTCTCTGTCATATTAATCTGAATCAATTTGTGAAACATACTATGTGGAATGATGATAACATCATCTATTCCCTACGTTGTGCCTGAATGTGCTTGCAAAATTCCAAGAAGGAAGGTGCTACAACGAATGCATCATCAGGGTCATAACTCTCTTCGTAATCCATATATTTAATTTCCCCAGTTTGGATATCAATCCAAAAATCATTATCCGCATGATTGTCGGCAAAAGGGATATGAAATAGAGTGAAATTTTCAAAATCCTCAGAATAATCTGCCCTTCTATCTTTTGCTCTTTCCATAGACATCGTGAAATAAGAATCCTCTTCGTCTTCAATTAACGGAATATGAAAGAAGCTCCCAATCTCTATCGATAAATAATCCTTGTTTGTTATTTCATAAAAATGATCAGGATAAATATATGCTCCTTTAGTAAAAACCCCGCCATTATTAGCAAGGTAAAACGCGATAAAATCTTTTTTACCTGGAAACTCATCAGGTACAACTTCATTTATTTGGGATACTGATATCGTCTTCCAAGATTCCTCAAAACAAATATCATGATTCAGAAATCTATTATTGTTTCCTTTAGAATGGTTGTTCATGTGAGTTCCACCTCCTACTTTTCACTTTCCAAAAACGAGATGTTTGCAAATCCTGAAAGCTGATTTCTTTATATGCGGTTTGAATCCCTCTCATCCTACTCGATGTACGTTCGACCTTATCTTCCCCAACATGAGGAGCTTCGATTTGAAAGATTTCATATTTCCCTAAAGATTGATTTACTCTAAATTCTAACGCCTTTGTTTTATTAAGGAGAATTACTCCATACTCCCAATCGAAATCCTCATATTTACATACATATACGTGAATATCCTTGGACTCTAGACATTCTTGGAAGTCAAATAAATTCGGAGAGTCTTCATAGAATTCAATCGCATGCAAGTATCGTTTTTTTTCTGAAAAGTACAACTTCAATTCAACTTCTTGTTCATTAAGGATTTCTATGTAATATGATAAAATCGTATCATACTTCTCATCCCCAGATATGTTATTGCAATATCTTTTTAGTATGTCATAGGATTCATCATATACACTGTTTTCAAATGTAGTAGGCTCCGTAATAAAACGATAAACGATTTCAGATATACTATGTCCTTCTAGCTGACTGCTAAGCCTTTTTCCTATTTCCATAATAAACTCCTCTTACTTTGTTCTTAGGAATTTTTCCATATGTATACCTCTCAGTCTATTCTGCTCGTCCTAGCATCTTTATTTGGGCAGTCCCAAATTACTTCTCACAGGGCTTTTATGAATGCTTATCTTTTAGATGTTGTCGTAGACTTTGAAATGATTTCAGAAGAAACTGTAATTAATAATCGGTTCTATATTTTCTACCTTGTCTTCACTTCTCTGAAGAATATACATAGGAATTATTTCGTTTCCAAGTGCACCTGACCAAGTACATAGCGAAAGATCAATTTTTTCACCAGCACCTTCCAATCGAATGATTGGCCATTCTTTTTCAAGACATGCTGGCCATGTGAGCAATTCATCACCAGGAATAACAGATAACTCCTTTATCTCTTTTTTAATTTTATAGGTTCCACTGACTATGCATTCATCAAATATAATTGAACTATTCATCGTTTGAATATAATAATGCCAAGGTTTAATCCCCCAAGTAATAATCAGCATACCTTCTTCAAAACTTTTATCAACTAGATCGGTTGTAGTAAATAAATCAACAAGATTGATTGGCTCATTACCAACTTCATTTTTTATAAATTCACTAAATAGTTTAAGATCAACCATAAAGAATCCCAGATTCCCCAAACTTCCGTAAACAGAAGAATTAGCAAACTTTTTATTTTTATTAATATCAATAGAGTTACTAAATATCAGCACATAAACAGTAATTGTTTCTATTTTTTGTTCATAATCCGTAACATATTGAGGGGATTCTGATGATAAAAACTCAGGATGACGAATCCCTTGTCGAAAAACTTGAATCTTGATATCATATTTCCCGTTTAATTTTATGCAATCCTTCTGGTAAGAATTTTTTTCATGCAATACCCCATCTTTAAGAGCTTGTTGAATAATCTCATTTTCGCTAGTTTTAAGTAACTCCAAATTATTTTCATGTGTATAAAGAACAAAGTCTCTTTCCAAAAACGATACATTTTTATATGTTATTTCTGATACTTTTTCACCTAATATAGCGGAGTCCAATAATAATTGTTTTTCATTCCTCACTTCTTCAACAATTAATTTAAACCTACAAATATCGTATTCGCTTATAGTTTCATTAAAAGGGATTTCTAGTGTTAAACTCTCAGTTTGCAATTGTGCATTTTTTAAATGGCTGGAACAATAACCTTGTTCCAACAACAAAGCCGTATTTTTCATTAATTTCACCTCTGACATATAATCAGACCACTACAGTATCAAAAACAAGTAAACTCATTCAATAGAGTTTTTATGAAGAAATAATATCAATATAATCTTTATATTCTAAAGGAATTGGTCTATCGAAAATCAGATCTTTTAAAGGATCTACGTTTTCCCCAAACTTATAACAAAGATATAATCGTTCATTAAATTCTGGATAAATCCGGACATTGGTTAATTCATATTTATCTATGGTCTCGCTATCGATTACAGGAATTGAAGGCATAATTATTTTCGTTGTATAACTACCTGTAGACATGTCCTCTTCTATTAACCTGCCTCCACCTTGACCCAGTATCAATACTTTCCGCTCATTTGTTGTTCCTTTCCATACCGTCACATGTCTACTTCCCATACCTAAAGATTCTATTTTATACGTAGGGAGTTTGTAATTTGTAAGGGGTTTAATGCTTTGTTTATAAATATTACTATTGTTAATAAACTGTCTTGTTACGGACGTACAAAATAAAATAGGGACTTCGTTTAAATCAACATCACCCCAATTATTATCGTCACTGTATAAATCAAAAATCAGCAGTTGGGCTTTACCAATCATTTGTGCTAAAACATAAATATTATTCTTCCTACCTTCGTCCTTCAACCTCGTTTCCATACTAATGACTTGATTAGCTTTCCACACATTTTTTATCATGAGTTCCCCCCCTCCTTCTAACTCTAACATCTTAACAAACATCACTTATGCCATCGGTTATTTGTGTTCCATCCTCAAGGGTATTTAATTGTACAGTCATGTTTTTAAATCTTCTGTACTATTGCTCAATTTCTTGATAATATTTGCAAACAGCTTATGAGTATCTGCAACTAAATTTTCTTTATCAAGAAATTTCCTCATTACATTAATTACTTCTTTTTTTAATTCATCTGGAACTTCATCAATTCTATGCTGGATAACTAGACGAAATACACGCATAGAATCCTTCTTAGGGGGTATCTTTGGAATTGAAAGAATATATCCCCATTTCTTTTCATAGTTATCAAACTGCGGTAAAAAAGCTATTCGTGTAGCTACGACAAATTTAATCGATTTATTTTTAGATTCAGCATGTCTCATATAAAAACCATATAAACTTTGAGTATTAACCTTAAACCTCTCGGAAATCATAACTAGTGTTCTAACAAGCAATTCTAAATTTTTTTCATCCGCTTCATAATTGCATGCAATTTTTATTAATTTTTCCATCACAGAAGGATTAGAAAAAAAACAAATTCGATCAACACCAATTTCAGCACAAGTCTCCTTATACACTTTTTTTATTAAAGAAAGTGCATTTTCTGATGATGCCTCTAAATCATTAATTATGCCTAACATTTCTTCTTCATATTTTACTTTGGACATTTAATTATCCCATCCTAAATAAGATCTACTGTCCTACCTTGGTAGCGTCAATAATTTTGTGTAAATAGAAATCCCCTTCTCTTGTAGAAGACTGTGCTTCAATCAAGACATGTCGTAGTTACTGCAATAGCTTGAGCGGACCTTTCATTATTGTATGACTCTCTTTTCTAACAAAAAAACATATGTAAAGAAAGAACTTATGACGTCTTCTTCAAATATGTTTTGGAAACTTTCAATTCTTCAAGCACATATCCTCGATCACCAAGGACAACTAATTGGAGTTCCTTTCTTGCAACAAACTATTTATTTCATCTTTTTTGTGAGAGTAATGTCTCTTGTCAGGGTGAAATGAAACCTCTCTTAGTGATGAGCACTCTAACAATGGCGATAAATCTCCACTTTTACAATTCCAAAAATTTATTTTCTCTAAATTATTCATAGATTTCACAAACTCAAGAGAATCAACATCTGAAACCTGTAATTCTTTTATCGTACGATTGCCTATCAAAAATGTTAGATCAGTAAGTTGTTTGCATTTTTCAATTTGGAGTCTTTCAAGTCCTTTTAGTTCACTAAGAGCGTGTCCATCTTCCTCATAAGCCCCTTAATGAACTTGGACACTAAGAGTGTATATGATTTAC
>NZ_BBYF01000031.1 GCF_001894745.1 Paenibacillus sp. NAIST15-1
GGAGGTACCGGAACGACAGGAACAACCGGAGCAGTGGGTGAAACCGGGGCAACGGGAAGTACTGGAGCGACAGGGGCCACAGGAGCCGTAGGTGAAACCGGAGCAACGGGAGGTACCGGAACGACAGGAACAACCGGAGCAGTGGGTGAAACCGGGACAACGGGAAGTACCGGAGTGACAGGAGCCACTGGTGAGGTAGGTGAAACCGGAGCAACCGGAAGTACCGGAGTGACAGGAGCAACAGGAGCCGTAGGCGAAACCGGAGCAACGGGAAGTACCGGAGTCCCTGGAGCAACCGGTTCAGCAGGTGCGACGGGAACGCCCGGAGTCACAGGCATCACCGGAGTAACAGGTTCGACTGGAGCAACTGGCTCAACTGGAGCGACGGGAACGCCCGGAGTCACAGGTGCCACGGGAGTAACTGGTTCGACCGGTACGACGGGAAGTACTGGAGTAACAGGCGTCACCGGTGCAACTGGCTCGACTGGTGCGACAGGAACGACCGGGGTAACAGGCATCACCGGAGCAACTGGCTCGACTGGTGCGACGGGAACGCCCGGAGTCACAGGTGTCACGGGAGTAACTGGTTCGACTGGTGCGACGGGAACGCCCGGAGTCACAGGAGTCCCTGGAGCAACTGGTTCGACTGGTGCGACGGGAACGCCCGGAGTCACAGGAGTCCCTGGAGCAACTGGCTCAACTGGTGCGACGGGAACGCCCGGAGTCACAGGTGCCACGGGAGTAACTGGTTCGACCGGTACGACGGGAAGTACTGGAGTAACAGGAGTCCCTGGAGCAACTGGTTCGACTGGTGCGACAGGAACGACCGGGGTAACAGGCATCACCGGAGCAACTGGCTCGACTGGTGCGACAGGAACGCCCGGAGTCACAGGAGTCCCTGGAGCAACTGGCTCGACTGGTGCGACGGGAACGCCCGGAGTAACAGGAGTCCCTGGAGCAACCGGTTCGACTGGAGCGACGGGAACGCCCGGAATCACAGGAGTCCCTGGAGCAACTGGCTCAACTGGAGCGACGGGAACGCCCGGAGTAACAGGTGTCACGGGAGTAACTGGTTCGACTGGTGCGACGGGAACGCCCGGAGTCACAGGAGTCCCTGGAGCAACTGGCTCGACTGGTGCGACGGGAACGCCCGGAGTAACAGGAGTCCCTGGAGCAACTGGCTCGACTGGTGCGACGGGAACGCCCGGAGTCACAGGTGTCACGGGAGTAACTGGTTCGACCGGTACGACGGGAACGAGCGGAGTAACAGGTGTCACGGGAGCAACTGGTTCAACTGGTGCGACGGGAACGCCCGGAGTAACAGGTATCACTGGAGCAACCGGCTCGACTGGTGCGACGGGAACGCCCGGAGTAACAGGTGTCACCGGAGCAACTGGTTCAACTGGTGCGACGGGAACGCCCGGAGTAACAGGTGTCACCGGAGCAACTGGTTCAACTGGTGCGACGGGAACGCCCGGAGTCACAGGAGTCCCTGGAGCAACTGGCTCGACTGGAGCGACGGGAACGCCCGGAGTCACAGGAGTCCCTGGAGCAACCGGTTCGACTGGAGCGACGGGAACGCCCGGAATCACAGGAGTCCCTGGAGCAACTGGCTCAACTGGAGCGACGGGAACGCCCGGAGTCACAGGTGTCACGGGAGCAACCGGTTCGACTGGTGCGACGGGAACGCCCGGAGTAACAGGTGTCACGGGAGTAACTGGTTCGACTGGTGCGACGGGAACGCCCGGAGTAACAGGTGTCACGGGAGCAACTGGCTCGACTGGTGCGACGGGAACGCCCGGAGTCACAGGAGTCCCTGGAGCAACTGGCTCGACTGGTGCGACGGGAACGCCCGGAGTCACAGGAGTCCCTGGAGCAACTGGCTCGACTGGTGCGACGGGAACGCCCGGAGTCACAGGAGTCCCTGGAGCAACCGGCTCGACTGGTGCGACGGGAACGCCCGGAGTAACAGGTGTCACCGGAGCAACTGGTTCAACTGGTGCGACGGGAACGACAGGAGTAACAGGCATCACCGGAGCAACCGGTTCGACTGGTGCGACAGGAACAACAGGAGTAACAGGCATCACCGGGGCAACCGGTTCGGCAGGTGCGACAGGAACAACCGGAGTAACAGGTATCACCGGGGCAACCGGTTCGACTGGTGCGACAGGAACGAGCGGAGTAACAGGCATCACCGGGGCAACCGGTTCGGCAGGTGCGACAGGAACAACCGGAGTAACAGGTATCACCGGGGCAACCGGTTCGACTGGTGCGACAGGATCGACCGGAGCAACGGGAAGAACTGGTGCTACTGGTATTACAGGAACCACCGGTACAACCGGAGCGACTGGTGGAACAGGAGCAACCGGCGCAACTGGCGCCACGGGTCCATCATCATCAGTTTCCACGAAAGCTATATTATTTGGCGGGGCGAATTCAGGGTTTCAACGAATCTCTGGTTCTCCAGGCGCTGTATCTAATGAGATACCTTATGTTGTGCTCGGTGCAGGTAATGTATCTGGTTTTTCCGGCTCCATCAATGTGAATAATTTAGACGCAGGCACCTATTTATTTCAAATATGTGTTGACGTTGATAACAATGCTTCCTCACCAGCTCCGAGCAGCATTGTATCGACCATAACGATTGTAACCACAGCTGCCATAACCGGGACAATCGTGTTTTCGATCAGACCAGCAGACATTGGTGCACAGCCAGTTTACGTATATAATCCCACAGTAGCAACAGCACCAGCTACAATCACCTGGACGAGTGTCATCCCTGGAAATGCAGTCGTAAGGAATAACGCGGTATCACTCTATTCTGCTCCCAATATCACGCAAAGTGCTGTATATACGGTTTACTTCACAACATCTTCATAAATCCGCGACTGATCCGTTATGAAATTAACGAGAAATGAAATAAATATAAGCCACTGTACATGAACATTCGTTGTTCAGTATTGTGGCTTTATTCGTTATAAGGATTAAGGGCGATCTGGAATTGACCCAAAAATCATCGAATCTGTTAGCATTTCAGTTGGAGCGTGGTTGTCAGTCAATACTTGTGCGTTGGCAAGCAGCTCATCATTCACTTCCTTTAGCCCTTTCTGCCATTGTTCGAGAAGCGGGTGAATGGGACTATTCAGATGTATTTGATTGAGATTATCTGTTTGCAGCGGGCGTATGGATCCGATGATCATGTAGTTGTATTGCCCTGACGACTTCACGATGTACGTGTTGGGAAATACCTGCTTCACTGTCTTCGCCATCGCTAAGAGCAGTGGAGAATCGGGTGTTGTCACGTTCACATTTAAAGCAGTGAGTCCATCTGGATTCAGATATAATCGAAGGGTATCAAAAAACTGCACAGTCGATAAATGAGCAGGAATATAGATTTGCTGCGAGTAGCAGTCGACAACTATGATATCGTATTTTCGATTCGTATTACTAATAAATACACGCGCATCCTGATTCACAATCTGAGCATCTTCAGGCTTCAGTCCCATAAATTGATAACTAAGCGCAATAACCTCGGGATCTAGTTCTACACCAGTAACATTCATATTTGGAAATTGTGGCTTCACATACTCAGCCAACAACCGAGGAATCGTACCACCAGCGGAACCCAATACGAGCAGTTGATCCGGCGAGTTGGTCAAATAGGGAAGCACTAAATAATCATTGTAGTAGTCGCCAGTATGCAATCCTGGCTTAGCCATCCGGATCGATTGAACACCACCGCCCTCGTTGTATACTAAAGAAATATCTCCATTAGAAGCCTCGACGACTCTGACATATTGGTAGAACGTATCCTTGGACGCCATGACGGAAGCTCCCGTGATGAATACATATAGATATAGAAAACGGATTGAGAAATGGTTATTCAAGTATTCACACCTCAAATTAGCTAATAGGATCAATGCTTCTGAATCAGTGTTCACACAATTGCACCTGTTCATACTGTCATTCCTCAGTTACCATGTGGGAAATATCTGCGATCCCGACTTGTTTCAAAAAAGAGTAGCTCTATTGAATTCTATAATCTGGTAGTATTTACGTAGATACGAAAACTAGAACGATAGTGAGGGCGGTTGGAATGTCACGATACAAAATGCCAATTATGATTGTTGCCCTGTTGTTGATTTCGGGCGTACTAGGTAATCATGTGTATCAGACACGAATTACGTATTCACTACATGATTTAGTCATGGATTATGTGAATGAAGCCAAGATCGAATCTATTTTTCTGAAGAAGTTTATGTCAGGGGATAACGAAGGCAATAATTATGCTCACATCACTGATAACAAACAAATTGAGCTCGTTATGAGTACACTTCAAGATATTCGGGTTCGAAATGACTTCTCGGCATCCAATTTCCCCGAATACCCAGCCTATTTGCTATCTTTCTATGGAGAGAAGGGTGATTTGGTGTCCTATATCATGTCTGAAGGTGGCGAGATTTTACTTCATGGGTATGCAGACTCAAGCAATAAATCTTTTCGGACTATAGATGACACCCATCAAAAACAGCTCAAGCTTCTAAATCAATGCTTAGAAGAACAAAGTGGCGGGACGTCATGAAAATACCCTAGAAACGAACTCCGATACCATAATCTTGACTTTAAGGGTTGTCTTAAATATGATAGTTTCATAACTATCCAACAATGTAAATATAGATAATAAACAAGGAGGCACTCAATGAAGGGTGTAATCGTGAACAACCCAGGTGGACCAGAACAGCTGGAGATAACAGAGTTGCCGAGCCCACAGCCGCAAGCAGGAGAGCTGCTAATCGAAGTTCATGCTGCTGCAGTGAATCGAACAGATATTGTCATGCGTGAAGGCAAGGCCGGATATGCGACGAACCCTATTCTAGGGGTAGAAGTTGCTGGAACGGTCATCGAAGTCAATGGTGAGAGCACCTATACGGTTGGTGATCGAGTAATGGGTCTAGTAAATGGGGGAGGATATGCCGAATATGCGGTCATGCCAATGGATCGGGCGATCCCGATTCCAGACTCCTTCTCATTTGCTGATGCGGCGGCAATTCCTGAAGTATTCTTAACTGCGTACCAGACGTTATACTGGATCGGCAAGCTTCAACAGGGCGAGACGGTGCTTGTTCATGCCGGCGCCAGTGGAGTAGGAACAGCTGCGATTCAACTTGCAAAGCAGATTAGCAAGGCTACCGTCATTGTAACTGCCGGTTCTGCGGAGAAGCTGGATTTCTGTCGAGACCTGGGTGCTGATGTACTCATCAATTATAAGGAGCAATCCTTTGACGAAGAGGTGCTTCGGGCTACGAATGGGCAGGGAGCAGATGTAATTCTGGACTTTGTAGGGGCGGATTATTGGGCGAAGAATCTTGCCAGCATTAAGAAGGAAGGTCGTTGGGTACTCATCGGCGTTCTTGGTGGAGTGAAGGTAGAGCAAATGAATTTGTTTGCCTTAATGTCAAAATGTGTTCAGCTGACAGGTACCCTGTTAACGCCGAGAAGTGATGAATACAAGGCGCGGCTTACGCAGGATTTTGCAGCTAATGTTCTGGCCTATTTCGATAACAGCAGCATAAAACCAATTATTGATACCATCTTCCCGCTTGAGAAGGTAAGTGATGCGCACATCCATATGGAAGAGAATCGCAATACAGGGAAAATCATATTGCAAGTGAGATAAATTTCACGTTTACCAAAAAAATAAAAAGTATTAATGAAGACCATGAGCCGCTACTATTATTGTAGCGGTCTTTTTTGGGATGCAGATGGTATAAGTGATGATCTCGAGATGCCAGCTAGTCAGTCACAAGAATAAAAGGGGGAGTGCAGCTACATCGGATGAAAGTGATATCGATGTATAAATTTCAAATACGAAGAGAGAAAGGTAGAGAGGCATGAAGAAAAATCAATGGTTGATTCTGCTTGCTTTTTGCATTGGATTGGCAAGTTTTATTCCGTCTGCCGGAGCATCTGAAGCTATAACTCCTCAGCAACGGCTGGCTATTTATTATGGTTGGCCTTCTGTCGTAAACGGTGCGGGTGGAAATGTAACAACTGCAACGAACACCTTTGCTCAGTTTGATATCATCGTGTTTGGAGCAGGGCTTGAAGAAACGACACATGGCGATCATGCGAACACAGTCGCGATTATAAACAATCTAAATGCACTCGGCGGCAAGAAAGTTTTTGGGTACGTGAATTTAGGATGTACTCCGAACCCTGATACAACAGCGATTAAGCAAAAAATCAACAAATGGAGTGGTATGAGCGTATATGGTGTGTTCCTTGACTGCGCAGGATTTGACTACTCTGTAACAAGAACAATCCAGAATGATGTCACTGATTATGCACACGCGAAGGGTCTCAAGGTGTTCATGAACGCCTGGAATCCAGATCAAATTGGAGGAGATCTGAACGAAAATGGAGTATACCAGCCGACCCATGTCGGAGTTGGTGACTGGTATCTTGCTGAAAGTTGGCTTATATCTTCCAATACGTATTTATCAATCTCTGATTGGTCAGTAAAAGCTGATAAATGTTTGACATATAAAAGAATTAAAGGTATTGAAACGGCCGTTATTGCCACAAATGCGCCGAATAGTGCATTACCAACAGATAATACGACAGATAAATTTAAAATGGCTTGGTGGGCCGCGGCCATGTACGGGTTCCCATTCCAATGGAGCGACATCTGGTATTCAGGAGGAAATAATACGCTTAACTATTATGCAAGTCCTGCCAATTACGGCACGTTGTTTACAGGCGATCCAATTCATAATTCAGGCTCTACCAGCAACTATCGCACCACAGACACCGGTACGATTTCTGTGGTAGGCAATGGTTCAAGCGCTGGAACAGGTGCCTTTACACCCAATTAATCTCTTTATGATCACAGACTCTTGACCTGTGGCGAGCTGGAAGTGTGTTTATAGAAAAAGGTGCCTTTTTTAGGCACCTTTTTCTTAACATGTAGACTTCGTATCTGCCGAACAAACAAGCACTGCTGATTCAGCAAATATATGCATCAGATAAGCTTCTTTAGTACCCCATATCTTTCAAGATTTTAGATAGCGTACGCAAACGTTCGCCTATCATTTCATCGTCATTGCTCAGTGCTTGGCTGAACAGCTTAATATCCTCATTAATTCGCTCATTGTCCGTACATACCGCCACAGTCATGGCATCTCCTTGCAGGCCAACTCGGTCGATGATAGGCTGCTCGGGATCATAAAGATGCTCATATCGGTAAGCTTCACGAAAATGCTCCAATGAACGACAAATCAGAATAGACAAATCAAGTACACGATGAAGAGGGAGCTCTTCTGACTGTCTGGACCACTTCTCTCCTGTGTATCTCCACACCTTAGCAGAAATATCAATCTTTCCTCTATCGTTCCATTGGGCCAAACCTAACGAGAGGCCTTTGGCATCTGTATCGGGAGCGAGTCGGCCATCAATCTGCTCATAATTTTCTGACACGACAACAGGTTTATGTTTTAACGTAGTAGGTATTTTCATGTTTTGACCCTCTTTTCATTTACTAATTTACTAAATGATTGTTTCATCTTATCTTGAATATCAACGATAGTCAATCTGTCGGGAAATCTGGGTAATATGAGAACTGGCGGGGAAGCCTCCCCGCCAGTTCTTGCAATGAACGCCAACAACTTATTCCTTAGGTGGCTTGTTATATCCTTTGTCTCCATAGGGCTGCAACTTTTCAAGCCATGGCTTTATGATTTGCTTCACTTCCCAGCGGATGTCAGTCACCTTATCGGTTTCCTTCTGCTCCAGAATCTCATAGGTGAAGGCACTAGAACCGAATTCCTTCCAATCCTTCTGGAGCTGAGCATTTGCAAATCTGCCCATGTCCAGCTGCATTTGCAGCGTGAACCATTTATTTTTTAAATTGGGGTAGCTGTCAATGAAGATTTTACCGTTTGTGTTGTTCTTGATCTGAACAACCCCCATGTAAGTCTTGATCTGCTTGTAAGCTTCAATAAGCTCCTTGCGCTTGTTCATATCCATGTTGTTTGTTCTCCTTTTCAAGTATAAAGAGTAATGTGAATTATATATACCTAGCGATAATTCGAACTAACTTTGCTGGCAGCTCATACAAATTTGTAATATCCAAAAAACGGTCATTCCCGTAGATGGCATGAATGATATCCTTGTCTTGACCGATTGCAGCTGCAAGGAATCGAACACCTTTTCGCTCATATTCCTCTATCGTTTGCTGCATGTCATTCACTGCATAAGCTCCTGTGTAATCGTCCATTGCTTTGGGCTGTCCATCACTAATGCTAATGAGCAGCTTGGTTTGTTGTGGTGACACGGCTAACCGTTCCGCCATCATCCGCAGTGCCATTCCATCACGATTATTACTTCTGGCCTGGATGTTCATGAGTCTGAATCGGTCGCTTGGATCTGGCTTCTCAAAGTCGGTGTAAGCAAAGATCGACATTTGCTCCATCCTGGAAACATCAGCCGTGTCGCCGTAGATGAGTATGGGGATCTGGCAAATCTGACAAAATTCGTAGACTGCCATTACTGCTTGTTTTGCTGCCTCCAATCTGCCAAACGCAGACATTGAAGCGGATTCGTCAATCCTTAGACCAACCACTAGGGAAGGGGACTCAGATGGAGGGCGTTTTTTGGCAAAGTATCGATAATCCCTGTAAGCCACACTATCCGCCTGAAACTTGCTTCCATAATAACGATTCCTTGTATACACGGAAGACACCTCATGTTCCAGGAGAGGGAGTGTTTTTCTAGCAAATTCCCTCACGATTGGCATGAGTCCTCTGCTGAGACGATCGTAATCGTGCTGATCTTCTAGCGTATAGTCTGGTCGGTGAACGATTAGCTTCACCTTTTCATGAATCGTATTGGATACCATTTCCCGTGCGGCACGATTCAGTTTTTTGCGAAAATCGCGCTCTTTTTGTTTTTCATCCTCAGTCATTGGCGCTGGATTGGCCTGATGATATTGGGGGCAGCCGTCTTCACCCGTATCTGTACTTTTCATATCGCCGTGAGAATCCGCAGATGTTAGTGATGAACGATCCTCACTATCCGCAGACTTTCTAAGTGCTATGCCTTTTTCCTCAGTAAGGCTGTCAGCATCATAATCAAGATCCGAGTCGATATCTCCCCATGTCTTGATTTCTATTGGTTCACCGATTTTTCGTTTTTTTTTACCTGATTCGCAACGTCCTCTAAGTTAGCAAGCACACCATTCTTCTCAAGCGCCTCTTCCAGAATCTTAATTTCTTCATCATCGGTTGTTATTTTATAGATGACCTTATGATATAGGGATTCTTTGACGGAGGCTCCTCCAGCAACTGCATCTGTCCAGTAAAAAAAGGAACGCATTCCAGCCACGCCTTTGATGGCATTTGCCCGAGCTGTTCGATCCAAAATGATAATAACATCTGCTAACACGCTCAGCATCTTTTCATCCTGATACCCTGTTTTGGATATCGCGCGTTCCATCATGACCTCTTTGCCGGGCAGATCCATCTTTTCTGTGTGTTGAACTCTGTCACGCAGAGCTTCGTTTAACGGTCTGGCCCCTGCATAGCTGCGATTTGTTGTAATGACTGCGATGAAGTCTGGGTGCCTGTGTATGATCTCGGTGGGGAGATTCATGCTTCCATCCAGCTCCAGAGCAGAGTTTAACGCCATCAATACTGCAGCATCACGAATCACGTTTGGTTCTTGAATTTCCAGAAGATATCCTTTTTGATACGCTCTAACGATTTCAGATGGGTAAAATCGGTACTCAACCGCTTCGCCCTCGGTGTATTCTGCTGCACGCTTTAGCATCTGCTTCATTTGTAAGGCGGCCTGTTCCTGTGTAATCTGTAGCGCATTCATAAGCACTTCAGTAATGTGATGCAAACTATCGCTCTCATAGATCGCTTGCCAAATGCGTTGCTCCTCAGGCTCCAGCTTCTCAAATTGCTCAGAAGGAATGACGGGCAATATAGCGCCGATAATATCTGATTTATCCATATCGGCAAAGCAGGTTATTTTCGTATAAGGCAATCTGAAATTCGCAGACAATGCTTTGGCAAGTTGAGTTTTACCGGAACCGGCATCGCCTTCTAACAGAATATTAGCAATTTTCATTTCCCCGTGATTCCAATTGCGTTTTACTTCTTTACATATACGCTGTTCTTCTTCGCTGACCTGATGGGAGGAAGGCTTTTTCCAAATCAGCCTGTTCTCTTCATCCGTCAGTTGTCTTGCAGGGGACAAGACATAGTTTTCATGTACATTCATTTCAATATTCTCCTATCTATCATGATGCGGAGCTTCGCTCATCTTTTGTTTTCTTTCAAAAAGGAGAGGGGTGAGCAACAGTGCACCGGCAATAATCAAAATACCGCTCACGACATATACAGTCAGAAGTGATGACATCTCCTTCAAATAACCGGATATGAACATGCCAGCGACCATCATACCCATAAAAACAGGTGTAATCACGCCGGATACTCGGCCCATAAACGAACCTTCCGTATTGCGTACAATAAGCGTCTGAATGCCACCATGAATACAGGGGTAAAACAAGCCGCTAATCACTAAGAGAACAACAGTCAGCCAAATCAGAGAAGACGCGCCAATTCCCATCGTACAGACGGCGGCGACAAGCAAGCCGATCGTGAGCAGCAACTGTGGCTTAATCTTTTTGGCGATTCCCATAATGGCAATTCCACCTACGAACATGGCTGCTCCGTTGGCCATCACAAACCACTGCAAATCTTGTTTGTTTAATCCCAATTTCTCGATGACAAGGAAGATTTGGAGCGGTTGAGTCAGACCAGACGCTAATCCGACAGCTGCGAAGGTCATGCAAAGTGTGCGTAACGATTGATTTGACCCAATGTAGCGCAGTCCGGCCGCCAGCTCCTTGAAGAAGCTGCCCGCATCGCTCGATTTCGGTTCTACCTCATCACGTGGGAGTGTGGACAAAATGAACGAAGATCCCAGGAAGAAGACAGCCGTCAAAATCAGAGATACGTGAATTCCAAACTGTATAAAAAGAAATGTGCCGATGACCGGACCCAAGACCGTGAAGATGGCGACAAGTGTTTGGAACATTGCCATCACACCCTGAAGTTGTTCACCTGGTACATGCCGCTTGAATAGTTTCATGGCCGAAGGCTGAGAAAATTGGGACAGACTGGCGGAAATAAATGATCCGATCAGGAGGGCAATCCATCCGTTATTCAAAACGGCAATCAACACAGCTACAACGGACAAGGCAGACAGCAGATCACTCCATACCATCGTTCGCTTCGGCTTCCATCGGTCGGCAAAGGTTCCGCCAATGAGTCCGAATAGGAAAATCGGAGCAAATTCCGCAACTGAAATCAGCGATACATAAATCGGATTATTGTTCGTCAATTCGGTCACATACAGCAGTACCGCATAATTGCGGATCCAAATTCCGAGTTGCAGCAGCACCCGGGAGAGGATAATCGTTCGAACATATCGATTGGACAACATCATCAATACCCCATATCCTTTAATATTTTGGATAAATTGCGAAGACGCTCGCCGATCATCTCATCGTTGTCACTCAGAGCCTGACTGAACAGCTTAATGTCCTCATTGATTCGCACATTCTCCGTTTCAATTGCCACCGTCATGGCATCTCCTTGCAGACCAATACGGTCGATGACGGGTTGCTGCGGGTCATACAAATGCTCAAACCGGTATGCTTCGTGAAAATGAGCTACAGATCGGCAAATCAAAATGGATAAATCAAGCACACGATGGAGGGGCAGTTCCTCCGAATCCTCCGACCATTTCTCTCCCGTATGTCTCCATACCTTGGCGGAAATATCGACCTTGCGGCTGTCATTCCACTGAGCTAATCCAAGGGAAAGACCTTTCACATCTGTGTTCTTAGCGAATTGGCCATCAATTTGCTCATAATTGTCCGACACGACAACAGGCTTGTGTTTTAACGTAATGGGTATTTTCATTTTCTCCCTCTTTTCAATTTTGTATTTACTAAATTACTAATTTACTAAATTACTGCTTCAGTTTATATTGGATCTCATCTGGAGTCAATCTTTTTTGAATTCAGTTTTCTAAAATCCGCGTTTGACTGCATGGTAAGAATGAGAAAAAGAGTGGTTAATCGTTATGTTCATTGTGGGAATTGAGTCGATGAATAGGGGAGACACGCATGTATAACATTTCAACTGTGAACGGAGATAGTCTAGATGTGTGAAACTGAAAAAACAAAAGAGCTGTTAGGCAAGTAAATTACTACTGCCCGACAGCTCGTTGTTAAGAACGTATAAGTTATGAATTCGTCAATCACTTATCTCATGTATAATGTCTCATACTCCTCCTTCGTCATACCGAAATACACCTCGTCATGGTACTTCCCATTAGTGTAAATCATGCTGCGCAGTCTGCCTTCCTGAATGAAACCCAGCTTGCGGTGCAAGTTCATAGAAGCTTCGTTGAAGGAATAAATGCATACGGTCGCTTTTTGATATCTCAGCTCGAAGAAATAATGCTTCAAAACGGTTAGTATCATATCACTGGCGTAGCCCTTGCCCCGATAAGCAGGCAATACGGATATCGCGTAATCGAAGGTTCCGTTTTTTGGGTCGCAGCCATCGATCTCAACGGTACCGACAAGGTCTCCCTGTTCGGCATCCTCGGCGATCCAGTAGAAATCATGGCTATTTTCCGAAGCTCCCTGCGAAATTTGTTCGATCCATTCTTCCATTTGTGCCTGTGTCCGTGGAAATGCAATCGAGTCCATATTTTGCAGTATGCTGTCATCCAAACTGTCGAATATGGTGATATCATCCTCAACAGGTGCGCGGAGCCGAATACGTTTGCCTTTCCAATAGGAAATGTCCATTCGTAAAATTACCTCACTTCGTTTAGATGGATTAGAATAAATAGGCGTATCATCTTCTCTTTATTCGGTCTATCTTCTTTTTCTCCTTTTGTATTTTCATTTTATAGAAACGCATGTCTTTCTTTTTTTGAAGCACTTCACTGCATGCGTATGCCTTTTTTAATAGGTTTAAGTAACAAGCGTTCGTGCGGCTGACCATCCACTTCCCATTTTCATAGCAGAGGAGTGCAGTCGTCATTTTCTGTTCTTTGCTCAAGCCAAGACAGATATCAAACCAGGCTTCACACATCGATCTCCCCAGTCCGGTTTCCTGCCAACTATCAAATTGGGATAGGAGCTGTTCCCATAATTGTGCAGTCTCATAAGCCTTACCGCAGTCGTTATTCATGATATGCAGTTTGGTAATATCAAGGAGTGCAGATGTCTTATCCCTCGGATCACTGATAGAATCTAGTTCCTTTTCTTTATAAGAGATGGCCTTCTTATAATTACCGATTTCTTTGGCACGATAATATAAGGTTGTGATGCTAGTTTCAGCGTCCTGTTCAAGAATGGCAAACAATCGATCTGCCTCTTCATCATCCTTAAAATCAATTGCCCGAGACAACAGACTATCTGTAGATTCTTTCTCGATGCTGTCTGGGAACCATAGGGCCATTCTTTGCATAAATGATTCGATATCTTGCTCTGTATAGAGGGTTCTCAATTTATCCTTGCGTTCAAAAAGGTAGCTGTTCGACTCCGTAAGTCCAACTTCCTCTATGTATGTACACGTTTGTTCCACTCCAGCTGAGAAGATAAATTCGTCAAAATAACCGCAATACGTATCGAAATTAGCGGATTTTGCTTTCTCAAATGTCCATACATTTTCGAGCTTGCGGAATTTGGCCAGCAAATAAGAGAGGAGCAGCAAGGAATCCCCGTATCCTTGGAAGGCGTCATGAGTACGACTTTCCACTTCATTCTCCATCAAATATCGAATGAAATCATAGTCTTCTTCTCTCCAATCATACTGAAGCGCAACCGCAGCCGCATATCGTTTCCAATAGTTTGCGTCAGAATCCTCATATTCGAACTCTTTCCATAGTGCTTTGGAGTTTCTGATTTCCTCGATATTTCGTATAACTTCTTTGGTTTCCAACAAGCAACCCTCCATGTATTCATGTGATTGTAAACGATGAATGATATCTATATCTCTCATATATCCACTTTTATATCTATCCTTTATCTTAACAAAAATTAAGGCGATGCTTAACGTCTGATTCAAGACAGATGCTGCCGAGATTGATAACGTTATAGGTGCAAGAGCGAACCGCATGCTAGCTGCCTAACGGCTAGAAACAACCCGATCTGAAACGGAGGGATTCATTATTCGAAGTCAACAAGATAGGAACTCAACTATGTCCCTGCTGGCGCTTATGCTGTGCACGTTTGCGATCGGCACCACTGAATTTATTACGATGGGTATACTTCCAGAGGTGTCACAAGATTTGCATGTATCCATTAGCGCCGCCGGATTACTCGTTACTGGCTATGCGATTGGTGTGGCCATTGGAGCTCCACTCTTAACCGCGATTACAGGCAGGGTCGAGCGCAAACGGCTATTGCTCGGATTAATGCTGCTGTTTGTGATAGGGAACGTGCTCTGTGCTCTGGCACCTACTTATGCATTTCTGCTGGCTGCACGGTTCGTGGCAGCATTTGCTCATGGAACCTTCTTTGGAGCGGGTGCGGTAGTTGCCTCGAAGATAGTGCCCGTGCAGAAGCAAGCTAGTGCAGTTGCCATGATCTTCACCGGGGTTTCTGTCGCGAACATTGTTGGCGTCCCATTAGGAACATTTGTAGGCCAACAATTGGGCTGGCGAGCGTCTTTCTGGTCTGTTGGTGCACTTGGATTGTTAGGCACACTTGCTGTAGCTCTATGGGTACCTCGCATAACATTTCAAGCGAAGAGCCAATTGCGGCAAGAACTGCATGTATTGAAGAGTGCACAAGTTCAACTCACGCTCGTAATGACGATACTGAGCTTTGTCGGAATTTTTGCAGCCTTTACCTATGTTGCACCGATGTTAACCGAGATCACGGGCTTTTCATCCGACCAAATCACGCCAATTCTGCTCTTGTACGGAGTTGGATTGACAATAGGGAATACGTTGGCGGGCAAGCTTGCTAATCGCCGCATCATGCCAACAGCAATTGGAGGACTTGCATTCTCTGCCTTCACGATGGGCCTGCTGTATTTCACCATCCATGTGAAGTGGGCGGCAGTATTGACCATTCTGTTATGGGGTCTGGCCTCGTTCGGTCATGTACCCGCCTTACAGATGCGCATCATTGAGAAGGCGAAGGGAGCACCTAATCTTGCATCATCATTGAACATAAGCGCCTTTAATTTGGGCATCGCACTCGGGTCATCGCTAGGTGCTTGGGTCATCCACAGTGGGTTCGGGCTCACAGCAGTGCCTATTGCGGCTACAGTGCTTACGATCGTTGCCATTATTGTTGCCCTTTATGGTTGGAGAAGAGATACAGTCGTCAAAGAAGTAACAAAAGCAGCTTAACTGTATTCGTGACAAGACGATAGTTCAGAAAAGGAGAGATTTGAATGAAATACACTACGTTAAAGAAAACTTCCATCCAAATATCGGAGATTGGATTCGGAACAAATGCAGTAGGTGGGCATAACAACTACGCCAATGTAAATGAAGATATCGGGAAACAAACGGTTCAAGAAGCCATTGAGCAGGGAATTACGTTACTGGATACAGCGGATGCCTATGGCTTTGGGCGTTCGGAACAATTGATTGGGGAAGTTATTCAATACTGCCGGAACAGTCTTGTACTAGCAACCAAGGGGGGAATCGAGAAACTCGACGACGGCAGCATTCGATTCAATAATCATCCCGACTATCTAAGAAATGCTGTAGAAGCAAGTATGAAGCGGCTTCAGACGGATTATATCGATTTATACTATATTCACTTCATCGATGAGCGCATTCCGCTAAGTGAATCAATCGGCGAACTTACTCGTCTGAAGGAGGAGGGAAAGATTCGTGCAATCGGTATTTCCAATGCGACGGTTGAACAAGTGAAGGAAGCGAATGCAACGAATGCAATCAATGTATTGCAAAGCCCATATCATATGCTCGATCGTTCAGCAGAACAGGAACTGATTCCGTACTGTCTTGAGCATGATATTTCGTTTATTCCTTATGGGCCTCTTGCGTTCGGAATATTGGGTGGGAAATACAAACCTGATATGACACTGGATGATGGGGATTGGCGGAAGGACTTAGAACTGTTCCAACCCGGTGTGTTCACGCAGCATCTTGCCCGCGTAGAGAAATTGAAAGCAATCGCAAGTGAACAGCAGCTTACGCTGCCGAATCTCGCACTTGCTTGGCTGCTGCAGCAGCCAGGGGCGGATGCGGTCATTCCTGGCGGGAAGCGGGTAGAGCAGATTCATGACAATGCAGCGGCGAGCGGCATCCAGCTTCCTGCGTCAACATGGAATCAAATCAAACTCATTCTCGAAGGATAAACGGATGGATAGTAACGGATATAGGAACAAGCCCTGCCAATCATGTTGGAGGGCTTGTATTTGTAATATTGGCTTCACAATTTACATTGCTTCTCTCCCTATATACAATAGAACCTGGCGCTTCTATGCGAACAAGGGAATGATGAAGAGAGGGAAGCGATATGGAATTATCCGTGTATACGAACAACCAATTTTTCTTTACATATGTCAGACATCTATTCAACGACAGAATGAAGCTGACTCATATAGAGGACTGCCACCGATTCCGAGAAGCAATTGCACAGGCAACCTCCCGCAGCATATTCTTATTAGATTCGAATCAGATCGAGGACGATACATGCTTTACCCGCATGATGACAGAGACCAAGGTGCCTATCATGATCGTGAATCCAGAAGAGAAGGATACCTTAAAGAAGATCATGATGTGGGAACAATCCATATCTGGGATGTTAGGTGTAGATATCGATGAAGAACATAGAAGGAATCAACCCATCTTAGATGGTGCAGTTGTGCTGGGCGATAACAATATGCTCTTTCATGTTGCCAATCATTCGATTCAGAACAGAGAGGAAGAGCATATCTTATCGACACTGGAGTTTAAGCTGCTTTATTATTTAGTGCAACAATCCGGGCAGCCCGTATCGGCGCAAGAGCTTGCTGATCATTTAGGTACCTCCGAAGGGGTACTGTATATTTATATCAAAAAAATCCGTGAAAAAATCGAAGACGATCCTAGTCATCCGTCTATACTGCAGCATATCAGAGGCAAGGGATATATTCTCCATATCGCAGAAGTATGAAGCACTGTAATGACCGTAAGAAACATACGATTGTAGATCGAAGGGGACAGATTTATTGGAATACTCGATCAAGGAAATCAAAAGTGTACTGACGCATCAAACTTAAGTGATTGACCTGACAATGAGCTGCCGCGCCTTCCTCCACGGTAAAAATCTTGAGCTCCTTGTTGGCTGCAGGAATATTTCGATGGAATGCCCGCGCCTGCAATAGAAAATCCGAGCCTTCTTCTTCGCCAGCGAGAGATAGTGTAGGACAATGTATGTTCTGTTCGATACCGTCCACGTTATAACGTTGAAGCGTATTCATCAATTCCAGCAGCGAATCAGCACCGAAGGCGGTCATTGCAACATCCAAGATCGCCTTTTCTGCAGGGGAGACGATCTCTGTTATCATCTCATTCGAAAATTGAAGAGCTTCCATCGGTATAGCAGTCCTCAGCACCTCATAGAGACTGCGCACTGGCGAATTTGCAATAAGAGCGCGAATTCGCGGATCGTGAGCCGCGCTGCGAATTGCGACATATCCTCCGAAGCTGAATCCAATCACAGCAATTCGGCTCGAATCCACATTCGGGTTATTGATGATTTGATCAATAACAAGTGACATGCAGTGCTCACATTCCTCTGGATCTAACAATCCCAATCCTCCTGCATATTTTGCGCCTGGATTGTGAGGACCCTCATACAACAATACATTGTATCCGCGCCGAATACACTCTGCACCTATCCATAAGTACGTTTCCATAGCAGTCCCTTCACCGCCGGTTGCTACGATTAATGTAGGCTGCGATGCATTGGCAGGTGAAGGGGCACAGAGGAGATAACTAGGCAGAACACCCTGTTTGTATGGTACTTCATGCTTCTTCCAGACGATCTCAAGCAGCTCGCAAGCATGCTCGAATGCATCTCGTGACTGTTCCCAATAGCGTCTGTGATCTGCCTGTAGTGGGGATAAGGCCCCCATAGCAGAACGATAATAGCTGCACGCTCGAAGATAAGCCAGATGCGCAGAACGTCGATGTCCTTCAGCCAGAGCTTTGTCTGCTTGCTTCTGAACTCGATAGGCAGCCTCGGATAATGCGCGTGCGTAGCTCTCTATATCTCCATCTGACGTATTGCGAACGACATTCAACAACTCTCCAATCTCTGCCCCACCTTCCGACATCGTTGACCATGTACGCATAAGTTGGACATCCATTTCCTGATTCACAAACAGATGGGGACGGATACCGCTTCTTCCTTGCTCAAAAGTCATAATCATTCCTCCTTAATTTCGTAACTCACGTTAGAACGATGTGTTCCGATTCCTTGTATGAGCTGGGCGGCAGCCTGCTCGAACCAGAGCTCAGGCGACAAATGACCGTCTCCTAACAGAGCGTTATAGAAGTATGAACCGATTAACATGTCAATGATGAGTTCAACATCCGCTTCATGCCTGAGCTGGCCGTTCGCCTTGCCGCGTTCTAAGATATGGACAAATGCACGGCGGCGGGGGGATAGGTACCGTTCTCGATACACGACCATTATGTCCTCGTTCTCCATCATGCCGACAATTAATTTCATAACCTGCTGGACAGGTGCATGGAATGAATCGTGAAGGGAATCGAGCATGCCCTTCGCCACCGTGATTAAATCGCTCACCACATTTCCCGTATCGGGAATATCAACCTGATCAGCGATGGAGCCGAACGCTTCCGTAATCAATTCTTCCTTGCTCTTCCATCTGCGGTAAATCGTCGTTTTGCCAACCCCAGCTAGTTCGGCAATTCGTTCGATGCTTAAGCCGGATATCCCAACCTCCAGCATCAAACTTCTTGTCGCTTCCAAAATGGCCTGGTGAGATTTCTCACTTCGGGGCCTTCCAGGCTTGCGTTTGGTGTAATCCGCTATTTTCTTAGTCATCATGTTAATTGAGCCTCTTTCTTATATTCGAAACGAATACGTATCGTATTTAAAATATAACGAAGAATACCATATCCTGTCAATCGATAAATTACATGATTATGGTTATTTCATTGGATGCCAAGAAAATAAATGGAAGCCACTGACGAATCAGAGGCTTCCAACACGCAAGATATGCTTATATGTTACGATTTTAACAACCAAAGTGCAGGAACATTTGGAGGTTCCCAGCCAACAAGGGACGTATGTGCCATAAGCGCTTCATAGGTTTTTCCATTATAGGTGACAAGTGCCCCGACCGTATACGATGTATTTGCTGCCCAAGGAGCTATCGCAGGGGCAGGAGAAGTCGTTGCGCTGACCGGATCGCTGCTCGGCGAAGCATTGCCTGCTGCATCGACTGCAACAATCGTGAATGTATAAGTCGTATTTGGGGATAATCCACTGACCGTATAAGTCAGACCAGTCGTAGTCGCCACTAAGGTAGTTCCGTTATAAACCTTATAGCCAGTCACACCTACATTGTCAGAAGAAGCATTCCATGACAGGGTAACACTGGTGGCAGTTACGTTCGTGGCCTTCACATTTGATGGAGTAGTTGGAGGCTCGGTATCGACTGGTGCTGATAAAGTCGCGAATACGGCAGGATTGCTGTTCGGAGATTCAATTCCGGCTGCACTAACTGCCCGTACGGTATACGTATAATTCGTATTTGGCGACAAGCCGGTTAAAATGTAGGTGGTTGTATTCGCACTAACAGTAGCAACAGGAGAAGCCCCGCGATAAATGCGATAGTTCGCGACATTGGTAGAGACAGGGACCCATGTCAGCACAGCGCTATTTGACGTAATATTCGATGCAGTCAGGTTCAGAGGTGCTGTTGGTTGTGTCGGATCGACTGGCGAGCCGCCTCCAAAGTCAACATCGATTACGTTGTAGAACGCATTCGCCGTATCCGCAATTTCCCATACTGCCAATATGACCTGATATCCGGTTCGGCTTGGGACATTGCACGTGTCGGAGTAAGAATGCGGAGGCTGCTTGCCTTTATAATCCACGTTGCAGAACGGAGTCAAGTCGAAGGAGGCGCGGCTAAGCGGCGCATTCGGATTCCAATCCTGCTTCGTAATGTAATATTTCCAGCTAGTTGTAGCGTGGTTCGCTTCAATCGTCCAATGGAACGTATTCGTTCCCGGGGTAATGTTCACCTTGCTCCAGCGCGTTGCCGATTGTTGATCAAGCTCTGGAAATGCACCATTAGCACTGGCGATTTTGCCGTCAGCTGGCCCTGCTGCTGGAAACCCTTTATATGCTTCCAAGCTTTGCGGCTCATAAATGATGAATCCACAGTTCTTGTTCACCTTCTTCGCGCACAGATCAGCTCGGCTGCTAGGAGAATCGATGTAACCGTGCGCCAATACAGTCCCCGAGAACAAGAGCGTGACAACGAACATCGCGAGCATGATTCCACCTGCAACCAACCATTTGCGCATTCCTGCGTTCCACGTACACGTAACTGTCAAAATCATATTCCTCCTTCAAATTGAGCGTAAAATTACAATTAATGCTAACTCGTGGTGTTGTAGATTGGCGAAGTTACACCTTCTTTCCTGGCATTGGATATTTTCAATGCAAAATATTGTATAAAAACTCATGATGAGTCTATACCGGATGAAAAAGGATCTCATTGTCAGAACACAGAAAAATGTATACGCTTTAACTATGAGGATGATGAAAAGAAAATTTTTTAAATGTGATCGAAACTCCCTTCGAATCAAGTGCAGCCACATTCTTTGGCTGTTCTAAATCGAGATCCATCCAATATGGAAGCTTGTCCGATCGCTTCATTGACAGTTTCGGACATTAAAGGTAAGATGCAGGAAGATGAATATGTCCTCGTTAGGTGAGGCTCCTATACGAATACAGGCCACTGCCCGGAAACATCGAGAGATGCCAATGGGTAGAACAGGGATTGCCGGATTAAGGCTTTTCATAATGTGGCTAAGAAGCGGCAAGCTTCTTTACGTTGTATAGTGCCAAAACTGTACCAGGGGGAATGAAGCTTATTTGAATTGTGCTCAGCTGCAGCAACTATTCTCAATACTAGCTCTCCCATTTGGTAGGGAGGGCTTTTTGCTATGTTTGGCACCATACTATCGCGCAAGAGCAATCAACAATTACGTCCATATATCGTTACCTAGGGAGGATAAGCTGAGATGAACAAATCGGAAAGCACAATGGAAGTAAAGGGAGCCGTCCGCAATCACGTGCTCGTGGTGGAGGATGACCATCATATACGGCGTTTTATTTCGATTAATCTGGAGCGGAACGGTTTTCAAGTGGCAGAAGCTGCGATAGGCAGTGAGGCAATAATGCAATTTACAACGAATCGACCGGATGCTGTCATTCTCGATATTATGCTGCCTGATATGGAAGGCTTCGAGATATGCCGGCAAATCAGAGATGTGGATTCCGAAGTGGTCATCATCTTCCTGACAGCGAAGGGGCAGGATTTCGACAAAATTAAAGGGTTAGAGCTCGGTGCAGATGATTATATCGTGAAGCCGTTCAACCCGCTGGAACTTGTCGCAAGAATCAACACAGTATTGCGGCGCTCAAATCAGTCCTCACATGTATCCAGTAGAATAATTGAGTCAGGGCCAATTACCCTAGATAAGGATGCGAATAAAGTATGTAAACACGGGATGAAGATCGAGATGACTCCGAAGGAGTATGGCATGATTAAGGCATTTCTTGAACATCCCGACAAGGCATTATCGCGCGATGAATTATTGAATTTAGCTTGGGGAGAGGATTTTGTCGGTGACCCGAAGACAGTCGATGTCCACGTTCGCAAGCTGCGAGAGAAGATTGAGGATGACAGCTCGAATCCGAGACGAATTGAGACGGTATGGGGGATGGGCTACCGCTGGAAGAGAGGCGAATAATGATAGGTATCCGGCAGAGATTAGTAGGCAGCTACTTAGCTGTTATATTAACAACGGTATGCATCTTAGAAGTCATCTTGATTACGTCAGTGAACTATTATTATCACTACAATGTAGAACGAGCGCTCATTAATCAGGCGGAGATCTCAGCCGCCTTTTTCCAGCAATATTTTGCTGAGGAAGAAGTAGCGGAACAATCGGAGAAGCTCGTACGAGCTTTCTCTCAACATACTTCTGCTCAGGTGCAGATCATGGATGCTGCTGGACACATCATTCAAGATTCATATGGTACGCAAGCAGGTAAAGAGATCATTCGTTACACCGATGTACAGCAAGCTGCTGCTGGAGAGGTAGGCACTTGGCGCGGTTTTGACGATGACACCAATGAGCATATTGTTTCGGTATCCTATCCGCTTCAATCCGAAGGCAAGACTGTTGGAATTGTCCGCT
Organism: Paenibacillus sp. NAIST15-1; assembly: GCF_001894745.1. GTDB lineage: Bacteria > Bacillota > Bacilli > Paenibacillales > Paenibacillaceae > Paenibacillus_B > Paenibacillus_B suaedae. The sequence goes on from NZ_BBYF01000031.1 coordinate 22,534, forward strand.
TTATCAGCTCACTGACCGGTACAATCGATGCTGTCCGCTATATTTCCATCTTGTTCATATTGGCAGGAGTACTTGTTGTTGCCATTGTAGCTATGCTTAGTATCTTTTTATCTCGAACCATTACGGGGCCCATCCGCGAATTAAAAAAAGCAGCGGAAGTCATGGCAGATGGCAATTTCTCTATCCGCGCCAAAAAGGTGTATCGGGATGAATTAGGCACACTAGCTGACACGATGAATGCAATGGCTTCCCGAATTAGCCGCAATGAGCAGCTCAAGAATGAATTTATCTCCTCTGTCTCGCACGAGATTCGAACCCCGTTAACGAATATTAAGGGATGGGCTGTCACGTTGAAAGCAGGTGGAACACGTGAAGATGATTTGGTAACGGAAGGACTGGATATTATTGAATCCGAGACCGATCGCCTATCCCAATTGGTAGATGAATTATTGGATTTCTCTAAGCTGGATGCCGGCAGGCTGGAATTAGCATTCAGCCTTGTCGATGTACCACGTCTAGTCCAACAGATTGGTATATTGCTCTCACCGAGAGCTGCCCGCTTAGGAATCAAGCTTCATATTCATTCAGATCCTATGTTCCCTATAATCTTTGCTGACGAGAATCGTCTGAGACAAGTACTCATTAACCTATTAGATAACGCGTTTAAATTTACGAACGAACAGGGAGAGATTGATTTGAATGCGCGTGCCTTTGAACATGAAGTCATGATTAGTGTCAGAGACACAGGCTCCGGTATTCAAGAGCATGAACTGGGCATGGTCATGAAGAAATTTTACAAAGGGAAGAATAGTCCGACGGGTAGCGGTCTGGGATTGTCTATTAGTGAAGAGATTATTCGTCTACATCAAGGCAGAATTGAGATGGAGAGTGAGCAGGGCATTGGTACCGAAGTTCGAATCTATCTTCCTATTCATCACGAGATTGGCAGAGAAATTTAACGATTTCATAACCCTTTCATAGCATTGAAAATATACACTAGTACATGGAATACGGACAGGCAAGGAAAGTGGGCGTGAGCAAATGAAAAAACAGATTGTGCGGCAGGTATTGATTTGGGGTGTTCTTATCTGGACAGTTGGCTGTGGTGTTCCGGCAGCGCCAATCGACCTCATTCAGTCACCGATACCCGCCAGTCATATCCATGAAGCTGCTGTTCGCCGAGCATTACCAGACGGTTCCCGATTATTAATCCCGAAGCATGGGGGAGGGAATACAGGAATATCGTACGGCGACTTTGATGGGGATGGCCACGATGAAGCAATCATCGTATACGAAGAGAATGTGCGTAATGAGAAATTGCGTAAAGCAGCCTTACTCAGATATGAGAATAAGCAGTGGAACATTGTCTGGAATACGAAGGGCTATGGATACGGACTGGATTATGCAGGTATGGCCGACGTCAACAAGGACGGCTTGCCGGAAATCATTTTGGGTTGGACAATGGGTGGCGGAGAAAATGGACTGGATGTGTACACCTGGAGAGATAAAGATGTAAAACTATGGGACAAAAAAACATACAGCGGGCTAATTGATATCCATGAAGAGGATCATTCTGGGAAGTCACAAGAGAAGTAGGGAATGAAAGAGAAAGGAGAAGCTATGAAAATCAAGAAAAAGTGGATCGTAATCTCGCTGTCATTCGTGCTCGTTATGACAGTGGGATATGTACTGCGCAAGGAACTTGCCCTCCTGACTTTTGACATGTTCCTCTCGAATCAGGTGGAGAAGAAGCTGGAGGAGACATATAAGCCGATAACGATCAAAGACCCATTAGTGCATGACGAGCCATTTTCGGTTCTGCTTCTCGGCATCGATCAGCGGGATAAGGAGGTAGGACGATCCGATTCCATGATCTACTCCATCGTGAGGCGCAAGGAGAATCGGATCCTGTTAATATCCGTTCCACGCGATAGCTACACCGAGATTGTAGGAAAGAACAAGCAAGACAAAATCGCCCACGCTTATGCATTTGGCGGGGCGAAGATGAGCATCGACAGTGTCGAGCAGTTGCTTAAGCATCCCGTTACCCATTATGCAGCGATCAATTTCACCGGATTCAAGAACGTCGTGGATGCGTTAGGTGGAATTAAGTTACCGATAACAGAGGATATCGTAAATAAAAACTGGAATCATGACAAATTCAGAATTGAAGCGAACAAGCCAATCTATAACGGACTTGAGGCGCTCAACTTTGTACGCTACCGCGAGGATTCCGATATGAATCGCATGATGCGCAATCGGATCTTTTTGCAGGCGGTTGCAGAACGGGCGGTACAGCTTGATAAATTTAGCCATATTCCAGAAATACTCGATATCGCTGGCGATCACTTCTCAACAGATATTGCCCCTACTGATCTGATTGACTTAGCCAAGTCCATTTTCATGAAGGAAAGCATTCCACAATTCAGTACCTATGCATTAGATGGGGAAGGTATGATGATGCATGATATATGGTATTACAAGTTGGACGAGAAGGATCTTGCGTATGCGCGTGAACTCATTTCGAACTGGCTTGATCCTGCTATTACAGCTGAACAATTGATGGAGCCTAAATCTAAGCATTAGTTTGCATTCTCTCCCGTGCAAGAACGGAGGCATACGAGATGGAACCTACAATCACAAGAGGCCGACCTGATTTCCTCTTACTTCTTTCG
>NZ_BBYF01000032.1 GCF_001894745.1 Paenibacillus sp. NAIST15-1
TTCATGAGTCTGAGTGAGGAAACTTAATCATTTTGAGGGAGCTTAATGAAGCAACGTCAGTCTAATACTTTATTTTCTTTCTTCACATACCGAATAAAAATGCACACTGACCCTACGGCAAACTGCAGTGTCATTCCAAAGAGGAATATTCATCTAAATTTATTAATTGAATCAGATATAAGTTGGCAATGTAGCTTAACATTTTAGTTGGAAAGGTTCATATAAAAAAGAACAGATGGAAAGCACATTCTTTCCAATCTGTTCTTATCCAATTCCTATTCGGATTTAATGATTGCTAGATGTCTATCGTTGGTAGACCTACACATATTGCTTCATCCAGCCAACAATTCGGTTCAGACGCTCTACACGAAGCTCTGGGTGCCCGTTGCGCGATAGATCATGATTCGCATCAGGGAACCGCACGAGCTGCGTAGTCTTGCCCAGGCGCTTCAAGGCTACATATAGCTGCTCAGCCTGCTCGATTGGACAGCGCAAATCCTGCTCTCCGTGCAAAATAAGGAGCGGTGTCTGCACATTGTCCACATAGGCGAGCGGTGAATGCTTCCAGAGCTTCTCCGGGTCTTCCCATGGCTGTGCACAGATCTGATACTCGGTAAAGAAATAACCGATATCGCTAACCCCATAGAATGAGAACCAGTTCGAGATCGAACGCTGTGTAACAGCTCCCTTGAAACGATTCGTATGGCCGACAACCCAGTTCGTCATGAATCCGCCATAGCTGCCGCCCGTAACGCCAAGTCTATCTTCATCGATGAAGTCGTAGCGGGCAATCGCCTGATCAACGGATTCCATAATGTCCTCGTAGTCCTTCCCGCCATAATCCCCACGGCAAGCATCCACGAACTTCTGGCCATAACCGAGGCTCCCGCGCGGATTCGAATAGAGAACCGCATAACCTTGAGCGGCAAGCAGTTGGAACTCATGCATGAAGGAATTCGCATACATCGTATGCGGGCCGCCATGAATTTCAACAATTGTCGGTACCTTATCGCCTGCTGACATTGCTGGTGGCTTCATGATCCAAGCTTGCACCTTCCAACCATCGGTTGTCTGGAACCAGAACGATTCCGGCTGGCTTAGCGTCAGTTCCGCTAGTAAACGTTCGTTCGGGGCTTCAATCAGCTGTTCTTGCCCTGTGCCCAAATTCTTGATGAATAGCTCTCCGGGCTGCAGCCTATCAGCCGAAATGAATACAATCTGCTCTCCGTCCTTCGTGATCGTAAATTGAGTTATCTCCCGATCACCGACCATTACATATTCACAGCTGCCTTCTAACGAGATCCGTGCGAGCTGTACATTGCCTTCAGCTGAGACAAGCGAGTATACAGCAGAACCGTCTGATGTAAAGACGAGTGGCGAGGATCCAAGACCCTTCATATCGGTAACTGCTGCATTCCCTACGTACAGATCAAGGTCGGCAGTAACGCATTCAGGTGCTCCTCCTGCTGCTGGTACGATGTATACCTTAAGCAGGGTGGCGTTCTCGTATTGTCGGTCATGTCCATAGAATGCAATCGATTGGCCGTCCGGCGAGAATGCAAGCTTCCCGATGACGAGACCAGATTCCGTTATACGGCGGCACACTTTATCCTCACAGTTTATGATATAAATGAATTGACTAAGAACCAGATCAGGGTCAACTTCTTTATCCTCAACACGATTCGTGGAAAAGGCCACTTCCTTCCCGTCTGGTGACCATACGGAATCATGGACATCATAATCTCCGGAAGTCAATTGAACGGATTGGCCTGTTTCGATATGATGAACAAATAAATGAGTGCGCTTGTCGTCCAGCAAGCCTCTTCCATCTGCCTTGCATCTTAACCGATCAACAACGATGACCTGCTTGGCTGACTTCTGACTGTCGTCCGCAAGCTGCTCCTTCTCTTCTTTCTTGGAAGAATCGATACTCGCTGTGTACAACAGTCGGGAACCATCCGGCGACCATGAGAATGCGCTTACTCCGAACTCCGCGCTTGTAATCGCCTCTGCTTCGCCGCCATCAGCTGCCATTGTCCAAATCTGCTGGTGCTTATCCTTCTTGCGAAGAAAGGCCAGCTTCTGGCCATCCGGCGACCAGACCGGAGCGCTATCCTGCTCTCCATGGGTAAATACCTTGCTCTTCGTTCCATCTGCTGACGAGATATGTATGCGAGAGCAATAACCGCTCTTCTCTTCATTGACCTGCTTCGCTACATAAGCAATCGTTCCGTCTGCAGGATTGACATCCGGATCAGACAACCAGACGAACTGGTACAAATCTTCTGCTGTGATGGTACGACGTTCCATTGCAACACCTCCCATGATTGATATACATAGTATGGCATTCTTTTCCGGAAAAAGACAAGTGCATTCGAGCTAACTTCCGCCAATTGCTCCCAATCTCGCAACAGGCTAATAAACTCGACGTGTCTCTCTCTCCTCAACTAAATCGATATTGCTCCGACATTCCGTAAGAAAGCGTCAAGACGCCGCCATCCTTCACCAAGTCCGCTCCCTGCTCCTTCGCTTGGCAAATTACGTTGTAAATAGAGCTGACACTTATATATTGCTTGTATATGTCATCATCAAATTCTCCTGTACGGAAGCCCTCAAACAATGCAGCAGAAATCATAAAATAGCTGGCAAATTGAGTCCGATACACACGGAAGGATTCATCTCCCCTATACAAAAGCATCTCTTCGTTGTAAGTAAGCATATCGAAAGCATGCTCTGCACAGATCTCAGGCAAAAAGGCGTATAGCTCTTGGGCTAAATCAGCATCCTGCAATCTCTCAGCCAATAAATCCGGGAAACTGTCGTACTTCTCCTGCGTATCGCACTCCATGAAGAGGCGTACCGCTGTATGCGTGGCATCCTCAATTTGCTCCGGCTGATATGGATACGGTGTATATGTGTCCTCCGACTGCTGTAAGAAAATAAACTGCTTCTGAGAAGCAAAGCCTTCCACCTGCCACTTACCAGCGATATCCGCTATTATCTGCCCCAATTCGGGACTCGGAATGTCATTAATGCGACACTCGCCAGTAATGTCGTCACCATGCTTTGCGGCATAAATTTTAATATAGCATAGCTTCTGATCGCCGATTCTCTTCGCGATTTCGTCCTTAAGCGTTTCCCAATATGGGGATTCTTCCATCTCAGGCGATGATTCTCCCAGGCCGACGATATTGCTCTTATACGCCTTCCAATGATGCACGGTATCTCCGTATGTCGTATGCAGCGTCTCAGGATTTCTGTCCTGCTCCATGGAGGCGATTCCTTCCATGAGTGAGAAGGCAAAGCCGCCTATTGCGGTTCCGAATGCATTTTTTAGATTACTGCCGATACCCGCCGTCGTTTCGAAAATATCGCGATCCCATTTCGGTGAACTTACTTGAAACTGTAGCATGACCGTCTGATCCGTCCACTTCGCCACATGAGGACGTATCGTAAGTTCCCATTTCGGGATGATGATACAGTCCCCTTCTATCATTTCCTCAGCCTCAAAAATTCCTCTCATCCCTTGATGAAGCAAAAAATGTGCGGGGTCATCAATCTTTTCTTCTTCCCAATCCAGCGCGATTTCTTGTTCTCTCGTCATCTTGCAGCTCCTCCCTATATGTCTGCTTGCTCATATGCTTTATCAAAGGATACCATATTTCAAGGGCTGCCGAGTGACACACCAAAAGAAAACAGCAGCATCACTGATGCTGCCTCTATCCGTTTCACCTGTTTAATTTTTTGCTGCAACTATTTTTCAAAGAAAATATCCTCTAGCGTAACTTGCTTCGGCTCCAATTTATAAAGACGCACTTTGTTGTCCACCAACGTTTGCACGATATCAGGGATGGCTTCCTCATCAGTGATTGTGCAAGTGATTTCCCTTTCTGAAACAGCGAGGTTCTCTGCGATATCGATGAGTTGCTTTTTTATATGTTCCCCCTGCTCGGAAGACAAAGGACTGATTTTGCATAATAATTCGATATGCTGCTGATATTCCTTTCTTAAGTCTTCCATCGTGCCGTATTTGGTAATGACGCCCTGTTCCATAATAGCGATTCTACTGCATAACATCTCCACTTCGTGGAGGTTATGTGAGGTTAAAAAAATCGTCTTACCTTGGATATGAAGGTTTCGAATGATTTGCTGAATATCGACTGCCGATTCGGGATCTAGTCCAGAAGTAGGTTCATCAAGGAAAATAAGTTCCGGGTCGCCGAGCAGCGCCTGCGCTATACCGAGCTTTTTTTTCATGCCAAACGAAAACCCTCTTACCTTGCTTTCTTCATGACCTCGCAGACCCACGATTCCCAAGAGTTCAACGAGATCATCTCGTTTCGATTTCATTCGTTTCAATTCAGAAAAATAAATCAGGTGCCCAAGTGCGGTCATGTCATAATAATAATTAGCTGCATCCGGCATAACGCCAATCTTGCTTTTGATTTCGTTAATCCGGGCATGATTCTCCCCCAGTATATGAATACTGCCTTCCGTCGGACGAACAATCCCGGTCAGCATATTGATAGTCGTTGACTTCCCCGCTCCGTTTTTGCCAAGAAATCCGAACAATTCCCCACGCTTTACTTCAAATGTAACTCCCTTAACGACATATGTATCTTTATATTTCTTTTTCAGACCGTGTACCTCGAGCGCATTCATTATAAGTCCTTCCTCCTGAAAATGAAAATGGACACATATACAAACAGGATGGAAATCACGAACGGAAAATAGGATTTCCAGTTCGATTCAATGAGATAATAATAAGGAGTTGCATATTTAATGAGCTGAGATGCTTGATTTTCCGTAAAAACGCTCCACATTCCAGCGGCTGGTAACAGTAGTCCACACAGCAAGCTCGCGAAAATCGAATAACTACCTTTGGGAATGATTGTGGATAACAGCATATTCACACCGACGGCAAACGAAATAAACACGATTAGTCGAATATATTCTAAAATATAAAGCTGCCCGATACTTAGGAAAATGACTATGAATGAACAGGCCAGACATACTGCCCAGAACAATAAAATGCCGAGATATTTCCCGAAAACGATGGACGTCTTCGGTACTTTAGTCACGACAAATCGAATGGTTTGGCTCTCCACTTCCCGATTAATCGTATCGTGGGAAAGGGTTAAGACAAATAAAAAACCAAGCACCGTTACAAGGAAACGAATACCTGATACATAGGGATTTGATTCTTCTCCGAACATCAAACTCGGATTATTTTTCACGAAATTCGATATTGAGAAAGCAACGATACAAAACAATAGCACTATCGCAACGGATTTAAAGCTTTTAAATAACGTCAAAAATTCCCTCTTCGCAATTGCGTACATGCCGGTCAGGCCGCCCCCTTTTCTTTATTTGTCATGATGCTCAACCTGATCAGCGCCTTTCTTTTTTCTGTTCCCTGTGAACGCCATAACCAAGCCAACGATCATAATAACGACAAAAATATACTGATAAGGCGTGCTTGAGCGAAACACGATGTAACCAATAAGGCCGATAAGTATAATTAGATGCGCCATGTTATCTCCTCCCTTTTATTTCTTTTTCTGCTTGCCTGCCAGCCAAATGCAATAATGATGAACACGTCGATGATTATATGAAAGTTATAAATGATAACTAACGCTAACAGGCATAATGCACTGTATAACGCAACTAGTTTCAACCTATGTACTTTCGAAATAGGAGGACTTGCAATACGGAATCGGGTGCCGATCAAATAGCAGAAATTTAAGTAAAGAAGGCTTTTTGCCAATACAATGATTGAAATGTCTATAAGCATGTATCTGTAAATGAAGCCGATTGATCCGAATAAACAGACAAACAGCAGCCCGCAGCTCTGCACGATCCTTGTTTCCACAAATGTGGAAACCGGAAAAAAACGCAGCAGCGAGTGCTTTTCAAGTAGAAAATTCAATCGAATCTCACTGAAGAAGTAAATACTCATAATATAGGCCATTACCATGAAGTTTATCGAGCTGTTCGTGTCCTCTCGCAGCATATAGCTAAACGTAGAATATGCTACGGTCAATGATGCGATAAGAGCATACTTCGATAAAATTTGAATATTTCGTACGTAAGCCAATAATTGATATCCCATAAGCGATTTCCATTGCGAAGGCATGACATAGATGTGGGAGAGCTTAGACATTGAACGGCTTAACCGAATTACGGCAGCGGGGACAGACTTTTTTTGAGCTACTAGCAATTTGGACACAATGATGGGGCAAATGATGGCTGTCAACACAAATCCAGATATTATTATTATATCGAAATAATGGCTGAAAATCACCTGTATGTGATACTGAAGTTGTTTTGCATTGCTGACGAGTAAGCTGATAACCAGCAAAAGAACCGGAAACGCAAAATGAGAAAGAAATTTTTCTTTATAAAATATGTAAACATACTCAATCATCTGAGCTATAAAGAGCATGATGAACAGCCTTGTAAACAAAATCAGCACGTCTACCCACGCAACCTGGCACAAAAGAAAAACAAGAATGAAAACTGCATATAACAGCATTTGATCAAGATTTAAAACTTTGCATACATAATTCATCCTAATAATAAGTGCTTTTCTTAGAGGTGTCGTCTTTAGAAACGAAAACAGATGGCCCATGTTCCCTTTTTTCGGGTCTTCCATAAAAATTGCAATGACATGCAAAAAGAAAAGTATGGAAGGAATGGATTTCAAAACAAGCTCTGTATCTGTTACATACAATAAGGCTACGAACGCCAATCCCCCTGCAATTAGAGCGCTGATAATCGACAGCGCCCACGAAAACGAATACCCAAGTATTCTCGAATAAAGCTGCCGATATTCCTTCATTAACATAACGTCTCTGTCCTCACTCGCTATTTGGCTATCTGCATAATCTGATTGTTCTCTATCCGGTACACGACTGTAGATACTGCTTCGAGCAAGTCTTGCAAATGAGTCGTAAATAATACAGACCTATTATTCCTAGCACGTTCTTGAAATAGACTGATCACGGCTTCCACTGAAGATTGATCAAGTCCCTCAAATATCTCATCACATATCAATAATGCAGGATCATATAATAAGGCGCCTAGAAGCAGGGCTTTCTTTTTCGTTCCAAAAGACAATTCCTTCATTAGCCGTTCAAGGTGGGATTCTATTCCTAGCCGTTTGGAAAGATCACGGGCATAATGCAGCGTTTCTTTTTCAGGCAACTGATAAACAGCTACTATGAATCGATAATATTCCAGGGGAGTCAGCAAGTCGCATAGGTCATGACCGTCAGACGGGATATAGGCGGAGTGCAGCCTAATCTGTTCACGATTGTTCAAATGGTGACCGGCAATCGTAACTTCTCCGTCATCGAACGGTTCATAACCTAATATGCATTTTAAAAATATGGTTTTCCCCATCCCATTCTTGCCGACGAGCGCGCAAATTTCTCCCGAGCGGATTTGAAGGTTTACGTTTTCGAATAACGATTGCTTTTGAAATGCCTTGGATAAATTAGAAACTTCTAAAGTAGAATGTGGCATATTTGAATTCTTCCCCAATATAATGTAATATGTGGTGACGGCAGCAAATATAGGTTATCGACAAATCAGATATCAATAACAGGCAAAAGGAAGCAACCGGCAAGTTATTCCTTTTGCGTCATACCCGCTTAGCATGTAATGATGAACAAGTATAGATGACGCCTCTTCTATTCTTGAACCGGGATGATAGGTTCATATCGTAGCGTGCTAAGCGTTTTCTTTATTACAGCCCCAAAATGCGTGCAATAGCTTCCAACACGGACTGGCCGAAACCGGACAAGTAGTTCACCAAAGCATCGTATCCGTTCATAATCGCCTCAACGATCGCCGATCCTGCAATGTACTCAATTGCTTTCTTCACCCAACTGCTGAGACCATTCCATCTGCTGATCAAATACCGAGCAATTCTTGAAATCAAAGCACCCATTCAAAATCCCTCCATTTTCATAGTTTCAACCTACATTTGCTGCCTACCTCAAATATAAGGGTTACTATCCCGAAATTGGAATTAGGTGGAAAACGAATTTTTTGCTTCGGTATCCCGCAACAGTCTCTTCGGTATTACCACTTTTACTGATGAATGTTTCTACTCTTCATCATCTCAATACATTCCCCTCTTGAACGGACGCCCAGCTTTTCATAGATTCGCCTCAAGTAATTCTCGACGGTTCTGGTACTTACAAAGAGCTGTTTTGCAATTTGCATATTCGTAAATTTGCGGAGGACAAAAGACAAGATACGTTGTTCATGTACGGTCAGCACTTTCATGCTGTCATTGGGGGAATATAGTTGGGTTATGCTGGAGATGGGGACAATCGTTTCCCCATGCATAACTGTACTTATCATTCTGGTAATCTGATTCTTTTTCGATTTCCTAGGAAGAATACCGCTTAAACCCAGCTCTGACATGTGATAAAATGAGATATGATCTGAAAGTACAACGATTTTCGATGTGGGTAGAGTTTTATTTATGATCGAAATGATGTCCAATTGATTATCGAATTCTTCCATAGCCACTAGCGCCACATCTATATTGACATTTGGCAATTGGTCAAATGCCGATTTGTCGGGATCCTCCAATAACATTGCCTCTGTAAGACTGACTCCTTCCACAATTTCTTTTAATGCAGATGCTTTTAAAGGGTGATCGCAAACAATTAACACTTTACAAACATCCACTATAATTGCAACCTCCTTATATTCCACGAATATCAACACAAATAGTACTATATTAGGAAAATATCTCCATAGATATGGTAGTCCACTATCCTTCTTCTGTCAACAATATCCCGCTGTACAATTTGTATCATTTCCGTTTTATCGTTTCCTGTCATGCATAATTAAAACGACTTCCTCATAAAGAAGTCGTTTTAATTATGTCCTCGTAATACTCATCATCAGAACGGTATGCTGTCTTACATTGCTCCAGTACGTTCCCACTGGTGAAGAAAGCCTGTATCCAGCCAGCTACCGCCGTCCACGGTAATCACGTCACCCGTAATGAAGGAAGAGTAGCGGGAGACCAAGAAAGCTGCGACAGAAGAAATTTCCTCTTTCGTCCCTAATCGCTTCAGTGCAACGTTATCAATTACCGCTTCCTTCATTTGCTCATTGGCCATCAGCTTCTCAATTCCGCCGGTTCCTTCAATCGGGCCTGGTGCGAGACAGTTGATGCGGATTCCGTATTTCCCCCATTCTGAAGCAAGCGTGCGCGACATGGCAATAACTCCAGCCTTCGCGGAAGCGGAATGCACGACTCCTGGACCTCCTGTCCAAGCATAACTGGCAACAATATTAAGAATCGCGCCTCCATTACCAGCTGCAATCATTTGTTTTCCAACAGTCTGACTGCAGTACCATGTTCCGTTAAGTACGATATTCTCCACTGCGTTCCAGCCATTCACGGTCAAATCCTCGGCCCTGCACACGAAATTGCCTGCCGCATTATTCACGAGAATGTCAATGCCGCCCCATGTCTGTACCGTTTCATGCACCATGGCTTGCACCGTTTCGGGATCACGTACATCGCACTCATATGCCTTTGCCTTTCCTCCATGCGATGTGATTTCTTCTACGACTGGACGCAATCGTTCCATGCTCCTACCACAAATCATGACTGAAGCTCCAAGACGAGCAAAGTAGAATGCCATATCCTTCCCCATCCCGGATGATCCTCCCGTAATTATAGCCACTTTACCCTGCAAAAGATCTTGCTCCATTTCTGCGTTCCCCCTTATTTGCTTCATCACACACAGGTTTCTGCTTCCATTCTGAGCAGATCGGAAATGAGGCATCACACTAGGGAGTTCGCAATCTTATCCGATCGTCACCTTGTTGATATTATGCAAGCGAATACAATACATAATTTTACATTTACCATACCACACGTATTTATATCTGTAAACGCTCTCCTACTTATTTCATTTGAACATCGGTTACATGTACAGTTATATTGCCTCTATACATATTCCCAGCGGGGGATCGAACCGTATTGGCTGCTTGAGCACTTGAATGATTATATGCAGCAATGACGTAGGCATCTGCATTATCCATGTACACAGTGTTATTCATGAATTGATTGTTGATTCCCCATCCGGTTACAACCTCATGGAGCTGGAAAGCATCTACGATCACATTGTTGTTGCCCTGATACCCCACATTATTGCGTATGATGGCATCATTGCCCTTCACATCGATAAAGCTGTCCGCATAGTTCGCCCCACTGATTCCCTCGCCGTAAAATGTGCAATTTTCCACAATAGTTCCGATTGTTCTTTCCTTAATATCAACATGTTCAGCAGTGACATGAGGGCCGAATCCAACATTGCGTATGGTGTTGTAGTGCGTCGCTTGATTGTAGCCAGCCCCTTCAGCAGAACCCACGTATACACCTTCCCCATATCCAGGAGACGTTCTTCCTGTGTGATGGATGCTTGAGTTCTGTATCGTGTTGTATGAGCTGCCATCTCGGAAATGCACACCCTCCATGCCTGTATTGTACACTTCTACATCGCTGATGAGCGAATAATTGGAATGATCCAGGATGATACCCTTCTGTGCATTCGTAAATTTGAGATTGCGTATCTCCCAATAATCGCCTCGTACCCGCAGGGCATATCCCGATGAGGTTGAAGTTCCGGATAGTACAGCAGGATTGGTAGGGTCAGCACTGCGAATTACAATAGGCTGGCCAGATGATCCATTAATGTCTGAGGAAAAACTACCCGTATATGTTCCCGGCGCAAGCACGATAGAGCTCCCTGGACTAACACTCTTCAATGCCTTGGATAAACAGGATGCCGTATTGCAAGTTATCTCCTTCACATCAATTCTGATGCTTGCTGATAATGGTTCCCCGGCACTACTGCTCCAAGCTAAAGCTTGGGTTGGTACTGAGCTAATTACTAGTAACAAGATCAGGCCGTACACCCATCCTCGTTGTGATCGCAACGTACACGGATCAGCTATTCGCATCCCCATTCCTCCTCATCGTATTGATACTTAAATATACTTTTCTGACAGAGGGTTCATACGATACAATTTACAATTGCAGCAGTTATAGCTATCGTGGATGTTATTCAGCTGAAAATCGTGCCATTACGATCGTGTTATAATAATGACCGTCTGACAAGAGCTTATCCTTTTTTAAAATTCCTTCTACCTCAAAGCCAAGCTTTTTGTAAAGGCGAATCGCACTTTCATTCGTTTCCAGCACATTCAACGTAATTTTCTTAATCCCGTTGGCTTCTGCCCATGCAATCGACTGCTGCATCAGTTTTTTGCCAATGCCGTATCCCCAATATTCTTTCAATACACATACTCCAAATTCAACTTTATGTGAGAATCGTTTCAAATAAGTTCCCGCGCATCTCGAAAATCCGACGATTCGATTCTGTATAACAGCAACGAGAAACAAATTTCTTGAGCTCTCGGAGTCCGATTTGATTATCTGTTCGAATCCGCTGACATCGATGAAGGCCTCTCCTTGTTCGCGATCCATATTTTCGGTCTCCCCATCAATTTGCATTCTTACTATAGATAACGCTGTCGCGTCGCTGTTCACCGCAGATCGAATCGTATAACTAAGACCGTTAACGTTGAATTCTCTATCATCTATTATCATTTCATATAATCCTCCTTGAAACCAGGTTACCGGAAAGCTAGAACCAAGCATACTTTCTAAACAAAACAAACAAGGATGAGTCTTTAAGCTAGGGAAATGACCCTTTCTGGACTCATCCTTTTATAGAATCTATTTCCTATCGCTTCTTAAATGGAGTACGTGCGTATTCTCCGCCAAATGATTACCTCGTCATACTATTTTGACAGCTTCAAATGCAAGATCGGATAAGGGCGTCCGCTACTATCCGTTTGCGATCCGTCTACGATCGAGAATCCATTTTTCAGATAATACATTTTTGCACGCTCATTATCTGTATTGACATCAACTGAATTCACCCCAAACTCCTTGATAAGCAATTGAATGATTTGTGTTCCGTACCCTTTTCCGATCTCGTCGGGATCTAAAAACAACATCTCCAAATGGTTCTCATTGGTACCCGAAAAGCCGACGAAAGAGCCTTCAACAAACCAAAGACGCACATCAAGATGAGGAAAATAAAAAGGGATTTCTTTACGAATTTCCAGCTTATCTTCAAGTTTCAAAAAATGATGGGTAGCGGTTACAGATCTATCCCACAAATTCAAAATGAGCTCATGATCATTTACTGTCGCTTTTCTGTTTTTCATAATAACAATCCTCCTATTTTTTCATCACGCTCCTTTCCACGATTTATTAATGATCTTAATTACACTGCTCCAACCCATGTACGACATCATCATATTCTCCCTTTGCCGTTCTAATCGGTTATTACAAATGAACCTGCCTGTTTTCAATCATTTTATGTATCAGTTCTGCCCCATCGCTTCCAGACTCTCTGGAAGAAGCTGACCGCCATCAACGATGATAGTTTGACCCGTAATATAACCTGCCTCCCTCGAAGCCAAAAAAAGAGCGGCGTAGGCGATATCTTCGACGCTTCCAAGCCGCTTGAGCGGAACGGACGCTGTCATCGTGTTCAGATAATGATCCCCAAGACCTTCCAAGCCTTCCGTCATGATGTTACCGGGCATGACGGCGTTGATTGTGATATTGTAACGCGCAAGCTCGAGCGCCGCACTGCGCATGAATCCAAGTTGAGCGGCTTTGCTCGCACCGTAGTGCGACCATCCGACATAACCGGTAGCCGGACCCGTAATGGAAGAGGTAACAATAATCCGGCCATACTCCGCTTTCTTCAAAAAAGGCAGGCAGGCTTGAAGGGAAAACAGCGTCCCGCGTGCATTCGTGTTCATCACCTGATCCCAATGCTCTCCTGTCATCTCCTCAATCGTTGCATTCGGAAAAATACCGGCATTGGCACAAAGCACGTCAATCCCCCCGAAAGTACTTTCCGTTTCGCTCGCAACGCTCTTCATCGATTCCAAATCGGCGACATTGCCTTCGAAGGCATGAGCAACGCCTCCGTTCTCTCGGATTTCAGTTGCGGTTTCCTCCGCTTTCGTCAGGCTGCGTGCGACAACTGCGACTTTCGCACCCTTTGCGGCGAATGTTCTCGCAATTCCTTTACCGATTCCTTTGCTTGCTCCAGTCACAACGACCGTCTTATCCTTCAGTGGCGTCAGCATGTAAAAGCGCTCCTATCCCCTGTAATATGTGCTACAATATCCCAGTACTTAGATTCCTTATTATCGTACTACATATCCAAATGTGGAGGCAACTTGAGTTATAAACGCTTGATCGCTCATAAAATCCTCTGAAGTTTGAGCCCTGCTTCTTATGCAGTAATTTGCAGAGGGATGGTATCCCGATGAACATGTACACTCATGACCAAGCCAATCGTAAGCATGTTCGTAAGCAAGGAGCTTCCTCCGTAACTAATGAACGGCAATGATAGCCCGGTTAGAGGGACAAGTCCGATGTGCATGCCTATATTCACGAACACCTGGAAGACGATCATGCCTACTAAGCCAATTACGAGATACCCCCCCGCCAGGTTCATGCTCATATTTGCAATGAGGACAATTCGATAGATAAGCATGAAGTACAGCAGAAGCAAGATGGAAGATCCGATAAACCCGTACTTTTCCCCAATAACAACATAGATGGAATCCGAATACGCATACGGAATGAAGCCCCGATCCATGTAAAATCCTTCACTTCCGCTTAGTCCGCCTGTCCCTATGGCGCTCATTGCATTTTTCACATGCCATGACTTATCAGGGTCGCTGGTTGGATCAAGAAAGGTCTGAATCCTCGACATCTGATGCGGCTTTACAAGTTTGGCCAGCAACTCATGATCCACGAAATAGAGCCAGCAGATTGTTCCAACCGCAATTGCGATCACGGAGAGGCAAATGATCATGTAAGTCGCCTTCACATTTCCCATCCACAACATACTTATCATCACGGCGATAAATACGAGTGCGGTGCCTAAGTCCGGCTGCTTCATGATGATTACTGTGGGCAAGAGAAATACTGCGGCAAGTGGCAGGATGTCCTGTACGAAGCGAAGCTGATCCCCTCCCCGCTTCTGCAGCAGATGAGCCGCCAGCAATACTGTAGCAATCTTCATCATCTCTGACGGTTGCAGTTGGAAGCTTCCAATACTAACCCAGCGAACTGCTCCATTAATATTCTCCCCCTTGAACATGACGAGCAAGAGCAGCACAATACCTAATCCATACCATACATAGGATAGCTTCCCAACTAATATATTGTAGTCAATTGTTGCTAGAATCAGCATCGGGACACAGAATACGCCGAACAAGATGAGATTGTTAATATGAATGCCATGCAGCTTCGTATTTATCGTTGCCTCATACACGGCTAACGTACCAATAGCTACGAGACATCCGACGATAACGAGAGTCAGCTTGTCAACCTTACTAAGTTTACGCAAAAATATGATCATAGGTCTATTCCTTATGAATTCCTTTCCGACCGCTGCCTTGCAGCTGCTGTCTTCGATAATTATCACGAGAAATGCTAAGAATAATGCCCGTACTTGCCATACATAGAATTAAGGAGGAGCCTCCATAACTGACAAAGGGAAGCGGAACTCCAGTAATGGGTAGTAGACCGGTCACTGCTCCTAAGTTAAGCATGAACTGAATAAAGATCATACTGACGATTCCGGTACCTAGCATAATCGCAAATGGATCATCACTAGTCAGCGCAGACATGAAGCCTCTTACAACTAGGACAAAGAAAACGAATACAACCAGACTTGAGCCAAGAAAGCCGAATTCTTCTCCGATGACCGCAAATATAAAATCCGTATGCGCTTCAGGTAGATAGAACAGCTTCTGAATTCCATGACCGAATCCGGTTCCTGTTATACCACCATGTGCCAATGCATAGATGGATTGAATCAGTTGATAGCCTGAACCCTGTTGGTCATCATACGGATTTATAAATGAAGCAATCCGTTGCAAGCGATAGCTCTGACTGAATGCCAAGAAGATGAGGACAGGGAGAGCAGCAAGAAATAAAACTGCTAGTTGACGCAAATGCACACCGCCAACAATCATGACGGTTAGGCAGATGAAGAGCAGCATAAGAACTGCCCCGAAATCAGGCTGCTTCATAATGAGCAAGGAAATGAAGCTGACGACAATGAGAATAGGCAGCAGGCCTTTCTTGAAGCTTCGAATGCGTTCTCCCTTGTTGCTGATAAGTGATGATATGTACATAATGAGGGCAAGCTTCGTAAATTCCACGGGTTGAAACTGAAATCCGCCCACAACAATCCATCTTCTCGCCCCATTCATACTGCTTCCGGCTGCCATTACGACAATCAGCATCACTACTGATAGCAGCAGGAGATAGGGTGCCGTCTTCTTCCAGACTCGTATTGGAATATTCATCATCACGAACATACCAAGGAGTCCAATGCAAGCGAACTTGACCTGTCTCGACGTGTAATACCATGGATCCTCATGCTTCAAGCTGCTTAACGCGGAACTAGCACTGAAGATCATAGCCGTTCCAAAACATGCGAGCAGCACGACCGAAAGAAGTAAGAGGAAATCAGGTCGGCCTCTTGTGATTGTAGGTTCC
>NZ_BBYF01000033.1 GCF_001894745.1 Paenibacillus sp. NAIST15-1
AAGCTGTCCCAAATCCCATTTAATCGAATTATCTTTTTCCAAATAAAATCGATTCTGGTTGGCAACATAATAATATAAGTTCGTTGTATCAAGTCCCGGAGGCAATTTAGATATTTCATTCGACTGACTAAGCAAACCGGATACATCAGGAGCTGCCGCGGCAGAAATAGGAGCAGCATATACAGAAACTGAGAGACACGAAAATATAACTAATGCCAAGGAAAAAATTTTTATATAACGGATCGTTTTCACTCCTTTCTATGGAGATTTCCAACGCACTTGATATTGCTTAGTGTCCTGGACCATTGGAGCATCTCGTTTCATTTCCGGTTGCCTTATAGGAATAGGATCTTGCTTAAGCACACTGTCCTGTTGTAATGGCTTGTCCTGTTTCATTTCTGGTTGTTTAGCAGGAACAGGGTCTTGCTTAAGCACACTATCCTGTTTTAATAGTGGGTCTTTTGTCATTTCACCCTGCTGTCTAACGACATTGCCATTAGCATCCTTCCATTCCTTTGTAGGCTCAGGAGCTTGAGGAAATGAAGGCGGTGACGGTTCCACACCGTTCGGTCGGAAATAAATGTTGTTATCCTTATACGTACCATTGGGTAAATAATCGGGCCTGAAATCATTTAGGCTAGGGATATGAACACTAGGTCTCTGAACGTCTACAGTAGGTGTCAGATGTCTATTAATGTCCTCAAGAACATTACCTATATGATTCAAGTTTCCGTTCGCTATCTGAAGCTGTACAACCGCATCTGCTGTATTATCTCTGATCTCACTCAGCACAGGCTGAAGGTCATTGATACACTCACAGATTGCCTTTGCAACCTCATTCAGCGCGTTCGTACCACTAGTTATGTCTGCTGGCACATTCACATCTGATTCCTTACCGCCGCCACCAATGATCGTATATGAGCCTTTCGGATCTTCCACCTGATAATGAGTATTGGAAGTCTCTCCGATCTTCTGGCCGTCCTTCCATATTTCATATGATGATGAACCGTCCTGATCCCAATACATAGTTGCCTTTTTCTCTTCTTCTGGACCACAACCGGATACAGATAAACCAGCATTCAAATCATTTCTTACCTTATTCTCGATTCCCGAGCTACAAGCAGGAGAGCTAATCTTATCCGTCCTAATCGATGGAATGGTGTGCTTCACAGCACCGGAAGCATCACGGAGTGTAATGTCATACACACCATTACAAGTCAGATACAAAATGTCTATTCCATCTGCCAATTTGTAACTTTTCGTATAATGAGTTCCGCTGGAAGAAGTGAACTCAATGTGAAGTGTCTCGGCAGACTTGTCATAACCCCAGTAATCAACTCTGTAATTATCTCTTGACGGGAAGTAATATGATTTGTAACCAAATCCCATACTACCCGGCTTCGTATCTGGCTTAATCGGCGTTACTGGTGCTTTAGCTGTAGGCTGAACATTCAAATTTTCTTTTTTTCCAGCGGATTCATAAGAATGAACAACATACTTAGCGTCGTTCTTTCCTGTGGTGGTCATCTGACACTGTATCGAATTAGCAGGAACGGACGGAGTAACATAATATTTTCCACCAAAAGGTGTATCAAGGTTTAATGTCTCTCCAGAATCTGTCGTACAAACACCCTTTACAGTACTAGAATCAGGTGACCTTGAGACGTAAATAATTGATGCTGGATTAGGAAAATTAAGTGTCGTTGATCCGGTATTCGTAACAAAATCAAACGTTCCAGAGACACCTTTCGGTTTTGTGCTACCAAATGTAGTTGGTACCTGTCCCGAATTAAAACTAGCGAAATTCATAGTGTACGTAGCATCTATTACAGATTTAGCCTCAATGGCATTTCCAAACGTCAGGCTAAAAAAAAAGGATAGCAAGCATATGCAAGCTATCCTACGGCGGCTACTCAAAAAGACCTTTCACGCGATTGGCCACATAAAACGCGAGTGGTATTGCCACCGCAAACGCAAGGATGAGCCAGAAACTGGAGAACCAATTTGCCACAGAAGTAGCAACATCACCAAGATCATAAGTTAACGTAACTGTTGGCATTTATTCGCCCCTCACTCTATTCATTATTTTCTTCGCTAAAAACGTCCCAAAAATAACACCAAAAAGGACAACTAGTATCGGCATCATGGTAGACCAATTTAACTGTAAATTAGCAAAGAGATCTCGAATATCAGGGCTATACGGTATTCCTGGCATATTAAGACCCCTTCACATTATTTATAAGTTTCGTGATCAACCAGACACCGAAACTCGCACCGCCAAATAAATAAACTAGCGGCAAGAAACTTGCGAATATGTTAAATGCATATTGCAGAATGCTGGGGATATCTAAATTAAAACTCAGTCCGACCACCCCCACTTACGTAATATCAAAAATATAGAGACAAGACAGCAAACGAAGGTTGGTACAGTCACGATTATCTTTACGGCTATAGGGGACATGAACAAATATGAGAATACATCTGCAAGCATATTCATCTTGATCTATCCCAAATGAGAAGACTAAGAACGAATAAAATTAAGCCCGGAATTATAGCAAAAACCCAACCTAACACTTCTGAAGTCATCATTTAAACATGTCCCTCCATCTGCTGGCTACTGATCCAAGCACCAAAATGATTATGGGCAATGAGAGCAATGCATATTGTTGAATCATTTCACTCTATCCTTCCAAATATAATAAAGTGAAATAAATCCACATGTGAATGTTATACCGAGGCCCATATAGACCCATGTGAAAATTACCGTTAAAAAACATTCCACAAGAAATTTATCAGTCATCGTAAGGCCTCCCATATCCACTTCAAAATGTATAGCACGATCAGCAATCCAAGCAGTATTGCAATAACAGCCTCGCCGTAAGATAATGACTGTATAACACGCAGGGTGCCCGATGGTAGATCAACGAGCTGATAGGAGTCCATAAGTGACGTTATGGAATCCCTTATTTCCGTTAGCAGTTGTTCTATCATTTAGGCACCCCTTTCTTTTAAGCAAACAATCCTTTGACACGATTCGCCACGTAAAACGCAAGGGGAATCGCGACAGCAAACGCAAGAATCAACCAGAAGCTAGAGAACCAGCTTGCTACACCACTTGCAACGTCTGCAAGATTGTATGTAAGCGAAACCGTTGGGATTGTCGGATTCATCGATATATCACCTCCTTTCAGGCACTACAGCCTTAAATTTTTGATGATATATTCAATAAAAATGCAGAGACACCATTCAGATGTGATTGACTATTTTTCAAGGCGACAACTTCATCTTCTGTAAGCTGATCCCCGAACTTCTCAATGATCCAATCAATCTGTGCAATAACTGCATTGTTATTTTCACGACTCTGTACCATTGCCTTTCTTGCTGTTAACTTATTCATACAGCCTTCAAATCCATAAGACTTACCATCATTCGTCCATTGTAAATATTCAACTTCAAAAATGTTTTTACTCTGTCGCCTTTCTTGAAAACAGATGTATTAATGTTAGAACGTTCATTCAACCAAAAAACAGCACTTTCACACGCTAACGGATCACCTAATTTAATCGTGTGATACGAACGTCCATCTTTTTCACCTTTGTTTTCATCTACAAATAACATCACTTTTTCAATAATTTCATCTTGTTTAGTCATTTTCTGACCTCCATTTCAAATAAAATAAGAACATGTTTTCGTCAGCATTTATATTTTAAAAAAAAATGCTAGAAATATCTAGTCCATTTTTTTTGGTTTTTTGTATATTTTACTGAGTTTTCTCTCAATTACTTCCTGTAACGATCCTTCTTTCATTATTTCATCTATCATCCATTTAGGCAGTCGAAGACCAACTCTTTCTTTTCTGTCCTCTTCTGGAATACGGGGTCTAGGAATTATGATCACTTCCTCATGCACATATGAACATCTTTTTAAGCCAAGCATAACAAAAAAGCCACCTCATATATATAATATGAAGGCAGCTTTTTCCATTTGCATATTTTAATGACTTACATAATAAGATATAATATAATTATAACTTAATGAAATAAGGCGCCCAAGCCTTTTTAAAATCGTTCGAAATAAACTAATTTAGTTTGTTTTGGATGATTTTTTTTATGCTCTCTCTTTTATGCTCCAAAGCACTATGTAATCGTATCTGTTGACAACCATATGCATAATCTTTATCATACTGTTCTTTCTTCTTTTCTGCTTCTATCTTAGCTTTCATTTTTTCTATCTGTTCGACATCAAGATCCGTTAATCTTTCGCTACCCTTTTCAATAAGATCCACAATATAGTCCCATCCATACGTATTAAACAGAACAGCCATTGTTCGTGGAGTCTGAGTGTCAACCCACCTTTTACGTCTTTCAATTGTCATCTCTTGAACTGCTTTAGACAGGTAAAGTGGTTCGACATCTCCTAGAAACTTTTCCCAAAAAGGTGCAGTTTTCCAACGTGATTTATTACTATCAGAACCTTTTATGCAAAACCTACAATAACGCTTAAGGATGCCAACAGTTACGGTACCAACATCACCATTATTATTAATAATATGATACGCTGCACTTTGTGCATTCTCATCCCGCAACTGTATCTCTGTACGATTCCAGTACTCTAGTCCTTCTACAAGATCAAGACCTTTAGAACGACGCTCATGATGTTTCTCATAAAATCTAATCCTTACATTTGATGTAGCACTTCCAAGATAAAGTGTTTTACCTTTAGACGATCCATCACCAATTTTATGACTTTCCTGAAAATTCGTTAATTTCATAACGCTACTGATTTCTCCGGCTTTTTGCTTCTTTCGCAATGTTGATAACATATAATATGGCTTCTGTCCCTTAAAAACAATATCATCTACTGCCAAATCAAGACGAGAAAATGTCCCATCACAAAGCAAGATTAATTCTATTAGCTCTAACCATGTAAGTAACTCCAAATTTTCATAGTCACGGCAACCCGAACCCGTTATTTTTATGTGTATACCCATTCCTTCTTTTTTACCTTCTGCATAAACCTCGATATCTGCATCTTTACAGTAGTAACCAACATTATACCTAGTATTTCGGCTATACTCCATTTGCACAAAACTGTCACTTTCCATTCCTAGTAGCTCGAAAACTTCGTAAACGCTGTAGAACTTTTGAAAAGTCCATTCAGCCCAGTCTACACAAGCGATCAACCCACCTTGGAATGTAGAGAGAGCCCCCGTGTTACTATACGGGGGCTGTTCGCCCACCATTTGCATTCTATCACCTCAAATCATCTGATAAGCATAGATTCATAATCCTGTTCCAATGCCAACATATCATCAAAACTAATTTGCTCATCCAAACCTGCAAAGTTAGAAAAATCCTCTCTTACAACTGACTCCCCACAATCAATAGATCCTGCATATCCATCAGACAACATTTCCTCTGAAATCCTGCGCCATTCAGAATACTTTGCTTTCAAATCCTCATTCATTTAAATCGCTCCTTATCTAATAAGTGTCTTCCGAACATAATAAAATATTTTCCTAGATACATATTACACGCTGGGCGGAAATGGGCACTGTAGGTATCCTTTCCCTCTATCCTGAGACGGGCACAATTATGTATTCTTGCTTCATTTTGAACTCGAATTGGCGTAAATGGGGATATATCCCCATGCCCCTAACGTGTCGTATCTATTTCTTTTTCAAATCCATGTAAATTTTTAATGTTTCCTTGTCAATATTGGTTGATCTTTGATAATGATCCAAAAGAAACATGAACATTTCTTTGATATTCAAATCTAATTCTTGGGCCTTTTCTGAAAACAAGGGTTTCAACGAACCAACATCAACATAATTTGACTCTATCCGTTCCTGCTCTTCCTTACGTTTCCGCTGGTCTGTAAGCTTCTGTGATTCGTTGCGGTCAAAATAGTCGAACAGATACTGTACCGCACTATACTGTGTCTTAAGCCTATAATCCGCCATAAACTGCTCAATGCGTGCCTTGAGCTCGTCCGGAACTTGAATCGGCGATCTACTCATGTCATCACTCCGTATACATAATAGTCATCCCTGGATCAAGCAGCTGCATTTTAATGTATACATTTTTGAAGCCTGGCAGCTCCTGCAGCGTGCTTTTCTGTATACAATTAATCAATCTGGATCCATCTGCAGATGATCTTTTTGTATACACTATTTTGCTTTCAACCGACTTTGATACGAATCATGCACCTGACGGAAATAATCCCCCGCGCTACCTGCATAGCCTGAATGAATCAAGCTTTCGACTTTTTCCCATTCTTCCTCTGGTAATGTGATGCTAATGACACGTCTTTCGCCAATTCTCGGACGACCTCTACCTCTTTTGCCAGCAACTGTTTTCATAATCTATCATCTCCTTACTTTTAAAACGTTGCTTTTATTAAATTATACCATATAATCGAATATTAGCAACGTTTATTTGATAGATTAATAGACAATTTTAAAATTTTTTTCTACATCATTCGCGCTTGGGCTTCCAACGTCGGAGCCGTTTTCAGCCCTGTCGCTATGTAGTATTGATCGTTCAATTGTTTGAGTTCATTAATAAATAAGTGGTATTCTTCTTTTTTTTCTGGGAATACCATAGGACTAACCATCTTATATGTGTCGTATATCGATGGAGCTATTTGAAACGCTTTAGGCTTAGATATACTAATCGTCTTTAAAAAGCGAGACGATTGAAGATCCCACATATGATAACTGAATTTGGTTTTCTTCTTCTCAACGTGGCAATATACATTTGCCACAGCTCGGACGCGCGAATCCAAATTTTCCACGGATGGAGTCGCTAAAAAAATGGTTGTACGCAACTTACGCAAATAAAAAATCAAATGCGTAAAGTACTTGGAAACATTAGTAGTACTATTCCGAGCATCTAAATCTATATGGGCTTCATCCAAACAAACAATGCTACTCGGCTTTTCGGTGAGACTAAGGAATTTGGTGTAATGATCAAATTGTTCCCCGCCGATTAAGCCATAATTGCTATAAAGGCTACAACCGGATCTTTCTTGAAAATATCTGGCCATGATACTCATTCCAAGTGTTTTACCAGAACCCATGTATCCGTCAAAAATCATTAGCTGCACTACTTAACACCATCCTTTATGCCCATCGGAACGCCAGCAGCGTTGGCCGGGTTAGCATTCGCCTTTAACAACTGTCCTAGCTTCGCGTTACCCTTGATACGATCAGCAAGCGTAAGCTTATTGGTCATATCGTAATAACGCTTCACAGGCGTCATTTGAGACCGCACAGAGCCAATATGAACTGCAAGATCAGACAAACCTGCCTCCTGTAACTGGAACAATGCCTGAGCTTGATAGGCGGTCAGGGGAACCCCATGCATCCTAATAAAATCTAATACCTCAATCATTTCATTTTCTGTGGAAGTCTCCAGTAACTCAGATGTCATTATGTCTTGCACGGTTTCCATGTAATCTTCCTCCTGTCACAATGTAAAATGCTATCTGTTGAGATAACATGCACGTAATAGCAATCAAAATAATAGAAACAAATCGACTATAATTCAGCAAAAAAGCCAAACCACTCGTTTTCATAGAAACAGCAGTAGTAAAAGCAGAAACTATAAAAAATGAAATCAAAATTATAAGTCTCACATGATCACCCCTAACGAAAAATAATAAGCATAACGACAATGATATACGGAAATATTTTCATCCAATCAATCTTGCCGTCGTTCGTGTTAAATTCGAATGCACGTTTAAGCGCTACCGATCGTCTAAGCTCTCGCAACTTCTCTGCCTCAACCTTTGCTGGAAGATCAACATTATACATGTAGGTCAAACCACCTTGAGCATCTACATAAATAGTTGCATCCTCTTTTCGAAGCAATCCAAGGGACGTTTCCAATGCTTGTGCTGATTCGTCGCGGACGGGAACAATCTGAATGTTATGACCTTCAACTACAATTGCCCGATCTGTTTTTCTATTCACATTAATCATTACAACACCTCGTATACAGATTATTCATTCCTGGATCCGGCTGCCGCTCGTTTTTGTATACGTTTCGTTCCTGGTAATCGAGCTGCCGGCTAAACTTTTGTATACATTTTTCAATGCCCGGCTTGCTGCAGCTGCACTTTTATGTATACATTTAACGTCTGAACTTCTTATAAATCCACAAAGATGGCAGCACACAAAACATAAATACCGATATACCAATAGCTGCGCCAATTTCAAAAAATACTTTAAATGTATTCATAAGTCACCACCATTTCACCATGTCCTTAAACTTGCGGAAAACACCAATATTCGTAGCGATCAGAAATGTGATCCCATAAATAAAAGCAAACATGCATGCTGTTACAATAAAACTTTTCCATTGCGGCCCTAACCATGACACGTAACCCAGATAATTATCCAAATTCAATACTTGAGCAGCTGGAACAAACAAATCACTCAAATATTTTTTGGTATCGGTCAGCCATCCGGTTACAGGATGAAACAAGGTATCTATAAAATCACGCATCGGCATGCACCTCTCCAGAAATCAATTTCAGCATGCGCATTGCGAACCAAACCCAAAGGACTGCAATAAATAGCAGCGGCACAACCGTCATAAATCCAATAGGCTCCAAAATCTGCTCAACAACAACTTTTATGCCTGTACTCATGCTGGATGGATAGGATACTGTGTGATTGAATTGCAGACTTAACATGGACTTAAAGTTGAGTAATAATCCATAAATCAGACTGCCTACAAGCTGGAATAAAGCCACGAACAGCTGAACAATCAGAACCAACACTTCGAAAAGCTTGTATATGAAATAGAAGATTCCTTCTATAAGTTGCAACAGAAATGACAACGGCTTTGCCAACAACGAGAACAATCCGGAAAACATATCTCCCAAGAAAGACAATCCACTGCTAAACCATCTGGCCAAAGTATCGGCGAACCAATTCATAGTGTAAATATCTCCTTGATTCCTTTAATAACCGCAAAGGTAGCCATTATGCAAAATGATAAGAACAATACAGGCTGAAATGGATCAATAACGCTTTGCAACGATATCACAATATCCGTGAGGGTAACCATATTAACCTCCTTTAGAGGGGAAATCATCCCCTCTATGCAAATAATCCTTTGACTCGATTTCCAACGTAGAATGATAAAGGAATAGCAACACTAAACGCTAAAATCAACCATATACCACTGAACCAATGCGCTATACCATCTACTATGTCTTTCAAACTATACATAAACTTAACAGGTGGTATGGACTTTGAATCTGGCACAGCATACACAGGTAATGACAGTAAAGATTCATTGCCGCTTTTATCAACTGCTGATATTTCGACCTTATACTGAGTACCGTTAGTCAATCCACGAACCGTGTATGATGTTGATTTAATTAGCGACGAATTTACTTTTTTACCATCAACATAGACGTTGTAACCGTCCAAATCTGGTTCTGTATTAGGCTTCCAATTAACCGTAAAACTTTCAAAATGATTACTAACATAAACACTCTGAACAACACTAGGTGGCGTAGTATCCTTCTTAACCGGAGTATGCAATTTAAGAGCTCCAGACTTAGGATATTCCGTTCCTTTTTCAACGTAACTCACTTGGTACTTATAATCATTGTCAGGCTGCAGATTCAAATCTTCATAACTTGTATTTTTCGTTTCCGCAATACGAACATCATCCCGATAGATATAGTACTTTTCTGCACCATTCTGAGCTTTCCAAGAAAACTTAACTTTTTCAGCCTCAAGAACGTCTTCTTTCAAATCATACTGAGGAATGACGGTAACACCTGACTTTACACCACGAATGTTCGCAACACTCACGCGAAACAACTGTGGTCCAGTGTTATAAAGCTTTACAAATCTCGCACCTTTAACATCAACATCCTTGAAATCAATGGTTTGAGCAATTTCCTTAGTCATTCGAATTTCTTTGACTAACTGATCGCTATTGTCATAGAAAGCAAAGTAAATTCCAGACGTTAACAATGGATCGTAAACACCATAATCGCTATAAAACATCAGTTTATTAATGTCGTA
>NZ_BBYF01000034.1 GCF_001894745.1 Paenibacillus sp. NAIST15-1
TAAATCATATACACTCTTAGTGTCCAAGTTCATTAAGGGGCTTATGAGAATCTACTATATCTGGGTTCATACTTAGTATTTCCATAGCAACTTGTGCGCCTAAAGAAAATCCGATTAAAATAACCTTTTTGCCTTGTGCTTTAGTTAGAATCAAATTTAATATTTCTTCAGCACAATTCTGAATTGAGAAGTCTGTGCAAGGACTCTTCCCATGTCCAGGTAAGTCCGGAACTAAGCAATGATAATCTTTAAAGTATTCAATTTGTTTCGCCCACATCCAACCACTCACTCCTCCCCCATGTAAGAAAACAATGAGAGAAGCTTTTGTATTTCCCGACTCTGTGTAATGTAGCTTCAATGGATTCCACCCTTTACTGTTTCATTTGATCTTACTTGACTAGTTTTTCAATGATTTCAGTTCATGTTCTTGTTTATGGATTTATCCAGATTTCATCTTATGTAGGGTCAGCGACCGTCGGCGTCACGTTTAGATTCCGTAGGGTTGACTCCCTGTTTCCGCTTCTCCACCGAATTCTTCTCGGGGAACGAGAGCCGGGAACTCGATGCGTAAATGTGTTGCAAGATGATGTTATTGTATGCGTCGAATTGCCTATCAGATATTATGTTTAATAAATCGGTTTGTAAATCTTAAAGGTATCAAGATCAATCACTATATCTATTCTTCTATCATTGATTTTTTCAATTTCTTTCATTCCATATTCTTTACACAAGTATTCATAGATCCCTTCCGGTCTTTCACCTCGAACAGTAATTTGACCAAACATTCTTTCAAGTTCACTTATTTCTAAATCAGAATTAGACAATAAGTACTTATGTAAAAAGTAACCGTCTAGTTCGATTATCAACTCAATTACTCCCTCTCTTTTACGAACTCACTCTTTTCCCCCGATTCGTATACGTTCTGGGATTGAGAACCCGAGAGACCTAAGCCGTGTCAATTTGGATCAAAAGGAATTAACCTTGCAGGCTTATAAGCTGAGTACGGGGTTCTGTCACCTACCAAGAGCAAGCCCATAGCTCAAATACGGTGTTATTTGACTTTCTTCGAAACTTCATCTAGCTATTTACTGTTTCTATTTTTTAATACTGCGCATGAAAAGTCCCAGGATTCTGTACTTAACCGCTCGATCCGTAACCTAATCCACATCCTATTTCAAGCCTGAACGGCGTAGTGTTTAAGAATAACTTCATTATTTCCCCAAATATTCTATTGGTTTAGATATCCTTAATCGTATTTCTATATTTATTAATGGAACCAATGATACTATTAATCGTCTCCTCAAATTCATCAATTAAGTATTCTAACTCATGTTTCAGTTCATCGTTATTCCTCCAATAATTTTGATTCACATGTAAGATTGCACAGAACAAATCACCTGTGTAGTGGTCACCAGAGGCAATCGGATTACGAATCAACCGTGTGAAAGCAATCGGCAGTATGTAATCTAGGCTAATTTGCTGCAAAATCATTACTCTTAGATCTTCATTTGTAAAATCCTTTAAGGGTGTTTTTCTTAATCTATGTACATTTATGATGAGACCTGAATTATACTCTGGATGCCCCCAATCACATCCTTCAAGGTCATCTAAGGACTTATTCAAATCGAAATTAAGCAACTCAATGTCACCACCAGTTCCTTTGCAGGTATTTCACATAATGTTCTTGTATCTATCTCCGAATCCGAGAGCCTTAAGGAGCTAGGCATGGGATTCTGCGCTTATAAATCTTATCTAAAGATTTGTAATCTTCTTTACTAAAAGTCATTCCTGGAACGTTATCTAGCCATTCAATTCCTGTTTCAAAGAATTTATATTTATTAATTACTTCCATAGGATTATTCTTATCTATTCCAATCCGGTTCCACTTTATCTGATCATTTGTCGTTTCCACCTCTGCAACAATGACAGTACATGACAAATCGCAATCATCCGGACACATTAGTATCGGTAATATCTTAATAACATCCTTCGATTCATATATATGCTCTATTACTTTCGATTCCTCATCAAAACTTATCCAATCAACGATTGTTGGAATCAAACCTACAATCATATCATCAGGATAGAATTCATTTAATATGTCATCCAGAGGCTGCTCATCAATTAGTATTATTGGATGAGCAATTTTTACATACTTGCTTTTCCGATTCTCAACCGATAGTTTGTTTATTATGTCTTTCATCCCCTTAGGATTACTCCAATTTCTTTGAGTTGCGCAATAATATTACACTTTTTGATGTTCTTCCATCCATTCTTCAAGTGCCACTTTAATTAAAAATCGATCTTTTGAAGAGATGCTTTTAATTTGATTCCATTGTCCATCAACAAGTTGCAAATGGTAATGACCATTTATATCTGAATCTGGGTACCAACCTAGATCAAAGAGTAAAACGTCTTCATTTTCAGGAATGTACCATTTTCCATTATTAATTTTCAGCTTAACTATTTGTAATAAATCTTCTGTGAAGAATCCCCAGTTCTCAATTAGGTAATCATTACCCTCACTAAGCATTGGATCTATATCGTAGAATTTGTTATAGGTTACGGCATAACCTGCTGGCACCTTAAGTTGCATTAGATTCAATTATCTCATCCTCTCATACATACTTTGATCATTTGGATCAGCTACACTTAGTTGGAAAGAGAAAATAAGGGTTGTTTATTTTAGATGATGCCACGTTATGAATCATTGCCGATATTCAATACAGTTACTGTTATCCCAGTATTACTAGTGACAAAGTTGATTGACCACATGTGACTTACTGACAATTTCCCACTAACTTTATCAAAAGTTCTTTTTACTAAAAACATTTGATCTACGTTATAAATTACTGGATAAACTTTATCAAGGCCATGTTTAAGCTTAAGCTCTCTAGCCGCTTCACTTACAGATTCACTACTTGCTTGAATCGGCTTCAGTCCGAATTTCTCAACTAAATATGAGTTATATTCAGTTATTTTTTCGGAAATTTCCTGACTAAATATTACAACCGTTTGCAATTTCAAGTAAAGGCATATCATGGAAAAATAGGTCCAGTAGTATTCATTCAAAAGTTTATTTATATCGAAAAATAATACATTGAAAATCAAAAATTAGTTGACACAATTTTTAATGCGTGATAAAAATGTTAATATCCATTTCGGAAAACTACATATTTGGGCTATGAAAGGATAAAGTAGTGGAAATCTCCCTATCTCAGAGAGCTGATGGTTGGTGTGAATCAGTATATAGATTATTCATGAAGTTCGTCCTGGAGCATCTTTCATAAATCTCACTTGTGAGGAAATGAAAGACGGTAGTGAATACCGTTATCAAATAAAGTGGTGAAGAATTTTGTTCACAACTAGGGTGGTACCGCGATATATATATATCGTCCCTACGTATTTACGTAGGGACGTTTTTTATTTAGGTCTTACTCTTGTTCTATCTTCATAACTAGGGTGGTACCGCGATATTTTATCGTCCCTACGTATTTGCGTAGGGACGTTTTTATTTAGGTCTTACTCTTGTTGTATCTTCACAACTAGGGTGGTACCGCGATATTTCATCGTCCCTACGTATTTACGTAGGGACGTTTTTTATTTGAAAGGAAGTGGTTGTATGAGAAAGGATCTACGATAGAACAATATGAATAAAGACCGAAT
Organism: Paenibacillus sp. NAIST15-1; assembly: GCF_001894745.1. Lineage (GTDB taxonomy): Bacteria > Bacillota > Bacilli > Paenibacillales > Paenibacillaceae > Paenibacillus_B > Paenibacillus_B suaedae. Next base: position 3,667 of record NZ_BBYF01000034.1, read on the forward strand.
CGTAATAGACAAAGAAATAGAAGAAGCAGAGAGGAGATAAAGAGATGGATTCACAGCAATGGACATCGAAATTAGGTTTCATTTTAGCTGCAGCAGGTTCAGCAATTGGCCTTGGCGCGATATGGAAGTTCCCATATATGGCCGGTATTGGAGGCGGCGGTGCGTTCTTTCTTATTTTCATCGGTTTTACTTTATTAATTGGTTTACCGTTATTATTGGCGGAATTTGTAATTGGAAGAAGTGCACAAAAAGAGGCTGTTGAGGCATACAGAGATATTGCTCCAAAGACGCTATGGCCGTGGGTCGGCAAATTAGGGATTGTAACCTGCTTCATATTGCTTTCATTCTACAGTGTTGTAGGAGGATGGATTCTATTATATTTATGGAACGCAATTACAGGCAGACTATGGGAAGGAAATGGCGCGTACGAAGCAACTTTTGGTGAAATCATTTCCAATCCATATTTGGCGGTTGGAGCACAGCTATTATTTATTTTGATTACTATTTTTATCGTAAGTAAAGGTGTACAAAACGGTGTTGAAAAAGTAAATAAATATTTCATGCCAGCACTATTTGTTTTATTCTTTGTATTAATTGTTCGAGCACTTACATTAGATGGTGCTGGAGAAGGAGTTCGTTTCTTCTTACAACCAGATTTCTCACATGTAACATCTGAAATTGTGTTATATGCGATGGGTCAATCGTTCTTCTCATTATCTGTCGGTGTAGGAGTCATGGTAACGTATAGCTCATACTTACCGAAAGAAGAAAGTTTACCGCGTTCCGCATTTTCTATCGTCGGTTTAACGCTTGTGATTACATTGCTTGCTGGACTTGCTATTTTCCCGGTTGTATTCGCATTTGGAATGGAACCATCTCAAGGGCCAGGTCTATTATTTGTTGTATTGCCAGCGATTTTCAGTAAAATGGCATTCGGAAAGCTATTCTTCATTATTTTCTTGTTACTATTTTTCTTTGCAACGATAACATCCGCAATCTCGATGTTGGAAATTAGCGTTGCCTCTTTATCGAAAAAAGGGAACGGGAAACGCGAAAAAATGGCACTGATTGTCGGATTACTAATCTTTGTCGTAGGGATTCCATCGGCGCTATCCTATGGCATATTAAGTGATGTGGAATTGTTTGGCAAAACCGTCTTTGATTTAGCTGACTTTACAGTAAGTAATGTTCTTATGCCACTCGGTGTATTATTAGTTGCGATCTTTGTACCGTTAAAAATGAAGAAAGATGTATTAATGAGAGAATTGGAAGTAAGTGAAAATAAAGGCTATAAATTATTCGTATTATGGTTATTCTTACTTCGCTATATAGCACCAATTGCAATTATAATCGTATTTTTAAATGTAATTGGAGTGATTTAGAAATACGAAGGGCCCTAGCATAACGTTATGTTAGGGCCTTTTCGTTATATTTTTTCCGTTTCAAGAGATAACACTTGCACCTTACGTAACGTCATGTTTTATAGTATAGTTGCCGGCAAATAGATGCGCAGCACAAAAAGAGGTGATTATGAAGCAGCTTTGGAAAGTCGGAGATCTTGCTAAGCTCACAGGACTCACATTACGAACATTGAGATTTTACGATCAGATTGGCCTGTTTTCTCCTTCGGCGCATTCCGATTCGGGGCACAGGCTGTATAACCAGGCCGACCTATCGAGACTGCAACAAATTTTGTCCTTAAAAGAGCTAGGCTTATCGCTTGAGGAGATTAAGTCCGTAGTAACCGGCGGCCATTTTAGTCCGCTGCAAATTGTGTCGCTGCAAATCGCCCGTCTAAAAGAAACGATCCAGATGCAACAAAAGCTTTTGTCCGGATTGGAATCCGTGTCCGAACTCATGCTTTTGAAACAACCAGTGACGGTTGAAGATTTTACAAAATTATTAGAAATGATGAAAAAGAGCCAAGAAAAAGTGATCCTCGAACGTTGGATGAACTGGGAGCATCGCCTGGATCAGCTTGGCGATCTCCTCGACAAGGATGCCGACGAATCGAATCAAGGGAGCTGAAAATCATGAACGAACGATCTTCCATTCATCACACTTTCGTCGTTGAACGAGTGTACAAAGCTCCGCCAGCAAAGGTTTTTGCCTACTGGGCGAATCCTCACATGAAAGAGCAATGGTTTTCGAAAGCAGATGAGTTTGACTTCCGTGTCGGCGGTGGAGAACGCACACAAGGTGGGCCTCCCGGCGGAGCAGTGTTTACCTTCAATGCCCGGTACCACGACATTGTGCCAGACGAGCGCATCGTTTATACCTATACGTTGGATATGGGCGAGACGCGAATTTCCGTTTCCGCAACGACCGTCGAGTTCAAGCCAGAGGGAGAAGGCACAAAGCTGATTTTCACCGAGCAAGGCGTCTTTCTCGATGGCCACGATACACCGGCTCAGCGCGAGCACGGAACCAAGGAGATGATGGATAAGCTGGGTGTGCAGCTGGAGATCGACTAACCTATTTTACTATGTAAAGGAGGAATGGGCATGACAGAAAAGCATGCGACAAATAGCGAAACCAACGCAGCGGAAGAATACGAATTGGTAACAACGAGAGTGATAAATGCATCCCCTGCTCTCGTTTACGAAGCCTGGACTAAACCCGAGCATTTGGCACAGTGGTGGGGTCCGAACGGGTTTACAAACACTTTTCACGAATTTGATTTACGGCCGGGAGGGACATGGGAGTTTGTGATGCACGGACCGAACGGAGCCGAATATCCCAATAAAAGCGAATTTGTCGAAATCGGGCCAGAACGGATCGTGCTGCGGCACGTATGTGAACCCCATTATCAACTCACGGCAACCTTCGAGGATCTTGGCGGTACAACCAGACTAACATGGCGCCAGCTTTTCGAAGACGCTGCCGTATTCAACGCCATCAAGAAAATTTCAACTCCAGCCAACGAAGAAAATCTTGATCGGCTCGAAGCGCAGTTGCAGAAGATGTCCATCTGAGAACCTAAGGCGAGGGAGGAACGGGCATGACGGAAAACCATGCGGCAAACTGTGAAATCAGCGTAGCGGAAGAAAAGGAGTTGGTAACAACGAGGGTGATAAGTTCATCCCATTCCCTCGTTTACGAAGCCTGGACTAAACCCGAGCATTTGGCACAGTGGTGGGGTCCGAACGGGTTTACGAACACTTTTCTCGAATTTGATTTACGGCCGGGAGGGATATGGGAGTTTGTGATGCACGGACCGGACGGAGTCGATTATCCCAATAAAAACGAATTTGTCGAAATCGGGCTAGAACGGATCGTGCTGCGCTATCTATATGACCCCCATTTTCAACTCACGGCAACCTTCGAGGCTCTTGGCGGCACAACCAAACTAACGATGCGCCAGCTTTTTGAAGATGAAGCCATATTCAACGCCATCAAGGAAATCGCATCTTTACACACCAAGGAAAATCTTGACCGGCTCGAAGCGCATTTGCAGAAGATGTCCATCTGAGAGCCTGAGTACCTTTTCCGATAGACTCCTGCCGGTCGCGAGGCCGTTCTTGTAAGCGTCACACGACCCAGCCTTACATAGCTCTATCTTAGACTGGGTCGTGTGTTGTCTGGAGAATCTATCGCATTTCCCTTCTCATTCCGGCACTAATTTCAGTTCATCTCCTGCCTTTCGGTATTCATTCGGTTCGATACTCGTGACGTGGTATTGTCCGGTCGACCAGTCATCCACCTGGTCATGGTACCACTTGCTCAGCACATGTCCGGATTGGCCGGGCCCCACCACATTCATCGAACGGGTCGGATTGGACATATCGATGACCGTTCGCCACGGTGCCCCATGGGTGACTTCGCCGCTCTCCGCATCCCAACCTGCGGCCCCGACGGTGACACGGCCGCCGCCCATCGGAACTGACTTGGCATTAAAAATCAGATCCAACGGCTTCACAGCGCCTAGAGGATGGGCAAAATCAACCTGATGAAACTTACCCCACTGCCATTTGTCCGGATGTTTGCCCTGCAGCGAAACAGCCTGATCCACAGCCAGCTGGAATGCCTGCAGCGCCACCTTTTCGATTCCGCCTTTTTCGTCGATCCATGGCTCCTGCTCACCTTGAAGCGCCCTGCGGAGCATTTCATCCTTAACGACCGATTTATTGTTAAAAAGCTCCATCAAGTCAGCGTTGATCTCGGATTTGAATAGCACATCATCAAAACCCTGCATCCACAGCTCAAAACCAAGCGGCGCAGCCTGATCCGGATCATTCACTTTATTCCAGCCTTGTACAAGCGAAAGCACGTCGCGGTCGATTTGCCGCAAACCCGGCGAGTCTTTGATCTTGGCAATCAACTCATCAACAAACTCTTCTGCCTGAAGGTTATGGCGGTCAAATTGAAGTTTTTCCATATCCTCTATGGTTAGCTTATCCTTGGCAGACAGCACCTGTTGGATACGCGCTTCACGGTATGGCTGGGACCAGACGTCCGTTAGATGATACGGATAGCTGTCGCCGATCACTTTATTGTTCGCCGTAGCGATATACCCTTCCTTTGGGTTCACGGTTGTGGGCAGTTCATCCCACGGGATATATCCCATCCACTCATATTCATCCGTCCAGCCTGGTACCGGAACCGAACCGTCGCCTTTTTTGCGGATCGGAATCAGACCGTTCCCACGGTAGGCAATCGTGCCATCCGTAGAAACAAAAACAAAATTTTGAGCAGGTGCTTGAAAATGTGTCAACGCCTGCTTGAAATCCTCCCAGTTCTGCGCTTTCGCGAACATCTGAACCGCTTCGAGCTCGGTCGTTGCATCCAAGGCGGTCCATTTCATCGCAAGCGCTGTTTCCTGCCGCTGATCATGCGCGAATTCAGAGATAATCGGGCCATGCCGGGTCACGACAACTTCATAGGGCACCGGAGCCTCGCCTTTTACCTTAATTTCCTCTTGATAAACCTTGGCCTCCTCCCATTTCCCCATATATTCGAATTGATGCGGATTGTTCGGGTTTCTTTTCTCAATATAGAGATCCTGTACGTCCGGACTCAGATTCGTCACCCCCCAGGCTATCGTGTCGTTATGCCCGAGAATGATCCCTGGAACGCCCGCAAAAATCACTCCGCTCACGTTCAGCTCCGGTGCTGTGAGATGCGTCTCATACCAGATGGACGGCGTACTCAGACCTAGATGCGGGTCATTGGCCAGCATCGGCTTGCCGGATACCGACTTCTCTCCAGATACGACCCAGTTATTGCTGCCGTTAAATGGATCCCGCGGAACCGCGGTAGCTGCCAGCGCTGTCACATCGACCGGTCGTTCTTTTAACGCTTGAATGATCATTGCCCCATCCTTCGGATAGGTTGGCATAAGCGACTGAAATTTCTCTGTTGACAGCTTCTGCGCCATTGCGTACCTAAAAGCCTGCCCCTCCCAGTTGCCTGCCAGATCATAGGCCATGTATTTGCCAATCGTCAAGGAGTCCACAGGCTGCCATTCCGCGGGTTCATACCCCAGAATCGCAAATTCGACCGGTAGTGAACTGGTGGCTTTTGCATGCTTGATGTACTTGTTGACGCCATCCGCATACCATTGCAGCACCTGTCGGTACTCTTCTGAGTAAGCTCCCAGAGAAACCTCTGCCGCACGCCGCAAACTAAACGCCCGGAAAAATTTATCCCGGTCGATTGCCTTAGCCCCCACTACTTCACTAAGCTGCCCGGAAGCCTGCCTGCGGCTCAAATCCATCTGGAACATGCGATCCTGCGCCGTTACGTAACCTTGAGCCATGTAGAGATCATGTTCGTTTTGCGCCTCGATATGCGGAACACCGGAAGCATCCCTCCATACCGTCACTTCCTTTTCCAGTCCAGAAATATTGAGTTTCCCTTGTACGACAGGCAGGCTTTTATTCACGAACCAATAAACGTATCCCCCTGCGCAGGCAAGCAAAAGAACTAAGACCAAAACAATGATTCCGGTAATGCGCGGCCAGCGTTTTTTCTTGTGACGTTTGACGCTCGGAACGGTTACAGCGGCCAAAAGATTCATGCAGAACCCCCTCTAGACTAATTTGGATATTTGTGGATTATCAACCATTATAAGTGGTTAAGCGCTTACAAACAAGCACAATATCTATTCATAATCATATTAATGAATACTCTTTCTAATGTTCATATTTACGGGTACCGTGAAAAGGGGCTGTCCCATAAGTAGGTTTTTACTACTTGTGAGACGACTCT
>NZ_BBYF01000035.1:0-2500 GCF_001894745.1 Paenibacillus sp. NAIST15-1
TAATTGGGAAATCTCATCTTGAGGGGGGCTTCACGCTTAGATGCTTTCAGCGCTTATCCCTTCCGCACATAGCTACCCAGCTATGCTCCTGGCGGAACAACTGGTACACCAGCGGTGCGTCCATCCCGGTCCTCTCGTACTAAGGACAGCTCCTCTCAAATTTCCTACGCCCGCGACAGATAGGGACCGAACTGTCTCACGACGTTCTGAACCCAGCTCGCGTACCGCTTTAATGGGCGAACAGCCCAACCCTTGGGACCTACTTCAGCCCCAGGATGCGATGAGCCGACATCGAGGTGCCAAACCTCCCCGTCGATGTGGACTCTTGGGGGAGATAAGCCTGTTATCCCCAGGGTAGCTTTTATCCGTTGAGCGATGGCCCTTCCATGCGGAACCACCGGATCACTAAGCCCGACTTTCGTCCCTGCTCGACTTGTAGGTCTCGCAGTCAAGCTCCCTTATGCCTTTGCACTCTTCGAATGATTTCCAACCATTCTGAGGGAACCTTGGGGCGCCTCCGTTACTCTTTAGGAGGCGACCGCCCCAGTCAAACTACCCACCTGACACTGTCCCCGAACCGGTTCACGGTCCTAGGTTAGAACTCCGATACGAACAGGGTGGTATCCCAACGGCGCCTCCACCTAAGCTGGCGCTCAGGCTTCTCAGGCTCCCACCTATCCTGTACAGTCCGTACCAAAGTCCAATATCAAGCTGTAGTAAAGCTCCATGGGGTCTTTCCGTCTTGTCGCGGGTAACCTGCATCTTCACAGGTATTAAAATTTCACCGGATCTCTCGTTGAGACAGCGCCCAAGTCGTTACGCCATTCGTGCGGGTCAGAATTTACCTGACAAGGAATTTCGCTACCTTAGGACCGTTATAGTTACGGCCGCCGTTTACTGGGGCTTCGGTTCATAGCTTCGCCTTGCGGCTAACCACTCCCCTTAACCTTCCAGCACCGGGCAGGCGTCAGCCCGTATACTTCGCCTTGCGGCTTCGCACAGACCTGTGTTTTTGCTAAACAGTCGCTTGGGCCTTTTCACTGCGGCCCCCTCGGGCTATTCACCCTACCGAGGCACCCCTTCTCCCGAAGTTACGGGGTCATTTTGCCGAGTTCCTTAACGAGAGTTCTTCCGCGCGCCTTAGAATTCTCTTCCCACCTACCTGTGTCGGTTTGCGGTACGGGCAGCTTCACCTGGCTAGAGGCTTTTCTTGGCAGCATGAAATCAAGACCTTCGGTACTGTAATTTTCCCTCCCCATCACAGCCCAGCCTTAATGATGTGCGGATTTGCCTACACATCGGCCTCACTGCTTGGACGAGCATCCATCAGCTCGCGTCCCTATCCTTCTGCGTCCCCCCATTGCTCATAACGGTTACGCTGGTACAGGAATTTCAACCTGTTGTCCTTCGACTACGCCTTTCGGCCTCGCCTTAGGTCCCGACTTACCCTGAGTGGACGAGCCTTCCTCAGGAACCCTTAGGTTTTCGGCGGACATGATTCTCACATGTCTTTTCGTTACTCATACCGGCATTCTCACTTGTGTACAGTCCAGCAGTCCTCTCGGTCTACCTTCTACCCGGTACACAACGCTCCCCTACCACTACATCTTACGATGCAATCCATAGCTTCGGCAGTATGTTTAGCCCCGTTACATTTTCGGCGCAGAGTCACTCGACCAGTGAGCTATTACGCACTCTTTAAATGGTGGCTGCTTCTAAGCCAACATCCTGGTTGTCTGGGCAACTCCACATCCTTTCCCACTTAACATACATTTAGGGGCCTTAGCTGATGGTCTGGGCTGTTTCCCTCTTGACAATGGACCTTAGCACCCACTGTCTGACTCCCGGATATAAGTACATGGCATTCGGAGTTTGACTGAACTTGGTAACCCTTGGCGGGCCCCGCATCCAATCAGTGCTCTACCTCCACGACTCTTTACTCCGAGGCTAGCCCTAAAGCTATTTCGGGGAGAACCAGCTATCTCCGAGTTCGATTGGAATTTCTCCGCTACCCCCACCTCATCCCCGCACTTTTCAACGTGCGTGGGTTCGGGCCTCCAGTGCGTGTTACCGCACCTTCACCCTGGACAGGGGTAGATCACACGGTTTCGGGTCTACGCCTACGTACTTATTCGCCCTATTCAGACTCGCTTTCGCTTCGGCTCCAGCTCTTCACCTTAACCTTGCACGCAAACGTAACTCGCCGGTTCATTCTACAAAAGGCACGCCATCACCCATAGAAAGGGCTCTGACTTCTTGTAAGCACACGGTTTCAGGTTCTATTTCACTCCCCTTCCGGGGTGCTTTTCACCTTTCCCTCACGGTACTGCTTCACTATCGGTCACCAGGGAGTATTTAGCCTTAGCAGATGGTCCTGCCAGATTCCCACGGGGTTTCACGTGTCCCGCGGTACTCGGGATCCGTCTCGGAGGGCATTTACTTTCGATTACAGGGCTTTTACCTTCTATGGCGGGCCTTTCCAGACCTCTTCGTCTAATAA
>NZ_BBYF01000036.1 GCF_001894745.1 Paenibacillus sp. NAIST15-1
AAAGAAAGAATTAGTTTCTATGTGTCCAAATTTATGGGGTTAATCCGGTATAGTTACCAGCTTAAGTTTATTTTTTGGTACTGGGGCTTCTAAAACAGTTAAGTTTGATGGTTCAACTCCTATTACACTCAATGGAAATTTGATAGATTCAAAAGCATCAGTGTTGGAATGATATATTCGAAATACATTTGATACTGACTGGCGTGGGGAACTTATTGAACGACTCTAGTTAAAACAAAAAGGAGTAGCGAATGCTACTCCTTTGCTCTTTCTTCCATTCGTTATAAAATTTGACTTCGCAACAAAGTAATATAGTCTTGTTTTTCTGATAACCGCAGATACGGTTATTGTGACTACTGTAAGCATCCAGCAATTCTACATTAACCATTTTTCTTGATCCGCATGTGGATTGTGAATACTAAACTAGACAACTTTTTTACGGGCTAATTTTCTGTAATCAACTCGTCTCATATAGCTTAGTGTTCCGTGAATCCGGTGTTTATTGTACCAGTTCACATAATCATTTAACAACAATTTCAGATGCTGCAAGTATCACACCTTTTTTTTGAACTTTGTTGTTCTTTGTTTTGCCCAATTGATACATTTCTTTTCAATTAAATGGTATGATAATATAGAACAAAGTATTGTCGTTGTAATACATAAGATAAGAAGAAAAAGGGTAGGTATCTTAGCATACAAAAGTTTAAACAGTACCATCGTGATTGGAAAATGACATAAATAGATACTATATGAAATTTCCCCTAAGTATACAAATACACCCTTATTTAAAATAGTTTTTACCTTTAGGTTATTGATTGCCATAATGATTATTATACTAACACCAATTACGACACCCCAATCTTTTAATAAGAAAGTAGTATCATTTTGAGAAAGCCCATAAATCAAAATGGAGTATAAATACAGAAAGACCCCTAATGCGATAAGTAGTTTTCTATTTATACTTTTCATATTTTTATATAATTGAGTAAGTTCTTCCTGATGTTTAAAAAGTAGCATTCCAACCATAAACATTGACGTGAAATGCAGTGTATCGGCGTAACCATTATAAAATCCCTCAGCTTTCCCAATATGCAACATATTAAGGAAAATACTAATTAAAGAAAAGCTCATGGCAAACAGTATCGTTTTCTTCCAACTCTGTTTATAAAAAAGAAGGAACAGCAAGGGGAACACGATAGATATACGCATTTCTTGAGCCAATGACCAGATCACCGGGTTGTAATTGTCTGTAAAAAAATTGTTTAGAAGTACAATATGATTGATAATATCTAATTTTGTTATAGAACCCTGCCACTTATCATAGAACCAATCTCGTAATCCCATCACCTCATACGGCGAAAATAAAACGAATAAAGCGAAGGTGATGAAAATCCAGACATAATAAGGGATATAGATTCGTACAAATCGCTTAATTAAATATCCCCAATAATTTGTTTTTGAATGATAAAGTGCCATAGATAGTACATAACCACTAAGTACATAAAAAATGATTACAGCTTCTCCACCAGCCCATAAAAACCTAAGAGGGGAGAATTTAATAGAATTAGGCAATGATGGTAGCATTAAACAAAAGTGCCCAAATACCACTGCAATAGCGGCTAAACCTCTTATAGAATCTAATTCTTTTATTCTTTTACTCATAAATTGTTCTCCTAATAAACCGTAGATTTTGTTGTTAATAAAGATGACTATACTAAGTGAAAATATCGTGTTTATTTTTCTTTAAATCCCCATATAAACGCTACAGAAAACTGTATCTTCTTTTAAAGAGATTTTTCATATTTGTGCATTAAATTATAGAATATATATTTAAAGAAAACAGAAATTTTATCTTAAGTTTTTATTAAGATCTATTATTCATGCGTTGGGTCAGAATATGAATATCTAATTTATCAAAAATGAAAGGCTTTTTTATGTGCGTACAAAACATTGACCCCGTCAAGCATCTCAATAATCTGATCGAACATGGTAAAACAGTGCTTTGCCAAATCTTCTGGATTTCAAAATATTCGTCATGCTATTTATGAACTATTGAACGATGTAGATATCGATGACAAGGAATTCGAGGAGATTAGGGTTAGTGAAATCGAATGGGCTAGAGTCAAGAAAGCCGTGAAAGAAACAATCCATCGAAAGAAACGAACTTGGATCAAGGGCATTACGGCCGCTGTGATTGTAGCTTGCATATCAACGGCAGCATTGGGAGCTGCGTTCCCAGCTTATGCGAACAATATCTCTATAATCAGAGATATTTTTAGAATAATTGGAACTGGGGTTTACCATGATTACAAAGAATTTTCGAATGAGATCAATATGTCGCAAGAGAGCCAAGGCATAGCGTTCACTATTAATGAGGCGATTTTCGATGGCGAGACAGTATCATTAACCTATTCATTAGATAGTAATCAAGATTTAGGAGATGCCTCCGGATTAACCCAATAAATTTGGACACATAGAAACTAATTCTTTCTTTTTCATTCATTTTCGTTTGGAGGTATTGAGCGTGGTGAAAATGACACCAGATGAGTTAAGAAAATCATATATTGATTTTATGAAAGGAATAGGGGCTAGCCAAGTGCCCTCTTCTAGCTTGTTACCAGAAAATGATCCCTCAACGTTGTTTACAGGAAGTGAAATGCAACCTATGGTTCCATGTTTATTGGGGGAAAAGCATCCGATAGGTAATGAGATTGCTAATATTCAGAAGTGTGGACAGTGGATATTGATGAAGTAGGAGATACGTCGCATCTGACATTTTTTGAAATGATAGGTCGATGGGAGTTTAAAGCAAATGAAAATAACTATAAGAAAAAGCAAATCGATGCCATTTGGAATTGGCATATTATCGAATTAGGAATTGATCCTGGCAGGCTGTATATCAGTGCTTTTATAGGAAGTGATGATTTGAATAGACAGAAAGATACGGAAGCCATTCAAATCTGGTCAGAAAAATTTAAATCAGTTGGTATAGAACCTATCATTGAAGATGATCCCTATCAATATGGGGCATCTAGAGGTGGAAGAATATTCTTATACGATGAAAAAGAAAATTGGTGGAGTTGAGCCGGAAGTCCATTGGATATGCCTGTTGGTGAACCGGGTGGGCCTGATAGTGAAATGTTCTATGATCTTGAACCAGCCGGTGATTCACTGGATCATCCTGCTTCTGTAAGCGAGAGGTTTTTAGAAATTGGGAACAACGTATTTATGTGTTACAAAAAAGAAGACACAGGATTTGTAAAAATGCAAAATCCCAATATTGATTATGGAGGCGGATTAGAAAGGGTTGCAACAGCCCTTAATGGTGACAAGGATATTTATAATACGGCTTTCTTCCTTAATCCCAAGAAAAAATTGATGGGGTTAAGTGGTAAACAATATGCTGACGATTTAAAGTCGTTTAGAATCATACTTGATCATGTGAGAGCGGCTACTTTTCTAATTAATGATGGTGCGGAGCCAGCTAATAGTGATGCAGGGTATATAACAAGATTAGGAAAGTTCAGTATTAAAAAAGAACAATCTTCTGCTGCTGGAGTTAGAAGGATTAAAGGAGTAATTAATAAAAACGCGGAACAATAGCTGATGTTTTAGGATTGCCATTTGTAACAACGTTATGAGTTGCCGGGAATCCAGGATGAATGATAAAGCCGGCAATCGAAGAGGCTTTGACATCGCTTGGCCTTTCCGTTGGCGGTACCGGAGCACAGTATTCAAAGAAAGGGGCTGTCCCATAAGTAGGTTTTTACTACTTGTGAGACGACTCT
>NZ_BBYF01000037.1 GCF_001894745.1 Paenibacillus sp. NAIST15-1
CGACTGGGACTACGGGCGACACTGGCGCCACGGGTGCCACTGGCGTTACCGGTGCTACTGGCGACACTGGCGCTACCGGTGCGACTGGAGCTACTGGCGTTACTGGCTCTACCGGCTCTACTGGCGTTACCGGTGCTACCGGTGCTACTGGTGCTACCGGTGCGACTGGAGCTACTGGCGTTACCGGCGTTACTGGTACCACTGGCGTTACCGGTGCTACGGGCTCGACTGGGACTACGGGCGACACTGGTGCCACGGGTGCCACTGGCGTTACCGGTGCTACGGGCTCGACTGGGACTACGGGCGCCACTGGCGTTACTGGGGCTACTGGTGTTACTGGCGTTACGGGCGCTACCGGCGTTACGGGCGCTACCGGCGTTACTGGAGTTACCGGTGTTACTGGGACGACCGGCGACACTGGCTCTACTGGCTCTACTGGCTCTACTGGCTCTACTGGCTCTACTGGTGCTACCGGTGTTACTGGGGCGACTGGCGACACTGGCTCTACTGGTGCGACTGGCGCTACTGGTTCTACTGGCGCAACTGGCACTACCGGCTCGACTGGCGCTACTGGCGTTACTGGTGCCACTGGCGCTACCGGCGTTACGGGGGCTACTGGCATTACTGGGGCGACTGGCGTTACTGGCGCGACTGGCGATACCGGAGCCACTGGAGCAACTGGTGTTACTGGGGCGACTGGCGTCACTGGTGCTACCGGCGCTACTGGCGTTACCGGTGCTACTGGTGCTACTGGCGACACCGGCGCTACTGGCGCAACCGGGGCGACTGGCGCTACTGGTGCTACTGGCGCTACTGGCGTTACTGGGGCGACTGGCGTCACTGGTGCTACCGGCGCTACTGGCGTTACCGGTGCTACCGGTGCTACTGGTGCTACTGGTGCTACGGGCGACACCGGCGCTACTGGCGCAACCGGGGCGACTGGCGCTACTGGTGCTACTGGCGCGACTGGCGCTACTGGTGCTACTGGCGCGACTGGCGTTACTGGCTCTACTGGCGTTACCGGTGCTACGGGCTCGACTGGGACTACGGGCGACACTGGCGCCACGGGTGCCACTGGCGTTACTGGGGCTACTGGTGTTACTGGCGTTACGGGGGCTACCGGCGTGACTGGCGGGACTGGCGCTACCGGGGCGCCCGGTGCGACTGGCGCTACTGGTGCAACCGGCGCTACTGGCGTTACTGGCTCTACCGGTGCTACCGGCGTGACTGGCGCTACTGGCGCAACCGGGGCGACTGGTGCGACTGGCGTTACTGGCGTTACTGGCGTTACCGGTGCTACTGGTGCTACGGGCGACACCGGCGCTACTGGCGCAACCGGGGCGACTGGCGCTACTGGTGCTACCGGTGCTACTGGTGCTACCGGCGTTACTGGTGCTACCGGCGTTACTGGTGCTACTGGCGTTACCGGAGACACAGGGGCGACCGGATCTACTGGCGTGACTGGTATTACTGGAGCTACGGGGGCTACCGGCTCTACTGGGGCGACTGGCTCTACTGGTGTTACTGGTGTTACTGGCGCTACGGGGGTTACTGGAGCTACAGGTGCTACCGGTGCTACCGGCGTTACTGGGGCTACTGGCGTTACCGGAGACACAGGGGCGACCGGCACTACTGGCACTACCGGTGCTACCGGCGTTACTGGTGCTACTGGCATTACTGGCGCTACCGGAGTGACTGGCGTTACGGGCGCTACCGGCGTTACTGGTACGACTGGTTCTACTGGTGTTACCGGCGCGACTGGCGTTACTGGCGCAACTGGCGTTACTGGTGCTACTGGCGTTACTGGTGCTACTGGCGTTACTGGTGCTACTGGTGCTACGGGCGACACTGGCGCTACCGGCGTTACGGGAGCTACCGGCGATACTGGTGCTACTGGAGTTACTGGTGCTACTGGTGCTACGGGCGTTACCGGCGTTACTGGGGCGACTGGGGCGACTGGGGCGACTGGCGTTACTGGCTCTACCGGCGCGACCGGTGCTACTGGCGTTACCGGCGCGACTGGTGCTACCGGCGCTACTGGCTCTACTGGCTCTACTGGAGCTACTGGCTCTACTGGAGCTACAGGCACTACTGGCGTTACTGGTTCTACTGGAGCGACTGGCGTTACTGGTTCTACTGGTTCTACCGGCGCTACCGGAGACACTGGTGCCACCGGCGCTACGGGTGCGACTGGCGTTACTGGTGCTACAGGCAACACCGGCGCGACTGGGGCTACCGGCGTTACTGGCTCTACTGGTACGACTGGCTCTACTGGTGCGACTGGCGCTACCGGCGCTACTGGTGCTACTGGCTTTACCGGTGCTACTGGCGACACTGGCGCTACCGGTGCAGCTGGTGTTACTGGTGTTACTGGTGTTACTGGTGTTACTGGTGTTACTGGTGTTACTGGTG
>NZ_BBYF01000038.1 GCF_001894745.1 Paenibacillus sp. NAIST15-1
TGGTACTTGGACCGCAGGGTCCCGGGAGAGTAGGACGTCGCCAAGCAACTAAAGACCACTGTTGAGACATCTCGACGGTGGTCTTTTTTACTATACTTAATATAGGTATGTAAAAAAGCCGAATGCTTGCGCCTAATTTAGGTTTAACAGCAATCGGCTTTTTTTCTTAAATGCTTACGCTTTGTACAGGCATATGTCCATTTCGTTGACTTTAACGAGTCCACTTGAGTCGACAGCGCGCATCGTCAATAGGCAATGCCAGCGTGGAGACAGCAGCCATAAGTGCCAGAACACATTCAACAAGGTGAACTCCAATGGAGCCATGGCTGTAGAATGTTCTACTCACACATGTATTTCAATAGTGTAGGGAGACTGATTCTAAGGTACATCGAAGGAAGCAATGACGGTGGGTGTATAAAAGTGGTTAAGAGCTTTAATGCAATTTCGATGGACTAGTACTGGTTACTCGCTTAAGGAGGCGAATTGACAGAATGTCTATTGAAGTGACTATTTCCTGTGATTTGAATACATGTTTCTTATATATAAAAGAAACAGATGATTAATGGGGCGTTCACGAATGCTATTCTATATAGCAACCCCCACCACTTAAAGAGAGTGGGGGCTGCTGCAATGCAGCAACCTCGGAAATTCATTTTTGAAGCAATCGGCTCAAGTTCAACCATACTACCTGCACCACGGGTTAGAATGAAGCTGGCAGGCAGCAATCCATTAGCTACTCGCTCCTCATTCGCAGGTTGCGATGACAAGATCCGAGAAGATATTTCTAAGAAGCGGTTGACTGCAGAAGCAGTCGTCGTGCTTCTAATGTATCTTCCAACGGCTGAACAGGAAGATACGGTTTGCCGTCGTTCGGCTTTCGGGTCAGAATCAGTAATTTGATCACTTAATCCCTGTCTACGCAGCACAAGTACAGCACGATGTTCAGTCGCTGGCTTGCAGTAAGCATAGATGCCCTCGGCTACTTCTATTCCTGAAATGGATTCAGCATGTTTGTCCGTATGTTCCCGTATGCGGCCAGCGCGTCGATCCAGCACTACACCGTCTTCTATAGTGGCAAAATTGCAGCGAAGAACGACATCTCCAGGCTGAATATCGATTCCGAATCCAAGTGCTTCGATGGGGCCGCGACATGGGTTGCTCAGGCGTGAATCCAAGATGAAGCTTACATCCTCACAGCAGCTGATTCATCAATTGGAATCCAAGAGCATTGAATTTCTCGTATTGTCCGATCAAGTAGAAGTCGATGAATCACGGTATCAGACTTGTGCGTTTTATCAGGATCGCCTCGTTCTCATTGCACGTCCAGATCACCGTGTGGTTCTGAAGAGGAGATGTACGTTATATGATTCTCAAATGTGACCTTCCTTATGAAGCCGGATAAGTCGGCAACAAGGCAATTCCTCGATATGAAGTTCGAACAGGCAGGCATCTCGATATCCAATACGATTGAAATCAGCAGCTTGGAAGGAATTAAGCAGGGCGTTATTCATGGACTTGCATAGCAGCAGTATCTGAATTAATGAAGATGCAGGAGATTGCTAGCGGACTGCTAGTTGTATTCCCATAGATGAAGTGAAGTTTGAGAGAGGGGTTCAATATGTTCATTACTAAAACAAGCATCTGTCGCCAGCAGCTAAAGCATTCATTACAATGCTGAACAACATTTTAACCGAGGAGTAGGTACAGAGGATAGAAAGAAGAGGATTGGAGGACATGAAATAAAGGATTTAAAATTAGTTTAAAAAAGTCTTGCATTCTACCTTCGAAATATGATATATTCTAATTCCTGCTTCATTAGGAGGCAGTGAATCAAACGAAGAAAACAAATTGAAAAAAGTTGTTGACTTCGAGTTGATGAAGTGATAAGATATAAAAGTCGCCGCTGAGAGATGCGGTGAACGAAAGCGAAAGAGGCAATAAGCTAAAGCGCTGGATTGAAGATTGTTCTTTGAAAACTGAACAACGAGCAACGT
>NZ_BBYF01000039.1 GCF_001894745.1 Paenibacillus sp. NAIST15-1
AAAGGGGCTGTCCCATAAGTAGGTTTTTACTACTTGTGAGACGACTCTAGATTTGAAAAAGGTCGAGCTATGGGTTACATTTGTACCCATACTCGACCTTTTTGCTTCATTGTTGCCCACTTCAGCAAATTGTGGGCAAGGGAAAGCCACCCGACCTCAAGGCTTACTTTCGATAGGCCTCGAAGCAGGAAACGTCTAAATCCTCTGTTATTTTTCAGTTGCCCAAATACACTCTCTGGCTCGATCATTCGTCGAACCGACAGCGCGTATCCTTCTTCGCTTCGCAGCTTTTCCTGTACGCATTGCTTGTAGCGAAGATATTGCATGCTTACTCGAATTTCACGATTCCCGGTTGCTTTCGAACAGGCTGCTTTGAGTGGGCAACTCATACAGTCCTGGCTCCGATAGTGGCGAAGGAGGATCTCATAACCACTTTCCGTTTTCTGTTTGCTCTCACGGTGAAAATGGAGGGACTGTCCGCCAGGACACGTCCACAAATCCGCCTGCGTATCATACTTCCAGTTGTCGATTCTGCTAATGTCCTGTTGCCACTTCTTCGATTTCTCTTTGTGGTACGTGCTGTATTTGACGATGGCCTCTACGTTTTCTTGCTCCAAATAGGCGTAGTTCTCTTCGCTTCCATAACCAGCATCAGCTATAACTGTTCCTGGGAGCTTTCCTAAAGCGCTCTTCACTTTCTGTAAATGGGGCTTCATGCAACGTGTGTCGGTAGGCCGCTGATGCAAACTGTATCCGACAATGAATTGATCCTCTGTGCCGATCTGTACATTATAGCCGGGCTTGAGCTGGCCATTCTTCATATGATCTTCTTTCATTCGCATAAAGGTAGCGTCCGGGTCGGTTTTGCTGTAGCTATTCCGTTCTCCAAGCACTTTCTGGTGATGTTCGTAGCTTTTTAATCGCGGCAAAAAATCTTTACGCAACAACCGAACTGCCTTTTTTAGTGGTTTATCTTTAGGTTGTTCCTGCAGCTTTTGTTCCAGTTTCTCTACCGCTTGTTCCAACTTCACGCTCGTGACTTCACTCAATTCGCCCAGCTCTAGTAAATCTCGATCTTGTAGTTCTTGCTCTTCCTGCCGCTCTGCTTCTTCAATGCTCGTAAACAATACTTTTACTTTCTCTTGCAAATTAGCTTTGTGCTTCGCCACAGATTTTCCCCATACGAAGGTGTACTTATTCGCATTCGCTTCGATTTTTGTACCGTCTACAAAATAATGCTCCAACTTAATGTACTTCTCCTCAATAAGGAAACCAAGGATAGACGTGAAGATCTTTTCAAGCACGCCTCTCATTCGCTCGGAGCGAAAACGATTAATGGTACGGAAATCCGGACGCTGTCTGGCTGCAAGCCACATAAAAGGAATGTTCTCTCTCACGGCTTTAGCAATTTGGCGAGAAGAATAAATACGTTGCGTGTAGGCGTAGATGATAATTTTAGTGAGCATTTTCGGGTGGTAACTATTTCGGCCTCCACCGGGATAAGCTGCTGCAAATATTTGATCGTCTATGCGATTCACCGCATGATTGATGATACGAACGAGGTGATTTTGGGGAATGTCTTCTTCCAAATCCATTGGCAGATAAAGTTGATCCATGCTATATTGAATGTACAAAGAAACCGTTCCTTTCGTAAATGGTGGGTGGTACTTCCATTTTACTAAAGAACGGTTTCTTTTTGTTTTACATATTTGAAAACAAGGGGGCGTCCCAAATCTTTTTAGACTTTTGGGACACCCCC
>NZ_BBYF01000040.1 GCF_001894745.1 Paenibacillus sp. NAIST15-1
CTCCCTCAAAATGATTAAGTTTCCTCACTCAGACTCATGAATTCGCAGGATTTCACCCTATGGTAAATGTGAGGGAAGAAGACTTGTAGTAGCCGGTGACTTGGGGATCGTAGCAAGGGCATGCGAAAACAAAGGTGAGGCATCAACCACCCATATTATTCCATATGCGCACGTCTCCACTTCGCCTTAGCGATTCTCACTCCCATGTCTCAACGGGTCTAAGCCCTTTCATTCCTTCGTCACATCTAACCTAGGGGTGGAGGTCGGTCTTTCTAACGGAACGGGTCCGAGCCCTTTTGCTTAACTTCTCCCGATACTCCGTGCTTCTTGTTATCCTGCGAATGCATGAGCTAGTGAGGGAAGAATGTACTTAGGCTGCTTGCGGGAAAACTTTGGCTGAGTCATAGCCCTCGCAACTTTTTGCTAAGCCCACTAGCATTCGTGCAACTTTACCGCATAATTTCATAATGGATTTCATTTTCTTTAACTTCTTTACCTCGACGTTGAAATGGTGCAAAGCTCTGATATCCGAATTTGTCATAACCATACACATTGTCATGAGATAGAGAAACCTACGTAGACGAGGGCGGCCACGTTTGCTAAGCGACATTTTACCACGCCACTTTCCAGAACTCGCCTCTGTCAGATTAAGGCCGGCATGTCGTAACAAAGCATTTCCATGGGCATATCCGCTCAGATTTCCGGTTTCTCCTAGAACACCGGCCAAGC
This sequence comes from Paenibacillus sp. NAIST15-1, assembly GCF_001894745.1. Lineage (GTDB taxonomy): Bacteria > Bacillota > Bacilli > Paenibacillales > Paenibacillaceae > Paenibacillus_B > Paenibacillus_B suaedae. The sequence goes on from NZ_BBYF01000040.1 coordinate 730, forward strand.
TCGTTGCATTCAAACCCTGAATTTCAAGCAACTTCTGTGCGTAGGGAATACGCTTAAGGGTGAGGTGAAGCTCATGCTCAATCTGTTCAAGCTGGCGCTTAGCCAAGTCATATTCCTCGAGCAATTGTCCCAGGTGAAGTTTATAGGCATGGAGTGCTTGCTTGGCGCCAACACTGGATTTTGCTAGTACAATGAGCTGCTCCGCTCGTTTAGCTCCAGCATGACGCTTCACATATTGTTTCCATCCAGCAAGGACCTGCTCTGTTGTTAAGCGACAAATTTCCTCCGGCAAGGGGAAGAGTCTGAGCGTTGCAATGGCACTTGTGCAAGTAAGGATCTTAAAGACCTGGCGCAGCTCAGGGAATACGATATCTACCCATCGATGAATTTGGTTAACAGCGCTGTTGAGCCGTTTGGTAACCGTGTCTCGGTTAGCCATGAGAATTCGCAGTTCTTCGTAGGCTTCTGGATGAAAACGAACAGGGGAGTAATACCCGTTTTTGACCATATCTGCAATGACAAGAGCGTCCTTGCGGTCGCTTTTAGATGGGGTATTGTCACGGTTCTCCTTATTCTTTTTGACGAGATGGGGATTAACAAGAACGGACTCAATGCTCTGAGAAGAGAGCCAACGTGCGAGATTTAGCCAGTAATGTCCGGTGGGTTCCATGCCTACAATGACTTTGTTAAGCTTGTAGACTTTGAGTAGATCATGGATCCAGCGTCCCAGCATCTCAAACCCCTCAAGATGATTGCCAAACTCTAGCGGTGTACCTAATGCAATTCCACGAAAGCTGACTGCGCGGGCCACATGGAATTCTTGGGCGATATCTACGCCGATGACTAGGTGATGAACGGTAATGTTTTCAATGAGTTGATTTTGCTTGTCCTGTGCCTTAAACTTCATAGTAGAGCGACCTCCTGGATGGGATTATTGAGGCAATGACCTCGTGCACAACCCCATCGTACCGAGGCGCTCGTTTTTGTTCAACCACCCAATTATTCGTATTACAGGAATTCTAACGG
>NZ_BBYF01000041.1 GCF_001894745.1 Paenibacillus sp. NAIST15-1
CTCATAAGCCCCTTAATGAACTTGGACACTAAGAGTGTATATGATTTACACTAATAGTTGACAGGGGATGATGAAATGAAACGAACAAAACATTCAACAGACTTCAAATTACAATTGGTGAAAGAAGCACTGGAGACTGAAAATACAGCGGCGGTTGCTCGCCGCTATGAAATAGCAACGAATATGCTCCATCGTTGGATTAAAGAATATCGCGATGGCAAGTTCGGTGATGTTCAAATGAAACAAATCTCGGAGTTTGACTCCAAAGCAATAGCTGAGGAAAATGATCAGTTAAAAAAATTGCTTGGAGAACAAGCGCTAGAGATCGCTATTCTCCGTGATCTTATAAAAAAGAAAAACCCTCACTTGCTGAAAAAATTGAAGTAGCCGATTTCTACATCGAACAAGGATATAGCACCCAACTCGTTCTGCGTCTAGCTAACATTCCACGCTCGAGTTATTACTATCATAAGAAAGCACAATTACGCAGTAAATCAGTGAGTGAGGGACGCCCAACACCTGGATTCTCGCAGCTTACAAATGGTTGCACAATATCTGATGAACAGATTAAAGAATGGCTTATGGAGCTTATCGCTAGCGATGGGGCTAGTTATGGTTACCGTAAATTGACGGTGGCATTGCGCGAACAGCACAAGCTTCGGATAAACAAGAAGAAAGTATATCGACTGTGCAAGGAACTAGGTATCCTAAAGCCACAACGTCAGAAACGAGTTCGATTTCCGAAAAAGATCGCGTCAAATCGAACGATAACGAATTCCAATCAACTGTATGAAACCGATATTAAATACGGTTATATAGCAGGTGAACAACGATTTTTCTTCATACAATCTATTATTGACGTCTATGATCGTGCAATTGTATCGTATCATATTGGCCTTCGATGTGAAGCCAAAGACGTTGTACGAACCATACAAGCTGCTTTGTTTAAACGTCAATTATTTAGCTCTCAGACGATGCCAGTAATCCGTTCAGACAACGGTCCTCAGTTCATATCAAGCACTTTCGAGGAAGCTTGTATCGACTTTGGTATGGAGCATGAAAGAATACCACCTAGAACGCCGAATATGAATGCCCATATCGAGTCATTTCATCGAATATTGCAGGATGATTGTTTGAGTAAATACGAATTTCAAACTTATGGTGAAGCATATCAAGTGGTATCCGAATTCATACGATTCTATAATGAACGCAGGATTCATTCCAGTATTAGGGATATGGCACCAGAGAAATTTTACAACCAGAATCAAGTGGAAGCGATTCCAATTAAAATGGTTCGTGTCTAAACGA
>NZ_BBYF01000042.1 GCF_001894745.1 Paenibacillus sp. NAIST15-1
TCTTACTTCACCGGCTTCCAGGTCGCCGTCGGCCACATAATATGCGCACAGATCCTTCAGCCCTGCCTCACCGGGCCTTACCGTAACCGCCGCTTCCCTGATCCGTTCGTGCCGCAGCAGCTGTGTCTCGATCTCTCCCGGCTCGATCCGATATCCTCGGATCTTCACCTGGTGGTCGATCCGGCCCAAATACTCTACTTCCCCGTTCGGCAGCCACCTTGCCAGATCGCCCGTCCGGTACATCCTCTCTCCTGGCGCAAACGGGTTATCCACGAACCTCTCCGCCGTCAGTTCCGGACGGTTCCAATACCCGCGCGCCAGGCCGACTCCGGCGATGTACAGCTCGCCCGGCACCCCGACCGGCTGCAACCGCCGGTGGCCGTCCAGCACGTATAGCGAGATGTTGTCGATCGGTTGGCCAATTGGAATACGCGCCGACTCCTCCACGCATGAGCAGTTATGGTACGACACGTCCACCGTCGCCTCCGTCGGTCCGTACAGATTGACTAGTTCCGTCCCCCACGCATCCTTCAGCAAACGGCCGAATCGGCTCGCCTGCTTAGCCTGCAGCGCCTCCCCGCTCGCGAACACCCGGCGCAGCGTGCGCAGCCGCCCCGTATCCCCGGCTTCCTCGACATGCTCCAGAAACAGCTGCAGCATCGAAGGCACGAAGTGCATCACCGTTACCCGGTGCCTCTCCACGCATCGCGCAATCGACTCTGGATTTTTCTCCGCACCCGGCTCCGGGAACACCGCCGACGCTCCCTGCATGCCCCACCAGAACAACTCCCAGACCGACACGTCGAAGCTGAACGGCGTTTTTTGCATGATGACGTCATCCTCCGCCAGCGGGAAGCGCCTCTGCATCCACTGCAAGCGGTTGATTACCGAATGATGCTCGATCATCACGCCCTTGGGCTCGCCGGTGGAACCGGAGGTATAGATCACATAAGACAGATCATGCGGCCCCGACGTGGCGGATAGATCCTCACCATCCCCCGAGTACAGCGTCTCGTCCGCCAAGTCAAGCTGCTCGCCCGAGAATTGCCCCGGCGGCAGTTCCCGCTTGCAAGTGAGCAGCAGCTCCGCACCGCTGTCTCGGAGCAAATAAGCGATCCGTTCCTCGGGATATGCGGGATCGATCGGAACGTAGGCGCCGCCCGCTTTCAGGATGGCCAGAATGCCGACCATCATCTCCGGCGAGCGCTCCAGCAGAACGCCGACCAACCGGCCCGGCTTCACGCCTTTGTCCCGCAGCGTCCGGGCGAGCTGATTCGCCCGCT